>NZ_PPCN01000001.1 GCF_002906165.1 Roseibium marinum
CACGGCAAGCCCGACATCTTCAACACTGACCAGGGATCGCAGTTCACCTCCGTGGACTTCACGGCGGTGCTGAAGAAAGCGGAGATCGCCATCTCGATGGACGGCAAGGGCGCGTGGCGGGACAACGTGTTCGTCGAACGGCTCTGGCGGTCAATCAAATACGAGGAAGTCTACCTCCACGCTTACAAGACCGTTTCCGAGGCCCGCGTCGGCATCGGCCGCTATCTGACCTTTTACAATACCCGACGCCCTCACTCATCCCTTGACCGGCAGACGCCGGATCAGGCTTACTTCAACGCTCTGACGCCGATGATGGTGGCGGCTTAATCGAGGCGAAAATCCACTTAGCGAAACGCCCGAAACTGTTCAGACGAACCGAGCCAGCTCTGACCCATCAGATGGGTCGTAATCAATGCTCTTTGGTATTAATCCTCATTCGAGGCCGAAACGGCCATCACTGAGTGAAAGCCTCTCCACTAAATCCGGGCAGATCCAGCCGTTGAAAGGGCCAAGCGTTAAAATCTCAGTGTGATCAGGCTCCCGCAACCAAATAAAATGACCCACATAACCGCAGACGCTTTTGGAAAAAAAACGCGCGCGGTGTCTTGTTGGTCACCACCCACGACAGGCGCTAAACGCAACACGCCTCACAAAGCAACACGGAAATTCCAGAACGATACAAATCAAAAGCCCCACCCGGTAACAACGGTGGGGCTTTTTGCGTTCTATTGGCAATTGGCAAACCGGATTGTGCAGCTCAGCCAAATCTGCGCTGCAGCTTCACAGGCAGAGCTGTGCGGGCTTAGTCGCGCAGGTCCGGCAAGCCGATGCCGGTGCTATCAAAGCCGCCGTCTGAGGCGACGACCTGACCCGTGACATAGCTTGCCTTGTCGCCGCACAGGAAGACGATGACTTCGCCGATCTCGTCTTCGGAACCATAACGGTTCAGCGGAATGGCATCGTGATAGGCGGCGATGATAGCCGGCGAATGGACAGCCATGGCCAGTTTGGTGCGCACCGGTCCCGGGCAGACGCAATTGGCGCGAATGCCGTGTTCGCCAAGTTCCGCCGCCTGCTGCTTGGTCATGTGGATGACGGCCGCCTTCGAAGTTCCGTAAGCGACCCGCAGCGTAGAGGCGCGCAGGCCCGAGATGGACGCGATGTTGACGATGGCGCCGCGGGTCTCACGCAGGGCCGCAATGGCCGCCTGGGACATCAGAAAGACACCGTCCAGATTGGTGTCCATCACCGTGCGCCAGCGCGCGAAGGTGGTCTCCTCGATGGGCCCGAAATCCGCCACGCCGGCATTGTTGACGAGAGCGTCGATCCGCCCGAATTTCTCCAGGACATCCTTGTAGAGCTGGTCCACGGCCTCGGGAATGGAGACATCACAGACAAAGGCCCGGGCGCCGTCGAGGTCCTTGGCAGCTTCGGCCAGCGTTGGTGCGTCGCGGTCGATCATGGCGACATTCCAGCCGTCGCGCAGGAAGAGCTTCGTGGTGGCAAGTCCGATGCCGCGGGCCGCACCGGTGACGAGAGCGAGTTTCTGTGTCATTTGAAGTTTTCTCCCGGAAAATCAGATCGCGGCATTGCCCATGAGGATCGACATGCCGCCGTCAACGTGAAGATCGACGCCGGTGATGAAGCCGGCCGCGTCGGACGCCAGAAACAGGGCCGCCTCCGCGACATCCCACCCCGTGCCCTGACGCTTCATCGGCACCTGGGCCGCGCGCGCTTGCGCCACCGCCGCGCCATCGGTGGAGGTGGCCACATGAGCCTGAACGTGCGGCGTGTCGATCATGCCCGGCACCACGGTGTTGGAGCGCACGCCCCGGGCGGCATATTCCGCCGCGACGCTGCGCGACAGTCGGCTGAGGGCCGCCTTGGAGGTCTCGTAGCCGACATAGGCGTAAGGGCCGTTGAGATGGGCCGCGAGGGTCGTGATGTAGACGATCGCGCCGCCGCCGTCCTGCTCCAGAACCGGCAGGGCGGCCCGGGTGACGTGAAAGGCGGCATCCAGGTTGACGGCGAACACCTTGCGCCAGTCCTCGAGCGTCGTATCGGCGATGCCGCCACGGGTGCTGATCCCGATGTTGAAGTGAAGGATGTCGAGCCCGCCGAAGGCGTTGACGGCAGAAGTCACGGAGGCCTTTGCCACCTCGGGATCGGTCATGTCCCCGATGAAGGCAGCGGCTGTCCCGCCCTCGTCGCGGATCAGCTCGACGGTGGCTTTTGCGGCCGCATCGCTCCGGTCGACGACCAGAACCTTTGCACCTTCACGGGCGTAGAGAACGGCTGCGGCCTTGCCGTTGCCCCAACCGGGGCCGACGGACCCGCCGCCAACAACAAGGACGCGTTTGCCGGCGACGCGGCCTGTTTGTCTGGTCTCACTCATTGCATCACCTGATCCGGCAGCCACAGGGCAATCTCCGGGAAGGCAACGACGAGGCCGAGCAGAACAAGCTGCACGATCACGAAGGGAATGATGCCCCGGTAGATGTCGCGCATCGCCAGCATGTTGCCCGCCGCGCCTTTAAGGTAGAACAGCGCGAAACCGAAGGGTGGCGTCAGGAAGCTGGTTTGCAGATTGAGCGACACCAGAATGGCGAACCAGTAGATCATCTGCGCCTTGTCGACATGGTCGCCCAGATCCATCAGCGGAACGATCGGTGCGAAGATCGGCAGCACGATCAGGGTGATCTCGATCCAGTCGAAGAAAAACCCCATGACGAAGATCATCGCCATGATGGAGATCAGCAGACCCCAGTCGCCAAAGGGCAGCGCCCGGGCGGTGTCCACGATGAAATGCTCTCCACCGACCTTGCGGAAGATGTAGGAGAAGGCCGTCGCGCCGACGAAGATGAAGAACAGCATCCCCAGCGACGTGACCGATCCGTCCATGGATTCCCTTAGCGTCACCCGGGTCAACCGGCCGCGCAGCAAGCCGATCAGCAAGGCGGCCACGACCCCGACGCCCGAGGCTTCGGTCGGCGTGGCGAAACCGCCGAGAATGGAGCCGAGGACAGCGAAGATCATCAGAAGCGGGGCAAGGACGGACTTCAGGGTTTCAAGCCAGAGACCGCCTTTTTCCTTGTCGGTCAGCGGCGGAGCCTTGGGAGCAAGGGAGGGCTGAAGAAACGACCGGGTGACGATGTAGATCACATAGCAGGCGGCCAGAAGCAGGCCCGGCAGGAGCGCGGCGACGAACAGTCGTCCGAGGGAAATCGACAGCAGGTCCCCCATGAAGACCAGCATCACGGACGGGGGAATAAGGATGCCGAGGGTGCCCGCGGAAGCGACAGTGCCAGCGGAAAGCCCCTTGTCGTAGCCGTTTTCGAGCATGGTGGGCAGGGCCAGCATCGTCAGCATGATGACGGACGCGCCTATGATGCCGGTGGCGGCCGCCAGGATCGTCCCCATGAGAACGACCGCCAGGGCAAGGCCGCCGGGGACGACCCGCATCAGCCGCTGCAGGGTCAGCAGAAGGTCTTCGGCAATGCGGGTCTTCTCCATGATCAGGCCCATGAAGATGAACATGGGGGCCGCGACGAGGACCGCGTTGTCGATGGTGCCGGAAAAGATCCGGTTGGGCAGCAGGGTTGCATGCACCAGGCGCATGTCGCCGGTCCAGATCGCGAGCAGCCCGAAAATGAGGCTCGTTCCCATCAGCATGATCGCGACCGGTGCCCCGGAGAACAGCAGCACGATCAGCGACAGGAACATGGCGCCCGGCAGGACCGCGGAGATCGTTTCGATCATGGATCAGGTCTCCCAGGGGCTTTGCAGCATGTCGGGCCGGCGAAGAGCGACAATGACCTTGAAGAGGACGGCCAGCCCGCCGGAAATGGTCAGCAGCGCGCCGATCGGGATCACCGACTTGATGATCCAGCGGTTCGGCAGGCCGACCCCGCCGGAGCTGCCTTCTCCGCGCTCGAAAGAGCGCAGCACGAAGTCGTATCCGAACCAGGTCAGCAGCAGCATGAAAGGAATGAGGAAGGCGACGATGGCCACGATCTCCAGCCACAGCCGGGTGTCCTGGCGCATGTTGGCGGAGAAGATGTCGATCCGCACATGGGCGTTGGCGAGATAGGTCCAGCCGAAGCAGAGCACCGCGATCGCACCGTGAATGTGCCACTCCAGCTCCTGGAGCTTGAAGGAGCCGGTGGAGAAGAAGCGCCGGCCGATAACGTCATAGAGAATGACAGCCGCCAGAACGAGCAACAGCCAGCCGCATAATCTTGCCGCCAGGCGGCAGGGGATCGCCAGCAAATCGGAGAGCCGCAGAAGAGTGTTCATCAGACTTACCTTGGGTCTGGCCTTAAGTCTGGCCTTGCATCCGGCGAGATGGCGCGGGACAACAGCCGGAAGGACCGGGCGCGGGGCGCCCGGTCCTTCGGATTATTTCAGGTAGGCAAGGTCGGACCAGGTCTGGAAGTTCTTGCGGAACTCCGACAGGCTTTCCCATGCGCGCTTGAAATCCGGATCGGCTTCGGACTGCTCGACGACGACCTCGTCCCAGGACTGGCTGAAGGCGGTCATCATCGCGTCGTTCCATTGATGCACCTGGACACCGGCGGCCTTGAGGTCTTCCAGCGGCTGCAGCTGCTTGGCTTCCCCCTCGGCGGCGGTCAGGGCGACATTGGCCTGACAGGCCGTCTGAATGACGGTGCGCTGCTGGTCGGACAGGCCGTCCCAGACGTCCTGATTGACGATGAAGGTGATCAGCGACGTCTGCTGGTGCCATCCCGGGAAGTAATAGTGGGAGGCATACTCGTTCATGCCGACCGCCTTGTCGATCAGCGGGAACGAGACTTCAGCGGCGTCGATGGTGCCGAGACGAAGACCGGTCAGCGTGTCGGCGACAGGCATGGACTGGGCTTCGACGCCGAGCTTGCCCATAACGGCCGCGCCAAGACCGAAGACGCGCATCTTGATGCCCTGAAGATCTTCCGGCTTGTTGATTTCCTTGGCGAACCAGCCGGAGGCTTCCGGCACCAGGATGGCGCAAAGCTCTGTGTGGATGTTGTATTTGGCCGTGATGTCGGCCCACAGTTCATTGCCGCCGCCATAATACCACCAGGCTGTATAAGCGCGCACGTCCGGCCCGAAGGGAACGGCGGTGAAGATCGCCGCGGACGGGATGATCCCCTGAGCGAAGCCGGGGCTGTACCAGCCCGCGTCCACGGCACCGGTGGAGATCGCATCCCACATTTCATTGCCGCCGACGATGGCGCCCGGCTCGTTGAACTCGATCTTCAGATCGCCGCCGGTCAGGGCTTCCACCTGTTCGGTCAGGCGAATGCCGCTATCTCCCAAAAGGGGAAGGGATGAGGGGTAGACGCTCTGCATGACAAGCGTTTCGGCCTGAGCTGCGGCTGAAAGTGAAAGCGCCGCGGCAGCGGCAAGTGCAAAAGTCTTCATCGGATTTTCCTCCCGTTTGCGCGTTCATCTCTGGTGAATGCCACCGGCTATTCTCAGGCAGTATCCATATTATGGATGATATCGCGGTTGTAAGGGTAGCGTCATGAAACACAAAATGTAAGGGAAAATTTGCAATCTGTTGAATTATGGAAAAAAGAAAGACAGAATAGGACACCTGATGAGATTTTAGTATCTACAATATGGATAGTGCAATGCAACAAAAAGAGGCGGAGCCGGGCGGGGCGCAGAGTGTCGACCGGGCGCTCGGGTTGCTGTCGGCGATCGCCCGGGCAGGCGGAAACGCCGTATCGATCAACACTCTGGTTGAGCAAAGCGGGCTGAGCCGCCCGACCGTCCGGCGCATGCTGCTGGCGCTCATCCGGGCCGGAATGGTCGAACAGGACAAGGACAGCCGGTCCTATGCCCTGGGGCCTGAAAGTTATGTCATCGGTCTGATGGCGAACCGGCGGTTCGATCTTCTCGATCTGGCGATTGACAGTCTTGGCGCCCTGGCGCGGGACAGCGAGGACACCTGCTTTCTGTCGATCCGGCGGGGATGTCATTCGGTTTGCCTGCACAGGGAGGATGGTCCCTTTCCCATTCGCACTTACGCCCTTCAGGCTGGGCAAAGGCACCCGCTCGGGGTTGGAGCCGGTGCGATGGCGATCCTGGCGGCACTGCCAGACCGGGAGGTGGACGACGTGATCGCCGACAACGCACAAACCCTGGCGAGCGGCTATCCGGGCTATACGCCGGAGCTTCTCCGGGACCATGTGAAAGAAACCCGGGCGCGCGGCTGGTCCGTCAATCCCGGGCTTTATTTGCCGAATTCATGGGCGGTGGGCATTGCGCTCATGGCCCCGAGCGGAGAGCCGATCGGGGCCCTGTCGGTCGCGGCGCTGGACACGCGCATGCAGCCCGACCGCCAGCTCGAGATTGCCGGTCTTCTGAAACGTGAAAAACGCACGATAGAAGCGAAGCTGAACAGAAAACTGGAATTCAACAATCCAGGCACGGCCTGACCGCCCTGCCGGGACGCCCGGGAGAAACAAGATGAACCATGCGCAGATTGTGGGTTGGGCCCACAGCAAATTCGGAAAGTCCGAAACGCCGGGCCTGGAAGGCTTGATGGCGGAAGTCGTGCCCGCCGCTCTCGAGCATGCCGGTGTCGGTGCGCCGGACGTCGACGGCATCTTCGTCGGTGTCTTCAACAACGGGTTTTCCGCCCAGGCATTCGAGGGTGCGCTGGTTGGCATGGCGCTCGACGACTTGCGCAATGTGCCGGCCGTGCGCCTGGAAAATGCCTGCGCAACCGGCTCCGCCGCGCTTTATGCGGCGATGGACTTCATCGCAGCAGGCCGCGGCAAGGTTGCCCTGGTCGTCGGCGCGGAGAAGATGACTGCCGTTCCCACGTCCCGTGCCGGCGACATCATGCTCAGCGGCTGCTACCGGGAAGAGGAAGACCGGGTCGATGCGGGCTTCGCGGGTATTTTCGGCAAGATTGCCCAGACCTATTTTCAGGAAAACGGCGACCATTCCCTAGAGCTTGCGATGATCGCGGCCAAGAACCACAGCAATGGCCTGCGCAACCCTTACGCCCATATGCGCAAGGATCTGGACGCGACCTTCTGCAACACGGTCACCGACAAGAACCCGCTGGTGGCCGGTCCCTTGAGGCGGACCGATTGTTCGCTGATTTCCGACGGCGCCGCGGCGCTTGTCCTTGCAGCACCGGATGTGGCGGAGAGCCTGGGCCGGGCCATCGGCTTCCGGGCGCGCAATCAGGTGAATGATGTCCTGGCCCTGTCGCGCCGCGACGTGACCGAATTTGCCGGCGCGCGGGGAGCGTGGAAAGCTTCGCTGGAAGAGGCGGGCCTGTCCCTTGACGATCTGGATATGGTGGAAACCCACGATTGTTTCACCATTGCCGAGCTGCTGGAATATGAGGCCATGGGGCTGGCCGGGCGCGGCCAGGGTGGCCGGGTCGTTCGCGAGGGGATCACCGCGCGCGACGGCAAGCTGCCGGTCAATCCTTCCGGAGGGTTGAAGTCGCGGGGCCATCCGCTGGGCGCCACCGGTGTTTCCCAGCACGTGATGGCGGCGATGCAACTGGCGGGCGAAGCCGGAGACATGCAGCTGCCCGATGTCGGGCTGGCCGGTGTCTTTAATATGGGCGGTGCCGCCGTCGCGAACTACGTGTCCATTCTGGAGCGGGTAAAATGAGTTTTGAAACCGCCAATCGGGACACGGCCCTTCCCTGGTCGACCCGCACGTCGAACATCGCCCATTTCCTGTCCCGAAACGCGCGCCGTCTCGGAGACCGGCCGGCGATCATCTGGGGAGACGACCGCTGGACATGGCGGGAGCTGGATGCCCGCGTATCGTCTCTCGCCATTGCCATGCGGGAAGACTTCGGCATCCGGCATGGGGATCGGGTGCTCGTTCAGTCGCCGAACAACAACCAGATCATCGAGATCATGCTGGCCTGTTTCCGGCTGGGTGCGGTCTGGGTGCCGTCCAATTTCCGTCAAGGCGCGGATGAAGTCGCCTATCTGGCGCAAAAGGCCGGCACGGCGATGATGTTCTGCGAACACGGCTTTCCCGGCCATGCCGCGGCCTGCCGCGCGGCCCTGCCGGACATGGTGGGCGTGGTTGCGATCGGCAACGCGAACTTCGGCCCTTCCTACGAAGCCCTGATCGCGAAAAACCTCGGCAAGGACATGCCTAATGCCGATGTCGACCGCGATGCACCCTGCTGGCTGTTCTTCACCTCAGGCTCCACCGGACGTCCCAAGGCTGTCGTTCTCACCCACGGTCAGCTGACATTCACCATCGTCAATCACCTCAACGATCTGATGCCGGCATCGACGCCCGAAGATGTCAGTCTTGTGGTGGCGCCGCTGTCCCATGGGGCCGGAATGCATCAGCTGACCCAGCTCGCCGCCGGCGCCGTCAGCGTGCTGCTGCCGGCAGGCCGTTTCGACCCGGCCGTGGCCTGGGAGCTTGTGGCGCGCCACAAGGTGACGAACCTGTTCACCGTGCCGACCATCGTGAAGATGCTGGTCGAGCATCCGTCCGTCGACGAGCATGACCACACCAGCCTGCGCTATGTCATCTATGCCGGCGCGCCGATGTACCGGGAAGATCAGAAATTCGCCCTGCGCAAACTGGGCAAGGTTCTGGTCCAGTATTTCGGTCTGGGCGAAGTCACGGGAGCGATCACCGTGCTGCCGCGTCATGACCATCATCTCGAGGATGGTCCTCAAGCCAGGGTCGGAACCTGCGGAATCGAACGCACGGGCATCCAGATCAGCATTCAGGACGATGACGGCAAGCATCTGCCGCCCCTCGCCAGCGGCGAAATCTGCGTGACCGGCCCCGCAGTCTGCGCCGGCTACTACCAGGACGAGGAAGCCAACGGGAAGGCTTTCCGCGATGGCTGGTTTCGCACGGGGGATCTCGGCCACATGGATGCGGAGGGCTACCTCTACATCACCGGACGCGCATCGGACATGTACATCTCCGGCGGCTCCAACGTCTATCCGCGCGAGGTGGAGGAGCTTCTCCTGGCCCATCCGGCGCTGAAGGAGGTGGCGGTGCTCGGCATTCCCCATCCGAAATGGGGCGAGACCGGACTTGCCGTCTGTGTTGCCGAAGAAGGGCAGGAGCTGGACGAGATGTCGCTACTGGCAACGCTGCATGGCCGGCTGGCGAAATACAAGCTGCCGACCCATTTCGTCTTTCTGTCCGACATGCCGAAGACCGGCTACGGCAAGATCACCAAGAAGCTCATTCGCGAAGAGCTGACCGCACGCGGTTTGATGCCCGTGCTGGAGGGAACTTCATGAGCCGGTCTCACCTGATCCGGCATCCGGGTCCGCCGACAGTGCCGCGCCGGCATGTGGTGAGCGGCTTCGCGGAGCCGCTTTCCTTCAGCCTCGGCAAGGGCGCGATGCTCATGAGCGCCATTGCCGAAGTCATGGACGCCGCCGGGTGCGACAGCGCGGTGGTCCGCCTCGACGGGCTGGTCATGGGGCCGTACAAGTTCGTCATGCCGGACACCTCCCCGGACGAGGAGCATGTCGCCTGGTACAGTCAGACCCACGACGGGCAGGGCGCGACCCTGACACAGGGGACCGCGATTGTCGGCAGGCGGAACGGCGAATGGTTTCTCCATTGCCATGCCATCTGGGACGATCCGCAACACGGGCGCCGCGCCGGTCATCTGTTGCCCGACCAGGTGACGATTGGCGCCGATTATTCCGGCGACGGCTTTCGGTTCGAAGGCGGCTGCTTCGATGTCACGGCGGATGCGGAAACGAATTTCTCCTTCTTCCGGCCCCGGAAGCTGAGAGACACGCCTGCGGTCAATGCCGCCATCGTCTCGCTCGCGCCCCATGAGGATCTGTCCACCGCCGTTGCCGAGCTTTCCGGCGAACTGGAACTTGGCAATGCGCTGGTTCTGGGGATCGGAAGCCTGATCGGGGCCGATTTCTCCGATGGGTCCTCCATGGAATCGCCGATCTCGGAGGTTCTGTTGCTGAACGGGGCCCGGAATGCCGGACCGCAGGGACCCGTGCTCCCGACCTTCTGCGTCGATCCGGACGGCAACTTCTTCGAAGGCAACATCGTGCCCGGCAAGGCGCCGATCTGCGTCACCTTCGAGATGATCCTTGTCGCCGGTTAAGGCGGGGGCTGTTTCAGTTTGATAGCCGTTATTATTGGTATACCGGTATTCCATAACGAAAATCATCCGGAGGGAACTGATGGAAGTTGCTGGAGACCGCGTTTCGCCGCCACTGGGAGTGGCGCTCGTGGGAGCGGGTATGGTTGCGGGCACCCATCTTGCGGCGATTGCGCATGCCCGCGATCATGTGATCCTGCGCGGCGTTCTCTCCAGGCGGGCGGACCGCGCTGACGCGCTGCTGGCAGGATTGCCGGAAAACTATCAATCCGTACCACGAGTTTACCAGAGTCTCGATCAGTTGATCGAAGATGACACGGTGAACGCGGTGGTCATCATTACGCCGGCGAATGTGCGGCTGGAACTGATCGGGCCTATTGCCGGCAGCGGCAAGCATATCCTTCTGGAAAAACCTATTGCCCGAAATCAGGCGGAAGCCGAAGCAGTCGTGGACCTGTGCGAAAAAGCCGGCATCCATCTTGGCATTGTCTTCCAGCATCGTTTTCGTGACGCCTCCCGGAGGGCAAAGCGAATTGTGGACGCTGGCGGCCTCGGCCGTCTCGGAGCGGTCGAGGTCGCCGTGCCCTGGTGGCGCGATCAGGCTTATTACGACGAGGCCGGGCGCGGAACCTATGACCGCGATGGAGGAGGCGTTCTGATCACCCAGGCAATTCACACGATCGACCTGATGTTGTGGCTGACCGGTCCGGTCAGCCGTGTGCAGGCTCTGACGGCAACCAGCATCTTGCACAAGATGGAGGCGGAGGATTTTGCGGTCGCCGGGCTTCAGTTCGCCAATGGCGCGGTCGGATCGTTTACCGCAAGCACCTGCAGTTTTCCCGGGTCTTCGGAATCCATCGTCCTGCATTTCGAAAAGGCCAGCCTGCATCTCCAGGCAGGGGTACTGACCGTCAGCTGGCGCAATGGAAAAACGGAGACCTACGGGACAGACAGCGCCACGGGCGGCGGGGCCGATCCGATGGCCTTCACCCATGAATGGCACCAGTCCGTTCTTGAAAACTTCTCCGAAGCGGTTCGCCGGGGCGTCCCGCCCGCAATCACGGGACGCGAAGCGCTCGCCGCTCAACGGCTGATCCATGCAATTGAAGACTCCGCGCGGAAGGGCCGGACCTGCGAGCTGGAACAATGAAATTGGGCATGATTGGGCTTGACCGTCGGCACATCTGCGGCATCTCCGCCAACGCCGCGTGTTCGTCTGTTGCGAGAACCGGAGCCTGGCCTCAAGTTTCCAGTTTCTCCAAAAAGGCAAGCGGTTCCGGCTGGTAATATGTCGCGATCTTGTCGATGCGGCTGAGCGAGCGGTCGAGCGAGATCTTCAAATGCTCGGCGAGCGTGTCCGCCGCCTTGCCGGCTTCCCCCGACTGCAGATACTTCACGATCTCCAGATGCTCCGGCAGAAACGGCTCGACCGGAAACATCTCGTTCGTATGACGATAGAGGAAGCGGTGCGCAATGATCAGCGACTGATGTGTGTGGATCGTCTGGATCATGGTGGCATTGCCGCAATAACTCAGCAGCTCGACATGCATCTCGTTCTCAAAGCGATCAAGGTCCGCGCTGCCAAGATTTGCGGTGTTGGTGAGCGCCTTCTCCAGATTGGAGCGCATCCGCGCAAGCAGCGGTGGTGGCAGGTTCGGGGCGGCGTCTTTCAGCGCCACGGGTTCCAGCACCCAGCGCATTTCATAGAGTTCGCCCACATGGCGCGGGGTCAGCGCCGGCGCGAACCAGCGTGAGCGATCGTCCTTGCGCACCAGGCCGGCTTGCTGCAGACGGGCAAGGACATCGCGGGCCACGGTCCGGCTGACATGATAGGTCCGCGCCAGCTCTGCCTCGACGATCCGCCAGCTGCCGGTCGCTATCCGTGAAATGATTTCCGCTTCCACCTGGTCGTAGATCCGCTCCCAGCTGGACGACGACACGAGCCGCTGAAGTTCCCGTGGCGCGCTCAAAACTGCTTTATCGGCGGGTTCTCCGCAGACGATGAAGCCCCTGCCTGCCGCTTTTTCAACAAGTCCGGCTTCTTGCAACCGGGTCAGGGCCTGGCGCGCCGGTGGTCTGCTTATGCCGAAACGCGCGGCTATTCCCGTCTCGTTCAGACGTGACCCTGGACTGAGAGTCTTTTGCCGGATTTCCTCTGCAAGGATCTTGAAGGCGCGTTCGTAGAGACGGGGGGCCGCACCCGAAATCGGGCCGCGGCCGGCGTCTACAGGCATGCTCTCTTCCGTGGCAGGCGGTTCTTCGATCTTTCCGGCTCCATGATCTAATCGATTTATATGAGCTGTGACGATAGCCAAAATCGCCCTCCTTTGACAATTGCCGAACACTCAAAAACCAGGATCAGACTAAGGTCCCGCTTTCCTTATTGTGTTATATATTGATAATTGTATAGTGTGCACATTATACAATAATTGTTAGAGGCAAAGCGAAGGACACAGGGCATGTCGGACCGGCTGGCCGGAAAACGGGCTTTTGTGACAGGCGCGGGTCAGGGAATCGGACGAGCGACGGCCCTGGCTTTCGCCCGCGAGGGCGCCGAGGTCTATGCCGCCAGCCGTACGCTCGCGAAAATGGAAGACCTGCCCGCACTGAATGGCGCCATCACGCCGGTAGAGCTCGACGTCACAAGCGCCGAGAGCGTGGAAAAAGCCATTTCGAACGCCGGAAAGCTCGATATCCTGTTCAACTGCGCCGGATGGGTGCACAACGGCACGATCCTGGACTGTTCGCGCGAAGACTGGCTGAACAGCTTCGACCAGAATGTCACCTCGATCTACCAGACCATCCGGGCGGCTTTGCCTGGCATGCTGGAACGCGGGGCCGGGTCCATCGTCAACGTTGCCTCGGTCGCCTCCTCCATCACCGGCGTGGCCAACCGTGCCGCCTATGGCGCGAGCAAGGCAGCGGTGATCGGCCTGACGAAGGGTGTGGCGCGCGATTTCATAAAATCCGGCGTCCGGTGCAATGCGCTGTGTCCGGGCACGACCCTGTCTCCGTCGCTCGAAGCGCGCATGAGGGCCACCGGCGATCCGGAGGCGACACGCCGCGAATTCACCGCGCGCCAGCCGATGGGCAGGCTGGGGACCGTGGAGGAGATGGCGGCGGCCGCGGTCTATCTCGGCAGCGATGAATCGAGCTTCACCACCGGATCGGTAATGGTCGTCGATGGAGGGCAGACGCTGTGAGTTCCACCGCGCCCGTCAGCGAAACCGAGGCGCAGTGTATTGCCCTTGAGGACCTGAGCGCCTTCAGCATATCGGTGCTGTCGGCCGCCGGTGCGAATCTGGAAACGGCATCGGCCGCGACCCGGGCCATGTTGCATGGTTCCCGGCTGGGGATCGACAGCCACGGCATCCGCTTGCTGCCGCATTATGCGAAGGCCATCAGAGGCGGCCGCGTCAACGGCAGACCGCGGCTGGACTTCAACTACCGGGCGGGTGTCGTCGCGACCCTGAATGCCGGCGACGCGCACGGGGCGCTGGCCGCTTATGAAGCCATGAAGGAAGCCATTTCCATCGCCCGCTTCAACGGCATGGGAGCGGTTGCCATACAGCGCGGTTCCCACTTCGGGCCCGCCGGCGCCTATGCGGTCGAAGCGGCGAGGGCTGGAATGATCGGAGTGACTTTCTGCAATTCTGACGCCTTCGTGCGCCTGCATGGCGGGGCCGAGCGCTTTCATGGCACCAATCCGATTGCCGTGGCGGCTCCGAGCGGATCGGACGATCCCTGGCTGCTCGACATGGCGACCAGCTCGATTCCCTATAACCGCATCCGTCTTTTTGAAAGCCTTGGCCAGCCTCTGCCCCGGTCGGTGGCCTCGCTCGCGGACGGTGAGGACACCCTGGACGCCGCGCAGGCGGTTATGCTTGCCCCGCTCGGTGGCGAATTCGGCTTCAAGGGAGCGGGCCTGGCCGGACTGGTTGAGATCTTCAGCGCCGTTCTCACCGGCATGAAGCTGAGTTCGGAAATCCTGCCCATGGAGGGGGAGGACATGTCCACACCGCGCTACATGGGCGCCTTCGTTATGGCGATTGATCCGGCCGCATTTCTCGATCCGGCCGAGTTCAAGAACGGCATGCGCCGCTACCTGCATTCCCTGCGCAACTCGCCGACAGCGGCGGGCGAGACCGTCCTGGCCCCGGGCGACCGCGAATGGGCCGAAGCCGCGCGGCGCGACCGCGAGGGAATCCCCATCGACCCGAAGACCGAACTGGCGTTCCGCGATCTCGCGGAAGCCTATGGCGTACCGTTCCCTGAAGGGACGGGCACGCCCTGACCCACGAATTGACCATGGCATCATTGGGAGGATGAAATGACAGGTTATGGGAGAGTATTGAAGATAGGCGCAGCCGCGCTGCTTGCAGGTTGCACGCTGGCGGCCGGCACGGCGCAGGCACAGGAAACATACACGCTGCGGTTCAACCACGTGCTCGGACCGAACGAACCGTTTCACAAGGGGTTCACCGACTGGTCGGAACGCGTTGAGGAACGCACCGGTGGCGGATTGAAGATGGACGTTTTCCACTCCTCCCAGCTCGGAGTGGAGGAAGACATCATCGAGCAGATCCGCCAGGGCGCCAATATCGGTCAGAATACAGACGCGGCGCGCCTCGGCAATTACGTGCCGGGCATCGCGGTGGTAAATGGCCCCTATTTCGTATCCACGATCGAGGAAGCCTATGCGCTCGCCGACCTGCCCACCATGAAGAAATGGCAGCAGGAGCTTGCCGACGAACACGGTCTCAAGGTTGTCTGCTTCGACTGGGTGCAGGGGTTCCGCAACTTCTACACCAACAAGGAAATCCGCGAGCCGGCGGATCTGGAGGGATTGCGCATCCGCACCCCGCCGGCGCCGATCTGGCAGGAATCCATCCGCGCGCTGGGAGCGGAACCGACAGCAATGAATTTCGGCGATGTCTATCCGGGCCTGCAGCAGCGTGCCATCGACGGCGCCGAGCTTGTCTATCCGAACATCACCGCCGCCAATTTGAACGAAGTGCTTAAAATCGCCAATGAAACCAAGCACATTCTGCTGGTGAATTTTCAGGTTGTGAGTTCGAAGTGGTTCAATTCGCTGCCCGTCGAGTATCAGACAGCTCTGGTCGAGGAATGCAGGACGGCTGGACAGGAAACCTCCGAAGTCATTCGCCAGGCGACGGAAGCCGCCAGGCAGAAGCTGATCGAAGCCGGCATGACAATTGTCGAGGACGTGGACATGGAGGCTTTCCGGCAAGCCGGCGAGGCCGCGTATGAAGCGCTTGGCATTGTCGAGGCGAAAAAACAGTTGCAGTCTGAAATGCAGCAGTAACAACGGTTGGAACCAGACACGGAGCCGGCGGCAATGGTCAGGGCACGGACAGCATATTCGGTGCTAACACGGCTTGAAGCCGTTCTGGCCGGCGTGTTTCTGATGTTGATGGTTCTGCTTATTTTCACGGGTGGTGTGGCGCGCATGCTGCATCACCCGCTCAACTGGACCATTGATCTTTCCACCTGCTTCTTTGCCTGGGCCTGTTTTCTGTGCGCCGATATCGCCTGGCGCAGGAACGCCCTCATGTCCATCGATGTGTGGGGGAAACACCTTTCGCACAGGGCGAACCGCGCCCTGGACTACCTGAATTATGCGGTCATCTCCGCCTTTCTCGTCTACCTGATCTATGCCGGAATATGGCTCTCCTGGGTCAGCCGCGCACGGAGCTTTCAGGGAATCCCTGGCGTGAGCTACTCCTGGGTGACGATGAGCATCGCGGTCGGAGGAGCGCTGCTTCTGCTCACGACGATCCTGAAGGCCATGTCGGCCCTCAAGGAGGATCGCCTGCGCGGGACGACCCGGTGCGGCGCGGTCTGACATCATGTTGATCGTTGCCATCGCCTTTGTCGTCTTCCTGCTTATGCGCATGCCGGTCGCCTTTGCCATTGGCATTTCCGGCGTTCTGTTTTTCGCCCAGCATCCCGAACTTCCGTTCACGATCCCGGCGCAGATCACGGTTTCGCAAACCCAGAATTTTTCACTTCTGGCGGTTCCGCTGTTCATCCTTGCGGGCAATTTCATGAACCGCTCGGGCATCACGAAGCGCCTCCTGGAACTGGCCTCGGTCATGACCGGCCGGTTGCGCGGCGGCCTTGCGCAGGTCTCCATAGCCCTGTCGGCACTGATGGGCGGCGTCTCCGGATCGGCAATCGCCGATGCCTCGATGCAGTCGCGGATGCTGGGAGAGGACATGGTCCGGCGCGGCTTCACCCGCGGATTTACCGCGGGTGTTCTCTCCTACGGTGCGGTTCTCACACCGATCATCCCGCCCGGGATCGGCATGATCCTCTTTGGCACGATCGGTCAGGTGTCCATCGGGCGGCTGTTCGCCGGCGGCGTGCTGCCGGCGCTGCTCCTCTGGCTGGCCTTGTCCCTGGCCGTCTGGCTCACGGCCCGCAGCCGCGGCTATGAACCCGAACGCAAGGTGCGCCCGAGCCTCAAGGAAACCGCCCGCGCCTTCAAGGGCGGCATCTGGGCGCTGCTGTTCCCGGTATTCCTTCTGTTCGGCCTGAGGATGGGCGTCTTCACACCGTCGGAAATCGGCGCGTTTGCCGTGCTCTACGCGATCTTCATCGGGGTTCTGGTCTATCGTGAAATGAAGGCGAAGGGATTTATCGAGGCCCTGGAAGGCAGCCTGACGGATGTCGGCGCCGTGATGTTCCTGATCGCCTTGTCGGTGATCTTCAGCTACGGCCTCGTGTTCGAGCGGGTGCCGGAAGTCGTCTCGGGCTGGATACTCGGCGTGACGGAAAACCCCTACGCCGCGATGATCCTCGTTGCGGTTTTCGTGCTGGTGATCGGCTTTTTCATCGACGCCACGGTGTTGATCATCATGCTGACGCCGATATTTCTGCCGGTCATCCGCCAACTCGGTGGCGATCCCGTGCATTTCGGCATCGTTTTCATCATCGCCGCCACCATCGGCAATTTCACTCCACCCGTAGGCGCGGCGATGTATGCCGTATGCTCGATCCTCAAATGCCCGATCGGTGAATATACCCGCGAGTCGAAGGGCCTGCTGGCCGCTGTCGCGCTCGTTGTCCTCCTTCTTGTGTTCCTGCCCGGTATCGTGCTGTTCCTGCCTGACCTGGTCTTTGGGTGACGTTCGAGTTTGATTTATCCCTCATAATGAACGCTCTTTGGTATCAGGTATCACAGCTTGAGCAATACGCGGGCATTCAAGGAAAAGATGGCCTTTTTCAAGTCATGGTCCATCGGATGGGACCGCAGCCAGTCAACGCCGGACCGATTGTCCGCATAGGGCCAGTCGACAGCAAAGAGAATGTGATCCGGGTTGAGGCATTCCAGACAGCAGCGGAGCGCCGCATCGGAGAAAAAGCCGCTGGTCGTCACGAAGAAGTTGTTTTTGAAGATCTCGGCAAAGCGCACCGCTGCGTTGCCGGGCCGCGCGAGCGACTCATCGATCCGGGGAAGCCAGAACGGCAGGGCCTCGCCCATATGCCCCAGGATGATCTTGAGGCCCGGATGGCGGTCGAAGACGCCGCTCAGGATAAGCCGGATGGCATGGGTCCCGGCCTCCACGCCAAAACCCCACGCAGGACCGGTCAGGGCCGGGTGGCTTTGGTCATACGGCGCGTAGCAGCTTTCGATCACCGCCTTGTCCGGGTGGGCCGGATGCAGATAGATCGGCACGTCGAGCGCTTCCGCCCGGGCATAGATCGGCCAGAATTCCGCCGCGTCGACAAATTCGCCGCAGCTCTTTCCGTGGATCATCGCGCCTTTCAGGCCAAGTTCCTCGACGGCGCGCTGAAGTTCGTCGGCCGCGGCCTCCGGAACGGAGCTGGGGATCATTGCAAATCCGGCGAACCGGTCCGGCGTCTTCCGAATGATTGCCGCGAGCGCGTCGTTGACTGCCCGGCAGGCTTCCACGGCGGTATCGCCGGTGAGACGCTGACTGCCCGGTGACTGGTGCGACAGCACCTGCATGTCGATGCCTGCAGCATCCATTTCCTCGATGCGCACGCCTGCGAAATCGAAGAGCTTCCTGCCAAGCGCAGACGCCGGATCGGCCGCCGAAGCCAGATGCCGGGCGAGTGCGTCGTGCATGAAATGCTCTTCGATCGCAATGATTTCCGCGCTGGTGGTTACATCGGTCATGCGGTCCCCCTGGATATACGCAATCATGACAATTGCGCCTGAAACTTTGTGCAATCGATTGCAGGTAATTTCCGTGATTATGCAATCGATTGCAAAAAGGTCAATCGCTATAAGGACCGCGGACCGATCGCTGCAAGGAGCGACTGCCCATCGGCCGGGATATCTGGGAATTCTTTCTTTTCAGGCCGGGTCGATGCGTTTCACGCTGCCGCGTTCGACGAGCTTGACCGGCAGGATCGTGGTTCTGGGGATCGTGGCGTCCGGATCGGTCATCATCTTGATGAGTAGCTCCGCGCCGATGCGGCCGATATCGAACTGGGGGATCTGGATCGTCGTCAGTCCCGGCGGGATGAGATCCAGAAACGGAATGCCGTTATAGCCGGTGACGGAGATGTCGTCGGGACACGACAGGCCGTGCTGGCGCAGCGCGTCGAACGCGCCGAGCGCCAGGCGGTCGTTGGCGCACAAGATGGCTGTGAACTCAGTGCCGGATTCCAGCAGTTGCCGGGTACAGCGCCGTCCCTCCTGCTCGTCGAAATAGTTCGAAACCACAAGCGCCTCGTCGGGAAGATCGAGGTGAAGTTCCTTTGCGGTTGCCTTGAAAGCCTCGATGCGTGCCCGGCCTGTCGAGAGGTTTTTCGGCCCGGCGATATGGGCGATGTGGCGGTGGCCATGCTCATGAAGATACCGCAGCATCATCGCAATTCCGCCCGGATCGTCATTGACCACGGACGGGATTTCGCTGTTTTCGATCTGGCGGTTGACCGTCACCATCGGCAGGCCACGGCGCGCCACCTCGATCATGCGTGGATCGCTGAGATAGGGAGCGGCGTGGATGATGCCGTCCACCCCGCGTTCCAGCAGCACATCGACCAGTTTGGCTTCCCGCTTCCGGTCGCTGTCCGTGTTGACGATGATGGACGTGTATCCGGCGGGCTCAAGAACGCTTTCCGCACCGCGCACGATTGGCGGAAACAGCGTGTTCTCGATATCCGGAATCATGAGACCGATGGACATGGTGCGCTTTGTGCGCAGGCTGGAGGCCAGTCGGTTCGGGCGGTAGCCCATGCGCTCCGCCGTGGAGCGGATTCTCTCCACCACCTCACGGGTCAGGGACGTCCGGGCATTGGGATCGAGCGCCCGCGAAACCGTCGAGACATGGACGCCGGTTTCTCGCGCGATGTCCTTTAGCGTAACCGGTTTGTTCATGCGTCCATTCTCGTCCGTTTCGATCTTATCAGTTTTAGGGGCGGCGGCGGTTTTTCGCAATCGTTTGCAAAAAGGGATTGACAGGTTCTCAAAACCGTCCTTAGTATTTGTGCAATCGATTGCGTGATTTCTTCCCCAAAAGTGGAGAGGCGACAAGCGCGACATTTCAAGCCGGTCAGACTGATCAGACCGGAAAGGGAGGTTGAGGCCTGCGTGACGACCGACGAACCCGAGGCATGACTGCGTGGCAGTGCCAAGGAAGCGGAAGCGCGTCGTCGGGTTTTCAATCCGATCAAGGGTGCAAACGTTCGCACGTAAATCGTCTGGATACGGGACTCATCAGTCTGAATTCTTGCCCGCTGGACGGGCTCGGACTGCGAAAAGAATTATAAGTGGAGGTAAACTATGAGCAGCCTTAAGATTGGATGGGTCGGAATGGGGCGTATGGGGTATCCCATGGCCGAACGGCTCGTCGATGCGGGCTTCGATACCTATGTCTGGAACCGGACCCGGTCGAAAGCCGAACCGCTTGCCGCGAAGGGCGCAACGCTGGTCGATACGCCGCGCGACCTGGCGGGTGTCGACATTCTCGGAACCATGGTGTCCACCGGCAAGGACGTCGAACAGGTCTATTTCGGCGAAAACGGGGTTCTGTCAGGGGATGGAACACCGAAGATCTTCCTCGATTGCTCCTCGATTTCCAGCGAACAGTCGGCGGATATCCGCACCCGCCTTGCCGAGCGCGGCGCCGAGCTGATTGCCTCGCCCGTCAGTGGCAACGGCAAATGCGTCAAGTCGGGCAAACTGAGCGCCGTGGCCTCCGGTCCGAAGGCGGCCTTCGACAAGGTGGAGCCGGTCATTTCCGCGATCGCCGCCAATGGCGCGTCCTATGTCGGCGAGGGCGAGCTCGCTCGCTTCTGCAAGATCGCCCATAACGTCTTTCTGGGCGTTGTTACGCAAAACCTGGCTGAAATCACGGTTCTGGCCGAAAAGGCAGGCGTGCCGAGAGCCGCTTTCCTGGATTTCATGAACAACTCGGTCATGGGCTCGATCTTCACGCGCTACAAGACCAACGCCTTCGTGAATCTCGACTGGACGACCACCTTCACACCGGAGCTGCTGCGCAAGGACCTGGATCTGGGTCTCGGGGCGGCACGCAATCTGGGCGTGCCGATGCCGGTGACGGCGGCAACCCGCGAAGCGTTGCAGGCTCATTTCGGCGCCGCTACGCTGAAGGAGGATCCCGACGCTTACCTGCAAAAGGATTTCTCGGCGCTTCTTGAAACAGTTGCCCTGGCCGCCGGCCTGGAACTCAAGAGCGAAGACACCCCATACCCGACAGGTCTGGAATTGCCGCAGGCCGCGGAATAACCGCGGCCGAGCGGATTTACGGCGCCAAGAAAAACCAGAACGGCGTCCTGGAACGAGGAAAGAGGGCCTTTAGTTCCGAAAACAGGGAGGAATAGCAATGAAGCTTCTTACACTACTCACCACGACGGTTGCCGTCTGCGCCATGGCGACGGCCGCTCACGCGGACATCAAGATCGGGGCGTCCCTGCCGCTGACCGGCGCGTTTTCAATCGCCGGAGCCAAGCACAAGCAGGGCTACGATCTGTGCGTGAAGATGCTGAACGACAGGGGTGGCATCGGCGGCGAGAAGATCGAACTGATCACCTCGGACAACCGTTCCGATCCGGCCACCGCCATCAGCCAGTATGAGCGGTTCATCAATGTCGACAATGTCAACGCCGTCTTCGGCACGTTCTCGTCGCGCCTGACTTTTCCGGTCGCGAACATCCTGGCGAAATACGGTTACGTGCATCCGGTTCCGGCCGGCGGCGCGCTGCGCATCTACAAGCAGGGACACGACAACCTGTTCTATTTTCAGCCGAATGCCGCCGAATATGTCGGCAGTTCCCTGAAAGGGTTGATCGAGGACCTGATTCCGGAAGGCGAGCGTCCGAAGACCGCCGCGGTCGTGGCGGCCGATGACTTCTTCGCCAATGCCGTGGAGGCCGGTTTCCTGGGCCAGAAGGTCATGGACCCGGCTGACGGCAGTGTCGTGGCCGATCTGGCTCCCGGTTATCTCGCCGATGCGGGCATCGAGGTCGTCTTTTCGGAAAAGTGGCCCGAGGAAGGCTTCAACGACTGGCTGAACCTTGCCAACTCCATCAAGCGCTCCAACGCCGAGCTTATTATCGCCTTGACCGCGTCCGCGGAAGAAGCGGTGCAGATTACGCGTGCGCTGAAGACCGTGCGGGCGGAACCCAAGATGGTCTACTACAGCCAGGGCACCCAGGCGGAATTCTATGAAGGCACCCAGGGCGCGTCCGACAGCATCCTGATGCACACGTCCTGGCATCCTGCGGCTCCCTACAAGGGCACCCTTGCCGGCGAAGAGTTCACCAACGCCGATTTTGTCGCCGCGTTCCAGGAGGAATACGACGCGGCGCCGGATGAAGATGCGGCGATTCCGTTCGCGGTCTGCCAGGGGATCGAACAGGCCATCATCGGCGCCGGTTCGACTGACAATGCCGCCATGGGCAAATGGCTGTCCGAACGCACAGCCGACAATCCGGTACGCACGATCCTGGGCCGTTTCGCCTGGGACGACGTCGGCCTGCCGGTCAACAAGCCGTTCCTCGTCGCCCAGTGGAACGACGGCGAATTGCAGTTCGTCTATCCGACGGACGAATTCGACGGGGTCTCCAAGATGACCTATCCCAAGCAGGGATTCTGATAAGCTGAAAACGGCCGGGCACGGCAACGCGCCCGGTCACTTTGTACCGATCAACTCCGGATGACCGTCGGTTCCGACCGGTCATCCGTTGATCAGGACGAATTTTGAGCGGAGGAGCGCATATGCTTGAGGTCAGGAGCCTGAGCAAACACTTCGGCGGTATTCAGGCGGTCGACAAATGCTCGTTTGTCGCCGAGCGTGGCAAGATCACCGCGCTGATCGGGCCGAACGGGGCGGGCAAGACGACCGCTTTCAACTGCATCAGCCGCACGATGGCGCCCTCGGCCGGGGAAATCCGCCTGGATGGCAGGCGCATCGACACCCTTCGCCCCTACCAGGTCACGGCCGCGGGCCTGTCGCGGACCTTCCAGATCTCGCGCAATCTCGCTGACATGACGGTGCTTGAAAACGTTATCTGCCAGTCGAAGATCCACGGTTGGAGGGATCTCTTCCGGCCGGCGATGAGCGCGGAGGAGATCGACAAGGCCTTCGGCATCCTCGAATTCCTCGGCATCACGCGCATCGCCAACGAAGACGGCTCCAACCTGAGTTACGGCCAGAAAAAGCTGATGGACCTGGCGGCGCTCCTGATGAGCGACCCGAAGATCATCCTGCTCGATGAACCGGCCGGCGGTGTCAATCCGACGCTGCTGGAGGAAATCATCGGCCATATCCGCAAGCTCAACGAGCAGGGGCTGACGGTGCTTATCGTCGAACACAACATGGACCTGATCATGCGATTGTCCCACCGGGTTGTCGTCATGGCACATGGACGGGTGATTGCCGATGGCACGCCCGACGAGGTCCGCGAAAATCCGGATGTGCTGGACGCCTATCTGGGCGGCGCGCTTGAGGAGGCTGCATGAGCGGACTTCTGGAAGTTTCCAATGTGGTTGCCGGTTACGGCGACGGCCCCGCCATCCTGGACGGCGCCAACCTGTCGGTTCAGCCGGGCAAGGTTCACTGCATCATCGGCCCGAACGGCGCCGGCAAATCCACGCTGTTGAAGACCATTGTCGGCATGCTGAAGATCCGTCAGGGCAGCGTGACCTTCAAGGGCGAGAGCCTTAAGGGCAAGCGGCCGGATCAGATTCTGCGCCGGGGCATATGCTTCGTCCCGCAGGAACGGGCGCTGTTTCCCAAGATGACCGTTCGGGAAAACCTGCGCATGGGCGGCTTCTCGCTGGCCGACAAGTCGAAGCTGGAAAAGCGGATCGACGAAATCGAGGAGCGCTTTCCGATCCTGGGCGAACGGCGCGACCAGCACGCCGGTACGATGTCGGGCGGCCAGCAGCAGACCCTTGCGATGGCACGCACCCTGATCCTCAAGCCGGAAATCGTCATGCTCGACGAGCCGTCTCTCGGGCTCGCCCCGAAGATCGTCAAGGAAGTCTTTTCCATCATGCGGCTGATGGCCGATGAGGGGATCACCATCCTGCTTGTTGAGCAGAACGCGCTGATGGGATTGAAGCACGCCGACTGGGGCGTGGTGCTCGACCTTGGCCGGACCCTGTTCGAAGGGCCCGCGGCGGAGGTGCTGACGGATCCGAGGATCCAGGAACTCTATCTTGGTGGAAAGAAGGCGGCGTAATGGCTGAGGTCATTCAAATACTTATACTCGGGATGGCACTCGGCGGGGTCTATGCCCTGATGGGCTCCGGGCTGAGCCTGGTTTTCGGTGTCATGCGCATCGTCAACCTGGCACATCCGGTGCTGATCATGGCGGGGGCCTATGTCGCCTACTGGGCGGCCCGCCTCTACGGCCTCGATCCGCTTCTCACGCTTCCGATTGCCGCCGTCATCCTCGCGGCAACCGGTGTGATCCTCTACAAGCTGGTCTTCGAACGCGAGGCCAGATCCGCGAAATACTCCGAAATGACCGTGCTCCTGACCTTCGCCCTGGCGATGGTGATCGAGGGTGCCCTGGGGACGGCCTTCACCAACACCCAGCGCGTCACTTCGCCGGACTATGCCACCGACGCGTTCTTTATCGGCGACATCTTCATCCCCAAGGGACAGCTCTATGCCGGCATTGTTTCCCTCGCGATCATTTCCGCGCTGGCCCTGTTTCTGAAATACTCCCGCTTCGGCTATGCGATCCGCGCCACCACCCAGAACCGGGAGGCGGCCGAACTGCTCGGCGTGAACGTCAATTTCGTCGGGCTTGTGAGTTTCGCGATCGGGATCGGCCTTGCCGGCGCGGCGGGATCGCTGGTGTCCTTCGTGTTCTCGTTCTTTCCGGCAAAACACTGGGAGTGGATCGCCGTCCTGATGTCCCTCGTGGTGCTTGGCGGCATGGGCTCGATTTTCGGCACCGTCCTGGCCTCGTTCATCCTGGCCGTCGTTGCCGCCTTCATCGGCGCCTATTTCGGCGCCACCTGGTCCACCCTGACATTCTTTGTCGCCCTGTTCGTGGTGCTTCTTGTCAGGCCCCAGGGGATCTTTGGCGAAAAACCGGAGTTGGCATAGTGGCTAGCCTTGATACCAATGACGTGCTCGTGGCACGCAAAGCCTATAACGCCGGCCTCGTCCAGGACGTTTCGAAGGAGCGGGCCTACTGGTTCCCCGCCCTCGTCCTGGCGCTGCTCCTGCTGTTGCCCGCCCTGCAATTTACCGGCAACTACAATTATCTGATCCATCTTGTGCTGTTCACGGCCAGCTATGTGGTGATGGCCTCGGGCTGGAATATTCTGGGCGGCTTCACCGGCTACATCTCGCTGGGGCACAATGTGTTCTTCGCGGTCGGCGGATATTTCGCCGGCATGATCTTCGCCCGCTACGGCATCTCGACGATCGTCCTGGCGCCGTTCGCCGGTCTCGTCGCCGGTCTGCTCGGCTATCTCGTCGGCCAGATCACCCTTCGGGTGCGCGGTCCGTCGTTCATCATCTCCTCGCTGGCGCTGGTGATGATCTTCCGCATCCTGTTCGAAAACTGGGATTTCGTCGGCGGGGCTGCCGGCGTGTCCCTGAAGGCGAACGACCTTCCCGTGCAGTGGGCCAAGCTGCCCTACTATTATGCCTTCGTCCTCATGGCCGCCTTCTCGGTCTGGGCCGCCTACCGCATCAAGCACTCCAAGTTCGGACTGGGCCTGCGGGCCATCTCCAAGGACGAGATAAAGGCGGAAAGCGCGGGCATCAACACCCGGTTCTACAAGACGCTCGCCTTTGCCATCTCGGCGTTCTTCGTCGGCATGGCCGGCGCGGTCTGGGGCGAATACCTGACCTATATCCGGCCGAATATCTTCCTGATCATCCTGGTCTCGGTGAACATGGTGCTGATCTGCATTCTCGGTGGCAAGGGAACCATCGCCGGGCCGGTGGTCGGCGCCGTGCTCCTGGTGTCCTTCAACGAGTTCTTCGTCGCGACCCTGGGGGCTTCGGAAATCAACATCCTGGCAACCGGTCTCATCATGATGCTCTGCCTGATGTTCTTCCCGCTTGGCATCGTCGGTACGCTCGCGCGCCTCAGGAAGCTGCCGCGCATCCTGAACTGGGATTGAGGATCATGAGTTCTTTCGTGCTTCACAATGCGCCGCAATCGACCTGCTCTCAACGGGTGCGCTATGCGCTGCATGCCAAGGGCATCGCCTTTGAGGAACACAAGCTGGATCTTTTTTCCGGCGACCAGCTGAAGCCGGAATATCTGGCAATCAATCCCAACGGCGTCGTGCCGGCTCTGGTTCACGATGGAACACCCGTCATCGACAGCGCGGTGATCCTAGAATACCTGGAAGACATATTGCCCGGAACCGCGCGCATGCGGCCCGAGGACCCGCGCGAAACGGCCAAACTGCGGGCCATTATGCGCTTTATCGACGAGGTGCCGACACCGGCGATCCGGGTGCCGTCCTACAATCTGGCCTTCCTGCCCCATTTCCAGGCGATGAGCGAGGTGGACTTTCAGGCGCTTTGCGACAGCAAGCCGCTGCGCAGGGAGTTCCTGATGAAAATGGGCCGCACCGGTTTTCCGAAGCAGGACATGGACGAGGCGCTTGGCCGGCTGACGCGCGGCGTGGAGCGCATGGCGCGCTGGCTGGAGGAAAGCGGCGGGCCGTGGATCCTGGGTGAGGACATCTCCCTGGCGGACGTTGCGATCATGCCGGTTATCGTGCGCATGGACGACATCAATCTGGGAGGAATTTGGCAGGACTATCCGGCTATCGGTGCGTGGCTGGAGCGGATCAGGTTGACGGAGCCTTTCCCGGAGACCTACTACCATGGCTCTCTTCTAACGGAAAAATATCCGCACCTTGCCGCGCTGCGCAATGAGCGGATGGCAGAGGCCTGAAAACGATGCAGATGGTTCCCTACATGCTTGCGACGGTGGTCATTGGAATGATGCTGTCAACGCAGCCGCCGCTTAATTCCATCCTCGGGCGCGCCGTGGGCAGTGCCTATGGCGCGGCCACGATTTCCATCGCGGTGGCTCTGGCAAGCATCCTTGCTTTCATTGTCTTCTCCGGATGGGGAGACATCTCGCGCAAGTCGTTGGCCACTGTGCCCTGGTGGGTCTATCTGTCCGGCGTCGCCGGCGCGGTTTTCGTCGCCTCGGGTCCGGTTGTGGCGCCGGTGACCGGGGCCATGGTGTTTTTCGTGTGCATCGTCGCCGGTCAGCTCATCGGCTCGATGCTGGCCGACCATTTCGGAGCTTTCGGCCTCGATGTGCGGACTGTCTCTGTCTGGCGGCTGCTGGGACTGGCGATGGTTCTCGGCGGGGCCCTCCTGGTCAGTCGCGGCTAACACGGATCTGGTGCGGATCAAGGAAACGCGTTTCGCCCGCATATGCAATCGATTGCGCATTCCTTGAATGCGGACTGAGGAACAAGGAGCGCGCCGGAAAGACCGGCACCGCGTTCCACGATGAGGAGAAAAGACAATGAACCAGGCCCTGACCCCCCGGATACTGCAGCCGGGCGACATGGATCCGAACTGGCGCTGGGAGGGCAGACTGCCGGCCTGGGGGCACACGGCGGTCGATTTCGAGCGCCGCGTCGATCATGACCGCTTGCGCCGCTATCGGCTGAGCCGGGCGAAGGATGCGCTCAAGAAGAGCGAGTGCGGCTCGCTCCTGCTCTTCGACGTCAACAATATCCGCTACATTTCCGGTACCAAGATCGGCGAGTGGGAACGGGACAAGATGTGTCGCTTTTGTCTCCTCACAGGCGACGACGAGCCATATGTCTGGGACTTCGGATCGGCCGCCGTTCACCACAAGAAATATGCCGACTGGCTCAATCCGGAACATTGCCGGGCAGGCGTTGTCGGCATGCGCGGCACCATTCCGCCAAGCTTCGGCCTGATGAAACTCTATGCCGAGGAGATCGCCGGCCTCATCCGCGACGCCGGCATGTCGGGCATGCCGGTCGGCGTCGACTATGCCGAAACGGCGATGTTCTTCGCCCTGCAGGAAGCCGGCATCAATGTGGTGGACGGCCAGCAGATCATGCTGTCGGCGCGCGAGATCAAGAATACCGACGAGATCCAGTTGCTCACCCAGGCGGCCGCGATGGTCGATGGCGTCTATCACATGATCTACGAGGAACTGAAACCGGGTATTCGCGAAAACGACATCGTCGCGATGTCCAACAAGATGCTCTACGAAATGGGCTCCGACGACGTGGAAGCCATCAATGCCATCTCGGGCGAGCGCTGCAACCCGCACCCGCATAATTTCACCGACCGGTACTTCCGGCCGGGCGATCAGGCCTTCTTCGACATCCTCCAGTCCTATCAGGGCTACCGGACCTGCTACTACCGCACGTTCAACATCGGCCGGGCTACGCCCGCGCAGAATGACGCCTATGTGAAATGCCGCGAATGGCTCGACGCCTCCATCGAGCGCATCAAACCCGGTGTCTCCACCGACAAGGTGGCGGAAGTCTGGCCGACGGCGGAAAGCCTGGGCTTTCCCAATGAGCTGGCGGCATTCGGCCTGCAATTCGGCCATGGACTCGGGCTGGCGCTGCACGAACGCCCGATCATCTCCCGCGCGGTGTCGCTCGACAATCCGATGGAGATCAAGACGGGCATGGTTTTCGCGCTCGAGACCTATTGTCCGGCGGCCGATGGGTATTCAGCGGCCCGGATCGAGGAAGAAGTGGTTGTCACGGATACCGGCTGTGAAGTGATCTCGCTGTTCCCGGCGGAAGAACTTCCTATCGCCAACCGCTACTGACCGACGTCCGAATTGCCCGGTCCGGCGCGCCTTTCGCCGGCCGGGTCCCTTCGCAGGAGTTTCAAATGGCAGCCAGAAAGTCTAAGGCCAATACGGAGGCCTATCTGCGCATGTACCGCCAGATGGCGCGGATCCGCGCGTTCGAGGACAACGCCAACCAGCTCTATCTGTCGGCGAAGATGCCGGGACTGACCCACATGTATTCCGGCCAGGAAGCGGTTGCGGTCGGCATATGCGAGGCGCTCACCTCCGACGACAAGATCACCTCCACCCATCGCGGTCATGGACATTGTGTCGCCAAGGGTGCGGAGTTCCGGCAGATGTTCTGCGAGCTTCTGGGCAAGGCCGAAGGCTATTGCCGCGGCAAGGGAGGATCCATGCATATCGCCGATCAGGCAAACGGCAATCTTGGCGCGAACGCCATTGTCGGCGGTTCCATGGGCATTGCCACCGGATCGGCCCTGACCGCGAAACGGCAGGGCACCGGCCATGTGACGGTCTGCTTTTTCGGCGATGGCGCCACGGCGCAGGGCGTCTGGTACGAGGTCATGAACATGGCCGCGCTCTGGAAACTGCCGATCATCTATGCCTGTGAAAACAACGGTTACAGCGAATATACCAAGACGGCGGAAATCGCCGCCGGGTCGCTGACGGCGCGCGCCGAAGCATTCGGCATCGATTCCTTCACCGTGGACGGTCAGGATGTGCTGGCCGTGAACGATCTGGCACAAACGCTGGTCGCGCGGTGCCGCAAGGGCGAGGGACCGTTCTTCGTGGAACTCGAAACCTACAGGTATCACGGCCACCATGTCGGCGACATCAACCGCGACTACTACCGGACGAAAGACGAGGAAGCCGACTGGAAAAAGCACCGCGATCCCATCGTGAATTTCGGCAAGTGGCTGATCGGTCAGAAGATCGTCACGCCGGACGAGCTCGTTTCCATGGACAACGAGGTGCGGGCGGATGCCGAGGCTGCCGTGCAGTACGCGCTCGAAGCGCCCTATCCCGATGTCCGCGAAGTCGACATGCATGTTTTCGCCGAGGGGGCCTGAATGCGCGAAATAACTCTTTCCAGGGCGGTCAATGAAGCGATCGCGGAAGAAATGCGCCGCGACCCGGCGATTTTCCTGATCGGCGAGGATGTGGCGGAAGCCGGGACCCCGTTCAAGGTGCTGTCGGGTCTGGTGGAGGAATTCGGAACGGAGCGCATCATCGACACGCCGATTTCGGAGCCCGGTTTCATGGGGATGGCTGTCGGTGCGGCCATGACCGGGTCGAGGCCGATCGTCGATCTCATGTTCGGAGATTTCATTTTCCTGGTGATGGACCAGCTCTGCAATCAGGCCGCCAAGACCCACTACATGTCCGGCGGCAAGCTGAAGGTGCCGCTGGTCCTGCGCACCAATCTGGGCGCGACCCGGCGCTCGGCGGCCCAGCACTCGCAGTCCCTGCATGCGCTTGTCGCCCACATACCGGGCCTCAAGGTGGCGCTGCCCTCATCGGCCTATGAGGCCAAGGGTCTGTTGAAGACCGCGATCCGCGATGACAATCCGGTTGTGATCTTCGAAGACAAACTCATGTACAACGACAAGGCGCCCGTCCCGGAAGAGGAATATCTGCTGCCGTTCGGCAAGGCGGAAATTCTGCGCCAGGGCAAGGACGTCACGCTGGTGGGCACCTCCTCCATGGTTCAGGTCTGCCGCAAGGCGGCGGACCTTCTGGCGGCGGACGGCATTTCGGCGGAAGTCATCGACCCGCGCACCATCGTTCCGCTCGACGAGGACACGATCGTCGGGTCGGCGAAGAAGACCAGCCGGGCCATCGTCGTCGACGAAGGACACCAAAACTTCGGTGTAACGGCTGAAATCGCCGCGCGCATTGCCGACAAGGCCTTCTATTACCTGGATAATCCCGTTCAGCGCATGGGTGCGATGGATGTGCCGGTGCCGTTCTCTCCCGCACTTGAAGACCTGACCGTGCCGACGCCCGAGCAGGTCGCGGAGCGGGCGCGCCGGCTCTGCCGGGGGGAGATCTGACGATGACCCATGAAGTCATCATGCCCGCGCTTGGAATGGCCCAGGAAACCGGGTTGCTCCTTGCCTGGCGCAAGCAGCCGGGCGACGCAGTGAAGATCGGTGATGTCCTGATGGAAGTGGAGACCGACAAGGCCGCCATGGAAGTCGAGGCGCAGGCCGATGGCTTCGTGACCGAGCTGCGTGCAAAAGAGGGTGAGGACGTTCCTGTCGGCGCCGTGATCGCCATCATTTCCGCCAGCATGGACAAAGCCGCCGGGGCGCCGACTGAAGATGCTCCGGCAACACCGGCTGCAACGACGGACAAGGTGGACGACACGCCGCGGGTCGCCCCCACTGTTGCGAAACCAACCCCACAAATTCCGGAAAAACCGAAGGATACGGCACCGCCGTCTGAAGGCAGGGTGCTGGCCTCACCCAAGGCGAAGCGCCTCGCGGCCGAGCAGGGACTTGACTTGACCCGTCTGGCGAAAGCGGGTCACCCGCAGCCTTATCGCGCCGCCGATCTCGACCATCTCAAGGGTATGCATGCCAGCCAGGCGGACGGGGGGCAGGTTGGGGCCGCGTCGCAGCGCATCTTCGCACGCGCCAGCGTTCCGGCGGCGCCCTTCGACGAATTCTGCGATTGGCTTGCCGGGCAAGGCGCGGTCGCGGCGGATCTGGTCCTTGCCACATTCGCGGCCGGCAGCTTCAGGTCGGCAACCGGATTGCAGACGCTCGCCGTCTCCGTTTCCGCTCCGCGCAAACCCTCGCGGATATTCCAGGATCCCGACCGGTGCGGCCTTCTGGACCTTTCAGAAGATGAAGACGGACAGCACGCCGATCTGATTGTCTACGACCTGACCGCATCGCGCCTGACGGAGGCGGAACTTGCGGCGACCCATGCGCCGACGGTTACAATTGCCCGCGGTCAGGCGAACCTGACGGTATCTCTTTCGGCGACACGCGAGCAACTTGACGACGAGGTGCTGATCGCCATGCTCGACGCCTTTGCCGGGCGGCTGGAGGAACCCCTCCGGCAGCTACTTTGAGGACAAGACCAATGACCAAACCTGTTCTGAATGTCGATGCACGGCAGTTTTTATCCGACCTCCACATCGATGGAAGCTGGCGGGAAGGCGCGAACGGCGAGCGTTTCGATGTCCTCAACCCGGCAACGGAGGAAGTGCTCGCTTCGGTAGCCTCCGCCGAAATCGCCGACGCGGACGCTGCACTCGATGCGGCCGAGGCCGCCTTTGGCGAATGGGCGTCGCGCACGCCGCGCGCGCGTTCTGAAATCCTGCGCAAATGCTGGGAACTCATGACAGCGCGGCTGGACGAGTTCGCCACGCTGATCACTCTGGAAAACGGCAAGGCGGGCAACGATGCGCGGGGCGAGGCCGCCTATGCGGCGGAATTCTTCCGCTGGTTCGCCGAGGAAGCGGTGCGTGCGGACGGTCTGATCACCCGGGCGCCGGCGTCGGGAGCCCGGATCATCGTCCAGCACAAGCCGGCGGGCATCGCGGTTCTGGTGACGCCCTGGAACTATCCCGCCGCCATGGGCACGCGCAAGATCGCACCGGCTCTTGCAGCCGGATGTCCGGTGATCATCAAGCCGGCCTCCGAAACACCTCTCACCATGCTGGCGCTGATGCCGCTGCTGGAAGAGGCCGGTGTTCCCAAGGGGCTTGTAAACGTTCTGCCGTCGAAAAAATCCGGCGCGCTGGTCGATCATCTTCTGCACGATCCGCGCGTGCGGGTCGTTTCCTTTACCGGTTCGACCCAGGTGGGCCGCAAGCTGCTCCATTCCGCCGCCGATCAGGTGCTGAAACCGGCGATGGAACTGGGCGGCAACGCACCGCTGATTGTCTTCGACGACGCGGATCTCGATACGGCGGTTGAAGGCGCGATGCTGGCCAAGATGCGCAATCTCGGCGAAGCCTGCACCGCCGCGAACCGGTTCTACGTTCACGAGAGCGTGGCCGGCGAATTCGCCGAAAAACTGACGGCCTCCATGGCTGCGCTGAAACTCGGCAACGGTCTCGAACCGGATGTCGATGTCGGCCCGCTCGTCAACGCCGATACGCGTGACAAGGTGGCCGCCTTTGTCCGGGACGCAATCGCCAAAGGCGCGGATCTGCTGCTCGGCGGGACGGTTCCGGACGGACCCGGCTTCTTCTATCCGCCGACGGTTCTGACAAATGTTCCCGAAACGGCCGATTGTGTGCATGACGAGATCTTCGGTCCCGTCGCCGCGCTCCAGACCTTTTCCGACACGGAAGACGTCATCCGCCGCGCCAACGACACCGAATACGGGCTGGTGGCCTATGTGTTCACCGAAGACATGAAGCGCGGACTGCAGGTCTGCGAAAGGCTCGATTACGGCATGGTCGGCCTGAACCGGGGGCTTGTTTCCGATCCGGCGGCGCCGTTCGGCGGCACCAAGCAGTCCGGTCTTGGGCGTGAAGGCGGCCATGAGGGCATGCTGGAATTCATGGAGACCCAGTATATTTCGGCAAGCTGGTAGGGACAGGCATTTGACCAGGGTCACCGCAAGCCCGTCAGTCCGCGCCCTTGCCGGGCGCAAGGGGATCGATCTGGAGGATCTCGGCCGTACGCTCGGCCGCAGGGCGCTGGCGCGCGAGGATGTCGAGGCGGCGGTTTCCGGCTCGAAACCGGGCGGTGGCCTCTCTTCTGTATCCGGGCCGGATCATTCCACCTTCTGGGATGTCGATCATTCCGCCTACGGACCAGTCCGCGCAGAGCCGATGACCCGCTTCGCCCGGACTTCGGCCCGCAACCTTGCCGCCGCGAACGCGCTCATCCCGCAGGTGACCCATCACGACGAGGCCGATGCAGGTGCGATCGAGGAGTTCCGCAAGACCCTCAAGGCGGAAGCGGCGGAAAACGGTGTCAGGCTGACGGCGCTCGCCTTCCATGTGAAGGCGCTGGTACATTGCCTGAAACGCTTCGAGACCTTCAATGCATCGCTCAGTCCGGACGGAGCAATGCTCTATCTGAAGGACTATGTGCACATCGGCATCGCCGTCGATACGCCCTACGGCCTGACGGTTCCCGTCGTCCGCGATGCCGACCGCAAGGGTCTGTTCGAACTCGCGAAGGACATTTCCGCGCTGGCGGCAAAAGCCGCCGGGCGCAAGCTCCCACCCGATGCGCTGGGCGGCGCGTCGATGTCGATCTCCAATCTCGGCGGTATCGGCGGAACGGCCTTCACGCCCATCGTCAACCCGCCGGAAGTGGCCATTCTCGGTATCACGCGCACCCGCATCCAGCCGGTCTGGGACGGCGAGGCCTTCCAGCCGCGTCCCGTCGTTCCGCTCGATCTCAGCTATGACCATCGGGTCATCAACGGCGCGGAGGCCGCCAGATTTCTTGCCGAATACGCAACGCTGATCGGCGACCCGCGACGTTTGTTGCTCTGAACGGATGGAAAGACCTGAATGGCGGACCAGCAAAGCACAGAAGGCATAACAGTCACGCTCAACGGCGGGCAGACCACGATCAGCGGCCACGACACCCTGCCTCTGCTTCACGTCCTCAGAGAGGTTCTCGGACTGAAGGGCACACGCTTCGGCTGCGGGCAGGGCACCTGTGGGGCCTGCACGGTGATCGTGGAGGGAAAGGCGGTGACCTCCTGCGATCTGCCGCTGGAGGCGGTTCGCGGCAAACGGATCGAGACCGTCGAATGCCTGGCCGCCGGCGGCGCGACCCATCCGCTGGCGGAAGCCGTTCTGGCCTGCCAGGCGGCGCAATGCGGCTATTGTCTTCCGGGCATACTCATGGCGGCGAAAGCGCTGCTCGATCGCGAGCCCGATGCACCGGACGCCCGGATCCGCGAGGCGCTGGACGATAACCTCTGCCGCTGCGGGGCACATCTGCGTATCCTTAGGGCTGTCCGCCTCGCGGGTGAGGTCATGACGGCGGCGACAGACCGATGAGCGCGCCCAGCATCCCCCTGCCGCTCAAGGCTGCTCCCGACATATCCGACTGGATCCGTTTCGGACCCGGGCGGACCGTCGAGGTGCTGACGGGCCGCGTCGAACTCGGTCAGGGAAATCTGACCGCGCTGGCGCAGATGGCGGCGGACGAACTGGGGCTTGCTCCGAACGATGTCGTCATCACCTCCGGAAATACCGAGCGCACCCCAAATGAAGGCTACACGGCCGGCAGCATGTCGGTCTCCATAGGCGGAATGGCGCTCCGGTTCGCCGCGTCGGCGGCCCGTGTGCTGGTCTTGCGGGAAGCGTCGCTGAAGCTGAACGCCGATTACCTGAGCCTGTCCGTGCGCGACGGGGATATTCTGGAAGGCGGCCGGCCGACGGATCTGGATCTCAGGGATGTCGCCACCGGTTTGAATTTCGCGGTCCCGGTCATCGACTATGCCGCCCTTTTGGTGCCGGAACGGCGCACGCTGTCGTCGCAACCTCTCCCGCGCAGGGACTTGCCCAACCGCATATTCGGGACACCCTTCATTCACGATTTCGCGCCGGAAGGCATGGTGCACGGGCGGATCCTCCATCCGCCGGTGCAAGGGGCAATGCTCCGCTCACTGGATCTGAAGACCCTGGCCGCAAGACCGGGCATCATCGACGTCTTTCGCGACGGTTCCGTTGTCGGCATTCTCGCCGGGAGTTTTTCTGTGGTGACCGCCGCGGTGGACTGGGCGGCAAACCGTGCCGAATGGGCTGTCCCGGATTTGCCTCAAGCCGCGTCGCTCCGCGAGCTTCTTGCGGGCGCCGCCAGCGCTGAAACGGTAATCCTTGAGAAGGGAAAAATCCCGGAAGAGGACGGAAATGCCGTCGAAGTCACCGCCAGCCGGGCCTATCTCAGCCACGGGTCCATCGGCCCCTCCGCCGCCATGGCCGTCTGGCGGGACGGCAGGCTGAAGATCTGGTCCCATTCGCAGGGCGTGTTTCAGCTTCGCAACGCGGTCGCCCGGGTTCTGGGGCTGGATATCGAGGCCATCAGCATCGAACACGCGTCGGGCGCCGGGTGTTATGGACACAACGGCGCGGACGATGCCGCCTTCGATGCGGCTCTGCTGGCGCGCCGTGTTCCGGGAAAACCGGTGAAGGTGATCTGGAGCCGTCTCGATGAATTCCGGGTCGCCCCGCTCGGGCCGGGCATGCTGACCACCGCCAGGGCGGTTGTGGACGAAACCGGCGCGCTTCAATCGGCCTCCATATGCGTCACCAGTGCGCCGCACGGCAATCGGCCGGACACGGCCGGTGTGCCGAACCTCGTGACGGCAACCCGTCTCGCCGAGCCGGTACCGTTTCAAAGATCCAACGACGTGCCCCTGCCGCAGGGCGGCGCGGACCGCAATGCGATCCCTTACTACCGGGTCCCGAACCTTCATGTCGGCAAGAAACTGGTCCACGATTTGCCCTACCGGACATCGTCCCTGCGGGCGCTCGGCGCGCATCTCAATATCTTCGCCATCGAGATGCTGATGGAAAAGATTGCCGCCGAGACCGGGCAGGACCCGGTGACCCTCCGGCTTCGGCATCTCGACGATCCAAGAGCGGCAAAGGTGATCGAAACCGTCATGGCCGAAGGTGAGGCCCTGCGGCGGGACATGGAGCCGGGTGCGGAAGGCTGGGGTCTCGGCTTCGGCAGATACAAGAATACCGGAGCCTATGCCGCGGTTCTGGCCAGGATCCGAGTGGAGGAAACGGTCACGGTTTCCCATATCCACGCGGCCGTGGATAGCGGTGAAATCGTCAACCCGGACGGTGCCCTGAACCAGATCGAGGGCGGAATTCTCCAGGCGGTCAGCTGGACCCTGAAGGAAGAGGTGAAGCTGGCAGGCCCGCTGGTCGCAACGGAAACCTGGCTCGATTATCCGATCCTCAGGTTTTCCGAAGTACCGCAGGTGGCCGTCACCCTGATCGACAGGCCCGAGGATCCGCCGCTCGGCTGCGCCGAGGCCATGGCGGGCCCGGTGGCGGCGGCAATCGGCAGCGCCCTTTTCCAGGCCCTGGGCATACAGATCTGCGATCTGCCGCTGACGCGTGAGCGCATCATGGCTGCCGCCCTGGCGTGACCGGCTGTCCTTGGTAGGTTCAGAAACTGAGCCGCACTTCGGAAACACCGTTCCAGACGGCGCTCCATTCCGACGCACTGTCCACCTTCTGCATTCCGGTCATCGAACCGGTGAGCACCCATTGTCCTTTTTTCAGGCCGCCCAGCAGGTCGCCGCCGTGGTTGGCATAGGCCAGAAGGGCGCCGACCGGGTCGATATTGACCGGCGTGAATGCCTCGGGCGTCCCGTTCCGGCAAAGGGTCAGATGCGCCACCGGATCGGGCCGCAGGTCGGCAATTGGCAAAGCCGTGCCGATGACCAGACCGTCATTCGCCAGACAATCCGCCAGCCGTTGGGGAAACGGCAGGTCGGGAGCCGTCAGCCGGTATGAGACACGTTCGAAAGCCACGGCAAAGACGTCCACGGCCTTCAGGATGGTGTTTCGCGTATAGGCGACAGATGGCCGGCAGGGCAGGTCGTGACAGAGCCTGAGGGCGATCTCGGTTTCCAGCAGCAGCCTTTCGCCGGCACGGGTGGGTGACGACAGGGCTTCGCCGCCCCAGACAGGCGCCGCGGTCGGTCCGCTGGGGCCCGAAGCGGACACCTTCCAGCTTCGCGGAGCGGCATTCAGAAACTGCACGACGCGCCGCTGCACATCGTACCCTTCCTGTTCCGTTTCCGGCCGGGCATAGACGGGCAGCTGCGCTAGCGTGGCGCCATTGCCGCGGCACCCCGCGAGCAGTTCCGCGGCCGCATCGAGCCTCTTTTCCGTCCGCTCGGGATCTTTATCAGTCATCGAGTGCCATCTCCGGCCATTTGTCGTGCCAGGGGAAAGCTTTTTCGTATTGCCGGGCCAGTCTCATCAGGAGCCAGTCACGGTTATGCGCGCCCACCAGCTGGCAGCCGATGGGCAGTCCGTTCGGGGCCGGCGGGCCGGGCAGATTAACCGCCGGATGCCCGATGGCGTTCACCCAGCCGGTATAGACGGCATGTCCGCGTGGTCCGGCCGACTGGCCGTCGATCATGGACGGATAGTCCGTTCCCACGGGCCAGGGCATGGCGGCACTCGACGGTGTAAGAACCGCGTCACAAGTGTGGTAAAAACGCGCCGCGTCCTCGCGCAGGCGGGCGATCCGGTCGAAAAGCGCAAACAGCGCATCCGCCCCGAAGGAACGGCTGGAATCGGCCATCTCCCGGTATTTCGGACTGGCGCTCGCGAACCCATCGCCAAGCTGCCTTGCAAGGGAACCCAGTCCGGCCTGGCCGATGCGTGTCCAGTGTTCATTGAGATCGTCAAGGTTCAGCGGCAGGGTGCCGGGCGTTACCCTGTGGCCGAGGGTCTCCAGTCTTGCCGCCATCTGCCGGCTGCTGTCGGCGATAAGGGGATCAAGCGGGGCGTTTGCCATCTTTTCGACGTAGAGAATATTCAGGCGGGACGGCGCGGAGCCCAGATCCAGGTCCCTTCCCGGCTCGTCGGGGAGAGACGATCTCGGGTCACCGTGATGGTATCCTTCCATGGCGCGAAAAAGCAGCGCGGCGCTCTCGACGTCCCGGGTGATCGGGCCGACGACTTCCATATCGAAGAGAACCTGGGGAAGGGTCACTGTCCGCGCGAGTCGGCCGATCGTCGGCTTCAGTCCGAAAAGACCCGTATAGCCGCAGGGCCGTCTGATGGACCCGCCTCCGTCGGTTCCGATCGCTGCGGGGAAAAGACCCGCGGCGACCCCCGCGACCGATCCGCCGCTGGACCCGCCAGGGGTCAGCGTTGTGTCCCAAGGATTGCGCGTCGGTCCGAACAGCGGATTGTCGGTAAACCCTTCCAGCGTGAATTCGGGAACGTTGGTCTTGCCGAGTATCACCATGCCGGCCGCTTTCAGCCGGGCAACAGGCGTCTCGTCCTCGGCAGGCATGAAATCGCCATAGACCGGACTTCCCCACGTGGTGCGGATCGACGCGGTCAGGATGTTGTCCTTCACCGCGAGCGGAATGCCGTCCAGCGGCCCCAGGGTTTCTCCTGCCGAGCGGCGGGCATCACTTTCCGCGGCCTGAGTGAGCGCCATGTCGTTCCGGGTAACCAGGGCGTTGATCGCAGGATCGAGCCGGTCGGCTCGCGACAGCACGTCTTCGGTCAGGTCCACGGACGAGATCCAGCCCGCCGCCAGATCCGACGCGAGTTCGCTGAGCGTTTTCTTCCAAACTTCGGTCATTGGAACATTGTTCTCGGCAGCCAGAGGGCAATACTCGGGAAGGCGATCATCAGCAGTGTGAAGACCAGCATGATGACGACATAGGGCACGGCTCCCCTGACCACGTCGATGAAGGGACCGCCGTCCAGCCGCACGCCCTGGACCACATAAAGGTTCATGCCGACCGGCGGGGTGATCAGTCCCAGTTCGCACATCAGCACGACGAAGATGCCGAACCATACCGGGTCGATCCCCGCCGATGTGATCACCGGCACGGCGATCGGAATGGTGAGCACCTGCATGGACAGCACATCCATGAACATGCCGAGGACGAGATAGAAGACCACCAGAGCGAGAAGCAGTCCGACCGGCGACAGGCCGAGCGACGCGATCCACGAGGTCATCGACTGGGCCGCGCCTGTCAGGGAAAGCGTCACGTTCAGGATGAAGGCGCTGGTGACGATAAGCAGGACCATGCCCGTGGTCTTGGCTGTCTGGATGAAGCAGCGGTTGAGGAATTCAAGGCTGAGCTTGCGGTGGAACAGCACGAAACCCAGTGCGGTGGTGACACCGAGCGCGGCGGATTCCGTCGGGGTCGCGATGCCCAGATAAATGCTGCCGATGACGATCATGAAGATGATCACGGGCGGCAGCAGGGCCGTTGAGGCCTTTACCTTGTCCGCAAGGGAGATAACGTCCGCGCTTTCGCCCCGCTCGTGCCGGTGGGTGTAGCCGATGTAGGCCATGAAACACAGGGTCAGCAGGATACCGGGGACGATGCCGGCGACGAAGAGCTGTCCGATCGACTGTTCGGCCATGGAGCCGTAGACAAGCAGATTGACGCTCGGGGGAATGAGGATGCCCAGCGTCCCGCCGGCCGCTAGGCTGCCCAGGGCCCTGGCCTTGTCGTAGCCGCGCGCGTCGAGGGTCGGCATGGCGACGGTGCCGATCGTCGCGGCTGTCGCCACGGAAGACCCGGAGGTTGCTGAAAACAGCGCGCAGCAGCCGATATTCGTGTGCAGCAGCCCGCCCGGCAGGAAACCCAGCCACATGGACATGGCCCCGTACATCCGGTCGGCGATGCCGCTGCGCAAAAGCAGCTCGCCGAGCAGAATGAACAGCGGAATTGCGGTGAGAAGGTTTTCGTTCTGGACGCCCCAGACGACGGCCCCCATGGTTTCCACCAGCGGCCAGCCGAAGGCGAGCACCCCGCCGACGATGCCCGCAAGGGCCATGACAGCTGCGATCGGTACTCCGACCAGCATTACTGCCAGCATGATGAAGAATGCGATGAGAATGGTTGATACGGCCATGGTCCGACTATCTGCTCCGAAGGTCCGTCAGTTCGTCATTCAGTTCCTCGGAGACGCCCTTGGGTCCGAAGTCGTGGTTCAGGCCGTCCAGATCGCCCGAAATCAGCTGCCTGAAGGCCGACGCGGTGCGCAGCGCGGTCACGATGAAAAAGATCGCCAGGGCGGCGTACCAGATGGCCTGCGGATAGATGAGCGGCGTCGCCCAGGGCGTGGCGGCGGTGCTGCCGTAGTCGAGCGTGTCCTTGATGACCGAAAAGCAGTAGCGCAGGAAAAAGATACCGAAGGCGAACAGGGACAGCGTCGCGAGGATATTGAGCGCCGCCTGCACGCGCGGCGGCATCCGGTCATAGAGGAAGTCGATACGGATATGTCCGCGTTCGACGACAGCAACGGAGAAGGCAAGCGAGCCGCAGATCGCGAGGATATAGCCCCCGAGCTCGTCGGCACCCTGGAAGGAATGGTTGAAGATCTTCCGGCTGAGCGTTTCCAGCGTCACGAAAAGGGAAAAGGCAAGCAGAAGCAGTCCGAAGGACCAGCTCGCCACACGAGTGAAGAAGTGCATGATCGCAAAGACCCGTTGTTCAGGGGAATGCGGCGCGCCGTTTTCGGCGCGCCGGCAGCTGTTACATGCCGAGGCGGGTGCCGACGGTGGCTTTCCAGTCCGCCGAACAGGACGGGTTGGTGGCGTCGCAGACTTCGGCCCAGGCCGGGAAGGAGAGTTCCTTCACCGCGCTTTCGACGATTTTCAGGTCTTCCTCGGAGATCGGAACCTCGACGAGATTATACGGCTTGTTCAATTCGCAAGGCGTCTTGCCGACATTGCAGCGCATGGCGTCGTCGAACAGTTCTTCCGAATAGGCCCAGATTTCGGAGACCAATGTGTCGAAGGCCGCCTCGATCTTCGCCTGGTCTTCCGGGCTGAACTTGTTCCAGGTATCGAGGTTGATGCCGTAACCGTTCAGGGCGATCTGGAAGGCCAGTGGCAGGACATGGGTCGTGACTTCCGGCCATGCGGCGGAATTCGCCGAGCTCGGGCCGGTGATCGCGCAGTCCACGACGCCGCGGGCAAGGGACTGCTGGACTTCCGAGAAGCCGAGGGGCACCGGGATGCCGCCGACACTTTCCACGAACTTCGCAAGGTTCTGGTCATAGACCCGCACCTTGTAACCCTTGAGGTCGGTCAGCTTGCCGATCTCCGGCTTGCAGAACAGGACCTGCGGCCCGAACGGCCAGATACCGAGCAGCTTTGTGTTGAATTTTTCCTGAAGGCGCTTGTCGACGATTTCCGAGAAATCGGCCATCGTCTTCTTGCCGGCGTCGTAGGTCGGGTTCAGGCCGACGAGATCCAGGCCCAGGATCGTCGGTTCGTCACGGCTGACCTGCGACATGCGCAGGGAAATGACGTTGAACAGGCCGCTCTTGAGGACGCGCAGTTCCTCGGTGTCCTTGATGCCGGTCGCATCCAGCGGCTGGAAGTTCACCGTCACGTCGAGGCCGGTATCCGCCGCGAAGGTTTCGAAGAAGGGCAGTTCCTTGTTCTTCTGGATCAGGCCGGTGCTTCCGGGCTGGCCGAGAACCTTCAGTTCGATGGTTTCGCCGATTGCCGGCGAACCGAGCAGAAGGCCAAGGGAAAGGGCTGCAAAAATTTGACGCATGACGTACTCCATTTTTGTTCTGACGGAGTACGAAGAGCAAGCGTTATGCCAATTATGCGCGAGAGGCGCGCCGGGGCGTCCGTTCAGGGGCCGGGAAACGTCGCTTCGACCACTTCCCCCGTGCGCCGCACGTGCTGCTTCATGAGACGCCCGGCGAGTGCCGCGTCGCCCGCCTCGAACGCCTTCATGATCCCGTTATGCTCCTCCATCGCTTCCATCCAGCGGTCCTGTCCGGCGAGGGCCTGGTAGCGCAGGTGACGGGCGCGCGTCATGAGCGATGCGTGTGTTTCGACGAGGATCGGATTGCCCGAGAGCTCGACGATTTTCAGGTGGATCTGGTGATTGAGCACAAAATACTCATCCCGCTCACCTGCCGCGTGATGCATGGCCATCTTGTCGTGTAGCGATTGCAAACGCTTGAATTCCGTGGGTTTTATGGAGGTGGCCACGGTTTCGGCTGCAAGCATCTCGAGGCCGGAGATGACTTCGAACAGTTGCCGCATTTCCTTGGCCGTCGTCTTTGTGACACGAGCGCCGCGGTTTGGCCGGTGTTCGATCAGACCTTCATGGATCAGCGTTTTGATCGCCTCGCGAAGCGGCGTCCGCGAGACATTGAGCTGCGCGCATAAAGCAGTTTCGATGATGCGGTCACCGTCGCTCAGGACGCCCTCGAGAATCAGTGCGCGCAGCTGCCTGGCCACATTTTCATGGAGCTGTTGGCGTCGAACGGGACGCACCGTCCGTGCGGACGTATTTTTCGGATGCAGATTCATGTTGGCGACGATAATCGTCGAAAATGGCGGTTTGGCAAAATATAAAATGCCTATATATCAATCTTTTATGCCCAAATTGTATACAATATACAATGTGAAGGTGCGGGATCCGGCGAGCCCGGCTTATGCGCGTGGCCGGAGCCCGTGCGGTTAAGTATTTCGTTTCAAAAGCTTAGGAAGATCTCCCGCTCGTGGCGGGCTCTTGGCACCGCGATTGCTTCACTCCGGTAAATCTTTTCCCGCGCAGCCAGTTTTTTTGGGTGGGATAAACCGGAAGGAACGGAATGCATGGTCAGGGCATATGCGGTGCCGGGTCGTCGGGAAGCGTGCGGCGGGGAAAATGCCATTGGCGGCATAACCGGGTCCGCGGCGCCTTCAGCTTTGGAAAATGTCCTGAAAATTCACCGGGGCGGAGTCCGCTGCCGGAAAATCGAGCCGTTCCTGAACGTGGGTGAAGTGATCCCTGGAAAGGGCGACGGCCGACATCGGGTCTCCTTTGCGCAGGGCTTCGACGATCGCGGCATGTTCATCGACGCCGCAGGCCGAGTGCCCGCTATGTTCGTAAAGAGAGACCATGATCGACGAGCGGCTGAGCAGGTCCCGGATGAAGCGCGACAGCTCTGCGTTGTCGAGTGCGTCGACCAGCAGAATATGAAACTCGCCGGAAAGGCGCACGGACAATGCGCGGTCATTTGCGCGCGCGGCGTCGCGCTCCTTGTGAAGATGCTGCTCCAGCGAAGTGAGCATGGCTTCGGAAAGGGACGTGCCGAGCTGCAGAAGCACACCGGCCTCCAGCGTCCTGTGGGCCTGGTAGACCGCCCGGATCTCCTCCGCGGAAGGACTGGGGACGCGCGCGCCCCTGTTCGGAATGATGTCGATACGGCGGTCGGCGGCAAGCCGGTGCAGGGCCTTGCGCACGCGTTCGCGCGATACGCCCAGGGCATCCGCAAGCTTGTGCTCGGCCAGCTTCGTACCCGCTCTCAGCTTGCCTTCCATCAGGGCGTTGGACAGCCGGTCATAGACCATTTCGTCAATTTCGGGAGCCGATTTGGGGGTGCGCCGCATGGTCTGTTTCACGTCCGGTTCGTCTCTCTGGATTCAATTTGTGCACAAAAATACCAAAAAATGTGCACAAAAAGATTCCGAATCAGTCTTTTCGCATACGAAAGTAACTAACACTTTGAATTAAAATAAGAAATAAAAATGTGCACATTTGGCCCCGTGTTTGCATGGCCACCCATGTCTTTGTTCCCCCAGCGTGGAGGATTGGAATATGTCTCGCAGGAATACCATTACACGCAGAAATGCGCTCAAGCTTGGCGCCGCGGCAGTCGGCACCCTTGCAATGCCGGCAATCGGGCGGGCCCAGTCGAAGGAGATGATCGTCGGTTGCGCGGGTGGCCATGTCGGCTGGATGGAAAAAGCTGTCCTTCCGCTTTTCGAGGCGAAGTATGATTGCAAGATCATTCTCGAGGGCACGAAGTCGTCCGTGAACCTGGAAAAAATGCGGTCGAACAAGGACCAGCCCTATCTTTCCGTCGTGATGATGGACGATCCGGTCCTCATTCAGGCGGTTGAGGAAAACCTGATCGAAAAGCTCGATCCGGGCGCGGTGTCCAACATGTCGGCCATCAAGCCGGACGCCATTCATATGGACGGAATGTGGGCCAACTACCAGCAGCCTTGGTGCGGTGTCGCCTTCAATACCGGTTCGGTCGGCGACGTGCCCTCCTGGGGCGCGCTGTGGGACCCGGCCTACAAGGGCAAGGTGATAATCCCGTCGCTTCAGAATACGGAAGGCCTGTGGACACTGTTCTTCGCCGCCCAGCTTGCGACCGGCAAGCCGCTTGAGGAAGCCCAGTATGACATCGATGCCGCCTTCGGGAAGCTGGCGGAACTGAAACCCAATCTGCTGACGATCTACACCAAGATGCCGCCGAGCTTCAATTTGCTGGAGCAGGGCGAAGCGTCCCTGCTGGCGGGATCGTTCTCGTCCATCGCGATTCCCCGCAAACTGGAAGGCGCGCCGGTCGATCTCGCCGCACCGAAGGAAGGCGTTGGCGCCATGCCGTCCGGCATTGCCCGGGTGACGGGCGGGCCGGAAGAAGAGCTGGCCGCGGCTTTCATCAACGAGATGCTCGGGCCGGACCTCCAGGGGGCCATGATCAAGGAGACTTTCGCCCTGCCGACGAATACCGGCGTTGCCGCTGGAGATGGCGTGCCGACCGACGTGAAGGCCTTCTCACCGGATTGGGGTGCGGTTGCCGCCAACCGGCGTGCCTGGATCGAGCGGTTCGACCGCGAGATCGCCGTCTGACCCCCGAAAGCCCGCTAAACAGGATGAGCTGAATGGTTTCCGCATTCGACGACCCGAGTTACCTGGTCGCCGCTTCCGTATCGAAAAGCTTTCAGGGCACCCGTGTTCTGGAAAACCTCGATCTGGAAATCGCAAGGGGTGAATTCGTGTCCCTTCTTGGCCCGTCCGGGTGCGGCAAGACCACCTTGCTGCGGATGATCGCCGGTCTTCTGGCGGTCGACGGGGGGACGATTACGCTCGGCGGCAAGGTTATTTCCGGCCTGCCGCCGCACAGGAGAAATGTGGGCGTGGTTTTTCAGAACTACGCCCTCTTTCCCCACCTGACGGTACGTGAAAACATCGCCTTCGGCCTGAAGGCGCGTGGCGGTTCCACGTCTGAGGTGGAGGCGACCGTCGACCGGTTCCTGGAGCTTATCAAGCTGCCGGACATTGCCGAAAGGTATCCCTCCGCGCTCTCCGGCGGGCAGCAGCAGCGGGTTGCCGTCGCCCGTGCCCTGGCGCCGCGTCCCGATATCCTGCTGCTCGATGAACCTTTCAGCGCGCTGGACAGGAAGCTGCGCGAGGCCATGCAGATCGAATTGAAGTCGCTGCTGCGCGATCTGGGGATCACCTCTGTCTTCGTCACACACGACCAGGAAGAAGCGCTGGTCATGTCCGACAGGATCGCGGTGATGAATGCCGGTGTCATCGAGCAGTTCGGTGCGCCGCGGGACATCTACCGTTTTCCCGGTTCGCGTTTCGTCCTCGATTTCATCGGCTCGTCATCGCAGCTCGCGGGGACCGTGCTGGCGGAAACCGGAGGCGAGCTGACCATATCCGTCGGCGGCTCCGAGGTCCGCGCAGCGGGGCACTTCGTCAGGGGCTCTCCGGTAACGGTCGCCCTGCGCCCGGAGGACATGTCGATCCACCTGCCCGGAAGTGCGCCGGAGGGCCACAACACCGTACCGGTGGTTCTCAGGGACCGCATCTATGTCGGTGCCCGCACCCAGGCGCATTTCACCGCCAGCCAGGGCGAAAGCCTCGCCATCGATCTGTCTCCGGATCATGCCGGCCGTCTGGATCAGGGCGCGACCTACGCGGCCGCCTGGAGCCCTGAAAAGACGCTGATCTTCCCGGGGGACCGACAATGAAGACGCCAGGCGAGCAAAAGGACAGGACGTGGATCCTCGCCGCGCCGGGTGTCGGCTATCTGACCGTGCTCTACGCGCTGCCGCTCGGTTTACTGCTGCTGGCCAGCTTCCGGCTGCCCGAGGCGTTCAGCATATCCGCCTATGTCGATTTTTTCGGCGATCCGTTCAACTGGTACATCATCTGGAACACTCTGCGGTCGGCCCTTCTGACAACGGCTTTCTGCCTTCTGATCGGCTATCCGGCGGCCTTTGCGCTCGCCTGGTCGAAGGGCTGGCTGCAGGCGCTGTTCCTGGTCTCCCTGATCCTGCCGCTGTCGGTCGGGATCGTGGTCAAGGCATTTGCCTGGACAATCGTGCTGCGCAGCGACGGTGTCCTGAACCAGGCACTGATGGCGCTCGGTTTCACCGACGAGCCGGTGCGGCTGATCTTCACCGAGACAGGGCTTATCTTCGGCGCGGTCAACGTGTTCGTGCCCTTCATGATCATGCCGGTCTATTCGGTGATCCGCCTCCTTGACCCGAGGCTGGCGGAAGCGGCCCGGACCCTCGGCGCCGGCCCGCTCTACGTCTTCTGGAAAATCATTCTGCCACTCACCGTGCCGGGCATCATTGCCGGGATCGCCTTCGTGTTTTCGCTGGCGCTGGCCATGTATGTCATTCCCACATTGCTTGTCGGTGAACGGTTCATGACCCTGTCCCAGCAGATCGCGCGGTCCTATCTCTATCTGCGCAACGAGACGCTGGGGTCGACGGTTGCGGTGGTCCTGCTGGTCTTCTCGCTGATCGTCATCGTCGCCAGCCAGTGGCTGGCCGGTAAGGTGAGGGCAAACACGTGACCGTCCTCGAACGCCTTGCCCGCCTGGCTGTGTGGACCATCGGACTGGCCGTGTGCGTCTATCTCATGGTGCCGCTTTTCGTGACCGTTGCGGTTTCCTTCTCCGCTTCACCCGTCTTCGACCTGCCACCGCCGAGCTGGTCGCTGCGCTGGTATGAGGCGCTCGGATCCAAACGGGGGTTTCTTCCCTCCCTGAGCCTCTCGGTCCAGATTGCCCTCATATCGACTGGCATCTCCCTGGTCCTTGGAACCCTGACGGCGATTGCCGTCGTCAAGGGACGGTTCCCGGGCCGAACCGCGATCTCGACCTTCGTCGTTTCTCCGTTGATGATGCCGGGGCTCGTGATCGGTATCGCGCTGCTGCAGTTTCTGCGCGAGATCGGCTACCGGGATGCCTATACCGGTCTGATTCTGGGGCATGTGATCGTCACGCTCCCCTTCATCATGAGGACGGTGCAGGCCAGCCTGAGCCTGTTCGATTTCACGTTGATCGATGCGGCCAGAACACTCGGCCTCAGCTACCCGAAAGCGGTCGTCAAGGTTCTCGTTCCGGTCCTCAGTCCGGCTTATCTGAGTTCCGGTCTGTTCGCCTTTCTCGCCTCGATGGACAATTACCCGATCTCGATCTTTCTGACGGACGCGCGCAACAAGACGTTGCCGATCCAGGTCCTGGAATATCTGGAGGTCAGGCCCGATCCGACCATCGCGGCGATTTCCTCCCTTCTCATCCTGCTCACCATCATCGTTCTCGTCATATCCGACCGGCTGGTGGGCCTGCGCCGAATGACTGACTTCTGACCCTGGAACCCCATTGATGACATCACAAAAACGCTACCTGCTCGGCATGCTCACACCTTCCTCCAACACGGTTCTCGAACCGGTCACCTCCGCGATGGTGTCCGCCCTGGATGACACGACGGCGCATTTCGGCCGCTTCCGCGTCACCGAAATCTCGCTTGGCGAAAACGCGCTCGGCCAATTCGAGAACGAACCGATGCTCGCGGCCGCCGAACTGCTCGCGGACGCCCTTGTCGGCTGCATCTGCTGGAACGGTACGTCGGCGGGATGGCTCGGCTTCGAACGCGACGAGGACCTTTGCGCCGCCATTACCGAAAGAACGGGAGTTCCCGCGTGCTCGTCCGTGCTGGCGATTAACGAGATCTTCGAGCGCACCGGCGTGAAGACATTCGGACTGGTGACGCCTTATCTCGATGAAATACAGGAAAAGATCGTCGCGAATTACGCCTCCGCGGGCTTCACATGCACCGCGGAACGGCACCTGAACCTCAAGGTCAATTTTTCCTTTTCCGAGGTGTCCGAAGCGCGGATCGAGGACATGATCCGCGCCGTTGCCGCGGAAGGCAACCCGGACGCCATCCTGGTCTTCTGCACCAATCTTCTTGGCGCCACCGTTGTGGACAGGCTCGAACGGGAACTCGGCGTTCCCATCTATGACACCGTCCAGACAGCGGTCTGGAAATCCATGAAGGTCTGCGGCGCCGATCCTGCACGGGTGACCGGCTGGGGCCGGCTGTTTCAGGAACTCGACTGAGCCGGGGTGCTTGCTATGTCATTCTATCAGCGGGACTATCTCGGCTATGGCGCCTCTCCGCCACGTGTTGTCTGGCCGGGCGCGGCACGGGTCGCCGTGTCGCTTGTCATCAATGTCGAGGAAGGGTCCGAGTTTTCGATCCGCCGCGGCGATGCCGTCAACGAACGCATCTACGACATGACCGCCGAACCGTTCCGCCATCCAGATATTGCCATGGAAAGCCATTTCGATTACGGCCCCCGGGTCGGCTACCGGCGGATTGTCCGGCTTCTGGCAAAGCACGGCGTTCAGGCGACCCTGAGCGCCACCGGCGAGACCGCGCGCCTCTATCCTTGGATGTTCGAGGATGCCGTCGGCCGGGGGCACGAGATCGCCGCGCACGGCTGGCGCTGGGAGGGCCACCAGGGACTGTCCGGCGACGATGAGCGCGACCGCATCCGCAAGACGGTCGAAGCGCTTCACGAGGCGGCCGGCACGCCGCCTGTCGGGTGGCACACCCGCACCTCGGCCAGTCCCCGCACGCGCGACCTTCTGATCGAACATGGCGGCTTCCTTTACGACAGCGACGCCTATGACGACGAGCTGCCGAGGGTTGTGCGCACGGATAAAGGCCCGCATGTGATCATGCCCTACGCCCTCGATACCAACGACATGCGCTTTCAGCTTCCCAATGGTTTCAGGGACGGGGCGGAGTTCGCCCGGTATCTGTGCGCGGCCTATGACTGGCTGTGGGAGGAAGGCGGTGAAACCCCGACGATGATGAGTGTCGGGCTGCATCTGCGCATCGTTTCCAGGCCGGCAAGGATTGGCGGCCTGGCGGCTTTTCTCGACCATGTTGCCGCCAGGGGCGGGGCCTGGTTCGCAACCCGGCGGGACATCGCCCGGCACTGGCTGAAAACGACCGAAGGCGGAGAAGGAAATTCATGAACAATCTCGAGACGATCGTCAAAGGCGGAACAATTGCCACCGCGTCCGACATCTTCAAGGCGGATATCGGCATCCGTGGCGGCAAGATCGTTGCCATCGCGGAGGCCCTCGAGGGCGCGGACGAGATTATCGACGCAACCGGCAGGCTCGTCCTGCCCGGCGGGATCGACAGCCACGTCCATATTTCGCAGCCCTCCGGCGAGGGGATCGTCATGGCCGACGATTTTGACAGCGCCACCCGCTCGGCGGCCTTCGGCGGCAACACCACGCTCATGCCGTTCTGTTTCCAGGAAAAGGGACAGAGCCTGCGCGAGGCGCTCGCCTGGTATCACTGCCTTGCGGAGGGAAAATGTCACGTCGATGTCAGCTTTCATCTGATCGTCTCGGACCCGACGCCGCAGGTGTTGGGCCAGGAACTGCCCGCTCTGGCGGAAGAAGGCTACACCTCCTTCAAGATGTTCATGACGTACGACGATCTGAAACTCACCGACCGCGAGATCCTGGAAACCATGAGCGCGGCAAAGGTCTCCGGCGCCCGCGCGATGATCCACGCGGAAAATGACGACGCGATCGCCTTTCTGCGGGACCAGGCGGAGCTCGCCGGCGATATCGCGCCGAAATTTCATGCCTCGACCCGGCCCGTCCCGGTTGAGCGCGAAGCGACGCACCGGGCGATCAGTCTTGCCGAAATCGCGGGCGTGCCGCTGGTCGTCGTTCATGTCTCCAACCGCGAGGCGATGGAGGAGATCGCGCGCGCACGCGCCAGAGGGCTGAAGATCTACGGCGAAACCTGCCCGCAATATCTGGTGCTGACCGCCGAGGATCTCGATATTCCGCATGGCGCCAAGAACGTCTGCTCGCCGCCGCCTCGGGACCAGGCAAGCCAGGTGGCCTGCTGGGAAGGCATCGAGCAGGGTATTTTCTCCGTCTTTTCCTCCGATCACTGTCCGTTCCGGTATGAGGACACCGCAGGGAAAAAGCATCCCGGAGGCGAGAAAAGCTTCCGCTGGATTCCCAACGGTATCCCGGGGGTCGAAACCCGTTTGCCCATCCTGTTTTCGGAAGGTGTGGGGAAGGGCCGGATCGACCTGCGGCGCTTTGTGGAACTGACCGCGACGAACCATGCAAGGCTATACGGTCTTTATCCGCAAAAAGGCACGATCGCGATCGGGTCGGATGCGGACATCGTGCTATGGGATCCGGATATGGAAATGACCATCACTCAGGATATTCTTCATCACGGCTCGGACTATACGCCCTATGAAGGGTTCAGGGTGACCGGCTGGCCGGTCCTCACCATGGTGCGCGGCAGGACCGTCGTTGCCGGTGGAAGGATGCCGTCGGCTGATCCCGTAGGCATGCATATTGCGCGCAGCAAACCGGCCGCCTGAGACGGCTGCCCGAGACGGCCGCTGAAAGGCTGCGCGAACGCAGCTTCAGCCGCTTGCAAGTCCGGGGGTCGCTTTGCTGCTCCCGCTGAAGATCAACAGACCTCCAATCGGAATCGATTGCAGGTCTGAAAGTTGATCGATTTCAATGGGGGGAGAGCTTCTTGTCCGCGCTCAGCTGAACGCGGGCTGTTCCAGCACGCAGGCAACCGAATGACCCGCGCCGAGATCCGTGACCGGCGGCAGGCCCGCAAGGCACTGCGGGCGCGCGAAGGCGCAGCGCGGCGCGAAGGAACATGCGGAGGGCGGCTCCTCCAGGGCCGGCGGGGACCCCGGAATGGCGTCGAGGCGCTCGTCCTTGACTGCTCCGTGAAGGTTCGCCGCCAGCAGGCCGCGCGTATAGGGATGCCGCGGGTTCTTGATCACATCGCGCGTCGTTCCCGTCTCCACGATGTTGCCGGCATACATGACCGCGATCCTGTCGGAGACCTCCACGGCGACGCCGATATCGTGGGTCACGAAGATGACTCCCATGCCGAATTCCCGCTGCAACTCCCTCAGCAGCAGCAGGATCTGGATCTGCACGGTGGCGTCCAGCGCGGTGGTCGGCTCGTCGGCAAGCAGGAGTTTGGGGCGGCAGGCGAGCGCCAGCGCGATCATGGCACGCTGGCGCATGCCGCCGGACATTTCGTGCGGAAAGTTTTTCAAACGCCGTTCGGGCGAGGGAATGCGCACCCGGTTCAGCATGTCCAGGGCGACTTCCATGGCGGCGAACCTGCCGACGCCCTTGTGACGCATCACCGTTTCGGCGATCTGGTCGCCGATCGTGTAGACGGGATCGAGCGCCAGCGCAGGTTCCTGGAACACCATCGACACCTCACCGCCCCGGTAGGCGGAAAGGGCCCTGCCTGAAAGGGTCGTGATATCGGTGCCGTTGACGCGGACTTCGCCCTCGATTTCGCTGCGCCTGGGTGGCAGGAGGCGCAGCAGCGTTTTCAGGGTCACGCTCTTCCCGGAACCGGATTCGCCCAGAAGGCCAAGCGTCTCGCCTGCTTGCATGGAAAGGCTCAGTCCGTTGATGGCGTGAACCGTGCGCTCGCCCTTGAACTTGACCTTGAGACCGTTGAATTCGACAAGAGGCGTCCCCGTCATTGCGCGGCCTCCCGGTTCGCGAGACTGTGACCCGAACCCGGCTCGTGAATGTGGCAGGCCGCCAGATGGGCTTCTTCCCCGCCGATGATGCTGAGTGCCGGTTTCCGCGCCGCGCATACGTCTTCGGCAAACCGGCACCTTGTGTGGAAACGGCAGCCGGAGGGCGGATCGATCGGGTTCGGCGGATCGCCCGCCAGTGGCGGTTCCTCGGTGCGGTTGTCCGGATCCATCGAGGGCATGGCGGCGAACAGCGACGCGGTATAGGGGTGCGCCTGCTTCGCGTAGATGGCTTCGGACGGCCCTATTTCCACGACTTCGCCCAGATACATCACAAGCACCCGGTCGGAGATGTAGCGCACCACATTGAGATCGTGGGAAATGAAGACATAGGTAAGGCCGAATTCCCGGCGGAGATCGTTCAGAAGGTTGAGAACCTGCGCCTCGACGGATTTGTCGAGCGCGGAGACCGCCTCGTCGAGGATGACCAGCCGCGGCTCCATGGCCAGCGCCCGGGCGATATTGACGCGCTGGCGTTGTCCGCCGGAAAGCTCGTGCGGATAGCGCTGGGCGAAGCGGTCCGGGTCCAGTCCCACCCGGGCAAGAAGGTCGCGGGCCCGTTCAGCCGGCTTGTCCAGACCCTGGATCTTCGGTCCGAAAGCGACGGAGTCCACAATGGTCAGGCGGGGATTGAGCGAGGCGTAGCTGTCCTGGAACACCATCTGCACACCACGGCGCAATTCCTTCAGCCCGATGTCGCCGCCGAGGGAATCGCCATCGAAGATGATACCGCCCTCGTCCAGTTCGATCAGGCCGATCAGCAGGCGGGCGGTGGTTGATTTTCCGCAGCCGGATTCCCCGACGATCCCCAGGGTTTCGCCCTTCATCACGTCGAATGAGACACCATCGACGGCACGGACGGTTGCGGATCGGCGGCTGAAAAGACCCGAGCGGACCGGAAAGTGCTTTTTCAGGTCCTTGGCGATGATCAGCGGCTGACCGGGGCCACCCCGGTCCTGCTGGCCGGATTCAGCTTCAGTCTTTGACATTCATGGCACTCCGGAGACCGTCGCTCAAAAGGTTGAGGCAAAGGGAGGTGATGAAGATCATCAGGCCGGGCAGCGCCGCCACCCAGGGATTGACGTAGATGGCGGTGCGCAGCGTATTCAGCATCAGGCCCCATTCCGGCTCGGGAGGGCGCACGCCGATACCCAGGAAGGACAGGCCCGCCGCGAGGATCATGCACACGCTGGTCAGGCTCGTCGCATAGACGAAGATCGGTCCGAGCACATTGCCGATGATATGCACCCGGATGATCGTCAGCGCGCCGCCGCCGCTGGCTCTCGCGGCGTCGATATAGTCGAGCGCCCGGACACTCGCCGTGGCGCTTTCCGCCACGCGGGCGATCGGTGGAATGAAGACGATGGTCAGCGACACGAGGCTGTTGACGATGCCCGCGCCGAGGGCGCTTGAAATGGCGATCGCCAGCAGCACCGAGGGAAAGGCGAAAAACACATCGACCGTACGCATGATCAGCGCGTTGATCCGCCCGCCCGCGTAACCGGCGACAAGACCGAAGGCGGAACCGATGAAAAAGGCGAGCACCACCGGCACCAGACCGACGAACAGCGTCAGGCGGCCGCCATAGATGAGCCTGGACAGCATGTCCCGGCCCTGCTCGTCCGTTCCCAGCGGAAAGCCGGGATAGCCGATGGGTTTCAGCCGCTTGATCATGCTGGCCTTGTAGGGATCGTCCAGCCCCAGATAGGGCGCGAAGACCGCCGACAGGATCAGAAGCAGGACGATAACGGCGCAGGTGACCGCGACGGGATCGCGGGAAAATCGTTTCAGGACGCCGGTCCAGTAGCCTGCCGCGGTGATGACCGGCGCCTCTGGGACCACTGTATCGGTTGCGGCGCTCATGTCACGACCTCTTGATGCGTGGGTCAATGGCCGCCTGGGCGACGTCGACGATCAGGTTCATGCCGACGAAGAACAGCGACAGGATCAGGATCGTTCCCTGCAGCAGGGGCAGGTCTCTCTGGAAGATCGCGTTGGACAGCAGAAATCCGGAGCCGGGCCAGTTGAAGACGGTTTCGATGAGAATCGACCCGCCGAGCAGGTAGCCGAGTTGCAGTCCCATGACCGACAGGGCGGTCGGCGCCGCGTTGCGCACCACATGGCGCAGCACATCGCTGTGGCGCAGCCCCTTTGCGTAGAGCGCCTGAACGAAGTCCATCGAGAAGATGTCCCCGACCAGCGCGCGCACGGTGCGCGCCACGATGCCGATCGGCACGACGGCCAGCGTGACGGCCGGAAGGATCAGGTGTCTGACATGGGCGTAATCCCAGGTCCACTCGCCCGATCCACCCGGTCCCGCGCCCATCGAGGGCAGCCACCCGAGCTGGACGGAGAAGATGATCACCAGAACGATGCCGAGCCAGTAATTCGGCACCGAGACGCCGGTGATGGCGATCGCCGTGACCAGCCGGTCGAAAATCGTGTCGCGGAAATATCCTGCGAGAAAACCGAGAAACAGACCGATCGGAAAGGCGATCACGCTGGCGCTGAAGGCCAGAAGAAGTGAATTCCTGACCGCCGCGAAAACCTCGTCGGCGACCGGCCGTCCGGTGGCGATGGATTTTCCCAGGTCGCCCATGGCCGCCTTGCCGATCCAGATCGCGTATTGCACGGGCAGCGGCTTGTCGAGACCATAGGCCGACCGCATGGCGGCCTGCTCCTCGGCGGTCGCGTCGACCGGCATGATGGCGGTCAGCGGATCGCCCGGCGCGATATGCACCAGAAGGAAGCAGATTATGCTGACGCCGATGGCGACCGGCAGAACGTAAATCAGTCGGCGAACGAGATAGGTGAACATTCGGGCCGCTCGTCTTGAAGTCCGGAACGTGCGAGGCCGCGGCACGGAGCCGCGGAACGGGAAAGGGTTCGCGAAGACGGGCTTCGCGAACCCGGTTGTCGGATCAGTCGCCGATCGTGATGCCGGAGAAGTTCTGGTACCAGTTCTGGGCCTGCACGAAACCGTCGACCTTCGGGCTCATGGCGCGCGGCGCGACGTCATGGGTGACCATCAGGAACAGGGCTTCATTGACGAATTTCTCATGCGTCTTGCGCAGAACCGCGTCCTGTGCCTCCGGATCGAAAGTGGTCTTGATCTGGTTGAACAGGTCTTGCATCTCTTCATCGCAATAGTGACCCCAGTTGGTGCCGTTCGGTGCGATCAGATCGCAGGACAGGTGCCGGATGAGACCGGTGAACGGATCCTGGATGAAGTAGGTGAAGTTTATGGACTGGGACCCGTCGACGCTCGGATCCGCCGCGCCCGCGCGCCACAGATTGATCATCTGGTTCCATTCCACGACCATGAACTCGACCTCGATACCGACTTCCGCCAGGCTCTGCTGGACATATTCGTTCATCGGCAGCGGCAGCATCTGACCGGAGCCGGACGGCGAGATCAGCGCCTTGACCTTGAGCGGCTTGTCTGGACCGTAACCGGCTTCGGCCAGCAGGGCCTTTGCGGCTTCTGGATCGTATTTCACGTCAAAGGTCGGGTTGCCGAACCACTGGCTGGTGGGCGGCAGAAAGCCCTTGGCCGGCACGGCGAGGCCGCCGAGCAGTTGCTTCAGACCTTCGCGGTCGATGGCGAGGTTGGCGGCCTTGCGCACACGGATGTCGTTCCACGGCGAACCGTCGAGGCGGGACAGATGCCAGGTCCAGTTGTGCGGATAGGCGTTCGAGACGATCTCGAAGCCGTTGCCGGTGAGCGCTGGAATCGTGTCCGGGGCCGGGGCTTCGATCCAGTCGACCTGACCGGAGAGCAGCGCCGCGGTCCGGGCACTGGGTTCAGGCAGCGGCATCAGGATCATCTTGTCCAGTTTCGGGATCCGGGTCTCGTCCCAGTAAGCCGTGTTGGGCACCAGTTCGGCGCGCTCGCGCGGAACGAATCCGGTGAGTTTCCAAGGGCCCGTTCCGGACGGATCCTTGGCGACCTCTTCCCAGTTCTTGTCCTTGGCTTCCCAGTTGGCCTTGGAAGACATCAGGATCCAGGCGAGCTGGTAGGGCAGCGTCGCGTCCGGCGTCTTGGTGGTGATTTCGAGCGTGTAGTCGTCAAGCGCCTTGTAGGAGGCGACGGCGGGAATGCGCGACTTGCCCTGGGCGGACTGGCGCGGATCGTACTGCTCGGACTCCGGATTGAGAAGCTTCTCGAAGTTCCACACAGCGTCTTGCGCGGTGAACGGGCTGCCGTCGTGGAACGTCACGCCTTCGCGGATCTTGAGTGTCCATTTGGTCTGGTCGTCGGGATCCACGCTCCATTCGGTCGCCAGGCCGGGGATCAGAACGGATGCCTTGTCGGCGCTGGTGAGATCCCATTCGATCAGTGAATCATAGACGGTATAGCCCATGAAACGCATGCCTTCGCCGCCCTGGTCCGTCTGGCCGGTGGTGAGCGGAATATCGGCCGCCGTCATGCCGACACGTAACGTGCCCGCAGCCCAACCCTGAACTGAACCTGACGCGAGCACTGCGACGGACAGGGCTGCGAGTGCCGCGCCCTTCAATCTCTTCAATGCCATTGCTGTTGTCCTTCCGTGAAAATGCCGGCCTCTGCGGTCTGCCGCAGGCCGCGACGTCTCGAAATGCCTACTTCTGGAACGTTTCCCGCAATGGCCGTGCGCGGCCAAACCGATCCACCCTTTGGCGGGCAGCGGAAGATTGCTCAGGCCGGTGCGAAAAATCGGGTGACCCGTCTGTTTCCAACCGATTTGATATAACCTTCCGTCCACGATCCTTCGCCCCGTCTCTTCATCTGGCAGGGCTTAAAAAATCAATGAAATCAGTAGTTTCGATGAATTTTCCTCTTGTCTTGTCACACCTGTTCAGGTTACCAAATTGCTGGTCTGACCAGATCACCGTATTGACGGGCTAAAATGTGTGCAAGTATATAATTTAGGCATTAATGACCATTTTGACGCCACTTGAAATCGAAAAAGTGCAAACCGGTGAGGACACGGAACGCGAGCGCTCCGTTCCTGCAAGAGTGGCCCGCGCAATCCAGGACATGATCGCCGAACGGCACTTGCAGCCTGGAGATCCGTTGCCCTCGCAGCGCGAGCTCGCGGGCACGCTTCAGGCGTCGCGGCCTTCGGTGCGCGAGGGCATATCGATGCTGGAAACGCTGGGGCTCATCCGCGTGGAAAAGCGCAAGGGCCTGTTCGTCGCTGCCGCGGCCGGACGGCTGCCGGCCGAGTTCTGGCCGTCAGGCAAAGGCTACGGCCTCAGGGAAGTTTTCGAGTTTCGCGCGGGATTTGAACCTCAGGCGCTCGCGCTGGCATTTCCTTTTCTCAAGGATACCGGCCTCCTGCGTTTGCGCCGGCATGCCGAGGCGCTGATGCTGGCGGCCCGGCAAGGCAACGCGGTCGCCGCCGCGGAAGAGGATACGGCCTTTCACGACGTGATTTTCGATCATTGCCGCAACCCGCTCTTCCGGGATATCCGCCGGCACCTGTCCAAGGTGATGCAGGAGAGCCAATGGGTACCCATGGTGATCATTGAGCGCGTGCGCGACACGGCAAGGGAGCATTTTGCCATCGTCGATGCGATCGATGCGAACGATAGCGCGGCCGCCTGTGCCGCGCTGACGGACCACATCCGCGCCGCCGCGCGCCGGTGCGACATCGAACTGGCTGTTCCGCATCGAGGTCCAGGCGCATGATCGACGACACTGTGTCCGCATTTTCCGAAATCCTTTCGGTACCGTACAGGCCAGGAGGTGGACCGCTGGAGGGCCTGACCTTCGCGGCAAAGGAGAACTACCAGTTCGAGGGTCGTATCGCCTCGAACGGCAATCCGGTCTGGAAGGCGACGCACGATCCGGCTGAGAGGACGGCCCGCTGCCTCCGCACCGTGCTGGAGGCCGGTGCTTCTCTGGTCGGCTTTACCCATATGGACGAACTGGCCTACAGCGTGATCGGCGCCAACGCCCATACCGGAACGCCCGTGAATTCCGCTGCGCCCGACCGTGTTCCGGGCGGCTCCTCCTCGGGCTCCGCGTCGGCGGTCGCGGCGGGGCTGGTCGATTTCACGCTGGGCAGCGACACCGGAGGATCGGTGCGGGTGCCCGCATCCTTCTGCGGTCTTTACGGACTGCGGACCAGCCACGGGCGCATCGACTCGCAAGGTCTTCTGCCACTCGCCGCGAGTTACGATGTGCCGGGATGGTTCGCGCGAAAGTTGGAAGTGATGGTCCGCGTCAGCGGCGTTTACGGAATCCCGGCCGAGAGCGGCCGGCTGCCGGGCCGGTTGTGGATGCCGGAAACCGTCTGGGCGGGTGTGGCCGCTCCGGTTGTCGAGTCCCTGAGGCCGGCGTTGGCGAAACTTGAGGCGCGTCTTGGTCCGGCCGACACGACGCCGCTGCCGGAACCGGTCCTGGAGGACTGGTTCGAAACCTTCCGGGTTCATCAGGCCGCTGAAGTGTGGCAGGCGGTTGGCGACTGGGTCAGTTCGGTGTCCGCCGAATTCGGACCCGGTGTGGGCCAGCGTCTGAAAACAGCCTCCGCCACCACGGAGGAAAGCTTCACGGCCGCCGTGCGGCGCCGGTCCGCGATCCGTCGTTCCATGGATGCGATGATGACGGAGGACACCGTGCTTGTTCTGCCGTCGGCACCCGGGGCGGCGCCTCTGCTCACCGCGTCTCAACAGGACCTGGAAGCCTACCGGCACGCGACGATGTGCCTGACCTGCATTGCCGGCCTCAACGGTTATCCCGAACTCTCGGTTCCCGGTGCCAGGGTGGAGGGAGCCCCGGTCGGCTTGTCGCTTGTCGGTGCGCGCATGCGGGATGAGGACCTTCTGGTTCTCGCGGAAGTGTTGTGATGGGACACACGCCGGAAGCCGGGTTTGCCCACGAATTCTGCCTGAACGGTTTGGCGGACCGGAGCGAGGTCTACGGTCCTGACCGGTCCGCTATCCTGAATGCCGAGGCGTTTGAAACCGCCCGTGCCACAATTACCGGCTGGCCGGGTTATGCCCCTACGCCGCTGGTTTCGCTTCCCGGAATTGCGAAGCAGGCGGGAATAGCCGCGCTTGCCTACAAGAATGAAGCCTCCCGGTTCGGTCTTGGAAGTTTCAAGGCGCTGGGCGGGGCCTATGCTGTCTGGCGGGTGCTCCACAGGTCGGCCGCGCAGGCAGGCATCTCCCCCTCGGAGGGCAAGGCCTTTGCGGCGCACGCCGCGGAATTGACGGTGACCTGCGCAACCGACGGCAATCACGGCCGCTCTGTCGCCTGGGGGGCTCGAACCTTCGGCTGTAATTGCGTTATCTTCATTCATGAAACCGTCAGCGAGGGCCGCAAACAGGCAATCGAAAATTTTAGCGCTAGGGTGGTCCGCTGCAAGGGCAATTATGACGACAGCGTGCGCGAAGCGCAGCGCCAGGCGGATGCCAATGACTGGACCGTCGTCTCGGACACGTCCTATCCCGGTTACACGGATATTCCGCGGGATGTGATGCAGGGCTACGAGCTGATGGCGTTCGAAGCCCTGGACCAGTGGCCGCATGAAGCTCTGCCGACGCATGTGTTCCTGCAGACCGGTGTCGGCGGGATGGCTGCCGCTGTGGTGGCTCATTTCTGGCGGCGGTTCGGCGCCGATCGTCCGGTTTTCGTGCTGGCGGATCCGCTCAACTCGGCGTGTTGGCTGGAGACGATCCGCAACGGTGCGCCGACGGTCGTTGACGGCGACATCGAAACCGTGATGGCAGGCCTTGCTTGCGGGGAGATTTCCGAACTGGCCTGGAGCATTCTGGAAAAAGGTGCCGATGCAGTCGTCGGACTTCCGGACGAGTCCGCCGTGGAGGGCATGAAACTGCTCGCCGACGGCCGCTACGGCGACCGGCCCCAGGTGGCGGGCGAATCCGCTGTCGCGGGCCTGATGGCACTGCTTGCGGTCAGCGGAAAAGACGCCGAGCGTGCCGCGCTGGGGCTCACGGAAAATGCCCGTGTCCTGGTATTCGGCACCGAGGGGGCAACCGATCCGCTGCTGTATGAACAGCTTGTCGGTCTCGCCCCGGATGAGGTCGGCTCATGAGTATCGCCGTCAATTGTGCAAAGGAAACCCGATGTCCCGCACGCTTGTGATTGCCGCCGGGCAACTCGGTCCGGTTGCCCGCAAGGAAAAACGCTCGTCCGTGGTCTCCCGGATGACGAGCCTGATGGAAACGGCGGCGGACCGCAATGCGGACCTTGTCGTCTTTCCCGAACTCGCCCTCACCACCTTCTTTCCGCGCTGGTACATGGAGGATCAGGCCGAGATCGATGCGTTCTTCGAGACCGAAATGCCTTCGGAAGAAACCTTGCCGCTGTTCGATGCCGCAAGACGCCTGGGTCTCGCCTTCTCGTTCGGTTTCGCGGAAAAGACGGTCGACGATAATGGGGAAACCCGGCGGTTCAACACCTCGCTTCTGGTCGCGCCGGATGGTGCGATCCTGCTGAAATACCGTAAGATCCATTTGCCGGGTCACCGGGAAAACGAAACCTGGCGGCCTTTCCAGCATCTGGAAAAACGCTATTTCGAAACCGGCGACCTCGGCTTCCCGGTGGCGGAAGCCCTTGGCGGGCGGGTCGGAATGTGCATCTGCAACGACAGGCGCTGGCCGGAAACCTTCCGCATGCTCGGTCTGCAGAAGGCGGAACTGGTCCTGCTCGGATACAACACGCCGGTTCATTATCCACCGGCGCCCGAACATGACCACCTGCAGGACTTTCACAACCATCTTTCCATGCAGGCAGGTGCCTATCAGAACGGCACCTGGGTCGTGGGGGTTGCCAAGGCCGGGTGCGAGGAAGGCTGCGACCTGATTGGCGGGACCTGTATCATTGCGCCGACCGGAGAAATCGTCGCCAGGTGCTCGACACTGGGCGACGAACTGATCACGGCCGTTTGCAACCTGGATCGCTGCCGGGAGATCCAGGACAACATTTTCGATTTCGCGCAGCACAGGCAGCCGCGGCACTATGGTCTGCTGGTGACGTGAGCGGATGACGATTGTCCTGATCAATCCCAACACGTCGCCGAACACCACCGAAGCTATGGTGAAGATAGCGCGCGAAGCTCTGCCCCAAGCCTGCATTACCAGCGTGACGGCAGCCTTCGGCAGTCCGCTGATTTCGGACGAACCCGCTCTTGCCGTTGCAGCGGAAGCCGTCCGCGCCATCGACCTGACACGGTTCGCTGACCTGGAAGGTGTGATCGTCGCGGCCTTCGGCGACCCGGGTCTCGACGCGTTGAGGCAAACGCTCGGGGTTCCTGTTGTCGGGATCGCCGAGGCGGGTATGCTTGCGGCCGCCAGGGGCGGGCGCCGGTTTTCCGTAGCGACCACCACGCCCGATCTGGTTGACGCCATCGAGCGCCGCGCGGAACGTTACGGCATAAGGAAGCAGCTCGCGTCCGTGCGGCTGACGGCCGGCGATCTCGCCGAGACGATGGAAACGCCCGGGTTGCTCATCGAGCGTCTGGGCGCGGTTGTCGAGGCCGCCGTCTCGCAGGATGGCGCGCAAGCCGTCGTCATCGGCGGCGGCCCGCTCGCCGTGGCGGCCCGCGCTCTCTCTTCCCGGGCGCGTGTGCCGCTGATCGAGCCTGTCCCGGAAGCAGTTCGCCGGATATGGACGGTCATTAGCGGTCCTTCCGGCAAAACGGTGCCTTGAAGCGGAAAGTCCGCGTGGCCGTGCAAGCTCGGTAAATGTGCCGTGCGGACATGCGAAGACGGGTCTGACTTCAGTCGGGATATACGACTGGCCCAGGCGGGACTTCGGTAGGGGCGAATTGTAGTCGGCTGCCGGGTCGGATCAGCCGATCAGCGACATCTCGCTGAGTGTAAACTCGGCGATGGCCCCCTCGGTCGCCGCCTTGTAGTCAGCCAGGTGAGGGGCATTGATGTGGTCCTGCCACAGGCCGCGGCTTTCCCAGGTTTCGTAGAACATGAAATGCGCCGGATCATCGTTGTCCAGATGGAGATCGTATCTGAGGCAGCCCGGCTCTTTGCGCGTGACCGGGATCAGCTTGAGCAGTTCGGTTTTCACGAGGCCGGTCTGGTCCGGCTTCGCATGAATATTCGCAACAATGGTCAACTCGGTCACGGCGCTGTCTCCTTAATGACGATGATCTTGTCTTAGGGTACGGACCCTAGAGCACAATGGATAAACAGGCAGAACCGGAAATGACAATCCGTTAAATCCGGTCAATGCTCGGCGGGCATAGGCTGAAAAAGGCTGCCGGGTTCGCATGTGTGAGCCGACGGACGTTCGATCGGTATCGAATGAACCCCCAAAAGCTGATCGATCTTGAAATGATGGAGGATCTTCACGAGCGCGTCCATGACGGCCCCGGCCTACAGGTCCACCCGTCGCTCCGACCCGTTGTCGAAGAAGAGCGCGCGATCCGTGTCGAGCCCGACCCAGATGGACGTCTGGCCGGCTGCGATGTCCCGGCGCGGCGTGGTCACGATCAGGCGGCCCAGTTCCGTGTCGCAATGGAGTATCAGCTCCGAGCCGGTCATTTCGGACAGAAGAACCTTTCCCGCAAAGGCCTGCCCCTCGGGTTCGCTTGTATGCAGCCGCATGTTTTCCGGACGAAGGCCCACGGTCAGGCCGCTGCGCCCCGGCCAATGGGGGAGCGTTTCAATGGGAATGAAGTTCATCGCCGGCATGCCGAGGAAGCCGGCAACGAAGCGATTGGCCGGCCGGTCGTAGATCGCGCTCGGAGTGTCGAACTGCAGGAGGTTGCCGTCCTTCATCACCGCGACCCGGTCCGCCAGCGACAGGGCTTCGGTCTGGTCGTGGGTGACATAGACGACGGTCGCCCCGAGCTGCGTGTGCAGTTCCTTGATCTCCGTGCGCATGGTGACCCTGAGGGCGTTGTCCAGGTTGGAGAGCGGTTCGTCCATCAGGAAGATCGAGCTGTCGCGGGCCAGAGCCCGGCCCATGGCGACCCGCTGGCGCTGGCCGCCGGAAAGCGCGCCGGGCTTGCGGTCGAGATAGGCTTCGAGCTTCAGCGTCCGGGCGACGTCTTCTGCCCGGGCATTGCGCTCGGCCCTCGGGATGCCGCGCAGCTCCAGCCCGAAGGCGATGTTCTGGCGCACGCTCATATGCGGATAAAGCGCATAGTTCTGAAAGATCATCGCGATGTCGCGGTCCTGCGGCGGCAGTGCATTCACCCGTTTGTCCCCGATGAGGATATTGCCCTCCACGCAGGTCTCCAGCCCGGCGACAAGGCGCAGGAGCGTCGATTTCCCGCAGCCGGACGGCCCGACGATGACAACGAATTCCCCGGCCCGGATATCCATGGAGACGCCATGCAGGACTTCCGGTCCGCCCGCATAGGACTTGCGGATGTTCTCTAGCTGAATGCTGCTCATCTGGTCTCGTCCGTTTGCAGGCGGTTGCGGATGGCGATGGCAAGGCTCGGCCTGTCGGTGGTGAAAACCTTCACGCCGAGCGTCAGCGCCTTTTCGATCTGTTCCTGCGTGTGGGCCGCCCAGCAGCCGAATTCCAGCCCGGCCTCCTGGGCCGCGCTCAGGAGAGACCGGTCGGCTCTGTCCACATGAACACCGATTTCGGAAATGTTGTGGTCCCTGGCTAGTTTGATGACCGTCGGGACGCCGAGTTGGGTCAGCACGGGCGGGCTGACAAGCCAGAGCCGCGGCCGCTCTGTCGCCGCGGCCAGATGCTTGTGCGTCTCGATCAGGAACGAGGAAAACACCGTGCGCTCGAGCATGCCCTGCCGCTCAAGCGTTTCCACCACATGCGGGACAAAATCCTCGTATGGCCGGCCGTCCGGTCCGGGTTTGATCTCGCAGCGGAAATCCACACGGCTGTCCCGGTAAAGGGAGCAGAGCTCTTCCAGAAGCAGCGGATGACCGCCAGCGCCATAATCGATGACGGCAGCGCGCACCTCGGCTTCGCTCATGTCGCGGATCGCGCCGCTCCGGTCCGTGGTCCGGTCCAGCGTCGGATCGTGATGGACCACAAGAGCGTCGTCCGAGGTGGGGTGAAGGTCGAACTCGACCTCCTCGAGGGCCAGTCCTGCGGTGGCGGCGAAACCGGCCGGCGTGCTGTCGCCGAATTCAAGCGTGCCGCCGCGATGGGATGCAATACGGGTCATCGAAAGTTCCATTTATTTGACGGCGCCCATGGTGATGCCGCGCACCAGGTGGCGCTCGACGAAAATGAAGCCGAGAAGGATCGGGAGAATGGTGATGGTCGAGGCGGCCATGACGAGCGGCCAGTTGACGACGTCCTCGCCCGGATTGACCTTGTAGAGCCGGGCCAGCCCGACCTGCAGCGTGTAGAGATCCTCATCGCCGACGGCGACGAGTGGCCAGATGTAGCTGTTCCACTCGGAAATGAAGATGAAAAGGCCCATCGAGAAAATCGCCGGCCTGGCGATCGGCACGATCACCCGCCACAGCACCTGCAGCGGTGTCGCGCCGTCCATGTAGGCCGCCTCGTCAAGGGCGACCGGAATGCCGCGAATATACTGCCGGAGGAAAAACGCGGCGAAGCCGTTCGAGATGGCCGGCAGAATCAGCCCCGCATAGGTGTCGAGCAGGCCGACCCTGGCGAGCGACAGGTAGTTCGGAATGAGCGAGATATGGCTGGGGATCATCAACGTCGCGACCACGGCCGCGAAAAGCAGGTTGCCGCCCGCAAACCGGAACCTTGCGAAAGCGAAGGCCGCCATCGTGGCGAATGCCAGACCCATGACGGTGACCGTCCCGGACACGATGAGACTGTTGAAGAGATAACGGGCGAAGTGGAACTGCCCGATGGCGAGCTGGTAGTTCTCCAGCGTGAAGTCGAGCGTTCCGGTGTAATAGGCATCGACCGTCTGGAACGACATGAAGATCGAATAGAGCGCCGGGAACAGAAACAGCAGCCCGCCCGCCAGAGCGAGCCATGTGAGGATCCGGTTGCCGGGTCTCGTTTCGTCAGGCTTCATAGTGAATCCTCCGTCCGAGAACGCGGGACTTGAACAGGGCAAGCGCGATCAGGAGAATGAACAGGAGCACCGCCAGCGCCGAACCCTGGCCGATGTCGAACAGCGTGAAGCCGACCCGGTACAGCATGTTCACGAGCATGTCGGTGGCGCCCGCCGGGCCACCCTTCGTCATGACATCGACGATGGTGAAGATCTGGAACGCTTCGATCACCGAGACCACGAGCAGGAAATAGGTCGTCGGCATGACCAGCGGCACGGTGACCCTCCGAAAAACATGAGCCTTTCGGCCGCCGTCGACCGCCGCCGCATCGTAGAGCTCCTGCGGCACGGCCTGCAGACCGGCGATATAGATGACGATGTCGTAGCCGAGCTGCTTCCAGGTGTTGACGACGATCACCACCCACAGGGCAAGCTGCGGGTCCTGAAGCCAGGGGACCCTGCCAAGACCCAGGCTGACGAGAAAGGCGTTCACCATTCCGTAGTCGGTGGCGAACATCCAGGAGAACACCACGGCGATGGACACGGTGGAGGTGACCGACGGCAGGAACAGCGCGCCGCGCAGCAGTCTTGAGGGCAAGGTCTCGCGGACCAGGTAGCTCGCCACCATCAGCGCCAGCCCGAGCCGGATCGGCACGGATATGACCGCGAACAGCGCCGTGACCCGCACCGAATTCCAGAATTCGTGCGAGGACAGCAGGAGCCGGTAATTCTCCAGCCCGACAAAGGGCATGGTCGGCGACAGGAAATCCCACTCGCGAAAGCTGAGATTGATGCTGGCGGCGATCGGAATGTAGGTGAAGACCGCGATAAACGACATCAGCGGCAGCACCAGAAGATAGGGTGTCAGTCTGAAAAGCATAGGCAGGACCTGTCGGCGGGCACCGGGCTTCGCTGGAAAGCCCGGTGCTGTGTTCAGGAATTCGGATCCGGAACCTTAATTGGTCCGTTCGGCTTCCTTGCGCGTGCGCTCGGCGAAGTCCTTGAGGGTGTCCTCCACATCGCGCTGGCCGAGAGCCAGGGCCTGCCACACGTCATACTCGGAGGCGCGCATCCAGGTGACCACCGGCGGCCGCGGGCGGCCGCGGGCGAAATCGAGCTGATCGATCGCGACCGTGATGCCGGGCTTGTCCTGAACGGCGCTGGCGGCGAGAGGCTGCTTGGCCGTGTGCTTGTTGATCGGCATGTAACCGGTGCCCGAAAACCAGATGGCGTTGGATTCCGGAGACGCGGCGAAGCTGATGAACTTGTAGGCCGCATCCTGGACCTCCTTGTCGGAGGACGACAGGATGCCGATGCCGGCGCCGCCGATCGGCACGGCGCAGACCTTGTTGCAGGGCATTGGCAGGACCGCCAGGTTGTCGCCAAGCGCCTTCTTGGAGCGGGTGTAGTTGCCGGTCGAGTTCAGCATGATGCCGACCTTGCCCGCCAGAAACGCGTCGCGGCCGTTGTTTTCCTTGGTCACGCCGTCGGCGGAAGCCACCTTGTGCTCGTGCACGAGCGACGCCATCCATTCATAGGCCTCGATCGTGTTCGGGCTGTCGATCAGGATCTCGCCGGTCTTGCTGTCGATCAGGTCGCTGTCATTGTCCATGATCAGGCCCCATCGCGCGAACTGGCCGGGTGCGGCGATCCCGCTGATGCCTTCATCGCCGAGCTTCTCGGTGATCTGTCTGGAAACGGCAAGAAGGTCGTCATAGGTCTTCAGGTCCGGCTCCTCGGTGAAGCCCGCGCGTGCGAAGATGTCCTTGTTGTAATAAAGGACCGGTGTGGAGGAGTTGAAGGGAACGATGTAGTTCTTGCCGTCGAAGACGCCGACTTCCCTTGCGAAGTCGAACAGGTCGTCCTTCAGCGGATCGTTGTTGACATAATCGGTCAGGTCCAGCAGCACGCCGCGGTCGGCGAAAAGACCGTAGCGGGTCACTTCCATGATGACGGCGTCCGGTGCCCGGCGCGCCGGAATGGCGGCCTGCAGCTTGGCGACGATATCGTTGTAGTTGCCGATATTCTGGGCTTCGATGTGAATGCCCGGGTTCGCGGCTTCGAAATTTTCGATGATCTTGCCCAGGGATTCGCCGCTGCCGCCGTCGAAGCTGTGCCAGAACTCGACGGTGACGTCGGCCTGTGCGGCGGCAACGCCGCCAAGGCCGACCAGACCGGCAAGGAACAATGTTTTGAGATTACCAAGCATCATTCATTCTCTTTCAAAGTGGGTTGGTTTATTTATCGGGTGAGAGTGCGCGCCGTTATTTCGTGAGAACGGTTCTGTTATGGATTGGGAGCCATTCCGTCCGCTGCTGTTAAGTGCATCAGCGTCTCCATTGCGCGGGCAGGGTCTGCCTGAAGGCCTTGTAGTCCTTCAGGGATCTGATCGAGCGGCCGTCATCGATACCGGCAAGGTCGAGAATGACGGCATTCGCAATGGTCATCGGCACGACGAGAGACTGGGATTCGCCCGCCTCGCCGCGTGCGGCGCTGATGTGATGGAGCGGCGGCGGATCGAAACGGGCGGCATGGACATCCGTCAGCGCCAGCCTCTTCGCGCCGCGCTCGGCGGCGATCCTATTGACGTCCTGGACCATCTGCACCGGCCGCCTGAAGGCCAGCATCCAGACAGTATCATCGCTCGACATCGTGTTGATTGTTTCGGCGAACTGGTGCATCCGCTCGCCCAGGTCGATGGCGTCATATCCGGAGCGCTGAAGCCGAAGGGAAATCAGCGACGACAGGCTGGCGGCGTGGCCGCGGCCGAGAACGAAAATCTTCCGGCTGTCGCGCAGGGTCTGCGAAAAGCGTCTGATGTCGGCATCTGCTACCGTATTGCGCAGCGCCTCCAGGGCGGTGATCTCGCTGTCGATGACGGAAGACAGCACCTGGCCTTCTTCCGCCCGCACCAGCCGGGCGGCCATCCGCGCGGCCGGGTTCTCGAAATCGGCGTCGCCCTCGACCAGATTGGCCTTGAGGAAAGCCCGGAACTCGGGATAGCCGTCAAACCCCAGGCGCCTGGCCAGCCTGATCGCGGAAGCGGGGTGGACACCGGCGCGGGACGAGACTTCGGTTCCGTTTTCCAGCACCGCCCGGATCGGATCCTGGATCAGCACATCCAGAAGGCGCGTGTCGGAACCGGTGAGTTTCGACGCGTTTCTGGTGATCAATTCGCTCAGGAAACCCGAGGGCGGGATCTGCTTTGTCATGCGCGAAGGCTAGCGCTGCAATTTGAATTGCAGAAAACAGAACGATGAAATTTTTATTACAGTCGGTTTGCCCGAACCGGCTCAGGACTCGACCGGAGCGTATCCGGCGGGGTCGACGGTCGCCGGACGTCCGGGAAGTTCCAGCCGGGTCGTGCGCGCCGGTGTCGAGGCGATCACCTTGCCGCCTTTGACGACCTTGAGCCGCGTTGCCTTCAGCCGGATCGCCTCGATCGTATCGCGCGCCTGCAGCAGCATGAAATCCGCCTTGCAGCCGGTCTGAAGCCCGTAGCCTTCCAGCCTCATTGCCCTGGCGGGATGGTTGGTGACGCATTCGAAGCAATAGCGGATGTCGTCCCGGCTGGTCATCTGGGCGACATGCAGCCCCATGCTGGCGACTTCCAGCATGTCGCCGGAGCCCATGGAATACCAGGGGTCCATCACGCAATCATGACCGAAGGCGACATTGACGCCGTGGGAGCGCAGTTCGGGGACGCGGGTCTGGCCGCGGCGTTTCGGATAGCTGTCGTGCCGGCCCTGCAGCGTGATGTTGATCAGCGGATTGGCGATGGCGTGGATTTCCGCCTCGGCGATCAACGGCAGCAGCTTGGAGACATAATAGTTGTCCATGGAATGCATCGAGGTCAGATGCGAGCCGGCCACCCGCCCCTGCAGTCCTAGGCGCTGTGTCTCGAAAGCCAGCGTCTCGATGTGCCGCGACATCGGGTCGTCGGTCTCGTCGCAGTGCATGTCCACCATCAGGCCGCGCTCCGCCGCGATTTCGCAGAGCCTTGCGACAGAGCGGGCGCCATCCTGCATGGTGCGCTCGAAATGCGGAATTCCGCCGACAATGTCGACGCCCATGTCGAGCGCGGTGAGGAGGTTCTTCTCCGCGTTCGGCGAGCGGAAGAGCCCATCCTGGGGGAAGGCGACGAGTTGAAGGTCGATATAGTCCCTGACCTTGTCCCTGACCTCCAGCAGTCCCTTGATGCCCGTCAGCCGGTCATCGCAGACATCCACATGCGTGCGGATCGCGAGCAGACCCTGCGAAACGGCGAGGTCACAGTATTTCAGGGCCCGTTCGACCACCGCCTCGACCGTCAGGATCTCCTTCAGCTCGCCCCACAGCGCGATGCCTTCCAGCAGCGTGCCGCTGCGGTTCATTCTCGGCAGGCCGAGTGACAGGGTCGCGTCCATGTGGAAGTGGCTGTCGACAAAAGGCGGGGATACCAGCAGGCCGCCCGCGTCGATAATCTCCTTCGCCTCGGCCGTTATTCCGGGTTCAACGGCAGCAATGACACCATTCCTGCAGGCAATGTCGATCCCGGTGCGGCCGTCCGGCAGGTTGGCGTTCCTGACGAGAAGATCAAAACTCATCGGCGGCGGTCCTCTCAGCGTTGACCTTTGAAATAGGGAACAAGCAGCGCGCGCGGATAGTCTGTGCGGCGGGCGACGACGATCAGCGCGGCGATGGACAGTATATACGGCATCATCAGGAACATCTGTCCGGGAATGAAGCTGCCGACTTCCGTCTGCAAGCGCACCTGAAAGGCATCGAAGGCTCCGAAGAGCAGCGCGCCGAGCAGGGCCTTGCCGGGCCGCCAGGAGGCGAAAACCGTCAGCGCGATGCAGATCCAGCCCCGGCCGTTGACCATGCCGAAGAAAAAGGCGTCGAAGGCGGACATGGTCAGGAAGGCGCCGCCGAGCGCCATGATCGCCGAGCCGGCGACGATTGCGCCGATCCGCAGACCGTAGACCGACAGACCCTGGGATTCGACCGCCGCCGGATTGTCCCCGACCGCCTGAATGGCGAGACCCAGCGGGGTCCGGTAGAGCACATAGGCCGTGGCGGCGACGAGGAACAGCGCAAGGAAGGTCAGCGGCGTCTGCTGAAACAGGGCCGGACCCAGAAAAGGCAGATCGGACAGGACCGGAATGTCGAGAGGCTGGAAGGCCTCGATGCGCGGCGGCGAGGCCACGTCCGGCAGGGCCGTGCGGTAGATAAAATAACTCAGCGACGTGGCGAACAGTGTCACGCCGATCCCCGAGACATGCTGGGACAATCCGAGCGGCACCGTCAGCACCGCATGGATGAGACCGAAGAACCCGCCGGTCAGAGCGGCAACCAGCACACCGCCCCATAGACCCGCTCCGAGCCAGACAGCCATCCAGCCGGCCATGGCGCCTGCTGTGAAGATACCTTCGATACCGAGGTTGAGCACACCGGCGCGCTCGCAGATAAGAGCGCCGATGACGCCGAAGATCAACGGCGTCGCGATGCGGATCGCGGCGGCCCAGAAGCTGGCCGACATGAAAATCTCCAGAATGTCGCTCATTTCGCGGTCTCCTGGGCGGGGCTGCTGGTGGCAAGCCGGATCCTGAACCGCAGGAACAGTCCGGAGACGAGCACGCAGAGCAGCGATATGGCAACGATCAGGTCGGCGAGGTAATTGGAAACCCCGGTCGCCCGCGACATGGAATCCGCGCCGACGAAAATGCTGGCTATGAAGAGAGCGGCGAAAACGACGCCGATGGGCGACAATCCGGCGAGCATGGCGACCACGATGCCCGAATAGCCGAAGCCCGGCGACAGATCGGCGGTGAGATAGCCTTTCAGGCCCGCGACTTCGCCGACCCCCGCCAGCCCCGCAAGAGCGCCGGAGAGCAGCCCGACGCGGACGAAGGTGGCCGTCACCGGAATGCCGGCATGCCGGGCGGCGGCGGCATTCTCGCCGACGGCGCGGATCTCGAAACCCCACACCGTGCGTTTCAGCAGAAAATACACCCCGAGCGAAGCCGCAAGCGCGATGACGAGACCCCAGTGGATTCTCATTCGGTCCATCAGTTTCGGCAGGGCCGCTTCGTCGAGGATTGGCTCCGACTGGGGCCAGCCCATGCCCATCGGGTCCTGCATCGGCCCTTCGAGCATCATCTGCACGAAAAGCAGAATGACGAAATTCAGCAGCAGCGTCGTCACCACTTCATCCACGCCAAGGCGGGTTTTCAGCAGCGTCGGCACCAGCATCACCAGACCGCCGGCAAGGGCGCCGGCCAGAATGACCGCCGGAACGAGAACGAACGAGGGGCCGGAAATCAGGCCGGTTCCAACCGCGACCGCCGCCAGGGCTCCCGCGTAAAGCTGCCCCTCCGCGCCGATGTTCCAGAGTTTGGCGCGAAAGGCCACTGCGGCGGCGAGCCCGGTCAGGATGAGCGGCGCTGCCCGGGTCAGCATCTCCGTGAAGGCGAACATCGACCCCCAGGCGCCCTTGATCATCAGGCCGTAGGCGTCGAAAACCGAAAGCCCGGCGAAAAGCATGGGGATGGCCGCCAGAATGAGGGCAGCAAGGGCGGCGGTTACCGAAACGCCGATCATCCTTGAAACGGCGACCGGGCCTCTGGGTTCGAAACGGATCATTCGGCAGCTTCCATGGTGTGTCCGGCCATTCTGAGCCCGAGTGTGCCCCTGTCGAGGGTTTCTGTCGGCTCGGCGGCGGACAGATGTCCGCGGTGGATGACGGCGATCCGGTCGGAAAGCCGCATCAGTTCGTCCAGATCCTCGGAAATGAGAAGAACGCCTGCGCCGCGAGCGCGCGCGTCAAGCAGGCGTCTGTAGACTTCGGACGTCGCCCCGACATCGAGACCCCGCGACGGCTGGGCGGCCAGAACGACCTTCGGCTCGCCCTCAAGAGTTCGGGCCAGAACGATTTTCTGAATATTGCCGCCCGAGAGCAGCCGCGCCGGGCTGTCCTCGCCCTGGCAGCGGATGTCATAGGCGTCGATCATGGCTTTCGCCTTGTCACGCATGGCGGCGAAACGCAGCAGTCCGAAACGCTGGCTTTCCGGCTTGCGGATGGCTTCGATGGCGAGGTTTTCGGAAACGGTCATGGCCCCGACGATGCCGTCGCGGTGCCGGTCTTCCGGTATCCGCGCCAGACCCGCATCGATCATCGTGCGGGCATTGGCATGCGTCAACGCACGATCCCCAAGCCTCATGCTGCCGGCAACGGGTGTTTCAAGGCCCGAGATGACCCGCGCCAGCATGGTCTGGCCGTTGCCCGAAACGCCGGCAATACCAAGGATCTCACCGGACCTGAGCTCCAGATTGACGTCCCGTATCGATTCACGGCTCTCACCGGCCGACACGCCCGTCAGGACGAAAAGGGTATCTCCCGGCGCGCCTGCACCCCGCACAGTCTCGCTCACTTCGTGCCCGACCATCAGCTCCGCCAACTGGCGCTGATCGCATTGAGATGTCGGCAGGTCGGCCACCTTGGCACCGCCCCGCAGCACCGCGATGCGGTGGGACGCAGCCATCACTTCCGCCAGCTTGTGCGATATGAAGACGATCCCGAGCCCCGCAGCCGCGAGCTTTTTTAATATGGCGAACAACGTGTCCGATTCCTGCGGCGTCAGCACTGCCGTGGGTTCGTCGAGCACAAGCACCCGTGCGTTCCGGTAAAGGGCTTTCAGGATCTCGACCCGCTGCTTTTCCCCGACCGAAAGCTGCGAGACGCGCATGTCCAGTCCGACGGTCAGGCCGGAGCGGGTCATCAGGTCTGCCAGCTTCCTGCGCGCCGGTGCGCGGGCGGATTTCAGCGCCGAGAGTTTTTCCGTGCCGAGCAGGATATTGTCGAGAACGCTGAGGTTTTCGGCCAGCGTGAAATGCTGGTGGACCATGCCGATCCCGGCATCCAGCGCCGCATGTGGCGATCCCGGTTCCAGTTGTGCCAACTCACCGCCGTCCCGCGACACCAGCACCGATCCTTCATCGGCGACGTAGTGGCCGAAGAGGATGTTCATGAGGGTGGTTTTTCCGGCGCCGTTTTCCCCCAGCAGGGCCAGGATTTCGCCCTGCCTCAGATCAAGGTAAACGCCGTCATTGGCCGTCAGAGCGCCAAAGCGCTTGGTGATGCCGTCCAGTCTCAACAAGACCGGGGCGTCCTTTGCGGGGAGCGCCATGCGAACCTCCGGGAGGAATTTGAATTCAGTTCGAAAATCGGCTCGGGTCCGAAAAGGCACGCCGGCGGCCGATGTGCCGCCGGCGTACAATCGTATCGGCCGCTTACATGGTCGACTTCGGTTCGCTGTCGTTCACGTTGACGCGGAACAGACCGTCGTTGATTTCCGCTTCCTTGGCTTTCGCAGCTTCCACCGCGTCGGCCGGCGCCAGGCTTTCATCGACGATGAAGCTGCCGCCGCCATAGGACATGAAGCTGTAGGGCCCGTAATCGGCCGGTTCGAATTCCTCGGAGACCACCGCGTCAATGGCGCGGTCGACCGTCGGTTCCATGTGCCACAACGCCGAAGACAGGATTGTGCCCGGATAGTCGTCCGACGTATCGATCACGTTGCCGATGGCCAGAATGCCCTTTTCCTTCGCGGCGTCGGAGACACCGAAGCGTTCGGCGTAGAGAATGTCCGCGCCCTTGTCGATCATGGCGAAGGCGGATTCCTTGGCTTTCGGCGGGTCGTACCAGGAGTTGATGAAGGTCACGAGGAACTTCACATCCGGGTTCACGGACGTCGCGCCTTCCATGAAGGCGTTCATGAGCCGGTTCACTTCCGGAATGGCGTAACCGCCGACCATGCCGATGATGTTGGACTTGGTCGTCGCGCCCGCGATCATGCCGGAAAGATAGCTCGGCTCATGGATCCAGTTGTCGAAGACGGCGAAGTTCGGTTGCGCCGGACCGAAGGACGAGCCCATCAGGAAGGCTGTTTCAGGATATTCCGCGGCAACCTTGCGCGCGGCGCGCTCCACGGCGAAGGCCTCGCCGACGACCAGGTCCATGCCCTGCTCGGCATACTCGCGCATCACGCGTTCATAGTCGGTGTTGGCGACGTTCTCGGAGAAGGTATAGGTGATGTCGCCGCGCTCCTGGGCCGCCTTGAGCGCCTTGTCGATGCGGCTCACCCATTGCTGCTCGACCGGAACGGTATAGATCGCCGCAACCTTGATCGGGTCTGCCGCGCTTGCGGGCGACAATGACATTCCCATGGTGACTGAAACGGCCAGGGCGGCCGACAACAAGGCCCGCCGGGCCCTGGAAAATGATTTTGATGTGAGCATCTGGATCCCCTGGAAGTATTTTTTTACAGGGAACAGATGATCATAAAATGCGCATGCTCACAAGTTATGCACGCGGTGAAATGCTAGAAAATTGATCAAACGGACAAAATAACCCGGACGTTTCCATTCCGTCGCAAAGTGGGGGGAGGCATTGCGTCCGGCCGGTCTGTCGGTATCGGGCCGGCCACGGGCGCGGCGGGTCCGGCGGAAGCCTTAATTCTATGCTAGGGAAGATCACGGACAATCTGCTGCCGGACATTCCTCAGACAAGGTGGCCCTGCCACAGTGCGAACCGCTGATGATCGATAAACTTGAAATGTTCATTGCTCTCGCCCGGGAACGGCATTTCGGCCGCGCCGCGGAGGACTGCGGCGTGACCCAGCCGACCCTTTCGGCAGCGATCAAGCAGCTTGAAGAGCAATTGGGCGCTCTGCTGGTCCTGCGCGGATCGCGCTATCAGGGACTGACCCCGGAAGGTGAGCGCGTTCTGGAATGGGCCCGCCGGCTTGTCTCCGACGCCCGCACCATGCAACAGGAGCTGAAGACGGTCCGCGACGGACTGAGCGGGCATCTGCGCATCGCAAGCATCCCGACGGCGCTTTCCTATGTTCCCGAACTGACGACACCGTTTGTCGACCAGAATCCGGGCGTGACCTTTTCCGTCCTCTCGCGCTCTTCCATCGAGATCCTGTCGCTGCTGGAGAACCTGGAGATCGATGTCGGCGTGACCTATCTCGGCAACGAGCCTGTCGGAAAGGTCATCCAGGTCCCGCTTTATCGCGAGACCTATTGCCTGGTGACCACGGAAGGCGCGCCGCTTGCCGACCGCAAACGGGTGACATGGCGCGAAGTCAGCCGTATTCCCCTGTGCCTGCTGACCAAGGGCATGCAGAACCGGCGGATCCTCGATGGCATTCTCGCTGAAGCCGGCGCCGATGCGGCGCCGACACTGGAATCGGATTCCATCGTGTCCCTTATCGCCCATATGCGTACAGGCCGCTGGGCCTCCATCGTGCCTCAAAGCCTGGCGGAAACCTTCGCCTCCGACACGCTCAGAACCATTCCCATCACGGAGCCGGACGCGGGTACCATGGTCGGTCTGGTGGCGACACGACGCGAGCCTCACGCACCGCTGATAGCCGCGTTCCTGCGCATGGCCAGGGGGATTTCGGAGGCGCGAAAAGTGGAGTTTGAAACTCATCTATAGGAATGTGCAATCGCTCAACTGAACCGGGATCTTGATTGCGCCGTGCACAGTATGACACTTTGAAAGTCATGCGCGAATGAGGGAGAGACGGCATGGAATTGCAAGTGCCGGAAGCGGACGTTGCGAACCGGACGGCCGCCATCGCCGACGGACATTTGAATGTGGAAGGTCCGCTTCTGCCGATACTGCATGACGTCCAGAAGGAATTCGGCTGCGTGCCGGAAGCCGCGCTACGCGTCATTGCCGACAAGCTGAACCTCAGCCGCGCCGAAGTGCATGGTGTCATGAGTTTCTACCACGACTTTCGGCAGGAGCCCGCGGGCCGCCATGTTCTGAAGATCTGCCGTGCCGAAGCCTGCCAGTCCGTCGGTGGGGAAGTCCTCGCGGAAGGCGTGCGCAAGGCGCTCGGGATCGGTTGGCACGAGACGACGCCCGACGGCAGGATCACGCTGGAACCGGTCTACTGCCTCGGCCTTTGCTCCTGCGCGCCGGCGGCCATGTTCGACGGCGAACTCCATGGCCGCCTGGATGACGCCGCGCTCTCGGGTATTGTGATGGAGGCGGGCCGATGACGCCGGTGATTTTTGTTCCGCGCGATGCCGCCGCCATAGCTGTCGGTGCGAATCGTGTCGCCGAGGCGATCGCCGCGGAACTCTCCGCCCGCGGGATCGAGGCGGAACTGGTCCGCAACGGCTCGCGCGGGCTGCATTGGCTGGAGCCGCTGGTCGAGGTGCGCTTCTGCGACCGCCGGGTGGCCTATGGTCCCGTGAAACCATCCGATGTCCCCGGACTGTTCGAAGCCGGCTTCCTGGAGGGTGGCGCGCATCCGCTCTTACACGGTGAAACCGAAGAGATGCCGTTTCTGAAGGCCCAGACTCGCCTCACCTTCGCGCGCTGCGGTGTCACCGATCCCCTGTCCCTGGACGACTACCGCCTTCACGGTGGGCTCAATGGCCTGGAAACCGCTGTTGCCATGCAGCCGGCCGATATTGTGCAGCATGTCACCGACAGCGGTTTGCGCGGACGTGGCGGTGCCGGTTTCCCCACCGGTATCAAGTGGAAAACCGTGCTGAACGCGCCGGGAGTGCGCAAATATATCGTCTGCAATGCCGATGAGGGCGACAGCGGCACCTTTGCCGACCGCATGATCATGGAAGGCGATCCGTTCGTTCTGATCGAGGGCATGGCGATTGCCGGCATCGCGACCGGAGCGGCGAAGGGATTTATCTATACCCGCTCCGAATATCCGCACGCCATCGAGACCATGCAAGCGGCGATCGAAACCGCCCGCAAGACCGGCATTCTCGGACCGTCGGTGCTCGGTTCGGCTCATGCCTTCGATATGGAAGTGCGCGTCGGCGCCGGAGCCTATGTCTGCGGCGAGGAGACATCGCTCCTCAACAGTCTGGAAGGCAAGCGCGGTGTCGTGCGGGCAAAACCGCCACTCCCGGCGCTTGAAGGCCTGTTCGGCTGCCCGACCGTGGTCAATAACGTCCTGTCGCTGGCCTCCGTTCCGGTGATTCTCGACAAGGGCGCGGATTTTTACCGGGACTTCGGCACCGGCCGCTCGCGCGGCACCATGCCGATCCAGCTTGCCGGAAACATCCGTCATGGCGGGCTTTACGAGACCGCGTTCGGCATCACGCTCGGCGAACTCGTCAACGATATCGGTGGTGGCACCTTGAGCGGGCGTCCCGTCAAGGCGGTTCAGGTCGGAGGGCCGCTCGGCGCCTATTTCCCGCCGGAACTGTTCGATACGCCTTTCGACTACGAGGCGTTCGCCGCCCAGGACGGCCTCATCGGCCATGCGGGCGTTGTCGTCTTCGACGATACCGCCGACATGCTCAGGCAGGCGCGGTTCGCCATGGAGTTCTGCGCGGTCGAAAGCTGCGGCAAGTGCACGCCCTGCCGCATCGGTGCCGTCAGAGGTGTCGAGGTCGTCGACAGGATCGCGGACGGCGACAAGCCGGAAGAACAGATCGATCTCCTGAAGGATCTCTGCAACACCATGAAACTGGGCTCGCTCTGCGCGCTCGGCGGCTTCACGCCTTATCCGGTCATGAGCGCGCTGACCCATTTTCCTCAGGACTTCACCCCCAAACCCAACACCCTGAAGCCTCTGGCTGAGGCGGCGGAGTAGCGACATGTCCCTGATCAAGGAAACGGATTACGGCACACCGGCATCGGCGTCGGAGAACAAGATCACGCTCTCCATCGACGGCTTCGAGGTGACGGTTCCCGAAGGTACGTCCGTGATGCGGGCCGCCATGGAAACGGGCATCCAGATCCCGAAGCTCTGCGCGACCGACATGGTCGATGCCTTCGGGTCCTGCCGCCTGTGCCTGGTGGAGATCGAGGGGCGGCGGGGCACGCCGTCCTCCTGCACCACGCCCGCCGAAGACGGCATGGTGGTTCAGACCCAGACCGGCCGCCTCAAGGATATCCGCCGCGGCGTGATGGAACTCTATATTTCCGACCATCCGCTCGACTGCCTGACCTGCGCCGCCAATGGCGATTGCGAGCTGCAGGACATGGCGGGCGCGGTGGGCCTGCGCGACGTGCGCTACGGCTATGACGGCGGCAACCATGTGAAACAACGCGATGGTGGCGGCGAGGTGAATGCCCGCTTCATGTCGAAGGACGAAAGCAACCCCTATTTCACTTACGATCCGTCGAAATGCATTGTCTGCTCCCGCTGCGTGCGGGCCTGCGAGGAAGTTCAGGGCACATTCGCGCTGACCATCGAGGGTCGCGGATTTGGCTCGCGGGTGTCAGCGGGCATGCACGAAAGCTTCCTGAATTCCGAATGCGTCTCCTGCGGCGCCTGCGTGCAGGCCTGTCCGACCGCGACCCTGCAGGAAAAATCGGTGATCGACATCGGTCAGCCCGAACACTCGCTCGTCACCACCTGCGCCTATTGCGGTGTCGGCTGTTCCTTCAAGGCGGAAATGCGCGGTCAGGAACTGGTCCGCATGGTGCCTTACAAGGACGGCAAGGCCAATCATGGCCACTCCTGCGTCAAGGGCCGTTTCGCTTATGGCTACGCCTCTCACAAGGACCGGATTCTGAACCCGATGATCCGCGACAAGATCACCGATCCGTGGAAGGAAGTCTCCTGGGAGGAAGCCCTGAGCTTCGCCGCCAACAGACTGCGGGCGATCCAGTACGAACACGGCAAGGAGTCCATCGGCGTCATCACCTCGTCCCGCTGCACCAACGAGGAAACCTATCTGGTCCAGAAGCTGACGCGGGCCGTTTTCCTCAACAACAACACCGATACCTGCGCACGGGTCTGTCATTCGCCGACCGGTTACGGCCTCGGCCAGACCTTCGGCACCTCCGCCGGCACGCAGGATTTCGACAGTGTCGAACAGGCCGACGTGGTTCTGGTGATCGGCGCCAATCCGACCGACGGCCATCCCGTCTTCGCCTCCCGACTGAAAAAACGCCTGCGCCAGGGCGCCAAGCTGATCGTCGTCGATCCGCGCCGGATCGATCTCGTCCGGACACCGCATGTAAGCGCCGCCCATCACCTTGCCCTCAGGCCGGGCACGAATGTTGCCGTCGTCACGGCGCTCGCCCATGTGATCGTGACCGAAGGCCTGTTCGACGAGGACTTCATTCGCACGCGCTGCGACTGGGACGAATTCCAGGAATATGCCGAATTCGTCGCGGATTCCGCGCATGCGCCGGAGACGGTTGAAGCCTTGACCGGAGTGCCGGCGGCGGAATTGCGCGCGGCGGCCCGGCTCTATGCAAGGGGCGGCAATGGGGCCATCTATTATGGCCTCGGCGTGACCGAACACAGCCAGGGCTCGACCACGGTGATCGGCATCGCCAATCTGGCCATGCTCACCGGCAACATCGGCCGGCCGGGCGTCGGCGTGAACCCGCTGCGCGGACAGAACAATGTCCAGGGCTCCTGCGACATGGGCTCTTTCCCGCACGAACTGCCGGGCTACCGCCATGTCAACAATGCCGATGTGCGCGATGTCTTCGAAAAGGCCTGGGGCGTCAGCATTTCCGACGAGCCGGGCCTGCGCATCCCCAACATGCTGGATGCCGCGGTGGAAGGCACGTTCAGGGGGCTTTATTGCCAGGGCGAGGACATCCTGCAGTCGGACCCGGATACGAAACACGTCTCCGCCGGGCTGGCGGCGATGGACTGCGTCATCGTGCATGACCTCTTCCTGAACGAGACCGCGAATTACGCCCATGTCTTCCTGCCGGGATCGACCTTCCTGGAAAAGGACGGCACCTTCACCAACGCGGAGCGCCGCATCAACCGCGTCCGCAAGGTGATGGCGCCGAAAAACGGCTATGCTGACTGGGAGGTTACCCAGCTTCTCGCCAATGCCATGGGCGCCGGCTGGAGCTACACCCATCCTTCGCAGATCATGGACGAGATCGCCGCGACGACGCCCAGTTTCGCCAATGTCAGCTATCGGCTGTTGGACGAGAAAGGGTCCGTCCAATGGCCGTGCAACGACAGCACACCGGTCGGCTCGCCGGTCATGCATGTGGATGGTTTCGTGCGCGGCAAGGGAAGGTTCATCCGCACCGACTATATCGCCACCGACGAAAAGACCGGACCGCGCTTCCCGCTGCTGCTCACCACGGGCCGGATCTTGAGCCAGTACAATGTCGGCGCGCAGACACGCCGGACGGAAAACGTCGTCTGGCACGACGAGGACGTTCTGGAAATCCATCCGCACGATGCGGAAACCCGCGGTGTCAAGGAAGGCGACTGGGTCAAGTTGGCCAGCCGGTCGGGCGAAACGAGCCTCAAGGCCAGCCTAACCGACCGGGTGTCGCCGGGCGTCGTCTATACGACTTTCCACCACCCGAGCACCCAGGCGAATGTGATCACCACCGACTATTCCGACTGGGCGACCAACTGTCCGGAATACAAGGTGACCGCGGTTCAGGTGTCGCCCTCCAACGGGCCGACGGACTGGCAGGAGCAATACGAGGAATTCTCCGTGCGGGCACGCAGGATCGAGGCTGCCGAATAGCCATGAAGACGCACAGCACGTCCTCAGCGGTCTCCTATCGGGACGGCCGTTTCTCGTCTTCCAGGCTGGAACTGGCGGACGAGGTGCCGGTTGCGATCAGCTATAACGGCTCGACTCATGCGGTGCTGATGGCGACGCCTTCCGACCTCAAGGATCTGGCGATAGGATTTTCCCTGTCCGAGGATATCGCCGCGGCGCCGGACGAGATCGAGGACATCGCCGTCGTCGAACTCGACAAGGGTATCGACGTTCAGGTCCGGCTTGCCACGGATGCGACGGAAAGATTGCGGCAAAGGCGGCGCTCCATCGCCGGGCCCGTCGGCTGCGGGCTGTGCGGCATCGAGAGCCTGGACGCGGCCATGCGCGAAATCCGTCCCGTCAGCGCCGAGATCCGGCTCAAAGCCGAAAATGTGGGTGATGCGGTTCGCGCCATGGGCAAGGCACAGGCGCTCAACCTGCGGACCCGCTCCGTTCACGCGGCGGGCTGGTATCATCCTGAAAACGGCCTGACGGCGATCCGTGAGGATGTCGGGCGGCACAACGCCCTGGACAAGCTGATCGGCGCAATGAGCCTTTCCGGCACGAATGTTTCGGGAGGCGCTTTCGTGATGACCAGCCGGCTGTCGATCGACCTGATCCAGAAGACGGCCGCCGCGGGCTGCGGGATTATTATTGCGGTCTCCGCTCCGACCGCGCTTGCCGTTTCGGAGGCCGACAGGGCCAACATCACAATGGTCGCCTGCGCGCGCGGCGACGGCTTCGAACTCTTTACCCATCCGCACAGGATTATCGGGAGAACCCTGCAAGATGTCGCCTGACAAACTGATCTACATGGCCAACCAGATCGCAGGCTTTTTCCACAACAGGCCCCATGAGGAAGCCGTGGCCGGTGTCGCGGACCATATCAGCAAGTTCTGGGAACCGCGCATGCGCATCCAGCTTTTCGACATGCTGACCCGAACCGCTGACCGGTTCGATCCGCTGGTTCTGGAAGCCGGACCGAAGATCCGTCCGGTCAAATGATACCCCGCGGCGGGACGGTGGTGTTTCACGCGCCTTGCCGAAGGCGCGGTGCGTCGCCGGGAAGCTGACCCGGGTCGTCAGTTGCGGCCCGTCACAGGGGCCACGCTGATACCTGCATCGACAAGGGCGGCGCGAACCTGTCTGGCCACGGCGGCTGCCGAGGGCTCGTCCGCGTGGATGCAGAACGTATCGACAGGCGTGGAAATACGGGTGCCGTCGATTGCGACAAGACATTGCTCCTGCGCCATGACGACGGTTCTTTTCGCCGAGAGTTCCGGGTCGCGGATAACAGCGGAATTCTTGCTTCGCGGCATGAGCTGTCCATCGGGAAAATAATGGCGATCGGCATAGGCTTCGTGAGCAACGGGCAATCCGGCCTCCCCGGCAGCGCGCGTCATTTCCGAAAGGCAATTGGCAACGAAGATGAGGTCGCGGCCCGCTGCCCGGATCCCTCTGGCAATGGCATCGGCAACCTCGCCGGTGTGATGGGCGATGTTGTTGAGCGCGCCGTGCGGTTTGACGAAATCCACACGGGCGCCATGGCTCGCCGAAAGTGCCTGTAGCGCGCCGATCTGATAGGTGACGAGATATTCGATCTCGCTCGGGTCCATGGTGATATGCCTTCGGCCGAACCCCTGGAGATCGCTGAACCCGGGATGGGCGCCGATGCTGACTCCATGTTCCAGGGCGAGGCCGACGGTTCGGTACATGACGACCGGGTCGCCCGCATGCATGCCGCAGGCGATATTGGCTGAGCTTATGTGGGGCATGACGGCTCCGTCATCGCCCAGTTTATAGGCGCCGAAGCTTTCACCCATATCCGCATTGATCGAAATTTTCATTGCTGTGACCATTTTTGCGGCATGGTCGGCAGATTGCTGTTGTGTGTCCAATGCATTTATGCAGTCAGTGATCATGCAATAATTGCATATGGGGTGAGTGGATGCTGGAACTGAGAGAATTGCGCAATTTTCTGGTCGTGGTGGAAAGACTGAATATTTCCAGCGCGGCGATTGCCGTCAATCTCAGCCAGCCGGCGCTGTCGCGCCAGATACAGGCTTTGGAGCGCAAACTCGGTGTGGATCTGTTCGACCGGGTCGGCAAGCGGCTCGTGTTGACAACGCAAGGGGCGGACCTTGCGGCCCAGGCGGCGGAACTGATCGAACGCGCCCAGGACATGATGCAGCACACGGGCCGCACGGAACACGAGCACAGCGGCACGCTGCGCATCGGGGCCTCGCCTCAGACGATCACCTGGCTGCTCTCTCCGGCGATGGCACTTTTCCGCACGTCCTATCCAAAGGTGAGCATGATCGTCAGCGAGGGGCACAATGACGCCTTGATCGAGATGGTCGAGCATGGCGCTGTCCACATGGTGATTGCCAATCTGGGGATCAGCAACATCCTTGTCGGACATCCCCTGTTCAGCGCCCGGCTTCTGGCGGTCCTGCCGCCGGATCATCCCGGCAGGAAGAAGAAGTCCATCACCATGGATGCCATTGCCAATGAGCCGATGATGGTCATGAAACGCGGGTTCCTGACCCGGCACCTGTTCGAGCAGGTTGCGCTGGCGCATGGCGTGCGCCCGCGCATTCTGCTCGAAAGCGACAGTACCCAGACTTTGGCGGCGCTCGCCCAGGACGGTCACGGCGTCGCCATCGTCTCTTCCTCGGCACGAGACCTGACGGCGATCCGCAACGCGGTTCCGATCGTCTCGGATACCTGTCAGACCTCCGCGGAGGTTTCGGCCCTGTGGAACCCCAATCGCTACCGTCCGATGAATATCACCAACTTCCTCGCGGTGCTCAAGGAAGTGGCGGCCGGGCATCAGGGAGCAGGATGATCTTCATCGCTTCATTCACTGACGGCCCGGCCTGAGAAACAGCACGATGGCCGCAAGGGCGGCGAGAAGAAAACCCACCGCGATGGGATGATCGAACACGGCAAGCGGTGAGTGATTGGTGACAATCAGCGCCTGGCGCAGCGACAGTTCGAACAATGGTCCGATCACGAATCCGATCAGGAACGTCACGACGGAATATCCGTACCGCTGCATCGCGAACCCCAGAAACCCCAGGGCCAGCATGGCGAAAACCGAAAAGGCCGTGTCGCGCTCCAGATAGGTGCCGATCACGCAGAACAGAACCACGAAGGGGATGATCAGCCGTGGCGGCACAAGGGTGACCCGCGCGAAAAGGGTAAGGCCGAGCCGTCCCACCATGAGCATGACCAGACTGGCGACGATCATCGAGACATAGATGCCGTAGATGAGCCTCGGATGCTGATCGAAAACCAGTGGGCCCGGCTGGACGCCATGCAGCATGAAGGCGGAAACGAGAATTGCCGCCGAAACGCTGCCGGGCAGACCGATGGCGAAAAGCGGAATGAGGCTCGCGGGCAGGACGGCATTATCCGCTGCCTCCGATGCCGCCACACCCTTGAGATCGCCCTCGCCATAGGTATCGCCCGGCCGGGCAAGGCGCTTGTTGATCGCATAGGACAGCAATGCGCCGATCGTCGGGCCGAGACCCGGAATGATGCCGGCGCCAATGCCGATGCCGGTGGCGCGCAGGGTGACCGGAAACACGCGCTTGAGGTCGCTGAACCGCAGGTTCTTGTCCGTTTCAGGCGCGAACCCTGAAGTTGCCGAGATCTTGCCCTTCGCCGCGAACAGCGCCTGCACCTGCACCAGCATTTCTGTGAAGGCCAGCATGCCCACCGTTGCGGCGATCAGCGGTATCCCGTCGAACAATTCGATGAACCCGAAGGTCATGCGCGGCGTGGCGCTTTCCGGATCGAGCCCGACGGTTGACAGGAATAGCCCCAGAACGCCCGAAATGATCCCGCGCGAAAGGGACGTCCCCGAAAGTGCCGCGATGAAGCTCAGCGCGAATATCATCACTGAGGTCATTTCCACCGGACCCATCTTGAGGGCGAAACGCGCCAGCGAGGCAGCAAGGAGAATGAGCACGAGTGTCGCCACCAGGTCTCCGAAGACGGAGCTGTAAAGCGCGGTTTTCAAAGCGCGCGTGGCTTGTCCCTTTTTTGCCAGCGGGTAACCGTCGAACGTGGTCGCGGTGGAACTGGGTTCGCCCGGGGTGTTGAGCAGGATGGCTCCTGTTGCGCCACCGGCCGCACTCGCCTTGGTGACGCCCACCAGAAAGGCGATGGCGCCGATCGGAGACATCGAATAGGTCAGCGGTACGGCCACCGAAAGCGCGGCCGGCCGGCTCAACCCGGGCAGCACACCCACGAGGTATCCGAGCAGGATGCCGCCAATCACCGAGACGATTGACGCCAGGGTCAATGCGTCGGCGGCTCCCTCAAGAAATATTTCCATGCGGCTAAAGACCCGACCAGTCGACGAAGAGGAGAATGAGCAGAGCACCGGTGCCCATCCCGGCAAGTGCGGCGATGCGGCGTTCTCCGACGGCCAGGCAGGACAGAAGAACAAGCGCGGCGCCGCCGATGACGAGCCCGGTCAGATCGACCAGAACGACACCTGCGAGCGCCGCGGCGCCGAACTGGATCACCCCTCGAAAACCGCCCGCGTCTCGGGTGTTACTGTCTGGATTGCCGCGGAGGAGGCCGAAAACAAGCGTGACAACGGACATCAGGGCGATGATCGTGGCGCAGACAATCGGCAGCATGCGCGGGGAGAGCCCGAAATTGTCCGTCTCGGCGGTGCCGGCTGGAATGACGACGAACAGCAGCAAAAGGCTGGCACTGAAAACAACTGCAAATTCGGCAAGAGGCCGCATCCGGAGACGCGGCCCGTTTTGACTGGTGGAAGGTCGGTTCATTTACTCCATTGCCGCCTTGAACTGGGCGCTCTGCGCACGGATCTGCGTTGCGAATTCGTCACCCGTGAGAATAAAGCTGCCCATGTTGCGCTTGGCAAGCACGTCCAGAAGAGGCTGTGACTTGGCGGCTTCCTCGAAAGCGGCGACGAGTTTGGCTTTCGCCTCTGCCGGAATTCCGAGCGGAGCCAGATAGACCACCATGTTGACGCTGGAGATGTCATATCCGAGGCCTTTCAGCGTCGGCGCTGTTTCGAAACCGGGAACCGGGTCCGTGCCCAGGCCTGCGAGCACCATCAGTTCGCCGGCTGCGGCTTGCGCGTAGTAGGTGCCCGAGCTGTAGGCAAAGTCCACATGTCCGCCGAGAACCTCGGCCACAGCTTCGGCGCCGCCTTTTGTCGGAACGGGTTTCAGGACAATCCCCTCTTTCTCGGAAATGGCCTTCATCACCACCCGGTCGAGGGAAGTCGTCGATGCGTAGGTCAGACCGTCGGGAGCATCCTTTGCCGCCGCAACGACATCGGAGAAATTCGTCCAGCCGCGCGACGGCAGGGCGACGAGCGCCTCGGGGAAAACGCCGAAGGCGCCGATAAACTCGAAATCGTCGATACCGAAGCTGACGTTGGAAGTATGCGGGTCAAAGGAAATGGTGGTGGAAATGGCTGCGGCAAGATTATAGCCGTCCGCCGGCTTGGCCTTGAGCGCGGTCAGGGCCAGTCCGCCACCGGCACCTGGCTGGTTCTCGACCACGACCGGCTCGCCGAGTGAGGCGGACAGCGCGTCGGAGGCCGCACGGGTAATGGTATCGACACCGCCACCCGGACCGAAGCCGACGGTTATCGTGACTTCTTTTTCGGGAAATTCAGCTACGGCGGGGCTCGCCAGTAGTGCAAGCGCCAGACCGGTCTGGACGAGCGTTTTGGGAATTGATCTGAACATTGTCAGCTCCTGTGTTGCGCGGTTTTGCGTGGCTCTCCAGATGAAAACAGCGCATCCTTATGCTGTCCAATGCATTTTAAGGCGCCTTAGTAATGCATTTGATGCATGGATAATTTCAAGCCATGCCGAGCCGGCTGCAAGAAGAAGGGATCGCAGCCATCCGGGAGGAAGTCAGTTCGGGATCATCGGATGCCGCCGGGATTTCGTCAATGCGCCGGAAAACGACCCGCAGGGAAGCCGGACCGAAGATACGTGCGGTCAATTGTGCAGTCCGGAGAAACCGTCGTGGTCAGGGCTGCAAAGTAATGCGCCGCCGGGCCGTGTTGGAACGTCCTGCGCAGCGATGAACGCTCACGCACGGGTTCAAAGATTGATAGTCGATTGGGGAAGGTTGGAGGCGTGTAGCGGACTCGAACCACTCTTTCCGGATTTGCAATCCGGTGCATAACCACTCTGCCAACACGCCGCTGCGCGGGTGTCCGCCAGACAGGCCCGCAAGGTCCTTTAGCATTCCAAGAACGTTCAATCCTCCTCTCGAGATTGCGGATGAATGCCGGTCAATGTTCCTGAACGGTCTGCCTGACCGCCGTCCTCGGGCAATTACGGAAAGAACTTTTCCATCGTCCACGGGTCATCGGGGCCGTTTCTTTGAAAAACCTGCCTGTCGTGCAGGCGAAACGGTTTGTCCATCCAGAATTCCATATAGCTTGGCACCAGGCGATAGCCGTGCCAGTAGGGCGGACGTGGAATGGCGCCGACTGCGAAACGTGCCGTCTCAGCCAAAACGGCCTTTTTCAGCGCCAGGCGGTTTTGCAGAGGGCGTGACTGCTGGCTTGCCCAGGCGCCGATCCGGCTGGCCCTGGCGCGGGAATTGAAATAGGCGTCCGCCTCATCCTCGGATACCGGCACGACCTTGCCGCGGAACCGGACCTGACGGCGAAGCGATTTCCAGTGCAATACCGCAGCGGCCTGGGCGTTTTCGCTCAATTCCCGGCCCTTCTGTGACTCCGTATTGGTATAGAATACGAAGCCTTCCCGATCGTATCCTTTCAACAGCACCATACGAACATTGGGCAGCCCCGCCGCATCCGCCGTTGCGATCGCCATGGCATTTGCGTCGTTGATTTCCTGTTCGTGCGCGAGCGCTAGCCATTCGTCGAACAAGGCAAGGGGATCCTGCCCCGAGATGATTGTGGCGTCCTCTTCAAAGGCAAGCGCCGGGTCGCGATCGACATTGCTCATGTCGCAAGGCTCCTTTGCAAACGGGTCGCGGCGACTGTCTCCGCTAACCTGTCCGGTCTTTGATCCTGAGGGGTCAGGCTATTCTGCTTTCGCGTGAATCCGGGATGCTCCCGGCGATCAGCCTCGGTTCGGGCAACACGTTGCGCCACTTGTCGAAATCGTCGCCAGGCATTGTAACCAGATGAGCGATGCCATTGATATCGACCACCACTTCGGCGGCTGGTGGAACATTCAGGAATTCCATGTGCTGGGTCGCGCAATAAGCCCCCACATCCATTATCATCAGGTGGTCACCCACCCCGACGGAATTGTCGACACTCACTTCACCCGGCAGGATGTAGTCGTTTCGCAGGATACTGCGGCCGCGGATCTTGCAGCTGGTGGCATTTTCGCTTTCGTTGATCTCACGGAAACCGGAATCCAGGAACACCGTGTTGTGTGCACGATTGCGCAGCTGCGCCGAAGGCATCAGCATGCGCGAACCATCTGTCACGACAATGCTGCCATTGCTATGGGTGACGATATTGCGTTTGACACCCGCGATCAGCACGCCTGTATCGGCCAATACGTCGCGCGCCGGTTCGAATAGGAAGTTCACTGTATCCGGAATACCCATTTCCGATGCCAGTTTTGCGATCTGCTGGAAATAGGTGCGCCAGTCGAAATGCTTTTCCTGCTCCCCCCATTTCTCATAGTCGAATCCATGGCCGCCTGCGAAGTTGATCGCCTTCGCATCGGGGAAATGGTCGAGGTAGATCTGGAAAATCTTCCGTACGATATCGACCATGTCGGTCAGCGAGTTTCCGCTGCCGCAATAGACCTCGAAGCACTCAAGTGTCCTGTCGTGGGCTTTTAGCATCTCGGACAGATCGGCCAGTTGCCCCACTTTGATGCCGGGCTTGTCGGAGTCCAGACTGTCGATACGCACGCTGATCGTGGGCGCGTTTTCATTCAGCGCAAAGTTGATTTCGTCGAGGCTAGCCAGGAAAGTCCGATAGCCCTTCTTGCACCAGAACCCGATCTCCTCGTTCGAGACATGGCCCGGCGAGACGATGAAATCGGAAAACCCGTGCCTGGTGGTGATATCGTATTCGTTCGGCATCTGAAGGAGAAGTCCTGCACCCTCAGCTTGAAGCGGCTTCAGGATATGCGGGTTCGCGTTGGGGAAGAAGGGGACATAGAGCGACACCCGGCCCTCCAGTCCCGCCGCCCGGATGCCGTCTTTCACGCGGTGAATGTTCTTGAGTAGCTGCGCCTCACTATACACGAAGACCGGTGTGCCGAGGGCTGAGCAGATCAACAGCAAATCCACGCCGGACACCCAATGGCCCGCAAGACGGGCGCTCTGACCGGGTTCGACGAATTTCTCGGGTGGGTTACGCAGGTTCATACGCTTTCTCCTTGTGGCAGTGACTCTTAACACTTTTTGGTTGAGTATCTCCAGTAAAATACACCGTAAATTGAAATTTTAAATAGATCTTTTGAAATAAAGGAGAGATTAAATAAGGTATTAGAAATTATATATAGAAATAAACTTAGCAACTTAAGATTATAAATAAATAATTATAATAATTATGAATTGAATCTTATGGAAGTTATCTCTTGGGTTGAAATTTCTATTTCCGGAGATCGCATCAATGCCTCTCCAATCAGGAATCCGCGAATACCTTCCCGGACTAATTTGGACACATCTTCCGGACCGCCAATTCCGCTTTCGCTGATCACGAGGCGATCAGGCCCGATCCTCCGGACCAGCCGGCTGGTGGTGCCCAGGTCGGCCTTGAAACTCGTCAGGTCGCGGTTGTTGATACCGATCAACCGCGCATTCATGGCGAGCGCGCGGTCGAGTTCGCCATCGTCGTGTATTTCGATCAGCACATGCAGACCGAGTTCTTCCGCGGCGGCTTCCAGCTCTCTTGCCTGGTCATCGTCGAGCATCGCCAGGATCAGCAGAATGCAGTCGGCCTGCATGGCGCGGGCTTCGGTCACCTGAATAGGGTCGATCACGAAGTCTTTCCGAAGCACCGGCAGTCCCGAGACCTCGCGCGCCAGCGCGACGAAGTCCCTGTGGCCCTGGAAAAATTTCGTATCGGTCAGAACCGACAGGCAGGCCGCACCGCCTTGAAGATAAGATCGGGCGATGCGGGACACATCGAAATCCGCCCGGATCAGACCTTTTGACGGGCTGGCTTTCTTGATTTCGCCGATCAGCGCCACCTCATCCGCGGCGTATTTCGCTGCGATGGCCCCGGTGAAGTCGCGGGGGGGCGGGAGGCTGCGGCTGACGGCCTCGAATTCGGTCAAGGCACCCGTCGCTTTCAGATTGGCCACTTCTTCGACTTTGTGGGCCTTGATCTTGTCCAGGATGCTCATTGCAGTTCCTCGTATTCGCGCTGCCGTTCTTCGCAGGTTGCCCGAGACGCGGTGACAACACTCCGCAGTACGCGTGCAGCATGTCCGCCATCGACCGAGGCCCGGGACCGGTCCAGAGCCTCGTGCCAGTCTGACGTGATGCCGGCAGCGATCAGGCCTCCCGCCGCATTTAAGAGGGCGATGTCGCGATAAGCGCCTGGCTCTCCGGCCAGAACCGCGCGCAGCGCGGCGGCATTCGTCCGGCTGTTGCCGCCTTTCAATGCGTCGAGCGGCGCACGCTCAATTCCGAGTTTTTCCGGCGTCAGGTCGAACATGACCACTTCGCCATCGGTAAGCATCGCAATATGGGTGGTGCCTGTGGTCGTGATCTCGTCCATCCCGTCTTCGCCGTGGACAACGAGCGCGCGGCTGGAACCGAGCGCCCGAAATGCCTGGGCCATCGGTTCCAGCAGGTCCCGGGAATAGACCCCGACCAGGTGACGGGTAACGCCCGCCGGGTTTAAGAGCGGACCGAGGATATTGAAGATTGTCCGCATGGCGAGGTCGATCCGCGCGGGCATCACATTCCTGAGCGCGGGGTGATGCGCGGGCGCGAACATGAACCCCATCCTGGCTTCGGCGAGACAATGCGCCACCCCTTCGGGCGTTTGTTCGAGCAGGACTCCGAGCTCCGTCAGGACATCGGCTGCACCGGTTTGCGACGACACGGCCCGGTTTCCATGCTTTGCCACCGGCACGCCAGCGCCGGCGACAATGAACGCGGCCGCCGTTGAAATGTTGTAGCTCCCGACGCCATCGCCACCGGTACCAACGATATCGACAGCGCCGGCGGGTGCGCGCACGCGCAACATTTTCGCGCGCATCGCCTGGACGGCGCCGACGATTTCCTCGATCGTCTCGCCGCGCATCCTCAGCCCCATCAGCAGGGCCCCGATTTGCGGGCCGCTCGCCTCGCCCGACACCATGAATGTGAACAGGTCGCGCGCCTCTTCGCGGGAAAAGGTCTCACCCGCCGCGAGGCGGTTCAAGAGCGCTTTAAGATCGAACATCTGCAGCTCCTTTCATGTGGATCCATTTGAATAGGGAGCATCCCCGGTGAGCGCCTGATCCCGTTCGAGCGCCACGTTCTCGCGCCGGAAGGGCGGCCGGTCGGACAGTCCCGTATCCAGAGTGCGGGCGAACAAATGTCCCGAGAAGACCGCTGCTGCGAGAGTTCCAGGAGCAAGGCAGTCACCGATCCTCACGACCCGGGGGGGCGAGATGTCCGGCTTGTATGCTGCAATACGAGTGGCGATATCGTGGTAAAGTCCGTCACGCGGCATCTGGCCGGTCACCAGCACGGCCGCATCGATCCCGATGCGGCGCCGCCGTCCGGTAAAACGGCAGGCAAGTTCAGCTTCTCCCTTGGCCAGGAGAGCGAGCTTGGTGGATACCGAGACTTCGGCACATGTCTCGATTATGCGTTTTTGCACGCGCGGTTGCTCGGTGGTGTTCACCGTCCATGCGGAAACAAGGCTTTCCGGCGTGACAAAGACAACCTCGCAGCCGGTGCCGGCGAGCAGTTCGGCTATGACGCCGCCCATATAGTAGTGATCGTCATCGTAAAGCACGACGCGGCCTTGCGGGCGCCGCCCGGCGAATATGTCGTCCGGTGTGAAAACAGGGACCGTACCGAGACCGGGCAGGGGGGCGGCATGGCCCCGCCCGGTTCCGTCCGTGCGCCAAACCGCGCCGGTTGCCACCGCGATCAGCGAGAAATCCGTGTCGAGCGCAATCTCCGCGGTAATGTCGTTGCGGGGCAGCAGCGTGACCTTGGGGTCTTTCCTGATCTGTCCCAATCGCCAATCCGCCACGCGGCGCCAGCTATGCAGCCCCGGAAGGGCCGCTTCCTGCAGCGCCCGACCGCCGAAATCCGGGCGGCGTTCAGCAACGAGGGTTTCATAGCCGCGGCGCCCCAGCCAGGTCGCCGCCTCCAGACCCGCCGGGCCGCCACCGATCACCAGCACCCTGTCTTCCGTGTCCTTGGCGGGAATATATTCAGGATGCCAGCCGCGGCGCCATTCTTCTCCCATGGTCGGATTTTGAGTGCAGCGCAACGGCACGGCCAATTTGTCGGAAGCCACACAGATGTTGCAGCCGATGCATTCGCGGATGTCGTCGAAGTCGCCGTCGCGGATCTTTCGGGGCAGGAAGGGGTCGGCGATGGACGGCCGGGCGGCGCCGATGAGATCCAGCGCACCGGAAGTGAGGAGGGTCAGCATCAGATCGGGCGATGTATAGCGTCCGACCCCGACGACGGGTTTACCTGTCACCGTCTTCACGAAGCGGACATAGCGGTCCTGGAAGCCTTCATCGCTGAAACGCGCGGTTTGGCCGTCATTGCTGAAATCTCCGATATTCACGTCCCACAGATCGGGGAGGTCGGCGAGCATTTCGACCACGTCGCGGCCTTCGTCTTCACAGCTGAGCCCATGTGTTCCAACCAGTTCCTCCACACTGAATCGCAGTGCCACGGCACAGCGGTCGCCGACCGCTTCCTTGGTGTCGAGGATCAGTTCGCGCAGCAGCCGGACCCGGTTTTCCAGGCTGCCGCCATATTCGTCCTTGCGTTGATTGGTGCGGCGCGAAAGGAAATGCACCGGCAACGTCATATCGTGCCCTGCGTAGATGTAGACGATGTCGAAGCCGGCGGTCTTCGCGTTGAGCGCTGCCGCGCGGTGCCATCGCCGAAAGTCGCGAATATCCTGCAGGTCCATTTCGCGGGCATGGACGGGGGCAATACCACGCGTGGCCACGGGCGACGGTGCGATAGGGATCGCGCGGGTTTCCAGATTGTGGACGTGGAAACCGTTATGGGCCAGTTCGATTCCCGCGAGCGCGTCCTGGGCGTGGATCTCTTCCACCGCGCGCCTCAAAATCGGCAGATCTTGCTGGTCCCAGAGCCGCAACTCTCGAGGATGGCAGCTTGAGTAATGGACATCGCATTGCTCGGTGCAGACCGCGCCCCAGCCGCCTTCGGCCTTTATGCCGCGCATGCGCGCCATGGCACTGGGGTGAAGGCGGTTCATCCCGTTGCAATGAGGCACCTGGTAGAACCTGTTCTTTATGGTTACCGGTCCGATTTTGAGCGGCGTGAAAAGCGGATCGAACCGCGATCCCGCGGCTTCGAGCCAGGCCGGTTGCTGTTTGGGGATCATGACCGCACGGGCGGGCGGGCGCCAAAAATCGCGCTGCCGACCCGTACATGAGTGGCGCCCTGCCCGATGGCTTGCGCGTAATCCCCGCTCATGCCCATCGAAAGCACACGAAGACCTTCGTCTTCGGAGATCTTGCGCAAAAGCGCGAAATCGCCGGACGGGTCCTCGCCGGCGGGCGGGATGCACATCAGACCGGCCAGATCGAGATCGAGCGTCTCGCGGCAAGCGCGGATAAACTCCGAAGCCTCCTCAGGCAGTACGCCGCTCTTTTGAGGTTCACGAGCCGTGTTGACCTGGATATAGACCTGCGGGCGCCGGCCTTGCTTGTCGCTTTCCCTGGCTATGGCAGTTGCTATGCTCGGCCGGTCGATGGACTGGATTACGTCGAACAATGCAACCGCATCGCGTGCCTTGTTCGACTGCAGGGGCCCGAGCAGGTGCAATTCCAGTCCGCGATTGCCTTCCAGCAGCGGCGGCCATTTGTTCTTGGCCTCCTGAACCCGGTTCTCACCAAAGACGCGATGGCCGAGGTCGATCGTGCTCTGGAGCCTGTCAGGCTCCACCGTTTTCGACGCGGCCACGAGAGTGACCGTTTGAGGGTCCCGGCCACTCTGATGCGAGGCGGTGCCGATGGTCGTCCGGACCCTTGCGAGGTTGTCCCGCAGATCGCAATGCACCGTATCCGTTTCCATCAGGCTGTCCCTTTCTCCGGTTTCAGACCGTTACGCCCGCTGGAGCGAATTCGAGTTGCCGGTTCTCGGGAGTAAGCAGGGTTTCCTCGGTGACGCTCAGGCCCAGCTCCGACGCCCGGTCCCTGAGCCGTGCGCACAGAGCGGTCACGTCCGCCATGGCGTCCTCGTGCAGGGCCTCGGCCACGATCAGCACCACGTCCGACCTGTCCCGAACCACTGAAGCCGCACCCTGGCGGTAGACCCAGCGGCGTGAATGCGCCTGACCCGCGGCGTCGGCAAAGACAATTTCTCCTGGAACGGGGTGTTCGCTCTCGCCCTTGAAGGTGGTGTGGACTTCATCTCCCACCGCGGCGCGTACCGTGATCCCGTCTGCGATGTGGGCGACGTCGAAGGCGGCGATGGGAATACCGGCATTCATGGATTCCGCATTCAGCACATCCACCAGAGGGTGGAATCGCGGCAACGCACCGTCCTTGCGGTACCGGCGCAACAGGGCCTCCGCGGCGCAGCGATACTGCGTGGGTTTGAATCCCATGGCTGCATAGGCCTGACGCCAGGCCTGAATCGACGGCCATTCGCTTTCGGGTGCGGTTCGCAGCCGCCCTGCGGTGTCTGCCAGCATTGCGTCGATGTCTACGGCTTCTTTTTTCGCGCCGGAAACGCCGCGCACCACTATCGCGGCCGCGCGAAGCGAAGGAAATTTCTCCCAGATTTCGTCTGCATGATGAAAAAACATCGCTTCCTCCGTCATACGCAAGCAGGAGCCGGAATGGCGTTCGGTGCCGGGCATTCGGGAACCGCCGCCGACCCCGAAAGAGTGCGGCTTGCGCGCCTATGGCAATCGACTGACGGAGCCTTGGCGGTTATGGGCAGGACGAGCGAATGTCGCAGCGCCGGTTTCGGGTCGGTTTTTGTCAGGGCCACAGCTTTTCCTCTTCAAATACTTGCTAGAGCCAAACGAAGTGCCAGTGCGACGAAAACGAGCGCGAAAATCGCGTTCATCGATTTCATCACCATGGGGTGGGAGATCACATGTCTGCGCATGGAAGAGGCGAAAACGCCGTAGCCTATGAAGACGGCAAAGGTCATCGCCATGAAGATCGTTCCCATTGCGAACATCTGGGTAACCGGCGCCACGGTGCCGGAGGGAATGAACTGGGGGAGGAAAGCCAAAAAAAAGATTGCCAGCTTGGGGTTGAGGATATTGATCAGGAAGCCCGTCACCGCAACCTTGGCCATTGAGTGCAATTTCTGCTCCGGCTGTACTTCCAGCACGCCATGGCTGCTCAAAATCATCCAGGCCATGTAGAGCAGGAAGACCGCGCCGGCATACTTGAACAGTTCGAAAGCGAACGTGCTGGTGTGCAGGAGCGCCGCGAGCCCGAGGATTGCCGCGGTCATGGCGGGGATAATCCCCAAGGTGCAGCCTGCGGCGGCCGCCACGCTGGGCGTTGCGCCCCGCGCCAGGCCGATGGCGATCGTGTAGACCACACCGGTTCCCGGAGCGACGACGACGACGATCGAGGTGATCAGAAATTCCAGCCACACTTCAGCACACACCGCAAGTAGCTGGAAAACCGGCCCCGCCGGCCGTTCGCCAGACCGCTGCGGTCCTGAGCCGCGGCAATATTTCCGCTGCCGCGTGGTCTACGGTCCGAGACATCTCAGGGCAAGCGCCGTACCAGGCTTTGCTTCGTAAAAATGTCGTCCCACCCGCTCCATGGAAAGGGGCGAATCCGGTCTCATCGGCGAGCCGGGTACCTGCTCGCACTGGAAACCGCGAGTTAAGGCCGGCGAAGGGTGAGGTATTCCAAAAACAGGAGGACAACGGAATGATCCCGGGCTCGATCTTTGCTCGGGAAAAGCACTAGCCTCAGACGCGGACGGCGTATTGAAGAATATTGCAACCGTCTTTCAGACAATGTCTTTGGTGAAGTGGCCCGGAGACAAACCATATTGGCGCACGAAGGCGCGTGTCATATGGCTCTGGTCAGCAAAACCGCTCGACACCGCGGCTTCGGCCAGGGGATGGCCGGCGCGGATCTTCCGACGGGCAAGGTTGACTCTGTACTGGATCAGGTAATTGTGGGGCGTCGTGCCGACTTCGGCCGAGAACCGGCGTAACAATTGGAACCTGCTGACACCTGCCGCGTCCGCGAGGTCGGCGAGGTTAAGCGCTCCGTCCGCTTCGGCGGCAATCTTGTCGAGGGCACAGCGAACTGCCCAGGAATAATCCGGTCGACCCGTCTTGCCGCGATGGACGGGTACCTTGCCGATCGCGGCCAGCGCGAGAATCAAGCACTCTTCCGCAAAGGCCTCCTCCTCGGTCGGCGAGGACAGGGCTGTAACCGCTTGTGCGATGGCGGCGCAGGTCTGCCGGTCGCTGAGCACGGGGTTTGTGAATTCCTGCCCTGAGCGGTCGGTCTCGGCGTATCGGCCGATGATCGCCAGATCGAGAAAGAGCATTTTCCACTGGCGGGGCGCGCCTTTGCGTCCAAGCCCGTCATGAACCTCGCCCGGGTTGACGGTGATAACATCCCCGGTGCTCGCCTCGACGTGACCGCGCCCGCTCCACGACTCGTGTCCTCCGGAGACCATGAAGCCGATCCCGTATTCATCGTGGGTGTGACGTGGAAAGCTGCGGTCGGAAATAATCGAGACCACATTTACGCCTGAAAGTTGCGAAGAAATTCTCTCGGCTCTATGCATGGTTGTTAGCATAGGCCCTTGTTCGCCTCTGTCCAGTGCTCTTGAAATGCCTTTCAGCGGCATCGTTTTCAAGCCCGTCGGTTCGAGCGTTGAGCGGTCGCCTTTCGCGATCGCAATTGGCTGACCGGCCGGACGGCGGCACTATATGCCGCGGAACTGTCCGGCGCCCGGCGCTATTTCTCAAGCAGGTCGCGGATTTCCGTCTCGGCGAGGAACTGCGGCCCGTTGCCGCGGATATAGTCGAGGACCGTGTCCAGGGCACGGTTGGGCTTCAGGTCGGCGCGGTGGAGCACGAACCAGTGGCGGACGATCGGCAGCCTGTCCGCCTTGATCATCCTGAGGCGCCCGGATTTCAGTTCCTCGACAATGCTATGGATCGAGATCAGCGCGATGCCGAGGCCGGCGATCACGGCCTGTTTGATGGATTCGTTGGACTCCATTTCCGTGAAGGTGAAGGGCTGCCCTTCACCGAGCTGGTCCAGGAACCGGATCGTCAGAATGCGTGTGCCGGATCCTTGTTCCCGCAAGATGAAATGTTCGGCCAGAATGTCGGCGGCCTGCGCGCGGGAACCCTGGGCCAGGGGGTGGTCCGGCTGGGCGATCAGGACATGCGGGTGGTCGCCCATGCTGTAGGCTACGACATCCGGCTGGCGCGGCGGCCGCCCCATGATCGCAAGATCGATCTTGCCGGCGGCAAGGTCTGAAACGGTCCGGTCGCGGTTACCCACCTGCAGAACGACTTCAATATCCGGAAAATCCTTCTTCAGGCGGGCAACGATAGAGGGTGCGAAATATTTGCCGGTGCTGACGACACCCAGCACGACCCGGCCCGCCATGCCGTTTTTCATGGCTTCGATCAGATCCACGGCCTTGGCGAGAGCGGATTGCGAGGTTTCGAAAGCTTGCAGAAGCGCCATGCCGGCAGCCGTTGCTTCAAAACCGCCGCTTCGGGTCCGGTTGACCAGAACACATTCGAATTGCTCCTCAAGAACCCTGAGCTGCGAATGAACGGCCGGTGGCGTCAGACCAAGCAGGTCGGCGGACTGGCTTATACTGCCAGTTTTTACAACGCCATCCAGGGCGCGTAACTGCTTGAAGGTGATTGCGTTTAGGTTGGTCATTCAATTAGATTTAATCTGCTTTCCAAACTTTTAAATTCTTTTAATATTCAAAATCGTGAAAATCAAGGCAACACCCAAGGACGGGAGGCCTTGATGACCCAGAAAAACTGTCTCATATCAGCTGAGCGCGTCCCAGCGCCTCTCTACCCCGCCATCGCAGCGATGTGCCGGGTCGCCGGCGACCTGTCGCGAACCATTGCCATGGGGCCGCTGGCCGGCGCGCTCGGCGCAAGCGTTGGAAGCAATATCGGCGGAGACACGCAAAAGGCGCTCGATGTCGAGGCCGACGATGCGTTTGCCGCGGCCCTGAAACGCACCGGCATCCGTTGGTACGCCTCCGAGGAGCAGGACGATCCCGTCGAAATCGATCCCGACGGAACGCTGGCGCTGGCGATAGATCCCCTCGACGGCTCATCCAATATCGACGTCAATGTCTCTATCGGCACGATCTTTTCGATGTTCGAGGCAAAACCGGAGGCCGAGGCGTCGTTCCTGCGCCCGGCTTCGGAGCAGATAGCTGCCGGCTATTTCATCTTCGGACCCCAGACAGCGCTGATCATGACCTTCGGCTCCGGCGTCCTGCACTATGTTCTCGATCCGGTGGAACGCGTCTTCACGCTGGTGAACGACCGTCTGATCATTTCGTCACAAGCCAGCGAGTTCGCCATCAACGCATCCAACTACCGGCACTGGTCGAAGCCGATCCGAGCCTATATCGACGATTGCCTGGCGGGTGACCAGGGACCGCGCGAGAAAAACTTCAACATGCGCTGGGTCGCCTCGCTGGTCGCTGAAACACACCGCATCCTGAGCCGGGGCGGGATCTTCCTGTATCCGGGCGACGGCCGGCCCGGCTATGAACGCGGCCGGTTGCGCATGGTCTACGAATGCGCTCCGATCGCCTTCCTGGTGGAACAGGCGGGTGGCCGGGCGACCACGGGCACCGACCGGATCCTGGACCAGACCGCCGGCAGTCTCCATGCCCGCATCCCTTTCGTCTTCGGCTCCACCGACAAGGTCGACCGGGTGGTCGCCTATCATGATCTGCCCGATCAGGAAGTCTCGGCCCTGTTCGGAACGCGCGGTCTGTTCCGCGCCTGACCCATGAACGCGCCTGACGGGCGCTGATACCGATTTTGAGGAAACGAAATGTCCAAGAAGCATCCGATCATCTCGGTGACCGGCTCCTCAGGTGCGGGCACCACGACGGTGAAGAGCACCTTCGACCAGATCTTCCGGCGCGAAGGCATCGTCCCCGTGTCGATCGAAGGCGACGCCTTTCACCGCTACGGCCGCGACGCCATGAAGGCGGAGCTGGAAGCGCGCAAGGCGGTTGGCGACGAGACCTTCAGCCACTTCAGCTATGAAGCAAACGAGCTGGAGAAGCTTGAAGAGGTTTTTCGCATCTACGGGGAAACCGGTGAGGGCGAAACCCGGCATTACATCCACGATGAGGACGAGGCGAAGCGCTACGGAGCGTCCCCGGGTACCTTCACCGGCTGGGCGCCGTTCGACAAGAGCTCGGATCTGCTCTTTTACGAAGGCCTGCATGGCGCCGTCGTCAACGACACGGTGAATCTCCCTTCCCTCGCGGATCTGAAGATCGGCGTGGTTCCGGTGACCAATCTGGAATGGATCCAGAAGATCCACCGTGACAAGGACCGCCGGGGATACACCACGGAAGCCGTCACGGACACGATCCTGCGGCGCATGCATGCCTATGTGCACTGCATCTGCCCGCAGTTCACGGAAACCGACATCAATTTCCAGCGCGTGCCTGTTGTCGATACGTCCAACCCGTTCATAGCCCGCTGGATTCCGACCCCCGACGAGAGCCTGGTGGTCATCCGCTTCAAGAACCCCCGTGGCATCGATTTTCCCTATCTGCGGTCAATGATCCACGACAGCTGGATGACCCGTGCGAACTCGATCGTCATTCCCGGCGGCAAGATGGATCTGGCGATGCAACTCATCTTCACGCCGATGATCCTGCGCCTTGTCCACGAATCCAGACGCGCTTGAGGAGAAAGCCGATGAACGTCCAGACCCCGGTTCTGTCTTCCGAAACCACGATGGCGAACGCGATCCGGTTCCTTGCCATGGACGCCGTTCAGGCGGCGAAGTCCGGTCATCCGGGCGCGCCCATGGGCCTCGCCGATGTGGCGACCGTCCTCTTCAACCGCTTCATCAGCATCGACCCGGCCGATCCCGCCTGGCCGGACCGGGACCGCTTCGTCATGAGCGCCGGTCACGGCTCCATGCTCATCTACGCGATTCATCACCTGCTCGGCTATGACGACATGGATATCGGCCAGCTCCGCAATTTCCGTCAACTCGGATCGCGCACGGCCGGACATCCCGAATACGGCCATGCCAAGGGCATCGAAACGACGACCGGTCCGCTCGGCCAGGGACTTTCCACCGCCGTCGGCATGGCGCTCGCCGAACGCATGCACAACGCCCGCTTCGGCGATGATCTGGTCGATCACTATACCTATGTGATCGCCGGCGACGGCTGCCTGATGGAGGGCATCAGTCACGAGGCTATCGACCTTGCCGGCCATCTCGGGCTCGGCCGCCTGATCCTGTTCTGGGACGACAACCGCATCACCATCGACGGGCCGACCGATCTGTCGACATCAATGGACCAGCAGAAGCGCTTCGACGCCGCCGGATGGCACGTTCAGTCCATCGACGGTCATGACGCGGAAGCCATCGCGGAGGCGATTACCGCGGCCCGGGCCGAGACGGGCAGACCGTCGATGATCGCCTGCCGCACGGTGATCGGCAAGGGCGCTCCCAACAAGGCGGGCAGCCACAAGGTGCACGGAGCGCCGCTCGGCGACGAAGAGATCGCTGCGGCCCGCGCGGTCCTGGACTGGCCCTTTGCCCCGTTCGAGGTTCCTTCGCCGGTGAAGGACGCCTGGGGTGCGGTCGCCGGGCGCGGCGCCACGGCCAGAAACGCCTGGACGCGGCGCAAGGAAGCCCATCCCGGGGCGGCGGAATTCGATGCCTCGCTCGCACCAGCCGATGCGGAGGCGCTGGCACGGCAACTGGCGGCCCACAAGATCGCCCTCAGCGCCGGTGCGCCGAAAATGGCGACGCGGCAGGCCTCCGAAATGGCGCTGGAAGTGGTCACCGCGACCCTGCCGAACGCCGTCGGCGGATCCGCCGACCTGACCGGGTCCAACAACACCCGAACGAGATCCATGCGCTCCGTCTCGCGGGACGATTACAGCGGCGACTACATCCATTACGGCATCCGCGAACATGGCATGGCTGCCGCCATGAACGGCATCGCGCTCCATGGCGGGTTCTTCGTCTATGGCGGAACGTTCCTGGTCTTTGCCGATTATTGCCGTCCGGCCATCCGGCTTTCCGCCCTCATGGGCGTGCCCGTGACCTATGTGATGACACACGATTCCATCGGCCTGGGCGAAGACGGCCCGACGCACCAGCCGGTCGAGACGATCGCCTCGCTGCGCGTCATGCCGAACCTTACCGTCCTGCGCCCCGCCGATGCGGTGGAGACCGCCGAAGCCTGGGAAATCGCCGTGACATCGACCGGGACGCCGACGGTTCTCTGCCTCTCGAGACAGGCTCTGCCGACCGTGCGCACCGAGCATTCGGACGAAAACAAATCGGCTCGCGGAGCCTATGTCCTGCGCGAGACGGATGGTGCCCGCGACGTCACGCTGATCGCCACCGGCTCCGAAGTGGAGATCGCGCTGGCCGCCGCCGCCAGGCTGGCGGAGACAGGCGTGAAGGCGGCCGTGGTGTCAGCGCCCTCATTCGAGCTTTTTGCCAGGCAGGACACGGCCTACCGGGCCGGTGTCCTCGGCACCGCGCCGCGTGTCGGCGTCGAGGCCGCGATGCGCCAGGGATGGGATGCCCTGATTGGCGACGAAGGCGCCTTTGTCGGCATGACAGGTTTCGGGGCGTCAGCTCCGGCCGGGGATCTTTACCGGCATTTCGGCATCACGCCGGAAGCGGTCGCCGAAGCGGCGGCCGGCCTTCTCTGACCGCTGCGGTCAGGACCGGGTCACGATTTCACCGGTGCCGCCCTTCAGGTGCGGCACTCGAGCAGGGACCGGCGGGCGGAGCGCCCTCCGGCACAACAGCCCGAATGAGGTTGCGATGGCAGCCCTGGGAGGAGACAGATGGCTTTGATCACATTGCGCCAGTTGCTCGATCATGCCGCCGAATGCGGCTATGGCGTGCCGGCCTTCAACATCAACAACATGGAACAGGGGCTTGCGATCCTGCGCGCCGCCAAGGCATGCGACGCGCCGGTGATCCTGCAGGCGAGCCGCGGCGCGCGTTCCTATGCCGGCGACATCATGCTGCGCCATATGGTCGAGGCGCTGGCCGAGATGTTCCCGGACATCCCGGTGGTGCTGCACCAGGACCACGGCAACAACGACGCCACCTGCCTGTCGGCGATCCGTCACGGCTTTACCAGTGTCATGATGGACGGCTCGCTGGAAGAAGACATGAAGACCCCGGCGTCCTTCGAATACAATGTCGACATCACACGCCGCGTCACCAGGGCGGCCCATGCGGTCGGCGCCTCCGTCGAGGGTGAACTCGGCGTTCTCGGCTCCCTTGAGACAGGCGAGGCCGGCGAGGAAGACGGGTCCGGCGCGGCAGGCAAGCTCAGTCACGACCAGCTTCTCACCGATCCGGATCAGGCGGTTGATTTCGTCATGGCCACCGGGTGCGATGCGCTGGCTATTGCCTGCGGCACCAGCCATGGCGCCTACAAGTTCAGCCGCAAGCCGGATGGCGAGATCCTCTCCATGGCGACGATCGCCTCCATCCACGAAAAGCTGCCGGACACCCACCTCGTCATGCACGGGTCCTCGTCGGTACCGCAGGAATTGCAGGACCTTATCAACTCCAGTGGCGGCGATATGGCCCAGACCTACGGCGTGCCGGTCGAGGAGATCGAGCGTGGCATCAAAATGGGTGTGCGCAAGGTCAATATCGACACCGATTGCCGCATGGCGATGACCGGCATGTTCCGCAAGGTGGCGAAGGAAAAACCGGCGGAATTCGATCCCCGGAAGTTTCTGATCCCCGCCATGGAAGAGCTTGAAAAGCTGTGCCGCGACCGGTTCGAGCGTTTCGGCACCGCCGGGCACGCCGGCGCGATCAAACCGGTCTCGATGGATGAGATGGCAAGGCGTTACGCGTCCGGGGCGCTCGACCCCCAGATCGCGTCCGCCCGGGCGGCGTAAGAGCGAAAGGAGCTCCAGTTATGAACCAGATAAGCAATCCTCAGGAAATCACGGACCAGAAGAAGCGCTACACCGCCGGTGTCCTCAAATACGCCCAGATGGGGTATTGGGACGGCGATTACGAGCCGAAGGACACCGACATTCTGGCACTCTTCCGGATCACGCCGCAGGACGGTGTGGACCCGATCGAGGCCGCGGCCGCGGTGGCCGGCGAGAGTTCCACGGCGACATGGACCGTGGTCTGGACCGACCGGCTGACAGCCTGCGACCAGTACCGGGCGAAAGCCTACCGCGTGGAACCGGTTCCCGGCCAGGAAGGCCAGTATTTCGCTTACGTCGCCTATGATCTGATCCTGTTCGAGGAAGGCTCCATCGCCAACCTGACCGCGTCGATCATCGGCAATGTCTTCAGCTTCAAGCCGCTCAGGGCCGCGCGTCTGGAGGACATGCGTTTTCCCGTGGCCTACTGCAAGACCTTCAAGGGCCCGCCGACCGGTCTTGTGGTCGAACGCGAGCGCCTGGACAAGTTCGGCAAGCCGATGCTTGGCGCGACGACCAAGCCGAAGCTCGGCCTGTCGGGCAAGAACTACGGCCGTGTGGTCTATGAGGGCCTCAAGGGTGGCCTGGATTTCATGAAGGACGACGAGAACATCAACTCGCAGCCCTTCATGCACTGGCGTGACCGCTTCCTCTACTGCATGGAGGCCGTCAACAAGGCGACCGCTGAAACCGGCGAAGTGAAGGGTCACTATCTCAACATCACCGCCGGCACGATGGAAGAGATGTACCGCCGCGCGGAATTCGCCAAGGAACTCGGCTCGGTTATCGTGATGGTGGATCTGATCATCGGCTGGACCGCGATCCAGTCGATCAGCGAATGGTGCCGCCAGAACGACATGATCCTGCACATGCACCGCGCGGGACACGGCACCTATACCCGCCAGAAGAACCACGGCATTTCCTTCCGTGTCATCGCCAAGTGGCTGCGCCTTGCCGGCGTCGATCACCTGCATTGCGGTACGGCGGTCGGCAAGCTGGAAGGCGACCCGATGACAGTGCAGGGCTTCTACAATGTCTGCCGGGAAACCCGCAACGAGGTCGACCTGCCCCGTGGCCTGTTTTTCGAGCAGGACTGGGCGGATATCAAGAGGGTCATGCCGGTTGCCTCCGGCGGTATCCATGCCGGACAGATGCATCAGCTTCTGGATCTCTTCGGCGACGATGTGGTGCTTCAGTTCGGCGGCGGCACGATCGGCCACCCGATGGGCATTCAGGCCGGTGCGACCGCCAACCGCGTCGCGCTCGAAACCATGGTGCTCGCCCGCAATGAAGGCCGCGACATCAAGAACGAAGGCCCGGAAATACTGCGTAACGCCGCCAAGTGGTGCAAGCCCCTGGAAGCCGCGCTCGATACCTGGGGCAACATCAGCTTCAACTACACATCCACCGATACGTCGGACTTCGTGCCGACCGCAACCCCGGCCATGTAAGGAGACCTCTCATGCGCATCACCCAAGGCTGCTTTTCGTTTCTGCCCGATCTGTCCGACGCGCAGATCACCGCGCAGGTCGAATATATCCTCGGCCGCGACTGGGCCGTGAGTGTGGAATATTCCTACGACCCCCATCCGCGCAACAGCTACTGGGAAATGTGGGGCAACCCCATGTTCGACCTGCGCGATGCGAAGGGCGCGATGATGGAGTTCGAGGAATGCCGCAAGGCACATCCGGAGGCCTATATCCGCATTCTCGCCTTCGACAACACCCGCGGCTGGGAAACGGTGATGATGTCCTTCATCGCCAACCGCCCTTCCACGGAACCGAAAATCCACCTGCAGCGGACCGATTTCCAGGGCCGCGCGCAGAAATACGCTTGGGACGTCCGAACTTAGGGCGTGCCCGTCGAGCCATGCGTCCTCAGTTCCTCCCGGACGCATGGCTCTTTTTTCAGGAACCGGATCCATGAGTGACGAAACACCTACCGCCAGTCCCAAGACCGTCGATCTTGCCGCCGAATACGAAAGCTCCGGCGTTGCCGAGGTCTTGCGGGAACTCGATGAGGACCTGATCGGCCTTGCTCCGGTCAAGCAGCGCATTCGCGAGACCGCGGCGCTGCTCCTGGTCGACAAAGCAAGGCGCGACCTGGGGCTCGCGCAGGAAACGCCAACGCTGCATATGAGCTTCACCGGCAATCCGGGAACCGGCAAGACAACGGTGGCCCGCATGATGGCCGGGCTGCTGCACCGGCTCGGATATGTCCGCAAGGGCCATCTGGTTGCCGTCACGCGCGACGATCTTGTCGGCCAGTATATCGGCCACACCGCGCCCAAGACCAGGGAGGTTCTGAAAAAGGCCATGGGCGGCGTGCTGTTCATCGACGAGGCCTATTATCTCTACAAGCCCGACAACGAACGCGATTACGGCCAGGAGGCTATCGAGATCCTCCTGCAGGTGATGGAGAACAACCGGGACGATCTCGTCGTCATCATGGCCGGCTACGCCGACAGGATGGACAGGTTCTTCTCCGCGAACCCGGGCTTCCGGTCACGGATCGCCCATCACATCGATTTCCCGGATTACACCGACGGCGAATTGCTTCAGATCGCGAATTCAATGCTGCGGGGACAGAACTACGCTTTCGATGAGGCTGCTGAACGCGCCATGACGGACTATATCGCGCTGCGCCGGGAACAGCCGCATTTCGCCAATGCCCGCTCCATCCGCAATGCGCTGGACCGCGCGCGGCTGCGCCAGGCCAACCGCCTGTTTTCCGAAAGTGCCGGTCCGCTGGGTGTGGAGGCGCTGTCGACGATTTGCGAACCGGACATCCGCGAAAGCCGTGTCTTTCAGGGTGGCCTCGATGTCGATCGCCGCTCTGCGGATCTGGCAGCGGAGTAAAGCCGCTTCATCGTCATTATGGGTCCGAGACCTGGTCCGGAAACAGGAGAAAAAGCCATGACCTTCGATCGTTCGCTCAAAATAGCGCCATCGATTCTTTCCGCCGATTTCGCGGATTTCGGCCGGGAGATCCGGGCAATTGAGGCAGAGGGCGCCGACTGGGTGCATGTGGACGTCATGGACGGCCATTTCGTCCCCAACCTGACCTTCGGCCCGCCCGCGGTGAAAGCGTTCCGCAAACATGTCACGACCGTCATGGACGTTCATCTGATGATCGCTCCGGTCGATCCCTATATCGACGCCTATGCGGAGGCAGGCGCCGATATCCTGACGGCGCATGTGGAGGCGGGGCCGCATATTCACCGCACGCTCCAGGCGATCCGGGCCGCCGGCATGAAGGCGGGCGTGGCGCTCAATCCGGGAACGCCGGCCGAAGCGGTGGCGCATCTGCTCGACCTTGCCGACCTCGTCTGCGTCATGACGGTCAACCCGGGGTTCGGCGGACAGAAATTCATCGACCTGACCGGCAAGATCCGCCGCCTGCGCGAGATGATCGGCGACCGCCCGATCCATATCCAGGTCGACGGCGGTGTCGATCCGGTGACGGCACCGCTCGTCGTCGAGGCCGGAGCGGATGTGCTCGTGGCTGGGTCCGCCGTCTTCCGCGGTGGCTCGGTGGAAAAATCCACTGTCTACGGAGCCAATATGCGCGCCATCCGCGAGGCCGTTCTTCCGGCCCGGCAGATGACGGCGTAAAGACCTGGAACATCAGACGCGTGAACCGGCCGCGCGCACTAAGGCATTCTTGAAAACTCGGGAAACGACAATGGGAACACCAATCGTCATATTCGATCTTGACGGAACGCTTATCGACAGCGCGCCGGACATCCATGCCGCTGCATCGCGATTGCTGAAGCGCGAGGGGGTGCCGCCGCTCACATTCGATGACATCCGCTCCTTTATCGGCCGGGGTGTGCCGGGGTTGATCGACAGGATCATCGAGGCTTCGCAGCTCGCGCCCGAAAGCCGCGAGCGGCTGATCGCATCGTTTCTCGACGACTACAATGCCCGTTCCACGGAACTGACACGCGTCTTCCCGGACGTCGCGCCATGCCTGCAAAAACTGAGGGAATTCGGCTTCCGCCTTGGCGTGTGCACCAATAAACCGCTCGCCTCGGCAACCCGTATCCTCAAGGTGTACGATCTTTTCGATGCCTTCGAAGCAGTCGTCGGCGGTGACAGTTTTCCGGCGGTCAAACCGGATCCGGCCGGCCTTGTCAGTCTGATCGGAACGCTTGGCGGCGGACCGGCGCTCTATGTGGGCGACAGCGCCATAGATGCGCAGACCGCATCGCGGGCCAGAACCCTCTTCGGCCTGTTTACGGAAGGGTATTTGAACGCGCGGCTCGAAAGCGTGCGCTATACGTTCCGTTTCGATGCCTTTTCCGAACTTCCCCTCGTGACGGAGGAAGTCTTCGCGCATCAGGGCGTCTTCGTGTGAGGGCGCTGATCTTTGATGTGGACGGGACCCTGGCGGAGACCGAGGAGCTGCACCGGCAGGCCTTCAACCTCACCTTCCAGGACGCCGGACTTGACTGGTACTGGAGCGTTGCGACCTACACCCGGCTCCTGAAAACTACGGGCGGCAAGGAGCGCATGCGCCAATGGGGCGAGGAAACGGCTTGTGGCATGCCGGATACTACGATTGCCGGGCTGCACGCCACGAAGACAGCCCGTTATGCCGCGCTTCTGGCGGCAGGTGCCGTCTCCCTTCGCCCCGGTATCGCGGAACTCATTGCCTACGCGCGGTCCGCGGCGCTGCGGCTCGCGGTCGCGACGACAACCAGCCGGCCGAATGTCGACGCTTTGTGTCTTGCCTGCTTTCAAAAACCGGCGGCGGACGTGTTTGAGGTGATCGCCGCCGGGGACGAGGTGGCGGCCAAGAAGCCCGCGCCGGATGTCTATCTGCTCGCGCTGGAGCGGCTCGGTCTTGCGGCCAGTGAAGCGGTCGCGCTGGAAGACAGCCGCAACGGCGTCCTGTCGGCAAAGGCCGCGGGCCTGAAGGTCGTCGCGGCGCCGTCCCTCTACACCGCGGCCGATGATCTTTCGATGGCCGACAGGGTGACGGATATCCTGTCGCCCGCAGCAACCCGCTTTCCTATGGACTTGCACGAAAGCGGGTTGGTCTAGATCACTTTATCCGGTGCCCGGATCAGGTTCCGAAAATATCGGTGGTGATGCCCTTGTACCAGCCGACCGATTCCTCATAGGTCGCTTGGCGCAGGGCGTCGTCTTCTCCCGTCTGGCTGATGAAGCTGCTGGTCGAGGCGATCTTTTCGGCGGAAGGGGCATATTGCGCGCCGACCTTCACGCCGTCATTGGTTTCGATCAGGCTCCAGCAGGTGTTGGAATATTTCGCCGGGAAGACCTTCGACCCGGTGAGTTCTCCCCGGATGGTCATGGCCGCGACTTTTGCCTGGCTGTTCGCCGAAAATCCCGACTTCGGCATGTCGCCCGCAATCGACGCATCGCCGATGACGAAGATGTTCTCATCGGCTTGCGAGCGCATGGAAGCGGGATCGATCGGGCAGAAACCGCTGTCGTTTGTCAGCCCGGCGCTGGCGGCGATCATGCCGGCCTTCTGGGCCGGGATGACATTCACCAGGTCCCCCCTGAAGGTATCCAGGTCCGTTTCCACTTCACCGGTCTGCGGATCGACGCTGGCGATGCCGCCATGAACGTCCGGGCCGTACCACTCGATCATGCCCGGATAGTATTTTTCCCAGCCTTCGGTGAACAACCCCTGCTTGGAGAATTTCGGCTTCGGGTCGATGATCACGATCTTGCAGTCGTCATAGCCCTTTTCCTTGAACAGATGAGCCATCATGGAGACACGCTCGTAAGGCCCCGGAGGGCAGCGGTAGGGGTTGGGCGGGGCGACCATCACCACCTGCTGGCCGTTTTCGATCGCGTCCAGTCTGGCTTTCAGAAGTTTCGTCTGCGGTCCGGCTTTCCAGGCATGCGGCATGACCTCGGCCGCCTCTTCGGAATAGCCGGGTACGCTGTCGTAGATCAGGTCGATGCCGGGAGCCACGATCAACCGGTCATAGGGCACCTTCGACCCGTCGGCCATCACCACTTCCCTTGCCTCCCTGTCCACGCTATCGGCCATGGCGTTGACGACGGTGATGCCATAGTTGGAGGCGAGGTTGTCGTAGCCGTGGGTGATGGAGTCGAAACTGCGGTACCCGCCCAGGTACAGGTTGGAGAAAAAGCAGGTGGTGTATTGCGGATTCGCCTCGATCAGCGTGACGTCCAGGTCCTCGCCGGCATCCTTTGCCATGTAGCGCGCCGCCGTGGCGCCACCTGCGCCGCCGCCGATCACGACGACCCTGGGTTTGCCTTGCGCCCTTGCGTAATAGGGCATCGCCAGCGTGGTGGCACCGGCTCCCACTACGAATCCGAACGTCCGGCGTGTGATATTAGGCATGTTACTTCCTCCCCACATGTGCAGCGTGCGGCCGGACCTTTCGCGAAAGGTCCTTACTGCGGATCGAGAGACCCGAAATAAGCCGCGAGTGCTGCGATTTCCTCGTTGCCGAGATTGGTCGTCATGTTCTGCATGACCTGATGACTACGGACATTTGTCTTGTATTCGAACAGCACCCGGATGAAGGCCTGGCTTGGCCAGCCGACAATCGACGGGATCCCGTCCGCCCGGCCGGACATCTGGTGGCAGGTGACGCATTCGCTGGACAGATATTCGCCAAATTCCGGATCGCCCTCCATCCCCATCGCGACCGCACCGATTTCCGCGCGCGCCTGCGTGCCCGCTCGCGGATCCGCCGCCGGGGCTTCCTTCGATAACGCTTGCAGATAGGCGATGACGTCGATCCGGTCGCCCTCGTTCGTCATCCCGCGAAAGGACATGCGCGTTCCAGGTACATAGGCGCGCGGCTTTTCCAGATACTGGTTCAGGGTGAACGCGTTCCAGACGAGTCCTTCTTCGCCGAGCTTTTTCATGGCGCCGGAATATTTGAAACCGTCCAGAACGCCCGCCTGCCGGCCGAACAATCCGTCCAGATGCGGCCCGACACCGTTGCGCGCCCCCGCGCCGACCTGGTGGCAGGACTTGCAGGCCTTGAAGACCTGTTCTCCCTTGAGGGGATCTCCCTCCTGGGCGGTGGCGGGAAGGGGCAGGAGGAAGCAGAGTCCGGCGGCAAGTGCCTGCGCGTTGCGTTTCAGCGCGGCTTCAAAGCGAAAAGGGCCTTGCGGCGGTTTGCTTCGTCCAGATCCGGTCATTCCGGGTCCTCCCCAGCCGAGATATATCATCCCGCGCGGAGGAATGTCCTCCCGCGCAGGGCAATCTGTCGTCAGGGCCGCAGTATAGTATAGCCGCCGGCGTCCAGTTCCATCAGCGAGATGGCGCCGGCGGGAACGACCTCGACACTCTCCATCAGCTCGATGTCCTTGCCTTCATTCCTGGCCATGGCCTGACGTGTGTTGTTGCAGGCTTCGAACGTGACATTCGGCATGCTCTGCGCGAAGGACTTCATGCGCTTGGCAACCGGCGATGTGTCGGACCGGAGCATATGCAGGCCCGCATTGAAGGCAACTACCCTGATGTCGACTTCCTCGCCCAAATCGGAATAGTGGCGTGAGACATTGGCCGCGACGTTGAGAACGGTGTTCATCTTTTGCGGATTGTTGTCGGTGATCTGCAGCGCAAGCTTGTGCATGCCATCTTCGGCGATGGCGGCCGAAGCAAGCATGAGCACTGCCGGAACCGCCAGAGCAATCTTGATAAGTCTAAGCATCGTTTCCTCCCTTTGGCGCGTCCGGTTTTCCGGTCACGCTTCCTTGCGGCCCGCCCCTGTTATGAGTCCGGGACGGTGCCGCAAAACGATGTCAGTCGACGCCTCCAAGTCCTGAGGCATCGTCATCGTCGACAGAACCTGGCGTCACGTCGAGGATCCTTGCGCGCATGGTGATCTCGACGGCATCCGCCTTGCAATCGCTCATGCAGGGGTCGCCCTTGGTGGCATAGTGCTCTTCCTCGGGCCGGTCGTCCGCAATGAAGTTTTCCTCGTTCGGCAGACGGATCTCAACGAAGTTCTCGTTGGAAAGCTCGAACTCCTCATCGTCGACGACGTCGTTGAGATAGAGAAGATAAGCGGTAATGGCGTAGACGTCGTCGTCCGACAGCGAACGGGCGTTGCCGTAGGGCATGGCCCGCCGGACATAGTCGTAGACGGTGGAAAGATACGGCCAATAGGAGCCGATGGTCTTTTCCGGCCGCTCGTCCGTCAACGTGTCGTGACCGCCCGCCAGAACCGGCCAGCGGCCGACGCCTTCGCCGAAGTCGCCGTGGCAGACAGCGCAATTGTCCGTATAGAGCACTTCACCGTCCGCCACCGTTCCCGATCCTGCGGGCAGGCCCTGGCCATCCGGACGGATGTCGATGTCCCACGCGGCGACTTCATCTTCCGTCGCGGCCCGGCCGAGGCCGCCGCCCTCGCGTGTGGCCGAAACCGGAGACGGGGTGGCAGAGGCTGCCGCAGTCTGGACTGCGGCTTCAACCGCTTCCGGTTCCGCCGCGCTTTGCTCTTCTTTTTCCGCTGGAGCCGTACTGGAGAAGGTAGCCAGATAGGCGATCACATTCTCCAGGTCTTCTTCTTTCTTCAGTCCGGCAAAGGCCATCTTGGTGCCCTTGATCATGGCCTTCGGCTTTTCCAGATAGGTGGTCAGGCTGGCGTCATCCCACACAAGCCCGCCGTCTCCGGCGCTGATCATCGCCTTGGAGTATTTGTAGCCTTCAAGGGTTCCCGCCGTCCGGCCGAAAACCTCATTGAGCTGAGGGCCGACCTTGTTCTTGGCGTTGTCGCCGACCGCATGGCAGGCGGCGCATTTCTTGAAGACTTTTGCACCCTTGTCGGCATCCCCCGCCACGACCGCGCCCGTGAGAACCGGCAGGGCGGCGAGGGACACGCCAAGGCTGAGAACTTTAAGAAACTTCGACATTTTCCACCGTCCCGTCTGCTTTGACATGCCAGGTCTGAATACCGTTGTTGTGGTAGATCGAATTCTCGCCGCGGGCGGCGCGCAATTCGTTCTTGGTTGGCTGATAGTAGCCGTTTTCATCCATCGCCCGGGACTGGATCAAAAGGTCGGAACCGTCCCAGTCGATGTCGAGATAAAAACGGTGCAGCGCCTTGGACAGGCTCGGCCCGTCCAGTCGCGCGGTTTTCCAGTTGCGCCCGCCGTCGATGGAAACATCCACGCGGGTGATGCGGCCGTTTCCGGACCAGGCGACACCCGAGATCACCAGCGGCCCTTTTCCGTGCGTGACCGGTGCCTGCGGGCTCGGGCTGGTGACGACGGACTTGGGGTCCATCACCCAGGTGAAGCGGCGCGCCTTTCCTGTTTCCAGAAGGTCGGTGTATTTGGAGGTTTCCTCGCGCTGGTGCCAGGGCTCGTCGCCGACTTCGATGCGGCGCAGCCACTTGACCCACATGTTGCCTTCCCAGCCCGGCACCACGAGACGCAACGGATAGCCCTGTTCCGGACGAAGAGCCTCGCCGTTCATCTTGAACGCGACAAGGCAGTCGTCCAGCGCCTTGTCCATCGGGATCGACCGGGTCATGGCGGAGGCATCGGCTCCTTCCGGCATCACCCATTTGGCGCTGGTCTTGATGCCGGCTTCTTCCAGGATCAGTTTCAAAGGCACGCCGGTATACATCACGCAATGGACCATGCCGTGGGTAAACTGGCAGCCGTTCAGCTGCGAGCCGCGCCATTCCATGCCGGAATTGGCGGCGCACTCCAGAAAATACACCCTGTTCTCGCGCGGGAACCGTTTCAGGTCCTCCATGGTGAAGACCAGCGGCGTGTCGACCAGGCCGTTGATCATCAGCCGGTGGTCCGCCGGATTGATCTCCGCGATGCCGCCGTGGTGGCGTTCGAAGCACAATCCGTTCGGCGTGATGATGCCGTCGAGTTCATGAAGCGGCGTGAAGTTGATCGAGCTCTCCGTGGAGGCTGTCAGCCATTCCACGTCGCGGCGCACGACACCGGCCTCGAATTCCGACGGCGTGCCATAGGGGCGCGCCTGCACGCCCTCACCGAGATACCGGTTCCAGTCCTGTATCTCGGTAATGAGGGGATCTCCCGCTGCGCGTGCCGCGCCGGCCGAACCGGCCACGGCGCCGGCCGCCAGACCCGCCTTGAGGAGCGAGCGTCGGGAAAGATTTGATGGTTGGGAAACCTTGGTATCACTCATGATCGTGTCCTTTGGGAGGTGTCCTCAGGATTTCGTTTGGGAATTTGGTCAGCCGGCAAGCGTGACGGACTGATTGTCCGGCAGCTTCACGACGGGGTTTTTGGTGATGTGGTTTTCGACGACGTCCCAGATCGGCGGACCTTCGGTGCCTTCGTTCACAGACGCCCAGCCGGCCACGACATAGTCCTTGGCCGGGTCGATCGCTTCGCCGGTGGCAAGCAGGGTCATGTTGGAAATGCGCTCGCCGATCTCCTTGTTCGGATCGATCGTGTAGCCCATGCCGCCGACGCGGACCATGTCGCCGCCCTGCTGGTAATAGGGGTCCTTGTTGAAGAGGTTGTCGCCGACATCCTCCAGAATGTCCTTCAGCATCTGACCGTTCATGGCGGAGCGATAGGCCGCCGGATAGGTCATGGCGCAGGCGTTGTGCAGGTCCTCGAAGGTGATGTCCTGGCCCGGGATCACCGTCGTGCCCCAGCGGAATCCCGGAGACAGCGCGATCTGCGCGTCCCGTTCTTCCAGAAGCGCCTGGCAGATCAGGTCGTCGAACGTGCCGTTGAAGTTGCCGCGCCGGTAGAGAAGGCTTTCGGTCTTGCCGAGCACGCGGGCGAGATCCTTTTCATAGGGCGCCCGGACCTCGTCGATCAGCGCCGACATGTCGGCGTCCGGGGTGATGATGTCGGAGAAGATCGGGATGAGACGATAGGCATAGCCGGCAAGCTTGCCGTCCTTTATGTCCAGATCCAGCCGCGAGACGAACTTGCCGTTGGAGCCGGAGGCGATCACCAGCGTGTCGTTGACGATCACCGGTTCGGGCAGGGCGTCGTGGGTGTGCCCCGTCAGGATGACGTCGATGCCGTCGACGCGGGAGGCCAGCTTGCGGTCCACGTCGAAGCCATTGTGCGAAAGCAGCACGATCAGGTCCGCGCCTTCGTCCTGTGCTTCCGCGACATGCTTGGCGATGTCCTCTTCGCGGATGCCGAAGGACCAGCCGGGGATCATCCAGCGCGGATTGGCGATCGGCGTATAGGGAAACGCCTGACCGATCACGGCAACCTTGGCGCCGCCCCGTTCAAACATCTTCCAGGCCTCGAAGGCCGGTTCGTCCCATTCACTGTCGTAGATATTGGAACCGAGGAAGGAAAAGGGCAGCTCATCGATCACTTCCTGCACGCGGTCCGTGCCGTAGGTGAACTCCCAGTGACCGGTCATGGCGTCCGGCTCAAGGGAGTTCATCACCGTGATCATGTCCTGGCCGAGCGTCTCATTGGACGTGTAGCTGCCCTGCCAGGTGTCGCCGCCATCGAGAAGAAGAACGTTGTCGGCGCCGCGCTCGGCGCGGATCCGCTTGATCACCGTCGCGACCCGGTCCATGCCGCCCATCTTGCCATAGGTCCTGGCAAGCGACACGTAGTCCTCGGAGGTCAGCGCATAGGCGTCCGGGGAGCCCGGTTCGATATCGTAGAGCTTCAGGAAATCCGCGCCGGTCACATGCGGCGGTTTTCCGGCGACGTCCCCGATGCCGAGGTTGATGGACGGCTCGCGGAAATAGATCGGCTTGAGCTGGGCGTGAATGTCGGTGATGTGGACCAGGGTCAGTTTACCCTTGGGCTCCATCTGCAGGAGCAGATCCTCGGAAAGCGCCTGCTGCGCCATGAGCCGGGACCACGAACCCGCCATCCCTGACCCGAGCAGCGCGCTCGTCGCCGTTGCCGCCATCAGGAACTCGCGTCTTGAGAACATTCCTTGCCTCCAAAATCGGCGGGCCAGACCTTGGCTGGCCCCATGCATGACTTCTCCGCTGGCACACGCGGACCCGCGCACCATGCATCTTCGGATGAGTTGTGCTTTCCGGCTTCAGAGCATCCTGCGTCCGATGGACCTCGGTAACGACGCTCCGGCACCTTGAATTTCAGTCTGTTTCTCAGCCTTCCCGCGCACACGCAGGCCGGCAGGGACATCCGGCGCGGTGGCCGCGCCGGATGTCGGGGAGGACGCCTATTGACGAACAGCCGGTGTTTCAACCCCAAGACCCGAGCCGCGCCAGGTCACATAGACTTCAAGCGCCATGAGATCGTCCGAAAAGGCGGCCGGAAACGCACCGCGTGTGTCCCGGATGCAGCCGCGGAAACGGTTGTGCAGCGAGACCATGGCGCTTTGCTTCAGCCGGTAGGTCGGGAAGCCGTTTACATTGCCCTGGCTGAGGTGGTCGGCACGGATATAGTTGCCGTTGTAGTCCTCATGGCAGGTCGCGCAGGACAGGTTCAACTGACCGGTCCTTGTGTAGTAGAGCTCTTCGCCCTTGTCCCACCAGGCCTTCATGTCGCCTTCGGTCAGATCGACCTCCACCGGCATGCCAATCGACTTGTGCTTGATGAAGGTTGTCAGGGCCTTCTGGTCTGCCGCATCGAACTTGTAGGGCTTGGCCTGCATGTTTTCTTCGCGGCACTGGTTGATCTGAAGTTCGATGTTGAAAGGTTTGCCCGCGTCGGCATTCCATTTCGGATAGTTGGCGCCGATGCCCTTCAGGAACTCCTCGCCGTCTTCGTGGCAGGAAGCGCAGGACTTGCCGGCGTCACCTTCAACGGTGTTCCAGATTTCCTCGCCGCGTTCCACGTAGAGCATGCCCGGGTTCTGGAAGCTGTCGGCTTCAAGGGCCCGCGTTTCCTCGGTGCGGTAGTGCCACCCGGAAATCACTTCGTCGAGCGGGTGGCCTTCCGGCGGAGCCACGCGGGTCATGATTTCCATCTCGCCGTCGATGACGAGTTTGTCATCCGACGGTCCGCCGGCAATCGCCGCGCACTGTGCGCCCAACACGAATGCGACACCTGCCGCTAAAGAAAGTCTATAGGATCTGGCCAAATCGTCTCCTCCCGATTGTCCCGGCCTTCAAATGTCACGGTCTATTCGACCGTGATCTTGTTCTCTGATTCGTAGATGCTGCCATCGTCATCCACCCAGGTGAACTTGAAGGTTCCGCTGTTTTCGACCTTTGCGTTGAACTCCATGTAGGGGTTCGCCGAAACGGCCGGGTCCATGTCGCATTCAAAGACGAGCTGGCCGTCGAATTCGCACTTGAACGTGTTGATGATCTGCCGCGGGACGAGGTTGCCCTCCTTGTCCTTGCGTTGACCGGATTCCATCGGATGGCTGATAAGCGTCTTGATGGTGATGACTTCGCCCTTGGATGCCTTCTTCGGCACTTTCACGCGGGGTTTCGGATTTGCCATGATGTGTTCCTCTGTGTCCTGATCTTCTCGCTCAGCCGCCGCAGCCGCCGATGGTGACCTTGACTTCCTTGCGGTCGATGAAGGTGGAACCATCATTCATCTTGGCCACGGCAATCACGTTCTGGGTCTTGGCCAGCCGGATTCGCGTTTTGGCTTCCGCGGCACCGCTCATTGCGGTGAAGTGGAAGGTCGCAACCGCCGGACTGGGGTTGCCTTCCGCCAGGATCAGGACGGATTCCACGTAGTTGTCTGCCGTCATCGGGCTTTCAACCGAAACGCCGACCGGCACGGTGTTGCCGTTCTCGGCGATTTCCGGCGTATCGAGGGTTACGGTCCCCGTCGCCGGCTCTGCACCGCCGGTAAAGGCCTTGATGGCGGCTTCGGTATCATCTGTCGCCGCGAATGAAATCCGCGGGGCAACGGCCACGAAGGCGGCAGCGCCTGCCGTCAGGCCGAAGACTTGGCGTCGAGTAAAAGTCATCTCTTGCTCCCTGAGTCTCGAGATCAGTTGTCCTTGAGTGTCATGAGGTAGGCGACTACGTCCTCTACCTCCTGAGCGGTCAGAATGGTCTGACCGGCGTTTTCCTCGGCAACATTCACGCCGACTTTCAGCGTGTAGAAGCCTGGCATGATGGTCTGTTCGCCGAAGACGTCCTTGCTGTTCACGACGATGGCGCGCAGCTGATCCGCGCTCCAGCGGTCGGCGACCCCGTCAAGCACCGGTCCGACTTCTCCGTGAAAGAGCTGTTCCTTCAGGTCCGTGTTGGCGTGGCAGGCCAGACAATTGCCCTTCTTGCGGTCCGCGAATGCCTCGCGCCCGGCTGCCGGGTTCCCTTTTGCGTCCGTCAGCGTCTGCGTCAGCTCCATATCCACGATCGGAACGCTGTCCGGAGCCACTGTCCCGGCGGTTGCCACCGATGCGGCCATGACGGCCAGACCGGCGAGTAGTGCCGGCAAGCTCGTTAGTGTCGCGCCTGTCCTCATGATGTCGGCTTTCCTCCTCAGTGCGAAACGGCTGTTTCCGTTTCTTGGGCGGGCCCGGTTGCCGGTCCGCCCGTTCTCCTCACATTAAAAGATATGATTTTTTGCATATGTTATGCAATAGGCCTTTTTACTGAGCCGGATCAAGCTTTTTCCGCGGACCCGGCCTTACTCCGCGTCTAGACGGCCTTTCTCGCGTAACTCATTGATTATACGGGCATGATACTTTTGAAAATGTTCATCGCCCTCATAGCCCTTTTCCCGGACCCAGCGGAACATATTCAGGAAAGTCCACTTTCCGAAGGCGCCCGGCATGGTCGCGACGGCGGTTTCCTGGACCGTCCCTTCCCCCGGAACGGTCTCCGGAAGGAAGACGATTGTCGGGGTGAACACATATCCCCATTTGCGCGCCGCGGTCTTTTCCGTCAGCTCCTCGCCGTCCAGGTCGATCACCTCCTCGTCGCCGAACATGTTGTACTGGACGACCATGAAGTTCTCTTTGATGTAGTCGGTGACTTCCGGGTCGGAGAGGATCTTCTCGTGCATCTGGCGGCAATAGATGCAGCCGCGCTGCTCGAAGATGATCGCCAGCCGTTTGCCTTCGTCGGAAGCGGTCTCGATGTCCTCGGCGATGTCGCGGAAGGTTACCGTGAACCAGGGCTGCTTGTGCAGGCCGTCCTCTCCCATGGTGGCGGCGAGGGCCGTTGTGCCCAGTGCCACCGTCAACTCGATTGCCAGGACCAGATATTTCCAGATGTGCATGTTCCTATCCTCCCAGGTGCGCTCAGCCGATTTGCGAGAAAACCGGAAATGTTTCAAGAAGCCAGAAGGCGATTGCCGACATCTGGCCGGTGATGAACAGGATACCGGTCACGACCAGAAGGCCGCCCATCACCTTTTCCACCGTGCCCATGTGTTTTCGGAACCGGCCGGCGAATTTCAAAAACCGGCTGGCAAAGGCGGCTGCCAGTATGAAGGGCAGACCGATGCCAAGGGCATAAACCGCCAGAAGACCCGCGCCCTGCCATGTCGAACCGGAAGAGCCGGCGACAAACAGGATGGCGGCCAGAACCGGCCCGACACAGGGCGTCCAGCCGAAGGCGAAGGCAAGTCCCATGACGAAGGCGCCGATCAGTCCGGCCGGTTTGCGCTCCACCTGGATGCGCGCTTCACGGAACAGCAGCCCGATCCGGAAGACGCCGAGAAAATGCAGACCCATGACGATGATGATGCCGCCGGCCACATAGGAAAGGATGTCGTAGTAGCGGGCGATCGACTGGCCGATGACGCTCGCGGTCGCCCCGAGGGCCACGAACACCGCCGAGAACCCCAGCACGAAAGCCACCGCCGCGAAGATCACCCGCCGCCCGGTCTGGGCTGTCGCGGCTTCCCCCTTCAGCTCATCGACGCTCACCCCGGCCAGATAGCACAGGTAGGGTGGCACGATCGGCAGAATGCAGGGCGAGATAAAGGAGAGCAGCCCTGCGAGAAAGGCCGCCCCTAGCGAAACATCGAGCATTCCTGTCCTCCCGGTGAAACCGAAACCTGTTTTGCTTTAAAGTATTCAAAAATTCATATATATTGCAATCAAAGAAATGCGGGAGAGTTCATTATGTCGATTGTACCGCGATTTGGAGCGCTTGCCGGAACCTTGTTCAGCGGCCTCGTCCTGTTCAGCGGTCTGGTCTGGGCATCGCCATCAGGCGCTGCGGAACTGATCATGATGGAACAGCCGGGGTGTGTCTGGTGCAAGCGCTGGAACGAGGAAATCGGCATTGCCTATCCCAGGACGGAGGAAGGCCGGCGCGCACCCCTGCGCCGGGTCGACATCACGGACAGCTGGCCGGAGGACCTCTCCGGTATCTCCCGGGAACGGCTGACGCCCACTTTCGTGCTGATCGAGAACGGGGTCGAAATCGACCGCTTGCGCGGGTATCCCGGAGAACATTTTTTCTGGCCGCTGCTCGCCGGCATGCTGGAAAAGCTTCCTGAAAAGATCAACTGACAATGTTGATCGCGCCGGTGACACCGGGCATTTATCCGGGTAATAAGGGCTTTTACCAAGTGCTGATAATATTGGACAGGGACTTCCAGCTTTCATGAACCTACCGGTCTTCAACAAGGACATGGCTGCGGCAGACCTCGATCTGCTCATGACGCAGGCGCGAAAGGCCAGCGACCTCCTGAAAGCGCTGTCCCATGAAGTGCGCCTGGTGATCCTGTGTTTGCTGTCGGAAGGCGAAAAATCGGTTTCCGAGCTTGAGGAAATCCTGACAATGCCGCAGGCTGCGGTCTCCCAGCAGCTGGCAAGGTTGCGCCTTGAAGGTCTCGTGGAGTCCCGGCGCGACGGACGCATGATCTACTACAGCCTGGTGGATGACGAGGTCAGCGGGATTATCTCAAGCCTTTATGACCTGTTCTGCAAGGACGTCCGCTCCATCGAGAGCTGACTCCGGATGCCGCTGGCGCAATGTGGCATCCTCGTTGATTGCTGCGCTCAACGCTGCCTGATACGTTCCGGTAAATCGGCGGGATCTGACTGTCTTAAGTTGAAAGCAGTCAGAATGCGCTGGATCAAACTGTATTCCTGCACAGTCCTGTATGCAGGAAGGATTGAATTCAAGCGACCGTTCACAAGAAACGGCGGTGCCGCGGACAATGAACGCAGGCTGATATGGGAGGGTGCCCGCAAGATCGATGGACGGCCGATCGGAGCTGATCGGCTGCCCGAAAGTTGATCGGTCTTGGAGCAGGGCAATGATGGTAACAGGCACATGTATATGCTGGACCCGATTGTACTGACACCGATACTTGGCGTACTCGCCGGGTGCGTCCTGGGTTTCGCCGCGCGCTCGACCCATTTCTGCACCCTGTCGGCGCTTGAGCGCCACTGGTACGCCGGTGACAGCAGCGGCCTGCGCACCTGGGTGCTGGCTGCCGTTTGCGCCCTTATCGGCACGCAATTGCTCGCCGCCTTCGGTCTGGCCGATCCGGCAGCATCCTTTTACCTCTCCTCCGAATTTGCCTGGACCGGTGCCATCGCCGGCGGCGTCATGTTCGGGATCGGCATGGCGCTTGTGGGAACCTGCGGCTTCGGCGCGGTTCTGCGCCTGGGCGGCGGAAGTCTCAGGGCACTGGTGGTTCTGACGGTGATCGGGCTGTCGGCGCTCGCCGCGCAGCGCGGCATCCTGGCGGTCCTGCGCGTTCCGGTGGTGGATGACCTCGCGTATTCGTTCGACTGGGCCGGAAGCCAGTCCATCGGCGATATCCTGTCCGCACTTACGGGGCTACGCCTGCAGGAGGCTGTCGCTGCGGTGATGGCTCTTGCCGGTCTGGCATGGATATTCAGGTCCGTGTCCTACCGGCGCCAGTTCACCAGGATCGCATCGGCAGTCGTCATCGGCGCGGTGATCGCATTCGGATGGTGGGCGACCACATTCACCGCCGCCCGCTCCTTCGACCCGATCCAGATCGAAGCCGGCTCTTTCGTGGTCCCGGTGGGCGACACCATCATGCAACTCATCACCTATACCGGAACCTGGCCGGACTACGGGATCGGCCTGATCGTCGGAACTTTTTTAGGTGCGATGTTCGCGGCCTTGTGGAAGCGCGATATCCGCTGGGAAGCCTGCGACGATGCAAGAGAGCTCGGACGCCACATTCTGGGCGGCACCCTGATGGGTATCGGCGGTGTCATGGCCATGGGCTGCACGGTGGGGCAGGGGATTACCGGCTTTTCCTCCCTGGCCGTTTCCGCCCCGGTGGTCATGCTGTCCATGGCCTTTGGCGCAAGGCTCGGCCTTGCCTGGCTGTTCGAGGGCTCGATCCTCGCCCTTTTCCGGCGCAACGGCGACGACACCCGCCGGTCGCCCGCCGAATAGATTCATCAATCCTCAGCCCGTGACGAACCGGTAGCCCTGCGTGGCTTTTTCCACTTGGCCCTCGCCCGGATGCGGAAAATGGAAGCCGATGATCCTCGACTGATCGAGGGCGAGCCGGTCCAGCAGCATTTTGCGCGTGGCGATCCCCTGATCCCGGTCCTGGTCCGTGCCGGACGCCCATTCCGGTTTCTCGAAGGATATCACGGCGTTTGAAATGGCGTCGCCGACCACGAAGATGCTCTGCGAACCGCCATGGATCATGTAGGACATGTGCCCGGGCGTGTGCCCGTGCGTGCCAACCGCCTCGACACCCGGCAGCACCTCGTCTCCCGGCGTGATCATGCTCACCTGGTCTTCGATGGCTTCAAGCCGGGACTGGGCTCCCACAACGAAGCTCTTCCGTTCGTCCGGCATGTTCGCCAGCGTATCGTCCGCGCGCCAGAAATCCCATTCCCCCTGCGGCACGTGGATATTGGCCTGCGGATAAAGCGGATCGTCGAACTCGTCGAGAATGCCCCACAGGTGATCCGGATGCGCATGGGTCAGGATCACATCGGTGATGTCCGACGGATCGATGCCGGCGTCTTCCAGTTTGGACAACAGTTCGCCGGCGCTGGGCTGGAAATTCTGTCCGGAGCCGACATCGAACAGCACGAGCCGGTCACCGCTGCGCAGCAGCGTGATGTTGCAATCCGGTGTCAGCATGTTGGTCGCCATGCCGTGGGGCGTAAGCAGGGCCGAAATTTCCTCCGCACTCTGCTCGGGCAGGACGAACCCCATCGGCAGGGCAAGATGCCCGTCGGAAAAGACCGTGATCTCGTGATCGCCGACGGTCAGGTTTGCCTCGGCAAAAGCCCGACCCTGACCTCCGATCCCTGTCGCCGCCAGGGCAATGCCGCTTAGCAGAATCTCCCGCCTCGACAATTCAACGCGCTTTAAACCGGGCATCGTTTCCTCCACATATTCAAACTTTTGAATTTATCTATATGTCCCGGCGGAGGGTCAATAGTCAAACACGAACCGCCGGAAGGGGCCGTTGGCCGCGGTGCTGACAGTTGAGGGAAGGGTTGTCGGAAAGCGCTGAAAAGAAGCAAAAACAAGTACAAATTCAGGTAAAGGTGAGTAGTTCGTGAAGTGAAAGCGCCGCAATGACAGGCCGATTAACTGGATGTTATTTGTAGTGATCGGCGTGAAGACCAATCTGAAAGGGTGCGGGGAACACGCAGCCCGGCTCCGGCCGGACAGCGGGCTTCCGCCGCCTGGGACCAAGGTCCCTGTCCCCACACACCTGAAGGAGATTGGAAATGCGTGCGAACCGGAAAACCCTGTTTTCGCTGCTGGCCACGGCCATGATGTCTGCGGTCGCGATCGGCAACGCTTATGCAGACCCGAACGACCTGATCGGAGACCTGACCGGCGACAAGCCTCTTTCCCCGCGTCAGCAGAGGAATTTCAATGAAAAAGCCCTCCAGGATGCCGCCGGCAACCGTTTGCTGATCCTGCCGGTCGAAGGCAGCTACAATGGTGAGGAGCGCCTGACAGCCCATCAGCAGCACATCGCCAATGCCAGAATAAAGAGCAGCTCCGATGCACGCGCACTTCCGGTGCTGCAGTTTCAGGGCGACTGGAATGGAACCGCCAAGGCAGGTTTCCCGCACCGGTAACCGTCGGTGACGGATACCGGAAAGAAAGGGCCGCGCAACTCGCGCGGCCTTTCTTCTGTAAGCACCGCGGTTTGAAGACATACGCAAATATTCATATTTTTGAATTTTTCTATATATCCTTGAGTCAGGTCAAGGCGCGTTGCGGCCGAAAGGTCCAGATCGGACCGATGTAGCACAGGCTCGGAGATGCGCCCGGGAGACTTCGATGGATTTGACGTATCTTCTGGACCGGATCCCGGAAGCGTGGCTTCTGGCGCTTGGCGGTCTCATTGTCGGCGTGGCCTTCGGCGCGTTCGCGCAGCAAAGCCGGTTTTGCCTCCGGGCGGCCGCACTGGAGTTTTCCCGCGGTAGGCCCTCCGACCGCCTGCCGGTCTGGCTGCTCGCCTTTTCCTCCGCTCTCATCGCCACCCAGGTCCTGATGCACTTCGGTGAAGTGCAGGCGAGCGAGGCCCGCCAGCTCGCTTCGCCCCAAAGTCTGTCGGGTGCCCTGCTGGGCGGGCTGATGTTCGGCACCGGCATGGTTCTGGCGCGCGGCTGCGCCAGCCGCCTGCTCGTCCTGTCCGCCACCGGAAATCTTCGCGCGCTTCTGTCCGGACTGGTCTTCGCCGTCGTCGCGCAGGCCAGCCTGCGCGGCATACTCAAGCCTGTCAGAGAATGGTTTGCCGGGCTCTGGACGACGGTCGATATCGGCGGCAACGATCTGACCGCCCAGCTCGGGCTGACACAGGGCGTCACACTTGCCTTCGCATTCCTCTGGTTTTTCGCCGGACTGGTCTTTGCCTGGAAAGCCCGCAAGTCGGCTTGGCAGCTTGTCGCGGCGTGCGGCGCCGGACTGGCGATACCGCTAGCCTGGTGGTTCACTTCGACCATGGCACGGCAGGCATTCGATCCGGTCCAGGTGGAAGGCGTCACCTTTACCGGTCCGTCCGCAGATACGTTGATGCTTGTCCTGTCTCCGCCGGGCAACCTTCTCGATTTCGATATCGGTCTCGTTCCCGGGGTTTTCCTGGGTTCGTTCCTGGCTGCTTTCCTGACGCGCGAACTGGCGCTGCAGGGCTTTGAGGGCGGAAAGTCGATGGCCCGCTATCTCACCGGAGCCACGCTCATGGGGTTCGGCGGCATGCTGGCGGGCGGCTGCGCCGTCGGGGCAGGCATCACCGGTGCCTCGATTTTCGCGCTGACCGCCTGGATCACCCTTTCCGGGATCTGGCTGTCCGCCGCCGTGACGGACAGGCTGATGGAGGGGCAGGGCATCTTCCGGCCCCGGCTCGCCGGCGAGATCGGCAATCCCAACTGATCCGCCGGATTTCCACTCTTTGCGGATGCCCCCTTCTTGCCGGCTGCCACCCGGCCTTTTCCCCAACGCGCCTCCATGGATAATTTGTGGGTACAGCCCTGGCCCGATAAGCGGTAAACCTTGGCGAGAGACGAGGAAGGTGAAGGCAAGCGAATGAAACCGGAGGAAAAGCCGCCAACAGACAGGTTCCTGTTGCACGGACCGGTCACGGACGGCGGAACGATGATGACGCCGGACCGCGTGGCCCTGTGGTGGATCTTCCTCGATCGGATCGCCGACAGCGACTGGCAAACCCTGGAAGCGGTCGTCAGCGAAGAGGAACGCACCCGCTCGGAACGGTTTCACTTTGACCGCGACAGGCAGGTCTATATCGCCGCCCATGCCGCCTGCCGCGGACTTCTCAGCTACTGCCTGGGCGGCCGCCCGCAAAGCTGGCGGTTTTCCGTCGGCGATCACGGCAAGCCGGAACTGATCAGCCCGCCGGACGGACCCCGGATGAGGGTGAACATCTCCCATACGCGCGGTCTGGCCGCCGTCGCGCTGACGGTTGACCACGATATCGGCATCGATGTGGAATGGCTGCAGCGCAACGCGGAGACGGACAAACTGGCGAAACGCGTCTTCGCGGCACGGGAATGCAGGACGCTTGCCGCCGCGCCGCAAGCCCGCAAACTCGAGACGTTCCTCTCGTTCTGGACGTTGAAGGAAGCCTACGTGAAGGCGATCGGCAAGGGCCTGTCGCAACCGCTGGACGCGTTCTCCTTTGATCTGGACACCTTGCGGATAGACTTCGAGGACAGACTTGCCGACGATCCGGCGAAATGGCGTTTCGAACGCTATGCGCCCGGCCCGGAGCACCTGATGGCGCTCGCTGTCCGCCACCCGGAGCATTCCCGGCTGACCATCGACTGCATGGCCGCGCCGCTGGACTATCTACTCGCTCAGGGAGGCTGAAGAGACATGCCCTATTCCGGCAGGATATCCCGCAGATAGAAAGCCATGCCCTTGCTCTGGTCCCACTGGCGCGGGTAGCCCAGGGAGACCTCCTCGAAGCGGGAGCCGTCGCGCCAGTCCGTGCGGCGCGTGTGCAGGTGTCCGGAAATCACCACTTTTGCGTTGAAGCGCCGGTGCCAGTCCTCTGTCCGCCGGGTGCCGCACCAGGGCGTGAAGCGGGGCGCCCGTGGAATATGGATCAGGTCGCTGCGCAACGGATAGTGATTGACCAGGATCGTCGCGGCACCGGCGGGAATATCCCCAAGCCGCCGTTCCGCTTCCTCGCAGCGCCTTGAGCACCAGTCGTCGCGGCTGACCCAGGGGGCGGGGCTCAGATAGAGTTCATCCGCGCAAACGGCGCCCTGCTCGCGGGCCCAGCCGATCACCTCATCGCGCTCGATGTGCTCGGGCCGGAAACTGTAGTCGTAAAGCAGAAACAGCGGCGCGATGACATGCGGCCCGCCGGGCCCGCCCCAGGTCTGGAACGGATCCTCCGGCGTGACGATGCCGTAGTCGCGGGCGCAGTCGACAAGCGCGCGGTAGCGCGTCTCTCCGGTCAGGGCAGGGCCGCCACCCGGCTCCGGGATGGACCACAGGTCGTGGTTTCCCGGCACCCAGAAAACCTTCGCGAATTTTCCGGCAAGTGTCTCGAAAGCCAGCCGGATATGATCGAACCGCTCAGCGACATCGCCCGCGACGATCAGCCAGTCGTTTTCGAAGACCGGCAGGTCATGCAGCGCCTCGCGATTGGCGGGACTGGCAAGGTGAAGGTCGCTGATGGCTTTCAGTTTTGACATTTCTGGCTGCGACTTCCTTGACCTTGGCGGACTGGCACCAGGGGGCTGTCCGGGAACGTGCCAATATAGGTATGTTTTTCCTGAGGCGAAGAGGCTGCGAACAAACAGACTGGCCTCAGGACAGGCAACCCGGAAAAATCTGCATGCGGCACCGTCCCGTACGGACGGGTATTCCAATGAATTGATAAAATGGACTAACGTTCTCCGGTGCCGTAAGGCGTTAGAATTCCCGGTCCCGGAAATCGCCGCAGGGCTACGCATCGGGACCCGGATTTTCAAGGAGTAACCAATGTCCGCGACTGTCTTTACCGGCTGCATGCCTGCCCTGATGACGCCCTGCAGAGCCGACCGGACGCCGGATTTCGATGCTCTGGTGAGGAAGGGACAGGAGCTGATCGGCCTCGGCATGTCCGCCGTGGTCTATTGCGGCTCCATGGGCGACTGGCCGCTGCTGAGCGACGCGCAGCGCATGGAGGGTGTGGAACGGCTGGTGAAGGCCGGAGTTCCGGTGGTCGTCGGCACGGGCGCGCAGAACACGAAAGCCGCCGCCGCGCACGCGGCCCATGCCGCAAGGGTCGGCGCCAGGGGCCTCATGGTCATTCCACGGGTCTTGTCGCGCGGCAGCTCCGTCAGTGCCCAAAGACAGCATTTCGGCGCGGTCCTGTCCGCTGCGCCCGCGCTTCCGGCGGTGATCTACAACAGCCCCTATTACGGGTTCGCCACCCGCGCCGACCTCTTCTTCGAACTACGCGCAAAATTCTCCAACCTTGTCGGCTTCAAGGAATTCGGCGGTCCGGACGATCTGCGCTACGCGGCGGAGAACATCACCTCCAGGGACGATGACGTAACGCTGATGGTCGGCGTCGACACGGCGGTCTTTCACGGCTTCGTCAATTGCGGCGCGACCGGTGCGATCACCGGCATCGGTAACGCCCTGCCGCGGCAAGTCCTTCATCTGGTTGCGCTTTGCGGGAAGGCGGCCGAAGGCCATACGGAGGCCCGACGGCGGGCGCAAGAACTGGAAGAAGCACTCGCCGTTCTGTCGAGTTTCGACGAAGGCCCGGATCTGGTGCTTTATTACAAGTACCTGATGGTGCTGAACGGCGATGACGAATATCGTCTGCACTTCAACGAGACAGACGAGTTGACCGATGCGCAGCGCAATTATGCGAAAGCGCAGCACGATCTGTTCAGGACATGGTACGCGGACTGGATCCGCGAAGGCGGAGTGATCGCCGAATGCATGTGATCGACAGTCACACGGAAGGCGAGCCCACCCGCGTCATCGTTACGGGTGGCCCGGATCTCGGATCGGGTTCGCTGGCCGAAAAAGCGGCGCGGTTCGAGGAGAGACATGCGGAGTTCCGCGCGTCCGTCGTGCAGGAACCGCGCGGCCACGAGGCGATGATCGGGGCGCTGCTCGTGCCACCCTCCCGCGAGGATTGCGCTGCCGGGGTGATCTATTTCAACACCCTGCGGAACCTTGGCATGTGCGGGCACGCCACCATCGGCCTGGCCGTGACGCTGGCGCATATGGGCAGGCTTCAGCCGGGACGTCACAGGTTCGAAACACCCGTCGGCGTCGTGGAAGCCGAACTTCTCGACGCGAACACGGTGTCGGTGGTGAATATAGAAAGCCACCGGCTGCACAAGGATGTCACGGTCGCGGTGGAGGGCCATGGCCCGGTGACAGGAGACGTCGCCTGGGGCGGCAACTGGTTCTTTCTGGTCAAGGACAGCCCGTTCGCCCTGAAGGCGGAGAATATCCGGTCTCTGACCGACCTGACCCTGCGCATCAGGGCCGCCCTGGAACGGGACGGGATCACCGGCTCCGGGAGCGCCTGGATCGATCATGTCGAACTCTTCGGTCCACCGCAGGACCCGGCCCGCGACAGCCGGAACTTTGTCCTGTGTCCGGGTGGATCCTATGACCGCTCCCCCTGCGGCACCGGCTCGTCGGCGAAACTGGCCTGTCTTGCCGCCGATGGCCTGCTGGCGCCGGGCGAGGACTGGATCCAGGAAAGCGTGATCGGCAGCACCTACCGGCTGAGCTACCGGCCCGGTCAGACCGGCGGCGTCATTCCCACCATCACCGGGCGGGCGTTCGTGACCTCCGAGGCTCAACTTCTGTTCGATCCCGCCGACCCCTACCGGACAGGCATTCAAGTGGCTTGAGGCAGAAGCATGCGCAGCAGCAAGACCATCCACGTGATTTCCTGCCACGCCGAGGGCGAAGTGGGTGACGTGATCGTCGGCGGAGTGGCGCCGCCGCCGGGGGACACCCTGTGGGAGCAACGCAGCTTCATTGCCCGCGACCGGACATTGCGGGATTTCGTCTTGAACGAGCCGCGCGGCGGTGTCTTCCGCCATGTCAACCTGCTGGTGCCGCCCAAACATCCCGAAGCCGATGCCGCCTTCATCATCATGGAACCGGAAGACACGCCGCCGATGTCCGGTTCGAATGCCATCTGCGTCTCCACGGTGCTGCTCGACAGCGGTATCATCGCGATGCGCGAACCGGTGACGGAGCTTGTGCTGGAAGCGCCCGGCGGCCTGGTGCGCGTGCGCGCCGAATGCCGGAACGGCAAGGCCGAACGCATCTACGTGCGGAATGTCGCCAGTTTCGCCGGAAAGCTGGATGTACCGCTCGAAGTGGAGGGTGTCGGCACGCTGAGGGTCGATACGGCCTATGGCGGTGACAGCTTTGTTGTCGTCGACGCGAAGGCGCTCGGCTTCGCGATCACCGAGGATGAAGCCGCCGATATCGCCCGTCTCGGGGTCCGGATCACCCGCGCCGCGAACGAGCAGATCGGTTTTTCGCATCCGGACCTGCCGGACTGGGACCACATCTCATTCTGCGCCTTTTGCGGTCCGCTCTCGGCAACCGCGCAAGGGCTGACGGGACGCTCCGCCGTAGCGATCCGGCCCGGCAAGGTGGACCGCTCACCCACCGGAACCGCGGTCTCTGCCCGCATGGCGCTTCTGGCGGCGAAAGGGACAATGAAACCCGGCGATACATTCGAAGCGGTCTCCATCATCGGCTCGGTCTTCACCGGCCGCATTCTTGGCGAACAGACCGTTGGCGGTCAAAAGGGAATTATCCCGCAAATCAGCGGCCGCGCCTGGATAACCGGCGTGCATCAGCACATGCTCGACCCGGACGATCCGTGGCCGTCCGGCTACAGGTTAAGCGACACATGGGGCACGCGCTGACACGCGGCGGCGGTGTCGGACATGTCACGAATAAATAACCTTACTTTCCAATAATGGAAACTATACCGGTTGTTATCTCAATTTACATTGCAAATTTTGTTAGTGAAGATGAGCTTCGAGGCGTGTGCGGGAAAAGCCGGAGCAGGTGCTTTTCGGGGCGGTTGGCCGAGACTGAAAGCATATGGGCAGACCTGAAATCAAATCGCCACGCTCGACAGAAAATTCGCTCGGAGGAGGAAATATGAAAAAGATCAGGAACGCGGTTCTCGCAGCCGCCATGCTTGCCGCTGGCGCGAGTGCCGCCTCGGCGGCGGAATACGAATTCAAGCTTCACCATTTCCTTGGTGAAAAAGCACCGGCCCATTCGCAGATGCTGCTGCCCTGGGCCAAGCAGGTGGAGGAAAACTCCGGCGGCAAGGTCGCCATCGAGATCTATCCCGCCATGACGCTCGGCGGACGCCCCCCGGAGTTGATCAGCCAGGTGCGCGACGGCGTGGTGGATCTGGTCTGGACCGTCAACGGCTACACGCCGGGTCTTTTTCCGCGCTCCGAAGTGTTCGAGCTGCCCGGCATCCATACCAATGACCCGGCCGCCACGAACAAGGCTTTGAAGGATCTCTACGAAAGCGATCTGAAGGACGACTACCAGGGCGTCGAAGTGATGTTCCTGCATGTTCATGCGGGACAGGCGATCCATATGCGCGACACCGAAGTGCATTCACCGGCGGATCTCGCCGGCAAGAAGATCCGCATCCCGACCCGGACCGGCGCCTGGGTGATCGAAGCTCTTGGCGCAATTCCCGTCGGCATGCCGGTTCCCGAACTGCCGCCCGCGCTGCAGAAAGGCGTCATCGACGGAGCGTTCATCCCGTGGGAGATCATTCCGCCGCTGAAGATCCAGGAACAGACCGAGTTCCAGATCGAAGGCGTCGACAAGGAACGCTTCGGAACCACTGTGTTCCAGGTTTCCATGAACAAGGAACGCTGGGACGCCCTGCCGGAAGACATTCAGAAAGCCTTCCGGGATGCCTCCGGCGATGAATGGATCCAGAAGGTCGGTGAAATCTGGGCAGGCGCCGACGATTTCGGCATCGGTCTCGCCGTCAAATCCGGCAACACCCATGTCACGCTGACGGAAGAAGAAACCGAGGCTTTCCGCAAGGCCCTGGCGCCGGTTACCGACCGGTGGGTCGAGGAAGTTTCCTCCAAGGGCATCGACGGCGCCGCGCTCGTTGAAAAAGCCAAGGCCGCGGCCGCGAGCCACGCTTCCAACTGATGATAACCGATCCTCAAGACAGCAGCTCCGGGTTCACCGGGGCTGCTTCCCGCATAATCACGGTCTGGGCGCTTCTGGGCGGAGGGCTTCTGCTTGTGGTCGTGCTGACCAACACCTTCTCCATTGTCGGCTCGGTGTTCGGCGTTCCAGTCCCGGGCGATTTCGAACTGACGGAGATTGGCGTCGGGGTGGCGGTGTTTTCATTTCTGCCCTATTGCCAGCTTGTCGGGGCGAATGTCTCGGCCGACATTTTCACCTCCGGGGCCTCCAGGCGGACCATCGCCTTCTTCACGATGCTCGCATCGATAGTCGCGCTCGTATTCGCCGGGTTGCTGATCTGGCGCATGTATTTCGGCATGCTGGACCAGAAAAACTATGACTACACGACGACCATTCTCCAGATCCCGCACTGGATGGCGTTCGTTCCGATCCTGATCTCCCTTGCCCTGCTCGCACTTGCGGCCTTCGTTACCCTGATCCGCGATCTGAAAGTGCTGTCGAAAGGATAATAATAATATGGCGGACGCGCTTCTCCTGGGGTTGGGCGGGCTGGCGGTTCTGATCGTGCTCATCGCGATCCGGATGCCGATTGCCTATGCGATGATACTGGTCGGCGGCGGCGGCACCATGATGCTGAACGGTCCGACACTGGTCCTCAGCCAGTTGAAGACCCTGGCCTATGGCCAGTTCTCCATCTACGACCTTTCCGTCGTGCCGATGTTCGTGCTGATGGGCGCCATAGCGTCCAAGACCGGGTTGAGTCAGGCGTTGTTCCGGGGGGCGAATGCCTGGCTCGGCTGGCTGCGCGGCGGCACGGCCATGGCGGCGATCGCGGGCTGCGCCGGCTTCGGCGCGGTATGCGGCTCGTCCCTGGCGACGGCCTCGACGATGGGCAAGGTGGCCCTGCCTGAATTGCGGCGCTACAATTATTCAGGGGCGCTGGCGACGGGAACGCTGGCCGCCGGCGGCGTTCTGGGCATTCTGATCCCGCCGTCGGTGGTTCTCATCATCTATGCCATCATCGTGGAAGCGAACATCGTCACCATGTTCATGGCGGCGTTTCTGCCCGGCCTGCTGGCGGTCATCCTGTTTCTGCTGACGATCGCCATCTATGTGGCGATCAAGCCGGAATCCGGCCCCAAGGGCGGTGTCGCGGACCGGCACGAGTTCATCGCGGCCACAATGGGCATGATCCCGGTCCTGATCATCTTCGGACTGGTGATCGGCGGGATCTATCTGGGCTTCTTCAACCCCACGCCCGCCGCCGCCGTCGGTGTGTTCCTGGTGTTGCTGTTCGGACTTCTGCAGCGCAAGCTCGTCTGGCCGGACTTCGTTTCCGCGCTCAAGGAAACCGCATCCACATCCGGGATGATCTATCTGATCATCCTGGGGGCCGAACTCCTGAAGATCTTCATGTCCCGTGTCGGCCTGCCGCAGGAAACGGCCGCCTGGATCGGCGGTTCCGGACTGGAGCCGATGACTGTGCTCATTGTGCTTCTGATCGCTCTGATCCTGCTTGGCTGCCTGATGGACAGCTTGTCCATGATCCTGCTGGTGATCCCGTTCTTCTGGCCGGTGCTGGTGGACATCAACGGCGGCATTTATCAGGGAGCGGACGGCGCGGGCTTCGGCATGAGCACCGAGGACCTGAAGATCTGGTTCGGGGTTCTGGCGCTGATTGTGGTCGAGCTCGGCCTGATCACGCCGCCCGTCGGCATGAATGTCTTCGTGATCTCGTCACTCGCCCGCGACACGCCGATGATCGAGACCTTCAAGGGGGTGATGCCGTTTTTCGGAGCGGAGATCATCCGTGTGGTGCTGCTGGTGAGCTTTCCGGCAATCACGCTCTGGCTGCCACGGGTACTGAGCGGCTGAAGCTCTGACAGGAAACCGGGATTTCAGGACCCGTTTGACTTCTGCCGCCTGGCGAAAATCCGCTCCGACATTTCCCGCGCCGGTGCGATCGCTTCGCGGGGATCGAGGGCTTCGCGCCAGTCGATCCCGGCCGGGCTGCTCTTTGCCAGGGCCTCCGCGAACGGGGCGCTGCCGCTTGCCGCGGCGGCCACCAGCTCTTTCGCCCGCGCCCGGGGCACACCGTTCCCGGCAAGCAGAAAACTCGCTGCCTCCGCCATGATCTCCGGATTGGTTTCAAGGGAAGCATCCAGAGTGTCGTCATTCGGTTTCAGGCTTTCGGCCAGATCCTGGGCGTGGCGCAGGGCCGTTCCGGTGGCCAGCAGCATTTGCGGCAGAAACATCCATTCAAGCGGCCACCTGGCTCCGTCGCGTTCCTCCGCGGGGTCGGCGGCGGCGGACAGTCCGGCCTGCGCGGCGATGGCGATCCGGTTGAGCGCCAGAATGGTTTCCGCCTGAACCGGATTGGCCTTTTGCGGCATCGTTGACGACCCTCCGCCCGTGCCGCTCGTAACTTCGGCAATCTCGCTTCGCCCCAGCAGTACAAGATCGCCAGCCATCTTGGCGAGCCCGGCGCAAACCTGCTGCAGCCATCCGGCCAGCAACAGGACCGGCGTCCGGTTGACATGCCAGGAGGGGCTGTCCTCAAGTCCGAGTTCCGCCGCCAGTGCCGCGCTGACGGCCGATCCGTCCGGCGCAATAGCGCTGTTGATGCCGGACGCGCCGCCGAACTGCACCCGCAGGACGGAGGACTTCAGACCGGGCAGCGCGTTTTCGGCATCGATGAGAGGATGCGCCCATTGGGCAATCCGGTAGCCGAGTGTGATCGGCGTGGCGATCTGGCTGCGCGTGCGGCCCGCCATCAACCGGTCCGCGGTCCGGTGGCTTTGGGTTTCGAGCGTGTCGATCAGCCGGGCGAGGCGGGACTGCAGGCTTCCCAGGCACGCCCTGCTCTGCAGCACTGCCGCCGTATCCATGACATCCTGGCTGGTGGCGCCCCAGTGGAGCCATTGCCCGGCCTCTTCGCCGGCGACCTTTCTGAGAACGGCAACGAGGGCGGGAACGGGAACACCGGCCGATCGGGTGCCGCTCTTCAGAGAAGCGGGATCGACATCGGCATCCTTCAGCCTGTCTTCGATCGCCAGCGCGGCGTCCCGGGGAATGATCCCCAGCTTGCCCTGAACCTTCGCGAGCGCACGCTCGAAGCGCACCATATGGGCCACATCACTTCGCTCGCCGAGAATCTCCAGAATTTCCTCGTCGGCAAACAGGCCGGAATAGATCGTGCTGGAAAACAGGGAAACAGGCATTTATGGGTCCGTGACCTGGAATGTCGCCCTGCATTGAGAGCCAGGAAAAGACGCGGGTCAAGCGGCCTTGAGAGGAAGCTCGAGAATCTCGCGCGCCTGCTGCCATGTGGCGACGGGCCGCTCGTATTTCGCGCAAAGATCCGTCGCCCGTTTCACCAGAGCGGCATTGGACGGCGCCAGCGTATCCTTGTCGAAACGGACATTGTCTTCCAGGCCGGTCCGCGTATGCCCGCCCGAGGCGATGCTCCACTCGTTGACCGTCAGCTGATGCCGTCCGATACCGGCCGCGCACCACTGGGCATCCGGAGCCAGGCGCTCGACGGTCTTGATGTAGTAATCGAACACGTCCCGGTCGACCGGCATGGCGTTCTTCACACCCATCACGAACTGCACATAGAGCTTGCCGGGAATACGTCCGTCCTTGTTCATGGTGGCCGCCTGGTGAATGTGGCTGAGGTCGAAGGCCTCGATCTCGGGCTTCACGTGATTGGCGCGCATTTCGCCGGCGAGCCAGTCGACCAGGTCCGGCGGGTTCTCGTAGACCCTTGTTGGAAAGTTGTTCGACCCGACGGAAAGCGAGGCCATGTCCGGCTGCAGCGGCAGCATGCCGCCGCGTGCCTGGCCCGCGCCGGACCGCCCTCCGGTGGAGAACTGGATAATCATGCCGGGACAATGTTTTTCCAGGCCCTCTTTCAGGCGTGCGAATTTTTCCGGATCGGATGACGGGCTCTCGTCGTCGTTGCGCACGTGCGCGTGGACGATGGAAGCCCCGGCCTCAAAGGCTTCCTGCGAGCTTTCCACCTGCTCGGAAACGGTAATCGGCACGGCCGGATTGTTTTCCTTTTTCGGCAGGGATCCGGTGATCGCGACGCAGATGATGCAGGGTTTTGTCATGTCATTCTCTTGTTTGTCGGATCAGCATGGGGACCCGAAGCCGGCAATCGATTGTTCCTCGCCCACTTATTCCCTCATCCTGAGGAGGACCGCAAGGTCTGGAAGGATGAGCGCCTGACTTCAGGGCAGTCGCCTATCCTTCCAGACATCGCTACGCTCTTCCCCGGATTGAGGCAGTGGTGGCGTTCCGTCCGCTTTCGTCAGATATCGAAAAAGACGGTTTCGTCCTGTCCCTGCAGCTTGATGTCGAAGCGGTAGACCGGTTTGCCGTCGCGCTCGCTCTTGCGGGCGATCAGGGTCTGGCGCCGGCGCTCCCATTCGACCAGGTTGAGCACCGCGTCCGCCGCGTTGGCTTCCGTTTCATCCTCGAAATAGAGCCGGGTCTGCAGGCCGACATTGATGCCGCGCGCCACGATCCACAGGCTGATATGCGGGGCCATGACCTTGCCGTCCGGCGTCTTCACCGGTCCGGGTTTGACGGTGTCGAAGCCCCACTCGCCGGTATCGAAATCGGTAATCACGCGGCCCCAGCCGCGGAACCCCTCCTCGACCTCGCCTTCATGTTCCGGATGGGCGTAGATCCCGTTCGCGTTCGCCTGCCAGGCTTCCAGGAGCACATCCTTGATCGGCGAGCCCATGCCGTCGATGACGCAGCCCTCGACGCGGATACGCTCACCTTTGGCATTCGGGCCGGCGATATCCCAGCCGAGTTCCTGCTGGTAGATGTCGAACCCGGCGGCTCCCGGTGCCAGGCCGATATGCACATAGGGACCGGCAGTCTGGGACGGGGTCTCTTTCAGGTAATTCAGTTCCTGGCGCATGATCAGTTGCCCTCCGGACGGTTCTCGAACAGGGTGGACCTGCGACCGCGCACGACGATGTCGAACTTGTAGGCGATCGTGTCCAGCGGGATCGTTGCATTCAGATCCAGCCGGGCGATGAGTTGCTCTATGGCCTGCGGATCGGGGATCGACTTGACGATCGGGCATTTGTCGATCAGCGGGTCGCCTTCGAAATAGCACTGGGTGATCAGCCTTTGCGCGAAGGCTGTGCCGAAGATTGACATGTGGATATGGGCGGGACGCCAGTTGTTCACCCAGTTGCGCCAGGGATAGGCACCGGGCTTCACTGTTCGGAAATGATAGTATCCGTTCTCGTCGCTCAACGTCCGGCCGCAGCCGCCGAAATTGGGATCGATCGGCGCAAGATAAGTGTCCTTCTTGTGCCGGTACCGGCCACCCGCATTCGCCTGCCAGATTTCCACCAGCGTGTTGGGGACCGGCTTTGCGTTTTCGTCCAGAACACGGCCGTGCAGGATGATCCGCTCGCCGATGGGGCTTTCGCCGGACTTGGCGTAGTTGCTCAAAAGGTCCTTGTCGAGCGGGTCGATATCGTTGTGCCCGAAGACCGGTCCGGTGATCTCGCTGACGCTCGATTCAAGACTGATCATTGAATATTGCGGCGACCGCGACACGCTGGTCTTGTAGTCCGGGGTCAGTGCCGGTGGATGCCACTCCCGGTCGCGCTGGTATAAGGGGCCTGCTTTCATGTTACGTCCTCCCGTTGGGCCGGTCTGCCCGATAGCCGTTCTCTTCCATCTCCGCATAGGTTTCCTTGGCAAGCTTGAGCGCCTGATTGGCGCGCGGAACGCCTGCGTAGATGGCGACGTGCTGAAAGGCCTCGAGCACGTCCTGTTTGCTGGCGCCGGTGCGGGCGGTGGCCCGGATATGCATGGGAATCTCCTCGAAATTCCCGAGCGCGGCGAGCAGTGCAAGGGTCAGCATGGAGCGTTCCCGGTCACTGATGCCGTCCGAGGCCCACACGGTCCCCCAGGCGCCTTCGGTGATCAGCGTCTGAAATGGTTCGTCAAACGCCGTCTTGGCAGCTTCCGCACGCTCGACGTGGTCGTCTCCCAGAACCGCGCGCCTGACGTCCATGCCGCTTTCATACCTTTGTGACATGGAGGTCCTCCTTGAAGAATGTCATGAGATGGCCGGCAAATTGATGCGGCTGCTCGACGCAGGGCAAATGGCCCGCGGCGGCAATTTCAACATACCGGCTGCCGGCAACCAGAGCCGCCGTGTTCCGCACAAGCTCCGGCGGGCTCGCGAGATCGTCGGCACCGCCGATGCCGATGACGGACAGGTCGAGCTTCGACGTGGAGGCGGTCAGGTCGGTCCCGGCGATCGCCTCGCAGCAACCGATATATCCCTCGACCGGTGTACGGGTCAGCATGTGCCGCCAGGCCAGGCATTCGTCGCTCTGCCGGAATTTTCCGGAAAACCAGCGCTCGAGAATGGCGTCCGCAAGGGCATCGATCCCGCCGGCGCGGATACTCGAGATGCGCTCCTGCCACATGGCCGCCTCGCCCATCTTCGCGCCCGTGTTCGACAGCACCAGACCCTGGACCAGCGACGGCTGACGGCTGGCCAGAAGCTGCCCGATCATGCCACCGATGGAAAGCCCGACGAAAATGCAGGAGTGAACACCGGCCACCTTCAGGAGCTCCCGCGTATCCTCAACCAGGTCTTCCATCGAATAGGGGCCCGGCGGGCAGGACGACAGGCCGTGCCCGCGTTTATCGAAGCGGATCAGACGCAGGCCCTGCTTCGGCATCAGCTCGATCACCTTGTCCCAGAGCCGAAGGTCGGTCCCGAGCGAATTGGCGAAGACGACCGGCACCCCTTGCGGGTCACCGTCTTCGCACCAGTGAATGTCAGCGGAAGAAAGTCTGGCGATTTTCATCAGTAGGGTAACCCGACATAGTTCTGCGCGAACCACTTCTGCGCCGTTTCGTGGTAATGGAGGGACTGGATTTCCGCGCGCTGCATCTTCAGGTCGAATTCCGACTGATCCGGGAACCGGTGCAGCAGATTGGTGGTCGCCCAGCTGAAGCGTTCGGCTTTCCACACGCGGGTCAGCGCCTTTTCCGAATACTGATCGATGCCGTCGCTGTCCTTGTCCAGGTAATATTGGGCGAGCGCTTCATTGAGATAATGCACGTCAGACGCGGCGGTGTTCAGGCCCTTGGCGCCGGTCGGCGGCACGATATGGGCCGCATCGCCGCACAGGAACAGGCGGCCCCAGCGCATCGGTTCGCTGACGAAGGAGCGCAGGGGCGCTATCGACTTCTCGATGGACGGGCCGGTGACCAGCTCGTCGGCGATGGATTCGGGAATACGGCGCTTCAACTCGTCCCAGAACGCCTCGTCGCTCCATTCCTCGACCGTGTCGGTCAGGGCGCATTGCACATAGTAGCGCGAGAGATTGTCGTTGCGCATCGAACAGAGCGCGAAGCCGCGGCTGGAATTCGCATAGATCAGCTCGTCGTGGACAGGTGGCGTCTCGGACAGGATGCCCAGCCAGCCGAAGGGAAAGACCTTCTCGTATTCCTTGCGGACGGTTTCGGGAATCGTCTGGCGGCTGACACCGTGGAAGCCGTCGCAGCCGGCCACGAAATCGCAATCGATCCGCTGGTCCTTGCCGTCCGCCGTGAAGGTCACGTAGGGCGCGTCGCTGTCCACATCGCGGATCTGAACGCCCTCGACCTCGAAAATCGTCTTGCCGTCCGTGGCTTCCCGGGCGTCATAGAGATCGTGGGTGACTTCCGTCTGCCCGTAGACGATGACGTTCTGCCCGATAAGCTTCTTGAAATTGATGTCGAACAGTTCGTTCTCGTAGGAAATGCAGGTGCCGTGATGGACAAAGCATTCCTTCTCCATCCTGTCGGCGACACCCGCTTCGCGCATCATGTTGACGAGCCCCGTTTCCAGGATACCCGCCCGGATGCGGCGCAGAACATAGTCGCGCGTCTGGCGCTCGAGAACGACGGTCTCGATGCCCTTGCGGTGCAGCAGCTGTCCGAGCAAAAGCCCTGACGGCCCTCCGCCCACGATGACGACCTGTGTTCGCATGCGTTCCTCCCTGTATTCTCACCATATTGAATGTCCGAAAAAGAGAAGTAAAATGAGAAATGAAGCTATTTTGTTTCTAAAACAGGAAACTAATACCCACCGTGATCGACCGTCGCATCAAATTCCGCCACATCCAGTGCTTCGTTGAGATTGCCAGTGAACGCAGTCTGAAGCTGGCGGCGGACAAGCTCAATCTGACACAGCCGGCCATTTCGAAAACCCTCAAGGAACTTGAGGAGATCATCGGCGCCACTCTGATGACGCGCAACAGGGCGGGCATCGCGCTGACCAAGCAGGGAAAGGTCTTCCTGCATTTCGCGCAGATCTCGCTGGCGAGCCTGCAGCAGGGGCTGGACGGCGTCGAACAGGAAGGCGAACACGCCCGCCCCACGCTCAAGGTCGGCGCCCTGCCAAGTGTCGCCGCCAGTTTCATGCCTCCGGTGGTGCGTGAATTTTCTGAGATGGCGCCCAATGTCATGCTGCAGATCATGGATGGGCCGCATGGATACCTGATCGAGCGGCTGAAGCTGGGAGAGCTGGATGTGGTCATCGGACGGCTGGGACAGCCGGCGGCGATGGAAGGGATGTCCTTCACCCAGCTTTATTCCGAACGGGTCGATCTGGTGGTCCGGTCGGGCCATCCGCTGCTCGAGACACCCGATATCAAACGGATCGTCGACTGGCCGGTGATCTACCCGCCTGAGGGATCCGCGATCCGCCCGCTCGTCGAGCGCCTGATGATCGCCAGCGGCGTCGGCGAAATCCCCAACAAGATCGAGACCGTTTCCGGCGCGTTCGGCCGGGTCTATACCCGCAGGACGGATGCTGTCTGGGTCATCTCCTCCGGTGTGGTTCTCAACGAGACGGCGGACGGACATCTGGTCCGTCTGCCCTTCGATACCAGCATCACCAAGGGCCCGGTCGGCCTGATGGCCCGGCCTGACAGCCAGCCGGGCGCGGGTGAACAGGTGTTCCGCCTCGCGGTGCAGGCGGTGATCGATGAGCTCGGTCTGAAGTCGTAGACCGCCTTGTAGTGAAATGATTTCATCGATCTTGGAATGGGAGAGCGGACTGCTGCCTCAGAGCCCGAGCATCTTGCGGATATGCTCCAGATCCGTTCCTGAGCCGGAGAAATCGTCGAAAGCCTTGTCGGTGACTTCGATGAGGTGGTTCGCGATGAACGGCGCGCCTTCCGCGGCGCCCTGTTGGGGCGATTTCAGGCAGCACTCCCATTCCAGCACCGCCCAGCTGTCGTAGCCGTATTGCGCCAGTTTGGAGAAAATGCCGGAAAAGTCCACGTGACCGTCGCCGAGCGAGCGGAACCGGCCCGCGCGGTTGACCCAGCCCTGATAGCCTGAATAGACGCCCTGGCGGCCGTCCGGATTGAATTCCGCATCCTTCACATGATAGGCGCAGATGCGCTCGTGATAGATGTCGATGAAGGCGAGATAATCGAGCTGCTGCAGCAGGAAATGCGACGGATCGTAGTTGATCTGGCAACGCGTGTGCCCGCGGAGCGCGTCCAGGAACATCTCGAAGGTGACGCCGTCGAACACGTCCTCGCCGGGATGGATCTCATAGCCGACATCGACCCCCTGCTCGTCATAGACGTCGAGGATCGGCTTCCAGCGCTTCGCAAGCTCCGAGAAGGCCTCTTCGACAAGTCCCTCCGGCCGTTGCGGCCAGGGATAAAGATAGGGGAAGGCCAGCGAGCCGGTGAAGCTGACGGAGGCGTCGAGGCCGAGGAACCGGCTGGCGACAGCCGCCTTTTTCATCTGCTCGACGGCCCATTCCTGGCGGCCTTTCGGATTGCCATGAAGTTGCTCCGGGGCAAAGGCGTCGAAAACAAGATCGTATGCCGGATGGACCGCGACGAGCTGCCCTTGCAGGTGCGTGGAGAGCTCGGTGATCTCGACACCGGCGTCGGCGCAAACGCCCTTGATCTCGTCGCAATAGGTCCGGCTTTCGGCAGCCTTGTCGAGATCGAAAAGGCGGCTGTCGAAGGTCGGGATCTGGATACCCTTGTATCCGAGGTCCGCCGCCCATTTGGCGATGGCGGGCAGTGTATTGAACGGCGCCTCGTCACCGGCGAATTGGGCGAGGAAAATCGCAGGTCCCTTGATCAGTCCAGCCATGAGGGCCTCCCTTTTATATCGTTGAAGCGACTGCGCGCGTCACGTTCCCTTTGGTGCATATGAGAATCCGCTGAAATCCGCGGTCTTGCCGAGGCCGGTCGTGTCGAAGGCGAGCATGCCGACGAAGGCGCCCGTGAACGACCCGTGTTCGCCGCGCCCGCCCTCGTCGGAAATCACGCTTGCATCGAGTTCCGGACCGAAAGAACGCCAGTCGCCGTCCTGTTTCCAGAAAAACTGCTGGCGCGCCTTGTCGACGTCGACGGCAAGATCGATCGGACCGTCGGCAATCGCCACCGGATCGGCCGGGAAGCTGAGCCGTCCGTCCGGCCAGTCTCCCGGACAGGACAGCAGCGTCAGACAACGGCCGAGGCGCTCGTTCCAGCTCACGGCAAGGAAATGGAACTTGTGCCGATTGTAGTAGGTCGTCAGGCCCGCCGCCTGCTGATAGGTCGTCGGATCGAAGGCGGTCAGCATGGTTTCCACGCGGTAGGACAGATGCTCCTGCCGCCGGGCGACGAGCGCTTGCTCGTACCAGCTTCCGACGCTTTCCCGTCCGGTCAGCCGCAGTGCGGATCCCGTCAGCGTGAACAGCCGCTCGGGACAAGGCGTGCGCAGCCATTGAAATTCCGGCGGCAGCGTATCGCCGCTGAACTGCCGGTCTATCCGGTGCGGCGGGCGCGGGACCGCATCCCCGAGACCGGGGACTTCGAGCCGCGGCAAGGGGCCGCCCCCGCAAAGATACAGCCAGCCGTCATCCCGCCATTCGCATTTCTGGATCGCCGTCTCGCGCCCGAGCGGCGAAAACCGGCCCGGCAGGGGACGCGAGCACAGATGGGTGTGATAGACCTGACCGTCCGGCGTTTCCACGATCTGGCCGTGGCCGGCGCGCTGCAACGGACAGTCCGGATCGTCCTTCGCGGTGATCAGATGGGTATCGGGATGCATCTCGTACGGCCCGTCGATCGACCGCGACCGGGCCATGGTGACCGCATGGCCGTATCCGGTGCCGCCTTCGGCGACGGTCAGATAATACCAGCCGTCGCGCTTGTGAAGATGCGGGCCTTCGGTGAGCCCGTGCGCGCTGCCGGAAAAGATCTTCTTCGGCGTGCCGGCAAGTCCGCCCGTCTCCGACCATTCCTGCAACAGGATACCGTCGAAGGCCGGATGGCGCGGATGTCCGCCGATGGAATTGGAAATATGGTTCCACTGGAGGACCAGAAACCACTTGCGCCCGTCGTCGTCATGAAAGAGCGAGGGATCGAACCCGTGTGACGAAACATGGACCGGATCGCTCCAGGGACCTTCGATAGACGGAGCGGTCACGATGTAGTTATGCGCATCCTTGAAATTCCCGTCCAGCCGCTTCACGTCCGTATAGACCAGCCAGAACCGGCCATCCGCATGGCTGAGACAGGGTGCCCAGATGCCGCCGCTGTCCGGATTGCCGCGCATGTCGAGCTGGCTTGCGCGGTCGAGCGGCCGGCAGGCGAGGTCCCAGTTCACCAGGTCTTTCGAGCGGTGGATCTGGACGCCCGGATACCATTCGAAGGTCGAGGTGGCGATGAAATACTCGTCGCCCACCCGGCAGATCGACGGATCCGGGTTGAAGCCCGGCAGGATGGGATTGCGGATCATTGGCGTTGCGGTCCCTTGCGTTCCGAGGACGCGGCCCACAGATTGATATCCGCCTCGCGGGTCGTTTCCGCGATCTCCTTGAGTTCCGCGTCGGTGAAGTCCAGCCTGGCGACGGACGCAACGCAATCCCTGACCTGCTCCGCCCGGCTGGCGCCGATCAGGGCCGTCGTGACCCGGCCATGGCGCAGGACCCAGGCAAGGGCCATCTGCGCCAGCGACTGACCGCGTTTGGCGGCGATGTCGTCAAGCGACCGGATCGTCGCCAGGTTGTCCTCGCTCAGGAAGCGGGTCTGAAGGGACTTGCCCTGGGCGGCCCTGCTGTCTTCCGGAATGCCTTTGAGATACTTGTTCGTCAGCATGCCCTGGGCGAGCGGCGTGAAGGCGATCGAGCCGATGCCGAGGTCCTCCAGCGTGTCGAGCAGGCCGTCTTCCTCCACCCAGCGGTTGATCATGGAGTAGCTCGGCTGGTGGATCAGGCAGGGGGTGCCCAGGTCCTTCAGGATGGCGACCGCTTCCCGGGTACGCTTGGAATTGTAGGACGAGATACCGGCATAAAGCGCCCGTCCGGAACGCACGATATGGTCGAGCGCCCCCATGGTTTCTTCCAGCGGCGTATCCGGGTCGTAGCGGTGGGAATAGAAGATGTCGACATAGTCGAGCCCCATCCGCTTCAGCGACTGGTCGCAGGAGGCGATCAGGTATTTGCGGCTCCCCCATTCGCCGTAGGGCCCGGGCCACATGCCATAACCGGCCTTGGACGAGATGATCATCTCGTCGCGGTAAGGCGCGAAATCGGTTCTCAGCAATTCGCCGAAGGCCTGTTCCGCGGCGCCCGGTCGCGGCCCGTAGTTGTTGGCCAGATCGAAATGGGTGATGCCGAGATCGAACGCTGTGCGCGCGATCTCGCGCTTGCGCTCATGCGGCGTGTCGTCGCCGAAATTGTGCCACAGGCCGAGCGAGATCGCGGGCAGTTTCAGGCCCGAGTTCCCGCAGCGGCGGTATTCCATAGTGTCGTAGCGCGATTGCGCGGCCGTCCAGGTCATGTGTGCTCCAGTTTAGGTCCGTGACCTAGGCCAGCAGGCCTTGCGCAGCCTGCGGGTCGAGAGCGTCCGGCCGGCTGCAGGTTGTCTTGATGTCGATGAACCGCCCGCTCTCGCCCGAGGCGAGGATCGACGTCATCACGTCAACCACATGCAGGGCGAATTCCAGCGAGCACCGGTGCGGGCGTCCTTCCAGAATGGCCAGGGCCATGTCCGCAAGTCCGGCCGTCCGGTAATTGGCATGGGTCCGGTCATTAGTCTTTGAGAACGGATGTTTCCAGGCTTCGGTGATGTTAACGAAGCTTCCCTTCTCTGTCATGCGGACCTCGCCGCCGAAGAAGTTCGGATCCGGCACATGCAATGTGCCTTCCCGGCCGTAAAGCTCCATGTTGGAGTGGCCGTGCTGCCAGACATCCCAGCTCGCGCAATAGGTGATCTGTGCGCCTGAATGGAATTCCATCACCGCGTGGATGGTGGTTGGCGTCTCCACCTTGACCTTTTCCCCGAAGCGCGGCTGGGAGGTGATGGTCCGTTCCTCCGATCCTGAGGAACTCATGGCGGTCACCCGTTTCACGGGGCCGAGGAGCTGCACCAGGTTGGAAACGTAATAAGGGCCGAGATCGAGGATCGGGCCGCCGCCGGCCTGGAAGAAGAAATCCGGGTTCGGGTGCCAGCTTTCCATGCCCGGGCTCTGCACGAAGCAGGTCCCGGACGTCACCTTGCCGATGGCGTCGGAATCGATCAGATGCCGGGCGAGCTGATGGGAGCCGCCCAGGAACGTGTCCGGCGCCGAACCGACCCGAAGCCCTTTCGTCTCGGCGATGGCCGCAAGGGCCTGGCCCTGTTCGACGCTCAGCACGAAGGGTTTTTCGGAATAGACATGCTTGCCCGCTTCCAGGACCTGCCTGGAAACTTCGAAATGAGCCGCCGGAACGGTCAGGTTGACGATGATGTCGATGTCATCGGCGGCCAGCAGGCCTTCAACCGTTTCCGCCCGCAGGCCGAACTCTTCCGCGCGGGCTTTCGCCGCCGCTTCGTTGATGTCCGCGCAGGCGCGCACCTCGATCCCCCGGAAGAGGGGCGAAAGGCGCATATAGGCAGCGGAAATGTTGCCGCATCCCAGGATGCCGATCCCAAGTGTCTTGCTCATGGTCTGTCCTCAATAAGTGCGAAAAGCGTCGATGGAACGGCTTGCGAAACGATCGAAGTCGGAAGGCTTGTCGTGTTCCATCACAAACAGGTTGACCCCGGCGCTGCGCAACGCCGCCATGATGGATTTCCAGTCGAGCGTGCCCTGGCCGACATCCGCCCAGCCGTCTTCGTCAAGGCATTCGCCTTCCGGGGCGATGTCCTTCACATGGGCCGTGGTGATGCGGTCCGCATGGCGGTCGATCCACTCGAGCGGATCCTGGCCGCCCCGGACGATCCAGGCGACATCGGCTTCCCATTCGATGGTCGGCGCCGCGTTGAGGAGAATGTCCATCGGCAGGCGGCCGTCCGCGCAGGCGGCAAATTCGAAGGCATGATTGTGCCAGCCGAACCGTAACCCGGCATCGCGCACTTTCGCTCCGATGGCTTCCAGGCGTTCGCCGATCGATTGCCACATAACCGCGTCGGAGACGCGTTGTTCCGGCGGGACCGCCGGAACGAACAGGCGGCGCATGCCGAGCGTCCTTGCCGTGTCGATAACCTTGTTGAGATTGGTTTCGAACTGTTCCATTGGAAAGAAATGCCCGGACGGCATGGTCAATCCGTTGGCGTCGAGCAGCTTCTTGAAACCCGCGGCGTCCTCGTAGTTTCCGCCATAACCTTCGACCTGGGTGTAGCCGAGTTGCGCGAGCCGTTCGAGAACCGGTTCCCAGGGGGTGAATTCGCGCGCGGAATAGAGCTGGAAGGAGATATCCATCATACTTGTCCTGAATTTGCTGGAAAGGTCGGCTTAAAGCCGGTTTTCCGAGTTTTTGTCGAAAACATTGGCACGGGCGGCATCGAAGCCGACCGTGATCTGGTCGCCATTGGCGACTTCCGCCTGGCCATCCAGGCGGACCCAGAGGGTGTGGCCACCTGATGTCAGGCGGGCCAGGGTGTCGGAGCCGAGCGGTTCCACAAGTTCCACCTCGCCGTGCAACCGGATCGGGGCGGTTTCGGCCTCGGCGCCGCTGACCATGTGTTCCGGGCGGATACCCAGCCATGCGGGCCCCGAGACGGCGGAGCCGGACTGAAAATTATACCCATGCAGCGGGAAGGAATGACCCTCGGTGAGGAATTGCGCACCGTCGCCGCCTTCGATCTTGCCGTCGAAGAAGTTCATGGTCGGAGAGCCGATGAAATCGGCGACGTATTTGTTTGCCGGACGGTTGTAGATCTCGTGCGGCGTGGCGAGCTGCAGGATCTGTCCCCCGCGCATGATGGCGATGCGGTCTGCCAGTGTCATGGCCTCGATCTGGTCGTGGGTGACGTAGATCATCGTGTTGCTGAGCTTCTGGTGAAGCTGCTTGATTTCGACCCTGAGGTCCGCGCGCAGTTTCGCGTCCAGGTTCGACAGCGGTTCATCGAACAGGAACACATCCGCGTCGCGCACCAGCGCACGGCCGATCGCCGCTCTCTGGCGCTGACCGCCGGAGAGCGCCGCCGGTTTGCGCGCCAGCAGCGGTTCGATCTGCAGGACTTTGGCCGCCCGGTCCACCCGCTCCTTGATTTCGGCTTTCGGCAGGCCGGCATTCTTCAGACCGAAGCTGAGATTTCCGCCGACCGTCATCTGCGGATAGAGCGCGTAGCTTTGAAACACCATGCCGATGCCGCGTTTCGAAGGCTCTTCCCAGGTGACGTTCCGGCCGCCGATGAAGATCTGGCCTCCGGTGATGTCCAGAAGACCGGCGATGCAGTTGAGCAGCGTCGATTTTCCGCAGCCCGAGGAACCGAGCAGAACGAGGAATTCCCCCTGTCCGATCTCCAGGTTCAGATCTTTCAGAACGTCCAGGGCGCCGAAACTCAGAGAAAGGTTCTTGATAGAAATACTGGCTTCCATGGGACTTTTCTTCAGCCTTTCACAGCGCCGGCGGCGATGCCGCGGACAAAGAGTTTACCGGAGAGGAAGTAAATGGTGAGAGGAACCAGGCCCGTCAGGATGGTTGCGGCCATGTTGACGTTGTATTCCTTCACCCCTTGGGTGGAGTTGACGATGTTGTTGAGCTGCACCGTCATCGGATAGAGATCCGGTTTGGTGTAGATCACACCGAACAGGAAGTCGTTCCAGATCCCGGTGACCTGAAGGATCATCGCGACGACGAAGATCGGCAGGCTCATCGGAACCATGATGCGGAAATAGATCGACCAGAAACCCGCGCCGTCGACCCGTGCCGCCTTGAACAGCTCCTGCGGAACCGAGCCGAAGTAGTTGCGGAAGAGCAGGGTCAGGATCGGCATTCCGAAAATGGTGTGCACGAGCACCAGCCCGGACAGGCTGCCGTAGAGCCCGATTTCCCGAAGCAGGATGACGATCGGATAGATCATCACCTGATAGGGGATGAACGCGCCGACGATCAGGATGGCGAAGAAGGTCTCGGAACCCTTGAACCGCCAGTTGGCAAGGGCATAGCCGTTGACCGAGGCGATCGCGATGGACAGGATCACCGAAGGGATCAGGATCTTCACCGAATTGAAGAACCCGCGCGAAAGACCGTCGCAGTTTAGGCCGGTACAGGCTTCCGCCCAGGCTTTGACCCACGGCTGGAAAGTGACCTCGACGGGCGGGGCGAAGATGTTGCCGATCCTGATTTCCGGCATGCCTTTCAGCGATGTCACGACCATCACATAGAGCGGCAGCAGGTAGTAAAGGGAGACCATGATCAGCGTGCCGTAGATGAAGATGTTCCGGCGTGACAGGATCTTCCGGGGCTTGCGCCCGTATGGACTGCCGGGTTCCCGTTCCGCGGCGCCGGTACTGGATTGCGCTTCGCCGTATTTCATCGAGTGCTTGATGAGTTGAGGAGCCTTGGTCATTTCCGCTTGCCTCCGAATTCGAGGTATGCCCAGGGCACGACGACAATGATCACTGTAAGCAGCATCATGGTGGAGGCGGCAAATCCCTGACCGAGGTTCTGTGACAGGAACATGGCGTCATAAACGTATTTTGCCGGAACTTCCGAGGAGATACCTGGTCCGCCGCCGGTCTGGGCGACGATCAGGTCGTAGACCTTGATGATGCCGGAGGTGATCAGGACGATGGCGGTAATGAAGATGCCGCGCATCATCGGAATGACGATAAAGATATAGGTCTTCCACATCGGGATCCCGTCGATCCTGGACGCCTTCCAGATGTCTTCGTCGATGCCGCGCAGGCCCGCCAGCATCAGGCACATGATAAGCCCGGTTTCGTGCCAGAGCCCGGCGATCAGCACCCCGTAGATGACGATGTCCGGATTATAGAGCGGGTCGAAGGAAAAATTCTCGAATCCGAGGCTGCGCACCACATGCTGAATGCCGAAGTCCGGATTGAGAATCCACTGCCAGGCAAGGCCGGTGACAATGAAACTCAAGGCGAAGGGATAGAGAAGAACCGTCCGGAACGTGTCTTCATAGCGGATTTTCTGGTCGAGAAGCGTGGCGAGGATAAAGCCGATCACGAGCGCGAAGATGAGCGAAAGGATCCCGTAGATTGCGAGGTTCTCGATGGAGATCAGCCATTTGTTGCTGCTCCAGAGCCGCTCGTACTGTGCAAGGCCGATGAATTTCTCCCTCGGCAAAAGCTTGGAATTGGTGAAGGAGTAGACAACCGTCCAGGTGGTTCCTCCTATGAAGATCACCAGAGCGGTGGCGATCATGGGGATCGCCGCTATCTTGGCACTGATATTACGATGCCATCTCGCGGGGCCCGTCACTGCGGCCATGCTTCACATTTCCTCATTGATGCGGTGGTGTCCGGGATGTGCATCCCAATCCCTGCGCGCATGAAATACGCGCAGGGCTGGAGGACGCCGCCCAGGCGAAGCCCCCGACGTCTGGGTGGCGGAGCGGTGTACCGGACCCGGACCAACCCGCTTTCATGTGCGGGCACATGAAAGCGGAAAGGCTGAGCGTTCCGGATTGCGCCTTAGTCGGCGTTGCCGACGATGGAGACGAAGAGCGCCTGGGCGTCTTCGGCCGACATGTCCGGATTGTTGAAGAACTCAACGAACAGGTCGTTCACCTGGGTCAGGCTGTCAGCGGACATGAGCTGGTCCGGCGACTGGATGATTTTGCCCTGGGAAAGGATGTCCAGTCCCTTGCGCATGCAGTCGTTGGCTGCGGCCAGATCCACGTCGCCGCGTACCGGCAGCGATCCCTTTTTCAGGTTGAAGGCAACCTGTGTCTCGGGCGAGATCATGACTTTGGCGAGTTCGAGCTGAGCGGCGGTGATATCCGCATCATCCACTTTCGGGAAGTAGAATGCGTCGCCGCCCGTCATGATCACCTCGTTCACGCCAAGGCCCGGAAGGCAGGTGTAGTCTTCGCCCGCAACCAGATCCGCGACCTGGAACTCGCCCTGCGCCCAATCGCCCATGATCTGGCCGCCGGCTTTGCCGGTGATGACCATGGTGGTGGCATCGTTCCAGTTCTGGACGTTGGAGTCCTTGGCCATGTTCCGGGCGGCGTCGGCGGCCTGGAAGACCTTGGCCAGCTCAGGGCCACCGGCAAGATCGACATCTTTCTCGCCGAAGATCTTGGTGTAGGCTTCAGGTCCCGCGAGCGCGGTCAGGATGACCTGGAAAGCCAGTGTCGTCTGCCAGGGCTGTTGGCCCATGGCCAGCGGCACGATGCCGGATTCCTGAAGCTTCGAAGCGGCCGCGGAGAACTCGTCCCAGTTGGTCGGAACCGCAACGCCGGCATTTTCGAAGACGGAATTGTTGAGCCACAGCCATTGCTGGGAATGGATGTTGACCGGCACGCAGTAGATGCGGCCGTCGACCGTGCAGCTGTCAAGCAGGCTGCTGGGACGAATGATGTCGCGCCACTTGCCTTCTTCCGCGATCTCGGTGAGATCGAGCATCAGACCGGCTTCAACCAGCTCTTCCGCCTGACGTCCGTGGTTGAACTGTGTGGCTCCCATCGGATCGCCACCGGTGATCCGGCTGATGATGATCGGGCGGGCGGTGCCGCCGGAACCGGCGATGGCGCCGTCGACCCAGTTGTTGCCGGTTGCGTTAAAGGCCTTGGCAAATTCAGCGACGGCTGCGGCTTCGCCGCCGGATGTCCACCAATGCGTGACTTCAAGATCGGTTGCGTTTGCTGCGGTTGCTGCGCAAAGGGCAGTGGTCGCGGCGAAAACTGCGCGTAATGCTTTCATATCATCCTCCCACCGAACAGGTCTGTTCGATTGTGCTCACGATGCGGCCTCCACCGCATTTTAAATCGATTACATTTGGTTGTTTCTCTCTATGTAATCGATTACATTTATAATTCTCAGGAAACGGGCTTATGTCAACCCGAAATTGTGAGAGAAGAAAAAAACACAACACGCCGGAGATGGGTTTGGTTCAAAAAAGCGCCAGAATTCAGGATGTTGCCAGGCAGGCAGGTGTTTCGACCGCAACGGTCAGTCGCGCCCTCAGCAATCCGGAGCTCTTGACGGAGGCAACGCGCGAATGCGTGTTTGCGGCAATCCGGTCCACCGGCTACCGTGTCAACAGGGCGGCGCGGAACCTGCGGACGCGGCAGGCGGGCGCGGTGCTCGTGCTGGTCCCCAATCTGGGAAATCCGTTTTTCTCTCAAATCCTGGCGGGAATAAGCGAAGCGATCGGCGAGCGGGATTACTCCGTCGTGATAGTCGATACCAATGACCACACCTCCACCGGAAAACTGCTGGTCGACTATTTCCTGGATTCGCAGATCGACGGCATGATCTGCCTGGATGGATCGGTTTCGAACCACGACTTGCAGCAATTTGAGGAAAACGGCGTTTCCGGGCAGATCGTGTTCGCCTGTGAATGGGTTCATGGTTCAGACCTGCCGTCGGTTCGAAGCGACAACAATCGCGGCGCCCGGCTCGCCGTGCGGCATCTCTATGAACTCGGGCACCGCAAAATTGCCCATGTCACCGGACCTGAGGACAATGTACTGACCCACGCCAGGCGGGAGGGCATGCTTGCCGAGCGGGAACGTCTTGACCTGCCGTTCCGGGAGGAGTGGATCATCCGCGGGGACTTTTCCCTGAACTCGGGCCGCAATGCCGTGGAAAAGATCCTGGCGATGGACGAAAGGCCGACGGCTGTCTTTTGCGCGTCGGATCAGGTGGCCTTCGGCCTGATCTCTACGCTGGCAGCGAACGGGATCAGCGTGCCGGAGGATATTTCCGTCATCGGCTTCGACGATATCGAGCTTTCCGAATATTACGTGCCGGGACTGACAACCATCCGCCAGGACCGCCGCGCTTTGGGTGTTCAGGCGGCCGCGCTGCTGCTGCAGGGCATGGATCCGGCAGGCGCCGTCGCAGGCCGGCGGACTTCCCCCGTCTTGCTTGATGTGGAGCTGGTTGTCCGTGCAAGCGCCGCCGCCCTCGACCGTTAAGACCCTCCCGGATCATCGGCCACTTGTTCGATTGCACATGAATCCGCGGTTGGTATAACTTCTCGATAAACTAGATAAAATCATCAAATCAAAGAGTTATGGCGAGAAATATTTTCAAGTCCCTGAAAACTAGGGTCGTTCGACGATTGTCCGGTTTGCGAAAAATACCTCTACGAAGATACCTCGCTTCAAATGACTGCCGCTTTGAAAAAAAGGCATGACTATTTAGTCAGGTAATAAAGGCTTCAAAGAGATGGATAAATTTTAAACTATTATGCTGCGCCGCGATAAGAGAAATATTATTGTCTACATAAAGATAATTTCTGTAAAAAACAAAGATGCAACCAAATTAATAATCGAGTTGTATTTCAAATATCTGCAAATAAACCATTTTTATTCTAAATTATATTTATGATTTAGTAATTAGTTAACTTGAATATGTCAGATTATCAAGCGTGGACAAGATTAGGTGGTAAATATGAGCGTTTTGACCTTCGCCTTGGTGTTCTCGCTTGGCGCATTCCTGCAACTGACCCCTGCTGCGCTCGCGGATTCCGAACTCAAAGTCGTCGGTACCGGTGACGGCCTTGAAATGCTTCAGGAGATTGGCAACGGTTTTTCGGCTGCTTATCCCGCTATTGAGTTGTCGATCCCCCCGAGCATCGGCTCCGGGGGTGGAATTGCGGCGGTCAGCTCCGGTACGGAGCGGCTCGGCCGGGTCGCCCGGCCTCTGAAGGACAGCGAAGTTCAATACGGTCTGATCTACCTGCCGATCGCCAGAATTCCGAGTGCTATTTTCACCCATCCCTCTTCCGGGATTAAAGGCCTGACAAGTGAAGAACTCGTAAAAATCTATACCGGTGAAATTACAAACTGGTCGGAACTGGGTGGCGCGGACCTGCGGGTGCGCGTCGTTCGGCGGGAGGACGCCGACAGCACGCTGCAGGTCTTGCGCGGATCGATGCCCGGCTGGAAAGACCTGGAGTTCTCGCCGCGTTCCAAAACGGCGCTTACCACGCAGGACGCCATTTCAAGCGCTCGCGAGGTTGAAGGGGCCATCGCATTCGGCCCCTATTCCCTTCCTCTTGAGGAGGGGCTTGTCGTTCTTGAGATCGATGGACATCATCCGACAGACGACAGCTATCCAAGTGCCGTGACGCTGGCTCTGATCTACAAAGACGGCACCATGGATGCCCAGATGGAGGAATTCATCGACTACGCTCAGTCCGATCAGGCGCGGGGCCAGATCCGGGACTTTGGCGGCGTACCCGTTCCGAAATAACTTCAAGAATGAGCATGATACGTCATTCGTCCCTTCTTTGGCATTATACCTACGGTGCTGTTTTCACGGCGCTATGCGCGTTTGCCGGACTGATCGGGCTTGTGGCTTATCAGCTTGAGGGCAGCATGGCCCGCCAGGAGACCGAACTGCTGCAGCTGTCGCAGTCCCGTCTGCAGGAAAAACTGTCGGCCGATGTGGAACTCGCAGGAACGCGGCTGGAATTTCTTTTTCAGGACAGGTACCGCCGGCTGAATTCGATCGCCGAGCGGGTCGACACCGCGAAAGCCATCGCGTCCAGGAATGTCGTCGCCATGTCCGAACTGCTCGGTCCGGCCGCCGTATTGGCGGATGTTGACGGGATCATCGTTCTGGACGAGGAGGCAAGGGTCATCGGCGCCTCATCCTACAGCGCGGATCTGGTGACATTGGGATCTAAGATCCAGGGCTTCAGTTTCTATCCCGAAATGGCCCGGTCGCTGAAGGTAAGTTTCCCCGGCGAGAAGCGCACGGTCTCGAAAATCCTTCCCATCGCCGACACGCAGGTGTTCGTCCCGGACGAGACCGTCAACGCCGTATCGCAGATCATCTTCGTGCCGGTCTTTGACGACTTCGGATATGTGATCGGCGGGCTTCTGGCGCAGCGCTGGTTACGCCCGGAAGAAACCCTCCTTGCGGCGCTTGCCCAGATCAATGCCTTCGAACTGGCCATCGTCTACGACGAGAGGATCATCTCGAGGGCGAATTTCGGCGGCACCGAATCCGATCTTGTCAGTTCGCCCGAAACGCCGAACCTGACGTCCAACGGTGAAAGGGTCATCGAATGCGGCGTACCGGTTCTGCCGCTGTCGATATGCGCCCTGATGCCGATCGAGGCCCTGACGGAAACCCAGAATGAACTCACCAGGATCGGCATCGAGGAAGAGTCCAAGATGCTTAAATGGCTCTTTCTCTTCGGACTGCTGACCCTTGTCGCATTCGCGACCGTTGCCTTTCTTCTGGCCCGTCAGGTCACCCGTCCGCTGACAAACATAACTCGCGTGCTTTCCGGAATTGCCGACGGTGATTTCGAAAGCAAGGTGGTTGGTACCGAGCGCAGCGACGAAGTCGGCGATATCGCGCGCTCCGTTGTTTCCCTCCAGCGATCCGTCAAGGAACGGGACGCACTGCGCCTCAGGGTGAACGAGAAGAACCTGATCCTGAAATCGCAGGAAGCCCGGCTCCGCGAACAGAACGTCCTCTTCGATGCCGCTCTCAGCAATATGTCGCACGGTCTTTGCATGTTCGACGCGGCCGGCAAGCTGATCGTCTCGAACCAGCGCTACGCGGAACTTTTCGAACTGGAGCCGGGCGGGATCAGGCCAGGCATGACGGCGGCCGAACTCTCCGCATTCCAGAACGTCGAGACGCTCGAGCCGGAGAATCCGGGTTCCGCGGGCGCGCCATCCGCCCAGCGGAAGCCGTCTTCGGGAACGCAGAGCACGGAAATGGTGAAAATCCGCTCCGGCCGGATCGTTCTGACCACGCGCCAGCCGCTGTCCGACGGTGGCTGGGTGGCGATCTCGGAAGACATTACCGAGCGACAGGAAGCCCGCGACCGGCTGGCCTATCTTGCCCGCCACGACATCCTGACCCAACTGCCGAACAGAATAGAATTCCGCGACCGGAAGCAGGCGCTTCTCAAACGGCAGCAGGTTGAAGGAGGAGAGTTCGCGATCCTTTGTCTCGACCTCGATGAATTCAAGACCGTCAACGATTCCCTCGGCCACCCCATTGGCGACGAACTGCTGCGCCAGGTGGCGGCCCGGCTGAAGGCGCTGGCGAGCGGCAGCGAAATTGTCGTTCGTCTCGGCGGCGACGAATTCGCGATCCTGACCGGACTGCCTTCCCAGGTGCAGGAGATCGACGAGCTCGCCCAGACGATCATCTGGGAATTGTCTCAGCCGTTCCAGATCGCCGATCATGAGATCGTCATCGGCGTGAGCATCGGGATCTCGCTTGCCAGGGGAGACGGCACGGCGGGTGACGAGCTGTTCAAACAGGCCGATCTGGCGCTTTACAGGGCCAAGGAAGACGGACGCAATATCTATCGCTTCTTCGAAGCCGACATGGGCGTCGCGGTGAAAGACCGGCGTGAGCTGATCACCGATCTTCGCAATGCGGTCGGTAATGGCGAACTTGAACTCTATTTCCAGCCGCAATACTGCCTTCGGAGTTTCTCGATTTCCGGGTTCGAGGCCCTTGTCCGCTGGAACCATCCCACCCGAGGGCTTGTATCTCCCGCGGATTTCATTCCGCTTGCCGAGGACACCGGCCTGATCAACCCGCTGGGGGAATGGGTTCTGCAGGAAGCCTGCCGCATCGCGGCGGACTGGCCGCAGCACCTGCGGGTGGCCGTGAACCTGTCGCCGCGGCAGCTGCGCGGTCACGCTTTCGGTCCAGTGCTGATCGAAAGCCTCGCCAGATCGGGACTGCGGGCGGAGCGCCTGGAACTGGAAGTGACGGAAGGTGTTCTCCTCACCGACTCCGATGATGTCCTGAACGCCCTGCATCAGGCCAAGTCCCTGGGGGTCAAGGTATCGATGGACGATTTCGGAACGGGGTATTCCTCCCTCAGCTACCTCCGGCGCTTCCCGTTCAACAAGATCAAGATCGATCAGTCCTTCGTCAGGTCGATGGCCTATTCCGATGACTCCATTTCCATCGTGAAGGCGATTATCGGGCTGGCACAAGATCTCGATATGTCGACGACCGCCGAGGGGGTGGAAACCAAGGAATTGCTGGACATGCTGGTGGAAATCGGCTGCACCGAAGCGCAGGGTTATTACCTCGGTCGCCCCATGCCGGTTGCCGAAGCCCAGGAACTGATCTTCTCAGTTGACCAGGCGATATCGACGGCGGCCCAATAGGGCGCCCGCTGTGTTCCGCTGAGTGACCTAACCGGCCGTCGTGGATGTGAACTGCGTTGCCGCCTTCCGCAACAGGGCGCCGGCAAAAGCCAGCACGCCTTTGTCCTCTTCCGCGACATAAAACGGATCGGCGTAGAAGGTGGCCCCCGACTTGCGGGCAAGGTCCCGCATCGCTTCCACATGCGCCGGCGCGCCTGCCGAATAGATGACATGGTCCGGGGTCAGGTCGCCGACAAGTTCGTGCGGACGCGCCGACAGCACGGTCTCGTCGTCGCCGTCGCTTGCCGTCAGCGAAATCGTAATGCCGCGATTGCGCAGCCAGCGCACCGCGTCGCGCATGTAAAGACCGTCTCTGGTCCGGGCCCCGGCAACGATACGGATTTCCCGGCCTGGCTGACCCATGCTCGCGGCAACGGCAATGGACCATATCGGTGCGAACCCGGTCCCGGTCGAGGTCAGGAGAATCGGCTCCGGTTGCCGGCGCAGGAACGCGTTGCCGAAAGGACCGTGAAGCTTGACGCTGTGGCCCTTCTTGATGTCGGTTCCCAGTTTTGAGGAAACGGCGCTGTCCGGATAGACCTTGATGTGGAAGACGATGATGTCCAGTTCCGCATCCAGGTTGAGCGGTGTCGTCGGGCTGTAGTCCCGGGGCGGATAACCCGCGAATGTGGCCCGCAGATACTGGCCGGCAAGCCAGGTGACCGGCCGTGCCACGCGAATGCGGACTTCCAGATAGTCTTTCCTGACTTCGCGGATGGTTTCAACGATGCCTTTGGCGGTTTTCACCACTGGCACGGGGTCATAGGATATTTCCGCATCGCCCGTGAGCACGGATATGCACCCGAGCACGGTGTCCTTTTCGCGCGTTCCCAGATCGTCGATCCCGCCGTTCAGCACACGAACCCGGCAGGTCTCGCACTGGCCCGAGCAGCAGTCGTGCGGGATGACGAGACGTCCCCCCAGACCGGCGTCGATCAGGGTATCCCCGACATTGGCCTTGATCTTCTTGCCGTTGATCGTGACGGTGCATGTGCTCTTTGACATGTTTGGCGTGTCCGTGGTGTGAAGCGTGCCGGCCGGTTCAGTTGCCGGTTCAGTTGCCGGTTTAGTTGCCAGTTTTGTTGAACGTCAAACGCACCGGGCGCGAATGCCGTGTATGGCGGGTCTGATTGTGATCGAAGACCGACATCCACATGAACAGTCCGTCCTTCATGGCCAGATCCTTTTCGTAGCCTGTATCCATATCGCGGATGACTTCAAGCGTCCAATACCCGTCTTGCCATTTCGAGCCGCCCTGAAGGTCTGCCCGGTTGCCTGAATATTCGCCCTGGATCAGGACACCGGGAAGAACCGTGCCTACGGGAATTTCGGCGTCCTTGTCCAGCGAATAGGGAACGCTTTCTTCCTCCAGCATCCACCAATGTGCCCCCTGGTCCTCGCTGGTATTCACCGACAGGTCGATGTTTCCCATGAGGGCCGCCGTCTTCTTGTAGTCGATGGGAAGACGGCGGACGCCGACGGTGCCATGATAATGGGTCTCCGGATCGCCTATGTAGTTGTAGATGTAGAAGGCCTTGCCGTCATCCGAAGTGTAGCCGGCACTGTAACGGGCCTTGCCGGCCACCTGCGCTTCGGTCGGTTCGACGGGCGTGCCGAACCACATGTCGTCGACTTTGCCCAGCATGCCGCCGCGCGCGGCCTTCCACTGCCAGACATCGACCAGGCTGCCGTCGGTGGTGTAATGCAGGCCGCGCCCGTGAAAGGCCGCCGGTTTGTTGTCGAGCGGTTTGGGGCCCATATGCGTCGCACCGCCACCGCCAAAGACGTCGCTGGTCGAAAAGGCCACGGAAAACTTGTCTTCATAGTAGGCCGTTTCGTCCGAGATATCCGCGCGGTTGTTCAGCATGCGCCAGCCGTCTTCGGTCTTGATGAGCGGGTGCCGTTTCAGCGAACGGGTAGGATCTTCCCAGCGAAAACCGAAGGCGATCTTGTCGCCGACCTGAACGGCGCGGATTTCGACGGTGGATACACCTGCGCCGTCGAGATTTGACCCCTGCTGGGTTTTGACAAACACAGGTTTGGCAGCCTGCCAGAGCGCATCGTCGAGATTTCCGTCAAGCGTCGGCAATTCGTCCGCCCGGGCTACGACAAGGTCAGACCTTGTTCCGAAATCCAGCGTAACGGCGGCGGCGACGATCACCGCCCCGAGGGCGACGGCGATTGCAAGCGGACGCCGCGCCATGCCCGGATACCGGCGCAGGGACTGCGGTCGGAACAGCCGCAGAAGCTGCTCCAGTCCGCCATAGCAATAATGAAGGACAACATGCGTGCCGATATAGGTCAGCACGACCACGGCCGCGGTAAAATGGACGGTCACCCAGATGCCGCCATACCCCATGTAGAGCAGGACACCCGTGGCCGACAACGCGATGACGGAGGCGAACAGGATCCAGTAGGCGATGACGCTGACCGCCGCGATACGCAGCTTGTTGCTGGCGGGCAGGGTCAGGACGACTATTTTCTTGGAGGAAATCCGTCTTTTCAGACGCGCCAGTGACATATAGGCGGCATAGGCGAAGATAAGGGCCAGCACGAAGACGGCGGAGACATAGTGCCAGGTCCAGATCTCGCCCTGGGGCAGAATTGGCTCGAACAGTTTGGAGAACCACGCGCCTTCCGCGTCGGCGGACAGTCTGAGGCCGGTCAGAAGGCTGACAAAGATGGCGGTCACAAGCGTCCAGTGGAGCAGGATGGTGCCAGGATCGCTGCGAACCGGTACCTTGCTGCTGGGCGGCCTGCCCGCGGTGGAGCGGCTGTCCTGCTGCGGTCTGGCTTGTGTTGACGATTGTGGCGGAGCCGTGAGGTCGAGGGGATGGTTTGTCACGTGGTCCGTCAACATGGCCTCCTAATCCGAACCGATTCACGTTCATGCGTTAAAACAGCGAATCATGACGGAAATACTACTAGAGAAGTCAATGATTAAGTCTAGAGAATAACATTTTGAGAAGAATGTGAAGCAAAAATATGGGACGCAACTTTCAATAAACCTATCCGAGCGGTAGGGCGCATGCGTTAATATCACGAGAAAGTCCGGTGAGAATTAAATTCTCCTGCCTTCTTGTTATAGAAATATAGTATTTATTAATTATTCTTGATAGAAAGTCTTGAGAATATGTATCAGCCAATAATATTTCCCCGCCAAGCTGAAAAAATGCGACCGGGAAACTGCATAGTTTCGGAGTGGAATGAAATATCGGCATCGCGTAGGCGGCAATTTTGACAAGTTGAATTAGAAAATCAGTCTTATTTAATGTGATAGTATTTTCGGAAAAGGTAAATTTCCGTAAGGGAAGAGAAATTTGTTTTTCGAGACTCTTTATGGATTGCCGCGCTGGCGCATTTCGCCCGGAAGGGCCGGCCGGGCCTTGCAACATGTAATATCTGCGTCGGCAGAACGCCGCCGGCCGAACGGTTCCGTTGATTGATACAGGTCATATGCGCGCGAAAATATCCTGTTTAACCTCATGCGGGTTGACCGGCATTGATGGTTTGCCGGATCTGTTTGAGTGTAGAGACCTCAAGAACCCGCCTAAGATGGATTGCCGCTAAGTGGTGATAAAGGTTCCGAAACGCCTGATGTTCGATGCCGTTCACGCCCTTTATGTGTCCGTGACCTAATCCCCAGGGGGCGATGATGCTGGTCTCCCATAGCCGAATTATCGATATCGTCGGCGATATCATCCGGATTGCGGTGTCGTCCTCAAGGCCGGGGTCGGAGGGGCGCCCGTGTCTGGGCGATCTGGCGCTGGTGGATCCAGGCAACGGCAACACTTCTCTCGCGCAGGTCATCAATATTGACGGCGAAATGGTGTCCCTTCAGGTGAATTCCGGCACCAAGGGACTGGCGAACAACGCTTCTGTCCGTTTTCTGGGCGAGCCGGCGAAGGTCACCTATTCGGGCAATATCCTTGGCCGGGTGTTCGACGGTGCCGGTCAACCCATCGACCGGGGGCCGGACCTTTCGAGCGATCCGTCCGTTCCGCTCGGCGGTCCTTCCGCCAACCCGATGAAGCGCGTTCTGGCCTCGCGCCTGATCCGCACCGACGTGCCGATGATCGATGTCTTCAATTGCCTGGTGGAAAGCCAGAAGATCCCGATCTTCTCCGTATCGGGCGAGCCCTACAATCCCTTTCTGGCGCGTATCGGAATTCAGGCCGACGCCGATATCGTCGTCTTCGGCGGGCTTGGCCTGATTTTCGACGACTATGCCTTCTTCCGCAAACAGTTCGAGGACGCCGGTGTCTTTCCCCGCACGGTGATGTACATCAACCAGGCGTCCGATCCGGTGGTCGAGCGACTGCAGGTTCCGGACATGGTGCTGGCGGTTGCGGAGAAATTCGCGGTCGAGGAAGGCAAGCGCGTCCTTGTGCTGCTGACCGACATGACCGCCTTCGCGGATGCGCTGAAGGAAGTCTCCATCGCCATGGAGCGGGTCCCGGCGAACCGCGGCTATCCGGGCGATCTCTATTCCCAGCTCGCCCGCCGCTACGAAAAAGCCTGTGATTTCAAAGGGGCGGGCTCGGTCACAATCCTGACAGTCACAACCATGCCCGGCAATGATGTGACCCATCCCGTGCCCGACAACACCGGCTACATCACTGAGGGCCAGTTCTACCTGCACAGCGGCGTCATCGATCCCTTCGGTTCGCTCTCCCGCCTGAAGCAGCATGTGATCGGCAAGGTGACCCGCGAGGATCACAACCAGATCATGAATACCATGATCCGGTTTTATTCCGGGGCGCGGGACGCGGAACAGAAACAGTCGATGGCCTTCGAATTGTCGGACTATGACCGGCAACTGCTGAAATTCGGCGCCCTGTTCCGAGAGCGTTTCATGGATATCGAGGTGTCGAAACCGCTGGAGGAGGCGCTGGATCTGTGTTGGCGGACCCTGGCGGAATGCTTCGAACCCGACCAGCTTCTCATGAAGCAGGCGCTGATCGACAAGTACCTTCCGGACAGGGCGCCGCCGGTGAAATCCGCTGACGGGGAGGCCGCCTGATGGCAAGGCTGGCGCTCAACAAATCGTCCCTTGCCAGGGAAAGCGCGCAGCTGGCGGAGTATAATCGCTTCCTGCCTTCGCTGGAGCTCAAGCGCCTTCAGATCGTCGCGGAGCGTGCCAAGGCCAAGGATACGCTGAAGCGGCTGGATGAGGAATATCGGCGGAGTTTCGATGACATCGCCGCATCGCTGCCGATGCTCGCCAACAGACTTGTGCCTCTCCAGGGCCTGGTAACGATCAGGAAGCTGGTCAGGGGAGAGCAGAATCTTTCCGGAACCATTTTGCCGACGCTTGAAGACGTCGAGCTCGAAACCAGACCCTATTCCCTGCTGGCACGCCCCCACTGGGTCGATCCTTATGTGAAGGGTATGCGGGACCTGTTGCGGCTGAGCCTGGAGCTTGAAGTCGCCACAGAGCGGGTGAAGCGTCTGCTGGAGGCGGAGGCCGTGATTTCGCGGCGGGTCAATCTGTTCGAGAAGGTGCTCATTCCGCAGGCTGCGCGCAACATCAGGAAAATCCGCATGGCCCTGGCGGATGCGGAGCGCGACGCGGTGGTGCGCGCGAAGATCTCCAAACGCAAGACGGCCGCCCGCGCAGCCGGGGCAAGGATGGCCGAACTATGAGTATCGTGCCCCTTGTCAAGGTGAGCCTGATCGGCGTTCTGGACGACAAGGACACGGTTCTGGAAGCCACACAGCGCTTCGGCGCCCTGCATCTTATCCCGCTTGCCTCGGCGCAAAAGGAGCTGGAAGCCGTTCCTCCCGGCGGTGGCCGGGAAGCGGTTGAAGCGCTGCGGTGGCTGGTGGCCTGTCCTTCCCAGCGCCGCCCGGTCACCGACCCGGACCGTTTCGATCTCGAAAGCGTCGTCGTGCAGACCCGGAAGAACCGCAGTGCGATGAAAGACTGCGAGGATCTTGTCGCCAAGCTCGACCGGCGCATCCAGGATGTCGAACCCTGGGGAGAATTCAGCTTTTCCGATCTCGCGGAGATCGGCGACAACCGGTTGTGGTTCTATGTCGTGCCGCTTGCAAAGCTCAGCAACATCGATACCTCCGGCAAGGTTCTGGAGATTGTGCACAAGGACAGGTACCGCGCCTATATCGTGCTCCTGGCGCCTGAAGAGCCGCCGGTCGGCGCCATGCCGGTGCCGCGGGTGCATGTCGGCGCTGAATCTCTGTCGACCCTGAAACACAGTTATGAAGAAGCGGTCATCGATCTCGAGGAGTTGCAGCTCGAGCGGCAGGCCCTGACGAAATGGCGCTATGTCCTGGCGCGGAACCTGGCCGCCGCTCGCGACCATTCCGCCCGCCGCCGCGCCGCTCTCGAGACGGCCGACACCGACCGCGTATTTGTGCTTCAGGCCTGGGCGCGGCACGACCGGATCGCGACGGTAAGGGATCTGGCCGGTCAGCTCGGCGTTGCGGCGCTGTTCGATGAGGTTTCGGAAAACGACGCGCCGCCGACACTTCTGGAAAACGATCCGTCCGTCGCCGCCGGGGAGGATCTGGTCGAGTTCTACCAGACGCCCGGCTACCGCGACTGGGACCCGTCCCCGGTCGTCTATGTCTCGTTTATCGTCTTCTTCGGCATGATCATGACGGACGCGGGTTACGGCCTGTTGCTGCTGCTGCTGCTTTTCCTGTTCCGCAAGCGTTTCGCCGGCTCGGCCCTTGGCCGGCGAATGTTCTCGATGTCCGTCTGGCTCTCGGTGTCCACCGCCGCTTTCGGCGTGGCCACGGGGAGTTATTTCGGCGTGGAGCCACCAGAGGGGAGTTTTCTCGCGCATCTCAATGTGCTGCCCCTGAAGAATGTCGATGCGATGATGAAAATCACGCTCACCATCGGTGTCCTGCACGTGGTTCTGGCCAATCTCATGCGCGCCTGCCATGAAAAAACGCTGAGTGGCCGGCTCCAGCCCGTCGGCTGGTGCCTCGTGGCGCTCGGTGGACTGGCCACCTTTCTTGGCCAGGGCACCCTGCTGGACAAGGCCGGACCGGCAGCGGTGATCGTCGGTCTCCTGGTCGTGGGGATCTTCGGCAGCGACCGCAAGGTCAACTCCCTGAAGGCGGGCGTCTTGCGCGTCTTCGACGGGCTCACGTCGCTTGCCCGGTTTATCAATATGTTTTCCGACGTCCTCAGCTACATGCGTCTCTTCGCGCTGGGGCTGGCGGCGGCCTCGCTCGGCGAGACGATCAACACCCTGTCGGGTCAGTTGAACGATGCGGTTCCCGGTGTCGGGATACTGATTGCCATTCTGGTTCTGGCCGTCGGGCACGCGATCAATATCGGGCTCGGGCTGATTGCCGGCTGCGTGCACGGCTTGCGGCTGAATGTCATAGAATTTTTCAATTGGGGTCTGAAAGACGAAGGCACCCCCTTCCGTCCCTTCAGGAAAGAGGAGACACGCCTGTGAACGAATTCATTGTGGTTCTCGGTTGGTTCGGACTTTACGCGCCTGTCGCGTTTGGAGCGATCGGCAGTTCCTGGGGGTGCACGCTCGCCGGCAGCGCCGCCATCGGTGCAATGCTGGACAGCGATGGAGGCTACGGCCGGTTTGTCGGCGTGTCGCTGATGCCGTCCTCCCAGGTGATCTACGGCATCGTGATCATGTTTTCTCTTCAGCGATCCAGCATCGACGCGGCGAACGGAGCGGCGCTTTTCGCGATCGGGGTTCTCTCAGGGGCCACGATGCTGTTGACCGGGATCCGCCAGGGAGAGGTGCTCGCCTCCGCCATCAACGCCTCCAAGGCCAAGCCGGAGATCTTCGGGATATCGCTGGCTCCCGCCGCGGTGCTGGAAGGCTTCTCGGTTTTCGCACTGGTGTTCGCATTGGTTCTGGCGGGTTCGATCCCGGCTTAGGAGGCGGTAATGTCCAAACATGACGCGGCGGATGATCTTGAAAATGCCGCAGGCGCCGGTGTCCAGGCGCTGATCGAGCGCCTGAAAGCCGAAGGCGTTGCCGCCGGACAGTCCGAGGGCGAGGAAATTCTCGCCAAGGCCAGGGCGAAGGCGGAAGAAATCGTATCCGCGGCTCAGAAAAAAGCCGAAAGGCTGCTGGCGGAGGCGCGCGCCGAGGCGGTTAAGGAGAAGGCGGCGACCGAGGATGGTCTGAAAGTCGCGACCCGCGACCTGGTTCTGAGCCTGCGCAACGAACTCGGCGAGCGTATCCAGCAGGAAGCGGGCCGTCTGGTGGCAACGACGCTTGCCGATGAAGCCTTCCTGCGGAATCTCATTCTGGCCATGGCGGCCAATGCCAGGGAGAACGCTTCCGTCAGCGAAACCGAGCCGATGGAAATCGTACTGCCGGAAAAGGTCGTCTCGTTCGAGGAGCTGAGACAGTCGCCGGAAGCGGTTGAGCCCGGCACCTTGACGCATTTTGTCATCGCGCTTGCCGGAGACGTCCTGCGCGAAGGCGTGACCTTTTCCACCGCGCCGGGTTTCGACGGCATAAAGGTCAAGCTCACGGACAGGGACGTTTCCATCGATCTTACCGAAGAAGCGATCGCGGCTCTCCTGAAACGGCATCTGCAGCCACGTCTGCGTGCCATCATGGAAGGGGTCCTGAGGTAACGATGTCCCGGCCGCACCAATACATCATGCTGGTCACCAGCCTGCCGCATCTGGGGAAGATGTTCACCCGGAAGGAGGTGCCGATTTCCGAATTCCGATTGAAGCAAAGGCTGTCGATGCTTCGGCCCGATCACCTGCGCCTGTTGCGGGAATTGGTGGAAGTGACCGCCTGGGCGGGCGTCGCCCGCTATAGCCTCGACAGCGAGGTGCTCCGCCGTGCCAGGGAAGTAATAGGGGATCTGAAGGATTACCCCGACCTTCAGCATCTGGTTGGCGCACGCATGGAGACACGCACCGTGATCGCCGCGCTCCGCCGCCGCCGGGACGGTCAGGAAACCGCCGGCGACATTGAAAACTGGGGCTTCGGCCGCTGGTGCGGCCGGATCGCGAACCACTGGAGCGATCCGGGACTCGGCCTCGGCAATTTCATGCCCTGGGTCGCGGAAGCGCACCGCCTGATGCAATCCGGCAATCATATCGCGATGGAGCGCCTCAGCCTGACCCAGATTTTCCGTCAACTCGACCACTACGGCATGCTGCACGAGTTCGATTTCGAGGCGGTGGCGATCTATGTGCTGCGCTGGGTCATCGTCGAGCGCTGGTCGCGTTACAGCGAGGATGCGGCCCGGGAGCGGCTGCAGCTTCTGGTGACTGCCGCGCTCGGTGGCCCCAACGCGCCCGGTGGCCCCAGCGAGCTGGATGGGATGGCCGCCGACGAACCTCCTCCCGGCCAGGGTTTATTCGCGGACGCCTCTTCAGCCCTTCAGGAAACCCTTTCATGACCAGTCACGCTCAGCTTCCCGAACCGACCGCCCGGATCGTCGCCGTGCAGGACGACCTTGTGACACTCGCCCCGCTCGACGATGCGCCGCTGATCAAGAACGAAGTGGTTTATATCATTCCCCATGGTCCGGAACGGGACGGCAAGCCGCGTGAGTATCTGAAGGCGGAAGTGCTGCGCGTGCGCGGCAGCACGGCAGAGGCACAGGTCTTTGAAAGCACCGCCGGCGTGCGTGTCGGCGACCGGGTGATCCAGAGCGGCGAGATGCTCTCCGTGGCGCTCGGACCGGGCCTGCTCAGCACGGTGTTCGACGGTCTGCAGAACCCGCTTGCGGATATTGCCGCCGAATACGGCTTCTTCCTGCCGCGCGGCGTTCTGACCAACGCGCTCGACCAGAATCGCAAATGGGCCTTCGAACCCAAGGTCAAGTCCCGTGATCCGGTCAGGGCCGGCGATACGCTCGGCACGGTTCCTGAAGGACGCTTCGAGCACAAGATCATGGTTCCGTTTTCCCTCACCGGAAACTGGACGGTTGAGCGGGTCCGCGAAGGCGCCTTCACGATCAACGAGGTTGTCGCCACACTCCGCAATGAGCGGGGCGAGACCCGCGACCTGACCATGGTCCAGCACTGGCCGGTGCGCCGCGCCATTCCCGAAAAACTGGTCAGGTCGGGACAATGCGAACGGCTCTATCCGAACGAACCCCTGATCACCACCCTGCGTCTGATCGATACGTTCTTTCCGATAGCACGCGGTGGCATGGGCTGTATCCCAGGTCCGTTCGGCGCCGGCAAGACGGTGCTCCAGTCGCTGATATCGCGCTTCTCTGCGGTCAATATCGTCATCGTCGTTGCCTGCGGCGAGCGCGCCGGCGAGGTTGTCGAGACCATCACCGAATTCCCGCAGCAGCCGGACCCTTCCGGCCACGGCACGCTGATGGACCGGACGGTTATCATCTGCAACACGTCTTCCATGCCCGTCGCCGCACGCGAAGCGTCTATCTATACCGGTATCACGCTGGGCGAATACTATCGCCAGATGGGCTATGATGTTCTGCTGATCGCCGACAGCACCTCGCGCTGGGCGCAGGCGATGCGCGAAACCTCAGGGCGTCTCGAGGAGATCCCGGGAGAGGAAGCTTTCCCGGCCTATCTGGATTCCGCGATCAAGGGTGTCTATGAGCGCGCCGGTGTCCTGAGAACCGCGACCGGGGAAACCGGCAGTCTCACCATGATCGGCACGGTCTCGCCCGCAGGCGGCAACTTCGAGGAACCGGTCACCCAGTCGACGCTCGGCACGGTCAAGACATTCCTGGGCCTGTCCTCCGAACGCGCCTACAAGCGCTTCTATCCCGCGGTGGATCCCCTGCTGTCCTGGTCTCGCTATCACACCCAGCTCGCAGCATGGTATGACAAGAATATCGGCCCCGATTGGGTGCCCAGGGTGGAGGAAATGATCGACCTGCTCAAAAAGGGGGATGAAATCAACCGCATGATGCAGGTGACCGGGGAGGAAGGCGTTTCGACCGAGGATTTTGTCCTGCAGCAGAAGGCGCTGTTTCTCGACATGGTCTATCTTCAGCAGGATGCCTTTGACGATGTGGACGTGTCCGCGCCCCTGGCGCGCCAGCAGGAAACGTTCGATCTGGTCTACAAGATCGCCAGAACCGGCTTCGCCTTTGACGGCAAGGACGCGGTCCGGCGGTTCTTCACCGAACAGACATCCCTGTTCAGGAACCTCAATTATGCCGCGGACGGCAGTCAGGACCGCAGGGATCTGCTTGAGAAAATCTGCGAAAATGTGAGGTCCGCTCCGCGGCATGTGCCGGCGTGAAGTTTTCCTTCGGTCTTCGCTGACTACGCATTGCAGAGAGTTTTCTCAAAATAGTTGGCTAGGTAGTACCCTGAAAAAGGGCATACGTAACACACGACGATAAAAGCGAGGAATTTCTTCGTGTTCCACGGGTAAACAGGATACCAGCCGTTCAACAAATTTTCTGGATTTTTGTAAAAGTAATAAACAAAAATGCAGATAAGAAGAAAAATGTATGTCCCCCAAATAAATCCCGTTTCACAATTTGGTCGAGTCATTTTACTTTTGGCTTTGGAGTTTAAGTGATGATGGTACTTAGGTTGTAAGAGATGATTGTCGCGCTGACTTGGGATATGCATAGGATTGTTTGAGTGGGCCTAATTAAGGCTCCGCGCGTTCACCCCTCGAACACGCTCAGGATTTCCTCAAGTGGTTTTTTGATCTTGGCAACTGCGGGCACCGTCGCGTCTTCGTCCGGATGGCCGACGGCGAGGATCATCACCGGTTTCTCCGCCTCCGGCCGATCCAGGATCTCGTTGAGAAATTTCATCGGGTTCGGCGTATGGGTCAACGTCGACAGCCCGGCATGATGGAGGGCCGTGATCAGCAGACCTGTCGCGATGCCGACGCTCTCCGGAACATAATAATGCTTATAGCGGGTGCCGTCGTCATAGGTGCCCCAGCGCTGGGCGAAGATCACGATCAGCCACGGTGCGATTTCCAGATGCGGCTTGTCGGCGTTGGTACCGATTGGCTCGAGGGCCTTTATCCACGCGTCTCCGGCGCCACCATCGTAGAAGCGGCGTTCTTCTTCTTCCGCTGCTTCGCGGATCTTGCGTTTCAGCTCGGCGCTGGAAATCGCCACGAAATGCCACGGCTGGTGATTGGCCCCGCTCGGGGCGGTGCCAGCTGCCCGGACACAGGTCTCGATCACCGTCCGATCTACCGGGCGGTCTGTGAATTCCCTCACGGTGTGCCGTGTGCGGACGTCCTCCAGAAATGCGTCGGCCCGTGTCTGCATTTCCATGTCGGTAAACTGCCTCCGGTCCGGCAAGGGCAGCGGCTGATAGTCCAAAGGAGCTTTTGTGATCATGAATCGTTGTCCATTGGCATTGTCCACACTGCGGATAGTGCCGCGCAGTTCCGCCAATCTCCTCCCTTGTGAGCGGAGAAAGTATGGACCAGATACCGGCACGTCAGGCAATAAAAAATTCAGCAATGCCGAGACAACCTGGCGCGAGGGTATAAAATCACTGATCAGGATATCTAAATAGGCCTGATGAAAAAATAACCTTGACCAACGACACGGCAGCTTCCTAGATTTTCTTGACCAATTGGTCAGCGATGGGTGTAAGCAAGCAAATGCCCGGGCAATTTCAAAGTGACCGGGGCACACCGCTTTCCAGAAAACGCGGAATGTTCGGGTTGCGGTCGAGGTACAGGAAGCCGGCATGGCGTATGGGAAGCGCCGCGAGACCGGACCGTCAAAAGGTTGATAAGTTCCAGAGAGGGCGGGCCGGTTGGCTCTGCCCGTAACAAGTAGGGGAATGGCAATGAAGGCATTGAAAAGTCTGGCGCTCGCGTCCGTTTTGGGAGCGGGCCTGACCTCGGGTGCGGCGCAGGCCGCGGACGAACTGACGCTGCAGCTCAAATGGGTCACGCAAGGTCAGTTTGCCGGCTACTATGTGGCGGAAGACAAGGGCTTCTACGACGAGGAAGGCCTCGATGTGACCATCAAGCCGGGCGGTCCGGACATCGCGCCTCCGCAGGTGATCGCCGGTGGCGGAGCCGATGTGATCATCGACTGGATGCCGTCGGCGCTGGCGTCGCGCGAAAAGGGCGTGCCGCTCGTCAACATCGCCCAGCCGTTCAAGAAGTCCGGCATGATGCTGACCTGCCTGAAGGAATCCGGCATTACATCTCCGGAAGATTTCAAGGGCCGGACCCTTGGCGTCTGGTTCTTCGGCAACGAATATCCGTTCCTGTCCTGGATGAGCCACCTCGGCATCCCGACCGATGGCAGTGACGGCGGAGTAACCGTGCTGAAACAGGGCTTCAACGTCGACCCGCTGCTGCAGAAGCAGGCCGACTGCATCTCCACCATGACCTACAATGAATACTGGCAGGTGATAGATGCCGGTATCCCGGAAGAAGACCTGATCGTCTTCAAATACGAGGACCAGGGTGTCGCGACGTTGGAAGACGGGCTTTACGTGCTGGAATCCAGCCTGGATGACCCGGCCATGGTCGATAAGCTGGCGCGTTTCGTGAAGGCATCCATGAAGGGTTGGGCCTATGCCGCCGAGAACCCGGAAGAGGCTGCGGAAATCGTTCTTGAAAACGATGCCACCGGTGCCCAGACCGAAAAGCACCAGATCCGCATGGTCGGCGAGATCAACAAGCTGGTCGACGGTTCCGACGGCACGCTCGACATGGAAGCCTATGAGCGCACCGTGAAGTCGCTGCTGGCCGGCGGCTCCGACCCGGTCATCACCAAAGAGCCGGAAGGCGCCACCTCCACGGCGGTTACCGACAAGCTCTGAGCGACACTTCAAGTAACGCTTGCAGCCAGAGAGAGGCCGTCCTTCGGGGCGGCCTCAGTTGTTTGACGGAGTCCAAACCTGCTTGTCGTCGCAGGCTTTCATTTTATTCGCGTCAATTGGTGACGCGCTGCTTCGATTTCAGAACCTTGTGCCGACGCGCACGGTGAAATTTGAACGGTATGCAAAAAACTTCAACGCAATAGAAAACCAGACACCTGAACCCAGACCCCGGACCGCCTGTGCAACAACGTCATAGCGCCCTCTCGACTTATCCTGGCTGGTGGTGCTCCTATCTGAGGCCAAGCCGTTTTACGCCAAGGACTGATCCGGTCTGATCCTCGATCCTTACCTCCCACTGGGCGCCAATTGTCGCCGTCTGAAATATCCACACCGGACCGGTCTCCACCGTTTCCAGGGAAACCAGAACCAGATTTTCCGAATTGGCTTCGTTCACAAGGGCCGTTTGCGCAAGTGCCCGGGCTTCGTCTTCAGTCAGGCGCGTCAATACCGGGCGCGTGGGGCGGCGTGATAACCACTGAACTAATTTACCCAACACGGTATCAGTGCTCCTCGGTTGGTAAAACCGGTTTGGCAGGATCGAACCATATGTCGAATTCGATGCTTTCAATCAGAATTCCGCTGGCAATCAAACCCGCCGTTTCAGTCAAAATACCGGAGCCGGTAAACGCGGAATTATAACCGCCACCCCGGACCAGATAAACATATCCCTGCTGCACCGGAAATTTAATCCCGGTAAAAAACTGCCGGAAACCACTCACTCCTATCTGTGCCACCGTTTCAGCAAGCGCTTCCTCCAGATATCGCCTCAGGGAGGAACGCATGTAGGATCCTGCCCGGCTTTCGACGCGGAATTGACGCAGCAGATAGAGCCTGGGCGTAAGGAACTGGTGCACTTTTTCATGTAGCAGAACAATTCGCTGGTCGTTTACTGTACCGCGGATACTAACGACGATGTTGCCCCACATGCTGGTGCTGCCCGTACCGGCTTTTAGCGTCGATGAAGGCTGAATAGTTGGCTTGTAGCGAAGACCCGGCGTCCGTGCAGGTGCAGAACCCACTGGAGCCCGGCCTCCCTTGTAGGTTCGCGGTGCGCCTCGGAACAATACCGCGAGCACCGCTTGAATTCCCAGGATGCTCACCGCTTTTGCAAAATGATCAGCCGCGGTATCGAGATCCCGTTCTGAGCTTGCGTTGTAAGTTCCCGACGCAAAGTCGTATAAGTGATCGAGGCCGGAGAAAACCGCCAGTCCAATGGCAACGGCTCCGACAGCAACAAGTATAATATCAATAATTTCCCCAACGCCAAATGCATGAGAAGCAACCCAGGCAACCAGAACCGCTGCCACTATCGCGAGTGCCTCCGGTGTAAGAATTGCTTCGACTTGGCGGCGCGCCTCGGGACCGAGCTTATCCAAAGAACGTCTCAAAACTGCTTCAAGCTTGCGCACAAATGGCCAACCGGCAACATGGCTCATGTTAAGCCTCCATCTATTGATCGAAATTGGTTTCATAAAACGACTTAAAAAACTGGCGGTATGATATTACACGCGGACGTTGCATGCGAGCAGTAATGTAGTTGCTCCGTTCAGCTGACATCGGCATCTCCTTTCGATGCCGTCTACATAGTGCTCTCTGAAAAGATGGATCTGCCCGAAAAGCAGGAAGATCGGTCTGTCTGGAAGTTGTGGCGCCAAAACGGCATGTTGGAGAAAATTGTTTTTGGTTGTCTTCCCGGACAGGCAAAGCATGAGCCGGGACCAGGGAGGCACAAGTCTTTGTTGTCGCGATAGGTGTTCCATCGCCAATCCGCGTCCCCGTTCCCGGATCTTCGCGTCACGCCGCCCGGCAAACCGGGACAATGCCATCAAACGGGTGCCTATTAATCGCCGTCTTCTGGATCTTTCCTCATCACCAGCCAGATCATGGCGCCGATAAAGGCGAACGTGCCGAGGTTGAGCAGCGTGTCGAGTGGGTCACCGATCAGCATGGGTTGGCTTCCTTTTCGCGTCCTGCAACAGCGCCCGGACGAGGCAGGCGAAAAGAAGAACGGTGATGAAGACAAAGGGCAGGGCCCCAAGGGCAATCAGCTTTTTGACGGCCTGCAAAGAGCCGGACAGGATCATGGCCGCCCCCAGAACGCCAAGCAGACCGCCCCAGATCACCCGCACCCTGACGCTTGGGTTCGGATCTCCGCCCGTGGAAAAGGTGCCGAGCACGAAAGCGGCGCTGACCACGCTGGTGACGATGAACAAAAACGCCGCCAGCACTGTGACAAGGGTTGTCAGCGTCGCGAAGGGCAGCCGGTCAAACAGGGCGAATGTCATGCGTTCGACGCTGGTCTGGGTCATGGCCAGCAGCTCACCGTTTCCGTTGAGGGTCTCATAGAGACCGACACCGCCGAAAGCGCCGAACCAGATGGTGGAAAAGAGTGTCGGCCCGATCAGCACGCCAAGCACAAACTCCCGGATGGTGCGGCCCTTGGAGATGCGCGCGACAAATACGCCGACAAATGGGCCCCATGCGATCCACCAGACCATGTAGGTCAGCGTCCAGTCACGGAACCACATGTTGGCCTCGTTCCCGTAGAAGGTGAAGGTCTGCAATCCACGCGGGATCACAACGGATATGTAGGTGCCGATGCCACCGATGATCGAGTTCATGAGATACTCGGAAGGACCGAGCACGATCGTGTAGCCCACAAGCGCGATCGCAAGTATCATGGCGATGTTCGAAAGCCTGGCCATGCCGCTGCCCAGATCCACCAGGAGCGGCGGAATATAGGCGGCGATCATCACGAGGAACACGGCTCCGATCAGAACCGGACCGGCTGTCTGACTTCCGAAGAGAACGGAAATTCCGTCGGCAACCTGGAAGACGCCCATGGCGACCGATCCGGCCACCCCGATGGCGATGGCGGCAATCGCCATGAAGTCGGAGAACCAGCCGACGATAATTGCCCAGCGTTCTCCCGGAAACAGGTTCTTGACCGGTGCGCTGACGAGCATCGGCGTGCCGCGCCGATAGCTGAAATAGGCAATCGCAAGCGCTGTCGTTCCGTAGATCGCCCAGGCATGAATGCCCCAGTTGAAATTGGCGGCAAGCAGGGCTTGTTCCGCGGCGATCGGCGCCGGGAACACCTCCCTGGCGAAATGGTAATGGGTCAGCGGTTCCGCGACGGCCCAGAACAGGAGACCGACCCCCATCCCGGCCGCGAACAGCATGGCGATCCAGGTCGGTGTCGGGTACTCCGGCCGGTCCGTGTCCGCGCCAAGGCGGATGTCGCCGAATTTCGTGAAGGTCAGGCCGAGGCAGAACAGCAGCATGAGCGTGACCGACAGCATCACGAACCAGCCGCGACTGACGAAATACTGATCGACGATTGTGCTGGCAATGGCAAGCAGGCCCGCCGGGTCGATCACGCCCCAAAGGCCTATCAGGGCGCACAGGCTAATCGAGGCCGTCAGCAAGGAACGTGAGGCTTGCATGCTGTTTCCCGGTGTTCAGGTTCAGTCGGACCGCAGTTTCGCGCCTCGTCTCCGTTTAATCAATCCCGGCCTTTTGTGCCCGCTTGCCGGGACCTCGCTTGGCAGGACCCCGCTTGCCAGGACCCCGCTTGGCAGGACATTGTCTGAACGGTTTGGTGAAGGCTTCGATGAAAGGCTGACGGTACGCGGGCGAACATCGGGAAGAAGTTGCTGAAACCACTACCGGACGGAGGCCTGGGTCCGGTTATCGCCAAGGAGCCGGAAAGTGCGGCGACAACTATTGTTACAGAAAGAATATAGTTAAAAATACCTACAAAAACGGAATTCCCGGTCCAGTTTCTTTTCGAGTTAACGTATTTAACCCTCCAGAAATTATTTCATGGTTCTCTCCAAAATAGATATGCAGATCTAAACTGTGAATATGATTTTGGAAGGCGCGTTTTGTCTGAAAAAGCAGACATCCTTAACTTGGCGGAAGGGATGGATAAGCGGGCTCTGACCGGGCAAAAGCATCCAAAGCCAGCAATTCTGGGCATTCCTTCCGGCTTCATCATCTTCCTCATGTTCTGTGCGGTCATTTTCTCTTTCGGAGCCGTTCTGTTCAAAGTCCTGGTGGCCGAAAGGCAAGCGGCGGCCCGGGAAATCAAGTCGGTTTCGCGCGTCTTTGAAAATCACAAGCACGCTCTCCTGAAGGAAATGGAGCGCTACGCCGCTTCGAACGCGGCTTATGAAAACACCGAGACCCACCCTTCGATCGATTGGATCGGGTCCCGCTTCGGTGTGGATATGGCGCTGGATTTCAAGCACGATTACACGGCGGTCCTGGACAAGGACCGGAACGTCATATTCGCGACTGATTTACATGGGCACACGAATGCGGACATTTACACCCGCCAGATCGACGAGCAACTGGAAGCTACGTTAACCGTCATCCGGAAAAAATACCGGCAGGGCCTGGTCCGGTCCGCGGGTCAGGTCCGTTTTGCAGGTGAGCTGAGCGACATCTCGGGCGTCGACATCGTCGAAATCGACGGCAGACCCAACATCGCTGCCGCATTTGCGATCGTGCCGGATCCGGGCGGGATCGACATGACGTACGGCCCGCCGAACATTCTGCTCACCATCTTCAAAATCGACACGGTTCATCTCGGCAACCTGCTGGCGAGCCTGTCGCTGGACAACCTGAAATTCGTCACCGAAGTCCCGGACGAAATGATCTCGGTTCCACTCGCCAACAATGCGGGTGAGGTTCTTGGCTACCTTGCCTGGTATCCCATGAGCCGGGCGTCCTCGATTATCCTGTCCTCGATCCCGATCCTGCTGATCTCGCTCGGCATCATACTGACGATCGCGCTGGTCACGATGCGCCAGAATGCGCATGCCCGGCGGAGCCTTGCCCGGCGGGAAAAGGAAGCACGACACACGGCAAATCACGATTCCATGACCGGATTTGCATCCAGGGGCTATTTTCACACCTTGGCCGCGAACTGGCTGATGGTGCGTGCAGCGCTGCGCAATCGCGCCTCCGTCATTTATCTCGATCTCGATAATCTGAAGCAGGTGAACGATATTCATGGCCACGCCGCCGGTGACCAATTGATTGTCGAACAAGCACGCCGTATTCGCCAGGTGCTGGGTTCGAACGGGCTGATCGGCCGTATCGGTGGTGACGAATTCGTCATTCTGACCGACCGGTGGGGTGCCGGGAAACCGCAGCAGTCGGAAATCGAGGAACTGTTCCGGATCCTGAGCTTGCCGGTCTCCTTTGAAGACAAGCAGATAGAAACCTCGTGCAGCGCCGGCATCGCGCGTTTCCCGGAACACGGACGCAAGCTGCCCGAGCTGATCCGCGCGGCGGATATCGCCCTCCACCGATGCAAACAGGAACAGAAAAACTCTTTCCGTTATTATGACGAACGCATGGATGACCAGTTGCGCGAGCAGCGCGAACTCCGGATAGACCTGGTTTCCGCAATTCGGGAAAACGAGCTTGAGCTTTTCTATCAGCCGATCGTCACGGCCCGGACCGAAGTAGCCGTCTTCTATGAAGCCCTGATCAGGTGGCGTCATCCAAGGCGCGGGCTGGTTTCTCCCGGTGTCTTCCTGCCTGTTGCCCGTAACGCGCGCATGATGCCGGAAATCGGCACCTGGGTGCTTGAGCGCGCCCTTGGCGAGGCTCGTGGCTGGGAAACCGCCGGGGTGTCCATAAACGTCTGCACCAGCCAGATCCGGATGCCTGGCTTTGCCGAACAGGTCGGAGACCTGTTGGCGCGAAATGAGTTTCCCGCCGACCGCCTGATACTGGAAATCACCGAAGACCTGTTGATGGAAGAAGGCGCTGAGACGCTTCGCACGATCCGGAAACTCCGCGATCTCGGGGTCCGGCTTGCCATCGACGATTTCGGAACCGGATACTCAAGCCTGAGCTATCTGCACAAATTCCGGTTCGACAAGATGAAGATCGACCGCAGTTTCGTCTCCCGTATCGGTCAGGAAGACGAAGCCGACACGCTAGTCCGCTCCATGTTGGGACTTGCGAAGGCAATGGGCATGCAAACCGTCGGCGAAGGGGTTGAAACCACCGCGCAGAAGGAATTTCTCGTCGATGCCGGTTGCGAATATCTGCAGGGCTATCTGTTCGGAAAACCCGCGCCTCTGAGCGAACTGGACCTTTCGCAATTCCGCCAAAGTGCCACCGCCTGACGGTTGGCGCCTTTGCGTCTGAAAAAGACGCAGGCAGATCCCGGCCTGCCTGCGGCCCCTATTGAGTACAGCCGGTATTATTCGGCGGCTTCTTTGACGGCCATCGGGTTGTTCGGATGCGTCGTCCAGTTGGCATAGTCTTTCTCGACCGGCCGCTTTGTGCGCGGATCGATGCTGCCCGCGGCCATCGGCTCCAGGGTAATGCAGTTCTCGACCGGACAGACATTGACGCAGAGATTGCAGCCGACGCATTCCTCGTCGATCACCTCGAACTTGCGTGCACCGTCCACCATGCTGGTGATCGCCTGGTGGGACGTGTCCTCGCAGGCGATGTGGCAGCGGCCGCATTTGATGCACAGATCCTGATCGATCTTGGCCTTGGCGATGTAGTTGAGGTTGAGATATTGCCAGTCGGTTACATTCGGCACGGCAGCACCGGTGAACTGATCGACGGATGTGTGGCCCTTCTCGTCCATCCAGTCGCCGAGGCCGTCGATCATGTCCTGAACGACCTTGAATCCGTAGGTCATGGCCGCGGTGCAGACCTGAACCGTGCCGGCGCCGAGCGCCATGAACTCGGCGGCGTCGCGCCATGTGGTGACGCCGCCAATGCCGGAGATCGGCAAGCCGCGGGTTACCGGATCGCGGGCGATCTCCGCCACCATGTTGAGCGCGATCGGTTTGACGGCGGGACCGCAATAGCCGCCATGAGCTCCCTTGCCATCGACAGTCGGAGACGGCGACATCATGTCGAGATCGACACCCGTGATCGAATTGATGGTGTTGATCAGCGACACAGCGTCCGCCCCGCCGGCGTGGGCGGCCTGGGCAGGCTTGCGGACATCGGTGATGTTCGGTGTCAGCTTGACGATGCAGGGCATGCGCGAATGCTGTTTCACCCAGCGTGTCACCATCTCGATATATTCGGGAACCTGACCGACGGCCGAGCCCATGCCGCGTTCGCTCATGCCGTGGGGACAGCCGAAATTGAGCTCGACACCGTCCGCGCCGGTGTCCTCCACCTTGCGCAGGATGTCGATCCAGCTCTGCTCCTCGCACGGGACCATCAGCGAGACAACCAGCGCCCGGTCCGGCCAGTCGCGCTTGACCTGCTTGATCTCGCGAAGATTGACCTCCAGCGGCCGGTCGGTGATCAGCTCGATATTGTTGAGACCGATCAACTGCCGGTCCTTGCCGTGGATGGCGCCATACCGTGGTCCGTTGACATTGACGACGGGAGGATCTTCGCCCAGCGTTTTCCAGACGACGCCGCCCCAGCCGGCCTTGAAGGCCCTGACGACGTTGTATTCCTTGTCGGTCGGCGGCGCGGAGGCCAGCCAGAACGGGTTCGGCGATTTGATGCCGATAAACTCTGTTCGCAAGTCAGCCATGTCGGCTCTCCCTCAAATGCGTAACGCCGGGCGCTTCAGGCGCTCAGGGCGGCGTTGATGCTTTCAGCGGCAATCTTTCCGTCTTCGACGGCGGCGACCGTCAGGTCCTCGCCGCCAAGCACGCAATCGCCGCCGGCCCAGACATCGGCGAGGCTCGTCTTGCGGTCCGCGTCGACCACGATACGGCCCTTCTCGAGGGACAGGGCACCGCCCAGATCCGCCTGCACCAGTGTCTGGCCGACCGCCTTGAACACCATGTCCGCGGGCAGGGTGACGGTCTCGCCGGTGCCGGTGAGGGAGCCATTCTGCTCCCGGGTCCGCTCCAGTTCAATGGAGGTGACGGCGCCGTTTTGTGCGACGAGCGCCTTCGGCTGCATCCATGTCATGATCCGCACGCCGCTGGTCTGAGCCAGGTGCTGCTCATAATCGGAGGCATTCATCCGGTCCTGGCCGCGCCGGTAGGCAATGGTGACATCCTCCGCCCCGAGCAGCTTGGTCTGAACGGCGATATCGACCGCGGTCATGCCGCCGCCGATCACGACGATGCGGCGGCCCACCGGAAGGGTGGAGAGATCGTCCGCCTGGCGCAGGTCGGCAATGTAGTCGACCGCATCCAGGGAGCCGCTCTTGTCTTCGCCGTCGATGCCGAGTGCATTGACGCTGCCAAGGCCGATGCCGAGAAACACCGCGTCAAAGCCGGCCCGCAATTCGGCCAGGTCCAGATTTGCGCCGACGCGCATCCCGGTCTTGAGCTCGATGCCGCCGATGGAGAGGATGAAATCCACTTCGCGGGCAGCGAATTCGTCGACCGATTTATAGGAGGCGATGCCGTATTCGTTCAGGCCGCCGGCTTTTTCCCTGGCGTCGAACAGGGTGACGTCGTGACCGTGAACGGCAAGGCGGTGAGCACAGGAAAGACCCGCCGGCCCTGCTCCGACCACGGCGACCTTCTTGCCCGTCGGCGCGCCGCGCGTGAAGGGCGATGCCCCGTGTTCGCCCATATAATGATCGGTGGCGTAGCGTTGCAGCTCGCCGATCTTCACCGGCTTGCCTTCCGCCACCTCCCGCACGCACACCTCTTCGCACAGGGTTTCCGTGGGGCAGACTCGGGCGCACATGCCCCCGAGGATATTCTGCTCGAAGATTGTCTTTGCCGAACCGGTGGGGTTGCCGGTCGAAATCTGGCGGATGAATTGCGGAATGTCGATACTGGTCGGGCAGGCCTGCATGCACGGCGCGTCGTAGCAGAAGTAGCAGCGGTCGGCTTCCACCAGGGCTTCATGCGGGTCCAGCAGTGGGTGCAGGTCGCTGAAATTCTCTGCGTACGCGTCGTCGGGCAAACGCCCGGTGGCAATATCCGGACCGGCGGTGGTCTGGGTCATGGAGATCTCCGGAAGGTTGGCGATCATTTTCGGATGGCTTCCTTCATTTGGCGAGGGAGCTCGAAATCCATTGGAAGAAAATTTGAACAGTTAGTCAAATATTTTTAGAACGATTATAAAGTTGAGGGAAAAATTCAGAAATAAAATTGCTGAAAAAACAGAAAGTTAGACCTAAAAGGCAATGTGATTAAAATAGCATCATGGTGCAAAATAGGGCCATGAGGAGCCTGCGGCACGTTGAATTCCGTCCGTGGATGTCTCGTCCGGGCGGCAGCAGGCGCGTCTTCAGCCGCCGCGTGGCTTATTCCGGATACCAGAGCCGGGCTTTTTCAGCGCCGCGATCGATAATCACATGGCCGTTGGCGAACACCCGGTAAGTGTGGCTCCAGTCCCCGTCGGGCCATTTGATGCGCACATTGGCGCGCTCCGCGACCCCAAGGCCGAAATGAACGAAACCCGACTGGCCCGATGCGTGACCCGCGCCGACCTGAACGTCCTTCACCATCGAGCGCGTTCCGGTCCGGACGCTGATTTTAGCTCCGACCGCGCGGCGGTTGGGCTTGCCCGGCTGACGGATATCGACGGCGAGCCAGTTCCCGAGCGGTTTCGGATTGTCCGCCGTTCCCTGCCCGAGATTGCGGAACAGGCTGACCGGAGCCCCCCTGTTGACCACGACGATGTCCAGTAACCCGTCGGCGTTGAAGTCCGCAAGGCCCGCACCGCGGCCCCGCCGGTTGAGGCCTATCCCGGCCTCGCCGCCGGCTTCCGTGAACCTGCCGTCCCACTGGCCCATCAGCAGGTTGTCCGGGTCATAGGCGGCAAAATCCGGCATGGCTTCCACATTGCCCTTGGCGATGAAAAGGTCCCACAGACCGTCATTGTTGACGTCCTGAAATTCCGAATGCCAGCCCGTGGACGGCTTCAGGTCCTCGCCCGCATAGGGGCGGTGCGCGGTGATCCCGAGATCGAAGGCAACGTCCTGATAGACGGGAACCGTCTCGTCGGAGCCCGCGTCCAGCTTCTGCAGCTTCGTGTCGCCCATGCTGGTCAGCGCGTATTCCGGGAACCCGTCGACATCGAGGTCGATGGAGGCGATGCCCATGCCCCAGATCTTCAGATGCTGCCAGCCGTCAGACTTGCGGTAGGGGCGCGGCGGACGGCCCGGGGGTACGGCCCAGAGCTGCTCTTCGCCACCGCGGTAATACTGCCGGTCGTTGGAAATCCGCAGCGCCGGTTCTCCGGAGCGGTTCCAGTCGGTGAACAGCATCGACAGGCTGCAATATCCGGGTGAAAGACGGGTCGCTTCGCGATAGCTGACATCGCCATCCCCGGTCTTTTCGGGCCGGAACAGAAAGTTGTCGTGGCAGGTGCCCCAGGGCGAGCCGGGAGCGGACCGGTCAACATAATTTCCGAACGCCAGCGTTGGAAAATCCAGGTCCGGTTCGAAGACCGCGGAAAAGGCGGTCGTCCATTCCCGCCCGCCGTCAAAGGCAAGCGCGCGGTTGGCCACGTCGAAACGGCAGGAGCCCTTGCCTTCAAGAAGGAGGTTTTCACCAAGGCGCAGCAGAACGAGATCCAGCACGTCGTCGTTGTTGAAATCAAGCGGGTAGGCGCCGAGAATGCTGGCGGATTGCCTGTCGCTCAGTCCGGTGTCCACGGGCTCGAATTTCAGCGGCCCCGCCGTCGGGCTGGCATTGCGGAAGAGCTGCGCCGGATTTTTGCCGCCGGCCAGGAAAAGGTCCGGCCGCCGGTCGCCGTCGCAGTCGAAAATGGCGGTGCCGCCGCCGACAAAAAATTCCCACGCCCCGTCGTAAACGTGGTTGATCCCGGCGGATTGCGCCTCTTCGACGAAGACCGGCACCGGCGCGACGGAGCCCCCGCCCGAGGTATCGCCCGAACTATCGTCGGCAAACGCCGCACAAGCGGGCATGGCTACTGTCAGCAGGGTACGGACAAGGAAACCGGCCTGTCTCATTCGGCAATCTCCAGGCTGCGCAGGAAGGCGATGATCGACTTGCGGTCCGGCTCTTCCAGGCCGGAATAGGCCTTCCGGCTCTCCGTCGCTTCACCGCCATGGGCAAGGATCACCTCGTTGAGGGTGGTCAGGTCTCCCCGGTGGCCATAGGGGGCCGTGCTGCCGATGCCCCACAGTTCGGCGGTCATGAAAACGTCCCGGGCGACGAAACGCTGGGCCAGCAATTCGTTACCGAAAGTGTCGTTGGCGGCGTCCGCGATCTTGTGGCGTTTGAGATCGCCGAACAGCGGCACAAGGACCCGGCCCTGATCGTCGCGCGGCAGCGCCTTGACCCAGTCCAGTGTGCCGAGGTCAAGGGCCAGAGGGCCGGCAACATCGCTTTGCCTCAAGGTACCGGCGGTGTCGAAGGGGCCCGGATCCTGAAAAACCAGACTGTCCAGCGGAAGCTCCGGAATATGGCACGAGCTGCAGCCGACCTCGCCAAACAGCGTCTCTCCCCTTTGCGCGGCCTGTCGCCAGGTTTCCGGCAGGTCGGCCCTGCGGGTCGGCGCGGGCAGTGTGGCCTGCCAGGCGACAAGCGCGGAGACCTGTCCCGGTGTCAGTTCGTCCGCATGGCCGTCGCCATCGAAATCGTCCGTGCCGGTCCAGGCGGCCCCGAACCTTTCGCTCGCCTGCATGCCGTGATGATCGTTCATGGCGTTGACGGTGAACTGGCGCAGGGAGGCGAACACCCCCTTCTGGCTGAAGGGGCGCAAGGTCAGGTCGTCATCGATTCCGTCGAGCCCGGAAACATCCAGCGTACCGTCCGCATAGGCGGTCAGGGATCCGAAGGATATCCCTTTGGTCTCCAGCAGGACCTTTGCCGCGTCGCCGCTGCCGCGCGCCTTTGCCAGCACGTCCTGCCGTTGCCGGCGCAGGTCGGCCGTCATTTCCCGGGCCAGCAGTTCGATCAGTCCGGCGCCCTGGATCGCATTGGTGTTGCGTTCGTTGGAAAATTGCGGGTCGATCGTGTCGAAATCCGCGCTTTCGAAGCCTTCGGAAACGAACACATTCGCGGTGAAGGCGCCGGCGCCGCCGTCGACCGGTTCGTTGTGGCAGGAGGCGCAGGCATTGGCGTCCATGCCCGCGAGCCGCTGAAAGGGCAGATGAGACCGGCGGCGGGCCTTGGTCGGCACGATGGCGCCGGTCGCATCCGGACGCCCGGCACCGTCCAGAGTGGTGAACTTGGCGGCAAACAGCCGTTTTCCAAGCGGTTGCAGAACCGCAATCGGGTCTTCGCCCGAAGCGGCAAGGGCGGTTATGTCCACGTCTTCGCGAATGGCGCGTTCGCTCCACGGCTCAGGATCCGGATCGGCGAGAACGGCCGCCGGCAGGGGGATCGACAGGGCGATTGCCAGCGCAAATGGGATGACCGCCGGTCTGAAAATCTGGATCATGCTGTCAGCTCCGGCGTGTCGGGCCGCGCGCCGCGGTCGGACTTCGGCGTTGCGTTGCCCAGAAAGTCCTTGTCGAGACGTTCCATCGACTGCGCGATCAGGCCGCTGCGGATGAAATCCTCGTTCCAGGGCATCACGTCGAGCGAAAAATTGTTGCGCAGGTCCGCGACCAACGCCTCCTCCAGACCTTCCCGCATGCCATTTTTCATGAAGGTGAAGGCCCGCACGGCAGCACCTGTCAGCACCAGACGTTTCGGGTCGATCATGGCGATCACCCGGGCGATCCCGTATCCGAGCACACGCCCGGCCTCGTGAAATGTCTTGCGCGCATCGTCGTCGCCGGAACCGGCACGCTCGATCAGCCGGGCGAGGCCGCTCACGCCGGCCTCGATCGTGCCCGGATCCGTATCCTCCGGCAGATGCGTGGCGGCCCGCACAAGGGCATAGTCGGAAAGATAGGCTTCCAGGCAGCCCTTCTTGCCGCACCGGCAAAGTGCGCCGCCGGGAATGTGGTTGGCGTGGCCGAATTCGGCTGCCCTTCCACTCGCGCCGGAAAACAGCCGGCCGTTGAGATAGAGCCCCATGCCGACACCGTAGTCGAGCATGACCACGGCGAAGGTGCCGTTGTACCGGTTCGGATCGGACCAGTGCAGGGCTTCGGTGATCATGTTGGTGTCGTTGGAGATGTAACAGTCGGCGCCGAAAGCCGACTGCAGCGGCTTGACGATCGGAATCTTCCGTCCGGCAAAGGCCGGGCTCCAGGCGACAAGGCCGGTTTCGGTCTCCACGACCCCCTGAGCCGCGACACCGATTTCCCGGACCTGCGACGGCTCGACTCCGGCTTCGTGCAGAAACTGCCGGATGGCCTCTACAAGCGTCTGGGGAAAGCTGTCCGCGTCGGCGCAGGCGCTTTCGAAATGGACGCGCGTATCCCGTGTGACCTCACCGGCGAAATCCACCAGCGACAGGTCGATATTGTTGACCGACAGCCGGACGCAAAGCGTGAAGACCGCATCCGGATTGAGCTTCAGCAAGGTGCGCGGCCGCCCGCGCGCCTGGGGTGTTTTCGGCTCCTCGCTCTCCAGACTGAGGATCAGTCCCTGGTCCAGAAGGTCGGAGGTGATGGCCGTCACGGTTGCCGGACTTAGCCGTGTCGTCAGGCCGAGATCGATCCGTGCCGTGGGACCGTTCCGGCGCAGGGCCTGGAGTATGATACTTCTGTTTTGCCGCCGGATCTGATCCCGGTCCGCCTTGCGTTTCATGCTCGCTCAGCTCTTCCCAAGGTGTTTCCTCTGTCCCGGGTTTCTCCCGGTTTTTCCGCCCTCATCCGGGTTTTTTCGATCCCGCGGAGCAGAGTTTTGCAAAACCATGTTGACAGGAGCGGCGCTTTAGAGCAACTTTTTTTCGGACGCCAAAAAAAATAACAACAAGGTTGTCCTAATTTTAAGGCGCCTCGAAAAGGTGCCGGTCGAACAGACGCATATTCAGGTGCAGCCGCTTGACGCGGGTTGTGCCAACTGGAGGAAAAATCGCAATGCGTAAAATCACCACTTTGCTGGCGGGCGCCCTGCTGTCCGCGACCGCTCTTAATGTCGCCCATGCGGCAGATCTAGTTGTCGGTGTGAGCTGGTCCAATTTTCAGGAAGAGCGCTGGAAAACCGATGAAGCCGCCATCAAGGGCGCTTTGGAGGCTGCCGGTGCGAAATACATTTCCGCTGACGCGCAGAGCTCGTCCGCGAAACAGCTTTCCGACATTGAAGCCCTGATCTCGCAGGGCGCGAACGCCCTGATCATTCTGGCGCAGGATTCCCAGGCGATCGGCCCGGCTGTCCAGGCCGCTGCCGACGAAGGCATCGCGGTTGTCGGCTATGACCGTCTGATCGAGGATCCGCGCGCCTTCTACCTGACCTTCGACAACGTCGAAGTCGGCCGCATGCAGGCCGCCGAGGTTCTGGCTGCGGCGCCGAAAGGCAACTACGTCATGATCAAGGGATCTCCGACCGACCCGAATGCGGATTTCCTCCGCGGCGGTCAGCAGGAAGTCCTGCAGGCCGCGATCGACACGGGCGACATCAAGATCGTCGGTGAAGCCTACACCGATGGCTGGCTGCCGGCCAACGCTCAGCGCAACATGGAACAGCTCCTGACCGCCAACGACAACAAGGTCGATGCGGTTGTGGCTTCCAACGACGGTACGGCCGGCGGTGTTGTCGCGGCTCTGACCGCTCAGGGCATGGACGGCATTCCGGTGTCCGGCCAGGATGGTGACCACGCTGCCCTGAACCGCGTCGCCAAGGGAACCCAGACCGTTTCCGTCTGGAAAGATGCCCGTGAACTCGGCAAGGCTGCCGGTGAAATCGCGGTGTCCCTGGCAGGCGGCACCAAGATGGCCGACATCGACGGCGCGGCTGCCTGGACGTCTCCGTCCGGAACCGAGCTGACCGCCAAGTTCCTGGCTCCGATGCCGATCACCAAGGACAACCTGACCGCTGTTGTCGATGCTGGCTGGATCTCGAAGGCAGACCTGTGCCAGGGCGTCGAAAACGGTCCGGCTCCTTGTAACTGATAACAATACGCATGACGCAGGGCCCCGGTTATAACGACCGGGGCCTTTGAGCAGGGATTTCGCAGTGGAACGGTTTTTGAGGGTGCGGTTTCCGTATTCCCAAGGAGTGTTCCGGCAGTTCCCCGGGATAGGCCGCCCGATGCGTAAGCGTGATGGTCTCCAAGCAGGAGTGACCTTGATGTCCGAAACCGCTCTGTCCGGGCAAAAAAGCCCGACAGCACGTAGTATTTTTGCCGCTTTGCAGCTCGACACCCGCTTTCTGGGAATGATCGGGGCGTTCATCGTCCTGTGTCTGGTTTTCAATGTGTTCACGGACGGCCGGTTCCTGACACCGCGCAACGTTTTCAACCTGACGATCCAGACCGTGTCCGTCGCCATCATGGCGACCGGAATGGTATTCGTCATTGTGACCCGCCATATCGACCTGTCGGTCGGCTCGGTCCTTGCCACCATCGCGGCGGTCATGGCGGTCGTGCAGACCGACGTCCTGCCCGACATCCTGGGTCTCGGGCATCCCGCCAACTGGATCCTGGCGATCCTGGCCGGGGTCGTCGTCGGCGTCCTCATCGGGGCGTTTCAGGGCTGGATGATCGGCTACCTGAGCATTCCGGCGTTCATCGTGACACTCGGTGGCTTGCTGGTCTGGCGAAACGTCGCCTGGTTTATCACCTCCGGTCAGACGATCGGTCCGCTCGACGACACCTTCACCATGATCGGCGGCATCGGTGGCACCATGGGTGAAACCGGTTCCTGGATTTTCGGCATTGTGGCCGTTGCGGCCGCGTTGTGGCTGCAGGTGGCCTCGCGCCGCCGCAAAGCCTCCCACGGTTTTCCGATCAAGCCGGCCTGGGCCGAGATTACAATGGCGACGATTACCATCATTGCGATTTTCGGTTTTGTCTGGGTGCTCAACTCGTATGACATTCCCAAGGCGCGGCTGATGCGCATTTTCGAGGCCAGCGGTGAAACCCTGCCGGAGGGCCTGACCATGGGCTACGGCATTCCCTATTCGGTGGTTCTCCTGATTGTCGTGGCGATCGTCATGACCGTGGTCGCCCAACGCACCCGTCTCGGCCGCTACATCTTCGCAACCGGCGGCAATCCGGACGCGGCTGAACTCTCCGGCATCAACACCCGTCTCCTGACGGTCAAGGTCTTCGCCATCATGGGCGGTCTGGCGGCGCTGGCCGCCGCTGTCGCCGCGGCCCGGCTCGGATTTTCAACAAACGACATCGGCACGCTCGACGAGCTGCGAGTCATCGCCGCCGCTGTGATCGGCGGGACCGCCCTGGCAGGCGGTGTCGGCACGATCTACGGCGCCATTCTCGGCGCGCTGATCATGCAGTCCCTGCAGTCGGGAATGGCGATGGTCGGCGTCGACGCGCCGCTCCAGAATATCGTGGTCGGCACCGTTCTGGTCCTTGCCGTCCTGGTCGACATCATCTACCGCAAGCGCACGGGAGACTGAGCGATGGCAACACCTCTCGTAGAACTGAAGGACATGTGCATCGCCTTTGGCGGCGTGCAGGCCGTGGATCGCGTCTCCGTCGATCTCTTCCCTGGCGAAGTGGTCGGCCTGCTCGGCCATAACGGTGCCGGAAAGTCGACGCTGATCAAGATGCTGTCCGGCGCCTACAAGGCCGATGCCGGCGAAATCCGCATCAACGGCGAGCAAGTCCACATTCACTCGCCTCGGGACGCGCGGGCGCATAACATCGAGACCATCTACCAGACACTGGCGCTGGCGGACAATCTCGATGCCGCGTCCAACCTGTTCCTCGGCCGTGAACTCACCTCGCCGCTAGGCTTTGTCGATGACGATGCCATGGAAGCGGAAACGCGCAAGATCATGGGCCGGCTCAATGCGAACTTCAGCAAGTTCCATGCGCCGGTAAAGGCCTTGTCCGGCGGTCAGCGGCAGTCGGTTGCCATTGCCCGCGCGGTCTATTTCAACGCCAGGATCCTGATCATGGACGAACCGACCGCGGCGCTCGGGGTTCATGAAACCCAGATGGTGGCGGAACTGATCCAGGAGCTGAAGAAACAGGGCCTCGGCATCTTCCTGATCAGCCATGACATTCATGACGTGTTCCAGCTTTGCGACCGGATTGCCGTGATGAAGAACGGCCAGCTTGTCGGGACGGCGCTCACCGCGGATGTGACCGATGACGATGTGCTCGGCATGATCATCCTCGGTAAATGCCCTCCGGGGGCGGTCCCCGGTCCGGGCGCTTTCGTGGAAGGCGTTCCGGCCGGCTAGAGACCTCGTGCTCCTGCGGGCGGTCACCCGCGGGAGCCTCCTGTTTGCGCAGGAGCGGGCAACCAACGATGGTCAGTCAGTGCGACGGACACCGAGCCGAATCTCCTGACGGGGACCGGCATTCTTTTTCAAGAAGTTGAGGAACGCACCTCATGTATATCGGTCTCGATATCGGCACGAGTTCGGTCAAAGCCATTCTCCTGAACGAGGACCAGTCGCTGATCTCCTCGGCTACGGCTGAACTGTCAGTACAGCGTCCTCACCCCGGTTGGTCGGAACAGGACCCGGACAGCTGGTGGACGGCGTGTCAGACGGTCCTCGATGCGTTGAAAACCCAGGCGCCGAAGGAAATGGCCGCGGTCCGGGGCATCGGGCTTTCAGGCCATATGCACGGTGCGACCCTGCTGGACGATGCCGGCCGCCCCCTGCGCCCGTGTATTTTGTGGAATGACGGCCGGTCCGGCAAACAATGCGCCGAACTGCAGGCGGCCGAACCGAAGTTTCTGACGCTGGGGGGCAATCTGGTGATGCCCGGCTTCACCGCGCCGAAGTTGCAGTGGGTGCGGGAAAACGAGCCGGACATCTTTGCCAGGACGGCGATGGTCCTGCTGCCGAAAGACTATGTCCGCTTCAAGCTCACCGGTGAATATGCGGGTGATATGTCCGACAGCGCCGGTACGCTCTGGATGGATGTCGCGAAGCGGGACTGGAGCGACGAACTGCTGGCCGCAACGGGGCTCACGCGCAAGCACATGCCGCGCCTTGTGGAAGGCTCGGAAAGTTCCGGCATTCTGAAACCGGGCCTGTGTGCCCGTTGGGGTGTCGATGGCGCTCCCGTCGTTGCCGGCGGCGGCGGCGACAACGCCGCCTCGGCCTGCGGCGTCGGTGCGGTTGACCCCGGTTCGGCCTTCGTGTCGCTCGGCACGTCCGGCGTTCTGTTTGTCACCAACGACAGATTCTCCCCGAATGTGGAGGGCGCCGTGCATGCCTTCTGCCATGCCGTGCCGGATACATGGCACCAGATGGGCGTCATCCTGTCGGCGACCGACAGCCTGAACTGGCTGGCCGGGACCTTGAAAAAATCTCCGGCGGAACTGACAGGGCTGCTGGACAAGGTGTCCGGCCCATCGGCGGTTTCCTTCCTGCCGTATCTCGGCGGAGAGCGCACGCCGCATAACGATGTCGATATCCGCGCCGGCTTCATGGGTATTTCGCATGAAACCGACGACGCGGAATTGACCCATGCGGTGCTCGACGGCGTCGCCTTCGCACTGAAGGACTGCCTGCAAGCCTTGAGTGTTGCGGGTACGAAAATCGACCGGGTGCTTGCCGTCGGCGGTGGATCGCGGTCGCAACTCTGGCTGGAGATCATTGCCAGCCTTCTCAACGTCACTGTGGATGTGCCGGTGGATGGCGATTTCGGAGCATCGCTCGGCGCCGCCCGGCTCGGTCACGCCGCGGCGCTCGGCACGACGGAAGGGATTTTTTCCAGGCCGCGGCTCAAGGCCAGCATCGATCCCGTTCCGGCCCTGACTGAAACCTACGCCGAAGCCTATGGCCAATGGCGGAAACTGTATCCGGCGCTCAAACATGCCGGTTTTTGAGGAGACAAAAAGATGAGCACTGGGTTCTTCGGCGATCTGCAGCCGATTCCTTTCGCCGGTCCCGATAGCCGCGATCCCCTGACCTACCGCCACTACAACAAGGACGAGATCGTTCTCGGCAAGCGCATGGAAGACCATCTGCGCCTGGCCGTCTGCTACTGGCACAGTTTCTGCTGGCCGGGCACCGATCCCTTCGGCGGCGAAACCTTCAACCGCTCCTGGATGGCCGCCGGCGGCGACCCGATGGAACAGGCGAAACTGAAGGCGGATGTCGCCTTCGAAATGTTCCAGATCCTGGGGATGCCGTTCTTCACCTTCCACGATCGCGATATCGCGCCGGAGGGCGGCACCCTGGCGGAAAGCAACGCCAATGTGAACGCCATTGCCGATATCTTCGAAAGGAAGATGGACGATACCGGCATCAAGCTGCTCTGGGGCACGGCGAACATGTTCTCCAACCGCCGGTTCATGAGCGGCGCGGCGACCAATCCGGACCCGGACGTTTTCGCCTATGCCGCGGCGCAGGTGAAAAACGCCATGGACGTCACCTACCGCCTGAAAGGCCAGAATTATGTCCTGTGGGGCGGCCGGGAAGGCTATGAGACCCTGCTCAACACCAGCATGAAGCACGAGCTGGACCAGCTCGGCCGTTTCCTCAACATGGTGGTCGAGTACAAGCACAAGATCGGGTTCAAGGGAACGATCCTGATCGAACCCAAGCCGCAGGAACCGAGCAAGCACCAGTATGATTTCGATGTCGGCACCGTCTTTGGTTTCCTGAAGGCCTATGGTCTGGAAAACGAAGTCAAGATGAACATCGAACAGGGACACGCGATCCTGGCGGGCCATTCCTTCGAGCACGAACTGCACCACGCCCGTTCGCTGGGTATTCTCGGTTCCGTCGACATGAACCGTAACGACTATCAATGCGGTTGGGACACGGATCATTTCGCCATGAACGTGCCGGAACTCGCGCTGGCCTACTACGAGATCCTGATGGACGGCGGCTTCACGACCGGCGGCACCAATTTCGACGCCAAGCTGCGCCGCCAGTCCATCGATCCGGTCGATCTGATCCATGGTCATGTAGGCTCGGCGGACGCCCTTGCCCAGGGTCTCAAGGCCGCCGCCGCGATCATCGAGGACGGCCGCCTGAAGGGATTTGTCGATGAACGCTATGCTGGCTGGTCCCGGCCGGAAAACGCTGAAATCCTGAACGGCGGCTCCTCGCTCGAAGCACTGGCTGACCGGGTTCATGCAAGCGATCTGGAACCGCAGCCGAAATCCGGCAAGCAGGAATATCTGGAAAGTCTGGTGAACCTGTTCGTCTGAACCGGCGCGTGTTCCGCCTGGCCCGGATGACCCGGTTACCTGGCGAAAACGCAACTATACCCCCGTGCTGTCCCGGCCTTGAGCCGGGACCTGAGATGCGGCCCCGGCTCAAGGCCGGGGCGGTGAGCCGTCAGTGGTTCGTCTGAAGCAGGAAGACTTGGGGTGAAGACGCCCTGAAGGGTCGCCCATAATTGAGAGCAACTGGCGGCCGACACGTCAAACTCGGTCGAAGAACCGCAGGCCATCTGGATCGGACAGGTCATGCAGCCGGTTTGCGGCATTGCGGGCGAACCGCAGGGTCACCGATTTGCGGGTTGCGGCGGCGAGTTTGTGTTCCGGGGCCTCCCTGAGGATTTCCGCACCGAATCCATCGGCAAGAATGAGCCCGGCGTCGTCGGGGAAAATGTCGGCCGGCACATCCGGATGGGTGGCGAAATAAAGCCGGTCGCAATGCAGGCGGTAGTCCGGCCACTTCGTGTCCGCCCTGAAATCGGCGATCGAGGATTTGACCTCGATAATCCAGAGCTCGTGCTTCGGTCCGAGCGCCAGAAGGTCCGCCCGGCGGGCGGAGGCAAGCGTCACTTCCGGCATGCACGCGAAATCGAGCTGGCGCAGCAGCCGGGCGGTGCCGCGCCAGACCTTGAGCGCGGTTTCCGATTGCCGGCCGTCTTTCAAAGGATCGTCCAACTGAAGACGGCCGGAAGGCTGCTGGATCCTGTTGGTCATCGGAATTTTGTTCCACATTTGTTCGTTATTGACAAGTCGCTCAATGCAAAAGTTGACGCCGGGCCGGAAATTGCGTGTTCTATCGGAAGCGATTGAACATCCAGAAGTTGATCGATCCGAAAGTGGTTGAGCAACGCTGGAAAACGGACCGGGCAATCCGGGAGGGGTGAATGAGGCTGGAATTGTTGAGGGGATACGTCTTGCTGGCCGCACTGTGTGCTGTCGCCGGTGGGCCTGCATATGCGGAAAAGGGGGATCTTAAATTCCAGGTTCCCAAGTCCGCACCACTCCTGCAGGGAAAAACGCTCGATCTGAGATTCGCCAAATTCGCGCAAGGGATCTGGGTGACGGATCTCGACTATTGTCCGGCGCCGAGTATCGACCGGAGCGTTCCGGGCACAACGCTCGCGATTTACCGCGGTCTGCTCGAAACGCCTGGCCGGATCTGCCAGGTCTATGGCGCTGAACAAAGCGACGGCAGAACCCAGCGTGCCGCGATCAACTGCCTGCTCACCGACGGCGGAGAAGCGATCGAACTGGTGACGGTTCAGCCCCGCGGGACGAATGTGCTGATGGTGCAGGAGGGGGAAGATCCCCCTGTCCAGTTTCGCTTCTGCCGGAAGATAATCCCGATTCTGCAGGCGGCCAGCAACTGATCGGAAAATGTTCTCTAGATTTCCGGGCCGGACCACATGTTGGATCGGGCCGGTTTTTTTGGTGTCCGTGATTCCGAAATATGCGTGGTCTCCGGGTCCAGCGTACACAGGGCTTCATACTGGCTGAGGAAGATACGGCCGGTCAGGTGTTTCAGGAAATCCGTTTTCTTCAGCCGGTCCATCACCGGACCCTTGATCTCCGACAGGTGGAAGGTCACGCCGGAATCCGACAGACGGTGATTGATTTCCTCAAGGCTTTCCAGCGCGCTGGCGTCGATCTCGTTCACCGCTGTGCACATCAGCACCACATGTTCGATATTTTCGCGTTCCGCCACAAGCGCATAGATGCGGTCTTCCAGAAACCGGGAATTGGCGAAGAACAGGCTTTCATCCACGCGAAGGGAAAGCACGCGCTCGCCCGTCACCACGGTGTGCCTGTCGATATTGCGGAAATGCTCGCTCCCCGGCACGATGCCGACGATTGCCATATGCGGGCGGCTGCTGCGGTAGAGATAAAGCGCGATGGAAAGCGCGACTCCGGAGACCACGCCCTGTTCGACACCGAAAAACAGAGTGATCAGGATCGTCGCCGCCATGGCGGCGAAATCGCTTTTCGAATAGAGGAAGGTGCGCTTGACCGCGCCGAGATCCACCAGCGACAGCACCGCGACGATAATCGTCGCGGCAAGCGTTGCCTGCGGAAGATGTGTCAGAAGCGGGGTCAGGAAAAGCGTGGCCAGAGCGATGCCGACGGCCGTGAACGCGCCGGCCGCCGGGGTGGCGGCACCGGCGTCGAAATTGACGACCGAACGCGCGAAACCGCCGGTGACGGGATAGCCACCGGAAATGGCCGAGGCGATATTCGACGCCCCGAGGCCGATCAGTTCCTGATCGGGTTCGATCCGCTGGCGCTTCTTGGCGGCCAGGGTCTGGGCGACGGAAACGGATTCCACGAAACCGATAACGGAGATCAGCAGCGCGGGACCGGCCAGCGCCAGCCACAGCTCGCTGTCGAAGGAGGGCAATTGCGGCATCGGCAGGCCGGAGGGGATGTCACCGACGATCCGCACGCCCTTTGCGCCCAGATCAAAAAACGCGGCGATGAGAGTGGTGACGGCAACGGCCGCCACGGGACCGGCCTTGGTCAGGATATCCGCGAGGAAAGGTTTGAAACCGAGGCTCAGCAGCAGCTTTTTCAGGCCCTTGCGCACCCAGAATAAAAACACCGTCGCGGAGCCCCCGATGGCGAAGGTGATCCAGTTTATCTCCGCCAGATTGCCGCCGATCGATACCAGGATGTCGTAAAGCGTGTGCCCCTGCGCGGGAACGCCGAGAATATGCTTGAGCTGACTGGAGGCGATCAGCAGGCCCGACGCGGTGATGAAGCCGGATATCACCGGATGGCTGAGAAGGCTGGCGAGAAAGCCGAGCCGGAACAGCCCCATGGCGACCAGCATCAGGCCGGACAGGAAGGCCAGCACGATCGCCGCGCCCAGATATTCCGGGGTGCCCTGCTGGGCGAATTCGCCCACGGCGGAGGCCGTCAGCAGCGACACGACCGCCACCGGACCGACCGCCAGCGCCCGGCTGGTGCCGAAGATCGTGTAGGCTACAAGCGGCAGGATGGAGGCGTAAAGCCCGACTTCCGGCGGCAATCCGGCCAGCAGCGCATAGGCGAGCGATTGCGGGATCAGCATGATGGTGACGATGATCGCGGCGACCAGATCGCTGGTCGCCGTTTCCTTGTCGTACTGCTTCCCCCAGGCAAGAATGGGCAGATAGCGCTGAAGCCGGATCATTGCATGACCTTTGTCTTGTTTGACGAATTACGAGCCGGGAAGCCGCTTCGACAGATCGGGATCATTTGATCTCTCTATCGTCATCCCGGTCAAGCGTAGCGCGAACCGGGATCGGAGAGCCCCACACCTTGCCGTTAAATCGAATTGCGGCAGAGAAGCCTCGGCTCACCGGTCCCGGATCTCCGCGTAGCGTCGTCCGGGATGACCGATGGAGGGTCTGTCGGTTGCCCAAGCCGGTCGCCCGGCTTGGGGATTTTGTCTTGGTGTCCGTGTGTTCGGGCCGTCCAGATCATCTGGCGATTTAGGACGCCGAGATTTTTTCAGGTTTCGCCAGCCATTCCTTGCCGCGCAGCATGGCGCGCCAATAGATGGGGGGCAGGATGCGTTCCTTCAGGAGCCATGCGGCCCGCGTTGGCCTGGTCCCGTCCACCAGCCAACGCGGGAAGCTCGGCAACAGCGTTCCGCCATAGCCGAATTCAGCAAGAACGATCTTTCCGCGCTCGACGGTGAGCGGGCAGGACCCGTAGCCGTCATACTGCGCCGTCGCACTGTGGCCGCGAATGTCGGAAACAATATTTTGAGCGACGACAGGCGCCTGCTTGCGCGCGGCGGCGGCGGTTTTGGCATTGGGTGCGTTCATCACGTCGCCCAGCGACCAGATGTTGTCATAGGTCGTGTGGCGCAGCGTCGACTGGTCCACATCGACCCAGCCGGCGGGGTCGGCAAGCGGCGAGACACGGATGAAATCCGGTGCGGTCTGGGGCGGCGTCACATGGATCATGTCGAAATCGACCTCCATCCGACGGATGTCCTTGTCCGGTTCCTTGACTTCAAACACCGCTTTCTTCGCGGGCCCGTCGATGGAAATCAGATTGTGGAAGAAGTTCAGGTCGATGCCGTAGCGCTCCACATATTCCATCAGCGCCGGGACATAATCCTTCACCCCGAAGAGGACTCCACCCGCATTCATGAACTGGATGTCGATATTGCCGAGGCTGCCGGTTCTCGTCCAGTGATCGGCCGAAAGATACATGGCTTTCTGAGGTGCGCCGGCGCATTTGATCGGCATCGGCGGCTGGGTGAACAGCGCCCGCCCGCCCTGCATCTCCTGAACGAGCTGCCAGGTATAAGGCGCCAGGTCGTAACGGTAGTTGGATGTCACGCCGTTCTTGCCGAGGGTCTCGACGAGTCCCTCGACGCGGTGCCAGTCCAGCTTCAGCCCGGGGCACACCACCAGACGTCCGTATTTGACCACTCGGCAGCCGTCCAGAATGACGGCATTGTCCTTCGGCTCGAACGCGGCGACCGCCGACTTCAGCCAGTGCACGCCCTTGGGGATGAGCGATCCCATTGTCTTGGCGGTGTCCGCGGCGTTGAAGATGCCGCCACCGACCATGGTCCAGCCGGGCTGGTAGTAGTGCACGTCCGCCGGGTCGATGATGGCGATGTTCAGATCGGTCTTGCGCGCCAGAAGACTGGAGGCGACCGAAATGCCGGCTGCGCCGCCGCCGACGATGACCACGTCGTAGCGGGCGTCTTCGGCCGTTTCCGTCGGTGTACGCCCGCCATTGGCGATGCGGCGCACCACGCCCGCCATGTCGTAGCCGGCGGCTTTGGTCTGTGACAGGATATCCGCCAGAGGCTGCTTTTCCGCCTGGGAGAGGGACCAAAGCGTCGCCGAGCGCGTTCCTGTCCTGCAGTAGGCCAGAACAGGTTTCGGCAGCGTCTCCATAAGCGCGCCGAAGTCCGTTGCGTCCTCGTCCCGGACCTTGCCGGCGACAATGGGCAGATACCGGATTTCAAGGTCGAATTTCTTGGCCGCCGCTTCGATTTCCTCGAACGTGGGCTGGTCCGCGCCTTCCCCGTCCGGCCGGTTGCAGATGATGGAGCGGAACCCCTGCTGGGCTATCTCCGCCAGGTCCTGCGGGTGGATCTGCGGAGACACGAATATCTGTGTGTTGATTGGCTTCATATTCACAGCCGTTTCCTCCCGGCGGGTTCAATTTCCGGATCGCTTGTTGGGCTGACCCGCTCCCGCGTCTTGCGGCGTGGGGCGGGTCAGTCTTCCTCCCGATCCTGCTATGTTTTGGGGAACGTTTACGTCAGAGGGTGTTTACCGGCACCTTCAGGAAGGTCTTGCCGTTTTCGTCGGCAGGCGGCATCTTGCCGCCGCGCATGTTCACCTGCAGCGAGGGAATGATCAGCTTCGGCATATCAAGCTGAGCGTCTCGCTCTGTGCGGAACTTGACGAAGTCTTCCTTCGTCTTGCCGCCGCCAACGTGGATATTATGCTCCTTCTCGGCGCCTACCGTGGTCTCCCAGGCGATGTCTCGGCCGTTGGGGCCATAGTCGTGGCACATGAACAGGCGCATCTCGTCCGGCAGGGCGAGCACCTTCTGGATGGAATCGTAAAGCGTGGCGGCGTCGCCGCCCGGGAAGTCGGCGCGGGCCGAACCGCCATCCGGCATGAACAGGGTGTCGCCGACAAAGGCGGCATTGCCGATCACATGCACCATGCAGGCGGGCGTGTGCCCGGGGGTATACATGGCAAAGGCCGTCATTCCCCCGACCTGGTAGGTGTCGCCGTCCTTGAACAGCCGGTCGAACTGGCTGCCGTCACGCTGGAACTCGGTGCCTTCGTTGAAGACCTTTCCGAACGTATCCTGAACGACGGTGATCTTGTCGCCGATGCCCAGTTTGCCACCGAGTTTCTGCTGGATATAGGGCGCGGCGGACAGATGGTCGGCATGAACATGCGTTTCGATCAGCCATTCCACCTCAAGGCCCTTGTCCCGGACATGGGCGATGATGGCATCGGCATGGTCATAGGTGATGCGGCCGGCCGCATAGTCGATGTCCATGACACTGTCGACAACGGCGCAGGAATTGGACGCCGGGTCCTTGACCACATAACTGATCGTGTTGGTCGCCGGGTCGAAGAATGCTTTGACATCCGGCTTGACGGTCATATCGACCGGGTAATTCGAACTGCTCATTCGTCTCTCCCTGGTTTCAGTTGGTGCCTGAAAGTACAATTTTATGTGTCCGTACCCTAGTCTCAAGCTTCAGCAGCTGTCTTGCGATAACTCAATTGGATCATCCATCTGGCCGCCAGAATGCCGGCCAGAATGGCGGCGCCGGTCATGAGGGGGGCCGTTCCCAGACCGAGGACCGGGACGAGCCCGCCCGGGCAGAAACCGGTCAGCGCCCAGCCAATCCCGAAAACGGCGGAACCGCCGATCAGCCTGATATCCAGATCCTGTTTCGTGGGCAGGCTGAAGGAGCTTGCAAGCAGCGGCCGGCCCATCCGGAAGGCGAGGCGGTAGCCGATGGCGGTCACCAGTAGGGCGCCGCCCATCACGAAGGCAAGGCTCGGGTCCCATGTACCGGCGATGTCGAAGAAATTCAGGACCTTGGCCGGGTTGCCCATGCCGGAGATCAGGATGCCGCATCCGAACACAAGGCCGAAGGCGAATGCGAGAAGAGGTTTCATGCGATCAGCCTCCGAAAACGTGACGGGTCAGGAAAACGGTCGCTATGGCCGTCGTCATGAAAGTGAGAGTGGCGACGATCGAGCGAGCCGACAGGCGCGATATTCCGCACACCCCGTGGCCGCTTGTGCAGCCCGAGGCGTATGTGGTGCCGATCCCCGTCAGAAATCCACCGATCAGAAGAAGGGGAGCGGGCGAGGGGACGGAGATTTCGGGCATCTGGCCGCTCAGCACGAGCAGGACCAGCGGGCTGGCGATCATTCCGCCGAGAAAGGCGGCGCGCCAGGCCCAGTCCTGATTGAACTGCGTGGTCAGGAAGCCGCTCAAAATACCGTTGATACCGGCGATCCGTCCGTGCACGGCCATCAGGGCGACAGTGGCAAGTCCGATCACCATTCCGCCTGCGAAACTGAGTAGAGGTGTGAATTCAGTCATGATAGGCCTCTTGTTACTATATATTCGAATATATGAATATAAAAGAAAATATCAAGGGTGATCTGCTCGAACCATGCGCGAAAATCTTCTGGTCGGACCGGGAGAAAATATTTGGGAAAGACTCCCGGCCGGCGCGGCCGTTTCTATCGGCTCCGCGAGGCGGCGGCGCCGGTCTCAGGGCCGGCGGGCGCGGGAGCGCCGGGTCCGGAACCGAGCACAACTTCGGTGCCGTCAGCGCGTTTTCGGGTCACTGCCCCCGCCATCAGCAAGCCGGGATTGTCCGACGGGCCGGGGACATCGACATTTGTTCTCGGACCTGAAAACTCGCCCATCGGCCGCAGGATGTTTTCATGAACCACGCTGCCGAGATATAACGCCTGCAGCTTTCCGTCCTGCACGATCTCGTAGCGGCTGGGCCAGAGGCGCAACACCCATCGGCCGCCTTCGCTGCCATCCGGGTCCTGGCGGATCAGCACCAGGGCAGGCTGGCGCCCGTTCTGGGTGCGCGGCAGGATGGGCAACGAGCCCGGGGATGTCTTGCCTTCCACGAATCCGGTTGCTGTCGACAGCGACCATTTCGGAGGCTGCTGCCATCCGGCCTTGCCGGCAGTGTCCGCGAACCGGTTCAGTGCCCCGGCATACTGGATGACAAGCGGTTCTTCGATGTCGCCGTTGAGCTCGATCCGCCGCGCGGGCAGCAGCCGCCAGCTCCCTTCCTTCCATCCCGAAGCCGTCAGGACTTCCTTGCTAGAGCGGGGTTCGTAGGTCTTGAGCGCCTGCTGATAGGTTTCCGAAAGATGCCAGCCGCCGAAAAAGGTGAGCGTCAGGACGGCAATGGCCGCAACTGTCGCCCGCCCGATTTTCTCGTTGTGAATGGGACCGAAGACGAAGGCGAAGGCGGAGACCATAGCCGTTCCGAAGAATAGTCCCGCCAGAACATCCGACATCCAGTGAGCGCCCAGATAAACACGGGAAAAGCCGATGGCGATCACCAGCGTCGTGGTGACAGTAAAGATGCTCGCCTTGGCCCATCGGCTGAGGTCGTGGGCAATCAGCACAGCGCAGATACCGAAGAGGACGGCATTCAGCGTCGCATGGCCGCTCGGGAAACTGTAGGCGTCCGCTCCGGCATAAAGCTCGATCGGCCGCGACCGGTGCAGAACCAGCTTGAACAGCGGCACGAAAAGCGCCGTCCCGGCCATGGCGATGACAAAACCCGTCCCCCGCCTCCAGGCCTTGCGCAGGAACAGATAGGCGGCAACCGCCACTGTTACGGCCGTCACGACGATCCCGTCGCCCAGCGTGGTCAGGAAGACCATGATCCTGTCCCCAAGCGGGGTGCGCAGGCTGTCGAACATGTTGAGGATGGCGAGATCCGCCCGCACCATCGGCTCGCCCGGCGCGACCTCGCCGACAATCCAGAAAAAGGCAGGCATGGAGATCAGCAGCAGCAGGGCGGAGGCAAGCATGCCGACGGAGCGGGGATGGGCCGGATCGAAATTGCGTGCGATCCATTGCGAGATCCGGTCCGGACGTTTGACGAACCAGGAGACGATGGCCGCATGCGCATTGGGAAACAGCGGCAGGATGATCACGATCAGCCACCGCCCCAGCATAACCGTCAGGAAGACGATGAGCAGCAGGGCGCCGAGGACCAGCGCCAGGCGTCCGCTGATCTGGCCGATGGCACCGAGGGCCGATCCGGCGAGGATGCCGGGCCCCAGATGGGCAATTGTCCAGGCGAAGGCGGAAGTGATGTTTACGACCGAGAAGCGGGAGAAATTCATGCCCGCCATGCCGGCGATTCCGGGAACGACGGATTTGACCCCCGGTACGAAGCGGCCGAAGAAAACGCTCTTGCCGCCGTGTTTGGCGAAGAATCTCTCACCACTTTCGATCATGTGGGCATATTTGCTGAGCGGCCACATGTTCTTGATTTTGTCCTTGAACGTGTAGCCGATCCAATAGGAGACCGCATCGCCCGCCGTCGCGCCGAGTGTTGTCCAGATGAAGATCGGCGCAAGATCGAGTTTGCCGAGACCAACCAGCGTTCCCGCGCCCACCAGGACCACCGTGGACGGCACGAACAGGCCGATGAGGAACAGCGCTTCGCCCATGGCGGCCAGGAAACAGATCAGGCCTGCCAGCGACGGGTTATCTGCGATGAAAGTCAGGACAGGGTCAAAATATTCGGTCACGGATATCGGTCGGTTGATGAAAAAAGGCGTTTCCACGGTCAATTGCCGGGCGGTTCGATCACCCGATTTATTTGATTACCGCTTCATATAGGCGTGCATCCTTCCATCCAATAGCGAAAAAACGGTTTCTCCGGGCCTTAAGCTGTTTCACAATGAGAGAGGCATTGCGTCTCATGGAGGTTTTTATGTTTGAATCGGCCCGGTTGCCGCAGAAAATGAACAAGAAGACCTTCAAGAAGCTCGAACCGGAACTCAGGGAAGCCTTGTTGGCGGCGCAACTGCCAGTGATCGAGAAGCAGCCGTTTTCAACGCTGATCCTGGTGGACGGTCTCGACGGCGCCGGCAAGGGCGAGGCCGTTGCCCGGCTTTACGGATGGATGGATGCGCGCCATCTCGTCTGCAACGCCTATGGCGAGCCGTTGGACGAGGCGCGCCGGCGGCCGCCGCTGTGGCGCTACTGGCGGGACCTGCCCGCCAAAGGCGATACGGCGATCGTCTTCGGCAGCTGGTATCAGTCGGTCCTCAGGGACTGGATCTACAAGAAGATCGATGAAGACGCCTTCGAAAAGGCGCTTGTCCGCATCCGCCGCTTCGAGGAAATGCTGGCCAATGAAGACGTGCTGATCCTGAAATTCTGGTTCGTTCTGCCGAAGGAGGTCCAGGAGGAACGGCTGAAGCACATCGAGAAAAAACACGCGGCCCGTCACGTGCTTGCGGACTGGGCCGCCTTGAAACATCACAAGAAGGCCAGTGAGGCGGGCGAGAAGATCATTCTGGAAACCAGCAAGGGATCTGCGCCCTGGTTCGTCATACCCTCTCAGGACCCGGAGTACCGCGACGCCGCGCTCGCCCAGACGGTGGCGGGCGCCATGAAGCTGAAACTGGAAGACGGAGAGACGCATTCCGTTTCCGCTCCGCCCGTTGTCGGCGGCCTGAAACGGGAAACCGCGGTCGATATGATCGATCTCACCGAAAAACTGGGCAAAGCCGAATATGAAGAGCAGCGGGACAGATACCAGAAGATACTGTCCGACCTTTCCGACCGCAAATCCATGTCGAAATCCGGTGTTGTGCTGGTGTTCCAGGGCAATGACGCAGCCGGAAAGGGTGGGGCAATCCGGCGGGTGATCCGGCCGCTTGATCCGCGCATCTACAAGGTCCATCCGATTTCGGCGCCGACCGACGAGGAGAAGGCGCGGCCCTATCTGTGGAGGTTCTGGCGCCGGGTCCCGGCCAAGGGGCATATCGCGATTTTCGACCGGTCCTGGTATGAGCGCGTGCTGGTCGAACGGGTGGAAGGTTATGCCGGGCATGAAGACTGGCTGCGGGCCTATAACGAGATCAACGAGTTCGAACAGGAGCTGACGGATTTCGGCTATATCGTCTGCAAGTTCTGGCTGGCGATTTCCGAGAAAGAGCAGCTGCGCCGGTTCAAGGCCCGGGAAGACACCGCCTACAAGCAGCACAAGATCACCGACGACGACTGGCGCAACCGGCTGAAATGGGATCAATACGCCATTGCCGCGGGCGACATGATTGACCGGACCTCGACCCATTACGCTCCCTGGACGCTGGTTTCCGCCGAAAACAAGCGCCATGCCCGCATCAAGGTTCTCAGGACACTTTGCGACAACCTTGAGGAAAGGCTCTAAACGCGATTGGCTGCGGGCCGTCAGGCCGGGATGCTGTGAAAATCGCTGTAGAGTGTACGGGCGGTCTTCACCAGATCGCGCGACATATGTTTACAGATGGAGCTCGCGTTGATGAGCGTTGCGCCTTCCGCGGGCGTGATCTTCCGGCTGCGGATCAGCTCGTCCGCTTCACGGAAGATTTTCCCGTCAAGGAATCGCGCATCCCGCCGCAGCGCCTTGAATGCCTCCCGGGTCCGCAATTCCGGATCCTGGCTGAACAGCTCGAAAAGCGAGCGCAGCAGCTTTGCGATCATCAGACGGATCGAATCCATTTCCTGACGAAATTCCGGGCTCCTTTCTTCCGTTGCCCGGGTCGCGATCATGTTGAGAACGGCGCTGTTCTTGACGATGTCCAGCATCCGGCGGTCGGCGAGCCGGATGGCCTGGATCTGGTGATCCTGATCCTCCGACAGATCGTGATTGGCCAGAATTTCCGACGAATAACGCAGCATCTCCTCAAAAAGCGGCTCGATCCGGCTCAGGAAATGCGCTTGCGTGTCATAGGGCTGGATGGGGCCTGCCTGCCTGAGCCAGGGCTCGAAGGGGTCCTTTGACTGTATCTGCCGCCGCGACAGGGACAGACTGTGCGCGACGCTCTCAAAGAGGGCGTTGTTGAAGAGCCGCCGGGATTCCTTCAAAAAGGCATCCACGGCTGTTTCAGGATATTTGATCGCGGAAGCGGTGAGATATTTCGGAACCACGAACTCCAGTCCCGGCTGGGGCTTTTCCTGAATGATCCGCGTTACCAGGTCTGCGAGCCGGGTGACGAACCCGATCTGCAGCGAGACGTTCAGTATATTGAAAATGCTGTGAAACAGGGCGAGACCGAGCGGAATGGCCGCCGGGTCATGGAGGGGCGACCCGCCGCCGCCCCAGATCACCATCTCGTTCACTAGGCCGATCAGCGGCCGCAGCAGCAGCAGCGCCCAGGTCACGCCGATGACATTGACGAAAAAATGCGCAAGAGCGGCCCGTCTGGCATTTGCGTTGGCGACCAGTGCGGCAAGATTTGCGGTGATGGTGGTGCCGATATTTTCGCCCAGGATGATCGCGGCGGCTGCCTCGAAGGGCAACCAGCCCTGGCTCGCCGCGACGATGGTGATCGCCATCGTCGCGCTGGAGGATTGAAGACCGACGGTCAGTGCCGTTCCGATCAGGAGAAACAGCAGCGTCGAGAAGAAGCCGTAGCCGGAGACGGTTTCGATGAACGCATAGACGGCGGGATTGTTCTGCAGATCCGGCACCGCGTCCTTCATGAATTCAAGGCCGATGAACAGCAGGCCGAAGCCGATGATGATGCCGCCCCATTTGCGCGCCTGGCCGGCCGGCGTTGAAAACAGCGCGAAGCCAAGCGCCATCAGCGGGATGGCAATGGCGGTCATGGACACACCGAAGCCCAGAAGGGCGATCAGCCAGGCGGTGAAGGTGGTGCCGATGTTGGCGCCCATGATGACCGGGATCGCCCCCGTCAGCGGCAGCAGTCCCGCATTGACGAAGCTGACGACCATCACGGTCGTCGCCGACGAGGACTGGATGACGCAGGTGATGAAGACGCCGATGGAGAGCGCCTTGAAGCGGTTGGAGGTCAGTTCGCCGAGTGTGGTCCTGAGGCCCCGGCCCGCAAGCTCCGACAAGGCGTCGCTCATGACCTTCATTCCATAAAGGAACAGTCCGAGCGCGCCGGCCAGGTTCAGCAGTACAGTCATGTCTCACCCGGGTTCAAGGGACATGCCCTTCTAGCACGGTTAGGCGTTCCGTTTGTTGTCAAACGGCTTCTGCCAGGTAATCCATGGCGGCCTGAACGCCGCCCCGGCCATGCGGGATGTGCAGCTTGGTCAGCCCGAGTTCGATGGCGGCAAGCGTGCCGAGCAGCATGACCGCGTTCACATGGCCCATATGGGCGATCCGGATGCCCTTGCCGGACAATTCGCCGATGGTGCCGCCGATGGTGACGCCGCAGACTTCCTTTGTGAAGCTGCGCAGCGCCGCGACGTCGCCCTGGTCGATGCGCACCACGCTTACGCTGTTGGAGCGGGCATGCGGTTCGCTGATGCTGAAGTGAATAGCGCCGTCCCGGGACCACTCGGCCACGGCCCGGCGGGTGGCTTCGGCCAGCAGCGCGTGCCGGTGCCAGACCTTCTCCAGTCCTTCCTCGAACAGCAGTTCCAGCGCCCTGCGAAAGGCGAACAGCAGGTGCTCGGGAGGCGTGCCGCAGTATTTCTGGTAATGCTCGGGGCCCTGACGGAAGGTCCAGTCGGTGTAATTGGTTCTCAGGTCGGCGGTTTCATGGGCCTTGTCGGCCTTGGGTCCTGCCGCGACGAAGGAAAGACCGGGAGGGCACATCAGCCCCTTCTGCGAGCCGGTCAGGGCGACGTCGACACCCCATGCATCCATCTCAAAGGGCATGCAGCCGAGCGATGCGATCGTGTCGACCATGTAGAGTGCCGGATGACCGGCGGCGTCGATCGCCTTGCGAAGCGCGGCGATATCGTTCCAGACACCGGACGCCGTGTCGACCTGGACGACGAGGATCGCGGCAATCTCGTGGGCGGTGTCCTGTTTGAGCCGCGCTTCCAGGCGGGCGGGGTCGACACCCTTGTCCCATTGGCCGGGCAGGACCTCGACGTTGAGACCGGCGATGCCGCCGGCCTCGCCCCAGCCGAGCGCGAAGCGGCCCGATTCCAGCACCAGGATCCTGTCACCCCGTTTCAACGTGTTGCACAGCGCCGCGTCCCAGGCGCCGTGGCCGTTCGCTGCGTAGATGTAGGTTTTGCCTTCCGTGCGAAACAGCCGCCTGAGGCTGCCGATGCAAAAATCGGTGGTTTCGAGAAGCGGCCCCTCGTAAATGTCGACAGCGGGCCGGTGCATCGCCCTGAGGACTTCGTCGGGGACATTGGTCGGCCCCGGAATCATCAAAAACTCTTTGCCATTGCGAAGGGACATGGCGGGTTCCTTGTTCAAAGTGCGTATCTGGGGCTGGAAGGATGGTTCGGCACTGCCTGCCGCAAGAGGGGTTCAACCGGAAAATTGCCTGCTATGCCATTTCCGTCAAGCAGGGAAGGTGAATTCTCCGGCATTGGCGGGTCGCCCGCCGTCTCCGACACTGCGGTGGCCGGGACAATAATTAACGTTGCGGCAGAAAAATCGGTGGTTGCAGGCGCGATTGCAGCCTAGGGTTAATTTCGATAGTGTGTTGATTTATATGGTAAAAATTATCCTTATCGATTACAGTATGCATTGTTGTGTCACTCAAAGAATCAGAAAATGTCTTGTTTCCGTTAAGTAATTTCGCCAAGTTAGCCGTCAATCGCTATCGTCGGTTAGGCGTCGTAACATGATCCTGGTTGAAGAAGGACAAAGTCCGCTCATTCTGTGCCTGCCTCACAGCGGGACAGAAATCCCGAATGCTGTGCTCAACCGGCTGAACGCAACGGGGCGGCTCCAGACCGATTTGTCCTGGCGGCTCGAGCGCGTCTTCGGGTTTCACAAGGATCTGGATGCGACGCTGCTGCGCTCCTCGATTTCCCGGTATGTCATTGACGTCGACAAGGATCCCCAGACGCCGGTCAGCGCGGCTCGGGACCCGGCGGTTGCCCTGTGCCCTGTCACCACTCTCGACGGCAAGAGGATCTACCAGCCAGGCGAGGAACCCGGCCCGACGGAGATCGAACAGCGCTCGCTGCTGTTTTGCATGCCGTTTCACCGGGCCTTGCGCAAACAGATCGACCGGCTGCTGCGCAAACACCGCAAGATCGTCATCATCAACTGCCAGTCCATGCGCTCCCACATCAAGGGCGTGACGGACACGGGATTGCCCCTGATCAGCATCGGCAGCGCCCACGGAACGTCCTGCGATCCGGACCTCCGCAATCAGCTTGTCGGCACCTTCAGGGGGCTTGAGGACTATTCTGTCGGTGTGGACGGATTTGCCGGTGGCGGCTTTATCGAACGCTCTTACGGCCGGCCGGACCGGGGCATTCATGTGGTGACCCTGCTTCTGGCGCAGCGGGCCTATCTGCGCCATGAATCCCCGCCTTTCGAGCCGGACAAGACTAGGATAGCCCGATTGAGCGCGGTTCTCGCGGAAACGATGTCCGGCGTTGTCGACTGGACCGGGCGTCCGGGAACGGCCGGTGCGACGCCTGCGTCCTTGCGGCCGGAAATGGCTCCGGACACGGCGCTGGATACCGGTGGGCCGGAGAAGACCGTTCAGCATGAGGCCGGCGCGAGCGGCGTCCCTGCGGACCGCAAGGCGGAGATCATACCCGTCGATCCCATGACGCTGCCGAAGGTTGCCGGCCTGCGGCTCGCGGATGTGAACGAAGGTCCGGTTACACCGCTTCTTGTCGCTGAATAAAGCGCAAATCTCTTCGAGACGCGGCGGATTTCGGTCCCGACTGCGTCGGAAAGTCCTTGTGGTGGGCGGCACCACTGCGGACTTTCCTCCTGTTCGGATACCGAAATCCGGCTCGCGCCGCGACCCAAACCTAATTGTCCCCAGACCCTAGTGATCAGACGACATTTCTTTCAATGATCGGCCTTCGCGCCGCAAGCCGCTCGATTGACAGGGGCGACAGATCCAGGCTCTGGTAGCCGCCGGTCGCGATAAGTTCCGCCAGACCCCGGCCGACGGCCGGTGACTGCTGCAATCCGTGACCGGAAAATCCAAGCGCCAGATAAAAGCCCCCCAGGCCAGGTACCGCACCGATGAAGGCATTGTGGTCGAAGAGGTTCATGTCATAGCTGCCCGCCCAGGCCGGGCCTGGACGGATGGCCTCGAAAGCGGGGACCCGCGCGGCAAGAACAGGCCAGATATGCTCTTCGAACAGGACATGGTCGACCTCGAAATCGGAACAGTCCGGATCCCGGTCTGCGGGTGGAGCCGACCCGCAGATATAGCCCGTTCCTTCCGGACGCACATAGGTGCCGGACGGGTCGATCAGCAGCGGGAAATTTTCCAGCTTCTCGCGGCAGTCGAAGGTGAAGACGCAGCGTTTGCGCGGTACGACCGGAACCTTCAGTCCCGCCTGTCTGCAGATCTCCGCGCCGCCCGACGCCCCGGCGCAATTCACGACCACCGGAGCCGATAGGGTTTCTCCGTTCGACAACCTTATGCGCCAGCCCCCGGCCCCGCCGGCTTCCACCGAGGCTTGCGCCGCGACATATTCTGCTCCGAGGGCGCGCGCCTTCTTCCGGAAGGCCTGCATCAGGCCGTAGCCGTCGAACCAGCCTTCCCCGGTCAGTCCGTGACAGCCGGCGGCAAGGTCGGAGACTTCCAGCCACGGGAATTTCCGCTTGAGCCCGGCTGGATCGTAAAAACCGATATCCGCACCGAGGTCCTGCTGCAGCCGGTGGTTCTCTTCAAGGATGCGGATTTTCTCCGGCGTTGCCAGGAACAGATAGCCGCCCTCGTGCAGGTCGATTGCAGGGCGCTCCGCGTTCACCTCGAGCGTCGAGCCGATCTCCCTCAGGAAACGGATGCCATACAGCGAGATTTCGATATTAATTGCCGTGGAGAACTGCTGCCGGATGGACGCCGCGGACCGGGCGGAGGCGCAGGTCTCATAGGCTGGATCGGCTTCAACGACGATTATGCGGCCGGTGAAATCATCGCGCCCGGCAAGGTGGCAGGCAACGGAGGAGCCCATGACGGCTCCGCCAATGACGACGACATCCGCAGTCCGCTCTGCCATGCAGCCTCCGTGGGCATCCCGCGTTCAGGACAACGCTGAAAAGGTGGGGCGGACGGGAACCTGGCCCGTCCGCCGGGTTTTCCGGATCGGAAGCCCGATCAGAAGAAAGCCTGCAGGCCGGTCTGGGCGCGCCCGAGGATCAGCGCATGAACGTCATGCGTGCCTTCATAGGTGTTGACCGTTTCCAGGTTCTGGGAGTGGCGCATGACATGATATTCCTCCTGGATGCCGTTGCCGCCATGCATGTCGCGCGCCTGGCGGGCGATATCCAGCGCCTTGCCGCAATTGTTGCGCTTGATCAGCGAGATCATTTCCGGCGAGGCCTGACCGGCGTCGAAGAGCTGGCCGACCCGCAGGGCGGCCTGAAGCCCGAGCGTGATCTCGGTCTGCATGTCGGCGAGCTTTTTCTGGAAAAGCTGCGTCTGCGCCAGCGGGCGCCCGAATTGTTCGCGGTCGAGGCCATACTGGCGGGCCCGCATCCAGCAATCCTCCGCCGCACCCATCGAACCCCAGGCAATGCCGTAGCGGGCGCGGTTGAGGCAGCCGAACGGCCCCTTGAGGCCGGAGACATTCGGCAGCAGCGCGTCCTCGCCGACCTCGACGCGGTCCATGACGATTTCGCCGGTGATCGAGGCGCGCAGAGAAAGCTTGCCGCCGATCTTCGGTGCGCTGAGGCCCTTCGTGCCCTTCTCCAGCACGAAGCCGCGAATGGCGCCGTCATGGGCTTCAGACTTCGCCCAGACCACGAAGACATCTGCGATCGGCGAATTGGAGATCCACATTTTCGAACCGGTCAGCCTGTAGCCGCCGTCGATTCTCTCCGCGCGGGTACGCATCCCGGCCGGGTCGGAGCCCGCGTCCGGTTCGGTCAGGCCGAAACAGCCGACGAATTCGCCGGAGGCCAGTTTGGGCAGGAATTTCTGACGCTGTTCCTCCGACCCGTAAGCATATATCGGATACATGACCAGCGAGGACTGCACACTCATCATCGAGCGGTAGCCGCTGTCGACGCGTTCGATTTCACGGGCAACCACGCCATAGGCGACATAGGAGGCGCCCGCACAGCCGTAATCCTCCGGCAGGGTGACGCCCAGCAGGCCGAGCGCGCCCATTTCGTTGAAGATCGACCGGTCGGTCTTCTCTTCCCTGTAGGCCTCGACAACGCGCGGCTGCAGCTTTTCCTGCGCATAGGCCCGGGCGGTGTCCTGGATGAGCTGTTCGTCTTCCTTGAGCTGGTCGCGCAGGTGGAACGGATCCTGCCAGTCGAATGTTCCGCCGCCGGAGGGCGAGGATTCTATATGTGCCGGAGCGTTCATGAGTTCTCTCCCGGGCCCGTCGCTTCAGCCCATGTCTGTCGGCCTGTCACCAGCCTGGGTCATTCTGTATTCTCCAATCTTGCCGCAATTTCAATTGCGGAAAAGCGAAAGCTGCTCCATCATTCATGACAAAATGGAATGAAGTGGAGGAGAATTCGTGCGACGCGCCTTCGTCCCGCCGGCGGACACCCTGATCGCTTTCGAGTGCGCTGCCCGGCACTTGAGTTTCACCCGCGCGGCGGAGGAACTTCATCTGACGCAAGGGGCGGTGTCCAAACAGGTCCGCCATCTGGAGGACCGGCTCGGCGTTGAGCTGTTCCGCCGTGTGCGCCAGCGCATCGTCCTGACCGATGCCGGCCGGATCTATCTGCATGACATCCGCGGCGCGCTGGAGCAGATGACCGCCGCGACACGGCAGGTGATGTCTTATGCCGGTAGCGCCGATGTTCTGAACCTGGCCGTCCTGCCGACGTTCGGGACCCGTTGGCTGGCGCCGCGCCTGGCGGATTTCGCCCGCCGCCATCCGGATGCGGGCCTGAACCTGAGTGTCCGTCTGCAGCCCTTCGATTTCGAGGAGGAGCCGTTCGACGGGGCCATTCATCACGGCGATCCGGTCTGGGCCGGAGCCATCGCGGAACGATTGTTCGACGAAGAGGTTATTCCAGTATCCTCGCGCGCTTTCCGCGACAGGCACGAGATCCGGGCGCCGGCCGATCTGGCGCGCGTTCCGCGCCTGCAGTTGGCAACCCGGCCGCTCGCCTGGCGGCAATGGTTCGATCTGGCGGGTGTTGAAACGGACACGGCATTCCAGGGAGCGCGGTTTGAGCAGTTTGTCATGATCTCCGAAGCGGCCATCCATCACGCCGGCGCGGCGCTGATCCCGAGGTTCTTTGTCGAAACCGAACTGGCCTCGGGACGTCTGGTGCGTCTGTTTGATCTGTCGCTGGATCAGCAGACGGCCTATTATTTCGTTTATCCGGAGGGACGGACCATCCGGCCCGTGGTGGCGGCCTTCCGAAAGTGGCTGATGGAAGAAGCCAGAACGGCCCGGGCAGGCCGCGAAGCCATGCTGCCGGGTTGAGCGATTTGAAAGTGGTAGAACGTCCGCTGTTCATCCGAGCACGGGACTTTCCAGGGAGAAGCAATTGGACAAGCAGCATTTGCGCCTGATCCTCAACGGCAAGTCGGCGGGCCGGAACGATGTGCGTGAGGCCGTCGATGCGGTGCGGTCCATGGGACACGAAGTGTCCGTGCGGACGACCTATGAGCCGGGGGACATTCCCCGTCTTGTCAGGGAGGCGTTGCGCGATCACGCAAGCGAGCGGATCGACACGCTTGTGAGCGGTGGCGGCGACGGCACCTTGAACGAGGTGGTGGATGCGACGCTGCATGAATTGGGCGAGGGCGAAAAACCGCCCTTCGCCTTTGCGGTGCTTCCCCTCGGCACGGCCAATGATTTCGCCGGCCAGATAGATCTGGATGCCGACGACATTCTGTCCTGCCTGCGCTTTGCCGCGCGTGCGGACGCCAAGCCGACGGATATCGGCGAGGTGAACGGCTGCGTGTTCGTCAATATGGCCACCGGCGGTTTTGGGACACGCGTCACATCAGAGACCGATCCGAGTCTCAAGAAGGTTCTGGGTGGGGCCGCCTATCTGTTCACCGGCCTGCAGCGCTTTTCCGAACTGGCGGCCTGTGAAGCCCGGATCGAGACTGAGGATTTCACCTGGGAAGGCGCTTTCCTGGCGCTGGCCGTCGGCAATGGCCAGCGTGCGGGCGGCGGCATCCGGCTGTGTCCCCGCGCCAAGCTCGACGACGGCTTCCTGGACCTGACCATCCTGCCGTTCCCCACCTCGGGCCGGGCGATCGACCTGCTGACCATGTTGCTGGACAGCGGCGCGGAGGGCCTGAACAACGCCCTTATTCAAAAGAAGGTGCGCAAACTGACCATCCAGACCCAGGAAAGCGTGCAGTTCAACCTGGACGGCGAGCCGATGAACGGCCAGTCCTGGGAAATCGGCATCAGGCACCACCAGATCGACCTGCGGCGCTGACGCGGATCCCTCTGTCTGTTTCGCCCGTCTATTTCACCCGTTTCAGCCAGCCGTCGGGAGCCGCCGAGATCAGCAGCTTGTTGTTGATGCTCTGGTCGATTGAAAATTCCGGATGCGATTTCAGGAATTCGTGAACGGCTGTCTTGGCATTGTTGCCCGGCGCCCACGGCCGGTCCGGAAAAGTCCCTGCCGGCAGATCCTCGATCACCGTATCGAAGACGAGACAATAGCTGTCTTTCGTGGCCAGTCCGGCATAGGCATTCATTTCGGCCAGCACATGCTCATGGGTGTGATTGCTGTCGAGGCACACCAGGACGCGCTCGTAGTCTCCGGCATATTTGGCCACCCGCTGGATCATCGCGTCTTCAATGGAGGATCCTTCGAACATGTCGATCTTGGACGACATGGGATGTGCCTCGATCGCTTCCCTGTTATGCGGCCTGATGTCGATATCAATCCCGAGTACGCGCCTTTTGGCGGCTTTGGGATCGACGACACCACCGGTTTCAACCGCCTCGCAATAATCCAGCATCGCCAGCAGCGAGGCACTCATGATCAGCGAACCGCCATGTGCGATCCCTGTCTCGATGATCAGATCCGGTTTTGTCGCCCAGACGATTTCCTGGAAGACGACCATGTCCGTCGGAAGCTGTATGATTGGCCGCCCGCCCCAGGCGAAATTGTACATGTATTTTTCGTCGAAGGCGGTCTTCATCCAGTCGCGGGAAAGGGTCTTCCACTCTTCCTGTCCGGCATAGCCGGAAATCCGGTTTTCCCGCTCGCTCTCGAATTCTGTGACCGGATTGTTGTCGTTGTTCATTGTTCAACTCCTGAATAGGTCGGGCCGTTGCCCGCCGCGCGCAGCAGCGAAGGCAGGTCCTCGATGAGTTTTCTTGGCGAGAAATCAAACTCGCTCTGAAGTCTGGCGATGTTGATCGCGGGAAAGGCTCTGCATTCGCCGCCGTGCCGGAAGGAGCAGGAATAGCCTTCCTGCTTGAGTGTGCGGGCAATGTCGCCGTGACGGGTCTGCGTGCCGCTGGCGATATTGTAGATCCGCTGCCGGCCCGATTGCGCGATCCTCTCGGCCATCGCCACGACGTCTTCGACGGAAACATAGTCCTTTGAAGATCCGGCGGATTCCAGAATCTCCGCACGTCCCGCCGTTACAAGATCCCGCAGAAGGGATCCGAGGAAAGTGCTTTTGCTCTGGTCCGGTCCGTAGACATTCGACAGACGGACAACGCGAACCCCCGGCGTGGCAAGGCAAAGTGCCTCGCCCAGCATTTTCGAAAGGTCATAGGTCGTATCGGCCGACGGCGTCACGCCGATCGGGGCGTCTTCCGCGGTCTCTTCGCATCCGCTGGCCTGGCCGTAGATCCGGGTGCTCGAAAAATAAAGGAACGACTCAAACGACGTCGTTTCCAGCAGCCTTGCCAGAAGACCCGCGTGGGCCTCCACCGTTGCGAGAGGGTATTTCCTGAAATTGCCGGTCATGCCGATGCAGTAAAAGACATGGCCCAGATCGCCTGTGAGCGTTGCCAGCTCCGCCCGTCCCGGCATTGTCACGTCATAGCTCTTCCCCCGAAGATGCCGGACGATATTTCGGCCGATGAATCCGCTCGCGCCTAAAACAGTGGCCTTCATGTCCTCGTTCCGATTGTGCGCATCGGATTGCCGGTAACGATCGTATAGGCCGCAACGGTGCCCCTGACGACGGTTCCCGCCCCAATGACACATCCGCTGTTGACGACCGCGCCGTCGAGAAAGACGCAGTTCGCACCGATCCACACGTCGTCGCCGATCGTGATGCCGCCACGGCTCGGCTGAAAGCCCTGCTCGACAATCAGCCGGCTGCGGTCCGCAAAGGCATGATTGACCGGTGCGAACGTGCAGTTGGCCGCGATGGCGACATTGTCGCCGATCTTGAGGCCATGGCCGGTATAAATCACACAGCCGGAATTGAGGGTGACATTCTCGCCGATCTCGACGTCGCCGGAGCCTCCGGCTGGTTTGATCTTCACGAAACTGTCAACTGTGGAACGGGCGCCGATCCGTATGACCGAGCCGCGCACGCTGTCTTCGATATCGGCCAGTTTCGATATTCGGGCTGTCGGGTCGATCTCTAGGGTCATGGAACGGTGTCGCAAGCTTCTTTCAGGAGGTCTGTGTCTGTCGCAGCAGCATGCCGGAAGTCCGCGCCCTGTCAAAGGCGCGTTTGCCGCGAACCGGTGCGTCAGGGGCTGCCTTCAAGCACCCGCACTTCGGGAATGAAGGTGACGAACCTGGTGCCGGATACGGCGAGATCCGCGTTCTGCTTTCTGATTTCCTCCGCGATGTTCCACGGCAGTATGATCAGATAGTCCGGCCGCCGGTCTTTCAGCGCCTCCGGCGGCAGGACCGGAATGTGGCTGCCCGGCAGGAACTTTCCCTGTTTTGCCGGTGCCCCGTCGCAGACGAAGGGCAGCAGATCAGGTCTGACGCCCGCAAAGTTCAAAAGCGTGTTGCCTTTGGCGGCCGCTCCGTAACCGGCCACGGTCCTGCCGTCCCGTTTGGCGTCCAGCAGAAAACCCAGGAACCCGTTTTTCACCTGTTCCGCGCGCTGCTGGAAAGAGGCGTAGAATTCCGGTGTCTCCATGCCCCGCCGCCTTTCTTCCGACAGCAGGTTCGCAACCGCGCCGCTTTCCGCATGCGGGGCGTCCTCGAGGCAACCATAGACCCTCAGGCTGCCGCCGTGGGTCGGTAACTCCTCGACATCGAAGACCCTGAGGCCCGCGGTGGCAAAGATGCGGGAGACGGTTCCTAGGGCCAGATAGGAGAAATGCTCGTGATAGACCGTGTCGAACTGGCAGAACTCCACCAGGCGCATGAGATGCGGAAATTCCAGTGTCACGACACCGGAAGGTTTCAGCAGCCGGGCGAGGCCAAGTGTGAAATCATTGATATCCGGGACATGGGCATAGACATTGTTGCCGATAATGAGATCGGCCTGCTTTCCGGAAGCCGCGAGCTCTTCTGCCAGAGCCGCACCGAAGAATTCGCGCATCACCGGAACGCCGAGAGCTTCCGCCGCCGCGGCAGTGGAATCTGTCGGCTCGATGCCGAGACAGGGGATTCCGGCCGCGACGAAATTCTTCAGGAGATAGCCGTCATTCGAGGCGGTCTCAACCACGAAGCTGTTGTCGTCGAGGCCCAGCCGCGCGGTAATCTTGCGGCAATAGTCGGCCGCGTGCACCAGCCAGCTTTTCGATGTCGACGAGAAATAGGCATAGTCCTTGTCGAACAGGCTGCCGGCGTCGGTATAGTCCTGTGTCTGCACCAGAAAACATCCGTCGCAGACCATCAGGCGCAGCGGATAGGTCAGTTCCGGAGCCGAGAGATCCTCTTCCGCAAGATAGGCGTTCGACGGCGGTGCATAGCCGAGGTCGAGGAATTGCCGGGTCAGGTCGCGTCCGCAATGACGGCAGGTCTGGCTCATTAAATCGGGTCCACATTCTTCAGGGGCGGCAGGGTTCGGTCACGTTCGGAAAGCGTGCCGATTTCCAGAGGCCAGGCGATGGCGACGTCCGGATCTGCGTGATGCAATCCGCCTTCATGTTCGGGGCTGTAGCTGTCGGAGTGGAAATAAAGCAGCTCCGCATCTGGCGTCAGCGTCTGGAAGCCATGCGCGAACCCGGCGGGGATGTAGATCATCTCTCCGCCATTGGCCGTGAGCGTCACCGAAGCCCATTGCCCGAAGGTCTCCGATCCCCTGCGAAGATCGACGATCACGTCGAAGACAGTGCCGCGCATGCATTTCACCAGCTTGGCGTCCGCTTTCGGCGGCCGCTGAAAATGCATGCCGCGCAGGGTGCCTTTTTCCGCGCTATAGGACACGTTGCACTGGGACCAGGCCTCGGACAGGCCGAGCTGGCGGAACTCATCGCGGCAGAACAATCGCGCGAAAAACCCCCGGCTGTCGCCCCTGCGCTCCAGGTCGACGCGATAAGCGCCGTCAAGGGTAAGCGGCGTGAACTTCATCTGTCGGCCTCGAACGCGGCGATCTGGTCGCGGGTAACCTGAAGCGGATCGGCGCCTTCCGCGACCTGGCGGTACCAGGTAACTGTTTTTTCAATCGCGTCCGCGAACCGCCAGACAGGTGCCCAGCCGAGGTCGCAGCGCGCCTTGTCGATCGACAGCGACAGGCGTCCGGCCTCGTGGACGGCACCGGTTTCCGACGCGCCGGTCCAGTCTCCGGGCCAGTGCTTCAGGATGGTATCGGCCAGGTCCCGGACGGAAAAGACATCGGCCAGTTCGGGGCCGAAATTATAGCCGCTCTGGAACCGCGCATCCGCCGCCAAGTGCACGCGCTCGGCCAGCGTGAGATAGCCTTCAAGCGGATCGAGAACATGCTGCCAGGGACGGATTGAGGCGGGATTGCGGATTTCCGCCGGCTTTCCGGCTTGCAAGGACCGGATGATATCCGGAACCAGACGATCCTCCGCCCAGTCTCCGCCACCGATGACATTGCCAGCCCGGGCCGTCGCGATCTTCAAACCAGCGCCGCCGAAGGACCGGCGCCAGCTTGAGGACACGAGTTCGGCGGCCGCCTTGGAGGCCGAATAGGGATCGTAACCGCCCAGAGGGTCGTTCTCCCGGTAGGCATACGCCCATTCGTGATTTTCGTAGACCTTGTCGGTGGTCACGACGATGGCCGTCACCTGCCGGTCAAGCCTGTGCAGCGCGTCCAGAAGATGGACGGTGCCCATGACATTGGTCGCCCAGTTGCCGACTGGATCCTTGTAGGAGCGCCGGACCAGGGATTGGGCGGCAAGATGGAGAACGATGTCCGGGGCAATCGCGGCGACTTCCTTCCGCAACGCATCCGCATCGCGGATGTCGAGAAGGGTGCTTCTCATCCGGGTGTCAAGTTTCAGATCGGCGTAAAGGCTGCTTTCTCCTTCCGGGGGAAGCGCGATGCCGGAAACCTCGGCGCCCCGTCCGACCAGCAGTTCGCTCAGCCAGGCTCCCTTGAAACCCGTATGCCCGGTCAGGAGAACTTTTCTGTCTTGCCAGAAGCTCATCGCCATCTACCAGATCTTCCAGGGCGCTGTTCCGGACTGCCACAGCTTTTCAAGCTGGTTCTTGTCCCTGAGCGTGTCCATGGCGGCCCAGTAGCCGTCGTGACGGAAGACGCCCAGTTGGCCGTCTTTCGCAAGACTTTCCAGAGGGCTCGCCTCCCAGGGGGTGTCGTCGTCGTCGATACGCGAGAGAACGGAAGGCTCGCAGACAAAATAGCCACCATTGATCCACTGGCCGTCGCCAAGGGGCTTTTCAAGGAAGTTGACCACACGGCCATCCGATATTTCCAGAGATCCGTAGCGTCCCGGCGGCTGAATGGCGGTCACGGTCGCCTCAAGGCCGCTGGTCTTGTGTTGCGCGACCAGCCGGTCGACCCGGATATCGGCGACGCCGTCCCCGTAGGTGAGGCAGAACGTGTCATCGATATAATCCGCCACCCGCTTGATGCGCCCGCCCGTCATCGTGCTTTCGCCGGTATCGACCAGCGTGACCTTCCAGGGTTCCGCCTGACGGCGATGCACTTCCATGCGGTTCTCGTCCATGTGGAAGGTGACGTCCGACATATGCAGGAAGTAGTTGGCGAAATACTCCTTGATCACATAGCCCTTGTAGCCGCAGCAGATGACGAATTCGGTGATCCCGTTGGCCGCGTAGATCTTCATGATGTGCCAGAGAATGGGCCGTCCGCCGATCTCGATCATGGGTTTGGGTTTGAGATGCGATTCCTCGCTGATGCGGGTTCCCAATCCACCGGCCAGAATAACTGCTTTCATTTTTATACACCGTCAAAGGACTGAAATAAGCACGCCGGCCCGGTTATTGTTTGCGACGTATCTATCAAGGTCGGGACCGGCTGCAAACAGGTTTGGCTTACTTTCTGAGTCTCATGGCTTTCAGAAAATGATCTTCCAGATCGTAGCGGGTCTTTATCCTCGAGTCGCGCCAGAGCCTCCGGAACAGTTTTATCCGGGTGCGCAGCGAGACGCCCGGCAGCTTGTGGACGACCTTGTAGCAGCCAATCGTGTAGTTCAGCCGCTGCTGCAGTTTGCCAAGGAAGGTTTTCGCGCCGTATTTTTCGAACGATCCCGAGCCTTCGACAAAGATGAACTCGGCATCCTCGGCCCAGACAGCCAGATCGCGCATCACGAATTCCGCAACCACATAGGATGCGACGCACCAGGCATGCGGATATTCACTCCAGCGCCGGATGAGTATATCCGCGCCGCCCTCGGCACGGCAGAGCCCGTAGCACCATTCCGAAGGATAGGCGAGGCTGCGCGGCACAACGCCTCCAGCGAGTGACTCGGTATATCCGAAAATGATCGGGTCGGGCCGCAGAACGCGTTCGACGTCTCCATTGACCCTTCTGACTGTCGTCGCCGCAAGCAGCTTGTCCGGATTGTCATCCAGCGCTTTCACCAGCTCGGACAGGAAGTTCGCGCTCGACAGGTCGTCGCAGGCACGCAGGCAGAAATAATCCGCGTGCTCCTTGCCGTATTTCATGCAGAAAATGAAATTGTCCACCGCGGAAAGATGCTCGTCCTGCGTCAGCACCTCGAAGCGGGGATCCTTTTCGCAATAGGCCCGCGCAATCTCCGCGGTTCCGTCCGTCGACTTGTTATCGACGATGACTGCCCGGAAGTCCGTGAAGTCCTGATTGGCGATGCAATCGAGGCTTTCCCGCATGGTTTTTTCGCCATTATAGATGGGAAACAGGACTAGGACTTTGGGTTTGCTCAACGGTTCCATCCGTAATTCGTCGTCTGGCGATACAGCCGCAGCGATCCCGATTCAGGAAAAGCGTGCTGTTAATTAGACTCGCTGACTTGTGCGGTCAACGAAACGCGAAATAGCGCGGCCGAGCTGACCCGGCTTCCCGCTTGAAAATTGGACAGGCTCTGCGCTTTCCGATAAGGCACCACCGGGTCGGCCGCCGCGATGAGATCCTCGAGTTAAAGTGTTCCGGATTTGCAGTCGCGTTCCGGCAGGCGGGGCCAAGTGGTAGCACGGAAAGCATGGACGAATATCAGCTCAGGAATTTTCTCAAGTTCGCACCCGCGCGGCTGGGGCTGACGCCCAGGAAACACCTCTTCATCCATATTCCCAAAAATGGCGGGATGGCCATTCGCGAAGCTCCCCAGCTCCAGGGAAAACTGGTGCTCGCCAACCGCAGGCGTCTCAAGAGCAAGGCCTATGCGGATGGGCTCAAGAGCCACATGGAGCAAAAAGGCGCCAACCCGGGATACGAACACGCCAGGTTGAGGGATGTCGATCTTTCGGTCCGCAGGGCAACGAAAGCCTTTGCAATTGTGCGTAATCCGTGGTCTCGCACAGTTTCAAGGTTCAAGTTCGCGCTGCAGACGCGGGAATATTCCGGCGTGGCGCCGGAGTTTTCGAAAGATGAATTCGAAACATTTCTGGAGGAGCGCCACCAATGGGGCGCTGAGCCGTATTTCTGGCACCGTGCGGTCGGAGGCTGGTATCCGCAGGAGGACTATGTGCTGGACGAGCGCAATGAAGTTGCCGTCGATGTCCTGCGGCAGGAGCGGCTCGGCGTGGAACTGAAAGACTATTTGAACTTCGAAAGCGAGCTGGAGAGACGCAACATCAGCAAGGCCTCCCGCGCGGACTACCGGGACATCTATAACCCCCGCACGATCCGCATCGTCGCCGACTGGTACGCGGCGGATATCGATCGCTTCGGATTCGATTTCGACACACCGGCGTCGAAGAACACGTATTTTTCAGACACTTGAAACCAGGTGAAGGCAGGACGGTGGTGAACCAGATCAGCGACCGGTTGATGGAAGCGTTCGGCACGCCGATCGCGGACAGTTTGAAGCTGCCCGCGGATGGCGTGATCGCCGTGATCCTCGCCTACAACGAAGCGCTCCGGTTTCCGTATTTCCTGGAGCACTACCGGGCGCTGGGCGTTCGTCATTTCATCGTCATCGACAACAATTCAACGGACGGAACGGGCGTTTTGCTGGCGAACCAGTCCGATGTCAGCGTCATCCCGACGGAAAAGCCCTACAAGGACCACAAGTCCGAATGGCGGCAATTGCTCTGCGACCGGTACCTTGAGGATCGCTGGGTTCTATTTCCCGATGTGGACGAGCTTTTCGTCTATCCGGGATGGCCGGATCTTCCGGTCGGAAGTCTCGCGGCCTATCTGGATGAAGGCGGCTACAGGGCGCTCTTCTGTCCGATGGTGGACATGTATCCGCAAGGCCCGCTGAAGGAGCTTTCCTACCGGGCGGGCGAGAGTTTCCTGAAAACATGCCCCTGGTTCGATGCCGAGGGTTACCGTTACAATCCGCTGAAGGGCAGTCACGCCAAGCGCTACAGGACGCCTGAAAGGCACGTCTTCGGCGGCACGCGCGAGCGGCTGTTCCATCAGGCCGCCAAACGGCCGAAGACCCTTCTCGACAAGCTGCTGCTGTCGACGTTCTTCTCGCTTCGCGCCACCGCGCCTCAAGGAGGGGCAGGCAGGAAGCTCGACCACCTGCTGTTCAAGCCGGTCAAGAACGCTCTCCCGAGCCCGGCGGCCGTACAGAGCAAGATCCCTCTGCTCAAATGGGAGAAAGGTTACAGGTTCTCCGGCGGCGTCCACGGCATCGACAGACAGATCGCGGTAGCCCCCGATTGGGGCGCCCTGTTGCACTTCAAGTATCTCGACGACTTCGAAAGCAAGGTTTCAGAAGCCCTGGAGCGCAAGCAGCACACCGACAATGCCGGGCATTATCTCGACTACAACGCCCAGATGAGCAGGTTGCTCACCGAAGGGCTGCATTATTCCGGCAGTGCCTTGTTTTCCGGCGATCAATCCCTTATCGGCTGTGGTCTGATGCGCGAAAGCGACGCCCTCAGACGCTGGCGGTCCGAAAACTCTTCGGCCTCTGACCAAGACCCGGACATTGAAAATCTTTGAAACAGGTAATGACCCACATGCTCGGACATTTCGGACGTCGGCTCGCCTACAAGATCAGGCGGAAACTCGCGCCAAAAACGATCAAGCTGCACGGTATTACGCTGACAGCTGACCTGCAGGACGTTCCCAAGGGCATCCGCAAGCAGCTCTACCAGAAAAACTACGAGCATCAGGAGTTCCTTCTTGTCCGCGAGGCCTTGATGCCGGCAGACCGGGTTCTGGAAGTTGGGGCCGGGATCGGCTTTATCGGCATTGCCTGCGCCCGCATATGCGGTCAGGACAACATCCTGTCCTACGAACCCAACCCGGCCATGAAGCCGGTGATCGAAAAGAACTATGCCCTCAACGGCATGCGGCCGAATTTGCGCAACAAGGTTCTCGCGACGAAGCCGGGCGAAGTCGAATTCTTCTTTGACGAAGGGGTGCTGTCATCCTCGCTGATCGACCGCAAGCATGGCGGCGCGACACGGGTTGCCGCCGACGCGATTTCCGAAGTGGTTGAAAGCTACGGCCCTTCGGCTCTTGTCATGGATGTCGAAGGGGCGGAGGTCGATCTGCTCAGAAACTGCAATCTGCGCAAGATAAACAAGATCATCATAGAGATGCATCCGCACGTCGTGGGCGCGGACAAGATCGAGGATCTTTGCAATTATCTGTCCGGGAACGGTTTTTCGATCGTAAGGCGCATCGGCAAGAGCTACTATTTTTCAAAGTGAAGGCCTGGGTCCGTACCCTGGGCCGGTCGGTCTTGGGCCGCTAGCGCGAAACGCCCTGCCTGAATAAATTCAGGTACGAATCCACGATGGCGTCCTCGGAATAATTTTCTTGAAGAAACGCGCGCGCGTTCGCCGCAAGATCGTTTCGAAGGTTCCCCGCCTCCAGGATACTGAGAACGGAAGCGGCCAGTTCCTCGGCATCCCCGCACGGCGACAAAAGCCCCGTTTTTCCGTCTTCTATCAGCCAGCTCGGGCCGGGGGAAGCTGTTGCGACAACGGGCAGGCCTGCGTTCCAGCCTTCCAGGACGACATTGCCGAGCGGCTCCGCGTCGGTCGGGCACAGCAGAATGTCGGCGGCCTTCAGAAAAGGCGCGGGATCGCGCTGCCAGCCGAGAAAATGAACGCGTCTTTCGACACCTTCGGTTTTCGCGAGCGCCTTCATGTCGTCCAGAAGATCTCCGTCACCGATCAGCCAGGCGTGCACATGCTCCGGCAGGCGCGCCACCGCATGGATGGCCAGATCGAAGCGCTTGCGCTCGACAAAGCGGCCCAGGTGAATCAGCACGGTGGCGTCTTCCGGCGTGTTGTAATTCGCGCGTGTCACCGGTTTGAGATCTTCCGGCAGCGGATCGACGAAATTGCTGATCACGTGTGCCCGGGTCTCGGGCCAGCCCATCTCGACCGCCTGCCGGATGATTTCCGGCGTGTTGCCGATCAGGTCCTCGACATTGCCGTAGGTGTGAAAGCCGTCCGGCCAATCGCCGAGACGCAGGAAGGTGCGCATCGAGGGGCCGGGTTTCGGCATCCATTTGCTGGCCGGGCTCATCCAGCCCAGGGTGGCGGTGGCGCCGAAGGCGCGGATCTGCCGGGAAATGCTCCAGCGGACGAAATGGCGCTTCAGATGTGAGCGGCTGAAGCGGATCTCGCGGACGTCGCAATGCCGCGCCAGCTCGTCCCGCCAGGGCCGGTCCTTGCGGACGAAGGCGACCTGCTCGACCCCCCGGCGCGCCAGGGCGGCTGAAAGGCGCACGAAAAAACGTTCCGCGCCGCCGTCGACACCCAGATGGATATGCGCGAGTTTTCCGGGCTTGCCGTCAGTGGCCATCGATCACATCGTAGTAATTATGCGCCCGGCCGAAGAGGCCGCGCAGGTTGCCTGAACCCTTCATCAGCCGGATCAGGCCGTAATAAAAAAGTTTCTCTCCCCGCTTGCGGGCGAAAGGTCTCACAACGAAGCCGATGACGGTCGCCAGCAGGCCGAAGACCATCCGCCGTGTGCTCTTGGGGATGAAATGCAGCGCCGACTGCAGCCGGCCCTCGCGCAGCACCATGTTGAAGGCGCCCGATGTCGCCGCCATGTGCATGCGGCTCAACAGCCTGCCGGTGGTGACGCGGGAGGCGGGGATATCCTCTTCCACGAAAGCGTCGTCCACCCAGATCATCTTTGCGCCGGCCGCATGGGTGCGGCGGAAGAAGTCGATGTCTTCGCTGCCGAAGGTCAGCCGCTCGTCGAAACGCAGGCCCAGCCCGTCCTTCGAGACGATCCGGGCACTCATCAGAATATTGTTGGTCGGGGCCTCGGTGATCACCGTGCCGGTTGGGCGGGATTTCAGAAGCTGGGATTTCCACCAGTGGGGCGCGGGCTTTTCATAGATCCGCCGTACGGGGCCGTTGGCGACTTCAGCATTATGTTCGGTGCAGGCCGTCAGAAGCTTTTCGATCCAGTCGGGTTCGGCGCGCTCGTCGTCGTCGATCAGCGCGACCCAGTCCGGATCGTGCTCAAGCGCCGCCTCCAGGGCGGTGTTGCGGGCAAAGGGAATGCCCTTGCGCCTTTCATGATGGAAGAACACCGGCAGCGACAGCCGGGTTTTCACCTCATCGGCGGCCTTGCCGGCAAAATGCGGTTCCGGATCGTTCTCGACAACGACGATGGACAGCTCGGTGTTTTCCGGCTGGTTCAGATTGTCGAGGCTTTCAAGGCAGGACTGCAGCATTTTCGGCCGCTGCGCCGTGCAAACGGCAATGACCAGTTTCTGGGTCATCAAGGGGTCTCGGTCTCTTCATTCTGCGGCGGATCGGATCCGGCAGGGTTTGGCGCAAGTCCGCTGCGCTGTCAAAGGGTTTCGCGGAAAGGGGCCTTTCCTCGCCTTGTCAGCCGCGCTACGGTTTACCGCTAACCCTTTGAAGGGCTAGCCGTGTTCTGGGAGGAAACACATGAAGGGAATGATGATGCACCGTCCGCTGAAAATCGCGGACCTGATCACGTTCGCGGCAGAAAAATATCCCTCGGGCGAAATCGTCTCCGTGCGCACGGAAGGCGATATCCACCGCACCACATACCGGGAAACGGCCAGACGCATCGCCCGGCTCGCGCATGGGCTGAGGAAGCTTGGCGTGAAGGAAGGCGACAGGATCGCAACGCTTGCCTGGAACGGCTACCGGCATTTTGAACTCTACTACGCGATTTCCGGTATCGGCGCGGTCTGCCATACGATCAATCCCCGCCTGGCGGCGGCGGAAATGACTTATATCGTCAATCATGCGGGAGACAGCCTGCTTTTCTGCGATCTCACCTTCGTTCCGCTCCTGGAAAAGCTGCGCCCTCAACTGCCGGAGAATCTTCGGATCGTCATCATGGCCGATCCGGGCCACATGCCGCAGACCTCCCTGGACGGTGTGCTGTGTTACGAAGATCTTCTGGAAGGCCAGCCGGAAGAGATCGACTGGCCGGATCTGCCGGAAGATCAGGCGGCGGGGCTCTGTTACACCTCCGGTACGACCGGCCATCCCAAGGGTACGCTCTATTCGCACCGCTCCACGGTGCTGCATGCCCTCAGCATGTGCGTGACCATTCCCGATGCTCTGAGGGAAGGCAGGCGGATCCTGCCCGTGGTGCCGCTGTTTCATGTCAACGCCTGGGGCCTGCCCTACGGCGCGCCGCTTTCCGGCGCCAGCGTGATCTTTCCGGGCGGGGCGCTGGACGGCAAAAGCCTGTTCGAACTGATGGACAGCGAGAGGGTCTATTCCGCCTGGGGGGTGCCGACCGTCTGGATCGGACTGATGGCGGAAATCAACCGGCGCGGCCGCTTGCCGGAAGGTTTCGGCGACGTTGTAATCGGCGGGTCCGCCGCCCCGCGCTCGCTGATCGAGGCTTTCGAGACGAAAGGGATCAATGTCTGCCATGCCTGGGGCATGACCGAGATGAGCCCGCTTGGAACCCAGTGCAACCTATCGCCGGATCTTGCCGGCCTTCCCCTTGAAAAGCGCATTGACCGCAAACAGTCGCAGGGCCGCCGGATATTCGGCGTCGAGATGAAAATCGTCGACGACGCCGGCAACCGTCTCCCGCATGACGGCAAGACACCCGGGCATCTCCATGTGCGCGGCAACACGGTGACGTCCGGCTATTACGAAAACACGGAAGCGTCGAAGCCGGCCTTTGACGGCGAAGGCTGGTTCTGTACCGGCGATATCGCGTCCATCGATCCCGATGGCTTTCTGATGATTACCGACCGGTCCAAGGATCTGATCAAGTCGGGGGGTGAATGGATCAGTTCGCTGGCTCTGGAAAACATCGTCATGTCCCATCCGGGCGTCGCCAATTGCGCGGTGATCGCCGTGCCTGACGCCAAATGGGATGAGCGTCCGCTGCTGGTCGTGCAGGCCAAGGACAGTGGGGAACCTCGTAAGGAGGACCTCCTGGATCTGCTGGCGGAGCACGTCGCCAAGTGGCAATTGCCCGATGACGTCGTCTATGTGGAAGCGCTGCCGCTGACGGCGACCGGCAAGGTGTCCAAACTGACCTTGAGAAAAGAATTTAAAGGGACGCCCGCATGACGACAGAAAGCATGAGACCGGACAGATTGTTCAGCCTTTCAAGCAAGACCGCTCTTGTGACCGGCGGCGCGACGGGCATCGGCAGGATGGCCGCCGAGGGCCTTATCGCCGCAGGGGCCCGGGTCCTGATCGCCAGCCGCAACGAAGACACCTGCAAAAGCGCCGCCGAAGAGCTGAATGCCCTGGGCTATGAGGGAAAGGCGGAAGGCTTCGGCGGCGATGTCGCCAGCGAGGAAGGAATTACCGCGCTGGTCGAGGGCGTCGGCGAACGCTGCAGTCGTCTCGACATTCTGATGAACAACGCCGGGACAAGCTGGGGCATGCCGCTCGGCGAATTTCCCTATGCCGCCTGGGATCGCGTGATGCGTGTCAATGTCACCGGGCTATTCCAGCTGACTCAGGGCCTGTTGCCGCTACTGGAACGGGCGGCGAGCGACGACGACCCCGCCCGGGTGGTCAATGTCGGCTCGGTGATGGGTGAAACGCCTCATGGTGACAGGGCCTACAGCTATGCGGCCTCCAAGGCCGCCGTGCATCATCTCACCCGGATACTCGCCGGCGAACTCGCGCAAAGACGCATCACGGTCAATGCGCTGGCGCCGGGACCGTTCGTCAGCAAGATGACCGCATTCGCCACCGCGGACGAGGAGGTCCGCTCCCGTGTCGGAGCGCAGGTGCCGCTCGGCCGTGTCGGCCGGCCGGAGGATATCGCCGCCGCGATGCAGTTTCTGTGCGGACGCGGCGGTGCCTATGTCACCGGCGCGATCCTGCCGCTCAGCGGCGGGATCAATGTCGAAACGGGGCCGGATCTGTTCCAGGAAGCCTATGAGTGAGGGCTCATGCCGCAGTCCGGGCGCCCGGATTGCGTGAAAGCGTATACACGCCGGTATCCGGCGGATGCGCCGAAGAATTTTTGAAGGGACAAGCACTTGGGAGAAAACATGGATCTTGGTATTTCGGACAGGGTGCGCCCGCTTGTCGAAAAGGTCCGGCATATGGTCGAGACCGAGATCGCACCGCTGGACGTCGAATTTCACCGTGAGGTGGGCCGTCATCCCTCCGGGGACCGCTTTCAGCTGACAGACAGGCAAGTGGAAATTCTCGATGGGTTGAAGGCGAAGGCCAGGGAACGCGGCCTTTGGAATTTCTGGCTGACCGGCAGCGAACGCGGCTACGGACTGACAACCGTCGAATACGCCTATCTCGCGGAGGAAATGGGCAAGGTCGGCATCGCGGCGGAGATTTTCAACTGCAACGCGCCGGATACCGGCAACATGGAAGTGCTGGAACGCTACGGTACCGAGGCGCACAAGGAACGCTGGCTGAAGCCTCTGCTCGAAGGCGACATCCGCTCCGCCTATCTGATGACCGAACCCGACGTCGCCTCGTCCGACGCGACGAACATATCCCTGACCGCCGTCAGGAGAGGTGGCGACTGGGTTCTTAACGGCGAGAAGTGGTGGTCGAGCGGGGCGGGCGACCCGCGCTGCAAGCTCTATATCGTCATGGCTCTGACGGATCCGCAGGCGCACAAGCACAGCCGTCATTCCATGTTCCTGCTGCCGGCGGGCACGGAAGGGATAGAGGTTCTGCGGCCGATGCAGGTCTTCGGGTCGGACGATGCCCCGCACGGCCACATGCATATCCGCTTCACCGATGTCCGCGTGCCGCGGGAGGATCTGGTCCTGGGTGAAGGCCAGGGCTTTGAAGTGGCGCAGGGCCGGCTTGGCCCCGGCCGCATCCACCACTGTATGCGCGCCATCGGCCAGGCGGAAAAGGCGCTTGAGATCCTGTGCGCGCGGGCACTGAGCCGGGAAGCTTTCGGAAGGAAGCTTGCCGAGCTGGGGGGCAATTACGACATCATTGCCAATGCGCGTATGGAAATCGAGATGGCTCGGCTGCTGTGTCTGAAAGCCGCCTGGGTGATGGACACGCAGGGAACCCGCGCGGCCCAGCCCTGGATCAGCCAGATCAAGGTGGTGGCGCCGCTGATGGCGTTGAAAATCGTTGACGAGGCGATGCAGCTTCACGGCGCGGGCGGCATCAGCCAGGACTTCCCGCTGGCGGCCATGTGGACGAATTTGCGCACGCTCCGCTTTGTGGACGGTCCGGATGCGGTGCACCGCCGCCAGGTGGCACGCATGGAGCTGCGCAAATATGCAAATACCGGGACCTGACCATGAAAGCAGGCGCGGCGGATCCGGACCTTGAGGCTCTCGATACCTGGCTCGAAGTGCACTTGCCCGGGTTCCGTGGCCCGCTGCGGGCGGAAAAATTCGACCGTGGCCAGTCCAATCCCACCTACAGGCTGCGCGCCGCATCCGGCGACTATGTCCTGCGCCGCAAGCCGCCCGGCGTGCTGCTGAAATCCGCCCACGCCGTCGAGCGGGAATTCCGGGTCCAAAAGGCGCTGGCCGGGTCGGACGTTCCTGTCGCCCGGATGCATGTCCTGTGCGAGGACGAAAGCGTCATCGGCTCCGCCTTTTACGTGATGGGCCTGGTTCGGGGCCGCAACTTCGACGATCCGCGTCTGCCGGAAACCGGTCTTGAGATGCGCGCGGCCATCTATGAGGAGATGAACCGCGTTCTGGCGGCCATTCACAGCGTGGATCTGCAGGCGCGCGGCCTGTCGGATTTCGGGCCGGCGGGCAACTACTACCGGCGGCAGATCGATCGCTGGACCAAACAGTACCGGGCGAGTGAAACCGGAACGATTGCGGCCATGGAGGAATTGATCGCCTGGCTGGACGCCAACGTACCGGCGGAGGATGGCATGCGGACCCTGGTTCACGGCGATTACCGCATCGACAATCTGCTCTTTGCCGAAGATGGCCCAGCCTGCGTTGCCGTTCTCGACTGGGAACTTTCAACCATCGGCCATCCCTTCGCCGATCTCGCGGCGCTGATCATGCAGTGGCGGCTCCCGCCCGGTCCGGAGGGACGCGGCCTCGCCGGGGTCGACCGGAAAGCGCTGGGAATTCTGGAGGACGAAGCCTTCATCGACAGCTACTGCGCCCGCACGGGTCTTTCCGGTATTCCGGATTTCGGCTTCTATCTCGCCTTCTGTTTCTTCCGCATGGGCGCGATCCTCCAGGGTGTTGGCAAGCGCGCGCTCGACGGCAATGCCTCCAATCCGGAGCAGGGCCTTCGCCTCGCGGCCGCCGTGCCGCGGTATGCAGCGGGGGGGCTGGAAGCTGCGAAAAAGGTTTAGCCGCGGGCATGCCTTTAAGAACAGCCGAGAAGGAATTTGCTCCCGTTACCCTCTGTCGTTCATATACGCGAAGCTCTCGCCGCTTTCGGCCATCTTGCGAAGCAGGTCCGGGACGCGCCAGTAGTAGGAATCTTCGGCCGCATAGTCCTCGATCCGCCTCACCAGCTCCCTGGCGCCGATAAGGTCGGCCACATGCATCGGCCCGCCGCGAAAGCGCGGGAAGCCGTAGCCGAAGAGGAACACTGCGTCGATATCGATGGGCCTCAGAGCAATGCCTTCTTCCAGCACGCGGGTCGCCTCCAGGATCATGGCGGTCATGAAACGGCTGACGATCTCGTCGGAGGTAAAACCGCGCGGCGCGATCCGGGCCCTGGCGCGTTCCTCTTCGATGATCTCGAGCGCAGCCGGGTTGGGGCGGCTGCCCTCGCTGTCATATAGATAAAATCCCTGACCGCTCTTGCGGCCGAACCAGCCATTTTCACACAGCCGGTCGGCAATCGGAATATAGCGCTCCTGCGCCGGACGCGTGGCCGCGCGACGCTTGTTGGCGGCCCAGCTGATGTCGAGACCGGCAAGATCGGCCACCTGATAGGGGCCCATTGCAAAGCCGAAACCGGTCATCGCCCGGTCGATCTCTTCCGGTGATGCGCCGTCCATCATCATGTAGTCGGCGGACTTCTTGTAGAAGGTCATGATGCGGTTGCCGATGAAGCCGTCGCAGACGCCGGAGCGAACGGCGATCTTCTTCAAGGCCTTGGCAAGCGCAAAGCCCGTCGCGACCGTCTCCGCGCTGGTCTTCTCCGCAACGACGACTTCCAGAAGCCGCATCACGTGGGCGGGGGAAAAGAAATGCAGGCCGATGACGTCTTCCGGCCGGTTCGTCATCGCCGCGATCTCGTTGATATCGAGATAGGATGTGTTGGATGCCAGCACGGCTCCGGGTTTGGCGATCCTGTCGAGGGTTTCGAAGATCTCGCGTTTGACGCTCATCTCCTCGAAAACCGCCTCGATGATCAGGTCCGCCTGTGACAGGGCGGCAAGATCGGTGGAAGTCACGAGTTTCGACGCGAGGATCGCCTCGCGTCCTTCCGGCGAGAGTTTGCCGCGCTTCACGGCCCCGTCCAGATTGCGGCTGATAGCAGCCGTGCCGCGATCCAGCCCTGCCTGATCGCGTTCGCTCAATGTGACCGGAAAACCGGCCAGCAGCGCCGCGGTCGCGATGCCCGAGCCCATGGTTCCCCCGCCGATCACGCCGATGGACGCGATGTCCCTGGGTTTGGCGGCTGCTTCCGGGATCTTGGCGACGGCCCGTTCGGCGAAAAACGCATGGATCAGGCCCGCGCGCTGGGGGCTATCCATACACGCGTCGTAAAGACGGCGTTCTTCCTTCAGACCCTCGGCGATGGGCAGCCTGCTCGCCTCGACGGCGTCCACGCATTTGTGCGGTGAATAAAGAAGAGGCTGGGATCTGGCGAGTTTCTCCCGCATGGCCTGACAGGCGGCATCGTCCGGCACGACGTCCAGGTCGCCGGTCTTGCGCACCGCCAGCTTGCCGTCGATCAGGTCCTGCGCCGCCTGCAGCGCAGACTCGCGCGGATTGTTCTCGCTCAGCCTGTCGACAAGGCCGTATTTCAGAGCCTCTTCCGCGCTGATCTGTCTGCCGCTGGTGATCATGTCGAGGGCGGCGGGGATGCCCGCCAGCCGCGGTGCCCTCTGGGTTCCGCCGGCGCCGGGCAGAATGCCGAGGGTCACTTCCGGAAAGCCGGCTTTCGTCCCCTTGAGTGCGACACGGGCGTGGCAGGACAGCGCGACTTCCAGGCCGCCGCCAAGCGTTGTCCCGTGCAGAATGCAGGCAATGGGTTTGGCCGAGTTCTCCAGAAAATTGCAGACCTCGGGCAGCCAAGGGTCGAGCGGCGGCTTGCCGAATTCCCTTATGTCCGCACCGGCGATGAATGTCCGGCCCTTCGCGTAGAGCCCGATGGCCGCAATGTCCGGATCGTCCTGCAGGCGCTCGATCGCCTGACACAGGCCCGTGCGCAGGGCATGCGAAGCGGCGTTCACCGGCGGATTGTCAAGGGCGACGAGCGCGACCGGCCCGTGCCGTTCGATGGACACGACTTCATTGACACCGGTCTCGCCGGTTTCAGGATTTGTCTGCATGTAGGTCTCCCAGGGCCGCTTCGCACGAGCGGTTTCGCCGTCGAGTGTCATTTCCGCACCGGGCTTGTCAAGCGAACCTGCTTTCGCGATCCCGTCCCGGAGGTCGCACCGTCAGGAAGCAGGAGGTGTTTTGGGAGTAAAGGTGCAGCGGTCGGGTTTCAGGTCGATGAGCGGTGTCCCGTTCAGGCAATCGAGCCCGCGAACGATCAGGTTCGCTCCCTCGACCGAGACGAGCCTGGCGATAACGGTTCCGATCGGATTCGGCCGCACGGGAGAGCGCAGGGCGAAGGTGCCGGAGGTCCCCTCGCTATGATCCGGATTCTGGATCACCAGGTCCCGCCGCGACTTGTCGAGCCAGTAGAGCACTTCGACACGCTCGAATTTTTCGATGCCCTCGAGCGCCTGGACCCAGGGCTCGAAAATCTCGATCCGGCATTCAGGGCCGTCGATCTTGCCCTGGTGCGGGCACTCTTTTCTGTCGTTCCAGGGCGTGTGGATGCGCCCGATGAAATGCAGACGGGCATCGTCGGGCTGGGGGGCCGGAACGGAAATCTCATGTGGACGGATATCGGTCATGGTCGGATGTCCTGTGAGTGACTGTTGTTTGTCCGACTATACGCTTGGGATCTGCGTTCACCAGAACCTGCTTCTTATTCAGGCAGATGCCAAGGCCGGGTTGCTGGGGGAGCTTTAATCGCAGAAAGGTGCCGCTCAGGAATCATTTTGTGACGTTCCCGGACAACTGAAACAAGAAATTATAAGGTATACTCCTCGTGAAGATCGCCGGTGGGCCGTGGCTGTTGAACCTTCGTTACGCGGGCGAACGCAGATACAATGGCGCTGACGCTTCAAACCGGTCAATCTTACTGCTTTTCCCGGAAAGCAGGTTGATCTAGAGATACTTCCATCCGGAAGAAGATATTCCTTTCTCCGGGGGATTTGTCTTGAGTAAAAATTCCGCCAGGCCGCTTCAGTGCAAAATATTAATTCACCGGCTGATCAAAAAAAATCCATTTTTTTTCAATGCCCCCTTTCAATGCGGCGGCAATTTTGTTTTTCTATGCAGGTTCGTGTCAATCGATAGCTCTAGGGGGATGATCGTCACCTGAGGGTTGTTGGCTACGCGCCTAATAATAATGAACCGGACTTGGGGACAAAATGGCGAACACAAGGGGCGCTGCTGTTAAGTATGACGGCGTTCAAAAGAGCTATGACGGGGAAACCCTTGTCGTAAAGAACCTCAATCTCGACATCCCACCTGGCGAATTCCTGACCATGCTCGGGCCGTCGGGATCCGGAAAAACCACCTGCCTGATGATGCTGGCGGGTTTCGAGCCGGCGACCCACGGTGAGATCTTTCTCAACGACCGGCCGATCAACAACGTTCCGCCGCACAAGCGCGGCATCGGCATGGTCTTTCAGAACTACGCTCTGTTTCCGCACATGACGGTGGCCGAAAACCTGGCGTTTCCGCTTCAGGTTCGCGGCGTTGGCAAGGCGGATCAGCGTGAGAAGGTGCAGCGGGCGCTTGAAATGGTCGAGCTCGGCGCATTCGGAAACCGCCGTCCGGCGCAACTGTCCGGCGGTCAGCAGCAGCGTGTCGCCGTGGCCCGCGCGCTGGTTTTCGACCCGGAACTTGTGCTGATGGACGAACCGCTCGGCGCGCTCGACAAGCAGCTGCGCGAGCAGATGCAGTATGAAATCAAGCACATTCACGAGAATCTCGGCGTTACCGTGGTCTATGTCACGCACGACCAGACCGAGGCCCTGACCATGTCAGACCGGGTAGCCGTGTTCAATGACGGCATCATCCAGCAGCTGTCGACGCCGGACGACCTTTACGAGGAACCCCAGAACTCGTTCGTCGCCCAGTTCATCGGCGAAAACAACAAGCTGAACGGCAAGGTGATCGAGGTTCAGGGAGGCGAATGCCTCGTCGAACTCGATGACGGCAGCCAGCTCAAGGCGGACAGGGTCAACGTGTCCGCTGTGGGCGACAGGACGACCTTGTCGCTGCGGCCGGAACGGGTGGAGTTCGACACCAACACATCGATGGACAATCTGGTCAATGGCCGGATTGAGGAACTCATCTATCTCGGCGACCATATCCGCGTTCGCATGAACGTCGCCGGCAATAACGAGTTCATCGTCAAGGTTCGCAACCGCGGAGAGAAGCGCAAGCTGAATGTCGGTGAGACAGTCCAGGTGGGCTGGGCTCTGAACGACTGCAAGGCACTCGACGCTGTTGTCTGAAATCGCCCGGCGGCCGGGTCCCGGCCGTCAGCGACCAAAACGGAAGAGCATCCGTTAAAATCCTAAAAGAGGGAGCTAGAATCCATGAAGCTCAAAACCGTAATTCTTGCAGGCACCGCTCTGGCTTTTGCCGGCGGCGCTGCCGTTGCTGAAGACATGACCCTGGTCTCCTGGGGCGGCGCTTATCAGGCGTCCCAGAAGGCTGCCTACGCGGATCCCTATGTCGCGGACCATCCGGACATCAACGTGATCTGGGACGAGTCCTCCGCTGAAGCCGTTGCGAAACTGCGCGCAATGAACGAAGCCGGTAACGTCACCTGGGACCTGGTTGACGTTGTTGCGTCCGACGCCATTCGTCTGTGCGACGAAGGCCTGGCAATGGAAATCGATCCGGACACGGATCTTGCGGCAGCTCCGGACGGCACCTCTGCGGCGGACGATTTCGGCGACCTGCTGGTCTCCGAGTGCTTCATTCCGCAGATCGTCTATTCCACCACCTTCGGCTACCGCTCCGACGTTGCGGACTGGGGCGGCAAGGAGCCGGACGACATTTGCGACGTGTTCGATCTGGAAGCCTTCCCGGGCAAGCGCGCCCTGGAAAAGCGTCCGATCAACAACATGGAATGGGCACTGCTGTGTGACGGCGTTGCAAAGGACGACGTCTACGAGGTTCTGGAAACCGAAGAAGGTCAGGACCGTGCGTTCAAGAAGCTCGACACCATCAAGGACAGCGTCGTCTGGTGGTCCGCAGGTGCGGAAACGCCGCAGCTTCTGGCTGACAGCGAAGTCGTGATCGGCTCCACCTACAACGGTCGCCTGTTTGCTCTGATCGAAGAGCAGAAGCAGCCGGTGAAGATGCTGTGGGACGCCCAGGTGTTCGACCTTGACGGCTGGATCATCCCGGCCGGACTTCCGGAAGACCGCCTTGCCCGGGTGAAGGACTTCCTCAAATTCGCCACGGACACTCAGCGTCTGGCGGATCAGGCGAAGTACATCTCCTACGGCCCGGCCCGCAAGTCGTCCGCTCCGCTGGTCGGCAAGCATGCTGATCTCGGCATCGACATGGCTCCGCATATGCCGACCGATCCGAACAACGCCAAGAACACCTTCCTCTATAACTATGAGTGGTGGGCGGATTACCGTGACGACATCGACGCCAAATTCCAGGCGTGGCTGTCCCAGTAAGCCATTGAGGCTCCGGTCCGGGTGGGTGAAGTCCCGCCCGGACCTTCAAATTGATTTGCGGAAGACTGTTTCATGAGCGATACCACAGCCGGTCAGGTTCTCACCACGAAGGACGGAAAGCCGCTCAAGGCGGCCCTTGCCAGGGCGCTGCGCAGGGAAAAACTGCGTTCCCTCGCGCTGATCGCACCGTTGCTCATCTTCGTGCTGCTGACCTTTGTCGCACCGATCGTGGACATGCTCTTCCGGTCCGTTGAAAACGGCATCGTCGAGGAGACGCTTCCCAGAACCGTGGCCGCCCTGCGTGTTTGGGACCCGGAGTCCGCACAGGTGCCCGACGAAGCGGTCTTCGCCGCTCTTTACGGGGATCTGGCGGTCGCCGTCGAGGAAAAGAAACACACCCGCCTCGGCTCCCGGCTGAACTACGAGGAAAGCGGTATTTCCAGCCTGTTCCGCAAGACCGGACGGCGCGTCAACCGCATGGACGAGGCCGGCCCGTTCAAGGAACAGTTTCTTGATGCGGACGACAAATGGGGCGAAGTCGCCACCTGGCAGGTGCTGCGGCAATTCTCGCCGCGTTACACCGATGGCTATTTCCTGAACGCCTTCGACGCGCAGAGAACGGCCGATGGTATCCAGATGAAGCCGGAAGATGAGCGGATCTACATGCTCCTGTTCGGCAGAACCCTGTTCCTGTCGATCGTGATCACCGTTTCCTGCCTGCTGCTCGGCTATCCGATCGCGTTTCTGCTCGCGGCTTTGCCGCTGCGCAGTTCGAATCTCCTGATGATCCTTGTGCTGCTGCCCTTCTGGACCAGTCTCCTGGTCCGCACATCGGCATGGAAAGTGCTTTTGCAGCAACAGGGGGTGATCAACGACTTCCTGGTCTGGACCGGTCTGATCAGTGACGCGAGCCGTCTGGTGATGATCAACAACCAGACCGGCACGATCATCGCCATGACGCATATTCTTCTGCCCTTCATGATCCTGCCGCTCTATTCGGTGATGAAAACCATCTCGCCGACCTACGTGCGCGCGGCAAAGAGCCTTGGCGCCAATGACTGGACGGCGTTCTGGCGGGTCTATTTCCCGCAATCCGTACCGGGGATCGGCGCGGGCGCGGTGCTCGTCTTCATCCTGTCGATCGGCTATTACATCACACCGGAACTGGTGGGCGGCACATCGGGCATCTTCATCTCGAACCGGATCGCCTATCACATTTCCTCGTCGCTGAACTGGGGGTTGGCAGCCGCTCTGGGTACCCTGCTCCTCGTCGCCGTGATGGTTCTCTTTGTTGTCTACGACAAGATCGTCGGCATCGATAACGTGAAACTGGGCTAGGCCAAGATATGAGCGCACTCCCCCCCTATGCGTCCCCCTTGCAGCGGACCTGGTACTACTCCTTCCGGGTGATCTGCGGACTGATCTTCTTCTTTCTGATCTTTCCGATCCTGGTGATCCTGCCGCTCAGCTTCAACGCCCAGGATTTCTTCACCTTCACCAAGGAAATGCTGGCGCTGAATCCTGCCGGCTATTCCTTCAAGCACTATCAGGACTTCTTCACCAACCCCGACTGGCAGCAGGCCCTCACCAATTCGGTGATGATCGCGCCTGTGGCAACGCTGCTGGCAACATCCTTCGGCACAATCGCCGCGGTTGGCCTGTCCCAGTCTCATGTGCCCTACAAGCCGGCCATCATGGCCGTGCTGATCTCGCCGATGATCGTGCCGCTGATCATCTCCGCTGCCGGCATGTATTTCTTCTATTCCCGTATCGGCCTGCAGGGCACCTACTGGGGCGTTGTGCTGGCCCATTCCGCACTCGGCACGCCCTTCGTGATCATCACGGTGACGGCGACGCTGGTCGGTTTCGACCGGTCCCTGGTGCGGGCATCGGCGAGCCTTGGCGCGAACCCGGTCACCACTTTCTTCAAGGTACAGATGCCGCTGATCATTCCTGGCGTCGTTTCCGGCGCCCTGTTCGCCTTCATCACCTCCTTCGACGAAGTGGTGGTGGTGCTGTTCCTGGGGTCGGCCGGTCAGAAGACCCTGCCCTGGCAGATGTTTACCGGGCTGCGCGAACAGATTTCTCCGACCATTCTGGCGGTGGCATCGCTGATGGTGGCAATTTCGATCGTTCTTCTGACCGTGCTGGAGATGCTGCGCCGCAGGTCGGAACGACTGAGGGGACTTACGCCGGGTTGACCCGGTAAGGAGCCTTATCGGCTCCGCTGCATTCCACAGGAGCCGGTGGCGGAACGCCAGCCACCGGGGGACGGGTCCGAAGGACTTTCCCGGCAGCAGACAATCTGATTACGGGCCTGGCGGGCCGGCTTCTTTTTCGGAAGCCGGCCCGTTTTGCGTTTCAGGCCCAAAAACCGGAAACCTGCAACGGCCAAAGGCCATCCGGGTCGGGGACCCGAAGGGAAAAGGAGACATCCGATGAGTGACGACATGATCCGTATCTACGAGATGAACAACGGCGAAAAGGCCTTCTCGCCCTTCTCGCCCTCAGAGATGGACCGCAGGCAGAACGGGCTCAGAAAGCTCATGGCGGAGCGGCGGATCGACGCCTGCCTGTTCACCTCCTACCACAACATCTGTTATTACTCCGGCTTCCTCTACTGCTATTTCGGCCGAAAATACGGCTTCCTCGTTACCCAGGAAAAGGCGGTCACCATTGCCGCGGGCATCGACGGTGGCCAGCCATGGCGCCGGACGCATGGCGATACGGTCATCTATACGGACTGGCGTCGCGATAATTATTTCCATGCCATCCAGTCGTTGCTGGAGATGCCGAACCCGTCGGTGAAACGGATCGGCATCGAGTTCGATCATGCCTCCCTCGATTTTCTGAAGCAGCTCGAAGCGGCCCTGCCGGGCGTCGAGTTCGTGGATATCGCCGCGGACGCCATGGCGCAGCGCACGATCAAGAGCGCGGAAGAACATGTGCTCATCCGCGAAGGCGCCAGAATCTGCGATGTTGGTGGAGCCGCCCTTGTGGAGGTGGTCGCGGCCGGCGTTCCCGAGCACGAGGTAGCGATGGCTTCCACCAACGCCATGATCCGCGAGATCGCCGGGTCCTTCCCCTTCGTCGAACTGATGGACACCTGGACCTGGTTCCAGTCGGGCATCAACACGGACGGTGCGCACAATCCGGTCACCAACAAGCGGGTCGAGGCAGGCGACATTCTCAGCCTCAACTGCTTCCCGATGATCTTCGGCTATTACACCGCTCTGGAACGCACGCTCTTCTGCGAATACGTCCCCGACGCGCATCTGCGTCTCTGGGAAATCAACTGCCACGTTCACCGCGAAGGCCTGAAACTCATCAGGCCAGGCGCAAAGTGCTCTGATATCGCCGCCGAACTCAACGACATCTACCGCGGCCATGATCTGCTCAAGTACCGCAGCTTTGGCTATGGCCATTCCTTCGGTGTCCTCAGCCACTACTACGGCCGCGAGGCCTCGGTGGAACTCAGAGAGGATGTCGAAACCGTGCTTGAGCCGGGCATGGTGGTCTCCATGGAACCGATGATCATGGTGCCTGAAGGCCGGGCCGGGGCGGGCGGTTACCGCGAACACGACATCCTGATCGTGACCGAGACCGGCGCGGAAAACATCACCTGTTTCCCCTTTGGACCCGAGCATAATGTCCTTCCGAAACGGTAAGAAAGCATAGCTTTTCCGCGAGTTTTTCAGCTGTCGGGACAGATAAATAATGCCTTCACAAAAATGAAGACGAGAGGTGGTTAATTGGCTGAAAATAAGGTTCGCATATGCCCGACTTATATAAGCCTTTTCGCCTCTCGTGTATTCAGAACGTACAGCCGCTTGCCGACAAGCATGTTCTGTATGCAACGGTCTATTTCGGCTTCAGTCTGAGCGAGCCGGGGAGCCTGCTTTCCGAAGCTGAATATATGGAAAAGTCCACCGGACATTTCCCTGACGGCGGCTTCCTGGACATGGGGTTTCCGAAGGAATGCCCGGAACTTCTGATCGCCGGGGAGGCGAGGGCACCGTCGGGCACCAGCGTAAAGGCGCAGGATCTTCTTGTCCGCGTCGGTCCGATAGAAAAAAGAGCCACTGTTTTCGGCGACAGACACTGGGTGAAGGAAACCGACCGGATCGTACTGCGCGATGCCGAACCCTTCGAAGCTATGCCGCTGACCCCGGCGCATGCTTATGGCAGTGAAACCCATCCCCTCAATCCGGACGGGCGGGGGCATGATCCGGCCTATATTCTCGACCATTTCGGACATGCCGCGCTACCCAATATCGAAAATCCGGACAAGCTGATCCTGCAGCCGGCCGACCGGCCTGAACCTGTTCTTTTTGGCCCGCTCGGCCACGAACATCCGCTGCGCAAATCGAAACTCGGCGACCCGCGGGCGCAGTGGCTGACCACGACCTTCCCCGGTATGCCGCCGGGCTTTGAAAATGCCTATTTCAACGTCGCACCACTCGATCAGCGCACGTCTGGCAGCCTGACCGGTGACGAGCCTGTCACTGTGGTGGGAATGTCCGGCACAGATCCGGTAATCAATTCCGCGCTTCCCGGTTTGCGTCCGAGGCTTGTGGCAATCCACGACAGGAAGGCGGAGCGTTTCACCGATCTGGACCTGCGTCTGGAAACGGTCTGGATTTTCGGAACAGGCGGATTTGGCGGCCTCTATTACCGGGCGGCCATCCGCGCGGATGACGACAAGGTTTCCAATGTCGTGGCGCTCGTCGTCGGAGCCGAACGCCTGAGCGACGCGCCCCGTCCGGCCGAATACTACGCGGAAGTTTTCAGGCTGCGGTCCGATCCGGCGGAAGGCGCCCTGCATACGCTCAACGATACGCAGCTCATGCCGCCGATGTCCCAGGCCGAAGCAGAAGAGCTGAAACTGCGGTCTGACGCATACAGCGAGTCGATTGCCGCGAAATTCGACAAGCAGTTTCAATTTGCCGCCGACAAGATGATAAAGGACAGCAAACTGCCTGCGATGTTCCTGCCGAAGGAAACCCTGCCGAAAGCGCCGCGCCTGCCTTTGCCGAACCCCAAGGATCTTGCCGCCGGCAAGATCGATCTTGCAAAAACGGTCAAGGATCTGCTTGCCGCCATGGGAGCGGCCCATGCCCAATTCGATGCGTTGCGCACAACGGAGTTTGCAAAACTTTCCGCCAAGGGCATTCCGGTTCCCAAGGATGCGACGGCAGTCATTCAAAAGGCGATTGAGACCAACGACCCGAACGCGAAACAGCTTATCGAGGCGGCCGCCAGGCTGGACGATCTGGGATCGAATTTCGGCAAGATCGGCAAGAAGCTGCTTAAGGACGAGGAGGCCAGGACAGCAACCTCGATCCAGCCGCTCGCCGAAATGGACCCGGAAGTGGATCAGGCGGCGTTGGACAGCATCGACGAGATCCTGAAGACACTGCCGGGCAGCTCCGCAGGCGGCGAGGACGTGTTCCATCTCGCAAAGGCGCGTGCGCTTGCCTTGCCTGAAGCCGATCCGTTCTACGAGATGCAACAGCGCCTGAAGGAGTTTTCCCAACAGGCGAGCGACGCTCCGCTGGCTCCGCGAGGCGGCGAACAGGTTGCGCCGGACGACGCTTTGTCCGATCCGAAATTTCTGGAGGCAAAACCTATCGATGTGGCGTCTATCGCTGCAGGCATGAAGGAAATGAGTGCGGCTGCCCAGAAGGGCGCTCAAAAGATCGATGCACTGCTGGCGGACATCCTGCCCTCCAGTGCCGGTGGTGAACTGCCCCCGGTGATGGAAGCGCTGAAAGCGCGCGCCAAAATGCCGGTGCCGAAACCCGATGTGAAATCGGTGGCCGATATTCTCAAAAAGGGCCAGGACGCGGCTGAAACCACGGAAGAGATCTTCTTTGCGGAGCTGGACGAAGAAGCGCGCGGATTTCTTTTGTCCGGCGATCACGAGCGTACCTACATTCCCGAACCGGTCTATCCGCTGGAGAACTATGCCCAATCGGTGCGGGACCGGCTGGGTCGATTGATTGTCGACCATGTTGCTGCCGGTACGTCCTTTGCCCGGCGCGACATCGCCAACGCCAATCTTGCCGGTGCGGATTTGCAGGGTCTGGATCTTCAAGGCGTGCTGATGGAGCAATCCGATCTGACCTCTGCAAATATCCAGGGCTCGAATTTTTCCGGCGGTGCATTGACCGCGGTGGTGCTGGCCAACGCCAACGCGTCGGACTGCGACTTTTCAAGGACAAACTTGGCCAAGGCGAACGCGGTCAATGCGAAACTCGACCGCAGCCGGTTTTCCGACCGCCTTCTTCTTGAGGCGAATTTCGCTTCCGCCTCAATGAAACAGGCCAGCTTTTCCGGTCTTGTCGCACAGAATTGCAGCTTTTCGGATGCCGATCTGAGCGGGGCGATATTTGAAAATTGCGTCTTCAACACCTGCAATCTGACCGATGCGCGGTTCGATGGGGCAAAATTCGTCAAATGCATGTTCATCGAATGTGCAGCGGAAAACTCTTCCTGGGCCAAAGCAGGTTTCGACCGGCAATTGTTCGTCAAACTCTCCGCGCGGTCCTCCCGCTGGGACGAGGCGGTATTCGACAGGTCCACATTCGTCGGAAAATCCCAACTGCCGGAAAGCAGCTTCAAGGGTATCAGAATGCTGGTGTCTTCGTTCCTCGAAGCAAACCTGAGCTTGTGCTGTTTCCGGAAATCGGATGTGCGCGACGGTCTGTTCCTGGGCTGCAACATGCAGTCGACGGACTTCAGGGTCTCGCGTGCCCGCAAGGCCGTCTTCAATGAATCGGATCTCAGGCATTCGGATTTCTTCGGCACCGACCTCATGGAGGCGCAGCTCAATTCGAGCGATGCCCGGTTCACGAGCTTTCGCGGTGCAAGCCTCTATTCGGCCAATCTGCGCGGCGCACAGGTTGCCTCCGCCGACCTGACCCATGCAAATCTGGGTCACACGCTTCTGGAGTTGCCCGCGTCATGACCCTGGAGGAGCTGCTGATACAAATCGAGTTCGGCGTGTCCTTGAACAGGGAGGATTTCTCCCGGCGAACCTTTGAGGATGCCGAATTCACCGAAGCAAAGTTTGCGGACTGCAATTTCACCCGCTCCCGCTTCATGCGGTGCCGGTTCAACGAAAGCGTCCTGGCATCATGCGATTTTTCCGGCGCGGCGTTCCTCGAATGTGTGTTCGAAGAGAGCGAGTTTCTGATCGGCAAGGGCGAGCACGCGCAATTTCACGGCTGCAGTTTCAAATCGACCTACTTCATGAAAACAAATCTGGCGAATGCCCGGTTCCATGAGATCGGCATCGACGAAGGGGCTTTCATGTGCTGCGACCTGACCGACGCCTCTTTCAGGGGGGCAATGTTGGAACGGGCGTCATTCGCGGAAAGCACGATCGATCGGATCGATCTGGAAGGCGCAAGTCTTTTCAGGGGCGTCATCAGCGGTGCGGACCTGCGGCAGGCAAATCTGACCGGCACATCCTTTCATCAGATCCTGATGACGGATGCGAACCTGAGCAACAAGGATCTGTCCGGACAGCGGTTTCGCGAATGCGCACTCGTCAATGCGCAGGTGGAAAACGTCAATTTTCAGGGCTGCGACCTGACGCAGACCTCGTTTGTGAACAGCAATGTGACTAGGTCGGATTTTCGCGATACGGAATTTCGTTTCGCCATGCTCGCAGGCTCGGATATTTCCGGGGCGCGTTTTGAAAAGGCGAACATGAACAATGCCGTTTTGGCGAACGCAACGGTCAAGGCAGCCAATTTCACCGGCACACAACTGAATATGGCGGTGTTCGACAGTGCCGACTGCCAGGCTGTGATGTTCGAAAAGGCGAAACTGGATTTTGCCGATTTTTCCAATGCGGACTGCAGCGCGGCGAATTTCGCGGCGGCGCAATTCAGCATGACCAAGTTGCACGCGACCGATTTGTCCGGAGCTTTGCTGTCCGGCGTCACCGGCAGCACCGTACCCACGCTGGAGCCCCGGCTGATCGCGCAGGCTTATCGTCCGGATCAGGTCAGGCTGGAAGGCGAAATGTAATCTGCAGCACACTTTGCCTGCGCGCGCGCTGGTTGGGTTGAAGCAACTCCTTGATTTGAATTGAAAGGAACAGGCCGTGCCGTTTTTGAATAGCTCCGGACCGATCCCCTCGGTGGATTTGTCGCCGGTTGACCCATATCTTCAGGTAACGCCTGTGGGCCCGGTGCCGATGGTTGTTCCGGCAGCGGGATTTCGCGCTTCCACCATTCCATCGCAATTCGCGTTTTATTACATCGCGTTTTTCATTCACACGATGCTTTCCATTATTCCCGCCTGCATCGCAGGTCCCGGCCCGGGCCTGATCTCCGGCCTGCCGATGAGTGCGAGCCGGTCCGGCAAGGGATCTATACGGCTGCTTGTCCAGGGCCAACCGGCGGGAAGGTCGCTGATGGATATGCCATTTGAAAACGGACTGACCGTGAATTCGGTCGGCATAACGTCTCCAGGTCAGCCGACCGTCTTGAATCCGACGGGCTGACTGAAGCGGGAGGGGCAGTGATGAGCAGCAATGTCAATACGCGGTCTTCGGACTGGACGTCCAAGCATATCTATATCGCCGTTCCCCGGAATGGCGGTTCCGATCCTTTCAGCGGGCAGTATCTGCGTTTGGAAGAATATGTCGGCGGCGACGAGGACAGCCATCTGCCGAACGGCGTTGCAACCTCCGGCCTGACGGGTATTTCCATTTCCTCCACCGGCCATTTCCTTCTGAAATCCGGCCTGGGCGTTTACGAGACATTCGCCAAGGGACTGAGGGAAACGGTGAGTGGTGCCGGTCACACGATCACCATCGACAAAGGCGACTGGAAGCTTGTCGCCGACAATGGCTCGGTCACGATCACGACCGGCAATACCGGTGTCGGCGTCGGAACGATGAAGTTCAAATCGACCGGCTCGGACATTGAGATCAAGGCGCTGAAGGGGATGTACTACTCCTCCGACAAGCGGGACATCAAGACAAGCGAATCCGACTCGGTCAAGTTCATCGCGGGCTATGAATATTCAGGCGTTCTCGGTCACACCAGAAAGATCAACAGCGGCTTCGCGATGAGCATCAACGTCATCGGCGACCTCTATATCAAGACGTCCGACGTCAAATTCACCGGAATTGCGTTGAAGATGACGGCCTTCTCCCACTCGTTCGTCGTTGCGTCCATCAAAGGTGTGATCGTCAATTTCAAGATCGGCGTCATCATGGGCAAGAAGATGATCGTCTACAACAAGCTGACTGCCTGGCAGGTCTATTTCGAGATGGCGAAGGACGAGAAAAAGGCCTTCCAGGTCGATGCAGAACTGAACGGAATGGAAACGGCGGTCGCCCATGCGGAGTCGGCGGCGATGAATGTCAGCATGTGGCAATTGATCAAGATGTAGTCCGGCTCAGGGGAGCGTAGCATGGCATATACCTATTTGGGCGTTCCGCCCCGGTCGGGCCAGTCAGCGGCAATTGAAACAGGTGTCTATCTGCGCATGGGCACCTATGTCGACGATGCGTCCGTGAACGAAGCCGGCGAATTTCCGGGCCACTTCTATACGGCGCCCGACACGAACGACGCGGCGGTGATGGCAACCGCCGAAAACGCCGCGCTTTCCACCAGCGAAGGCATCTTCATCACAACGGTCGGCACCTATGTCGTTCAGGCCAGAGACGCGGCCACGGTGGAAATCCAGAATGGCGTGAACCAGGACCTCACCGGCGATGCAGGGACCTGGTCGACCACGGTCGAGAGCGGCGACATTGCAATCGACATCCGGAACGGTGCCTTCAATGTTACGGGCAAGACGTCCTATCTGATCGAATCCGATACGTCCGACGTCAAGTTTACCGCGTCGAACGGCAAGATCTCGACATCCGGCAATTACATCTACAATCACACTTACGGCAGCTACATAAAGTGGGTCGACGCCAATTCGACGTCCGGGGTTCAAGGCACAAAGACCAATGTCAGCATTGCCCTGGTGATGAGTTTCTACGGCGCGCTGGTCCTGTCGGCGAAAGTTTCCAGCTTGTCGATGAAGGTTGAAAGCGCCAGCGCGACGGGTGTGAAGATCGGCGGAGGCGGTATCTCGCTCGGTATGACCTGGTACGCCCATGACATCGTCGCAAACGATATCAAGGTGGCCTGGATGTACATCAAATATCGCGGAGTGCAGTTGGAAAGCACCGCCGCGCAGACCGACACCACCGGCCTGATGAGTATTGACGGGCACACGGTGTCTTTGAACAAGGCCGCGGCGATCGCGAACACCTCAACCTTGAAGGGGGCGTTCGGCATCACATCCACGCTTCCGGGCAGCTAAGGAGACCGTCTGATGTCTTACGTATTCTATTGGGCTCCCGGCAATAGCGACAATTATTTCCACCAGGGCCACTACCTGCGGCTTGGCGCTTTTGAAGGGCAGTGGGAACCGGACAGCGTCAATATCGAGGATGGCTCCGGCAATGCCCAGGGCATCTATTTCCATACGGCCGGCCAATACACCCAAAAAGCCACCGGCTGCTATTATCAGGCCGTCAACGGACCGGTGAAACGCACTATCGAGAGTGAAGACTACACCTATACCAATACCGGCGGTGACTACGACGCAACCACCCAGGGCGGCGTGAAGATACGGGCCAGGAATTCGGTCAGCGTATCTTCCTCGGAAGTGACACCCGACGATGAGACCCACACGTCCATCAAGATCGATGCCGGCGACAAGGACGTTTATTACAAGCAGGGCAAATACAACAAGGAAACCACGACTTACAAAAAGAAGATCGTGAAAGCCCATTCCCACAAAACCAATATCGGCCCGGTCGTAAAGACACATGGCGGCACCGGCGTGCACACCTATGTCAGCTTCGAGCTCGGCTACAAGACGATGAGCGTCGGCATCAAGGTTTCCGAAGTCAGTTTCAAAGGGTTGTCGCTATCCATGGGTGGCACCAAGAACGGCATGACCCTGTACACCTCGGTGGGATTTTACGTCATCGACAGCAAGAAAGTCTGGCTCGATGAAGAATTCAGCTGCGTGAAGAACGAAGTCAAAACCTTTCGCTTTACCGGAGGCATCGCGCAAGCCTGGAAATATCTGGGCGCGGTTCGAAGCGAAATCGCAAGCGGCACAAGCGCCAAGAATATCGAAATCACATCAAACGGGATGCAGATCAACCTGTAGCCTCGTGCCGGGGCTGAATACTTTCCAGGCTTGGTCAGGGGGACCTAAAATGAGTGAAAACAAAATAACGGGCGAACCGTCTGCACTTCCCGGCGTGGCCGCCGCAATGCCTGCCATCGCCGGGGCCGGCTCCGTGGAGCAAATTGTTGCAGGCAAAAAAGGCGGTCTGGTCCTTCGGGACCAGGGTGGCGGGGAAAGGACATTCCGCAAGGCTGTCAGCTGTCTCGTCACGCCGCAGGTCAATGACCGGGTTCTGACGGCCGGCATCGGCGGCCAGACTTATGTGCTTGCAATTCTCGAGCGTGAGGCAGGCGAAACACTGAAAATCGAAAGCTCGGGCGCTCTCGAATTCTCCGCAAAACGGATCGCGTTCAAGACCGGCTTTCTGGATATTCTGGCGGAAACGGTGACCATGGCCGGCAACGCCATTCATTCGCTGTTCCGCCGTTCCAGACGGATTGTCGGTCATGATGAAACGATGGCCAATTCCTCTTCGCTCAAGGCGAATGACCGCGCCGTTGTCATTGCGCAAGCAGATGTTTCCCATGCAGGTCTCGTGAGCCAGAAGGTCGACGGTCCGTTGGCTGTCAAATCCAGGACCGCCATCTTGAGTTCCGATGGCGATATCCGCCTGAACGGCGAACGTGTGAATGTGGGGTAGGTCCCCTCTTGGGACCGGAGTGGGGAAAAGTTCCGACTGATGGCAAGTGTGAATGAATTGCTCCAGGCAGCGGGAAACCTGCTTGACGAAGGTGAAGTTGAAAGCGCGCTGGAACTGACGCGTCAGGCCGGAGCGAAGGCGCCGAATTCAGCGCGTGTCGCCAAGGCGCACGGCGCCTGTCTGATTGCGAACGGCGACTTCGAAAACGCGGCGAATTGTTTCGAACTCGCCTTGAGCATCGATCCGGATGACACGGCGGCTTGCCATGATCTTGGTGTGGCCAATCAGGCAACCGGCAACAGGGAAACAGCGCGGCTTCATTTCGAAAGGGCCCTGACGCTCAACCCGGAGAACATGTCCACCCATGAAGCGCTTGCCGCCATCCTGGTGGAGGACGGTGAGTTTGACGATGCCATCCGCCATCTGCAGATCGCGCTCAATGCCAATCCGGAAGACGCAAACACGATTGCCAATTTCGCCGCCATCCTGATGCGTGTCGGCGCTCTTTACGATGCACGTGTTCATTTCGAAAAAGCCTATGGAATCGCGCCGGACAACCCGAACATCACCGTGCCGCTGATCCACATTCTTCAGGAGCTGGGTGAGCTGGGTGAAGCGCATATGCTGGCGGAAAAACTCTATCTGCGCCGGCCGCGTGATCCGGTCGCTCTTGCGCCGTTTGCAAGTGCACTCGCCCAGACCGGCGATCTGGACCAGGCGAGAAGACACGCGGAAACCTGCCTCAAACTCGCTCCCGACTTCGTTCCGGCACTGGATGCCTTTGCTCTGGTGACGGCCTACCAGGGCGAGCCGGAACTCGGCATTGCCAGACTTTCCGAAGCCTTGAAAAAGGCTCGCTCCAATCCGCATCTCTATCTTTCCATGGCCGCTGCCCTGTTGCGGATCGGGCGGTTCGATCAGGCTGTGGCGATGGCTGGCGAGGCGCTCAAGGACGGCACGGCGCGGGCCAGTGCCTATCTTCTTCTGCGGCAGTGCCTGAGCGTCAGCGGCAACCTGGAGCAGATGGTGGAGTTGAGCCGCGAATTGGCCTCCGATCAGGCGCTTGGCGGGGCAAAGGAGTTGCTGAAAGGCGATCTTGTCATACCCTTCGAAACCAAACCGCTCGAGGCTGTGCTGCTGTCCCGCTTCGCCTCAAGGCCTTACCGGGTAAACGGCGAAGTAGCTGCCAATGTCAGCGCACCCGAACCGTTGTTACCGCTTTTGAAGCGAATGCCTCTGGCAGGGGAGCTCCGCCAGATCCAGGCTGAGGATCTGGCGAAAGCCTCCGTGAACGAAGATGCGCATTTCATCACGCAGCTCGCGCTGAACCAGAGGCTGTTGACCTATTCTCCGGACAAGTTTCAGCCTTACCTTTTTGGCGATCCGCAGAACGATGATTTCTGGCGAGGCTCCCTTGCGCCGCTCAAGCCTCCCTTCGCCGGGGTCGTCTGGTCGAAATATCCGCCGGCGGCCCGTTTGCAGGATATCGACGTGGCGCTGGCCGATTGGCCGGGTACGATCGTCAGCCTTGTCTGGGACGACCAGCGGATGGAGCTTGAAGGCAACAGGCGGATCATCGACGCCGGCCGTCACCTCGCCTCGCTTGAGGCGCTTGTCGATCTCATCGGCAAGATGGACCTGGTCGTGGGTACGGACAGCCTGGCGTTGCACATTGCGGGCGCCATGGGCGTTCCCGGCGCGGCCTTGGTCACACAGGAGAAGTCCTGGTACTGGTATCACAGGGAAGGAAAGTCCTTTTGGTATCCGAGTTTCCAGGTTGTCGAACGGCTGTGGCAGGAAACGGACGAGGCCTATCGCGACAGGGTTTCAAAGGTTGCGTCAACCTGCCTGAAAGATGCCGGGCCTGTAGAAAATTCCGCCTCGGCCTAGCTGCTGGCGGGGCTTGTTTCCGTTGGGCGGGAACTTTGCCGGGATCACGGAAACGAACAACCTAGTCGGGCGCGAGATGCCAAGATTTCTTCCTTATGTGATTGTGGTCGGGCTGTTTCTCGCGGCTCTGATGATCATTCAGATCCGCGACCGCTCCTATCTGGAGGAGGCGGCGCGCGCGGCCTATCCGCCTCCGCCTGTCTCACGGGTCATTTTTCCGCCGTCCCCGGAGCCCTCGGAGCCTCGGGGCCCGCTTCTGTTCATAGCCGGCGACCGTGTCGCGTTCCGCTCCGGTCCGGGATTGCGGGAACCCGTCATAGAACGCTTCAACAAGGGCAGGAACGTCCGCCAGACCGAGGTGGAGGGCGACTGGGTCCATGCCCGCGATGTCGATACCGGCCGGGAGGGCTGGATAGCAGGCAAGTACCTGACGCCGACAAATCCCCTGCAGACGGCGGCTTCGGACGAATGACGGGCGTGGCAGGCACCGGACCGGATAACCGCCTTGGCTTGTCTGCCGCCGTATTCACTCATGCGGACGCCGACCGCTTGAAACATTTCCGCTTTGCCATGATCGGCGGAAAGCCATTGGATCATTGTCCTGACATTGGAGGCCGCGCATGAGCTCGCCAGATACCATGAAACCGGCCCTCGCCAGCCTGGCGCGCACCTGCGAGGCCATCGCCAATGGCCGGTTTGACGACGTCGAGGATCTTTACGGGGTCATCACCGATGATGCGGTGGAAGAGGACATTCGCGCGCTTGCGGAAACCTTTTCCGGCATGGTGGTTCAGGTGGAGGCCCGCGAGTTTCATTCAAGCCAGCTGATCGCCGAACTGACGGAGACCAAGCGCCGGCTGGAAGCGGCGGAAGCCAGGCTCCGCAAGGAAAACGCCGACCTGAAAACCCGGCTCGACAAGTTCGAGGTCACCTATGACCAGGAACAGGCAGAGATGGAAATACGCGAGGTCAGCGACACGGATTATTTCCGCTCCCTGCAGTCCCGCGCCAAGGATCTCAGATCCAGATACAAGCCCTGACCCGAAGCCTTGCACCCCGGTTTTTCTTCAAGTCCCACCAGTCCAATTCGAGTTGATCCGTGACCAAAATCATTTCCACTCATTCCTACCGGGGCGGGACGGGCAAATCCAACGTCACCGCCAATATCGCCGCGGCCCTGGCCCTGCGTGGTCACCGGGTCGGCATCGTCGATACCGACATTCAGTCGCCGGGGATCCATACGCTGTTCAAGGTGGACCTGAACGCTGTCACCCATACGCTGAACAATTACCTCTGGGGACATTGCAGCGTGACCGACACCGCCATCGACGTCACGCAGAGCGTGATCGACGGGGAGGGACAGCCGGTAGTGCCGGAGGGCGGGCGGGTGTTTCTCGTCCCCTCCTCCATCAAGACCGGAGAGATCGCGCGGATCCTGAAGGAAAAATACGATGTGGAGGATCTCAACCGCGGTTTCGTCGATTTGTGCGGCGGCCTGGAACTGGATTATCTGCTGATCGATACCCATCCGGGCGTGAACGAGGAAACGCTCCTGTCGATCGCGATCTCCGATACGCTACTGCTGATCCTGCGGCCCGACATTCAGGACTATCAGGGGACGGCGGTGACGCTGGAGCTGGCGCGCAAGCTCGAGGTGCCGCAACTGTTCCTGTTGGTGAACAAGGCACTGGAAACGTTCGACTTCAGCGAACTGGCGCAGCGGATCTTCTCCAACTACCGCACGCCGGTGGCGGCCGTCCTGCCGCTCTCCACGGACCTCATCCAGATCGGCAGCACCGGCCTGATCCGCACGCTGCATCCGGACCACCTGTTCACCAGGGCCATCGAAACCGTCGTGGACGCCATAGAATAACCGGCAACCGAAACGCCTTGGAGCATGTTGCGTTAAATTGAATTCAGGAAATCGCCCGAACGCGTTTGCAAAGCAAACGCTGCCTCGGGCGTCTTTCTGAAACCATGAATCCGCTTGAACGCAACACGCGCTAATCGCTGGTTTCCTCGAATATGCCGGTCAGAAAGCTGGCGACATCGGGCAGGCGCTTGTCCCGATCGAAGCAGAGCGCCTTCTGGAGCGTGTCCCAGGCCTGCGGGTCGAGACCGTCGATCGGGTGGGCGGCCAGTCCCTCCCGGGCGACATCCGAGATCGGTCTCGAGCTGAACGGATGGCCGCCTGTCAGAACCTGATAGGTAATGCAGCCGAGCGCGAAAACATCATCCCTCGGGTCGCGCGGAGCCCGTTCGAATTGCTCCGGGCTGGCATAGGCCGCCGTGAGGCTGTCTTGAATGGGGTGATCGGCGCTGGCGCTTGCGGCGGCGGCCAGACCGAAATCCAGAAGCTTGACGGTGCCGTCTTCCAGCAGATGGATATTGCCGGGTTTCAGGTCGGAATGGACCACGCCGCGGCTGTGGGCGTAGCCAAGCCCGGCGCACATGCCGCGTAAAATACGGGCGCATTCGCCCGTGGGCAGCGGCTGGCCCATCGAGCGCCCCAGACGCCGGTCGAGACCTGTGCCTTTCAGCAGTTCCATCACGATGAAGACATCCGCCTTGTCCCGGTCGAAGTCATGGACGGTGGTAATGTTGGGATGGGCGAGTATCTGCGACTTGCGGGCTTCGGCTTCAAGCAGGCGAAGCGCCTCGGAATCGTTGTGAAAGTTCTCGTTCAGGAGCTTGACCGCCACATAGGGCTGATCGTGACCTGCTTCCAGGCGCCGCCTGTCGACGGCCGAATAGACATATCCCATGCCGCCGCGGCCGATTTCCGTGTCGAGGATGAACCGGTCCCGCAAGATGGAGCCGACACCCGCGCGCTTGATCCGAGGCGTTGCCAGCTTGTTGAAATCGAGGCCTTCGCCCTGCCGGCCGCCGGCGGCGCGCCGTGCATCGGACCGGAACCGGGCGCTTCTGAAATTCGTGAGGAACTTGTCGAGCTTGCCGCTGTCTTCCTGACCGGCCTGCGGCTCCCCGGTGACCGCCCGCTTCTGGCGATAGTCCGCGTATCCGGACACCAGAGACGTCAGAATGGCGTCGTCCACCTTGCCGCGCATGTCGCCGCCGTCCTGCTCGGTCGTTTGCGTGAGAAAGGGCAAGGGTGGCAATTGCGGCGAAACCGGCTGACCGGCCGGGGGAACGCCTTCTTCGGGACCTGGATCAGCCGGCTCCTTATGCGCGACGGGCAGTTCCGGCGCCGGACCGGAAAGTGCATGCGGCAGGGTGGGCTCGTCGAACTCCTCGTCCGTTCGCCGCGGCGATGCGGCGGGAGACGTCGGAGCCGTAATCTCGCTGTCCGTCCGCTGGGTGGCGTCTTCAACAGGGGCCTGGGGCTGGTCGGGAAGCTGGTTCAGCAGGATCTGTCCGAGATCTTGCGGAAGACGGCCCTCTTCGACAAAGGTCCGGATGGTCTGACGCGCGTCCGGCAGGGAGCCCGGCGAGGAGCCGGCCAGCGTCCGGAGCTGCCTGGACAGCTTGTCGTAAGACAGCCGGCCGGACACGAAACCGTTAATCAGGGCGGCAAAGGACGTTTCTGTCGGCAAAGTTGCGGTGCCCTTCACTTTCTTGTCGGCCGATGGTGCGCGTGACCTCGTTCAGCCTGCTTTCATGAAAGCAGAAAACTCGATCGGCCCCAAGCTGCTCTTGCGGTTCATGAACGCTCAAAACCCTCGGGCCGGGTGATGTTGTAGCGGTTGAGCTTGTCGATGATCGTGCGGCGGCTGACATTCAGGACGCGGGCGGCATTGGTCTTGTTCCAGTTGACCTCGCGCATCTTCGCTTCAATGACCATCGCCTCGTACTGGCCGACAATGGTTTTCAGGTCCCCGTCGGGAATGAGCACCGGCACGCGGTTGCCGGCCTCATACCGGGCACCGGCCAGTTCCGGCGGCAGATGGGCGAGCCCGATCGGGAAGCCCGGTCCCGCCATGAGCCTTGCCCGGTCGAGGATATTCTTCAGCTCGCGGACATTTCCCGGATAGCCCCAGCACAAAAGCGCCTCGAGAGCTTCGGACGCCAGAACGGGGACGGGGTGCCCGGCCTTTTGCGCCGCCGAGCGCAGGAAGTGGTCGATCAGCAGCGGAATGTCCGACGGGCGCTCGCGCAGGGGCGGCAGAAGGATCGGAAAGACATTCAGCCGGTAATATAGATCCTGGCGGAATTCTCCGGCGGCGATCTGTTCTTCCAGATTGATGTTCGTCGCGCCGACGATGCGCACATCGACCTTTTCCGTCTTGGTCGAGCCCACCCGCCGGACTTCTCCTTCTTGAAGCAGGCGCAGCACCTTGGCCTGCAGCGCCAGCGGCATGTCGCCGATCTCGTCCAGGAAAAGTGTGCCACCATGTGCTTCGTGGGCAAGACCCAGCTTGCTGGTATTGGCCCCGGTGAATGCGCCCCTGACATGGCCGAAGAGTTCGCTTTCCAGAAGCGCTTCGGGCAGGGCGGCGCAATTCTGCACCACAAAGGCCTTGCCGGTCCGGTCGCTGGATTGGTGGATGAAGCTCGCCATCAGTTCCTTGCCGGTCCCGGTCTCGCCGCGCACGAGGATCGGGACCGTTGAGCAGGCGGCCTTGCCGACCAGCTCGATGGCATGTTCGATCGGCGGGCTCTCGCCGATCAACCCCTTCGGCCGGAGCGGCGCGGGGGATTTTCGCCCCGGGGGTTTACGGATCTGTTTGGGAAGCTCGGCCAGATGCCGGTCGAACTGACGTTTCAAACGGGAGGTGTCTTCCAGGAGCCGGGCATTCCACATATAGAGCGCCGCCAGGCCGGCGAGGCTGTGCAACTGCCGCAGGCAGGTTTCGGACACCGCGGAGACAGTCTGATGTGAAGCCCCCGGATTGACGACCTGCAGGATGCCGATCGTCCGGTTGGACTGGATGGTCAGGGGCAGGATCACCAGCGCGCGGGTCCGCAGCCCGCCGAACTTGTCGTCTTCGCGGATACGCTCGAAATCGTAGCCGATGACCTTGTCGATGTCCGGGAGATTGAGCGTGGTGCCGGTGGAAACCACAAAGGCCGCCGGTTCCTTCAGGTTCGGCATCTGGTCCGCACCGTAGAGCGTGACCTGTTTGCCCGCGGGCATGGCCTTGATATAGCCGCGGTGCCGCGAACAGGCTCTGTGCAGGGTCTGGCCGAACGCGTCGAGAATGAAAATCGACGCTTCTTCGGCTCCGGTCAGGTTCAGAGCGGACTCTATGACCTGATCCATGACGGCCTCGACCTTGACGCCTGCTGTCATGGCGACGGTCAACTCAATCAGATCTCCCAGAACCATAGCGTCAGAAACCGTCTTTCATGGACGTCTCCCGGTGGGGGCTCTGCATGATGCGGCAGCCCTCCGGGTTTGGCGGATGTGAGCGGGAAACGCTCCAGGTGCTCAAACGAGGGCGTAGCTGAAGCGCCCGCCTTCACCCAAGCCGATTTCAACCTTCGAGAATTCCACCTCTTCCGCACCCATTTGGGTCAGAAGTTCGGTGGAGAGTTCCGGCAAAATGGTGCGGTTGACGATGTGGTCGATGTTACGCGCGCCGGTTTCGACTTCCGTGCAGCGCGCGGCAATGGACTGAACGACGCCGTCGGAATAGTCGAGTTCGAGCTTCTGGTTCTCGCGCAGGCGTTTGCCGATCTTGTTCAGCTTCAGGCGGACGATTTTTTCCAGCGGTTCGCCGATAAGCGGATAAAACGGCACGATCTGCATCCGCGCCAGCAACGCCGGTTTGAAATGCGCGCTCAGGATCGGTCGGCAGGCGACCACCAGTTCATCTGAATTCGGTCTCTGCGGCAGGGCGCCCATTTCGGTCAGGACATCCGTCGCCAGATTGCTGGTCAGGATGACGATTGTGTTCTTGAAATCGATCTGCCGGCCTTCGCCGTCGGACAGAACGCCCTTGTCGAACACCTGATAAAACAGGTTCATCACCTCAAGGTCGGCTTTTTCCACCTCATCGAGCAGAACGACGGAATAGGGACGCTGGCGGACGGCCTCGGTCAGCACGCCGCCCTCGCCATAGCCGACATATCCGGGAGGCGAGCCCACCAGCTTGGAAACGGTGTGTTTTTCCTGAAACTCGGACATGTTGATGGAGATCAGGAAACGCTCGCCGCCGAAGAGCTGGTCCGCGATCGCGGTTGCAAGTTCCGTCTTGCCGACGCCGGACGGCCCGACGAACAAAAACACGCCCATCGGCGCATCGGGGTTCTGCACCCCGGCCTTGGCGGTCCGCAGCGCCTGGTCGACAGCGTCGATGGCATGGTTCTGACCGATCACACGGCCCTTCAGTTTGTTGCCGAGGGAAAGGATGGATTCCGCGTCGTCCTGAACCATCCGGCCGAGCGGCACACCGGTCCAGTCGGCAATCACCTGGCCGACGGCCTCTTCGGTAACCTCGAAGGAGATCAGCGGATCGCCGGCCTGAACGGCTTTCAGTTCCGCTGCTATTTTCGCATAATCCTCGGGGCTGATTACGACATCGGCCGCCTCGTCAGACACATCTTCCGCTGTCTCTGCGCCGGCGCTTTCCTCAACGCCGGAACCATTTGCGGCTTCGGGTTCCGGCGCGGGGTCGTCTTCAAGGCTCAGCCCCAGCTCGTGGCGTATTTTGAGAAGCTTCTCGACCAGGCTCTTCTCCGCTTCCCAGCGGCCGGTCAGCTCTGCGATTGCGGCTTCTTCCGAAGCGATTTCCGTTTCGATATCCGACACTTCCAGGTCGTGCGAGGCGAAATCGGCCTGGTGGTCGCGTTTCAGGGACTCGAGTTCACGCCGCAGTTCGCCCAGCCGTTTTTCCTTGAGCTCGATGACGAAGGGCTTGGAGGAAAGCGAGAGTTTCACCCGCGCGCAGGCGGTATCGAGCACATCGACGGCCTTGTCCGGAAGCTGGCGGCCGGAAATATACCGGGCGGAGAGCCTGGCGGCAGCGACGACCGCATTGTCGCGGATATAAACGCCGTGGTTTTTCTCGTAGGCGCCGCGCAGCCCGCGCATGATGGTGATCGCCTGGTCCGGGCTCGGCTCGTCCAGCTTGATAAGCTGGAAACGCCGTTCCAGCGCCGGATCCTTTTCGATATATTTCTTGTATTCGCTCCAGGTCGTCGCCGCGATGGTCCTGAGTTCGCCGCGGGCGAGCGCCGGTTTGAGGAGATTTGCGGCGTCCGCGCCTCCGGCCGAACCGCCGGCTCCGATCAGCATATGCGCTTCGTCGATGAACAGGATCACCGGTTTGGCGGAGGATTTGACCTCGTCGATAATGCTCTTCAAGCGGTTTTCGAACTCGCCCTTGACGCCGGCCCCGGCCTGAAGCATGCCGAGATCCAGCCCGATCAGCTCGACATTCTTGAGCATGTCGGGAACGTCGTGTTCCGAAATCTTGCGGGCCAGACCCTCGACCACGGCTGTCTTGCCGACGCCCGGGTCGCCGACACAGATCGGGTTGTTCTTGCGCCGCCTGCCCAGGACGTCGATCATCTGCTGGATTTCACGGTCGCGGCAGAAAACCTGGTCGATCTTGCCGTCACGGGCAAGCTGGGTGAAGTTGGTGCAAAAGCGTGCGAGAGCGCTGTCGGGATCCATGCCCGGCGCGACGGAACCGCTTGCGGCGGAAGCCTCGCCCGCCGGACGCGGCGTCAATCCGGACGTGGTTTCCTCGGACTGGCTGATGATGTCGGCGAAATTCTTCTTCAGCTCGACGAAGGACATGGCGTCCAGAAGGCCGAGCCAGCGGTCATCCGCGAACCGGTTCGGCTTGGCGAAGATCGTCGCAAGCAGGCTTCCCGAGCGGACCTGATCCAGGTCGAGTTCGACGGAACTGATGAGCCAGGCGTCGGAGATCCATTCGATCAGCAATGGGGAAAAGGCCGGCCGGCCCTGATTGCCGCGCTTCAGGCTTTCCAGTGTCGCATCGAGTGCTTTTTTCAGGGTAGCGGGATCGATCTCGAAGTGGCGGCAGGCGCTTTGCAGGTCATGCTGACTGGCGTCGGTAAAGACGTGCAGGAGATGTTCGATCGTGACCTCGTAATGGCCACGCGTCACGGCAAGTCCTGCAGCGGCTTCAAGGGAACGGCGGGAATAATTGTTCAAACGTCCGATCAAACGGCGGAGATCGAGATCTATCAAGAGCCTGCCCCATCCCTAATTAAATTTGCTTGTGAATATGTGCTTAATGGCAATTCATGACAGTAATACTATGCAGGAGAAGCACAGGTTCACTCGTCATGCCGGCGGCGGAATAGCAGTGACCGCCCCGGTGATCCGGGGCGGTCCCGATGCCGTCAGGGCAAGTTAGCCGGTCACCGGAGCGCGGTAGTCGTCGGAGGCGTTGGTACCGGCGACTTCGTGGGTCCAGATCGCCTTGCGGTAGGTGAAGGACCACTGGTCCAGATCGCCGCGGCTGGAATTCTGCTCGTCGTTGACGTCCGGCTGCATGGTCTTGCCTTCAACGAAAACGGCGTCTTCGAACTCGATTGTGAAATAGTGTTCCTGAACGCCCTTCGTGGAGGTCCGCCAGAATTCGACCTTGATCTCCATGGCTTCACCGGTGGCCAGGGCCTGCCACATCAGCGGCGTTGACTTGTCGAGGGGCTTGATGAAGGTGGTCGGCATGTGGCGGCGCGTTGCGATGATGGAGCCGGACTGCGGGTCGCGCGGAACGATCGCGTTCTGCTCGAACTTGTAGACCATACACTTGGCCTCGTGACCTTCCTGCCACAGGTTGCCGATGCTGTCGGCGGTGGTTGCGTCAGAACTGATGTCGCCCTGCGTGGCGCCCTTGATCGTCATGTAAGCGATATTCGACATGATAGCCTCGTCTCTTGAAAAAACCGAAATTCCGAGCTGCCGGGAGCTGTGCCGCCGACTGAAACGATTAGCGCAAGGGGTATGCCAGTTTCATGGGTAAGCAAAAAATACCAATAATATCAAATTGTTGATCTGATAATCAGAGCTATTGTAAATTATGACACTGTGCGGAATTTCTCACGCTCTCCTGGAGACTGCGCGAAAGAGTCCACACTGAACATGTGATTGCCGTGACAACAACCGGTGCTTGGCCCGCTGACGGCGCCACCTTGACCCGCAAATGCCGGTTCTGGCGGTGGAACGACCGCTTTTTCGCCATGTGCCGTGACGGCTGTGCAGAATTCGGAGAATTGACCGGCGCCTTCCCCTCGCACAGGCTTTCTTACCATGAAGTCCGGCTGCCGGGTTTTGCGCAAGCGTCACATAACTCAGGCAAAACTCGAAATTGAAAGCGCAAGGCGGTCCGGTCAGGCCAGCTCCAGGAGGAATTTCCGATGAATACCGATTCATCTCACGGGCACATGACAATCGAATTGCCCGGCGCGGCGGGCGAGGAAGTCTATGTCGAAAGCCTCGCCGGCAGGGAAGCCCTGGGCCGGACTTACCGGTTCGAGATCTCTCTGCTGTCCAAAAAGCCGATAGACCTGGAAAGCATGCTCGGCAAGGCCGCGAAGCTGACATTGCAGCGGGCGGGCGAAAGCGTGTCTTTTCTCGGTGTGATCGGCTCGGCACGCACCGGCGACCCGACCAGCAATCGCGAGTTCAGCTATCATGTGGTTATCGAACCGGAACTGGCCATGCTGCGCCACAGCGCACAGAACCAGGTCTATGGCACCGACAAGGACGTCACCGTTGTCGATATCATCCAGGGCGAGCTGGCCGATGCCAACAAGGCCGGTTCGAATACAGCTTCCAGCCGGGTAGCCCGCCAGATCCAGTCGGAGCTTCTCATTGCGGCAGCGGATTATCCGAAACTCGATTTCGTGTTCCAGTACCGGGAGAACGATCTGAATTTCCTGTGCCGGATGTGCGAACGGTTCGGGATCTATTTTGCCTTCGACCATTCCGAAGACCGGGAAAAAGTGGTCTTCGGTGACCGCAAGGAACATTTTTCGAAACTGAGCGGCAGCCGGGTTACCGATGAACTGGCCTATCGCAGCAGGAACCAGGCTCTCGGCACGGATTCATTCGGAATCTGGTCCTTCAACGCTCATTATGAAACCAGCAGCGGCACAGTCGCGCTCAGGGAATATAACGAGGACACGCCCAAGGTGTCCCTGTCGGTCTCGGAGGACGCTTCTTATGCCGGTCAGGGCGTGACCACCTGTTACGGCGAAAACTATCCGGTGGTGCCGGACGGTCAGTTCATCGCCAGGCGCCGCGTCGATCAGTTTGAAGGCCAGCGTCTGCAGTTCCGGGGGGAAAGCAACGTTCCCAATCTGCGCCCCGGTCTGTTCTTCCGGCTGAAGGATCATCCTGTCTCCGGTCTGGACGGGCTTTATACCGTCATCTCGGTCGAGCATGCCTGCACCACGTCAACCCCGATCGGCTTCAGCTCCGCCGAAAAACAGCCTGCGCCTTACACAAACAGGTTTGTCTGTGTGCCGTTCGACAAGGGCTACCGTCCTCCGATGGTCACGCCGAAGCCGGTCGTGTCCGGCTATATGGTGGCCTTCGTCGATGGGGAAGCCGACGGAAGCCGCGCGGAGCTCGACGACAGCGGGCGGTACAAGGTCAGAATTCCGGATGAGGAAAGCGGGCTGCTCAACGGCAAGGCCAGCCATTTTGTCCGCAAGATGGAGCCCTATGGCGGCGGTGACGGATACGGCTCGCATTCAACCCTGCTCAAGGGCACAGAAGTCCTGATCGGGTTTCTCCAGGGGGACCCTGACCGCCCGGTCATCCTGGGCGCTGTCTCCAACGGCGAACAGATCAATCCGGTGACTTCGGCGAACCAGACCGTCGCCCATCGCATGAAAACCGCCTCGGGGGTCGTGTTCCAGATCAATGACGGCCCGGCCTGACCCGTTCCGGGGAAATCCTGCGTGGCTTGGGCAAACCTGGCGCTGGATCTTCCGGAAACCTGTCGGTCGATTTTAAAGTGGTAGAGCCCTGAATGGGCGATTGGGCCGGTGCCGCCGGTGGAATGATGAGGATAGGTATGGCAACCTGGAAACCGGTTCAGCGTGAACCTGACGCGTTGCGCGCTTGCATATACGATTATCTGAGAACACGCGCCCGACAGGTCTATCAGTCGGGGACAAGCGCGCCGACGCCGCTCGGACTGTCACGCGAGACCATGTGCAACGGCGGCATGCTCAATATCGATCTGACCATAACGCCTGTCGGGCTCACTCTGGTCAATTCGAGAAGCGCGCTGGTTTTCGGGGTCACGGGTCATGCCGCCGACAAGGGGACGGGGTATCAGGTTGAGGGGCGCGTGGTGATCGACAAGCAGACGCTGGCGTTTCTGTCGATCGAAGCCGATCTTACAGTGTTAAACCGGAGTTAGGACAATGACCGGGCAAGACGAACCAAAGGGCGGGATCAGCAATTTTTCGATTGGCCTGGGGAGCGGCACGCCTCGGGCGGAACCGGTTTCCCCCGCACCGCCATTCCGCGTCCTGATTGCCGGTGACTTCGGCATGAACGACCGGCCGGAGCTGCTCAATATCACCGGCCTCGACAGTGCGGAACTGCTCGAGGCGCACCGGCCGCAATTCACCGCGAGGGCGAAAAACTGTCTTGGCTCCCATCCCGCCGAACTGGAGGAGCGCATTTCGTTCAGCACCCTGAAGGATTTGCGCCCGCCCGAAGTCGTTCGGAGCTTTCAGTTCGTCCGGCAGGTAGACGAAGCGCAGGCCGACCGCGGCAAACTCTCGTCCCATGGGCAGCTTTACGACAAGCTTGTCGAAGCTCTTCGCCCTGAACCCCTTGAGGACCTGCAGGCCGCACGGGAAGAAAGCCCTTCGGAGGCATCCGACGGACTGGACGCCCTGTTTTCCATGATCAACACGCCCGGCAACACCGAAAAAGCAGATGACCCCGGCAGCCGGGCGAAGTCGGCCGTTGACGCCTTTGTTCAAAGAACGCTTCGGGAGGAGCGGCGGAAGACCGAAAAACCGGAACCGCCCACGGAAAATGCCCAGGTTCAGGCGCTCGTCGATGCGCAGGCCCGTTTGTTCCTTGAAAGCACCAGACTGCGGACCGTGCTGCAGAACTGGCACGGCCTGAATTTGCTGTTGAGCGAAGTTTCCTTCTCTCTGCCCATGGAGCTTCATCTTCTGCAACTCGATGACGACCTCGACAGGGAGTCCTTGTACGGCCTCCTCGGCGGTCCTTCGGGGGCCTTGCAGGCGGACCTCTTCGACGTGGTGCTGTTTGCGAATCCGGTTGGAATCGCCGGGCAGGAAGCCGACGCGCTGAAGCTCGTCGCAAGGGAATGCGCCGACTCCGATACGGTTGGACTGATTGCCCTGGAGGCAGGGTTCGCCGGTGTGCCGGGTGAACGGCTGGCTTCCATGGAAGCGGCTCACCAGCTTCTTGAGGAGCCCGGATTTGAAGGCTTCCGGGGGCTTCGGGAAACGGACGCCGCAACCCATCTGGCCTTGTTCTGGAACGAGGCCCGGCTGTCGGTGGAAGAGGAGGCCTGTCCGGCGGTATACGCCTCGGCGGTCTGGATCGCGCTGGCCGGGGTTCTCACCGGGCTGGAGAAGGAAATCTTTCCGTGCCTTCCGGTCGGGGTCCCATCCGATTTCGACGCGCTTGAGGTCGCAGAAAGCCTGTCCATGGGAAGAGCCGTCGCGACAGCCTGCCGCTTTCTCGCCGGGCCGGGAGCCGCGCCGTCTCTGGCGCAATACGGCATCAATGTGCTGGAGGGCGTCGCCAATCGCACCAGCCTCGTCTTCCGGCGCGCCGTGACCCTGAAACCGGGGAAGGAAGGCCGTGGATCGCTGGACCAGGCGCTGCTTGTGTCGAGGCTGTTCTCCCTGTTCCAGGAGGCGCTGGGCGGGGCGATCGTGTCTGGGCAGGCGGCTGATGTCCGCGAAGCTGCGGTCAGGGAAAATCTCGACCGGCTGAGCACCTCTCTTGGTGGCGAGGTTTCGTTCCAGGTGCAAAGAACCGTTGTGGACGATCAGGATCTGATCGGCGTCACCGCATCCGTCCTCGGCGGCTGGGCCACCGGGCAGACGCATTCCTTCTATCTGCCTGCCGCGGACAGCTGAGCTGCAACCAGAGAGCGGACCAGCGCCATCGGGTTCGGCTGGCAAAAGCCTTCGCAGAATTGCCGGACAGAAGGCGTTCTGCCGCTGTCGCTGAGCGAAAGCCCGGCGCGCAAGGCGCGCCATCGTAGCCAGGACAGATCCGGTAGCCTGCTGACTTTCACGTCTTCCTCGCGCGCCTCCAGCGCGTTTTTCTGACCGAACGGCCGCGTGCCGCTGAGCGCGAGATAGGCGATCATCGCGAGGGAAAAGACATCGTCGGCCTCGCAGGGTTCGGCGCCCTTCAGCCGCTGCGGCGAGGCATAGGCCGGTGTGACGGCGCCGAAGCGCGCCAGAATGACGATCGTGTCCTCTTCGCGGGTCTTGACCGGACGGGCGATCGGATAGGCGATGTTGAAGTCGATCAGCTTGGCGCCGCCGCTGTTGAGGACAAAAACGTTGCCCGGTTTCAGGTCGGCATGAATGATGCCGGTCTTATGGGCATAAGCGAGGGCGCTCGAAAGATCGCGCACCAGCCGGAACAGCCGGGCAGGCGGCAGGCGGTTGTCGGTCGCCTCGCGTAGGACCCGGGACAGCGGACGCCCCTCAAGCAGCTCCATGATCATGAAGTGGACATCGCCCTCCCGGTCCATGTCGTAGACGCGGACGATGTTCGGATGGACAAGTTCCCTCAGCCGCCGCGCCTCCCTGTGCATCAGGGAAATGATGTCGGGATCGACACCGGGCGCGGCCTGGATGATTTTCACGGCCACGTTGGGATCGGAAAGACCGGCTTTGGCGGCAACGAGATCCCGGGCCTTGTAGACGGTGGAAAGTCCGCCCTGGCCGATTTCCTTCAGCAGCAGGAACCGGTCCTTCAGGACCGTTCCCGCTCCGATTCCGGTGCTCTGGACATCGGTGTCCCCCTGGCTGTCTTCTGTGCCGGGGGCCTCGGCTGCCGGTGCATCCGCGTCACCCATAAGCATCCGCCCAGACCGTAATCACCGTGATATCGTCCGACGATCCGCCGGCAATGGACCTGGCGGTCAGCCGCTCGGCGAGGCCATATGTTCCTTCCGCCGCCATATTGGCGAGCATGGTTTCGTCCATGCCCTTCAAAAGCCCGTCCGTGCACAGGATGAAAACGTCACCCGGCATCATTTCCAGGGTTCGGCGGCCGAAGGCGATGGCGTCGGCGATTCCGATCCCGGATGTCAGCCGTCCGGATTCATCGGCGTGATCCTCCGATATCAGGAAGAGATGATGTTCGCGCAGGAGATACAGCCGCGAATCTCCGGCCCAGATACAGCTCGCATAGGAGCCGCTGATCACCAGGGAGAGGCTGGTTGCCCCGCTGACATCCAGCTCGGGCGCGGCAAGATAGCTCGCGTAAAGGGCGCGATTGACCTGGGAAAGGACCGCTTCAAGGGCGATGAGCTGCTTTTCGTGGGACGTTGCGGGTTGCGTCACCAATTGGGAAACAGACTGAACCGTGGCCTGGCTGGCAAGTGCGCCGTCGCGGTGTCCGCCCATCCCGTCGGCCACCGTGAACAGGCCGCTTGCGGCATCGGAAAAGTGGCAATCCTCGTTCACGATGTGTTTCGTCCCGCGCCGTGTCACGGCTTCGGATCTCAGCGGCGGCTGCAGGCCCGGTGTACCGAAAGTGTTCAAGCCGTGCTCTCCTATGGCCGCAGGATCCGGTCCGGATCGATTTGCCCGCGCTTCCAGCCGAATGTCCGCCATTCGCCGGAAAAGAAGCCGCCGGTTCCCTCGCCCCTTGGCAATCCCTTCCAGACACAAAGCTCTGGCGGCCGCGCCGTGCCACCGTCCTGCCACCAGTAGGACAGCGGCAGATCCGGGGAAGCGGCCTGCGGCCCGCGCAGGCTCATGGCGTCATCCGCGAGGATGGCCTCGCCGTCCGTTCGCGCAAAGCTCACGCGCAACGCCCGCTCGCCCGCGTCCGGCTCGAGCCGGCTTGTGGACGGGATGCCCTCTTGCAGCCGGACAAGGCTGTTGCCGTGCTCGGCGATGGCGGACAGGAACTGCTTGCGCGTTATCTGAGCCTCGATGAACGCCATGAGCTGAAGTTCCAGACTGTCCAGTGCCTTCTCCGCGGATCTGTCGAAGAGTAAACGGCGGACCGGCCCGCCTGTCTGCATCAGCGCCGCCAGCGGGAAACTGCGCCCGACAGCGTCCACAGAAGCGGACAGGAGCCCGCACCAGGCTGTGCCGCCGATCAGGCCCGGTCCGATTGCAAATCGCCAGGCGGGACCTTCGAAATAAAGCTTTTTCCAGGTCGCCGGCAGCGTCGTCTGCACGCTGGCCAGCCAGTCGGACATCAATCCGGCCCACACGTCCGTCATCCCCGCGGCAAGGCCGTCGAAAACGAAGTCACGCTCCAGAGGCCGCTTGCCGAAATACCCGCAGTGTTCCATTTTCGCCTCCGTATCCAAGAGCGTGTCGCGTTAAATTGACTTCAGGAAATCGCCCGAGCGCATTTGCAATGCAAACGCTGCCTCGGACGTCTTCCTGAATCCATGTATCCGCTTAGACGCAACACGCTCTAAAGCGCCGGCGGACAGCGGAATGAGGAATAAAGCCCCAGATTGAAGGGATTCATGATGCTCCCTGCATTCAGGGAAAAACTGGCCGTCGTGTTGTCTTTCGAAACCGAGAACTCGAACTGGTCACGGCCGCGCACCGAAGACAGGCCGGAAGCGGTCAGGAGCCTGAAGATGGCCCAGGTTCCCGTTCTCCGGATTGTCTCGCTGGAATTGTCCAGAAGCGTCACGGAGATTTCCGCGCTGCTGCCGTCGGCCTGGCTCGGCCAGGTGAAGTCCGTCGCCCGGACCGGCCCGTGCCGGTAGGTGATCGTTGTGTCGTCGATCTTCAAGGTGGATTTGAGCGCATTGGGATCGAGCAGTGCCGGCCTGATCGTGAATTTGGCTTCCGGGTTCGGTGCATCGTTCGGGAAAAACGCATCCCGGATGGTCTGGGCGGTAGCAATCTGGCGCAGGGAGACCTCCGACAGACCCAGATTGGAGCCTTGCGTCTGGCTCTCGACAAGCTGGCGGCCGCGCACATTGACGAACGGTGAGATATAATCCTTGAAGAACGTATCCACGATACCGGCCGGACCGAGGAGGTCGGTGAAATCCTGCAGCGAGATGTCGTCTTCGGCCTCGGGAACAAACGGATATCTGCCGGCCATGATGCTGGTGCAGGCCGGCACGATCTCGTTCTGCCAGGTCCGGTTCATGTGAAGATAGGTCGCCTGGTTGAGCAGGCCCCAGGTCCGGTTGACGATGGACAGCACGAGCGTGCGCACCGGCTCGGGTTTGGTCGCCGCTTCCGCCCGCAAGGTGGTGAAGGAATCGTTCTGCGGATTTTCCGCCCGGCTCTTCACATAATCGAAGGCCGCCTTGCCGGGATCCGGCGCTGACACGATCCCGGAAATATTGCCGTAGAGGTCGCCGAAGAGCTGCAGCACCCTGTCGAGCGATGCCTGGCTGTTCGGGTCGACCAGATCGTTGAGCGGCCGGAACGCGTCCTCGATTGCCAGCCCCGGCCACGGGCTGTCGCCGAACGCGGTTTCGACCGCCGCTTTCTGCGCTGCTTCGGACGCGGAGGCGACAAGGCCGCCGGCGGGATCAGCACCGGAAGCCGCGCCATCCGCGCCTTCCTGATCGCCTGGCAGGGGCAGCTGCGTATTGTCCTTGAGGATGTTCAGGATATTCAGCAGCGGCGAGCTTGGACTGGAAAGCTCCTCCAGCACGATTTGCGAGCGGCTCAGCGAACCGATTTCCACGACCCTGATATAGGCGACGCCCTCCCGCCAGGCCTTGATGTAATCGTCGGTGTAGAGTTTGACGATCTCGTTGGCGAGCTGGTTGTAGGCCGTGTCGTTGAGGCCGCTGTTGCCGAGCACCCAGTCGCTGCCGATCGAATTGCGGATATATTCCGGCAGGCGGTCCAGGAAGAAGTTGTAGAAGCCGGTCTTTGTATAAAGGCCGGGAATGATCGTTCGCCCGCCGGCGGTCGCGGTATCGACGTAAAGCGAGCTGGAGCCGAGCGTTCTGACGATGTTGATCGGCGGCAGCCGGTAGCGCTGCGCGGCATCGGAAACCATCCGGCGATAGATGTCGGACGCTTGCGGCGCCTGCTGAATCCGGTTGCGCGCCGCCTCAAGGACGGGCGCGGCCGTCGCCGCGGATCCTCTTATCGGCAGCAGATCCATAAGGTTGTCCATATGGCGTTGCATGTCGGCGCGGTCTTCCGGATTGAGCAGAAATGTCGCTTCGTTCTGGGCGCGCAGCGCCGCGCGCACCTTGGCGGCATCGTAATTCTGCCCCGTGGTCAGCATGAGAAAGGTTTCGAGCTGATCCCTCAGCAAGGCGCTGTTGCCGTTGGAGGCTGTCGACACGAGCTGGATCTGCGCTTCCAGCCTGGAACTGACGCTTGGCAGCAGATAGTCCTTGAGCAGTTCGTCATAAGTCTTCTCCGCAGCGGGATAAAGCACCGACTGGGCCTCGATGCTGATCGGTGTCGAGGACAGCCAGTTCGACTGGTCGCGGATGTTGTCCCGCATGGTCCGGGCGGCGTTCAGCGTCGGCAGCAGATTGATCAGCGACCGGTTCCGGTCGGCTTCCGTCTTGAGGATACGGACCCGGTCCGCGTCCTTTTCAGCCTGTTCGGCGACACTTATCCCCTCGCCGAGACCGCCGACCCAATAAAGCGACAGGCCGACGACAATGGCGGCGAAACCCGCCACCGCGCCGCCGTAAAAGGCTGCGAGGCGGCGTTCCAGCCTGCGGTTCTTGCCGACGAGGTTCTGCTCGGGAAAGACGATGTCGGTCAGGAGCTTCTTGATGAAAAACGCCTTCGACTGGCCGCTCAGCGCCGGTTGCTGGCTGGCGGCGAGCGAGAAGCTGCGGCCCATGGCGCCGAGAAGTCGGTCGAAGGGCGTGCCTTCCTGGGTTCCCGAAGTGAAATAGACACCGCGCAGGAGGGGTTGGGCCTCATAGCGCGTTGCGCGGAATATGTCGGTGATGAAATCCCTCAAGACAAGGCTGAGGCTGCCGAACTCATGCGGGAAACCGTAGATGCGGCAACGCCGGCCGTTGTTGCGTTCCTCGGCGAGTTTTTCCGGCAGGTGCTGTTCCAGCCGACCGACCAGATCGACAAATCCGGTTTCGAATGCGGGGCCGATGGAAGCCTGCTGTTCGTCGAAGGGAAAGGTGACGCCCCACACCTGCTGGCGGTCGGCCTCGCGCAGGGTATCGAAATATTCGTCGAACCCGGCAATCAAGTCGCATTTGGTGAAGAGCAGATAGACGGGCAGGCGCATGCCGAAGGCGCGGTGCAGTTCCCGCAGGCGCTGGCGCAGGATTTCCGATTGCTGCTTGCGGGCGGCCTCGCTGGAGAGCGCCACTTCCTCGATGCTGACGGCGAGCAGGACACCGTTGATGGGCCGCTGCTGCCTGTGTTTCAAAAGCAGTTTCAGGAAGCCGTTCCAGGCGGCGCTGTCGATGCCCCTGTTGACATCCTGCGTGGTGTAGCGGCCGGCGGTATCGATCAGGACCGAGTCGTTTGAAATCCACCAGTCACAGTTCCGGGTTCCGCCGATCCCCTGGATGGCTTCATGGCCGCCTTCCGCCAGCGGGAAGTCCAGGCCGGAATTCCGCAGGATCGTCGTTTTACCCGTGCCGGGCGGTCCGATGATGATGTACCAGGGCAGCTCGAACAGGTAGTTGCGGGACTGGGCTCCGTGCAGCGGGTTGTCGCGCAGGGTCGTGAGCGCGTTTTCAAACCGCTCGCGGATCAGTTCGACTTCGTCCGCCGTCAGATCGCTGCCCATCGACACAAGCTCGTCGTTCGCCATCATCGAGTTGATCAGCTTGGCATTTGCCCGGCGCGTCAGCAGGTGACGCAGGAAGGTGATCAGGAAAAAGCCGAGCAGCAGGAAAACCGCCAGGATCACGCGCGGTGCGGATTTCTCGAACGGTGTGATGCCGGCAACCGTAATCAGGCCGCCCCAGATCAGCACGAGCGCCGACAGGACGATCAGGATCAGCAGGATCAGCAGGCTGGCCGGGCGCAGCAGGGAGGAGAGATAGGTCCGCAGCATCTCTTTCCCCTACAGCCTGTTCAGTGAATTGATGGCGCCAAGCGCCGGCACCAGTTCACCGTCCAGCATGAAGTCGCTGTAGCCGCGCACGACAATAAGAAGCAGCAGACCGATCGCCAGAAGAACCCAGAACGGAGGCAGGGTCCGGACGTTTTTCCCTTTCTGGGCACCCTTGGCGTTTTTCGACAGGGGGGTATCCGCCTTGTGGCTGCTGTTGCGCCGGATCAGCCGTGACAACTCGTTGCGAAGATCCTCAAGCTGGTTGCGTCCGCCTTCCAGGACCCGGTAGCGGCCCTCGAAGCCCAGCATCAGGCAGGTATGCACCAGGATCAGCAGCGGCAGTTTGGTCTTCGCGTCGCCGCGGATGCGGTCCAGGATGCTGAAGACCTTTTCCCCGCCCCAGGTTTCGTTGTGAAACTGGTTGAGCAGGCTGTTGGAACTCCATTCGCTGCGGCTTCCCCAGGGCGTCATCAGCACCGTTTCGTCCAGGGTCGCGCACAGGATATATCGGGCGGCAATGATGTCGCCGGCGGCAATGCCGTTGCGCTGCGCCAATTGCTCGAACCGGTCGATTTCATCGACCGCCTCCTGCCGCAGGGAATGCACATCCGCCTGCTCGATGGAGTTGCGCAACTGCGAGATGATCAGCAGAAGCGGCGCCGCGGCCCTGACGACGGCCCGCTCGGGATCCGGGTCCAGTTGCCGGACGATCCCGGCCGCCGATTGCAGGCCGCCGGACATGGCCTCGCCGGAACCGGCCACGGCCATCGCCGCTCCGGCCGTCGGCGAAATGAACGCTACGGTGGGTTCGTCGTCTTCGTGGCCAGCCATTCCCTCGGCCTGGGCCATCGAGGTCCGGGCTCGCGGGCTCAGTGTCTGAGCGACGGTCGGCTGGTCCAGGTCGTCATTGGTCATGGTTCGGGTCAATGGCCTTTCTGAACAGCCCAAAGCTCCAGACCAAGACCTGGATAGTCACCGCTCAGATGCAGGGCGAAGGCGGCGGAGTTCTGCATTTGCGGCCAGAGGTCGTTCTCGATGTCGAGCGCGAAATAAACGGCGTTCTGGACATAGGGAATTTGCCTGGGCGCCACGGACAGGGGGGCGATGGGGACCCCCGGAAGCTGCAGGTTCACGAGTTCGCGGATTTTCTCCACCGGACCGATCTTGATCTGGATCGGCATCTGCGTCCGCAGGACCTCCAGGCTGACATTGGCATGGGCGATCAGGACGAAACTGCGGTGCTCCGAATAGATCATCTTGTTCGTCGTTTCGCCGAGCCACACCCCGTAGTCGCGTTTGGAAAGCGGAATGCTGACGGCGTTCTGTTCGATCACGAAGCTCAGGAGACCTTCCAGAACGCTCACCAGCTTCTGGAACGTCAGGCGCAGATCCAGATGGTCGTAGGCCGGCAGCTCCGGCGGTCGCCGGTTGTCCGCGCCAAAGGCGGCAAACGCCCCGATCAGACTGATGAATTCCCGGTAGACCAGCTCCGGCGTGTGCCGGCCGGAAGCGGAAAGATGTCCGAACAGGACCTCGTAGTGGTTGGTGACGCTCAGGGCCATCAGGTCGACGATCCCGGATCTGGTGCTTTCGCCCTGACCGGAGGTATTGGAGGCGAGCATTTCCCCGCGTTTGCGCAGCAGGCTGCGGACCTGCTCGATCTGCTGGATCAGGCGGAGGCTGGCCCGCGCGGTCAGCACCGGCGGGATGAAACTGTCCGAGAGCCTGATTTCGCCCTGGGTCGAAACGGTCTCGATTTCCGCGATCGGCAGATGGGCGGTTTCATCGAGGCCTTCGCCTTCCAGGACGATCCGGGCGGTGAGCGTGCCGACAGCGATCGCGGCCTGGGGCTTGTCCGCCTCGTTGGTGTTTCGCACCTCACTGGTCCGGCGCGCATAGCGGCGTGTGTCCTGGACGGTGTCTCCCAGTTCGACCTGCCCGGCGGACCTGAGCGGCAGGGCGAGAAAGACCTTCTTGCCCTGGTCGTCGACGGTGATCTGCCGCGCGCTTGAAATCACGCCGTTTTTTTCCGTCGAAAAGACGGCCCCGTCCGGAAACACCGCTTCGGCGGAGTTGATCCGCAACTGGCCAATCTCCAGCGCGTCCGCGCCGATTTCGAGACTGCGCAGACCCCAGGCATAGGGTTCAAGATCCTGCACCCGCTGTTCGAGGGTGGACTCAAGCCAGCGGTCATGTTGTTGCAGGTGTTGCGGCCGGAGAAACATTCCCTCAAGCCAAAGAGGTTTCAGGCTTTCATTCAAGGCCCATCTCCGCTGGTTTTTCTATTGCCTCAGGCTCCCAACACATTTGCGGGCATCCGCTGTGAAACCGCCGTTCGCCGGCAATTTGTTTCCAGAACACGTCTCAAAGATCATGGAAAACCGGCCGGATCAGAAAACCCCAAGCCGGCGGTTTCTCAGTTTCTGTATTCGTACGGCAAGACTTGTCAGATAAATGACAAACTCGTTTTTCTTTTCTTGTTTCAACTCGATGGAGTCGCGCCACTGGGCGGAATTGATGTCACGGAAACTTGCCACGACCCCGATGTGGGTGGCTTCGGAAGAGACATCCCGGTTGTAGTCCTTGGTAGCGCCGGGCGTCAGTTCGAATTCCTGAACGCCGATCAGGTCTCCGCCGAGAACCTTGTTGTCGTCATCGGCCAGTTCGAAATAATCCGCGTTCTGAAAAGCGGTGATTTCCTTGAGCTGGTAAACGCGCACCACAACCGGCGCCGGGTCGCCGTTCTCGTTCGGATTGGTGAATTCGTCGGCCTGGAGCTGCAGCTTGATCGGCGTCGGCGGGGGGACTCTTGAGCAGGCCGTCAACGCGGCAAGCAGGCTCACGCCCGAAACCTCAAGGAAATTCCGCCGGTTCATTGTCATTTCTTTCTGTTCTCCCAAAATGTCTTTGACTGCTGGCGGACCTGTTCCTCCTCGATCTGGACAAAGGCTTCGGCAATCGTCTGCCGGATGACCGCGTCGAAATCGGCCCGCAGGCGGTCGTGCTTTTCTTTCGCCGCGTCCCATTTGCCGCGCCGTGACCCGAGACCCTTGAGACGCAGACCGCCGTCATCCTCCTCGCCCGCCAGCGTTTCGGGAGACAGGCTCTCGAACAGCAGCCGCATGGCGCGTTGTGTCGCCGCGACGGTGAGCATGGTGTGGGACTGCAGATCCTTGAACGCTTCGCGGGCGGCTTCCGCCGGAGCCAGGAAGCCGCCCTGTCGCGCGAACAGCATCTCGTCAAGGGCGAGTTCGCCAACGTTGAAATGCTTGAAGGGATTGTTTTCTTCCGGCTGTATTCGCGTCTCGTACATCCGGAATTCCGTTTTCAGCGATTTGCGCGCGTTCAGGAGCGCAATCAGCCCGTTGGCCAGTTCCTGAACCATTTCCCCGGCCGCGCGGGCGATTTCAGCCTGTTCGTCTTTGTCAATGGCCGCATCGGAAAATCCGAGGCCGGCCAGCAGGGCCTGAAAGACCGCGGGATCCGATACCGTGCCGGATGAAGCCGCCGGGCCCGGAATAGCCTGATTTCTTGCAGGCATCGCGGACCGCGGTATCGGGCTTGCCATCGCGGGATTTGGCGGAACGGAATTTACCGGCCCGGCGGGCAGGTCTTGTGATCTGGCTTTTTGCGCAAGTTCCACCTCCCGCTGCTCGCGGCGTTTGCGGAGCGCATCCACAGGATTGAGCGGTGGTTCGGCGCTCTCTTCGTCCGGGTGCGGCGCTGACGGGCTGCGTACGGGCTGCGGCAGCGGAGGAACGGCGGATGCCGAGGCGGCGGATTTCAAGCCGGGATCGATATTTCCGAGAATACGGGCCGGTTGACCTTGCCGGCTTGCACCGCCCGTCGGTCCGGCCGGAAAGCCTGAATACGGGCTTGCGGCGGGCACCGGCGGGTCTCCAAGATCCGCCAGATTCGGTAAAACCGGGGCGGAGGGCGTGGGTGGTGCCGGTGTTCGGGCACCGGTCAGCGCGGACAGGAAATCCTCCGGGATAAAGTCGGATGGCGTTTGCGCCGCGGCCGGCGTTTCCACCCTCACAGTTGGCTGCGGAGCGGGAATGGGCGGCAGGGCCGACACGGGCAAGCCGCCCGGTATGACGGGGTCCGGCGCGATCGGCGCAGACAGCTGCGGCACGGCAGGAAGCTCCGGGCCGGAGTGCCCGGCGGGTTGGAAGCGGGTCATGTCATGCGCGTGCGGGGGGGAAACCGGCGCGGCATAGGCAACCGGCTCGGGAATGCCAGCCTGGGGAACCTGTACCGAGGCTACCGGCCTCAGGGTTTCCGCCTGGCCGCCGCCAAGATGATCGAGCGGATCAAGAGAGGCGCTCTGCGCATGACTTGCCCCGGATGTATCGATCCGCAGGGGAACGGCGGCGGCCGTGGTCTGCTTCGCCGGCATGGTGGTGAAGGGACTGGTCTGTGCCGCGGCGCCCGCGCGAATGCTTTCCACCCCGATCTGATAGGGGCCGGCGCGCAGCTTCATGCCCGGGGAAAGACTGACAGCCCTGCCCCGTCCGACCGGCGCCGGCTGGCCCTCCAGAAAGGTGCCGTTGGTGCTTTCATCCACCAGAACGAACGTATCGTTCTGGTAAAGGATCCGGGCATGGATCGAAGACAGGTGCCGGTCCGGGTCCGGCAGCACCCAGTCGCATTTCCGCGACCGGCCAAAAGCGCCGCCATTCGGCCCGAATTGATGGCGGGACCCGATCGGTTCGCAAATCAGTGTCAGGGAAGCGCTCATGACGATGCCAGGCTCCTTTCCGCGGCTGCGCGGGCAGGGAAGGGCATGATCGGATGATCGCCGGCGATGTCCGGAACAGGCGGGATCTCAGGACTGTCCGGGTAGGTTCCACCGGTGCGCACCGGTGCGAGGTGAACCTTGTTCTCCAGAGGGCCGCCCTCGCCATCAGACAGCCAGAGATTGTTGCCGAGCCGCGCAGCGCCGAGCTGCCCCGCCTCCATTCCCTCGGTTTCATAAAAAAACTCAAGATCCCAGTCGATGGGATCGCGGACCACCATGGTCAGGAGATCGGTCAGCACCGCATGTTGTTCGCCGCCGGGAAGAAAGTCCTTCAGCACCTCGTATGGCGCCGGTCCCAGCCTGAGCCGGAACTTGCCGAGATCGTCTTCGACCTGCTCTCCCAGAACCATGTCCGCCCCCAGCAGCGAATTGCCGAGACCGAGCGACATGCGAGATTGAGGCGGGACATCGACGATCCGGGGCACGAATTCGATGATTTCGGAGGGGATGCCGAAAAAACTCGTCAGCATCGACGCGATTGCATCCGGTGAATTGGCGTAATGGGACATCAGCCCCACATGGGGCAGGATGGCCGCGCGCGAGATATCGCCGAGCTTTTCCCGCTCATCGACCGGAAATCCGCAAAGCGCCAGCAGGCATTGCGAGGTGGTATCCAGCCCATGACCTTCATAGCGCATGAAATGCCTGGACTTGCGCCAGATGTCATTGAGCAGCGTGATGAAGCGGTGATTGAACAGATCGAGCAGGTCCTCCACCGCGGAAGGGGTCTCGTCCTGTTCGATGATCCGCTCCGTGACATAGGGCGGGAGTGGGGAGGAGGGGCCGTAGAGCCCGAAAAAATTGACCCTGACATCGTAGCGGCCGGACTGCCCGTCATAGGCAAGGGCGGACACGTCGCTCGGGCCGAAGCTGAGCGAACGGCTTGCCCGGAACCGCATGACTTCCCGCTCCGGATCGAAGCCCGGACCCATCTTGTGGATCTGCGGATGCTGCAAGCCGATCAGGTAGAGAGCCTGATAGAACTGTGTGCGCTCGAGCGTCTCCGCCAGCGCCATGTCGGCCGGTTTCGCGACCGCTTCGGGGGAAGAGAGAACGGTCATACCAGCGCGGCCTCTCCGGACGAGGGTGACCAGCGGTGAATGACATTCGCATCCGTCCCGACGACGGTCAGTTGATGCAGGCTGTTGATGCTTGCATAGGATTTCAGGAACCGGTTGAGGACGGTGCCGAAGAGAAAGAGTTCGGACTCGCCGCCCATGGCTGTTTCGGAAAGCGACAGGATGATTTCGTAGGCGCGTGTCGGACGCCCCTGGCGGAAGATATCGACGGACCTGCGCTCGAATTTGTGAAAATTCTGCAGCAGCAATTCCCGCTGAAGGGCTGCCTGCTTGTCGACATAGGCCCGGAAATCATAGGCTCCGACCACGGTTTTCAAGGCTTCCACATCGATCAGCGACGCGTAATTGCGGGACAGATTGGCAATCAGCGTCCACAGAACCTGATTGTCCAGAGGCGGCGGCACCTCCGTCTGGATCGGCGTGATGTTGCGGAATTCCAGTTTCGCGGGCGTGGAGGACGTCGGCTGATTGACCGTCCCCAGGCCGAACCGTGCCGCGTGTTCGCCGTTGGAGCACAGCAGCTTGAGGGAAACGGTCTCCGTGGGCGGCAGGCCGTTTTCATTCAGGCGCGTGACGAACGAAATATAGTGGTCGACACCGTTTCCAAGCACCGACGGCCGGATGCCCGTGCGGTAGTAGAGTGTCTGTTCATCCCGGCTGACGCCGTCATGGGTGAAGCTCTCGAAAGCCTGGTAGTCGACTTTCCTGCTGCTGCCCTGAACCCATCCGGTGACGTCCGTAACCTCGTGGACGCTGAAAAGGGAACGGCTGCCTGACGCCCGGACCGGATATTCCGTGCGGTCGTGAGCGACATGCAGCGCCTGTCCCTCCGCTTCGAACAGATTGATCGCCGGCACGGTGTTCAGCGAAAAGGCGTCCCTGGTGATGCGGTCCTGATTGTTGAACCGTTGCGAAAAATTGAAAACGAGCTGGAACTCGTCGACAGTCTGGCCGGCAAAAGCCTCCAGGCCGTGCAGGCGCACATACATGAATTTGTCCGGGCAGGCGAAATACTCCTGCATGATGCGGAAGCCGTCGAAGGCCCCGTCCGGATAGGGCAGTGTGGACTGGGACCGCTCGAATCCGACCGGTTCCACGCGGATCCCGGTTCTGAGGGCACCGCCGCTGTGCGGAACGAATTCCACCGAGCTGAGCCGCTCCATGAGCTGAAGGTAGAGCTGGCGCGACAGGTTGACATCGTCGCTGGCGCCGAGGAACACCTGCAGCGGCGCTTCGCCCAGGACCTGCAGGCCCTTGCCGGCCAGTTTGCGGAAGCCGAGCGTGAGCCTGGCGCTGTCCCTGCGGTTCTCCAGATCCGACGACGTCAGCTCTAGCGGCAGAACCTTCAGCTCGCAGCGGGTCTGGAACCGGACGGCGCTGCCTTCCAGCGGTCTCGTCTGAACGAAGGTTCCCCTGGGTACCCTTGTCGACAGGTCGGAGGTTTCCGCGGCCTGTTTGAATTCAATATTGGTGATCGGCGGAACAGGTCTGAGGTAATGCGGCCAGACGAGCTTCAGGAGGTTCAGCGCAACTTCCGGCATTTCCGCGTCGAGACGCTGGCGCAGCCGGCCGACCAGAAAGGCGAATCCTTCCATCAGCCGCTCGACGTCCGGGTCCAGGGGATCGTTGGCGAGAAATTTCGACAGCCGTGGATTGGCCTTGGCGAAAACCCGGCCCATCTCTTTCAGGTAGTTCAGCTCGTCGCGATAATAGGAATTGACCGCCATGATCGAAGATTGCCCCTGGTGCCCTTAAGCGGTCACCCGTATTTGTCCGCTGTTGTCCAGAATGGAATCGAACCGGATCCGCTTTGAACTTCCGCCGAGATCCAGTTCGGCTTCCACGTTGAAAAGGAAGTCGAGCGGCTTGTCGGCGTCCTCGACCGCCCGGACGACCGGATTGCGCAACCGCGGTTCGAAGCTGCGGATCTGGCGCTCGATGTCCCGGCAGATTTCCGAAGCGGTGTCCTTGTGCGACGTGGAGACCGAATTGAAGTCGCTCAGACCGTAGTCCGGACAGGTTTCGCAGCAGCCCGCGGAGCTGTTCAGCAGGATCCGCAGATCTTCCAGAACACTTTCCAGAACAGCGGCTTCGAATTCGTCGGCATTCCGGTAGTGCAAGCCCGTGACGTCATTTTCCAGCCGTTGAAACAAACTCACAGCCATTTTGGGAAACTCTCTTCCATGCAGCACAGGTGCCAGCCGCTGGCTGGCACCTGTCATGGGTGTTGAAGCGGGGAGCAAGGACCGCTATCAGGCCTTGTCCAGCTTGCCTTTCAGCGACAGCGTGAAGTCCGCGCCCATGTATTTGAAGTGCGGCTGCACGCCCATGGAGACGCTGTACCAGCCCGGTTCCCCCTCGACATCCGACACGGTGATCTGGGCCTTGCGCAGCGGCCGGCGCGAACGCACGTCGGCGGACGGGTTGTCCTGATCGGACACATACTGCCGGATCCAGCTGTTCAGTTCCGATTCAAGCTCGCCGCGGTCTTTCCAGCTGCCGATATTCTCCCGCTGAAGCACCTTGATGTAATGCGCCAGGCGGTTGATGATCATCATGTAGGGAAGCTGCGTGCCGAGCTTGTAGTTGAGCTCCGCATCCTTGCCTTCCGGCGAATTGCCGAAGAATTTCGGCTTCTGCACGGAGTTGGCGGAGAAGAAGGCGGCATTGTCGCTGCCCTTGCGCATGGTCAGCGAAATGAAGCCCTGTTCGGCGAGCTCGTATTCCTTGCGGTCGGAGACCAGAACTTCCGTCGGGATCTTGGATTGAAGCTGACCCATCGCCTCGAACGAGTGAACCGGCAGGTCTTCCACCGCACCACCCGACTGCGGACCGATGATGTTCGGGCACCAGCGGTATTTCGCGAAACTGTCCGTCAGCTTTGTCGCAAGGGCGAAGGAGGCGTTGCCCCAAAGATAGTTGTCGCTGTTGCTGGTGGCATCTTCTTCGTAGTTGAACGCTTTGACCGGCGAGGTTTCCGGTCCGTAGGGTGTCCGCAGCATGAAACGCGGCATCGCCAGGGCGAAGTAACGCGCGTCTTCCGATTCACGGAAGGAGTTCCACTTGGCGTATTTCGGCCCTTCGAAAATGGACTCCATGTCCTTCAGGTTCGGAATTTCCTCGAAACTGTCGACGCCGAACATGGACGGCGCCGTGCCCGCGATGAACGGGGCATGCGCCATGGAGCCGACGCTGGCGCAATACTGGGCCAGCTTGATGTCGGGGGCGTTCGGGCCGAAGTCGTAGTTGGTGACGATGGCGCCGACCGGCTGTCCGCCGAACTGGCCGTATTCAGCGGTATAGACGTGTTTGTAGAGGCCGGACTTGACCACTTCGGGGCTGTCTTCGAAATCCTCCAGAAGCTCGTCCTTCGAGACGCTCATCATCTCGACCTTGATGTTCTGGCGGAAGTCGGTCCGGTCGATGACGAACTTCAGGCTGCGCCAGGCGGATTCAAGGGTTTTGAAATCGTCATGATGAAGGATCTGGTCGACCTGTGTGGAAAGTTTCTGGTCGATTTCCGCGATCATCATGTCGATCGCCGCACCGTTGACCTGCGTGTCTCCGGCCGCCGGCTTGAGCAGTTCTGAAATAAACGCGGCCACGCCCTTGCGGGCGACATCATAGCCGTCATCGGCGGGCGTCAGTTTGGTTTCCTGAAGAATCTGATCCAGTAGGGATGCGTCGAGTTCTTCAGTCTGGCCTGCAGCGCCCTGCTGTGCGTCAAGGTCTGTCATGTGTCATCTCGTCAATTGGAAGAAGTCGAATAGGCGTGATCGAAACCGTTCGCGGCTACGCCATGGCTTGCCGGATCACTCCGACCCGTCTTTGCCGCCGTCCGCCGCATTGGTCAGTTCGGAAAGAAGCTTTTCGCGCGCCGCTTCGTCACCAAGGACGCCCTGGATGGCCTTGCGGAATGCCGGGACGTTGCCGAGCGGCCCCTTCAGGGCGACGAGAGCTTCGCGCAGTTCGAGAAGCTTGTTGAGCTCAGGGGTCTGGCGGACGATCGATTCCGGTGTGAAATCACCCAGATTGTCGAATTTCAGGGAAACGGACAGATTTTCCGGCTCGCCGCCTTCCGGCGTATCGGCGAGCTTGTTTTCCGTGGACATGTCCAGGGAAAGGTCATGGCTCTTCATGACTTCGTTGAAGTTGTCCTTGTTGATGTTGATGAGTGTCCGGTCTTCGATCGGAGTGTCGTCAGCCCGCAACGTATAGTCGCCGAGCATGACCATTTTCAACGGCAGCTCGACTTCCTCTTTCGCATCACCGGTTGCCGGTTTGTATTTGATGTTCACCCGTTCCTTGGGTGCTACCGAAGCTTCCTTTGCCATCACGTCCCCCGTAGTCAAACAGACTTGATTTGGCCGGGATACTGTTTCCCGCGCCCTTGAATTGAAAATTCCAATCATTCCTACTGGCTGTATGTGTCAGTTCTATTTAGTCGGCTGAAAATTCTGATCTTTCTTCGCGCAAAACCTTGTCGGCTACTTCCGTCCGGCGAGTTCCGCCGCCTCTGCAACGTCAAGCAGGGACAGGGTTTCCATCAGGTTTGCCCGCAGCTTCAACGCATCGGCGTCCGGCAGCATCTGTTTCGCGTTCTTGTGGCCAAGGCTCTGCCAGGACAGTCTGGCAAGGGCGATGGCGAGCTCCGGCTCCCAATGCGCAAGGTCTCTTTCCACCGCAATGGCGCGCAAGGAGCCGAGCAGCGCGAACAGGGGGTGAACCAGGTCGAACCGCAGGCAGAATTCGCCGATCTTGAGCTGCGCCTTGAACCAGTCGCGGCCGGCACCGCACCCCGACACGTGGTTCTTGAGCACCGTAAGTCCGTCGGCGGGTTTTCCCGCAAGCGCCTGCTGGACGGCGGCCGAAAAGGCCTTGTCGAGGTCCGATCCTGAGGGAACCGATCCTCCGCCTCCGCCTGCCTGGACTTCCCGCGCCACCCACTCCCGCGTCTCCATGCTGGCGAAAGCCGTGCCGTCGCTGAAGGTCAGGCCCGCGATATCCGGCACGCGCCGCAGAAAGGCGGACAGCTCGCTGACGACCAGCAGGCGGGCGGCCTCGTAGGCTGGCCCTGCCCCGGTCATGGCTTCGGCCAGAAAAAATTGCGTATCCAGCCAGAAGGGAGACGTGACAAACGCGGATTCCGCCGAATTGATCAGACCTTCCGTGTTCCCCGCCGATTTAAGCGCGGCGATTTCGGCGATCTTGTTTTTCTGAGGCGGCGGCAGCGCGGTTTTGCCGTTCTGGTGCGGGGGCGGACCCTCAACCGTACCCCAGAGGGCGAAGCGGGCGGCGTGATAGCCCCTGGCGTCGGTAAGAGCCTCGCGCCGGAGGGTTGATGCGGCTTTGGTGGCAGCATTGAAAACACTCTGGATCGCGGCACTGGCGTTCGACGTATCGACCTCGATAGGCGCAACGGACGTCACCGGCGCGGGGGCCGGAGGCGCCGGGGTGGCTGCTGCGGGGGCGGCCGCCGCAGGTTGAGGCGTCTCGACCGCCGCACTTTGTGCCGATCCGTCCGCCGCTGCCTGATCGGCCTGTGCCGATGCCTCTTCTGCCGGAGGCGGGGGCGCCGCCGCTGCCGCTGCCGCTTCCGCCGCCTTCCTGACTTCTTCCAGGGTGGCCTTGGCATCCCTTGCATAGGGGCGGAGCGCGCGTACCAGCGGACCGAGCGCAACCTGGGATTTGGTCATCTTCTGTTCAAGGCTGTTGTCCAGTTCGAGCAGGGCTTCGTGCGCGACATGGACTTCGGCGTTTGCCTTGCCGTCCGGCTTCTTCGCCTCGACCATCGGCGCCAGTTTTTCGGCGAGCCAATCGAAAGCGCCCGCCCTGCCGCGCTCCCGCCGGACGGGCGGGATCATCGTTTCCCAGTGAGCGCCGGTCATGTCGCGCAAAATGACGAGCCCCACCGCCAGACCCCGGTAGCCTTCCTCGACGAAGAGCCCGAAAGCCAGCCGGGTGGCCAGCACCAGATCCTTCGACGACGATTGCAGCACCTTGACGGTGTCGTCGTTCAGCTGCTTCCACCTCACCGCGTTCGGGCCGCCGGTTTCCATCTTGCGGAATTCGCTTTCCAGGGACTCGAATTCAGCGCTTTCGCGAAAATCTTCCTGCGTTTCCGGATTTTCGAGCGCGGCAAGACCCACGCCGATTCTGGGATCTTCAAGTGTCGCCAAGGGATCTTCACCGGCCATGAGGGCACTCCGGGTCGTTGAGATGCGGGAAACGGCGGTCGAAAACTGTGCCGATTCCCAATCTCGTAACGGCTTGCGTGTGACACCTTTATAAAACTTACAAGATTCAGGCCGAGATTGCGGTGATGCGCATCGGCGCAGCGCTTGAAGACGGATGCCTCCGGTCCGTCGGTTTAGGGATTGGCAATGACAGCAGATACGTCTGAAATCACGATCGAACACCGGACAGAAGAAGGATTTGCCGTCGTATCTCCCGCGGGCAAACTGGACACGCTCAGCGCCAGGACCTTCGAGGCCTATCTCAAGAGCCTTGTGGAGCAAAAGTCCGGGACGCTGCTGATCGATATGGAAAAGGTCGATTATGTGACCAGTTTCGGGCTGCGGTCGCTGCTCATAATCGCCAAGCTGCTGGCGCCGTCCGGGGACAAGCTGGTCCTGTTCCAGGTCAACCCGTCCGTATACGAGGTCCTGAAAATATCCGGCTTCCTGAAGATCCTGAAAGTGGCAGATACCCTGGCCGAAGCCGGGGAAATGGCCGGCCGGACCGGATAAGGGACGGGCTTTTCAAAAAATCCAGACCGGCAGGGCTAGAGCACTTTAAAAGAATACGGAGTCGCTTGATGGGATTTTATCAGCCTATATCCAAGACGCGGATCGCAGCGCGATGCGGGGCATCGGGCAAGATCCGCAGCGCCGGAGATGGGCTGATAAAATCCACCGAAGGTTCGTTTTTCACGCCGGCCGGACAGCGTTGCGGTCAGCTTGTGGCCAGAAAGGCCACGGTTCTGAGCGCGCCTTGCCGGCAGACCCGAAAAACGGGTCAAGCGGCTCCGTATTCTTTTAAAGTGCTCTAGTATGGCTGCGGATGTCGAAACGGTAATTGTTCGAAACGATATTGCGGAACTTCCCGCGGTCTATGCCGCCCTGGAAGCCTTTGCCGGAACAGTCGGGCTGACCGACGCAGTCCGGCGCACGCTGCTTCTCGTCGTCGAGGAACTGTTCAGCAACACGGTGTCCTATGGCTATCCCGACGGCGGCAAGGACGAGATCGAAGTCTCGGCGGCGCTCGGACCGGACCATGTCGAACTGACACTGGCGGACAGGGCCTTGCCATTCGACAGCAGCGCCCCGCCGGCGGGGCCGGCTGAAGTTGACGACCTTGACGCGATGGGGATCGGCGGCCTCGGCCTGTTCCTGGTTCACCAGTTCGCCGATACGGTCGTCACCGAAAGGACCGGCGGGGTCAACCGGACACGGGTGTTGCTGCCGACCCGTCCCGATTGACCTAAAACGAAAATTCCACCATGGAAAAATCATCCGGCAGCGGAGCGGTGTGGTTGAAGGCGGCAAGCCAGTCATAGATGGCTCGCGGGACGGCGCCGTTCACCGCCCGGACTTTTTCCGCAAGCCGGTCCCATGTGAGCGTCGCCCCGGTTTCGTCCTCGATCTCGTAGGTGCCGTCGCTGATGACCAGCAGCCGGTCTCCCGGCTGTATCTGGAAACTCCCGCCATCAAACGGCATGTCCGCGAGCGCGCCGATGACCATTCCGTCCGGCGTACCGAGGCCGGTCACCTCCTCGCCGTCCGGTGTGCGTCTCAGGTGTATCGCCGCGGGATGACCGCCCGAGGCGTAAAAAAGCCTTCCCGTGGAGCGTTGAAAGACGCCGTACCAGATGGTGAAGAACATGTTGTTCTGCCGGTCCATCGGAAAGGCATTGTTGAGTTTCGCCAGAACATCCGGCGGATCGCGAAAATCGGTGGCGGCCAGCGCATTGGTCCGCAGCACGTTGATGATGGCGACGGACAACAGGGCAGCGCCGACCCCGTGACCGCACACGTCGATGAGATAGATCGCGAAATGATCCTCATCCAGGTCGTGATAGCCGAACGAATCGCCACCCAGTTCGGTTGACGGCACGAGCAGCCAGTCCGCCCGCGGCCCGGCGGATCTTTTGTCCGGCAGGATGGAATGCAGGTAGTTTCCGGCGTCGCGCAGCTCCGCTTCCAGGCGTTCCTGGGTTCTGGTGAGCAGGATATTGTATTCGGCCAGCTGATCCTCGACAGCTTCTCCGTGCTCTATCGTCGCCTCGTAGAGCAGTTGCAGGTCTTCATGGTCGGCCCGGAGCTCTTCAAGGTCCCGTCGCAATTGGCGGACCTCCTCCTGCGGATCGGTCGAACGGCAGACGGCGCTGGAAGAATTTTTGCTGGTCATGGTCCACTCATGATGCCCTTGGTTGCCTGGCCCGGCCCCGGGCGCAAGGAGGCAAGTCGAAGATTAAGCTCGGCTCTTTTGCCGATAATGAAGGAAATCGACGTGAGCGTTTGCTGTTGATAAATCCTTGGCAATGAGCGACACCGTATTGTTAAATACATGAATTACCGATGACACGAATGATAACGGCGTAATTTCCAGGTTCATTGTAAAACCGCATCCCACTGCACAGGGGTGCAATGGATTACGCCAACGGGGGAATAGAAATGCCTGCAACTTCTGAAGGCTCATTGCCGCGGCCGGATTTGCCGCAGATGCTTCAGATGGATTTGGATATCGGGGATTTTTGCTCAAACTGGGCACATTGCGATCTTCTCTCGGCATATCTGGCCCGGATGGTCAGCCACAACCGGCTTGATTCCCTCCTGTTTTCAAATCTCTACTCGTCCGCCCTGAACGAATTGCTGGAAACCGTCTTCAGGGTTCACGGCAAGTCCGGCAAGCTGGAATGCTCGGTTCGGCGGCGGGACGGCCTGGACCGGATCGAACTGGTTTTTCCGGCGGACGAAGAGACCTTCCGGGTTTACCGGGAAGCGATCGAAAAACTGTCCGGCGGCAATGCGGAAAAGCTGTATCTGGAGGCGTTGTTCACCGAGGACGAACCGGATGCGAGCCTCGGACTTCTGGAACTCGGCGTCGACTACGGCGCCAGGCTCTCCATCGACCGGACCGCGGACGGCCGGATGTGTTTGGTTGCCGAACTCGCGCTTGAGGACGAAAAAGAATGATTGCGGAAAAAACCACCCAGGCGTTTCAGTGGACCTATAACGAAAACGATCAGGAGTTCGCCCTGCACGGCAGCCTTCGCCCGCAGAACGCGGAAGAGCTGAGCGGCTGCATTTCAGAGCTCGAGCATTCGGTCGCCAATGTGAGCGGCAAGTTCTACGTGAATGTCCGCCGTCTGGTACGGATGAACAATGTCGCCTTCCAGGCCTTCGCCTGCAAGATCCTGGATCTGGTGCACGGCCGCAGCGATCTGAATGTCCACGTGACCACGTCGAGTGTGGTTGGCTGGGCGACCCGGAAATTCGCGGTTCTCGAAACCATGTCAGACAAGATCACGGTCAGCGAATACGACAGCGAGTTCTACCCCGGGCAGTCCTTTGTCGAGGACAGCGAGTTCATCCACGTTCTGCGCACCCAGACGAAACTGACGTGGCATCATGAAAAGGACCTGCTGCGCAAGCACGGCCTGAAGCCGGGTATGCAGGTTGCCGACATCTGCTGCGGGATCGGAGATTTCGCGGTCCTGATGCAGAAGGAATTCAGCCCGGACCGGCTGGTCGCACTGGATCATTCCAAATCGAGCCTCGACTACGCGCGCCAGGTCGCGGCGGATTTCGGCATCAAGGGGATCGACTATGTTTTCGGCGATGCCGCCGACATGCTGCTGGAGGACGATCAGTTCGATTTCGTGACCTGCAGGCATTCCCTCCAGGTGTTCGACCGGCCCGAGCTGATCCTCAAGGAACTGTTCCGCATCTGCAAGCCGGGCGGCCGCGTCTACGTCAGCAACGAGAAGAATTCCCACTGCCTGGGCGAACCGCGCGGCGAGTCGATCCAGTGGACCTATAACGAGGTCGCCAAACTCTGGCACCATTTCGACATGGATATCGAAATCGGGCCGAAAAGCCGGCGCCTGATGCTTGAAGGCGGGTTCGAGGACGTGACCATCGGATCCTTCATGGTCACCAGCACGGATGGTGACCCGCAGGGCTTCGCCGATGTCATTGCATCGTGGAAAAACCTCTTCGCCGGCAAGATGGCAAGCGAACGCGGTGACGACGCGGCCTTCGTCGAACGCTTCGCCAAGGGGTTCGACGACCACATATTCGCGGCGCTTCACCCCAAAGGTTATGCCGGCTGGCCGATCTGGGTGGCCTCGGGGCGTAAACCACTATGACAACACCGGCAACCACTTCACCGAACGAAAGGCAGATCGGCCGCTTTTCGCTGCGCAGCTTCCGCGCCAAATTCATGCTGGTCGTGGGCGCCGCCGTGCTGTTCGACCTTGCGCTCGCGGGCGGGATCGGCATCTGGAACGTCCAGCGGCTTTCCAGGGACGCCACGCAGCAGGTCGGTGACGGTCTCACCACCGCGACCGAGGAATATCTCCAGACCTATATCGACACGACGGCGTTCCGGGCCGATCTGCTGATCGAGCGGGTGCACTCGGAGCTCGCGACGCTCGCCACCACCATGCAGACGCTGATCGATCATCCTGAAATCCAGGACGCGGTCGGCGATACCGTTGCCGGCAGCCCGGAATTTTCCTCGCCCCTGGCCTATGACGCCAAGGGAGGCTGGGCCCAGAACGGGGCCGGTGTGCCCTCGGCCGTCAGCGTCTGGGGGTATCTGCTCGACGAAAACAGGCAACCGGTGCCGAAAGCCGCCGAGGAGCTGAAAAAGAGTGCCTTCCTCAGCCTCGTCGGACCTTCGATGATGGCAACGGGCGCGCCGAAGCTGCAGATCTATTATGTCGGCCCGAAAGACGCCTCGATCATGCGGGCGACACCCTATTCCGAACAGGCGCAGACATTCGATCTGCTCTATCCGGGGCATAACGAAGGCCCGAATTTCTGGGATTTCTTTTTCCCCGGCGTCTACGAGGGTTGGCAGGGCTGGATCGACGACCCGTCCTCGAAACCGGTCGACTCCAACATCGTCACCACGGCGCCCTATGTCGACGCGATCACCGGTGAACTGATCGTCAGTTTCTTTCATCCGCTGTGGAGCGGCGACCGCAAGGAACTGGCCGGCATGGTGGCGGTCGACATCACCCTTGAACAGCTCACATCGCTGGTTGAGAGCCTTGAAATTTCCGAGACCGGATTCGGGTTCCTGGCCATGTCCGACGGCAATGTTGTGGCGACCAACAGCATAGGCGAGGAAACGCTGGGCCTCGTCTCCACCGATGTCAGCGGCCAGGGCGTTACCGGGGTCAACCGGAACCTGAAGGAAAGCAGCCAGGGCGCGATCGCCTCGCTTGAGCTCAATGCCACCCATGACACGGTCATCGAACATATCTTCCTCGATCAGGGCGGCGAGGAAGTGCCCTATCTCCTCGTGCTCAAGCAGCTCAATCCCACCAATCTGTGGGATGGCGCGGGCATCACCAGTGAGACGATGACCCTCGGGTTCGTCGTCTCGGAGCGGGAGATCTACCAGTCCCTGATCGACGCGACCGACAATATCTCCGCGGCGACAGCACGCATTTTGAACTACCAGATCATCGCGTTCTTCTTCAGTATCGTCGTGGTCTTCCTGGCTGTCTATGCGATCTCGGGCCGTATCACCAAGGGCCTGTCACGCCTGGCCGATGCCGCAAGGGCCCTGCAGAACAAGGACTATTCCGTCCGGGTTGAAATCCCCACGCGCGACGAGGTGGCGGCCGTCGGACTGGCGTTCAACCGCATGGCGGAAGAGATCAGCTATCACACCGAAAACCTGGAGAATCTGGTCGAGGAACGCACCAGGAAGCTTGAAACCGCCAACAGCGAGATCGTTGCGCTCAATGCGCGCCTGAAGTCCGAAAACAGCAGGCTGGGCGCGGAACTCGACGTTGCCAGGCGTATTCAGGAAATGGTGCTTCCGCGCCGCAGCGAGCTGGAGGTCATCCCGCAGATCGAGATCGCCGCCTTCATGGAACCGGCGGACGAGGTCGGCGGAGACTATTACGACGTCCTGTTCGACGGCGAGCACATCAAGGTCGGCATCGGCGACGTGACCGGGCACGGCCTGGAAAGCGGCGTCCTGATGCTGATGGTCCAGTCGGTCGCCCTGGCGCTGCAGGAAAAGGGTGACAGGGATCCAGTCGCCTTCCTCGATGTCCTGAACCGGGCGGTCTACAAAAACATCACCAGAACCCGCTCCGACAAGCACCTGACACTGGCCTTTGTCGATTACTTCGAGGGCAAGGTGACATTGTCGGGCCAGCACGAAGAGGTTCTGATCATCCGCGCGAACGGCGAGACGGAACGCATCGACACGATCGATCTCGGCTTCCCTGTGGGGCTTGAAGAGGACATCTCGCCCTTCGTGGCCACGCTGGTCATGCCCTTCGGCCCGGAGGACATTCTCATCCTGCACACGGACGGCATCACCGAGGCGGAAAACGAAAAGGGCGAGATGTTCGGCATCGATCGGCTCAGCGAGAGTGCACACGAAAACCGGCTGAAATCCGCAAAGGGTATTGCGGAAGCGGTCATAACTGATGTCAAGTCGCATATCGGCGGATACAAAGTATTCGATGACATCACGCTTGTCGTTCTGAAGCATAGGTAGGGTATGGTCGAGGATTACGGAATAACGGCTGCAGTCAATGGTGCCGATGCCAAGCGCTTTGCCCTCAAATTAATGGCGGAGCCGCTGGAGCTGAGCTGGCATCACTGCGGTGTCACCTCCGATTTCATCGGTGAGTATTTCAGCCGGGCGTGTGACGGGAACGTGGATCCAGTGGACGCCCGCCATAGCATCAGCTACATGATCAACGAAATCCTGGAAAACGCCATCAAGTTCCGAAAAGGCGGCGATATCGAAATTGTCGGCAGTCTGGATGGCGGAACGTTTGAAATCCTGATCAAGAACCGGATCGATGCGCGGACAGCGGAAAGCTTTAAAGGGCACCTGACGAAACTGCTCGAACGCGAGCCCGGAGAGCTGTTGCTGGAACGCATCGAGGAAAATGCCCTTGATCCGGACTCGACCGGTTCGGGACTTGGAATCCTCACGCTCATGAGCGATTACGAAGCCAAATTGGGCTGGTCTTTCGCGTCCGAGCATGTAACTGAAGGCGTTGAGTTGACGACTTATGCGTCTTTGCGACTTTCCTGATCGCTGAAATATTCCGAAGGAAGATACCAAAATGGAAATCAGCACGAACGATTACCGCGTTTGGACTGAAGGTTCGACCATCCACTATGAAGGTACGATGCGGCTTTCCGGCACGGATGCCTATGCACCGATCCTGGAAGCCATGAATTCCATTCTCGCCTCCAAGCCGGAACTCATCACACTGGATCTGACCAGCCTGGAGTTTCTCAACAGCTCGGGCATCAACCTGCTTGCCAAATTCACCATTGAAATCAGGAAGCAGCCTGAAGTCGGCGTCCGGGTACTCGGATCGAAATCGATCCCCTGGCAGTCGAAATCCCTCCGCAACCTGCAGCGTCTGCACCCCGCGCTGGAACTGACCATTTCCTGACGTCACACGGCCAGTCGCCCGGAGGTGTCCGGATGCAACCTCACCTGGAACGCCTGCTGCGGAACAGTCTTTTCCTGTTCAAAGCCTGCGCGGGCGCAGCACGTCATGCCGCCCTGCCGTTGGCGCTTCTGACCGGGGCCTGCCAGTCCGATGCGCATAATGCCCGGCTTGAAAGCGAATTTATCGGCCGGACGACCGCGGCGTTTTTCGCCGAATACGGCCCGCCCGACCAGGTGATCGCCCTGGAGCAGGACCTCAAGAGAGATGCCACCGACCGGGTTCTTGACCGCGAAGACCCGAAGGAACTGGTTTATTACTGGTCTTCCGGCAAACGAAAATCCGCGAAAGCTCCTGTCCCCTCCGCCGATGTCTGCGACCTGGCAATCCTCACCAGCGCCGGGGGCGAGATTCTCGTGATCGAAGCCCAGGACAAGGGCGGCGGCATCGAAGCGGCGAAGGCCCGCTGCGCGGCACATATCAGGTAGGAATACCCCGCTGCCGCAGCGGAGCTGAGAGCTGCGCGTCTTCCCGAAAGTTGGAACGGATCTCCATTTCAGGCGTTTTCCCCGCAACAGCGGGGTAAAGCGCATGAAGTTTGCTGAATTGAACAAGACAGAGCGGCCCGGACTTTCCGGCGCGGCGCAATCCGGCTCACAGATCACACCGGAATGCGCGCGGCGCGTCGGTGTCGAGATTGAATTCGGCGGCCTGACCGCGCTTCAGGCTGCCGAATTCATCCGTGCGGACCTGGGCGGAAGCATCGAGAAGAAGGACAGTCATCGCTACCGGCTCACCGGCACCGAACTGGGTGACCTCACGGTCGAACTCGACAGCAAATATGTGCACAGCGAGGACGACGCGTCGGACCTGGAACGCAAGGTTCGCAGTCTCGCCGGCGACATGACCGGTTCTATCGTTCCGACCGAACTGGTCACCGACCCTTTGCCGGTCTCGCGGATCGCGGACATCGACGCGCTGCTTGACCGTCTCGTTGCCGCTGGCGCGCTTGGTACGCAGCATCTGCATCTTGCCTGCGGGCTGCATCTCAATGTCGAGTGGACCGGCCGGGAGGTCCTGCCGATCCTGCGTATCCTGCAGGCCTATCTGATCAGTGCACCGGACCTGCGCCGGGAGATCGCACCGGATCGTGTGAGGACTTTGCTGCCGTTTATCGGCCGGTTTCCACAGGACTACGAAGCCAGGATACTGGACCCGGACTATCAGCCGGATTTTGCGCGCTTTGCCGCCGATTACTGCCGGGCCAACCCGAGCAAGAACAGGGAACTGGATCTGCTGCCACTGCTCGCATCGATAGATGAAGGCGCTGTCGCCGATGCGCTCGGTCATCCGCCGGAGGCGGTGCGCCCTGCGTTTCACTACCGTCTGCCCAATGCCTCCCTTGGCGCACGCAACTGGTCGATCGAAAAGGAATGGGATCGCTGGCTGTCGGTCGAGGCACTGGCAGCGGATGAGGACAGACTGGCGGCTGCTCTGTCTGCAAGGCAGGAGCGTCAAAGAGCGCCGGAATCAGGCGGAACACTCACCCAGATACTCAATCGGGTGATCGGCAAATGAAACCGCTGATCGGAGTTTCGACCTCCGCGCGCGGAGGCTGGCGGTCATTTCTGGCGATCCGCTTCGCGCTCTGGCGCGCCGGGGCGACCGCAAGGCGCATCACCGCCGGAAAACCCTATGACCTGGACGAGCTCGACGGCGTCATCGCCGGCGGCGGCGACGATATTTCGGCGACGCTCTACGGTGGGGCCCTGATACCGGATGTCCGGCTCGATCCGCAGCGCGATGCGCTGGAGTTGCAGCTCATCCGCTCGGCGGTCAGCCGCGGACTGCCCGTTCTGGGGATCTGCCGCGGCGCGCAGATGATCAACGTTGCGCTTGGTGGCACTCTTCACGCCGACGTATGGGAGGCGTTCAAAAGCGCACCGGAAATGCGAACCGTGCTGCCGCGCAAACGGATCACGGTTTTGGAAAGCTCCTGGCTCGACACGATCCTGGAGTGCGACGGCTGCCGCGTGAACGCCTTGCACCACCAGTCGGTGGACAAGATCGGACACGGCCTCAGAGTGAGTGCCAGGGACGACTACGGCATCATTCAGGCAATCGAGTCGGTCTCCCGGCCGCAAGTCCTCGGCGTCCAGTGGCATCCCGAACTGATGCCTTTCACCTCCAATCAATTGCGGCTGTTCTCCTGGCTCGCGGACACCGCCGGAAACCGCAAGCCCGAACCCGGGCACTTCATGCCCGGGTTCGGGCGCCAGGCCGGTTGATCGCGCGGGGCGCCTTAAAGCACATGAAGTCTCAGGACGGATCCGTCCGGGCCGAAATGAATGGTGTTGGTCGCGGTGCGCATGTGCCGGGACTGACCTTCCGGCTCGCCCGTGTTGGGATTGACGTCATATTTCGGAAAGTTCGAGGAGGAAATGTCGAGCCTCAGGCGATGCCCTTTGGCGAAACGGTTTGCCGTCGCGAAGGGCGTGATCTCGATGCTGAATGCACCGGTCGCCGCATCGACCGGCTTCGGCTGTTCGAAGCCGTCGCGGTAGCGGACGCGGAAAATGCCGTCGGTTATGTTGAGCGCATAGCCGTTCGGATAGTCGCGTGAAGGCGGGTAGACATCGATCAGCTTGGCGGTGAAGTCCGTATCCGGCGCGTCGGTGGAGACCAGAAGGCGTACGGTCACGGGGCCGACGACGATGAGATCCTCTTCCAGTGGATCGGCTTCGAAGCACAACACGTCGCGCCGCGCCTTCAGAGGCTGGCCTGGGTTGCGGCATCCGAAAAACTCCGGCGCTTCGATCTGGTCGAAGCCGCCTCCGGTGAAGATCGGTTCGCCTGAGGTGAGCGCGCCACCGATGGTGGGCACCGGATCGCGCGGATCGAAATCGTAGGAAAGCCTTTCGTCCAGGACAGGTGGCCGTTCATCGAGCCGCATGCCGGGATGCAGGTGAAGGTCGAGCGGCACCGCTCCCGGCACAGGCCAGTCCGGCGCCTCGCACCACATGCCGCCGTGATCGAGATGACCTTCGGCCGTCTTCCGGCCGGAGCCGCCGCCCATGAGGAAATAGTGGACCCGTCTCTCCTGACCCGTCCCGGCCTCTCCCTTCAGCCAGTGTGCGAACCAGCGCAGACGGTAAGTCAGCCAGTCGGCGTCGATCTGCCCGTCGAGCGTGGCGGCGGGACCGAAATCGACATCGCCGAATACGCTGCGCGAACGGTTGCCGTGGGTCCACGGACCCATGATCAGGGCGCTCGGCCGCTCGGCCTTCAGGCCGGCATGATTTTCCAGCGCGGTCTGGACATAGGTGTCGTACCAGCTCGACATGAAGACGATCGGGATTCTCGGGATGGATTGATAGTGCCCGGCCGCCCACAGGCCAATCTTCTTCCAGAAGCCGTCGAAGGTTCCGTTCTGCCACTGATCGAGCAGATACCGCTCGTAATCGGGATCCCACTGCAACGGCGAGCGTCCGGCCGTCCACGGCATGCGCCCCATCCATCCTTGCAGGTCCTCCTGGGACAGAGCGTCGCGGATGGTCGGGTCGCGCAGGGCGGCCGGGCTTTCCATTGCGTGGTTATAGGCCCAGATCGCCTGCTTCAGTTCGAAGGCGCCACCCTGGCGGATGCCGCAGGTGAACGCGTTGGAAAAGCCGCCGGAATCCAGAACCATGCAGGCAAGTCCCGGCGGGTTGAGACAGGCAAGCGCCATCTGGGTATGGGCGGCATAGCTGAGGCCCATGGTGCCTATCCGGCCGGAGCAAAAGGGCTGGCCGGTGATCCACGCCATGGTGTCATAGCCGTCCTCGCCCTCATGCACATATTTGGTGAACGTGCCTTCCGAACCATGGCGGCCGCGGCAGTCCTGAAAGACGGCCGCATAGCCTTCCCGCACCAGCCGGGTCGCAAGCGCCTCCCGTGTCATCGGCACCGGGTCGTCCACGGAGAATTCGGTCCTGGGCGTGCCGCTTTTGTTGTAGGGCGTGCGCTCCAGGATCACCGGGCGGGAATCCTCCGCCACCCGGCCGCTTGAGGCCGGGCGGTAGATATCCGTCGCCAGCCGGACGCCGTCGCGCATCGTCACCATGACGTTGCGATGCACGGCGACATCGTCGGCGAGGAGAACCGCCGGCCCCAGGCCGGCGTCTGCTTCCGGCATTTGGCTCACTCGACTTTTTCCACTGCTTGCGGCAGGGTGGCTTCGGCCAGTCCGCCCTTGATGGAAAGGCCGTCCTTCATCGCCCAATGCACCTTCTGCCAGTACAGCGGTACGACGGGTTCGCCGGCGAAGACCATGACAGTGGCATCGGCCAGCAACGCGTTGCGCTTGGCCGGATCGAATTCCTGCATGGCAACGTCAAGGGCTGCGTCGAACTCCGGATCGGAGAACCGTACCCGGTTGAAGGAACCCTTCTTGGCGTCCTTGTCGTAGGTGTGCAGCAGGCTCAACAGAAGCGGCGCGGTGGTCGGGGTCGAAGCCCCCAGCGAGAAGACAAATGCGCCGTAGTCGCCATTGGTCGCGGCCTTGGAATAAACGTTGTAGGGCAATGCCTCGACGCCGTTCACCTTCAGGCCGCCTCGCGCCAACATCTGTCCGAGCGCCTGAACCAGATCCGCGTCGCCCGGAAAACGGTTGTTCGACGAGGAGAGAGTGATCCCGAATCCGTCCGGATATCCGGCCTCCGCAAGCAGTTGCGCCGCCTTTTCGACGTCACGCCCGTCGGGGCCAAGATCGTCGGCATGGCCGCCAAGCCCCGGAGCGCCGATCTGGCCCGCCGGAATGCCGGACCCGCCGAGAATGCGGTCGACGATAAGCTCGCGGTCGATCATCAGCGAGATCGCCTTGCGCACGCGGGCATCCCTGAACGGATTCTCCGGCAGCGGATTGCCTTCCAGGTCCGTGACGCCCGGCGCCTGGTCCCCGCGCATGGACAGGCCCAGATAGATGACGCGCCCGCTCGCCGTTGAGACGACATGCATGCCCTCCGTCTTGGCGAACCAGCCGATATCCTCCGGTGGAACCGCGTCGATCAGGTCGACGGCGCCCGACAGCAGCGCGGAGACGCGGGCCGCGTCGTTGGAGATGAAGCGGATTTCGACATCCTTGAAATCGGGCTTGTCGCCCCAGTAGCCGTCATAACCTTCCAGTTTGAGCGCCTCGTTCGGCGACCAGCTGATGAACTTGTAGGGACCGGTACCGATCGCGGCCTTGCCGGAGTTGAAGTCGTCGGAGGTCATGCCGTCCGTTGCCGCTTTCGAAACCATGAAGACGCGGCCGATATCCTCCATCAGCGTCGGCGCCGGGGCGTTGGTGGTGATCCTGATCGTGTGGTCGTCCAGCTTCTCCATGGCGGCGATCGCCGAGACCATGTCGGTGAACGGAGCCGGGCTGTTGGGCACTTCGTCCGTGCGCTCCAGCGAGAAGATCACGTCATCCGCCGTGAAGGGCGACCCGTCATGGAAGGTGACGCCGGGCCGCAGGCTGATCTCCCAGGTCAGCGGATCGAGGTTTTTCCAGCTTTCGGCAAGACCCGGCTGCATCTGCAGGTTCTCGTCGAAATCGGCCAGCCGCCCGAAGATCATCGTCGCGGTCATCTGGTTGTTGCCAGTCCGCGAGAACTGCGGGTCGATCGAGCTCTGCTCGCTGGCGCGGCCGATGGTCAGGTCCGCCGCCTGGGCGGGCAGGGCCGCTGCCGCCAGAAGCGCCGCAAGGGCTGTACGTCTAAGGAATTTCATGGTCACTCTCCCTGTCTGGATGGGGTGTCGATAAGTCCGTTTCCGTCATTGAGGTGGCAGGCCACGTCCTGCCCGGCGCCGACCTGCTTCAAGGCCGGCCGCTCGAGGCGGCAACGGTCGAAGGCGTGCGGGCAACGGGGATGGAAGTGGCAGCCCGGGGGCGGGTTCACGGGCGAGGGGATTTCACCCTTGATGGCCGTGAACCGCCGGCCGCGGCGGTCGAGCCGTGGAATTTCTTCCAGAAGCGCCGCGGTATAGGGATGACGCGGCGCGTCGAACACGGTGTCGGCGGGCGATATTTCGACCACCCGGCCAAGATACATGATGACGACGCGGTCCGAGATGTGGCGCACCACCGAAAGATCGTGGCTGATGAACAGCAGCGTCAGGTTGAACTGCCGGCGCAGGTCCATGAACAGATTGATGACCTGCGCCTGGATCGAAACATCAAGCGCCGCGATGCTTTCATCGCAAATGAGGAAATCGGGATTGACCGCCAGCGCACGGGCAATGCCGATGCGCTGGCGCTGGCCACCGGAAAACTGATGCGGGTAACGGTCGGCCATAGTGGGATCCAGCCCGACCGTCGCCAGCAGTTTTCCGACCTCGGCGCGAACCTCCCTGCGCGGTATCAGCCCGTGCACGCGCGGTGCCTCGCCGATGATCTCCGACACCCGCTTGCGCGGGTTCAGCGATGACATGGGGTCCTGAAAAATGATCTGCGTGGCAAGGCGCATCTTGCGGGCGTCCGCGCCCCTGAGCGCGCGGATATCCTGCCCATCGCGGGTGATACGGCCCTCCGACGGCGGCAGCATGCCGGCGATGACGCGGCCCAGGGTCGATTTTCCGCAGCCGGATTCGCCGACGAGGCCGACCACTTCTCCGCGATGAATGTGCAGGTCGACCCCATCGAGGGCGTGAACGGTCGCCGGTTCGGTGGCGGCGCCCAGCCGGATGGCAAGCCGTTCGGCGAAGTCGGGCTTGTGACGGAAGCGTTTGGAGACGCCCTCGGCGGCGGCGAGAATATCGGTCATCACGAGCTCCCCAGCGGATAAAAGCAACGCCAGCGCCTTGGCGCCGCGCAGGTTTCCGGAACGTCGTTCACACAGAGATCGCCCGCATGGTCGCAGCGCGGCCGGAAGGCGCAGCCTTCGGGCCGGTGGAGGGCGGACGGCGCGCTGCCGCGGATCTGCCGCAGGGGTTTGCCGCGTTCGTTGGCGATGGGCGCCGAGGCGACCAGCCCGCTGGTATAGGGATGGCGCGGAGTGTCGAGCACGTCGTCCCTCGGTCCTTCCTCGACGATCCGGCCGGCATACATGACGGCGATCCGGTCGGCGAGGCCGGCGACGACGCCCAGATCGTGGCTGATCCAGATGAGGCCCATGCCCATTTCGGCGGCCAGGCCCTGGACCTCGGAGAGGATTTGCGACTGGATGGTCACGTCGAGCGCCGTGGTCGGCTCGTCGGCGATGATCAGGTCCGGCTCGTGCAGCAGGGCGGTGGCGATGGCGACGCGCTGGCGCATGCCACCGGAAAATTCATGCGGATAGGCGTCGAGCCGTTCCTCCGGGCGCGGAATACCGACCCGGCCGAGGGCATCGCGCGCCTTCGCGCGGGCGTCCGCGCGGGACATGCGCCGGTGGGCCAGGACGGTCTCGACCATCTGCGTTCCGATGGAAAGTACCGGGTTGAGGGTCATCATCGGATCCTGGAAAATCATCGCGATCCGGTCGCCGCGCAACGCGCGCAGCCGGGCTTCGGAGGCGGCGCGAAGGTCTTCGCCATTGAAGCGGATGGTGCCGCCGACCACTTTTCCGGGCGGATCGACGAGACCGAGTATCGAAAATCCTGTGATCGATTTGCCCGAGCCGCTTTCACCGACGAGACCGATGATCTCGCCCTTGGCGAGAGAAAAGCTCACGCCGTCCACCGCCTTGACCGTACCGGCCGGGGTTTCGAACCAGGTCTTGAGTTCGCTCACTTCCAGAAGGGTCATGCCGCAAGCCTCGGGTTCAGGACGGCCCGCAATCTGTCGCCGACGACATTGATCGAGAAGATCAGCGTCAGCAGCAGCAGGCCGGGAAAGACGCTCATCCAGTAAAGCCCGGCCAGAAGGACGTGATAGCCGTTGGCGATCAGAAGCCCGAGCGAGGGCTCGGTGATCGGCAGGCCGATGCCGAGAAAGGAAAGCGTTGCTTCCGCGGCGATGGCATGCGCCACCTGGATCGTGCCGACGATGATCAGCGGCGGCAGGCAGTTTGGCAGCAGGTGATGAAAGAGGATGCGCGGCGAGGAAAGTCCGAGGCATCGGGCCGCCTCCACGTAGTCCTTGCCGGTCTCCACCATGGCTGCGGCCCTCACGGTCCGGGCGAAGAATGCCCACTGAACGAAGACGAGGGCGAGGATCACCTTCCAGGTGCCCTGGCCGAAGGCGACCATGATCATCAGCGCGACGAGGATCTTTGGAAAGCCCAGCATCAGGTCGACGAGGCGCATGATCAGCGTGTCGAGCCACTTGCCGAAATAGGCGGCGGCAAGACCGAGCGTGGTGCCGATCGTCAGGGCGATAACGCCGGCCGTGACGCCGACGGCCAGCGACGTGCGCAGGCCATAGAGCATGGCCGACAGCATGTCGCGGCCCTGGGTGTCCGTCCCCAGGAGATAGGTCATGCCGTTATAGCCGACCGAGCCCGGCGGCAGCTTGGCGTCGAAAATATCGATTTCCTTCAGGTCATAGGGGTTCTGCGGCGCGAGCACCGGCGCGAAGATTGCCGCCAGAACCAGCAGCACGCAGATGACCAGGGCGATCGCGGCCTTTGGGCTGGCGGCGATGCCCCGACCAGCGCGTGCGATCAGGCTTTCGCCCGGGAGCCGGAGAAGGGTCATGCGGCGCGGCTCCGGATGCGGGGGTCGAGAAGGGAGTAGGCAACGTCGACCGCCAGGTTGATCGCGATGAACAGCGTCACCATCACCAGGATGTAGGCGACGACGACGGGCCGGTCCAAGGCGTTGATGGAATCGATGATCAGCTTGCCGACGCCCGGCCAGGCGAAGATGGTCTCCGTTACCACCGCGAAGGCCACCAGCGTGCCGAACTCGATGCCGATGACGGTGACGATCGGGATCAGGATGATCTTCATCACGTGAACCAGCAGAATGCGGCGTTCGCTGAGGCCGCGGGCGCGGGCGAATTTCACGAAGTCGAGCGGCAGGGTCTCCTGAACGCCCGTCCGCGTCAGCCGGATGATCACCGCCATGTTGCCGAGCGAAAGGTTGATCGCCGGCAGGATCAGGTGGCGGATGCCGTCCCAGGAGGCGAAACTCGTGGTGATGCCGAAGATCGTCCCCGGCTCGCCGCGTCCGGTGGAAGGCAGCCAGCCGAGCCAGACGGCGAAAATCATGATCAGCATCATGCCCTGCCAGAAATGCGGCAGGGAAAAGCCAAGGATTGACCCGGTCATGACGCTTTCGTCGACCATTGTTCCGGGGCGGTTTCCAGCCCACAGACCCATTGGCAGCCCGATCAGCAGCGACATCAGCAAAGCCGTGATCGTCAGCTCCAGAGTCGCCGGCAGGCGCTCGAAGATCACCTCCATCGCCGGCCGGTTATAGACGAAGGAATTGCCGAAATCGCCATGCAGCGCGGCCCACAGGAAGCGGCCGTACTGGACGGGAAGCGGCAGGTCGAGACCGAGAGACCGCGCGACCTGGGCCCGTTCCGCCTCCGAGGCGTCGGAGGGAAGCAGGATCTCCAGCGGATCGCCGATGGCATAGACCGCGACGAACACGATCAGCGACGTCGCGAACAGCACCATGACGGCCTGCATCAGGCGGCGGATGACGAAAGTCGTCATGGCGCGCCGCGCCTTGTTTTCAGTTTCGGTGACATGCTCCCTCCAGCGTCCTGTGCGGTCACCTTGACCAACTTGCGGAAGCGATGCAAGATTATGAATAAACAAGCGCAGCCTATGCGCAAAACGCATAAGGTTAGCGATGCGCATCGATCTTCTGGAAACCTACCGCGCCATTCTCGCCATCGGCACCACGCAGGGCGCGGCCCTGGAACTGGGGGTCTCGCAATCGGCGGTCAGCCGGCGTCTCGCGCAACTGGAGGAAACGCTCGGTCTCACGCTCTTCATCCGCGACAAGACCCGGCTGATCCCGACGCGCGAGAACAGGATGATCCAGGGTCAGATAGAGGGGCTGCTGGACCGCAGCCACCGCCTGAGCGCCCGGGCGCAGGAACTGCGCAACGGCAATTCCTCCTCCATCACCCTCAGGGTGGCCTTTCCCTCAAGCCTGACACTGTCCGTGGTGCCGCGCATCGTGGCGGAGTTTCTGGCGGAAAACGACCAGGTGAAGCTCGAACTGCACAATGGTCCCTATGACAGCATCGAGCGCATGCTGCTGGACGAGCGGGCGGAAATCGGCTTCCTGCGCCATCCGGTGCAACGATCCGGCCTGAAGACCGCGCCGCTGGTCACCTCGCGCACGGTCTGTGTGGTGCCGCGCGGCCATCCGCTGGAGGCGCGCGGCACGGTCAGCGTCCGGGATCTGCGCGGCCTGCCGCTGATCCTGCTCGGCCGCGCCCGCTCCGTGCGTCAGGAATTCGAGGACCTCTTCCGCCGATCCGGCCTGCGGCCCGATATCCGCGTCGAGGCCCATTCGGTCTGCTCCGCCTGCGCGCTCGTCGCCGCCGGCCTCGGCGTCACCCTGGTGAACGAGCTGATGGCCATCGACCAGAAACACCTGCCCATCACGCTCCTCCCTCTGGCCGAATCCTTCCCCCACGCCTTCGCCTTCGCCATGATCGACGACACCCCGCCAAGCATCTCGGCAACCAAGTTCATGGAAAAAACCACCTCCATGCTCGCCGATTTCCTCAGCGCGAAGATTTCACCGGTGTGAGGGGAGGGGCGTGCAAGGGAAGTTGCCATGCCTCTGTCGGGCCGGTTCAGGCATGGTGTCTGATACTCGCCAACACGGGTGGAAACTGTCGGACCTCCGACACTTTTGTCGACAGCGTTTGGTCCAGACAACGGAAAGGCGGACACGGAGACGCTGGCACAAGGATTGCTATCTTTACAGCGCGGAAACCCTCCTTGCTCCGGTGAAGCCGAGCGCCCCGCCGGTCGCCTTGGGCCTGTGGCCAAAGCCACGGGCCCAAGGGCGGAGATTTGGATGACTGTTTGAACGGGGAGAGCATGTCGGACACCACGCTTCAAGAACCGCCCCGGTGCCCGGTCGATCATGGCGCGTCCAGCGTGCTGGACCCGGCCCGGCGGCGGACTGTCGTCGTGACCGGCGCAAGTCGCGGCATCGGCCACGCGGTCGTCAAACGGTTTGCCGAGGACGGCTGGCGGATTATCACCTGCTCGCGTCAACCCTTCGACGCGGTGCGGTGTCCCTGGGACGCGGGACCCGAAGACCACGTGCAGATCGATCTGTCGGATCGCAAGCGGACGGCCGTGGCGATTGAGGAAATTCGCGGCCGGCTTGAAGGCGGGCGGCTCGACGCACTTGTCAATAACGCCGGAATTTCACCCAAGGGCATGGAAGGTGAGCGGCTCAATTCGCTCACGACACCCGAAATGCTCTGGATGGGGGTGTTTCACGTCAATTTTCTGGCGCCTTTGCTCTTGGCTCGCGGCCTGTTTGCGGAACTTGCCGAGGCAAGCGGCGCGATCGTGAATATCACCTCGGTCGTCGGTTCCAGGGTGCACCCCTTCGCGGGCTCGGCCTACGCGACATCCAAGGCGGCTCTTTCTTCGCTGACGCGGGAAATGGCGGCGGATTTCGCACCGCATGGTATCCGGGTCAACGCGATTGCTCCGGGAGAGATCGTGACCGACATCCTGTCGCCGGAAACCGAGGAGCGATTCGTGCCGCTCATTCCCATGCGCCGCCTCGGCCAGCCGGAAGAAGTTGCGACCGTCGTGGCGTTCCTGTGTTCGGGGGCCGCGAGCTATGTGACCGGCGAAGAGATCAATATTAACGGTGGTCAACTGCTGTAAGATACATAAGTATTTCTATGTATTTGCGATGCGATTGTGCATTTTTTGCCGGAGAGTGATGATAATTGACGCAAGACGAAATAATGGTTCCCTGCTATATTCGAAGCATGAGGTGATCCATACCTGTTCCGCAAGTTGTTCAGATTTGGATGTTGAGAAATAACGCTTTGCTGGTGCCTTTGAAGCGCTGCCTGCAAAAGTTAGACGCGAAAAATTACCTTCCGAATACGCTTCAGGATGTTCCATACGCTCGGAATGTAAGAATACTTGCGCCTTTTTGCAGGGCGGATCTGCCCTTCGATGCGCTCCGGCTGGTTTCCATAATAGGGGCGCCGGCAATGAACCATTTCGTGACGATCTCAAAGACAGACCAGCCTATGGGCTCCGGCGATGGTTCCGGGGAAGCACTTTGGCATGGGACCAATGGCAAGTCGGACATCGGTCTGTTCGGTATTTATGAAATTTCCAAACTTCTGAATGAGCCGGCGCGGTTGGAAAGCGTGCTGGCAAGCGTTGCCAACGTGCTGAGTTCGTTTCTGCAGATGCGCCTCAGTATGATCGTCATCCTTGACGAGGCAGGCGACCCGGAAATCGTTGCGACCGCCGACGGGGTGGATGGAAGCGGGGCGCGCCGGACCGACACGCTGCCGCAGGTTGTCATCGACCGTCTGGTTGCCACCCAAACACCGCTGGTGGTGCAAAACATCGCTTCCGATCCCCTGTTCGCGGAGGTAGCGGAGCGAATTACCGAGGGCCTGAGTGGTGGCGTGGCGTTCCTGGGCGTGCCGATCAAGGCAGGCAATCAGGTTGTTGGCACCTTGTCGATAGACCGGGTGCGTGACGGCGCCACGACCTTCCGGATCGACGAGGATCTCCGCTTCCTGAAGATGGTGGCCAATCTGATCGGTCAGTCGGTGCGACTGCACCGTATCCTGTCGGCCGACCGGCAGCGACTGCTGAATGAGCGCAGCGCATTGGAAAAGGCGCTGAACCAGGAGCTTGCCGACAAGGGACATCTGCCCAAGCCCAGGATCGGCGGGATTGTCGGCGAGAGCGACAAGGTCCGCAAGGTCATGGAGAAGATCGCGGTGGTCGCACAGTCGAATTCCACCGTGTTGTTGCGCGGCGAAAGCGGAACCGGCAAGGAACTGTTCGCCCGCGCGATCCACGACATGTCGCCACGGAAATCGAAGCCTTTTGTGAAGTTGAATTGCGCGGCATTGCCGGAAAGTGTGCTTGAATCGGAACTCTTCGGACATGAAAAAGGCGCCTTTACCGGCGCCGTCGGTCAGCGTCAGGGGCGCTTCGAAATGGCCAATGGCGGCACCCTGCTGCTGGATGAAATCGGCGAAATTTCCGCGAATTTTCAGGCTAAATTGCTGCGCGTGCTGCAGGAAGGCGAATTCGAACGGGTCGGTGGCAGTAAAACGCTCAAGGTGGATGTCCGTTTGGTCTGCGCCACCAACAAGGATCTGGAGGCTGCCGTCAGCAAGGGTGAATTCCGCGCCGATCTTTACTATCGCATCAACGTGGTTCCGGTCTTTCTGCCGCCGCTGCGCGACCGGCCGGGCGATGTCAGACTGTTGGCGAGAAACTTTCTGGATCGCTTCAACAAGGAAAATGGCCGCAAGTTGCGTCTTTCCGGGACGGCGTTGAATGTACTTGAGCGCTGCTATTTTCCCGGCAATGTGCGCGAGTTGGAAAATTGTGTCCGCCGCACCGCCACGCTCGCCGCCAGCGAGGTGATTGACCGCTGTGATTTTGCCTGTGCCAGCGGCGATTGCCTTTCGGCGTTGTTGTGGACTGGCGGCGGCCGGTCCAACCCGGCCGAAATGGCAGTTTCAACCGCGGGCTCGACCGTCCCGGAGGCCGGACCGGCAGGCGCGGCATTTGCTTCAGCATCGGAGTTGCCGGTATCGCCATCGCAAGGGTGCAGCCATGCCGGCGAAGGAAGTTGCCCCGCGACCGCCGGTGGGCGACCCACGGACCGGGAACACCTGATCGAGGCTATGGAACGCGCGGGCTGGGTCCAGGCCAAGGCGGCCCGCCTGCTTGGTCTCACCCCCCGGCAGATCGGCTATGCGCTGAGGAAGCAGGGCATCGAGGTGAAACGCATTTAGAGACCTTCCCGACAAGGGCTCTAGAAAAATATCGCAGCCGGGAGCGACTTGGGTTTCGGCTGCCGATTGCGGCCCGCAGGATGCGCACCAGCCGCAATCGAGAAGGTTTGGATGACTCTGTTTCGGCGCGGCGCCATCGGTGCGAATGTAGCTAACCGGGAGTCGGATCGGGCCTCGCTATGGTCCGCAAACAGTAAATTCTCAGCTGTGCAATCGCCGATGAAATTCGATGACGTGACCGGTGCTTCGATCGTCACTCAGCGGAGCGATCAATGGATCGCCGCCCAGCCCCAGAAACCCTTCCGCCGCCACGAGGAGACGTTCCAGTTCGGCGCTACCGACCGGTCCCTTGTGCTTCGTCGCATGGTGGCGAACGAGCGAGAGCAAAACAGGCGCGACTTCAGGGTCAAGGACCCGGCCAAACGCTTCGACCGCGTTGTTGAGAGCCGCTGTGCCCGAGTGCTTGCCGACAACAATGGTGTGCCTACGGCCGAAGTCCGCCGGATCCGGCCCCTGATAGGTCTCGGGGGCCTTCAAAATGGCAGCGACGTGAATGCCTGATTCATGACTGAAAACGTCGCTTCCGACGATGGGCTTGCCATGTGGGACCGGACGCCCGGAAGCCGCCGCGACCCGCGCGGAAAGCAAGGACAGTTGCTTCCAGTCGATGCCGGTGCCGATGCCGTTCAATCGTCCCAAAGCTACGGCGATTTCCTCAAGCGGCGTGTTGCCCGCTCTCTCGCCAAGGCCGTTGACGGTCGCCGAGATATGCTGCGCGCCGGCGCGCACGGCAGCCAGACTGTTGGCGGTCGCCAGACCGAGATCGTTGTGACCGTGAAATTCCACCGCGAGACCGCCAACCGACACCACCCGCTCGACCATTTTTGCAGTCGAGAACGGATCCAGGATGCCGACCGTATCGGCGAGCCGAAACCGGAAGGCTCCCGCCTCCGCGGCTACGTCCGCCACACGAGCCAGGTGGTCCGGGTCTGCGCGCGAGGCATCCTCGCCACCGATGGCCACCTCGAAGCCGGCATCGAGGGCCATCGAGACAAACCTTCGTATGCGGGCCAGCGCTTCGTCCGGCCCGATTCCCAGTTTTGTCGACAACATGAGATCGGACATCGGAATCGACAGGTTCACCGCGTTGGCGCCACTTCGTTGCGCGGCCTTCAGGTCGCTCTCCATCATCCGGCACCAGGCAAGCACACGGAAGTCCCTGCTCAGCCGCGCGATGAGGCGAATGCTCTCGATTTCCTCATCGCCCATGGCCGGCGTTCCCGCCTCGATTTCCGGCACGCCGGCAAGGGCGAGCGCTTCGGCGATGTCGATTTTCTCCGACAGGGAAAAGGCGACCCCGGGGGCCTGCTCACCGTCACGGAGCGTGGTGTCATTCAAATAGACGAAAGGTGGGCGTTGCATGGCATGTTGCCTTTTGGGTCCGAAAACAGGTTCGCAGCCTACAGAGCAAAGGTCATGCCATGGTGTAAATTATTGATTTAATTAAATATTTTAAAATAAGATCTGTGTCGCAAACCGGACAGGGTTGAGTTTGCGACACAGGCTGCGAACCTTCGCGGGGTCCGGACGCATTGCCTGCTCCGGATTGGATCCGGTTGCGGGGGCGCCGTTCTCAGGCGGCCTCCGTCTTCTTCACTGCCCTGAGATTTTCCAGGATGTTCTGCGGCGAGGAGATGCCATAAGGGTCCGTCTCGCAGTTGTCCGAATAGCCTTCTTCCTCGAACCACATATCGATGACGCCGTTGTCGATCACGGCGCCGTAGCGCCAGGAGCGCATGCCGAAGCCGAGATTGTCCTTGGCAACCAGCATGCCCATTTTGCGGGTGAATTCGCCGGAGCCGTCAGGGATGACCTTCACCTTGTCGATACCCTGCGCCGAGGCCCAGGCATTCATGACGAAAGCGTCATTGACGGAGACGCAGTAGATCTCGTCGACACCTTCGGCCTTGAAATCGTCATAGAGCTTTTCGAAGTCCGGTAACTGATAGGTGGAGCAGGTCGGGGTGAAAGCGCCAGGTAAAGAAAACAGTATGACGCGCTTGCCCGCGAAGTAGTCGTCGGAAGTCTTGTCTTCCCAGCGAAAGGGATTGGGGCCTTCGATGGTTTCGTCACGCACACGGGTGCGGAAGGTTACGTTTGGAACTTTCTTCAGCATTGATCTTCGTCTCCTTGATCAGGTGCCGACCAATCCGGGGAGGCGGATGACCGGCCGGTTCGCCGTGCTTGGCAAAAGGGGAAATGAAATTGTGCGATTGGAGCGCGCGGTCGCTGTCCGCCGTCCAGGGTCAGGGTTTGATTTTCCTCAACCGGACGATGACGTCGATATGCGTCACTTCCATCCCTTCGGGCAGTTCCAGGTCGCGCTCGAGGCAGACCGAGCCGGTTGGAATATCCAGCACCTGCTTGTCGTCCTCGACGAAGAAATGATGATGGTCGGAGGTGTCGGTGTCGAAATAGTTGGATGTCGCATCCATGGTGACTTCCCGCAACAGGCCCGCCCGGCTGAACTGGTGCAAGGTGTTGTAGACCGTTGCCAGCGTGAGGTTGGCGTTGGCCGCAATTGCCTTCTGGTGCAGTTCGTCGGCATTGATGTGTTGATGCTTGCCGGTAAAGAGCAGTTCTCCCAACGCCAGGCGTTGTCGTGTCGCCCGCAGGCCATTCATGCGCAGGATCGCTTTCAAACTGGCCTGCTGTGAGGATGGCGGATAGTGGGGTGTGCTGAGGTCTGACATGTCACTCTCTCCAGGAACACGGAATTGAATGGGAAGCCTTCAACCAGGTGCCGGCCAGCGGATTACATGAAACCAAGCTCCAGTTTGGCTTCCTCGGACATTTTCGACTGGTCCCATGGCGGTTCGAACACCAGGCGCACGACGACCGCGTCGACGCCGGCCACGTCGTTGACCGCCTTTTGCACCCAGCCGACGATCTCGCCGGCAACCGGGCAGCCCGGCGCCGTGAGTGTCATTTCGATTTCTGCGATGCCGAGTTCGTTGACGGTGATGTCGTAGATCAAGCCGAGATCGTAGATGTTGACCGGGATTTCCGGGTCGAGCACTGTCCGGATCGCGGCGACGATCTCCTCCATCCGCTCGTCCCGTTCGGCTCCGGACGGTGTGACCGCTGCCGCTGGCAGCTCAAGGTTCTGCAACCCCCTGCCGGTCATCCGAAAAACTCCTTGACCTTGCGCACGCCCGCCACCAGCGCTTCCACGTCCGCATGGGTGTTGTAGAGAGCGAAGGAAGCCCGTGTCGAAGCGGTCACGCCCAGGTGATCCATCAACGGCTGGGCGCAATGGCTGCCCGTCCGCACGGCGACGCCGGACCGGTCCAGCAGCATGGAAATATCGTGCGCGTGGAAGCCTGCGAGATCGAAAGTCACCAAAGCGCCCTTGTCCGGCGCCGTTCCGAAGATCCGGAGACCGTCGATGCGGCTCAGTTCCTCCGTCGCGTGGGCGAGGAGATCGGCCTCGTGGGCGATTACCGCTGTCCGATCCAGATCTTCAAGGTATTCGAGTGCCGCACCGAGGCCGATGGCCTGGGCAATAGCCGGCGTTCCAGCCTCGAAGCGGTGCGGCGGGACACCGTAGGTGATCTTGTCCCGCGTCACCGTTTCGATCATCTCGCCGCCGCCCTGATAGGGCCGCATCGCCTCCAGATGTTCGAACTTTCCATAGAAAAATCCGATGCCGGTTGGGCCATAGAGCTTGTGGCCCGTGGCAACATAGAAATCGCAATCGAGAGCCTGGACGTCGACCGTCTCGTGGACCGCGCCCTGGCAGCCGTCGACCATCACCTTGGCCCCGGCAGCGTGCGCCAACCGGATCACTTCCGGCAAGGGCGACAACGTGCCGAGCACATTCGACATATGGGTCACGGCGACGATTTTCGTTTTCGGCGAAACCAGTTTGGCGAACGCGTCCAGATCGAACGACCCGTCCGCAGTCACGGGGACCCATTTCAGCACCGCGCCGTTGCGCTCGCGCAGGAAATGCCACGGCACGATGTTGGAGTGGTGCTCCATGTCGGTGACGATGATCTCGTCGCCCGGACCGATGTCTTCGCCAAGGCTTGAGGCTATCAGGTTGATCGCCTCCGTCCCGCCCTTGGTGAAGATGATCTCCTCCACCTGCGCGGCGTTGACGAAGCTGCGCGCCGTTTCGCGTGCCTTCTCGAAAGCGGCCGTGGATTCGCTCGACAGGAAATGGATGCCGCGATGGACGTTGGCATAGGTCTCCGCATAGGCGCCTGTGACGGCGTCCAGAACGGCTCGTGGTTTTTGTGCCGATGCGGCGTTGTCGAGATAGACGAGCGGTTTGCCGTGCACTTCGCGGGTGAGGATCGGGAAATCGGCTCGAACGGCATCGACGTCGAATGCCGTCTGCGCCGGCATGGCCCTCAGCGTCTGCGGGTTATCCGGCATGGGTCACCTCCGTTGCGTGAAGCGAGAGCCAGTCCGTGATCGTTCCGGCGGCCACATCCCGCAGGTCCGCCCTTTCGATCGTGTCCAGGGCTTCCTGGAGGAAAGCCTCGACCAGCATCGCACGGGCCTCCTCTTCCGGGATGCCGCGGGTGCGCAGGAAGAAGAGTGCGTCCATATCCAGTTCGCCCGCCGTTGCGCCGTGGCTGCATTTCACGTCGTCGGCGAAAATTTCCAGCTCGGGTTTTGTCGCGATTCGCGCTTCCCGGGAGAGCAGCAACGCGCGGCTCATCTGATAGGCGTTTGTTTTCTGGGCTTCGGGACGCACCTTGACGCATCCCTGGTAGGCGCTTTTCGAACTGCCGGAAAGCACGCCCCGGAAGGCCTGCCGGCTCGTGGTGTGGGGGGCTGCATGGGTGATGACGGTGGTGTTGTCGCAGTGACTTTCGCCGGTCACCAGAAACGCCCCGTCGATTTCCACGTTGGCGTTGTCGCCGGTCAGCTCGAACAGGGCTTCGTGACGGCAGAAATGCCCGCCCTCGGAGAGATAGAAGCCCTTGTATTGTGCGGCTTTTGACACATCGCCCAGGGTGATGGCTGTCTGCCGTGAGGCGCCGCCGAGCTGGTCGATCCGCACATGGGTGAGCTTGGCGGTTTGAGCCAGACGAAGTTCCGTCACGACCGTGGCAAACCCCGGCGTGCCTCTATGGGTTTCGAGAATGGTCGCCTCGGCGCCTTCTTCCAGCTCAACCAGAAGCCGGACATGCCGGCCGTCGACGTCGGCGGTCTCCTCCGCCGGCCAATTGAAGCGGATATGCAGGGGATTGGACAGGGTCTCGCCCTTGGGGATGCGCAGGACAAAGCCTTCTTCCATCCGCGCGGTGTTGAGGCCCAGGATCGCATGGCCTGTCTGTTCCGCGCCGTTGATCTGGCCGAGTGTTTTCGCGAAAGGCGAAGCGCTGTCGGCAAGCACGGCGGCTAACGGAACGATGCAGTCGGCCGGCAGCTTGGACCGCGCGGCGTCGAAAACGCCGTTTTCGAAGACGGCCAGATAGGACCCGTCCAGAGCGAGCGGTACCCGGGAAACGGACGTTCCCTTTGGCGCCTTGGTCAAGGCCAGAGCCAGATCGGAGTATTTCCACGATTCCCGGCGGCGGTCCGGAATGCCGAGACGGCTGAATTTCTCCCGCCCCTGTTCGCGGAGCGCTCCGGCCCAGGGCGCGGTGCCCGTCTGAAGTGCGGAGGCCGACTTCAACAGACGGTCGATGGATATGATCTCTCCCATAACGCCCTCTCTTTCACGCGGCCTGACCGATCACGGCATCGTAGCCCTGATCCTCGAGTTGACGGGCCAGGGTCTTATCGCCGGACTTGACGATGCGGCCGCCGGCCAGGATGTGCACCACGTCCGGTTCGATATAGTCGAGCAGGCGCTGGTAGTGGGTGATCACCAGGAACGAGCGCTCCGGGCAACGCAGGGCATTGACGCCCTCGGCGACCAGCCGCAGCGCGTCGATGTCGAGGCCGGAATCCGTTTCGTCGAGAACGGCGAGCGACGGCTTCAAAAGTGTCATCTGCAGCACCTCGTTGCGCTTCTTCTCGCCGCCGGAAAAACCGACATTGAGTGGCCGGCGCAACATGTCCTCGGTGACATTGAGCTTCTTCGCGGCCTCGCGGAGCATCTTCAGGAACTCGACCGCGGTCGGTTCCTTCTCGCCGCGCGAGCGGGCCTGCGCGTTCACGGCTGTCTTGAGGAAGTTCATGCTCGTCACGCCGGGGATCTCGATCGGCGACTGAAACGCCAGGAACATTCCCTTGGCGGCGCGCTCTTCGGGCGGAAGGTCGACGAAGTCCTCGCCCTTGAAGCGAATGGCGCCCGAGGTCACCTCGTAGCCCTCCCGCCCGGCCAGCGTGTAGGACGTGGTCGACTTTCCGGCGCCGTTGGGGCCCATGATGGCGTGAACCTCGCCGGCCGGAACGGTCAGCGACAGGCCTTTCAGGATGTTCTTGTCCTGAACCGATACATGCAGGTCTTCAATTTCAAGCATGGCTAGCCAACGCTCCCTTCCAGACTGATTCCGACAAGCTTCTGCGCCTCGACCGCGAACTCCATCGGGAGTTGTTGCAGCACGTCCTTGCAGAAGCCGTTGACAATGAGGGCGACGGCCTCTTCCGCGTCGATGCCGCGGGAGAGGCAATAAAACAGCTGGTCTTCGCTGATCTTCGAGGTAGTCGCCTCGTGCTCGATCATCGCCGAGCGATTGCGGCTCTCGATGTAGGGCACAGTATGAGCACCGCAGTCCGAGCCCATCAGCAGGCTGTCGCACTGGGTGAAGTTGCGCGCGCCGTCGGCCTTGGAATGCATGCGAACCAAACCGCGATAGGTATTTTGCGAATGCCCCGCCGATATTCCTTTCGAGATGATCCGGCTCTTGGTGTTCTTGCCGAGATGGATCATCTTCGTGCCGGTGTCGGCCTGCTGGTAATTGTTGGTGATGGCGATGGAGTAGAACTCGCCCTGGCTGTTCTCGCCGCGCAGGATGCAGGACGGATATTTCCAGGTGATCGCCGAGCCGGTCTCGACCTGGGTCCAGGAGATCTTGGAATGGTCACCCCGGCAGTCGCCGCGCTTGGTGACGAAATTGTAGATTCCGCCCTTGCCGGTCTCGTCGCCCGGATACCAGTTCTGCACGGTGGAATATTTGATCTCGGCACCCTCGAGCGCCACGAGCTCGACAACTGCGGCATGCAACTGGTTCTCGTCGCGTTGCGGCGCCGTGCAGCCTTCCAGGTAGCTGACGTAGGAATTCTTGTCGGCGATGATCAGCGTGCGTTCGAACTGGCCGGTGTTGGACGCGTTGATGCGGAAATAGGTCGACAGCTCCATCGGGCAGCGCACGCCCTCGGGGATATAGACGAAGGAACCGTCGGAAAAGACCGCGGAGTTCAGCGTGGCGTAGAAATTGTCTGTGACCGGAACGACCGTTCCGAGGTATTTCTGAACCAGCTCCGGATACTTCGAGATCGCTTCCGATATCGGGCAGAAGATGACGCCGGCTTCCTCAAGGGTCTCCTTGAAGGTGGTGACCACGGAAACACTGTCGAACACCGCATCGACCGCGACCCGGTTCTTCGGCTCGACGCCCGCCAGGATTTCCTGTTCGGAAAGCGGAATACCGAGTTTTTTGTAAGTCTCCAACAGCTCCGGATCGACCTCGTCCAGGCTCTTCGGGCTGGTCTTGTCGCTCTTCGGCGCCGCGTAGTAGTAAAGATCGTCGAAATCGACCCTTGGATAGTGCAACTTGGCCCAGTCAGGCTCGCGCATCGCCTGCCAGCGCTTATAGGCGGCAAGACGCCAGTCGAGCATCCAGTCCGGTTCGTCCTTCTTTGCGGAAATAAAGCGAATGACGTCCTCGGACAGGCCTTTCGGGGCGAATTCGCTTTCGATGTCGCTGACGAACCCGTACTTGTATTTCTGGCCGGCGAATTCTTCCAAAGTTTCCATTTCCTGGGTCATGTCAGGTTCCCGACGTTGGCGTGAATCGAACATGGCGGCAGTGCGACATCGAGGATGTCTTGAGGAACCTCGCGACGGCATCGACCCCGCTGGAGGCCTGGAAAACCGCTGATTTTTACGATTTCTTTGCGAAGCTCGCTGCTGCCGGTCACGGGGTTGGTCCTAAAGGTCGTCTGGTTGGAACTCTCTTGGAATGGTTCTAAGCAAGGGGTATGCCACTTGTTCCCGCTACCTCCGGCGCGGGGGTACCGAGCCCGGCGGCGAGGGCTGAAATGACCGGCCAGCCAGTCGACCCGGTCGGGTCGAGCTTTTTCAATGCCGCAAGCATTTCCAAAGCCATTTGGATGTCGTCTTTGCGCAGATGGATGAAGGCGAGCGCCTTCAACGTGTAGAGCGCGAAGCGGCCCGGGCCCTTCGAGGCAAGCGGAGCGGAACTCCACTGGCGCCAATCCAGGTCCCAACCTGCCTGTCGTGCTGCTTCTGCCAGGCCGCCTTCAGCCGCCGCCAACGCCTGATCCAGATGGCCTTGATAGGTGTGGATCTTATAGAGACAGAAATAGACCGGCAGTTCCGAGGGTGCCGCGTCCAACGCCTGCCGGAACAGGCGGTCGGCTTCCGTGTGGTCGTGCCGATAGGCCCGGACGCCCTGCTGCAGAAGCGTGTTCACTGCATCCGGCAAGGCGCCGAAGTCGATCGGGTCGGGTTCGAGATGAAGATCGGTCATGAGGTCCTTCCTGCGGTGCCTGAAACATTCGAAGCAGTTCCAGCCAAGCAAAAGCCGGACCGCGCGGGAAAAGCCTGAAAAGGCCCGCAAATACGATGTTTCCCGATCGTCAATCCTGTCTGTTTCAAAACACGGCGCACATTGGATGTCGGGAAGGCGACAGGACAGGCCGGATTGCATGGGAGTGACGCGAGTTGTCGCGAGGACCGGCGCGGCCCGGAAAAGCCTTGAATCTCTGTGCCTTGCGGCTGCAGTGGATGAAGTGGTTCCTAACTTGCATTGAACTGGAAAATGCCTGCCACCCCAAAGCAGAAGGACGTGCAATCATGGCTATGGACGGGTCGGAAATCGAACGCCTCATCAAGAACGCCTTGCCGGACGCCCGCATCGTCATCGTCGACCTTGCCGGCGACGGCGATCACTACGCGGCCAAGGTCAGCTCGGAAGCATTTCGCGGCAAGTCGAGGGTGCAGCAGCACCAGATGATCTATGCCGCCTTGCAAGGAGAAATGGGCGGCGCTCTTCACGCGCTCGCTCTGGAGACTTCCGTTCCCGGTTAAACCTGTCCGCCCATGCGGTGGCGCCACCAAATCATCGTTCACCACATCAATCCCGAAAGAAAGGAGACATCCATGTCCCAATCCGTATCCGACCGCATCAATGGCATCGTTGCCGCCGATGGTGTGCACCTGTTCATGAAGGGAACGCCGGCCGCCCCGCAATGCGGGTTTTCCGGCGCCGTTGTCCAGTTGTTGACCCAACTGGGTATTCCATTTGCCAGCACCGATGTCCTTGCCGACCTGGAAATTCGCGAGGGCATCAAGGCCTATTCGAACTGGCCAACCATCCCGCAGCTCTATGTGAAAGGTGAATTCGTCGGTGGATGCGACATCGTCCGCGAAATGGCGCAAAGCGGCGAACTGGAGACGCTGGTCAAAGAGAAAGGTGTCGCCCCGGCGTCTGCCGGGACCGCTCAAGCGTCCGTCCGGGCGCAGTTCCACCGTGCAAGTCCGGATGCCTGAGGCTTCGGTCCGAAAAATGTGAGGAGAGGCACGAAATGGACAGTCAGGTCACCGACTTCTCGGAAGTCCCGCAGCTTTACAAGCGCCATGTCTTCGCTTGCCATACGCAGCGGCCACCGACCCATCCGCGCGGCAGCTGCGGTGCGGCCGGGGCGCAGCCGCTCTGGGAGCGCCTTGGCAACAGGATCGGCAACGATGGGCTGACGGACGTCGGCTTCACGGTGTCCGGCTGCCTCGGTTTCTGTTCGGCCGGACCCTTGATGGTGGTCTATCCCGAAGGGATCTGGTACCGGCCGACGACACCGGAAGATATCGATGAGATCGTTGAGACACATCTGAAGAACGGTGAGCTGGTCGAGCGGCTTGTCATGGTCTTTGCCCGGGCCTGAACGATATGGACCCGAAGGGTCACGCTGGACGGACGCGGTGTCCGCGCCCGTTCACGTCAGACGAGGGCCATTGTCTTGAGCGTGAGATCCTGGGCGTCCAGGTCCTGGGCTTCGATCTCGCTTTGGTGCCAGGCATCGTAGCCACCATCCAGGCTGTAGACCTCCTGAAAGCGAAAATCCGAAAAGGCCCGGGCATAATCCTGGCTGGCATAGCCGCGGTAGCAATAGATCAGGACCGGCATGTCCCGTGGTGCGGAATCGAGGATTGCCGCCAGATTGTTGATCGAGACATTCCTGGCCTCCGGAATGTGTTGCTTTTTGTAGGCCTTGACATCGCGGACGTCGATAATCAGGACGTCGTCGCGCGAGGCAAGCTCGCGGGCGGTTTGAACATTGATCCTTTGGAAGTCCTTGCGCGGGATCATGATCGATACTCCTTGGACTGAGTGGATGTGCCGGGTGGGTTCCTAGGTAGGCAAGCCGAGCTGCACGAGCGGCGCGGCGCCGCCGCGACCAAGGATCGTATCCACCTTGGATCGCACGGCATCGAGTATCAGGGGTTTTACAAGGGCTCCGTTCGCGCCGGCCTTGATGGCGTCCACCGCGACGGCTTCATCGGCCTTGTCGCAGACGACAATGACCTGGACGGAGGGAAATCTGGTCTTCAAGTCGTCGACCAGTCCACTGCCTTTTTCTTTGAGAAAGGAGACGCCGAGCAGGACGAGGTCGGGCTTCAGCCAGTCGACACCCTTCTCATAGGCTTCTTCCAAAGTAGCCAGTTCATGGGTTTCGATTTCATCCTGCAACATGAACTGCAGGGCCGTGCGGGTGATGTCATCGTCATCAATGACGAAAACGCGCCGCTGATCGACTGCTTTGGAAGTTTCCACACCGATTTGCATATCGCCCTCGCTTGCCTTCGGAGAATGGTCGCGCCTATCGCGGCCTTAAGACGACGAAGCAAAAACCGTTCCGAATGGGTTCTGTCGTTGAAAAAGAAGCGGGACCGGTGGTTTTCAGGCCGTTGGGCAATCGGGCGTGGCGGACGCCGACAGACAGGATTGTTGTTTTGTTTGTCGCAGCCGACACACCAGTGTCGTGTTCTTCACACGCCTCGTCGCAACGGGGAGTTATATAAATTACCATGTAAATCAGATACTTAACGATTTTTCGCAATTTGGCACGTTCGATGCAATTACCGAAGGCGGAACGGCTAGTGAGGGCTGAGCGCACGCCTACGCTTCGACGAGCGATGTGCTCCTTCCCATGAAACCGCGAGCTCGTTTCCTGGAATGAGGCCTGTCCACGCGAGGGGCGGGACAGTCACTAACCAACGGTTCTAAGGAGACGTACCATGTCGTCACTGCGACAGATTGCTTTTTACGGAAAAGGTGGCATCGGCAAGTCCACCACATCCCAGAATACCCTGGCGGCTCTGGCTGATCTGGACCAGCGCATCATGATCGTCGGCTGTGATCCGAAAGCGGATTCCACCCGTCTGATGCTGCATGCCAAGGCCCAGGACACCATCTTGAGCCTGGCGGCGGAAGCCGGCAGCGTCGAGGATCTCGAGCTCGAGGACGTACTCAAGATCGGCTACAAGGACATCAAATGTGTTGAGTCCGGTGGACCTGAGCCCGGCGTTGGCTGTGCTGGCCGCGGCGTGATCACCTCGATCAACTTCCTGGAAGAAAACGGCGCCTATGACGACCTGGACTACGTCTCCTATGACGTTCTTGGCGACGTTGTCTGCGGCGGCTTCGCAATGCCCATCCGCGAGAACAAGGCGCAGGAAATCTACATCGTCATGTCCGGCGAGATGATGGCCATGTACGCTGCCAACAACATCTCGAAGGGCATTTTGAAGTATGCCAATTCCGGCGGCGTCCGTCTCGGCGGCCTGATCTGCAACGAGCGTCAGACCGACAAGGAACTGGAGCTTGCCGAAAACCTGGCGAAGAAGCTGGGCACCGAGCTGACTTACTTCATCCCGCGGGACAACATTGTTCAGCACGCCGAGCTGCGCCGCATGACGGTGATCGAATATGCGCCGGACTCCCAGCAGGCCGATCACTATCGCAACCTTGCGAAGAAAATTCACGGCAACGCCGGCAAGGGCATCATCCCGACTCCCATCACGATGGATGAGCTTGAGGACATGCTGATGGAGCACGGCATCTTGAAAACCATCGACGAGACCCAGGTCGGCAAGACTGCCGCCGAACTGGAAATCGCCTAACCCGCCTGAAGGCGCGTTCCGGCCCACCCTTTCAGGTGGGCCGGAACACCCGGAGGACGCACACCGCACTGGAGCGAGGTAAGAGATATGAGCTTGGCCAAAACTGAGGGTGTTGGAGAGGTCAAGGCCCGCAACAAAGAACTGATCGAAGAGGTTTTGAAGGTTTATCCGGCAAAGGCCGCGAAGCGGCGGGCCAAGCACCTGAATGTCCATGAGGAAGGCAAATCCGATTGCGGCGTGAAATCGAACCTCAAGTCCATTCCCGGTGTCATGACCATTCGCGGCTGCGCTTACGCGGGTTCGAAAGGCGTGGTCTGGGGGCCGATCAAGGACATGATTCACATCAGTCACGGCCCGGTCGGCTGTGGCCAGTATTCCTGGGCCGCGCGGCGCAACTACTACATCGGCACGACGGGCATCGACACCTTCGTGACCATGCAGTTCACGTCCGACTTCCAGGAAAAGGACATCGTCTTCGGCGGCGACAAGAAGCTTGCCAAGATCATGGACGAGATCCAGGACCTGTTTCCGCTCAACAACGGCATCACGGTTCAGTCCGAATGCCCGATCGGTCTCATCGGTGACGATATTGAAGCGGTGTCAAAGCAGAAGTCGAAGCAATATGAGGGCAAGACGATCGTGCCCGTCCGTTGCGAAGGTTTCCGTGGCGTGTCCCAGTCCCTCGGCCACCACATCGCTAACGATGCGGTTCGCGACTGGGTCTTCGACAAGATCGATCCGGATGCACCGGCGCGTTTCGAGGAGACCCCCTACGACGTCGCGATCATCGGCGACTACAATATCGGTGGCGATGCCTGGTCCTCGCGCATTCTGCTTGAGGAAATGGGTCTTCGCGTCATCGCCCAGTGGTCCGGCGACGGCACTTTGGCCGAACTGGAAGCGACGCCCAAGGCGAAGCTCAACGTTCTCCACTGCTACCGCTCGATGAATTACATCTCACGGCACATGGAAGAAAAATACGGCATTCCGTGGTGCGAATATAACTTCTTTGGTCCGAGCAAGATCGCGGAATCCCTGCGCAAGATCGCCAGCTTCTTCGATGACAAGATCAAGGAAGGCGCCGAGCGCGTCATCGCCAAGTACCAGCCGCTGATGGATGCGGTCATCGCCAGGTACCGGCCGCGGCTGGAAGGCAAGACCGTCATGCTGTTCGTCGGCGGCCTGCGTCCGCGCCACGTCATCGGCGCCTATGAGGATCTCGGCATGGAGGTCGTCGGGACCGGCTACGAATTCGGCCACAATGACGATTACCAGCGCACCGCCCAGCACTACGTCAAGGACGGAACGCTGATCTACGACGATGTCACCGGTTACGAGTTCGAGAAGTTCGTCGAGAAGATCCAGCCGGATCTGGTCGGTTCGGGCATCAAGGAAAAGTATGTCTTCCAGAAGATGGGTGTGCCGTTCCGGCAGATGCACTCCTGGGACTACTCAGGCCCGTACCATGGCTATGACGGCTTCGCGATCTTCGCGCGCGACATGGACATGGCGATCAACTCACCGATCTGGAAGATGGCGCAGACCCCGTGGAAGCGGAAGCCGGTTCCGACAATGATCGCGGCTGAATAAATGCCACGCCCCCCTGGCCCGGCAAAGGGCCAGGGGAGGCCGATGCAATCACTCAGGATGCAAAGGGCTTCATCATGACGCAGAATGCAGACAACGTGCTCGATCACTTCGAGCTATTCCGTGGCCCGGAATACCAGCAGATGCTGGAAGCCAAGAAAAAGATGTTCGAAAACCCGCACGATCCGGCTGAAGTCGAGCGCGTTCGGGAGTGGGCAAAGACCGAAGAGTACAAAGAGAAGAACTTCGCTCGCGAAGCTCTGACGGTGAACCCGGCCAAAGCCTGTCAACCGCTCGGCGCGGTCTTCGCCGCCGTCGGCTTTGAAGGGACCATTCCCTTCGTGCATGGCTCTCAGGGCTGTGTCGCCTATTACCGCAGTCACCTGTCGCGCCACTTCAAGGAGCCGAGTTCCTGCGTGTCGTCATCGATGACCGAGGACGCGGCCGTGTTCGGGGGCCTCAACAACATGGTCGACGGGCTCGCCAACACCTACAATCTCTACAAGCCGAAGATGATCGCCGTGTCGACCACCTGCATGGCGGAAGTGATCGGCGACGACCTCAACGCCTTTATCAAGACGGCGAAGGAAAAGGAATCCGTTCCGGCGGAATTCGACGTTCCCTTCGCCCATACTCCGGCCTTCGTCGGCAGCCATGTCACCGGCTATGACAACGCCCTCAAGGGCATTATCGAGCATTTCTGGGACGGCAAGGCCGGTACTACGGAAAAGCTTGAGCGCAAGCCGAACGACACGATCAACTTCATCGGCGGTTTCGATGGCTACACCGTCGGAAACATGCGCGAGATCCGGCGCATCTTCGATCTGATGGGCGTCGAGCACACAATCCTGTGTGACAATTCCGACGTCTTCGACACGCCGACGGACGGCGAGTTCCGGATGTATGACGGCGGCACCACCCTTGAGGACGCGGCCAACGCGATCCACGCCAAGGCGACCATCTCCATGCAGCAATACTGCACGGAGAAGACCCTGCCGGTCATCAAGGCGCATGGCCAGGAAGTGGCATCCTTCAATCACCCGGTCGGCGTTGCCTCCACGGATGCCTTCCTGATGGAAGTGGCACGTCTCACGGGCAAGGAAATTCCGGAAGAGCTCGCCAGGGAACGTGGCCGTCTGGTCGACGCCATCGCCGACTCCAGCGCTCACATTCACGGCAAGAAATTCGCCATCTACGGCGATCCGGACCTCTGCCTCGGTCTGGCCGCCTTCCTTCTGGAACTCGGCGCGGAACCGACCCACATCCTGGCGACCAATGGCACCAAAGGCTGGGCGAAGCAGGTACAGGAATTGCTGGACTCCTCCCCGTTCGGCCAGGACTGCCATGTTTATGCGGGCAAGGACCTTTGGCACATGCGCTCGCTTCTGTTCACCGAGCCGGTCGATTTCCTCATCGGCAACACCTACGGCAAGTATCTGGAACGCGACACCGGGACACCGCTGATCCGCATCGGTTTTCCAGTGTTCGACCGGCACCACCATCATCGCCGGCCGGTGTGGGGCTATCAGGGCTCGATGAATGTGCTGATCACGATTCTCGACAAGATCTTCGACGAGATCGACCGCAACACCAATGTACCGGCGAAGACGGACTACAGCTTCGACATCATCCGCTAAGCGGATGTGAAAAACCGGCTTCGCGCAAAGCGCGGAGCCGAAAACTGCGACGCTATCGAGGCCGCCGGGACGCTGGCGGTCCGTTCTTCCGGTTTCAGCTGACAGGAGAGACGCATGAGTTCGCTTTCGGCCACCATTCAGGACGTGTTCAACGAGCCCGGCTGCGGCAAAAACGCGGACAAGTCGGAGGCCGAGCGCAAGAAGGGCTGTACCAAGCAGTTGCAGCCCGGTGGCGCGGCCGGCGGCTGCGCCTTCGACGGCGCCAAGATCGCCCTGCAGCCCTTGACTGACGTGGCGCATCTGGTCCACGGACCGATCGCCTGCGAAGGAAACTCCTGGGACAATCGCGGCGCCCGTTCCTCAGGCTCGCAGATCTGGCGAACCGGCTTCACGACCGATATCAACGAGACCGACGTCGTCTTCGGCGGCGAGAAGCGCCTGTTCAAGTCCATCCGCGAAATCATCGAAAAGTACGATCCGCCGGCCATTTTCGTTTACCAGACCTGCGTGCCCGCCATGATCGGCGACGACATCGACGCGGTCTGCAAGGCGGCGAAGGAAAAATTCGGCAAGCCGGTGATCCCGATCAACGCCCCCGGCTTCGTCGGGTCGAAGAACCTCGGAAACAAGCTCGCCGGCGAGGCGCTGCTGTGCCACGTGATCGGCACCGAGGAACCGGAATACACCACACCCTACGACATCAACATCATCGGCGAATACAATCTCTCTGGTGAGCTTTGGCAGATCAAGCCGCTGCTCGACGAACTCGGCATCCGTATCCTTGCGTGCATATCGGGCGACGGCAAATACAAGGAAGTCGCCTCCGCCCACCGCGCCAAGGCCGCCATGATGGTGTGTTCCAAGGCCATGATCAACGTCGCCCGCAAGATGGAGGAGCGTTATGGCATTCCGTTTTTCGAAGGCTCCTTCTACGGCATCGAGGACACCAGCGACGCTCTGCGCGAGATCTCCCAGCTTCTGGTGGAGCGCGGCGCGGATCCGGAATTGCTCGACCGCACCGAAGCGCTGATCGCGCGCGAGGAAGCCAGGGCCTGGGCGGCGATCGCGCCGTTCAAGCCGCGCTTCAAGGGCAAGAAGGTCCTTCTGATCACCGGCGGTGTGAAATCGTGGTCGGTGCTTGCCGCGCTGCAGGAAGCCGGGCTGGAGTTGACCGGCACCAGCGTGAAGAAGTCCACCAAGGAGGACAAGGCCCGCATCAAGGAACTGATGGGCCAGGACGCGCACATGATCGAGGACATGACCCCGCGCGAGATGTACAAGATGCTCAAGGATGCGCAGGCCGACATCATGCTGTCCGGCGGCCGCTCCCAGTTTGTGGCCCTCAAGGCGTCCATGCCCTGGCTCGACATCAACCAGGAACGCCACCACGCCTATATGGGCTACGTCGGCATGGTGAAGCTGCTTCAGGAGATCGACAAGGCGCTCTACAACCCGGTCTGGCAACAGGTGCGCAAGCCGGCGCCGTGGGAGGCCGAGGGCGACACCTGGCAGGAGAGGGCCATGGCCGAGGCGGAAGCCGAAGAGGCCATCCTTGCCGCCGATCCGCAATTGGCCGAACAGAAACGCCGCGAAACCAGGGTCTGCATCTGCAAGTCCGTCGATCTGGGGACCATCGAGGATGCCATCCTGTCGCGCAACCTGACGACGGTGGACGAGGTCCGCGAGCTGACGAACGCGTCCGGTGGTTGCTCCGACTGCACCAGCCGGGTGGAGGATATTCTGGCGTCCCTCACCCAATCCGCTCCCGCGCTCGCCGTGGCGGCGGAATAGGAGGCGTGACGATGGCCGAGGTCAAGACCAGCAAGAAGTCCTGCTCTGTAAACCCGCTGAAGATGAGCCAGCCGATCGGCGGCGCGCTCGCCTTCATGGGGCTGCGTGGCGCGATGCCGCTTCTTCATGGCTCACAAGGATGCACGTCCTTCGGGCTGGTGCTGTTCGTGCGCCATTTCAAGGAAGCCATTCCGATGCAGACGACGGCCATGTCCGAAGTGGCGACGGTGCTCGGCGGGTTCGACAACGTCGAACAGGCGATCCTCAACATCCACAAGAAGACCAAGCCGGAGATCATCGGCATCTGCTCAACGGGCGTCACGGAGACCAAGGGCGATGATGTCGAGGGTTACATCAAGCTTGTCCGGGAAAAGAACCCGGACGTAAAGGACCTGCCGATGGTCTACGTCTCGACGCCGGATTTCAAGGACGCGTTTCAGGACGGCTGGGAGAAGACCGTCGCGCGGATGGTGGAAGTGCTCGTCGACACGCCGGCGGAAGGCGCGGCCACGGATCAAAAGCGTATCAATGTGCTGCCCGGATGCCATTTGACGCCGGGCGATCTCGATGAGCTGCGCTCCATCATCGAGGATTTCGGCCTCGTGCCGACGTTCCTGCCGGATATCGCCGGCTCGCTTGACGGCCATATTCCCGACGACTTCACGCCGACCACCATTGGCGGCGTCGGCGTGGACGAGGTGGCGGCGATGGGCCAGGCGGCCTGGACGATCGCCATCGGCGCGCAGATGCGCCGCGCCGCGCAAGCCATGGAAAAGAAGACCGGCATTCCATTCAAACTGTTGGAGCGCCTCTGCGGCCTGGAAGCCAATGACAAACTGATGAGCTTCCTCAGCAAGATCAGCGGACGCCCGGTTCCGAAAAAATACCGGCGCCAGCGCGGTCAACTGGTCGATGCCATGCTCGACGGACATTTCCACATCGGTGGACGCCGGCTGGCCATTGGCGCCGAGCCGGATCTGCTCAACGATCTTGGCGGATTTTTGCACGAAATGGGCGCGCATATGGTGGCGGCCGTCACGACGAACCACTCGCCGGTGCTGGAACATCTACCGACCGAAGACGTGTTGATCGGCGATCTGGAGGATCTGGAAACCATGGCGAAAGAGCGCGGTTGCGATTTTCTGGTCACCCATTCGCACGGCCGTCAAATGGCGGCGCGGCTGAACATTCCGTTCTACCGGGCAGGGCTGCCGACGTTTGATCGGATTGGCGCCGGTCATCAGCTCTCCGTCGGCTATCGCGGCACGCGCGACATGATCTTCACGATCGCCAACCTGCTGATTGCCGATCACGAGGAAAACCACGAACCGACACCGGATACCTGGCGCGAAGGCGCCGGGCACGGTCATGGCGCCGCAGCGTCAGTGTCGGCCCATTGAAGACGGAGGTTGAACGCGCATGAAAGTCGCCTTTGCAACGCAGGACCTCAAAAGGGTCGACGCCCATTTCGGCTGGGCCAAGCATATCGCCATCTACGACCTGGAGCCGGAAGGCCACAAGTTTCTCGAGGCCGTGGAATTCGAGGGCGATCTCAAGGAAGACGGCGATGAGGACAAGCTGGCCCCGAAGATCGAGGCGATCAAGGACTGCGCCATTCTCTATGTCGCGGCTATCGGCGGCTCGGGCGCGGCGCGGGTCGTGGCCAACAACATCCACCCGATGAAGGTCAACCAGCCGGAGAACATCCTGGAACTGCTCGACAAGCTCCAGGAGGTGCTGAAAGGAAATCCGCCGCCCTGGCTGCGCAAGGTCATGCTGAAGGGTCGGGAACGCAGTTTCGATGAGTTCGACGATGAGGAAGTGGTCAATGGCTGAAGCAGCAACGACGCTCACTGAGGAACCGGCGGCGGATGCGCCGTTCATAAAGGAACTGATCAAGATCTGGCGCGCCCAGGACAGTCATGGCACCTGGGAGAACAAGGCCGATCTCGACCTGATCGCGCCCTACATCTTGAGCAAGGAAGAAAGACGGGCCCTGCCGATCGTCGGCGATCCCGATCCCGATACGATCTGGCGCATGGAGTTGCTTTTCAACGCGGTCGCGCTGTCGATCGAGAAGGAAACCGGCGTCATGGTCTCGCCGATGTTCAAGATGCACCACGAGGGCTTCGGCAGGATGGTGCTCATCGGCGGCCGGCTGATTGTCGTCAACAAGCAACTGCGGGACATGCACCGGTTCGGCTTCGACAGCCTCGCCAAGCTGGCCGAGCAGGGTGACAAATACGTCAAGGAAGGCGTGGACACGATCAACCGGTTCCCGGACGTGGCGAAATACTAAATACTGAGGTGATGCAATGAGCGATGTGGAAACGCTGAAAGCGGAAGTGAAGAAGCTCTCGTCACGGGCGGTAGCCTTGAAGATGGATCTTCACGATCTCGCGGAGGACTTGCCTGTCAACTGGCAGTCCATCCTGGATGTCGCGCAAAAGACCTACAGCACCTACGAGACGCTGGAAACCAAGCGCGCCGAACTGAAGCAGCTTGAGGCTTAACGAAAGGAAACCCATCATGGCCGCCCCCCATTTGACTCGAGATGGCCGGGACTGGACACCGGATTTTCTGATCTCCATCGACGGCGACGTCTGTATCGGCTGCGGCCGCTGCTACAAGGTCTGCGGCCGCGAGGTCATGACGTTGAAGGGCCTCAACGAGGACGGCGACGTGGTCGAACTCGATGACGACGAGGATGAGGAGGTCGAAAAGAAGGTCATGGTGATGAATGACACCGGCGCCTGTATCGGCTGCGGCGCCTGCGCCCGGGTCTGCCCGACCAACTGCCAGACGCATGCGTCTCAGATTGCCGAGGCCGCCTGAAACCCGAAGAACGAGAGGCTCATATGACCGGTGACGAAGCCTATCGCTGGCTGATCGACGCATCTGCTGCCTCGGATTGCGACGCGTTCGACATTCACGTGGCCGCATCGATCCTCGCACTTGCCCTGTCCGAAGAGGAGGCGGGTGTTTTCTCCGGTTTCGGCGACGGCTCGGGGCTTTCGCAGACAGAGTTGCGCGGACTGGCGGGGCGGATGTTTCCTGCCATCGTCGAAGAACTGGTGAAATTGTCTCAAGGTGCCGGTCCGCAGGTTGACGACGAGGAACAGTCGGTTCGCGATATCCTGTTGATGTATGCGACCGGCGCGAACGATCTGGAAAAGACCTTCGCAGCCATGATCGCCCGGCGCTGCAAGGCCCCACACCACCTCTGGCAGGATCTCGGGCTGCGCCACCGCGGCGAACTCTCGCAATTGATGGATCGGCATTTCTCCCGGCTTTCGGCCCGAAACCGCGAAGACATGAAGTGGAAGAAATTCCTCTATCGCATGGTCTGCGGCTCGGCCGGCTTCACGCTTTGCACGGCGCCGGTATGCACCGATTGCGATGACTTCGACACGTGCTTCGGCGACGAAACGGGCGAAGCGCGCCTTGCCCGTATCGCAAATAGTGAAGAAAACGCCAGTCAGCCCGGCTGACGTTTCCGCCTCGCGGATTTATTCGATACCTTCCGAGCAGGTCCGTCGTTTCACGGCGAGGCGGAAGCGTTCGTTGATCGCGGCAGGACTCGCCAGGATCTGCTTTTCGGTTTCGGCGAAAGCCTCCTCGACCTTCCGCACGTCCTCGCGCGTCAGCGCAATGCGCCCGGCCATGTGAGTGGCGTCGGACATGATCTCCACGATTGCCCTCCGGTTCGGATGCATGGCGACTTCGATCAGTTCGAAGGCCTCCAGCTTGCCGTCGAGGCAGATGGCGAGCCCATTGACCTCGACCTTGCGGCCGTCTTCAGTCGTCTTGATCAGTGTTGTCATTGTTGTTCTCCAACGGTTGGATCGAACGTGTTCGGGTTCCGACAAAATGGCGCGTTTGAAACGCGCTGCCGGGGTCCTGCCCCAAGGAACCGTGTCCGGTTCAGAGCGTCGACGGCATCTGGTAGCCCGGGCGTGGCCGGCTGTCGAAATAGTCCGGGCGCTCCGGCCAGCCGTCCTCTTCCTGGATCTGGAACGAGACGACCTTCACTGGTGCATCCTTGGAGCAGGATACTTCCGCGAACTTGATCTCCCGGTTTCCCGGACCGGCGGAGAAGTCTGCAACCACCGCGCCGTCCGCCGAGCACGCCCGGGCGAAACCGGGCGTTCCGACACTTTCAGCCGTGGCTGTTTCCTCCACGAAAACAGGAGCTTCACCACCATCGACGGGCGCGCCGAAGGCTGGAGAAGAAAATCTGAAGACGGCAAGCACGCCGCTTCGGTCGACCGGCAGGTTCGCGGTCAACGGACGGGCGACGGAATAGACGGTCAGGGTACCGCCGGCGAGCGCCGCCTTGATGTCGTCCAGACCGGATGCGGCAAAAGCCTCTGCAACCTTCATGGGGGATCTCCTTTTCTTTCATGTCGGGTCGTTCAGGTTGGTTAGCTCCAATCAAGTTCCGTGCCATTTCGGGCGCTCTCTCCGGAGCGAATTGGGCGGAAGGGGAATTGTGCGCGATTCTTGCATTGCGCTGCCCAGGGACAGACCGGACCCGGAACCGGGCCCGAACTTGAAAGGAGAGTGAACATGCTTGAGATTGCGATCGTTGGTGGCGGCCTGTGCGGTTTGGCTCTGGCGGAACACTTGCGCCGGGAGGGAAGGGACTTTGCCCTTTTCGAAGCGCGGCCCCGGCTTGGCGGCCGTATTGACTCACAATGGAGTGCGCGTTCCGGGATGCGTGTCGATCTGGGCCCGGCCTGGTTCTGGCCGGGTGCGCAGCCGATGATTGCCGGTCTCGTCGAAGATCTGGAACTGGCTACCTTCGACCAGCACGAAACGGGGGAAGTGCTTCATTTACAGGATGTCAACAAGGTTCCGGACGTCCAGACGGCAGCCGTTCACGCCGGCGCCCGGCGGCTCACGGGTGGCATGGCCTCGCTGGTGGACGCTCTCGTCGCCCGTCTACCGCAGGAACGTATCCATCTGACGCATGAGCTGGCCAGCGTGAAGGACTGCGGCGACTATGTGCAACTCTTGTTTCTGCGCGACGGCCAACTCGTCAAGGTAACGGCGCGGACCGTCGTATTGGCGGTGCCGCCGCGTCTGCTGGAAGACCGTGTTCTGTTCGAGCCGGAGCTTTGCGAGGATGTCCGCACGGCCATGGGCGAAGCGGCCACCTGGATGGCGGGGAGCGCCAAGGTCGTTTTGGGATACGATCGCCCATTCTGGCGCGACGCCGGACACGCGGGCAATGCATTCGTCAGTCATGGCCAAACGGTTGTCGGGGAAATTTTCGACGCCTGCGATGCGACGGGGAACAAGGCGGCGCTAGGCGGTTTCCTTGCTCTCGGTCCGGACGATAGGGAGCGGTTCAACATCGGTCTGCCCATGCTCATGGGAAACCAGCTGGCACAGGTTTTCGGGGCCGAGGCCGAACGGGGCGAGCTTCTCTACCGCGACTGGGCCACGGAACGCCTCACCTGCTCCGCGCGGGATCGCCGCGAACCACCGACCGGCGAGCACGCCGGCACCTCCAATCCGCTCCTCCGGCGGTCGCTCTGGGGCGGTAGACTGCATCTCTCCGGATCGGAGACGGCGGCCCGCGGCTGCGGTTATCTGGAGGGAGCGCTTGAGGCCGCCGCTCACGCTTTGGCAGCTGTCGGAAGCGCAAGGGAGAGTGGCGCAACCGGCGAGCTGTCGGGCAATGCGGCGCAGTTGGCGCAATTCGAAACCTGGGTTCGAGCGCGGAGTGGTCCGGCCTTCGACAGCTATCGGCGTAACCTGACAGCGCGGTTGTCCGAACAGGAACGCGATCAACTCACCCAGCTGTCCCTGCTGGAAACCGTGGAGGAGATGCTGGACGAGGCCTTGGTCTATCTGGGAGAGCTCGATTTCGATATTGCGAGAATTCCGGTCGAGAACGGTCGGTCGGCGTTGATGTCGGACATCCAGTCGCCATTCCGGGATTTTCTGCAAATCCTGATGGACGACGTGATCGCCTTTAATCGAACCTCCTGTGCCCTGTCCAACTTCCCCCACGAGCACCAGCTGTCCAACGACTACAAGCAGACGATCCTCAGGGATGTGGCCGCGGCCTGGCGGGCGTTTTCGCTGGCCGCCAATCGCCTGCTTCTGTCCAAGACGGATGCGCTGGGCGCGGACTTGTCTGGAAGTCATTCAATCGGAAAACTGTCATGATGGAAACGCAAACGCACGAGGAGACCCCGTATGTCGTCTGCGGTTTGAACGACATCCCGAGCAAGCGGGCCTACGGCTTCTGCCTGATCCGCCTCGACGAGCATGGAACCGAGCAACCCTGGCCAATCGTGATCATTCGTTGGGGGCTCCAGGCCTTTGGGTATGTCAACCGCTGCCCGCATGACGGTGTCAATCTGGATTGGGAGCAGGACCAGTTCCTGGATGCCTATGGCACCCGGCTGATGTGCGGCAAACACGGGGCGCTCTTCGACATTGGAACAGGGGACTGTATCGACGGACCTTGCAAGGGTGAAGGTCTGCAGCCGATCGACGTTCGGGTGATCGAAGGCGACATCTGCGTTCTCGGCGTGGAACTGGCCGGCTATGGCGAGGATGGCGAAGAGGCGGGAGCGGACGACACCGAATGAGGGGAGCTGTTGCGGGGCGGCTGCGTCCTCGACCCGGAGCCGAGGACGCAGCCGGCCGAAAACGCTTGGCTTATCCTCAGACGGGCCGGTTTTCGTTGCGGTTTCGCACCGGCTCCATCAGCTCGAGGCCTTTTTCGTAGGTGATCTCGTCGAACCCGTTGCTAAAGCCTTTGACGGCATCTAGGACGTAGTCGGTCTTGCCGGCGGTGTTCAGCTTCTTGATATCGTTTTTGTCGATACTCATCAGCTCGAGGGTTTCCTTCCAGACCGTCGATTCATCGCAGGGCAGGATGTGGAACGTGATGTCGCCCATCTTCACCTTGTACTGGGATCTCAGGTCGATGTTGTTGCAAAACAGCAGGTAGGTTCCGTTCGGGCTGAGCAGGTCTCCGAGCACGTCCAGCGCCGAGCGCAGATATTCGAAGGAATGCAGATAGCCGATCAGGATGGGGATCTGCGGGTCGTTTCCCTCGGAGTAGGTCAGAACCTGTTCGATGGAATAATCCGGCGGGCGCATTTCGTCCGCGACCTTTGGCTGGAACTTCAAGGCAATGTCGCCGCGGAAGCCGAAGCGGCCGTCCTTGGTGGTCGGCCCTTTCAGGACAGCGTTGAAAAGGCGGCCTTCGCTTTCCAGGCGTGCCAATGGGGTTTGTTCGATCGTCGTCATGAAAGTGTCCTAACTAGCGATAATACGCGCGCTCTCAGGCGCATGGCTGTTGTTAGGCAAGTCGTGTGCCGTTTCGTGTTTGGAGCGGGTGAACCGGCGCGGATCCCTGATTTCAGCCGGTTCTGCCGTTCGGCCCTGGCTGGGAATGTCCGAACCCGCCGACGTGCCGCGTCATGGTTGGAACCAGCCTGTCGCAAACCCGACAAGCGTCGCAAAGGCAACAGCCACTTTAAGCGAAAACGGCAGATTTCTAACGTTTTTCTGAATGGCACGCCACTTGCTCACTTTGCTGTAACAGAGACCCTCAGCAGGGAGAAAGACAGCGATGATTAATCTCACCGACAGCGCCATGGACGCCGTCCGCACTGCGATTTCCGGTGCCAAGGATCCGGTTGGAGGCCTGCGCATCATGGTCGAGACCGGCGGCTGCGCCGGCTACAAATACATGATGGGTCTCGTCGATGAGGCCGGCCCGGACGACACGGTTATCGAGCGGGACGGGGTGAAGGTCTTCGTCGACACCACGAGCCATCAATTGCTGAATGGGACGACAATCGACTTTGTCGTCGCGCTCGAGGGCTCGGGCTTCACTTTCGACAATCCGAATGCCAATTCGAGTTGCTCCTGCGGCAAGTCCTTCGGCTGACCGGCGCCGGTCATCGAGGATAGCGGCGGACTCAAGGGACGCGACCCAGTCAAAAGAACCCGAGGACAAGGAAACGACATGCGAGCCGAAACAGCAACGACCCTGGAACAGCCGCACCCCTCCGCAGCGGAGGAGAAGCGCCTGCAGGTCATCACCAAGGTGCTGGAGGAGATCAGGCCCAATCTGCAGCGTGACGGCGGCGACTGCCAACTCGTCAAGGTCGAGGACAAGAAGGTCATGGTGCGGCTCACCGGGGCCTGCGTGATGTGCAAGCTGTCAAGTATGACCCTGGAAGGCATCCAGTCGCGGCTCGTCGAGGAACTCGGCGAGCTTGTCCGCGTCATCCCGGTCATGGGTGGTGTGTCCGCCTGAACTTGAAGGAACATCAGGTGCGAGCGATCTATCTCGACAACAACGCGACGACCCGCACCGACCCCGAAGTCGTGGCCGCCATGCTGCCGTTTTTTACCGAGCAATTCGGCAACGCCTCCTCGACCCACACCTTCGGTTCCGAGGTCGCAGGAGCGGTCAGAGAGGCCCGGCGGCACGTGCAGAACCTGTTGGGAGCGGCGCATGATCATGAGGTGATCTTCACCTCCGGAGGGACGGAGTCCGACAACGCGGCGTTGCTGTCGGCGTTGGAAAACCAGCCCGAGCGCAATCAGATCGTGACGATGGCGGTCGAACATCCTGCGGTCCTCTCCCTTGTTGCCTATCTGCGGCAAAGCCGTGGCATCGAGGTCACGACCGTCGGTGTGAATGAAAACGGAGAACTCGATATCGAGGCCTACCGCGCGGCGCTTGGGCCACGAACGGCGGTTGCCTCGGTGATGTGGGCCAACAACGAGACCGGAACGATCTATCCGGTCGAGCTTCTGGCCGGCTACGCTCATGAAGCCGGAGCGCTGTTTCACACCGACGCGGTCCAGGCCGTAGGTAAGATCCCGATAGACCTTTCCTCAAGTGCGATCGACATGCTGTCGCTATCCGGCCACAAGTTGCACGCCCCCAAGGGCATCGGCGCGCTTTATGTCCGCAAGGGCGTAAAGTTCAAGCCCCTGCTGCGCGGCGGCCGTCAGGAACGCGGCCGGCGCGCGGGAACGGAGAACATTCCGGCGATTGTCGGACTTGGAAAGGCCGCGGAGATCGCTGCCGTGCGGATCGAGGAGGAGCAGACGAAAGTCCGCGCCCTGCGCGACCGGCTGGAGCAGGGCGTTCTCCAGCAGATCGGCAACTGCAGCGTTGTCGGCGGCAACGCGGAGCGGTTGCCCAACACCTCCAACATCGCCTTCGATTGTCTCGACAGCGAGGCGATCCTGCACAAGCTGGAGCAGGTTGGAATTGCCGCGTCCTCCGGGTCTGCCTGCGCGTCGGGATCCATGGAACCGTCGCATGTGTTGCGTGCCATGAACGTTCCGGCGACGGCGCTGCAAGGCGCGATCCGGTTTTCGTTGTCGCGGGACAACACGCCTGAAGACATCGGCCGCGTTCTCGACGTCATGCCCGGCATCATTTCGAAGCTGCAGTCCATGTCGCCGCTGTGGCGTGACCGTCATGAAACGAAGGCCGCGACGAGCGGAGACGGGGAATATGTCTTTGCAAGGTCTTGAGGATCTCGAAAGGCGGTTGGCCGAGCCGGTAGACCGTATTGCGATTGCATCGCCCGGTCAGCGGTCGCCGAAGCCGCGGTCCGCACATGCCGGGTCCCCGGCAGAGCCTGTGGCCAAGACACGCTTGAAGTGGACAGATCCGCCAACACGCAGAACGCTTTGGTCGCAGCTCGGCGAGGATATTGGTTGCGTCAAGGCCCGCGATCCCGCCGCCCGGCATACCTACGAGATCGTGCTGACCTACCCGGGTGTGCACGCCGTGATCGCCCACCGGCTCGCCAATCGGCTGTGGACGAAAGGCCTGCGCTTTCCCGCCAGGTTTCTGTCCTGGTTCGGCCGGGTTCTCACAAATGTGGATATACATCCAGGCGCCACGATCGGGCGCAGGTTCTTCATCGATCACGGTGCTTGCGTCGTCATCGGAGAAACGGCGGAAGTCGGCGACGATGTCACGCTCTATCACGGGGTGACCCTGGGCGGGACCAGCTGGTCAGCCGGCAAGCGGCACCCGACGCTGGAAGACGGCGTTCTTGTGGGCGCGGGAGCCAAGATTCTTGGCCCGATCCGGGTTGGGGCAGGCTGCCGGATCGGAGCCAATTCTGTGGTCGTGGAAGATGTGCCGCCGGGCATGACCGTGGTCGGCATTCCGGGAAAGGTGGTCAGGGACCGGCGTGAGCACCGCCGCCAGGACGGACGGATCGACCTGGACCATCACCTGATTCCCGATCCCGTTGGCGACGTGCTGACGGTTCTGATCGACCGGGTCGAGTTTCTGGAGACGCGGGTCAATCACCTGCAGAGCCGGCTGCGCGCCCGCGCGGTCTCGCCGTCCCCCGAAGAGGGGGAAACGGAAAATTAGCGCGGCCATCGGGCGGCAACGAGGGAGAATCTGGATTATGAGTGTTCTTGACGACCTGTCGCAGCTGTCCGCGGCCGAAGAATTTTTCACCTATCTCGACGTGGCTTATGAGCCCTCGGTGGTGCATGTCGCCCGCCTGCATATCCTGCGGCGCATGGGCCAGTACCTGCGCACGAGCGAGAGCGACGGGGCGTTCGATGCCTTGAGCGATGACGATATCAGAGCGCTGTGCCGGACCCATCTGGAGCAGGCCTACCTGGACTTTGTGACATCCTCCCCCATCGAGGAGCGTCTGTTCAAGGTGCACAAGGATGCCGTCGCGCCAAAGGCTGAACCGGCCAGACAGTTTGTCGCCTTGTCCTCCATCTCGGGTGGGAACACCGACATATGACACTTTGTCGGCAAGCCGACAGATGCGTTGCGTTTATCGCAGCCGTGTATGGCCACTCTTCGCGGAGGGTGGGCACAATGGCGGACTTCCGCCATCCTTCGCTGCGCTAGGGGTTGGCACGCTAATTGCGGAGAGGATTGGAACAGAAAACAAGTCCAATTGATCAAGGAGCAGGTGAGGTCCGATGCACATCGTCGTTTGTGTGAAGCAAGTTCCCGACAGCGCCCAGATCCGCGTTCACCCGGTGACCAATACGATCATGCGTCAGGGCGTGCCGACAATCATCAATCCGTATGATCTGTTCGCTCTCGAAGAAGCGCTTCGCCTCAGGGACAAGTTCGGCGGCGAGGTGACCGTCCTGACCATGGGACCGCCCATGGCGGAGGATTCCTTGCGCAAGGCCATGACTTTCGGCGCCGATCGAGCGGTTCTCTTGACCGACCGTTTCTTTGCCGGGTCGGATACGCTGGCGACGAGTTTTGCTCTTGCCGAGGCGCTGAAGAAAATCGGCACTGACTTCGGCGAGCCGTCTATCGTCTTCACCGGCAAGCAGACAATCGACGGTGACACGGCCCAGGTCGGACCGGGCATCGCCAAGCGGCTGAAGCTCAACCAGCTGACCTATGTGGCGAAAATCTCGGATCTCGATCCAGACAGGGAAACCATCACGGTGGAGCGCCGCGCCGAAGGCGGCATTCAGGTGTTGGAGACTAGGTTGCCGGTGCTCGTCACCATGCTTGAAGGCTCCAACGAAATACGGCGCGGATCGCTGGAGGACGCCTTGCGGGCGGCCAAGGCCGACGTTGTGAAATGGAGCGCCGCCGACGCGGGCATCGAGGATTTGACGAAATGCGGTCTGCGCGGATCGCCGACGATCGTCAAGAAGATCTTCTCGCCGGATCCGCGTTCCGAAAAGGCTCATCCCATCGACACCACCGATCTGTCGATGGACGACATTGCGCAAGCCTTGATGGATGAGCTTTTTCAGCGCCAGCCGGAGTTGGAGGGAGAATTCCTCCGTTTTGCCGCAACACAATTTGGACAGGAGGTCGGTCATGGCTGAAGCACCGAAAGCCAAGCCGGCCGCCGGCCGTGCCGGAACCAAAAAAGAGCTGCCGGACCATTTCAAGGCCTACAAGCATGTCTGGGTCGCCATCGAGTGCGAGCACGGCGCCGTGCATCCGGTATCTTTCGAACTCCTCTGCGAGGGACGCAAGCTCGCCGACAAGCGCGGTGTGGAGCTTGCCGGTGTCGTTATGGGCGGTAGCGAGGACGCGATTGCCGAGGCGGTTGCCCAGACCTTCGAATATGGCGCAGATGTTGTCTATACGGTCGTGGACCCGGTGCTGACCCACTACCGCAATGAGCCCTACACCAAGGCGATGACGGATCTGGTGAACACCTATCAGCCGGAAATTCTGTTACTCGGGGCGACAAATCTCGGCCGCGATCTGGCGGGTTCCGTGGCGACCACGCTGCTGACCGGCCTGACGGCGGATTGTACCGAATTGGCGATCGACGACGAAGGGTCTCTGGCGGCGACCCGTCCGACCTTTGGCGGCTCGCTGCTCTGCACGATTTTCACGCTGAATTACCGGCCGCAGATGGCCACCGTCCGCCCGCGCGTCATGTCGATGCCAGAGCGCCAGGAGGGCAAGCGCGGCAAGGTCATTTCCCATCCCCTGGGCATGGGAGAGGACGATGTCGTCACCAAGGTTCTGCAATTCGTAGCCGACCGGGAAACCGACAAGGCGCAATTGCCCTACGCCGACATTGTCGTGGCGGGCGGGCTGGGTCTGCGGTCTGCGGAAAACTTCCAGCTTGTGAAGAACCTGGCGGCGGTACTTGGTGCCGAATACGGCGGTTCGCGGCCGCTGGTGCAAAAGGGCTGGATCAGCGCAGATCGTCAGATCGGCCAGACCGGCAAGACCATCCGGCCGAAGCTCTACATTGCCGCCGGTATTTCCGGCGCAATTCAGCATCGCGTCGGTGTAGAGGGCGCGGACCTTATCGTTGCCATCAACACCGACGCTAACGCCCCGATCATGGATTTCGCCAATCTGGCGATCATCGCCGACGCGGTGCAGGTTCTGCCGGCGCTGACGGAAGCATTCCGCAAACATCTTTCGGTCAACCGGATGGCGGGTTGAAGGAGGCTCCCATGAGTGACGAACATTTCGATGCAATCGTTGTCGGCGCCGGACCTTCGGGAAACGCCGCGGCCTACACCATGGCCAAGGAAGGCCTGAAGGTTCTGCAACTCGAGCGCGGCGAATATCCCGGCTCCAAGAATGTTCAGGGCGCGATCCTTTATGCAAGCGCGCTTGAACAGATCATTCCCGACTTCCGCGAGGACGCTCCGCTGGAGCGGCACGTCATCGAACAGCGCATGTGGACGATGGACGACGCGTCGCATGTGGGCATGCACTACCGGTCCAACGACTTCAACGAGGAAAAGCCGAACCGGTACACGATCATCCGCGCCCAGTTCGACAAGTGGTTCAGCCGCAAGGTCCGGGACGCCGGCGCCACTTTGCTCTGCGAGACCACCGTGACCGAATTGCTTCGCGATTCCAGCGGCAAGGTGATCGGGGTTCGGACCGACCGCAACGCAGGCAAGGTCTTCGCCGATGTCGTTATCCTGGCGGAAGGGGTCAATGGGCTGGTCGGTCAGCGATCGGGTCTAAGATCCGAAGTCGCCCCGGACACCGTCGCGCTTGCGGTCAAGGAAATGCATTTTCTGCCGCGCGAAGTCATCGAAAGCCGCTTCAATCTGAAGGGCGATGAGGGCGTCGTGATCGAAGCCATGGGCACGATCACCAAAGGCATGACCGGCACCGGCTTCCTCTACACCAATGAGGAATCCATTTCCGTCGGGATCGGCTGTATCGTGTCCGACTTCGCGGAGAATGAGACGACGCCCTACGGGTTGCTCGAGGCATTCAAGAACCATCCGAGCATCAAGCCCCTCCTGGCGGGTTCGGAGTGCAAGGAATACGCCTCGCATCTCATCCCCGAAGGCGGCTACAACGCCATTCCCAGGCTGGTTGGAGACGGCTGGATCGTGGTCGGCGATGCCGGTCAGTTTGTCAACGCCGTGCACCGCGAAGGCTCCAACCTGGCCATGACCACCGGTCGTATCGCCGGGGAGACCGTCGTCTGGCTGAATCGTCGCCGGGACGAAATGACGAAAGCCAACCTGACGGAATACACGCGACGCCTGGAGCAGACCTTTGTGATGAAGGACATGAAAAAATACCGGAAAATTCCGGATTTTCTCCACGGCAACAAGCACGTTTTCACGCTTTATCCAAAACTGTTCACCAACGCGGCGCAGTCCTGGTTCCGTGTCGACGGTGTCGACAAGCGGTCGAAGGAAAAGCAGATCATGAGTTCTTTCCGCAAGAGCCGGAGCATTCTTGGACTGCTTGGTGACGCATTCAAACTCGCGAGGGCATGGCGATGATCGAAACGACGCACGCAACCGGGATGAAGGTCGAGGAAAAACTCTTCCAGAACCGCTACCTCGTCGATGCGGGACGGCCGCATATCAAGGTTCTGCCGCACGACAAACCATCGAAAGCCCTGTTGGCGCTGACCCATGCCTGCCCGGCGGGATGTTACGCGGAGAACGAGCGGGGCCAGGTGGAGATCACCGCTGACGGCTGCATGGAATGCGGCACCTGCCGTATCATGACCGCCAAGACCGGCGAAATCGAGTGGAACTATCCGCGCGGCGGGTTCGGGATTCTCTACAAATTCGGATGATGGCACCGGGCCTTTTTGTTCCAGAAGTCCGTAACGACGGGAGCATACCTTCGTCGATTGCAGAATTTATTTTGAATACCGGGAGAACTCTTCTCTGGCGTGCCGCGCTGTCGCCAAAGAAACTACAGGATCGCAGTAAATTGGCAGAATCTGACACGTTTACTGTAAAAAATGCTTGTTGTTTTTTGCTGCACCTGCGAAGGTTGAAAAAAACGGGCTGCGGCGGAAAAGCCAGTTCAAGGCCCGTGGTTTTTGGGGAGGCGCCCTCCAGTCAAGCGAGTTGGTGCCATGCCTACTGAATTGATCCCGGAGCTTCACAAGCCTGTTACGCCGGCCGGCCTCTTTACGACGCGTGCGGAAGTCGCGTTGCACGGAATGTATGAGATTTCCAAGGTTCTGGCGATCCCGGCGCGACTTGAATCGACCTTGTCGAATGTCTTGACCTTGCTCTCCAGTTTTCTTGAAATGAGCCATGGGCTGATTGCCCTGCTGGACGAAAACGGCGAACCGAATGTGGTGGTCGGGTCCGGCTGGACGGAACGCAATGCCAAGAGCCATTTCGAGCTTCTGCCGCAGCTCGCCATCGGCCAGATCGTGGCGACCAAGATGCCGCTGGTGGTCGAGAACGTCGCCAACGATCCGCTGTTTGAGGATTGGGTTGCCGCCGAGCACTGGGGCGATGCGCCGCGGATTTCCTTTATCGGTGTGCCGATCAAGGAACGTGAGAAGGTCATCGGCACGCTGACCATCGATCGGATTTCGGACGGTCGCACCAGCTTCAAGTTCGACGAGGACGTCCGTTTTCTGGCGATGATCGCCAATTTGGTCGGTCAGACCGTTCGCCTGCACGATGTCATCAACCGCGACCGCCAAAGATTGATGGGCGAGCAGCGCCGGTTGGAAAAAAAACTTTCCGAAACCGTCAAGCCGACCCGCGATCCCGGTATGCGGATGCGCGGAATCGTTGGCGAAAGCGATGCCATTCATTCGGTTCTGGACAAGATCAAGGTGGTGGCGCGCAGCAATTCAACGGTTCTGCTGCGCGGTGAATCCGGAACGGGAAAAGAGCTCTTTGCCCGCGCCACCCATGATCTGTCGGAGCGGAAGAAAGGTCCCTTCGTCAAACTCAACTGCGCGGCCCTGCCGGAGTCCGTGCTGGAGTCGGAGCTTTTCGGTCACGAAAAGGGCGCCTTTACCGGCGCGGTCACACAACGCAAGGGACGCTTTGAGCTCGCCAACGGCGGGACGTTGTTCCTGGATGAGATTGGCGAGATTTCGCCCTCCTTCCAGGCCAAGTTATTACGCGTGCTTCAGGAAGGCGAGTTCGAGCGCGTTGGCGGCATGAAGACCATCAAGGTCGATGTCCGGCTGGTGGCGGCGACCAACAAGAACCTGGAAGAGGCGGTCACCAAGGGCGAGTTCCGGGCCGATCTCTATTATCGGATCAACGTCATCACCATTTTGCTTCCTGCCTTGCGCGAGCGGCGGGAGGACGTGTTCCCGCTGGCGCAGGAGTTCCTCAAGCGCTTCAATACCGAACACGGTACGCAGTTGACATTCACCGGTTCGGCCAGGGGCGTTCTCGAAGGTTGTTTCTTTCCCGGAAACGTACGAGAGCTGGAAAATTGCGTGCGCCGGACGGCGACCCTGTCCCAGGAGGCAAACATCGTCGCGGACGATTTTGCCTGCCGCAACGACGACTGTCTTTCTTCGACCCTGTGGAAGGGGGCTGTGGAAACCGCGGCCCCGTTCAATATCATCCATCGTCCGACCGTTTCGGGTATGCCGGGACCAGGCCGGATGGCCGACAGCGTGGCGTCCGCCAGCGTGAATACCCCGGCCGGCATCTCGCCGGCGTCCTGTCCGGAAGCCGAGACCTGCACGGTCTTGAACGGCGACGGGCAATCGGAACGCGAGCGCCTTGTGGATGCGATGGAACGCGCCGGCTGGGTGCAGGCAAAGGCAGCCCGGATTCTTAATCTGACGCCACGCCAGATCGGCTATGCGTTGCGCAAGCACAAGATCCCGATCAAGAAATTCTAGCGTCGGCGTCCTGTCGCTGACACGGTGCCCGCAAAACGGAAGCGATCGATCCGATTGGCGGCGCGGCATGGTCCGGCGCATCCTTTGCCCGAAAGCTTTCGAAACACGCGGCTCAGCTTTCCGACAGAAAATGTTGGAAGTCCGACACTCCTCAGCGAAAGAACGGCGCGCGCGGCTGTTCAGGCCTCACAACGAGTACTCGCTCGCCAGCAGAGTATTGATGTCACCAAACTAAGTCGCTGGAATTAAATAATAATAATTCAAAAATAAATTGCTCCGGCTTTCTTTTTCATTCGCGTGGAAGCTTGATGCGAGCATGGCACGATGCTTGCTCCAACAATCCTGAGCGCAGCTTTTTGCTGCAAGGCCGCCGGCCTTCCCCGGCGCCGTTCTGGTCTGATTAAAGGAGCGAAGTCATGGCCTACAAGATCATCGTATCGCAGTGCACGGTTTGCAGCATGTGCGAATTCGAATGCCCGAATGCCGCCATTTCCATGAAGGGCGACACATATGTGATCGATCCGAAAAAGTGCACCGAATGCGAGGGCTCTTACGATACGCCGAAGTGCGACGAAGTTTGCCCCGTGCCAAATACCTGCGTTCCCGCCTGAGGCGGGATTGTTTTCAATCTCCAGATCCTGAGGGGGCGGTCATGAATGACCTCAGCCACGCTGCCGCTTGGAGCGAAATCGAACAGAACTCCTTGAAATTCGCGGCGGATCTTTCAGTCCTGCATGATCCGTCGGCTTGCGGGGTGGATTGCTACGTCCAACAGCAGTCGTCACGCAGGAAATGGTGCTTTTGCGACTATCTCGCCTCCGTGGGTGCCTATCTGCAAGAGGGCCAGGCAACCGGAGCCCGGAAATGGCAATTGACCGGTGATGGGGAGGGGGAAATGCGCGTGACAGCCCAGGCCGGCGAGTCGGGCGCATTCTCCGCCGCTGCCATTCACCCCGATCCGAATATCCGGCTGTCCTACGCAAAGCGGCTTTCGGAAAGCGATCTGGCGCCTTTTCTCGACGATCCTGACGGCGAAATTCGCGAACTTGCCTATGACCGCTTGCTCGCCGTTTCCAGAAAGCAGGTCAAAAGGCTGATGAACAAGCGCCAGGGCAAGAGTGATTTCTCTCACGCGAAGGATTGCAATCAATGAAGATCATGATCCGCCGGTCTCCGGAAATCGGCCTGTCGATATACGTCCCTAAAAAGGACCTCGAAGAGCCGGTCGTCGAGATGGAGCACGAGGCCATGTGGGGCGGGTGGATCAGGATCGCCAACGGCTGGGTGCTCGATCTTCCCGAGATGGACGAGGACACACGGCTCCCGATCACCGTGAATGCGCGCAAGCGCGCCGAAGCGGAAGAGGTGTAGACATGAGTGCTCTTCTTGCCGACGTATCGGACTTGAGCTTCGCGAATGCGGAAGACACGCTGCCCAGGCTGGCCGATGGGCTACGAGCCGGGCAGGTGGTGCCCTATCTCGGCCCGCAGCTGTTGAGTTCGGACAATCCCGACCTGCCATCGACCCCGGAAGCGCTTGCGAAATTCCTCGAAAGCAAGGTGGCTCTGCCTGCCCGCGCCCGCGGCAACGTCTGGGCGGCGGCGCAATATATCGAGAGTACCCGGCACCGGGCGACGGTGACGACGTTGATGGCCGAGGCCTTTTCGGTGCCGGCCAAGCCATCCGGGTTGCACCGCATGCTGGCGTCGCTCAACCTGCCGCTCATCGTCGACAGTTGGTACGATGGCGCCATGCGCTCCGCGCTGCAAGCCACGCAAGGCTGGGGCGAGATCCAGGGGATTACCCGCGCCGGCATCGGTGAGGACCAGTGGTATCGGTTCTACGACCGGTCCGGTGAAGAAACGGAGGCCGCGGCCGCGGCTGGATGGAAGACCATACTCTACAAGCCGAATGGCGGCATCGTTCCGGCGCGCAATTTTCTGATCACCGATGCGGATTATGTCGAGGTTCTGACGGAGATCGACATTCAGACGCCAATTCCGGACATGGTCAAGGACCGGCGCTCCGACCGTGGCTTCGTGTTCCTCGGCTGCAGGTTCCACGACCAGCTTCTGCGCACTTATGCACGCCAGATCATGAAGCGGTCCACCGGCCCGCACTATGCGATCCTTGATCCCGCGGACACTTTGACTCGGAACGAGGTACGCTTCCTGGCGGCACAGGAGATCGTTCCGATTTCCGCGTCGGTCGATACGGCAGCGGAGATCATGCTGGAAGTGGCTTGAGGGCAAAGCAAACTGAGGCAAGCCCGGTATCGGGCCAGGTATTGGGAAAACAAACGGCGCGGCTTTGTCCGCGCCGTTTTGCGTTTGTGTCCGCCTCTTCTTGTCACCGGACAATGGATGTCCGGCATTTACGAAAGACAACAATCTGTGTTGGCAAGACGACAGATGTCGGCAACGGAACACAAGCGGATCATCGAAATAACGATCTGAATTATATAAGTAATTTCACGTTTATTCAATCTGGCACGCGAGTTGCTCAGGTGAACTCAGATTACTTTAGAACGGTTACAGCTCAGGCGAACAGCGAGGACGGACGGATGGATACACCGGTACAGCACGACGGCGCGCAAGTCGAAAGCTCCGTTGATTTGGAAGCGATCATGCAGCAGGCGGCCGAGCACAAGGGATGCGGTACGGACGGCGGCAACAGCAAGCCCAGCTGCGGATCTTCCGCGGGGCAGGGCGACATGCCGACCGAAATCTGGGAAAAGGTGAAGAACCACCCCTGCTATAGCGAAGAGGCGCATCATCACTACGCCCGCATGCATGTCGCGGTCGCACCTGCCTGCAACATCCAGTGCAACTACTGCAACCGCAAATACGACTGCGCCAACGAATCCCGGCCGGGCGTGGTCAGCGAGCGGCTGACGCCGGAGCAGGCCTCCAAGAAGGTGCTGGCCGTTGCCTCCACCATTCCACAGATGACTGTGCTCGGCATCGCGGGCCCCGGTGACCCGCTCGCCAATCCGGCGAAAACCTTCAAGACCTTCGAGCTGATCTCGCAAACGGCTCCCGACATCAAACTCTGCCTGTCGACCAATGGGCTGACGCTGCCGGATCATGTCGACGAGATCGCCAAGTACAATGTCGATCACGTGACCATCACCATCAACATGGTTGATCCGGAAATCGGCGCCAAGATCTATCCCTGGGTGTTCTACAAGCACCAGCGCTACACAGGCGTTGAAGCCGCGCAAATCCTCACCGACCGCCAGCTCCAGGGCCTGGAGATGCTTACCGAGCGCGGCATCTTGTGCAAGGTCAACTCCGTCATGATCCCCGGCGTCAACGACCAGCACCTGGTCGAGGTCAACCGGGCGGTGAAGTCGCGCGGTGCCTTCCTGCACAACATCATGCCGCTGATTTCCGCGCCCGAACACGGCACGGTCTTCGGTCTGAACGGCCAGCGCGGGCCCTCGGCGCAGGAACTGAAGGCGCTGCAGGATTCCTGCGAAGGCGAAATGAACATGATGCGTCATTGCCGCCAGTGCCGCGCCGATGCTGTCGGTCTTCTCGGGGAGGACCGCAGCGCGGAATTCACCACCGACAAGATCATGGAAATGGAAGTCGACTACGATCTGGATACGCGCAAGGCCTATCAGGCCCAGGTCGAAGAAGAACGGGTGGCCAAGGTTGCCGCGAAGCAGGAAGAGCTCAAGGCCCTTGCCGGCGAAGTCAGCGACATCAAGGTTCTTGCTGCCGTGGCGACCAAGGGCTCGGGTTTGATCAACGAGCATTTCGGCCATGCCAAGGAATTTCAGGTTTACGAACTGTCGACCGATGGAGCCAAGTTCGTCGGCCACCGCCGCGTCGATCTTTACTGCCAGGGTGGCTTTGGCGACGAAGATTCGCTGTCGACGGTGATCCGCGCGATCAACGACTGCCACGCGGTGTTCGTCTCCAAGATCGGCGGATGCCCGAAGAGCGACCTTCAGGCCGCAGGCATCGACCCGGTCGACCGGTATGCGCACGAATACATCGAGAAGTCGGCGATCACCTGGTTCAAGAACTACCTGGAGAGAGTCCGCAGCGGCGAGATCGAGCACATCGAACGGGGCGATGCGGACATCCGACAGGGTGCACTGATCGAGGTCGCCTGACGGCGGCCTAGGCAACCTTCTATTCAGGAGAGGTGACCCATGGCTTTCAAGATCATCGCGTCCCAATGCACCAACTGCACGGCTTGTGAGGCGGAGTGCCCCAATCTGGCGATTTCGGAGAAGGGCGGAACCTTCATCATCGATCCGGAAAAATGCACCGAGTGCATTGGGCACTTCGACTCGCCGCAATGCGAGGCGGTCTGCCCGGTCGACGATACATGTGTCATCGATCAGAACTTCCCGCGGTATCAGGCCGCGCAATAGGGGCCATGCAACAGGGGACGAAAATGGCTTTTGAAATCACACCGAAAGCGGAACGGTTCATCCGGATGATGCTGATGTCCGACGGCGGTCCGCAAAGCGGCTTCCGTCTCGCAGTCAGCCCGGGCGGATGTTCGGGGCTGAATTCCGACGTCACCGTCATCGACGTGCCAGAGCCCGGTGACGCGGTCGTCGAGCGCAACGGCGTCCGGCTATTCCTGCCGGCGGAAAGCCGTCTCCTTCTGGACGGCGTGACGATCGACTTCATGGACACTCCGGCGCAGACCGGCCTCGTCTTTCACGATCCCAAGGCAACCGGAACCTGCGCTTCGCAGGCAGGCTAGGCAAGGAGCAGGAGGGAGAGCAGGATGATCGGGCCGGTGGCAGAGGAAAGCAGGTGGATTCCCGCCTCGCAGGATACGATGCTTGCCGAAAGCCTCTTGGGCGGCGGTCTGCCCCGGGAGGCTGAGCATCATCTCGAACAGGCGGGACTTTCCTATCACCTGGATGAGGTTGCCGAAGCGCATCTGTCGCAGGCCTTCATGCTTGCGCCCGATCATGCCGCTGTTCTGATCGGTCTCTACCGCTTTTATTTTTACAAGGGGCGCTTGCGCGACGCCCTTCATATCGCCGGGGTCTGTCTGAAAAAGGCCACGCGTGAAAATAGCCTCCCTGAAGACTGGCGGCAGGTGAAACCCGGTGATGCGGCCTTCGACCGCTACGAGGAGATCCTGCCGCGCTTTTTTCTCTTCACTCTGAAGGGGTACGCCTATTTGAACATGCGTCTCGGCAACGCCGAGGAAGGCAAGACAGCGGTCCTGAAACTCCTGGAACTCGATCCGGGCGACAAGATCGGCGCCAAGGTGCTGCTCGATGTCGCGACAAGGGCGGGGCGCGACGATGACGATGATTGACGACATCGACGAAGCCGTCGACTGGAGGGGCAATCCGGTCGATTGCGGCGCATGCGACCATCAGGCGCTGCTGGCGACCGGCAGATGCCAGATCAAGCGCGCCTGCGTTCATGATCGTTATGCGCGGCGCATCGACCGCTTCTTTGACTGGAATTCGGGTCTTGCCAACGACTATTTGAGCCACCCGCATTTCGAGGTGCGGGCGATCGCTGCCAAGCGCGCGGATGTGTTCCGCCTGCCGCCGCTGCTCCGCGACAACGAGGAAACCGTTCGCTGGAATGCCGCGCGGCGCCTGCCCAAGCGGTTGATCCTGGACTTGCGTGCGGATCCGCACCGGGAGGTCCGCATCCGCATCGCCAATCTGCTCGATGACGCGGAACTGGCGCCGATGATGACGGATACGGACTACTATGTCCGTCTTGTTGTTGCCCGGCGCATAGCCGCGCCCCTGCTGTCACGGATGATGCGCGACGAAGAGGCGGAGGTCCGCCGCGTTGTCGCCCGGCGCATTCCGGAAAACTGGCTCACCGGAATGATGAACGATCCCGACGCGTCGGTGCGCTATGACATCGCGCAGCGTCTGCCGCCCGATCTGCTGATCCGGCTCCTGGGCGACGAGGACTGGCGCGTCCGCTACGAGGTTGCCAACCGGGCGAATGTGGAGCGGATCGGTGACCTCGCCCGGGACGCTGACGATTTGGTGAGAGAGGCCGTTCAGGCGCGCCTTTCCAGGCCGCTCATTCAGGAGACGTCGATATGAGCAATATCGTACGCGACAGCGACGTCGTGGAGCTTTCCGGACCGCCGATTTACAATTTCGGCGACAAGGTTCGCGCCAAGCGCACCGTTCGCAACGACGGAACCTATGCCGGCAAGGAGATCGGCGACATCCTCGCGAAGAAGGGCGAGGAGGGCTACGTGGTGCACATCGGCACCTTTCTGCAGCAATTCTACATCTACGGCATCGAATTCATGGAAAGCGGCAATCGTGTCGGCATGAAGCGCAAGGAGCTCGAGGCGGTCCATGCGCCCGAGGACGAGGACATCGATCTGCCATTGCCAGGGAGAGATCGATTGCCAGGGAGACATCAATGAGTGACAGCCAGAATCCTTTTATCGGCAATCTGCCCATCGAACCCAGAACGCCGAAATACGACTGGGGCCAGCGGGTGCGGGCCATGGTCGACCTGCAAAATGACGGCTCCTATCCGGACGCGCCGGAAGACGCGCTTCTGGTTGCGGTCGGCGATTTGGGCGAGGTCGTCCAGGTGGGGATGCACACCGATACCAACACCCCGGTCTACATGGTCGAATTCGATGGGCCGAAGGTGGTCGGCTGCCTCGAAGAAGAGATTTCCCTGGTCTGAAGCGAGTGCCCGGTCATGCAAGTCGCCGCGCTGAATTCCCCGTCGCAGATGCCCGCCGCGCAGCCGAACGAGTTCGACCTGCGCCGGATCGAGCGCGCACTGCAGGACCGGGTCCGCTACCGCTACGTGACGCCGGCGATTATCGGCGTCAGCGGCGGCTATCGGATCCAGGCGCCGTGCTGTTCCCGCAATGTCGATCCCGAGGGCGGCATCGTGGACATCGCCCTGTTGCTTTTTAACGGCCTGAACGGCGAATGGCGGCTGTTTGTCAAGGATCACACGCGCCAGAGCTGGGAACTGCACAGTGCCCATTCGCGGCTCCAGGAGTTGCTTGACGATCTGAAGGCGGATCCGAACCGGGTGTTCTGGCAGTGATCGAGACACGGGAACCGAGACCATGACGGTAAATTCGAACGACCTGGCCGAGATCGGGAAAGAACTCACCGCGGCCGGCGTGGACGGTGCGCTCTTTGCGACCTTGCGGGGAAGGTTTCCCCACTTGTCCTGGACGCGGTGCGATGCGTCGGATGTCGTCGAGGAGCCGTTTCAGACCATCGGCGGGTTTGACCTGCATCTCATCGACACGAGAGATCACTGCGTTCACATCGTCAGCGATCCGGAACACGCGACAGGAATTATCCTGGCAACACGGAGTGCGACGGCATGAGCGAACCCTTGATAGAAGAGATCGAAATCGCCGATCTCGCGGAGGACGCAGGCATCATTCCGCTGTCCGACCCGGACATGACTGTCGCCGATCTCTCGGCCGTGGACACGGTTCTGCGCTCCCCGTGGATTTCAAACGGGACGGCGGTGGATGCGTTCGAGGATGCCTTTGCCGCGTATCTCGGCCGGAAATACGCCATTGCCTTTCCCAGCGGGGTGTTTGGCCTGCTGCTCGCCCTGGAGGCGTTGGGGATAGGGCCCGGGGATGAGGTGATTGCATCTTCCCTTTCCTTCCGCGAGACGGCACATGCCATCAGCGTGCGCGGGGCCCGTCCGGTCTTTGCCGATATCGACTATTGGTCCGGGACGATCGCGGTTGCCAAGGTCGAGGCCCGCCTCACGGAAAAGACCAGGGCGATCGTTGCCGGCAACACCAACGGCCATCCGGCGCAATGGAGCGAACTGCGCGAATTGGCCGACAAGCATGGCATTCCTCTGATCGAGGACTCCACCGAGGCAATCGGCTCGACCTACAAGGGTGCGCCGGTCGGAACCTTCGGGGATTGTTCCATTTTCGATTTCTCGCAGCCCATGGCGATCACCTGCGGCGAGGGCGGCATGGTGGTAACGGATGACATCGATCTGGCCGTGGTGCTGCGCCGGCGGCGGTCGCACCGTCCGCAAGACCGGTCTTCCGTCGTGATCACGGCAACGGCCCCTTATCAGGCGGCCATGAGCGACCTGACTGCCTCACTCGGAATGTCTCAGTTGCAGCGGATCGACGAGATCCTCGCCAAACGCAAGCAGGTTGAAGCCTTCTACCTCGCGCATGTCGAAACCTTCGAAGGTATCAAGCCGCCCTATATCGGACCCGATATCACGGACGTGCACTGGTTCCTGTATGTCGTGCATCTGGGCACGCGTTTTTCCCGCTCCAGCCGGGATGCCATCATCGAGGATCTCAAGGTGGAGCAGGTCGAGGCGTCCGCCTACAGCTCCCCGCTTCACCTGCAGCGCCATTACTACAATCTCGGGTATCGCCGCGGCGACTATTTCGTCACCGAAAAGGTCGCCGATCGGGCCATCGCCCTGCCGTTTCATACCCATCTGGACGAAACCCAAGTCGAATTTCTCGTCGAAACCATGAAGGACGCCTCGATCAACGTTGGGGCCGGTGCGGCGATTTACTAGGCCCGGACGGGCCACAACGTGCCAAGGAGTAATAGATGTCTCTGATTACCGTAATGCCTTCCGGAAAGACCGTCGAAGCGGCGGAAGGAACTTCTCTGATGCAGGCCATTTCCCAGATCGACGGCGACTTCAAGCACAAGTCGGGCGACACCTGCGATGGCTCTTGTCACCTCTTCCTGCTGGAAGGCCGCAAGGGCGTTTCCAAAGTTAGCCGTGAAGAGAATGAGAAGCTCGACATGATTGTCGGCGTCGGTTCCAAGTCGCGGCTTGCCTGTCAGGCGACTGTGTTGGGCACGGAAGACATCAAGGTCGAAGTGCTGGACTTTGCCTCGGGTTTTTGAGGCCGCGCCATCGCATTGAGACGTCTGGAAGGAATTCCGGAGGGACTCCGGAATGCGTACCTCAAGAGGTAGGAGACGGACTATGGGTATGGAAAGCACGGTTATTCACGTTCGGTTCGCGCCGAACGGCACCGTTGTCGAAATTGGCGAACGGCCGGAGGCGCTGTCGCCGCAACAGTGGTTCAATTGGCTCAGCCTCAATGTAGCGAACCACTATCGCTCGCTGGCCGGCGGCAGGGGCGTCTTCAAGGTCGCGGCGAGCGACATTGACATGCTGCGGAAGACCGCGAACGCCTCTTGAAATTCGAACGCCACGGGAGGAGCACTTGGCAGGTCCGCAATGCAGCGCGGATCTGCTCTTCTTTGCGAGAGGCTCGATTCCGGCACGCAATATGCAAGTTTCGCTTTGACCCGGTTTACCGTGGTTCGCTGAAGTGAAATTGTCGGGTTCAAGACACACCCGCAACGAGGAAAGGTCAAGATATGCAGGACGATGCGGATCTCTACGTCATTTGCCATAGCGAGGATATCCCGAGCGGAACGGCCAGGGCTTTCAGCTTGTCGCGTCTGAACGAGGCCGGGGAGAGCCGGCCGTTTCCGGTGGTGATCGTTCACACCGACGCCGATGTTTTTGTCGGCTATGCCAATATCTGCCCGCACAATCGCCTCTGGCTCAATATCGGCGACGGCGCGTTCTTCAACGACGACAACAGCTTCCTGGAATGTGGCCGGCATGGCGCCCGCTTCGAGATCTTGTCCGGCCAGTGCGTTACCGGGCCCTGCGCCGGATCGAGCCTGGAACCTGTGCCGCTGATGCTGAGCGATGGCGAGGTCTGCATCTATGGAATCAGGTTGGCGGAGGACACGCCGTATCCGGATCCCTTTGGGCCTCATGCGGATTATGACGAGACCATGGAAATCATGATCCATCCGGACTGAGGGGATGCCGACCGAAGATATGAAAGTGTCCCGGGACTGCCGGTATTTTGTGACCTACGCCGGGGTGAAACTGCCTTTTCGTCTGGTCAATCCGATCGATCCGGATAGCTTGTCCAACCGGAATACCTACATCCGGGCGTATTTCGAGGGTCCGGATATCCTGGTCGGATTCGACAAGGTGGTTTATGGCGAGATCGAGTTATCGCACCGCTATACGTATCACGCCGGGGGTATGTTGAAGCAGGTGGAAATCACCATGCTTGAGGACGACCCGGTCGTTCTCGACTTTGATGAAACCGGGCAACAATCTCGCTGATGTTGCCCGCACGATAGAGAGAAAACCGCGGGGATGGCAATGCAGGACGCCGGGCACAAGGGCACGATTTTCGAACACATTGGCGGCGCGGAGGTCATCGACCGTCTGGTGGATCTGTTTTATGAGCGGATGGATACGCTTGCGGAAGCAAAGGATATTCGAGCCATACATGCGGCCGATCTCGGTCCGACCAAGGATGTCTTGAAGCGCTATCTGTGTGAATGGACCGGCGGACCGAAACTTTATTCGCCGGAGAAAGGCCATCCCCGCCTGCGCCAGCGGCATCTGCACGTCGCGATTGGCGAGGCTGAGCGGGATGCCTGGCTTGTCTGCATGCGGGGCGCGCTGGAGGAAGTCATAAGCGACGCCGAGGCCCGCGCCGGACTTTACGAAAACATGGCCAAGCTTGCCGACTGGATGCGCAACCAGCCTGGCAATCCGCACGATGCGCGTGGCCAAGCGACCTGATTTGTCTGGTTGCCCGGGTCCGTACCCTAAAGCGGCACGCCGAAAAACTCGTCCTCGTCGCCGCCGCCGGTCTTGTGCAGGGCGAAGGCGTCATTCCAGCGGGCAAGCTCCGGTTCGGTGGCGTCCCTGTGTGTGACCGTGGCGTCCTGACGCTCACCCAGAAGATAGCTCTTCCCGTTGCGCAAAAAGCGGCTCAACGCCTTTCGGTCCGTGGGACGGACGATGCAGCGCGGTGTTTCATCGATGAGAATGGTCGTCGGTAGCATGGTCGAACTCCTTGCCGTTCTGAATGCCGCTCAAAACCCGTCCTTCTTCGTTCCCCAGGGATGAGACCCGTCGACAAGAGGCGCCGAAATGCCGGCCTTGGTCACGTCGTTCAGGTTTCGGTAAAGCGTCGCTTCGTGAACCAGGATCCCGGTTTTTGTCGTAACCGCGACATAGCGGGCGGCTCGATCGATATCGCACAGGTAGCCGCCACCTGGATCGGCGGCCGGGCGAAGATTGCCATCCCAATCGATAAAATAGCCCTCTGTGTCCGGCATCGACTGTCTCCTTTTTCAAATATCGTCACGGCGGTTTTGTCGCCCCACGGGGACAAATGATATGTGAAGCAAACTCCTTGCCATGTGACCGTGCCGGCGGAACGTTCATTCCAGAACCGCTGCCGATTTGATATGCGCCCACACCGGCTTTCCCGGAGAAAGCGCCAGCGCCTCCGAGGATCGCGCGGTGAGACGGGAGATCAGCGGTGTCGTGCCGTCGATGTGTTTGATCGTGCGATCGTTCTGATTGGCGGGAATGCCCGTGTTTGAGCCCGGCAGCGGGTGGCCGAGGCGGACCTGTGTGAGCACCACCGCTGGATGATCCGTCGGCACGGAGCCGGTCACCGTCGCCGGCAGGATGTTTAAAATGCTGCTTGCGTCCTGACGTTCCAGGGCGAGGCTCACGTCGCGGGCAAGCACGCGCATGCGTACCTTCTGGCCGATCGCCTGACCATGATCGCGGATCCAGAGACTGCCGCCGGGAAAGGCCACCCGCATCAGGTGCCAGCGCGCGTCCCGTTCGACCACCTTGGCTTCCAGTGCGATCCCGGTGTCCTCGTCCTGACCGATCGGGAGGTCCAGCCGGGCGAGCGTTTCCGTCAGGTGACCGTTCGCCAGCACCCGGCCTTTGTCCAGAACCACGAGGTGATCGGCGAGGCGGGCTACCTCGTCGGGAGAATGGGTTACATAAAGGATCGGGATCGACAGCGCGTCGCGCAGATGTTCCAGATAGGGCAGGATTTCCCGCTTGCTCTTGTGATCGAGTGCCGACAGCGGCTCGTCCATCAGGAGAAGGCGGGGGCTGGTGAGCAGCGCCCGCGCCACGGCCACCCGTTGCCGTTCACCGCCCGACAGGTTGGCCGGCCGGCGGTCAAGCAGGGCGGAAAGGCCAAGCCACTCCGCGGCCTGACCGAATTGGATCCGCCGGTCCTGGTCGGGAATCCGCCTCGCACCATACTCCAGGTTCTTGCGCACGGATAAATGCGGGAAGAGGCTGGCTTCCTGGAAAACATAGGCAAGGGGACGCCGGTGGACGGGAAGGAAACGTTTCTTGTCTTGCCAGGTCTCGCCATCGACGCGCAATGTGCCTTCCGCCCGATTGAGCCCGGCGATGCAGCGCAAGGTCGTGGTCTTGCCGGAGCCGGAATGGCCGAACAGCGCGGTCAGGCCCGCCGCCGGCAGGCGCAAATCGATGTCCAGTGAAAAGCCGCCCTTGAACCCGGTCCGGAAGCGCGCCTCGATGATCCCGCTCATGACTTTTCCGCCACGGCGATGCGGCCGTTGACCGCGTAGAGAACCAGAAGCACGGTGAAGGCGAATACCAGCATGCCCGCCGACATCACATGTGCCTGATCGTATTCCAGAGTTTCCACATGATCGTAGATGGCGACAGAAAGTACCTTGGTCTGACCGGGTATGTTGCCGCCGATCATCAGCACCACCCCGAACTCGCCGATCGTGTGTGCGAAGGAGAGAACGGCGGCCGTAAGAAACCCCGGTCTGGCGAGGGGAACCACCACCGTGAAGAAACGGTCCAGGGGCGTGGCCCGCAAGGTCGATGCGACCTCCAATGGCCGCTCGCCGAGGCCCTCAAACGCGTTTTGCAGCGGCTGGACGGCGAATGGCAGCGAATAGAACACCGATGCGATGACCAGCCCTGGAAAGGTGAAGGGGATGGTTCCAAGACCCATGCCTTTCACGATCTGGCCGACGAAGCCGTTCGGCGCGAGTACCAGCAGCAGGTAGAATCCGAGCACGGTCGGGGGCAGGACGAGCGGCAGGGCAACCAGCGAGACCAGCGGTTGCTTGATCCAGTGGCGCAGCCGCGCGAGTCGCCAGGCAATCGGCGTTCCGACGATCAGCAGGACAAGCGTCGTGATTGTCGCCAGTTTCAAGCTCAGTAAAACAGGACTCCAGTCGAAGGTCATTCGCTTGTCTCCGCTCGAATGATTGGCCCGCTCACTCCACCGCGTAGCCGTAGCCGGTAGTGATGTTCCGGGCGGTGCCGCCCTTGAGGAAGTCGATGAAGGCCAAGGCGGCCGGGTTGGTCTCGCCCTTCTTCAAAAGGACGGCCTCCTGCACGATGGGTTCGTAATAGGTTTCGGGGATTTCCCAGTTGCTGCCGGTTCCCGCCGGGAGAGCCAAGACCTGCGAGAGGGCGAGTAGGCCGACGTCCGCATTGCCGCTGGCCACGAACTGGAAGGCCTGGGCGATGGTGTCGCCGCGCACCAGCCTGTCGGACAAAGTGTCCCACAGGCCCAGGCGCTCCAGCACCTGGCGGGCCGCGAATCCGTAGGGGGCGGTCTTCGGATTGGCGATGGCGGCATGGGAAAAGGCGCCGGTTTTCAGATAATCTTCCCCGTCCGAGAACAGGTTCTCCGTTGCGCTCCACAAGGCAAGCTTGCCCTTGGCGTAGGTGAAGCGGGAGCCAGGCACCGCAAGGCCCTCGGCCTCGGCCTTTTGCGGGCGCGCCGCATCGGCGGCGAGGAATACCTCGAAGGGAGCGCCGTTCTGTATCTGGGCGTAGATCTTGCCGGTCGAGGCAAAGCTCACGACAGCTTTATGACCGGTCGCCGTCTCGAACGCCCGGGCGATGTCGCGCATCGCGTCGGTGAAATTGGCCGCGACCGCCACCGAAACCTCCCCGGCGCCAGCGGCGGATGCACACGCCATGGCGGTCGTCAGTCCGACGACGGCAAGTTTTGCGAACCTGGTCAACATGCGCATGGGTTGGATCCTTGTCTCTGGTGGGAAGTGGAAGGAGCCTTATTCGACGCCGAGAATGATCTGCGACGCCTTGATCAGCGCGCCGCAGCCGGTTCCGGGCTCCAGCGCCAGCTCCTGTGCGCTGTCATTGGTAATGACCGCCGCGAGCGTCTTGCCTGCGCCGATGTCGAGAACCACGTCCGTGTTCACGGCCCCTCTTTCGATGGAAAGCACCGAGCCGTGGATCCGGTTGCGGGCCGACAGGCGCAGGCCGTCCATGTCCCGGGCGAGGATCGGTGTGCTCGCATTGACCAGGGCGCAGGCGGATTGCCCTTCGTGAAGCGCGAGCATGTTGGCGCTCTGATTGGTCAGGATCGCCGTCAACGTCGTGGTCGCCGAAATCTTCAGCGCCACCTCGGTGCTGACCGACCCGGTCGTTACGCTGGTGATGATGCCGTGGAAGCAGTTGCGGGCGCTGGTTCTCATCAGAAAGCTCCAGAGCGGGGGAACAGGGATGTCCGGACCGCCGTGTCCGGCTGCCAGGGACATTTGCAGTTCGCCGATTAGATCGCCAAGGCCTTCCATCAGCCGGCGGTGGGCGTGCAGGGTACAGCGCCCGGCCGCCGTTACCTCGGCACCGCCGCCGTGCCGTCCGCCGGGTCGGGCCTTCACGAGAGGTTGCGCGAACAGGTTGTTGAGGGCGTTGGTCGCATCCCAGGCGGCCTTGTAGCTCAGGCCCGCTTCCCTGGCGGCTGCCGAAATCGAGCCGAGCCGGCCAATCGCCTCGAGCAACCGGAACCGTTCCTCGCCGACGCGCAGTCCGGTTTCGTTCGTCACGGCAAGAACCGGTTTGAGTACGGCGGCGGTCTGGTCCATCGTTATGTATCTCGACTGCATATCGGTTGGAACGGATTTGCAGACTGAAAAGCAACGATGATGCCAGATTTAATTTGATATATTTTTCAATTATTTAAACGAATTTCAAGTCATCCCGCCACATTCAGTCCACCGTTTGCCGGATTTTGTCGCGTCGGGTTTGTCGGTCTTTGTTCGCATTTTGTCGCGTGTGGACCAGAATAGGCTGTGGTTTCGACGCAGCCACTGTTCGCCGACGCGGCCCCACCGCCAAGCGATTTTCCGAAGGGACCCAAAGCACATCAAGAATACCGATGCGCTGCTGGTGACGTACTGTCGGTGTATTGCTTGGCTGTAGGTTCCAGGAAGTGTGTTCATTTATTTCGGGTCACCAGAAAGAGGACTGCGCTTCGCAGCCTCTCCAGAAACGGATATTTTACACAATCTCGCCCATGCAGAGATACTTGATTTCCAGGAAGTCATCGCTGCCGAATTTCGACCCCTCGCGGCCCAGCCCGGATTGCTTGATCCCGCCAAACGGCGCGACTTCCGTTGATATGAGCCCTGTGTTGATACCAACCATGCCTGTTTCCAAAGCTTCCGCCACGCGCCACACGCGCGCATGGTCGCGGCTGTAGAAATATCCGGCCAGGCCGAACTCGCTGTCATTCGCCATGGATATGGCCTCGGCTTCATGCTCGAACCTGATGAGCGGCGCGACGGGACCGAAGGTCTCTTCATGTGCGACGCGCATGGTCTGGGTAACACCGGTCAGCACGGTGGGCCTAAAGAAGGTGCCGCCGAGGTTCGAGCGCGTACCGCCTTCCACAACCTCGGCTCCCTTGCCCACTGCGTCCGCGATATGTGCCTCCACCTTCTTGACGGCGGCCTCGTTGATGAGGGGGCCGATTGTAACCCCCTCCTCAAATCCGTCGCCGACGCTCAGCGCGCGCGTCCTGGAGGCCAGTTTTTCGGCGAAAATGTCGTAGATCCCGGTCTGCACATAAATGCGGTTGGCGCACACGCAGGTCTGGCCGTTGTTGCGATACTTGGCGATCATGGCGCCTTCGACCGCGGCATCGATGTCGGCATCGTCAAAAACGATGAACGGGGCGTTTCCGCCCAGTTCGAGAGACATCTTCTTGATCGTGTCGGAGCACTGCTTCATCAGGATCCGGCCAACGCGGGTGGAACCGGTGAAGGTGATCTTGGCCACCTTCTCATTGGCGCAAAGTTCCTTCCCGATGGCGGACGCATCCGACGATGGAATGACGTTGAACACCCCCGCCGGAATCCCAGCGCGCTCGGCCAGTACCGCCATGGCCAATGCCGACAAAGGGGTCAACTCGGCCGGCCGCGCGACGAATGTGCACCCGACGGCGAGCGCCGGAGCAACCTTGCGGGCGATCATGGCGTTGGGGAAATTCCAGGGCGTGATCGAGCCGACGACCCCGACGGGCTGTTTCAGGACCACGATCCGTTTATCGCGCTGGTGGCCCGGTATCACGTCGCCATAGACGCGCTTGGCTTCTTCGGCGAACCATTCGATGAAACTGGCCCCATACAGAATTTCACCTCGTGCCTCAGGCCACGGCTTGCCCATCTCGGCAGTCAGGATCCTTGCCAGGTCATCGGCGTTTCCGATCATCAGGTCGTACCAACGACGCAGGAGCGCGCCGCGTTCCTTGCCGGTCAGCACCGCCCAGGCGGGTTTCGCCGCATAGGCTGCGTCGATTGCTCCGGCTGCGTCGGCGATCCCCAGGTCCGCCACCTCGGCGATCTGTTCGCCGGTAGCCGGATTATGAACGGCAAAGGTCTTGCCGGCTTCAACCCATTCTCCGTTCACGTAGGCGCGGGTTTCCAGCAGCGACGGGTCAGTCAGCTTCAAAGTGCTTGTCATCAGGCATTTTCCTCAATCAGGTTTGTCGCCGCGGGAAGCTGCCTGCACGGCGGTCACGGCGGTTGTAGCGATAATGTCGTCCACGGAGCAGCCGCGGGACAGGTCGTTGGCGGGTCTGGAAAGGCCTTGAAGAATCGGACCGATAGCGATCAGCCCCCCCAGTCGCTGGGCGATCTTGTAGCCAATGTTTCCCGAGGCCAGGTCGGGAAAGATGAAGACGTTGGAGCGCCTGGACAGACGGCTGCCCGGTGCTTTCTTTGCGCGGACCGCATCGTCGAGGGCGGCGTCAAACTGCATCTCACCGTCAACTTCCAGATCGGGCTCCGCCGCGTGGATCAGGTCCAGCGCGTCATGGATCTTATTCAGACTGTGGTGGCGCGCCGACCCAGCGGTGGAAAACGACAGAAGCGCGACCCGGGGCGTTTCATGCAGCAACCGCCGGCAGGATTGCGCGGCGGAAAGCGCTATGGTGGCAAGTTCCGCGGCATTGGGCTCAATCACAAGGCCGCAATCGGCAAAGATCATGCCGCCCTTGATCGGCGCGTCGGGGCCGCAAGACAACATGATGAAGAAGCTGGAAACGATCTTGGCATCCGGAGCGCGGCCAATAATCTGCAGTGCGGCGCGTACCGTCTGCGCGGTTGTGGCAACCGCCCCGCCCACCGTACCGTCCGCCTGGCCCAGCCGGACCCGCATGGCGGCCTGCCGGATCGGGTCGCGCATGTCCTCAAGCGCCTTTTCCGCCGTCATCCCTTTTGCGGCGCGCATTTTGTGCCAATGACCGCCAAGTTCCGGCAGATCCGGTGCCTCCGCGGGGACAAGGGACGTAACCTGGGCAAGATCGGGCCCGTTCATCAGCGTGACCTGGGCGAGGCCGCCGGCGGCGAGACGGGCAGCGGCCTCAGCCACAAGAGGATTGTCCCCCTCTGGCAGGATAATGTGGCGCGGATTTGCCCGCGCGGCGGCCAGGATGCGGTCGAGCGGTTTCATCGCGCAGCCCTGTCCCGATGAGCGGGGCGGAGATCCGCCGGGAAGCGCGGAGCTGCCGCGCGGCGTCCATGAATGGGTCGGGCGAAACTCATCGGTCAGACCAGGACATGGAGACCGACGACGATGAAAATGCCGAGGAACAGCGTTTCGACGACCACCAGAGCGATGGCGGTCGCGCCGACTTCAACCATGCGGCCAAGGGACGTCTTGATGCCAACCGCGGCGACGGCGATGAGCAGGGCCCAGCGGCTCAAGGACCCGACCCAGTCGGCCAGCACCTCAGGGATCAGACCGACGGAATTGAGCGCCGCCAGCACCAGAAAACCGATCACGAACAGCGGCATCAGCGGTGGCCGGTCCTTGGGATGGGCTTCGGAAAGGCCGGCCTGACGGATGACCAGCGAGAACACCAGCACCACCGGCGCCAGCATCGAGACCCGGATCAGCTTGACCAAAGTCGCGGTTTCGCCCGTTTCCGGACTGATCGAGAAGCCCGCGCCCACAACCTGCGCCACATCGTGAATGGTGCCGCCGAGAAACAGGCCGGAATCATGGGCGTCGAATTCAAAAAGCTGCGCCAGCATCGGGTAGATCACCATGGCGATTGTCGACAGCACCGTTACGGACAGAACCGTGAAGACGAGATCGCGTTCGGATTTCTCGTGCCGCGGGAGAACCGCCGCGATGGCCATCGCGGCCGAGGCCCCGCAGATGGCAACCGATCCGCCGGTCAGAAGCGCGAATCGCCAGCCGCACCCGATAAAGCGGCTCGCCAGCAAGGCGAAGAGAATGGTCAGGACGACCCCGGTCACGACCAGGGTCACGGACAGCCCTCCCAACTGGATCAACAGGTCCACACTGATGCGCGCGCCCAGAAGCGCCACCCCGATCCGCAACACGCTGCGCGCGGTGAATTCAACGCCCCTGGCGGTTCTGGTCCCTGGTTCGGAGAGGAAATTCAGCGCCAGACCGAGCAGCAATGCCATCAGCATGGCGGGAGCGCCGTAGTGTTCTGACAGAAACTGCGCGGTGGCAGCCGCCAGAACTGAAACCGCGAATCCGGGAAAGACCGCTGTCAGCGACTGGATATCAGGCAGCCGAATGCCTTTGCTTGTCATGAAGTGCTCCCGTGCGGACGGGCCCGGCGGCAAGAAACCGCCGGGCCGACTGTCCTGATCAGGCAACGCCCTTTTGAGGGCACATGTCGTCCTTGCTGATACCGGCGACTTTGACGGGCTTCTTCATCGCGTCGCGCCGGAAAGGTTCTCCCAGCTCCTGGTTGATCAGGGCCTCGATCAAGGTGGTCACGCCGTTTTCCATCTGGTCGGTGACCGCTTGTGCCAGGGCGTCCGTCAGTTCCTCCATCGTGCGTGCCACAACGCCCTTCAGCCCGCAGGCATTGGCGATGGCGGCATAGCTGACGCCCTCGTCCAGCTCGGTGCCGACGAAGTTGTCGTCGTACCAGAGGGTCGAGTTGCGCTTTTCCGCACCCCATTGGTAGTTGCGGAAAACAACCTGGGTGATGGCCGGCCATTCCTCGCGGCCGATGGCCGTCAGTTCCGTGACCGCGATGCCGAAGGCGCCGTCGCCTGAAAACCCAACAACGGGCGTGCCGGGGCAGCCGATCTTGGCGCCGATAACGGCGGGCAGACCATAGCCACAGGGACCGAACAGACCGGGTGCAAGGTACATCCGGCCGGTATCGAAGCTCGGATAGGCGTTGCCGATAGCGCAGTTGTTGCCGATGTCGGAAGAAATGATCGCTTCCCTCGGCAGACCTGCCTGGATCGCGCGCCAGGCCATACGCGGGCTCATCCACTTGGGTTTGTCCGCGCGGGCGCGTTCGTTCCAGGTCGTGCCCGGATCGTCGTTTTCGTGATCCATCGAGGTCAGCTGCTGCGCCCAGCGGCTCTTGGTCTCGGCGATGCGTGCCTTGCGCTCCGACCGGCCCGCGTCGCCGGCGTTCGATGACAGTTGGGTGAGGATGCCCCTGGCCACCCTTGTGGCGTCACCAACGATGCCGACGGAGATTTTCTTGGTCAGGCCGATGCGGTCCGGATTGATATCGACTTGGATGATCTTCGCGTTCGCCGGCCAGTATTCCATGCCGTAGCCCGGCAGGGTCGAGAATGGATTGAGGCGGGTGCCCAACGCCAGCACAACATCGGCTTCCCTGATAAGCTCCATGGCGGCCTTGGAGCCGTTATAGCCGAGCGGACCGGCAAACAGCGGATGCGATCCCGGAAAAGCGTCGTTGTGCTGATAACCGACGCAGACAGGCGCATCGAGCCGTTCGGCCAGTTCCATGGAAGCGGCAATACCGCCCTCGGCCAGAACCACTCCGGCGCCGTTCAGGATCACCGGGTTCGTGGCCTCGCTCAGAAGGCGGGCCGCTTCGGTCACGGAAGTTTCACCACCGGAGGACCGCTCGAAGAGGATCGGGTCCGGAATTTCGACATCCACGACTTGCGTCCAGAAATCGCGCGGCATGTTGATCTGCGCCGGCGCAGATGCCTGCCTGGCCTTGGCGATCACACGGGTCAGGACCTCGGCGACACGCGTTGGATCGCGCACTTCCTCCTGATAGGCGACCATGTCGCGGAACAGGGCCATCTGCTCGACTTCCTGAAAGCCGCCCTGCCCAATTGACTTGTTCGCCGCCTGGGGAGTGACCAGAAGCAGTGGCGTGTGGTTCCAGTACGCTGTCTTCACGGCGGTGACGAAATTGGTGATGCCGGGGCCGTTCTGGGCGATCATCATCGACATCTTGCCGGTGGCGCGCGTGTAACCGTCCGCCATCATCCCGCCGGAGCCTTCATGGGCGCAGTCCCAGAAGGCGATGCCTGCCCTGGGGAACAGATCCGAGATCGGCATGAACGCCGAACCGATGATGCCGAAGGCATGTTCGATGCCGTGGCGCTGCAGTGTTTTCACAAAGGCTTCTTCGGTGGTCATCTGCATGGCTGGAACTCCTGTCAGTCATATGGGCCGCCTCGGCGGCAGAAAGGGATCAGCCCGCCGGCCGGAGCCCTGCAGGCACACGCAATCCTTTCCAGGCGAGCCATTCATTCGCCTGGTTTCTTTTTGGATGTACGGGAAAGTCACGCCACCGGAACTTGAGGATCGATTTTCACCCGGCCCGGCGGCACGAAGACGCGACGCGTGTAGGGTCTAGATCATGATGCCATCCCCTGTCCGCCATTCACGTCAAGCAATTGTCCGGTGATGAAACCTGCCTCGTCAGAGGCGAAAAACGCGACCGCAGCCGCCACATCCTCAACCCGGCCGTGGCGGCGCACCGGGATGGACGCCAGCACGCCGGCCCGTTCTTCCGGAGACTGCCGCTCGCTCAATAGCCGCTCGACCCGTGGCGTCAGGATCGCGCCTGGGCAGACCGCGTTGCAGGTAACCCCGTGCGGTCCGAATTCCTGGGCGAGCTGCAGGGTCATGGATTGCACCGCGCCCTTGGCGGCAACATAGTTGGCGCCGGTAAACAGGCTGCCGTATCGCCCGGCTTTGGAACCCAGATTGATGATGCGGCCATAACCACGTTCGACCATGCCCGGGATGACTGCACGTGTCAGACGGACCGCGGCCGTCACGTTGAGGTCCATGACCCGCGCCCAGTCCTCATCGGTTTCCTCGACGAAGGCACGCGGCGTGTGGAGCGAACCGCCAGCGTTGTTGATCAGGATATCGAAAGCAAAACCGGCCTCTTGAAGCCGCGTCATCGCGGCGGTGATCCGATCGGCATCGGAGAGGTCCACCTGTTCGAAATGCACGCCCGACATTTCGGGACGTGATGACGAGCGCTCGATCGCCTCGGCGCTGCGGTCAAGAACCGCGACACGCGCGCCTTCCGAGGCCAGACGCGCGGCAATAGCCTCTCCGAGGCCGTCCGCCGCGCCGGAAACGAGAGTGGTCTTTCCCTCCAGGTTTTTCACGATCAGCGGCCCTCCCAAGCCAAATTCCGACGGCTCGCGTCGCCTTTTGGTAATTGTATATATCGGACTTTAATTCCGCAATATATTATTATTAGAAAAATGCGCAAGCCAAAAACTCCGCCGTTCCGTTAGCGGAAGCCCTTGATCTGCAATGGAATATGAAGGTTGTGGCGCCGTCAGTCGTCAGAGCGTATCGTCAAAGAGATCCGCCACCGAGGGCCGCGATATCCTGCGTGGCGCTCAGCAATTTCGGCAAGTGCTCCCGGCGCAGCCTTTCAGGAGACAAAATGGAGGCGTTGCCCCCGACGCTGAGTGTGTAAATGTCCCCGGTCAAGGGATCGTACAAGGGAATTCCGATGGCGTTGTGATCGGGTTTCCATTCCCCGAAGGAATCCGAGTGGCCCTGCCGCCGCATACGCTCAAGAGCCGACATGAGCGCCGCTTCCTTGCCATTCGACCAGGCCTCGCCGTGATACTGCGCGAGTTCCGTCAAGACGGCATCGCGTTCCTTTTCCGGCGCAGCGAAGAGATAAGCTCGACCTGGAGCGGATTCCGCCAGGGGAATCCGCGAGCCGACATTCAGCGACAGATAGATTGCGGTGGGCTCGCGGATCAGTTCAACGAACATCATGTCCAATTTGTCGCGCACGCTCAGAGCAACAACGCAATCGCCCTGGGCCGCAATCTCTTCCATCCGCCTGCGCACCAGTTCGCCGAAGCCGAACCGGCCCATGACCGCGAAGCCGAGCGTCAGTACCTGGTTCGAAACGGCGTATTTGCCGTACTCAGGCATGTAGCGCAGATAACCGAGCTTGGTGAGGGTGCCCAGAAGGCGCGACACCGTCGTCTTGTGCAGGCCGGTGCGTTCGGCCAGGACCTGGGTTCCGAGCATCCGGTCCTCGGCCCGAAAGGCGCGCAGGATCGACATCCCCCGGGCGAGTGAACTTACGAAAGGGCGGTCGTCATTGAAGTCGCCCGCGTCAGTTCCCTGACGCGGCCTTCCCCGGCGGCGTTTCACAGGCTCTTTCGGAGGATTGTCACTCATGATTGCCGTTTACAGCAGCAGCATGGCCGTGTCACCCGCAATCCGCCATCTCTCGAGGGGTGAAAGGCCGTCAAGCCCGCCCACCAATATCGGGAAGATCGGCGTAATCCGAACAGTCGCGATGGCTTGCGGCCGGGTCTACCTTGACGTCGACGACCACCGGGCCGCCGCGGCTGTGAGCCTCGCGCAAGGCATCGCCGATCTGATCCGCCTCGGTGACTGTAACGCCGGAGCCACCGAGGCCCTCGGCCACCTTGGTGAAATCGTGATCGTTGAAATCAACGCCGATGGCCTGATTCCCAAGGTTGTCGCGCACCATGCCGAGACCGGCGTTGTTGGCGACAACATAGACCACGTCGAGACCGCGTTCCGCCGCCGTGGCGATCGCATCCATCGTCATGACGAAGCCGCCGTCACCGACCAGGCCGGTGACCCGTTTTTCCGGACACACCACCTTGGCGCCGGTCGCCGCCGGCGTACTCCAGCCCATTCCGCCGATTCCGCCGGGTGCCACCAGTTGATGCGGATGGCGGAGCGGCAGACGCGAGGTGGCCCAGATCCGGTTGGTGCCCGCATCGAGTGTCAGGAGATCGTCTTTGGTGAGGAAATCGCCGAGCGCCCGCATGATGTCCGCGTAATGCACGGTACCGGGACGTGTCTTGTATTCCGGCAGAACACCGTAGTCGTTGTCCGCCTTGATCTGGGCGATCCGGGCCTTGCGCCTGCTGATTGTGATCGCATCCTGCGCGGGCTTGGTCAGCAGATAGTCGAGAACGTCGGAGACGTCAGCGGTGACGGCCTGATCCACCGGCAGAACCCAGCCCGCGTGCAGAGGGTCGATGTCCACCTGGATTATGGTCTGGTCGCCGGGGCGGAGCATTTTCTCATCCCGGAACCGGGTGTATTCCGCGCCGAGGCTGCAGCCGAGAACCAGGATCACATCGGCTGCCTGCACCATGCGGTTGGCGGCCGCGGAAGCCCAGGTGCCCATCATGCCGACGGCGATGTCCGAGGTTTCGTCGATCGTGCCCTTGCCGTGATAGCTGGACGTTACCGCGATCCCTTCACGGCTGGCGTACTCCTGCAGCTTCTCGCCCGACCGGCTCATGTAGATGCCGTTGCCCGCAATGATCACCGGAGACTTGGCGCTTGCCAGCGCCGTGACGATTTTTTCCAGGGCGGCCCAGTCCGGGACCATCGGCGTGTAACGCAGATAACCTTCGGTCGGATAAAGCTTCGCGCGCAGATCGTCGGGTACTTCCTGCTTGATGATGTTGGTGCGCATGATCATCGCTGCCGGTCCCTGGCGCGGGGTCATGGCATGCTTTATGGCCATTTGCGTTCCGTAAATCGCCTCGGCCGGCGTCGTCGCGAGGGTTGCGTATTTGGTCATGGTCTTGAGGACGGCGAACGCGTCACCCGCACCGTAGTCTCCCGTCATCGTCTGATAGACACCCTGCTGGGCGAAGCCGTCGTAGCAGGAGGTGTCTGTCATGATCACCATGGGCGAGGAGGAGAAATAGGCTTCCAGAATGCCGAAGGCGCCGGTCGTTGTCGCGAAAGGACCCTGTGCCATCAGAAGGCCGGGCTTGCCCGTCAGTTTGCCCGCCACCTGGGCCATGACCGAAGCCGACTGCTCGGTGCGCGCCAGGACAAGATCAAATTCGGACTGGCGGTCGTGAAAGGCCGGCAGCGACCAGGTGATGCCGAGACCGGGCAGCGTAAAGCCACGCGTGATGCCTGCCTCGATGAACGTCGAGATCACGCCTTCATTCGTTCTCATTCCAGTTTCCTCCAACTTCACAGGCCAGCAGGGGCCCGTCAATGCTTGTTATTGCCATCAATTAATTCTGCTATACGCAATTAGATTTTACAATAAGCATTTTTAAATTGAATGAAAATCTCCCGGGCAGGCGAAAGAAGCCCCTGTGCGGATGCGGGAAATTCGAGCTGAATGAGAGATGCTTGAAGCGCAAAACGCTTTAAGAGGTGTAGAGATTCAGGCGAAGGGGAGCTGAGAGGCAAGACGGAACGCATGCCTTCGGTCCTGCCAAAAGGCAGGGCGAAACCTGTCGCGGCGGTAGCGTTATCCGTGGCCTAGTGGTTTGATTCCAACATTTGAGCACGAGCCAAAAAGAAAACGCGTATCAAATGTCAAACTCGATCCGCTAGAGCATGCCCCGGGCGACCATTTCGATCTTGCGGGTGACGCCCAAAAGACGTGGGGCGAGATCGTTCATGAGCCGGTCCGTGGTGATGATCGACCGCAGCCCGCCAACATTGACCGCATAGACCGGATAGCCGTCGGCACGACAGACGGCGGCTCCGGCGGAATTGGCCTCTGCGATCCAGTCGCCACCACTGAGCGCGAAACCGTTTTCTGTGGCAAAGGCGATGGCTTTGCGCGCCGATTCTTCGATCGCGGGCCATTGCTCATCGCTATATCCCTGGCGGATCAACGCCAGGCGCTCTTCCCGCTCGGGACCCGGCAGCGCGGCGAGAAAGGCGCGGCCCATGCCGGTGCTGATCATCGGAATGCGCGAGCCGACACCCAGCCGGATCGCCATGGACGCCGGCGTCCGGCAGGCTTCGATATAAATGATTTCGATGCCGCTCGGAGTGCCGAGATAAACGCTGGCATCGGCATATTCCGCCAGTTCCTGCATGTAGGGACGGGCGATGTCGCGGATTTCCATCTGCGCCAGAACGTCATAGCCGAGCGTCAGAACCTCAGGCCCGAGCGAATAACGGCCGGTGCCTTCATCGTAGTTGAGATATCCGAGCTCGGTCAGCGTGAAGGTCAGCCGTGAAACGGTGGCCTTGGGCAGTTTCACGCGCGCCGCGATCTCCGCATTGCCGACGGGACGATTGTCCGGTCCGAAAGCCTTGAGAACGGACAATCCTCGAGCCAGTCCTGAATTGACCCTGTAGTCTTTCTCCCCGCTGTCTTCAGAGGGGGCAGCTTTCCGTTTGACCAATTCGACACCTGTCCAGCGCTAGTTGGAAATCATCAACACACAAACTCTCACCTATGGGGAATAGCGAAAACAGTCCGGTCTCCACAAGCGGAAATCATGAAACGGCGGTCAATTCCCTGAAAACCTGGGCCGTGTGGACGAATTGGAGATGCAACTCCCGGACCTTCGGGTGAGACAAGAGGCTTCGATCTGACGCGAAAAAATCCCGCCGATACGCTCCGCGGTTCTTTCCCCGTCATCTCTCGCCTCTTTTTTCACGAAATGCGCCTCCAAGTCGTCCACACAGCCTAGACATCTGACAGGCAGTGCCGTTCCGCGATCTCACAGTAAAGATTGACGGTTTCCCGGATCCCCTCGACCAGGGGCCGTTCCTGGAAATCACCGATGATCTCTTTGAGCGCGGAGGTATCGAACCCGTCACTCGGCGAGACGCGAAGGATGTCCGCGCAACTCACCGCCGCTTGGGGAACGACCTCTTTGATCGCGGCGACAACATCGTCTGTGGAATGAACGGTATCCGTGACATCCGACAGCAAGGCCCCATCCCAGGACGACACGGCGGCACGGACGAAGACATCCGCCACGTCGGCGGCATACTGGAAACAGCTGCGGGTTGTGAAAGGGATCTCATAAGATTTGCCAAGGGCAGCCGCCTCGATGGCCCTCGTGATGGCTGAAGTTTCCCCGTCATCACGACCGACACCGAAAACGACATACGGCCTTAGCCCCAGACTTGGCAGCTTGTGGTCTTCCCAGTAGATCCGGGCGATCTCCTCATCGGTCTTCTTGAACACACCGTAGAAATTCGAAGGTGCATTCGCCTTACCGCGCGGCTTGGCCGCGATGGAACTGGTGTAGATGATCCGGTCGATGCCGTGCTTGCCGGCAGCTTCGAAGATATTGATATGACCGCCGATATTGATCGCCGCTCCGAGCGCCGGGTTAGCCCGGCACTGCGGGATCTGCAAGGCCGCCAGATGAATGATGCCAGTCGGGCGCGTCTCCGCGATCTGGGTATTCAGCGTCTCGGCATCCCTGACATCGCAGATACGGAAATCGATCAGGTCCCTGGGCAGATCGGGTTTCAGGAGTTCCAGCCGGCGGTGATCGTCGCTGATATCCGTCGCGACCACCTGGATACCCCGGTCGATCAGCCTTGAAATGATCCAGGAACCGAGAAACCCCGTCGCGCCCGTAATGAAGATCTTTTCCGTCGAAGGGGTCATTTCCTACCTCGCATACCACCAGGATTCAGCGGCCTCCTCCCGCCGATCTTCATCAACGCAAAGCCTCTTTGGTTTCTTTCGGCAAACCCTGTCGCTTGCCCTCCGCCGATGCGAATTTCTATTTTTAAAACACTATTTCAAAAAGTATTGCAAGCGATATCGGCAATCCCGTATTCCACTGCCTACACGTGTGAAAACCGGTTGCAACGGAGAATGAGGCGGCGTTTTCTCAGAATCGAGGGGATGAAAACACATGATCAATCGACTGAAGACGCAAGGGCAGACAGGTGAAAGCGCATTAAAAGCAGCAGGCGCCAGACCGGATAGACCGGCCTGACGCCCAAGGGTGTCATTTCAGGACGGCAAGCCCGTTTTGACTTGCCGGATACGCATGAGTCAGGCCGCCGATGGCTCCCAGGCTTCCGGCGCGCGCGGGTGAATATCCGTCACCACATCGATCAAGACAGGCTTGCGTGCCGCGATGGCGTCTTTCAAGACAGGACCGAGTTCAGCCTGGTCCTCCACGCGAATGCCCTCGACACCGAAATCGCGCGCCACGGCGGCGAAATCCGTCGGCCCGAAGCGGTTGATCTCCGCCGGATTTCCACCCTCGCGTCCCGCGTAGAAGGAGGCCACCTTGGGTGTGCCCTGGCCGAATCCGGAATTGTTGTTGATGACGGTCACGACCGGGAGGTTCCAGCGTTTCTGGGTCTCCAGCTCCGTCAGATGATAGTAGAAGGCACCATCGCCTGAGAAGCAGACCACCGGACGGTCCGGTGCGCCGCACTGTGCCCCGAGCGCTGCCGGAAAAGCCCACCCCAGGGAACCGGCCGCGCGCAGGTAGCTCTGACCCGCATGCGGCAGATCGAGCATTGTCGCCGTCCAGATGCCGGAATAGCCCGTGTCCGCGACCAGAACCCCGTTCTTGGGAAGCGCTTCGGAGATTTCCCGGCACAGCCGTTCGACGCGGATCGGCGCGGCGTTCGATTGGCTGAGCGGTTCCATATCCGCCCGCCATGCGCCGACAACCTCGGCGACGTGGTTGGCCCAGTTCAACCACTCCGGACGAGCAATGTTTTTTTCGGCCAGGTCCGCCAGCGCCTGGCGCGGACAGCCCCAGACACCAGTGACATCCGGGTAGTTCCGGCCGATTTCCTGACCATCGAGATCGATCTGGACGATCGGCGTTCCCTGGGCCGGAACCTTGTAGTTGTTGGTCGGCTGATCGCCGGCATGACACCCAACGAAAATGACCAGATCAGCCTCATGGACCAGCCGGTTTCCGGGAGGGGCCGAATAGGTGCCGACTGTACCGATGTGACGTGGATGGGTTGTCGGGATAATTGTCCGTCCACCCAGAGAGGTTGCCACCGGAATGTTCAGTTGTTCCGCGAAGGCAAGCACTTCCTCATAAGCCTCGGCTTGGATGGCTCCCGTGCCGACCACCAGCACCGGCCGCTCGGATTGCGAAAGACGGCTGGCAGCCTCCGCGATCGCACGCGGCGTCGCCAGAGGACGATCCACGGGTAGACGGCCCAGCGCGGCGGGGGGAAGGTTCGGATTTGTCACTTCGCCCTTCTCGATGATCTCGCCTCCGAGGCCATTCAGGTCGAGATGCACCGGACGGGGCGAACAGTCAGTGGCCTGGCGGAAAGCCTGAGCCAGCAGATGAGGCAGTTCGCGCGCCTCGGCCACGTCCATCGAGGCCTTGGTCACGGAGGCGTAAAGCGGCGTATGGGGTACTTCCTGATAGGCGTTGCGATAGCGCAGCATCGGTTCCTTGCGGCCCGTCAGCGCCACGACCGGCGCGCGGTGAAGATAGGCATCCTGCAGACCGGCCGCGAGATTGGCCGCGCCGACCGACTGCGCCATGCAGACGCCCACGCGGCCACTCACCCGCGCATAGCCATCGGCCATATAAGCCGCGGACTTCTCGGAGTGCGTGAGGATACGCTTGATCCCCAACTCCTCCATTTCGACAAGCGTCGGCCGCAAGATCGCGTCCATGAAGAAAACATGGCTGACCCCCAGTTGCTTGAAGGATTCGGCGATATAGCGCGCGCCATTCTTGGGCGCTGAACGGTTCTTTGTCATGCGGGACCTCCCGATCTGTGTAATTTATGTAAGCGCTTTCATTTGGGTTGATTTCACATTTCTCCCCTGTTTTCAATTAATTTTTCATTTTTGAAATCAAATTCCAATTCAATTTTGAAATCGCTTGCAGAAAATTTGTACAGGCCATATGTTCACCTGAACATGCTCAGGCAACTGGAAGGCCGATCGCGCGTGCCCCAACAGGAAAAGACACACACTCCGCCCCGGAAGGTCCGGATGGAAGAGGTCGCCAAGGTCGCCGGCGTCTCGCTCGCCACCGTTTCGCGGGCGCTGCGGACACCTGAGGCCGTGTCACCGAAACTGCGCACGCGCATCGAGGAGGTGTCGCGGCGGCTCGGTTATGCGCCCAACCGGATCGCCGGCAGCCTCGCGGGAGCGCGCACGCCCCTGATCGGCGTTATCGTTCCCAGCCTGACCAATTCCTTCTTCGCGGGCACGCTGGAACAGATGACCACGCTGTTCGAGGCCAAGGGCTACCAGTTGATGATCGGTCAGCACGGATACGACACGGACCGCGAGGAGCGGATCGTCGCGGCCTTTGCCAGCTGGAACCCCTCCGCCCTGGTCGTGACCGGACGTGCCCACACGAGGAATACCCTCAACACCCTGTCCTCATCAGCCTGCCCGGTCGTGGAGATGTGGGATCACGGTGAGCGCCCGCTCGATTCCGGCATCGGCTTTTCCAACCGGGCCGCCGGTAAACTGGCCGCGCGGTTTTTCGCCGAACAGGGCATCGCCAAGGCGGCGTTCGTCGGTGCGATCCTGGACAAGGATGATCGCGCCCGGGCGAGGGCGGAAGGGTTCAGGCAGGAATTCCTGCACCTCACGAGGTTCGAACCCTTGATTGTCACCGCGAATAACCGCGAGCTGGGCGAAGGCGGATCTGCTCTTAAACGTGTCCTGGGGCAGCAGCCGGAGACCTCCGCCATTGCCTTTTCCGGAGACATGCTCGCCGTCGGCGCCATGTTCGAGGCTGACCGGATAGGCCTTTCCATCCCCGGCGATCTCAAGATCCTGGGCTATGGCGATCTCGACATCGCTCGCAACACAAATCCCCGGCTGACCACCATCCGGCCGCCGCACAACGCGATCGGTGAGGCCGTGGTTCGTCATGTTCTGGAAAGGCTCGAAGCCCCGGACACGCCGAGCGTCAACCTGGATCTCGGGGTCAAGCTGATCCTGCGGGAGACCGTTTGAGGGAATAACATCATGGGAGGAAGACATTGGAGATCCAGCGCGTTGCCGTAATCGGTGCGGGCACCATGGGCCATGCGCTGGCCCTCGTTCACGCCTTGGGCGGCTGCCGGGTAAATCTATTCGACAGCAACCCGGATGTGCTGAACGGCGCACCTGCAATGATCCGGGCTGCCTGCGCCACACTTCGTGAGGCGGAGGCAATCACGGCAGGACAAGAACACGATGCACTCGGCAGGATCGCTCCAGCCGGGACACTGGCCGAGGCTGTCCGGGACGCGGACCTGATCGTTGAGGCCGTTGTCGAGAAGGCCGGAATAAAACGGGGCGTCTTCGCCGAAATCGACCGGTTCGCGCCAGCCATGGCCATCCTCGCCAGCAACACGTCCTATCTCGACATCTTCCCGCTGATCCCGGAGGCCCGGCAAGCTCGTGCGGCGATCGCGCATTGGTACACTCCGCCCTACATCGTCGACCTTGTCGACCTCGCTCCGGGACCTCACACGGATGAAGAGATCATCCCGGCGCTGAAGGCGCTTTACGAAGGCTTCGGCAAGGCGCCGCAGGTGTTCAAGCATCTTGTGCCCGGCTACATCGCCAACCGGTTGCAGGCTGCGCTTAATCTCGAATGCCTGCGCATGATCGACGAATTCGGCGTTTCGGCGCAAGACATCGATTTTTCGATCCGCCACGGTTTGACCGAACGCCTCGCCGTTCTCGGGCACATGCGCAAGATGGATTACACCGGACTGGAAATGGTGCGCAACGGTATCGCCGGCGGCACCTATCAGCCGCCCCGGAACACGGGCGAAAGTCCGGTCCTCGACCGGTTGATCGAGGCCGGGCGCGGCGGTGTCCGCTCTGGCGCCGGTTTCTACGACTACGGCGGCGCGTCCGCCGAAGAGCTGTTCCAGGAACGCGATCTACGACTTCTGCGGCTCAAGACACAACTTCAAGCACTCATGGGGGAGGAACAATGATCCATGCTGATCTGACAGGAAAACGCGCTTTGGTGACGGGCGGTGCCTCGGGCATCGGGCTTGCCTGCGCGACAATGATGGCGGAGATGGGCGCAACGGTTGCCATCAACCATCTGGAGGACGACCCGATCGGTCCGGCGAAGGTGGCCGAGCTCACGGAAAAGGGGCTCAAGGTCCTCTCCGCACCCGGCAACGTCTCTGTTCCGGGCAACGCCGAAGCCATGGTCACGGCCGCCGTCGCGCAAATGAGCGGGCTGGACTATCTGATCAACAATGCCGGCACCGCCGGCACCCATGACAAGATCCCGCCTTCCGAACTCGACAAGATGACAGAGGATTTCTGGCGGCTCCTTCTGGGAACCAACCTGATCGGCCCGTTCAGATGCGCCCATGCGGCAGCCGGAGCCCTGAAGGAAAGCCGGGGCGCGATCGTCAACATGGCATCGATCGCCGGCATCGGGCAGCAGGGCAGCTCAATCGCCTATGCGGCAAGCAAATCCGGACTGGTGAGCCTGACCCGCAGTCTGGCGCGCGGGCTCGCGCCCGAGGTCCGGGTCAACGCGGTGGCGCCGGGACAGACGAAAACCCCCTGGACGGAGGACTGGCCGGAGGAGCGCAAGCAGTGGGCCCGGGATCAGGCGGTTCTGAAACGCCGGTCCTCTCCCGAGGATATCGCCGAGGCGGTGCTTTATCTCTGCGCCGGGGCCGCCATGGTGACCGGTCACGTTCTGGTCGTCGACGGCGGCATGACCCTTTGAACAAAAAAAGCCGGGGCGGACGCCCCGGCAAGTCACGGTTCTCTCTGGGAAGAGCTTCTTAAACTCTGTCAGGCCGCCGCGCGAAAACGCCGGAGACCGGCCATCCGGCCACCGTCGAGCCGGGTGAGCAGCAACAACCGTTTGACCATATGGCCCACCGGAAGTTCATCGGTGACCCCCATGCCGCCATGGAGCTGGACCGCATCGCGCAGCACGGCGCGCGCATTGTCGTAGATCTTGACCTGTGCCGCGCAGACAAGCTTCGAGCGGAAGGCCGTATCGTCGCTTGCCATCGCCTCAGCGGCCAAGAACACCATGGACTGCGCTTCCTCCCGCTTGATGAACATGTCCGCCATCCGGTGTTGAATGACCTGGAAGCGGCCGATCGGACGCCCGAACTGCTCGCGCAGCTTCATGTATTCGAGAGTCTCGCGGTAAAGCCGGTCGATCAGACCGGCCAGTTCCGCCAGTTTGCCAACCATCGCCAGATCATTGCCGTAGGCAAGGGCCTCTTCGCATCCGGCAATGGCTTCCGGCGCCGCGCGGCGGACGCCTTTGAAGGAAACCCTGGCGGCCGATTGCCCATCGACCACGCGATACGCTTCGACCGAAGCTTCACCGGCGGGAACCCTGACAAGTAGGGGCGCGCCCTCGCATTCCGCCACGACCCAGAAGGCCGCAGCCTGCGCGCCGCCGATCAGCAGGGGCACGGAACCTGTCAACACGAGGTCATCGCCCTCACGCGTAGCCCGGATAGGGGCATTGGCGGGACCGGCCGCGATCAATTCGATGCTTTCACCGGCCAGAACGGGCGCCAGCGCAGCCGCGGCCTTGTCAGATGGCAGCGCTCTGGCGAGCGTCGGCGCGCAATGCATGACCACGGGGCCAATCGGCTCCAGAACAAGGCCCGCGCCCAACACGCTCATGAATGGAACCACCTGCCTGGGCGTCAGACCAAGTCCACCGGCCTCCTCACTCACAGGAGCTGCGAGCCAACCGAGTTCGGCCATTTCGCCCCAGTGGGCAGGCAACTGGCCGGCGGAAGCGGTAAGCATTTCATTCCGCAGCGCCAACTCGTAATGATCCGCTATGAACCGCTCCGCCGTTGCTTTCAGCAGCAGCGTTTCCTCATCGGGCAGTTTGAAATCAATCATGAAACGCTCCGCTTATTTGAGGCCCAGGACCTGGGTCGCCAGGATGCTGCGCTGGATTTCATTGCTGCCGCCGTAGATCGAAAGCTTGCGCCAGTTAAGGAACTGATAGACGGCGTTCTCGAACGGCTCTTGCACTCCCGCGCTATCACGCGCCGCTAGGGCGGCCGGACCGGCGATATCAAGCATCACCTCGGTGAGCGCCTGCTGGATTTCCGTTCCCCGCACCTTCAGCAGGGAGGTCTCCGCGCCGATCTTCACACCCGCCTCGACAGCTGCGAGCAGGCGCAGCGTGGTCGCTTCGATAGCCATGATGTCGATTTCCAGGGTATCGAGCGCATTGGCGATCTCCGGTTCCCCCGCGCGGCCGGAGGCATCCGCGGCCTCGCGCACTCTTGCAAGGAGTTGCTTCGAGCGGCCTATACCACCGATGCCGAAGCGCTCATGTTCCAGAAGCGCCTTGGCGTAGGTCCAGCCCTTGTTGATTTCGCCGACAACAAGGTCATCAGGTACGTACACCTGATCGAGGAAGATCTCGTTCACCTCCTCTGTTCCGTCTATCAGCCGGATCGGACGGCGGGAGACGCCAGGCAGGGACATGTCGATCAGCATCATGGAGATGCCTTCCTGCTTCTTCACGTCCGGATCGGTCCGCACGAGACAGAAGATCCAGTTGGCGTATTGGGCGTAGGTCGTCCAGGTCTTCGAACCGGACACGAGCCAGCCGCCGTCCGTACGCACCGCCCTGGTCTTCAACGACGCGAGGTCGGAGCCGGCACCGGACTCGGAAAAGCCCTGGCACCACCAGTCCTCACCCGACAGGATACGCGGCAGGAACCGCTGCTGTTGCTCGAGCGCGCCGAACTGGATCAGGATCGGTCCGATCATCTTCAACCCGAAGCCCGGCAGCGGAGGGGTGTGCAGGCGGAACATCTCCTCATCGGCGATAATGCGCTGGCGCGCGGTCCAGCCCGGTCCGCCATGCTCCTTCGGCCAGGCCGGTGCGACCCAGCCCTTCGCGTGGAGGCTTTTCTGCCAGCGTGAAAAATCCTCGCGGGTCAGCGGCGCACCGCGCGAAACCCTGGCGCGGGTGTCGGGATGAAGCTCGCCGGCAACGTATTCCCGGATCTCTTCACGGAAGGCCTGATCCCCGGGGCTGTTCAGCAGGTCCGTCATGCCTGGTTCTCCGGCTTGATGATCAGCGCATCCACGGCGATGCAGCCCTCGCCTTGCGGCAGGACAATCAGCGGGTTGATGTCGATGCTGTCGATGCTGTCGGCATGGGCGACCGCGAAGGCCGACAGACGCAGCACGGCCTCTTCAAGCGCCGCGCGATCGGCACGCTCGGCGCCGCGATAGCCTTCCAGAAGCTGACTCAGACGGGTTTCGTCAATCATCTCGGCGACATCCGCCTGGCTCAACGGAGCGCGGCGGAGGGCGACATCGTTCATCAGCTCGGTCATGACACCACCCACACCCAGAAGGATCATCGGTCCGAAATCGGGATCGTTCTGCATGCCGAGGATCGCTTCCACGCCGCCTGTGACCATCTTCTGGACAAGGCAGGCGGCAGGCGCATCCCCGAGTTTGTAGCCGTCGATTTTTCCGCTCAGATCGGCGAAGGCGGTACGAACCGCGTCGGCATCGGCAAGGTTGAGCCGCACCAGACCGGCTTCGCTCTTGTGCTCCATGCCATCGGCCAGTCCCTTCATGACGACCGGGTATCCGATTTCCTCGGCGGCCGACAGGGCGTCGGCCTCGATCCGGACCAGCGTCTCGCCGACCATTGGCAGGCCGTAGGACTTCAGGGCTTCCTTGGCCGCGTGTTCGGAAAGGCTGCGCCCTGACGCTGCAAGCAGCTTCTCCACCGTCTCGTCCGCACCGGCCTCGATGTCCAGCAGTTTCCAGTCACTGTCGCCTTGTGAGGCTGACTTGCGTTTGTGGTACTCCACGAAGCGCTTCAGTGCCTTCAGCATTTGCTGGCTGCCGCGATAGATCGGCAGCGACTTGTCGGCGGCCAGGAAATCCCAGCCGGGCTCTACGATCTTGCCGCCGTCGTAGACGATCACGATCGGTTTGCCGGCGGTCTTGGCAAGTTCCAGAACCGGCTCGATCAGCCGTCCGCGCCAGGCTTCGCGCACCTGATGAATGAAGACGACCATGATGTCGGTGTTTGCATCCGCCAGAACCGCCTCGAGGGCCGCACCCCAGCGTTCGGGATGATTGTTGACGTTGCCGGAGAGATCGAGCGGGTTGACCGGCGGCGTGAAATCGAGCAGCGGCCTCAGCTTCTCAACGGTCTCCCCGGTGAAATCCGCCATCGGCAATCCGAGTGCCTCCGACTGGTCGGCCATGACGCCGCTCCAGCCGCCGGAGAAGGTGACCACGGAAATGCGCTCACCGTGCGGCGCGGGGCATTTCTCGAACAGCGCGGCAACATCCGCGAGCTCCAGCGGATCGTCGACCGAGACAATGTTGTTTTGCCGGAAGACGGCCTCATAGGTCCGGAAAGCGCCGGCCATCTTGCCGGTGTGAGCAAGCGCGGTGCGCGCGGCCCTCTGGCTGCGGCCCAGCTTCAGAACGATCAGGGGCTTTTCCACTTCCCGCGCCCGCTTGGCCAGGTCAAGGAAACGGTCCGGGCTGCGCAGGCCTTCCAGGGCCATGCAGACCGACCTGATCTCCGGATCCTCCAAAGCCCATCGGGCGTAATCGGCGGCCTCGACGTTCAGTTCGTTGCCGGTCGAGACCAGATAGCGCATGTGAACGCCCTGGTCGTGCGCCCGCGACAGCATCACCATCAAAAGCTGACCGCTCTGGGAAATCAGGGCCGTATGACCCGCCGACATGTCTTCCGGGAAGGTTGCGGCCGTCAGGCCCATGAAGCCGCTGTCCAGATTGGCAAGGCCGAGGCAATTGGGTCCGCAGATCGCGATCCGATTGCGGTTGGCGACCTCGCGCAGCGTTTCCTCCAGCTTTCTGCCTTCTTCGCCGGTTTCGGAAAAACCGGACGCCAGGATGACAGCGCCGCGTACGCCCTTCTGACCGCATTCCTCAAGAATGCCCGGCAGGACCCGCTGTGGTACGAACATCAGGGCGGCATCGACCGGTTCGGGGATCGCGGATACTGAAGGATAGCAGCGCAACCCGTTCAGCTCCTCGTATTTCGGGTTTACCGGAAAAATCTTGCCTCTGTAGCCAAGGCGCCGCAAAACGGGGACCGCTCCACCGCTCCAGCCTTGCGCGTTGGCGCTGGCGCCGATCACCGCAACACTGCGGGGCGCCATCAGGCCTGTGAGCCGGTCAAAGAGATCGCTTTTGTCATTTGTTTCGTCGGAAAGGTCCGCCGCTCCCTCGGCCGCCCCTTGAGCGCTCCCAGCCATTTACATCTCCTCCAGGCTCATCGTTGAGGTCTTTATCATTCAGGAGATCGGTCGGGTCAAGTATTTTTAAAACATTTGTCCGCATAGCGAAATTCAAGTGAGTGACTCAGATCGGAACTTCAATCGCCAGACCTACCGGTGAAAGGCTCTGCGCATACGGCTCTCGATCACTTGCGCCGAGTTCAAAAGCGCCGCCGCATATTCTCCCTTGAGGCGTTCGGCCGTGAGGACCGAGGACAGGCCGGAAATGGATAAAAGCAGAGGGTCTCCGTCGTCGACGAACCGGATGACGGTCGCCACGGCACTCAACTCCGGCCACCAGCCTCCAAACGAGCAGGCGAAGCCCTGCTTGTCACAAGCGGCAATTTCGGCTTTCACGCTGCCTTCCTGCGCGGCAAACAGGTCGGGGTCGTTTTCCGCGAGTCGGGCCAGAAGATCCTGCCGTTGTATTGAGGTGAGACTGGCGAGATAGGCTCTTCCGATGGCCGTTTGCAGCATTGGCACTAGGGCGCCGGCATCCAGATTGAGAACGATGGCCTCGGGCCGCCGCCGCAGTTCCAGATACCGGATATTCAACCCGCTTGGGACGCCCAGCGCCACTGAAAACGGCCCCAGTTCGGCCAGGGTTTCCATCACGGGACAAGCAATGTCGCGGATTTCGGTGGCCACGAAAGCCGCGCGCCCCATCTCCATGACCCGCGGCGTCAGGCTGTAGCGCCCGGTGTCGGGGTGATAGGCAAGATAGTTGAGGCTGCGCAGCGTATGGGTGAAGCGTGAGACTGTCGGCCTTGGCAAGCCGGTCCGTTCCGCCAGATCCTGGTTGCCAAGCGCGCGATCGTCCGGCTGGAAAGCCGACATGATCCTCAGTCCGCGCTCAAGGGACGCGACAAATTGGCGGTCCGTCTTGCCCTCTTTATCGCTGCTGCTCATTTCACACCCTCCATCGCGTCTTGCGCTTCTTGATAGAAAACATCCCGCCGGCGCACAAGCGAACAGAGCTTTTGCGCCAGCCATGCTCCGGTTGCCAGTCTGGTTTCGGAATGCTAGCATATATTGAAACATAGTTTCGCATTGCGAACACTTAGTTTAAATAACCCAGGAAAGATAAGTGACCGCCGCCGTCTAGCTGAGGTGGCGTACGAAAGGGAGGAAACATGGCCAGCTTACCCAAAGCCGGGCCCGATCAGGCTTTTCAGGAGCACGTCGCTGACGGACGCCTCTGGCTGCAATACTGCGACGATTGTGGTGAGGCAGTGTTCATGCCGCGCATCCTTTGCCCGCATTGTTCGTCGCTCTCGCTTGAGTGGCGTCCCGTCTCCGGACGCGGCACCGTTCACACACTGACCGTCCTGCACCGGCGCTCCAGACCGGGCGAACCTGAAAAGATCAACCATGCCATCGTCCTGGTTGATCTCGATGAAGGGCCGAGAATGATGAGCCATCTGCCAGGTACGGCGCCGGAAGACATCCGCATCGGCATGCGCGTCCGCGCCCGGTTCGAGGGTGAGGACGGTGCCCGCGCGGTCGTCTTCGATCGAGAGGAGGGCGCGGCATGAGCACTGCGAACGGATCTTCCCTGCGCGGCGGCGCGGCCATTGTCGGTGTCGGTACGGCTGGCCTTGGCGAAGCCCCGGGCTTCAACGCCATGGATATCCAGGCGCTCGCGGTACGCGAAGCGCTGGACGACGCGGGTTTGAAACTGTCCGACGTGGACGGCATCTTCTGCGCCAACATGAGCCACACTTTCCCGGTGATCTCGACCATCGAATATCTCGGTATCCAGCCGCGCTGGATCGACGGGACCAATACCGGCGGCTCCAGCTTCGTGGCCCATGCGATGGCCGCGACCCTGGCGCTCCAGGCCGGGCTCTGCGACGTGGCGCTGATCTGCTACGGCGCCACCATGCGCTCGGGCGCGGGCCGGATGGTTCCGGCAACGGAGCAGCCGGTCTATGAAGTCCCTCACAAGCCGCGCTATCCGATGACCGCCTACGCCATGTCCGCGGCTAGGCACATGGCGCAATTCGGGACCACGCGTGAGCAGCTCGCCGAGGTGGCTGTCTCCGCGCGCCTGTGGGCGCGGAAAAACCCGCAGGCATTCGAACGCGGCCCGCTTTCCATCGACGATGTTCTGGGAGCGCGCATGGTGATGGAGCCGCTCACCGTACGGGACTGCTGTCTCCTGACCGATGGTGCCGGAGCCGTGGTCATGACCCGCGCCGACCGGGCGCGCGATCTGAGGAAAACGCCCGCCTATTTCCTCGGCGGCGGTGTGGCCTCCTACAATCGGGCGGTGTCCGAAATGCCGGACCTTACCAGCACGGCCGCGAAGGATTCCGGCGAAAGGGCCTACGCCATGGCCGGCATGAAACCGTCGGACATGGATGTCCTGCAGCTCTACGATGCCTTTACCATCAATGTAATCCTGTTCCTGGAGGATCTCGGTTTTTGCCCGAAAGGCGAAGGCGGTGCCTTCGTTTCCGGCGGGCGGATCGCTCCCGGCGGCGAGCTGCCGGTCAACACCAATGGCGGCGGGCTCTCCTTCTGCCATCCCGGCATGTATGGCGTCTTCACCCTGATCGAGGCCACCCGGCAGCTGCGCGGCGAGGCGGGAGACCGGCAGGTGAGTGATGTCGAGACCGTGCTCTGCCACGGTAACGGTATCACGCTGTCGCATCAGGCAACGGCCATTTTCGGCACCCAGGCCACGCTTTGACAGCGGAGACACAGGACATCATGGAAAATCTCATCGATACGCAAACCCGCGGTCCGCTCGGGATAATCCGCATGCAGCGCGCGCCCGTGAACGCTCTCGGGCACGCATTGCGCGGCGCTATTTCCGAGGCGCATCGCGGCTTCGAGGCCGACCCGGCAATCAGGGCCACGGTGCTTACCGGGAACGGCAAGTTCTTTTCCGCCGGTGCCGACATCACGGAATTCGACACCGGCCGCAAGAAGCCCTACCTGACCGACCTGATCGCGCGGCTCGAAGAGGGCACGAAACCGGTTGTCGTCATCATCAATGGCATCGCCTACGGCGGCGGTTTCGAACTGGCGCTCGGCTGCGACTACATTTACCTGCTTCCTCAGGCCAGGCTCGCCTTTCCCGAGATCAATCTCGGCAACATTCCAGGCGCCGGCGGTACACAAAAATTGCCGCGACTGATCGGCGGACCGAAGGCGCTGGACATCATCCTGACCGGCACACCCATCGATGCCTCCAGGGCGCTGGAACTGGGCATCGCCGAAACCATCGTCTCCGATGAGGAAGAAGCGCTCGCCAGGATCACGCAAACCGTGGAAGCGGGTCTGCCGCGCCGCCCGGTCCGGGACCTGACTGTCCCCGGCTCCGCGGATGAACTGGAGACCGCGGCGGAACCCCACCTGCGCCGTTCGCGCGGTGCTATGGCGGTGCTCAAGGGCGTTGAGGCCGTGCGCATGTCCTATTCGGCTCCGATCGACGAGGCGCTCGCCTGGGAACGCGACACCTTCCACGAACTCAACGCTTCTTCCGAAGCGCGTGCGCAGCGTCACATCTTCTTCGCCGAACGGTCCGCCCGCAAGATCGCGGATGTTCCAGCGGACACGCCGCTTCGCCCGATGGAAAGTGCCGGCATTATCGGGGCCGGCACCATGGGAACCGGCATTGCGATGTGTTTTGCCAATGCCGGCATTCCCGTCCGCGTCATCGAACAGGAGCAGGAGCGTCTGGACCATGGCCTTGCCAGGATCCGGCAGACCTATGAGACGATGCGGGACAGGGGCCGTATTTCAGCGGAAGAGGCGCAAGCCCGCGCTGGCCTGGTTACCGGCTCTGTGGATCTCGCGGCTGTGGCGAATGCGGATATTGTCGTTGAAGCCGTGTTCGAGGCGATGGACGTCAAGCACGAGGTGTTCGCAAAGCTGGATGCGGTCTGCAAACCGGGCGCGATCCTGGCCACCAACACTTCGACGCTCGACATCGACAAGATCGCCGAGGCGACCAGCCGTCCGCGGGACGTGATCGGTCTGCATTTCTTCTCGCCCGCACATATCATGAAGCTTGTGGAAGTGGTGCGCGCGCGGAAGACCGCAAAGGACGTGATCGCCACCTCGATGGCTCTCGGCCAGCGCATCGGCAAAATCCCGGTCCTTGTCGGTGTCTGCGATGGGTTCGCGGGCAACCGCATGTTCATCAACTTCAACCGCGAGGCCCAGATCCTGATCGAGGAGGGCGCCTTGCCCTGGCAGGTCGACAAGGTTTTCACCGACTGGGGTCTGGCCATGGGGCCTCTGTCGGTGATGGATCTCGCCGGTCTCGATGTCGGCTATCGCATCCGTCAGGCACGCGGGTCTCAAACTCCCTATCCTTTCACGACTGCCGATCGTCTGGCCGAGTCCGGAAGATACGGTCAGAAAACCGGTCGTGGCTGGTATCTCTATCCAGAAGGAGCGCGGCGCGGGGTCCCGGATCCGGAGGTGGAAAAGCTGATCGAGGATGTATCGCGCGAAAAGGGTATCAGGCGCCGTCCGGTGACGGATGAAGAGATACTTCGCCGCTGCCTCTGGCAGCTCGTGAACACCGGCTACCAGATCGTCGAGGAGGGAATTGCCCAGCGAACCGGCGATCTCGATGTCATCTTTGTCAACGGCTACGGCTGGCCCCGGACCCGGGGCGGTCCGATGTTCTACGCCCGGGAAACCGGACTTGCCCAGGTTGCCGCTGACGTTACCCGCTTTCACGAGGAAATCGGTCCACACTGGAAGCCTTCCGCCCTGCTGCTTGAAGAGGCGAAAGCCGCTGGCGCCTGACGCGGTAAAATAGCAATCTTGAAAAGAAAACGGCCGCCCCTGGGAGCGGCCGTTTTTTGATGTGGCGCCGTCCCGCGTCAGGCGAAGCCGAAGAGGCGCGGGAAGAACATTGTGAAGAAAGGCACATAGGTAATCAGCAGGAGAACGGCGATCTCGGCAGCGACAAAGGGCAAGATCGCCACGCTAAGTCGCGCCAGCTTCACTCCCGACACTCCGCAGGCGGCGAACAGCACCAGTCCGAATGGTGGCGTCACCAGGCCGATCGTCAGGTTCACGCAGGTGATCAGACCGAAGTGAATCGGGTCCACGCCGTACTGATAAGCGATCGGCGCGATCAGCGGTCCCAGCACGATGATGGCAAAGCCCATGTCCAGGAACATGCCCAAAACCAGGAACAATATGTTCACAAGGAGCAGGAAGACATACTTGTTTTCGGTCAGGTGAACGAAGGCGAGCGTCACATGTTCAACCAGATTGTAGTAGCTCACCAGCCAGCTGAAGGACTTGGCGCAGGCCAGAAGAAACATGATCATCGCTGTCGCGGTGACCGTGTGCTTCAGGACATGAACGATGTCATCCCAGCTCAGCGTGCGATAGACAAAAAGACCTATCCCCAGCCCGTACATCACGGCGACCGCGGAAGCCTGGGTCGGGCTGAAGAAGCCGCCCAGAATGCCGCCCATGATGATGGCCGGCAGGAGCAGGGCCGGAATGCCGCGCAGGATGGCGATCAACAGATTGACGAAACCGACAAAGGGAACGCGTTCGCCTATCCCTTTTCTGACGGCCACGAGATAGGCCGTTGCCATCAGGAACAGCGCCACCAGAATGCCTGGCAACAATCCGCCGAGGAACAGGCCGGCAATAGAAACGTTCATCACCGAGGCGTAGAGCAGCATCGGGATGGACGGCGGAATGATCGGACCGATCACCGAGCTCGAGGCGGTGACTGCCGCGCTGTAGTCCTCGTCGTAGCCGTTTTCCTTCATCGCCGGAATCATGATCCCGCCGACGGCCACCGTATCGGAGACAGCCGAGCCGGTGATGCCCGCGAAGAACATGCTGGCGATGATGTTTGTGTGGGCCAGACCACCCCGGATCCATCCGACCAGGGCGCCGGACAGCGTCATCAGCCGGTCGGTGATCTTGGCCCGGTTCATGATCTCGCCGGCCATGATGAAGAAGGGGATGGCCAGCAGCAGCAGGTTCTCCGTGCTGGTGAACATGCGCTGCGGAATTTGCAGGAAGAGAAGCGGATTGCCCATGTCGATGAAGACGAAAATCGTCATCAGTACGAGACAGAGTGCGATTGGCACCCCGAGCAGAAGCATCGGGATGAAACTGCCGACAAGAATACCGATCATAGCTCTGCTTCCTCAATCTTCAGCTTTTCTTGGTCAGGGGCACCTGGCAGAGCCGAACCGATGGCGTTGAGTCCAAGGATCAAACCGCCCGCGGGGATCGACAGGTAATAGTAGTAAAGGTTGATATCGAGGTAGAGAGAGGTCTGGGAACGGCCGACGAAGAGAGCCATCTTGTAACCGTAGTAGACCATCACCCAGACCACGATCAAAGTGAGTGCCGCGAACAGAACGCGCAGTGCGGCCATGACTTTCGGCGCAAAGAAATCGTGGAGAATATCAACGCCGATATGACCGCCCCGCCGGGCAATCGCCCCGGCACCCAGAAAGACGACCCAGGTGAACAGCAGGTTGCTGACTTCTTCCACCCAGACAAGGGAACTGCCCGTGACCTGTTCGGTTACAATGCCGGCGGCATTGATCAGGAACAGCCCAGCGACCAGTATCATCGCAACGAGGAGCGTGCCCCGTTCGAGGTAATCCAGAAAGAGCTGATACAGCTCCGCGACCCGTTTCATGTAGAGCGATCCAAGTGGTCCTGTGACGTTTCGGGCACGCATCAGCCGAAGCGGTTTACACCACCTTGAGCCTGATGAAGCCCTTGTTCGTCAATCTGACAGAAAACAAAAAGGGCGGCCATGGTCCGGCCGCCCTTATAATCGAGGGATCAGGAACCTTCGCGGGCAGCGTCCGCGGCTGCAAGGATCTTGTCGACCCAGGCCTGACCGTTTTCACCGATCTTGCGAACGATGGTATCGATATACGGCTGCTGTCCCAGTGCACGGAACTGTTCGGTTTCTTCCGCGGTGGGATAATAGAACACCGCCCCTTCCTTCTCCATGGCTTCCTGAACGACGAGGGAGCTGAGATAGGAATGCGCGTTGCCGACGCGGGTATAAAGATCCGCGGCCTGAAGAACGATGTTCTGATGTTCCAGAGACAGCGACTGGAAGAATTCTTCGTTCATCATCAACGGGTGCAGGTTGTAGCTGTGCCGGGTCACCGTCACATGCGGGTTCACCTCATAGAGCTTCTTGGAGTACATCGAATAAAGCTCGGTGTCGTGGCCCTCGGCCATGCCCGCTTGCAGAGCGGTGTAGAGTTCGCTCCAGGTGATCGTGACCGTCTTGCTGCCCCATGCGCGGAACATTGCCAGAAGGCCCGGGTTTTCCGGAACGCGCATGGTCATGCCCTCTAGGTCTTTCGGGCTGTGAACGGGTTTTTCGGAATAGATGTTGCGGAAGCCCGCACCATCGGCCCAGCCGAGCACGCGCAGGCCGGTGTTCTTCAGGAACAGATCTGCCAGCTCCTGACCGACGGGGCCTTCCATCACCTTCCATGCGGTGAGGTTGCTGTCGAAGACATAGGGAATCTGGGTGATCGCGATCTCGGGTGCGAAAGGCACCATGATCGACGTATAGGCGCCGGCCACCTGAATGATGCCAACCTGTGCCTGTTCGACAATGGCGCGGCCGTTGCCGAGTGCGCCGTTGGGATAGACCTCAACGACCATCTCGCCATGTGACTGGCTTTCAATATAGTGCTTGAACGCATTGACGCCGGCGGTACGGCCAGCGCCCGGCAGCATCGTTTCGGCTTCGGAGGAATGACCAACCTTGATCACGATCGGTTCCGCAACCGCGGCACCCGTCATGGACATCGCGGTCAGAGCCAAACCTAGAATACCGGCCTTGAATTTCTGCATTTGATGAAACCTCCCTTTCCATCACTGTGAACACAGGAGTAGGGCGTTCATCGCCGTCTCCATCTATTATTATTTTTGAAACTCTATTTCAAAAATAAAAGGCTGTCGATAGGTTTCTCGTCCAGGGCTACGTTTTGCGCCGCCGGAACACGAAAACCAGAGCCCCCTTGATGACTGTCCGTGCGGAGAAAATGAAAAATTTTCCCTTTTGTTTCAATTGTATGAAAAGCGCGTCCAAATTCACAAATTTTAGCATGAGCTGCATCGTATCAACGCGGTCCGCTGCTCCGGAAACCGAGGCTTCTCCGTCGCGCCTGCCTGGTACCGCCGCTTTGATCCCGGAAAACACGGATCGAGCCGACAGAATTCATTTGGATGGCGCGCGGTTACTTCTTCACAAGCCGGAGCCAGTCGAACATATCTAAAGTTTTGAAAAATCTGGCGCACCCGACAGGATTCGAACCTGTGACCTCTGCCTTCGGAGGCGATATCGATACCTTTCCTAAATGCACGATAGAACGCGACAGGGCACGATAAGACGCTGAATAACATTGTCTTTTCCGGTCGGCTCCCCGAAGCTTCTATCCAGAAACAGGTCGCAGCTTTCGCCCGGCTGATTACGCAATGCTTACGTGAGAAGCCAGTCTGAAGGCGGGCCGGAAAGGTTTACCTTCAGATGGCAAAACTCAACAAACGCTTCGTCGACACCGTGGAAATCCGCGACAAGGACTACATCGTCTGGGATGACGATCTGCCCGGCTTCGGGCTGCGAGTCTTTGCTTCGGGCAAGCGCAGCTACATTATCCAGTACCGCGCCGCCGGCCGATCGCGTCGCTACGCGATCGGATTGCACGGGGTCTGGACGCCGGAAACGGCCCGAAAAGAAGCGCGCGTGCAACTCGGTAAGGTCGCCCAAGGCGACAACCCTGCGGACGAGCGACAGCTCGATCGCAATGCGATGACCGTGAAGGAGCTGGCGGACCAGTATATCGAAGCCATGGAAGCAGGCCTCATCATGGGGAAAGGCGGGCGTCCCAAACGTCCCTCAACCGTCTCTGTGAACATCGGCCAGCTTCGCGGTCATATCGTTCCGCTGATCGGCAAGCGGCGCGTTCAAGATCTGACAAAGGCCGACGTCACTAAGATGATGAACGACGTTATCGCCGGGAAGACGCGCGCCGTGAGAAAGACCGGCAAGAAGCGGGGCGTATCGATCCTGCGCGGTGGACGAGGCACGGCGAGCAAATGCGTTGGCCTTACAGGTTCGATGCTCACCTATGCGATCAGCATGGGGATCGTCGAACAGAACGTTGCCCACGGAATTAGGAAACCCAAGGATCAGGTCCGCGATCGCCGGTTGAGCGAAGACGAATACCGCATTCTCGGGGTGATGCTGCGCAAGGCCGGCAACGATCCCGAACTCGCTCCAACAGTGGCAATCACGCGATTGCTGGCACTAACCGGTTGCCGCCGCGGGGAGATCCTCTCCCTCAAATGGAGCGAGGTCGATTTCGAGAATAGCTGTTTGCGCCTCGCGGATTCCAAGGAAGGCGCTTCGACCAGGCCGGTCGGCTTGCCCGTCATCGAACTCCTTGAGGAGCGCAGGAAACTGGTGGCGGGGGACTTCGTCTTTCCCGGGACACGAGGTTCGGACACCTTCGGCAGCTTCCCGAACCAATGGAACAAGATCTTCGGCGGTCCCGAACTTCCTGATTTCACCGCCCACATCCTCCGGCACAGCTTCGCCAGCATGGCGAACGATCTCGGTTTCACGGAGAGCACAATCGCCGCCCTTGTGGGGCATGCGACAGGATCCATCACGAGCAAGTACATCCACTCGCTCGACAGCGTGCTCATCATGGCGGCCGACACCGTCTCCGGTTACATTCAGGGCCTCCTCGCAGGCGTTGAATTCAAACACACCGCCTACGCGCTGGATCGATCCGCGCGACGCGAAGCCCTGTCGCGATTCATCGCGCAGTCGAGCGTGGCAAGCGCCCGCGCTGGAAAACACCGAGCGGTCCCGCCAAACTCTGAACGTACAACCAATGCCCCAGAAGGCGTCGCCTAGTCGTTCTGCACGAGACTCTTGAGATTTGAGAGTATCTGGGAGCGGACGCTCTCGATTGTCGAACCGACGGAGGAAGCAATCATTTCAACGGCACGACCAACATCGCCAGGGGTGATCGGCTTATCACCGCGAGTGAGGAAAGGGCCGTCCGTCTCGGTCAGTACACGGTGGATTGGTATTTCGCGCATTACGCGTTCGCCGGTCGCGGAAGCGAGCATGCCCTCGTTCACGGAGAAGTAGCAGCCGCGATCAACGGCCCTACGCACATCAGCCTTGCTGCCAGTGAACCAATGCAAGACGACGCCCGCCCGATCTGGCGGTAGATGCTCGTCGAGCATATCCAGGACCGGTTTCGTCGCCCTGACGCTATGCAGACTCACGATCTTGTCACCTTGCTGAGCGCAGGCTCGAAGAATTCGGCTGAAGACCGACTGTTGCAGCTCGAAAGAGCGATAATGAGCGGGTCCGCGATCAAGCCCGATCTCCCCGACGTAACGCGTCTGCGGCAAGAGTCTCTCGAACAGGTCGATCTCCAGGTGCCGATCGGCGACAAGCTGCGGATGCAGACCGAGTCCAACTCTTACGAAGTCGCTGTTTGCGGACAGTTCGACATTCCTTTCAAACGCCTTCGGGGTCGTCGTGACCGCCAAGGTCGCTACTCGCTCGCGTTCGCAGGCCGCAATCGCTCGCGCGAGGTCCGGATAGAGGTCGAGATGCGTATGGAAATCCACGTAGTCAGGCCGCATGGTCACCCGCCCGGCCGTGCCCGAACACCCTTCAGGAGCTCGGCGACTTCAAGGACACCACGTCGAAACACGTCGGCGTAGTCCGGTATCTCGTCGGTTTCGTCATGGAGTGGACCAGGCTTGTGGACCAGTATCTTCGCGAGGCCCGGTTTCGCCTTGATCCGCTTGGCCATCAGCTGGAAGGATCGGACGTGCTCCCCTTCGGGCTGGTCGGAGGCCAGGATATGTCCCTTCAGATTCTCAACCGTGTAGAGCGTCTCATCGTCTCCATCGAGACCGACTTCGAGCGAGGCTCTACGGATCAGGCACGGGACACAGTACCCGCAGTGCCGAGGGGAGAGCTTCTTGTAACGCGCCTTCGCCGGCGACGAGCAAGACATGGAGTTCGCCACGATCTTCTCAAGGAAAGGTTTGTCGGCGCAGTTCGCAACCATCTCGCCCTTCGTCATGTGCCTGTACGGGTTGTTCAGTTCGACATCGAGGGCGAGAGCGTCGATTAGCCTCTGCATGCTCGCGATGAAGTGCGGATGCGCCGTCCGCGTGCTCAGCGCCCCAAATCGCAAGGGATCAAGGGGCACATTGAGAGCGATGAGGCCGTTTTCCGGTATGTCGACCGTGGTCTGTCCGACTATCGCTGACGCTGCCAGTGTCGCCAACGAGTAGAAGAGGAAGGATCGTCCCCGCTGGGTGTTCTCCGTCTCCCCGGTGACGAGATGGTGCTTGTCGAAACCCAGCCGCACACGGAGACTTTTGAAGGCCTCTTTGCCGAACCGGGTTTCCAACTGGTTGAGGATGTAGGCTTGGGCTTTGGCAGTCTCGCTGTCCCAGTAATGACTGACGAACAGCGGGCGTTCACCGCCGCTCAGGAGATCGACCGCGCCAATGAGACTGTCCAAACCACCGGACAGGAGGCTGACCTTTGTCAGCTCGTCTATCGCCAAGCGTTTCGGAGCAACAGCGAGGGTTCTAGTCCTCTTCGTCCGGTCGCGGAAGAAGACACGCCACCGATCCCCCGAGAGAAAGCGCAACATCGACTCAATCGATCTCGCGCTCGCCGTCCAGGCCGCCGAGGTGGACACCGGAATGTAGAGATCGATCTCGCGGGTCCAACCATCTTGTGCGTTCAACTTTCGGGAAACTCTCGTGTCCCCGGCATTGACGAGCGCCGCGAGGACGACGAGGTCAATGGCCCTCTCCGAAGGTAGCAGCCCGAGGGAGGCGAGTTGGTCTAGCGCGTGACCGATACCGAAGCCCATGCGCAGGTCACCGTCCAGGAAATCGATCTCGAATACGTCGGAGTCGGACTGGACCAAGTTGACCTTTCTCTTGTCGTCGGGACCGAGCCGACCGATCAGACTGAACCTCCTCATCCGTCGTCTCCCAAGGCCTCGACCAAATCTAGTGCTGCGCCGTAGAGGTCGTCGACGAAGCTATCGATGGCAGCCGCCTCCAGGTCGCTCAGTGCGGTTCCGCGCGCATCGAACTCATCGCGCACACAACCTTCGATGAAGTCATGCAACATGGCTTGTGCGCGTTCGACCCCGCCGATGTCCGAAGGCGCCGCGATGGCGTTGGTCCCTACCTCGTTGAGAATTTTGCCTTCGATCGAGCGGCTCACCACCCCGATGAAGAACTCCCGCAAATCGTCAGCCGAGAGCTCATCGAAGTTCCCGACACCCGCGGCGGCTAGATCGGCGACCGTCTCAAGCATGGCGTCCCTCGCGATCGCTTCGTCAATGGTGCCGCCTGCAGGACACAGCATATCCGTCAAAGCAACGAACACGTCCTCGGCGGGTGCCCCCGCCATGCCCTCTAGATTGAATCGCCTCAGCGCCTCTGCCGGCCCCTGATTGACGAAGTTCCTCGCGAGGCCGGCCACGCCGCCTGCCACGGCGCGGGAGTTTGGCATACGGCTCGCCGCAGCACGTCCGCCACCGCTCGCACTTACATATCGGCCCGCGCCTCGCCGCAGGGCTCGCTCATCGGATGTTCGCGCACCCCTCGTTATGTTCCCGCGAGCGCCACCGAGACCCGAACTCTCCGGAACGGCAGGTATGGGCTGGTATGACTGAGCCGGTGTCGTCCCGGCCGGTGCCTCCCCGTTTTGATCCGGTCCGCCGGTCCCGTCGCCGTTGGTGGAGTCTGGCTCGCCGTTATCGGGTGCGGCCGCGGGCGGCGACGCGGGCTCGTCGACCCAGCTCGGAACCAGCCCGTTTTTGGAGCCGCCGAATGTTCCGGACGTTCCCATCAGCTACGCTTCCGCTTGCTGGAGAGTTTCATCGCCGCAGTCGCCGCCGCCTTTAGCGGCTTGTTGTCATCCTGATCGGCCCAGCCTTTAAGCGTCGTCGCAAAGTCCGACGCGACGTCGGCTTCACTAAACGCCGAAGCCCAACCGCTGACTACCCATGGACCAAGCTTCGAGACCGGCAGGTCCTGCACGAAAGAGAGCAGCGGCCGCTGCAGGAAGGGGTGCTGACGCGCCATCTCGGCCAGCCCCTTAACGCCCACAGGCTCTTGGGTCAGGTCCTCTGTATCCCGCACCTTGGCGCGGAGCGCGTCGAAGACCTGTTCGGCTTCGAGCGACTGAAGTCGAGCGATTTCTGCCGCGGCCTGTTTCACCTGTAGAGGCGAGCCTTGGAGCTTCGCGACTAGCTCGTCCAATTCGCCCAAGGACGTCACCGCGCCGAACACACTTCGCCGGTCGCGGGTTACGAAAACGTATGGCCTGAGGTCGTTCTCGGCGAGCGGCGGATCGATGGCGGCCCACTGCTTCGCCCATTCGAGGTTCGGCCAATCAGGGAGCGACGCCTCCGTGGACGGAGCACTCTCTTTCCCGTCTGCCGATTTCGTCTCCATGCCGGTGGGCCCGGCCGCGACCACGGCTTCGAGCGCTGCGAGCTCCTCGGATGCCCCTGTGTTCGCGGAGCCGCGCGCCATGGCGTCGTAGAGCTCCGGGGCGAAACGCTCAGCCAGCATGATTTTCGCCAAGACTGACATTTTGAGTTCGTCTCGGAACCCGCGTTCTTCTGCGATTGCGAGGCGGAGCATCATCGTGTTGATAAAGCGCTTGATTTGACGAGGGTTGCCGCGCGCACCGTCGGCGAGGATCGGAGCGATCCGGCCAGCTAGCTCCATCGAGCGCTCGACCTCCGTCGGCACGTTCCCCAAGGCCGTCTCGATAGCTTTCCGGTCGAGACCGGGGCCCTTCCACGGACGCCGCAGAACTTCGCGCGCGAGTTCCGCGAGTTTTTTGAAAGTCTTCGACTCTTCACCGCATTCATTCAGCACAAGGAGAAGAATCACATAGATTCTGGTCTCCGCGTAGCCGAGCGACGGCAGACGAAACGGGACCTGAATGAGCTTCTCAAGGTAGTTTCGTGCGTAGGTGGCCGGACCGGTCGCCACCGGGAGGTCAGGGAAGTGTTGGCGCACAGCATATTCGATCATCCCCTCGTCAGCGGCTATGACAAACGCCGCGCGCGGAACAAAAAGAAAGAGGCGTATCGCTTCCAGTGTTTCTATCGCTGTCTCGGGAAGGCATCGATCCAAATCGTCGACCAGGACAACCAAGCGATCGATTTCTGCTCGCTCCAGCAGTTCCGCGAACTCCTCCCGGAAGGCATGCATCTGCTCCGGTGCGCTGTCTTCCTCGACCTCGCGGAGAAACTCATTCGAACCCTCCACAATAGCCGCGATATTTTCAGGCGTCACATCGTTGGCTCCGCTCGCGATAAGGGCTCGCGCTGCCGTGCCCAGGTCTTTGATCGTCTCCGGATGTGGAATGCCGGTCGCAAGGGTGATGCCATAGGCACCAGCCTTGCGCGCAAGTTTCATCCAGTCGACTCGACGCAATACCTTCTTCGCCTGCTCCGCAACTTTGGCAGATGCAGGTCGCTTGCGACGCAACTCATCGACGATCGTCTCTATCAGGACGGCCTTCGCATCCTCAAATCCTTGGAAAAGCCAACCGTTGAACCGGACGCAGAGGACGCGATCATCTGCGGCGAATGCATCCTCCACCATCATCAGGACACTGGATTTGCCGGCGCCCCAATCACCGTGAATGCCTACGCTGAGAGGCTCGTCTGATTTCTCACATACGAGGCGTACTACGGTCCGTGCGATCGCCTCGTAATAGAGCAGGTCGACTGCGGTCTCATTGTCCGCGATGATCATCTGTCGAGCCTCACACGCAGACGTCTGGCCCGCTCCTGAAAGGCCCCTGCGCCGCCTTCAAGAATATCGCACACCATTTTTCTAATCTCTGCATTCTCCAATCCCCCGGAAACATAGGTAATCGGCGGGAGCGAATTGTGGGGATGTGGTCCAGCTTCCGCAATGATGATTTGGTCCGCGTCAGTATTTATGACCAAGTTAGCATTGTGCGTGACCATGATCACCTGGCGATGTGATTTGGCCTCTGTGAATAGCTGTACTAGTTCGTCAAATACCGATTTCGGGTCTAGATTTTCTTCTGGCTGATCGATGAGAAGTGGCCGGTCATCCTTGTCATCCAAGCCGAGATAGAGAAGCAGAAGGACAATCCCTCGCGTGCCTGGGGACAGCTTGCGGATATCAACACCATCGTATTCGATCCCGTATCGGATTTCGATATGATCGGTACTGAACAGCCATTGAGCGAAGCGTTTCGACCATACACGAAACTCGGCTTGGTCTGTTCTCGCAACCGGTGAATGTTCCAGCAGATCGTTCTGGTATAGCCGTCGGAATTCCGCCATTGCTGCAATAACCTCGGCAGAATCTCCGGTTTCCCAAGCAGTTTTCAGTACCTCATTTGCTTTTTGCTGAAGCGTTCCCTTCCCTCGGAAGGAGCCGGTCTTTCTCAGGTCAATAAGGCCGTCCTCGGCCACATCTGCCCATTGTTCCACGTCTGCTATGCGTGCGACGGAGAACGAGAGCTTCTTCAATGTGCCCGAAGATGCGCCAAGCCGCGCCATCAAGGGCGCGTATAGTTCTTCCAAAACGGATTGCTCAGCGACAAGCGCATCGAAAGCCCTGCCATAGGCTGCCTCACGATCGGCCTGTAGCTGGCGGGCGCGGCCCTTGGCGCCCTTGGCATCGTTCAATTTCTCCGTCAGCGTCTGCAGCGCCGCTGTTTCGGTTGCGATGTTGCTGGAGAGCGCGGCATAGCGACGTTGTGCATCCTTGTCGGCGTTGACCAGCTTTTCCAACCGCGCCATCTCGGCTTCCAGCACCGCTTGGGGTAGCGTGGTGAGATCGGTGTCGTCGGGAAAATAGGGCGTGTTCGGGTCGCGGGGCTGCGGTGGTGTGCCCTTGAGTTTGGCGATTTCGCCATCGACCCATTTCACATAGCCGCTCAGATTGTCATCGACCGGTCCCGTATAGTCCAGCAGGAAGGCGGCCCACTGATCGTCTGTCATGCCACTGTGCTCGTGGCGCGACTGAGCATGGCGAAGCGCTTCAGGCGCCTGGTTGCGGCGCATGTCTTTCACTTCATCTTGCATGGCGAGAAATGTTTGTCGCTGCCCTGTGTACCGGCGAAGATTTGCTCGGACCTGGTTAGCCGCACCGGCCAGTTCCGTGTGTCGCTGAGCTCTTTTCTCGCTGCCTTTCGACACCAGCTTGGCGCGGTCGGTCGTATAGGCATCAACCAGCTTCTTTTTCTTCGCTACCTCCGCCTCGTAGCTGGCGACGAGCTTCTCCTTCTCCAGCTCTGTACTGATGCGATCAGAGATCTGGGCGACAGCTTCGGCCTCCCTGGCGCGAGCGAGACGATGCCGTGATGCGCGCTGTTCCAACAGCTCCGCAAAATTTAGCGCGCCGTCCCGGGTTTCATCAGGATGCGCCTCGAAAATCACACGTTCCATTTCCCGGAGCAGCCCGTCGGTCAGGCCGTTTGACGAGCAGAGCTCCTCGACAAACTGCTGAGACAGATATCGCACGCGTTCATAGCTGAATGGCCCGTTGGCGTCGGAGCCATTAAGGGCGCGCGTTTCGGGGTCTCCAGCCGCCCACTTCACCCTCACCTTTGCATCATCCACAAGTGGGCGAGCGCGAACGAGGAAGGAGGGGTTTGCCCATTCGTCGGCTTTCCAGGCATCGTCCGGGATCGAGTCGCAGCCGGCTGCGATCATGTCTGCCAGCGCCGTCTTGCCAGAACCGCGGGCTCCGATGATCGCGACCAGGCCCGGATTGAGCGGTATGGTCGACGTCTTCATCCATGGCGCTTCGAGAACTTCGATCCCGGCAATCACCTGCGAAGGCGTTGCCGACGCTGGCGGCTCGCTCCCGACATGCACCCGGTCGCCCGGGTCGATACATGCTTGCCGCAACGCGTCGAATTCGAGCCCGCCCTTGATCCAGGAGAAGCGGTCCCCGAATGGTGAAGCGACACTCTCGAGGTCATGTGCGTCGCTTCCATGCAGGCACGGCTTGAGACCACCGTACACTTCGCGAATTTCATCGGCAGACATTGAAGGTTTGCGGCCTAGCCAGAATTCCCGCTGCGCCTCGCTGCTGGCGAATATCACATGGGCAAAACCTTCGATCTCGCGTCGGATGGTTTGATCGGCGGCCTCTCGAACACCCGACGTTCCGTCGTTCACCCCGCCTGCCACGCCGATCAGGATGTTCTTTTTCGCCCAACCGCTCTCCGCATAAACTTCCCGAAGCTGCTGGAAATTGACCTTGAACTGGCTAGCGCCATAGGCAAGTGCGGCTCCATCGTCAGCAATGTTCGGGTCCGCCCTCCTACCCAGCCTAATTAGATCGGCGCGCGTGCAGTCGAACCGATCCTGCATCGCGTTGAACTGCAAGCGCGACAATAGTCGTTGCAGCTCATCGATGTGTTGCGGGTCTTCGGGGCTCACGAATAGGTGCAGATTGACGAAGCCGCCCTTTGAAGTCGCAACATCGAGTCTCACCTCCACATTGGGAAAGATGAGCGCAGTGTTCGGGAGTCTACCCGCATCCCGGTGCCTTAAGACTTCCCGATAGGTGTTGGTCACGTAGTAGTCAGTGACAGCGATCGCCTCGATGACCGGGGTCGCTTGTTCAAGTGCTGTGAGATAGTCGTCCCATGCATTCGGCCCGCTGAACTGATTGTTCATGACGGTGCCGGGAGCGTGGATATGTGGCTCCCACCTCCGCCATTCCGATCCACGATTCAGCATGAGCCCCCCTTATTCCCTTTCTCCCTGAGTGTTTTCCTCAGTGCATTCTTCCACTTCACCACTATTGGCCCAGTTCGTTTGCTCGCTTGGCCCGTAGCATCAAAAAGCCAGCGAGTTCCTCAAGAACCAGCGCAAGAGGCCCTGGATCAGTTGCAACATCCTCGACGAAGGCGCGCCATTGCCGCTGCTTCTGTTCGTCCGCCGCAAATGCCGGCGTAAGCGCATCGGGCAACTCGGTCGGGATCGCCGTTTCGCGCCGCGCGAAGGTCGCGGCGATCGCCTGCGCAAGCCTGTCATCAGCGAAACTGAATGAGCGGCTGAGAATCCAGATGTCGTAGAAGTCCTTCATCCGGCTGTTCGCCCGGCCCAACGCCACCATCGCCTGGAACTTCTCGGCGATAACCGTCTCCCGCGCATAGGCGCGCAACCGCGGCGCGGGCAGGTCGAGCATGACAGGGTAGTCGACGACTTCCGCTCCGGGCTCCAGCGCATCGCCGAAGCCGATGTCGATTGTCAGATTGATCCGTGCACCGCCGACCGTAGCGATGGCGCGCAGCCGGAGGCCGCCATAGTCGAGTTCTTCGCGAATGCGATCGACACGCAGCGTGTCCGGATCGAACACGACGCCGTCTTCGACATCCTGAGACAGGATGTCCCGGAACGTCGTCAGCATCGCGTCTTCGCTCGGGTCGCCGAAACCCAGCAAATCGAGATCGCGTGTGCCGCGATGCGGATCGTCGAACCAGCTCATCATCAGCATTGCGCCTTTCAGGACGAAGCGGTCGGCATGGGGTGACTGGCTGAGCCGGAACAGAAGGCGCTCCAGCGCGAAGCGCGTGAGCACGAGATCGAAACTCTGCCCGTTCGCCTTGGAGAGCTTGAGAAGCCGGGCGCGCACCGAGGCGCCGATATTCTTGATCTCCTTAGCCATTGGCGGTCAGCGCCTCCAGATAAGGGCGGATCACCGTGCCAACCCCGCCTGTATCCGCCGCCCTGGCGATCTCGGCAGCCGTGGCTTTACGTTGACGCAGGGCTTCCTGTAGGCCTTCGAGCGCGACGGACAGACCGATCTTGCCGCGATGCCGGAAACAGTCGGCAACGGTTTTCGCTACGCCGAACACCTTCACCGATACGCCTTCGATTACATGGGTCTCGACGCTGTCTGTAAGCAGATCGTCTGAGAAACGGAGCGTGCGGATAGGCATATCGCTCGGCTTCGGCGTCCAGTAGTTCCGGCCGATCGCCATCCACACCTTCTTGGGAAGCCGATCCGTGATTCCATGAAAGGCGAGCGCCGAGACGAGGCAGATCACCCCTTTGGGGAAACGCTTGGCCGCTTCGGCGAGGCTATGGTTTGCGTCGAGTTCTGCATCGGGAAGCTGGTAGAGCCCGCGCGCCAGGCGGATGACCTCGCCATCCTTCTCCATGCGGCTGACGGTTGCGGCGGTTACACCAGCGTCCCGAAGCTCCGCAAGGCGCAGAATTCCACGCGCCGCGAGGAGTTCGTGGGCTATCTCGCGCTGGGACAGAGTCTTGGGCATCGATATATATTCTCGCACTATACCTTCCATAGTGTGAGGATTTGTATCACACACAGCGGTGAAGGAAAAGACAAAGCACTCTTTTCGATGGACTGCTGGCTTATGCGGTCCAAGTTCCATGAGGAGATTCGCGTCCCCCTCCGGGCCGAGCCGTCGGCTGATTGGAAGTCAATGGGCCACCAATTGGAACCGAACGGATCGCGATCTGGAGGGGATTTTTTTGGGGGGGGGAAGCCTTCCCCTGCGGCCGAGCCCAGGTCTCGGCCGACTCCTTCTGCGGGGAGACGCCGTGGGCGCCCCCAGAGAGTAAGAGTTCGGCGGCTTTCGCCGTGACGGGTTTGGAGGTCGAGAGAGAGTCTCCCGGCCGGCCCGCCCACGGAGATTGACCCATGACCAACCTTGAAACCCTGGACGGCCGGCGCGACCCGAGCGGCGGTTACAAAGTCGATATCTCGCGCGGAGAGCGAATCGGCCGCGTCTCCTCGGAATGGTTTTCCCGGCCGGATGACGAGCGCTATCTGTCCCTGTCGGAGCTTTACGCCTCGGTGAAGGGCCGCGCCGAGCGTAGCCGCACGCGGACGGTCGAGAGCGCGGCGATCCGCGTCGAGGCGCATCGCGACGATCCGGAAAACCTGGCGCTCATCCTGCCCGACGCCGCAGCGCCGATCGCGCCGACCCATTGGAGCTTCGGCCAACTCGCCAGCCTGGTGAGCGCGCCAGCGGCCTATCTGCGCCAGCTTCCGGCGCCGCTCGCGGGCATCAATCTGCAATACGGGCTCACCTCGCACCGCGCCGAGCAGATCAAGACGCTGGAAACCGAGGATGGGCGAACCGAGCTGCGCGCCGTCACCGGCCCGGATTATGGCCGCATCTATGACCACGAGCTCGTTGCCGCCGTGCAAAAGATCGCAGGCAACGGCACCGGCGATACGCGCTGGAAAGTGCCCGGCACGCTCGACTGGTCGAGCGGCGTCTACAACCCGATGATCGACATCAGCAAGGACACGACCACGCTCTACGCCTCCGACCGAGACGTCTTCCTCTTCCTGGTCGACGACATGAACCCGATCGAGGCGGGCAAGCTGCCGGACGGATCGCCCGATCTCTATTTCCGGGGCTTCTATTGCTGGAACTCGGAGGTCGGTGCCAAGACACTCGGTATCGCCAGCTTCTATCTGCGCGCCGTCTGCCAGAACCGCAATCTCTGGGGCGTTGAGGACTTCCAGGAAATCAGCATCCGGCATTCCAAATACGCCGCCAACCGCTTCGCGCACGAGGCGGCGCCGGCTCTGACCCGCTTCGCCGACTCCTCGCCGCGACCCTTCGTCGAAGGCATTCGAGCAGCGCGCGAGCGGATCGTCGCGTGCAACGATGACGATCGCACCGACTTCCTCCGTAAGCGGGGTTTCTCCAAGGCGGAGACGGCCAGGATCGTCGAGACAGTCCTCGCCGAGGAAGGCCGCCCGCCCGAGTCCGTGTTCGACTTCGTGCAAGGCATCACCGCCGTGGCCCGGTTAAAACCTCAGCAGGACGCCCGTTTGGTGATGGAGGGAAAAGCAAAGCGCCTGTTGGAGAAGGCTGTATAGGGGACGATGTCGGGTGGCGGCTCGGAGCGCCGACTGTCACCCGATGGCTCTGGGCCGAGGCGTGCGCGTCTATTCGGGGTGGGAAAGGATATTCAACAGCTTGCCTGCAGGATCACGGACAAAGAAGCGACGGACGCCCCAGGGCTCATTGGCGAGATCATAGGCGATGTCGTGACCGAGCGTTTTGGCCCTCGCATATACGGCGTCGATGTCATCCACCTCTATCGACAAGTCGGGCACTGGCGTGCCGGAGCCGCCTTCCGTGGCTATGCTGATCTGAACACCAGCCGTCTGCTCCGAGGCCAATGTCACGATCCAGCCATGGTCCATGACAATTTCCAACCCGAACAGGTCAGAATAAAACTTTTGAACAGGGGCGATCGACGCCGCGTCAATGTTCGCTACGATGCGTCGAACCGTCATTGGATGCTCTCCCGCGCTTATTGTACATTGCCCGTCCAGAAAAACTCTCAAAAAGCTCGCTGAGCGGCCATCCAGGGGGAGAAATTACGGCTTATTGTGCCACCACGGACATTAATTCTGCATTTCTGCAAGCAACTGTTCGAGCATTTCCATTCCCATGCCCCACCCTTTACCAAGCCCATCCATGGCCGCCGCAAAGCAAACTATTTCTTTTTCACTTGCTTCATGCGGCGACCAGACAAGGCGCATTTTCGTTTTTCCAGCCGTTTCGGCAAAGCTCACATCGGTGAGCAATACGCGCGGCCAGTCCGGCATCATCGGGTCGGCCGCAATGTTCCAACCGGCGTCGGTGTTGGCCATCAAGCCGACAAGGCGCTCGGGCGCGTCGACTTCAATATAATCCATGCGCTGATAATTCGAACGGTCACCCATTTTCATTTCATTTAGCCATTGCCCGCCTGGCCGAACGTCAAGTTTATGAATGACTGTTTCAACATTGGGACCGTACCATCGCACGAGTAGCTCTGCTTCAGTCCATGTCCGCCAAACCAGGTCGCGGGGGGCGTCAAAATCTCTCTCAAGTACATAGACCGGTAGATCAGCCATCATCATTTCCTCTTACACCCGATTGTTTCAATTCTTCCAGAAGGCCGTCCAACTGATCGAAGCTGCCAGCCCAAAATCTTCTAAACTCCTCAAGCCACTGCACTGCGTCGGCCATGGGTTCCGCTTTGAGGCGGGCGGGACGCCGTGTCCGGTCGATTGCGCGTTCAACAAGGCCGGCGCGCTCCAGCACCTTCAAATGCTTTGAAATCGCTGGTTGGCTCATATCGAAAGGTGCGGAAAGCTCAGCGACCGATGCTTCGCCGCTAGCCAGCCGGGAAAGAATCCTTCGCCGCGTCGGGTCGGCAAGCGCGCCAAATACAGCGTCTAGGGCACCGGATCCTGAATTATAACCAATTCGTTCCATAACTATATGGTTATTGTTTGGGCCTAGTTCTGTCAAGCTCTTAGTGCGATCAAATCACCCAAGAAATTGTCCTCAATGAACCTGATCCAAACCGGTGTCCCGTGGAGGCTCGCTCATTCTGAAGGACGTCCGAGCCGGTCCAATTCTTTAGAGGAAGAGGCGGGCCGGGTTTTTCGTGACGGGTTTGGAGGTCGAGAGAGAGGCTTTCGGCCAGCCCGTCGCGGAGAACTGATATGACCAAGTCTCAGAAAATCACCCTCAGCGCCTCGCGCGACATTCCCTTCAACAAGCTGATGCTGAGCCAGTCCAATGTCCGGCGCGTTAAGGCCGGCGTCTCGATCGAGGAGCTCGCCGAGGACATCGCCCGGCGCACGCTTCTGTCCTCGATCACCGTCCGGCCGGTGCTGGACGAGGACGGCGCTGAAACCGGCATGTTCGAGATCCCGGCCGGCGGACGCCGCTACCGGGCGCTCGAACTTCTAGTCAAGCAGAAGCGGCTGAACCGCACAGCGCCCGTGCCCTGCATCGTGCGCACGGACGGCCTCGCCGAAGAAGACAGTCTCGCCGAGAATGTTCAGCGTGCGCCGCTTCATCCGCTCGACCAATTCCGCGCCTTCCAGGCGATGCGCGAGAAAGGCAAGAGCGAGGAAGAAATCGCGGCGGCCTTCTTCGTCTCGGCGAATGTCGTCAAGCAGCGGCTCAAGCTCGCCGCCATCGCGCCGTCGCTTCTCGACGCCTATGCCGAGGAGGAACTGACCCTCGACCAACTCATGGCCTTCACGGTCAATCCCGACCATGAGAGCCAAGAGCAGGTCTGGGAGTCGATCAAACGGACTTATGCGAAACAGCCCTATGAGATCCGCCGTATGCTGACTGTAGGCGCTGTCCGCGCCTCCGACCGGCGGGCGCAGTTCGTCGGGCTCAACGCCTATGAGGCGGCCGGCGGCGCCATCCTTCGCGATCTCTTCCAGTCCGACGATGGCGGATGGCTGCAGGACGCAGGCCTGCTTGCGAAACTCGTCGACGAAAAGCTCGAAACCGATGCGGAAGCAATCCGCGCCGAGGGCTGGAAATGGATCGAGATCGGCACGGACTTTCCCTACGGCCATACCTACGGTCTGCGCCGGATCATCGGCGAGACCGAACCGATGAGCGAGGACGAGATCGCGAGCTTCCACGCGCTGAAGGCTGAATACGATCAGCTTGAGGACGAGTACGCCGACGCCGAGGACTTCCCGGAAGAGATCGACAGCCGGCTTGGCGAGATCGAAACGGCGATGGAAGCCTTGCAGGAGCGGCCCATCCGCTTCGAGCCGGATGAAATCGCCATGGCCGGCGTCTTCGTCAGCATCGGCCATGACGGCCGTCTGCGTGTCGAACGCGGCTATGTCCGTCCGGAGGACGAACCTTCCGTCGAATCCGACGGGCAGGATGCGGTCGACGGGATCGACGCGTCTGCCGAGGAGAACGTCGACGACGTTCCGACCCCCGACGCCAGCGAAGAGACGGAAGAGGAAGACGATGGCCTGAAGCCGCTCTCCGACCGTCTCATCATAGAGTTGACGGCGCATCGCACGCTCGCCCTTCGCGACGCGCTCGCCAACGATCCGCAGACGGCGTTCCTCGCCGCCCTGCACGCGATGACGCTGCGGCTCTTCTATCACTATCCGCTGGATAGCTGCGTCGAGATCACCCCGCACAGCGCCGGTTTCGGCGCCCAGGCGCCGGGTCTCGGCGACACGGCTTATGCGCTCAGTGTCGACGCCCGCACCGAAAACTGGCTCGCGGCACTTCCCAAGGCGCCTGAAGATCTGTGGGACGCACTGGTCGGGTTCGACAACGATAGCCGCGAGGCGCTGTTCGCGCATTGCGTCGCCATGACCGTCAACGCCGTCCAGGAACCATACAACCGCTGTCCGCGGGCGCTCGCCCATGCCGATGTGCTGGCGACGACGCTCGGGCTCGACATGGCGGCGGCGGGCTGGGCGCCGACGGGCGAGAGCTATCTCGCTCGCGTCACCAAGGCCCGCATTCTGGAGGCCGTGCGCGAAGCGAAGGGCGAGAATGCATCCGACCGCATCGCCGGCCTCAAGAAACCGGACATGGTCGCGGCGGCCGAAGAGCTTCTCGAAGGAACCGGTTGGTTGCCCGAAGTCCTGCGCATGCCGGCTCTCCCTGAAAGCGAAGCGCAATCGGCGGATAACGGCGGCGAACCGGCCATGGGCGATTCCGCCGTCATCACCGATGATGAACCTGTCACCGGCAACGCCTTCGCCACTGCGGCCGAGTGACCGGGAGCCAAGCCCCCCCAACGGCTCCCGCTGCCGCCCCTGGAGCCCGCCCACTGTGGCGGGCTCCTTCTTTTTTGCACGAACTATGGAGGCTTAGATGAGCAGCGTTGCATCCGACATCGCGCAGCGGCTCGGCCGCGAGGCGGAAGCCGTTTGTCGCCATTACCTCTCCAACGGCCGCAAGCAGGGCCGCTACTGGATCGTCGGTGACATCGAGAACACGCCCGGACGCAGTCTTTATGTTCGCCTGACAGGACCAGCCCATGGTCCGGGCGCCGCCGGGAAATGGACCGACGCCGCCACGGGCGAACATGGCGACCTGCTAGATCTTATCGCCGGCGCCCGGCAACTTCGCACCTTCGGCGAGACGCTTGATGAGGCGAGGATCTTCCTGAGCCTCCCACGACCTGCACCGCCAACTCGCGAACGAGCGGTCGCCCCTACAGGATCGCCGGAGGCTGCACGGCGCTTCTTCGCCATGGGAAGTCCGGTTGGTGAAACGCTCGCCGAGCGCTATCTTCATCGGCGCGGTCTTTCCGGGCTTGGCGACGCGCCAGCACTTCGGTTTCATCCGCACTGCTACTATTGGCGCGAAGGTCAGCCAAAAGACACTCCACCGGAGACCTGGCCTGCATTGCTCGCCAAGGTCACGGATGTGAACGGCAATCTCACCGGCGTTCACCGCACATGGCTCGATCCGGCGACGGCTCGCAAGGCGCCCCTCGATCCATCACGCAAGGCCATGGGGAACCTGCTCGGCCATGGCGTGCGGATCGGAACTGCGAGCGACATCCTCGCTGCTGGCGAAGGGCTGGAAAGCACGCTCTCCGTGCGCATGGCGTTGCCCAACATGCCCGTCATATCCGCGTTGTCGGCCAATCATCTCGCCGCGCTGATCCTGCCGACCGGGCTTCAGCGTCTCTACATCGCCGCCGACGCCGACGAAGCAGGCGACATGGCCACCGCCAATCTGACCGAACGCGCAGGAGCCGTCGGTATCGAGACGATCCGGCTTATTTCTCTTGGCGGCGACTTCAACGAAGACCTCCGCAATCTCGGACGGGACGACCTAAGGACGCATCTGGGTCAGCAACTGGCCGAGCCCGATCTATCGCGGTTGCTTCCCGACGAACACTGAGCGGCTGAGCAGGCCCGTCACTAGTCTGGTCGCCATCGTCAGATCACCTCCTAATTCGAGAGCCTCGCCTTCGGCCTTCCGAGAGGAGCGAGACGGAGCGGAGACTGGCCGAGCCGGCAACGGCTGCGGCGACACTCTTTTCCACCGCCGGGCGTAAAGGCCCGGCTTTGCATCGCGAAACAAAAGAGCGCCGCCTCCACCGTCCTCCGCCTCTGGCTCCGGCCGCCGTTAACGGCGGTGCAGTCCCGGCCAGCCCCCGCTTTCCCGTCGCTCGGGAAGGCCGCGAGAGGCGCGGCCCACGCCGAACAGGAGACGATCCCATGACCGCCGAGACCACCGAACCAATGGCCAGCTCCGCAACTGCGGCCGTACTCGAGGAATTGCAGCTCTATGGCTATCGGCCTTTCGCCGACGAGCCCGACCCGAGACCCTTGCCCAAAGCCGACGCCCTCCAGGGTGCGATAGCCGACATCTTCGAAGCGCTCGCCGCCACGCTGGAAGACACGCGTCTCGAACCGGATCTCGAAGACCTGCTCTGGTCATTGACGAACCTGTTCCATCGCACAGCCGCCCGTGTCGACCGCGACCTCGACGACAACGAGCAGGCCCAGAAACGCTCGCAGCGCGAACAGGACGGCTCGGAAGTACGCTCGGTCGAACTTGAAGCCCTGACGGCGCAGGGCGTCACGCTGATCGAGCGGCGCAACGCTTACGAGCTCATGCGCGATATCGCCGCCGATCACTTCGAGACCCATATCGGTCAGACCTGGCGACCGCACTCGGGATCACGGATCAGTCACCGCACGCTGACAGCGGCCATGATCGACAGCCGCGACTATCTCTCGGCAAAGCGACGCGCGGAGATCGAACCCCTGCTGCCAACCGGACCACGGGTCGCGTTCTCCGGCGGGCTCGACGTCACCGACCATCGGGCGATCTGGGATGCGCTGGACCGTGTGAAGGCCAAGCATGCCGACATGGTGCTCCTGCATGGTGGCTCGCCCAAAGGCGCCGAGAAGATCGCCGCGTGCTGGGCCGATAACCGCAAATGCCAGCAAATCATCTTCAAGCCGGACTGGAAGCGCCACGGCAAGGCCGCGCCGTTCAAGCGCAACGACGCCCTTCTTGAGGCGATGCCCATCGGACTCATTCTCTTTCCGGGCTCCGGGATCACCGACAATCTGGCCGACAAGGCCAAGAAGCTCGGCGTCCCGCTCTTTGATTTCAGGCCGAAGAAAAACACTGCGCAGGCAGCGTGATGTATAGAACGCATCACCTGATGCGCGCGCCGGAAGGTTCCGGCGCGCGCTCCATTGCGCTATACTTCGAGGAGCGCCGTGGCGGTTGGTGGAGGCGCTCCATCCATGAAGGAGACCGCCCATGTTTCTGTCCGCTTTGCTGAGCTTTGTCGGCCTCGGCTTCCTCTGCTGGTTGTTATTCAACCTGGCCGTCTATGCGCTTCCGTTCTTTGTCGCCGTCACGGTCGGCCACTATGCGTTTGAAAACGGCGCGGCGCCGATCGGCGCCATCGCCGTCGCCCTGTTCGCCGGCGCTGTCGCTCTTATTCTCGGGCAAGTCGCGTTCGCCACGATCCGGTCACCGACCATCCGCCTGGCGATCGGCGCGCTCTATGCCTTGCCGGCGGGGCTGGCCGGCTTTCACGCGGTCAAAGGGCTCTCTGAGACCGGCGGCACAGGCGCGGCGTGGACCCTCATCTTCGCGAGCATCGGTGCGATCATCGTCGGCGCGACGGCCTGGGTGCGCATCGCATCCTTTGCAGGATCGGAGACGCAGTCCGGCGGCGTCGACTCGCATCATGCTGGATACGCGGCCCGAGAAGGCTGAGTCGCTCAGGCCAATCTAACGTGTCGCTCTGCGATCAAGGCGCATCCGAGCGCATACCGGAGTCGCGCGTGACGCATTTCGTACCGACTCTCGCGCTTTGACAGGGAAGGCCCAATTAGGCTCCCAGCGAGAGCAACAATGACGGAGCGTTGTCGTTCCATCCTCTCCGATCTGATATCATCTTTCCGTCCGAAACAGTGTCGATGACACATCGCCTGACGCAAGTTGCCGGTAAGTCTCGGTCATCGCTGGCCACTGAAAAACTTCTCCTGAGCCTCATCACCCACGCCCAACACGGCCTCTCATGGACTGATCTGGCCGGGGACCGGCTGACGCCTCGACCGCCTTGGCCGCAACGGCGGAGCCGAACTTTCTTCCCCTGGGCTGCGCCCATTCCTCGCGGACCAAGAAACTCCGTCTCCGCCGTCCTTCGCATGCGCTGCGGGTCCTTCGGACTGCGTCGGCGGTCGTCCCGGCCTCGTCGATCGCCATCGAGGCCGCGAAGGGCGCGGGCTCGGAAGCCAAAAGGAGAACTGACATGGCCACCATCGGAACCTTCAAGAAGTCCGCCAACGAGTACGTCGGCGAAATCGTCACCCTCAGCGTTCAGGCGAAGAATGTTCGGATCATCCCGGAAGAGGATCGCGCGAATGACAACGCACCCAGCCACCGCGTCTTCGTCGGCCGCGCCGAGATCGGCGCCGCCTGGTCCAAGCGCTCGAGCGAGGGCCGCGACTATCTGAGCCTCAAGCTCGACGATCCGAGCTTCACCGCTCCGATCTATGCCAACCTCTTTGACGACACTGTCATCGAAGGCGAAGACAGCTACAGCCTCATCTGGTCTCGGTCGCGTCGCCAGAACGGCGACTGACGCCTCCGACAGCCCCGCCCGGCAAGACCGGGCGGGGCTGCCCAGCTTCTTCACGCAAGCCGCGTTAAGCAAACCGAAACGGATCGTAAATCGTTGCCGGATGATAATGTCCGACAATGCATTCGGCCGGAAGATTCTCTGTCAAACTCAACGCCGAACCAGCGCCGGGACTTAATGCGTGTGCTTCCAGCTCATCCACCAGCTCGCAAAAGAGGTACTCAAGGATAGAGCCCGCGAACTCTTCGAGTGCGCCTGATCGGATCATGACCATTGGTATATCGCATACGAACATTGTCGGACTGCCGATCCCTGTCAGCGCCTTCTTCGTTTCCCAGGAACTCGCTACGCGGGTGCCTAGGCAATACAGATACTCGCTGCCATAGGTTAGATAGTGCCCGGCGCCGCCGGCCCTACTGAATAGCTCTTCCTCTCGGGCACAGTAATACAATCGCCCCTCGCGACCACCGGCAGGATCGCGCGCTTTGATTTCATCAATGGCGTTCTGAAGACGCTCTTCTGTCGCATGCTTGAACTGGCCGTTCAGAAAGACTGATCTGGCGCGATCTTCAACTTCGGCGGCGTTCAAGACCTTCAATCCATTCTGATAGAACTGAGCCAGGTCATTTGTTCTGGTGGCGTGGCCTGCCCGAAAAGCTCGGTACTCCTTCCGCAACCGGTCGGCAGTAAGCGTCTTGATGTCGGTGATCTCGCCCGTGACACCGTTGATCAGGTCGTCCAGCCAGGAAAGATCATCTGAGACGACGTACTCGGGCGGATGACGGACAAATTCAGCCCTCACCTCATCGGTGATTAAATCGCCAAGCATACGCCAGATGCGTTCGCGCCACGTCTCAACGAGGGGGTAGCAGAACACGTCGTCTCGAGGCTGCGGGCGCTTAGAAAGGCTGGCGGCTATCTCTCGGTCCTCGTAACCCGGCAGCATACTGCCGGGAACCAGCCCGGACGGAGGATATGTGCTCATTGTATCGTTCCCCTCATCGACCGTTGGGATAGCAAGAACGATACTTCAGTCCTTTTCCCGATCATCATCCAGAAGCGCAGCGGGTTTCACGTCGAGCGCTTCGGCCACATGCCAGAGCGTGATGATGGTCACGTTCTGCTGGCCGCGCTCCATCGCGCTTATATGTGCGCGATCGACGCCCATCCTGTCGGCTAAAGCAGCTTGGCTAAGGCCGGCTTTTTCCCGAAAAAACTGTAGGTTCGCACCAAATACTTCCCGAATATCCATCCGCCAGTAAAATGCGGATCGCGTATTTTAATGCGACGTACTATAATACGCGGAACTGGGGCAGACCCGCCAGCCCTGTCGCAGCTGGATCTGGAAATTTCAACCGACCGACGCTTGCGTCAAACATGGTTTCCGGTTCATTAATAAGAGCGCCAGACCCGTAAGGACTCCGATGCCCGCCAGCCAGCTCATGATCGCCGACACACCGCCGAACGACGCGGCCGTGACCGTCTATGACCGTGACCATTTGAAGCTCTACATGCGTCTTCTGGACGCCAATGACGCTGGCGCAACGCTCGAAGAAGTCGCCTCGACTCTCCTGGGTATCGACGCTACACAGGAACCGGAACGCGCCCGTCAGGTTCACGACAGCCATCTGTCCCGCGCACGATGGATGACTGAACAGGGCTACCGCGACCTTTTAAGGAGCGGGCTTCCAACCGCTTAGACCGCGCGCCGATGCACGAAGTGCATCACGCGATGCCTGCAACCATACTATGCAACCACAGATTTGCATTGAAACATCCCAAGCAACTGACGCCGTTCAAATTTTCGGCGCGTTGTTGGGAGGAAGTCGCGATGTCCAGCGATTGGCGCGATGACGACGAGTACGATCATTTTGATGATCTCGGAATCTCGGGACTCGCCTGGGAATGCCTTCGGCGAAACGCCGACTATCGCAAAGAATACGATCTGATGAGGGAGGGAAGCGGCGCCCCTGCCGACTGGGGGTTGCGATTTCCCAGCGGATCCCAAACTCAACGCACTCAGCGCTCCTGTCTTCTGGCTGCCTTCCGCAGCCCCTGCTGCGGTCCACCTGATCGCCTCTCTTCCCAACCTCGGATTGGGCAGCGCCATTCTCCCCGAGGCCGTCACGGACAGCAGAACCGGCGCCGATGGATTGTCATGGGTTCGGCTGCATATTGGCGACATTCTTGTCGGCGATACGATCAGAGATCAGCCAATTGGCATCCTGCTGCCGCTTGATGGCGACTGGCCCGTGCGGCTTGGCGCCGCTGACAGACTTTATCATCAACTAATCAGCCGACACGCTGATCCACCGCTCACGCCACAACGGCGAGAACGCTTGAAACGCGCTCTGCGCACCATAGATGGTCGACAAAGCGGGGCAACCTATCGCGCCGTCGCTACGGCCTTCTACGGCGCCAAGCGCGTCGCCGCCGAACCGTGGAAAACAAGTTCACTCAAAGCGCAAATTGCAAGACTTGCCGCCTACGGTCGCATGATGATCGATCACGGATACAAGCAGCTTCTTCGGGGCAGGAACCGTTGAATTCGCCACCCGGACCCACGCCACTGTGCCATTTGAGCAGTTTCCGTTATGTTCGTCGAATGACGCAGCCATCGCAGCCACTTACCCCCAACCTTCCCAAGATTATGGGACGCACGCGTCGATTGCCTTCGCAGCAAAGAGCCGTGTTCGACCAGATTTTTCACAGTGGCGGTGGTTATGTCCTCGATTTCTCCGACCGAACCATGGCCGAGTGGTTTGAGGAGAATTTCGATATCCAGATTTTCCAACAGCGCTTCCAAGTCGAAGGCGCCAGCAAAGGCAAGACACTCCGAGGCTTCGTCGAGGTCGCCGAACCGCGTCTCGTCGCCCAAATTCTCCGCGTCTTGTGGACGTATCGCTGCGGTCTTGACGGATATCTGGAGCCCGATCCTGCCACGGAAGAACGCCTGAAAGCATGGCTTGAACAGTTCACGAACGAGTTGGAAAACGCGTCTGCGCTGAACCTCGACGACGCGTTCAAAGATTTCTCGCGCGACACCACGCTTCCCAAACTGCGTGCGTCCATCGCCGCCGATCTCGTCGCGGAGAAACCGGATGTCGCGTTGGACCGTGTGCATACCTATTGCGTCAAACGCTTCCGCGATCTGCTCGCCTCACGCAATCAGGCCGTCGATGCAAAGACCCCGCTCGACGCCATATTCGGCGCATACGGCAAGGCGTTGCGTGATGAAGGCGCCGTCAGTGAGTTCGCGCTGCCAACGCTGCGCGTCCAGCACAAACTGTTCGACGGTCTAAACCAGGCGCGCAACAAGCGCTCTTTCGCCCATGACAATGAGCTCCTCGACGTCTCGGAAGCGCAATTCATCATCGACAGCGTCCTCGCATCGCTGGCGTTTATCGAACGCATAGAAGCTTCGCGACAGACACCGGCCGAGGATTCGGACGACGAAATCCCGTTCTGATCGAGCCCGTCTAAGCACCGACATCCCGGATCATTCGGGGGTGACGTTTTCGCCATCCGCTGATCGTCATCCCTCCCGGCGCGCATCTTACGCTTTTCTCGTCTCCGACAGTCCCGCGCTTCCCGCAGCGGGATGGCCTAACCGGAGACGCGACCCATGCCCGATCCCAATGCCGGACTTCCCCCACGCTACTTAAGAACGCCCGAAGCGGCCCGTTTTCTCGGCCTTTCGGGGAGAACGCTCGAAAAACATCGCACCTACGGCACGGGACCGCGCTACTCGAAAATCGGCGGGCGTGTCGTCTACGCGATCGAGGATCTGCAAGCCTGGGTTAGCCGGGGAGAGAAGAACTCGACCTCGGATGACACCGGCGACGAAGTTCTGCCCGCCAAGCGGCATGCAGCGCTCTCACCCGCCTATGCACGGAAAGCCCGCTCATGAGCGGCGGCGCCACCGTCGAGCTCGTCTGGATCGAGAAGCAGATCGAGCACTGGATTCGCTTCGGCCGGATCGTGCGGACAACGATCCAGAGCCGCAGTCGCAGCACCGTCGCTTTCGACCCCGGCGCCGTCTTCGCCTTCGTCCGCTGGCAGGCAAATGATTTCAGTACGGCGGAAAGCCGGATCGACATCCTGCGCGCGCCGCGAACTGGTGAACCCTATGCGACCGTGCCGCAGGTGACGCCCGGCGGCGAAAGTCTGCTGCGCCAGTCCGGCTGGCCCAAGGTCGAGCGGGTTCTTCAGTTCGCCGATGTGATCGAAGCGCTCGGCATCGACCCGGCTGACGCCGCGCCGGACTATTGGCGCCACGTTCACAACAGGCTGTCTGCAGGCTTGGAGCCGCGCGGCTACACACCCGCTCAGCATCGCGCCTGGCTTCTGCGCCAAGCCTGTCCGCCCGATCCACTGTCATTGCACGCCGCGTCGGCGGGGAGCGCGTCATGACCCGCTTCGGCTACGTCATGACGACCTATTTCTCGGTGCTCGCGATCGGCGGACTGGCCTTCGTTCATGTGAGCCCCAAGCTGATCTGGAACGCATCCGCGAGTGCGCCGATCGGACTCTACGCCGTCGCATCGGACAACGATCTTGTCGTCGGCGATCTGGTCGTTGTCGATCCTCCGAAATCACTTGCGATCTATCTCGACGAACGCGGCTACTTGCCCGAAAGCGTGCCGCTCCTCAAGCACATCGCGGCGCTTCCCGGACAGCGTGTCTGCCGCGATGGCGCCGCTGTCACTGTCGACGACATCACCCTGGCGCAGGCGCAACCAAGCGACCGCTTCGGACGCGATCTGCCCGTATGGCAGGGATGCCATATCGTCGCCGAGACAGAACTCTTCCTCCTGAATCCCAGTCATCCCGACAGTCTCGACGGTCGCTATTTCGGCGCACTCCCGGCCGACGCCGTGATCGGACGCGCCGTTCCGATCCTCACCGATGAAGACGGCGACGGCCGCTATGTCTGGCGCGCCGATCACGACGCCGACGCTCCAGAAAATTCTTCCGACCGCAAATGAAAGGAACTTCCCCATGGCTCAGATCGGTCAATTCACCTGCACGGAATCTGGCTTCACCGGACGCCTTCACACGCTCATTCTCTACCGAGAACTCACGCTCGTCCCGGCAACATCGTCGGACAGCGAAAACGCGCCCGACTATCGCATCCATCACGGCGATGAAGACGGACCGGAGATCGGCGCCGGTTGGAAACGCACCGGCGAGAAGGCTGGCGAATACATCTCTTTGCAGATCGACGACCCGACCTTTGCATTTCCGATCCGCGCCAATCTCTTCAAATCCGACGCCGAGGACGGACACTGGGCGCTCTATTGGAACCGCTCCGCAAAGCGTTCCGAGAAGCGTGATGAGCGCGGCTAGACCGTCTCGGCGCTGCGCGACGATGGCGAAGTTCCTCCTCTGCGGTCTGCTCTCCGGCGTGGTTGTCTCTCACGCCGTATCAGCAGAAACCGCGTCCGCCAGGACGGAACAAGGCGGCAGTCTCTATGCTGCCTATATCGCCGAAGCTGCGCAGCGATTCGGCGTCCCGGCGCATTGGATCCTCGCTGTCATGCGCAGGGAAAGCGCCGGCGACGTGCGCGCCGTAAGCGAAAAAGGCGCGATAGGGCTGATGCAGATCATGCCCGATACCTGGGATGAGCTGCGCGCGCGTTACGGTCTGGGGCGCGATCCGTTCGATCCTCGCGACAACATTCTCGCGGGCGCCGCTTATCTCCGTGAACTGCATGACCGGTTCGGATCGCCGGGCTTCCTCGCCGCCTACAATGCGGGACCGACACGCTATGCCGAGCATCTAACTACAGGCCAACCGTTGCCACGAGAAACCCGCGATTATGTTGCGGCGCTCGCGCCGCTCATCGGCGCATCAGTTGCAGCGGCACTGCATGAACAGAGTGTGCTTCTGACCGTGGACTGGCGCGCGGCGCCGCTCTTCACCGCGCATACTGATCGGCAGACGGCTGCTGACGAAACGCATCCAGGCAGCGGCGCCGATGCTTATTTTCCGCATACAACCGGGGTTTCGGACAGCCTATTCCCGCCACATGGAACTGGGGATCAGCGATGATCCCCCTTTTCGCATTCCCGCGCAGTCCGTCGCGCGATGGCGTGCTTCCGGGAGGAAGGACGGGGACGGACGGCGCAACAACAACGGGAGGGCGAGATAAAAGGCGCGGCACGGATGCGCGCTATGTCATTGTTGTTGTTGGGCATTTCGCCCGCTGCGGTCATGGGCGCAGTGCCGCAGATCGGCTCAACCCACTGTTTTTACGCGGGTTTCACCGTGCCGCGCGCTTTCAAGCGGGCGCTTTGTCATGAGCGACCGCGATAATGACATGCGCATCCGGCCCGGCCGCATCCGCAACAAGGGGACAAGCGTCCGCAGGGCTCAAACCTTTGTCGGCCAGGTCATGGGCGCCGCCCGCAAGGCCGGACACACCGGATACAAGCTGAACGGTTCGAAAGGACGTCGTCGCAGATCGCAATTCGGCCGAGGCCGCTTCCCCGGCGCAGCGCGCGGACTGTCACGCACCCAGCGGCGCGTCGTCATCAAGGCGCGCGTTGTCCGTCATCGAGGCGCACGCTTCCGGTCCGCCCCGCTCGCCAAACACATTGCCTATCTCAAGCGTGAAGGCGTGGCCCGTGACGGTCGCGACGCGGGCATGTTCAACGCCGAAGCAGACAGCGTCGATGATCGCGCCTTCGCCGAACGCTGCGAAGAGGATCGGCATCATTTCCGCTTCATCGTCTCGCCCGAAGATGCCGACCGCCTTGAAGACCTGCGCGCCTACACGCGCGACCTGATGCGTCAGGCCGAGCATGATCTCGGCACGAAGCTCGACTGGATCGGCGTCGATCATTGGAACACCGACAATCCGCACATCCATGTTCTCGTGCGCGGCCGCGCCGACGACGGCAAGGACCTCGTCATCGCCCGCGACTATATCAGCCGAGGATTCCGCAGCCGCGCCGAGCAATTGGTCGAACTGGAGCTCGGGCCGCGCACCGAGCAAGAGATCGCATCCGGACTTCAAGCGGAGGTGAAAGCCGAACGCTGGACGGGTCTTGACCGCGCGCTACAGGGGCTCGCCGATGACGGCGCCGGGGTTGCTGATCTGCGTCCCGGCTCACCGGAACCGCGCGATCCGGAATTGCGCAAACTTCTTATTGGTCGCGCCCAGACGCTGGAACGGCTCGGCCTCGCCGACAGGCTCGCCCCGGCGGTTTGGTCCCTGAAACCGGGCACACAGGAAACGCTGCGCGATCTCGCCGAGCGTGGCGACATCATCAAGACCATGCACCGCGCCATGGCGAGCGGACCTGATCGCGCGCAAGCGGACTTCGCGATCGAGGACACACCGGCCGCCCCAGTACTTGGACGGCTTGTCGAGCGCGGTCTGCATGACGAGTTGCGCGGCGAGGCCTATGCCGTGATCGACGCGGTGGACGGCCGGGTCCACCATCTGCGCTTCAGCGATCTCGACGCCACGGGCGACACGCCCGAAGGCGGGATCGTCGAGACACGGGTCTGGCGCTCGGACGATGGCGGTCGTCAGCGCATGGCCCTCGTCGGGCGTTCCGACCTCAACCTCGAAACCCAGATCGGCGCGAACGGCGCGACCTGGCTCGACCGGCTACAACTCGCCAAAACCCAAGCGCCGCTCAGCATGGGCGGCTTCGGCGCCGAAGTTCGCGACGCGCTCGACCGGCGCGCCGATCATCTGGTCGACGAAGGGCTCGCATCCAGAAATGGCCGGCGCGTCACCTTCGCCCGCGATCTCCTGAAGACATTGCGCGAACGGGAGCTCGACGCAGCGGCGGCCGCTATCGAAGCCGAGACAGGCTTGCCTCGCAGAAATTCTGCAGAAGGCGATCGCATCTCGGGAACCTATCGCCAGCGGCTCGATCTCGCCTCAGGCCGTTTCGCCATGGTCGATAACGGCCTCGGCTTCGAACTCGTCCCGTGGAAACCCCAGCTCGAACGTCACCTCAGCCAAACCGTGACGGGAACGATGACGCCCGGCGGCGGGATCGACTGGAGCCTTGGCCGCAAGCGCGGGCTCGGCATCTGAGCATTGCCCCGGAAGGAAAAGACATGCCGATCAAGACACAGCCAACACAGGACACCAAGATCCTCTGGGGCCAGATCGTCATCGTCTCGCTTGTCGTAGTCGGTTTCATCTGGGCTGCGACACAGTGGACTGCATGGCGGCTCGGCTTTCAGCCTCAACTCGGCGCGCCGGTGACGGACATTCTTGGATGGCCGGTCTATCCGCCCTGGAGCTTCTTCGTCTGGTGGTATTTCTACGATGCTTATGCACCACGTGTGTTCGTCGAAGGCGCGGTCATCGCGGGCAGCGGCGGGATCGCCGCGATCGGTGTCGCGATTTTCCTCTCCGTCCTCCGGGCTCGCGAGGCGCGCGACGTCACCACCTATGGCTCGGCCCGATGGGCGGAGAGAAGAGACGTTGAATCGTCCGGGCTGTTTGCCGCGGACGGCGTCGTGCTTGGCCGCTTCGAGAACCACTACCTCAGGCACGACGGCCCGGAGCATGTGCTCTGCTTCGCCCCAACCCGCAGCGGCAAGGGCGTCGGCCTCGTCGTCCCTAGTCTTCTGACCTGGCCGGGCTCGGCGATCGTGCATGACATCAAGGGCGAGAACTGGCAGCTCACGGCCGGATGGCGGGCGCGGTTCACCCGCACCATCCTGTTCGATCCGACCAATCCAAACAGCGCGGCTTACAATCCGCTGCTCGAAGTCCGGCGCGGCGACAGCGAAGTACGTGACGTCCAGAACGTCGCCGACATCCTGGTGGACCCCGAAGGCCTGCTCGAACGCCGGAACCATTGGGAGAAGACCAGCCATTCGCTACTTGTCGGCGCGATCCTTCACGTCCTCTATGCAGAGGCCGACAAGACGCTCGCCGGCGTCGCCGCCTTCCTCTCCGATCCTGGCCGGCCGATCGAGGCGACGCTCGCGGCAATGATGCGCACGCCGCATCTGGGGGACCGGCCGCACCCTGTCGTGGCGCAGGCGGCGCGCGAACTCCTCAACAAGTCGGAGAACGAACGCTCAGGCGTCCTGTCCACGGCGATGAGCTTTCTCGGCCTCTATCGCGATCCCGTCGTCGCCAGGGTCACCAGCCGTTGCGACTGGCGGATCAAGGATCTCGTCTCCGGCGCGCGGCCGACCACGCTCTATCTCGTCGTGCCGCCCTCCGACATCAGCCGCACCAAGCCGTTGGTCCGGCTTGTGCTGAACCAGATCGGACGCAGACTGACCGAAGAACTGAACACCGACAGTAAGCGCCACCGCCTCTTGCTGATGCTCGACGAGTTTCCGGCGCTCGGGCGTCTCGATTTCTTCGAGAGCCAGCTCGCCTTCATGGCCGGGTATGGGATCAAGGCATTCCTCATCGCCCAGTCCCTCAATCAGATCGAGAAGGCCTACGGTCAGAACAACGCCATCCTCGACAACTGTCATGTGCGGGTGAGCTTCGCGACGAATGACGAACGCACCGCCAAGCGCGTGTCCGACGCCCTCGGCACGGCGACCGAGATGCGGGCGATGAAAAACTATGCCGGACACAGATTGTCACCCTGGCTCGGCCATCTCATGGTCTCCCGGCAGGAGACCGCGCGACCTTTGCTGACGCCCGGCGAGATCATGCAATTGCCGCCGGACGATGAAATCGTGCTCGTCTCCGGCGCGCCGCCGGTCCGGGGGAAGAAGGCGCGCTACTACGCCGACCCCCAGCTCAAGACACGCATCCTGTCGCCGCCGGACCTGATTGCTGAAGCAACCACACCGAATCAAGTGACGATGGATGATTGGAGCGGCCGGGCGCCGATCGCCGCGCCCAAGCCCCGGAAGAAGACGTCCGTCGATGCGGGCGAAGACGCAGACGGGGGTATCCGCCGCGAGCCTGAACTGCCCGAACATGAAGACATCGCACCGGAGCCGGCGCTATCGGCACGGGAAGAGTTCGCAGGGCTCGACGACGAACCCGATGACGATGCGCAGCGCGCACGCCAGATGCAAGGTCGGTTCCGAAGTATCGCGCGTCAGGCCTCGCTCGATCCCGATGACGGCATTGAGATCTGAGGTCCGCCATGAAGAAAGATCGACTGAATGTGTATTTCGATCCAGCGTTGTCGCCGGAGCTCGACGCTTTGGCGGCGCGTCGCAAAGTCTCCAAGTCCCAGATCGTTGAGGCGGCGCTCGCCTCCTATCTCTCGCCGGATGCCGCCGATCAGCGCGAGGCTGCGATCACGCGGCGCCTCGACCGGCTGACACGCGCCGTCGAACGCCTAGAGCGGGATGTGACCATCGGCAACGAGGCGCTGGCTCTATTCGTCCGGTTCTGGCTCACAACCACGCCGCCGCTACCAGATACGATGCATGAGGCGGCGCAGGCGAAAGGTCGGGAGCGGTACGAGGGGTTTGTTGAGACGCTCGGTCGACGCTTAGCTAAGGGGAGCACCTTTGCGAGGGAAGTGTCGGAGGACATCGCTGGCATCCGTCCTGAGCGACGATAGCTTGAACACTCCCAGTCGATGCCGCATCCTTCGCGAATGTCGGTCTGGGGGCACATGATACGAGAAACCCTACATTCTGGCTTCACGCTTTTCGATCGTCCGTTCATGCATCAAATCAAAGATGCATCCTTGCTGAACTTGCCATATGCCCTCATAGGTAGATATTGCGATTTCCCCACTAGCCGTATGGCAGAAGGCCAAGATCATAAAATCGCCGCCAACATCTCCCTTCAGGCTCTGGCCTTTCATTCGAACACGCGCCTCCGCCCGAGCGACTGTTGTCTGAGACACTGAAAGGATCTCAAACTCAACGAGCTTCATATGCTCCGCATCTGCGCGCATACGCCCCGCGAGATGACCGTGCTTCTGCCGTGTGATATTGACGGCTCGCATCGCCATGAGGCCGAAGTTCCTAGTTTGCCAACCAGTGAGGAACTCGTGAAACGCGAACGGTGGCTCATGTTCAGCCAAGTCTCCAGCGAACGGTCCCTCCCAATTTCGAGGCACGAACGCCTCGATAGCCGCCTTGTCGGACCGGTTCTTCTGCAACGATGAGGAGATGTCGCCCCAGTTTGTGGATCGTCGTTCTTCGTCTTTGGTCAGCCGAGCCTCCTCGTCTCGTTTGTCTGCCGCCCAGTCCACCAGCGCGATCATCAACATCCATGCCTTTCCGCAAACCGCACGGTTCGCATAGCCTAACGAACGGCCGTGAAGAATGCCGTGCCGGAGCGGCAAGGAAAGCGCATCGTCGCTCGATTTGCGAACCCCTTTCGTAATCCGCGCAATTGCTGCGGGAAGCGAAGATGGGTGAGCCACCATCGAGTCGAAAAGGCTTAGGTCTGCGTTCTTCTCGAACGGCGAGGTCCCCAATACGTCGGACGCAAAACCGTCGGACGCAATCAGGACCAGCGGAACCGCGGACCAGTAGCGGCCTTCCTCAGTCAGTGCGAGTGCTTCGCGTAGCTGATGCCACCGGCCGTGGACATCGCTGAACGATTTGCTCCGCGTGATGGCGAAGAGGTTGATGGTCTCCGGATCAAGTATCCAGTCGAGTATTACCTTTTCCCCCGCATCCGTATCGCCCTCTTCATGCTTCTTCAAAGCAGTACGCATTGCGTCCACCGACATCGATGCCGTCGCAATCCAACCGCGTTCCACAAATACTGCGTTGAAGCGGTCGGGAAGAGAGAGAATGTCGGACTGGAGAAGAAGCTGATCCGCACTGTCCATGATTTTTCGCGCCTTTTCTCCACCAAGGCCCGTTCTGAGGGCTAGGTTCGCTAATCCCCGAACCGCTCGCACGGCGGGCAATACAGTTGAAAGCTCCCGCGCGGACGGGAGATCAATAATTCGTTCGTCTTTCTTCGTCATCTCAGCCGCCCTGCGTGTTTCGACATCGACATTTTCATATAGAAGAATAAGCGGACGCCAAATTGGCAACAACCGCCGACAGATTCTTCTGAAAAACTGTCATCATTCAAACCTGCAACCTACGCGCTTTCCTGCCTTCGCGCGCACTCGTACTACTACGCCTTCTAAGTTGTTGCCGCTGAGCCTTTAACGGTCTTCTTGATCGACCCCGTAATCAAACGCGGGGCCGCCAGTGACCGTCCACACATTCAAATCCGAAGCGCTCGCCCGTGGCGCGCGCATGCTCAGAACCGCTCTGGGGGCCGACGTCGCCGCATGGCTCGAAGACCCTGCCGTTGTCGAGGTGATGCTCAATCCGGACGGACGTCTTTGGGTGGACCGGCTGAGCGAAGGCCTCGCCGACACGGGCGTAGAGCTCTCCGCCGCTGACGGTGAGCGCATCGTCCGTTTGGTCGCACATCATGTCGGCGCGGAGGTCCATGCAAGATCCCCGCGCGTGTCCGCGGAGCTGCCGAGAACGGGGGAGCGGTTCGAGGGGCTGTTGCCGCCGGTCGTCGCCGCGCCTGTCTTCGCGATCCGCAAGCCGGCCGTCGCCGTCTTCACGCTTGAAGACTATGTCCGCGCCGGGATCATGCCGGACGATGCCGCGGCGGCATTGTGCGACGCCATCACATCCCGCGCCAACATCCTTGTCGCTGGCGGTACCTCGACCGGCAAGACCACGCTCACCAATGCATTGCTGGCGGAAGTCGCCAGGTCCTCCGACCGCGTCGTTCTGATCGAGGATACACGCGAGCTCCAATGCCTGACGCCTAACCTTGTCGCTCTGCGGACCAAGGATGGCGTCGCGTCGCTTTCCGATCTCGTTCGCTCCTCGCTGCGCCTGCGGCCTGACCGCATTCCCATCGGCGAGGTGCGCGGCGCCGAGGCGCTCGATCTCCTCAAAGCCTGGGGCACTGGCCATCCCGGCGGCATCGGCACCATCCATGCCGGCTCGGCCGTCGGCGCGCTGCGCCGCCTCGAACAGCTCATCCAGGAAGCCGTCGTCACCGTGCCCCGCGCGATGATCGCAGAGACGATCGACTTGATCGCCGTCCTCTCGGGACGCGGATCGGCGCGCAGGCTTTCCGAGCTCGCCCGCGTCGAGGGCCTCGATGCGACCGGGGACTACCAGATTCAACCGCTTCTTCACCCCCACACAGGAGACCATCCATGACCAAAACCACAATTCTCTATCCACGCTGGCCGCTCTACGCGACGGCGCTTGCGTTCAGCCTTCTGGTCGTCGCACCCGCCCATGCGGCGGGATCGGGCATGCCCTGGGAGGCGCCGCTTCAGTCAATCCTGGAATCCATAGAAGGGCCGGTCGCCAAGATCGTCGCGGTGATCATCATTATCATCACGGGACTGACCCTCGCCTTCGGCGACTCATCCGGCGGCTTTCGCCGCCTCGTGCAGATCGTCTTCGGCCTCTCCATCGCCTTCGCGGCGTCGAGCTTCTTCCTGACCTTTTTCTCCTTCGGCGGCGGAGCGCTGATCTGATGCGGGAGCTGGCCGATATTCCGGGCTTTTACGCGCCCGTCCACCGCGCTCTGATCGAGCCGATCCTGCTCGGCGGTGCACCGCGCACGATCGCTATCGCCAACGGCACGCTCGCAGCGGCCGTCGGACTTGGCCTCAGGCTCTGGGCAGTCGGGATCGCACTTTGGCTTGTCGGCCATTTCCTCGCGGTCTGGGCCGCAAAACGCGACCCCCAGATCGTCGATGTTGCGCGCCGGCATCTTCGTTTCCCAACCTGGTTCGGAGTCTGAGCGATGATGCGCCTCGCCGAATATCGCTCGACCGCCTCCCTACTGGCAGATTTTCTTCCGTGGGCGGCGCTCGTCTCGGAGGGCGTCATCCTCAACAAGGATGGCAGTCTGCAACGCACCGCAAAGTTTCGGGGGCCTGACCTCGACTCCGCGACACCGTCAGAGCTCGTCGCCGTGTCTGGCCGCCTCAACAACGCCCTTCGCCGGCTCGGATCGGGCTGGGCGGTGTTCGTCGAAGCGCAGCGGGCGCCGGCGCGCGACTATCCGCTCTCACATTTTCCCGATGCCGTTTCCGCCCTCGTCGATGCGGAGCGCCGGGCTCAATTCGAGGAGGCGTCGAGTCATTTCGAAAGCAGCTACTTCCTCACTTTCGTCTGGATGCCGCCGCTTGACGATACGAGCCGCGCGGGACGATGGCTCTATGAGGACGCGCCTTACAGCAGCCTCAATCCGCAAGAGCATGTCGAGAGCTTTTCGGCGCGAACAGATCGTCTGCTCGATCTCCTGGACGGCTTCATGGCGGAGGCCGCCTGGCTCTCCGACGAAGAGACACTGACCTTTCTGCATTCGACCGTGTCGACGCGCCGCCAGCGCGTGCGCGTCCCGGAAACGCCGATGCATCTCGATGCGCTCCTGGCCGATAGCGCGCTTGTCGGCGGGTTGGCGCCGAGTTTGGGCGGGGCGCATCTGCGCAGCCTCTCCATCATCGGATTCCCCACGGCCACATGGCCGGGGCTGCTGGATGAGCTCAACAGTCAACCCTTCGAATATCGCTGGGTCACGCGCGCTATCTGCCTCGACAAGACCGACGCCACCAAACTGCTGACGCGCATTCGCCGGCAATGGTTCGCTAAGCGCAAATCCGTCGCCGCGATCCTGAAAGAGGTGATGACCAACGAGGCGTCGACGCTGCTCGATAGCGACGCGGCGAACAAGGCCGCCGACGCCGATGAAGCCTTGCAAGAGCTGGGCGCCGACATGGCGGGCGCCGCCTACATCACCGCTACAGTGACCGTCTGGGATGAGGACGAAGCTGTCGCGGACGCAAAGCTAAAGGCGGCGGAAAAAGTCATTCAGGGTCGTGACTTCACCTGCATGCCCGAGACTTTGAACGCGATTGAGGCGTGGCTCGGCTCGTTGCCTGGCCATCTCTACGCCAATGTCCGTCAACCGCCAGTATCCACGCTCAATCTCGTTCACATGATTCCGATTTCGGCAGTGTGGGCGGGACCGGCGCGCAACGATCATCTGGATGGCCCGCCGCTCTTCTATGCGGAGACGGAAGGCTCGACCCCGTTCCGCTTTTCGCTCCATGTCGGCGATGTCGGGCACACGCTGGTCGTCGGTCCGACCGGCTCGGGCAAATCCGTGTTGCTGGCGTTGATGGCGCTGCAATTTCGTCGCTACGGGCGTAGCCAAGTCTTCGCCTTCGATTTCGGCGGCTCGATCCGCTGTGCGACCGTCGCCTGTGGTGGCGACTGGCAGGATCTCGCCGGCGGGCTCTCAGATGACGAAGCCGCCGTCCAGCTTCAGCCGCTGCGCAACATCGACGATATCGGCGAACGCGCCTGGGCGCAGGACTGGTTGTCCGGCCTGATCGCGCGCGAAGGCGTCACCATCGATCCGGTTGCACGGGATCATCTCTGGTCGGCGCTGACGTCGCTCGCCTCGGCGCCCGTCGGAGAACGAACGCTCACGGGGCTATCCGTCCTGTTGCAGTCGACCGAACTCAAACAGGCGCTCGCGCCATTCTGTCTTGGCGGTCCCTTCGGGCGTTTGCTCGACGCCGAAACCGAAGAGCTCGGAACAGCCGACTTCCAGGCCTTCGAAACCGAGGGGCTGATCGGGTCCCCGGCGACGCCCGCCGTGCTCGCCTATCTGTTTCATCGGATCGAGGATCGCCTCGACGGACGGCCGAGCCTCATCATCGTCGATGAAGGCTGGCTCGCGCTCGATGACGGGACGTTTGGCGGGCAGCTCCGTGAGTGGTTGAAGACGTTGAGGAAGAAGAACGCCTCCGTCCTCTTCGCCACGCAATCTCTCGCTGATATCGACAATTCCGCGATTGCACCCGCCATCGTCGAGAGCTGCCCGACGCGCATCTTCCTGCCGAACGAACGCGCCTTCGAGCCTCAGATCGCCGACATCTACCGCCGCTTCGGCCTCAATGAACGCCAGATCGAGATCGTCGCGCGGGCCATGCCGAAGCGCGACTATTACTGCCAGTCGCGGCGCGGCAATCGGCTTTTCTCGCTCGGCCTCGGCGAGGTCGCGCTCGCCTTCACGGCCGCATCCTCGAAGACCGATCACGCCGCCATCACCGAAATCCTCGCCGAACACGGACGAGACGGTTTCGCCGCAGCCTGGCTCGCCCGTCGCGGCCTCGATTGGGCCGTCGAACTGCTCGGCCCAATCCCCGCTCCAAATGCCTCAACCCAAACTCAGGAGACTACTCATGCGTAAGAAAATCGCCGCCCTCATGCTGACCGGGGCCATCGCTTTGGCACCGATGCAACCGGCCTATGCGCTATTCGGCGTCGGCGACGTTGTCATCGATCCGACCAACCTCGCGCAGAATATTCTCACCGCCGCACGCACCCTCGAAATGATCAACAATCAGATCATGCAGCTTCAGAACGAGGCGCAGATGTTGATCAACCAGGGACGCAACCTGACCAATCTGCCTCACTCATCGTTGGCGCGTCTCCGCTCGATCATGCAGCAGACGGAAGATCTGTTGGGCGAGGCGCAGCGCGTTGGATACGTCGTCTCCGAAATCGAACGCGTCTTCTCAGAACAATATGGAGACGCCGCAGCAACGGGCGATTTCGCCGCCATGAACGCCAATGCCGAGGCGCGCTGGCGGACCTCGGTTGCAGGCTATGAAGACGCATTGAAGGTCCAGGCCGGCGTCGTCGGCAATATTGAAGCGACGCGCACGGAATTGAGCACTCTCGTCTCGCAAAGCCAGGGTGCGGTCGGCGCCTTGCAGGCAGCGCAGGCGGGCAATCAACTGCTCGCATTGCAAAGCCAGCAGATGATGGACCTAACCGCCGCCATCGCCGCGCAGAACCGTGCGGACGCGCTGGACGCGGCTCGGCACGCCTCCGCTGAAGCGCAGGGGCGGGAGAACCTCAGCCGTTTCCTCGATTACGGGACCGGCTACACGCCAACCGCCGTCAGCATGTTCCGGTAAGTTCCGTGCGCAGTTCTCCCGACCAAATCATCAGGCTCGTCGCAGTCGCCCTGGGCGGGCTCGCTGCACTCTTCGCCGCGGTTGAGCTGGCGAACACGGTCGCTCCGGAAACGCCGGCGAGACCGTCGGCGAGCAACGATCCGTTGCAGGCTGCGCTTGCAAGCTGCCGGACGATGACGCCGGAAGAGCTGGACACCGACAAGTCCTGTCGCGCCGCTTGGGCTGAGCAACGCCGCCGATTTCTCGGGCTTCCCGACGACGAGCCCGAGAAGGAGTAGGACATGGGCGGCGTAGGCGTCATCGACCGGTTCCTGCAGGTCTTCACCTCCTACATCGACAGCGGCTTCGGCCTGCTCGGCGGCGACGTCGCCTTCCTCGCAACGACGCTGATCGTCATCGACGTGACGCTCGCCGCGCTCTTCTGGGCCTGGGGTGCCGACGACATTCTCGCCCGGCTCATCAAGAAAACGCTCTTCGTCGGCGTCTTCGCCTACATCATTGGCAACTGGAACGCACTCGCCCGCATCGTTTTCGAAAGCTTCGCCGGGCTTGGCCTCATCGCTTCGGGCGGCAGTCTCAGCCCCGGCGAGCTGCTTCAGCCCGGCCGCATCGCGGAGATCGGCCTTGATGCCGGCCGTCCGATTCTCACATCGATTTCCGATCTGATGGGGTTCGTCTCCTTCTTCGAGAATTTCCTCCAGATCATCATCCTGCTGTTCGCCTGGCTGGTCGTCCTCCTGTCCTTCTTCATTCTGGCGATCCAGCTCTTCGTCACGCTGATCGAGTTCAAGCTCGCCACGCTGGCTGGCTTCATCCTCGTGCCATTCGGCCTCTTCAACAAAACCGCCTTCATGGCCGAGCGGGTGCTGGGATTGGTGATCTCGTCCGGCGTCAAGGTGCTGGTGCTTGCCGTGATCGTCGGCATCGGCTCGACCATCTTTGGCGAGTTCACCGCCGGGTTCGCGGGCGAGCCGACCATAGAGGACGCCATGGCCATCGTTCTGGCCGCGCTTTCGATGCTCGCGCTCGGCATCTTCGGTCCGGGCATCGCCAACGGCATCGTCTCGGGCGGACCGCAACTCGGCGCAGGCGCGGCGGTTGGCGCCGGTCTCGCCGCCGGCGGGCTTGCTGTCGGCGGGGTCGCTGGCACCCGGATGGCCGTGGGAGCAGCCGGCGCCGGAGCACGGGGCGCGGCGGCAGTCGCTGGTGGCGCCTCGACGGCCTACAGCATGGGAAACGCGGCCGCTGGCGGCGGCGCTTCCGGTGTCGCCGCCGGTCTCGCTAGCGTTGGAAAAGCGGGCGTCAGCGCCGCAACGAACCCACTTCGCCGTTCCATGAGCGAAAGCTACCGCTCAGGTTCGCGCGCAGCCTTCGAAGCGACCGGCGGCAAGTTCAGCAACAGCCCCGAGCCCGCCACGTCGACGAACGACGGGCCGCCAGCCTGGGCGCGCCGCATGAAACAACAGCAAACCCTTCACCACGGCGCCGCCGTCGCCGCCCATGCCGTTCGCTCTGGCGACCATGGCGGCGGCGGGACCGCTGTCAGCCTTTCGGAGAAATCATGATGTTCCGTCGCCCGAGCGTTCGCTATTCGAAAACCCCCGAGCCCGTCACGCCCTACCAGAAAGCCGCACAGATCTGGGACGAACGCATCGGGTCCGCCCGCGTGCAAGCCAGGAACTGGCGACTGATGGCGTTCGGCTCGTTGCTGCTCTCAGGCGGGCTTAGCGCCGCGCTTGTCTGGCAGTCCACACAAGGGACGATCACGCCCTATGTCGTCGAGGTGGACAGGCTCGGCGCGGCGCAAGCCGTGGCGCCCGCCGCCGCCGACTTCCGACCGACCGATCCGCAGATCGCTTACCACCTCTCGCGCTTCATCGAGAATGTGCGCCAAATCCCGGCCGATCCGATCGTGCTGCGCCAGAACTGGCTGCACGCTTACGACTTCACGACCGACAGAGGTGCGCTGGCGCTCAACGACTACGCAAGGGTGAACGACCCCTTCGCCAAGATCGGTGACACGCAGATCTCCGTCGAGGTCTCCAGCGTTATCCGCGCCTCCGAGAGCAGCTTCCGCGTCGCCTGGATCGAGCGCCGCTACGCCAACGGCCAACTCGCCGCGACCGAACGCTGGACCGCCATTCTCACCATCGTTCTGCAGCAGCCACGCGATGCCGAGCGCCTGCGTAAAAACCCACTCGGCATCTTCGTCAACGCCATCAACTGGTCCCGGGAGTCCGCCCAATGATAAAAACACTTCGCCTGAACAGAGCCTCCATGACGGTCCTCCTCGCCGCGACAGCGCTCTCCGGATGCGCGACGTTCAAGCCGCCCGAAATCGCCTACGACACCCCTCCGATCGAAGCGACGCTGCTCCCGGAACCGGAGCGTCCGGTGCGGATCGTCGAGCGCACCAGCCCTCTGCCGCTGCCCGGTCAACTCAAGCCGCTCAATGGGGGAGAGAGAGCTCCGGAATCTGCCGATCCCGCCGAACGGGTGAGCGAAGCGAACGCCGCCGCTCGCATGGAGCCGGTGCGCGACGGCTTCATCAACGCCGTCCAACTCTATCCTTACAGCGAGGGCGCACTCTATCAGGTCTACGCATCGCCGGGGCAGGTCACCGATATCGCCCTGCAGCCCGGGGAGAGCCTTGTTGGCTCCGGACCGATCGCGGCCGGCGACACGGCGCGCTGGATCATCGGCGACACGCAAAGCGGTTCAGGGGATGATCAGCGCATCCATATCCTGGTCAAACCCACGCGGCCCGATCTTCAGACCAATCTCGTCATCAATACCGACAAGCGGACCTATCATCTCGAACTGAGGGCGAATCCGTCCGCCTATATGGCGTCCGTATCCTGGACCTATGCCGAGGATGCTTTGATCGCGCTCAGGCGGCGCAACGCCGAGGCGGAAGCAGCCTTGCCGATCGGACGCGATGTCGCACTGGATTCCTTGCGCTTCCGCTATCGGATCGAGGGCGACCGCGCGCCCTGGCGGCCGCTTCGCGCTTTCGATGATGGGCGGCAGGTCTTCATCGAGTTCCCGCGCGGGATCGGTCAGGGGGAAATGCCGCCGCTCTTCGTCATCGGACCGGAAGGCGAAGGCCAGCTCGTCAACTACCGCATCGCCCGCAACTACATGATCGTCGATCAGCTTTTCGCCGCCGCCGAACTGCGGCTTGGCGACAGGCAGAAACGTGTGCGGATCGTCCGTACCGATGGGGTGAACCGCGACACCCGTACCGCGTCGCGTCCTGGCGCCGTGGGGCCGCGCAAATGAGCGAGGATAAAGAACTCCGTGAGGAAAAAGAGATCGCCGCCGCTTTGCGGCTGCGCGCCGATCCGCCAAGGGTCATGCGTCTCTCGCGTCGCACGCTAACGGTGCTTGGTGCGGTCGGTGGCCTCGGTCTCGGCGCAATCCTGATCGTCACTTTACAAGACCGCAAACCCGTCCATGGACCGCCGGAGCTCTATTCGACCGAGCGCATTCAGGCGGCCGAAGGTCTGTCGCGCCTTCCGACCGACTATACACGCATACCTCAACTTGGACCGCCACTGCCCGGTGAGCTCGGGCGGCCGATCCTGTCAGCTCAACAACGCGGTCAGCCCGTGCCGGCGGTCGTCACTGCGCCTGCCGTCGATCCTGACGAACAGCGCCGGTTGCAGGAGTTGGAGGCAGCCCGGCTCAGTCGTCTTTTCGCCGAAGCCAAGACCGCCATTGGCGAACAACCGCAATCTTCGCCGGTGGTCACTCCCGTGCTGTCCGGCACCGGATCATTCTTTCCCGCGAGTGCTACGGACACCTCTCCAGACGCGACAGACAGGCGGCAAGCATTTCTCGACGAGCCCGCTGATCGTCGCACGACGAGCGCCGATCGGCTCATCGATCCGCCAAGTCCTTACGTGGTCCAGGCAGGCGCAGTCATCCCGGCAGCGTTGGTCACGGGTCTGCGCTCGGACCTTCCTGGTCAGATCACCGCCCAGGTGACATCCAATGTCTATGACAGCCCAACCGGGCGCTTCCTGCTGATCCCGCAAGGCGCGCGCCTCATCGGTGAATACGATAGCCGCGTTGCCTTTGGACAGAGCCGCGTGCTGTTGGCCTGGACGCGCCTGATCCTAACCAATGGACGTTCCATCGTGCTCGAACGCCAGCCCGGTGCCGACCAGGCCGGCTATGCCGGCCTCGAAGACGGCGTGAACAACCACTGGGGCCAGTTATTCATGGCGGCCGGCCTCGCCACTGTCCTGAATATCGGCGTGGAACTGGGCGCCGACGATGACGATGACATCGCTCGCGCCATTCGTGAGGGAACCCAGGACACAATCGGGCGCGCCGGAGACGAAATCGTCCGCCGTCAGATTTCCATCCCGCCGACCTTGACCATTCGCCCCGGATTCCCAGTGCGCGTGATGGTCACGCGTGACCTCATCCTCGAACCCTATCGGAATTGATCCATGAGCAAACTAAAACTCGGCGCCATACCTGATGACAAACCTGTCAAACTGAACATTGAGCTTCCCGCCGATGTGCATCGCGATCTTGTCGCCTACGCTGACGTGCTGGCCCGTGAGACCGGGCAGAAGAACGAGCCCGCAAAACTGATTGCTCCCATGCTTGCGCGTTTCATGGCCACAGATCGCGGGTTTGCAAAAGCCCGCAAAGGAAACGATCTGCGCTTCCCAGCGCATGGGGCATCAACCACGGCAGACAGCGGCGTTTGACATCGCGCGCGCCATACTCAGGAGGCGACGGAGTGCCGGATTGTCGTTCCGGGGAGACCAGATCGCGCTAAACGAAATTGTTTCACCAGCAATCGGTCGATAAACAACGCCTGGGTAACTCGCGACGGTTGTCGCTTCGCTCGTGAGTGTGAGCCCTCTGCCCACGGCTACGAGGGATAGAAGATTGTCCCGACTTACCTGCTGAGTGTCGATCTCGGGTTGATGGTCGAGGTTAGCAAGACGGCTCATAAGAAAGTCATGGATATCCGGACCCGGTCCTGTTCGAGGAACAATAAAGCGTTGAGACTTCAAATTATGCCAGCTTAACTCATCCTTTTCGACAAGGGGGTGACCCTGAGGAAGCACTGCAAACACCCGTTCTGACCACAGCAGATCAGTCTCACAGTTTGAGCATTCCCTCGTTCCCGTGATGAACGCTACATCAATCTGAATCTGCCTGACCGCTGCTATATGCTCCGTTGGGTTTCCATCAATGAAGGCGATGTGAACCCCATCATGATCCTTGCAAAATGCCCTTAGCAGATCAGGTAAGAATCCAGATGCAAGCGACGAAAATATGCCGACCTTGATTCGTCCATCGGCGCAGCACCCAATCGCTGTAAGATCTCTGATGCCTTCGCCAATTTGGTGGAGCGCGCTTCGGGCCCTCTCGAGAAATCGCTGACCAGCCAAAGTGAGGCAGACTCCATTATTGTGTCGCTGGAACAGAGAGACGCCGAGGCGATCCTCAAGATCCCGCACAGTACGACTGATGGTCGATTCCTGGACTTCAAGAGCAGCTGCGGCCTTTCGAAAGCTACCGTACTCATGAGCGTACACAAAGTAATGAAGATGACGGAGTTCGATTGGAGGAGACGGAATCCCCATGGCACGTTCTCATTTCATCAGCGCTTTGTTAACCCGATCCCGTAACGCTTCGAATGTATTCGCGTAGCGTCGTTGCGCCGCGCTCCGGACTATTGGGTGTTTCCACCAAACCATCCACAACGACTGCGGTCATGCAGGCGTATGATGCAGCAGCAGCCCTCGAGAAACCGATCTGCGTGAAAACCTCCTCCCATGCATTGCGGGGGATCGTTTCAACCGCCACCTTCTTGCCAAACACCCCCGCCAGCGCATCCGCCACGTCCTGAGGCATGTAGCGATCCGGCCCTTCGATATGACGCAAGGCGACATCATCGACGGGCTCCAGCAGGCGGCGTGCAGCCGCTTCACCCAAGTCTTCCGGAGCGACCATCGAAAGCATGAGATCCGCCGGAAAGAAGCTTTGCAGTACCGCGCCCTCGCGGACAGCTTCGATCATGCCGCACCAGTTGCTCATATAGTAAGCCCCGCGATTGATCGCGGCCGGGATCGGTTGGGCGCGCAGGTGCTCTTCAAACTCAAAGAGGACGGTCAGATCGCCGCATCTCTCGCCGGGGCGAGCGCCATAGGTCGAAGCGGCCACAACTTTCTCGAGACCGGACCCGTCCAGAGCTGTGATGATCGCTGCGACATTTGCACGTTCCTCAACGTCGGTATCGCCGGAGGGGTCGGCTGGTGGATTGATCAGGAACGCCCTTTGCCCTGAACGGAAGACTTCGCGCAACCTCGTCACATCCCGAATGTTGGCAACAGCAACTTCCGCGCCTGCCTTCTGAAGGGCGACTGCTTTCTTTTTATTGCGCGTAACAACCGTGACCTGTTCGCCCCGCCTTAGTAGCGAGCGGGCGACGGCCGAACCGACCTGTCCTGTTCCTCCAAGAATGATGTACAACTGGACGCTCCTATTCTTCGAACCAAACATTATCCTGATATCAGAGCGCTGCGACAGAAGATGTCAGGAACAGGTCAGATGTCAGCTTCTGGCTCCGCAGCGTGATACTCTGCGAGCAGGACACGGCGCGGCCTCGGCAACCTGTCTTCCAGAGCGTGAAACGAGGTGATCCGATCCAGACGGAAGTGCCTAAAAGCCTCCCGGCACTCACACCAGGCGACCATGATCTCTGTTTCAGCAAAAAAACCCAGCGCCGTCGGCCATACGATCCGCTCAGTCACCTGTTCTGATGTGTCGCGGTAGGTGATCCGGACTTTTCGCTCGCTAACTATCGCTTTTCGGACACGGCCGACCAGCTCCGCTTCATCACGGCCGGTTGGTCCGACCGCAAGTCCGTTCGTCCGCATCACGCGCTCGGTTTCGGGGTCGAGTATCGCAGCTATTTTTCCAAGCGTCGTCCCGGCTGCATCAGCAAGCTCCTGATCGGCGCGCTTGGCAACGAAACGTAACCCGAGGAGCAGGGCATCGGCTTCCAAATCCGTCAAGGCAAGCGGCGGTAGAAAGAACCCGGGCTTCAGGATGAAGCCGACACCCGCCTCGCCCTCAATGGGGGCACCAAGTTCCCTTAACGTGCCAATATCGCGATAGATTGTGCGATCCGAGAGATCGAATTGGCGCGCCAGCTCGATAGCCGTCACGGGTCGCTTTCGTACCCGAAGAGTTTGCAGAATGGCGAGAAGGCGACCCGTTCTTTTAGGCATTGTTTATTGTTTCAAAAACTTCCATTGCATTGAAATACTGGACTTAGGGCGTAAGCACATTCGAGAAAGCTGTCCGGTCGCATTGACAGGTGAGCATCGTGAGGAGACTGGCAAGCGCGTCCTCATAGGCTCTTGCATCCGCCCCGGCATTGCAGGCGAGCACGGCCCTGTCGAACATCGCTGAGACAAGATCGGCGATCGTATCGACCTGTGCCGGCGGCGTGTCGGGTTGCAATGCGTCCTCGATGCCTTGGCGCAATTCTCGTCCCCCCGTTTCCAGATCAATCCGCCGCATTACCTCCGCTCCCAGAATGGCCGGACCATCGAGAAGCATCAAACGCACCCGATGGGGGTCCTGCATCGCGACAAAGTAGGATCTCGCACCCAGAAGCAGGGCGGCGTGCGGCGTTTCGGCACCGGACGAACCTTGTTCGATTTCTGCGGCTATCTGCGCGGCCTCCAGTTCCACGATCGCCTGGAACAAGGCCTTTTTGTCCTTAAAATGGTGGTAGAGTGCGCCGCGTGTCACACCCGCCCTTTCGACGACCTCGGGCGTGCCGGTCGCCGCGTAACCCTTCTCGAGAAACAGTTCACGCGCGGCCGCAAGCAGTACGCCTCGCGTCTCTTGGCTCCGGTCGGCGTTGGAACGTCGCTCTTGCATGCATGCAGCCTGTATGTTATTTCCCAGATACATACAGACAGTATGTTTATTTCAGTGGGAGCGCAAGCGATGAAAACGACGCAGTACTATCCGGTCCTTATGGTGGCGAATGTTGCCGAGGTCAGCGCCTTCTATCAGGTGCATTTTGGCTTCATCCCGCAGTTCAAGAGCGATTGGTATGTGCATCTCCAATCCAGCGCCGACGAAAAGGTCAACCTGGCCATCCTGGACGCCAATCACGAAACCATACCGAAAGACGCTCGGGGCAGCCTTGCTTCAGGACTGCTTCTGAACTTCGAGGTTCCCGATGTTGATGCGATTTACGCGGAGATGACTACGAAGGATTTGCCAATCCTCCTCGCCCTGCGCGACGAGCCATTCGGCCAGCGGCACTTCATCACGCACGACCCGGCTGGTGTGCTGCTTGACGTAATCACACCAATCCCGCCGAGCGAGGAATTTCTTGCCCAATATCAGACCGACGCAGTGCCTAGCTAAGTCGAACTCGTGTTTTATCGTCGCTGCCAATACCCCGTTCACCGAGCGGTTGGAGGCGAGAATAATTGATCTATCGGGTTCGGAAATCCGACGAAATTCGAGCTTTGGCGAAGCACTTCGCCCCGACAAATGCGAATATCTGGGAATTCCAGAAAAGCCTGCAATCAGGAGCAGCACCGTAATTCCCAAGGCACCGGCGTGCGAACGTATACACGAAGCGGAAGCAACGCATCAGACTGGGACTGCAGGCCATTCTAATGGCGTCACAATGGGTGGGAGGCCCAGCTTTTGGTTGGAAGTTGGCGCACCCGACAGGATTCGAACCTGTGGCCTTCGCCTTCGGAGGGCGACGCTCTATCCAGCTGAGCTACGGGTGCATACCGTTCGCGAGGTGCTTACGCCATGCTTACGCGAGATTTTCGTCGGCCTAAAGAGCGAACCCGACATCCACTCAAGCCGTTGTTTAGTCACTTCTTTCTTCCAACACCAGCAACCACCGCCAGACTTGACATCCGCCTTCGGAGGGCAGCGCTCTATCCAGCTGAGCTACGGGTGCGTGCGCGTCGCGGTCAGGCCGCGCGGCGGATAGAGCGACCTGATACTAGATCGGGCGGTTGCAGGCAATGGCTTTGTGAGAATTTGGGCAGGATATCCCGCCGGCCGCCGGTGACTGCGGCGGGTGCTCGGCGGCGCGGTCCCCGGGGTGGGTCCCCGGGTGCGGTCATTGAGGATGGTTTTGGAGCCTGATCCCGAGGCCCTGTCCCGGCTATCTGGTACGGGAATCCGTTGGGGTCCGGCACGGGGACCAGCCGGGGCGGGCCTCCAGCAGAAATCTTCAGTTCACGGTGATACGGAGCCGGCCGGGATGCGTATAGAGGCAAAGAAACTGTAGATAAAATGTACCGAACATGACCAAACCCGGCTGCTGCCGAAATCCTGTCCTGATCCCTGGGGATCAGCTGTGACCAGTGCGACCCGGCTGAAAGGAAAGCCGCGTGTGAACCGGGTCGGCGCGGCAAGGTCGAAGATGAAGGCGGAAAAATGAATGACCGCGTAAACAGTGCCAGCGGCAGTCCCGCCCGCCTCCATACCGGTGACATCGTCTGACGGCGCTGCGAGGCGCGACCGGCCGGCATCCGTGCCTTGGATCCTGAGCGTTATTTAGGAAACCAAAAAAAAACGCGCAGCCAATAAGACTGCGCGAATAAAGTTACTGTGCACGTGGCCCCATCGACCACGGCGGCAACTCTACCGGCATCTTTCGCGAATGTCATTACCGTAAAATATTTTATTTTTTGATTCACTGTAATGCGACTGATCGTTATTCATACTGAGTTGACTGTGAAACTAGTGAAAATTGCGATGACCGGCGCAAAAGCAAAGTTTTATAGACACCGCCGAAAGAAAATAGCACCGATTGACGTGGATCACCTGTCGCTCGAAGCGGAATAATTATTGGCAATTTTGTCCATGGTGTTTTTTGCTTGGGAGGGTTGTTCCCGAAACCTGCACACGCGTGACGCCCCTGCGGATGAAGCCCAGTTCCTTCGCGGCTGCGCGGGTCACATCGATCACGCGGCTCTTGGCGAAAGGCCCACGGTCGTTGATGCGCACGGTCACCGCCTTGCCGTTGGCGAGATTGGTGACCCTGACCAGGGTGCCGAAAGGCAAAGTCCGGTGCGCCGCAGTCAGTCCGGAGGGATCGGCCCGTTCGCCGCTCGCCGTCACGCCGCCAAGCTTGTACCAGGAAGCCTTGCCGCATTGCTGAAAAGCGCCGGCCGAAGCCGGTGCGCCAGGGCTCAGGCAAAGCAAAGCGAGGGCCCAAAGGACAGCCCCGCGGCGCCCCCGTGAACGGATTGATAAACGCATATTTGTCCCTTCAAGCCGGAAAAGCGCCACTTGCGGAATTGCGACCGGATTTTTCAAGCTTTTGGTTACCATTAGGCACGGGCGCCTATAAGACGGGAGCGTGATCAAAATGTGACGTGTTTTCAGAAGCAAGGAATCCTGAAAGAAGTAATTGAATAAAATTTTACTTAAATTGAAGGCAATTCAACACAAGTCTTGTTAATTATAGTTTTTCATAGATTTGTGGGTATTTTGCGGTGCTCTGAATTCCCAAATAAACTGTGATAATAATCTGCCTCAAATGAAGTGCGCACCGTAGTGAGTTCGCGCCTTCGGACGTTTTTTTGAAAGGGCGGTTTGGTGCAAGTCAGCCAACGGTTTATAGGTGACCGGCGGGAGGGTTCCGGTCATCCGGAGTTTCATACTCCCGCGGGTTTCCACGCCTCCCTGCTGGAGGTGCTGCCGCACGCTGCCGCCTATGTCGCGCAGGACGGAAGCATTCTTGCGCGGAACGGCCGGCTTAAGGCGGTCTGCGCCGCCCTCGGCGTCGATGACGTCCCCGCCCGGCTGAGCGATCTGTTGTCCGCCGACAGCTGGAAGCGCTGCGAGACGGTTCTGGCGGCCGCCTTCAACGGTGTACCGTCCGAAGCGAGCGGCCGGATGTCCGTGAAGTCCGGCGCTGCCTTTTGCCGAAATGTGATCTGCACCTCCTTCCTGTCGCTTTCCCGGGACCGGAGGGCCGTTCTTGTCCAGTTCGACATGAGTGAAGCGCACCAGGAGGAGCCACAGGACGGCCCACGGGAAGGACAGCCGGAGAGAGCACGGGAGATGCCGGGGGAGGCACCGATGGGGCTCTCCGGCACCCGGACCGTTTCAGGCAGCGCGGCACTGAACAAGTGCCTGCTCGACCATTTTCCCGATGATGTTGTGGTTTTCAACGGCTCTGAAAGCATTGCGGAAAGGTCCGCCCTGCTGCTCGACGTCCTCGGCGGTGATTATGAGGCTGGTTTTCTGGCCGCCGCCCTGGAAGAGCTCAAAGGCCATCCGCCGCAAACGCTCTATATACCGCAGACCCCCAGTTTCGAACCGACCGCTTATGAAAACGACCGCAAGATGTGTGAAATCCGCCTGGTTCCGCTGCCCGGACAGGACGACGGCGACAGCGGTGCCGGCAAGACGATGGCGATCATCCGGCGGAATGTCGACTGTCCTCATGAGGCTGCGGAAAACAGGCGGCTGGCCTATCTGGACCCGCTCACGGGACTGGAAAACCGCAGGGCGTTTACCAAGGCGCTCAAGCGGGAACTGAAGCGCCTGGCCTCGGAGGCGGAAACGGGCCTTGCCGTTTTCTATATCGATCTGGACGAGTTCAAGAAGGTCAACGATCTCGGCGGTCATGACGTCGGCGACGACATGCTGCTGCGTGTGGCCGCCTGTCTGACACTGACCCTCGGGGAGTCCGGCACGGCGGCACGGATCGGCGGCGACGAATTTGCCGGGATGCTGCCGGTGGCGGACAAGGAGGTGGCGCTTCAGGTTGCCGAAGAGATTCTTGAGGGGTTCGACAGGATCCGGCTGGAGGTTCACGAACGGATTTTCACCATCGGCGGCTCCATAGGCGTTGCCTTTGTCGATGGCGGAAGGCCGTTGCGCGAGGTCGACGCCTCCGTGCTTCTGGGCCTGGCCGACCGGGCCTGCCTGCGCGGCAAGCGGTTCGGTGGCCAATCCGTCCAGATCCACAATGTGCATTCGGCCGACGATCAGGTGTGCGCCGCCGAATTGACCGCACTGCCGGAGCCGGGAAGCTTTCGCGCCAGCGAACTCACGCTCTATGCCATGCCGATCATGCATCTGAAAAAGGGCAGGATTTTCGGGTCGGAGGTGCTTTTGCGGCTGCAGGGCGAGCGGGCGGGCGAGCTGTCCTCGCGTGCCTGGATCGCCGCGGCGGAGAGGTCGGGGTTTATCGCCCAGGTGGATGCCTGGACTCTGGACAAGGTCCTGAACGCGGCGGACCGCCATCCGGCCAGGATGACCCTGACGATGAACGTCTCGGCGGATTCGGCGCGCGATCCGGGTTTCCGCGAGGGTTTCCATCAGCGTCTGTCGGCCAACCCGCTTCTGGCGTCGAAACTGTGTCTGGAAATTTCAGAAAAGGATTTCCTGCGCGAGCCGTCAACCGTGGAATCCTTCTTCAGATACGTGACGGATCTGGGCTGCCAGACGGCGATCGACGATTTTGCCGGGCACTGGCCGGTTCTGTCCCGGCTCACCGGGCTCCGCGTCGTATGGCTGAAACTGGAATCCGGTCTCACCCGGCAGGTGACCGCGTCGCCGGCGAAAGCGGCGATCCTCGCCGGACTTGTCAGGGCGGCGCATGAACTCGGCATCAAGGTTGCCGCAAAGCATGTCGAGACGGCCGAGGAGGCCGATCTGCTCCGCACGCTCGATATTGAAGCCGCGCAAGGCTATTTTTTCGGCAAGCCGGTGCCCTGGCCGGAAGGCTGATCCGGACATAAACGACGGCATCCCGGCCGCGCCCGACAGCCCCCATTCAAACTGTAAAATTTCAAGACATGATTGGCGCACCGAAACTGCGTCAAGATTGGGTCAACGGCTTGCGCTCAGGTCCGCATAGCCACGGGGGATCATCGCCCTCTTCATTGCCGGGACCATTTCTGATTGTCCTGCACAGACGCCCATTATCGACCTTCACTAACCCAGGGTACCACCACCCTGCATAAGACAACTTGAATGCTAAACTTCAGGAATAATTAGAACAGACAGCAGTGGGCTCTTCACTGCATATCTTCGGGCGCTGAAAGAAAGTTTATAATAGTATCAGAGTGGCTTAATATTAGGCTTATTTTGAATATTTATTGTGCAATTACGAGATTTGACAATAAAATTACAATAAGAAGTGCGGCCACAGACAACATCTTTTCCGAAAATTGAACCTACGCTCCAACGGTCGAATTTAGACAGCAGTCTTTCAGCCAGTATACGGAGCAGGAAATGAAAACCCCAGGATTTGCCAAGTCATCCAGTTTGGGAAGATCAGCAGTCGGCACTCTCTTTGCCGCGCAGCTTTTTGTCGCTGCATTCAGCGGCTCTCTTTTCGTCGACATCAATCAGGCGGAAGCCGAAACGGCCATGCCGGCAGCCTGTGCGGACCTGCAGGCCAAATACCCTTCCCTGAAGGGCAAGACACTGGTCAACGCGGTGAACCCGCATACACCCGGTTATGAATCTCTCGACCCAAACGATCCGACCAAAATCATCGGTTTCGACATTGATCTCGGCGAAGCGCTCGGCGATTGCCTTGGTTTCGACCTTACATACAAGTCCGTCACCTTCGCAGCTCTTCTGACCACACTGCAGGCCGGTCAGGCCGACATCGTGATTTCAGATATTTACGCAACCGTCGACCGTGCAAAGGCCGCCGACTTTATCACCTATCTGAAGGTATTCGATGGCGTTCTTGTCGCCAAGGGCAATCCCAAAGGCATTACCGGCATCAACACGAGCATGTGCGGAACGGTCGCTGCAGAAAATACAGGTTACGTTGAAGTTCCACTGATTGAGGCACTGGCCGCAGAATGTGAAGCCCTCGGCAAGCCTGCGCCGGAAATCCAACTTTACGACAACAATGCCAACTGCATTCAGGCGATCCTGTCTGGCCGCGCTGACACCTATGTCAATGACGTGAACACCGTCGACGGCGCTGTAAAAGCCTACCCTGACCAACTGGAAAAGGCGACCGCAGTCACCCTGCCTTACTCAGTTGGCATAGCGGTCCCCCGCGACAACCTGGAATTCCGCGATGCCATCATGGCCGCGCTGACAGAGATCCAGAAATCCGGCCTTCAGCTTGAGCTGATGGCGAAATGGAACCTGCCCGCAGAGCAGCTCGAAGCGCCGAAACTGGTGCTGGCCGAGTAATCAAGTCTGGTGATCCGGCTGAACGGGCGGATCACCTCACCCTTCCGCAAAGAGCGCAGGACTCCATGGATCTCTTTTTACATTATGTCAGCCAGCCATATCTGTTGACGGGCATTCTTTACACCGTACTCATCACCGTGTTCGGACTGGCCGGCGGAGCGGTGATGGGGATCGTGCTTGCCGGAATGCAGCTCAGCCGGTTCCGCGCTCTGGCTGTTTTCGCACGCATCTACGCGGTCATCTTCCGTGGGACGCCGCTGATATTGCAGATGATTTTCTGCTACAATGCGCTGCCGATGATTGGCATCAAGTTGACGGCCGTCGAAGCTGCCTGCCTGGCGCTCGCTCTCAACGAAGCGCCGTTCATCGCCGAGATCATCCGAGGCAATATTATCGGCGTCGACCGCGGTCAGACCAGCGCAGGACAGGCGCTCGGCATGACACCGATTGTCACCATGATCCGCGTTGTCATCCCCCAGGCCTTTCGTTCGATGGTTCCGGCCCTTGGTAACGAAGCCGTCAGCGCGCTGAAGAATTCGTCTCTCGCCTCGGTGGTCTCGGTTCAGGAACTCACGCTGCGCAGTACCCAGCTTGCCTCGGCAACATTCGATTTTTTCTCAATCTTCTTTGCCTCGGGCCTGATGTATCTCGTGCTGGCCGGCACAATCGCGATCATTCAGATCGTCGTCGAGATCATGCTGGATCTGGACCACCCGGAGCCAGGCGCCCGCTTCGCCCGGCTGTTGCCATGGTATCGCAGGCCGATACCCGCGGCCGGCGTGGAAGAGAAAGAAGAAGCGCCCGTCTGGACGCCGCTTCCCCCTGAAACGCCAAAAGCCGCCCACCCGATCAACCGCCAAAAGCGCGCGCAGGCCATCGCCGCCAGCCGCCCGGCCGTGGAAATCGAAAATCTCAAGAAAAGCTACGATGGCCGCATTGTGCTTGACGGGCTCGATCTCACCGTTCGCCTCGGCGAAGTCGTGGCTCTGCTCGGCCCCAGCGGATCCGGCAAAAGCACGTTGCTGCGCTGTATCAACCGTCTTGAACCGTGGGACAGCGGCACCATCCGCGTGACCGGCCGCCAACTCGGTGTAGACGAATACGGTCGTGCCCTGTCTCCCCGTTCAATCGCCAATGCGCGTGCTGCGGTCGGTGTCGGCATGGTCTTTCAGAACTTCAATCTCTTCGCTCACATGACCGCACGGGAGAATATTGCCGGCCCCTTGCGCTGGGTTCAACGTGTGTCCGCCAAGGAAGCCGGCCGGCAAGCGGATGAACTGCTGGAACGCGTGGGGCTTGCTCACCGGGCCGATGCCCTTCCCCGCCACATGTCCGGCGGCCAGCAGCAACGGGTCGCGATCGCCCGTGCACTCGCGCCCAACCCCGCGGTCCTGCTGCTTGACGAGCCAACCTCCGCCCTGGATCCGGAACTGGTCAATGAAGTGCTGGAAGTCATCCGTCGCCTCGCCGTTGAAGACGGCCTGACCATGCTGATTTCGACGCACCAGATCAGCTTTGCGAAAGACGTCGCCGACCGGGCCATCTTCCTGGCGGACGGATCGATTGTTGAAGAAGGCCCGGCGCAGGAAATGTTGACCCGACCCGGTAATCCACGCACGCGCCAGTTCCTGCAGGTCATGAAGGACGATTCCACCCAGCTCGCCTGACCTCTTCACTTCAAGCTGCCAGACACCAGACCAGCCAGACACCAGACCAGCCATCGCCGGCCGCTTCCCCCTCTTTGCATGCCAGCCAGTCGTGGCACGATTTTTTGGAGAAACTGATGAAACACCACAACCTCCCCGTATCGCCTGAAACCGTCCACTGGGGTTATTTCAGCAAAGCGGTGCAGCCGGCCATCACGGTCAGATCGGGAGACCGGGCAACCATCGAAACACTGACCCACCACGCAAACGACGATTATGAGCGCATGATTCAGGGCGATCCTGCGGCCGAAGCCATCTTCCATTGGACGAAAGAACAGAAAACGATATCCCGCCGCGGATCCGGTCCAACGGAAGGCCCGTTCAAACTCGGTGCGGGAGAGGGAATTGGCGTTCACCTGATGACAGGACCGGTGGCCGTGGAAGGCGCGGAACCTGGAGATGTGCTCGAGGTTCGGATCCTTGATGTCCGCCCCCGTCCGAGCCAGAGCGCCTGCTATTGCGGACGCTGTTTCGGCTCCAATGCCGCCGCTTCCTGGGGTTTTCACTATCATGACCTGATCGAAGAACCCAAACCGCGCGAAGTCGTGACGATCTTTGAACTCGATACGGCAGGCGAGCCTTATGCAAAGGCGGTCTACAACTACGTATGGACCCCGCAAACGGATCCGGACGGCATCATCCACTCAACGATTGATTATCCGGGTGTACGGGTCGATCACAATCTGGTCACCAAGCGGGAAAACATCCTTCAGGACATAAGGGTGCCTGCGCGCCTTCATTTCGGCACCATGGGTCTTGCCCCGTCCGAAGAAGACTTCGTCAGTTCCATTCCCCCATCCTACAGCGGCGGCAACATTGACGACTGGCGCATCGGTCGTGGCGCGCGCATGTACTATCCGGTCGCCGTGGATGGCGCTTACTTCTCGGTCGGCGATCCCCATGCAGCTCAGGGCGACAGCGAACTTGGCGGGACCGCGATTGAAACCTCATTGACTGGGGATTTCGAATTCATCCTTCACAAGAAGAATGATCTGGGCGGAACCGTGCTCGAGGGGCTCGATCACCCGATGCTGGAAACCGACGAGCAATGGTCCGTTTACGGTTTTACCTATCCCAACTACCTTGAAGCCCTGGGCAAGGATGCTCAAACGACCATTGCCCATCATTCCAGCGTCGACAAGGCAATGCGCGATGCTTTCCGCAAGATGCGCCGGTTCCTGATGACCGCCCACAACATGAGTGAAGACGAAGCAATTGCGCTGATGTCCGTTGCCGCGGATTTCGGCGTCACTCAAGTCGTTGACGCCAACTGGGGAGTGCATGGCTCGATCCGGAAGAACATCTTCAAATGTTATTGAGGACAGGGATGGCATTCCTCTCTTCGCAGGTGCAATATCAAACGGTCGGCGCCTTCTCGATGCCGACCGGCGCCGTGGAACAAGGAATGAACATCAAGCAGTTTATCAGTGAATCCTATCCGCAGGATGCGCGAGGAGATGCCTGGAGCGAATTGCTTGCGGGATTGCATTTGCGTTCGAATTCGCAAAACGAAAACTTCGCTTCGTTTGCCGTCGCCGCAGTTCGGGGGCAACCAGACGGCATCCTCATCGGCCATCTGGTTGCAGACGCTCAAACCCTGACCCCGATTTCACAGAGGGACCGTACGCTGATTGCCCTGATCTCTCTTGATGAAGAAATCGAGATCACGGCAGAAAACGTCAACTTGACGGTAGCCCCGAACGAACTCGCCATTTTACCCACGGACAAGTCCTGGGAAACCTGCTTGCCGAGAAACACGCGCCTCGTTGTCGTCTGCATGTCGGAAACGGCCCTTCAGGCCCAACGTTTCGGTTTGTCGCCAGTCGTGACACCGCTGCTGTTTCCGGCCAGGGGACTGGCCAGTGTCTTCATCCGCTCCGTGGCCAGTGCGGCAGATGAGCTCGACACCCTGACCTCTTTGGAGTGGCAATCCGTGGAACAGGTCATAGCGGACCTCTATCTGACCATGATTGTCTCCGCCGTGCCGTCCGAGACCGGCGTCAACTCAACTCAAGCCGCCCTGTTCAGCCGGCTCGCCCTGTCAATCGAACACCACCTCTCCGATCCTGACCTGTCCGCCGGTCGCGTCGCACGGCAAGAAGGGATCTCCGAACGCTACCTTCAAAAGCTGTTTGAACAGAATGGCGAGAGCTTTACCCATTACCTGCGCGAACGCCGCCTCCAAAGGGCCAGGATGGCGCTTGTTGCGCCGGATGAGTTGCGGATGCCCGTGGCCGAAGTTGCCTACAGTTGCGGTTTTTCGGATGCCGCTAATTTCAACCGCCTGTTCAAGGAACGGTTCGGGTTGCCGCCCGGCGCCTTTCGCACGCATCACGTAAAAAACCTTACGGAAACGGCCAGCGCAGAACAGCGCGGCTGGCCGCTCAAAGCCCTCAACAACCGAAAGGCGAAAAAGCGCAGCGCGATTGACGGCGCCGCTTCGGAAGTCTCCCAGCTGAAAGACAGCCGTGAGGCCGATGGCACTCATCACCACCTGTCCGCAAGTGCAAAGACGGTTCACTGGGGTTATTTCAGCCGGTCGTTGCCGCCTGTCCTGGAAATTTCCTCCGGGGATACCGTTGAAATCGAAACACTGACCCAACACGCTTCAGATGCTCCGGATCTCATGATCAAGGGAGATTCGGCCGCCGAAGATATTTTCTACTGGGATGGTGAAACGAAACATGTTGATCGCCGCGGCGCCGGCCCGATCGATGCCTCGATCTTTGGTCGCGGCGCTGGTGAAGGCTTTGGCGTTCATGTCTGCACCGGGCCGATATTCGTCAACGGCGCGGAACCGGGCGATGTTCTTGAAGTGCGCATCGACGACATGATACCGCGTTCAAGTCGCAATCCGGAATACGACGGAAGGTATTTCGGTAGCTCGGTCTCTGCATGGTGGGGCTATCAATACGGCGAACTGCTGCAGGAACCGAAGCCGCGGGAAAATGTCGTGATCTTCGAGATTTTTCCCGATGATGACGGCTTCGGATACGCAAAGGCTCATTATTCGTACCGCTGGCAAACCCAGACAGATCCTTTTGGCGTCGAACACAAGACCTACGATTACCCGGGCGTGCCTGTTGATCCGGCAAAAATTCAGCCGCTGCTTCCGGCCATGCACGACCTGCGCATTCCCCTGCGTCCCCATTTCGGTGTGATCGCGGTTGCGCCGCGCGAGGCAGACCCGGTGGATTCGGTGCCGCCGGCCTATTTCGGCGGCAACATTGACAACTGGCGCCTGGGCAAGGGGGCATCGGTCTACCTGCCCGTATCGGTACCGGGCGCGCTCCTGTCGATCGGCGACCCCCATGCAGCGCAAGGCGATGGCGAGGTTTCCGGAACCGCCATCGAGTGCTCCATGACCGGGCGCATCACCGTGACCGTACACAAGAAGGGCGGGCGGTTTTCCGATCTCACCTATCCGTTGATCGAAACGCCGGAGGAATGGATCCTCACCGGGTTCAGCCATCCCAACTACCTCGCGGAATTCGGTCCCAAGGGGCAGGGAGAGGTTTACATGCAGTCTTCCCTGGACCTGGCAATGAAGGACACGTTCCGCAAAACTCGCCGGTTTCTCATGGGCGCATATGGATTGAACGAAGACGATGCCATCACGCTCATGAGTGCAGCAGTTGATTTTGGCGTCACTCAGGTCGTGGACGGAAACTGGGGTGTCCACGCCATTCTAAGGAAGTCGATTTTCTCGGAATAGCTGGAATGTTTCGCGTATGCGCTCGCTGAATACAGCCAGCGGGCGTTTTCCAAGTTTAAACGCGGAAGTGCTTCCCGGAAATTCCGGCCCGGGGCGATCCCAAGACGGGCAGCACTTCAAGTTGGGACCAGACTAACCTCAAAACGCGGAGTTTTCAGAGGGGCACGTCAGTCCATGCCAAGTCATCGCTTAGCGAAATTTTATGCGCTCGGCGAAATGATATATGCTTCCCTACAGTCGGTCAGATATCGAGATTGGCCACCGAGAGGGCGTTGTCCTGAATGAACTCGCGGCGCGGCTCCACCTCATCGCCCATCAGCTTGGTGAAGATGTCGTCGGCGTCGTCTGCCTCGCGCACCTTCACCTGCAACAGCGAACGGACATTCGGATCGAGCGTGGTTTCCCACAGCTGCTCCGGGTTCATCTCGCCAAGGCCCTTGTAGCGCTGCAGGGAGATACCCTTCTGGCCGAAGGCATAGACCTGTTGAAGCAGGGCTCTGGGGCCGCGTATTTCGCTCGAGCTGTCCTTGCGGCGCAGAACGGCGGCTTTGCCGTAAATCTCGCTCAGGTGGTTCGCATGCGCCGCCAGGTGGCGGGCATCGGCCGAACCGAGCAGTGCCGCGTCGATGGTCGCCGTTTCCTCGACGCCGCGGACGGTGCGCTTGAAGACAAGGCTGCCGTCCTCCAGCGCTTCTCCGCTCCAGCCGCGTTCGAACTCGTCCGCCAGAATGTCCAGGCGGCGGGCAATATAGGCCGCCGCTTCTTCCGCCTTGGCGGTGTCTTCCAGGATCTCGGGAGTAAGTGCGCTGGCGATCGCCGCCTGTTCCACGACGTCGCGATTGTAGCGCGAATGCAGGCCGTCGAAGATATCGGAGATCTTGCGCGCGGTCTCCAGCACGGACAGCAGGTCGTGGCCGGTGCGCACCTCGCCGCCGGCAAGGGTCAGCGAGGCCTCGTCCAGACCTTGGGCGATGAGATAATTCTCCAGCGCCAACTGGTCTTTCAGATACTGCTCCGACTGGCCGCGCTTGACCTTGTAGAGCGGCGGCTGGGCGATATAGATATAACCGTTTTCGATCAGATCGGGCATCTGGCGGAAGAAGAAGGTCAGAAGCAGGGTGCGGATGTGGGCGCCATCGACGTCAGCATCGGTCATGATGATGATCTTGTGGTAGCGCAGCTTCTCGATGTTGAATTCTTCCTTGCCGATACCGGTGCCGAGCGCGGTGATCAGGGTGCCGATCTCGTTGGAGGACAGCATCTTGTCGAAGCGCGCCCGTTCCACGTTGAGGATTTTGCCGCGCAGCGGAAGGACAGCCTGATTTTCCCGGTGGCGGCCCTGCTTCGCGGACCCGCCTGCGGAATCGCCCTCCACCAGGAAGAGTTCGGCTTTCGAGGCGTCCCGTTCCTGGCAGTCGGCCAGCTTGCCGGGAAGCGAAGCGATGTCGAGCGCGCCCTTGCGCCGGGTGAGTTCGCGGGCCTTGCGGGCTGCCTCGCGGGCGGAGGCGGCCTCGACCACTTTGGAAACGAGTATCTTGGCGGGGGCCGGGTTTTCCTCCAGCCATTCACCGAGCATCTGCGCAACCAGATTTTCGACAACCGGCCGGACCTCGGAAGACACAAGTTTTTCCTTGGTCTGGGAGGAGAATTTCGGATCCGGCACCTTGACGGACAGGACGCAGGTGAGGCCTTCGCGGCAATCATCGCCGGTGAGCGATACCTTTTCGCGTTTCATCAGGCCCGTCGCCTCGGCGTAACCGGTGACCTGACGCGTCAGGGCCCCCCGGAAGCCGGCAAGGTGCGTGCCGCCGTCGCGTTGCGGAATGTTGTTTGTGAAACAAAGAACATGTTCGTGATAGCTGTCGTTCCACCACATGGCCGCTTCGACGGTGATGCCGTCGCGCTCCGCCTTCATGTTGATCGGGGTTTCGATCAGGGGATGCTTGGCCCGGTCCAGATAGCGGACGAAGGCTTCCAGGCCTCCCTCGTAATAAAGCTCCTCGACCTTTGTTTCCACGCCGCGCTTGTCGCTCAGGATGATCCGGACGCCCGAATTGAGGAAGGCGAGCTCACGCAGCCTGTGTTCCACCGTGCCGAAGTCGAATTCGATCCGGGTGAAGGTTTCCGGCGACGGCAGGAAGGTGACTTCCGTGCCTTTCTTGCCGTCGGCGGGGCCGACAACCTCCAGGGGGGCCTGGACTTCGCCATGGGCGAAGGTCATGAAGTGTTCCTTGCCGTTGCGCCAGATGCGCAGATCCAGCCTGGTGGACAGGGCATTCACCACCGAGACGCCGACACCGTGAAGTCCGCCGGATACCTTGTAGGAATTCTGGTCGAACTTACCGCCGGCGTGCAACTGGGTCATGATGACCTCCGCCGCGGAGACGCCTTCTTCCGTGTGGATGTCCGTGGGAATGCCGCGCCCGTTATCGGTCACGGTCACCGAGCCGTCCGGATTAAGGGTCACCGTCACATGGTCCGCATGGCCGGCAAGCGCCTCGTCGATGGCATTGTCCACCACCTCGTAGATCATGTGATGCAGCCCGGAGCCGTCATCGGTGTCGCCGATATACATGCCGGGCCGTTTGCGCACGGCATCCAGGCCCTTCAGAACCTTGATGCTGTCCGCGCCGTAGTCGGCGCCGTTGTCGGTTTCCGGGGTCGGAATGGGCTCAGGCGTGGACGTGTCGCTCATGCGAATCAATCACCAATCAGTTTATTTTTATCCCCCCGTTATACGGGGTTCCGGCAGGGGTTCAACCGCGCGCGTTCCATAGGCAAGCCAGCAAAGGGATTATGGTGGAAAACCATAAGAATCAGGCGGATTTAAGGGGCCTTTCCCGCACGGATCAAACTGCCGGCTCCTTCCCGGATTTCGAATATTTCCGCCTCTCGCGGCAAAGCCTCGAAAAGCGCCTCGTCCGTACCCGTCATGAATACCTGAACGCCGAGCGAATTCAGCTTGACGAACAGCGCCTCCCGGCGGTCCGGATCGAGATGGGCCGCCACTTCATCCAGCAGCAGCACGGGCGTCATGCCGGAGAGTTTCGCGGTCAGTTCCGCGTGGGCCAGGATAAGCCCGATCAGGAGCGCCTTCTGCTCGCCGGTCGAGGACTGTGCGGCCGGCATGTTCTTCGCCGCGTGCAGAACTTTCAGATCGCTCAGATGCGGTCCGTTCAGCGTTCGCCCCGCGGCGCGGTCGCGCGCGCGCCCTTCCCGCAGCATTCGCCGGTAGACATCCTCGCGGTCAGCGGCCCTGAGGCCGATCGTTTCGGCCTCGAATGCCCCTTCAAGCGCGACGGAGGCGTGCGGAAAGGGCAGGGCCTCGCCCGCCTGCCCGGAGATCATCCGGCCAAGCAGGCCGACGGTCTCTCCCCTGGCGATGGACACCGCCGTGCCGAGTTCGGCAACCTGCTGCTCCAGGGCGCCGAGAAAGGAATCGGACCCGCCCTGGTCGAGAAGGCGGTTGCGCTGACGCAAGGCGGTTTCGAAGTCGCCGACCCGGCGCCCGTGGGACGGATCGATGGCCAGGGTCAGCCTGTCGAGAAAGCGGCGCCGGTCGGAGCCGGGCCCGGTGAACAGGCCGTCCATGGCCGGCACGAGCCACAACACCCGCATGTAGTCGAGCAGGCTTTCGGAGCCGCGCACTTCCGCCCCGTCGATGCGCACCTTGCGCCCGGTGGTTCCGGCAACGAGCCCGGTTCCGATCCGGGTCTCCATCCCGTCGAGCAGCACGCTGGCGGCAACGCTCCAGCTGCCGTCGCCACCCAGCCGGGCAATGTCGCCGAGCGCGGCCCGGCGCAGTCCGCGGCCGGCGGTCAGAAACGAAATCGCTTCGAGGATATTGGTCTTGCCGGCGCCGTTGGGGCCCACGAGGGCGATCAGTTTCGCGCCGAGCGGCAGCGCCAGGGTGGCGTAGTTGCGGAAGCCGGTCAGGGACAGACGGGTCAGCTGCGCCGTCCTGAACTCTGTCATGAACCCACTTCCGCTTTTGAGCCTTCTGTGTTCAAGGCTCCGGTCGTCAGACCCGCATCGGCATCAGGACAAACAGGCAGTCGTCGACCGTGCTGTCCTGAATGAGTGTCGGCGATCCGGAATCCGCCAGCCGGAACAGGGCGGTGTCGCTGCCGAGCTGGTTGGCGATGTCGAGCAGGTAACGGGAGTTGAAACCGATTTCCAGCGGCTCGGCGTCAAATTCGACGGCCAGTTCTTCCGTTGCGCTGCCGGAATCGGGATTGTTGACGGTCAGGACCAGCCTGCCTTCGCTCAGCGCGAGTTTCACGGCGCGGCCGCGTTCGGAGGAGATCGTCGAGACGCGGTCCACGGCTTCCTTGAACTCGTCCCGGTCGACGCGCATTTCCTTGTCGTTGCCTTGCGGGATCACCCGGCCATAGTCGGGGAAGGTGCCGTCGATCAGTTTTGACGTCAGCACCACGGATCCGGTGGTGATCCGGATCTTGGTATCCGACAGTTCGATCTGCACATTGGCTTCCGGGTCTTCCAGGAGTTTCTGCATCTCGCCGACGGTCTTGCGCGGCACGATGATGCCCGGCATGCCGGCGGACCCGGAGGGAGCGGGCACTTCGGCCTGCGCCAGACGGTGACCGTCGGTGGCCACGGCGCGGAACTGCGGGCCGCCCGGCGTGTCCACCGTGTGCAGGTAGATGCCGTTCAGATAGTAGCGCGTCTCTTCCGTGGAGATGGCAAACTGCGTCGTGTCGATCAGCTTGCGGATATCGGCCGCGGACAGGGAGAAGCCGTGGCTGAAGTCGCCGGCGGTCAGGTCGGGGAAATCCGTCTCCGGCAGGATCTGCAGAGTGAATCTCGAGCGCCCGGCGCGGATCTCCAGCGTGGCGTTGTCACTTGTCGTTTCCAGGACCACCTGGGAGCCTTCGGGCAGTTTGCGCACGATCTCGTAGAACATGTGTGCCGGAACCGTGGTGGCTCCCGGCATTTCGATCATGGCGGGCACGGATTCGACGATTTCCAGGTCGAGATCCGTAGCCTTGAGGTTTATCGCACCGCCATCCGCGCGCAACAGGACGTTGGACAGGATGGGAATGGTATTCCGGCGCTCGACCACCCGGTGAACATGGGTCAAGGACTTGAGGAGGTCGGTCCGCTCGAGGGTCGCTTTCATACACTCGTTCCGTACTCGTGAAACGCCGGGCAGGGCTGCCTGGCAAAACTGGACAATTGGGCTCCGGTTGGGAGCGGGGTGGAAGACACTGCCCTTAACCGGGTTCAAAAGCAAGGGGCCGTCCGGTCCGAACGCCCCCTATTTTGGTGGAATATCAGGCATTCAAAATCTGAAACCGGTCGGCTTCTCGGCTTTCCCGCGCGCTCGCATGAAAACAGGTTAATCCAGACTGTCCCGCGTTCGCAAGAGCGCGGTCAGGTTGCCCGTTTCAAGGTATTCGGGCAACCTGTCTGCGTACTGCCGGCCTAGGCGTCGAGCATGCGTTTCAGCAGCTCGAGTTCCTGCGCAAGAGCGTAGTCCCCCCGGGCCAGTTCCTCGATTTTCCGCACCGCGTGCAAAACTGTGGTGTGGTCCCTGTTGCCGAACCGGCGGCCGATTTCCGGCAGCGAGCGCGGCGTCATCACCTTGGCGAGGTACATGGCAATCTGACGCGGGCGGACGATGGTCCGGGTTCTGCGTGCCGACAGCAGGTCCGCCTTGGTGACGTTATAGTGCTTGGAGACCACCCGTTGGATGTCCTCGATTTTCACCCGGCGCGGTTCGCTGGAACGGACCAGATCGCGAAGGGTCAACTCCGCCATTTCCTGGGTGATCGGCTGGTTGGTCAGCTGATTGTGGGCGATCAGTCGGTTCAGGGCGCCTTCCAGGTCGCGGCCGGAGGAGGCGACGTGACGGGCCACATAGTCAAGGACGCCTTCCGGCACCTCGAATTGCGGATAGGTTTTGCGGGCGGCTGCCACGCGCGAGTTCAAGATGCTGCGGCGCAGGACGAAATCCGGCTCCTGTATGCCCACCACGAGGCCGCCGGAAAGACGGGAACGGACCCGGTCGTCCAGAGTATCCAGTTCCGAGGGAGCGCGGTCAGCTGCAACGATCACCTGGCGTGCGCCGTCGATCAGGGCATTGAGGGTATGGCAGAACTCCTGCTGAACCTGTTTGCCGTGCAGGAACTGCATGTCATCGATCAAGAGCAGGTCGATGGTACGCAAGGTGTCCTTGAAGGCCAGCGCCGACTGGGACTTCAGGGCCGCGACAAATTTGTACATGAAGTGCTCGGCGGTCAGGTAGAGCACCTTCCGGCCGCCTGCCCGTGCCTTCGCGGCGACAGCCTGCATCAGATGGGTTTTGCCGAGACCGACGGCGGCATGCATGTAAAGCGGGTTGAAGGTGACTGATCCGCCCGAGGCAACCTGCCGGGCCGCGGCCAGCGCAAGATTGTTGGATTCACCCTCGACAAAGGTGTCGAACGTATATTTCGGATCGAGCGAGGCTCCCTGCAGGACGTCGCGAGGCGTGTCGGCGCCTGTGTCGCCGCGGCCCAGGGCCGCGGTCGCCGCTTGTGCACGGGTCACCTGGGAGGCTTCCGCCAGCCCATCGGCCGCCGCCGGTTTTGAACCGGACGACAGGGCAAGGTTCGGCTGGGATACCGGCGCCTGACGGGGCCGGATGGCCCCGCGGACCGTCAGCTCGATGCGGTGCACATTATCGCATTCACGCTGCCACAGTCCCATCAGCTGATCGTTGTAATTATTCTGGATCCACTGTTTGAGAAATCGGGTGGGAACGGACAAGCGCACAGTGCCGTCCTGATGTTCCTCCAGATCTACGCGTGCAAACCAGCTGGTAAAGACGTCATCGCCCAATTGCGCACGAAGATGTTTCTTAACGCGCTTCCATTGTTCCGAGCCGCCTGCCTCCTGAACCTGCATGTTATCTGCCTCCTGTATTCGGTGAAGAACCGTCCGCCACAGCCGTTCTTCTACCTACGCCTTGCCGCTTTTGCGGCATTATGTTGTCCCTTTTGGGACGGTTTTATTGTTGGCGGCGGGAAATCTCCCGTCGCCCTGTCCCGTCAAATGCGGGTATCTAATTTTGAATCCAGGGCAGTCCGGCCGCCTTCCACCCGGACCTGATACCGCGATGGCCTTCTGCATCGAGCGGGCCTTCGAAACCATCGGAAATATTGAAGCACTGGGTGTAGCCGGCCTCAGTCAGGGCTATCGCCGCCGCCTGGCTCCGGGCACCGGAGCGGCAGAGAAAATAGATTGGCGCGCTTTGGTCAAGTCCTTTTTTGACCAGAAGGTCGGAAACTGTCGCCGTGAATTCCGGATCGGGTCCGGAGGACGGGAAGCTCTGCCATTCTACAAGGAGTGGTTCTTTCCCGATCGGACGTAAGTCGGGCAGGCCGACAAAGGCCCATTCCGCTTGCGTGCGCACATCCACAAGGGTCGCGTCCTGCGTGTTGGACAGCTCGGTGAAAGCCTCCAACGCTTCGACGTTTCCAGCGTAGCCACCCACAAAATGCACTATTGCCCCCTTACAATAGCCGAGAGCTATTGATTTAAAGAAAAAACAAAATTTTCGGAAAGAAGATCGGGCCTGAGCCTAAGCTAGGCGCCGTGGGTGCTGAATAAACTAATGTATTCATCCAGAGGTCTGGGGACCGAGTGCTTAGGTTTGTATTTGAGAGACTTATGCATTGTTGATCCAAGCACCATTTTTGAGTTGTCCGCTGGTCTTTCCCCGCCAGCCGTTTGTTAATATACAGACAGCGCCCGGCGGAGCAACAGCGCGTTTTGGCGAATACGGGAAGTTACCTGTTTCTGCCCCAACGTCACAGAAATCTGGCCGGCTGTGGGCGACGGAACAAATGCTTTTTGCCCCAATGACTTTTGCCTCCGAGACGGCCTGTCATAATGCAAAAACAACAATTTTTAAAAAAAAATTGGCACGCATACCTTGACTCGTATCGAATCCGGTTTGAGCGGCTTCCTCAATCTCTACATGTACATAAGGCATTGGAAATGTGTGGTAATCCATGACAGCATTTTGGGGGGCTGAAATGCCGGAAATGCGCGCTCAGGTTGTCTGCGCGCGTCATCCACAAAATTACACGGCTAAAAAAAACCCGGCACGCTGGCCGGGTCTTTTTGACGGTCATGTGACGGAGTGTTACGCGCCGAGTGCCTTGATGCGGGCATTGAGACGGGAAACCTTCCGGGACGCCGTGTTGGCGTGCAGAACGCCTTTTGACGCGGCGCGCATGAGTTCCGGCTGTGCGGCCTTGAAAGCTTCGCTGGCAGCGCTCTGATCGCCGGAAGCAATTGCTTCTTCAACCTGGCGCAGGTAGGTGCGCATGCGGCTCCGGCGGGCTTTGTTCGTGGCCGTCCGGCGGGCAATCTTTCGGGCCGCCTTCTTGGCCGATGGTGTGTTGGCCATGGGCTCTATCCTGATCGGTATTTTGGGACTGGTGTCCGGTGGCGATCGGGACCGAAACGCAAGGGCGGCAAGACCCGATCAAAACAACAACGGCGGCGAAAGTCCGCCACCGGTTGGGCGCAGCTTATAATGGCGGTTAGGTCCGCCGTCAACGGCTTTATCGTTGAAACCGGCAAGATTATTTGTTCCGGAACTGAGGCGTCCGTTTCTCGGTAAAGGCGCTCATGCCTTCCTTCTGATCCTCAAGCGCGAACATCGCCTGGAACACACGGCGTTCGAATCGGATGCCTTCCGACAATGTGGTCTCATACGCCCGATCGACACTTTCCTTGGCCATCATGACGACCGGCAGCGAGAAGTCGGCTATCTTATCGGCGGCTTTAAGCGCTTCCTCGATCAGGTTGTCCGCCGGCACGATCCTGCTGACCAGTCCGCTGCGCTCGGCTTCCTGCGCGTCCATCATGCGCCCGGTCAGCACCATTTCCATGGCTTTCGACTTGCCGACGAAGCGTGTCAGCCGTTGTGTGCCGCCGGCGCCGGGAATGACGCCAAGGGTAATTTCCGGCTGGCCGAATTTGGCGGTGTCCGCAGCGATGATGAAATCGCACAGCATGGCAAGTTCGCAGCCTCCGCCCAGGGCATAGCCGGCAACGGCGGCAATGATCGGCTTGCGGTTCCGCGATACCCTGTCGAACGGCGTGATCAGATCGTTCTGGTAGGCGGAGGAGAAATCATGCGGCTGCATTTCCTTGATGTCCGCACCGGCGGCGAAAGCCTTTTCCGATCCGGTGATCACGACGCAACCGACCCGCTCATCCGCGTCGAACCCGTCCAGGGCCTTGCCGAGTTCCCTGATCAGGGCGGCATTCAGCGCGTTCAAGGCTTTTGGACGGTCCAGAGTGATCAGTCCGACCTTGCCGCGTTTTTCAACGCGGATGTTCTCATATCCCATATCACCCGCTCCTGTGCCGGGATGTGTCAAAGCTACGGGCCATGCGTAGCCGACCTGAGGCTGGTCTGGCAAGGCTGGCTCTTCGGCTACCGGCCAATCCTTATGCCTGACAGGAAGGGCAATAAAATGTCGATCGCCCGGATTGCACCATCCGGGCGACCGTTCCTGGACAGCCCGGCGTCCTGCAGGCTTCGCCCTCCCGGTCGTATACGGCAAAGGAATGCTGAAAATAGCCGAGCGTGCCGTCGGTCTGCGTATGGTCCTTCAGGGAAGAGCCACCCGCCTTGATGGCCTCTTCGAGGATCGCCCGGATGTTCGTGGCAAGCAGGTCGGCCTTCTTTGCCGGCCGGCCGGATTTTGTCGCAAGCATGCCGGCGGGGAGTTGCGGGCCGAGGCCTGTCCGCCACAAGGCCTCGCAGACATAGATATTGCCGAGACCGGCGATGAACTTCTGGTTCAAAAGGGCGGCCTTGAGGGGCATCTTGCGCCCCGCGAACAGCCGCGCCAGGGTTGCCCCGCTCAACTCATTGCCGAGCGGCTCCAGCCCGAGATCCTTGAAATAGGGATGCACGGCCAGTTGCTGCCGGGACACAAGATCCATGAAGCCGAAGCGGCGCGGATCGTTATAGACGATGCGCGCTGCGGGTCCCGCCGCTGTTTCCAGATGGAACACCACATGGTCGTGCTTCGGATTCTTGCCGCGCGGATGGGCGAACCGGCCCGGAAGATCCTCCTCGAGGCCGGCTTCGATCCGGAATGATCCCGACATACCCAGATGCATGACCAGCACGTCGCCGCTGTCGATGTCCGCAAGCAGATATTTCGACCGGCGGGAGAGCGCAGTCACCCGGCACCCGGTCAGCCGGTCTGAAAAGCCGGACGGAAACGCAAAGCGCAGGTCCGGGCGGTTCTGCTCGACCCGCGCAATGAGCGCACGTTCGAAGGTCGGCGCGAGGCCCCGCTTGACGGTTTCGACTTCCGGCAGTTCAGGCATACGAAGCTTCTCGTGGTTGGCTGTCTGTGTTCATCGGATCGCAGATAAGTTGCTCTCAGGGTCTGGTTTCAGTTTCCGTTGCGCGCTATAGGCCTGCGTCATATGGCTTTTCGATCCTGACGAAGATAGCGCTTTGCAGGGGCTTGTACTATGGTCCGGCGCACTTTGACGAGAGACAGATCCCGCACCAGCATTTCGCGTTCACAGCAACGCGGAAAAGTTGACCTTGGAGGCGCTTCATGACGCAGCAGGCACACGGGCAAACCGGCGGATCCAGCCGTTCGCCGGAAGACATGCCGACCAGCTTCGGCTTCACCAGGGTTGACGAGGGCCGCAAACAGGCCCTGGTGGACGATGTCTTTCACAAGGTCGCCGAGCGTTACGACCTGATGAACGATCTGATGTCCGGCGGCTTCCACAGGGTGTGGAAAGACGCGATGGTCTCGTATCTTGCGCCGCCGAAATCGGGTGGCAGAGGCTGGCGTCTTCTCGATGTGGCCGGCGGCACCGGCGATATCGCCACAAGGGTCGTGCGCCGGTCGGGCGAAACGGTCGAGGCCGTCGTCTGCGACATCAACGAATCCATGCTGGGCGTCGGCCGTGACCGGGCCGAAAAGGCCGGTCTCTCCGATCTGATCACCTTTTCACAGGGCAACGCGGAAGAGCTGCCGTATCCCGACAGGAGCTTCGATGCCTACACGATTGCCTTCGGCATTCGCAACGTGCCGGACATCCCCAAGGCGCTCGGCGAGGCGTATCGTGTTCTGAAGCGGGGAGGGCGGTTCCTCTGCCTGGAGTTTTCGGAAGTCGAGGTCCCGCTTCTCGACAAGGCCTATGACGCCTTTTCCTTCAAGGCGATTCCCGCGATAGGCAAGATGGTGACCGGAGACGGCGATCCTTATCAGTATCTGGTGGAATCGATCCGCAACTTCCCGAACCAGGAGCGTTTTGCCGAGATGATCCGCGAGGCCGGGTTCGAGCGGGTCGGGTACCGCAACTATTCCGGCGGCATCGCCGCCCTGCATACCGGCTGGAAACTCTGATAGATGGCGCTTCCGGTCATGCCTTTCTTCCGTCTGGTGCGGGCGGGATTTGTAATGGCGCGCGAGGGCGTGTTCGGCCTGGTCTCGCTTCCCGACCTGCCGGCGGGGCCCAGGTTCGTCATCGCTTCTGCGCGGCTGCTGGAGCGCCGGGCGGTCAGGAGCAAAAGCGCGGATCTGCGCCTCTCGGACGCCCTTAACAGGCTGGGCCCTTCCTACGTCAAGCTCGGCCAGTTCCTTGCGACCCGCGCGGATGTGGTCGGCAAGGATGCCGCCCGCGAGCTGTCGGCGCTGCAGGACAGGCTGCCCGCCTTCGATCACGATGCCGCCCGCAACGCCGTTTCCGAACAGCTGGGTCAGCCGGTGGAGGAGATCTTTACCGAGTTCGCAGAAGCGGTCGCGGCCGCATCCATCGCGCAGGTGCATCCCGCCGTGATCCGCGACAGGGACGGTGTGGAGCGGAAAGTCGCGGTCAAGATCCTGCGTCCCGGTGTCGCCCGCCGGTTCCAGCGGGACCTGGAAAGCTTTTATCTGGTCGCGCGCCTGGCCGAACGGTTCCATGCCCCCTCCCGCCGCCTCAGGCCCGTTGCCGTCATCGACACGCTGGCGCAATCCGTCGCCATGGAGATGGATTTCCGTCTCGAGGCGGCGGCCTTGTCGGAAATGGCTGAAAATACCGCCGAGGACCCGGGCTTCCGGGTGCCCGGCGTCGAATGGCTGCGCACCGCCAAGGGCGTGCTCACCATGGAGTGGATCGACGGCCGCAAGATGTCGGACGTCGAGGGCATGCGCGAAGACGGCCATGACCTGGAAGCGCTGGGCGCTGCGGTCATCCAGAGCTTCCTGCGCCACACGCTGCGGGACGGCTTTTTCCACGCGGACATGCACCAGGGCAATCTGTTCGTGCAGGCCGACGGCACACTTGTCGCCGTCGATTTCGGCATCGTCGGCCGCCTGAACAAGCGCGAGCGCCGCTTTCTGGCGGAGATCCTGTTCGGCTTCATCACCCGCAACTACAAGCGGGTCGCGGAAGTGCATTTCGAGGCCGGATACGTGCCGGCCCATCAGGATGTCGATATGTTCGCCCAGGCGATCCGCGCCATCGGTGAGCCGATCCACGGGCACGACGCCAGCGAGATATCCATGGCCCGGCTGCTCACCCAGCTGTTCGAGGTCACCGAACTCTTCGAAATGCGCACCCAGACCCAGCTGCTCATGCTGCAAAAGACCATGGTCGTGGTCGAAGGCGTGGCCCGCTCGCTCAATCCGAACCTCGACATGTGGCGAACAGCCGAGCCGGTCGTGGGAACCTGGATCAGGGAAAATCTCGGCCCGGCGGGCAAGCTCCGCGACGCGGGCGACGCCCTTTCCGCGCTGGCCCGGATCGCCAACGACATGCCGATGTTCGCCGACAGGGTCGGCCGCATGTCGGAAGAACTGGAAAAGATGACCGCTCGCGGTCTTCGTTTCGACCGGGAAACGGCCGAAGCCATCGGCAAGGCGGAAGCGCGCCACACCCGCTCGGGCCGGATCGCGCTGTGGGTTATCGCCCTGTCGCTGGGCGCCATCGCCGTGCATATGATCTTTTGACCGGTTCGTCCGTCCCGGCCGCGGACTGAGTGTCTCAGGAGGTCAGGCAGCAGCGCGGGCATCGGCGAAGGCATGAATGCGTCGCATCGCCTCGCGCAGCGTTTCGTCCGGAACGGTCAGCGCCACCCGGATCAGGGATTTCGCGTTCTGTCCGAACGAGGGGCCGGGCATGACCGCAACTCCCTGGTTCTCAAGAAGACTCCAGGCGAATTGTTCGCCGTCCAGTCCGGTCCCGGAAACGTCGATCATGATGAACATGCCGCCGGACACCCTGCAGGTCTTGAGAGAAGCGCAACCTGTAAGTTCGCGGGAAATCAACCGGGCCCGCGCGGCGTAGCTTTTGCGCATGCGTTCCGCCGTATCGAAATCGCCGCGCAGGGCGGCTTCGGTCATGTCCGCGATGAAGGGCTGGTTGCCGAACAGAATGGTTTCGGAAATCGGCAGGAGCTTCGTGCAGAATTCTTCCGGTCCGACCGCCCAGCCGCTGCGAAAACCCGTCGCCGCGAATGACTTGGAGATGGACGAGGTGACGACCGTCCTCTCTCGAAGCGCCTCGATCTCGAGCGGTGAGGCGAATTCGCCCTCGAATATGAGGTCCTCGTAAACCTCGTCGCAGACGATCCACAGGTCGTGGCTGCAGGCAAGGGCTCCAAGCTCAACGAGCGTATCCCGGTCGAGCAGGGATCCGGTCGGATTGTGCGGTGTGTTGAGCAGCAGAACACGGCTTGCCGGGGTGATGGCGCGTGCGAGGTCCGACGGGCGCATGATGAACCCGTCCTCGATATTCAGCGGGACGGGCTGCAGGATCGCGCCGGGCGCTCGAACGACACCTTCATAGGTCGCGTAATAGGGATCTCCCACCAGAACGCCGTCTCCGGCGCCGGCAAGCGCTGTGATGACGGCATACAGAGCGGTCTGGGTTCCCGGAAAGCAAAGGATATTGGCGCTGGTGATCCCGGGAAAACGCGGCGCGTATTTCTCGATCAGCGCGTTCAAAAGGCCCTGTTCGCCGCGCCCGTTGGAATAATGGGTCCGGCCCCGGCGCATGGAGGCCGCGCAGACATCGACCAGTTGCGGGTCGACGGCTATGTCCGGTTCGCCGATCGTCAGTTCGATCACGTCCTCGCCGGCGGCTGTCTTTTCCCGGGCGGCGTTGTGAACAGCCCATTTTTCTCCGCCGAGGTCGGCGAGGCGATCGGTGATACCTGCGTAGCGCATGTGGACGTTCCTGTTTTAGGTGTGCTGCTTGCCGCCCGAGAGGCTGCCTGCGGGCAAATTGAGCAGGCGTTCGCCTGCCTCTATGATGAGATCAGGCAGGATGGCGCGGCTGTAGAGACCCGAATTGAGCGAGCCCTCCATCCACAGACCGTCGATCAGCCCGTTCAGCGCGATGGCATGACGCCGGCACTCGGCGGAGCTTCGGGGAAGGTCATGTGCTGCAAGGACTGGCTCGATCAGGCTCTCCAGAAGGGTCAGATAGTCCCTGTAGCCTTCGCGGTGAATGTCGGCGAAATCGGTGTCGTACCGGACGCGGCCGATAAAGGTTGCCCACAAGGAAACTTTCTCTTCCGACAGGTTGGGCATGGTCATGTTGGCAATCAGGAAGTGGCGCAACTGATCGTTCGCGCCGCCGGTGAACTGACGTGCCCTTGTGTCTGCTTCGGCGGTCAACTGGCCGATCAGGTAGGCGTAGGCGCTGGTGATCAGACCGTTCTTGCTGCCGAAATAATGGCGTACGAGGCCTGCGGTGACGCCGGCCTCTTCCGCGATCCTGCGCACGGTCGCCCCCTTCAGACCTTCTTGCGCGACACAGGTCAGCGCCGCCTCCAGAAGGGTGCGTTTGCGCTCGTCAAGCGTCAGTCGGCGGAATGCTTTTCGGCTCATCGCAATATGGTTCTATTTCTCTTGTTATACAATTGTATAAAATTTTGAAAGGCACAAGCCGGTACCGCGTTGCCGGGTCAGTAACCCTGATGCCTGTCGATCGCCAGCTGCGGCCGCTTGCCCTGAAGAAGCTCGACGGCAGATGCGCAGATCTGTTCCGCCACCACACTCGGTGTGGAATCGCTGGCGATATGGGGTGTGATCCTCAGCCGGTCATCGTGCCAGAACGGATGACTTTTCGGCAGGGGTTCTTCGCGGAAGACATCGAGGCTGGCCCCTGCCAGTTGGCCGTTGTCCAGAGCCGCCGCGAAATCGGCCTCGTGCAGGTGCTCGCCCCGGCCGATCTGGATCAGCCAGGCTCCGGGTTCAAGCTGATTGAAAAGTCGGCCGTTCAGGATGTTTTCCGTCTCATCGGTCAGTGGCAGCACGTTGATTGCGATCCGGCTGCCCTTGCAGGCCATGTCCAATGCGTTGGCGCCTGAATGGTAGCTGATGCCGGCCTGCGGCTCCCTTGGTTCGCAGCGGCAGGCGACGGTTACGGAAAATCCCATGGCGGACAGCGCGCGGGCAATCGCGGCTCCCATCGTGCCGTTGCCAAGCACCGCGATCCGGGTTTCCTTCGGCGGTGACATGGGGAGCGGGTTCCAGATGCGCGCGCTCTGCTGGTCCTTCATCAGCGTGAACGAGCGTAGAAAATGGAGCGCTTCATGGGCCGCGTATCCAGCCATCAGATCCGCCTGGTGGGGATCGCGTACCCGGCAGATCAGGGAGTCTTCAGCGAGACTTGGATTGGCGAGGAGAGCGTCGACGCCCGCTCCGACGGACATTGCCATCTGCAGGTTCGGATAACGGGCAAAGGCGTCGTCGTCCGGCAGCCAGCAGACCGCGAAGCGGATGGACGCAGGATCGGACACTTCATGCGGGTCGAACAGCCGCACCTGGCTGCTGCTGCCCGTGAAGTCGAGGCCGTAGAAGCTTTTCAGATCCATTGTGCTGCTCAAAAGCACGCCACCGATTGTCTCTGTCTGTTCCAAGTGATGTCTCCTGCGGCGCTTGTCGGAATTTTCTCTTGCTCCTGGCGCTTAGTTATACAAGTGTATATCAATGAGTAAAGCGTTTGGCAGGTCTGCATTCGCAAGTGCGATGCGGCCGCAGTCACCTGAAGGGAAAAATCGATGTTGCAGACCAGCCGGGCCGGCGATGTGAGCAAGGCTGAGTATGAAGCCCGGGTCGAGCTTGCGGCCTGTTACCGGCTCGCGGCGCATTTCAGGATGACCGACCTTATCTATACCCACATTACAGCGAAGGTGCCCGGAGAGCCGGGACATTTCCTGATCAATCCCTATGGCTATTTGTGGGAGGAGATCACGGCATCGTCGCTGGTGAAGATCGATGTGGAGGGCAACAAGGTCTGCGACAGCCCGAACCGGGTCAACCCGGCGGGCTTCACGATTCACAGCGCGGTTCACAGGGCCCGCAGCGACGCGGCCTGGGTCATGCACACGCATACGCGGGCAGGGGTCGCCGTTTCCTCGTTGAAGGACGGGCTGCTGCCGTTGAACCAGATCGCCCTGCAGTTCTACGGCCGCATCGGCTACCACGACTATGAAGGAATTGCGCTCGACCTGGAGGAGCGCGAACGGATTGTCGAAAGCCTGGGGGCATTTCCCGCCCTGATCCTGCGCAACCACGGCCTGCTGACCGTGGGGGAAAGCGCCGGGCAGATGTTTTCCGGCATGTTCTATCTCAACCGGGCCTGCGAAATTCAGGAATCCACGCTGTCGATGGGATTGCCGCTCGCAAAGATCGAGGAAGCACTGGCGGGACATGTCACCCGGCAATACGACAAGATGGCCTTCGGCGACGGAGACTTGCTGCTTGAATGGGAGGCAATGATGCGCCTCGCGGATCGCCTCGGCGATGATTTTCGCGAGTAGACAAATTTAGTAGATTTTTCAGCCCTTTGTAATGTTGGTGTCGTATTTTCATGAAAGTGTTCAGCAACATATAAATTGTTGCTGAATTTTTGTCTTTGCCTACAAAACAGTCAGGCAAGTCCTTGACTTGGCGGATCTGCGTGTTAGCCTCGCCGTATCCTGATTTGCCGGTAATTCGGCATTTCACGGGCAGAAAATGTTTGATCTGGTCTGTGTCGCTCAGGAATGAGCGATTGGAAACACTGTCAGGCAGCCGCCCGTGAAACTAAGGCAGAGGTTTGAAATGTCGCCGGCTCCCCGGCGATGTTGGGCCAAGAAATGATGAGAGCCCGAACCTCCTGGTTGCGTCTTCTGTAGCTGACCAGTTTGCCAAACAAGCACACTTTTTCCGGTGAGCATTTCAGACATCTGGAATGCAAGCCACCGGGCCACAGGGAAGCTGGCCGACAAGAGTCCGGCTTGGGGAACCCGTGTCCTTGCCGGAAGGCCGGAGCCCGTCAATGTGCCTCAGGCAGCGGCGAAACCTGTCGGGCCTGCGGCAAAGTATCAGCAAGCGGTTAAAGCAAGCCAAGGAACTGGATTGATGGAAGTTACGAACGCTATAGACTGCAACGGATTGTCCGCAGCACCGACCCTTTTGCGTATCAAGCAGGCGCTGGTGGGACTGGTCGATGACGCTCTGCCGTTGGAGATCCTGGTGGACGCCGATTGCGACCGTGACCGCTTGCGCCGTTCGCTCGGGCTACAGGGTGATGCCGTCCGCCTGGTGTCCCGGCCGCAATAGCGCCCTTCTCGGGACAAGCTCTTCTTCGCGAAGTCTCACCATTCCCAAGGTCATTTCATCCTCATTTATGAGTTCGTGAGCTGACGGCTGTCCGCATCGCCACACGCGGACAGCTTTGTCCGGTGCGTCTCCCGCGCCGGGAAATTTACCAAAACACATCGATGTCCGGAACGGCAGGGAGCTTGCCGGCCGGGTGCGGCAGCCGGCTCGACGCGGCCGGCAAACAAGGAAATGATTTTGCCTGATCTGAATGTTGACGAAATGCCGTCCGGAACGTCCGTTCCGGTTCCTGCAAAAGGGGTCAGTCCGGAAGTGCCTGATTTCGCTTTCGATCCGACCGATCCCTGGACGGAGACTTTCCAGAAAGGTCTGGAGCGCGCCGGGCTGTCCGGCAAGCGTATTTACGAAGTGGGTATCGGCACCGGGACCAATGTGGCCTTTCTCCTGCGCATGTGCGGTGCCGCGCATGTGTCGGGCAGCGATCTCGACCCGCGGCTGGTTGTTCTGGCCGAACGCAACGTCAGGAGTCTGGCTCCGGAAAAAGCGAATCTGTTTCATCCGGTCAGGGGCGCGGTGAGCCTGATCGATACGGAGGAAGCTCGAGCCCGGATCGCCGAGACCGACGTCATCATCGCCTGCCTGCCGCAGGTTGGCGATCCTGGCGACAGGCGGCTGACAGCTTTCCGCAAGGCCCAGGCCGTCGAGTTGCCGGAGGGCGCGGGCGAAAAGGCCGACGACCACATCGCTCATTATTATCCGTGGGCGGCTTTCGACGAATATCCGTTCAATTCGGTTGGTCTGGGTTTGAACGAGGCGCTGCTGCACCGCATTCGGGATCACGCGCCGACCGCGCAGGTGATCATGAATTTCGGCTGCCGGATCGGAACCGACATCATTTTCGAACTGTTCGAAGCCAATGGGTTCCGGCCGGAAAAGCTGCATTCCCAGATCGTCCGCCAGGATGCGGGGACCGATATTTCGTTCTTTGTAATGCTTGAAAAAGCGTTGAGGGGAACCGGGCTGGAAAAGGATCTGGTCTGCGCGTTCTTCGCGGATGAAGGTGCGCTCAGGCCTTTGTCTGCCAGCGAAGCACAGGACCTGCTTGACCGGGATCCCGATACGCCACTCTACCATGAGGTTTGTGTGATCCGCGCCGTACCGGTGGCGGCGTGACGGCACTGTCATGAATGGAGACGACTGACCGGCATTTACATGGGCTGTGTAACCCGTCTGAGCGTGAGATTGATCCGGCCGCCGTTTTTCAGAAGCGTCGAGGTGCCGGCCAGGACCCTGTCGATACCGTGAAAGGCAAGGCGGGCCTCGCCGCCGAGCACGACCACATCGCCCGACTGCAGCCGGAAGGACTTCGTCGGGTCCTTCCGGCTCAGGCCGCCGACCCGGAAAGTGGCCGTGTCGCCGAGGGAGACCGAAATGACCGGGGCTTCAAAAGTCTGCTCGTCGCGATCCTGGTGCAATCCCATCCGGGCGGTGTTTTCATAATAGTTGATGAGACAGGCCTCTGGGTCAGGCGCTTCCGGGGCGAGATCTTTCCACAGGTTCGTCAAAAGCGCCGGCATCGCCGGCCAGGGATTTCCGCTGTCCGGATGATGAGGCTGATAGCGGTAGCCGCTGACATCCGAAACCCATCCGAGCGGTCCGCAATTGCTCATCCGCACAGTGAAGGCTTTGCCGGTCCTGGGCATTGCCGGCCTGTAGAAAGGCGCGCGGGCGACAACCGCCCGGATTTGCTCCAGCAATGTCTCCTGTGCGGCGCGACTGAAATAGCCGGGCAGATAGCTGAGGCCGCTCAGGCCGTTGACGGACAAATCGTTCATGGGAATCTTTTAGCGCAACGCAGGAATTGCCGCAGTCCCCGCTTCCGGTAACTTTCTGGGAAGAAATATAGGGCAAGAGAAGACATGTTTGCTATGTGTCCGTCGACAGATGGCTTGCAGGCAAAGTTTCATCCACCTATATAGCGTTCAAGCTTCGCGCCAAATCCTGAACCGAACGTTCGGGCGCGATGTCCGGGTAAATCCCGGAACCCAAGTGAGAGGAGCCGGACTGACGCCTTCATGGGTCTATCCGGTTTGCTAGAAAGAGAGGCAGATATGGCAAAGGTCATTGGTATCGACCTCGGCACGACCAATTCGTGCGTCGCCGTCATGGACGGCAAGGATCCCAAAGTTATTGAAAACGCCGAAGGCGCCCGAACCACCCCTTCCATGGTGGCATTTTCGGACGACGGCGAGCGTCTTGTCGGTCAGCCGGCGAAACGCCAGGCGGTCACCAACCCGACGAACACCCTGTTCGCGGTCAAGCGCCTGATCGGCCGTCGGTATGAAGACCCGACCGTCGACAAGGACAAGAAGCTTGTTCCGTTCGAAATCGTCAAAGGCGACAATGGCGATGCATGGGTGGAAGCCAACGGCGATAAATATTCCCCGTCGCAGGTCTCCGCGTTCATTCTTCAGAAGATGAAGGAAACGGCTGAAAGCTTCCTGGGCGAAAAGGTCACCCAGGCCGTCATCACCGTTCCGGCCTACTTCAACGACGCTCAGCGTCAGGCAACCAAGGACGCCGGCAAGATCGCGGGCCTTGAAGTCCTGCGTATCATCAACGAGCCGACGGCCGCGGCGCTCGCCTATGGCCTCGACAAGAACGAAGGCAAGACCATCGCGGTCTACGACCTTGGTGGCGGCACGTTCGACGTTTCCGTCCTGGAAATCGGCGACGGCGTCTTCGAGGTGAAGTCCACCAACGGCGATACCTTCCTCGGCGGTGAAGACTTCGACATGCTTCTGGTCGACTACCTTGCTTCCGAATTCAAGAAGGAACAGGGCATCGACCTGAAGAAGGACAAGCTGGCTCTGCAGCGCCTCAAGGAGGCGGCCGAAAAAGCCAAGATCGAATTGTCTTCCTCGTCCCAGACCGAAATCAACCTGCCGTTCATCACGGCGGATGCCTCCGGTCCGAAGCACCTGACCTTGAAACTGACCCGCGCGAAATTCGAATCGCTGGTGGAAGAACTGGTCAAGCGCACGATCGCCCCGATGAAGGCGGCTCTGAAAGATGCCGGCCTTGCCCCCGGCGAAATCGACGAAGTGGTTCTGGTCGGCGGCATGACCCGCATGCCGAAGATCCAGGAGACGGTGAATACCTTCTTCGGCAAGGAATCGCACAAGGGCGTCAATCCGGACGAAGTCGTCGCCATGGGCGCGGCCATCCAGGCCGGTGTCCTGCAGGGCGACGTCAAGGACGTTCTTCTGCTCGACGTCACTCCGCTGTCGCTCGGCATCGAGACCCTCGGCGGTGTCTTTACCCGCCTGATCGACCGCAACACGACGATCCCGACCAAGAAGGGTCAGGTGTTCTCGACCGCTGAGGATAATCAGACGGCCGTGACCATCCGCGTCTTCCAGGGTGAGCGCGAAATGGCGGCGGACAACAAGGTCCTCGGCCAGTTCGATCTCGTCGGCCTGCCACCCGCACCGCGCGGCGTTCCGCAGATCGAGGTCACCTTCGACATCGACGCCAACGGTATCGTCAACGTGTCCGCCAAGGACAAGGGGACGGGCAAGGAACAGCAGATCCGCATCCAGGCCTCCGGCGGCCTCAGCGACACCGACATCGAGCAGATGATCAAGGACGCTGAATCACACGCCGACGAGGACAAGAAGCGCAAGGAGCTGGTGGAAACCAGGAACCAGGGCGAATCCCTGGTCCACTCCACCGAAAAGTCGCTGAAGGACTATGGCGACAAGGTTTCCGAAGACGACAAGTCGGCGATCGAAACCGCTCTGGCTTCCCTGAAGACGTCTCTGGAAGGCGAGGACCTGGAAGACATCAAGGCCAAGACGCAGGCCCTTGCCGAAGCTTCGATGAAGCTTGGCGAAGCCATGTATCAGGCTGCCCAGGCCGAAGCCGAGGCTGATGGCGAAGGCGAAGGCGGCGAAGAAGCCGAAGCCAAGGACGACGTCGTCGATGCGGATTTCGAAGAAGTCAAAGACGAAGACGACAAAAAATCTGCATAAACCAGAACTGCGGCCGGCCCGGTAACGGGCTGGCCGCGTAATTCCTGGCGCCGGATGCTTGATTGCCTGATGACAAGGGCGCCTGTGCCCGGCGCCTTCGCCGTAATGGGCGCCGGATAATTCCTGGCAGCCGGCGGTGCAACAACAAGACCGAGAGATCTTGATGTCAAAACGTGATTTCTATGAAGTGCTGGGTGTTTCGCGCGATGCGGATGGCAAGGTGCTGAAAAGCGCCTATCGCAAGATGGCCATGCAATTTCACCCGGATCGCAATCCGGGCGACTCCGAATCCGAAGCAAAGTTCAAGGAAGTCAACGAAGCCTACGATGCGCTGAAGGACGAGCAGAAACGGGCTGCCTACGACCGCTTTGGCCATGCCGCCTTTGAAAATGGCGGTTTCGGCGGCGGTGGCGCGCACGATTTCTCGTCGACGATGTCGGATATATTCGAGGAATTTTTCGGCATGGGTGGTGGCCGCCGGTCGGGCGGCCGCGAACGCGGCGCGGACCTGCGCTACAATCTCGACATCGCGCTGGAAGACGCCTTCACAGGCAAGACGGTGGAGATCGAGGTTCCGACCAGCATCACATGTGACGATTGTACCGGTTCGGGGGCAAAGCCCGGCACCAGCCCCTCCGCCTGCCGCACTTGCGGTGGCGCCGGCCGCGTGCGGGCCGCTCAGGGCTTCTTCACGCTGGAGCGCACCTGCCCCACCTGTCAGGGCCGCGGGCAGGTCATCACGGATCCGTGCGAAAGCTGTGGCGGTTCCGGACGCAAGACCCAGGAACGCACGCTGTCCGTCAATATACCGGCCGGCATTGAAGACGGCACCCGGATACGGCTTGCCGGCGAGGGCGAGGCCGGTGCGCGCGGCGGTCCGGCGGGCGACCTCTACATTTTCCTGTCGGTCAGGCCGCATGAGCTGTTCCAGCGCGACGGCGCGGATCTTTACTGCAGGGTGCCGATTTCCATGTCGACGGCAACCCTTGGCGGCCAGTTCGATGTGCCGACCGTCGACGGCTCCACCAGCCGGGTGAAAGTCCCGGACGGTACGCAGACCGGCAAGCAGTTCCGTTTACGCGGCAAGGGCATGCCGATCATGCGCTCCAGCCAGCATGGCGACATGTATATTCAGGTGACGGTTGAAACGCCGACCAACCTGACCAAACGCCAGCGTGAACTTCTTGCTGAATTCGAACAGGAAGCCTCGGGAGAAAATCATCCCGAATCCGCGGGTTTCTTCTCCAAGGTGAAGGATTTCATCGACAATCTTGGTGCGTAATACCAAAGAGTGTTGTTTATGACTCATTTGATGGCCCATTTGCGCCCGCCGGACTTTGTTGCACCGCTCGCCCGGTCAACCAGACCGCGCGACGCGATGCGCCTCGCCGGCAGACGGAAATGAGTCATTAGATGAGTCATAAACAACACTCTTTGGTATTAAGCGTGCAATCCGTGCGCTCGCATGTGGTATCTGCCTGCAAACCTTCCTATATTCCCTTCATGGATGACGGTGAGGTAACATGCTGAAGCGTAACGGTAATCGCGGGGAAGCCCTGAGACAGAAACTCAACAGGGTCAATGCCGTGCGAACCAGGGTTCTGGATGAGGTCAAGTTCATCCGCTCCTGGGCGCAGAACCCGCTGCGAACCGGTGCCGTGACCCCGTCCGGCCCGGATCTGGCCGCCAGGATGGCCTCCTTTCTGACCCCGCTGCCGCAGTCGCGTGTGGTGGAGCTTGGGCCGGGCACGGGCGTCGTGACCAGGGCGCTTGTCGATCGGGGTTTTACCCCTCACCATCTCAATCTGGTCGAGTACAGCGCCGATTTCTGCGAACTCCTCAACAGGCGCTATCCGGGGCTGACGGTTCTTCAGGGAGATGCCTATGCCCTGCGGGCGACCCTTAAAAAGCCGGGCGGTTTTCTGTCGGACAGCGAAGAACACAGTCACATGCTTGACGGTATAGTCTCCTCCCTGCCGCTCCTGACACGTCCCGAGCCCGTCCGGCAGGCGCTGCTGGCGGAGGCCCTGGATCTTCTCAAGCCCGGAGCGCCGTTCATACAGTTTTCCTACGGCCTCGCCGCGCCGGTCAAACTGTCCGGCCGCGGGGTTTCGGTATTTTCTTCCGAGTGGATCTGGAAAAACCTTCCGCCCGCGCGCGTGTGGGTCTACCGCAAGGGGCACTGAACCGGAGGGATATTTCTCCTGTTGCTCTTGAGGCGGAGAACCTGTGCCGGACCTTTACAGTGCTATCCGAACCCTGTTTTGAACTCCGGATTGGAGGCTTTCCATGCGACATCCCAGAATACTCGTCTGTTCCGGCTCCACACGGAGCGGTTCCCTGAATGGCAAGCTTGCCGCTCTGGCGGCAAAGAGGCTGGCCATTCTCGACGCCGAGGTCACCCTGCTTTCGTTGAAGGATTATCCGCTGCCGATCTATGACGGCGATCTGGAAACCACGGGCGGCGTTCCGGAGAATGCCAGAAAACTCAAGCGCCTGCTGGAGGGGCAGGATGGCGTATTCCTGGCATGCCCGGAATATAATGCCGGTATCACTCCGCTCCTGAAAAACATGCTCGACTGGATCAGCCGGGTGAAGGAAACGGGCGGGGCCTTCACGAACAAGGTCTTCGCGCTGGGCTCGGCCTCTCCCGGCGTCTTTGGCGGCATGCGCGGGCTGATCGGCACAAGGACGATACTGGAGGTTGGCCTTGGCGCCATGGTCCTTCCGCAGATGATCCCGGTTGCAAGGGCCGCGAGCGCCTTCGACGAGACCGGTGACCTGATTGATGAGCGGTCGGATGGCCAGCTCGACAAGCTGGTGGAGGAACTTCTGCGGGTCTCAAGGTCCTATCCGCACAAAAATGGTTGAAATTGCGGGGATCGAAACCTCCGGCAAGAGTGCCGCGAAGCATTCGCGGACGCCTTGCCGTTTTCCGGGGACGGGATGTCGCACCGATCCAGGAATGGCCATGCTGAAGGCGTGGCGGCGAAGCCATCCTCGTTGAAGGTCCGTTGAAGGTCCATTGATTGCTTGGAAAAGCCGCGATTGCCGCCTACATAGGGCTGCAGCGACAAATGACTCAAGAGGATTGAATGAGCGAAACGCGCGAACCGGCCGTATGGCACGGTACGACGATCATGATGGTGCGCAAGGGCGGCAAGGTCGTGATTGCCGGAGACGGCCAGGTCTCTCTCGGCCAGACGGTGATCAAGCATTCCGCCCGCAAGGTTCGGCCGCTTGCCAAAGGCGAGGTGATTGCCGGATTTGCCGGCGCCACCGCCGATGCCTTCACGCTGTTTGAACGCCTTGAAGCCAAGCTGGAACAATATCCGGGCCAGCTCATGCGCGCCTGCGTCGAACTTGCCAAGGACTGGCGGACCGACCGCTATCTGCGCCGCCTGGAAGCGATGATGCTGGTGGCCGACAAGAACGTGTCGCTGGTGCTCACGGGTACGGGCGATGTCCTGGAGCCGGAAGGCGGCATGATGGGCATCGGCTCCGGCGGCAATTATGCGCTCGCGGCCGGTCGTGCGCTGGCCGATTCGGACCATGACGCGGAAACCATTGCCCGCAAGGCCATGGCCGTGGCAGCGGAAATCTGCGTCTACACCAATGACAGCGTCACCGTCGAAGCGCTGGACACGGCCGAGTAGACGGTGAGGGTCTCGTTCCCTCCGGTCACGCGTGAAGATCTTCCGAGACTCACGGACCGGATGACGCGGCCACACGGGCGACAGCCTGCTAATGGAACTCGTAAACACGGAAGGCGTGTCTTAGAAAATGAGCGATTTTTCTCCGCGTGAGATTGTTTCAGAACTCGACCGCTACATTGTTGGCCAGAAGGACGCCAAGCGCGCTGTCGCGATTGCCTTGCGCAACCGCTGGCGGCGGCAGCAGCTTCAGGGCCAGATGCGTGAGGAGGTTCTGCCGAAGAACATCCTGATGATCGGGCCGACCGGCGTCGGCAAGACCGAAATTTCCCGCCGTCTGGCAAAACTGGCCAATGCCCCTTTCACCAAGGTGGAAGCGACGAAATTCACCGAAGTGGGTTATGTCGGCCGCGACGTCGAACAGATCGTCCGGGATCTGGTGGAAACCGGCATCACGCTGATACGCGATCAGAAGCGCGAGGCGGTTAAGGCGAAGGCGCATATCCTCGCCGAGGAACGGGTTCTCGACGCCCTTGTCGGCAAGAATGCCAGTCCGGCGACTCGCGACAGTTTTCGCGCGAAACTGCGCGGCGGCGAGATGGACGACAAGGAAATCGAGGTCGAGGTCCGTGCCCAGGCGCAGATGCCGAGCTTCGAAATGCCGGGCATGCCCGGTGCGAGCGTCGGCGTCATGAATGTGTCCGATCTGCTCGGAAAGGCCTTTGGCGGACAGACCAAGACCAAGCGGACCAGCGTGAGCGAGTCCTACGAACTGCTGATCAACGAGGAATCCGACAAGCTCCTCGACGAGGACAAGGTCGTCGCGGAGGCGATTTCCCTGGTCGAGAATTCCGGCATCGTGTTCCTGGACGAGATCGACAAGATCTGCGCGCGCGAAGGCCGGGCGGGGGGCGATGTCTCCCGCGAGGGCGTGCAGCGCGATCTGCTGCCGCTGATCGAGGGAACGGTTGTCTCCACCAAGCACGGACCGGTGAAGACCGACCATATCCTGTTCATTGCCTCCGGCGCGTTCCATGTCGCCAAGCCGTCCGATCTCCTGCCGGAACTGCAGGGACGTCTGCCGATCCGGGTGGAGCTGCGCGCGCTGACGAAGGAGGATTTCCGGGCCATCCTGACGGAACCGGAAGCCAGCCTGATAAAGCAGTATGTGGCGTTGCTGGAAACCGAGAAGGTCACGCTCTCCTTCGACGAGGATGCGATCGAGGAGATTGCCTCGGTTGCGGTTGATTTGAATGCGTCGGTTGAGAATATCGGCGCCCGCCGTCTGCAGACGGTGATGGAGCGGATCCTGGACGAAATTTCCTTCACCGCCCCGGACCGTCCTGGGGAAGCCATAGAGATCACCGGTGAATTCGTCCGTGACAATATTGGCGACCTCGCCAAGAACATCGATCTTTCGAGGTTCATTCTTTAACGGGCAGGCGCGTCGCCAGCGGTCATTTGACCGCTTGCGATGCGCTCGCGCTGGTGGCAGCATGCGCCAATGGTAGCTATTCGAAAAAGCAATGAGGAAGGCCACCGCCGGAAATTTCTGGTGGTGATCGACGATACGCCCGAATGCGACCGGGCGATCGTTTACGCCGCCAAGCGGGCGGCCCGCACCGGTGGCGTCGTGACGCTGGTCTATATCATCGCGCCTGGGGACTTCCAGCACTGGTTGGGGGTCGAGGACATCATGCGGGCGGAAGCGCAGGAAGAAGCCGAATCGACACTTGCCAAAGCCGCCGAGCGGGTGCGCTCCGTCGCCCGGACGGAGCCGGAAACCGTCGTGCGCGAAGGCAGCATCGGGGAAGAGATCCTGGAATTGATCGAATCGGATGCCGATATCGCAATCCTGGTCCTGGCGGCAGGCACGGGATCGGAAGGGCCGGGACCTCTTGTCTCGTCCATTGCCGGAAAATCGGGAAGTCCCTTTCCGATTCCGGTGACGATCGTGCCGGGCAACCTGGATGACGATTCCATCTCGGCCCTGGCATGACCCGGGGGCGGAATTGAGGAAAGAAATCCGCTGGAAAGCTTGACCGGACGGGATTTCTCCCTATCTAGTTTTTAATTGTTCCAAACTGATCGAAGATGCGTTAGAAGCATTCATCGGTGTTTTGCGATGGAGAGACGCAAGGCACGACGGCAACTGGACGCGTTGAACCAGCGCGAGGACAACACAAGATGTTCATTCAAACAGAAGCAACTCCGAATCCGGCGACCCTGAAGTTTCTGCCGGGCAAAGTGGTCTTGCCGGAAGGCACCTACGACTTCCGCACGCGGGCGGATGCCGGCGTGTCGCCCCTGGCTCAGAAACTGTTCGATGTCCCCGGAGTTCTTGCTGTGTTCTTCGGTCACGACTTCGTGACGGTGACCAAGGACGATACCGACTGGCAGCATATGAAGCCGGCGATCCTCGGTGTCATCATGGAGCAGTTCATGTCCGGCCAGCCGGTCATGTCCTCGGGTGAGGGCGAGGATACCGAGGAAGGCGAATTCTTCGAGGAAAGCGATTCGGAGACCGTCAACACCATCAAGGAACTTCTGGAGACGCGGGTTCGCCCGGCCGTTGCCCAGGATGGCGGCGACATCACCTTCAAGGGCTTCAAGGAAGGCATTGTCTATCTGTCGATGCGCGGTGCCTGTGCCGGTTGCCCTTCGTCCACCGCGACGCTGCAGCACGGAATTCAGAACCTTTTGCGGCATTTCGTGCCGGAGGTTGAGGAAGTTCGCCCGATCTGAGCGGAATTTCTTTTTGATTTCAAAGGTCCGGCCGGTGTGCCGGGCCTTTTTTATTTTGGACGCCCGATCTCTGTGGAAGGCAAGCCCCCCTTTGGACTTAGGTCCAAAGCGCGGCTCGACTCCGCAAGCCCCTCGGGGTAGTGGCATGGAGAGGGGTTCCGGCGGCGGCATGTGCCGCCCGCGATCCGAACGAACAACGATTGACCTGAAATGCGTGTCCTGGCCATCGATACCGCACTTGCCAATTGCGCCGCCGCTGTTCTCGACAACGGCGCCGGAACGGCGTGTTTCGAGGCCTGCGGCGAGGAAATCGGCCGCGGCCATGCGGAACGGCTGATGGACATGATCGGCGAAGTGATGGCCGAAACCTCAACCGCCTTCCTCGATCTGGACCGGATCGTCGTCACGGTCGGGCCGGGAAGTTTCACCGGACTGCGTGTCGGCCTTGCCGTAGCCCGCGGGTTCGGACTTGTCCTCGGCAAGCCGGTTGTCGGCGTCACCACGCTCGCCGCCATTGCCCGGGAAGCCGCACCCCATGATGGGGGAGCGTCGGTGCTTGTCGCGCTGACAGGCAAGGCTGACGAGGTTTACTGCCAGGAATTCACGTCTTCGGGAACCCCTGCCGGCGAGGCCGGGGTCCGCAGCTTGAAGGATCTTGCGGCGACATTGCCGGAGGGAATAAGATTGGCCGGATCCGCGGCCGGCAGCGTCGCGGAGACGCTCGCCATACCGGCGGAACGGATTTTGTCTCGCAGCGGTTTTCCGTGTATTCGGGATGTAGCCGAGCTGGGGCTCGCCGCGGTTCCGGCGAAATCATCGCCTTCGCCGCTTTATCTGCGGCCACCCGACGCAACGCCGCAGACCAAGGGAAGGATTGAACGGCAATGAGTTTTTGGTGGTTCTGGACCCAGCCGCCTGTCGTGGAAGAGGCGCTGGACGAGGATCTGCCGAAGATAGCCGAAATTCACGCAGCCTGCTTCGCACACAACTGGAATGTGGACGAACTCGGGCGGATGAAAGCCCAGGACGGCGTCACCTTCCTGGTCGCCCGCCGGGCCAGCCCTTACGGGACACGCGCGCCGCTCGGTTTCCTGATCCTCAGAACGGTCGCCGACGAGGCGGAAGTCATCACGATTGCCGTGAATGCCCGCCAGCGCGGCCGGGGGATCGGCAAAAAGCTGATGGAAGCGGGGCTTTTTCGTCTTTACGCGGAACGTTGCGAGCATCTCTTTCTTGAAGTCGATGCGGCCAATGACGGCGCATTGCTGCTTTACCGGTCGCTTGGCTTCAAGGAGGTCGGACAGCGCAAGGGGTATTACAGCGAGAGCGGCGGGGACGGTACAGCGCTTGTCATGCGCATCGATCTTCGATAAGCGCTGTAGCTGGATCAACGGACTTCCGATCGGGATCGATTGAAGGTCTGAAAGCGGATCGATCGAAAGTGTTTGAGCATCTTGTGTGCGTTCAGATGAATGCACGATGCTCTGGCGAACTAAAGAATACCAGCGGGCGGCATCTCAATGGCGGACGAAGAGCAACTAACGCTAGCGGATATGTGTATCGCAAAGGGCATGCGCATGACCGAACAGCGGCGTGTCATTGCCACGGTCATTGAGGAAGCCTCGGACGAGCACCCGGATGTGGAGGAGCTTTACCGCCGTTCCGTGTCGATCGATTCCAGGATCTCCATTTCGACGGTATACCGGACGGTGAAACTGTTCGAGGATGCCGGGATGATCGAGCGGCACGATTTCAGAGACGGCCGCTCGCGCTATGAAACCGTTCCGGACGAACACCACGATCATCTGATCGACCTGCGCAGCGGTCAGGTTATTGAATTCCGCAACGAGGACATCGAAGCCCTGCAGGAATTCATTGCCAGGAAGCTTGGATACAAGCTGGTCGACCACCGGCTGGAACTCTATGGCGTTCCCCTCGATCCTTCGAAGGACGAAAAGGACGATGGCTGAATTCAAGGCCGCTCTGATAATTTTTCTTCTGACGATCGTCTCGTTGATCCTCATTCCGCTGCAATGGATCGCGATCCGGCTGCAGCTTCCGGTGCGCAGGAAACTGCCGCAGATCTGGCATCTGATCGCCACGCGGCTGGTCGGTATCCGTATCCGCCAGATTGGCCGCCCGTGGCCCGACAGGCCGCTGCTGATTACCTCCAATCATGCCTCCTGGGTCGATATCACGGTCATCGGCTCGCTCATGCCTTTGTCCTTCATCGCCAAATCCGAGGTCTCCGGCTGGCCGGTGTTCGGACTGTTCGCAAAACTTCAGCGCACAGTGTTCGTCGACCGGACAAGACGGGCGCGGACGGCCGAGGTGACCGATACGATTGCCGGCCGCATGTCGGCGGGCGACGCCATGGTGCTGTTCGCCGAAGGCACATCCAATGACGGCAACGGCGTTCTGCCCTTCCGCTCGGCTCTCTTCGGCGCGGCGACGCGCGCGGTCGGCAACGGTGGCGGCGAGAAGGTCTGGGTTCAGCCCCTGTCGGTGGCCTATCAGGGCTTTTACGGTCTGCCGATGGGCAGGGCGCACCGGCCGCATGTCGCCTGGTATGGCGATATGGAACTTGCCGGTCACCTGTGGGGTATCTTCTCCCGTGGAGCGCTCGATGTGATCGTGCGCTGGGGCGAGCCGGTCCTGGTCGACAGCGGCACCGACAGGAAGGCGCTTACGCGCCGGCTGGAGGGTGAAGTGCGGGCTATGACAGTCGCTTCCCTGCTGCAAAAGCCGATTGAAAGCGAAGATTCCGGCGAAAGCGGCGATTCGGGCGAAATCGGGCCGTTCGAGTTCTTCTCAAACGCGGAAAAAACCGGTAAAGCTGGCGCCTGAATTTAGCGAGTGCCGCTGCAGCCATGCTTGAGCGGAAAGAATGGGCGCGAAGGATATCAGGATCCCGCCCGACGGCGCTTACACTCACGACATGCCGGCCGCGTGACGCAGGCCATGAGGAGCGAATGACAAGCCGCCCGGAAGCAGACCAGGAAACGACCGCATCCGCCGTTTCCCTGACCGCAGAGAAGACAGCAGCAGTGACAGGAAACACGCGCAAGGTATTCGTGCGCACCTATGGCTGCCAGATGAATGTTTATGACAGCGAACGCATGACCGATGTGCTGGCGCCGGAAGGTTTCCAGGCGACGGAAAACATGGAAGACGCGGATCTGGTCATTCTCAACACCTGCCACATCCGTGAGAAGGCCGCCGAGAAGGTCTATTCCGAGCTCGGCCGCATCCGCAAGGTGAAGGAAGCGCGCGCGAAATCCGGCAGGGAGATGATGGTCGGCGTCGCCGGCTGCGTGGCCCAGGCGGAAGGTGAGGAGATTTCCAGGCGTGCGCCGATTGTCGATCTGGTCGTCGGTCCCCAGAGCTACCACCAGCTTCCCGCGCTTCTGGACAAGGTCCGCCAGGGCAAGAAGGTTGTCGAAACCGAATTCGACATCGATGCGAAATTCGATCACTTGTCCGCGCGCGCCCAAACACCTTTGAAAAAGCGCCCGCCTTCCGCTTTTCTGACCGTGCAGGAAGGCTGCGACAAGTTCTGTACCTTCTGTGTCGTGCCCTATACCCGCGGCGCGGAAGTGTCCCGCTCCGTGGCGCAGATCGTAAGCGAGGCGGAGCGCATGGCCGCCTCCGGTGTTCGGGAGGTCACGCTGCTCGGCCAGAATGTCAACGCCTACCACGGCGTTTCGCCGGATGGCGCGACATGGGGACTTGGCCGCCTGCTGCGCCGGCTCTCCGAAATCGACGGTCTGGACCGGCTGCGCTACACGACCAGCCATCCGCGCGATATGGACGACGATCTCATTGACGCGCACCGGGACCTGAAAACCCTGATGCCCTATCTGCATCTGCCGGTGCAGTCCGGATCCGACGCGATCCTCAAGGCCATGAACCGCCGGCATACACGCGATGAGTATTTCCGTCTGATCGACCGGATTCGCGACGCGGCGCCCGGCATCGCGCTTTCCGGCGACTTCATCATCGGCTTCCCGGGGGAAACGGACCGGGATTTCGAGGATACGATGGATCTGATCCGCCGGGTCGGTTACGGCTCGGCCTTTTCGTTCAAATACAGCCCGCGGCCCGGCACGCCGGGAGCGGCCATGGACGATCAGGTGCCGGAAGATGTAAAATCCACACGTCTGGCCGCCTTGCAGGATCTGGTGAGCGAACAGCAGAAGGCTTTCAACACGTCCCGGCTCGGCATGACCTGCGACGTGCTTCTGGAAAAGGTGGGCCGCAATCCAGGTCAGCTCGTCGGCAAGTCACCGTGGCTGCAGCCGGTGCAACTGGACGCTCCGGAGAATCTGATCGGCGGCATACAAGCGGTGGAAATCGTGGGGACAGGATCTAATTCGCTGTTCGGACGCCTGATAGACGGGCAAGATGAAACTGACTTTACCGGGGCCATCCCGGCTCCGGCGGCTCAGGCCGGATGACTACAGGAGACGTCGTTTGACGCGTGACAGCCAATCCTCTCCCCGCAAGTCTTCGGACCCGTCTTCTTCCGCCGCCGCTTCGGCCTCCGATATGACCCACATCGTCCTTGCTTTTGAAGACAACCGGCTGATTGGAGATCTCTTCGGTCAATTCGATCAGAACCTGGCCCTGATCGAGCAGCGGCTGGGCATAGACGCGATCGCGCGTGGCAACCAGGTCACCCTGAAGGGCTCCCAGGCCGGCTGCGCGCAGGCGCGCACGGCGCTGGAATCCATGTACCAGCGGCTGCTGCAGGGGCAGGAGATCCATCCGGGCGATGTGGATGGCGCCCTGCGCATGGCCGCTGCCACGGAAGCGCAATTGCCCCTGCCGACACTGGAGCCCAAGTCCCGGCTGGCCTTCGCCCAGATCGCCACCCGCCGCAAGACCATCGTCGCGCGGACGCCGACGCAGGACGCCTATATCCGCGCCATGGACCGGGCCGACCTGATCTTCGGCACAGGCCCGGCGGGCACAGGCAAGACATTCCTGGCCGTCGCCTATGCCGCCGCGCTTCTGGAGCGCGGCGATGTCGCCCGCCTGATTCTGTCGCGTCCGGCTGTTGAAGCCGGCGAACGGCTCGGCTTCCTGCCGGGTGAAATGAAGGACAAGGTCGATCCCTACCTGCGTCCGATCTACGACGCGCTCTATGAAATGATGCCGGCGGAAAAGGTGGACCGCGGTCTGCAGTCCGGGATGATCGAGGTCGCCCCGCTCGCCTTCATGCGCGGCCGCACCCTGTCGAACGCGGTTGTGCTGCTCGATGAAGCCCAGAACACAACCTCCATGCAGATGAAGATGTTCCTGACGCGCCTTGGTGAAGGCTCCAAGATGATCGTGACCGGTGATCCCAGTCAGATCGATCTTCCTCCCGGGCAGAAATCCGGCTTGCGGGAGGCTCTGGGGCTTTTGACGGACATTCGGGAAGTCTCCCATATCCGCTTCAATGAAACCGATGTCGTCCGTCACGAGCTGGTCGGCCGGATCGTCACCGCCTACGACAATGCCTCCCGTGAGGAATCGGAGGCCCGCGAAAAGCGCTATTCCGAACGCCGGCGCGGCGCGCCCCTGGAGGAAGCAACTCCTCGCGCCCGTGAAACCGCGGCGACCTGAAGGGCCTTGGAACCGTGATGCCCGGCCAGTTGCCCGATGGATTTCTGATTGATCTCGCGTTAGAGGCGGGGGAATGGCCCGAAGAAATCGAATTGTCGCGGCTGGCAAGCCGGGCGATTTCGGCGGCTTTCGTCGAAACCCGTCTGCAGGTGGTTGAAAACACGGAAGTCTCGCTTCTCTTCACCGACGATGCCGGGATCCGGCGGTTGAACGCCAAGTGGCGGGACAAGGACAGGCCGACGAACGTCCTGTCTTTTCCCGGCGGCAATCCGGACGGTGATGTCTACGGACCGCTGCTGGGGGATATCGTATTTGGATACGAGACCGTTTCTCGGGAAGCGGGGGAATTGGGAATTGAATTCGGCGACCACCTTTCCCATCTGATTGTTCATGGTTTACTTCACCTTTTCGACTATGATCATCAGGATGATGAGGAAGCAGAGCTGATGGAGCGCCTCGAGAAAGCCATACTGGCGTCTCTGGGCATCGATGACCCTTACGCGGACAGGCCCCTTGTGGCGGACGGCGATTAAGTGGCATCATGAAACATGTTGTTTTTGTATTGATGGATGATGAACGCAGTTGAACCGCAAAGTCCGGCGGGCGAGCCGAAGGCCGCCACGCCAGGACAATCTCAGGACGGGGAAGACCCGCAACAGACCAGGCCGCAGCGATCTGCGGCCTTGCTCGGAAATCTCAAACGCGTGCTGCGCTTGGGGCGCCAGTCATCGTCGCTGCGCGAAAATCTTGAAGACGAGCTGGCGCGGGAAGGCAGCGACAATGCGTCGTTCTCTCCGGAAGAACGCATGCTGCTCGGCAATATTCTGCGCCTTCGGGAACTGCGTGTCGACGATGTCATGATCCCGCGCGCCGATATCGAGGCGGTCGATGTGGGCACCAGTTTGAGCAGGGTGATGGAACTGTTCCAGAAGAGCGGCCATTCCCGCATGCCGGTCTACGAGGATACGCTCGACGATCCTCGCGGCATGGTGCACATCAAGGACCTGATGGCCTTTATCGCCGAACGTGCCGCAACTGCCAGGCCTGCAACTGCTGTGGACAAAAATACCGATGCGCCCGACGGGGAAACCCCTCTTCCCAATGGTTCGGCGCGCAATGGCCACAACAGGCCGGACCTTGATCTGTCCGGCGTGGATCTGTCGGTCACCTTGAAGGAAACCGAACTTCTGAGGGATCTGCTGTTCGCGCCCCCCTCCATGCCCGCTACCGATCTGATGGCGAAAATGCAGGCCGACCGGATCCAGATGGCGCTGGTCATAGACGAATATGGCGGTACGGACGGTCTCGTGTCGCTGGAAGATCTGGTCGAAGAGGTCGTCGGCGACATCGAGGACGAACATGACGAGGCTGAGGAGGCCATGCTGACCCCGGAAGGAGAAGGCATATGGATCGCCGATCCGCGCCTGACCCTGGAGGATCTGGACGAGGCGCTCGGCACCGATCTGACGAACGGCGAAATCTCCGAGGATGTCGATACCCTGGGCGGCCTGCTCTATGTCTCCGTTGGCCGGGTTCCGGTTCGAGGCGAGCTGCTGTTCGTGCCCGACGAGATGCCGGGCTTCGAATTCGAGATCATGGATGCGGATCCGCGGCGCATCAAGCGGCTGAAGATCCGCCGCCGCCGCGCGGAGCCCCGTCAGCAGGAATTGCGCCGCCGCCCGAAACGCGCCGACGGGCCTTTGAGCGAAACCGGTCGCGACAAGGACGCCGACCCGGACGGGTCGGCCGTTTCCGAGGGACACGGGCCGACCGGCAAACTTTCATAATATGCCTTGACCGCCTTGCGGCGAGACGACAAATCTCCTGACCTCTGAAACAGGAGAGCAGTCCCAAATGCACTGGTTGTCTCAACGCCTGACCGTTCTGCCGAATTTCTTCCTTCTGGCCTGGGGCTGGCAGCGCCGCGTATTGTGTCTGCTGTGCGGAGCGGCGACGGCGTTTGCGCTGCCGCCTTACGGGCTGATACCGGTTCTGGCGATAACCTTTCCCTGCCTTGTCTGGATGCTGGACGGCGCTGTTGAGCCGGGGCCGGGAAAGGCGCGAAAACGGCTGCGCACCGGTTTCGCCCTCGGCTGGCTGTTCGGCTTCGGCTACTTCCTGTCCGGGCTCTGGTGGATAGGCGCGGCCTTTCTCGTCGAGGCGGAGCGCTTCGCCTGGCTGATGCCCTTCGCGGTTCTGGCAATGCCTGCCGGCCTGGCGCTGTTCACCGGGCTCGGTGTTGCGCTTGCGGCCTTCTTGTGGACGGATCGGTTCTACCGGATTGCGCTTCTGGCCGCCTGCCTGTCCCTTTCGGACTGGCTGCGCGGCCATGTGCTGACGGGCTTTCCCTGGAATGCCTTCGGCTACGGGGTTTCCGGGTCGCTCACACTATCGCAGACCGCGAGCCTTGTCGGCATTTACGGCCTGACCTTCCTGACGATCGCGCTTGCCGCTGCCCCGGCCGTCCTCGCCGATGCAAGACCCTTGCGGCAACGGCTCGCCGCGCTGGGCGCCGCAATCGCCGCGCTGGCCCTTGTCGCGGTTTACGGCTCTGTCCGTATCGCCACGGTGGAGATGCGGGATGCGGCGCTGGATATCCGCATCATTCAGCCGTCGATCGGCCAGAAGGACAAGTGGCGGCCGGAGTTCAGGGACAAGATTTTCCAGACTTACCTGGACATGACCGAGACGCCTCTTGGCGGCAGTGCCCGTGTCGGCATGCCGAGGCTTGTGGTCTGGCCGGAATCGGCCGTGCCTTTTCTGCTGACACAGGAGCCGGGCGCCTTGTACCGGGTGGCAAGCGCTCTTGGTGAAGGGAGCGAACTGGTGACCGGAGCCATTCGCGCCGAAGCCGGAGGCGATGGCGCCCTTTACTTCAACAGCGTCTATCTGATCGGCGGCGATGGCACCGTTCGCGGCATATACGACAAGGTCCGCCTGGTGCCGTTCGGAGAATATGTGCCCTTTCGCTCCCTGCTCGACAGGCTTGGAATTTCCAGCCTGGCCGGTCCCCTGGAAGGGTTCGAAGCGGGATATCAGCGGCGCGCCATGTCCACTGCCGGCGGTTTAGATTTTCTACCCCTGATTTGCTATGAGGCGATATTCCCGGCCGATCCGCCGGAAAAATCCGGCGCGCCGGCATTTCTCCTGAACGTGACCAACGATGCCTGGTTCGGACGCACTCCGGGTCCCTACCAGCATTTCGCGCAGGCCCGCATGCGGGCGATCGAAACGGGTTTGCCGCTCATCAGGGCAGCGAATACGGGCATTTCGGCGATCGTGGACGGGAAGGGGGAAGTGATTGAGGCTCGTTCGGTATTCGAAAAGGGTGTGATCGACGGCAGGCTGCCGCAACGCCTTGATAAAACTTTCTACGGTAAATTTGGCGATGCAACTTTTCTTCTGGTGGCGGTATTGCTCGTGTTTTTTGCGATGGTGCTTGGATACAACCGGCACTCGCGTTTAAATTGATATTTTTTGTTTGAGTTGAGTGAAGGAAGTGTGATACAACCGTGAAATAGCCGATTGAGGGCTGCTTCATGTACAAGTGAAGGGTTGCGGGCAAACTTCGGTCTCTTGGGTCTGGTGGGAGGATACCGGGAGAGCTTGTGCTAACGACAACGAGCGGACATTCGCCGCGAAAACAAGAAAGTGCGACGTAAATGCCGAGTAAGAAGTCTCCGAATCCGATTGATATTCATGTTGGCAGCCGTGTCCGGCTCCGGCGCATGATGCTTGGCATGAGCCAGGAAAAGCTGGGCGAAGCCCTTGGCATCACCTTTCAGCAGATTCAGAAATATGAAAAAGGCACCAACCGGATCGGCGCCAGCCGCCTGCAGCATATCGCGACTGTGCTGAAAGTGCCGGTGGCCTTTTTCTTCGAAGATGCTCCGGGCACCCCGGATGAAGCTGAAGGCTTCGGGGAAACGCAGCCAACCTCGTATGTCGTGGACTTTCTGTCCTCTTCCGAGGGACTGTCTCTCAACAAGGCGTTTGTGCGGATTGAAGATCCGAAAGTCCGCAGGCGGATCGTTGATCTTGTCCGCTCTCTCGCCGGCGATGAGTGACAAAAATTCATCTCGCGCTTGACGTGGCGAATAACTTCTAAGATTGATGCTTCTCGAAGCGGCGATGTCATTCGCCGCTTCAATAATATTCATTCCCAGAAGGACGATCGCCAATGGCACGTCAGAATTATCTCTTTACCTCCGAGTCCGTGTCCGAAGGACACCCGGACAAGGTCTGCGACCGAATTTCCGATGCGGTCGTGGATGCTTATCTGAAAGAAATGCCGGAAGCCCGTGTGGCCTGCGAAACGCTGGCGACCACCAACCGGATCGTCATTGCGGGTGAAACCCGTGGTCCGGCGACCATCACCAGCGACTATATCGCTCATCTGGCGCGCATGGCCGTGAGGGACATCGGTTACGAGCAGGATGGTTTCCATTGGGAAAACTGCGAAGTCGCCGTCCATCTGCACGCGCAGTCCGCCCACATTGCCCAGGGCGTGGATGCCGGTGGCAACAAGGATGAAGGCGCGGGCGACCAGGGCATCATGTTCGGCTACGCCTGCCGCGAGACCGAAGAACTGATGCCGGCTCCGATCCTTTATTCGCACAGGATTCTTCATCTGCTTGCCGATGCCCGCAAATCCGGCAGGGAGCCCACGCTCGGCCCGGACGCTAAGAGCCAGGTCACGGTCCGCTATGAAAACGGCAAACCCGTCGGCGCGACCTCCATCGTCCTGTCGACCCAGCATCTGGACCCGGCACTGACATCCGAGGATGTCAAGAGAATCGTCGAGCCTTACATTCGCACCGCGCTGCCCGAGGGCTGGATCTCCGGCGATACCGTCTGGCACGTGAACCCGACCGGCGCTTTCGTCATCGGCGGTCCGGACGGCGATGCCGGCCTGACCGGCCGCAAGATCATTGTCGACACCTATGGCGGCGCCGCGCCGCATGGTGGCGGTGCCTTCTCGGGCAAGGATCCGACCAAGGTCGATCGCTCCGCTGCCTACGCGGCCCGTTATCTTGCCAAGAACGTCGTGGCCGCGGATCTTGCGGACCGCTGCACCATCCAGCTTTCCTATGCGATCGGTGTCTCCGACCCGCTGTCCGTCTATGTCGATCTGCATGGAACGGGCCGGTGCGACGAAGCCAGGCTGGAAACGGCGCTTCGCGATGTCATGGGTCTCAGCCCGCGGGGCATCCGCGAGCATCTGAAGCTCAACAAACCGATCTACGAGCGCACGGCGGCCTATGGCCACTTCGGCCGTGAGCCGGATGCGGACGGCGGATTCTCCTGGGAAAAGACCGACCTGGTCGACCAGCTTCGCCCGCTTGCCGGATAACATCGCGAAAGCGTACTGAAAGAAAAGGATCGCCGGCCAGTCGCCGGCGATCCGCTGTTTGAAGTTGTTGCAAGATGGCTGACCGCTACGAAGGTTCCTTTTTCGGCCGCCGCATAGGCAAGCCGCTGACCCCGCGCCGTGAGGCGCTGATGAAAAGGGAACTGCCGCGCCTGGGACTGGACCTTGGCAGGCCCGCTCCCGCCGATCTGCGCGATCTGTTTGAAACGGACATCCGGGATATCTGCGTGGAAGTCGGTTTCGGCGGCGGCGAGCATCTGCTGCACCGCGCGCGCAGCAATCCCCGCACCGGTTTCATCGGTGTCGAGCCATTTGTCGGCAGCATGGCCAAGGCTCTGGCCGCGATAGTGGAAGAGGGGCTGAAAAACGTCCGCCTCTATGATGACGATGCGGTTACCCTGCTCGACTGGCTGCCGGAGGCTTCCGTGGATCTGGCCTATCAGCTCTACCCCGATCCCTGGCCGAAATCGCGGCACTGGAAGCGCCGTTTCATCAATCGGCTCAATCTTTCCCGCTATGCCCGGGCGATCAGGCCGGGATGCGAATTCCGCTTCGCCAGCGACATCGACACCTATATCGACTGGACCCTGCGCCATTGCCGCGATCATCCGCAATTCGAATGGACGGCGGAAACGGCGGCTGACTGGAAGACGCCCTGGGAGGGGTGGCCGGGCACGCGATATGAAGCCAAGGCGATCCGCGAGGGACGTATCGGCCGCTATCTGACGTTCCGGCGGGTGTGACGGCCGGTTTTTGGGCACGAATGGACTTCTTTGCGGGATTCCTGTCTGCGGCTCTTGCCTTTTTGCGGTCTTTGGCGTTATACAGCCGGTGTTTCACCTCAACGGCTTATCTGGGCATTTGAGAGTGGGCCCGCCGGGGACCCGCTCTTTTCCGCTTACTTAAACCGGAAACTGAAGAATTCGAGCAGGATTGCCCTATGTAAACCGACAGTCAGGCATATCTGATGCTCTAGGCCGGAAACGGCCGCAAACGGGAGCCAAGTGTGAGCGCACACGAACCGAGGATTGTGACGGAACAGGGTGTTGACGCCCGTGTTGCCGCGATAGTGGAGCCGGTCATCGAAGACCTGGGCTACCGCTTGGTGCGCACCAGGATCAGCGCGGCCAATGGCTGCACGCTGCAGATCATGGCCGAACGCTCTGACGGTACGATGTCCGTTGAAGACTGCGAAACCGTCAGCCGTGCCGTGTCTCCCGCCCTGGACGTTGAAGACCCGATCAACCGGGCTTATCATCTGGAAGTTTCGTCTCCCGGTATCGACCGCCCTCTGGTGCGCTCCGGCGATTTTGAGCGCTGGGCCGGCCATGAGCTGAAGGTCGAAATGGCTGTCATGCTCGATGGCCGCAAACGGTTCCGGGGCACTCTGCTTGGCGTGGAAAACGGTGCGGCGAAGATCCGCCTTGCCGATGCGCGCGAGGGCGGGGAAGACACGGTGGCCTTGCCGCTCGAAAATATCGGCGAAGCCAAGCTGGTGCTTACCGACGATTTGATTACCGCGGCTCTTAAGGCGGAAAAGGCGGCTCTGGCTGCCCGCGAACCGCAAGAAGAGCTGACACAGGACAACGCGCCCAACTAAGCACACGGCTTGGCGGCAGGAAGATTAAAGCGCCCGGTACGGACCCGACACGAAAAAGGCGCAAGAGGAGTGGAATATGGCAATCAGCGCGAACCGGCTGGAACTGCTGCAAATCGCTGACGCGGTCGCACGGGAAAAATCGATCGACCGGATGATCGTCATCAACGCGATGGAAGATGCGATCCAGAAGGCGGCCCGCTCCCGTTACGGCACGGAAACGGAAGTTCGCGCCGAGATCAATCCGAAAACCGGTGAGATCCGTCTGCAGCGTCTTTTGCAGGTTGTCGACGCAGTCGAGAACGTTTCGACCGATATTTCGCTGGCGGATGCGCTGGCGCGCAACCCGGAAGCAAGCCTTGGCGATTTCATCGCCGAACCGCTGCCGCCGCTCGACTTCGGCCGTATCGCCGCGCAGTCCGCAAAGCAGGTCATCGTGCAGAAAGTGCGCGAGGCCGAACGCGACCGCCAGTTCGAGGAATTCAAGGACCGCGTCGGCGAAGTCATCAATGGCGTCGTCAAGCGTGCGGAATACGGCAACGTGATTGTCGATCTCGGCCGCGGCGAGGGCATCGTGCGGCGCGACGAACTGATCCCGCGGGAAATCTTCCGCACCGGCGACCGGATCCGCGCCTTTATTTATGACGTCCGCCGCGAGCAGCGCGGTCCGCAGATCTTCCTGTCGCGTACCCATCCGCAGTTCATGGCCAAGCTGTTTGCCCAGGAAGTGCCGGAAATCTACGACGGCGTCATCGAGATCAAGTCGGTTGCCCGTGACCCGGGCTCGCGCGCCAAGATCGCAGTGATCTCCAAGGACAGCTCCATCGATCCGGTCGGTGCCTGTGTCGGCATGCGCGGCAGCCGCGTACAGGCGGTCGTCGGTGAGTTGCAGGGCGAAAAGATCGACATCATTCCGTGGAACGAGGAAGCGGCAACCTTCATCGTCAACGCGCTGCAGCCGGCGGAAGTCGCCAAGGTTGTTCTGGATGAGGATGCCGAACGTATTGAAGTTGTCGTGCCGGATGACCAATTATCACTGGCGATCGGACGCCGCGGACAGAACGTGCGTCTCGCCTCCCAACTGACCGGCTGGGCCATCGACATCATGACGGAGCAGGAGGAATCCGACCGCCGTCAGAAGGAATTCCAGGAACGCTCGCAGTTGTTCATGGAAGCTCTTAACGTCGATGAGATGGTCGGCCAGCTTCTGGCGACCGAAGGATTCTCTTCCGTCGAGGAAGTAGCCTATGTGGAGCCTGAGGAAATCTCGATGATCGAGGGCTTCGATGACGATACGGCTGTCGAGATCCAGGCCCGCGCCCGCGACTTCCTCGGTGAACTTGAGGCGAAACAGGACGAGGAGCGCATCGCGCTTGGCGTTTCCGATGAGCTTCGGTCGATCGACGGCCTGACGACCGCCATGCTGGTTGCCCTCGGCAAGGAGGGCGTCAAGAACATGGAAGATCTGGCTGGCTGTGCGGCGGACGATATCGTCGGCTGGGTCGAGCGCAAGGACGGCGAGACGAAACGCTTCGAGGGCGCGCTGTCCGAATTCGACGTTTCGCGCGCCGACGCCGAGAACATGGTGATGTCGGCACGCCTGGCGGCGGGCTGGGTCACCGAAGAGGAACTGGCGGCGAAGGCGGCCGAGGGGGAAGTCGACGAGGAAGTCGACGTCGAGCCTGTCGAGGCCGCCCAGGAAGAAGTGCCCGGTGGCGCCATCCTGAACGGGTGACGCACGGGGCGAAAGCCCTGGCCGGAGCCTCCCGCGGCCGCATGAGCGCGGCGCGGGAGCTCTGACAAATTAAGATTGATCAGCTTTTCTGCTTTCATGTGGAGTTGGCTGAGAGCAGGTTGATCCGGGGGAGTGGCCACGTGCCCAGGAAGAATGAACCAACCGAACGGCAATGCGCCGTCACCCGGGAGGTTCGGCCCGTGAGTTCGCTGATCCGGTTCGTCCTTGACCCTGAGGGAGAGGTCGTTCCGGACCTGAAGCGGGTCCTGCCCGGACGCGGTGTCTGGGTAACGGCGTCAAGCGATGTTGTCGCTGTCGCCGAAAAGGACCGGAAGAAAATTTTCGGCAGGGGCTTCAAGGGTGAAGCCCGTGTCGAGCCCGGACTGGCGGATCGTGTCGATGCGCTCATGGAACGGTCTGCGCTGCAGGCGCTCTCCATGACGCGCAAGGCGGGCGGGCTGGTCACCGGGTACGCAAAGGTTGATGCGGCACTGCGGCGGGACCCGGTTATCGGGTTGTTGCATGCCTCGGATGCCGCTGACGACGGGGTACGAAAGCTGGCGGCGGTGGCCGCGGGCAGAGAGGAACCGGCAAACGGATGCGAAATCGTTCGTTTGTTCGATTCGGCTCAATTGGATTTGGCATTGGGCCGGTCTAATGTGATACATGCTGCACTGCTTGCGGGGCAGGCGAGCGAAAATTTCCTGTCACGAGTGCGTGACTTGGAGCGTTTTCGCAGCTATTCCGACGCAGACGGCACTAATAGCAACGCTGAAAAGGCAGTTGCGCAGGACTGAAGGCAATATGAGCGATACGAAAACTCCAGGCGACAAGACAATCAGCGTTGAGCGTGGCAAGACGCTTGGCCTCAAGCGCGGCGGTGGCGATCAGGGAACTGTTCGGCAATCGTTCTCGCATGGCCGGACAAAAGCCGTCGTCGTGGAAAAGAAGAAGCGCCGTCTCGTAGGTCCGGGGCAGGAGTCCAAGCCGGAAGCGCCGGCAACGGCGACCCAGCGTCTTGATACGCCGTCCGAAGCGCCGCGCAAGCCGCAGCAGCCGGATTCACAGGCCGCCAAGCAGGCCCGCCAGTCCGCCTCAGGCCATCGTCAGAAAGGCAATGGCAACGTCCTGCGAACCTTGACCAAGGAAGAAGCCGCGGCCCGTTCGGCTGCGCTTGAGATGGCCAAGGTGCGTGAGGTCGAGGAAAGCAAGCGCCGGCTGGAAGATGAAACGCGCCGGGCTGCTGAAGCCGCGCAGCGCAAGATCGAAGACGATGCCCGCGCCAAGGTGGAAGCGGAAGAACGCGCGAAGTTCGAAGCGGAAAACGCCCATCTTGCGGAAGCCAAAGCCAAGGAAGCCGCTGCTGCACCGGAACCGGCCACCGGCGCCGAAGCTGCGCAACCGGCAGGCGGACGTCAGCCGGCCCATGCCGATGGCGGCAGACCGCCCAACCTGAACGAAATGGGCAGGCGGAAAGCTCCCGCCGAAGACACTTCCGCACTGGCTGCACGCCAGCCGGGTGAAGAAGATGATCGCGGCAAAAAGGATCTGCGCGCGGTCAAGCGCCCGAAACAGGCTCCGGCCCCCACCACGGCACGTCCGCGCGCTGGAGACGATCGCCGTCGCTCAAAACTGACGATTTCCGCCGCCACCGGTGGCGATGACGGTCAGCGTGCGCGTTCGCTCGCGTCCATGCGCCGCCGTCAGGAAAAAGCCAAGCGCGGCCAGCAACAGGTGGTGCGCGAAAAGATCTCCCGTGAAGTCGTGCTGCCGGAGGCCATCACAATCCAGGAGCTGGCCAACCGTATGGCCGAGCGTGCTGTCGATGTGATCAAGCTGCTGATGAAGCAGGGCCAGATGCTCAAGATGAACGACGTGATCGATGCCGATACGGCCGAGCTGATCGCCGAGGAAATGGGCCACACGGTCAAACGCGTTTCGGAGTCGGACGTGGAAGAAGGCCTGTTCACACAGGAAGACGACGCGTCCACAAAACAGCCGCGTCCGCCTGTGGTGACCATCATGGGCCATGTCGACCACGGCAAGACATCCCTGCTCGATGCGCTGCGCAAGTCGAAGGTGGTCACCGGCGAAGCCGGAGGCATCACCCAGCATATCGGCGCCTATCAGGTGGACCAGGACGGTCAGAAGATCACCTTCATCGATACGCCGGGTCACGCCGCCTTCTCGCAGATGCGTGCCCGCGGCGCCAAATCGACCGATATCGTGATCCTGGTCGTTGCTGCCGATGACGGTGTCATGCCGCAGACCAAGGAAGCGATTGCGCATGCCAAGGCCTCGGACGCTCCGATCATTATCGCGATCAACAAGATGGACAAGCCGGAAGCCGATCCGAACCGGGTCCGCACCGAACTCCTGAGCGACGAACTTGTCGTGGAATCCATGGGCGGTGATGTCATCGACGTGGAAGTGTCCGCGAAGACCGGTCAGGGCCTCGACAAGCTTCTGGAAATGATCCTGCTGCAGGCGGAAGTTCTCGAACTTCAGGCCAACCCCGACCGCACCGCGGAAGGCATTGTCATCGAGGCGCAGCTGGACCGGGGCCGTGGTCCCGTCGCCACCGTTCTGGTGCAGAAGGGCACGCTCAAGCCAGGCGATATCGTGGTGGCAGGCTCCGAATGGGGCCGTGTCCGCGCCATGCTCGACGAAAACGGCAAGCAGGTGAAGGAAGCCGGTCCCGCCAAACCCGTCGAGGTTCTGGGCTTCCAGGGCACGCCGGAAGCCGGCGACATGGTCGCGGTCGTCGAAAACGAAGCCCGTGCCCGTGAGATCACCGACTACCGTCAGCGTCAGGTCCGCGAAAAGGCCTCTGTGGTCGCCTCCGGCGCCCGCGGGTCTCTCGAGCAGATGATGAACAGGCTGCAGGAAACCGGCAAGAAGGAATTCCCGCTGGTTCTCAAGGCCGATGTGCAGGGCTCCGCCGAGGCGATTGTCCATGCGCTTCATGAACTCGGCACCGACGAGGTCGGAGCACGTATCCTGCTCTCCGGTGTGGGCGGTATCACGGAAAGTGACATTACCCTTGCGGCGGCTTCCAAGGCGCCGATCATCGGCTTCAACGTGCGTGCGAACAAGCAGGCCCGCGAAGCGGCGTCTCGTGACGGTATCGAAATCCGGTATTACAACGTGATTTACGATCTCGTCGACGACATCAAGGCGGCCATGTCCGGCCTGTTGTCGCCGGAACGCCGCGAAACCTTCCTCGGCAATGCGGAGATCAAGGAAATCTTCCACATCTCCAAGGTCGGCAAGGTCGCGGGTTGTCTGGTTACCGAAGGTGTTGTGGAACGTGGCGCGAACGTCCGCCTCATCCGCGACGACGTGGTCATCCACGAAGGCGAACTGGGCACGCTCAAGCGCTTCAAGGACGAAGTCAAGTCGGTCGAGTCCGGTCAGGAATGCGGCATGAATTTCGTCAAGTATCAGGACATGCGTGCAGGCGATGTCATCGAGTGTTTCCGCGTCGAGCAGATCGCCAGAACGCTTTGATCCTGAACTAGGATCAAACCGGTCCAAAATCAGATATGAGGGCGCGCGAAAGCGCGCTCTTTTTACAATTGGACGCGCCAATGGCGCGGCATAAGCGCCGGATTGCCGATCGGTGCGCGGGATGGAACTGCGCGCGTCCGCAATCACGGCGGTCAGGACAACAACAATGGCAAAACATCCCGGACAAGACAGCCGCGGCCCGTCCCAGCGTCAGTTGCGCGTCGGTGAAACCGTGCGCAAGGAGCTGTCGGACATTCTGACCCGAGGTGAATTCTCCGATCCGGATCTGGAAGGGGTCATCGTCACCATTCCCGAAGTCCGCATGACGCCGGACCTGCGCCTGGCGACCTGCCTCGTCATGCCGCTCGGCGGGAAGAATGCCGACAAGGTTGAAAAGGCCCTCAACCGCAGCGCCAAGTTTCTGCGCGGTCAGGTCTCCCGGCGGCTGACGATGAAATACATGCCCGACCTGCGTTTCGTGCTCGACACGCGCTTCGATGACGACGACCGCATCGATACGCTGCTGCATTCGTCCGTTGTCGCGAAGGATCTCGGCAAGGACGAAGAGGAATAGCGGCGAAAGCGCTTTTCTCACTTCGGTGAAGTGTCCTTCCCGGTCCGCCCGAACCGGGAGGACAAGGAGAGCGTCTGTATTTTCTTAAGGGCCACAGCATTCTCTAACGGACCCGACATGGCACGGCAAAAACAGGTCAAAAGAAAAAAGAACGCCATCAATGGCTGGCTTGTGCTCGACAAGCCCTTCGGCATCACGTCGAACGAAGCCCTCGGCAAGCTGAAGCGTATCTTTTCGCCGCAGAAGGTCGGTCATGCCGGCACGCTCGACCCGCGTGCGTCCGGCCTGTTGCCCGTGGCCTTTGGAGAGGCCACCAAGACGGTGCCTTTCGTCATGGACGGCCGCAAGATCTATCGCTTCCAGGTGACCTGGGGCGCCGAGACCGATACCGACGATACCGAAGGCAAGGTGGTCGCGACCTCGGATCTGCGCCCGGAACCTGACGCGATCAACGCGGTTCTAGGCGAATTTGTCGGGACCATCCTGCAGGTGCCGCCGAAATTCTCGGCCATCAAGGTGGCGGGAGAGCGGGCCTACGATCTGGCGCGCGAGGGGGAAGAGGTCGAACTCGCGGCCCGTCCCATCGACGTTCACCGCCTGGATCTCGTTGAATGCCCCGATGCCGACCGCGCCGTTTTCGAAGCTGAATGCGGCAAGGGCACCTATGTGCGCGCGCTTGCCCGCGATCTCGGCCGCCGGCTCGGCACCCGTGGTCATGTCACCGAACTCCGCCGCCTGCTGGTCGGCCCGTTTGGCGAGGACGATCTGATCGGACTGGACGAGATCCTGGAAGCCGCCGAAGAGCTGGCGGAAGGCGAAAGCGTCGAGGCGCTTGTCGCCGAATTCGTCCTGCCGGTGCGCGAGGCGATGGACGATCTGGTTGAACTTGCCGTTTCCGAAGAGGACGCGGCAAAAATCCGCAAAGGCATGGCGGTGCTCCTGCGCGGCCGCGATGCCCCGCTCAACACCGAAGTCGCCTTCGCCAGCCACGCTACTGTTCCCGTGGCGATCGGTTCGATTGAAAAAGGCCGGTTCCAGCCGACGCGGGTGTTCAACCTGTAAGCCGTATATGAACTGCGCAGGCGTCCGAACCCGTCGGCACGGCGGCTGAATGGAAGCCAATTCACCGATATTGACCCTCCGGGCGGGAATGATAGTCTCCGTGCGAATTCGGAGCAGTCCTGATGGAGAGCCACCAAGTCATCGAGCTTATTGCCGGAAAGCTCAGATCGGAAAAACAGGTGCAGGCACTCTGTTTGAGCGGAAGCTACGGCGCCGGTTTGGAAGACGGGTTCAGCGACATCGATTTCCTGGCCGTTCTGGACCACGGAACACTGGATACTTTCGCGCAAACCTGGCGCGCGATCCTGTCGGACATTGGCGAAATTGTACTTTGGAGAGAATTCAAGAGGACAGATCTTCTTGTCAATGCGGTTACGGCGGATTGGCTCAGGATCGATTTGCTTGGCGTGAACGCTGACCGGATCAAAATCGGCCGTGCCCGCAACGGTCTTGAGGTCCTTTTTGACCATGCGGGGCTTTTGGGAGCGCTGCCTGAAGTCCTGGAGGATACCGGCCCCGATCCAAAACAGATGCAATACCAGTTTGAGGAATTCATTCGTATCCTCGGGCTGATGCCGGTCGCCATGGGGCGGCGGGAATACTTCAATGCGATTACAGGTGTGTTCCACCTTCGAAATCTGCTCGTCAGTCTTCTCATCGAGGAGACAAGGGCACCTCACAGAGGCGGAGCGCTGCACCTCAACAGGTTGATCACACACGAGCAGAAAGAGCTCCTCGCCTCCTTGCCTGCGCTTGTTCCAGGCCGGGAGACGGCAATTGAAGCGCATCTTGCCTACGCGGCGGCATATCTTCCTCGGGCGCGCAAATTGGCGGACCGTTACGCAATTCAGTGGCCGCAAAGATTTGAACAAGTGACTTTGAGCAACCTGAGCTCGAAGCTCGGGCTCGACGTTTCACATTTGCTCGACTGAGAATGCTGGCCGAAGCTTTCAGGCAGGCTTTACCTGCGGCCTGGCCGAATGGAGTCTTGTGAAAGATACCACTAGCTTTTCCCGGCGTTTTCCGACATATATCGCCGCCATTGGGCATTTCAGCCCAATTCGTCCGTAGGAATCCTTTGCTGAACGACATCTCGGCTCTGGAAACTCGCGGATCAGGCCGGTCCTCCGGCAGTTCAACGCGTCCGGTCAACGGACCACCACTCTTTGAAAGGAAAAGAGCGATGTCGATTACAACAGAGCGTAAAGCCGAGCTCATGAAGGAATTCGCCACCAAGGAAGGCGACACCGGGTCTCCTGAAGTACAGGTCGCCATCCTGACCGAGCGCATCAACAACCTCACCGAACACTTCAAGGATCATGGCAAGGACAATCACTCCCGCCGCGGTCTCCTGAAGATGGTTGCGCAGCGCCGGTCCCTTCTGGACTATGCGCGTGGCAAGAGCGAAGAGCGTTACAAGACACTCATCGAGCGTCTCGGCATTCGCCGCTAAATTCCCAAAAGAAAAAACGCGGCGGGAAAAACGCCGCGTTTTTTTGCATCGGGCCACGCCTCTCCGATCGCATTACGCAAGTATGCCGGTTTGTGGGACGGGAAGGCCCCTTGCGCTGAAATGCGAGCAGATCCACCCCTGTCGCCGATCCCTCCGGATCTGTGTTCCGGGTTTTGCTCTTGAGTGTTTCCATTTTACCGGCAAACGCTCTATAGAGACCTCGTGACACGTCATGGGGCAGGATTGCCGGCTTCTTTCCAGGTTCAGCTCAGAAAGCAGCCCGTTGTCTTGCCCGTGGCATGTCCGCCGGTAACCGGCCCATCCGGGGCCGACCGGGAATGTGTCTGTCCCGAGAGTGTGCTGCACCGAAAGCAGCCGCGGGACGGGTAAATCTGTAAGGACAGATGATGTTTGATGTTCATCGTGTAGAAGTTGAGTGGGGCGGCCGTCCGCTCGTGCTCGAGACGGGCAAGGTTGCCCGCCAGGCCGATGGCGCCGTGATGGCGACCTATGGCGAAACCAAGGTTCTGGCGACAGTCGTTTCCGCCAAGCAGCCGAAGCCGGGCCAGGATTTCTTTCCGCTCACCGTGAACTACCAGGAAAAGGCCTTTGCCGCCGGTAAGATCCCGGGGGGCTTCTTCAAGCGCGAAGGCCGCCCGTCGGAGCATGAAACGCTGACGTCCCGCCTGATCGACCGTCCGATCCGCCCGCTGTTCGCCAAGGGCTACAAGAACGACACCCAGATCGTCATCACCGTACTGTCCCACGATCTGGAGAACGCACCGGACATTCTGGCGCTGGTTGCCTCTTCCGCGGCCCTGACACTCTCCGGCGTTCCCTTCATGGGACCGATCGGCGGCGCGCGCGTTGGCTATATCAACGGCGAATATGTGCTGAACCCGCTTGTCGACGACATGCCGGAATCCTCCCTGGATCTGATCGTCGCCGGCACAGGCGATGCGGTTCTGATGGTGGAGTCGGAAGCCAAGGAACTTGATGAAGACATCATGCTCGGCGCCGTCATGTTCGGCCACAAGGGCTTCCAGCCGGTTATCGACGCGATCATCAAGCTCGCCGAAACGGCCGCAAAGGAACCGCGCGATCTGGTTCTCCCGGATCATTCGGATCTGTTCGCGAAAATCAAGTCCATTGCAGCGGACGATCTGACAGCCGCCTACAAGATCACCTCAAAGACCGAGCGCAAGAACGCGGTCGATGCCGCCAAGGCAAAGGTCGTCGAGGCGTTGGTCACCAACGCCGCCGAAGGCGAAGCGGTCGAATCCATCGTGCTTGGCGATCAGTTCAAGAAACTGGAAGCGGAAATCGTCCGTGGCGCCATCCTTGACACGGGCACCCGTATCGACGGGCGCGATCTGTCCACCGTCCGTGCGATTTCCTCCGAGGTCGGCATTCTGTCCCGTGCGCACGGCTCCGCCCTGTTCACCCGCGGTGAAACCCAGGCCCTCGCGGTCGCCACCCTCGGCACCGGCGAAGACGAGCAGTTCGTCGATCTTCTGGAAGGCACCATCAAGGCGCACTTCATGCTGCATTACAACTTCCCGCCCTATTCCGTGGGCGAGACCGGCCGCATGGGCTCCCCGGGACGCCGCGAAATCGGCCACGGCAAGCTCGCCTGGCGCGCCATCAATCCGATGATGCCGCCGCATCATGACTTCCCCTACACCGTCCGCGTTGTATCCGAGGTCACCGAATCCAACGGCTCGTCCTCGATGGCGACCGTTTGCGGTACTTCTCTGGCACTTATGGATGCCGGCGTTCCGCTGAAGGCGCCGGTGGCCGGTATCGCCATGGGTCTCATCAAGGACGGCGAGCGCTTCGCGGTTCTCTCCGACATTCTCGGCGATGAGGATCACCTCGGCGACATGGACTTCAAGGTGGCCGGAACCGAAAACGGCATCACTTCCCTGCAGATGGACATCAAGATCGACGGGATCACCGAAGAGATCATGAAGGTCGCTCTGGGCCAGGCGAAGGACGGCCGCGTTCACATTCTCAGAGAAATGTCGAACGAAATCACCGAAGCCCGTGCCGAACTCGGCGAGCATGCGCCGCGCATCGAAGTGATGAAGATCCCTGTCGACAAGATCCGTGAAGTCATCGGTTCCGGCGGCAAGGTCATTCGTGAGATCGTCGAGAAGACAGGCGCCAAGGTCAATATCGAGGACGATGGCACCGTCAAGATCGCTTCGTCCGACGGCAAGGCGATCAAGGCTGCGATCAACTGGATCAACTCCATCGCCGCCGAACCGGAAGTCGGCGTGATCTACGAAGGCACCGTTGTGAAATGCGTTGATTTCGGCGCATTCGTGAACTTCTTCGGCGCCAAGGACGGCCTGGTCCACATTTCCCAGCTGGCTCCCCAGAAGGTTGCCAAGGTCACCGATGTGATCAAGGAAGGCGACAAGGTCTGGGTCAAGCTCATGGGCTTCGACGAGCGCGGCAAGGTGCGCCTGTCCATGAAGGTTGTCGATCAGGAAACCGGCAAGGAAATCCCGAAGGAAGACGGCGAATAAGCCGCTTCATCCGGAACGTAATATAGAAACGGGGGCCTCCATGGCCCCCGTTTTTTGTTTTTAGCGCGACACTTTAGAGCACCGCACGTTCAACTGAACGCATTTCAAACGCTCTATCATTTTAAGATCGATCAGCTTTTGAACGCCAGCCGAACTGGACTCTTCCCTCTTCGGCTTTTTCAACCGGCTCTCGCCGCGGCATTGTCCACGCCGTTAATACGGCCGAGATACTGGCGGAAGTTCTCCGCGGACATGGGCCTGGCAATGCCGAAGCCCTGAATGAGGGAGCAGCCGAAAGAAGACACCAGGCTACATTGCTCGCGTGTTTCCGCTCCTTCGCAGATGACCGAAATACCGAGCGAGCGCGCCATGGAAACGATCGCCTCGACGAGTGCCTGTCCATCCGGATCCCCTTCAATGTCCTTGATGAAAGTCCGGTCGACCTTGAGTGTGTCGATGGGCAGGCGTTTCAGGTAGCTCAGCGAGGAATAACCGGTGCCGAAATCGTCGAGGGAAATCTTGACGCCCAGTGCGCTGATCGCCTGAAGGATATCGACGGGATTGACGCGCTGGTCGTCAAACATGATGCTTTCGGTGATTTCGAGCTGAAGGCATGATGGCTCAGTTGCCGTCTCGCCGAGTATGTTCTGAAGCTGGTTGACGAACCCCGTTTCGCGGCATTGCCTTGGTGAAATATTGGCGCTGATGCTGTCGAGCTGCAGCCCGTTTTGGTTGCAGGACTGGAAAAAGGCGCAGGTTTCGCGCAACACCCACTCGCCCAGCGGAACGATCAGCCCGCTTTCCTCGGCGATCTTGATGAATTCGACTGGATGAACGACACCCAGTTTCGGGTCGGACCATCTGGCCAGCGCCTCGCAGGAGACGATCCTGCCCTGCGGGAAATCCATGATAGGCTGGAAATTCAGATGCAGATTTCCCTGTTCGATGGCCTCTCGCAAAGAGATCTCGATCTGACCCCTGCGCGCGGTCTGTTCGTTCATCCGGGTGGCGTAGAACCTGTAGCTGGAACCGCTTTCCGCTTTCGCCTGATACATGCTGGTGTCCGCTTGCTGAAGCAGGGCCTCGTCCTCCAGGCCATCGTTGGGCGAAAGCGTGATGCCCAGGCTGCCGGACAGGACGACGCGGGTGCTGTTTTCCAACGTGATCGGTTTTTCGACTTCGCTCAGGATATCGCGGACGGTCTGCTCGATCTGCCAGCGGTCTTCCGGGTCGGTCAAAAGGATGGCGAATTCGTCACCGCCCATGCGGGCAACGGTCTGGTCCGGCCCGAGAACTTCGGTCAAACGCGTTGCCACGGTCACGATCACATGGTCTCCGGCGTTGGGTCCGTAGGTTTCGTTGACGGTCTTGAACCGGTCGAGATCGAGGATCATCAGGGCGGTCAGTTCGCCGAGCTGCCTGTTGCGCTGCAGGGTCTGCCGCAGACGGTCAATCATCAGGCGGCGGTTTGGAAGCCCGGTGAGGATGTCGAAATTTGCATTCTTGGTTGCGAGCTGTTCCTGGCGTTTGCGCTCGCTGATATCGGTTATCGTCGCGTAATAGGCAGGCGCGCCGTTCCAGTCGGTGACGCGGACATGCTGCTCAAGCCAGACGGTCCGCCTGTCCTTGCGTATCCCCTTGACTTCATAGGCTCTGGGCGCACCGTTGGTTTCGCTCGCATTGTAGTAGCTGCTCAGGCGGCCGTGTTCCTCCGGCGCGTAAATCGCCGGGGCCGGCGCGCCGACGAGTTGAGCGGGAAAGCCAGGGTCGTAGCCCAGCATCTTCAGCAGCGCGTCGTTCACATAAAGAATGCGGTTGTCGGCATGCACCAGAACCCCGTGCAGTGAGCCATCGATCATGTCCTTGAACTGGGCATCGCGGACGCGCACGGATTCGAACGCCGCCTGGAACATCCGGGCCAGCTTGTTGAATTCGGAAATAAGTCCGGGTTTCGGCGGCGCGACCAGTTGTTCCTTCCGCAGGCTCGTAGCGTAGGCCACAAGACGCCCGAGCCCCGCACTCGTGATCCTGTTGACGAGCAGGGCGGCCCCGATCGCTAGGACGGTTGTGTATATCAGGAAGGGTGTGAACATCCGGATATAGGTTTCCCTGACTTTCTCCATCGTGTCTATCGGCTGCTTGGTCACAGTTGAGAGCAGATGTCCGTCAAGGCCCTTCATGAGCGGAGCGTAGACATAGAGATTGTCGTCGCGCAGATAGTATCCTGTCTCGTCGCTGGCCGTTATGAGGCCGTCCGGCAGGCTCTCGCTCGTCAGGTCGCCGATACCGGCAATAAGTTTGTCGTCGTGATAAAAAGCAAGATCCTGCGCGTGAAGCGTTTTTGCCAGCTCTCCGGGCAGGGTGAAGGAATCGGTGACAGTTGTTCCGCCGTAGATCCTTGCAATCGCCTCGCCGGATTCCGGATCCAGAACCAGGATGGACAGAGCGGCGGTCACGGCCACCGGCTCCGAATTATGGCTCGTATAAGTCACCCAGATATCCGGCGGCATGGCGGCGCGGATATTGGCCGGCAACTGGTGGCTCAGGTCGATCAGGCCCAGGCTGCCGTTGACCCAGCTTGCGTCATTCGGACGATCGATCAGCAGGATGTCGAGAACCGCGCTTGTCATTCCCTCCGTCGCCCGCTCGATAGCCTTTTTGGCGGTGGCCTTGTCATCTGTTTCAAGCGCGCGGCGTATTTCCGGATCGGCCGCGACGGCGCGGATATGACCTTCCAGCTTTTCCAGATGCTGCGTGAAGACCAGTCTGGAAAGGGTGGCTTTGGATCTGGCGCTGCGGGCAATTTCATGTTCCGCGATTGAAAGGCTGCCCAGATAGGTAATCCAGAAGAGGGCAATCGCCGTTCCGATCAGCCCGAAGGTGAACAGCGCCATGACAAGCCGGTTAAACGGTATTGAAAAACCTTTTTTCAATTAGGCTCTCCATACGTTCCGTGGGGAAACTGCACGAACGGAAGGGCGTGTGACATGTGCATTGTCATGGCCTTTTGGAACCAGGAACCTCCCGTGCGTATCGGCTGGAGCACTTTTGAGAAACACGCGCCTCCGGTGGGTCAAATCAGCCCATCTCCGGCGTTGCCACGCTTGTCCGATACACCGTATCGCACTGCGCGCCGCGCCTTGGATATAAGCTGATTTGACTCCATCAAATGTTTCCGTGTTTCTTAAAAGTGCTCTGGCGGTTGAGCCGGTAATCTGTTCGCAAAAGTTATGTTTGTACGCATTGCATGCATATAAAAAGAATAACATGAAAAATTGATTGAGATTTGCAAATACATGAATAGGTCATCTGATTCTTGGGAATATTTTTTATAGTTTATCCGCGATATAGGAAGGGTTTGAGCTAGATTACTCAATATTGGTAATTTAACTTATCATTTATCGTGAGTAAAGCTCAGATTCTATCGCTATATTTTACAATTTATCTTCACGGGCAGGCGCTGCCGCAAGCTTGCGATCAGGCGTTTTCCTCCCAAGGTGAAACTGATATACCCCCTTGCGATAGCTGCATGAAAGGAACGGGATGAGGCAGATGCGCTTGGTTGTCGTCGGAGCTGGGGGCCGGATGGGCCGCGCCTTGACGCGCGCCGTGACCGAAAACGCGGGAACGGAAATCGTCGCGGCTGTCGAAAGGGAAGGTGCCGAGGTCCTTGGCCGGGATGTCGGAGACCTGGCCGGCGTCGGCACTCTGGATGTTCCGGTGACCGACGATCCCCTGACGGCTTTTGCCAACGCCGACGGGGTCCTGGATTTCACGGCTCCCGCGGCAAGCCTTTGGTTCGCCGAACTGGCGGCTCAGGCGCGTATCGTCCATGTGATCGGCACCACCGGCTGGGCCGAGGGTGAAGACGAGCCGCTTCAGGCGGCTGCGCGTCATGCCAGGATCATCAAGTCGGGCAATATGAGTCTGGGGGTCAATCTTCTTGCAAACCTCGTTCGCAGGGCCGCGGCGGCCCTTGACGCCGATTTTGACATCGAGGTTCTTGAAATGCATCACAGGCACAAGGTCGATGCGCCTTCGGGAACCGCACTGCTGCTCGGCCAGTCCGCGGCGGACGGAAGGGGTATCGATCTGCAAGCGCATTCAGTGCGTTCGCGTGACGGTATCATGGACCCTCGTAAAACCGGCGACATCGGTTTTGCCACCCTGCGCGGGGGATCGGTCATCGGCGAACATTCGGTGATATTCGCAGGAGAAGGCGAGCGCATCGAACTGACCCACCGCGCGGAAGACCGGCAGTTGTTCGCGCGCGGCGCCGTCAAAGCGGCTCTTTGGGGTTTTGATCAGAAACCGGGATTTTATTCGATGGCCGATGTGCTCGGCCTGGAAAATTGAGCTGGCGGGGACTCTGGAGTATTCCGCCTTCGGTAGAATGCGGACAATATGCACTAACATATTAGGATAATTACCTTTCTGCTTTCATATGGCTATATGTGAGCAGGCAGAACTAGTTTAAGGAGACTGGCATGGATCGCCTTCTTGTGCTTGTCCGTCACGGACAAAGCGAATGGAATTTGAAAAACCTGTTCACAGGCTGGAAGGACCCGGGCCTGACCGAACAGGGTATTGCGGAAGCTCATCAGGCAGGTCAGCAGCTTCGGGATCTGAAACTGACATTTGATCTGGCGTTTACCTCCGTCCTGTCCCGCGCGCAGAAAACCCTGGATATTATCCTGGAGGAACTCGGCCAGACCGGTCTTGAAACCTACAAGGACCAGGCGCTGAACGAACGCGATTATGGCGACCTGACCGGCATGAACAAGGACGAGGCCCGCCAGCAGTTCGGCGAGGAACAGGTTCACATCTGGCGCCGCTCCTTTGACGTTCCGCCTCCCGGAGGCGAAAGCCTGAAGATGACCGCCGAGCGCGTTCTGCCGTATTACAAGTCGGAAATCCTGCCGAAGGTCCTGGCCGGAAAACGGACGATCGTGGCCGCTCACGGCAATTCCCTGCGCGCGCTCATCATGGATCTGGAAAAACTTGGCCAGGAAGAAATCCTGAAGCGGGAACTCGGTACCGGAACGCCGATCATCTACCGGCTCGACGAAAACGGCGAAGTCCTCAGCGTTCAGGACCTGGCGGACTGAACCGTCTGAAAAGGCAACGCTTTTAAGGAGAAAAGGGGCGGTTTCGCCCCTTTTCTTGTTGTCAGACCTCGAAGCCGCTCTGGGCGGCGGTCGTTTTCAACGGCCATTCCGGGCGGGCGCCGACGTGACTGATCACGCTTGCGGCGCATATGCAGCCGAGTTCGGCGGCGTCGGAAAGTTTGTAATCGCGGGCAAGACCGAACAGGAAACCGGCGGCGAACAGATCGCCCGCGCCGGTCAGATCCACGACATTGTCCACCGACAGGGCGCTGATCTTCGCCGTCTCGTCCTTCGTGATGACCATCGCGCCTTCCGCGCCGAGCGTGAGCGCGGTCAGAGCGCCGGTCTCCTGGGCACCGGAGATCGCCGACCCGAGATCGGACGTTTCATAGAGCGCTTTCAGCTCGTGTTCATTGGCAAACAGAAGATCGACAACCCCGTCGGACAACAGCGACTGGAACTCGCTGCGGTACCGGTCGACACAGAAGGAATCCGAAAGGGTGAGGGCCACCTTACGTCCGTGCGCATGCGCGACTTCGGCCGCCTTCAGGAAGGCCTTCTTGGCCTCTTCCGGATCCCAGAGATAACCTTCCATATAGGTGACCGCTGAGGCCGCAACCACCGTCTCGTCGACGTCGGACGGAGAGAACTCGGTACAGGCGCCGAGATAGGTATTCATCGTCCGCTCGCCATCCGGCGTGATCAGGATCATCGACCGCGCGGTCGGCTTGCCGTCCCTCAGGCGCGGCGTGTTGAAATAGACGCCGGTGCCGTTCATGTCGTGAGAGTAGCTGTCGCCCAGTTCGTCTTCGGCGACCTTGCCGAAATAGGCGGGCCTGCCGCCGAGCGACGCGATCCCGGCTGCCGTATTGCCGGCGCTGCCGCCCGATATGCGGACTGTCTGGCCCATCTTGTCGAACAGACGTACGGCTTCTTCCGTATCGATCAGGCGCATGGATCCCTTGATAAGGCTCTCCTGAAGCAGGAAGTCTTCCTCGACATGCGCAAATACGTCGCAAATGGCATTGCCGATACACAAGGCGTCAAATCTGGTTTCGGTCATATGGTCCTCTGGTGGCGCCGGCGTGTGCGGCTTCAGGAATGGGGATTGGGCCTCAGGGCACGGTTGGCTTCCGGTTCCTTGATCTTTTCCCGGAAAGGGCTGGCGCGGTAGACGCCGAGCATATTCAGCTCCGCGCAGAAAAAGGCGAGTTCCTCAAGCGCCAGCGCGACGGAGGGGTCCTCTGGGTGGCCTTCGACATCCGCGTAGAACATGGATGCGAAGAACTGGCCTTCGAGCTGATAGGATTCCAGCTTCGTCATGTTGACGCCGTTGGTGGCAAAGCCGCCAAGCGCCTTGTAGAGCGCGGCCGGCACGTTGCGGACCCGGAAGATGAACGTGGTGATGACCGGCTGGCCGTTATAGGCCGCTTCCATCTTGTCTCGCGAGAGGATGACGAAGCGGGTGGTGTTGTGAGCGGCATCCTCGACATCGCGGCGCAGAATATCCAGGCCGTAGATCTCGGCCGCCATTTCAGGCGCAATGGCGCCGACGCTCGGATCGTTGAGTTCCGCGATCTGGCGGGCGGATCCCGCAGTGTCGCCGCCCACAACTGCGGTCAGGCCGAACTCGCGAATGACTTTGCGGCACTGGCCGAGCGCGTGAATGTGGCTTTGGACCTTCTTGAGGCCATCCAGCGTCGCCCCCCTGGGCGCCATGAGCTGGAAGCGGATCGGCATGAAATATTCGCCGATGATATGCAGGTCGGATTTGGGCAGCAGATGGTGGATGTCGGCGACGCGCCCGGCCACCGAGTTCTCGATCGGGATCATGGCAAGGTCGGCCGTGCCGTCCGCCATGGCCGAGAAGCAGTCCTCGAACGTCGCGCAGGGAATGGCTTCGTAGTCGGGATAGACACTCCGGCACGCCATATGTGAATTGGCGCCGGTTTCTCCCTGGAAAACTATTTTTTTTCTGTCGTTCATTTTTCTTTCCGCCTCCGGGCAGGATGCTCTGACACTTTAAAATTCATCCGATTTTCCGCTTGTGCACGGTTCCTTGCGACAGCGGCCGGTCTAGGCGGCCTGATATGCCTCGCGGGCGCGTTCCAGATCCTCAGGGGTGTTCACGTCCATGGGCGCGCTGTCGATGATCGACGCGTCGATCCGCATGCCCGCCTCTAGCGCGCGCAATTGCTCCAGCTTCTCGCGCATCTCCAGGGGAGAGGGAGGCAGCCTGACGAAATCGGCCAGCGCGGCGCGGCGGTAAGCATAGATGCCGATATGCTGGTAGAGAGGACCGTCTCCGCTCGGCGCGGTCGCGCGGGTGAAATAAAGCGCGCGGTGGTGGCCGAGGCCATTGGGGGTCGTGACGGCCTTGACGAAATTCGGATTGTCGCGGAATTGCGGATCGGTCAGTTCCGTCATGATCGTGCCGATGGCCACCTCGGGAAGGGTCAGCGGAGCGAAAGCCGCGCGAATCGCCTCGGGCGCGATCAGCGGCACGTCGCCTTGCACATTCAGGACGACGTCATACCGGCCGTCCGGATCCACAAGGTTCACCGCCTCCTGGATGCGGTCCGAGCCCGAGGGATGATCGGGCCGGGTCATGATGGCCCTGCCGCCGTGGTCCTGAACCGCGTCGGCGATATCCTTGTCGTCGCAGGCAACGGCAACTGGGCCGATATCCGCGTTCTGCGCCTGTTCAAGCACCCTTACGATCATGGGTTTTCCGCAAATATCGGCGAGAGGCTTGCGCGGCAGACGGGTTGCCGCGAGGCGGGCTGGAATGATGACGAGTGCTGCGGTCAAAAGGGTCTCCATGGGGCCGGACGGTCCGGCGGGATTGCGAAAAATGCCTGCCGCGTCCGTTTGTCATATCAGATGTCCTTTTAAAGCTATGGACAGCAAGGTCAAAAAATTTGTAGGTTCCGGCAAATTTTAAAAAGCTGATAGGGTCCGCAGCCTCATGCTGCGGGCTCGGACGCGTATGAGCTTGGAGCCGGAGAGAATGGATTCCTTCACGCTGAACAAGGCCGCAGGTGCGGTTCTGATGGTTCTTATCCTGACTATGGGTGTCGGTATTGTCTCCGACATCATTTTCCATCCGACGATTCCGGGTAAACCGGGCTACGAGATTGTCGTCGCCTCGGCGGAAGATGCAACCTCGGAAGTGGAAGCGGTTCCGGAGGAAACGCCGATTTCCGAACGCCTTGTGGAAGCATCCGCTGAAGACGGTGCGAAAGTCGCCAAGAAATGCGCGGCCTGCCATGACTTCTCTCAGGGCGGCGCCAACAAGGTCGGACCGGCTCTGTGGGGCGTTGTCGGTCGCAAGCCGGCCAGCCATGAAGGTTTCAGCTATTCCTCCGCGATGACCGCGTTCGGTGCGGAAAATCCGGAATGGTCATTCGATGAACTCGATCATTTCCTGGTTGCCCCGAAAAAGCATGTTCCCGGAACGTCGATGGGATTCGCGGGTCTGCGTAAACCTGAAGATCGCGCGGATATAATCGCCTATCTCAATGAGCAGTCCGACTCACCTGTGCCGGTGCCATCTGAGTAATACTCAGAAAAGATCACGTAGTATCACTGAATATTTGAAAAGCCGGGTTAGTCATCCGGCTTTTTTTATTTAAATAGCTTGAAAAATTAACATATCTTCCGTTACGTAGTGTATTGTCAGAACAGGTAAGGGTTGGGCAAGAGCCGTATGGATTTTAATCTGGCACGAAATATATTTTCCAGTTCGAAGGGAGCATTTACCGCTTTCATCGTCGCGATAGTGTGTTTTCTCGCCGGAATCGCGGTCACCGCGCATGTCGGACAGCTCGTGCGAAACGAACTGGTCGCGCAGCACAAGAAGGATGCGGTCGCCGACCTGTCCGAGGCGCGCGCGCGCCTTGAGGGTGAGATCAGCCGGACGGTCGCGCATGGTTTCGGCATCAGGGCCTATGTGACCCAATTCGCCGACCAGCCGTTCGAGATGGAGCACTATCGGGAGATCGCGAGCGATCTGATCGAGGAAAATCCCTCCATACGGTCAATCGGCCTTGCTCCCAACAACGTCCTGCGGGCCGTCTACCCGCAAGAGCCGAACCGGGCGGCGATCGGTCTGAACTATCGGATGAACAGCGCACAGTGGCCGGCGATTCGCGATGCGATGATAAGCCGTGAGGTGGTGATCGCCGGTCCGCTTGAACTCGTTCAGGGAGGACGGGCACTGGTGATCCGGATCCCGGTTTTCCCGCCTGCTTTTCCCGGCCAGCCCGTGAACGACCGGTCCTACTGGGGTGTTGCGACACTGATTCTCGACGAGGCGGGCATGATGGCGGCCGCGGGCATGAAAGATGTCGTCAACGGTATCCGCACCGCGGTGATCAACAAAAATGCGGTCAGCACGGCAAACAGCGTCATATTTGGCAGCCAGTCCGTTCTGGAAGCCGACTTCGTCTCTCTCCCTCTTCACCTTCCAGGTGGTCTGAATTGGCAATTGCTCGGCTACCCGCAGGGTGGCTGGTCTGATTATGGCGATGAAGTGTGGATGACCCAGCTGATCGGCAGCCTGATCTCCCTGGTCTTCGGCACCATGGCCTTTCTTTTGATCAACGAGGTCTACAAGGTGCGCTCGATGGCGCTGCACGATCCTCTGACCGGACTGGCGAACCGGCGCCTTCTGGAAGAACGCATGTACCAGCTTGCCACCATGTGCGAACGCTCTGGAGCCGGATTTGAGATTTTCTACGTCGATCTGGATGCGTTCAAGCCGGTCAATGACAATTATGGCCATTCGGTCGGGGACCAGCTGCTGATCGAAATCGGCCAGAGGCTGCAGCACCAGACGCGCCAGAGCGACACGGTCGCCCGTGTCGGCGGCGACGAATTCATTGTCCTGACGCCTGGCAATATGCGCTACCAGGAAAAGGATGCCTTCCTGAAACGTCTGTCGGAACGTGTCGATCAGGCCTTCACCTTCGCCGGGATCAAGATTGACGTGAAGGCCAGTATCGGCAGCGCGAGCTACCCGGGGGACGCGTCGTCGGTCGACGATCTGCTCAGAGTTGCCGACGGGCGCATGTATGCCCAAAAGGCGAAATCCAAGCAGAACGAAGAGACGCCGCCCGAAAAGGGCGTTCCCCAGACAGGTTAAATTTCTGTCATATCGTCATCCGGCAGGTGACGTTTGGCCGGCTGGTCCCTAAACTGGTTCATGACAGCCCAATTCATCCGGGCTGAGGAACGGGAAAGGGACACAGAAGCCGATGATGTTCACATGGCGCGCTTTGAATACGGCCGCGGCGCAGATCGCGCTTGCAGGTGCAATGTCCATCACAGGCCTGACATTGGCCGGCGTGACGATCGGGAGTCTTGCGTCAGGCGCTGCATTCGCCGATGAGCCCGAGTGGCATCATGCATCCGCGCTCAACGGAACACCCAAATACGGGCCGGACGTTTCCCATTTCGACTACGTCAATCCGGACGCGCCGAAGGGCGGCGTTGTCAGGCTGGCGAGCAGCGGCGGTTTCGACACCTTCAACATTCTCGCCCAGAAGGGCAATATCGCACCGGGAATTCTGCAGGTGTATGAAAGCCTGATGGAACCGTCGCTGGATGAAGACGACATCAGCGCGCAATACGCCGTCCTTGCGAATGCCGTCCGGTTTCCCGACGACTATTCCTGGGTCGAATACAGGATCGACCCGGATGCAAGATGGCATGATGGCGAGCCGGTAACGGCCGAAGACGTCGTCTGGTCGTTCGAAAAGGCGATCGAACTCGACCCGCGCCGGAAATTCTACTACCAGAACGTCACATCGACCGACATCGTCGCCGACAACACCGTCCGGTTCACCTTCGATTCTGCGGACAACCGCGAGCTGCCGAAAATCATGGGCCAGCTCACCGTTCTGCCGAAGCACTGGTGGGAAGGCACAAACGCCAAGGGAGAGCCCCGCGACATTTCCCGGGCGACCCTGGAGCCGCCTCTCGGGTCGGGCCCTTACCGGATCGAGGATTTCTCACCCAACCGTCAGGTCGTCTACGAGCGTGTGGAGGACTATTGGGGCAAGGATCTGCCGGTCCGGGTCGGCACCAACAATTTCGACGAGATCCGCTACGTTGCCTTCCTTGACGACGCCGTCCAGTTCGAGGCGTTCAAGGGCGATCAGTATGACTTTCACGTCGAGCGCAGTTCCAGCCAATGGGCCAAAAGATATGATTTTCCGGCCGTCAGGGACGGCCGGGTCGTGAAGGAGATTTTCCTGGATAAGTCCACCGGCGTCATGCAGGGCTTCTTTTTGAATCAGCGTCGGGAAAAGTTCCAGAACCCGGATGTCCGCAGAGCGCTCAACTACGCTTATGATTTCGAAACGACCAACGAGATCGTCTCGGCTAACCTGCTGAAACGGGTCAATTCCTATTTCGCGGGAACCGAGCTTGCCTCCTCCGGATTGCCGCAGGGCAAGGAACTGGAAATTCTTGAGGAAGTCCGGGATCAGGTTCCGCCCGAGGTGTTCACCGAGGAATATACCAATCCTGTCGGCGGAAACCCGCAGAATGTTCGCGCCAATCTCCGCGAGGCCGTGAAGCTGCTCCGCGGGGCCGGGTTTGAGCTCAAGGACAGAAAGATGATCGACCCGGCGACCGGCGAGCAGTTCACTGTTGAGTTCCTCTACCGGGACAAGGCCAGCGAACGGACGCTGCTGCCCTATGCCAAGAACCTGGAGAGCATCGGCATCAACCCTGTCCTGCGTCTGGTCGACGTGTCCCAGTTCATCAACCGGGTTCGCAGCAGGGACTTCGATACCGTCGTTCTGGCGATCGGCCAGTCGCTGTCTCCGGGCAACGAGCAGCGCGAATACTGGGGATCGGATTCGGCTGACAATCCAAGTTCGGCGAACTACGGCGGTATCAAGAACCCGGCGATCGATCACCTGATCGACAAGGTGATTTTCGCGCAGGACCGGGAAACGCTCGTGGCCGCGACCCGTGCTCTCGACCGGGTTCTCCTGTGGAACCACTATGTGGTGCCGCAATTCTATTCTGACGAAACCAGGACCGCCCGCTGGAACCGGTTCAGCCATCCTGACGAGATGCCCGAATACAGCACCGGCTTCCCGACCATCTGGTGGTACGACGGGGAACTGGCGGAAGAGACAGGAGCGGAAAGATGACCGGGTTTTCCTCTCCCTCGCGCCGGCGGCTGCTGCAACTGACCGGCGCCGCCGCGGTGGCGGGCCTGGGGCCGTGGTCCGCCCGCGCCGGGGCTGCCGCGTCGAGTGCGGCCGGGAAGGGACCCCAGCACGGCCTGTCCGTTTTCGGGGATCTCAAATACGGGCCCGGTTTTACCCATTTCGACTATGTTAATCCGAATGCGCCGAAGGGCGGCACGTTCTCCTTTACCGCCCCCTACTGGTACTTCAACCAGAACCCGCAGACCTACAACACCTTCAATTCCTTCATTCTCAAGGGGGACGCGCCGCCGCGCATGGAACTGTGTTTCGACACGCTCATGGTCCGCGCCCAGGATGAGCCGGACGCTGTCTACGGTCTGGTGGCCGAAACGGTCGAGGTATCGGAAGACGGAAACCGCTATTTCTTCAATCTGCGTCCGGAGGCGAAGTTCCATGACGGTTCCAAGCTGACGGCGGAGGACGTCGCCTTCTCCATTCTGCTGCTGAAGGCGGACGGGCATCCGCTTCTCAGCCAGCCTCTGGCGGCCCTGAAGGATGCCGAGGTCCTGGGCGAGAACCGGGTGGCCCTGCATTTCGACGGCACCCAGGCCCTGCAGCTGGCGCTGGTCATCGCCACCGACTATCCGATCTTTTCCAAACGCTATTACACCGCTTACGACTTCAAGCAATCCACTCTGACGCCGCCGCTGTCCTCCGGCCCCTACAAGGTCGGCAAGCAGGCGGTTGGCCGCTACGTCGAATACCACAGGGTTGAAAACTACTGGGGCCGGGATCTGCCGGTGATGGCGGGCCAGTGTAATTTCGCGGCCATCCGGCTTGAGTTTTTCCGCGAGCGGCAGGTTGCTTTCGAGGCGTTCAAGAAGGGCAATCTCCTCTATCGCGAAGAGTTCACCTCAAAGAACTGGGCGACGGAATATAATTTCCCGGCGATTGAAAACGGCGAGGTGATCCGGAGGGAATTTCCCGACGGACGACCTTCGGGGGCGCAAGGCTGGTACTTCAACACGCGCCGCGAAAAATTCAAGGATCCGAGGGTTCGCCAGGCGCTCGGTTATGCCTTCGATTTCGAATGGTCGAACAAGAACCTCTTTTACGGACTTTACGACCGGACCGTGTCGTATTTCGAAAATTCCGAGATGAAGGCCGAGGGGCTCCCATCGGCGGAAGAACTGGCCCTGCTCGAACCGTTCCGCGATCAACTCCCCGAAGCGGTTTTTGGCGAAGCCGTCATCCCGCCGGTGAGCGACGGCTCCGGCTACGACCGGTCCCTGTTGCGCAGGGCGAGCGATCTGCTGAGCGAGGCGGGCTACACGCGCGACGGCACGGAACTTGTCGGTCCGGACGGCAAGCCGCTGGAAATCGAGTTCCTGAACAACACCACCGCCTTCGAGCGGATCACCAATCCGATGATCAAGAACATGCAAAGGCTGGGTATCAAGGCCAGTCTGCGCGTCGTCGATCCGGCTCAGTACCAGTCACGCCTCAACGACTACGATTTCGATGTCGCCAGTCAAAGGGTCTCGTCCTCCGCGACGCTTTCCGACGACGTTCGCGAACTTTGGGGCTCCCGGGCGGCGGAAATACCGGGTGCCTACAATATTGCCGGAGTTGCCGACCCGGTTGTCGATGCCCTGCTCGACAAGGTGATCGCCTCGCGGAGCCGCAAGGAGATGAACACCGCCGCGCGGGCTCTGGATCGGGTTTTGCGCTCCGGTTATTACTGGATCCCGCAGTGGTACAAGAACATCCACACTGTCGCCATGTGGGATGTCTACGGCTATCCGGAAAAGACACCGCGATATCTTTTCCCCATCGAAGAACTCTGGTGGATAGACAAGGAAAAGGCCGCAAAACTGGGTAAAGCCGGTTAAGCTTCACAAGTGACACCTCGGGCCCGCTTCAGAAGGCCGGTTGATAAAGGGACTGCACAGTTTCCATGGGCGCTTATATCCTTCGCCGTTTATTGCTGATGATACCGACGCTGGTCGGGATCATGGCCATCAACTTCTTCATCATTCAGTTCGCGCCGGGCGGACCGGTCGAGCGGGTCATCGCCCAGCTTTCCGGCACCGATGTCTCGGCAACGGCGCGCATCAGCGGCGGCAGCAGCGACATGATGGGCGCCGGCAACGATGCCTCGGGCGGCAGTGGTGGCGGATCGGACAGCGTCACCTCGAAATACCGCGGGGCGCGGGGGCTCGACCCGGAATTCATCAAGGAACTCGAAGTCCAGTTCGGCTTCGACAAACCGCCGCTGGAACGCTTCCTGAACATGCTCTGGAACTATGCCAGGTTCGACTTCGGCGAAAGCTATTTCCGCGACATCCGCATTCTGGATCTCATCGCCGAGAAGCTGCCCGTCTCGATCTCTCTCGGCTTGTGGATGACCCTGATCTCCTATCTGGTGTCCATCCCGCTCGGTATCCGCAAGGCGGTGAGCGATGGCTCCCGGTTCGATATCTGGACTTCCGGCGTGATCGTTGTCGCCTATGCCATTCCGGGGTTCCTGTTCGCGGTGTTGCTTATCGTGCTCTTTGCCGGCGGTTCCTTCTGGGACTTTTTCCCGCTGGTCGGCCTTGTGTCGGAAAATTGGGAGCAGCTCTCGTGGCCCGCGCGCATCGCCGACTATTTCTGGCACCTTGCCCTGCCGCTCACGGCCATGGTGCTCTCGGCCTTCGCCACCACCACCTTGTTGACGAAAAACTCCTTCCTGGACGAGATCCGCAAACAGTATGTGACCACGGCGCGGGCCAAGGGGCTGACCGAACGCCAGGTGCTTTACGGTCACGTTTTCCGAAACGCCATGCTGATCGTGGTCGCCGGATTTCCGGGCGCCTTCATCTCGTCCTTCTTCGCGGGGTCTCTTTTGATCGAGACGATCTTCAACCTAGACGGTCTCGGCCTGCTCAGCTTTGAATCGGTCATCAACCGCGACTACGCCGTGGTCTTCGCCACGCTCTATATTTTCTCGCTGATGGGGCTGCTGGTGAACCTGCTTTCCGACCTCACCTACACCTGGATCGATCCGCGCATCGATTTCGAGAGCAGGGAGGTCTGATCGATGGATTCACGCCTCACCAAGGACATGGAAGACGCGGGCTACGACGTGCTCAATCCCCTGGCGGAAGAGACAGCGCCGCCGCCGCGAAAAATGCGTCTGTCGCCGATCAACCAGCGCAGGCTGACGAATTTCAAGGCCAACAGGCGCGGTTTCTGGGCGCTCTGGATCTTTCTGGTGCTGTTCGTGCTGGCGATGCTCGCCGAGTTCGTCACCAACGACCGGCCGATCGTGGCGTTCTATAACGGCGAATTGCTGGCTCCGGTCTTCGTCGACTACCCGGAAGAAAAATTCGGCGGCTTTCTGGCGGTGACCGACTATCGCGATCCGTTCATTCAGGAAGAGATCGCCGCCAATGGCTGGATGCTGTGGCCGCCGGTCCGCTATTCCTACCGTTCCGTGAACCACGACATTCCGATCCCGGCGCCGGCGCCGCCGTCCTGGTCGATGGACAAGGAAAAACGCTGCTCGCGTTATCCGCTCGGCGCGCAGGACCCCAATTGCAACATGGGTAACTGGAACTGGCTCGGCACGGATGACCAGGGCCGCGATGTCCTGGCCCGTCTTGTCTACGGCTTCCGGATCTCGGTGCTGTTCGGCCTGGCGCTGACGCTGGCCTCCTCCGTCATCGGCATCGCCGCCGGAGCGGTGCAGGGCTATTACGGCGGCTGGGTGGATCTTCTGTTCCAGCGCTTCATCGAGGTCTGGACAGCGATCCCGACGCTGTATCTGATCCTGATCGTCTCCTCGTTTCTGGTGCCGGGTTTCTGGACCCTGTTCACGATCCTGCTCGCCTTTTCCTGGGTGGCGCTGGTGGGCGTGGTGCGGGCGGAGTTCCTGCGTGGCCGGAATTTCGAATATATTTCGGCGGCCCGCGCGCTCGGCGTCTCCAATCCGGTCATCATGTGGCGGCATCTGCTGCCCAACGCCATGGTGGCGACACTCACCTTCATGCCGTTCATCCTGAACGGCTCCATCTCGACCCTGACCGCCCTGGATTTCCTCGGCTTCGGCATGCCGCCTGGCTCCGCCTCTCTCGGGGAACTGCTGGCGCAGGGCAAGAACAATCTCCAGGCGCCCTGGCTCGGCATTACCGGCTTCATCGTCATCTCGCTGATGCTGAGTCTTCTGATCTTCATCGGCGAGGCCGTGCGCGACGCGTTCGATCCGCGCAAGAGCTTTTTATGATAGATATTGAAGGCCACAAATGGAGACGGCCATGAACAGGATCGTCAGAAAGCATTTCCCGGTAGACAAGCTGCCCGAAGAACTTCGGGAAGGTTTACCGGAGGGCGTCGAGGTCACGGTAACTCTTGAAACCGAGTTGGAAACACAAGCTGATTTCGATAAAGACCGGTTTCAGGACGATCTTGACCGGGTTCGGGCGACATTGAAACAGACTGTTTCCCTGGAAGAGGCAACTCATCGCATTCGTGACCTTCGTGACGAGTGGGATGATTGATGGAGCCGATAAAACGACTTTACCTGGATACGAACATGTTCATTCTTCTGGGGGAGGGGCATGGAGATGCCCGGCGGAGCCACTTGATTGACATTGTCAGCGCGGCACCAGCAAGAGACAGTGCGTTCCTTTGTACGAGTGAGTTCACGCTTGCCGAACTGCTTGTCGTCCCGTTTCGCCAGAAAAACCATCAATTGATAGAACTTTACAAGGGTTGGGTTCATCCTGGTTCACCTTGGTTGGAAGCCGCGCCCGTCGAGCGTGATCTGTTGATCCATGCGGCTTTATTCCGCGACCAATATCCAGGAGTAAAAATGCCGGACGCAATTCACCTGACGACGGCGCTTTTTTTGACGGCAGACAAAGGAATTCCGAGAACGTCACGAATAACGATGCCAGGTCCGAAGGGCTTCAGCCGGACATCTGAAGACCTGGCGGCGATCGAGCCCACTGTTGAGAATCTCAAATCGATTTCGGCGCAATTACAATGAAAAACCAGACCCTGCTTTCCGTAGAAGATCTCTCCGTTGCCTTCACCCAGGGAGGCCGGGAGACGCTCGCCGTCGACAGGATTTCCTTCGACATCGAAAAAGGCGAAACCGTCGCTCTGGTGGGTGAAAGCGGGTCCGGCAAGTCGGTTTCCGCGCTGTCGGTTCTCAAGCTGCTGCCGTATCCTTCCGCCTCGCATCCCTCCGGCAGGATCCTCATGAACGGCCGGGATCTCCTGCAGGCCAATGACGGCGACATGCGCAAGGTGCGCGGCAACGACGTCTCGATGATCTTTCAGGAGCCGATGACCTCGCTCAATCCGCTGCATCCGGTGGAAAAGCAGATTGCGGAAATCCTCAGGATCCATCGGGGCATGGGTGAGAGCCAGGCGAGGACACGCGTTCTGGAATTGCTCAATCAGGTCGGTATCCACGAACCGGAAAAAAGGCTGAAGTCCTATCCGCACCAGCTCTCCGGCGGACAGCGTCAGCGGGTGATGATCGCCATGGCGCTCGCCAACGAGCCCGACCTTCTGATTGCCGACGAACCGACCACGGCGCTGGATGTGACGGTGCAGGCTCAGATCCTGGAATTGTTGAAGGACCTGAAGCGCAAGCACGGCATGGCCATGCTGTTCATCACTCACGATCTCGGCATCGTGCGCAAATTCGCCGACAGGGTCTGCGTGATGACGGACGGCAGGATCGTCGAACAGGGTCCTGTCGCCGACATCTTCGACAACCCGCAACACGATTACACCAAACACCTGCTCGCCGCCGAACCCAAGGGTGAGCCGCCCGCGACCGACACGCAAAAGCCCATCGTGGTTCAGGCCGACGACCTGAAGGTCTGGTTCCCCGTCAAACGTGGTTTCTTGCGCAAAACCGTCGATCACATCAAGGCGGTCGATGGCATCGACATCACCGTCCGCGAAGGCCAGACCCTCGGGATTGTCGGCGAGAGCGGGTCGGGCAAGACGACGCTCGGTCTCGCGATCCTGCGGATGATTTCCTCCACCGGGCGCATCGCCTTCAACGGACAGGAAATCCAGACTCATTCCTGGAAGGAAATGCGCCCGCTTCGGCGCGACATGCAGATCGTCTTCCAGGACCCCTACGGCGCGCTCAGCCCGCGCATGTCGGTCGCCGAAATCGTCGGCGAGGGCCTGAAGGTGCATTTTGCGGGGATCAGCGCGCAGGAGCGCGACCGCCGGGTGGCGAAGGCGCTGGAGGAGGTCGGGCTCGATGCCGCGACCCGGAACCGCTATCCGCACGAGTTCTCCGGCGGTCAGCGCCAGCGGGTCTCCATTGCCCGCGCCATGGTGCTGGAGCCGAAATTCGTCATGCTGGACGAGCCGACTTCCGCGCTCGACATGAGTGTGCAGGCCCAGGTGGTCGATCTCCTGCGCGACCTGCAAAAGGCGCATGGCCTGGCCTACCTGTTCATTTCCCACGACCTGAAGGTGGTGCGGGCGCTCGCCAACGAGGTCATCGTCATGCGTCAGGGCAAGGTGGTGGAATCCGGATCCGCGGAACAGATTTTCGACGCCCCGCGGACGGACTACACCAAGGCCCTGATGGCGGCGGCATTCCGGCTTGAGGCCGCGCCGGAAGGCATCGTCAGCGCGTGATCCGCACTGCCTGCAAGGGCCGGTAGCCTGTCGAATTTCCCTCTTTTTCAGTCGCCATCCGCAACGACCACGCGATCCCGGTCTTGAGCCGCGATCCGCCGTGAGGCCGCGGCTCAACGCCGGGGAGGCAAGGTGTGGCGGCGCGCGCATTCCGGTTTTCAGCTCCGGAAGAGACCAAGCACGTATCTGGTGCTGTAATACTAATGCTTGAAACATGACTATAGATATGTCAGATAGTCATTCTAAGGGGCGAAGGATAAGATTGCATGATCACAGCCGCACAAATGCGCGCCGCCCGCGCTCTTGCCGGTATCGACCAGAAGACACTCGCGGAAAAAGCCGGTGTCTCGGTGCCGACGATCCAGCGCATGGAGGCCAGCGAAGGCAATGTGCGCGGCGTGATCGAGACGCTGACGAAGGTTATCGAAGCGTTCAATGGCTGTGGCGTTGAAATCATCGGCGACAATCAGCAAAGCACCGGCGGCGGTCGTGGTGTCCGGCTGATCCAGCCAGGCTCATCCGGTACCCTGACAAAGTGATGTGCGGAAAATTCCCTGGCGACGACGACCGCCGGCTCTGGCGCGGACGGTCACGCCGCCTTCAAACAAGGCTGGATTGACAGGATGAACGCTCCTCGGCAGGCGCAATCGGTGCCTTCGGCAGGTGGACCGGGAATGGATCATTTTCCCAAGCCGACCTTTCTCGAACTCTTCACGCCCAAGCTCGTTACTGTTTTCAGGGAAGGCTATCACTGGCCGCAGTTCCGCGCCGACGCGATTGCCGGGCTGACCGTCGCCATCGTCGCCCTGCCGTTGTCGATGGCGATTGCCATCGCTTCCGGTGTTTCGCCTGAACGGGGTCTGTTCACCGCCATCATCGGCGGCTTCCTGATTTCAGCTCTTGGCGGCAGCCGGTTCCAGATCGGCGGTCCGGCGGGCGCTTTCATCGTGCTGGTCGCCGCGACCGCGCACCTCCACGGCATCGAGGGTCTGCTGCTCGCCACCATGATGTCCGGCGTCTTCATGCTTGTCGGCGGTTACCTGCGGCTCGGCACCTATATCAAGTTCATTCCCTATCCGGTGACCGTCGGCTTTACCGCCGGCATTGCCGTGATCATCTTCGCCAGCCAGCTCAAGGAACTCTTCGGGCTGGCATTGCCCGGTGCGGAACCTGGCGAGTTTCTTGAAAAACTGGCCGTGCTTTCGGCGGCGGCGCCCACGGTCAATGCTGCCGCTGTGACGGTCGCCGCGCTGACAATCGTCTCGATCCTCGTCCTGAAACGTCTGCGGCCGGGATGGCCGGGCATGCTGATCGCGGTAGCCGCCGCTTCCCTGGCCGCCACATTGTTCGCGCTGCCGGTGGAGACAATCGGCACCCGCTTCGGCGGTATTCCCCGCAGCCTGCCGCTGCCTTCGCTGCCGCCGCTCGATGGCGGGCTGATGCTTGCCGTCCTGCCGGACGCGATTGCGTTCGCGCTGCTGGGGTCGATCGAATCCCTGCTGTCCGCGGTAGTTGCCGACGGTATGACCGGGCGTCGCCACCGCTCCAATTGCGAACTCGTTGCGCAGGGTGTTGCCAACATTGCTTCTGCCCTCTTCGGCGGCATCTGCGCCACCGGCACAATCGCGCGCACGGCGACCAATGTCCGCGCCGGGGCGCACGGCCCGATCGCGGGCATGCTGCATGCGCTGTTTCTGCTCGGCTTCATGCTGGTGGCCGCGCCGCTGGCCAGCTACATCCCGCTTGCCGCTCTTGCCGGCGTTCTGGCCGTCGTCGCCTGGAACATGGTTGAAAAGCAGGCTTTCATCGCCCTCATGCGTTCGTCGCGCGGCGATGCGCTTGTTCTGCTCGTGACCTTTCTGCTGGTCGTTTTCCGCGACCTCACGGAGGGCATCGTCGTCGGCTTCGCGCTCGGGGCCGTCCTCTTCATCAACAGGATGTCGAAGACCATTGCCGTTGAAGCGCATCTCCCCCCGCCCCTCGACGATGTTGCCGACAGGACCAACGGCGACCGCTATGCCTATCACGCCGAGAGCGCCAGCGATCCTCACACAGTCATCTACCGGATCTCGGGAGCTTTTTTCTTCGGAGCCGCCGCCACCGTCGGCTCGGTGCTCGACCGCATCGCCGATCAGCGTCGCAACTTCATTCTGGACTGCTCGGCGGTGCCCTTCCTCGATTCAACCGCTGCCAGCGTCATAGAGGGAACGGTGCGCAAGGCCCATCGCGCCGGGGTGCGCTTCTTCATCACCGGTGCCACCGAGCAGACCCGCCGCATGCTGGTCACGCACAATGTCCGCCCGCCCCAGGTGCGTTACAAGGCAACGATTGAAGCGGCGCTGCGGCAGCTCAAGACGGAAGGCGAAACGGGCCCGGATCTGTAATTACGGCGCTTGTCGAATTGCCGGGATGCCGATGTACAGAGATCCGCGCGAAATGCCGCTTCACCCAACCCAGCAAGTGGCGAAGAAGCCGTTCTTTTCCTGATCCTTGCCGATGGAGCGCCGGGTCTTGAAGCCGATCAGGCCGTCGGCGCCGCCAACGTCATGGCCGAGGCCTTCAAGCCGCTGCTGCAGGTTGCGCACCGCGCCGCGCGTGGTTTCCTTCATCGGTTTCCACTCCCCGGCAAAGCCTTTGTTGCTGCCGTAGCGGTCGGCAAGATGGCCTATGAAGAGCGCATAGGTATCGCTCTCGTTATAGTCCTTGATCACGTAGAAATTTTCCGTGGCGATGAAGGCCGGGCCATAGCGGCCGGCAGGCAGGAGAATGTTGCCCGGCCGGTTCAGTTCATGATCCGGAAAGGGTTTGCCGCTGACCCGCCTGACGCCTTCGCGGACGAATGCGGAGATCTTCTGGCGGTTGTCCGGCCCCTCGCGGGTGCACGATACGCTCTCGGGCAGAATGACCTCATAGCCCCAGTCCCGGTCCTTTGCCCAGCCATGTTCGGATAGGTAGTGCGCGATCGATGCCATGGTGTCGACTTGCGACGTCCAGATGTTGCGTTTGCCGTCGCCGTCGAAATCGACGGCGTATTTCAGGTAGGACGACGGCAGGAATTGCGGCTGGCCCATCGCTCCGCCCCAGGAGCTTTTCATCGCCTGCCGCGATATATCGCCGTTCTGCAGGATTTTCAGCGCGGCGATCACCTCGCCTTTGAAGAAGTCCGGCCGCTGGCCCATGAAGGCCTGCGTCGCGACAACCCTGAGAGCGTCATGCGGGATCTTCGCTCCGCCGTAACCGCTCTCCCGCGCCCAGATGGCCAGGATGATGCGTCCGGGCACACCGTATTGCGCTTCGATTTTCCGGATCGTTCCGGCATGCTTTTGCATCAGGCTGCGCCCGCGCGGCACCAGCGCGTTGAACTGGCTGTCGCGGAAATAACGGGCGGGCGACTTGAATTCGGATTGAAAGTTGACCTTCGGCGGAGACCCCTTGCCGCCCGGGCCGACGAGGCCGGGCAGGGACGTGTCCGGCGTGAGGCCGGAAAGCTCCCGGTCGAGCGTCGCCTGGGAAACCCCCGCCTGCCGCGCGGCGGGCACGATCTCGGTGTTCAGAAACTGCCGGAACTGCGCGTCATATTGACCGGCCTGAAGCTGGAAGCCGGAAAAGACGAAAGCGGCAAGGACGGCTGAGCACAGCGTGGCAAATCGGCGGATCAAGACAGGCTCCGGAAGTTGACTCTCTGCGGCGAGCCTAACACGTTACAAGCCTGAGTTGGACTGTACCTATAGCTCTGTCCAGTTCAAATTGCGGCCTGTCTGGTCCGTCAGCCAGGCCTTGTCGAACCGGAACCAGCTGCCGCCGCGCTTCTGGTCGTGTGTCCTGGAGATCGGCGCGCCCATCAGGTGGCACATCAAAAGCGTACCGACGCCGCCATGTCCGGTAAAGAGAACGGGGTCGGCGTCCGGGACATGGCGCAGGGCGCTCCTGATTCCGGTGACGATCCGGTTCTGCGCATCGATCGCCCGCTCCCAGCCGCGCACGGACTTGTAAGGATCCGCGAAGAAAATATTTGCGGTTTCCTCAAACTCCGCGGGCGGGAGAAAACCCGTGGCGCTGCGGTCGTTCTCGTGCAGGAAGGGCAGGACCCGTTGAAAGACATTCAGGCGGGCCGCGAAGGTCTGCGCGGTTTCCACCGCCTTGGTCTCGCCGCTCGAAATCACGCTGCGGATGTCTCCGGCAAACGGCAGGAAAGCGGCCTTTGCCGCCCGTTGCCTGCCGGCATCCGACAGTCCCCATTCAGGGACAGGAACCTCGGGGTCGATCTTGACCTCCGGATGGGTCAGGTACACGCACCAGGTCATGCCGTTCCATCCTCGTATTTCGGGCCGGGACCTAGATCCTGTTATCCATCCAGCCGGCGATCAGCTCATAGGCAATGGAGATCGACGGCGGGATCCTGTGGCCTTCCGGATGAGTGCCGGACATCATCTGGCGAACTTCCTCCCGGCCGCACCATTTGCACGCCTCCAACTCGTCATCCTCGATCTCGATTTCGGAAGATATCGCCGTGCCGGTGCAGCCGATCATCAGGTTGGCCGGAAACGGCCAGGGCTGGTTGGCGATCAGCTGCACTTCACCGACCCTGATGCCCGATTCCTCCAGGGTTTCTCGGCGTACGGCCTGCTCAACGGTTTCCCCCGGTTCCATGAAACCGGCGAGCGTGGTGTACATGCCCTCCGGCAGCCGGGCCGGTCGGCCGAGCAGCGCGCGCTCGCCGTCGGTGATCAGCATGATCACGCAAGGGTCCGTGCGCGGGAAATGCTGGCCGCTGCAGGCAGGGCAGTCGCGCCGGTACCCGGCTTCGGCCATGACGGATTTTTCGCCGCAGCGCGAGCAGAACCGGTGGGTCCGGTGCCAGTGCACCAGCGCGCGGGCCTGGGCCAGCGGCCCGAGATCCTGCGGCGGGAGCAGCTTCTGCAGCGCCAGTGTCCTCAGGTCCACCAGTCGCAGGTCCGGCCGTGTTTCCAGATCCTCGTCGCTGTGCGGCAGCGTGGCCGCGAACAGTGCCTGACCGGTCTCGGGGCGCAATCCCAGGAAAACCATTTCGTCTGGGTCGGCTCCCAGCACCTTGGCGGCGTCAAGCCCATGTCCGATCGCAAGCGTCTCTGTGGCATGAAAGACCAGTGTCGTGTCGGTCGATAGCACGACTTGCGTGTCCGGCCTGTTCAAAAGACCGGAGAGATAGCTCCGGTCGCCGCGCCGCGTCGACTGCCGGTCGAGGCTGTTGCCGAGAAAGCTCATCTCCATCGGCAGGAGACCGGCGGCGCTGGCTTGCATGTTCTGATCCTTGGAGAGGTTCTGGAAGGAGGTGTGCTGGCTGGAGGTGTGCTGGTTGGGCATCGGTTGCCGCAGAGACTAGGACGGCAGGAGAACAGTGTCCAGACGGCCGGCTCCGGTCAGGCAGGGCGCCGCCGTCGTTATTCGTCTTCCGATGAAAAGGCGTCCCGGAGCTGTTCGATCAGGTCGTCCGCCTTTTCCGGATCGTAGTGCTGCGCGGGAACCGCGCCCCAGACCGGTCCCGGCCAGGCGGCGTCGTCCCGGAAGCGGGCAATGACATGCACATGCAACTGGGACACCTGGTTTCCGAGCGCGGCGACATTCAGCTTTTCGCAATTGATCACGGAGCGCAGCACCTTGCTGGCGCGCGCGATCTCCCTCATGAGCTGCTGCTGGTCCGCGTCGTCGAGATCGATGATTTCGACCAGGTCCTGCTTGCGCGGGATGAGCATAAGCCACGGATAATTGGCATCCTTCATCAGGCGCACGGCGCAGAGCGGCAGATCGGCGACAGGATAGCTGTCGCCTTCAAGGCGTGGGTTGAAATTGAAAAAGGACATGTTTCTTCATCCAAAGGCATTCAGGAATGGCATCGCCGGTTCAACCGGATATGGGCAAGGGTGCTCACAGTTGCCGATTGCGTTTGCCCAGCATATGGCTAGATTTGACGGGATGTGAAATTGTTTTCACACCGCACCTCTCCTTTATCGTTTACCGCCCGGAGTGACGCGCCATGCCATTGGAAACGGTCTTCAGTTTCGTGCTGGTCACCAGCCTGCTGGTGATGTCGCCCGGTCCGAACGGGGTTTTGATCGCCAAGACCACGCCCACTTCCGGACGGGCCGCTGCCTTTAGCAATGTCGGCGGATTCGTGACGGCCTTTTTCCTGCACGGAACCCTGTCGATCCTCGGCATCTCGGTTCTCCTGGTGCACTCGGCGGAAGCGTTTTTCGCCGTGAAGATGCTCGGTGCGGCCTATCTGTTCTGGATCGGGCTGAAAGCACTCAGGGACGCCTTTTCAGGAAAGGGAATCGCGCCTTCCGTTGCGCCGGCCAGACGCAGGCGGACGTTGACCCGCGCCTATGGCGAGGGCTTTCTGACCAATGCGCTGAACCCGAAGGTCTCCATGTTTTATCTGGCGGCCTTTCCGCAATTCATTCCGGCGGGAGACGGGGCCATTTCCGCCGCCTTCTCGCTGGTGGCGGTTCACTCAATCATCAACGTCCTCTGGTTCAGCTCCCTGATCGTCCTCTTGTCCAGAATGACAAAGGCCGCCCGCAACGGGGCTTTCCAGCGCTGGCTCAAGGGCGTCACCGGACTTGTCTTCATGGGGTTCGGGCTGAAACTGGCGACGCTCCGCCCTTAATCGAGTTAATTTGCAGGACCGGTTTTCCGGCAAACAAAAAACATCGGCTGCCCCCTTGCCAACCCCCATGGGGGATCTGATATAAGGCGCTCGGGAGGTTGGTGGTGGACGAGCCACTCGCCAACCGGGTCAGGTCCGGAAGGAAGCAGCCCTAACGAGCCTCGGCACGGGTCGCCGTGCCAGCCTCCCACCCAACAGACCGGTCGTCACCGGTTATAGAATGTCAAAGCACCGCCGGATTTCCGCGGTGCTTTTTTATTTCCGCGCGCCGGACCGGCGCGCGCGCAGGGCCGCCATCAGCGCTTGCGCGGTCGCATGGGGCTCTCAATTGACAAATTGGTAGATTGGTACCAATATAACACCGATGAAGACATCGGTCGAACGCGTTCAAACAGGCATGCGTCTGGAAAAACGGCTTCTCAAGGTTCTGAAGGGGCTGGCGGAACATCTGGATATCACGCTGGGCGATCTGATCGAGGCAATCGCGTTGCACAGCTTTGAGAACAACCCGCCGTTTTCGGACGGTACGCTGGAAAAGATCCGGCAGCTCAAAAGCGTCTACGATCTTCATCTCGATGCCTCGGACAGCCACAAGCTGAAGGACGACGGAGAAAATGAGTCTGTACCCTAAGGATTATTCCGCCCTGGCGGAGCGTTTCGAAACGCACGCTCTTCAGGCGGAGGGTTTCACGCATGTCGATCATATCGGCGTCGCCTGCCAGATGCTGCAGAAATACGATTTCCTCGATGCGGCGGCCCGCTACGGCGCGTCTCTCAAGACCCTGGCGGCGCGGGCTGGCGCACCAGGCAAGTTCAACACCACCCTCACGCTGGCGTTCCTGAGCATACTTCGCGAGCGCATGGCCGATACCCCGCACGCAAGCTTCTGCGAGTTTCTGGAAAAGAATCCCGAACTCGTGTCGCGAACCCTTCTTTCCGGCTGGCACTCGGACGAAAGACTCGGTTGCCAACGGGCGCGGGACGCTTTCGTGATGCCGGACCGGTTCCGGACCTGAGGCCGTCTGTTCAGCCTTTGCCGCCATTCAGGCGGCGCTCGTTGGAGCGCACGCGTTTTGCGTAGGGTTTCACCGCCGCCGCCGCGAGCGCTTCGCCATGCCGGCTGGAAAAGTCCGGCTGTTGGCCGAGGCTCATGGTTCTGAAAAAAGCCAGACCCTGGAGAGCCATGGTGCTATTGATGGCCAGGGCGCTTTCGATGGAGGCCTCGGCTTTTTCAAACACCATGCGGTTCATTTCGGTTGCATCGTGTGCTTCACCCGCAAAAGCGGATGCCGCCATGGATTCGCACCGTTTTGCGATGACCATCGGCGCGTGAAACCACAGGCTGAACATGTCGTTCGCAAGATTTGATTTTTTGGTTATGACGGTGTCTCCGTGAGAGGAATGCCTGGCAGCGATAAAAAGCAACCGCCGTGGCCCGCATGATGCGGTAAACATGTAAAGAATACTCTACATATGGCCCCTTGGTTCCATAAAATAAGGACTGGGTTAAAAGAGCGCTGCATAACCGGTGGCATTTGTGGAGAACCCGACCTGCCATTCACAGAAAAACTTTCGAAGGCCCGTCCCACTTTGCAAAAAAATCGCTATGGTGCAGCCCATGGATGAGACAGGCTTTCCGCAGGAAGGCGCCATAGCGGCGCCGGGACCGATGGGCGATCAAGACACCGCCAAACCGGCTTCGAAGGATGGGGCATACCGCGTTCTGGCGCGCAAATACCGCCCGAAAAACTTTGAGGATCTGGTCGGCCAGGAACCGATGGTGCAGACGCTGGAAAACGCGTTCGACACCGGACGCATCGCCCAGGCGTGGATGCTGACCGGCGTGCGCGGTGTCGGCAAGACCACAACGGCCCGCATCCTCGCCCGCGGCCTCAACTACGAGGTGCCCGGCACCGCCCACAAGCCGACGGTCAGGCTCGACCGGGAAGGCACGCACTGCCGGGCCATCATGGAAGGGCGCCATGTCGATGTCATCGAGATGGATGCCGCGTCCCATACGGGCATCGGCGACATCCGCGAGATCATCGATGCGGCGCGCTACCGTCCGGCGACGGCCCGCTACAAGGTCTACATCATCGACGAAGTGCACATGCTTTCCAACGCGGCCTTCAATGGTCTTTTGAAGACGCTGGAAGAGCCGCCTGAACATGTGAAATTCATTTTCGCCACGACGGAGATCCGCAAGGTTCCCATCACGGTTCTCTCCCGCTGCCAGCGCTTCGACCTGCGCCGGATAGAGCAATCGAAACTGATCGGGCTGCTGCGCCGCATCTCGGACGCGGAAAACATCCGGATCTCCGATGACGCGCTGTTGCTGATCGCCCGGGCCGGTGAAGGTTCGGCCCGCGATTCGCTTTCCCTGCTCGATCAGGCGATGGCCCACGGAGCCGGCGCGATCGAGGCGGAGGACCTGCGCCAGATGCTGGGTCTTGCCGACCGGGGCCGGGTGATCGACCTCTTCGGTCATCTGATGGCCGGCCGCATCGACGAGGCGCTGGGCGAACTCCAGGCGCAGTACGAGGTCGGGGCCGATCCAGCCATCGTGCTGACGGATCTGGCGGATTTCACCCATCTCGTGACGCGCATGAAGGTTGCGCCGAAATCGGCGGACGAGGCGTCCGTGACCGAAACGGAACGAAACCGCGGCCGGGAATTCGCCGAAAAGCTGTCCGTCCGGCTGCTCTCCCGTGCCTGGCAGATCCTTCTGAAAGGCGTGCAGGAAGTCCACGCCGCCTCCAAGCCTCTGGCCGCCGCCGACATGGTGCTGGTGCGTCTTGCCTACGCCGCCGATCTGCCCGATCCGGGCGATCTGATGGAACAGATCCGCAGCGGCCGGAACCCGCTTGAGGGGGGCGCCCCCCAGGGCGGTGCTCCCTCTGGTGGCGCGCCATCATCCGGAGCGCCCGCAGGCGGGGGAGCGCCCACTGGCGGCGGCGCGCAGGCCATGGCCGTCGGCATGCCGCGCGGCTCCGGCATGCAGGGCGATGGCCCCACCATGCAGGGAGCCGCTTCGCAGGAGCGCGGGACAAGACCTCAGCTCTCGACCATTCAGGGCGGAATGCCGCAACAACAGGCCGCGCCGCAGCCGCAAGAGAATGCGCCACCGGCCCACACTCTGCGCAGCCTTCAGGATTGCGTCGCTCTTGCCTCCGAAAAGGGTGACATTCCGCTCAAGGTCAAGATCCAGCGGCAAATGCGGCTGGTGAAGTTCGAGCCCGGCAAGATCGAGATCCAGCCGACCGACGATGCGCCCGCCGATATCGCCGGTGAATTCGGCCGCAAGCTGACGGAATGGACGGGCCAGCGCTGGTTCGTGGCCGTTTCGCGCACCCAGGGACGCCCGACCCTTCACGAGGAACAGGACGCCAACCAGCAGCAGCTTCTGTCCGATGCCAGATCTCATCCGACCGTTGCCGCGCTGCTCAGCCAGTTTCCCGGTGCCAGGGTTGTCGATGTGAAGGTGCAGGTCACCGAGGAAGATGAAGCGGCCCTGGCAGATCCGCTTTTGAACGATCCTCTGCTGAACGAAGCGCTCGGCAACGACGAAGACGATTGATCTGCGGTCATTGTTCTTCTAAATGCTGACCAGAAGACAAACGGCATGCGGCGGCAGCCGGCGAAATCAGGTTTTAGAAGGAGAAGTTCCGTGGATTTCCTCAAGATGATGAAGCAGGCCAAGGAAATGCAGTCCCAGATGGGCTCCCTGCAGGAACAGATCGTCGAGATCGAGGTCGAGGGATCCTCCGGTGGAGGACTGGTGACCCTGCGTCTCAACGGCAAGGGCGATCTCAAGGGCCTGAAGATTGACCCCTCGCTCCTGAAGGAAGACGAAGTTGAAATCCTGGAGGATCTGATCGTCGCGGCCCATACCGAGGCCCGCGCCAAGGCCGAGCAGGCGATCCAGGAAAAGACCCAGGAACTCATGGGCGGTCTCGGCCTGCCCGAAGGCATGAAACTGCCGTTCTGAGGTAAACCCCGATGTTGGATTGGCTTAATTCAGTTGCTTTTGGTTTAATTGCTGGATCAGCCATTTCGTTTTTTGGCGTATATGCCGGAATAATGCTTACCTTTACAAAGGAAAATAATAGAAAACATAAAAACTCAAGAACGTTGATTGTTTGGATATTGAATAGAACTGTCCAGATCTCAGATGAGATAGATCAACATTTACGAGAATTGCAAGATTTACAAGCCCCAATGGCTATGTATTCAATGAAACTTAAAGACCAAATAGATCTTTTCTGGAGAAATGTATCAGATTTAATTCAGTCAGACCTCAGTGAGTCTGAAAAAAATGAAGTTTTTTCCTTAATGGAGCAAATTGCAGTCCAGCTTAGGCTCTTTGAACTGCATTGTGGTTTGACGAATTTTGATATGAATGTGTCTGAAGATAAAATGGCGGAGAGAATAAACGAATTTAGGATAAGTATAGATAATATAAAAAATAGTTATTCTGAAATTTCTAGAATATCAAAATTGACTTCAAAGCTCTTGAAACGAATAGAAAAATAATGGCGCAGAAAAGTGTTGCTGGTCCGGAAATCGAGCGGCTGATCCAGCTGCTGGCAAAACTGCCGGGCCTCGGCCCGCGCTCCGCGCGCCGCGCCGCCCTGCATCTCATCAAGAAAAAGGATCAGCTCCTTGTGCCGCTGGCCGACGCCATGGGCGTCGCGGTGCGCGAAATCGGCATCTGCTCCACCTGCGGCACGGTCGATACCTGCGACCCCTGCACCATCTGCTCCGATCCAAGGCGGGAGCAGGACGTGCTGGTGGTTGTCGAGGATGTCGCCGATCTCTGGGCGCTGGAACGGGCAAATGCGGTCAATGCCCGCTATCACGTTCTCGGCGGCACGCTGTCGCCGCTCGACGGCATCGGCCCCGACGACCTCAATCTCGGCTCCCTGATCGACCGCTGCGGCACCGAAGGCTTCACCGAAATCATCCTGGCGATCAACGCCACCGTGGAAGGGCAGACTACAGCCCATTACATCATGGACCAGCTCTCGCATCTGGATGTCCGGGTAACCCGGCTGGCCCATGGCGTGCCGGTCGGGGGCGAACTCGATTATCTCGACGAAGGCACGCTCACGCAGGCGCTAAAGGCCCGCACACGGTTCGATTAACTGTCAGAAATAAAAATATAAAAGCAGGCACTGAAAAGACGCGCATCAGGATGGAGATGCAGACAACGCCGGTACGGCCGCGAAAGCGGCCAGTGTGACAAGCGGGGTGGCCCCGGACGCGCCAATCCGGAATGGGGCTTGCAGGTCACCGGATCTGCATGTAGCTGTCGTCAAACCCCGCAACACCGCAGAAAAATGCGCGGCCGCAGGCGTGCTGCAGGCTTCGGCCTTGCATCGCCCTCGCTGCGCGCTTATCTCGAAGCGGTCATTCACAGATCGTCGAAGGTTCCATGTTCCAAGCCGCTTCCCGTGCCATGTCCGAGGTTTTCGAGCAGCCCTTCCGGGCGATTTTCTGGAAAATGCTCGGCTTCACACTGGGTGTTCTGCTGGTGATCTGGATTGCCCTTCAGGGACTGGTCGCGAATTTCGTCGAGCTTCCCTACGGCTGGATGGACACGGCCCTGTCGGTTCTCACCGGCATAGGCGCGGTCTTCGTGCTGGGCTTTCTGATCGCACCGATTTCCGCGCTGTTCGCGGGCCTGTTCCAGGACGAGATCGCCGACATTGTCGATCAGAAAGACTATCCGGGAGACCGGCCGGGCAAGGCGCTGCCCTTCGCGCAGTCCGTCGGCCAGACGATCAAATTCACAGGCGTGGTGGTGCTCGGCAACCTGTTTGCCCTGCTGCTGCTTCTGGTGCCGGGCGTCAACCTGATCGCCTTCTTTCTGGTCAACGGCTATCTGCTCGGACGCGAGTTCTTCGAATTCGCCGCCATGCGTTTCATGCCAGCCGCCGAGGCCAAGGCGTTCCGCAAGGCGCGCGGCGGCACCGTGTTTCTGGGCGGGCTGGTGATTGCCGCGTTGCTGGCGGTGCCGATCCTCAACCTGGTCACGCCGATCTTCGCGACCATCTTCATGATGCATCTCTTCAAACGCCTGGCTTCCAGGCAGGTCGGGCGTTCCTCGGCTTGAACCGCCAGACGCCGCAAACCCTGTCAGGGACCTTCCTCCAGCGCCGCCCCGGTCTTGAGCCGGGGCCATTTGCCGGTTGAGGGCAGGTCCCGGCTCAAGGCCGGGACAGCGCGATTGTGCAATCTGACCTAGCTTTTCTGATTATCTTTCTGCAAAGGTCTCCTCAACGGAGAACCACATGCAGGACCTGTTGAGGGAAATCGCCGAAGCCGCGGCGGCAGAAGCGGACAAAGGTAATGTCGCGACCTATATTCCCGAACTTGCCGGAATAGATACCGGTCAGTTCGGAATTGCCGTTGCGACGGCGGACGGAAAGCTTTTTTCCGCCGGTGACGCCGATGTGCCGTTTTCGATCCAGTCGGTTTCCAAGGTCTTCGCGCTCGCCCTGGCGCTCGGCCGCGTCGGCGAGCAGATCTGGCGGCGTGTCGGACGGGAGCCCTCCGGTCTGTCCTTCGATTCGGTGCTGCTGCTGGAACGCGAGAAGGGCATTCCCCGCAATCCGTTCATCAATGCCGGCGCCCTGGTGGCCACCGACACCTATCTGGCCAGCTCCAGTCCACGCGCGGCCTTGGGGGAATTGCTGACTTTCATCCGCGCGGCGGCGGATGACGAGGCAATACACATCAACGAAACGGTCGCCCTGTCGGAAATCGCCACCGCGCACCGCAATTTTTCCCTGGCCCACTATCTTGCCTCGTTCGACAACCTCCACGCCTCTGTCGACAAGGTGATCGGCACCTACAGTCACCAATGCGCGGTCGAAATGACCTGCCGGCAGCTGGCGATGGCGGGCCGCTTTCTGGTGGACGCGCCGAAAATGCCGGCGCTTGTTTCCGACGAGCGCCGCCGGCGCATCAATGCGCTGATGATGACATGCGGCCATTATGACGGTTCCGGGGACTTCGCTTTTCGTGTCGGCATGCCCGGCAAGAGCGGTGTCGGCGGCGGTATTCTGGTGATTTCCCCAAGCCGGGCCTCGATCGCGGTCTGGTCGCCCGGGCTCAATCCCTATGGCAATTCCAAGCTTGGAACCGAAGCCATGCAGACCTTTTCGCACAGGACCGGATGGTCCGTGTTCGGCGTTCCGCACAGGGGGCAGCCCCACGGCGGATAGGGAAGTTTTGTCACAGGTTCGATTTTAAACGATTCAAAAGTGGTTTCAGTGAAATTAGCCCTATAGGATATTTTGACCTTTCGAAGCGTTGGCGCTAGAACCCTTCTGAACAACGCTTTGATTTGCTTACGTTTACGCGAACGTAAACTAAAACGGCGGAACTCGGGAAAAACTGTTCGATGGCGGCAAACGGGCCAACGGCAGGGCTTCTATCAACGGGTTTTCGCCGAGTTCATGCCGCTCGGAAATTTAAGATCGATCAACTTTTCTGCTTCATATGGGTCCATATGAAAACATGTTGATCCAGCGTCGTACGGGAGAGGAATTCCATGTCGAACGCCGATCTGCGGGGCAACCGCCCGCTGTCGCCCCATCTTCAGATCTATAAACCCATTCTGACGATGGTCATGTCGATCCTGCACCGCATCACGGGCGCGGCGCTGTATTTCGGTACTGTCCTTCTCGCCTGGTGGCTGATCGCCGCCGCGGCCGGCCCGTCCTACTTCGATTTCGTCAACGGCATCTACGGCTCCATTCTGGGCCGGCTGGTTCTGTTCGGCTTCACCTGGGCGCTGGTGCATCACATGCTCGGCGGCCTGCGCCACCTGATCTGGGCCATGGGCGCCGGATTCGGCAAGGAAGCCCGGGAATGGATGGCCAAGGCCACGATCATCGGTTCCGTTTCCCTGACCCTGATCCTCTGGGTCATCGGTTACCTGGTTCGTTAAGGAGAGCGTCATGAAAGATTTGCGCACGCCGCTGAACAAGGTCCGCGGCCTCGGCTCCGCCAAGGAAGGCACCGATCATTACTGGAAGCAGCATGTCACCGCTTTCGCCAATGTCTTCCTGATCAGCTTTTTCGTGATCATGGTGATCGCGATGCAGGGGTCCACCCACGGCGAAGTCATCGAGACACTGAAAAACCCGCTCGTCTCGATCGTCCTGCTGCTGGTGATTCTCTCCGGCGTCTATCACATGAAGCTCGGCATGCAGGTGATCATCGAGGACTATGTGCATGGCGAAGGCATCAAGTTCCTTTCCCTGATGGTGAACACCTTCTTCTGCGTCTTTATCGGTTTCGGCTGCATCTTCGCAGTGCTCAAGATTGGCTTTGGAGGCTGACCCGGATGGCCAAGACTTACGAATTCATCGACCATACCTATGATGTTGTCGTTGTCGGCGCCGGCGGCGCGGGCCTGCGCGCGGCACTCGGTATGGCCGAGCAGGGCCTCAGGACCGCCTGCATCACCAAGGTCTTCCCGACACGCTCGCACACGGTTGCCGCCCAGGGCGGCATCGCTGCCTCTCTCGTCAACATGACGCCGGACAGCTGGCAGTGGCACATGTACGACACGGTCAAGGGGTCCGACTGGCTCGGCGACACCGACGCCATGGAATACCTTGCCCGTGAAGCACCGAAAGCCGTTTACGAGCTGGAACACTACGGTGTGCCCTTCTCGCGCACCGAGGAAGGCACGATCTACCAGCGCCCGTTCGGCGGCCATATGCAGAATTTCGGTGAGGGCCCTCCCGTACAGCGCACCTGCGCCGCGGCCGACCGGACCGGTCATGCCATCCTGCACACGCTTTACGGCCAGTCCCTGCGCCACAACGCGGAATTCTATATCGAGTATTTCGCGCTCGACCTGATCATGTCCGATGACGGTGTCTGCCAGGGTGTGATCGCCTGGAACCTCGACGACGGCACGATGCACCGCTTCGCCGCCAAGACAGTGGTCCTGGCGACCGGCGGCTACGGCCGGGCCTTCTTCTCGGCGACGTCCGCCCATACCTGCACCGGCGACGGCGGCGGCATGGTCGCGCGCGCCGGCCTGCCGCTTCAGGACATGGAATTCGTCCAGTTCCACCCGACCGGCATCTACGGCTCAGGCTGCCTGATCACCGAAGGCGCGCGCGGCGAGGGCGGCTATCTGGTCAACTCCGAAGGCGAGCGCTTCATGGAGCGCTACGCGCCCTCGGCCAAGGATCTGGCGTCCCGCGATGTCGTCTCCCGCTGCATGACCATGGAAATCCGCGAAGGCCGCGGCGTCGGTCCGAAAAAGGACCATATCTTCCTGCATCTGGATCACCTCGATCCGGCGCTGCTGGCGGAACGTCTGCCGGGCATTTCCGAATCGGCGAAAATTTTCGCCGGTGTGGATCTGACCAAGGAACCAATCCCGGTCCTGCCGACCGTTCACTACAACATGGGCGGTATTCCGACCAACTACTGGGGCGAGGTGCTGAACGCGGACGGTGACAATCCGACCCGCATCCAGCCGGGCCTGATGGCTGTCGGCGAAGCGGCCTGCGCTTCCGTCCATGGCGCCAACCGCCTCGGCTCGAACTCTCTGACCGACCTAGTGGTGTTCGGACGCGCCGCCGCCATTCGGGCGGGTCAGGTGATCGACAGGAATGCCGCCATACCGACGCCGAACGAGGCGAGTTGCGACAAGATCATGGAGCGCTTCGACAGTCTCAGGAATGCCAATGGCACGATCCCGACGGCGGATCTGCGCGACAAGATGCAGCATGCCATGCAGGAAGACGCGGCAGTCTTCCGCACCCAGGAAAGCCTGTCGCAGGGCTGCAAGCGTCTTTCCGAGATCTGGGGTGAACGCAAGGACCTCAAGGTGACCGACCGGTCGCTGATCTGGAATTCCGATCTGGTGGAAACGCTGGAGCTGGAAAACCTGCTGGCCAACGCGATCACCACCGTCTACGGCGCCGAAGCCCGCAAGGAAAGCCGCGGGGCGCATGCCCGCGAGGACTTCAAGGACGGTCCGTTGTCCGGCCGCGACGACGTGAACTGGCGCAAGCACACGCTGGCCTGGGTGAATGAGGCCGGCGACATCAAGCTGGACTACCGCCCGGTCGTAACCGATCCGCTGACCACCTTGGAAGAAGGTGGTATCGACCCGAAGAAGATCGCGCCGAAAGCGCGCGTCTACTGACGGGAGGGGTCGGTTGAGCGAGGCAGCAACACTTCTGGACACAAGAAGTCCGTTCGGCACCTATCCTGTCGAGCGGATGGTCCGGGCTGCGTGGCGTCTGGCCGACCGGCATGAACTTTCAAAGGGCCTGCGCCGGCGCATCCGCGCTCTGGTCGCGCGTTTTTTCAAGGGGCCTTACGATCTGGAAGCGGACGGTCTGAAATTCCGCATCTATCCGGGCGAGAATTATGACGACCGCAAGATCCTGTCCAAGGGGCGTTTGCCGGAACGCGAGGAACACAGGCTGATCGCCCCGCATCTGGGCGAGGGCAAGGTGTTTGTCGATGTGGGAGCCAATATCGGCTCCTACGCGATCTTCGCCGCCGACCTCGGCGCGCGGGTGGTCGCGATCGAAGCCAATCCGCAGACGGCGGACAAACTGACGTTCAACGTGCGGGCCAACGATCTGGACAACGTCACGGTCGTGCGCTCGGCCGTCGGTCCGCGCGACGACACGCTGCCTTTGTGGCAGGAGCCGAGCAATTGCGGCTTCGCCACCTTCGTCAAGGATCTGACCACCGGGGAATGGGCGGGCGACTGGTCGCCGACTTTCGTGAAAGTCCGGCCGCTGACCGCCCTGTCCGACGAGTTGGGTCTGCGCAAGATCGATGTATTAAAAGTGGATGTGGAAGGGTTCGAGGACCGGGTGGTGCTTCCTTTCCTGCGGCACGTGGACAGGGACCTCTGGCCCCGTGTGATCCTTCTTGAAACCAACTGCCGGCCCTACTGGTCCGAGGATTGCCTGAGCGAACTGGCAAACCGGGGCTACCAGGTGACCGGCCGGACGAATGACAACATGGTCTTCGAGCTTTGAGCTTGAGCCAGAAGACCAACCGGCCCGGACGCGAAACCAGGGCCCAACGCGGAGCAGTAACGATATGGTTCAGCTGACGCTTCCCCGGAACTCCCAGGTGACGGAAGGCAAGGTGTGGGACAAGCCGGAAGGCGCAACCAACCTGCGTGAGTACCGCATCTACCGCTGGAACCCGGATGACGGGCGCAACCCCCGGGTCGATACCTATTTCATCGACGTGGACGACTGCGGGCCCATGGTCCTGGACGGACTGATCTTCATCAAGAACAGGATCGACCCGACCCTGACCTTCCGCCGGTCCTGCCGCGAAGGCATCTGCGGGTCCTGCGCGATGAACATCGACGGCACCAACACGCTGGCCTGCACCAAGGGCATGGACGAAGTCGCCGCCGACGTGGTCAAGATCTATCCGCTGCCGCACATGCCGGTGGTGAAGGATCTCGTGCCGGACCTGACCCGCTTCTACGCCCAGCACCGTTCCATCGAGCCGTGGCTTCAGACCGTGTCGCCGCCGCCGGAAAAGGAGTGGCTTCAGTCCCACGAGGACCGGGTGAAGCTGGACGGTCTCTATGAGTGCATCCTGTGTGCCTGCTGCTCGACGTCCTGCCCGTCCTACTGGTGGAACGGCGATCGATATCTCGGCCCGGCGGTCCTGCTTCAGGCCTACCGCTGGCTGATCGACAGCCGCGACGAGGCGACAGGCAAGCGCCTGGACGATCTGGAAGATCCGTTCCGCCTCTATCGCTGCCACACCATCATGAACTGCTCCCAGGCCTGCCCCAAGGGGCTCAACCCTGCCAAGGCGATCGCGGAGATCAAGAAGATGATGGTCGAACGCCGGGTGTGACACCCGGGCGGACTGTCAGATTCCCCAAAATAAAGGCCCTCCCACGGGATGGCCTTTTTCCATTCCCGAGACATGACCGGCAACACGGCTGGCGGATTACCGGAACATCGTCCGCCGCCGTTCGTGGTAGGTGCCCGGGGTGAAATAGGTCCGGGTCCAGCCGTCCGTCGGATCGAGATTGGAGACGGGACGGGTGTCGCCGCCGGATCTGCCGCGCTGCTGGCGCGCCCTGCGTATGGCGACGGTCCTGAAATAGAAGTGGTTGAACATGCGCATGAATTCGTTGAGGTAGATGTCGGCCGAAACCCGTGCCTCGCCGCCGCGGATCAGCAGCATGTTCTCGTCATTGGACTCAACCGATCCGGTTGAGAAATTCGCCGATCCGGAAAGAACCTGCGGATCTTGTCCCAGCGCATCGATCAGCATGTATTTGGTGTGCACATAGAAAATGTGCCCCTTCTTGCGGAAATGCTCCTCTTCCCTGAACCATTGGTCCAGCCGGAAACCGCCGGTCTCCAGCTTAATGGCGTCACGGTTGAAATGCTGTCCCAGCGCGATGCGGGTGTCGCGGTCCCGTTCGATCAGCCGTTGCTCATCCGGGTTCCTGTCCGGCTTTTCCATCAGCAGGAAGCGCAGGAAATCCCGGTCCTCGCCGAACTTTTCCGCAAGCTCCGTCGCAACGCCGAAAGCGGCGGTGAACATCACGCTGGAGCCGGCGGCGGCCAGCCGGTTCGCGTACCACTCCATCATGCCTTTCCGGCGCGGTGAAAAGATCGTCGTCGTGCCCTCCGGCGGCGGCGCATCCGGTGGGGTCGGGAATTCGGCCGTGTTGAAGGTCTTGAAGCCGCGGGTGGCCGGATCGCGCGCGAATTCCTCCCAATAGGTGTTGTAGCGGCCGGCGACTTCCGGAACGCGCACAAGGTGGCCGACATTGCTCTGCCCGAGGAAACCGGACGGGGTGAAATTGGTGGAGCCGGTCCAGACCGCCCGTGGCTGGCCGTCTTCCAGAAGCAGGATGAACTTGTTGTGCGAGATGCCGGAATAGCGCGTTCTGGGATACAGCGTCACATTGGCGGCGCCGTCCAGGCCGGCCGCGCCGATGGCGGCGGCGTTCTCGGTGCTGATTGATGTCGCGCTTATGCTGCCGTCGCGCTTGCGGTCTCCGCCGTCATAGCAGACCTGCACCTTCGCACCGGTGCCGGCGGCGATACGCAGGGCATTCAGGATCGGCTGATAGTAGAATTCATAGGCGGCGACACGCAGTTCGAAACGCGGGCCGTTGGCTTCCGAGATGAAGGAAAGCGCGGCTTCAAGAAGACCCCGGGACAACCATTTTACCTTGTCGTTGTCCGGATCGTTTTTCTCGTCGTCGTTCGGGCCGGCATTTCCGAAACGATCCGCGAAGGCCTGGCTGGGAATGGCGCCCCGGTTGAAGAAAACCGCGTGCCGCGAGCCGCTTTCACCATGGGTGCGGACCGTCACTTCCACGTCAGGCCCGGGAACAAGGTTTTCCGGAGTTCCGTAAAGCGGACGGAAGACATAGGTGAAGGTCTGATCCGGGCCGGCGCTGTAATCGCCCCAAAGGAAACTCTGAATGGGATGTTCCAGCGTCGAGCGGCGTTCTCCGGGCTGCGGATCGGGGACCGTCTCGGCAAAGAACTTGAAGCCCCGTTGCCAGCGGATGCGGCCGTCTCCGGCGCGCTTGCCGAGGGCGAAGCCGAGAAGTCCGATGCGGGCTTCCTCCGTGGCGTCGAGGCCGAACAGAACCGACCGTGTTCCCGGGATCGCGTGGATGCTGATGCCGCCATTTTCCGCCCTGATACTCATTGCGCTCTCCCTGTCGCGACCGGTCGGATTGAAATGATGTCAGATAAATCGGAACTATACGTGACAGAAAGTTTCAATCAATAAGGGTGGGCGGGTTATGTTGAAACCGACGACATGACAGGGTGAGTGCGAGGAGCGGAAAGGCATGGGACCGCTCACGATGGTTTCACGCTCTTGTGCAGCAGTGCGCAACGGAGTTGAGTTGTGTCGGCGCCCGAATTGCGTACCTCTTACCGCAATTGATGGAGGATCTATTATGAAGCGCCTGTTGCCGCTATCTTTCGTTGCCGCTCTTGCCGTTGCTGCCCCTTTCACTCAGGCGCAAGCGGAAACCGCGATCCTTGCCGGCGGGTGTTTCTGGTGCGTGGAATCGGATCTGGAAGCCCTTCCCGGCGTCCGTGAAGTCGTCTCGGGGTATGCCGGCGGAACGACACAAAACCCCACCTACAAGACTTACGAGCATGGCGGTCACCGGGAGGTGGTGAAAGTCGATTTCGACGAAAGCAAAATCAGCTATGGCGATCTGGTCGGGATCTTTCTGCGCACCATTGACGTGACGGACCCGGGCGGCCAATTCTGCGACCGCGGTCATGGCTATTCCTCGGCGATCTATCCGCTCGACGAGGCACAGGCCGGGCAGGCCGAAGAGGAAATCGCACAGGCGCGCAAGATCCTCGACGCAAAGGTCGTCACTCCGGTCGAGGCTTCGGCCATCTTCTGGCCGGCCGAGGACTATCATCAGAATTATTACAAGAGCGATGTGCGCACGCTGACACGTTTCGGTTATGTCTCGCGGGCCGATGCCTACAAGGGCTACCGGAAGGGATGTGGCCGGGATGCCCGGGTGAAATCCGTCTGGGGCGCGGAAGCCTACAAAGGGCTGCCCAAGGCCGGATCCTGATGTTCTTTCGCACACAAGCCAGATTGAGAAATTGACATAAAATTTGCCGTTGCGGAATTTGTGACATACATTTTTCCGGTGGGCTCACGTCTGAGAGGACGGTGTCATGCTTGGTTTATTTGGAAGTCCCGCATTAAGGGAGCCGGAATTCATTTCGGAACTCAGAGCCGTCGAAACGGAAGACCGACTTCGCGTGAAGACCGCCGGCCTGATGGAGGCCGCCGGGCTGGAGATCCGCGACTCCAACACGCCGACGGAGTTTGCCGCGGCGGCCACGGTCGCGATCATGAGGCTGGTGCTCACGACAGCCGACCGAGACTTTGACGACCTGTCCTTTGAAAACCGGTTCGTGACCGGCCTCTTCGGGTTTCTCATGGCGCATGATCTGTCCCGGCGAACCAATGCCGATCTTGGCGTCGTGCTGGGCATCGCCGGTCTCGATCTCTTCTCGCGTGAGGAAATCGATCAGATCTACACGCTCGGCAAGTCCTACCGGCGCCTGCGCCAGCATCGCAAGATACATCTGGCGTTGCGCGGAGTCATCAACGACTTCCTTACACATCCCGATCGCGAGACCCTCGGCGACCTTGTCGGCGTATATCAGCTATGCCTGCGCGACGATGGCTGATACCAACGGCAGTCAAGTGCCGTGATCAGTAGCGGTAACCAAGGCCAAGATTGAACACATCGATATTGTTGCTTGCTGTCATTGTCGTCGCCGGAAAGCCATCCAGATTGAACTGGATGTCATCAAACCGGAAGTGCTTGTAGTCGGCGCGCGCGAAAAATCCGTCGTGAATACGGGCTTCGAGCCCGCCGCCGAGCACCAGTGCAAGGGCGGTCTTGGAATAGGAGGCTTCCAGTTGGCGCGCCGCTGGCGGTGATCCTAAATCGTCTTCCGCGAGCATGGCGCGTGTTTCGTGGTCCACCTGCAGGCGTCCGTAGCCGACCCCGGCGGAAACATACGGCATGAACCTTCCGGCATCGAAGCCCAGACGTACGGTTCCCGAACTCAGCCACTTGCCCTGCACGGAAAGATCTTTCGATGCGTCGCTGGGAAAATTGGTGACCATGCCCTCCAGATGAGCGCCCAGAACCAACTGGTTGAACTGGTGATCGTAGCCGATCGAACCGCCGAATGTCCCGGACCGCTCAAAATTGCTCTCTTTATTGGTATTATATGTGGACTCCGCGGTTCCCGAAACGTTCAGAAACGCGCCTCCGGCAAAAAGGACGCCGCTGAAGCCCGACCAGTCGGAGCGCTCGAGGCGGAGGTTTTCCACGGTTCCGAACGCGACCGCAGGTGCATCCGCAGCCAGGGAGGACGAAGTAGAACCAAGAAGAAACAATCCGAGAATAGGTAGGAAGCGCATTTGTAAACCCCCGCGAAAAGATCAGCCCGAATCTTTCATATCGCGAAAAGGGTCAATGCTTCGTTAAGGTTAACAATCTTCAAACGCCTGCTTCGAAAGCCTCGACGAGATCGAGGAAGGCCTCGCCGTATTTCTCCAGCTTCGACTGGCCGACGCCGGACACAGAAAGCAGCGCATCCTTCGTCACCGGACGCGCGGACGCGATGCCGGCCAGGGTGGCATCCGGGAACACCACGTAGGAGGGCACTTTCTGATCGCGTGCGATCTGGGTCCTGAGCCGGCGCAACCGCTCGAACAGAAGCTTGTCTTCATTGTCGAGGTCATCCGCGACCGAGCCCGTGCGGGAGGTGCGGGTCTTTTTCAGACCCGCGGCGTTGCGGTCCTTGCGCAAGGCAAGTGTTTCCTCGCCGCGCAGCACGGACCGGGCTTTTTCCGTCAGCACCAGCGCACCGAATTGAGTATGGTCGACATCGACAAACCCGGCGGCGACAATCTGTCGGGCAATGGACTGCCAGGTCTTCTGCGGCAACTCCGCGCCGATGCCGAAGACGGACAGGTTGTCATGGCCGAAGCGGGTCGTCTTCTCGTTGCTCTTGCCGAGCAGCACGTCGATGACATGGCCGGTTCCGAAGCGCTGACCGGTGCGGTAGATGGCCGACATCAGCTTTTGAGCCGCTTCCGTCCCGTCCCATGTCTCCACCGGCGACAGGCAGGTGTCGCAATTGCCGCAAGGCTTCGGGTAGGTTTCGCCGAAATGGGCCAGCAGTGCCTGGCGCCGGCAGCCCGAGGTTTCGCAAATGCCCAGCAAGGCGTTGAGCTTGGCGTTTTCGGCGCGTTTGACCTCGTCCGGTGCATCGCCTTCGGCAATCATGCGCCGCCGCTGCACCAGATCGGCCATGCCATAGGCCATGAAGGCTTCGGCCGGGGCGCCATCCCGGCCGGCCCGTCCCGTTTCCTGGTAATAGGCCTCGACGGAGGAAGGCAGATCCAGATGGGCGACATAGCGCACGTCCGGCTTGTCGATCCCCATGCCGAAGGCGACGGTGGCCACCAGGCACAGATCTTCCTCCAGCAGGAAGGCGTCCTGATTGGCCGACCTTTGTTCCGCCGGCAGCCGCGCGTGGTAGGGAAGGGCCCGTATGCCCTTTTCCGTCAGCCACGCGGCGATGTCTTCGACCTTGGCCCGTGACAGGCAGTAGACGATGCCGCTTTCGTTTTCGTGCTTCTTCAGGAAATCCAGAAGCTGCTGACGCTGGTTGGTGCGTTCGACGATTTCGTAGCGGATGTTCGGACGGTCGAAACTGGTGGAGAAGACCTCGGCGTCCTCAAGCTGCAGCCGCGCCAGGATGTCCTTTTGTGTGTGCGGATCCGCCGTCGCCGTCAGGGCAACCCTTGGCACGCCCGGATAGCGTTCCGAAAGGCAGGACAGCGACAGATATTCCGGTCGGAAATCATGGCCCCACTGGCTGACGCAATGGGCCTCGTCGATGGCGAAAAGGGAAATTTCAAGCGTGTCGAGAAATCTGCGGAAAGCCTCGATGCTCAGCCGTTCGGGCGTCACGTAGAGCAGGTCGATCTCCCCGCGCTGCAGCTCCGCGCGCAGGGCGGCCTGATCTTCAGGAGACAGCGTCGAATTCATGGCGGCGGCATTGACACCGGCAGCCTTGAGCGCTCCGACCTGATCCTTCATCAGCGCGATCAGCGGCGAAACGACGATGCCGACGCCGCGCCGGCAAAGCGCCGGAATCTGGAAGCACAGGGATTTGCCGGCCCCGGTCGGGAACAGCACGACCGCGTCCTTGCCGTCGACCAGAGTGTCGATGACGGCCTGTTGCTTGCCGCGAAAGCTGCTGTATCCGAAGACCTTTTGCAAAACCGCGAGCGGCTTCGGCTCCGCGCGGATCTGCGGAGCGGCGGGATGTTGAAGTGGAGCAACTTCATCCGCGGCGGCCGCGGGCGAAACAGACATGGGGCAGCGGGTTCCTTTGAGTTTCCCGAACCATGTCCTATTCGCGCCGGAAGGGCAATCTGCACCTGTGGATGACCCCGGTCTTTGCCAGGGAAAACTTTTCTGGAAATTGCCTTTAAAATTCCGCGTCCGGATCGCTGGCCAGGGTTTCGGCGCAATGGACGCGCATCTGTTCCGTCAGCTCGCCGAGGTCGCCCTGAAGCCGTTCCGGCCGGATGGGCTTGCCGAAATGCACGTTGAATTTGGCGTGTTTCTTGTTGAGCAGCTCGTTGAAGACGGTCATGTCGCGCAATTCGGTCGATACCCGGGCGAGGAAATAGAAAAGGCCGGAATTGCGCCCGCCCATATGCATCGGAATGACCGGCGCCTTGTTCTTGCGGGCGAGCGCCAGGGCGGAACTCATCCACGGGCGTTCGGTCAGCTTGCCGCCGTGCCAGTAGGCAAGCCGGCCGGAAGGAAACAGCACCACCACCCGTTCCTTGGTGAAGGCGGAGGAAGCGATCTTCAGCGTTTCCTTGGACTTTTCCCGGCTCTTGAAATCCGCCCGCCATTCGACCGGGATAATCATCTCGGCAAGGCGCGGATTGATGCGGATGGCATCGCGATTGGCGAATATCGCCAGATCGTCGCGCCGGGCCTTGATCGCATCATAGAGAACGATACCGTCGGCGATGCCTGTCGGATGGTTGGAGACCAGTACGACGGGGCCCTCGCTCGGCACGCGGTCAAGACCGAGCGTCGTGACGTTCAGCTTCAAAAGGTCGCTCAAATGGGCAAAAACGTCGAGCGCATCCATCGGGGCGATCGTATCGGCCATGCTGACCGCGGACTTGTAGCGTAAAAAGTTATGCGCGACGGGTCTGATGAACGGCCACCATGGGCTCGCCATCACCAGTTTTCCGCGTTCTGCGATCAGGGTATCGACAATATGACGTTCGGCAAGCTGCCGCTTCACCGCTGACTGGTGGCGCGAAGACAGGGTGTCCGTCGTCTGATCTGTCGTCCGCACAATGTACCTCTGCCTACCGAAAAACCACATTACTCTTTTGCATCGTTAACGAAATCGGCTCTTTGGTGCAAATGCTCGTTGGACTATTTCGGGTTTCGCCGGGCCCCGGAGCGCTCCTCAGCTCCACAGGGAACTGGTGAACAACGCCACGATTGTCAGGAAGGACGCTGCCCAGGCGAGCGAACGCGGATTGGCCCGGTCGGCCCAGTAACAGGCAATGTAGATCAGCCTGAGCGCGATGAACAGGACGGCAAGACGGTCTATCCAGGCCGGGTCTCCCCCCTGGCTCATCGCGACGAATACGGCAACGGCGAAAAACGGGAAGGCTTCAAATCCATTTGCCTGCGCGCCTTGCGCCCGCGCCCGGAAGCCCTGCCGCCAATAGTCCTGGTCCCTTGGGTTGGCATTGTCGTAGTCCTTGCCCAGTTTGGCGGGAAACACCGACAGGACAGGCAGGATGGCGGCAATCAGCACACACCAGAGAGCAAACGGCATGAAGTCTTTCCTCAGGTCGGGACAGCCGGTGAAAGCGGACCGGCGGGTTTCGCATCCTGACAGAGATCGGGGTCGAAGTCCCCATATGCAAGGAGATGATTTCGCCGCATTGGGATCTTGTAAATGCGCTTGGAGGAAATCCTCATCAAATTCCCGATCGCCGCCGTTTCGTCATAAAGATTTCCCTCCATAAGTGTAGATGACGCCGAAAGCGATTTTCAATCCAGGTCTGTCCCCTGTCGGGCTGAGAACGCTGTTCCCGGCGATTTCATGAAGGATGCTCCCGTGTCAAAGACCACAATCCTGTTTCTGTGCCCGGACAACAGCTTGCTGGGGCTGCTGGCGGAAGCCTATCTGAATTTCAGGGGAAACGGGCTGGTGCGGGCGTTTTCCGCGGGGCTGGAACCGACGGACCGCCTGAACCGCTATGTTCACAGGCTGTTGCGCGCGGAAGGTATCGACGCCCGGGGGCTCGCGCCGAAACCGGTCGACATTTTTCTGATGCCGCATGCGGTTGTGCCGGACAGGGTGATTTATCTTGCCGAAATGGCCGCGATCGCGCTGCCGGCGCACTGGAAGGCCACAACCTCCAGTCATTGGTGGAGCATTGCCCGGAAACCGCCCTTTCCCGGGACGTTCAGCGTCTGCGCGGATTATTTCATCCACATCAAAAAGGCCATTGATCGTCTGGTCGAGCCGCCCCGGTTCCTGGGCCGGTCTCCCATCGCAAAGGTGGCATGATACTTTGGATCATGCCCTTGAAGATGATTGAAAAGACCGGTTCCACTGGACAAAGTCCCGGGATTTTGGATTTTCGACAAATTCTGGGCTAAGGATGCATTCATTGTAGGCCGAAAGGTGAGGGACTGATTCGTCATGATGCGCGCGGGAAAACTTGTTTTAGTCGTGGGACTGGTAGTCCTGGCCGCCGGATGCCAGCGGTTCTCCGGAGGGCGGAATTACGCCGCGCCGTTGCCGGCGACCCCGACCACGCCGGTCGGCTCCGGGTCTCTTGCCCCGCTCGATCCCAATGCACCGCCGGTCGCGACCGCCGGACTGGATCCGGCCGCGGCCCCGGCCGATCTTGCCAGCAACCCGGTTGCCGCGCCGTCCGGCGCCCAGGACATCGGCAGGACGGATCTTCTCGGCGGCTGGGAACTGTCGTCCGCGGGCGAAAATTGCAAGGCCTTCATGACCCTGACGACATGGTCCGGCGGTTACCGCGCGAATACCAGAGGTTGTGCGACACCTGCGCTGACAGGCATTGCCGCCTGGGACCTGAACGGCAATCAGGTGGTCCTGAAAGACGGAACCGGACTGATCGTCGCACAGCTCTATTCCAGCGCTCCCGGGCGGTTTGACGGGCAGACTTCCACCGGATCTCCGATCTCCCTCTACCGTTAACAATCATCGGTATTTTTTACTGGACAATGCCCGCTATGAGTGTACATTTTGAACAGCTATCGGAAAGGCTGTGCAAATGTCGAAATACGAACCACTGCGGGAACATCTGGCGCGTCTGGTGGATGTCGTCTGGGCTGCGAAGCTGAATGAGGTCGAACAGATTATCGGGACCTCCCTTCCCAAAAGCGCCCGGGAACATCGCACCTGGTGGGCCAATTCCGGTGGCAGTCTGGTTCATCAGAATGCCTGGCTCGACGCCGGCTGGCGGGTAGAGCGCACGGATCTGATGCGCGACGTGATCGTCTTTCGCCGCCTCAGGATCGGCGGCACGGTGATCGCCGGTCAATCGGCCCGGTCAGAGCAAACCGTTAGAAATCCCCAGCGCCTTGCGGAAAAGCGCCTGGCGAAGGAACTGGCGGCACTGCGGCAGCCGACCACGGTGACGCTCCGCTCCGAATGGACCACGCTCGGCGACGTTCAAAGAACCCCGTGCTCGAGCGCTGCCATTCCCTCGGACGCCGGTGTGCTGCGGTTCGCGGCCATGGACGGCGATGACATCGTCACGGCCCTTGTCGCGGCCCGCTCCGTCCAGCAGGTCTACCGGAGCCTGCGCCTGCGTACTACGGGCCAGGAAAATAGCGACGATAGCGGCTTCGGTGCCGCGCTTCTGGAAAAAGCCGGCTTCGACCCCAAGGCGCCGATCGAATGCGATGTCGTCAAGCCCGGCAATGCCTGGCTGCTGACCGACGGCCGCGGCCGCAAGGCCAATCTTGACGACACGGACGAATGCCATCTCGTCGCCCAGCTGCTCTATATCCAGGAACTGCAGAACGGCCGTAAATCGGTGTTGATGTAGCGCTGAAATTCCCGTTGGTTTTGCGTCGTTTTTTGTTTCCGCAAGAAACGGAGAAAAGGACCGGACCTGAAGCGCGAGAGCCGTTGCAGCGGGCTCCGTCCGGGTGAAGAGCGGTTGTGTCCGCTCAGGCCGGATACGCCGCGGTAACGATGATCTCTACCTTGAGATCTGAACGCGCTAGCTTCGCCTCCCCGCAGGCTCTGGCCGGGGCGTGTCCTTCCGGGACCCAGGCGTCCCAGACCGAATTCATCTCATCGAAATCCGATATATCGGCAAGCCAGACGATGGCCTGCAGGATCTGGGTGCGAGACGATCCTGCCTTTTTCAGCAACGCGTCAATCCGCGACAGGCAGTCGCGCGTCTGCTCCGCGACGCTCTGGCCGTCTCCGACCTGACCGCAGAGATAGGCGGCACCATTGTGCTTGACGATCTTGCTCATACGCGTGCCGGTTTCGAGGCGCTCGATCATTGGGCAGTTTCCTTTTCATCTTCAATCTGTTTGGCCAGCCCCGCCAGTTCACCAAGGGTGACAGGTTTTATGGGCGGGCGGATCCGATAATAACCGGTGTCCTGGGGGGACAGTCCATTGGCCGCCGCGAGCAGTTCGGTCACCGTCAGTCCGCAGTAGCGTCCCTGGCAGGGGCCCATGCCCGGCCGTCCGAACGCCTTTGTCTGGTTCGGACCGCGGCAGCCTATTTTCGCGTATTTCCTGATGTCGCCGGCGGTGACTTCCTCGCAGCGGCAGATAATGGTTTCGTCCGCCGGTGACAGGGCGCCGCCATAGGGTGGATAGGCCCGGTCGATGAACGGGCGCGCAGCCAGTTCTCTCCGCAAATCGCGGCGCAAGGGCAGGGCAGCCGCGTCGCGTTCCGCCTGCGTTATCGCTCCAAGCTCGCCTGCTATCGCCAGGGCCGCAATCCGGCCTGTGATTGCAGCCGCGTCGGCACCACCGATACCGGCGCCGTCGCCGGCTATGTAGACTTGCGGGTGAACTGTGCGGCCCCATTTGTTCTTTTCCGGAACGAAAGCGCGCTGCAGTTCGTCCCAATGATGCGGTACGCCTATCGACCGGGCAGTCTGCGTATTGGCAACGACGCCGTGATGCAGGAGCACCGTGGAGCATTCCACTCGCTGCCGCCGCCCCCTGGCTGTGAAGCGGATGGCCTCGACATGTTCCGACCCTTCGATCGCAATTGCGGAGGCACCGGTGAAACGCTTCACGCCGGATGAGCGAAGCTCCGACAACAGGCCAAGCCCTTTTGCAAGCTGGCGCCAGCCCTGTATGGCTCCCATCCCGTGGTGCAGGACGGCGGCAAGGATATTCGCCGTCGACTGGGTCTCAACGAGGGCCTGCGGCGGCGTGCCGGCCCGGCACATCTGCGCCGCAACGAGATAAAGCAGCGGCCCGCAGCCGGCGAGGACCGCGTTTTCGACGAGCATGCCGGACTGCTTGAGCAGGATCTGCGCGGCGCCCGCGGTCATTGCACCGGGCAGGGTCCAGCCGGGCACGGGTATCGGCCGTTCCAGAGCGCCGGTGGCAATCAGCAGGCACTTCCCGGTGACGAAGGAAGCTGCGCCTTCGACAGTGTAGGCGACACGGGTGTTCCGCTCGATCTGCCAGACCGTCGCGCCTGTGATGTGATGGATGTTCGCATGCCGGAGAGCGTGGACCAACTCCAGGCCCTTGTGGAAGTCCGGTCCGAGGATATCGGCGCGCACCTTCGCGGCACGCACCACGTCCCGGTAGATCTGCCCCCCGGCCTTTCTCTGCTCATCCAGCAATACCACGGAAAGACCTGCATCAGCAGCGGCGCGGGCGGCCGACATTCCGGCTGGACCCGCACCGATCACAACGAGATCCGCTTCAGTCATGCTCGGCCTCCCCGGCAGCAGGCCTTGAGATACTCAGCCCCTCCCGCACCTCCATCATGCAGGCCTGGCGGATGACGCCGTCGATCTCGACCAGGCAATCGAAGCAGGCGCCCATCATGCAGTAGGGATTGCGGGGTGCGCCGGAAACGGGCGTGTAGCGAAAGGGGCCTATGCCCGCGGCAAGCATCTCCGCCGCAAGGTTGCCGCCCTCACGAAGCTGAAAATCGGTTCCGGCAAAGGTCACGCGGACCAGTCGACTGCCGTCGGCAAGCTTACGCAATTGCGAAGCGGTCTTCATTGAACACCTCCAGATCGGGAGCATCCGGAGTTTCCTCCAGCCACTCCGGAATGAAACGCGCATGTGCTGCGGCCAGCGTGATGCCGCTGTGGCAGGTCACCAGATAGGCACCGGGCATTTCCGTGCTTTTCTGGTAGATTGGCAGTCCGTCCGGGGACAGGACCCGCAATGCGCCCCAACTGCGCACAAGCTGTGCCTTGCCCAGCACGGGATAGGTTTCAATGGCTGTTTCGGCGAGGCCGGCAAGACCTTCCAAAGTGACCGTGTCGTCAAATCCGACTTCTTCGTTCGTCGCACCGATCTGGACCCCTCCTTCCTCGACCTGACGCGCAATCAGTGACGGCCGGTTCATGATCCTTGGAAGCTTCTCGGTAATCAGAACCTGTCCGCGCTGCGGGCGTATCGGAGCCTTGAAGCCCATATTCGGCCCGAGTTCGGTTGCGCCGAGGCCGGCCGAAAGAACGGTTTTTGCGGCCTCGACCGTCGTTCCGTCACTGCATTCAAGCTTGAAGCTTCCAGTCCGGCTGACCGACTTCACGGTCTTGTCGTTGAGGATGCGGCCACCGAGACGGCGCACATCGTCCGCCAGCGCCTTGAGCAGCTTCAGCGGATTGGCATGACCGTCCTGATGATGAAGGATCGCTCCAATGACCTTCGGACCGATCTCGGGCTCTTCCCTGCGCAACTCGTTGTGTCCAAGGATCTCATACGGATAGTCGCCGTTCAGTTTCGCTTTCAGCGTTTCGTATTTCCGGACGGTTTCGGCGAGCGTCTCCTCGGAGAAATGGAAGTCGTATCCGCCGTTTTGTTCGAGGCCGACGTCGTAACCGGTGTTGCCGCGAAGCTCGTCGGAGAATGCGCGCCACGCCTTTACCGACTGCTGGGACCATTGCGCATAGCGCGGCTGGTTCATGCCCTTGGACTGGACCCATACCAGTCCGAAATTTCCCCGGGAAGCTCTGAAGCTTCCGTCATCGCCATCGATGACCGTCACGGATCTGCCCCGCTTGAGCAGCCCCCAGGCGACGGAGAGCCCGACAACTCCCCCACCGATGATGGCGTAGTCCGATTCCATGATGTGTCTCACGCATGCGCTTGAAATTCCGGCCGGCAAACCTGTTGCCGGCCGGGCGGTGGCCCTTGGAAGCATATTGTCCGCGTTCGATTGAACGCAGGATGCTTAGTTCCGGGCCTTGTCCAGGATGTGCTGGCCCCATTCCGCATCGATGTCGGCGAGCACCTGCGCCAGACGTCCTGGCGAACCTTGGCGCCCATGGCGGCAAGCTGTGCGTCGGTCAGTTCGACGACATTGGTGCCCAGTTCGTCGGCAAGGCGTTTTTCCCACTTGCCCTGGTCTTCCTCCGCAACGATCCAGCGCTGGGCCTCGAAGTCCGCGGCCGCCTTTTTCAGGGTCTCCTGGTCTTCCGCGTCGAGGGAGGCCAGCGACTCGTTGGAAATGATCATGAACCAGACTTCAAAATGCGTGTTGGCCGGAATGTAGCTCTTGGTCACATCGCGGAAGGACGCGTAGTAACCCTCTGCTCCCGAGCCGATGACGCCGTCGACCACCCCTGTCTGGATGGCGGTGAATGCCTCGGAAAACGGGATCGGCGCGGGAATGTATCCGAGCGCCTCACCGGTGAGCTGGAAGCTCTTGATGCCGGGAACGCGTACCTTGATGCCATTCGATTTCGACGGATCTCCCGGATCGACCGGGTCGCGATTAAGCGAGATTCCACCGAAGTAAACGGGATAAGCTGCCAACATCGTTATGTCCTGCTTGGCATAAAGCTCGGCCATGGTCGAATGAAGGATGCCATCAGGACCGTAGATCTTGCGTGCCTCGTTCCAGTTGGTGGCAAGGTATGGGAAGGACGCAATCTGCATCTGCCGGTCCGTGCCCGTGGCAGCTGGCTGGGTGGCCATATCGATGGCGCCGACGGAGACGGCTTCCTGGACGACGGTGTAGTCGCCAAGCGCGGAGGCGGCGAAAATCTGAATGTCGATATCGCCACCCGTTGCGTCCTTGACGGACTTGGCGAAGTCCTTCAGCTCGACATCGATCGTCGCTCCCTGAGGACGGACGTGGCTCATCTTGAATTCCGCGGCCTGGGCAGTGCAGGCGAGGCCGACAACGGCGGCGACGGCAGTCGCTCCCAAAAGTATCTTCATGATATTTCCCTTTCTGGTTTTGTGGTTCGGCGTTCCGTTCTTTCTTGACGAAGCGGTTCAGTAGCCGAACAGTCGTGGCAGGTAGAGCGAGAGGTCCGGCCAGAAGGAGGTCAGGAAGACCACCGGGACATAGCCGAACAGGATCAGGAGCATGGCGGGAGGTATGACCTGGGTGACCTTGACGTTGCCGATCCGGGCGCCGAGATAGAGGATGGACGCATAGGGCGGGGTCACGCCGCCCATGGCGGTATTCACACCCATGATCGCGGCAAACTGCACCGGGCTCACGTCAAGCGCCTGCATCAGAGGCAGCAGAAGCGGTGCGACAAGCAGGATGGCTGTCGCGTCATTGACCACCATCCCCACCAGAAACAGCAGGATGTTGATCAGGATCAGCAATATGACCTTGTCTTCGGTGATACCGAAAATCACGCTGACCAGCTGTTGCGGAATGCCTTCGTAGATGAACATCCGGCCGAGGATCATCGAAAACAGGATCATCAGCATGATGGCGCCGACAGCCGTGGCCGCGTTCTTGCCTGCAGCAAGGAAATTGTCGAGCCGCAGGCCGCGATAGATCAGGAACCCGACGGGGATCGCATAGATCACCGCCACCGCCGCGGACTCCGTCGGTGTCATGATACCGCCGTAGATGCCGCCAAGGATGATGACCGGCATGAGCAGCGCCGGAAAGGCGTGGATGCCTCGTCTGGCCACTTCTCCGGTAAGTTCGGCGGCGGTCGGCTTTTTGTCCAGCACAAGGTTGAACTTGCGTGCCATCCACAGGTTCACCACCGAAAAATTGAACATGATGAGCAGGCCCGGACCGAGCGTTGCCAGGAAACAGGCGGCAATCGAGGTATCGGTGACCCAGCCATAGAGGATCATGGTTGCCGATGGTGGAATGAGGAGACCGAGTATGGACGAGTTTGAAATCAGCGCGGTGGCATAGGCGCGCGGATAACCGCGTTTTTCCATCTCCGGAATGAGCAGTGGGCCGATCGCCGAGACACCGGTGAGACCCGAACCGGAGATTGCGCCGATGACCGCGCAGGTGACAGCCGCCACCACGCCGAGCCCGCCGCGCACATGGCCGACGAAGGCGTTGACAAACCTGAGCAGCGAGGCGGCGATGCCGCTTTCCGACATGATGGTGCCGGCCAGTACAAACAGGGGAATTGCAAGCAGGACCGGATTGCCGAGCTGCTGGAACCCCCAGAGGACCATGCCTTTCATGGTGACGTCGCCGATGAAATACATCGTCATCAGGGCGGCGCCGAAGCACCAGGGAAGCGGCACTCCGAATGTGAGTGTGACGACCAGGAGCGCAATGGCCAGAAGCGCGATATCGATCATCGTGCGCCTCCGTTCACCAGGGTCCTGATATGGCCCAGAAGATAAAGGGTCGTGTAGACCATCATCAGGAAAAGGCCGGTGACCAGGGCGATGTCGGCATAGAAGGTGGGAATATAAAGGGTCGGACTTTCCCGCCAGACGCGCCAGGCGTATCCGGTGTAATCCCAGGCCCAGTACAACAGCCACAGACCGACTGCGAGACTGATGATCTCACCGATGATCGCAAGGATCGTGTGCTGGCGTTCGGTCTTGAGAAAGATCTCCAGTACATTCGCGCGAATGTGCGTGTTTTCGCGTGACGCGTTGACCGCGCCGAGAATGTAGAGCCAAAGGGTCGGAAACAGGATCGTCTCTTCCAGGCCCATGACCGGGACCTGAAGGACATAGCGCGTAATAACCTGAACAAACTGGCCAAGCGCCACACAGCATATTAATGCCGTGAGCAGCCACTGTGCGAATTTTTCCAAAGTTGTTCCCCAACGGTCGTCGGCCTTTTGACAGGCCATTGCGTATTTTTCGCGAGTTTAGAGCTCGCCAACACATAAATACAAATCGGAAATATTGCTATTTTGATAGAGTGACTTTATGGAATTCACATGAACCTGTCCTTCCGCCAACTCCAGACGTTTGTCGAAGTGATGCGAACCGGCTCGGTATCCGAGGCGGGCCGGACGCTCGGCCGGACCCAGCCGGCAATCAGCGCAATGATCTCGGGACTGGAAAGGGAGATAGGTTTTCCGCTCTTCGAACGCGAAAGACGGCGGCTGGTCCCCAGGCCGGAAGCCTATTATTTCATGGAAGAAGCGGAGTTCATGATCAAGCGCATGAACCAGTCCGCGCAGATCCTGCAGGAAATTGGAAATCTCGACAAAGGCAAGCTAAAGATCGCCTGCAATCCGGCGGCCTCCAACTATTTCCTGCCGAGGGTCGTTGGCGACTTCACTCAGGACAAATCCGGCATCGAAGTGTCCCTCATGATGCGTTCTTCGCCGGTCGTCGCGGAATGGATCGCCTCTCAGCAGTATGATGTCGGCTTCGCGGAAACGCCGGAACCGCGCAGTACAATCCGCACGGAAGATTTCGCCTTTCCCTGCGTTTGCGCAATGCCGGAAGGGGATCCGTTGGCGCGGAAATCGGTGATCACACCGAAGGATCTCGACGACAAGCCGATGGCCGTGCTTTTCAAGGAGCACCTGATCAGCGTTCAGATACGCAAGGCGTTCGAGGACGCCGGTGCTCGCCTGAGGCAGAGATTCGAACTCAGGACATTTCTCCCCGCGCTGCAGCTCGTCGCCCAGGGCCGTTGTTACACGATCTGCGAAAGCCTGAGCGCCGTCAGCCACGCCAGGATTTTCGGTGACAGGAGCGCCGTGACCTTCAGACCGTTCAGTCCCGGCCTTTTTCTCAATATGTCGGTGATGACGCCGGCGAACCGTCCGGCATCGAGGCTCGCTCAGGCATTCGGGGCCCGCTTGCATGAAGAGATATCGAGACTTGTGAGCGGTGTGGATGAGGAGCTGTTCTCGATCCGGAATTAGACCGTGAAACAGCGTTTACCGCCCGCTCGGCTGAACACCTTGCGTTTCAACCGGTTAAAACCGGTGCTTCGGCCCCCGGCAGGCGTCTTCGACCATATCATGACTTGCATCTGCGGCGTTTTGACCTTATTCCGCCGTGCATCTGGATTAACTCGCGACCCCATGAGTTCTCATGGAGGGAGTATCGCCGTTGAAGATGGAACTGCCGGTCAACCGCGCGATGAGCGCCCGCTACGACGCGCTGATCGCATCCGGCGAGATTTCGGAAGACCCTGTCCAGCGGCAGGCGGTGCGCCAGCTCGATCTCCTCAACACCCGCCTGGCGGAAACCCGGCTCGCGTCGAAGAAAAGCTCGCTCGGCTGGCTGTTCGCCAACAAGAAGAACCAGCTCTGGTCGGCGGTGCAGGGGCTCTATATGTGGGGCGGCGTCGGACGCGGCAAAACAATGCTGATGGACCTCTTTTACGAGGTCACGGTGATCCGCCGCAAACGCCGGGTGCATTTTCACGAATTCATGACCGACGTGCATGAGCGCATTCACGCCCACCGCCAGGCGCACAAGCGCGGTGAGGTGAAGGGCGACGATCCGATCCCGCCCGTCGCCGAGCAGATCTCCGAGGAAACCCGGCTGCTGCTCTTCGACGAGTTTTCCGTTACCGACATCGCGGACGCCATGATCCTCGGCCGCCTGTTCACCCAGCTTTTCGAAAAGGGTGTGATCGTGGTGGCGACTTCGAATGTCGAGCCGTCGAAACTTTACAAGGACGGCCTCAACCACCAGCTGTTTCAGCCTTTCGTCCAGATGCTGACCACCAGGGTCGAGATCCTTCATCTGGATTCGCCGACCGACTACCGTCTGGAAAAGCTTGCCGGCGCCCCGGTCTACATCACCCCCCTCGGCGAGACGGCCGATGCGCGGATGGACGAGATCTGGACGAAGCTGACCCACGGCATGAGGCCGCATACCGCGGAACTGGAGAACAAGGGGCGCAGGATTGCCGTTCCCTGTGTGGCCGCCGGCGCGGCGCGGTTCACCTTCGACGACCTGTGCATGCAGCCGCTTGGAGCGAGCGACTATCTGCGCATCGTTCATGCGTTCAGCACCGTGTTCCTGGACAACGTGCCGGTCATGTCGAAAGCCCGGCGCAACGAGGCCAAGCGCTTCATTATCCTGATCGACACGTTCTACGACAACGGCGTCAAGCTGATCGTCTCGGCGCAAGCCGAGCCCCAGAATCTCTACACCTCGGACGACGGAACCGAAGCGTTCGAATTTGACAGGACGTCATCCCGGTTGATCGAAATGCGGTCCGAGGCCTACCTCGCGGGAGAACGACCGGAAACCCGCGCATAGGTATATATTCCCTATAGGGCATGTATGCGGGCGGGAAGATATGAGAATTTTTGCCGGGCAGCGCGCAATAATCTTTTGGCGAGGTTGCGCGGGCGCGGCAAAGGGAGTAGTGCCATCGTCAGTCATCGGCGGATGGCATGGAGTTCCATCTTACGTAAAGGGAAACTTTAAAATGGCGCGGAACAAAATTGCCTTGATCGGCTCCGGTCAGATCGGCGGCACGCTGGCACATCTGGTAGGTTTGAAGGAACTGGGAGACATCGTGCTCTTCGATATCGCGGAAGGCGTTCCGCAGGGCAAGGCGCTCGACCTGGCTGAATCCTCGCCGGTCGACGGCTTCGACTCCAAACTGGCGGGCGCCAACAGCTACGAGGCCATCGAAGGGTCCGACGTGGTCATCGTCACCGCGGGTGTACCCCGTAAGCCCGGCATGAGCCGCGACGATCTTCTGGAAATCAACCTGAAGGTCATGGAACAGGTCGGTGCCGGCATTTCCAAATACGCGCCAAACGCTTTCGTCATCTGCATCACCAACCCGCTCGACGCCATGGTCTGGGCCCTGCAGAAATTCTCCGGCCTGCCGAAGAACAAGGTCGTCGGCATGGCCGGCGTTCTCGACAGCTCGCGGTTCCGCTACTTCCTGGCGGAGGAATTCAATGTCTCCGTGGAAGACGTCACCGCCTTTGTCCTGGGCGGCCATGGCGACACCATGGTGCCTCTGACCCGCTACTCCACCGTTGCCGGCATTCCGCTTCCCGATCTGGTCAAGATGGGCTGGTGCACCGCCGAGCGTCTGGAAGAGATTGTCCAGCGCACCCGTGACGGCGGCGCGGAAATCGTCGGTCTTTTGAAAACAGGGTCCGCCTTCTACGCTCCGGCCGCTTCCGCCATCGCGATGGCGGAGAGCTACCTCAAGGACAAGAAGCGGGTCATGCCTTGCGCCGCGGCCCTCGACGGCCAGTATGGCCTCAAGGACACCTATGTCGGCGTGCCGGTCGTGATCGGTGCCGACGGTGTCGAGCGCATCATCGAAATCGACCTTCACGGCGACGAAAAAGGCAATTTCGACAAGTCCGTTGCGTCAGTCAACGGTCTGGTCGAGGCCTGCAAGAAAATTCAGCCGGCGCTGGCATAAGCGGCGGTCCAATGGAATAGCGGCCGTTCCTTCCCCATGGAGGAACGGTTCTCCGACAACGGGGGAGACACATGAATATTCATGAATACCAGGCCAAGGCCGTGCTGAAGGAATTCGGCGCACCGGTGGCCGAGGGCGTTGCGATCTTTTCAGCCGACGAAGCCGAAGCTGCTGCCAAGAGCCTTCCGGGCCCGCTCTGGGTCGTCAAGTCCCAGATCCATGCCGGCGGCCGCGGCAAGGGCAAGTTCAAGGAACTTCCCGCCGACGCCAAGGGCGGTGTCCGCCTGGCTTTCTCTCTGGATGAAGTCAAGGCACATGCGCAGGACATGCTCGGCAATACGCTGGTCACCAAGCAGACCGGTGACGCGGGCAAGGTCGTCAACCGTCTCTATATCGAAGACGGCGCCGACATCGAGCGCGAGCTTTATCTCTCCATTCTGGTCGACCGCACCGTCGGCCGGCCGGCCTTCGTCGTCTCCACCGAAGGTGGCATGGACATCGAGGCGGTTGCCGAAGAGACCCCGGAAAAGATCATCACCCTGCCGATCGATCCGGACACCGGCGTGACCGCGGCGGACGCGGGCAAGCTCTGCGATGCGCTTGAGCTTTCCGGTGCCGCCCGCGAGGACGGCATGAAGCTGTTCCCGATCCTGCACAAGGCCTTTGTCGAAAAGGACATGAGCCTTCTGGAAGTCAACCCGCTGATCGTCATGAAGGACGGCCGTCTGCGCGTGCTCGACGCCAAGGTCTCTTTCGACGGCAACGCGCTTTTCCGCCACGAGGACATCTTCGCCCTGCGCGACGAGACCGAGGAGGACGCCAAGGAAATCGAGGCGTCCAAACACGATCTCGCCTATGTGGCCCTCGATGGCGACATCGGCTGCATGGTCAACGGCGCCGGCCTGGCCATGGCGACCATGGACATCATCAAGCTCTATGGCGCCGAGCCGGCCAACTTCCTCGATGTCGGCGGCGGTGCCTCCAAGGAGAAGGTGACGGCAGCCTTCAAGATCATCACCTCCGATCCGAAGGTAAAGGGCATCCTGGTCAACATCTTCGGCGGCATCATGCGCTGCGACGTGATCGCGGAAGGCGTGGTTGCGGCCGTCAAGGAAGTCGGCCTGCAGGTTCCCCTCGTTGTCCGCCTGGAAGGCACCAACGTGGAACTCGGCAAGAAGATCATCAACGAAAGCGGCCTGAACGTCATTGCCGCTGACGATCTCGACGACGCCGCCCAGAAAATCGTGAAAGCCGTGAAGGAGGGCGCGTGAATGTCCATCCTCGTCAATAGAGACACGAAAATCATCGTTCAGGGCCTGACCGGCAAGACCGGCACGTTCCACACGGAACAGGCACTTGAATATTACGGCACCAAGATGGTGGCCGGCGTCCATCCCAAGAAGGGTGGCGAGACCTGGTCCTCCGGCGTCGAGGGCGCAGCCGAGCTGCCGATCTTCGCCACCGTGGGCGAAGCCAAGGAGGCAACCGGCGCCGACGCTTCCGTGATCTACGTTCCGCCGGCAGGCGCGGGCGCCGCGATCATCGAGGCGATCGATGCGGAGATCCCGTTCATCGTCTGCATCACCGAGGGCATCCCGGTGGCCGACATGATCAAGGTCAAGGCAAGGCTGGATAAATCCAGTTCCCGCCTGCTCGGCCCGAACTGTCCGGGCGTCCTGACGCCGGAAGAGTGCAAGATCGGCATCATGCCGGGCTCCATCTTCAAGAAAGGCTCCGTCGGTGTTGTTTCACGCTCCGGCACGCTGACCTACGAGGCCGTCTTCCAGACCTCCAATGCAGGTCTCGGCCAGACGACCGCCGTCGGCATCGGCGGCGATCCGGTCAAGGGCACCGAATTCATCGACATTCTGGAAATGTTCCTGGCCGATGACGAGACCAAGTCGATGATCATGATCGGCGAGATCGGCGGCTCCGCGGAAGAAGAGGCCGCCCAGTTCCTGATGGATGAGGCGAAGAAGGGCCGTTCGAAGCCTATGGCCGGTTTCATCGCCGGACGGACCGCGCCTCCGGGCCGCACCATGGGCCATGCAGGCGCGGTGATTTCCGGCGGCAAGGGCGGTGCGGAAGACAAGATCGCTGCGATGGAAGAGGCCGGCATCAGGGTGTCGCCATCTCCCGCGAAGCTCGGCGAGACGCTTCTCGGGGTCTTGAAGGGTTGATATCCAAGAATTCTTTGCGGCAGGGGACGTAAACTGTTTACGTTTCCTGCTGCATGATGGAAGGATGGGTCGCGGCGCGAAAACAGTGCCGCAACTGATTTTCGAGGGGGCCGGTGTTTATATACCGGTCTTTGTAGGGAACCGGCCGCGGGCCAATTACGGCTCGCCATAACAAAAAGGGCGGAGCAGCCCTCCGCTAGATGGACATGGCACGGCAGGAAGCGAACAACGTATTCGCACTGACGTCGTTGCTTTACGGCGCCAACGCAGCCTATATCGAAGACCTCTACGCACAGTACAAGACGGATCCGAACTCGGTGGAAGCCGAGTGGCGGGATTTCTTCGCGTCCTTTCAGGACGAGAAGGAAGCCGTGCTGAAGGAAGCGCGTGGAGCAACCTGGAAACGCAAGGACTGGCCGATCGAGGCCAATGGCGACCTCGTCAACGCCTTTGACGGCAATTGGGCGCCGATCGAACAGAAGCTTGGCGAAAAGCTGAAGAAGAAGGCCGAAGCCGGCGGCGAACCTGTTTCGGAAATGGAAGTTCATCAGGCGACCCGCGATTCCGTCCGCGCCCTGATGATGATCCGCGCCTACCGCATGCGCGGCCATCTCCATGCCGATCTCGACCCGCTCGGGCTCGCCGGCAAGGGCGATCACGAGGAACTGCACCCGTCTTCCTACGGCTTCACGGAAACCGACTGGGACCGCAAGATCTTCATCGATCATGTTCTCGGTCTCGAATACGCCACTATCCGCGAGATGCTGGATATCCTGAAGCGGACCTACTGTTCGACGCTCGGCGTCGAATTCATGCATATTTCCGATCCGGCGGCCAAATCCTGGATTCAGGAACGCATCGAGGGACCGGACAAGCACGTCGAATTCACGGCCGAGGGCAAGAAGGCGATCCTGAACAAGCTGGTCGAGGCGGAGGGGTTCGAAAAATTCCTGGACGTCAAATACACCGGCACCAAGCGGTTCGGCCTGGACGGCGGCGAGGCGCTGATCCCGGCTCTTGAGCAGATCATCAAGCGCGGCGGCCAGCTGGGTCTGAAGGATATCGTTCTGGGCATGGCGCACCGCGGCCGGCTGAACGTTCTCTCCCAGGTGATGGGAAAGCCGCACCGGGCCATCTTCCACGAGTTCAAGGGCGGTTCCGCCGCGCCGGACGATGTGGAAGGCTCCGGCGATGTGAAATATCACCTCGGCGCTTCCTCCGACCGGACTTTCGACGGCAACAACGTACACCTGTCGCTGACGGCGAACCCTTCGCATCTGGAAATCGTCAACCCGGTGGTGCTCGGCAAGGCCCGCGCGAAGCAGGACCAGCTCTCCTCGGCCGAGGACGGCAAATTCATCGACACCACGGAAGTCGACCGCGGCACGGTTCTGCCGCTGCTTCTGCATGGCGACGCGGCCTTTGCCGGCCAGGGCGTCGTTGCCGAATGTTTCGGCCTGTCGGCCCTGCGCGGCCACCGCACAGGCGGCTCGGTCCATGTGATCATCAACAATCAGATCGGCTTCACCACCAATCCGCGTTTTTCCCGCTCTTCTCCCTATCCGTCCGACATGGCGAAGGTGATCGAAGCGCCGATCTTCCACGTCAACGCCGACGATCCGGAAGCCGTGGTGTTCGCGGCCAAGATCGCGATTGAATTCCGGCAGACCTTCCATCGTCCGGTGGTCATCGACATTATCTGCTACCGGCGTTTCGGCCACAACGAGGGCGACGAGCCGGCCTTCACGCAGCCGATCATGTACCGCAAGATCCGCAAACACGCGACGACCCTGCAGCTTTATTCCGAGCGCCTGATCAAGGAAGGTGTCCTCAGCCAGGAAGAAGTCGACCGGATGAAGGCCGACTGGCGCAAGCACCTGGACGATGAGTTCGATTCCGGCCAGGCCTTCAAGCCGAACAAGGCCGACTGGCTGGACGGCAAGTGGGCCGGCATGAAGCGCGCGGATAACGAGGACGATCCGCGCCGTGGCCAGACCGGACTGCCGATTGAGGAAGTCAAGGAGATCGGCCGCGCATTGACCCGTGTGCCGGAGGGTTTCAACATCCACCGCACCATCGCCCGGTTCATGAAGCACCGCGAACGCATGATCGAATCCGGCGAGGGCATCGACTGGGCGACGGCCGAGGCGCTGGCGTTCGGTTCGCTCCTGAAGGAAGGCCATCCGGTGCGCCTGTCGGGACAGGACTGCGAACGCGGCACCTTCTCGCAGCGCCATTCCGTGCTTTACGACCAGGAGGATGAAAGCCGCTACATTCCTCTGAACAACGTCGCGCCGGGCACGCAGCAGCGCTACGAGGTCATCAACTCGATGCTTTCGGAAGAAGCGGTGCTCGGCTTCGAATACGGATATTCGCTGGCCGAGCCGCGTGCCCTGACCCTCTGGGAAGCCCAGTTCGGCGATTTCGCCAACGGGGCACAGGTGCTGTTCGACCAGTTCATCTCCTCGGGTGAACGCAAGTGGCTGCGTATGTCCGGCCTCGTCTGCCTGTTGCCGCATGGATATGAGGGCCAGGGGCCCGAACACTCTTCCGCGCGGCTGGAGCGCTTCCTGCAGATGTGCGCGGAAGACAACATGCAGGTCGCGAATTGCTCGACCCCGGCAAACTATTTCCACATCCTGCGCCGTCAGCTGCGCCGCGAAATACGCAAGCCGCTGATCCTGATGACGCCGAAGTCCCTCCTGCGCCACAAGCGGGCGGTGTCCACGATCGCCGAATTCGGACCGGACTCCTCCTTCCACAGGCTGCTGTGGGACGATGCGGAATACAATCCCGCTTCGGAAACCAAGCTGGTTGCGGACGACAAGATCAAGCGCGTCGTCATGTGCACGGGCAAGGTCTATTACGATCTTTACGACGAGCGGGAAAAGCGCGGCATCAACGACGTCTACCTGCTGCGTGTCGAACAGCCTTATCCGTTCCCGAAAAAGGCCTTGATGCTCGAACTTGCCCGCTTCCCGCAGGCCGAGATGGTCTGGTGTCAGGAAGAACCCCAGAACATGGGCTGCTGGTTCTCCGTCGAGCCCTATATCGAATGGGTACTCGGACAGATCGACGCCAGGCACAAGCGTCCGCGCTATGCGGGCCGTGCCGCCATGGCTTCGACCGCAACCGGTCTGATGTCCGCGCATCTGGCTCAACTGCAGGCGTTCCTCGAAGAGGCTCTTGGAAACTAATCGTTGAGAGGGCCTTCGGGCCCTCTTTCAAAAACTGGCCAGGTAATTTTAAGAGAAGGCGACCATGGCAACCGAAATTCGCGTGCCCACGCTGGGAGAATCCGTTTCAGAAGCAACGATCGCACAGTGGTTCAAGAAACCCGGTGAGGCCGTCCAGCAGGACGAGCCGCTCGTTGAACTGGAAACCGACAAGGTCACCGTGGAAGTCCCCGCTCCGGCGGCGGGCACTCTGGAAAGCATCCTGGTGAAGGAAGGCGATACGGTCGAAGTCGGTGCGCTGCTGGGCCAGATCGCCGAGGGCGCTGCCGCCGCTCCCAAGGCCGAAGCCGCTCCTGCGAAGGCGGAAAGCAAGCCTGCAGCGAAATCTCAAAAGGCCGAACTCGTCGATGTCGTCACGCCGAGCGCCGGTGAATCAGTCACCGAGGCGGAAGTCGGTGAATGGAGCGTCAAGGTCGGCGACATGGTCAAGGCCGACGACACGCTCGTCGAACTGGAAACCGACAAGGCGGCCCAGGAAGTTCCGGCACCGGTCGCCGGCAAGGTGGTCAGGATCGCCGCTGAAACCGGCTCCACCGTCGAACCGGGTGTTCTGCTGTGCCAGATCGATCCTTCGGGAGAAGGCGCCGCGGCGGCTCCGGCCGAAAGCAAGCCGGCCCAACCTGCTCAGGCCCAACCCGCTCAGGCCGTATCCGCCGGTTCTTCCATGCCTCCGGCTCCGTCGGCCGCCAAGATGATGGCGGAAAACAGTCTTTCCTCCGGTCAGCTCGCCGGGTCCGGCAAGCGCGGGCAGGTTCTGAAGGGCGACGTCATCGGAGCGATCGCCTCCGGCGCGACGGCAAGCGCTTCCGCACCTGCGCCGGCGCAGGTTTCCCGCGGTCCGGTCGCGGCCCAGGACGAGGCGCGCGAGGAACGCGTGCGCATGACCAAGCTGCGCCAGACCATCGCCCGCCGCCTCAAGGACGCCCAGAACACCGCCGCCATGCTGACCACCTACAACGAGGTGGACATGGGCCCTGTGATGGAACTGCGCAAGCAGTACAAGGATCTGTTCGAGAAGAAGCATGGCGTCAAGCTGGGCTTCATGGGCTTCTTCACCAAGGCGGTGACCCATGCCCTGAAGGATATCCCGGCGGTCAATGCGGAGATCGACGGCACCGACATCATCTACAAGAACTTCTGCCACATCGGCGTGGCCGTCGGCACCGACAAGGGCCTGGTGGTTCCGGTCGTGCGCGATGCCGACCAGATGTCCATCGCCGAGATCGAACAGGAAATCGGCAATCTCGGCAGGAAAGCCCGGGACGGCAAACTCGGCATGGCTGACATGACCGGCGGCACCTTCACCATCTCCAACGGCGGGGTGTATGGTTCGCTCATGTCGTCGCCCATCCTCAACGCGCCGCAGTCCGGCATTCTGGGCATGCACAAGATCCAGGAGCGGCCGATGGCGGTGAACGGTCAGGTGGTGATCCGGCCGATGATGTATCTGGCGCTTTCCTACGATCACCGGGTTGTCGACGGCAAGGAAGCGGTGACCTTCCTGGTTCGTGTCAAGGAAAGCCTGGAAGATCCGCAGCGCCTGGTTCTGGATCTCTGATCCGGAAAGACCCTGGAGAAACCGGTAGATGAGCCTTGATTTTCTGATCACCGCGCTGATTGTGGTGCTGGTTCCCGGAACCGGTGTCGTCTACACGGTGGCGGTCGGTCTCGGCAGGGGGCGGCAGGCATCTGTCGCCGCCGCCTTCGGCTGCACGCTCGGCATCATCCCGGCGATCCTGGCCTCCGTCATCGGTCTGGCGGCGCTGATGCATACCAGCGCGCTGGTGTTTCAGGCGGTCAAATATGCCGGTGTCGCCTATCTGCTTTATCTCGCCTGGCAGACTTTGAAGGACAACGGTCCGCTGGACATGAAAGCCGACAGGAGCGCGGGCGCAAGTTACGTGGCGACCGCGCGAACCGGATTACTGATCAACATTCTCAATCCGAAACTGACCGTGTTCTTCCTCGCCTTCCTGCCGCAGTTCGTCAGCCCGCAAGCGCTCAACCCGACGCTCGACATGCTGTTCCTCGGCGGGGTCTTCATGGCCATGACCTTCGCGGTCTTCGTGATTTACGGACAATTCGCCTCGCTGGTGGGCGAAAGGGTTCTGCGCAGCGATACGGTCATGGTGTGGATGCGCCGGACGGTTGCCGCGGCCTTTGCCGGCTTCGGCCTGCGGCTGGCCTTGGCCGGTCAATAATGCGACGGGAGGCGCTCTTGGCAAACCGGACTTTCACGCGACGATGCAAGACATACGCGCGCGCGCTGATACTGGGCGCCTGTGCGGTGTTCGCGGCCATGCCCTTGACGGGCGGCGCACCGGCGCCGGCCCATGCGGCTCCCAAAGCCGTCTTTGCTCCGCAGATCGAGGGCGCCTATTCCGTCCAGGGGCTGAACCCCAACGGAACCCGCTACGAGGGCGGCGTGACCATCACGGTCAAGGGCGATACGGCCTTCTTCCGCTGGACGATCTCCGGCCAGACTTTCCACGGTCAGGGACCGCTTACCGGCAACAGGCTTGTCATCGACTGGGGTGAATCCGATCCCGTATTCTACACCATCAACGCCGATGGAACTCTTTCCGGTACCTGGGCGGCCGGCAAGGCATCGGAAACGCTTCGTCCCCTCAACTGAATGAACGGCCTCAACCGGAGGCGGAATGTCTGAAGAGATTGTCATAGTCACCGGCGGAAGCCGCGGAATAGGGGCCAGTGTTTGCCGCAAGCTTGCGGCGAATGGCCGGAAAGTGCTTGTCAATTTCGCTCAAAATGCCGGCGCGGCCGACAAACTCGTCGGTGAAATCCGGGCTGCCGGCGGCTCGGCCGTGGCAATCCAGGGCGACGTCGGCAAAGAGGCGGATGTCCTGAACCTGTTCAGCGAAGCCGACAGGCTCGGAACCCTGACGGGTCTGGTCAACAACGCGGGTGTTGTCGATCTTTCGCGGCGCGTCGACGAAATGTCTCTCGAGCGCCTGACCCGGATGTTCTCCATCAATGTCTTCGGATCGTTCCTGTGTGCCCGCGAGGCGGTTCGGCGGATGTCGACCCGCCATGGCGGCAAAGGAGGGACGATCGTCAATCTCGGCTCGGCGGCCTCCAAGCTCGGTTCGCCGAACCAGTATGTCGACTACGCGGCGGCGAAAGGGGCGATCGACACCATGACCGTCGGACTGGCGCTGGAAGTCGCGCAGGAGGGGATCCGCGTGAACGCGGTCCGTCCGGGGATTATCGATACGGAGATCCACGCTTCGGGCGGCGCGCCCGACAGGGTGGCCGAGCTCCAGTCCCGACTGCCGATGAAACGCGCGGGCTCCGCCGAAGAGGTGGCCGATGCGATTGTCTGGCTGATGTCAGACCTTTCAAGTTACACGACCGGCGCAATTCTGGATGTTTCCGGAGGCCGGGCAATCCTACCATGATCCAGATTCCTGGACGCACACTTAAAGAGGCAAAGGCGGCCCAACATGTCCCAATATGATCTTGTCATCATCGGAACCGGCCCGGGTGGCTATGTTTGCGCGGTCAAGGCCGCGCAGCTCGGTCTGAAGACGGCTGTCGTCGAAAAACGCGCAACGCTCGGCGGCACCTGCCTGAATATCGGCTGTATCCCCTCCAAGGCCCTGCTGCATGCTTCGGAAATGTTCGAGGAAGCCGGTCACGGCTTTGAGCAGATCGGCGTCAAGGTGCCCAAACCCAAGCTCGACCTGCCGGTGATGATGAAGCACAAGAGCGATGTGGTCGACGCCAATGTCGGCGGCGTCGCCTTCCTGATGAAAAAGAACAAGATCGACGTGCACACCGGAACGGGCAAGGTCCTGGGCCAGGGCAAGGTCGAGGTTACCGGAGAAGACGGCGCGGCGACGGTTCTTGATACCAAAAACATCGTCATCGCGACGGGCTCCGACGTCATGCCGCTGCCGGGCGTCGAAATCGATGAAAAACTGATCGTCTCCTCCACCGGCGCGCTGGACCTTGAAAAGGTGCCGGGCAAGCTGCTTGTCGTCGGCGGTGGCGTGATCGGTCTTGAACTCGGTTCGGTCTGGAACCGGCTCGGGTCCCAGGTCACCGTGGTCGAATTCATGGACAAGATCCTCGGGCCGATGGACGGCGATGTCTCCAAGAACTTCCAGCGCATGCTGAAAAAGCAGGGCATGGAATTCAAGCTCTCCTCCAAGGTCACCGGTGTCGAGAAAAAGGGCAAGGGTCTGGCGGTCACCGTCGAGCCGGCCAAGGGCGGCGACAAGGAAGTTCTGGAAGCCGACATCGTTCTGGTCGCCATCGGCCGCCGTCCCTATACCGAGGGTCTGGGACTGGATACGGCCGGTGTGGCGCTGGATGACCGCGGCCGCGTTCAGATCGACGCCCACTACAAGACCAATGTCGACGGCATCTATGCCATCGGCGACGTCGTCGCCGGTCCGATGCTGGCGCACAAGGCGGAGGACGAAGGCGTCGCGCTGGCCGAGATCTTGTCGGGACAGGCCGGCCATGTGAACTACAATGTCATTCCGGGCGTCGTCTACACCCAGCCGGAAGTCGCCTCCGTCGGCAAGACCGAAGAGGAACTGAAAGCCGCCGGCATCGAGTACAAGACCGGCAAGTTCAACTTCTCCGCAAACGGCCGCGCGCGCGCGATGAACAAGACCGACGGCTTTGCCAAGGTCCTGGCCGACGCCAAGACCGACGAGGTCCTGGGTGTGCATATTCTCGGCTTCGGAGCCGGCGAGATGATCCATGAAGCGGCCGTGCTGATGGAATTCGGCGGCTCTTCCGAAGATCTTGCCCGGACCTGCCATGCCCATCCGACCATGTCGGAATCCGTCAAGGAAGCAGCCCTGGGCGCTTTCTTCAAGTCGATCCACTCCTGAGGACCGGCCCGCGCCGGGGCTGCGGGTGAAGGATGAAGATTTTCAGCCGCAGGCTCTTGAGCGACAAGATCTGCGGCTGTTTTCTTGACAGATTTGCACATTGCCCTCCAGTCCGGCGTAAAGTGGAGATCCGGGACGGCGGCATATTCCAGCAAATGGTGTTTATGGGTTTGGCTCCGGGATATTCACGGGTGACCCCATGAAACAGACGGTGGTGGAAAAAAGCGGATCTTTGGGGCTGTCACCGGCCTGGCTGATTGCCATTGCCGGAGTGCTTCTGCCGGCGATCTGCGGGCTGGTGTTCTTTTGGCCGGAACAGACCATCGCCAATGTGGACGATCTGTTCTTCGTGCCCTGGGCACTGGAATTCGCGTCCGGCGGACGGCACTGGAACCCCCTGCTGGCCGTTCAGTTTCCGGGTCTGGAGAGCTATCATCTGCAGCCGCGTCTTCATCTGGTTTTCGCGGGCTGGTTCTTTGCCGTGGCGGGTGCGGGAACCGCGACACTCGTGCTCTTCGAATTCGGCTGCTACGTGCTCACCAGCCTGATCTTCGTGCTCCTCTGCCTCAAACTCAACCTTCGGCTCGCGGCGCTCTTCACACCGCTTCTGTTCGCACCGATGTATGTGATTGCCGGCTTCCGGCTTGAGTTGAGCGGCGCGCTGATCTGGCTGCTCGGCCTGCTCGTATCCCTGCCGTTGCCGGTCAGGGCCGTGTCGGGAGACCGGGTTCGGGCGAAGCGGGTCACCGCGGCCGGTATCTTTGGAAAGGCTCTCCTGGGTATCGCGCCGCTTGCCGCACCCGCGCTCTTCGCCTGGAGTCTTGGCGCGATCGCTGTGCTTGAAACCTGGAGGCTGGTGTCCCGGCAGGCCGGTCCCGTCAGGATCATGGTCGAGGGATGGGCCGCCCTTGCCATCGCCTTGACCGTGTTCGCGGTTTCCATCGATTTCGAGTTTGCGGAATTTCTGCGGCAGTTTACCTATCATGCGGGCCGCTCGACGGGCGGCGGGGTGAATGGCGAGGCGGTCATTCGCGCGTTTCTTTACGCTGGTGCGGCCGCGTTTCTTTTCCGCAAATCGCGGGTCGCTTCCGCGGTCTGCCTGAGCCTTGCCGCCGGCCAGCTTCTTGCGGCGTTTCTGCACGACAAGGCGCTTGTGCGCAACCTGGCGGCTTCCATGGTGTTCCTGATGGTCGTGGACGCCGCGTTTTCGCATAGATGGGCCGGTGCCAAGGCGGCGGTCTTCGCCACTGTGTTCCTGGTCCTTTCCGCCAATTTCCTCAGTTTCTATTTTTTTTCCCAAGACATCGGAAACCGGGAGGTGGTCACAGCGGCTTATCGTCAGGATCTCGCGGAAGGCCGGCGGGTTTTCATCGACGAGACCATGGCCCAGCATTTTCTGGACCAGCAAACCGGCGGCGCCCTGTCCTGGACGTGGGGAGGCACCTTCCCGAAGGGCCGCCCGACATCGATGGCGGAACTTGGCGAGGGCGATGTCTGGTATATCAGCGATTACACGCTGCGGGGGTACCTCAGGGGGCGTCACGACGTTGCGCAAAAGACTTTCGCCGGGCCGGATTACCGGCACGTGCCGCAAATTCCCTGCCTCCTCGGCCGCCAATCCTGCCGCCTGCCTGAAAAACGCTGGTCGATCCTGCGGCTGGAACGGCGGTCGGGCGTGGTGAGGGTCCAGGCTCTCGGCGAGGAGGCCGCGCCGCGGCCGCTGGTCGCCGATTAGGTCTTTATCGGTTTATGGTGATCGTCCCGGCAGAGACTGTGATCGCCGAAGGCTTTGAGGACGTTGCAGTCGGTCACGGTATGCGCTCCCTGGCAACTTGCGGCGATCCGCACCAGTTCCGCCTCGAGCTTCCTCAGATGGGCGATGCGCTCGCGCACGGATTGCAGCTGGGTGGCGGCGATCCGGTCCGCTTCCCGGCAGGGCTTGTCGGGATGCTGGCCCAGTTCGATCAGGTCGCGGATGGCCGGCATGGGCAGGCCGAGATCGCGGCAATGCCGGATAAAGCCGAGCCGGTCCAGATCCGCCGCGCGGTAGCGCCGCTGGTTGCCCTCCGTGCGCAGCGGCACATCGAGAAGGCCTTCCTTTTCATAGTAGCGGATGGTCGGCACCTTGACGCCGGTCCGCTTTGCCAAATCCCCGATCGAAAAATCCATGAAGACCTCTTGAAGCTCTAGTCGCTATAGGGATTACAAGGCTTCAGAAGCAGGATTTCAAGTGCATTGGAGCTATTTATGGGCGCATGTTGCGGACATTCTCACGGAACTTTCGACGGCCTGTCGCGGGATTACCGCCGCCGTCTCTGGCTGGTCATTGCGCTCAATGCCGGCATGTTCGCCGTTGAAATGGTTGCCGGCCAGGCCGCCGGGTCGAAATCCCTTCAGGCGGATGCGCTGGATTTCTTCGGCGACGCGGCCACCTACGGCCTTTCCCTCGCCGTGATCGGGGCGTCCTTGAAGACCCGCTCGCTGGCGGCGCTTGCCAAGGGCGCCAGCCTGCTTTTGATGGGGACCTGGGTTGCGGGCTCGACGCTTTACCATGTTTTCACGCTCGGTGTTCCGCAAGCCGCTGTCATGGGGTCTGTCGGATTTATGGCGCTTGCCGCCAATCTCGCCAGCGTTCTGCTGTTGGTCCGCTACAAGGACGGCGACGCCAACGTGCGCTCTGTCTGGCTGTGCTCGCGTAACGACGCGATCGGCAATGTTGCCGTCATGCTGGCGGCCCTGGGCGTCTGGGGAACCGCCACTGCCTGGCCGGACCTGATCGTTGCCGGGCTGATGGCAAGCCTCTTTCTCAGCTCCTCGGTCCAGATCCTCCGACAGGCCATCGGGGAATATCGCCACAACACGGCGCATGTCGCGACCCAGACCTGAGACATTGGGTCGGCACAAAAAAGACCCGCTGCGGAGCAGCGGGTAGCTTGGAGCAATTCTTCAAGTCCTGATCACTCGGCGGGTTTTTCGCCCGGAACCGGCAGGACAGACATTTTCCGGAGTGTTTCATCGCTCAGATCATTGGTCGCGATGGCGGCTTCGGTGTCGAATTGCGGCAGCGTTGTCACTTCCGCGACCGTCATTTTCTGCTTGGCTTGAGCGGTCTTGTCCCAGGGACAGGCACTTGCCGGCGCGACCGCAAATGCTGTCAGGGCGAGGGCCGCGATACCAGTGGTCAATAGACGCATCTATACCCCTCCGTTTGTATCACTGCGCAACTTCGCGCAATAAAGAAAAGAGTAGGGCGGCACGCCCGTTTGGCAAGCACAAAGAGGCGAAAGCCGGTGGTAAAGGGTAACGGTGGGGATCATTTCCGCGTGAGATTATAGGTTTTTTCAATGCGCGGTTGAGACAAGTCGTTGGTGATGTTGATCACATGAACATCGAGCATGTCGCCGAAGACCTTCATTGTGAGCTGTTTGCTGCTCAAAAAACCGATGAGAAGCACCTGGATTGCCCCGTCCGACCGCCGCCCGGCCTCCGTCCAGCCCCATTTGCAATCGCGTGGAATGCAGGAGGTGAATGCGCGCGCGCGCACATGAACCTGCTCGTCCTGGCACCGGCTTTCGATCTCCACGCGGCTGATCTGCTTCGGCTCCGCGTCCTTGTTGATCCAGATGCCGTCTTCCGGCAGCGGGCAGTAGACGCGCTCCTGCGCGAGCGAGGCAGCGGATGACAGCAGAAGAAGGCCGGCGGCGAGAATAATCAGACGCATTCGCACTCTCCTGATTGCGGCACGGATCGGCAGGCTGACGGCCTCCCGGCAAAACTCTAACCGTTTGCCGCCCATGCCGCCAACCCTTGGCTCTTTCTCATTTAACCCGGGTGACCTGACCTCAGGCTGATCTGGGGTCCGTACCCTAACGCCGCGGATGTGCCTTGTCGTAAGCGCTCAGGAGATGTGCACTGTCGATCTCCGTATAGATCTGCGTGGAGGCAAGGCTCGCATGCCCGAGCAGTTCCTGAATGGTTCTGAGGTCGCCGCCGCCCGCCAGAAGATGCGTCGCGAAAGAGTGCCGCAGCGCGTGCGGTGTGGCGCTGTCGGCAAGCCCGAGTGCGCCGCGCAGCTTCTCCATCGCCAACTGGATCAGACGCGGGTTCAGCGGCCCGCCCCGCGCGCCCAGGAACAGCGGGCCTTCCGGACCGATCGCATAGGGGCAGAGCTTCAGGTACTGTTCGACCGCCTCGCTGACGACGGGCAGGATCGGCACGATCCGCTCCTTGCGCCCCTTGCCGACGATCCGCAAGGTCCTGGTGCCGTGCCCGGGAGCCATTTTGCCGGTGAGCGACAGGGCTTCGGAAATGCGCAGGCCGCAGCCGTAAAGCAGGGTCAGGACGGCGGCGTTGCGCGCTTCGATCCAGGCTTCGCTTTCCATGGCCAGATCGCCGCTGGTGATGCCGATGGCGTCTTTCGAGGACACCGGCTTGGGCAGGGACCGGGCCTGACGCGGCGGACGAACCGCTGCGGAGGCGGCGGCATTCACCTCGCCGCGGCGCTCCAGAAATCTCAGGAAGGACCGGATGCCCGCCAGTCCGCGGGCAAGCGATCGGCTCTGAACGCCCTGCCGCCTGCGGCTTGCCAGAAATCCTCGGAAGTCGGCGGGCCTGAGCGCGGCGATATCCTTGAGCGAGGGCGCGCCGCCGAGATGCCCGGTCAGGAAGCGCAGGAATTGCCGCAGGTCGCGTTCGTAGGCAAGCAGCGTCTTGTCGGAGAGGCGCCGCTCGTCCGACAGATGGTCGAGCCAGAGTCCCACACGCTGATTGAGATCAGGCCTGGCCGTTACGAGAAGGGCATCCTTGTCTGCTGTTTGCGCGCACATGCCGTCAGTGTGACCCGGAAGCTTGTACGGTTCGGTTAACGGGCTTGCGTATTTTATACAGGGTCTTCCTCTGTCGGCTGCAAACGCCCGGACGCCCACGCCGGGCGGTCTGCCTTTTCGCGGGCAGGATCTGTCCCTCAGGCGCTTCACATTCTGGCGTTTCGCATCGTCACGCAGGAGGCATGGAAGACCGGTGGATCAAGTGCCCTTGACGCAATGATTAAATTCGGTAAAGATTACCTTACTAGGATATATATTACCTAATAAGGGAGTATGAAATGCGAATTCCACATCCTGTTGCGTCCAGGTTCGCCGCTGCCTTCTTGATGGGCGCGAGCCTGTCCATTCCGGCCTACGCGGAAGAGATAAATGTCGCGATTGTCGGAGAGCCGGATACATTCGACCCGATGATGTCTACCAAGGATGTGGTGAGCATCGTCACTCAGCATCTCGTCGAGACATTGTTCACCTTCGACGACACCTGGGCGGTCGCACCGCTCCTGGCCAAGGATTTGCCGGAAATCAGCGATGGCGGAAAGACCTACAAGATCGCTTTGCGCGAGGGGATCACTTTCCACGACGGCTCGGCAATGGACAGCGCCGATGTCGTCGCGTCCCTCAAGCGCTGGCTTGAGGTCGCGACACGGGGCAAGGGCGTGGCCGACAAGATCGATGACGTCGTGGCCACCGGTCCCTACGAGATTGAAATCCGCATGAATGAGGCATACTCGCCGCTTCTGTCTCTGCTGGCATTTTCAAACAGCGCTGCGGCGATCTATCCCGAGGAGATTCTCGGCGAAACGATTGACCAGGTCGTGGGCACGGGACCGTATCGGCTGATCGAGCACGTGCCGGATCAATACATCCAGCTTGGCCGTTTTGACGGTTACGTTTCAAGAGAGGAAGCTTCGGACGGAGCCGCCGGCGCGCGCCAGCAGATTGCCGACGAAATCCGCTTCCTGCCGGTGCCCGATCCTAATACAAGGGTCGAAGGACTCCTGTCCGGCCAGTACGATTTCGCCGACAGCCTTCCGGCCGAATCCTATGCGCGTCTGGAAACTGCCGAAGGCGCTGAGCCGATGCTTCTGAAGCCCTTCGGCTGGCCGATCTTCGCGATCAATCACAAGGCCGGGCTGCTGACCGATCTGGAGATCCGCAAGGCGCTCCAGGCAGCGCTGCCAATCGATGACATGCTCTTCGCCGCCTTCGGCGACGACAACTTCTTCGTCGTCGACGGGCCGCTTTATCCGGAAGGCTGGGCGTGGCGCAACGATGCCGGCATCGAGAACTATAACCAGAACGATCAGGCCAAGGCCGCCGACCTTCTCAAGCAGGCGGGATATGACGGCACGCCGCTGCGAATTCTGACATCACGCCAGTACGAGTTCCATTTTAAGATGGCCGAGGTTGCGAAGGTTGCGCTCGAAGCGGCCGGCTTCAAAGTGCAGATGGACGTGGTCGACTGGGCAACCCTCGGGCAGAGGCGGAACGACCCGGCGCTCTGGGATATCTACATCACCCATTCGCCCTTCTTGCCGGAACCGGCCTTGACCAGCATGTATGCGCCGACCTCCCGGCTTGGCTGGGCCAACGAGGAAAAAGATGCCATCCTGACCGCCTTCACCACCGAAACCGACACAGCCAAGCGGCAGGAACTGTTCAGCCAGCTTCAGGGCCAGGTCTTCGAGGATGTGGGTTTCATCAAGATCGGCGGCTTCAACGCCCTTATGGGACACAAGTCCGGCTTGACCGGTGTGACCCCGTCACCTTGGCCTTTCTTCTGGAACGCGAAAACCAACTAGGCCAGTCTGCGAGAGCCGGTGTTTCCTCCGCCGGCTCTCGTTTTTTTCCGCGTTCAGGTGTCTTGCAATGCCGTATTATCTATTCCGCCGCTTCGTCGGCATGCTGGTCGTCATCCTGATGGTTCTGACGATCGCCTTCGTGATCGTGCGGCTGGCGCCCGGCGATCCGGCCGCTTTGATGCTGGGTCCCGAGGCGACGGTCGAAGATGCGGCCGAACTCAGGGTGCGGCTCGGTCTCGACAGGCCTATCCTGATCCAGTATCTGAGCTTCGCCGCGGCGGCTTTCCAGGGCGATCTCGGCACATCGATATTCTTCAACCAGCCCGTCACCAGCATCCTGGCCGCGCGGGCCGAGCCGACGATCTTCCTGTCGCTGTTTTCGCTCACTTTCGCGTTACTCATCGCAACGCCCATCGGCATTTATGCCGCTTACAGACGCGGTTCGTTTGCCGACCAGAGCGCGATCTCAATCGCCATGCTCGCGGCATCCGTGCCGAGTTTCTGGACCGGCCTGATGTTCCAGCGTTACCTCGCAACCGAGCTCGGCTGGTTCCCCGCCGCGGGATATGGCGAACCGGGCGCGGATTTCCTCGAACGCATGCGCCACCTGATCCTGCCGTCCATCGTCCTCGGCATCGTTAACTCGGCGCTGATCCTGCGCTTCACCCGCGCCTCGATGCTCGACATTCTCGGTGAGGACTACATTCGTACCGCCAGATCCAAAGGCATGGGCGAGCGGCGCGTCGTGCTGCGGCACGCGCTGAAGAACGCCGCGATCCCCATCATCACCGTCATCGGCCTGACCTTCGCGCTTCTGGTCTCCGGTGCGGTGGTGACCGAACGGGTGTTTAATATTCCGGGCATGGGCAACCTCGTGGTGTCAGCCGTGCTCCGGCGGGATTATCCGGTGATCCAGGGCACGCTGATCGTCGTGGCGACGCTCTATGTCGTCATCAATCTCATCACCGACCTGCTCTACCTTCTGGTCGACAAGCGGGTGAAATACTGAGCCATGGCCGGAACATCATTTGCTGGCGAGCCGAAGTTTCTAGACCTCCTGTTCTCGCGCCGCGCGGTGCCGGTGGCGCTGGCAATCTTCGTCCTTATTCTGACCCTGTGCGTGTTCGCGGGTTTTATCGCTCCCTCGGATCCCGACAGGATGTCGGTCAGAAGCCGGCTGACTCCGCCGGGCGCGGATTTCTGGCTTGGCGCCGACGCCTTCGGACGCGATGTGTTGTCACGCCTGCTCTACGCCGGACGGGTCTCGCTTGGCATCGGGCTGGGCGTCGCGCTCATCTCGTCGGTCATCGGCATAGCGATCGGCCTGAGCGCCGGGTTCTTCAAGCGGCTCGACGGTGCGTTGTCACGGCTGATCGATGCGATGATGGCGTTTCCCGACATCCTGCTCGCCATCGCGCTGGTATCGATCCTGGGCGGGTCGATGGTGAATGTCATCATCGCGCTGTCGATCGTCTACGCCCCCCGCATTGCGCGCATCGTCCGCGCCTCGACGCTGGTGATCCGGGAATTGCCCTATGTCGAGGCGGCGCGGGCGTTGGGATCGTCGACGCTGTCGATCATGTTCAACCATGTGCTGCGCAATATCCTGTCGCCGATCATCGTGCAGGGCACCTTCATCTTCGCCTATGCCATGCTCGCCGAGGCGGGGCTGTCCTTCCTCGGCGTCGGTGTCGACCCTTCGACCCCGACATGGGGCACGATGATCAACGAGGGACGGCAATATATCGATCAGGCGGCTTTCCTGATTTTCATTCCGGGTATCGCGATCTCGGTCTCGGTCCTGTCGCTGCAATTGATCGGCGACGGACTGCGGGACGCGATGGACCCGAGGCTGGCGAAGGAACTCTGACATGGCGTTGACGCTCACCAATTTTAAGCCAGTCGGACATGTCGAAACCGCTGGGAAAATATTCATCGGCGACGACGGCAACGTCTGTGCCGAGGCGGTTGACGGTGCCGAGACCGTAGACTGCGGCGGCCGTTTTCTCTCGCCGGGCTGGTGCGATCTGCATGTCCATGTCTGGCATGGCGGCACCGACATCTCGGTTCGCGCGGACGAGGCCGGACGCGGCACCGGTGTTACGGCAATGGCCGACGCGGGGTCGGCGGGCGAAGCCAATTTCCATGGTTTGCGTGAATACGTGATCGACCCAGCCGCCGAAACGATCCGCGCCTTTCTCAACATCGGCTCGATCGGTCTGGTGGCCTGTAATCGCGTGTCTGAACTGATCGACCTGCGCTCGATCGACATCGACCGGTCGCTCGAGACGGTCGAGGCGAATCGCGATGTTATCTGCGGCATCAAGGTCCGGGCCTCGGGCGTCATTGTGGGGAGCTGGGGCATAACGCCGGCGAAAATCGCCAAGCGTGTGGCGGAGATCGCCAGCCTGCCGCTGATGGTTCATGTCGGTGAGCCGCCGCCGCTCCTCGATGAGGTTTTCGATATCCTCGGCCCGGGCGACATCGTCACCCATTGCTTCAACGGCAAGAAGGCAGGGTCGATATCGGACACGCGCAAGCTTTTCGAGCAGGCGCGGCAGCTTCAAAAGCAGGGTGTGGTGATGGATATCGGCCACGGCCAGGCCTCCTTTCATTTCGAGACCGCCCGGCGCGCCATCGGCGAAGGCTTTTTGCCCGACACGATCTCGACCGACCTGCATTTGAGAAATATCCGCGGTCCGGTCCATGACCTTGCGCTGACGGCTTCGAAGCTGTTGGCGGTCGGGATGGAATTCGACGCCTGTATCGAGGCGATCACAAACCGTCCACGCGGAATTCTCGGCCTGCCGCGCGGCGCCGGGATCGGCAACCGGGCGGATTTCACGATTTTCGGGCTGGAGGATGACGAAATCCCAGTGAATGACAGTCTTGGCAACAACATGGTGCTGGAGCGTGTGCTGGTCCCTCACTCGACGGTCATCGGACAGTCGCTGGCGCAGGCGACAAGGCGGCAGCCATGACCGCGCCAGTGCTCGAGGTTCGCAATCTGACGGTCGATTTCCGCTCACGCCACCACAGTGTGACCGCGCTTCGCGATGTCAGTTTTTCACTCGGCGCGGGACGCACCCTCGCGCTGGTCGGCGAGTCCGGTTCCGGCAAGTCCGTCAGTTCGTTGTCCATTATGGGGCTGCTTCCGCGCAATGGCGAGATCACCGGCGGAGCCATCGTCTATCGCCGGAAAAACGGTGGCGAGCTGGCACTGAACGGGTTGTCGCAACGCGCCTACCGCAACATCCGCGGCGCTGAGATGTCGATGATCTTTCAGGAGCCTATGTCCTCGCTCAATCCTCTTTTTACGGTCGGCGACCAGATCGGCGAAATGCTGATGCTGCACAGCGATCTGGATGCCGCCGCGCGGCGCGGACGCGTGCTTGAAATGCTGGAGCTGGTCGAGATACCCGCCGCCGCTTCGCGTCTCGACAGTTATCCGCATGAGTTGTCGGGCGGCATGCGCCAGCGCGTGATGATCGCGCTGGCACTGGTCTGCAATCCGGCACTGCTGATCGCGGATGAACCGACCACGGCACTCGATGTCACCATTCAGGCACAGATCCTCGACCTGATGCGGCGCCTTCAGCACGAGTTGGGCATGTCGATCCTCTTCATCACCCACGACATGGGAGTGGTCGCGGAAATGGCGGACGATGTTGCGGTGATGTATGCGGGCACGATCGTGGAGAGCGCCACGGCAGGTGACCTCTTCGCGAATCCGAGCCATCCCTATACGCGCGGGCTTTTGAATTCGATCCCCCGGCCAGGCCGCGATCCGGGCCAGCGGCTTGTGCCGATCCCCGGTACGGTGCCGTCCCTGTCCGCGATGCCGCCAGGATGCGCGTTCGCGCCGCGCTGCGGCTGGGCAGGCGAGGAGTGCCGGAAACCGGTCGTGCTGGAAGCCTTCCACACCGGGCATGATGTGGCCTGCTTCAAGACCCGGGAGGTTGCCGGGAATGCCTGACGCGCTGGTCCAGGTCAGGAACCTGACGAAATCCTTTTCCACACCCGCCGGCAAGGTGCACGCGGTCAATGACGTGAGCTTCGACATCCCGCGCGGCTCGATCACGGGGCTCGTGGGCGAAAGCGGATCGGGCAAGACGACACTCGGGCGCGTGCTCCTGCGACTCATCGAGCCGACCGGAGGGAGCACCATCTTCGATGGCCAGGACCTCAACCGTCTCGATGCGCGGGAGCTGCGCGACATGCGCAAACGCATGCAGATCATCTTCCAGGATCCGGTATCGTCGCTGAACCCTCGGCTGAAAGTCGGCGCGATCGTCGCCGAGGGGCTGGTCGCGCATCGCGTCGGCACCAGGCGTGACCGCAAGGATCGCGTCGTTGCCCTGCTTGAAGAGGTTGGTTTGCAAGCCGATCACATGCACCGTTTCCCGCATGAGTTTTCCGGCGGCCAGCGGCAACGGATCGGCATCGCCCGGGCGCTGGCGCTCGAACCGGAATTCATTGTGGCGGACGAAAGTGTCTCCGCACTCGATGTTTCGATCCAGGCACAGGTTTTGAACCTGCTTCTGGACCTGCGCGAGCGGCGCAACCTGACGATGCTTTTTATCGCGCATGACCTTTCCGTGGTCGAGTATCTCTGCGACCAGACCATCGTGATGTATCTGGGAAAGATAGCCGAGATCGGTCCGTCGCAGGCGCTCTATCGCGATCCGGCGCATCCCTACACGCAGGCTCTGCTTTCAGCGATTCCGATTCCCGACCCGGCGCGGCACGCGGAACGGTCCCACCTGAAGGGTGACATCCCGAGCCCGCTTTCGCCGCCTTCGGGCTGTGTGTTTCGAACGAGATGCCCCATGGCGCTCGATGAATGTTCCCGCACCGTTCCGCCCCCCATCAGCCGCGGAAGCCATCATGAATCTTACTGTATAAGAACCGAGGCAAGGTATGAGCCAACTTCTCCAATCCAACACCCCTGAAGCGCGCCTGCGGGACATGGGGCTGACTCTGCCCCAAAGCCCGCCGAATCCGATCGGATCGTTCTGCAACGCGCGCAGTGCGGGCGGAATGGTCTACGTGTCAGGGCAGGGGCCCGTCGACGCTCAAGGCGTGCTGCGCACCGGTACCGTTGGGGCTGACGTCAGTGTCGACGAGGCGCGTCAGCATGCCAGGCTCGTGGCTCTGAACATTCTCTCGGCGCTCCGCGCCCATTGCGGCAGCCTTGATCAGGTTGCCGGCGTGGTCAAACTGCAGGGCCTGGTCAACGCGACACCCGAATTTGCCGAGCATCCGGCGATAATCGACGAAGCGTCGAACCTTATTGCCGGTGTCTTCGGAAAAAGTGGGGTGCATGCCAGAACGTCGTTCGGAGTTGCCTCGCTCCCGAACCGGATCACCGTGGAGATCGACGCGATCTTCGAACTGGCCGAGGGACCGGTCCAGTGATTTCAGGCGGCTTTGCTTCCCAACACGCGTTCAACCGCAAGCGCGGACTTCTGCACCAGATCGACAAGCTCGCTCTTTCTTTCCCGCGCGCGCTGTTCGGACAGGACGACCGACATTGTTAAAACGCAGGCCCCGCTCATGTCGCGTATCGGCGCGGCGATGCAGGCAACGGAGTATTCCGAATTGCTGATCTGGATGGCAAGATTGGCTTCGAAATCGGCCCGCGACTGTTTGGCCAGTGCCGAGGGATCGATTTCAGCCCTGCCCGTTTCGGACGGGCTCGCTGACTTGGAGAAAATTTCGACCCTCTCCTCGTCGGGCAGATGCCCCAGAAGAAGCCGGCCCGAAGCGGTCCAGTTCAGCGGGACACGCGTTCCCACATCCGAGGTGACCCGGAAATGACCGTCGCCGTTGGCCATGGCGAGAACCACCATCATGTCGCCGTCCCGGCCGCAAATCTGGACGGTCTCGCCCGTCCTCTGGCAGAGCGTGTTCATCTCTCGGCGCGCTTCGCTGAACATGTCCATATTCGCCCGGTAGACGAGCCCGTATCGCATCAGCCGGGGTCCCAGCCAGATCGCGGAATTTTCGCCGCGCGACAGCATGTCCCGTTCGACAAGTTCGTCCACCAGCCGGTATACGGTCGAAATGGGGGCTTTGGTCGCTTTGGACAACTCGTAAGCCGTCATGGGCTTCTGCCCGTCAGTCAGCACATCCATGATCTGCAGCGACCGGTCGATTCCGCTGGTTCGTTTGCGCCTGGCATCGGGCATGGCGATGATTCTCTCTGATAGGGTACGTGTATCATAATTATGGAAAAGCGTGAGCGTTGACAAGGAGACTGGAATGTCGCTGCCGACCGACAAGGACAAATTGTGGACCTGGCACAACCGGAACGGTTTTCGCCGGATAATCAACGTTTCGGGAACGATGACCGGGTTGGGCGCTTCGGTTACGGGGCAGACGGTACGCGATGCAATGTGCGAGGCGACCCGGCACTTCGTGGGAATACACGAATTGCAGGCCCGCGCCAGCAGGACAATCGCCGGCCTGACCGGCGCCGAGGCGGGTTTTCTCACCGCTTCGGCCGGCGCCGGTATTACGTTGGCCGTTGCCGGTGCCATGACGGGCTTCGACCCGGCCCGCGCCGAGGCGCTGCCCGTCACCCCGGGTCCGAAAAGCGAAGTGGTCGTCCAGCTCGGTCACCTGTGTGGTTACGGAGCTCCGATTGAAACCGCCATCGCCCTGTCCGGCGCCACCCCGCGAGCGGTCGGCCAGTCCACGCTGACGATGGACCATCAGCTGATCGGTGCTCTTGGCGAACGGACCGCCGCGGCGCTTTATGTCGTCTCGCATCACGTCGTCCACTACGGTCAGATCCCTTTCCCGCGTTTCGCCGCGATTTGCCGTGAAGCGGGTGTGCCCGTCATTGTCGATGCCGCTTCGGAATATGACCTCAAGGGGTTCATCGCCGCCGGCGCGGACATCGCGATTTACTCCGCGCACAAGTTCTTGAGCGGCCCGACGGGCGGTATTGTCGCCGGCCGCAAAGACCTCGTGCGTGCCGCATATTTGCAGAACATCTCAATCGGACGCGGTATGAAAATCGGCAAGGAAAGCATTGCCGGCGCGATCGCGGCGATGGAGGACTGGATGAACCGCGACCACGAGGCGGCGCGCGCCCGGGAAACGGAGACACTGGAGAGCTGGCGCGCGGCAATAGCGGACATCCCCGGCATCGGGGCGCAAATCGTTGCCGATCCGACGGGAAATCCGCTCAGCCGGCTGCAGGTGAATGTCGACCCGGCGAAAGCCGGAACAACGGCGGCGGCCTTCGCCCGCGCCTTTTCCGAGCAGGATCCGGCCTTGATTGTACGCGATCACGAAGTCGAGCTGGGGTACTTCCAGCTCGATCCCTGCAACCTTCTGCCCGGTCAATCGGCGATCGTCATCGACACGTTGCGGGAAGTCCTGCGTTCAGGCGACACCATTTGTGAGCGCGAGAGCGATCTGGCGCGCGCGCGCAATGGCGGCGTTGGAGGTTATCTCGCCTGGCTGGAAGACAAATGACCCATCGGCAACGCGCCGGAGCATCTTGGGATCGATCGGCGGACGTTCATTCCATTTCGATTGAACCTCCGCCGATCCGGTAGGGGCTTTCAACAGGCCCGATATATTCGGGCGAAGGTCTGAAAAGCGCGGATTGACCGACTGATCTCCGAGGAGCTTCAACGGCCGCCTGTGCCGTATATCTGAAGCCGGGCAAAACAGTTGCGCTGCCGGAGGCGCTTTCTTTACCCTGCGAACATGACGAGAAGAACGCCTGATTCTCCGGTGGATGAATTCCCTGCGGCGCGTATCTCACGCGCGGACAGTCTTGCGCGGGCGCGGCGGCCGGGCAATGACGGGTGAACCTGAAACACGGCGGAATGCGCCACCGGCGGAAGGTGGTAACACCAACCGTCGCTAACAGGGACCTGATCTGCCGTGCTGTTCGATGATCCAGACATCAAGGAGACGATTGCCAGCGTCCTGGTGCCCGTCGCTGTGCCGGGGGCCTATACCTACAAGGTTCCGCCGGGCCAGTCCGTGGTGCCCGGAACGATTGTCAAGGTTCCGCTCGGCTCGCGTGAAGTGATCGGGGCTGTCTGGGACATCGAGCCGGACGCCGCCATCAACCCGAACAAGCTCAAATATATCTCACGCGTCTATGACACCACGCCGCCGCTCGACAAGGATCTGCGCCGGTTCGTGGACTGGGTCGCGAACTGGACCCTCGGCGCGCCGGGCATGGTCCTGCGCATGGTGCTGAGGTCGGAGGAGGCCCTGGAGCCGGAAGCGCCTGTCCCGGGCGTGCGCCGGATCGAGGGCGCCGAACCGGAGCGGTCCACTGCCGCCCGCAGCCGGGTGCTGGCAACCATGGAAGACGGTTTTGCCTGGACCAGAAGCGGCCTGGCCCATGCCGCCGGGGTCTCGGCTTCGGTGATCGACGGTCTGCTCCATCACAATGTCCTGGAAGCCGTCCTGCTGCCGGCGGCGCCGCCTCCGCCGAAACCTCAGCTGGACTATGCCCGCAAGACGCTGACCCCCGCCCAGGAGGCGGCCGTGGCAGGTCTGGTGAAATGTTTCGACACGGCCACCGGCAGCGTGAGCCTGATCGACGGAGTGACGGGCTCCGGCAAGACCGAGGTCTATTTCGAAGCGATCGCCGAGGCGCTGCGCCGGGACAGGCAGGCGCTCGTCCTGCTTCCGGAGATTTCCCTGACGGAACAGTTTCTGCGCCGCTTCGAACAGCGTTTCGGTGTCTATCCCGCCGAATGGCATTCGGAGATCACGGTGAAGAACCGGACGCGGGTCTGGCGGGGCGTTGCCTCCGGCGATGTCCGCGTCGTGATCGGGGCGCGTTCCGCGCTGTTCCTGCCCTTCAGGGAACTGGGACTGATCATTGTCGACGAGGAGCATGACGCCGCCTTCAAGCAGGACGACCGGGTGCCCTACAGCGCGCGGGACATGGCGGTGGTGCGCGGCCACCTGTCGAAATTTCCTGTCGTGCTGGCCTCCGCGACACCGTCCGTCGAAAGCCGGGTCAATGCCGACCTCGGCCGTTATGAGCTCTTTGAATTGCCCGAACGCGCTTCAGGGGCCGATCTGCCGGAGCTGGATGCCATCGACATGCGGGTGGAGGGGCCCGAACGGGGGCGGTGGCTGGCGCCGCGGCTTGTCCATGCCCTCAAGGACACGTTTGCCGCGGGCGGTCAGTCGCTTCTGTTTCTCAACCGGCGCGGATACGCGCCGTTGACCCTGTGCCGCACCTGCGGCCACCGGTTTCAGTGCGCCCATTGCAGCGCCTGGCTGGTGGAGCACCGCTTCCAGAAAAAACTGGTCTGTCACCATTGCGGTCATTTCGAGAAGGTTCCCGACAAATGCCCGTCCTGTCAGGGGGTGGATACCCTGGTGGCCTGCGGTCCGGGGGTGGAAAGAATCGCGGAAGAAGTCTCCGACCTTTTTCCGCAGGCGCGCACGCTTGTCCTGTCCTCCGACCTGCCGGGCGGCCCCGAGCGGCTGAAACGGGAAATGAAGATCGTCGAGGAAGGGGGCGCGGACATTGTCATCGGCACGCAACTGGTCGCCAAGGGTCATAATTTTCCCAAGCTGAAACTGGTCGGTGTCATCGATGCGGATCTCGGACTGGCCCACGGCGATCCGCGGGCGGCGGAAAAGACTTTTCAGCTTCTGGCCCAGGTGACGGGCCGCGCCGGGCGGGTGCATGGCGGCGGTATCGGGCTGCTGCAGACCTACTGCGCGGAACACCCGGTCATCCGGGCGCTGCTCTCCGGCGACAAGGCTGCTTTCTACAAGGCGGAGATCGACGCAAGGCGGTCCGCCGGGCTGCCGCCTTTCGGACGTCTGGCCGCGGTGATCGTGTCCGGTCCCGACAAGACCTTCGCCGAAGGCTACGCACGCGCTCTGGCAAGAGCCGCGCCCGCCGACCAGGCCGTCACCCTGCTGGGCCCCGCCGAGGCCGCCCTTGCCATGGTGCGCGGCAGATACCGCTTCCGGCTTCTGGCAATGGCGCCGCGGCAATTCGACCTGCAGTCCTATCTGCGCCACTGGCTCGCCTGCGGCCCCAAACCGTCCCGTGGATTGCGGGTCCAGGTGGATATCGACCCGCAGCACTTTCTCTGAGGTCCGCCAGGCGGCAGCTGAGAGATACCGCCTAAAGGTTTATGACGCCCGTGAGACATTGATCCGCAAGGCTTTTTGGGAACGCGCGCCAAAAAACACCGATGAATCCGCAACAAAGGTCATTTGGCGAAGTTGCACACTTAGAAACCCTGTGCTAATTGAGGCGCGGCTTTGGGGAGACGGTTTAACCGTCATATCTTCCGGCCTGAAAATCATTCGTTTTTTCAATGCTTTGCGGACGTTGACCGTTTTGCGGGCATGAAAGAAGTCAGAGAGCACGGACCTGGTGACTGACAACGTATCTCTCGTATCCGGCGTGGCGCGGCGTTATGCGTCCGCCCTTCTCGACCTCGCAGAGGACGAAGGCCTAACGGCTGACGTTGAGCGGGACCTGACGGCTTTCGAAGGCATGCTTGCCGAAAGCGGGGATCTCGTCCGTCTGGTGAAGAGCCCGGCATTCAGCGCGGAAGAGCAGCTTGCAGCGCTCACCGCCCTGCTCGACAAGGCCGGCATCTCCGGTCTTGCCGCGAATTTCGTGAAGCTGGTCGCCCGCAACCGGCGCCTCTTCGTACTACCCGACATGATCAAGGCGTTCCGCTCCCAGCTTGCTGAAAAGCGGGGCGAGGCGACGGCCGAGGTGGTATCCGCCAAAGCCCTTTCCGACGAGCATGTCGCTGCGCTCAAGGAAGCTCTTTCCGCTTCCACGGGCAAATCCGTAAATATCGCAGCAAAGGTTGATCCTGCACTGATCGGTGGCCTCGTGGTCAAGGTCGGCTCCCGCATGATCGACACGTCCCTGCGTACCAAGCTCAATTCACTCAAGTTCGCGATGAAAGAGGTCGGCTGATGGAAATTCGGGCCGCGGAAATTTCCGCAATCCTCAAGGACCAGATCAAGAGCTTCGGCCAGGAAGCCGAAGTTACCGAGGTCGGTCAGGTGCTCTCCGTCGGTGACGGTATCGCCCGTGTTTATGGTCTGGACAAGGTCCAGGCCGGTGAAATGGTCGAGTTTCCCGGTGGTATCAAGGGCATGGCCCTGAACCTGGAAACCGACAATGTCGGCGTCGTGATCTTCGGCTCCGACCGTAGCATCAAGGAAGGCGACACCGTCAAGCGGACCGGCGCCATCGTGGAAGTTCCGGTCGGCAAGGGCCTGCTCGGCCGCGTTGTCGATCCGCTCGGCAACCCGATCGACGGCAAGGGCCCGATCGAGGCGACGGAAAAGCGCCGTGTGGACGTGAAGGCGCCGGGCATCCTGCCGCGCAAATCCGTGCACGAGCCGATGTCAACCGGCCTCAAGGCCATCGATGCGCTGATCCCGGTCGGCCGCGGCCAGCGCGAGCTGGTCATCGGCGACCGTCAGACCGGCAAGACCGCGATCCTTCTGGACACGTTCCTGAACCAGAAATCGCTGCATGCCACCGACGACGAAAACGCCAAGCTCTACTGCATCTATGTCGCGATCGGTCAGAAGCGCTCCACCGTCGCCCAGTTCGTCAAGACCCTGGAAGACGCCGGCGCTCTGGAATACTCCATCGTCGTGGCGGCGACCGCTTCCGATGCCGCTCCGCTGCAGTACCTCGCACCGTTTTCCGGTTGCGCGATGGGCGAGTTCTTCCGCGACAATTCCATGCATGCCGTGATCGGTTACGACGATCTGACCAAACAGGCCGTTGCCTACCGTCAGATGTCCCTGCTTCTGCGCCGTCCGCCAGGACGTGAAGCATTCCCGGGCGACGTTTTCTACCTGCATTCCCGTCTGCTGGAACGTGCGGCGAAGCTGAACGAAGACAACGGCAGTGGTTCACTGACCGCGCTGCCGGTCATCGAAACCCAGGGCAACGACGTGTCCGCGTTCATTCCGACCAACGTGATCTCGATCACCGACGGTCAGATCTTCCTGGAAACCGACCTGTTCTATCAGGGTATCCGTCCGGCCGTGAACGTCGGTCTTTCGGTGTCCCGCGTCGGCTCTTCCGCGCAGATCAAGGCGATGAAACAGGTTGCCGGCCCGATCAAGGGCGAACTGGCGCAGTACCGCGAAATGGCGGCTTTCGCACAGTTCGGCTCCGACCTCGATGCCACCACCCAGCGACTGCTGAACCGCGGCGCCCGCCTGACCGAGCTTCTGAAACAGCCGCAGTTCTCGCCGCTGAAGACGGAAGAACAGGTCGCGGTGATCTATGCCGGCGTGAACGGTTACCTGGACAAGCAACCGGTTGACCGGGTGCGCGATTTCGAGGAAGGCCTGCTTCTGTTCCTGCGCGGCGAGCACAAGGAACTGCTCGACGCCATCTGGGAAAAGAAGGCGCTCGACGACGAACTGACGGGCAAGCTGAAAGCCGCCGTCGACAAGTTCGCCAAGAACTTCGTCTAAGGACCACACGCCGGGATAAGGAGCAGGGGCGGCCATGCCGAGCCTGAAGGACTTACGAAACCGCATCGCTTCCGTGAAGGCGACGCAGAAAATCACCAAGGCCATGCAGATGGTGGCCGCGGCGAAGCTGCGTCGTGCTCAGGAAGCCGCGGAGGCCGCGCGCCCTTATGCGGAACGCATGGAGGCGGTGCTGGCAAACCTCGCGGTTGCCTTCGAGGGGCGCGATGACGCTCCGAAGCTGATGTCCGGTACGGGCAATGACCAGGTGCATCTCCTGGTCGTCGCCACCGCCGAACGCGGGCTGTGCGGGGGCTTCAACTCCAATATCGCCAAGCTGGCGCGCGAGCGGGCGCGCAGCCTGATCGCACAGGGCAAGACGGTCAAGATCATCTGTGTCGGCAAGAAGGGTTACGACGCCCTGAAGCGTGAGTTCGGCCAGCTTGTGATCAAGACCATCGATCTGCGCAGCGTCAAGAATGTCGCTTTCTCCAACGCGGATGAAATCGGCCGTGAAGTGCTCGCCATGTACGAAAATGGCGAGTTCGACGTCTGCACGCTGTATTATTCGACCTTCAAGTCGGTGATCGCGCAGGAGCCGACCTCGCAGCAGCTCATCCCGGCTCAATTCGACACGGGAAAAGCCGAAGCGGACGAAGGGGCCGGCGCGGTTTACGAATACGAACCTGACGAGGGCGAGATCCTTGCGGATCTGCTGCCGCGTAACATCTCCGTCCAGATTTTCCGGGCGCTCCTGGAAAATGCGGCATCTGAGCAGGGTGCGCGCATGTCCGCAATGGACAATGCGACGCGCAACGCAGGCGAAATGATCGACAAGCTGACGATCACCTACAACCGCCAGCGTCAGGCACAGATCACGACGGAACTGATTGAAATTATCTCGGGCGCTGAAGCGCTCTAACCGGATCGAGACGAGGATTAGGGATATGGCTGACAAAACGGTCGGACGGATCACCCAGGTCATCGGCGCCGTTGTCGACGTCAAGTTCGATGACCACCTGCCGCTGATCCTGAACGCTCTTGAAACTGACAACCAGGGCAACCGCCTTGTGCTTGAGGTCGCTCAGCACCTTGGGGAAAATACGGTTCGCACCATCGCGATGGACTCCACCGAGGGTCTCGTCCGCGGGCAGGAGGTGATCGACACCGACGGTCCGATCGCGGTGCCGGTCGGGGACGGAACCCTGGGCCGCATCATGAACGTGATCGGCGAACCGGTGGATGAAGCCGGCGAGATCAAGTTCGAGGAACGTCGCGGCATCCACCAGGAAGCTCCGGAATTCGTCGAACAGTCGACCGAGGCTGAAATCCTCGTCACCGGCATCAAGGTCGTCGACCTGCTGGCACCTTACGCGAAGGGCGGCAAGATCGGCCTGTTCGGCGGCGCCGGCGTCGGCAAGACCGTTCTGATCATGGAACTGATCAACAACGTCGCCAAGGCGCACGGCGGTTACTCCGTCTTCGCCGGTGTTGGCGAGCGGACCCGTGAAGGCAACGACCTTTACTGGGAAATGATCGAATCCGGCGTGAACAAGGAAGGCGGCGGCGAAGGCTCCAAGGCAGCTCTTGTCTACGGCCAGATGAACGAGCCTCCCGGAGCCCGCGCACGTGTTGCCCTGACCGGTCTGACCGTGGCGGAACATTTCCGCGACAAGGGCCAGGACGTTCTGTTCTTCGTCGACAACATCTTCCGCTTCACGCAGGCCGGTTCCGAAGTGTCCGCGCTGCTTGGCCGTATTCCTTCCGCTGTGGGATACCAGCCGACGCTCGCCACCGACATGGGCTCCATGCAGGAGCGCATCACCACCACCAACAAGGGCTCGATCACGTCCGTGCAGGCCGTCTACGTTCCGGCCGATGACTTGACCGACCCGGCGCCGGCCTCGACCTTCGCCCACCTGGACGCGACCACGGTTCTGAACCGTTCGATCGCCGAAAAAGGCATTTACCCGGCCGTGGATCCGCTGGATTCCACCTCGCGCATGCTGGATGCCCGCATCATCGGCGAAGAGCACTACAACACGGCGCGTGCCGTTCAGGTGACCTTGCAGCGCTACAAGGCGCTGCAGGACATCATCGCCATCCTGGGCATGGACGAACTGTCCGAAGAAGACAAACTGGCCGTGGCCCGCGCCCGCAAGATCGAGCGCTTCCTGTCCCAGCCGTTCTTCGTGGCAGAGGTCTTCACCGGTTCCCCGGGCAAGCTTGTAGCTCTGGAAGACACCATCAAGGGCTTCAAGGGCCTGGTGGACGGTGACTACGACCATCTGCCGGAAGCGGCTTTCTACATGGTCGGCTCCATTGAGGAGGCGATCGAAAAAGCCCAGCGTCTGGCCGCGGAAGCCGCCTAAGATCCTGGAATTGACCGGACGCCCGCAAGGGCGTGCGGTCTGCCTCATGCTGGATGGCGTGGCCATCCGAAACAGATCAGGTTGATCGATCTGAAGATGTTAGGGCGTTCTGTCCGCGTTTCGCGCAAAGCAGGATGCTCCAGACTGACAAGGAAAACGCCAAATGGCTGAACTTTTCCAGTTTGAGTTGGTCTCGCCGGAGCACCAGCTCCTGTCCGCGCATGTTGCCGAGGTGATCGTTCCGGGAACCGAAGGCGAGTTCGGCGTTCTGAAGGACCACGCTCCGGTCGTCTCCACCATCAATCCGGGCATTCTGAAAGTCCGTAACGACGATGGTGCCTGGGCCGAGTATTTCGTCCGCGGCGGTTTTGCCGAGGTATCGTCCGGCGTGCTTTCCGTTCTGGCCGAGCAGGCCGTTCCGGTCAGCGAGATCAGCAGGGATCAACTCGACCTGGCGATCCGGAATGCGGAAGAAGACGCGGCCGACGCCAAGGACGATCTTGCCAGGCAAAAGGCTGAAATGACGCTGTCCCAGCTCAGGGACGTTGTGGACGCCCTCAAAACCGCCTGAAGATCCTAACTTTATTGTGAAAATAACGAAACGCGGTCCGGCAACGGGCCGCGTTTTTGTTTGAACCGGCTCTGTGAGAAGGGCTCTACCCGTTGACGGTCCGGCGAGAAGCCAGTTCTTCAAAGAACTTGAAACCGTTGCGTCCGTTTTTCTTCACTTCGTAAAGCGCAATGTCGGCACTCTTGAAGACCGCGCCCGCGTCCTGTGTTTGGCCATCGATTGAGGCGATGCCGATGCTTATGCCGACGGAGACGGATTGCCCCTGAACCTTGAACGGCGAATGAAGCTTTTCCACGATGCGGCCGGCGATTTCCGAGGTATGGAAATCGGTCGGTCCGGTTCCGCTCAGGATGATCGCGAACTCATCTCCGCCGAGCCTGGCGACGAGATCGGTGGACCGCACGCAATCCTGCAGCCGTTTTGAGACCAGCTTGAGCAGTTCGTCACCGGCATCGTGCCCATAGGTGTCGTTGATCGGCTTGAACTTGTCGAGGTCGAGCAGCATCAGGTTCCCCCGCTTGTCGAGAGTGGCGGCTTTTTCCAGGGCTTCTTCGAGCTTCAGGTTGAACTGAGACCGGTTAGCAAGGCCGGTAAGCGGGTCGTGATGCGCGGCATGGGCGATTTTCTGCGCCGCCCGCTCATTCAGCGTTATGTCTTCATGGGTGCCGATCCAGCCACCATCGGGCAACGGCGCCTGAACGCTGCTGATAATCTTGCCGTCCGGATGCGTGAACTTTGAGCGGACGACCTCGCCGGCAGTCATGCGGGTGAACAGGTCCATGACATGATCATGCACATTCCCTGAGAACTCGCCCCGCTGTTCTTCGGCTTCCAGCAGGTCCGTCAGGCTGACGCCGTCATGGACCTCGCCTTCGGGTTTTCCGAATATTTCGATATATTGCCTGTTCCAGAGTGTCAGGTGCCCCCGGTTATCAAAGACACTGACCCCTTGCCGCATGTTGGCAAGAATGACTTCGAGCTCTTCCAGCCGGTGCCGGGCGAGCCGTTCGTTTTCCGCAAGCTGCCCTTCCATGTGCTTGCGGGCGGTAACATCGAAGAAGTTGTAGATCCCGCCGCCGGTGGGAAGCGGCGTGCTGCGAACCTCGAGGAAGTGCCCGCTTAAGGTTTGCCGTTCGTAGTTGAGCGCCTTGCGTTTCACCACGAGCTCGAACCGTTCCTGCGCAAGTTCTTCAGGTACGCCCGGTCCCAGGTCGCCTCTTTCAGCATTGAACTTGAGAAATTCCAGAAGATGCAGTTTCTGGTCGATCATGTCTTGCGGATAGCCCAGGAGACGCTGGAACTCGGCATTGCACGAAGCCAGCCTGTAGTTTTCGTCGTAATGGGCAAACCCGCCTGTAAAATTGTCGAATACGACCTTTAGGGTCTCTGCCTGCTGTTTGGATTCTGTAATATCCGCCAGCGAGACGACAATATCGTCCAGCCCGTATTCATGCTGGGGGTCAATCGGTTCAGCGTTCAGGCGCAGCCAGGTTTTATGAGGGTTTTGAGGCAGTTTGAGGCTGACTACAAAATCCGTAACGGCGTCCGGATCTCGCGCCGCCAGCGCCAGCGGATCGGTACAGTCCTTGGAGTCCGGTGAGCTGCACTTGAAGTCCAGGCTCAGATAGCTCACGCATTTGCCTGTAACATCCATGCCGGCGAAGCCTAGAATTTCCAGCGCTGCCGGATTGGCGGACTGGATGTTGCCTGAACGGCTGAGAAGAAGGATGCCCTCGCTCAGGGCTTCGAGCGTTGTCCGCTGCACGGCCTCCGAATGCTGGATCGCCTGCTCGGAAAGCTTGCGTTCGGTAATATTCTGAAAGGCGCCGACAATACGCGTGACCGAACCGTCTTCCGTGATCGGCCGCCCGACGGCCCGGACCCAGATATGACGTTGCTTTGCGGTTACCAGAGGCAGTTCGATGTCCCAGCCGACATTGTTTTCAATACCGTCATGAACGGCTTTGTTGATTTTGTCTCTGGAGTCAGGCGGGTAGAATGAAAGAGCCTCGTTGATATTGGGCACGAAATCGGGGTCAACTTCATGAATTTCCCGGGTCTTGTCGGTCCAGGTCAAGATATTGGCGGCAATATCGACTTCCCAGCCCCCGACGCCGGAAAGATTTGCAATTTCCTCGATAAGTTCACCTTCGCTAACCGCTTTCCGGCGTGCTACTTCGGCTTCGAGAAGGGCTTCCCGCGTTTCAATTTCCGCCCGGTGAGCTTTGAACAGTCCTTCAACGATTTTACCAAGGCGGCGGAGCTGCCGCAGCTGGCTGTCACTGGGAACCTGCGGCTTCCGGCCTATGACACAGAGTGTTCCGAGCCTGTTGCGGCCATCGATGGAAAGCGGGCAACCCGCGTAAAACCGTATGTGTGGCTCGCCGGTGACCAGTGGATTTTCCTTGAAACGTTCGTCCTCAAGCGCATCGGGAACGATAAGCAGGTCATCGAAGAGGATTGTGTGCTGACAGAAGGAAACGTCCCGGCTGGTCCCGTCGGCATCCAGACCGCAACGGGCCTTGAACCACTGATCTTCCTTGGCAACGAGGGAGATGAGCGCGATCGGGCAGTCGAAAATCTCGGCAACTGTTTCGACAACGGCATCGTATTCCTGAAGGCGCGCGGAATGCAGGATCTCAAGCGAATGCAGAGCGTCAAGACGCTCCTCCTCGTTATATCCCCGCGCGTTCTCCATTAGACGCCAAGTCTCCTAAATAACCTGCCAGTAAATTATTTCACGTCAAATTTAAAAGTTACATATAAAATCAAAATAAAAGATTAAATTTACTAACTTCATGATTTTACCATAGCGTTACAAGAAACAAGAGAAGTTACTAGGCATTTTTTACTATATTAGTATTTGTTACGATGTTGAATAGAGGTTTTGTTAGAAAATAAAGACATAATATTGTAAAAATTGACAATATTACTCGAGGGTAGTCACCTGGGTCGTCAGAGCCCTTCCCGGCAGTGTGGGCCAATCTTACCGGGAGGGACGCCAGGCCATCAGGCAACAAAAAACCCGGCCATCAGACCGGGTTCAAGGTTCGCGGAAGCACCACGAAATATCTGCTTTTATTCTAAGCAGCTGTAACTTTTAGGCAGCCCGGCGGAATGACAGGCTCATGCCGCCACCGGAGCGGCTGCGGCGGCGTTCTTCCGGCGGAATATACACGATGGCACTGTGTTCGGTGCAGTAGGACACACCGGCCTCAACGCGCGTCGAGCACGGAAAGATGTAGTTGCCTGCATCACCTTCCGCCCATTTGCAGCAGCCCGGACGCGGGAGAGACATGTCAGCCATTTCGTATTTCCTTTATTCTTGTACCATGCAGCAAAAACGCTCGAGCATCCTCGTGAAAGGATCCGAACAGCTTTTGACGGGAATCGGATGTAATCGGCGCTCGGGACGTCATCCGTTGTCCACCGGTGAGGGTGCTCTGCAGCAAGCGCACGGCTTACATAAGCGGCATGTCACAAAAATGCAATAGATTAGCTTGAATGTCCGGCCTGCGTTTCACGCATACCGGGTTAACGTAGGCTAACTATTTCACCCGAAATGCCGCGGTAACGTTCCTCCGGCCCTGCGCAGGGCCTCGGGCGTGTCGAGGTCCAGTCTCGCGGCCTCACCGATTTCGACTTCCCTGACGAAGCCCGCATTGTCGGCAATGATGTGCCGGGCGCCGACGTCTCCGCTCAGGGATGTCAGCGCCTCGAAAAAGCGGCTGTCCCACAGAACCGGATTGCCACGCTTGCCGTCCGCCGTGGCCGTGACAATCAGGCCCGCGTCATTTTCCCGGTAGGCAGCGATGAGCCTTTGCAGGATCCCGGCATCGATCCGGGGCATGTCGCCGAGCAGAATGATGACCGCATCGGTATCCGCGGAAAGCGCGTTCATGCCGGTTCGGATCGAAGCGGCCATCCCGTCCGCGAAATCCGGATTGTGCGCAACCTCAAGCGCGAGATCGAACACAGTGCCGCCGACCGCGTCCGCAAGGTGCCCTGTGACCAGGACGACCTGGGCCAGTCCGGCGCCGGTGGCGGCTTCGGCGACATGGCGGACAAGCGGTTTGCCCTCCAGTTCCGCGAGAAGCTTGTTCGACCCGCCCATCCGGGAGGATTTACCCGCCGCCAGCACAATTGCCGCAATCTTCGATTTCCTGCTCTGGCTGCCTGTTTCACGCGGCTGCGGGCGGCTAGCGATTTCCATCAAAAGGCCTCCAACGCCCATCGCGGTGATATCGTCCGGCCCGACATCGACCCCGGCGAGAAGCCGGTCGAGCACCCAGTCGAAGCCATTTTCCTTCGGGCTGCGGGCGCAGCCCGGTGCACCGAGGACCGGCACGCCATCCAGCACTCCGAGCATCAGGAGGTTGCCCGGATCGACCGGCATTCCCAGATGCCGCACCTGGCCTCCCGCACAGTCCAGGGCCGCGGGCAGGACATCGTGACGGTCGACAATGGCCGAAGCGCCGAACAGGATCAGGAAGTCGGCGCCCTCGCGCACCAGTTCGGCCATTGCGCCGGCAACCGCTTCCTGCGCATGGGGAACCCGCTTTTCCGCGATGACGCTGCTGCCGCTCGGCCGCAGGCGGTCTTCCAGGACCCGGCGGGTCTTGTCCAGCGTGGCGGCTTTCACATGCGGCAGTTCGGTCGCGACCAGCCCCACCTTGTGCTGTTTGAAGGCGGCCACGCGCACAGCGCCGCGAAGCGCCTTCGCGGCTGTTTCCACCAGATCCCCGGCCACGGCGAAGGAAATGATCTTGGCTGTCGCCACCATGCGCCCCCCCGCCACCCTGCTGTGGTTCGCCAGCGTCGCGAAGGTGATGGCCGGATCGATCCGGTTTGCCGCGGTCACCGCGTCAGGGTCGACCACGAGAACGCCCCCGGTCGCCGCGTAAAGGTTCACCCGTCCGGTGAAGGCGGTGTCTTCCTCCAGCCCCTGACCTTTGGCCGCCAGGGCAAGGCGTTCCGCCGCCTCGTCCTCGCCGATATCGCCGGGCTCGAGGGATGCCACCACGACCCGCGTCTGTCCGGCTGCGGCGAGGTCGGTGCAATCCCTTTCTGTAAGGATATGGCCTTTCTTGAGGGTTCTGTCCGCCAGCCTGGTCTTGTGCGCGAGAATGCACCCGGCGGCCTCTTCAGGCGGACGGGGACCGAATTTCATGCCGCGGCCTCCGGTCCCTTGCGAAGTGCATGGATAATGGAGCCGAGCACGGCAACAGCGATTTCCTGCGGCGAAGCCGCGCCGATATCGAGACCGATCGGGGCGTCGATCCGTTTGAAAAGGGCCGGGTCGAGACCGGCCGCCTCAAACCGCTCCAGCCGCTTGCCATGGGTTTTGCGGCTGCCCAGCGCCCCGACATAAAAGCATCCGGTTCCGAGCGCCTCCATCAGCGGAAAATCGTCGATTTTCGGATCGTGGGTCACGGCGGCAACAGCCGTGTAGGCATCGAGGGGAGCCTCCTTGAAAACGTCTTCCGGCCAGTCGCCTCTCAGCATGCCGCCCGGAAATCTTTCCTCTGTGGCAAAGGCCGTGCGCGGATCGATCACCGTCACATCCAGCCCGGCGATCTCCGCCATTGGCACCAGCGCCTGACTGATATGCACGGCGCCGATAATCACCAGCCGGGGCGCGGGAACGGAAACGGTCAGAAAGACATCGCCGCTGTCCGTTTCAACCGTTCCGGATTTTCCGGACCGGAAGCGCTTGCGCAATTCATCCGCCAGCGGATCGGAGGAAAGATCGTCTTCGGCGCGCACCAGTCTCTGGCGGCCGTCCTGAAGACCGGTCACCAGAATGGCCGCGCGCCGGGCGGAGCGAAGTTCGTTCAGGTCCGTGAGAAGCGTCAGGTCCATGGGTCAGGCGCGGTCCGTTGCCAGTTTCACGCCAAGGCCGCACAGCAGCGAGCCGCCCAGCCAGCGGGTCAGATCCTGGTATCGGGAGTTTCTTGTCAGGCGCCTTTTCACCTCCGATGCAAACAGGACAGTCACCAGGTCCGCGGACGTGAAGGCGCAATTGACAAACGTCCCGAGGATCAGGAACTGCGCCCAGATCGGCAGGCCGGCGTCCGGACTGACGAATTGCGGCAGGAAGGCAATGAAAAAGATGGCGACCTTGGGATTGAGGATTTCAACCGCAACGCTGTCGGCGAATGCCCGGCGGGTCGATTTTTGCGGCAGGTCCGGCAGGGGACCGGCGGTCACCCGGGTGCGGATCATCTGGATGCCGAGGAAGATCAGGTAGAGACCGCCCACCAGTTTCAGGGCGAAATAGAGCACCGGCACCACGGTGAAAATCGCCGACAGTCCGAAGGCGGCAGCCATGACATGGACATAGCAGCCCAGATGAATACCGGCGACCGCCAGGAATCCGGCTCGCCTGCCGCGGGAAATCGTCTGGGCGGCAGTGTATAGAACCGCGGGACCCGGCATGTAGGCGAACAAGGCCGTTGCGGCAATGAAGGCAAGAAGGGTTTCAGTCGTCATCACACCAGCCTAGATCACGGGTTCGACATACACACGGATGCGTCCGCCGCAGGAAAGACCGACCTGCCATGCGGTTTCGTCCGCGACGCCGAATTCCAGCGTTGCGGGTTTTCCGGTTTCTATCACGTCGAGCGCTTCGGAGACCACAGCGCCTTCCACACAGCCGCCGGATACCGACCCTTCGAAGTTGCCGTCGGAATCGATCACCAGATGGGATCCGACCGCGCGCGGCGCGGAACCCCAGGTCTCGATCACGGTCGCCAGCGCGACGGCCCGGCCCGAGCCACGCCAGGCTTCCGCCGTTCTGAGCACATCTGCAAGGGGAGAAGTATCGGTGGCAGGCATGTCGAATGTCCCTTTATCGTCGATACCAATATAGACTTTTCCCGCCGCGATGAAATACCGGCGGGCGGCGAATATGACCCGATTTTCCGTACGCCCATTGCGACGACACTCCCCAAATGGAAACGGCGCCTGCGGTCACAGGCGCCGTCCGGGTTGGCGTGGGCTCGATTTGGGGGCGTTTATTCCGCCGCGAGTCTCTGGGCCGGTGCGGCGCTGAGGACCGCGCCGTCCACGTGAGCCTCGAAGGCTTCGAAGTTGCTGACGAACATCTGCACCAGTTTCGCGGCCTGCGCGTCATAGGCGTCCTTGTCGCTCCATGTTTCCCGGGGCGTGAGGATCCTGCCCTCGACACCTTCGACGGCGACCGGAACGTCGAAGCCGAAATTCGCGTCGGTGCGGAAGTCCGCCTGTTTCAGGCTGCCGGAGAGGGCTGCCTGCAACAGGGTGCGGGTGGCCTTGATCGGCATGCGCTGTCCGGTGCCGTAAGCGCCGCCGGTCCACCCGGTATTGACCAGCCAGCAATCCACATTGTGCCGGGCGATCAGATCTTTCAGGAGATTGCCGTATTCGGACGGATGCCGCGGCAGGAACGGTGCCCCGAAGCAGGTGGAGAAGGTCGCCTGGGGTTCGGTGACGCCCTTCTCGGTTCCGGCCACCTTGGCCGTGTAGCCGGACAGGAAGTGGTACATGGCCTGTGCCGGGGTCAGGCGGGCGATCGGCGGCATGACGCCGAAAGCGTCGGCCGTCAGCATGATGATGGTTTTGGGCATCGGCGCGCGGCCGGTGGGACTGGCGTTGGAAATGAAGTGGATCGGATAGGCCGCGCGGGTGTTTTCCGTTTTCGAGCCATCGTCGAAATTGGGAACCCGGTTTTCATCCAGCACTACATTTTCGAGCACCGTGCCGAAGCGCTGCGTCGTGGAGTAGATCTCCGGTTCTGCTTCGGCCGACAGTTTGATGGTTTTCGCATAGCAGCCGCCTTCGAAATTGAAGACGCCGCTTTCGCCCCAGCCATGTTCGTCATCGCCGATCAGCGTACGGTCCGGATCGGCGGAAAGGGTCGTCTTGCCCGTGCCGGACAGGCCGAAGAAGATCGCCGTATCGCCGTCCTCACCCACATTGGCGGAGCAATGCATCGGCATCACGCCCTTGGCCGGCAGCAGATGGTTGAGCATCGTGAACACGGATTTTTTCATTTCGCCCGCATAGGAACTGCCGCCGATCAGGATGATCTTCCGGGTCAGGTCGCAGGCGATGACCGTTTCGGTCCGGCAGCCGTGGCGATCGGGCACGCCCTTGAAGCTGGGAAGATCGACAATGGTCATTTCCGGGTCGAATCCGGCCAGGTCACCGCTCTCCGGCCGCAGCAGCAGGTTGCGGATGAACAGCGAATGCCAGGCATATTCGGTATAGACCCGTACAGGCAGCCGATGGGTCTCATCGGCGCCGCCGTAAAGATCCTGCGCGAACAGCTCGAGGCCTTCCGCGTGATCGAGAAAATCTGCCAGCAGAAGGTCGAACTGCTCCCGGGACATCTGCCCGTTGTTGTCCCACCAGACAGTGTCCCTGGTTTCGTCGTCGAGAACGACGAACTTGTCCTTTGGAGAGCGGCCGGTATGAACGCCGGTTTCGGCGACGAGGGCTCCTCCGGAAGTAATTTGCGCTTCGCCGCGGGAGACGGAATATTCGTAAAGCACAGGCGCGTGCTGGTTCCAGTAGAGCGCCTTCAGGCCCTTGAAGCCGAAGGTTTCGCAGCCAATGGAGGGATTTCTGACACCTGTTTCTTGCATTGTTCCCGCAGTCCTCGTGATTTGGGCATGTCGCCTCCGGAAACTGGCAAGAAATGCGAAGGTCAATTCTCGCCAGATCCGGCTGTAAGGGCTGCGACCGTAGTGGAATGGCAGAAGGGCAGCAAGACGGCTTAAGGTGCTATGTCTTTGTTTAATCGATTAAAATATGGTGTTATGTGCCGGTTGTTTAATTTGGACGTCGAACTAAATATCGAAACCTTCAAAATGTTCGATTTGCCGGGCGAACCGAAAGAGAGTGCGTCCAGAGCGCAAGTCTCCAGCGCGCTTTCAAGAAACACGGCCTCATGGAGGGGGAGAAATGACATCGGTTCCGGAATGAACAGGACCGGGTGGGCAGGTGCCCGGATGCCGCCCGGATGCCGCCCAGATACCGATTGACCTTACGCTTGAGCGCTCAGCTCTGCTTCGCCGAAATATTGCGGATGCGATGCCATGATCATGGGGATCGACGCCAGGGTTCCCGAGAGATGTTCCCGCATGCAGGCCTCGACCCTCGCGAGGTCACCCACGGTAATCGCCGCGAGTATACGCTCATGGGCATCCAGAACCGCGGAGATCTTTCCCGGATCCGGCAGGTTCAGCCGTCTCAATCGGTCGATATGGCCGGAGCGGCCGGCAATCAGGTGCCACAACGACGACACCCCTGCCGCCTGGAACAGCGACATGTGAAACAGCCGGTCCAGGGTAGTGAATTCCGAAATGTCCCGGTCCTCGCCAGCCATCTTCTGCATTCTCAGCAAGCGCGACGAGGACAGCAGCAGCTCCGGGTCGCGGCGCTCGGCCAGGGTCTTGGCGACCTCCAGTTCAACACTCAGCCGCAGGAACTGCGTCTCGCGGGCATGGTCGACATTGATTTTCGTGACCAGGGTCTTGGACTGGGGATAGGAAACGACAAGGCCTTCCTGTTCCAGCTTCTGGATGGCTTCACGCACCGGGGACTGGCTGACCCCGTGTTCTTTTCCGATGTCAGCGCGCGACAGCACGGTGTCCGGCAGAAGGTCCAGCGAAATGATCCGCGCCCGCAATCCGGTGTAGACACGCCCGGCCGCCGAACCCTGCGGGCTCGGGCCTGACAGTTCGTCTGATGCTTTGACCAGAGCCTCGGACAGCGAGCTGACAACCATGTTCAATCGACCTCTCATATAACGCTGCAAAGGTTTACATCAGTTGGTTCGGCATAAAAAGCGACAGTGCCGGGAATGCGACCAAAGCGGCGAGAAACACGACAAGAGCAAGAAAATACGGAACGGATGCTTTTGAAAATGCACCGGTTTTGACGTTCAGAATACCGCATACGGTGAACATGATGACGCCGACCGGAGGTGTGAGGCCGCCGATATTGATCAGCGTAACCATCAATATGCCCATATGGACAGGATCGAACCCCGCCTGGATCAGGACCGGCAGGACGATGGGCGTGACAAGCAGAATGTTGGCGGCGCCTTCCAGGAACATGCCGCTGATCAACAGCAGCAGCAGAACCAGGATCAGGATGAAATACGGGTCCTGAGTAAGCCGGGTCACCATTTCCGCGATCTGCTGCGGGCCCTGCTCGATCGTCACCGCGTACCCCAGGACAGCCGCCATCATGATCAGCAGCATCACCATGCCGAGATCCGAGATCGTGTGTTTCATGGCCTCGTAGAGCCTGGTCAGGGTGAGCTCCCGGTAAATGAAAAATCCGATGAACAGCGCATAAAAGACCAGGAACGCACCGGCTTCGGTCGCTGTGAAGAAACCGAACCGGAACCCGACGATCAGAATAACCGGGAATGCGAGCGCCCAGATACTCTCCTTGAAGCTTGCAAGAAGCTCGCGGAACGAGGGAAGCTCCGACAGGTCTTTTGAAAAGCCTTCGCGTTTGGCAACGAACCAGGCGGTCGTCATGAGGGTCGCGGTCAGCAGCACGCCGGGAACGATGCCCGCCAGGAATAGCCTGCCGATGGACACCTCGTTTATGAAGCCGAACAATATCAGCCCGATGCTGGGCGGTATCGTTGCCGTGATGATCGATCCGAACGCCAGCACGGCCGCGGCGGCCGCGCTTGAATACCCGCCCTTGGAAATCATGCTGGGCCCGAGGAGGCGCGCTTCCATGGAGGCATCGGCCACGGCCGATCCGGATATACCGCCCATCATCAGGCTGAGCACAATGGAAACCTGCCCCAGGCCGCCGGCCAGCCAGCCGGTCAGCAACCGCGCGAAGGTGACGAGACGCTCCGTGATGCCGGTCGCGTTCATCAGGTTGCCGGCGAAGATGAAGAACGGCACGGCCAGCAGGGGATAGTTTTGCGTCGCCGTGACCATTTTCTGGATGGCGACGGTCGGCGGCATTGTGCCGGTCAGCACAAAGACCGGAAACGATGCGAGCGCCAGCGCGAAGGCCACCGGCATTCCGGAAATCAGAAACAGGACAAACAGTCCGGCGATCAGGAGAAGCATCACGTCCCCGCCTTGTTTCGAACGGCCCGCACGAGTTGGACGGTGAGTGTCCGGACCATCAGGACAATCCCGATCACCATGCTTGCATGAAAATACGACCCCGGCGTCTGCAAGGCTCCATCGAGCCGCGGATGCATGAGGATCATGTTTTTCCAGGCGAACCTGAACAGATAGGCAAGCAGGCAGATCATCACGAAGAGGTTGAAGATTTCCATGGCCTTTCGGCCGCGTTCCGGCAGATTGTCGAGGAGTATGGCGATGCCGAAATGACGGTCGTGCTGCAAGGCCAGATCGATTGAAAATATGCACAGCCACAAGAACAGCAGCTGCGCGATTTCTATCGACCAGATGATGGGTGAACCGGCGGCCCGGGCGACGGATGCCACGGCGACCAGCACCACCACCGCCGCAAGCAATGCGGCGGCGCAGAAGAATTCAAGACGTTTGAACATGGGATCTACCCGGTTGTTGCCTGCGCCGACGGGTGGATGGAACCTCCGCATTCAACTGAATGCGCACAGGATGCACCGACACTTTTAAAATCGATCGACTCCTGGACCTCCAATCGTTTCCGGCTGGAGGTCCGCTGCTCTTTCATTTCAGGACCGATCAGCTTTTGGTCGTTCATTCGATTTCGATTGAACGTCCGCCGATCTAGCGTCCGAGCACCCGATTGACGATTTCCACTTCGGGCTCGAGCTCAAGCAGACCGTAGACACCGGCTACGGCTTCCTTGAAGGGCGCCAGGTCGATTTCCGACACGGTGACGCCGGTTGCGGCGACATCCGCAAGCGCCTGTTCGCCCAGGTCGATGGTGAGTCCGGAAGCGTAACGCCCGTTCTCGACAGCCAGATCCCGGACGATTTTCTGATTTTCCGGGGAAATCTGGTCCCAGGCGTCGGCTGCCACGACAAGGGCGGTCACAAGCTGGATGTGGCCGGTTTTGGTCACATACTTGATGACCTCATAAAGCTTGGAACCCTTGATCGCCGTCGGCTGCGCCTCGGCAGCGTCGATAGCGCCGAGCTGCAGGGCCGAATAGACCTCGCCCCAGGCGATCGGCGTCGGTTCGGCGCCCATCGCACGGATGGTTTCGATCCAGATCGGCGCACCGATGGTCCGCATGCGCACGCCGGCAAGGTCGGCGGGAACCGAGATCGGCTTCTGCGTCAGCGCGTGGCGGGGCCCCTGGTACCAGTTCGACGCCAGCATCACGAGGCCGGACTTGTCCTTGAGCTCGTCGCCCCAGGCCAGATACTCGTCCGAGAGAGCGAACTTGTCCGCATCGTCATAAGTATCGAACAGGAACGGCGCCGACATGATGGCCAGGGAAGGCACGAAACTCGACAGCCGGGCGACGTCGGTGACGGTGCCGACATTGGCGCCCGCGCGTGCCTGGTCGATCATTTCCGTGGTGTCACCCAGTTGCGAGTTGTGAAAGACCTGAACCTCGACGTCGCCGTTGGTCGCTTTTTCAACTTCGGCTTTGAACTTTTCAAGTCCCTGTCCCATGGGGTCGTCGGGAGCGAGGACCGTGCCGATGCGCAAGGTCGTGGCGGCGGATGCGGGCATGCTTACGCTCAGCATCGCCGCGGCGGCGACGCAGAGCCCGAGCGTCTTGATCGACATTTTCATATGTTCCTCCCAAGAAAATTGCGATCTGAATATAATTGATATTTTAGTTACATTAATATTTTACTTTTTCGGTAAGTGTTGTGTCAACTGATTTTTGGCGGTTTTCGGCGCGTTACCAAGGCTCCCGACGGTCCCGCCGGATACAGACAAGAGTCGGCGGAGTGATTACGCTTCCCGATGGTGACCGCACCGCGAGCAGGCAGGTCAAGCGTATTCATCAGCGCCAGAGTGCCGCCAGAGTGCCGCCAGAGTGCAGCCTGAGTGCCGCGCAAGCGCGGATAATTTCCTTACTTTCCGCCGCCGGGTTTTCAGACCGCGAAACCACCGATCGAAGTCGATTGGCGCACTGAAAGCCTATCGATTTTAACGTGGTGGAGCATCTTGTCTGCGTTCGACGGATCGAGCCGGACTCTTGAAATTCAGTTGAACGATCCCCACCATGCGAAGAGTGTACTCGCCATTCCCGCCCCTGAGTGCCGGAAATGGCAGTTTGCCTTAATTTATGCGCATTTAGCAGGCCAAACGCTCTATGTTACAGTGAAGCCGATGCGTGCCATCGGTGCGTTGCCGGAAATGGAAAAATAAAGCATGCCGACAATTGCCCTGGTCGATGACGACCGCAACATTTTGACTTCGGTCTCTATCGCGCTGGAAGCGGAAGGATATCGCGTCCAGACGTATACGGACGGAACCTCGGCCCTCGACGGACTGCAGAGCGATCCGCCGGAGTTGGCTATTTTCGATATCAAGATGCCGCGCATGGACGGTATGGAGCTGCTGCGCCGTCTGCGTCAGAACTCGGATCTGCCGGTGATTTTCCTGACCTCGAAAGACGACGAGATCGACGAACTTTTCGGCCTGAAAATGGGCGCTGACGATTTCATCCGCAAACCCTTCTCCCAGCGGCTTCTTGTCGAACGGGTCCGTGCGGTTCTGCGCCGGGCGCAGCCGAAGGACGCTTCCGCGCCGCGCGACGACGCCGACAAGCTGCTTGAACGCGGCCAGCTGGTGATGGACCAGGAGCGTCACACGTGTACCTGGAACAATAAACCGGTGACGCTGACGGTAACCGAGTTCCTCATTCTTTCCGCCCTTGCACAGCGTCCGGGCGTCGTGAAAAGCCGGAACGCCCTGATGGATGCCGCTTATGACGATCAGGTCTATGTGGACGACCGGACCATCGACAGCCACATCAAGCGCCTGCGGAAAAAGTTCAAGGTTGTTGACGACGACTTCGACATGATCGAAACCCTTTATGGTGTAGGCTACCGCTTCCGGGAAGCCTGAAGCGGCCGTAAAGTGAATTTCGATCGGACCAAGCATTTGATGAGGGGAAACCGGCCCACCGGCGTCGTGGCACCGCTTGCCCTCGTGGTGGGGTAGATGGCGGTTGAAAGCGAGAGCGCCGATGGCATTGCCGCCTCCGAACCCGCGAACGGGTCGGACCGCTCCCGCTTGCGCCGTCTCGGCAACAAGCGCATCCGCCGCCGGCTGCTGAACCAGTTCGGACGCATTTTCGGCACCTATGTCCTGTCCTCCCTGACCCGGCGGATCATAGCCATCAACCTCGTGGGCCTGCTCGCCCTGGTGATCGGCATCCTCTACCTGAACCAGTTCCGCGCCGGTCTGATCGATGCACGCGTGCAAAGCCTTCTGACCCAGGGCGAGATCATCGCGGGAGCGATTGCAGCCTCCGCGACGGTGGATACGGGAACGATCACGGTCGATCCCGAGCGCCTGCTCCAGCTTCAGGCAGGCGAAAGCATCACCCCCACGGGCGACGATCTGGACAGTCTCGATTTTCCGATCAATCCGGAACGTGTCGGCCCGGTTCTGCGCCGCCTGATCTCGCCAACCAAGACGCGCGCGCGGATCTACGATCCGGAGGGCATTCTGATCCTCGATTCCCGCCACCTTTATTCCAGCGCCCAGATCCTGCGGTTCGACCTGCCGCCGCCCAACGCGGAGGAGGAGGGCTTCTGGGACACGCTCTGGCAATGGACCAAGCGCTGGCTGCGGCAGGGGGATCTGCCGCTTTATCAGGAAGCCGGCGGCGGGGACGGACGTATCTATCCCGAAGTCGAGGCCGCTCTTGCCGGGTCGCCGGCGAGTGTCACGCGGATTTCCCAGCGCGGGGAACTGATCGTGTCGGTCGCCGTGCCGATCCAGAGGTTCCGGGCGGTGCTCGGCTCACTGCTTCTGTCGACCCAGGGCGGCGATATCGATGCCATCGTGCGCGCAGAACGCATCGCGATCATCCGGGTGTTCCTGTTCGCCGCAACGGTGACGATCCTCCTGTCGATCCTGCTCGCCGGCACAATCGCCGGGCCCGTCCGGCGCCTTGCCGCCGCGGCCGACCGGGTGCGGCGCGGCTCGACCTCGCGCGAGGAAATTCCGGACTTTTCCGACCGTCAGGACGAGATCGGCCATCTGGCGCGCTCCTTCCGCGAGATGACCCATGCGCTTTACAACAAGATCGACGCGATCGAGCAGTTCGCGGCGGACGTCGCGCATGAGCTGAAAAATCCGCTGACGTCCCTGCGCAGCGCGGTGGAAACCCTGCCGGTGGCGAGGTCGCAAGAGTCGAAGGACCGGTTGATGGAGGTCATTCAGCACGATGTCCGCCGGCTCGACCGGCTGATCAGCGACATTTCTGATGCCTCCCGCCTCGATGCGGAACTGGCCCGGATCCAGGCCGAACCGCTCGATCTGGCCGAGTTTCTGCGCAACATGGTGGCCGAATCCAACCAGAGGGCGGGCCCCGGGGAAGCCAACGTCAAGCTGACGGTTGCCGATGCTCCGGGACCCAGACCCTATCTGGTCCAGGGGCACGATATCCGGCTCGGTCAGGTGATCAGCAATCTGTTCGACAACGCCCGGTCCTTCTCGTCCGCTGACGGGACCGTCCGCGCAGATCTTTCCCGCGAAGGCCGGCGGATCAAGATCACCGTCGATGACGATGGTCCCGGCATCCGGGCGGAGAACACCGAGCGCATCTTCGAGCGCTTCTATACGGACCGCCCCGATGGCGAGGGTTTCGGCAACAATTCCGGCCTCGGCCTGTCGATTTCCCGGCAGATCATCGAAGCCCATGGCGGAACGATCATCGCGACCAACCGCCTTGAACCGGGCGACGGCAACAAGCGGAAAATCGCCGGCGCCAGATTCACCATTTATCTGCCTGCCGGGACCGGCAAGTGACCGGTCAGAGCATTCATGCGAACTGCGTGATTGTCGGGACCTGCGGCGTATTGATCCGCGGCGCTGCGGGGAGCGGCAAATCCTCGCTCTCCGAAGCCCTCATCGAAACGGCCCGGGTAAGGGGCAACTTCGCGGCCCTTGTGGCCGATGACCGCGTCTTGCTGAGCGCGGACGGCAACCGGCTGCTGGCGCGGGCACCCGATACGATCCGCGGCAGGATCGAGATCCGTGGTTTCGCGTTGGAGGACACGGAGCACGCGCCGGTGGCGCGGGTCCATCTGGCCGTTGACCTGCGGCCGCTGGATACTCTGGACCGTCTGCCGGAAACGGCGATTGCGCGGGACCTGCTGGAAGGGGTTTCCGTGCCGGTGATAACCTCTCCCTCAAATCGTCCGGCCATCAGTCTGCGGCAGATCCGCTGGGCCTTGCGCAAGCTTTTTCCCGGCGGACCGGACTACATTTAAAAACGCCCGGGTCTTTTTTGCTTGCAACTGACGGACCGGTTGAAGAGAGTGCTTCTGACTGATAAACGCCCGGCTCCGCGAAGAGAGCTTACCGCACTCCGGATCAACCTGTTTTCTTGTGGAAGCGCAGGAAAGCGGAAATGTCGATCGATTTATAATGTTAGAGTCTCTTTCCCGTGTCCTGCTGTTTGCAGGATGCTCTAGGATCAGGTCAAAAGACGTATGATTGGACTAGTACTTGTTACCCACGGACGCCTCGCTGAAGAATTCAAGGCGGCGCTGGAGCATGTTGTCGGTCCGCAAGAACAGGTCGAAACCATTTCCATCGGGCCCGATGACGACATGGAGCAGCGCCGGCAGGACATTCTGGCGGCGGTCGAAGCTGCCAATACCGGCAAGGGCGTGGTGCTGCTGACCGACATGTTCGGTGGCACGCCTTCCAATCTTGCCATCTCCGTGATGGACGGCAAATCCGTGGAAGTGGTGGCCGGTGTCAATCTGCCCATGCTGATCAAGCTCGCCAGTGTCCGCGCCGACCGCGATCTGGCCGACGCCGTGGACGAGGCCCGCCAGGCAGGACAGAAATACATTTCCGTCGCAAGCCAGGTGCTGTCGGGGCAAAACTAATACGAATATGGCCACTGCAAATCTGCTGGAAAGAAACCTGACGATTGTCAACCGGCGCGGGCTTCACGCGCGGGCTTCCGCAAAACTGGTAAAACTCGTCGAGACATTCGACGCCGATGTCCACGTCTCCAAGGATGGCCAGACGGTAGGCGGTACATCGATCATGGGCCTGATGATGCTCGCGGCCAGTCCGGGCTGCTGCATCCGGGTCTGCGTAAGCGGCACGGACGCCGAAGTGGCGATGGCCGCGATTTCAGACCTTGTTGAAAGCGGATTTGGCGAGACGGACTGAACCCGGCAGCGTTGTACGGTTTGCCTCAGGTCCGTCCGCATTTTCACGCATTTTTGTATGAATTTCAGGAGCGAACATGGCGGATAGTTCAGCCGACACCACCCGGAAGGTTCTCGCCCATATCCATGAGGCTCTCGGTGCGGACTTCGCCTTTGAACTGGCTGACGGAACACTGATCCCGTCAAGCGCGCCTCACGGTGGTCTGCGCCTGTTCGTTTCCGATTTCGCTCTGCCGAGGCTCCTGCGCGCTCCCGGCCTGAAAACACTCATTGACCTTTACGCCGCCGGTGATATCGACCCGCGTGGCGGCACGATCTTCGACTTTGCCGACAGGCGTCCCGCGGTGAAGGGCCGGGCGCTTTTCGCGAAGCTCGACAAGCGCCTGCTGCTCGGCGCCGCCTGGAAGCTTTTCTTCGCGCCCCGCGGCACCAAATCGCCCGCTGGCGTGTCGGACAGCAAGAACTCCTCTGCGGGGGCCGGCAGCGGCAAGGCGGATATCGCCTTTCACTATGACGTTTCCAACAGCTTCTACCGGCTCTTTCTCGATCCGGAGATGCTTTACACCTGCGCCTATTATCGCGATTGGGAAAACGATCTGGCGACGGCACAACGCGACAAGCTGGAGATGATCTGCCGCAAGCTCAGGCTGAAGCCCGGGGACCGGCTTCTGGACATCGGCTGCGGCTGGGGCGGTCTTATCTGCTATGCGGCGGAACATTACGGTGTCACGGCGCTTGGCGTGACGCTGGCGGAGGAGCAGGCGAAACTGGCCCGTGAGCGAATTCGGGAGCGGGGCCTGGAAGACAGGGTCAGCGTGGAGCTGAAGGACTACCGGGAACTGGACGGTCAGTTCGACAAGATTTCCTCGATCGGCATGTTCGAACATGTCGGCCTCGATAATCATGACGATTATTACCGTCACGTGCGCCGCCTTCTGAAGCCGCGCGGGCTGTATCTCCATCATGCGATCACCCGGCGCGGCAAGAAGAACTTTGCGAAGTTCCGCCGCAAGAGACCCGAGTACCGGACCCTGGTGCGTTACATCTTTCCGGGCGGCGAGGTCGACCATATCGGCTGGACACTGACCAATCTCGAGGCGCATGGCTTCGAGGTTCACGATGTCGAGGCCTGGCGCGAGCACTATGCCCGCACCACCCGTCTTTGGGCCGAAAACCTCATGGCGGCGAAAGACGCCGCCATCGCCGAGGTCGGGGAACGCAAATACCGTCTCTGGCTTGCCTATCTGTGCGGTGTGTCGCTCGGCTTTCGGCGTGGCACCATCGGCATATTCCAGACAGTGGCCACCCGGCGCACCAAGGGGCCGTCCGGCCTGCCGCCCACACGGGAAGATCTCTACCGGCCGTGAAACGGCCGAGGCGTCCCCTTTCGAAGCAAATTCACTTCACAGTCGCGAATTGAAGTAATTTCACTTCATTAATTGAAATTGAAGTAATTTTGCTTCATTCTGACCGGCAGAGTCGAAAACCTTCCGCCCGGACTGGATGCAAGCGGTGACGGCAACACATAAACTTTCCGTCCTCATGGGGGATATCGTCGGCAGCGAGCAAATGGATCGCGGCAAGCTGCATTCCGTTTTCAACGAGGAAATCGGCCGCGCGAATGAAACCTTCCGGCCGGATCTGGTCTCTCCGCTGACCATCACCCTCGGTGATGAATTTCAGGGACTGGTGCGGACTTCCGCCCAAGCCTTCAAAATTGCCAACATGCTGCGGCTGGACCTGCTGATAAGGGGGGTTCCCTGCCGGTTCGTCATCGGCCAGGCCGACATTGAAACACCGGTCAATCCGAAGAAAGCCTGGAACATGCTTGGAGCCGGATTGTCGGCCGCCCGCGACAGGCTCGACGACAAGAAGGACGAGGGCGCCTACAGGTTTTCCCTGCTGGGTGCGCCGGACGACGCCAAGGCGGCGGCGCTTCAGGCCCTTCTGGACGCGCTCGGCGCCGCGTTGAGCGATATGGAGGCAGGCTGGTCGGCAACCCAGTTGAGGACCATTGCGCTCTGGGTCCGCTATGGCGGCAATGCGGATCAGGTCGCGAAGTTCAGGAATGTCACTAATCGGTCGGTCTATTATGCTTTGGAAGCGGCTGGCTGGGAGACTTATATAAAACGCCGCGACGCGCTTCATGCGTATCTGGCCACCTGCCTGGCTCCCTGACCTTTCCTCGGGCTTTGGACACGTTTCATGCAGATTTTGCTTCAGGCCTCCGGCTACATCGTCCTTGTCTATCTGCTTTGGGACACCGGCACGTGGTTCACGAAACATGTGCTGGAGATCAGTGGGGCCGGCAAGCGCGAGCGGGATCTGGAAGAGAAAAACAAGGACGACAAGCCGGCGGGCGGCAATCATGCCGGAAAATATATCGGTCTGCTGGAGCGCACGCTGATCGTTGCCGGACTGGTGCTGAACAACTGGGAGGTCATACTCGCCGTGATCGCCCTGAAGACCGTTGCCCGGCACGACGACCTGAACAAGAAGATCGATGCGGAATATTTTCTGATCGGGTCCTTCGCCAGCATCCTGTGGGCGATCGCAATCGCGATCCTGCTCGTCCTTTACGACCATTATCTCGGACTGGATGTCCTGCCCGTCGCCTGGCTGTTTGCTCCGGAGGGCATGGCGTCACCTGTTTGACGAAGATATAAAGAATTCTTTATATCTTTATTGCGCGATGTCTCCGCGGGCGCTATAACCCCTCCCAATGATTTTCGGGAATTGCCGGAAATCGGCAGACCGTGACCGACAGCCTCCATCGGCTCTCCTTCCCGTCAGAAGGATCGGTTGCCTTCAAAAGGCCTGGCGCTTGAAGCCGGCTCAAAAAAGCAGGACACTTTCATGACCGACTACATTATCAAAGATATCGGGCTCGCGGACTGGGGGCGTACCGAAATCGAGATCGCCGAACACGAGATGCCGGGCCTGATGGCCTGCCGTGAGGAATTCGGTGAGTCCAAGCCGCTCAAGGGCGCCCGGATTGCCGGTTCGCTGCACATGACGATTCAGACCGCTGTTCTGATCGAGACCCTGACCGCGCTGGGCGCGGAAGTCCGCTGGGCCTCCTGCAACATCTACTCCACCCAGGATCAGGCTGCCGCGGCCATCGCCGCCACCGGCGTTCCGGTTTTTGCCGTCAAGGGCGAAACCCTGGAGGAATACTGGGACTACGCCGACAAGATCTTCGATTTCCCCGACGGGGCGAACATGATCCTGGACGACGGTGGCGACGCCACCCTCTACATCCTGATCGGTGCGCGGGTGGAAGCCGGCGAGACGGATCTCATCGAGAACCCGACATCGGAAGAAGAGGAATGCCTCTTCGCGCAGATCAAGAAGCGCATGGCTGCCAACCCGGGCTGGTTCACCAGGCAGAAAGATCTGATCCAGGGAGTTTCGGAAGAGACCACCACCGGCGTTCTGCGTCTTTACGAAATGCAGAAAAAGGGCGCGCTGCCGTTCCCGGCGATCAACGTCAATGACAGCGTCACCAAGTCGAAATTCGACAACCGTTACGGCTGCCGTGAATCCCTGGTCGACGGCATTCGCCGCGGCACCGACGTCATGATGTCGGGCAAGGTTGCCGTTGTCTGCGGCTACGGCGATGTCGGCAAGGGCTCCGCCCAGTCGCTGGCCGGCGCCGGCGCCCGGGTGATCGTCACCGAGATCGATCCGATCTGTGCCCTGCAGGCGTCCATGGACGGTTTCGAGGTCAAGACCATCGATCAGGTCCTGCCGGAAGGCGACATCTATGTCACCGCAACCGGCAACAAGGACATCATCACCTTCGACCACATGCGTGGCATGAAGGACATGGCGATCGTCTGCAATATCGGCCATTTCGATAACGAGATTCAGGTCGCGGCGCTGAAGAACACCAAGTGCCGTCCGGTCAAGGACCAGGTCGACATGTACGAGTTCCCGGATGGCAAGCGCATGATCCTGCTCTCGCAGGGCCGTCTGGTGAACCTGGGCAATGCGACCGGTCACCCGAGCTTCGTGATGTCCGCGAGCTTCACCAACCAGGTCCTGGCGCAGATCGAACTCTACTCCAAGGGCGATCAGTATCAGAACGAGGTTTACGTGCTGCCGAAGCACCTGGACGAGAAGGTCGCGCGCCTGCATCTGGAAAAGCTCGGCGTCACGTTAACCGAACTGACGGACGGACAATCTCAATATCTGGGGATTAACAAGACCGGTCCGTTCAAGTCTGAACACTACAAATACTGATTGAGTGAAGGCGATACACTAGATGTAGTCATCGCCTTGATTCGGCACTGTGAACAAAAAAATGCAGGACCCTTCAATTTGAAGGGTCCTGTTAACTTTTCGGAAACGGACTCTTCTGCGTGATTCTCAAAAAGGTTATGGTTTAAGCGAATCAGAGGCCAGGAGGCGATTGTCTCTGATTTGCTCCCATAATCCGGGAGCTGTGCCCGCAAAGGCGGGACATGGCGGCATAAGGGGATCACAGAATGCCGAAAGGCAGCAGGGACGGCGCGCGATCAAGTGCGGCGTGGCGAGATTGGAGTCTGAACACGGTCAAGGCCGGCGGCGCCGCAATTGCGTGCCTCGGGCTGTCTTCCGGTCCGGCATCCGCCGATATGCTCGCCGACACGGTCGCGGCGATAAATCCTGATAGCATGATTCTTTTTGGTGCGCTCGGCGGAATGTGTGCCTTTGCCGTGACCGCCGCGACAGCCCTTGTCCGGCATCGCAAACAGTCCTCCGTCCTGACCGAAACGCTGGAAAAGGAAAAGGGCGATCTGAAATTCCGGGTGGACCGCCTGGAGGCCATGCTCAATACCGACGAGCAGCGTGTGATCGTCTGGACTGGCAACGGCGCCATGCCGCAGATCTGGGGCGTCCTTCCGGAAAAATCCGGCGTTCCGCGTCCGCCGGTGCAGCTCCTGGCCTTCGGCAGCTGGCTGACGGCCAAATGCGCGAGCGATCTGGAACGTTACCTGGACATGCTGTTCCGCTCCGGCGAAGCTTTCACCACCACCTTGAAGACCCGCACCGGCAGCTATGTGGAGGCACTCGGCCGCACCACCGGCGGCGCCGTCGTCCTGCGCATGCGCGACCTGACCGGCGAACGGCAGATGCAGGCCGAACTGGCGGCGCGCAACGCCAAGATCTCCGGCGAACTGCACATGCTGCACGCGCTTCTGGATGCGATGCCGGCGCCAGCCTGGCAGAGGGATGCGGAAGGCGCGCTCATCTGGGCGAACGCAGCCTATGCCGAAGCCGTCGAAATGCCGGATGCGGTAAGCGCCGTGAAGCAGGGCGCGACCTTCCTGGATGCGGCGGCCCGCACCGCGATGGCCGTTCAGCGCACGGAAGATGGCTGTTTCAACGCCCGCATTCCGATTGTCGCCTCCGGCGAGCGCCGGGTGTTCGAGGTGACCGATGTCAACGCGAATGTCGGCGGCGCCGGCATTGCCGTTGATATCAGTGAGCTGGAACAGGCGCGCAAGGAACTCGGCCGTGCGGAAGAATTCCATGGCCGCACCCTGGATCAGCTCGCGGCCGCCGTCGCCATCTACGGCAATGACCGCAAGCTGCAGTTCTATAATGCCGCTTTCCGCCAGCTCTGGGATCTCGATCCGGCGTTTCTGGAAGGTCATCCGGAGGACGGGGCAGTCCTCGACGCCTTGCGCGCCACACGCAAGATCCCGGAACAGGCGGACTACCGCGTCTGGCGCAACAAGATGCTGGAGAGCTACCAGTCTCTGGAGGCAAGGGAAAGCTGGTGGCACCTGCCGGACGGGCGGACCCTGCGCGTCATCGCCAACCCGCATCCGCAAGGCGGCGTCACCTATATCTACGAGAACGTCACCGAGCAGCTCGATCTGGAAAGCCGCTACAATGCGCTGACCCGTGTGCAGGGCGAAACCCTCGACAATCTGTCCGAAGCAGTCGCCGTGTTCGGCTCAGACGGCCGCCTGCGTCTGTGGAACCCGGCGTTCGGGCGTATCTGGGACCTGCTGGAAGACCAGCTCGCGGAATTGCCCCACGTCAAGGAAGTGGTCTCGGCCTGCACCTTGAATGCAACCGAGGAAGCTGCCTGGGAGCAGCTGGCCGGCAATGTCACCGGACTTCTCGACAACCGCACGCAAAAGGTCAGCCGTCTGGAACGCCACAATGGCGATGTGCTCGACTACGCGACCGTGCCGTTGCCCGATGGCGGCACGCTTGTGACCTTCGTCGATGTCACCGACAGCGTGAATGTGGAACGCGCGCTGCTTGAGAAGAATGACGCGCTGGAACAGGCTGACCAGATCAAGAACGCCTTCATCCAGCACGTGTCCTACGAATTGCGCTCGCCACTCACCAATATCATCGGCTTCGCCCAGCTTCTGTCCGACCCGAAATTCGGCGATCTGTCCGACAAGCAGGGCGAATACGCCGAATATATCCAGTCCTCCTCCTCCGCCCTGCTAGCCATCATCAACGACATTCTGGATCTGGCGACGCTCGATGCCGGCATCATGGAACTGGACCTTGGCGAGGTCGATGTGGCCTCGACCGTCTCCGCGGCCGTCGAGGGCCTGAAGGACAGGATCGCGGAAGCCCGGATCAATCTGCGAACCCAGGTTCCGGATGATATCGGCATGATGGTCGCGGACGAAAGGCGCCTGCGCCAGGTGCTGTTCAACCTGATTTCCAACGCGGTGCGTTATTCGGAAGCCGACGGCGTCGTCGATGTGAGCTGCAGCCGGGAAGAGGATTCCGTCACTTTCGTCGTCAAGGATCACGGCTATGGCATCCCGGCTGAAATCCTGACCCAGGTGTTCAACCGGTTCGTCGGCCACGACACCGGCGCCCGGCGCCAGGGGGCAGGTCTCGGTCTTGCGATCGTCAAGAGCTTCGTGGAGCTGCATGGCGGCACCGTCGATATCGAGTCCGCCGAAGGCACGGGCACCACGGTTTCCTGTGTTTTCCCCGCAAGGCCCGAACTGTCGGATCAGGCCGCCGCTGAATAAATGGCAGACCGCGACCCGAAGCAGCTGCCGGCTTCCTTCCTCACGATGGATATCCCGGACGAAGCCGCGACACGGCAGATCGCGAACGATCTCGCGCTGGTTCTGAAAGCCGGAGATGTCGTCTGTCTGTCCGGCGATCTGGGGGCTGGAAAATCGACATTCACCAGAGCCCTGCTGCGCTCCTTCGCCGGCGACCCGGAGCTGGAAGTTCCAAGCCCGACATTCACCCTGGTCCAGACCTACACTTTCGACCGGTTCGACCTGTCCCACTTCGATCTCTACCGGCTGGAGGACCCCGAGGAACTCGAGGAGCTGGGTCTGGACGAGCTGCTTCAGACTGGCGCGGCTCTGATCGAATGGCCGGAAATGGCGGGCGGTCTCCTGCCGCAAGATGCGCTGTGGATCCGGATCGGACAGCCGGATGAAGACACCGATGCGCGCGGCTTCAGCTTCTGTTCAACCGCGCCGCAATGGCGGCAGCGGCTGGAACTCACGCGGGATATCCGCGCCTTTGTTGAGCAGACGGAGTTTCACGGCGCCGGCCGCCGTTTTCTTGCCGGGGACGCTTCCTTGCGGACTTTTGAAACGGTGGAGGCCGGGGACAGAACGGCCGTTCTGATGCGCTGGCCGTTTCAGAGCGGTGCGGTTTCCGAAACGGTTCGGACCTACATGCAAAAGGTCCATCTGGCGCAGGATTGCCGCGCCGTCATCGCCATCGGCGGCGAATTGCGCGGACACGGTTTCCTCGCGCCACAAGTATTTGCGGCCGATCCGGAGAAAGGTCTCGTCCTGTCCGGATATCTGGGCAGCGAGACGATCGTCAGAAACGAAGAGCCCGTCCCGGAACGCTATCGCGCGGCGGTCGACGTTCTGGCCCGGATGCATGGCATTGCCTGGCCGGACACCGTCGACACGGGCGAGGGGACAACCTACGAAGTTCCAGTCTATTCGCCCGAAGCCTTGATCACCGAGGCCTCTCTGTTTCTCGACTGGTATGTGCCGGAGACGACAGGCGGTCCCGCGGACGAAGGCACCCGCAAGGACTTTGAAGCGCTGTGGCGGGCCGCGCTGGACGGTCTGGAAGATGCGCAGCGGGGCTGGGTGCTGCGCGATTTTCACTCGCCCAATCTGCTCTGGCAGCAAGGCGCGGCCGGAACGGACCGCATCGGCCTGATCGATTTTCAGGATACCGTCATCGGACCGGTGGCCTATGATCTTGCCTCCCTGACATTCGACGCCAGGGCGGATATCGCTCCGGAGCTGGAAACCGCGCTCCTGGAGGCCTATCTCAGTGCAAGGGAAAACCAGGCTTCCGGTTTCGACAAGGCAGGATTTTCAAGGGCCTATGCGGTCATGGCCGCGCAGCGGATTTCAAAGATCCTGGGGATTTTTGTCAGGCTGGCGCGGCGCGATCACAAGCCGGCTTATCTGGCTCATCTGCCGCGCATGCAAAGTTACCTCGACCGGGTGCTTGACAGACCCGCCATGTCGGATTTGAAAGACTGGTACGCACGTTACCGTCCCTGAGTTTCGCCCCGGAAAAAGGGGGAGGAACAGGGCCGTTTGCAATCAACCGAGTGACATCATGACAGACACGCGCTACCGCCCGAAAAACGCAATGATCATGGCCGCAGGCCTTGGCAAGCGCATGCGTCCGCTGACGGCGACGACCCCCAAGCCGCTGATCGAGGTCAATGGCCAGGCGCTGATCGATCACGGCATGGACAGGCTTGCCGCGGCAGGTGTGGAGAAATGCGTCGTCAACGTGCATTACCTTGCCGATCTGGTGGAGGTGCATGCCCGCCGCCGCCACGACATGGAGATCGTCATTTCAGACGAGCGCGACCGGCTGCTTGAGACCGGTGGCGGCATCAGGAAGGCTCTGCCTCAGCTCGGAAGCGAGCCGTTCTTCCAGCTCAATGCCGATACCTGTTATTGGGTGGAAGGCGTCAAGCCCAACCTGGAACACATGATCGACGCCTGGGACGAGACCCGCATGGACGCCTTGCTTCTGATCGCCGAAACCGTGAAGTCGGTCGGCTATTTCGGCCGGGGCGATTTCGACATGGCCAGGGACGGTTCCCTGACCCGGCGGCAGGAAAAAGGCGTGACACCCTTTGCCTATGCCGGTGCCGCGATCCTGCATCCGCGCCTGTTCGAGGGCGCGCCGGACGGCCCGTTCTCCATGAACCTGCTGTTTGACAAGGCGATTGAGGCCGGACGGCTGTTTGGCGTGGAGATGGAGGGGCTCTGGCTCCATATCGGCACGCCCGATGCCATCCGCGCCGCTGAATACGCCGTGCGGGAAAGTGCTGCCTGAGGATGGATGAACGGCCGCGCCTCTTTTCCGTTTCTCCCGCCGTTCCCTTTCTCAAGACGCTTGTCGACACGCTTGTGGACGGAACGCTCGTCCCAGGCTTCCGTCCCCTCGATGACCCGCTGCTGCTGTCCACGGCAACGCTTTATCTGCCGACCCGCCGCGCCGCCCGCCTGCTGCCGGAGCTCTTTCAGCAAAAATTCGGCGGCCGTCCGGTGCTGTTGCCCGCGATCCGGCCTGTCGGCGATGCCGATGAAGACGCGCAGAGCCTGACAAACGAGCCGGATATGGAAGCCCTGCCGCCCGCCATGCCGCTGCTTGAACGCCATCTGGCGATGACCCGGCTGGTGAAGGCCTGGAAGGGCATGTTGCGCCGGGAGGCGCTGAGCCTCCGGTCCGACGAACCCCTCGGTGTGCCCGCCTCGACAGCCGATGCCGCCTGGCTCGCCGGCGACCTGCTCACCCTGATGGACGAGGTCGAGACGGAAGAGGCCGACTGGTCCGAACTTGCCGGACTGGTGCCGGAGGACCATGCCCGGTACTGGCAGATCACTCTGGATTTCCTGAAGATCGTCCAGGAGGCCTGGCCCGCGCATCTGGCCGAGCTGAAGCAGATGGACCCGAAGGCGCGCCGCTCCGCCCTTATCCGCCGTGAAGCGGTGCGCCTGTCCGGCAGCGCGCCGTCCGGGCCGGTCATCGTGGCGGGGGTGACGGGATCGGTCCCGGCGACGGCGGAACTCCTGAAAGTCGTCGCCGGCCTTGCGCGGGGTGTCATCGTCCTGCCGGGTCTGGACCGGCATCTGGACGATCGTGCCTGGGCCGCCCTGGGCGCGCGCAGGGCACCGGCGGCAGGGCCGCTTTTTCAAAATGGCGAAGCTTCGCTCCCCTCTCACCCGCAATATTCCCTGAAGCAGCTTCTCGACCGCCTCGGTGTCGCCCGAACCCAGGTCGCAACGCTTGGACCCGAGCCGGCCGCCGATCTCGTCCTCCGCGAGGAACTCGTCTCAGAGGCCCTGCGACCGGCGGATACGTCCGACAGATGGACCGCGTTTCTCGACGTGAGATCCGAAGAGCAGAGAGCGGAGGCTCTTGAGGGCGTCGCGATCATGACCGCCCGCAACGAGGCGGATGAGGCTCTGGGTGTCGCCATTGCCTTGCGGGAAACCATCGAGCGCGGCGAAACGGCCGCCCTGATCTCCCCGGACCGGATGCTGACGCGCCGTGTGGCGGCGGAACTGGCCCGCTGGAACATCCAGGTGGATGACAGTGCGGGCCGCCCGCTCGACCAGACCGCTCCGGCGATCCTCGCCCTTCTGGCGGCGAAACTGGCGCTGAACGGCTGTGATCCGATTGACCTGCTGGCGCTCCTCAAACATCCGCTTGCCAGGCTGGGCTTGCCGATCAGGGACATCCGCTCCGCCGCGCGCGCCCTCGAACGCAGGGTCATTCGCGGACCGCGCGCCCGGCCCGGAACGGAAGGATTGAAGGCCGCGATTGAAGCCAGCCGCGCGGCGGCGGGCGAGGCCCATGTGCCGCGCTGGAAAAAGATCCACGAGGGAGACTGGGATGTGATCGCCGATCTGGCGGAGCGTCTCTGCGCTGCCCTCGCGCCGCTCGAAGAGCTGTCGGCGCTGGCGGAACCGGTCTCCATCATCGAGCTTGCCGGCCGCCATGTGGACGTGCTTCAGGCGGTCGCTGTGGACGAGGCAGGATCGGTCGATGAACTCTTTGCCGGAGAAGCCGGAGAGGCATTGGCCCAGTTTCTGACCGGCCTTCTGGAAGCCGAAGCCAGCGGACTGGAAATTCCGCCCGGCGAATGGCCGTCTGTCCTGCCGGCCCTGATGTCCGGTCAGGCTGTGCGCCGCAGGCTGCCGGGTGATCCCAGGGTGCAGATCCTGGGTCCTATGGAAGCGCGGCTGCAATCTTTCGATTTCGTGGTTCTGGGTGGCCTGAACGAGGGCATCTGGCCGCAGCGTACCCGCAACGATCCCTGGCTCAATCGGCCGATGAAACGGGGCATGGGGCTGGAGCCGCCTGAACGCAGGCTCGGCGCGTCGGCGCATGACTTCGCGCAGGGCATGGGCGCAACGCGGGTGATGCTGACACGGGCGGCCCGGGCCGATGGCGCCCCGACCGTCGCCTCGCGCTGGCTGCAAAGACTGACCACCCTGGCGGGTCCAGCGGTCACGGAGCAGATGGAGCGCAAGGGCGCGCGCTACACGCGGTTCGCCGCCCTGCTGGACCGCCCCGAGGGTCCGGTCAGACCTGCTGCCCGGCCCAATCCGCTGCCGCCGCTGGCGGCCCGGCCCAGATCCTTGTCGATCACCGAAATCGAACGCCTGATCCGGGACCCCTATGCCATCTTCGCCCGCCATGTCCTGGAAGTGCAGCCGGTCGATCCCATCGGCGGCGAGCCGGGGGCCGCGGACAAGGGCAACCTCATCCACGACGCTCTGGCGGAATTCCTGATGACATGGACAGGTCCGTTCGACGATACTGCTGTCGCGGCACTGACCGGTATCGGGGAGACGCTCTTCGAACCGCTGGATGCCTTCCCGGCCATCCGGGCGCTGTGGTGGCCGCGCTTCCAGAGGATTGCCGCCGGCTTCGTCGGCTATGAGGCGGAGCGGGCAAAGCGCGTCGGCAGGCGCTTTCTGGAAATCGGCGGCGGTGTGGAGATGAAACTGCCCGGCTTCGAGTTCCGCCTGCGCGGCCGGGCGGACCGGATCGATCTGATGGACAGCGGCGGCCTGGCGGTGATCGACTACAAGACCGGTCAGGTTCCTTCCCAGAAACAAGTCGAAGCCCTGCTGTCACCGCAATTGCTGCTGGAGGCGGCGCTGATCAAACGCTCCGGGTTCAAGGATGTGCCCGCGGACGCGGAGATCTGCGAGCTGCTCTATCTGCAACTGAAAGGCGGAACGGAGCCTGTCATCGAAGCGCTGCGCAATCCGAAGGAGACGCTTCTTGAGGATCTGGTCGAGGACGCCTGGACACGGCTGGAGCAGTTGATCGCTCATTATGCGAAGGAGGAAACCGGCTATCTTTCCCGCGCCCGTGTCATGCGCGAGCGGCAGCTGAGCGGGGATTACGACCATCTCGCCCGCACCCAGGAATGGGCCCTCGGGTCGGAGGAAGACCCGGCATGAGCGGACTTGAAATCCCGAAGCTGACGAAAGAACGGCAGGACCTGGCCTCCCGCCCGCGCGCGTCCGCCTGGGTGAGCGCCAATGCCGGATCCGGCAAGACCTTCGTCCTCTCCCGCCGCGTGGTGCGCCTGCTGCTCGACGGTACGGACCCGGCCCGGATCCTGGCACTGACCTTCACCAAGGCGGCCGCCGCCGAAATGGCCACCCGCGTCTTCCGCATCCTCGGCACCTGGGTGACGATGGAAGACGCGGCCCTGGCGGCGGAGCTTGAGGAGATCGAGGGCCGGAAGCCCAATGCAGCGCGCCTCGCCCTGGCACGGCGGCTTTTCGCCAGGGCGCTGGAAACCCCCGGTGGGCTGAAGATCCAGACCATCCACGGGTTCTGCGAGGCCCTGCTGCATCAATTCCCGCTCGAGGCCAATGTCGCCGGGCATTTTTCCGTTCTGGACGACCGGGTCGCCGCCGAGTTCATGGCCGCCGCCCGCGCCAGCGTGCTGCACAAGGCGGAGATAGAACCGGACAGCGCTTTCGGTCACGCTCTTGCGTCCGTCATCGACCTGATGAGCGACGGCGGGGCGCAGAAGGCACTGGACGAACTCATCCAGAACCGCGACGCCTTCCGCCGCTGGACGGTCGACGTGGGAGACCTGCATGCCGCGCTTTCGGAACTGGCCGGCCTGCTTGAAATCGATCCTTCCATCCGGCTGGACACGTTCGACCGGCGGTTCAAGGACGAATGCCAATTCGACCGGTCTGTCTGTCTCGGCTATGCGGAAGCCCTGAAGAGCGGCGGCAAAACGGATCAGGTCCGGGCGGAGGCGCTTGTTGCCGCCGAACGGCTGCACGATCCGGTGGCTTTCCGCGAAGTCTGGCTGCAGATTTTCCTGACGGCAAAGCTGGAACCGCGCCAGTCGCTCGCCACCAAGAAAGTGGCGGCGACGTTTCCCGATATGGTCGAGGCGCTCGTCAATGAGCAGGCGCGCTTGCTTGCGCTTCTGGACGAGCGGCGCAATGTCGTGACCTACGAAGGCACCGTTGCCCTGCTGCGACTGGCCGATGCCGTCATCCGTCACTATGAGAGCGCCAAGACGGCCAGGGGCTATCTCGACTTCGAGGATCTCGTGGTCAAGACGGCCACGCTTCTGAGGAAGTCCGACGCGGCGCTCTGGGTGCAGTACAAGCTCGACCAGGGCCTCGATCATATTCTCGTCGACGAGGCCCAGGACACCAGTCCGCGCCAGTGGGAAGTGGTCCAGTCCCTTGCCGCGGAATTTTTCGCCGGCGCCGGAGCGCACGAAAGAACGCGGACGCTATTTGCCGTGGGCGACGAGAAACAGTCGATCTATTCCTTTCAGGGCGCGGTTCCGGCCTATTTCGATGCCATGCGACGGGAATTTTCGCAGCAGGCGGTGTCGGCGGGGCAGGAGTTTCATTCCGTCAATCTTCAGCTCTCCTTCCGCTCCACCCCGGATGTTCTCGGCGCCGTCGACAAGGTGTTCCGGGACGAAAGCGCGCATAAGGGCCTTTCCAAGGAGACAACGCCACCGGTTCACGAGGCGATCCGCCGGGATCCCGGCATTGTCGACCTCTGGCCGCTGGAGACGGAAGCGGAGGTCGTGGAGCCGGAAGACTGGCGCCAGCCGGTCGATCATGTCGGCTCGGGAAGTCCGATGCTCAAGGTCGCCAGACGCATCGCCGCCGAAATCGCCGGCTGGATGCGCAACGGGACTGCGGAGCCCGGCGAGGTCATGATCCTGGTGCGCAAGCGCGGCCCGTTTGTCGATGCGCTCAACCGGGAACTCAAGCAACTGGATATTCCGGCGGCCGGCAGTGACCGGCTGGTGCTGACCGAACATATCGCGGTACAGGATCTGGCGGCTCTCGGGCGGTTCCTGCTCCTGCCGGAGGACGATCTCTCCCTGGCCTGTGTCCTCAAGAGCCCGCTGTTCGACCTGACGGATAACGATCTTCTTGAGATAGCCCGCGAAACACCCGAAAATCTCCGCCCCGGCACGCTCTGGCAGATGCTGGTCAAACGCTCGGAAGGATCCGGGAAATGGCAGGCGGTGCGGGAAAAACTGGAAGACTGGCGCGGGCGCGCGGACTTCGTTCCGCCTTATGAGTTCTATGCCCGGCTGATCGGCGCCGATGGGGGCCGCCGGGCGTTTCGCGCAAGGCTGGGTGTCGAGGTCGACGATGTTCTCGACGAATTCCTGGCGCTGACGATCGCCTATGAGCAGACCGGCACACCGGGTCTTGAAGGATTTCTCGCCTGGATGGCCGCCGCGCCGACGGAAATCAAGCGCGAGCTGACCAGCACCAAGGGCATGGTGCGGATCATGACCGTTCACGGCTCAAAGGGCCTGGAGGCGAAAATCGTCATTCTGGTCGACCCGGGAGCACCTCCCGTCAGTGCGATCCACGATCCGTCGTTTCTGCCGCGCAGGCGTCTGGAAAACGATCTCCTGCCGCCCGCGCTGGTCTGGCTGCCGCCCAGGATCGACCGCACGCCCTGGCACGAGGAAGCCGTTCAGGGGCTTCGCCAGACGCAGGAAGAGGAATACCGCCGCCTTCTTTATGTGGCGCTGACCCGGGCCGAGGACCGGTTGATCGTCTGCGGCTGGGAACCGAAACGCGGCGCGCATGAAAGCTGCTGGTATTCGATGGTAGAGCGGGCGCTGAAGCCCGACGCGAGGGAACTGAAGGATCACGCGGGCAACGTCATTGCCTGGCGCTGGCAGCAGGGCTCCGGTGAGCCGCAAGGCGGCGCACCGGTTGAAGGTCAGGCGGCAGCCACAGCCGGACAGGCCGCAGAACCGTCACTGCCGTCGTGGCTGTCCGAACCCGTTCGCTCCTTGCCGAAGAAAAAACGCCTGCAGCCCTCGCGCGCCTTCGAGGCCATGGAGGAAAAGCAGGGCCTGGAACCGGTTCCGGCGCTCTCCCGTCTTCAGGCGCGCCGGGAACCGGCTTCCTGGCCGCTGGAGCGGGGCCGTCTCGTTCACCGGCTCCTGGAGCTGCTGCCGGATATCCCCGAAGCGGATCGCCTCACCGCTGCCGGAGCCTATCTGCAACAGGCCCTGAAGCCCGAGTTCGAACGCTATGGGGAGCGCCTGCTCGCCGAGGTCGGGGCCATACTCGATGAGGAGGCGTTCAGGCCGCTCTTTGCCGCGCCGGCGCGGGCGGAAGTGCCGCTCGTGGGGACGATTCGCGCAAACGATGGAACGGAAATCGAGATATCGGGCCAGATCGACCGGCTGCTCGTGGAGGCGGACCGCGTCTCGATTGTGGATTACAAGACCAACTTCCATCCTCCTGAAACAGTAGCGGCAGTCCCGCTGGAATACCGCGCACAACTTTGTGTTTACCGGCAAATGCTGAAGCAGATTTACCCCGACAGGCGGGTTTGCGCCTATCTGCTGTGGACCGCCGGACCCGTGCTGATGGAAATTCCCGGAGAGATCCTGGAAGAAACCTTCGCGGCTCTGCGTCCGGATGGCACAGCAGCTTGACGGCGGGGCAATCGCTACCTACTTTCGGACCAACTGATACGCTTACATCGGGTAGGCGTGACGAACAGAACCACGAGATCTTGTTATGGCAACAACACAAGTCACCGATGCTTCCTTTGAATCGGAAGTTCTCAAATCCGACAGCCCGGTCGTCGTAGACTTCTGGGCGGAATGGTGCGGACCGTGTAAAATGATTGCGCCGGCTCTGGAAGAAATTTCCGACGAGATGGGCGCTCAGGTGAAGATCACCAAGCTCAACATCGACGAGAACCAGGACATGGCCATGAAATACGGCGTCCGTTCGATTCCGATGCTGATCCTGTTCAAGGATGGCGAGCCGATGGCCACGCAGGTTGGTGCTGCCCCGAAAGGCAAGCTCTCCGACTGGATCAAGAGCGCCCTTTAGGCATTTCCTCCGCGCAGCCTTCCGGTTGCCGGCCAATATGAGCGCATCCGGCGGGTAAGCGACAGCCTATCCGCCGATCCTCTTTGAAAAACCGGCAACCGGCTTTATAAGCATCCGCAAACAGTCCGAGCCAAACGGAACATTCATGAGCGACGAAAACAAAAACCCGGAAGAACAACCGGCCGAGGCATCCCCGGAAGCCGAAGCCCCGGCTGCACAGCCTGAAACCGCCGAAGAATCCGGAGTGGATCCGATCGAAGTTCTGAAAACAGAAAACGCCGGTCTGAAGGACCGCGCCCTGCGGGCGATGGCGGATATGGAAAACCTCCGCCGGCGTACTGAAAAGGAAATCAAGGACGCGCGCCAATACTCCGTGTCCGGCTTCGCGCGCGATATGCTGAACGTTTCGGACAACCTGCGCCGCGCTCTGGAAGCCCTCCCGGAAGACGACCGCAAGAACGCCGATGCCGGTGTTGCCGCCCTGATCGAGGGCGTTGAGATGATCGAACGCGATCTGCTCAATCAGCTCGAAAAGAACGGCGTGAAGAAGCTGGAACCCGAGGGTCAGAAATTCGATCCGAATTTCCATCAGGCCATGTTCGAGGTTCCCAACACCGAAGTGCCGAACAACACGGTGGTGCAGGTCGTCCAGGCCGGATACGTGATCGGCGACAGGGTCCTGCGCCCGGCCATGGTGGGCGTTTCCAAGGGTGGACCGAAGGAGGCTGCCCAGACCTCCGACGCGGAAGCCGGACAGACGGTCGACAAGAGCGCCTGAACCCGAGCCGAGAGCAAGCTTTTGATAAAGCCGTTCCTGCCACAGGGCAGGGGCGGCTTTGTGTTTATCGGGTTTGCCGGTTAAGAACAGAACCACTGAAAACCCCCACCGCTGACCCCTCCCTCTATCTCCCAGGTCCGGAGAGTGAGGAGGAGCAGGGTGGGTGGTTACCGGGCCGCGGCCGGTGCAAGGGCATTGGGCGGCTACGCGACTGACGAGGCACGGTTCCGGGAAACGAGGCGACAAGATGCTGCTGCAGGTGCTGGATTATTTCGGGGTCGCGGTCTTTGCCATTACCGGCGGCATCGTCGCGTCGCGCAAGCAGCTCGACTTCATCGCCTTGCTGTTCTTCGCAACCGTGACCGGCATCGGTGGCGGCACCCTGCGGGATCTGCTGCTCGGTGTGCCGGTGTTCTGGGTGGAGAACGAGGGTTACCTGCTGATCTGCCTGATCGTCAGCATCTTTCTGTGGTTTTCCGCCCACTGGGTCGAACGCCTGCACAAGCCCCTGCGCTGGGCCGACGCCATCGGTATTTCGGCCTATTGCGTCATGGGAGCCGCCAAGGCCATGACAGTGGGCGACACGGTGCTGGTCGCGATCCTCATGGGCGTCTCCACAGCCACGTTCGGCGGCATTCTGCGCGACACGATCGCCGGTGAACCGTCTTCGATCGTCAAGCCGGAGATCTATGTGAGCGCCGCATTCACCGGAGCCAGCGGCTTTGTTGTGCTGGTGCATCTGGGGCTGCCGCCAGCCGTATCGGCCGCCGTGGCGGCCTCTCTGGCCCTGGTGCTGCGCGGCGGCGCGATCGAATTCGGCTGGACCCTGCCGGGGTATCGCGGCAGAACCAAAACCTGACCAGGTTTCGCCGTGCGCCCTTCGATGTGCCCGGTATCGGCCGGATCGTCATCGTCAAGGATTCCGGCGGTGCCGTTCAGGGGCGGATGACCCCGGTTGAAACGGCGCAACAGGTCAATCCGCTTTCATATCTTTCCATATGAAAGCGGAATGGATTACCAGTCTTCAAGTCCAAACCACCCCGCGTTCGTGTGAACGCAGGGTGTATCAGTAGACAAGGCCCGAACAGGCTGAAACATAGTAGATCAGTCCGAGCGCAATTGCCGGAAAGCTTGCCGAATAGGCAAGTGTGGTCAGCATCTCAAGCTCCTTTGCGATACGACAGTCGGGAACGCGGAGCCGTGTCGGCCGATTGGCCTCGGTCGGCATCTGGGCGACATTATGAAATGTCCGCTCCCGCTAAATTCCCCCTGCCGCAATGCAATATGGGAAACGTGGACGCGAAGTTCCAGAGCCTGGAGCCTGTCTTTTTTAAGATTGAACCAATCGATGGGGTGAAAGGGTTCAACCGGCAAGGCGGGACACGCAGCGCATCGGGCAGGCGTTACAACGCGACCGACAGGCAGTCCCTCGTCACCCGTGAACAAGAAAAGCTATTGAAAACAAGCACCGAACGGGTCGGCGGCTCAGGCCGCCGAACGATTGTCCGGACCGGTCAGGCCCTTGACGCCGGAAACCGGCTGCGCGGCGGGAGTGATTTCCCGAAGCTGGTCGGCTTCCTTGTGCCACTTGTCGGCTTCACGGCGCTTGACGCGGGCTTCCTTGCGCCAGCGGCCCTGTTTGGCCCAGGCGCCCAGCCCGCCGACGATCACGCCGATGCCGAGGCTGGCGAAAATCACCCAGAACAACGGGATGTCGGTAAGGGTCAGGCGGGGGTCCTGGGGATCGAAAGGATTCAGGGACAGGGAAACGGTGTGCCGGTTGGCAACCGAAAGAGGAACCAGAACAACCGCGATTGCGAACAAAATCACGTTCTTGACGAAACGGGTCACTGTGGTCTCCCGGGTGTTTTCAGATCAGAATTCAGTTTCGAACGGGGCAGCGAAGCATCTTGCGGCGTGTGTGCGATCATTCGTCGCCGTGATCCACGCCGCCGTTCAGCCGTACACGCATCTCCTTGCCGGTCTTGAAGAAGGGGACGAATTTTTCATCCACTTCCACCTTCTGACCGGTGCGGGGATTGCGGCCGACACGCGCGGGGCGGTTCTTGACGCTGAAAGCGCCGAACCCGCGCAACTCGACACGGTCTCCCCGCATCAGGGCCTCGGTGACCTCATCCAAGATGGCGTTGACGATATTCTCAACGTCCCGCTGATAGAGATGCGGATTCTGTTCGGCTATATGCTGAACAAGCTCAGATTTGATCATGAAGAGCCCCCTCGCTTAACGTTTATTGTCTGCCGCGTCAGAAGCCTGCCAAACGGATACCAGTCCGTCAAGCGTAAGGCCTCGTGGAATCAGCCCCTTAGCTTCATTAATGGGATTTAGGAGGGCCGAACCGATCCCTTTTCCGAATTCTCGCGAGACGCGCGAGGAGAATGGAAGCTCCTCCAGATTTTCCTTTGCCGTCCAAGTGACGACCGGAAGGTCCTCCGCGACCCCCTTTTCCGTTTCCAGCCAGGCGATTGCCTTGTCCTCGCCGCCGATAGCGTCAACGAGCTTCTCGCCAAGCGCCTCATGACCGGTCAGGATACGTCCATTGGCAAGTTCCCGCGCCTTGGCGGGCGTCAGCTTGCGGCGCTCGGCGACAAGGCCGACGAACCAGTCGTAGGAATCCATCACCAGCGTTTCCAGCATGGCGCGCGCTTCCGGTGTCGCCGGGGAATAGAAGTCCGGTTCCGCCTTCAGGGGCGCGCTTTTGACGGCATCCATCTGAATGCCGACGGTCTCCAGCAGTTTCTGGACGTTGCCGAACTGGAACAGAACGCCTATCGAGCCGGTAATGGTGTTGTAGCGCGCAACGATGTGATCGGCCGAGATGGCGATCATGTAACCCGCGGAAGTCCCGATCGTGCGGATTTCCGCGACCACCGGCTTTTTCTCCGCCAGCTCGCGCAGAGCCTGGTACAGCGCCTCGCCGCCGGTCGTGCTGCCACCTGGCGAATTGATCGAAATCACCACGCCCTTGACCGCGTTCGACTTGCCGATCTTCTCGATCATCTGAAGGGTTTTGCGGTCTTCGATAATCACCCCTTCGACCGGAATGCGCGCGATATGGGCCGAGCGCTTGGAGAGTCCGGCCACGCCCGATACGTAAACAAGACCGCCGACAAGCGCCGCGGCGATCACGACAAATGTCGCCACCCGCCAGAACGTCACTTTGCGTCTGAGGCGCCGTCTGTCTACGAGCGCGTCGATATCAACGGACATGAATGCGGTGTCTCCGGACAAATCGTACCAAAACCAGCAACCTAAATAGGGTGACCCTCACGGGAATTGCAATCGCCTTCTGATATTTACATCAGTTTGAGGACGTTTCAGGCAACTTTATGGAGAATATTCGCAATAGGTCAACGTGACCCGGTCCGCAAAGCCGGGGCGATGATGGAATGGCCGGCAAGAAGGTGACCTGCAATGGCGGGCAAGAAGCCGAGCCCTTGCCGTCCTCATCCCGGATACTCGCGGAGCTGCATCCGGGACGACGGTCTGAAGGTCAGCCCGCGGTCCGGCCCCCGCGGGAAACCGCGGGGCCTGCCGTCAATTGATCGCGGTGAGCTGGATTTCGAAGGTCAGGTCCTTGCCTGCCAGGGGATGGTTGGCGTCCAGGACGACTTCCTCTTCGGAAACGTCGACGACCGTGACGCTCATCATCTGCCCCGTTTCGGTCTGCGCCTGGAGCTGAAGTCCGACGGTGACCTCGACATTTTCCGGCATGTTCGCCCGTGGTACCGCCTGGCGGGCGTCCGGGTTCAGCGGTCCATAGGCCTCGGCGGCCTCGACCTTCACGGTTTTCTCGTCGCCCACCTTCATTCCGGGAATGGCGCGCTCGAGGCCGGGGATGATCTGGCCGGTGCCGACCGTGAATTCCAGCGGATCCCGGCCTTCGGAACTGTCGAAGACGGAACCGTCGTCCAGGGTGCCCTTGTAATGTAGACGAACCGTGTCGCCGCTCTTGGCTTCGCTCATGGTGCTTATCGCAATTCTGTCTGGGAGGTGAGTTTTGAGGCCGCGTGCATCTGGCGGGTGCTCGTCGCAAGTCTTCAGCCTAACGGAGCATCGTAAAATGTAAAGAGTGGGGCCTGTTGGGCAACAAAAAGCCCGGCGTTTCCGCCGGGCTTTCGCGTTTTCCGATCTGTTGATCTAGTCGTCGGTTGCCTGCTTCAGGGCGGCACCGAGGATGTCCCCAAGGGAGGCGCCGCTGTCGGTAGATCCGTACTGTGCGACGGCCTGCTTCTCTTCGGCGATTTCCAGCGCCTTGATGGACGCGGTCACCTTGCGGGTCTTCTTGTCGAACTGCGTGATGCGGGCGTCGAACTTGTCGCCAACGGAGTATTTCTCCGGACGCTGTTCTTCGCGGTCGCGGGACAGGTCGGCACGGCGGACGAAGGCGGTCAGGTCGCTGTCTGCGATCTTGACTTCCAGGCCGCTGTCCTTGACCTCGATGACCTCACAGGTGACGACGACATTCTTGCGAATTTCGCCGGCCGCACCGGATTCCATCGGATCGCCGGAGAGCTGCTTGATGCCGAGCGAGATACGCTCCTTGTCGACATCCACATCCAGAACGACGGCCTTGACCATGTCGCCCTTCTTGAACTCCTCGATGACCTGCTCGCCCGGACGGTTCCAGTCGAGATCGGACAGGTGAACCATGCCGTCCACGTCGCCTTCGAGGCCGATGAACAGGCCGAATTCGGTCTTGTTCTTGACTTCGCCTTCGACTTCGGTGTTGACCGGGAACTGCTCGGCAAACGCATCCCACGGGTTCTGCAGGGTCTGCTTGAGACCGAGCGAGATGCGGCGCTTGACCGGATCGACTTCCAGGATGACCACTTCCACTTCCTGGGAGGTGGAAACGATCTTGCCCGGATGGACGTTCTTCTTGGTCCAGGACATTTCCGAAACGTGGATCAGGCCTTCGATGCCCGGCTCCAGTTCGACGAACGCGCCATAGTCGGTGATGTTGGTCACGCGGCCGGTGAACCTGGTCTCGATCGGGTATTTGGCTTCGATGCCGTCCCACGGATCGGTTTCGAGCTGCTTCATGCCCAGGCTGATGCGGTGCGTTTCCTGGTTGACGCGGATGATCTGCACCTTGACCGTCTGGCCGATGCTGAGGACTTCCGACGGATGGTTGATGCGGCGCCACGCGATGTCGGTGACGTGCAGCAGGCCGTCGATGCCGCCGAGGTCGACGAACGCACCGTAATCGGTGATGTTCTTGACCACGCCTTCCACGGTGTGACCTTCCTCGAGGCTCTGGACCAGTTCCGAACGCTGTTCGGCGCGGGTTTCTTCCAGAACGACGCGGCGGGACACCACGATGTTGCCGCGGCGCTTGTCCATTTTCAGGATCTGGAACGGCTGCGGGGTGTGCATCAGCGGCGTGACGTCGCGCACCGGACGGATATCGACCTGCGAACGCGGCAGGAACGCCACGGCGCCGTCCAGATCGACGGTGAAGCCGCCCTTGACCTGGTTGAAGATCTGGCCGGTGACCTTTTCGTTCGCTTCGAAAGCGACTTCCAGACGGATCCAGCTTTCCTCGCGGCGTGCTTTTTCGCGCGACAGGACAGCTTCGCCGAGAGCGTTCTCGACGCGCTCCAGGTAAACTTCAACTTCGTCGCCCACGACCATTTCGCCGTCGCGGCCCTTGGCGCCGAATTCCTTCAGCGGCACACGGCCTTCAACTTTCAGACCGACGTCGATGACGGCCAGGTCCTTTTCGATGGCGACAACGATGCCTTTGACCACGGCACCTTCATAAAGGTCGTTATGGACGAAGGACTCTTCGAGAAGAGCGGAAAAATCCTCGGTTGAGGGATTGTAATCAGACATTTATTCTCCTGAGCGCCTTTTGGCGCGCCGCCGGCGGGTTGGTGTTGCACTCCGGACTGTCAGTCTCCCGGGATCGCGGTTTGCGCGTGATCCTTCCGCTTCACAAAGCGGGCCGGCGGGGCGGGAGACGGAAAATCCGGTCTCGTCACAGGCCGCCCGAAACAGGCGCCCTGCCGATATTCCTTGGTCGTTCCTAAAGAACTTGTGGTCTCAAGACCGAATACGTTCGCGATGCGCAAACAGGGGCACACCAAGGGTGAGCCCCGTCCTGATCTGGCACCGTCAGGCGCGCGATACGATATCCACCGCCGCCTGGAACGCGGTTTCTATATCCATTTCTGTCGTATCAAGCAAGACCGCATCTTCAGCTTGTTTCATCGGAGCCACTGTTCTCTGGCTGTCGCGTTCGTCCCGGCGCTTCAGATCTTCCAGCACGGAGACGTAGTTCGCCTCCTGTCCCTTGGCGATCATTTCGTCGGTCCGGCGGCGCGCGCGCGCTTGCGCCGAGGCGGTGACGAAGAGCTTCACCGTGGCGTCCGGGCAGACCACAGTGCCGATGTCCCGCCCGTCGAGTACCGCGCCGGGGGGCTTTTCGGCAAACCGGCGCTGCAGATCGACCAGCTCCTTGCGCAGGCCGCCGAGAACCGCGATCCGCGAGGCGGCCTCGCCGATCTCGTGCGACGCCAGAACGGACTTGTCCATCTGCGCCAGGTCGAGATTATGCGCGATCTCCACGGCAATGGCCTCGTCGCCCAGCGGCAGGCCGTTGGCCAGCAGCGCGGCGGCGACCGCGCGATAGGTCAGGCCGGTGTCCAGATGGCGCAGACCGAAATGACGCGCCAGCCGCCGTGAGAGCGTTCCCTTGCCCGAAGCTGCCGGACCATCGATTGCGATAATCATGCGGCCTCGCTGGCGCCGGCCGCGAATTTCGCGCCCAGTCCCGAAAACAGCGCGGTGAAATCCGGGAAGCTGGTGGCGATCACGGCGCCATCGTCGACCGTCACCGGCTTGTGCGCGGCCATTCCCAGCACCAGGAAGGCCATGGCGATGCGGTGGTCCAGATGGGTCACCACCGTGCCGCCGCCGATGGCGTTGGCGCCGCCCGTGACGGTAAGCGTATCCTCGGTCTCCACGCAGGGAATGCCGTTGGCCTCAAGGCCCCGGGCGACGGCCGCCAGACGGTCCGACTCCTTCACGCGCAGTTCTTCCAGCCCGGGCATGAACGTGTCGCCCTGGGCGAACGCCGCGGCGACGGCCAGCACGGGATATTCGTCGATCATCGACGGGGCGCGTGTCGCGGGTACGGTGATACCCTTCAGCCGGCTGGCTTTCACCCTGAGATCGCCGACTTCCTCGCCGCCGGTTTCCCGCCGGTTGACGATTTCGATATCGCCGCCCATCTCGATCAGCGTGGTGATGAGACCGGTGCGGTGTTCGTTGAGCAGCACGTTCCCGATAATGACGTCGGAGCCCGGAACGGTCAGCGCGGCGACGATGGGAAAACCCGCGGACGACGGGTCGCCCGGCACGTCGATATTCTGGGGCTTCAGCTCCGGCTGGCCTTTCAGCCGGATGACCCGCTCACCGGCCTCGTTCAGGCTCACGGAGATCTCGGCTCCAAAGCCGGCCAGCATCTTTTCCGTATGGTCGCGGGTGGGGATCGGTTCGATCACGACAGTCTCGCCCGGCGCGTTGAGCCCGGCGAGAAGCACGGCGGATTTCACCTGGGCGGAGGGCATCGGCACGCGGTAGGTGAGCGGCAGGGCCTGTTCAGGACCGCGTATGGAGGCCGGCAGGCGGTCGCCGTCGCGGGCGATCACATTCGTGCCCATGTCGCGCAGCGGGTTGAGCACCCGGCCCATGGGACGTTTGGAAAGCGATGCGTCGCCAATAAAGGTCGCGGCGATGTTGTGGCTGCCGAAGATGCCCATGGTCAGGCGCACGCCTGTGCCGGCGTTGCCGAAATCGATGACATGCTCCGGCTCCAGCAGGCTGCCGAGGCCGATGCCGTCGACCGTATAGGATCCGTCCGGCTGTTTTTCGATCCGGGCGCCGACCGCGCGCATGGCACTCGCGGTGGCCAGAACGTCTTCCGACTCAAGCAGGCCTTTTACGGTGGTGCGTCCGACGGCCAGGGTGCCGAACATCAACGATCTGTGGGAAATGGATTTGTCGCCCGGCACGCGGATGGTGCCGGTCAGCGGAGTGCCCATGCTGGACGTGAGGGGCGCGGGCGCGGAATCATGTGACATTTTCAATGTCCGGAACTTGGATAGGTTGTCAAAAGGTGTCACGTCCTATCATGTGGATGCAGCGCCGTCATCCATTCGCGCGCTTGAAATTTGCCGCGCAACATGCAGAACAATGGAAGGAATAAGGAATTTGTATGATTTGCCTTTGACAGGGGACCGGCTTGACGCTATGGGGCGGCCCACAATTTCTGGAGCGTCTGCGATCTATTGAACGCAGGCACGATGCTCTACCACTTTTGAATCGATCAACTTCCCGATGATCAGTCGAGCCCGATTGGACATCTGTTGATCTCGACAGCGACATAACGATGAGGGTGAGCACAGTGGCAAAACCTGAACTTGGCACAAAGCGGCTGTGCCCAAGCTGCGGCGCGAAATATTACGATCTCAACCGGGATCCGATTACCTGTCCGAAATGCGGCACGGTTTTTGAAACCGTGATGACCTCGCGCGCTGCGAAAGCGGCGAAGGTCGCGGAAAAGCCCGAGGAAGAGGAAGAGGACGACACGCCGGTTCCGGACACCGTGCCGTTGGAAGAGGCTGACGCGGAAACCGAAGACACCGGCGAAGTTGTACCGGATCTGGAAGACGCGGAAGTCGAAGTCGATGACGACGACGATGCCGATGACGGCGTTTTCATCGATGACGAAGACGAGGACGAGGACGAGGTTCCGCCGATCCGGGTCGAAATCGACGAAGATCCGGACCGCTAAACCCATGATCGGGCAGGGTTTTGTCCCTGCCCCTGCGGTTCCGGACGTTGCGGAAAATTTCGTTCCATTTTCTGCTTGATCTTGCCTGGAGGTGTGACTATGTTCCGCCTCCATCGACGCTGGAGACCCGATCCGGCCGGTCAGGAACATGGGGCCATAGCTCAGCTGGGAGAGCGCTTCGCTGGCAGCGAAGAGGTCAGGGGTTCGATTCCCCTTGGCTCCACCATTCCTCTCGTCGAGAAAATTTTCCTGTAAATTCAAATATATGTCGTGAGCGCATCTTCATGTGCCGAAGCGGTGCGCTCGGCACCTTGCAAGGTTCGACAATGCACTTTTCGTCTTCGCTCAACTTTCGCTTCCACTCTCCGCGGAAAGTTTGATCGGTACCGAACTGGAGCGGATATGCAGGTCGCGTTGCGGGAAGGGAATTTCGATTCCGTATTTTGTCAAAGCGGTTTCCAGCGCCCAGTTGTAGTCCGCGTTGACCTTCGCGGGTCTGCTCACCGATTCAGGTTTGATCCAGAGCACCAGTTCAAAATCCAGACTGCTTTCCCCAAAGCCGACAAGCCAGACTTCCGGCGGTTTGACCTTGTTGCCGGTGAGCATGTGAGGCACGGAGCTGGCTGCTTCCAGCGCGGCTTTCCGAACCAGGTCCTTGTCGGTTCCGTAGGCGACGCCGAAGGGAATGCGCGTGCGTTTGAAATTCTCGTGCAATGTCCAGTTGGTGACGCGATTGTTGATGAATTCCGAGTTCGGAACCAGGATGTCGACGTTGTCGTTTGTCGTGACCCGTGTCGAGCGAATGTTGATTTCGCGGACTTCTCCGGTCAGGCCGGATTCCAGTTCGACAAAATCGCCAACCGTGATGCTGCGCTCGAACAATATGATAATGCCGGCGACCAGGTTGCTGAAGATTGCCTGCAGACCGAAGCCGATGCCGACACCGACCGCGCCCGAAAAGACGGCGAATGCCGTCAGGTCCACGCCAATGGCATTCATCGCGAACATGATCGCGGCGAAGAACATGGCGATCCGCACGGCCTGGCTGATTAGCGTCCTGACCGACGGCGTCAGATCATCCTGCTGATTGACACGGGCCTGAATGAAACGGCTGACCAGCGACGCCAGCCAGACAAGCAGTCCGAATATGATGACGCCCTTGATGACCATGTAGACCGACAGGCGCGTCTCACCGAAACTGAGAGCGAAATTGTCGAGAATCGCGATGGTAGGATTGAGAAGCCGGAGAATGTTAAGCGCCGCGATCAGCCAGGCAATCGTCGCGAAAGTCCTCGACCAGAGCGGATCGCGGACAAATGCGGAGAACAGGCGAATGAGAATCCAGGCCTGGAGCAGGCTGGCGACAAGCCGTACCAGGTCGTTTCCTGTTCCCAGCGAGCGGAAAACGGTTGCGCCGATCCACAGCAGCAAAGCCAGAAGTGTCGGAAATATCAATTTCTGAACGACGGAGAAGGCGTTTCGAAGGAATGATTTTGTCTCGTCCGACTGCGGCCAGAAACCGGCGACCATCTGTTTCACCGGTCGTGCCGCCAGCCATGCGAGCGTTGCCGAACCGGCGATCAAACCGACCTGATAAAGCCCCTGATAGGACAGCAACTGGTCGGCCACTTGAACGGTGGTGTCGACGATGAACTCGACAACCGGCGTTATGCCCGAGGTGACATCCTCGATAATCGCTTCGGCGGTTTCGGGTTGCGTGTCCGCCGTTGTTGACACCTGCTCCGTCACGGAAGGGCTAGCCATGGTCGATCCCCCTGTGTTGTTTTTTTAATATTACAGCCATCCGAGGCGGCGGAATATCGCCAGCTCGCCGGCCAGCACAAGCAGCATCAGGACGCAGAAAATCCAGAACGCATTGTCGTTTTCCGCAGCCGGTATGCCGCCGATATTTATGCCCAGCAACCCGGTGAAAAACGACAAGGGCAGGAATATTCCCGATATGATTGCCAATATGTACAAGGTCTTGTTGGTTGCTTCCGCGAGCTGATTGGCGATGTCGTCCTTGATCACCATCGCCCGCTCGCGCGCCGCATCGATTTCCTCGACATACCGCACCACACGATCTGTCGTTTCACGCAATCTCAACCGGCTTTCATCGTCAAACCACGCTGGCGGCTCGATCAGAATGTTTGTCAGGGCTTCCTTTTGAGGAGAGATATAACGGCGAAGCGCTGCGCCTTCCTGCCGCAGGACCGACAACTGCCTGCGCTGCTCGCTGGCCAGGGCGATATCGATGCTCTCTTCGATCTGAAAAAGACGATTGTCAACGGAAGCCAGGACCTCGGCCATCCTCTCGGTAATTCGATGGATGAGCCGCTCATATAATTGCGACGCGGTTGTCGGTCCGGTTTCCGTTTCCATCAGCTGGCGCAATATGTCCCGGGGTGTCAGCAGCCGTTGTTGCCTGATCGTGATCACCCGATGGCCATCGGACCACATCCGCATGGCGATCATGTCGGTCGGGTCCTCATCCGGATTGGTGTTCACCCCGCGCAATATTGTCACAAAACCGCGCTTTCCCCGAAATACCCGCGGCCGGGTTTCTTCCGCCAACAGCGCCTCGACGGTTGGTCCGGTGAGAGTGCTTTCATGTTTCAGCCAGTTCTGGACACGCTCGGAGTCACGATCAAGGTGTATCCACAAGGGAGGACCGGTTTCCGACCATGCCTCGACCTCGCGCCAGTTCACAATGGTCGCGCCGCCTTTGCCGTCCAGCAAACAGCCAAACAGAAGGCCGTCTTCCTCCAGGGGATCACCCGGACTGTTGAGAACATCGGTCATTGAAAGCCTCCATGCCATTTCACCCTCATTTATGAGTTTGCGATCTAACCCTCCGAATCTCGGGATTCAGCGTCATGCGCATGTGCTTTCCAGCCCTGAGCCTCGATAAATATACGCCGGATGGATGGAAAACGGCTCTTGATTTCCCTTTCGAACTCGGAAATCGCCGCTTCGACATCCTCGGCCGGCATTCCATCGACAAAGTCGAAACTGGCATTGAGCAGGATTTCATTCGGGCCGAGATGCATCGTCAGCAATTCATTCGTGTTGCTGATCCGCTTGTCGTCCTCGAAGATTTTCCGGATGCTCGCGACAACTTGCGGGTCCGCGCCTTCGCCGATCAGAAGTCCCTTGCTTTCGATCGCAAGAAGGACAGCGACAGCCGCAAGAACGATGCCGATCCCGATCGAGGCTGCTCCATCGAGTTCATGGATCTGGAAGACGTGGCTGCCGATGACGCCGATGAAGGCGATGACCAGACCGATCATCGCGGCGGTGTCCTCGAACAGCACGGTGAAAACGGTCGGGTCCTTGGAACGCCTGATTTCGTGGAAAATCGATGCTTTCCCCCGAACGCGGTTGAACTCCTTGTAGGCGATGGTCCAGGCCACGCCTTCAAAGACCATGCTCAAGGCCAGGACGATGTAGTTCACGGTCGGGTCGGTAATCGCTTCAGGATGCTGCAGGCTCTTGACACCTTCGTAGATCGAAAGCCCCGCGCCGATGGCGAAGATCAGGATGGCGACGACAAAGGTCCAGAAATACAACTCCATTCCGTAACCGAACGGGTGATGCGCGTCCGGTTTCTTCTTGGCGCGTCTGATCCCGTGCAGCAAAAGCACCTGGTTGCCGGAATCCACCACGGAGTGAATTGCTTCCGACAGCATGGCCGAAGAACCGGTAAGGCTGGCCGCGATGAACTTGCTCACCGCAATCAGGCTGTTCCCCGCCAAAGCGGCATAGATGACCTTTTTCGAATGGCTGGCCGACATTGATTTTCCTGGAAAATTCACTCGATGGTGAAATGCTGGATGTTAAAGGGCGCCGGAACGCCGCCAATGCGCCGCTCTCCAGCGCTATCGCGGCCTTGCCGCAATCAACATACGCCTTCGGGATTATCGAAAAGGCGGCGGAGGCGGAAACAACCTGACAGAACGGCATGCAGCTGCTCCGGGCAAACGGCTTGCCTGGGTTGGACGCTGCAGCTTGCCCGGTGGCATCTCATGCCGGCAGGGCGGAAGATTTCCGCCCCCCGTGAACCTTGGTGGCCGTAAACCTTAAGCCGGATTGAGCGTCAGCGACGAAACACCAACGGCGATGTTCAGACCGGTGCCGCTTTCCACGCTCAGGGGCTGAAGGCCGATGTTCTTGAGCTGGCCGCCAACGAGCGCATTCGCGCCAAGGCCGATACCGAGCGACACACCGGTTGAAACGCCAACATATTTGCCGGCGAGAGCATGTGTACCGATTTCGCTGCCGGTCGGCGTAACCACGACCCATTTCAGATAGGTCTCACCCGTAACGCCGATATCGATGCCGATCTTGCTGATGGTGCCGGTGTAGGTTTCGACGGCTCCATCGGCCTGGATGAACGTGCAGGTGCCATTCTTGCTCGATCCAAGCAGCAGGCCGATGCCGCCTTCGATCGTGCATTCAAGAACGCCAAGTCTGGTCTGCTCGGCGGCGGAAGCTCCGACAGGGGCCGCGATAGCGGCTGCGATCATTGCGGCGAGAATTGTGGTTTTCATTTTTCTTCTTCTTTCATGTTGGCCCCCCAATCGCACTGGCAATTGGCGGACTTCGGGCGATGCTTGGTGACAAGAGACGTAGGTGCCGGTTCCGGCGCGGCTTTCAGGTGAAAGCACCGCGTTTAGTTCAGGTGCTCTCAAACGCTGCCGCGACCATTGGAGCATCGTGCGTTCATTTGAACGCACACAAGATACTCCAACACTTCCGGATTGATCAACTTATGGATGTTTAATCCATTCCAATATACCATTCGTTGATCAAGTCTCACTCCGGAGAAGCCTTCGACTGCGGTGAGCCATCGTTGGCCCATATGTCGTTGCCGTCCCCGCGCTCGTTGCCTTTGGCGCGGGACGTCCGATGGCTTTCCCTGGCGCTGAGCCGGTTTTCGCCCTGCGCTGTGAAATAAACTTAGGCCCATTCAATGAATAAGACAAACGAATAATACTTGTAGTTTAAACAAGAAATGCTTATGCAAAGTAATGGATATCATACTGGCCAGAACCTATCTGGAAGTCATAGCGGCGGGCAATTTCGTCAATGCCGCACGCCGGTTGAACATCACCCAGTCCGCGGTGTCGCTGCGCATCAAGAAGCTGGAGGAACTGCTGGGCCAGCCTGTCTTCATGCGGACAAAGTCGGGCACGTCCCTGACCCCGGCAGGCCGGCAATTCGAACGGTTTGCGTTGACGCTTGTCAAGGTCTGGGAAGAGGCCCGTCATCAGGTTTCGGTGCCGGCCGGTTACACGGAACGCCTTGTTATCGGCGGCCAGTACAGTCTGTTGCCCGGCCTGACGATGCGCTGGTTCGGCCGGCTCGAGCAACGGCTTCCGGACGTCGCCTTTCGGATCGAAGCCGGAATGGCCGACAGGCTTATCCGCCAGATGGTGGAAGGCGTTCTGGATATCGCCATCATGTATCGCCCGCAACTTCGGCCGGGTCTGGCGGTCGAGCAGATTCTCGGCGGCGACCTGGTGATGGTCTCCGCCGACCCCGATTTCGGTCCTGAGCTGGACGAACGTTATATTTTCATGGACTGGGGGGAAGAGTTCGTCGCGGCGCATAATGCCGCGTTTCCCGATCAGGATATCCCGAGATCGAGTTTCGCCACCGGGGCCTTGAGCCTCAACTTCATCGTCAATACCCACAAGGCGGCCTATTTCCCCGCGCGTCTGGTCCGCGATTATCTCGATACCGGCCAGCTCCACCTCGTCAACGGCGCGCCTTCCTTTTCCAACCCGGTGTTCGTTGTCTACCAGACCGACCTGGACCCGTCCTTGAGAGCCGCCGCACTCGAGGAACTGCACGCGGTCGCCAAACTGGCCGACGCGGCAACCCAGGATGTGTTGAGGGAATTGGACGCGGGTTAGGACGGCGGGTTTTCGGTCAAAACTTTGGAAATGTTGATTGCCTTGCGGTGCATGCGGTCCCCAAATATACTTTGGTCCGGTACAAGGGCACGTTGAGGGGCTCCAAACGTGAACAACGCTAACTTTTAAGCGCTTCACTAAAGAGAGAAACTCACTCATACTGACGCCGCCTTGTAAGCGTATTCTGCAACTATTTATTGCTCTTAAGCAGATTTTTCGTATTTTCTATATCTGTAATTTAGAAGGCTATCTATATATATCTGTAGTTCAGGATCTTTTGGGATATTCGTCCCGCCAAGCCTAATGATTTCTTCTATTTCGGCAAGTCGATAAAAAGCTGATTCAGAACTTAACTTCGGGGATTCGCCTGAATTGAAATTTTTTTCTTTTTCTATAGCTGCGCAAGAAGCCATGTTCCTTTCATACATGTGTAACGAGGTGGCAAAATGTCGGTAGCTCCCCATTTTGATTTTTAAGCGCAAACTTATAAATTCCAAGAGGTTGGTAAATAAAAATACATCATATGGAACACCGAGGAATACGTCATTGCTGCGCATCAGTGTAAACATGTGAAGTGAATCATTTCTTATAAGTAATTGAATGCTGTTTACGCAGCTTATGTCTTTTGAATTTTCGAAATCTGCAAGATTGTCAATAAAGGATACCGTGGCTCTTCTTGTGGATGGGTCGGTATTCAAAAGGTTGATCATGCGGGACAGGTGATCCGGATTTTTGGGGGTGCCACCTAACAACTTTTTCCCGTAGCAGCTACCTTGAACACGTTTTCCATCATCTGAAAATTGAAGCCAAGAATTTGCATAATATGCTAACTTAGCTACGTCATCATCACCTCGCAGGTGCCAGCAAAGCTCTCCTATTGCCAGTGGTAGGCTAAATCGGCGCGAAGGAAGTGTAATTATTCGGTTCTTGGGGTTCGAAAGTGTGAATTGCACACCCAGGACTTCTCTTGTTGACTGACCGCGCGGCGCTATTTGCTCGCCTTCAAAAAGAGTGAGTCTTGTTAACGCCACTAAAGCTTGGTTAGAAGAATGAAATTCCATCCGGCTACCTAAATTATTTCCCTAAACCTGCCAGTTGGGCCTCAATTTCATTGAGGCGGTCCTCGATGCCCTTTATCTCATACACTTGGGTCTGGATGCTAGTCTTCGTACCTGTCGATAGTTCCCTCGTCTGCTCATCGAGTCTGTCAATGCGCTGCTGCAAAGATGTGAAATTCGCTTGATATGCTGCTCCGTTTCCAGGCAAGAAATAGGCCGCTAACGAAGCAAAAAGGGCAAAACCAGCAAGCCCAAATCCGAGCATTGTCACATAAAACGCAGCCCTTGGCGCAAACGATCCGAAGAGTTCTTTTTTTACATCTTTTGCTATGCTCTTAACATCTAGGAAAGTGCTTCCGAATATTTCTATTGCATCTTTTCTTTTGTCTTCTTGATATTCATAGCGTTTCTTCGTTATCGGTTTGAATATCTCAGAATTACTGTGTCTGTAAAAGGATAATCTTAAAAAACTTTTAGTTGGAGATAGGTAGTAGTTTGATTTTGAGAAATTTATTATCGCGGTAGCGAGAGGGCCATTCCAGCCGGGGTCGATGATCCCGATATTAAGTGCGAGCAAGCCCTTGTTGCACAGACTAGTTTTGATCGTAGCGTGAGCTGTGATGTCGTGGGGAAGAGAAACAATCTCTTTTGAGGTCACCCAGACAATTTCCTGTGGTTTTATTGTGTATCCGTCGCCTTTGTAGACTTCTCCTTCTGAATCAATGATTGCATCAGGTAGTAAATTGTAAGATGTGGAGCCGAAGCTTTCTGAGTTTTGGTAGGTTATCACACCCGCAGCTTTGATTTCGGTGTCTGTTAGTAGCATAGCGTTGCTCTGAAATTAGTTAGGTAAAAGCCTACATTGCGCCTTTTTGCGCACTTTGCAAGAGGTGCAATTGCTTGAAGTCAACCAACTTATGATGGAGATGAAGAGATAGGACGTTACCATCGTAATCTGAAGAAACACTAGTGTCAGTGTTATTCACCACGAGACGTAAAACGACGAAAATTCATGAAGACATTCGAAGCGAAGTCAGGTGTAAAGTATTGTGAGGCGACAAACTGGAATGTCAGATAATTCAGAAATTGGCATTGATCTCACAGTGAAGTTGACGATCGAGACCACGAATAGAAGAAGATTCGCCGAAATCTGGCAGTTGGTCGCCCCGAAAAACGGGAACTACCGAGCGCCCTATCGGTTGGCCTTACGAACACGAACAGGAGTCTGCATGCCGAAGATCACCACGATCAACTCCGCGACAGGGAAAAAATCCGGTTCTACGACCTGATGAGCGAGGCCGAGACGATTGACCGGCTTGAGCAAAATCGAATCCAATCACCCAAAGACGCTACCCGGAAGCAGACAGATACGCCGGTGTTTCTCCCGCGCTAACACCCGGCGCCTGCTTGCGGCGCCTGACCGGGATGCCGGAGGGTACGGCAGCGAGGAGACGCCTTGTGTAGGCATGTCTCGGTGCGGCCAGCAGCTGGGCGGCGGGGCCGGTCTCGACGATCTCGCCCTTGTACATGACCGCGATCCGGTGGCTGACGCGCTCGACGACGCCTATGTCGTGCGAGATGAACAGAAAGGCGAGACCGTCGCGGTCCTGCAGTTCCAGCATCAGGTCGGTTATCTGGCGGGCAATCGAGACGTCGAGAGCCGAAACGGCTTCATCCGCAACGATCAGCTTCGGTTCGACCGACAAAGCCCGCGCGATGCACAGCCTCTGACGCTGGCCGCCGGAAAACTGATGCGCGAAACGATGGATGGCGTCGGTTTCAAGACCGACCCTTGCGACGAGCCGCGCCGCGAGGTCCTTCTGATCCTTGCGCGAGACAAGACCGTGTATCCTTGCCGGTTCGGTGATCAGTTCATGGACCGGAAGGCGTGGGTTGAGGCTCGCATAAGGGTCCTGAAAAATCATCTGGGCGTTTTTGCGGCTCCGCCTGAGTTCCGCTTTCGAGGAGCCGGTGAGATGTTTCCCATCGAGAAGGACCGTGCCGGATTCCGGTTCGATCAGGCGCAGGATGGAGCGCGCCAGGGTGGACTTGCCGCAGCCGGATTCCCCGACCAGACCGAGTGTCTCGCCGCGCGCGACCTTGATGGACACTCCGTTCACGGCCAGAACACCGTCGGCGGCTTTTGAAAACAGGCCCGCTTTAGAGGCGAAGCGTGTCGACAGGCTGTCGACCTGAAGCACAATGTCCGTGCCGGCCGCGCGCGTGCTGCTGCCGGTGCCCGGTTTCGGCGTCGCGGCCATGAGCCTCTGCGAATAGGCCGCTTGCGGGCGCGCGAAGAGATCCTCAACGAGCGCTTCCTCGATCTTTTCGCCGTTTCGCAGCACGACAACCCGGTCGGCCATCTCGGCGACCACGCCCATGTCGTGGGTGATGAACAGGACGCCCATGCCGATCTCGGCCTGGAGGTTCTTGATCAGCAAAAGGATTTCGGCCTGGGTTGTCACGTCGAGGGCCGTGGTCGGCTCGTCGCAGATCAGTAGCCTTGGCCGGCAGGCAAGCGCCATGGCGATCATGACGCGCTGACGCAGGCCGCCGGAAAGCTCATGCGGGTACTGGTCCAGCCGCCGGGCCGGTTCGGGAATGCGAACCTGGTCCAGAGCGTCCTGAGCGGCTCTCAGCGCATCCCGGCGGGAGAGACTCCGGTGCCGGATGAAAACCTCGGCAACCTGATCGCCTATTTTCAGAACCGGATTGAGCGAGGTCATCGGCTCCTGAAACACCATGGAGATGGCATTGCCGCGCAGCCTGGTCAGCTTCGCATCGCCCAGTGTTCTCAGGTCCAGGGTGGTGTCGCCGTCATCCAGCAGGATGCGGCCTGACCGAATGGTGCCGCCCTCCCGCTCGATCAGGCGGAGGATCGCGAGAGCCGTCGCGGATTTGCCTGAACCGGATTCCCCGACCAGGGCAAGCGTCTCGCGTGCATGAATGTTGAAGGACAACCCCTTGACCGCTTCGTGCGTGCCGAAGGAAATCCTGAGGTCCTCAACGGCAAGTACAGGTCCGCTCATGTGAGGTCTCCGCGTCTTTTCGCGGCGAATTCGGCATGTTGGCTGAAGTCCGGCAGAGGCGGCGTCCAGCGGTTCGCCGTTGGCCGGAAGGAAAAGGCGAAGGGATCGATCCCCTGCACCTGCCAGGAAACGGTTTCATCGAGTTCGAGCAGGGCGAAGGCAGCGGCGGGCTCGCCGCTGGTGGTGAAGCTCTCGGTGAGCGATTGCTGGGTCAGATGGGTGATGCCGTCGACCGTGGTGACGGTGTTCCAGTGCACATGACCGGACAGGCAGACAACCGGAAACCGCGACTGGGCAAGGGCCGCCCGGGCACGCTCGGCCATCGGATAGCTGGAAGAGGACGGATTGCGTTCGAAATAGTAATTGCCGGTCTGGGCATGGCCGGACACCGGCACGTGGCTCAGGACTAGAAGCGGCCGGTCGGCGGTCTGCGCGACGCGCGACAGCCACAAGAGGTCCGCCTCGCGCAGGATGAAACCCGTGTGTTCGGGCGTGCGCAGGATCTTGCTGTCCGCGCGCCACACAACAATGCGCCAGCCGCCGGCATCGAAGGTGGTGTTCACCATCGGCTGGCCCAGGATGGCCTCGTTGTCGGCAACCTCCAGATGGTCGCGGTCATGATTGCCGTTGATGTGATGGATCGGGGCTTCGACGGCCTTGAAGGCTTCGGCGACTTCCCTTTCAAGGCGAAGGTCCTCGTCCCGGCCGATGTCGGAAATGCGGTCGCCGAGGTCGATGACGAAATCCGGCCTGGCGTCATTGGCGAAACGGGCAAAGTCGGCCATCAGGTCAAGCGCGGCATCGCCGCGCTTGGTGGCGGAGGGCGCGCCGTGATGAATGTCGGCGACAACGGCAATACGAACTGACACGGGCGATTTTCCTGATTTGAAGGCGTGTTTTGAAGGAAGCGCCGCCGGCGGACCGGCGGCGCTCGTCCTGCCTAGATCGACAGTCTTCCAATCGGACTCGATTGGAAGACTAAAAGTTGATCGATTTTAGAGTGTTAGAGCATCTTGTCTGCGTTCAATTGAATGCGGGATGCTCTAATTGACGGCGATGGACCCGGCGCGGAAATCGAGCACATAGGGGATGTGGCCCGGCTTCGGCGCCCAGTCGATGTTGGTCTTCATCGCCCAGCTTTCATAAGGGCGGTAAAGCGGCAGAACCGGCGGATCCTGCTTGATACGCTCCATCAGCTCGGCATAGGCCGCACGGCGCAATTCGGTGTCTCCGGAGAAACGGAACTGTTCCCAGGCCTTGGCGTAGTCTTCGTCGGTGTTGAAGCGGCCTTCGGATTCGGACGGACCGTGCGGAGCCCACATGACGCCGAAAGAGCCGAACGGATCGGCGAAATACATCGGGTTGGACCAGTTGCGGGCCATCATGTCCGCGGACGAGCCGCTCCATTTGTCCTGAACGTTGACCCGGCCCTCGATGCCGACCTCGGCCCACATTTCCATGATCGCCTGGGCTGCCAGAACACCGTTGGTGTAGTAGCTGGGGGCCGTATCGTAGGTGATTTCAAAACCGTCGTAGCCGGCTTCCTTCAGCAGTTCCTTCGCCTTTTCCGGGTTGTATTCGAAGGTCGTCAGCTCCGGCTGGTACAGCTCGCCGAATTCCTTCAGCGTATGGGTGGAGGGCACCACGGCCTTGCCGCCCCACAGGGCTTCGTTGAGCGTGTCGCGGTCGATGGCGAGCGACATCGCCTGGCGGATGCGGGGATCCTTCAGCTTCGGATGGTTCACGTTCATGATCATGACGTGGAACAGGGCGGTGGCGCTGCCGGCTGCCTTCATGTCCGGATCGTTTTCGATCAGGCCGAGCTGGTCCGGAGCGATGTTGGTGACGATATCGGCTTCACCGGTCTTCAGCGAGGTGATGCGCGAGGCCGTTTCCGGCATGTGCTTGACAGTGACCTTGTCGAGAGGCGCCTTTTCGCCCCAGAAGTCGTCGAAACGTTCCCAGACGACGCGCTCGCCCGGAACGAAATCGACAACCTTGTAGGGACCGGTGCCGACCGGCTTCAGGGAAAAGGCTTCGTAGTCGTCATGCTCGATCTTGTCCGGATCGCCGGCAAGGCTTTTGGTGTAGTCCAGCGGAATGATCATGACCTGCTGCAGGTTCAAAAGCGTTTCCCAGAGCGGCTCGGGGCGCTTTGCGGTGATGCGCACGGTGTAGTCGTCGATCTTCTCGGCCTTCTCGAAATTGCCGAGACGATCGCGGGCACGCACCTGGTAGGGCGGGAAGTCGGCCTGATACATGCGGTTCAGGGAGAAGACGACATCGTCGGCCGTCATGTCTTCGCCATTGTGGAACTTCACGCCTTCGCGCAGCTTCAGTTCCATCACGGTCGGATTGATCAGCTTCCACTCGGTCGCCAGACCCGGGAGCCACTCGGTGTCGGTGGTGTCGTGGTTCTTTGCGATCAGCGTGTCGAAGGCGTTGTAGTAGAACTGCGAGCCGACATTGGAGTGGTCGCGGCCCGGATCGAGGTAGCTGGACACGTTGGCGGCGCCAACGGTGAGTTCGCTCGCGAATGCGCCGGTCGCGATTAGCGACGCCAGTGCGGTGGTTGCCAGTAGTTTCGTCATCTTGAGCCTCCAAGGCTTCGGGGGGTGTTGCTTTGGCCGTTCCGGCTTCTGTTGTTGTTGCGGGATCAGCGGGTCCTGAGACGGACATCCGCCTTGTCGCGCAGCCAGTCGCCGAGGATCTGGACTGCGAAGGTGAGGAGCAGGATCGCGGCGGCGGGGACGAGCACGATCCACGGAGCGGTCGGCAGGTAGTCGCGGCCGATGCCGACCATCGACCCCAGGGTCGCCGTCGGCGGCTGAACGCCGAGACCGAGGAACGAGAGGGTCGATTCCAGGATCACGATGTTTGAGAAATTCAGGGTGAACTGGACGACGATCGGCGACACGACATTGGGCAGGATGTGGCGGAAGGCGATCCGCAAGGGCGTCGCGCCTGCCGCCTGGGCGGCCTCGACGAACGGCATCTGGATCAGCTTCTTCACTTCCGCCCGGACAATCCGCGCGTATTGCTCCCAGCCGTAGACGCCCAGAACCAGGATCATGACATCGAGAGACGATCCCATGACCGCCAGAATCAGAAGCGCGATCAGGGTGAAGGGAATGGCGATCTGGATATCGACCATGCCCATGACCAAGTCTTCAAGGACGCCGCCGGCGATACCGGCCAGCAAACCCAGCGTGCCGCCGATCAGGAGGCCGATGATGGAGCCCGCCAGGGCCAGCGCGAAGGTGAGGCGCAGGCCGTAGATGCAGCGCGAGAGAATGTCCCGGCCGAGTTCGTCCGTGCCGAGAAAAAAACCGTCCTTGTAGCGCTCGAAGCCGAGCGGTGGCCGCAGCCGGGAAATCAGGCTCTGGTCATTCGGATCGAAGGGCGCGATCAGCGGTGCGGCAAGAGCCACGACGATCAGGGCCAGCCCGACGAGGAGGGCGATCCGCACGATCCAGTTCGCATCCGACCACATCGGAATATGGAAAGGAGTGCCGCGCGATGAAGAGGTTTGGGTCACATCGGTCATCTGCTCATCCCTTGGCAAGCCGGATGCGGGGATCCGCGTAGGCGTAGGCGATGTCGACCGTCGCGTTGATCACGATGACGACGATGGCGACCGACAGAACGCCGAACTGAAGGACGGGATAGTCGCGAAGGATGGCGGACCGCACGAGCAGGTCGCCGATGCCGGGCCAGGCGAAGATCGCTTCCACGACGACGCTGCCGGCGGCGGCCAGTCCCGCGATCTGCAGTCCGATCACGGAGAGAAGCGTGATGGAGGCATTGCGCAGGCCGTGTTTCAGGATGACGATCCACTCCGGCAGACCCTTCGCGCGGGCCGTGCGCATATAGTCCTGGCTGAGCACGTCCAGCATGGCGTTGCGGGTAAACCGGGTGATGGCGGCGACCAGCATTCCGGAGATCGCAAGCGTGGGCATGATGAAGTGCAGGGCGGAACCGTCCCCGATCACGGGCAGCCAGTTAAGCGTGTAGCCGAAGATCAGCACCAGCAGGATGCCGATGATGAAGGCGGGCACGGCATAGCCGAGAAAGGCGATGACCATGACCACGCTGCCGACGATGCTGGTGCGATAGATCGCGGCCAGGATACCGAGCGGCACGGACACGATCAGGGTGAAGCTTACCGCGCTGAGCAGCAGTTTCAGGGACGGCCATGCCCGTCCCAGCACGATTTGCGATACCGGGCGGCGCTCAAGGAAGGACAGGCCGAACTCGCCGGAGAAGACGGAGGCAAGGTAGCGCCAGTATTGGGTTCCGATGGAGGCATCCAGACCGTAATAGGCGATCAGAAGCTCCCGGTCTTCGCGGGTAATGCCTTCGCCGAGAACGAAATCGACCGGATTGCCGGAGAGCCTTGTGGCAAAGAACACCAGCGACACGATGACGACCAGGGTGATCGCCATTTTCACGAGGGTGCGCAACACATAGGTCAGCATGAAGCCACCTCGATGGTTGTCGGTTCAGGGAGGGTCTGGGGTGTTTCCGGATAGCCGGCCGCCGGCGTCCGCCGGCCGTCCGCGACAAGGTGAATGAAATCGAGGCCGGCACGGATGGCCGCGGCGCCATCGGTATCGGCATTGTCGCCGACGAAGACTGCATCGGCCGTCGGAACGCCGGCATTTTTGAGGGCGGCTTCGATCAGGAACGGTTCGGGTTTGCCGAAAACCCTTGCCGGAATGTCAGGCCAGCAGGCCTGGAACGCCGCGAAAAGCGAACCGGTCTCCGGTACGGGCCGGCCATCGGCATTCGGGTGGGAGAGATCCGGATTGGTTAAAACCAGTTCCGCTCCCTTGTCCAGAAGACGAAGGGCCCGTTCCAGGCAATTCAGGGTGAAGCTTGTATCGCGGCCGAGCACGACGACATCGGCGCGGTCGTCGGTTTCCTGCAGGCCGAGATCCGCTGCGAGGTGCCGAAGCGGCGGTTCCGCGAACAAAAGCACCCGCGCGCCGGGGCGCTCCGCCGCGACTGTGCGCACAGCAAGCTCGCCGGCGAGGAAAATGCGGTCGGGCGGCAGCTCCAGCCCGATCGCCTTGAGTTTCCCTGAAAGCGTGGCTCCGGTATCCGCCGAGTTGTTCGATACGATCGACAGCCGGGTCCCGGCGGCCTGCACGAAGTCTTGCGCTCCGGGCAGGGCGCGCGCCTCGGCAATCAGGCATCCGTCCAGATCGCAGAGAATAGCCGCGTAGTCATCGACATCCGCCGCGCTCAGCGTTTTGGTCAGTGTTGTTTTGCGCGCATGCATTGCGAATTCCACACCTGTCCGCTTGCCGTTCAGCCCGCGCTGACCGGCATTGAAATGTCCGCCGGTCGGTCCGGCGACGGTCGAATTTCAGAAAAGCCTTGTCCGGTGGAGGCGGCCTGCTGAGGTCGCGATCAAACTGTCGTTACTCTGTGACGTTGCCGTTACAGACAGAACGTAAAGTTTGGGGTGATGAAACTTTTGGCTTTATTCTTTGGAGAAAGACGGAAATGTCCGTAACGCTGCCCCGTATTCGCGCCGTCAACGCGGTCGCTGCCGGTGGGTCGTATGCTGCTGCGGCACGTGCGCTGAAAATTTCGCAACCGGCCGTCGCCAGGCATGTGAAAGACCTTGAAACCGAATATGGCGTCCGTCTGTTCGATCGAAAGAACGGCATTCTGTCGCCGACGCCCTTATGCAACGAACTCTGTGATATCGCCGAACGCATGGAAGAGGCCGAGCGCGCGGCAACACGGCTCCTGACCCGGCACAACACACTTCTCAACGGCAGGCTGGTCGTCGGTCTCGGCAATTCGATGCCCGGCATGGCGTTGATCGCCCTGTTCCTGAAAAGGCATCCAAGCATCGAGATCGCCGTGGAGACCGGATCGCACGAACAGATCACCCGTGCGGTGCTGACCCGTGAGGTGGATATCGGCGTGTTGCCGGATGTTCCCGCCGACGGCCGCTTCCGGCGCGAACTGCTGGCAAGGCAGAACGTGGTCGCGATCGTTCACCCGGACAGCCCGCTGTCGCGGGAAAACCCGGTTACATGCGAGCGTCTCATGGCCGAACCCCTGATCTTCCGGACAAAAGGCTCGTCGACCCAGCGGGTGGTTGACCGGGCCTTTCGCACCGCCGGCTTCGAACCGTCGCCGCTCCTGACCCTCGATACGCGCGACGCGGTCTACGAGGCCGTCGTCAACGGGCTGGGTGTCGGCTTCATGTGGCGGTTCGGAACCGGCCGCACCGACATTGTGCACCGTGTCTCGGTGACCGACATGCATCGCCAATATGAAGAGGCGGTCTTTTCGCTGACGGACGAACGAAATCTGCTGTTCGATGCATTCTATTCCACCGTCACGGCCTTCCGGAGCGAGGCCGAGGTCATCCTGGAAAACGGCAAACCTTTTCCTTGATGAAGGCAGCCTGTCTGCCGCCGCCTCCACCTCCGTCTCCACGGGCCAGCCCGACGCCGTCGACGTGCCGATGTGCTCGTCGAAGTCAGATCTTCATGACGATCCGGCCCTCGATCTGGCCTGCCTTCATCCGGTCGAAAATACTGTTGACGTCGTCCAGCGTTTCCTCGGTGTAATGCGCGGCAACCTTGCCTTCGGCGGCAAAGGCGAGGGATTCCAGCAGATCGAGTCGTGTGCCCACGATGGAGCCCCGGATGGTCTTGCCGTTCAGCACCGTATCGAAGATCGACAGGGGGAAGTCTTCCGGCGGCAGACCGACGAGACTCATGGTGCCGCCGCGCGCCAGCATGCCGACACCTTGCTGGAAGGACTTGCCCGCGACCGCGGTGACCAGAACGCCTTCCGCGCCGCCGCCTGCCTGCACTTCGGCCACCGGATCGCATTCAAGTGCATTGATCACCTGATCCGCACCCAGTTTGCGGGCGAGTTCCAGCTTGTCGTTGGCAATGTCCACGGCGATGACGTGCAGCCCCATCGCCTTGGCGTATTGCACGGCCATGTGGCCGAGGCCGCCGATCCCGGAAATGACCACGGTCTGACCCGGGCGGGTGTCGGTTTCCTTCAGTCCCTTGTAGACGGTGACGCCGGCACACAGCACAGGCGCGGCCGCCGCAAGGCCAAGGCCGTCCGGAATGTGCCCGACATAGTCGGGATCGGCCAGAACGTAATCCGCGAAACCGCCGTTCACGCTGTAACCGGTGTTCTGCTGGTCGTTGCAAAGAGTTTCCCAGCCGCCCATGCAATGTCTGCAATGGCCGCAGGCCGAATGCAGCCACGGAATGCCGACTCGATCGCCTTCCTTGACCGCAGTGACACCGGCACCGACTTCGGCGACGATCCCGACGCCTTCATGGCCGGGAATGAACGGTGGATTGGGCTTGACCGGCCAGTCGCCGTTGGCAGCGTGCAGGTCCGTATGGCAAACCCCGGAGGCTTCCACCTTCACGACGATCTTGCCGTCCGTCACAACCGGCTTCTCCACCTCGCAAATGTCCAGGGGAGCACCGAACTTGCGCACTACGGCGGCTTTCATGCTGACCATGCCAGATATCCTTTTCCATATCGATCGTGAAACCCTTGCTCGGCCGGAGGTCCTGCCGACAGGACCTGTTTCGTGCATCGGGCGATAACGTGACGCAAACCGGTGACATTCGCCTGCCTGGCGTAAAAGCGGGAATGCCGACAGCCCGGGAAACCGGTTTTGCGCGATAGCGGAAGTCATATGGGAGGCAGCCGGGTCACGCCAGTTCGTCCGATTACGTACCGGGAACCATGCTGGCCGAAATACACAAGCGACAAACGGCGATGCGCCTGTCAGGCGAGGGAAGGTTCATCGGCGGCACTGCGCCCCATCACTTGCTCCGCCTGTCGGAGCGACCGACCCATTCCAGCACCGGAGTCAGCTGGTAGAGCAGCACGGACAGGAGAATGGAGACCACCGCGACGGCCCAGATCATGCCGTAGTCGAGATAGCCGCGCGACTGGTTGAGAAGATTGCCGAGGCCTTTTCCGGTGGCCAGCCACTCCGCGATCATGACGCCCAGCAGGGCCTTGGGCAGGGCGAGGCGCGCGGCGACGAACAGCCACTGCCGGCTGGCGGGAATTGCGATCAGCCGCAGCTTGCGGAGTGTGGAAGCGCCATAGGCATCGACAAGATCGAACGCGGCCTTGGGGATCATGGCAAAGCCCTGCGCCAGAACGACGAAGGCTGCGAAGAACGTGACGGAAATGGTGATCACCAGCGTCACCGTTATTCCCCGCCCGAAGATCAGCACCGCCAGCGGCGTCAGCGCCACCAGCGGCATGGTCTGCGTCACCAGCGCGAAAGGCAGAAGCGCCCGCATCAGAAGAGGCGCGGCGAAGGAAAGCAGCGCCAGGGCGAAGGCAAAGCCGAGCCCCAGCAGCATGCCTGCAATGGTGATCGGCACGGTTTCGGCAAGTGCCGCCAGCAGGCGCGTCTGCGCGGAAGATGCGGTCTTGCCGGTGATGAGATAGTCGATCACGCCCATCGGCGTCTTGGCGATGATCGGGGAAAGATCCGCCCACAACAGCATTGCCTGCCAGATCAGCAGCGGCATCAGGATCGCGGCGGCCAGCAGCAGCGCGCGGCGGACGGGCGCCTCGCTTGCCGTGTCCGGTTCCGGGCCCGCGATGCCGATGTTCACCGCGCGGTTGAGCGACGTCGTGCGCGCGGCAAGGGTCGCGGACAGGGCATAGCCAAGTCCGGCGATTGCAGTGGCGGTGAGACCGATCCCCCAGAGACGGTCCGGTTCCGCGCGTCCGAGCGAGCCGAGCAGAAAGGTGCCGAGGCCCCATCGGGCGCCGGAGCCGAATTCCGCCAGGACGGCCCCGAGCACCGCGGCCGGCGCCGCCACCTGAAACCCGCTCAGGATGGCGGGCAGGGCCGCCCGCAGACGCAACAGCCAGAGTGTCCTCAGCGGACCGCCGCCATAGGCACGGATGAGATCCACCGCGCGCGGATCGGCCGACCGCAAACCGGCCATGGCGGCGGTCATCGTCGGGAAATAGACTAGCAGGGCGGCGAGGGTGATCCGCGCCGTTTCGCCGTCGAGCGCGATCACCAGTACCGGCGCGATGGCAATCGGTGGCACGGTGAAGGCGGCGATGTTGACGCCCCGGAAAATCCGCTCCGTCACCGGCCACAGACAAAAGGAGACGGCAGCGGTGAGCGCCACGGTGTTGCCGATGAGGAAGCCGAGTGAGGCGGTGTAAAGCGTGGCGCCGACATGCGGCCAGTATTCGCGCCATTCCGCCGCCAGCCGCAGGAGGATTGCCGAGAGGGGCGGCAGCGTGCCGTCGGCAACCAGTTTCAACTGTCCGGCAAACTCCCAGGCAGCCAGCAGCAGGAGGATCAGAACGCCCGTGGCGATATGATCTCCGAGCCGGGTCATGCCGTTGTCCCGGTCTTTGCCGGGGCGGTTACAGATGAAGTCTCCAGGGCAGCGGTTTCGGCGGCGGCGCTGGCGGCCGAGGTTTCGGGATCCAGCAGGGCGGCGATCCTGTCGCACACGTGGTGAAACGCGGGGTCGCGCAGCAGTTCCGCACCGCGCGGACGGGAGAAGGAAACCGGAATGTCGGCAAGCACCCGCGCCGGCCGGGGCGACAGCACGATGACACGGTCGGCCAGATAGACCGCCTCGTCGATGCCATGGGTTATCAGCAGCGTTGTCGGCCGTTTCGCCGACCAGATACGCTGCAGTTCGAGATTCATCTGCCGCCTGAGGATCAGGTCGAGAGCCCCGAACGGCTCGTCCATCAGCAGCACCCGGGGCTCCGTCGCCAGCGACCGGGCGATGGCGACGCGCTGGCGCATGCCGCCGGACAGTTCGCCCGGGCGGGCCTTCTCGAACCCCTTGAGCCCGACCAGCTCGATCAGGCCGTTTATCTTCGCCGCGTCCGGGCGCTTGCGCCCGAGCACTTCGAACGGCAGGCGGATATTGCTTTCAACGCTGCGCCATGGGAGCAGGGCCGCATCCTGGAATGCGACCCCGACCGCCCCGGAACGGCAGATCGACCGTGGGCTGTCGCCGCCGATCCGCAGCGATCCGGAATCCTCGCTCTCCAGCGCCAGCGCCAGCCGGAGCAGCGTGGACTTGCCACATCCGGACGGTCCCAGCAGCGCGGTGAAGGACCCGGCCGGACAGTCGAGCGAGAGATTGTCGATGACGGGCAGAGCCTTGCCCTTGATTGAAAACGCCTTGGAGACGTTCGTGAACTGAAGGGGAAGGCCCTGCATTTCCGGTCAGCCTTTGATCTCTTCCAGGAGGCTCGTGTCGAACATGTCGGGCGTTGCCTTGATGCCGATCCGGCCAAGGGTCTCGATATTGGCGGCGATCCCCTCCGCGTCCATTGTAAAGATCCCGCCGGAATGTTCCATCAGCGGCTTCTGGGCGCCATTGAAGAAGACTTCGTTTTCGATGGTGCGGCCGGTTCCGGCAAACCAGGTGGAGGCGAATTTCGGCGGATAGGAGGCGGTGTCGGCGAAGTTGGCATTCCAGCCCGCGCGGCTCGCCTTCAGCCAGGCGACCAGTTCGGCGCGCTTGGTCTTCAGCACCTCTTCGGTCACCACGACCGTGTCGTTATAGGTCTTGTAGCCGAAATCGTAGAGCAGGAAGCTGACGGCTTTTTCGCCGGACTGTTCGATCGTGAAGGGCACGTTGGTGGTGAAGTCGAGCGAGGCGTCGATTTCGCCCTTGATCAGCGGTGTCGGATCGTAGGCGTAGGGAACGATATTGACCTCCGAGCGGTCGATGCCGTTGATCGCCAGCAGCGCCTCGACCGAGATGACATTGACCGGCGGCACCGCAAGCGTCTTGCCCTTGAGTTCCTCCGGCGAATTGATCGGCGTCTTGGCGAGCGAAACGATGCCGATCGGATTCTTCTGATATTGCGCGCCGATGATCTTGAACGGTGCGCCCTGATCGACAATCGTCTTGATGGTCGTGTCCGGCGTGGTCAGCGCCAGGTCCGCCTTGCCGGCGATGATCGAACTTTCCGGGATCACGTCCGGACCGCCGGACAGATAGGTCAGGTCCAGGCCTTCATTCTTATAGAACCCGTCGTCGATGGCGGCGAAGTAGCCGGCGAATTCCGCGTCGTTGATCCAGGCAGCCTGCATGGTCAGCGGAGTGGCGGCGAGGGCGCGCGAGACGAAGCCCGGCATGGCGCCGGCGGCTGCGCCGGTGCCCATGAGTTGCAGGAAACGGCGGCGGTTGGTCATAAGCGGCATCAAATGCATCCTTTCATATCCGGGAAGGCGGTTTCAGGCGTCAAGGCCCCGTAACTTGCGGAGTTCCTGAAGGGGGGGCGTCTGGGCGATCTGTTCGGGTTCGAGCAGATCCCAATGAATGCCGCGGGGACGTGTGCCGCGGTTTTCGATGCTGTGGAAACGCTCGGGCGTGGCGATATGATCGACCAGAATGTCCGTCGGGCTGGGGAAGAGCTTGTCCTCGACCACCTGAATGTCATGCACGATCGCGGTCACCGGAGACCTGTCGTCGACAATGCCGAGTTCCGTGAACATGCCCCATTCCATGTCGAAAAAGCCGTGGCCCTTTCCAAAGCGCACGCCATCCAGCGAAACGGCCGAGGCGCCGGTGACCAGAAAGTCGAACCGGCCGCGCTCGGCGATTTCGGCAAGGGTGATCGGACGGCCGAAATGCTCCAGCCCGTCCAGCCAGGCGGCGAACAGTTCCTGACCCTTCGGCACCATGTCCGGTTCCAGAAGCCAGAAGCCGCGATAGATCCCGTAGGTCGACACGACCATGGACTTGCCCGCCTCGAGCATGCGGCGGCGCAGATCGACGAGGCAATTGTCGGGAGTGATGAACGCATACGAGCCGGTCTGGAAAAACGGCTGTTCCACGATCCGGTCCGTCGCCTTGTCCGAGCCGATAAAGTCGGGGATCACTTCCGCGAAATTCTTGTGAAATCTGGAGTCCGGCAAGGCTACCGCATCGAGCTTCGACCAGATTTTTTCACGGACGATCTTGGTTTTTGTCACGTTAGGGTCCATTTGTTTCGTAATTGACATTTTCTGAAACAAGAGTTTCATAGACATTCTCACTTGTCACGTGTTTTTTCAAAACGGCCGTGAGAGTCCTGAATCGCACGGCGATTCTGCGAAAAGGGCGAAGGGTAGGAATGGGAACTCGACTGGCGCTGCGGATCCAGGAACGCTACGAGGAGCTGACCCCCTCGGAGCAGAAGCTCGCCCAGTTTCTGCTCGACCGGCCGGACGAGATCCTTGCCTCATCCGCCACCGAGCTCGCCAGGTTCACCGGCGTCTCCAAGGCGACCGCCGCCCGCCTGTTCCGCAATCTCGGCTACAATGATTTCAACGATGTGCGCCTGCAGGCGCGCGAGGAACGCAACCGCACCGGCCCGGTCCAGCAGATCCCCATGCCGCAGGCGGCGGTCGACGAGGTGGTCACCGTGCCGACGCATCTGCAGGTCGAAAGCGCCAACCTGACGCGCACCTTCGAGGAACTGCGGCCGGATGTCCTCAATGCGGCCGCCGAACAGATCGGCGGCGCCGGGCGGGTCTGGGTCGCGGGTCTGGGCATCGAGAACGGCATCGCCCGCTATCTGCGCATCCTGCTGACCCGCGTGCGTCCGGGCGTCCACATGATTTCCGAAAACGCGGCGACCTGGCCGGAGGAGCTGGCCTCCACCGGGCCCAACGACGCCCTGATCATCATCGCCGTGCGGCCGTGGACCAAGCAGATCGCGACCGTTCTGACCTTCGCCCGCACCACGCGGCTGAAGACCATCGTCATCACCGATCCCACCAACACAGGCAAGGCGCGGCGCAAGGAGGCGACGGTGCTCAACTGCCATGTCTCCACGCCCTGGAGCGAACTGACCCAGACCAGCGTCCTGTCCATGGCGCAGCTTCTTGCGGCGACAGTCGCCAACCGTATCGGCGGCCGTGCCAAGGCCCGCCGCGACCTCATCGCCGATCTCGCCGAGGAAATTGAATCGGGAGACATCTGAGCGCGGAGGGAGGGATTTCCCGGCGGTGTGCCCTTCGGAGACTGTCGATCAGGTTTGCAGGAGCAACACACCCACCGCGTCACCCCGGTCAAGCGCAGCGCAGAGCCGGGGCCCACTCGTAGTGCAACTTGTTGAAGCAGGGCAAATTTTACCAGCTGAGGGTCTGCAAGGTCGCCGGCTCTCTGGAAACGAGTAGACACCGGTATTTGAGGCAACTTCCGGATCAAACGTGATCGTTCTGCCTGAAAGAAGGGAGATCGCGAAAAAACGCTATATCTGAAACTCTATCGCTTCACCGTACACCAGCGGCTAAGACTTGCCCGATCGCGCCCTCGGCAGCCGAAATTTAGATTTCCCGTCCTCTTGTCATATCCCCGTAATCTGCCCGCTTTAAAACCGCCTTTGCACACGTGTGCAAAAAGTATCTATACTGCGCTTGGCGCCTCCGGGAGGGACGCCGCGCAACAGACAGCAGGCGAGATCAGATGACAACTCTAGTTTCAAAACTGCGCCAGTCCACAGCGGCTGCCGTTCTGGCCGTCACCGCGGCATCCTTTGCCGGTGACGCCTTCGCGAAAGACCTGACCATCACCGTTTGGGCCGGCGGTTCCAACGACAGCGACGTTTACCGTCTCGACGCAATCGAGATGGCGGCCGACATGCTGACGCGCGAATACGCGATCAACGGCGAAGAGCTGAACATCACGGTTGAAAAGAAACGCGACTTTGCCGACTGGGCCGCCTTCAAGCAGGCCGTGACCCTGGCCGCCGAAGCGGGCGACGCACCGAACATCGTCGTCACCAGCCACCTGGACATCGCTCCGTGGAGCCAGGCCGGCCTCATCGTTCCGGTCGAGGACTATGTCGACATGGACGCCTGGCCGCTGAACAACATCTATGAAAACCTGATCGAGATCACGTCCTATAACGGCGTTGTCTACGGCCTGCCGCAGGATGCGGAAAGCCGTCCGTTCTTCTTCTGGAAGGACACCATGAAAAAGCTCGGCTACTCGGACGCGGAAATCGACGCTCTGCCGGCCAAGGTCGAATCCGGCGAATACACGCTTGCCAACGTTCTGGAAGACGCCAAGAAGGCTGTCGACATGGAACTGGTGGAAGAAGGCTACGGCTTCTACCCGCGCGTTTCCAACGGCCCGGACTATGCCCAGTTCTACCAGTCCTTCGGCGGCGAGATGCTCGACAAGGAAACCGGCAAACTGCTGCTGGACAAGCAGGCCATGACCGATTTCTACCAGTTCTTCGTGGACGCCGTTGAGGCAAAGGTCACCCGCAAGAACCACATCGGCACCGAGTGGGACCAGTGGTACGCGGAAGTGGCCAGCGGCAAGGCGGCCATGTGGCACGGCGGCACATGGCACTATGCCCGCTACACCGGCAAGGAAGGCCTCGACGATTTCTTCGGCAACATCCAGTTCACGCTGATCCCGGCCGGCAATGAAAACGGCCGCGCCAACACCATCACCCATCCGCTGGCCTATCTCCTGACCGCGCAGGACAACGAGGACGATGTCGAAATCGCAGCGCAGCTGATCAAGATCGCTTCCGAGCCGCGCATCAACACGCTGCACGCGATCAAGTCCGCTCACCTTGGCATCGCGAAGGAACAGTCCAACATCGAACTCTATGCCAACGACCGCTGGGCGGCGGAAGCCACCGAGCGTCTGCTCGGCCAGGCAAATGCGCAGCCGAACCACACCGGTTACGGCCAGTTCTCCCAGATCATGTTCAAGGGTCTGGAAACGGCCTGGACCGGCACAAGGACCCCGGCCGAGGCCGTGGCCGAAGTCGAAGCCGAAATGAAGGCGACCCTGGGCGACGAAGTAATCGTTCGCTGATCCCGGTCCTGATCCAAGGATTGATTTAAGTACCGCAAACCGGGCGGCGGCGTCATGCGCTCCGCCGCCCGGGACCTTCAGGAGTTACCTTATGCGGCGCGCACATCTGCTGGGCCTCGGCTTTCTTTCGCCGGCCCTCGCGATCATTCTTATGCTTTTTCTGATCCCGGTCCTTCTGACCGTGATGTTCTCTTTCACAAACATGAGCACGGCGACCGGGATTTCCGGCGGCGCCTATGAAATCAACGCGGCTTCGCTGAGAAAACTGAGCGACGCGGGTGCTCAGGAGAGCTTTGTCGAAACACTCGGCAAGGAAGCCTTCGTTGTTGACGACGCCGGTATCACCGCGGCGGCCGCCGCCTATGGCGAACAATTCGCCAACGAGGTCGGTTCGCAGATGCTCGGCGAGCGGTTTGACAGCCGCCGCGATCTGGAGCGGGCCTTCCGCAAGTTGAAGTCCCGGCCAAGATCGACACGGGACATCAAGAAGGCCGCCGACCTTTTCAAGCGCTCCGTCCTCAACGTGCGTTTCGAGACGGCCGGCGGACTTCTGGACGCGGTCACGGGCAACGGCATCGAGATGACGCCGGATCAGCAGGAACTGCTGACAAAAACAATCTATACCGGCTGGACCTGGACCTCCGACAATTTCGCGCTGATGGCTCAGATCCCCTATGTCTGGCGGGTTGCGGGCAACACCTTGATGTATGTGGTCCTGACACTCGCGGCCTCCGTCGGTCTCGGTCTGTTTCTGGCGATCACCACCTTTTACCTGCCGTCCGGGACGGCGACCACGTTCCGGGCGATCTGGTTTTTTCCGCGAATCCTGCCCAACGTGATCTTCGTGCTGATGTGGAAGTGGCTTGCCTGGGACACGGGCTTCCTCTCCTCTCTGCTCGGCAATTTCGGCGTTCCACCCAGAAACTGGATGCTGGATACCGGGGCCAATGCCTGGGTGTTCATCGTGCTGATAAACGGCATCGTCGGAGCTTCGCTCGGCATGATCCTGTTCGGCAGCGCGATCAAGTCCATCCCGCAATCGATGCTCCATGCCAGCGAGGTGGACGGCGCGTCACGCTGGCAGCAGATCCGCTACATCATTCTGCCGCAGCTGCGCTGGCCGATCATGTTCATATGCGCCTATTCGACGCTCTCGCTGCTGACGAGTTTCGAATACATCCTGCTCTCCACCGACGGCGGACCGGGCGGGGCGACGGAAGTCTGGTCCCTCATGGCCTTTCACACAGCGCTCGACAATTACGCGGGCAATCTTCAATACGGCCTGGGTGCCGCCATGGCGCTGATGCTGGTGATCGTCGGCATTCTGGCATCGCTCGTCTATCTGCGCATATTCAACTTCAACGACCTCGTGGCCAAGCCACGGATCGAACAGTGAGGAGGGCCGCCATGACGTCCTCGAATTTCCGCTCCTGGCCCCTGTTCCTGGTTCTGGGCGTGATCTCGATGCCGCTGGTGATAATGTATGTGTACCTGTTCGTCGACACGGTCACGGATACCACGGCCGGGTCGCTGATCCCGGACCGGTTCACGCTCCATCACTGGCGCTTTTTATGGGAAGAGCCGGAAACCGGCCGCGTCAGCATCTGGACGGTGACGCTCAACACCTTCATCTTCGCCATCTGCACGACGCTTATAAACGTTTCGGCCTCCGTCACCGCCGGCTACGCGCTGTCGCGCCTCAACATGCCGTTCAAGCGTTTCTTTCTGGGCGGTATTCTGACGCTGCACGCCTTTCCCACGATCACCCTGATCATCTCGATCTTCCTGATCCTGCAGATGATCGGCCTCTACAACACGCTGATCGGCGTCATTCTGGTGAAGACCGCGCTGGAACTGCCGTTCGGCATCTGGATCATGAAGGGGTTTTTCGACAACGTGCCGTGGGAAATCGAGATGGCCGGGCTGCAGGACGGCGCCAGCCGGTTCACCGTGTGGTGGAAACTGGTGCTGCCGCAGGTTCAGCCCGGTGTCGCGGCACTTGCCGTGTTCGTGTTTCTATCCGCCTGGAGCGAGTTCATTCTTCCCCAGGTGCTTGCCCCGAGCGGCAGCGCGCAGGTGCTGTCCACCTATCTCTCGAACCTGATCTTCGATGACATCAAACCGGACTTCAACATGTTCAAGTCGGTCGGCGTCTTCTACGCGCTGCCGGTGATCGTCGTCTATCTGATCTTCAACAAGCAACTCATGAACATCTATGGCGGAGGCACGAAGGGCTGATGCGAATTTCAATCGAAAACTTCACCAAATCCTTCGGCGACACCACTGTCATCGAGGACATGTCGCTGGAAATCGGGGACGGCGAAATGCTCGCCCTGCTGGGGCCGTCCGGCTGCGGCAAGTCGACGACGCTGTTCGCCATTTGCGGCATTCACCGGATGAACGCCGGCCGCCTGCTGTTCGGCGATGCCGACGTTACGGAAGTCTCCTCGCAGAAACGCAATGTCGGGGTGGTGTTCCAGAACTACGCCCTCTACCCGCACATGAACGTCTACGAGAACATCGCCTTCCCGCTGAAGGTGCGCAAGGAAAGCAGGGCCGAGGTCGACCGGAAAGTGCAGGAGATCGCCGACCTGGTCCATATCGGCGAATTGCTTCAGCGGCGCCCGGTGCAGCTCTCGGGCGGCCAGCAGCAGCGGGTCGCCCTGGCCAGGGCGCTGATCCGCAAGCCCGATATTCTCCTGCTGGACGAACCGCTGGCGAATCTCGACGCCAAGCTGCGTCTGGAAATGCGCTCCGAAATCCGGCGTATCCAGCTCGCCACAGGAATCACCGCCGTTCTGGTGACCCATGACCAGGTGGAGGCCATGTCCATGTGCGACCGGATCGCCATCATGGACAAGGGACGGATCGTGCAGCTGTCCACGCCGAAGGACATGTACGAAAATCCGTCCTCCGCTTTTGTCGCCGGGTTCCTCGGCAATCCGCCGATCGCCTTTCTGGAGGGGACCGTGGCCGATGGCGGTTTCAGGCTGGCGAATTCGCGCGTCACCCTGCCGGTGCCCTCCGGCATTGAATTGCCGGGCGATGGCGCACCCATTCGCTTTGGCGTCCGGCCCGAATTCTTCCAGCCGGGCAACCCGCTCAAGGTCTCCGGCAAGGTCAGCTTCGTCGAAATCCAGGGCCGGGAGGAGCTCTACGACGTGACGCTGGAAAACGGCGCCGTGTTACGCTCCATTCAGGCCCAGAGCGCCGGCTTCAGACTGGGAGAGGATGTCTCCTGGGGGATCGCCCAGGACAAGGTCCTGGCCTTCGGTCCGGACGGCAACCGGCTCTGACGGAGGCATCATGACGCAGTTTGGCCCTGACAGGACCTGGATCCACGACACGCACCGCCCACCGCTGGCAATCGCCCATCGCGGCGCGAGCGCCTATGCGTTCGACAACACGATGCGCGCCTTTGAAGTGGCGCGGGAACTCGGCGCCGACATGTGGGAGGTCGATGTCCGGCTGACAGCGGATGGTGTTCCGGTGGCCTTTCACGATGCCGACCTGAAGGCCGCCTGCGGCAGGGACCTGCGTTTGAGCGATGTGACCGCCGCCGTCCTGGCGGATCTGACGGCGGCCGCCGGCCGATCCGCGCCGCTGTTTGCGGATATCGCCGCCCTCGCGGCGCGGGCGGGGGCCGGCATCTATCTGGACGCCAAGGAGGGGGAAGCCGCCTCGCGCGCCGTCGATATCCTGCTGGACAACCGCATCGCGCGGGCGATCGTCGGCGCCAACACTCCCGACTACTGCGCCGAGTTGCTCGCCGCCGGCTGCCCTTACCCGGTCTCCATCCTCGTCGGGCTCGGCGGGGACCCGTTCGAGATCGCCGACCGGTGCGGCGCGCAGATCGTCCATCCCTGCTGGGAGCGGGCGGGTGACCGTCCGGACGCGTTGCTGGACGATGCCTTTTTCGCGAAGGCCCGCGAACGCGGCCTGCCGGTGGTCACCTGGCACGAGGAGCGTACCGATGTCGTCGAGGCGCTGGTGAAGATGCCCGTTCTGGGCATCTGCTCGGACCAGCCGGAAATGGTCGCCCGGTATAAATCCGCAGGCCTGCGGCGCCCGGAAATCGTCTGTCATCGCGGCGCCTGCGGGATCGCTCCTGAAAACACCAAAAGCGCGGCGCGGGCAGCCTGGGCCGCGGGCTTCGACAGTGTCGAGATCGATGTCCGCGAAACCTCCGACGGCGAGCTGGTGGTTCATCACGATCCGCTGCTGGAGCGCACGACCTCCGGCGCGGGTGAACTTGCGGAAAAAACACTTGCCGAAATTGCTGCCCTCGACGCGGGAAGCTGGTTCGATCCGTTTTTCAACGATGAGCCGGTGCCGCTGCTTGCCGAGATCGTCGACATGGCCTTCGGGGCGGGCGGCAAGCTCTATGTCGAACTCAAGCAGGCCGATCCTGTCAGGACCGTGCAGGCGGTGCTGAAACGGATGGCGCCCGAGGATGTGTTTTTCTGGTCGGCCAATGTCGACTGGCTGCACCTGATCCGCGAGACCTTTCCTCAGGCCATGCTGATGGCCCGGCCGGAGGATTTCGATAGCCTGGATACCTGCCTTGCCGCTTTTGAAGCCGATATCATCGAATTCAACCGGCGCAATGCGAACGCGGCCGGTTTCGAAACGGTCCGCAGGGCCGGGAGGAAGGTTATGGTTGCCTATATGGGGAGCGACACCGCCGAGATGGAGCGGTTGCTGGGGCTTCAACCCGATCTTGTCAATGTGAATGAACCTTTTCAGGTGGCGCGTTTGCTGGCCGGAAAAGAAGATAACGGAAGTATGGATGTCAGACGCATCAGGGCCTAGGAAACAGATAAATTCCTTCGATGTCGCCCGGTTGGCCGGTGTGTCGCGCTCGGCCGTTTCGCGAACCTTTACCGATGGCGCCAGTGTTTCGAAGGAGACCCGCGACAAGGTGATGGAGGCGGCCCGCCGGCTCGGCTACCGGGTCAATGTCCTGGCAAGATCGTTGCACAAGCAGAAATCGGATCTCGTCGGTGTGGTTGCCGCCGATCTGGACAATCCGTTTCGCGCCGAACAGATCGACCTCCTGACGCAAGGTCTGCTGGAACTCGGTTTCCGCCCCATCCTGCTCAGGGGCGAACCGTCCGCCGACGTTGCGGACCTGATCGGCTCCCTGCTGCAATACAGCGTCGCCGGTGTCATCGTCACATCCGACACGCCTCCTGAGGAAATCTGCCAGGAATGCCTTCAGAACGGGGTCCCGCTGGTGGTGGTCAACAAGCGCGATCCGGGTGCGCCGGTCGACAGGGTGGTGACCGATTTCGAGGCCGGCGGCCGGATGGCACTGGAGCATCTTCTGGACTGCGGCTGCACAAGACTTGCCGTCGTCACGCCCGAACGGTCCTCCTATTCGATCAACGGCCGGGCGCTCGCCTTCGAACAGGCGGCGAACGCCAAAGGCGTTTCCGTCATCCGGATTGCCTGGGGGACCCAGTCCTATGAAGGCGGACTGGCCGCGGCCGGCTTCGTGCACCGCGTGCGCAGCGAAATCGACGGCATTTTCTGCACCGCCGACTATCTCGCCCTTGGCGTTCTCGATGGTCTGCGCCATGTGCACGGCCTGAAGGTGCCGAGGGACATTCAGGTGATCGGCTACGACGATATCCCGCAGGCGTCCTGGAAGGCCTACGACCTGACCACCGTGGCCCAGAGCCGCCGGGACCTGTGCGAAGCGACGCTGGACCTTCTGATTCAGCGCCTGGAAGAGCCCGAGACGCCGCCGCAGATCCGCACCTGCGGCGTGACGCTGGTCCAGCGCGGAACGACGCTGGGCTCGTGACCCCGCGGTGTGAATGATTCGCAGCACCCGGTTTCCCGGCGGTCGTCTGCATCGTGTGTGTGCGAGCCTGCATTCGCGGGAAGTCTCCGAAAAAACGAAAGTTTTTTTCGCGTCCGCAAAATGGAAATCCGGCGGGAAGCAAAAGAAATTATAAGTGAGCGAGATGAAATTAATAGGTTAGAAAGAGTGACCCCTCAATCAACCGCTTGTAATTATAGAAAATAATATGATTAACAATTTTTATATAGTTATAAATACGCAATATTGATTTTAGGAAGTATTCGTAAAAATGTCTATATCAATATCTTTTACGACATTTTTGGAAAATATCAGTAATTTACAATGTTAACACAAGAAAAAATCATAATCATAATAATCTAGAAAACGGAGTTACTTTTCGAGTTTACCTCCAGTTAAGCCGTTGCGTGGAACTTGGGTGCGACTACTTCGGTAACCGGAGGCTTCACATGCGTTTCGTGGCATTGGCTATTCTGACTATATGGGCATTCAGCTCCGGCGCGCTTGCGGCGGAGCCATCTGTCGAGGATCAGTTGCGGCAACTGAGATCGATGATCGAAAGCCAGCAGGCGAATGCCGATCACATGTGGACGATGACGGCGGCGGCTCTGGTACTGCTGATGCAGATCGGATTCCTTTTCCTGGAAGCCGGTATGGTTCGCTCCAAGAACTCCATCAACGTCGCACAGAAAAACGTGACCGACTTCGTTCTCTCGGTCTGCCTGTTCTACCTGGCCGGTTTTTCAATCATGTTCGGCTCCTCCATCGCGGGATTTCTCGGCGCACCCGGGCAACTGGCTGCTCTTGAGACCGCATCGGACTGGACATACACCTTCTTTGTCTTCCAGGCGGTTTTTGTCGGCACGGCGGCGACGATCGTTTCCGGCGCCGTCGCGGAACGGATGAAATTTTCCGGCTATCTGGTCATGTCGGGGGCCCTCGCCGTTTTCATCTATCCCGTTTTCGGTCATTGGGCCTGGGGCAATCTTCTGCTTTCGGACAATACCGCATGGCTGGCCGACGCGGGCTTCATCGATTTTGCCGGATCCACAGTCGTTCATTCCGTGGGCGGCTGGATCGGTCTGGCCGGTATCGTTGTTCTGGGTCCGCGTCTCGGCCGGTTCGATGAAAACGGTCAGGCGCGCACCATACACGGACATTCCATGGTCCTGTCGGCAGCCGGAGCGCTGATCCTTCTGGTCGGCTGGATCGGTTTCAACGGCGGTTCGACGACAGCCGGTACACCGGACTTCGCCCATATCATCGCCAATACGCTGGTTGCCGCGGCGGTCGGCGGCGTGGTGGGGCTGATTGCGGGCAGGTTCTATGACGGCTTGTTCCTGCCGGTGCGCTCGCTCAACGGCATGCTCGGCGCGCTTGTGGGGATCACCGCGGGCTGCGACGCGGTCAACCTGCATGGCGCGATGATGATCGGCGCCTTTTGCGGCGTGCTGGTGATCGTATCGGAAGAAATCCTGCTGCGCGTCTTCAGACTGGACGATGTGGTTGGCGCGGTTTCCGTCCACGGTGTGTGCGGCGCGATCGGAACCCTGCTGGTTGCCCTGTTCGCGGTGGAAGAAAAACTGGCCGCGGCCAACCGGTTCGAACAGTTCATCGTGCAATTGGAGGGAGTGGCTGTCGGATTTGCCTGGGCCTTCGCCCTGAGCTTCGTCGTGTTCAAGCTGATCGACATGCTGATCGGCCTGAGGGTGACACCGGAAGAGGAGATCAGCGGCCTGAACGCCTCCGAGCACGGCGCGACGCTGGGAACCGGCGCACTTCAGGAGGCCCTTTACCGCATCACCCATCTCGACAAGGACCTCACCCGGCGCCTGGACGACTCGGGAGGAGACGAAGCGGCCGAACTTGCCCAGGTGATCAATCCGTTTCTCGACGAAATTCACAAGCTCGTCGCGGGTCTGTCCGGCCAGGCGAGATCCGTCGCGGCGACCTCGAGTTCCCTGGAACAGCTGTCGGGCCACTTCTTCAGCGGATCCGAGCGGGTGACGTCCGGCTCGTCGGAGCTGTCCGAACAGGCGACTGCCTTGTCGGCCGATTCCGGCAACGCGGCCGACATAACCGGGCGGATCCTGTCCGACTCGCAAAAAGTGGCCGATGCCTCCCGGGCAATGGCCGATGAAATGCAGGAAGTGTCCGGCATCATCGGAGAGCTGGTGCATTCCGTCGGCCAGGTGGCCGGTTCGGCGAACGAAGCCTCCGACGTTACCGAGAAGGCGAACACGCTGGCGGCCAGCGCGAAGGAAACCATGCAGGCGCTTGCCGTGTCCTCCCGCCAGATCGAGGATATCGTCGGACTTATCGACGGTATCGCCGATCAGACCAACCTCCTGGCGTTGAACGCGACCATTGAAGCGGCCCGCGCCGGCGAGGCCGGCAGGGGGTTCGCGATCGTCGCGGGGGAAGTCAAGGCGCTCGCCGAACAGACCCAGAAGGCGACCGAGGAAATCCGTCAGAGAGTGGTGAGAATGCTGGCCGATTCAGACAAGGCGAATATCGGCATCGACGAGGTCATAGACATCATCCGCCTGGTCAACGAGACGATGGGCGGCATCGCGGCGGCCGCCGGCCAGCAGAATGCCGATGCGACGCGCGCCGCGCAGCGAACCTCCGACGTGTCGGACCAGGCCAGCGGTCTCATGGAGAGCCTCACCGGCATTAATGGCGATATCGGTCAGATCGCGGAGTTCACCGGCAAGGTCGCCTCCTCCGCCCGCAATTCCACGGACCAGGCACAGCAGCTTCGCTCCGAGGCGCAGAAAAACATGGACGGCGTGTCGTCGATGAAAACCGCCGTTGGCGATCTCGGCACTGTCGCCGGCGCACTCAAGACGGCCGTCAGCACCTACCGGTCCTGACGGCAAGCGTCCGTGGATGGTGCGAGCCGTCAGCGGCCGTTCCGTTTGCGCCAATCCTCGTATTTGGTCTGGTGTTCTTCCTTGGTGCAGGGATAGAGCCCGATGATGGATTCTCCCGCCTGAACCTGTTCGAGCACAAAGTCCTCGAAGCTTTCCATGCCGGTGCATTCCTCGGCGATTTCATCGGCCAGATGCGTGGGGATGACCATCACGCCGTCCCCGTCGCCCACCATCACGTCGCCGGGAAAGACGGCGACGTCACCGCAGGCGACCGGCACATTGATGTCGAGCGCTTCATGCAGGGTCAGGTTTGTCGGGGCCGACGGCCGCGCGTAATAGGCAGGCATGTCCAGCCTGCCGATGCCTTGCGCGTCCCGGAAACCGCCGTCGGAGACGACCCCGGCGGCGCCGCGCAGCGCCAGCCGCGTGATCAGGATCGATCCCGCTGTCGCCGCCCGGCTGTCCTTGCGTCCGTCCATGACCAGGACCCAGCCGGGAGGGCAGGTTTCCACGGCGACGCGCTGCGGATGATCGGCGTTGCGGAAGACGGTGATCGGATTGCGGTCCTCGCGCGCCGGGATGTAGCGCAGGGTGAAGGCCTGGCCCACCATCGTTTCCGCCTTGGGGGAAACGGGAACCACGCCCTGGACGAACTGGTTACGCAGCCCGCGCTTGAACAGGGCGGTGGCGATCGACGCGGTCGAAATCCGTTTCAGCTTGTCGCGGGTTTCGCTGGAAAGCACGTAGTCGGTCATGGGTGTCCTCGATAACGGTCAGTAGATGTCCGGCTCGCCCGCGGCGGTGCCGAAATCGGTTTGCAGGAAGTCGAAGTCGCAGCCCTTGTCGGCCTGGGTGACATGGCGGGAGAACATATAGCCGTAGCCCCGCTGGAAGCGCGGTTCCGGCGCCTGCCAGGCCGTCCGCCGCCGTTGCAGTTCGTCCTCGCCCACCAGCATGTCGAGCCGCCGGCCGGCAAGATCCAGCCGCACGATGTCGCCCGTGCGAAGCAGCGCCAGCGGGCCGCCGATATAGCTTTCGGGCGCGACATGCAGCACGCAGGCGCCGTAGGAAGTGCCGGACATGCGCGCGTCGGAAATCCGCAGCATGTCGCGGTAGCCCTGCTTGATCAGCGCCTTGGGGATCGGCAGCATGCCCCATTCCGGCATTCCGGGCCCGCCCTGGGGACCGGCGTTGCGCAGAACCAGAACATGGTCCGGTGTCACATCCAGCGTCTCGTCATCGATGGCGGCCTTCATGTCCGGGTAGCTGTCGAAGACGAGCGCCGGGCCTTCATGGAAATGAAATTTGGGGTCGCAGGCCGCCGGCTTGATCACGGCCCCGTCGGGGCACAGATTGCCGCGCAGAACGGCGAGCGAGCCTTCATGGTAGACCGGATTGGAAAGCGGACGGATGACGTCGGCGTTGTGGACTTCCGCGCCGATCAGGTTTTCCCCCAGCGGCCTGCCGGTGACCGTCATCGCCGTGCAATCGAGCCGGTCCTCAAGCTGCTTCATCAGCGCGCGCAGGCCGCCCGCGTAGTGGAAATCCTCCATCAGGTAGTCCTTGCCCGCGGGGCGGACATTGGCGATCAGCGGCGTGGTGCGGCCGAGCGCGTCGAGATCGTCCAGCGTCATGGCGACCCCGGCGCGCCGCGCCATGGCGATCAGGTGGACCACCGCATTGGTCGAACAGCCGGTCGCCATGGCGACGAGTGCGGCGTTGTGGAATGCCGCGGGCGTCGCGATCCGGTTCGGGGTCAGGTCTTCCCACACCATTTCCACGATCCGCCGGCCGCACTCCGCGGACATGCGCTGGTGGCCGGAATCCACCGCCGGAATAGACGATGCGCCGGGCAGCGAAAAGCCGAGCGCTTCGGCGATTGCCGTCATGGTGGAAGCGGTGCCCATGGTCATGCAGGTTCCGGCGGAGCGGGCGATGCCACCCTGGATGCCCCGCCATTCCGCGTCGGAAATATTGCCGGCGCGCCGTTCGTCCCAGTATTTCCAGGCATCCGATCCGGAACCGAGGGTCTTGCCGGCGTAATTGCCCCGGAGCATCGGCCCGGCGGGCAGGTAGATCATCGGAACGCCCGCCGACAGCGCGCCCATCACCAGCCCCGGCGTGGTCTTGTCGCAGCCCCCCATCAGCACCACGCCGTCGAGCGGGTGCGAGCGGATCATCTCCTCCGTCTCCATGGCCAGCATGTTGCGGTAAAGCATCGAGGTCGGCTTGGTGAAGCTCTCGTCGACGGAGAGCGCGGGCATCTCCACACCGAAGCCGCCCGCCTGCAGGATACCCCGCTTGACGTCCTGGACCCGGTCGCGGAAATGCGCGTGGCAGGTGTTGAGCTCCGACCAGGTGTTGAGGACGCCGATGACCGGCCTGTCGCGGAAATCCTCTTCCGCATAGCCAAGCTGCATCATGCGCGAGCGGTGACCGAAGCTGCGCAGGTCGTCTGGGGCGAACCAGCGCGCCGAGCGGAGGGTCGTGGGAGTTTTTCTTGTCATGGTTCAACCCGTGAATGCAAAAATCAGCCAGATGACGAAAAGGGTGAAGACAGTCCCCGCGATTTCCGGCCAATTGCCGAAAGCATAATGCTCCCGCCGCTCCTCGGCGGCGAATTCCGCCGGGGATATGTCCTCGTCCTGGCGGGTCAGGTCGCGGTCGTCGATGGGCATTTGCGCTTCCTCACTCGAACAGGCCCGGAAGCCACAGGGCGATTTCCGGAAAGAACAGGACCAGGAACAGGCCGACTGCCTGCAGGGCGATGAACGGCAGCACCGCGGCGAAGATCTCCTGCAGCTCGATGCCTTTCGGAGCCACCGACTTCAGGAAGAAACAGGCGGGCCCGAAGGGCGGCGAGAGATAGTAGATCTGGATGTTCATGGCGAACAGCACGCCGAACCAGACCGGATCGAACCCCAGGTCGACGACCACCGGCGCGAAGATCGGCACGGTGATGAAGATGATCGCGATCCACTCCAGGAAGGTGCCGAGCACCATGACGATCAGCATCATGACGACGATCACCAGGATCGGCGCGATGTCGAGCGCGTTGAGCGTGCCGCGCAGGAATTCGCCGCCGCCGATGCGGTTATAGATGCCGATGAGCGAAACCGCGCCGAGCACCAGCCAGATGATCGAGCCGACCGTCAGCACCGTCTGGCGCATGGCGTCGCGGGCCATCACCCAGGTCAGCTCCTTGCGGGCGGCCGCCACCACGAGGGCGCCGACCGCGCCGATGGCGGCGGCTTCCGTGACGGTGGCGATGCCGGAATAGATGACGCCGAGGACAGCGCCGATCAGAAGGCCGGGGAGAATGACGCCTTTCAGGAACTTCATCCGCCGGAACAGCGGCAGCCCGGTTTCGGGTATGTCGAAGATCGGCGCCAGTCCCGGATTGAGCCGGACGCGGACCAGGATATAGGCGATGAACAGGCTCGCCAGCATCAGTCCGGGAAGGGCGGAGGCGGCGAACAGCTTGGTGATGGAGACCTGCGCCGCGAGGCCGTAGACGATCAGCACCACGGAAGGCGGGATCAGGGTCGCCAGCGCGCCGGCCGCGCAGATGATGCCGATGGAAAGCTTGCGGTCATAGCCGAGGCGCAGCATCTGCGGCAGCGCGATCAGGCCGAGCATGACGATCTCGCCGCCCATGATGCCGGACATGGCGGCGAGCACAACGGCGACCACGCAGGTCTGCACCGCGACGGAGCCGCGGAACCGGCCGCCCATGATCGCCATGGAATCGAACAGGGACCTGGCGATGCCGGAGCGTTCCAGGACATTGGCCATGAACACGAAGAAGGGCACCGCGATCAGCTCGTATTTGTGCAGCACCTCACCGACATTGGCGGCGACGATGAAGAAGCCCGCCCGCGTGCCGAAATAAAGGATCGCCGTTGCCAGCGATACCGTCAGCGTGGTGATGCCGAGCGGCACGCCGAGCGCCATGAGCCCCAGCAGCGAGGCGACGATCAGCAGGGTGATGAGTTCAATGCCCACCGGCAACGTCTCCTTCGCTGTCCTGCGCCCAGTGTATGATGTTGGCGGCGAGCTGCAGGATGTAGAGAATGCAGCCGGCGGTGAGCAGCAGCTTGAAATAGCTCGGCTGGATGGAATTGAGGGCCGTGCCCGATGTTTCGATCCGCCGCAGCACTTTCATCGCCGGACCCCAGAGCGCCATCGTCAGCACCAGCACCGCGCCGGTGGCGATCAGCATCTGGATCAGGCGCAACACCCGCCACAGCTTCGGGCTGACCAGCATTTCGATCATGGTGATCGAGATGTGCCGGTGGCGTTCGGTCACATAGCCGACCGAAAGGACCCAGGCGCTGGCGCACAGCGTCATGGCGAGCTCGGTCGACCAGACGGTGGGCCGGTCGAAGCCGTAGCGCATGACGACCTCGAAGGCTGAGACGAGAATGCAGGCAAAAAGCAGCATCGAACAGCTCTGGCCGATGAAGACACTGATCCTGTTCATCGACGCTGCGTATCCGGCCAATAGGCGTTTCATCGCGGCGATCCTGTGAGAAGAATAACAAGACCCGCACCATGGATCATGGCGCGGGCCGCAACAAAGGGCTTAATTGCCGAACAGCCCGATTTCCGTCATGTAGGCGATATGCGCGTCGAGCGCTTCCTTGGCCAGATCCGACTTCCGCGCGTAGTCTTCCCACTGCTGGCGGGCGACCTTGCGCAGCTTGTCCCGGTCCGCCTGGGCCCAGTCGATCACCTCGATCTTTTCCCCGGCGGTATCGCGCGCGGCAAGTTCGGTGTCCTTTTTGGTGACCTCGGCCGCCATGGCGAACATCGCCTCGTACCACCAGTCCCGCAGGGCCGTCTGGTCCGCTTCGGAAAGGGAGTCCCATTTTTCGGTGTTGAGGGTGAACTGCATCGACGGCATGGAGTGGATGCCCGGATAAAGCGGGTAGGGGGCAACGTCATGCAGGCCGGTCGCGTCATTGTTCACATAGGCCGAGGCATCGGCCGCGTCGACGATGCCTTTTTCAAGCGCGCCGTAGACTTCGGAGAACGGGATCGACAGCGGCGAGGCGCCGGCGGCCTTGAAAACGGCCGCGGCCAGGCCCTCCGGCGAACGGATTTTCTTGCCGGCGAGATCCTCGAAGGTCCGGATCGGCACGCGGGCGGGCAGCGCTTCGCGCGAATAGGGGCCGCAGGCGATCACATGCACTTCCCCGCCGGTGACCGCGTCGGCCGCTTTCTGCATCACGGCCTCGCCGCCGCCGTCCTTGCAAAAGGCGAGCATCTGCTCGGGCGTGTCGTAGCCGGAGATCAGATCGCCCATGATGGCGTAGGCGGGCTCCAGTCCGGCGAAATAGTTGACGGAGGTGAAGTCACCGTCCAGCACGCCCGCGGCGACCGCGTCCGGCGTTTCGCGCGCCGGCACGACGGAGCCGTTCGGCGTCAGCTGGATCTCGACCCGTCCTTCGGTCATTTCGGCGATTTTCGGCAACCAGGTTTCCGTCAGGTACTGGGTGGAAAAGTCACCCGCGTTGAACGAGGTCTGAATGGTGAATATTTCGGCGTGGGCGATGGTGGCCAGCGACGATACGGAAGCCGCAAGAATGGCGGCGCTGATGAGTTTCATGATGTCCTCCAGGCAAAATCGCGGGAAGTTCCTCCCTCCCGATAATTGATGTATTAATATATTAGTGTGTTGATGGCAAGCCGCAGCTTGATGCCTCGCCCGGTTTTTGCCCGTTCCATCGAAGAGTTGCCGGAAACCGTGCGATAGGGGGCTATCTGTCCGCCCAGACAGCAGGCAAAGCCAATTTCGCTATCAACTCTGTTGAGAGTAGTGCTGACTTGAGAATCGCAGACACTTCGAAATCGCCCCGTCATCGCTGGGCTTGACCCTGCAATCCATGCCGTGACATTTGTCAGGTCAGGCTGTCGTGCGTGGCAACCGGATCGGCTCATGCTATTTCATGCACATCAACGGCTCCTGGTCCCGGTAAGTTGCTTTGAACTTGCAACTTTGCAACATTTGGATGACATATCGGATAAATGGGTGAAGCCGTAAGGGCTCATGGGGAAGAAAAAGGATTCGAAGATGAACTTCGCGCGGTCCGTTTTACCGGAACTGACGCTTGCAATTCTTGCTGCCCTGTTGCTGCTGTCATCGCCGGCGGGAGCACAGGAGAACTTCTTCGAACGAGGTTGGACGCTTCAGCCCGAGGCGTCGTCGCTCCGGTTCCAGTCGGTCAAGAATCTCACCAAGGTCGAATCAAGCGGTTTTGCCGATTTCGCGGGAACGATCGATGAAAGCGGTGCCGCGAGCATCCGGATCTTTCTTGATTCGATCGATACCAAGATCGATCTCAGAAACGTCCGCATGCGGTTTCTGTTCTTCGAGACGTTCCAGTTTCCCGAAGTCGTCATCACCACCCGGATCGATCAATCGCTGCTGACCGATCTGCCCGCCCTCAAGCGCAAGATCATTCCGCTGACCTACACGCTGTCGCTTCACGGTCTTTCCAAGACGCTGGAAACCGAGGTCGCGGTAACGATCATGAGCGATGACCTTGTCGCGGTTTCGACGACGGCGCCTATCTCCGTGGCGGCTTCCGACTTCGGCCTCGACGGTGGAATCCAGAAACTGGAGGAAGCCGCGGACGTGGTGATCGTTCCTTCCGCGACGGTGTCCTTCGACTTCGTGTTTTCCCGCAATGGCGGAGAAGGGCCCGGTGCGCAGACGGCGGCTTCATCCACCCCGCAACCGGCCACGCAGCCAGCCACCCAGCCAGCCCCGCAGGCCGCCGCCGCCAAGGCGCTGGAACCGGAGGGCGATTTCGACATCGAAGCGTGCAAGGGCCGGTTCGAGATCCTGTCGCGAACGGGCAACATCTATTTCGGAAGCGGGAGCGCGCGCCTCGACGCACGCAGCGAACCGCTGCTGAACAGTCTCAGCGACATCATCTCGCGCTGTCCGGGGCTTGTCATCGAGATTGGCGGTCACACGGACAGCGACGGAAGCGCTGCTGCGAACATTCGTTTGTCCGAGCGCCGCGCGGCGGCGGTGAAACAATACCTGACCCTGAAGAATATACCCGCGGACCGGATCGTGAGCGTCGGATATGGAGAAGCGCGCCCCGTGGCCCCGAACGGGACTGCTGACGGCAAACGCCGCAACCGCCGTATCGAGTTTGTCGTTGTCGAATAACCTCTGCATACGCCGGTCCCCCGTAGTCCTTGTCGCGGCTTTTTTGCTGCTGATGACGATGCTCGTTCCGCTTCGGGCGAATGCAGAGGCGCGTCTGGCGCTGGTCATCGGCAACGGGGCTTACAGCAATGTCACAGCCCTGGACAATCCCGTCAATGACGCGGCCCTGATGGCGCAATCCCTTCGCCAGGTGGGCTTTGACGTCACGCTGATCACCGAAGCCACGCAGGATCAACTGATCCGGGCGATTTCGGATTTCGGCCGCAAGCTCCGCGAAGCCGGGGACGATGCGACGGGGTTGTTCTATTACGCCGGGCACGGGGTGCAGTCCTTTGGCTCGAATTACCTTCTGCCTGTTGATATAGAGCTCCGGGATGCCGCCGATCTGAGCCTTGTCGGCGTTCCGGCGAACGCCGTGCTCCGGCAGATGTTCTCCGCCCGCAATCAGACGAACATCGTCATTCTCGACGCCTGCCGGAACAATCCCTTCGCGACGATCCCCGACCTGAGCGACAACGGTCTTGCCGAGATGAAGGCGCCGACGGGGACTTTTCTTGCCTATTCGACCGCCCCGGGCGAGATCGCCGTCGACGGCGGCGGATCGAACAGCCCCTTCACCGAAGCGCTCGCGCGGCGGCTCTCCACACCCGGCGTGCCGATCGAGGTGCTGTTCAAGGATGTGCGCGTCGAGGTGCTTGAGGCGACAGACGGAAACCAGACGCCGTGGGACACGTCTTCCCTGACCGTCGACTTCCAGTTCGTGCCGGCCGTGGTGCTTTCCGCGGAAGAAATCCAGACGCGCCAGCTTTGGGACTCCGTGCGGCTCAGCCGCGATCCCGTTCAAGTGCTCCTTTTCCTGCGCGCAAGTCCCGCAAACCCCTACACACACGAAGCGCGCGCGCTTCTGCAGGAACTCATGTCGCAGGAACTGCAGGTGGAGGAGAGCGCCCCGCAGGCCGAAGCGCCGAAGGCGGAACCCGTCGATCCCGTCCAGTCCGAACGCGACCTGATCGAGCAGGCCCGTCAATCGGGAACGGCCGAGGCCTACCGGAAATATCTGGACGCCTTTCCCGAAGGAGCCTTCGCGGAACTCGCGCGTCTTGAACTTCAGACCATCGTGGAGAGCGGACCGGGCACCGACCCGGTTGCCGAAGCGCCCGTCGCCGCCGCACCCGAGCCGCAGGCGTCCGAGGAAGCCGGTTCCGGTCCACCGGAGACTGTGGCGTTCAACGCGCCACTCGGCGTAGGCGATCCGGAGATCGCGACCCGCAGCATTGCGGAACTCATCACCGGCTTTCCGCGGTTCCCGCCGATAGAGGGCCTCCCGGAGGCGGTCTGGAAGGACAAGACATGCGCGTCCTGCCATCAATGGGAACAGTCGAACCTGTGCGAACAGGCGCAAAACTACGTGGCCGACAAAACGCGGACGGTGCCCCAACAGCATCCCCTCGGCGGCCTCTTCAAGGAGGCGCTGGGCATCTGGGCGCGCGACGGCTGTAATTAGAATCTACGCCCTGGACTATCAGCCCCTGCCGCGTCAGGCGCCAGACGTTTCCGCAAGTCCGTCGAAGGCGGCCAGCGCTTCGGCGCCATAGATCATCGACGGCCCGCCGCCCATATAGACCGCGACACCGATGACCTCGAGGATCTCCTCGCGACGGGCGCCGTGCCGCGGGGCTGCGCGGGCATGATAGGCCAGGCATCCGTCGCAGCGCGCGGTGATGCCGATGGCGAGCGCGATCAACTCCTTGGTCTTCGCGTCGAGCGCCCCCGGTTTGGTCGCCGCCGCCGCCAGCGCACCGAAGCCCTTGGCGACGTCCGGCATACTCTTGCGGACCTCTGCCATGCGCGCGTCGGTCTGGTCTACGAATGCGGTCCAGTCTGATATGGCCATGTGCGAAACTCCCTGCGTTTTGGAAAAATTCGTAAGGAAGCGTAGTTGGCGGAGCGCGCGCGGGCGTTGATGTGGCTCAAGGGGAGCCGGGACCGGTGCGCCATCGGCGCACCGGATGGTTTTTGATCAATGGGCCGTCATCTCGTGGATGATCTGCTGGCCGCTAAGCGAGGCGGGATAATAGGTTGGCCAGTTTGTCAGTTCTTCCAGAAGGGCCGCACGGTCGTCTCCCCAGTAAAGATGATAGTGGTCGGCTCTCGCCGGTGCGATACGGTGATCGCTGAACTGGATAACCTGCGGCGCCCCGGCGTCGCCGCCGGTCTTTGAGAAGATGAAGCGTACACCGCGGTTGCCCTTCTTGTAGGTCAGGATCTCGTAGCCGTCGGCGGCATATTGCCCCGTAACGCTTTCCCCGTCCTTTTGGTAGGTGACTTCATCGCCGCCGATGACAATGCGGTTGACGTCGGTCCGGTAGCCGATCTCGTAATAGGCGCGGTACTCCTCCACGGTCTTGTCGCCATGCTCCGCCTTATGTTGCAGGACCGTATCTAGCGTGCCGTCCTGCAGGTGGGGGTAGACGGATTGCCAGTCCCCTTCCCAGTCGGACAGCTCGCGGGCCCGGATCTGCTCATCCTTGAAATAGCCCTTGTAGATCTCCTTGTCGTGGCTGTGGGCCGCGGTTTCGCCGGCCTTAGGGCTTTTTTGGGTCTGTGCGGTGGCGGGCAGTATTGTCACGATCGCCAGCGTGAGAGCCAGCGTGCCGATCAGCATTCGCATGGTTGTGAACCTTTCCAGGATGTTGAAGAGGACGCTTCGCGTCAAAGAATCTAAATGTTATAACATAACAAAAAAGATGTAGCTTAATTGACGCGTTGTGGCAATGGGGATTGTTCGGCCGGGGGAATGTTCTGGCGAGGTGGCGGAATAGCGCGATGCCGAACCTCACTCTCCGCGCTGCCCGGCTCAAAGCCGGCGTGGCGCGGAGACGGAAAAACCTCTACCCGAGCACGATCACCGTGGCGCCGACGTCGACGCGGTCATAGAGGTCGATGATGTCCTGGTGCCACATGCGGATGCAGCCGCTGGAGGCATTGGTGCCGATGCTGGAGGGCTGGTTGGTGCTGTGGATGCGATAGAGCGTGTCCTGATTGCCCTGCCACAGGTACAGCCCCCGGGCGCCGATCGGATTGCGCGGTCCGCCTTCCTGGCCGTCGTCATATTTGGCAAGGCTCGGGTCGCGTTCGATCATCTCGTCGGGCGGGAACCACTTCGGCCATTCCCGCTTGAAGCGGATTTCCGCCTCGCCGTTCCAGGAAAACCCTGCCCGTCCGACGCCGATTCCGTAGCGGATCGCCCGGCCGCCTGGCTGGATCAGGTAGAGGTATTTCTGCTGCGGGTCGACGACGATGGTCCCGGCCGGATGGCGCGAGGGATAGACCACCACCTGGCGCAGAAATTTAGGATCGAAATTCTGATACTGGATGCCCGGCAGCGAGAAGCCGCCGTCGGTGACGGGCGCATAGGCCGTGGCGTAATCCGGCGTTCCGTCCGCCAGTGTTGCCAGCCCGGCCGAGATCGGCGCGCTCTTGCGGCCTTGGCACGCGGCCAGCAGCAGCGGAATGCCGGCAATCAAACTGCGGCGGCTCAGATGTGACACCAATTGAACGTCCTTTCCTCAGCGCCTCGCAACTCCGGTTTCAAGAGCGGTGTTTGACGCAAGAAGGGGGCCATAAGGGACCGGATAAGGGATAAATCGAATACGCGACCTGAATTTGAAAAAACATCATTATGGTAAACGGGGTCTTAACGCCAGAGAGATCCCGCGCCCGCTCATAGAAAAACAGGCCGAACGCACGCCCGAGCATGGAGAGGCCAAAAGCCCATGCAGTCGTGTGGAAGACGCGCGGGCGGGCGCAACCGCCCGCGGCGTTTCCGGTCGTTCAGCTGTCGTTGTCGGCACTCTTTTTCGCCGGCGCCATGCCCTCATCCGGTTCCTGGCCGAAGTATGTGCCTCCGAGCTGTCCGCCCGTGGTGGTCTTTTCCGCGACGCGCTTGATCCGGGCCGCTTCGGCCTCGGCTTGCTTGCGCTGTTGCGGGCTCATGGTGGTCTTGTCGTCGCTCATCTGATCCTCCTTTTCGCTTCTGGATCTGAGGGAATAACGGCGCGCGCGCCGGTTCGTTCCCATCCGGTATCCGCAAACAGCGAGGCGGGATCGGCGATCCGCCCCAATGCCCGCCTCCGCGAACCCGGCGAACAGACTTTGCGCCCACGTGCCGGCCGGATGAGAGATGCCGGGAGGGGCAGATGTCCGCGCCGCCGCGCACACGCAGTCTTGATCGCCCGGAGTCTCTTCCCTCTTGATCGGGCGGGCCGTTTTCATGTGCAAATGGCGCCGGGAAATTCCAGGAGACGCATGTCCATGTCCGCCCGTTCGCAACGGCACATCACCTTCGCCCGCCTGCCGGAGATCCCGGCGGACGAGCTGATGACCCATATGTCCGACCCGCGCGTCGCCGAGCATATGCCGCTGTTGAATTTTACATGGGACCGGGACGCCATCAAAAAATTCGTCGCCTCCAAGGAAGCCTGCTGGCATCGCGACGGGCTTGGGCACTGGGCGTTTCTGTCCGCCGGCCGCTATGTCGGCTGGGGCGGCTTCCAGAAAGAGGGCGAGGAATGGGAATTCGGGCTGGTTCTGAGGCCGGATGCCTTCGGTCTCGGTACATGGATCACCCGAAAGGCACTCGCGTTCGCCGCCGCCGACGCGCGCATTCCCTTCGTGACCTTCCTGCTGCCACCCTCGCGCAGGAACCTCGGCGCGCTCAAGAGACTGGGCGCGCGGTTCATTGGCAAGACCGATCATGAGGGCGCAGGTTTCCTGAAATACCGGCTGGACACGCCGGCACCGCCCGCGTTTCACCCCTTGTGACAACCCTCTGACGCCTCGCTATGATCCTTGGCAACGATGCGGGTGTGCCCGCAACTCGCAAGGGAGACGGAAGTGGATGTGCTTGTCCTCGGTGCCGGCGCGGGCGTAAAATCTTGGGATGGCGCGCCGGCCAGCCGCCCGCTGCGCACCAAAGGCAAGCGCCAGGCGCAGAAGATCGGCGCTTTTCTGGGGCGGGAAGACCTGCGCCCGGACCGTGTCCTGACCGATGGCAGCCAACGCGCCCGCGTCACCGCGGAAAAGGCGCTGAAGGCTGCCGGCTGGACCGCCCGCGATATCGAGACCTCCGCCGCCCTCGCCAGCGGAGCCCTGCCCGATCTGTCCGCCAGCCAGTGCCCGCTTCTTGTCGCGCTTCCCGGCACGCTGCGCACCCTGATCGAAGGACTGCCCTTCGGTCCGCAATCCGACCTCCGTCCAGATCGCCATTGCGGGCTTGCCCCCGGCGTCCTCCTCCGGCTGTCGCACACACCGGGCCACACCCGTCTCCTTGCACGCACCGACCCGCAAACACTGCCCGATCTCTTCCCCTATCCCGCCCCGGACGGTGCGGGCCGCCGAGAGCGCCCGGCCTATTACTACCGCCAGTCCGCCGTCATCCCGTTCCGCCGCACGCCGGATGGCAGGCAGATCCTCATCGTCGGCTCCTCCAGCGGCCGCCACTGGACCGTCCCCAAGGGCATCGTCGACCCCGGCCTCACCCCCGCCGCCTCGGCCGGGGTCGAGGCACGCGAAGAGGCGGGCATCGAAGGCGAGATCGAGGAGATCCCGCTCGGCCATTTCACCTACGAAAAATGGGGTGCGCCCTGCAAGGTCACGGTCTTTGCGATGGAGGTGACCAAGGTGCTGGAGGGCGAGGCCTGGGAGGAAAGCCACCGGCGGCGAAAGTGGGTATCGCGGCAGGAGGCCGCGGAACTGCTGTGGCTGGAGGCGTTTCGGGAGATGGTGGCGGGGATGTGAGGCAGAGAGACCGGGAAGAGGTGACGGCCGCGCGGATGTCCGCGCTTGCACCGGTCCCGCGGCTCCGCGATCCCGCGCACGGCGGGAATAACAGCATTCTGTGATCTGCAAAACAGACAGGCTCCCCATGCGCATCGCATTTTGGGTCGCCGGTTGCTGACTGTCAGACGCCGGGCACCCTGCCATCCGACAGGTCCTTTGAGGGCCCGATTGAAGGAGAATGAATGTGGCTGAATCCTTTTTCCTGCCTTATGAATATGTCGACCGTCTCATCAACCCGGGCCTGCAGACCAGTGCCGGGCCGGTCAGACTGAACCAGTATCTGTGCAAGGACCGCGGCAATGGCGGCAATGACAGTGCGACCAGTTTTTTCAAGAATTTCCGCTGGGTCAAGGACGCGGACGGCATCAACCTGAACCAGCACGTCGGCGGCAGCGCGATCGATCTGGCGCTCAAGGGCCAGGGAAACGACAAGACCTTCGTCAAGATCTGGAACTTCATGCTGAAGAACAAGGACCTGCTCGACAAATACAAGGTCGAGGTCTGCGGCCGGGCCAACAAGGACGGCTCCAAGGACGTCGAGGGAAAGGGCAAGATCAAGCAGATCTATTTCGACAAGATGTCCGACCGCGCCGCGCTGCAGGAAATGGTCCAGGACCGTTTCTTCGGCATGGACTGCATCGGCTTCGTCGCCAATTTCCTGATCCATACCGGCGAGTGGGACAAATATCACGGCGTCGCGCCGAAGAACTATCCGAAGCATGTCGCCAAGATCAACATCGACGACATCAAGGAGGTCAGACCGCTCGACTTCATGGTCTGGAACGGCCATGTGGCGCTGGTCGACTGGGTCTGGAAACTGATCGACGACAAGAGCGCCCAGATCGACATGTGCCAGAGCTCCAGCGGCGGCCCGCAATGCAACGAGTATGTCACCCTGAAAGAGACCGGCGGCAAGGGCCTGAACGGCGGCCGTGAGTTCACCATCCTCGGCGGCACCCCGTCCCCGCCGGTGCGCGGCCATTTCACGATCTGGCGGAAGGAGGGGTTCTGGTACTAAACACCTAGAGCGTGTTGCGGTTAAGTGGATTCATGGATTTAGGAAGACGCCCGAGGCAGCGTTTGCATTGCGAATGCGTTCGGGCGATTTCCTGAATTCAATTTAACGCGACACGCTCGAGAGCGGCGATGCGAGACGATCGCCGGGAGAACCGCAAATCGTTTTCGCGTCAGGCAACTTCGCCTTGGCGCGAAGCGGTCCAATCCAGGCTGACCTGCCGCTCCGGCCGGCCGGGCTTTCGTTCGTTCGGCGGGACCGGCCGGCCTCCCGCCATCCGCCGGGAGCTTCAGGCGGCACGCGGCCGCTCATGGCGGTTGTGCAGGCTGTTTCCTGTCAACAACGATTGGTATGAGGTTGCGGTCACGGCCAACTGTGAGGCCCGGTGCCATAACCCGCGCTGTGCCCGCCCTTGATGTTGCCAAGCACGGTTCCCCTCGGTTGCGGAACATAGCGGACCATCTTGAGCTCGGCCTGGGAAATACCTTCCTTCCTGGCGTAGTCGCGGACAAGCTTTTCGGCAGCGTCGTACCTGACTTCCTGGCTTATCGCCTTGCTGCCGGCCACGCGCAGGGCCTTGATGCCGGCTCCGACCCCGACAACCAGCAATACGCCTTCGGCCACCTGGCCGCTGGTTTTGGCCACTTTCAAAATCTTGACGGCCGTTTCGGCGCCACCGATCGTGTCGCTGACATAATCCGCAAGAAGTTGTGCGTTGTATTCGACACCATGCGCGGCGGCCAGCAGGTACACCTGCGCCTTGATCACGTCTCCGCCGGCATTTGCCTCCCACGCCTTCATTCTCAGCTTGTGCGGACGGTTCCAGATCGAAGTGGCGGGAAAAGTCGCTCCGCCCAGCCAGTCGGACACCTTCGCAACACCCGGCGCCGCACTGTGACGGTCCCTCATCAAGTCCATGTGCATGGACCAGCCGTTGTCATACTGGGTGTCGAAACGCTCGAACGCGCGCTTGAGCTTCGTCTGCACATGTCCCGTCAGCACGGACCTGTAGTAGCCTGCGCCCAGCATCGTCGTATCGAGCAATTCCTCCCGGTCGATGAGCGCATCGTCGGTCTTGATGGTGTCGCCGTCGTAACCGAGCGAGAACCAGAATTCCCATTCCGTGGGAGTGTTTCCCTGCGCGTTCCAGGGCTGGCCCAGTCGCAGCCAGATCCCCTTCGATTCGAGGGTCTGTCGCACGCGCACAAGATAGTCGGCCTCATCCGGATTGTTGCTGCGCGGGACAAGCGCATCCGCCGTCAGCATCTTGTTGTGATCGACCCGGATGCAGCCGTCGCTTCTCGACACATGCACCCGCTTGTCAAGTATCCTGCGTGCCTTCCGTTCTTTCGCCCGGTCACGCAACACAAGGTTCCCGGCGCGCGAAATCACCGCGGCCTTCATGGCGTTTCTGTAGGCATCTTCGTAAAGCGGATTGAGAACGGCCGCGTCGAGCACCCTTTGCACCTGCGCGACCTGGTCCCTTGAAAGCAGGCGCGCCAGTTTCGGAACCGTAGCTATGAGCGTTTCCGCTTCCGGCGCTCCGAGTTCCATTGCCTTTCGCCGGTTCGTTGCGTCGTTTCCCACGTTACTTACCTTTCGAAAACCGAATTTTGGGATCCGCGACGCATTCACACCCTCGTGAAGCGCGGCGCTCGACTTCATTGTCAGGCACAGTATGCCGGACCCGTCCCGCGCGCGCCTGTGCCGGACGTCACACACATGACGTTGTTGCTGCGCATTCCGGTTAGCTGATTGTTTTCAAAGGTGGTTTCAATAAATCAGCGAAACGCGGCAAGAGCGCCCGGATCCGCATGTGCCGGAACACCAGCGGTGGGCCGCAATGCAATGCAATCGTCATCCTGAAGGGGACCGGTGGCGAGGGACCCGTCACGTCCCCCGACGTGGCCCACGTGCTGCCCAGACCTTGAGATCCGCCGCCACCTTCACGGTCGCCGCCACGACCAGCGCGCACAGCCCGGCCTTCGACAGCGTCTCCATCGTGCCCTCGATCAGCAGCGCATGGACCACGCTGCCGGTGACGATTGCCACCGCCAGGGCCGTATGAGCGGGCCGCCAGACGCGCGGGCGCAGGCGGCGGCGGAAAATGGCGAGCACTGCAGCGGCGAACACCGCCCACATGGCGATCACGCCCCAGACGGAGAACGGCGTCGGCGAGCGGAACAGGAGCGCGTCGATCACGTCCGGCGGGCTGGTGATCCACAGCCCGGCGACATGGACGATCACCACCGCCACCAGCAGGCCGCCGGTCCAGCGGTGGATACGCCGCCCGCGCGGACCGGCGAGGCCCGGTAGATATCCGCCCGCCAGCAGCGGCTGGAGCAGCAGCAGGGCCATCGCGATTATCCCGGCGAAGCCGGCGGCGATATAAACCGGCTGGCGCCATTGCAGCAGCGGGCTTGCCGCTGCCGCGGCCAACGGCACGAGGAGCGCTGCTGCAAGCGCGGCCCAGATCAGGACGGCACGGGCCCGGCGCGTGGCTGTCGGCATTCCCCGCTCAGGCAGGCTGCAGGACGAAATGGGCTTCAAGGGCGGTGTCCTTCGCGCTCGACATCACCGGGCGCAGGAAGACAGTCTCGAAGTCGCCGCTGTCATAGGCAAGATGTCCGTGCGGCTGGCCGAAGGCCGGAACGATCTGCGGCATGTCCATGTAAAAGACGCCGTTGGCGTCCGTCAGCGTCGCCCCGTGGCTGCGTTTGTCGCGCTCGTGCCCTTCAGTGGTATGTGCCCACATCTGGATGCGCTGCCCGGCCAGCGGCGCGCCGTCGCCCGCACGGCGGACGGTGCCGGTCATCCGGAACCCGCCGCTGCCGATCCGCTCCACGATGGGGGCGCCGGGCAGATAATTGTTGGCCCCACCGCGCATCGACCGCGTCGGCGCCAGCCCCGCCGCCCGCGCGGGCACAACAAGCCCGGAGGCTGCCGTCACCAGAGCGGCGCCCAGGATAACGCCACCGGTGGCAAGCAGGCTGCGGCGGGTGAGGAGGTCGGTGGTCATCAAGATCTCTCCTGTCAGACGAATGGCGGCCGGCGGCCTGTGCCGGCCCGGGTCCTTGAAACTCTCTGTGTGCTCCCATAGGAAATTATAGCGCCTTTGTGGCGATTTCCGAGTTGGAGCCCGTGCGGAGGCGATAAAGCGCGCTCACGGTTGCGTGAAAATCAGGCATCGGCACCGCCACCGACCGGTCAGATGATTGCAGAATGAATGTGCGCGTGGGGTAATCGGGAGAAATCATCCGCATTCGATCGGCTATAGCCGGGGTGAGACGGCCGGCACGCGTTTTTCGAGGGGCATGCCGCACACCACAACCTCATCCTGAGGAAGCGCGCAAGCGCTGTCTCGAAGGATGGACGGCAAACTCAAGATCCAAGCGCCCATCCTTCAAGTCGGACCCGAGGGTCCTCCACACGGCCTGGCATGAGCGTGTGGCACGGATCGTCACGGTCCTTCCCTTCCCACCGAACGGGAATACGGATCCTTCCCTGCGGCCCGGAAACCGTGGACCGTTTCCAACGGCGGCTGTTTGCCGATTGTCGAGGTTTTTTGTCCTGCCTAAACTCCCGGCATGGGACGCATTCTGGAAACCGAACTCTACCTGCCGGTCAAGACCTTCCTCGAGGGGCAGGGCTATGAGGTCAAGGCCGAGGTCGGCGCTGCCGACATCGTCGCCTGCCGCGAGGGCGGGGATCCGGTGATCGTCGAATTGAAGACCGGCTTCACCCTGAGCCTGTTTCACCAGGCCGTCGACCGTCAGTCGATCACCGATGCGGTCTATGTCGCGGTCGCGCGGGGGCCGGGCAAGCGGTTTCTGGCAAGCCTCAAGAACAACCTCAAACTCGCCCGGCGGCTGGGCCTGGGCGTGATCGTGGTCCGCCTTGCCGACGGGCACGTTGAAGTTCCCCTCGACCCGGCGTCCTACGCACCGCGCAAGTCCAAACCTCGCAAGGCCCGCCTGCTGCGCGAATTTTCCCGCCGCGTCGGCGACCCCAACACCGGCGGCTCGACCCGGGTGACGCTGGTCACCGCCTACCGCCAGGACGCGATCCGCTGCGCCGAACATCTTCATACCAACGGCCCCAGCCGCGGGGCTGACGTTGCCAAGGCAACCGGCGTCACCCGCGCCACCCGCATGATGGCCGACGATCACTACGGCTGGTTCGAACGCGTCGACCGCGGGATTTATGGCTTGACCGTAAAGGGGCGAGGCGCGGTGGGGGCCTGACGCCGCCCCACGCTCTAAACCCCGACGACACCAGCAAATCCATCCGCTTGCTCCCCTCTCCCCCCTTGAGGGGGAGATGTCCGTGAAACGGGCAGAGGGGGGGGGAACGCCGCCGCAAATTCGGGGAAAGCCGTGTCACTTCGAGAGGCCGTCACCCCCCTCTGTCTCCTGTCGGAGACATCTCCCCCTCAAGGGGGGAGAAGGGAGCAAGCCGCGAGGAGTATTGCCGAAAGCAGGGATCTCCAACACCGCGCGCATCTCTCCCTCCGGGCGTCATCCCCGCCCCCGAACGGGGATCCAATCCACCTCACCGCTCGCCGCAGGACCGGATGGTGTTCAGCCGTCCCGCCAACGTCGGTAGCTGCAGCAACAGGTCGGTCCGTCGGCGTTGCGCCACATGCGCCCGCCGTCGGAGTACATGGCAAGCTGACGGCGGGAAGCTGTCAGCAATACCGCTCGGGGCCGGCCCATTGCGCATCCGAGTACCTGTCGCCGTGGGTCCAGCCGACCGGCAGCACGGCCTCGATCCGCTCCAGATCCTCTGCCGTGAGGCTGAGGGCTGCGCCCGAGATGCACTCGCGCAGGTGATCCACCGAGCGCGTCCCCGGGATCGGGATGACATGCGGTCCGCGGCTCAGCAGCCAGGCATTCGCCAGCCCTGCCGCCGTCGTGCCCATCTCTGCCGCGAGCTTGCGGAAGCCTTCCATGATGCGCAAGTTTTCGCTCAGGTTCGGCTCCGTGAAACGCGGGTTCGCAGCGAGGAACGGCAGACCGGCGATCCGCTCGCGCGCGATCGGGGTGTCCGTCAGCAGCGAGCGGCCCAGGGGCGAGAAGGCCACCATGGCGACACCGAGTTCGGCGCAGGCCTGCACCAGTCCGAGATCGGGCGCCCGCGTGGAGAGCGAATATTCCGATTGAACGGCGGCGACGGGGAAGGCTTTCATGGCGCGCCGCAGGGTCGAGGGCGCGACTTCCGAAAGACCGATCGCGCGGGCCTTGCCCTTTTCGACCAGCCGGCCAAGATTGGCTGCCGTTTCCTCCGGGGTGAAGCGCGGATCGCGGCGATGGGCGTAGAAGAGGTCCACACACTCCAGGCCGAGCCTTTGCAACGATTTGTCCAGTTCGGTTTCAAGGTGCTCAGCCGAATTGTCATAGCCGCGGTTGCCGTCAGCATCGCGGGTGATCGTGGCCTTTGTCGCGATAACGAATTCGTCCCGCGCGCCCGGATTGGCTTTCAGATAGGTCCCGATGGCGTTTTCCGATTTGCCCATGCCGTAGACATTTGCCGTGTCCAGATGCGTGACGCCAAGGTCGCGGCAGGCATCGAGAATCGCGTGGCTTTCGGTCTCGTTCGTCGGCCCGTACATGTCGGAAAAGGACATCGCCCCATAGCCGATCGCGGCTATTTCCGGTCCGTTTGCGCCCAGTCTGCGTTTTTCCATGTTTCTCTCTACCCGCTGGAAAAGCTGAAGAATTCTTTCTTAAGCCATTGGCTTGATCCCTGAAAGAGCCGAAGCGCCCGAAACGACCTCCTGCGCGCCTGGCGGGCAAACCCCGACCGGCCGTTCAGGGGGCTGAGGCCGCCATATTGCTTTTGGGTGGGGTCAGGTAGCGCTGCAATTCCCGCATGACACAACCGCCGGACCGCACTACCCTGGCGCGCATGAGTTCAGGCGATTGGTCAGATACGGAAAACGACGCCGTTGTCGCGGCTTATTTCGCCATGCTCGGCGATGAGCTGTCCGGTCAATCCTACAACAAGGCCGCCCATAACCGCCTGTTGCAGGAGCAGATCGGGCGCAGCCGAGGCTCGATCGAATTCAAGCTTTGCAATGTCTCGGCCGCAGCTATGGGGCTTGGCGTGCTGACCATCAAGGGCTATCTGCCCCGGTTCAATTTCCAGATGGCGCTTGCGGAAGCCGTGTCTCGCTGGCTGGCGCGGCATCCGGAATGGGAAACCGCACTCAATGGGATGCAGTCGCACAGAGCCGAGGAGCCTCCAGCCGTGTTCGTCGGCGTTGCGCCGACACTCCAAAACGCACCGCCCCCAGAGGAAACCGAAAAGCTGATCGCCGTCGCCCGACGCTTCGACGTCGCCGGCCGCGACGAGCGCAACCGGGCGCTGGGCCAAGCGGGCGAGGAACTGGTGTATCACCATGAACGCGGCCAGTTGCTGCGGCAGGGCCGCGACGATCTTGCCGGGAAAGTCGTCTGGGTGTCCAAGGAAGACGGCGACGGCGCGGGCTACGACATTTCAAGCTTCACACCGGAGGGCTGCGACCGCCTGATCGAGGTCAAGACCACCAACGGCTGGGAACGCACGCCCTTCCACATTTCCCGCAACGAACTGGAGGTGGCGGAGGCCCGCCGCGACGACTGGTATCTCTTCCGCCTCTACGAATTCGCCCGCACCCCCAAAGCCTTCGAACTGCGCCCGCCGCTGGAGGCACATGTGGCGCTGACAGCGACGAGTTTTCAGGCGAGTTTCGGGTGACGAGTCTGGAAAATGTCCAACCACCTTGCGAATGAGACCAGAATAAATGAGGTTTTTTGTTAGAGGCGATAATTGCGGATTGCGTTTTGGTCAATTTTATTAGCGGGCACGAGCTTATAGTGTCTTTCTTCAACAACTTTAATTTCGTCTTCCAGAAGCGTCAGTTCGAATAGTGCAACAATTTTGTCCGACATAAACTGTGCCGCAATTGCTCTGCAACGCATACCCGTAAATTTTTCTTCAACAAACCTAATATCTTGAGTTGTCTGAACAATTCCTATTTGATCTTTGCCACCCTTGGCTTGTACCGGGATGACGTACTGACAACCATGCTTGTCCAGACCGACGTAGAGTTCGTCGATCTCAATCTGCCCGATACCTTTTACTGTCGTACGAAGATGATTCTGTAGACTGTAAGTGGTGAGTCCTAGGAAAGTATCGATTAGTCGATTGTATCGAACAATTGCTAGCAACGCTTGTTCATCGTCAAGCGCATAGGCCCGTATGATTTCAGGAGTAGCATCGGGAATGTTGATTGTTATGAGATCGCTGCGCGGAAGAATGCGGTTGATTTTAACCAACCTAAAACGATATACAGCACGCCCTGCGAGCTCGATGACCCATTCCATCCCTTCCGGTTGAGTGTTCTCTATATTGTCCGGCAAGGCAGTACGAAATCGAAATGAATAAAGGACATCTCCCAAGTTTTTAGGTAGTCCGATTTTCAGTTCGCTCGCTGATTCTTCGATGTCTTGTCGGGCGAATTCTAATTCTTTTGCTCCTTCGAAATACCGATCGAAGAATATCTTTTCAATTAGTACTGAATACCGATTTTCTGCTTTAGCCATTTGCCACCCTGAGTGCGTTCAGTTCGACTTCAATCTCTTCCTGCTTACGTTTTTTTGCACCGCTCTTACGATCCCGCCTGCTTGGTGGTGGATTTATACCGTAACTTGCAGAAGCCTCCGATAGGGTCAGGGTTAGAAGCCGGGGGTTGCCAAGTTTCAATGACTTTTCTGGTTTGTTTTGTGCGACGCCGAGAGCTTCAATTACTTTCTCGGCAATCGCTCTAGCCATCGGTGGAGGCACGGCGTTACCGATTTGTCTGGCCCCGTGCCATTTCGTTGCGTGAAGCCTGAACCAATCGGGGAAGCCGTGTAATCGCGCCATTTCTCTTACTGTGATGCACCGAGGATAACGATAATGGATTGGACGCGGGCTTGTGAATGCTCCTCTCGCTCCGTCGGTTCCTGCGCGCAAAGTGTTCGATACCCCATCGCTTGGAAGTTTGAAAAACCGGCTAATTGGTTCGACCTTCCCCTCTTCTGTTTCGCGGAAGCGACGGCGGGAGATTTCAGTGTGTTGGGTGCGCGCACTAGATGTGAGTAGGCCGGGTTCCCATTGTCGCGGATATCCGAAATGCCAAGGATCGTTTGTTAGGCAACGAAGTTCGGCAGCATACGCTGACGGTTCATTGAAGCGAGAAGTTTTTACTGCATCGCTTTCTGTAAGAGATTCAAACCGATCTGCATCTGGAAGGTCTCCAATGGCTTCATGGCACGATGGGCCATAATCAAGTTCCGGATCGAATTTGGGACGGCCGGATATATTGGTGATGGGTTGCGGGTAGTCGGGAACTGTTTTTCCTTTTTTTGCACCGAGAAGGATAAAACGTTCTCTAGATTGGGGGGTGCCGAAGTGAGCTGCATTGAGGACTTGCCACTTCAACCGGCATTCATATCCAGCTTGATCGAATTCATGTACTAGTTCGTCCAAAAAAGATTTGTGCTTACCAACCGTGAGACCTTTTACGTTTTCAAAGACAAAGCATTTTGAGTCTAATTGCTTTACTAATTTCACGAAGTGACCGACGAGTTTGTTTCGAGGGTCCTCCAGGGCTCTATGACCGATGAGTGAAAATCCCTGGCAGGGTGCTCCACCGAATACACAATCGATGGGTTTACCTTCGATGCCCGCTAGTTTTCGGATTTTTTTGCCCGTTAGTGTTTCAACCGACTCAGAAATTACCTTTGTGTTAGGAAAATTGAATTCATGGACTGCGCAGTGAACGGGATCTATTTCGACTGCTGCCTTTACATCGAAACCTGCTTGTTCGAAGCCGAGGCTCAATCCTCCTGCTCCTGCAAATAGGTCGATGCCGATTGGTCTCATGTTGTATTTCCTTGTTGAGTCTTGATTCTCGAATTTAACAGGCGCTTCAAATAGTGTCGATCGCTTTTTTCAGCTCTCCATAAAATCTTTCAGTTTAAGCCAAAGCGTTTGGTTGTCGGGGAGCTCGCACTGCCAAATGACGAGAACTTTCCATCCTTTGGCTTCGAGCTCTGCCACGTTCTTGGCGTCGCGTGCTTTGTTCGCAGCGATCTTGGGTGTCCAGTATTCAAGTTTAGATTTGGGGAGTTTGCCTTTGTCGCAGTTGTGACCATGCCAGAAACAGCCATGCACGAAGATTGCTTTGCGTTTGGAGGCAAAAACGATGTCGGGCCTCCCAGGCAAATCTTTGCGGTGTAAGCGGTAGCGGTAACCGTGGCTGTGCAACAGTTGACGGACAACCATTTCCGGTCCGGTGTTTTTAGTCTGCACCGATTGCATGATGCGCCGACGTTGTTCCGGCGTGCGTGTGTCCATTTGACTAGCCCGTTATACTCTCGATACTCGTTTGAATAGTTTCTTATTGGTCGCATCTCTCCCCCTCAATGAAAATCCCGGCTCGGAAACAGCCTCTTCGCCTGATCCCGCGGATGCATCGCCCGGAGTCGCGGAGCTGGCGGTGGTTTCATGTGGGCGGGGACGTCGTCGGTCTTGGTTGTCGTTTGTCCCAGCACGTTGCCGTTCGGGTGGCCGAGCAGGGAGAGGTCGGCGGAGCGGTCTTCTATGGTGTCGGCGATCAGGTGCACGACCTGGCCCTCGCGTTCCAGGCGGCCGGTGACCTTGACGAGGCGGCCGCCGAGGACGGTGGGGCGGTATTTTTCGTAAATTTTCGGCCAGACGACCACGTTGGAAACGCCGGTCTCGTCCTCCAGCGTCAGGAAGATCACGCCTGACGCCGTGCCCGGCCGCTGGCGGGTGATCACAAGCCCGCAGACGGAGACGCGGCGCGCCTCGCGCGGAGAGAGCACGGCCAGCCGGTCGTGCGGGGTCAGGCCGGGGATATGCGGACGCAGCAGCTCCATCGGGTGAGCGCGCAGGGTCAGGCGCGTCGAGAGATAATCCTCCACCACCTCCTGGCCCAGATGCATGGCCGGCAGGGTGACCTGCGGCTCGAAGATCGCCTCGCCGTCTATCGGGTCGTTGAAGAGCGGCAGCGGCTTCGGGCTGCGGATGGTCTTCACCTGCCACAGGGCCGCGCGGCGGCTCAGCCCCATGCCGGCGAAGGCGTCGGCCTCCGCGAGGCGTTCCAGCGTTGCCGGCGCGACGCCGGTGCGCAGCCATAAAGATTCCGGGTCCGGATAGCCGTTGCCGCGCGCCGCAACGATCCAGGAGGCGTCTTCCTCGCGCAGGCCCTTGATCTGGCGAAAGCCGAGCCTGAGCGCCAGCGCGCCGTCGCCGCGCCGCTCCAGCGTGCAGTCCCAGGAACTGGTGTTGACGCACACGGGCCGCACCTCCACCTGGTGATCGCGGGCGTCGCGCACGATCTGCGCCGGGGCGTAAAAGCCCATCGGCTGGGAGTTGAGCAGCGCGCAGGCGAACTCCGCCGGGAAGTGGCATTTCAGATAGGCCGAGACATAGGCGAGCATGGCGAAGGCCGCCGCGTGGCTTTCCGGAAAGCCGTATTCGCCGAAGCCCTCGATCTGGCCGAAGCAGTTCTGCGCGAACTCCAATTGGTAGCCGCGCTCCAGCATGCCGGTGATGAATTTTTCCTTCAATTGGCCGATGGTGCCCATGCGCCGGAAGGTTGCCATGGAGCGGCGCAGCTTGTCCGCCTCCGACGGGGTGAACCCGGCGGCGACCACGGCGATCTGCATCGCCTGTTCCTGGAACAGCGGCACGCCGAGCGTCTTGCCGAGCACCTCCTCCAGTTCCTTCGAGGGAAAGACGACGTCCTCGCGGCCCTGGCGGCGGTTGATATAGGGGTGCACCATGCCGCCCTGGATCGGCCCGGGCCGCACGATCGCCACCTCGATGACCAGATCGTAGAATTCGCGCGGGCGCATGCGCGGCAGGAAGTTCATCTGCGCCCGGCTTTCCACCTGAAAGACGCCGACCGCATCGGCCACGCACAGCATGTCATAGGTGGGCGTGTCGTGCTGCGGCACGCTCGCCAGCGTCAGCTCGCGGTCGTGATGGTCCTTCAGCAGGTTGAAACACTTGCGGATGCAGGTCAGCATGCCGAGGCTGAGAACATCGACCTTGAGAATGCCGAGCGCGTCGATGTCGTCCTTGTCCCATTCGATCACCGTGCGGTTTTCCATGGCGGCGTTCTCGATCGGGCACAGCGCGTCGAGCCGCCCCTGCGTGATCACGAAGCCGCCGACATGCTGGCTGAGATGACGCGGAAAGCCGATGATCTCGCGGATCAGCTCGATGGTCTGGATGACGCGCGGATTGGCGAGGTCGAGGCCGATTTCCTTCGCCCGGCTCTCCTCCGGGCCCGTGTTCGAGCTGCCCCAGATCTGCCCGGTGAGCGCGGCGGTGACATCGGCGTTCAGCCCCATCACCTTGCCGACTTCGCGGATCGCCGCGCGCGAGCGGAAATGGATGACGGTGGCGCACAGCCCCGCCCGGTGGCGGCCATAGCGCGCGTAGATATACTGGATCACTTCCTCGCGGCGCTCATGCTCGAAATCGACATCGATGTCCGGCGGCTCGCCCCGGTGCTCGGAGATGAAGCGCTCGGAGACCATGGTGATCGTCTCCGGCCCCACATCGGTGATGCCGAGCGCGTAGCAGATGATCGAATTGGCGGCCGAGCCGCGCCCCTGGCACAGGATGTGCCGGCTGCGGGCGAACTGGATGATGTCGTGCACGGTGAGGAAATAGGCGGCGAATTTCAGTTTGCGGATCAGCGCCAGTTCCTTTTGCGCCAGCGTCTCGGCGCTTGCCGGAACGCCCTGCGGGTAGCGCCGCTCCAGGCCCTCCCGCGTCAGCCGTTCCAGCCGCTCCTGCGGGCTTTCGGCGCCGGTGACCTCGTCCGGATATTCATAGGAAAGCTCCGACAGGTCGAAGCTGCAGCGGGTGGCGATCTCGATGCTGCGCCGCAGCGCCGCCGGGTGGTGGCGGTAGAGCCGGGCCATGTCGGCCGGCGATTTCAGCCGACGCTCGCCGTTGGGCAGGGCGCGGGTGCCGATCTGATCGATGCCGCAGCCTTCGCGCAGGCAGGTCAGCACGTCGGCCAGCCGCCGCCGCCCGGCATGGTGCATCAGCACGTCGCCGACGGCGACCATCGGCGTGGCCAGAGAGTGAGCGGCCCGGGCGCAGGCTCGGAACCACGCCTGGTCCGAGCCGTCATAGCGCGGCGCGGCGCCCAGAAAGACATGCCCCGGGACGGCTTCGCGCAACCGGCGGATATGATTCTTAGCCGTCTCACAAAATTCATGCACGGGACCGGATACCCGCGGCAGCGCGATCAGGATCAGCCCGGCGGCGGCGTTCACAAGATCGGCGAAATCCAGATGGCAGTCGCCCTTTTCCGCCCGCCGCTTGCCGAGGGTCAGCAACTGGCTGAGCCGTTCATAGGCCGCCCGGTCGCTCGGCAGCGCCACCCACTCCACCGGACTGTCGCGCAGCACCAGCCGCGCGCCGACGATCAGCCTGGGCAGCTTCAGGGGGACGGATTTCGAGGCCGCGCGGAGCGTGGTCGCGGTGGTAGCCTCACAGGCGGCACTGGTGGCGGCTTCGGAAGGGGCTCTTGCCGGGTCTTGCGGCGCGGGCAGGGCCAGGGCAAGCGGCGGTCCGGCGGTCGTGACCTGACGGGAGGACGGGTCGGTCTGTGCATGCGAGCGCACGGGCACACCTTCCTCCGCCGCCGCGCGTTTGATCTCCTTCAGCGCCGAAAACGCCCGCACCACCCCGGCCAGCGAATTGCGGTCGGTAATGGCAATCGCCTCCAGCCCCAGCGCCGCCGCCCGCGTCACCAGTTCCTCCGGATGGGAGGCGCCCGTCAGGAAGGTGAAATTGGACGTCACGCACAGCTCCGCATAGCGCACCGGCTCCACGCGGAACGTACCGGGGGAGGGCAGGGAACTCATCGCCGGTCTCCGTGCGGCGGCATGTGCCGGGAGGCGGTGGCGAACGGCAGCCTTTCTCGACCCGGGTTCATTTCCCACGCCGCCCCGGCCTTGCGCCGGGGCCTTGCCTTGGAGGCACGCCGAAGAGGTCCCGGATCAAGTCCGGGACGGCGGCGGTGTTTGCCGGTGTCTCTCCAGCCAAGCGTAGGCTCCGAGGTCCAGCGATGCCCTTCCCGATGTTTTGGATATGGGGGAGGGTAGCATCCTCCCGGGTCATCCCCGGCCTGACCGGGGATCCACTCGTTCGCGGAGCGTTGCGGTTTTGGCGCAGGTGCTGCGGCCGTGCCGTGCCCTTTCCTGCTTTCCGGATGTACGGGGCGGTGGATTGGATCCCCGGTCGAGCCGGGGATGACCGCGCCGGGGTGGGACCAGACCTTGCCTGACACACTGTCTCCCTGCCGCCGCATACGCTCCGCCGCCCCGGCCTTGCGCCGGGGCCTCGCCTTGAGGGCACGCCGAGGAGGTCCCGGCTCGAGGCCGGGACGGCGGCGGTGTCTGCCGGTGTCTCTCCAGCCATGCCCTTCCCGATGTTTTGGATATGGGGAAGGGTAGCACCCTCCCGGGTCATCCCCGGCCTGACCGGGGATCCACTCGTTCGCGGAGCGTTGCGGTTTTGGCGCAGGCACTGCGGCCGTGCCGTGCCCTTTCCTGCTTTCCGGATGTACGGGGCGGTGGATTGGATCCCCGGTCGAGCCGGGGATGACCGCGCCGGGGTGGGACCAGACCTTGCCTGACACACCGTCTCCCTGCCGCCGCATATGCCGCGCCGCCCCGGCCTTGCGCCGGGGCCTTGCCTTGGAGGCACGCCGAAGAGGTCCCGGCTCGAGGCCGGGACGGCGGCGATGTCTGCCGGTGTCTCTCCAACCAAGCGTAGGCTCCGAGGTCCAGCCATGCCCTTCCCGATGTTTTGGATATGGGGGAGGGTAGCATCCTCCCGGGTCATCCCCGGCCTGACCGGGGATCCACTCGTTCGCAGAGCGTTGCGGTTTTGGCGCAAGTGCTGCGGCCGTGCCGTGCCCTTTCCAACTTTCCGGATGTACGGGGCGGTGGATTGGATCCCCGGTCGAGCCGGGGATGACCGTGCCGGGGTGGGACCAGACTTTGCCTGACACACCGTCTCCCTGCCGCCGCATACGCTCCGCCGCCCCGGCCTTGAGCCGGGGCCTCGCCTTGAGGGTACGCCGAGGAGGTTCCGGCTCGAGGCCGGGACGGCAGCGATGTCTGCCGGTGTCAAAGGGAAGCCTGGCCGCGCGGCGAACACCTCCCTCCCCCCTTGAGGGGGAGATGTCAGCATAGCTGACAGAGGGGGGTGAAGCGGTGCGGCGTATTCTGAAAGGCTGTGTTTGCCGGGAGGTCGATACCCCCCTCTGTCCCCTGCGGGGACATCTCCCCCTCAAGGGGGGAGAGAATGCGCGAGCGGCGAAGGAGCAAGGCATCAGGCGAACTCCCCTTGCACGAACCATCCCGGGGCCCGTGGCGCCTGGGGGGTGTGAAACAGCCACAGCCGCCGGCCCTCGCCGGTTTCCACGCGCCAGTAATCGCGCAGGCCGCCGCGCCAGCCATCGTCGTTTTCCCACCACGCCGGGGTGATCCGCTCCGGGCCCTCGGCGCCGATGGTGGTCAGAAAGCGGCCGCGCCAGCGGAAGCGGGACGGCGGCTCCATCCCCTGGTGGCCCCCGGCGCCGGAGGCGATCACCGGTTCGGGGGCAAACAGTCTCAGGGGCCGGGGACGGCGGCTCGGCCAGGCCGGGGCGGGGCGGCTGCCGGCGGCGGGCACGAGCGTGAAGCTGCGCTCGGGAATATGGCTGTCGACGGGCTGGAAGCGCAGGATGTTCTCCAGCCCCAGCCGGTTGCCGAGCTGGGTGACGAGATCGTCGAGACTGTCCTTTTCCCGGTTCTGGGCGCGGTCGAGCTGGCGCATGCCGAGCGCCTCGATCTCCACCGCTTCCAGGCGGATCATGTCGATACCGTAGCCGGCATCCACCGCGCCGACGCCGCGCTCGAACAGCGCCGCGATGCGATCCGGATCGCGCATCGGCCGGGCGAGGCGCAATTCGACCGAGCGGTTTTCCTGGTCCACCCGGCGGAAGGTCAGCCTCAGCATGCGCGCGCCCTTCTGCGCCGCGTCCAGCTGGGTGCACATATGGCCGATCAGGCGCCGGGCGCCGGCCATCACATCGTCCAGAAGGCCGATGGGGTCCGGCAGGGTGAGGCGGGCCGCGAAGCCTGGCGCGTCCTGCAGGGGGGAGATCTGTTCCCCGACCGCGCCGAGCGCCTGGTCGAGACGGCGCAGCACATCGGGATCATAGCGCCGGGCGACGGTGGCCCGGGGGAGGTTGTGAAGGTCGGACACCGTCGCGATGCCGAGCCGCTCCAGGCTGGTGCAGGTCTGGTCGGCAAGGCGCAGGGCCGATAATGGCAGCGAGCCTATGCGCGACAGGTTCTCGCCGGGCGGCGCAATGCCTTCGCAAAAGTGCGACAGCGCCCAGGCTGCCCCCGGCGTCCCGGCAAGGCCGAGGCGGGCGGACAGGCCGGCGCGTGCCAGCCGGGCGCGGATGTCACCCAGAAGCGGCTCCTCGCCGCCCAAGAGATGGGCCGAGCCGGTGATGTCCAGAAAAAGCCCGTCCCGGCCGTCGAGCCCCACCCAGGGGCAATAGCGCGTCGCCCATCTTGCCAGAATGCGCAGAAACCGCTGGTCGGCGTCCGGATCGGCGGCCCGCGTCAGCAGGCCGGGGCAGAAGCTGCGCGCGTGAACCAGCGTCATGCCGCGCTGCAGGCCGAAGCTTTCCGCGCGCGGGCAAAGGTCGTGGATACGCTCCGAATTGCGGTCAAAAAGGCTCAGCGCAAAGGGCGCGTCGACGGGACGGGCGCGTAGGGAGCGCTCAGCCGCCAGCCTCGGAAACCACAATGATACGATGCGCCGCTGCATCCCAACCTACAATCCATTCAGACAATGTTCCTATTTTGTTCTTTATAAGCGACCAGCGCCAGCGAGTCGAGTCGGGACCGTTTTGCGGAGGGTAGTTTTGACGTTGAGGCAGATCGGAAGAACCGCCTGTATCCGGCGGAAGACCCGTGCAGCGCCAGCGGGTTTCCGCCGCATTGCTTCCCGCGCCCTCCGGAATGACCAGCAGCGCCGTGGTGCCGCCGGCTTCGGCGGCCAGTTGCAGGCGCCGGCCTTCCGTCAGGCCGATGGCGCCGCCGAGTTCGGCGACCACAAGGCCCGCCGCCCCGGAGCGCAGCGCCGTCTCCGCGCTGGCCAGCACGTTCAGCTGGCTGTCGGCGCGGGTGACGAGCAGCCGGCCCGGATCGCAATAGGCAAAAAGCCCTTCCGGGTTCACCACCGGCTGCCGGTGCTCCGACACCCACACGACGGCACCTTCGCAAAGCCCTGCGCTGATGGCGGCAAACGCCAGCGCGCCGTCGCCGCACACTTCATGGGCACGGGCTTTCTTCAGCGGAAAGGCGGAGGAGAATTTCAGGGACATCGTCTGCTGCACCGGTTTCTTCTGGCAATCGAACCTAACGGAAGCCGGCCGCGTGCGGAACCGGCTTTCATGCAACCGGCATGTCTTCATTATCGGCTCCCTCATTGACCGGATGGCGGCCGAGAAGCTGTCAGGGCAGAGCAGCGCATAAAGGTGGTCACCCCGGCCAAGCGCAGCGCAGAGCCGGGGCCTACTCGTTTCCAGAGCGGAAGGATAGGGCAAAGCCGTGCGACGGATCCGGGCCACCGTGCGATAGCAAAAACTCTGCCGCTTCGCGAGGTGGATTGGGTCCCCGATTGAATCGGGGATGACTCAGAGCGTGGGACAGCTACTTCCGCACTCGCCAGAACCGGGGGGATGACAATCCGGTCCCCCTCTTCCCCCGCAAACAGCCGTTGCCGGTCGGGGGTGGGATTGCTATACGGCCCGTCACAGCAATTCAGGAACATGCGATGACGGGCGGCATTCCGGACTTAGGGCCGATCAGGACGATTTCCATCGTCGGCAACGGACCTGTTTCGCAGGCCGATGCGGCGCTGATCGACGCCGCGGATTTCGTGCTGCGCTTCAACAGCGCGCCGGCCTGCGGGGCGGCGGGCCAGAGGGTCGATGCCCTGATGCTCAACCGGGCGCGCGTCTATATGAGCAAGCGGATCAACCCGCTGGCCCTGCACCGTTCGCCGGAAGTCTGGGTAAACGACATCGAGGAGAACGGCCGGGTTGACTGGCTGTTCGAACGCGAGTGCAGGCCGCGCTACCTTGGCTTCGGTCCTGTCACCAGGGCCCGCGCCCATCTGAAGGAATTCGACGCGCTCGAGCAGAGCAATCCGACATCGGGTGCATCGATCATCGCCGAGGTTCTGGACGTCTATCCCGAGGCGGAGATCCACCTGTTCGGCTTCACCCATCAGGGCAAGCAGCACACCCATGACTGGGACGCGGAGCGCCAGTGGACCGAGCGGCTCTGCGCCGAGGGCCGCATCGTCAGACACCTGACCCCGGGGCCCCGGGCGCGCAGGAGCCTGACCGGCAGGCTGGAATACGCGTTCCGCTTTGTCCAAATGCGCGCCAGGCACTACCTCTTCAACAAGATCCTGCATTCCTCGGCCAGCACCAAACGCCGGATTTTCGGCAGGCAATAAGCCTGTCCGGCTTGCGGGAGCGGAATCCCGCGCGGATTCATAGGCTTGGGAATATGTCGCCGTCTGTTCATATGAACAGCGTTCAAGTTTCATATGAGCCGTCTAACCTTCAACGCGCATAACCGTCTGAAATGACTCTTCCGTCTTCTCGAGGAGGGTGGACGCGAGAGATTCGCGCGGCCGGCCGGACCCGCGATCCAGCAAGAAAACGGGACCAGGACCGGGTTTTACAGATTTAAAACCGTTTCTGCTTGCGGACGCGGTCATGGCGTCTTTTAATGTTCATATGAGCGTCATATAACGTTCATATGAAAACAATACGAAACGCAGGCGTTATCGTTTCTGATGCTGACAGAGCCATTTCGGCATCGTGAAAGAGACCAACTGCTGACCGGGGCCTTCACGCCCCGCTAGATGGGAGCAAAGAACATGGCTTATCGTAAGACTGTCGCCAGCCTGGTGGCTGCGGCTGCCCTTTTGGGCACTTCCTCCGCTTCTTATGCGGCGACCGACATCACCTGGTGGCACGCCATGGGCGGTAAGCTCGGCGAAGTCGTCAACCAGATTTCCACCGACTACAACGATTCTCAGGACGCCTGCAGCCTGACCCCGGTCTACAAGGGCGGCTATGAAGACACGCTGACCGCCGGCATCGCCGCGTTCCGCGCCGGCGAGCAGCCGAACATCATCCAGGTTTTCGACGCCGGTGCCGCGACCATCATCGGTGCCAAGGGCGCCGTCGTGCCGGTCGAGGACCTGCTGAAGGCGAACGACGTTCCCTTCAACATCGAAGATTACATCGCCGGTGTCCGCTACTTCTACGCCGACAGCGACGGCAAGATGATCGGCATGCCGTTCAACTCTTCCGCGCCGATCCTCTACATCAACGACGATGCGATGAAAAAGGCCGGTGTCGAAGCTCCGAAAACCTACGAGGAATTCGAGGCGATCACTCCGAAGCTGAAGGAAGCCGGTTACATCCCGTTCGTTCAGTCTCACCTGCCGTGGGAATTCGTCGAGAACTTCAAGTCCCGTCACAACCTGCAGTTCGCAACCAACAACAATGGCTATGAAGGCGCGACCGGCACCGAACTGGTCTTCGGCGAGCCGATCAAGAACCACTTCAAGGCCGCCAAGAAGTGGCTCGACGAAGGTCTCTTCGGCTATTACGGCACCGGCTGGGCGGACAACCAGCAGCCGTTCAACGAAGGCAAGGTCGCTCTGTGGATCGGTTCCTCGGGCTCCTTCGGCGGCATCGCCGACACCGTCGACTTCCCGTTCTCCGCAACGTTCCTGCCTTACTGGGAGTCCGTTGAAGGCGCCAACAAGGCTTCCTTCATCGGTGGTGCCGCCCTGTTCGCAATGTCCGGCAAGTCGGATGAAGAGAACAAGTGCGTTGCCTCCTTTTTCGAATACCTGACGACCCCGGAAGTCCAGTACATGTGGCACAAGGAAACCGGCTACGTGCCGATCACCGAAGCCGCTTACGCACTGGCCAAGAAGGACGGTCACTACGAGCGCACGCCAGCCGCCGAAGTCGGCATCCAGCAGCTGTCCCTGCCGGGCGGCGAGTGGACCAAGGGCTACCGGATGGGCTTCTATGTCCAGATCCGCGACGTCATGAACCGTGAACTCGGCAAGGTCTTCTCCGGTGAGGCTTCCGTCGATGAAGCGTTCGCGACCATCAAGGCTGACGGCGACAAGCTGCTTGCCCGCTTCGCCAAGACCATCGACAACTGATCTCCACTTTGCGACCATCAAGATGAGGGTGCCTTCGGGCATCCTCATTCCACTAAATGTGGCGGGCCTGTCCGGGTAACCGGAAAGCCCGCCACGTCGTTCGCGGTGAGGCGATGAAAAAAGTCCAATTCAACACGCCGGCGGTCCCTTATCTGCTGCTGTTTCCGCAGCTTGCGATCGTGGCGGTCTTCTTCCTCTGGCCGGCGGCCGAGGCGGTGCGCTCGTCCTTCTACCTGGAAGATCCGTTCGGTTTCGGCTCGACCTTTGTCGGCTTCGACAATTTCGTCGATACGGTCACGTCCACCAACTACGGCCGGGTGGCCCGGTTCACCGGGGTCTTCACCTTCCTCGTCACGATCCTGTCGCTCGGCGCCGCTCTGCTGCTGGCGGTCAAGGCGGACAAGGTCCTGCGCGGGGCCTCCTCCTACAAGACCCTGCTGATGTGGGTCTATGCCGTGGCGCCGCCCGTCGCCGGGCTGATCGGCATCCTGCTTTTCGACCAGCATGTCGGCCCGATCGTCAAGTTCGTGGCCCTGCTCGGCTGGCATCTGCAGATCGGCGTCGATTATTACGACACCGCCTTCGCGATGATCGTCGCGTCGGTGTGGAAGCAGATCCCCGTCAATTTCATCTTCTTCCTGTCGGGCCTGCAGAGCATCTCCAAATCCGTGCAGGAAGCGGCCAGCATCGATTGCCGCTCTGGTTTCCGCCGGTTCTGGACGGTCACCTTTCCTCTGCTCGCCCCGACCGGCTTCTTCCTGCTGATCATCAACATCACCTACGCCATGTTCGACACGTTCGGCATCATCGACGTGGTGCTGAAGACCGAGCCGGGCAACAACCCGGTCACGCTGGTCTACAAGGTCTATCTCGACGGCTTCCGCGGTAACGATCTGGGCGGATCCTCCGCGCAGTCCGTGCTGCTCATGATCGTGGTCTTCATCCTGACAATCATCCAGTTCCGCCTGATCGAACGGCGCGTGCATTACACCTGACGGGGGCTGAAATGAAACGACTGCAGATCTCGGATCACATCATTCTGCTGGCCGGTGTCTTTTTCATGGTCACGCCCGTGGTGCTGGCGTTCCTGACATCGACCCATGACGCGGTCACCATCTACCGGACAGGGCTTCAGTATTCGATCGGCGACCAGGGCCTCAGCGCTTACGGCACCGTGCTGACCAGGGCCGGCGGCTTCACCAAGGAAGTCAACGGCATGGTGATGCTGAAGAACTCGCTGATCCTCGGCTTCGGCTTCGCCATCGGCAAGATCGTCATTTCCATGCTGGCGGCCTACGCCATCGTCTATTTCCGCTTTCCGATGGCCTCGTTCTGCTTCTGGGTGATCTTCTGCACCCTCTTGCTGCCGCTGGAAGTGCGCATCCTGCCGTCCTATGAGATCGTGCAGAAGCTCGGCATGGTGAACACCTATTCCGGGCTGATCGTGCCGTTGATCGCCTCGGCGACGGGCACGTTCTTCTTCCGGCAGTTCTTCCTCTCCGTGCCCGACGAACTGCTGGAGGCGGCGCGGATCGACGGGGCGGGACCGTGGAAATTCTTCATCGACATCCTCGTCCCGATCTCCAAGACGATGATCGCGGCGATCTTCATCATCATGTTCGTCTACGGCTGGAACCAGTATCTCTGGCCGACGCTGATCACGACGGACGAGAGTTTCTTCACTTTGGTGCGCGGCATCAAGCAGATCCTGCAGGTCTGGGTGGGCGCGCAGATCCCCGATTACGATCAGGCAATGGCCCTGGCGATCCTGGCAATGCTGCCGCCGGTCGTGATCGTGGTCGTCTTCCAGAGCTGGTTCATCAAAGGGCTCGTCGAGAGCGACAAGTAAGGACGCAGACGAAAATGGCAACGATTACTCTCGACACGGTCCGCAAGGTCTATGCGGGCAATGTGGAAGCGGTCAAAGGCGTTTCCATCGACATCGCGGACGGCGAGTTCATCGTCCTTGTCGGCCCGTCCGGCTGCGGCAAGTCGACCCTGCTGCGCATGGTCGCCGGCCTGGAGGAAATCACCACCGGCGACATCAGGATCGGCGAGCGCGTGGTCAACAATATCGACCCCGCCGACCGCGACATCGCCATGGTGTTCCAGAACTATGCGCTCTATCCGCATATGTCGGTCTATAACAATCTGGCCTACGGTCTGAAGAACCGGGGCATGAACAAGGCGGAGATCGACCGCCGGGTGAAGGAAGCCGCCGGCATCCTGGAAATAGGCGAGTATCTCGACCGCAAACCCCGGGCGCTGTCCGGCGGCCAGCGCCAGCGTGTCGCCATGGGCCGGGCCATCGTGCGCGAACCGGCGGCCTTCCTGTTCGACGAGCCGCTGTCCAATCTCGACGCCAAGCTGCGCGTGCAGATGCGCGTGGAGATCAAGCGCCTGCAGCGGGCGCTCGGCACCACCAGTGTCTATGTGACCCACGACCAGCTCGAGGCGATGACCCTGGCCGACCGGCTGGTGGTCCTGAATGGCGGCAATATCGAGCAGATCGGCGCCCCGATCGAGGTCTACGACAATCCGGCATCCACCTTCGTGGCCAGCTTCATCGGTTCGCCGGCGATGAACCTTCTGGAAGTCAAAGCCAATGGCGGCGGCCTGGAACTTGTCAGCGGTACGGGCCTCTCCGGTGCGAACGTCAAGGGCCGCGACGGCTACACCGTCGGCATCCGTCCCGAACACATGGAAGTCGTCGACGGTGCGGCAGCGGGCGAGGGAATAACCCTTGAGGTCACCGTCAACGTGCTCGAACCGGTTGGCGCGGAAAGCTTCATCTATGCCAGCTTCGAAGAGGGCGGTCCCGAGATCGTGGTGCGCGTCTCCAGCCACGCGGTCCATCCGGCCGGTGAAAAGCTCACCCTCAAGGTCGCGCCGGAACATGTCCATTATTTCGACGCGGAAACCGGCCGCCGGATCGACTGACTGCCGGATGGCATGACACATGAAATCCGAACAACGGACCGCAGCGGCGGACCGAAACGGGTCTCCGGACCCGAACAGGCCACCCCGGAAAACCGGGGTGGCCTTTTTGGAAGGCCGGCCTCGATACGGCCGCCGCCATGCATCCTTTCCGGGGTCATCCCCGACTTGATCGGGGATCCAATCCGCGTTGCTCGCGGCATATTTGTCGGAACGGGCAATGCCGCGCCGGTGTACTCCTGTCTCCAACCCTGCCGCTCTGGAAATGATTAGGCTCCGGATCAGGTCCGGGGTGACTGCCCTTATTTGCTGCAAGGCGTTGTTGCCTCTGATGCGGGTATCATCTGAAAAGTGACTGAACGGGGGATTGATGGGGGCATCCGACGCTCCAGAAGATCGATTTGTTTTCTCCTGACATGCACTGTCAGGAATCCCTTTCCTTCCGACTTGGATCGCCGCGCGGCTTCTGGCACATCGTTCGGGGACCGTCACAGGAGCACGCGCATGGAACCGTTCAAGAACAATATCTCGCCGGACCTCGTGCGCTGTCTCGGCGGCCACTTTGCGCGGCATGTGAGCGGCTTTGACAGGCAGGCCTATGAAGCGGAGATCCTGTCAGATCTGGAGCAACTGGAGCTTAAACAGCGGGCCGCGCATATTGCCGATGTGACGGACCGCCATCTACCGGAGGGTCTGCGCGCGCGCTTCGCCGTTCTGGAAGCTGTCCTGCATCCGGTAACGGAGATCGCCTTCGACCGGGGCAGCGACGACAAGGGTATCCGCGGCTGGGGGATCATGCCGCTGGGCATGGTCGTTTCCAGATCCGGTCTCGATGATTTCGAAAAGTCCTTCGCGCTTCTGAAGGAAATGACTAAGAGGGCGACGGCTGAATTCGACGTTCGTCCGTTCCTTGACAAGGATCAGGACCGGGCCCTCGCGATCATGGCGCCCTGGGTCAGGGACCCGAGCGTGCATGTCCGCAGGCTGGTTTCAGAGGGTACCCGGCCGCGCCTGCCCTGGGGCATGCGGCTCAGGCGCCTCGTGGAGGACCCGTCGCCGACCCTGCCGCTGCTGGACGCGCTGAAGGACGATCCGGAAGATTACGTCCGCCGCTCCGTCGCCAACCATCTGAACGACATTGCCAAGGACCATCCGGATCTGGTGGCGGAGATTGCCGCGCGCTGGCTGAAGGATACGGATAAGAACCGCCGGAAACTGGTCCGTCATGCCTGCCGGTCATTGATCAAGCAGGGGCACGCGCCAACCCTCACGGCCTTCGGTCTCAATCCGCCGGAAATCCGTGTCGAGGGTCTGCGGATCTCGACGCCGCAGGTTGCTTACGGGGATGCCGTCAGCTTCGACATCGACCTGGTGTCGACTGGGTCGGCGCCCCAGGACCTCGTGCTCGACTACCTGGTGCACTTCAAGAAGGCCAATGGCGCGCTAGCGCCGAAGGTGTTCAAGTGGACGAAGCTCAGCCTTCGGCCCGGCGAGAGCGTGTCACTCTCCCGAAACCACGCGATCCGGCCGATCACCACAAGGGTCTATTACGCTGGTAAGCAGGCCGTCAGTCTCAGGATCAACGGGCGGGATTTTGGGTATTCGGAGTTCGAGCTGGTGATGGAGAAGGACTAGCTATCTAAGGGAGAGTGAATTTCTAAACGGTTCATAGCAAGCGGTCTCCCTCTTCGATTTTCTGCATGAAAATCGCCAGCGCAAGGAGCACTGTGTAGCCTGAGACTAGCAGCAAACCGACAAAAATGGAGCTCAGCAGTCTGAGGTCCGGATTGATGGAAAATAGCGCAAAATATGAAGTCCAGCCGATCACGCAGACCACTAGCTCATTGAAAAATGAGGGGTTTCTCTGTTTTCTTTTCCTTTTTATGAGTAGTATGAAGAAAAGAATGGTCATAAAGATCAGAGCTATGAACACTTTTCCGACAGATTTCGATTCAAATCTAAGCTCTTGAATAAGAAGGTAGAGTGGCCAGAATATTGGCAGACAGATAGAAAGTATTTTGAAGTCTCGATCCGTCACGGTTTCATGGCGCTTTTCAAAATCCGTTTCAACCTCAGCATCCCCAATATACCGAACACCGGACCGATGGCCATAAGCGCGAACACGCCCGGCCAGCCGATGAGATCGACGCCGAGCGGGGTCAGTTGCACGGTGAAGAACGTCAGTGCGAATCCGAGCGCGGTCTGGAACGTCATCAGGCTGCCGGCCTGGTCCGCCGGGGCGTAATCAGCGACAAGCGCGGAAAACTGTGCCGAGTCCGGCAGGATCGCCGCACCCCAGATGAGAACGCAGACAATCGTCAGCCAGACCGGGCCGCCGAAGGTGAGGGCCGAGGCAAGGGCTGCCGTTCCGCTGACGGCCATGGCGATGATGGCGATATTCGCCTTGCCGATCCGGTCGGCGGCGAGACCGGCCACGATGCAGGCGGCGCCACCCGCCGCGATGGCCGCGAATGCAATCAGGCGGGCGAGCGGAACGGCTGTCTCCGGTCCCATATGAGCGGAAAAGGAAACGCCAAGAGCAACGCCGATCCACGCCCACATGGCATAAAGCTCCCACATGTGGCCAAGATAGCCGGCATAGGCATAGCGGATACGCGGATTGGTCCAGGCCGTCAGGATCGCCCGGACCTGCATGCGCGCGGCCCGGGCGTGATAGGGGCCAAGATCTGTCAGAAGACACAGGACACCGCCCACAGCGGAGGCAATCGAGGCGACCGTCAGGCTCCAGCGCCAGTCCGTGCCCCCCAGAAGGGCCAGAAGATGCGGTCCGGCCGACCCGAACGTCAGCGCGCCGACAAGCATGCCGACCAGAAATCCACGATCCTTCTGACCCCAGCCGACGACGATTTTCATGCCGACCGGATAGACCCCGGCAAGCAGGGCGCCGGTCGCGAACCGGGCCACGATAGAGGCCGCGCCGCCCGGCTCCACAATCAGAAGGCTGGCGTTGAAAAGCCCGGCAAGGATCGCGCAGGACGCAAACAGGCGCCGCGGATCGATCCTGTCGGCCAGCCCCAGGGACGCGGAGACGAGAGCCCCGGCGACAAAGCCGATCTGCACGGCGCTGGACAGTGCTGCCTGCCGGAACGGGGAAATTCCGAATTCGCGGGTGAGATCGGGCAGGATGGCGGCGGACATGAACCACAGGCTCATGGCGGCGATTTCGGCCAGCATGAGGAGGCCGAGCGACCGCCATTTCAGGGCGCGTTCAGACGGCAAGGCCGAGCTCATTACGTTGTTTGCGGGTCAGCTTTGCCGAAATGATCTTGTGCGCGGCCTCGATATAGGCTTTCAGGCTGTCGTCGTCGAGCGCGCCGTCCTCCTCCATCTGCACCCATTTCGCCCGGGCGAGGTAAGGGGCCGGGATCAGGCCTTCCTGCTGGATCAGCAGCGCATAGGAGATGTCGGAACATTTGAAGCTGAACCGGGGGAAGTCGCCTTCACCCCAGGTCGAGCAGATGGCGAAGATCTTGCCGCCGACCTTCCACACCGAGGCGTTGCCCCATTGCACGACATGCGTGGTTGCGGGCAACCGGCGGCAAAAGGCGTCGAACTCGTCGCGGGTCATCGGGAAACTCATGGGACAGAAGGCGGGTACACGGAATGAACGGGCGGCAAGAGTGACGTCTCTTGCCGCGTCGCGCAAGTTGCCGCGCGATGAAAAAAACGTGTCTCGCGGGCTTCAGGCCACGGACTGCCGAACGGGAGGAAATGGCTCGGTTCAAGACCCGTCATCCGGCCCGATGCCGTTTCATCCTCATTTATGAGCCCGTGACCTGGCTGGGGCAACGTCCGCAACATTTCGCGCCCGCTGCGGGAGGACCGGGTTCAACGCAACCCGTTCCGTCAGGCGCCCTTGGCGATGATTTTTGAAATTTGAGCCAGCCCCAGGCGGTCCGGAATATCTGCCTGCGCAACTGACGGCGTTGTTCGCGGACAAGCGCCCGGTTCATCCTCTCGAACTTGATGTGTTCCGGCAGGTCTTCTGGCCAGAAATGCGCGTGGTGCGGGAAGATACCCCTTCGCGGATCGTTCCAGGCGAGCGGAGCGTCCTCGGGAATGCTGTGAATGAAGGATATTGAAGGGAAAATGAGCATGGCACAGGCCTTGTCAATTCTGTTTTCCTTGGGAAGGATTTCTTGGATATTCTCATAAGAGGGATCTACAGAACTGTTTTTTAACTGAAATCGAGATTGCAAAAATGAAACGAAATACGGACTGGGAGGATTTACGGCTGTTCCTCGCTGTCGCCAAGGCTGGAGGCCTGGCGGGTGCGGCGGAAAAAACCGGTGTCAGCGCGGCAACCCTGGGACGGCGGGTGTCCGCCCTGGAGAAAAGCCTGAACGTGCGTCTCGTGGAGCGCGAAGCCCGGGGCTACCGGCTGACGGCAGCCGGGCGCGATCTGCTCCTGCATCTGGAAGACATGGATCAGGCCGCCCGGTCCATCGCCACCTGGCGGGAAAGCGGCAGGGTCCGCCGCCGGATCCGCATTTCCGCCGGCGACTGGACCACGCGCCTCCTGATCGACAACATTGCCGGCTTCTGGTCGCCTGGATCGGACTGGGTGCCGGAGTTTCTGGTCGATCTGCGCAACCGCGATGTCGCCAGACGCCAGATCGATATCGGCGTCAGGAACGACCGGCCCAAGCAGGCCTGGCTCGCGGGACAAAAGGTCGGGCAAGTTGAACATGCGGCCTATCAGGCAAAAGACGTTCCTCCCGGCGGTGAGCCTGGCTGGATCGGTCTGGTGGAGGACGAGGCCCATTTCCCGACAGGTCTGTGGCTCAAGGAGAACCATGGAGAAGAGGTCGATATCACGGTGAACAACGCAACCCTGGCGCTGTCTCTCGTGCGCAAGGGATACGCCCGGACGCTACTGCCAACATTTGTCGGTGATGCCTATCCGGATCTGGTCCGGATCACGGACCCCATCGAGAGCCTGAGAACAGAGCGCTGGCTGGTCATGCACCAGGATGAACGCCATGAGCCGGCTGTGCGCCATGCGGTCTCCGCTCTCGCGAGGATGCTGAAACAAGATCCGCTTTTGTCTCCTGACGGGTAGTGAAATTTCTGTAGGTGGAGCTAAAAAGAGCGGAAAAACCGCCCTCCTTGAATCAAATTTAACGAAGCTCCATATTTAATAGCGAATGGAGCCGGTGGGTTCCGGTCCGGATGCCTGATCTAAGGGTCCGGATGCAAGGTCGCTTCAACGAGGACTTTGAGGATATCACGCATGTCAGCGTTTTCTAGCCCGTTCATGCTCGGGTTTGACGATATCGAGCGCGTGCTCGACCGCGTCTCCAAGGCCGCGAATGACGGTTATCCGCCCTATAACATCGAAAGATTGCCGAAAACGGACGATCAGGGCGATACCATCCGCATCACGCTGGCTGTCGCGGGATTTACCAGAGACCAGCTTGATGTCTCCGTAGAGGAGAGCCAGCTTGTCATCCGGGGCCGTCAGGTCGATGACAAGTCCAGGCAATATCTGCATCGCGGTATTGCCGCCCGGCAGTTTCAGCGGGCCTTTGTCCTGGCCGAGGGGATCGAAATCCTCGGCGCCGACCTGAAAGATGGGCTTTTGTCCATTGATCTCGCACGTCCCGAACCGGAACGTGTTATAAGAAAAATAGAAATCTCCAGCGGCGAATAGACCCTCGTCGGCTAACGGATGGAGAATGACTGATGCACAATACCAAGATGCCGGTGTGGACAGACCGCAAAATTCTGTCTGAATTCATGTCCGTTGACGAGCTGACGGAGCTCGGCACGGGCGATGTTGCCTATATCAAGCCGATCAAGGCGCGTGACCTCAAGGAAATGTTCCCGGATGTCCCGCCGCTGCACGACAACATGACGCTCTACGCGCTGCTCAACGCTGACGGGACGCCGATCCTGCTTGCCGACAGCCGTGAAGCCGCGGTCGCCAACGCCTTCGAGGCCGACCTGCAAATGGCCTCGCTGCACTGAGTAACGAGCAGAACGTGACAAGCAAAAACACCGGCCATGTGCCGGTGTTTTTGTTCAAGGGACAGGTCATGGCATTTGCAGCCACACCCACGGCGCCGTCCCGGCCCTGAGCCGGCCCTGCCGTGAGATCCCGGCCAAACGCTCCCGGGTATCAGGTAAGCTCCGGTTCTTTCGCTTGCGTTTTCGCCTTTGGTTCAGAAGCGTCCCGAACTCCCGGCTGGGGTGGTTCACGGGAGCCGTCGGAAGAGACTTTGGGCGGTTTGCGCCAGGGCTCGCTCTTGTACCAGGAGACGGTATAGGCAACGGCGATGAGCGCCACGAAACCCAGAAGGTTCGAGAGGATCTGCGGGATCCAGTCGCCGCGTCCCCAGACCATGTCGCGCAGCAATCCGGCCGCCTGGGCGATCACCAGGCTGGCCATGAAGACGGCGAGCGACTGCTGGCCGACCTTCTGGACCACCCGCACGAACCGGCCCCAGAGCTCGCCATGCCCGAGCAGGTATTTGCCGTGCTCGCCCGCCGCGACCCAGGCGAGATAGGCCAGCGCCAGGAAGTGGATATAGCGGAACAGGCCGAACTCGGTCTTGATCCACAAGGGGCGGATGGATTCGCGGATCTCCTGGATCCATTCCACATTGAGGTGAACGCGGAAATAGGCGAAGGGAACTGTCACGATCACGATGGCGGCACACAGAACCATCAGCTTGCGGCTGACGGGCGGCGCGGGGATCCAGCCGCGCATGAAGGCGAATCCCGTGAAGAACAGCATCTGCCAGGCAAACGGGTTGAAGAACCACTTCCGGTCCGACCAGGGTTCCGCGGGCAGGTTGAGCAGGCCGAACTGGGAGGCAAGCCAGAGGCCGATGGACAGAGCGAAGGCCACTTTCACCGATACGCGGGACGCCAGCATGATCAGCGGGATCAGCGACAGGATCACCACGTACATGGGCAGGATGTCGAAGTAATTCGGCACCCAGGTCAGCGTCAGGATCCCCGGCAGGGCGACGCTGGTATTGTCGAAAAGGTGCCAGAGGTTCAGCGACGCCACATAATCCTGGGTCAGGCCGCAGCAACTGGTCAGGTAACCGCTTTCATGCAGCATCACCAGCCCGACGGCGATCAGCAGGAACTGGCCTATATGGGCCCAGTAGACCTGCCACATGCGGTGCAGGATACGGGCGGCGCCCATGCCCCAGCCGTGAACGTCGAAGATCTTGCCGAAGGCGATCGCCGAGGCCATGCCGGAGCAGAAGACGAAGATTTCCGTCGCGTCGGAAAAGCCGAACCTGGCGGGAATCCACAAGGTCCACCAGTTCCCTGGCACATGGGCGACATAGATGATGAACATGCCGAGGCCGCGGAAAAAATCGAGCCGCGGATCGCGGGGGCGTTTCGTTTGAGAATGAGCGTTCACGTTTGGTCCAGCTGATGCATGGGATGAGGCCGGACCGCTTCCATGGCACGACGCCTGAAAAGGGAAAGGTTGCTCACCCTTCGGGGAGCCCGGGTCTTATACCGAATCCGTGGCCCTGAGTTTCTTGTCTTCCATCACGCGTTGGGCGCGATGCATTTTATCGCAGATTTCAAGACGTTGTTCGGCAAATCTGTCAAGTGCCCCGCGCTTGCGGGTGCGGCTTTTGAGCAGATTTTCCGCTTCGGGAGAAAATCCGGCGCGCAGGGCGGCATCGATGGTGATCCGCTCGAAGACGTCGCGCTGGGCATGAGAGCCGCCGATGATGTGAAGATTGTTTCTTGCGGAGGCCAGGAGGGTAAAGGCCGAGGCGTAGTTGCCCTTCCGGTACTGCTCCAGGCCGAGACCGGTCGGCAGACCCGCTTCGGCGGTGACATGGCCGATATCGGTCTCGCTCTGCGCCCGCATCCTGAGGCCGGCGAGAAGCCGGTCGGCACCCATGCGCCGCCCGCCGTTGAGCAGCGCCATCAGATAATGCAGGTCGGCGAAGACATTGCAGCCGTCTTCGGCGCGCTTGTCGGACAGAAGCGCCAGTTCGTCCCATCTTGTTCCCACGGGGATGCCTTCCAGCTCCAGCCGGACAAGCAGCGAGGCGGCATTGGAGATGTCGCGGTAGTCGTCCGTCTTGTCCTTGCGGATCTCCGCGTCATAAAGCGCCAGCGCCTTGTCCGGATTGTTCTGGTCGAGATACATCAGCGCCAGGTGCCACCACACGTGATAGCCGAAATTGTTGCAATGGGCCCAGCCGTCGGGATGGTTTTCCAGCCAGCCTGCGCCTTCTTCCGAACGGCCGGTCATGTCATGCACATGGGCGACGGCATGCAGCCCCCACGCGTCGTCGCGGGAAAATTCCAGCCCCTTGCGCCCCAGGGCTTCGGCCTGCCGGTAGTCCCCGGTCTCTTCCAGCGAGAAGGCCCGGCAGCCAAGCAGGTATCCATAGGCGGGATGGGTGTCGCCGTAGGCCGAAAAGACGCGCTCTATCGACTGGCGCATGCCCGCCGCATCGCCCATGACGAAGCGGATGGCATGCACCAGCTTCATCATCAGCGCGTCTTCGGGAACCCTCACCAGCATGGCGTCCAGTATATCGGCGGAGCGCGAGGGGAAGCCCTTCAGCCAGCTGTCCAGCGCGTCGACGACCGCCGTTTCGCGTTCCGTCAGCGGCGTGTGCATGGCGGAGCCGCGCGCGACCTCGAGGCATTCCCGTGCGGTCGCATTGAGTTCCTTGCGCGCCAGCAACAGGCAGAACAGCCCGCGGGTGGCGTGTGCGAGTGCGAAGTCGGGGGCGAGGCCAAGGCAGGTCTCGAGATGTTGCGGCGTTGTTTTCCCGTGGGCCAGAAAGGCGTTCACGGTCGCATTCCAGGCCGATACGGCGTCCTTGTCCGTAAGGGTGAGATCATACCCGAATTGATCGCTTAGACGCATGACAGGCCTTTTTGTTTCCCGGGCTGGCGGATTGCGCGCCTTGCGCGCGGATCGCGCTGCGGCGAACGCCAGCCGAATAATATGTCAGCGCCCAAAATCCGCAGCCTTTACTTGAACTGCAAAACACAAAAAGGTGTTGGCATTGTGTAGACCGGGGCGGACACTTGCGTTGCGGAATGAACTCCGATGGTGCGAGGCTGACAGCCGTTGCGCGCACAGGGTGTGCACAGGACCTTAGAGAATGGCGATATCTGTCCGAAGATCCCAGGGAGCCGTCATCGGCATCGCGGCCACCCTCATGGCGCTGCTTGCGCTCGGTGCCTACGGTGAAGCCGGACCGCGGCAGGCGGCTGCCGTGCTTATCGGCGGCCTGGCCGGCCTGTCGCTTTACCACGCCAGCTTCGGCTTCACCTCCGCCTGGCGGCGGATCGTCACCGAAAGACGCGGCGGTGGATTGCGCGCCCAGTTCGTTCTCATCCTGCTGACAAGCGCGGTCTCGTTTCCGCTGATCGCCTGGGGCGGTGCGCTTGGCTGGCCGGTCGGCGGATTTGTGTTTCCCTTCGGCATCGCCGCCGCGATCGGCGCATTCATGTTCGGCATCGGCATGCAACTCGGCGGTGGCTGCGGCTCCGGCACCCTTTTTACCGCCGGCGGCGGCTCCACCAGGATGATGATCACGCTGGCGGCCTTTGTCCTGGGATCGGTTGCCGCGACCGCCCACTTGCACCTGTGGGGCCGCTTGCCGAAGCTGCCGCCCGTCTCGCTGATCCGCGAACTGGGCCCGCAGGGAGCCTTCCTGGCGACCGCCGTGGTGCTCGGGTTCCTGGCGATCGCGACCGTCCGGATCGAAAAACGGGCGCATGGCGGGATCGCCGCCCCGCCCCGGACGCGGTCCTTCTTGACCGGACCCTGGTCGCCCATGCTGGGGGCGGTCATGCTGGCCGTGGTGGGGATCGCCACCTTTGTGGTGGTCGGCAGGCCCTGGGGCATAACCTCCGCCTTCGCGCTCTGGGGCGCGAAGTTCTTTCACGCGTTCGGCGTTCCCGTCGACACCTGGCCCTATTGGAGCTGGCAACTGGGCGCGCTGGAAAACTCCGTTCTGAGGGACACCACGTCGGTCATGGATTTCGGCGTCATTCTGGGCGCCATGGTCGCCGCCGCGCTGGCGGGCCGCTTCGCGCCCGTCTGGCAACTGGGCAAGCGGGATATCCTGACCGCGCTCGCCGGAGGCCTGTTGATGGGCTACGGCGCCCGCCTTGCCTATGGCTGCAATATCGGCGCTTATCTCGGCGGGCTGGTGTCGGGCTCCCTGCACGGCTGGCTGTGGCTGGTGTTCGGCTTTCTCGGCAGTCTTGTCGGAACGCGCCTGCGGCTTCGCCTTGGGATGGGATGAGCGCAGCCGGTTCACGCCGCCCCTCACTGCCCACCACCGCCCAACACCCGATTGTGAAACGCCTGTGACCGAAGGCCCGCTAAGGTCCCGTGAACGATACGAGAAAAATGCGGGAGATGAGAAAATGCGCTTGCTGAGCTGTTTCATTGTGATGATGTCGCTTGCCCCGGGACTTGTCACTGGACTTGCCCGGGCGGACAGTATCGCGCCCCGGGAGGGCTGGCAGGTGATGCCGACAACCCTTGCCTATGACGATCTGGTGGAGAAGCTGCAGGCCGCCGTCAAGGCGGAGGGCATGATTGTGGTGACCCAGGCAAGCGCCTCGGCCGGCGCCAAGGGGCGTGGCCTGACGATCCCGGGCAACCGGGTCATCGGCGTCTACCGCAACGACTACGCGGTGCGCATGCTGGAAGCTTCGGTTGCCGCCGGCATCGAGGCGCCGATCCGCTTTTACGTGAGCGAAGACAGCGGCGGCACGGCGACCCTGTCGTGGAAAACGCCTGCTCTGGTGTTCGCGCCCTACATGGACGAGGGCGGTCAGGCGCTTGCCGAACTGGCCGCGGAACTGGACGCGGTCTTCATGAAAATCGCGCAAAAGGCTGTGTCTTCCCGGTAACAGGCCGGGAGATGCACGTTTGAAAGGCAGCACCGGCCGGATTTTTAGGCTTGTTAAACCGGTAGAACCACCTCACATTAATCAGGTCATCAACAACTGAAAGGAGGTGTGCCCATGTCTAATGAGTATCCGAACGTGGCCCATGTGTCTGGGCGGACTGGAACGATGTTGGAGCAGCCTCTTGCATTGAACGGTTTCGTCGGGATCTGATCCGGACCTCGTGTCACGTCGATCTCATGGGAGGGCCGCAATTGCGGCCCTCTTTTGATTCCGGCGGCCATTTCAACGCCGCCGACTTCCAGAAGCACTCAGACCAGCCCGACCGCCTTGCGCACATCTTCGTCGCGCAGGGAGCAGTCGACGCCGCGATAGGCGTCGCCCGCGGCGGTGCACAGCCAGCAGATGGTTTCTCCCACCCATTCGGCGGGAATGTGGACCGAAGGATCGAGCTGGCTGACCGGATTGACGCCGGAAGCCTTGATGTCGACCTGCATCCGGGTGGCGACCGTTCCGGGGCTGAGGCCGACGACGCGCAGGCCCCTGTCGGCGAATTCCTTGTCTCCGCAGCGCGTCAGCGCCAGGGCCGCCGCCTTTGACGAGCAATAGTGGCTCCAGCCTTCCAGCGCCCCGGCCGCGGCGCCGGAACTGATGTTGACGATGGTGCCCGAGCCCTTTTCCAGCATATGCGGAGCCACGGCCCGGATGCCGTGATAGACACCCTTCACATTGATATCGATGGCCTTGTCCCAAGCGTCCGGATCGGAGGTTTCGATCCGGCTGATCGGTTCGATCACCCCGGCATTGTTCACCAGAATGTCGATGCCGCCAAAGGTGTCGACACAAAACTGAACGGCCCCGGCCACCGCGCCGTAATCGGCCACATCGCATGTGACGGCCGCGGCCTTGGCGCCGATGTCCCGGGCAATCCGGTCGATGTCATCGCCGGAGCGGGCGGCCAGAACCACCCTGGCTCCGTATTTCGCAAGGCTCCGCGCGGCGGCCTCGCCAATCCCGCGGCTCGCGCCGGTAACCAGCGCAACGTGTCCCGACAAATCGAACATGTAACTTTCCTGTCTTTCGGCCCAATCGGCCAATGGTGTTCAAGATGGCTCCTATTAGGGCAGACAGTCCCCGGAATAAACAACCTGTTCGCATGAGGATCATGCGGCTTCCGCACGAATGCCACCATGAACCGTGCAACACGCGGATTGACTTTTGCCCCCGCCTCTTGTCGTTTGCCTCTTCAGGCGGAAGCGAACACATGAGGAAGCGGTGCCGATGGCGGAAGCAATGTCCGGTTTGAGAGCCTTTTTGCGCCAGCTTTATTACGGGCATTCCACAAAGGCGCAGATCTTCCGCTACGCGCTGCTGGCCTTCGATCTGATTACCATTGGTTATTTCATCGTCTCCTCGGTGATCGATCCCTACCGGCTTCAGCACGGGCTGGATTATTCCATCGCGGTGGTGCTGGTCCTGGACTTCACGGCCCGGCTGATCGTGGCGGCAAAGCCCGGGCGCTACATCCTCAGCTTCACGTCCTTCGCGGATGTGGTGGTGATCATGTCACTTGTCGCGCCGGCCTTCTTCGAGAACTTCGCCTTCCTGCGCGTTGTCCGCATGCTGCGGCTGATGCGCTCCTATCACCTGCTGAAGGAATTGCGCTCGGCCTCCAAATGGTTCCGCAGCAACGAGGAGATCGTCCAGTCGGCGGTCAATCTCGTGGTGTTCATCTTCGTGGTCACGGCCCTTGTCTTCGTGGTGGAGGACGACCGCAATCCGAACATCAACAATTATCTCGACGCGCTTTATTTCACGGTCGCGACCCTGACCACCACCGGCTTCGGCGACATCACCATGACCGACAGCGTCGGCCGCCTGATGAGCGTCCTCATCATGATATTCGGCGTCGCCCTGTTCCTGCGCCTGGTGCAGACGATTTTCCGGCCGGCAAAGGTTTACGCGCCCTGCCCGGATTGCGGGCTGAGCCGTCACGATCCCGATGCGGTCCACTGCAAACATTGCGGCAAGACCATCAATATCCCGACCGAAGGCACCTGGGATTAGGGTATGGACCCCTAGATGACTTCCCGAAGCTCTCTGACTTGTGAACGCCCGCGTCCGGACAAGTGCTGTCGCTCCCGCATTCTTTGGCGATATGCTGGGCGGTGGTCGAGACAGGCTCGCCGCTGATCGGATCGGACCATTCCAGATGTTGCAGAAGCCGGTTTTGTTTTCGAAATTTCTTCAGTCCATCGCCTGCGCGGCCTTTCTGGCCGCCGGGCTGTTTTCGTCCGCCGCCCTGGCGGCGGAAAAGGGCACATGCGGCGAGGAAACGCCCTGTGAGCTCAAGAACGGGGAATACTTCATTCACCTGCCGCGAACGCTGCCGGAGATCCGCAAGAACGGCGAACCTCTGGGCGCCATCTTTTATCTCCACGGCCATCGCGGCAAGGCCGTGAACGCCTTGCGCAACAAGAACTTCCAGCGCATGGCGGACGAGCTGGGGGTGGCCTTCGTGGCTGTCCAGGGCATCAACGGCACCTGGTCCTTCCCGACCGCGCCCCGCAATCTGCGCGATGAGGCCGTCTTCTTCGACGCGATCCTCGACGATCTGTCCAGCCGGTTCGGCGTCGACAGGCACCGCACGCTTCTGTCCGGGTTCTCCTCGGGCGGGTTCATGACCTGGTATCTTGCCTGCTCGGATTCCGGCCGGTTCTCGGGCTACGCGCCGATTGCCGGCGCCTTCTGGCAACCGCTGCCCGAGGAATGCCCGACCGCCGCGCCCTATCTCTTCCACGTCCATGGCACCACGGACACGGTGGTGCCGCTCGCGGGCCGCGCGCTGGGGGGAGGCAAGTGGCATCAGGGCGACGTCTTCAAGAGTTTCGATGTCTGGCTGCGCCAGAGCGGTCTCGCCCGCACGCAGCCGCAAACGCTGACGGACGGCAATCTGAAATGCGAACGCTGGCAGCCGAAAACCGGCTTTCTGGAACTCTGCCTGCATGGCGGCGGCCACAGCGTTCAGGCGGCGTGGATCAAACGGGCCTGGATGGAGCTGAGCGACATGAAGGGATGGAACCGCAAGACCTGAACCATGGCGGCCAGCCTGGGCGCACCCCCCTCCGCTGTGCCGCCCCGGCCCTGAGCCGGGGTCATCTTCGGATGGCAGACCGGCCTGTGCGCAACCCCCACCGTCGTGCCGCCCCGGCCTTGAGCCGGGGCCATCTTCGAACCGCTAGCTCAAAGGTCCCGGCTCAAGGCCGGGACGGCGTGGGTGCGTTGGTCAAATATTCTCCGGCAAGAATTCTGACAGGAATGTGAGCCGTGTTGTTGTCACCCGCGCCCGGGTGGAGTTGACGCGGGCGGTTGCCGTGTGGCCTTTACCGGAATGTTCCTGAACCCGTGACCCAAGGTGGCCCTTGTCAAAGTCTTCCTCCGCGCCCGGCGCGCTCTCCGGTCTTGTCGTCCTCGATCTGTCGCGCATTCTGGCCGGGCCGACCTGCACCCAGATCCTCGGCGATCTCGGGGCCGAGGTCCTCAAGGTCGAACGGCCGGGCCGTGGCGACGATACCCGTGGCTGGGGGCCTCCGTTCCTGAAGGACGGGGAGGGCAACGAGACGGCGGAAAGCGCCTATTACCTTTCCTCCAACCGCAACAAGGCCTCCCTCGCCATCGATCTGGCGGCTCCGGAAGGCCAGAAGCTGATCGCGGATCTTGCCGAAAAGGCAGATATCCTCGTCGAGAATTTCAAGGTCGGCGACCTGAAGCGGCGCGGGCTGGATTACGAGACGCTGAAGGCGCGCAATCCCAAGCTGATCTACTGCTCGATTTCCGGCTTCGGCCAGACCGGCCCTTACGCGCAGCGCGCCGGGTATGACTTTATCGCTCAGGGCATGGGCGGCATCATGTCTTTGACCGGCTTCCCGGACGAGGAAGGCGGCACGGAGACCAAATGCGGCACCGGCATCGCCGATGTCATGTGCGGCATGTATGCGGCCGTCTCCATCCTTGCGGCGCTCAATCACCGCAACACCACCGGCGAAGGCCAGTCCATCGACATCTCGCTTCTGGATGCCCAGGTTTCCTGGCTGATCAACCAGGGCGTCGCCTATCTGATCTCCGGTGAGGTTCCCGGCCGGATCGGCAACGGCCATCCGGCGATCGTGCCCTACGAGACCTTCCCGGCCGCCGACAGGTCCTTCATTCTGGCCGTCGGCAATGATACGCAATTTGAAAAGTTCTGCGCAATCGCCGGTGCCCCCGAGCTGGCGGCCGATCCGCTCTATGCCCGCAACGCCGACCGGGTGCGCAACCGCAAGCAGCTCATTCCGCTGATCCGCCGCCTGACCATCGAAAAGACGGCCGCGGAATGGATCTCCCTTCTGGAGACCGCGGGCGTGCCCTGCGGACCGGTGAACGATCTTGCCGACGTTTTCGCCGATCCGCAGGTGCTTGCACGGGAGATGCGCATCTCCCTGCCGCACCCCCTCAGCGGCGGCGTGGACCTGATCGGCTCCCCCATCAATCTTGAAAAGACGCCGGTCTCCTACAGGAGCGCACCACCAGTTCTGGGGGCGGACACGGCAAACGTTCTCAGCCGTCTTCTCGGACTGGACGAAGCGGCGCTGTCGGCGCTCGCAGAAAAAGGCATTGTCGATCTCGGCGCTTCGGCCGGGCAAAAAGGGAACGCAGCGAAATGACCACAGGCGCCGATATCATCGCGGGCAAGCTTTTTGCCGCCGGCTGCCGCCATGCCTTCGGCATTCCCGGCGGCGAGGTTCTGGCGCTGATGCAGGCGCTCGATCAGGCCGGCCTTGAATTCGTGCTGGTGAAACATGAAAACGCCGGCGGCTTCATGGCCGAGGGCGGCTGGCATGCGAACGGCGCGCCCGGCGTTCTGCTGGCAACGCTGGGGCCGGGGGCGGCCAACGCCGTCAATGTGGTCGCCAATGCCTGGCAGGACCGCGTGCCGCTGATCTTCCTGACCGGCTGTGTCGACCACGGCGAAGCCGAGAGCTACACCCATCAGGTGTTCGATCATCAGCAGCTGCTGCGCCCCATCGTCAAGGCGAGCTTTTCCGCCCGCTCGGGCGCGCTTGACGTCATGATGGAAAAAGCGCTCGCCATCGCCCTCGACGGCCAGCCGGGCCCGGTCCATATCGACGTGCCTATCAGGGTTGCTGAAACGGAAACGGACGAAGCCTGGTCGAAGAGCTTCCGCTCCGGCCCCGCAGCGCTGGCCCCGGCCGCCGGGCCGGATCTCGAAACCGCATTGGAACTCTTTGCCAAAGCAGAACGGCCGATAGCGATTGCCGGTGTCGATGCGGTGAACGAGATCGCCTCCGCCGTCATTTCCGATTTCTGCCGGACATTCCGCGTGCCGCTGGTCACCAGCTACAAGGGCAAGGGCCTTCTGGGGGAGGCCGATCCTCTGGCGCTGGGCGGCGCCGGGCTCTCCCCGAAAGCAGACAACCACCTGCTGCCGCTGATCAACCGCAGCGACTGCATTCTGCTTCTGGGCTACGATCCCATCGAAATGCGCATCAACTGGCGGAGCCCATGGGCGGCGGACGCCCCGGTGATCGATGTGACCCCGGTCCTGCGCACCCACGGCATGCACGCCGTCTCGGCCACCCTGCGCAGCGCCGTCGCCCCGGCGCTTGAACGTCTGAGCGCGGCCAGGGCTGCGGACAAGCCGTCATGGCCGGACGGAGAACCTGCCCGGATCAGGGCGGACCTCGAAAAGGCCTTCGCGCCGGAGCCCTCCGGCTGGGGACCGGGAACGGTCTTCCACACGCTGCGCGACACCTTGCCTGCCGACACGGTCGCAACCGCCGACAGCGGCGCGCATCGCATCCTCGTCAGCCAGATCTGGCGCTGCCCCAACCCGCGCGGCATGCTGCAATCCTCGGCCCTGTGCACCATGGGCTGCGCCGTGCCGCTCGCCATGGGCCACCGGCTTGTCGAGGGCCGCTCTCCTGTCATCGCCTTCGTCGGCGACGCGGGCCTGGAAATGTGCCTCGGCGAACTCTCCACCCTGCGCGATCTGAACCTCCCGGTCATCATCTGCGTGCTGGTCGACACAAGCCTCTCTCTCATCGAACTCAAACAACGCTCCAGCCAGCGGCCTAATGTGGGCGTCGATTTCGGCGAGACCGATTTCCCGGCGGTTGCCAAGGCCTACGGCGGCCACGGTGTGTGGATCGAAAATGCGTCGGATCTGAAGGCGGAAGCCGAAGCGGCCTTGAGCCGCGACGGCTTTACGCTGCTGGCCTGCCGGATTGAACGGCGGGCGTATGATGGGGCGTTTTGAGAGGCTGACGATTGGCTTGAAGGCGCAATTCGGCAGTCGTCTCCCTTTGCGGGCTGCCCTGGGTGCCGAAGGGGCCGAGGGTGGAATATGACAATTTCCCGGATCATGATCATAGGTGGTCCCGGGTCGGGAAAGACCTGGGTGGCAAGCCGCCTCGCGGAGAAATATGCGTTGCCTTTCTATTCCGTGGATGAGGCTGTCTGGGATCGGGATGGGAAACTCCGGTCTGATGATGAGATAGATGGCCGGGTCCGCCGTATGGCTGCCAAGGACCGATGGATCATCGAAGGCGGCAATACCCGCACATATGCCGATCGGGTGCAGCGGGCGGAAGCCATCATTCGGCTCTCCCCGCCGCGATTGCTGCGCCTTTACCGGGTTCTTCGGCGCAATGGATTTCGGCGCGACCTTGTGTGGTGGACACTTCGGTACGACGGGATGTTCGCCGGCAAGGACAGGAACGCTCTTTCAAGCGGGCGGGCCACGGCCAAATGTATTGAGATCAGGTCCGGCCGCGAGTTGTCGCGGCTGATGCGCAGCGGGATCGAAAGTTTCTAGCCCAAGGCAGCAGGATTTCAGACAACCTTCAGGCGCTTCATCACGTGAGCGTGTTGGTCGACACCAGCCTGTCCCTGATCGAACTCAAACAACGCTCCAGCCAGCGCCCCAACGTCGGCGTCGATTTCGGCGAGACCGATTTTCCCGCCGTCGCCAAGGCCTATGGTGGCCGCGGTGTCTGGATCGAAAATGCATCGGACCTGAAGGCGGAAACCGAGGCGGCCTTGAGCCGCGACGGGTTTACGTTGCTGGCCTGACGGATTGAGCGGCGGGCGTATGATGGGGCGTTTTGAGGGGGGAGGGAAGGGTGACAGGCGCGCGTTGCCTGCGTTCCGCATTATGTGTCAACAAGATCTGCCTTCGCTGTCCTTAATGACAGACAACCCAATATTATGTTTAATCAGGCCTTTAATGAGTTTGAACTGAAGGGTGTCGGGAAAATGGCAGGTCATCATCGCGAAATTGGAATCGCTGACGATCTGGAACTTGTTGTTGATAGGGAGTTCCTTCTACCAAAGCCTCTCGATAGGCATATCGCCTCGGTAACAATTGACACCAGAGATAACTATTTAAATGAAGGCTATACTGTAGAATTATCTGCTTCTTTTGGGTGCGAGTCCATTAAACTAGTATCTGATGGATTCGAGGTAGAAGTGGATTTGTCCATACGCAAAGCTGAAATAGATCTTCAATTTAGAAGGACGGAATACTCTCGGATTGTCGATGAGGACGGCGAACAAAATAGCGAGTGGTCGCTATCAGAGACCGAGACATTTACGAACCAAAAAAACCACAATTATAAAATTGGAGCTCAACTTCGCGGTAAGCTGGGAAGTTCTGACTTAACTGCAGAAGGGAGTGCTGACGCTGCGTTCGGCTATGAAGGTAAAAAAAACCAAAGCAAGACACATGAAGCGAGCCGTAGTCGAAAAAATTGGCATTTCATTGGAAAGCACACAATTGCAGTCGGGGTCGCAAGGCAACCATTAGATGGGCGCGAGGTGGACGCTCTAAAAGGTTGGAAAGCAATTCCTTCTGACGTGAATTCTGTATCAGCGATTTTTGCTATGCTAAAAGTTCGCGAAAAGTGGATCGAATTCTCGAATACAAAATACACATACTATAAAAATCCTATTGGGAAGAAAATTAAGCATTTTGCACAATTACAATCTAAGAAGCGAAAAGAACTTTTTGAACTTCTACTGAAGGAACTTGCATACAGGCAATTGCCAAAATCAGAAGATAAACGGGATGCAGTACTCGCGGTTGACGCATTGATTGTAAAGCCAGGATATGAGCACGCAGTTGGACTTGATAGCGAAGCGAGCTCTGGTGAAATTCATCTGCCCTCGGAACCGATAGCTGAATTTCTTCAATCTCCTAGTGGCACCGAAATCCAAACGCTACTTGAGCTTGGCGTCTCGGCAGATGCGATATCATCAATTGCTGACTCAGAAGAGCTCAGCTCTCTAAATATGGAGTTCGTTCCTCAAAGTCGTCCAGAGGTGGTTTTTCTAGCATTTAAAGAAATAATATCTGATGCTAACATGAATAAAAGAATATCTAGATCAAGATTAATTAGTAAATTCGGAAGAAACGCTATAAGGGATATTTACGGGTTAAATATACTTTCTGAAAATGATCGTAATGCAAAAAATAATGACGATGGAACTAAAATAGAGGTAGATATATTTTCGTCTCCAGAATTTATATTTAAACATCTTGCGACATCTACAAGCAGCCTTCGAATTGCTCGGCGCGCAATCATCCAAAATCAGGCCCTCTCGGGAAAAGAGATTGCAGAGATAGTGGGCGAGGTGCTTGGTAAAAAATGGGCTGATAGTTCTAAGCAAAGGTATGGATCAGAACTTAAGAGGTGGGCAATTTGGCTGGAGCCGCACATAGTCAATCCAAGTAAAACAGCAAGTGGGTATTCTTTGGTTGCTTTTGCGCAGGGGGATAAGCCAGTGCATGGCCGTCGACGAAGCATAGTTACTCCAGAATTGATACAAAAAGTGCTTTCGATGCGTAGAGCTGGGATGTCCAAGAATGCCATATCGAGTCAATTAAAAACGACAGCCTATGTAATCCGCAAAGCTCTTGAGGGCGTTGAGGATCCTTATGTCAGTACGACCAATAATCGCAGATTGTCGCCGGAAATAATCTCAAAAATAAGAGCCCTGCATGAGGATGGTGTTACGCAAAAGCGTATTTCTGAAATTGTTGGATTATCAGCACCTACAGTGCGCAAAGCACTGCGAATAGAGTCATGATTTACAAATTGGAACCAGCGTGCATGAGCTAGTGGCGTTGTGTGTGAATGACTGTTTTATGCGGCCAATCGACTCTAGTGCTGCGAGCATTAGAGACTACTTCGAGTCAGGAACGATCATTGGCTGAACGTTGCGCAAAAGGCTGAGCATGTTCAAACAGGGACATGGCCACCAGTTCGCCCTCCCCCCTAGACCTTGCCCGTTCCCCTCATTATGCTGCACCCGCGAAAAGACCGGTCTGACAACAAACCGGCTGCGGGAGGAACGAAATGAAAATCTGCCCGACAAAGGCGGAGATGCGCGATACCGTGCGCGCGTGGCGGCGCGAGGGCGCGGCGGTTGGTCTGGTTCCGACCATGGGCTACCTGCATGACGGTCACCTCGGCCTTGTGCGCCTGGCCCGCGAAAGGGCGGACCGGGTGGTGGCGAGTATTTTTGTCAATCCGACCCAGTTCGGCCCCAACGAGGACCTTGCGACCTACCCGCGCGACGAGACCCGCGACCTGGCGCTTCTGAAGGCGGAAGGCGTCGATGCGGTGTTCATGCCGAGCGTTGAGGAAATGTACGGCGCGGGCGGCGATACCTTTGTGGAGGTGCCGGGCCTGTCCGCCATCTTGCAGGGCGCCCTGCGGCCGGGGCATTTTCGCGGTGTCGCCACGGTGGTCACCAAGCTCTTCAACATCGTCACGCCGGATTTTGCCGTCTTCGGCGAAAAGGACTACCAGCAGCTGGCCGTGATCCGCCAGATGGTGCGCGATCTCGACATGCCGCTGGAGATTGTCGGACACCCGACCGTGCGCGAGGCGGACGGTCTGGCCATGTCCTCGCGCAACGTCCGCCTCAGTGCGGAGCACCGTGCGCAGGCGGTTGTCCTCAGCCGGGCGCTGTCCCGGGCGCAGGAGCTGGCGAAATCCGCAGCCGATATCGCCGCTCTGCAAGCCGCCATCCGTAAGGAGCTTGCCGCTGCGCCGGCGGCCGAGGTCAGGAGCGTCGATATCCGGGATGCCGACACGCTTGCCGAGCTCTCCGGCCGCCTCGACCGGCCGGCAGTCGTCCTGCTCGCTGTCGGCTTCGGCAACGTTCTTCTGATTGACCAGCGGGTCATCTCGCCCGATACCTGAATTCGCCTCTCAAGCCCCCTTCGAAAGGACGCCGCATGAGCACCCAGAAACCCATCCGCCGCACCACGGCCCCGCAGATCACCAGGCGCAAGGGCGGCGACCCGATCGTCTCGCTGACCTCCTACCACGCCCACACGGCGGCCATCGTCGATCAGTACGCCGATTTCATCCTCGTCGGCGACAGTCTCGGCATGGTGATGCACGGCATGGAATCGACCGTCGGCGTGTCGCTGGAACTGATGATCATGCACGGCAAGGCGGTTGTCCGCGGCACGAAGAAGGCGCTTGTCGTCGTCGACATGCCGTTCGGCACCTATGAGGAAAGCCCGTCCGAAGCCTTCAGGAACGCTGCGCGCGTCATGAAGGAAACCCAGTGCGGCGCGGTCAAGCTGGAAGGCGGCGTGCGCATGGCCGAAACTGTTCATTTCCTGACCGAACGCGGCATTCCCGTCATGGCCCACACCGGCCTCACGCCGCAATCGGTCAACGTCATGGGCGGCTTCCGCACACAGGGGCGCGACGAGGACACCTGGGCGATGCACGAGGCAGACGCCCGAGCCGTCTCTGATGCTGGGGCCTTCGGCATCGTTCTGGAAGGCATGGTCGAGCCGCTGGCGGCAAGGATCACAAGCCAGATCCCCATCCCGACCATCGGCATCGGCGCCTCTCCCCAGTGCGACGGCCAGATCCTGGTCCTGGAAGACATGCTCGGCCTCAACCCCACCCCGCCGAAATTCGTCAAGGTCTACGGCAACCTCGGCGGCCAGATCGAGGCGGCCGTGAAGGCCTACGCCGAAGAGGTCAAGGCCCGCAGCTTCCCGGGCGAGGATCAGGTTTACAGGTAGGGCCACACGAAAAGACACCTCCGCTTGCTCCCGTCTCCTTTTCTCCGGGGCGGTCATCCCCGCCCCCGAGCGGGGATCCAATCCACTTCACCGCTTGCCGCGGGGCCGGATGGAGCCCAAACGGCCCGCAACGCCGGTCTCCACCTCTCCGGCTCTGGAAACGATTGGATCCCCGGTCGCGCTCCGCTTGCCGGGGATGACCGCCGGGAGAGGGCGCGTCGCCGTGCCTCCAACCCCGGCGGCACCCAAGCAGCAAGGCCCGCAACCAATGCCGGAACCGTCCGGTGAGCCGAAACGGAAAAGAATAAACGCCCGATTTCCGGCTGCACTATCCGTCCGCTCAGCTTAATCTCAGGCCATGCTGATGACCCGACCTTCTTTCGATACGCTCTATCAAGCGCTTCTGGCGCGCGATGCGTCCTATGACGGGCGCATGTTCGTCTGCGTTTCCTCCACCGGCATCTTCTGCCGGCTCACCTGTCCGGCGCGCAAGCCCAGGGTGGAAAACTGCAGCTTTCATGAGACCGTGGCCGAATGCATCGAAGCCGGGTTTCGCCCGTGCAAGCGCTGCCGGCCGACAACACCCGAGGCCAGTGCCGACCCGGTGGTGAAACCGCTGATCGAGGCGCTGGAAAAGCGGCCCGGCTATCGCTGGGGCGAGCCGGATCTGGTGCGCATGGGGTTTGAACCTTCCACCGTGCGCCGCGCCTTCAAGCGTCATTTCGGCATGACCTTTCTGGAAATGGCCCGCCAGCGCCGCCTGCAGGAGGGGTTTTCGGCGCTCGCCGGTGGCGGCAAGGTGATCGAGGCCCAGATCACGGCGGGCTTCGAGTCCCCGAGCGCCTTCCGGGAAGCTTTCGCGAAAATCCTCGGCCAGCCGCCGGGCGCGTTTTCCACGCAGCCTTTGCTGTTCGCCGATTGGGTCGCATCGCCGCTTGGGCCGATGATTGCGGTGACCGACAATACACAGCTTCATCTTCTGGAATTTCTAGACCGCAAGGCGTTTCCCGCCGAGTTCAGAAAGCTGCAGACCTTCGCGAAAGGCCGGATCGGCTTCGGGCGCACGGAAGTCACGGACCAGATCCAGGCCGAGCTCGACCGTTTTTTCGCGGGCCAGGGCGGCACCTTCGAGACGAAACTCGCCCTGCACGGCACGGCCTTCACCCGCGACGTCTGGCGCGAGCTGCTGAGGATCCCCGCCGGCGATATCCGCAGCTACACCGATGTGGCGAAAGCTCTCGGCCGGCCGGAAGCGGTTCGCGCCGTCGCCCGCGCCAATGGCGCCAACCAGATCGCCGTGGTCATTCCCTGCCACCGGGTCATGGGCGCCGACGGCTCTCTCACAGGCTACGGCGGCGGCCTCTGGCGCAAACAGCGCCTGATCGAGATCGAGCAGGGGTATCGCAGCAAGGGGTGAAGGCGAGCGCTGGTGCCGCTGCTTCAGCAAGCGGAAATGCGAGCAGCCCCTGGATTGCCGCTTCGCTGCGTCCGGGGAATCACCCAGGGCAAGGCGCGAGGTATTCGGTCCAGGCGGGGGCTGAGGCACGCCTTCCGGAGATTGCCCGGCGCAAACAGGAAAAGGGCCGGAGGCCGGCCCTTTTCGCTTTATCTGCAGTCGTGAAGCCTAGGCTTTCACGACCTTCTGAGTCTGGCTGCCGAGCTTGTCGATGCCGAGGCGCATGACTTCGCCGCCCTTCAGATAGACCGGCGGTTTCTGGCCCATACCGACGCCCGGAGGGGTGCCGGTGGAGATGACGTCGCCGGGCTGCAGGCTCATGAAGCGGCTCAGATAGGAGACGAGGAACGGCACCCGGTAGACCATTGTCTTGGTGGAGCCGTCCTGGTAGCGCTTGCCATCGACTTCGAGCCACATGCCCAGGGCGTCGTGGTCGCCGACTTCGTCCGGCGTCACCAGCCAGGGGCCGGTCGGGCCGAAGGTGTCGCAGCCCTTGCCCTTGTCCCAGGTGCCGGAGCGTTCGATCTGGTATTCGCGCTCGGAGACATCGTTGACGACGCAGAACCCGGCCACATGGCTCATGGCGTCGGCTTCCTCGATATAGGCACCGCCCTTGCCGATGACGACGCCGAGCTCGACTTCCCAGTCGGTCTTCACGGAACCGCGCGGAATTTTCACATCGTCATCGGGGCCGATGACGGCGGACGTCCATTTGTTGAACACCACCGGCTCCGGCGGAACGTCCATTCCGGCTTCGGCGGCATGGTCGGCGTAATTCAGGCCGATGCAGATGAACTTGCCGATGGCGCCGACGCACGGTCCCAGACGCAGATCCTTCTGCGGATCGCCGCTGACAACCGGCAGGCCGGAAATGTCGAGGCCCTTCAGGCGTTCGATGCTTTCGGGCAGAAGCGCGTCGCCGGCGATATCCGCGACAACCGATGACAGATCGCGAACCCGGTTGTCCGCATCGAGAACGCCCGGCTTTTCCTGCCCGGGAGCGCCAAATCGCAGCAATTTCATAAAATCGGTATCCTTGGTGCTGGAAGCCCGGCCGCACCGGCGGCCGGGTTCGTCGGTTCAAACTGCCTTCATATGGACCGATAGGAAAGCAGAAAAGGGGATCTGTCCGCAAAGCCCGCAGCCTCCCGCGCATCTGGTCGCGGGATGCTCCGGTCCGGGTCAGTCGTACAATACAGCGGCGATTTTCGGATCGTCGATGTTGGAGCTGTCGTAGTAGTAGAAACCGGTGTCGATATGCGCCGGAACGTCCTTGCCCTGCGAGGCTTCGAGCGCCGCCTTCACGGTTTCATAGCCGATGCCGACCGGGTTCTGGGTGATGGCGCCGGCCATCACGCCGCTGCGGACCGCGTCCTTCTGGGCCTTGCCGCTATCGTAGCCGATGATGACGATGTCGGATTTACCCATCTCGGTAACACCGTTGACCACGCCAAGGGCGGAGCCTTCGTTGGCGCCGAAGATACCCTTGAGATCCGGGTTGGCGGTCAGGATCGCCTTGGTCAGTTCGGTCGACTTCAGATGGTCGCCGCCGCCGTACTGGACCGTCACCACTTCGATATCCGGGTACTTGGACTTGATCTGGTTCGCAAACCCGTCGACCCGGTCGATGCCCGTGCGGCTGGTCTGGTCATGGGCGACGATCGCCACCTGACCGGAACCGCCGATCAGCTCCGCCATCTTGTCGGCGGCAAGCGCGGCGGCGGCAATGTTATCGGTGGAGGCGGTGCTCACCGGGATGTCGCTGTCCACGCCGCTGTCGAAGGCGATGACCGGAATGCCCTTTTCCTGCGCCTGGCGCAGAAGCGGGATGGCGGCCTGGCTGTCGAGCGCGGCGAAGCCGATTGCCGTCGGGTTCTTGGCGAGCGCGGCGGCGAGCATGTCGATCTGGCGATCGACCATGGTTTCATTGTCCGGTCCCTCGAAGGTGATGGTGACCCCGAACTCTCCGGCGGCCTGATCCGCACCGGCCTTGACCGCCTGCCAGAACTGGTGCTGGAAGCCCTTCGAAATCATCGGAATGTAGATTTCCTGAGCGGAAGCGAAATTACCGGAAAGCATGAGTGCGAGCGCACTTGCGGCTCCGATGAGGTGACGTCTGTTGAGCATATTCCTCTCCTTTGTCGTGATCGGACTTTTTGTCCGCTTGCCGGGGTTTGGGCACCCTCTTCTTGTTGATGAACTTCAGGCCTTGCGTCTGCGCACCATATCCGCGTAGACGGCCAGAATGATGATGGCGCCGGTCACCACCGTCTGCCACTCCTGGGCGACGGACAGCACACGCAGGCCATTGGTGAGCACGGCCATGATCAGCGCGCCGATCAGCGTGCCGAGCACGGTTCCCCGTCCGCCGGAAAGCGACGTCCCGCCGATGACGACGGCCGCGATCGCCTCAAGCTCGTAGCCGAGGCCGAGCGCGGGCTGGGCCGAGTTCAGGCGCGAGGCGATCAGGATGCCGGCGATGCCGCAGATGCCGCCCGCCAGACTGTAGACCGCCATTTTCCAGAAATCGGTGTTCACCCCGGACAGGCGCACGGCTTCCTCGTTCGAGCCGAGCGCGAATGTGTAGCGTCCAAGCACCGTGCGCCCGAGAACATAGGCCGCCGACAGGGCGACGATGAACAGGATCAGCACACCGTTGGGGATGGGAAGGGCTGGAAAGATCTCGCCGATGAGCGAGCCGCGCGAGATCTGGTCGAAGCCCGGCGTGTCGTTGAAATAGATCGGCCGCGTGCCGGAAATCACCAGCGACAGGCCCTTCAGGATCAGCATCATGCCGAGGGTGGCGATGAAGGGGGGGATCTTCATCTTGGCGACGAAGGTGCCCGAACACAGGCCGCAGAGCGCACCCGTGCCGATGGCGGCAAGCACGCCGACCGGCAGCGGCATGCCGAGATTGGTCAGCACCACACCGGCAATCACCGCGCAGAAGGTCATCAGCGTTCCGACCGACAGGTCGATGCCGCCGGTGATGATCACCAGCGTCGCCGCCACCGCCAGCACGCCGTTGACCGAAGTCGCCTGCAGGATGGCGATCATGTTGGAGGTCTGCATGAAGTTGGGCGAGGCGATCGAAAAGCCGATCAGCAGCAACACCAGACTGGCGAAGGCCAGCAGCTTCTGATGCGCGCCCGTGTCGATCATCCGCGCGAACAGGGAGGGGGTGGAGGTCGGATTGACGGCTGTCATTGCTGGTATCCCTCTGGCTGCATGGACGGTGCGCGAAGCGTCGCCAGGTGCATGATGTCTTCTTGCGAGGTTTGCTCGCCGCCCGGCAGAATGCCGGTCAGCCGTCCCTCGCACATGACGGCAATACGGTGGCTGAGCCGCATGACTTCCGGCAGTTCGGAGGAAATCACGATGACGGCCCGGCCTTCCTTCGCCAGGTTCTTCAGGAGCTTGTGGATTTCCGATTTCGCACCGACATCGATGCCGCGCGTCGGTTCGTCGAAGATCAGGATATCGCAGTCCCGGTAGAGCCACTTGGCGATGACGACCTTCTGCTGGTTGCCGCCGGAAAGCAGCCGCACCTCCTGCCTGTCCGACGGGGTGCGGATGTCCAGCTTGCCGATATAGTCCTGCGCCGTGCGCCGCATGTCCTCTTCCTTCAGGACACCGAAGCTGCCGGAGAAACGGTCGAGGCTGGCGAGGGCGATATTGGTGCGCACATCCATGCCGGTCGCGAGACCGAAGTGCTTGCGGTCTTCCGACAGATAGCCGATCCCGGCCTTCACCGCGTCGGACGGCTGCGAAATCGCGCAGGGCTTTCCATGCACGCGGATTTCTCCGCTGTCACGCGGATCCGCCCCGAAAATTGCCCGCGCTACCTCGGTCCGTCCTGCGCCCATCAGCCCGGCAAAGCCGAGGATCTCGCCCTTGCGGACGGAAAAGCTGACATCGCGGATCTCACGGCCCCGGTTCAGGCCGCGCACTTCCAGAAGGGTGTCGGCCTGCGACAGGTCCGGAATCTCGGCCGCCTCGTTGGTGACCTCGCGCCCGACCATCATGGAGATGATGCTGGAAACAGGCGTTTCGGCCGCGCCCACCGTGCCGACATAGGCGCCGTCGCGCATCACGGTCACCCGGTCGGCGATCTGTTTCAGCTCATCCATCTTGTGGCTGATATAGATGATGCCGACGCCATCGGCCTTCAGCCGCCGGATGATGGTGAAGAGTTCCGCGATCTCGGCATCGTTCAGTGCGGCGGTCGGCTCGTCCATGATCAGGACGCGGGAGCGGTAGGAGAGCGCCTTGGCGATTTCCACCATCTGCTGCCTGGCGATGGTCAGGTCGCCGACGACTGTCTTCGGGGCCAGCTTCAGGTTCATGGATTTGAAGATCTCGACCGCCTGTGCGTTGAGCGCGGTCTCGTCCAGCCGGCCGAACCTGAGACGCGGCTCGCGGCCGATGAAGATGTTCTGCGCGACCGTCAGGTCGTTCATCAGGCTGAGTTCCTGATGAATGATGCCGATGCCGAGGTCCTGCGCGGCCCTCGGGCCGTCCAGTTCCGCCTCGCGGCCGTTGACGAGGATCTCGCCGCCGTCCCTGGGGTAGATGCCGGACAGGATCTTCATCAGCGTGGACTTGCCGGCGCCGTTCTCGCCCATCAGAGCATGAACTTCTCCAGCGGCCAGATCGAAGCTGACATTCTTGAGGGCATGAACGCCCGGGAACCGTTTGTCGATCCCCGTCATTCTGACCAGGTCTGTCATCGCGCAGTCCTCCCAAACCGCGACGGAAGTACCACCTAAATGGTGACACCCCCATCGACAAGAAGTGCCTGCCCGGAAACGAACCGGCTTTCATCGGACAGCAGGTAGACGACCATCGGGGTCATGTCGTCGACCGTCGCCAGACGGCCCATGGGCTGGCGGGCGATGAAGTTCTTTTCCGCCTCGACAGGATCGGGGGCGGAGGCGATCCGACCGCGCAGGGACGGCGTGTCGACGGTTCCAGGACACAGCGCGTTGCAGCGGATGCATTCCTGCACGAAGTCGGCGGCAACCCCCTTGGTCAGGCCGATGACCGCGGCCTTGGTGGTGCCGTAGAGCGTGCGCACCGGAAAACCCTTGATGGAGGACGCCATGGACGACATGTTGAGGATCGACGCGGTTCCGGTCGTCTTGGCACGCTCGCGCATGCCCGGCAGGAAAGCCTGGATCATGCGATACATGGATGTGACGTTGAGGTCGAAGCTGAAGGCCCAGTCGTCCTCGGGGATGTCGAGAACCGTGCCGTGGTGAACAAAGCCCGCGCAGTTGAACAGACCGTCGAGCTGCGGCAACTGGTCCGCCAGTGCGATGATCTGGCCGCGGTCGCGCACATCCAGCTTGTGGATCTCGATGCCGGGACATTCCTGCGGCAGGGAGGCAAGGGTCGCCTCGTTGATATCGACGGCAATGACCTTGGCGCCTTCCTTCGCGCAGGCGATCGCGCTGGCACGGCCGATCCCCTGGCCGGCTGCCGAGACCAATATTGTTTTATCCTTCAAGCGCACTGAAATCCTCCCGAAACCCTGAGCGGGTATGTTCTGTTTTTTGCAGCGTGTTACATCACGGCGCCGATTTGCCAGGGAACGAACTCGACTCCGCCGAAGCCCAGTTGTTCACTCTTGGAATGCTCCCCGGAGGCAACGCTGATGATCTTTTCGAAGATCTCCCGGCCCTTGTCCTCCAGGCTGATATTCTCGGTGATCACATCGCCGCAGTTGATGTCCATGTCTTCCGACATGCGGCCGTACATCTCGCTGTTCGTGGCCAGCTTGATGCAGGGCGTCGGCATGTAGCCGGAGACCGAACCGCGTCCGGTGGTGAAGACGATGATGTTGGCGCCGGAGGCGATCTGACCGGTGACGGAGCAGGGGTCGAAGCCGGGACTGTCCATGAAGACGAAGCCCTTCTTGTCGACAGGCTCACCGAACTTGTAGACGTCCACCAGCGGGGCCGATCCACCCTTCGCCGCTGCGCCCAGAGACTTCTCGAGGATCGTCGTCAGGCCGCCGCGCTTGTTGCCGGGAGAGGGGTTGTTGTCCATCTCGCCGCCGTTGCGGGCGGTGTAATCCTCCCACCAGCGGACCCGCTCGATGAGTTTCTTGCCCACATCGACGGAAACCGCCCTGCGGGTAAGAAGATGTTCGGCGCCATAGATTTCCGAGGTTTCGGAGAGGATGGTCGTGCCGCCGTGACGGACCAGAAGATCGGACGCCATGCCGAGGGCCGGATTGGCGGTGATGCCGGAATAACCGTCCGAACCGCCGCACTGCATGCCGACCGTGATCTCGGAAATCGGAACCGGTGTGCGTTCGGCCTTGTTGGCGATCTCCGCCAGATCCTTCAGTTCCGCAAGGCCCGCTTCGATGGTCTTGCGGGTGCCGCCTGTCTGCTGGATGGTCATGTATCTGAGATCGCCGCCCGGACGCATCTTGCGTTCGCCGATCAGGTCGGCGACCTGCATCACTTCGCAGCCGAGGCCGATCAGCAGGATGGCGGCAAAATTGGGGTGCTGGGCATAGCCGGACAGCGTGCGGAAGAGGGTCGCGTAACCTTCGTCCTTGCCGGACATGCCGCAGCCGGTGCCGTGCACGATCGGGACGATGCCGTCGACATTGGGATAGTCCTTCAGGAAGCCGGATTTTTCCGCCGCTTCCGCAATGAATCTGGCAACCGAGCCCGAACAGTTCACCGAAGTGAGAATGCCGATATAGTTGCGGGTGCCGGCTTTGCCGGTCGGGCGCCGGTAGCCGAGGAATGTCCGCTCCTCGGTGATCGGCTCCAGCGGGATGCAGGCCTCGCCATGCTGGTAATCCTGGCTGTGGTCGCCCATGCCGAGATTATGCACATGCACATGCTCGCCCGGATGAATGTCTGATTTGGCCTGGCCGATGATCTGGCCGTAGCGGATGACGTTCTCGCCGGCGGAAATCGGCCTGCGCGCGATCTTGTGGCCGCGCAGAACCTGTCCGGGAAGCGGTATGTCCACGAAGGCCGCGTTCGCACCCGCCTCGATATCCTGAAGCGCGACGACCACGTTGTCGCCGGGGTTGAGAAGGATCGAATTGGCGTAGGTCTGCAACACGTCGGCTCTCCCTGTTCAGCCTCTCGCTCAGGCCAACCTCGTCTTCAGGATTAGCTTGACAGGGTAACTGTGTCAACTAACATGTTAGCATTCCAAATGAGATAGTCATGTCGCTGCCGAACGAACAAGATCCTGACGAAATCGCCTTGCCGGACATTGGCAAGCTGACGGGCTCCCTTGCACAGCGTGTCTATGAAGCGCTGCGCACGGCCATTCTCGCCATGGACCTTCCGCCGGGCACCATTTTGAGAAAACAGCTCATCTGCGAGCAGCTCGGGGTCTCCCGCTCACCGGTCACCGAAGCCATCACCAGGCTGGCGGGAGAGGGGCTGGTGGAAGTCGTTCCCCAGTCGGGGTCCAGGGTCACGAAATTCTCCATGTCGGAAATCCACGAGGGGGCCTTCCTGCGCGAGGCGATCGAGCTGGCCGCCGTGGCGAAGGTCGCGGCGGAACGCACCGAGGAACAGCTTTCCGAACTGACCCGCAATCTCCGGCTCCAGGCGCTTTGCCTCGAAGACAACGACGAAGCCGGATTCTACAGGGAGGATCAGCGCATGCACGAACTCATCTTCTCCTTCACCGGTTATCCGAAACTGAACACGCTTGCCGCGGCCGGCTGGCTCCAGGTGAACCGCGCCCGGCAATTGCTGCTGCCGATACGCGGCCGCGCGCAGGAAGCCTATGAGGAGCACAAGGTCATCATCGAGGCGATCCGCGCCCGGGACCCTGAAAAGGCGCGGCGGGCCATGCGGAAACATTTGAGCCGGCTGGTCACCCGCCTGGAGCCGCTCATCGAAAGCCGGCCGGACCTGTTCGACTAGGGTACGGACCCATAAATGAGGATATGCAATGAACGGTCTTCGAACGCATCTGCTGAACAGCCGGACACCTGAAAAGATAACGCTGACGGAAATGGGCTTCGGCGGCGCGCCGCTGGGCAATCTCTACCGCAAGGTTTCCGAAGCCGATGCCCAGGCCGCGCTGCAGGCGGCCTACGATCACGGCATCCGCTATTTCGATACGGCGCCGCAATACGGCCTCGGCCGTTCGGAGGAACGCTTTGCGCCTGCCATAAAGCGTTTCGGCAGGAACACTATCCGCCTGTCGACCAAGATCGGCCGCCTGCTGCTCGACTGCGAACCGGAGGAGGTGACGCCGGAAGCCTTTGTCGATGTTCCCCAGAAACGGATCGTCTTCGACTACAGCTATGACGGTGTCATGCGCAGCTACGAGGCCAGCAAGGCCCGGCTGCAGGTCGAAAACGCGGACATTCTCTTCGTCCATGACGTCTGCGCCTTTTCCCAGGGCTCCCGGGAAGCAAGCGATGCCCGCGTCAGGGAACTCTTCGACCTCGGTGGTTACCGCGCCCTGAGCGAACTTAGGGAGGCAGGCGAGATCGGAGCGATCGGTGCCGGGGTCAACGAATGGCAGGTGTGCGAGAAACTGCTTGGCCTGGCCGATTTCGACTGTTTCCTGCTCGCGGGCCGCTACACGCTGCTCGAACAGGAAGCCCTGGAAAGCTTCCTGCCGCTCTGTGAAGCCCGCGATGTCGGCATCATTCTGGGCGGGCCGTATAATTCCGGCATTCTGGCCACCGGCGCCGTGCCCGGCGCGAAATACAACTACGAGGACGCACCGCCGGACATACTGGAGCGGGTCCGCAGGATCGAGAAGATCTGCGCGGCCCATTCCATCCCCTTGATCGCCGCCGCCCTGCAATTCGTGCTCGGTCATCCCTGCGTCAAGACAGTCATTCCGGGCGCCGTCGACGCGGCGCAGGTCGAGGCCAATCTGGCGGTGTTGAAGACCCCCATACCGGACGGTTTCTGGTCGGACCTGAAATCCAGCGGCCTCGTCCGCCCCGATGCCCCCATGCCGGAGGATCGCACATGCTCCGCGGCCTGAACCCTCTTCTTTCCCCGGACCTGCTGCATGCCCTCGCGGCCATGGGGCACGGCAACGACATCGTCATCGCCGATGCGAACTTTCCCGCGCACAGCAATGGCCAGCGCGTGGTCCGCCTCGACGGCGTCACGGCGACGGCGGCGCTGGAAGCCGTCCTTCAGGTCCTGCCGCTCGATACTTTCGTACCCGAACCGGCCCTCACCATGCAGGTGGTCGGCAACCCGTCCGAGGTCCCGCCGGTGGTCGCCGAATTCCAGAAGATCGTCGATGAACGGGCTGACATTCCGGTGAAAATCGGCGGTCTGGAGCGGCACGCCTTCTATCAGCGCTCCAGGGAGGCCTTTGTCATTCTCCAGACCGGAGAAACCCGTCTCTACGGCAATATCCTGCTGAAAAAAGGTGTGATCGGTTCATGACGTCCGCCAGGACCCGCATCGACGCCCACCAGCATTTCTGGCAGATCGGGCGCGGCGACTACGGCTGGTTGACACCCGATCTGGGGCCGATCTACCGGGATTTCCTGCCCGCGGATTACCAGCCCTTTCTTGAGGCGCACGGCGTCGCCGGGACGATCCTTGTCCAGGCGGCGCCGACCCTGGCGGAAACCGCCTTCATGCTCTCGCTGGCCGAGGGCAATCCGTTCATCAGGGGCGTCGTCGGCTGGGCGGATTTCGAGTCGCCCGACGCTGCCGGGCAGATCGCGGTGCTGGCGGAGCATCCCGGCCTTGTCGGCCTGCGTCCGATGATCCAGGACATTGCCGATGTCACCTGGATGCTGTGCCCGCACTTGACGCCGGCCTTCGAGGCAATGGAGCGGCACGGCCTGACCTTCGACGCGCTGACCCTGCCGGGTCACCTGCCGCACCTGCGAACGCTGCTGGGCAGGCACCCCGGCCTGAAAACCGTCATCGACCACGGTTCGAAACCGGATATCCGCTCCGGAGAGTTCGATGTCTGGGCGGAGAACATGAGCGCGCTTGCCAGCCAGACGCAGGCCTGTTGCAAGCTCTCAGGCCTCGTCACCGAAGCGGCCGACGGCTGGACGGTGGAAGACCTCAGACCCTATGCGGACCATCTCCTCGCCACCTTCAGCCCGGACCGCCTGATCTGGGGCAGCGACTGGCCGGTCTGCACCCTGGCGGCAAGTTACGCGGACTGGGTCGCGGCAACGGACCGGCTTCTGGCCGGATTGAGCGAGGCGGAGATAATATGCGTCCTGCATGACAACGCCGTCAGGGTCTACGGCATCTGAGGATCGGGCAGTCGGGCCAGGCTGTCTCCGAAGGATGAGGGAGAAGCAGGAGAGCACCGTCATAGCCAGCGCCCGGTCGAGGTGGTCGGCCCGCTTCTGGAGGACGAAGCCGCGCAACTTCAGGCGGACTTCTGGTCTTAGGGGGGCTCAGCCAAATGCCCCATATCAACGGGACACGCTCTCGGCCTGCTGACCTGCATACGGAACGGCCGGGCAACTCACGTGGCCCGGCCGTGTTCCGTTAGTTCCGAAGCGCGGATGCGCTGTCACCGTTCTGGCGGAAGATCAGACCTGGGCGAAGCCGCCGTCGACGAAGATCTCGCTGCCGGTCATGTAGCTGCTGTCATCGGATGCAAGGAAAGCCGCGACGGCTGCCGTCTCGCTCGGATTGCCGAGCCTGCCGAGCGGTGTCTGCTCGTTGAAGTTGGCGATAATCTGGTCCGTCGCACCGGTCTGGTCGAAGAGGTCCTTGACGCCTTGCGTCTCCGTCGCGCCTGGAGAAAGCACGTTCACGCGGATACCCGTTCCCTTCAGGTCCAGGGCCCAACTGCGGGCGAAGTTGCGGACCGCCGCCTTCGAGGCGCTGTAGATACTCATCGAGGCAGTCCCCGTCACGCCGACGGTCGATCCGGTCAGGATGACAGATGCGCCGCGATTGAGAAGCGGCAGCGCCTTTTGCACCGTGAACAGCGTACCCTTGACGTTGATGTCGAAGGTCCTGTCGAAATGCTCCGGCGTGATGTCACCCAGTGCGGAGAATTCGCCGATGCCCGCATTGGCGACCAGGATGTCGATGCTGCCCTTGTCGGTTTTCACCGTCGCGAACAGGCGGTCGAGATCCTCGAGCTTGGTCGTGTCGCCCTGGACGGCGCGTGCATTGGCACCCAGTTCGCCCAGAGCCGCGTCGAGGGCGTCCTGGCGGCGCCCGAAGATGTAGACCGATGCGCCTTCGGCGACAAAGCGCTTTGCCGTTTCCAGACCGATACCGCTTGCGCCACCGGTGATGACGGCCGTTTTTCCTTCAAGTTTACCCATTGGAACTCTCCTTGGTTTGGGGTCGACCTGAAGCTAAGATGCGATTTCCTGATCGCAAGTATGCACCTTTTGGTAAGTAGGCAGAATGAACACCAAACCTGAAGATAACTTTCCGTTTATCTGCGGCCTCGACGCGGCCCTGCGCGTTATCGGAGGTAAGTGGAAGCCGCTTGTTCTCTATTTTCTTCGCAAGGGACCCATGCGCTACGGCGAACTCCAGCGCTCCGTGCGCGGCGTCAGCGACAAGGTGCTGATCCAGCAGCTCAAGGAGCTCGAGGCGCACGGCATCGTCCTGCGCACCGACCACCGGGAAATCCCGCCAAGGGTCGACTACACCCTGACCCCGCTCGGCTGCAGCCTCGCAGATGCACTGACCTCCCTGTGCGGCTGGGGCGAGAAACACTCCGCCACGATCGCCGCGGCACTCGCCGGGCGGGAGAAGGAGGGGGTGGGGTAGGTGTGAGTTCTAAGAAGGCTGTTCATTCGTGTCTTGCCGCGAGTCTGTGCGACCCAGCCCCCGATTGATCTACGCCATGCTCTGTGCAAGGGGCACGAACGGCACCCGTTCGCGGTGAGCGGCCAGGGAAACCAGTTCATTGACGACGCTCAGGAAATGAAGGGACTTGTTGTGGGCGTCCCATCCGGCCTCGTCGACATAGAGTTCATAGACAAAGAAGGACAAGGCGTCGGTTGGCGAACGGTACGGCACGAAGTATTTGACGCCCTGTTCCACCATCGTCGGCGCGATCAGCCGTGGCCCGGCGGGCTAGCGCTCATCCTTCGCCGCTCCATTTCCTGATGTCGCTCATGTCATTTTTGGTCCATTCACTATAAAATACCGAAATCTTGAAGGAGCTGGCCTTCGCAGAAACCAATGACTGCCAAGCTTTGACAAATGTTTCTCTATCGAAATCTGCAGCTATATTCTGAGCGTGATAATTTTTCACCGGATTCTCGAGCAGCTTCCTGGACAGGTCTTCCGGAGAAATCTCGGGATCTTTCTCCACAATATCCTGGTCGCCGAAGTCGTAACAGGCTTCAAAAGGAATTTGCAGCCCTTCAAGGACAAGCTTGAAATGACTTTTCCGATCCTGCGCCGGTTCGTCTCGAACCCATTCCACCATCAGACCGCTTTCCAGGTGAACCGCCCGCTCAGACTCCAGACCAATCTCGACAGTCATTCCCTGGTTCCCTGTCCGACACTTGCACCTTGGCGGTCATCCTGCCTGTTCGGCCACGCCCTGCCAACGCCTGCACAGTCTGAAGGAAAGCAGCGAAGCGAGACTCAATGCTTTAGAACTTATAGCGCAGGCCAAGCATCAATTCGTTCGTTGTATAGTCACCTACAACGCGCTTTTTTAAGTTACCACTTAGTCCGGAAGTCAATTTCGTTCCAGATTTGAAATTTCCAAGATCAACATACCTGTACCCCAAGTCGAGTGTGGCCTTTTCAGACAACTTGATGCCGGCACCGGCTCCCAGGCCCCACGCAAGATTGGTTGAAGTATCGCCATTCCAGACGGCGTTCGGTTCTCCGGGCGCTGTCGCGGTAAAGTCGCCCGACTGGTTGATGGCAATACCCGCCATTCCCGTGATGTTGGGGGTTATCTCTATTGCACCCATCTTGAAGGTGTAAATATCGAAAATTCCGGCTGCCATGAGGGAATATGAGGACAGGTTGGCGTCAAATTTCTCGTTAAAGTTGAAGTTTGCAAGTCCTGTGTCCCACTGGTGACCTGTTCTGTAATTGAACATCAGCTCCGCGCGCAGCATGTCCGTTATATGGGTCCCCACGCCAACACCGAACGCGCCGCCCAACCCGAGAGTGGTATCTTTCGTTCGGCCCGTCGATCCCGTTTGATCGCGGAAAGTAATTTCACCGGTAGAACCGCCGATGGAAGCACCTGCCTCGCCTTTCAGATAGAACCCGGACAGGAAGGTATCTTCCGCGATTGCCTGGGATGCGTGGGCCAGATTGGCGAGAACCAGGCTTGATGCAGCCAGAAGGATCCTTTTCGAAAACTGCATGTACTCGTAATCCTGTCTTATCCGACGGCCGAATTTTGACGGTTGGTTTCAAGCCGTATGACTGAAATGTGTGTGCTGGCATCTGTTTACCGACAAGCCTCGCAGCGCCGGTCCGGTCGGAAAACACGGAACCCGGAGGCCCGACCGTGCCGAAGCAGTATCAGCGAGCGCCCTAACAGGGCGTAAAGATGTTGCGGAGCACGTATCTGAAAACATCAACGCGTGTCGCGTCGCCAGAGACAGAAAGCCGGGCGCATGTATACTTCTCCGCTTTGAATTCGTTGGATAAATTCCCTGTCAGAGGGAAGGAACTGCGGCCTTCGGCAACAAGAACTGACGAATAGACTCTCGACTGCCGGTGTGTCCGTCTGCCGTGGCAAAATCAAAGATCTGCTTCGATATTTCGCGGGTCTTTAGCATCAATCACATGACCCGGCAGCTCTATAGACACGGCATCAGGTCCTGGCCCGGCCAGCATGCGAGTCCAGGGTCCACGGCCCCTCGTTCAGGCAGCGTCGTCTTGGAGCGAATACAGCCGGTATGGCGCAAGCCGGTGATCGGGTCACTGGTGATCAGGTCACTCTTCAGTTGGCAGATCCTTGATGTCATCGGCAAACTTGCGCATCAGGCGGGCGAATGTCGTGAGGTCCTCATCCTCCCAAGAAGCAAAGATCGTGCGGCCGATCTTCTGCCGCGCCGAGTCAATCTTGTCGGTGTAGGAACGGCCTTGCGCTGAAAGAACCGCTTCGCGCACGCGGTGATCCGAAACCGAGCCCCGGCGTTCGATCAGGCCGAGTTTTTCGAGCTTGGCAAGTTGGCGGCTGACGGTCGTGTGGTCCCGCCCCGCCCGGTCGGCGAGTTCCATTACACCGATCGGGCCGAAGTGCTGCACCCCGACCAGCAGCGGAAACAGCGCCCGGTCGAGCCTGACACCGGCTCTGGCGAGAATCTCGTCATCCCGCTGCGGGCGGTTCATCACTGCGATGATCTCGACCAGCGCTGCATGAATTCCGACCATATCGTCAAAACTACGTGCATCTTGCACGGACTTCTCGTTTGGCATATAGAAACTCCGCTTCCGTGCAAGATGCACGCGAATTGGCACTATGGCAAATTGCGCTTTCCATCGCCAGTGGAGCGCGGCTTTGCCGTATTGCGGCCCGAACGGACATTTTTCTCGAAGGAGCATCACCATGGCGACAAAGATCCCCCTGCGCCGATGGGCCACCCCGCTGACGATCGGATCCTTTCTGCTGATGACGGGAACGGGGGTGACGATGTTTTTTGACTTCGAACCAGGGCTGATAACGGTCACCCATCAATGGCTGTCCTGGCTGTTCCTGCTGGCGGTTGCCGCCCATATATGGCTCAATTTCAGGCCATTCCGATCCCACCTGAAATCCTCCTGGGGGCGTGGCGGCATCGCGGTCTTCGGCGTTCTGCTGATCCTGTCATTCTTCACCTGGGGGATGATCACCGGTCCTCAGATGAAGGACAGAATTGAGCACAGGCTGGTCGAAGCGCCCCTTTCCGCGCTTGCCGCGGTGGCCGGCGTTCCGGTCGCGGAACTGCTCCGCCGGTTTGCAGCCAACGGCTTTGAGGCGAGCGCGGAGGACTCCATCCACGCTCTTGTCGCCAGGCATGGCGGAGACGAGAACTTCCCGCTCGCCATCGTGTTCCTGCCCGAAAGGGTGGACACGCCCGCCAGCGAATAGGGTGCTTTGGTTTCGTGTCGTGAAGGGAGGCAAGGCACTCTCGTCGCGGCAAACGCGAAAGTTTCAAGGGGTGCTACGTCCGCAAAGTAGATACTTATAGGCACCGATACCGGGTGCTCATAAGGAAAAAGCCCGCGTTTCGCCCACGTGTCAGATCGTCAGGCGCTAACCAGGATACTGAAAGTGCAACTCTTCGCTCTGGGGCGGAAACCGATTCTGCGGATGTGATCTATTTCTGAAAAAATGGCGGAGTGAGGACAAAGTCCGAACCCGGAGCCATGCGCTCAAGTAGTCCGAAGGGCGATAGCGCAAGAAATAAATGGAGGAGTGAGGACAAAGTCCGAACCCGGAGCCATGCGCTCAAGTAGTCCGAAGGGCGATAGCGCAAGAAATAAATGGCGGAGTGAGGACAAAGTCCGAACCCGGAGCCATGCGCTCAAGTAGCCCGAAGGGCGGTAGCGCAAACAAAGAAATGGCGGAGAGAGAGGGATTCGAACCCTCGGAACGCTTGCGCGCTCAACGGTTTTCGAGACCGCCCCGTTCGACCACTCCGGCACCTCTCCGCGATACTTTTGACTAAACGGGTCTCAAGTGGCGCGGAACATAGACACACAGCGCGCGCGCCGCAAGACCGGATTTCAGTGTTTTTCGCCGAATGTGGATGAGCCGGATTTCCTGGCCCGCGCGGGGAGGCTGAACGGCTGAACGCGAGCGGTTCGGAGGTTTCCCGACGGCCGGCTTGTCACGGATCGGCTGGCGGTTCGGAAAGAGGCCCGGGCAACGGATCGCCTAACGAGGTCTACGCCCTGACCCGGGACGGCGAGGCCCGGAGCTCATGCGGCGCGGGCACGGCGCGCGACGGGGCGGCGGCTCTCACATGGCGCTCCGCTGCGGGCCGGGCCGGACAACGCAGCCGGCCGGAAGCATAATCCCGGCGGAACGGCTCAGATTTCCGTTTGACATCACGGGCTGGCTGACTATATTGCGCGGGCTCGAAAAGGTTCGCCTTTCCGGGCATTGACCGTCGTTCCAGGCCTGCCGGGCTTTTACAGCTTCACGCTCAACCCGTCACCAAAGACTTGTCAACCGGGCTTTTTGCTCCGGTGAGACAGGCGCCTCGTTTCGACCCGATAGCTGCCGGCCGACAGGTGTTTGATCATCGCGGCCGGTGAGTTCAAAAACGAAAAGAAGGACGTGCGAGACATGTTCGCAGTGATCAAGACCGGCGGCAAGCAGTATACTGTCGCTGCCGACGACCTCCTGAAGGTCGAAAAACTGGATGCCGACGCCGGCAGCACCGTCACCTTCGACGACGTGCTGATGGTTGGCAACGGAACCGATACCACAATTGGCGCGCCGCTTGTCGAAGGCGCCAGCGTCGTTGCGGAAGTGGTCGAGCAGGGCCGCAACCGCAAGATCATCATTTTCAAGAAGCGCCGGCGTCAGAATTCCCGCCGCCGCAACGGCCATCGTCAGTCCTTCACCCTCGTCAAGGTGACCGACATCCTGACCGGTGGCGCCAAGCCGGCCAAGAAGGCTGCGCCGAAGAAGGCAGCGCCACAGGCCGAAGAGGCTCCGGCCGCAGCGAAGGTTGCTGAAGAGAAGCCTGCCGCGGATAAGAAGGAAGAGGCGGCTGTCGAGCCTCTCTTCACCGCACCGGACGGCAAGGACGATCTGAAGAAGATCTCCGGCGTCGGCCCGGTTCTGGAAAAGAAGCTGAATGCCCTGGGCATCATGACCTATGAGCAGATCGTCGGCTTTTCCGCGGAAGACATTACCCGCGTCGACGAGGTCCTGAACTTCAAGGGCCGCATCGAGCGCGACAACTGGGTTGAACAGGCCAAGGAACTGGCCGGCAAGTAAGCCGCCGTTTCGCGTACCTGTTAAAGAGAATTCGAAGAACGAGGAGTTCTAACGATGGCACATAAAAAGGCAGGCGGTTCATCCCGCAACGGCCGCGACTCAGCCGGCCGCCGTCTTGGCGTCAAGAAATTCGGCGGGGAAGCTGTAATTCCCGGCAACATCATCGCTCGTCAGCGTGGCACCCAGTGGCACCCGGGCAACGGCGTGGGCATGGGTAAGGACCATACCATTTTCGCGACCGTGGAAGGCAAGGTTGAGTTTCAGGCGAAAGCCAACAAACGAACCTATATCAATGTGGTCCCGGTAGCGGTAGCTGCGGAGTAAAGCCGACGTGAAGTTTCGAAGCGCCGGTGTCCCTCACGACCCCGGCAATTCGAGACAGGTCAGCAATCGACCGGTCAAAGATCCAAGGGAGAGATGGGACACCATCTCTCCCTTGATTTGTTTTGGCTGGAGGAAAAAATGGTTGTTGAAAGCGATGGTTTATTAGACGAGAGCAGTCTGATCGCGGCCCCGTTGCCGCAGGAAGCGGTTCGTGTGCGGCTGGACAAGCCGCGCAGGGACGATCTGGCCGATCTGGTGTATCTGGCCGACAACAGGACCGTGGCGGCGAACCTCGCCACCATGCCGCATCCCTTCACCGCCAGGGATGGCCGCGCCCTGATCGAAAAGGCGGGTCATGACCGGCCCTGCACGGCCGTCTTCGCGATCCGGCTGAAAAGCACCGGCCGGCTGATCGGCATAGCCAGATACGCGGCCGTGGAGGCGGATGGCCCTGTCCATGTCGGCTACTGGCTGGGCGAACCGTTCTGGGGGCGGGGTTTCGCGACCGAGGCGGTGCATTCCCTCGTCGATCACGCTTTCACCTGGCACGGCATGAACGAACTTCAGGGCTCCTGCAGGGTGACCAATCCGGCCTCCCGCCGGGTGCTGGTCAAATCCGGGTTCCAGTACCGCGACCAGGCGATGATCCGCTCGATCGGCGCGGGCGGATCCGTGCCGATCGAGCGCTATACGCTGGAACGGGCCGTCTGGAAGTCGCTCAAGGGATGGGGACAGGGACAATGATCACCTTACCGGAATTGAAGACGCGGCGATTGATCCTGCGGGCGCTTGCCGCGGGCGATGCCTCCGCGATCGCCGATCTGGGCGGCCGCGATTTTGAAATCGTCCGCTGGCTCACCGGCGCGTCCTGGCCCTATGTCGAAGGCGAGGCGGAAGATTTCGTCAACAAGGTGGTCGGCACGAACCCGATGGAGACCGAGGCGCCCTTCGTGGTGACCCTGGGCGGTGTCTTCATCGGCGTCGTGGCGGTCGAAGCGCCCGGAGATCTGGACGACTTGCCCGATTTGCCGTCGCTTGGCTATTGGATAGGCCGTCCATTCCAGGGCCACGGCTACGCCGGCGAGGCGGTGGAAGCGGTTCTGCAATGGGCTTTCGATGCCTATGGAACCGATGCGATTGCCGCCCGCGCCTTCGAGGACAACACCCGTTCGCGGGCGCTCTTGCGCAAATTCGGCTTCAGGCCGCACAGCATGACGGAACGCTTTTCCAAGGCATTGGACCGGAAGGTCTCCAATGTCGTTGTCCGGCTGGAGCGGGCCGACTTCGAAGCCCGGAAGGAACCGGCATGAGCCTTCCAGTTCTCAAGACGGCGAGGCTGGTGCTGCGGCCTGTTGCGCAGGGCGATGCCGACAGGATTGTTGAGCTTGTCGGGAATTTCGACGTTGCCCGCATGCTCTCCCTCGTGCCGCATCCCTACCGCCGGGAGGATGCGCTCTGGTGGATCGACCAGACATGTGCCTACGCGGACGGCGGGGAACGTGCCTTTGCAATCGACGAAGGCAGCGGGCTGATCGGTGCCGTCTCGGTGGGGCGTGACGGGCCCGCACCGGAATTCGGCTATTGGCTCGGCAAACCCTATTGGGGCAGGGGGCTCATGACCGAGGCGGGACGCGCGGCGCTTGCCTGGTATTTTGAAGCCTTCCGGGACGCGTCGATCTTGAGCGGCGCGCTGGACGAAAATAGCGCTTCGTTGAATGTACTGCGCAAACTCGGCTTTGCCGGGCCGCACCCCCACCGCCTGCGGATCAAATCCCGGGGTCAGGACCTGCCCGGCACACGGGTCAGGCTGACGTTTGAAACGTTTAATTCTGCAGCGAGGGTATTGTCATGACCCCGATCAACCTGGAGACGGACCGTCTGCGGTTGCGGCCACCGGTCCCTGCGGATCTGGAGCGCTGTGCGGAACTGCTGGGCGACTATGAAGTTGCCAGGATGCTGTCGCGTGTGCCCCACCCTTACGATCTGGAGCGCGGCAGAACCTCGCTGCAGGCGTCCGTGGACAGCTGGGCCGACTGGAAGACAGCCGGAGACCTCGGCTTTCAGATTGACCATGAAGGTGAAATGATCGGCGGCTTCGCCTTCAAAAAGTTGCAGGAGACCCCGGAGATCGGCTATTGGCTGGGGCGTCCCTATTGGGGCAGGGGGTTTATGAGCGAGGCGGTCGGAGCCGCGATTGACTGGCTGTTCCGCAACACGGATCACCAGCTTGTGGCCTGCGAGGCCATGACCGAGAATCCTGCCTCCCTCAAGGTTGCGGAAAAACTCGGTTTCCGTGAGGTCGGACAAGTGGACTGCGCCAGTGTATCGCGCGGGACAACGGTGCCTGCCATCCGCATGGAACTGACACGGAAAGATTTTTTAAACGGCTTTGACTCGAGACAGGATCAGGCCTGACAACCGGATAAAAAGAGAAGAACAATGAAATTCCTCGATCAGGCCAAGATCTATCTGCGCTCCGGCAATGGCGGGGCGGGCAGCGTCTCGTTCCGGCGCGAGAAATACATCGAATACGGCGGTCCGGACGGCGGCGACGGCGGCAAGGGCGGCGATGTGATCGTCGAATGTGTCGACGGTCTCAACACGCTGATCGACTACCGTTACCAGCAGCATTTCAAGGCCGAAACCGGCATTCACGGCATGGGCCGCAACCGCACCGGCGCCCATGGTGGCGACGTGGTTCTGAAGGTGCCGGTCGGCACGCAGATCTTCGAGGAAGACAACGAGACGCTGATTGCCGACCTGACCGAACTGGGCCAGCGTGTGCTGCTGCTCAAGGGCGGCAATGGCGGCTTCGGCAACGCGCATTTCAAGTCTTCGGTCAACCAGGCGCCGCGCCGGGCCAATCCGGGTCTCGAGGGCGAGGAAAAATGGATCTGGCTGCGGCTCAAGCTGATCGCCGATGCCGGACTGGTCGGCCTGCCCAATGCCGGCAAGTCGACATTCCTGTCCAAGGTGACCGCGGCCAAGCCGAAGATCGCCGACTATCCCTTCACCACCCTTCATCCCAACCTCGGCATTGTCCAGATCGACGGCAACAGCTTCGCGATGGCCGATATTCCCGGGTTGATCGAAGGCGCCCATGAAGGCACGGGTCTCGGCGACCGGTTCCTCGGCCATGTGGAACGCACCCGCGTGCTGCTTCATCTGGTCGACGGCTCCGGCATGGAAGATCCGGGCGAAGCCTACAAGGTCGTTCGCGGCGAACTGGAGGCCTATGGCGCTGGCCTCGTGGACAAGCCGGAAATCGTCGCCCTGTCCAAATGCGACGCGCTCAACGAGGAGCTGATCGCCCAACAGTCGGCAAGCCTGGAAGCCGCGTGCGGCCAGAAGCCGCTGATCCTGTCCTCGGCCAGCGGTCTCAATGTCGACCGGGCGCTGCGCATGATCGTGCGGGCCATCGACAAGGACAAGCAGGACGCGGCCAATCAGGTTCCCTCACCCGAACAGGAGGGCTGGCATCCGTGACGTCCGCGTCCCGCGGCCTGAAGGGCTACAGCCGCATCGTCGTCAAGATCGGGTCCGCCCTGCTGGTCGAACGGGGTGAGCTGAAACGCGCATGGCTGGATGCCCTGGTTTGCGATCTGGTGGCGCTTGTCGATTCCGGCGCCGAGGTGCTGATCGTCTCCTCCGGCTCAATTGCTCTCGGCCGTGGCATTCTCGGGCTGCCCGCGGGGCCGCTGAAACTGGAGGAAAGCCAGGCTGCCGCCGCCGCCGGGCAGATCTCGCTGGCGCAGGCCTACGCGGATGCGCTCGGCGCCCATGGCAAGAAGGCCGGACAGATCCTGCTGACCCTGGGCGACACAGAAGAACGCCGCCGCTATCTGAATGCCCGCGCCACAATCGGCATGCTTTTGAAACTGGGCGCGGTGCCGATCATCAATGAAAACGACTCTGTGGCCACCTCGGAAATCCGCTACGGCGACAATGACCGCCTGGCGGCGCGTGTCGCCACGATGGCGAGTGCCGATTGCCTGGTGCTGCTGTCCGATATCGACGGGCTTTATACCGCGCCTCCCCAACAGGATCCCGATGCCGTGTTCCTGCCGGAAGTCGCGCGCATCACGCCGGAAATCGAGGCGATGGCCGGCAGCGCCGGATCGGAGCTTTCACGCGGCGGCATGAAAACCAAGATCGACGCAGGCAAGATCGCGACCGCGGCAGGAACCTCGATGGTCATCACCTCCGGCAAGGAACTCAATCCGCTGAAGCGCCTCGACGAGGGAGGCAGGGGGACCTGGTTCCCGGCAATCGCCACGCCGGCCAGCGCCCGCAAGGCCTGGATCGGCGGTCACCTGGAGCCGCGCGGCAGGATTGTGCTGGATGCCGGTGCGGTCAAGGCGATGAAATCCGGCAAGAGCCTGCTGCCCGCGGGCGTGACATCGGTCACCGGGACGTTCACCCGCGGCGATGCCGTCATTCTGCTCAATCCCGAGGGCGGGATGATCGGCCGGGGTCTTGTCGCCTATGACGCGGACGAGGCCCAACTGATCGCCGGGCGCAACAGCCGGGAAATCGAGGCGATTGTCGGCTATCCGGGCCGCGCCGAAATGATCCATCGGGACGATCTGGTCCTGGAAGATGCGTTTTTGAACGGAACAGGTTAAAAGGCCGGAGACATACCGGTTGAACAGGAGTTTGCAGCTATGCTGGATGTAGTCGAGGCAAAGACCACCGAGGACCTGATGGCGCGGATCGGGCAGCGTGCCCGCGCAGCCGGGCGGATCCTTGCCACGGCACCGGCAGAGCAGAAGAACAAGGCCCTGCGCGAGATGGCGGTTGCCGTGCGCGCCTCGATGCCGGAAATCCTTGCCGGAAACAGGCAGGATATCGACGCCATGACCGCCAACGGCCAGGCCGCGTCTTTCCTCGATCGCGGCACCCTCACCGAAGAGCGGATCGAGGCCATCGCCAGGGCGCTGGAGGATATCGTCGCACTCGAGGATCCCGTCGGCAGCGTCATTGCCGCCTGGGAACGCCCGAACGGTCTGAAGATCGAGCGCGTGCGCACGCCGCTCGGCGTCATCGGCGTGATCTATGAAAGCCGTCCCAACGTGACGGCCGATGCCGGGGCCCTGTGCCTGAAGGCCGGCAATGCGGTGGTCCTGCGTGGCGGCTCCGACACGATCCGCTCCAACAGGGCGATCCACGCGGCCCTTCAGAAAGGTCTCGCGGCGGCGGGACTTCCCGAAGACGCCATCCAGATGGTTCCGGTCACCGACAGGGCGGCGGTGGGCGAAATGCTGCGCGGTCTGAACGGCAATCTCGACGTCATCGTGCCGCGCGGCGGCCGCAGCCTTGTGGAACGCGTGCAGAGCGAGGCGCGCGTGCCGGTCTTCGCGCATCTGGAAGGCCTCGTGCATATCTTCGTCGACAAGGCCGCCGATTTGAGCCAATCCGTCGATATCGTCGTGAATTCCAAGCTCCGCCGCACGGGCATTTGCGGTTCGCTGGAAACGCTTCTGGTGCATGAGGACGTCGCTCACAGCCACCTGCCTGTGATCGTCAAGGCCCTGCAGGAACGGGGCTGCGAGATCCGCGGCGGCGCCCGCGTGCGCGAGATCTGCGAAAACATCGTTCCGGCCAGCGAGGATGACTGGTCCACCGAGTACCTCGACAAGGTCCTCGCGGTGAAGGTCGTCAAGGATCTGGACGCGGCAATGGACCATATCGCCCGGTACGGTTCCAACCACACCGACTGTATCCTGACGGAAGACCAGGGCGCGGCGGAGCGGTTCCAGCGGGAAGTCGATTCGGCCATCGTCCTGCACAATGCCTCCACCCAGTTTGCCGATGGCGGCGAATTCGGCATGGGCGCGGAAATCGGCATCGCCACGGGGCGGATGCATGCGCGCGGACCGGTCGGCGTCGAACAGCTGACCAGTTTCAAATACAAGGTTCACGGGACGGGCCAGACGCGCCCATGAGTGCTTCAGGTCCTGGGCCGGACCTCGGCCGTGACTGGCTGAAACTGCCCCATGCCGAAGCCGGAAACCGGATCGGCATCTTCGGCGGATCGTTCAATCCGCCGCATTCCGGTCACCGGCTTGTGGCCTCGACCGTGCTCAAGCGGCTGGGGCTCGATCAGGTCTGGTGGTTCGTGACGCCGGGCAATCCGCTCAAGAGCCATTCAGATCTCGCGCCGCTGGAAACGCGGCTGCACCTGACCAGCGCGCTTGCCGATCATCCGCGCATGAAAGTGACCGCTTACGAGGCGGTTCTCGGCACGCCCTATACGGCCAGAACGATCATGGCGCTGCGCGCGAGGCGGCCGGCCGTGCGATTCGTCTGGGTCATGGGGGCGGACAATTTAGCCGGCTTTCATCGCTGGCAGGACTGGCGGGCCATTGTCGGCTCGGTACCGGTCGCCATTGTCGACCGGCCGGGCGCATCGCTCTCGGTTCTGTCGTCGCCGATGGCGAAAGTCTATGAAAAATATAGACTTCCGGAAGAAGATGCGGCACTTCTACCCGGCATGAAAGCCCCTGTCTGGACCTTTCTGCACACCCCGCTGGACCAGACATCCTCGACAAAATTGCGGCAAATCCGGAGACGGTAAACTCCGGATTTGCCATGTGAAAATCCCTGTCTTGAAAATGCCAAACGGGAAGCGGTATTATAGGCGCGGTCGCGGTGACGCGGCCGAGGTACGGTCAACCGGTCCTGTATCCAAAACGGGTGACGTATGAAGTCGAACTTTTTTGTTCGTGACGACGTTGGGCACAGGACGGCACAAACGGCGAAAGGCACAACACCTGACCATGACCTTTGAAAGTGGGCGGACAGATATGTCCTCTCCTCTGCAGGCATCCGTAAGCACTGATCTTGCGGCTGACCTTCTCGATACGGTCCTCACCAGTCTGGACGACTCCAAAGCTGAGGACGTTGTTACTCTCGACATCGCAGGCAAAAGTTCCCTGGCCGATCACATGGTGATCGTGTCCGGACGCTCCCACCGTCATGTGGGCGCGATAGCGGATCATTTGCAGAAGGACCTGAAAGCGGCCGGCGCCGGCAAGGCAACGGTTGAGGGTATGGCCACCTGCGATTGGGTGCTGATTGATGCGGGTGATGTGATCGTTCACATTTTCCGTCCGGAAGTACGCGGCTTCTACAATCTTGAAAAGATGTGGGCGCCGGAAGCGGACGAAACACCGCAATATATCGGTTGAGACGGGAATGAGGTCCTGACGGCAGGGCCTCTGTCCGCCGAGGGATAAAGTCACCGGATCGTTTTCCGGCGGAGATTTCATGCGCTTTACGCTTTCCTGCATTGGCCGGATGAAGGCTGGTGCGGACAGGGACCTTCTCGACCGTTATCTGGACAGGGCCCGCAAGTCCGGCCGCGGCCTCGGCATAACCGGGGTGCTCCTCAATGAAATGCCGGAAAGCCGTGCTCAGCGCGCCGAAGACCGCAAGGCGGAAGAGGCCGGCGGCATTCTCGCGTCGCTCCAGAGCGGCGCCCGCCTCGTTGTTCTCGACGAAAACGGCAGGAACATGAGCAGTGCGGCATTCAGCCGGACGCTGGAAACCTGGAAAAACGACAGCGTGCCGGAAATCGTCTTCGCGATCGGTGGCGCTGACGGCCACGGCGGAGAGGCTCTTGCAAGAGCGGATCTCAAGCTGGCTCTCGGCGCGATGACCTGGCCGCATCAGATCGCCCGCATCCTGCTGGCCGAACAGATCTACCGGGCCATGACCATTCAGTCGGGCCATCCCTATCACCGGGTCTGATGTCGCGGCGCTGAAACAAACCTGAAGAGGAATTGCAGTGATCCCGACGATCGAAACAGAACGCCTGATCCTGCGGCCGATCACGATGGAGGACTGGCCGGATTTCTCCGCTTTGATGCAGTCGGACCGCGCGGCCTATATGGGCGGCCCGATGTCGAAGGAAAAGGCCTGGGGCGCCTTCTGCCATGACGTGGCGCTCTGGCCGCTGATGGGACATGGAGCCCTGATGATCGCGGAGCGCGGCTCCGGCCGATGCCTCGGTCAGGTGGGCATCAATCATGGCCCGCTCTTTCCCGAACATGAAATCGGCTGGTTGGTCTATCCGCATGCGGAGGGTAAGGGGATTGCCTTCGAAGCGGCAAAGGCGTTTCGGGACTGGGGCCTGAAGGAACGCGGCCTGCAGACCCTTGTGAGCTATGTGGATCCGGACAATATCCGCTCCTGCAGGCTTGCCGAACGGCTGGGCGCGAAGCTGGATGCGCAGGCCCCGCGCAACGATCCCCGCGATCTGGTGTACAGGCACGCCGTGACGTAATGCCACTGCCGGAGCCGTCATGCGTCGCTGGCATTGAATCATGTTGAATCATGAAGGATCTTTAATGCGGCTATCGCAGGGAAAACGCGCCGCTGCCCGTATCTCGCCGCAATCGGCACGTAACGGTCAGATCATCATGGGAAAAAGAGGTTGGAGCGTGAGGCGATACACGCGGGAGCTGACGTTGAGCAACCGGCCGACAGGGTAAACGGTTCGTTAACACAGACTGTGTATCGCAAACAGGTCTAACCTTCGGGAGCTGAGACAGGTTGAAACCGGATCGCATCAAGGTCGTGCGTCCTGGACTTAAGAAGCGGCTGCTTGTCAAGCCGCTCTTGGGCAGCCTTCTTGCGGGCGCGCTTGCATTGCCGCTGCCGGCGCTCGCGACCGAAAGCGTTGATGAAGCGCCGCAGAACCGGCCCGCCGCCACAGCGGAGACCGATGCCGCGGCCGAAAGCAAAAAGGTGCGCGAAGAGGAACTGGCCGCACTGTCGCGGGACATTGAAGTCTCCACCGACCGCCAGGCCGCCATCGCCCGCGAAATCAGGTCCCTGGACCGGGATCGCGAAACGCTGAACGCCAGGATCATCGGCACGTCCGATACGATCCAGGGCCTGGAAACCGAACTGACCGATACCGAGCGCCGGCTGAGAAGTCTTGGCGAGAACGAGGACGCCGTGCGGCTGTCCCTGATCGCCCGCCGCGATATTCTGTCGGAAGTGCTGGCCGCGCTGCAAAGACTCGGACGGCGCCCTCCGCCAGCCCTGGCTGTGCGCCCGAGCGATGCCTTGTCCGCTGTCCGCAGTGCGATTCTCCTGAACGCCGTCATGCCGGAGCTGAAAGTGGAGACGGAGGCTCTGGCGGAGGATCTGGAGGAGCTTCACCGGATCAGAAGCGTGATTGCCGAGGAAAAAAACCGTCTGCGCGGCGATGCGATGCGATTGGCTGAGGAAAAGTCGCGTCTGGAGCTTCTGTTGAGCGCCAAAAGGCAGGAACATCAAAGATCCGTACGGGATCTCGAAGCGGAGAAGCAGCGCGCCGCCGAACTGGCCGAGCAGGCCGGGTCTCTCCAGGAGCTGATCGCGAATTTGGAAACTGAAATCGAAAGCGCCCGCGAGGCCGCGGAGAAGTCCAGGCAGGCGTCGCTGGAGACGAAGGGAAAGTCATCACGCGGGTTTGATCCGTTTTCCGATCCGGGACGGCTGGCGCCGGTGATACCTTTCCAGGAGGCGAGGGCCCAACTGCCTCAGCCCGTTGCCGGAACCCTTCTCAAGGATTTCGGTGAGGAAGATGATTTTGGCGGTGTGACGGAAGGACAATCTATCGCCACAAGGCCGGGTTCTAATGTAACCTCTCCGGCGGACGGCTGGGTGGTCTATTCGGGACCGTTCCGTTCGTTCGGACAGCTCTTGATCCTGAATACCGGTGATGGCTACCATGTGCTGTTGGCCGGGATGGACCGGATCGATGCGGAGTTGGGGCAATTTGTTCTTACCGGGGAACCGGTTGGGGTCATGGGCGCGACGCAATGGGCAAGCGCCTCGACCTTTGGCTTGGGTTCGACCCAGCCGATACTATATGTTGAATTTCGGAAGGACGGCCGTGCGATCGACCCCACACCCTGGTGGGCGCACATAGAAGAAGAAAAGGCTCGCGGATGATACGGAAAGCTTCCTTGCTGCTGGTGGGTGCCCTGATGGGAGCTGCGGCAGTCACGACAATGGCCCAGATGCCGCTCAATGTGTCCGTGGCAGCCAATGCGGCGGCAACGGATACGTACCGGCAGCTCAATCTGTTCGGTGACGTGTTCGAACGGGTACGCTCGGACTACGTGGAAGTGCCGGACGATGCCCAGTTGATCGAGAATGCCATCAACGGCATGCTGACATCGCTGGATCCCCATTCCAGCTACATGTCGCCGAAGAGTTTTCGCGACATGCAGGTGCAGACCCGCGGCGAATTCGGCGGTCTCGGCATCGAGGTTACGATGGAAGACGGTCTTGTGAAGGTCGTCTCGCCGATCGACGATACACCGGCGGCCAAGGCGGGTGTCCTGGCCGGCGACCTGATCACCTCCATCGACGGAGAGCAGGTTCAGGGTCTGACGCTGAACGAAGCGGTCGAGAAGATGCGTGGTCCAGTTCATACGGACATCGTGGTCACCCTCCGCCGCGAGGGCCGCGCGGAACCGTTCGACATCACCATCACCCGCGACATTATCCGCATCCAGTCCGTGCGCTGGCGGGAAGAGGACGATGTCGGCTATATCCGTGTCACCCAGTTCAACGAACAGACCTTCGACGGTATCAGGGACGGCATTGAGGAAATGAGCGGCAATATCGGTGGGGACAAGCTGAAAGGCTTTGTCATCGATCTGCGCAACAACCCGGGCGGTCTTCTGGATCAGGCAATCGCCGTGTCCGATGCCTTCCTCGACCGGGGCGAAATCGTTTCGACCCGCGGACGCGAAGCGGAAGAAACCCAGCGCTACAATGCGCGTGCGGGTGATCTGACGGATGGCAAACCGGTGATCGTTCTCGTGAACGGCGGGTCTGCTTCAGCTTCGGAAATCGTTGCCGGCGCGTTGCAGGATCACCGCCGGGCGACCATCCTGGGGAGCCGTTCCTTCGGCAAGGGCTCCGTGCAGACCATCATTCCGCTGGGTGCCAACGGCGCGATCCGACTGACGACCGCCCGCTATTACACGCCGTCCGGAAACTCCATCCAGGCGAAAGGCATCGTGCCGGATATCGAAGCCCTGCAGGAGCTGCCGGAAGAGCTGGTCGGCCGTGTCGACACCAAGGGGGAAGCGGGTCTGCGCGGCCACCTGGAAGCCGACGGTGAGGAAGAATCCGGCAGCCAGGCCTATGTGCCGGCGGATCCGAAAGACGACACCCAGCTGAAGCTGGCTCTGGACCTCTTGCGCGGTATTCAGGCGAACAGCGCCTTCCCGCCGGTCTCCGACAGCGCGGCCGTCAAAAACTGACAAACAGCAATGTGCGCCGGTCCGCCGGCGCACATTTTCCATTCTCGTTCTGCGTATCCATACAACAACCATGATGCCGGTCAGCCCGTTCGCGCGCCGGTCAACAGGCTCAGGACGGTATGTCGAGCGAAGATCTCACAGCTCCCCTAGGTATGGGAAAACGGCGGCTTGTCAGGCTGCCGTTCGGTCTTATCGGTGCGGGCCTATTGAGTGTGATCGTCACCACCACGCTCGTCTGGGTCGCAGTGGTGGACGATCCGGTGGGCGGAGAGCCCGTTGCGGTTCTGCCGCTGGACGCCGTTGTCGAGGGCGTGACCTCCCAGGACATCGAAGTTGTCGAAATCCGGCCTGGTATCGGTGACGATCTGGGTCCCAACCTGCGACCTGAAACGAGCGGCGACCTGCTCGGTCCCCGTTATGAGATGGTTATGCGCCCGGACGGGCTGGGGCCGGACGCTCCCGTAACCGGCCTTTCCCTCAATCCGGACACGCGGGTGAGCGAACGCTCGGAACTCGGCTTTCTGCCGAAGGTCAGCGATGCCGGAGTGCGGCCGCTCGATGCCTATTCCCGGCCGATCGTGCGTGAATTCACCTCCATCCCCAGGATTGCCGTCATCGTGAGCGGATTGGGATTGAGCGAGACCGGAACCCGAAACGCCATCAGCAGCCTGCCGTCCGATGTGACCTTCGCCCTGGCTCCCTATGGAGAGGAACTGGACCTGTATATGCAGCAGGCCCGGATGGAGGGCCATGAATTGCTGTTGCAGTTGCCCCTAGAGCCCTTCGATTTTCCCGACAACGATCCGGGCCCCCATACCCTTCTTGTCAGCCTCATGCCGGACAAGATGGTTGAGCGGCTGGTCTTTCTGCTGACGCGCGCCACCAATTATGTCGGCACGATCAACGAAATGGGCGCCCGCTTCACCTCCACGAAGCCCTCCATGCAGTTCCTCATGGAGAAGCTGAAGGGGCGGGGACTGATGTTTGTCGACAACGGGACATCCTCACGCAGCATCGCGGCCGAGGTCGCCGCGGAAACGCGCCTCCCGTTCAGCGGTGTCGACGTGGTTCTGGACGAGGTGCCGCGGGAAGACGAAATTGACGCGAAGCTGTTGCAACTTGAAAGTATAGCTCGTGCCCGCGGAGTTGCTGTTGCAGCAGGCTCCGCGCTTCCGGTGACAGTGCGCCAGCTTGAAAAATGGTCTCGGGATCTTGAAGAACGCGGCCTGCAGCTTGTGCCGGTCAGCGCGACCATCGACAGATAGGTGCAGGGTGTGACGAAGCTTGAACTTGGACCGGGATTTCCGCAACCGGCAGGGGGGCTTCCGTACCGTCCCTGTGTCGGCATCATGCTGATCAACCGAGATGGAAAAGTGTGGATTGGCAGCCGTGACGATGGCTCCGGATCCTCCTCCTACGATTATGCCTGGCAGATGCCGCAGGGCGGCATCGACAAGGGGGAAACGCCGGAACGCTCCGCGCGCAGGGAACTTTACGAGGAAACCTCGATCCGATCCGTGACGTTGCTGGAAGAAGCGCCGGAATGGTTTGCCTATGACTATCCGCCCGAAGTCGTCCGGGCGTCGCGCAAGGGAAAGTATCGCGGTCAGGCGCAGCGCTGGCTTGCCTACCGTTTCGACGGCTCCGAGGACGAGATAGACGTCCTGACCCCTCCGCACGGACATTCGGCTGAATTCAACGCCTGGCGCTGGGAAGACGCCGCGCGCCTCCCGGATCTGATCATCCCGTTCAAGCGCCCGGTTTATGAACGGGTCGTCGCGGCCTTTTCGCACCTCACGTCATGAGCGCAACGAACTCGGGTTGAACGGCGGCCAGGTTTCTGCTCGCGGTCGATGAAGGCGCGGCAGGCTCCTGGAAATCTTGCATTGTATGGGAGCAACCGTTGGTGTCCGGTTTCCTCCCTGTCTCCCCCCAGGGCTATCGCATTGACCCGGAAAGTTGCCACAAATACGGGTGCACCCCCGCCCCGACACCTCCCCACAAGGGGAAGGTGCAGGCATTCATCATAGATTGATCCGCAAAGGAGGCGATTTGCCTCTTTTTCAGTTCGCCTCGATGTTCACATTGAGGAGAACGGGCAGCACCTGGGGAGTGGCCATGCTGCCGAGGATCTGCGCCATCGGCACCGGATTTTCAGGCTTCAGCGTCACCCTGAATTCCCTCGGGTCCTTCAGGAATGCCGAAACCGCCTCGCTCACCATCCGGGTGAAGGCCTCATTGCCGATCACCGCTGTCGCCTCGGTTGCCTGGGCCACCAGGGCCTCGCGGAAGACATTTTCCGGAATGCCCTGCTGCTCCGCGACGTGGGCAAGGCCTTTGGCTGTCAGTCCGCCATCCTTGAAGACCACCGACGCATCGACGAATTGCGCGACGATCGCCGCCATTTGTCCCTGGCCCTGGGGATCTTCGAACAGGGCTTTCGGCACATTGGCGAACCGGGCGGAAGCTTCAGCCTTTCCCAGCCCCTTGATATCCAGCATCAGGCGCTCCAGGCGCAGCTCCAGCGTCGCCTCGTCCCAATACAGGCGCGTCTCGTCCGACCAGTCGAGTGTCTCCAGACCGAGTGCCTGAAGGAGGGCCTTGGTGTCCTCGTCCTCGATGGCGCTGACGGGAACCCGGATGCCGTCATTCTTGACGTAGAGGCTTGTCGGGACCGGTGGAACGGAGGTGGACAGGGTCATCTCGGCCTTGCCGATCTGGGTCCGGCCGATTTCCGGCAGGTTCACATCCAGACCCTCGATCTCGTATCCGAAGGAGCGCGGCAGAAAGGCGCGTGCAACGTCGAGCGGATTGCTTTCACCGTAGTTCGGATCGGCCATCAGCGTGGCGATCATGGCGCGCATGGGCGAATATTCGGCGAACTCGATGTCGCCGATCGCGGCCCAGTCGAGCTTCACGGAGCTGCCTTGGGGAAGCTCGGGCGCATCGAGACCGACGATCAGCATCTCGCCGATCCCTTCGGAGCTGATGTCGGTCATCGCCATTTCCCTGATCGTGATACCGACATCTCCGTCACCCGGCCCGGCTGGGCCGGGTGACGGAAACTCGACGGAAATACCGCTGATCCTCGCATCGGCGATGGCAAAGGACCGGTAGAACTGAAAGACGCCGGCAATCAGCTCTTCCGGCGCGGGGGCTTTCTTGTTCAGCAACTGGTCCAGCATCGACAGCAGAGAGTTGCCCTGCTTGACGACCGTGATATCGCGGATCGATCCTCTCTCGACAGATGTCTTGAGCGCCTTGCCATCGGGCAGATCCTGCGAGCTTTCATAATCGACCATGGAGCCGGAGCCGATCAGCGTCTCCTCCTCACCCGTGACCGGAACGTCCGGATCGAACAGATCGACGATGGCGGCGGCGTCGATATCCCGGTAGACGGTTTTGCCCTGCCGCGTCGTCTGGCGCAGCATCCTGCCTGTAGCCGGATCGAGCGTGCGCAGGTCCTGGGTCATGAGATCGATGGAATATTCCCCGATCCAGCCTTTTTCGGCATCCGCCATGCGGTAGCCGTCCAATTCGGAGGTTCCGGAAAAGGCCAGCGTCTCCTTGCCGTCCGTGCTCGCATGGCCTTCGAAGGTCAGGCCGGTGCTGTCGATCCTGACCTCCTCATAGGACGTCAGAAAGAGCGCTTGCATGAAGGGCAGCCAGCGGCTGACCGGATGATCGGGGTCTTCCGCCGGTATTTCCGGCAGGGTAAAGCTGTAACCGGTCGCGGAAATGCCCGCCAGCCGGCCCTCGACCTTAAGGCGGCCTTCGTTCTCGACCGATCCTGTCACCAGAAGCCTGGTGTCGTCGGAATGGGTCCAGCTCCCGGTCTTGAAATCGCCGTCCTCGTGGATCAGTCCGGTAATGGCGAGCGAGCCGCTGGACATGGAAATGGCGAAGGCCAGATCCCTCGGTTTCGAAGGAACCATATCCTTGGCCCCGTCTTTTCCGGACGCCTCCGTCTCTTTCGGCGGAAGGTTCCTGATTGTGCCGCTGAAAGTGTAATTCGGGTTCGTCACGGTCAGCGTGTCGCTGGCCTCGTCATAGGCGACGGCGCCGGTTTCAATCTCGACGCCAAGCTTTTCAAGGCCTTTGACATAGGCGTCGAACGCCGCGGTTCCCTTGTCCTGCGCGAAGGCGGCTCCGGAGACCAGGATCAGTGCGCCGCAAAGGGCGAGGAGCCGGGCGGAGGCTTTCGCCAGCTTAGGCCGTGAAGTGGATACAGGCTGAGAAAACAATATCATGGCTCCAGAAAGGATAATCGGAAATGGCCGGATGAATCGCGGCCGGGTCCGATTAAAGGAAACATTTCCGACCTTTCCATGACTATGACCCAATCTCATCACGGCGTCGAGCCGCTCCCACTTGAGGACGCCGGTGGTTTTCCGGTTCTCAAAGCCGGTGCGGTGCCAGCCATTCGGCACGGACGGTTTCGTCGGTTTCCTGCGCCATTTCCCCGGGTCTGACGGCCAGGACAGATTGTTCGGGCGCCAACCGGCGGTAGGCCCAGACCGCGGCGCCTCTGACGACCGGATCTGCGTCCTTCAGCAGCGGCCGGACCTTGTCCAGCAGGACAGGCTGCCCGGAATTGCCGGCGGCGATCAGAACGTTACGCAGGAACCGGCCGCGCCCGATGCGCTTGACCGGCGAGCCGGAGAAGAGAGCCCGGAAGGCCGCGTCCTCCAGGGACAGCAGGTCCGCCAGCTTCGGATTTTTCAGATCCTCCCGCGCGATCAGCTTGGCTTCGCGCGCGGCTGAGGCGAATTTGTTCCACGGGCAGGCGGCAAGGCAGTCGTCGCAGCCGTAGATCCTGTTGCCGATCGCCTCGCGGAATTCGCCCGGAATGGGGCCGGGATGCTCGATGGTCAGATAGGAAATGCAGCGGCGGGCGTCGAGCTGATAAGGCGCGGGAAAGGCGTCGGTCGGGCAACTGTCGAGGCAGGCCCGGCAGGAGCCGCAATGGTCCTCTTCCGCACCGCTCGGCGGCAGGTCCAGCGTCGTGAAGATCGCACCGAGAAAGAACCACGAGCCGAGGTCCCGCGAGACCAGGTTTGTGTGCTTGCCCTGCCAGCCGAGCCCGGCGGCCTGCCCGAGCGGCTTTTCCATCACCGGGGCGGTATCGACGAAGACCTTGACGTCGCCGCCGGCGCGCGACACCAGGAAACTCGCAAGCTCCTTCAGGCGCCCCTTGATGATGTCGTGATAATCGCGATGGCGGGCATAGACCGATATTCCGCCGCTGCTCCTGTCCTGCAGATGGGCAAGCGGATGATTTTCGGGCGCCGCGTCCGGTCCGTAGTTCATGGCCAGCATGATGACCGATTTGACCTCCGGCCACAGGTTGACCGGCGCTGAACGGCGCTCCGCAGTTTCGGCCATCCAGCCCATGGTGCCGTGATAGCCCTTGTCGAGAAAGCGGCGCAGACGGTCCCCGGCCTCCGGGATGCCGTCGGCCGGCGCGATCCTGACATCGTCGAAGCCGAGGCCGGATGCCTTCTCGGCAAATGCGGTCAGGAGGTGTCGTTTTTTTTTATCCAAGACTGTCTGCAGCGCGTGTTGGGTCACGGACCTGGAAGCGGGGTCCGCTCCCGACCCTATGGCTCGACAGCCTAAAAATCCAGATCCGCGTAGGTTTGGGCGGGCGGCATGCCCAGCACCTTCTCGCCCAGAAGCGGGCGCATGCTGGGGCGCGATTTCACCCGGGCGTACCAGCTTCTGATGTCTTCCTCGTCGCTCCAGGAGACTTCCCCCAGATAATCGGCGCAGGACAGGCAGGCGGCGAGGGCGAAGTCGGCGAAGGACAACCGGTCCCCGGCCAGCCAGCGGCGGGCGGCGACGAGATAGGCGAAATATTTCAGATGGTGGTGGATGTTGGCCCTGGCGACCCGGAGCGCGGCGGAATCCGGTTCACCGCCACCGACGGATTTCGGCATGATCTGCTTGTAGATGCGCTCGCGCACCAGGTGACCGACCACTTCCTGATCGAATTTGGTGAGGCTCCACTCCACCAGCCGCCGCGTTTCGGCTCTGGCGTCCGGATGATCGGGCATGAGGCGTTTGTCGGCGACCGCATACCCACGGGTTTCGTCGAGATATTCCATGATCGGACCCGGACCGCAGATCGAGGGACCTTCGTTTTCCACCAGGACCGGAACCGTGCCGGCCGCGTTCAGCATGAGAAGCTGCTGCGTCCGTTCCCAGGGGTTGATGTGGTGCTCCTCGAACGCGGCCCCGTATTCACTGAGGATGAGTCGCACGAACCGGGACGACGGCGAGAACGGATGATGGTAAAGCGTGAGCATTTAGCGGTTTAGAGCCTGAACTGTGGCGAGACTAGGTCACGCCTTCATAAAAAAGTCCGAAACGGCGTGCTGCGCTTGCCCGCGGGACCGCGCAACGCGGCGCATTCGCCGGATGGGAACACCGTATTATCGGTGAGTTTGACTCAGATATGGTTATCAAGGGTTTGACGACCCGCGATTGCACCGTCAAATAGGCGGCATCCGGATTCGCGTCGCGGATTCTATCAAGCCGTTTTGGAGAAACGACAGGCAATGGACGGTCAGACGATTGTACACGCTCTTATTCTGGGGATTGTCGAAGGACTGACAGAGTTCATTCCGGTATCTTCCACCGGCCACATACTTCTCCTCGGACATTTTCTCGGCTTCGAGAGCACCGGCAAGACCTTCGAGGTGCTGATCCAACTCGGCGCCATTCTGGCGATCCTGTCGGTTTATTTCGCCCGGCTCTGGAACCTGTTCATCACCCTGCCCAGCGATCCCACCAGCCGCCGCTTCGTCGCCGGTATCCTGATCGCCTTTCTGCCGGCGGCCGTGATCGGCGTGATGCTGCACAGCTTCATCAAGGAAGTCCTGTTCGAGAGCCCGGCGCTGATCTGCTCCACGCTGCTGATCGGCGGCGTCATTCTGCTGTGGATCGACCGGCTGCCCCTCAAGCCGCGCTATACAAACGTCATGGACTACCCGCTGTCGCTGTGCCTGACGATCGGCTTCTTCCAGTGTCTCGCCATGGTGCCGGGCGTCTCCCGCTCCGGCGCGACCATCGCCGGTGCCCTCCTGATGGGAACCGACAAGCGCTCGGCTGCGGAGTTCTCGTTCTTCCTGGCCATGCCCACCATGGCCGGGGCCTTCGCCTACGATCTTTACAAGAACCGCAACGTGCTTTCGATGGACGACGCGGTGATCATCACCATCGGCTTCGTCGCGTCGTTCATTTCCGCCGTCTTTGTGGTCAAGGGCCTGCTGGACTTCGTCTCCAGGCACGGCTTTGCGCCCTTCGCCTGGTGGCGGATCTTTGTCGGCCTTGCCGGATTTGCCGGACTTTATTTTCTAGGCTGAGCGTTCCAGCGGCGGCCCGGCGCCATAGAGCGCCGTCAGCTCCGCCAATTCCTGCGCCAGTTCCCGCCGCAGGCCGTCCGGCCCGATGAGTTCGGCGCCCGGGCCGAGCCAGCGGACCAGCGGCAGGATACGCGCCGGTTCCGTCGACGGAATGCTGATCAGCACCTTGCCCTCCTCCGCCGGGGTGAACACCGCGTGGCGGTAATACCAGTCGGTGCTCAGCTTCTGGGCCTGGCGGGAGGTGATCAGGATCTTGGCGATCTCCTCTTGCTGTTCCCAGCGGCGCATCGCGCGTGAGAGCCACGTCCCGCCGAGCAGGCTCTGGATGGAAAAGTCCTTGTCGGGCCGGAAGAAAAGCCCGCTGATTTCAAGGCCGCGCACCCGGTCGGCCCGGTAGACCTTGACAAGATCCGTGTCCACGCAGCGTCCGGCAAGATACCAGTGATCCCGGTCGAACATGACGCCGCGCGGTTCGACGTCATGGGCCTTCACGGTCTTGCGGGAGGGGTTCACATGCTCGAACCGCACGCGCTTGCCGTCCAGGATGCCGGCCATGAAACCGTCCAGCGCCTTTTGCCAGTCCCCGCTCGGCTCCGCCTTGGTGCCGGAATGGAAGATGTCCGGCGGGATCGGCTCGATGCCGACAATCCGTTCCGCATCCTTGAACAGCCCGTGGACGCCTTTCGGCAGCGAGGCGAGCAGCTTCTGTTCCGCCGAGGCGAGGTCCGCCGCCAGCGGCACCATCCGGCTGGCGCGCACCATGGCCATGGCGGCCAGCAGCGCCGCGGTCTCGTTGCGGGTCAGGGCGACGGGCGGCTGCAGGTAGCCGCTGGCCAGCCGGTAGCCGCCTTCCGCGCCCCGTTCCGCGTCAACAGGAACGCCGAGGGCGATCAGCCGGTCGATATCGCGGTAGATCGTCCTGAGCGACACCTGGAAGCGCTCCGCCAGCACCGTCGCCGGTATGAGTTTGCCGCCTGTCAACAGCAGCAGGATGCCGAGCGCGCGTTCAATCGGGTTCATCGGATGGCCCCATGGGAGAGAATCTCGAAAAAAAGCATATCCCGCGAACATAACGAGATCAAACCTGACTCCCTGCTGTCAGGATTGGCCTGTCATTCTCTTTTTGTCCCCGAAGATCGAAAGAAGAAATCGGGTAACTACCGTCCCGCCCTGCTTTCATCGATCCTCCATGAAGGTTGCGGAGTTGGCCGGTTTGAAAATGTGAGAGCCTCCGGCCCGCGCCGGAATGCTCCGGGAGAAGTGAGATGAGCGTTGAGATCGATACTGTATTCCACCGCCGCGCGCGCAGCCGCAGTCTTTTGGTGTCTGGCCTTCTGGTGTCCGCCCTTGGTGTATTGGCCTCCGAACTGCGGCGCTATTTCCGCCGCAGGGCGACTGCCAGGGCTTTGTCTCATCTGACGGCGGACGACCTGAAGGACATCGGCCTGGTCCGCACGGAGTTCGGCTACCGCGAGCTGCATCACGACCGGCTCGGAGCCGACTACTGGCACAAATGACGGACTTGCCGGCGGCTGATCCGTCAGCCGCCGGACCTGCGCGTCAGCGCCTTGATGTCCGGCTTGTTCCAGGCCAGGAACATCACGGCGAGCGCCGCGATCGAGACCGCGATGACGCCGTAGAAGGGCAGGTCGAGGTCCAGGCCGATCAGGTCGCCGCCGAGCAGTGACACCACGCCCGCATCCAGGGTGAAGACGGCGATGGCCACGCCCATCACCCAGCCCTGTTCGCTATCGTCGACGGACGCCGAATACAGCCCGAGAAAGGTCGGATAGGCGATGCCGAAGACGAAATAGAAGCAGAACACCGGAATGAAGGTGAGGATCGCCACGGGCGATGCCAGGAAGGCGGCGGCGGAGACGGCCCACACCACAAAGGTCACCGTCAGGATCGCCTCCTTGCTGAAGCGCTTTTGCGCCGGCACCACCAGGAAGGTGCTGGAAAAGGCCAGCGCCACGCCGATTGTCAGCATCACCATCGAGCCACCCAGCGTGCCATAGCCGAAGCGGCTGCTGAGATAATTGTCGACGAAGATGTAGAACGACATGTTGGCGAACTGAAACAGCACGAACACCGCCGTCAGCCGCATCACCTTCGGATACTTCCTGATCTGCCACAACAGCTCGACGATTTCCGCCGGACGGAAGACGAAGGGCGGCCGGTCCGCCTGCCTGTCGTGTTTGTCGCGGAAGGCTGCGAGCACCAGGATTATGGCCACTCCCACGAGCGCGAAACACGCAAGGAACGGCAGCTTCACGCTGGCGATACTGCCCGCGAAAGCGGGATCCGACAGAAAGCCGCCGATGATCGGCCCGCCGACCAGCCCGAAGCTGATGCCGGTGATGATGTAGCCCATGTTGCGGTTGCGGTCTTCGTCGTCGCTGCTGGCGTCGATCATCGCGGCCTGGGCGATCGGCTGGTTGCCGGCGGTCAGCCCGGTGATCGCCCGCCCCACGATGAGCAGCGCGAAGCTGTTCAGGTAGAGCGCCAAGATGGACAGCGCATAACCGCCGAGCGCCCCGAAGAGGCAGATCAGGATGGCGTTCCTGCGGCCGATCACGTCGGAGAGCTTGGAGACATAGGGCGCGCCGAAAAACCAGCACAGGAAGAACACGCCGATGATCAGCCCGTAGTCGAAATGCCGCGCCGCCTCCGACGTATCGCGCGCCAGCATCGGCGAACCGGTGTCCATGATCAGCCCGTTGAGGATCGGAAACACCAGCCCCTGGCCCAGCATGTCGACAAACACCACAAACAGCAGAGTGAATTTCGCGGCAAATGACATCGGCGCCCCTCGGCAAAAGAACCGATGTCATCCCATCCCAAAACGGACCGAATTGCCAGCCCTGAATTTCCTCGAAGCACTGCCACCCGCCGCGGCCTGATCCCCTTCCCCCTTGTGGGGAAGGGCCAGGGAAGGGTCAGGGAAGGGGGTACACCGCGCAGCGGTATCCGGCCCGAGTCTCAAACCCCCGGCCTCACCCCAAGCACCGCGCGGGTCCCGGATCAAGTCCGGGACAGCGGAAGGAGGTGGCACCGCCCCGCCTCACACTCAGCGTCATCCCCGACTTGATCGGGGACCCAATCCACGCTTCCACAAACGAGACCCCCCGCAAGGCGCAGGGCCTATCCGCGTGCTTTTCCAAAAAAGCATAGGCTCTGGAAACCAATGGATCCCCGATCAGGTCGGGGATGACTCCCGGAGGTGGTTGCGGGAGGCGCCCGCCGCGGCCTGATCCCCTTCCCCCTTGTGGGGAAGGGCCAGGGAAGGGGGTAACCCGCGCTAGCGGTATCCGGGTCTCGAACCCCCGGCCTCACCCCAAGCATTGCACGGGTCCCGGATCAAGTCCGGGACAGCGGAAGGAGGTGGCACCGCCCCGCCTCACACTCAGCGTCATCCCCGACTTGATCGGGGATCCAATCCACGCTTCCGCAAACGAGACCCCCCGCAAGGCGCAGGGCCAATCCGCGTGCTTTTCCAAAAAAGCATCGGCTCTGGAAACCAATGGATCCCCGATCAGGTCGGGGATGACTCCCGGAGGTGGTTGCGGGAGGCGCTGCCGCCCGCCGTAGCCTGATTCCCTTCCCCCTTGTGGGGAAGGGCCAGGGAAGGGTTAGGGAAGGGGGTAACCCGCGCAGCGGTATCCGGGTCTCAAACCCCCGGCCGCACCCCAAGCACCGCGCGGGTCCCGGATCAAGTCCGGGACAGCGGAAGGAGGTGGCACCGCATCGTCTCACACTCAGCGTCATCCCCGACTTGATCGGGGACCCGATCCACGCTTCCGCAAACGAGACCCCCCGCAAGGCGCAGGGCCTTTCCGCGCGCTTTTCCAAAAAAGCATAGGCTCTGGAAAGCAATGGATCCCCGATCAGGTCGGGGATGACCACCGGGAGGTGGGTTGGCGAGGCAATACTGCCCCACAACCGCCGCGGCCTGATTCCCTTCCCCCTTGTGGGGAAGGGTTAGGGAAGGGGGTACACCGCGCAGCGGTATCCGGGTCTCAAACCCCGGCCGCACCCGAAACGCTGCGCGGGTCCCGGATCAAGTCCGGGACAGCGGAAGGAGGTGGCACCGCCTCGCCTCACTTTCAGCGTCATCCCCGACCTGATCGGGGACCCGATCCACGCTTCCGCAAAGGAAAAACCTCGTAAGGTGCAGGGCCTATCCGCGCGCTTTTCCAAAAAAGCATAGGCTCTGGAAACCAATGGATCCCCGATCAAGTCGGGAATGACACCGAGGAGGTGGCAATGGAAGGTGGGGCGACCACCGGCAGGCGGCCGCGAGCAGACCGCTTCAAGCCGGGCGGTGCGCGTCGTACTGGCCGTGTTCGCGGTAGCGTTCCAGATAGGTCGGCAGCACGGCGGCGAGCGTCGCCTGGGCGATGCCGAGGCCGTCCAGGGTGCGGCCGTCCGCCTTTGCCGCCGAAGAGACGACATTGTCGGTCTTCAGCAGCTCCACCTGGTCGGCGGTGAACGGCGCCATCGGGAACATCTGCAAGACCTTGCCCATGGCCGAGGCTACGGGGAAGGGGATCGGCAGCAGCGTGCGCGTGCGGCGGGTGACCTCGAGCGTTTCTTCCAGGCACTCGCGGAAGCTCTTGATCTCGGGCCCGCCGAGCTCATAGACCGCGCCGGCGGCCAGATCGCCGTCGACGGCACGCGCCGCCGCTTCGGCGACATCGCACACATAGACCGGCTGGAACTTCGTCTCGCCGCCGCCGATCAGCGGCAGCACCGGCGAAAAGCGCGCCATGCCGGCGAATTTGTTGAAGAACTCGTCTTCCGGTCCGAAGACGATCGACGGCCGCAGGATGACGCTGCCGGGCAGGGTCTCCAGCACGCCGGCCTCGCCCGCCGCCTTGGAGCGGGCATAGGCGGAGGAACTCTCCGCGTCCGCGCCGATGGCGGAGATATGCGTGATGCCGGCAAGACCCGCCGCGCGGGCCGCCTCGGCGATGGCGCGCGGGCCGAAGGCCTGCACCGCGTCGAAGGTCTGTTTGCCGGAAGGCGCCAGAATGCCGACCGCGTTGACGACGGCGTCCGCGCCCAGAACCGCCCGGTCGACGGACCAGCGGTAGCGCAGGTTCGCCTGCACCGCCATGATCTGCCCCGGCATGCCGAGCGGCTGCAGGTGCGTCGCCAGATCCGGCCGCCGCACGGCCACCCGCACCCGGTAGCCGCGCCTGGCCAGTGCCTGGACGATATGGCGGCCGAGAAAGCCCGAGCCGCCGAAAACCGTGACGAGTTTGCCGTTAAGGGAAGTGGACATCGTGAAATGCCTTCTGTCGCGCCGAAAATGAACTGTCCTGCCCCGGGCGTTCGCCCGGCTCTCACCAGTCTCTTAGCCCTTTGCAGCCGGTGTGTGAAGGGCCGGCCATGACCTTGGGAGCAATGAGCGCAAAAAGTAGCATTCCATGATTGACAACCCGTAACCTCCCCCTTACAAGCCCCCCTCACAGCCCAGGTGGCGGAATTGGTAGACGCGCTAGCTTCAGGTGCTAGTGCTCGAAAGGGCGTGGAGGTTCGAGTCCTCTCCTGGGCACCAAATTCCGGTTTCGGACGGACTGCCAAAGTCCGAAACACTCAAAAAAGCTCCGGTTCGCCGGGGCTTTTTTTGTTTGTGGTGTCCGGTGTTGTCCGGTGGGGTGTGTTGGTACTATTGTCGATCTGAAGCCCATTTTGACCTGCGATGAGTTGGTCTTAGGACGGAGCGAGACCAACATTTGCCTCTATCCGATGCTCAATTCGCCGCCTGAAGCAGTGAGAGAAAGAAAAGAAGATCAGTGACGGGGTGGGGCTGTATCTCCTGATCAAGCCAACAGGTACGCAGCTTTGGCGTTTGGCATACAGATTTGGACGCAAGCAGAAATCGCCCGCACTGGGTCCGTACCCTAGTGGAAACACGTTTAATGTTGTCGCAGACGAACTTTTGGCAAAGGTGACTAGGGACGAGCTGGCGGAAACAACTCTCACAAAAAGCGTTGGCTGCTGGACTTGGCAAGGCCCGATCTAGGGCATAGGCCGATCACTAACATTACTGCTGCTGAAATTCTGGTGTCTTTGCGCAAAGTGGAATCGCAAGGAAATTATGAGATCGTTCGCCGACTGTGGGCGGCAATTGGTCAGGTTTTCCGCTACGCAATCGCGACAGCACGTGCGGACAATGACCGGGCATTCGGTCTGCGTGAAGCACTAACAACGCCGACAGTTGTCCATCACGCAGCGATTACAGACTGGCAGCGCTTGGCCGGATTGATCGGCGCATTGTGGGAATATGAAGGGGCGTACGGAGAACAATATGCAAATCAAACTTCATAATGAGAGCACTTCTGGGGATGTCAGCTAAAGATTCCACTCACAGTGAAAATACTATAAAAGGATGCCGTTTAGATTCAAAAATAAGGATAAATGACAATGAGATTTCTTGTATTGGTTTTAGTCACTTCGTTTGCCCTTTCTGGCTGCAAGAACCAATATGAAATCACAGGAACCAACGCCAGTGGAACTGAAATTTTCAAAGGTAGCGCACTCGGGTTTCAAGCCGGCAAATTTAATATTGAGAGCAACAAAAACCGAAAATGTAACGGTAGATTTGACTCCGTCAATGACTTAGCAAGTGGATACGGCAAAGGTGACTTTAAATGCACAGATGGCAACGAAGGAACTTTCTGGTTCAATATCGAAAAGAACTATAAAAGCGGGAATGGTGCTGCGTACATAGGTGGTGAAAAATTTAAATTCATTTACGGAAAACAAACCTGATTATACGCCAAGCATCTTGCCCGATCCGCGAGCAAGACCCGGCGCCCGTGAAGAATCCGCAAGCCACTGATTTTGTTCCTCTTTAGCGCTGTTTTCGGTTGTTGTTTTGCAAGATTTTAGCCTGATTACGTCGATTTCCTTGCGATTTTACACGGCGTTTTGGTCGTGATTCATGCCCTTTGATGATGTGTTTAAAGGGGGGCGTGTCGGCCATGAAGCTTAATGACCCGGTTGAGACAGGACAGCGGGATTTTTTCCGGGCGCGATTGGATCAGGTCCTCGACATGGCGCATCCCAACTTGGAATTTGGGATGACGATTGGAGCTTGGCTTCAAAGAATTGGCATTGCTCGGTTGATCGCACTGCTATGCCGCTCAAGTGAAGAGCCGGAATAGATGCAGACCCGCCGATTTGTTTACCGGCTTCAATCGTCGTCAGCAGCCATTCAGAAGCCTTAAAGTGGGTGATTGAGATCAAAGGTCTGTCCGAGGTAAAGCGGTTCTACATAGCCCAGCAACGATCCGGGCAACCGAGACGGAACCATCGACCTGATCGACGGCGACCGCCTTTGCGATCTGCTCAAGCGATACGATCTTGGTATGAAGACTGAAATGATCGAGGCGGTGACGATCAACAAAGGTTGGTTCGATGGCCTTTGAAGGCGCGGGGTTCCGGTGCGCGCGAAACGTTGGATAGGCGCGATGAAACTGCCCCACACCGGGGTCATCACCGGGCCTAACCCGGTGATCCATGCCGTGCCGGTGCTCCAAGTCAGGCCTGAGATTTTTGACCCGCAACGGCATGGATGCCATGGTTGGGCCATGGCAGGACCGGGGGAGGGGAAAGAGGATTGTTATTGCCGGTCCTCAATTTTTTGACAGGTCTCCAGTGCGTCGTCCCGGACGCAGCGCAGCGAAGATCCGGGATCGGTGGGCCGAGGTCTGTCGATAGACAGTTTTCAAGGGCTGCGGCTTGTGGCTCTCCGGTCCCGGCTCGCGCTGCGCTTGGCCGGGATGACTTCGGTGAGGCCCAAATTGCGTCGTCGGTCTGAGGGCCGTTTGGAAAGTCCTTTTCGGGGAACCGGCACCGGAATTGATGTTTCAAGATCTTTTTAAAAGGAGCCCCCATGCGCCAACCCGGATCCATGAATTCCCTTGAAAACCTCGGCCGGGTGCGCCTGTCCGAAAACTTCTTCATGCGGGATTTTCTCTATTCGGAAATCTCGAATTTTTATGGCATCCCCAACATTCCGCATCATCCCGATGTCGCCATCGAGGCGGGCACGAAGCTGTGCGAAGAGCTGTTGGAGCCGCTGCGGGCCGCCTTCGGGCATGTCGCCATCCGCTCCGCCTACCGCTCGCCGGAGGTCAACGGATTCGGCAACGAGAACGACCTCAATTGCGCCCGCAACGAGGCCAATCATGCTCATCACATCTGGGACTACCGCGACGGCGAGGGCCGTCTGGGGGCGACCGCCTGCATTGCCGTTCCCTGGGTCTGGGACCGTCACAGCGAGGAAGGCGACTGGCGGCGGCTGGCGTGGTGGATCCATGATCATCTGCCGTATAATTCGCTCTGGTTCTTCCCCAAGCTCTGGGCGGTCAACGTCAACTGGCGCGAGGCTCCCGAGCGCCGCATCGACAGCTACGCCGCGCCGGTTGGCCTGCTGACAAAACCGGGCTTCGACAACCACGCGGGCGATCACGGTGCGTGGTATGAAGGCTTTCCGGCGCTCAAGGGGCGTGGTGAGGGCGGTGGTTCGTGAAATTGCTGCTATGCAAGCCCGGAAAGGCAAGGGCGTCCCATTCCCGTTTCCGCCTCCTTGCCCCCCCGGCTAAACGAACCAATTGATACCGTCTCTGGCAACGCGGCTGGCATCCGTCTCCCACCTTTGCGGGCCCACCCCTCGCCCGGCATTTCCGGCAACGGCACCCCGCTAGACATTCCCGCCCGCCTTCGCCATTTTCCCGCCTTCCCCCAGATGATCCGAGAACAGTTCTTCCATGAAGATGCTGAAGAGATGGGAGCGGCCTTCGACGTTTGCCTTTGAATAGATCTTCGCCGTTTGCGCGCGGACCGTGCCGGCGGCGGTGCCGCGCAGGCGGGCGATGTCCTCGTTGTCGAAGCCTTTGAGGACCAGAAGGGCGACGTCGCGCTCCGACGGGGTGAGATCCCAGCTGTCGAAGAAACTGTCGATGAGCTGCGTCATTTCTCCCCTGGCCGCGCGCAGGCCCGTCGCCATCGAGGAAAACCTCCTGAGAAGCTGTCTCAGCTCCAGCATCAGGTAGATGACCCCGCAGATCAGCGCCAGGGCCGCCAGGGCCTCCAGGGCCATGTGGATGTCGTCGAGATGCCCTCCCTCGGTCATGTCGACAAAGACATCGCCGACAAAAAAGAAGGCGCATAACGCCTGCAGAAGAATGATGGCGGCGAGCGTGAAGGCCCGCCGCTCATTGGCGTTTTTCGGGAAATTGAGGCTGGTCATTGAACGGATCGGTCCCCGGGCACTGTCTTGCGCCCCGTGATCATCGCCGGGACGAGCGCGACGCGCGTCCGCCAACTATCGAACGCCACGCCGCAAATGTGAAGCGCCACGCTCACGAGCAGCCAGTTGAACGCCATCTCGTGGGCTTCCTCCAGCCATTTTGATCCGAAAAAACGCAGCGTGCCCATCAGGTAGCCGGTCGCCACGAGGACGAGGACGGTTGCCCAGATGTTATAGGCCATCAGCGCGCCGAGCGGATTGTGCGACAGGTGAACGGGCCCCTTGCCGCAGACCATCAGCCGCAGATGGCGGAGCGCCGCCGCCGGGTTGGGGGGAAACGCCGCGAAACGGGCCGGGCCGGTGCCGATCAGTCCCCAGACAACCCGGGTCGCGACAAGGGCGAACGCCATGTAGCCGACGATCTCGTGCAACGGGCTGTCCCCGTCGAGAATGGCGCCGTTGAGCAGGATTGCCAGTGCGAGGCACCAGTGAACCAGCCGGACCAGCGGATCCCAGACCGCGAAGGTGCGGGCGCCGGAGCGCCCTTTGAAAGCTTCGGAAGCCGGAGCCATGGCGACCTCACTTCATGTCCACTTTCGTGACCTTGCCGGTCTGGGCATCCACATAGATTTCGCCCTTCGCGGTTCCCTTGACGAAGTAAACCTCGATCTTGCCGTCTTCCATTTCGGACTTGCGGACCTCGTATCCCTGGCTGGTGAGGGTTTCGGTGACCTGCTGCAGGCTCGTGCCGAGGCCGGTCCCGACCTTCAGTTCGGCCGGCACATCGCCCGAGGCGAATGCGGAGGTTGCGGACAGAAGAGTGGCGAGAAAAATGAACTTACGCATGACGATCTCCTTTGAGTGACGCGTTCGAGTGACGCGTTCCCGGGCGCTTCGGCATGAAACGGCCCGATGACCTCGATCTGGAGGTTCTCTTTCGCCGAAACCATTGTTCTTGCGCTTATTCGGGCGCGCATAAGCGCGCGCTTATGCGCTGGCTTGCCGGGAGGAATGGGGCAACGCTCCCGGCGGCGGACTTTTCCCGTGCTGTCCTGAGCCCGAAAGCCCTTACTCCTGCGCCCACAATCTCCCCATGTCGAACCCGTCCACATCCTTCAGCAGCTCGATGAAGCCGTGCGCGGCGTGGTCCAGCGACTGGCGGCCCTTGTCGGCGGTGGCCAGGGAGGCGTTGCCGATGGCGCCGGCGGGGTTGAGGTCCTGGGCTTTCCAGCCGAACTGATGCTGGCCGTGGGCGCGCAGGTGGGTGAAGTCTTCCACGAAGGCGTGCTGGTTGGAGCGGAAGTCCTCGGCGCGCTCCATGCGCACCAGTTCCGGGTGGAGATGCAGCATGATCGAGGTTTCGACGTCGCCGCCGTGGATGCCGTAGGTGAGTTCCTCGGAGGAGAATACCCCCTCCGGCTGGCCGAAGCGGGCCCAGGCGGTGCCGGAGGCCAGCATGGAATGGCGCACGCGCAATTCGCGCGTCACGATGTCGATCAACGGCACGTTGCCGCCGTGGGAATTGACGATCACCAGCTTGCGGATGCCGGCGCGCTGAACGCTCTCGCCGATCTCCAGCCAGGCCTTTATGGCCGTCTCCCAGGTCAGCGTCAGCGTGCCGGGCGAGGAGATATGCTCGTTGGATTTGCCCACCGCCTGCACCGGCAGGAAGGTCGCCGGAAGGTCTTCCGGCAGCAGCTCCACGACGCGGCGGATCTGGCCTTCCGCAATGGCGGTGTCGGTGAACACCGGCAGGTGCGGACCATGCTGTTCGATCGCCGCGACCGGCATCACCGCGATCCAGTTCTCCACGTCGGTCCCGCGAAAATCGGTCGTCGTCATTTCATGCCAATAGGGTGTCGGCAGCATCGGATGGTCCTTCGGGTAATTCGGTCCGGCCAGGCTCGGCCCGGTTTGGGGCAGGGGCTGTCAGGTGTTATGGCGCGGCGGCGATGACTTCCACCTCGACGACGAATTCCGCGCGCGCGAAGCCGGAGACGATCATCAGCGTGGAGGCCGGCGGCGGGTCGGAAATATAGCTGTCGCGCACCTTCATGTAACCGGGAAGATGGGCGCGGTCGCTCACATAGGCGTTGATGCGCACCACGTCGGCAAGCGTCATGCCCGCTTCGTCCAGGATGGCGGAGATATTGTCGAAACACAGCCGCGTCTGGCCCTCCGCGTCAGCGGGGACCGTGTCGTCGGCGGCAATGCCGAGCTGGCCGGAGGCGAACAGCAGCCGGTGGTCGGGCGGAACCTCGATGGCGTGGCTGTAGCGGGCGAAGGGCGGGCGGATGCCGGCGGGCGTGTGGGCGCGTGTCAATTTTCATATTCCCGTCGTGAAAGGCAGCTAATATCTGAGAGCTTTTGCGCAAACCTATCCTGCGCTTGCCGGTTGGGCAATTTCCCCCGCTGCGTATTTTGGATGCTTTTGCTAAAATTTCAAGCATGTCTATTTTTTATGCTGACACGGTCCCGCTCCTGTGCAATTGTCTCTCCGCTACCGGCGTCCGGCGACGCTGGCGAGAATTCTGGCGGGCGAAGGATAATACCGGATCCGCTTTATTGCCTGTTCCGCTCACAGGGCCTTATCGAGGCACAGCGGCAGAGCATTCGGCCCGTTGCGGGCGGATTGACCTGCGCGGTGTATGAAAAGATAAGGGAAGGCGGATACATGACAGTTTCACGGAAAATCGGAATTGCGGCGCTTGCGTTTGTGGCATCCACGAGTGCGCATGCACTGGAAAAGGTCACCTTCGGTACGAACTGGGTCGCCCAGGCCGAGCATGGCGGCTATTATCAGGCACTTGCGGACGGCACCTATGAGGCCTGCGGCCTCGAGGTTGAAATCAAGCCGGGCGGACCGCAGGCCAACAACCGCATCCTGCTGCCGGCAGGCAAGATCGACTTCCTGATGGGCGGCAACATGCTGCAGGCCTTCTCTGCCGTCGAGCAGGGCATCCCGACCGTCGTCGTCGCCGCGCATTTCCAGAAAGAGCCGCAGATTCTGATGACCCATCCGGGCGAGGGCCTGGACACCTGGGACAGCCTCAAGGGCATCAAGCTGCTGCTCGGCAAGGGTGGCCTGAACTCCTTCTACCAGTGGATGAAGGCCGAATTCGGTTTCACCGACGAGCAGGTCCGCCCCTACACCTACAATTCCGCGCCGTTCCTGGCCGACAAGCAGATCGGCCAGCAGGGCTACGTGACCTCCGAGCCCTTTGCCGTCGAGACCGAGGGCGGCTTCACGCCGAACATCTTCCTGATCGCCGACTATGGCTACAACACCTATGCCACAACCGTCGAAACGCGTGCGGATCTGATCGAGAGCAAGCCGGAAGCGGTCAAGTGCTTCGTCGAGGGCTCGACCATCGGCTGGGTCAATTTCCTCTACGGCGACAATTCCAAGGCGCTTGAGCTGATCAAGAAGGACAACCCGGGCATGTCCGACGGCCAGCTCGCCTTTTCCATCGAAAAGCTCAAGGAATACGGCATCGTCGACAGCGGCGACACGCTGACCATGGGCATCGGCGCCATGACCGACGAACGCCAGAAGTCCTTCTTCGACAAGATGGTCAAGGCCGGCGTCGTCAAGTCCGATATCGATTACACCAAATCCTACACGCTGGATTTCGTGAACAACGGCGTCGGCCTCGATCTGAAGAAAAAGCTCTCCGGTAATTAACTGGCGAACAGGATCGGCACCGTTTCGCGGCAGCCGGAAAACATGCAACCATGGCCGGAATCTGAAACCCGGAAAAACACTCCCCGGAAACTTGATGCCGGGACCTGAAGCGTGTCGCGTTAAATTGAATTCAGGAAATCGCCCGAACGCATTTGCAATGCAAACGCTGCCTGGGGCGTCTTCCTGAAACCATGAATCCGCTTAAACGCGACACGCTATAAAATACCGGAAACGCAATCAATGACGGCCATGGCGCAAACGAAAATGCAGACTGATCCAAACCCGGCGATCGTATCGCTGAAGGGCATCTCCAAGACCTTTTCCAACGGCACGGTGGCGCTCAACAACATGTCGCTCGATATCCGCCAGGGGGAGTTCGTCTCCCTGCTCGGGCCGTCGGGCTGCGGCAAGTCGACGGCCCTGAGGATCATCACCGGTCTCACCGGACCGAGCACCGGCCGCGTGGACTGGCCCCAGGAAACGGCGAGCGCCACGGAGCACGAACTCTCCTTCGTCTTCCAGGAACCGACGCTGATGCCCTGGGCGACGGTGTTCGCCAATGTCTGGCTGCCGCTGCGCCTCAAGGGCATCTCGCAACGGCAGGCCCATGACAGCGTCATGGAAGCGCTGGAAATGGTCGGGCTGGCGGAGTTCTCCAAAAGCTATCCGCGCGAACTGTCTGGCGGCATGAAGATGCGTGTCTCCATCGCACGGGCGCTGGTGACCAAGCCGAAACTGCTGCTCATGGACGAACCTTTCGCCGCGCTTGATGAAATCACCCGCTTCAAGCTGAACAACGATCTCCTCCACCTTTGGGAGACCTTCGGCTGGACGGTCGTCTTCGTCACCCATTCGGTGTTCGAATCCGTCTATCTGTCCGACCGCATCGTCGTCATGGCGGCCCGGCCCGGACGGGTGGTCAATGACATGGCGATCGACGCGCCTTATCCGCGCGACGAGAGCTTCCGCACCTCCACCGTCTATAGCGGCTTCTGCCGCGAGGTGTCGCAGGCCCTGCACGCGGCCATGGATGCGGGAGACGACATGTGATGCACACCCGCGCAGGTTTCCGGAAGAGGGGAAATTCATGACCGTCGCGCTGACCGGCAAAGCCGCTCCGGCCGGAGACACCTATGCCGCGCCTCTCGACGCGGCCCCTCTTGACGCGGAAGAGCTGAAGCGCGTTCGCGCCGCCCGGGTCGAGTCGGTCGGCCGGTGGGTGGTGCCGCTCGTCATCCTGGTTCTGTCGATCTGGCTGTGGGACCGGATCTGCGTCTGGAACGAAATTCCCCACTATATCCTGCCCAGGCCCGGCCTGGTGTTCGAGACACTGCTCACCGACTGGCCGATCCTGTCGGTCGCGCTTCTCAACACGCTGAAGATCACCTTCGGCGCGCTTTTCATCGCCACCGCCGGCGGCCTCGGGCTCGCGGTGCTGTTCACCCAGTCGAAATGGATCGAAATCTCCTTCTTTCCCTTCGCGGTCATCCTGCAGGTCACGCCGATCATCGCGATCGCGCCGCTGATCCTGATCTATGTGGATTCGCTCTCCGCCAGCCTGCTGATCTGCGCCTGGATCGTGGCCTTCTTCCCGATCCTCTCCAACACGGTTCTGGGGCTCAATTCGGCCGATCACAACCTGCGCAATCTCTTCCAGCTCTATGGCGCCAGCCGCTGGCAGACGCTGCGCTACCTGCGCCTGCCGGCGGCGATGCCGTATTTTCTCGGCGGTCTGAAGATCGCCGGCGGCCTGTCGCTCATCGGCGCGATCGTGGCGGAGTTCGTGGCGGGCTCGGCGGGCTCCGGCTCCGGCCTCGCCAACCAGATCCTGGAGGCCAGCTACCGGCTCAACATGCCGCGCATGTTCGCCGCCCTGCTGATGATCTCCGTGACCGGAATCCTGATCTTCCTCACCATGAACCTTCTGTCGCATCTGCTCCTGAGAAAGTGGCACGAGAGCGCCCTGAAGCGGGAGCTCTGAATGGGCCACATCCTCAAGGCCGGGCTTCACGGATCCGGTTATCTGAAAAACGCGACGGTCCCTGCCTGCCTGATTGCCGGCAATGACGGCCTGAAACCGGAAGACATGGTCGCGGCCGATCTGGAAATCTCGAAGGGGAAGCTGGTGCGCATCCTGCCCGCCGGAACACCGACGGGACTGCACGGCACGTTCGATCTCGACGGCAGCCTGGTCCTGCCGACCCTTGTCGACCTGCACACCCATCTCGACAAGGGCCATGTCTGGCAGCGCAAGTCGAATCCGGACGGAAGTTTCCAGAGCGCCTTGCGCGCCGTGGGCGAGGACAGGGTCGCCAACTGGTCGGCCGAGGATCTGCGCGCCCGCATCGAATTCGCGCTCAAGTCCGCCTATGCGCACGGCACCTCCGCGATCCGCACCCATCTCGACAGTCTGCCGCCGCAGGACGGGATTTCCTGGCCCCTCTTTGAGGAGATCCGCGGTGAATGGGCCGGCCGGATCGACCTGCAGGGCGTCTGCCTCTTCGGCATCGACCGCCTGATGGAGGACGGCCGGACATATCTCGACGGCATCGCCGGCCGGGTCGCTGCCGCCGGCGGTGTCATGGGCGCCGTGACCTATATGGTGCCCGGTCTCGACAGGCATCTGGAAGCGGTCTTCCGCGCGGCGATGGAACGCGGCCTGGATCTCGATTTTCACGTCGACGAGACCCTCGACCCCTCCGCGGACTCCCTGCGCCATATCGCCGAAACCGCCATCCGGGTGGGTTTCGAGGGCCGCATCGTTTGCGGTCATTGCTGTTCGCTGTCGGTTCATGGCGAGGAAGAGGCCGTAAAAACACTGGATCTCCTTGCCAGGGCCGGGATCGCCATCGTCTCTCTGCCGATGTGCAACATGTATCTCCAGGACCGGCAGGCAGGGCGCACGCCGCGCAGGCGGGGCGTCACGCTGCTGCACGAGATGCGCGCGCGCGGCATACCGGTCGCCGTCGCCTCCGACAACACCCGCGATCCGTTCTATGCCTATGGCGATCTGGATCTTGTCGAGGTTTATGCCCAGGCCACCAGAATTCTTCATCTGGATCATCCGGTCGCCGACTGGGTCAGCACGGTGACGACGACGCCGGCGGATATCATGAATGTCTCGCACGGGCGGCTGCGCCCGGGGGCCCCCGCCGATCTGATCCTCTTCCAGGCGCGCAACTGGAACGAGCTGCTTTCCCGACCGGCGGGACCGCGCGAAGTCATCCGCGAGGGCTACAGCATCGACAGCACGCTGCCCGATTACCGCGAGCTCGATCATCTGATGCAGGACCCACTGATGCAGGACCCACTGATGCAGGAAAGGCAAGCCTGACCATGAGCGCCATCGCCGCCCTTAAAGCCGACCTCGAAGGATTGCAGATCGAGGACAATCCGCAGATCGTCCGGCAAAAGAGCCGCGATTTCTTCTGGTATTCCCCGGTGCTGAAGCAGCAGCTTGAGGATGTCACCGCCGATCTGGTCGTGACGCCGAAATCCGAGGCCGAGGTCATCCGCGTCCTGAAGGCCTGCTACGCCGCCGGTGTGGCGGTAACGACGCGCGGCGCGGGAACCGGCAACTACGGTCAGGCGATGCCCCTGTCGCGCGGCGTCGTGCTGAACCTTGCCGAAATGACGGCGGTAAGGGATATCCGTCCCGGATCCGTTGTCGCCGAGGCCGGTGCGATCATAGCGGACATCGACGCGGCGGCGCGCGCCCATTCGAACCAGGAACTGCGCATGCACCCGTCCACTTACCGGACGGCGACCATCGGCGGGTTCATCGCCGGAGGGTCCGGCGGCGTCGGGTCGATCAACTGGGGCGGACTGCGCGATCTGGGCAATGTCATCCGGCTGCGCGTCATCACCATGGAGGCCGAGCCGCAAGTTCTGGAAATGACCGGCGACGATCTGCAGAAGGTCATGCATGCCTACGGCACCAACGGCGTGATCACGGAAGTCGAGATGCCGCTGACGGCCGCTTATGACTGGGTCGACGTGCTGGTCGGCTTCGACGACTTCATGGACGCCGCGGTGTTTTCCGACGAGCTTGCCAATCTCGACGGGCTGCTTGTGAAGAATATCGCCCCTATCGCCGCGCCTGTGCCGCATGACTATTTCCTGCGCCACAGGAAATTCATCCGCCGGGACCAGTCGGTCGCCGTCCTGATGGTCGCGCCTTTCGCGATGCCCGCCTTCGAGGCGTTTGTCGCCCGGCAGGCAAAGGGCGAGGTACTTTACCGCTCGGATCGGGCGAGCGAGGAAGACAGAACCCGGCTGCCTCCGGCCTATGAGCTGGCCTGGAACCACACCACCCTGCGCGGCCTCAGGGTCGATCCGAGCATAACCTATCTGCAGGTGCTTTATCCTTTCCCGGACCAGATCGAGCGTGTGCGCACGATGCACGAGCTGTTCGGCGACGAGGTGCCTGCGCATCTGGAATATGTCCGCTTCGACGGCAACATCACCTGCTTCGGTCTGCCTATCGTCCGCTATACGAGTGAAGCGCGGCTCAACGAAATCATCCGCCTGCATGAGGACAACGGCTGTCCGATCTTCAACCCGCACCGCTATACGCTGGAGGAGGGCGGCATGAAACGCACCGACGCCGTCCAGCTCGCCTTCAAGAAACAGGCGGACCCCAAGGGCCTGCTCAATCCGGGCAAGATGATCGCCTGGGAAAACCCCGATTACGATTTTTCGAGCGATCAGGTTTTTCTGTTTCCCGGCCTGCAGCAGGCCTGACGATTCATGCCGCCGATTCCCGGCGGGAACAATAAATAACGTGTCGCAAAGGCCAGACCCATGCGCGTTCTTGTGGTTTTCAGCCACCCCTGCAAGGAAAGTTTCAACGCCGCCCTTTGCAAAAAGGTGGTGAAGACCCTGGAGGAGCAAGGCCACGAGCTGCATCTGACGGATCTTTATGCCAAGGGTTTCGATCCGGTCATGAGCGCGGAGGAAAGGCGCGGCTATCACACGCCGCAGGCCAACACGGAGCCGATCGCCGACGACCTTGCGGACATCATGTGGTGCGAGGCGATTGTTTTTGTCTATCCGACCTGGTGGTTCGGTCTGCCGGCGATGCTGAAGGGCTGGCTGGAGCGGGTATGGGTGCCGCACGAGACATTCAAAATGCCGACGGCGGACCAGGGCCTGCGGCCCAACATGCAGCACATCAGGCGTATCGCCATCGTCACCACCTGCGGGGCAAGCTGGTGGGTCTCCAAGCTGATGGGAGAACCTGGGCGCAAGACGATCCTGCGCGGCATCGGGCTTCTGTGCCGGCCCGGCTGCAGGACGCTCTATCTGGCCCACTACAAGATGGACAGCTCGACTAGCGAAAGCCGGGAAAAATATCTGCGCAAGGTCGAGCGAAAAATTGCGGCATTCACGGCAAAATAGCGGCCCGCTCGCCTATTTAGCTTCGCCCGGCTGGCCCGGTGGAACGGCCTTTGCCGCGCCCTGTCCGATCTGGGTCTGATAGCGGGCGAAATTGATTTCCACGATATCGATATGATCCCGCATGGCCTTGGCGGCTTCGTCCCGCTGGCCGCGCAGGATGGCGTTGACGATCCCCACATGTTCCGTCTGGGACTTCTTCAAACGTCCGAGCGTGCGGAACTGGGCCCGTCGAAACGGCGCGAGCCGCTGGCGTGTCTGCAGCGTCAGGGAGGCCAGATAGCCGTTGTGGCTGCCGCTGTAGATGGCGGAATGAAAGTCTTCATTGTGGACATGATAGCGCTGCGGGTCGCCCGAGCGCATGATCTCGGCAAGCTGTTCCAGCAGCGCCTGCAGGTCCCCGCGCTCCTCGCGGGTCATGTGAATGGCCGCCAGGCCTGCACAGGCCGCTTCCAGCTCCGCCATGGCAACGAACATTTCATGTAGCGATTCAGGCGAAAGCTCCTTGACGAAACATCCCCGGTGGGGCCGCAGTTCCACCAGCCCGCTCGTCTCCAGAAGCCGCAACGCTTCGCGGATGGGTGTTCTGGAAACGCCGAAGCGGCAGGCAAGGCCCTTTTCGTCAAGTTGCTGACCGGGTGTCAGCGCGCCTTCGACGATCTCGTCGGCAAGCTGAAGGCGGATGTCTTCCGCACGGGTCCGGCTTGCGGCTTTCGGTTTTATGCGCATCTCGTTCAATGCCGTCCTGCCGCCTGATCCGACCGTTGCAAAGCCGGATAGACCGGTTTGCCGGGCTGTTCAAGTCAAAGGTTGTCTGCGGGGCCGCTGACGATCAGGTCTCGCTGATGACGCTGACATGGGCCGCCGCCACCTGCCAGCCGGCATCGGTTTTTATCCAGGTCTGCATCTGCCGGCCGACCTTGCCGGGTGCGGTGTCACGGTAAAACAGCGTCGAAGCCGTGGCGTAGGCCGTGCCATAGGTGGTGATCACGGTCCGCTCGAGCCGCCGCGCCAGATTTCCGTCATTGCGAGCGGAGCGGAACGCTGCGATCTCCCCATAGCCGTAAAGGTTCTCTCCGCCGCCAAAGCGGATGGTGGTCGGCGCATCGAAAAACAGCCGGTCGAGCGTGGCGACATCGTTGGACACGAGTGCGTCTTCGTATTCGGCAAAGACCGTCTCGACCTCCGCCTTCACCGCTGGAATGTCGATGTCCATCAGGTCTTCATCCTTTGCGCGCGAATGCGGTCGTGCAATTTTCCAAGAAACGGAATGTCCCGGAACTGATCCGGTTGAACCACGTCCCAGGCAACCCCTTCGGGCTGCGGGAAAGGCGTATGCGTTTCGATCAGGCCCTGCTCGGTGGCGATCGCATGAAGCGCGCTGTCATGGGCCATCATCACCAGTTGGTCGTTGTCGACAACCTGGGAGGAATGAACCGTCGTTGTGATCGGCGTATCGGGTTTCAGCTTGGACAGCTCACGGAAAATTCCGAGTTCCAGGTCGGCAAATCCACCGCCCTTTCCGGTCCGTCCGCCCGCCCGGCTGACGGCAACGCAGCCGACGACGACGAAATCCAGCGGCTCCATGTCTTCGAACTCGACCGGTTCGCCATGTTCGACGAAGCCCTGCGAGGTGGCGGCCAGCTCGAACTGGATTCCGTTTTTCGCGAGTTTTTCCGGATCGAGCCGGACGAACGGGAAGGGTTTCAGCAGTTCCGGCACCGGCGCGTAGACGATCTTGCCGTCATAAAGCGCTCTGAGCCGGACCGGGATCTGCGGCGGGTCCGGATTGCACTTCACCGTCCGCGCCGTCCGCCATTGCGGCAGTCTGGAAAGGTGATAGGCCGCCGTGTCCGCGCCGACGAAATTCGGGATGCGGCTGCCGGCCGGACCGACGCTGATCCCGTTGTCTTCAAGACCGGTCCAGATATCCTGCCGGATCTTGTCCTTGTCCTGGTTGCGGCCTGCCCAGCGTGCTGTCTCCATGAGTTTTCCCTGTCTTCAAGGTTCGTTGTGTTCAATGCGTGCTAAATCCGGGCGACCGGCGCCGCGGCGATGCCGTCCCGTTCAAGCTGGTGGGCGACGCGCAGCGCGAGATCCTCCCGCCATGCGGGCGCGATCACCTGCACGCCGATCGGCAGATTTGATCCATCCGGCCAGACCGGAACGGCGACCACCGGCAACCCGATGAAGGAGATCGGCTGGGTGAAGAGACCGATATTCGGCCGCGCCGGCATGGTCTCGCCGCCGAGCGTGATGGCCCTGGTGCCCGAGGGAAGGGCGCTGAAGGGGGTCGCGGGCGCCAGGATGATATCCACATGCTCGAAGATCTTCCGCATCATGGCGCGGAACCAGCTGCGGAACCTTTGCGCCTGTTGAACCCAGACCGCGGGCACCATGGTCCCCGACAGGAAACGGTCGCGCGTGTCCGGATCGAAATCGTGGGGCCGGTGGAGGATCCGCTCGAAATGCAGGTTCGCCCCTTCCGCGACCGTGATCACATAGGCCGCCGCGCGCGCCCGGGCAGCTTCCGGAATGTCGATTTCCGCCGATGCCCCGAGGGCCAAGGCGACCTTGTCGACCGCCGCCAGCGCTTCCGGTTCCAGCTTCTGACGGAAATATCCGCCGGCAATGGCGATCCGAAGACCGTTCGCGCCCTTGGCCAACTCCGCGCGCGTGGCAAGCACCGGCCTGTCCGACTGGGCCGGGTCGTTCTCGTCGAAGCCCTGCAGGACATCGAACACAAGCGAGAGGTCTTCCGCCGATCGCGCCAGCGGACCGAGGTGATCCAGGCTGCCGACGAAGGGATAGGTGCCATGGCGCGACAGGCGGCCATAGGTCGGTTTCAGACCGAAAAGGCCGCAAAAGGACGAAGGCACGCGGATGGAGCCGTTGGTGTCTGACCCGAGCGTGACCGGCACCATGCCGCTGGCGGCCGCCGCACCCGAGCCGGAAGACGAACCGCCCGACATCCGGGAAAGATCATGCGGGTTGAGGCAATTGCCGTCATGGGCGTTCTCGCCGGTAAAGTCATAGGCGTATTCGCCCATGTTCAGCCCGCCCACCAGCACGGCTCCGGCCCGGCTCAGGTTGCGGATCAGCGTCGCATCGGCTTTTGCCGGGGCGTTCTCAAGATTGATCTTCGAACCCGCGCGCGTGACGACACCTTCCACATCGAAGAGGTTCTTGACCGCAAAGGGAACGCCGGTAAGCGGCAGGTTTGCGCCGCTGGCAACGGCCTCGTCGATCCCGGCCGCCTCGGTGAGGGCACGATCCGCCGTCACATCGGTAAAGGCGTTGAGGACAGGGTTCAGTTTCTCAATCTGCCAAAGGCAGTCCCGAACCACGTCCACCGCGCTTGTCGTGCCGGAGCGGACAGCTTCCGCGGTGGCCGACGCGGTCATTGCGGTGAGCTTGCTGGAAACCGTCATGGTTCAAACACCGGCGCGGCTTCGACTTCCTCGTCCAGCGGGAAGGAAAGCACCAGTTCCGCCGCCTTCTGCGTGGCGGCGATATGCGCCTCGACCACCGGCCGCCAGTCGTCCTCGATGGTCAGTCCCATGACCTTTTCCATGTGCGCCACATGGGATTTCGCGTCAAACTTGCCGCTCATCGAACCTCCGGAGTGTTATTCATTGACTGCCGCCTTCAGCGCCTGAAGAGGCGCGGTCCAGCCGACAATACCGCCCTGGGCGCGGATCATGTCCAGCGTGGCCGCCTTGAATTGGGGAAAGTAGCTTTCCGTCGCCTCCTCGATCAACAGGCACTCGAAGCCCCGGTCGTTGGCCTCGCGCATGGTGGTCTGCACGCAGACTTCCGTCGTCACTCCGGCAAAGATCAGGCTTCGGATTTCACGTTCCGCCAGGATCTCGCCAAGCGATGTCGCGTAGAAGGCGCCCTTGCCGGGTTTGTCGATGACGATCTCGCCTTCGGCCGGGAACAGATCGGGGATGATCTCGGCTCCCGGTTCTCCCCGGATCAGGATCCGCCCCATGGGGCCGTGATCGCCGATCCGCAGGGAAGGACTGCCGCGTTCGCGTTTGGCGGGAGGGCAGTCGCTCAGGTCGTGACGATGGGTTTCCCGCGTATGCACGACCGGCCAGCCTTGCGCCCGGAAGAGGTCGAGAAGGTCTCGTGCCGGGCCGATGGCGCGCTGCATGTGGGAAATGTCGTTGCCGAGCGTTTCGCCGAACCCGCCCGGTTCGATGAAGTCGCGCTGCATGTCGATCACGATCAGCGCCGTGTTCGCCGGATCGAAGCTGAATTCGAACGGTTCCGCATCGACTGTGATCATCAGTGGTGTCCCGCCATTGCGTGTCCGATGGTCGCCCGGTCGGTCCGCGCCATCGGCGACTGGTAGGTGATCCGTCCTTCCGACATGACGGCCACCGTGTCGGCCAGTTCGAGAATTTCGTCGAGATCCTCCGAGACCAGAAGAATGGCGGCGCCCTTGTTGCGCTGGTCGATGATCTGCGCCCGGATTTCGGCCACCGAGGCGAAGTCGAGCCCGAAGCACGGATTGGCGACGATCAGCACGTCGACATCGCCGGAAAGCTCGCGCGCCAGAATCGCCCGTTGCACGTTGCCGCCGGACAGGTTCTCGATGGGCTCTTCGGTGGAGGGCGTCTTCACCCGGTAGGCGTCGATCAGGCCCCTGGCCTTCTTGCGCATCGGCACCGGCGACAGCCAGCCCCTGAACGGCGAGATCGGCGACTTGTCGAAGGTACGGAAGGCCATGTTCTCCGCGACGCTCATGCGCGGCACGGCGACGTTGCGCAGCGGCTCCTCGGAAAAGCCGAAGACCTTGAACCGGTCCATCTGCCGGCGCTCCGGTTCATATGGCCTGGTATCGATGAAGATGCGGCCGTCCTTGAGGAGGCGCTGGCCGGAAAGCACTTCGATCAGCTCCGATTGGCCGTTGCCGGAGACCCCGGCGATGCCGAGGATCTCGCCGGCATGGATTTTCAGGCTGATCGCCTCGATGGCGGGCAGCTCCTCGTCGTCATCGGCGAAGAGGCCGGCCAGTTCCAGCTTGAGCTTCTTTTCCGGCTGCGCGGTGCGCGCCGCGCTTTCCCGGATGTCCGTTTCGCCGATCATCATCCGGCTCATCTCGGCGATGGAAAGGTCCTCGACCCGGCCGCTGCCGACAACCCGCCCGCGCCGCAAAACCGTGACATCATCGGCGTAGGCGGTCACTTCGCGGAATTTGTGGGTGATCATCAGTATGGTCAGGTCGCCCGCTTTTGTCATGCCGTGCAACAGGCCGAGCATTTCATCGGCTTCATCCGGAGTAAGCACCGAGGTGGGTTCGTCCAGGATCAGAAAGCGCTGGTCGAGATAAAGCTGCTTGAGGATTTCCAGCTTCTGCTTTTCGCCGGCCGACAGGCCGGAGACCGGCACGTCCAGGGGCACCCTGAAAGGCGTGGTCTCCAGAAAGGCGTTGAGCGCCGTGCGTTCCTTGCCCCAGTCGATCACCGCCGGTGTGTCCACCCGGGCGATGACGAGGTTTTCCGCCGCCGTCAACGAGGGCACCAGCGTGAAATGCTGGTAGACCATGCCGATGCCGAGAGCGGTTGCGGCGCGCGGATTGGGAACATCGACCTGAACATCGTTGACCAGCATCTCGCCGCGTGTCGGCTGGTAGAAACCCATCATGCATTTGACGAGCGTCGATTTGCCGGCGCCGTTTTCGCCGAGCAGGGCGTGAAATGAGCCGGACGCGACCCTGATCGACACATCGTCCAGCGCGGTCAGACCGCCGAAAATCTTGGTCATGCCGACGGTCTCGACACCGATGGCGCGCGTCGCCCCGGGCCTTGTTCGCGCAAGGCTCATGACTGTTCCCCCTTGGGTGCGAGGCCCGCGAGCAACGCCTTGCTGTCGGCGACGGCACCGAAAACACCGCCCTGCATGGTGACCATCTTCAGCGCCGCCGCGTGGTTGCCCGCATCGGTCGCCGCGCAGCAATCGGAGAGGATCAGGCACTCGAAACCCCGGTCGTTGGCCTCGCGCATGGTGGTGTGCACGCAGACATCCGTCGTGATGCCGGTGAGGATCAGGTTCTCGATGCCGCGCGTGCGCAGAAGCAGCTCCAGGTCGGTTGCGCAGAAGGAGCCCTTGCCCGGCTTGTCGATGACCGGTTCGCCGGCAATCGGCGCAAGTTCGGGAATGATCTCCCAGCCGGGCTCTCCGCGCACCAGGATCCTGCCGCAGGGACCCGGATCGCCGATCCCCGCGCCGATCTGCCGTGAACGCCAGCGCTTGTTGGGAGGCAGGTCGGCGAGATCCGGCCGGTGGCCCTCGCGGGTGTGGATGATGTGATAGCCGGCCTGCCGCATGGCGGCCAGCACCCGGCCAATCGGCGCGATGGGCGCGCGTGTCAGGGAGATATCGTAGCCCATGCTGTCGACATAGCCGCCCTTGCCGCAGAAGTCGGTCTGCATGTCGATGATGACGAGCGCGGTATTTTCCGAGCGCAGATCGCCATTATAGGGCCAGCGATAGGGATCGGCCGTAACCTGGCCTTCCGGAGCAGGGGGTGGGAGGTCTTCTGCCAGGCTCATCGCCGTCACTCCGCCGCGTCGCTGAGATTCTTGTCGCCAAAGGCCCGTGTCGGACTTTCGAAGCCGCAGGAGGTGCCATCGGTGTGGATCACCTCGTCTTCCCAGGGCAGCCGGTATTTTCCGGCGGCAAGGTCGCTCATGTAGGTGTAGGGGCAGTCCTGCGCGCCGCCCTTGACCGCGACATAGCCGCGGTGGCCGAACTGATAGATGTTGTTTTCGACACCCCAGGTGATCCGCGCCTCGCGAACCAGGTCCGGGCGCACTTCCGCGGTGATGATCTCGTTCGCCCGGCCGCTGGTGCCGTGGGCCATGATTGTCCCGTCGAAATTGACGATCATGCCTTCGCCCATGGAATCGAACGTGCCGTCCGTGCCGCACATGCAAACATTGGCGGTCACCATCAGGTTGCAGAAGGCGTTGGACTGGTTGGTGAATTTCCAGCTCTGCCGGATCGGCGCGGTATAGCCGGCGGTGCGGATCATGATCTCCGCGCCCTTGTAGGCGCATTCGCGGGCCATCTCGGGAAACATGCCGTCATGGCAGATGATCAGCGCCAGCTTGCAGCCGTTCGGACCGTCGATCACCGGGATGCCCTGATCGCCCGGTTCCCAGGGCTCCACCGGCACCCAGGGGTGCATCTTGCGGTAATAGAGCTTCAGGTCGCCCGTGTTGTCGATGATGAGGCCGGAATTATACGGCATGCCGCCGGGGTTGAATTCCATGATGGAGAAACAGCCCCAGATGTCGTTGTCGGCACAGGCCTTTTTGAAGGCAGCGACTTCCGGCCCGTCCAGACGGCACATGATTTCAGGATTGATGTCCATCGACAGGCCGTGCAGCGCATATTCGGGAAACACCACCAGGTCCAGGGTGGACATGTTCCGCCGCGCCTTGGCGACCATGTCCACGATCACCTGCGTTTGTTCGGCAAGATCCTGGCGCGTGACGACAGTCGGAAGCTGCAACTGCACCATGCCGAGCACCACGCCGTTCGGGGATTTGTTCAGGCCTCCAAGTCCGCTCATGGTGACGTTCCTATTTGGTTATCGACAGCTCGCCCGGAGCGCCTTTCAGCGACCGTCTGGGCGAGGTGCTCGCGATCATGATCAAAAGGGTGAGGATGTAGGGCGCGGCGTTGAAGAAGTGATAGCCGCGCGAAATGCCGATGGATTGCAGGGCCGGTCCGAGCGCGCCGGCCGCGCCGAACAGCAACGCCGCCCAGAAGCAGTAGATCGGGTTCCATCTGGCGAAGATGACAAGGGCGACCGCCATCAGCCCCTGGCCGGACGACAGGCCCTCCGTCCAGCTTCCCGGATAATAGAGCGACAGGAAAGAACCGCCGATGCCGGCGAAGAAACCGCCGGCCATGGTGGACAGCAGGCGGACGCGGTCCACATGGATGCCGAGCGCCAGGGCGGCGGGCGCGCTGTCGCCGGTGGTGCGGATGATCAGCCCGTATCGGGTGTTCTTCAGCGCCCACCACAGGAAGATCGCCAGCGCGATGCCGAGCAGGAAGAGCGGATTGATTTCCAGCGCCTGGCGCACGGCCGGATGATCGCTCCAGGTGCCGAAGGAGATCGACGGCAGGCGCGGCGCTGACGGCTGGATATAGGGCTTGCCGAAAAAGAAGGCGAGGCCGGTGCCGAACAGCATCATGGCGATGCCGATGGCAATATCGTTGACCTTCGGCAGTTTGCAGAGATAGCCGTGCAACGCGCCGAAGAGCGAGCCGCACAGTCCCGCGACCAGCACCCCGAGCCAGGGTGAGCCGGTATGATAGGAAATCGCGTAGCCGGACATGGCGCCGAAGACGAGCGTGCCTTCCAGCCCCAGATTGATGCGTCCGGATTTTTCCGTCAGCATCTCGCCGAGACTGACGAAGAGAAACGGCGTCGAGACCCGGATGGCGCCGGCGAACATCGCCAGGAGGACGGTCATCAGACCGGGATCGTCTCCCATCATGCGGCTCCTTTCGATCTGAAGAAGGACAGGCGGCCGTAGAAGGTCTCGGAGACCAGGATCACCAGAAAGAGAAGCCCCTGAAGCACCAGCACCGTCGCGTCCGGAAGATCCATGCGCCGCTGGACCAGCCCGCCCGAGGCGGCGATCCCGCCCAGGAAAATCGCGACCGGCACGATGACGAGCGGATTGTGCCGCGCCAGGAAAGAAACCAGGATGCCGGTAAAGCCGTAGCCGGCGATCAGCGAGGCATTGGCCTTGCCATGGATGGCGGCGACCTCGAAAAATCCGGCAAGGCCCGCGCAGGCCCCGGCGATGGCGCAGGAGATCACCATCAGCTTGCCGACGGGAAGACCCTGCGCCTGCGCCGCCCGCAGATTGCCCCCGGCGATCTGGGCGGCAAAGCCGAATGTCGTCCGGTTCATCAAGAGATAAAGGGCGCAGCACAGGAGAATGCCGATCAGCAGGCCCCAATGGACATCCGTGCCGGGAATGACGCCGATCATGTTGTCCGCGCCGAGCGGTTTGGTGGAGGGCTTGTTCGGATCCGAAGGATCGCGCAAGGCGCCTTCGACGAAGAAGTTCAGGATCGACACGGCGATATAGAACATCAAGAGGGACGCGATGGTTTCGTTGACGCCGCGATAATGGCGCAGCGCGCCGACGATGCCGATCCAGATGCCGCCCGCCATCATGGCGGCGATCGCCATCACGCCGAGCAGCAGGTAGGCGGGCGCCCAGTCGATCATCGGGATGGCGATTGTCGCGGCGGCGAATCCGCCGAGAACCAGCGCACCTTCGCCGCCGATGATGACAAGCCCGAGACGTGCGGGAATGGCGACGCAGAGCGCGGTGAAGATCAGCGGCGCCGAGCGGACCAGCGTGTTCTGCCAGGAAAAGCTGGTGCCGAAACCGCCGCGCCAGACCAGCGCGAAGAAATCGGCCGGCGATTTGCCTACAAGCAGCAGGAAGATCGAAAACAGCACGCCTGAGACGATGAGCGCCAGAAGCGGAATGACGACAAATTCCGCCGACCGCCGGAAGCGGTCGAAAAGCTCGCTCAAGAAGCCGGACTGAACCGTGAGGCCCGGGGCTTCGGTGGTCTCTGCCATGTCCTGTTCCTCGTTTTCCGCGTTCGCATGAAATCAGCGATGCCGGTCAGGCACGCGGCCACTCAGAAGAGTTTTTTCCCCGGACGGATGCCCGGGGAAACTGCGGGATCGAAGCGGGACGATCAGGTGATCGAACCGGTGACACCCTCGATCAGATAGTCGGTCTGGTCGAGGGACGGCTCGTAATTGTCGAAGCTCGCACCGGCCGCGAGCAGCGGCGTCCCGTCCTGTTTGTTGATCGGCCCGACGAAGATCGGCTTGCCGGCCGTGACGTCGGCGCGCGCGGCGTCAGCCGCGGCGATGGCGGCCTCCGTCGCACCGGCGCCGTAAGGCGTGTTGCGGACGAAATCGACATCGAAACCGCCGCCGGTGAAGTTCGGCAGAGGCTCTCCCTCGGCCAGATCGGCCGCGAACATCTTGTAGATGGTTTCCCACTTGTACTCGGCGCCGGTGATGAAGCCCTTCGGAGCGAGCGGTGCCTGGGAAGCGTTGTGGCCGCAGCATTTGACACCGCGGGACTCGGCCGTCTCGATCACCACCTTCGGGCCGTCGACATGACAGGTGAGAACATCGCAACCGGCATCGACCAGCGCGTTGGCGGCTTCCGCTTCACGGACCGGCATCGACCATTCACCGGTAAAGATGACCTGGACCGTGGCATCGGGGTTCACCTTGCGCGCGCCGAGCAGGAAGGAGTTGATGTTGCGCAAAACCGTCCCGATCGGCTTGGCGGCTACGAAACCGAGCTTGTTGCTGGTGGTGGACAGGCCTGCCGCCACGGCGTCGACGTAGTGCGCCTGATCGAGATAACCGAAATAGCTGCCGGCGTTTTTCGGATCGCCTTCGGTCCACAGCGGCGCGGCATGGCGGAACTCGACATCCGGATACTTCGCGGCAAGGTCCAGCACGAAAGGTTTGTAGTAGCCGAAGGAGGTCGCGAAAATCAGGTTCGCGCCGTCCAGGTTGATCATGGATTCCATCGATTTCGCGGCCGCGATGGTCTCCGGGACATTCTCCTCTTCGACCACGGTGACGCCCGGAACGTCCTTGAGTGCCGCCGCTGCGACGGCATGCGCCTGGTTCCAGCCGAAGTCGTCCCTGGGACCGACATAAACGATGCCGACGGTGAGGTTGCCGGCCTGCGCCAGCCGTGACAGGCTGGCCGAAGACAGCAGGGCGAGACCTGCGGCAGATGACTGCAGCAGTGTCCGGCGAGAAAGTTCGAATTTCGACATAAAGTCCTCCGTTATTACGGCAGCGCCACCAAAAGCCCGCCAATCTCCGTCTGGCCTCTGGTTTAATTTAGCAAGGCGCGTGCCATTTTCTCGGTTGCGGAACTCCTCGGCGTTTCCTCTGTTAATATATTGTTTTTGCTTATATTTCTCAGGTGTCCGAGTTGCGTTTGGCGAGGTTGGTCAGGAATGATTGTATGCAATCATCATTTTAGTGATTAAATTTTATGCGTATTTTTCTATATGGCTTTTTCATAGGCAATGAATGTCCGGCTACAGGCTTGCGGTCTTTACCGGTTCGTAGCTCGCATCCAGCCTGGATTTCAGGTACTCGGCGCCTGAGACCGGCGCATATTTCGCTGTCCCGCCCGCTTCAATGCAGCCCGGCATGCAGGCGACTTCCGCATCCGGATTGGAATCCAGGAAAAAGGCGATGGAATAGCGTTCCAGACCGCTGGAATTGACCACGCGGTGCGGCGTTGAAACATAGACGTCGTTGGTCCAGCGCATCAGGCAATCGCCGATATTGCAGACGAAAGCACCTTCGATGGTCGGCGCTTTCAGCCACACGCCGTCCCGGCGTCGGACTTCAAGGCCGCCGACCGCGTCCGGCAGCAGAATGGTCAGGTTGCCGTAATCGGTGTGAGTCCCCGCGCCGATCTGGCCTTCTTCCGCATTGGCCGGTTGCGGCGGGTAGTGCAACAGGCGCAGGGTCGCCATCGGAGCGTCCAACATGCTTTCGAAAAAATCGTCATCCGCGCCGAGATCGACAGCGAGCGCCCTGTGAATCCGCCGGCTGAGCACCCATGCGGCGTTGTAATAGGCAAGCAGGGTTTCCTTCCAGCCCGGCAGGTCCGGCCATTGATTGACCGCCCTGAACGGTTCGCCACTGAGAATGCGCGGATCGCCGGCCTCAAGATCGAGCCCGATGTTGAAGGCTTCCTTCAGGTCCGACGGCTTGGTCGGGTCGAGGTTTTCGCCCTTCATCGGCACATAACCGCGATTGGTTTTGAAAAAGTTCTTCGTCAGAGGCATCTTCGCCTCTATCGGCTGGGCGAACAGCGTGCGCGCGGCAGAAAATGTGTCATCGATCAGGCTTTGCGGAATGCCATGGTTGTTCACATAGAAAAAACCGGTGTCGCGTGCCGCCCGTCCAAGCGCGGCGGCAGTCTTTTCGAGGCCGCCGGGTTTGCCGGAGATCAGCGGTTCCAGATCGATGACGGGAAGGTCCGTATCGGACATGGTCTTTATTCCTTTCCGGCACTCTTATTCGGCGGCGGCAATCGAACCACTGTCGGTAAAGCTGCGCCAGCTTTTAAGGTGCGTGATGTTCTCCGCGCCGCGAACGCCAGCGGTTTCGCAGATGAAACCCTTGACGGTCCGCCCGTCGGCAAGCTCCAGCGTTCCAAGGCCCAGCGGCGACGGAATGCCTGCCAGAAAGCTGCCGGTCTGGGTCTTCGGCATGGCCCAGATTTCCAGCTCGATCTCGCCGCCGTTTGCGGTTTCGCCGCGTACGAGACCGGGACGCTTCGGCGGTCCGCCCGCCAGTGCGTAAAGGCAATAGGCATCGCTCGTGCGTGCGGTCTCCAGAAAGCGTGCGCCGCGGGAAGTGAGTTCATGGTTGAGCGCCATGCCGGACATATGCGCGCCGCAGACGGCAAGCGCGATTTCGTCCGCTCCGGCGGCAGGGACCAAGGTGGCGGGGGCCAGCAGCGTCCAGCCGGTCGCGCCCAGCTTGTGAACGCCGAGTTGCTCCAGCCGGCTGCCGATGGAAGCCAGGAATGAGTCCCTGCCGGCCGCCGCCAGCAGGGTCACGCTGCCCGGACGCCCGTCGCTGCGCGGGGCGACCGGCACGGCAAGGCCGCACATGTCGAGCAGGTTGACGAAATTGGTGTAGGTGCCATTGCGCGAATTCGGTCCGATGGGATCGGCTTCCAGATCCGCGACGCTGTAAAAGGTCGGCATGGTCGGCACGCACAGCAGATCGAGCGATGCGAGCACAGGTTCGGTTTTCCGGGCAAGTTCCTTCAGGCGGTAAATGCCACGAAAGGCGTCGGTCGCGCTCAGGTCCAGGGCGGCCTCGACGACCTTGCGGGTCACCGGGTGGACGGCCTCGGGCGCGTCGCGCATCAGGTCCTCGATCACGGAGTGCCGTTCGGCGACCCAGGCGCCTTCATAAAGCATGTGCGCAACGTCGTAGAAGGGTGTGAAATCCACTTCGACGATCTCGGCCCCCTCCGCTTCGAGAAGCGCAACGCTGTCGCTGAAGGATTTCGCCTGGGCCTCGTCGCCGCAAAACTCGATGGATCCGGCATCGGGAATGCCGATGCGGAGTTTCGCAGGCACAGGGGAGAGATCGGGCGTTGGCACCACCTTCGAATAGGCGTCCGCCGCATCATATCCGGCCGCGCACTGAAACACGCAATAGGCGTCCTCCACGGTCAGCGCGAAGATCGAGATCGTGTCCAGAGTCCGGCAGGCGGGCACCACGCCGGAGGCGGAGAGGGCGCCGAGGGTCGGCTTGAGGCCGACGATATTGTTAAGGGCGCCGGGGACCCGGCCGGAGCCTGCCGTGTCCGTACCGAGGGAAAAGCTGACGATGCCGTGCGCGACGGCAACGGCGGAGCCCGACGACGATCCGCCCGGGACGATGTCCGGATCGACCGCGTTCCTGGGGGGCTGATAGGGAGAGCGGACCCCGACGAGACCGGTCGCGAACTGGTCGAGATTGGTCTTGCCGATGACAAGTGCGCCCGCCTCTTTCAGCCTTCCGACCACGAACGCGTCTTCTTCGGCCAGGTACTCATATGCCGGACAGGCGGCGGTTGTCGGTTTCCCGCCCGCGTCGATGTTGTCCTTGATGACGAAGGGAATGCCCCAGAGCGGCCTGGCCGGATCGTAGGCACCGAGGGCGGCGGCGGTCTCCAGCACTTCCTGCTTGTCGAAAAGGTAGATGAAAATCCCCGGATCATCGATGCTGTCGATCCGCCGGTAGACTTCCTCGACAATGTCCTTCGCGCTCGTACCGCTCTTGTAGGCGGCCGCAAGGGAAGGAAGCGTGAAGGGGAGATCGAACATTTTATTCCTCGTTATTCCTGGTGTCATTCAGCGGCGGATGTTGCCAGAACAGGCGGTTTGGGCGCGGCGGCCAGCAATTGCCGCGTATAGGGATGAGCCGGTGTTTCCATGACCTTTGAAGTCGGTCCCTGCTCGACGATCTCACCGTCTTTCATCACGATGACATGGTCGCAGAGCAGCCGGACGACGTGAAGGTCATGGCTCACGAAAAGATAGCTGATCCCGAGCTTTGCCCGCAGGTCGACCAGCAGGTTGAGCACGAGAGCCTGGATCGAAACATCGAGTGCGGCGGTTGGCTCGTCGAGGATCAGGAATTGCGGATCGACGGCGATGGCCCTGGCAATTCCGACACGCGCTTTCTGGCCGCCCGAAAGCTGGTGCGGGAACCGCTCCAGCAGCGGGCGGGGCAGGCCCACAAGATCCGCCAGTTCCTCCACCCGCGCCTTCAGGTCCAGGCGGGAAAGGTTGGTCAGCCGCGCCAGCGGCTCGCTGATCGAGTGACGGGCCGTATGCCTGGGATTGAAACTGTCGGTCGCGTCCTGGAACACCATCTGGATGGCGGCCCGGCGGGGATCGCGCGCGAAACCGGCGGCGGGTGTCAGTGCGAGATCCTCGCCGTTGAAGAGGATTTCGCCTTCGGTCGGATCGCTCAGGCGCACCAGTATCGACGAGGTCGTCGACTTGCCGCAGCCGGACTCCCCGACCAGACCGACGCTCTCGCCCTTGTTGACGGTAAAACTGATCCCCTTGACCGCGTGCACGGGACCGGATTTGCCCCGGTAGGTCTTGGTGAGGTTGCGCACCTCCAGAAGCGGCGTGTCCGATTTCGGCAGGTCCGGCTCCGGCGTGCGCTGCTCGGCCGGCAGGAGCGCGCGCACGCAAGTCCCTTCGCGCGGCGTGGCGTCGACCAGCTTGCGCGTATAGGCGTGCCTGGGTGCGGCAAACATCTGTCCGGGCGCGCCCTCCTCGACGATCCCGCCGTCCTTCATCACCACGATACGGTCACAGTACTGGGCCGCGAGGCCGAGATCGTGGGTGATCACCATGGCGCTCATGCCACGCTCGGCGATCAGGTCGGCGATCAGCTCCATCACCGCCTTCTGGGTGGTGATGTCGAGGCCGGTGGTCGGTTCGTCGGCAATCAGCAGCCTGGGATCGCAGGCAAGGGCGAGCGCGATGACGATGCGCTGGCACATGCCGCCGGAAAGCTCGAACGGGTAGGCGTTGTAGCGCGCCTCCGCGTCGTTGATCCTGACGGCCTCGAGCGCCTTGATCGCTTCGGCCTTCGCCGTCGACCGCGTTGCCTTGGCGTGCCGCCGCAGCACGTCCTCGATCTGCTGTCCGACCTTGCGGATCGGGTTGAGGGCGGCGCGCGGGTTCTGGAAGACCATCGAGATTTCCCGGCCGCGCAGGTCCCGCATGGTGCTTTCCTTCACGCTCCTGAGATCCATGCCGTCATAGGTCAGCGCCCCGCCGGTAATGCGGCCGTTGCTTTCTAGAAGGCGCATGAGCGCATAGGAGGTGACGGATTTGCCGGAGCCGGATTCGCCGACAACGCCAAGGATTTCACCCTTTTTCAGCTCCAGCGAAACGCCGCGCACCGCCTGGACCTCGCCGCGCCGGGTCTGGAAGGAGACCTTCAGGTCGGTGATGGACAGCAGGCTCATGAGCGTTGCCGGGGATCGACAATGTCGCGCAACCCGTCTCCCAGAAGATTGAAGGTGAATACCGCGAACATCAGGGCAAAGCCGGGAAAGAGGGCCAGCCACCATTCGCCGGAAACGATGAAATTCGCGCCTTCCGCGACCATGATGCCCCATTCCGCCGTGGGCGGACGAACCCCCAGACCGATGAAGCTGAGGCCGGCGGCGTTGAGGATGGCCCAGCCGAGATTGAGCGAGACCTGCACCATCATCGGCGGCAGGGCATTGGGAAAGATATGCAGCGCAAGCACGCGGATATCTGCATTGCCGGCCAGTTTGGCGGCCTGCGCGAAGCCCGCGTCGCGGCGGATGTTCACCTCGGCGCGCACCAGGCGGGCATAGAAGGGAATGTTGATGACAGCGGTGGCGTAGACGATGTTTTCGACCGTGTTGCCGAGCGCCGCGACGATGCCCATGGCCAGGACGAACAACGGAAAGGCCATGATCGTGTCGAACAACCGGTTGAGGATCGAATCCAGCCAGCCGCCCCAATAGCCCGCGATGCTGCCGAGCACGGATCCGATCAGGAAGGACAGGGCCACCGCCGCGATCGAAATCGCCAGATCCAGGCGGGTCGCCACGATCACGCGGCTGAAGACGTCCCGGCCGAGACTGTCGGTGCCGAACCAGTGGGCGAGCGACGGCGGATCGAGGGCGAGCGCGGCGTTGGAGGCGAGCGGATCGTAGGGCACCAGCGAGGGGCCGAGCACGGCCGCGATCATCAGCACCGCGAACATGCAGAACGCCAGAAGCGTGACCGGATTGGAGCGCAGCACATAGGCCATATGCGCAAATGCGCCGTCCTGCTGCTCGGCCGGGAGCGGGGTGGAGCCGGAATTGGTCATCTGGTTTCAAATCCGATCCTGGGGTCGATGAGCGTGTAGGTGAGATCGATGACGAGATTGAGCGCCACGAAGAGCAGCGCCATCGCCAGAACGAACCCCTGCACGGCCGCATAATCGGACACCACCAGCGCCTCGACCGCGTAGGAGCCGATGCCGGGCCACGCGAAGACCTTCTCCACCAGCACGTTGGCGCCGAGCGTGAAGGAAAACACCATGCCGAGCGTGGTGATCACCGGAAGAAGCGCATTGCGGAAGGCGTAGGTGAACAGCACCTTGTCCTCCGTCAGGCCCGCGGCGCGGGCGGTGCGGATATAGTCGGAAGAGAGCGCGCCGAGCATGGCCGCGCGGGTCATCCGCGCCAGCGGAGCGAGGGTAAAGAGGGCCAGCGTCGTCGCCGGTAGCACGAGCTGTTTCAACGCCCCGAGCCAGGTTTCAAGGTCCCCGGCAAGCGCGGCGTCGATCAGGTAGAAACCGGTGACATGATCCGGATCGAGATAGATGAAGTCGAGCCGGCCGAGAGGCGCGGGCGCGATGCCGAGCAGGTAGTAGAAGACGTAGATCAGCACCACGCCGGTGAAGAAGGTTGGCAGCGACACCCCTGCCGTGACGAGCACACGGCAGAGGTGGTCGACCGCCGATCCCGGACGTGTGGCTGCAAGCACGCCGAGAGGGATCGCTATGGAGCAGGACAGCAGCAAGGCCGTCAGTGTGAGCTCCAGGGAGGCCGGAAGCCGGTTGGCGAGATCCTGCAGGACCGGCTGCCCCGTGGAGATGGATTGGCCCAGGTCCCCGGTCAGCACGTCCTTCGCATAGATCAGGAACTGCTCAGGCAGGGGTTTGTCGAGGCCGAGCGCGGTGCGTATCTGCGCGATGGACTCCTCGTCCGCGGCGGCGCCGGCGAAATAGACCGCCGGGTCGCCGGGGAGGGCGCGGGTCAGCACGAAGCTGACCACAACAACCCCCAGGATCACGGGAATGGCATGGGTGATCCTGAGTCCGACAGTCGCAAGGCGTCCGGCCATCGGTCCTAGACCTTCTTCAGGCCGCGGACATCGAGCTGGCGGTGGAACCAGTACTCGTATCCGTCAAGTTCGCGGGTGCCGACATTGAGCGCCGGCTGCCAGAGCGCGATCCGGGGCACCTCGTCCCAGACGATCTCGATCATGCGCTTGATCTTCGGCGCATAGTCCGGGTCGTCCACGGGCATGTGCAGGGTTTCGGAGGTCAGCGCCTCGACCTCTTCGTTCCGGTAGTTGGACGAATTGAAGAGATGCCCTTCCTGGTAGGCCCAGAAGAAGTAGTAGCAGGGATAGTTCAGCCAGCCGCCGAAGGTCTCCAGATGCAGCGGCAGGCGTTTTTCCACCAGCGAAGCCGTCCGCCAGTTGGCGCCCGGGATCTTTTCCACGCTCGCGGTGATACCCACCTTGGCAAGGTTCTCCTGGATCAGCAGCGCCGCCGGTTCCATCCAGTCGCTCTGGGAAAGGTCTATGGAAAGCGGAACCTCGAAGCCGCTTGCGTAGCCGGCTTCCTCGAGCAGTGCCTTTGCCTTGTCGAGATCGGTCGCATAGGGGAATTTCTGCGGCCAGGCGATATCCGCCGGCGAGGCTGCCGGTCCGCCCCACATCGGCGCTCCGCGTCCATAGGCGGCCGTCTTGAAGACCTCCTCATAAGGCACGGACCAGGCGATGGCCTGCCGGACCTTCTTGTCCTTGAACGGTTCGAAGGCGAGATTCGGGCACAGGCAGTAGATCGAGTTCTCGATCGGCGTGGTGGCGACCGTGATGTCCTCGGTGCCGGCAAGTTCCTTGGCGTCCTTGTTGGGCATGTTGAACGACATGTTGACGTCGCCGCGTTCCAGCAGCGCGCGCCGCGTGGCCGGGCTTGGCACCTCGCGAAGCACGACCCGCTTGACGGCGGGCACGGGACCGGACGTCCAGTTGTCGTTGCGTTCGTAGACCAGTTGCTCGCCCGGCTTCCATACCGCCACCTTGAAGGCGCCGGACCCGGCCGGGGTCTTGTGCAGATATTCCATCGCCCAGGGATCGTCCGCGGTCGCGTGTTCCAGCGCCACCTTGGAATTGATGATCATCGGCACCGGAACGGCGAGATCCGGCAGGGTCAGCTTGGACTTGCGCAAGAGGTTGATCTTGAAGGTGAGGTCGTCGACGACCTCGAACTGTTCCGGCTTTTCCAGCGATCCGGCCTTCATCTGCACGGTCGGGAACCCGCCGACGCTCACGGCGCGGTCGAAGGACCACTTCACGTCCTGCGCGGTGATCGGCGAACCGTCCTGGAATTTGCCGTCCGGCCTCAGCTTGAAGATCAGCGCCATGCCGTCTTCGCTGACTTCCCAGCTTTCCGCCACCTCAGGTTCGATGACCGAATAGTCGTAGGAGAGGCTTCCGTCTTCCAGGGTCTTGGTGCCGAAGCTGACCAGCCGGTCATAAACGTTGACCGCGACCTGATAGCTCGGGCGGTTGGTTCCGGTGCGGTGCAGGTCGAGACTGTTGATGGTCTGGCCGGTCACTGCCACCACCACGTCATTGCCCGCGGCCGATGCCGGCAGCACTTTCAGGAACGGTAAAACGGATGCTCCGAGCACTGTCGCTCCGGCGCCTTTCAGGAAGCCGCGCCGTGAAGTTTCATTGGTCATGTTCATCCCCTCTTGGACGGAAAGGGGTAAAGGCCCTTCCCATTGAGGTCACGATGCGCGACTTTAGTGAGTACCTCTAATGCTAAATTTGCAGCTTTGTGCTTCGTAATTTGCAGCGGTAGACAGCAAGGTATTGATAATGAGGCACATTCAAACGCTGGTGTTGATCGAGGCGGTGTCGAAAGCCGGGTCGATTCGCAAGGCCGCGGAAGACATGAACATCACCTCATCGGCCCTGAACCGGCGGATTCAGGGCTTCGAGGAGGAATTCGGCGCGCCGATCTTCGAACGTCTCCCCCGCGGCGTGCGCCTCAATCCGGCCGGCGAACTGCTGATCCAGCACATTCGCGGGCAACTGGCCGACCTGGACCGGGTCCGCAGCCAGGTGGCGGATCTGTCGGGCCTGAGGCGCGGCCACGTCAGCATCGCCTGTTCGCAGGCGCTCCAGCCCTATTTCATGCCCAGCCAGATTGCCGCCTACCGGGCGGAGCATCCAGGCGTGTCTTTTTCGGTCCGCGTACGCGACCGGGAAGCAGCGGAAGAAGACCTGCGCGCCTTCCAGGGAGACCTTGCCCTGGTGTTCGAACCCATTCACCTGGGGGATTTCGACGTGCTTCTGACGGTGGAACAGCCAGTCTTCGCGGTGATGGCGAAGGACCATCCGCTCGCCACCAAGGACAGGCTGCGCCTTCGCGACTGCCTGGTCTATCCGCATGTGGTGCCACCCAAGAGGATCGGCATCCGCTATCTTCTCGATCTGGCGGTCAGCCGCATGACCCAGAAAATGGAGCCCATCGCGGAAGCGGATTCATTTGAATTCATGCGCCACTATGTCCAGCACGAACAGGCGGTCGGCTTCCAGTTTCCCATCGGTCTCAATTTGCGCGGCGATGACCGGCTGATCTTCCGCCCCCTGCCGAAATCCGACATTACCTATGGCAATCTCACGCTCATGCAGATGAAGGGCCGCACTCTGTCCGTGGCCTCGGCCCGTTTCGCCAATCAACTCGCGGTCGCCCTGAGCGGCAACTGGGAAACGCTGTGACCGGCGTTGCCGAATTTTCAGCAGTTCGCGGCTTTGTGTGTCTTACCGTCTTGACCTTCCAGTGACTGGAGACCCTAAGTGAGGGACAGTGCCCCTTCAGGTGAGAGCTTAAGATGCAGGAAACAGCAGTAAAGTCAGGCCACATACCGGCAACCGAAAAGGCTATCGATCCGGTTTGCGGCATGTCCGTGACGCCCGGCACCGGCAAGCCGACCCTGAACTACAAGGGTGACGACTATCATTTCTGCAGTTCGAAGTGCCACGACAGGTTCGGGAACGATCCCTATTTTTACCTGTCCGGAAACAACGCCAGGAAAAAGGCGATGGACGCCGAGGGGGCCGCGCGCGGTACGATCTACACCTGCCCGATGGACCCTGAAATCGTCCAGGAAGGGCCGGGCACCTGCCCGATCTGCGGCATGGCGCTGGAGCCGGCGAGCGGCGTTTCCGACGAGCCCAATCACGAACTGATCGATTTCACCCGCCGCCTCTGGGTCAGCGCGCTGGCCTCGGTTCCGCTGCTGGTCCTGACCATGGGACCGATGCTCGGCCTGCCCGTGCGCACATGGATCGGCGAAGGCGTCGCGATCTACCTGGAGGCCCTTCTGGCGACGCCCGTCGTGCTGTGGGCGGCGCTGCCGTTCTTCAAGCGCGGCTGGACCTCACTGGTCACCCGCCATCTGAACATGTGGACGCTGATCATGATCGGCGTCGGTGCGGCCTATCTCTATTCGATGGTGGCGACCTTTCTGCCCTTCCTGTTCCCGGATGAGCTCAAGGGCGCAAGCGGTCACATGCCGGTCTATTTCGAGGCCGCGGCGGTGATTGTAGCGCTGGTCTTCGTCGGCCAGGTTCTGGAGCTGAACGCGCGCGAGCGGACCGGGGACGCGATCCGCGCGCTTCTGGATCTGGCGCCGAAAACGGCCCGCCGCATCACTCCGGACGGGGACGAATATGACGCGCCACTGGAAAACGTCCTGGAAGGTGACAAGCTCAGGGTTCGCCCCGGTGAAGCCGTGCCGGTTGACGGTGTGGTTCTGGAAGGCACGTCCTCGATCGATGAAAGCCTGGTGACGGGCGAACCCGTCCCGGTGCAAAAATCGGCAGGGGACAAGGTCACCGGCGGCACGCTCAACAAGACCGGTTCCTTCGTGATGCAGGCCGAACTGGTCGGCGCGGACACGATGCTTTCGAAGATCGTCGACATGGTTTCTTCGGCGCAGCGCTCGCGCGCGCCGATCCAGGGCCTTGCGGACAGGGTTGCGGGTTATTTCGTCCCCACGGTGGTCGGCGTCGCCGTGCTGGCCTTCGTCGTCTGGCTGCTCGTCGGCCCGAGCCCCTCCCTGGTGCACGCGATCGTCGCCGCCGTCTCCGTGCTGATCATCGCCTGCCCCTGTGCCCTGGGACTGGCGACGCCGGTGTCGATCATGACGGCGACGGGACGCGGCGCGCAGGCCGGTGTTCTGGTGAAGACCGCCGAGAGCCTGGAACGGCTTGCCTCGGTCGATACGATTGTCGTCGACAAGACCGGGACATTGACCGAAGGAAAACCCGCGGTCAGCGACCTTGTGACGGTTTCCGGCATATCGGAGGAGGATCTGCTCAGGCTCGCCGGCGCGCTGGAAAAGGGATCCGAGCATCCGCTTGCGGAGGCTATTCTGGGCGAGGCGGACAAAAGGTCCGTCCAGCTTGCGGAGGCTGCCGATTTCGAAGCGGTCACCGGCAAAGGCGTCAGGGCCCGCGTCGGCGCCGACGAGGTGCTTTTCGGCAATGCCGCCTTCGCGGCGGAAAGCGGTGCGGATCTTTCCGCGGTCGAAAGCCGCGCCGAAGAACTGGCCGAACTCGGAAAGACGGTCATGTACCTGGTCAGGGTATCGGGCGGACAGGCGGCGCTTCAGGGACTGGTCGCCGTCGCCGACCCTATCAAGCCCAACGCAAGGGCTGCGATCGATGCGCTGCATCGCGACGGCATCAGGATCGTCATGGCCACCGGCGACGCACCGCGCACCGCACAGGCTGTCGCGACTGCTCTCGGCATCGACGAGGTGCGTGCGGGCGTTTTGCCCGAAGGCAAGCAAAAGCTGATCGAGGATCTGAAAGAGGCCGGCGCAACCGTCGCCATGGCAGGGGACGGTGTCAACGACGCGCCGGCACTCGCGGCGGCCGATGTCGGCCTTGCCATGGGCACCGGTGCGGACGTTGCCGTGGAAAGCGCCGGAATGACCCTGCTCAAGGGCGATCTGGAGGGCATCGTGCGCGCCCGGAAACTGGCCCGCGCGACGGTGCGCAATATCCGCCAGAACCTTTTCTTCGCCTTCATCTACAATACGGTCGGCGTTCCAGTTGCCGCGGGGATCCTCTATCCGGTCTTCGGCATATTGCTTTCGCCCATGCTCGCCGCGGCCGCCATGAGCCTGTCCTCCGTCTCGGTGATCAGCAACGCGCTGCGTCTGCGCAGGCTGAAACTTTAGAACATGGCTTGGTTCCACGCGTGAGTTGGCAGGTGGCATGATGAATATAGGTACAGCGTCCCGGCAGAGCCGGCTTCCGGTCAAGACGATCCGATATTATGAGGAGATCGGCCTGGTCCGCCCGCTACGCGGCGACAACGGCTATCGGGAGTTTTCGCAGGCGGACCTGGAGCGCCTTAAATTCCTGCAGCGGTCCCGCAGCCTGGGGTTTTCGATCGAGGAGTGCCGGGATCTGCTGTCGCTCTATGAGGACACGAACCGCGCGAGTGCCGATGTCAAAGCCATCACGTGCCAGAAGATACAGGAAGTCGATCGCAAGATCGCCGAACTGAAGTCGCTCAAGCGGGTCCTTCTGGAGATGGTGGAAGCGTGTCATGGAGACGACCGGCCGGACTGTCCGATCATGGACGACTTGTCGGGGCGCGAGCGCACTCATGGAGGCAAGCAACACTGATGCGGCGGATTTTCTTGCTTATCTCGGCGGTCCTTTCCCTGATTGTGCTTGGCGTTTTGATCCGGGGGCTGGTGTCAGGCCGGACAGACCCGCAACCGGCGAACGGCGCCGCCCTCGTCGCGGTCACCGTTCCCGCTCTGAACGCTGAAACGCGTGCTGGAGAAGCGCTCTTTGCGAAGAACTGCGCGGTTTGTCACGGCGACAATGCCGCTGGCCGCGATGGCTTCGGACCGCCGCTGGTGCACAGGATCTACGAGCCGGGGCATCATGGCGACGGGGCCTTCCATCTGGCGGCCGCGCGGGGAGTGCGCGCGCATCACTGGCCGTTCGGCGACATGCTGCCTGTCGAAAACGTGCGCCAGCGGGATTTGGAAAGAATTGTAGCTTATGTTCGCGCGCTTCAGCGCGCCAACGGGATCAATTGAAGGAGAGGCAACGGCATGCGGGGCAAACGGGTCGGAGTGTTTGTGATTTTGGGGCTGGCAGGTGCGGGGGCGGCCTTCGCCCATGGCGGTGCGACCGGCATCGTGAAGGAGCGGATGGATGCCATGTCGGAAATCGGTGACAGCATGAAATCCGTCGGCCGTATGCTGAAGAGCGGACCCTACGATCCGGACGTCGCGTTTGAAGCCGGCGCCGCGATCGCCGGTCATGCCGGCGAGGCTCTGACGGAATTGTTTCCCGAAGGCAGTCTTCAGCCGCAAAGCGAAGCGAACCCGGCGATCTGGAGCGATTGGCCGACTTTCGAGGACTATGCCGGCGATCTGCGGTCCTCGGCACTTACACTGAAAACACTGGCGGAAGACGGGGCCGACAAGCAGCAGTTGGCGGACGCGTTCGGCGAACTTGCCGGCACCTGCAAGGCCTGCCATCAGGAATTCCGCGTCAAAAAGTAGGGTTTTTGCGGAAAACCTCTGCGGACGCCGCGGCAATTTGCTTGCCACATACGGTGCCATGTTCTACCAGACGATCAAATTCTTCGGTTATTCCAGCGCTGGGCGCGGACCGGAAACAGGAGACGACGCTACATGACCATCCGCTACCACAAGGGCGACCTTCCCGACCTGAAGGCCTATGAAACGGCAAGCGCGGTGGCAGTTGATTCCGAAACCCTTGGCCTCAATCCGCACCGCGATCGCCTGTGCGTCGTGCAGCTTTCCCCGGGGGATGGCACTGCCGATGTGGTGCAGATCGCCCGCGGCCAGAAAGACGCGCCCAATCTGGCGGCGCTCATGACCGATCCGGCAAAACCGAAGATTTTTCACTTCGCCCGGTTTGATGTTGCCATGTTGCGGCACTATCTGAACATCGACGTATCGCCGGTGTGGTGCACGAAGATCGCTTCGAAACTGGTGCGCACCTATACAGACCGGCACGGATTGAAGGATATCTCGCGCGAACTGCTCGGCGTGGAACTGTCCAAGCAGCAGCAAAGTTCCGACTGGGCGGCGGAAACCTTGTCCGATGCGCAGCTCGCATATGCGGCGTCTGACGTTCTGTATCTGCACGCGCTGAAGGAAAAACTGGAATTCATGCTCGCCCGGGAAGGGCGGGAACATATCGCCAAGGCGTGTTTCGACTTTCTTCCCGTTCGCGCGGAACTCGACCTGAAGGGATGGGACGAAACCGACATCTTCGCCCATTCCTGATTTTCGCGGGCTGTCCTGAGCCCCAGGCCTTTCAGCCTTTTGGTTTTCGGAGACCTTGTTGAGCATTGTCAGCGAACATCCGGGAGGCGCGGCTCCCAGACACCTGCAGAGCCGGACTCAGCGGGCCGCGCGCAGGCACAGTCTTCTGGTCCGTATCCTGCGCTGGCTTTTTCCGCTGGTCGGTTTCCTGATTTTCGCCGGCATGGCCGGCCTTGTGATTCTGTTCAACATCCTGAGCGGTTTCGGCACGACGAACATGATGCTGACCAGCGAAGGCCTGGTCATGGATCAGCCGGAGTTGTCGGGTCATGATGGCGAGCGCTCCTACAGGGTAACCGCGCGGCGCGCCATTCAGCGCCTGAGCGATCCGCGCATCATCGACCTGGAGACGATCCGGGCGGACATCGTGCTGAGTCCCGACCAGAGCGCTGAAATCGTTGCGCTCAAGGGAACCTATAACAACGCGTCCGAAACCCTTCGCCTTTATGAAGGTATCCAGCTCAACTGGAGCGAAGGCTACAAGGTGGATCTGAAGGACGTGCAGATTGATTTGAGCACTGGCGCATTGACCACGTCGGAACCGGTTTCAATCCGGTCGGATCAGGGGCATGTTGTTGGCGGCAGACTTTCCTATGACAAGAACAAGGGTCTCGTCAGATTCTCCGATGGCATTAAGATGACCATCAACCCGGTTTCGAAGGACGGTAAACGATGACATTTTTCAAACGCGCATTGATAGCGTCTGCGGCGGTCCTGTTTATCGGCTCGGCGCAGGCGCAAACCTTTTCCGATGCCTTTGCGGGTTTTGGGTCGAATGAGGGTGAGCCGATCGAGATCGAGGCCGGCGAACTGCGCGTGGAAGACGGCAATAACACGGCGACCTTTGTCGGCGATGTGGTCGTCATCCAGGGCGAGACGACACTGAAAACCGAGCGTCTGAAGGTCTTCTATGCCGGGAAGGATGAAAACGCCGGCAACGGTGAAAACCAGCCCGAGGGTGCGATCCAGCAGAAGATCTCCCGCCTGGAGGCGGCCGGCGGCGTGTTTATTTCCTCCAAGGACCAGACGGCGAAGGGCGATGAAGCCAGCTTCGACATGAACCGGGAATTCATGGTGATGACCGGCCGCGAGGTCGTGCTCAGCCAGGGACCGAATGTGGTGGTCGGCAACAAGCTTACCGTCAACCTGAAGACCGGTCAGGCGAATCTGACTGCCGGGCAGGGGAGCGGATCGGGCCAAAATGGCGGCAGGGTGAAGGTCCGTATTCAACCCAACAGCGTAGAAAACAGCAATTGAGCCTGGAAACAGCCCGCATTGGCATGAATGCGAGTTGCCCCGGGCACAAATCCCTGATCTGACTCGACAGCGCTTGTCACAGATCTTATGTGAACCTGCGGCAGGGACTGGATGGACGACTCATCGGTGAAGATAACCTCCATGGATTATGACGGGCCGCAGGCAAGCGCGCCGGAACCGGCCGGGCGCAAGGACGATCTTTCCCGGGCTCTGGTCGTCGAGGGCATCGGCAAGACCTACGGCCGCCGCCAGGTCGTGAAATATGTAAGCCTGTCCGTGAAACCCGGCGAAGCTGTTGGCCTTCTGGGACCGAACGGCGCCGGCAAGACGACGACCTTCTACATGATCACCGGGCTGATCCGCCCGGATCAGGGCAAGATCCTTCTGGATAGCTTCGACATCACCCGCATGCCCATGTATCGGCGGGCCCGCCTCGGCATTGGCTACCTGCCTCAGGAAGCGTCGATCTTTCGCGGCCTGACGGTGGAGGAAAACATCCGTGCCGTTCTGGAAGTGATCGAACCCAGCCGCCAGAAGCGCCGGGAGGAACTTGATTCGCTCCTTGCCGAATTCGGTCTAACCCATCTGCGCAAGGCGCCGAGCATCTCGCTATCCGGGGGCGAGCGCCGCCGTGTTGAAATAGCCCGCGCGCTGGCGAGCCGCCCGTCTTTCATGCTGCTCGACGAACCCTTTGCCGGAATCGACCCGATTGCCGTCGGCGATATTCAGCAGCTCGTGCGTCACCTGACGCAGCGGGGTATCGGCGTTCTGATCACCGACCATAATGTGCGCGAGACACTGGGCCTGATCGACCGGGCCTATATCATCGCGTCCGGCGAGGTTCTCACCGAAGGCCTTCCGCAGGAAATCGTCACCAACCCCGATGTGCGGCGATTGTATTTGGGTGAACGATTTACGCTTTGATGACAGGTGGCCGCCTAGGCTATAAGGTCTGTAAACAAGCGATAAGCAAAAAGCAGACCAATCGCCTTTCACTCAAACGGCGCCCGGGACATTAATGGCCATTTCGACAAAGCTGGAGATGCGACAGAGCCAGTCGCTGATCATGACGCCGCAATTGATGCAGGCGATCAAGCTTCTGCAAATGTCCAACCTCGACCTTGTCGACTATGTCGAAGCCGAGCTCGAGCGTAATCCGCTTCTCGAAAAGACGGACGTGCAGGGCAGCGATGCCGGCGGTCCCGCGGACGACGGCGACACCGGACGCTCGTCTGATCAGGGGCCGGCAGGCGATGACGGCGCTGCCGCCGCCGGCGACGAAGCTGTTTCGAGCGACTGGTTGCAAAGCGATCTGGAGACCGGCTCGGAAGCCATCGCCTCACGCATGGACACCGATCTCGGCAATGTGTTTCCCGACGAACCCGGTGTTCCCGCCTCGCCCGATCCGGCCCTTCTCAAGGGCGGCGACAGCTACAAGAACGCCTCCAGCGGCAGCGCGTCGGATGACTACAATCTCGAGGCCTTCGTTGCCGAGGAAATATCGCTCGGCGCCTGGCTTGAAGAACAGATGCATCTCGCCCTGAGTGACGCGGCCGACAAGATGATCGGCGGCCATCTGGTCAATTCCCTCGACGAGAACGGCTATCTCTATCTGGATCTCGATGAGACGGCGGAACAGCTCGGCGTCGATATCGACCGGTTGGAACGGGTGCTGGGCGTGCTTCAGACCTTTGAGCCTGCCGGTGTCTTTGCCCGCAATCTGGCCGAATGCCTGAAGCTTCAGCTGATCGACAAGAACCGTTTCGATCCTGCGATGGAAGCGCTGATAGACAATATCGAGCTGCTTGCCAAACGGGACCTTGCCGCGCTGAGGAAAGCCTGCGGTGTGGATGACGAGGATATGATGGAGATGATCGCGGAGATCCGTGCGCTCGATCCGAAACCCGGCAGCGTGTTCGGCTCGTCTTTCGTGCAACCTGTCGTCCCCGATGTCTTCGTGCGGCCCGCCAATGACGGCAGCTGGACCGTGGAACTGAATTCCGACACCCTGCCCAGGGTGCTTGTCAACCAGACCTATTATGCGAAGGTCATCAAGACGGCACGCAGCGACACGGAAAAGGAATATCTCACTGAATCGCTGCAGACGGCCAATTGGCTGGCGAAAAGTCTGGATCAGCGGGCCCGGACCATCTTGAAGGTCTCGTCGGAAATCGTCCGGCAGCAGGACGGCTTCCTGACCTACGGCATCGCGCACCTGCGTCCGCTGAACCTCAAGACCATCGCCGAAGCCATCAGCATGCATGAATCCACGGTCAGCCGGGTGACTTCCAACAAGTACATGGCAACGCCGCGCGGCATCTACGAATTGAAATATTTCTTCTCCTCCGCCATTTCGGCGACGGTGGGCGGCGACGACGCGCATTCAGCGGAAGCCGTGCGCCACAGGATCAGGCAGATGATCGATGCCGAAGACGCCAAGGCGATCCTGTCAGACGATACAATTGTCAAAATTCTGAGGGATAGCGGCATCGACATCGCACGCAGGACGGTAGCAAAATATCGCGAAGCAATGAAAATCGGGTCTTCGGTGCAGCGCCGGCGGGAGAAGAACTCCCGGATTTAAGGCCTATGGCGCTGAATTACCGGGACCAGGCCAAGCGGTTTCTCTCCTGTCTTCAAGATGTCCACTGAAAGAAAACACTGAATTCGTTCCTAGTTTCTTGGGCGGGGTTTTTCTTTTCCATAAACGTTTGACTCTTCGCGTTGACGCAATTATGCACCGCCCTCGTGACCTAAACAGGGGATGGCGCTTCGGCGCTGACTGGTCCATTCTGTAAGCTTGAAACGTTTCGCGTTTCAGCACCGGCGGCATTGCCGGTGACCTGTCGGTCAATAGAAAAAGAAGAGGTCCCCATGGCTTTGCGGATTTCGGGTAAGAATGTTGATGTCGGCGACGCTCTGCGCGTCCACATCACAGACCGAATTGAAGATGCCCTGTCGAAATACTTCACGGGTGGCTATACAGGCCACGTTACGCTCAGCAGGGAGGGCGCCGGCTTCAAGTCGGAGTGCAACCTGCATCTGGACACCGGGATACTGCTGCAGGTGTCCGCGCAGGACCAGGACCCGCGCAACAGTTTCGATCTTGCTGCGGAGAAGATCGAGAAAAGGCTGCGGCGCTACAAGCGCAAGCTGAAGGACCATCACAGCCACAGCGGCAACGGCCGTGAGGCACTCGAGGCGGCCTCTTATGTGCTCGCCTCACCGGACGAGGATGAGGAAGTGCCGGTGGATTTCAATCCGCTTGTCATTGCCGAGACCTCTGCGAAAATCAAGACAATGACCGTCGGCATGGCGGTCATGGAGCTGGATATGACCGAAGCACCGGTTGTCATGTTCAAAAATGCGGCAAACGGCGGTGTCAATGTTGTTTACCGCCGGCCGGATGGCAACATAGGCTGGATTGACCCGGCGTTGGTGGCCAGCGTGGCTGCCGAATAAAGATGCGGACGAGGTCGGCTTCCTGATGGAAGCCGACTTCTGAAACTTGTAGGCGAACGAATGGATCTTAGTGATCTTCTGGGTAAAGACGCGGTTATTGCCGACCTTAAGGCCAAAAGCAAAAAACAGGCTATTCAGGAACTCGCGTCCAGGGCAGCGGAGCTGACCGGTCTTTCCGAACGCGAAATTTTCGACACGCTCCTTCAGCGCGAGCGTCTGGGCTCCACCGGTGTCGGCAACGGCATTGCCATCCCGCATGGCAAGCTCATCCGTCTCGACAAGCTTGTCGGCCTGTTCGCCAAGCTTAAGAAGCCGGTCGAATTCGATTCCCTCGATGACGAACCGGTGGATCTGATCTTTCTGCTGCTGGCGCCGGAAGGCGCCGGAGCCGATCATCTCAAGGCTCTTGCCAGGATCGCGCGGCAATTGAGGGACTCTGTCGTGACACAGGGCATACGCGGCTCCTCCGACGCGGACGAGATCTACGCGCTTCTGACCCAGCCCCTGGCATCGTCCAACGCCGCCTGAATTTTCAGCCGGCCGGATTCGACGCAAACGCTTTGGGCAGCCTTCTTGATATTTTCAGGCTTTCGCCGGGTTGACATCGACCTGAACGAGGTCCTGCGAGCCGGTTGCCGGAATATGGCTCCTGGCGAGCGCGGGAAGGTGCAGGTCGCCGAGTTCGGCAGGCGGAGCGGTTTCTTCGGGGATGCGCCAGAGCGTGGAGCGCAGCGCGAGCATGCCGAGTGTCCGGGTTGATGTGGTCACCGCGATCCCAATCGCCAGGAGCGGGCCGAGGGCGACTGGAATAACCGGCCAGACCAGGCCAATCGGTTGTCCGGCGATCCAGGCGAGCCCGGCGAGCCCGAACAGGGTCTGCGGCCAGAGTTTGCGGGCGGTGAGCAGAACCGGCAACCGTGAAACACCCCGCGCCTGGGCACCCCAGCCAATGGTCTTGCCGAAGATGAGGCCGCCCATGAACAGGGTATGGGCGACGGCCATGACAGGCGCCAGCATGGCCGAATAGAGGATTTCCGCGAAAACGCTGATGAGCACGCGAACCGGCCCGCCGAACGCCTTGCGCAGATCCGCCCGCGCCAGAACGTCGGCGACCGTTGCCAGCTTGGCGGCGAACACCATTGTCAGCACGGTGAAGAACAGGAGCGCACCGGTGTCCATGCGGTAGGGTGTTTCCTCCGACACCAGCCCAAGCACCGCCGCCGCTGTCATGAAGCCGATCCAGGCGGGGGATCCCAGAAACATCAAAATCGCCAGAAAGAGCTGCACGCGGCTGACCGCCTTCAGTCCCGGCATGCCAAGCAGCCGCCGGTATTGCAGGTTGCCCTGGCACCAGCGCAGGTCGCGGCGGATAAATTCCAGCAGATGCGGCGGGTTGACCTCATAGCTGCCGGTTTCCAGCGGCAGGACACGGACTTCGTATCCGGCGCGGCGCATCAGCACCGCTTCCACCTGATCGTGGGACAGGATCGAACCGGCCAGCGGTCCCTTTCCCGGCAGTTCCGGCAGTTTGCAATGTTCGGTGAACGGTTTCAGGCGCAGGAGTGCGTTGTGGCCCCAGTAGGGCCCGCAATCGCCCTGCCACCAGGCACTGCCCATCGTATAGGAGCGCATGCCGAGCCGCATGCCGAACTGGAAGACACGGGCAAAGGCGCTCTCGGTCGGCAATCCGACCACGAGGCTCTGCAGAATGCCGACCTTGGGATTGGCTTCCATGCGCCTGACGAGGCCGGTGATCGCCTCCGCCGACATGTAGCTGTCGGCATCGAGCACCAGCGCGAAATCATGCCTGTCGCCCCAGCGACGGCAGAAGTCTTCGATGTTTCCGGCCTTGTAACCGGTGTTTTTGGCGCGCCGCCGGTAATGAACCTCCATCTGGCCCCGGAACCTCTCGCCAAGGCGGGCCGCCATCTGCTGTTCCCGCAGGGCGATATCGTCCATCGACGTGTCGCTGAGCACATAAAGGCTGAACTGTTCCGCCTGACCCGCCCGGACCAGATGCGACATCATGGCGCTGAGGCTGGTTTCAAGGCTGGCGACGTCCTCGTCGCGGACGCAGGACAAAAGCGCGGTCGAACTGGTGAGCGGACCCTCGCCCGGGTTGATCGGACAAACCGTCTCGACCGGGTTCCGGGCAAACCGCATCACCACAAGCCCGATGACCGCATTCCAGAACCCGATGATTGTCCATGGCAGTGTCACCATGAAACAGAACAGGATGAAAAGGTCGAGCGCCGAATAACCGCCGGGCGAAAGCGTGACCGCCATCAGGGCGGTGAGGCCAATGAACCCGGCGACGACGAGAGTGGAGAAGATCCCTCGTCTGACGGTCATGCGGGCAGCTGCTTTATCCGAAATAGACATGTCAAAGACCCGAAACATTTTTTTGACTTCCAATCAGGGCGATCATCGCGATAGTGCGCATGTCAAAATGTCCTTAAATTGACAGAGGCGGTGTGGATGAGCAGGAACGGTAAAGGTAGAGCGGGGATATGGTGGTGACGGGCGACACACCCCTCTCGCAGGCGCTCTGGTATACCGGTCCGGCGCAATGCGCAATCGATGTCGTGCCGTGCGGAGCTCCGCGGGCCGGCGAGGTTCTGGTGCAGACCCTCTTCAGCGGAATCAGCCGGGGCACCGAGGGCCTGGTCTTCCGCGGAGAAGTTCCCGAAAGCGAATGGCAACGGATGCGGGCTCCCTTTCAGGCCGGAGACTTTCCCTACCCGGTCAAATACGGCTACGCCAATGTGGGCAGGGTGCTGGAGGGTGATCCTGACCTTGCCGGCCGCATCGTATTTTCGCTCTATCCGCATCAAAGCGTCTTTGTTCTCCCATCCAGTGCCTGCGTGCCCGTACCGGCCGGTATACCGGCCGAAAGAGCCGTTCTGGCGGCCAATATGGAAACCGCGATCAACGCTTTATGGGACGGAAAACCATCACCTGGGGATCACATCTGCGTGGTTGGCGGCGGAGTTGTCGGATTGTTGACCGCCTATCTGGCAAGCAGGCTCCCCGGATCGCGGGTGACGCTGGTCGACACGAATGCCGCAAGGGAAGAAACGGCCACGGATCTGGGCCTGAATTTCGCGCTTCCCGAACACGCGCCGCGCGATCAGGATCTCGTCTTCCACACCAGCGCCAGCTCGGCCGGCCTTGCCACGGCGCTGGCCTGCGCCGGCGATGGGACATCGGTTGTCGAAATGAGCTGGTACGGATCCCGCGACGTGCTGGCGCCGCTCGGCGCGGATTTCCATTGCCGCCGCCTGAAGCTGGTCTCCAGTCAGGTGGGCACCATCCCGGTGGAGCGGCAGGCCCGCTGGACATTCCGGCGCCGGCTGGAAACCGCATTGTCCCTTTTGCAGGACCCGGCTCTGGACCGGTTGATCAGCCACCGGGTGGACTTTCCGGAGCTTCCCGCGCAGCTTCCCGAATTGTTGAACAAGGCTTCGGATGTGCTGACGGCGCTGGTCGTCTATGACAGTGGCCCGGGCTGATCCATTCTCACCTCATCCACCCCTTCGAAATTTCAGGATCCTAGAGACATGTATGCTGTTGAAGTCCGCGACCACGTGATGATCGCCCACTCCTTCAAGGGCGAGCTTTTCGGCCCCGCCCAGGCGCTTCATGGCGCGACATTCGTCATCGACGCGGCCTTTCTGGCCGAAACGTTGGACGCAAACGGCGTTGTCATCGACATCGGCCGGGCACATGACGCCCTGAAAGAAGTGCTGCAGCCGCTCAACTACAAGAACCTCGACGAGGTGCCCGCGTTCGCCGGTATCAACACCACGACGGAGTTCCTCACCAGGCACATCCACGATCACCTGGCGAAAGCCGCGCGGGACAACCGGCTCGGCCGGCCGGGCAGCGAACTCGGCGCCATCCGGGTGACGATTTCAGAATCCCACGTCGCCCGCGCCTGGTATGAAGCCGCGATCTGACCCCGGCATGAAACAGCTCTTCTTCGCCTTTCCGGGAAACCTGGAGACGCCGACCGGCGGTTATGGCTACGACCGGCGGATCATTGCCGGGTTGCGCGATCTCGGCTGGCAGGTGGAGCTTGTGCCTCTTGGCGAGGGGTTTCCCCATCCATCGGCACAAACCCTGGCCACGGCGGAAAAGCAGCTCGCCGCGCTGCCTCTAGGCGCTCTCGTGGTGATCGACGGGCTGGCCTTCGGCACGATGGCCGGGGCCGCAGCGGCGCTTGGGCATGAATTGTCCCTGATCGCTCTCGTGCACCATCCGCTCTGTCTGGAAAACGGTCTGACGGATGGGCAGGCCGAGGCCATGCGGGAAAGTGAGCACAAGGCGCTCGCCTTCGCCCGGCATGTGATCGTCACCAGTCCCGCGACCGCCCGGCAGGTGGCCGATCTGTTCGAATATCCGGCGAACCGGATATCCGTTGTTCTTCCCGGCACCGACCGTCCCGAAGCCCTTCCGCGTGAAAAGTCGAATGTGGTCAGGCTGCTGGCTGTTGGAACAATCGTGCCGAGAAAAGGCTACGACCTGCTGTTTCAGGCCCTTTCCGCAATGCCGGACCTGAACTGGCATCTGGAGATTGTCGGAGGACTGGATGCCGATCCGGAGTGTTATCGTACACTGCTTCAGCAGGTAGGCGATCTGAACCTTGCCGGGCGGATCACGTTTCGCGGCGCCGCCTCGCCGGAGGATCTGACCGGGTTTTACCGCGATGCGGATATCTTCGTGCTCGCCAGCCGCTACGAGGGGTATGGCATGGCCTATACGGAAGCCTTGGCCCATGGTCTGCCCGTTATCGGCAGCGGCGACGGCGCCGTGCGGGACACCTTGCCTCAAGGGGCGTCGCTCTATTGCGGTGTTGAAGACGTCGGCGCGCTGCGCGAGGCGCTTGAACTGCTGATCACCGATGCCGCGACACGCTCGCAAATGGCGGCCGCTGCCCGGATTGCCGCCGAAGCGCTTCCCGGCTGGCAGGATGCCGCCGGGCAATTCGCGCAAATCTTGCAGGAGGTTCCGCAATGAGCGGATTTTCATCTGAATGGCTGGCCTTGCGCGAGCCGCTCGACCTTGTGGCGAGAAACGCCGAAGTCGAAGAGGCGTTTCTGGGGCGGTTGCCCGAAAGACCGCTGCGTATCCTGGATCTGGCGAGCGGCGCCGGATCGACAATCGCCGCCATGCACGCAAAGTTTAGCCAGCCGGTGAACTGGCTGCTCACCGACCATGATCCGGCCCTGCTCGAGATAGCCGCAGAGCGCTGGCGCAACGAGGCGACAGGCAGGCTGGAAACACGGCAGGTCGATCTTGCCGGTGATCTGGAGGATCTGCCGCTCGCGGATGTGGACGCCGTCACCACATCGGCTTTTCTGGATCTCGTCTCCGAGGAATTCCTGCTGCGTCTCACGGACGTGATTGTCCGGGCCGGAAAACCGTTTCTCGCCAGCCTGACATACGACGGACGCACGGCGTTCGAGCCGTCCCATCCCTTTGACGCGACCCTGGGCGCGGCCTTGAACGCGCATCAGAAATCCGACAAGGGCTTCGGTCCGGCACTCGGGCCGGACGCCGCGGTCAGGGCCACCGGCCTTTTTGAAGACCGGGGATACAGGGTGGTTCGCGGACCGTCCGACTGGCGGGGAGGACCCTCTTCCCCGGAATTTCTGCTGGAATTTCTGCGGGGCTGGGGTCGGGTCGGTCAGGAAATCGGGCTGGAAGAAAGCTCTCTGGACGCCTGGTGGGGCGATCGCCAGGGGAAAATCCGCTCGGGAGAGCTTCACGTGGAAGTCGGCCACATCGATTTCGCGGCCTTGCCTTCATCCGCCCTTTGACCGAGGCCGGTCAACTTTTCCGCTTTCATGATGTTTCCATGTGAAAGCACATTGATTTAGTATGGCAAGACTTACAGGGGGAGAGACCGGCATGGCCGAGGTGAATGAGCGTTACAGCCTGATCGCGCGTTCCATCCACTGGCTGACGGCGCTGCTGGTGCTGTCGATGGTGCCGGCCGGGCTGATCATGATCCGGATCGGCGGCGGCCCGCTGCAGAACCAGCTCTTCGATTTCCATCGCTCCGTCGGCGTGGTTCTGATGATCCTGACGGTCATCCGGCTCGCTTACCGGCTCACCCATCCCCCGGCGCCTCTTCCGGCCGATATTCCCCCTGTGCAGCAGTTGGCGGCCAAGGCGACCCACGTCTTTTTGTATCTCTTCCTGCTCCTCAATCCGTTCATCGGATGGGTGGCGACATCCGCCTATGGCGCCTCGATATCGGTCTTCGGCGTGTTCACCATGCCTGCCATCGTTGCGAAGGACCGCGCTCTCTCGGAACAGCTTTTCGCGGTCCATGAAGTTCTGGGCCTGCTCTTCACGGCCGCTGTCCTGATGCACATCGCCGCCGCGCTCTATCACGGTATCATCCGCCGGGACGGCGTGTTGAGTCGCATGGTTTGAGTGCCGCAAAGGCACCTGAAAACACAAGCCAATAGATACTTGTCCTGATGCGCTGGAATTAAAGGCGACTTCCAGCGTGTGGTCATGGATGTTTACACTTTATTTACTTAATAAAATTTAACCAAAGTTGATTTGTAATTTTTTACCATGCCCCTTAAGTACAGTTTATTCTTTTTTTGCGAAAAATAGTTCTTCGGAACACAGTCACCGGTTCACGGTGAACCGGCAGAAGTGGCAAGGATTAACATGAAACAGGCTATTCGGACCCTCTTGGCGAAACACGGCAACCTGCCTGTGGCGATTGAAAGCATCGATGACGGTGCGGATCTTTATGATGCCGGCCTGTCTTCCTTCGCATCGGTTCAGGTGATGCTGGCTCTGGAAGAGGAATTCGATATCGAGTTTCCCGAGCATCTGCTGAACCGCAAGTCCTTTTCGTCCGTGGAGGCGATTGCGGCCGCGCTGGCTGAAATTCGCGAAGACCAGGCAGCCTGATCCATGACCGCCGCCAGCAGGATTACCGCCATGGGTCTGACCGAGCGCGCCAAGCGGGCTGCCGGGATCGCCGCTGAATTTGCCGATAAGGTGGATGTCGGAGGACGCTTCCCGTCCGAGGGCATGGAGGCGCTCAAGACGGAACGCCTGATGGGCGTCCTGATCCGTCCGGAACTCGGCGGCGAAGGGGCGACCATGACCGAGATCGCCGATGTATGCGCGATCCTGGGCCAGGCCTGCGCATCGACCGCCATGACCTATGCCATGCACCAGATTCAGGTTGCCAGTCTTTCTGACTATGCGATCGGCAGTGCCTGGCACGAGGCCTTTCAGAAACGGATCTGCGACGAGCAGCTCCTGATCGCATCCGCGACCAGCGAGGCGGGCATCGGCGGCAATCTCCGCAATTCCCTGTGCGCCATCGAGGTTGACGGGGAGACCGCGCGGCTGACCAAGGACGCGACCGTGATTTCCTACGGCGCGGAGGCGGACGCCATCATGGTCACCTCCCGCCGTCACCCGGACGCGGCCCATTCGGACCAGGTCGCGACGGTTTTCCTGAAGGACCAGTACACGCTGGAGCGGACAAGCGTCTGGGATACGCTCGGCATGCGCGGTACCTGCTCGGAAGGGTTTGTCTTCAAGGCTGAAGCCCCGGCCGGCCAGATCCTGCCGCGTCCTTTCGCGGAAATCGCCGCCCAGTCCATGCTGGCGGTGTCCCATCTTCTGTGGGGCGCGCTCTGGTACGGAATTGCCGCCGACGCGGTGGCGCGCGCCCAGAGCTTCGTGAAGGCGGCTGCCCGGAAATCTCCCGGCCAGATGCCGCCCGGCGCCCTTCGTCTGGCGGAAGCCTCAAGCCTGCTGCAACTGGTCAAGGCCAATGTGGTTGCCGGCCTCAAGCAGTTCGCGGATTGCAAGGGCGACGGCGATGCCCTGAATGCCATGAGCTTTTCCGTCGCCATGAACAATGTGAAGATCGGCACGTCGCAGACCATCCTGACAATCATCAATCATTGCATGCTGATCTGCGGGATCGCCGGCTACAAGAACGGCACACCGTTCAGCCTCGGCCGGCATCTGCGCGATGCCCATTCCGCTCAGCTGATGATTTCCAACGACCGGATCCTGGGCAACACGTCGACGATGCTGCTGGTCAACAAACAAGACACCAGCCTTTTGGGGTAAATGATGGACGTGCAAGTCTCTTTTCTGGATCAGCTCTTCTCCGAAGGCGTGCTGTACGATAGCGGTGTCGACGGCCTTTACGCCCGCAGCGGTGAATTCGAGGAGGTGATTTCGAGGTTCGAAACCTTTGCTCTTTCCTACGGCAAGGACGAAATTTCCGAAGCCATGGTCTTCCCGCCGGGCATGACCATGCAGAACTTCGAGACCAGCGGCTACATGAAGAGTTTCCCGCAGCTTGCCGGCACGGTTCACGCATTCTGCGGCAACGATCACGACCATATGGGCCTGCTGCAATGCATCGCCGCGGGTGACGACTGGTCGAAGCATCAAAAGCCGACCCAGGTCGCGCTCACGCCTGCCGCCTGCTATCCGCTGTATCCGATCCTCTCCCGGCGTGGCCCCCTGGGCGAAGACGGGGCCTATGTCGCCCTTCAGTCCTACTGTTTCCGTCATGAGCCCTCGCGGGATCCGGCACGGATGCAGATGTTCCGGATGCGGGAATATGTGCGCGCCGGATCTGCCGAGCAGACGATGGCTTTCCGGGAAACCTGGAAGAAGCGCGGCGAGGACATGATGAAGCGGCTGGAACTGCCGCATCACGTCGACGTCGCCAACGATCCCTTCTTCGGACGCGCCGGCAAGATCATGGCCTCCGGCCAGCGCGAACAGGAACTGAAGTTCGAAATGCTGGTGCCGATCACCTCGGAGGAAAATCCGACGGCCTGCATGAGCTTCAACTATCACATGGACAATTTCGGCAAGGTCTGGGACATCCGCCAGGCGGACGGGGCGCCGGCGCACACCGCCTGCGTCGGCTTCGGCCTCGAGCGGCTTGCCCTTGCCCTGTTCCGGCATCACGGCTTCGACACCGCCCGCTGGCCCGAAGGCGTCAGATCGGCCCTTTGGGGGTGAGAGGATCGAGCACCCCATGACAGAAGCCGTTGTCTTTGAAGCCTTGAGTGCGGCCGGCTATATACGCAGCCCGCTGCACGCGCTGGAGCGGGACTGGCCGGAAACCAATTGCTATCTCGATGCCTGGATCGAGGTGCTGCCGTCCCTTGGCCTGCCGCCGGAGGCCTGTCTGGCCTATTCGCTCACGCAGGATTTCGAGGGCGACCAGTTCACCTTCTTCAAGGTGCCGCTTGAGGATCTGGAAGCGCTCTACGGCCTGAAGGTCACGGAGCTGGCAATCTACGACCGGGTCGAAAACCACATTTTCCACCAGCTCGAACGCGGCCGCCTCTCCCTGGTGGAGGTGGACAGCTACTTCCTGCCCGACACGCAGGGCGTCGGCTATCACGAGCTTCACGGCAAGACGACCATCGCCATCAACCGGATGGATTTCGAAAACCGGACGTTGGAGTATTTCCACGGCCTCGGCCTGCACCGTCTTGAGGGCGATGACTTCGACGGCGTGTTCCAGCGTGGCGCGCACGAAAAACCCGTTGCTTTCCGGCCCTATACCGAGTTTGTGAAGTTTCCTGAAAAAGTGCCGTCGCGGGAGCAAATCCTGTCGGTTTCCGAAGACCTCCTCCGCCATCATCTGAAACGCCGTCCCGCCGAAAACCCGGTCGCAAGCTTTGCCCGTGTGTTCCCGGAGCAGGTGGAACGGGTGAGCGAGCGCGATTTCGATTTCTTCCATCTCTACGCCTTCAATACGCTGCGCCAGCTCGGTGCGAATTTCGAACTGTTCTCCTCTTATCTGCAATGGCTGGCCGCTCAGGGACGAACCGGGTTCGAGGAGGCTGTTGCCGAGGCGAAGACGATTTCGTCCACTTGCAAGATGGTTCAGTTCAAGCTCGCCCGGGCGGTGATGCGCAAGAAGTTTCAGGGGCTTGACGAAAGTTTGCTTCCGGCGGTGACCGCCTGGGACAACCTGATACTGCATCTTGACCGGCACTATGGTGACGGCGAGGCAGGCTTTGCGCCCGTGGTCAGCGCAGCCGGTGCCTGAATGGCTGATTTCAACGGAGCGCATTGGACCATCGCGTTATGCGCACCCGGCTCTGCGGACGCCGGGGACAGGCGTCTCGACGGTGTCCCGGCGAAGGTTCCCGGAACAGCAGCGGGTGCCCTTGCCACTGCCGGTCTATACGACCCCGAAAATCCGCAACCGCTTCATGACAAGGACGTCTGGTATCGGACGGAATTCGACACTGATCCGGGCCGGTACCGCTTGTCTTTCGGCGGGCTTGCGACGATTGCCGAGGTCTGGCTGAACGGCAAGCGTATTCTGGACAGCCGCAATATGTTCCGCAAATACGAAGCCGAGGCCGAGCTCTCCGCGAGCAACAGGATGGAAATCTGCTTCCGGGCGCTGGAGCCGCATCTGAACGTCAGGGGACCGCGTGCCCGCTGGAAGCCGCAACTGGCAACCTCGCAGGGCTTGCGCCTGATCCGCACGACCCTTCTGGGTCATATGCCTGGCTGGTGTCCGGACATTCATGCCGTTGGTCCCTACCGGCCGATCCGGCTTGAACCGGCCGATACGCCCCGGATCACCGACACGCACATCCTTGCCGATCTTGCTCCCGACGGCAGCGCGACCCTCACGGTTTCGCTGAAGCTGGAAAACGCCGGCGGCACGCCTGAGCTGTCCTGCGCGGGAACGACCGCCGAAATGACCCGGCAGGAGGACGGCACCTGGACGGCGGTGCTGAGACCGGTCGATGTCACGCCATGGATGCCGCATACCCACGGCGATCCCGCGCTCCATGACGTCACGGTCAAGGCGGGAGAGCGGCAGTTTTCTCTCGGCAAAACCGGCTTCCGCCGCATGGAAGTGGATCACGGTGCGGACGGCCAGGGCTTCGGGCTCAAGGTCAACGGCGTGTCCGTCTTCTGCCGAGGCGCCGTGTGGACCAGTGCCGACCTTCTCAACCTGTCTGGCGATGCGCAAACCTACCGGTCACTTCTTGAGGCGGCCCGCGACGCGGGCATGAACATGCTGCGCATCGGCGGCACCATGCTCTACGAGACCAGGGCGTTTTTCGAGATTTGCGACGAACTCGGTCTGCTGGTCTGGCAGGATTTCCAGTTCGCCAACTACGACTACCCGGTCAAGGACGAGGAGTTCGTCCACGAAATCCACGCAGAAATCCGCGACCAGCTTGCGGAAACGCAGGGCTGTCCGTCGCTGGCCGTTCTGTGCGGTGGCAGCGAGATCTATCAGCAGGGCGCCATGATGGGCCTGCCGGAAGATCGCTGGAAGGGTCCGCTTTGCGAGGAAATCCTGCCGGACCTGGCGGGCAGCCTCCGCCCCGACGTGCCCTATGTGCCGAATTCGCCGTCCGGCGGTGTGCTGCCGTTCTCACCGGGGGAGGGCATTGCCCACTACTACGGTGTCGGCGCCTATCTGCGCCCGCTGGAGGACGCCCGCCGCGCCAATGTCCGCTTTGCCGGCGAATGCCTGGCCTTTTCCAACATCCCCGAACAGCGCGGCCTCGACGAAGGCCTGCCCGGCATCAGGCCCGGCCACGATCCGCGCTGGAAGGCGCGCGTGCCGCGCGACCGTGGCGCGGGCTGGGACTTCGAGGATGTCCGCGACCACTACCTGAAAACGCTCTATGGGATCGATCCCACCGCCCTGCGCTACGGCGATCCGGACCGCTATCTGGATCTTGGCCGCGCGGTGACCGGCGAGATCATGGAACAGACCTTTGCCGAATGGCGCCGCGAGGGCTCGTCCTGCCGGGGAGCCCTGGTCTGGACCTTTCAGGATCTCGCCATGGGAGCGGGATGGGGTGTGATCGACGCCGCCGGCAGACCGAAGCCGGCTTTCTACGCCCTGAAGCGGGCCTTTCGTCCTCTCCAGGTCTCGGTGACCGATGAAGGCACCGGCGGCCTTGCCATTCATGTCATCAATGACCGGCCAGAGGAAAAGACGGTCACGCTCACGCTCGACTGCCTGAAGGACGGCCGGGTGCCGGTGGTTTCAGGGCGAAAGGATCTGACCCTTGCTCCGCACAGCGCCCGGACCCTCAACGCCGTTGAACTGACCGGAGCCTTTTTCGACGTGACCTATGCCTACAGGTTCGGTCCGCCCTCGCATGATGTCACGGTGGTGCGGCTTCTTTGCAGGGAGAGCGGGGAAAGTCTGGTGGAGGCTTTTCAGTTTCCGCTTGGTCCGGATTTGGCGGCGTGTTCCGCGACACTCGATACCAATCTCCGGCAGAGCGAGGATGGCGCCTGGTGGCTGGATCTGGAAACCGACCGGATGCTCCGGTCGGTGAATATCCACGTCGATCCTTTCCGGCCTTCGGACAACTGGTTTCATCTGGCCCCGGGAAAGAAGCGCCGGATTGAACTGCGGCCAGATCCGCGAACGGAGAGCCCGGCCCGGCCCATCGGCTTCGTTTCCGCGTTGAACCGCAATGGAAAAGTTACAGTCACCTAAGCGCTGAGAGCGGCTGACCGTTCAACGGACACGATCACATGATCCGCTGCATCCCGCAGTACGGCTTCGACCTGTGGCGATGCCATGGGAGATTCCGAAATCACAATGAGGTCGAATTCGGGATCCAGACCAGACCCGTTCAGGACCTGGTAGCTGTCTTTCGTGTCTTGCTGGTATTTTCTGCGGCCATGCGTCAGGCTCAGGAAATCGATGTCGAGATTTGCCAGTTTGACGGCGTCATTGAGATCCGTCGCCGGGTGCGGCCGGTCCAGCATTTTCGGCGAAAGCCGCTCGGCCGCCGCATTGTTGTCGACAAGCAGAACCCGGAAATTCTTCAGGCTGGCCGCCGCGAAAACAACCGACAGGGCCGCCATGCTGTGCCCGCCGTCGGTGCTGGTCACGATCACGGTGCTTGCGAAACCGTCGACGCGGTCGGACTGGAGCTTTTTGAGAATGGTGAAGACGGATTTCCAGTAAGGGCGCATTTCGCGGTCGGTCGCCCCGCTCTTGAAGTCCCAAAGCGACGTCAGCAGATCTTCCGTGTCCATGTCCTCCAGGCGCCCCTGGGAGGGCGGCCGGGGCAGATAAGACACCGCCAGCGCGGCCGGGGGCGCTTGCGGGGCGAGTTGAGGTGATCTCGGAGCCGGAATTTCCGGCACGGCGGGTGTGGCAAGATCGCCTGCCGATGCGTAGGCGACATCGGATCGTGGATATAGAAGATAGCGCATGCAAAGGGAGAACGCCGAGCGGCCAATCGCCAGCAGAGTGCCGATCATGCCGCCGAGAAAAAGCCCCAGCAGCACAAGCAGTTTCTTTTTCGGCCAGACAGGAGACGACGGCGGAATCGCCGGCGAGATGATCCGCGCGTTCGGAATGCTGATCTGATCGATCTCGGTGATTTCCTTCGTCCGGCTCAGCAGATTTTCATAAAGCGTCTTGTTGGTGTCCGCGTCGATCTGCAGTTCCTGCAATTCGATGCGCGATTGCTGGTCGAGATTCGACCTCGAGCGCACCGTATCGAGTTGGATTTCAAGCTTGGCGACGCGATCGCGCAGAACATCCGCTTCAAGTTGCGCGGTACTGGCGATCCGGCGTATTTCGCTTTCGATCTGTCCGCGGATTTCCCGCGTCTGGGCACGGGCCCTGATCAGGTCCGGATGAGACGGCAGCAGTTCGGCGGAAAGGTTTGCCTCGGCGCGGGCGACGGTCGCATATTGCTGGCGCAGATTGGCAATCGTCGTGGACGCGGTCACATCGGTGAGCGCATCGAGATCCGCGCCCGAGTCGATCATCCGCCGAATTTCAGAGGCCTTTGCCTCGGCGGCGGCAAGCGCGGCCTTCTGCTCAGTGAGCTGGGTATTCAGTTCCGCCAGCTCCTGATCGGTCAACAACCCGTTCTGGTCGGTCGATTGCAGATTGTTTTTGGCCTTGAAGGCCTCGACCCTGGCTTCGGCCTCGCGAAGCTGACCTCTCAAAATCTTGAGCCTGTCCCCGACCTTCTCCTCGACCGTGCGGCCGACATTGGACACCTGACCCGCCTGGTCGGTGATATAGGTTTCGACAATGGCGTTGGACAGGATCGCGGCCTGTATCGGCGATCCCGCATCGACCGAAACGTTGATGACGAAGGTGAGGCCCTCGCGGTCGACCGACATGGCATCGCGGAGCGCTTCCACGGAACTGTTCGCGGATGCCTCCTGGGTCTCCGGAGAGCCTTTCCCGGACCCGCCGAAAAGCGAAGTCAGAATTCCCTGACTGGCCGGCTGGTCGCCGAATTCCGGATCTTCCGTCAAATTGAGGTGAGTGACGACATTCCTGAGAACGGAGGAGGACTGCAGCACGGTCACCTGGCTATCGACGACAAAGGTGTCTTCCAGATAACGTGTCGGTGCGCTCCGGTCCTCGAAGGGCTGACGCACAGACGGATCGATGAGGACCTGGGTCGTCGCCCGGTAAATCGGCTTCAGGCTGATGGAGATGGCAGCCGCTGCAACCGCGCCCGCAATCGCGCAGAGGAGCACGATACCTATCCTGCGCCGAAACTCGGCCAGAATATCCAGAATGTCCCGAAATGTAGGTGTTCTTTGCGACACTTAACCGACCCGCTTCCAGTGCGAATTTAATGCAACGCCAACCCTGTTCATTCCGGAAAAATAACAGAACATGGTTAGCAACTGCCTAATGGGGGCACTGTGAGAGGGTCCTGGAACCTTGCCGCGGGCCCTTTCGACGACAGACTGCCGGAGCTTGTTCCCACGGACGCAAAATGCCGCACGGCTGCAATCCGAAGTACAGTCCAGATGTGACTTCATCATTTCGGTTAAATCATGGCGAATGCTGCTGGAACCGGAAAACTGCGGAGCCTCGAGGATTTCCACTCAGCCCCTAACCCGTGCTTAACTACAGGTGTGGTATCGCTCTTGTCTGCCGAGTCATCTCGCTAAAAAAGTTCTGGAACTGAATGATCCTCCCCGAAGCCAAACACTGGCGGCAATCCGGTTCAACGCGCGCCCAGGCGACGACGGTGCTTGGCGGACTTCCCATTGCGAATATCGGGATGCGGGAAACGGCTGAGCAATTTGTCGAGATTGCACTCGCTGCGAGGACCGGGAACCGCCTTCCCTACTATTCCACTTCGGCGAACGGTCAGGTCATTGCCATGGCGGCGAAGGATCCGGACTTCAGAAAGCTTCTGCTGAGCGCGGACCAGATCCATGCCGATGGCATGCCAATGGTGCTGTTGTCGCGTCATGTCGCCAGAAACGCCTTGCGCGAGCGCGTGGCCACGACGGATCTTGTCCACGCGACTGCCGGCGCAGCCGAACGAGCCGGTGTCAGCTTCTATTTTCTCGGGGCGCATGAGGAGGTCAACAAGCTGGCCGTCGAGCGGATGCAGGCGCTTTACCCGGACCTGAAGTTTGCCGGACGGGGCAATGGTTATTTCTCGCCGGAGGAAGAAAAGGCCGTTGTCGAGGAAATCAGTCGTTTGAAGCCGGACATCCTGTGGGTGGGTCTTGGTGTGCCGCGCGAGCAGGATTTCGTAGTTCGAAATCTTGAGAACCTGCGTGGCGTCGGAGTGATCAAGACCAGCGGCGGCCTGTTTGATTTTCTGTCGGGGAAGAACAGCCGGGCGCCGCAGTGGATGCAGAAATGCGGCCTGGAATGGCTTTATCGGATTATGCTGGAGCCGCGCCGGCTGACCCGGAGATATCTCTTCACCAACCCGGTCGCCCTGCGCGAGATTTTACGGAACTCGAAATAGCGCGCCGGTCCCGCTTCTGAATTCAGTCTCTGAGACGTGCCTCCTCTCGGACGCAGTCGTCGATTTTCGCGATCAGGTCGCGCCAGAGCGCGTCGATTTCCCCTGTCGGATCGGTTGTTTCGATCTTCGTCCACCGTGCCTTCAGAACGGCATCGGCAGCTTCTCCCGCGTCCGCTCCGGTCGGGATCAGCTGGATTCCCCTGGTTTCGATCAGGCGCTGAAACAGCCGGTGATGCTCCAGGGCGCTGGAATTGGCCGGGGCATTCACGACGACGGGCTTGCCCGAGGCCGCGGCCGCCAGAACGCTGCCGCGCCGCGCGGTCAGCCCGCCTGGCAGCAGATAGCAAAAAACGTCGATCTCGCCAAAGATCGCGAACAGTTCCGCCTCGCTGCCGATAAACCCGCTTACGGCAACCCTGTCAGACAGCCCGAGCCGGTCCACCGCGGCGAAAAAATCCTGTTCGACGGTGTCCTGGCCCTTGATGAACGATCCGGCGAAAGCCACAAAAACATCCTCGCCCCGCGCCCGAAGGTCGGCGGCTACCGCCAGGACGGAAGCCACCTGCTTTTGCGGATAGATCGATCCGAACTGACCCAGGATCATCCGTCCCCTGGCGCGCTCTTTCGCGAGCCGGGCGGAAAAATCGCCGGGCTTCACGTTTTCAGGTGCCGTCAGGTTGGGCGGGATCGGGATGACTGTCCTGCGTCCGGTCGCAAGACGTGAGAGCCGCGATGCCGCGAACTCGTCGGCGATTTCAGGCGCTGAAAAGCAGATTTCGGTCGCCAGCAGCAAGACAGGCGCAAGCACGACCCGCCGCTTCCAGTCGAGTGACGTCCATTCGTGCAGGATTGCAACGGTGCCTTTTTTGGAAAGCCTTGCGGTCAGGGCCGCCAGGGTGGGTTCCAGCAGCTTTTTCTTCCAGGCGACGATCGGGAAATTCAGGACCAGTGCATCCGATCGCTTCAGGGACCGCAAGAGCCCGAAAGGATCGAACCCGAGCACCTGCGTGACGGCCCGCGCGCCGAGCTTGCGGGCCAGGAGCCTGGAAAACTCTTCGACGCCGCAGGTTTGCGCGGCGCTTGAGATCATGACGAGATAACGGGTGGATGGCATGTCTGAGCTTTGCGAACGGGGTCAATGAGATATCGGTACGATATTGAACTGCGATATAAAGAAGATGTTTAGGTCACGGACTCATAAATGAGGATGAAATGGCATGGAAATGGCGGAATCCAGCGAGAAAGGGTGCGCAGAGTGGGCTTTGTGCCCGGTCAAGCACGCTGACACTGCGGGGTGAAGCTATTTCCATGCCATTTCATCCTCATTTATGAGTCCGTGACCTAAAAGAAGTGTTCACATGTAAAGCCGGATCTTGTCGACCCGGAGCCCCGCTTTCCTGCGTCCGCCATCGCCTGCACTGGGAACCAATATGCAAACGCCTTCGGTCTCGATCGTTACACCGAGCTACCACAATGATCTGCGGCGGTGCGAATTGCTCTGTGAAACGATTGACCGTCTGGTGACCGGCTTCGATCACCACTTCATTGTGGTCGGAGACGAAGACCTCGAGATCTTCAGGCATCTGTCAGGTCCCAAACGGTCGATTGTGCCATCTTCGGACCTGTTGCCGCGGTTTTGGCCGCTGCCTAAATGGCGTGGTCGGCGGTACTGGTGGTCCCCGCGGATAAGATTGCCTGTATACGGCTGGCATCTGCAGCAGTTGCGCAAGTTTGCAATGACCGCGGACCAGGAAAGCGACCGTGTCTTGTTCATCGATTCGGACGGGGTTTTCTGCAGACCGACAGATTTGCGCAAGCTTGCCGGACGGCCAAAGTCACCGCTTTTTTATTCGGGCGGCGACATCAATCCCTCGCGGCCCAATCATGTGCGCTGGTGGAAGAACGCTCACAAGATCCTGGGGATCGACGTACCTGCATTACCGGGAGACGATTTCATCGGCCCCATGATTGTCTGGGAGCGGCAAACCGTCAAAGCGTTGCTTGCACGCATTGAAAGCGTATGTGGCTGTCCCTGGTGGGCAGGGCTCGCGCGCCAGCGGCATTTTTCCGAATACCTAATCTATGGCATTGCCGTTGCCAGCGACCCGGCTCTTGCCGAACGTCACGAACTGATCTCCATAAGCCATTGCCTCACCTATTGGGGCGGTCCGCAACTCGATAAAGCCGGATTGACTTCCTTTATGGACGGTCTGCAGTCTCATCATCACGCGATCACCATACAGTCCCACACAGAAACACCGCTTCAGACCATCCGCGAGGTGGTGTTGGAGCAATCGGAACGCTCAGGACGGGTCTGAAGCCTTGTAGGGCGCGGGCAGAAAACCGAGAGCCGCGTAAAAACGGCCCACCGGCAAGAGCAACGGATGACTGGCGGGAAGCAGACGCCGGGTTTGGGCAAGCACCGCGATTGAACGCAGGACACCCAATCCGAGACTTGCCAGGTTTTTGGCCCAGGCCACAGCCGGAGACATGCCGTTCGACCTGTCGACCATGTAGTTTATCGAGCCGGTCCTGACGGATCGGGTCATCAGGAATTTGGCTGAGGTCCGTTCAGAAGGCACGAATTCCTGTATCTCGGCCTTTGAGTTCCAGAAAGTCGTGAACCCGGCCAGACGGCATCGGGTGAAGAAATCCATATCGCCGCCGCCCAGGAAATTGAAGCGAAGGTCAAAAAACGGCGCACCCAGTTTATCAAAGACGCGACGCCGGATCAGGCAATTCCCTGACCCGTGAAGCTGATCGATTTGCCGTGTCGCACCGTCGATGGAAATGAACAGCTGGTGGTTGCGGACACTGTCCGGCACCGCGCCCTCGAATTTTCTGTTGACCGGTCCTCCGACGATATCTGCCGCTTCCCGTCTGGCAAGGCCGACCATTTCGGCCAGCCAAAGCGGTGCGGCGGTTTCGTCGTCGTCGATCATGAGAAAAAATTCCGCTTCGGGAAACGCATGCAGGGCTTCGCTGAAGGCCTTGTTGATCGCAAAGCAGTTTCCCTGATTTGCCTCGGTGAAGACCGAGTTCGGAATGGCATTCTTCTCAAAAAAATCCCTGGCGGCATTCTCCCCGGCTGGATTGGCGGCATCGTTGTCAACGACGACGATTGCAAAGCGGAAATCGACAGCCTGATTTGCGAGGGAAGCCAGCGTGCGGGCAAGCCACTCCGGTCTGCGAAACGTCGGTATGCAGATAACGGCTTCAATTTTCGTTTGGTCGGACATTGGAGCGTGTCTCATTGTGAACCGTTTATCGCCTTACGCTCTAATGCGGGTTTGTCGCAAGTGCGCTCTGCGCTCCGGTGGCCGCCTTGCCCGGATCCGCAGCCACCAGATGGGCATAAGCCTGCAGCCGCAGACCGAAGACACCCATAAGCATCGTGAACCAGACGGGGCCGGCATTTCCGAAAAACGGACTTTCGAGGCATGAGAAAAACAACGAAAACAACCAGATGCGAAGGAAAAGCCGGGTAAGAAGCTGATCGTTTCCACCCGCAAAAGCCTTGTTCGCATATCTGATGGGCAGAAACACCAGCCAGGTGACAACAAGCAGAAAGCCCGGGATGCCGGCATTGATGAATTGTTCCAGGTATCCGTTATGGGCGTTGGCGGCCGTCACCGCCCAGGACTGGAGCGAGTAGCCGCTGCGGAACAGCGCTTCTGTCTGCCAGAAGGACTGATACCCGTAGCCGGTAATCGGGCTCCGCTCGATCGCATTGAGTGCGATGGCCCAGATTGACGTTCTGTCGGTGAACGTCGGATCGACACCGGCGGACGCGAGCAATTGTTGAATGCTCTCCGACACGGCAGCCGACATCAACAGCGTGTTCACGACAACCAGGCCGCCAATGACGATCACCGGGCGCAGGAACCGGACCCTTTCGAAGATCCAACTCAGGAGCAGGATGAGGGGAAGCATGGCGAAAGAGGTCTTGCTACCGGACTTCCAGAGAAAGAGGGTCGCCGCGATGACGATCATGCTGCCTAAAAGCGTGGATTTTACCCTGGAAATATAGAGGCCGAAGAAGATCGCGAACACCATTGCGGCTGCTGCGACATTCTTGTGGCCCATATGGCCGCGCCAATCGCCCGCCAGTTGCTGTTCCAGAGCATCGGTGAACTGGTGAATGGCAAGATGCGGCAGAGCGACAACGCCGTAATAGGCAATCCCTATGACGGCCGTCAGCGCGATGCAGATCAGCGTCGTGAACTGTTCGCGTGATCTCGGCAGCAACAGGATTGCGCTTCCGCAACTACAGACGAGAATTGCAAATACAATCCGGCGGAATGCGGTGCCCGGATCGCCGGCGAACAGGCTCGCAAACGCAAACCATGCGAGTATGGCCAGAAGGAGCCCGTGGGGACAGAGCAGAAACCGGCGGTTTGATTTGCCAAACACCACGAAAAGCAAAATCCCTGACATCAGGGCGACAACAATCTGGTTGAACCGGTTGGAACTGCCGCCATAGGGGGTGGTCAGGTTTGCCGCATTCGGGTTCGGAAACGGGGCGAGGCCGATCCAGAAATAGAAAAATACACCGAGAAACAGGGCCGCCGTCAGAATCCAGCCACCGCTGCGGCCGCGTGTACGCACGCCAGTGTGGACGCTGTGCATTGGCGGGATCGGGGTGGTGCTGTACATCTTTCAGTATTGATTCCGTTTCCAATGCGAATCTGCGTTTCAGCAGATACCGATCCAGTTAAGCATCCGATAACCTGTCAGATAATTTAGTTTTCAGGCAACCTATAACCATGTTACGACGCCGCTAAACGCGGGTTGGCATTACGTAATCGTTGCGTATTCCCGACTTGGCGCTAGAGCGTGTCGCGTTTAAGCGGATTCGTGGATCTAGGAGGACGCCCGAGGCAGCGTTTGCATTGCAAATGCGTTCGGGCAATTTCCTGAATTCAATTCAACACGACGCGCTTCAAGGATACGAAATCGATGCATAGACGGGATTTTGTGTTAGGTGCGCTTGGGGCAGGCCTTGTCTCCACCGGCCCGATGAGTCTGCTCTTTCCGGGGGGGCAGTCAGCGAATGCGGCGGCAGCTGCAAACGCCATCCCCTATGGAGCGGCGATCCGGGCCGATAATCTGCTAAGCGACCCCGACTACGCGGCGGCAGTCCGCAAATATTGCCAGCAAGTGGTGGGTGAGGGCGGCCTCAAGTGGATTGACTTGCGTCCCACCCGCTCCAGTTTCGAATTCGACCAACCCGACCGGCTGATCGCTTTTGCGGACGCGAACGGCATGACCATGCGCGGTCATACGCTGATCTGGTACGCGGCCATGCCGGAGTGGACGAGCGAGATCGATACCAGCTCGGAGGCCGAGTTCGAGCTGATCCACCATATCGAAGTCGTCGTCGGCCGCTATCGTGGCCGCATTCCCAACTGGGACGTGGTCAACGAGCCTATCGCGGAAGATCCGGCGAAAGAGGGCGCGCTGCGCGATTCCCTCTGGCTTCAGCAACTTGGCAAGGACTACATCGAGCTCGCTTTCAGGACCGCGGCCGCGACGGATGCCGATGCCCAACTCGTCCTGAACGATTTCAACTTCGAGAAAACGACCGAAGTCTGCCGCCAGCGCCGTGTCGCTATGCTGGATTTGCTGAAAGAGCTCAAGGACCGCGACGTCCCCGTCCACGCGCTGGGCCTTCAGGGGCATCTCACGGGGGAAGCTGAAATCGACAAGGACGGCCTGTCGCGCTTTGTCGAGGAGGTAAACGGGCTCGGACTTGACATCTTCGTCACGGAACTGGACGTCATTGACAACAACCTGCCAGCGGCACAGGGAGTTCGCGATCAGATCGCGGCTATGAGAGTGAGGGACTATCTCACGGCGATCTGTGACGTGGTCGAGCCGAAGGCGATTTTGACCTGGGGAATATCGGACAAATACACCTGGGTGCCGATCTGGTTCAAACGCCGGGACGGATTGTTGAACCGGCCACTCCCGCTTGATGAAAACTTCCAGCCGAAGGCGATGATGCAGGTGCTGCAAGAATTCACGCGTGCAGGTTCATAGTGCTTCGCCAGGTTTCGTCATACATGACCGCCAATGTGGTTTCCGCGGTGTTCGGCTTTGCGCTCGTGATGCTGTTCACGCGGGTTTTGACACCGCATGAATACGGTATTTATGTTGTCGGAATGGGGATTGCATCCCTTTTTTCCTCATTGCTTTTCAACTGGATAAAGACGTCCCTGCTCCGTTTCAGCTCGGAAGGCGAAGAGATCGACATGCGGCTTACGGCGCTCGCCGCCTTTGCCGTAATCGCCGTTGTCAGCCCCTTTCTGTTCGAACTCTTTGTTCTCGTATCGGGGGAATCCGGCGGCTACGCAATGGAGGCGCTGTGCGTCGCGATCGGCGTGGGGTTGTTCGAATTCCTTCAGGAGATCTTCCGGGCCCATCAGAGAACCGGGCTTTTTGCATCTTCGATGATCGTGCGAAGCGCAACTGCCTTCGCCATTTCATGCCTGTTGGTGATCGGGTTCGATCTTGGCGGAGAGGGACTGCTGCTCGGTGTCGCGGGAGGTTATTTTCTTACACTCCTGCTTTTTGTGCCCAAGATCCTGAAACCGCCTCTGAAACCGTTCGATCCCGCCATTTTGAAAACGATGCTGCGCTTCGGACTGCCCATGACAGCTTCCGGTGCCGCATTCACGCTTCATTCCTTCTTCGACAGGATCCTGATCGTGGCTCTTCTGGGAGAAGCCGCGGCCGGCATTTATGGTGCGTCCGCGGATTTCGTCAGACAGATCATTCTCATGATGGGCGTCGCCATCGGTTCGGCCGTGGTGCCGATGGCAATCAGGTTTTATTCACGGAACGGTCTTGAAGCTACAAATCAGCACATGAGCAAGAGCTTCGAGATCCTCATGGCTCTTATTCTGCCGGCGACTGTCGGCATGGCGCTGACGTCCGGGCGTCTGGCAACTTTTATTCTCGGAGAGGATTTCCGTGACGCGGCGACGGTTCTCATTCCAGTCCTGGTGTTTGCCTGGCTGTTCCGGACGATTACCTATCAATACATTCACGTAAGTTTTCAGTTGGCGAAAAAACCGTCCCTGATGGGCGTTCAGGGGCTCTTCATTCTTGTCCTCAGTGTCAGCTGCATGGCAATTCTCGTACCCAGGTTCGAACTTGTGGGAGCGGCTGTTTCACTCGTCATTTCCGAAATCTGCGGTGTGGCGTTCGGATTTTATCTGAGTCGCTACGCGTATCGCCTGCCTGTGGTGATCTGGCCGACGGTGAAGATCTGCCTGGCAACGGTGCTTATGGCGATACCGACTTATCTTTCATTGCGCCTGCAACTGAACAACGACTTTTTGAACCTGATCGTTCCTGTCCTCACAGGAGCGGTGATCTATGTCGGCACTGCCATACTGTTCGACATCGCCGGATTGCGCAGGGTGTTTCTGACCCGCTTCGGAGCGGCGTGACCGGAGCCCCGGTTCCTTCCACCGGGGGACCGCGGTCTTTTCTCCTTCCGCATGTCCCGCTCACCTCTACAGAAACCGTTAAACTTCCAACCCTAAGAATGACCTGAACAGGGCGAGCGATGCACATGCAAGGCACCGGTCAGGAGGATGGGAAAGTGGAGGCGGCCGTTGAAGGGCACGACTTGCGCGAAGGTGTCGGACTTTCGGCGTCCCAACCGGTTGTCTATGAAGGCCTGACCGGTTGCTTCACAGCCGCCTGCGGGGCGGGCGATCCGCGGGGCATGGCCGTGCTGTTTCTCAGTCCCTGGGGTCTTGAGGAGTTACTCACCCGAAAATTCTACCGGTACCTGGCTGAACGGTTCGCGGCAAATGGCATCGCCAGCCTGAGGTTTGATTTTCCCGGGACGGCGAATGCGCTCGATGAGCCGGCCGGGTGCGGCCTCGCCTCCTGGCGGGACGCAATCGAAAGCTCTGCTGACGAACTGCGGGCACTTTGCGGGGTTTCGCGGATCGTTGTCCTCGGCCAGGGACTGGGAGCCGGACTGGCTTACGAATTCGCGGCCGGGTCCAGGGATACTGCCGCGCTGGCCCTGCTTGCTCCGGTCTTCAAGGGACGAGGGTATTTGAGGGAGTTGAAGCTCTGGTCGAAATTTGTCGATGACGGCCTCGGTCTGCGGCCCGAAGACCGGGACAGCGAACCGGGCACGATTGCCGGGATCGGCATGCCGGAGAAACTGGCCTCCGACCTCAAGGGCTTCAATGCCACCGAGCGGGATTTTCGTCCTCAAATACCGGTGCTGCTGGCTCCCCGGCCGGAGCTGGAGATCGACCCTGCGGTAACGGAAAAACTCAAGTCTTCGGGCTGTGCTCTCCAAAACGCGGTTTACCGGGACTACAACGTCCTGCTGACCGACGCCTCACCGCCGGTACTGCCCGTTGCGTTCGCAGATGCTCTTGTCGAATGGCTGAAATCCCTGCCTGAATGGCATACACAAGCCGCAAAGCCTTCCAGAGCGCCGGATGTTGTCCCGCTTGTGTGCGGGTCTTTCAGGGAAACGCCGCTTCGGTTTGGCGAAAACAACAGACTTGCCGGAATCCTTTGCGAGCCGGTCGATCGCTTCATCGGCGTAACGGTGGTGATCCTCTCGACCTCCTATGACTATCAGATTGGCTGGGGCCGGATGAATGTTCAGTTGGCGCGCAGGCTGGCTGAAGCGGGTGTCGCGACCCTTCGCTTTGACAGCGCCGGCATCGGTGACAGCCCGCCGGTTCCCGGGCGCAAGGCACAGGTGCTCTATGACGACAGCCAGATTGAAGATGCCGAATTGGCCTACGAAGCGCTCAAGTCACTTGGCCTTGCTGAAAAGGTTATGGTCGTCGGCAGGTGCAGCGGAGCCTATACCGCTTTCCAGGCAGCCCTCAGGGGCCCGCACTGGAAAGGCTGCATTTCAATCAACCCATACGCCTTCCATTGGCGTTTCATCGGCCTGCCCCATCCCCTGAAAGAATATTGGACCAAATTTACGGAGCCCGGGCTGGTGGCGAGGATCCGCGACGGCCGGATCGACCTGAAGGCGGCCGCGGTGAATATCCTCGTCCGTCTGATCGACCGGGCGGCGCAGTATTGTGGTGGAATTTTTCCCGGGTTACCGAAAATCACCCGTCGGAACCGCAAGGTTCATCAGGCCTTCCGCAAGCTCGCCGATATGGGAACCCGGCTGACCATCGTCTATTCCGAGGGTGACGAGGCGATGGACACATTCCTGATCAATTTCGGCAGCAACGCGGAAGGACTTGCGACTTTCCCGAACACCAGGTTGCACTTCATTCCGAACGCCGATCACAACCTGACGCCATCGCCCGCCCGGGAAAAACTGTTCGGGATTGTTGAAGAGGAAGCTCTGGCCCTGGCCGGGACGGAAAGCTGATCGGTTTTTTGCTGTCAGCGCATCCCGCGTTCGGCCGAACGCCGGTGCCTCTAAATTGCTGTTTTCTGTTGGATCGCCTTGAGAAGGTCCGCAATCCCGCCGAAGGTCCGGGCTTCCGGCAGGTCCGGACGCCGGACCATGACGACCGGCAGCCCGAGATGTCTGGCCGCCTTGATCTTGGCGCTGGAGCGTTTGCCGCCGCTGTTCTTGGTGACGACATGCGTGATCCGCCGGTCCCTGAAGAGCGCGATTTCCTCTTCCGCCGTCTGCGGCGGGCGGGACAGGATCAGCTCCCAGTGATCCGGCAGCACCGCCTCGGGCGGTTCGATCATGCGGGCAACGGCATGGATATCCGTTCGCCGCGTGAAACAGTCGATGTCCTTCCGGCCGATCGCCAGAAATGCACGGGCACCGGACGGCAGGGCCGCGGCAGCTTCTTCCATGGAACCGGCATCCACCCAGTTGTCTCCCTCGACCGGGGCCCAGGCCGGGCGCTCCAGCCGGAGCAGGGGAATCCCGGTGGCCGCTGCCGCCGCTACCGCGTTGCGGCTCATCTGCGCTGCAAACGGATGGGTGGCATCGACAACGACCGAAACCGCTTCCACGACCAGATAGGCGGTCAGGCCTTCGGTTCCGCCAAAGCCGCCGACACGGACCGGCACGCCGGGATCGGGCAGGTCGCTCACCACGCCCGCATAGGAAGCGGTGATCCGTACCTTCGGGAAAGCTTTTGCAAGCTCTCCGGCAAGCAGACGTGCCTCCTGCGTGCCCGAAAGCAGAAGGATATGATCAGGCTTCGCTGTCAAAACCGCATTCTCCAAGCACCTTGCCTTCCCGGTCCGTGATCAGAATCTCCACCGCGACCGGTGCGTCCTTGAGGATCTGCCGGACGGCGTGTTTCGTGCGCCGGGCCAGTGCCGTGCTAAGGCCGATCCCCGCTTCAAGCGAATGGTCGAGCACTTCCTTCGCCGTATTGGCGGAACCCGCCGCTGAAATCATCGCTGCCGGCGCATCGCATTCCCTCAGCAGCTCCTGAAGAAACGTGAAGTCGACGGAACTGCGGGCCGAATGAAGATCCAGTGCTCCCTGGGCCAGCTTGGAAAACTTGGCGAAACCGCCGGCTAGGGTCAGTTTGTCGATCGGGTGATGGCGCAGGTATTTCAGAAGCCCGCCGGCGAAATCTCCCATGTCCAGATAGGCAGGGTCCCGCAGTTTGTAGCGGGCGCGGATCGCGTCTTCCGAGGAAGCCCCCGTCGCTCCGGCAACATGGGTCAGGCCGATGGCCCGGGCGACATCGACGCCGCGATGGATCGAGGCGATCCAGGACGCGCAGGAAAACGGCCGCACGATGCCTGTGGTCCCCAGCACGGAAAGACCGCCGGCAATCCCGAGGCGCGGGTTCATTGTCTTCAAGGCAAGTGCCGCGCCTCCCTCGATGGAGATCTCGATTTCGACATCGCCGGAGGCGTCATGGGCGACCGCGACCTCGCCTATCGCTGTCCGCATCATCCGGCGCGGCACCGGATTGATCGCGGGCTCGCCCGGGGGGATAGGCAGTCCGGGAAGCGTGACGGTGCCCACGCCTTCTCCCGCCGAAAAGCGCACGCCATCGCCCTTGCCAAGCAGGCGGACGGTCGAGGTGATCAGGGCGCCATGGGTTACATCGGGGTCGTCGCCGGCGTCCTTGGTGATGGTGGCAGAGGCTTCTCCCACCGAATGGCTGTGCCGGGTCAGTACGAAAGCCGCGGTTCCACCCTTCGGCAGGGTGATTTCCACGGGATCGGGAAACGCGCCTGTCACAAGCCCGGTGTAGGCGGCCTTCGCCGCCGCTGTTGCGCAGGCGCCCGTCGTCCACCCGCGCCGAAGCTCTTTTGGCTCAACAATCGACATGATCCCTCTATAGCGAATGTCGCGCGGCTTTGCGCTGAAATGTCGTTTTCGGCGTGTTCCGCATCGCGGAATCGCTTGGCGCTTGCCGCTTCGCCGGGTAAACAGGACCCATGAACGGCAATGAAACCGACTTCACTGTGCCCGCCGGCCTGCCGGAATTCGAGCCCGGCTGGGTGTGGCTTGCTGGCGCAGGCCCGGGAGATCCGGGCCTGTTGACCCTGCATGCCCTGAACGGTCTGCGGCAGGCGGACGTGATCGTCTATGACGCGCTTGTCGACCAAAGCATTCTCGCCTGGGCGAAACCCGGCGCGGTGACCGACTATGCCGGCAAGCGTGGCGGCAAGCCGAGCCCTCAGCAGCGCGACATCACCCTGAAGCTGATCGACCATGCCCGCGCGGGCAAGCGGGTTCTGCGTCTCAAGGGCGGCGATCCGTTCGTGTTCGGCCGGGGCGGCGAAGAAGCGCTGGGCCTGGTCGCGGCAGGCGTGCCGTTTCGGGTCATCCCCGGGATCACCGCCGGCATTGGCGGCCTTGCCTATGCGGGCATTCCGGCAACCCACCGGGACTGCAACCAGGCGGTCACCTTTCTCACCGGCCATGACCAGACCGGTCTGACGCCGGACGCGGTCAATTGGGACGGCATTGCAAAGGGGTCGCCGGTGATCGTCATGTACATGGCGATGAAGCATCTGGAAGCCATAGCCGGCAAACTGATTGCCGGTGGACGGTCTGTGGATGAGCCTGTGGGCATCGTGTGCAATGCGTCTCTCGCCGGCCAACGGGTTCTGGAGACGACCCTTGGCCGCTGTTTCGAAGACGCTGCCGCCGCAAAGCTCGAGCCACCGGCAATCGTCTGTGTCGGCGAAGTCGTCCGCCTGCGCAGTGGGCTCGACTGGCTCGGCGCGCTCTCCGGAAAGGTGCTGGTCTCTGATCCGCTCGGGCTTCGGGCAGACCGGCAGACGGCTGATGCCGGATAACCGGAACTTCAACGAAGCAAAGGGATTGCTGATTGCCGCGCCTTGCTCGGGAGCCGGCAAGACGACGCTGACGCTTGCGCTGCTCCGGGCGCTGAAAAATGCGGGCCGGTCCGTCGCCTCCGCCAAGTCCGGCCCGGACTACATCGATCCGAAATTTCACGAGGCGGCCAACGGCGCTCCCTGCGTCAATGTCGATGCCTGGGCAATGACGGGGGGAACGCTGCACGCGCTCGCCGGCCGTCAGGCGCGCGGATGTGATCTTCTGCTTGTCGAGGGGGCCATGGGCCTGTTCGACGGTGCCGCCAATGGCACCGGCTCGGCGGCGGATCTCGCGGTGGCACTGGGTTTGCCCGTGGTGCTGGTCGTCGATTGCGCCAGACAGGCGCAATCCGTCGCGGCTCTGGTCCACGGCTTCGCCAGTTTCAGAAAAGACGTGAAGCTCGCCGGTGTGATCCTCAACCGGGTCGGCAGTGCGCGGCACGAAAAGATGCTGCGCTCCGCCCTCGAGCCACTGGGTACGTCAGTTCTGGGATCGCTGCCGCGCTCGAATGACCTGATCCTGCCGGAACGCCATCTCGGTCTGGTCCAGGCGGGCGAACATCCGGATCTGGAGGTCTTTCTGGATCGCGCGGCCGAACTCTGCGCGCGGCATGTCGATCTCGCGCGGCTGGCGGAGATTGCGGGCGGGCTGACGCCGGCGAAGGGCGAGGGCCTGTGTCTTCCCGCGCCGCCGGGACAGAAAATCGCCGTCGCCCGCGACGTGGCGTTCGCCTTTGCCTATCCGCATCTTCTGGAGTTCTGGCGCCGTGAAGGCGCTGGACTTTCCTTCTTCTCCCCGCTAGCCGACGAAGCTCCGGCCCCGGACGCCGACGCAATTTATCTGCCCGGAGGCTATCCCGAACTTCATGCCGGCCGTCTTTCCGCAGCCGGGCGTTTCAGGGCCGGAATGAAGGGCGCGGCGGACGCCGGAAAGCTGATCTACGGCGAGTGCGGTGGCTACATGACCCTTGGTGCCGGCCTCGTCGATGCGGACGGCGCCCGCCACGAAATGCTCGGTCTGCTGTCGCTTGAAACGTCCTTCAAGACCCGCAAACGCCATCTCGGCTACCGCAGGCTCGAAGCGCTGGGCGGATTGCCCTGGAACGGCGCATTGACGGCGCATGAATTCCACTATGCGTCCATCGTGTCCGAAGGGGCGGCGGACCGGCTCTTTCGCGCCAAGGACGCGGAAGGGACCGGACTTGCGGAGATGGGTCTGCGCCGGGGAAACGTCATGGGGTCGTTTGCGCATGTGATCGCGGCTGCCGCGGATCAGGTGCAATCCGGTTAGACGACCTCCAGCACCACAAGCTGGCAGAAGATGTCTTCCTTGGTGTGATACGGGCTGTGGGTGATCTCCACCGTCTTCGTTCGGCCTTGCGTTTCCAGTTGGCCGACCTTGCCCTTGAATCCGTCGGCCTCCCAGGCGCTGTCACGTACGGTCAGAACGACCGGAGCGCCGGGCTTGGCGATACGGATGAGTTCATCGATCCCTTCGGGACCGACATGGCCGTTGGTGAAGACGCCGGCGCTGACCACCCCGTCATAAATATTATCGTCGATGTCACGGAGGGGCCCTTCCATATCCGCCTCATTCAGTAGGCGGTAAGCGCCCTTCTGGCGTGCGGCCACCAGCATGGCGGGCGTCAGGTCGATCCCGTCGACGGTAAGGCCGGGCTTTCTCTTGATGAGCTCGATCCCCACCAGACCGGTACCGCAACCGGCGTCCAGGATCAGCGCCGTATCGGACACCCGCTTGCAGAGGGCTTCTGCAGCAATTTCCGCGCCGACATAGCCGATGGAAAGCAGCATGTCGCTGTCGTAGCTGTCCGACCAGTTCTTGTAGAAGTCCCGGATGGCATCGGGATCGCCTCCAAGAGAAACTGCCTGTTTCAGCAGCGGATTTTCAACGCTCATGCCTGCCTCGTTCTGGTGATGGTCAGGTCAGGATAGGCGTATCCGGTGCTGCGATGCAAATTCGCTCACGTTGGCGAGGGAATGCCCGCTCACGCCTGCCGAGACACCTGTCGGTGAGATAGGCCCTTGTTCCTGGCGGCGCGGAATCAGCCCTTCGCCTTCTTCTTCGGCCTGAGCACATGCACGTGATCGGCGTCGTAAAGCGCGCTGTCGCGGAAGTCCTTGCCCGGCTTGAGGGCATGGCCGACAAAGATCAGCGCCGTGCGGGTGATCTTCGAGGCGCGGACCTTGCCGGCGATGGTCGATAGCGTGCCGTGGATGAAGGCCTGGTCCGGCCAGCCGACGCGGTAGGCGACGATCACCGGGCAATCCGGACCGTAATGAGGCACGAGCTGGCGCTCGACCTCGCGCAGGTTGCGGATCGACAGGTGAATGGCGAGGGTCGCACCGCTTTTGCCGAGCGTGTCCAGATCCTCGTTGTTGGGCATGGCCGAGGACTGCATGGCGGTGCGGGTGACGATGATCGTCTGCGCGACTTCCGGAATGGTCAGCTCGGTCTTGAGCGCCGCGGCGGCGGCGGCAAAGGCCGGCACGCCGGGCGTGACGTCATAGCCGATCCCGAGCGCATCCAGACGGCGCATCTGTTCCGCCGTGGCGCCGTAGATGGAGGGATCGCCGGAATGGACCCGGGCGACATCCTGCCCTTTTGCGTGGGCGGTTTCGATCTCGCCAATGATCTCGTCCAGCGTCATCGGTGCGGTATCGATGACGCGCGCGCCGTCCGGGGCCGCGGCGACGATCTGTTCCGGCACCAGCGAGCCGGCATAAAGGCAGACGGGGCAGGACTGGATGAGCCGCAGGCCCCGTACGGTGATGAGGTCCGGATCGCCCGGTCCCGCGCCGATGAAATGAACGGTCATTGAGTGTCTTTCGGGGTCTGCGGATCGCTCTGATCCGTGGATTGAGGCTTGACGTCCCGCTGCGCTTTCGGCGCGTCGATGCGTTTGGCATAGCCGCGCGGCGTATAGACGAAAGGCTTGCCGTCGCCTTTCATCACTCTCCTTGTGTTCGACGAGCCGACGAGAACCGTGGTCAGCATGTCGACGTCATCGACACTGAGCGCTTCCAGGGTGGTCACGCGCAGGGTCTCTTCCGGCCGCCCGAGATTGACGCCGAGAACGACGGGCGTGGCGGCCGAGCGGTGTTGCAGCAGTATCTCGCGCGCTTCCGCCAACTGGGTCCTGCGGCGTCTGGACACCGGATTGTAGAAGGCGATGACGAAATCGCCTTCGGCGGCTGCCTTCAGCCGCTTCTCGATCACTTCCCAGGGGGTCAGCAGGTCGGACAGGGATATGGCGCAGAAATCGTGGCCGAGCGGCGCGCCGATGCGGGCCGAACAGGCCTGAAGGGCGGAGATCCCGGGCGCATTGGTGATGCTAACACGCTTTGCCGCGTCCGAAACCCCGCCGAACGCCTCCTCGCGGTGAAGCAACTCGTAGACCAGCGTGCCCATCGCATAGATGCCGGCATCCCCGGAGGAGATCAGCGCGACAGTCTTGCCCTTGCCCGCCTCTTCGAGGGCGAAGCGCACCCGGTCTTCTTCCGCGCCGAGCGGGAAGTTATGGAGGGTTTTGCCGGAGATATGGCGTTCGACGAGGTCCAGATAAAGCGAATAGCCGACGACGTCGGTCGCCTGCGTAAGCAGTGTGGTTGCTTCGGGTGTCCGCCAGTCGTCCTTGCCCGGTCCGATGCCGATGACCGAAAGGTGCCCGCGCGCACGGCCGACATTTTCCGCGTCAATGAACTTGGGTGAGCGGGCGATGGCGCATGTGGCGTTGTCGGTCTTCTGCTTTTCGACGGTGAGCGTTCCGAAGGCGCCGGAAGCCGCAAGGGCTGCCCCTTCCGACACGCCATGGCAGCCGACTTCCGCGAAAACCACGTTGGACGGGTTTTTCAGCCGCGGCGTCTCGCGCTGCAATTCGACCGCGGAAAAGACCCGCAGCGGCACATCGAGATGCTCCGCAAGCGCGGTGACAGCGGCTTCGTCGGCTTTCAGGTCGATGGAGGCGACGCAGGCGACGGCACCTTTCGCGATATTCGCCGAGGCAAGGTTCTGCTCGACCAGGCCGATCAGCTCTTCAGGGCCGCACCCGCGGGCGCAGCCGACGCCAATGGCATATTTCAGCGGGTTGTAGACGAGCCGCGTCGGACTGCCGTCCAGGGGATGTTCCGTCACGGCCAGGGTGATGGCAGCATCCTCTGCCTGCGGCAACCTTGCCTCGTTCAGCCAGTCGGCCTTGCCCTCGATACGTACGGACGCGCCGGAAAGCAGTTCCGCCATCACCGGTTTGGCGTCGTCCGGGTTCGCGAGACGCCAGCCTTTCGGCGGCGCATCGAGGGCGATCCCGAGCTTGGTGTCGCCGGCGGTGGTGATCGCCGCATGGCCGCCAAGTGCCTTGGCCAGCAGACGCGCCAGTTCGTTGGCGCCTCGATGACCGCCGAGCAGCGGCACGATGCTCGAGCCGTCCTCGGAGACGGCGATCACCGGCGGCTCGTTGCGTTTGTCGGCCAGGATCGGCGCGAGGGCGCGGATCAGGATGCCGCTGGCGCAGAACCCGACGATCGGATGACCCGCCTTGAACAGCAGCTGCAGATGCTCCAACGTTTCATTGAACTGGGTGTCCGCCGTCGGCACGCGGCCGGCAAGGCCGTGAATGCGCGCGGTTGAAAACCGGCCCGCGATGTCCTGGGCGGTGTCGAGGCCGGCCTGGTTCAGGACGAATAGGATGGGGGAAGCGTCCACGCTTCTTCTCCCTTGTATATGAGGATCATGGAAAAATAGGGGGCGGTTTCCGCATCGAGGTCAATGAGGCGGTGCACCTTTTGCTCAGGTAAACTGGCGCGCTCCACATAACCGGCCTTGTCGATCAGACCCATCTCGGCAAGCAGCGCCTTGAGACGGGCGAGATGGCGGCCGACCTTCATGATGGCGACCGCCTGGGCCTGATCGATCTTCTGGCGGATCTGCGTATCGGGCAGAGGGCCGGGAATAACCGTCATGACATCGTTTCGAGAGGTCAACGGCCGGCGGAGCTGCGCCGCGCAGGCGGTCAGCGACGTGACGCCGGGCACGATTTCAATGGGGAACCGGTCAGAAAGGCGCTCGAACAGATACATGAAGGACCCGTAGAAAAACGGATCGCCCTCGCAGAGGGTGACCACATCCTGCCCGGTTTCCAGAACCGCCGCGATCTCTTTCGCGGCGCCGTCATAAATCTCCCGCGCCGGAAACCTGTCGGTGCGCATCGGCACGACGATGGGGATCTCGCGCACGCCGGAGGGCAGGGCGCTGGCGGCAATCGAGCGGGCGAAGCTTTCACCGCTGTCGGGCGCCGGATAGGCGACCACATTGGCGGTGGATATCAGCCGGTGGGCTTTCAGGGTCATCAGCTCCGGATCGCCGGGGCCGAGACCGATGCCGTAAAGGGTTCCGCTCATGCTTTGGTGAGGCTCCATTGGGTGACCGGCATCGACGGGCGCCAGCCGGTCAGCCCGCCGACGGCGCTTGCCCGGTGAACGGAAAGCTTTTTCAGACTGCCGCCAAGGCTATGGTAGGCCGACATGAGGATCGCCTCGCTTTCCAGCGTGACGGCGTTGGCCACAAGCCGCCCGCCGGGTTCAAGCCCATTGAGGGCCGTCTCGACGATCCCGGAGGAAGTCAGCCCGCCGCCGATGAAGATCGCATCGGGCCGCGGCAGACCTTCCAGTCCCTCCGGCGCCTGAGCTTCCTTCAGCTCAAGCTGCGGCACGCCGAGAGCAACCGCGTTTTCAGCCGCCATCTGGCGGCGCTCCGCGTGGGGCTCCAGTCCGATGGCCCTTGTCCGGTCCGCCGCGCGCAGCCACTCGATGGCAACGGAGCCGCAGCCGGCGCCGATATCCCACAGGAGAGCGCCTGGAAACGGTTTCAGTTCTGCCAGCGTCACGGCGCGAATGTCCTGTTTGGTCATCTTGCCGTCATGGCGGAAAGCTTCATCGGGCAGGCCGGGTGTTCGGGCGCGAAGGCGCAGGCCAGGATCGGCAACGGCTTCAAGCGCCAGCGTATGGAAATCGGCAACTTCTCCGGCCCAGTCTTCCGCCGTCGCCGTGACGATCCGTTCCTTTTCTCCGCCGAGATGCTCCAGAACCGTCATCCGTGTCCGGCCGTATCCCTCATCCGCAAGCAGATCCGCCACCTGGCGCGGTGTATCCGCGTTGCTGGTGAGCGCCAGAATGCGCGCGCGCGGAAAAAGCGCGGCGCGCAAAAGATCGACGGAGCGGCCGTGCACGGACAGGCACTCGGTGTCCTGCAAGGCCCAGCCGAGGCGGGATGCCGCGAGCTGGAAAGCGGAAAGGGACGGCAGCACCGTCATCTCTTCCGCACTGAAGTGTTTGAGGAGCGAAGCGCCGATCCCGTACCACATCGGATCTCCGGTCGCGAGCACGGCAACCTTGCTGTTCGAGCAGGTTTTCAGATCCTCAAAGACAGATGAGAACGGGCTCGGCCACGGTCTCTTTTCAGCCTTCAGGGGGCCGGCCAGCTCAAGATGCCGGGCGCCGCCATAGACGATATCGGCCGAAGACAGGGCATCCGCGCCGCCCGGCGCGGGCATGCCGTCCTCGGCTATGCCGATCAGCGTGAGCCAGGGGAAACTCATTTGTCCTCCAGCGTGTAGGGCTTGACCGGCGCTTTGACCGGTAGCGTTCGGGGCTTGCCGTCCGAAGTGACGGAAACCGGGCGCGAGCCCCGGGAGCGGTGATGTTCCCGCTGGTCTTCGCTTTCACCCCGACCACTCGGGGCAGCCTTTACCTGACTGCCGGGCTGCGACAGGAAGCCGAGCGAGCGCAGGGGCTTGTTGCCTGCGCGCGATTTCAGTCCCTGTTTCCGCCCCAATTTCCGATTGTCTTCCGCCATCTCACTTTTCCTCCGGCAGACCGGCGGCAAGCGCATTGACAGCGGCAGCGGCCATGGCGGACCCGCCCCGGCGGCCCCTGACGGCCAGAAAGGGAATACCGAACGGGTTGGCGATCAGCGCGTCCTTGGATTCCGCCGCACCGACAAACCCGACGGGAAACCCGAGAATGAACGCCGGTTTCGGACCGCCCGCAGCAATCAATTCAAGAAGATGGAACAGCGCGGTCGGCGCGTTTCCGATTGCCACCACGGCCCCTTCGAGCCGGCTTCGCCACAATTCCACCGCCGCGGCGGAGCGGGTCGTGCCCAGCTTCGCCGCGAGACCGGGAACCGCGTCGTCGTTCAAGGTGCACCGGACATCGGTGCCTTCCGGCAGGCGGGAGCCGATGATGCCATGCGCCACCATTTCCACATCGCAGAAAACCGCTGCCCCCTTTGCGAAGGCATCGAGAGCGGCGGCGGTCACGCCATCGGACCAGGCAAGATCCCGCGGCAGATCCGTCATGCCGCAGGCATGGATCAGGCGGATCGCAACCGGATGCAGGTCTTGCGGAAGATGCGAAAGATCGGCTTCCGCCCGCACAGTCGAAAAGGACTGCCGGTAGATCGCCGAGGGGTCCTTTTCATAGGCGTAGGGCGGGCACGGGTCGCTGCTCACGGTTTTCCTCATCCCTCCCGGTTCAGCGATTTAGGCCCATGCGGATGGTCCGCATGCGGATAGGGATGGTGGTGATGGCCATGATCGTGATCATGCGCATGGTCGTGATCATGTGTGTGGCCATGCCCGTGCTCATGCGTGTGCCCGTGATCGTGCGGGTGATCATGATGGTGATGACCGGCGGCCTGTACCTGCTTCTCGCAGGCACCTGTGCAGATTTCCTCGCAAAGCCGGCATTCGGCTTCCGCGCCGAGCCCTTCCACATGATGGTGGTGGCTTTCCTGCGCGAGACCCACTTCCGCCTCGAACCCGAGCACCTGTTCGCGGTACTTGCACAACTGGCAGTTCATCAGGTTGGCGCCCTGCAGGATTTCCCGCACCCGGTCGGCCATGGTGTCGATCACCTGGGGATGATCGTTCAGGTAACCGGCTTTCAGAAACTCGATATCGGGATGTCCGGCGGCGATCTCGTCCGTCGTGCCGTAAATCCGTTGCACCAGGACGCCGGTGAAGAGGAAATAGGGAAACACGATGACGCGCTTGTAGCCGAGCTTCGCCGCATGCTCCAGGCCGGGGCCGACCAGCGGGAAGGTCACGCCCGAATAACAGGTCTCCGCCCAGCCGAAGCCGAAGCCTTCCCACAGCATGCGCGTGATCTTGGCGACATTGGAATTGGCGTCCGGATCGGACGCGCCGCGCCCGACCACCATCAGCAGTGTGTCATGCAGCGGGACGTCGCTGTCGGCCGCATCGATCGCTTCCTGGATGCGGGCGGCGGCGGCCTTCACCATGCGCGTGTCGACGGCAAGTTCCCGGCCATAGGAGATCGTCATCTCCGGATGCTTGGCCTGGTAGGTGTTGAGCACGGAGGGAATGTCGTTCTTGGCGTGACCGGCGGCAAACAGCATGCCCGGCACGGCAAGAACGCGCGTGCATCCCGCTTCCCGCAGCCTGTTCAGGCCGTCATGGATGACCGGATTGGCGAATTCCAGATAGCCGTATTCCACCGGCCAGTCCGGGAAACGGGCCTTGAGGCCCTTCGCAAGCTGTGCGAATTGCTTGACGGCGCCCTTGTTGCGGCTGCCGTGACCGCAGATCATCAGCCCGAGTTTGTCACCCATCAGGCCGTGTCTCCGGCGGTCTCTTCCTCGGCCGCATCGGCTTCCGGGGCGTCTTCGGCCTGCTTCTTCTTGCGGCCCTGGAGCGCGACGATGCCGGCGACAAGAGCCGCACCGGCAAGCGCCGCGGCGCCGATCCAGTGGGAATGGCCCGCCAGTTCGCCCAGATGTCCGCCATGAGCGAAGGCGGACGTGGGAATGAGTATGGCGGCTAGGCCGGCAAGGATGGTCCGGTGGAACATGAGTCTCCCCCATTTGGCAGGTGCCGGGACGGCGGTTGCTGGTGCCGGCGGTAAGGGAGATGAAAGCAAACACGTGCGAAAAGCCGGCCGGAAACCAGGCTTTCGCAAATGCCCTGGACAGCTCCGGCCTTGGTCCCCTGAATGGGTCAACCGCATCCGGAATCGCTTTCAGTCCCTTGCAAGGACGCCGTCAGATCGCGGCACCTTAGGGGAGGCGTTCGGGCGGATCAAGCGTGAATGCGACATCGGTTGACGGGATTGGACTGTCTATTTGTGGCGGATCACCAGGAGGGTGATGTCGTCATGCACTGTCTGGGTGGAGATATGGGCCTTGAGGTCGCCGAGTACGCCTTCAAGGACCCTGGACGCTTTGGGCGCATGATGCTTGCGGACGCTGTCCACCAGCCGGTCCAGTCCGTAGAGTTGGCCGTCCGGGCTTTCGGCTTCGGTCACGCCGTCCGTATAGAGGATGATCATGTCGCCGGGACCGAAGGGCAGTTCCCTGGTTTTGATGAAGGGTTCGATATCCTCGTCAAGGCCGATCGGAAAGCCGAGATCGACCGTATCGACGATTTCGCAATGGCCGTTTTCCTTCAGGATGATCAGTTCTTCGTGCTGGCCGGACAGGGTGACCTTGTTTGCCTCGAAATCCAGAAAGGACAGGGTCAGGTGCTTGTCGGTTTTCGTGCGCTTGATGTTGCGGCAGACCGCGGTGTTGAGCGCGACGAGGAATTGCCTTGGATCGGACGGCCCGCGCTCCTGGAGCGCGACGGCGATGGATTGCACCATGAGCATCAGCACGCCGCTTTCCAGGCCGTGCCCGGTAACGTCGCCGATACCGATCTTGACCCGGTCATCGAGCTGCAGGACATCGTAGTAATCGCCGCCGACTTCATCGGCCGGCTCCATGAAGGCGGCGATTTCCAGTTCATGAATGCCGCCGAGTTCGTCCTTGGTCGGCAGGACCATCATCTGGATCCGGCGGGCGACCTCGATCTCCGCCCCCAGGCGCAGGTTTTCCGAGGTGAGCTGCTCGTTCAGCTTGGCGATTTCCGTGTTCGCCTGTCCCAGGTTGATGTTCATCTTGTGGAAGCGGGTGGCCTGATGCCATTGCAGGCCGGTCACGGCCGCGCCGACCGCGCCCGCGCCGGCAAAATAAAGCAGCAGGAACTTGAAGGACCACAGGTTCGCGGCAATCGGCTGGCTGATGGTGATGGCCTGAATGCCGCGCACATCGCCGAGCGTCCAGTCCGTCTTGGGACTTTGCGGATGGCTGTTGTGGCAGGAAACGCAGGCTTCCCCCATCATGACGGGGGAGGCGATCTGGATCTTCCGGTCGAAAAACGAACCCGCGTATCCGATGACGACGTCTTCCGGATCCCGGCTCTTGCGGAAATCGGCGAGCGCGGTCTGTTCAAACGTACTGAGATCGTGGGACTGGCGTTCCTTGAAGGGCAGGTCCGAGACGAAGCGGTATTTCAGGTTGCCGGCATTGCCGCCGATCACCTCGCCCAGTTCGATGGACAGCGTTGCCGGGATCGGAATGCCGCCGGGCGTGTCGTGATATTCGTGCGTCGGCGTCACCGTGCCGGGATTGCTCAGAACGCGCGCCACGACATTTCGCGCGTAGTAGGTTCTGATCTTGCTGATCGCATGGTCCAGGTCCACGGCCTGTGATTGCAGCGAAGCGTCCGATATGGCGCGCAGGTCCAGCCAGACGGCAACCGGAAGCAGCGCCAGTCCGGCGACGACCAGAAGCAGGAACACCGCGGGGCGCTCAATCAGCGTGAGCCAGAACCTGTCTACACGGCGGCGTTTGATCTGCTGCATCGGCGAACCTGAATTTTTCAACGGGACTTGATAGGTAGAAGTAACATGAATAGCGGCAGGACCTAAAGGAGCGCTGGTTGGTGTCGGGAATATGACGCCTGCCAACTCAAGGCGCGGGACTGGCGGCAAAAGTCAGACTTGTTTTGAACGCGTTGAATTTGTCTGGTTCAACTTGTGTTCATATGAAATCATATGGAAGCGAAAAAGTTGACTCAATAAGGTCACAGCTCAGGAAACACCAAGAGGCGGCATGCAGACACATCTTGTTTTCACGGTCATAGCCCGGGACCGGCCGGGTCTTGTGGAGCGCGTGGCCGACATCATCGCAGGCATGGGCGGAAACTGGATCGAAAGCTCCATGGCCCGCCTTGGCGGCGAATTCGCCGGCATTGTGCGCATCGGCATCGCCGGCGAGAGTTCGGATGAACTGGTTGCCAAACTGCGGGCGCTGTCAGCCGACGGCATCGACATCACGCTCCGTTCCGACCAGACCGGCGCGGATGTACCCCAGGGTGCGTTCGCCCATCTCGACCTGGTGTCCCAGGATCATCCGGGCATCCTGCGCGATATTACCCGCGTCCTGAGCGAACAGGGCGTCAGCATCGAGCATCTGGAAACCGAAGTCGCGATCGGCTCCATGCAGGGCGAGGCCCTGTTCAAGGCCTCCGCCGATCTGCGTCTGCCCGCGGGGCTGGAGCCGGCGGACCTGAGCGAAGCGCTGCAGGAGACCGCCGCGGACCTGATGGCCGATGTCAAACTGATCGACTGAGATCCGGCGCCGGAAACGGCGACAGTCAAGCCATCGGGCCAGGAAAGTGAGTTTGATTAAGCCGCGACCGCCCAGTCGGTGGCGTCTTCGCGCGCGCCGATCAGCGCCAGGCCGTTGGCGACGGACGTCAGCTCGTTGCCCCCGGAGGTTTTCTCCGCACCGAAGCGGTTGGCGAATTGCCGGCGGACCGCCGGGACGAAGGAAGTGCCGCCGGTCATGAACACCCGGTCGATATCCGTTTCCCGCAATCCGGCCCTTTTCAGGGCAACGTCCAGTGCATTGTCCATCTTTTGAAGGTCCGGCGCGATCCAGCTCTCGAAGTCCCGACGCGTGACACTCGCCCTGAAATCCTTGCCAAGCGGCGCGAAGACGAGTTCCGTCTCGTCTTCAAAGGACAGCGCCGCCTTCGTCTCGGAGACGGACTTGTAGAGCGGATAACCCTGGTCTTCCTCGACAAGGTCGACGAAGAGTTCGATTTTCTCCGGTGCAAGGCACCAGCGCAGCAGCTTTTTCATTTCCCGGAAATCGTCGGACGTCTTGAAGATCGACAGAAGGTGCCAGCGGGCGAAATTGGAAAACAGGTTCGGCGGGATTTCCAGCACCTTGCCCATGCTCTTGTACATGGATCCCTTGCCCAGCCTCGGCAGGACCACATTGTCGATGATGCGGTAGTCGAACGTGTCGCCGGCAATGCCTATGCCGCCGCGGCCGAGCGGCGTGGCCGACAGATGACCGGCATGGGTATGAAAGCGCATCAGGGAATAGTCGGTCGTGCCGCCGCCGAGATCGGCGACCAGGATCGTGGTGTCTTTGTCCAGCGATTGCGCATAGGAGAAGGCCGCCCCGACGGGTTCCATCACGAAGAGGATGTCCTCAAAACCGAGTTTGCGGAACGCCGAGCGGTAGCGCGCCATGGCAAGCGCCTCGTTCGGATTATATCCGGCAAATTCCACCGGCCGCCCGACGACCAGCCGCACCGAAGACGGCTCGACGGCTGTGCCGGCCCGCTCGAAAGCACACCTCAGGAAGGTCGCCATCAGGTCTTCGAACTCGAATCTGCTGCCATAGATGCCGGTGCCCTTGAACGCTGCACTGGCCGCGAAGGTTTTCAGCGACTGAATGAAACGCACATCGCCGTAACTTTCCAGGAACTGCCGGATCGCCCATGGCCCCACCTCCGGATGCGGCCGTTTCGCCGGCCCCATGTCCAGAAAGCTCAGCACCGTCGGCAACGACGCAAACGCCTCCTCCCCGTCCCGAAACCCCATGGCCCGCGTCCCCGCCACCCCGTCCGCCGAGACCGCAACGGTGTTCGAGGTTCCAAAATCAAGGCCGATGGTGCGGGTCATGGCAGCTATCCTCTGTAAAAAAACAGGTCGCCGGACATCGCCCGTGAAGGGACGGGCCCGGCAGAGAAAAAGTCTCGGTCTACGGAATGGCCGTGCGGGATACGCGGGATTGGGGGCAAAGGCAAGGGGAGAGGGCAATCATGGCGTACAAACGTGGGTTTTGTCAGCCGGATGACGGCGAGTTTTTTGCCTCCAGCAAAAGAAATGATCCCCGGATGAGCGATTATGCCCACGCAGGCCAAAGTTTGCCCGATGTTGTCTTTGAAGCCGCTTCTGTGCTAGTTCAGCCGCAGGCTTGGCAGGATATCGAACGAACCTGATATCTGGCGCGGCACTCATTATATTCACCGTCTGTTTTGAAAAGCGGGTCACCGTGGATTACATCGCAAGAACCTGATCCAGCCATGGCGCAAATATATTCCGACCCGTTGCACAAGAGCCTGAAGCGGCAATTCGCCATCGTCTTCGCGCTCGTTGTTCGAGAAATGACCACCCGCTACGGCAACAAGTTCGGCGGTTATCTGTGGGCCATTCTGGATCCAGTGCTTACTATCTTTATTCTGACGGCAGTCTTTTCTACAATCGCAAGGGTTCCACCTCTTGGAAGAAGTTTCACGCTATTCTTCACGACAGGTTATGCGTTGTTCTACATGTACAGATCGACTTCCGAGCAGGTTGGTTCTGCAGTAGAGGCAAATAGAGCGCTTTTGAACTATCCAGTTGTACGGCCTTACGACGCGATTATTGGGCGAGTTCTGCTGCAAGTGGCGACACTCTTTGTGGTGAACTTGCTTCTGTTCGGAGGGCTTTATTTTGTAGTGCCGTTTGAAAAGATGGATATCGGCCCTATTCTGCTAGCCTCACTGATCGCAATCGTGCTGGGGGCAGGCGTCGGCGCCGCCAATATCGTCTGGTTTCACCTGAGCAGCACCTATCAGCAAGTCTGGGGAATCATCAATCGGCCTGCCTTCATGGTGTCGGGGGTGTTTTTTCTGCCCGAATCTGTCCCGCACCCCTTCCAGAATTATCTGCTCTGGAATCCACTCGTTCATATCGTCGGGTTGTTTCGCACCGGTTTCTATCCGACTTACCGTGCGGAGTATATCAACATGCCCTACATCGTTGGCCTTGCCATCTTTTCGATCGTTTTTGGTTTTTTTCTAGTGTGGCTTTATGACGCCCAGCTGCGGGAACCGAAATGATCCGGCTCGACCATATGACGAAGATTTTTCGGCTCAAGGGCGAAACGCGCTACATAGCCAAGGACGTTTCCTTCACAGTTCCCAGAGGAGACAGCATCGGCCTTCTCGGCCGCAATGGCGCGGGTAAGTCCACGCTGCTGAGATTGATAGCCGGAACGATAAAACCGACCTCGGGAAAGATCATCCGTCTCGCCAATGTGTCCTTTCCTCTCGGCTTCCAGGGCAGCTTCAACGGATCTCTGACCGGTGAGCAGAATGTGCGCTTCGTCGCACGGATCTATGGTCACGACACCGAGGAGCTGGTGGATTATGTTCAGGATTTTGCTGAGCTTGGGAGATCCTATTACATGCCGGTGAAGAGCTATTCGTCGGGAATGAAGGCGCGGCTTGCATTTGGCGTTAGTATGGGCATCGATTTTGATTATTACCTGGTTGATGAGATTACCGCAGTCGGTGACTCGAATTTCAAGAAAAAATGCAAACGCGTTTTTGAAGAAAAACTCCAGAATTCCGACATCATCATGGTGTCCCATTCCAATAGTGCATTGAAGGACTACTGCACGACGGGAATTGTGTTAGAAGATGGTTCGTTAACGTATTTCGCCAACATTGATGATGCCATCAAGATGCATGATGAGAATATGGCGCGCCGCTAGATCGGTCACCTTCGTTCCAAGGTTTGAACAAAATGTCTTCAGAAAACAAATTACCTGAGACAGAGGTCCAGGCTGATCCAAAGGGGGCTGCTTTCGCGCTTCCGGCCAAGAAGGGCGGCTCCGTGGCGAAAACCTCCAGTCGTGATGGAAAGCTTGTTACTCGCCTCAAGAAGTCTGGCCTCGACCCACAGAAGCTACTCGATCTCGCGCTTCCTGGCACGACCGCCAAATCGGTGGCGAAAACCCGGCACCGGCTTATTCTGATCGGTTTCTTTTTGTTTGTAGCGCTGCCCTCGGCCTTGTTTTCGGCCTATATGTTCTTTTGGGCAAGCGATCAGTATCACAGCACCGCCGCCTTCGCGGTGCGTAGTTCTGAGTCGGTGGCTGCCACGGAAATCCTTGGAATGGTGATGGGCGGGGGGGGATCTGAGTCCACGACCTCCAACAGTTACATTGTCACGGACTATATCCAGAGCCAGGCGATCCTGGAGGACCTGTCCAAGGACGTTGACCTGCAGGCGATCTTCAACCGTGAAGGCGCCGACCCGTTGTTTTCGATGGGCACTGACCTTCCGATTGAGACGCAATTGGACTACTGGAACAAGATGGTCGATGTCAGTTTTGACGCGACTTCCAGCGTGATTTATCTCGAGGTACGCTCGTTCCGGCCGGAGGATTCGGTAAAGATTGCCGAGGCGGTGCTTGAGCGTAGTGAGGTCCTGGTCAACAAGTTGTCTGAAGCGAACCGGCGGCAGACTGTCCGCTATGCCGAGGAAGCCGTCGCCCGGGCTGAAGCGCGGCTCAAGGCCATCCGCAAGCAGATGCTGGCTTATCGACAGGAAACTCAGGAAGTCGATCCGGAAGCGAATGCGGAAATCGCTGCTGAAATGATTGCCGAACTGGACAGCGAGCGGGCGAGCCGCGAGGCCGAAAAGGCAACTCTCATGGGATACCTGGATGAAGAATCCCCGCGCATCCGAATGCTGGATCAGCAGATCGCTGCACTGGAAGGCGAGATTGCCACGGTGCGTCAGCGTCTCGGTTCAGGCAGTGCGTCCGTAGACGAAACTGGCGATCGCCGCGACAACCTGTCGCTGAGGCTGGCCGACTATTCCGATCTGGCGGTGGAAGAGGAATTCGCGCAGCAACTCTATGTCACTTCTCTGGCGAGCCTGGAAAAAGCGCGTCAGGAAGCCGACAACAAGAGTCTTTATCTGGCGACCTTCATTCAGCCGACCTTGTCCGAACAAGCGCAGTATCCGGGCAGGTTCCTCTATTCCCTCGCTGTATTCCTGATGCTGGCCGGGCTCTGGTCCGTTGCCGTTCTACTCTACTACAATGTTCGGGACAGGACCTGACCGCTTGGCTGAGGCTGTCGAATACTATAATTCAGTATCGGGTTGAACGCGCATGAGGATCGGTGTTGCCACATCCGGCTTATGGCGACTTCGGGGCGCGGTCGAGATGCTCGCAGGCTTTTCAGCCTGTCGGTTTCCACACTATGGGTTAGGCGTTGACGCAATCGCCGGATGGGGCCACAAGCCAACCTCTGCCAAAGCCCGGCAGTTGGCCCGCCGGCGATGCATTCCCTATGTTGCCTTTGAAGACGGCTTCCTGCGTTCCGTGCTGCCGGGAGATACGGAAAAGCCTTTAGGCATGGTCATGGACCGGACCGGCATCTACTATGACGCTTCACAGCCGAGCGACATGGAAGCCTATATCAATCGGCGGCGGTCCGTTGGCAGTAGCCCTGAGGTCCGGGTGGCGATCGAACAACTGCGCTGCAGCCGGCTGTCGAAATACAATAATGCGACGATCGACGATCTGTCCGGGCTTGGACTATTGTCTGCCGACAGGCGGGAACGGGTGCTGGTAATCGATCAGACCGCCGGGGATGCAGCAATTGTTGGCGCCGGCGCAGATTCGGAAAGCTTTGACATAATGCTCAGGACTGCTGCAGCGGAAAATCCAGCTGCGGAAATCCTGCTGCGCGTTCATCCCGAGACTATGCTTGGCCGCAAAGCGGGACATTTTGACAGCGACCGTCTCAAAAGTCTTGTGAATACTGATGCAACGCTGGAGCGCTGCCAAGCGGAAGGCCGGTTGCGGCTGATCCCAGAGCCGGTTAATCCATGGGCGCTGCTGGAGGGATGCGCGAAGGTATATTGCGTCTCCAGCCAGTTGGGCTTCGAGGCCGTACTTGCCGGCTGTGAAGTCCACTGTTTTGGCATGCCTTTCTATGGCGGGTGGGGGATCACACGAGATCGTAGAGTTCCGGCACCGCCGCGACGGGGGATCGCAACCGTCGAGGCAGTGTTTGCCGGCGCCTATCTCGATTACAGTTTTTACGTAGATCATGCGGCCAAGTCGTTTCTGGATTTTTGTGAAGTCATCGACTTTCTGTCACTAAGTCGAAATAGTTTGCTCTCCGTCACCAGTCTAGGTGGCGGCAATTGATTGCTTCGGCCGCAGCACGGGTTAGGCTACAATAAAAGTTTGGCTCTGGCCTTGTCCTACTAGGAGGGATGTGGGAATAGAGCGTCGAAGGAGGCTCGGCGCGGTAGACGAAGCCTGCCTTGCGTTTTTCAGGCCAGCTACGGTTCAGGTTCGGCTAAGAAGGTATAAAGATGGTTGAAGTCAAGGTTATTGCAGAAATCGGTTGTAACCATAAGGGCGACATGGATATCGCCAAGGAACTGATCCAGGTTGCGAGCAAGATCTGCGGTGCGGATGTGGCCAAGTTTCAGAAAAGGCACAACCGCGAGCTTCTAACAGCAGAAGAATACTCAACACCGCATCCAGTGCCGGAAAATGCCTATGGAGCAACCTATGGCGAGCACCGCGAGTATCTTGAATTATCCGTTGGCCAGCACAAAGAATTGCAGGAAGAGTGCCGTCTTGCCGGCATCGATTATTCGACTTCTGTCTGGGACCTGACTTCGGCACAGGAGATCGTGTCTCTGAAACCAAACCTGATAAAGCTCCCCTCGGCGACAAATCAGCATTTCGTTTTGCAGGAATATCTCTGCAAAAATTATGATGGCGAGATCCACGTTTCGACGGGCATGACCACGCGCGATGAAATCGAGAAGGTCATTGCGTTCTACGAAAAACATGGTCGCGCCAAGGATCTTGTGGTCTATGCGTGCACCTCTGGCTACCCGGTTGCGTTCGAAGATCTCTGCCTGATGGAGATCAACACTCTTCAGGAAAAATACGGGGACCGCGTCAAGTCCATTGGTTTTTCTGGGCATCATCTCGGCATTTCCGCCGACGTCGCTGCGATGGCAATCGGCGCTGTGGGCTACGAGCGCTACGGCAAGGGCAAGTTCGAATATATCGAGCGCCACTTCACGCTCGACCGGACATGGAAGGGTACGGATCACGCCGCAAGCCTTGAACCGGACGGCCTGCGTCGTATGTGCCGTGACCTACGCAACGTCGCCAAGGCACTTGAGTACAAACAGTCGGACCTGCTCGACGTCGAGCTTGTTCAGCGTGACAAGCTGAAGTGGCGCGAAGAAAAACACGGAGCAAATATCCGAGAAGTTTCCTGAGATGGATTCGATTGCGGTCATTCCCGCCCGGGGTGGGTCGGTCGGCCTTCCGGGAAAAAACGTGCGGCCCCTTCTTGGGGTGCCGCTTGTGGCGCGCTGTATTGAAGCCGCGCGGTATTCTCGGCACCTTAGAGCCGTCTATGTTTCGACAGACGATCCCGGGATTGCTCAAGTGTCGAAAGCCGCCGGTGCAGAAGTGATCATCCGGCCGGACGATCTCAGCAACAGCACCGCCAGTTCGGAATCGGCATTGCTTCATGCCCTTGAATGGCTCGGGCAATCCGGCCAGGCTGTTCCCGAGTATCTTGTCTTCTTGCAGTGCACGTCGCCTTTCATTTGTGCGCAAGACATCGACTCCGTTCTTGAGAAAATGGTTCAGAAAGGCGCGGCGGCTGCGTTTTCGGTTGTCGAGGACCATGGATTTATTTGGCAGGAAGACGACGCCGGTTTTGCCTTGGGCATCACGCATGACGCCGAGAAGCCGCGGCCCAGACGGCAGGACATGAAACCCCGCTACAGGGAAAACGGCGCGATATACGCGATGCGCGTCGCCGATTTTCTCAAAAAGCGGGAGCGTTTTTGTGGGCCGACAGTGATGGTTCCAGTCGCAGGACCAGCTTTCGAAATTGATGACCAGAGCGATTGGGACATTGTCGAAGCATTTCTGAAAGCGCGTCCTAGGGCCACTCTCCGGGAGGTCGTCAAGGCGACCATAAAAGCCGTGGTCATGGATTTCGACGGTGTTCACACGGACGATTGTGTAACGGTGGATCAGGACGGCCGCGAAATGGTCAAGTGCAGCCGCCGAGATGGGCTTGGCCTTGAAACGCTCCGCAAGCGGGGCGTCAAGATGATGATCCTCTCCAAGGAGAGCAACCCGGTGGTGCGGGCGAGGGCTGACAAGCTGAAGATGCCGGTCCAAAACCAGATCGACGACAAGTTGCCGGTTCTCGATAGCTGGCGCCAGGAACAAGGTCTGGACTGGTCCGAAGTCGCGTTTATCGGCAACGACGTGAATGATTTGGAATGCATGAAGGCCTGCGCGCTGTCGTTTGCGCCCGCAGACGCCCATGATACTGCCAAGGCGGTTGCGACCTGTGTTCTGACCAAGGGGGGAGGGAATGGTGCCCTTCGTGAGATGTGCGACATGCTGGTTGCCGAATCCCTGTTGGGGTGATTTGGTATGAAGGTTCTCGCGCTTGCGGGATACGATTCCTTTCTCAATACCGCGCGCCTGATTGCGCCGTATTTCGAGAAACACGGTGCCAGCGTTGAGTTTGGTATCGTCAAAGCGCGCAGCAAGACACAGATCACCGAGCGACAAGTCGCCGAAATGGGCATTGAGCGGCTCGTTCAAAATATCGATATTCGGCGTTTCTGCGAGGAAGGTCGGTTTCGGGACTATGACATCATTCTGTCGTGTCTGGAGGGGCTCTCAAGCCGTCGGATTTTCTACTATCTGGCGCAGCACGATGAAAAAAGGCCATTTGTGATCAGCCTGTATCCCGGACTTCTGCTGCGCAATGCCTATGAAGGGCATGCCGCAAGGGCTCCGGCGGACCGGATCTGGCTGAATTGCCGGAGAGACTTGCAGGCTTACCAGGCCATGTGCCGGTCCTTCGGCATGGATGGCTCCAACGCGCGCTTGTTTGGGCTGGCGTCGGTGCTCGAAAAAGTCGAGCGCATGCCCGTAGTTGACAGGAACGGACCCGTCGTGTTCTTCGAGCAGGCTGTAATTCCGCGCTTTTACGAAGAGCGAAAATACATGGTTGAAGCTCTTTGCGATCTGGCGAGGCGTTACCCGGACAGGTCGTTCCTCATAAAGGCACGCGCTTCGGGCAAACAGGCGACCTTGCACAGCGCCTGGCATGCAATCGACAAGCTGCTGGATGAAGTAGCCAGTGAGGAAAAGGGTGTTCCTGACAATATTCAGATGACCGGAGAAACGGCCACGCAACTCTTGTCCTGTGCAAGCTGCTGCCTCACGGTCACTTCGACGGTAGCTGTCGAGGCGATCCATGCAGGCGTTCCGACCGCGCTGGTGTCCGATATCGGCGCCAGCGATGATTACGGGCTGCAGTATTTCTACGGTTCGAATCTTCTGACCGGTTTGGAACAGCTCGACCTGGACAATGTAAGTGCGCCGGATCCGGATTGGTTGCTGACCCATACACATGATCCCTATAAGGTGATCGAGGATCTTGTGCAGGATTGCATCGAAAACGCGAAAACTGGGCAACTAGACCACTGGAGCCGGAGTATCGCAATGGGATCCATGGGGATTCAGAAAACGTTGCTCCAGCCAGACCCGGAATATTTCCTTTCGCAAGGATACAAGAAACGCAGATCCATTTTCTCTACCATCAGGCTCCGTATAGCCAAATGGTTGGGCCACTGATGGACGCGTTCAGGACACGACGGCTGGCGGCAATGCCTGCAGCGACTGTTGCCGAAACCAATTTAGAACCGACAAGTCTGCAAGGAGGCTGGATTTGAACAGCTGGGCAGAAAGACTGATGTCGATGATCTCCCTGCTCGAGCGGCTTGTGCGGCAAAAGCACCAGCAAACCAGCGCCGGGATGAACGTTGAGCAGGAGCAGGAACTGCGGGCGCAATACCGGGCGCATGACCTCAAGCAGGCCCAAATTCTCGAAGACTTTCTGAAGAACCTGAAATGAGAGCGCTTCTTCATTTCAATGATGATTCTACCCTGTTTTTTGTCTCCCGGGTCAAGCGGGATCTCAAAGACCGCGGAATTGAATGCATGACATTCTACCTCGCCAAGCGCGGAAAAGAGGGACTTGTCACGCAAAGGCAGATGCAACTGTTTCTGCCCGAGGGACCGGATATTGTCTCCTCGGATTTCAGTGCCAGGATGTTGGGTGCGTTCGATGCGTTCATAACCTGCAAACCGACCAAAGAGATACGGCAGCTGGTCGCGAACAGAAACTATATGAAACGGGATCAGCGTCCCTGTTTTGTCACTTTCCAACCCGGTCTGGAATTCTCGCCGGAAAAGGGAATTGAAAACCGCAAAAACTTCGACGCAATTTTTGTAAATCGGTTTGCCGATGTCGCGACAAGTAGAAACAAACAGACTTCCCGGCGCCCGCAATTTGTTTCCTGGGGGCATCCTTACTTCGCCCCGCCGTCAGGGTACCGAGAAGACGCAGGTGGGCCGGTGTACTTTTTTGCACAGGCGATCAGCCCGAGAACATTCGCCGCGCGGCTGCATGTGCTGGAAGCTCTTCGTGCAATTGCGCTCGCCAACCCTCACCGTAAAGTTGTCATCAAGCTCAGGCATCTGCCGGGTGAAAATGCCGAACATGTGCACAAAGAAGATCACAGCTACCCTGAGCTTCTCGGCCATCTGGAGACGTGTCCCCCCAATCTGCTGGTGTCGGCCTGCTCACTTGAAGAGGCTTTGGAAAAGGCATCGGTGGCACTCACCTGTACGTCGACCGCTGCTATGGATGCAATCAGCGCAGGCCTGCCGACCCTCGCGTATACCGACTATGTCGAGAATTACCTCGACCCGATGTCTGGAGCCATGGCCGAGTTGTTTAGCGGCAGTGGTATCGTGTCGCCACTGGAGCGTTTTCTCGATCTGGAAACCCGACGACCGGACGCGGAATGGATCGAAGAAAATTTCCGCGATCCCAGTTTGATTTATTCGGAATTGGAAAAGACGGTCCAGGTGCTCAAGAAAGGGGGCAGATAAGGCTTTCAAACGCGCGCGCCATGTGCGAGAGAAAACACGTTTTGCCTCAGAAATGTGCGAATTGGCCTTGGAATATCCTCTAATGTTCGCTGGGCAAATGACGAATGAGTTGCGCATCCCCGCCGGGAATACGTATCTGAAATAACGATGCAAAATAGGAGCTTGTCTGTGAACGACTGGAACAATTGGCTAGACGAGTATTATGCAAAGTTCAAACCTGCATTCGATCCAGCGGTATATGCAAACCTTGTTGCGTTTCGAGATCTGGCCGTCGATGTACGAGAACGGAAGGCAAAGCTGATCTTTGCCGGCAACGGTGCCAGCGCTTCCATCTCCTCGCATGGACGCGTGGATTTTACCAAGCAGGGCAAGGTTCGCTCGCTCGATTTCAACGAGCCCAATCTGATTACGGCTTTCTCGAACGACTATGGCTATGAAAACTGGGTCGCGCGCGCTCTGGAGGCTTTTGCCGACGAAGGGGATGTTTGCGTCTTCATCTCTGTCAGCGGAACGTCGCCGAATATTGTCAAGGCTGCTGAATATGCCAAGTCAAACGGTTTGCAGGTAGTGACGTTCACCGGGAAATCGCTGGATAATCCCCTGAAGGCCTTGGGCGATATCAATTTTTGGATGGATTCGTCCGCCTACAACGTCGTCGAGGCTGTCCACATGATGTGGTTGACAACGGTGGTCGACATGCTGATCGGCAAGGCCGAATATTCGGTCAGCTGAACCAGTTCTGGGCCTTCATGAAGGTGCGCTGTTCACGTATATCCAGTTGCGCCAAGCCATAGGTCTGCAAGGTTCCGATATCCATGTGATAGCGGTCATTGTGCCATGCGAAAATGCGGCCAAGGAATTTGGGAATCACATCTATGCTCAGGTCAGGCGACTCAAGGTCCATCTGGTCTATAAATCTGACGACCTCGGGTTCCATGATGTAGACAGCGGCGCTGGCCCGCGTGCCGGGCGGGTTCGGAACTTTTTCGTGAAACTCCCGCACCAGCCCGTCCTCATCGCAAATGACAATTCCGCACTGGGTTGGATCCGGAGCTTCGAAGGTCATCATCGTCATTGCAGCAGATGCAGGCCGGTTTTCATGCCCGGCCTTAAAAGCATTGAAATCGCAAATGCAGAGATTGTCAGCATGGGCGACGATGCAGGGGCCGTCTATGCAGAAGTCCGCGTTTTGACGGATCGTTCCGGCGGTTCCCAGAAGTGTTTTTTCGTGCACAACGACGATACGGTCGCGGAAGGAGGAACGTGCGACAAGCTCATTCACCTGGTCAGCGAGGTAATGCGTGTTGATCAGGATTTCCTCAATTCCGGAGTTGAACAGGGAATGCAGCCAGTACTCGAGCAGCGGTCGTCCATCAATTGGTACGAGAGCTTTCGGAACATGGTCGGTCACCGGCTGTAACCGCGTCCCAAAGCCTGCAGCGAGCAATATCGCGCGCATCACACATGTTCCTCATGCTTCAGTTCCCGGACAATTTCCTCAGGCTTCAACGGGATGTTGCCGACCCGTCCCACCTGGCAGGCTGAGGCAATCGACCCGAGATAGGCCGCTTCCCATATCGTGCCCCCTCCGGCAAGAACGAGCGTGGACATCACAAGCATGGCATCTCCCGCGCCTGCCGGATCCTTGGGACTCTGATTCATGGCCGGCAGGCGATCATTGTTCCAAGCTTCATCTGAGCCTTCCGGCACGTCTGTCGTGTGGATCAGGAGGCCTTCGCCGCCCAGTGTGATGTAGATATGCTGAGCTTGGGTCTTTTGCCGCAGCTGTTCAGCCACGTTGACAATGCCATCTTCACTGTTTTGCAGCGCAACTCTGGCTTCCCGCTCCGTCGGTGTTAAGAGCCACGTGTTGCGGTAGCGGGAAATGTCACCGATTTGGGATGAAGTCTGGCTGTCCGCCGCCACCAGAATATTGTGGCGTTGAGCAATTCTTGTGATTGTCTCAACGAGACTTTGCGGCAGGATGCCGTAGTTGAAATCGGAAAAAATCACCGCGTCGATGGAGGCAGCTTTTTTCTCAAATGCAGCGACGATCTGCTGCTGTGCCTCTTCTTCAATTGCCTGTTCTGTAAAATTGTTCACGCGCAACATGGTTTTGCCTTCTGCGCGGTACCGTTTCTTGTGTGTTGTCTTTCGGAACTCGTCACGGATTACAATTCCATTGATGTCGAGTTTCTTGAGCGCGTCTTCAGCGAAATTTGCAGGTTCGTCCTTTCCCGTGACCGTGGCAAATGTCACTTTCGCGCCTAGACTGCGCGCGTGGCCGGCAACGATACCTGCCCCCCCGAGAAAGAAATTGGACTTCAACGGCCGCACGACGATCGTTGGGTCCTCGCGAGACATGCCAACCGCATCACAGAAGGCGTATTCGTCAATGATCGTGTCACCGATGACCCAGAGATTAAGATCCTTGAACCCACAGATATAGCGGCGGAGTTGCTCGAGGGTCACTTGATGACGGTCCAGATATCCAATCGGCTTGAGAATGTTCGACCGGTATGTGCCACTGTCTGAGCCGTTTTCCCCGTTTGGCGCGAGCGGTGCGCTTGCGCCTGAGCTGTACACCACGTGACCGCCATAGCTCTCGACAAGTCTCTCTTCAGCCGGGTTCTTTCCCCGATGCTCCGGACCCATGACAACGACTTCGGGTTTGAGGTCGTTCAGCAGGGCGTCAAGGCCATGCCACATGACGATGACATCGTCGACGCAGCTTATGCTTTGAAGCGCTATCTTGCGATCGTTGTCCGGCAAAGTGGAAGAGGGGTGGTCCTTGGGTTTTGCGATCAATCCAATGACGAGACGGTCTCCCTGCTCTGCGGCGTAGTAGATCATTCGCAGGTGCCCGGGATGCAGGATATTGAAATAGCCGGACACGAAAACGATTTTGCCGTTCTTCGGCAACTGCTCGCGAATGCGGTCTGCCTCGCTTCTATAGGAGCTGGACATCTTTTGGACGTTCCCGAAAGTGTTCTTAGGCGGCGTCTGCCGGCGGTTCGTTGATCTTTATGAGCGCCCGGATGATTTTCCTGTTTTCAAGATCTTCCAGGGCTTCATTGATGGTGTGCAGCGTATAGGTATTGCTCAGGAGGCGCTCGAGCGGCAGATGCCCCTTGCGGAAAAGATCAGCCAGAATTTCCAGATCGCGATCCGGCTTTGAACTGCCACCCCAGCTCCCCCTGATTTTCTTGCCTTTGATCAGCTCGAACGGATCCAGCCGGATCATGTCGCCGGCTTTCGGATGGGATGCGAATACCAGTTCACCGCCACCGGGACGGATGACATTGAACGATCGTTCGATCATCTCGGCAAGTCCCGTTGCTTCAACGGCATGGTCAACGCCCTTGCCGTCGGTCAGCGCAAGGATCTCGGCTTCCCAGTCGTCTTTGCTGGCATGGAAGACATGGGTGGCGCCGAATTCCCTGGCAAGGTCAAGTTTGCTTTGCTCAATGTCGACGGCAATCAGCACGGTAGGGTCAAAGGTCGTTGCGGCGAGCAGCGCGCTGATACCGATACCACCCAGGCCGATCACGGCAATCTTGGCGCCCTTTGCGGGTTTGATGTCATTCAGGACGATGCCGGCTCCGGTCGGCAGCGCGCAGCCAAGAAGGACACCGAGGTCAAACGGAATACCGTCCGGTTTCCGGACCAGGCGATTTTCGGAAACAACGGCGTATTCTCCGAACGTTGTGACACCGCCCGAGTTGATGGTCTCCCCGGACGGACCGGCATAACAACATCCGCCGGCTTCTTGCCCGGTGCCCTTGATCCAGGTCATGACCACGTAGTCACCTGGTGCAACCTTGGTGACACCGTCTCCCACGGCGACGACTTCGCCTGTTCCCTCGTGCCCGAGCATATGCGGCAAATAAGGATCCTTGCCACGATGTCCGCGTGCTTCCATGACCTGGCTGTGGCAAAGGCCCGCGTAGAAAATCTTGATCAGGGTTTGTCCCGACTTCAGTGCGGGAAACTGGATGCCCTTGATCAGTTCCAGCGGTTTGTTCAGCTCCTTGAGCACAACCGCATCAAAGGTGGAATTTTCCGACATGACACTTTCCCATGTTCAGGCTGGGGTCAGACTGACCCGGTTTTTGCTTAGAACGGTCCGTTGAACCAGGTTCCCGGGACGTCATGTGCCCAGGTCTGTTGGGCCTGCAAGCTTTCTTTTTCGAGGTCTCTTCCGATCAGTGAGGAAATTGCACCAACAACTTCCCCGGAACCGGGATAGAAGTTCTTCGTCAGTGCCGGGCTGGTCGGCTGGCTGTGATCGGGCAGGCACAGCCGCTGAGGCGGTGCTTTCAGGACACCGGGCATTTCCATGGCCACACGGGCAATGATCTCGGAAGACACCGACGCCATCGGTGCGCCGATGTCCAGCACCAGCAGGCGTCCCGTGCGTTTGACCGAGCTGAACACGGCGTCCCAGTCAAGGGGACGAACGGTGCGCAAGTCGATGACGTCGCAGCCAACACCCTGAGCCTTGACGTGCTCGGCTGCATGGAGAGCCTCAACGGTCATGAAGGAGTTTGACACAATTGTCACGTCGTCGCCCTGGTGTGCAAGACGGGCCTTGCCCAGGGGAATTCTGAAGTCGCCCTCGGAGACCTCGCCTTCCATGTTGTGCAGCCAGCGGTGCTCAAGGAAGACCACCGGGTTGTTGTCGAAAATGCTTTCCAGCAACAGACCTTTCGCATCTTCGGCGTTTGTAGGCATGACGACCTTCAGTCCGGGAATATGGGCAAACCAGGAATGGAGCGCCTGGGAATGGGTCGGGCCTTGCCCCCAGCCACGTCCGATCACGAGTCGAATGGTGATCGGCACAGAATTTTGCCCGCCGAACATGTAATGCCATTTCGCGGCCGAGTTCACCAGCTGGTCCATGGCCAGGAGGAAGAAATCGACCCGTTGATGAACACACACGGACCGGTAACCGGCTAGGGCGGCCCCTACGGCAACCCCGGTCATTGCGTTTTCAGCCGTTGGCATGTCGAACACGCGATCGGGACCGAATTCCTCAATGAGTCCCTCTGTGGTGCCGAAAATGCGTTTCGGATCGTCGACGCCCAAGCCGTAGCATAGCACCTTGGGATCCTGCCGCATGGCGACTTTCATCGCGTCATTGATGGCGTCCGAAAATTTCACAATAAAATCCCTCAGTTAAGCCATGTATTCGTCGATATAGGCTTCGCTCTCATCGGGGAAGGGAGACTCATTCGCGAACTTGAACGCAGCTTCGACTTCATGTTCGACGTCCTGGTTTATGGACGCAATCCGTTCGGCGCTGATTGTGCCACGTTCCAGGAGACGCCGCTCGAGTTCGGGCAGCGGATCGCGCTCTTTCCAGTTTTCGAATTCGTCCTCGTCCCGGTATGGCAGATGGTTGTCCCAGTTGGGACCGCAGTGTTCGCGCCAACGATAGGTGGTGATCTCGATAAACGCGGGTCCGGCACCGCTCCGCACCTTGTCGACCGCCTTTTGAAGCTCGTCGGTTGTTGCTTCCGGGTCGTCCCCTTCAACGAAATAGGTGTCCAGACCGCCATAGGCGGCGACCATCTCGTGGATCACACGGTTTTTCGGCTGACGAACATTCAGCGGCGAATAAACCGAGTAAAGATTGTTTTCGCAAATGAAGATCACAGGTAATTTCCGGACAGCGGCGATTGTGGCCGACTCGTAAAACGAACCTTCCTCCGTCGCGCCGTCACCGAGGAAAATAGCACTTACCTGTTCCTTTCCGTCAAGCTTTGCAGCCAGGCCGAGACCCACGCCGACCGGAATGGAATTGCCGACGATTGCGGTCGTTCCCATAAAGCCGACGCTCTCGTCGATCAGATGCATGCTGCCGCCACGGCCCCGGCTGCAACCGGTAACCTTGCCGTATATTTCCGCGAGCATTCTTCCGATGTCCCCGCCCTTGCCAATGTAGTGCGCATGACCTCTATGCGAGCTGACCGCATAGTCGCTCGGTTTCAATGCAAGCCCGGCAAGGGCGCCGACCAACTCCTGCCCGATGGACAGATGGGTTGGGCAGCGCATCTGCTGCGGCTGTACCATGTAGCGGTCGGCAATTCCTTGTTCCACGGCACGAATGCGCTTCATGCCGCGCAACAGCTCAATCAGATCTGTCATGGAATAAACCAGTAGTAGTCGCCTGTGTAACCTACCTTGTCGAAGAACTCTTTCCATTCGTCGACATGCATCATTGTCAGGGCTGTCAGGTTCCAGGCCTCCATACGCTCGCGCTCTTCGTCATTGCGATAGGCATCTAGCGTGATGAAGCTTCCGCATTTCGTGACACGTTCGATTTCGCGCAGCGCGGTCGCCAGGTCGTCTTTCTCAAGATTGTGCAGGGTCGTGATCGATATCGATACATCGACGCTGTTGTCTTCGAACGGCAGATCCAGCGCGCTGGCAACCTGCATGTGGGGTTTCATCTCCTCCATGCCGTTTTCAATGGCATATTCTGAAACATCGATCCCCTTCACGACAAGGCCCGGGATCAGGCGGGCCGCGTCATACATCATGAAGCCCTTGGCACAGCCGATGTCGAGAAGAACGTCGCCGGACTTCAGGCCGAAATGCTCCTGGAAAGTCGGAATGACCGGTTCCCAGAACCGGGACATGTAGGAAAACCCGCCGTAGCCGACGTCGCGAGAGCCATCGAAAAACTCCTTGCCGAACTGACGGGCAATCGCCTGCTGCTCGGGCGTCTTGTCCGCACCGCGCGCCGCGGGGTCGCGTTTTGTGCGCGGGTAGTTGACCATCAAGTCGATTTCTTGTCCCATATTTCCTCACACTGACGGCAGACCGTCTTCCAATGTCTCAGGCGGAATAGAAATTCCGAATTTCTTCGATAACACGCTGAATTTCGCCTGGTTGCAGCTCCGGATAAATAGGCAGGCTAACCATTTTCGTCACCTGATCCTCCGCAATCGGGAATGCACCCTCGGAAAGACCCAGATGCTTGGCCGCCGGTTGCCGGTGAAGCAGAATTGGATAGTGAATCTTGGTATCGATCCCTTTGGTATCCAGGTGGTGCATCAGTTCATCCCGGCGATCCGCTAAGATCACGAAATTGTGGTAAACGGAATACTCATGATTGAGCTCGCCCGGAACGCTAACGACGTCCTTCAAGCCTTCGCGATACTGGGCGGCGATGGACCGAAACCGGTCGGTCCAGGCATCGAGCCGTTTTAACTGTACCAGCCCAAGCGCCGCCTGAAGCGTGTCGAGCCGTGAGTTCAAGCCCCATTCCGCACTCGTATTGCGATCGACCAGACCATGATTGCGCAACTGGTTCATGCGCTCATACAGGTGTTTGCACGACGTTGACAGGAAACCGGCATCTCCGAAGACCTGCAGGTTCTTCAGCGGATGCAGACTGAAGCTGGCGATGTCGCCAAGACTTCCGACGGGTTTGCCCTTGTATTTGGCGCCAATGGCCTGTGCGGCGTCTTCTATGACAAAAAGACCGTGACGCTTCGCGATTTCGTTGATCTCGTCCATCGGTGCGGGGCGGCCCGTCAGGTGAACCGGCATGATTGCCTTGGTCCTGGCGGTTATCGCATCTTCAATTCTGACGGGATCGAGATTGTAGTCCGGTCCGACATCGGCGAACCGGACTTCCGCGCCAGTCATCTGAATAGCGCCGGCGGAAGCGATGAAGGAGTTCGGTGCGGTTATGACTTCATCGCCGGGCCCGATGTTCAGGGCCCGCAGGGCGATGATCAGGCCGTCGGTTCCGTTACCTACGCCAAGCACGTAGTCGACACCGCAATAGGCCGCAAGTTTTTTTTCGAATTCCGCGACCTCCGGCCCCATGATGTAAGCGCCGGATCGCAGGACCTTCAAAAAGGCTTCTACGAGTTCGTCTTCATAATCCTTGATCCGCAAGGGCAGGTTTACGAAGGCGACGCGGTCGGTGCTCATCTGTAGAACTCCTTGATCAGGTATACAACTCTGTCCTGCTGCTCCCGGGTTACGAATTCGTGGACTGGAAGCGACATGGTGGTTGCGCAGCAGGCTTCCGCGACCGGGAAGTCGCCAGGCTTGTATCCCCAGTCGGCCGCACCCGGCTGCAGATGCATCGGGATCGGGTAATGCACTTTCGCATCCACACCGCGGGCCTCGAGATAAGCCTGCAATTCGTCTCGCCGCTCGTAACGCAACGAGTAGATATGGAAGACCTGCTTGACTTCGCCGCTGTCGCGTTGCGGGATTGTGATCCCGGAGATACCGGAGAGCTGGGAGTCGAAATACAAAGAGTTTGCGATCCGGCTTTCGGTGATATGGTCGATTTTCTGCAGAACATGGCTTGCGACCACGGCCTGAATGGTGTCCAGGCGCGAATTATAGGCGAACATCGCACAGCGATTGCGGTCGATCAGCCCGTGATTGCGCATCAGGCGCATCTTTTCGGCGAGTTCGTCGGAGTTCGTGCAGGCGAGGCCGCCGTCGCCCCAGACGTTGAGGTTCTTCAGCGGATGCATGGAAAACGCACCGAACTCGCCGAAGGAGCCGGCGCCCTTGCCCTTGTATTTGGCCTGGATACCGTGGCAGCTGTCTTCGACGACCTTGAGACCATGCCGGTTTGCAATCGCCAGGATGTCGTCCATGCGGCACGGTTTGCCCGACCAGTGAACCGGTAGGATCGCCTTCGTTTTCGGGGTGATCGCGGCTTCGATGTTGTCCGGGTTGATGTTGAAATCATCGAGAACATCGACAAATACCGGTCGTGCCCCGGCCGTAACAATGGCGCCGATCGTCGCGTAGAACGTGAAAGGTGTCGTGATGACCTCGTCGCCTTCGCTGACGCCGAGAGCCTTGAGGCTCAGGAAGAGCGCATCGGTTCCGCTGCCGACCCCGATCGCGTGCTTCACTCCGACAACTTCGGCAAAGTCCCGCTCGAACTGATCCACCGCACGACCGAGCGTGAAGTCCCCCTTGCGGACGACCTCACCCACTTTCGCGAGGATCTCCTCATAATCTGCGAACTGGTCGGGCAGGTAATTGTGATTGATGTCGAGTGCATCCGTGCGATCATATTGATCCGGAAGAAAGTTCTGATTGGCCAAAAGTCTTTCCCTTCCATGAAAAGCGGAGCCGGTGGACAGGGGCCCTCAGGCCTTGTGTACGTAGTTTTGTTCCATGGTCTTGATCGTCTCCAGGTTGTCGCGAACCCAGTTGATACACTCTTCAAGACCTTGATCGAGCGTGTATTCCGGTTTCCAGCCGAGCTCTCGCTCTGCCTTGGCAGCCGTCATCAAATACGCCTTGTCCTTACCCGGACGGTCCTCGGTTTCCTGTGCGAAATCAGACAACTGACGATCAAGCAACACGGCAATCTTCTCCACCAGTTCACGGATCGTCACAAACGGATCGGTGGTGAAATGATAGGCCTCGCCGTTCTTGCCGAGCGTCAGCGCCTTGAAGATGCCGCTGGCAACATCATGCCCGTGAATGAAGGCCCTGGTCGAGTGGCCTCCGCCATGCAGCATCAGGGTCTGGTCGGACAAGGCACATATAATCGTCTTGGGGACAATGCGGTAGAGCTGCTGTCCCGGGCCATAGAAATTGGCGAAGCGGGTCAGGACCACCGGGAACTCCCACTGCCGGTAAAACGCCATCAAGCTCATGTCGATAGCCGCATGGGAGACCGCGTAGGGCGTCGAAGGATTATAGGCTTGGGTTTCGTCGATCAAACCGTCGCAATCGCCGAACACTTCCGGTGTCGAGACACGCACATAACGTTTCAGGGACTTCAGATCGCGCAACGCGTTGTGCAGTTTCACCTTCGAGACAATATTGGTCTCGTACCACTGTTCCGGCCAGTTCCAGCTTGGGGCGACCATACCCTGTCCGGCAAAGTCGGCGACATAATCAGGCTGGAAGGCATTGATCGCGCCAAGGATCGCGTCGAGATCATTGTTCACGTCCATCTGCTGGTAGGTGAACGTGCCGATGTTCTGGTTGGTGAGGTAGGGCCTGCAGACCGGGTGAACTTCTTCCGATCTGCTGACGCCATAGACTTCCCATCCCTGCTTCATTGCATAGTTAACAAATGACGCACCTCCAAACGAGTTGCTGCCAAGTACGAATACGCGCGTCATGAAAGTCCCTTAGCAATGACAGGTTTGTTGGATCCGCGGAATTCAGGCCGCGTTCGCCAGAACCGTTTTCTGCATCCAGCGGAGGTTGTGGAACCGATCCTCATCCTTCAGAGCACCAGAATCGTGAGCTTCAATGATTTCGGCGATTGCGTCGTCAACCGACTTGATCGGCTTGAAACCAGTCGCCAGGAGCTTGTCGGAGTTGACCCGGTAGGATCTCGGGTCGTTCGACTCCGTGACGACGATTTCCGCACCGATGCGCTTCGCAGCCATCTCGGCGATGCTCATGATCGAGATGTTTTCAAATCCCGCGTTGAACACGCCCTGGATCTTGCTGCCCTGCTCCAGCATGTAGAGGTAAACGCGGCAGATATCCTGCATGTGGATGTTCGGCCGAACCTGATTGCCACCGAAGACTGTGATGCGCTTGTTGGTCAGGGCTTGCATGGTCAGCAAGTTGACCGAGACATCGAGTCGCATGCGCGGGGAAAGCCCGCAAACGGTGGCCGGACGCACGATCTGAACCAGCATGTCGTCCGCGTAGCTCAGCAGAACCCGCTCGGCGACCATCTTGGTCTTGTTGTATTCACTGATTGGCTCAAGCGTGAGGTCCTCGGTGACCTGATCTTCTTCCTTGACGCCATAAACGCTGCCGGAGGACGCGTAGATGAAGTGTTCGATTCCCAACCGGCGGGCGCGGTCGGCAAGCTGCATCGTTGCAAGAGCGCTCACTTCCCAGGTCAGTTTGGGATTGAGATCACCACAGGGATCGTTGGCGATCGAAGCGAGGTGAATGATTGCATCGATCCCATCGAGATCGATAGCGTCCGAATCCCGCACATCCGCCTGTACAACTTCCAGCGCCGGGTGCTGCGGCAGGAAATTGCCGAACCACTGGGTGTCCACGGCACGAACCTCATATCCGGCTTCCAGCAACATAGGTGTGAGAACAGTACCCTTATAACCGCAAGCGCCGGTAACCAAGATCTTCATGAGAAAAATGAACCCCTAAAGCTAAAAAAAGAGATCGTTTGTACGATGATCTCGCCCGGCGAATTTCCCTTGCGCCGGGCGCCATATCCTTAATACAGCTTGGTTTGGAATTCCAGTGGCTAGGAACTTGATTCTGCATTGCGGCACCGAGGCATCACATATGAACAATCCTGATGACGGACAACTGCCTCCTGTCGCGATCTTCGACAGGGACGACACCCTGCTCGTCGACCGGCATTACATGTGTGATCCGGCAGATATCGAGTGGGTTTCCGGCGCGATCGAAGCCATCTCGCTGCTGAACAAAAAGGGCTACAAGGTCTGTGTCGCCACGAACCAGTCCGGTATCGCGCGCGGGTATTTCACTGAAAAGCAGATGTACGCTTTTCACGAGGCCATGCGAAGCCAGCTTGCAGCGGAAGGCGCCGTGATCGACGGGTTCTTCCACTGTCCGCATCATCCGGGGGGGACAGTTGCTGAGTTCACTCGGACATGCGATTGCCGCAAGCCCTTGCCGGGTCTTATCGGGCAGATCGACCGGGCTTTTCCAATGGACCGGCAGCGTTCGTTTCTGGTCGGGGACAAGCCGAGGGATATCCAGGCGGCGGAAGCATTCGGTATTCCAGGGCACCTGTTCGAAGGCGGATCACTCCTCGACCGGGTGCTCGAGATCTTGGATACGCTGCAAAACGTCAACTCGGTGGGTCTTCCCTAGGAGCCTGCCCCGGCTTCGTCTGCATAACGCGTGACTGCGTCGCCAACCGTCATCGGACTGAAACCGTATTGGTGCTGCGCCTTGCCGATATCTATGGTGACCGGCGACCCGGCGGGGCCTCCGTCGACGATTTCGCTCTGGCTCGAAACCTCTCGTACGATCGTCTCTACTACGTCTCTAACAGCGAGCGGTTTTCGTGCCGCCAGATTGACGATATCCATGCAGGCATCGGTCGTCTTCGAGCCGAGCACGGAGAGCACGAAATTGCAGTAATCGGCGACATGCAGTGTGCTGTTGAACGGAGCGTCCGCGTTGTGGATCCTGACGGGTTCATGTCTACGGGCTTTGTCGACGAGCGACGTGATCCAGTTCGGGTTCGCGCCGGGGCCGATTATCCCGGGGGTTCTCGGGACGACAATCCTCATCGAATCGGCGAAGTCCCGGGCCGCAAGCTCACAAACATACTTCGAAGCGCCATAAGGGGCGGGTGCGGTCGAAAGCGTCGCCTCCGTCCAGTTCCTTGACGGTGCTTGACCATAGACCGAAATCGACGAATGCATGATCACCGTTTTAACACTCAGCAACTGCGCGAGTTCGAACATACCCAGTGTCGACAGGATGTTTCCACGCGCGAACTGGGACGCGGTGATGCCGGGAAAAACGACCTGCGCCGCCAGGTGGACAATGGTTTCAACCGGATAGGGGCACGTAACGCGCTGTGTGAGATCGCCCTCGATGCGCTTGAAGGTGTTGGTGTCGCCGGAAGGCAGGCCTGCGCCGGGTTTCGGACTGCGTAGCAGCGCTATGACCTTATGGCCGGCTTCCAGCAGGCGCTGGACGCAATGCCCCCCCACGAAACCACCCGCACCGGTTACCAGAACCCAGCCTTGTGTCATTTGACATCCTTCAATTCGTTTGAAACCTGAGTGCGATCTGGAAAAGTTCCACGGGACTAGATTGTGCTTGAACTAGATAACTTGGTAATTCTAGCCGTGCTTTTGCGCGTATTTTTGACGAAAAAATGCATAAATTCCACCGTCGTTTAGTTTTCGGTCGTAGTAATCTTCTCGAGTTATAAGGCGAAAGATTATCGACAGCAGAAGTCGATCAAATGGATTTCGAAATTGCGAGACAAGTGCATTCTTGGTGACGTAAAATTGGCTGCGCTTGTGCAATCGACGCCAGTCGTTCGCGGCAAGCCACACAGTGCTGGCGTCCATTTCCTCTACAATTTCTTCAACGAACGGTGAAGTTGGATCATTTTCTATACGCGCATTGCAGTCTTTCGTCAGAACAATCGTTTGCTTGAAAAACGCACGGTTCTGACGACTTGTCGCCATCTCTGCCCAAAGAACATGATCACGCACATCGTTGGGGCGTCTTTTCCGGACGCTAGTGTCCTTCGGGCTTAGTTCCACATTCAAGTGGGTTCGGCTGTCCTTTGCAATATAGACGTCACCGGGGTTGGGAACGACTTGGGCAAGGAAAATATCCATGTAGGTATTTGAAACACCGCGCACATTGGGGTCTGCCGGAATTTCAGCCATGACCTCCGGAAAGATGATGTACGGAATTATCAGGAACGTGTGAACGAGTATGACGTCGTCCGACAGCCTGTGAAACAGTTGGCCACAGTGCTCCTGACTTGGCTCCTTCTCCCAAAACCGATAGGACATATGTCTATGAAGGTTCTTGAAGATCAAAGCGGCAAGGTCTTCTGTGGAAATGTCCAACACACCGTTGTTGAGATAGCCGCCGTCAATGACGTCCCTGATCATGTCGGGCTTGTTCGAGCGCATGTTCCAGGAGCCGACAGCCTTGTATCCCTGATTTAGCGCTTCCACAAATTCCCGGAAACTATCACGTGCCCAAATGCCGTCTACGAACAGGAAACCCAGCGCATCACCGTTCTCGTACGCAGCCTTAACGCCAATGTTCTGAAGATCACTCATCTGTTTATACTTGTGATCGTCGTCTAAGCTGCTAGTTTTTATTATAACATCACCAAATTTTCTAATATTCTCAATCGCACTTGCTTTCTCAAGCTGCCATTTTCCCGGTTTGTCAGTTATGATGTGGAACTTGCATTTATAGTGTTCTGAAAAAAAAGGAATATTTCCCGGCGCAAGTAGCGAAGGGATGCAGATCTCGCAAAGAGTTTGTATAAATTCTTCGCCCCAAACGACGAGAATGAATCGAACGGACTTCATGGATTTGCCTTAGCCTAGCGATCAACTTTTTCGCGTATTTTGGCCGCTCCTCGTCCTTCCACGCGCAACATAATTACTGTGGTTTCTTACGGGTAAGAAGCACCATTTCAGATGAACCAATATGGCCCTTGTTAAGCCAATTTGAGGTTAGGGTCGAGGCGCATTCTGAAGTGAGGTACTGTCCATCGAGGTCAGTATGGACTTGAGTAATTTCTTGGACCTACATTGCGCGCTGGATGAAAAATATATAAGTAGCTGTAAAAGCAGAAGTCTGTTCAGGGTGGCTTATGTCCGAAATATATAAAGAAGCGCGCGAAGCGCATAATAAGAAATTACATGTACTTGCAGAAAAATTATATCGAGAAGATCAACTAAGCAGGAAGGTAGGATTTGGCGGAGGGCTGTACTGGTTAGACTGCATGATTTTGCTTGGAATGAAGGGAGAGGCCGAAGAGCTTATCGAACGTCTCTGGCAAAAACAAACCACCGACGCGGAGAGAGAACTGCTCGAAAAACGCCTTGAATATTATGAAGGTATTCTGGCCGAATGGGCGCAACAGGAACGCTTGCCTTCGCATCTCGATATTGGCTCGATCGCAAAAGAGATGCCGATCAAACCTTTTTATATCTCATCTTATGGCGGGTCCGCGACGGCCTGGCTTTCGGCATCACTTAGCTCGCATCCGGATATCGTCTGCTATCACGGCACCATGTCCTTCCCGCCGGGGCGCGCAGATCGTCGCTTTCATCGCATTCATCCGCGGGAGTTCATGCAGTCGCTGGTGGTGAGTGCAGAAGCGACACGCTTCAAGAAAGCATTCGGTGCCATCCACGGCTATCATGGGACATCCGCCCGAGAAGCCGTTGAAGACCTCGGCGGGACATTCTGCGGTGTAATTCGCCATCCGATTAACCGTCTCAAGAGTCTCAGTCATATCCATCTGGCGGAGCATTGTGAAGCGCTTGAGCCGGTTCGGTTCAGGAAACTGAAGGGGGATGTGATGGCGACGCTCGCGGAAACACAGAACGAACAGCTGCTCGAAAAGGCCGCCAACAGAGCGTCGACGATCTTTCGCAATCTCGTCTGTTACGATTTTCAGATGCATGCGGAATGCGGTCGTGAGCGCCTGTTCAAGATGGAGGACCTGACAAGCAAACGGAAAAGCTACAAGGAATTCTTCAACTACGTGACCGACGGCAAGGTGAGTCCCTCCTGGCGCTACGTGTCCTCCGTGATGAAAATTAACAATCAGAACCGCAGGGTTTCCAATGCCCCGGCCGCTTTTGCGCTTCGTAGCTGGCCGCAAGAAATCAAAAGTCAGATCTATCAGAATATCGAGGATCTCGGGCGCGAAAAGTATGTCGATTTCTATGAGTCCTACGGATACTCTGACCTTATTATCTAAATGGTCGATGAAATATGTTGGTGCCTATCAAAGGCACCTTCTGGCAGATGCTTGAAAAAGGCACATGTGCGTTGTGGAGAGAGCAGTATGAGCAAAGCAATTGACACGAAGCCGGCCGACGAAATGGCCAAGCTCAACTCTTCTGAAGGTCAGAAAGGCGAGACGCCCGGAACCGCTTTCGAGGAAGCAACCGCCGCTGCCAAGAAGATCTGGGCCAACAACGAGAATGAAGAATACCGGAAAGACAATTCACATTTCCGCGGTGTTGGTCGCTGGACGGACGATGAGCGCTGGAAGAGTATCGGTAAGAACTCGCTCACGGCGTTGAATCGCCATATCAGAATGGTCACAAACGACCCGTTTTACTGGACGCAGGAGCGGAACATGCTGGAATGGGGTCCTGGAGGAGGATCCAATGCCTATGCATTTCGGAAACTCGTTCAGTACTACTACGGTGTCGATATTTCCCAAGACAATCTCAATGAGACCGAACGGGTCGCAAGCGAAGATGGAACTCAGGGCTTCGTTCCGGTCCTGTTGAACAGCTCGATTGACGACGTCATCAAAAGCGTTCGTGAGCCGGTCGATATTTTTCTTTCAACAGCCGTTTTCCAGCATTTTCCCTCGAAAGCCTACGGTGTCGAAGTACTGAAATGCGTTCATCAAGTCCTGAAGCCTGGCGGGATCGGAATGGTGCAGATCCGTTTCGACAACGGGAACCCCAAATACAAGCCTATCGCAGAACTCGAAGAATATCATGAGAAGCATATTACTGCGACAAGCTATGCGCTTGACGAATTCTTTGGAATTCTTCAGGAGATCGGCTTCTACGAGATTTTCATCACCGGTCTAAACAGGGACATCAATTACGTAACGTACCTGTTCCGTCGTAAAAACAACGCCTAGCAGTGCAGTCTATGTAATTGAAGCGTGAGGCAACGAAAGGCCTTGCCTCACGTTTGAAGGTCATTCCGCAGGCGCAGGTGTGATTGCGCTGTCGACGAAATGCTCTTCGAAATTTCGCACAAGAACCTCATAGTCGTCGTTCTCCCACACGACCTTCTGCTTCTCCTGCAGAAACCGGTAATTCTTACCGATTTCATCGCCCATTTCGATGCGAAACTTGGTCGATGTAACTAGGACACTCTCGGTAATGACCTTGGCGGCCATGAATTTGACTTTCTCGTCAAAAAGGCCGAACACCCAAGGACCGTTGTTTACGAAGAAGGATACTGCGGCGCGTTCATAGAGGGCAACGCGGAAATTGAGATTCCAGTTGGGTATATCACAGATAGGATAACCGCTGAGGTCTGCCGGCAAGGGGTCATATGCCTTATCGAAATCCCGGACAATCAGAGGCTGATAGCCCTTGGTCGTCAGATACCTGCAGAACTTCTCCCACTCTCTAATTTTGTTGTTTCGATCCTTTTGATAGGACGCTTCGCGCAATGTGATCACCGCCAGTTTCACATCCTGCAATCCTTTTTGGGTCAACCAACTCTCGACATTTTGAAGCGCGTCCGAGGGGGCTCGTAGCGACTGCACATTCTTGCCGTCGTTCACCTTGTCCCAAGTGTTGTACCAGCTGTAATAGCGCGTCGGCCGGTCCAAGGTATATCCATAGGGAAACACGGGGGAGCCGTCTTGCGGTACCAGCTTTTCCGCCGATTTGCGGTCAGAAACGATAGATATGCCGGAACAACTCGGTAGGGTTCTAAGAGCAGGGGCGATAATGCTTAAAATGCGATGTTTTGAATGATCCACCGAGTGTACTGACAAATCACGGAAGCCATTTCCTGGTGCAGGGACGACAATCAGCCGAACATGCTTGCAGCCGAATTCGAGCCTTGCGATTTCCGCCAACGATAGGAAATTTGCAATGTCAAACGTTACCGGACAGACGGCGAGATCGTAAAAAGCCCTGAGTTCGCCTTGAGCCGGAGACAACTCGATCCCCGGAGCGGTTTTTTTCGCAGCCGCCCAAGTTTTCAGTCGTTTAATCAGTTTATTCGGCCATCTAGGAAGCTTTTTTTGGAATTCGGCGACGATACCGCTGATCATGAGTTTTCCCACTAATGCCTTGAAAAATCCAGATCGCTTAAAGCTCATCGAGCAGCAAAGGCTGATCACCGCAAATTTGTCTCAAAAGACTCGTCGGGGATTCGTTTTCCCAGTCTTCCGGTGTCAGGGTAACACATACGCCGTTGTTGCCGACAAAAAGCTGGTCCCAGCCATCGTTTGAAACGACAATATTGGTGCCAGCGTTTTGGCAAAGTGCGATCGCGGCGTCTAGAGCATATACCGCTGGTTCAAAGAGGTTGATGCGCTCGGGCAATTGCTGACAGTTTTCCACGAAGTGCCTGCTTCCGTTCAGCAAAATGTTTCTGTGTGCTGCTATTTCCACCAAGCAGTCGGAGCACAGGATACTCTCGGCTTGTGCATTGTTGAGGCTATCGCCAAAGGTTACTACGACGAGATTTTCATCCAGGCCCTTTGAGCCCAGCCAGCGTTTGGTCTGTGTCAGGACGTCATTTGAAGCCGATATCACTTTAAGGCCGGTGATCGATTTAGCATCGGCGCCAGGCAGGGCAAGAGCCTCGATATCCAGCTTCCGCAAAACCTTATCGCTTTCACTCCTGGAGGCAGTTTCGATGCTTCCCAAGGCGTCAATATGGATATTCACGGAGCGGCCCGACATGCCGTAAAATAGCGTTAGGATATCTCCGGAGTGCGTTGCAGCTTCCGAACCGTGGAAAACGAGATCAAGAGCTGTCTTGCTATCTGTTCCAAGAACGGTCTTGTAAAAAATTCGTGCCAATGTGTTTCGGTTAATTGGCAGGTTTTCATCGATCAGGAAAGTGCGACGGATGCTGAAGTCGCCGCTGGTTCTGTCGACATCCTTGAGGTATCTGTTTTCCGCGCATTTCTGGATGCTGAGCGGCACGGACATGATCGGCATGTCGCTGCAGTTCCTGGCAACATTAGAGCGGTATTCATTTTTCTGCTCCCAATCCATTCGGATTTCTTCCACAGCGCTTTCAGGCGTTTCCGAAAGGTGTTCTTTTCGAAAAGCTTCGAATTCGCCGCATTTTACTTGCCATACCGCAGGATCCTTGTAAGAGCGGTAGTCGGCCAAAATCTTGTCGACAAGGCTCTCTTTGGTGCCGCAATAGGTCATTCTTCCCAAGTCGACATACTGATGAAACAGCTGGCGCCCCATGTCGTCCAGCAACGTTACATCCATGTCGAACTCCAACCCTTCGCGCGCGAGAGTGGAGTATTTCGTGATAACGTGGTGACACCGCTCCATCAGGCTATAGAGGGGGATCTTGCTCGAATTTTCGACTTCAATGTTATCAGTGCCGTATTTCTCGATAAGTTCCGCTAGGCCATCCACGATCGGAAGTTGCATAGGGTGTAACCTCACCAGAAGGCGGGCATCCTTCGGCAAGGCTCTGGAAACTGCCACGATACCGGTGAAATCCACATGGTGGTACTGCGGTGAAAACAGAATGTTGTAAGTGGCGTCACCAATTTCTTTCAAAAATTCTCTATGTGACGGTTTAAGTTTGCTTTCTTCTTTCTCGTGATTACGCTTGAAGATTTCCAGCTCGGCGTGTCCTGCGACGATTGCAGGGCGATGAAAGGCGTTTCGCGGTTGGTGAGTTTCCGAGTTCTCCTTTTCGAATTTGTCGAAGACCCAGTAATAATCGGGGTGATTGACGTAGCCGTTCTCGGGCATCTTCACCCAGTGCGTGGTTTGCCACTGATGGGATCCTATCAGGCCGTGTTGGACTTCGATGACTGGAATGCCGAGGCTCTTGCAAGCAAGGATCAGGCCGATGGACTCGGGAGAATAATAAAACTCCTGGAAGACGAATCTGGGGTTTATGCGGCCGACGAAGTCTCTGAAAAAATTGGCGTACCCCCAAGCGTACTGCATGTTTCTTAAAAGTGCATTGTAGTTCTTCTTGTCACTCGGCAGGCCGAGTTTGCTGCAGGCCCGCGTGTAGAGGCGCCAGGATTCCTTGCTTTCGGTGCCACTCCACGATGGAAAATCGGACTTCATATGATCGAAGAATCTCTTCTGGTCGTGCTTCCAGGGCGTGCGGAAGTATTTAGGCGCCAGTACACGCGGTTGGCGTTTCAAGGCCTTGTCGTCGTATTCTTCGATTTTCAAGCAGGAATAGTTGGGTGCGAGAAGCTGGTGCAGATAATCGCAAGGTCCGTCAACCCAAAACCCATTCTTTCGCTTGATGTACCGTAACGCACGTGAAAAGAACAAGAATTCGATATCGAGATTGCCGGCCTTGAACGCGGCGTCGTTTTCAAGAAACGAAATATCGGGTGGCGTATACTTAATTTCATTGGTAAAGGCATTTTCATACTGATACAGCGTCGCTTCTGCATCGCCGGCGATTCGTGTTGTCAGCCTGCCGCCTGCGAGGATCCGGTTTTCAACCTCGGTCGCAAGCACAGTGCGCAACATGGGCCAAATTTCCATGCCGTGATATTTGGCATTGGCGATTAGATTTACATGATGATTTTCAATTTCTGCAAGTATTTCAGCAAGTGAAATGCGGTAGTTGCTGGATTTTAGATTGCGTCCTCTTTGACTTAATGCTCGAAGAGGTTCGGTTGCTGCAAGCGGAAATTTCTCGCAAAAGGCGGTGGCATAGGTTCTTAGCTGAAACGAATAGGGAAATATTCTAGCAGCGGCGGTGAGCGGTCCCGAAAGCACTTTCGCTATTACCAAACCTTCTTTGCCTTTGAGCTGGCTGATCAACTCCTGAATGAAGACATTTATCTCTGGTGTGAGCGCCAAGACCGGTCTGGAGGTGTCTTCAACCTTTTCTTTGATAGTTGAAGCGCTGACACAAAAGGATGTCAATTCAGACCAATCGGATTCGAAAATTTGACTTTCTTGCATGTTCACCATAACGCGTCGCTTTAATAGGGATCTTGTATCCGAAAACACACTGATAATTTTCAAGCTTTTTTAGAGCGCCCGTTCTGCCTTTACATTTTCATCGATCCTATTGGCATGTTTTAACACTTTGAACAGTGCACGCATTCGATTTGTCACTTTATTTTTCGCTCTGCAACATTAGATCCTGACCCGCTCCCGCCTGAAGGGCAAGGACCCCTGATGGGGCCTGGCAATTTCAGTGACGATTTGAAGCGCGATGCGGTCGCGTAGATTGCAGGGTGGGGTTATCTGGTTGCGGTCTACCGAGGTGTTTTCACTAAAGTCAATACTCGCTTCACGCGGAGAGAAACAAGTTCTTGAAACCATTGAACTCACCCGAATGCGAACAAGCATCGGAAATTTGCCGACTAAAATAGGATTCGATGTGGAGAAGCCCGAAAGCGGCTGGGCGACAGACGTCACTTACCATCAGAATACCGCCTGTCGTGCTGTCGTGGCCGCTCTTTTTCTCGCCGAGTCGTGAGGCTGCCGATGCAGAGCCATCAGACCACTGACCTGCCACTGATCTTTCATCCAGCCGCAGCTTGAGCCCGGTTGGTATTTACGCCTGTTGGCGCAGGTTGAGCAAGCGCCCGATACGCGGAGCTTTCCTCTCTCGCAGCGAGGCGGGCGCTTGCCGTCGCCAGGGTCCGCGCATAGTCGGCCGGGGTCTGGTAGTCCAAAGCTGAATGCGGGCGTTCGGTGTTATAGTCGGCCGCCCATGCGGCGATGACCACGCGGGCATGGGCCAGGTTTAAGAACATCGTCTCGTTGAGCAATTCGTCCCGCATCCGACCGTTGAAACTCTCCACGAAGCCATTCTGCATAGGTTTTCCTGGCGCGATGTAGTGCGGTAATCATCCCATTTTTAGTGGGTTTCAAAACCGAGCTTCAGGCCGCTGTTTTCAGTTTCATTGCGGGCGTAATGCCGCCGATGGCCATGTTGGGCCGCTCATTGTTGTATGTCCATAGCCAGCGCGTGGCGTGATCCTGTGCCTCCTCAATCGTCTTGAATATATATTGTCCGAGCCATTCATGGCGAACGGTTCGGTTGTAGCGTTCGACGTAGGCGTTCTGCTGCGGTTTGCCGGGTTGGATATACTCCAAACCGATCCCACGTCTCGAAGCCCATATTTGCAGGGCGGCACTGACGTTTTCCGGGCCATTATCCACCCGGATGTTCAGGGGCTGGCCGCGCCACTCGATGATCCGCTCCAGGGTGCGGATGACACGAAGGGCGGGAATGGAAATGGCCACTTCAATGCCCAGGCCCTCACGGTTGAAGTCGTCCAGAACGTTCAAGGTCCTGAAGCTGCGCCCGTCGGACCGCTGATCCGACATGAAGTCCATAGACCAGGTCATATTGGGACCATCGGGAACAGCCAACGGTTCCGCTTTTTCCCGAACCAAGCGCTTCTTCGGCTTGATGCGCAGGTTCAGTTCGAGCGAACGATAGATCCGCCGGACGCGCTTGTGGTTCCATACGAAGCCTCTGACATTGCGCAGATAAAGGAAGCACAGGCCGAAGCCCCAGGTTCGGTGAGCCGTCGTCAGCCGGACCAGCCAGTCCGCGATCTCTGCGTTCTCGTTGCTGAGTTTGCGCTCATGGCGATAGCAGCTTTCACTGATCTGGAAAGTCCGGCAGGCAAGCGCGATGCTCACACCACGCAGCCGAATTGCATTCATGGCCATCCATTGGCCGTCAGGCGATGCTTGCATCGCCGAGAGGCTCTCGACGCTGAGACGGCCTCAAGGCTTTTTTCCCAAGGCATCCTTCAGCAACTCGTTCTGCATCGCCATTTCGGCATACGTTCCAGCGGGAAAACGATTCACTGGATCGTTTTCTTGTCCGCTTCCAATCTTCAGCCGGCGGTTCTCCTCGGCCATGGCCTTCATTTCCGCCATCAAGGAAGCGTCCATGCCGCCGTATTTCGAACGCCAGTTGTAGTACGTCGCGTTGCTGATCCCGTGCTCCCGGCAAAGATCGGCAACCGGCACACCGTTTTCACCCGGCTTCAAAATCGCCAGGATCTGGCTCTCTGTAAATCTTGATTTCTTCATCTCGTTCTCCAAGCGCATCAAAGGCCGGAGAAGTCCAATTTTCAACCCAGTGGTTTTTGGGGATGATTACCCACCGTTCTCGCCGGCCAGAGGCTCGGTATCAAGGAAGTGGACGAGGGAATTTGGCTGATCAGCTTCATGAGCTATGATCTGGGATATATCGATCTGGAGCAGAAAGCATTACAGACAATCGACAACCCGTTCGGCACGAGGTTGTAACCCATGTCTCCGGTACAAAATGGTACCTATGTCTCCGGGTCGGACATTATGGAAAATGGCGGACAGAGAGGGATTCGAACCCTCGGAACGCTTGCACGTTCACACGCTTTCCAAGCGTGCGCCTTAAGCCACTCGGCCACCTGTCCTTTTCAAGCGGTCGACCCGCTTGAGTGCCGCGCAATATACCCATGACGCGGTCGAGCGCAAGCGCCTTGCCGCGTTTTTTTGAAGTTGCCCTCAAGCTTTGGATTTTTCTGGGAAAATTGCGGAACCGCACACCGGTCGGGAGCGTTCACCCGGTAGCTTCCCGGGGCAAATGTTGCAGAATTGTGTTGCATATCAATTCTTGTGTATTATTTGTGTGATATTACCCTGAGGAAACGCTCAATTGGAAGCGTGACTGCCTTTTTTGGCAACTCACCGTGAGTATTAACTATATAAAGTGTGACGAGTAGAAAGATATACCATGATTAGTGTTTTTAAATTTTTATTCCGGTTACTGGGATACGGCCTTCTCGCTGTCGCGATTGTTGCCGGCATCTCGGATGCAAGTAGTTCAATTGCACAATCGCAAGTTTATATGGCGCCGCTCGGACATGTCTGGTCCGGCCTGTCCCCGCACACCCTTGAGCTGGTCGGAAACTCCGCTTCCCCGGGCCTGTGGGACGTCGCGCAGCGGACCGTGCTGGTCTGGCCGGTCTGGGCCGTCCTCGCCCCGCTGGGCATGCTGCTGTTGTGGCTCGGCGCCAAGCGCCGGCGCCAGCTCGCCCAGTTCGCCTGAGGTCCGCCCGAAAGGCTTCGGATCGCTCACATAAACGTCAATTCGCCGGCAGGCCCTTGGAATGGGCTGCCGGCTGCGCCACATTCATGGCTGACCATCAACCGGTAACGCACCTGACCCGTGGCTACCGCCTTGCCTGTCCGAAGCCTTCCGCCTCGGTCAGGCAAGGCGGCGCGGGCATGTGCAGGAGATCCGCCATGTCCTTCATGACCATGCTGTCCAAGAAGTTTTCGCTGCCGGGCAAGGACGAAGCCTTGCCGGGGCGGGCCGATGCGATCGTTCCCGCCGAACCTCATTTCGTCAACGGCAGGGCGCTTGCCGGGCCCTATCCGGCGGGACTGAAGACGGTCCTTTTCGGCATGGGGTGTTTCTGGGGCGCGGAACGGTTGTTCTGGCAGCTTCCGGGCGTTTATGTGACCGCCGTCGGCTATGCGGGCGGCATGACGCCCAACCCCACCTATAATGAGACCTGTACCGGACGCACGGGCCACACCGAGGCGGTTCTGGTCGTTTACGATCCCGACAAGGTGTCACGGGCCGATCTGCTGAAGGTGTTCTGGGAAAGTCACGATCCGACGCAGGGCATGCGGCAGGGCAACGATACCGGGACGCAATACCGTTCGGCGATCTATATGGCCGATGAGGAAGACCTGAAGGCGGCCGGGCAGTCGAAGGAGGCCTATCAGCAGGCCTTGAAGGAGGGCGGCGTCCCGGCCTCGATCACCACGGAGATCCGCCAGCTCGATACCTTTTATTTCGCCGAGGACTATCACCAGCAGTACCTGGCCAAAAACCCGGCCGGCTATTGCGGCATCGGCGGCACCGGTGTCGCCTGCCCGACTGGCTTCGGGCGGACCGCCTGAGACCAGCGTCTTTCCGAGACAGGCGGCTTTACCGTTCCCTCACGCCGCCGGGAAGCGAATACCTCCCTGCGTTCCGGAGACGTCTCCCTTGCCGTGCCCGCGGCCAAGGCATTCTGCGGCCAACCGAACGCGGACAGGAGGTTCGGCCACCTCGAAACCGATCGGCTTCGAGGTCCCCGATCGGTCCGGGCGGAGGCATTCCATCTGCATAATTCCCCTTCCCCGGATCGGTCAACTTACCTGATCTCATGGGCTCCCGCTCGAGAGCCGAAGATCCTTGTCGGACGTCCTCTTCAAATCCTTCGCAAATTTACCGATGAATTTTCATGCGCCACGCGGAAACTTCAGAGTTTCTTAAAGCGAAGATGCAACCTTGATCTGGAGTGCATCTGCGTAAGGTTTGATACGATGACGTCATCCGCAAAGATTTTTGCGGCGGCCTATTTTCTCGGCGCCTGCATTCTGATGAGCCTCGGTGTGCTCCTGCCTGGTGGCAAGGGGCTGGTCGCGGTGTTCGCGAAGCCGGGCGGTCTGACGGCCGCCGAGGTCATCGCAAGGGCGGATGGCCCGGTCATCTTTGTCCGCGATGGGTCCTGGGTCGCACTGACCGAGTCCGAGGACCATGAATTCATCGCCAGACTGTATCGGGCCGGGGCGGGATTTGTCGCCTCCTCGGCTGTTGCGCAGGTATGTGCGCGCTGGAATGGGGTTTTGGGGGAAAATACGATATGAGTGAAACAACGCATACGACCTCTGGTCTTGACGCCTTTCGGGACACTTTCGCCCGGATCGTCATCTATTTCACCTGGGTGAACGTGCTTCTGGTCATGGCAACCGCCTGGCTGGTCGGCAACGTCTCCCTTGTCGCGGTCGGCGGTGCCGCGCTGGTCCTCGGCGCGGCGGCGACGTTCACCTGGCTGAAGTTCGGCTCCGGCGTCGAAACGCGGCTCGCGACGGCCATGTCCCTGGCGGGGCTGGTGGCGCTTTTCGTCGCCGCGCTTGCCGCTCCGGCCGGGCAGGTCTCCTACCAGCTCGACGGTCATATGTACTTCTTCGCCGTCCTGGCGATCCTGGCAAGCTGGGTCGACTGGCGGGCGCTGGTGGCCTATGCGGCCGTCGTCGCGGTCCACCATATTGTGCTCAATTTCGCCATGCCCTGGGCGGTGTTCCCCAATGGCGCGGATTTCCCCCGCGTGCTGTTTCATGCCACCATCGTCGTGCTTGAGGTCGGCATCCTGTGGTGGATGACCAGCAATCTGGGCAAGGCCTTCGAAATATCCGACAAGGCGCGTCAGGAGGCTGAGGAAGCCCGTGCCGAGGCGGTAACCCTGCAGCGCCAGAGCGCGGATCATGACGAAGCGCAACGGACAAAGGAAGTGCTTGTCAACGAACGGATCGCGGCATTCCAGAACGACATCTCCGCCAAGCTGGACGAAGTCAGCCGCAAGGTGCATGAAATGCGCGGTTCGGCCGAGGAGCTTGGGTCCGTCGCCGAGGACACCACCGGGCGTGCGGCGTCGGTTTCGGACGCCTCCGAAACGGCCTCGTCCAACGTGCAGATGGTCGCATCGGCCGCCGAGGAACTGTCCTCATCCATCGCCGAAATTTCCCGCCAGGTCGAGCAGACCACCGGCATCGTGGTCCAGGCGACTGAAAATGCCCAGACGAGCAACACCAAGGTTGCCGGACTTGCCGAGGCGGCGAACCGGATCGGTGAAGTCGTCACGCTGATCCAGGCGATTGCCGAACAGACCAATCTTCTCGCGCTCAACGCCACCATAGAGGCCGCGCGCGCAGGGGAGGCCGGAAGGGGCTTCGCGGTGGTCGCGGCCGAAGTGAAGGAGCTGGCGACGCAGACATCCAAGGCGACCGAGGAAATCGGTGCGCAGATATCCGCCATTCAGTCCGAAACCAAGGATGCCGTTGCTTCCATCGGCCTCATCGCCACCACGATGGACGAGGTCAACAGCTATACCGCGGCCATCGCCGCCGCTGTCGGAGAACAGGGCGCGGCAACAGCCGAAATTTCCCGCAATGTGGCCGAAGCGGCGGACGGCACGGGCCGGGTTGCCGAAAATATCGGCGGTGTGCGCGAAGCGGTCGAGCGAACCGGCAAGTCCGTCGCGTCGATGGTGGAAGCCACGGAGACCCTGGACGGGGACACATCCGAAATGCGCCGTTCGATCGACGCCTTCCTGAAGGACGTCGCGGCCGCCTGACCCTCGCCGCCATCTAAGGACACGTACAGGGACCGGCTGATCTCAGCCGGTCCTTTTTCATGGTCGGCCGCCGCGGCTCTTGACGGATCGCCGCCCGGATGTCATGAGCCGCCTGTCGCCGACAGCTGCGCCGTGCGGTGTGTGGCCCCGCCTTCTTCAGCCCCGCCTTCTTCAGCTTGGTCTTTCCCGCATGTCTGACAGCGCATTCCCGCCCGGTTCGGTGTTGCTCCTGGATCTTCTGCGAAAGCGCTCGGCCCTGTTTTTCGCCGCACCATTCGAAATCGTCATCTGCCATCGCCTCGAGGATGTGCGCGCCTGCCTGGCAAAGCTCGAGGCGGCGCAGAGGGACGGCGCATACGCGGCCGGTTACCTCGCCTATGAACTGGGCTACGCGTTCGAGGAGACGCTCGTCCGCAACTTCAAGGCAACCGGCGAGCCGCTGCTCTGGTTCGGTCTTTACGACAGGGCCGAACCGCTCACGCTCGATGCGGCGCGGGCCATGCTGACGGCTGCGGGCGGAGAAGCGCCCCGCATCTGCGACGCCGTTTTCGACATGGACAGGGCCACCTATGGCGCGGCTTTCGAGCGGGTCCGTGGGCATCTGGCCAAGGGCGATATCTACCAGGTCAACCTGACCCTGCGCGCCGCCTTCCGGTATCTGGGCGCGCCGGAGCGGCTGTTCGAGGAGTTGATGCGCCGGCAGCCTGTCGAATTCGCCGCCTTTGTACGGACGACGGACCGGACAGTCCTGTCCCTTTCGCCGGAACTGTTTCTCGAACGGCAAGGCAGCCTGCTGCGCGCGCGGCCGATGAAGGGAACCGCGCCGCGCGGCCGCTATCCGTCCGAAGACGCCGCAATCGCCATCGGGCTGGCGAAAGACCCCAAGCAACGTGCCGAAAACACCATGATCGTCGACCTGATGCGCAACGACCTGTCGCGCGTCGCGGGGGCGGGGACCGTCACCGTGACGAAGCTGTGCGAGGTGGAGCGCTATCGGAGCGTGCACCAGATGACCTCCACGGTGGAGGCACGCGCGTCGCAGGACACCGGATTTGCCGCTATGATCGAACGGCTCTTTCCTTGCGGCTCGATCACCGGCGCGCCGAAACTCAGCGCCATGCGGATTGCCCGCGATCTGGAAAGCGCTCCGCGCGGCGTCTACACCGGCGCCATCGGGCATCTGGAGCCGGGCGGCGATTTCCGTCTCAACGTCGCCATCCGCACGCTGGTGCTACGCGATGACGGCAGCGGGGAGGCGGGGACCGGATCCGGGGTGGTTTTCGATTCCGGCGCGGCGCCGGAATATGACGAATGTCTGCTGAAACTGAAATTCATGACGCAGGCAACGCCGCGATTCGAGCTGATCGAGACGATGGCCTTCGATCCGGCGGACGGTTATCTGCTGCTTGAGCGGCACCTGCTCCGGCTCCAGGCGTCGGCGGCCTATTTCGACTTTCATTTCGACCGGCAGGCCGTTGAGGCCACACTTTCGGACCGCGCCCGGCTGTTTCGCGGCGCGCAGCGCGTGCGGCTGCTGCTCGGGGCTGACGGCGGAATTTCCGTGACCGCCACCGCTCTGGCGCCGTCGGACGGGGCAGCGGTCGTCACGCTGGCTCTCGCCGGCGACCCGGTGTCGTCCACCGACCGCTTTCTTTTCCACAAGACGACCAACCGCGCCTTTCTGGACGACACCCGCAAAAGCCTCCAGGCGCGGACCGGCTGCCAGGAAGTGCTTTTCTGCAACGAAAACGGCTTTCTCACCGAAGGCAGCTACACGACGCTGTTCGTGAAACGCAACGGCCGCCTGATGACCCCGGCCCTCGGGCACGGCCTTCTGCCGGGGACCCTGCGGGCGGGCCTCCTGGAACGCGGGCTGGCCGTCGAGGCGGATTTGACGCCGGAGGACCTGTTTACCGCGGAGGAGATTTTCGTCGGAAACTCGGTGCGCGGGCTGTTCCGGGCGCGCCTCCTGGAAGCCGAAGGCCGGATGCACGATGCCAATCTCAGTCAGGCGGATCCCCGTTAACCGCGGTTGCCTTGCCGCCCGCCCTGTCGCTGCCCCGGGCGGCACGCCGCCGGAGGACGGGTATCCCCGCGTTCACGACCAGGAAACGACGTCCAGTTCCGGCCAGAGCGCCTTCATCCGATCGGCTTTCGCGGCATAGGTTTCCCTGTTTTTCCAACCGTAGTTCGGCACGAGACGCATGGCGAAGAGATTGGCAAGGCCGAAGGGCGCATGGAGCACAATCCTGCCCCGGTCCAGCCGGGCCGCGACCGCGTGCGTGCGGGCCGCATAGGTCGTCAGCGCGTCCATCGAGCAGTCCAGCGGCCGGTAGGGGCGCCCGAAACGCTGTTCGTACCAAAGGTGCACCCGCGCCTGATTGCGCACCTCCAGCAAGGGCGCAAGGTCCGGCAGTGCCGCGTTCACCTTCCGGATGACGACATCTTCCGCCTCCCAGGAGACATCCGATCCGTCGAAATAGATCACGTCGAAATCCTTGATGCCGTGAAGATGCGGCCGGCCGGTCAGGACATTCCAGACACTCTGGTAAATTCCACCCGAAACCAGCCACCCGTCGGGCAGCGCGAGATCGCGTATGGAGGTGAGAATTTCCATCACATGCGGGAGCGTCAGAAGGATCTGTTCGAGCCGCGTGATACGCTCGTCTTCGCGGGTGGCATATGGATCCCCCAGCCGGGTATCGGGGCCGGACCGGGCTTTGGCAGCTGCTGTCATGCTACGGGCCTTGTCGTCAGCATCGTCGGGTCGCAAGCCTACGCGATTCTGCGCGTGGGAAAACCCGAACACCTGAAACTTCGCCGGAGCGGCTTGACTATGCGCCGATAGACGCCATCTCGCTGTCAGGACCAATGAACCGGGAAATGCATATGAGCCAGCAGCACAAAAGACCGCTTGCCGGAAAAGGCAGAACCAGAACAGGCAGACTGGGATTGATGGCCGTCGCAGGTGCGGCGCTTGCCTTGTCGGCCGTGCAGCCCGCCATGGCGCAGTCGGGACGGCCGGACACACGGTCGATGACCTGCGCACAGGTTCAGGCTCTCATCAGCCAGCGCGGCGGCGTGGTGTTGAGCACCGGCCAGCATACGTTCGACCGCTACGTGGCGAACCGCAATTTCTGCCAGCACGGAGAAATTCTCAAACGCGATTACGTGCCGACCAGAGACAACAACAGGTGCTATGTCCAAAGATGTGCCAACAATCAGCCGTTTTATTTCGACTGAATGAGCTGATTGCCCGCGGACCCCGGGGCCACCTGAGATCGGGAGGGACTTGCAGATGAACGCAATGGTCAGGACGGTTTTCCGGAAGCTGCCGGTGCTGGCGGCTGCGGGAGTCTTTTTCCTTCAGCCCGGCCTCCTGCAGGTGCAGGCACAGTCCGCACGGCCCGATACCCGCTCCATGACCTGCGCGCAGGCGCAGGCCATGGTCAAGCAGCGGGGTACGATTGTCATGTCTACTGGGCCGACGACATATGAAACCTTTGTCGCCGACGCCCGCTATTGCGTTCCGCGCGCAAGTTCGGTCCGGGCACGATTTGCACCGACGAAAGACAATGCAAAATGTCCGGTCGGCAACAGATGCTACCAGAACCGGAACAATCGCTGATCGATCTCGAAATGCCAGAACGGCGGGGGTTCAAGTTGGCGGGCCGTCTTGCCGGTGTCAGAAAGTTTTCCTGCAAAGGTTCTAATGGTTTGCCGCACAGGCTATTGCAAATGGACCCCGTTTCACAAATATGAAACAAGAAGTGCCTAGAGCACTTTTGTTAAATAAATTTGCCTGAAATCTCAGGAAAGGCCTTGCGATGAACGCGAATAATAGCAAGAAACAACTGTCAATTGCAGGTCTTGCAGTCAGTTCCGGACTGTTTTGCGCTGCGTTGTTCTTGACTTTTCTGTCCGCCGAAGCGCAGACCCGGCGGCAACCCGACACCACAGAGCTGACCTGCGCGCAAACGCAGGCGCTGATCGACAAGTTCGGCGCGATCAATCTGAAATCGGGTCCGTACAAGTTCGACCGCTACGTGTCGGGCAGGAACCAGTGCGTTTCGGCCGGCAGAGTGGTCAGGACCACATACGTGCCGACCCAGGACGATTCCAGCTGCCCGGTTAAGATCTGCGCGGAACAGGGACAGCAACAATAGCCAGGGCCACACCACCTTCAATAAATAAGAACCCATTCGATGGCTTGTTTATTGAAGGTGATATTACGGGGCCACATTCGGGCGATTGCGAGCAGTACCTGACGAAAATTCAACTGCCCGCGTCAAGCATCCACCGCACGGATTTGTCCGCGCGGCGTCTGATCACTCGATAGTCCGGCAATCAGCCCCGCAGGGTGCCGCCGGTCGCTTTTTCGACATTGGCGATGATCCGGGCTGAAACGGCATCGATCTCCTCGTCCGTCAGGGTCTTCTGACGCGGCTGCAGGATGACGTCGATGGCGACGGATTTCCGGTCTTCCGGAACGCCCTTGCCTTCGTAGATGTCGAACAGCGTGACTTCGGAAATCAGGGTCTTCTCCGCTCCGCGCGCCGCTTTGAGGAGCGTTTCCGCAGATATGTCCCTGGCAACGAGGAAGGCAAAGTCGCGCCGCACCGGCATGAGGCCGCTTGCGTTCAGCGCGCCCCTGGACCGGTTGCCCTTGCCCTTGGGCTGCGGCAGGGCATCGAGATAAATCTCGAATGCGGCCAGCGGGCCTTCGATATCCAGCATGGCGAGCGTGCGCGGGTGAATTTCCCCAAACACGGCGAGCGTGTTTTTCGGACCGAGCTTCAGGCAGCCGGACCGGCCCGGATGGAAGGTTGCCGGGGCATCCGCGACGACCTGGAGCTTGTCGACCGGTGCGCCGATTGCCGCAAGTGCGGCTTCAGCGTCGGCCCTGACGTCGAAAACATCCACATCGCCGGAGGCGCCCGACCAGTGACGTCCGGCGCCCTGCAGCTTCGCCGTGCCGCGGCGCACGCCCGCGGCGACCATCTTCTGGCCGTCCGGCGTGTCGTCCTCGAACACCTGACCGATTTCGAAAAGGGCGACATCCCCGAAGCCGCGGTCGGCGTTGCGCTGCGCAGCCGCCAGAAGGCCCGGCAGCAGGCTCGGACGCATGTCCGACATTTCGTGGGAGATAGGATTGGCCAGAGCCAGCGCGGCGTTGCCGCCGCCGAAAAGCTCCGCCTGGTCCCTGGCGATGAACGACCAGGTGACCGCCTCGTTGAAGCCCCGGGCGGCAAGCGCGCGCCGGGATTTACCACGGCGGATCTGGCTGGTGGTCAGCACCTTCTGTCCCACGGTGCCCTGTCGCGGCAACGGCGTGAGCGGAACCCGGTCGAGCCCGATGATGCGCACGACCTCCTCCACGAGATCGGCCTTGCCTTCGATGTCGGGCCGCCAGCTCGGCGCGGCGACCCTGACCGTGTCACCGGCCCCCGAAATCCAGAACCCGAGGGATTTCAGGACGACATTGGCTTCCGCGTGCGAGAGTTCTACGCCCGACAGCCGCCGGATTTCCGAATAGGGGAAATCGATGATGTTGCTGCTCTCGGGAACCGAACCGGCCTGGATCGCCTCGGAGGCCTCGCCCCCGCACAGGTCCAGCACCATGCGCGTGGCGTATTCCAGTCCCGGCATCATGTAGTCCGGATCGACACCGCGCTCGAAGCGGTATCGGGCGTCCGTGTTGATGCCGAGTTTGCGTCCGGTTGATGCGATGTCGTCCTCGTCCCACAGGGCCGATTCGATCAGCACGTTGACGGTCTCTCCGGTGCAGCCGGACGGCACGCCGCCGAGTATGCCGCCGAGGCTCTCGATACCGTTGTCGTCGGAAATCACGCAGATCGTCTCGTCGACTTCGTAGGTCTTGCCGTTGAGGCCTTCGAGGGTCTCGCCCCTTTGGCCGCGCCGGACCACGAGATCGCCGCTGACCTTGTCGGCGTCGAAGACGTGCAGCGGCCTTCCCTGGTCGAAGGTGATGTAGTTGGTGATGTCCACGAGGATGTTGATCGGTCTGAGGCCGATGGCCGTCAGCCGGTCCTGCAGCCATTGCGGCGACGGGCCGTTCTTCACGTTCCTGACCATGCGCAGGCCGAACGCCTTGCACATCGCCTTGGTGCCGGCGAAGTCGAGCTTCACGTCGACCGGGCAGGGATAGCTGCCGCGAATCTGCTCGCGAGACCGTTCTTTCAGTTTTCCGAGCCCGGCCGCGGCGAGGTCCCGCGCGATGCCGTGGACGCCCGTGCAATCGGGGCGGTTCGGGGTCAGGCCGATTTCGATGACAGGCTCGTCCAGTCCCGCCCATTCGGCGTAGCTCATGCCGACGGGCGCGTCTTCGGGCAGATCGATGATGCCGTCGTGCTCTTCGGAGAGTTCCAGTTCGCGCTCCGAACACATCATGCCGAAGCTTTCCACGTCGCGGATCTTGCCGACCGACAGGGTGATGTCGAGGCCCGGGACATAATCGCCCGGCTGGCCGAGCACACCGACGAGGCCGGCTCGGGCATTGGGGGCGCCGCAGACGATCTGGACAGGGTCGCCTTCGCCGGTATCGACCTTCAGGACGCGCAGGCGGTCCGCGTTCGGATGCTGCTCGGCCTCCAGCACCTTGGCGATGCGGAAGGGCTTCAGACGGTCGGCGCGGTTGGTGACCTCTTCCACTTCCAGCCCGATCATCGTGAGGCGTTCCACGATCTCCTCCAGGCCGGCATCGGTGTCCAGGTGCTCCTTGAGCCAGGAAAGGGTGAATTTCATGAGTGTTGCTCTTTATCGGTCGTGCAGCGCATGTGCGCGCGAAACTGGTGAAACGAGGTTAGTTGCTGAACCGGTCCAGCTCGGGAATGATCGTGGCCTGACCGTAGCTTTGGGCGAACCGGCGGCCGATATCGGAGAGGTCCTGCGTCCAGAAACGCACCATTTCCGGGGTGATCTGCTGTCCGGTGGCAATCGCCTGGGCCGCTTCCGTTTCAATCCGGTCCCGCAGGATGCCGAGCTCGAACTGGGCGGAATATTCGGCCCTGTATTTGCCCAGCCAGCCCATGGCGACAATCGCCACCATCACCAGAACCGCGGCGCTGCTGGTGAGGCCGGCCCATTTGGCCGTGCCGCCGATACGCCGGTCGCTGGCGATCAGCACGATGGAAGCGATGGTCAGGAAAGCGACGATATAGATCGCCTGCAGAAAGCTCTGGTATTTTTCCGCCGAACTTGCCTCATGTCCTGCCCGCAGCCGGGTGATGCGGTCGCGCAGATAAAGCAGGGCATCGGCTTCCGTGCCCAGCTTGTCGCGGAAATAGGTGTCGCAAAACCGCAAACGGCCCCGGCTTTCGATCTTTTCGGCGCAGGCCTCGAGAAACGATGTCGGTGTCGCGACACGGCTTTCCTGATCCGCGGTCTGGGCCGCCACCGGCAGGATGGCGGCGAGCGACAGAGCGGCAACAAAAAATAAGCGGGTCAGCAGTGACATGGGTATACGCCCCCTTGAAGGTCCGGACGGTTAACTGGACAACCCGCCGAACAGCGTCGGCAGGTCGAGAGGGCGGAAGCCGTAATGCTGGATCCAGCGCACATCCGCGTCGAAGAACGCCCTGAGATCCGGCATGCCGTATTTCAGCATGGCGATCCGGTCGATCCCCATGCCCCAGGCAAAGCCCTGATAGACGTCCGGATCGAGGCCGCAATTGCGGATGACATTGGGGTGCACCATGCCGCAGCCGAGAATTTCCAGCCAGTCTTCCCCCTGGCCGATCTTCACTTCGCCACCCGAGCGGTCGCATTGGATGTCCACTTCCATCGACGGCTCGGTGAACGGGAAGAAGCTCGGACGGAAACGCATCTTGACGTCGTCGACTTCGAAGAAGGCCTTGCAGAATTCCCTGAGCACCCATTTCAGGTGGCCGAAATGGCTCTCCTTGTCGATGACGAGCCCTTCCACCTGATGGAACATCGGCGTGTGGGTCTGGTCGCTGTCGCAGCGATAGGTGCGGCCCGGGATGATCACGCGGATCGGCGGCTCCTGTGTGCGCATGGTGCGGATCTGCACCGGCGAGGTATGGGTGCGCAGCAGCAGGCGTTCGCCGTCTTCCTTCGGATTGAAGAAGAACGTGTCGTGCATTTCGCGCGCCGGATGGCCTTCGGGAAAGTTCAGCGCGGTGAAGTTCAGTTCATCGGTTTCGATATCCGGGCCTTCCGCGATGGAAAAGCCCATATCCGCGAAGATCGCCGTAAGTTCGTCGATCACCTGGCTGACCGGGTGGATCCTTCCGGTTTCCGCCGGCGACGGGCGCAGCGGCAGGGTGATGTCGACCTTTTCACCGGCAAGGCGGGCTTCCAGCGCGGCTTCCGCCAGAACATCCTTGCGGGCGGAAATGGCCTCGGTGATCTTCGCTTTCAGGCCATTGAGGGCAGGGCCCATCACCTGGCGTTCTTCCGGGGTCATCTTGCCGAGCGTTTTCATCTGCTCGGAAATGGACCCCTTCTTGCCGAGGGCATTGACCCGGAGCTCTTCCAGGGCGGCTTCGCTCGCCGCATTTTCAATGGCTGCCAGAAGATCGGATTCAAGAGTATCGAGATTTGACATGCGTGCTCAGATGGTTCGCGCGCGGCGCGCGCATTAAGTCGAAACAGAAAGTCCGGGTCTTTTAGCGAATAATCGCGGACATTGCCACGGCCTCAGCCGCATTATTGCGTGAGACCCCACGATGAGGAAAAGCGCTGGAAATGAAGCGCATAAGAGCGTGTTGTGTTTAAGCGGATTCATGGTTTCAGGAAGACGCCCGAGGCAGCGTTTACTTTGCAAATGTGTTCGGGCGATTTTCTGAATTCAATTTAACGCAACATGCTCCAGCGCCTAAATCGTCCGCAGGCAGGACCCTGCGACGCCATGAGGCGCGCACCATCGTCCATCGGGCGCATTGCGCTCCGGTCCAGACCGGAATGGCGGATATGTGCGGTGCTGCAGGTCATGGCGGTCAATTTACTGTATGGCCGGGAGAAGGCAAGCGGAAATGAAACGCGGGCTTCAAAGGTATTCGCCGCCCTTTTCAGCCGCGACATGTTTTGCTGAAAAGCATAGGTTTGTCAGCGCGAAGGACGCATTCCTGTCACGTCACCACCACGTCCGCACCCTTCGGCCGTCCGATGGAGGTCTGCAGTTCTTTTTTCAGCCATGAGCCAAAGGCCTGCTTGGCTTTTGTCTTCGGCGCGTTCCGGCCGCTGATCAGCCAGTAGGCCATGCCTGTCGCGGGGCGTTCGGGGAAAGGGGAGATCACCTGGCCGCAATTCACCGCGTAGACGGCGAGTGTCTCCCAGGCGAGAAAGACGCCCTGGCCGGCGATGGCCGCGTCGAGACACAGCGACCCGTCGGAGAATGTCGGGCCGCACCGCAGAATGCTCTCGTCCAGTCCGAAGAGATCCAGCCAGCTCTTCCAGGAAAACATCTGTCCCGGATCGTGGATGATCGGCAGTTTGCCGATATCCTTCGGCTCCCTGATCTTCTCGGCAAGTGCCGGACTGCACACCGGGAAGACCCGCTGGTTCAGCAGCTTGTCCGCATTGACGCCCGGATAGGGGCCGCGTCCGACGCGGATGCAAAGATCCACGTCCGACGCATCCGGATCGACCAGATCGACCGTCGCCTCCACACGAACCCGGATGCCGGGATGCGCCTTGCTGAAGTTCTTTATGTGCCAGACCAGCCATTTGCCCGCGAAGACAGGGGCGACCGAGATCGTTAGCGCATCTTCCCTGCCGCGCTGCGTGGTGGCCACCGCGGTGGAGAGCGACGTCATGGCGGAGGTCAGATGCGGCTGCATCGCAAGGATATGGGCGGTCGGAAGAAGCAACCTGTTCTGCCGTTCGAAAAGCTGCACGCCGAGCTGTGCTTCCGTCTTCTGGACCTGCTGGCTGACGGCGCCGACAGTGACGCCGAGTTCTTCCGCCGCCGCCTTGACAGAGCCGAGACGGGCGACGGCTTCCACCGCCCGGAGGCCGGACATATGAATGCGGTTCAGGTTTTTCATTATAGCTAAGCTAAACCGATTTGCAGAAGAAGTCGATTTATATCGCCAGAAAGGTAGCCTAAATACAAAGCATAGCTAAATTCAACAAGAGGGATTTGGCGATGAGAAGAACAATAATAAGGAGACTGAAAGTCATGTTGAAACTGTTTTTGCGCCGCCAGTTGACCGCCAGACCGGCATCCGCTTACGACCGCACCGATCCGCTGTCCCATCCGGCGATCCAGCGCATGAGCCAGCGCGAACTGGCCGACCTGCCGTTGAACCGGCACTGACGAGATCCTGACCGGCTTTTGGGCCGGTCGAAAGCGTTCCCTGTAACGATACCTTTCGGTGTGAAACCGATCGGGTGGAATTGGTAAAATCAGAAAACGGCGCCGGCGTCCCCGGCGCCGTTTCTGTTTGCAGGCCTTGACTTGGAGTGACTCCAGACCTGTAGGGTCGTAACCACGACATGCGAGCGAGGGCCAATGCGAATTTCTGAAGCCTCCACGAAAAGCGGCCTGAGCGCCGACACCATCCGGTTTTACGAGAAATCGGGAATCGTTCCTCCGATTGAGAGAGGTCCGGAAGGATTGCGCCGCTTTTCGCCTGAAAACATCGAGTGGCTCACCCTGCTTTACTGGCTCCGCAAGACCGGCATGCCGATGAAGGAAATGCAGCGGTTCGCATTGTTTTACCGGCAGGGAGAGGCAACCGTTCCGCAGCGCAGAAATCTGCTTTTGAAACATGAACAGCGCCTGCGGGAACGCAGGGCCGACCTCGTCAGATGCGAGGAGGTACTCGCTTACAAGCTTGCGGCGTATGACAGGATCGAGGGAAAACAATCATGAAAATTATCGTAGTCGGCGCCGCGGGAGCGATCGGTCAGGCGGTCTGCGCCGAACTGGCTCCCCGGCATGACATCATCACCGCCGGACGCTCTTCCGGGGATATCCGTGTCGATCTGGCGGATCGGGCAAGCATCGAGGCGATGTACCGGACCGCCGGGTCGGTGGACGCTGTCGTCTGCGCCGCGGGGGAAGTCGAATTTGGCCGGCTTGCCGAAATGACCGGAGAAAAATATCTGTTCGGGCTGAAGAACAAGGTTCTCACACAGATCAATCTGGTGCTGGCCGGATTGAACGTGCTGACGAATGGCGGATCGTTCACCCTGACGAGCGGTATCCTCGACCGGGAGCCTGTCCGGGAGGGTTCCGGATCAGCGACCGCCAACGGCGCGCTTGCCGGTTTCGTCAAGGCGGCGGCCATCGATATGCCGCGCGGCCTGCGCATCAACGTGGTCAGCCCCGGCCTGCTTCAGGTATCAGCGGAAAGATACGGCGCCATCTTTCCCGGCCATGATCCCGTCTCTTCACGCCGTGTCGGTCTCGCTTATGCCAAATGCATTGAAGGTGCCGCGACAGGGCAGATGGTGCCGGTGGACTGAAACCGGAACGTCCGGCTCAGGACTTCTTCACGAATTCCGTCAGGATGACGATCCGCTGGTCGTTCACCCGGCCTTCAATATGTGACGGGTTGTCGGCAACAAGGGCGATATTGCGCACGGCCGTGCCGCGCTTGGCCGTGAAGCCGGCACCCTTGACCTTCAGGTCCTTGATCAGGGTCACGGTATCGCCGGACGAAAGGACGGCGCCATGGGTATCCTTGTGCACCACACCGGTGTCTTCGCCAATGTCGGCGGTCTGGAGGCCGGCCTTTGCCCAGGCAAGAACCTCGTCCTCCAGGTAAAGCATGTCCAGCAGATCCCGGGCCCAGCTCTCGTCCGGCATTCTGGCGAGCACACGGTACGCGGTGACCTGCACCGGCGGAACCTGGCTCCACGCGGTTTCGTTCAGGCAATGCCAGTGGGTCGGGTCGATGTCCTTCGTACCGGAGATCTGATCCGTACAATCGGTGCAGGCGAGGATCGCCATATCCGCGCTGCCGTCCGCCTGCGGACCGACTTCCAGCATTGCCGGCGCCTGTGTGGAGCCGCAGAGTTCGCAGGCGTTGCCGGCGCGTTCACGGAGAGTCTGCTCCATGGTATTTCCTTACTTTGTCGTCCGTAAGCCCTACAGGCCCAATGCAATAGCCGATGTCAGCCAACTCGACGGCGCTTCGCGCCTTACACTCGCGTGCGTCCGGAGCTCGCGAAGGTCCTCTGGACCTTCACGTCGGGCAAAGCCCGACCGCATTTGCCCGCTCGACGGTGCTACGCACCTTACACTCGCGTGCGTTCGAAGCTCGCGAAGGTCCACTGGACCTTCACGTCGGGCAAAGCCCGACCGCATTTGCCCGCTCGACGGTGCTACGCACCTTACACTCGCGTGCGTTCGGAGCTCGCGAAGGTCCACTGGACCTTCACGTCGGGCAAAGCCCGACCGCTTCTCACTCATCCATCTTCAATGCCTGGATAAAGGCTTCCTGAGGGATTTCGACCTTGCCGAACTGGCGCATCTTCTTCTTGCCGGCCTTCTGCTTTTCCAGCAGTTTTCGTTTACGCGTGGCGTCGCCGCCGTAGCATTTGGCGGTCACGTCCTTGCGCAGGGCAGAAATGGTTTCGCGGGCGATGACCCGTCCGCCGATGGCGGCCTGGATCGGGATCTTGAACATGTGCCTCGGGATCAGCTCTTTCAGCTTCTCGCACATGGCGCGGCCACGGCGATCCGCCTGGCTGCGGTGCACGAGCATGGAGAGCGCGTCCACCGGTTCGTCATTCACCAGGATCGACATCCTGACCAGGTCGCCCGCCCGGTAGTCGGAGATCTGGTAGTCGAAGGAGGCGTAGCCCTTGGAGATCGATTTCAGCCGGTCGTAGAAGTCGAAGACCACCTCGTTGAGCGGCAGGTCATAGGCCACCAGGGCGCGCGAGCCGACATAGGAGAGGTCCACCTGGACACCGCGGCGCTCCTGGCAAAGCTTGAGGATGCCGCCCAGATAGTCGTCCGGCGTCATGATCGTCGCCCGGATCCACGGTTCGCGGATCTCGGTGATCTTGACCACGTCCGGCATGTCCGCCGGGTTGTGCAGGTCGATGTCCGATCCGTCCGTCAGCGACATCTGATAGACGACGGACGGCGCGGTGGCGATCAGATCGAGGTCGAATTCGCGGTAAAGCCGTTCCTGGATGATTTCCAGGTGCAGGAGACCCAGGAAGCCGCAACGGAATCCGAAGCCGAGCGCCGCGGAAGTCTCCATTTCGAAGGAGAAACTGGCATCGTTGAGACGCAGCTTGCCCATGGCGGCGCGCAGGTCGTCAAAGTCGTTGGCATCGACCGGAAACAGGCCGCAGAACACCACCGGCTGGGCCGGCTTGAAGCCCGGCAGCGCCTCGGCGCAGGGCTTTTTCTCCAGCGTGATGGTATCGCCGACACGGGTGTCGGCCACTTCCTTGATCGAGCCGGTGATCACGCCGATTTCTCCGGCATGCAACTCGTCCACCTGCAGGAATTTGGGGGTCATGACGCCGACACGGTCGACGTCATAGGCGGCGCCGGTTCTCATCATCTTGATCTTCTGGCCCTTCTTCAGGGAGCCGTTGATGACGCGCACCAGAACCATGACGCCGAGATAGGTGTCGTACCAGCTGTCGACCAGCATCGCCTTCAGCGTGTCGTCCGGGTCGCCCTTCGGCGCCGGCAGCTTGTGGACGATCGCTTCCAGGACGTCCTCGACGCCGAGGCCGGTCTTGGCGGAGATCATGCAGGCCTCGGAGGCATCGATGCCGATCACGTCCTCGATCTGTTCCTTGATCCGCTCCGGTTCGGCCGCGGGCAGGTCGATCTTGTTGAGGACCGTGACGATCTCGTGATTGTTGTCGATGGCCTGGTACACATTGGCCAGCGTCTGGGCTTCCACGCCCTGCGAGGCGTCGACCACCAGCAGCGAGCCTTCGCAGGCCGCAAGCGAGCGGGAGACCTCGTAGGCGAAGTCGACATGGCCCGGCGTGTCGATCAGGTTCAGCGTATATTGCTGACCGTCCTTGGCGGTGTAGATCAGCCGCACGGTCTGGGCCTTGATCGTGATGCCGCGTTCGCGCTCGATATCCATCGAATCGAGAACCTGTGCGGTCATTTCGCGGTCGGTCATCGTCCCGGTCATCTGGATCAGCCGGTCAGCCAGCGTCGACTTGCCGTGATCGATATGGGCCACGATGGAAAAATTGCGGATGTTGGAAAGTGTCTTCGTCGTCATGGCCGCCCGTTTACCACCGCTTTTTGATTTCGACCAGTGAATTGCGCGCGCCGGAGGCCGAAATCGGCTGGTTTTGAAGCAAAATATGGCTATTCGAACGGGGGCGAGGCGCTGGCCGCCGGTTAGCCGGGGTCAGGGAGCAAAAGCACCACGATAGCGCTGGGCCCGGTTCCCATCTTTTTACGTTGACCGCTATTAAAGCGACCGGAAAGGTGTGTTAGCGGTAAATTGATAAAATTAACTAGGAAGAGTTCATGAACGTCCGTGATGCCGCCCCGAAGGACATTCCAGCCATTCTGGCCATTTATAACCGCGCGATTCGGGAAACCACGGCCGCCTGGACGAACCGGGAGGAGACCCTCGACGACAGGTTGACGTGGTTCGAAGGCCGGAAGAAGGAGGGGCTGCCGGTGCTGGTCGCCGAGAATGACAAGGGCGAGGTTCTTGCATTTGCCAGCTTCGGCCCGTTTCGTCCCCGCGAAGGCTATCGGTTCACGGCGGAACACACGGTCTATGTCGACCCGAAGGCCCAGCGTCAGGGCGTTGCCTTCGCCTTGCTCTCTCAGCTGATCGATATCGCCGGCGCGAAAGGCCTCCATCTGCTGCTCGGTGTCATCGACGGGGAAAACGCGGCTTCCATCGCCCTGCATGAAAAACTGGGTTTCGAAGTCACCGGCCGTTTGCCGCAAGCCGGCACAAAATTCGGCCGCTGGCTGGATCTGGTGCTGATGACCCTCGTTCTCAACGCGGGGATGCCTGCACCTAAAAAATGAGCGGATGAAACGGAGTTTCCCGGTTTGTGGAAGGCCCGGCCGGGAAGGGGCAGGCAAGACCAGACTGCTGACAAACCTAATTTCGTCATTCTGGACAAGTGAGACGCAAGTCGAACGCCGATCCGGAATCCAGACGTATTCTGCGCCGTAGGCGCGCTTTAAATGAATAATTGCAAGATATTATTTTGGTTCGGCGCTCGCTCCCGCTCGCCCTTATGCGCTGGGTTCCGGATCTGCGCGCAGCCTCGCTGCGCTTGTCCGGAATGACAAAGCCGAGGGGGTGTCAACAGTTTGAAGACCCGGCCCGAAGACGGGCCGGGCTCCGGGGTCATGCAGCGGCGCGATTGCCGCAGCAGGTTCCGCTGATCGCGGCAATGTGCCGGTGATCCGTACCGCAGCAGCCGCCGAGCACGCGGACCCAGGGCATATGGTCCAGGATATGGCTGTAGCGCATCGCCAGGTCCTGCGGATCGCCGATGTCCAGTTCCTCTGCCGCGTCCAGCTCCTCGTGGCTCATCCGGGAAGCGTTCGCACGGATGCCGCATATGCGTTTCACCCATGCACCGCCCTGTTCCAGAACCTCACTGAAATGAACCGGGTGCGCGCAGTTGACCATGTAGTAGGCGACGGAATTGCCACTCGCGGCATCCACGGCATCGATCGCGTCGCCGAGGTACTCGCCGGAAGGCAGGCGGCCGTCGGTTTCGACCGTGAAGGAAATCACGCACGGTATCCCGGTAGCCCTGGCGGCAAGCGCAATCCCGGTCGCTTCCGGCACGTTTGTCATCGTGATTGCGGATACCAGGTCCGCACCGCTTTCTTTGAAAACGGCGATCTGGCGCGCATGATAATCTTTGGCATCCGTCGCGCTCATGAGTTCACCGGCAACATAGCCGTCACCGCGCGGACCGATGCAGCCACTGACCACGAAGGGGCTGGCTTCGGTCCGGTATTCGTCAGCCAGCTCGCACAGTGTCTCGATCGCTTTCCTGTTGGCGGCATCCAGCGCGCTTGCCGAATAACCGAGCCTTTCCGCCCAATCTGGATTGGCGCGCCAGGTAGGACTTTCGAGAATGAATCCGGCACCACTGGTAACGGCTGTTTTCGCATAGGGGCGATAGTAATCCTTGAGTCGCTCCCGTCCGCCCGGGGTGCTCAGGAGTGTGAAGGATGCAAAGTGAGGAAGCTCGATGCCGTCAAGAAAAATCAGGCTCGTCTCCATGCCGCCATCGGTGAGGAACATCTGCTCCGATCGATGGGGAAGTATTCCGGGTGTCCTCGTCATATGAAATTCCAATCTGGTTCAAACGATACGGATCTCGATCCGGCGTGCGAAATAAGGCAGCGCGCCGCGAATGTTGTCCGATCCCGCGAGAAGATCCAGAGGTCTCAAGGCCAGGTTGCGTGAATAAAAAAAGGGAAGTGACATCAGTCACACCGGAAACAGGCGATTTCCATAAAAACAGCGCGTTTTCGCTGGTTTTCGTCAGTTCGCCGTCAGAACCGACCGGCAATCCCGCGGCAGCGCGGCCAGGGCCATGGGCCGTTTCTTGACCACTTTCGGCTTTTCACCCGGCTTGGGCGGATTTTTCGGCACCCAGGGTTCGTCCGACAGCCAGTAGGTCAGATTGGCGCCGCAGCCGTCTCCGGGCGGCGGCGGGTTCTGGTTTTTGCAGCCGACACTTCCGGCCGGACAGGAAAGCCGGACATGGAAATGGTAGTGATGGCCCCACCATGGCCGTATCTTGGCCAGCCAGGCGCGGTCGCGGCTTTTCTCGAAATCGCAGAGCGCCTTCTTGATTGTCGGATTGACGAAGATCCGGGCCACACGTTTGTCCGATGCCGCGCGGCGGATCAATCTGGCGTGGGTATCGGTCCATTTCCTCGGGTCCACCCGCCGGTCCGCATTTTTCACGTCCAGCGGGCCGATCAGCATGGAAATCGCCGAGACCTCCTCGCGTTCCTGCCCGCTGAGGCGCCGGCCCGGCATTTGCGTCAGCCAGATATCGGCATCCAGTCCGATCTGGTGGCTGGCATGGCCGGAGGTCATCGGTCCACCGCGCGGCTGCGCCAGATCGCCGACCAGAAGTCCGTTCCAGCCGACCTTGGGCGCATCCTTCGCAAGGTCTTCCAGGTAGTCGATCAGCTCCGGATGACCCCAGTTGCGGTTGCGCGACAGCCGCATGACCTGCCAGGTCGGACCGTCCTTCGGCAGGGCCGCGCCACCCGCGAGGCAGCCCTTGGCATAGGAGCCGATGGACCGGGACTTCAAGGGCGCGGGGCCGTTCGCCGCACCGAAATAGTCTTTGGCCGGAAGCTGGGAATAAAGCACGAGTTCGGGTTTGCTCGCGACATAGCCTTCCGGGACGTCGCGTTTTTTCACCGGCACCGGGATGCCGGCGACAAGCTGCACGCTGGGCGCGAACTCTTCGATGACAATGTCACCCCGGCTTGCGGGCTTGGCAGCGGGCACAGGCGTGACCGCACCGGCATCCGGTGCCATAGCCGCCACCGTCACAAGGGCGGCAATCAGTCCTGCCGATCCCGCGAACGGATGTTTCCAGTTTCTCGATGCTGTTTTCCGCGCTGCCGGATTGCGCATGGTCACCTTGGAACCTCGTGCTTCGCAGATTGCAGATGGTATTACGCAGCATGCACCAATTCGGGCGGCTTCGCATCCGATTCCCGGGCCGTGAGGTGGGTTTTCATCAACTCCGCGATTTCATCCAGAAGAACCGTGTTGTCACGGATCACCCGGTCGGCGGCACCGTTGAGAGCGATGATGTTGCCGGGCCTGGCATTATCCATGGCTTCGGCTTCCGGCGGCAGGGCGGCGTCAAGACGGTGATAGGTTACATTTGGCAGCTCGCCGAACAGGTGACGCGCCTGATAGGAGGCCGTCTGCGATTGTCCGTCCGAGAGGATCGACAGGATGGGCGCGCCCCTGGAAGGCTGCATCCAGCCGAGAGCGCCCCAGCCGACGGCGTCCTTGAAGGGGAACGACCGTTCCGCCGCCCGGCCGCTGCCAAGCGACAGAATGACGATCTCGTCCGCGTCCCAGCCGATCTTGCGTGCCTCCAGATAGGCGGCGATCGCCGGATCGTTCATGAAGACATCGCCGCCGACGAGCGCTTCCTCGCGTTTGCGCGCCAGGTTCTCGACCCTGGCCGGCTCGAAATAGGAGGGCGTGGCGGTCGTCGCGCGCACGGCCTGCCAGAAATAATAGTCATCCGGCCGGCTGCCGTTTTCCTCCAGCCCGTTGGTCATGAAGACAGTGCGCCGCTGCTCGATATCATAGGCGGTCAGCACCAGCCTGGTGAGGCCGCTCGCCATGGACGTCCAGCCGAAGCGTTCCTTCAGCAGCTTTTCCAGCGGGCGGGCGTCGTAGGTTTCATCGAAGAGGCCGAGCGGTCTGGTCACCGCGCGCGCCAGCCGCGCGCTGATCGAATGGGTAAAGATCTCCCGCGCCTCGCGCTCGAAGAAACATCTGAGTTCGGAAATCGTCGCGGCGGCCTCACCGGCCGAACTGCCGGGGCGCGGTGCGCAAAGGCCTGCGGCGATCAGGCCGCCGGTGGAGGTCCCGGCCATCAGATCGAAAACCTTGTGCATCGGTGCCGCGATGCCGCGATGGATCAGCCGGCTCTCCAGGGCCTCGAGCACGCGCAATGGTATCAGGCCGCGCATGCCGCCGCCGTCAATGGAAAGAATGAATCGTTTTTTCTGGGCCATCTCTTGTCCCCGGGTGGTCAAAAAGGAAGGGCTGCGCCTCTTGCGGCAGCAACGGAAACATTTTTATCTTTCCCTGATTGTTTGCCCGCAATTGCGACGCGGCAATGGCAAAGCGCAAAACTACGGTCGGTTTATTGAAAAATCGGCGAGCAGGGGGTTAACCGGATCAGGCAAATTTGCTGTTTTTCCGCCAATCGGGAACGGATACCGATGTCCTGCGTCTTCACTCTTTGTCCCGAAGCCGAATTCAGAATAGGATCGGCCGGAATTTACAACCTTCAGCAGGAAGTTCCATGAATATCGATCTCCTCCGCCGTCTTTGCGAAACCCCCGGCGTACCGGGTCACGAGCACCGGGTCCGCGAATTGATCCAGGCAGAAATCAAGGGTCTGTTCGACGAGATCACCGTTGACCCGATGGGCTCGCTGCTTTGCCGCCGCGACAGCCGCAAGGCCCCCAAGAAAGGCGCGCCGCAAAAAGTGATGCTGCTGTGCCATATGGACGAAATCGGCTTCCTGGTCTCCCATGTGACGGACAAGGGTTACGTTCATGTGCAGCCGGTAGGCGGCTTCGACGCGCGCAATCTCTTCTCGCGCCGCGTGCTTGTGTCGACGGACGAAGGCGACTTCAAGGGCGTCATGAACCCCGGCGGCAAGCCTATCCATATTTCCTCACCGGAAGAGCGCAAGAATATCCCGGAACCGAAGGACTTCGTGGTCGATCTCGGCATGGGCGAGAAAGCCAAGGAAATCGTCAAGGTCGGTGACATGGTCACCATGGACGAGCCGCTGATCGAAATCGGCGACAAGGTGGTCTCCAAGGCGCTCGACAACCGCATCGCCTGCTGGCTCGGCATCGAGGCGCTCAAGGGCATCGGCAAGACGAAACATGCCTCGGAAATCCATGTCGCCTTCACCTGCCAGGAGGAAGTCGGTCTGCGCGGCGCGCGCACGGCGTCTTTCGCCATCAAGCCGGATATCGGCCTCGGCATCGACACGACACTGGCCTGCGACACGCCCGGCGTGCCCGATCAGGACCGCACCACGGTGCAGGGGGACGGCTTCGGTCTCCACGTCAAGGATTCCAGCTTCATCGCCGACAGGGAACTGGTGAAACAGTTCGAGGCGCTGGCCGAAAAGGAAAAGATCCCGTTTCAGCGCACCATGCTGGCGGCCGGCGGCCAGGACGGCGCGGCGGCCCAGCAGGCGGCGGCCGGTGCCAAGGCGATCGGCATCGTGGTCGGCACCCGCTACATCCACACGGTGACCGAGATGATCCACAAGGCCGACCTGCAGGCAGCCCTCGACATTCTGGTGGCGTATCTGAAGAAGGCCTGAGCCCGACAGCATCTTTGTGCTGAAGAGTCTTCAGCGATGGAGCGGGAGACGGGCGGCGAATTTCGGAATTCGCGGCCCGTACTTCAAGGTGTTCTTGGTGCCCCCGGAGGATTCGATGCGATGTCCTGTTCCGGAAACCTGCCTCAGGCAAAAAGTCCGGTCAAGTTGGACACCTGATCGCCGCTGCCGGCGTAAAGCTCGCTGACGGAAGCGCTCTGATAGTTGAAGGAGCCACCATCGAATTGGCCTTCGATGGCCGAGGCGTTTGCCGAGCGGGCCGAGAGGCCGGTTGCGCTGTCGTATGACACGCGCTCGTAGGAGACGAATTGCGCGGTGAGCGTCTCGCCGCCGACTTCGGCTTCAATTGTCGTTGTGGAGATCGTCGCGCTTTCATAGGTGATGGAGGGGGACGCGCCGCCATCGTCTTCCCCGAGCGCGGCTTTCAGCTTGCCCGCGGTGTTCTGATAGTCCTCGACCGTCGCAAGGGCACCGTCCTTGTCGTCCTCGTCGCCGTTTTGTTCGGCCTTGCCCTTTTCCACCGCATCCTGAAGCGCCGCGATCACCACGGCGTCTTCTTCGGCCTTCTTGCTGGCAGCTTCAAGAGCGCTGACCACGGGCGCCTTGTCCCCGCCCTGACCCTTGGCATTACCGGACCCGCCATTTGAATAGGAAGCCATAAACAGGCTGGAGCTCTGGGTGGTGGTTTCGATTGAAATCTGCATGACGCTCGGATCCTGGCGAATTCGGACCCGTCCGGCCCGGCAAAAAGACCCTTTCACCATTATGCAAAAAACTTAACAGGCCATTAACTAATGCTCTGGTTCGTTCGTCTGGCATGCTCCGTATCCAGGGTCCGGATCAGGAATGGGCCGAAAAGCTTTTCTCCAGAAAGCGTCCCCCGAGCACCATGCCGCGTTCGTCGATCCCGTGGCCGAGACCGCTGAGCTCATGAAGCGTCGCGGCAACGCCCGCACTGCCGAGCGCCTTGTGCGCGGCTTCGGCGTGGTGGCAGGGCACCACGTCGTCATCCGTTCCGTGAACGATCAGGACCGGGCTTTGGGTATTGATGCCCCTCAGACGATCCACTCCGGGTAGAAGTCCGGAAAAGCCAACAAGAGTGGCCGGAGCGGTCCTTCGGCGGAGACCGCACTGGAACGTCATCATGGCACCCTGGCTGAACCCCACAAGGGCCAGCGCGCTGCCGTCCAGGGAAAGTGCTTTCAGTTCGGCATCCAGAAACCGGTCGAGAACCGGCTGGGCGGCTTCCGCGCCGATCCGGTATTCCGCCGGGGAGCGTTCGCTCAGCGCAAACCACTGGCGGCCGCCGAAGGCTTCGAAGGGCAGGAGCTCGGGCGCGTTCGGGGCGATGAAGGCGGCATCGGGAAGCTGGCCCTGCCAGGCGCGGCCTAAATCGATCAGGTCCGCGCCGTCAGCGCCGTACCCGTGCAGGATGACAACAAGCTGCCGGGCAGGCCCGCCGGAGACAGGCGTCAGACGGGGACCGTCGAGAAGAGGAGGCGGAGGCATGGACATCAAATCACTCTGCAGGTGTTTTTTCCTGAAAGCGCATGAAGGGAAGCGCGATCAGCATGGAAGCCAGGATCAGCAGACCCGCCAGGGCAAAGGGAGCGCCGGGGAAGACAATCGCCGCGTCCGGCCCGGAGAAATAGGCGAAGGTCTGTGTCATCACGAAGGGACTGAGCACCATGGACAGCCCGGCGGCACTGGCGATCAGTCCCTGAAGCTCGCCCTGGGCGTTGTCCGGGACGCGGTTGGACATCAACGCGGTGAATGCGGGTGTCGCCAGCGCGCCCAGGGCGGCGAAGGAAACCAGCGCGTAGACCATCCATCCCTCATCGGCCATCGCGAGACCGGCAAAAGCCAGAAGGTTGGCGCAGAGCCCCAGCAAAAGCGTGCGGCCGGTGCCGAGTTTCGGTTCCAGGACCCGGATCAGATAGCCTTGCACGAATGCGAAGCCGATCCCGACAAACGCAAGCGACATGCCGATGTCGGCCGGGCTCCAGGCGAAGACTTCCTCCACGTAATAGCTCCAAACGGCGGGATAAACGTAATGGGCGATGTCGAACAGGAAGACCGCCAGAAGCAGCGTACGGACCGCGGGATAGGCCCCGATCTGCTTCAGGGCGCCGAAGGGGTTCGCCCGTTTCCACTCGAATTTCCGCCGGTTCTTGTCGTTGAGCGTTTCGGGCAGCATGAAGTAGCCGAACACGAAATTGACCAGCGACAACGCCGCGGCCGCGTAGAACGGCGCACGCGGGCCGTATTCCCCTAAAAAGCCGCCGACAATCGGACCGAACACGAACCCGATACCGAAGGCGGCGCCGACCAGTCCGAAATTCCTGGCGCGCTCGTTCTTCGGCGAGACGTCCGCGATATAGGCGGACGCCGCGGAATAGGTTGCGCCGGAAACACCTGAAAGGGTCCGTCCGGCAAACAGCACAGCAAGACGCCAGGACATCGCCATGATCAGATAGTCCACGGCCATGGTGAACATGGAGACCAGCAGGACAGGACGGCGGCCAAACCGGTCGGACAGGTTGCCGAGGAGAGGGCCGCAGGCGAACTGCATCAGCGCATAGACCACGCTCAAGGCCCCGCCCCAGCGGGCCGCATCGCTCACTGGCAGGGTCGTCAGTTCCCTCAGAAGCGACGGCATGACCGGCATCATCAATCCGATGCCCATCGAGTTGATGGTCAGCGTGACCAGAATGAATGCGAGCGCGCTGCGTTTGGAAAGTGGGGACCGCACCTTGTCTTCCCGCCAAAATGGATCGGTGCTTCGCCCGAAGCCTGTGTTATTCGGCGGCAACCACGGCCGGCTGCTCCCAGTGACCTTTTTCGATCTCCGCGATCTGCTTGTCGATCTGCGCGGTGACGAACCGCGAGAACGGTCCGAGATGGACGTAAAGCGCCAGCATCATCATTACCGGCTTGATTGCCCGGAAATTGGTGAAGGCGGTCTTGATCAGGGTTTTCCAGAAAGGCAGGCGATAGGTCGTTTCCGTGAAGGTCATCGCAAAGATCAGCCGGCCGAACATCCTGATGTCATGGAAGAATCCCGCGCCGAAAATAGACCCGTTGGCACCGCTCATGTTGAGCATGCCCGCGACCTTCTGGACCCTGCCGAAATAGGCTTCCGGTCCGTAGACCCGCTCGATGACGGACTTGAAATCGGCCAGGATCTGTTCGCGCGGTCGTATTGTCGTGAAGTTGAGGCCTGCCGTGCACTGGTCGCCGTGCTCCGTATCCGGGTCATCGGTGGCGAAGTCCGCGTGCAGGCGGCCTTCCTTGGCGAGCCGCCGCGTGAGCTGCGTGTTTGGCAGGGCGTAGAGCAGGCCCGTCATCGCGACAGGAATGGCGGCCTCCTCGATCAGGGCCGAAATCTCTTCCGCGACCCTGTCGTTTTCCTCATCGAAACCGACGATGAACCCGGCGAGCACGAAAATCCCCGCATCGTAGATCTGGTGCACGCTCTTGGCGATATCGCGGCGGGTGTTCTGCTTTTTGCGGGTCGCGATCAGCACTTCTGGGTCCGGGCTCTCGATGCCGATGAACACCGAGAAGAACCCGGCCTTTTGCATCATCGTCAGGAGTGCTTTGTCATCGGCCAGATTGAGCGAGGCTTCCGTCGACATTTCGAACGGATGGTTTCTCGCTTTCTGCCAATCCGCAAGGTCCGGCAGGAAGCCTTTGACCGCGCGTTTGTTGCCGATCAGGTTGTCATCGACGAAATCGACATGGCCGCGATAGCCAAGCTCATGCAGCCTGTCGAGTTCCGCCAGCATCTGCTTGTTGGTCTTGGTCCGCGGCACGCGGCCGTAAAGCTCGATAATGTCGCAGAATTCGCAGGTGAACGGGCAGCCGCGCGAATACTGGACACCGATCTGGACATAGTCCTCGAATTTCAGGAGGTCGAAACGCGGGATCGGGCTGGAGGTCACGTCCGCCTTGAATTTTTCCGCGGTGAACCGGCCGGTGCGGGCGCCTTCGTTCCACGCCTCCACAAATGTGCTGAGGATGCCTTCGGCTTCTCCCAGGACGAGAAAATCCGCGGCCTCGTATACTTCAGGAGATGAAGTCGCGTCCGGTCCGCCGACCGCGACGGGTACGTTGTTGGCCTGTGCCCTCTTGATGATGGCAAGGCAATCGGCCTGCTGCGGCAGCATGCCTCCGGTCATGATCATGTCGGCCCAGGCGAGATCCTCGTCGCTGAAGGTGCCGGTATTGCGATCGACCAGTCTGACATTCCAGCTTTCCGGCAGCATCGCCGCGACGGTGATCAGTCCGAGCGGCGGGGCGGGATATTTTGCGCCTACAAGTTCGCAGGTCGCCCCGTAGTTCCAGAAGGAACCGGCGTTAAAACGCGGGTAAACCAATAAAACATTGCAGTTAGGCATGCAGTTTCCCTCCGGACGGACCATCCGTCCACTAATGGCGACACCGTAGCAATATTACGCTTCGGCACAACCGTCTAATGCCGGTCCAGCGGATAAATTTGGGATCTTGCCCCGTCAGCCTAAGCAACCAGAATGGAGTCAGGCTTGTGCAGGTGGAAAATGAGGCCATGGACCTCTTTTCCCAGTTCATGACGCAGGACCACCTGTTTTTCGCTGAGATAGGACAAGCCCGCCGCTTCGGCGCTGCGCCTCAGATAGGCGGGCAAATGCGCGTAACGTCCCGTCGGATCGACCCGGTAGTCGGGGCCGGCCGGATCGGCAAGATGCTCCACGCTGGCAATCAGCAATCCGCCGGGTTTGAGAGCGGCGTAAAGTGCGCTCATGAAGGGCTGCAGATCGCCCAGATAGCACAGCGTATCGACGCAAACGGCCAGGTCGAACCGGGTCGGCAATTCGGAATTGAGGAACGCGACCAGTTCCCCTTCCACCAGAAAATCATAGACCTCCAGGGCAGCGGCCTTGCGCAGCATGCCGGGCGAAAGATCGATGCCGGTCAGCTTGCCGCATTGTTCACGCATGAGCGGGCCGCACAGGCCTGTCCCGCATCCCAGGTCGACCACATCGGGAAACAGGGTGCCGTTTTCCCTGCCGAGGGCGATCACTTCTTCGGCGACCAGCTCAGGCGCGCGGTAACCGAGATTTTTCAGAACCTCGTCGAAACTGTCCGAGAAACTGTCGAAATGGGTTTTGACGTAGTCTTCCGGCGCCTGGTCCAGATTGTCACCGCGCACGGCGGCGAGCTGATAGCGCGCGACGGTGTTGTCCGGGTCCGCCGAAACGATGCCCTCCAGATGTTCGACAGCGCGTTCCCTTCGTCCAAGGGCGCAAAGCACCCTTGCGTGCCAGATGGGGTCCGTCCAGACTTCGGCACCGAACTCCAGGCACCGTTCCAGCGCATCGGCGGCTTTTTCCTTATGACCCGCCAGCATCAGCGACAGGCCGTAATTGTGCCAGGCATTGGGGTTGTCGGGATCCAGGCGGACGATTTCGGTGAGGATCGGCAGGAGGTCGTCGTTGTTGGTCGCGCCCTCCATCATGACATTGATGTTGCTCCAGGCCTGTTCGTGGCGCGGTTCGATCTCGACTGCCCGCACATAGGCTTCGAGTGCCTCGTCCGGTTTGTCGGCGAGTTTCAGGATATTGCCGAGATTGTTGTAGGCGGAAGCGTTCCGCGGGTTCCTGTCCAGGGACTCGCGGATCAGCAGGACGGCGTTGTCGGTCTTGCCGGCATCGAAGTGTAATAGGCCGAGAAAATGCAGCCCGTCGGCGTGGTCGGGATCGGCGGTCAGTACTTCCTTGTAGGCAGCGAGTGCCGCTTGCAGATTGCCGTCCCGGTGAGCGGCAACTCCTTGCTCCAGCCTTGCGTCACAATCAATCACGTTTGACATTCTCCCAACAAAAAAGGGCGGTCGAACCGCCCTCATTTCCGGATAGACCCGTAAGTGAGCTTACAGGATTTTCAGATCTTCGGCCACCATCTGACCGCGGCGCCACTCCAGATCGAAAACCACAACCTGGCCTTCTGTCAGAGTGTCGATACCCGATCGGCGAAGGGCCGAAATGTCGACGAGAATGTTGTCCTCGCCATCTTCAGGTTCGATCGTGCCGATTCCCCGGCGGTGATCGAACCATTTTACGTTTCCATGTTGCATGGATTTACTTTCCAAATTTTCGCATCAAGGCATTCGGGCGGCATATGTAGCCGCACTTCTCAACGCCTTGATGACATCGTTGTTGATAGTGCTAAAGTACTTTTGAAATACCCATCGGAAAAATACGCATGTTCGGGCAGTCATAAAAGGCTGCCTCAATCCGAACCGCGGTCCTTGATAAGTTGGGATCTCGCTACCCGGTATTCAAACCCGGGAATATCTAAAGCTTTACCCAATATGGTGACGATAAAGTTAATGTCAAGGCAAGACTACCGATCCAGCTGGCCGTGTATGACATACTTGAGGATATCGACCACTTGCCCTGGCGTTTCGGTGACTGCAAATGCAGCTGCGTCAACTTCCTTGAGCGGGTGGGTCAGAGACGGGTCATGCATCACGATCAGCGATTTTCCGAGCGCTGACGCATAGCCGGCGTCGAACGCGGCGTTCCACTGTTTGTATTTGTCGCCGAAGCGCACGACGACGATATCGGCTTTTTCGATCAGCGTGCGCGTGCGGATGGCGTTCACCTTCGCGCCCTTTTGATCGTACCAGAACTTGTTGCTCTCATCGCCGAGGATCACCGCGCCGCAATCGTCGCTGGCGGGATGATCCGTGACCGGCGCGGAAAATTCCACCGGCAGGCCAAGAGCTTTTGACTGCTCCATGATGGTTTCGCGCCAATCGGTATGGATTTCGCCGGACAGGTATACGCGCCAGGTGCCCATTTTTCTCTCCCTCTCAGGTTTTTGCTGTTGCTGACAATATCTGTCGCCTTGCTGGTCCAAAGCTGGTGGGTGAACAGGCCGCCGTCAAGCCATGCGTCGGATTGCCCATGCCGGAGAGCCATACCCACTCTGGACAAACCGCTGGGAATTCGTGAAGGATGGCGCGCCCAATTCCGGCTTTCTACCCATGAGAAAATTATCAGGAGATTATTGATGTCTGCACTTTTGCTCGGAGACGAGGCTCCCGATTTTGAAGTTGACACCACCTCTGGCCCGATCCGCTTCCATGAAGCGATCGAAGGTTCCTGGGCGGTTCTGTTTTCCCATCCGAAGGATTTCACGCCGGTCTGCACGACCGAACTCGGCATGACGGCCAAGCTGAAGGACAAGTTCGAGGCGCGCGGCGTCAAGGTTTTCGGCGTTTCCGTCGATCCGATCGAGGATCACCATGCCTGGATCGGAGATATCAAGGACACGCAGGGCGTGGCGCTGAACTTCCCGCTGATTGCCGATCCGGCACGCAAGGTCGCGACCGCCTACGGCATGATCCATCCGAACGCCAACGATACCTTGACCGTGCGATCCCTGTTCGTGATCGGCCCGGACAAGAAGATCAAACTGAAAATCGAATATCCGGCGTCCACCGGCCGCAACTTCGATGAGGTCATCCGCGTGATCGACTCTCTTCAGCTGACGGCTAAACACAAGGTCGCCACCCCCGCCAACTGGAACTCGGGCGAAGACGTGATCATCGTTCCGGCCGTCAGCGATGCCGAGGCCAAGGAAAAGTTCCCGGAAGGCTGGAAGACGCTCAAACCCTATCTGCGCATGGTGCCGCAGCCGAAATAGGTTGTGTGCGGGTTTATGATGAAAGAGGTGGTTCCGACCCTCTCCTCACGGGAGAGGGCGCCGGACCGCGTCACATGCTTTCCAGCAGATCCTTCAGGGCGGTGCGGTAGTCGGGAAAGCGGAAGGAATAGCGGAGCTCGCCCTTGACCCGCCGGTTGGAGACCCGCTTGTTCTCGCCGTAAAAGGAACGCGCCATCGGGGACAGGTCGGCGGTCTCGAACGGCACTTCGGCGGGCGGTTCCACTCCCAGCAGGTCCGCGGCGAAGGTGACCACGTCCTGCGGCGGTGCCGGTTCATCGTCGGTAACGTTGAAGATCCGGGTCGAGGGGCGTTCCATGGCGGCGCTCAGGACACCCGCGATATCGGCGACATGAATGCGGTTGAACACCTGGTCCGGCTTGACGAGCCTGCGGGCCGTGCCGTTCCTGAATTTTTCGAGGACGTTGCGGCCGGGCCCGTAGATCCCCGAAAGCCGGAAGATCTGCACCGGCAGCTGGTGGGAGGAGGCAAAGTCGAGCCATGCACGTTCGGCGGCAACACGCTGCACCGAGCGTCTGGAAACCGGCTTGCAAGGCGTTTCCTCATCCACCCAGGCGCCATCGTGATTGCCGTAGACGCCGACCGTGGAAAGATAGCCGATCCAGTCAGGCCTGGCCGCGGCGATATCCTCGCCATGACGGTTCAGGGCCGGGTCGCCCGCGTCATCCGGTGCGATTGAAACCAGCACATGCGTCGCGCTCGTGATCGCCTCCGCGATGCCTTCCCCCTTGCTCTTGCCGTCAAAGAGAAAGGGCTCCACTCCCAGATCCTTGAGGTCCCGGGCTTTTTCCAGCGAGCGGGTCGTGCCACCGATCCACTCGAACCGGTCGCGGATTTCCCGCACAAATGCCTTCGAGGAATAGCCCGTGCCGAAGACGAACAAACGCATTCAAAGCTCCAGGTGCTTGCGGCGGATTTCATAGAGCGCGATGCCGGTGGCAACGGCGAGATTGAGACTGTCTGCCTGACCCGCCTGCGGTATGCGGATCAGGGTCGAACAGGCGGCCGCCATGTCGTCTTCAAGCCCCTGCTGCTCGTTGCCCATCACCAGCAGGACAGGGTCAGTGTAATCCGGCGAGCGGTAATCGACCGACCCCTTGAGATGGGTGGCGGCAACGGTGCCGGGCCACTTGCCGGCGAGCGCCTTGAATTCGTCCTTGCTGATTTTCGCAAGCGGCACATGGAAAAGCGAGCCCATTGTGGCGCGCACCGCCTCCACGGCGAACGGGTCTGTACAGTCGCCCACCAGCATCACGCCAGCGCCGCCGACGGCATCTACCGTGCGGATGATGGTGCCGAGATTGCCCGGATCGCGCACCCGGTCGAGGGCAACCCACAGGGCCGCGCCGGAGGGATGGATGTCCTTTGCGGAGAGCATCCGCTGTTCGTAGACACCGACAACCATCTGCGGATTGTCCTTGCGGGTCATGGCGGACATGACGGCCGTTGAGACTTCCAGGATCAGGGCGCCCCTTGCCTTTGCGGTCGCGGCCGCCTTCTGGGCAACAGGATTGTCGCGCGCCTCTGTGCCGAGCGCCAGATAGCGCACGCCCCACCCGGCGGCAAGCGCGTCGGTTGCCAGCTTCAGGCCCTCGGCGACGAAAAGACCGGACTGGCTGCGGTGCTTGCGCTGGGCGACGAGGCCTTTGATTTCCTTGACGATCGGATTGGAGTGGCTGGTGATCTGCTTGACCGAGCCCTGACGTATTTCGCTCATCGGCTGCTCCAGCGCGAGAACAGCGACGTGGACAGGGCCCGCTTGCCGTCCTCTTCTCGGATCACCAGTTCGCCGGACTCCAGCAGCCCGCCCTGACGGGCCAGCGTCTCGGCCATCAGTTCGTGAATGGAAACGAAACTGGAGCGGATCGCATAGGCGGTCAGGATCATGAACAGCGCGTCTTCGGCGAGCAGTTTCTGCAGGTCGGCGAGCATGCCCGGCAGGCTGGTGTAAAGATCCCAGACCTCGCCCTTCGGGCCGCGCCCGTATTTCGGCGGGTCCAGGATGATGCCGTCATATCTGCTGCCGCGCCGCACTTCCCGGGCGACGAATTTGCCGGCATCCTCGCAGATCCAGCGGATGGGCAGATCCTCAAGGCCGGAGAGTTCCTGGTTTTCCCGCGCATAGCCGATGGCTTTCCTGGAAGCGTCCACATGCGTGACCTGAGCGCCTTCGCTCGCCGGAAGCAGCGAGGCCAGCCCGGTATAGCCGAAAAGGTTCAGGATTTTCAGCGGCTTTTCCGGTGCGCGTTCGCGCTCGGCGCGGATCTTGCCGTTGACCCAGTCCCAGTGCGCCGCCTGTTCGGGAAAGACGCCGACATGGCGGAAGGACATGAAGCGGCCGTTGTAACGCACCGGTCCATAGGCCATCGGCCAGGTTTCCGGCACGCTGCCGGAAAATTTCCACCGGCCCGGACCTTCTTCTTCCGTATCGCCGGTAAAAACCGCGTCCGCCCGGCTCCAGACGCTTTCCTTCAGCCGCCGGGCACCCATGGCCTGGGGTTCGGGGCGCACGATGGTGAAACGTCCGTAACGCTCCAGTTTTTCGCCGTCCCCCATGTCCAGCAGCCGGTAGTCCTTCCAGCCTTCGGTTTCCAGAATGACAGGCCAGGATTGGGCCGGGGGATTGCCGGGTTCGGCAAAGGATGAGGCGCTGGTGAGGTTCGCCACGATTGTCTCTCGTATCTCGGAAATCTTTGGTGTTGTCCTGCCTTAGAGCATTCTGCGCTCAATTGAACGTAGACAGGTTGCTCTAACACTTGTGAATCGATCGGCTTTTGCATGCCCAATCGAATCCGACGGAGCATCCGTTGATCTAGTCGCCAGCGGCGGCGCGGTCAATATTTAGCGCGAAATCCGGGATGGCGCCGGCGAGGGGAACCGGGCGGCGCGAAGGAGCCGGGCCACGAAAAAGGGCGGGAGCGTTCGCCGCTCCCGCCCTTGATTTCGGTGCTACTCCGATCGGGCCAAAGGTCAGGCCGCGGCCACTTCCGAAAGGAACCGCTCGACTTCCTGTTTCAGTCCGTCGGTCTTTTCCGTGAGCTCGCCGGAGGCCGACAGAACCATGTCGGCGGAGGACGAAGTCTGGTCGACCGCCTGGGACAGCTGGTTCATGGAGGAGGAGACCGCGCTGGTTCCCTCCGCCGCGCGCTGCACGTTCTGCGAAATCTCGGCGGTGGCGGCGCCCTGCTGTTCGACGGCGGAGGCGATTGCCGTGGTGTAGGTGTTGACCTCGGTCATGGTCTCGGCGATCTCGCCGATCGCGACAACGGATTCCTTGGTCGCGTTCTGGATCTCGGTGATCTGCGAGCTGATTTCCTCGGTTGCCTTGGAAGTCTGGGTTGCCAGCTCCTTGACTTCCGCGGCGACCACCGCGAAGCCCTTGCCGGCTTCACCGGCGCGCGCCGCTTCGATGGTCGCGTTCAGCGCCAGAAGGTTGGTCTGCTCGGCGATGGCCTGAATGAGCGTGACGACCTCGCCGATCTTGGTGGCTGCTTCCGCAAGGCCCTCGACCTTCTGGTTGGTGATCCGTGTACCGGTGGTTGCCTTGTCGACGATTTCGGTGGTCTGGGCGACCTGGCGCGAGATCTCGCCGATCGATGCCGCGAGTTCTTCCGCCGCGCTTGCAACGGTCTGGACGTTGTTGGTTGTGTCGTTGGAGGATTGCTGGGTTTCGCTGGCATATCCGGCGCTGTCGCGGGCGATTTCCGTCAGGGCACGGGCTGTCGAATCGAGACCTCCGGCGGTCAGTTCGACCGACCCGAGAGCTTCCTCGGCTGTTGCACGGAAGGACTGGATCAGGCCGTCGATGCGCTGCTGACGCTCCTGCCGGGCGGCTTCCTCGCGGGCATTCTGGTCTTGCAGCTGCGACCTTTCCACGGCGTTGTCGCGGAACACCTGCACGGTGCGGCTCATGTTGCCGATCTCGTCGCCCCGGTCGATGCCCGGTATCTCGACTTCATTGTCGCCGTTGGCCAGCCGGTCCATCACGTTTGTGATCGTCTGGATCGGACGGGTGATGGCAAGGTTCAACACGAATGCCAGGCCGACACCACCCGCGATGGCCAGCAGGATGGTGATCATGATCTGCATTTCCGCGGAAGCGGCGGCGGCGGAGGCTGCGGTGGACTGCGAAGCGGATATGCCGGCGATTTCTTCGCTCACCTGACCGGTCAGGGTGTCAAGCTGCTTGCGTTTCTCATGCAGATCGGACTGCGCCATCAGCATTTCCTTGAAGGCCCTGTCGAAGGTGGCGACCGATACCGGAATTTCGTTGATGGCATCCGCCGTGGACGGCAGGAGCTTCGCGAAGGAAACCATCTCCTCTTCAAGAGCGGCGAGCGCGGCGATCTGGGCTTCCGCGGGCGCGGGATCGTCCAGTCCGAACTGGCCGAAGAGGTTCAGGGTTTCCTTTTGCGCCTTGATTGCGAGCTCCTTGAGAGTGTCCGCCTTTTCGGCAATCCCGCGGATACTGGCAAGGCGGGTGTTCGCGGTCAGCGCGGTGGCCTTGGACTCGCTCACGGCTGTATTGGCCTGCATGCGGATATCGCGCGCGATTTCCATCATCGCCTCGATGGAGGTGCCGACCGCCGTCCTGGCCTCATAGGCCTCCGCAAATCCGAGATCCTCGGAAAGCTTGGCGATTGCCTTGCTCAGCTTGTTGGCCTGTCCCGAGAGTTTGGAAACGCTCTTGCTCTGGACACCCGCGATCTTCCGGTAACCCATTTCCTTGGTCTGGGCGACCATGTCTTCCGCGGTGCTCAAGGCCTTCGCATGGGCTTCGCCTTCCAGCGAGCCGCTGCCCTTCAGATAGGCGAGCTGAATGGACACCACGGCTTCCTGGAGCTCGAAGACTCCCCGTTGCATGGTGTTCGCGTCGTCGAGCGTGCCGTTGGCTGCGAAAACCTCGCTGCTGACCTTTTTTTCCTCGGCCAGTACCGCTTCGGAAATCGACGTCGCAAGAGTTTCGAGATTGCCGGCGCTTTCCTGCAGCGTCGCAAGACGGTCCGCCTGTTGCTGTGTCTGGGTGACGACCTGATCGAAGGTTGCCGAGAATTCCTTCACGGCGTCCAGCGCTCGCTCGACCTGAGTCCGGGCAATGTCGTCATTTGAGACGTCGTGGCTCAGTTCCTCCAGGGTCCCGTTCAGTTGGCCGATTTCCTGCCGGACGGCAACGTCGAGTTCAGCTGTCGGGTTGTTGAGGAATTCCTCGCGCTTCAGCGATGTCGCCTGGACCTGGTTGGCCACCTTGGCCGAGTGATCGGCGACGACAAAGAGTGACGAGAGATTGTGGACCGCCAGAAAACCGACGCCGCCGACAACGGCAGTCAGCAGCAAAATGGCGAAAAACCCGCCTCCGACCTTGAAGCCGAACTTCAAGTCGACCAGCATCTTCATAATCCGTAGCATTTCGTCCCCGCAGCGCCATAAGACCAGCATTGATATTCTGCAACTATTGCGCGGGGTCCATGAATATTAGGTAAACTACAGAAAAAATATCCGTCCTTCCGCACGGATCTCCCTGTTAATATTTCCTATTATTTGATGCGGCGCAGCATACGCAATTACGTCGATAGTAGGCTGGCTTGGATTTCAGGTCTAAACATGCTGCCCGCCGTTGATATGTATTTCCGCACCAGTAACATAGGACGACATGTCCGAGCACAGGTAAAAGATCGTATCGGCGACCTCCGCCGGTTGCCCGAGACGGCGCAGAGGTATGTCGGCGACCAGTTTTTCGGTGCCGGGAGACAGAATCGACGTGTCGATTTCGCCCGGTGCGATCGCATTGACCCGGATACCGTGGGGACCGAAATCGGTTGCCATTTCGCGGGAAAGGGAAGCAAGGGCGGCCTTGGACGTCGCATAGGCGGTTCCGGCGAAGGGGTGAACCCGCCCGCCCGCGATGGATGTCACGTTGACCACCGATCCTTTTGCGTTTTTCAGTTCCTTGAACAGGCCCCGGCCCAGAAGTATCGGCGCGAAAAAATTGACCTGGAAGACCGTCCGCCATTCATGCATGGGGGTGTTGAGGGAATTGAGGCGTTCTCCCTCCGGGTCTTTCGGGCTGATGCCGGCATTGTTGACCAGGGCGTTCAGCCTGGAGCCGTTGGCTTCCAGCCGCTTGCGGATTTCCTGAACGGCGAACCCGAGATTTTCCGGATCGGAAAGATCGACCTGAATATGGTCCTCCGGTCCCATCGGCCAGGGGCATTTGTCCGAGAAGGCGTAACGGGAGCAGGTGATCACACGCCAGCCTTCGGCGGAAAAGCGCTTTACGGTCGCATGGCCTATGCCGCGACTGGCGCCTGTCAAGACGAGGGTGGGACGGTCATCCTGGGTGGCCTTGCCGGTCATTTCGGATCCTTGCTGGCGTGTCCGGGTGGACTCGGAAAAAGTTGACTCAGATAGTAGAGTTTCGTTATTGCGCACAAATCCCTGAATGCCAATATGTCCGAATGATAGGGACGCGGTCCGGAACCTGCGATGATCATATGCTCCTGTAACGTTCTGTCTGACAAGCAGCTTCGCGAAGCGGCGGAAGAAATGCGTGCGGACCCTAACGGAAAACTGCCGACGCCGGGCGCCGTGTTCCGGCATCTGGGCTGCCGTCCGAGATGCGGTGGCTGTTTTCCCGCCGTCATTGACATCATTCATCAAAAGGCGTCTGAAGAAGCAAGCGAAAAGGAAGCGCGGACCGAACCGGTCAAGCGGGCCGTGAACCGGTAGATTGAAGAGGGCCAAATGAAAGGCGAACCGCGCGTTATCGACTATCTGAACAAGGCCCTTCGCCACGAGCTGACGGCTGTCAGCCAATACTGGCTCCATGCCAGATTGCTGGCCGACTGGGGATTCGGCAAGCTGGCGGACAAGGAACTGGAGGAATCCGGGGAAGAGCGGCAGCATGCGCAGGACCTCATGGACCGGATCATCTTCCTGGAAGGGCTGCCGAACCTGCAGACCCTGGACCCGTTGCGCATCGGCCAGTCGGTCAAGGAATGCCTGGAAGGGGATCTTGCGGCCGAATATGTGGCCCGGGCGCTGTATCACGAGGCGCGCGAGGTCTGCCGCGAGCTTGGCGACTACATTTCCATGCAACTGTTCGAAAAGCTGCTCGGCGATGAAGAAAGCCATATCGATTATCTCGAAACCGAACTCGGCCTGATCGAACGGATCGGCATCGACAGGTATTCGCTTCTCCAGGCCAAATCCGCCGACGCGGCAGAGTGATCCTGTTTCCTGGGGCTGCCACGCACGGCAAAGCTTGGCGCACAGCCGTCTGCAACTCAGACTACTGACAAAGGCTTGCGCTTTCGGTCGTCATCCCGGCCAAGCGAAGTGCGAGCCGGGACCGGTGAGCAACAATCCTTTTCCGTCGCACTTGCGTTTCTATCGACAGACCCCGGCTCCCCGATCCCGGATCTTCGTTGTGCTGCGTCCGGGATGATGGGCTGAAGGTTTCTCAACAATCCAAGCCATTGCCGGCTTTGCCTGCCTCAAGCCGGTGGACCTCGCCACCGGCCGCCCGGGCGTCTTCTTCGTCATGGCTGACCAGCAGGACGGGCAGTCCCTTTTTCCGCGCCAGATCGAAAACCAGTTCCCGCACTTCCGCCCGGCGTGTGCGGTCGAGGCTGGAAAACGGCTCGTCCAGCAAAAGCGCTTTCGGTTCGGCGAGCAGCGTGCGCATCAGCGCAACGCGTGTCTGCTGTCCGCCGGACAGAGTTGCCGGATCCCGTTTACCGAAGCCTGCGAGGCCGACGTCGGCCAGAGCGCGTTCGGCCAGGTCCTGCCGATCCTGCCGGCGCCTGCATGTAGCGGGCAGGGCGAACATCAGGTTCTGCAGAACGGACATGTGCGGAAACAGCAGGGGGGACTGGAACATCAGTCCGATTTGCCGGTCCTGAGCGGGCAGGGATGTCAGATCGCGGCCGTTCAGCAGCGCCCGTCCCTCCGCCCGGAAGTCGGGCTTCAGGAAACCGGCGACAAAATCCAGCAGACTGGATTTTCCGCTGCCGCTTTCCCCCATGATCGTCAGCACCGAACCCGGAAGGATCCGGCAATCGATGTCCAGCAGCGGCAGCCCGCCGAGCCGGATAACGACATTTTCAAGAACAAGGCCGGATATGCGATCGCTGGAGGACATGTGCGAGTGTTACCTTTCCAGCCGCATGGCGGCGCGATTCCTGAAGGCCAGCGCCGGAACAAGCGCGGCGAGACTGAACCCCGCGAGCGGGACGATCAGCTGCAGGAGGGCGTAGAGGGCGGCGATCTGGCGGCTGCCGCCGCTCGCAAGGGCGACGCTTTCCGTCGTGACCGTCACGACCCGCCCCGCGCCGATCATCAGTGTCGGCAGGTACTGTCCGGTGGAAACCGCGGCGGCCACCGCGAAGGTCACCAGAACCGGGCGCAGCAGCAGAGGCAACTGGATCTGGAAGAATACCCGCGCCCGGCTTGCGCCGGTGGAGCGGGCGGCCTTCGCGTAGCGCGGGTCGAGCCGGTTCCACGGATCGCTCAGGGCCAGAAACGCATAGGGAAAGACGAAGATCAGATGGGCAAGCAGCACGCCCGTCAGCGTGCCGCTCAGCCCGGCAAGCAGAAAGAACATCTGCAGGCCGAAGAGAAAGCCGATCTGCGGAAGCAGAAGAGGCAGGAAGATCAGCGCCTTCATCCGTCCGGTCTCGCGCCTCCTGGCGTTGCCCCGCGCTTCCAGCAGCCAGAGCGTCAGGGCGGTTGCAATGGCGGCCGCGCCGCAGGCGATGACCAGTGTCGCGCCAAGGCTCGGGCCTCCCGATTTGAGGGCGTCCAGCATGCGGCCAAGGCTCCATGCCTGCGGCAGGCTTGCGGGAAACCACCAGGATTTCGCCAGCGACCACACTCCCAGAAGCGCCACGGAAAGGCTCATGGCGGCAACGATCAGCAGCATCGGCAGGAGACTGAACACCCTGCCTGGGGTCTCACGCGGGTGGCGGCGGCCGTTGGAGAAGCGCGTGCGCAGGCAGGATCCGGCGAGCGTTTCGAGCAGCAGATAGACAAGAAGCGCGCTTGCGCTGAGCAGAAGTTGAAGCAGCGCTCCGGCCGAGGCCATCAGGCGCAGGGACAGATCCGGATCGTTCATCCAGCCTACCAGCCGCGGCGCCAGGGGCTGCGGTGTCGTCGGGCCCAGGATCACGGCCACATCGACAACCGAGGTGGCATAGGCGATCACCGCCAGCACCGGCAGGCGGATCAGCGGATAGATCTGCGGCAGGACGACCTTGAAGAACGTGGCCATGCGGCCGTAGCCGAGGCTCGCGCCGGCCTTGAGATACTCCTGTACATGGGGCCGGTTCAGGGCGGCAAGCGTCATCAGGAAAAGAAACGGAACCTCCTTGGCCACCAGTCCCACCGTCATGGCAAGACCGTAAGGGTCGCCCGGGATCAGGATATCCGGCGGACGGGTCCAGCCCGTCGCCCAGGGCGAGATCAGGCGGACCAGAAATCCGGAGGGGGCGATCAGGAAGGCAAGTCCGATGGCAGCGGCCGCATGCGGCACCGACAGGAGCGGCGACAGGAACCGCGTCAGCCGCCGGAAAGTGTCCGTTCCGGCCCAGCCGGCGGTGAAGAGGAGGACAATTGCCAGCGACGCGACAGAGGCGGCAAGGCCGGTGCTGAAACTGAGCGCGGCGGAGGTCGTCAGTCCCGGCATTGAAAACAGTTTGCGGAACGGATCGCCCGAGAAGGAGTCATGGCCAAGCACAGGCAGATAGCCGAAGGCGGGCAACACGGTGCCTGCGAGACCGGCCAGAACCGGCCCTGCCAGCAGGGTGGTCACAAGGACGGTCGGAACGTCCGGAAGGCCGTCAGTTTTCGGCAAGGGAGCTCACCTATCTGGCGCCGTAACGGGCGGTCCAGGCATTCTCCAGCGCGCTGACCCAACTGGGATGCGGCTCCGGCAGCACCGGCCCGAGATCCTGCGGCGAAAGCGCGGCCGGGCCGAGATCCTGTGTCTCGAACAGGGCTTTTTCGTTCGCCGGCAGACCCGCCACGTTCAGCACGGTCGGATCGCCCCAGATCTCCGGGTCGCGCTTGCGGGCCTGGGCCATCGGCGAAAGCAGGAAATCGGCGAAGACCTTCGCACCTTCCTGACTGGAACTGTTGAAAGGGATCGCGACGAAATGCGTATTGCCGATCGTGCCACCGTCCAGAACGAAGCTGCGCACGCTCGGCGGCAATTCCCCGTTGGCAATTGCGGCGGCTGCGTCTCCCGGATTGAAGGAGAAGGCGATGTCCAGTTCACCGTCCGCCAGAAGCCGGCGCAAATGCGCGGCGTCCTTGGGGAAGGCCTTTCCCTGGCGCCAGAGCACCGGGTTCAATGCGTCCAGATAGGCAAACAGCGGCGCGGTGGCGCCGTCGAAATCCGCTTCGCTGACCGGCTTCGACAGGAGATCCCGGTCCGCGATCGTTTCGACCAGAACCTGTTTCAGGAACGTCGTGCCATGGAAATTCGGCGGTTGCGGATAGGCAAAACGGCCGGGATTGTCTTTTGCGAATGCGAGCAGTTCTTCAAGCGTTGCCGGCGGTGTTTGCAGCCGGGCGCTGTCATGCATGAAGACCAGCTTGGCCATGCCCCAGGGACTTTCCCGGCCCTCCGTCGGCACGGTGAAGTCGATGACCACGGTCGGTTTGTTCTCTACATCGACATAGCGCCAGTTGGGCAGGGTTTGCGCCCAACCGGGCGCGGCCAGCAGGTCGTTCTCTTTCATGGAGGCGAAGTTCTCGCCGTTGATCCAGATGAGATCGACGGCACCGCCGGAAGTCTTGCCGACCGATTTTTCGGTCAGCACCTGCGACACCACGCTCGCCGTGTCGCTGACCTTCACATGGACGACGCGCACACCGAAATCCCGCTCGACCTCTCGGCCGGCCCAGGCAATGAAGGCATTGATGCGCGGCTCGCCGCCCCAGGCATGAAAATAGACGGTCTGGCCTTTGGCCTCTTGCAGCGTGGCCTGCCACTCGGGGGAAGGCTCGCCGTCCTGCGCAAAGGTCTGAAAAGGTGTCAGCAGTATCAAAAACAGGCCAAGTCCGGCAGCGAGCAGTCGAGACATTGTTTTTCCTCCTGAAGTGTTGTCAGTCCCTTGCGCGGGCGGCATGACACGGTCAAGACAATGCTTTGTGAACGCATGCGCTCCGGACGCCCGCGCGCTCATCCCGTCCGGTCTCGTATCACCTCTTCCGTATTCACACCGGCAGGATATGCGTGTCCTTGATCTCTTCCATGACCGCATAGGTATGGGTTTCCCGGACGCCGGGTAGCGCCAGCACCACATCCGACAGGAAAGCGCGGTAGGCCTCCATGTCTTTCACCCGGCTTTTCACCAGATAGTCGAAGCCACCCGCCACCATGTGGCACTCCAGAATATCTGGTGCGCGCTCGACGGCGTGTTTGAAGGAGTCGAAGATCTCCGGCGATGTCCGCTCCAGCCGGATTTCGACAAAGACAAGCAGGCCCCGCTCGACTTTCCTCGGATCGAGACTGGCGGAGAAGTGCTCGATATAGCCTTCCCGCACCAGCCGCTTCATCCGCTCCGCCGTGGCCGTCGCCGAAAGGTTCACCCGTTCGCAAAGGTCCGTGTTGGTGATACGTCCGTCCTGCTGCAGAACTCTCAGAATTTTCCGGTCAACGGGATCGAGCATGGTGGAAATCTCTATTCAGAATAAGTTTAATAGTTGATAGCCCGCCAATAGAAGAAACAACAGGGAAAATCCCCATGAGAAATCCGGTATTGTAGCGGAATGTGATGCCCAGGTCTTCCATGGTGCCGTTTTGGAGGTTTTCATGATTTCTGCCGCCGCTCCCGTGACGCCGATCGAAAATGCGGATCTGATGCCGTTCCGTGCCGCCTATGCCCCCGATGACAGGACGCTGATCGAGGCGCTGCTGCACGAAGCGGCGGGCGATCCCGTGGTGGAAAAACTGATCGACCAGCGCGCGCGCGGTTATATCCAGGACATGCGCTCCGTCCAGGTCGGACTCGGCGGTGTGGAAGATTTCATGCGCGAGTTCGGTCTGACGACGCGCGAGGGTCTGGCGATGATGGTTCTGGCGGAAGCGCTGCTGCGCGTGCCGGACGCCGTGACTGCAGACAAGCTGATCGAGGACAAGCTGGCAGCCGCCCGGTTCGACGATCCGTCCTCCGGCCACAAGTCCGATACCTGGCTGGTGTCGGCCTCCTCATGGGCACTGGGGATCACCTCCCGGCTTCTGCACCCGGGCGACACACCGCAGAGCGTTCTTTCCAGCCTGGTCAAGCGCATGGGAATGCCGACGGTGCGCCTGGCGACCCGCAAGGCGATGCACCTGCTCGGACACCAGTTCGTGCTTGGCGAAACCATCCAGAAGGCGCTGGATCGCGCCAGGACACAGGAAGCCAAGGGGTATCGCTATTCCTACGACATGCTCGGCGAGGGCGCGCGCACGGCCGCAGATGCAGAGCGTTATTTCCAGTCCTATGCAAAAGCCATCGAGGCAATCGGCAAGGCCGCGGGCGACAAGCCACTGCCGGACCGGCCGGGCATTTCGGTCAAGCTGTCGGCCCTTCACCCGCGCTACCAGGCGGTTCAGGGGGAACGGGTGCGCGACGAACTGCTGCCGAAGCTGCGCGAGCTGGCGCGGATGGCCCGGGACCGCGATCTCAATTTCACGATCGATGCCGAAGAAGCCGACCGTCTGGAAATCTCTCTCGACGTGATCGCAGCCCTGCTTGACGATCCAGTCACGAAAGACTGGGAGGGCTTCGGTCTGGCGGTGCAGGCTTACCAGAAACGCAGCCCGGAAGTTATCGACTGGCTGGTGGATGCCGCCCGCAAGACAGGCCGCAGAATGATGGTGCGCCTGGTAAAGGGCGCCTACTGGGATACGGAAATCAAGCACGCCCAGGAAAACGGCGCCGACGGATATCCGGTCTTCTCCCGCAAGGCGGCGACCGACCTTGCCTATCTGTGCTGTGCGAAGCGCATGCTGGCGGCCCGGGACGTGCTTTATCCGCAATTCGCGACGCATAACGCCCTGACCGTCGCCCAGATCATCGAGCTTTCGGGAAATTCCGCGCAAGGCTATGAATTCCAGCGCCTGCATGGCATGGGCGAAAGCCTCTACAAGTCGGTCTGCGAGCGCGACGGGTTCCCGTGCCGCATCTATGCTCCGGTCGGTGGACACAAGGACCTGCTGGCCTATCTCGTCCGCCGCCTGCTGGAAAACGGCGCCAACTCCTCTTTCGTCACCATCGTGGGCGACGCCTCGGTTCCTGTCCGGGATCTGCTGAAACGTCCTGCCAAAATTCTCGAAAACGGCGATCATGCGATCAACCGGTCGATACCGCTGCCCGGAGATCTTTACGGAGAGAGCCGCCGCAATTCGAAGGGCCTTGAGTTCGGCTGTTCTGCGGAACGCAATGCGCTGGTGACGGGCATGGCCGCGTTCACCGCGCCGTTTACCGAGGCCGGTCCGCTCGGTGCGGGTCTGTCCGCATCGGGCGACGCCCATCCGGTCTTTGCGCCGATGGACGGCAGTACGAAGGTTGGCACGGTTCGCTTCGCGGATGTGGAGACCGCACGCAAGGCCGTCGACGTCGCGCTGAAAGGCTTTGAGACCTGGTCGCGCCGGCCGGTCAACGAGCGCGCCGCCGCGCTGGACAGGCTCGGCGACCTTCTGGAGGAAAACCGCGATCGGCTGATGGCAATCCTGGCGATGGAGGGCGGCAAATGCCTGACCGATGGCATTGCGGAGATCCGTGAAGCGGTCGATTTCTGCCGCTATTACGCCGGCGAAGCCCGCAAGCTTTTCGGGGAAGGGCATCTGATGCCCGGGCCGACCGGCGAGGAAAACCGCCACCGCCATCGCGGGCGCGGTGTGTTCGTCTGCATTTCGCCGTGGAATTTCCCGCTGGCGATCTTTCTGGGCCAGGTCAGCGCTGCGCTTGTCGCCGGCAATGCCGTCGTGGCCAAACCCGCCGAGCAGACGCCGCTGATTGCCTTCGAGACCGCAAAACTGATGCATATGGCCGGCATTCCCGAAGATGCCTTCCTGCTGGTTCCCGGTGAAGGCGATATCGGCGCCGCGCTGACCTCTCATCCCGCCGTGGCCGGCGTCGCCTTTACCGGATCGACGGAAACCGCCTGGGCGATCAACCGGACGCTTGCCGCCAAGAACGGCCCGATTGTCCCGCTGATCGCCGAAACCGGCGGCATCAACGCCATGCTCGTCGATGCGACCGCCCTGCCGGAACAGGTCTGCGACGATGTCATGATGTCTGCCTTCCGCTCCGCCGGGCAGCGCTGCTCGGCCCTGCGGCTTCTCTATGTTCAGGAAGACGTTGCCGACCCTCTGCTGCGGATGCTGGAAGGCGCCGCGAAGGAGCTGAAACTGGATGACCCGCGCCTGCCGTCCACCGATATCGGTCCGGTCATCGATGAGGAGGCCCGCGATGCCATTGTTGCCCATATCGATGACATGCGGGAAAGCCAGACCCTGCGCTATGCCGGTGAGACGCCATCAAGACCGCTCGCCAACGGGTCCTGGGTGGCTCCGCATATCATCGAGCTGGATACGTCCAGCGCCCTGACGCGCGAGGTCTTCGGGCCCGTCCTGCATGTCGTGCGCTACAAGGCGAAGGACATCGACAAGGTGCTCGATCAGATCGCCGCCACCGGTTACGGCCTGACGCTCGGCGTCCACAGCCGCATCGACGCGACGGTCAAAAAGGTCGTCGACCGGCTGTCCGTCGGCAATGTCTATGTCAACCGCAACACCATCGGCGCAGTCGTCGGCACCCAGCCCTTCGGCGGCTCCGGCCTCTCCGGCACCGGCCCGAAGGCCGGCGGCCCGGCCTACCTGACCCGGTTCGCCCTGGAACAGGTCGTCTCGATCAACACGGCCGCCGCGGGCGGCAACGCCAGCCTGGTGGCGGCGTCCGACGATTGAGGGATGATGTTTGTAGGGGTGCTGTAGCCTGATGATTGATCAGGCATTTGCCGCGCAATTGGTTTTATCCCCTTCTCCCTTGTGGGCAAAGGTTAGGGATGGGGGTAAACCGCGAAGCGGTCACTAGGGCGACGTCACCGTTAAGCCAAGCATGGTTTGAATTTTGTCTTGGTAGGCTATTACTGCAGTAATTAAGGCTATTGCGGTCATTACAACGGTAAAAATATACCCTTTTGACGGAGGGTGGCTAACTTTTTCTTCGAGTTTTGGCAGTCTTTCGCGAACGTTCTTAAGATCAGGCCGAATTTCTCCAATGTTAGTCTTAATATTTTCTGTGTGAGCCTCTAGAGAGGCTACACGTGCGACAAGATCACTCATACCACCGTCTCCACCGTCTCCGGACCTAAGTGGTCCAACATCACTAAATGAACGCTCACCGAGGCGGTCCATTAATTCATGTGTTACATTGGGTTCGTAAGCGTCCGGGTCAATATTTGAATCCGTCATGTAACTTCGCCCCTGTTTTTTAGGGCACTGGACATCAACGAAGTCATCAGTCCGCGTAGTGCGTTTACACTTTCGATTGAACTTCTTCGCGATGCGTCCATTCTCTCATTGGCTCGTTCTAGCTCGCCGTTGCTGTATGCAGTTAGCGCATCTTGCAAAGCGTCTTGAGAGGTAACCATATGATTTATTGAGAAAAAAAGGTTGTCGATATCTTTTCTCGTAAGCTGAATCGAAACGTATTCGTCAGCCGGAATTTCAACCCACTGATCAACTGTGGCTTTCGGAATCGAATGCAAGATGGCAATGGTGGTCGTTGGTTTTCCATATGGGAAATACAACAGCAAAATACCTAGATGTGCGAATCTTTTTCTCTTCTTTTTTGTCTCTCGAGACTATTTTCGCTTTTGGATCAAGCGGTGTGTTGAGAATTCTTTTTAGGATCTGACGTTGCCTCGTGGCTTCACCCGCCGCGTTGCCTCTGCAACTGTCGGGTCGTCCGGCCAGAGGTGTCTTGGATAGCGTCCCTTCATGTCCGCCTTCACGTCCGACCAGGACCCCGCCCAGAAACCCGGCAGGTCCCGGGTGATCTGGATCGGGCGCTGGGCGGGGGAGAGCAGTTCCAGGATAAGCGGCAGCCGTCCTCCGCAGACGCTGGGGTGGTCCTTGAGGCCGAAGAGTTCCTGCACGCGGATCGAAAGCGTCGGACCGGCCGCCGCGCCATAATCTATCGGCACCCGGCTTCCTGTCGGCGCTGTGAAGTGGGAAGGGGCGAGCGCATCGAGCTGTGCGGTGGCGTCATAGGGCAGCAGGGCCGACAAGGCTGTCCCGAGCAGGCCGGCGTCTATCGCAGAGACGCTGGTGCAGCCTGCCAGAAAGGGCTCAAGCCAGGTTTCCAGGCTTTCAGTCAGCGCACCGTCCGAAAGATCCGGCAGATCGGCCGCGCCGTTGTGGCGGGTGTAGGCAACGCGCCTGCGCAGTCGCTCCTGGTCCTTGTTCCACGGAAGTCTAGCGACGCCACGGCGGCGAATTTCTGCGGTGAGCGCTCTTGCAATTGCCTCGGGGTCGGAAGCCTTGACCGGCACGGCCTGAAGCTCGACGGCTTTGTAGCGCCGCACGCGCCGCGCCTTGAGGGCTCCGTCGCCGGTCAACTGCACCTCTTCCTCTTCGGCGATGTCCGGGGCGAAAAGCTCTTCAATCTCGGCCCTGGTGATCGGGGCGCAAAGCTGGATGCGGCCGCTGGCCGCCTTGCCCTGGATGTCGGCCACGGTCAGGAAGGGCTCCGCCGCAAGTCCGTGCGAAGGCTCAAGCTCGGCCCCCCGGCCGTTGGCGAGGCGGAAACGGCCGGTCTGGCCGCGGGCTTGCGCGATACGATCTGGATAGGCGAGCGCCAGAAGCATGCCGGCGCTTTCGATATCGACTTCGCGACCGGAGTCCCGGGCCTGTTTCAGCCAGCGTTCGGCAAGGGTGCGGCCATCCTTCGCCCGTTGGCTCTTGTCATGGCGAAGCGCCTGCAGACGGACGCGGATGTCTGGATCGCGTCCGCCGAGGCCGGGTTCGGAGAGAAGCAGAGCGATCAGCGCGGCCGTGTGACCGAGGTTCTGTTTCACGCCTTCCAGCACCATATGCGCGAGCCTCGGGTGCAGCGGAAGATCCGCGAGCGCTTTGCCCTGTTCCGTCAATCGTCCCGTGGCATCGAGCGCGTGCAGATCCTGCAGCAGCGCTCTGGCTTCCGCCCAGGCGGCGCGCGGCGGTGGATCGGCGAAGCAAAGACTGTCCGGATCGCAGGTGCCCCAGGCTGCTAGATCCAGAACGAGGCCGGTGAGATCGGCCTCCAGGATTTCCGGTGTTTCCGACTGCGGCAGGGCGACAGTCTGGGCTTCGTCCCACAGCCGGTAGCAAACACCGGCTTCCGTCCGGCCCGCGCGGCCTCGCCGCTGGTCGGCGGAGGCGCGCGACACGCGCACGGTTTCCAGCCGGGTCAGGCCGGTTTGCGGCTCGTATCTCGGCACCCGCGCCAGCCCGCTGTCGATAACCACCCTGACACCTTCGATGGTCAACGAGGTCTGCGCGATGGCGCTGGCAAGAACGATCTTGCGTGTACCCGGCCGGGCGGGCCGGATCGCCTCATCCTGCGCCCTGGCGTCGAGACCGCCGTAAAGGGGCGCGATGACGCAGTTGCCGGGAACCTTTCCGGCGAGCAGATCGGCGGTGCGCCGGATCTCGCCCTGACCCGGCAGGAAAACCAGAAGGGAACCGCCGTCCGCGGCGATGGACTGCTGAATTGCGCGGGCGACCTGCGGTTCGATGCGCGTATTCGGCGTGCGGCCGAGATAGCGGGTCTCGACGGGGAAACTCCGCCCCTTGCTCTCTATCACCGGCGCGTCGCCCAGGAGGGTCGAAATCGCCGCGGCGTCCAGTGTTGCCGACATCGGCAGAAGGCGGAGGTCTTCGCGCAGGGCCGATTGCACGTCGAGCGCAAGGGCCAGACCGAGATCGCCGTCGAGCGAGCGCTCGTGGAATTCGTCGAACAGGACGGCGGCGACACCGGTCAGTTCCGGATCGTCCAGAATGAGCCGGGTGAACACGCCTTCGGTGATGACCTCTATCCGGGTCCGGGCGCTGACTTTGCTTTCCATGCGCACCCGGTAACCGACGGTTTCGCCCGCACGCTCGCCCAGTTCCCCGGCCATGCGCCGGGCGGCGGCCCGGGCGGCGAGGCGTCTTGGTTCCAGCACCAGGATTTTCCCGTCCTGCCGCCACGGCGCGCCCAGCAGCGCGAGCGGAACACGCGTCGTCTTGCCGGCGCCGGGCTCGGCCACCAGAACCGCGTTGGGGCGGCGGTCCAGCGTGTCGAGAAGGTCCTGAAGGACACCGTCAATCGGCAGAGGGGCGGCGAAGGCGGGAACGCTCACCATCGCATCAGGTCTGCGAAGCAGCGCTTCTCCAATGCCGGCCCTGCATGTCGACGGCAAAGGCATCCGGCATCTTGGCGAAGGCCACCAGGCCTTCCAGCGCCGGGTTCGGGTGGCGAACGATGAAGGTCGGGATCTTGGCCATCAGCGCCTCGTGCGGCGCTTTCGCCTCGAAGGCGGCCCGGAACCCGCCGTCGGTCAGGAACCGGGTGATCCTGGGTGTTATGCCGCCGGTCAGATAAACCCCGCCCCGGGCGAGGACGGTGAGCGCCAGATCCCCGGCGACCCGGCCGAGGCAACGCACGAACACTTCCAGGGTCTTGACCGCGACGGGATCGTTGTCCTGCGCGGCGGCGGTGATGCTGGACGGCGTTTCGAAGGTGCGCTCGGTGCGCATGTGGCGGGCCACCGCCCGCGCAAGGCGCGGCAGACCGGTCCCGCTCAGAAGCTGCTCGGCGCCAATACGGCCACCGACCCTTTCGATATGCGGCCAGATCTCGAAATCTTCGGGTGTGACCGGACCGAGTTCGACATGCCCGCCTTCTCCGGGAACGGGAACCCAGGTGTCGGAAGCATGGATCATCGCGGCTGCGCCGAGGCCCGTTCCCGGGCCGAGCACGAATTTCGCGGTGGCTTCGCGGATGGCGCCCGGTCCGATCTGCTCGACGTCGTTGCCGCTGTAGGCCGGAAGCGCAAGCGCCTGAGCTTCAAAATCATTCAGCACAACGACCTGCTGCAGGCCGAGATCGGCGATCATCTTCAATGGTTCGATCACCCAGGCCGCATTGGTCAGCGGAATGACATCGCCGGTCACCGGACCGGCCACGGCGATTATGGCGGTTCTGGGTGTAAAATTCGTCCCCGGCAAAACCGCGTTGCGGATGGCCGATGAAATGTCGGGATGGCCGGCGGTCGCCGTCTTTCCACACATGCGGGTCGGCGCGTCCGGGCCGTCCACCAGGGCAAACCGGGCGTTGGTGCCGCCGATATCGGCCACCAGAACAGGATAGGCGAAGGAGTTTGAAATTGCCGGAAAACTCATGATGCGAAGGTACCCACTTCCGGGGTCTGGGAACTTGTCTTGAGGCCGGTGAGGCGGGCCGAGCGCAGAAGGATGTCCGCCGTCGAAGGATTGAGCGCCATCGGCAGGTCATAGACCAGCGCCAGGCGCATCAGGGCTTTCACATCGACATCGTGCGGCATCGGCGAAAGCGGATCGACAAAAAACAGCAGCCCCTGCAGCTTGCCGTCGGCGATCATGGCGCCGATCTGCTGGTCGCCGCCGAGCGGGCCGCTTTTCAGCCGGGTGATCTCCAGGCCGGGGAAGGCCTCCTGTATGCGTCCGCCGGTCGTCCCGGTTCCAACCAGGTTGAAATCCTCCAGTTTGTCCAGATGCCGCCGGGCAAATTCAACCATGGCATCCTTTTTGGCGTCATGCGCGATGAGCGCGAGCGTAGGCTTGGAGGGCATCGAGGATCCTCTTTTTGCGAAGGCAACAACGGCCGGATGTGTTTAGCCGTTCAAAGCGCTTTAGGCAAAGGAAGATGGCCGAATATACGTAAAATGCCGGGGGCAAGAGGCTGCGACGGCGAAAAGCGCTACCGGAGCGTCCGGAGCGGCAACGGAAAAATGCCGCGCTCCGGCAGGGAACGCGGCAGGGAAATTATACCAAAGAGCATTGATTATGACCCATCTGATGGGTCATTCCCGGTCGCCGGTGAGGCGCGTTGCGCATCACGGCCTGGTTGGCCGACAAGTAACGCAACGAAGTCCGGCGGGTGGGAATGGCCCGCCGGAGGCCAGTTTTAGAGGGCTTTCGGACGGTGTCGCACGTCTTGTCCGATACCCCGCATCGCGCTGCGACGGGCTCCTGGCCTAAAATCCTCTAAAACCGGTCAGATGAGTCATAATCAACGCTCTTTGGTATCAAGGAGAAGACGCGGCTCTCAATCGAACAGGTTGCAGCGGATCGGTTCGCGGCCGGCAACCTTGTGCAGATAAGGCTCGGGCTGTGGCAGCGTCAGTCCGGCGATTTCCATCACCAGCTTCATGCGGATCGCGTCGGCAAAGCCTTCCTGCGACCGTACCGGGATGGCGAAGGAACCCGGACCGCCGATCACGCAGTCCTCGTAATAATGGTCGAGATTGAGCATGGCCTGCCAGGTGTTCTTGTTGGATTTCATCATCAGTGGCAGGCCGTTGATGGTCACGCCTGACGCAACCATGCGGTCGCGCATTTCCGTGACAGACCCGCCCTGGTTGTTTGGCCCGTCTCCGGAAATGTCGATGACCTGGCGAAGGCCCATATACTGATTGTTCTGCACCAGATGAACGGATTTCTCCAGTGCCGAGGCAATCGAGGTGCGCTGGACCTGCCGCAAGGGGGCCTCCGCGATCTTGGAAGCGAAATGGGAGGCCGAGCCGGCATCCCGGATGACGGTCCATTCGGCGACGATGAAATGTTCATCGACGCCGCCCCATTCCATGTAGGTGACCGCTACCCGCCCGATCGGACCGACCTGAATGGCATCTAGGAATTCCTGGGAGGTCAGGGCAGCCACATAGCCGGCACGCTGGACTTCCTGTTCTTCTGTATCCATGGACTGAGAGATGTCGACGGCCAGGACGAGTTCGACGTCCACTTCGCTGGCCGGATCATACGCATATTGCGATGAGGCAATCAGAGCCGGACGGTAATCCCGCGCGACTGAAGGTGCGGTGAGTAGAAAGACCGCACAGAAAAGAGACAGTAATTTCGTAAACGCGAGTGCACACAGTTTTGATAAGTCGAGACGCATTGTTTTTCTCCTTAACGACAGCCTTGCGGCTGGGTTGTTACGTCTCCCCAAATTATTTTGTTATTGTATTTCTTTGCTTTTCGTTCCTTGTGATTCCTACGTAGGCATTGTGAATGCCTTGGTTGAGCATGATGATTTACTTAGCAAGCTACATGCCAAACGTAGCCGAATAGAATTTATCTGGCAAAATCAAATGCGCACGGAGTGCATGTTATTCACAGATAGGAATAAAATACCGGATTGCTAGGCAGGAAATGCCGCGTTCCGCCGTTTTTCGCCGTCTGCCCGGCAAAAATTGCCGAATCCGCTTATCTGGTATGCGGGCAAGAAATTTGCCTAGAAAAGCATCATGCGTCTGGAAATTCGGCATTTTTTAAGGTTGACGCCAGCGTTGCGGCTGGTCATGATCTGAAGAAATTATCACTTGGTGAAGAATTTTTCAGGCGACTCTTTCGCAGAATCGCCTGGCAGGAACAAAAAAGCTTCAAAACGGAGCAAGGCTCAGGCGGCAGTGACCGGCATTGTTTCCGGTGGACACGGCTGGTTACAGGTGCCGGTTTCACGGGTCGGTTTCATGGGCCGGTTTCAGGGGCCAATTTCAAGGGAAGGTGTCGAGGCGGAATGCAGGTTCGCGACGACGACTGGACAACTCATATGGCTATCCGGGCGGCCTGGCTTTCCTTTGTGGGCGGCCGGACGCAGGGAGAGATCGCCTCTCAGCTCGGGGTGTCGCCGGCAAAGGTTCACCGCCTGATCGCCCATGCCCAGAAGGCCGGATATGTGAAATTCCAGGTCGATGGCCGGCCGATGGAATGCCTGAAGCTGGAAAATGAACTCACCGATCGGTTTCATCTGACGAATTGCATCATCGCGCCGGATCTCGGCGGCGGCGACGATGACAGCGCCGTGCGGGCGGTTGCCGCCTCCGGGGCGCAGTTCCTGGCGGCTCTCCTGAGCGGATCGAACCTCACCCGTCTTGGCGTCGGCATGGGGCGTACGCTCACGGCCACGGTCGAGGCGCTGCCCAAGATTACCCGCCCGGATCTGGAAATCATGTCGATCTGCGGTTCTCTGACCCGCACGCTTGCCGCCAACCCCTACGATATCATTCAGAAGATGCAGGAACGCACCGGCGGGGTCGGTTATTATCTGCCCGTGCCCTATTTCGCCGAAAACCGGGACGAGAAGGCGATGTTCCTGACCCAGCGCAGCGTGCAGGACCTCATGGCGCGCGCCGGCGGATCCGACGCCTTTCTGGTCGGTATCGGTTCGGTGGAAAATGAAGGCCACCTCGTGCGGCGTGGCATGATTTCGAAACAGGAACAGGAAGAATTGCTGTCAGTCGGCGCTGTCTGTGATTTGATGGGCCGGTTCTTGACGCTTGACGGAAAACTGGCGCCCGATACGCTCGGCGATTGTGCCGTCGGGCTGCACTTCGATGAAGTGCGCGGCAGCCGCGTGATTGCGCTGGTGGGCGGGGAAAGCAAGGTGGACGCCACGCTTGCAGCCCTGCGCACCGGTGTCATTACCGACCTCGTGACCGACGAGACCCTTGCGAGGGCTCTGAGCACACGGGCCGGATTGCAACTGGCACAGTCCGCATGACGCGGCTGGGCCACGAGGGGAAACGGGCCGGCCAAAGGCGGGCCCCCGCATGTCGGAGGACATACACGTGAAAAAGTTTCTAACCATCGGCACGGCGCTTGCCGGACTGGCTTTGTCAGCCTTGAGCGCGGCAGCGGCGGATATCCAGCCGGCCGTTCTCTACGATCTGGGCGGCCGTTTCGACAAGTCCTTCAACGAGGGCGCGTATAACGGCGCTGAAAAGTTCAAGGAAGACACCGGTATCGAATTCCGCGATTTCGAAATTCAGAACGACAGCCAGCGTGAGCAGGCGCTGCGTAACTTCGCCAAACGCGGCATGAACCCGATCGTCGCCATCGGCTTCTCTCAGGCCAATGCCGTGGAAAAGGTCGCCAAGGAATTTCCGGACACCCAGTTCGCCATCGTCGACATGGTCGTGGATCTGCCGAACGTGCGCTCCATCCTCTTCAAGGAGCAGGAAGGCTCCTACATTGTCGGCATGATGGCGGCGATGGCCTCTGAAACCGGCAAGGTCGGTTTTATCGGCGGCATGGACATTCCGCTGATCAGCAAGTTCTCCTGCGGCTACAAGCAGGGCGTCCTGTCCGTGAATTCCGACGCGGAAATCTTCGAGAACATGACCGGTACGACGGGCGCGGCCTGGAACGATCCGGTCAAGGGCGGTGAACTGGCCAAGTCGCAGTTCGACCGCGGTGCGGACGTCGTCTATCACGCGGCGGGCGGCACCGGCATCGGCGTGCTGCAGGCAGCGGCCGACAGCGGCAAGCTCGGCATCGGCGTCGACAGCAACCAGAACGGTCTGCATCCCGGTTCCGTCCTGACCTCCATGCTGAAACGCGTCGATATCGCCGTCTATCAGGCATTTGAAGATGCCAAGAATGACGCATGGACGTCCGGTTTCGAAGTTCTCGGACTGAAAGAGGGCGGTGTCGACTGGGCGCTGGACGACAACAATGCCGCGCTCGTTTCCGACGAGATGAAGGCGGCGGTCGAAGAAGCCACCCAGAAGATCATCTCCGGCGAAATCGCCGTTCATGATTACATGGCCGATCAGTCCTGCCCGGACTGAGGCAGGTAACAGCCTCGCACAGGAGTTCGGCCTGCTTTCATGGGGAAACGTATGAAAGCGGGCCGATCGATCTCAAGATGCCGGAGCGTCCTGTCCGTATTTTTTTAAACGCGGGATGCTCCGGGAATGTCTGCCGCCCGGGCAGGTTGAGGGAGACCGTATGATCCGTTTCACATCAGTCGTCTTCAGCGCGGTGATCGCTGCCGCGTTCACCGCGGCCGCGGCCTTCGCCGAACCGGCGATAGTCTATTCCGTCGGCGGCAAGTTCGACGGGTCCTTCAACGAAAGCGCCTATTCCGGCGTGAAGCGGTTCCAGGATGAAACCGGCAGCCCGGTCCGCGAGTTCGAGCTGGAAAGGGATGCGCAGAGCCTGCAGGCGCTGCGCAATTTCGCGAGCCGCGGTTATGAGCCGGTGGTCGTCATCGGCTTCAATCAGGCCAACGCGCTCGCTCAGTTGGCCCCGGATTTCCCGGAAATGGATTTTGCCATTGTCGACATGGTCGTCGACCGGCCCAATGTCCGTTCTTACGTGTTCAAGGAACAGGAAGGCGCCTATCTCGCCGGCCTGCTGGCGGCGATGGCCTCCAAAAGCGGCACCATCGGATTCGTCGGTGGCATGGATATCCCGATCATCCGGCGCTTCCTGTGCGGCTACAAGCAGGGCGCGCTGGCCGTCAATCCGGATATCAGGGTACTCTTCAACATGACCGGCGACACACCGGCCGCCTTCGCCGATCCGGTGCGCGGCGGCGAACTGGCAACGGTTCAGATCCGGCAGGGCGCCGACGTGATCATCCAGGCGGCGGGCGGCACCGGCATCGGTGTGTTGCAAAAGGCGGCCGACGCCGGAATTCTCGGCATCGGTACCGACAGCAACCAGAACGGCCTGCATCCGGGCAAGGTGCTGACTTCCATTCGCAAGCGTGTCGACAATGCGGTCTATGACAGTTTCCTCGCGGCCCGGGACGGAAGCTTCACGCCGGGCATCCGGGTGCTGGGCGTGGCGGATGGCGGTATGGACTGGGTGCTGGACGGCAATAACAGGGATCTCATCACGCAGGACATGAAGGCGGCGGCGGACGCGGCGGTCGCGGGTATTTCCGACGGCTCCGTCAAGGTGCACGATGTCGTCACCGAGGGGGCGTGTCCTTTTTAGAAAAACTGCGGACCGGTGAGATCCGAAGGGGCGAAACGATGACAAGGAAAATCCGTCAGGCCTGGGGGAAGGCATGAGCGAAACGCCGGCAATTGAACTGCGCGGGATCAACAAGAGCTTTGGTCCGGTCCACGCCAACAAGAACATCGACCTCGTGGTGAAGAAAGGCTCCATTCACGGGATCGTCGGAGAGAACGGCGCGGGCAAGTCCACGCTCATGTCGATCCTCTATGGATTTTACCACGCCGACGACGGCGACATTCTCGTCAACGGCAAGAAGGTCACGATTGCCGATTCCAAGGCGGCCATCGGCATGGGGATCGGAATGGTGCATCAGCATTTCATGCTGGTCGATAATTTCACCGTTCTTGAAAATGTCGTTCTGGGCGCGGAAGACAGCGCCATGCTGGCAGGCGGTCTGGACCGGGCACGCATCGAGCTGAAGCGTCTGGAAGAGGAATATGAACTGCGCGTCGATCCGGATGCGCTCATCCAGGACTTGCCGGTCGGCCTGCAGCAGCGGGTGGAAATCCTGAAAGCGCTTTACCGCAGCGCCGAAGTCCTGATCCTCGACGAACCGACCGGTGTTCTGACCCCGCCGGAAGCCGATCACCTGTTCAAGATCCTCGAAGTCCTCAAGAAAGAAGGCAAGACCATCTTGCTGATCACGCACAAGCTGCGCGAAATCATGGCCGCCACGGACAGCGTCTCCGTCATGCGCCGCGGCGAGATGGTGGCGACCCGCGAAACGCAAAACACCTCCATGGAAGAACTGGCCGAGCTGATGGTCGGCCGCAGCGTACTCCTGCGGGTCGACAAGAAACCCGCGGTCCCCGCGGAGCCGGTCATGGAGGTGGAGAACCTGTGCGTGACCGACCAACGCGGTGTCCAGGTGGTCAAGGATGTGAGTTTTTCCGTCCGCGCCGGCGAGATCGTCGGCATAGCAGGGGTCTCGGGCAACGGCCAGTCGGAGCTGCTGGAGACCCTTTCCGGCATTCGCCGCGCCACACAAGGCAGGCTCAAGATCAACGGCGAGACCATTGATCTTGGAACCAGCACTCTGGACGCGGCGGACATGCGCGCCAGGAGCATGGGCCACGTTCCCGAAGACCGTCACCGCATGGGCCTGATCAACAGTTTCTCCGAATACGAGAATTCCATTCTCGGCTATCACCGCGATCCGGCCTATTCGAGCGGTCTTTTGATGAATATCGCCGCCATCAAGGAAAACGCGGTCGCCGAGATCGGGAAATACGACATCCGGCCGCCCAACCCGATGCTCAAGACCGCCAGTTTTTCCGGCGGCAATCAGCAGAAGATCGTTCTGGCGCGGGAAATCGAACGGGATCCGGAGGTGCTGCTGGTCGGCCAGCCGACGCGTGGCGTCGATATCGGTGCGATCGAGTTCATTCACAGCCGTCTGGTGGAACTGCGCGATGCCGGCAAGGGTATCCTGCTGGTCTCGGTGGAACTCGATGAAATCCGGGCTCTTGCGGACAGGATCCTGGTGATGTTCGACGGCAGGATCGTCGGCGAGCGCGGCGCCAATGCGGACGAAGGCGAACTCGGCCTGCTCATGGCGGGTGTGGAGGACAATGCGAAAATGTCTGTAGAAGGAGACGTCCGATGAGTGCCGGTCAGCTCCCGCGCTGGGTCGATTACGGCCTGATTCCCTTCGTGAACCTGGCCGCGGCCTTCCTGGTGTCCGGCCTTGTGGTCGTCCTGATCGGGGAAAACCCGCTGGAAGCGGTGCGGATCCTGCTCTGGGGTTCGCTTGGCTATGGCGAAGGCATCGGCTTCACGCTGTTTTACGCCACCAACTTCATCTTTACCGGTCTTGCCGTTGCCGTCGCCTTCCATGCCGGGCTGTTCAACATAGGCGGCGAGGGCCAGGCCTATGTCGGCGGGCTCGGCGTCACCTTCGCCTGTCTTGCCCTCGACCACATCGTGCCCTGGTACGTGACGCTGCCCTTCGCGATCGTCGGCTCGGCGCTGATGGGGGCAGCCTGGGCCTTCATCCCCGCCTGGCTGCAGGCGACACGCGGTAGCCACGTCGTCATCACGACCATCATGTTCAACTTCATCGCCTCTTCGCTGATGGTCTACCTGCTCAACAGCGCGCTGAAGAAACCGGGCTCCATGCAGCCGGAAACGCGAACCTTCGAGGCGGGTGGCCGCCTGCCGTTCCTGAACGACGTCTTTCCCTCCTTCGGCTTTGGCTATGCCCCGGTGAACCTGTCCCTGTTCGTCGCGCTGGCCGCCTGCGTTCTGATCTGGCTGCTGATCTGGCGGACGAAACTCGGCTTTGAGATCCGCTCCTTCGGCGCCAACGCGACGGCCGCGGTCTATGCCGGCATTTCGCCCGTGCGCACCATCGTCATCACCATGCTGATTTCCGGCGGTCTGGCGGGCATGATGGCGATCAACGAGATCATGGGGTCGCAGCACCGTCTCCTGATCGATTTCGTCTCCGGCTATGGCTTTGTCGGCATCGCGGTGGCCCTGATGGGACGCGCGCATCCGGTCGGCATCGTTCTGGCGGCGATTCTGTTCGGCATGCTCTACCAGGGAGGCGCCGAACTGTCCTTCGAAATGCCGAATATCACCCGCGACATGATCATCGTCATCCAGGGACTGGTCATTCTGTTCGCCGGCGCGCTCGAACACATGTTCCGGCCGGCCATCACTAGATTGTTCACGCCTTCACGGGCCCTGGCGGCGGAGGAGGCGTAATCATGTTCGAGACCCTGATCCTCATCCTCGATTCCACCGTCCGCCTGTCGACGCCTTTGCTGCTGGCCTGTCTGGCCGGGCTTTATTCCGAACGCTCCGGCGTTGTCGATATCGGCCTGGAAGGCAAGATGCTCGGGGCCGCCTTCGGCGCGGGCGCCGTCGCCTATGTCACCGCAAACGCCTGGCTGGGGCTGCTTGCCGGCATTGGCGTCTCGGTAGCACTGGGGCTGCTGCATGGGTTCGCCTCGATCAGCAATCGCGGCAACCAGATCGTTTCCGGTGTGGCCATCAACTTCCTGGCTGCCGGCCTGACGGCACTGCTCGGCCAGACATGGTTCCGCCAGGGCGGCCGCACCCCGGCCCTGCCCGAGGGCGGCCGGTTCAGGGACATCGCCTGGCCCTATGCCGAGCAACTGCGCGAGATTCCCGTGATCGGGCCGCTCTACAGCGAGCTTCTGTCCGGTCACAATATTCTTGTTTATGCGGGCTTCCTTGCCGTCCCGCTGACATGGTGGGTGCTGTTCCGCACGCGCTTCGGCCTGCGGCTGCGCGCCGTCGGCGAAAATCCGGCCGCCGTGGACACGGCGGGGATCTCGGTTGCCTGGCTGCGTTACCGCGCGGTGATCGCCTGCGGCATCCTCTGCGGCTTCGCGGGTGCTTATCTGTCGATCGCGCAAGGGGCCGGTTTCGGCGTCAACATGACGGCGGGCAAGGGCTTCATCGCACTGGCGGCGCTGATTTTCGCCAAGTGGCGGCCGGCCAACGCGATGTTCGCCTGCCTGCTCTTCGGCTTCCTCGACGCGGTGTCCATCCGCATGCAGGGCCAGGAGGTCCCCGGCATCGGCGAGATCCCGGTTCAGTTCTTCCAGGCGCTGCCCTATATCCTGACGGTGATCCTGCTTGCCGGCTTCATCGGCAAGGCGGTGCCGCCGAAGGCGGCCGGTATCCCGTATCTGAAGGAACGGTCATGAGCGATCTGGACAAGCTGTTCGAAGCGGCCCGGGCGGTGCGCGAAAAGGCCTATGCGCCTTATTCCAACTTCCTGGTCGGCGCGGCGCTGCGCACTCCGGACGGCAGCGTCTTCACCGGCTGCAATGTCGAGAACGCGTCTTATCCGGTCAGTGTCTGCGCCGAGGGCGGGGCGGTCGGCGCCATGGTCGCGGCCGGCTATCGCGACATCGCGGAAGCCGTGGTGATCGGCGACGCGGCCCTGTGCACGCCTTGCGGCATGTGCCGTCAGCGGCTGAAGGAATTCGGCACGGACGATCTGATCGTCCATGTCGCGGACTTGAACGGTATCCGCCGCAGCTTCACCATGGACGAGCTGCTGCCGGCGGCGTTCGAACTGGATTACAAGTCAAATAACAGGAAGGACTGACCCTCAATGAGTGGTTATGGTCATGAATGCGCGGATATCGTTCGCGCCGCCCGCAAAGGCTCCTACAAGATCGGCATGATACTCGGCTCCGGCCTTGGCGCACTGGCCGAGGAAGTCGAGGATGCGGTACGCATTCCCTACACACATCTGACCGAATTCCCGGTCTCCACCGTGACTTCCCATTCCAGCGAACTGGTGGCCGGCACGCTGGCGGGGGTTCCCGTGGTGATCCTGTCCGGCCGCGCCCATTATTACGAGGCCGGCGACCCGTCCGTCATGCGCACGCCCGTCGAGACGCTGAAGGAACTCGGCTGCGAAATCCTTCTGGCGACCAATGCGGCGGGCTCCCTGCGGGAGGACGTGGCGCCGGGCTCGCCGATGCTGATCCGCGATCACATCAACTGGTCCGGCAAGAACCCCTTGATCGGCGAAGAGGACGAGAAACGCTTCCTGGACATGAGCGCGGCCTATGATCCCGAGTTGCTGGAAGCCATGAAGAAGGTCGCGGCGGAAACCGGCGATCCGATTGCAGACGGCGTCTACATGTGGTTCTCGGGGCCGTCCTTCGAAACGCCGGCGGAAATTCGCATGGCGAGGCTGCTGGGTGCGGATGCGGTGGGCATGTCCACCGTGCCGGAAGTCATCATGGCCCGGTTCATGGGTCTCAGGGTTGCGGCCATGTCGATCGTCACCAATTACGGGGCGGGCATGCAGACCCATGCGCTTTCCCACGACCAGACCAAATCGGTTGCCCTGCAGGGCATGGAACGCATGAAAGAGCTGGTGCGGGCATTTGTGAAGGAGGTCGGTTAATGAGTGACAGGATCGAAAACGCAAAACGCGCCCTCGGGCTCATCGATCTGACCAATCTCAACGACGATTGCACCGCCGCCGATATCACCGGACTGAGCATCCGCACGGTGACGGATCATGGCTCGGTCGCCGCCGTCTGTGTCTGGCCGCGTTTCGTCGCGCAGGCAGCGCGGGAGCTGAAGGGAACCGGCGTCAAGGTCGCCACCGTCGTGAACTTTCCGGCGGGCGAAGACGACACCGGTACCGTGACCGCCCAGACGAAGCAGGCGCTGGCCGACGGCGCCGACGAGATCGACCTGGTGATGAATTACAAGGCCTTCACGGCGGGCCGGAAGGGATATGCCGAAGAGCAGATTATCCGCGTCAAGGCGGCGATCCCGGAACCCGCGATCCTCAAGGTGATCCTGGAAACCGGAGAGATCGGCGATCCGCTGCTGATCCACGCCGCATCCAATGTGGCGATTTCCGCTGGAGCCGATTTCATCAAGACTTCCACAGGCAAGGTCGCCGTCAATGCGACGCTTGAGGCTGCCGAAATCATGCTGACCGCCATCGAGGAGGCGCGCCGCGACAACGGCGAGCGCGTTATAGGGTTCAAGCCCGCCGGCGGCATCAGGACGAGTGAGGATGCCGCCTCCTATCTGGCGCTCGCGGACCGGATCATGGGCCATAACTGGGCGTCGGCGTCCACCTTCCGTTTCGGCGCAAGCGGCCTTCTGGATGCGCTGATCGCAACGATCGAAGGCAAGGAACCAACGGTCGGCCAGAGCTATTGAAGCTGAAACAGGCTCCTGAAAAATGTTGCCACAAGGATACCAAGCATGCTGCCGCAGGAACTGATCCGCAAGAAGCGCGACGGGGGAACGCTCGACGCCGGGGAAATCGCTTTTTTCGTCAAGGGACTGGCCGATGGATCGGTCACCGAGGGACAGGTTGCGGCCCTCGCCATGGCGATCTTTTTCAAGGGATTGAGCGTCGATGAACGTGTCGCCCTGACACTTGCCATGCGCGACAGCGGCGATATCATGAACTGGTCCGGCATCGACGCACCGGTTCTCGACAAGCACTCCACCGGCGGTGTCGGGGACAATGTCTCCCTGATGCTTGCCCCGGCGCTTGCCGCCTGCGGCGCCGCCGTGCCGATGATTTCCGGCCGCGGCCTCGGTCATACCGGCGGCACGCTCGACAAGTTCGACAGTATCCCCGGTTACCAGACCCAGCCGGACAATGCGCTGTTCAAAAAGGTGGTCAAGGAGATCGGCTGCGCCGTCATCGGCCAGACCGGCAATCTGGCCCCCGCCGACAAGCGCTTTTACGGCATCCGGGACGTGACCGGCACAGTGGAGAGCATCGATCTCATCACCGCTTCCATCCTGTCGAAAAAACTGTCGGCGGGTCTGCAGGGACTGGTGCTGGACGTCAAATGGGGCACAGGCGCTTTCATGGCGACGCTGGAGGAAGCCCGCGCACTGGCGGAAAGCCTCGTTCAGGTGGCCAATGGCGCCGGTCTCAAAACCACGGCGCTGTTGACCGACATGAACGAACCGCTGGCCTCCGCCGCCGGCAACGCGGTCGAGATGCAGAACGCGGTGGATTTCCTGAAAGGAACGGCCATCGACAACCGCCTGTGGGACGTCACTGTTGCCCAGGGCGGTGAACTGCTGGCCACCGGCGGCATCGCCGCAACGGCCGAAGCGGGCGCCGCGATGATGCGCCAGGCCTTTGAAAGCGGCAAGGCGGCGGAAAAATTCGCGCAGATGGTCGAAGCGCTGGGCGGTCCGGCCGACTTCATGGAAAAAGCCGAACTCTACCTTGCAAAGGCACCTGTCGAAGCTCCTGTCTATGCCGATCATGACGGCATCGTCACGGGCGTGGATGCCCGGGCGGTCGGCGTGGCCGTGGTCGCGCTGGGCGGTGGCCGCAAGGCCGCCTCGGATGTGATCGATCCCGCTGTCGGACTGACAAGCCTCGCGGGTGTCGGCAACACGGTCGATGCGGATGCGCCGCTGGCGATCGTCCATGCAAGGTCGGAGGAGGACGCCGAAGCGGCGGCGCGTGCGGTGCGCAAGGCCTATACCCTTGGCTCGGCCGCGGAAGTCGTCGACCGGCCCATCGTTGCCGGCCGCATCGCACCGTAAGACACGAACTTGTGCCGGGACCGCAGGTTCCGGCGCGCTCCCGGCATCAGGCCGGCAATAGAAAACTTGAGGAGATGCCCATGCCCCGTGCAATTCTGTGCGTGCTGGACAGTTTCGGCATAGGCGGTGCGAAAGATGCGGATGCCTTCGGCGATGCCGGATCCGATACTTTGGGCCACATCGCCGCGCGTTGCGCGGCCGGTCTGGCGGACAGGGACGGATTGCGCAGCGGTCCTCTGTCGGTTCCCAATATGGACCGGCTCGGTCTGGGCGCCGCCGGGCGTCTGTCGACCGGGGCGGACGTGCCGGGTCTGGATTTCGCAGGCGATCCGCAAGGGCTCTGGGGCTATGCGGCGGAAGTGTCAAAAGGCAAGGACACCCCTTCCGGCCACTGGGAAATCGCAGGTGTGCCCGTGCGCTTCGACTGGGGCTATTTTCCGATGACGATCCCGACTTTTCCAAGCGAACTGATCGGGAAAATCAGTGAAAAGGCCGGACTGAAGGGCATTCTCGGCGACAAGCATGCATCCGGCACCGAAATTATCGCCGAACTCGGCGACGAGCATGTCAGAACGGGCAAGCCGATTTTTTATACGTCGGCGGATTCTGTCATTCAGATTGCCGCCCACGAAGAGCATTTCGGCCTTGAGAGGCTGTATGAGCTGTGCGAGATCACCCGCGAATTCGCCAATCCCTATAATATCGGGCGGGTTATCGCCCGGCCCTTCAGCGGTGAAACGGCCGAAAGCTTCGTCCGCACGGCCAACCGGCGGGACTATTCGGTTCTGCCGCCGGAGCCGACGCTGCTCGACCGGCTTACGCAGGCGGGCCGCACCGTCTACGGGATCGGCAAGATATCCGACATCTTCGCCCATCAGGGCGTCGCGAAGGTCCTGAAGGGCGCCGGCAACGATGAGCTTTTCGAAAAGACGCTCGAAGCCATGCAATTGGCCGGGGACGGAGATCTGATCTTCGTCAATTTCATCGATTTCGATTCGCTTTTCGGCCACCGCCGCGACGTTCCGGGCTATGCCGCCGCGCTGGAGCATTTCGACCGCCGGCTGCCTGAACTGCTTGCCGGATTGCGCGAGGGGGATTTGCTGATCCTGACCGCCGATCACGGCTGCGATCCGACCTGGAAGGGCACCGACCACACGCGCGAACATGTGCCGGTCATCGCGACCGGACCCGGTATCGCGGGCAGATCCGTCGGTGGACGAAAAACCTTTGCCGATATCGGCGAGAGCATCGCCGATCATCTGGGCATAGCCGGGGGGCTCAACGGTGAGAGTTTTCTTTAGGTCACGGACTCAGGCACAATGACGGACCGGTCCGTCTCTTCATGAGGACGCGGCTGCGATATACCGGGAACGGCGCACCTGCCATTCATTCACGATCGAGGACCCGCCGCACATGAGCGATCCCATCACGGTTCCGAAAGCCGAACTGCACTGTCACATCGAAGGCGCGGCTCCGCCGAGCCTGGTCAAGCGGCTGGCGGACAAGCACGGCATGGACGTGTCGAAGGTGCTGGATGGCAACGGCAAATATGTCTGGTCGGACTTCACCACTTTCCTGAAGGCCTATGACACGGCCAGCGCCGTGTTCAAGACCCCCGCCGACTATGCCCTCCTGACGGAAACCTATTTCCGCATGCTGGCCGCCGAGGGCGCGATCTACGGCGAAATCTTCATTTCACCGGATCATGCCCAGGCGACGGGCCTCTCCTACCGCTCCTACGTTGAAGGCCTGGCCGCCGGGATCGAGCGCGCCAAGAACGATACCGCCATCGAGGGCAGGATGATCGCCGTCGGGGTGCGTCATTTCGGGTCCGCCGCGGTGGAACGTGTCGTCAAGGAGGTGATCGCCAATCCCGATCCCCTGGTGACCGGTTTCGGTCTTGCCGGCGACGAGCGCTCGGGCCATCCCGCCAACTTTTCCAAGGCCTTCCGCATGGCCTCGGAGGCGGGTCTCGGGACAACGGCCCATGCCGGCGAATTCGGCGGACCGGACAGCATCACCGCGGCATTGGAATTCCTGCGCGTCAAGCGGATCGGTCACGGCGTGCGTGCCATCGAGGACAAGGAACTGGTGAAGCGGCTGGTTGACGAGGAGATCGTCCTGGAGGTCTGCCCGGGTTCCAACGTGTCGCTGGGCGTCTATACCCATCTGCGCTTCCACCCGGTGAACATGCTGCGCAGGCAAGGTGTGAAGGTCACCCTCAACTCCGACGATCCGCCTTTCTTCGGCACCACGCTCGGCAAGGAATATGCCTCCGTCGCCGAAACATTCGGCTGGACGTTCGACGACCAGATGGACATCACGCGTACGGCCATCGAGGCGGCCTTTTGCGACGAACTGACGAGGAAGCGGCTGCTGGTCCGGCTGGACAGCGCGGTGCAGAAGCCGGTCGAGGGGTAATACCGGAGACGCTCCCTTGTCTTTCCGCACAAGTGAGGTGGAGCCTTAATGACGGGGGAGCGAAAGTCCCTCAGATATCCCCGCCGGTCTCGTCGACTTCCGTCCTCGGGTCGAGCACGACCGTTTCCGGCGTTGTTGTCTGGGCGGTCGTCAGGACAGGCAGGAAGTCGGACTTGTCTTCGCTCCTCACCGGCGCCCGCTGGCGTATGCGCCAGATGGCAAACAGCATCATGGAAAGATGGGCCGCGGCGGTCACCTGAAAGAGGGCGCCGGGATAGGTGAAGGTCATCAGTCCGGCGGCCAGCAGCGGCCCGACCATCGTGCCCGTTCCGAAGATCAGCAGCAAGCCGCCGCTGATGCGCAGGAAGTCTCCCGGCTCCGCGTGGTCGCTGGCATGGGCGACGATCACCGGATACATGGAATAGATGATGCCGCCGAAGATCGCGATCAGCAGGATCGTAACCATTGGATCGTTGCCGCCGATCAGCGACAGGCTGGAGCCGAAGGACATGGCGGCGACCGCGAGGCCGACGAGGACAAGCCGCCGGTCCAGCCGGTCCGACAACATGCCGACCGGGATCTGCACCATGGCGCCGGCCAGAAGGGCGAGGCTCATCATGATGGCGATCTCTGGCACGTCGAGGCCGATACGGCGGCCGTAGACGGCGCCGAGCGTTCCGAAGGAGCCGTTGGACACACCGACCATGAAAACGGCGACCACCGCGATCGGCGAGTTGCGCCAGAGCTGCCTGGGATCGAGTTTCGCCTGGGTCAGCGGCTGCGGGGAGGCCGCTGTCGACAGCGCGGTCGGCAGCAGCGACAGGGAATAGATGATGGACCCGAGAACGAAGAAGAAATATCCGCTCGCGGATCCGAGCGTGAGCAGCATCTGACCGGCGGTTGTCGCCGCCAGGTTGATCATCGTGTAGAGGCCGAAGATCCGTCCCCTGGTTTCGGATGTGGAACGCTCGTTGAGCCAGCTCTCCACGATCATCGCCGCGCCGGAAAAGCAGAACCCGGAAATTGCTCGCAGAACGATCCAGACGGCGGCATCGATGAACAGCAGGTTGAGCAGAACGGTGATCGCGGCGAGCGAGGCCAGCGCACCGAACGACCGCACATGCCCGACCCGCTTGACGATGACCGGCACGGCGAGGCATCCGCTCATGAAGCCGAACGCCCAGCCGGCTCCCAGCAGGCCGAGCGAGGCATCGGAAAATCCCTGCGCAAGTCCGGCCAGCGGCAGCAACAGGCCATGCAGACCGCCCGCCAGCAAAAGCAGGCCTGATCCGGCGAGAAGGGCGGCGATCGAAACGACGGAGGACATGAATTTTCCAGTTGGGGCGATTGTCGGTGCGGGTTTTCATACAGCTGAATGATGATCAATGACGAACCCGTTTGACAAGTTTATGGTGGAAAGCCACACGAAACATGTCTTTTCGGGGTGCTGCCCGCAGCGATGCCGCCCGTCCCCCACTTTCCGGATTGTTTTTGATGAATGCTTCTGTCTCACCCCTGACCTTTTTCCAGCCGCGGGAAGTGTGGCGCGAGGCGCACCGGTTTCTCGATCTGGCGCAGGCGGGCACGCTTGCTCATGTGCGGGTGGATCTTGCGAAACTGGGCGACGCCCTGGTCACGGTTCTGGAGACAACCCGGGAGAACTATCCCGACTTCCAGATCCCGCCCTACGGCATCTGGCGCGACTTTGAAGCCGGTGGCATCGACCGCTGGGGCGCGATGGCAAGCGCCCGCAACTTCGAGACCGCCGAAGACATGCTCGCGGCGGCGGCAGATCTTGCGGTGCTCGGCACTTTCATGAAGACCCGGCATCCGCAAGGCTGGACATTCGAGGACCGGATGACCGGGACCTCCGCGACGGGCAGGCAGGCATCGGCGCTTGCCGCGTTTCACATGTTCGCCGCCGGCTCCTTTTCCGCCGAGATGACGGATCCCTACCGTGTCGATGCCGAAACCCTGATCCGGCTGGACGCGGAGGAGCTTGCCTTCGGCCTGCAATGGGAACTGGCGGACGATGCCGGACTGCTTGAAGACATGCAGCGGCACCTCAAGCGTCTGGGTGAAGCGCTGGCGCTGCGCCCGGATCTGTTTTCCGAGGGGGATGCCATCCGGCCCGGTTCACTGGCCACACGCCTGGCGAAAGACGGCGGTGGGGCTGTCAGCGCAGGGACGCTTCTCGATCACCTGCTTGAAGCGCTCGCCCCGGTCTGGGAGGGCGGGGCACAGGAAGGCGAGATTTCCCTTGGCGACAGCTTTGGCCATTCCGCGCTTCCGGCCGCGCTGCCGGAGGAAGAAAGCGTGATCGTTGTTCCGTTCCACCTCGCGGCGCAGGAAATGGTCTACGCCCTTGTCGAGCCCTTCGCCTGGGCCGGGCTTGAAGTTGCCGGTCTGGAGGACCTGACGGCGCCCGCCGACGAAATCCATGCCGCCCTTTTCGTTCACACCGGCGCAATGGCAGTCCGAACAGCCGCTGACGAGCTGACTTTCCAGGAGGAGCGGGACCGGATGATCGAATTGCGCGCCGTCAGTTCCGCCCTGACGGACAGGCTGGCGGAACTGTTGCGCCGGGAACTTGAGGTTCCGGCCGATCAGTTGCCGCTCACCTGCATTCTGGAAGGCGGCACGCACCGGGCCGGGCGGCGGATTCTGGAACGCGGTGCGGGCGACCTGAGCAAGCTCGGAAAATTTATGAACCCGGGGCCTGTTTTTTGGTTGCCGTTCGGGGCATAGGTCCCGAACATGAAAAATCATTGAGGCCGGTCCCGATCGTGCGGACCCAGACTTGAAGAAAAGAGAGGCAGATATGTCCGGAGCCAATGTCATCAGCCACCCGCTGGTCCAGCACAAACTGAGCATCATGCGCGACAAGGGAACCTCCACCCAGAGCTTCCGGCGTCTCCTGCGCGAGATTTCCACGCTGCTGTGCTACGAGGTGACCCGGGATCTGCCGCTGGTCCGTCAGACCATCGAAACGCCGCTGGCGGAAATGCAGGCGCCGACGCTGGCGGGCAAGAAGCTTGTCTTCGCCTCCGTCCTTCGGGCCGGCAACGGCCTTCTGGAGGGCATGCTGGACCTGGTCCCGTCGGCGCGCGTCGCTCATATCGGCCTCTACCGGGATCCGGAAACCCTCCAGCCGGTCGAATATTATTTCAAGGCGCCGGAAGATCTGAACGAGCGCCTGGTGATCGTCGTGGACCCGATGCTGGCGACCGCCAACTCCGCCATCGCCGCCATCCAGAAACTGAAGGAGCGGGGAGCCAACAACATTCGTTTTCTGTGCCTCCTGGCGGCTCCGGAAGGGGTTTCGAAATTCACCCAGTTGCACCCGGACGTACCGATCTTCACGGCTGCGATCGACGAGAAACTCAACGAAAAGGGTTATATCGTTCCAGGCCTCGGCGATGCCGGCGACCGGATGTACGGCACGAAATAATCCGGTTGACAGGCGGATCGGTCACAATCCCGCATTGATCGTTTCCGCACCGGCTTTCCAATCAAAACGGATATTCCAGCCACGCAATATTGCGGCCATGCGTTTGGCTGACTGACCCGCGCCAGAAAAAAGAGGACCACGGCATGATCACCGTTTTCGGCTCCATCAACCTCGACCTTGTCGTTTCCGTCCCGCGGCTGCCGAAAGCCGGGGAAACGGTCAGCGGACCGGATCACCAGTCCTTCGCCGGCGGCAAGGGCGCGAACCAGGCCCTGGCAGCCTGCCGGGCCGGCGCCGCGGTGAAAATGGTCGGCGCGGTCGGACGGGATGACTTTGCGGGTCCCGCCCTCGCCAATTTGCGGGAAGCCGGTATCGACCTGTCGGATGTCAGGGAGCTGGACGGCGCTACCGGCCTTGCCCTGATCGGCATCGATCCCTCCGGGGAAAACCAGATCATCGTCGCCAGCGGCACCAATGCGCGCGTCAAGGCCGACTGGCTGGAAGGCTGCCTGACGGACGGGCATATTCTGATGCTTCAGGGCGAAGCGCCGTATGAAGAAATCATGCGGGCCATGGGGCTGGCGCGCGGGGCGGGGGCATCCGTTTTCTGGAACCCGGCTCCCGTACCATCGTGCGATCCGGGCGCCGGGCTTGAAGCGGTCAATACGCTGGTGGTGAACGAAAGCGAAGCCGCCCAGCTTGCCGGTCGTCTTGGCATTGCGGGCGGAGCGGAGACCTTTCTGGACAGTGTTGTCGGGCCGGCGCGGACCGTGGTTGTGACCCTCGGGTCCGATGGCGTTGTTGCCGCCAAGGGAAAAGACCGGTTCCGGTTTGCATCGCCCTCTGTCGAAGCGGTGGACACCACCGGTGCCGGTGACGCCTTTTGCGGAGCCCTGGCGGCCGCGCTTGATCTTGGCCTGCCGTTCGAACGCGCGCTCAGGGAGGGGGTCGCCGCCGGTGCCCTTGCCTGCACCGTGACCGGAGCCCAGTCCAGCGCGCCGATGAAGGCGGACATTGCCCGCCTGGCGGATCAAATCGTGTGATGCGGTTTTACAGGCCGCTTTTTACAGGCCGCTAAGGAAACTCTGATATGCCAGCGGCATCTCGCTCTGAAGGGTCAGCCGGGCATGTGGCGGTTTATGGTGATTTTGCTGGTCTGCGTCGCTCTCGCACCGTTTGTGCCGGGACTGATCGAGAGCCGGTTGAAGTCGCTGGGCGGCCATGAAACATCCTCAGTCGAAGCCGAAGAGGATGCCGGCGAGCGGATACACCGCATTTCTTCAGACCCTCAGGGGCATTTTATCGCCGAGACACGTTTGAACGGCCGCTTTGTCGACCTGCTGGTGGATACCGGGGCGACGCTGACCGCGCTTCCGCGGTCTCTTGCTGAAGATATAGGCATCTTTCTGGACGAATCCGACTTCAAATATCCGATCCGCACAGCCAACGGCACCACTTTTGGCGCAAAATCGTCGATCGACCGGTTGAGCATCGGAGACATACGATTCACGAATGTGAATATATTGGTGCTGAAAGACCAGAGCCTGGGGAACCCGCTGCTGGGTATGTCCGTTCTCAACAGGCTGAGAAAGTTTGACATGTCCGACGGCACCCTTGTACTGATCCAGTAGAAAAATACTTATGGATTGATCGGTGTTCTCCGGGATCTGTCATTTTAGCAGGATCCGTCTTTTCAAATTGAGAGGCTTGCATGTTTCCCAAACCATTACCGAGTCTGACCCCGAATACATTTGAATATGAATCATTGCCCATGGTCAAAGCGACCGGTTTCCGGGAATATGACGCCCGGTGGCTGTTCGAAAAGGAAATCAACCTGATGGGATTGCAGGCGCTCGGAATGGGCATCGGCACTCTCATTCATGAGCGCGGTGTGCGTCCGGATCTCGTCGTCGGTCATGATTATCGCAGCTATTCGTCCTCGATAAAGATGGCGGTGGTCAACGGCCTGCTGGCGGCCGGCATCAATGTTCATGATATCGGTCTGGCCCTGTCGCCCATGGCCTATTTCGCCCAGTTCGCACTGGATGTTCCGGCGGTCGCCATGATCACCGCCTCCCACAACGACAACGGCTGGACCGGCGTCAAGATGGGCATCGACCGACCGCTGACCTTCGGACCCGACGAGATGGGCCGCCTGAAGGAGATCGTGCTGGAAGCCGCATTCGATCTCAGGGGCGGCGGCAGCTACCGCTTCGTTGACGGGTTCCCGGAGGTCTATTTCAAGGACCTGACCAACCGTGCGAAACTGAAGCGCCCGATCAAGATCGTCGCGGCCTGCGGCAACGGCACGGCGGGTGCGTTCGCTCCGAAAATCCTGGAGGCCCTCGGCGCCGAGGTCATCCCGCTCGACGCGGACCTCGATTACACCTTTCCCAATTACAATCCGAACCCGGAGGACATGAAGATGCTGCATGCGCTCCGGGACAAGGTTCTGGAGGTGGGGGCGGAAGTCGGCCTCGGCTTCGACGGTGACGGCGACCGTTGCGGCGTTGTCGATAATGAGGGCGAGGAGATTTTCGCCGACAAGGTCGGGGTGATGCTGGCGCGGGACATCTCGGCGCTTTATCCGGGCAGCCAGTTTGTCGTCGACGTGAAATCGACCGGCCTCTTCAACACCGATCCGGTGCTTCTGGCCAACGGGGCGAAGACCGACTACTACAAGACCGGCCATTCCTATATCAAGCGCCGGGTGACCGAACTGGACGCCATTGTCGGCTTCGAGAAGTCGGGCCACTATTTCTTCAACAAGCCGATCGGCCGCGGTTATGATGACGGCCTCGTCTCCGCCATCGCGATCCTCGACATGCTCGACCGCAGCCCGGACAAGACGATGGCCGATCTCCGCCGGGATCTCCCCAAGACCTGGGGGTCGCCGACCATGGCGCCGAAATGCGCCGACGAGATCAAATACGATGTCGTCGAGCGGGTGGTTGCCAGGTTCCAGGACATGAAGGCAAAGGGCGAGACAGTCGGCGGCCAGTCGATTTCGGACCTGATCACCGTCAACGGTGTCCGGGTGGTGGCAGAGGACGGCACCTGGGGTCTGGTGCGCGCCTCTTCCAACAAGCCGGAGCTGGTCGTCGTTGTCGAAAGCCCGGTGTCCGAGGCGCGGCTGCACGAAATGTTCAAGGCGGTGGATGGCGTTCTGCGCGAGAACCCTGAAGTCGGCGAGTATAATCAGACGCTCTGACCACTAAGAAATCACCCTGTTGGATTTCACGAAAAGGCGGCGGGTTCTCCGCCGCCTTTTTCACATCCGGCCGGTTCCTCAACGGAGACTCTCATGATCAGGGATTTCGGTGTGCTGCCCGATGGCACGCCCGGAGGCACGCCCGGAGGCAAGATGGTGCAAGAAGTGACACTGAAGAAAGGGGCGCTGGAAGCCTCGGTTCTGACCTTCGGTGCGGTCATCCGTGACCTGAAGGTGGACGGGCAGAGTGTCGTTCTGGGCTTTGAGGACCTGCAAAGCTACCTGGATCACCGGAACTATTTCGGGGCGATCGTCGGGCGCTGCGCCAACAGGATCGCCGCAGGCGGACTGACGATCGACGGGACCAACTATCAGCTTGACCGGAACGAGCAGGGTCTCAATCATCTTCATGGCGGATCGAATGGATTTTTCAACCGGGTCTGGCAGCTCGAACAGCACGACAAGGCCAGCGTCCTTCTGAAACTGGTCTCCGATGATGGCGACATGGGCTATCCCGGCCGCGTGGAGGCGCTGGTGCGCTATACGCTGACGGGAACAGGCGCTCTGCGTGTGAAGATCGCGGCGGTCACGGACAAGACCACGCCGGTCAACCTGACCCAGCACAGCTATTTCAATCTCGATGGCAACAGCACAATTCTCGATCACACGCTTGAAATCGCGGCGGAAACCTATCTTCCGGTCGACGATCAATTGATCCCGACGGGCGAAATCCGCAAGGTCGAGTGGACGCCGTACGATTTTCAGGGCGGACGCAGGATCCGCCGCAAGGCAGGCGAGGAAAATGTGATCTACGATCATAATTTCTGCCTCTCCGCGCAGCCGCGCGAGACCGTGCAATTCGCTGCGGCTCTTGAAGACGGGGCGGGAGAACGGCGCATGGAAGTCTGGACGACGGAACCCGGCCTGCAGTTTTACGACGCGGGCAAGCTGGATGTGCCGGTTCCGGGACTTGGCGGAAAACGCTACGGTCCCCATGCCGGCCTCTGTCTGGAAACTCAGCGCTGGCCGGACAGCGTCAACCGGGAAGGGTTTACAAGTGTGTTGTTAAGGCCTTCGGAAACCTATAGTCACGTTACGGAATACCGTTTTTCCTGAAATGGTTTACATTGGCCGGGTGGCTTGAGGCGGCAAGGGGACTGGGGGCAGGCGTGTGAAGACGGTTTTTTCAGAGACCCAGCTTGCGCACGCACCGGCGCAGGAAATTTCCGACGGAGAACTGAAGCCGGCGGTGGAGATACCGGCCCGCGCCGAAATCGTGCTGAAAACCGTCAGGGACCGGCAGGTTGGTGATGTCATCGCCCCTGAGGAGTTTCCACTGCGGCATATCCAGCGCGTGCATGCGCCCGATTACGTCGCCTTTCTGGAAAATTTCTGGCAGATGTGGACGGCCGTGGGGCGTTCCGGTGAAGCCTTTCCCTTTGTGTGGCCCGTCCGCTCGCTCAGGGTGGACACGCAGATCAATCACATTGACGGCCTTCTCGGCCGCTACTCGATGGATGCCGGCACGCCGCTGGGTGCGCATACCTACAAGGCGGCGCGCGCCTCGGCCGATACCGCGCTGACGGCGGCTCAACTCCTGTTGAATGGCGAGCAATCCGCCTTCGCGTTATGCCGTCCGCCCGGCCATCACGCGGGCTTCGACTTTCTGGGTGGCTATTGCTTCTTCAACAACGCCGGCGTGGCGGCTCAGTATCTGCGCGACAATGGCCTGAACAGGATCGCCATCCTGGACGTGGACTATCATCACGGCAACGGTACCCAGGCGCTGTTCTACGACCGGCCGGACATTCTGTTCCTGTCCATACATGCCGATCCGAAAGACGAGTATCCCTATTATCTGGGATACGCGGACGAGACCGGCGAACATGCGGGAACCGGGTTCACCCGCAACTGGCCCTTGCCGCTTGGCACCAACTGGGAAGCCTATGCTCCGGCGCTTGAAGAAGCCTGCCGCTGGCTTCTGGTCTACAAGCCCGAGGCGATGATCGTTTCCCTCGGGCTCGATTGCTTCGAAGGGGATCCCATTTCCGGGTTCAAATTCAAAAGCGAGGATTATCTCCGCCTTGGCGAGCGTCTTGCGAAGGTCGGCGTGCCGACCATGTTCGTGATGGAAGGCGGTTATGCCATCGACGCGCTCGGCACCAATTGCGTTAACGTCCTTGAGGGCTTTGCCGGCTGACGTTTACTTGAATAGAGGTTGACGAGATCGTCCGTCAGGCGGCGAGCAGACCCAGCCCGGTCAGCTCGCGGCGCAGAGCGGCGGCATTCTTGAAATGATGTGCGCTCATTCCCGCATTGCGGGCCGCGGCCACATTGGGCCCGGAATCGTCAATGAAGAAGCACGTCCGTGCATCGAGCCCGTTCCTCTCGAAGAGGACCTCGTAAATCCTTGGATCGGGTTTGATCAGCTTTTCCTCCCCGGAGACGACAACGTCCAGAAAACTGGTTTTCAGGAAGGGAAACCGTGTCCGCGCCTCGTTGAACTTCCCGGTCGAAAAATTGGTGATGGCATAGAGCGGAACTGCGCGCTCCCTGAGCTGGGCAAGAATGTCGCCGGTGCCCGGAATTTCTCCCGGAACCATCTCATGCCAGCGACGGTCATAGGCGGCGATCAGCTCCGCCTTGTCCGGATGCTGGCGGGAAAGCGTCTCCACCGCTTCGCTCCAGGAGCGGCCGAGATCCTGTTGCTGGTTCCACTCCGCCGTACAGACCGTTTCCAGGAAGGTTTTCCGCTCAAGCGGATCGGGAATGAGCTGACGGTACAGGTAGTCGGGGTTCCATTCGATCAGGACATTTCCTATATCGAAAACCACGGTCGTGATAAGATCGCTCATGAACTTGTCCGATGTTGCTGGCGGATGAATGCAGACAGACAGGAAAAGAATTTGCAAGTCGTCTCAGAAGGTTATGTCGGATTTGTGACGCCGCTGAAAAACTGCGTCCGGATGATTCTCCTTGCCTTTGCTCTTGTCTGGCTGCCAATGACAGCGGACGCGCGGGACGGCGGCGACATGCCGGAGAGGCTGCGTCTCGGGGTTATCGTTGCCGCCGACGAAGGCGCGCGTGAGCGGGTGGAGCCGTTTCGCCTCGCTCTGGAGGAAATCGCCGACCTGCCGGTGGACCTGTTCCTGCTGAAGACAATGGGCGAGGCTGTCGAGGCGATTGCCTCCGGCCGGATCGACTACGTCCGGCTGTCGCCCTCCGCCTATGCGGCGGCACATGAGTTGTGCGCATGCGTGGAACCGCTTGTCACCGCCGGCCCGGATGATTTTCCGGCCCGGTTCTACGCCATCCTGGTCGCAAGACGCGGCCCTGAAAAGTCCTCGCTCGCGGATCTCGCGGGCACCCGGCTGGCTGTGGGCGCCAGACAGGCGGTGACCGGATACCGTGTGCCGCTCGCCAATCTTGCCGCGGACGGTATAAACGCGCGCACGCATTTCAGCACGCTTGTTGAAGTCCGGGACCCGCTGGAAGGTTTGAGGGCAGTGCTCGACGGCCGGGTTCAGTCCTCCTTAGCCTGGTCGACTCTCGCCGGAGAAGCCAAGACCGGCTATACCGCCGGCACGCTCAATGATTATTACGTTGCCGGCGGACCGGGGTTCAAGGATCTTGAAATCGTCTGGCGGTCCCCGCCGATCCCCTATTCCGCGCACAGCCTGCGGACGGATTTGCCGGACGCCTTGAAACGGCGCGTGCGGGCCGGACTGATGGACCTGCGCCGGGAGGCTCCGGACGCCTATCTGGCAATCGAGCCGGATTTGCCGGGAGGTTTCGAGCCTGTGGTGCATGGGGACTACCGTCCGGTCCTGCGGACCTATGAAGACGATTTCGCCGCTCTCCTCGACCCTTCCGGCGGATAGGGATCAGGCTGAAATCGTTTCGGCGCTCAGCAGCTTTTCCGTGTGCCGCCGGATGATTTCCTCTTCGTTGGTCGGTATGACCAGGATCCGTGTCCTTGAGCGCTCCGCGGAAATGTCTTCGGCGCCATCCCGGTTTTTTGCCTCGTCGGCCATCAGTCCGAGCCATTCAAGGTCCGAACAGACCTTGCTGCGGACAAGGACGGAATTCTCGCCGATGCCGCCGGTGAAGACCAGTGTATCGAGACCGCCGAGCACTGCCGCCATCGCACCGAGTTCCCGGCGGATGCGGAAGACGAAATAATCTATTGCTTCCGTCGCTTTCGGGTCATCGCTTTCCGTCAGCGTGCGCATGTCCTGGCTGATGCCGGAAAGACCCTTCAGGCCGGACTCCTTATAGAGGAGATCGGAGACCTCCTCAGGCGTCATGCCCTTTGTGGTGAGAAGATAAAGCACCACACCGGGATCGAGCTGGCCGCAACGCGTGCCCATCGGCAGACCGTCCAGGGCGGTGAATCCCATCGTCGAGCCGATGCTCTGTCCGTCGCGGATGGCGCACATGGAAGCGCCGTTGCCCAGATGCGCCACCACCAGCCGGCCCGCGTATAGGTCCGGCCGGGTCTGCTTCAGATAGGTGCAGATATATTCGTAGGAGAGGCCATGAAACCCGTAGCGGCGCACACCTTCCTCGTAAAGCGGTCGCGGCAGGGCGAAAGTGTCGTTCACCCAGGGATGATTGCGGTGGAACGCCGTGTCGAAACAGGCACTCTGCAAGGCTTTCGGAAAGGCGGCGCGCGCCGCTTCGATGCCCGCCAGATTATGCGGCTGATGCAGCGGGGCAAGCGGCTCCAGCCTTTTGAGTTCCCTCATCACCTCGCCGGTGATGCGCACCGGGGCCGTCAGGGACACACCGCCATGGACCACCCGGTGACCGACCGCATCCACGCCCTGTCCGCCGAGCTCCTGCTCCAGGCTCGGCAGCAGTGCGGCGAGCGCTGCCGCGTGGGAACTGCCTTCCACGGCACTCAGGGCCCGGTCGACCCGGGTGCCCGTGACATGTGACTTCAGCGAGATATGCGGCTGCGCGCCGAGACCGGAAATCTGTCCGTTGAGCTGGACGGCATCGCCTGAAAACAGCGTGTATTTGATGGAAGACGAGCCGGAATTCAGGACCAGGATGACCGGTGCCATGATCACTCTCCTTCGCGGTCGAACATACCCGCGGGAGCGCCGGTAGCCTGCCAGTGCTTGTAGAGAAGCGCGAGTGCGCAGGACGCCAGCCGGGCGCGGCTGTCGTCGGCCCGGCTGGTCAGCATGACCGGTACCTTGGCGCCGATCACCAGCCCGGCGGCTTCCGCGTGGGCAATGAAGGTCAGTTCCTTGGCCAGCATGTTGCCCGATTCGAGATTTGGAACGATCAGCACTTCCGCATGGCCGGCGACCAGCGACGTGATCCCCTTCGAACGGGCCGCCTGGACATCGATCGCGTTGTCCATCGCCAGCGGACCATCGACGATGGCCCCCGTGATCTGACCGCGTTCGGCCATTTTTGACAGGATCGCCGCGTCCAGGCTGGATGGGATCAGGGGGTTCACGGTTTCAATGGCGGACAGGATGCCGACCCGCGGCATCTCGAGACCGAGCGCCAGCGCAAGGTCGATGGCGTTTTGCGTGATATCCACCTTGGTATTGAGGTCCGGCGAAATGTTGATGGCCGCGTCGGAGATCAGGACAGGCGTTTTCCGTCCCGGAATATCCATGACGAAGACATGGCTGATGCGCCGCCGGCTTCTAAGGCCGCCATCCCGCTTGACCACGTGGTGAAGCAGATGGTCCGTATGAAGGTGACCCTTCATGATGGCCTCGACGCGGCCCTCGTGAACCATCGCGACGGCCCGCCCGGCGGCTTCGGTTTCATCCTCGATGTCGATCAGTTCAACCGCGCCGAGATCTTCACCCAGTTCCTCGGCCGCTTGCGCGATCCGGTTTCGCGCACCGATCAGGATCGGCCGGATAAGACCTTCACGGGCCGCCATCAGCGCGCCTTCGAGCGAGTTGGCATCGTCCGGAGCAACAACCGCCGTCGACAGGGGCGGCAGGGTTTTCGCCAGTTCTATCATCCTGTTGAAATGCCGGTGCCGCTGAACGAGAATCGCCGGCAGATTGCTGGAATCGAATTCGATGGTCTCGGTCGGGGCGGCGACTTCCGCCACTCCCTCCACCAGACTGGTTCCGTCGTCGCGCGTTACGGAGAGATCGAAGACGATGATGTTGCCCGGGTGTTTTTCCCGCGCCGTGACCTTCACATGCAGTTTGTCGCCGACGGCCGCGCCTTCCAGGAAACGAAAGGACTGCGACTTGTAGACCGTGCCGGGCCCGGGAAGGATGTTGCCGAGGACAGCCGATGCAAGGCCGCCAACCCACATGGCGGGGGCGACCGGCTTGTCGATGTGACCGTCTCCGGTCCAGTCCGTATCCGGCAGGTGGATCGGGTTGTGGTTTCCCGAGGCATGCGCAAAGACCAGAAGATCGTTGGAAGAACACTCCCGGACAATCTCCGCCGTGTCGCCAACCGCAATCTGCTCATAAGTCTTGTTCGTCGCCATCGGCTTCGCAATCCCTGACTGAAAAATCCATATTGCAACGCAGCAATGGAAGAGGAGGTTAGCCGCATTATACGACGGAACAAATACGGGAGAGTTACTATGACGCCGCGTGAGGCTTCAGCAGGCCGGGCATTTTACCTTGTCGGTCAGGCGTGGACGCAGATAGAAAATGTCCTGCAGGGTGTAGGTGGCCAGGCGAGGGAAAGCCTCTGTGAGAAGCCCCGAAAACGGCGGCGAGTAGACCAGGGTGCTCTGCGCGAGGACGATCGAGGTCAGCGGGGCCGCGACGGTATCCGGCAAGGTGATCGGTGGGGCGGATCCTGCGGGCCAGGGGGTGCCTTTGTCGCTGTCATAGCTCCAGTCGACAGTCGGATCGCCGTCTTCGTCGAAGGTGATGCTTGAAATGATGGTGTCCAGGGTGTCGTCCGGATAGGGCGCCAGGATCTTTCCGCCCAGGGCCAGAATGTCATCCAGTTCAGCGGGGCTCAGGGTCTGGGACTGCGCCACCAGGTCGGTAGTCGCGTTCGCGATGCGGCTGACTTTCCGGTCCGCGTTGATGGCGCCTGAAAGTTCCGTCATTCCTATCAGGATAATCAGCATGAAGGGCAGGATCAGCGCGAACTCCGTCGCCGAAACCCCGCTCCGGTCACGCCAGAACCCATGCAGGAAGACCGGAATTTTGCGAAGTGACGAAGCCATGAAACTATTCCCAGGGTTCATTACGAAACACCATGGTCGAGGTGAGATGACGGAGGCCGCCACGGTCTTCAGGATAGAGTTCGAGATTGGACATGATCATCGGCCATTTGAAGATGACATGCATGACGACGATTTCGCTTGCCCCGCCGGTCACGAACTGCAGGTCCTCTCGAATTTCGCCTTCGTCGTCGTAGAGATCGTCGGTCTCCGTTGCCTCCGCAAAGCTGTCCACTGAGACAACTTCCACGGAAATCCTGTTGGTGTCGCACATGAAAGCCGGCAGGAAGCCGCAGATCTCGTCCTTGAACTCATCCGCGGTGAACGTGCCTTCCTGGGCCTGCCCCGTCCTGATCATCCTTGCGGCACTGACGACGGCGTTGTCGACCATACGGTTGACCACCTGCACAAGCCCGACTTCCAGGATGCCGATCGAAAGGATAAAGAAGGGCATGGCGATCAGGGCGAATTCAACCGCGGTCACGCCACTTCTGTCTTTAAGCAGCGACCGGCTGTTCTTGCGTCTGAATGGCCACAAGGGCCGTTTCCTGCCGCGCATGAAGAGTTCGCTCCGCAAAACCGTTTAGATCAACAAAGCTCCAGCCGGAATCGATTGGAGCTCTAAAAGTCGATCGATTGTAAAATGGCCGCGCCTATTTACCGCCGCCTGCCGCGTCCAGCGCAAGGCCGTTCCGCGCTGTTGCCTGTTCGGCGGCCTCATTAAACGCTTCCACGTCATCGCCAAGGCGAAGCGTCGGCTCGCACATCGGATTGCAGGAAAGGGTCTCCCGCTCGACGTTGCGGTAAACCGAGACGACATCGTCTTCAGAAGCGCGGACGGTAATCTCCTCGTCCACGATCGGTCTGTTGTCGGCATCCAGAATGACGAGATTGGTGGTGCCGTAGCTTTTGCCGGTTATGACGACCGTGTTCTTGTCGAACATGGCCACGTCGGCGATGAAGGGATTGCCGACGATGACGGCGGAAGCACCGTCTTCGATACGGAACACCTTGGCCCGGTCGACGGTCACCATGACCGGTCCGTCCTCAGCCATCGCTGCGCCTGCCTGAAACGCCAACACAAGCACGCCAGTCCATCTGATCAGGTTCGAAAACATGCTTATGAGTACTCCATATGCCACTTTTCCTGCGAGATCATGCCGTAGACGTAGTGAACGATCTGCTAACGCCGGGTAGCAAGAAGAGTAAATCACTGCCCTTGCAGTCTCCGAGTTGTTGAGCAGGGCAGCGGTGTATTCACCGGGTAATGCAAACATTTGGTCCGCGATCCAGGACGGAGAATTGATGGTTCACCTGAATATGGGGCACTGGAGATTTGCTTCATTCGAAGTATATTAGGAAAGAAAAGATAGTAAGTGAACGTATATTTTAAAAATAATAAAACAAATTTAAAAAAGAAAGAAGTTCTAATTTTTATATTAAATTATCAGATCGTATTAATTAAATTTTATCTATACGCTTCGTTAACTATAGTTATATTTGCCACCGAAACAAAGGCAGCTGATGGTAAATTTAACTGCTTGGAAAGCTATTTACTCTAGGGTCAGCTCATGTCCAATTGGACCCGAAAAAGATCCAGAGGACTTGAAGCTATCAGTTCAGTGGTACTTGGAGCAAACATATGAAAAATCTTCTGAAGCGCTTCGTCAAAGACGAATCCGGCGCAACTGCAATCGAATACGGCCTGATCGCGGGTCTGCTGTCCATCGTCATCATCGGCGCGGTCACCTTGACCGGTGGGTCTCTGACCGACGTGTTCACTTCCATTTCTACACAGCTTGATAGCGCTGTTGCTACGACTGGTGGCGGTGGTGATGCTACGGGTGGCGATGCAACCGGCGGCTAATCGCCTGGCGTGATCGTTGGATTATACCATCGAAAGAAAACGGGCAGTTCACTGCCCGTTTTTTTGTGAATCACTCTGATACCGACGCACTCTTCTGGAAACGCAAAAGCGATGAATCTTGAAGTGTGCGGGCACTATATCCGTTTTCGTCTGAATACAGATCCGAGGCTCTGGGTGAAGACCGACAGTGCGAACGTCCGCAAAAAATTAACAATCGGGCGATAGGATTCAGGGAGATGAAAAGGACTGAACGGTAACGCGATGATTGAAGCGGCCATCCTGGTGATCTTTCCGATGCTCGTTGCCTTTGGCGGCGCATCGGATCTCTTGACGATGACGATCCGCAACAGGGTGTCAATCCTCCTGATTGCCGGTTTCGCCGGTCTTGCTCTTGCAACCGGACTTCCCTTGAGCGACTGGGGAATGCATGCGCTGGGCCTGCTTGTGGTCTTTCCCGTCTGCTTCGGATTTTTCTCAGCCGGCTGGATGGGCGGAGGCGATGTGAAATTTATCAGCGCCATCGCATTGTGGATCGGACTGACACCGGAACTCGGCGCCTTCGTCATCCTCGTTTCCATTTATGGAATGGTGCTTACCTTTGGCCTCCTTTTCTTGCGGAAAATCGAAGTCGTGCCGGTGGCCCTTGCGACACAGGACTGGTTCGCGCGGCTTCACGACCGCAGAGGCGGCATCCCTTATGGTATCGCGATCGCGGCCGCCGGTCTGAAGATTTATCCGTCCACCGAGTGGTTTCAACTGGCCGCTCGGGGGCTTTAAAAACCACCTCCATACTATCTGAGTACTTCGGTTTCGTGCCCTGCGGATAGCTGATTTTTCGCAAAATGCGGTTGGTTTAAGAAGTCATTTAGTAAAGTTAATGAATGTTAACCAAAATCATCCAGATCTGGTTAACCATGTTTTGACTAATTACCCCTCATTCTAAGATTGAATGGCGCATCTGCGCACAGGATTATTGGGTATAGGTCATGAAATTCGCTCGACTTTTAGTACTGGCAGTTGCGGTAGCTGCAGGGTTTTTGGCTTTCCGCATGGTCATGATGTCCGGCGGAAATGACCAGGAACAGCAAACTGCTCAGACGCCGGCCGTTGAGCGAAAGCAGGCTCAAGTCCTGGTGGCCGCCAAGGATATTCCGCTTGGCGGGAAGCTGAAGGCCGACGATATGTCCTGGTCCCCGTGGCCGGAGGACGTGATCCCCAAGGGGGCGGTCACGCAGAAAACCTCTCCCGCGGCGAACAAGGAGCATGTGGGCCAGATCGCCCGTGCTCCGATTTTCGCGGGTGAACCGATTCGCCCGGAACGCCTGATCAGCACCGACAAGGGCTTCATGTCCGCCATCCTGCCGAAGGGCAAACGCGCCAGCGCGGTGAGCGTGGAAGCGGAGACCACGGCCGGCGGCTTCATTCTACCCGGCGACAAGGTCGATCTGATTCTGACGCGCAGATCCGACAGCGGAGTCAGCAGCGAGACAATTCTGGAAAACATCCGTGTTCTGGCGATCGACACCACGACTGCGGGCGAACAGGACAAGAAAAGCCTCTCTCCGAAAAAGACCGCGACCCTGGAGCTGACTCTGACTCAGTCGGAGATCGTGGCGCAGGCGCAGCAGATCGGAACGATTTCCCTGGCCTTGCGCAGCGCCCAGGATTCGGCCGACGACGCGGAACCGGAAAACGATAAGCGCCGCGGCATGAGCTATGTGAAATATGGCGTGACCAGCAAGTCGGGTTTGCGATGACATCGGTAATGAAAAGAAAGTCCAGCGCGAGGGGCGCGATGATAAACCAGCTTAAGAAGTTCATGGCCGCCGCAGCGTTTTTCGCCACGGCGCTAACCGTGACGACGCCTTTTGCCGCGGCCGAGGGCAATTTCCCGAGCCAGGTTCACATCGCCGCCGGAGAGCGGGCGAGCGGACGGATCCTGAATGTCGGCGTCGGCCGGTCGGTCGTCGTCAATCTGGCGGAAGACGCGGCCGATGTGCTCGTGTCCAATCCGGAGATCGCCGATGCGGTTCTGCGAACGCCGCGCCGGATCTTCGTCATAGGCAATACGGCCGGCCAGTCCCGGCTTGTCCTTTTCAGCCGCAGCGGCCGTGAACTGGCGAGCTTCGATCTCAGGGTGGAGCGGGATACTTCCGACATGACCCGGATCATCCGAAAGCTGATTCCGGGTTCGAACATCGACGCCGAATCGGTCAATGGCAACGTCGTCTTGAGCGGAACGGCGAAAAGCACGATCGAGGCGCAGCAGGCCGCGGATATCGCGGTGAAGTTCCAAGGCTCCGGGAACGCGCAGAACATCGTTAACCTGATCACCGTCGAAGGCAAGGATCAGGTCCATCTGAAAGTAACCGTCGCGGAAGTCGAACGCTCGGTCATCAAGCAGCTTGGTGTCCAGTTCTCCGGGTCTATAGGTGCAGGGAACTTCACCCCTTTCGGGTCGAACCTGCCGGAACTCACAGTTAACCCGACCATCGTCAACCAGGCGATCGCCGGGATCGGCTTTTCAAGCGGGACGACCAGCCTGGCCGCCCAGATCGAGGCCTTGCAGCGGGAAGGCGTTGTCAGGACCCTGGCGGAACCGACCCTGACAGCCATATCCGGCGAAAACGCGAGTTTCCTTGCCGGTGGCGAGTTTCCCATCCCGATCGCTCAGGACAATGGCGAGGTAACCGTCGATTTCAAGAAATTCGGTGTGGGTCTGGATTTCACTCCCGTGGTGCTGTCCGGCGGACGCATCAGCCTGCGGGTCAAGACGGAAGTAAGCGAACTCAGCAATGACGGTGCCGTCTCGGCGGGCGGGATCACGATCTCCGCGCTGAAGGTCAGGCGCGCGGAATCGACCATGGAACTGCCTTCCGGCGGTACGCTGGTGATGGCGGGCCTCTTGAAGGAATCCTATCAGCAGGCGGTCGATGGCGTTCCGGGCCTGATGCAGATTCCGATCCTTGGCGCCCTGTTCAAAAGCCGCGATTTCCTGCGCAAGCAAACGGAACTTATCGTCTTCGTGACGCCCTATGTGGTCCAGCCGGTCGCGGTTCAGAAACTGGTCCGGCCGGACAAGAACCTGATGCCGCCGTCGGATGCGGAAACGATTTTCCTGAACCGGCTGAACAAGATCTTCAGTCCGGCCGGTGATGCGGTCGAAGGCACCTACCACGGCCAGGTCGGCTTTATCTACAAGTGAGGACGGACGGATGAATACCAACAATACGGTCCGGGTTGCCGCAGCATCCAAATCCGCGCTTGTCGTTTTGGGATGCCTGGTGATGGCCGGCTGTCAGGGCTCGCAGTCGCAAAGCCAGATGCTGGCGTCGCACGACTACCGGCTGAGACACCCCATTGTCATTACCGAAGAACCGGAAACCCTCGATCTGCCGATCGGCCGTAACACGCGCCGGCTTTATGGACCGGTCGAAGACACGATCACGGCGTTTGCGGTGAATAGCCGGCGCAAGGGCGACGGCGCGGTCGAGATACTCGTTCCCTCCGGCGGAGCGAATGAATCCGCCGTCCATGCGATTTCCGGCGATATCCGCGCCGCGCTGCAGCGCGGCGGTCTCGGCCGCTCGCAGATCAGCACGCGCACCTATGCGGTCAACGACCGGGCGGCCGATGCCCCGATCCGGCTTTCCTACGCAAGGATGCAGGCGACCGCCGGCTCCTGCGGCAGCTGGCCCAGGAATATCGGCGGCAGCGGATTTGGCGAGAACACCGAATACGAGAATTTCGGCTGTGCGACCCAGTCCAACCTCGCCGCGATGGTTGAAAATCCGTCCGACCTCCTGACGCCAAGAGCCATGACGCCGGCCGATCAGGCACGGCGGGCGGTTGTCATCGAAAACTACAGAAAAGGTGACGTGACAGCCGGGGACTATCAGGAAGGCGTCGGCGCCCAGGTCTCTGAATAGGTGAAGATATGAGTGCAAATCCAGACTTGAGAGAAATGGCCGGCCATTTGGATACCATGTCGCTGCCTGATGAACAGCAGTTTGCCGTCAACGATGAGGCCATCCAGATCGGTCCCATTCCGCGCATCACGATTCACGGATTTTTCCTGAACGAATCGTCCATGCGTGTCGCGGAAGCGGCGATGGAAGACCGCCGGCTGGCCAAGGCCCATCTGAAGCTTGATACGGGCGGAATTCCGGCTGCGATCGAAATCTTCTCGCAAGCGCCGACACCGAACCTGATTGTCGTGGAGACGGCGGGTCACAAGGAAGATCTCATTGCCAGCCTTGATAACCTGGCCGAATATTGCGACGCGGGCACGAAGGTCATTGTCGTCGGTGATGTCAACGACGTCACGCTCTACCGGGACCTGATATCGCGGGGCGTCAGCGAATATCTGATCACCCCGATGAGCGTGCTCCAATTGATCGCCTCGATCGGAACCCTTTACGCCAGTCCCGACGCGGAACCTCTCGGCCGGACGATTGCCTTTTATGGTGTCAAAGGCGGCTGCGGAGCTTCGACAATCGCTCATAATGGCGCCTGGTCGCTAGCGCGCTGCTTCGAGAGCGAAGTCGTTGTCTCCGACCTGGATCTGCCCTTTGGCACGGCGGGCCTGGATTACAATCAGGACCCGCTGCAAGGGGTTTTCGAAGCCGTGTCCTCACCCGAAAGGCTGGATGAGACCTATCTGGACCGCATCCTGACCAAATGCAGCGAACATCTCAGCCTGCTCGCCGCGCCGGCGACTCTGGAACGGACCTACGACCAGAGCGAAAAGTCATTCGAACTGCTCCTGGAAACCATGCGGGCAAGCATGCCTCATGTGGTGCTGGACCTGCCGCATGCCTGGAACGCCTGGATCAAGAACACGCTGCTGAATGTCGATGAAATCGTGCTGGTCGCGGAGCCGGACCTGGCCAATCTGCGCAATGCCAAGAACGCCGCCGACATGCTGAAACAGATGCGGCCGAACGACCGTCCGCCTCACCTGATCATGAACAAGGTCAACATGCCCAAGAGGCCGGAAATCAAGCCGGATGAATTTGCCGGAGCGCTCGGACTGACGGTCCAGGCGTCGATCCCCTTCGAGCCGCAGCTCTTTGGCACCGCGGCGAACAACGGGCAGATGATCGCCGAACTGGATGGCAAGCATGCCATCACGCGCATGTTCGATGATCTGGCCCAGTCCGTTTCGGGCAAGGCGCAGCCGAGCAGGTCACCCAGGTCGAGCCTCGGCGGCTTGTTGTCGAAGCTGAAACGTAGGGCCGGCTGACCGGTTCTTGAGCGGAGCAGATAGTTCGTTATGTTTGGAAGACGTGGCAGTTCATCATCCGGAGTACGGACAGTCCGGCCGGCAGACGTGCCGGGGCTGCAGGATGCGCCTGCGCCGGCCGAAGACAACAGCCGTGCGGAGGTCTCTGCACCACCGCCGTCAGTTCAGACAGAACCTGAAAAACCGGCAGCTCCTGACCAGTCGTCGGCCCAGTCGTCAACCCAGGCACCTGCTCCGGGCCTCGCGCAGGAAGCCGCGCAATCGGCTCCGCCACCCCGCAAGAAGAACAGCGAATATTACGAGACCAAGGCGCAGATCTTCAACGCGCTGGTGGAAGCGATCGATCTGTCGCAGCTCGCCCGACTCGACGCGGAAGATGCCCGCGACGAGATCCGCGATGTCGTCAATGACATCATCGCCCTGAAGAATGTCGTCATGTCGATTTCCGAGCAGGAAGACCTGCTTGAGGACATCTGCAACGACGTGCTCGGCTATGGTCCGCTGGAGCCTCTGCTGGCCCGCGATGACATCGCCGACATCATGGTGAACGGCGCGCACACGGTCTATATCGAAACCGCGGGCAAGGTCGAACAGACCTCAGTGTCCTTCCGCGACAATGCCCAGCTGATGAACATCTGCCAGCGCATCGTGAGCCAGGTCGGCCGGCGGGTCGACGAATCGAGCCCGATCTGTGACGCGCGCCTGCCCGACGGTTCGCGCGTCAACGTCATTGCACCGCCCCTGTCAATCGACGGGCCGGCGCTTACCATCCGTAAGTTCAAACGCGACAAGCTGACCCTCGATCAACTGGTGAGATACGGATCGATCACGCCGGAAGGGTCGACGATACTGCAGATCATCGGTCGCTCGCGCTGTAATGTCCTGATTTCCGGCGGTACCGGCTCGGGCAAGACGACGCTGCTGAACTGCCTGACGGCCTATATCGACCATACCGAACGCATCATCACCTGCGAGGATTCCGCGGAGCTTCAGCTTCAACAGCCGCATGTGGTCCGGCTCGAGACACGCCCGCCGAACCTTGAAGGCGAGGGCGAGATCACCATGCGTGACCTGGTCAAGAACTGCCTGCGTATGCGTCCCGAGAGGATTATCGTCGGCGAAGTGCGCGGACCGGAAGCCTTCGACCTGCTGCAGGCGATGAACACCGGCCATGACGGCTCCATGGGCACGCTTCACGCCAACTCGCCGCGCGAGGCTCTGTCCAGACTTGAATCGATGATCACCATGGGCGGTTTTTCGCTGCCCTCCAGAACCCTTCGGGAAATGATCGTCTCTTCGATCGATGTGGTGGTTCAGGCTGCCCGCCTGCGCGACGGTTCCCGGCGGATTACCCATGTCACCGAGGTCATGGGCATGGAAGGCGACATCATTACCACCCAGGACGTCTTCCTTTACGACATGGTCGGCGAAGACGCGAACGGCCGGATCATCGGACGGCACCGCTCCACCGGTATCGGCAGGCCGAGATTCTGGGAGCGCGCGCGTTACTTCGGCGAGGAAGCCCGTCTGGCCCAGGCTCTGGATGCTTCAGAGATGCCCGAATATGTAGCGGATTGAGGCAAAAATGTCCGGACTTGAAGAACTGATTACCCCACAGGTTACAGGCCTCGCAATCGCGGTGCTGGTGATGCTCGCGGTCGGAGGCGTCATTTTCAGCCTCTTCCAGCCGATGTTGTCCGGAAGCAAGCGGCGCGACCAGAGACTGCAGGCGGTGGCGGAACGCCCACAAAGTGAAAAGCAGCGCAAGCATTTGCGCGATAACGACCGCCGCAGGAGGTCCATCCAGGACCAGCTGAAGGAATTCGACGACCGGCAGAAAGCCAAGCAGCACAAGCAGCAGAAAATTTCCCTGAAGGTCCGAATGGAACAGGCGGGTCTGACCTGGGAAATCAAGCATTTCATCATCTTCAGCGTTGTTTGCGGCCTCGTCTTTCTGGTGATCGGTTTTTTTGTCAGCAGCAACCTGCTCATCATCGCCAGCCTGACATTCGCGGGCGCTCTGGGATTTCCGCGCTGGTACGTGTCCAACAAGCGCAAGCGCCGGTTCGATGCCTTTTTGAACGAACTCCCCAACGGAGTGGATATCATCGTGCGAGGCGTAAAAGCCGGTTTGCCTCTCGGCGACTGCATCAAGGTGGTCGCGCGGGAATCCCGGGAACCTGTTGCCACCGAATTCCGCAAGATTACGGAAACCCAGGTGATGGGGATCTCGCTCGGCGAAGCGGTTGCCAAACTGCCGGATCGGGTTCCCGTTGCCGAAGCGAATTTTTTCGCGATCGTTGTCGCCATCCAGCAGAAAGCGGGCGGCGGTCTCGCGGAAGCGCTCAATAACCTGTCCAGGGTGCTGCGTGGCCGCAAGGCCATGAAGGGCAAGATCAAGGCCTTGAGTTCGGAAGCCAAATCCTCCGCGGCGATCATCGGAGCGTTGCCTTTTTTCGTTGGCGGGATCATTTTCCTGATCTCCCCCGACTACATCATGCTGCTGTTCACAACGACCACCGGCAACATCATTATCGCCGGGTGCCTGTTCTGGATGTTCCTCGGCATCATGGTCATGCGCGCCATGATCAACTTCGATTTCTGACGAGGGACAGCATGAATCTCGAAACGATCGCTTCAACACAATTCCTTGCGGCCCTGCTTGCAATGGTCGCCGTCTCGGGAACGATCTTCTCCCTGGTGTGGCCGATGTTTTCACGCAACGCCTTGAAGACCCGGATGAAATCTGTCGCCCTTGAGCGCGACAAATTGCGGGCCAGGGAAAGAGCGCGCCTTCAGGCCAGCCAGTCCGATGCAAGGGCGTCCCTGCGCAATCAGCCGAAGGCGAAAATGAAAAATTTCGTCGACCGGCTGAACCTGAAGGAAATGCTGTCGGACGAAAGCACGGTCGAACGCCTGCGCATGGCCGGTTTCCGTGGTTCTGCGCCGCTTTACTACTTTCTGACGGCGCGCATCGCATTGCCCGGTGTCATTTTCTTATTCGCGATCACCTACGCGTTTCTGGTGTTGCCGGCAACGCTTCCGGCAATCTCGAAAATCTGCTTCTGCATCGCCATCGCCGGGCTTGGTGCGTTCGTGCCTAATCTTTATCTGAAAAACAAGATCGACAAGCGCAAGCTGTCGATTCAAAGAGCCTGGCCGGATGCCCTCGATCTCATGCTGATCTGCGTTGAATCGGGGATGTCGATCGAAGGTGCGTTCCAGCGGGTCGCGGAGGAGGTGGGCATACAGTCCATCGACCTGGCGGAGGAAATGTCCCTGACCACCGCGGAACTCTCCTATCTGAGCGAACGGCGGCAGGCATATGAAAATCTTTCCAAGCGCACAGGCGTGGACGGTGTCAAGAACGTGATGATGGCGCTCATTCAGGCCGAACGCTACGGGACGCCGGTGGGGTCGGCCATCCGTACGATGGCGGACGACACCCGCGACCAGCGCATGCTCATGGCGGAGCAGAAGGCGGCTTCGCTGCCGCCGAAACTGACCGTCCCGATGATCCTGTTTTTCCTGCCCGTGTTGTTCTTCATCATCATGTCGCCCGCTGTCATGCAGGTGATGCAGATGAACGCCTTCTAAAGCGCGTCGCGTTAAATTGAATCCAGGAAATCGCCCGAACGCATTTGCAATGCAAACGCTGCCTCGGGCGTTCTCCTAAATCCATGAATCCGCTCAAACGCGACACGCCCTAGATCAGCAGACACTCGAACGGAATCGATCCGGGAGTATCCGTGTTGCTCAAGGCACAAAAGCTTTTCGACTTCAGAGTTGTCGGGGTGATCACGACTCGAGCGCTTCCAGGAAAATCCCAAAATCGGGCGGAGCGTCGCCGCTCCGCCCGGTAGCAATTCCAGCCTGTTTGATAAATCCGTGACCTAACCCTGGCGGCTCTGCATCATGGAGCGCAGATAGGCGATGTTGGCCTTCGCCTGCCGGGGGTCGAGTTCGGCCTGTGCCACCTGGATGGCTTCGTCATACTTGCCCTGAATTCCCAGAACCAGGGCAAGGTTCTGGCGGACGCGGCTGTCCGCGCCGGGCAGGGTGGCGGCGCGCCGCAGCGTGTATTCCGCATCGGGAAGTTCGTTGGACAGAAGATAGGACAGGCCGAGATTGTTGAGCAGGCTCGGGTCGTCCGGAGCGATTTTGAGGGCCTGCTTGTAAAGGTTCCGTGCTGTCGGGTGCTCGCCCATCTGGTCGTAGATGGCGGCCTCGGCGGACATCAGTTTCCAGTCCGGCATGTCCGCCTGCTGGGCTCTTTGCAGGACGTTGAGAGCTTCCTCGAAACGGCCGTTCATCGCCAGAACCTTGCCGTAGGCCGAGGCGATCTCCCGGTCCTTCGGATGGTTGATCACACCCGACCGCAGAACCGCCAGGGCCTGCGGCGTCTGGCCGTTCTGGCTTAGCGCATTGGCGTAGCCGAGAATCGCCGCGCGGTTCTTCCGGTCTTTCTGGTAGGCCTTCGACCATTTGGAAACGGATGAAATGGCTTCCCGCGAACCGGGGGCGGTGTATTGGGTTCCGTAGGCCGGGGAATGCGTTCCGGTGTCGGATTTGTTGGAGGCGCAACCTGTCACCAGGACCAGCGCGGTCATTGCCATCAACGTCGAGGCGAGGCGGGCGCGTCTTGGAAAGATACGGGTTACGGGCGCATGCATCTTCAACATCCTGGTGTCTGCAGCTTTTCTTGTTCTCCTACAGAAATAGATAATTAACCCTAATGCTTGGTTAAGCGGGCTTGCGAATTGCGAGATGACAGGGAATTCCGGTGACCCGCCGTCCCTTGCGGACATGTTGCGTCCTGCCGCGGTGCGGCTAATCTGGTCGACAGTGATTCTTGAAATTTCGGAGTATCTCCCGTGCGTGACTGCCTTGTGCGTAAAAGCGACGTTTCCCGGTCAACCCCCATCATTGCCGTGACCGAAGCCGGTCTTCCGGAGCTGCTCGACGAACTCGGGGACGCGGCGAAAAGCTGGTGCGGTGTGAATGACTTCACCGCCAAAGCCTCGACCTTTCAGCTTGTGCCGGGCTTGAGCGGGGAGGGAGCGGCGGTCCTTTTCGCTGTCGAGGAGACCGGCCTGCCGCATTCTTTCGCGCTCGGCGGCCTTGCCAATGCCCTGCCTGAGGGCGACTATCATCTCGCCGACGGGTTTCCGGACCAGGAGCAGGCCGCGCTCGGCTTTGCGCTCTCCGCCTATGCGTTCGGGCGTTACCTCTCGACGCCCGGCAAGAAGAGACGGCTCGCCGTCGATGCCGATGTGGACCTCGACCGGCTGCACATCGTTCTCGACGGCGTACAGCTCGCCCGGGACCTGATCAACACACCGGCAAACGATCTGGGCCCGGAGGAACTGGTGGCGGCCATCCAAAGCCTGTTCAAAGACCATGGCGGCAGCGGCAGGATCATTGCCGGCGGCGATCTGCTGGACGAAAATTTCCCGATGGTCCATGCGGTCGGCCGGGCGAGCTCGCGCGCACCGCGCCTTGCGGATTTTTCCTGGGGCCGGGAAGGGGATCCGAAGGTCACACTGGTCGGCAAGGGGGTCATCTTCGACACCGGCGGCCTGAACATCAAACCGGGGTCTTCTATGGCCCTCATGAAAAAGGATATGGGTGGGGCGGCCAACGTGCTGGGCCTTGCTTCGATGATCATGGCGGCGAACCTTGCCGTGCGCCTGCGGGTGATAGTCCCCTGCGTTGAAAACTCCATTTCCGGAAATGCTTTCCGGCCCGGGGACATCCTCCCCAGCCGCAAGGGCCTCACGGTCGAGATCGGCAACACGGACGCGGAAGGCCGCCTGGTGCTGGCTGACGCGCTTGCCCTGGCGGATGAGGAAACTCCGGATCTGCTGGTCGACATGGCGACCCTGACCGGCGCCGCGCGCGTCGCGCTCGGTCCCGACCTGCCGCCTTTCTACACCCATGACGATGAGCTGGCCGAAGATATCGCCGTGATGGCCGAAGCGGCCAACGATCCGCTTTGGCGCATGCCCCTGTGGCAACCCTATATGAAATATCTCGACAGCAAGGTGGCCGACATCAACCACATCAACACCTCCGGGGCGGGGTTTGCCGGTTCCGTGACGGCGGCGCTGTTCCTGTCCCGTTTTGTCGAAAATACCGGCAGTTGGGTCCATTTCGATATTTTCGGCTGGACGCCCATCGACAAGCCGGGAAAACCGGCCGGCGGCGAGGCGCAGGGGATCCGCTGCCTGTTCGACCTGATTTCGGAGCGTTATGCGGGCGCACAATAACGGCTCCGAAACGTTTTTGTGTTTCTATAGCCATGAGTTGGATGGGAACCTGACGATCCATGGCTGTCGAAATACGCGCCTCCCAGGCGTTGAAATTGCTGCATGAGGTGAACCTGGCGCTGGTGCGCGACAGCGAACAGGATCTGTCTGCCCGCCAGCTGACGATCCTTTTGACCGTCTATCTCGAACCGCCGCCCCACACGGTCCGCGGTCTTGCCGCGAAACTGAACGTCACCAAACCCGCCATCACCCGCGCACTCGACACGCTTGGCGGCATGCGGCTCCTGTCCCGCAAGCGCGACGCAGCCGACAAACGCAACGTGATCATCACCCGCACGGTTGAAGGCGCGCTCCATCTGGAGCACCTTGGCGATCTCGTGGCCGAAAAGGCGGCGGAACTGCCACGCTGATTTCAGGCAATTTCTGTTTATTTCGTGAGAGTGTAACCTGTAAGATGAGCGTCGTGTCCGCTGGATGCTCTCGTCAGGAAAAGCTTCAACACCCGGAACCGATTGTCGACCATGACCCAGAATTTCGACCGCCGCCGCCATCCGGTCCGGCCGGATCTCGCCGCAAGCGACTATGAAGGGCTGGCGGATGCCGGCCGTTTCGTCGAGGGTGAAGTCTTTCAGGTAAAAGCCGACCGCCTTGCCATGCGGCCGGAGCCGCGTCAGGACCGTCCGATCGACACCGAAGCCCTGCGCGGCGAATGGCTGACCGTCTATGAGCAGACGCCGGAAGGCTGGGCCTGGGGACAGCTCGATACGGACGGCTATGTCGGCTGGTTTTCCTCCGACGGTCTGGGACCCGTGACGGCCGCGACCCACCGGGTCAGGGCGCTGCGCACCTATCGCTATCCGGCGCCGGATCTGAAATCCGTGCCTCTCGGCCTCCTGTCGCTCGGCTCGAAGGTCACCGTGACGGGGGAAGCGGAAACACGCGGACTGGCCTATGCGCTGCTCAGCGACGGATCGGCCGTGGTGGCAAGGCATCTTGTGCCGCTGGAGGACCGCGAAGAGGATTGGGTGCGCGTTGCGGAGGAACTGCTCGGCACGCCCTATCTGTGGGGAGGGCGATCAAGTCTGGGGCTTGATTGCTCGGCGCTGGTGCAGCTCGCCGCCCAAACCGGCGGCCACGACCTGCCGCGCGACAGCGACATGCAGGAAGCCGAAGCCGGCGAGGAAATACCGCACGACGATCCGGCGGCGCTGGAACGTGGCGACCTGCTCTTCTGGAAGGGCCATGTCGGCATCGTCGCCGGTCCCGGCAAACTGCTTCATGCCAACGGCCACACCATGACGGTGGCCTTCGAACCGCTCGAGCAGGCAATCGAACGGATCGCGGCAACGGAATGGGGCGCGATCACCAAGGCCCGACGCCTGAGCGCACCTGAAAGCACCTGATAGCTTTTGAACGGCCGGCATTGCGCGGCCATCCGGGCCGTCAGATCGACGCGGCGATTTCCTCCCACAGCGCGTCAACGTCACGGCTCTCGACAGGTTTTCCGGCGCGCCGGAACCAGTAGGCCGCGTTGCCCGGATCGTTTTCGATCAGGTGGCACAAGCCATGGACCCAGTCATGCGGCATGTCGCCTTCCCGGCTCTGGCAGATCTCGTGCGCCCGTTCCCATTGCGGGCCGAGCGTCAAACCGCCTTTTTTCAGCCACCACAAGGCTTGCCTGGGAGGTGACAAATCAGCCGGCGGTTCAGCCGGAGAAAAATCCATCGGGGTCTGACTGGACATGAAGCACTCCTGAGTCAGTACGTGAGACCGGTGCAAGGGCAGGGCGGGAAAACACGCGCCGACTCAGGGAGCTCGAGGCTGCGCCGGGCGCATCGATGAAAATTCGAAAATACTACGATTCCGGCGACACGGCGAGTTGCGGCTCCGGCGCGGAGGCGTCTTCTTTTTCCCCCTGGATGTCGCCCAGCTCCAGGTCCTCGATCCTTCGGCTGCGTTTGCTGATCTTGTCGGTGGAAATCAGGATCTGGTCGATATCCTTGTTTGCCTGGGTGAAATGGGATTGCAGCTTGCCGACCCTGTCGTTCAGCCGGCTGACATCGACGATCAGATGACCGACCTCCGCCTGGATCAGGTGAGCCTGTTCGCGCATCTTGGCATCGCGCAGAACCGACTGGATCACCTGAATGGAGAGCATCAGCAGCGACGGTGAGACAATCACCACCCGCGCCCGGTGGGATTTCTGCACCAGGTCCTCGAAACTTTCATTGAGTTCCGCGAAGACGCTTTCCGACGGTACGAAGAGGAAGGCCGTGTCCTGGGTCTCGCCGGGAAGCAGGTATTTTTCGCTGATATCCTGAATGTGCTTGGTGAAATCCTTGCGGAACTGGGCTTGGGCGTATTTCAGCTGGTCGTCGCTTTCCGCCTTGCGCAGCAGGTTGAAGGCCTCAAGGGGAAACTTGGCGTCGATGGCAAGCGAAGGCGCGCCGTTGGGCATGTGGATGAGGCAGTCCGGGCGGCTGTTGTTGGACAGCACGGCTTGGAAGGAATAGGTGCTCGGCGCCATCTGGTCCTGAACGATCGCCTCCATCCGTCCCTGACCGAAGGCACCCCGCGTCTGCTTGTTGGAGAGGATCGCCTGCAGCTGCCCGACCTGGCCGGAAAGATCGGTGATCGTGCGCTGTGCCCGGTCGATGACAGCGAGCCGCTCATGCAGGTGCCGCAGCCCGTCCTGGGTGCGCTTGCTGGTATCGGCCATGGACAGGCCGAGCTTGTGGCCCATGCCGTCCAGGCGCTCGTTGACGGAGCGCATCATGTCGGAATGCCGCGAGCCGAAGACCTCGGCCATGGTCTGCATGCGCCCGGTCATCTCGCCCTGCGATTTCAGAAGCTGCGACAGATGGCTTTCCAGCTCGTGAACGCGCTCCGTTGCGGCCGTATCGGCCTCCGCGCGCAGCCGGATCTCGCGAATGGTCTTCAGGCCCAGCCAGAAAATCAGGGCAAGCAGCAGCAATCCGCCCGCGATTGCAGTTTCCAGGACCGTCACAGGACGGCCGCTCAACTCAAACAGGATCTCATTCATGAAACAAACATAGAACGATTCGGCCCGTGCGCGCATCTGGCGGTCCGTTCATGACCGTTGAAAACGCAGGGCATACCTGCGTTTTCCGCGTTGACCCGTGCCAAATGATTGCCTATGTGAGGCAAATGACAACACGCCCGATCATCACCATTCCCGATCCGGTCCTGCGCGAGGTCTGTGCACCTGTCGAGACTATCGACGACGGGATACGCGCGCTGGCGGACGACATGCTGGATTCCATGTATGAGGCGCCAGGCATCGGCCTGGCCGCCAGCCAGGTCGGTATCCTCAAGCGCATCTTCGTTCTGGACGTTTCCAAGGACGAAGAGCCGAAGGCGCCGATGGTCTTCATCAATCCTCAAATCGTCTGGTCGAGCGAGGACACGTCCATCTATCAGGAAGGCTGTCTGTCGATCCCGGAATATTTCGAGGATGTGGAACGCCCCGCGGAAGTCACCGTCCAGTTCCTGAACCGGGAAGGCGCGGAACAGGAAATCAGGGCCGAAGGGCTGCTGTCGACCTGCATTCAGCATGAGCTTGACCATCTCAACGGGAAACTGTTCATTGACTACCTGTCGAAGCTGAAGCGCGACAGGGTCGTCAAGAAATTCACCAAACAGGCGAAAATGGCCGGGAAGCTCTAGGGTCTGTGGACAATAAGGTCCGTGACCCAAGGCTGAAATTACCGAAAAGGGGTGGCAATCATGGATCAGGCCTTGTTCCTGAAAATCTTCGCTGCGCTCTTTGCGATCATGAACCCGATCGCAAATCTGCCGGTATTCCTGTCGCTGACGGCGGACCGGGGGGCGGGATTTGAACGCAAGGTCGCCTTTACCCTGCTGATCAGCGTGAGTCTCGGCGCGATCTTCATCGGCGTGACGGGCGATGCCATCCTGAGGGTTTTCGGCATCAGTCTGGACGCCTTCCGCCTTGCCGGCGGGTTCCTGATCCTGCTGATCGCCCTGAACCTCATTTCCGGGGAAAAGAGCAAGGCCCATCACGGGACCGAAGAAGAACGTAAGAACGTTGACGAACAGGAAAATCCTGCGATCTACCCGTTGACGGTTCCGATCCTCCTGGGCCCGGGTACGATCTCCACCATGATCATCTACCGGGGCCGGGTGACCGACACGCCGCAGGAAATAGCCTATATCGCCGGGGTCGCCGCCGCCATCGCCGTCCTGATCGCCACCTTTTTCGCCGCTCCCTTCCTGTCGCGCTTTCTCGGCCAGACATCGACCAGCGTGATGAGCCGCCTGATGGGCATGATCCTGGCGGCCATTGCCATGGAAATGATGGTCGGCAGCCTCAAGGTGCTGTTGCCGGGACTGGCTTGAACGGCACCTGTTCGGAAGCCGGGCCTCATCCTGAGAACGCGCTGCGCGCTGCGCCGGCCAATGGGACGCAATCTCCGGAACAACCCGTGCCGCGCTCTTGCAAGCCATGTCCCGAGGCGCAATAAGGGTCCGAATTCCTCGAACCGCTCAGGAGCGTCATGTCCCTTCGCGTCGTTTTTATGGGTACCCCGGATTTCTCGGTGCCGACCCTGATGGAGATCGTCGGCCACGGGCACGATGTCGTTGCCTGCTACAGCCAGCCGCCGCGTCCGGCGGGACGGGGCATGGATCTGAGGAAGTCGCCGGTCCACGAGGCGGCCGAATCCTTCGGCATTCCGGTTTTTACGCCAAAGAGCCTCAAGGGCGCGCAAGAACAGGCCGAATTTGCTGAACTGAACGCGGATGTGGCGGTCGTGGTCGCTTATGGCCTGCTGCTGCCCGGGGCCATTCTGGACGCGCCGCGCGACGGCTGCCTCAACCTTCATGCCTCCATTCTGCCGCGCTGGCGCGGCGCGGCGCCGATCAACAGGGCGATCATGGCGGGCGACGCGGAGACGGCGGTTCAGGTCATGCGCATGGAGGAAGGCCTGGATACCGGGCCTGTCTGCATGTCGGAAACCGTTGCCATCGGCGAGGATATGACCGCCGGTGAACTTCACGACCGGCTTTCAGCGCTCGGTGGCGATCTGATGGTCCGCGCCCTGGCCGCCCTTTCCCGTGGCGCCCTCGGCGAGCAGCCCCAGGCCGAAGAAGGCGTGACCTACGCGGCCAAGCTCTCCAAGCAGGAAACCCGCATCGACTGGACCAGACCGGCGCGGGAAGTGCATAACCACATTCGCGGCCTTTCGCCGTTTCCCGGTGCCTGGTGCGAAATGACGCTCAGTGGCAAACCGGAGCGGGTCAAAATCCTGCGCAGTTCCCTGGCGGGTGGGGAGGGAGCCCCTGGGGCGGTGCTGGAAACGGCCAACGGCCCGGTCATTGCCTGCGCTACCGGTGCGGTGCGTCTCGATCAGGTCCAGCGGGCGGGCAAGAAGCCGATGAGCGGCACGGACTTCCTGCGCGGCGCGACCCTTCCTGCAGATACTGTTCTGGGCTAAGCTTTTTCTCAGGAGAGATGAATGACCAATGCTGTCGATGCCTCCCGTCTGACATTCCGGGATGTCACTTCCGCGGACGAAGCCGTTGTAAAGGACCTTCTGGAAGCGGCATTCCCCTCCGATATGGAGGCCCGTCTGGTCCACAAGCTGCGCCACTGCGGCGCACTGGTGCTTGAGCAGGTTGCGGTGGACGACGAGGGCAATGTGCAGGGTCATGTTGCCTATAGCCGCGTGACGCCGGCGGCGATCGGCCGTGCGCAGGGCCTCCAGGTCGCGTGTCTTGCCCCGGTCTCCGTCTGGCCGCAGAGCCAGCGGACCGGTATCGGTTCGGCTCTGATCCGGGCGTCGCTGGAAAAGCTGAAAAAGATAGGCGAGGATCTTGTCCTTGTGCTCGGCCCCCCTTCCTACTATCCGCGTTTCGGCTTCGATCCGGTTCTGGCGCGCAAGGTTCAGGGGCCTTATGCGGGCGATGCCTTCATGGCGCTGGCATTGACGGAGGCGGGCCGCCGTGACCTGCCGATAGAGGTGGCTTTCGCCACGCCGTTTGAAGAATTCGAATAATGCCGCGATACAAACTGACGGTGGAATATGACGGCCGGCCGTTCTGCGGCTGGCAGCGCCAGTCCAACGGGCCATCCGTTCAGGCGGTGATCGAGCGCGCTCTCAAGTCCTTTTCCGGCGAAGACGTGACGATCGGCGGGGCCGGGCGCACGGATACCGGCGTCCATGCGACAGGGCAGGTCTGCCATGCGGATCTGTCGAAATCCTGGCCGGTCAGGACGGTCATGGGCGCGGTGAATTTCTATTGCCTGCCCGATCCGGTCGTCATCCTCGATGCCGAGGAGATGCATGAGGGTTTCGATGCCCGCTTTTCCGCGATCCGGCGTTCCTACCGCTACCGTATTCACAACCGCCTCGCGTCGCTGACCCATCAGCGCGGTCTTGCCTGGCATGTGAAGGCGGATCTCGATGCCGAAGCCATGCACGAAGCGGCGCAGGAATTCGTCGGCCATCATGATTTCACCACCTTCCGCCACACCCGCTGCCAGGCCAGAAGCCCGGAAAAGACGCTGGAGCGTTTTTCCGTTCGAAGGGATGGCGAATTCGTCATCGCCGAATGTTCCTCCCGCTCCTTCCTGCACAATCAGGTCCGCTCCATGGTGGGGTCTCTGCGCCTGGTGGGCGAGGGCAAATGGGTCCCAGGCGACATCACCAGGGCCTTGCAGGCCCGTGACCGCTCCGCCTGCGGCCCGGTCGCCCCGTCGGACGGGCTGTATCTCACCCGAGTCGACTATCGACCGGCGGAGGTCGATGTGGCGGAGTGGAAAGACAAGCAGGCGCGCAAGACCATGCCGGCGGTTGAGGAGAATGGGGAGGCGTAAGGCTCGGCCATTCCCTCTCCTCCAGTGTCTCCGGACATTTTCTGTAAAGATGAAAGCTGGTGTGGGTCAGCACCGGCGCGGTGATGATCAGCCAGGAAAGGCCCGCGCCATCGGCGAGACCGCGGCTGCCCACGAGTTGGACCGTCATTCTTTCCCCGGCGGTGACCTGATGGTGCGCGCGTTGGCCAACTCTCTCTTTTCAGATTGGAATCAGGGTCTGGCTCTGCCACCGGAACACAATGGGTGGAAGACCGGCCTGGACGGCCAGGAAACCGAAAGAACACTCGCTGTGCTTCGCGGTCGAGTTGTTGAAGGGGCTTGAAATCCGGAAGTGCGAATCAGCCGTGTTGGCAGATCTGAATGCACGGCTTTTCAGCCGACAGTCCTGGCTTTCAAAGTCGGCGCGTCCTTCGAACACCTGTTGAGTGCATGAGTTGCGGCCCCACGGCGAAAATTGCCGCCGCACCACCTGTCTTTGTCCATTTATCTCTCATTTCAAGCAACGCGCGAAAACGGTCGAATGTAGCGGATTTCCGCGAATGGCGAGGCAGCACCTCAACGCGGCCTGACACCTTTCCAGATGGCTTTCGAAAACGACGTCACCTTGTGAAGCAGGCCATGGCATCAAGCGACTAGACACTTATACAAATAGACGCGTTGACAAAAAACAGCTTCGAGTCTAATTGTACATCGTCGTCAATTTTTTCTCCCTCGAACGCGAAAGTGCGATCATCGCCACGGATAACAAGCGCATGAGCTAAAGTAAAAAAATACATTCAGTGAAGCACTAAATCTGGTTTGACTCTGGGGCTAAAGCTGCTGCCTGGAGCGTTGAATGTTGGAAAAACTCAGTGAAAACAAAGTGTTGCAAAAATACGACTCAGAAGTTCATTGTAGTTGGCGGGTGCGCAAAGGGCTTGATTGTCAGGACGAAAATTGGAAGAACGTAAGTAGGCAAGCAAGTAGACGAAAACTAAATCTGGAAATTACAAATTAGTTTACTCTGATTTGTGGTGGGGTTAAGTATTAGTTTTTTCTTGATTGCTTTACTGAATGTAAAATTGGAGAAAATGATGAAACTCAAGAGCTTGATGCTCGGCGCTGCTACTGCCGCCGCCGCTGCTACCACCGCCCATGCGGCCGATCTTCCGGTTGCTCCGGAACCGGTCGATTACGTTCGCGTCTGTGACGCTTACGGCGCACGCTTCTATTACATCCCGGGCACCGAAACCTGCCTCCGCGTTGGCGGCCGTGTTCGTACCCAGGTCGTAGCCAACAACGTTCTTGAAGATGGCGCCTGGAGCGACCGCGACGCTGACGGTTACTCCTGGCTGGCTCGTGGTTACCTGTACCTCGACGCTCGCACGGCTACCGAATTCGGTACGCTGCGCACTTACGTCTCCATGTACGGCAACTCCACCAATGGCGACGCTTCCGGCTTCGTCATGGACAACGCCTACGTCCAGTGGGGCGGCCTGACGGCTGGTCGTCTGACGTCCAATTTCGACATGTTCACCGGTCAGGCATTCATCGGTGTTGTTGATCGGGACTGGTCCGATGTGACCCTGAACCAGGTTGCTTACACCGCTGCTTTCGGCAACGGCTTCTCCGCAACCATCGCTCTTGAAGATCGCTCCAGCCGTGAAGCTACCGGCTCCGCAGCAGGCGGCGGTGTAGTGAACTACGGCGGCACGCGTGCTCCGGACGTCGTGGCTGCTCTCGGCATCTCCCAGGGTTGGGGTTCCGCACAGCTGTCCGGTGCTCTGCATCAGGTTTATCCGGATGCGGCTGCTAACGGCGGCAACAGCGGCGGCGAAGACGAAATGGGCTTTGCGGTCGGTGGTGGCGTTGTCGTCAACCTGCCGATGGTTACCCCGGGTTCGAACATCTTCTTCCAGGGTTTCTACGGCGACGGCGCAATGGCCTACATCTCCACTTTCGGTGGCATTGCAGACAGCAACGGCTCGGGTGACACCTCCACAGGTTACTCCCTGTCCGCTGGTGCCTTCATCCAGGCAACTTCGACCATCGGTCTCGCACTCGACGGGTCTTACCTCGATGTTGACGCAGCCGCTGGCCTGAACGACGTCACACGTTATGCGATCGACGGATCCGTGCAGTGGGAGCCGGTCTCCGGTTTCGTAATGGGTGCTGACGTTGGTTACGCCAACACCGACTACGACGTCACTGGCGATGCCGACGAACTCCTCTTCGGTGTTCGTATGCAGCGCACGTTCTGATCCTTAACAAAGCTACTGGCTGCGGTCACTGACCTCCTTGACCTCCAGTCGGTCAACGGTCCGGCAGGCTCCAAACCTGCCGGACCGTCCCCTTAAAGGACCGGAACCTTTTGGGCCCGGGAGAGGCGGTTGAACGAGGATGGAAGTTATGAATCGACGCTGTTTACGACCAGTTGCCGCAGTGCTCGATAGGAACGGTGTACATGATCAATGTTGACCGCGTACTTCTTCAGCTGCTCGAATGAAAATCTGATAAAGTCGCAAAGGTCATCGAATTCTACAGTGTCAAGACGCATGCGGTTCTTATATGGCTTGAGCAAGTCCGCGATGACGCTGTTATAAATATTAATAATATGATTTTTTTTATCTTGAGACATTTCTTCTGTAGCTTGAAGAATCTCTTCCCGGTGGGGCATGGTCATTATTATCTTGCACGGCTCAAGTGTAAGAAAACTGAAGGCCACATCCAGACGATCCCCGAGATCGTCAAGACCAGCGCATTCCCTTGAGATAACGCACGCCGATTGTCGGGCGCGATGTTCCAGTGCGCCGTAAATCAGTTCTTCCTTGCCATCATACGCATTGTAAATCGATTGCCGCGCAACGCCTGCAGCGGTCGCAATTTCACTCATGGTGGTTTTCTTGACACCATAGTGAGCAAAAAGCTCCAAAGCTGTTTCGACGATCTTGATATTGCGTTCGTTCATACCCATTTGATAGGGTTACCGTCAGTCATTGTCAATTTCAGGCAACGACTTCCGGCCTGTAAATATTCAAGAAAAAGCAGGTCTGCGAACTCCGGTCGGCAACCAATTCCAATTCAGGTTCTGCTTACTTGCCTGACAGCAAATGAAACACCGCGGGAACACCGGAATTCATTGCTTCCGACCTTGGAGCGTGACTCACAAATATGGATCCTGAGTGTCTCGTTATGCAAAGGCACGGCATTCTTCATCGGCAGTTGCGCTCTACCTCCCGCATTCCTCCGGTATCGTCACGCATTTCCTGTAAAGATGCCAGGTCGTGTGGCCGAGAATAGGCAGGGTGACGACAAGCCCGATAAAGGCCGGAACCATCGAGACGATCAGAAGCGCCGTGACCGTGAAGGCCCAGCCGATCATCGGCACAGGGGACTTCACCACGGCGCGGACGCTGGTGATCATCGCGGTGATGAAATCGCGGTCTTCTTCCAGCAGCAGCGGGAAGGAAATCACCGTCAGCGAGAACAGGATCAGCGACAATACAGCGCCGACCACATGGCCGATGGCCAGGAACATTAATCCTTCCGGCGTGCTGATTACCTCGTTCAGGAATTCCTGGAAGGACGCGAAGGAGCGAAAGCCCAGAAAAAGGGCAAGCAAAAGACGCACCTGATACATCCACATGATCTGGATGAAGAGAACCACGAAGGCCATCCAGGACAGTTCCCGGCTTTTTTGCGCCCACATGGTTCCGAAGATTTTCGACCAGGACAGCGTTTCCCCCGAGTTCAGCCGCCGGCTGACCTCGTAGAGGCCGACCGCTGCGAACGGACCGATCAGCACGAAACCGGCGGCAGCCGGGTAGGACAGGTAACTGATGTTGAGCGCGGCGGCGCTGAGGACGACGAACAGCCCACCGAGCGCGAAGACCGCGCCGATGCACAATCCGTAGACCGGAGCGCGGCGAAAATCGCCAAGGCCGGCGGCCAGTGCATCGATGACATCGTTGACGCTGATCGTGTTGACCTTCGGCATGGGCCGCATACCGTCATCGGCCGGAGTTCCGGCGCTCATCGGGGCCGAATTGTTCTCGTTCATCCGCCAGCTTCCTCCCAAAAGCGGCCTGCCTCGCGCAGGCGGGCAATCTTAGCCGGGAAAATCGGGGGCGTTCAATGCGGAGAAGGACTTATATCGCGCCGGATCTATCTGCTTTCACGTGAAAATTTGAATCCTGAATGGCGCTTGGCGGCATCCCTCCTCTGCAAGGGGAGGGAACTGGGTCTGAACAGGAACGCTATCCCGCCGCCGGTTTAGGTTCGATTGCCGATGCCGCCGCGGCCGCTGCGACCTGTTCCTTCTGCTCCTTGTCGAGCCTGGCGTTTTCGGGAATATGCACGCGGACTTCCTTGCGGGCGAACTGGATATCGTTTTCCTCGAATGCCTGCTGGACGCGTTTGTAGATTTCCTTGCGCATGCCGAACTGCTTGCCCGGTTTGGTGGTGAACTTGCCGCGCACCACGATGCCGACATCGTCGACATCGGCAACGCCCTGACCCTTGAACGGCGCCAGGATGTCGTCCTTGAACTCCTCCATCTCCATGATCTCCTGGCCGATCTTCTTGAAGAGCTTGCGGACCTTCTCGACATCGGTGTCGAACGGCACCGTGAACTTGAGCTTCATGATCACCCAGTCGCGGGAGAGGTTGGTGAGTTTGGGGATCTCTCCATAGGGCACGATGTGAATGGCGCCCCTTGTGCCGCGCAGTTGCAGCGAGCGGATCGAGATTTTCTCGATGGAGCCCATGGTTCCGCCGGCGTCGATGAATTCGCCCAGGCGGAAGGCGTCGTCCATCAGGAAGAAGACGCCCGAGACCACATCGCGCACCAGGGTCTGCGCGCCGAAACCGACCGCCAGGCCGACGACGCCGGCCCCGGCCAGAAGCGGGGTGATGTTGACGCCGAGCTGGCTGAGCGCCAGCAGCACCGTGAGGGTCAGGATGGTGATCTGCAAAACAACGCGGATCAGCGGCAGGACCGTTGCCATGCGCGACTTGCCGGCACCGCCCATTTCCGCATCGTCGTCCTCGTTCGCCACCGGCGGGGAATCCTTGGCAAGCTGATGGGCAACCCACAGATTGGTGATTTCCCAGGCAAGGTACCCGGCGGCAAGAATCAGCAGGAAGATGACAGTGTGCCGGGCGACGGTCGTTCCGGCCTCGCCGCCGATCGCCAGGAGGTTCAGGCCGTAGATGCGCCCGACCGCCAGGATCAGAAACGCGATGAGGGCAACGCGGGCGATCCGGACATAGCTGTGCCGGGTCTGATGATGGGCGGCTTCCGCCACCGGGCCTTCCCCCTGCATCGGCGGAATGATGTGCGAGACGATGCCGCGCACCATCGTGTCCAGAAACGGCGCGAAGACGACAAGAATGATGACGGCGAAGGAGTGGCGCGCCGTCAGGGTCTCGATGTCCATGCTTACGGTGAACTGTACCAGCAGCCAGTTGAAAACGATGAAGGCCATGGAGAAATACGGCCAGAAACTGGCCATGCGCTCCAGGCCGCTGGTCGGTTCCTTTTCGTCACCCAGAATGATGCCGGTCAGCCCGTGCCGGGCCTTCCAGATGACCGCGACGATCCACGCATTCATCGCGAAACTGACGAAAAACCGGAACGTTCCGCCGATGGTTTCCCCCGCATCGTGAAGGACAATAGCCAGAAAAAAGGAAATGCCGACAAAGGCGAACAGCATAGTGAAATTGCGGTAGAGCGATTTGGCGGTGCTGTCGTCCGCCGTGACCAGACGCAGTTCGGGCCGGTGCGGGGCAAGCGCGAAGCGCAGGAGAGCCGCGATCAGTCGTGGCAGGAACACAATCCAGTAGACGGCCTGCAAGGCAAACGTCCTGACCACCGGATCGAAAAGGACGATACGGCCGACGACCAGGGCGACGATCGCGAAAACGATCAGGCCGCCGAGATCGAGGCCGGCCCGGACGGTGACCATCTTGACGGTTTCGAACAGGCTTTCCGGGGTGCGGGTCCGGATTTTGTCGCGTCTGGACGCCGCCAGCCGGTTCACCAGAAATTCTGCGACAAAGCCCGCGGCAAGGAGAAGGGCGATCGCGCCGGCGAGGATATGAATGGGTCCGGCGACCTTTCCGGCAAAGAGATCGCCGATGCCGGCAAAGAGACCGGCGAAGAGCTCCGGCAGATTGAGAAAATATCCGGCAATCGCCGAACCGAAATCGTCCAGCGCCGTGCCAGCCTGTTCGATGAAGCCTGGTCTCTTTTCCGCGAGAGCCGCCGTCCGCCCTTTCGCTTCGGCGCCCTGCTGCAGCAGGGTCATGAAATCCGTCAGCGCTTTCACCTGTTGCGGGTCGAGATCCGAAACAAGTTTCTCCATCGCTTCCTGCTGAAGGGGAGGGGGAAGAGCGGACGCGCCGCCCTGGGCGGAGGCAGGAGCCGGCAGCAACAACACCGGGACGAGTAACAGCAAGAACATGCAGGCGATTACCGTCGTCTTCCAAACACCGCTCATCAGCGCGTTCCCCTTCGTCGGTGCTGAATCTTATGCTGACAATTTTGACATGCCAATTGTGCAATTTTCATTAAATCACCCGGCGTCGGCGCAGGGACGCAGGTATGACGTTGGCGACAGTTTCGGTCTGCTTTCCACCCTGGCACGGGAAATGCTCCGGCGGGAAATCATGACAGAGCTTGATCAACGCCGCTTATGCGTCTACGTCCAAGCCAGAATGATCTACAGCGAGCGGGATTGAATGAGCACGCCCCAACGAAGCGCGAATATTTCACCGGGCATATTCTGGGCCTTGCTGAGCCCGATCGGCCGCATGGGCAGGCTTCCCTACTGGATGTGTTTTGCCTTCATGTGGGTCGTCATAGGCATCGCGATCCGGCTGTGGTGGATGTCACTCACGGAATTGCCGACACCCGAGACGGTGACGGTCAATATCTTCGTGAGCTCCAATCCACTGCTGCCGTTTCTGCTTCTGGTGCTCAACTGGTTCGAACTGGCGCTGGTCATCAAGCGTCTGCAGGATATCGGCCAGAGCGGGTTTCTCGCGCTGCTGATCTTCGTGCCCGTCGTGAACCTGCTGGTGGTCCTCGTCCTGGGCTGCATTCCCGGTCAGGCGGAGGCGAACCGTCACGGCCCGTTGCCGAACAGCTACTGGCGCAGGAGCTGACCGGATCGACCGGCTTTCCCGTGAAACTCCGGCAAGCCGAAGAGCGGATCTATTTCAGCGGTGATTGCAACTGATGCACATCTGGCTGCAAATATCCCGATACCGATAAACCAATGTGGAGTTCCCCTCCGATGCCGTCTTCCGCCGTCACCATTGCCCGCGACCTGATCCGCTGCCCGTCCGTGACACCGGCCGAAGGCGGTGCGCTGTCCTTTTTGCAGGAGCTGCTGGCGGGGGCGGGATTTTCGGTCTCGCGTGTCACCTTCAAGGACGCGGACACGCCGGATGTGGACAATCTTTTCGCCACCATCGGCTCCGGAAAACCGCATTTTGTCTTTGCAGGACACACCGATGTGGTTCCGGCCGGGGCGGCTGGCGACTGGCGTCACGACCCGTTCGAGGGCACGATTTCCAATGGGTTCCTCTTCGGCCGCGGGGCGGTGGACATGAAGGGCGGCATCGCCGCCTTTGCCGCCGCGGCACTGGAATTCACCGGCGAGACCGGAGCGGATTTCGGCGGCACGATCTCCCTCCTGATCACCGGCGATGAGGAAGGCCCGGCGGTCAACGGCACCGTGAAGCTGCTGCAATGGGCGAAAGAGCAGGGGCACGAATTCGACGCCTGCATCGTCGGCGAGCCGACCAACCCGGACAAGCTCGGTGACGCGATCAAGATCGGCCGGCGCGGGTCGCTTTCCGGCGTCATCTCGGTCACCGGCATTCAGGGCCACGTCGCCTATCCCCATCTGGCGGACAACCCGATCCCCGGTCTGGTCCGTCTGCTGGCGGCGCTGGATGCTCTGCAACTCGATCGGGGCAACGAGCGTTTCCAGCCGTCCAATCTGGAAGTCGTGAATATCGATGTCGGCAACGCGGCCTTCAACGTCATTCCCGCCCGCGCCGAAGCGCGCTTCAACATCCGCTTCAATGACGCGTGGACGCTGGACAGCCTGAAGGCGAAAATCCGCGAAACCCTGCAGGGTGTCGATCTCGGCAGCCTGCTGCTCGAGATCGGCTTCCGGCGCGATGCCAGCGAATCCTTCCTGACGAAGGACGAGACGCTGATTGCCGCGCTCGGAAAAGCCGTCGAAGCGGAAACCGGCCGTGTTCCTGAGCTTTCTACTGGGGGCGGCACCTCCGATGCGCGCTTCATCAAGAATTATTGTCCGGTTGTGGAATTCGGCCTCGTGGGCCAGACGATGCACAAGGTCGATGAATGCGCCGCCGTCGATGATCTTGACCGGCTGGCGGCGATCTATAAACGTTTCCTGACGAGTTATTTCTCATGAGGGTATCGCGCCTCGCGATGACGGCGGACGATCGCTTTCACACTTGGTATTCATCGACCTGCTTTCATGCGATTTCCCATGGAAGCCGGGCTGGCCCGGAAATCTGAACTCGGAAATTTGAATTCGGGGATTTGATCCTGTAACGGGAGCGCATTGGTGTTGGTGAGTTTGAGCGAAATTCGGGCCGCGCTTGACGGCTCCTGGCTGCTGTTGCGCAACCGGCCGGAAGGGATGACGTATTTCGACCAGTCCATTCAGGGCTTCTGGCGGTCTTTTTCTGCCGTCTTCCTGCTGATCCCGGCCTTTCTGCTCAGCGCTCTCGCCGAGAAGGAATTCTATTTCTCCGAAGACATGTTCCAGCCGGACACTTTCCCCGAGGGGGCCTACTGGACGGCTCAATTCGTCGGGCTGGCTGTGGACTGGGTCACCCTGCCGATCCTGCTGGCCGTGCTGGCGGTGCCGATCGGCATTTCAAAACGCTATGTGCCGTTCATCGTCGTGCGCAACTGGACCAGCCTGCTGGCCTCCGTGCCCTATCTGATTACCTATGTGCTTTTCCTGCTGCGGATCATCCCCCCGGGCGTCGCGGTGCTGCTGTCGTTTTCCAGCCTTCTGGCCGTCCTGTGGTACCGCTACCTGGTCGCCCGCATCGCCCTCCAGGCCACCATCAGCCTCGCCGCCGGCGTCGTCGTGCTTGACGTCGTCCTGACACTGGTGATCTCCCAGATCGTCGGAAATCTCTGGGGCGGTTAGAACGCTGCCTGGCGACCGCAGAAGGTGCGTGAACCTCAGCCTGTTTCCCTTCCCCCTTGTGGGGAAGGGTTAGGGATGGGGGTGAACGGCGAAGCCGTAATCGACGGATCGGTTCCCGCTCAGTCGCGCAGCAGTTCGTTGATGCCGGTCTTGGAGCGGGTTCTCTCGTCGACGGTCTTCACGATGACCGCGCAATAGAGGTTCGGGGCCGGCTCGCCGTTGCCCATTTTGGTGGCGGTCGGCATGGAGCCGGCGACGACGACGGAATAGGGCGGCACCTCGCCATAGCTGATCTCGCCGGTCATGCGGTTGACGATCCGCGTCGACTGGCCGATGAAAACGCCCATGCCCAGCACCGAGCCTTCGCGGACGATACAGCCTTCCACGACTTCCGAGCGCGCGCCGATGAAGCAGTTGTCCTCGATGATGACCGGGCCCGCCTGCAGAGGTTCCAGAACCCCGCCGATGCCGACGCCGCCGGACAGATGCACGTTCTTGCCGATCTGCGCGCAGGAGCCGACCGTCGCCCAGGTATCGACCATCGTGCCCTCGTCCACATAGGCACCCAGATTGACGAAGGACGGCATCAGCACCACACCCTTGCCGATGAAGGCCGAGCGGCGCACGGTGCAGTTCGGTACGGCGCGGAAGCCGGCTGCCTCGAAATCGACGCCGCGCCAGCCGTCGAACTTGGAAGGAACCTTGTCCCACCAGGTCGCATCGCCCGGCCCGCCCTTGATGACGTCCATCGGGTTGAGGCGGAAGGACAGCAGCACGGCCTTCTTGGCCCACTGATTGACAACCCAGCCGCCGTCCTTCTTTTCCGCGACGCGCAGCTTGCCGTGGTCCAGAAGGGTCATCGCGGTGTCCACCGCGTTGCGGATGTCCCCGGTCGTCGAGGTGCCGATGGCATCGCGGTCCTCAAAGGCGGCGTCGATGGTTCTGGACAGGGCGGCGAGGTCGTGGGTCATCAGCAAGCAGTCTCCGGCGGTGTCGAATTAAGCGCGGACCTAAGCCGCCGCGCCGCGCACTGTCAAGCGCTTCGCGCCTTCAGGACGTCCCGTTCGGCGGTTTGCCCCCCGCATCGCGGTTCCGGAAGGAGTCCTTTCCTCCCGGCCGCCTCACTCATACTGGTCAGCACCCCACTCTTCTCTTCGCAGTCCCGGACTTGATCCGGGACCTGTCCCCATGCTTTGCCGCCCCTGACTTGATCCGGGCCCCCGAGCAGGTCCTGGGCAGGTCCCGGATCAAGTCCGGGACTGCAAGAAGGGGCTCTGTTCGGATGCAAACTTCGCCGGACGCGAGCAAGCGGACCGCACGGAAGACGCTCGCGGAAACCTCAAAGGTTGAGCAAATCTAACCGGTGGGTTTCCTTTTCGCGGGATATTCAAGCGTGGGGCGCGCGCTATGATGACGGCAGTTCAACCCGCTTCGGAAAGCCGCTTCCTTGGAACTCTGGATCCCCATCACCATTGCCGCCGCGTTCTGCCAGAACCTGCGCACGGCCCTGCAGAAACATCTGAAGGGCAGGCTGGGCACCACGGGCGCGACCTTCATCCGCTTCGGCTACGGGGTTCCCTTCGCCGCGCTCTATGTCGCCTTTCTGCATTTCGGCCTGGGCCATCCCCTGCCGGATCCGACCGCCACGATGCTGGTCGCCGGGGCCCTCGGCGGTCTGGCGCAGATCCTGGCGACCTTCCTGCTGATCCATCTGTTTTCCTTCCGCAATTTCGCGGTCGGCACGGCCTATTCCAAGACGGAGCCGATCCAGGCGGCCCTCTTCGGCTTTCTGGTGCTCGGCGAACAGGTTTCGCTGACGGCAGCGGTCTGCATCCTGATCGGCATTTCCGGCGTCATCGTCATCACGCTCGCCCGCGTGCCGATGACGCTCAGCGCCGTCAGATCGTCGCTGATCGGCCGGCCCGCCCTGATCGGGCTGACGTCCGCGGCCCTTTTCGGCGCTTCGGCGGTCGCCTACCGCACCGCGTCCCTGTCGCTCGACGGAACGAGTGTCGCCATGCAGGCCGCCTTCGCGCTGGTCTATGCGACATCGTTCCAGACCATCGCCATGGCCGCCTGGATGGCCGTGCGCGAACCCGACCAGCTGCGCGCCAGCCTGCGCGCCTGGCGCAGCGCGGTCTGGGTCGGCATCGCGGGCGTCGCCGGATCGGCCGGCTGGTTCACCGCCATGACCCTGCAAAACGTCGCCTACGTCCGCGCCCTTGCCCAGATCGAACTCGTCTTCACTTTCCTGGCCTCCTGGCTGTTCTTCAAGGAAGTGATCGCGAAGTCGGAAATCCTTGGCTGCGTCCTGATCGTGCTGGCGGTGGTGGGGATTGTTCTGTTGGGGTGAGGGAAATCGCAGCGTTCGGATGGGTTCCTCCCGAAACGACTGTTTTGCCCCCCTCCAAAAGAAAATGCGGCCCAAGCGGCCATTACCAACCTGAAACCTGCCGTCCATAAACATCCGGTTTGTCCCGGAAGCGGCCGAAAATCCGTCGTCATCCGTTGCATCTGACCGAACCTGGAACATCCATTCAAATCCGGTTCCGGATCAGCGTTGTCGCTGCAAGAATGAACTTCACTTTAGATTTTTACCGAGATCTCGGGCCATTCCTACGAAGGCGCGGAATGCAGCCGACGGGTTTTTGCGACCGGGGTAGTAGAGGCATAGTGGCGTCGTAGGTGGGGTCCAGTCCTGCAGGACGCGTGTAAGCCTTCCGCCGACAATGTCGTCGCGCACATCCGCTTCCATGAAGAAGCCGATCCCGATCCCGTCAAGCACGGCGATCCGCGTAAGCGTCGCTTCGTCAAGTGTGATCGGGCCATCGACATCGATCTGGAGGGGGCTTCCCTCCTTCTCAAAGTGCCATCGATAGGGAGCGCCGTTCGGCAGACGGATGCGAATACATTGGTGGGCGAGAAGATCGGGGGGCACGTAAGGCCTTCCGTGTTCCTCGAAGTAGGAAGGAGTGGCGACCACGGCGAAACGGCGAGGCGCTCCAAGCGGGACCGCGATCATGTCACTCGGCACCAGGTCGGCGGTCCGGATACCCAGATCGAACCCTTCGGCGACGATGTCGACGATACGGCCTTCGGTGACGAGATCGACATGGACCTGTGGGTAGCGCCTCAGGAAGGCCAGACGAGGGGAGCCAATATTTCGCGGGCGCCGGTGGCGAAGGCATTGATACGCAGCGTCCCGCACGGCGTGTCCTGCTGCGACCTTACGGTTGCCATCGCTTCTTGTATTTCGCGAAGTGCAGGCGCCACCTGGTCGACAAAGGTTCGGCCAGCATCCGTCAATGACACGCTGCGCGTGGTGCGATTGAACAGGCGAACGCCGAGTTGCCGCTCGACTTTGCCGATCAGGTTGCTGAGCGCCGTTGTTGACAGCCCGAGTTCGAGCGCCGCGGCACGGAAAGAACCTCGATCGGAGATGGCGAGCACCGCTTCGAATTCGATCAGGACTTGTCGTGACATTGTTCCGGTTTCCGCAATGTTACATCCAGCTTTGTCCCAATTATCGCAATGAAGGTCCAGCCTTATATTCACGCAATCGACGCCGGAGCAGCGAGCTGATCAGGCAGATATCGTTACCAGAGATGGAGATGTGACATGGACATGCAGTTGCCTGGACCCATCGCGGCCTATTTTGAGGCCGACCGGAGCAGGAACGTTGACGCCGTGGCTAAGTGTTTCAATGAGGACGCGGCGGTGAATGACGAGCGACAGGTGCACGCCGGACGAGAGGCGATACGCCGTTGGAAGGCGGAAGCGTCGAGCAAGTTCTCCTATACGGTCGAGCCTGTCGCAATCGGGATGGAAGGAGACCGCACTGTGGTGACGGGCCGCGTTGTCGGAAACTTTCCCGGCAGCCCGGTCGACCTGCGGTACTTTTTTGTCATGAGAGGAGAGAAGATTGCTGAACTGGAGATCGCACCGTGACCCCGTTTGTCAGCCTTGCAGGCAAGCGGGCTCTCGTCACGTCCGGTACTCGTGGCGCCGGAGCGGCGACGGTCAAGCAATTCCGGGAACTCGGAGCCAAGGTGCTGACCAGCGCGCGCACCAGACCGGACATGCTTGAGGAAGGCGTTCAGTTCGTCGCGGCGGACCTGACATCGGCCGAAGGCTGCGACGTTCTGGGAGCCGCCGTCCGGGACCGCCTTGGAGGCGTGGATATCATAGTGCATATGCTTGGAGGGTCCTCTGCTCCAGGTGGCGGGTTTGTGGCGCTGAGCGACGCCGAATGGCATAACGAGCTCTATCTCAACCTCTTTCCTGCCGTGCGGTTGGATAGGCAACTTGTCCCGGACATGGTCGGCCAAGGTAGTGGTGTCGTAATCCACGTTTCGTCGATCCAGAGGGAGCTGCCGCTGCCTGAGTCAACGACCGCCTACGCAGCGGCGAAGGCGGCGCTTTCCACCTACAGCAAGTCCCTGTCGAAAGAGGTGTCGCCCAAGGGTGTGCGCGTCTTGCGGGTATCTCCTGGTTGGATTGAGACAGAAGCGGCGGCGCGCCTCGCGGAGCGTCTCGCCAAGCAGGCCGGCACCGACTACGAGGGCGGCAAGAAGATCATTATGGATGCGCTCGGCGGCATTCCGATCGGCCGCCCGACAAAACCGGAAGAAGTCGCTAACCTCATTGCCTTCCTGGTTTCCGACCGTGCTGCGACGATAACCGGTACCGAATATGTCATCGACGGGGGAACCGTGCCGACAGCATAGGCTCTTCACAACACCGGATCAGGCAGGTGTGCTCCACCCGCCGATCTGGAAACAGATCGAATCTCGTAGGTAACGGATGTCCTTGTTCCGTTTTGCCAGTTCATCCGGGCTTTGCATCGATGTCGACAACAAGGCCTCGCCGACCTGTCTTTTCCCGGCCCCGAACCGGTCATTCGATTAAATTGCAGCGAACGGCTCCCTCACACCCTCACCCCGCCGCGGAAATACTGTGCAGATGCACGTCGTGCTCCCAGTGCTACTTCGATATGTCAGCGGTGCGCTGTTCGTCGGCTGGGTTCCAGGTGCTCACCCACAACAGCAGGCCGCCGCGCTCAAGCTGGCCTTGCGGATGCTGCGCGAAGCGGTCACCGACAAGCTTGGCCACAATGCCGCCGATGAGCCCACCCGCGCCGCCGGCAAGCACCACGCCGCTGATGACCTTGGCTTGTAGCTTCCGCCCGGGTGCGGCTCAATCCGCTGTCTGCGGTCAGTTCCGGGCCGCACCCTCCGGTCGCCTGCTTCGAGCCGACGGGAAATGGCGGCCCTTCACCGGGATGCGATGAAGCGTTCCAGTTTGCCCAGGGTTTGCTGTCCCAGTTCCACTGCTCCGAAACCTTTCGCCTCCTGAAACTCGGCCGCCGTGGTGAAGACCATGCCCAGGGTAACCTTCGTCGCCCCGTCCTGCTCCTCGAACGAGGCCCAGGCGTCGGCGTGCTTGGGTCCGTTCTCGCCCCATAATAGCGTATAGCCGAGCCTCTCGTCGGGCCGGACCTCATTATAGAGATGGTGGTTCGGGAAGACCGTGCCGTCAGGGGCGATCATATCGAATACCCATTCGCCTCCCGCGCGCAGGTCAATCCTTTGAGTGCGACAGGAGAAGCCTTCCGGTCCCCACCATTGCGGCAGCGTTTCAGGGTTCATCCACGCGCCCCACACCACAGACCGCGGTGCCCGGATCACCCGTTGCAGCACCATGGTCCGTTCCGCCGCGCCCGCGAGGTTGTCCAGACCGGCGCCGAAGCCTTCCCGGTAGCCTGCCACCATGTCCTCGGCCAGCGAGGAAAGCTGCACCGTCAGGACCAGCCGGCTGCGCTCCTGCGTTCCAGAGATTTCCGCTGTCACCAGCGCGGCCGATTGCGTCACGCCTTCGGATGAGATCACCTCGTAGTTCACGCTGAGCAACTCCGGCTGCAACTCCAGCCAACCGCATTCGCATCGGATGTCCGGGTGGTCCTCCCCCTTGCAGAGCGAGATCTCGCGGCCACCCACCTTGGTATCGGCCTCCAGAAACTCCACGGTCACCGCGGAGGATGGCGCGGCCCACACCGCCCGCGCTGCCGGGTCCGTCCATGCTTTCCAGAGCACCGAGGCCGGTGCGGCCACATCCCGCTGGAAGGTGAGCGTCGCAAAACGGTTTCTTCCATCATCAACCGCGGCACGGGGCGCACCGTCTGTAGCCAGGTTCTGTGTCATTCTTCGCTTTCCTTCACAGCATTCATCACAAATGCGTCCAACCGGTCGAGCCGGGCCTCCCAGATGGCCCTCTGTTCATCGAGCCATGTCCGCATCGGGGCCAGAGCCTCGGGTACGATGGCGCAGGTCCGGACCCGTCCGTCTTTGGAGGTGGTTATCAATCCTGCTTCCTCCAGCACGGAAAGGTGGCGCATCACCGTGGGCAGTCGCAGGCCCGTGGGTTCGGCCAGGTCCGTCACCCGCGCAGGTGTTTCGGCGAGCCGGGTCAGGATCGACCGGCGGGTCGGGTCCGCCAGCGCGTGGAAGAGCAGGGACAGATCGGGATCATACTTAGTCATACGACTAACTATTCCACAGACTGCGAAGGACGCAAGAGAAAACTTCGTCAATTGGCTAAGTTTCTCCAGCCAGGCGCGGAACGCGGCCACCGGGCGGGTGAGCCCAGGGGCGGGGGAGCGGACAAACCAGTAGCCGGTTTCCAGTTCGGCACATGTCCAGTCCGGCATGACCGGATGCCCGGCGTCGAGTTCCCGGGAAACGAAGCGGCGGTCCATCACGATGGCAGCCAAGCGAGCAATAGCACCGGCGCCGGTGAGGTCACGGATTTGCAGGCTTCCCCACACTCCCCCGACCCAACGCCCTATCCTGTCGCAGAAATACTATGCAGGTGCACATCGTGGCCGGAGTGTTTCTTCAATATGTCCGCGGCGCGCTGTTCGTCGGCTGGCTTCCAGGTGCGCACCCACAACAGCAGGCCGCCGTGTTCAAGCTGTTCCTGCAGATGCTGCGCGGAGCGGTCGCCGACGAGTTTGGCCAGGATGCCGCCGATGAGACCGCCCGCGCCGCCGGCAAGGGCCGCGCCGATGATGGCGGCGGCCATGGTGCCGCCGGAGGCGAGGATCACGCCCGCCGCCGCGCTGGCGGCGACATAAAGCGGCACTCCGATCAGCGCGCCTTCCGCGTCGCCGGTCGTTTCCGTGGAAACATAGGAGCACCGGGCGGCCTTCGGGTCGTCCTCCAGTTCGGCGACTTTCCTGTATTTGTGGCCGAGTTTTTCCTCAACGGCATGCTCGCCCGCCAGCAGACTGAGCTCGGCGCGGTTGAACCCGGATGTCAGCAGTTCGTCTACTGCTTCCTGCAGTGTTTCGGCGGTGTCGAAATAGCCGACCGCCTCGCGGATCTCGTAAGTCTCTTGTGTTGAGGTCATGAGCATTCCGTCTTTCCTGATGCTGCTCCCGGGTCCGGGAACCGGCCTCGCCGTCCTGTCCGTCAGATGTGGCGGACAGCAAAAAAAGATGCCGGTGATTGCCGCATTGATCAGATCACCGGACAGACCTGTCCTCATTGATGCGCATCAAAGCTTCCGGAATTGCGGCGCGCCGTCGCCGATCTCGTAATAGCCGGCCTTGTCCTTGACGAAGATATGCTTGCCGGTGGTCAAACCGTCAGAGGTGTCCAGGCAGCCGGCCGCGATCGCGATCGTGTCGTCACCGTCCATCCGGTAGAACAGGCTGGAGCCGCAGGCCTTGCAGAACCCTCGCTCCGCGAAATCGGAGGAGCGGTACCATGCGAGGCCGTCGTCGCAGGTAAAGCGGAGCGTATCGGCGGGCGCGACCGTGCTGGCCCACAGATGGCCGCTCGTGCGCCGGCACTGGTTACAGTGGCAGACCGTCACGGTCTCCCGGACCGCGTCCACCTCGAAGGCGACCTTGCCGCATTCGCATCTACCTGTGATCACGTTGGTTTTCCTTATCTTGCATGGGCACGTCTCAAACCGCTGTCAGCAACCAGTCGCGAAACGCGGCCACCGGGCGGGTGAGCGTGCGCGCCGGCGAGCGGACGAACCAGTAGCCGGTGTCCAGTTCGACAAGGGTCCAGTCCGGCATGACCAGATGACCGGCGTCGAGTTCCTGGGAGACGAAGCGGCGGTCGATCACGATGGCGCCCATGCCGGCGATGGCGGCCTGGATGGCAAGGTCGCGGCTCTGCAGGACCATGCCGGATTTCGTGTCGCCATGGTCCAGACCGGCTTTTTCCAGCCAGACGATCCAGTCATTGCGCCGCGAGGTGCTGTGAAGCAGGCGGAACCCGCTCAGGATGGAAGGATCGGAAGGGTCCTTGCCGCTCAGCAGGCTTGGCGCGACGGCGACGGCCAGATGTTCCTGCCACAGCAGCCGGCTTTCCACGCCCGGCCAGTTGCCGGTGCCGAGGCGGATGGCGCAATCGTAGTTTTCCCGGTCGAGGTCGATCATGCGTGTGGAGGCCGACAACAGCAGCTCCACATCCGGCTGGATGGCCTGAAACTGCGGCAGGCGCGGGATCAGCCAGCGCGTGGCGAAGGTCGATACCGTGCTGATCCTCAGTTCCGTCCGCCCGCGCCGTTTGAAACTGTCGACCGCCTCCTCGATCCGGTCGAAGGCATCGCCCATGCTCAGCGCAAGCCGCTGGCCTTCCTCCGTCAGGCTCAGGCCCCTGCCGTCGCGGTTGACCAGCGTCGCGCCCAGCTCGCTTTCCAGCTTGCGCATCAGATGAGACAGAGCAGACGGCGAGACGCCCAGCTTTTCGGCGGCCAGCGCCGCCCGGCCGTGGCGGGCCAACAGGGAAAAGGCATGAAGTGCGCGCAGGGACGCCATGAGGCAGCTTCCTGATTATTGAACTTAGTTCAATAATGGATAGCGCGGTAAGTGTCGAGCTGGCGGCGTCGGGTTCGGGGCCGAGACCTATCCGAGCGCGCCGAGGACGGCTTTCAAAAAACCCGTCAGGTCGTCGGTGACGAAATCCACATGGGGGTAGGGCTCGCCCTCCAGATCCCAGGTCTCCTTGAAGACCTGCCCCGCGACTTGCGGAACGATCAGCGTCGTGCACATGCCGAGCTGATGCGGCACGACCAGGTTCTTCGAAAGGTCCTCGAACATCGCCGAGCGCACGGAGGAAATGCCGGTTCTTGCCAGAAACCTGTCATAGGTTTCCCGGTTGGGTTTGGGGATCAGGTCCGCTTCGACAATGCCGAAAATGTCCTCGAAATGCTCAGAAATGCCCAGGGCCGCGGCGGTGCGTTCCGCGTGCGGCCGGTCGCCATTGGTGAAGATGAACTTCCTGCCCGGCAGTGCGGCGATGGCCGCGCCCAGATCCGGGTTCGGCGCCAGGCCGGAATAGTCGATGTCGTGCACGAAACGCAGATATTCGTCCGGATCGATTTCGTGCCGCGTCATCAGGCCGCTCAACGTGGTGCCGAACTCGTGATAGAGCGCTTTTTGATGCGCCATCGCCTCGTCGCGGGGCACGTCCAGCATCTTCTCGACATAGAGCGCGATCTGTTCGTCGATCTGCGAAAACAGATCGGCGTCAGCCGGATAGAGCGTGTTGTCCAGGTCGAAGACCCAGGCTTCGATGCCCTTGAAGATCCTCAGATCCAGCTGGTGCGCTTGCGGGCCCTCGTGGGGCAGGGGGCGTTTTCCGGTCACGGGTGGATCAGGGTTCCCGCACCGCCATCGGTGAACAGTTCCAGAAGAACCGCATGCGACACCTTGCCGTTGAGGATGACGACGCCTTCCACACCCTGGTTCAGGGCTTCGATGCAGGTCTCGACCTTGGGGATCATGCCGCCGGAAATTGTGCCGTCGGCCATCAGCTCGCGGGCCCTTGCGACGGTGAGCTGCTTGATGAGATTGCCGTCCTTGTCGAGGACGCCCGGCACGTCGGTCAGAAACAGCAGACGCGTCGCGTTGAGCGCGCCGGCAATTGCCCCGGCGCAGGTATCGGCGTTGATATTGTAGGTCTCGCCGTCGCTCCCCGGTGCGACAGGCGCCACCACCGGGATGATGTCTTCCTTCAGAACCAGTCTGAGGACGGTCGGATCGACGGTTTCCGGTTCGCCGACAAAACCGAGATCGAGGACGCTTTCGATATTGCTGTCCGGATCGACGACCAGCCGCTTGAGCTTGCGCGCGGTGACCAGATTGCCGTCCTTGCCGCACAGTCCGACCGCCCGGCCGCCTTCGGCGTTGATCAACTGCACGATTTCCTTGTTGATCGATCCGGCCAGAACCATTTCGACGACTTCGACCGTGGCCTTGTCGGTGACCCTGAGCCCGCCCTTGAACTCGCTGACTATGTTCAGCCGCTGCAGCATCTTGCCGATCTGCGGCCCGCCGCCATGCACCACCACCGGATTGACGCCGGACTGGCGCAGCAGGGTGATGTCCCTGGCGAAGGCCTGGCCAAGTTCCTGGTCGCCCATGGCGTGGCCGCCGTATTTCACGACGACGGTCTTGTTGTCGTAGCGCTGCATGTAGGGCAGGGCCTGGGCGATGATATGGGCGCGGCTGGTCATTTCAGGCGTGATCATGGACTTGAGATACTCTGCGTGGCTGAGGGACGTCTCGCGAAAGAGACCTGCTATAGCCGGTTTGACGGGTCTTCACAATCTGCTGCCGGAGCGCGCCTCACTGGGTCGCCAGCAGAAACAGTTCCGCCCGAAGATCGTCGACACCCTTGTTCTTCTCCGAGGAGGTGGCGATGATTTCCGGATGGGCGGCGATCCGTTTGGCAAGAAGCGCCCGGGTCTCCGTGATCAGGCGCGCCAACTGGGGCGGCTTGATCTTGTCGGCCTTCGTCAGCACCACCTGGTAGACGACGGCCGCCTTGTCGAGCAGCTCCATCGTCTCCAGGTCGTTCGCCTTGATCCCGTGACGGCTGTCGATCAGGAGTATGACGCGCCGCAGGTTCGGCCGGCCGCGCAGATAGGAAAACACCAGCCGTGTCCAGGCGTCGACCAGGTCCTTCGGCGCCTGCGCATAGCCGTAACCGGGCATGTCGACGATGGTCAGCGGCGTCTCCGGCGCGACGAAGAAATTCAGCATCTGCGTGCGGCCGGGCGTCGAGGAAGTCCGCGCCAGACCCTTGCGCCCGGTCAGCGCGTTGATCAGGCTGGACTTACCCACATTCGAGCGGCCCGCAAAGGCAATCTCGGTATCCGCCGCTTCCGGCAGGTTGGCCATGTCGGTGACGCTGGTCAGGAACTCCCAGGGGCGGGCGAACAACAGCCGGCCTGCTTCCAGGTCTTCCGGCGAATAGGTTTGATCTTCACTCATATGCGCGTTTTAGCCTGCCGGACTGACGCCGTCGAGCGTGCATTCCGGTGCGGCGGTTAAATTCCGGCCGAGGCTATGGCCTACAGGCCGGACAGCTGTTTTTCGAACTCGTAGGTGGGGGCGATGAAGTCTGCGTTGCTCTTGATGATCGCGCAGGCGAAAAGAGTTCTGACAGCGCGCCCGTTGCCGTCTGTGAAGGCATGCGCGCGAAGGTGGGCGCCCAGCAGGTAACAGGCAATATTGCCCCAATTGTTGTGCTGATTCTGAACCGTGGGAACGAAGATGTAATGGCGTTGTCCCGGAGACTGATAGCGGTGCCTTTGCTGCTCGGCCGTGGGAGGCAGGGGCATCATTTCCCGGATCTTGCGGGATTGGCGCGCGGCATACGCCTGCAGATAGGTTCCGCCGCCGACGCCGCAGTAGTTCTGTCCCATCGCCGTATTGCGAAGGGCGTCGGCATTTGCGGGGATGGACCCCACGACGGCCCTGTGGATGTGTTCAATCGTCTCCACATGCCGCAAGTCCATATTGCGGTTCAGGACGGTGGCGATCGCCCTTTGGACAGCCGTCAAGTCCGCCCGGTTGGCGGTTCTGCCGAAGCTGTTGGACGAGGTGCAGACCCATTTGGAGGCCTTGATCAGGTCGGTGTCCGTTGCGCGGGCACCGTATTGGTCGGGCGGTATCTGATTGCCCGGGGTATTCCGCAAAGTCACGAATACATTGGAGTAGGCTTTCAGCAGCAGCATATCGAGATGGCGCGTGGACGATGAAATGCGCTGGCGTTCCATGTCGAGGCGCCCGGCCAACTGGTTTCTGAAATACGGTTCGTTGCTTCGCGCGGTAACAATTTGCGTCAGGTCGTTGGTGAAGGTTCTCTTGTTTTCGAACGCCCAGAGCGTCGCAACGGTCAGCTCCGCGCAGTCCCGGTCGGTGTCCTGCACCAGCCGTTGAAAGGCCGGAAGCGCCCTGGCCATGTCCAGATAACTCCTGGGGGTCAGGGTCATCATGTCCTTGCGGCGCTGGAAAAAGTTAAATCCGGTCATGCCATACCTCGAGTGCGTTGATTGCACAAATTTTGGGGGCCGTACCTCGAAGTAGCGGCCCCGCGAATGAACTTTCTTCACTGGCAGATTTACGGAAGAGTGTAGGCGAGCGCCTGTGACGGGCGGCACTGGCGACAACACCGCGTTGGCAGCGCCCGGGGGGCGGGATTGTCTCAAGATCGGGGAAACCCGCCGGAGTCGGTCGGCCCGGCGGTGCTCAGGAAACTTCAGTCCTGGCGGTTGCCTGTTCCAGCCTGGCGAGATCCGCCCCCCTGATCGCGCCGAGATGGCGGGTGATCTTTTCCGCGGGCCAGTTCCACCAGGCAATTTCCAGGAGGCGCTCGATGGTGTCTTCATCGAAGCGAAGCCGCATCACCCGGCCCGGATTGCCGACGACAATCGCATAGGGAGGAACGTCGGAGGCGACCACCGTATGAGCGCCGATGATCGCGCCGGAACAGATGGTGACGCCCGGCATCACCGTCGCGCCGGTCCCGAACCAGACATCGTGTTCCACGATCATGTCGCCGCGCAGGTGATCGAAGATGGTGGCTTCGTCAAAACCTTCGCGCCAGGCATCGGCGAAAATATTGAACGGAAACGTCGAAAACCCCGTCATGGCATGGTTCGCGCCGTTCATGATGAAGGTCGTGCCCTGCGCCAGCGCGCAGAACCTGCCGATCTTCAGCCGGTCGCCGACGAAGTCGAAATGATAGCGCACGTTGCGCTCTTCGAACGCGGTGGCGTTCTCCAGGTCGTTGTAATAGGTGAAGTCGCCGACTTCGATGGTCGGGCGGGTGATGACGTTTTTCAGGAAAACCGTATGCGGTTCGCCGTTGAACGGATGAAGGATGTCGGGAGACGGGCCGTGCATGGGACCTCCTCAAAAAGCAAGAAACAAGGGAAGACGGAAAACGCGAAAAATACGCGGTCGACCTGCCGGTGAGCGGCTTCGCCTTGCGGAACAGGTCTTGCTTTATCGGTTCATCGGTCCGGGAACTCCTGAGGAAAGCCACGAAAAAGCGCCGCTTCAATCGGCGCTGACAGGACGAAATCCATACATTTACCCGTCCGCCGGGTCAAGATGCGAAGAGCGTCAGCGCTATTCGCGCCGGCAGCCTTCCAGCCAGACATCGCCGTTGCCTTGCGGCGTGCAATCGCCAGATACCAGCCTTTCAATACGGGCGATGCGCTCTTCAAGCCGCGCATCTTCATGCCTCAGATCGTACGCTCCCGGCGCGATCAGGACAGCCACGAGCGACAGGAACTCCCGGCCTGTCAATTCGGCCGGCGGCCGCTGGTAAACGGCTTCGCTCGCCACGAAGAAACCTTTCATCCAGCCGTCCGGTCCCCTGCCCATTTCGAGCGTATCCAGCCATAATGCCATGATCTGGTCTTTGGTGAGCTTCCGTTCCAGCCCGATGGCGTAGCCGGTCTGCCGGATCTTGCCGATGCCCGGTTTGAATTTCCTGAAGGCAACGCGTTTTGCCAGGGACTGTGTGACCGTCGTGATGCCGGCTCCCGGCGTTGCAAAATCCAGGCCCGCGTGCTGATGAAAGGCCGGATCCTGAACCATGAGGAGCTTTTCCAGCCGGTCTTCGCCGAGATCCTTCCCGCCGCGGCCCTCGGTCATCAGTGCGTCGGCGCGCAGGGCCAGTCCGTCCGCGTCCGAAAGGGCGTCGAGATAACCGGTAACACCATAGATCAGGCCCGCAGCGACAAGCAGCAGAAACGCGGCACCAAGGAATTTGAACAGTCGATTCATGAAGGCTCCACGGGAAGTGGTCGAGAGATGACACGTGAAAAGCGGCAATGTCATGATTGCCCGCTGCGGGCTTTCGCATCGGCACGCGTTCTTGCGCAATTCATGTCAGCACTGTTGGCTGACCGGGCTCACCTGTCATTTTCGGCAGGATAAAAATTCGCTTCTTCATGAAAAAAGCCCCGCCTTGCGGCGGGGCCTTTGCATCTGTTGGGTATTTGCCTGCTGCCTCAGGTCTTGTCGCCGGCGGCCGGTTTCTTTCGCTTGATCATGCCCGACAGATTGTCCCACAGCTCCACCTTGACGCCCAGACGCCGCATGATGATGTATTGCTGGGTGACGGACAGCGTGTTGTTCCAGGCCCAGTAGATCACCAGCCCTGCCGGGAAGGAGGCCAGCATGAAGGTGAAGATCACCGGCATCCAGGTGAAGATCATCTGCTGCGTCGGATCGGGCGGCGCCGGGTTCATCTTCATCTGGATGAACATGGTGATGCCCATGATCAGCGGCCACACGCCAAGCATCAGCATCTGCGGCGGATCCCAAGGGATCAGGCCGAACAGGTTGAAGAGCGTGGTCGGATCGGGCGCGGACAGGTCCTGGATCCATCCGAAGAACGGCGCGTGCCGCATTTCGATGGTGACGTAAAGAACCTTGTAGAGCGAGAAGAACACCGGAATCTGGATCACGATCGGCAGACAGCCGGCCAGCGGATTGATCTTCTCTTTCTTGTAGAGCTCCATCAGCGACTGCTGCTGCTTCTGCTTGTCGTCCCCGTATTTCTCGCGGATTTCCGCCATCTGCGGCTGCACGAGCTTCATCTTGCTCATGGAGACGTAGGACTTGTTGGCGAGCGGGAAGAAGATCAGCTTGACGAGCACCGTGACCAGAAGGATCGCGACACCGAAATTGCCGGTCAGATGGAAGAACCAGTCGATGGCGAAAAACATCGGTTTGGTCAGGAAGTAGAACCAGCCCCAGTCGATCAGCAGCTCGAAGCGCTTGATGCTGAGGGCCTCTTCATACCCGTCCAGAAGTTTGGTTTCCTTGGCGCCGGCGAACAGATAGGAACTCGTTTCGCCGGTCCCGCCAGCCGACACCGAAACGGCGTTGCCGAGATAGTCCGCCTGGAAATTGCCGGTCTTGGCCGAATGGCTGAAGCCCGGCTGGAATTCCTGGCCCGGAAGCGGGATAAGCGTTGCCGCCCAGTACTTGTCGGTCATGCCGAGCCAGCCCTGGTCCACCTTGGGAGGACGGATCGTGCCTTCCTCTTCAAGATCGGAATAATCGACCTCCTGGAGCCCTTCCTCGCCGAAGACCCCGAGCAGGCCTTCATGCAGGATCCAGATGCCGTTGGTCTCGGGAATGTTGCGCCGGGCGATGAGGCCGTAGGGATAAAGCGTGAGCGCATCGGCCGTGGTGTTCTCGACCGACTGTTCGACGGTGAACATATAGTTGTCGTCGACAGAGTAGACGCGCTTGAAGAGGACGCCCGCTCCGTTGTCCCAGGTCAGGGTGAGCGGCGTTGCCGGGGTGAGCGTCGCCTGTCCCTCCAGGGACCACTCCGTATCGGGGCCGGGAAGCGCGATACCGGCGTCGGGGTCGGCGACCCAGCCATAGTCGGCATAATAGGGATTGGGACTGCCGGAGGGAGAGAACAGCACGATGGTCGGGCTGCTTTTCTTGACCGTCTCGTGGTATTCCTTCAGCCGAAGGTCGTCGAGACGGCCACCGGTCAGATTGACCGATCCTTCCAGATGCGGCGTATCGATCGTGACCCGTTTCGAGGCGGAAAGTGCCTGCTCCCGGCTTGCAAAGGCAGCCTGTCCGGCTGCCGCCGGCGCGGGGGCCGAAGCATCGGTGCCCGGCGCGGCGGATGGCTGCGGAGCATTCGGATTGCCGCTGCCGGTGAGCCCCTGACTGGAGGCGTCCGCATCCTGCTGTGTCTGAAGTTCAGCCTGCTGGCGCTCCAGTTTCGGCCCGGCGATGAAATACTGCCAGCCCAGCAGTACGATCAGGGACAAAACGATTGCAAGAATCGTATTTCGGTTTTCAGAAATCAACTGGAGTTACCCCTGTTTCCTGCGCAAGTTCGTTTGACCCTGCCGGTCTGTCCGGCGCGGCTTGCCCCGTCCGCGCGGCGTGGCAGGGTCAAGCACCTGGCTGAGGCCAGACTTAAGGTCTGCGACGAGTTTTTGAAAGGGAAGAGTGAGCGCGCTGTCCCGTGCGATCAGGACAAAATCCGCATTTTGCGGTTTATCGCCCGATTCAAGTTCGGCGACGGCGGCCCTGAGGCGGCGTTTGATGCGGCTGCGCATGACGGAATTGCCGGTTTTCTTGGTGACCGTATACCCAACGCGCGCTGCGCCGTCCGCATCGCGTTTCAGCCCCTGAACGACAAAAGCGCGCCGACCCAGCCGGCCGCCTTTGGCGACCGCCAGGAACTCGGAGCGCTTTTTCAAAGTGTCCATGAGCGGCAGCTGGTTGTTGGCAGACGCCGCCAACCCGGCGTGCTGCGGGCTCAACGCCGGTTAGGCGCTTAGGCTGTTGCGGCCCTTGGCACGGCGGCGAGCAAGCACCAGACGGCCATTTTTGGTGGCCATACGTGCGCGAAAGCCGTGGCGGCGCTTGCGGACAAGACGGCTCGGTTGATACGTACGCTTCATTGTTCTTCCCCACGCGGATTAATGCGCGGCCCTTGTTCATTTTAATTCTTTGGAGGAAGCACCCGAAGCGCGTGAAGCGCGCGGCTCTTGTCAGCCTTGGGTCCGAATGCATGTCCCGGTCGAGCGCGCTTATAAGGGCCATGCCGCTTCAAGTCAACTTTGCGCGTGAAGAATCTCTCAATTCCTGTGAGATCCGCGAACGCGCGCGCGATCCGGCTGGCGAGAAGCCGGGCTGCGCCACTGGGCCAAGCGGATCACACCGGAGTGAACCGAAGCCGGCCAAGCGTCACTTATCGGTGAAGCATGGTTCTTTTTACCGGATTTAAGGTACATCTGCCAATCTATGGATAACGCACACCCCCGAATGCAGAAAAACGGGCGAGTGAACGAAAAACGGGCGGATGAAAGAAAAACGGGACCGCACATGCCGGGTGACAAGGCCAACGCAATGACCGCGCCGAAGGAAACGGAGGCCTTGGCGGGCGAAACGCGCAAGCGCTCGATTTCCGCCCGGATCCGCACATGGTTGCCGCTGAGTGTCCTGATTGCCCTGATGGGGCTTGCTTTCTCGCTGGGCCTGCATGACCAACTGACGCTGTCCAATCTGATCATGCGCCGCCAGGAACTGGCCGGCTATGTGGACGGCAATACCGCGCTGGCTCTCGTGGTCTATCTGGCGGTTTATACTGTCGCCGTCGCGCTTTCCTTTCCCGGCGCGTCCCTGTTGACCATCGCAGGCGGTTTCCTGTTCGGCTGGGTCCTGGGCGGTTTCGTCACGGTTCTTGGCGCAACCCTGGGCGCTTGCGCGGTCTTTCTGGTGGCGCGCACTTCCCTGGGCGATGTCCTGACCCGGCGCGCCGGGCCGTTTTTGTCCCGGCTCGCGGACGGGTTCCGCAACGATGCCTTCAACTACCTGCTGTTTTTGCGGCTGACCCCGGTCTTTCCCTTCTGGCTGGTGAACATCGCTCCGGCCATTTTCAGGATGCCGCTGCCGTCTTATGCGCTCGCGACCTTTGTCGGCATCATTCCCGGCACCTTCGCCTTCACCTTCATCGGTTCGGGTCTGGACAGCGTCATCGCGGCGCAGGAAGCCGCCGACCCCGGCTGCGCTGCGGCCGGAACCTGCCGTATCGAGTTGTCCGCCCTGGTGACGCCTCAGCTTCTGACCGCGTTTTTCGCGCTCGGCATCGTCAGCCTCATTCCCGTCATCCTGAAAAAGCTGCGGTCCCGCTGATACTCCGCATTCCCGTTCATTAGAGAGGAGCCGCAGATGGCAAGCCTGCTGACCCCGGATATTTGTGTGATCGGCGCCGGTTCCGCCGGATTGTCCGTTGCCGCCGCGGCCGCCGCCTTCGGCGTCGATGTGGTCCTGATCGAAAAGGGCCTCATGGGCGGGGATTGCCTGAATTATGGCTGCGTTCCCTCAAAGGCGCTGCTCGCCGCCGCCAGGGCGGCCTCCGCTGAAGCGAAAAACAGCAAATTCGGAATATCGGCCAAAGGCCGGACAATCGATTTCGCCAGGGCGAACGACCACGTCCGGCAGGTGATCGCCGCCATCGAGCCGCACGATTCGCAGGAACGCTTCGAAGGGCTCGGCGTCACCGTGTTGCGCGAAACCGCGGCATTCACGGCGCCGGGCGTGCTGATCGCCGCAGATTACGAGATCAGGGCGCGCCGCTTCGTGATCGCAACCGGCTCCTCCGCCATGGTGCCGCCGATCCCGGGACTGGACGAGGTTTCCTTTCTCACCAATGAAACCCTGTTCGGGCTGCGCGAAGTGCCAGAGCACCTGGCGATTGTCGGCGGCGGCCCGATCGGCCTGGAAATGGCCCAGGCGCATTGCCGTCTCGGCGCCAGGGTGACGGTGTTCGAGGCGCAAAAAGCGCTTGCGAAGGATGACCCGGAGCTGGCCGCCATTGTTCTGGAGGCGCTGAGATCCGAAGGCGTCGAAATCCTGGAGGGTACAGGTGTCGAGAAGGTCGCAAAAACCGACGGCGGCATCCTCGTCACCGCGAAGGCGAAAGACGGGAAAACGCTGGAGGTCCCGGCAAGCCACCTGCTGGTCGCGGCCGGGCGCGCGCCGAATGTGACCGGTCTGGGGCTGGAGGCGGCCGGTGTCGCGTTCGACCGGAAAGGCATCAGGGTCGACAAGGGCCTGCGCACCTCCAACCGGAAGATCTATGCCATCGGCGACGTTGCCGGTGGGCTGCAGTTCACCCATGTCGCCGGCCATCAGGCCGGACTGGTCATCCGCTCCATCGTGTTCCGCCTGCCGGTGGCGATGAATGAGGACCTGGTGCCCTGGGTCACCTATACCTCTCCCGAGCTCGGCCATGTAGGCCTTTCCCAAGCCGCGGCGCGGGAGAAATACGGCAAAAAGGCGAGGGTGCTTGCCGCGGATTATTCCGGCAACGACCGGGCGCGGACCGAAGGCGAGACGACGGGCAGGCTGAAGCTGATTGCCGGGCCCGGAGGCAGGCTGCTGGGGGCCGATATCGTCGGCGCGCAGGCGGGAGAGATCGTCAACCTTCTTTCGCTGGCTTTGTCCAAAAAGATGACCATGAAGGACCTTGCGGGATTTGTCGCACCCTATCCGACACTTGGAGAACTGGTGCGCCGCGCCGCAATTTCTTACTATGCGGAAACACCCAAAAATGTTTGGGTGCGCCGGGCAATCGCTCTTTTGCGCAAATTCGGATGACCGGTTGCGCGGATGGCCGCGTATGATGTCATGACTTGGATTCGGGAAGCTTGGGACGTTGCGACATGAAGCATGAGGGCGCGCCGCATGGGTCGGTTGTTCCGCCGGAAGGCGAGGAAGGGCCGCGCAAGCCGGGCGACAGCTTCGGCCGCTACAGTCTCGGCGGTCTCTCCGGCAAGCTGCTGCTCCTGACCGTCGTCTTCGTGATGCTGGCCGAAATCTGCATCTACGTGCCGTCGACCGCCAATTTCCGCAACACCTGGCTGATGGAACGTCTCACCACGGCCGGGGTCGCGGCCTCCGTGCTCGCGGAAACCAACACGATCGCTCCGAGGCTTCAGGAAGAGTTGCTGCGCACCACCGGCGCTCTCGCCATTTCGCTCGACCAGGGCAGCCGCCGCAGCCTGATCGCCATGAGCAACGTCCCGGACGAGGTCGATTTTGTCATCGACATGGCCAATGTCACGCCCTGGTCTTCCATCCAGAACAGTTTCGCCATCCTGACCTATCGCGGCGGCGGCGTGATGCGGGTCGTCGGCGCCGGGCAGATGGGTCATACGGAGCGGGTGGACGTGGTTCTTCCGGTCGCGCTGCTGCAAAAGGACATGCTGGCCTTTTCCGGCCGCATCCTGGCCCTGTCGCTGGTGATTTCAATCATTACCGCCAGTCTTGTCTATATCGCGCTCAGGGCGCTGTTCATCCGTCCGCTGCGCCGGTTGACCCTCTCCATGGAGCGCTTCGCCGAAAGCCCTGAGGACGCCTCGCGCATCATGCCCGTCTCCGGCCGCCGGGACGAATTGGGCGACGCGGAAATCCGCCTGGCCGGCATGGAGGAGGCCCTTTCAAGAGCTCTGCACCAGAAGCAGCGGCTGGCGGATCTGGGGCTTGCCGTCTCCAAGATCAATCATGACCTGCGCAATCTTCTCGCCTCCGCGCAACTCTTTCTGGAGCGCCTGGAGCATGTGCCGGATCCGACCGTCAGCCGGCTCGCTCCCAAGATCCTGGCAACGCTCGACCGGGCCGTCAGCTATACCCAGGCGGTCATGTCCTACGGCAAGGCCCAGGAAAGAGCGCCCCAGCGCCGTCTGCTGACCCTGCGCCGGGTGGGAGACGATGTCGCCGACGTCCTGGGTTTGGTGGATCACGAGCTGGTGAGCTTCGACAACAAGGTGCCGGACGGGATCGAAATCGACGCCGACCCGGAACAGATTTTCAGGATCCTTTTGAACCTCTGCCGCAACGCGCTTCAGGCTCTTGAAGCGGAAAAGGACGCGACGCTGGTCAGGCGGATCACTCTGGAAGCCGAACGCACAGGCTCCTGCGTCTCTATCGCCGTGACCGATACCGGGCCCGGCATCCCGGAAAATATTCGCAAGGCCCTCTTCAAGGCCTTCCACAGCGGTTCCAAGCATGGCGGTATCGGTCTTGGCCTTGCCATCGTCGCGGAACTGTTGAAGGCTCATGGCGGCCGCATCCGGCTGGACGACACCGGCCCGGGCACCTGTTTCCGCCTTGAGGTGCCCGACAGAAGCAACTGAGACAGGCCGCGTGTGGACAAACGCTCCTGCCGGACGCGAATGAGGTGCCCGGCAAGCGGTTCGGGAATGCCGGTCCAGACCATCCTGGAGCCTGAAACCTTGCGGTCCTTCGACCATCTGAAGCGGGCGGTAGTGAAACGGAACGATCAAGTTTAACGCGTCTGGAGGCAAGCATCGGCCAGCGGGCAGCCGTGAGCGGCAACGAAGCGTTTGGAACGGATAAATCCGCCGGATTCAAACGCCAACCTGCCGGCAGCGGCTGAACCTGCGGGATTCCGGCAACCTGCGAACCTTTGTGACTGTTCCATGAAAAAAAGTTCGAAAAGTCCCTTGCATTCCCTGCCGGACCGAAGTACGTAAGCGCCCTGTCCGGGGCACGTCCCCGCAGCGCCAAGACCGGTCATTCCGGGGTCTTCCAGGACCCGATGACAAGATCTTCGCCTCTATATGCACCGGTAGCTCAGCTGGATAGAGCACCAGACTACGAATCTGGGGGTCAGGGGTTCGAATCCTCTCCGGTGCGCCATATTTCCCAATGACTTAGCCAAAATTCATCGTTTCAAGTCGAGTCGCTGAAACGGCTTTTGGCAATCGGATACTCTGTCGAACGCTGTCGTAAGGTAGTGGATATTGGCCGACGGTAGCTGCGTGAAATGTTGCTGCAAAGTTCTTTGATGTTGAACATATGCACGCTTAAACGCGACACGCTTTAATGGGCCGAAAATCTCCGAATTCACAGCACATCGATGCCTTGCTATTCGCGAATTGGCACAATCCGGGCCATTGTCCGGGTTCAGCGCCATCCGGAAATCCGGTTTTGCTTCGATGCCGAGCGTGAGATAGTGGACATAGCCGAATGTGGATATCATTGCGCCGTGCGGTTTGGAAATGGGGCCTGGCGTGACGTGAACGCTACCAAGATCATGGATCAGGTCCTTTTCCCGGTCTGTAATTTGGACTTGAAGGGAACGGTGAAATCGGTTCAGGATCTTTCGAAGATCAACATTATCACCTCTGAAAACCTCGTCGGATATTGGGGGACCTGGCTGAAGGCCAATCAGGCAGCAGATCTCGAAATTCGTAAAAAATTCACGCTGTCGGATGAAGACATGTGCCTTGGAGCGGCCATTGGAGGGCTAGGTGTTACCATCACCTGGCAGACCCAAGCCATTGAGTGCCTGAAAAGCGGACAGCTAACATGCCCCTTGCCAAGCAGAGTCGAAAGCGGTTCGTCCTACTGGCTGATAACACCGAAAGACAGGTCCGCGTCCAGGGCGATGAGCCTGTTCAGAAACTGGATGAACGAGGAGGCCGCTGCCAGCAATCGGGAATTGTCGCAGCTCCTGTCGTGAGCTGCACCTGGTGGCGGCGCGCGAGACAATGACGGTCAACGAAGCACGCCTTCTTGTCACTGGAAGCAGTGGCCGTATTGGCAGCGCGATTTGCGACGCTGCCGGCAAGCGTTATCGAACGATTGGCCTCGATATCACGCCGGGGCACCACACCACGCATGTGACCGATCTCTTGAGGCTGAACGAATTGCCCGGAATGCCTGTTGATGCCGTCATTCATGCAGCGGGCTTGCACGCGCCTCATGTAGGTCTTGCATCCGACAGTCAATTTACTGCGCTCAATGTGCTTGCCACCGAGCGCCTGGCTAAAGCCGCCAAAGCCTCCGGTGTGCCGGAATTCGTTTTTACCAGCACGACGGCGCTTTACGGAGTGCAGGTGTCCACCGGTCAACCGGCGAGATGGATCGACGAAACCAGCGAACCTTGCCCAAGGACAATTTATCATCGCACGAAGCTAGAGGCTGAAATCCGGTTGCGGCGGCTGGCGGCGCCGGGGTTCCGCGTCACGATCATCCGGCTCGGCAGGTGTTTTCCGGAACCGGCGGATCAAATGATCATTCACCGAATTTGCCGGGGGGTGGATGAGCGGGATGCTGCCAATGCCCACCTTGCAGCGCTTGGCCGGACAGGAGGCCTTTGCGAGACGGTGATCGTCAGCGGCGATACGCCGTTTACGAAAAGTGACTGCGTGGGGCTGCGGGAGGACGCGGAAACCGTAATTGCCCTTCGGCGGCCTGATATCGTCACAATTTTCAATTTGCGCGAATGGAAACTCCCGCGGACGATTGACAGGGTATATGACAACGCCCATGCAAAACGGCTGTTGAGATGGGCTCCACGTTACGGTGATCGCTCAATTCTGGAAGAATTGGCGACCGGCTCCTCACGGGTCTTGCCAGGAAGTATGCCGGGTTAATTTTTAAACCCCTGAAACTGCGGGATAAAACTTATAAGTTTGTTTTTATATACATAAACTTGAAGACGTAAGTCCGGAAAACTCTATCCCCTCCCGAGGGCATGTAGGGTAGCACTGCACCATGAGGGCCGTTCAAGCCGTCGGGCGCATTCCGTTTTCAAGCCTGCCAATGCGCGGCTCATATGCGTCAGTTCCGACCGCAGGGGGCGGAGCGCCGCAAACTGCCGAAACTGAACCCTGGTTGAATGTGACCCCACAGAGGACACCAATGGGACCGGCCGGGGAAGTCACCGCGGGTGCTTGCAAATCAGCCCGGTGCATCGGCGAACGGTGTCCGTAAAATCCAACAACGTTCTTTTATGTGAAACGCTGTTCCTATAATGTGTGCTCACCCAAATTTGAATTTGCGCAAAATCGGGAATGGTGCAGGGCATGAACGAGCGGACTGAAATGCGGTTGGAGGATCTGCGTCTTGTCACCGGTCGCGGCCGGTATGTTTCCGATTTTATTGAGCCGGAGACCTGTTTCGCCGGATTTTTCCGCTCCGACGTCGCCAGTGGCAGGATAGAAGGGCTGGACGTTTCGCAAGCGCTTGGCATGCCCGGCGTGATCGCCGTATTCACCTCAGCGGATCTGGACGCCGATGGGATCGCGGCGATAGCGCATGTGGATCTGCCGCGCGACGACGGGCTTGCGTCGGAGCAGTTCCCGCAACCGATCCTGTCGGGCGAGGAGATCAAACATACAGGCGAGCCGATAGCGCTTGTCGTCGCCGAGACCCGCGAGAGCCTTGCGGCCGCCCTTGAAACCATTGTCCTCGATATCGGCGAACGGGATCCCGTGCAGGGTATCGCTTTCCTGCGCAGGCTTGGCGATGCGCAGGCGGTCAAGGAGGCTTTTGCCCGCGCCGCCCATCGCTCGACGGTGATGGTGGATATGCCCCGGGCAACGACCGCGGCGATGGAGCCGCGCGGAGCAATCGCCACGCCCGATGCAACGGGCGGCCTTCATTTCCGGGCGAGCACCCAGAACCCGTTCGCCATGAGAAACCAGATCGCGGGCCATCTTGGCTGGGACGAGGACAGTCTTCACGTGCAGGCGGACGATGTCGGCGGCTCCTTCGGCCTGAAGGGCGCCATGAGCCGTGAAGACGTTGCCTTGTGCTGGGCGGCGCGCCGTCTGGACAGGCAACTTGCCTGGTTGCCCGGCCGTTCGGAGAGCTTCCTGGCGGATGCCCAGGGGCGGGGCGCCAAGGGGCGCGTTTCGATCGCCCTGGACGAGCATTTCAGAATTCTCGCCGTGGAGGCGGATTTCGAGGTGGATGTGGGCGCCTATCCGGGCCGGCGCGCATTCGGCCTGGTCAACAACATCAACGGTCTCACGGGCATGTATGACATTCCCGCGGCGGCGGCCCGGGTGGTCGGTCGGTTGAGCGCCCGCGCCCCGCTTGCGCCCTTTCGCGGCAATGGCCGGCCCGAGGCGACCTATGCGATCGAAAAGGCGATCGATCAGGCCGCCCGCCAGCTCGGTATCAATCCGGTTGCCCTGCGCCGGAAAAACCTGATCCGGCCGGACGCCATGCCCGTCGTGACCGCGCTCGGCGCCAGAATCGACTGCGGCGATTTTCCCAAAGTCATGGACACGGCCCTGTCTCTCAACGAGGGAAACCAGGAGCGGCGCAAGTCCGCTCGGGAGCGGGGGCTGCTCTTCGGCCTTGGGATTGTCAACTGCATCGAATCGGCTGGCGGGCCGCTCAAGCAACCGAAGCCGGACTTTGCCCGAATTACCGTTGGTGAGGACGGCCGCGTGGTGGTGGCGCCCGGCGTCATGTCGGTCGGGCAGGGGCATGAGACCGCTCTGACCCACATGACAGCCGGGCGGCTGCAGATCGATATCGAACGAATTGACTACCGCAACGGCGATACAAGAGCGCTCAGTTTCGGACGCGGCAGTGGCGGGTCGTCCGGCCTGACCGTCGCGGGATCCGCCTTGTGGCAGGCGCTGGACAGGCTGCTGGACGAAGGGTGCGCCGATGCGGCGGCTGTGATGAACTGCCCGGTCCGGACCGTCATGTTCCGGGACGGTGCATTCCATCGCGAAGGGTCCAACGAGAGTGTTCCGCTGGAGCGGATCGCGGCGGCGAAACAAGATGGCAACTGGCAGGTGGAAACCAGCTTCACCCCGGCCGGGGCGACATTTCCGAACGGCACCCATATCTGCGAAGTCGAGATCGATCCGGAAACAGGTGAGACCCGCATCGTCCGCTATGTTGCCGTCGAGGACATCGGAACAATCATGTATCCGATGCTCGTCGAGGGGCAGCTTCATGGCGGCATAGCCCAGGGCCTGTCGCTCGGCCTCGGGGAGCGGATCATCTACGACGATGCGGATCAGCTTCTGACCGGATCGCTGATGGACTACCAGATGGCGCGGGCGGACAATCTACCCGACTTCTTTCTCGCCGGGGTCGAGGTTCCGACCGCTCTTAATCCGCTGGGCGTCAAGGGCGTCGGCGAGGCGGGAACGGTCGGAGCGACGGCGGCGCTTGCCTCGGCCGTTTGCGATGCGCTGTTCAGCGCGGGTGTATCCGAGTTTGAATTGCCGGCAACGCCTTCAAGGGTTTGGGAAGCCCTGCGCGATGCCCGTTCGGTGGAAAAAAGGTAAGGCCGGTCATGCCTGACTTTCTTCCGCAAAAGCTTTTCGGGTAAGCTCTCGCCCTGTACCCGGCCACGTCTTTCTCCTTCTCGCAAAAATCGCCATAAGCCCCTGCCCTTGCGGCAATCGGTGCCTTGCAAGTCGCTGACATCAGGGCCCGGCAAGCTGAAAATTAGCTGGCACAGCAAACTAATTCGTTCCTTTATGTGGATCACTGTCCCATTGACGGGAATACAAAAGCCGTCATACGCTGTTGTCAGGAAAAGCGGAGGACATAAAGTCGCAGGAAGTTGTTGTATTTTAGCAGGGCCTGATCGGGCACCCGGCCATGCGGTCGAAGGCGGCATATAGACCGGCGCTACCGTAGCCAATATTGCCGTGATCGGTCTCATCCAAAAACCGCCGTTCAAGCAGCAGTAAAAATACATCGCGCGAGAAACGCGCGGGCAATTTCATTTGCGTCCGGGTTTTAATATCGGGCCGCACTGGACCTGAAGTGAATTCCAAGGGAGGGAAATCATGAGAAGAACAGTACTCAAGGGCATGGCCGTCGCGCTGGTTGCCAGCGTCACCATTGGCCTGGGCGGTATTGCCCACGCGGAAGACGCGGCCGAGTTCTACAAGGGCAAGGCAATCAAGTGGATCGTTCCTTACAAGCCGGGCGGCGGATATGACGAGTACAGCCGCATGATCGCGCCGTATATGGAAAAATACACCGGCGCGCGCGTCGATATCGTCAACATGCCCGGATCCGGTGGCATGAAGGGCGCTGTTGAAATCTTCAATTCTCCGGCAGACGGTCTCCATATCGGCATTATCAACGGTTCGGCGATGATCACCAATGAACTCGCCGGTATCGAGGGCGCCAACTACAAGGTCGCCGACTACAATTTTCTCGGACGCATCGTGGCCGACCAGCGCGTCCTGGTGACCGGAACCAACAGCGGTATCGACTCCTTCGAGGACATGATGACCGACGGCAGCACCGCTGTGGTCGGCGCGACCGGCCTCGGCGGGTCGACCTACGTCGACGCGGTGATCGTCGGTGAAGCGTTCGGCATCGATCAGAAGGTCGTGCACGGATTCAATTCGTCGTCGGATATCCGCACCGCGATGCTGCGCGGCGATGTCCACGCCATGTGGGGATCGCTTGGATCCGCGGCCAAAGGCGTGACAGCCGGCGATCACAAGATCATCCTGCACGGCGAAAGAGAACCGTCAGGCATGCTTGCCGGGATTCCCAGTGTCTTTGACATGGCTGCCGAAGCTGAAGATGCCGATCGCAAGCTCGCTATCCTGGATGCATGGGATGGTCTTTCCGCGGTAGGGCGCCCCGTTGCTGCCCCTCCAGGTGTTCCCGCGGACCGTCTCGCGTTCCTGCGCGATGCATTCGCACAGGCCATGCAGGATCCGGAATTCGTCGCCAAGACGGAAGAGACCGGACGGGATATCGCCTTCGCCGACGGTGATCGCACAGGCAAGATCGCCAAGGCTTCGACCGATCTCGATGAGACCAACCGCGTTCTGTTTGTCAGGGCCATCAAGGGTGAACTCTAGACCGACAGACCTCCAGTCGGGTTCGATTGGAGGTCTGAAAGTTGATCGGTTTGAAGTGTTGGAGCATCTTGTCTGCGGTCAACTGAACGCGGGATGCTCCACGCCAGACCGGGCTCACGCCACCTGAAATGTATCCCCGCCTGGTGTGGGCGGGGAACGTGGTCCTTTTCCAGCCAATAGGAACTCCATGACCATCATCGAAGGCATGATGAGCGGCTTCCTGCAGTCGATCAGCCTGAGCGTCATACCGTATCTTTTTGTCGGGTCCCTGTTCGGTCTCGTCATCGGGGTCATTCCCGGTCTTTCCGGTCATTTTGCCATGGCGATGGCGGTGACGTTCCTCTACTCGATGGAACCGGGGGCTGGGATCGCGTTCATTCTGGGGGCGCACGCAACCGTTGCCCAGGGCGGCGGCCTGACCGCTATCCTGTTCTCCACGCCGGGCACGGGCCAGAACGCCGCGACGCTTCTGGACGGGCCGCCGATGCGGGACAAGGGCCAGGCCGGCTATGCGGTGGGAGCCGCCATGGCCGCCTGCTTTCTCGGTGCGACCTTCGGGGCGGTTTCCCTGGCGCTTCTCATACCCGTCCTGCGGCAGGTCGTGCTTTTCTTCGGCCCGCCCGAAATAGTCGTTCTCGCTTTCCTTGCTCTCACGTTCGTCGCGGTGCTGGGCAAGGAGGACATGACCCGAAGCCTGATCGCCGCGCTTCTGGGGCTTCTGCTTGCAATGATCGGGGTCGACAACGTCACCAATACCGAGCGCTTCACGATGGGGTCCGACCGCCTCTCCGACGGTCTGCCGCTTGTGCCTGTCATTCTGGGTCTTTTCGCCGTTGCCGAAATGATCGACCTGTGGGGGCGCGGTGGATCCCTGGCAAGGCACACGTCCGGGCCGCTGTCGGCACGCGATACCCAGAAACAGATTTTTGCGGGTATCCTGGTCACCTTCCGGCACTGGTGGCTGGTGCTCCGCTGCTCGGCGATCGGCACGGCCATGGGTCTTATTCCCGGCCTTGGTTCCGCCCCCGCCGCGTTTGTCGCCTATGGTCACGCCAAGCAAACCTCCAAAAACAAGAACGAGTTCGGCAAGGGAACCGTGGAAGGCGTCATCGCGCCCGAGGCATCCAACGATGCGGTCGAGGGCGGAGCGCTCGCCTCCACCATTGCGTTCGGGATCCCCGGATCGTCGTCCATGGCGATCCTGTTGTCCGGTCTGTTCATTCTGGGGCTCGAAACCGGTCCCCAGATGCTGAACGACAATGTCGACATCATCTTCATCATGATCTTCACGATCATCATCGGCAACCTGATCGGCACGATCGTCGGCATGTTCCTCGTCAACCCTCTCAGCCGGGCAACGTCGATCAGGTCCGAGATCATGGTGCCGGTTCTTCTGATGGTTATCGTGACCGGCGCCTTCGCCGGGGAGCGGTCGCTGTTCGACATCGGCATCGCGTTGTTCTTCGGCGTCTTCGGGTACGTCATGAAAATTCTGAACTATTCGCGCGCGGCCCTGCTGATCGGCTTCGTGCTCGGATTTGCGGTCGAGAAGAACCTCTATCTGGCTCTGCTGCTGGATGGTCCGTTCTTCTTCACCGAACCGATCCCGCTGGGCCTGTCCCTGTTCACCATTCTGTTTCTGGCGCTCAACATCCGGTCTGTCTACCGTGACCGGCGGGAGGTGAAGGCATGAGCGAGAACGCCAACGAGACCGGCCGGCCGCTTTCCGAGGTGGAAGAAACGGAAAAGGCGAAGGGCCATCTGGCGAATATGATCACGCTGGAGATCCTGTTTCTCACGGTCATCGGCATAGCGGTGGTCGCCGCCTTTTTCGAAGCGCGCACCTATCAGCTTGTCTCCTCGCGCACGCCCTTCGTGATCATGGTGCCCTTGTTCGCGCTTATCGTCTTTCACGCGCGGCGGATGTGGTCCGTAAGAGGACGGTCGGATTTCACCCATCGCTTGAAGTTGGCGGCCACGGGGCAACTGGCCAATCTCAACCGGACGGTCGTGATTTCGATCTGGATGGTCGTGCTGCTGGCCCTGATAACGGTTCTCGGCCACTACGCCGCAATCCTGATCTTCGGCTTCGGGTTGATGCGCGTTGTCGCGAAGCAGGGATTGAAGGTTTCCATCCTCGTCGCCCTAGGGACGACCCTGATGATCTACTTCATTTTCGAGATCGGATTTAACGTCGAACTCTACCGCGGTCTGATCTGGCGTTATTTCGCGGGGTACCGGGACTTCTGATCCTGACCGAATGATCCTGAACGATCGGGAAGGGCGCGCCGGAAATCTTTCCGGCGCGCTTTTTCGTAGGGCTTTATACCCCGCCCTTGGTATTGCGTTTGACGGCGCTCTCGCGTCCCTGGCGCGGGTCGGTATGGACATCGACGAGATAGGGACGTCCGGCCCGCAACGCGTCAACGGCGCAACGCATCGCGGCTTCCAGGTGTTCAACGGTCTTGACCGGCCCGGACGCCTCCACACCCTGGGAACGGGCCAGGCCGGCAAGATCGGGCGCCGGGTCGTCGAGACGCTGCCCGACCCAGGCATTCGCCGGGTTTCGGCTGCGCCGCAGGGCGATGTTTTCCTGATGCAGTTCGTCGTTGAAATAGCTGCGGTTGTTGGAAATCAGGAACAGGGCCGGTATCCGGTATTTGGCGGCCGTCCAGAGAGCGTTGATGCTCATGAGGGTATCGCCGTCGCCGAGCGAGCCGACGACGAGCTGGTCTTCGGTGCGCAGCGCCAGAGCCGCGCCTATGGTCAGGCCCGGACCGCTGCCGATGCCGCCGCCGCCATCCTTGCCCAGATAATCCAGCGGCTGTTCGTGCGGCCACAGATCGACCGGCCAGCCGCGCGAAAGGGCGGCGAAGGTAACGGGCGTATCGCCCACCGCGGCCTTGAGCGCTCTGGCGATATCGCGGTTCGTGAGCGCGCCGCCCATGACGTCCTTTGGAGATGCGGCCGCCGGGATCCGCGCGGCCGATCCGGCCGGGCCGTCCGGGAGAGCCGCGAGGATCGCCCGGACCGCCGCGTCGGCGGAACAATTCAGGTCGATGTCGATCGGCGGCAGGCCAAAATGCTCCTGCCCCCAACCGCGATGAAGCTGCCCGTCGAGGCTGGCGTGGATGATGGCCGCCTGCGGGGCGGTGTCTGCGAACGCCTGTTTGAGAATACCTCCAAGGTCGATCCAGCCGAGGCTCAGGATCGCATCGGCATTTTCCAGAACCTGCCGGGCAACCGGCGACAGCTTGTTAAAGGGCACACCTGCGTGCAGCCGATGGGCGGTCGGCACCATCGCTCCTGCCTTCAGGTCGGAAACCATGGCGGCACCCAGCCGTTCCGCCAGCGCGACGCGGTTTTCCATCGCGTCTTCGCTGCGGGCGCCCCGGCCGAAAAGGATCACCGGATTTTTCGCTTTGGCCAGTATCTTGATCGCGTCGCCGAGCTTGTCCGGGTCGGGGGCGGACGGTGCGGCGGGTGCATAGCGGCCGGGGCCGGGCAGGGAAATGGCGGTTGGCAACGGCGCCTCCTGGTCGCCCGCATCCAGGTTGATATAGACAGGGGCCATGGGCTCGGTCATGGCGATCTTCCAGCCCCGTAGCATGGCTTCCGGAATAGCGGCGGCGGACCCAGGCTGGTCGTCCCACTTCAGGAAGTTGCGCACCAGAGCGGCCTGGTCCTGGGCGGTGTGTAGCCAGTCGATCCAGGGACGGCGTTCGGTGGCGTCCATCGGCCCGGTGGCGCCCAGGATCAGCATCGGAGCACGATCGGCGAAGGCGTTGAAGATCGCCATCGTGCCGTGCATCAGCCCGACATTGGAGTGCAGGGCGACAGCCATCGCGCGTCCGGTTGCCTTGGCGTAGCCATGGGCAATCGCGACCGCGTGTTCCTCATGCAGGCACACGAGCATCTCCGGCGCGGTATTTCCAAGGTGGTTCACCAGACTGTCGTGCAGACCCCTGTAGCTGGCGCCCGGGGTAAGAGCGATATAATCGATCCCGAGGCGGTGCAGCATGGCCGCGGCGACGTCTGAGCCCCAGGCCATCTCGCTGTCGATGGGGCCCGCCACCGGCTCTGCCTTCCAGCAGTTTCTTGTCTCTCCGTCCATAGTCCCTCAGCATGTTACGTTATGTGGAACGCTGTTCCGCTATTATGATCGCTTCTCCCGGCCTGTCAAAATCGAATTTCCACGCTCGCAAGATTCTGTCCTTAATGTTCCTTTATGCGGAACACTATTCCAAAAGCTTGACCGGTGGCGTCTAAATGGGCAGGATGATCGTCAAAACAACGGGAGGGAACTGCAGCCGATGTCGCATTTCGTGGACGACGCGCCTCAATGGCATGAACCTAAGCACGGAGAGCGCGCGGGCTTCGGAAAATTCGGCCAGCCGCAATCCGATTACGACCGCTTCATGGAGGCGGACGGTATTCCCGTTTTCCGGGGCGTCGGCATCTCGAAGGTTCAGAACTTGCCGCTCGTGAATTGGCCGCGCATGGGAGGACGCGGGTCCTACATCCAGCTGCACGGCACCGAAGGAAAGTGGGGCAACTACGTTGTCGAAGTTCCGGCCGCAGGCGCGCTCAATGTCGAAAAGCACATCTACGAGGAGATCTACCTTGTTGTGGAAGGCCGCGGGTCGACCGAGGTCTGGATGGAGGAAGGCGGGCCGAAGCACGTCTTCGAATGGCAAACCGGTTCGCTGTTCTCCATACCTGTCAACGCTTACCACCGCATCGTCAACGCCACGAATTCTCCCGCCTTGCTTCTCGGCGGCACGACCGCGCCGAACCTGATGAACCTGATCGGCGACAAGGATTTCATCTTCAATTGTCCTTACGGGTTCATGAGCCGGTTTTCCGCCGACCGGGACTTCTACAAGCCCAACGAAGAAATCGAGCCCGACCCCATCCGGGGGCTCGCCATGCGGCGCACGAACCTTGTGCCCGATGTCATGAATTGCGACCTCCCGCTCGACAATCGCCGTTCGCCCGGCTACCGGCGCGTCGAACCCTTCATGACGGCCAACAAGTTCTATCTGTGGATCGGCCAGCACGAGACCGGCAAATACTCAAAGGCGCACGCCCACACCTCTGCCGCCGTGCTGGTTTGCGTGAAGGGCAAGGGCTACACCTACACCTGGCCGGAAGAGTGCGGAGTCAATCCCTGGAAGGACGGTCATGCGGACCGGGTCAAGCGGGTCGATTATGAACCCGTAGGATTGGTCAGCGCGGCTCCGGGCGGCGCGCGCTGGTATCACCAGCACTTCAACACATCTTCCGAACCGTTCCGGCTGAGCGCCTGGTTCGGGCCCAATCATCCGAGCCTGGTGACGGGACTGCCGCCCGGCGAAAAGCAGATCGACTATACGGCGATGGATGTGACCGAAGGCGGCACGTCCATACCCTACTGGATGGAAGACCCGCATATCCGCTCGGAATTCGAGGAACATATCGGCCGTACGGGCGCCAAGAGCAGGATGGACCCGGTCCTCTACGACAAACCGGCAACGGTATGATTCCGCAGAAAACCTCCACAGGCGTCCCGGGTTCCGCGCGGCGAATGCAATTTACAAATGCCGCCCGGAACCTGATCGAGGAAGACGAGATCGAACTGACCAGTGTCGGCGTCGATATCGGGTCCTCCACATCGCATCTGATGTTCTCCAAAATCGTGCTGGAGCGCCGGGACGCGAATTACGTCGTTTCCAGACGGGAGGTTCTGTTCGAATCCGACATCATGCTGACACCCTATGCGGCCGGACAGACCATCGATGCGTCAGCGCTGGGGGCCTTCATCGAGGCGCAATACCGGTCCGCGGGGTTCGCCTTTGAGGATATCGATGCCGGAGCCCTGATCCTGACCGGCGTTGCCGTCCGGCGGGCAAACGCGCGCGCCATCGCGGAACTGTTCGCCGCCGAGGCTGGAAAATTCGTCGCCGTCAGCGCAGGCGATGCCCTGGAAACGCTGATGGCGGCACAAGGATCGGGTGCGGCCGCACTTTCGGGAAAAGGAGAGCGGATCGTCAACATCGATGTTGGCGGGGGCACCACCAAGATTGCTCTTTGCGACGCCGGCCGGGTGATCGGACGAACTGTGGTGGAAGTCGGCGCGCGTCTCGTTGCCTATGATCGTGACGGCTGCATCGTCCGGCTTGAGCCTTTCGGCGCGCGTCATCTTGCCGACGCGGGGATTGACGCGAGAGTCGGTTCGAGGCTGACGTCCGAGCAGCGGGAGCGTGTTGCCGGAAAGATGGCTGACCGGGTATTTTCCGCACTCATGGGCGAGGACCTCGGTGACCTGCTTCGCATGCCACAGCTTGATCGTCCTTTGGACAAAACCTCCGTTGTCTTTTCCGGAGGTGTGTCGGAGTTCATCTCCAAAGACGGCGAGGCGACCAGCGACGATCTCGGTCCCGAACTGGCGGTCGCGCTGAAGAAACGCATCGGTGCCTGGGCGCATTCCATCCTGCCGGCCCGCCAGGGTATTCGGGCAACGGTTGTCGGCGCCTCGCAATATACGGTTCAGGTCAGTGGCTCGACCATTTTTCTGGATCCGCCCACCGCCTTGCCCTTGCGAAACATGCCGGTGATCGCACCGGACCTGGACCTCGGCGAGGACATCGACGCACAGGCGGTTACCCGCGCGGTCGAAGAGGCGCTCCTGCGTATGGGGCAGGAAACCGGTTCGCAGCCGGTCGCGGTCGCTCTGCCCTGGAAGGGATCGGCGACCTACGTCCGATTGTCGGCTGTCGCGCGCGGCCTGGTGCGCGGCCTTCGCCGCCATCTCGATGAAGGGCATCCCCTTGTCCTGGTCATCGAAGGCGATGTCGGTGGTCTGCTCGGCATGCAATGCCGTGCGGAAGAGACAGTGCCCGGCGCCATCGTCTCCCTAGACGGCATCGGCCTTTCGGAATTCGATTTCATCGACGTCGGCGAAGTGATCCGCGCGACAGGTGCGGCCCCAGTGGTCGTCAAATCCCTTGTGTTTCCGAGCGAATGACGTGCGATGAGTGATATCGATCTTGTTCCGGAGAAAATTCGTTCCCTTTGGCCTCCGGTCATCCTGATGCTTTTGTCCGCCGCCTTCACCGCGTGGGCGCAGCGATACGGTGACACACCGAGGTTGATGCCGACGCTTGCGGGCGTGGCGACAACCGTTTTGGCTTTGCTCGATCTGCTGTCCCGTTTCGACAACAGGCTCGGTGCCGGGCTGCGGCTGGCCCTTGGGGCTGATTTCCGCAACCGGGAGATGACCCATGACCCGGCTGTCGCAAGGGAGGCGGGCCAGATCGGCTGGATGGTGGCCTGTGTCGTGGCGATGCTGGTAATCGGCATCCTTCCCGCCATCCCCCTTTTCATCACCCTCTACATGCGCTTCTGGGGCCGGCAGCCGTGGATACCCTCGCTGATCGCGGCCTTTGTCGTCCTGGGTTTCGTCTCCGTCGTTTTCGAGGTGCTGCTCGACTACACGCTCTATCGCGGCGTCCTGTTCGATCCGAAAGGATTTCATGCCTGGTAGGGCAGGCAGGACAGGGGCCGTAGACGCCTTCAACAACAACCAGAAATCGCGGCTTGTTTCGCACGCGGTCGGACACACTAGAGAGGAGAATACAAATGCGTAACCGCTTTATTCGCAGCCTGACGGTTGCTGCCGCGGCGCTTGTGGCGTGCACCGGCATCGCTTCGGCGGAATGGCCGGAAAAACCGATCACCTTCGTTGTGCCCTATAGCCCCGGCGGCGGCTTCGACGCCTATGTCCGCGCGGTCGCTCCGGAAATGGAAAAGATCCTGGGCACAGAGGTCGTTGTCGAAAACATTCCCGGCGCCGGAGGGCAGAAGGGCGCTTCGACCGTTTATCGCTCCGATCCCGATGGCTATACGATCGGCATCTGGAACGTGCCGGGCCTGACCGTTCCGCAACTGCTCGGTAAATCCACGGGCTACGACCTGACGGACGTGACCTGGATCGGCAATCTGGCGACATCGAACTATGCGCTGGCGGTCAAGGCCGATAGCCCGTTCAACAGCCTCAAGGAACTCTGCAGCCAGGGCAAGCCGTTCAAACATTCCGATACCGGTCCGGCCTCGACTTCGTCCGTGACCGCGCGTGTCGCGATGACGCTGATCGACTGTCCTATCCAGAACGTTACCGGTTACAAGGGCTCCACCGACACGATCATCGGCCTGATGCGCGGTGAAGTCGATGCCACGATCAAGCCGCTTGCGCAGCTTTTGAAATATCGCAAGTCGGGCGATGTGAAGATCCTGATGACGTTCGAGGAGACGCGCTCGGCGGAGGATATTCCGACCTCCACGGAACTGGGATATCCCGACTTCGCCAACTTCGACCTGCGCCGCATCGTCGGCGGCCCTCCGGGCATTCCGGCGGACATCCAGGAAAAGCTGTCCGCGGCGTTGCTTCAGGCAGCCGATGCACCTTCCGTTCAGGAGTGGGCGGCGAGTTCCAACAACGCCCTTGATCCGGTCGGCGCCGAGGAGGCGTCCGCGATCATGCAGCGTCTGATGGACTTTTACGGCTCCTACAAGGACGTGCTGGCGCAATAACCAGGCGTTTCCGAAGCGGGGTGGACCCGCTTCGGCTTTTTTTGGTGCGAACAGGGCAGGCGTGGCATGGGCTTTGATGTCCTCATCGATTCAATGGTTTCGGTCTTCAGCAGCGGATCGGCCATCTATGTGCTTTTGGGTGTGCTGCTGGGTCTGTGCTTCGGCGTCATTCCGGGGCTTGGTGGAACGACGGCGCTCGCGCTGCTGATTCCCGTGACATTCTCGATGGAAGCCCTCGATGCCATGTATCTGGCCGGTGGCGTGATGGGCGCCACGTCCTTTGGCGGTTCGATCACGGCCATCCTTTTGAATACGCCCGGCACGGCGCCCAATGCGGCGACGACTTTCGACGGCTATCCCCTGGCCCGACAGGGCAAGGCGGGACTGGCAATCGGAGCATCGGCCACCGCCTCCGCGCTTGGCGGATTGATTGGTCTGGTCACCCTGCTGTTCGTCATTCCCGTGGCGCGAAGTGTGGTCCTGGCCTTCGGTCCGGCGGAATTCTTCCTTTTGACCATGCTGGGGCTGGTCGCGATCGCCGTTTCATCACGCGGCAAGCTGCTTCGCGGTTTGATCGCCGGCGGCTTCGGACTGATGCTTGCCTTCGTCGGCACCGATACGGTGTCCGGAGAGCTCCGGTTTACACTCGATACGGATTACCTCTGGGACGGGATCCCGCTTGTACCGACCCTGACGGGCATGTTCGCGATTTCCCAGATGATAGAACTCGGTCTCAAGGGCGGGTCCGTTGCGGGAGCGGTCGGGGATGCCCGCCAGAAGATCTCAGGCGTATGGGACGGGGTCAAAGCGGTCTTTGTCCACTGGCCGGTGCTGCTGCGCGGATCCGCCATCGGAACGATAATCGGCGCCGTTCCGGGGCTTGGCGGCACTGTCGCGGCCTTCATGGCCTATTCGTCGACCGTCCAGTCCTCACGGGATCCGGAATCCTTCGGCAAGGGCAATATCGTGGGTGTGATCGCGCCGGAAAGCGCCAACAATGCAAAGGATGGCGGCTCGTTGGTGCCGACGGTCGCTTTCGGTATTCCGGGCAGCGCGGAGACGGCGCTCTTTCTGGGAATTCTGGTGCTGCATGGTATCGATCCGGGACCATCGATCCTGCTCGACAACCAGCAGGAGGTCTATGGCCTGATCGTTGCCCTGACCCTGTCGGCCGTGGGGGCTTCCATTATCGGCCTGATGTTCTCCAGGTGGCTGGTGCTCATAACCTACGTCAACGTTCACGTCCTGGTGCCCGTGGTGGTCACGGTCTCGCTGACCGGGGTCTATGTGCTCGACGGCAAGCCCGGCGATGTGATCCTCGCCATGATCATGGGGATCGTCGGTTACATGATGCTGCGGTTCGACTATCCGCGCCTGACGCTGGTCATAGCGCTCGTTCTGGGGGAGACCGCCGAAAGGTCTTTCCATCAGACGCAGATGATTTCCGACAATGATATGCTCGGTTTCATGGCCGGGCGGCCGCAGTCCCTGATCCTGATCGCGCTGACCGTGTTGACACTTCTGTTGCCGGCGCTGCGCAGGATCCGTATTGCTCGATGAACGTAAATCCGGGATCGGAATGAGCATGAGCGAACTGGACCGATGGGAAAATCGCTTCGCCGCGCGCGAATATGTTTTCGGCACCGCGCCCAACGCGTTTCTGGCCCGCCAGGCGCCGCGGCTGAAGGCGGGCCTCAGGGCACTGTCGATCGCTGACGGCGAAGGCCGCAACGGCGTATGGCTGGCGGAGCAGGGACTGCAGGTGACCTCCCAGGATTTTTCACCGCGGGCGCAGGAAAAGGCGCGCGCCCTGGCAAGGCAGCGGGACGTCGAGCTGGACTTTTTCCTTGGCGATCTTCTGGAGTTCGACTGGCCGGATGCCGGATACGATGTGATCGTCGGCATCTTCTTCCAGTTTCTCGCGCCCGATGACCGCGCGCGTGTCTTCGAAGGGATCAGGTCCGCTGTCAGGCCGGGAGGTCTCGTGTTGATCGAAGGCTATGGTCCGAAGCAGCTGGAATACAGGACCGGTGGTCCGGGAAAGCTCGAAAAGCTTTATACCGGAGAGTTGCTGAAGGCGGCCTTTGAGGGGTTCTCCGAGGTCGACGTCCAGGTTTATGACGCGGAAGTCTCGGAAGGCGCCGGGCACGTGGGTCTTTCGGCGCTGGTCGATTTGATCGCAAGGCGCTGAGACGGCAACAGGGTCAGTCTTCCGGCGCTTCGATAACGACAGCGGTATCGTGGGCCACGACCTTGTAGGTCTTCAGGTTCACGATGCAGGGCGGAGCGACGACGGTGCCGTCACGGATGTCGAACCTGCCCTGATGAAAATCGCATTCAATGACATGCCCGTCGAGTTCCCCTTCCGAGAGAGAGCCGGGCCCGTGGGTGCACAGATCGTTGGTAACGTAGAACTGTCCCTCGACACGATAGACCGCGAGTTCCAGGTCGCCTGTCTCCACCTTGTGTATGCAGCCTTCCTCGACCGCATCCTTGGGACAGAGTTCAATGAGATTTTCCGTCTCGGGCATGTCTACCTCGCAGCTTCGTTCCCTAAATTCAAATATCGGAACAACGTTCCGTATGCAAGAACAAATGACACTCCGGATCGATCTCTGAGTATGGCAAATTCACCTCTTCGGGTGATTTTGTAATGTTCCGCATAGAAGAATGTTGTTCTTTTATTGATGAACGTTTAGAAATGAAGCGAAAGAGGAGGCGGTTCGATGAACAAGAAAACCGACGGGAACGAAGAGACGGCGCCAGCCGTTTCCGATAAACACGATCATGGGCCCGAGGGCTACTATCACAGCCAGAAGGACCGCATTTTTGTCCGGCCGGTCCAGGGGGAATACAATCTTACCCATGAGCTTGACAGGCTTCGCTCGATGCCGCGCGTGCGCAAGGCCAGTGAGATCAAATTTGTCGATGGCCCCCAGGCCTACAGCCGCCATTATGTCGAACCCAAGGACGGCATCACGCAGCTCTTCCACATTCATCTTGAGGAATACGGCCCAGGCGGGAAGAGCCAGAAACATGGCCATGTGAACGAAGCGGCCTTCTACATTCTCGACGGCGAAGGCTACGAGATCCACGATGAACAGCGTTACGACTGGCAGGCAGGGGATATAGCCATCGTGCACAACAATTGCGTGCACCAGCATTTCAACGCCTCCGACACGAAGCCCGCTCGCGCGCTTGTGCTGAAAACCAAGCCGATGTTCGTCTTCATGAACATGCTTTTCCAGAAGACGGTCGAACCGCGGTCCACGGTACCGGCCCCCGGCGGCGAAAAATTCGAGGTTCGCGAGGAAGAGCACGACCACAATCATCCCGAGGAAGGTTATTGAACATGGCGTGGGGAGAAACCGGAGTCTGGATCGACGGCGAAGAGAATATGCCGCTGTACCAGAACCTGCTCGACGATGCGGCGAGCGCGCCGGAGCGAAACGCCCGGCGCAACAAGATCGTGCGGCCGGATGAAATGCCTTGGGAAATGTCCCGTCAGGGTCTCTTGAAACACCTGATCAATGAAGCCATGAACACCCGGATGGAAACGGTGGATGCCTACATGCAGATCATTCCTCCGGGTTCGAAGTCGGGCAAACACCGGCATCTGGCCGAGGAATGCCTGTATGTGGTCGAAGGGCACGGCTACGACCTGCACCAGGACTGCGATGTCGAGATTACGGATGTGTATTTCTGGAAACCGCAGGACGAGATCAAGCGCTTCGACTATGAGGCCGGTGACGTGATCTACGTGCCGCCGAATACGATCCATCAGCATTTCAATGCCGATCCGGACCGGCCGCTTCGGCTGATTTCGGTGATCAATCGCATCTTCAAACAATGTGGTCTGAACGATCTGGAACAGATCGAGGACGCGCCGGAATACGATCCCTCGATTACGCTGTCGCCGGAAACGGTCCGCGCGTTCCTGCGCGTGAAATGACCCGGCCGGCCCGTACGCGGGCCGGCTTCCATCACAACTTATCGGTATCAGTCCATGCTTGGTGCGTTGCTTGCCTTCGCTTCGGCCGCTTTTTTCGGCCTCAACAACGCAACCATCCGGCGGGGCGTGCTGAAAGGCTCCGTCCTGCAGGCCATGGCGGTCACGGTGCCGCTCGGAATTCCGCTCTTCATCGTCTTCGCCGTCTTCATGGACGGGTTCACGGCGTTGGAGGACTGGTCCCTCGACGCCTGGATGTGGATGGTCCTGGCGGGCGTGGTGCATTTCGTGATCGGACGATATGGCAACTACCGGGCAACCCAGGCGCTGGGCTCGACGCTTTCGGCTCCTGTCCAGCAATTGTCCATCCTGATCGCGCTTTTCCTCGGATTCCAGTTTCTCGGCGACACGGTGAACACGGTGAATGTCGTCGGCATTCTGCTGGTGATCGTGGGGCCGATGATGTTGATGCGCCGCAGGAAGGCAGCGGTAAGCCGCGGCAAGGAAAAAGGGTTCGAACCGCAATATCTGGCCGGTATGGTCTGGGGTGTCATCTGCGCCATCGGCTATGGCACGAGCCCGCTGTTCATTGCTTTCGGCCTCGGAGCCGAGGGCACCCTTGCCGACAGCACGGCAGGCGTGCTGGTGTCCTATGTCGCCGCGTCCATCGTGGTCGTGCTGCTGGTGCTGGCCGCGGGCGGACGCACTTACATGGCAACGCTCGACCGGGCATCGTTCGGCTGGTTTCTCCTGTCGGCGCTCTTCGTCGCCTTGTCGCAGATGTTACGCTATCTGGCCCTCGCGGTCGCACCGATCTCCGTGGTGGTGCCGATCCAGCGGCTTTCGGTGGTGTTCCGCCTGATCTTCAACGCGGCGCTCAACCGTGAACATGAAATTCTCGATACCTGGGTGATCGGATCGATCCTTCTGTCTGTCCTTGGCGCCGCTGCCGTCGCCACGGATACCCAAGTGCTGCTGGGCCTGTTCGGGCTCAGCGACGCGCTAGTCGGGCTTTTGTCGGCACCGCTGTTCTGACAATTCCGAAGAAAGCGGGAAATCGATACCCGTTGCGCGCGGTTTTCCTTTGGGCGGGCCCGGCTTCGGGCTATCCTTGTTCCTTGTTCCTTGTTCCTTGTTCCTTGTTCCTTGGCCGTGTGGACGAATTGGAGACGCATTTCGTGAGACAAGAGGCGAGAGATGGCGGGGAAAGATCCGCGGAGCGTATCGGCGATACGTTCAAGGGTCCTTTGGCGTCAGGTCGAAGTCTCTTGTCTCACCCGAAGGGCCGGGCCCGCAGCGCCCAATCCCCGCGCCAATCCGTCTTGATGATGCGCCCGCATCACCTGCGCCGGCTTGACTTGATCTTGAACGATGCAGCTCCCGGCGAAATGCATCTCCAATTCGTCCACACGGCCTAGACGGGGGAGGCTTGCCATAAATCTGAAGCAATTGATCTATTTCCAGAAAGCGCTCGAGACTGGAAACATCACCCAGGCTGCCGCCGAGTTGCATGTCGCCCAGACCGCGCTCGGCATCCAGATCCGCAACCTGGAAAGCGAGCTTGGTGTGCCGCTTCTGGAGCGCCATTCCAGAGGCGTGCGCGCCACGCCCTGCGGAGACGTTCTGAGCCAGTACGCCGAGGAAATCATTTCCCGGGTGGAACAGGCCAAGCGCGCGGTCCGGGAAAGGGCCGGTTCGGGAACGAAGACCATTACGCTGGGGCTCACCCCGAGCATCGTACGGCTTGTGGGGGACGAGATCCTGACGGACCTGTCACACATGCTGCCGGGCGTTTCGCTGGCTGTCGTGGAGGATTTCAGCATCGTCCTGATGCGGCAGCTCGAGCGGGGGGAACTGTCCTGCGCGTTGACCTTTGCGCAGCACACCGATCCCCGGTTCACCCGCCGCGCTCTCCTGGAAGAAGAGCTGTTCCTGATTACGGCGAACGAAACGGACGGAGACACCGGTGAGATTACCTTCCGAGACGCGATCGCTCACGAATTGGCGCTCTGCGCGGAACGCGATGTGGTCACCATGAGTGTCACTGAAATCGCCACCCGGCTGGGCGTTCCCCTGCAGGTCGCCTATCAGGTGCAGTCGCTGCGCGCGGTCAAGAACCTGGTCGCCAAGGGCGTCGCGGCGACGATCATGCCCTATGGTGCGGCGGAAGGTGAATTGCGCAAAGGCGAATTCATCGCCAGGCACATCGTTTCACCAGCCATCGTGCGGACGCTCGCAATCGTCATTCCGCGCGATCGCGGCGCGGCAGGGCTGGGGCCGGAGTTCGATGCGTTCATCGATGCGGTCGCGGACAGGCTGCACGCCGCCAGGGGGCCGGTGACCCGGCGCCTCTGAAACGGGTCAGGCGGCTTCGCGGCCCTTGAAAACGGCATCCATGGCAACGCTCGGCAGCTCTGCCCGGGTCACACCCATGAGGGCCAGTTCATTGTCCGACTTGGCGCTCAGATGGGTGTAGAGCAGATACGCCCGGTAGCCGGAAACCAGACCCAGGGGATCGAAGTTCGGACGCTTCGGCGTGATGGATTTGATGACGTCCTGCAGCTTTATGACCGGAGCGTCAAAAACAGTTGAAATGGTCATGTTCTTTTCCTGTGTCATACGCTTTATGCTGCATAGCAATATAGTGCGGAAAAGCTACCAAACAACTGTTTTATATCAACTGCATGCCAGACTTGCAGCGGATGCAGGGCTCTTTATTTTGCGCTGCACCCACCAAAATTTCAATGCCCGAGGGCTTCCAGGGCCTTGTTAAGGCGGGGGTAAACGGTGCGGGCATTTTGTTCGAACACCTTGCGCCGATCCTCCTCGCTCAGGGCGAGCGCGTCGATATATCGCTTGGTGTCGTCGAAGTTATGCCCGGTCTCGGGATCGACGCCCTTGACCGCGCCGAACATCTCCGAGGCAAACAGGATATTGTCGATGTCGATGACCTTAAACAGAAGATCGATGCCGGGCTGGTGATAGACGCAGGTGTCGAAGAATACGTTTTTCATCACATGCTCGGACAGTTTCGGCTTGCCGAGCATGTCGGCAAGGCCGCGATAACGCCCCCAGTGATAGGGGACCGCGCCGCCTCCATGGGGAATGATCAGCTTAAGATCCGGGAAATCGGAGAACAGATCGCCGGCAAGGAATTGCATGAAAGCGGTGGTATCGGCGTTGATGTAATGCGCGCCGGTCATGTGGAAGTTCGGGTTGCAGCTGCCCGAGACATGGATCATGGCTGGAACTTCCAGCTCGACCATCTTTTCGAAGAACGGATACCAGGACCTGTCGGTCAGCGGTTTGCCGGTCCACATGCCGCCGGACGGGTCCGGATTGAGATTGCAGCCGACGAAGCCCAGTTCCAGAACGCAACGCTCCAGCTCCTCGATGGAGTTTTCGACCGGAACACCGGGAGACTGCGGCAACTGGCAGACGCCGATGAAATTCTCCGGAAAGAGCCGGGTCACCCGGTGGATCATGTCGTTGCACATGCGGGTCCAGGTTTTCGAAATCCCTTCGTCGCCGAGGTGATGGCCCATGCCCGATGCGCGCGGCGAGAAGATCGTCATGTCGGCGCCGCGGTCCTTGAGCGCCTTCAGCTGATTGTTTGCGACGCTTTCCCGGATATCGTCGTCGCTGATACCGGCCAGCGCGGGCTTCGGCGCCGACCGATCCTCGAAATGAGCTATCTGAGCTTTGCGGTATGCCAGGAATGCCGGCGGTTCCGTGGTGTAATGGCCGTGGCAGTCGATGATCATCCACTCACTCCTTTTCATAATCGGCCTGGGTCATATAGATCAGGCCCTTTTCGGCCAGCTTCGGCCGCATGTTGTTGATATCGATACCAAGTTCACCGGCTGCGTACCGCTGGCGGATGATCTCTTCCCGTTCTGTCCGGGCCCGGGATTTGTCGACAGCCTCCTGAGCCTTCAGGCGGGGGACGACCACGACGCCGTCGCTGTCCGCCACGATCACGTCCCCGGGATTGACGAGGGCGTCACCGCAGGAGACCGGCACATTGACGTCGCCGAGTGTTTCCTTGACCGTGCCATGGGCGCAGATCGAGCGCGACCAGACCGGGAAGCCGATTTTTTCCAGATCGTCGATGTCGCGGCAACCCGCGTCGATGATGAGGCCGCGCGCACCCCGGCTTTTCAGCAGGGTTCCCAGCAGGTCGCCGAAATAGCCGGCATGGGACTCGCCAATGGCGGCCGCCACGAGAATATCGCCTTGCCGGCATTGCTCGGCGGCCACATGGATCATCCAGTTGTCGCCGGGCGGCAGGGTGCAGGTCACGGCCGTGCCGCTGATCGCAGGGCCGCGGAAGACCGGACGGAGGCGCTGGTGCATCAGGCCGACCCGGCCCTGGGCCTCATGGACTGTGGCAACGCCATATTCGGCCAATGCGTCCGCGGCAGCGCGCTCGGCGCGTTTGATTTCGGTGACGACGACGGGCATCGAGTTTCCTTTCTTAAGCGGTCGGCTGCGCGCGGCAGGCGAGAAAACCGCGCTCAAGGGACACCCGGTCAAGGTGCCTGCCGATAAACACAAGTCTGCTGACATGAGGCGGCTGCTTGCGCCAGCGCCCGATGAAATCGCCTTCCAGCAGCATGTGAACAGCCTGGAGCACAAGTTTGCGGTCTGAACCTTCCGCCCAGACGATACCCTTGGTACGCAGGATGTTTTCGCCCTGCACCGACAGGAGCCCGGTCAGCCAGCGCTCCACCGCGCCGGCGTCGAACGGTCCGTCGAAACGCAGCGAAACGGAGCCGATATCGTCCGTATGGCCATGGAAATGATCATGGCGGTCGTGCCCGGCCGTGTCTGTCAAGTGATCGGTGATGCGCTCCAGATCGAAGCCATGGCTGTCGAACACAAGTGAAGGATCCGCCTGTCCCCGATCGATCCGGCGGATCGGCGCGAAGGGGTTTATCCCGCTGATGACCGCCTCCAGTCCGTCGGGGTCCGCGGCCTCCGAGATCTTGTTCAACAGGATGATGCTGGCGAGGGCCAGCTGGTCGGCGGCGTCCTGGCTCGATTGGATCTGGCGTTCGATGTTCAGTGCGTCGGCCACCGCCACAACCGCATCGAGACGCAAACGGGCGGCAAGAAGCTGGTCGGCGAAGAAGGTCTGGATGACCGGCGATGGATTGGCGAGTCCCGTCGTTTCGATCACGATTGCCTCCAGGCCCGAAGTGTCGGTCAGGAGGCGGCGAAGGGTGCGGATAAGATCGCCGCGAACCACGCAGCAGATACAGCCGGAACTCAGTTCGATCAGCTCCTCGTCACCGGTCCGGATAAGGTCGCCGTCAATGCCTATCTCACCGAACTCGTTGACGATGACGGCCATTCGGCGGCCTTTTGCATGGCTGAGCAGGTGATTGACGAGTGTCGTCTTTCCCGCGCCGAGATAACCGGTCACCACCGTGACGGGGATCCTGCGATCTTTGGATCCGCCCGGCATCCCGTCACTCCCAGGGCATGAGAGAGACGTGAATCACCTCACCCGAAGCCCCGACGGCCTTGATCGCCTCATGGGTCTTTTGCAGCCCGAACCGGTGGGTGGTGATGAGATCCAGCGGAAACCGGTCCGAGTTGAGCTGCTGAAGGGCGAGTTCGCAGGATTCGTAGTTGTGTCCCCGAGCTGCCTTGATGGTGATGTATTTGTTGGCGATCTTCGCGAGCGGGAAGTTCGGAAACTCGCTGACATCGCCCTGGATCAGCAGCGTGCCGCCTTTGCGCTTCAGCGCCTCGATGCCGAGCAGAACCGGGATGGTGCCGGCGCCCGCCGTGCAGTCGAGGGCAACGTCGACGCCCTCTCCGGAGGTAATCTCCCGGATGCGCTCCAGCGGATCTTCCTCGCTCACGTTGATGACATGGTCGGCGCCGAGCAATCTGGCCGCTTCCAGGCGCCTGGTGTCCTTCGATGTTCCGGTGACGATGATGAGCGATGCGCCTGCCTGCTTGCAGGCGACTACCTGGGAGAGCCCCTGCTGTCCGGGCCCCTGTACCAGAACCCGCGAATTATAGCCGACCTTGCAGTCGAGAAGCGCCCATTGAATGCCGTTCGCCATCGGTGTCACGACGCCCGCCAGTTCGGGTGAAAGACCCTTGGGAATGCGGTGCAGGATCGAGTTCCAGGGCAGATACATGTATTGCGCGAAGCCGCCCCACAGATGCGGCGCTTTGCGGGCCGATGTGTAGCCGAAGCGGATGCCGTCGGGATTCTTGCGCCAGTCGGTCGCCATGCACAGGCGGTAATCGCCGCGATGGCAGTGTTCGCAATTCATGCAGCCGACATAGTGCTCGGCGAACACGAGGTCGCCTTCCTTCAGACCGCGGCGCTTCTGGAAGGTTCTTCCCGCCTTTGCGATGTAGCCGATGTTTTCATGTCCCATGATGACGGGATCGGTGATCGGAGGTTTGGAGTAGAATTTGACGTCCGTGCCGCAGATGCCGGCCACTTCGACCTTGAGCAGAGCACCATCGTCGGGAATGTCCGGCATGGCGAATTCCTGGAATTCGGTCTTTTCAGGGCCGGTACGAACCGCTGCGAGAACTTTCTCCGACATTGACACTTCCCCAATTTCTAATTGACCACCAGTTACCAAAGCGGCAGACTGCATTCAAGAACAAAGTTCCATATAAAGGAACAACGAAGTTTGCAGTGAGGGGAGGAAATGTTCCAGCGGCTTGGTGGCAGAACAAGAAACGTGGCCCATCTGGAACGGATTGAGACCGCGGTTCGCAAGCATTTCTCGCTTGCCGAAAACGATCTTGTTCTCGTCTCCGAGGAGAACCTCCGGGTGCCCGGGTTTCCCGCATGTTGCACGCTTGTGCGGTTCTGGAAGGGACCGGAGAGGCGCTACCGCATCCGCATATTCGAACCGGTCTCGCGGGTCAGCGAGACCGACTTGCCCGTAACCTGGCTCCTGCCAAGCCTGACCGATGACGGAGAGCCCGATTGTTGCTGATCTGGAGACCTGAATGCCCAAGACGCGCCTGACCGCGGTGACCCGCACCCAAGGCAACAACCGCGCTTTAAAGGAAGGCGCGGTTGCTATGCCGGATTTCGAGGTCGATTTCGAGGAAGTCGCTCCCTTGCCGAGGGCCTTTCGAAAGATGGTGCGTGAGGGAGCCTATGACATCAGCGAAATGGCGTTGACGACCTATGTCTGCGCCCGCGCCCATGGCGCGCGCCTGACCGGCATTCCGGTCTTCCTCGTTCGCGATTTCCATCACAAGTCGATGGCCTGGAATCGGGCTGCGAAACGGCCGAACCCAAAGGATCTGGAAGGATGCCGGGTGGGCGTCCAGCGAGGGTATACGGTCACGACCGGCGTATGGGCACGATCGATCCTTGCGGATGAACATGACGTGGATCTCTCGCGCGTAACCTGGGCACGTTCTGACGAGGAGCATGTTCCCGACTATCGCAGGCCGGGAAACGTCGAGGAACTCGGAGGCGAGGGCAGCCTGGAAGAACAGCTCGCACGCGGCGATATTCCGGCCGCTGTCGGTCTTCCCGCGACGGGCGACGCACTGGTGCCGATTGTCGAAAATGCATTCGAGGCCGGCCTGTCCGCGTTAAAATCCCGCGGTCTTTATCCGATCAACCATCTTGTCGTGATCCGCGACGATGTTCTGGCCGCCAATCCGGGGCTCGCCGTGCAGGTGTTCGACGCTTTCTCGAAATCCAAGAAGCTTTATGTCGATGGCCTGAAGGCGGGCCAGGTAACCGAACCGACCCCGGTCGACAAGGTGCATCAGGCCGCGATGACGGTGATGGACGATCCGCTGCCCTATGGCATCGAGCCCAACAAGCGGGTTCTGGACATGTTGATGGCGGCGGCGGTCTCGCAGCGGATCATCGACAATCCTATCCCTCTGGAAGACCTCTTCGCCAGGGACCTCCTCAACCGCATCGGCTAGGGCATATGAGGTTTCTTGCGTTTCAGCCGGCGGTTTTCAGGAAGTCCCGGCGCTTTTCAGGAAGTCGATGAGCCTGGCCGGAGCGTTGGCCTCGGTCTGCTCCGCGACCGGAATATCCCAATAGTCCGCGCCCTTGAGGCATTCCTGCAGGTAGCGGGCGGCGGAAGTCGCATGTGCGGCATCCGCGCCCGGTACGATCAGCGCGGGGATGTCGAGCTGCATGATGTCTTCCGGTTCGGCGCCCGGAGCGGTGTCACGATCGAACATCCCCCGGACCATACCTGCAACGGTCAATAGATAGTTCCTGACATCCAGCGCCGCATAGGCTGCCGCGAAGTCTGCCGAATTGCGGATCGGTGCGCCCCAGGGCCCGCCGCGCGGATCGGCGGAAAAGTTCTTGTCGTGGCTCTTTACCAGATCGACGACCGCCTGAAGGCCGTTTTCCTCCACGAAGGCGAGATGCCGGGCGAAGCGCTGATGACTGGAGATGCGATAGGGAGCTCCACCCACCGGCCAGTAGAGAACCATGGAACGCACCCGTTCCGGCGCCATGACGGCCAGAGCCGTGATCGGGCAGCAGCCCATGCAGCCGCCGATCACATGGGCGCTTTCATGGCCCAGGTGATCGAGAAGCCCCAGTCCCTGTCGGGCGAAATGCTGCCAGGTAATCCTCTCGATCCTGCCGCCGGACTGGCCGTTCTCGCGGCGGTCGAACAGGATGCACTGGAAACAATTTGGCAGGTGATCGAGCAACTTGATGCGCTGGTAGACGCCGAGGTCCGACCACTTCTCGATCCGGGCGTCGAAACCACCTGGCGCGAACATCAGCAGCGGCGGGCCTTCGCCGACAATTTCGTAGCGCGTGGAAATACCGTCGATTTCGGCAAAGGGCATCAGGACCTCCCGGGTTGACCCTTGATCTGGCGAGCGGCACGCACGTCACCCGCACACTCGCTCAGCGCGTCGTGAATGATCCGCGCCACATTGGCATAGCCTGCCGGTTCCGTGTCGAGGGCAGATACGTTGTATCCGACGGCCGCCTGCGCGAGGCGTACGCGCCCGTCAAGCCACGGTCCGCCGCCGAAGCCGCCGATGACCGGAATTTTCACCGCCTCGACCACCTTCGGTCCAGCGACCCGTCCGGAATTGGTGAAGTCGAGCAGCACGGCTCCGGCCGCTTCCAGCATCCTGGCCTCCCCGATCATGCGCTCGGTCATGCCGGCGGGAAGTTCGGCCGCGCTGCCGGCCTGGTTTTCGTAGGCAATACCCACCGACAACGCGGTTTGCGGTGTCAGGCCGAATTGGGCCCACACTGGAACCCCGGCACGGGTCAGCGCTGAAACCGCCTCCGGGTAATCCGCTGCGCCGTCGAGCTTGATCATGTCGACGCCCGCTTCCTTGACGAAGCGGATCGCCGCCCGGACAGCCGCATCGGTGCCCTCCTGCAGGGGCCCGTAAGGGAAGTCGGCGCTGACCAGCGCGCGTTTCACCCCGCGCCGGACGGCCTTGGTGACGATGATCATCTCGTCCATCGTCACTTCGAGCGGATTATCGTGCCCCCACAGGTTCTTGCCGACGGTGTCACCGACCGAAACGATCTCGACACCGGCCCGGTCGGCGATGGCGGCCATATGCGTGTCCCAGGCGACAACGCCGAATATCTTTTCGCCCTTGCGCTTCATTTCGTGCAGCGCGGGGATGGTGACTGCGGTCATTTCATCCTCTTTCGTGGGTCTTTTGATCTAGGGCATCCTGCGTTCAGTGGAACGCAGACAAGATGCTCTACCACTCTAAAATCGATCAACTTTTAGCCTCCAATCGAATCCGGTTGGAGGTCTGTTGATCTAGAAGAATTCGTCGAAATGCATCCGGTCCATCTGCAGGCCCGCCTCGTAGGCGGTCTTTTGAATGGCCGCGGACATGGCTGGAGGACCGGCGAAATAGAGCTCCTGTTCGCACAGGGCCGGGCCCATGGTTTGGGCAATGACATTGGGCAACAGGCCGCTGGGGCCGCTCCAGCCCGTTTCCGCTTCGGACAGCGCGGCCGTAAACCGGATTTTACCTGCCAGCTCCTTGCCGAGAACGGCTTCGGGGTCGAAGAGGTCGGAGCTGGTGCGGGCGCCGTAAAAGAAGTGCAGGGTCTGGTTGTCCAGCATTCCTTGCGCGAGAGCGCCGCGGGCGATTGAAACCATGGGCGAAAGGCCGGAGCCGCCGGCCGCGAGGACGATGTCCCGCTCGCTGTCTGCGCGTAGCCAGGCTGTGCCGTAGGGTCCGTCGATTGTCATTTCATCGCCGGGTGTTGCCTGCTCGAACAGGCAGCCCGTGGCAGCGCCTCCCGGCACGCGTTTGATCATGAAGCTCCAGGTGCCGTCGCCCGCAAGATTTGCCATGGAGTAGGCGCGGCCGCCTTCGACATCCGGTGGTGTGATAAGGGCGTATTGGCCGGGGCGAAAGCCGTCCTGTGCGGGAATGCGGAAGGTGAATTCGTTGATGTCACGCGTAACAGGCGTGATGGAAACGAGTTCGGCTGTCCGTATTTCCGGCCTGTCGCGGCAGACCGTGGACGGATCCTGACGGAACTTGATCGTGCAATCGCTTTTGGGCGCCGCCTGGCAGCCGAGCCAGCGGTTGCGCTTCAGATCGCGTTCGCTCCACGCCGGCGCGTCGGTGCGCTGGTGAAGCACTTCGCCGTCGAGCAGCTCGAACCGGCAATTGCCGCAGGAGCCGACATTGCAGGAGTAGGGCATGCCCAGGCCTGCGCGTAACGCCGCCCGCAGGATGGTGTCACCCTCCCTGCAATCAAAGACCGGCCCGTCTGGATGTATTTTGATCTTGGTCATTAGACTGGCGGTTTCAGGCCTTCCTGGGTCAAACGTAAATCGGAGCGTTTATGTCGTAACCGAGTTTGCGGGAAATCTTCTGGGCGGTCTCCACGGCCAGGGCCGCCAGTTGGGCAAGTTGCCGTTTCCGCAGCCTGATCCTGGGACCGGCGATGCTTACGGTGGCGACGGTGCGCCCCTCGCCATTGAAAATCGGCGCGGCGATGCAACGGGTTCCCTCGTCGCATTCCTCGTCTTCGAACGCGAAACCCTGGCGGCGTACCTTGCCGATCCGCTCACGAAGCTCCGCCTCGTCGGTGACCGTCTTTTCGGTGCGCGCTGCGCGCGGCTGGGAAAAGAACCGGTCAAGGTCCTTCTCGGAAAGCCCGGCCAGCAGGCAAATACCTTCCGCCGTGCAGAAAGCCGGTTTCAACTGGCCGGTGCCGGAGCGCAGGCGCAGGGTTTGCGGACTTTCGAAATCATGCAGGAAGACCACGCTTTGCCGGTCGAGTACGGCGAGACGGACATTTTCCTGGGTAAGGTCGCGGAGCTCGTTGAGATAGAGCTTGGAGTCCGCCGCTACATCGAGCTTGGAGCGGACAAGGGAGCCGAGGCTGAACAATCCGATACCAAGGCTGTAGCGGCCGTTTTCCGGATTCTGATCCAAAAGGCCCTCTTCCAGAAGACTGCCGGTCAGCCGGTGGACGGTGCTCTTGGCGACACCGAGCCTTTTGGCGAGTTCGCTGATGCCCAGTTCCGTGTCGTTTTCGCTGAAGGTCTTGAGCAAATGAATTGCGGTGGTGACCGACGAGAGCCGTGACAAATCCCGGCGGGGATTCCTGTTCGGTTCCTGACGGGTCGGGTGGGGAGTTTCTTCGGACATGCTTTGATACGTTCCGCTCAATAGAACTGCGTTCGTTTGCCGCAGCAATTGTCCAGAACTGTTAATCACCGGCCCCTCCCTGGTCAATGCTCATGGCCGTGCGGGCCATGATCGTGATCGTGGTTGTGATCGTCATGGTGATGTCCGCCGTGCGGCTGGAAATGAATACGTTCCTGGCGGCGCGGGCCGCGGGGATCCTCCTTGAAAAGCAGGGACTTCACCGTCACCGGGACTGTGAAGGACGGTAAGCGGATCTTGCCCAGATCGATGTAGTCGAAATCGCGCAGCGAAATTCCGTCGAGGACCAGAAGGTCATTGGCGAGGCCGATTTCGTTGCGAAGAATGCCACCGAGCGTCAGGGCAATATCGCCGTCGATCATGATATGGATCGGGTGGCCGGCTTTGATTCGCGCCTGCAGGGCCTGCACGATGCCGTCCGCAAGCGTTCGAATGACCGGGTAATCGGGGGGCAGGCGGAACTCATAGGCGAGAACCACTTCATCCGTTTCCGGATCGAGATCGAACGCCTCGAAATGCTCCACCGTCAGGCGGGCGATCTCGGCGGCTTCCGGCCGGGACGCCAGGTTCACGTCGGGCTTGAGGACTTGCATGTTGCGCCGGGGCAGGAGGCGGCCGGGAGACGTAATGGTCGAGGTCTGTCCGCTCAACTGGACGGAATATTCCGATGCGCCCAGTGCGGTCGCGCGGATGCAGGCGGCGGCGGGAAGCACGGGGACGCCGAACAGGCCGCGCTCGCCGCGCTCTTTCAGGCTTTTGCCCAGGTGAAATCCGAGATCGCCGAAATCGCGCGTCTCGCGCCCGGCGACATATTCGCCGACACCGCCCGAAATTATAATGCCGTCCAGATGTCCGGGGTCTTCGGGAATATCCGTGAGAAACAGTTCCGCGACCTGAGCCGGCAGAGGACGCTCGGCAAGCGCGGCGGTCAGGAGATCCGCCATGTGCTCGGCGATCCGGCGAATCGTATCGCCGGAGCAGGCATCGCCGACCGCCAGATCGAATCCGGCCGCGCGCGCGTGATGCCGCCCCGCGGGTTCCGCGCGGACGACCCGCCCCTCGTCCGTGGCGATCAACCGTCCGCCAACGTGCAGGGCCGCGGTCCAGCGGATGTGGCCCTCCTCGCAAAGAGCGAGCTTCGTCGTGCCGCCGCCGATGTCGACGTTCAGGATGCGGATCTTGTCTTCGTGGCTTTTCTTAGCGGCGCCTGAGCCATAGGCCGCAAGCATCGCCTCCATGTGATTGCCCGCTGTCGCCGTGACGAAATCGCCACCCTTTTCGGCGACGACCGCGGCAATCGCTTCGGCATTTTCCCGGCGCAGCGCCTCGCCGGTCAGGATAACCACACCGGTGTCGATGTCGCTCGGCCTGATCCCGGCATCGTTGTAGGCATTGTCGATGATGTGGCCGAGCGCTTGCGCGTCGATCCGGGTTTCACTTGCAAAAGGCGTGAAGCTGACCGGGGACTCGTAGGCAGTCTTGCGGTCGACGATGACATAGCGCGACGCGAGGCTTTCCGCCAATCGCTGCAGGTGGATGGTGGAAAAGATCACCTGGGTTCCCGCCGAGCCGATGTCGATGCCCACGGAAGTCAGCGAGACGTTGTCACGTTGCCAGATCGGATTGTCTTCCAGAGGTCCCGGATCGATGTCGTCATGGTCGTGATCGGCGTCCCCGTCATGCTCATGGGCGTAGAAGTCGCCGAACATGTGGTCGTCGATCGAGTGGCGTTTCGGGATCTTCTCATCCGTCATCAAGTGTTCCTCTATATGGACCGCCGGTCCATTGACGGGACCATACCGTCTGTCGTATCGTTTCCGCAACCAAAAAAGACGCAGCCCGGATTCGTGGGCTCGGGGTGAAAGGAAGTGTCAATGAACGCACAGGCGATTGTTTCTGAAAAACTCGCTGCAAAATTCAGTACCGAGAAGGAGACGCCCTATACGCGGTTCATCGCCGCGGAGGGTCTGGAGATCATCAACGGCAATTACGTGCCGAGCCTGCACGAGGTCGAGCTGAAACCATGGGCACGGCGTGGCGGCAGTGCGGTCTTCCTCAATCACGATGCCAGCCGCACCTCGAACGACTGCTACGTTCTGGAAATTCCGGCGGGCGGCAAACTCAATCCCCATCGCCAGTTGTTCGAGGAGACGGTGCTGATCCTGTCCGGCCGCGGTTCAACCGTGGTCTGGGACGACAAGGGCAACCAGGTGAGCTTCGAATGGGGACCGGGGGCGATTTTCGGCATTCCGCTCAATGCGAACCATCAGCATTTCAACGGGTCGGGCACCGAGCCCGCGCGCTATGTCGCCGTGACCAACATGCCGCCCGTCATGAATATCTATGAAGCGCCGGAGTTCATCTTCGACACGGAGTATGATTTCGAGGGCCGGTTCAACGGAGAGCCGGACTACTTCGCCGATCAGGGCGAGCAGAACGGTCTGATGATGGAGACAAACTTCGTTGCCGACGCGGTCAACCTGCCGCTCATCGCAGCGAAGGAACGCGGCGCGGGAGGAGGGCATATCCGCTTCCAGCTCGCCAAATGCTCCATGAACAGCCATATCAGCCAGTTTCCGGTCGGCACCTACAAGAAGTGCCACCGCCATGGCCCCGGTGCGCATGTCATCATTCTGTCCGGCGAGGGATACAGCCTGATGTGGCCGGAAGGTGAGGAGCCGATGCGTTATGAGTGGAAGCCGGGCTCGATGATCGTTCCGCCGAACATGTGGTACCACCAGCATTTCAATACCGGGACAACGCCCGCGCGTTACCTGGCTTTCAAATACGAGGGCGTGGCGATCCGCAATGCCCAGGGGGTGCCGAAAGCCTGGATCAGCCAGCGCATCGGCGGAGACCAGATCGATTACGCAGACGAAAGCGAACTGGTGCGGACCATGTTCGCCGATGCGCTCACCAGAAACGGGCTGGAGCCGAAGATGGACGAGGCCTACAGGGCCGAAGTCGCTGATCTGCCACCGAAAAAGTAGGTAATTTCAATCTGCCCGGCCGGATGGGGCGGTCGAGGACAAGGATTAAGAATAAGAACCGCGCGGAACAGCGGTAAATTCGGAGGAAAGCCAATGCTTCGCAAGGAATACAATGATCTTCTGACGCAGACCGATCCCGGCACCTCGATGGGCGACATGTTCCGGCAATACTGGGTTCCAGCCCTGCTTGCCAGTGAACTGGCGGAAAACGACTGCGACCCTGTCCGCGTAAAGCTTTTGGGAGAACGGTTGATCGCATTCAGGGACACCGAGGGCCGCTACGGTCTGATGGATGAATTCTGTGCCCACCGCGGCGTGTCGCTCTGGTTCGGACGAAATGAGGAAGGCGGCTTGCGCTGCCCCTACCATGGCTGGAAATACGATCATACCGGCCAGTGTATAGAGGTGCCTTCGGAATCGGCGGAAAGCGGCTTCTGTCAGAAGGTCAAGTTGCGCTCCTATCCGCTGATCAAGGTCGGTGACGTCCTGTGGACCCATATGGGCAGTGAGGAAAACCGTCCGCCGGAACCTGCCTGGGAATTCGCCAATTTGCCGCCGGAACAGACCTATACCTCCAAGCGCTGGCAGGAATGCAACTGGCTGCAGGCCATGGAGGGCGGCATCGATTCCAGCCATGTGTCCTTCCTGCATTCCGGCAGCCTGAAAACGGATCCGCTGTTCAAGGGCGCCAAGGGCAACCAGTATAACCAGAATGACAAGAAGCCGGTCTTCGAAGTTGTCGAATCCGACGGCGGTCTTTATATCGGCGCGCGCCGCATGGCGGAGGACGATCATTACTACTGGCGCATCACGCCGTGGGTCATGCCATCCTTCACGATGGTTCCACCGCGCGGCGACCATCCGGTCCATGGACATTTCTGGATACCGATCGACGATGAAAACTGCTGGGCCTGGTCCTTCGACTATCACCCGACCCGGGCGCTGACGGACAAGGAGCGCCAGGCGATGATCGACGGTTACGGCGTTCACAATCAATATGTGCCGGGCACCTTCCGGCCGCGCCAGAACAAGGATAATGACTATCTCATGGACCGTGAGGCGCAAAGGCGGGGTGAAACCTATTCCGGCATCTGGGGTATCGCCATGCAGGATGCCAGTCTGCAGGAAAGCATGGGTCCGATCGTCGACCGGACCAAGGAAAACCTTGTTTCCACCGATAACGGCATCATCATGGCCCGGCACCGGCTTCGCAAGGCCTGCGAGGCCTTGCGGGACAAGGGGATTCAGCCTCCGGGCCTTGTCCCCGAACATCAGCAGGTCCGGTCCGCAGCCAGGGTGCTTCCACCCGACCAGCCGTTCAAGGACGCGATGAAGGACGATCTGACAGTGCGGCCGGGCGTCAAGCAGACATCGGTATAGGATGATGGATCTGAAAGAGGTTTTCTTCGACCCGAACCACCCGACGCTCCTGGGCAGCTGTGCCCGGGCAGCGACGGCTGAAGAAGCGCGGTTCCGCGTTCAATATCCAAACTCGCGAACACGCAGCTCCCGCATCTTCGCCCTCGACGCCGGTGCGGCCGAAGCGATGTACGCCATTACCGAAGACCCCTGGAACGGCGCTCATTTCCTGACGCTTGTCGACCGCGGGCCTGTGGATCCGGCAACGACCGACGCCCGGGATCTGCCGCTTGCCCACCCTGACGGGACGTCGGCGGATCTGACCGAAGAGACCGACGGAGCCGACGTGGTGGTGCTGCTTGCCACCAGCGGCGACAACGAGGGCGCGGCGGAAGTGATCGCGCGCGAAGCGTTTCACCGGCACATCATGTGCGCCGGTCTCGCGCTGGGCTCGGGGAAAAGCGATGCCTCGGTCGACAGGGTTGTAAATTCCATGCGGCGGTTCGCCACCGTGCTGGTCGTTGCCAGGGACAATGACTACATACCCGCCATGCTGACGGCATTGCGGGCATGAGTGCGGCCCGGTTTTCGTTCCTGGTTCTCGGAATTTTTCTGGCGGTGGCCGGAGGACTTGCCGGAGGGCTCGGTGGCGGCCTTGCCGGCGGGGCGGGCTTTCTGTCGCTCGGTTTCGCGATCGGCATGGCGCATGCGCTTGAAGCCGATCATCTCGCCGCGGTGGCAACGATGTTCGACCGGGGCAGGGGGCTGCTGCCCCTGATGAAACGCGGAGCGGTCTGGGGCCTTGGTCACACACTAAGCCTCTTCCTGATCTGCGGAACGGTGCTGGCGCTCGGGCTGACAATTTCCGGCCGCGTCGAAGCGTCCCTGGAACTTGCCGTGGGCGTGATGATCGTGATCCTCGGCTTGCGTGTCTTCTGGAAACTCCTGAGGGCGCGCATTCACATCCACGTGCACACACACGGCGGCCTTCGTCACACGCATGCTCATTCCCATGCGCTGGACCGCGAGGCTCATGGTCAGTCCGCGCACCAGCACGGTCATGCCCCGATGCGGTCATATCTTCCTGTGCTGGGCATAGGACTCCTGCATGGCGCGGCCGGTTCCGCGGGTCTGCTGGTTCTGACGGTTGCGACAACCGAGAGTTTCGCAGAGGCCGTTTCCTATTTCGCGCTTTTCGGAGTGGGGTCGCTTGCCGGCATGGCCGCCTTGAGCGCGCTTGCCAGCGTGCCGCTGCGTTTTGTCGACCGTGGCGCTTCATGGATGAAGACAGCCACGGCGGCCAGTATCGGTATTCTTGCCATCTGGGTTGGCGGGTCCTTGGCACTGGGCAGCGTTCAGGCGCTCCAGGCGGCGGGTCTGTGAATTCGTTTTTAAAGTGTCGAAGCATCTTGTCTGCGTTCAACTCAACGCGGGATGCGCTAGGAGGGTGCACCAATGTGCGGAGAAATCGATGAGCAGGTTACCGTCGGCCAGGACCTGCTTGAACATTTGCGCGTGATCGGCCGCCTCCTGGAACTCAAACCCGGCGAGAGGGCCACTACCGTCCCCAAAGGCCTGGACGAAGCGTCCGGCCGGGCCGCATATATGGAAGAAATCTTCCGGTCAGGAATGGCCGGGGCGCTCGCCGGTATCGCCGCGGCGGAGGAGGGCGAGGTGGTGGATGCGCTCGCCAGCCAGGCAATCGCGCTGGGCCGTCTGGCGGGATTTCTGGCGGGTCAGTTACCGCCGGAAGCCGATTTGTTTCGCGGCGTGATCGAGGCCGTGACCGCCGGCCACAATGAACCGCGCGAAATCGCCGACGCGCATCGCCGGTCCGCGGATCATCATCACCATGACCAGGGTCACATCCACGGCCATGATCACGATCATCATCATTGAGGCGGGACCAAAGCCATGCGCCCGTTTGACTTTTTACGAGATCGGGACTGGCGCAACGCGGTTTTGAAGGACGGTTTCGGCGTCGGCTTCTGGGTGTTCGTGGGCGTGGCGGTGCTGGCTGGCCTTGCCTGCTATGTCCTGAAGGGGCCGGAAGCGTTTCACCATGCGCTGGTGCGCGATATCGAACTTGTTTTCGGCCTCGTTCCCCGCGTGTTCGTGGCGGTCTCGATCGCTGCGGTAATCTGGTTCCTCCTGCCTCGTGAACGGTTGTCCGGTCTGGTCGGCAAGGAAAGCGGGATCCGGGGTCTCGTGGTTGCGACCCTTGCCGGAGCCGTGACGCCGGGCGGGCCCGCATCAGCCTATTCCCTGCTTACCGTTCTGGCGACTTCCGGTGCGGACCGGGGAGCGGCTGTTGCCTATATCACTGCCTGGGCGACACTCGGATTGCAGCGTGTGCTCGTCTGGGATGTGCCTTTCATGGGGGCGGAATTCGCCATCTTGCGTATTATGATCACCATACCCCTGCCGATCGTTGCCGGCCTGATCGCGCGCCGGTTGCCGCTGACGCTGGTCGTCAAGGACGAGAATGAAAAACAGGAGGAGGTTGATACCAACCTCCATAAATAGGTTCTTATTTATTGAGGTTGGTATAAGCCATGAACATCGGTTTTATCGTCCTTCTGGCCCTTCTCGCCGGGCTGATCGTGATCGCCGTATACAAGGAACTGGACTTCGGCCCGATCCTGAAACGGCTTTTCGAGCAGTTCATAAAACTCTTTCCCCGCATGATCAGCGCGCTGGCCGCGGCCGGCTTTATCGCCGAACTGATACCCAAGGAGGCGATTTCGGGATATCTGGGCGCCGACGCCGGATTGCTGGCTTTGCCCGTCGCGGCCGTGACCGGCCTTATGGTGCCGGCCGGACCGGTGATCGCGTTCGCCATCGCGGCAATCTTTGCCAAGTCCGGCGCCTCGACAGCGGCACTGGTTACGTTCATTACCTCCTGGAGTGTATTCGCCGCACACAGAATCATGATCTATGAGCTTCCTCTTCTTGGCGGCTCGTTCCTCCGTTTGCGGGTGTCTTCTGTCCTGGTGATCCCGTTTCTCGCGGGTGGGCTCGCTTTCCTGGTCGGGCTGGTATTTTCCTTCGGCGGCGCGGTGCCGATGAACTGACGTTTCCGCGCGTTATTCGGAGAACATGCATGACTGGTGAGACGCGCGCTCCCGGGTGGCGGAACAGTCATTCGCACGGAAAGGTCGACCGCGTTGACTAGCAACAATTCACCAATCGGTGGCAGCAGATTCGCGATCTTCAGATACCCCGGTTTTCGCCGCTACTGGATTGCGATTGTCCTCATAGGGTTTGCCCTTCAGATCCAGACGGTGGCGGTCGGCTGGCAGGTCTACGAAATGACGCGCAGCGCGTTCAATCTCGGGCTGGTCGGCCTGTCCCAGTTCCTTCCCGCACTCGGGCTTGTTCTTGTAACGGGCGCGGTCGCCGACCGGCTGCCGCGCAAGCGTATTCTGATTACCTGTCTGCTTGTCGAGGCGGTCTGTGCGGCCGGACTGATGGTCATGACCCTTCCGGGGTTTGAAAGCATATTGCCGATTTTCGGATTGCTGATGATTTTTGGAGCCGCGCGCGCCTTCTACAATCCGGCCCGTCAGGCGATCGTTCCCAATCTTGTGCCCGAGAACCAGTTGCCGAACGCGATCGCCGTCAACACGACGGCCAACCAGTTCGCGACGATTTGCGGTCCCGTCGCGGGAGGGCTTCTCTACGGTGTTCAGCCGGGTGCTGCGTATGGGGCGACATTGGGGCTGCTTCTAGCGGCCGCTGTTCTAGTGTTCTCGATCCCCAATCCCGAACAGCAAAGGGCGCGGGGTCATACGACCTGGGCAACGATCAGTGCCGGGTTCAGCTATATCCTGTCGGAGAAGGTGGTCCTCGGCGCGATTTCTCTCGACCTGTTCGCGGTATTGCTTGGCGGCGCGGTGGCGCTGTTGCCGATCTACGCGCATGACATTCTGCATGTGGGGCCGTCCGGCCTCGGGTTCCTGCGATCCGCCCAGGCGGTCGGGGCAATTTCCATGGGCGCTTTGCTGATCTGGCGGCCGGTCTCGAACCATGCCGGACGGATCATGTTTGCCGCCGTCTTCGCATTCGGGCTGTTCACGCTCGTTTTTGCGGTCTCCGAGACGCTGTGGATTTCAGTCTTCGCCCTTGCGCTCATGGGAGGGGCGGACATGGTCAGCGTCTATATACGCGGTACGCTGATCCAGCTCTGGACGCCGGATGAACTGCGCGGCCGGGTGAACGCCGTCAACCAGGTTTTCATCGGCGCGTCCAACGAACTGGGCGGTTTTCGCGCCGGAACCACGACGGCCCTGATCGGACCCGTGGCGGCGGTACTGGCGGGTGGTATCGGCACCCTGGCGGTGGCAGGGCTGTGGATGCGCGGATTTCCGCAACTGCGCCACGTCAAGCACCTGACGCGATCCTGAAAAAGGCACAGGGCGTGGTAAAACGCCCTGTGCCTTGGGGAAACGTGTTGTCGCGGCCGGCGGCTCGACGCCGGGCTCCGCATGCCGGGCCGAAGACGGCTTTCAGCCTGGCCCCTCACTCGTCAGCGGGCGGCACCCAGACATTCTCAAAACCTTCGGCGGGCTCGAGCTGGTCGAACCAGTCGAGGCCAAGGGCTTTCATGACGCGGCTGTTGCAGACGACGATACGGGCTTCGATGCCGGAGGTGTTGAAGCGCTTGTGCGCGACATAGGGCGGCACATAGATGAAGTCGCCGGGTCCCCAGTCGTAGCGCTTGGGGGTCGTGTCCCAGGTCCATTCGAATTCGACCTTGCATTCGAATTGCACATCGTAGTGAAGGTCGTGACCCGTGCCCTCGATGACGAAGGCGATTTCCTCCGTCAGATGGCGGCTCGTTCCGGTCGCCTTGCCGGCCTCGATGAACTGCATGTAGATGTCAATGCAGCATTCCTTGGTGTCCATCCGCTCGTTGACAATGTGCTTGATCAGCCCGTCCGCCGATCGTTCCATCGGCATCTGGTCCCACTTCACCACGTTGAGACGATCTTTGTACTCACGGCGGAAGCGTTGCGAAGCCTCCAGGGCATCCTTGTAGAAGGAAACCTCCGGTGCGCCCATCCTGGCGCGCTGACGTTCCACGGCATCCGTGAACGTGCTTGGATCCATACTCATCTGAAGTCCCCTCTCAAACGTTCTCCGGCGGTGTGTAGTCCTCGTGCCCCGGTACCGGTTTTTCGGGCGGATACTGCACCATCTTCTGGAAGATCATGTGCATGAACAGGAATAGCGGCTTGGCCTTCAGAACCAGGATCAGGCCTTCTTCGTCGCTGTCGTTCAAATGCTGGTGCACGCAGGCGTTCTCGACGATAAGCGCGTCGCCAGTCTCCCAGTCGATGCGCCGGCCATCGTGAACGTCGTGGCCCTTGCCCTTGAGCACGAGGAACACCGCGGAGTTCATGTGGCCGTGGGTCTGGCCATATCCCTTTGGCGAAAACACCTCCACATGGGCTTCGATCGACTGGGCGATGCGGTTGGCCTGGGGGTTGATGACCTTCTTGCCGTAATGCTGCGGTCCGCCCTTCCATTTCAGATCCGAGGTCCGGTAGACCCGCGGCTGAGAATAGAGCTCTTCCTTCAACTGGCCATAAGTGCCTTCCAGCGCCCGGACGAAGGTGCGTTTCTTCGTCCAGCGCTCCCAGACGACCTTGTCGCGGTTTTCGCTGTTGTGGCCTAAGCCGCCTTCCATCGCGGAGTCATCTGACATCCGGTATTCCTCCCTGGTGCGAGACCTCAGGCGGTGACAGTACAAACCTCAGCCATTCCCGTCAACGGCACGGCGTTCCATATAAAGGAACATCACGAATTTTCTGTGACGTCACTCAGGCTGCGCGCGGTGATCGGCTGGCCCAGGTATTCGGCCTCCTCGCCGTAAAGCAGGGCGTGGACCCTGTCCGGCCCGAGCCGCTTGACAAGCTGATCGACCATGCCGAACAGAGGCAGGGCGAGGCCCGCCGACTGGCTGACATCGAGCGCAAGGTCCATGTCCTTTTCGTGCCAGGTAAAGCGGGTCGTGTCCCATCGCTCCAGCGTGGTGTTGCGGGCCGGGCATTTCAGCAGCGTTTCACGCATGGTCTGAGCATTGATGCCGCAGGACCTGGCGAGCGCCAGAACCTCGTAATTCGCGACGCAGGCGGCCCAGTGCATCATGTTGTTGCAGGCCTTGCCGAGCTGGCCGCAACCGATGTCCCCCAGATGCTCAACGCTGCGGCTGTAGGTCATCAGAACCGGGCGGACTTTCTCGACATCCTCCACGGTGCCGCCGCAGAGCGAAACCAGGTTACCGTCTTCCGCGCCCTTGCGTCCATAACAGACAGGCGCATCGACCAGGCCGACATTCTTCTCCCTGCAGGCCTGGGCAAGCCCGATCATGGTCTTCGGATGATTTGTGGCGGCGACCACAATGACGCTGCCCGGTGGCTTTCCCGATGCAAGCAAGGTCTGAACGACCGCCTCACTCTGCGCGTCGGAGGCGACCATAACGATGATCACCTCGCAGGATTCCGCCAGTTCCTGAAGGCCGGACGCTGCCTTGATTGGGAAGACGGCCGCCTTGTCCAGCGCCTTGGCGTCATTGTCATACACAAGGACGGAAAATCCTTTGCCGGCCGCATGGCCGGCCATGGCGGCCCCCATCGCGCCCACACCCACGAAACCGATCTGCATTGCTTCCTCCATTGTTCTTCTATTTGGAACGATGGTCCATTTTCAGTTTGCGTCAAGCCGAACCCGCCGCTAGGGTGAAAAAAACGGGGAGCTGTCAGCCGCACCGGGCCTACGGCCGCATGGCGTTATCCGCTGGCCTGGTTGCCGATACCCGCGCGCAAGAGGCAGCCGGTCTTCGGGCCCGAAGAGATTTTCCCTGAAAGCAAGACGACCCCCGAAAGCATGACAACCCCCGAAAGCATGACAACCAAGGTGATCATCTGATGAAAAGTCATCCTTCCTCCGGCGGACCTGTTGCTCCGGACACGCTTGCGGATCTGGCCGCTGCCTCGCGCATCCTGGCCGCGCGTGGAGTGGTTGATGGCATGGGGCATGTTTCGCTTCGCCATCCTGCCGCACCGGACCGGTTTCTTATCTCCCGCTCCATGGCACCGGCGCTGGTAACACCCGACGACATAGTGGAGCTCGACCTGAACAGCGAGCCGTGCGATCCGGATGCTCCCGGAAGCTTTCTGGAACGCTTCATTCACGGCGAGATCTACCGCGCCCGTCCGGACGTGATGTCGGTGGTCCATAGCCATTCAGCTTCCGTCATCCCCTTCGGTCTGAGCGGACCGGGGATGCGGGCGATGTATCATAATGCGGCATTCCTTTCCTGCGACGTCCCGGTTTTCGATATTCGCGAGGATTTCGGAACGACGGACATGCTGGTGTGCGACTGCGCGCGCGGCAGCTCGCTCGCCGCGACCCTGGGTGAGCGAAGCGTCGCATTGATGCGGGCGCATGGCTCGGTTGCCTGCGGTCCGACACTGCGGCTTGCCGTGTTCCGGGCTGTCTACACCGAGGTAAATGCGCGTATCCAGCATTGGACCAATGCGCTTGCTTCGGGTGGGGATATCGCAGCGCTCTCGCGCGAGGAAGCCGAGCTTGCCGACGTCGCCAATACGGGTGCCGCCACCCGGTCGTGGGAATTGTGGCGCGCCGAAGTTCATGACCAGACCGGTTGGTGAAGGACAACGATATGAGCGATCTTGAGGAGTTGAAGAAGCAACTGGCACTTTGCCTGCGTATGCTGGAGAAATCGGAGATTATCGATTTCAACGGTCACGCCAGCATCCGCGCAGGTGAGAACAGGATGTTGATCAATGTCGGCTCGGCGCAGCGCAGCCAGTTGACCGCCCGGGACATCTGTCTGGTCGATTTCGACGGCACGGTGATCGAAGGCCATGGCAAGCCGCCGCTGGAATTTCATTTGCATGCCGGCATCTACAAGGCGCGGGCGGACAGTCAGGCTATCGTCCATGCCCATCCAAAATGGTCGACGTTTCTCACGATGACGGGGCACGCCTATCTGCCGGTCTTCGCCCAGGGCACGCTGGTTCATCCGCTGCCGGTGCTGGATACCCCCGATTCCATAAATTCTCCGGAGATGGCCGCGAGACTGACGGCTGTGCTCGGTGACCGGCCGGCAGCGCTGATGAAGTCCCACGGCGCCGTCACGCTTGGGCGGGACATCGTCGAAGCCTTTGTTCTGATCACCTATCTGGAGGAAAACGCCTATCGCCAGTACATGGCGATGCAGGTCGGTACGCCCTACGCTTTCAGCGAGGACGAGCAGCGCCGGTGCCGGGAGAAACTCCGCAATCCGGGGCTCTTTCAGCGGACCTGGAACCATTTTCACGCAAAACTCGAGAGCTGAAGAGGTCCTGGTTCATGGCCGATCCCGATCGCCCCTTTCTCGCCTGCGTCATTGGATGGCCGGTTATGCATTCCCTCTCGCCGCTCATGCACTCCCATTGGATGGAGCAACAGGGGATCAAGGGCGGCTATGTGCCGATCCTGGTTCGCCCGGGCACGCTCGAACCCGCCTTGCGGGCCTTGCATCCCCTTGGCTTTGCCGGCTGCAATCTCACGATTCCGCACAAGCTCGACGCCATGGAGATTGTCGATGAGGTGGATGACGTCGCCCGCAGAATAGGCGCGATCAGCTGTATTGTGGTGCGTGAAGACGGGGCGCTCTTCGGGACCAACAACGACTGGCTCGGATTTCTGGGCAACCTCAAACAATCCGTGCCCGGCTGGCGGGGCGATGCCGGCCCGGCGGTGGTGATCGGGGCGGGGGGCGGCGCGCGGGCGGTCTGCCATGGCCTGCTGCGGGAAGGGGTTCCGGAAATCCGGCTGGTCAACCGGACAGCGGCAAAAGCCGAAAAAGTCGCGGCCGATCTAGGTGGATCGATCCGGGTGCTGCCATGGAAAGATCGTCACATCGCTCTCGAGGGCGCGGCCCTGGCTGTTAACACCACCAGCCTTGGCATGGTCGGCCAGCCGCCACTCGATCTGAAGCTCGATTGTCTTCACGGTGAGGCGGTCGCGGCGGACATTGTCTATACGCCGCTGGAAACGGCTTTCCTTCAGGCCGCAAGGGCGCGCGGCAACCCTATCGTGGACGGTCTGGGAATGTTGATGCATCAGGGGCCGGCAGCCTGGCGGCGATGGTTGGGAGTTGAGCCGCTTGTAACCGATGATCTGCGCCGCGCCCTGGAAGATCGCCTCAAAAGGCATTGACCGGCTTTCCAGGTCAGGCCGATCTTTCTGCCTGCGTTACCTGAAAATTTGCCGACCCTGCCTGCGCGGAGCCGGCAATGCGGAACAAAGACGTTTTACGGTTACTTGCTCGCAGACGTCCCGGAGGCGGCTGCTTTTTTAGGCTTCCGCCCCTTGACCGGTTTGGGATCCGGCCGGTCGTCCTGGGTCGCCAGACGCGCCGCGCGCAGTCTCATGGTTTTTGCATCGCGCAGTTCGGATTCACTCCGCAGCATTTCCTGCGAGATCCGCTTGGTTGTTTCCGCCTTTGATTCTGCAGTCTCACGCCGTGTCTGGCTGAGTTTACCGCTGTTGGTCTCGGTGGACATGGCTTCCGATCCTTTCAAAAGTGCAGAACAAAAAAAAGGCCGGGAAATTTCCCGACCTCTCATCTCATCCCGGTGGTCCGTGCCAGTACATCCGTGGTCACGGACCGGGGATGAGTTATTTAGACTGCCTGCAGGTTGTCAGCAGCGGACTTGCCGGAGCGACGATCCTGGACAACTTCAAAGCTGACTTTCTGGCCTTCGACCAGCGAATGCATGCCAGCGCGTTCAACAGCGGAGATGTGAACGAACACGTCTGCTGCGCCGTCTTCCGGCTGGATGAAGCCAAAGCCTTTGGTGGAGTTGAAGAACTTTACGGTGCCAATGGTCATAACGATTTCCTTTCAATCGGTCATGAGAGAATGCCTGCCCCACAAAATGCGAAACGGGCGGTTTTGTCGACGTTGATAGGGAAGATCGTTCAGGCCGCGGCAAGCCGCGCAGTCACAAAGTTCGTCAAACAATATCGATGAGCGTTACATAAGCCAGGTGCGAGCCCAAAACAAGGTGAATTTCAAAAATATGATGATTTTTTTGATAAAAAATTCTCCGGAGAATGCGGAAAATCAAGTGCGCATTTGAATGATTCACGTCTTTTTCCGCGCCGTTGCGTGGGTTGGAGGCCAAGATTGCGTTGAAAAACTGAAAAAAACGCCATTTGTGACGTTGCCGGGGGGAGGCGGTCGAATTTCCGGCAGTCAGATCGGCGGGCAGGCGATTTACCTCCTCACGGCTGACGGCCGGCAATGCAGGTGGCTATAGCGTGCTGCGTTTAAGCGGATTCTGAAGACGCCCGAGGCAGCGTTCGCTATGCAAATGCGTTCGGGCGATTTCCTGAATTCATTTTAACGCGAAACGCTTTACGGTCGAAATGAACCGCCGGACGTCTCTGAACGGCGGCAGGCGGTTCACTTGCGCGCGATCTGCCGGGCGATTGCGAAATGCAGGTCCCGGTCCGTCAGCTTCGCTCAATAGAGTGAAGCCATGCGATTGTTTGTGAACCGTCCGTAAAAATGCTAGATTGGCTTGAGTTGAGAACATGCCTGTTTGAATATTTTTATTTGGTGGATGATGGCAGAGCTGACGAAGCGTAAATTTTTTAATTTTCTTTCTTTTTTACTGTCGCTACTCATTTTCTGGCTTACCGGGGCTACCAGTTCAGCCAAGGGCAGCAGGCTGGAGTTGGCAGATCCTGTTGAGACCGGTGTCTGGAAGTTCTCCAGTCGGAGACCTGCGTCTTCGCAATTGTTGCCTCTTGAAGTTCCGGTTGGAACCGGGCGGACGTCCGGCGCGCTCGAACACGGCAGAGAAGGGGCAATCACCGTCGCCGCCTACGGGAGCGAATCTCCCAATTCCCAGGCTGGATCGGGAAATAAGCCCATAAGTCCAAATCGACCTGGAAAGACTATCGGCAACGTCCCTCAGGAAGAGGCGTCGCTTCAGCGTTTGTTGAACACGAAAGCGCGCATAATCACAGAATCGAACAAATGCGAAAGGAAGATCCTGCGCGGACAGGATCCCCTTAAATGCTTCGCCGATGTGCTTGCGATATATGAGACACGCCTGGCGGGTGAAGCCGGTCGCGGAAGCAGTGTGGCGAAGGCGGCCTTGCCCATCGTCAGGCAGATGGCCAGAGATATCCGCAGAGCCAATAGCGGCAAGGAAGGTCTCGCGATCGTTCGTAGGGGGATTGGGAAAGTCCAGCGGATTCGCCTCGTCAGGTCGCAGGATGCCGTGGTTGCGAAACTGCAGCAACAGCAGCGCGGTGTTCTGGTGGACACACTGCAGGCGGTCGAGATCAACCTTGTGAAAGCGATTGCGATTTGAATGGAAAGCTTTTCGTGATCATGGACAGGCTCGTGGTTCAACGATTGCTGTCGGGATTTTCCGGTCTCGCCTGCGGGCTTTTACTTGTCGCAATATGCTGCGGAACGGCATCGGCTCAGGGTGAACTTTCCGGCGTCAGAATGGCGCTGATCATCGGCAATTCCAACTACACCTCCGAAAAACTGCCAAACGCGAGGAACGATGCGGAAAGTATTGCCACCACTCTGCGGACACTCGATTTCGACGTTCGCCTGGTGTTGGACGCAACGCGTGACCGCTTCCTTGGTGAAATAGAAGAATTCGCGGAAGACACGCTCCGCCGCAACGCAAGTGTCGTGCTCGTCTATTATGCCGGTCACGGGGTTCAACTGGCCGGAAAGAACTACTTCATCCCGGTCGACGCGCATATCAGCGATGTCGACAGTCTTGTGGATCAAAGCGTCCAATTCGATGAACTTCTGAATCTGATCGGCAAAAGCAGCTCGTTCAAGATGATCTTTCTTGACGCCTGTCAGAACAATCCCTTCCAGGGGCGCATCGACAGTGTCGGGGTCGGTCTTGCCCCGCCCCCCGATGTCAGTGGTTTCCTGATCGGTTTCGCAACGCAGCCCGGAAAGGTCGCCTTCGACGGTGCCGGCAAAAACAGTCCTTATACGTCTGCGCTTCTTGCCAATATGCACGCCCCGGGACAGGAGGTCTTGTCCGTGCTGGCGGAGGTGAACCGGTATGTGCGCAAGGACACAGGTGGTGCCCAGGTTCCCTACGTTCAATTTTCGGTCAAACCCGAATTCTACTTTCTGCCAGGCGAAAAGGCCGAGCAGGATGTTGAGGTCAGACTTTGGAAACTGGCGGCCCAACAAGCGGATCCCGAACTGATCGACTTGTACATGCAGCGCTATCCGGAAGGCCGCTATGCGGGCGAGGCGCGGACCTTGCTGGAAAAGGCGGGTTCAAATCTTGCCGGGCTGGGGACGCGAAACCCGAAGAGCCGCGACACGCTGGAAGACGAGATCTGGACAAATGCCCTTGCTTCCCGCAACGGCTCATTGCTCGAATATTACATTGAACGCTTCCCGAACGGGCGCAATCTGCAGCAGGCGAAAGAAATCGTCACACAGATCGCGCCCGACGATGAGGCAAACATCACGCCTGCGGAACTGTGCCGGCAATTCGCGACACATCCCAATGACGCCACGATTATCTATCGGGGCGTTTCGCTCGATCGGCTGGCAAAAAATTCCGCCGCTGCGACGAAGGCCTGTGAAAGCGCCGTCCGGACTTTTCCTGAAGATCCGCACTACAAGGCCCTGCTTGCCCGCGCCTATGCGGCAGGCGGTGACACGGACCGGGCGATAGATTTTTACAAACAGGCAGCGCTGGCGGGAAATACGCGGGCGCTGGTCAGCCTGGGCCTGTTTTACGAACTTGGACAGGGCGTTCCGAAAAACCTGGCAACGGCCAGAGCGCTGTTTGAAGAAGCCTACAGTCACGGCAGCACGGACGGAGCGATCAATCTGGCCGTTTCGCTCTATTCGGGAACTGGCGGTGCGCGGGACGTGGCGCGAGCGATCACTCTTCTGGAGTTTGCGTCGTCGGAAGGGGCCGCCAGAGCGACGTTTAATCTGGGGGTATTCGCCAAGGAAGGCATCAACAAATCGGCGGAAAACGCTGTGGCCTATTTCGAACTCGCCGCCCGTCAAGGTTACGCGGAAGGCGCGCTCGCCGCCGCGGCGATTTACGACGAAGGGTTTCACACCGACAAATCGCCTCAAAAGGCGTCAGAGCTGCTTTTGTCGGCTCTGACCACGGACAATGGCGAGATACTTTCGAAGGTGGCGGCTGACGCAGACAGCTGGTCGCTCGACACGATCATGGCCGTCCAGTTGCGAATGAAGACAGCAGGGTACTATGACGGTGCCCTGGATGGTGTGCCCGGCCCGCGGTTCAACCGCGGGCTGGAACTGTGGCGTCTCTACGGCGGTTCGCCTTCCTGAACACCTTCATACGGATCTGAAGCTGTTTTTCCTCGGCAAGGGCAGAATATGGAACTGGACGTCCTTTATCTGGCTGATCTGCGCTTTCCCGGCGGCACATCCACATCGCTTAAATACGACCTCAGAGCCTGCAAGATGGCCGGGCTCAAGGCAGGGATCGTGCCCCTGTCATCGCCCCTGTTTGCCAGAAGCCAGGTTCCCAATTCCGCGTTGCTCGCTGAAATTCAGGCAACCGGAACGGTGATCGTGCCGCAAAACGAAAGACCGAGAACCAGGGTCGCGCTTTTGTACCATCCCTTGCTGCTGGACAAGACCGTGCATTTGCGCGCCGGGTTCGATGCGGATGTTTTCTACCTGGTTGTTCACCAGCCGACGCGGGACCGCCGAGGGCGCCTTTATTTTCAGACCGGGAACTGGCCCGGCCTGGCGGCCGACTGGTTCGGTCATGATTTGCGGCTGCTGCCGGTCAGCGACATCGTTCGCAAGGATCTCTCGCGACACGGCCTTTCGCATGCGCTTCATCCCGCCAACTGGACCAACCTGATTGATCCGCAGGACTTCCCGCAAAAGCAGATCGGGGAGTTGACGTCGCCGGTAAAGATCGGCCGCCACAGCCGGCCAAGCAGAGACAAGCTGCCTTCTCCGCCGGTCTCCCTGGCGTGCTATCCGCAGCACGCGGACTATAACCATCTGATGATGGGGGTACCCCAGGACTTTCTGGACGAGTTCGAGACACTGCCGTGGAACTGGCAGATATATCCCTTTTCATCCTGGCCGGTATCCGAGTTTCTGCAAAGCCTGGATATCTATAGTTATTTTCATTCAGATACCTGGGTTGAAGCGTTTGGCTACAACGTGCTGGAAGCTCTCGCGACCGGACTGCCCTGTGTCGTGCCGCATTACATGGAAGAGACTTTCTCCGATGCCTGCTTTTATACCGACCCTGCAAATGCTCCGCAGGTTTACGACCGCCTTCGATCCGACCGGTCGCTCAGAGAAGAGGCCTCCTCAAGAGCACGGGACCATGTCGTATCCCGTTTCGGTCTGGATCAATTCGCAAAGAAGCTCGAAAATGTCACCGAAGCACCGAAAGCCTCTTCACCGGGCAGCCTGAGAAAGCGCCAGACACCGGATCGGCCTGTTGTGCTTTCGGTGACCTCCAACGGCGTCGGCCTGGGCCATCTTTCCCGACAACTCGCCATAGCGGAGGCACTTGGCTCCGCTGTAAATGTGATTTTCTTTTCGCTTTCAGAAGCAATTGAAGTCGCCCGGTCGATGGGATACCTGGCCGAATTCCGCCCCTTCCACCGTCGGCTGAAACTGGATGTCGACGAATGGAATGCCTTTTTCTTTCAGGAAATGCGCGAAGCCCTCAGCCACTACAAACCGACCCTGGTTCTGTTCGACGGCAATCTTCCCTACGCCGGCTTCACCGACGCGCTTGAATCCTACGGCAAGAGTTATTGTACCTGGATCCGGCGGGGGCTGTGGCGCACGTCACAGCCCGAAAGCATTGCCAGAGAAGGTTTTTTCGATGCCATAATCGAGCCCGGAGAACTCTGCGAGGCTTTGGACACCGGGTATTCTCGGCAGAATGCGGAAAAGGTTGCCCGGGTAAATCCCGTCCTCATGACCCAGCCGCATCAGCTTCTCGACAAAACCGCCGCGAGGCGCGCGCTTGATTTGCCGGACAGCGCCATAGTGTGTCTTGTTCAGCTCGGATCCGAAGCGAATTTCAACATGTCCCTTCCCAGGGAGCTTCTGTTCGATTTTCTGGACAGGCATCCGGACGTGATTGCCGTCGATGTAAGATCGCCGCTGCATGTGAACGGTGGCAGCGATATTCATGAGCGCTTCCTGCTGCGCCGGCTTTTCCCGCTTAGCCGCTATCTCAAGGCATTCGACTTTGCCGTCTGCGCCGCAGGATATAACACGTTCCACGAAAACATTGCCGCCGCGCTGCCGACGCTTTTCATCCCGAACGACAATCCGGAAATGGACGCTCAGGACTCAAGAGCCCTGCATGGCGCGCGCGCCGGATGGAATCTGGCAAGCACGGCAGACGATCCTTATGAGATTGAAACGCAGCTTCGAAAACTGCTCGATCCCGAAATTCGGCAAACACTGTCCCTGGCCTGTGCGCGAAAGACCGGCTGCTGGGACGGAGCCTCGCAAATCGCCCGCCAGTTGCGGATACAGGCCCGGCTTCCGCAGTCCTTTCAGGTGCCGGCACAATGAGGCGGCACCTGCAGAATATCGGACTCCGATATGCCTTGCGCAGCCTTCGAATTCTCGGAGCCGCCAACAAACCGGATGCCGTCCTGCTGACGGAGCAGCGAAAACGCGGCAGCGTCGCCCTGATCTGGGCGCTCGATGAAACGGCGGAACACCTGTCCGCGGGTCTTTCGGAAAAGCTGGCCAAACTGAGCGGATTTGAAACGGTGGTGGTGGTCTGTCCACCGCGATTGTTTTCGGCACTGCGAAGCGAAGGGCATTTTTTTGAAACTCTGCCGGCCCCCGACGACATCAGGCGCAGCGGCGTCTCCTCCAACTGGGAGCTGTACCTCAGGCGGCGGATAGCGCGTATTCGCAAAAACTGGGGCCCCGATTTCGAGGCGGTCGTGGGCCCGGACCCGGAGGTGTACTACGAGACGATCCTGAACGGGCCTGATGACAGCGCCTTGAGCTGACACCGGTCAGGATAACCCGCTCGCCTCGAACGACGGTGCAAGAATGTGAAATCCCGATTGTCATAAGGTTTCCGCGCCGCTAGCGTGGGCCGAAACCATGCGGCGCGCTCGCGTCGCCGGTCGCAAATTTTCCCTCCTGCCATCAAGATGAGGCGTTTCATGGCGCAGCTCCCCAATTCCCTCGAAGCCCGCGATTCGGCGGTCCAGCTTCACTCCTATGCCGACGCGCGCCTCCAGGAGGAAACCGGCGCGCTGGTCATCGACAGGGGCGAAGGGATCTATGTCGAGGACATCAACGGCAAACGCTATATCGAAGGCATGGCCGGCCTCTGGAGCGTTGCTGTCGGATTCGGCGAAAAGCGCCTTGTCGATGTGGCCGCCCGGCAGATGGAAAAGCTGCCTTATTATCATACCTTCACCTACAAGACCCACGGTCCGTCGATCGAACTGGCCGAAAAGCTGATCGAGATGGCGCCTGTGCCCATGTCGAAGGTCTATTTCACCAATTCAGGCTCGGAGGCCAACGACACGGCGATCAAGCTGATCTGGTACCGGTCCAACGCCCTCGGCCAGCCGCAGCGCAAGAAGATCATTTCCCGTGTCCGCGGCTATCACGGCGTCACGCTCGCCTCGGCCAGCCTGACGGGCCTGCCCAACAATCACCGTTCCTTCGATCTGCCGATCCCGCAGGTCCTGCATACGACCTGCCCGCATTACCGCTCCATGAAGAAGGACGGCGAAAGCGAGGCGGCATTCGCCAAACGCTGCGCGCGGGACCTGGAGGACATGATCCTCGCCGAAGGTCCGGACACGATCGCCGCCTTCTTCGCCGAGCCGGTGATGGGCGCCGGCGGGGTGATCGTGCCGCCGGAGGGTTACTGGGCGGCGGTACAGCCGGTGCTGAAAAAATACGGCATTCTCTTCGTCGCCGACGAGGTGATCTGCGGTTTCGGGCGCACGGGCAACATGTTCGGCACCCAGACCTATGATCTGCAGCCGGACATGATGACGCTGTCGAAGGCGCTCTCCTCCTCCTATCAGCCAATTTCCGCGCTGTTGATCAATGACGATGTCTACCAGCCGATCGCCGATGAATCCCACAGGATCGGGGTGCTCGGCCACGGCTACACCGGCAGCGGTCATCCGGTGGCGGCGGCCGTCGCGCTGGAAAACCTGAAGATCATCGAGGAGCGCGATCTGGTCGGCAATGTGAGAGCCATCGCACCTCTGTTCCAGAAGCGGCTCGCCGGACTGGCGGAAAATCCGCTGGTGGTCGAAACCCGTGGCATCGGCCTGATCGGGGCGGCGGAGCTGTCCCATGAAACTCTTGCCGCGACACCGGGTGCGCTCGGCGCGAAAACCAATGCGACCTTTCAGGAAAAGGGCTTGATCTCCCGCAACATGGGCGACGCAATGGCCTTCTGCCCGCCGTTGATCATCACCGAGGCTCAGGTCAACGAGATGTTCGACATCGCGCAGTCGAGCCTTGATGCGATTGCGCAGAGCCTATGACAAGCTGGTCCGTCGTCGGCACGATCAGCGGCACCTCCGCCGACGGAATTGATCTGGCGGAAATCGAAACGGATGGCCGGACGGTCGCCCGGTTCGGCCCGGCGGAAACGGCGTCCTACCATCCAGAAACGAAGCGGCGGGTACTGGAGGCGGCGGCCGCGAAGGGATCGCGGCGCGAAGTCTGGCCCGATCTTGACCGTGCCGTCACCCGGGACCACGCCGCCGCGATCCGCGCCTATCTGGAAAAACACGGCCTGTCACCGGACACCGTCGTCTTTCACGGCCAGACGGTCTGGCACGATCCGGAGGCGGGAGAAACCATCCAGCTTGGCGATCCGCAGGCGCTTGCCGACGATCTCGGCCTGCTGGTGATCGGCGATGTCCGCCTGGCGGACATGTCTGCCGGCGGGCAGGGCGCTCCGCTGGTGCCCGTCTACCATCAGGCGCTGGCAAGGTCGCTGGTCGGTGAAGACAAGGAACCGCTGTGTTTTCTGAACATCGGCGGTGTCTCCAACCTGACCTATATCGACGGCGAGCGCCTGCTGGCCTTCGACATCGGTCCGGGCAACGCGCTGCTCGACGACTGGGTCCGCCGGCACGGGGCCGGGGACTACGATGCCGGGGGCAGACTTTCGGCGATAGGGCGCGTGGACGAACAGCGTCTGAACGAGGCTTTGAGCCACCCGTTCCTTGCCGAGCCCGGGCCGAAATCCCTCGACCGCTACAGTTTTTCCGCAAGCTTCGCCGAAGGGCTCTCCCTGGAGGACGGTGCGGCGACCCTGCTGGCCTTTACCGCCGGGGCAATCGCCAAAGCCGAACAGCTTCTGCCGCAAAAGCCGGGGCTCTGGCTGGTCTGCGGCGGCGGGCGGCACAATCCGGTGCTGATGCGTTTCCTGGCGGACCGTCTCTCCGGAGAGGTTGTTTCGGCCGATGTCTTCAAAATCGACGGCGATGCGCTTGAAGCACAGGCAATGGCGTTTTTGGGCGCGCGGCTGAAAGCCGGATTGCCGACAACTTTCCCGAAAACCACCGGCGTGAGCCGTCCGGTGATCGGCGGCAAGCTTTATAAGCCCGGCGGCTGACCGGGCCTTTTTAAAAAAACTCCAGTGAGGAAGCGTGAAGAGAATCCTTGAGCCCGCGCGCGAAATCGATGTCATCCATGAAACCGACGTGCTTGTGGTCGGCTCCGGCCCGGGCGGTCTGGCTGCCGCCCTGGGGGCGGCGCGAGCCGGCGTCGAGGTGACCCTGGTCGAGCGCTTCGGCTGTTTCGGCGGCAATATCACCGCCGTCGGCGTCGAAGGCTTCGCCTGGTACCGGCACGAAAAGACCATCGACACGGAAGGCGTCGGCCGCGAGTTCGAGGACCGGGCGCGGGAGGCGGGCGCGGCCACGCCGGAACCGCAATCCGACAGCCACGCCATCGACGCGGAGGGCTTCAAGCTGGTCGCCGACAATCTGGTCGAGGAAGCCGGCATCCACGCGATGCTGCACCGGGCCTTCGCGGCGCCGATCATGGAAGGCTCCGAAATCCGCGGCATCGTCACCGAGAGCAAGGCGGGCCGCGAGGCGATCCTGGCACGAAAGGTGATCGACGCCACCGGCGACGCCGACGTGGCCTTCCGGGCGGGTGCCAAGACGAAAAAGACACCGGTGGAAGAGATGCAGGCGGCGTCCGTCATGTTCTCCATGACCGGTGTCGACAAGCGCAAATTCATCGAGGCGGTCAAGGCGGATCCGCAGACCTACAAGGACTGGGAAAGCGGCGAGTGGTCGGTGGAAACCACCGGCAAGGAAGACAAGATGTTCTCGCCCTTCCTGCGCAAGCCGTTCGAAAAAGCCATGCAGGCCGGCATGATCCCGGCGGCCCTGCAGACGATCTCCGGAACCTGGGGCGCCGTCTACGACAGCGGCGATCTCACCTACCTCAACCTGGTGCATCTGCCCGAATGCGACGGCACCGATCCCGGGTCCATGACGAAGAACGAGATCGAGGGCCGCCGTCAGGCAATACTGGCCGTCGAAGCGCTGAAACGCTTTCAGCCAGGCTGCGACACGGCCAAACTCCGCAATTTCGGCATGACCATCGGCATCCGCGACACCCGCAAGATCCTCGCCGCCTACGACATGACGGGAGAGGATGTCCGCGGGCAGGGCCGGTTCGAGGACAGCGTCGGCATTTTTCCGGAATTCATCGACGGCTACGGCATCCTGATCCTGCCGACCACAGGCCGCTACTTCCAGCTCCCCTACCGCACGATGCTGCCGAAGGGCGTGAAGAACCTGCTCGTCGCCGGCCGCGCCACCGGCGGCGACAGGACAAGCCACGCCGCCACCCGCAACATGATGTGCTGCACGGTGACCGGCCAGGGGGCGGGGGTAGCCGCCGCTCTGTCGGTCAAACATGGGCTGGATCTTGAAGCGATGGATATTTCGCTCTTGCAAACGGAACTGAAACGCCAGGGCGTGCGGCTGCATTAAAGCTGGTTTGACATTAAATGCGCAGGTAGACCCCCACCCCTAACCCCTCCCCACAAGGGGGAGGGGAACTTGGCTGCGGTTATTGGTTCTGTCTATTTCCAGAACTCCTGTTGGAAGGCAAAGACTGTCAACGAGGCACGGCGGAATTCCCCTCCCCCTTGTGGGGAGGGGTTAGGGGTGGGGGTCTACCTGCGCAAAGAAAAGTAAGGGACGTCGGTTTGCCCACACAAAAAGAGCTAGGAGTGGTTGGCTCCTTATCAAGCCGGCATAGATCCAAACCCGCTCCAGCCCGGCTTCAGCGGTTCCCTGCTCTTCCCGCCACTCTTGCGCAAAACCCGTGCAGCCGCTAACCAGATCCTATGAACGGATCTGAAATCTACCGGCGGCTGATCGGGCTTATCGAGGAGCGGGTGTTGAAACCCGGCGACCGTCTGCGCGAGGCGGACCTGGCGGAGGAATTCGGTGTCTCCAGAACGCCGATCCGAGAGGGATTGAAGCGCCTGGAAGCGCAGGGGCTTGCCGTTCACGAGCCAAATCGCGGCATGGTCATCCCGACGCTCGATCACGGTCAGATCAACGAAGTTTATTTCATGCGCGAAGTGCTGGAAGGCACCGCTGCCGGTCTTGCCGCCAAGCACGCCTCGAAGCCGGAGATCGAGATCCTGCAGGATCTGGTGACCGCGGACCGCCGGCGCATTGCCGACAAGGACAGCCTCGTGCGCTCCAACCGGGAGTTCCACCGGCGCCTGTGCCTTGCCTCGCACAACCGCTATCTGGTCGACCAGATCGACCATCTGCGCCTGTCGCTGATCCTCATGGCAGGCACGACGCTGGATACGCCGGAGCGGCGCGAAACGGCGGTCGAGGAACATGCGGCAATTGTCGATGCGATCGGCAGGGGCGACAGCGCGGCCGCGGAAAACGCCGCCCGCAGGCATATCGCCCACGCCCACAAGACCCGGCTTCAGCAGATCTGATCTTCTCGCGGAGAGCCTTCAGGTGCTCGGACGACCGCCCGCTGCCGCCGTCAAGTCAATCGGTCTTGCCCTGCGCAATTGGCCGGGTTGTGGCGCCGGAGCGTTTTCAGCACTCGACGATATTCACCGCCAGACCGCCCTTGGAGGTCTCCTTATACTGCTCCATCATGTCCATGCCCGTCTGACGCATGGTCTCGATGCAGCCGTCCAGCGGCACGAAATGGGAGCCGTTGCCGCGCAGCGCCAGCGAGGCGGCGGTCACGGCTTTCACCGCGCCGAGGGCGTTGCGCTCGATGCAGGGCACCTGGACGAGGCCGCCGATCGGATCGCAGGTCATGCCGAGGTGGTGTTCCAGGGCGATTTCGGCCGCGTTTTCGATCTGCTCGTTGCTGCCGCCGAGCGCCGCGCAAAGACCGGCGGCCGCCATGGCGGAGGCCGAGCCGACCTCGCCCTGGCAGCCGACTTCCGCGCCCGAGATCGACGCATTCGCCTTGATGATGCCGCCGACCGCGGCGGCAGTCAGCAGGAAGGTGCGGATGCCGGCCTGATCGGCGTCCTTGCAATGGTCGAGATAATAGCGGGTCACCGCAGGGATGACCCCGGCCGCCCCGTTGGTCGGCGCGGTGACGACCCGGCCCCCGGCTGCGTTTTCCTCATTGACCGCCATGGCATAGACGCCGAGCCAGTCGACCACATTATGCTCGAAGCGCGGATTGCTGCGGCCTTCAAGGATGAGTTGCTGGTAGATATCCGCCGCGCGGCGCTTGACCTTCAGCCCGCCCGGCAACTGGCCGGTCTGGCTGATGCCGCGGTTGATGCTGGCATCCATCGCCGTCCAGAGCTTGTCGATGCCCGCTTCCACCTCTTCAAGGGACTGGGTGGCGCATTCGTTCCGCAGTTTCATCTCGGCGATGGAGAGCTCGGCTTCCTTGCCCATGGCCAGCATCTGGCTGGCGGAAGCGAAGGGGAAGGGCACGTCCTGCCGGGCGAGCTCGGTGACCGGCTCGTTGGTGGTTTTCGTGAGTTCCGCTTCGCTGACCACGAAACCGCCGCCGATGGAATAATAGACGAAGCTGTCGATAACGGTCCCGGACACATCGAGAAGTTCAAAGGTCATGCCGTTCGCGTGCAGCGGCAAGGACGGACCGTAGTCGAAAATAACGTCCCGGTCGGGAAGGAATGCCAGTTCGGGCAGACCGGGGATCCGCAGCCGTTTTTCCTTTTCCAGGACGTCGAGCATCGGGTCGACCTGATCGGGATCGAGACTGTCCGGTCTGGCCCCCAGAAGCCCCAGGCAGACGGCCTTGTCCGTCGCATGGCCTTTTCCGGTGAAGGCGAGCGAGCCGTGCAGGGTGACGGTCAAACGCGCCGCCTTTGCTTGCGCACCTGCAAGTCCCCGGGCCCGGTCCAGGTAGCGGTGGACCGCGACCATCGGCCCGACGGTGTGGGAGCTCGAGGGGCCGATGCCGACTTTGAAAATATCGAAGACGCTGATGAACATCCGATCCGCACTGCCTGTCTCTTCCAAGCTGACCCTGCCAGCACTCTTTTCAGGGTAACAGATAGTCCTTTGTGCAAGAGCGTTCAAACGGGCAATTTTGTGTTGTTTGCGACATTGCCCGAAACACTCCTTTCCGAAGTCCGCTTGGGCGGGAACAAATCCACACCGGCACTGTTGTTTGCGAAAAGACGCTTTGATAGCTTGCCGCTCCCTTCAGGGGCCCGGCCCCTGGCAGCCAGGAGTATCCGATGACCGCGCAGCACCCATCCGATGTGCAGGACGTTCTGAAGTCCAGAAAAGACGCCTTCCTGATCCCGGAGGGGATCATCTACCTGGATGGAAATTCCCTCGGTGTGCTGCCGCGTCACGTGCCGGCGCGCCTCAACGAGGTGGTGACGCAGGAATGGGGCGCCAGCCTGATCACCGCCTGGAACACCCATGGCTGGATCGACCTGCCGGCCCGCACGGGCGATCGCATAGGCAAGCTGATGGGGGCGCCCGCCGGCACCTGCATTGCCTGCGACAGCACCTCGGTCAATGTCTTCAAGGTTCTGTCGGCGGCGCTTTCTCTGCGCCCGGACCGCAAGGTCATTCTGTCGGATACTGGAAACTTCCCGACCGACCTTTATGTGGCCTCCGGGCTGAAGGATCTGCTGGCGAGGAGGTACGAACTCAAGGTGGTCGCACCGGAGGAGGTCAGGGCGGCGATCACCGCGGACGTGGCCGTTCTTATGCTGACACAGGTCGATTACCGGACCGGCCGCCTCCATGACATGGAAGACCTGACGCGGACGGCTCACGCCGCCGGTGCGCTCGCCATCTGGGATCTGGCACATTCCGCCGGGGCCTTACCGGTCGATCTTGCCGGGGCGAAAGCGGATTTCGCTGTCGGCTGCGGCTACAAATATCTCAACGGCGGCCCCGGCGCTCCGGCCTTTCTGTATGTCTCGCCCGAGCATCTGGACAAGGTCACTTCACCGCTCACCGGGTGGATGGGTCATGAGGCGCCCTTCGCCTTCGACCTGGATTACCGTCCGGTCTCGGGCATCGGCCGGATGACGGTGGGAACACCCGCGGTCCTGTCGCTGTCCGGCCTTTATGCGGCGCTCGACCTCTTCGAGGATGTCGACATGGCCGATATCCGCCGGAAGTCGATTTCCCTGAGCGAGTTATTCATCGCGGAGGTCGAGGCCAGGTGCCCGCGGCTTGAACTGGCAAGTCCGCGGAACCCGCAAACCCGGGGCAGCCAGGTATCTTTCCGTTTCAAGGAAGGCTACGCGGTGATGCAGGCGTTGATCGCCAGGGGGGTGATCGGAGATTTCCGCGCACCGGACGTGATGCGGTTCGGCTTCACGCCGCTCTACCTGTCGCACCAGGACATTATCGACGCGGTCGCGATCCTCGCGGACATTCTGGATACGCAAAGCTGGGACCGGCCGGAATTCAAAACCAGGGCCAAGGTCACATAGAAGCGATTTGCACCTGTGTTTCCAGCATCGACAGGAATCGCTCCTCAGGAACGGGTTTTGAGTAAAGATAGCCCTGGAACAGGTGGCAGCCGTTTTCCAGCAGCCAGGCCCGCTGTTCGATCGTTTCCACACCTTCGGCGACCACTTCCGCGCCGAGTGCGTTGGCCAGGGACAGGATCAGCTTCACGATTGCTCCGCCGGAGGCGATGTCATTCATGAACATCCGGTCGATCTTGATGCCGTCGATCGGATAGTTGTGGAGATAGGCGAGGTTGGAATAGCCGGCGCCGAAATCGTCGATGACGATCCGGTAGCCCGTCCTTTTCAGCAGGGAGAGCGTTTCGAAGGCATTGGGGATGTCGCCAAGGAGAACGCTTTCCGTCAGCTCCAGGGAAATCATTTCAGGATTGCAGCCGGTCTCCTCCGGCAGGGCCCGCATATGGGTCACGAAATGCGGGTCGGAGAGTTGCCTCGGGGATACGTTGAGCGAAAGCGGCACGTCGTAGTTCAGGCGCGCGAGCCGCGCCTGCATGTGCGCCACTTGGCGGTTTACCCACAGGCCGATCTCGTTGATGAGACCGGTTTCCTCGGCAATCGGTATGAATTCATCCGGGTAGATGAGGCCCTTTTCCGGATGACACCAGCGGATCAGGGCTTCGGCGGAGATCACCCTGTCGGTCAGAGTTGAGGCGATCGGCTGATACTCCAGCGTGAATTCATTCACCTGGATCGCGCGTTCGAGATCCTTCTTGATCGCCAGATGCTCGTCCCGCAGATGCCGCATCTGTTGCTGGAACCGCACGCATTTGTCCATCGGGTCCGTCTTGGCCTGATAGAGCGCGAGATCGGCATGGCGCATGAGATTATCGATGCTGACACCGTCCTCCGGATAATGCGTATAGCCGATGCTGAGGCCGACGCGTCTCGGCTTGCCGTCGATCATCTGGGGTTTCGAGAAAGCCTGAAGGAGCCCCTGGCCGAACCAGTCTGACCTGTCTGAACCGGATTTTTCCAGATGGCAGATCAGAAACTCGTCACCGCCCAGCCGTGCCACGATGTCATCCGGCTCCGCCAGTTGCTTCAGCTTTTCCGCAACAAGTTGCAGCAGGCTGTCGCCGGCGGCATGGCCCTGGGTGTCGTTGACCATCTTGAAGTCGTCCAGGTCCACCAGATAAAGCGTCGCCGTCTGGCCCCTGTCCGCCGCCGTCTGCAAAACCTGAGCGAGCCGCTCCTGAAGGTACGTCCGGTTGGACAGGCCCGTCAGCGTGTCATGACTTGCCAGAAATTGCGCCCGTTCCTTGGTTTCATGCAGTTCGGTGACGTCGATTTCACTTACGAGATAAGCCGGCTGTCCGGACACGGCATCCTGGCAGGAGCGGATCGTCAGTTCGTGCCAGCGCGGCCCGGCGCTTGTCCTGACCCTGGCGACACGTCCCGAGGTGCGGTCCCGCTCCACAAGCTCCAGGAACTTGCGGGCATCCCGCGGCTCGACGAAGTGGCCGTGAAACGGGTTGTCGAGCGAGTGGCACACGGCCCGCGCGGCGGTGTTCCTGTAAAGAGGTGTACCGTCTGTCGAATAAAGCGAAATCATCACGGTGGTATGCGTCAGGGCTTCCGCGCTTCTGAGGGTTTCCGGCTGCTGTTCGTGATGTTCGCGCGCTTCACAGAGCAGGCCCATGCGGCCATCGACCAGCCTGATCCCGCTCATGTTCATTTGCAAGACCTTCGGCTTGCCCTTGGGATAGAGCGTCCAGATTTCGGAAAAGCTCACATCGTGCCTGCAAAAATCCTGCTGATATTGCCGCAGCCGTTCTTCCACCGATGGAGACATGTCTTCGGCCAGATCGCGGGAGCGGAGTTCTTCAAGGCTGGCGGCTTCGGTAACTTCCAGGGTCTTGCGGTTCGCCCAAAGGAAGCGCTTGTTGTCGAAATCGAAGATCCAGACGGCGGTATCGAGCCGGTCGTAAATCGTTGCTATGAGGTCCGAATCGATCTTGCCGCCAGCGATACCGTAGGACGACGCTTCGCGGTTCTCTTCCGGCTCAAGGCACGCATTCCCGGAAAGATCAGGATAGTCCTGCAGTTTTTCCTCCACGGTTGATATTCTGCCGGGACGATGTCCGGTCGGTTTTCTGCCTGCCGCCGTGCGCCGCGCTTTTCTCAAGAGCAATGTTCGTAAAATCTCCGTTCAATTTCAATTGAGAATAACCATAAGGAAGGCAACGCAAATATCGCAAGCGGTAGTTATTTATAAAGTGAATTCTCTTTATTGTAAAAAATATCAATGTCAAGTTGCAGTTTAATTGAACAAATAATCTGCTTCTCTTTGCTTTTGAAGGCAACTGAAATAAGTGTCTGTCCACCGGAACGAGTAAAATCCGGTATATACACTTTCTGTTGTTTCGTGAGTGCGTCAGGCTTGCCAGCACAAACAGCCTGCGGACATAAATAATGTCGCTGCTGGCCGTTCATGCACGCGGCTTACCGGGGTGGATATGCCCCCCTTGGCCCGGAAATATCCAAAAATCTTCCGAGGCACAGGATTGCCCGTTCCCGGGATTTGCGGATTCTGGAAAATCTTGCTCTTTCTGCTGTTGAACCCGGTGATTTTGAGTTGATTGCGCTGTTAATGAAGTTAGAAGATCTTGATGCCGCGCCGGTACGGGCCATTCTGCGTCCTCTCCGCCAAGCCTGAAAACAGGTAAGCCGTGGCCAAAAGGTAATATGAAAGACCGCTACGGGGGGCGGCGAGGAGACTGAATGCTTGAGCTTGATCGGCTCGTAATGGATTTCGGAAGGTTCCGGGCGGTAAACAACTGCTCGTTTCGTGTCGAGGAAGGCAGCATCACCGGACTGATCGGGCCCAACGGGGCCGGAAAGACCACGCTGTTCAATCTGATCGCGGGTGCATTTCACCCGACCAGCGGCAGGATCCGGTTCCTGGGTGAGGATGTCACCGGACTGGCGAGCCACCAGCTGTTTCACAAGGGACTGGTCCGCACCTTTCAGATACCGCATGAATTTCATAAGCTTACGACGCTGGAAAACCTGATGATGGTGCCGCCGTCCCAGCCCGGCGAGAGCCTGTTCTCCAACTGGTTCGCCTGGCGCAGGGTCAGCTCGGCGGAGCGCGATGTGGAGCGTCGGGCCTATGAAACCCTGGAGTTCCTTGAGTTGACGCAAGTCGCTCACGAACCGGCGGGCAACCTGTCCGGCGGACAGAAGAAGCTTCTGGAACTTGGCCGCACCATGATGACCGATGCGAAGCTGGTGCTGCTGGATGAACCGGCGGCTGGCGTCAACAGGACGTTGCTGCGCAAGCTGGAAACCAAGATCGAGATCCTGAACCGGGACCGCGGATATACGTTCATCCTCATCGAGCATGACATGGAGATGATCGAGAAACTGTGCGCGCCGGTCATCTGCATGGCGGAGGGTCGGGTGCTGATCGAAGGCGATTTCGAGACCGTGCGCTCCAACCCGCAGGTGCTGGAAGCCTATCTGGGCGAGACCACGGGAGACGCGGCATGAACGCGCTTCTGTCGATGGAAAGCCTCACTGGCGGTTACGGTGACGCGGACATCCTGCTGGACGTTTCCCTGCACGTGAACCCGGACGAGATCGTCGCCATCGTCGGCCCGAACGGGGCCGGCAAGTCCACAGCGATGAAATCGGTCTTCGGCCTCTTGACGATCCGCGGCGGCAAGATGCTGTTCGACGGCGACGACATCACACGGTGGGCGCCGAACCGCATTGTCCAGCGCGGCATCTGTTATGTGCCGCAGGTCGACAACATCTTCCGGGAAATGTCGATCCACGAAAACCTGGAAATGGGCGGATTTCTGAGAAAAGGCGATCTGTCCGCCGCCTATGACCGGGTCTACACGCTGTTTCCGGACCTGAAGGAGCGCCGCCGCACGCCGGCCGGCAGCCTTTCGGGCGGTCAGCGCCAGATGGTGGCGATGGGCCGCGCCCTGATGCTGGATCCCAAGCTCCTGCTGCTGGACGAACCGACAGCCGGGCTTTCACCCAGATACATGGAGCAGATTTTCCAGATCTGCCGCGATGTGAGGGACACCGGCGTTGCCATCCTGCTGGTGGAACAGCATGCCAAACAGGCGCTTGCCTTTGCCGACCGGGGTTATGTTCTGGCCGCCGGTAAAAACCGTCATGAAGGCTCGGGCGCCGACCTCCTTGCCGACCGTGAAGTCGCCGAAATGTTTCTGGGAGGCTGAGCGGCATGGATCTCTTCGAACTTCTGAATTTCTACGTCATTCCCGGCATCGTGCTCGGATCCATCTATGCGCTCGGCGCGGTCGGCATCACGCTGATCTTTGCGATCCTGCGCTATGCGCATCTGGCCCATGGCGACCTGGCAACCTTCGGTGCCTTTGTCGCACTGGCCTGCGTCACCGCCATGGGCGTGCCGCCCCTGGCGGCGCTCCCCATCGCGATCCTGGTGACCGCCGCGATCGCGGTCGGCATCGACAAGGTGTTTTACGAGCATCTGCGCGAGCGGCCGAAGATCGTCACCGTGATGGCGTCGCTCGGGATCGCGCTCATGCTGCGCTCCGTCGTTCAGGTCGTTTGGGGCGTCGATACGCAGACCTATTCGCGCGGCATCGTCCGGCCGGAGGATTATTTCGGTCTGCGCATCCGTGACAGGGAGCTTTATACTGTCGCCGCCTTGATCGTTCTGGTCGGCGGCCTGCAGCTTTTCCTGACAAGGTCCAAATGGGGCAAGGCGATGCGGGCCATGTCCGACAACCCCAATCTGGCGCTGCTGTCGGGCATCGACAACAGGAAGGTCGTGATGCTGACCTGGGTGATCGCCGGCGGATTGTGCGCGGCTTCCGGCTTTTTCCTCGGCTACAACACGGAAATCAAGTCGATGATGGGCTGGCACATGCTGCTGCCGATGTTCGCCGCCGCCATTCTCGGCGGTGTCGGCCGGGTGGAGGGCGCCGTCCTGGGAGGGTTGATCGTCGGCATTGCCGAAGAACTGTCGGTTCTGGTTATCCCGAGCGAATACAAGGCCGCCATGGCGTTCGCCATATTGCTGTTCATGCTGCTTGTGCGCCCGACCGGGCTGCTCAAGGGCAAGGTATTGTAAGGGGGCGCGGACATGGAATTCCTGGGTCTTGTAAACTACGCCCTGTTCACGGCGATCTTCATCGCCATCTATGCGCTGCTCGCTCTCGGCCTCAATATCCAATGGGGGTTCGCCGGCCTCTTCAACGCGGGTATCGCCGGGTTCTTCGCGGTCGGCGCCTATACGTCCGCGGTGCTGACTACACCGGCCGATGACGGCCGGCTCGGCGGGTTCGATCTGCATTTCGTGCTCGGCTGGATCGGCGCGATGCTGGCGGCGGCACTGGTCGCCTGGCCAATCGGCAAGATATGCCTGCGGTTCCGCTCCGACTACCTGGCGATCGCCTCCATCGGCGTTGCGGAGATCATCCGCCTGGTGATCAAGTCCGAGGAGGTGGTGACCAACGGCGCCCGCGGGATTTCCGGCATTCCGCGTCCGGCGGGCGATATCGGCTACACGGAATCGCAAATCGCCTATCTCGTCATCGTGCTGGCCGTGCTGATCGCCGCCTATGTCCTGGTGGAACGCCAGTTCAACGCGCCCTGGGGCCGGATGATGCGCGCGATCCGCGACAATGAGGATGCCGCCAAGGCAATGGGCAAGGACGTCGAGTTCCGCCGCCTGGAGGCTTTCATCTTCGGCGCGGCGCTGATGGGCCTGGGAGGTGCGCTCTTTGCCCATTTCAACCGTTCTATCACGCCTGAAGCCATCGACCCCATGGTGGCGACCTTCCTAGTCTGGATCATGCTTATCCTGGGTGGATCGGGAAACAACCGGGGCGCGATACTCGGCGCTGCGGTTGTATGGATCATCTGGTCCGTTTCAGAGATTGCAACGGACCGCCTTCCGCATGAATATGCAATTCAGGCAAAATACATCCGCCTGTTTCTGATCGGCCTCATGCTGCAGCTTGTGCTGCGGTTCAGGCCCGAAGGGTTGCTTCCCGAGCCACTGAGAGGCGATCTGAGAGGAAGCCGGCGGACGACGAAATCGGGTGCGGACCACAATCAGGCCCGTTCCACAGGTCCCGAAATTGACTTATGAATGCGGGACCCGGAAATCCAGCGACCCGGCAAAGACCGGATAAATGAGGAGGTATTCCAATGAAAACCAAGTTTCTTGCGCTTGCTGCCGGTTTGATGGCCGCTACAGCCCTGGCGTCCGTCCCCGCGCAGGCCGATGTGAAGATCGGTCTTCTGGGCGGCATTTCCGGTCCGATCGCCGCCATGGCACCGGCGATGATCGACGCGGCCCAGCTCGCCGTTCAGCAGGTCAATGAACAGGGTGGCATCGGCGACGGCGAAAAGCTCGTCAGTGTGCTCGGCGACAGCGCCTGCAACCCGCAGAACGGCACGGATGCGGCCACCAAGGCCGTGAACATCGAAGGCGTCTCCGGCATCGTCGGCCCGCATTGCTCGGGCGCTGTTCTGGCTGCCGCCGGTTCGGTAACCATCCCGGCCGGCATCGTCATGATCACGCCGTCCGGCACGTCGCCGGAAATCACCGGCCTGGATGACAAGGGCACCGTGTTCCGCACCGTTCCCTCCGACGATTATCAGGGCCGTGCCCTGGCCCGGACACTGAAGGAGCAGGGTTACGGCAAGGTTGCCGTCGCCTATCTCAACAACGACTACGGCACGGGCCTCGCCAATGCCTTCAAGGCCGAATATGTCGATGCGCTGAGTGGTGAAATCACCCAGTTCGCCGCTCATGAGGAAGGCAAGGCGTCCTACCGGTCCAACCTCGCCGAACTCGCCAAGGGCGGCGCCGACACCCTGGTCATCTTCGACTATGGCGACGGCACCGGCCTCACCATCCTGCGCCAGGCTCTCGAAAATGGGTTCTTCGAAAAGTTCGTCGGCGGCGACGGCATGAAATCCGACGCGGTCATCAACGAACTCGGCGCCGAGAACCTCGCCACCTTCGTGGCGTCTTCGCCGGTTGGCGAGAAGTCCGATTCGCTCGACATGTTCAACGAAGCCTTCAAGGGCGTCGGCGGCGACCCGGACGCGATCTTCGCGACCACATCCTACGATGCGGCTTTCCTGATGGCGCTGGCTCTTGAAAAAGCCGGTGGCAAGAAGGAAGGCGTCGCGGCCGCCATGGTGGAAGTCTCCAACGGCGAAGGCGAAGCCATCCGTCCGGGTGAATGGAAGAAGGCCAAGGAGCTGATCGCAGCCGGCACAGCCATCGACTACAAGGGCGCGGCGGGCGACCACAACTTCGACGCCAACGGCGACGTCCCGGGCACCTACGCCCTCTGGGAAGTCGGCTCGAACGGCTACGAACTCGTGATGGAAATGAAGTAATTTCTTCAACTGAGGAATTTGCTTGTGAAGCCGGCGGTTCGAAAGAGCCGCCGGTTTTTGTTTCGGGAACAATTGCCCTCCTGCGTCATTCCGGGCAAGTGCAGCGTAAGCTGCGCGCCGACCCGGAACCCAGCACATAATTCGCGCCCCAGGCGCGGCCATTTTCTAATGCGATGAATGAAGAAATCTCGTGCTCGCTCACGCTCGCGCTGATGCGCTGGGTTCCGGATCTGCGTTCGACTTGCGTCTCACTTGTCCGGAATGACAGCCGTGAGGGCGGTGCTCAGCCTGTCTGTTCGCTCAACAGGGTTGATGACACGCCGGAAGGGCATTCCGGGTCAACTTTCCTTACCTCCGCCTGCCAACCCGTGTATAAGCCCCGCCATGCGTGATCTGGATGTTCTAATTCTCGGCGGCGGGGCCGCGGGGCTGATGTGTGCGATAGAGGCGGGAAGGCGCGGCCGCAAGGTGCTGGTCATCGACCATGCCGCCAAGCCGGCGGAAAAGATTCGCATTTCCGGTGGCGGGCGCTGCAACTTCACCAACCTCAATTGCGCTCCGGCGAATTTCCTGTCGCGGAACCCGCGTTTCTGCGTCTCGGCGCTGAAGCGCTACACCCAGCACGATTTTCTGGCGCTGGTGGAAAAGCACCGCATCGCCTGGCACGAGAAAACTCTCGGTCAGCTCTTTTGCGACGACAGCGCCAGGGACATCATCCGCATGCTGCTGTCGGAGCTGGAAGCCGTGGGCGGCACCCTGCAACTGGAAACGGAAATCAAGGCGGTCGAAAAGCCCGATGAACGGTTTTCCGTGTCAACGTCCAGGGGGCCGCTTTGGGCATCCTCGCTGGTGGTGGCGACCGGCGGTCCGTCGATCCCGAAGATGGGCGCGACCGGTTTCGGTTATGACCTTGCCAGGCGGTTCGGCCTGAACGTGATCCCGCCGCGCGCGGCCCTTGTGCCGCTGACCTTCTCGGATGCCAACAAGGATCTTTGCAGCCGGCTTGCAGGCGTCTCCGTCGATGCCATCGTCTCCTTTCAAAAGACGCGGTTTCGTGAGGGGCTGCTCTTCACCCATCGCGGGCTTTCCGGTCCGTCGATCCTTCAGATTTCGTCCTATTGGGAAGAAGGCAAGCCGGTTTCGGTCAACCTTGCCCCGCAAACGGATGTCTTTGAAACACTGCGCGCGGCCCGTCAGCAGAGCCCGAAACAGGATTTGAAAACCGCGCTTGGGGCCTTGTTGCCAAACCGTCTTGTGGACGAGCTTGCAAACGCCTTCCAGCTCAAGGGCCGGCTGGCGGATCAGTCCGACAAGGTGTTGCGCCGGGCGGCGGAGCAGTTGAACAACTGGCAGCTCACGCCGGTCGGCACCGAAGGCTACCGCACGGCGGAGGTCACGCTCGGCGGTGTCGATACGAAGGACCTGTCGTCCAGGACAATGGAGAGTTCGAAGGTTCCCGGGCTCTATTTCATCGGTGAGACCGTCGACGTCACCGGCCATCTCGGCGGCTTCAATTTCCAGTGGGCCTGGTCATCCGGTCATGCGGCGGGGCAGGTAGTCTGATGAAGTGTTACTAAATTTTGTCAGTATAAACCTTAAGAAAGATGAGTGAGTTATCCTCACCTTCGCCGCTCACACTCAGTTCTACGCTAATTTTGGGTACTGAAATTCCGCCAGATATTTCGTATACCTGCTTAATTACCAGATTTCCATAGTAGGCAGAAACCAATTGAAATAATCTATCATCGTCGATATCTTTGATGTAGTCGTTTTTGCAGTCATTACCGCCCAGAATTTTTTGTCTAATATCACGTGCGTCCGGCAAATAAATATACCGTTTGCGAACATCGCTCACTTCAAATTCTATTAAATAACTTGCTTCTGCTTTAGCATTAATTCCGGCAAGAAATTTTATTAATTCGAAGTTGGCTTTGCCGTTTAGGAGTAATTTTCTTCGGTGTTTTCTTATGCCTGAAAAATCATCAATTAAAGGATATGTATCAACTTCATGACCTTCTACCGTTCCACAAGCTTTCCTGATAATTATACCAGTTTCTTGATTATAATGTCTGGCTGGGATGTAATATATTGCACCAAATTCAACTGCGGGATTAATTCTTCTGCCTGATCCGGATGTTCTAACAAAATCTCCAAGTGTCTTTTCTATCGTTTGACCACCGGCTTTTTCTTCTGGTGCATCAACTCTCGGGATTTGTTCACCAATTGGGAATTTTTTAGGGTCGACAACCGCAAGAAGCAACTGACCACCTTTGTCGCCTAGATCAATGAGAGAAGTTAATCTGGAAGCATCAGTGAAATTTGAAGATGCGATGCTATCAGTATCTTTAGAGATTTGACAGCTGGAAGAAGTTATCGAAATCAACAATAGTATAAACAAGCGCATTATTTTAATCCATGAAACTGACAGCATTTTGCTAGTTTATAGGGCGAAACTGACGCTTACAATCTTCAATTGATGGTTTTAGAGTGCAAAATACATTTTCTTTTCCGACTTCGCGCACTGCAGCATTTTTTGATGACCGCACCTCATTCGCGGCTATACTCCGGCCAAAATCGGGGGAATGAATGCGGCGAGTGACGATTCATGACGTGGCCGAGGCGGCCGGAGTGAGCCTTGCGACGGTCGACCGGGCGCTGAACGGGCGTCCCGGTGTACGCAAGAACACCATTGAAAAGGTGAAGCAGGCCGCCGAGACGCTGAATTACAAGCCGGATGTTTTTGCCGCGGGCCTCGCCAAGAAGCGCCTCTACCGGTTTCATTTTCTTCTGCCCAACGGTCCGAACGCCTTCATGGAGGACCTCACCCGCGAGGCGCTGTCGCATGCGCAGACCATGAGCGGCGAGCGCATGCATGTTCATGTCGAGCCGATCGACGCATTCGACGGTCACCGGGTGGCCGGGACACTGGCCCTGATCGAGCGGGCGATCTGCGACGGCGTGGCGGTGGTCGCTCCGGCCTTCCCGGAAGTGCGGGCGGCCATCGACCGCTTGCAGGACCGCGGCGTGCCGGTGGTGACGCTGGTCTCCGATCATCCCTCTTCCACCCGCCAGCATTTCGTCGGCATCGACAACATGGCGGCGGGGCGCACGGCGGGACGGCTGCTGGGGCGGTTCCTGCCGAGAGAGCCGGCGAAGGTCGCCCTGATCGCCGGTTCACTCGGGCTGCGCGATCATGCCGAGCGTTTTGCCGGCTGCAGGGAAGTGATCGAAGCCGATTTTCCGCATCTGCAATTGCTCAAGGTCCGCGAAGGCCGCGACGACAACGGTCGCAACGCGGAACTGGTCCGCGGAGTTCTGAAAGAGCATCCGGATCTGGCCGGTCTCTACAATATCGGTGCGGGCAACCGGGGCGCGATTTCCGCTCTCCAGGACCTGGGCCGCGCACAGGAGATCGTCTTTGTCGGTCACGAACTGACCCCCTATACGCGCGACGCCCTGCGGGCCGGTGTGCTCGATGCGGTGATCGCCCAGGATCCCGGACACGAAATCCGCAGCGCCATCCGCGTGCTCAGGGCTCTGTGCGATGGTGCCTCGATCATCGACGGACAGGAGCGCATCGGCATCGATGTTTTCCTGAAGGACAATCTGCCCGCCATTCCCGATTCTCCTGCAATCGCGCAATAACACGCATGCCCGTCGGCGAGATGTAGAGGACAGGGGTGTATTCGCGAACCTTTAGCTAAGCTGCGGAGCCGGCTTCACTTTTTTAAAGTGGTCTCCAACATTCAATTTTTAGCATTGACCTTTGGTGCCGCGCACCTCATATCTAGCACATGCGTTTGACACAACAGACCAACTATGCCGTGCGCGCTCTCATGTATTGCGCGGTCAATCCGGACAAGCCGAGCAAAGTCGCGGACATCGCGGCCAGCTTCGACATGTCGGAGACACATCTGTTCAAGATCATGAAGGTTCTGGTCGATGGCAATCTGATCAGGACCATCCGGGGCCGTAATGGCGGGGTCATGCTTGCCCGTCCCGCCGAACAGATCACCGTCGGCGAAGTGGTGCGAGCCGCGGAGGAAAGCTTCCTTCTGGCGGAATGTTTCGATTCCGGCCGCAAGGACTGCCCGCTGATCGTTTCCTGCGGCTTCAACGGACTGCTTCACGAAGCTCTGGAAGCCTTTATGGAAGTGCTCGACACCAAGTCGATCGCCGATCTGTCCGAGGACCGTTTCGGCATGCGCGACCTGCTCAAGATCGATGTGGCCAAACCGCCGCTCGCCGTGAACGCTTAAGACTTTCCGCAAGGTTCCTGAAGAATTTTGAAGCGCCACCATCCGGTTGGCGCTTTTTTTGTGGCTGTGGTGGGGGTGGCTGTTGGAAAACGCCTGGCTGGCTGGCCGCTGAGGGAGAGGAGAGGGCGGTTGGCTTGCCTGGCATTTAATGCCTCTGATCGCTCAGAGGCCCTGTCTCATTCAAAACCGGAGGACGCGATTTCCAGTTCCGTTTCGATCAGGCATTGCCTTGATAGGAAAACTTGAGTATGAGTGTCAAGTATAAAGTTGAGTTTTTAACTCACCTTTAAATTCCTCTGCCGAACCGCTCACCGGACGGGCCCCGCAGACCGGGCGAAGCGGCAAGCAAATTGAAAGCCAAGGAGCGATTGCGCGCATGACACCGACCGCCAACAGCCAGAAGCGCCGCCTTTCCCTCAGTACCTCCGGTCCCTCCCGGAGCATTCTTGCCGGCAAGCCGCCCAGGGAAGCCAAAACGGATTTCGATTCCCGCGAACTGTTCGGCGGAACGCGGCAGATACACATCCACCACAATGACGAAACCTACCGTCTGTCGATCACCAAACAGGGCAAGCTGATCCTGACCAAGTGAAGCGCTTTCCCGGCATCGCGCTACGCCGCATCGCCGGCGGGGCCGGGGCGCGGGATCGCTGCCCGCTACAAGCGGCCCATATTTCGAGGCAGGTCTTCGGCCTTGTTCGGCATGGGTCGCTTGTTCCCCTCGTTAGCTGATGCCCGCGGCTCTAAAACGCCGCTTCCACACCGCCCATTTCCACGTAGACGCTCTTCACCTGGCTGTAATAGGCGATGGCGGTGTGGCCGTTTTCGCGGCCGATGCCGGATTTCTTGTAGCCGCCGAAGGGCATTTCGACCGGGGTCAGGTTGTAGGTGTTGATCCAGCAGGTGCCCGCCTGGAGCTGGTCGACCACCCGATGCGCCCGCTGGATGTCCCTGGTGAAGATCCCTGCCGCAAGCCCGAATTCCGTGTCATTGGCCCGCGCGATCACATCGTCCTCATCGGTGAAGTCGAGGACGCTCAGAATCGGGCCGAAGATCTCCTCGCGGGCGATGCGCATATCGTCCTTCACATCCGCGAACACCGTCGGCTGTACGAAATATCCGTCCGGGAAACTCGCCACCGCCGCCGCGCCGCCGCCACAGACCAGCCGGGCGCCGTCCTCCCGGCCGACCTGCATGTAGTGCAGAACCTTCTCCAACTGCTGTCTGGAGACAAGCGGGCCGATATTGGTGGCCTCGTCCAGCGGGTCGCCCAGCACCGCCCCTTGCGTGCGTTCGGCCAGGCGGGCAACGAATTGTTCCTTGATGTCCGCGTGGACGAAGACCCTGGTGCCGTTGGAACAGATCTGGCCGGTGGAATAGAAATTGGCGTTGATCGCCGCCGATACGGCGTTTTCGACATCCGCATCCTTGAAGATGATCAGAGGCGACTTGCCCCCCAGTTCCAGCGTTGTCTTCTTCAGGTGTTCGCCGGCAAGGGCCGCCACCTTCGCGCCTGTCGGCACGGAGCCGGTCAGGGATATCTTGGCGATATCGGGATGCGCGACCATCCTGGCGCCGACATCGCCGAACCCCTGAATGACATTGAAGACACCGTCCGGCAGGCCGGCTTCGCTCAAGGCTTCGGCGAGTTTCAGCGCGCTGAGCGGTGTGACCTCGGAGGGTTTGAAGATCATGGCATTGCCGCAGACAAGCGCCGGTGCTGCTTTCCAGCAGGCGATCTGGATCGGATAGTTCCAGGCACCGATGCCGAAACATATGCCGAGCGGCTCGCGCTTCGTATAGGCGAAGGAGCCGCCGAGATCGATATGTTCTCCCGTAAGCGTCGCGGCCAGACCGCCGTAATATTCCAGGCAGTCCGCGCCGGATGCGGCGTCGGCGACCAGCGTTTCCTGCAGCGGCTTGCCGGTGTCGAGCGTTTCCAGAACCGACAGCTCACGGTTTTTCTGGCGCAGGATTTCGGCGGCTTTGCGCAGGATACGGCCTCGTTCCACAGGTGGTGTCGCGGCCCAGATCTTCTGGCCGTCCTTCGCGGTGCGGATGGCCGCCTCGATCACGCCGTCATCGGCGGTCTTGATCCGGGCGATCACTTCGCCGGTGGCCGGATAGAGCGAGTCGAAGGGCGTTCCAGCCTGGCTTTCCAGGTAAGAGCCGCCGATGTAGTGCGAGGCTTGCGGTTGGGCGCGCATGGGTTGGCTCCTGCGTGACGGTTTGAACGGCGTTATTTCATCGAACGTCTTCAGCGCTGGCTGGTTTCCCATGCCGGGTTGATCCAGGGATCCTGGTTGGACGCCGGCAGCGGGTCCTTGCCCAGAATATGATCGGACGCCTTTTCCCCGACCATAATCGACGGAGCGTTCAGATTGCCATTGGTGATTTGCGGAAAGATGGAACTGTCGGCGACACGCAGGGCCTCGACGCCGATCACCCGGCATTCCGGATCGACAACGGCCATCGGATCTTCCTTGGATCCCATCCTGCAGGTGCCGCAGGGATGATAGGCGCTTTCAACATGTTCGCGGATGAAGTCGTTCAGCGCGTCATCGCTCTGGACGTGATCTCCCGGCTGGATCTCCTTGCCGCGATAGGGCGCGAAAGCCTCCTGGTCGAAAACCTCCCGCGTAAGGCGGATGCAGCGGCGGAAATCCTCCCAGTCCTCCTCGTGCGACATGTAGTTGAACAGGATGGAGGGTTTGCCGCGAGGATCGCCGGACGTCAGCCGGATCCGTCCGCGCGATTTTGAGCGCATCGGCCCGACATGGGCCTGGAAGCCGTGGCCTTCCGCGGCTGCCTGTCCGTCATAACGCACTGCGAAAGGCAGGAAATGATACTGGATATCGGGGTATCTGACGCCCGCCTTGGAGCGGATGAAGGCGCAGCTCTCGAACTGGTTCGATGCCCCGAGCCCCTGCTTGAAGAACAGCCACTGTGCCCCGATCAGCGCCTTGGAAACCAGGTTCCAGTGCTTGTAGAGCGTGATCGGCTGGGTGCAGGCCTGCTGCAGGTAGAGCTCCAGGTGATCCTGCAGATTGGCACCGACGCCGGGCCGGTCGGCGACAATTTCTATCCCCATGTCCTGAAGGTGATCCGCCGGACCGATGCCGGACTGCATCAGGATCTTCGGAGAGTTGATGGAGGACGCCGCCAGGATCACTTCGCGGTTGGCTCTTGCCTCACGGATTTTCCCACCGGTTTCGAACTCCACGCCCACCGCGCGGCCGTTCTCGATGAGGACCTTGCGCACCAGGGCGCCCTTGATCAGCTCAAGATTGCCACGTTTGAGCGCGGGCTTCAGATAGGCATTGGCGGCGGACCAGCGCCGGCCCTTGTGGACCGTCATCTCCATGTCGCCGAAGCCTTCCTGGCGCTCGCCGTTATAGTCCTCGGTCACACCGTAACCGGCCTGTTCCCCGGCATCGCGGAAGGCGTGGAACAGCGGGTTCCATTTGGTGCCGCGTGTCACATGCAGCGGGCCGTTCGTGCCGCGCCAGCCGTTCTGGCCGCCATGGCTGGTTTCCAGCCGCTTGTAATAGGGCAGCACATGCCGGTAGCCCCAGCCGTTCGCACCCATCTCCTCCCAGGTGTCGAAGTCGCAGGCGTGGCCGCGCACATAGACCATGCCGTTGATCGAAGACGATCCGCCGATGACCTTGCCGCGCGGCGTTGCCAGGCGCCGTCCGCCGAGATGCGGTTCCGGGTCGCTTTCGAACCCCCAGTCATAGAGCGGCATGTTCATGGGATAGGACAGGGCCGCCGGCATCTGGATCAGCGGTCCGGCGTCCGTTCCGCCGAATTCCAGCACCAGGACCCTGTTGCGCGGATCTTCCGAAAGCCTGGAGGCCATGGCGCAACCGGCGGATCCGGCACCGACGATGATGAAGTCGAACTGCAAGGTCATGAGAGCTCCGGTCGGTTCAACGGTCCGCATCGCGGCAGGCGTGCGCCGCGATCTGGGTTTCGACATAGTCTTCGACCTGGGAAATGGCGGCTTTCCGGTCTGCCTGCGCATCGCTGAGGGCCTGACGGATCCACACCCCGTCGATCATCGAGGCCGTACCTTCCGCGATCCGGCGGGCCTCCGGTTGCGGCATGAAGGCCCGCAGATTGACCGTGAGGTTGGAGGCCAGCCGGGCGGCGTAGATCCTCAGCAGCCGGCGGTTGCTTTCCGTCGTCCGGGACTGGACGTAAAAGGCCAGCCAGGCGGCGATGACGGCGGGCTGGAACTGGTCGACGGCGAAATTGCCCTCGATGATCGCCGAGATCCGCTCGCGCGGGGTTTGTGCCTCGGCAAGACTTTCGCGGATGGCGCGGCCGAGTTCGGTCAACAGGTGGCGCATGGTGGCCGCGAGCAACTGGTCCTTCGAACCGAAATAATGATGCACGAGGCCGCCGGACACGCCGGCCCGCTTGGCGATCTGGGCCATGGTCACGTCGCTGTAGCCGCGCTCGTGAATTGCATCGACCGTTGCGTCTATAAGACTGCGCCGCCGTTTCGCTTCCATTCCGACCTTGGGCATAGGGATCTCCCGGGTTATCGGTGTCTTATTTTTAATTGATCAATCAATCAATGAAAACTTGCAAATTTTTCCGGTGGATGTTTGGATTGCTTTTAGGCAGGCTACCGGTCGAGGAACGGGGTGGATTTCCCATGCGCTGAACCTGTAACTTGCGGTAATAATCAGGCGACAAAAACCAGGTCGACTTTCCACAGGAGGTATTTCAATGAAAATGGCAGCGAAACTCGCTGGAGGACTTGCTCTCGGGCTCATGCTTTCCGGAACGGCGCTCGCGAACGATCCGGAAAGCTGCAAGACGGTCCGCTTCTCCGATGTCGGCTGGACCGACATCACGGCGACAACGGCGGCCACATCGGTGGTTCTTGAAGCCCTCGGATACGAACCCGATGTCAAGATCCTGTCCGTACCGGTGACCTATGCCTCCATGAAGAACAAGGACATCGATGTCTTTCTCGGCAACTGGATGCCGACCATGGAAGGCGACATCAAGGCCTACGAGGAAGACGGCTCCGTCGAGACGGTCCGCGCCAATCTGGAAGGCGCGAAATACACGCTCGCCGTTCCCAAATACACCTACGACAAGGGCCTGAAGAGCTTTCAGGACATCGCCAAGTTCAAGGACGATCTGGACGGCAAGATCTACGGCATCGAGCCCGGCAACGACGGCAACCGCCTGATCATCGGCATGATCGACCAGAACCTTTACGGCCTGGAAGGCTTCGAGGTGGTGGAATCCTCCGAGCAGGGCATGCTCGCCCAGGTCGCGCGCGCCGAAAAACGCGACAACGACATCGTCTTCCTCGGCTGGGAACCGCATCCGATGAACGCCGCGTTCGAGATGGCCTATCTTGAAGGCGGTGACGACATCTTCGGTCCGAATTACGGCGGAGCGACTGTCTACACCAACGTGCGCGCCGGCTATGTGAAGGAATGCCCGAACGTCGGCAAGCTTCTGGAGAACCTGGAATTCTCGCTGCCCATGGAAAACGAGATCATGAGCGCGATCCTGAACGACGGCGAAGACCCCAACAAGGCGGCCGCCGCCTGGCTGAAAGTGCACCCGGCAACTTTCGAAAACTGGCTCGTTGGCGTCAAGACTCTCGACGGTGGCGACAGTTTCGCGGCCGTGAAGGGCGCTCTAGGCCTTTAGAAAGCTAAAGTCTGACGGGGCGCCGGCCGCGCGCATCCCGCGTTCAAGCGAACGCGGATCCGAAGCGCGATCCTACCGGCCGGCGCCCCGCCTTTCTCCACAACAACAAAAAGGGGCGGCGGGTTGAACTGGCTGACGGACTACAAGTTGCCGATCGGACCCTGGGCGCGGTCCCTGGTCGATTGGCTCACCGAAAACGCCTATTGGGTCTTCGACGGCATATCGCTCTTTCTGGAGACACTGATCGACGGCATCCTGTGGCTTTTGCAGACGCCGCATCCGCTGGTGATTGTCGCGATCGCCGTTGTGCTCGCCTATGCGGTGCACCGGAAAATCATCTTCGCGGTCTTCGTGGCGATCTCTCTGCTGCTCATCATCAATCAGGGCTATTGGGAAGAAACCACCGAGACCCTGGCGCTGGTTGTCGCCGCGTCCGTCGTCTGCATGGCGGTCGGAGTGCCGGTGGGCGTGCTCGGCGCACATAATCCGCGCTTTTACGCGGCATTGCGCCCGGTGCTGGACCTGATGCAAACCATCCCGACCTTCGTCTATCTGATCCCGGCGCTCATCCTCTTCGGTCTCGGCATGGTGCCGGGGCTGATAGCGACGGTGATTTTCGCGATTCCCGCTCCCATCCGCCTGACCCAGCTCGGTGTGTCCTCCACACCGACGGCGCTGATCGAGGCGGGCGAGGCCTTCGGTGCGACGCGGTCGCAGCTTCTGTGGAAAATCGAACTGCCCTATGCTCTGCCGCAGATCATGGCGGGCCTGACGCAAACCATCATGCTCTCGCTCTCCATGGTGGTGATCGCGGCGCTTGTCGGCGCCGACGGGCTCGGCGTCCCGACGCTGCGCGCGCTCAACACGGTGAATATCGCGCAAGGGTTCGAGGTCGGTGTCTGCATCGTTCTGATCGCCATCGTGCTCGACCGGTTTTTCCGCGCGGAAGAGGGAGGCAAGCGATGAGTACCTCCGATGAGACACCCGTCGTCACCTTCAAGGATGTCGACATCGTCTTCGGTGAAAATCCCGCTTCGGCGCTTCCGCTGATCGACGCGGGGAAGACCCGGCAGGATATCCAGGCCGAGACCGGCCAGATCCTTGGTGTGGCCGGCGCGACATTCGACATCCGCCAGGGGGAAGTCATCGTGTTGATGGGCCTTTCCGGCTCCGGCAAGTCGACTCTCCTGCGCGCGGTGAACGGCCTTAATCCGGTTATCCGCGGCGAAGTTCAGGTCTTTGACGGTACGGGCTATGTGAACCCTGCAAGCTGTCCCCCGAATGCCTTGCGAGAACTGCGCCGGAGCCACGTCGCAATGGTGTTCCAGCAATTCGGCCTGCTGCCCTGGCGCACGGTTGCCGAGAATGTCGGCTTCGGTCTCGAACTGGCCGGAATGCCCGTGAAGGAGCGCGCCGCCAAGGTGAAAGAGCAGCTGAAGCTGGTCGGTCTCACGGACTGGGGCGACAAATATGTCCACGAACTGTCCGGCGGCATGCAGCAGCGTGTCGGCCTTGCCCGCGCCTTTGCCACCGACGCGCCGATCCTGCTGATGGACGAGCCGTTCTCGGCGCTGGACCCGCTGATCCGCGACAAGCTGCAGGACGAGCTTCTGGACCTGCAGAAGGAACTCAACCGGACGATCATCTTCGTCAGCCACGATCTGGACGAAGCGGCCAAGATCGGCTCGCGCATCGCGATCATGGAAGGCGGCCGGGTGATCCAGCTCGGCACGCCGCAGGAAATCGTCAAGAAACCGGCCAACGACTATGTGGCCGATTTCGTCGGCCACATGAACCCGCTGAACGTCCTCAGGGCCCGTGACATCATGGTGCCGCCGGGCAGCCTTCCGGGCTCGCTGGCAAGCGGCCTGACTTGTGAGGCCAGCACGCCGATCCGCGACGTCGCCAGACTGAAGAAGTCCAGCCCTGAGCCGGTGGTCGTCCGCAAAAACGGTGCGATCGTGGGGGTCATCGGCGAGAACGAATTGCTGGACTGCATGCTGTAGAGAAGGACTTCTCCTCCCATGCTGCGGCAGAGCTATCCGCAATAAAAAAACGGGACCGAACGGTCCCGTTTTCGTCAGGTGCACGCGCGGCGGGTCTGATTGGCCGCCGCGGGTGAAAACCTTCGAAACTCAGATCATCTCGAGCTGGGCAGCCTGCTTGCCGCGGCCGCGACGGTCGTCTTCCGCGACGAAAGAAACCTTGGCGCCTTCAACCGGCGTTCCGATCCCGGCCTGCTCGAAAGCGGTCACGTGGACGAACACGTCCTTGCCACCGTCATCCGGTGTGATGAAGCCGAAGCCACGGTCGTGGTTGAAGAATTTAATGGTGCCGTTCTCGCGCATGGAGAAACCTTTCCGTCAGTTGAAAACGCCCCACTCGTCTCCGGCAAGGCGCAGATAAACGAGCAGTCAATAAGAAACGGAAAGCTTGTTAATTCAGAGCGGCGCTTAATGGAGCATCCGCCGAAGTTCAGTCTCACCGGGTCTACGTCATGTCCCGTACAGCGCAACTCGCGCCGATGCCGCGTACTTTATGTCCGCTCGCGCCTTCCGGCAAGTGAAAGATATGAAAGCGGCGCGGCCGCTCACCATACGGTAAGCAAATCGCTTTGGATTCAGGGCATTAGGATGCGCCCGCCGACAAATCTCGAAACGGTCGAAGTCAGGATTTGATGAGTCCGGGCGCAAATTTCTTCGGCCGAGAGAGCAAAAAACGCTGAGAAACGCAAAGTGACAGCTTGTGACTCCAATCACAGAGTGCGGCGCGCGGCGGGGCTAAGGTGCCTTCATGAACTGAGGCGGAGAGCAGGGCCTCACAAACAGGAAGGGACACCGTCATGTTCAGGAGAATCGCAATCACCACCACCGCGCTGGCGCTTGTTGCCGGAGCCACCCTGACCACCCAGAGCACGCCGGCGGAAGCCGCCAAGGGCTGGCAGGTCGGTGTCGGCATCGCGGGCGGGCTTGCCGCGGGCGCCATTATCGGTTCCGCCCTGGCGCAGCCGCGTTACCATGCTCCGCCGCGGGCATATTATCCGGGACCGGTTTACCGTCCGGCGCCGGCCCCCGTTTACTACCGTCCGGCGCCGTGGAGCCCGGCCTGGTACAACTACTGCAGCCACAAGTACCGGTCCTTCAATCCGAACACCGGCTACTTTCTGGCCTATTCCGGTCAGTACAAGTTCTGCCGCTAAAGGCAGCTTGATCTCGCGCCGGGCACAATCGGCCCCCAAAGGGCCCTCGGCCACTCCCTGCAAGGAGCATTCCTCCCCGCCTTGCAGGGAGTTTTTTTGTGAAGCCGGGTCAAACCCGTCAGCATTCGGGCATTATCGCTCGTCCGCCATCCGCTTCGCGGCCCGCATGACCGTTTCGAGCTGATTGAGAAAGCGCGACCTGTCCGCCTTGCCGAAGGCCGGACCGCTTTCGCGAATTTCGCCGGTTTCGCGCAAATGCGTATTGAGGTCGCGCATGGCGAGCCGCATGCCGATCGCATCCTCGCGGAACGGCTTGCCGGTGTGCGAAAGCACCAGGGCGCCGGCCTTGACGCAACGCGCGGCGAGCGGAACGTCGGCGGTGATCACCACATCGCCCTTTCCGGCGCGCTCCGCGATCCAGTTGTCGGCCTCGTCCGGTCCTTCCGCGACCACCACGCGTTCGATCAGGTCTCCCTCGGGCAGGCGCATCCAGCTGTTGGAGACGAACCTGATCGGTGTCCCGTGCCGCTCCCCCACCCGGACCGCTTCGTCCTTCACCGGGCAGGCGTCCGCGTCCACGTAAAGCACCGTCATTACTCCGGCTCTCCCTTGCTGTTCTTCAGATAGGCGGAGAGGCTCTGCGCCGCCCGGTGCCCCATGGCAAAACACGCCTGCAGCAGATAGCCGCCTGTCGGCGCTTCCCAGTCCAGCATCTCTCCGGCGGCAAAGACGCCGGGGAGCTTCCTGAGCATCAGGCCTTCGTCGACCTCATCCAGACGTATGCCGCCGGCGGAGGAGATCGCCCGGTCGATCCCGTAGGGCGCTTCGCATGCGACTGGAACCGCCTTTATCCTCGCGGCAAGCTCGTCAGGATCCTGCGGTATCGGTCCCGCTTCCCTTAAAAGCGCCTGTTCCACCGGATTGAGTTTCACCGTCTTTTTCAGGTAGGTTGAAACCGTTTGCTTGCCCCTGGGCCGGGAAAGCCTGCGGGCAAGCGCCGCGGCGGTCTTGGCCGGTCGAAGGTCGATATGCAGCAGCGCGGAGCCTTCAGTCTCGATCGTCTCGCGTATTTCCGTCGAAAGGGTATAAATCGCACCGCCTTCCATCCCGCTTTGGGAAATCAGGGCTTCGCCAGTGACGGATCTTTCGCCGTGACGCAATCCGATGCGCTTCAGCGGCGTGCCGGCAAAACGTTCTTTCATCACCGGGCTCCAGGAAACCCGGAACCCGCAATTTGCGGGCCGGAACGGGGATACCCCGATCCCCCGGCTTTCCAGAATAGGAACCCAGGCAGCATTGGACCCGAGCTTCGGCCAGCTTGCCCCGCCAAGCGCCAGCAGGGTTGCCCGGGCGGGAAAGCTTTCCGGCTGTCCACCCTCGGGCTGGATCATTGCGGTCCCGTCGTCGGAAAATCCGGTGAACGTATGCCGCGTCAGCAGTCGCGCGTCGTTCTTCTCCAGCCGGCGCAACCACGCCCGCAGCAGGGGCGAGGCCTTCATCGAAGCGGGGAAAACCCGGCCGCTGCTGCCGGTGAATGTCTCCTGCCCCAGCCCGTGGCACCATTCCTTCAGGGCCTCGGGTGGAAAATCACCGATCATCGGCGACAGGAAGGCCTCCGCCTGCCGGTAGCGGCTGAGCAAGGCGGAAAGGTCCTCGCTGTGGGTAAGGTTCAGGCCGCCGCGGCCGGCCATCAGGAATTTGCGGGCCGGGGAGGGCATGCGGTCAACCATTGTGACGGCAAAACCTTCCGCGGCCAGAAGGTCCGCCGCGAATAGCCCAGCCGGGCCGGCACCGATTATCAGGACATCAAGCATGGCGCTTTATAAATCAGCCCCAATGCAAAACGCCACCGTTGAATTCGAACCAGTCAAAATATCCGTGGATCCAAGACTTAAGACGACAAGATTAAAGTTTGTTTTTTTTTGAAAGTATTTGTTATCGGTCATATGAGACTATATTTTGAAGGTTGAGGCGAGGTGATGTGCACCACCTGTTTTGCTTCGCCAAATAGAGGAGACCGGGTATGGAAAAGACCACGGACCTGATCGTTGTTGCGGACCCGGATCAGGGCGTTCAGGCAGGCTTCAAACGCCTGTTTGGGGAACACCTGAAAGTCGTCTGCTTTGCGGAGTCCGAAGAGGCGCTGCTGTTTCTCAAGCAGAACACCGGAACCGCCGTCATCTTTTCCTGCTATAACCTGCCCGGTCGGGGAGGCCCCGCGTTTTTGTGTGCTTGCGAAACCCTAGTTCCCCAGGCCGCCAGAGTGATGCTGACGCGCGAAGGCTCCGCCGAGGCGATCAAGAAAGCGCTGAACGAAGGCCACGTTTTCCTGTTTCTGCAAAAGCCCTGCAAGCAGGCGGAACTGATAACCGCCGTGGAAACTGCGCTTGGCCATCACCAGCATCTGGCCAAGGACCGGGCGTTGCTGGAGCGCACGCTCGCCGGTTCGATCAAGTTGCTGATCGACATGATGGCCCTGTTTCATCCCGAAGCCTTCCGGCGCACGGCCACCGTGCGCAAGCAGGCGCTTAAACTGGCCAAAAGTCTCGGCATGAAGAAGACCTGGGAACTGGAAATGGCGGTGATGCTGTCTCCGCTCGGCGAGGCGTTGCTGCCGAAACAGATCCTGTCCCGCTACCGTGCCGCCCGCAGCTTGACGGAACAGGAACGGGACATCCTCAACAAGTCTCCTGCCCAGACCCGCGAACTTTTGACCAACATTCCGCAGCTTGAAAAAGTCTCGGAATATCTGTACCTGTCCGCGCGCGGCTATGACGGGTCCGGTTTTCCCAAGGACGGACCGAAGGGAATGGATATCCCGAGGGTCGCCCGTATCATCAAGCTCCTGACCGATCTCTGGTACGCGAGCCCGGAGAACGGTCCGGATGCCGCCGCGTTCGACGCCCTGACGATCAACAAGCGCAAATACGATCCCGAACTGCTGGAAATTGCGAAAGAGTTGCTGATGGACGATGTGCCGGAGGACAAGAAGAAGTTTGTCACCCAGTGCCACATCCGTTCGCTCAAGCCGGGCGATATCCTGATCGACGACGCCCTGACGGAAGGCAACCGGGAACTCGTCCTGTCTCGCGGGCACATGCTGACCCCGACGACCATCCGGCGTCTGGAGCACTTCCATCAGACCACGGGCGTGCGCCAGCCGATCCGCGTGGAACGCCACCGGGCGTCCGAAGAGGCTCTGGCCACCACGGCATGAGGACTACCGGCCGGAACACCGCGGCATGTGCGTGGAATTCTCAACACCTGGAACATCTTGAGATTGATCAGCGTTTGTCCGAAAGCTCGGCCTCGTAGGCTTTCGCCACTCGCAGGAACCGGGCATGGGCATAGTTCACGGAAAGGATGAAGCCCCACCAGCCGTATTTCCGGTATCTGCGTGCGAAATAGGCCTTGAGGAAACTGGCCGGAAACTCGGTCAGCAAGCGCCAGCGTGGCAGTTTGCGGCCACGCGAGCGCATGTCCTTTACCTGCATGCCGGAATAGCGATTGTATTTGCTGACCTGGAAATCGAGCGAGCGGATCGAACGGTGCGCCACGATGCCGGCAAGGCTGGCGATTGTCGCGCTTTCGCCGGGGCGGACCGTGTCATGGACGGTCGAGGTGGAGAACCGGCCCTTGCGCCGGTCATAGAGGCGGATCTGATGATAGCCGTAGGCCCAGGGGGCCGGCGCGCTTTCGTGGGCGTACATGTCCCGGATCATGATGCGCCAGCCATCGGCTTCCCTGTAGCTTCCATCGGCGAATTTCGCCTGGATTTCGGCTTTCAGCTCCGGCGTGACTTCTTCATCCGCATCCAGGTTTAACAGCCAGTCGTTGCCGCACTGGTCCTCGCCGAACCGTTTCTGCGGACCGTATCCGGGCCAGTCATTGTGAAGGACCCGGGCTCCGAGACGTTCGGCGACCGCAACGGTGTCGTCGGTGGAGCCGCTGTCTATGACAATGACCTCGTCGGCCCAGCCGGTCACGCTTTCAATCGGCCGGGAGATCCGGTCGGCTTCGTCCCTGGCGATAATGAAAACGGATAGTGGCAGGCGGTCAGTCATCTTGTATCCGGCGCTGATCTGTCTGAGCCGGAAAACGCCCGGCACGCCTGTTTAGAGCGTCAGGTGTAAATTTGGAACTATTTGATGGCGCAAAGCAGTTCATTCGGCGATGCGGTGCATCGGGCAAGCGGCGCAAAGCTGCCGATGGGCTGCTTTCCGCCACCCGACGGGCCGGGCTCTTTTGCCCGCTGACGCCGTTGGGTCGCGCTTGTAGTGGTTTAGCCGTGCCGGGGCATCTTTTGAAGAGTGGAATTCAGCCTTTCACCCGGGCGAAGACCGCGTCGAGGCCTTTCAGGGAGATTTCGGAACCGCTGGCGGTCCCGGTGAAACCCGGCGCGTTCAGGCTTTCCAGATCGAGGCCGGACAGGCTGAATGTTGCCGGGGTGTTGCCCAGATTGAACGCGCACAGCACGGTTTCACCCTGAAAGGACCGGGTGAAGACCAGTGTCTCGCCGGGGCTGTCGAGAAAGGCCATGTCGCCTTTCCTGAGTGCTGTCTTGCGCTGCCGCCAAGCGAAAAAAGCGCGATTGCGGTTCAGGACGGACTGTTCGTCCTTGTCCTGTTCGAAGACGGCCCGGTCCCGATGTTCCGGCGCCACGGGCAGCCAGGGGTCCGCGTCGGAAAAACCTGCATGGGCATTGTCCCTGACCCAGGGCATTGGCGTGCGGCAGCCGTCCCGGCCCTTGTAGTCCGGCCAGAAGCGGATGCCATACGGGTCCTGCAGCTTCTCGAAGGGAACCTCAGCCTGGGTAAGCCCGAGTTCTTCACCCTGATAAAGGCAGGGCGTGCCGCGCAGCGAGGCGCAGAGCGCGGTTGCCAGCGGCGCGAATTTCGTCAGGTCGAGGCCGTTGCCCCAGCGGCTGGCCACCCGTTTGACATCGTGGTTGGACAGCGCCCAGCTCGCCCAGCCGGAGCCGATGCCGGCATTCATGTCTTCGACGGTCCGGCGGATATAGGCGGCCGAATGCTGCGGTGTCAGCAGGTCGAAACTGTAGGCCATGTGAATGCGTCTGTCCGCTTCCGTGTAGGATGCGGTCAACTCGGCGGCCTGCCCGTCCGCGCCGATCTCGCCGACCGACGTTGTCCCCGGATACTGGTCGAGCAGCGCCCGCAGCCTTTCCAGGAAGAGCAGGTTCTCCGGCCGGGTCTTGTCGTAGAGATGGTCCTGGTAGCCATAGGGATTGCTGGCTTCGACAGTGGAAGGCGTTTCGCCGGCGCCGAGCGGCGGATTGTCCCGCAGCAGCGCATCATGGAAATAGAAATTCACCGTGTCGAGGCGGAAGCCGTCGACGCCACGCGCAAGCCAGAAACGCGCGGCTGCAAGCACCGCATTCTGCACATCGCGGTTATGGAAATTCAGATCCGGCTGGCTGGCCAGGAAATTATGCATGAAATACTGCCGGCGGCGGCTGTCCCATTCCCAGGCCGGACCGCCGAAGATGGACAGCCAGTTGGTGGGCGGGGTCCCGTCCGCCTTGGCGTCGGCCCACACGTACCAGTCGGCCTTCGGATTGTCCCTTGAGGAACGGCTCTCCCGGAACCAGGGGTGCTGGTCGGAGGTGTGCGAGATGACAAGGTCGATGATCACCTTCAGGCCGCGCTCATGGGCGGCGGCGAGCATGCGGTCGAAATCCGCCAGCGTGCCGAACAACGGGTCGACATCTTCATAATCGGAGACGTCGTAGCCGAAGTCATCCATGGGCGAGGTGAAAAACGGCGACAGCCAGATCGCGTCCACGCCAAGCGAGGTAATGTAATCCAGGCGTTCGGTCACGCCGTTGAGGTCGCCGGTCCCGTCTCCATTGGTGTCGTTAAAGGAACGCGGATAAATCTGGTAGATCACGGCACCGCGCCACCAGTCCGGGTCGTTGATTATTTTCTCCGGCATTTCAGCCTCTTGGCCCGTTTCGGCTTCTTCGAACATAACCCGTCTCCGTCCCGCGTCCCGATCAACTGTGTGCGCCCCGTTGCGAGGCGTTGCATACAGACTATTCCGTAGCGGAAATTGCAATTTCAAAGCGCTTTGAATGGCTATACGCGGGGCTCTGTGAGGTCAAGCGTCTCGAGGGAAAAATCATCCGCGAAAAAAGACAGGTGCCTTTTGCCGGAAGGAACCGGACCACAAAAAAACACCGGCCCTGCTGCGCAGGACCGGTGAAGCAAATAATAATCTCAAAAAACGAATTTGTCCGGAACGGCACCCTTCTACGCGTCACACGTGACAGGGATATGACCGAAATCCTGACCCTCACGGTTGCCGGAACCCAATCGTCCGCACGGCGGCGAAACCATGAAGCTGCACAAGATTTATATCATAAGCATATGAAATATATTATAAAAGTAAAAAGTTATTACGTTTAGGTAACTTTGGTCTTGCAATGCGGCACGGAAGCTGGAAATGTCCTTTCGAGCAAATATCAGGTGAAGTGGAGCCCTTGGGGCCAATCGGCACTCTGTTTCGGGTCGGCGATGCCGTCCGTGCCGTTGTCCCGGCTTCCCAGTGAATATTCGGGGCGTTTAGCCTGACCCCGCACTTCTATCTCGCGGAATAAAAACTTGGAGGAAATGTCATGACGGCAGCCATGGTGGGTTGGGCGCATCTGCCCTTCGGCAAGCACGCGGAAGAAACCGTTGAAAGCATGATCGTCAAGGTGGCGAGCGACGCCATACACGATGCAGGCATCGCGCCGGAAGATGTGGACGAAATCCTGCTCGGTCATTTCAACGCGGGCTTCTCGCCGCAGGACTTCACCGCGTCCCTCGTTCTTCAGGCGGATCCGGCGCTGCGGTTCAAGCCGGCTACACGCGTTGAAAATGCCTGCGCGACCGGTTCGGCCGCCGTCCACCAGGGTGTGCGCGCCATCGCATCGGGCGACGCGCGCTTCGTGCTCGTGGTCGGCGTCGAGCAGATGACCACCACGCCGGGCCCCGAAATCGGCAAAAACCTCCTGAAGGCTTCCTATCTCAAGGAAGAAGGCGATATCCCGGCCGGCTTCGCAGGTGTCTTCGGCAAGATCGCGGATGCCTATTTCCAGAAATACGGCGATCAGTCCGATGCCCTGGCGGGGATCGCCGCCAAGAACCACAGGAACGGTGTCGGCAATCCCTACGCGCAGATGCGCAAGGATCTGGGCTTCGAGTTCTGCCGCGCGGAAAGCGAGAAGAATCCGTTTGTGGCGGGTCCCCTGAAACGCACGGATTGTTCGCTTGTATCCGACGGCGCGGCGGCTCTGGTATTGACCGACCCGGCAACGGCGCTTGGTATGAAGAAGGCCGTTGCCTTCCGCGGCCTGGCCCATGTGCAGGACTTCCTGCCGATGTCCAAGCGTGACATCCTGAAATTCGAAGGCTGCTCCAGGGCCTGGGGCGAAGCCCTGGGCGATGCCAATCTGGCTCTGGAGGATCTCTCCTTCGTCGAAACCCATGACTGTTTCACCATCGCCGAGCTGATTGAATACGAAGCCATGGGTCTGACCAAGGAGGGTGAGGGCGCTCGCGCTGTGAAGGAAGGCTGGACCGGGATGGACGGCAAGCTGCCGGTGAACCCCTCCGGCGGCCTGAAGGCCAAGGGCCACCCGATCGGTGCGACCGGCGTCTCCATGCATGTCCTGACGGCGATGCAGCTCACGGGAACCGCTGGTGACATACAGGTCAAGAACCCTGAAATCGGCGGCATCTTCAACATGGGCGGCGCGGCGGTCGCCAACTATGTCTCCGTTCTGCAGGCGATGAAGTAAAATCCGGCGACCTTCCGGTCGATTGAACTCTGCGATGTAAAAAGGCCGGCTGACCGGCCTTTTTTCGTGGCTGGTTGAATGCATGTATTCTGCTTCCTGAAATCAGGTTCCGTTCGGTGCCCCGGTTCCCGTTGAAAGCGCGGGAAAAATGACAATCCTTAAAAGGTTGAAATCAAGAGTGGCTGCCATCATTGCGACCGTATTCGTCATGGTGACGGCATTGAGCCTGGGAACCATTCATCTCTGGAAGAGAACGCGGACCGTCTGCGCAATGGCGCGGAAACATTCGCCACGCACGGGATAATCCTGGCGCTCGCTCCGTGGAAGATGCAATTCGACGTTGTCCGGGTTCAGCAGTGGTTGAGCGATATTTCCGCAACGCGCGGACCGGACGGGCTGAACCATGGTTTCGATGTCGCCGCCGAATTCGTCGAACGATTTGAAGCGGACAGTAGCGCGGCCACCGCTCTTGCGGAAAAGCCGGGGTATTCAGACCTGTCCGGGAAGATCGTGGAGGGCAGTCCCATTTCCCTGCCTATTATATGACCTTCGCGAACCTCATCCTTGTTCTGATTGCCCTGGGCGTTGCGAGCCTGTTCATCATGCGCGCGGTTATTCCGCCGCTTGGTGCATTCGCAATGGCGGCCGGCTTTCCTGTTATTCCGCTGCTTCCGCCGCAGCCGCATAAAAATCCGGGTCCGTCAGTTCGGGCGGGGTGACCGGGGCTCCGCCGCCTTCGCCGACATAGGTATCGGCCACACCGTAGATGAAGACACCCCCTGCCTTGCGCCCGATAATGGCAACCCGTTCGATCAGCTGATGGTCGCCCGTCTCGCAATTGGCGTAGCTTGTATAGATTTCCTTGCCGCCCTCGGTGATTTTTTCCGAGCCGGAGGAGAAGCTGCCGTCTGAGCACGATTTTTGACTGTCGGCGACGACAAGGGACATCAGCTCCAGTTCGCTGGTGTAGCTGCCCAGTGCGAAAATATGCGCCACGATCGTGCGGGCTTCATCGGCGGCGACCGCGTGCAGGCCGTTGAGATCTTCCTCACGCTGGCCGTCCGGGATGAGTTTCAGACCGGAAAGCCCGGCACTGCCCATCAGGTTGAACAGAGCTTGAGTCGCTTCCACGGCCAGCTGCGGATCGGCCGCCGGGCTTGCGGGAGAGGCTGCCTGCGCCGGCGGAGTGCTGCCAAGCCCGCCGGGCGTATTCGCCACGACGGCATCCATGGCGGGCGCCGCGCCGAACCGCACCGAATTGCGCTCCACGCATTTGGCCATGCGCGCCATCAGCCGCGATGTGCCGGTCAGGCGGAATTCGTAATTATAGGAGCCGTCATTGACGTAAAGCGTCCGCCCCCGCCGGAAGCGGGTTATGATATAGCCGTCTTGCGGCATCTGCATGCGGGCGAGGTTGTTCGACGTTGCCTTGGCGACACCCTGCTGCCAGGCTCCCCTGTCGATGCGGTATTGAAGAGGAATATCGGCACCCGGTTTCATGGTCCAGTGCGGAGCGGAGAAGCCGATCGCCCAATTGTAGCCCGTGTCCACCTGCACATAGAGACTGATACCGCTGCGATAGTTGGCTGATGCGACGCAGGTGCTGAACAAACCGCTGTTGTCATCGGTATAGGCATGCCCGTTCCAGCCTCCCTGGCGGAAATTCTCCACCGAGGCTGCCCGTGCCTGTCCGGAACCGGCATCCGCAAGGCCGTATACCGCCAGCAAGCCGGCAACAGCCAGCAATCGAAATAGCCGCATCATATCCCCCCCGGATACCCTGTCGCGGCTGTCGGCCGCCGCCGCTCAATTCGGAAACTATGCGAATTACGCGTCGGCAGCAAGAAATCCGGAGGTTGTAAATGGACCTGTTCAGGTCCTGTCGCGGGCCGGCGTGGACGCTTTACTGAACCGCGTCCATCGCCCGGCTGAAGCCGGTAAGCGGCATTTCGATGGTCTGTCTGCGGTCGGCCGCGGGCGCAAAATCGATCTGCAGCGCTTCCCCCGCCTTCAGGGTGGCGATCATTTCCGGCGTCGCTTCGGTGGACAGAAAACAGCCTCGCTGGTCGCAGGTGCCGATCTCCAGTTCGCTTATCGGCTTTCCGTCAACGCCAAGCTTGATCTTGCCGGGCAGATAAAAACCGAGCGGAGCCTGGATGTGGAAAACCGGCGCCGCGTTGTTGGCGGGGAAGATGAGGTCGACCTTGAAAACCAGTTGACCGCTTTCCTTCATCCGTATGCTTTCGCTCGCCTCGCAAGTGAGAGCCTCCACTGATCTCGATGGACCGGCGCAACGCGTCTGCCAGAGAGTGTCCTCGCCTGCCTGCTGCGCGCAAACCGACTGTGCCACGGCAGATAGGCTGAAAGCCGCCGACAGAAGAATACCTGATTTGATGAATTGCATTCGACTTCGCTTTGTTCGTGCTGCGCGTCCGGTGAAACCGCGATCGGTCGTGAAGAATTCGCAACGTGCCGCGATGCCGGGTCCGAACGCCTGATCGCGGTTTTATTCGCAACTGGTGGAATGACGCAAGAAGGACGGGAATTGGAATTGGTCAAACCCTTCGTTGGGAAAAAACTATTCCGCTAATCCGCGAAGCTTTGAAATCCGGTGCCCGGCGCCCGGGAAGGCTGCCGACTACATTAAGTCCATCAAACTGGGATTGGAGACCCTGAAGATGGCTGGCAGCCGTGAAACAAAAGCGAAAGCACTGAAAAAGCCGGATGCCCGGCTGGACGTGTTTCCGGCGTTCATGAAAGTTGCCGGCCGAAAAGTGCTTGTCGCCGGTCATGGCGGCGAGGCGGCCGCCAAGGTTCGCCTGCTCGGCGAAACCAACGCGCGGATCGTCGTGGTCTCCCAAATGATCGAACCCGAACTGCGCGAAGCGATCGACCTCTTCGAGGCGGAACATATCGCCGAGGATTTCCGCCCGGTGCATCTCACCGGCGCCGCGCTGGTCTTTTCCGCCCGTGAGGACTGGGATCTCGACAAGGCCGTCGTCGATGCCGCCCGGATCATGGGCGTGCCGGTGAACGCGGTCGACAAGCCGGAGCTTTGCGATTTTTACACCGGCGCGCTGGTCAACCGCGCGCCGATCGCTGTCGCCATCACCTCGACCGGCGTCGGTCCGGTGCTCTCCCGCCACATCCGCGCCCGCATCGAGGCGATGTTGCCGCGCGCGACCGGCGACCTTGCCCGGCTTGCCGAAAGCTTCCGCGATGCCACCACGAAAGTGATCCGCGACGGGGCGCTGCGCCGGAACTTCTGGGCGCGGTTCTTTTCCGGCTCCGTTGCCGCCAATCTTTATGCCGGCAAGTCCGGCGCCGCCCGTTCGGAAGCGCAGCGGCTGCTCAACAGCATGGCCGGTGAGCCGGGCTTCGTCTGGCTGGTCGGGGCAGGTCCGGGAGCGGAAGATCTTCTGACCCTTCGGGCTCAGCGGCTGCTTCAGGAAGCGGATGTGATCGTTCACGATGCGCTGGTGCCGGCCGATGTGGTAGCCATGGGCCGCCGGGACGCAGAGCGCATTTCCGTCGGCAAGCGCAAGGGCGCGCACTCCGTGCCGCAATCGGAAATCTGCGGACTGCTTGTCAGGCTTGCCAGCGAAGGCCGCAAGGTCGTGCGCCTCAAATCCGGAGACCCTATGGTCTTTGGCCGCGCGGCGGAAGAAATGGAAGCGCTCCGCGCAGGCGGCATCGGCTTTGAAATTGTTCCCGGCGTCACAGCAGCCTTCGCCGCGGCAGCTTCGGCCCAGATCCCGCTGACGTTACGCGGTGTCGCCTCCAACCTCGTTTTTGCGACCGGTCACAATGCGAAATCCGAGACTCTGCCGGACTGGGCGGACCTTGCGCTTAAAGGCGCGACCGTCGCCGTCTATATGGGCCGCACCGTTGCCGCGGCCGTTGCGGGCCGGATGATGTCCGCCGGCCTGAGACCCGAAACCCCGGTGGCCGTCATCGAAAATGCCGCCCATCCGGACGAACGCCAATTCGCCGGAACCCTGTCTGAACTCGCGGTCCTTTCGGACCGCGCGGAAGTGGACGGGCCGGTTCTGATCGTGATCGGCGAGGCCGTCGGCCATGCCGCCCTTGACAAGGCTGAACCTCTGGCGCCGCACCGGGCGGTCCGGACGGCGGCCGCCTGAGATTTGAAGAGAGATCGCCATGAAAGTCATCACCGCCAACCGGCTTTTGAACGGCGACGTCGTCTGGCTCGCCGGGAACGGCAACTGGGTCGAGCGCATCACGCTTGCGAAGGCCTTCGAGGGCAAGGAAGCCGTGGCCGAAGCGCTGGCCCTGGGCATGGTGTCGAAGGACAGGCAGGAAGTCGTCGATGTTTACGAGATGGACGTGACGGTCGAGGACGGGGTCATCGTCCCTGTACGCCTGCGCGAAAAGATCCGCGCGACAGGTCCGACCACACATCCGGATCTGGGCAAGCAGGCCCAGGCCGTATCCGCTTAAACCGCAGACAGGAGCAGGGCAGCGCCCGGGTCACTGAAAGACACGAACGGCAGCGCCCGACAGGAGAGTTCAAACATGTACCGCTACGACGAATTTGACGCGAGCTTTGTCAGCCAGCGCACCGATCAGTTCAAGGATCAGGTCCGCCGGCGCCTGGCCGGCGAGCTATCCGAGGACGAGTTCAAGCCGCTGCGCCTGATGAACGGCCTCTATCTGCAGCTTCATGCCTATATGCTCCGGGTCGCCATTCCCTATGGCACGCTGAACGGCCGCCAGATGCGCAAGCTCGCCCATATCGCCCGCACCTACGACAAGGGCTACGGCCACTTCACCACCCGCCAGAACATCCAGTTCAACTGGCCGAGGCTGGAGGACACGCCGAAGATCCTGGAAGAGCTGGCGGAAGTCGAGATGCACGCCATCCAGACGTCGGGCAACTGCATTCGCAACGTGACCGCGGATCATTTCGCCGGTGCTGCCGCCGACGAGATCGCCGACCCGCGCCCCTACGCGGAAATCCTGCGCCAGTGGTCTTCTCTGCACCCGGAATTCTCGTTCCTGCCGCGCAAGTTCAAGATCGCCATCACCGGCGCGCCGCATGACCGCGCGGCGGTCCAGGTGCATGACATCGGCCTGCAGCTGACCCGCAACGACGCCGGCGAGACCGGTTTTGTCGTCTATGTCGGCGGAGGCCTCGGCCGCACTCCGATGATCGGCCGCAAGGTGCGTGAATTCCTGCCGGAAGAGGACCTTCTGGCCTATTCGGAAGCGATCCTGCGCGTCTACAACCGCTATGGCCGCCGCGACAACAAATTCAAGGCGCGCATCAAGATCCTGATGCACGAGACCGGCCTGGAAGAGCTGAAGGCGGATATCGAGCAGGAATTCGAAAAGATCCGCTTCGGCGTCCTGCTTCTGCCGGACGAGGAAGTCCGCCGCATCGAGGCTTATTTCGCGCCGCCGCCGCTTGAAGTCGGGTCCGCGACGTCAGCCGCTGTCGAAGCGCGTCGCGCGAGCGATGCCGCCTTCGCCCAGTTCGCCGCGCATAATCTCAATCCGCACCGGGTGCCGGGCTATACATCCGTGACCTTGTCGATGAAGCCGGTCGGCGGAATTCCCGGCGATGCGACCGATGCGCAGATGGACGCGATGGCCGACCTTGCAGAGCAGTACGGCCACGATGAAATCCGCATTTCCCATGAGCAGAATGTCATTCTGCCGCATGTGAAGCTGGACGACCTGCCCGCGTTGTACGACGGGCTGGTCGCGGCCGGCATCGCGGAAGGCAATGCCGGTCTCATCACCGACATCATCGCCTGTCCGGGTATGGATTTTTGCGCCCTGGCGACCGCCCGTTCCATTCCGGTGGCGCAGCGCATTTCCGAACGTTTCGGCGCGGCGGAACGCCAGGCGGAGATCGGCGAGCTGAAGATCAAGATCTCCGGCTGCATCAACGCCTGCGGCCACCACCATGTCGGCCACATCGGCATCCTCGGCCTGGAAAAGAAGGGTGAGGAATTCTATCAGGTGACGCTCGGCGGCTCCGCCAACGAAAACACCTCCATCGGCGAAATCGTCGGCCGGGGCTTTTCTTCCGAGGAAGTGGTCGATGCGGTCGAAAAGCTGGTCGATACCTATCTCGGCCTGCGTTCGGGCAAAGAGGAAACCTTCCTGGCGGCTTATCGCCGGCTCGGGGAGGAGCCTTTCAAGGAGGCCTTATATGGCGCTGCATGAGACATTCAGCCTGGGCGTCGATCCCGAGCTCGGGCTGCAGGCGGAAGTCGCTGCTCTCAACGCCCAGTTCGAGGGCGCGAGTGCGCATGAAATCCTTCGAACCGCCATCCGGCACCAGTTCGCCGGCGGCATCGCCATGGTTTCAAGCTTCGGCGCGGATTCCGCGGTGCTGCTGCACATGGTCGCCCGGATCGATCCATCCACGCCGGTACTGTTCGTCGACACGGTGAAGCTGTTCCCGGCAACGATCCTTTACCGCGACCAGCTCATCGAAAAGCTCGACCTCACGAACGTGCGGACGCAGAAGCCGGATAGCGAGGATCTGGCCGCGAACGACCCCGCAGGCATGCTGTGGATGAGCGACACCGACGCCTGTTGCCATATCCGCAAGGTGGTTCCCCTGGCCAATGCGCTGAAGGGTTTCGAAGCCTGGATATCCGGGCGTAAACGCTACCAGAGCGCCACACGGGCCGATCTCGATTATTTCGAGATCGACGATGGCCGCGTGAAGGTCAATCCGCTCGCGGACTGGACGGCCGGTGACATTCTCGATTATGCCAAGACTCACGATCTGCCGCCGCATCCGCTGGTTGCCCAGGGCTACCCTTCCATCGGCTGCCTGCCCTGCACCAGCAAGGTCGCGCCGGGAGAGGATCCGCGCGCCGGACGCTGGCGCGGCCAGGACAAGATCGAATGCGGTATTCACTGGCCCTCGCACGGCAAGGAAGTTGACGGCAGCGGCATCTGAGACGCCGTTGTGGCCAGTAAAAAGATGAACCCTTGAGAGGTATCCTGAAGGACCTCCGGAACGGACAAGAGCGGAATTGAGGACGCAAGGAATGGCAACGATTTACAAGGACGGCGCGTTCGTCGAGGAGAGCTGGGTCCGGGCCGACGCGGAGACCGGCGCGGCCGTGGAAGGCGATGCCCTGGTGCCGCTCTCGCTGTTTCTCGGCGCAGCGGAAACCTATCTCGCGCGCGGCGGCAGGACGGCTGTCATCGTCGAGGCCGGCGACGATGTCGAGGAGGTGTTGCCCTTTCTCGACCGTCTGGCGCTGGTCGCCGTGGACTTTCCGAGCTTTTCGGACGGACGCGGCTTTTCCGCGGCCCGCATCCTGCGTGAGCAGACCGGCTACAAGGGCGATATCCGCGCGATTGGCAAATATATCCTCGACCAGGTGCCGCTTGCCAGGCGCTGCGGGGTGTCTTCCTTCGAGATCTCCAAGCCGGAGGTTCTGAAGTCCCTGAAGGCGGGCGAATGGCCGGAAGTCACCAAATACCTGCAGCCGGTCGGCACTGTCGAGGAAGTCCCGGAAGGCACCCGCCCCTGGGCCCGCCGTTCCCTGCGCGACATCCCGGTCGCGGCGGAATAACCGGCTTTCCGGTCTGTCCTCCGCATTCCACCGTTCGCCAACCGCACTTCACACGCCGTCCCGGGCCTGATCGGAGACCTCTGTGATCCGCTTGACGTATTGGCCGGCTCAGGGCCGGGGCGGCGGGTTGGAATAGAGCGTGTTGCGCTCAAACGGTTTCCTGGTTTCAGGAAGACGCCCGAGGCAGCGTTTGCATTGCAAATGCGCTCAAGCGTCTTCTGAATTCAATTTAACGCATCATGCTCCAGGACGTCCCGTTTCCGGGGTTCGGAGCAAGATGAACGCGGACTGCCTTATTTGGATATCTGCGAAAGAAGGTCCGGATTCATCAGAAGATTGCGCACGCCGTGTGCGTGGTCTTCCTCAAATACATTGCCGCTCAGCCAGGTGCCGACGGAGGTGAGGTCGAGTTTCACGACTTGAGGCCGAACGCTCCAGGTCACCTGAAACGGCGACGCTTTTTCGTTATAGCCCGGACCGGTCGTGGAGCCGGCATAGACGACCGGAGCACCGAGATCATTCGGCAGGTTCGGAGCCTGGTACAGGCCGTCGATCGTCTCGACCTTTGCCATTTCAGCAAAGTCGGCCGCGCCCGGATCGTTGACCAGGACACCGACCACCGCTTCCACGCGCAATTGCGGATTGCTGATGGCATCGCTCAGACAGGTGCCCAGGGTCGGGCCGGGTTTCGCCTGTGCGGTCGAATAGACGAAATGGATTTCAATTGTGTCGCCGGGAACCAGGTCGCCATGCTCGCTGTCGCCGATCTTCTTGTCGACCGGGGCAAGTTCGGCGTCGGTCAGTTTGTCATTGTACTTGAAGCCCGTGCCGTAGCCATGCCCGTCCCCATTGCCGGCGTAGGTCGTGAAGTCGCCACCCTTGTGCTCGGCGTTTTCATGGAAATGGATATCGCACAGGGTCATTGCCGGATAGGCCGGGGCCGCGCCAAAAGCACGATGGTTGCTACCCGCGGTGGCGTCGATGTCCCGGGGCGATTGCGGCCCGAAACCGCCGTCCTTGGTTGCCGCGGCCAGTGCCGCGCGCTGTTCGGCGATAACCGCGTCGGAAACGGCTCCTTCGGCGGCCATCGCGGCGCTGCTGAAAAGACCGGCGGCCAGTACTGTCGATGCAAGCACATATTTCATTCCAGACATCGTTCGTCTCCATAAGTTTGTCGATACTGACCGTACAATCGAGCAAGCGCAGTTCTGGTTGAGGTTGGAATGATGCGGGGTGCAAATGGCGGTCACAAAAGCCCGTTGGCGGGCTGCCGTTACCGATGAAATCAACCGCCGGCACGATCCTTCCCCCGGCGCACGGAACCCGAGGTTGTGCCCGATGTCAAGGTATGGCAGCGGCAATATCATGTTTGCAGTCAACAAGATATGAAAGCCTCCTGATAGTTTCGACAGGTACGGGAAAGGCAGGTGGCGGGTGAAAGCCCTCAGCTTGAACCGGTGAAGTCATCCGGGTTTCATTCAACTCCACATGGCTGCATCCCGTTTTCCGGAAACATCGGCAAGAGCAAGCTGAAAGTTTCAACCCGGATGAGAGCCGCGACGGACAGACGTTCGAAAAGGCGATTTCGAACGTTCCGGATCGTGTATCCGGGCGCATTTCCAGCCGCCGTCCCTCAAATGCCGGGTGTTGCCGCCATGAGCAGCAACGCATCCTTCATTGCATCAGGGACTTCAGACATGCCGGCTTATCCTTCCGTTCTTTCGCTTGTGGCGCTTCAGGCGGCGCTGCTTTTCACGCCCGTCGCGGCCGCCGCGCAGCAAACCGATCGAGGGGCGGGCCAAGGAGAGAACCGGGCAACGCGCCCGGCCGTTCGCACGCAGAGCGGGCAACAGATCCCCGCCGGGGCATTGGGGATTGCTCAAATCGATGCACCGCGCGTGGCAACGCTGCTGCAACTGCGGGGGATGACCGGACATGGCACCGTGACCTTGCGGGGCGCCATCTTGGGAGACGCCACCTTGCGGGGCGAAGGCGAAGAGGACTGCCTGTCGCTCCCCGTCCGCTTCGTTGCGGGCGATTTTGGCGGTGAGAACATCTCCGTTCAGGCGGCGGAGCCCATTCGGCTGATTATCCGCACGCAGCGCGTCGCCAGGACGCTGGCGGAAGGCGGCGACGTGGTCAGCGACATGTACCGTATCGCCACCCTTCCGGACGATCCCGACGCGGATATCGTCATTGAGAGCGGCCTTGGCGCCAGCCACGGCTTCGTCCTCAATCCGGGAAGCTCCGTTGCCGCGGACATTTTCGGCGCGAGCGTGCGTCATGTGACGTGCACGGAGCAATAGGACCGGCACGGCGTGGAACGTTCAGCGGGCTGTTCCCTCGGCCCGTCCCCTCGGCCCGTCTCCAATTTCGACCTCATCCTGAGGAAGGCCGAAGGCCTGTCTCGAAGGATGGGCCGCGAACACCTGAGCCATCCTTTGAGACGCGCGCAAGCGCGTTCCTCAGGATGAGGCGGAGTGCAGGCGTGCCCTGCGGGAACGGCTCTAGCCGTCCGCCCCCTTCGCGCGAAACCGGGACGGCGTTTGCCCGGTGATCCTGCGGAATTCCGTGTTGAAGCTCGATTTGCTGACAAAACCGGCCTCGAACATCACTTCGGTGATCGGCAGGGAGGTCTCCCGCAGGGTTTTCTGTGCGTGGCGAACGCGAAAGCCGTTGATGTAGCGGGAAAAATTCTCTCCGGTGACGCGATTGATCGCCGCCGAGACATCGCGCGCGGGTACCGACAGCCGCCGCGCCACCCGCGCAAGCGTCAGGTTGCTGTCCGTATAGATGTGTTTTTCGCTCATGAGCGCATCGAGCGCGCTCATCACCGCGCGGTCGCTGTCGCCCGGCTGTTCGTCGGCTTTGACCGCACCGTCCTTCCTGATCCCCGGCAACATCGAGGCGCCGACGAGGGCGGCGACAAAGACGAATGCCGTCAGAACGCCCGACATGCCGGTCAGGAATGTCATGATGAAGCCGTCCCCGGCCAGCAGGCTGGCCGCGACGATCAGGAGATCGGCGGCAACCATCATGCCGAGCAGGATGCATGTGCCATGGATCGCGAGCCGCAGGATGCGCATCGCGTTCGGCGCGACATGCACGAATTCATCCGCGTCGCAGAACAGCAGCCGCGCCATCCGGAAAAGATAGAAACTCGTGATGCCGAGGACGAAGACGTCCGCCGAGGCCGGGAAGTCCGCCAGCATGGCCAGTTGCACGAGGACGACCGGCGCGCCGTTGACAAGCAGCGTCCCGCGCCAGTTGGCCCCGCCGTCCTGGGTGAGCGCCGCGAAGCCGAGATAGGCCGAGGGCGCGACCATCACCGCCACGAACGGCTGCACCCGCGCCGCCCAGGCCGCGTCGAACGAAAGCCGAAACCCCAGCAGCACCCCGATGGCCGCCAGAGCCAGAAGAAACAGACAGAGAAAAAAGCGCGCCGCCCCCGTCAACCGCGCCTCCTGCGCCAGCGCGAAGGCGGCAATGGTCGTCAGGACACTGACCAGCCAGACAAACGGCACCGTGATCATGCTTTCCTCCCCCCGGAGCCCCTAGGACCGCTCCCGCCGTCCGTCTGTTCCGGTGTGTTCGAAAAACGGGGGCGGGTCAACTGTGGGGGGCTGGTACGAGGAGTTTACGGGGGGCGGAATGGGTGACCATGACCGACGTTCGGTCGTCGTTTGGAGGGATGACCGCTTTGAGTTTCAAGTCGGTCGTTCGCGTCATCAGATATGCTTCCCTGAACCGGACAATCGCATCAGGATTCCAGGTATGCGCACAAGCCGGCTTTCGTTGCGCTCTTGGCCCAGGTCTCGAAGGGTGGGTTCGCCCCTTGTTGCGGCTCGCATGAACGGCTGCTACCCCGATAAATTACCGCTGAAATTCTTCTTGCAGCCAATCGAGGAGCGCCTGGGTTTCCCTGTGATTGCCGGGCCTTATCCCGCGAAACACTGAAATTTCAGCCGGGCGCCTGACAACCTCTTCACAAGGCCGGATAAGCTTGCCTTCTTCCAAGAGGCTGCTCACGGTCCGTCTCCAACCCAAGGCGATGCCTTGGCCGGCGACAGAGGCCTGTAGCACCAGCGGGTAGTTGTCAAAAGTGATCGGATGTCCGTCTTGCCGAGAAGTCATGCCGACGGCGTCGAACCAGTCCGGCCAGTCCATCCAGTCCTGAGGGATAACCCTATGCGAGAGCAAGGGAAATTCATGCAAATCCGGTGGGTGAACTGGAAGCGTCACACCTTCCATCAAGTTCGGGGCGGCAACCGGGAAAATTTCGTCCGATACGGTGAAAGCCAGATGGGCACTGCCGGAAGCGCGACCGGATGTTTGGATGGCAACGTCAAAAAGCTCGGCGGCTTGGGTCAGAGGAGCCAATGAGCTGACGACGCGAACCTCGACACCGGGATGGCGCTCATGAAAGCGCGAGAGGCGCGGCATCAGCCAGTAAAAGGCCTCGCAAAGCTGACAGTGCAGAAGGAGCCCCTGGGGATGGCGAACGCCGCGAAGCTCTGCTGCTTCGGTTGCAATGTCGGTTAATGCAGCGCTGACGACGCGACCGAAGCGGCGTCCCTCCTCGGTGAGGAATACGGCCCGGTTACGTCGTTCGAAAAGACGGACACCCAGATAATCTTCGAGCGCGGCGACCTGTTTGCTGACGGCCGTCTGGGTCAGGCCAAGCTCGGTGGCCGCATCGGTAAAGCTCTCCAGGCGCGCTGCTGCTTCAAACGGACGGAGGCGCGTCAATGGTGGTAGGGCACGGGCTTTATAATCCATTCCAAAAACTCATGCATTTTTGCCAATTATTCGATTTTTTAACACGTTGCTATCTGCTTTCCATCTTTTATGGAATGGATTGTCTCACGTTTAAGCTCATTTGGCCCCGGCAAGCTCGGGGTCGCCGCTATTGTGGTCGCTGTCTTTTTACTTTCACTGTCCGACGTCTTGGTGAAAGACGCGGGTGAACGGTTCGGTCTTGGGCAGATCGTCTTCCTGAGGTCGCTCGTAGCCGGCGTTGTGATCGCCGGCGCAGTAATGGCAGTCTCAAATGAAAAGCGGTTCTCGCCCATGCGCCCGGCATGGGTGTGGGCACGCAGCCTCTGCCTCACAGCCATGTGGTTCTGCTACTACGCGGCTCTGCCGTCGATGTCCCTCTCTCTCGCGGCTGCGTGCTACTACTCTTCGCCGGCCTGGATGGCACTCCTTGCGCGGTTCGTTCTGAAGGAAGAGGTGAATGGCTTGCATTGGGTTGCGATCATGCTCACGCTTTCAGGCGTGTTACTCGTGACCAATCCAGCCGTCGGCAACCTGCCGCCAGCCACAGTTCTTCCCTTGATCGCGGCCTTTTTCTATGCTCTCGCGGCAATAATCACCCGAAGCCGTTGCCGGGACGAAGCACCCGCGATCATGGCGCTGAACCTGAATATCACCCTTGTGTTCACCAGCGGCATCTTCATCATAGGTCTTGCGCTGTTCGCGCAGGTAGGAACCGAAAGTTTCGTATCCGCGGTCTGGCCCACGTTAAGGCTTGAGGACTGGCTTTTGGCGACCCTGCTTGGCTTGCTGCTCGCCGTTATTGCGACTGCCGTCGCCCAGTCCTACAGGCTGGCACCCACGCCGGTCGTAGGCGTGTTCGACAACGCCTATCTTCTGTTCGCGGCATTGTGGAGTGCGGCCCTTTTTGACGAAATGCCCACCATACGGGAGGCAGGTGGAATGACGCTGATTGTGGCAGGCGCCATCCTTGTGACATGGAAAAAACCTTCAAGCGATGCCATGATCGCGGACGATTGACAGTGACCCAATAAACGCAGAAAAATTCTGGCCGGATATTTTCAAATTCATGCGTCACGCGTGAGACAGCAGCCGACCATCGAGAGAGAAAACATGAGATTGAAAATTCCACGACGGCTCAGCCGGTCAGCTGGGATGGCCAGGGGCTTGAGGCACGTCCGCAAACGTCCGGACGAAGTCCATTCTACCGAAGAGCGTCTATTACGACCCAGGGAACGAAGCTGAAAATGAACATCACGAACACCTCGTTTCGTTCGCGGAACGCCACCTGTCACCTTGGCCCAAACTTGTGAAAGCTCGACATGCCTCTTGAAAACTGGATCGCATTTACGGTCGCTTGCATCGTCCTGACACTTATTCCGGGACCCAGCGTTCTTCTTGTTGTCGGCCAGGCGCTGACCAGAGGTGAGAAAGCCGCGATGATGTGCGTTGCCGGAGATCTGATCGGCGGCCTCGTTTTGATGCTCCTGTCCTTCTTGGGAGTTGGCGCAGTCCTCGCGGCCTCCGCGCTCCTCTTTCAGGCGGTAAAGTGGATGGGCGTATTATATCTGGCATATCTTGGATGTCGCCAGATTGTCGATGCCCGAAAGGACATGTTTGAGTTGTCCGGATCCGGGAACACGTCCACAGGGTGGGGCAGTCTGTGCGCAGGAGCCGTTACGGCAGTCCTGAATCCCAAAGCGATTGTCTTCTACATGGCCTTTCTGGCGCAGTTCATAGACCCTGCCGGGAATCTTGTCCGGCAGATGACGATTTTAACCGCAACTTCGACCCTTGTGGTTGCAGTACTGCTCTCGGCTTACGCCGTCATCGCCATTCGTGCCCGTCAGGTATTCCAAAGCAGAGCGGCTAGGCAGAAGGTCGGCTATGCCGGAGGCACGTTTCTACTTGGCGGCAGCATATTGATAGCTGCTTCGCGGTAGATTTCAGGATAACGGCTGGTGCCAACGGCCTTCATTTTCACAATCAGAGCCATTCCGGGATTACTGGTGCAAGCATCACCGGAAGCAAATTTTCCATTGGCAACATTGAACTTGGAGCGTGAGTTCACAAAGCATGGGGCGAGTTTTGGAAACGTGGGCAAACCCGCCATTTACACACGCGTCGAATGACCGCTGTTGCTGTTCCGATCTCCAGAAGCCGCAACCCGCAATCGGGTCCCACTCACGACGGTCAGCGTAGCGTCACCAGGAGCCCGAAAAGTCCGCTTGGCAGCCGTTGGTGCGAAGCGCAGCGAACGGGTGACGGATGTGCGCCGCAAGCCGACTTGGGAATTCAAGCGATATAACTAGGGTCTGTGGACAATTAGGTTTGGGTCGCGGCACGAGCCGGATTTCGGTGTCCGAACAGGAGGAAAGTCCGCAGTGGTGCCCCCCACCACAAGGACTTTCCGACGCAGTCGGGACCGAAATCCGCCAAATCTCGACCAAATCCTTATTGTCCACAGATCCTAGCACCCAGCTCTCATCTTTGTTTTGTTGAGGCCACCAATTCAGCCCCGGAAAAAGTGGGTGAGGCCCTCAGTAGATCCCTGGAATCAATCGATAAAGCACGCGCTGCGCATAGTCTCGATAGCCCGGCAACTCTTCCTGTAGAGTCTCGTCTTCCAGTACGGTTCTGATCACCGCGATGATCAACGCCACCGCAGCCGGAATAAGTGTCCACAACGAGCCCAAGGCCAGCACAATACCAAGCAGTGGCAGAATATTTCCTGCATAGCCCGGATGCCGCACAATCCGGTATGGGCCGCTGTCACACACCACATGCCCGCGATCCGTCTGAATACGCACCACGCTCAAGAAAAAGCGGTTCTCCGCCAATGCCCACGCAGCGAAAGCGTATCCGAGCGAGATCAAGATGAAGCCGAGCACGATGAGCCATAACGGAAATTCGGGGGACCAGCCATAGCGGTGGTCTAGCCCTGCGACAATGACCATCGGGAACCCAATACTCAGCGCCATCAGCGGAGCAAGCACTTTGTCCCAAGCTTTCGCGCTTTGAAAATTCCCAATATTTTGTCGTTCGGCCATCAAGCCCGGATGCCGCTGTTCCGCCCAAATGCGCCCCCCTATGCCTGCGACAACGATCAGCAGGGAATAGATCCACGCCTGCCACCAACCGAAATCTCCTCCGCAGGCCAATAAAGCCAGTGGGATAGAGAGATACACCACAACTATACCGAGCCATTGGCGCAGGGGTTCTGTTTGAACCGCCTTATGACTAACCATCTTCGATGACATATCTTTCCCCCAAACTCACCCGACTTCTATTAAGCGCCCAATGAATGAAATTACCAGGCTGCGCGGCTTTTGGCGCAGGTCCAGTGGGATGCTCGGTTAGCCCAACCTAGCTAAGGGTGTCGAAGGAAAAAGCCCCACAAACTGAAGGTCGGCTAAGGCCGTGACTTTGGACCGGGATAAGCCGCTTGCTCACCCCGCTCTGCCTACCATGTGCTGCTGTTCGGAACTGCCCCATGATCTACCTTGAAAAACGAAACCCCATGGATTGGAGTGCGCGGGCCGCGGCTTCCTGTATAAGAGGCTTTCGAAGGCCAGACGGCACCCGAAACCGTTAGCCAGAGTGGACATTGAAGCGCTCACATCAGGGTCTCAGAAACGGTCGATAATTAAACTTGCCGTCCCTGACCGGGATGGGGTGGTTTTCAGATCGGCTGGTAAATCGCTATTTGCTCGTCCGTGAAGAGACCGTGCTTGACTAATTCTGCCTTCGCAGCGGCCGGGACACCGTCCGGTTTCGCCCGCTCGACGGCCCAAGGCGCCGCATTTTACTGAGGAGGGTATCAGGCGTTTCCGATCAATACGCCCGCGGCGAAGACCAGCGAGCCGCCGAGCACGACCTGGAAGGCGGCGCGCAGGAAGGGCGTCTCCATGAAGCGGTTCTGGATCCAGGCGATCGCCCACAGTTCCACGAAGACGACCATGGCGGCCACCGTCGTTGCGGTCCAGAATTGCGGGATCAGGTAGGGCAGGGCGTGGCCAAGTCCGCCGATGGCGGTCATGATGCCGGAGGCGAAACCGCGTTTGATCGGTGAGCCGCGGCCCGACAGAACACCGTCGTCATGGGCCGCTTCTGTGAACCCCATCGAGATGCCGGCGCCCACGGAAGCCGACAGGCCGACCAGAAAGGTCTGCCAGGTATCCTGGGTGGCGAAGGCGGCGGCGAAGATCGGGGCGAGCGTCGACACCGATCCGTCCATCAGGCCGGCCAGGCCGGGCTGCACATAGGTCAGGATGAACTGGCGGCGTTCGCTCTGGCGTTCGCCCTCGCGCACGTCCTCGGGCGTGTGCTGGCGGCCGAGCCGCTGCGCCAGGCTCTCGTGGCTCTTCTCGGCGGCGGCAAGATCGCCCAGAAGCTTGCGGGTGCCGGCGTCGGAAGTCCGCTTGGCGGCCTCGACATAGAAACGATAGGCCTGGTCCTCCATGGTCTCGGCCATGGAGCGGACCTTGTCGAGGCCCAGCGGGCGCACCAGCCAGTCGGGCTTGCGTTCGTAATAGCCGCGCACATGTTCGCGCCGTATCAGCGGGATCGTCTCGCCGAACCGGGCGCGGTGCTGGTCGATGAGGCGCTGACGGTGGGTGTTTTCCTCCCTGGCCATCTCCTCGAAGACCTTGGCGGATTGTGGATACTGCTCGCGCAAGCCGTCGGCATATGCGTTGTAGATCCGGGCGTCGTCTTCCTCTGAGGAAATCGCGAGCGCCAGGATCTCCTGCTCGGAAAGGGTCGAAAAATCCCGTTTCCCCAATCCGAAGAACCGTCCAAACATGCAGGGCCTCTTGTCGCAGCTTCCGTCTTGAGATTACCCCGGCGCCTTGCCGGTGGCCGCGCCCCTTCAAGGAAGGTCGCGGCTCCGTGACCCTGGCTGGAACCTCGCCGGGAATAGCGACAATCCACGAACGGGACCGGATGCACATTGACGCAAGTCATGTCCGGCCGCCCCCGTCTACTGTGGAGCGGCCAGCACCCTGATATCAGCCCAGCAAGCCATCCTGTTTCAGGACCTGGAAGGTGTCGTCGAGGGTCTTCTCGACGGTCTTCACGAGGAGATCCGCCTCTTCGTGCGTGAGCACCAGCGGCGGGGAGATGATCATGCTGTCGCGGACCGCGCGCATCACCATGCCGTTTTCGAAGGAAATGTCGCGGCAGAGGGTGCCGGCCGTGCCCGCGTCGCGGAACGGCTTGTGCGGATTGGTCTTGTTCGGCACCAGTTCCAGGGCGCCGAGGAGGCCGGTCATCCGCGCTTCGCCGACCAGCGGATGCCCGGCGAGCTTCAGCCAGCGCTCCTTGAGATAGGGGCCGATGTCGTTTTTCACCCGGCCGACAAGGCCTTCTCGCTCGATGATCTCCAGATTGGCGAGTGCCGCCGCCGCGCAGGCCGGATGGCCTGAATAAGTATAGCCGTGGTAGAACTCGCCGCCGGCAAGCATCAGCCCTTCGGCGACACGGTCGGACACCATAACGCCGCCCATCGGCAGGTAGCCGGAGGTCAGCCCCTTGGCGATGGGCATCAGGTCGGGCTCCATGCCGTAGTAGCCTGACCCGAACCATTCGCCCATGCGGCCGAAACCGCAGATCACCTCGTCGGAGACGAACAGGATGTCGCGTTCCTTGAGGATACGGCGGATTTCCGGCCAGTAGCTGTCGGGCGGAATGATGACGCCGCCGGCGCCCTGGACCGGTTCGGCGATGAAGGCCGCGATCTTGTCCTCGCCGATCTCGTCGATGGCCTGTTCCAGTTTCCGGGCGGTGAAAATGCCGAATTCATCCGGATCCATCTCATGGCCTTCGCCGAACCAGTAGGGCTGGTCGATGTGATATACGCCGGGAATCGGCAGGTCGCCCTGGGCGTGCATGGCCTTCATGCCGCCGAGGCTGGTGCCGGCCAGCGTCGAGCCGTGATAGCCGTTCCAGCGTCCGATGATCCCCTTTTTGTCCGGCTTGCCGAGTTTGTCCCAATAGGTGCGCACCATGCGGAACACGGTGTCGTTGGCCTCCGAGCCGGAGGAACAGTAAAATACCCTGTTGATGTGAGCGGGCGCGAGGCTGGCGAGCTTTTCGGAAAGCGCGACGGCGGGCGGATGGGTCGTCTTGAAGAAGGTGTTGTAATAGGACAGCTCGACCATCTGCTTGTGCACGGCGTCGGCGATCTCAGTGCGCCCGTGGCCCACCTGCACGCACCACAGGCCCGCCATGCCGTCGAGGATCTTCTTGCCTTCCGAATCCCGCAGCCACACGCCGTCGGCGCTGGTGATGATCCGGGTGCCTTCCGCGTTCAGCGACTTCATGTCGGAGAAGGGATGCCAGTGGTGGGCGGCGTCAAGGTCCTGCAGGGCCTTGGTCGGATAGACGTTGGAATGGGCCGTCATGGCGGAAGCTCCGGATAGAGTTGAACGGGATCAGACGTTGAGCAGGAGGTATTCCCGCTCCCAGGGGCTGATCACGGACATGAATGTTTCGAATTCTTCGTATTTGATCGCCCGGTAGGTGGCGACGAACTTCTCGCCGAAAACCTCGATCATCTCTTCGGCTTTTTCGAATTTTCCGAGAGCCTCGGGCAGGCCGCGCGGCAGGGATCTGGCCCTGTCGGTACAGTCGTCGGCCTTCGGGGCGTCCGGCTTCAATCCGTTGACGATGCCAAGGTAGCCGCAGGCCAGGCTTGCGGCGATGGCCAGATACGGGTTGGCGTCGGAGCCCGGAATGCGGTTTTCCAGCCGCCGGGCCTGGGCGTTGGAATAAGGCACGCGCAGCCCCACGGTCCGGTTGTCGTATCCCCAGTAGACGTTGACTGGCGCGGTCGAGGTTTTCGAGAACCGCCGGTAGGAGTTCACGAAAGGCGCCATGATGCAGCTCACCTTCGGCAGATATTTCTGGTGGCCGGCGATGAACGAGAGAAAAAGCGGCGTTTCCTCGCCGTTTTCTCCGGCGAATATGTTCAGTCCGGTTTCCTTGTCGATCACCGACTGGTGGATATGCATGGCCGAGCCGGGCTGGTTCGACATGGGCTTGGACATGAAGGTGGCATACATTTCATGCCGCAGCGCGGCTTCACGGATCGTGCGCTTGAACAGGAAGACCTGGTCCGCCAGGGCCAGGGGATTGCCGTGGCGCAGGTTGATCTCCATCTGCGCGGCGCCTTCCTCGTGGATCATGGTGTCGATCTCGAGGCCCTGCTGTTCCGACAGGTCGTAGATGTCGTCGATAAGATCGTCGAATTCATTCAGCGCGGAAATGGAATACGACTGGCGGCCGACTTCCGGACGTCCGGAGCGGCCCCGCGGCGGCTCGAGCGGGTAGTCCGGGTCGGTGTTGGGCCGCACCAGGTAGAACTCGATTTCCGGGGCAATGACCGGTTCCCAGCCCTTGTCCTCGTAGAGTTTCAGGATACGCTTCAGAACATTGCGCGGGGCGGTTTCAAGCGGATCGCCTTCGCGCGTATAGGCATCGTGAATGAGCTGGGCCGTCGGATCGGTTTCCCAGGGAACCGTGGTCAGGGTGCTGTAGTCCGGCCGGAAATACAGGTCGCCATCCGTGGCGTTGTGCTGGAACCGGTCATCGTCTTCCGGATAGTCTCCCGAAATCGTCTGCGCGAAGATGGACGCCGGCATGGTCATCACCGGGCCGGAAAAGAACTTTCCGGTCGGCATCATCTTGCCGCGCGCGACACCGGCGATATCGGGAACGATGCATTCGATGTCCTGAATGTTGCGCGCATTCAGCCATTCCCGCGCGGCATCGACATCCGGCACACCGCGCAGGCTGTCCGACGGGCTCTGGATTTCACTGGCAGGCGTGTCTGCGGTCACGGGAGGCTCCAATTGTTAGGCACCGGGAAAGGAAAACGGTTCGGGACGATGGCCGATCACCAATCCTGTGTCCGGTGCCTTTGCAGGCAGCAGGATTTTGTGATCACAAAATGACATGAGATGGGGAAGGGATCAACAGGCTCATGTACCGGCGAGAATTTCCTTCCCCAACAGACCCATGCCTTCGGAGATATCGGCGGCGATGGCGGAGCGCAAGGCTTCTTTGTCGCGCAGTTCCACCGCCCGGATGGCTTCCTTGTGCCGGTCCACCAGGCTGGCCGTGCCGACCCGGCCGTAGACCGTGCGCATGAAGGGGGCGAATTGCAGCCACAGGCTGTCGATCAGGGGCAGCAGGACCTTCGAGCCGGAGGCCCGGTAGATGCTGAAATGAAAGGCGTGGTTCAACCGCATATAGGCTTCCGCATCACCGCTGATGAGGCGATCGTCGATGTCGTTGTCGATGGATTGCAGGTTGCCTGCATCGCCGGGGGTCAGGTGGGGGAGCGCCAGTTCGGCAAGTTCCGGCTCCAGCAGCAGGCGCGCCTTGAGGACCTCGTCGAAACGGGCGGGCGTCATGTCCGGCACCTGAACCCGGCCGTTGGGTTTGACTTCCAGGGCATTTTCCGCAGCAAGCCGCTGGAGAACCTCGCGCACCGGCATCGGGCTCACGCCGAGTTCCGTCGCAAGTCCCCGGATCGTCACCGCTTTTCCGGGAATGAAGCGCCCTGTCAGCAGACCTGCCCGGATCGCCGCGTCCACCTGTTCGCGGGTCGCGCCGCGCGACGGAGTGTGACCGGCCTCAGGCTTTGTCGGTCCGGATTGCAGAGCGGAGCGCCGGAGGGGCAATGACGTGATCCTCGAACAGTTGAAAGACCGATTTGTGTGATCCGCCTTGACAGGCTGAAGCGAAAGTGATCACATTTTTGGAAAGCAAGCAAACAAAAGCGGACTGCCCGTCGCCGATAGCGTTCCGGTCAGGGCCAGCCGATACAGGGGCAAACAGACTCTCAATGAACGAGCTTCCCCACCAGACTCTTGAACATCCCGCCGAACCCGGATGGAAGACGGACTTCGACGCCTTCATGGCCGAGCATCCGGACCTGGACACACTGGAAGTTGTCCTTCCCGATACCAACGGCGTCCTGCGCGGCAAATGGCTTCCCGGCACGGCGCTGCCGAAGGTGTTTGAAGGCGGCGTCGCCTTTCCCTATTCGCTTTTCGGGCTGGATGTCTGGGGCCGCGAGGTCGAGGCCACCGGCATGCATCTGGAAACGGGCGACAAGGACGGCGTCTGCTGGCCGATCCCGGAAACCCTGAAGCTCGTGCCGTGGACCGACCGCAAGACCGCCCAGGTGCTTCTGTCCATGTACGACAGGGACGGGCAACCCTTTCCCGCCGATCCGCGTCACGTTTTGAAGACCACGGTGGACCGGCTTAAGGAGGAGTTCGGTGTCACCGCGACCTGCGCCTTCGAGCTGGAATTCTACCTCTTCGAGGAAAGTGACGGCGACTGGACGGAGCAGCCCAAACCGCTGTTTTCAACCCATCTCGGTCCCGCCCGCCAGAACATGTACGCGCTCTCGGATCTGGAGGCGTTGCTGCCCGTGGTCGACGATCTGCGCAGGGCCTGCGAAGCCCAGGGCATTCCGGCCGATGCCGCCGTGTCCGAAGCTGCCCCGGGCCAGTTCGAACTGAACCTGCACCACCGGCGCGACCCGCTGCTGGCGGCCGATGACGTGGTGCTGCTGCGCCGGCTGGTGGCGGGCGTCGCCCGCAAGCACGAGCTCAAGGCCTCCTTCATGGCCAAGCCCTTCGTGCAATGGCCGGGCAACGGCATGCATGTGCATGTCTCCATGGAGGACGACAACGGCAATCTGTTCGCCGATCCGGACAAGGGAGGCGAACAGCTCGGCTACGCCATCAACGGCCTTTTGAAGACCATGCCGGAGGCGTTGCTGCTGTTCATCTCCACCTTCAACGGCTTCCGCCGCATGCAGCCGGGGTCCTATGCACCGGCTTCGATCTGCTGGGGCTATGACAACCGTTCGGTCGCCCTGCGCGTTCCGGCCTCCACGCCGGAGGCGGCGCGCGTGGAACACCGGATCGCCGGTGCCGACGCCAATCCCTATCTGGTTCTGACGGGTGTTCTGGAGGGGATGATGGAAGGCCTGCGGCTGAAGAAGGACCCGCCGGCTCCGGTCACCGGCAATGCCTACGAAAAGCGCAGGAAGCGCCTTACGCCCTGGATGGACGAGGCCATCGATGCCTTTGAAGCCTCCAAGTTTATGAAACAGGCCGTGGGCAAGGAAATGCACAAGGTGCTGACCGAGATCAAACGGGAAGAACTGAACGAATTCGGGCGGGAGATTTCCTCCCTGGAACGTCGGACCTATTTGTGATGCAGCGGCTGCCCAAAATCGGCGCTGGACAAAAACCCGGCCCGTCGTCAAAGTTCGGGAAAGACAAGTCAAGACAAGCGGCTAAGGCCGATTGAAATCAACGAACATGACCACGATCAGGTCACCGCAAATCTCTGAAGGGGAGTTTCAAAAATGTCATTGAAATCCATGTTGACCGGTGTTGCCGCACTCAGCCTGCTGAGCGGTGCCGCAATCGCCCAGGATCGGGAAGTCAGGGTCTATAACTGGTCCGACTATATCGACGAGTCGATCCTGGAGGATTTTACCAAGGAAACCGGGATTGAGGTCGTCTACGACGTCTTCGACAGCAACGAAGTGCTGGAAACCAAGCTGCTGGCCGGCGGAACCGGCTACGATATCGTCGTGCCGACCGGGACCTTCCTTGCCCGTCAGATCCAGGCGGGCGTGTTCGCCGAACTCGACAAATCCAAGCTGCCCAATCTGTCCAACATGTGGACGGACATCGAGGAACGGGTTCAAAAATACGATCCCGGCAATGCCTATTCCATCAACTACATGTGGGGCACCACCGGCATCGGCTACAACGTCGAAAAAGTGAAGGCCGCCCTCGGCGAGGATGCGCCGGTCGACAGCTGGGACCTGTTCTTCAAGCCGGAGAACATGGAGAAGCTGAAGGATTGCGGCGTCCATGTTCTGGATGCGCCGACCGAAATGTTCCCGGCCGCGCTCAAATATCTCGGGCTGGACCCGGACAGCAAGGACCCGGCGGATATCGAAAAGGCGGGCGACCTGCTCAAGACCATCCGTCCCTATGTGCAGAAATTCCATTCTTCCGAATATATCAACGCGCTGGCCAATGGCGACATCTGCCTGGCGATCGGCTGGTCCGGCGACGTTCTGCAGGCCCGTGACCGGGCGGCGGAAGCCAACAACGGCGTGACCGTGGAATATTCCATTCCCAAGGAAGGCGCGCTGATGTGGTTCGACCAGATGGCGATCCCGGCCGACGCGCCGCACAGCGACGAAGCGCATGAGTTCCTGAACTACATCATGCGGCCGGACGTCATGGCCAAGGCTTCCAACTACGTCTATTACGCCAATGGCAACAAGGCGTCCCAGGAACTCCTCAACGAGGACGTCATCGGTGACCCGGCGATCTATCCGAGCGAGGAGGCGGTGAAGAACCTTTACACCGTGACCTCCTATCCGCCGAAGGTGAACCGGATTGTCACCCGCACCTGGACATCGGTGAAAAGCGGCCAGTAGGTCCTCAAGGCACGGCCGGGCTTTCACGGCAGAGCCCGGCCAGTTACTTGAATATTCTCTTAGGGGCGGGGGATTGTTTTGGCGAAGAAATCGATAGGGCCTGTACGCCGGGAATACGCCCCCTGGGAAATGCCGGACCATCCGCCCTTCATTGAGTTCCGCGATGTCACCAAGAAATTCGGCGACTTCACCGCGGTCAACAATCTCTCCCTGAAAATCTATGAACGCGAGTTTTTCGCGCTGCTCGGCGGCTCCGGTTGCGGCAAGACGACCCTGATGCGCATGCTGGCCGGGTTCGAAACCCCGACATCGGGACAGATCTTTCTGGACGGGCAGGATCTTGCCGGTATTCCGGCCTTCCGGCGTCCCTCCAACATGATGTTCCAGTCCTATGCGCTTTTTCCGCATATGAGCGTCGAGAAGAACATCGCCTTCGGCCTGAAACAGGACAAGCTGAGTGCTTCGCAGGTCAGCGACCGCGTCGAGGAGATGCTGCGCCTGACTAAGCTGGAACAGTTCGCCAAGCGCAAGCCGCATCAGCTTTCCGGCGGCCAGCGTCAACGCGTCGCGCTGGCCCGCTCCCTGGCGAAACGGCCCAAGGTTCTGCTGCTGGACGAACCGCTGGGCGCGCTCGACAGAAAGCTGCGCGAGGAGACCCAGTTCGAGCTGATGAACATTCAGGAAGAGTTGAAAACCACCTTCCTGATCGTCACCCATGACCAGGAAGAGGCGATGACGGTCGCCGACCGGATCGCGGTGATGGACAAGGGCGAACTGGTCCAGGTGGCGACACCGGCGGAAATCTACGAAGCGCCGAATTCCAGGTTCGTGGCCGATTTCATCGGCGACGTGAACCTGATCGAGGCCACGGTCTCGCAAAAATCCGCGTCGGGCACGCGGCTTGAGTCAGTCTGCGAAGGCCTCGCCATCGAGACCGACCAGGAAACGGATGCCGGCATAGGCGACAGGGTCTGGTATGCGATCCGGCCCGAAAAGGTCCGCATCGCGCACGGCCGCCGTGACGAGGACGCCACCAACCAGATCAACGGTCTCGTCTGGGATATCGCCTATCTCGGCGATGTTTCCATCATCCATTCAAAGGTCGGCGAGGCTGAAAAGGACAACATTTTGCGGGCCACCTTCGCCAATGTCTCGCGCATGGTCGAAAATCCCATCACCTGGGATGACGAGGTGGTCCTTGCGTTCGACCGCGACGCCGGCGTCATTTTGAGGGGGTGAGAGAACGATGGACGAACCCGTCCCCGTAAAGAGAACCCTTGGAGGCTGGACGCTGATCGCGGTGCCCTATGTCTGGCTGCTGATCTTCTTCCTGGCGCCGTTCCTGATCGTCTTCAAGATTTCCCTCTCGCAGATAGCGGTCGCCATTCCGCCTTATATCCCGACCTTCGATCTTGCCTCCGGCTGGCAGGCCTTCATCGAAAACCTGGGCGAACTGTCCGTCGAGAACTATCTCTGGCTGACCGAAGACGACCTCTACTGGAAATCCTACATATCCTCGGTCGTCATAGCCGGCATCTCGACCTTCCTGACATTGCTGATCGGCTATCCGATCGCCTATGGCATGGCCCGCAGCCCGCAGTCGCTTCGCCCGACGCTGCTGATGCTGGTGATCCTGCCGTTCTGGACCAGCTTCCTGATCCGCGTTTATGCCTGGATCGGCATCCTGAAGAACGAAGGCCTGCTCAATCAGCTTCTGCTGGCCATCGGTGTCATCGACGAGCCCCTGGTCATCCTCAACACCAACATCGCGGTCTATATCGGCATCGTCTATTCCTACCTGCCGTTTCTGGTCCTGCCGCTATACGCCAGCCTTGAACGGCTCGACGGCAGCCTGCTGGAAGCCGCCGAGGATCTCGGCTGCCCGCCCTGGCTGGCCTTCTGGAAAATCACCCTGCCTCTGTCGCTTCCCGGCGTGATCGCCGGCTGTTTCCTGGTCTTCATTCCCGCCGTCGGCGAGTTCGTCATTCCCGATCTGCTCGGCGGTTCCGATACGCTGATGATCGGCAAGACGCTGTGGACCGAGTTCTTCAACAACCGCGACTGGCCGGTCTCTTCCGCCGTTGCCGTGATCCTGCTGATGATCCTGGTGATCCCGATCGTGCTCTTCCAGAACCAGCAGCAGAAAATTGCGGAGAAAGAGGCATGACGCGCGGCCCGACCTGGTTCAATGTCACATCGCTCGTCGTGGGCTTTTCGTTCCTGTATCTGCCTATCGTGCTCCTGGTGATCTACTCCTTCAACAAGAGCCGGCTGGTCACGGTCTGGGGCGGGTTTTCGGTCGAATGGTACGTGTCGCTGCTTCACAACGAGCAGCTTCTGGACGCGGCCTGGGTGACGCTCAGGGTGGCTTTCGTCTCCGCCAGCGTCGCGACGGTGCTCGGCACCGCTGCGGCCCTGGTTCTGGTGCGCTCCGGCCGCTTCATCGGACGCTCGCTGTTCTCCGGCATGATTTTCGCGCCGCTGGTGATGCCCGAGGTCATACTCGGCCTGTCGCTGCTGCTGCTGTTCGTGGCCATGGACCAGTCGCGGGGCTTCTGGACCGTGATCCTGGCGCATACCACCTTCGCCATGTGCTACGTGGCCGTCGTGGTGCAGTCGCGGCTTGTGGGCTTTGACAAGTCCATCGAGGAGGCGGCGGAAGATCTCGGTTGTCCGCCGGTCAAGACCTTCTTCCTGATCACCTTGCCGATCATTCTGCCGGGCGTCGTTGCCGGCTGGATGCTGGCCTTCACCCTGTCTCTCGACGATCTGGTGATCGCCAGCTTTACCACCGGACCGGGGGCGACGACCCTGCCGATGAAGATCTATTCCCAGGTCAGGCTGGGCGTGACGCCGGAAATAAATGCCGTCTGCACCATTCTCGTTGTCCTGGTCACCATGGGCGTGATCGCCGCTTCCCTCGCGACCCGGCGGCAGCAGGTTCAAAAGGAACGCGACGAGCGGACGGCGTTCGGGGCTGAGGGGTGACCGGTCCTCATATGTACTGGAAATCAGGTGCTTGGCGGCCTGAAGAGATAAATTAGCAGCCAGACCGGCACGACAATGAAGGCTCCGAGGATCATGTTCGGGATCGCCCAGTCGATGAAGAGATTGAGATAGATCCACAGCGCCATGGGGCTGAGGCCGACAAAACCCAGGATGTCTTCCGCGGAAATGTCGATAAGTGACAGCCCGGCGCCGACAAGCAGCGATATGACCGCGATCTTGATAATTGTCGACAGGAACTGGTACACGGGCTGCGGTATCTTTCTTGATGTCGTTCTTTGCCGGATAAAAAACGTCATACCATATTCAGCCCGGCAGAAAACCGCCAAGACGCCGCCGGTGACGGTTCAAACCGCGGGGAATTACGATGGGCTGTGCTGCTGACGGTGCGCTCATGTTTTTCGCTGCATTGCATCAATGAGATCTTGACCGGAGAGGGGCAAGCGGTAAATGTGCCGCTCATGCGCCTGATACCAAGGATCGTAATCAACGTTCCTTGGTATAACGACACGGATTGGGAGTAACACATGAACAAAATCTACCCGGATGCGAAGGCGGCCTTGGAGGGGCTCACCTTTGACGGCATGACGGTGATGGCCGGCGGGTTCGGTCTTTGCGGTATTCCGGAAAACCTGATCGTCGCGCTTCGCGATTCCGGAGCCGGCGACATCACCGCCATTTCCAACAATGCCGGAGTGGATGATTTCGGGCTCGGCCTTCTGCTGCAGACACGCCAGATCAAGAAAATGGTGTCGTCCTATGTTGGCGAGAACGCCACCTTCGAAAAGCAGTACCTGAACGGTGAGCTGGAACTGGAATTCAATCCGCAGGGTACGCTTGCGGAACGGATCCGCGCCGGAGGCGCCGGCATTCCCGGGTTCTACACCAAGACCGGTGTCGGCACGCTGATCGCGGAAGGCAAGGAACACAAGGATTTCAACGGCGAAACCTACATCCTGGAAACGGGCCTGATCGCCGACGTTGCGCTGGTCAAGGCCTGGAAGGCCGACAAGGAAGGCAATCTTGTCTACCGCAAGACCGCGCGCAACTTCAATCCGATGATGGCGACGGCGGGCAAGACCTGCGTGGTGGAAGTGGAAGAGGTCGTCGAGATCGGTGAACTCGATCCGGACAACATCCATACCGCCGGGATCTTCGTAGACCGCATCATCGTCGGCAATCCTGAAAAACGCATCGAAAAGCGCACCACGCGCGCAGCCTGAGGAGGACGCATCATGGCCTGGACACGTGATGATATGGCAAAGCGCGCCGCGCAAGAGCTTGAAGACGGCTTTTATGTGAACCTGGGTATCGGCATTCCGACCCTGGTGTCGAACTATATTCCCGACGGCGTTCATGTAACCCTGCAATCGGAAAACGGCATGCTCGGCATGGGTCCGTTCCCCACGGAAGATGAAGTCGACGCCGACCTCATCAATGCGGGCAAGCAGACCATCACCGAACTGCCGCAAACCAGTTATTTCTCCTCCGCCGACAGCTTCGGCATGATCCGTGGCGGCCATATCGATCTGTCGATTCTCGGCGCCATGGAAGTTTCTGAGAACGGCGATCTGGCCAACTGGATGATCCCGGGCAAGATGGTCAAGGGCATGGGCGGCGCCATGGATCTGGTCGCCGGCGTCAAGCGCGTCGTGGTGATCATGGACCACACATCCAAGGCGGGGGATCCGAAGCTCCTGAAGGAATGTTCTCTTCCCCTCACCGGCGTGAAATGCGTCGACCGGATCATCACGAATTTCGGTGTGTTCGACGTTGCCGACGGCGGCCTGAAGGTCGTCGAACTCGCGCCGGACGTGACGCTGGAAGACGTGAAGCAAGGCACTCAGGCCAACCTGATCTAGAGGGTGTCGCGTTTGAGCGGATTCATGGTTTCAGGAAGACGCCCGAGGCAGCGTTTGCATTGCAAATGCGTCCGGGCGATTTCCTGAATTCAATTTAACGCGACATGCTTTGGCGTATCTTGTCAGCGTGCAAGTGAACGCGGGATATTCCGAGAAATTCAGCAAGTTATCCTGAAACGGAAATTGCGGAACCGCCATTCGGGGCGCCGGTGTCTGTCGCCGGCGCCCTTTACGTTTGCTGCGGTGCGGAAAAACCGGTTTGAAAAAATTTAGGAAATGACGGGCAAGGACCCTGTAGGGAGACCCCCATGTCTCGAATTGGCACTAATGGTTAAATTTACTGATAAAAAATGCACGTTTATTAACGGATTAGATTGAGAAAAAGACCAATAAAAACAGTAAATTCTGGACTTTTCCTTTGGTGCCGGGCGTGTAAAGCTTTACTGGCTAACAAATTGCGTAGTGTTTACGATTTCTCCAGGCCGATTTGCAGGGGGATCAACTTGCCCTCAAGAATTGTCGTGTAACCTCCGGGCGTATTCTCAGGGGGTGTCGCGTGCCTGGAACGCCAAGGACAGTCACAAAACTCATCGAAGTCCTGTCGTCCTGGCTTCCCAGTCTCCGGACCCGCTTCGTGCTGCTTGTCGCGGGTCTGTTCGTGGCACTTTCCGTCGTCATGATCATGGTGGCGAGCTATCTGGATCTGAAGGACGAGGAGCAACGGGTTGTCTCCGACGCCAGGGCGATCGGCGCGACCGTCAGCCGCCTCGCGGTTCCGCATCTCACCAATCATCATTATCTCATTCTCGAGCAGGAACTTGAAAGCATCGCCGCCAGCGGCGTGGTGGAACTGGCACAGGTTCTCGATCCGGCCAGGGCCGTGACCATCGACAGCGATCCGGCGACCAGTTATTTCGACGATCTGGAAACTCTGCCGCTGGTGCAGATGGCGTTCGATACCGGTATCGAACAAACGCACCAGTCCAGGAAGGGCGTCGAAATAGCATTGCCCGTAAGGGACATGAAAGACGATCAGGTCCTGGGCGTTGCATATGTCTCCGTGACGCGAACGTCCGTGGACGGGATCCTGTTCGCCATCTGGGGCAGGAACATTGTCATCACGCTGGTACTGCTGGTGTTCTGCGTACCGGTCACTTTCCACTTCGCGGAAAACTTCGTCAGGCCGATCAAGGAACTCACCCAGACGGCGCATACCGTCAGTGCCGGCAATTTCGATGCGCCGTTTCCGGTCGAACGCACGGACGAGATCGGTGTTCTGGCCCGGGCCTATCGCGACATGGTCGCCACCATCCGCAACAACATGGCCCGGATCCACGAACTGGCCTACGTGGACCCGGTCACCCGTCTGCCGAACCGGGAAAGCTTCCGCCAGCACTTTAACGGCAACATGACCGCGCCGGACGGCAAGCCGAACCGGATGTCGGTTCTGTTTGTCGATCTGGATCGCTTCAAACGCATCAACGACAGCTATGGTCACGACCATGGAGACGCGCTTTTGAAGGAGGTGGCGGCGAGATTGCGCGGTCTGCTGAACACGGTCTGTCACCCGCTCGAGACCGCAATCGGTTCCGGCTCCACCGCGGACGCGGTGGGGCACGGGCCGGCGGGATTGTCCCCGCTGGTGGCAAGACTGGGAGGCGACGAGTTTGCCATCGTCATGCCTGAGGGAAAATCGGCAACCGATATTCGCACCCTGGCCGAAGATCTCGTGCAATGCGTGGAACAGCCGCTGGAGATCAGTGGTCTCACCATGGCCGTCGGCGCCAGCATCGGCGTTTCGACTTATCCCGACGACGGCGAAGACTATACGGCCATCCTGAAGAACGCCGATATCGCCATGTACGCCGCCAAGCGGACCGGGGGCAATCGTGCCTGCTTCTACAACGAGATCGAAAGCGATACCCGCGCCCGCGAGCGCATCCGCCTGGAAGCGGAACTGAAGACGGCGCTTCTTCGCGACGAGATCAGGATCGTCTTCCAGCCGAAAATCGATTGCGCCTCCATGAAGGTGGTCGGCGCCGAGGTGCTGGCCAGGTGGGATCATCCCGAACGGGGCATGCTGGCACCCGGCTGTTTCATCGATGTCGCCGAGGAGAGCGGCCTGATCGCCAAACTGGGTGACCGGGTCATGGAACTTGCCTGCCTGCAGGGCCGTGCCTGGCTGGATCGGGGCCGGTCGATGCCGATCGCCGTGAACGTCTCCATTCGGCAGCTTGAAAAACCGGGCTTTACCGCGCGTGTTCTGGAAATCCTGAACTTTACCGGCTTTCCGGCGGAGCTGCTGCAGTTTGAGGTCACCGAAACCGTGGCGATGGCGGATCCAGAAGGGGTTTCGCAGACCACGAAACCCCTTCTGGAGGCGGGTATAACTTTTGCCATTGACGATTTCGGGACCGGCTATTCCAGCCTGGCGCATCTGCAGCGCCTGCCGTTCAACACCTTCAAGATCGACCGCAGCTTCATCAGCCGTCTGGCGGCGGATCATCACAGCCGCTCGATTGTCCAGACGATCATCGCGATGGCAAAGAGCCTCAACTACGAAGTGGTCGCCGAAGGCGTGGAGACCGAGGAACAGCATGTCTTCCTGAAGGAACACGGCTGCACCACCGCTCAGGGTTTCCTCTTTGCCCGCCCGATGCCCGCGGACCGGTTCGAAAGCTGGTCAAGGGGATTTCTGCAGCCCTTGCCTTCCGCCGCGGACCGCGGGAACACCGGTCGGACAGGGTCGCATTTCGCGGCCTGATACCAGCTCCCTCGGATAGATACCCATCGACCGCGGACGACGGTTGGTGTGAACCGTTTCCGCCTATTCGGCGGCGTGCTTTCCGCGTTCGGAAATCGGGCGTATCGCCGGGAACTCCTGATCGGTCAGTGTTTCCTTGGCGAGCAGCAGCCGCGCTCCTTCGTCGAGTTCCTTGCGGTGACCGTTCAACAACTCCTTTGCGTGGGTGAAGGCGGCTTCCACGCGGGCCTTGATCGCCAGGTCGATTTCCCGCTGCGTCAGTTCCGAGACTTCGCTAGCGTCACCCGCGGGCAGTCCCAGAAAGTTCTGTCTCTGGGTGGTGTAGACGCGGTTGCCGAGCGCGGTTTCCATGCCAAAGCGCATAACCATGTCCCGGGCGACTTCCGTCACCTTCTGCAAATCGTCCGCCGCGCCTGTGGAGATTTCTCCCAGGACGATATCTTCCGCCGCCCGGCCGCCCATGAGAACGGTCATCCTGTTCTCCAGGTCCCTGCTGGCGAGCAGGAATCGGTCTTCCGTCGGCCGCTGCATGGTGTATCCCAGGGCGCCGATGCCGCGCGGAATGATCGAGATCTTGTGCACCGGATCGCAGCCCTCCAGATTTGCGGCGACGAGAGCGTGGCCCATCTCGTGATAGGCGACGGTCTTGCGTTCCTTGTCCGACAGGATCCTGCTGCGCTTTTCGAGCCCCGCGACGACCCTTTCGATGGCTTCGTTGAAGTCCTGCAGCGTCACCGCGTCCGCGTTCCGCCGCGTCGCCAGCAGGGCCGCCTCGTTCACCAGGGTCGCAAGGTCCGCCCCGGAAAAGCCGGTGGTGAGCTGGGCGACCTGATCGAGGTTCGTGTCCGGCAGCAGTTTGATCTTCTTGACATGCACGTCCAGGATTGCCCGGCGGCCCGATTTGTCCGGGCGGTCGACAAGCACTTGCCGGTCGAACCGTCCGGCGCGCAACAAGGCGGGGTCGAGGATTTCCGGACGGTTGGTGGCCGCCAGCAGGATAATGCCGCTGGACGGATCGAAACCGTCCAGTTCGGTCAGGAGCTGGTTGAGCGTCTGTTCCTTCTCGTCATTTGTCCCCATCGGGCCGCTTGCCCGAGCGCGTCCGAGCGCGTCGAGCTCGTCAATGAAGATGATCGCCGGGGCCGTCTTGCGGGCCTGCTCGAAGAGATCGCGCACCCGTGCAGCCCCGACACCGACAAACATCTCGACGAATTCGGATCCGGAAATCGAGAAGAAGGGAACACCGGCTTCACCGGCAACCGCGCGCGCCATCAGCGTCTTGCCGGTCCCCGGAGGACCGACCAGCAGGATACCCTTGGGAACATGCGCGCCGAGGCGGCCGTAGGAGGCGGGGTCCTGCAGAAAATCAACGACTTCCTGCAGTTCGCGCTTGGCCTCGTCGACACCGGCGACGTTTTCAAAGCGCACGGAGACATCGGTTTCGACAAAGACCTTTGCCTTGGATTTGCCGACGGTCATCATGCCGCCGAAGCCCTGCTTTTCCGCCAGCCGGCGAATGAAGAACATCCACAGGCCAAACAGCAGCAGCACTGGCAGGACCCAGGAGAGGATGTCCCGCAAAAGCGTGCTCTGCACGACGCCGGTGAACTTGACGTCGTATTTGCTGAGTTCGTCGGCAAGCGGCATGTCGACGCGGGTGGTGACGAAATACTGTTTGCCGTCCTTCAGAGGATCCTTGAACTTGCCCCTGATGGTGTTTTGGTCAATCGCGATCTCATCGATCTTCCCGTCTTTGAGATTCTGCTCGAACTCGCTGTAGGGGATGGGCTCGACGGTCTTGTAGGTGGTCCACCAGCTCTGGAAGAGGAACACCATCATCATGGCTATGAAGGCGTACCAAAGATTGATCTGGTGTTTTTTTTCCATCGAAAATCTGTCCCGGGATGATGCGAACAGGAAAGGCTCCTGCAGTGCCGCCATTGGGGCGATTTGACCCGGTGCTGTCAAGGCGCTGCGGCGCCGCGGCTGTTCAGACCACGGGGCCGGGCTGCCGTTTTGAATGTTTCGTCCGGAACGAGGAGGCGCTGGAGCGGGCGAGATAGATGACGGGAATGAGGCCGACGAGCACGATCGCCAGCGAGGGCAGGGCGGCTTCCTCGAAGGCCTCGCGGGAAGCCGCCGCGAAGACGGTGGTCGCCAGGGTCTCGAAATTGAAAGGCCTGAGGAGGATCGTCGCCGGAAGTTCTTTCATGCAGTCGACAAAGCTGAGCAGCGCGGCGGACAGCAGCACGGGTTTCAGGATAGGCAGATGTATCTGACTGAGGGTCTGGCGGCTGTCGCGGCCAAGGGTTCGCGCCGCCATGTCAAGATGCGGCGTGATCCGGCCGAAGCCGCCTTCCACCTGGCCGTAGGAAACGGCGAGAAAACGCACCACGTAGGCGTAGACCAGGCCCGTGCCGCTCCCCAGCAGCAGCAGGCCGGTATTGACGCCGAACCAGGCCTCCATGCGGCCGTCGAGGAAATTGTCGAATTGGGCGAGCGGAACAAGGATGCCGATCGCAAGCACCGTTCCCGGTATCGCATAGCCGATGGAGGCAAGGCGCACGGCTGTGCGCAAGGCTCCCTTGTTGTTGAGGCGCAGCGCATAGGCCAGCGAAACGGAAATGACGACGGTGAGGAGCGCGGCGACGGCGGCGAGGCTGAAACTGTTCCAGGCGGTTTCCAGAAACCCGCCGGACAAGAATTCGTCCAGCCGCCGGCTGGCCCGGTCGGCCAGAAGAAGACCTGGAACGACAAACCCGAGAAGGATGGGAAGCAGGCACAGCGCAAACGCAAGCAGGGCCTGCCATCCGCGCAGGTCGAAGCGCGTCGGTGGGTGGCTTTTGCTGCCGCCTCCCGCGTCGAACCGCTGTTTGCGGCGCCCGAACCGTTCCAGCCAGAGCAGCAGAAACACCATCAGCAGCATGGCCAGCGCGAGTTGGGCGGCACCGCCCAGGCTGGAGCGGTTCAGCCATGTGTCATAGACGGAGAAGGTCAGGGTTCTGACGCCGAAAAAGGTGACCGCGCCGATATCGTTGAGGCATTCCATCAGCGCCAGCGAGATGCCGATCGCGATCGCCGGCCGGGCGAGCGGCAGCGCGATGCGGAAGAACAGGCGGTAGGGCGATGCCCCGAGGGTGCGGGACACATCCAGTGTCGAAGCCGACTGGACGAGAAAACTGGCTCTGGTGGTGAGATAGACATAAGGGTAGAGCACCACGCCCATGACGAAGATGGCGCCGCCCAGCGAGCGGATTTCCGGAAACCAGTAGTCGCGCGAGGTCGTGAAGCCGAAGATATCGCGGATCAGGCCCTGGACGGGGCCGGTATATTCGAGAACCTCCACATAGGAAAAGGCGACGATGTAGGTCGGGACGGCAAGCGGTACCAGAAGCGCCCAGTCGAGGGTCCGGCGTCCCGGGAAATTGCACATGGTCACCAGCCAGGCCGTGCCGACACCCGTAACGCTGGTGATCAGCCCGACGCCGAGCATCAGCAGCAGTGTGGTCCACAGCGCTCCTGGCAGAACGGTCTGCAGCAAGTGGCTCCAGACATCCCCGGCCGGTGTCAGCGAAATCCAGAAAATCGCGCCCAGTGGCAGCAGGACCATCGCTGCGATACCAAGCGCCGCAGCCTGCCAGAAGCGGTCAGAAAAGGTGAGGGAGGGCGTTCGCAGCAAGGCGGTACTGTTTCTTGGTTATGGGGCGTGACAACAATCAGATCACCTAAAGGCAAATGCATTCAAAATGCAAAAAGCGCCGTCGCGAAACGGCGCTTTCCACTGATAGAAGGATTTTCGGTCTTCAGGAGGCCGGACCGTCGTCAAATCCGACCTTGTCCACCAGCTCGCTTGCGGCTTTGCGCTGCTTCGCAATTTCCGCCAGTGGCAATGTGTCGGGCTTCAGTTCACCCCAGTTCTGAACGCGTTCGGCCACCGGCACACCCGGAGTGACCGGATATTCGAAGTTGGTTTCCGCGTAGAGCCTTTGAGCCTCCTCGGAGGACAGGAACTCGATCAGTTTGATCGCATTGTCCTTGTTGGGAGCGTATTTCGTCAAAACCACGCCGGAAAGGTTGACGTGGCTGCCACGGCCCGCGGCATTGGGGAACAGCACGCGAACGCTGTTTGCCCACTCCTGCTGCTCGGGCTCTTTCTCGTTGGTCTCCATCAGGCCCATGTAATAGGTGTTGCCGAGCGCGATGTCGCATTCTCCGGCGTATATCGCCTGAACCTGGGCCCGGTCGTTGCCGGCCGGCTTGCGGGCAAGGTTGTCGCGGACGTCCGCGAGCCATTCTTCCGTCTTTTCCTCACCGTGATGGGCAATCATCGAGGCGATCAGACCGATGGTATAATCATGCTGTCCGGAGCGGGTGCACACACGGCCCTTCCACTTCGGATCGGCGAGGTCCTCGTAGGTGATCGTGTCCTGGTCGACCCTGTCCCTGGAGGCGTAAACGATACGCGCCCGGCTTGTCAGGCCGATCCAGTGCCCGTCCGGATCGCGAAAATGTTCGGGAATATTCCCGTTGACGGTCTCTGAGACCACCGGCTGGGTAATGCCAAGCTGTTTGGCGCCATCCAGCCGACCGATATCGACAGTCAGGAGAATATCGGCCGGTGAATTCTTGCCTTCCGCGGAAATCCGTTCCCCAAGGCCCTTGGAGGCGAAGACGACATTGGTTTCGATGCCGGTCTCAGCCGTGAACGCTTCCAGAAGCGGCTGAATCAGAAACGGCTGACGGTATGAATAGATGTTCACTTCACCATCGGCGGACGCTGGAACGGCTGCGAACGCCGCCGAAGTCAGGGCGAGGGCACCGGTGAGTGCTTGGAACGAGGCACGCATGTTTTACTCCCAAAAATCCGGCCGCATGCCGCAACGGCAAAAATGGTGCGGCTGTTGGGCGCGAATATGTCGGAAAGGGTGTTCTCAGTCAATAAATTAAGTAAAATCAATAGTTTAGAATTATTCAAAACTAACTGGAGAATTACATTCCACTATATTTCGGAAAAGCGGTACGAAAACAAGAGTTTAAATATCAGCTTTTGTTCCCCAGGCGGACGCCCGTCCGGGCGCGATCACGAAAATGTTTGATCACGCCCCTTCGGCGATCCGGAGATCGGCCGCAGCAGACTGAAGAGCAGTGTTGGCTTTTATTCCGACAGGACCCGCTGCGTTGGAAAGACGATCTCCACGAGCGTGCCTTGATCCGGTGTGGAGTCGATATGAAAGCTCGCCCGGTTGGCTTCGACCAGCGCCTTGGTCAGCGGCAGTCCCAGGCCCGTGCCGCCGCCGCGGCTCGCGGTATGAAGCTGGCGGAACGGTTCAAGGGCAGCCGCCAGCTGTTTCGCGGTCATGCCGGTTCCGGTGTCGCGGACCCTGAGCGCCACTTCACCGTTGCTTTCCAGCGCCGTGGACAGGATCACCTGGCCGCCGGACTTGTTGTATTTGATCGCGTTGGACAGAAGATTGAGCACGATCTGGCGCAGGGAGCGCGGATCGGCCACCACGTCCGGCACGGAATCGGGCAGGCTGGCGCGAATGATGACCCGTTCCCGGTTTGCCTGGGGCTGCATCAGCGCCACGCATTCGTTGATCACGTCATTGGTCGAGACCGCCGAGAACTTCAGGTCCAGCTTGCCGGCCTCGATCTTGGAGAGATCCAGAAGATCGTTGATCAGGCTCATGATATGCGAGCCCGACGTGCGGATATCCTTCAGGTAGTCCTTGTAGCGGTCGTTGCCGATCGGGCCGAACCGCTCTTCCATCATGACTTCGGAAAATCCGATGATCGCGTTCAAAGGCGTGCGGATTTCGTGGCTGATCTTGGCCAGGAAATCGGATTTCTGCGAACTGGCATTCTCCGCCTGACGCTTGGCCTGGGTCAGTTCCTCTTCCGCGGTCTTCCACTGTGTGATGTCCCGCAGGACCGCGCAGTATTTCGCGTCGTCCTTGTTGTTGGTAATCCGGCCTATGGTCATGAAGAGCGGAATGAGGCCGCCTGAGGGAACCTTGCCGAGCACTTCCCGCCCGTCGTTCAGGATGCTGGCGACGCCGTTGCGCGTGAGACCGTCCAGATAGTCGGCCGCGGCCCGGTGGCTCTCGGGCGCCAGAAATTCGGTGAACGGCGCACCGATCATGTCGGAGCGGTTCGCGCTGAACAACGCTTCGGCGGAGCCGTTGACCTTCAGGATGTTGCCTATCTGGTCGAGAACCAGGACGCCGTCCGTCGCCGTTTCCAGGATCGTGTCCATCTCGGCGATCTGGCCGCGGGCACTTTCCAGTTCGGAGCGCACCTCGGCGAAGAAATTCGGTGCGGCCTGCGGGGCGGCGGCCACGGGCGCCTGTTTGACCTGGCGCTCCGTTATGGAGATCATCAGACCGTGGCTGCCGTTCCACGGGACGGAATGCATGTGGGCATCGACGGTCAGCACACCGCCGCCGGCCAGACGCAGCTTCATCGATTCATCGACTTCACCGTCCATACCGACTGCGTCGGGCAGATCTTCGGTGTCGTCGATGAACAGCGCCTCCAGGCCGCCGGCCTCGCAAAGCGTCGCAACCGACCTGTAGCCGAGCATGCCGAGAAGGACCTTGTTGGCATAGAGCACTTCGCGGCCATGGACGACCGCGATGCCGATCGGCAGCCGGTCGAGCAGGCTCGGATCGATCGGGCCGGCTTCCGGCTCTTCGGGCGGCAGGTCATCGATCTCCGCACCATCGGAACCTTCAAAATCGACAAGGTCACCTTCCAGCCGGGCGCCGAGGGCCTCCGCGATCTTGCGGAACGCCTGGCGTTCCGGGCGCGAAAGGCCGGACGTATCGACCGGGACGACACGGGGTCTCGCGGTCGCGAGTGGTATGACCTGCCCGGTCGGCTTTTCGGGTTCCGGCGCGTCCTCTGTCTCTTCTTCTACAAACGCAGCGGTTTCTTCATAAAATTCACGTTCGTCGGTGCTGCCGCCATCCGTATCCAGCTCAGCGGCCACTTCTTCAATTCTGCGGCCATCCTCTTCGATGATGTCAAAATGGGCATCTTCCAGGGGGGGAACCGGTTCGAACGGTTCGTCCTCCACAGCGTCTTCAACAGGGGTTCCGGCGGCGACCTCCGTCCCTGCGGAGCCATTGTCCTGTTCTTGTGCGGACGTGGATGTACCGCTTGAGATCGCGTACTCTTCGTCAAACAGATCGCGCGACTTCTTTTTCGCCAAGTCGTAGTTTTTTGCCAGTGACCTGACCGCGCTTTCTATTTCCGCAGGTTCCAGCGCCGCGGGACCGGCAATTCCGGTTGGTTCGTCGCCGGCCGGCCGCCGCTCCTCGCCGTCAGGGGCTTCTTCAGGGCCCTCTTCGGCGGAAGGCGCGGCTTCCTTCGTCGAAACTTCCGATTCCGAAAGATCCGGGACACTTGTGTCCGCCGCTGCATCATTTTCTTCGGCGTCACCGTCCGGATCTTCGTTTCCTGCAGCATCCACGGCAGCCGCTTCGGTTCCGGCAGAAGCCGCCGTGTCCGAATGGGTGGTGCCGGTCTCAAGCGCTTTCAGCTTGTCGTCCAGGGAGGCCGCGACACGCCGCGTGTCCTCGTTATCCTCGGCGTTCTCCTCAGGCTGCCGCGGCTTTGACGCCTCTTCCACCTGCCTGCCGGTTTGCTTCGATGCGGGCGTCCCGGTGAATCTGGCAAGGGACCCTACAAGGGCGGCAGCGCTGGCGCCGAGAAACGTCTTGCCGCCGAAGCTATCGGGCTGGGCAGGTTTCAAATCGGCCAGGCTGTCTTTCGGCGCGTCGGCAGCTTCCTGCGCGGCGGCTTCCGCTGAAGAAGTCTCGGCAGAGGGAGTGTGGACTTCGCTGACACTCTCGTCCTCGATGCCTTCCTCTTCGTCCAGGGTCTCGTCCGGCGCTTCCGTATCCGGGCTCTCGTTTGTCGGGCCCACGGTATGAGGTTCTGATCCGGCGGTGCCGGCCACATCCTCGTCAACAGGCGTCTCATCGGTGCCGGTTTCGAGGTCCGGCTCCGCGATGCCGGTTTCTTCCGCCGTTTCGTCGCCCCCGTTGTCGGACAGCGGATCTTCGGCTTCGGGCTCCGCGGCAAATGTCTCGTCGAAGGCGGCCAGGGCCGGGCTCAGGAGGATGTCCTTGACTTCAACCGCATCGGCGGTCCGGCAGACGCCGAAGCCTCGATAACCCTCGAATTTCCGGTTGCGGTCAAAGGCGGGCAGGGCCGCCATGTCCACCGGAATCCGGAGGGGGGCGCCGCTCACCGGCCAGCTGACGGTCTTGCCGCTCCACGTGTCGCGGCGGTCGAGCGCCCGAGCAATGTTGCCGCGTGGATCCAGCTCGAATTTTGCCGAGACCTCTTCCCAGGTCAGACCGACGATATCGGTCGCCTCGGGGCCGAGCACCTCGGCGAATTCGTCCGACAGAAAGGTGAAGCGCTGGTCGATGTCCATCTTCCACGCGAAGCGGACCGGACGCCGGCGCGGACGGAAGACAAACACCTCGTCTTCTGCGGCGACCGGCTGTTGCTCTGAAAGATCGGCAGCCGCGCGCAGGCCGTCCTCTTCCGCCGCGACCTCCGAGCCTGCGTCCAGCCCGGCGTCTTCTTCGGTCTCGCCATGAGGTGCGGCGTTGTCCGAACCGGCCACATGTTCGCTCTCGTCGGCCGTGTTCGGGACAATGGCCGGGATCTCTTCCCGTGTGCCCTGATCAAAGGGCTGGTCTTCGTCTGCGGTTTCCGCGGATGGAAGGCGCGGTTCGTTTTCAATACCGGCGGCGCTGTCGGGCCCGGGCGCGCCTTCCTGCTCGTCATCGCCGGTGTGTTCTCTTTCCCGGTCGTCTACGGCGTCCGACGTCGGACCGGCTTCCTCCGCGAAGGTTCCGGAAGACGTATTGTCGGCGGCGATGTCTTCTTCTGACGCTTCCCGCGCGCCGGCGTCTTCGGAAGCACCGCTGCCGGTCTCCTCCGGTTCATCGGCAATATCGTCGGAAACGGTCGCCGAAAGCACCGGGTCCGGCGCATGCGGGGCAACGTCGCTGTCGGTCGCGTCCGGCTCTTCGGGCATTTCGTCCGCCAGGGGAGCATTGTCCAGAACGATCAGTCTCCGGCCGGACGAAACCTCCAGCACGACACCTTCATGGAAACCGCCATCAAGTTCCAGCGGGCCGAACAGGGCCTTCTGATCCTGTGGCAGATCGGGATCCTCGGGTGCGCCTTGCAGCTCGCCAAGGCGCTCTTCGACCGCACCGCCGGAGGTCAGGAAAACCGTCGTCCCGGCACCCGTCAGCAGATGCGCGAAAGCCGGGACCGGCTCGCGTGTCGAGACAAGTCCCTTGTCACCGCAGACGATCAGGGCCGCGGTTTCTCCGCTTTCCAGCTCGACCCGCCTGCACTGGCAGGTCAGCAGCATGACCCGCAGACCCCGGTAGAACCGGAGCCGGTCGATGCTGAACTTGTCTGTGGGACCGGATTGCGCGATGCGGGCAATATGCGGACGCGCCGGAGAACGCTCAAGGGAGCTTAGTCCGGCAAGATCGGAAACGGCGGAGGCGGAAAAGAACGACGCACCGGCGGCATTTGCCCAAAGGATGCGAGCACCGTCTGCCGACCAGAGCCAGGCTGCTCTTTTGTCGGCAACAAGCTGAACCAGATCATCCATGGCACTCAGTTCCAGGAATGATTGGGTCTGATTGTCCATGGCTCTGCTCCAAACTGGTCTGCAACACCGGTTTACGGTGCACGCGGCTGCCGGATCTGCCTGCAGTGGTAAACAACCCGTTAATACAAGCAAACTCACGCGTCGTCCACGTAAAGCACGGTTGTAAAAGGGCTTACATGAAGGCGTGGTTAATCCGGACGATGAACCTGTAACGGACACAAGACGGATTTTGCCTCTGTGAAGGCGCCCCACCAGGCGCTTCGAAACGACGTAGCGGAACCACAAGGGGCGGACAGTTTGCTTCACCGGACCGCCTGGTAGTCACGCCCTGGCAAGCAGACTGAACTGGTGTGGCGGGTGAAAGCCGTTTTCGCACCTGGTCGCGACAGGGCGAAATTATCCTTCAACAGAGGAGTTCAGGGCGTTGAAAACCGGACGGCTTCCGGCAACTTTTCGCTTCGTATGCGAATAAATTCCTCCATACAGTTTCAAACTGTTTGCCGGGGCCTTGTCCAAAGACACAAGTTTGCCGGATCGCCATCACCATGTTACGTATTTTTGGCAGGAAACGAGTTCAGGATTTCCACACACCTATCATCCTGCGACCCGAGGAGCGCCGACATGAGCACTGACAAGAACGGTTTCGACATTCCCGATCAGATGCGTGAATTCGCCGACAAGAGCGTCGACCAGGCACGCAAGGCATTCGACGATTTCATGGGAGCGACCCAAAAAGCGGTTTCCAATGTGGAAGACAGCGCCAGCGTCGTGCAGGCCGGAGCCACCGATGTCAACAAGAAGGCTCTGACCTACGCCGAGGAGCACGTCGACGCCGCGTTCAAGTTCGCACAGCAACTCGTGAAGGCGAATAATCTCGAGGACATGATGAAGCTTCAGCAGGATTATCTGCGCAGCCAGATGGAAAACCTCGGCGAGCAGGCGCGCGAGTTCTCGAACTCGGCCACCAAGGCCGTCCAGGACGCGGCCAAGGCATCTCAGAAAAAATAATCCGCGGCCCGGAGCCGGTCATCCCGGGCAGGGTGCTGTCACCCCGCCCGGAGCCGGTCATCCCGGGCAGGGTGCGGTCACCCCGCCCGGAACCGGTCAACCCGGGCAGGGGGCGATCACCCTGCGCGATACTATCTGGCGCAAGCCTGTAGACTGCATGTTCCAGTTGTAGTACTTTCAAACACGCTCCCCTACGGGGCGCGCGTGACGGGGGCCTCCCCCAGGGTAGAATGAAACTCTGCCATCCGCGCATGGAACCACGATTTTTCCGCGCATTTCCTGAATTTATTTTATTGTGCACTGCAAAAAAATGTTGCAATGCAGCAAAGGATCCATTATGTAGAGGCTGCGGATGACGACAGGGTCCGCCGACACACGTATCGGCGGAAAGAAAACACACCAATGATCGCATCCGAACTCAAGGAGATGAGATCATGACTGAGACCACCACGACAGCCAAACCGGCCCCGAAAGCACGCGCCACCAAAGCAAAAGCTGGCCCTGCCGGCGTTGCATTCCCCGACTTCGAAGCTTTCGCGATGCCGAAGATGGAAGTCCCCGCCGCGTTCCGTGAAGCCACCGAAAAAGGCATCGAGAGCGCGCGTGACACATATGCAAAGGTGAAAACCGCTGCTGAAGACGCAACCGACCTGATGGAAGACACGTTCGAAACGTCCCGCCAGGGCGTCGTCGAATTCAACCATAAGGCTGCCGATGCGGCCAAGGCCAATGCCGACGCGGCATTCACTTTTTTCAAGGACATCATGTCCGCGAAATCCGTGGCGGAAGCCATCGAACTGCAGTCCACGTTCGCACGTTCGCAGTTCGACGCGCTGAGCACCCAGACCAAAGAGATGCAGGAACTGGCAACCAAGCTTGGTACCGACGTTTCCGCTCCGGTCAAGGAAGCTTTCGAAAAGTCCTTCAAGGAAATGAAGGTTCACTGAGCCTTTTGAACCGCGCGTTCAAGACGGCAATCAGATACCATGCCCGGGGTTTTCCCCGGGCATTTGCTTTTCAACAGACCGTTTTTTTCAGAAAATTCAGACTTGCCGGTTTGGGGAAACGGGGTTAGAAGACGCCCTTGCAAACGGTGGTCCGGGCCAGCAGGTTCCGCGCCGCCTTGAATGTCTTTAAGCAGACGTAGCTCAGTTGGTTAGAGCGTCGGATTGTGGCTCCGAAGGTCGGTGGTTCGAACCCACTCGTCTGTACCATTCCCAGGTGGGTCCGTTCAGGACATAAGGGCGACGCTCCGGAGCGTCCGGAACGTCTCTCTTCAAGCCGGTGATCTTCCTCCCGCCGGACTCATTCTCTCAATTCGACCGATAGATATACATCGGGCTTGTCCAGGCGCGGGTGCCGTCCTCGAGCTCGACGCGGATATAGAGCGGGTTGTCCCCTTTGGCCTTCAACGCAACGGGCCGGGAGAAGGTGAGGGAGCGGTGCGGATTGGCCGATGGCAGCCGGCTGATCTTCAGGAAACGCGGCAACTCTCCGGACGCATCGAAGACCAGCTCGTCCTGTCCGATTTCGGCTATCGGCAGAACGAAGGACACCAGCGGTGTCTTTACCGAAATCATTCCCTCCGCTGCGGCCTCCAGATAAAGGTCGGCACCGCCGAAATTTCCGGTCGTCAAAGCCTTCCAGGTGACCTCCGCCGCCTTGACGACGTCGATCGTCTTGTCCGGGTTGAAGAAATTGATCGGGGTGATGTCCGTGATATTGTTCCCGGAAACCGTCGCCGTTCCGTCCCAGATGACTTCCCGGAACCGGCCGCGGTATTCCGCCCCTTCCCAATGAAGCCGCAGGCGCGCGCCCAGGTCCTCTTCCGAATAGGGGCGAATGGTCTCCACCAGCTCGAGCCCGTTGAAGAGATCGACCTTCAGGATCGGTGAATTGCTGTCGACGGCGACATTCAGTTCCATCTCGCCGGAGGGCAGTTCAACGATATCGCCCATCATCGCCGTGCGCGTGGAAACCGGCGTGCTGTCGAACAACTTCGGGTCATCGTGATAGAGAGCGGCGTCTTTGCTGAAACGCGCCTCGACGCTGATCGCCATGCGTCCGCCATCGCCGCCGGTGGTGCCGTAATGGCGCCGCTTGCGCATGCAGTCGAGCAGCGCCTCGCGGCTCAGCTCCGCCGTGTGGAAACAGGAGAGCCCGCCGATGGCGCCGAACTTGCCGGCTCCGGGATAGCTGGCGCCGGGACGGCCCTTGTGCCCGTCCGAATTACACACCACACCGACGCGGTAACCGAACTTCAGCGCATCGTGCAGCAACCATTCGAAGGTTCCCCAGGAGGAATGGACCTCAACCGATCTTTCGAAGCGCCCGTCATGCGCAAGGCCGATATCGGCATAGCGTCCGCCGCAATGGGCGTAACAGACCACGTCGGTCTCGCCGTTCTCGGCAAAGGCCCGAAACAGTTCCCCGGCGGTGAAACAGTCGGTATCGGCTGTTGTCGTGTCTTCGACAAGCGCGTGGGAGGAGCGCCGGATAATGCGGTCGTCGGTCGGAAAGAAGACGTTCCGGTCACCGCCCAGGGCGGTGTTCCCGGACCACTCGTAGCCCGGCATAGCAACGAAGGTGCCCGGGTCATCGAATTCGGCGGTGATGCGGTTCAGCTCGGCCCAGAACAAGTCGGTGATCTGGAAATCATTGCCCTGGTGGCCGCAGGCATCGACCCAGGCCTTGTCGCGGGCGAAGGCGAAATAGCCGCGCGCGCTGTTGGTGCCGATAGTCTCTTCCGACTGGCCGTGCATGTCGCCCCAGAAGTGCACCAGTTCCCGGTCTTCGGCGATCACCGGGTTGGTCCGCGCGACGAGGCGGCCGCTTTCATCTCTGATGACCACGGCGGCCTTGCCGGGCTCTTTCAGGGAAAGACCGTCGATCGTGACGCCGAACGTTCCTTCCGCCATCTCGACGCAGTCCGGCAGTCCGGCAATCGCGCCCTCGGCTTCCAGATACAGTTTGCCGGAACAGCGGTCCGTCGGGTTGCCCCATTTGTCCTCGCCCTTGATTTTCAGCGAAAACGTCTCGCCCGGCCGGCGCAGGGTCGGCATGACGGCGGCGAATTTCACAGCCGGTCCCGGAACGATGGAGATCATCGGCTGCACCGGCAGGGTCTGGAAATTGAAGGTGGCGATGGGGTCGACCAGCACCCTGAACTCAAACGTGTCTTCGCAAAAGGTCTGCAGCCGCATGCCCGGACCGCCGTGATCCGTGACGCCGAAGCGGATGGTGATGCTGTCGCCCTCCTGCAGGAAGCCCTTCACCACCTTGATCCAGAGCGTACGGTCCCAGGGGCGTACATTGCCTTTCGGATCCCAGCGAAGCTGCAGGACGGCCCCGTTGGATGCTTCCACGGTGCAATAGTTGGCGCCGGACGGATCGTCGAACTGAGGGTTGCCCTGATCGGATGCGAAGCGGAAGCAAACCCTCAGGCTGCCGGAATCGTCGATGCCGAAGGTGCCCGCCGTATAGACAAGGGTGAAAGACGCATAAGATCCCGCGACGAATTCGCCGGCCGGCGTGATTGCCGCGTGTCCGAGAAGGGAAGGGGCGATCGGGTCGCGGATCACTCCGCTGTTCATGGCCTCCCAGGGGCGGTCCTGGCAATCGGTCGCTGATGGGCTGACGGACATTTGAAACCTTCTTTTTCAATCGGCTGAATGGGCGGTTGCATTCGCGAACGCTCAGCCGAACAGCCAGACAAGAAACAGGGAAATGGGCGGGTAGTAGGTAATGATCACAAGATCGAGGAGCAGCACGCCGATATAGGGCCAGATAGCGGTCACGATCTTCTCGATGGGAACCTTGGTGATCGCCGAGGCGATGAACAGATCGACGCCGAGCGGCGGCGTGACGGTGCCGATGCTGAGGTTCACCGAGACGATGATGCCGAAAAGCACCGGGTCGATACCGAAGCTCATGGCGGCCGGATAAAGGATGGAGGTGAAGATCACGATGGCGGCGGCGGCGTTCATGATGCAGCCGACGAACAGCAGGAAGACATTCACCAGAAGCAGGTAGACGATCGGTCCGCCCGCGACTTCGGCCAGATAGGCGGAAATGCTTTGCGGGATCTGGTTGATCGTGATCAGCCAGGCAAAGACCCCGGCAGCGTTCATGATGAACATCACGACGGCGGAGGACAGGACCGCCTTGTAGAAGGCTCTGTAGAGATCCGCCAGCGTCAGCTCCCTGTAGAGGCAGCCGACGATCAGGCCGTAGAGCACGGCGACGATGGCTGCCTCGGTCGGCGTGAAAACGCCGCCGTAAATGCCGGAGAGGATGATGACCGGCATGAGAAGCGGCAGGAAGGCGGCGCGGAAGCTGTCCCAAATGCCCGGCAGGCCCTGGAACTCGGTCTTCTCGATGCCGTCCCGCCGGGTGAGGAACCAGTTCAGTGCCAGCATGCTGATACAGATCACGATCCCCGGCGCCATGCCCGCGAGGAAGAGGTCGGCGATGGAAACCCCGCTGACGACGCCATATAGAATGAGCAGGATGCTCGGTGGAATGATCATTCCCGTCACGCCGGCCGCGGCTATGGTGGCGGCGGTGTATTGCGGGCGGTAGCCCTTTTCCTCCATCGGTCCGTTCATCACCCCGCCGATGGCTGCGACCGTGGCCGCGTTCGACCCGGAAAGCGCGGCGAAGAAACTCGAGCCGAGAATGGCGACCGCCCCGAGCCCGCCGGTCAGGTGTCCGACCAGGGAGCCCGCGAAATTGACCAGCCGGCGGGACATGCCGCCCGTCGACATGATTTCACCGGCGAGGATGAAAAACGGAATGGCCAGCAGCGGGAAGGAATTGTTCGTCGACAGCATGCGCTGCGCGGCGATCTGCAGATCGATGCCGCTGAGTATCAGCCCCAGGACACTCGACAGGCCCAGCGCCACCGCGATCGGCGTGCGGATGAGCATGAGCAGTATAAGAGATCCAAAAATCGCGGCTGTTACCATGGCTGTCTACCGGTTCCGGCTGTGATGGGGCATAATCAACGCCCTTTGGTATTACTGGCCTTCGGAAAGAAGCTCGGCGGCGGGCGCCCTGAGCTGCTTCACGGTCAGTTCCAGCGAATAGAGGATGAGAAAGGCCATTCCGACGGGAATGGCGCCGTAAACCCAGGCCATGGAGATTTCCAGCGCGGGGGAGATCTGCGGTTGAACCCGCAGGGTCAGCCGCAAGCCGTTGACCAGGATCAGCGCGAAGAAAACGATGCCGAGCAGCGTGGCGCTCAAAACCGCGGTGCGGTGCAGCCCGAGGGGAAGATGGGAAACGACCACCCCGATCGCCGCGTGAAGGTTTCGCCTCAGGGCAACGGCCGACCCGAGGCTGATCATCCAGATGAAGAGATAACGGATGAGCTCGTCGGGAAAGGCCAGCGAACTCTCGATGATGAAGCGGAAGACCACCGTCGCGATGCCGAGAACGAACATCGCGGCGAAGCTCAGGACGCACACCACCGACAGGGCGGACTCGGAGAGGTCGAGGAATTTCTTGATGACCTGCATGTTTTGAGTTTCCCTGCCGGTGGTTTCGCCGCTTACTTCGTGTCGACCGCGGACTGGATAAGATCCGCGCCGATCTTCTCACGGTATTCATCCCAGACCGGCTCCATGGCCGCCTGGAAGGCCGCGGCCTGCTCCGGGGTCAGGCGGGTGACCGTCATTCCGTCGCTTTCCATTTCCTTCAGATAGGACGCTTCCACCGCATTCAGGGCTTCGCGCTCCCAGTCCTGGGTCTCAAGGGCGGTTTCCGTGAACAGCTCTTTCACACCGTCCGGGGCCGACTGCCACAGCTTGTCGCTGGCCAGGAACATGATGCCCGCCCACTGATGGCGGGATAGCGTGATGTTGCCCTGGACCTTGTCGAAACCGAAAGCCTTGACGTTGCCGACCGGGTTATCCTGTCCGTCGACCGTGCCCTGTTGCAGGCCGGTGAAGACTTCCGAGAGCGCCATTGGCGTCGGGTTGGCGCCCAGGGCCTTGAAAGTGGCCACGTTGAGCGGGTTGTTCACGACGCGGAACTTGACGCCTTTCATGTCGTCAGGCATCTCGATTTTCTTGTCGCGGGTCGTGATCGTGCGGAACCCGCTCTCATACATCGCGAGCGTGTGGATACCGGTCACCTTCTGCAGGCCCTCATAAAGCGACTGGCCGACCGGTCCGTCGGACACCGCATAGGCGTGCTCGCTGTCGCGAAAGAGAAATGGCAGGTAGAAGATGTCCAGCGGCGAATAGAAGCTCGCCACATTGGTGGTCGGCACGAGCGCGAAGTCGACCACGCCGATCTGCGCGGCTTCCACGAGTTCGCGGGACGAGCCGATGGTGCTGTTCGGATAGACCTGGATCGTGATCTTTCCGCCGGTCTTTTCGCCGATTTCGTCGGCGAATTTCTGCGCGCCTTTGGCGAGCGGATGGTTTTCGTTATAGGGATGCCCGAATTTCAGGGTCAATTCCGGATAGTCTTCGGCGCCGGCAGCGCTCAGGGTCATCAGGCCGAGGGAACCAGCCGCAACGGCGGTTCGCGCAGCCCGAAACAGCTTGCCGGTCAAGCTGCGGGAAGAAGGTAAGGTCAGGTTCATGGAAGGTGCTCCTGTCTGCGTTTGAAAAATCCGCGTGATGGGCTTCACCGCCCATTCTCGTTTTTCTCTCCGGCGCCCTGACGGGCGCCGTCATTTCAAAAAACTTCCTGCAGCGGAGACTGCTCGGCCGCGCTCGTGGGAACGATTTCGATCACCCGGTCGCTCGGCGGCACGAATATCCGCTGCCAGGTAATCGGCGCGTTGCGGTAGCTCAGTCCGCCAATCGACCAGACGATGCCGTATTGGCCGTGCGGCACATTCAGCGTCCGTGTCACCCGGGGCGGCAGGGGCTGGCAGGCCATGGTCTGTTGCGTGTTGATTGTCGGCGCGTTGAAACGCTCGGCCAGAAAGTCGCGGAAGGAAACGCCGTTCAGGGTCGCTTCGCTCATGCCGGCGATTTCGGAAAAGCGGCTGGCGGGCAGATAGATCTCGCTGAAGACATCGAATTCGTCATTCACATTCACCAGACGTTGGATGTGAATGTAGTTGTCCTCACGCTCACCGAAGAAACTGCTCCAGGGACCGCTCTCGCGGATGGTTTCGATGCCGACAATCTTGAAATAGACCGGCAGAAGCCGCGTGCCGCCCTCGGCCATGAAGCGGAAGTGCTGCAACTGGCCTTCCTGGGCACGGGCTCCGGTCACGAAAGTGCCGCGGCCGTGATGGCGCTCGACCACTCCCATCTGCACCAGCGAACGCAAGGCGCGCTGTACCGTCCCCAGGCTGGCTTTCATTTCAACGGCGAGCTGGTCTTCGGCGGGCAGGCGGTCGCCAGGCACCCAGCGCCCGTCTTCGATGGCGCTCAGGATCTCTTCGGAGATCCTGCGGTGTTTGGCCTTGGCTCCACCTGATTTACTGCCGGGGACAACCCGCAGCGGTTTCTGCGTCATGGATAGGTCCTCTCTAGGACTTTGCTTAAAGCACCATAAAACAGAATATTTTGATATCAAGTCCTATATAGGAATAAAGAGAACTTGAATATTTTATAATCATGAAGCCCAAATAAGGTGCGAAATTCTCGGAAGTAGTGTCCAGGCGCTATGCAGAACAAGGCGAAACCGTCACTCCTCTATAGGATGCGGGATAGAAATCTTGCGACTTTGTGCTGTGGCCGAAGTCTTTTCTGCCCGCCGCCACGCATCTGTGTTTACCGGACCAGGATCGTCCCGCAGGCCGGGCGCGACCGTGAACACGGGCAACAGGACGGCAAGTCTGCGGGTGCTTCGCCGCCGTCGACGGGCCAATAGGACGGCTCCGCATCGGGAATTCGCCTTGTCGTGAAACCGATTGCCCGCAAACAAGGCTGGAAAATTCCCGCGCGCTGGTCTAAGCGCTGGAGGAACGATTTTGGCGGGCCGGGCTTGCACGAACCGCCGGGAACAAGGATTTCAGCGTGGAAGATCTCAGCCTACTCTCACTTGGCCTCCTGGCCCTCGCCCTTCTGGCAACCGGCCTTGTGGCGGGGATCATCGCGGGACTGCTCGGCGTTGGTGGCGGGATCGTCATCGTTCCGGTGCTCTTCTACATGTTCACCGCGCTGAAGATCGACTCGTCGGTGCTGATGCATGTGGCGGTCGGAACATCGCTCGCGACGATCCTGGGAACCGGCGCCTCTTCCGCCCGCGCCCATTACAAACGCGGCAGCGTGGACATGGATCTGTTGAAGCGCTGGTGGTGGGCGATCGCGCTGGGCGTCATTGCCGGGGGAACCCTGGCGGGCAACATTTCCGGCGGTGCGCTGACGCTGGTTTTCGGTGTCGTCGCTCTGGCCGTTTCCGCCAACATGATGTTCCGCAAAAACGGCTCCGCTCTGGCTGAAAGCCTTCCGGGAAGCCCCTTGAAGGAAGTGCTCGGCTTCCTCATCGGCGGCATCTCCGTGATGATGGGCATCGGCGGCGGAACGCTCGGCGTGCCGACACTCACCCTGTTCAACTACCCGATCCATAAGGCGGTCGGCACGGCGGCCGCCATCGGCCTGATCATCGCCGTGCCGGGAACCTTGCTGTCGATCTATTTCGGCTGGGGTGTCGAAGGCCGCCCGCCGCTGTCGCTCGGCTATGTCAATCTGATCGGTCTGTTGCTGATCATCCCCGTTTCGACCCTGGCGGCACCGCTCGGTGCCAAGATTGCCCACGCGATCGACCCGTCCAGGCTCAAGCTGGTCTTCGCGCTGTTTCTTGGCTTCACCGGTCTGCGCATGATCTACGGCGCCGTCTTCTGAGAGGTGCGTTGGGAAAAATCGCAGCCCATACCGGGATCTGACCGAAGAAACGCTGATGGGTGGATCAAAAGGTTTCATTGGTTCCGAGCGGAGATTCGAGGGATAATGCAACATCTTGTCGCCGCTTGGCTGCGATCTCCTCAAATCATGGACAGCAATGCCTGAGAAAAATGTCACTCTCAGCCTGAAAGGCTGCGTGCGGGGCGCCATGATGTGTGTCCCTGTCTTCCCCGGCATCATCGCGCTCGGCGCTGTGTTCGGCACGGTAGCGGCGCAAAAGGGGCTGACTTTCCTTGAAACGCTGATGATCAATTCGCTGGTCTTTGCCGGCGCCAGCCAATTCGTCGCCATGGAAGTCTACGACGATCCGCTCACCTGGGGCACGCTCGTCGCGATGGTCGGGGTCACGGGCGCCGTCAATATGCGCATGCTGCTGATCGGCGCAAGCCTGCGGCCGTGGCTCGGCAAGGTTCCCGCCTACAAGACCTACCCGGCTTTATATCTCCTCACCGATCTCAACTGGCTTCTGGCGCTCTCCGAATACGGCAAGGGAGAGCGGGACTGGGGCATCTATCTCGGCAGCGGATTGATCGTCTGGTCGGTATGGTCGCTCTCGGTCATTCCGGGATATTTCGCCGGCAGCCTGATTTCCGATCCCAAAGCCTTCGGACTGGATGTGGTCCTGCCGGCCTTTTTCGCCGCGCTTCTGGTCCCGCTCTGGAAGGGCAGGCGCCAGACGGTGAGCTGGCTGGCGGCAGGCGTCGTCGCCGCTCTCACCTGGTACCTTGTCGGCGGCTACTGGAGCATCTTCACCGGTGCGCTCGCCGGCGCCTTCGCGGGGGCCTATCTCGATGACTGACGCCGCATTCTCCGCCGACAGGATGTTTGTTCTGGCGGTGCTCTCCATGGCCTTGTTCACCTATGCACTGAGGGCGGGTGGTTACTGGATCATGGGCCGGCTGCCGATCACGCCGAGGGTGCGTCGAGGCCTGGAATCCCTGCCCGGAGCGATCATCGTTTCGACGGTATTGCCGATCGTGCTGCAGGGCGGCCTTGCCGTCGGCCTTTGCCTTGTCGTTGCTGCCGCGGTCCAGGTGCGGCTGCGCAAGGAATATGTCGCGGTCTTCGCTGCCGCCGCTGCCGCAGCCGGCCTGCGAGCCGCCGGGCTTTAGTCTTTCAAACCGAGTGAGGCGCGCGCAAACTGTGTGGTGTCGTCCATGCCGCCGTCCGCGTCGATTCCAGTCCACGTCAACTGGCCCAGGTCGTAGCCAAGCTGTTTGTCGATGACATCCGTGGTGGCGTCCGAGGCATCGCCCGCGCGTGCTGCGACCCGCTCCTTGAGCGTCGCGGCCGGGGCGATCAGCCACAGCCCCGTGAAGCCGGCTTCCACATGGCGCGCGATCGCCTCGATCCGTGTCCGCTCGTCTTCCTCGGCGAACACCGCGTCGTAGATGGCGCAATGACCGGCCGCCAGCACCGCCCGGATCGTCTCGTCCAGCGCCTGATAGACCCGGTCGCTCGCCTCCTGTGTGTAGGCTTCCTCCGGTGCCTTCTCCGTTTCGGGGATATTCAGTAGACGTTTGCGCATCACGTCCGTGCGCAGAACCCTTGCGCCGGGGGCGTGGCCGATCCCGGGTGCAAGGCTGTAGGCCAAAGTGGTTTTGCCGGTACCGGACAGCCCGCCGATGGCAACCAGATGCGGCACGGACGGTTCCAGAAACGAAAGGGCGTATTTGAAATAGGTTCGAGCCTGCTCCTGCTGGGTCTCTCTCTGTTTGGGGTCCTGCTGGCTGAGAGCCGAGCTGGCCGCGATTTTGGAGCGGATGGCCGCGCGCATCATCAGATAGAAGGGCAGGGCCGCCAGTCCTTCCGGATGATCGTCCAGCCGGCTCTTGTCCAGATAGCGGTTGAAAATCCGGTTGGCGGAGCGGTGCTGGCCGCGCTCCCAGAGATCCATCAGCAGGAAGGCAAGATCGTAAAGCACGTCGCCGGTGGCGATGGCATCGGAAAACTCGACCGCGTCGAACAGCACCGGCCTGGCATCGATCAGGACGATATTGCGCAGATGCGCATCGCCGTGACAGCGCCGCACCAGACCCTGTTCGCCCCGTTTCACGATCAGCTCACGGAGCGAGGAGAGGACCGATCGCGACGTTTCGCTCAAATGGCGCACGTCCTCGGTCGCAAACAGCTCCGGAAATTCGTGGAAGGCCACCTCGTTCTGCTCGACATAGGACGCGAGCTCATCATGGAAACCGCCGCCGCCGCGCACAGGCGCCGTTTCATGGGCGTCCACCATCATCTGTGCGAGACTGTCGGACAGATCGTCGGTAAATGGCGCCTTTTCCGCCATGACGTCCAGTTCGTTGCGCCGGTCGAAACGGTTCATTTCAACGGCCCATTCCACCGGTTCTCCCGCGCCGTCAAGCGCCAGCCGGCCGTCGGCTTCGAGCGTTATCGGCAATGCTCGCAGGTAGATCTGCGGGGCATTGTCCTTGTTGCAGGTGATTTCCGCCCGGCAGGCTTCCTCGCGCAGCGCCAGCGTCGAGTAATCCAGAAAGGGGAACCTGACTTCCCGCTTGACCTTGTAGGCCTTGCTGCCGGTCAGGAACACAATGTTGGCATGGGTGTCGATCCGCTTGGTGCCGCCACGTCCGGGATCGCCAGGATCGTCTGAAGGCAGGTCTTCCAGGAATTTCAGAACTTCGTCCTGGGAACGGGCCGGATCCATGATTTTTCCTTCTGCTGCGCCTGGAAGATTGTGCCTTGCGGGCGGCCGTACTGGTTTGATCCTGCTCAATGTGGCATGACAGCGATGTGGCACATATAATCTGAAATGTCAGCAAAGGAAGAAACCATGGGCGACCATCCGGCTTTGAAAAAGATCAGGCTCAACCTGGCCAGAACGAAAGAATTCCCGCAAGGCTCGGCACGCCATGGCTACGAGTTTACCGCTCCGCTGGACGAAACCGGCCACATTGACGCCTCTCACTGGAAAAAAGAACGCGATCATTGCCGCGTGCGCCGGTTCTGGGGCGGCGAGGAAGAGGAAATCGGCCATCTGATTCATCGGCCGGGCGGCTCCTGGGCCTTTCACTACGACATTGATGGCGAGGATGACGACGAAGCCGGCTACCGTTTCGGCGCGCATGCCTTCAATCCGGGTGAATATGTCTCCATCAAGGACGAGGACGGTGACTTGCACACGTTCCAGGTGGTGACAGTCCAGCCTGTCTGACCTGGTGTTCGATCAACCTGTTTGACAGGGTCTCATCTGACGGCGGACAGGTTGATCGGCTGTGAACTTCTCGCGGCATACAGCGGAGAAGCGCCGCGTGCCACCTCAGCTTCCCTCCCTTCCGGAATGAAGTCATTGCCAATTAATCTGGTTCTGGCCTCTGACAGGTCTGTCTTTCATACGCTATAGAATGATCAGCGGAATTTGCGATCAGGAAGCGGGACATGGACCAGAAGACCGGTGGTGAATTGTTGGTGGAGGCGCTCGAGCTTCACGGGGCGGAACGGGTGTTTTGCGTGCCGGGCGAGAGCTATCTGGCGGTCCTCGACGCGCTTTACGATGCGTCCATCCCGATCACCGTTTGCCGTCAGGAAGGCGGCGCGGCGATGATGGCCGATGCCCATGGCAAGCTGACGGGCAAGCCGGGCATCTGTATGGTCACGCGCGGCCCGGGCGCGACCAATGCCTCCGCAGGCGTTCATGTCGCCGCGCAGGATTCCACGCCGATGATTCTCTTTGTCGGCCAGATCGAACGCGGCATGCGCGAGCGGGAAGCCTTTCAGGAGATCGACTACCGCCAGATGTTCGGCGGCATTGCCAAATGGGTCGCCGAGATCGACCATGCGGCCCGCGTTCCCGAATTCATTTCCCGCGCCTATCACGTCGCGACCTCCGGCCGTCCGGGACCGGTCGTCCTCGCATTGCCGGAAGACATGCTGGTGGAAAAGGCGGAAGCCGCCCAGCCGCCGGCCTGGCAACAGGTGGAGACCCATCCCGGCCTGACGCAGATGGTCGATTTGCAGAAGCGGCTCTGGGCGGCCGAGCGTCCCGTCGCGATCCTGGGAGGCAGCCGCTGGTCGCAAGACGCCGTTGCCGCCTTCACCCGCTTTGCCGAGCGCTTCGATCTGCCCGTCGCCTGTTCCTTCCGCCGCCAGATGCTGTTCGACAACCTGCATGGAAACTATGCCGGCGATGTCGGCATCGGCATCAATCCGAAACTGCTGGCGCGGATAAAGGCGTCCGACCTGGTTCTGTTGGTCGGCGGACGGCTGTCCGAAATGCCGAGCCAGTCCTATTCGCTTTTTGACATCCCGGCTCCGGCGCAGCAGCTCGTGCATGTTCACGCCGACGCCGAAGAACTGGGCCGCGTCTACCGCCCCGCGCTGGCGATCCATGCCAGTCCGACCGCGTTCTGCAAGGCGGCGGAAGGATTGCAGCCGCCGAACGAGATCAAGGGGGCTGGCGAGGCCGCCAAGGCCCATCGGGACTATCTGGACTGGTCCGGCGCCCGTCCCGTCACTCCCGGCGCCCTGCAGATGGCCGGCGTCATGGACTGGCTTGAGAACAATCTTGGCGAGGATGCCGTCTGCACCAACGGCGCCGGCAATTACGCCACCTGGCTGCACCGGTTCCACCGCTTCCGCCGCTTCGGCACGCAGGCCGCGCCGACCTCCGGATCGATGGGTTACGGACTGCCTGCCGCCGTTGCGGCCAAACTGGCGTTCCCCGATCGGGAAGTGGTCTGTTTCGCCGGCGACGGCTGCCTGCAGATGACCCTGCAGGAATTCGGCACCGCTTGCCAGGAAGGCGCGAACATCATCGTGCTGGCGATCGACAACGGCATGTACGGCACCATCCGCATGCACCAGGAACGCAATTATCCGGGACGCCCTTCCGCGACACGGCTGGTGAACCCGGACTTCGCCGCGCTCGCCCGCAGCTATGGCGCTTTCGGCGAAACGGTGGAGGCGACAGACGCGTTCGGCCCGGCTTACGAGCGCGCCCGCGCATCGGGGCTTCCGGCAATCCTTCACCTGAAGCTCGATCCCGAAGCGCTCACTCCGTCGGCATCTTTGTCCGAAATCCGCGCGGCGGCGGTGAAACGGAGCTGAGGCACGTCGCCCAACGTCTCGGGCTTCCGGTTCGAAGCTGATCCGCAAGCCCGTCGCATGTCCTTGAAAGCGTTAGGATCAGACGTCTTCCGGCAGGTCCGCGACCGGCAGGGTGACCAGGGCGATGCCGGGATCGTCCGGCGAGGTGCCGACGGTGAAGCCGAGATCCCGGCACATGGAGATCATCTGGGTGTTGTCCTTCAGGACTTCCCCCTTGATCGTTGCGATGCCGTCGGCCTTTGCGTAGCGGATGATGAGTTTCATCAGCATCCATCCAAGCCCCATGCCCTTGAGGTCGGAACGGACCATGATCGCATATTCGCCGGTCTGATGATCGGGGTCGGCGTGAAGGCGAACCACACCGAGCAGCGTTCCGTCATCCGGATTGATCGCTGCGAAGGCGATGGACCTTGCATAATCGAGCTGGGTGAGCCGGGCGAGAAAACGGTGGCTGAAGTCGCGCACCGGGGCGAAGAAGCGCAGACGCAGATCCTCCGGCGTGACGGCCTCGAAGAAGGTCTTGAACATGTCCTCGTCTTCCGGCCGCACCGGCCGTATGAAAATCTCGCGGCCGTCCTTGAGGGACTGTTTCTGCTCCCATTCCTGCGGATAGGGTGTGATGGCCAGGCGGGAACTGCCGGTACGCCCGGGGCGCTTTTCCGGATGGCAAAGCGTCATGCGGGCGTCGAGCGCGATCAGTCCGCTTGGAAGAGAGACCATCGGGTTGATGTCCAGCTCCAGTATTTCCGGAATGTCGATGGTGATCTGCGAGAGCTTGACCAATGCCTGGGCGAGTGCCGCCTTGTCCAGCACCGGACGGGAGGGCCCGCCGTCCAGCAGCCGCGCGATCTGCGTCCGGTCGATCTGCGCTTCAGCCAGGTTGAGGTCGAGCGGTGGGAGTTCCAGGGCGATATCCCGGCTCTCTTCGATGGACGTTCCACCATGGCCGAAAACGAGCACCGGTCCGAATTCCGGCGTTTCGGCGAGACCCATATAAAGCTCCAGCCCGTGCCGGTCTTCCAGCATAGGATGGACGGAAATGCCTTCGATGCGGGCCTGCGGGTAGTCCCTGCGGGTCTTGGCGATCAGTTCGGCCGCGGCGTCCTTGACGGCGTCGGGGCTCTCCAGTCCGAGCCGGACGCCGTCGATGCGGGACTTGAACGGCAGGTCCGGCGAGATCAGCTTGGCGACGCAATGTCTCGCGGTGCTGAAAAACGGCTTCGAGAGGCTTGCGGCGTCTTCCGCGGTGGATGCCAGGGCCGTTTCCATGATCGGCAGCTCATAGGCTTCAAGGACGGCGCAGACTTCCGGCGGGCTGAGCCAGCTCCGGCCTTCGGCAAGAGCCTTGTCAACGATGTTTCTTGCTCGGGCGACGTCCGGGGTAAAACTGGCCGGCAGGCTCGGTGGCGCAGCCATCAGGAACTTGCGGGCCCTGGCATCATGGGCCAGATACATGAGGCTGCGGGCCGCTTCGGCGGGACTGCCGCAATTGGGGATCCTGGCATCGGACAGTTGCGACCTGACGCTTTCGTTCGCACCTATGAGGCCCGCAACCAGCGCTTTGCGCCGGCCGGTTCGTTTACGCTCAAGCCCGGCTGCCTCGGTGATCGCTCCGGCAATGGCGGACAGGGACTGGAAGGCGCTGGCGGCCTGCAGCACGAGCGCCCCGTCGACGGCCGGATCCCTCAGGACTGTCGTGACCGCGGTGGTGATGTCTTGCGGGGAAACATTCTCTCGCAGGACGACGGTGCCGCCCGCCGCCGGGGTCACGTCGAGGTCGGCATAGCTGCGGCTCAGACCGGCAAGCGCTTCGCGTGTTTCGGGGCCGAGGTCCGCGAATTGACCGCCAAGGTCCATGAGCCGGTCGATGGCGAGGCTGGCGAGGCTTCGGCCGCTTGCGATCACCGCAAGCGTCTCGCAGCGCGGAATGCGCACATTGGAGAGAGTCTGCAGCGCTTCGAACATTTCGTCGAGATCGTTCACCCGAAGCAGGCCGGTTCTGCGGAAGACCGCTTCATAGACCATGTCGGTCCCGGCGAGACGGCCGGCATGGGTCCGTCCGGTTCCGCCGGTGTCGCGGCTTTTGCCGGAGCGGATGACGATCACGGGCTTGCTGCGCGCCGCCGCCCGCGCCGCCGAAATGAATTTCCTTGGAAAGGCGATGCCTTCCACATGCAGCATGATCGACCGGGTCCGGTAGTCCTGGGCGAAATAGTCGATCAGGTCGCCGACATCAACGTCCATGCGGGCACCGAGGGAAACGACGGCGGAGAAACCGGCGTTGTGGGTTTTCGCCCAGGAGAGCGTTGCATTGAGCACGGCTCCGGACCGGGAAAAGAACGCGATATCCCCCTTGTCCGGCCGTTCGGCGCTTAACAGCGCATTCAGCCCGCTTGCGGGGACCGCCAGTCCGAGACTGCCGGGTCCGATCATGCGAAGATTGAATTTTCTGGCCGCGTCCCGGCAGGCCTGCATCAGTTCGTCGGGCCAGATTTCAAAGCCGGGTGAGGGAATGAGGACCGCACGGGTGCCACCCGCGCCGAGCTTTGCGATCGTGTCCGGCAAGGCCTCGGCCGCGGCGAGATAGATGGCCAGGTCCGGCATCGCCTCCAGGTCGTCCAGCCTTTCGGCCTTCGTGCCCTTGAAGGGGACGTCCTGGTCGATACCCACCAGCGTCACACCATGCCCGGATTCAATGTCCTTGAGGCAATCGACCAACTTGTCCGTCAGGACGCCCGGGTGCCGGCACGGTCCAAGGACGGCGATGGAACGCGGTGCGAAAAATCCTTCGATATTGCGAATGGTCACGACGGCGGTCCTTTCGAAAAAGCCGGAGACGACGCCAAACGTAATGAAATTTCAGGACAACTTGGAGACAAAAATACCCGCGGGTCCGGAGTGCCCCGGTCCCGCGGGTTTCTCGCATGCGGAAAGTTTTAGTGCGCCATCAGAATCGGGACCGTCATGGCCTCCAGAATCTCCCGGGTGGCGCCGCCGAACAGGAACTCGCGCATCCGGCTATGCCCGTAGCCGCCCATCACCACAAGGTCGTTGCCGTTGTCGGAGACATGGTTCAGAACCGCGTCGGCAACGCCCGTTTGCGGATTGGTGACCACCTCGACCGTGACGTTCATGTTGTGGCGGGCGAGATAATTGGCGACATCGGCGCCCGGCTGACCTTTCTCCGGCGTTGCTTTCTTCTCTATCACCAGCACAGTGATATCGTCCGCCTTCTCCAGGATAGGCAGAGCGGCGTGGATCGCACGGGTCGCGGTGGAACTGCCGTCCCATCCGACCAGTACCTTTTTCGGCTGATACGCCGTGCTGCCGATATAGGGCACCAGCAGAACCGGCACGCCGCTTTCAAACAGGACTGTCTCGATCAAAAGTTCGCGCATCGGTTCCGGCCGGTCCGGATTGGCCTGGCCGATGACCACGAGATCGGTTGGCCGGCAGTGCGCGAGAACGTTTTCCAGCGGGCCGCCCGTCAGGATTTCCGCCATGCGGCTTTCGCTTTTCGTTCCGGCCAGTCTGGCGAGCTCGTCAAACTGCTTCCTGGATTCCTTTGCGGCGGCAACAGCCTGTTCGTGCGCGGCCTGCAGATAATCGACAGGCATCGGCGCTGCTGCGAAGGCAGGCACCACAGGTTCGAACGACACTGCAAGGCCGGTGACATGTGCGTCATGGTTGCGGCCGAATTCCAAGGCGTATTTGGCGGCCGGCTGATCGCCGGCAAGATCCAAAACGGTCAAAATATCTTTGATAGGCATTTATTTCTCCTACGGCTGGAATCACCGTTACCGACCAGCCTTGTCAAAATTCTAGAGGACACGCAACCCATGTTCCTTGACGCGCATCAAATGAGAGGGCCGTTCCAAAACCGCCGCGTGGCGCGCGAAAAGGCAGGAACCTGCCCGGGATTCTTGCAGCGATCGGCTTGCGGGGCTTCACAAAGCTCAAAATCCCCATGAAACCTGTTGTCTAGTCGGACTGGCACAGGTCATGCTAAGGGATCAACAACTTGGTACGGGTCTGCGCCGCGGTAAGCGTCCAGGCTGAGGGACCAGGGAATTGAGTTCATGACCAAACTGATCTGGGAGGATCCCATGCTCTTTTCACTCAAGTCCGCAACCGCGGTTTCCGCGGCTGCGCTCTCTCTTGTCTTTGCGACCGAAACTTTTGCGGCCGACGTCACCTGGAACGTCTCGCTGTGGGGCAAGCGCCGCGCTTTTACCGAACATGTCGAGAAGCTCGCCGAGGAAGTGTCGGCGAAAACCGACGGAAAGTTCGAGCTGAAGCTGAACTATGGCGAAGCGCTGTCGAAGTCCCGGGAGAACCTCGACGGCATTTCCTTCGGTGCGTTCGAGATGGCGCAGATTTGCGCCTCCTACCATCCGGACAAGAACCCCAGCCTGACCGTTCTGGAACTGCCGTTCCTGGGGGTCAAGGACCTGAACGAGGAAATCAAGGTGTCGATGAAGCTCTATGAGCATCCGGCGGTGAAGGAAGACCTTGCCCGTTGGAACGCCATGGCTCTCATGCCTTCACCGATGCCGCAGTATAACTTCGCCGGCAAGGGGGACGCTCCCAAGACCGTTTCCGACTTCGACGGCATGCGTGTCCGCGCCCTCGGCGGGATCGGCCAGCTGATGAACGCCGTTGGCGCGGTGCCGACGTCCGTCACCGCTTCGGAAACCTATCAGGCCATTGATTCCGGTACGGTTGCCGCAGCCAGCTTCGCGCCGCATGCGCATCTTTCCTTCAAGGTCGTGGAAGTCGCCGATTGGTGGACGAAGAACCTCAATCCGGGAACGGTCCAGTGTCCGGTGATCGTCAATATCGACGCCTATAACGCCCTTCCGGACGACTTCAAGGCAGCGCTGGACAGCTCCGTCAGCCCGGCGCTGGCCCACTACCTGGAAACCTATGACAAGGTTTACGAAAAGTGGTGGCCGGAACTGGAAAACCGTGGCGTGACCCAGATCGAGTTTTCCGAGGAAGACCTGGCGGCCTTCAGCGAAAAGGCCGGTCCGATCCATGCTGCATGGGTTGAGGAAAACACCGCCAACGGTCTCCCCGCCCAGGAAATCCTCGACATGGTCAAGACGACCCTCTCCAACTAAGCCCGGACCTGCAGGCTTGTGAACCAGACACTCCCCGACGCATTTCGCGCCGGGGAGCCATTGCTCGGGGCTGACACTCATGACTATGACCGATCCCGGTGGACGTTCCATCTCGGAACGCCCGGTGACCTATATCCGCTTCGACGGCTGGCTCGGCCATGTCGAAAATGCATTCAATATGTTTGCGGCCTTTTCCATCCTGTCCCTGATGCTGCTGGCGGTGATCCAGGTGATCGGCCGGCTGCTCTTCAACATACCGATACCCGGCTTCATCGATATCACCGAGCAGGCCATGGCGATCTTCGCCTTTGCGGGTGTCGCCTATTGCCAGCGGGTCGGCGGGCATATCCGTATGGAAATCGTGCTCGGCAAGCTGAACGGGCGCACGCTCTATGTCTGCGAGATGCTGGGTGTGATGCTGGTCGCCTTGACGGTGGCGCTATTGATCTGGGGATCCTTGTATCATTTCGACCGGTCCTGGACGATCGGCGACAGCACCATGGACATCCGGCTGCCGACTTGGCCCTCCAAGCTGGTCATTCCGGCAGCGCTGGGTCTTCTGCTGTTGCGTCTTCTCATGCAGATCTACGGCTATGCCCGGCTGGTCGCCGACCCCACACGCATGCCTGTCGCCGTTCCGATGATCGAGGATGTGGAAGAACATGCCCGCCATGAAATCGAGGAAGCCCTCGGGGATGACGCCGTCGAAGGAGACGCCAGATGACGCCGTTTGAAGTTGGCATCCTGATGACCGGCGTCCTGCTCGTCCTTGTCGTCATCGGTGTGCGCGTGGCTTTCGCTGCCGCCTTCACCGGGCTTGTCGGACTGATTGTGCTGTTCTCCATGAAAATGGGGTTTGAACGCGGCTTTTTCGTCGCTCTCAAGATGGCCGGCACGATCCCGCATTCCAAGTCCGTCACCTACGCCCTGTCTGTCCTGCCGACCTTTATCCTGATCGGTTTCCTGGCCTTTTATGCGGGCTTCACCAAGCAGCTCTTTGAAGCGGCCAAACGCTGGCTCGGCTGGCTGCCGGGCGGCATGGCTGTCGGCACGGTCTTCTCCACGGCCGGCTTTGCCGCCGTCTCCGGCGCGTCCGTTGCGACAGCGGCCGTCTTTGCCCGCGTCGCCATTCCGGAAATGCTGGCAGCCGGTTACTCCAAGCGCCTGTCGGCCGCCGTCGTCGCCGCGGGCGGAACCCTCGCCTCGCTGATTCCGCCGTCGGCGATCCTGGTGATCTACGCGATCCTGGTGGAACAGTCGGTCGGCAAGCTGCTGATCGCCGGTTTCCTGCCGGGTGTCTTTTCCGCGCTGATCTACGTCGGCATCATCGTTGCCGTGGCGTCCTGGCGCGGCGATGCCCCGCCGGTGAAGGGTTATACGTGGGGGGAACGCTTCGAGAGCGTTCCGGGAACCCTGCCGATCATCGCCGTCGTGGCGATCATCTTCTGCTCGTTCTTCTTCGGACTGGCAACGCCCACCGAGGCAGGCTCGCTCGGCGCCTTCGTGGTGCTGGTGGTGGCCTTCATGAAGGGCATGAGAACCCGGCAACTCGGCCAGGCGCTGCATGAAACGGCGAAACTCACCGTGATGATCTTCACGCTCATCTGGGGCGTCCTGCTCTATGTGCGCTTCCTTGGCTTCGCCGGTCTTCCCGACGCTTTCAAGGTTTTCATCGTCAGTCTGGAGTTCTCTCCCTGGATCGTGATGATCTGCATCCTGCTGGCCTATGCGGTGCTCGGCATGTTCATGGACGCGATCGGCATGCTGATCCTGACGCTGCCGGTGGTCTATCCGGCGGTGATGGCACTCAATGGCGGTGAAGGCGTCTCGGCGGCCGACAGCGCCTTCGGCATGTCGGGCGAGGCCTGCGCCATCTGGTTCGGGATTCTGGTGGTCAAGATGGCGGAGCTCTGTCTGATCACGCCACCCATAGGACTCAACTGTTTCGTGGTCTCTGGCGTGCGGCCGGATATTCCGGTTCAGGAAGTTTTCCGGGGCTGCGTACCGTTCTTCGTGGCGGACGTCCTGACAATCGGCGGCCTGCTGGCCTTCCCGTCGATCATCACCATCCTGCCGGAACTGATGGGCTGATCGGGTTCCGGAGAGACCGGGCGACGGGCTGAGCCGCGCAAGGGATACGCAAAAGAAAACGCCGCCGGAGACAACTCTCCGGCGGCGTTTTCTGTTTGTTGCGGGGACAACAATCTCTTGTATTTCAAGCCCGGCGAATGGCCGCCGCCTCAGTCGAAGACAGGCGCCAGACCTTGTGCCGTGTCGAACCGGTTGGTTCCCGGTGTCCCGGCGAAGAAGCCGTTCACGATCAAGATATACAGGCCAAAGAAAGCGCCGATAATAGGAATGAACATGATGAGCAGCAACAGGCCCGATACGTTCCTGTCATGGCAGCGCCGGACTTCCAGCGACCAGTAATTGACAAGCCCGGCGATGAAGAGCGCTGTATAAACCAGACCTGTACCGGACATGAAAAGGGCATTGGTGACGGAAACCTGGCTCATCTCTGCCAATGCGGGCTGCGTCGAGCTGATGAATGCGAAGAGCAGACCCAAAAGCAAGACACACCGCGCAATGCCGATGGACCAGTATTCCAACCGACCGATCCGCCCCTGAAAGCTGAAAAACAGCGCAAGGGTGTTTGTGAGCACCGCCCAGAGGGAAAAGCCGTCTTCATCGTCGAAGGGAAGGGCGCTGCCGCCCGCCGGGGCGTAAGCCGCTGTGGCGTGGCCAGATGAATAATGCGATGGCCGCTGCCCCCGCTGCGATGGGGTTTCCCGGGAAAGGCCCCGCCTTCCAAATTCCTTGCGCTGCGTTGGCATTATGGCCTCCGTCACGAATATCGATTGATCGAACGGAAGAGACGCTACGCGATACGGCTTAAAATTGGCGTAAGGGAGTTTGTTAAAACTGAATGAATTCGCCGATTTGGCACCGGACAGTTCTTAAAACAGGTTGCCCTGATCAGCCCGCGCCGGTTTGCCCGGTCCGCTTTTCTTTGGCTTTGCCGGCTTTGGCGTGGCGCTGTCGCTCATGGCGACCGCGTCGATGCTGCCGTCCGCAAGCTCGATCGACAGGGCCGCGCCGGAGGCAACAGCGGCGGCGGAGCGGACCGGCTGTCCCTCGTCATCGCGCACCACCGCGTAGCCGCGCGCCAGAACGTCCTTGTAGGACAGGGACTTCAGCAGCTTCTGCAGACCGTCCAGCCGTGTTTTCTCCTGGCCGACACGCGAGAGATAGGCACGGTCCAGCCTGTCCGTCAGGCCGGTAAGGCGTTCCTTGCCAAGCGTTGCCTGCTGGGCAAGGCGGGCCGGGGTCAGCCGGACCGCCAGCGCCGCGAAGGCCTGACGCTTCTGGGCAACGGCGACATGCAGCGCCCGCTGTTGGCGTTCGCTATGGTTGGCAAGATCCTGCCGGGCCTTGGAGGTGAGACGGGAGAGCAGGACGGGCGACAGTCGGCCCGCGAGGTTCTGATGATGGGTGCGATGGGCCCTCGTGCTGACGATCAGCGCGCGCCCGAGGCCGCTTGCAAGATTGTCGAACTTCTGGCGCGGCAGGGCCAGCAGGTCCTGCGGGGCGGGCAGGGCCGCGCTTGCGGCGCGCAGCTCGGTTCGCCGGGTGGTGACGAAACGCACCAGGCCGGAATTGAGGCGCCGCGACCGGTCGTCGACCAGCGCCATCAGTTCGGCCTTGACCGGTACGGCGATTTCCGCCGCGCCCGTCGGGGTCGGCGCGCGCACATCCGCGGCCAGGTCGAGAAGCGTCCAGTCCGTCTCGTGGCCGACGGCGGATATCAGCGGGATCCCGCTCTCGGCGGCGGCGCGCACGACGGCTTCCTCGTTGAAGCCCCACAGGTCCTCGATGCTGCCGCCGCCGCGCGCGACGATCAGCAGATCCGGCCGCGGTATCGGCCCGCCGGGCTGGAGCGCATTGAAGCCGCGGATGCCGTTGGCGACTTCCGCGGCGCAGGTCTCGCCCTGCACCCGCACGGGCCACACCAGCACGTGCAGGGGAAAACGGTCGTCGATCCGGTGCAGGATGTCGCGGATGACGGCGCCGCTCGGCGAAGTGACCACACCGATGACCCTTGGTAGCGGCGGCAGAGGCCGCTTGCGCTCCTCGGCGAAAAGGCCTTCCGCCGCGAGCTTCTTCTTGCGCTCTTCCAGCAATGCCATCAGCGCCCCGGCTCCGGCCGGTTCCAGCGCGTCGATCACCATCTGGTATTTGGACTGGCCGGGGAATGTGGTGATCTTGCCCGTGGCGATCACCTCCAGGCCCTGTTCCGGCTGGATTTTCAGCTTCGAGGCGACGCCGCGCCAGATGACGCCGGACAGAACCGAGCGGTCATCCTTGAGGTCCAGATAGATATGCCCGGAACCGGGCCGCGAAATCCGCCCGAGCTCGCCGCGCACCCGCACGTAGCCGAACGCGTCTTCCATCGTGCGCTTGATGGAAAAGGAGATTTCGGAAACGGTGAATTCGGCGGCGTTCGAGGGTTTTTCGTCCACGGATGATTCCTTCTGACCCTTGGAAACTGGCCATAAAGCGGGGAAGGGTCAAGAGGCGCCATCGGATCGGCAATGTGAGCAAACATCACGGGTGGGGACGAGACGGGGAATCGAATAGTGTGAACAGTGCCGGGCGCGCCGCGCTCCGCCTTGAAACCCTCACATTCCAGCGACTACCTGAAAGCCATGGCAAAATACGAGTTCAAAATGCAACGCTTGTTTTTACGGCACATTCTCGCGGAGGGAGCGCGGATCGAGGCGGACCGCGGCCAGGCCAACTACCTTTTGAATGTCCTGCGGCTGAAGGACGGCGATTTCGTCCTGGTGTTCAACGGCAACGACGGCGAATGGCTGGCGAAAATCGCCAGCAATGGGCGCAGGGATTGCGCGCTGCAGCTCATGGAGCGCATGCGCGAACAGACCGAACCCAATGACCTGATGTATTTGTTCGCCCCGCTCAAGCACGCCCGTCTCGACTATATGGTTCAAAAGGCGGTGGAAATGGGCGCCGGCAGCCTGAAGCCGGTCATCACCCGGCATACGCAGTCAAGCCGGGTCAATCTGGAGCGCATGGAAGCCAATGTGATCGAGGCCGCCGAACAATGCGGCGTGCTTTGCGTTCCAAAGGTGCTTGCGCCGCAGCCCTTGAGCGATGTGCTGTCAGTCTGGCCGGAAGCGCAGCCCGGCCGCCGGCTGCTCTTCTGCGACGAGGCGGAAGGTTCGAACAATCCGCTTCTCGCCCTTGCCCAGATGAAAGACAAAGGCACTCAGCCACTCGCCGTGCTGATCGGCCCTGAAGGCGGGTTTTCAGAAGAGGAACGCGCCGAACTGCGCGCGCAGGAGTTCGTTACGCCGATCCCGCTCGGGCCGCGTATTCTCAGAGCCGATACCGCGGCGGTCGCCGCACTGACGATCATTCAGGCCACGCTGGGCGACTGGAGATAATCGCGGGAGGCGGGATATTCCTTCTCGTGACGATCCGTCCGGCATCGAAGACGCGGGCGCGGTACCCTTTTGCCGTGTTCAGAATAACTTGAACACCGGCGGCTGCTTATTTCCCGGCTTGCATTCTGCGCCCAACAAACCTAAATCACCGAAGCTCGAAAGCGTTTTCGGACGCGTCGGATTCAAGCGGTTCGCGGGGTGTTTCGACACTCCGGCTGACGCGCCGCGCAGCAACTAGGACGGTTTCATGGCCCGCGACACGGTCGATACCACACCGATTGAAACTGTGGCGGATCTGGCCGCGACGCTCGACGAGGGCTCAAAGCCGGAAGACCGGTTCAGGATCGGCACGGAACATGAAAAGTTCGGTTTCTGTCTGAATGAACTCAGCCCGATCCCCTATGAGGGCCCGAACGGGGTGCAGGCCGTCTTGCAGGGCATGGAAAAGCTGATCGGCTGGGAGCGGATCGAGGATGCCGGAAAGATCATCGGGCTTTCGGACGATCGGGGCGGCGGCGCCATTTCCATCGAGCCCGGCGGCCAGTTCGAACTCTCCGGCGCGCCGCTGGAAACACTCCACGAGACCTGCCGGGAAGCCAACCAGCACCTTGCGCAGGTCCGCCAGATAGCCGAACCGATGGGTGTCGGTTTTCTGGGGATCGGCATGGCGCCCACCTGGGCGCGCTCCGACATGCCGCGCATGCCGAAATCCCGCTATGACATCATGACCAACTACATGCCGAAGGTCGGCTCCCTCGGTCTCGACATGATGTACCGGACCTCCACCATCCAGGTGAATCTCGACTTTTCCTCCGAAGCCGACATGGTGACAAAAATGCGTGTCGGCCTCGCGCTGCAGCCGATCGCGACCGCCATATTCGCCAATTCGCCTTTTACCGACGGCAAGCCGAACGGCTTCAAATCCTTCCGTGCCCAGATCTGGACCGACACCGACACGGACCGGACTGGTGACATGCCCTTCGCCTTCGAGGAAGGTTTCGGCTTCGAACGCTATGTGGAATGGGCGCTGGACGTGCCGATGTATTTCGTCAAGCGCGGCGAGACCTATTACGACGTCACCGGCACGACCTTCCGGCAATTCATGACCGGCGCCCTCAAGGGCAAGGTGCCGGACGCGACGCCCAGTCTCGGCGACTGGAACAACCATCTGTCGACCTTGTTCCCCGATGTCCGCCTGAAGAAATATATCGAAATGCGCGGCGCCGACGGCGGCCCCTGGCGGCGCATCTGCGCCCTGCCGGCGCTCTGGGTCGGCCTGCTTTATGACAAGGGCGTCCTGGACCAGGCCAATGAACTGGTCAGGGACTGGACGCGCGAAGAGCGCGCCGCGCTGCGCCGCGACGTTCCGAAGACGGCGCTGCAGACGCCGTTCCGCGGCGGGACGGTTCTCGATGTCGCCAAGCAGGTCCTGGCGCTCTCCCAGGAAGGGCTCAAACGCCGAAACCGGTTGAGCGAGGGCGACCTTGACGAGCGGGTGCATCTCGCCCCGATCGAGGAGGGTCTTGCCTCCGGCATGTGCCCGGCCGATGTCCTGCTGCAGCGCTACAACGGATCCTGGAACGGCGACATCACCCAGGTGTTCCGCGACTACGCCTATTGAGGCCGGTTGCACGGCGAAAAACCCGTCGCTTCGATGGTTCCTGTGGGAGAGAGACGCTCTGTCACCTGTATTGACCTTGCGCCCGCAAAGGGTCACTCTCTTCAAGGCAGGTCTTGTTTCTCAAGGCCTTGCGGAACCCTGAGCGGAGCAGTGCGATGACTGGCAGCGAAACGGCGGCTCCCCCCTTCGATATCTTCTCGTTGACGCAAGATGTGCGAGAGCGGTTCGGCTGGTCCAATGACGATCTGAACAAGGTCATGGGACAGCTCATGCCGGCCGCGCTCAACGGCTTCCGGTATTTCGGCGGTACAATTCCCGGATTTAGCGAGTTCCTCGGCCAGTCCTCCCCGTTCGGCTCCGCGGTACAAAACCCCTTCGCCGGTTATGGCGGACTGTTTCAGGAGCCTTCGCAGGCGGCGCTGACGCCATTCTTCGGTCCGGAGGCTGTCCAGAAGGCATTGGCCGGACAGATAGCCGTCCTGACCGGATTGCAGGGCGATGCCATTCAGGAAATGATGCCCGTGGCCGCGACCCTTGCCATGGGTCAGGTTGCCCGGCCCTTCGTGCATGGCGAGGCACGCAATCTGCTTGACGCCTATCTGCGCGGTTTTGCGCGCGGGCGGCCCAAACCTCAGCCGACGCCGGCCGACTATCTGCAGGGCTACGCCGAGGCCATGCAAGCCTTCTGGGGCGTTTTTCTGCAGCCCGCCAGGGTCGTCGAAGCTCCCGCCGAACCGGAGCAGGCGGAGCTGGAGGAAGAGGGGCTTTCACCGGAGGAAGCGGCCCATGACGAGGACGCCCCTGACGCCGACGAGCCTGGCGAAACATCGGAATTCGACGGAATGGTCTCCGACTGGATGGCCGCCGGACGCGACTTCCAGTCCAGCCAGTTCAATGCCTTCGACAACTTTTTCAAGAAGGCGGCCAAGGATTTCGGGGAAACCTGATCCGGCCGTCGGCAACCGCGCCAAAAAAAAGACCCGCCGGAAGGCGGGTCAGTTGCGTCAGCAAGGCTATTGCCGACAGGGGCTGCAAATCAGGTGCCCGGGCCGCGATGGGCCGGGATCAGGCGGCCAGCTGGCCGTTGTCCGTGACGGTTTCCACAAGGGTAAGTTCCGCTCTGGCCTGGGGCGCATTCGCCGCCTGCAAATTCCGCCTGCGGTGAAGCACCGGGGAACCGCTCAAAAGGGAGGCTGTCGGGTCGCGATAGAAGGGCTGTGCCATGGCGCGTCGAACGTCGCTCCGTGTGAGGCCGACATCCTTCAGCTGCTCGTCCGACCAGTCCTTGAGTTCGGCAAACTGGCGCCGGTTGTTGAATACACGCCATGCACGGGCAACCATCTGCCCGAAGAGCGCGAAGGACGGGGTGCTTGTGGTCTGCTGGGTCATGGCATAGATCTCCTGTGAGCGACCGAAAGAATTTCCGGCAGCCTGTTCCCGGCCAGTTATTGGCAATCCTGTGTGTGGAACACCCTCTAGATGGCGGCTTTTCAAATATTATTCCAACGAATGTTTTTGATGCGATTGATCGAAAATTGTGATGTCATGAAGCGGACTGTTTCGGGGTCCTGGCAACGTCCGAGGGCGGACTGAAACATTTCAAATTCGAATAGGTTTCGTGGTAAACATTAGTTTGGCTTATATTTGAGGCGCTTATGCTCGATCTGGATCAGCTTCGAACCTTTGTGGCAATTGCCGAAGGCGGCAGCTTCACGCGGGCGGCGGACAATGTGCACAAGACCCAGTCGGCGGTCTCCATGCAGATGCGCCGTCTGGAAGAACGCGTTGGAAAGCCGCTTTTTGTCCGGGTCGGCCGCCAGTCCCGCCTGACGGAACACGGCGAACGGCTGCTGCATTACGCGCGCCGTCTGGTTCAACTCAATGACGAGACCCTTGCCGCCTTCGACGACACCGAACTCGCCGGTCTGGTCCGGCTCGGTACGCCCGACGACTATGCCGACCGGTTCCTTCCGGAAATCCTGGCGCGGTTTTCAAGATCAAATCCCAAGGCGGAGGTGAGTGTGGTGTGCGCGCCGACACCCAATCTTGCCGACATGATCTCGGAAGGCGAGCTTGATGTGGCCATCATCACCCATGTTCAGAAAAAGGGCCGCAAGAATGTCGATCTGGTCCGCCGCGAGCCGCTGCTGTGGGTCGTCTCGGCCCGTCACGCTGTCGAAAACGAATCCCCGCTTCCCCTCGCGCTCGGCCGGGCGACCTGCGATTGGCGCAAGGCGGCGATCAATGCCCTGAGCGATCAGATGCGCGAACACCGGCTTCTTTATTCAAGCTGGAATTCGACCGCGGTCGGCGCCGCCGTGCTTGCGGGCCTGGCGATTTCGGTGCTGCCGGAATCCGCATTGAGATCCGGCATGCGCGTTCTGACGGAAGCCGAAGGCTTTCCGCGTCTGCCGGATTGCGAGATCGGCATCATGCGGTCCTGGCACAACAGTTCCAGGGTCACCGACGCTCTGGTCGAGCATATCGTGTCTTCGCTGGATAACCTCTCGGTCCCGCTGGCGGCTGAATAATTTGCAGGCGGACCGTTTAAGCCAACCTGAGCTGCTGCGGTTGGTGTTACAGGCTTGTTTTGCAAGGACTTATCAAAAACAGGTGCCCTGGAACGGGCGCAATTTGGCATTGAATTGTAAATGTTTGTGATGTATCTTTCAAAAATCAATTCGAATCTCAAATCACCCGGCCGGAACATAGCCCATCTACAGGGTCTCATATGAGCCACGCACTAGATATTGACCAGTTGCGCACATTCCTGGCGATCGCCGAGCTGGGAAGCTTCACCAAGGCGGGCGAAGCGGTGCACAAGACCCAGTCCGCGGTCTCCATGCAGATGCGCCGTCTTGAAGAGCGTGTCGGGCAACCGATCTTCATCAAGGACGGTCGCCAGTCCAGGCTGACGGAGGACGGGCTTCGGCTGGTCGAATTCGCCCGGCGGATGATCCTCCTGAATGACGAGACCCTGTCGGCTTTCAGTGGTTACAAGGAAGTCGGTCACGTCAAGCTCGGCGTTCCGGACGATTATGCGGACAGGCTGCTGCCGCAGGTCCTGGCGGCTTTCAACCGGCTCAATCCCTCCATCGAGGTTCAGGTCGAATGCTCGAGCAGCGCGAAACTCACCGAGGCGATCCGCGAGGGACTGCTCGACGTGGCGATCACCACGTCCGGAGACACCCTCAACCTGCGCGGTGAAATCATCCGGCGCGAACCGCTTTACTGGGTCACTTCGGCCCAGCATTGCGCCCACACCCAGGATGTGATCCGCCTGGCGCTGGGCCCGGCGACCTGCAACTGGCGCCGGCTTTCCATGGATGCGCTCGATCGTGCCGGACGGCGCTACCGGGTTTCCTACACCAGCGCCAGTGCCGCCGGTCTCGTCGGTGCGGTTCAGGTCGGTCTGGCCGTTACCGTCTTCCCGGAAAGCGCTGTCCGTGACGGCATGCGCATTCTGGACGAACGCGATGGGTTTCCATCCCTGCCGTTCTGCGACATTGCCCTGCTGCGCTCCGATACGGCACGGGAAGCCATGCATGACACGCTCTGCAATCACCTGATTGCCGCCATCGGCAATGTCGGCACCGGCTCCGTGCAGCAGGCCGCGGAATAGGCTGCGGCAATCATTCCGCGGAAAATTCTTGAGAGCGTGTCGCGTTTAAGTGGATTCATGATTTCAGGAAAACGCCCGAGGCAGCGTTTGCATTGCAAATGCGTTCGGGCAATTTCCGGAATTCAATTCAACGCGACACGCTCTAGAGCATTTTCCGATCATATTGAATCATTTGATCGAGACAAAATTGGTCCCTGGCGAGGCGGATTGTGCGTAGCGGTGTTGCCCACCTCAAGCACAATCCAACGATGCCAGGAACCAATTTTGTTCGACCCAAACAGCTATTTTTCAACTACTTCTGCTTGCGTCGGGTGGCTTGAAACGGCCCATCGGCAGCGTTGCGCCGCTTGCACGATGCACCGCATCGCGCTTCACGACGCGCCTCGCCGAGTGAGCCGTTTCAAGCCATCAAATGGTTCAATATGATCGGAAAATGCTCTAGCCAGCAGTTTTCAGCGGGCGCGCAGCATTACCAGATTCCCGCCCAGAACGCAGAAAAGCCCGGCAACGGCCAGGGGCGTCCACTGATAGCCTTCGAAGATCGTTGACAGGGTCAGGGCGACGACCGGGAAAAGGACGGTCGCGTAGCCGGCCCGCGCCGAGCCTATCCGGCCCAGCAGCCTCAGATAGGAGGCGAACGCGATCACCGAGGCGATGATCGCCAGATAGACGAGGCCGCCGAAATAGGTGACCGACCACTCCACGGCAAAGCTCTGCCCCCTGAGAAGCGACACGATCCCCAGAAATACCATGCCGTAGACCATGCCCCAGGCGGTGGCCGGCGTCACGCCGATACCGCGCCGCTGGGTGTCGGCCGACAGCATGTTGCCGAAGCAGAAGGACAGCGTTCCACCGATGCAGAAAACCAGTCCGATCGCTGCCTGTGAATTGAATTCGGCGCCTGTGAGCTGCGGCCAGAACATCAGACCTATGCCGATGAACCCCAGAAGGCCCGCTGCCAGCGCCAGCGGATTCGGCCGCTGACCGAAGAGTATGAGGCCCAGGAACAGGTTGAATATGGACGTGGTGGAAAAGATCACCGCGAGCAGGCCGGACGGCAGGTAGGAGGCGCCGTAATAGAAAAGCGTGAAATTGGTCGAGAACAGGAAAGCGCCGAGACCGGCGAAACGCAGATGGTCCCGAAACCGGAACGACATCCTGTGCCCCCGCACTTTCGCCCAGACCATCATGACCGCGGCCGCCAGCACGAACCGCCAGAAAACGGAGACTTCCGGTGAGACGGTTGCCACCTGACCCTTCATGGCGATCCAGCTGAAGCCCCAGGCCAGTACGGTGATGGCGTAAAGACCGTAGTCGGCCGGGGTGAAGCCGGCGGTTTCCCTGCGCAGGGCAGGCGTGGCAACGCTCATGTGAGAACCGATCCAGAATGTGATGCCGGGTAATCTGGTCGTCCCCCGGCTTCAGCACAAGTGATTGTTTTTGATCTTCTCATCAGCAAAGGCGATATGTCTGAAGCGAGTGCGCCCGTGCATGGACAAGCGCCTTCGCGGACGATATCGGCGTGCATACGCCCGGCCGGGGCCGGCGCTTCGGAACGAAAGCCCGCCGCCATGCCGCGCGGGCCGACGAGATCGGCACCGCGCTGTCCTCAGCCTGGCTGGCGGTGCTTTGAGTTATCGGGACACTCCTCAAAGAACCAGATTGTGCCGGCCGACGTTGGCGATGTCGGTTTCGCCGCAAAGTCCCATGGTGACGTCGAGTTCCTTGTGCAGGATTTCCAGAACCTTGGTGACGCCGTCCTTGCCCATCGCACCGAGGCCGTAGATGAAGGCGCGGCCGATATAGGTGCTGTGGGCGCCCATGGCGACGGCCTTGAAGATGTCCTGGCCGGAGCGGATGCCACCGTCGAAATGAACCTCGATCCTGTCGCCGACCGCATCGACGATGTCGCCCAGAACCTCGTAGGAGGCCAGCGCGCCGTCGAGCTGGCGGCCGCCATGGTTTGAAACCACGATGGCGTCGGCACCGATATCGGCGGCAATCTTCGCGTCCTCGACATCGTTGATGCCTTTCAGGATCAGCTTGCGGTCCCAGTGTTTCTTGACCCATTCAACCGATGACCAGTCAAGGGACGGGTCGAACTGGCTGTTGGTCCATTCCGCCAGCGAGGACATGTCGTCGACGCCCGACACATGGCCGTGGATATTGCCGAACTGGCGGCGGCCGGTCTTCAGCATGTTCCAGCACCAGCGGGGTTTCAATGCCAGGTCGGCCAAGACAAGCGGCTTGGGTTTCGGCGGTGCGCTCAGGCCGTTCTTGAGGTCCCGGTGACGCTGGCCGAGCACCTGTAGGTCGAGCGTCAGCACCAGCGCCGAGCAGCCGGCCGTGTGCGCGCGCTGCATCAGTCTTTCGGAAAAGCCCCGGTCACGCATCACGTAGAGCTGGAACCAGAACGGCGACTTTGTGTTTTCAGCGACGTCCTCGATGGAACAGATGCTCATGGTGGACAAGGTGAAGGGGACGCCGAATTCCTCGGCCGCCTGGGCGGCAAGGATCTCGCCATCAGCGTGTTGCATCCCGGTCAGGCCCACCGGGGCGAGGGCGACGGGCATGGCCACATCCTGTCCGATCATCGTTGTCTTGACGGAGCGGTTGTCGATGTTGCGGGCGACCCTCTGGCGCAGCTTCTGGCGCTGCAGGGCAGCTTCGTTCTCGTGGTAGGTGCTCTGGGTCCAGGACCCCGTGTCGGCATAGTCGTAAAACATTTTCGGCACCCGGCGTTTTGCCAGAGCCTGCAGATCCGCAACATCGGTCACAACTGTCATTGGGTTTCCTCCGGGGTGCTCTCAAACGAGCAGGGTTCTTCGACCGCTTTAAAAATTGATCGATTTCGATAAGCGGTCCGCTGATCTTGTCGGTTTTGTAAGTCTCAGACCTGCGAGCTGCTCCCGACTGTCCATTGCCTGCGCGGCGGCCAGGGTGCCGCGCACGTAGTCGATATGATCCTCCGACGCCCGGCGGGCCCCGTCGGGGTCCTGGCGACGGATGGCTTCCACGATGGCCTTGTGCTGCTGCAGCAGTTCGATCCGCGCGGTCGGATGGTGGTAGAGACGCCCGCGGTTATAGAAAACGCCGTTTTCCAGGAGCCGGTAGCAGGACCTCAAGGTGTGCAGCATCACCACATTGTGGGCGGCCTCGCCGACGGCATGATGGAAGTCGACATCCAGCCGGGTTTCCGCGGCCAGATCCTCTGCGTCGTGGGCGGTCTGCATCTGCCGGATGATCTCTTCAAGGCGTGCCATGTCGGACGGCGCGGCCCGCAATGCCGCCTGTGCGGCGGCCTGGCTCTCGATACCGCGCCGGAATTCGAGATAGTCGCTGACGGCGGAAGGGTGACGGGCGATCAACTGGATAATCGCTTCGGAGAAGATCGAACCGATCAGGTCGCAGACAAAGGTGCCGCCGCCCTGGCGGGCTTCGATCAGGTTCCGCTCCTCCAGGAGCTTCAGTGCATCCCTGAGAACCGGTCTCGACACCTTCATCCGCTCGGCGAGGTTTCTTTCCGGCGGCAGTCTGTCGCCGGATTGCAGCACACCTTTCAGGATCAGATCCTCGATCTGTTCAACTGCGGCATCCGCCGTTTTCTGATGATCTACGGGCTGAAACATGCCGGGAGGCCTCTTGATTTCCGGGCGGAAAATAACTTCGAAATCAGAATTGGTCAATTTTATTATCCAATTGAATGTTGCGCAATAGCCGCGCTTCAGCGTCATATTGTCCCGACGTAGATTTTCGTGGTTGGTCTCTCGATGTGACGGGGCGAAGGTGAAGCTCCACGAACATATTTCTGCAAACGGGGTTGTCAGCTTGGATCAGGGCTCAGAAAACGGGTCGTCCTTTCCCGCATTCCGGACATCGCCTCTGCGCGAGAAAGTCCTGGGCGAAGTGCACGCCCGCCCGTTTCGCCCGCTTGGCAGCCCGCGAACCGTGTTGCACTACGCCTTTGTGACCAGCGCGGAGGCGGCGGCCGAAGATCATGCCTGGCTGAGCGAATTCAGCGTTTCCAGGGGAGGCCACGGCCCGGCGCCCGGAGCGCGCCACCACAGGCTTTCTTTTGGCGGCGGCACGCTCAGCTGGGAGCAACATGCGGAATTCACCACTTATACCTGGGACGGAGCCGCCAGGTCCGAAGCGCTTTTCGGATCGGCCCCGGCATCCCATCCCTTTGGCGCGGCCTTCAGGGCGCCCGGCGATCTGCTGGTCGCCGTCCGTCTGGAAGTGCGCGGAACCGGGGACATCCCGGACTGGCGGGACAGGTTCGACGCGGGCAGCCTGACCGTGTCCGACGTGGAGGACGGCACCGCCCTGGTGGCGACCGATTTCCGCCAGGACGGTGACGGCCTGACCCGTTTCCTGGTGCTCAACCGCTCGCTCAGTGACGTGCGGCTGGGGGCGGTTGTACAGCGCCTCCTGGAACTGGAGACCTATCGCACATTGGCCATGCTCGGCCTGTTCGAAGCGACGGACCTGCAGCCGGACATCAGGCGGTTCGAGATCGAACTGGCTGAATTGACGGGACAGATGAAAGACACGTCCGGGCTTGGGGCGAACCAGGAACTGCTGCGCAGGCTGAGCGAAATGGCGGCGGTGCTGGAAGCCGGGGCAACCGCAAGCGCGTACCGTTTTGGCGCGACCCGCGCCTATGACGGGATCGTCAAGGCCAGGCTGGCCACCCTCAAGGAAAAAGCCGCCCCCGGAGACCTGTCGATGGCCTCTTTCCTGACCCGGCGGCTGGCCCCGGCGATGCGGACCTGCCAGGCTGTCGAGGACCGGCAGGCCATGCTGTCGAGAAAGCTGGCCCGGGCGACGACCCTGCTGCGTACGCGCGTGGATGTCGAACTGGAGGACCAGAACCGCAGGCTGCTTCAGTCCATGAACCGCCGGGCCCAGCTGCAATTGCGGCTGCAGCAGACCGTCGAAGGCCTGTCGGTTGCCGCGGTGAGTTATTATGTGGTCGGATTGATTTCCTATCTGGCGAAGGCCGCCAAGCAGTCTGGACTGCCGGTTCCGGATGCGAACCTCACCACCGGACTTGCCGTTCCTGTCGTCGTGCTCCTGATCTGGTGGGTCGTCCGCCGTATCCGCAAGAAGCACGGCGATCATTAGGTCACGCCGCCGCGTGAACGGTGGACCATTGAATGCCACGGAAACAAATCGCCGCCGCAAGCAAAAAAGGCCGGGAAATCCCGGCCTTTTGAGTGATGTGAGGCCGACGGCCCTTACTGGGCCGTGCCGTCTTCGTTGAACTGCGCCAGATAGGCAATCACGTTGGCGCGGTCGTCTTCCTTCTTCAGGCCGGCAAACGCCATTTTGCCCTTGGGAATGAGGTCCTTCGGCTTGATCAGGTAGACATCGAGGGTCTCGACGTCCCAGACCTTGCCGTCGCCCACTTCAAGCAGCGACTTGGAGTACTTGTAGTCCTCGATCGCACCGAAGGGACGGTCGACAATTCCGTTGAGCACCGGCCCGACCTTGTTCTTGGCACCTTCACCGACCGCATGACAGGCGGCGCATTTCTTGAAAACCTTCTCACCCTTGGCGGGATCGCCGTCGGCACTCGCGTGCACGGTCAGGGCCAGAAGCGCCGTTCCGGCGATCATCAGCAGTCGCTGCATAATATTCTCCCTCGGATATTAAACCCGGATCCACAAAACAGGATGTCACGGCGCGATGCAAGCGACGCACCGTCGCAGACGCATTCTATCCCGCTCAGCTTGCCCGCGCGTCGCTCGGCAGGTGAAGCCAGTCTTCCAGGCCTGCGTCCCAGTAGGGAGAAGACCCGTAAAGATGGGCGAGGAAATCGATGAAGACCCGGACCTTCGCCGGCAGGAACTGGCGGCTCGGATAAACCGCATAGAGACCGACGTCTTTCGACGCCCTGTAGTGCGGCAGCAGGATCTGCAGCTTGCCCGCCCGCAACTCCGGACCCACATCCCATGTCGAGCGAAGCGCGATCCCGACCCCGGCCAGCAGGCATTCGCGCACGACTTCGTTGGAGTTGGTCTTGATCGGCGCGCGGGTGCGGACGGTCACGATGCCGTCGGGCCCGGCCAGCCGCCACGGGTCCTGATTGGTCGCGGCAAGGGTGACATGATGGGCCGTCAGGTCTTCGATGCTTTGCGGTGCGCCGTGTCTTTTCAGATAGGCGGGGCTGGCGCACAGGATCCGGTGCACGGGGGCAAGACGGCGCGCGACAAGGCTGGAATCGGACAATTCGGCGATGCGGATCGCAAGGTCGTAACCGTCGCCGACGATGTCGACGAAATCGTCGGAAAGATCCAGATTGACCGAGAGGTCCGGATTTTCGATCAGGAACTTTCCCATATGCGGGGCGATGTGCAGACGGCCGAATGACGTCGGAACGGCCACCTTCAGAATGCCGCGGGCCCTGGCGGAGCCACGCGAGACGAAGGTTTCCGCCTCCTCCACCGAAGCCAGGATCGCAATGACGCGCTCGTAAAAGCCCTGACCCGCCTCCGTCATGGCGATCTGGCGGGTTGTGCGCTGCAGGAGCCGCGTTCCGAGTTTTTCCTCCAGCCGCCGGATGCGCTTGGAGACCACGGCCGGCGACAGGTTCATTTCGCGCCCCGCCGCGGACATGCTGCCGGCGCTCACCACCCGGGCGAAAATCTCCATGTCGGTCAGATTGCTCATTTTCAATCTCTCAGAAAGACATCTATTATTTCCCGGACGTTTCCCTCGGCCGTGATACTTGCCAGACTTCGGGAAAGCCGTTGGTCTACCACCTCTGGTCACGCCAGAGTAATTTTCGTGGATCAGCATACGTAAAAGTGAAAGGAGTCCACTCTGTGACCGCGATCGCCATGCCTGCCCCGGACCGGGATGTTCTTGCCCGCCGCCGGGAGATCCTGAGCGCGCTTCAGGCGATCGTCCCCGGAGAGGGCGTGATCCACGACGAGCGCGAGATGCGCGCCTATGAAACGGACGCTCTCACGGCCTATCGGCAGCTCCCCCTCATCGTGGTTCTTCCCGAAACGGTCGAGCAGGTCTCAAGGGTGCTCAGATACTGTTACGACAACGACGTCAAGGTGGTGCCGCGCGGAGCGGGGACCTCGCTGTCCGGGGGCGCCCTGCCGCTGGAGGATGGCGTGCTGCTGTCGATGATGAAGTTCAACCGGGTTATCGACATCGACTACGCCAACCGGGCCGTCGTCGTACAGCCGGGCGTGACCAATCTCGGCATCACGCGTGCGGTGGAAGAGGAGGGCTTCTATTACGCGCCGGATCCGTCCTCCCAGATCGCCTGTTCCATCGGCGGCAACATCGCGGAAAATTCCGGCGGTGTGCACTGCCTGAAATACGGGCTGACCACAAACAATGTGCTCGGCCTGGAAATGGTGCTGATCACCGGCGAGGTGATCCGCCTCGGCGGCAAGCACCTGGACAGCGAAGGCTACGATTTTCTGGCGCTGATGACCGGTTCGGAAGGCCTGCTCGGCGTTGTGACCGAAGTGACCGTGCGTATCCTGCAGAAGCCGGAAACAGCGCGCGCGCTGCTGATCGGCTTCCCGGCCAGCGAGGATGGCGGCCGCTGCGTCGCCGACATCATCGCGGCGGGCATCATTCCAGGTGGAATGGAAATGATGGACCGGCTCGCCATTCATGCCGCCGAAGATTTCGTCCATGCCGGCTATCCGCTCGATGTCGAGGCCCTGCTGATCGTCGAGCTTGACGGGCCGGAGCGCGAGGTCGATTACCTGATCGGCCGTGTCGAGGAAATTGCCCGGGCACATGAGGCCAGTCATGTGCGGATCTCGGCGAGCGAAGAGGAACGCATGACGTTCTGGGCGGGACGCAAGGCGGCGTTTCCGGCCGTCGGGCGGATATCGCCGGACTATCTGTGCATGGACGGCACAATCCCGCGCCGCGAACTGCCCAAGGTGCTCGCCCGCATGCGGGAGCTGGGCGAAAAGCACGGGCTTCGCGTTGCCAATGTCTTTCACGCGGGCGACGGCAACCTGCATCCGCTGATCCTATACGACGCCAACAAGCCAGGGGAACTGGAGGCTGCCGAGGCTTTCGGCGCCGATATCCTGCGGCTGTGCGTCGAGGTCGGCGGCGTGCTGACCGGCGAGCATGGCGTCGGCATCGAAAAGCGCGACCTGATGACGGAAATGTTCTCCGAGGACGATCTCAAACAGCAGCAGCGGGTCAAATGCGCTTTCGATGAAAAGCATCTGCTCAACCCCGGCAAGGTGTTCCCCTTGCTGCACCGCTGCGCCGAACTCGGCAAAATGCATGTCCACAAGGGCCAGTTGCCCTTCCCCGACATCCCGCGCTTCTGAGGAATTTCCGAAATGGATGCAACGTTCAAGCCGCGCGATACGCGGCAGGTCGAAGACGCGGTGAAATGGGCGGCCGGAGAGGAACAGCCGCTGGAAATTGTCGGGCACGGGTCCAAGAGGAAGCTCGGCCGCCCGCTGCAGGCGGCGCATGTTCTGGACCTGTCGGATCTCACCGGCATCGAAAGTTACGAACCGGCGGAGCTTGTGCTGACCGTGAAGGCGGGAACACCGGTCGCCGAGGTCGAAAAACTGGTCAGCGACAACGGCCAGGAACTTTCGTTCGAGCCGATGGACTATGGCCCGCTGCTTGGGGAAGATCCCGGACGGGGAACCGTCGGCGGCGTGCTGGCGGCGAACCTCTCCGGTCCGCGCCGCATCAAGGCAGGCGCAGCGCGGGACCATGTGCTGGGTATGGAAGCCGTTTCCGGACGCGGGGAAATCTTCAATTCCGGCGGCAAGGTGGTCAAGAACGTCACCGGCTACGATCTGCCAAGGGCGCTTTGCGGGTCTTTTGGCACTCTGGCTGTCGCGACAACGGTCACACTCAAGGTCAATCCGAAACCGGAAACCTCGGCGACCTTCCTGCTCGGCGGTCTGGACGAGGCTGCCGCCATTGACGCCCTGTGCCGCGCCATGGGTTCGTCGGCGGAAGTGTCCGGCGCCGCGCACTTGCCCGGTGGCATCGACGGCGAAGCCGGCAAAACCGTCCTGCGGCTGGAAGGGTTCGAAACCTCGGTCGATTACCGTTTCAAAACGCTGGAAAAGCTTCTCGCGGAATTCGGAGCGCCCGCCCGCCTTGCGGAAGCGGAGTCAGGGGCCCTTTGGCGGAGCATCCGGGATGTACTGCCGTTCGCCGGGTCGCAAACGCCGGTCTGGCGGGTGTCCGTCGCCCCGGCTTCCGGTCCGCGGCTGGTGGAACTGCTGAAGGCGAAACTCGATATAAGGGCGTTTTTCGACTGGAGCGGCGGTCTTGTCTGGCTGTCCTGCGACGACGGCGGAATTCACGAGACCGAAATCCGCGCGGCGCTTCAGGAAGCGGGCGGAGGTCACGCGACACTCGTGCGCGCCGACCCGTCGGTCCGTTCGACCGTGCCGGTGTTTCAGCCCCAACCCGCTCCCCTGGCGGCGCTCTCCCGGCGCCTGAAGGAGCAGTTCGATCCAAAAGGCATTCTAAACGCTGGACGAATGGTCGCAGGTGTGTAGTCTTATAAGTATATTTTCACGTGGATATTTCTGGCGGAGACCATGATGGACCAACAATCCGACGCTGCAGGCTATCTGGAGGCAGGCGGCAAGAATGTCAGCCTTGTCTATATTCTGTATCTCGTAAGTATTCTATTCGGTTTCACCATGCTGGTCGGCATCATCTTCGCCTATCTGAACAGGGGCAAGGCCGGCGGCTGGGTCGACACGCACTATACCTACCAGATCCGGACATTCTGGATCGGTCTGCTGGGTAGTGTGGTCGGTATTCTCCTGACGTTTGTGGTCGTCGGCATCTTCCTGCTGATCGCGCTTTTGATCTGGATGATCATCCGCTGCATCAAGGGTCTGCAGCTTGCCTCCCGCGGCGAGCCCGTGCCGGATCCGCAGACCTGGTTGTTCTGACAATCTTTGACGAAAAGACACGAGACCCGGCCGCGATCCCGCAGCCGGGTCTCGTGTTTCTGCAGCTGAATTCATTCCGTGCTGATGGTGCTCTTGTGCCGCAATGATGCCTTGTGCGGTGAAAACCCAGCCCCTACGATCCGGTTCACTCGGAAGGAGAATCCCGCAGCGAATGCGGGCAATTGAGGGACGCCGGACATCATGCAGACCAATTTCACCGCAGAGCAGCTGAAGGACAGTCATGTCGCGGAATCTGAAAAGATCCTGCGCAAATGCGTGCATTGCGGGTTCTGCACGGCCACCTGTCCAACCTTCACACTTCTGGGCGATGAACTCGACAGCCCGCGGGGCCGTATCTACCTGATCAAGGACATGCTGGAAAACGGCCGTCCGGCGGATGAGAAGATCGTCAAGCATATCGACCGGTGCCTGTCCTGCCTCGCCTGCATGACCACCTGTCCGTCCGGGGTGCATTACATGCATCTTGTCGATCACGCCCGCGCCCATATAGAAAAGACCTACACACGGCCGGCTTCAGACAGGCTGCTGCGGTCCGTCCTTGCCTTCGTGCTGCCTTATCCGAAACGGTTCCGCCTCGCCCTGATCGGTGCGTTTTTCGCCCGTCCGTTTGCCGGTGCGTTGAAGACGCTGGGCGGACCTCTGGCAAAGATAGGCGCGATGCTGGAGCTGGCGCCCGCAAGATCGCCCGGCCGGGGTCACCATGAAGGACCAGGAGTGTTCGTGGCTGGAACGCCGGCCCGGAAGGGTCGTGTGGCCCTGCTTGGCGGCTGCGCGCAGCCGGTGCTCAATCCCGGCATCAACGACGCCACGATCCGGCTGTTGAGCCGGGCGGGCTATGAGATTGTTCTACCCGAGGGCGAGGTCTGCTGCGGCGCGCTTGTCCACCACATGGGCCGGGAAGAGGCCGCTCTGGAAAACGCCCGCCGCAATGTCGATGTCTGGACGCGCGAAGTGGACACCGGCGGACTGGACGCCATCCTGATCACCGCCTCCGGCTGCGGCACGACGATCAAGGACTACGGCTACATGCTGAGAGAGGATGCGGCCTATGCACAAAAGGCCGCCCGGGTTTCCGCTCTGGCAAAGGACGTGACCGAATTCCTGACCGGGGTCGATCTTGGCGCACCCGCCGTCAAGCCGGACCTCACCATTGCCTATCATTCCGCCTGTTCCATGCAGCACGGCCAGAAGATCACCCGCCAGCCGAAGGATCTTCTGACGGCGGCAGGCTTCAGGGTCAAGGATGTGCCGGAAGGCCATTTGTGCTGCGGATCGGCGGGAACCTACAACATTCTTCAGCCGGATATTGCCCGCCGCCTGCGCGACAGGAAGGTTGGCAATATCGAGAAAACCAGTCCGGATGTCATCGCCACCGGAAATATCGGCTGCATGACCCAGATCGGCCTGGGAACCGACATACCGATCCTGCACACGGTGGAGCTTCTGGACTGGGTCTATGGCGGACAGCAGCCGGAAAGCGTGTCCTCTCTCCTGCTTTCGCCGGAAGCTGCGGAGTAGGTCGCCGGGCCGTTCCCCGATTAGAGCGTCCCCAATTGTATCGGGGTGTCCTCGGTTGGTTTGTCCGGCACTTGGCCTGCGAGCCTCAATGTACGTTCCAGAAGCTGTTCATAGATCGGGCGGCCACCCAGGTGGTGCGCGGTGAGCGACGCCGTGGTGCAGGTTACCAGAACCGGCATGATCAGGGCGTAGGCGCCGGTCAGTTCCATCACCAGAACGACGCCGACAAGCGGCGCACGCACGGAGGCGGCGAAAAAACCGCCCATGGCGGCCACCGCGCAGGCGGCCCGGAAGTCGTCATCCATCATCGGCATGATCTCCGCCGCAGCCGTGCCGAAGGCCAGTCCGGCACATGTTGCGATGGAAAGCATCGGCGCGAATATCCCGCCGGGGACGCCGGAGGCATAGGAAAACAGCACGCCGCCAAAGCGCAGCAGGGTGAGCAGGACCAGGGCCAGTACACCGTAATGGCTTGTGACCAGACCGTGCACCAGATCTTCGCCGCCGGTTGTCGCGTCCGGAAAGGCGATCAGAAGTGCGCCCGTGATCCCGCCGACCGCAAGCGCCGGCAGCCAGCGCAACCCGACACGGATCTTTTGGAAAAGGTCCATGACCTCGATCAGCGCCCAGTTGAAAAACACGCCGAGAGCACCAAGAAAAATGCCGAGGATGCCAAGCAGGACGAAGCTCCAGATCGGAACATAGGACACCTCGACCAGCAGGGGCGGCCCGATATGCGTGAGCTTCTCGGTGACCGCCGCACTCAGGATGGACGCGATGATGACCGCCATATAGGTCCTGTAGCTGAAGGGAAACTGCCGCCGGGTTTCTTCGATGATAAACAGGATCGCCGCCAGCGGCGCGTTGAAGGCCGCCGCCAGACCGGCGGCCGCGCCTGCTGCGAGAAGCCCCTTGTGGTCGGAAGGCGAGACATCTTGCGATCTGGCAAGCGCTTCGGCCGTCATGGCCCCCATGTGGATGGTCGGACCTTCCCTGCCGAGCACCAGTCCGGATCCAAGGGCCAGCAGGCCACCGAAAAACTTCGCGATCAGGACTCTCGTCCAATGGACTGGCCGCTTGCCCTCCATGGCGCCTTCGATTTCCTGGATGCCGCTGCCCGCTGCCTCCGGCGCAACGCGCTGGACCACAAGGAACGCTCCGACGACCGCCGCCCCGGAGATCGCGATTGATACCGCGTAGGGCAACAGGCCGGTCCCAAGCGAAGCCCTGAGCGCGCCATAGTGTGCGAACAGAAATTCCACTCCGGTGTGGAAACCGGTCGCGAGACCTCCAACGAGCAGTCCGACCAGCGCTGCCTTGACGAAATAGGCGGCATCCGGTCCGGGAGAAAGGAATTTCATGCGTTCTGTCATGCCTCGGACCGGCTTTTTAAGGGGAATGAATGGCGATTCAGTCGATGTATCAACAAACTGCGGGCAAACCGGAAGGCGTGCAAGTGATAGCTTCGGTCAATGGCGGCCCGCGCTCGTACGAACGCGGGATGTTCAAGGAAACCGGGCGGTCGAACCGTCCGGGTTCCTGAAGGTCGCAAGTTCCCCGATGACAGGCCGGCTCAGATCACGATGACCTTGGTGCCGACGCCGACCCGTTCGTAGAGGTCCATCACGTCCTCGTTGCGCATCCGGATGCAGCCCGAGGAAACCGCGTGGCCGATGGTCCAGGGCTGGTTGGAGCCATGGATGCGGTAAAGCGTCGATCCGAGATAGAGTGCGCGGGCGCCAAGCGGGTTTTGCGGACCGCCTGCCATGAAGGTCGGCAGATCCGGGCGGCGTTTGCGCATTTCCGCGGGCGGTCGCCAGTCCGGCCATTCGGACTTGCGGGTGATCTTGTGCGTCCCGGCCCACTCGAAACCGGGTTTGCCGACGCCGACGCCGTAACGCCGTGCGGTGCCGTCATTCTGGACCAGATAAAGATGCCGGGTATTGGTGTCGATCACGATCGTGCCGGGTTTGTGCTTGCCGTCATAGTCGACGATCGTCGGCAGGAACTGCGGTGCGGTCTGGCGGCTCTTCGGTGCGCTGGCCTGCGGCTGCTGGCGCAATGGCTGTTGGCGTACCGGCTGCTGGCGGGGGGACCACCAGTTGGCGCGGCGGACCTGCGGCTGCACCACCTGGCGCCGCTGAACCGGGGCCGCGGCGCGCCGGCTTGCCCTGGGCTGCAATTGCAGCACCCAGGGTTCCGCGAGATTCGGACTGAGGACGAGCGGCGGCGGTGAAACCTGTCCGGCAACTGCCTGGGGCAAGGAAAGTGCGGTGTTGAGGAACAGCGCTCCGGCCAAAACCAGCAACTTCGAAGATGTAATGCGTAATTGGAACATGGCTGTACTCTTGATACTTGTCATCGACCACGTTCAGCGGCTTTTCGGGCCGCCGATTAACGGATTGGAAATGATGATAAGCGTGCCGGCTCTGCCAAAGGTGAATCCGGCGCATTGTATTGCGGTAATCGTTTCTTATGGTTAGCTGTTGGTTGAGAAACAGCCTTAATGAAATACTTCCCGCCGGGGGAGTGGCTGAGGGAGTGGCCGCGCGTTCAATCGCGCCGGGATTGAAATCCTTGGCGTTTCGTGGAGACCTTGGTTAACGCACCCGTTGCCGGGCGTCACGCACCACCAGAGGCAAAACCGCCCGCGTCTGCTGTAACGACATGCCCGGTCTGATGCGCGGATCGTAAAGCATGTTCAAAATGAGCTGATCGAACACAGTGAACCGGCTGTGACGCGAGGAATCGTTAAACACCGAATGGGTGAGGTCCTCGTCGTCATTCATCGGCCCCAAACCCTGCAGGACTTCCTCCACCAGGCATCGCTTGAACAGGAATTCCCCTTCATCGGAAACGATCACCGCGGCGGAGCGTTTGATCCCGTTGCGGCCGGAAACGACACGCACCAGACAGCGTCCTGGAACGTTGGCGCGCTCGCTCTTGTAGATTTCCGTTTTGACGACACGTTCATACTGGGCGCGGTCGACCACATAGATCTCGAAATTCGCCTCGGCGGGATCGCGCGCGATACCCGTCTTCAGCCCGTCTACCCGTTTGTCGATTTCGCGCACGAAATGGTGGACCGTCTGTGTCCGGTCGCGCGAAGAAAGATTGTGAACCTGGAATAAAACCGGCCGGGTGAATTTCTTGACCAGATAGGGGCGCCAGCTCCAGCTACGGTACTCTAGGCCGAATACTGTTTTTTCAAACCCTGAAAGCAGTTCTTCCGTGGAAAATGTATCGTTCGCGGCCAGCGCCGGAGCCGCAGACAGAAATCCTGCAAGGAGGATCGTCGAAAGAAGACGCATGGTTCGCATTCAGATCAATTCGCCTTCGCGGGTTGCGCTAGTGGATCGAATTTGACATTTGATACCCGTATTCTTTCAAAGTGCTCTAGGTCCGTCAGCTCTTGGATTTGGCAGGTTTTGGCTGGCTTGAGCATGCGGTGAGCTGTCCCATTGATTCAGCGCGAGGATAGCCAATGGTCCCGAAAGAGGGAAGCCAAGAAACGGTTACCAAAGGTCAAAACGCCCCTCCGTCTTCGGCAAGCATTGGAAAAACAATTCTTTAAGCTTCCCGGGCTATAAATGCGGGACATTCTGAATTGAATACGCCTGTACAGGCACGCGACGGGAGTAGGCATGGCCGCGGTGAAAAGATCCTTTCGAGCGGAAAGCTTGATACGCATGAATTCCGGGGCCTCCGACAGCCCCGCCTTTGCTGAAGAACGCCGCCATCAGGAGCTCCTGGCAGAATTGGCCAGCGTAAAATCCCTGATCCGGAGCGGGGAGGGACAGCAGCAGGCCGCGATGGATCCGGAAGCCATGAGCGCTACAGTCCTGGCGGAGTTCCGCAAGGAAATGTCGGAAGCGGCCAAATTGAAGGTCGAGCTCGACGCGATCTATGAAGCAATCGCGCAGACCAAGAAGGAAATCGCGACGCTTCATCAGACCACCGGCTCCGAAAGCCAGGAGATGACCCGCGTAACCAATGAACTGGATGCCGTGGTGGACGGCACGGAGGGAGCGACGGAATCGATTCTGTCCGCGGCCGAGTTCATCGACGAGACCGCCAACACCCTCTCCGCCAGGCTCGGTTCCCAGGACCAGGAACTGGCAAACGATATTCAGGACAAGGTCGTTCTGATTTTCGAGGCCTGCAACTTTCAGGATCTGACCGGTCAGCGTATCACCAAGGTGGTCAACACCCTGCGTTTCGTCGAAGACCGGATCACGCAGATGATGGATATCTGGGGCGGTATCGAAAGCTTCCAGGATATCGAGATCGAGCAACGCGAGCAGAAGGAAGGCGATGCTGCGCTGCTCAACGGCCCGTCGCTGGACAACGATGTGGACGTCGCCAGTCAGGACGACATCGACGCCCTGTTCGCCTGACATCTTCCAGACAATTCTCGAAAAACCCGGCCATGTGCCGGGTTTTTTGCTTCGAACCGGGTTTCCGCAACACCATTTATCCTTGCGCTTCCGCTTTTTCGACCTTACCAACAGGAGAACAAAAAGTGAATAAAGGGCATGCTCATGGCGGAACAGGACAGCGGCGGCACGGTGAAAGCGGAACGCGATCCGGTCACGGGACTGCTTGCCGGTAGCGACGGGCGGGAGCGGTGCTGGTGGCACGGCAATCTGGAGGATTACCGGCGCTATCACGATAGCGAATGGGGCTGGCCGGTTGACGAGGACCGCCGCCTATTCGAGAAGGTCTGCCTGGAAGGTTTCCAGTCGGGTCTTTCCTGGCTGACCATTTTGCGCAAGCGTGACGCCTTCCGCGCGGCCTTCGCCAATTTTGAATTCGAGACGGTCGCCGGGTTCACCGAAGCCGATGTCGAGCGCTGTCTGGGGGATGCTGGAATTGTCCGCCACCGCAGGAAAATCGAATCGACCATCAACAACGCGAAACGCGCCCTGGAGTTGAAAGCCGAATTCGGCACGCTCGCCGCCTATTTCTGGTCCTTCGAGCCCAAACCGGAAAACCGGCCGGAAAAACTCGATTTCGCCACCGCAAGAACGCTCGGCAAGACGGAAGAGAGCACCGCGCTGTCGAAGGACTTGAAAAAACGCGGCTGGAGCTTCGTCGGTCCCACCACCATTTACGCCTTCATGCAATCCATGGGCATGGTCAACGATCACCTGGAAGGCTGCTGCTGCCGGGAGAGGATCGAACAGGCGCGGGCTGACTTCAAGAGACCGGTGTGACGCGGAGGGGGCGGGTTCCTTTAACGCAATGCGTTGATGGCAATATCGGGTGCTATTGTCATCGCGTAGCACGCGGGCCGGCCCGGCTCTCCTGAAATCTCACCCGCCCACCTTCTCCTTCAGCGGGGCGAACAGGCGGTTTTCCCTTGAGAAGACATAATCGAGCGTTTCCACGGTGACGGTCTCCGCGCCTTCCTCAATGAGGAGCTGGGCGCAGTCGGCGACGACATCCTTCGGGCACAGCACACTGACGTGATGGCCGTCGGGCGTGTCGGAAAACCTCTGCAGCGCGCCGATCTGGCTGACGGACCTGAGCGCCTGCGTACGGTCATCGACGACGGCCTTGACCAGCCTGACGTCACGGGCGGCTTCTTCCGCCGCGACGCGGTCGAGAATGGCCCGTGCCGCCGCAAGAGCGGTCTGCGACCAGTCGGCGCCGAGCGAGGCGACCAGATTGGCCTGGCTTTTCAGGATCACCCCATCCGGCAGGATCTTCAGGTTGTTGGCCTGCAATGTGGCGCCGGTGGTGGTGATATCGACAATCAGTTCCGCCGAGCCGGCGGCCGGGGCGCCTTCCGTTGCCCCCGCGCTTTCCACGATCCGGTAATCGGCAATGCCGTGGCGCGCGAAGAAGGCCCGTGTCAGCGTGACATATTTGGTCGCGACCCTGAGCCGGCGGCCGTGGCGGTTGCGGAAGTCGGAAGCGACATCGGAAAGATCCGCCATGGTCTCCACGTCGATCCAGGCCTTCGGCACGGCAACGACCACATCCGCCGATCCGAAGCCGAGCGGCGTGACGATATGCACCGAACTCTCCGGAGCGGTAATGTTCTCATGCACCAGATCGAGCCCGGTGATGCCGAAATGAACGGTGCCGTCGGCAAGCGCGCGGGCGATCTCGGAGGCTGACAGAAAGGCGATTTCCACATCGGAGAGGCCCTTGATGGCGCCGCGATAATTGCGCGCGCCGCCCGGCTGCACCACCTTCAGGCCCGCGCGGCCGAAGAACTCGTGGGTGTTTTCCTGAAGGCGGCCCTTGGAGGGAATGGCGATGATCAGTTTGCTCATGGGTCAGCCTTTCGCGCTCATGGCAATGCGGTCGAGCCACATGGAAAAGCCGATGGCCGGAACGTCGTTTTCCGCGCCCAGCAATGTCACCAGCTTGTCGTAGCGGCCACCGCCGACAAGCGGTCCCTCAACCGTTCCGGAAGCCGCATGGATTTCGAAAACGAAGCCGGAATAATAATCGAGGCGCCGGCCGAACTCGGCGGCAAAACCCAACCGGGCCGGATCGATCCCGCCGGCGTCGAGCGCCGCGAGCCGCTGCTCGAACGCGGCCAGAGGCGTATCGAGTCCGAGGCCATACTCCTTGCTGAATTCGCGCAGCACGCCAGGCGCGGCGGCACCGTCCGACTTGAGGGCGAGATAGGCATTCAGGGTCTCCGCCGCCTTGTCGTGACCGCGCGCGCCGCTGGCAAGGGCTGCCTGTTCCAGGAACCGGTCGGCGATTTCGCCGGGCGTGCGGCCGCCGACGGCGGAAATTCCGGCGATGGACAGAAGATCCTCGACAACCGCATGGGCCGCTTCCGGATCGGCGCCTTCCAGCGCCGACAGGAACCCCAGGCGGACGTCGCGGCTGTCGTCATCCGAGGCCGATCCGCCGGCCATCCGGCCGATGGCGTCGGCAAGCCGGTCGGTCTCGCCGAACAGATCGCGCAGGCGGCGGCGCCAGACGGCCGGAAGGTCGAGGCCCTCCAGTATGGCGGCGAACAGGGTCTCGTCGCCGATGCGGATGGAACAATCGTCGAGACCGAATGTCTCCAGAGCCCGGACCGAGAGCGCCAGCAGATCCGCGTCCGCCTGTGCGGTGTCGGTCCGCCCGAGGCTTTCGGCGCCAAGCTGGGGAATTTCGCCAAGACCGTCCGGGCGCTGGCGGAACACCGGCCCGTTGTAACAATAGGCGGCGGGCAGCTTGGCGGCAGCGCGCGCCAGGTGATGACGGCAGACCGGGATGGTGAAGTCTGGCCGCAGGCACAACTCGGCACCGTCCGTGCCGCTGGTGAGGAAAAGACGGCGGCGGATGTCCTCGCCGGTCAGGTCCAGAAAGACATCGGCCGGCTGCAGGATCGGCGGGCTGACAGGGGTATGGCCCTCCGCCTTGAACAGCTCCAGAACCGCGTCGATCTTCGCCGGATCAAGCCCGGTTGTCTGTGCCGTCGTCATCGATCAGCCCTCGCTCGCCCGTTTGCGGTCCTCGGCCTGGCCGTCCAGAATGCTTTTGACCGCCGTCAGCAGGTCCGCCTCCTTGACGGTGATCTGCGCCGGGCGGCTTTCGCGCCAGGTGACATTGTCGGCGATTTCCTCCGAAAGGCGCTTGCCCTCGATCAGATCCTTGATCTGGACCTCGCCGGCGTCCCGCTCGTCAGAGCCCTGAATGATCGCGATCGGGCAGCCGCGCCGGTCGGCGTATTTGAGCTGATTGCCGAACTTCTTCCAGTTACCCTGATACATCTCCGCCCGGATGCCTGCATTGCGCAGGTCCTGCGCCATTTTCTGGTAGCGGCCGAGGGCTTCCACATCGCCGTCCATCACGGTGACCAGCACCGGGGCCAACACGTCGGAGGTGTCCAGCTTGCCGAGGTTCTTCAGCGCCGTCATCAGCCGCGAGACACCGATGGAAAAGCCGGTGGCGGGAACGTCGCGGCCGGTGAAGCGCTTGACCAGCCCGTCATAGCGCCCGCCGCCGCCGACGGACCCGAACTGAACCACTTCGCCCTTTTCGTTGGTCACGTCGAACAGCAGTTCGGCCTCGTAGACGGGGCCGGTGTAATATTCCAGTCCGCGCACGACGGAGGGGTCGATCTTGATGCGGTCCTCACCGTAACCGCAAGATTCGAAGATCGAGGCCATGGCGTTCAGTTCCGCAACGCCTTCATTCTCGGGAGAGCCGGTGCCTGAAACGAATGCAACGATATTGTCAATTGCGGTGTCGTCCAGCCCCGCACCCTTGGTGAAGTCACCGCTCTCGTCCTTGCGCCCCTCGCCCAGCAGCAATCTCACGCCTTCGACGCCGAACTTGTCGAGCTTGTCGATGGCCCTGAGGACGATCAGCCGGCGCTCCGCCTGATCTTCGCCGCCAAGACCAATCGAATCCAGAACACCGTCCAGAACCTTGCGGTTGTTCACCCGGATCACGTACTGCCCGCGCGGAATGCCGAGGACCTCCATGGTGTCAGCCATCATCATGCACATCTCGGCATCCGCCTGAACGCCCGGCGCGCCGACCGTGTCGGCGTCGAACTGCATGAACTGGCGGAAGCGGCCCGGTCCCGGCTTTTCGTTGCGGAACACCCATCCGGCCCGGTAGGTGCGGTAGGGAAGCTGGATCTCGTTGATATTCTCCGACACATGACGGGCAAGCGGGGCCGTCAGGTCGTAGCGCAGGCTCATCCACTGCTCGTCGTCGTCCTGCACGGAAAAGACGCCCGCGTTCGGGCGGTCGGTGTCCGGCAGGAACTTGCCGAGGCAATCCGTATATTCGAAGGCCGGCGTTTCCACGGGGTCGAAGCCGTACTGCTCGTAGACGGCGCGGATCCGCGAAAGCATCTCGTCGGTGGCGCGGATGTCCTCGGCAGAGCGGTCAACGAAGCCGCGCGGCAGGCGCGCCTTCAGTTTGTTTGGTTTTTTGGCCATGAAGTCTAACAGGTCCTGGCGGGTTCCATGCCGTGCGCGCGCGAAAAAGGACCGGGCGTCCGGCAGTGTGCATGTTGCGGTTTTCCTAGACGAAACAGGGGCTGAGAGCAAGGAGGTGAAGCGGGGGCGGCTGGTTTCCCCGTATCCCCCTCCAGAGCTGTCCCGGCCTTGAGCCGGGACCTCCACGCCGATTTGAAGGGGCCCCGGCTCAGGGCCGGGGCGGCAAAGTGGGAGCCGGACCGCGCGGGTTTTTGATGCCAGGACCGGGAAGGCAAGGCCGAAAGCCGGGCCGGGGCCTTGTTTACAGCGCGGTTCGGCTTAAAAGGACCCGGTGTTTTCTTGTATTTAAGAACTGGCGGGCTATGGTCCGCGCGAATTGCGGCTGGAAAGCCGGGGTTGGCTGCAAGCGAGTGGATAAGGGTTGGGTATGGACGGAGCTGTGCGCATGGCGGAGACGGATGCCGGAGAAGGCGGAGTACCGGCCGACCGGGGACCGGGGGGCGAGGCCGCCGAACTCAGCGTCATCCTGCCGAGCTTCAACGAAGCCGCCAATATTCCGATCCTTGTCAATCTGCTCGATACCGCCCTTGCCGGCATCGCCTGGGAGGCGATTGTCGTCGACGACAATTCTCCGGACGGTACCACCGAGGTGGCGCGCGCCATCGCCTTGAGCGATCCGCGTGTGCGGGTGATCCGCCGTATCGGCCGCAGGGGGCTTTCCGGCGCCTGCGTCGAAGGCATTCTGGCGTCCTCGGCTCCCTATGTCGCGGTGATGGACGCGGACCTTCAGCATGACGAAACCATGTTGCCGAAGATGCTGGCCGAACTGAAGGCCGCGGACACCGATCTGGTGGTCGCCAGCCGCAAGGTTGAAGGCGGAACCGCGGGCGAGGGCCTTTCCACGTTCCGCGCCTGGGGGTCCGACATGGCCAACGGCCTCGCGCAGAAACTGCTCAACGTCACCTTGAAGGACCCGATGAGCGGCTTCTTCATGATCCGCCGGGAAAAGGCGGAAGCCCTTGCGCCGAAACTGTCGCCGCAGGGCTTCAAGATCCTGCTGGATCTTGTTTCCAGCGCCGGTGGCACCTTGAAGATCAAGGAACTGCCGTTCACCTTCCGCGAACGCCGGCATGGCGAAAGCAAGCTGGACAGCCTGGTCACTCTGGATTATTTCGGCCTGCTGCTCGCCAAATATTTCGGCGACGTCATTTCCGTCCGCTTTCTGATGTTCGGCCTCGTCGGGGCCAGCGGCCTCATCGTCCATCTGGCGGCCCTGCGCATGTTCCTGCTCTCGGGCATGGAGTTCAATCTCGGCCAGACCGCGGCCTCGTTCGTTGCAATGACCTCGAACTTCTTTTTGAACAACCAGCTCACCTATCGCGACCGCCGCCTGCATGGCGCGCGGGTGCTGATCGGCCTGCTCACCTTCTATGCCGTCTGTTCGGTCGGCGTGCTGGCGAATGTGGGCGTCGCCAACCTGATCTATGCCGACCCGGCCTACTGGTGGTTCGCCGGCACGGCCGGTGCCATCATGGGGGCCGTCTGGAATTACGCCGCCAGCTCCGCCCTGACCTGGCGGAAGGCGTAAAAAAGAATCGTGAGCGCTTTGGCAAAGACGCAAGACCTGCCACCGATGCTGCGGCCGGCCGGCCTGATCCTGATCGTAGGCATGCTGACCGCCCTGAAAATCTTCGCGGCCGGCAATGCCCATTTCGTCGAGGACGAAGCCTATTACCGGCTCTGGGGGCTTTATCCGGCACTCAGCTATTACGATCATCCGCCGATGATCGGCTGGTGGATCACGGCCGGACAGGCGGTTTTCGGCGATACGCTGTTCGCGGTGCGGGCGCTGGTGATCGTCTCCGGTGTGATCGGTTCGCTGGCGCTCTGGCGCACCGCTTCCATCCTGTTCGATCCAAGGGTCGCCGGCTGGGCGGTGCTGTTTCTCAACGCCAGTCTTCTGGTCGGCATCGGCGGAATTCTGGCGACCCCGGACGCGCCGTCCGTCTTCTTCTGGGGTCTCAGCCTGTGGGCGCTTGCCGAACTTTCCGTCTCCAGAAACGCCAACTGGTGGCTGGTGGCCGGTCTCATGGCGGGTTGCGGCCTTTTGGCCAAATATTCCGTTCTGTTCCTCGGTGCGGGGATCGTGCTGTGGCTGTGCTGGGTGCCGGAGACGCGGCGCTGGTGGCGCGCCTGGCAGCTCTGGGCCGGTGGCCTGATCGCGCTTTTGTGCTTCTCGCCGGTGCTCTACTGGAACCACGCCCATGATTGGGCGAGCTTTTACAAGCAGTTCGGCCGGGCGGGCAATGGCGGCTACACGGCGAAATACATCTTCGAGTTTCTCGGTGCCCTGATCGGCCTGATCAATCCGCTGATCGCGATCCCGGCAATATTCGGCGCGGTAGGGCTGGTCGGATCCCTGCGCAAAAGACAGAGCGCTGCCTCTCTGGTCCTGCTCACCACGCTGCCCTTCTTCCTCTATCTGCTTTATCACGCGCTGCATGCCCGCGTTCAGGCCAACTGGCCGGCGCCACTGTTTCCGGCCTTCGCGATGATGGCGGCGGTATTCGTGGCGAGGCTCCCGCCGGGCAGGCTCTTCTGGCGCGGGATCGCGAGCGGCGGTGTGGTCCTGGGCCTGCTGCTGGCGGTTCTGGTGCAGATCCACGCTGTCTGGCCGCTCACCGGGCAGCTCGCCCGCAAGGATCCGACATTCCAGCTGCGCGGCTGGCCGGAAATCGGCCGGCAACTCGGCGACATCGCCTCGCGGGAAAACGCGGCCTTTGTCGCGACGACCAGCTACGGGCTGAACGGCCAGCTCGACTTCCTCTTCAAGGACGGACCGCCGGTGATCCAGCTCACCGAACGCATCCGCTATCTGATGCAGCCCGAACCCGACGAGACCTTGTTCGACAGGCCCGGGATCTATGTGGCCGAGACGCGGCGCGACAGGGCGGGCGAGCTTGAGAAATCATTCGCGGTCGTGGAGAAGATTGCCGAGCTGGAGCGGAGCGTGAAAGGTGTCCGTCTGGAAGACCTTGTGGTTTACAGGCTGGAGGACCGGACCGGGCCGGTCTTCGAGCCGGTCGGGCACAGATAAGCTGGCAAAAGACGTAACATCTTCCTGAGAAGAGACTTGCAAACCCGCAGCGAATGCCGCAGGGAAGATATCGCATTGTCAGATCTCTCCGACTCGCCTGCGGAAATTCATGAAGCGGATTACACTTGGAGCTTTGGACTACGGCCTTGCGTTCGGTGTCGATCGCGCGCTGCGCGAGCTGGTCGAGATGGGCCGCCTGAGCGCTGTCGGTGCGATCGTCGCAGGCGAACTCTGGCCGCGGGAGTTCCGTCCGCTTCAGGAAACGGCGGACAAGGTCGGCAAGAAAGTGCTGTTCGGCGTGACGCTGGCCTTCAGCGGCGACCGGGTGTTTCCGGTCAGTGCGCGCATGCAGGACGCCTATGGCGAGCGCATGTTCAGCCGGGCAAAACTCCAGCGCCGCGCGCTCCTGAGGTTGCTGCCGGACGAGGTCCTGTTCGAGGAAGCCCATGCGCAGCTGGTGCGCTACAGCATCCTGATGGCGCGCCCGCCTGATTTCGTCGCGGTGCGTGAGGGCCTTCTGGCCAGAACCGCCCTGGCGCGCATCGTCTTCAAGGCCATCGACCACGCGGATTTCGAAGTGCCGCCGCTGGTGGTTTCTCCGGTACGCTCCGGTCTGAAGACCTTGCGGCTCAATCACCTTGCCAGATCCTGCAATCTTCAGATGCTGCCCAAGGCCGTTCCCCTGCCGGAAACCAGCGACACCGAAGAACTGCAGCGGCTGCTGCACAATCACTTCGACGGGATGACGGACCGCAGTTTTGTCGCCGCGATTCCCGGACGGCCCGATGATCGCCTGAGGCGGGACGAGCCGCGCAGGAAGATCGCCATACGCGAATGCCAGTACGAGGTTCTGTCCAGCGACCGTTTCTTTCAAACGCTGGACAAGAAGGATGTCTTTTTGCGTTGAGGCCTGGCTACAGTCTGGGACAAGGTGCTGAAATCATGATCGGAAACGAAAAAACGGCTCTGCGGGGAACAGAGCCGTTTTTCGTGGAGGTCTGAAAGGGGGAGGGGCAACCCCGCTTCCATGACTAACTATATAGGCATATTTTGCTTGATTGCACGTGATGGACATCACAGGATCGCGGTAAGTGCATTTGACGATGGATTTGGATTATTCGACCTTGGCCGGTCCGGTGTTGGCCGGCACGGTGGGCAGTCTGCCGCATGCGGTTTTCCCGCAGGCAGGAGCCGGCACGTTCTGCGGGCAAGAGAGACGGGGTCAGGTGACAGGTACCTGTCGCTATTGTGTTAATATCCGAAAGTTCGGAACGGCAGCGCTCGCTGGCAGGGGGAATGCGTGACGGAAATCAAGGATTTTTTGAAAAACAGCTTTTCGCTGGAGGGGCTCGATCCGGAACTGGCGGTCGGCCTTTCGCGTCTCGCCAGAGCGATGAAAATGCCCTCGGGCACGATCCTGTTCGAAAACGGCGACCCTGGAAACGGCTGCTACGCCGTGCTCGAAGGCTCGCTGAAGGTCTCCCTGCTGTCCGTTGACGGCGACGAGCAGCTTCTGGCCGTCCTTGGCCCGGGCGATCTCGTCGGTGAACTGGCGCTGCTCGACGGCCGACCGCGCTCGGCGACGGTTATTGCCTTGAAAGAAGCGCATGTCGCCTTCATCGACAAGGCCGCTTTCCAGAGATTTTCCGATGAGAATCCCGCAGTCTACCGGCACATGCTGTCGATTGTGGGCAAACGCCTGCGCCATGCCAACGACGTGCTGGCGGCGCGCTCCTTCCTGCCATTGCCGGGCCGCGTCGCGCAGGCCCTGCTGCAGCTTTCGGAAACTTTCGGCAAGCCTCTCGAGAATGGCCGGGTGCTGATCCACTACAAGCTCAGCCAGGCCGATATCGCCAATATGGCGGGGGCGGCGCGCGAAAATGTCAGCCGCGTGCTGAACGACTGGAAACGCTCCGGCACGATCAGCCGGATTTCCGGTTATTACTGCCTGGAGCAGGTGGAATTCCTGCAGCAGGCGTCAACGCTTTAGGAGTTACAGTGCGAGGAGTTATCCTCTCCGGTCTTGAGACGGCACGCCGGTGGCTTCGCGGCCAGAAAAGTCCATGCAAACTGGGAATATTCCTTTCCTTGATGCTCCTGTCCTGTCTGTCTTCCCCGGTGCTTGCTCAGCCGGCGGCCTGTAACGAGATTGAAGGTGCACAGTCTTATCAGGAAATTTTGGATTCCGACGACACACCTGAAGAGACGAAAAAGAAACTCAGCGATCTGGACCCGTTCGGCAAGGAGGTTGCCAACTATCTGGACTTTCTTTCCGGACTTGAAAACGCTTCAGGCGAGGCGGAAGAGGCAAGCGAATTTCTTCGGGATTTCAGGCCGCAGGGCGTAATAAATCTGAACAGGCTTGAACTCGCCCTTTTAGTGGCGGAAAGGAAATCTGCTTCGGATCGACAACTTTTTCTGAGCCGCTACATAACGCTTCGCAACCTCCTCACGCTTTTTTGCAATGAGGACGACCCGGACATCCAGTTTCTTTCTCTATCATTGACGTTCCAGGAATTGCAGCAACCACGATCGGAAACTCCGTCCAGGGAGTATGTGCGTGCGGCAAGAGAGCTTGCGCAGACGGGTGCGCTTTCAAACGGTCTTGAACCTTATTCGAGTCTGCTGAGCGAAACGTTTCCATCCGTTCGCGAGGATGAATTTGAATGGATGTATGAGATCACCCGAAACGAGGCGTGCCGGGATCGCCAGCATTCCGATTGTCTGAGTGCGTTTGAAGACACGATATCAGTAGACCAAAACAGCTCGACTGAAGCGCTTCTGGAAATTGGTCTTTGTGTCTTGAAACTGGTCAAGGGTGGAAAGACGTTGTCGGTGAATGTCTGCGAATTGCAGCTTTCGCGATAATTTCGGCTTTAATTTCTCATCTCCGGCATTGAAGCTATCTGCGTTCCTACCAGGATGGTTTCCAGCGTCTGCGTGTTGAGACTGTCGACAAACGCCTCCGCGGCCCGCGCCATGGCGCCTTTCAAGGCGCAGCGGGGCAGGAAGGCGCAGGTTGCCGGTTCAGGCTTCAGGCAGGCCACCACGCCGAGATCCGGTTCCATCAGCCGGACGACATCGCCAATGCGGATCGCGGCCGGATCTTGCGCAAGCCTTATGCCGCCGCCACGGCCACGGGTGGTCTCCAGATAGCCGCCCTTCGCCAGATGGGCGACGATTTTCATCACATGGGAATGGGCAAGGCCCAGCCGTTCGGTCAGTCCACCCACCGTTTGCGGACCGTCGCACTGGCCGGTCGCCATCAGGATTCTCAAGGCGAAGTCGCTGGCCTGGCTGAGGCGCATGTCGGGGTCCATTGAATATTCATCTGATATGTTGATTTTAGCGCGGTGATGTGAGATTTAAAAGATGCATTTAATATGAATGTTTGGAGGCGATCATGAATCCGCGCAATTACGGTCCGAAATCCGATCAGGCTCCCGTCGCCCGCCGGCACCGGGCTGCGGACGACGGCGGAGATCGGCTGCTGCGCTATGAAAGCGTGAGCGAAGGCTCCATTCGCGTCATGGTGCAAACGTTTTACGGCTGTATCCGGGAGCATCCGCGCCTCGGAGAGATCTTCTCGCGCCGCCTGGAAGGCCGGTGGGACGAGCACCTCTTGAAAATGGAGAGTTTCTGGCAATCCGTTCTTCTGAAGAACGGAGCCTACAAGGGAAAGCCCGTCCCGGCCCATATGAAGCAGAAGGAACTGGTCAGCTCCGATTACGGCGAATGGCTGACAGTGTTCCGTCCGGTCGTGCGCGAGCTTTATGTCCCGGACCTTGCCGACGAAATCATCATGGTTGCCGAACGCATCGCTCAGAGCCTCTGGCTGGCGACCTTCGGTTTTGCGGCGGCCACCCCGCCGCCCGAGCTTTCCATGACGACCAGCGAATGGAGCGGATCAAGCCGGTAGCCGCCATGCTTTGGCGGAAGTTCCTGTCGGCGTCTGGTCAACGGCGCTCTTCCCGCTGTGGATCATGGCGCTTCTGCTGCACCGAATGACCTGACAAGCCTTGTGATCTTCTCACCTGCCGTTAGTCTTCGCCGAGCATTTGAAAAAACGGGGAGTTCAGGCGTGAGCGACGACAAGCCGACCGGCGAACTGACACTGCGCACCATGGCCATGCCATCCGACACCAATGCCTCCGGCGACATTTTCGGCGGCTGGGTGCTGTCGCAGATGGATCTGGCGGGCGGCATTGCCGCGGGACAAAGAGCCCAGGGGCGCGTGGTGACCATCGCGGTCGACAAGATGAAATTCATCCGCCCCGTCCAGGTCGGTGACGTATTGTGTGTCTACGCCGAAGTGATCCGCGTCGGCAACTCGTCCATGGAAATCAAGCTGGTATGCTGGGCCCTGCGCCACCGCTACGGTCATCGGGAAAAGGTCACCGAGGCGGTTTTCACAATGGTCGCCGTCGACGACACAGGCAAGCCGCGCCCGGTGCCGAAAGAGCTCTGAACGGGACTAAACACCTAGCGCCGCTGCCGGTTGACGATGTCGGCAACAAGATCCTCGTCCACCGCGCAGGTGCAGCCGTTCGCCCAGAGCCGCAGCAGGTCCTTCAGACGCTGGATCCGTTCCTCCGGCCCAAGCGGGGCCTTGTGATGCGGAAGCCTTCCGATGAGACGCATGGACTTGATACGCGCCAGAACGCAATCTTCCGCCGCCTGTTCCCATATTTCGGCACTGGCGATTTCGTGCGGTGGATGTCCGGCGATCAGATCCGCCGCGCGTCCGGCAAAAGGCTGTTGAGACAAAAAATCCTCCATCGGTTGCCCGAGGAGGACTGGCGCATGAAAGTAAACCGCTTAGTTGCCGGTCAGCCTCTCTTGAGGGTCAGTCCGGCCGCATCCCTGTTGCGGAAACCACCTTGCCCGGTCAGGCAGGTTGGCGAGGGCGCCAGCCCTTCTCTTGATGAGGACGCGTTTATGTCATGACTTCCTTCGCCTGACAAGGGGCTCTTGGCAAGCACGGGAAGACATGGCACTTCTTGCGAAGGGAACCGCGGCAGACGGGAACCCCTACAGACTGGCACGTAGTCCGCAAGCCGGATTGAAACGAAGGAAAAGATCACCTGTGTCGGACAATTCGGACTCGCAGCGCAGCCACTCTCTCGTGCCGGTCCTGCTCGCTTTTTGTGCCTGCTTTGTCGATGTGGTCTGCATTATCGGCCTTTTCCACACCTTCACCGCCTTCATTTCCGGTACGCTGGTCGTGCTTTGCGTGGAAGTGTTTCATCATGCCGAGAACGCGCTCCTGAAGGTGTTCGTGCTGGTGATGTTCCTTGCCGCCACCCTTCTCTGGTATGTTGTGGTGACGCGGCTGATCCGGCACAAAAAGGTCGCGGTCGGGCACCTGTTCGCGCTCGAAGCCGGCATCGTGGCGGCTTTCATGCTGGTCGCCGGACTTGGCGATCCGACCGGATCCGGGCCGCTTTCGCCGGTCACCCTCGTCGCCGTCGGGCTCTCCACAATCGCGATGTCGCTTCAGAATGTGATCATGCTGACCATTTTGAACCATCACGTGCCGACCACCATGATGACGGGCAATTCGCTGAAGCTCGTCCTGGGCCTCGCCGATTATTTCGCCCATCCGGAAAGCCGCACCGGCAGCCGGGCCATCGTCATTCACCAGATGCTGGTCATATCCGCCTTCGCCGTGGGCGGGCTGCTGGCCAGTTTCCTGTTCACCTATCTGGGTTTCTGGGTCCTGGCCGTGCCGGTCGCGGTACTTCTTGTGCTTGCGGTACAGCAATCTGCTTTCGAAGGCGTCGACCATATGGAAAGCGCCGGGGAAGACAGCGCCGTTGGAGCCCCGGTCTCCACGGAATAGGGTCTTCTCCCGTATCCAGCAGACGTTGACGCAACCTGTCTCCGCTTGCCCGGATACACGAGTTTGAGACCTCAGGCCTGTTGCCGGTCCCAGTCGATCCGGCCGTCCACCAGGTGAATGCGCCGTTCCATACGGGCCGCGAGCTCCAGGTCATGGGTCACCGCCACCACGGTGGTTTTCTGCCTGTCGACGATCTTGCGCAGGCTGTCGAAGACCTGTTCCGTCGCCACGGAATCGAGGCTGCCCGTCGGTTCGTCCGCCAGGATCAGGTCGGGCGAATTGGCCAGCGCCCGGGCCACCGCGACACGCTGGCGCTGGCCACCGGAAAGCTGGGCCGGCCGCCGGTGCAGGAAGTCTTCCAGACCGAGATCCGCAAGCAGCGTCGTTGCATGGTCCAACTGATTCCTGGCCGACAGTTTGCCGAGCTTCTGCATAGGGATCATCACGTTTTCCAGCGTGGTGAATTCGGGCAGCAGGAAATGGAACTGGAAGACGAAGCCGAGTTTCTCAAGGCGCATATGCGCCATCTCCGCCGGGGACAGGTCGTCGGTCCGCGCCCCGCCGATAAAAACCTTGCCCGATGTCGGCCGGTCGAGCAGGCCGAGCAGATAGAGAAGAGAGGATTTGCCGGACCCGGACGGCCCGGTGATCGCCACAAATTCCGACCTGCCGATCTTGAAGCTGACATCCTTGACGAGGGTTACCGGCACCACCGCCGGAAGGATGCGCGTCAGATCCCTGGCTTCCAGAAGCACGGGCGTCGCGGCCGCCTCGACTGGAACCTCGGCGGGAAGGCTCATGTCGCCCCCCTGATGATGTCGACCGGATTGAGCCGTGCGGCCTTGCGCGCCGGGATATAGCCGGCGATGCCGGAGGAGAAGAGGGCGAGAAGGCAGGCGATGATGTAGTGCGTCCCCGAAAAAAAGATCGGCAGATGCGTCATTTCCACGTCCTGGGTGAACTCGAAGCGGATGGTCGCCATATAGCTGGAAAGCCCGAAACCGAGCGCGGACCCGGCCAGCGCCCCCAGGATGCCGATGACGAGCCCTTCAAGCACAAAGATCTGCTGGATATCGGCTTCGGGAAATCCCAGCGACTTGAGGATGGCGATATCGCGGGCCTTTTCGTGGACGATCGTCGAGACGATGTTGAAGATGCCGAAGCCGGCCACCACAAGAATTGCGCCGACCACGGTGTACATGATGACGTTTCGGACGAAAAACGCCTCCATCAGGCCTTCGTTGGCTTCCTCCCAGGAGATGGCCTTGTAACCGAGCTGCCGCTCCGCGCGGGCGGCGACATCGTTGGCTTGGCTGATGTTATTGAGCCGTATGGCGATGCTGTTGATGATGTCGGGCTTTTCCAGAAGGATCTGCACCGCCTTGAGGGGGGCGTAGGCGAGCCCTTCATCGCTTGTGGTGATGCCGGTATGAAACAGCCCGACGATCTTGAACCGTTTCGCGACCCCGCTCGCCGACGTCAGCGTCACGGTGTCGCCGACATCCGCACCCAGCCGTTCGGCCGCCTTGTCGCCGATGACAAGCCCGTTCGCCGTGGTTCCCAGGTCCTCGAAAGAGCCCTTGCGCATGTCGTCCCGGATATTCGATACGCTGAGTTCGCGCTTCGGATCGACACCCGTCAGCGTCATGCCGATGTCCTGGCCGCTGTAGCGCAGCACCGCCTGTCCGCTCAGCCGCTGAGCCAGCTTGCCGTCGACCCAGTCCCGCAGCGCGGCCAGCGCTTCCGTCGGGTTGCGGATGCCGCGCAGATCCTCTTTCGGCCGCAACCCGTAATAAGCGACGGCGTCGTAGACCGTGCTGGCCGGCTGCTCGGCGGGCGCGCGCTGTTCGTCGACAATCTCCACATGCGGTATGGCGTCGATCAGCGTTGCCGTGAAATCGCGCTGCGAGCCTTCCATGAGACTGGCCATGGCAACCGAAAACCCGACGCCGAGCGCCACCCCGAGAACCGAGACCACCGTCTGCCGCATCCGGGTCCTGATATGGGTCGCCGCGATCCGCAACAGCAGCATCATCGCTCGTCTCCGGCCTCCGGCACGACTTTCTGCCCCTCTGTCAGATCGGCCCGGTAGGGAAAGACCACGCGGCTTTCCTCCGCGAGACCGTCAAGCACCTCGATGGCCCGCGTTCCCCGGATGCCGGTCTTTACATCGATGGATGCGACCCGGTTTTCCGCGTTCACCGTCTGCACTATGGTGCCGTTGAAGGCAGCGGGCGGCAGCAGCAGACTATCGTCGTTCTCGCGCGTGACGATGTTGATTTCCGCGGTCATGCCGATGCGCAGGGGCGTATCGTCCGGCAGGTCGAGATAGACCCGGTAGTTCTTCAGGACGGGATCGCCCTTGGGCGTGATCCGCCCGACCGTGGCGCTCAGCTCCTCGTCCGGAAAGGCATCGGCCAGGATCAGCGCCTTCTGGCCTTCCGTCACCTTGGGAATGTCCTCCTCATTGACCTCGGCGACCAGTTGCAGCGGTTTCGGCTGGCCGATCCAGAACAGGATCTCTCCGGGCTCCGCCACTTCCCCGACCGACCCGTCCTGCCTGAGGACCACCCCGTCCATCGGCGCGACGATGCTGTAATCGAGCAGGCGTTCCTTCTGGGCCGCGATGATGGCGTTGATGCGGATCAGTTCGCTCTGCGCCCTGTCATAGATCTGCTGGCTGACCACCCGCCGCTCCAGAAGCTGCAGGGCGCGGTCGCGTTCGGACAGGGCCAGATCCTGCCGTGCTTCCAGCTCGGCGAGCGTCGCCCGGGCATCGCCGCTGTCGAGTTCCGCCAGCCCGTCGCCCTTCGTCACCTTCATTCCCTCGCAGCCGCACAGGGAAACGATCCGCTCCCGCACGATGCTGGTGACCTTCGCCCATCGGACCGGTTCGACGACGGCGGTCGCGTAGACGACTTCGGCGGCCCGGCCCTTGTAAGGATGAGCCACATTCACCTCCGGAGGGCGCACCGACCACCAGTAGCCGCCGGCAATTGCCGCGGCGAGGGCGCAAAGCAGAAACAGATAACGTAACAATCGCATGAAGCACCTGTGCTGGATCCGGGCACAGACTACCGCGTCCCGGCCGCAATGCCATGCCCTGTGTCAAAACACCGGTCTGCGGTAAGGGGAAGCATTTGTTGGGCCTGAGGTTTGGCGGATTGCTCGCGCAATACGTGGCGGGGGCCGTCATCGGGGAGGAACGCCAAGCAGGGCTGCCCGTCCGCTATTCGTCCGATCCCGGGGTCAGATGCGATCCTGGCAGCTTTTGCCTTTCTGTGCCTTGCCGGACACCCCGAACCTTTCCAGGGTCTCATTCAGGTCTTCAAGGTCGAGCACCTCCGCGATCTGGTCGCGGTGTCTCCGGTAAGCCACGGAGGTTCTGTCGAGGAAGCGCAGAACGACATAGCACTCGACGATCTCGGCCTGTTGCTCGTAGCGGTAGGACAGAAAGCTCTTTCCTGGGCGCAGGCGATAGTCGTAAGGATCCTTGTAGGCAAGGTGTTCCGAGGCGACTTTGAGCAGGGAATAGCCCGTCTGCTTCCTGTTCTGGTGTTGCCATACGTGCATCAGTTCATGTGCAAGCAGCGCAAGATCGTTGACCATTATCTCCCGCGGATAGCCTTGCGCGAAGTCGGCGGCATATCTGTCCCGGGTGAAATAGATCGTGTTCCCAAGGGTGACCGCAGCTGGTTTGGTCAGTAGCGCAGATCGTGCGCTTTCAACAAATTCGGCTTGCGTTCGAAAGGCCTTGTCATATGTCCCGCCTTGCGCGATTTCGCTTTTCAGGCTCCGGTCCACCCGGTCTGCAAGCTTGTCGCGATTTGCCGAAAGGGAGACGATCCTGACCCAAATGCGGTTCATTGTGCCTTCGTACAAAATGTCGGTGAAGGCATATTCATTCACGGTCAGGGTTCTGCAGGAGGCGAGCAGAAGGACGGATGAGACCAGAAGCAGCAGGCGGCAGCGTTTCGTCAAAAGCGTCATTGGGAAGCCGTTCCCGTGATCGCGAACCTGCCGGTTATCAATTCACTGGCCGGACAGGTGCCCAGGGCGAGCATGGAGATCGTCTTGCCCTTGCCGATGAAGGACGAGGAGGGCGCAAAGAATTGCGGTTGCCCGGCAGGTGTATCCACAGTCTTGCCATCGACGGTAAGTGTCAGTTTGGGGTCGCCGCAGCCGCTGCCTTTGGACTCGAAGGAAAAGACGAATTCGGTCGGCTCCTGAAAATGGCCGAGCAGGAGCTGCTTCTGGACAGGCGCGCTCCAGGTAAATTGTTCGAAGGGAACGGTTTGCGTGTTCCGGATCTCCCAGGTGCAGGATTTCGGCTGGCCGGGTCTGGATTGCGTCAGGGAGATCTGCCGCGCGCTGACAAAGGCACTGGTTCCCTCGCCGATCTTTGCGATCACGGAATTCTGGTCGGTCGTGACGGCGAATTCGGCATACTGGCCATCGACGATTTCGGTGCAGCTCAGCATGAAGAGCCTGGGTTCGTCGAAGGGCGGATCATTCAGATAGATCCGCTCCCCCTGTCCGGCGAGATGCCAGTAGCCGGAAAACACGGTATCGGCGAGCGCGGACTGAGCGGCTGAAAAACACAGCACCAAGGATAACAGGACTTTGTACGTCAAATAATTGCCTCCCAAATACTCGTCATAATTACCTACGCGCAAATGGCCGGGCAAGCAATCGGAAACGGGAGGCCGAGGCTGGCCGGATGGTCTCATGCCGAGGAGGGGCAAAGGTCCGTCTCGAAGTATGAACGGCCCATCCTTCGAGACAGCGCATCGCGCTTCCTCACGATGAGGATCGGGCTGAAGAAGTGCTGTCCGAGATCAGACACCTGGTTCTGCGGATGCAACAACGGCTCCCGGTTTCGTCTCGTACGGTTAGGCTGACAAGCGGGCAAAGGCACGCCCTTCTGTCTTTGTCGATTTTCTTAAATCCGGACGCAGGTGGGGTGAAACGCACAGGCCCCCGGCAGGTCAGGGCTGGTCAGTAATGCGGCGGTTTTTCGCCCTGGTGACCGGGCAGGACATTTTCCATGAGTTCATCCACCTGCTCGGTCATGTTGCCCACAAGCCGCGTCAGCCTGTCGATCTGCTTGCCCTGGCCGACGACCACCTGGTTGAGCTCATCGATCGTGTGCGTTGCATGGGCGAGCGAGATTTCGAGCTGTTCCAGCCTTTGTTCATGGTCATTCGCCATGGGCACCTCCTGATGGTTGGGTCGCGAAACACGATAAGATCGATCTGCTTTTCCGCGTCCGGTTGAAAGCGGCCCGGTCCGGGAAGGCAAATCCCCGGCGACCTTATATGGCGTCCGCGGCGAGACAACAATTTCAATCATCGGATTTTGCCGATAGTTTGAAACAGCGTCCGGGACGCCCTGTCCGGTGAGCTGGATCCTGGCGCGTGCCGCCAGAAAGAGACGACTGCCTGAAGAAACGATTTACCGAGGAATTTCATGCCCGACCTGTCCGAATTTCCGATCACGCGCAAATGGCCGCCCAGACATCCCGACCGGATCCAGCTTTATTCCCTGCCGACGCCGAACGGCATCAAGGTGTCTGCGATGCTGGAGGAAACCGGCCTGCCTTACGAAGCGCACAAGGTGGATTTCGCCACAGGAGACCAGAGGAGCCCGGAGTTCCTTTCGCTCAACCCCAACAACAAGATCCCGGCGATGATCGACCCTGACGGGCCCGACGGAAAGCCGCTGCCGCTGTGGGAATCGGGCGCCATGCTGATCTATCTGGGCGAAAAATCCGGCAGGCTGCTGCCGGCGGACCCGGCCCGGAAGGCGGAAACCATCCAGTGGCTGATGTGGCAGATGGGCGGTCTCGGGCCGATGGCCGGCCAACTGGGCTTCTTTCACAAGTTCGCCGGCCGCGACTACGAGGACCGCCGCCCGTTCGAGCGCTACCGCGACGAGGTCAAGCGGCTGCTCGGCGTCCTGGACCGGCACCTGGACGGCCGCGACTTCATCATCGGTGCCGATTACACCATCGCCGACATCGCCACCTGGCCCTGGATCCGCAACCTTGGTGGTTTCTACGAGGCGGGAGAAGTTCTCGGCCTCGCGGATTTCAAGAACGTGATGCGCTGGCTGGATATATGCATGCGCCGCCCGGCGAGTGAAAAGGCGGTCGACATTCCACCGAGGGAGTGATGCTCAAGACGGCCTCTCATTCTCCAGGCAGATAGGGGGCGCGGCGCGGCGGCAGGCATGATCGAATGGTCCGCCCGGTCATCGGGAGAACGGTCGCCGGCTATGTCTGCACCGGCACGCCGCGGCGGTCCGCGAAACGGTGGCATTTTTCTGCACATTAAATCGTTGAGGTTCGAAACTGACCTAGCGTCATATTTCTGATGCGCAACTAGAGACGGAAAAGTGCAGGCTTCCATTTGGTAAAATCGATGGAGAATCCATATCGCAAAAGCACAATTTACAATTTATTTGATATTCCGGCGATTATTTCGCCGATTTCAAGAAATTTTCTTCGCGGCGGTATCGACTTGGCCGGTATTTTTCTTACAATCGATTTTGTGTTGCACCGCACACCTCCCATGCGGGGCCACGTTGAACAGGACCAGAACACATGCTGTACACTGCCTATGTGGCCGTGTGCCTTGCATCTACACCGGTTCAGGACTGCAACAGGGACAGCGCGCTCAACTGGATGGTTGCGCCGGGTATGTACCACCTGTCCTATTGCATGGTCCGCGGACAGCAATTCGCCGCCACTTCCGGCATCGTGAAGGACGGCGATATTGTGAAGGTCTACTGCAAGGCACCCGACCAGTTCAGGAAAGCCGGCTGACAGGCTCCCTCCCATCTGAACGCCACCTTGAAATCCGGACGCTCCGAAAGGATCGCCCGGATTTTTCTTTTCAAGGGTTTGGGCGGGGGAAGGGAAAATGGGTGCTATGGGAGGGGAGTGGTCATTCACTGCAAGGTGCATCAATGGCCGCTTTGGGTCGAGAACGACGTCTCAAGTCTATATCGCCTACACCAGAAGTAGGCCTATCTTCGGCACCATAACCCTAACCTGATCGGACGGCGAATATAACGGTATTGGCTCCCATCCCATTCAGGAGTGGGCTCTTCCGGCAAACCGGCCATACCGCTAGCCGAAGGCGGTTCAGTTTTGTTTGAACTCATTCTCTACCAACCGCTGTTTAAGCTTTTCAGCAACAGCTTCGGAATTTGGCCAAAGCTTGACCAAAATTTTGTGTTCAACGCAACTTTGCCGGGCTACGGTTCCGCCGATTGGGTTTGACCCAGTCCCATACAACAAACGAAAAGAATAATTGTATTTCTATGCTTCAAAACTTTTCAAGAACTTCCTTGAACAATCCATCTGCGATATATTCGCCTTCCGGAAGAAAATCTTGATGCGAACTTATGATGAGTAGTTCTCTAGATTCGGCGCAATAACGACGAATAAAGTCAATTCGATCTTGTTTAGTATCGAGTGATTGAGATGCTCCACTCTTTTCGATCAAAAATTCCCCCTCCCGAAGACATACGCCATACTCAAGCGCTGCATCAAAACTTTCTGGAAAGGTTTCGTTCATAGATTGAGAGAAAACAGGTGTAGTAATCACCAATACAGGAAATAATAACGCCAGAGACTTCTTCACGGCGTAGTGGCATATATTCATAGCATACCCATTAAAGTGAAAATTCCACCAGCAGAGCTTCATCTACCCGACAGCCACGAGGTTATTGGGTGCGTGCCGCGCGCTCCTTCTTGTAGTTTTTGACCTATTGCACGCATTCGGTCATCGACTGCATCATCCGGTATTCGGGATACATGCTCCATCCCTTGCACTCGCCTTAAAGTAAGCGCTTCTGCCGGATATCGTACCTGGCGCGTTATGAACGCAAAAGCCTCTTGGTTGAGCCGACAGCGGCCGCGATCCGAGAATAATGTACTTTCCGTTTTTTTGAGTCTCCGACAGACCGCAGCAGTCTGGTGACCGTTTCATCGATCGCAGTCACTGTTTCCTGGTTCGCTCTGGCCAAATTGGTTTTGAAAACAGCGCGATATGGGTGCTTTTTCTCAGTGACATCTGGGGCATTTGGATCCGCGTATTTGGACACAATACCATTAAGCTTGCGGGAAAGCTTCCTGAGTTCCTCTCCCGCTTCCCAATAATTGGGCCACTGTTCCATAGTGGAGCTCGCGCGCGCAAAAACGGACACCATGCAGTCGATCCGGTATTCCGGGAGCAAACCGCTCAGACACTCATTGCTGTCATTCATAATTAGCCAAACAACGTCGCGTGTGTCGCTGTAGTCATCGGCACCGGTCAGCTTTGGGTCCCGCTCGTCTTCGCCATCCGTACCGGAAAAAGTTTCTGAAGGACCGTCAGCGATTGCATCATCTGGTATTTGAGAAAGGTGCTCCATAACTTCTTGAATAAATCTTTGGGCCTCTGTGGTCGTAACTGAAGAATCATCTCCACCCCTTGCGCCCGCTTCAAACGAAGGTAGGAGAAGAAAAACAATAAAAGTGGCTACGCATTTTCCTATTTTCACGGCGAACTCGCCTTGGCAATAAGCCGAATAGTTTCTGTTCTACGCATCAACTGATTGTGTTTCGCGTCAAGCTCGAGAAGTTGAACGTTTCGACCGATTTTTTCCAAAGCCTTAGCCTGCAACTTGGCCAATTCTGATGGTGTCGAAGTGTCCTGTAGCCCGGCAACAATGTAGAAGGCTTGCTCGGTACTGGTGCCTTCAATGAAATTGTGTGGTGATAGCGATTTCGGCCACGAAGAATTTTTCCGGTAGGTTCTGCGCCAAAACTGAATATTCCATGGGGTTCCAACGAGGACGAACGAGTCTGCGATGGAGGGAGCACGGCCAGCAATCACGCCTGCAATAGCAGCTCCTCCTGAGTGGCCGACGATGGTGACCTTCGCATTCGAAAAGCGTTCTCGCTGTTCAGCGAGAAACGCCTGCTCCTGATCCACAACTGGTTTTCTGTAGCCATCTCGTTTAAGGCGCTTCCCGCTTGACCGGTTACCGTTGCCATCGCCATATCCCCGACGGATGGGGACAACAAAAACATAGTTCTTTATGCCGGCAGCATCGAACCGGTCTGCATAATCCATCGCGAGCTGAAACATGTAGTCTCCCTCACCGTCACTGCGCGACATGTCCCCATGCAGCATGATGATGGCACGTTTCACATCGGCGTCGGAAAGATCGGAACTGCTCTTGATTTCCTTGTAAGCGGTACATCCAGCCGGTGACGTGTAGGCTTGGGCTGTTTCAATCTCGCATTTTGATGATGAGGCAGCCAGCGCAACTTTAAAGTGCCCAATATTAAGCGCGCTAAAAACAACCAGCATTACAAGCCAAAATATTCGTCGCAATTTGAGCACTGACTACCCTCTACAATTGAATACGTTTTCAGCGTGAGACCGCGTGAGTTCCACTTAACTCAATGAGTTGATTTTCGATATTAAATGGCTTCGATGAACCCAAGGAGTTTAACAACAGCGACTTCGATTATGTCAAGGCGATAGGCATTCAAGCTAAGCCAAGATTGGAAAGAGCATCCAAATCAATGTATCCATGCTCTATTATATATGAGGGGCGCGTTGACAGCCTCGTAGCGTGTTTAAAATTCGTTAGCGTCATATGCTCGCAATTAAGACTTGCAGAGTTTGTAGCTTAAATGACATGTTGATAGCGTAATTATTTGCTATTAACGGGGAGCTCTTTCATAGAGGAACTTTTTCATGAAATATTTGTTTTGCGTTTTTTCGATAGTCTTGATCATGACAGTTAACATTCAGGGGGCGTTTTCTAAGGATTTCCGCTATCATAAATCAGTTTCGCTGAACGTTGGCCAGTCGTTAGTTCTGAAGGGCGTGCGCAGCCGTGATTGCGATGATAAAGCACCAAGCTGGTCTCACATAAAAAAGAGATTGCCTAGCTCAAGCACAGGCAAATTTTCGGACGGGGGCGCAGGGACGGTGAAGAGTTCCAGTTGTGGTGGGCGTGTTGGCGCGCGCGGCATTCTTTTCACGGCAGAAAAACTCGGTAAAGAACAACTCAGCATTTTCGGTGATGATGTTCGAATATCGGTGAGATAGCAGAAAGGACTGCCGGGATTCCGCCGGAGGCCTCCCTTACTCTCATGGCTAGCTCCCCTGTGTGCCGGTAGTTGATCCAGTCAAGTCGTGGTTTCGTGGCGGCGTTCGCGCTGCTCCTCGTGCATGTCATGCAGGGGCCGCTCAACCGGCAGCGTCTTGCGAAATGGAGCAAGATGATCGGTCATCTGGAGAGACACCTTGTTTGCGACCAGGCGGAGTTCGGGTGGGTATCTGCGACCGTGTCAGTCACCTACTCCGGTTTCAGAATGAAGCCCTCAATGATAGGCAGGATTTTAGGAGCGTTGATTATTAGCAAGAGCAGTTTGGGCGGCGAGCGGACTTTCGCAGCAAGGCGTACACAAAGGTTCGCTTAAGACCGATTGCACCCTATCACCCCAATGCCTTCCGGATTACCCACCGCACGCAAAAAGGGCGGCCTTTCGACCGCCCTTTCCGTAAGACTTGTGAGCTTGGGGCTTCCTGGAAGCCCGTGCCGCTCCCCGTGCCGCAAAGCGGCACAAATCGGAAATGATGGGCGGCACGCAAAAAGGGCGGCCTTTCGACCGCCCTTTCCGGATAGCTTTGAGCTTGGGGCTTCTTAGAAGCCCATGCCGCCCATGCCGCCCATGTCGCCGCCACCCGGCATTGCCGGAGCGTCTTTCTTGGGAAGTTCGGCAACCATGGCTTCGGTGGTGATCAGCAGACCGGCGACGGAAGCTGCGTCCTGCAGGGCAGTACGGACAACTTTGGTCGGGTCGATGATACCGGCTTCGATCATGTTGACGAATTCTTCCGTCTGGGCGTTGAAGCCGTAAGTCGGATCGTCGTTTTCCTGGATCTTGCCGACAACGATGGAGCCTTCGACACCGGCGTTTTCGACGATCTGGCGGATCGGGGATTCCAGAGCGCGCAGAACGATCTTGATGCCGGCGGCAATATCGGAGTTGCTGGAAGTCAGTTTTGCAACCGCGACCTTGGCCCGCAGCAGAGCCACGCCGCCACCCGGGACGATGCCTTCTTCGACAGCGGCGCGGGTTGCGTTCAGAGCGTCGTCGACGCGGTCTTTCTTCTCTTTCACTTCGATTTCGGTCGCACCGCCAACGCGGATGACCGCAACGCCGCCAGCGAGCTTGGCAAGACGTTCCTGCAGCTTCTCACGGTCGTAATCGGAAGTGGTTTCCTCGATCTGGGCCTTGATCTGGGAGACGCGGCCCTGGATGTCATCCTTGGAACCCGCACCATCGACGATGGTGGTGTTTTCCTTGGTGATGGACACCTTCTCGGCGGTGCCGAGCATGTCGAGGGTGACGTTCTCAAGCTTGATGCCGAGATCTTCGGAGATCACCGTACCGCCGGTCAGGATGGCGATGTCTTCGAGCATCGCCTTGCGGCGGTCGCCGAAGCCAGGAGCCTTGACGGCAGCGATTTTCAGGCCGCCGCGCAGCTTGTTGACGACGAGGGTCGCCAGGGCTTCGCCTTCGACGTCTTCAGCGATGATCAGCAGCGGACGGGAAGACTGAACGACAGCTTCCAGGATCGGCAGCATGGCCTGCAGGTTGGAGAGTTTCTTCTCGTGCAGCAGGATATAAGGCTTTTCCAGGTCGGCCAGCATCTTGTCGGCATTGGTGACAAAGTAGGGAGACAGGTAGCCGCGGTCGAACTGCATGCCTTCGACGACTTCAAGCTCTGTTTCCAGCGACTTGGCTTCCTCGACGGTGATCACGCCTTCGTTGCCGACTTTCTGCATGGCCTCGGCAATGTCCTTGCCGACCTGCTCGTCGCCGTTCGCGGAAATGGTGCCGACCTGGGCAACTTCAGCGGACGTGGTGATCGGCTTGGAAGCAGCTTCCAGGGCCTTGACGGCTTCTGCGGCGGCCATGTCGACGCCGCGCTTCAGGTCCATCGGGTTCATGCCGGCGGCAACTGCCTTGGCGCCTTCCTTGACGATGGACTGGGCCAGAACGGTTGCGGTGGTGGTGCCGTCACCGGCGATGTCGTTGGTCTTGGAAGCCACTTCGCGCACCATCTGGGCGCCCATGTTTTCGAACTTGTCTTCCAGTTCGATTTCCTTGGCAACGGAGACACCGTCCTTGGTGATGCGCGGTGCGCCGAATGCCTTGTCGAGAACGACGTTACGGCCTTTCGGGCCGAGGGTCACCTTGACGGCGTTTGCGAGCGTGTCCACGCCGCGCAGCATGCGCTCGCGGGCGTCGGAACCGAATTTTACTTCTTTAGCAGACATAGTATCGTCTCACTTGTTTGTGGAATTTGGTTGAGATCAGAAGCGGTTCGCTGGATTTAAGCGATCACGCCCATGATGTCGGATTCCTTCATGATCAGGAGGTCTTCACCATCGATCTTGACTTCGGTGCCGGACCATTTGCCGAACAGGACGCGGTCGCCTGCCTTGACGTCGAGCGGGATCAGCTCGCCGCTGTCCTTGCGGGCGCCGGTGCCGACGGCGATGATTTCACCTTCCTGCGGCTTTTCTTTCGCGGTGTCCGGAATGATGATTCCGCCTGCGGTCTTCGCTTCGGAGTCTACGCGGCGAACAACGACACGGTCGTGCAGTGGACGAAATGCCATAAGACTGTTTCCTCTCATGAGCGCGCCCCACGCATTTAGGCAGCGCGCGAGACATGATAATTAGGTTGAACTGCACGGGAGCAGGTTTGTCTCCCGTCGCCAATTAGCACTCCCTTGAGGCGAGTGCTAACAGCGCCTTGGATTTATGCATCCGCGCGCCTGTTGTCAATGCTTTGTGAGGAGAATTCATGCACCGATTGCCGCCGCGGCCGGCGAAATTGCCGATGGGACGTCGATCCGGCCACATTGCCTTCAAATGATGGCGGCAATGTGCGTGCTCCGGTTCGGCCGGGTCAGTTTGCCGCGGTGACGGAAAAGGGCAGGGTAAAGCCGGCCTGTTTGCCGCCGACGGTGTCGGTGAAGTTGGCTTCCAGCTTGTAGTCGCCTGCGGGCAGGCCGCTGAACTGGAAATTGAGTGAAGCGGAGAGTTCCCGCTTTTTCGAGCGGCCGCTGCCGGAGAAGGTCGCGAAATTGCCCTGTTCGGCCAGAACCTGACCCGAAAGGTTCAGGAGCTTGTAGCTCGCGGTCAACTCGTAGGCATAGCCGTCACCGGTCTCCCGAAAGCCGTAACCCACCGGTTCGGCATAAACGGAGAGGGTTTCGCCATCGGCATAGGCCGAACTGGCGCGCGGGGTGTATTGCCCGTAGCCCTGGCTGCTGCCGTCGGTGAGCGTCACCGTCTCGAACGCAAGGCCGGACGTTTCCCAGGCGGTGTCATAAGCGGCGCGGGCCTGAAGGAATGTTGGTGACGGGGCTGAGCCGGTTTCCGACTGGGCCTGCACGGACAGTATACCTGTCAGTGTTGCGATCACAAAGAGAACGGCGGATGCGATCCACCGTGGTGCAAATCTTCCAGCCAACAATGTCATCGTTCCCCGCACGCCCTTAAGTCTTATCTTTTCTTAGCGATTTTGCCGATATAGACAGAATTCGCACATATGACAAGGAAATGCGTGCGATGCGGTAAACGCCGTCGCGTCCGGCTGGCTGAAATTTATCCGTGAAAGCATTACGCCGGTGTTCCTGGTGGCGTCGATGAAAGTGTCAGGACATCAGCGGCAGCAGGCTGCGTTCCGTCCAGGACTGCCGCTTGCGGTAGATGGTGGACGGGCTGATCTCCAGCGCGGCGGCGGCCATGGCGATATTGCCGTCGAACGCGTCCAGCGCATCCTCGATGATCCGCCGTTCCTGGGCCCAGAGCGGTTCAATCGAACCGAAGGGCCGGCTCGGCGCCGCGGTGCGCGAGCGTTCGCGGGACAGATCGATGATGGCGTTCGGACGGCTGCTCTGGTCGCGGATGACCATCGGCAGCATGTCGAAGGTTATGGCGGCGCCGTCATTCATGACCACCATCTGCCGGATGGTGTTTTCAAGCTGGCGGACATTGCCCGGCCAGCCATAGGAAACGATCCGCGCCTCCGCATCGGCATCAAAGCCCTTGAAGCCGCGCCGTTCTTCCTTTGAATAGCGCTCCAGAAAGGTTTCCGCCAGGGGCAGAATGTCGTCGCGGCGTTCCCGCAGCGGTGGCAGGTGGATCGGCAGCACATGAAGCCGGTAGTAGAGATCCTCCCGGAACCGGCCGGCCGATATTTCGGCCACCGGATTGCGGTTGGTCGCACAGATGATGCGCGCATCCACTTTGCGTGACTGGGTATCGCCAAGGCGCTGGAACGTGCCGGTCTGCAGGAAACGCAGCAGCTTGCTCTGCAGCAGAAGGTCCATCTCGCCGATTTCATCCAGAAACAGCGTTCCGCCGTCCGCCTGCTCCGCGGCGCCGGCCCGGTTGTCCACCGCGCCGGTAAAGGCGCCCCGGACATAGCCGAAGATTTCGCTTTCAATCAGATCCCGGGGAATGGCGGCGCAATTCAGCGTCACGAAGCGGCTCGGGCGGCGCTCGGACAGGTCGTGAACCGCTTTTGCGCACAGTTCCTTGCCCGTACCGGATTCACCGGTGATGAAAACCGGCGCCTGTGACGGCGCCATGCGCCTGATCTGGTCGTGAATGTCGCGCATTTGCGCCGAGTGACCGACTAGACGGTTCATTCCCTCCGGCGCCGGGTCCACCGGATTGCTCGCTGGGAGCGGATCGGAAATTACGGAAGCCGACCGGAAATCCTGTGGCTCGGAGCGGGCAGGCGCCGCGGGGGCCGGAACGGGGCGGCGCTGTTCGAGCTGGAAGGTTATTTTCGAGGCAAGCGCGTCCAGTGAAAACGGCTTGGTCAGGAAATCATGCGCTCCGGCCCGCATGGCGCTGACGGCGCGCGAAACGGACCCCCTTGAAGAGACCGCCAGGATAACCGCCTTCGGGCACCTGACGGCGTAGGCTTCCAGAGCCTCGTCACCGCCTATGGTTTCCAGATCGATCACGAGTATGTCGGTCGATTTGTCTGCAAGATCCTGCAGACAGGAGGCTGATTCCGTATAGAGGATTGGGTCCGTGCAGGAGTGAGACAGTTTCGCACACACAGCGGATGTGCGGGCGGCTTCGGAAGCCGATGCATCCAATACGCGTACAATCACTGGCAAGGCATTGCCTTCATTACTCCCCATTGCTGGGTAACTCCCATCGCTCGACCGGTCATTCGGAAATCGAAAGATTCGTCAATCTGATAATTCTCCGAACAGGGTAAACAAAGCGTTGTCAGTTCGCGCATTTTGCATTTAGCCCAAAGAGAAAGCGCTGAACCGGCGAATTATAGCCCTGAATGTTGATATCGAACCTGCCAGGTAGCCGGTCAGCAGGCAGACAGCCGCGAAAGCCGCCAAGGCAGCCGCCATGACAGGCAGGGAAAGGCTCTGCGTCAGCGCGGCGTCCACAGTGCCGGCTCCCCCGGGGCGGGAACGGGAAATCGCAAGGGCAGGCGGTTCTTCGCATGGCGTGATGAAGGTTTGCGGTCGCCCGGCGCTTTGTGCCGGCCGGCATTCTTCATACCGGTCCCCCTTTATATTTCGATGCCCGCGACCTTATATTCCCTTACGGAAGATTATCGAAGCCTATGTCGAATGCAAAGCTGAAGAGGCAGCGGTGCAACCAGACAAGAACTCTATACGCAGGGGGATTTGAGCCATCGCGACCGGCCGCGACGGCATTTGAATTACCGTAAATGCGGATCTGACCGAGCATAGTAGGGGACAAGTCACGGATTCTACACTGCAAACTGGTTGCGGATTCGGAGGCCGCCGTTTCTTAAGGCATGATTAAACGGTAATTTTTGATTCGAGTTGGAACAGTCACGCTCCATGGGCCGCACAGGGACCATATTCGTAGCAATCTGCATGGGCGTTATCGCGCTGTCATCGGCAACGGTTCTGGTGTTCCAGTTTGGCCGTCCTTTCGGCGAGTCCATGTCCCTGTCGCTCGCCCTCATGTGCACCATGATCCTCGTACATCTCCTGATCGGCCGGGCACGCGACCGCAGCGCCGTCGGCGAGGCGGTTGACCGTCTGGAAGACAGAATGGCCGACCTCGATGAGGATGTCGGCAACCTGGAAGGCCGGCTGACCGGCATGGAACACGCGGTTCCCCGCCGCACCCGGGCGGAAATCGATCCCCTGTTCGCCGAAGTGGAGGTTCTGGGCACCCTGGTGAAACAGATGGCCGAAGCCATGGCCGATCTGGAAACCAAGGTGGAAGACCAGCAGGCCCTGACGCCGCCGCCCCGGATGCAGAGCCTGCCGCGCTATCCCCAGGGGCAGCAGCCCCAAGGATACCAGCCCCAAGGACACCAGCCCCAAGGACACCAGCCCCAGGTGCATCAGCCTGTGCAGGGTTATCCTGGCGAGTCTCAACCGGCTCATCAGCCCGGGTATCCGGCAGGACCCTATCCGGCGCCGGACCACATGGTGGAGCCGCAGCAGGGCTACGGACAGTTTCCGCCATCCGGTGACGGGCATGGCGGGCCGGCAGAGGCTTACTCGGGTAGCCGGGCGACGGGGCACAGCGACATGGCTGAACTGGACCGCCGCTACGGGGTCCATGCGCCCAGACACCCTGAGGACGCGATGCGCGCGCCGGATGTCTACGCCGCCGACCCGAAAGAACCGGGCAGGCTGTCCGGGGAGCGGGCCGTGACGCAGCCGAACCGGCCGGGACCGGATATGGCGATGCGGGAACTGGTTGCCTCGGCCCTGAACGCAAATCGCGTCGAACTGCATCTGCAGCCGATCGTCTCCCTGCCGCAGCGCCAGGTGAAATACTACGAGGCTTACACGCGTCTGCGCGATTCCGCCGGAAATCTTATCGAGGCCTCCAGGTTCCTGCCGGAAGCCGTTCAGTCAGGCCAGATTGCCCGCATCGACAATCTTTTGCTGTTCCGTTCGATCCAGGTTATCCGCAGGCTGACATCGCGCAATCGCAACGCGGTCCTGTTCTGCAATATCTCCGCGCTGTCGCTGGTCGACGAGACCTTCTTCCCGGGCTTCCTGGAATTCGTCAAGTCAAACCGGATTTTTGCCGACGCACTCGTTTTTGAGTTCTCCCAGTCCGATGTCGCCGATATGGGGCCGATGGAACTGGAAAGCCTCAGCGCGCTTTACGAAGCCGGTTTCCGCTTCTCCATCGACCAGATTTCCGACATGAAGATGGATTTCAACTCGCTGGCGGGACGCGGCTTCAAATACGGCAAGCTTCACGCGGACTATCTGATCGGCCGGCGGGAAGCCAAGCACGGCCATATCCATCCCTCCGATTTCGGCGATCTTCTGCACCGCTACGGCATGGAACTGATCACGGATCACGTGGAAACCGAGTCCCAGGTCCTGGAACTGCTCGACTATGACGTGAAGCTGGCTCAGGGAAACCTTTTCTCGCCGCCCCGGCCGGTCAAGGCGGAGGTCCTCCAGGGCACTCCCGCGCCGGGCCCGAGAAAATCAGCGGCGGGCTGAACAGCGGTTCGGCATGCCGGACGGCATGCCTCAATCCCTGTTGAAAATATAACCTCACGCTGAGAAAGGCTGAAGACCTCTCTCCAGGCATGGCACTTGCGCAGCAGCATGCGGCCCGACAAAGCAGGCGTCCGTCAGACACAAACCCTGAAAGGCCGGGCCGGTTTGGCCCAAAGCCTGCGGGCTTTGCCTCGACCGTGCGTAGGAATGAAATTGGAAGAGAGGCGGGCGGCGGGAAGAGCCCGCCGCTTCTGTCTTTCGAGCCGTTCTCAGCCCTGCTTCGGGCCGACCATCACGATTGTCGGTTTCTTTTCCGCGAGCAGCCGCTTTGCGACGCGTTTGACGTCGTCCAGCGTGACTGCCTCGATTTCGCTGTTGCGGCGGTCGAAATAGTCGATGCCGAGATCCGAATTCTGCAGGGCGACGAGCTGGCGGGCAATCTTGCCGGAACTGTCGAAGCGCAACGGATAGGATCCGGTGATGAACTGTTTCGCGGAGTTGAGCTCTTCCGCGCTCGGACCATCGGTGGCCATGCGCCGGAACTGGTCCAGCATCACTTCGACGGTCTCGCCGGCGCGGTCGGCCTTCGTGGCCGCCGAACCGATCAGCAGGCCCGCATGCCGGTAGGGTGAGAGCGATGTGCTGGCGCCGTAGGAAAGGCCGCGTTTTTCCCTCACTTCCTCATACATCCATGAGGTGAAGGTGCCGGCGCCGAGAATGTGGTTCATCACATAGGCGGCCTGATAGTCCGGATCGTCCCGCTTGAGGCCCGGCAGTCCCAGCAGAATCGTGGTCTGGGGAACCGGCAGCTCCTGGTAAACCTCCTTGCCGAACTCCGGCTCAAGGTCGGACACCGCGACGAGTTCGCCCGTTTCGGCAAGCGGTGCGAAAACATCGTCGAGAAGGGATTTCAGCGTCTGCGCATCGATCGCGCCGACAACACCGATAGTAAGACCGCTTCGGGCGACGATTTTGGCGTGCTGGACGGACAGGTCTCGGGCGCTGAGACCGTTGATCGTCTCGTCCGTGCCGAGGGTCGGCCGGGCATAAGGGTGGCTGGCGAACATCGACTCGGCTAGCGAGCGGCCGGCAATCGCATCCGGGTCGCTTTCGTTCCGTCTGGCCTGGGCCGAGAGCTGGGTTTTCATCCGCTCGACCGCGTCGGCATCGAACCGCGGCTCATTGACCGCCATCGCCAGCAACCGCGCGGCTTCAGTCAGGGTCGGGGTGAGCGTCCGCAGACTGCCGTAGAACCTGTCCTTGCCGGTGCTGAAACTAATGCTGACCGCCAGTTCCTCCATCCGTGCCTGGAAAGCCTCGGAGTCCAGGTCGCCTGCGCCTTCGTCCATCGTCGCGGCGAGCAGCCGTGTCAGGCCTTCCTTGCCTTCGGGGTCCTGGGCCGATCCGCCTTCGAAGGAAAAGTTCAGCGCAATGATGGGCACCGTGTGGTCTTCCACCAGCCAGGCTTCGATCCCCTTTTCGCTGGTGACCTTCTGGATCTCCACTGCACCCGCGAACCCGGTCAGCCCAAACGTGACAAACAGGACCATGACCAGGGGAAAAAAGACCAGGCTCGAGAAAAATTGCGGGAATATGGTTGTCTTGGTCATGGATCAGGACTTGCCTTTGAGGGGAGTGGTTTCGGTCAGGGCGGCGGCCGGTTCTTCCGGTGCCATCCGCAATTCCCCGACAACCGGCAGCGCCGTCAGATAGGCGCGTGCGGCATCGAGCACATCCTGCGGCGTCACGGCCTTGACCTGCGACGGCCAGCTTTGAACGTCCTCGATCGTCTGGCCTGTCGCCAGCGCTCCACCGAAAAGACGGGCCAGCCCGGACTGGCTGTCCTGGGCATAGATCGCGCTCGCGATCATGCTGTTTTTGGCGCGCTCGACCTCCGCTTCGCTCACACCCGTTTCCAGAAGCTGCTGAAGCTCCGCCGAAATGAGCTGCTCCAGCTCTTCCAGCGTGTGGCCCGGACGGGGGGTGGCGTAAACCCCGAACCGGCCGTCGTCCAGCGCGCTGCCCTGGTAGTATGCGCCGGCGCTGATGGCTGCTTCCAGGTCAAGGACCAGAGATTGGTGCAAGCGGCTCGAGGGGCCTTCACCCAGGATGTAGGCAAGGACGTCGAGAGCTTCCGGCGTATGCCCGGCGCCGGTGCTGCTGCTCGGGACGACCCAGTTTTCCGACAGGGACTCCTGCCGCACCCTTGCATCGGAAACCGCGATGCGCCGTTCGCCGGCTAGCGGCGGTTCGGCGGGCCGGACACGCTCGCCGGGTTCCGCCCGCCTGGTAACCTTGCCGTAGGTGTCGGCCGCCAGCCTGCGCACGTCGTCGATGCCGACATCTCCGGCAATGACCACCACGGCATTGTTGGGAGTGTAGAACCGGTCGTAGAACGCGATCGCCGCGTCCTTGTTCAGCGCTTCTATCTCGCTTTGCCAGCCGATGACCGGGGAACCGTAAGGGTGGTTGACGAAGGTGATGGCGTTCAGCGCCTCGCGCAGCCGGGAGCCGGGATTGCTGTCGACCCGCATGCGCCGCTCCTCGAGGACCACATCGCGTTCGGGAGAAACGACCGCGTCGCTCAGCACCAGATTCTCCATCCGGTCGGCTTCCAGTTCCATCATCAGTGGCAGGTGCTGTTTCGCGACCCGCTGGAAATAGGCCGTGTAGTCCGTGCTGGTGAAGGCGTTTTCCTGACCGCCGCGCTCGGAGACGATTTTCGAAAATTCACCGTTCGGATGTTTATCCGTGCCCTTGAACATCAGGTGTTCCAGGAAATGCGCGACGCCGGACTGGCCCTCCGGTTCGTCGGCCGACCCGGCCTTGTACCAGATCATATGGGTCACCACCGGCGCACGCCTGTCCGGAATGACAACGACCTGAAGCCCGTTGTCCAGCGTGAAGCTCTCCAGATTGGGGGCAATCGCCATGTCGCCGGCCGAAACGATTTCGGCGCGCGCCGTGTCCGCGGGCAGCAAGGATGCGGCCCCGAACACCAGCGCCGGCAGCAACAACAGACCGGCGGATTGTTTCAGCCGCGAGCGAAGGGATGGGCGACACTTCTTGATGGGCAGGTTCACGTGCAACTCCCGTTTTGGGTCTTTATGTGAGTATTTTCTCGTCCGCGAAGCCGGTTGATCCGAATTTCCTGTCTGCACGCGAAAGCTGGCCCAAGAGGTCCAAATGCAAAAAACCTCCGGGCATTCTCTTCCATATAGGAAGCGACGCCCGAAGGTCTCATTACAAATTCGTCATGGATGGCCGGAGCGTCAGTTGCAGTATTCGGTCTCGCCTTCCAGGCAACGCGGATGGAGCGGTTTGGAATCGTAGATATCACGATTGCCCGCACGCTTGCTTTTCTTCACCACCTCGGGCATCGGTGCATCCGGCGAGGGGGTGCTGTAGTCCGTCGGCGGCTCGGTCAGGAATTTGCGGGAGGCAATGCCATTCTGGTCAATCCCGGCCTGTTGCGCTTTCAGCTTCTGCAGGCGCTCCCATTCCGCGCTCTGTTCGGCGCGCGTCAGTTTGCTGCCTTCGGTGATGTCGCCGTCGCGGCGGTCAGCCAACACATCGCGCGGCTGACCGGTTACGCCGGTGATCTTGAAACCGCGCATCTGCTCGGGCGTCAGGGGCTCGCTGTTCATGCTGCCCGACTTGCCCGAACTGGCAAAGACTTCCTGGATCTCGGTGAGCTGCGGGTTTTCCCGCTGCTTCGGCCATTCGGCGGAATTGACGCCAGCGACATTTGTCTCCGGCGAGGGAAGTGTGGCCATCTCGGAGGGCATCGCCAAGGGCGCGCGTGGCTTGTAGTCGATCGGTTTTTCTTTCGGATCGACCGCGCCGAGCCCCTTCATCACCGAATTGACCAGGGCAATATCAGGTGCCTGGCTTGTTCCGTCCGCGGCCTGACAGGCGGCCAGTCCGGCGAGTATCGCCAGCACCGCAGATTTCTTCACCAAAGCAACACTCGTCCGCAGCACGGCAGACTCCCCGATTTCTCGATCACATACCGGCAGCGTCCTGCCCGCAATCCTTTAATCCTGCCATAAACCGCTATTTTGCGGCTGAATTAGGACCGGTTTCGGAAACTGTCATACAGGAGAGCGGCGACGCCCGCAACGATCCACACATCGGCGAGGTTGAAGACATACCAGGAAAAGCCGCCGGCGTGGAAATACACGAAGTCGACGACCGCGCCAAAAGCCAGCCGGTCGATCCCGTTGCCGAGGGCTCCGCCGATGATAAGTGCCAGGGCCAGGGCCACCAGTCTGGTTTGGCAGCGGGTGGACCAGATCCAAAGCCCCACCGTGACGATCACGGTCAGACCGGCGAGCAGCCAGCGCCCCAGATCGCTGTGTTGCTGAAACAGTCCGTAGGAAATCCCGCGGTTCCACACCAGAACGATGTCGAGGACGGGCAGGAGCTGAACCGGACCGGCTTCCGCGAGCCCGAACCCGTGCACGAGCCACAGCTTGGTTGCCTGGTCCAGAACAAGCCCGGCCAGTGCGACCAGTAAAACGAGCCCACTGAAACGGCCCCACAGGAGGGGCCGTTTCGGCTGTTTTTCAGATGTCTCTTGAGGATCGCTCATGTCGGGTCGCTGGTCCGCCGCATCACGCGGCGGCATGTGCGGCGTCCCATTCCCGCAGCGCTTCCGCATCGCGCAGGGTGACGTCCGGATAGTCGGGATTCGATCCGACCTCCGGCAGGATCTTCCACGACCGGGCGCATTTGCGTCCCTCCGCCAGAGACGGAACGACGGCAACATCCTTGGTGTCGTCCAGCGTGAACGCGTCTTCGGGAGCGGGGTCGGCGGAAAGCGTCAACTGGCTGGTGATGGCGATATCCGCCATGTCCCTGCCTTCCAGAGCGGCCATCAGCTCCGGATCGGTGACATGCACGACCGGGTGCGCTTCCAACGACGAGCCGATGCGCTTTTCCCGGCGTTCGATTTCCAGTGCTCCGGTGATCACCCGGCGCACGGTCTTGATCTTTGCCCATTTGGCCGCGAGCGCATCGTCTCTCCACTCTCCCGGCACGACCGGGAACTGTTCCAGATGGACGCAGCTTTCTTCCCCATACCGGGAGGTCCAGGTCTCATCCATGGTGAACGGCAGCATCGGTGCGAGCCAAGTGACCAGGCAGTCGAATATCTTGCCGATCACGAATAGCGACGCCTTCCTGCGCATGGAAGACGCCGGGTCACAGTAAAGCGCGTCCTTGCGGATATCGAAATAGAATGCCGACAGTTCCAGCGTCATGAAGCTGAAGAGCTGATGGAAGATTTTCTTGTAGTCGAATTCCCGATAGGCTTCGCGGACCATCGCGTCGAGCTCCACCAGCCGGTGCAGCATCAGCCGTTCCAGTTCCGGCATGTCGGCGTAGGCAACCTCTTCGCCGGACGCATGGGCCAGGGAGCCGAGCATCCAGCGCAGCGTGTTGCGCAGCTTGCGATAGCTGTCGACATTGGTCTTGATGATCTCCTGACCGAGGCGCTGGTCTTCCCAGTAATCGGTCGAAGCCACCCACAGGCGCAGGATATCGGCGCCGTATTGCTTGATGATGTCCTGCGGAAACACCTGGTTGCCGAGCGACTTGGACATCTTGCGCCCGTCTTCGGCCATGGTGAAGCCATGGGTCAGCACAGCGTCGTAGGGCGCATGGCCTCTGGTGGCGCAGCTTTCCAGCAGCGACGAATGGAACCAGCCGCGGTGCTGGTCGGATCCTTCCAGGTAAAGCACGTAGTCGTTGCCGCCCGCGGGTTTGCGCTTCGGGTTCAGGTCTGCGCGCTGTTCCAGCACAAAGGCATGGGTCGAGCCGGAATCGAACCACACATCCAGGATGTCGGTGACCATGTCCCAGTCTTCGCTCGAATAGTCGTTGCCGAGGAAACGCTCTTTCGCCCCCTCATCGAACCAGGCATCGGCCCCTTCGCTTGCGATCGCATCGTGAACGCGGGCGTTCACCTTTTCATCCTTGAGGATCTCGCCGTTTTCCTTGTGGATGAAGACGGTGATCGGCACACCCCAGGCGCGCTGGCGCGACAGCACCCAGTCCGGACGGTTCTCGATCATCGACCGCAGGCGGTTCTGTCCGCTGCCCGGCACGAAGCGCGTCTCGTCGATGGCTGTCAGGGCACGGGTCCGCAAGGTGTCGCCTTCTGCGCTCAGTGCCTTGTCCATATGGACGAACCATTGCGGCGTGTTGCGGAAGATCACCGGTTTTTTCGAGCGCCAGGAATGCGGATAGGAATGGCTGAGGCGGCCGAGGCCGATCAGGTTGCCGCTTTCCTTCAGCTTCTCGATCACCGCTTTGTTGGCCTTGCCCTTTTCACCCTTGTGGGTGATGACTTCATAACCCTCGAAACCCGGCGCGTCCTTTGTATAGAACCCGTCATCGGCGACCGTGAACGGGATGGCGGTGTCGATGCCGCGCGCTTCCAGCGCGGCGCGGTTGTCCATCCAGATTTCAAAGTCGTCCGTGCCGTGACCCGGCGCCGTGTGCACGAAGCCCGTGCCTGCGTCGTCCGTGACGTGATCGCCGTTCAACAGCGGAATGTCGAATTCGTAGCCGCCAAGGTCCATGCCCGCGAAAGGATGAGCGCAGGTCAGCGCCGCCAGTTCATCCGCGGTGACGGCGCGCAGACGGTTGAAATCGGTGATCCGGGCATTCTCGAAGACATCGTCGGCAAGCGCGTCGGCCAGGATCAGCTTGTCGCCCTGCTGAACCCAGTTGTCGTCCGGCAGGCCTTCCTGCGTCACCTCGTAGAGACTGTAGGCGATGCGCGCGGAATAGCTGATTGCCCGGTTGCCGGGGATGGTCCAGGGCGTGGTCGTCCAGATGACGACGGCGGCCTCCAGAAGCTGTTCAACGGCGGCGTCGTCGCTGCCGCCCGCCGTCACCACCGGGAACTTCACCCAGATCGTGTCGGACTTGTAGTCCTGGTACTCGATTTCCGCTTCCGCGAGGGCGGTCTTTTCGACGACCGACCACATGACCGGCTTGGAGCCCCGGTAAAGCTGGCCGGACATGGCGAACTTCATCAGTTCGCGCGCGATGACGGCTTCGCTCTCGAAGCGCATGGTGAGGTAGGGATTGTCCCAGTCGCCCTCGATGCCGAGCCGCTTGAATTCCTCGCGCTGGACCTCGACCCAGTGCTCGGCGAATTCACGGCATTCCTTGCGGAATTCGTTGATCGGCACCTCGTCCTTGTTCTTGCCCTTGGCGCGGTACTGTTCCTCGATCTTCCATTCGATCGGCAGGCCATGGCAATCCCAGCCCGGAACATAGTTGCTCTCGTAGCCCATCATCTGCATGGACCGCGTCACGATGTCCTTCAGCGTCTTGTTGAGGGCATGGCCGATATGGATGTTGCCGTTGGCATAGGGAGGGCCGTCATGCAGGATGAACTTGTCGCGGCCCTTTCCCTGTTCGCGCAGCTTTTTGTAGATTTCCTGCTTTTCCCAGCGGGCCAGGATCTCCGGCTCTTTCTTGGGAAGGCCCGCCCGCATGGGAAACTCCGTCTGCGGCAGGTTGAGCGTTTGTGAATAGTCGCGTTTGCTTGTTTCGGTCATCGTCAATTCGATCCGGTCGTCCGGGCGGAGCGCCCGTGAACTGTCTGCGGATGGGTGCCGGCCTGAAATCAGGTGGCATCGTGAAACTGGAGGGTCCCGGTCCCTGGCGCCGCGCAGGCCGCGTCAGCCGAAGGCCGGGCAGGTAATTCGCGAGATCGCGGTCACCGGTATGCCGATGACTATGAGAGCTTTTTTCTGCATGGCATGGGACATAGCAGCACTTCGTCCGCGAATAAAGATCTTACCGGGGCGCAAAACGGCTTTGTCTGCCGGATAGGGCCGGCTCGGGGCCGGCTTCAGACCGTCGCGGCGGATTTCAGTCTCCGCTCCCTGTAGGTGATATAAAGTCCGCTGCCGACGATGAGGGCGATGCCCAGCCATGTCGGCCCATCCGGAAAATCGGAAAAGACCAGGTATCCGAGCAGCGTTGCTCCGACGATTTCGACATATTGCAGGGGTGCGAGCAGACTGGCATTGCCGCGCTGAAACGCGGCGACGACCAGGCCGTGTCCGGCGAATGAAATCAGGCCGATCAGCATCAGAAGAGCGGATTGCGACGCGCTGGGCGGGACGAATTCAAGGCCTTCGCTGCCGCTGAAAAAGCCGAACAGCAGGACGGCGCCCAGAAACAGCGACCCGGACACGCCGGCGCTGAACTGGATCGTCAGCAGGCTGTCCGTCACCGGATAGAGCCGGTTGATCAGCAGATAGAAGGAAAACAGAAAAGCCGTACATACGGGAAGCAGGCTGACCAGACCGATTTCGGCAAGATTGGGCCTCAGGATGATCACCGCTCCCAGCAGGCCGACGAGGACCGCGCTGATCCGCCGCGGACCGACCTGTTCCTTCAGGAACAGCGCGGCAAGGACCGTCAGCACCATCGGTTCGATAAAGAAGATCGAAATCGCGGTTGCGACGGACATGTATTTCAAGGCCGTGAAAAAGCACAGCGAAGCGGAGGCAAGCAGGAGCCCGCGCACGTAGTTCACGACCGGCTGTTTGCTTTTCAGGCGCATGATGCGGCCCGTGAACAACGCCAGAAAAACGCAGATCAGAAGCTGGCAGGCAAACCGGCCAAAGGTGATTTCAACCGTGGGAAGGTCGGACGACAGGTATTTGGCGATCGTGTCCATGACCGGCAGCAGCAGCATCGACACGGTCATCAGGATAATCGCCAGAAACGGATTCTGGTCCACGGAACTCTGCCCGGCGGCCCGTGTCACGCGGAGAAGTCCAGAAGTATGAAATCGGTTTCCGAGATCGGACGCAAAGACCCCAGCGCGGCTCTGGCTTCTTCGCTGTCCTTGTCCATCTGGCTGATAAGAGCTTCGGCGGATTTGAATTTTTCTTCGCCGCGCAGATAGGAAATCAGGTGAACCCTCAGGGTCTGCCCGTAAAGATCGCCGTCAAAGCCGAACAGATGAACCTCGAACAGCACCGCGCCATTGTCGAAGGTCGGCCGGCGGCCGTAACTGGCAACGCCGTCAAACCATCCTTCCGACGTTTTCACCTTGACCGCATAGATCCCCTGAAGCAGCGGGCAGTCTTCCGCCAGCTGCAGGTTCGCCGTCGGATATCCCAGATCCCTGCCGCGCTTGTCGCCATGGCGGACATCCGCCTCGAAGAACCAGCGGTAGCCCAGCAGACCGTTGGCGTGCACGATTTCGCCCCGGTTCATGTCCTCGCGGATTCGGGTCGACGAAATGACTTCGGCACCCTCATCTTCCTCACGCTGGACAATGGTGACGCCGAAACCGCGATTGGAACCGGCCGTGCGCAGGAAGTCCGGCGTGCCCTGCCGCGCGCGGCCGAAATGAAAGTCGTATCCCGTGACGGCATGGGAAATGGCCAGTGTATCGATCAGGATGTCCTGGACAAACGCATTCGCCTCGATCCCGGCGAATTCCTTCGTGAAGGGCAGGATCAGGACGCCGTCCAGACCGCACAGGCGCAGCAATTCTATCTTTAGGTCACGCGGTGTCAGGCGGAAAACCGGCTTTGACGGATTGAATACGGTCCGCGGATGCGGCTCGAAACTCATGGCGTAGACCGGATGGTGCGTGCCGTGACCGAGACCGAGGGCCGCATCCAGCACGGCCCGGTGCCCCCGGTGCACACCGTCGAAATTGCCGATCGCGACAATGCCGCCTTTCAGTTCCTCCGGAAAGCTGCCCAGATTGTCGACAACCAGGAATTTGGAGGAATCGGACTGGCTCATGCAGCAAACCTTCGCGCAAGTTGCCCGGCGAAAGCCGGGCGGGATCAGCAGGGCGAACGCGTCCGAAAGGGTGACGCGCTCGCGCTGGCGTGGAACCTGCCGTCAAGAAAAGCAAAGGTCAAGTTCAGGTATGCCGCGCCGCCTTCGCAATCAGGGCCGGACCGATCCCTGTCAACTACAGTTGGCTTGACGGATCCGCGCCGCGGCTGGGAACCTTAACGAGCGCTTCTCCTTCCAGAACCACTGTGTCACCGACGCTGCAAACGCAGGAAAGTCTGGCACGGTTTCCCCGTTCCGTCAGTTCCTCCACCGTCACGACGACCTTCACGTCGTCGCCGATCTTCACCGGAGCTTTGAAATTCAGCGTCTGGGACAGGTAGATCGCGCCCGGTCCTGGAAGGCGGGTGCCGAGCACGGCCGATATCAGGCTGGCGGTATAGAGCCCGTGCGCGATCCGGGTCTTGAAGGGTGTTCTGGCCGCAAAATGTTCCGAAAGGTGTATTGGATTGCGGTCGCCCGATACTTCCGCGAAGCCGACGACATCAGAAGAACTGACATGTTTGACCAGTTCCTCGCTCATCCCGGTTTTCAGATCTTCGAAACAGAGTTTTTGTAGTTCCAGCATCGTGATTTCCGTCCTGATCTGTCATTTTCAAGCAATGCGAACGCTAGGGTGTGAACTCATAAAATTATGCTTTCAGGTCGTTCAGAAAATGATTGGCGCCAAGGCGCAAGATCGCAGGAAACCTTTTTGGTTTTCAAGATTTTGCAACGTCGGAGACAGTCGCTTTCTGAACGATCCGAAGGACACCAATCCGGTGGCGAAGAGCCGCGCCAAAGCTCTTGCGCCATGCACCAGCATGGCTCTTCAGGCTTTTCCTTGCTCTTCTTTGCCGGCTTGATGCCTGAAAGTACAATTTTATGGGTCCGTACCCTAGGCATCGTAAGGTTTTCTGACAATTGTGCTTTGGGTGAAGAAAAAAATGCTTGTTATTAACGGTCTTTTCAGGGGCTGCCGTTACATTGCGTTGAGTGTGGGGAGGTGAGGACACAAATAAACGTGTCTCTCTCCTTCAATAGTCATAACGCGTTTCCACCGGCCCACGGCCAGGGGCCACGCCAATTGACATTATGGAGTAGACAATGGCCCTTGATCTTCAGATGCCGGTCCTCGTGGTCGATGACTACAAAACGATGATTCGCATCATTCGAAACCTTTTGAAGCAGCTTGGTTTCGAGGACATCGACGATGCTGCGGACGGCACCGAAGCTTTGGAAAAAATGAAACAGCGCCGTTACGGCCTGGTTATTTCCGACTGGAACATGGAACCCATGACCGGTTACGAGCTGCTCAAGCAGGTTCGTTCCGACAGCGGTCTCAGCAAAACGCCATTCATCATGGTGACTGCCGAATCCAAAACGGAAAATGTCATCGCCGCCAAAAAGGCCGGCGTTAACAACTACATCGTGAAGCCCTTCAATGCGCAGACTTTGAAAGGCAAGATCGAGGCCGTCTTCTCTGATTAATTTCTTGCGCTCAGCGGAGAAAGGCCCTTGGCCGCATCTCCGCTAGCGCGGGACGGATGTTCCAGATCAGCGCGGTTCTGCCGGGCAGGCGGGTCGGGTGAGTTTTGGTGTTTCCGAAAGGTAATAGCGAGGCTGACCTTCAGTTCCGCGTGTCAGGAGGATACATTCAAAATGGAAAGGCTGGACCTCATGGCCAACATGAAACAGGAAAACGTCGCGCGCATTATCGATTTCTTGCAGGAAAACAAGAATCGAGAAGGCGAAGTTTCCCTGACCGACGTAATGCATCTCGCTGAGGTGATGTCGGGGTCAATGGCCGACTTTCTGTCGACCGTGCAGCCTGCCGTTACGGAAGAGCTGACGGCGATTGCCAAGCAGATCACACGCATGAAGGTGGAGATTTCCCAACTGCGTGCGAACGACATGACAACCAACAAGATCCCCGACGCGGGCCGCGAGTTGGATGCCATTGTCGAGGCGACGGAAACCGCCACCAATACGATCATGGAAACGGCCGAAGAAATCATGGGCGCCGACACCAGCGATCCCGAGGCCTATCAGGAGCTGGTCAGCAACAAGATGATCAGTATTTTCGAGGCCTGCACGTTCCAGGACATTACCGGTCAGCGAATCTCGAAGGTTATCGAGACATTTCGCTTCATCGACGAACGGGTGTCGTCCTTCATCTCGCATCTGCGCATCCCGGAAGACCTGGAAGCTGCAATCGAGGAAAGCGACGAGGAGCGCCGCAAGCGCGAACTGATTCTGCACGGACCGCAGCACGGTGGCGAAGGGGTCTCCCAGGACGATATCGATGCCCTGCTCGGAGACGCGCAGTCCGACATCGACAAGCTGTTCGACTGAGCCCCTGTCACGTCAATTTTGAAAGGCTGCCCTCTCGGCAGCCTTTTTTATTTGCGGTCACCACCACAGCCGCGGCAGGGCGGCGCGCGCACGCAGTCCTTCTTCCGTCAGACGGCGGCGGATCAATTGCTCGTCCGGAGCGTCGCTCGGGCCGAAGTCCGAAGCGTGGATGCCTGCGGTGATGAACAGGACATCGATATCCTGGGACACCGCTCCGCGGATATCCGTCGGCAGGCCGTCGCCGATCGCCAGCACATCCTTCTTGCCGATCTTTTCGCCGCCAAGGGTCTCGAAACGCTTCATGGCTGCCTGATAGATCGGAGCATGCGGCTTGCCTAAAATGGTGACATCGCCGCCCAGGTCCTCATAAAGCCGTGCCAGGGCGCCCGCGCACCAGACCAGCCGGTCACCGCGTTCCACGACAATGTCCGGATTGGCGCAGATCATGGGCAGATTTCGGTCGGCCAGTTTCTGCAGGCGTTCGCGGTAGTCGTCGGGTGTTTCTGTCTCGTCGTCGGCAAGGCCTGTACAACTGATCGCCTCAGCCTCCTCGTCGTTGGAGGTGAAGGTCGCCTCGAGATCCCAGTAAAGCGGCTGGTCCCGGTTCGGACCGATATGCAGCAGGGTCTTGCCGCCCTGTGCCATCAGAACATCCCTGGTAACGTCGCCGGAGGTGACGATGCTGTCATAGGCCTGCGCCGGGACGCCCAGAGAGGCAAGCATTTCTCCCACCTGCTTGGCCGGCCGCGGCGCATTGGTGATCAGAACGACCTTGCCTCCGGTTTCCTCGCGGTAGGTCGCCAGCGCCTTGTGCGCCTCCTCGAATGCCGCCACCCCATTGTGCAGAACGCCCCAGACATCACATAAGATGCCCTTGTAGGAGGGCGCGAGGGTGCGGAGCCCATCGGTCAGAAGCGGTGCAGAAGCGGTCATGGAGGGTCACCCGGATCACGAAAGGTCTGATAAGCTTCACAAAGAATCGAAGCAAACTCGGCGCGGACCATATAGGAACATGCCGCAGTGCGAAACCGAGTAGAGAGAGTTTCATGCAGGTCAGGCAACTTGGCGAACAGGTGATCAACCAGATCGCCGCCGGCGAGGTGATCGAGCGCCCCGCCAGCGTGATCAAGGAACTGGTCGAGAACGCTGTGGATGCCGGTGCATCGAACATCGAAATCGTCACTGCCGCCGGGGGCAAGACCCTGATGCGGGTGTCGGATGATGGCGAAGGCATGCGCCAGGACGACCTGAAGCTGGCGATCCGCCGTCATTGCACCTCGAAAATCTCCGACGACGACCTGTTCGACATCCGCTCGCTCGGCTTTCGCGGCGAGGCCTTGCCCTCCATAGGATCGGTCGCCCGCCTGGCTATCCAGAGCCGTCACCGGGAAGAAGAGCACGCCTGGGCGATTGCCGTTGAAGGCGGCAGGGAACAGCCGATCATCCCGGCCGCGCGCACCAGGGGGACACAGGTTGAAGTCCGGGACCTGTTCTTTTCCACACCCGCCAGATTGAAATTTCTGAAATCCGACCGGGCGGAAGCCTCCGCGATCACGGAAATCGTCAAGCGTATCGCCCTTGCTTATCCGCAAATAGGTTTCTCGCTTTCCGGCGCCGACCGCCAGGCGCTAAGCTGGCCGGCGGCCCGCGGGGGCGAGCCGCATCTGGCACGGATCGCGCAGATCCTCGGGCAGGATTTTGTCGACAACGCCATGGACATCGATGCGGAGCGCGAGGGCGTCCGCCTGACCGGATTCGCGGGCCTGCCGACCCATCATCGCGGTAATGCCCAGAACCAGTTCTTCTACGTGAACGGCCGTCCTGTGAAGGACAAGCTGCTGCTGTCCGGCCTGCGCGGTGCCTATGCCGATGTTCTGGCGCGGGACCGCCATCCGGTTGTCGTCCTGTTCCTGGATCTCGATCCGGTGCAGGTGGATGTGAACGTGCATCCCGCCAAGGCGGATGTCCGGTTCAGGGACTCCCAACTGGTGCGCGGACTGCTCGTGGGATCCATCAAACACGCCCTTGTTCAGGCAGGGCACCGCTCGTCCACCTCAAATGCCTCCGTCGCGCTCGACGCGCTGCGGGTACATGCGCCGGGCTATCGCTCACCGTCTTCTCCGGGAGGCGCCCCATACGGGCCTGGAAACGGCTCAGGAGCCCTATACGGTCAGTCGGCCTCGCGCTGGGAGCCGGAGGTTTTTCGGCCGCTGGACGCGGCGGCTGCATCGGCAGCAGGATTTTCCGAACAGCCCCAGGCCCCGTTTGCCGGCCCGACCGGTTTCGACGCCTTTGGCGTGCCGTCGGCGGATGCCCGCGCGCATGAGGTTCCGGTCGAAAGCGAAAAAACCCGGCTGCCGCTTGGCGCGGCGCGCGCCCAGGTGCACGAGACGTATATCATCGCCCAGACCGGCGACGGCGTTGTCATCGTCGACCAGCACGCGGCGCATGAACGGCTCGTCTACGAGCGCCTGAAGGAAGCGCTGGCGAAGAAGGAGGTCGCCCGGCAGATCCTTCTGATTCCCGAAATCGTCGAGCTGCCGGAAGAAGACGCCGCCCGGCTGGCGGAGCGGGCGGAGGACCTTGAAAAGGTCGGGCTCAGCCTGGAAGCCTTCGGCCCCGGTGCGATCGCTGTCAGGGAAACGCCCGCGATACTGGGCGACATGGATATCCAGGGGATGGTCCGAAACCTGGCCGATGAGCTTGCCGAATGGGATACCGCCGATGGCCTGAAGGAAAAGCTCGACCATGTTGCCGCCACCATGGCCTGCCACGGTTCGGTGCGCGCCGGCCGCCGCATGCGTCCGGAGGAAATGGACGCGCTGCTGCGCGACATGGAGGCGACGCCGCTCTCCGGTCAGTGCAATCACGGCCGTCCCACCTGGGTGGAGCTGAAACTGACGGACATCGAGAAGCTCTTTGGACGAAAATGAACCGGCAGAGTGATCGGCTGGAGATTTTGCGCCGTAAGATTGCCGGGCCAGAGGAGACCGGAATGCCGACAAGCGCACACGTTCAGCCTGACCGGAATGGGGACAGCCGCCGAGGAAAGCGGACCAGAGTGTGGCGGCGGCTCGCCGGGTTCGCCATCATTGTGGCAATCGCCTACGGCATGGCGGCGGGTTTCATGTATCTCAACCAGCGCAGCTTTGTCTTCGTGCCGACGGGGGAACTTTCCGATCCTGCCGCAAAGGGTCTGGAAAACGTTACCGTGGACACCGTGGAAATGGCGGATGGGACCAAAGTTACCGTCTGGAGTGCGGCCCCTGCCCGGGAAGGCGCGCCCACCGTGCTGTATTTTCACGGAAATTCCGGCAATGTTTCAAGCAGGTGGGAACGGTTCGGTCAGATCCTCGAAAGCGGTTTCGGATTTTACGCTCCAAGCTACCGGGGCTATGCCGGCAGCGGCGGAAGTCCCTCGGAGGAAGCCTTCATAGCCGACGGGCTGGAACATTTTGACCGGCTGGCAGCCACTGGAACGCCAATCATCGTGCATGGCGAAAGCCTGGGCACCGGCGTTGCGACGGCGGTCGCCGCGCGCCGTCCGCAAGCCGGTCTTCTTGTGTTGGAAGCGCCTTACACGGCGCTCGTCGACATGGCGTATGAGGCGTATCCATGGCTGCCCGTCAGCCTCCTGATGAAGGACCCGATGCCGACCCGCGACCGCATCGCCAATGTCACCGCGCCGGTGCTGATCGTTCACGGTACGGACGACAGGCTCATTTCCCTGAAGCATGGCAAGCTGCTGTTTGACAGGGCCGTCGACCCCAAGCGCATCGTCGTCGTCGAAGGTGCCGGGCATGGTGACTTGTGGGCCAACGGCTTGTGGCCCGCCGTCCTTGAAACGTGGCGGGATGCGCGGTGATGTCTGTCGTCTGATGAACCTGTCTGGAATCGAAAGAGCCCCGGACCGTCCGGGCCGGGGCTCTTTCGTGTTCAGGTCCTTGAACGGTTCAGAACGTCCGCTGGACGCGGAACGTCCCGTAGAGTTCGTAGGTGTCGTCGAGGCCGGAAGACCGGCTGAAGTCCAGATCGCGATACTGAAGTTCCGGACCCATGACGAAGCCGGAAACCGGCTCCCAGACGACGTTGGCTGTGGCGTCCCACTGCGTGAAATCATAGGCGCCGGTCCCGCCTTCCACGTTGTGATAGCCGCCTTCGAGATTGGCTTCGATGGTATTGGTCAGGCCCAGGTTGATCCCGCCGAAGACGTTCCATGTCTTGGTGGTGTCGGTTCCCGTTCCGGTGAAGACGGCGTCGGTGATCCGACTGTTCCAGCCGGTTGAGCCGTAGCCGCTGGCGCCGTCCGTGTAGACACCCTGCACGGCGATGCTGCCACCGTTGGCAAGGCCGCTGAACTTGTATTCGACACCGCCGCCAAGGGCCCAGCCGAGCTCATCTCCACCGCCGCCGGTGACGCCATTATAGGTCGAATCCGGGTAGACCTGATGCAGGGCGCCCATAATCTGGGCTTCGCCCCAACCCTGCTTGAGCCCGATCGCAGCGACAAAGTCCGGCAACCGGGTGCCGCCGTAATCTTCGGTGCCGCCGTTCAGACCGATGCTGGTTTCGCGCGAAGAGCGGTCTTCGATTGCGATCGTTGCGTTGAAACCGTTGCCGTAGGCGAAGGTATAGGCGGCCTGATTGATCTTCTGGTCGCTATAGCTCTCGATCTGGGCGTTAAAGGCATAGCCGGTGAAGAAGTCGAAGTTCGAGCCATTGCGGCCGGCCAGCAGACCGCCCCACTGGATGTAGGCCTTGTCCACCGTGAAGGACGAAGCGTCGTCGTTGGTGGCGGTTCCGTACATCTCGATAAAGGTACGCAACGTGCCGAATTCGGTCGCGGTGCGGGAGTCGAGATAGAGATAACCGCGCGAGCGGAGCTGAATGGCGTCGGAATTGCGGTTACCCCAGGAATTTTCAGCTTCGCCGAAGTTTCTGAAACGGGTGTCGAAGCGGACGCGGCCTCCCACGCGCAGGCAGGTTTCGGTGCCCGGGATATAGTAGAAACGCGCGCCGTAGGCATCGCAGATGCGGACATAATCGACAGGTTCTGGAGCTACTGGCAGATCAGCAGCCTGAGCCGGGTTGGCCACCGCCACGAAACTGGCGAATGCCCCAAGAACAGCAATACGTGTCATGTGATACTCCGAAACGAATTTGGTTTTTACCAACCCGGCAGACAGCTTTAAGGATTGGTACTACCCCCGCCAGGAATATGGTGGCCGCAAATGACAGTTTGGATAGCGCACCGGTCACAAATGTCGTCTGACAAGGCGTTTGGTCGGGTGTGTTGCATTTGCGCTACTAAACAACTTTGCGCTGCATATTGCGTTTATGCAAGTCCACCTGAAAGCCCGCTGGATTATCGCTTTGCCTGGAAGAATGTTTTCAGCAAAGCGACGGCACGGGTTTCGCCGATCCCGGAATAGACGTCCGGCGCGTGATGACAGGTCGGCTGACGGAAAAATCTGGTGCCGTGGTCGACAGCACCGCCCTTTTCATCGCCGGCGCCATAATAAAGACGCCGGATGCGCGCGAAGGAAATCGCGCCCGCGCACATCGCGCAAGGTTCGAGCGTCACGTAGAGATCGCAGTCCGGCAGGCGCTGCGATCCAAGTTCGGCGCAGGCCGCGCGCAGAACAAGAACCTCCGCATGGGCGGTCGGATCGTTCAGCTCAAGCGTCCGGTTGCCGTTGCGGGCAAGGACCCGGTCCCCCAGGACGACCACCGCGCCGACGGGCACTTCACCCCTGGAGGCGGCCTTTTCCGCCTCTTCCAGGGCCAGATCCATGAAGGATCTCTGGCGCTCGCCGGTTTCCGGGCCGCTCATCGGCTCTCGGTTCTAAAGGGGTGAATTGGGTTCATATGGATTTGTTTAGTCGGAATCGCGCATGCCGTCAGCCCCGGCCGGAAAATTCCGCCCGGGATAACAGGGAGATTTGGCGTTCTGAAAAGGTCCGCAATTCGGACATTGCTGAAAACAAGCGATTCCCGAAAGGCCCAAGCTCTGCTATGACGCGCGCATGACGACAAGAAAAACACCTCCCCGGCGCCCGGCCGCCGCAAAAGACCAGGGGCGCGACAAACGCACATCGGAAAAACGCCGCCCGGCACCGAAAGATGCGGTGAAGGCGGCACCGAAAGCCGTTATCCGTGGCTCTGACGCTGCCGTGGACAGCGGTGAGCGGAGCGCCAAAAGAAAAACGTCTCCCGGGCGCCCGGCCTTCACGAAAGATCAGGGGCGTAACAAACGCGCATCGGAAAAACGCCGCGCGGCACCGAAAGATATACCGAAAGCGATACCGGTTGTCGCTCCCGGTGGCTCAGAAGACGCAGCGGGCCGCGGCGAGCGGATCGCCAAGGTCATGGCGCGCGCCGGCCTGTGTTCCCGCCGCGAGGCGGAAACCTGGATCGAAAACGGCAGGGTCGAGCTCAACGGCCAGAAGCTGACCACGCCCGCGATCACGGTCACGCCGAACGACAAGGTGGTCGTGGACGGAAAGCTGTTGCCGACGCGCGAGCGCACCCGCCTCTGGCTCTATCACAAGCCGCGCGGCCTGGTGACGACCAACAAGGACCCGGAAGGCCGGCCTACTGTTTTCGAACGGCTTCCGGCGGAACTGCCGCGGGTGCTGACCGTCGGCCGCCTCGACATCAACACCGAGGGCCTGCTGCTCCTGACTAATGACGGCGGGCTGGCGCGCGTGCTGGAACTGCCGGCAACCGGCTGGCTGCGGCGCTACCGGGTGCGCGCCTTCGGCAAGGTGACACAGGCCGATCTGGACGGATTGAAGGATGGCATCGCCATTGAGGGGGCTCTCTACGGTGCAATTGAAGCGACCCTGGACAAGGAGCAGGGCGGCAACAGCTGGATGACCGTGGGACTGCGCGAAGGCAAGAACCGGGAAGTCAAACGGGTGCTGGAGCATCTCGGCCTGACGGTGAACCGCCTGATCCGTCTGTCCTACGGACCGTTCCAGCTGATGGATCTGCCGGAAGGCGATGTCCGCGAGATCCGCGGACGTGTCCTGCGGGATCAGCTCGGCGACACCCTGGCGGAAGAAGCGGGAGCGGATTTCGATGCGCCCCTGTTCCACGCCCCCAAACCGGAAGCGGAAAAGAAGCCTTCCGGCACGCGGCAGAAGGCCGGCCGTGCCGGCGAAGGACAGCCCGGCGAACGCCGTGAAGCCGGCGGGCAGGGCAAATGGATGACCGCCCGTGAGGGCAAGACCGTGACCGACCGCCACAAGGCGGCCAAGTCCCGGCGCTCGGACGCTGCGCGCCCCGACGGGGAAAAGGACCGCAAGCCCGGCAAGCGCAAGCCGGCCGGACCGAAAAAGGAAAAGGTCTCGCCGCGCTCCCGTTTCCGCATGACCACCGATGCCAAGCCTCGCAGGGACGCCGGTGAGCAACGCTTCAGCGCGCCGCCACGCAAGATCTGGGGCGACGAGGGACTGGTGGAAGACAAGCATCAGGAAAGCCGGAGCGAAGCCGAGAAGCGCGCCCGCAGCGGTCCGCCGAAAGGCGGCAGGGGACCGCGGGGTGGGGGCCGTTCGTGAGAATTGTTGCCGGACGTTTCAGGGGCGCGGCGCTTGCCGCGCCGAAGTCGCAGGCGACCCGGCCGACAAGCGACCGGTTGCGCGAGACGATCTTCAACATTCTCACCCACGGTCTTGAGGTCGATCTGGACGGCATCCGGGTTCTGGATCTGTTCGCCGGCACCGGCGCGCTTGGCTTCGAAGCCATCAGCCGGGGCGCGCGCCATTGCACCTTTATCGAGGAAGGCACGCAGGCACGCGGCGTGATCCGCCGGAACATGGAAGATCTCGGCCTGAACGGTGCCGCGAAGATTTTCCGCCGAGACGCGGCCCGCCTCGGCAGCGCCGGTAACATCGAACCGTTCGATCTGCTGTTCGCCGATCCGCCCTATGACAAGGGGCTCGGTGAAAAGGCGCTTGCCTCGGCCGCGGCCGGAGGCTGGCTGAAGCCGGGCACCATATGCGTACTGGAAGAACGGGCGTCCGCGGATATCGACATCCCTGAAGGTTTCACCGAATGTGACCGGCGGCAGGCGGGCGACAGCCAGGTGGTTTTTCTGAGCTACAGCCTGGGAACGTAACCGATACGACTCAGGCCCCACCGGGCATCATGATATAGACTGTCTTGCGCATGGGCAGACCGGCGCGGGTGACGATCAGCTTCGGAGTGTCGGCTTGGATGATCTCGTATCCGGCTTCCGTTGCCCTCCCCACGAAGCTCTGCAGGGCGCCGGAGAAATGAAAATGCATCGGGATCACCATGGCCGGTCCAATGCTTTCAAGGACGTGCATCAGGCTCTCCAGGCGTAGCGTCGAGGAATTGTCGATTGCGGCAAAGACAATGTCGATCTGTCCAAGCCGTGTCAGGTCCTCCCGGGTCAGCCTGTGGTGCAGATGCCCCAGATGGGCAATGCACAGATCCGCCACCTCGAAAATGAAGATCGAATTGCCCAGCCGCCGGCTCTCTCCGTCCCAGCCGCGAATATTGGTCTGGATATTGCGGATGCGGACATCCTGGACGGTCAGGTCATGGTCTATGGGGCCGCCCTGTGGATTCCAGCCATACAGGAGATGTTCAATGCCGGGGTCGGGACTGACCGCGTAATGCGTGCTGTGGGCACCGTTCATGGTCGCGACGGTCGGCGGCAGGAAAGGCCGGATACTGTCGTTGTAATCGGTTGCGATCCGCACACCCTGCGGCGTTTCCAGTTCGAAAGTGGAGTGGCCGATATAACGGATCTGCACCTCGCCGGCCCCGAGTGCGGCGTGCCACACGCGGGCTTCTCCCGGCGCCGGGCTCCTATAAGGCGCATCGGCGATCAACTGGCAGACGGCGTAAGCCGGTCCCGCCAATGCCAGAGCGGCAACCATCGCGAACAGGAGGGCCGCCAACTGCGTCAGACGCCGCAGAGACGGGTAAGGTCCAATACGTTCGGAAACGGCTGAAGCCATGGTTCACCCCTCCAGATGTCAGTGCGTCCTTTTAAGTGTAGAGGGCGGATCTCCAAGGGCAAGTAACTTTGATGGCGGAACGGCACAAGTTTCAGGCATCGGGCCGTTGGGGGACGGGCTGCCTTGGAGTGACCTGGAGAAAGAAAAAGGCAACCGGCTTGCACAAGGGAGGCTGTGAAGGCGGTTGCCTGAGTTGGGGGCGGGTGGGAGGAAGAACCAGCCCCTGATCGGATGTCTTTTATACGCTGCGGAGGCTGACCTGGGCCTTGCCTCCTCTAGAGACGCCGCTGAAGCGGCTTTCTGTTTCTGTACCGGTGGCAGCCGACTGCAAATGGATCATCTCGCCGGCGTGTCCGGCTTCCATCAAAAGGGATTGCCGGCTGCACAGCTTGGCGAGCGAAAGCCCCAGTTTACGGAAATGAGCGCGCCGGTAACAATATACGGCCAATGCCGCGCGCTGGCCGTCCGGTAACTGGTTACCGACATCCGTCACCGCATTGAAGGTGGCGTCCAGTAACCGTTTCAGTAAATCGTCCGATACCGGACAGTTATCCAAATCCGTTGATCCCGTTGGCTGCATAGCCTTCTCCTAATAGAATAGGAAAAGTATTTATTGGTTGTATTAATGCTTTGTTAAATGGGGCGCGGGATCCAATAAAAAGGATTTATCTCGTGGATTGTACGGGTGTTGCCTCTAGGTAACTAGGGTAGGTTCTTTTAGCAGTCTCTCGAGTTTTTCTTTCGTCGTGTCTTTCAAGGACTCCGCCGAATCCAGAATGCGCTCTGCTTTCATGAAATCGAGAACACGAACCGTGTCGTGAGGTGGCCGGATCAGGATATCCGGTTGATCTATCTTGAGTTTTTGGGTTGTAATGGTTTGCATCAGGATTTGTGAGGCACCGAAAAGCGAATCCAGCATGCTGATTTCGTTCTTGTCGGTGCGCGGAACCGGGGCGCCGACCACATCGACAGCAATGACGATGTCACAATTCGTGCGCAACCCGTCAAACGGCAGTGGATTAACCACGCCGCCATCGATCAGGATTCGGCCGTTCAGCGTGACCGGCCGGAAAATTGCGGGAATCGCGATGGACGCGGCGAGGGCAGGCAGCAGCGGACCCGATTCGAAATCGACTTCCTGACAGCCATAAAAGTCGGTCGCAAGCAGGCGAAGCGGGATTTTGAGGTCCTCGAACCGGTCCGGCAGATACGCCGCTATGAAAACCTCGAGCACGCGTTGCGGATCGAACTGTACGGGGCCGGGGCGGAACATATCGACGAACCGCCGGGGCCTGAGCTGCCAGAGCCGTGACAGCACACTGTTGCGGTCAGCGAAGATTTCCAGCGTCATCTTGCGGATGTCATTGCCGCTGAGGCCCCCGGCATAGGCCGCGCCCATGATGGCGCCTATGGAGGTGCCCGCGATCTGGGCAGGCTTCAGGCCAAGCTCGTCGAGCGCTTCAAGCACCGGTATGTGGGCAAGTCCCCGGGCACCGCCGCCGCCGAGGGCGAGGCCGATCCGGGGTGAGGAGGGAAGATGGGACATCTCGTCAGCTTCCGGCTGCTGTTGTTCGGAGCGTTCAGATCGAGACTCCATGAGTCCGGATCCGGTCTCTTATCGCCGCTACACGGACCGGGCGTCAAACAGAACGCGCCGAAGGTCCGGACCCGTCAGATGACGTAGTAAAGGTCGTCCGCGGATTCTGTCATCCAGTCCGTCATGCGGTCGAATGTCATCGGTCTGGCGATCAGATATCCCTGGATCGAAAAATCGCCCATCATCCGCAGGCGGTCATACTGCGCTTCCGTTTCCACCCCTTCGCAAACGATGCCGATATTCAGGGACCGCGCGAGATGGATGAGCTGGTTGACAACAGCTTCCTTTTTCGGGTCCTGGAGCATCTGGTTGGTGAATGATTTGTCGATCTTCAGTCCGTTTATCGGCAGGTCGGCAACATGGGTCAAAGAGGCGTAACCGGTCCCGAAATCGTCCAGTTCGATATGAACACCGAGATCGTAAAGCTCCTCGAGTGCCTCCAGGTGCCCGGACCGGTTGTCGCTCAGGAAGACGGATTCCAGCACTTCCGCGGTGATCCGCTCAGGTCCGATATTGTATTTCACCATCGCTTCCTTGAAGTGCTCCGCGAGCAGGCCGGAAGCCAGATGGGAGGGGGAAATATTGATGGACACCCGACCGAAGTCGAGACGCGAATCCAGCCAGTGCCTTGCCGCGGCCAGCGCGGTGTCGATGACGATCCTGCCCAGAACGGGTGCGAGGCTGGTCTTTTCGACAATCGGGAGAAACTCGGCGGGAGACAGCAGTCCGCGTTCGGGATGCTCCCATCGGACCAGCGCCTCAACACCCGTGATTGACTGGGACCTGAGATTCACCTGGGGCTGGAAGACCAGAATGAACTGATCGTTCTTGACTGCGTCATGAAGTTCCAGCTCGACCTTTGCCTCGGCCTCGCTGTCGGTTTTCATGTCTGTCCTGAAGAAGGTGTAACGATCCTTGCCTTTTTCCTTCGACTGGTAGAGCGCCAGGTCCGCATTCACCAGCAGGGTGTCGAAATCGTTTCCATCCTCCGGACACAGGGCGATACCCATGCTGACCGTCGGCCAGAACCTTGTGCCGCTGAATTCCATTGGGGCGCGCATGAGCCGGCGTGCGCGTTCGCACAGTTCATTTGGATCCGACGTGCTGCTGTTCGCCAGAATGACGAATTCATCGCCGCCCCAGCGATAAGCCGTACCGAGCCCGCGGCAGACCTGCCGTAACCTGCGGCCGGTTTCCTCCAGGCAATGGTCGCCGGCAAGGTGCCCCAACGTATCGTTGACCCGTTTGAACCCGTCCATATCGACATGGGCCAGGAACGCGGGCCGGTCGGAACGGGAGAAGCGGTTTTTCGCATCCCGCTGGCACCCGGCACGGTTCGACAGCTTGGTCAGCGGGTCGAAATAGGCCAGACGTTCCGCGCGGACCTTTGCCTCACGGGTCTCGTTTTCCCTCTGCACACGTTCGGAAACGTCATTTGCAATGGCGATGAGCAGATCCCTGTCGTCGTTCCTCAAGAGCTGGACCCGCAGGTCGACGGGATATTCCGAACCGTCTTTGCGCTTGTGAAGACTTTCCACGGAGAGACTTTCCCTGGAGCCGGTCAAAAGAGGTGTCACGTCCCTGCGGATCGACTCCGCGTCATAGACCGGATTGATGTCCCAGATATGCCGGGACTTGATGTCCTTAAGCCGGTAGCCGAGGTTATTGAGCGCGCATTTGTTCGCGTATTCGATAAGGAAGGTCTGCGTGTTCAGAATAAAGATCTCGTTCAGCGAGGACTCCAGAATATTCGCCAGCAGATTGTTCCGTCTCTCGGCGAGGCGGCGCTCGGTAATGTCGTGCAGCGTTCCGATAATCCTGGCCGCCTTGCCGTCCGCGCCAGCCAGGACGTATCCGCGCACATGCACGTAGCGGACGTCGCCGTGATCCTGGACAAGACTATGCTCGAAATCGAAGTCTCCGCACACCGCGATCGCCCTCTTGACATGGGCATGTGTCGCGATGAACTCCTTTTCCGGGATCTGCGCATGGACACTGGCCTGGATTTCCTCGGCAGGCAGGTCTCTGGGAATATTCATGATGCGGTAGAACTCGTCGGTTCCATGAAGTTCGTTTGTCGCGATGTCCCGTTCCCAGCTGCCGACGCCGGCAATACGCTGTGCTTCAGTCAGCTGAAAGGCACTGTGTTCCAGCTTCCTTGTATTTTCCCGCACTTCCGCCTCCAGGCGTGATGTCGTCCTTTGAACGGAAGATTGCAGCCTTGACAGCAGACGGTGAATGACGGTCCACGACAGGAGCGCCAGTCCGATGCCCGCCAAGAGCGAAAACAGGGTCTGCTGGGCGAAGACCCAGACATTGCGGGTGACGTCCTTGACCAGGACGAGTTTGACGGGACGGTCCGTTCCTGTCACGGGAACGGGCAGGTCGCGCAACACATAGATCCTGCGCTCGTGCAACAGGACCTTGTTGATGCTGTCAAACCAGCTGAAGCCGGCGATGGAGGCGATATCGGGGCCGCCCGGCACCGGACCGCCGATGTTCTCGTAGTGGAAACTTTGGCCTTTGAGGCCGTAGCTTTCCCCCGCTTCCGCGACCTTGACGATCTGCGCATCCACCGCGGAGCTCGTAAAGGCCAGCGCGCTCTCGATATCGATTGCGAGCTTGAGGTAACCAAGCAGCTTGCCGTTGGAAGTCCATGGACGGAAAACACTGACGACGGCCTCTGCGTCCGGTCCGAGTTCAATTCCGCTGGTCCGGCGGGACAGGTTTGCACTCAGGTCGGACTGAAAGGAGATATCGCGGCTGCCCGGGTGGGGTCCGTGGCGGTCGCCGGCGGTGTCCGGTTCCACCGCACGGAATATGAGCTTTTGATCCGCGCCGTAAATCGTGAATTCGGCAATGTGCAGCCCGTCCGGCTTCCGGGCGAAAACGCCGGCCGCGAGTTTTCTGATTTCGGTAGAATTCTTCTCCCCGATGGCCGTCTGCAGGGCGCTGTCCGTACTGATGGTGCTGACAGCCTGATCGAGCGTTTCGCTACCAAGCGCCTTTTGCCGGGTGAGCAGTCTTTCGACCGTCCGCACGAGCTGCTCCTGCGGTTCGCTCATGCTTCGGTAGGCGGAAACGATATTCTGAATGGTCAGGACGGCGACGGTCAGGGCAAAGATCGACAGAAAGATGTTCCTGAGCGGTTTTTCGAATTGAACATCCTCGCCGCAGCACCACAGCTCAAGAGCCCTGTCGAGGCGCGCGCTGACGCCCGGAAGCCGATGCTTTCTTCCCTGAGGGCCTTGTCTGTCAGCTGTTTCCTGTTTGCCCACTCGAAATACCCGTGCCCCTGAGCAGCGTATGCTGCGCACCTTTCGGCCAGATTGTCCGCTGCGTCGCGTTCCACCGGATCGCGGTAGAATGGCACAAACAGCCAATGCCATTTTTCTCAATAGTCGCGAATGGTTAAATTGTTTTGAACAAGTTTCTTAAAGAGAGTTAATTGGAAGCATTTCAATATTGAAAATTATCGAGAATATTCTCTAATTTCACGGAATTTCAAAGTTAATAATAGGTATTAAATAGTATAACTTTAGGTCAGGAACTGATCAGGTTGTAAAAAAATCCAGCAATGCTTGAGTCGTGTGCTCAGGAGATTCTTCAGGGAGAAAGTGTCCACAGGACAGAACCTCGCCTTTGGCCTGCGGACACCATATCCGCCACATTGCCAGGGGATCCTCCACGCTGCCTGCAATTCCCTTGTCACCCCAAAGAGCGAGCAGGGGCACGCGGATTCTGTTGCCGGCCTCCAGGTCCGTCCTGTCGTGCTGGTAGTCGACTGTCGCACCTGCCCGGTAGTCCTCGCAAGTGGCGGAAATCCGGTCCGGATCGCAGAACCAGTTGCGATTGTGGGCGAGCGCATCCTCTGAAAAGCAGGTCAGGGTCTTGTCGCCGGTCCAGCTCGCCAGAGTATGTTCCAGGAACCGGATCGGAGACGCCGCGATGAGCTTTTCGGGGAAGGGGGCAGGCTGCGCCAGGAACATCCAGTGATATATCTTCAGCCCGAATTGCCGGTCCAGCCTGTCCCAGTAATCGGACGTCGGCAGGATGTCGAGGACCGCCAGTTTTTCGACCGCTTCCGGTTTGTCCAGTGCCAGACGGTAGGCTACCCGTCCGCCGCGGTCGTGCCCGGCGAGAAAGAAACGGCGGTGGCCGAGCACCTGCATCATCTCGGCGACGGCCTCGGCCATGGCACGCTTGGAATAGGCCGCGTGATCGTCGCTGAGGGGCGGAACGGAGGATCCGCCGTAGCCGGGAAGGTCGGGCAGGACAAGTGTGAAGCGATCCGCGAGGCGCGCTGCGATCTTGTGCCAGATGACGTGGGATTGCGGATAACCGTGCAAAAGCAGAAGCGGGGGACCGGAACCGCCGACGCGGCAAAACAGCCGGGCGCTCGCGGTCTCCACGGTGATGCTTTCAAACCCCGGGAACATATCCGGCAAATTACTTTTCAAGCCCTTCTCCCCGCCGCGAGTTCAAGGAAAAACTAGATCTTTTTCCGTGCCGATGAAAGCATCGCGCCGGAGGTGCGCTAGCTGTTGTTCTCGCGTTCGATCGCCCGCCAGCCGATATCGGACCGGCAAAAGCCGTCCGGCCAGTCGATCTTCGAGATCGCTTCATAGGCGGCCTGCCGGGCCTCAAGGACGCTGGATCCGAGAGCGGTCACGTTCAGAACCCGGCCGCCATTGGCAAGCAGGCGTCCACCTTCCCGCTTCGTCCCGGCGTGAAAGACTTCAAGCCGGTCGGAGGAAAGCGGGTCCAGGCCACGGATTTCCGTTCCCTTGTCGTAGTTTCCCGGATAGCCATCGGCCGCCATGACGACGCAGATCGCGGCTTCGTCGCGCCATTGCGCGGAAGCAGTCGCGAGCCTTCCGTCGACGCTGGCAAGGATCAGCTCCAGCAGGTCGCTTTTCAGCCGCATCATCATCACCTGGCATTCCGGATCGCCGAAGCGGGTGTTGTATTCGATGAGTTTCGGACCGTCCTCGGTCATCATCAGGCCCGCGTAAAGCACGCCCTTGAACGGCGTGCCGCGTCCGGCCAGCGTCTCGATTGTCGGTTCGATGATCGTCTTCATGACGTCCGCGATCAGCGGGCCGGTCAGGACGGGCGCGGGGGAATAGGCACCCATGCCGCCGGTGTTCGGGCCCTCGTCGCCGTCGAAGGCGCGTTTGTGATCCTGTGCGGTTGCCAGCGGCAGGGCGTGCGTGCCGTCCGACAGCACGAAAAAGCTGGCTTCCTCGCCCTGCAGGAACTCCTCGATGACGACTTCCGCCCCGGCGGCACCGAACGAGCCTTCAAAACAGGCCGTCACCGCGTCCTCAGCTTCCTGCAAGGTCATGGCGACGACAACGCCTTTGCCGGCGGCAAGCCCGTCGGCCTTGACGACAATGGGGGCCCCTTTTTCCCGGACATAGGCAAAGGCCGCGTCGCGCGTGTCGAAGCGGCCGTAGCCTGCTGTCGGAATGCCGGCTTCGTCACAGACGCCTTTGGTGAAGGCCTTGGAGCCTTCGAGCTGAGCAGCCGCCCTGCTCGGACCGAAAGCCTTCAGTCCGGCCGCTTCCAGATCGTCCACCAGTCCGGCCACCAGGGGGGCTTCCGGTCCGACCACCACGAGGTCGATGCCCTTTGCCCGGCAGAAGTCGATCACTGCCTGATGGTTCGAGACATCCAGATCGCATAGCTCCGCCACCTGGGCGATGCCGGCATTGCCCGGCGCGGCATAAAGCTTGGTCAGCCGTGGAGATTTCGCCAGCGCCCAGGCCAGGGAGTGTTCGCGGCCACCGGATCCGATGAGGAGAAGTTTCATGAGTGTCCAGTCTCAAAAGCAGATTGACGCCGCGCTGAGTTTTGCTGCCCGCGGCGACTTGTCGAATTCGATGCCGCGGGGTCTATCACGCGGACAGGTGAGCTGCAATTCGAGGAGCGGCAAACGGCCGGGATTTCCCGGATGCGACTCTCAGAACCGGAGATCTGCGGCGGCAATCATCCGCCCACGGTCACGCGGCAGTAAAGGATATTGTCCATTTCCAGGTCCTGGCCCCAGATCAATCTGGCGCTGCCGTTCCAGGTGATCCGGTCATAGCCGCCCTTGGGGCTGACATCCCCGGCGCTGTGCACGGTGGCCGCCGGCCAGGAGCTGTCGTCAAAATCCGGGGCCATCCAGTTGGCCGGCGCCGGCGTTACGGTCTGCGCGCAACTGGCGCTGGAGACATCCGGCTTGCGGTCGCTCTCACACGACCGGTCGGCCGGTGCCGACTGAACCGTCAGGCAGCGCCAGTCGGATCCTGTCGCGGCCAGAAACCTGCCTGAGGCGGCATCATGGAACTGGGCGATCGCGCCGCCGTCGCCCATCTGCTGACGGCGGGTGCCTATATATTCAAGGCCGGTATCGTTTTCCATGAAATCGCGGAACTCGAACGCGATTGTCATCGGCAAATCGGCGTTGAATTCGAACCGTTCGGCATTGAAGGAGCGCTCCGTACGGATGGAGACGCTGTCCTCCAGAAGCGGCGACCCGTTGATGTAAAGCTTGAACCAGTTGTCCACCCAGACCCCACCGAGGATCCTGTGCGCCCCAGCGGAACTGATCGTGCTTTCATTCAGGTCCTGTCCCTGGACACCGCGCGGAGGAGGGGCTTTGCCACCCGGTGGCGGCGGCGGCTTCTGTGCGAAGGCTGCAGCCGGGACGGCCGCCAGGGCGACGGCGACGGTGACAGCGAATTTTGAGGTAAGAATTGCGGAAAGCTTCACAACGTGCTCCATCTGTCGGCCACGATATGGTCACTATGACGCTTTGCGGAACGAAATTCACCTCTGCTAGATGTTAAAGTGCCGATGAATACAAGCGGCGGCCGGAAGGGCCGCCGGATCTGCGAATCTCGGATGGGCAGGAAGATGTTTTTTTCAACCAAGGACACAGGCCCGGTCGCCGATGCGGTGAAGCAGCATTGGGTCGACACGCGGCTTCCGGCGGCCCTGCGCCCCTACGCGCGGCTGGCCCGCTGGGAACGGCCCATCGGCTGGTGGCTGCTGCTCTGGCCGTGCTGGTGGTCCGCCGCCCTTGCCGCGATTGCCGCCGGCAACGGCTGGCCGAACCTGTGGCATCTGGTTCTTTTCCTGGTAGGCGCCGTGGCGATGCGCGGGGCAGGCTGCACCTATAACGATCTTGTCGACGTGGATATAGATGCCAAGGTTGCGCGCACACGTTCCCGGCCGATTCCGGCCGGACAGGTGACGAAAAACCAGGCGAGGATCTTTCTTGTGCTGCAGGGACTGATCGGACTGGCCGTCCTGCTGCAGTTCAACAGCTTTACAATCGGTCTCGGCATTGCCTCGCTGATCCCCGTCGCCATCTACCCGTTCATGAAACGCGTCACCAACTGGCCGCAGCTTTTTCTTGGCTTCGCGTTTTCCTGGGGCGCGCTGATGGGCTGGGCGGCTGTGTTCGGATCGCTGGGCTGGGCGCCCGTCCTGCTGTATCTCGGCGGCATCTGCTGGACCATCGGCTACGACACGATCTATGCCCATCAGGACAAGGAGGACGACGCGTTGGTCGGTGTCAGGTCGACGGCGCGGCTATTCGGCACGCGCACCAAACCGGCCCTGATCCTGCTCTACGCTGCCGCCACCGGACTGTTCATGCTGGCCGCCACCGCCGCCGACGCGGGCCCGGCCGCCTTTCTGGGTATTGTGGCGGGCGTCGTCCATCTCGGCTGGCAGGTCATCGTTCTGGACATCGACGACGGCGACCAGTGTCTCAGGCTGTTCCGCTCCAACGGCACCTATGGTTGGATCCTGTTCGCCGGGTTTTGCACCGACGCGCTGATCGGGTGGTTGTGAGGCAAGGGGAGGCAAAAAGAGGCCCCGCCGCGCGGAACCTTTCCATAATTTTGCTTCACAAAGAGGAATGGTTCACGCTCACGAGCGCGCGATGATTTCGCGTTCGTTTCGATGGACAGCCGTTGCCGTTGACGGACAGCCGGGCGCGCGTCTGTTGAGAAAGCGTGGACGGCGGCCTATGAGCATGCGCAATTACCAGCGCTGGGCGTTGCAAACCTTGGAAAACCCTCGTCCAGAAAATCATGGGACTGCATGGCCAGAACAGCATAATCGGAAATTTGCGTGGTCATTCGCTCCACCCCGAGTATCCGGCACTCATTCAGGCTTGCGTGCGGACTCAGCCAGAAGCCTCGTCAGCATTTTCCTGATGTGGTTCTGGGCGCCGAAAAAGACTGCGGCCACGAAGATCCTGTTTTGCTCGGGGTAGGCAACGAACCAGACCGCCGCCTGATCGCGGCGCACGAAGCGCAGACCCGGCAAGATATCGGGCCTGAGCGTGCCGATAAACGGCGTCGCCACGAGGTCGTCAATAGAGGTTTGGATTGCTCTGAGACGTTTCGCTGCGTGTTCGAAAGCGGACTCCCGGTCTTCTCCCAGGTCGACGTAAGTCAGGAACAGATGGTCGAAGATGAGCTCGAAATCGCGTTCCGCGGCAACCGAATAGTCAAGTGTCCACACGCAGGCCACGACGTTTTCGCTCGATCATGGTCTCTGTCCGGCGTTCCATGTCCGCTGCCGGAACAGTCTGCCCATGCAGACGCTGTTCGAGGAGCTCGCGCAAGGCCCGGGCCTCGAGAGACTCCAGCTCGTTTTTTTGACGCAGCAGTTCCAGGCCCTGCTGCAGCACGGAACTGAGGCTTGAGAACTGGCCGGAGTCCACAAGGGACCGCGCGAAGGCGTCCTGTTGTTCTGTCAGCGAAATTGATGATTTGATGCTCATCCGATGCTCCTGGACAACAAGGTGCTACCCAGTAGCATCGATGTCAAGCGCATGTTCCACAGATCTTCACGAGCGCGCGATGATCTCGCGTTCGTTTCCATGCACAGCCGTTGCCTCCGCCGGACGGCCTGGCAGGCGTCTGTTGAGAAAGCGTGGGCGGCGGCCTGTCAGGAGGCGAAGCTTGCGGCGCGGGGCCGGAGTTGCCGAAGGTCTGGCGCTGTAGGCATCAATCGGTTTCACCTTGCCACCCAGGTCACAGACCAGCATCGGCAGGTTCAGGGTCTGCGCCCAGCGGCTCCACAGCGCGGCAAGTTCGTCCGAAGTTTCGGTTTCGGCGAGTGTGATCGACAATGCGCAGTCCGGATGTTTCAGGATCAGCGCCGCCACGATATCCCCGGGAGCAGCCCCCGGCACGATCCGCACCATGACGCCGTCAAACCCGTGTGCGGGAACGACGACGGTGACCGGAACTCCGGCAACCCGGCGCTTGATGATCACCCTGTCGCGATCAAGAATTATGTCTGCGGGAAGAGCAGCGGTTCCCGGCCTGGATTCCAGTCGTTGCTGGAAGTGGGCCGGCAGGCAACCGGGATGCGGCATCGCTTGCGCGCCACTCCCGGTTGCTGCCGTTTCCTGTGTTTCTGTTTGACGTCTCAAATGACTCTCCACCGGACCTTTTGGTCTCTGATGGCCTGAAGGTAGATCAGAAAGGTCGTGAAGCACTTAAGAGACACGGTTAAAAAAGTCTGATTTTAAAGAGGGTTACCGGAATGTAAGCGAAGAGGTAATACCTGATTCAGGAGTGTGGCAGAACACGATGATTACAATCAATGCGCGAATTACCGATAGAGGCGGATCGCTGACCGGCATGCAAGCCTCGGCACCGGATTTGCGCGGGTCGAATTGACCCGCGATCTGATTTGAAAGGATCGGGTTGCGTTATCGTCCTATTTAAAGAGCGGCGGAATTCTCCCGGCCGGACTGAACCGGAATGGCACAGGCTGTTGGCAACCCGCTCCGGTGGTTGCAGGCAGCCGGTGCGAAGCGTAAACAACTGCCGGAGCAAAAGGCGGAACTCATGTCGGAACTGATTGATCAAAGCGAATTGCAGTCACGGGCTGCGCGTCTTGTGGAAGCGGCCCGCAAGGCCGGGGCCGATGCCTGTGACGCGGTGGCGGTCACGGGCGTGTCGCTGGGCGTGGACGTCAGGGAGGGCAAAGTCGAGGAAACCGAGCGCGCGGAAGGCGACGACGTCACGCTGCGCGTCTTCGTCGGCAAACGCACCGCTGCGGTTTCGGCCAACCGTCTGGACGATCCGGCGGGCCTGGCCGAACGCGCCGTCGCCATGGCGAAGGTCGCCCCGGAAGACCCATATGCGGGACTTGCCGATCCGGAGCTGCTGGTGAAGGACTTTCCGGTACTGGATCTTCTCGACACGAAGGAAATGACCGCCGAGGACCTGAGCGAGATCGCGCTGGAAGCCGAAGCTGCCGGTCTTGCCGTCGAAGGGGTCAGCAAATCAGGGGGCGCGGGTGCCTCCTGGCGTCTGGGCGGCGTCGTTCTGGCCACCAGCCACGGGTTCCAGGGCTCCTACATCTCATCGCGCTACGGCATGTCCATGACGGCGGTTGCCGGCGACGGCACGGCCATGGAGCGCGATTACGACTTCGATAGCCGGACCTATTTCGAGGACCTGGAATCTCCGGCCGAAATCGGCCGCCGGGCGGGAGAGAGGGCCGTACGCCGTCTCAATCCGCAGAAGCTGTCCACCCGGACCACCAATGTCATTTATGAATCGCGGGCGGCCCGCAGCATTCTCGGTCACCTGGCGGGGGCGATCAACGGGGCCTCGATCGCGCGCAAGACCAGTTTTCTGAAGGACAGGATGGGCGAGCGGATTTTCGCGCCCGGTATCCAGGTGATCGACGATCCGTTCAAGCGCCGCGGCGCGGCGACCCGCCCGTTCGACGGCGAAGGCACAAAGGCCGACGTCCTCGACGTGATCAGCGACGGCGTGTTGCGGCACTGGTTCCTGGATGGAGCAACCGCGCGCGAACTTGGCCTGAAACCCAATGGCCGTGCCCATCGCGGCGGCAGCGGAACATCGCCGGGCGCGACCAACATCACGCTGATGCCGGGTGACAAAAGCCTGGAAGAGCTTATGGCCGAAGCCGGTGAGGGGCTGCTGGTCACCGATCTCATCGGGCACGGCGTCAACGGTCTGACCGGCGACTACTCCCGCGGTGCCGCCGGGTTCTGGTTTGAACAGGGGAAAATCGTCAAGCCCGTCAGCGAGATCACCATCGCCGGAAATCTCAACGACATGTTCAGGCGGCTGGTGCCGGGCAGCGATCTGGACAACCGCTATTCGACCGCGGCGCCGTCGATCATGATCGAAGGAATGGCTCTTGCAGGAAACTGACAAAGGCAATCCAGGTCCGGAATCGGAGATGGCAACAGATATGCGCCTGCTGGAAACGGCGGCGCGGCAGGCCGGGGAACTGGCGCTGAGCTATTTCGGCCGGGACCCGGAAACCTGGTTCAAGGGCAACAAGTCGCCCGTTTCGGAAGCAGACCTTGCCGTAGACAGGTTTCTGGCGGACGAACTGCGGGCAGCCCGTCCGGATTACGGCTGGCTGTCGGAGGAAACCGCCGACGACCGGCAGCGCCTCGACCGCGAGCGGGTGTTCATCGTCGATCCGATCGACGGAACGCGCGCCTTCCTTGCCGGTGGCAACGAATGGACGGTGTCGATTGCCGTCGTCGAGAATGGCCGGCCGGTTGCCGGCGCCGTGTTCTGCCCGCTCCGCGAGGAAATGTTTCTGGCAAGCACCGGTGGCGGAGCCTGGCTCAACGGCCTGCGGATGTCGGTGTCCCGGCAGGGTAGTATCCAGGGGGCGAGCTTGAGCGGCCCGCATTCGATCATCGCCAATCAGGACGTCATCGCGGCCGGATTTGTCCGCGCGGATATTCTGCGCTCTCTCGCTTACCGCCTGGCAACCGTGGCGGCGGGACGGGTCGATGTGGGCGCGGCTCGTGGTGGACCGAGCGACTGGGACCTTGCGGCGGCCGATCTTTTGGTGCAGGAAGCAGGCGGCCATCTGACCGATCTGTCCGGACAGCACCTGATTTATAATCGCGCGAAGACCGGTCATCCGGCTTTGGTCGCAGCCCCTCAAGCGCTGATCGGGCCAGTGTGCGACGCGCTCGGGAACTTGATCAAATGAGCGGCCGATTGACGAACAGCGAGGATATTCATGAGTGACAACGACACCCCGAAGCAGCTTTTGCACCTCGTGTTTGGCGGTGAGCTGGACTCGCCGGACGGACTGACCTTCCGCGATCTGGACGCACTGGATATCGTCGGCATCTATCCGAACTATGCCGAAGCCTACACGGCCTGGAAGTCGAAGGCACAGTCAACGGTCGATAACGCGCATATGCGTTATTTCATTGTTCACATGCACCGCTTGCTCAATCCGGAAACGGAAGCCTGAGCCGGCGCATCTTCGGGCGACAAGAAAAATGATCAAACGCCTCGGCCGCCATCCCTGGGTCCTGTCGGGTGTGGGCACCTTGCTCGCCGCCTATCTGAAGCTGGTCAACCGCACCAACCGCTTTGTCCTGGACCCCGAAGGGATCTATGACGAGACCGAACCGCATCTTCCGGTTATCGTGGCGATGTGGCACGGCCAGCATTTCATGGTGCCCTTTGCCAAGCCCGCTCACTGGCCGGCGAAAGTCATGATCTCGCGGTCCGCCGACGGCGAGGTCAACGCCATCGCGGCCCGCAAGCTCGGACTCGGCCTGATCCGGGCTTCCGGTGGCAGAAACGCCCGCCAGATCAGGAAACGCGGTGGAATGCGTGGTTTCATCGAAGCGCTGAGAGCCCTGAAGGACGGGTATACGATCGCCATGACCGCCGATATTCCCAAAGGTCCGGCGCGCAAATCCGGCGTCGGCATCGTGCAACTGGCGAAACATTCCGGCCGTCCGATCCTGCCTGTCGCGGTGGCGACCAGCCGCAGCATCGAACTCAACAGCTGGGACAAGGCGAGCGTGAATCTCCCCTTCGGGCGCGGCGGGATCGCCGTCGGCGAGCTGATCCGGGTTCCGGTCGAGGCCGGGGACGATGAACTGGAAATCTTCCGTCAGCAGGTTGAGGACAGCCTCAATACGGTCACCACACGTGCCTATGAACTTGTCGGCAGGGCGGAGAAGTCCGTGACCTAGGTCATTTTGGAAATAGATCGGCTTTTGGACGTTTATTCGGTTCAGATTGAACGTCCGCTGGTCTGGACCATCCCGCGTTCGCTCGAATTGAGGCGCTGGTGGTAAGGAGTGGGAGATATGCAGGCTGGGCGTCGCCCCTTGCTCATCAGCGCCTATCGGGGGCTTTCCCGGGCCCTGACGCCCCTGTTCCACCTTCTCTTCTGGTGGCGCTGCCGCTCCGGCAAGGAGATCGCGCAAAGGAAGGGCGAGCGTTTCGGCCGGCCGCAACAGGCGCGTCCCTCCGGGCACCTCATATGGGTCCACGCGGCAAGCGTCGGCGAGACCATGTCGGTGCTGCCGCTGATCGAGGCCTTGTGCGCTTCGGGCAACAAGGTGCTGCTGACGACGGTTACCGTTACGGCGGCTGAAATTGCCGCGACGCGGCTTCCGCAAGGCGCGTTTCACCAGTTTGTTCCCTACGACGCGCCGGTTCCCCTGACCCGGTTTCTCGATCACTGGTCTCCCGACCTTGCGATGGTGGTCGAATCGGAGATCTGGCCGTGCCAGTTCGATGAATTGCGGAGCCGCAATGTGCCCTTCATATTGCTGAACGGCCGTCTTTCGGACACCTCCCACAGAAACTGGTCACGGCTTCCCGCAGCCTCCCGGTATGTCTTCGAATGCCTGGACCTGGTGCTGGCGCAAAGCGCCGCCGACGCGGGACGTTTCCGCCGCCTTGGCTGTAAAAGGGTGGAAACGCCGGGTAATCTGAAATTCGACGCCAGTGTGCCGGAGGCCGCGGAAACCGAGATAATGGACCTTCGCAGCCAAATCGACGGCCGGCCCGTCTGGCTGGCCGCGCTGACCCATCCGGGTGAGGATGCGATTGCCCTGCGTGCCTTTGAAAAGCTTCTGAAGGAATTTCCCGACCTTCTGCTGATTCTGGTCCCGCGCCACCCGGCCCGCGCCGATGACATCGCGGAGCTGATCGGCGGATACGGCCTGACCTGCACCCGCCGGAGCACGGGTGAAAAAATAACACCGTCCACAAGGATCTATCTTGGGGATACACTTGGCGAGATGGGACTTTTCTACAGGCTGGCGCCGGTGACCTTTCTTGGCGGATCTTTCACTGACGTTGGCGGGCACAACCCGGTTGAAGCGGCTCTTGGCGGATCCGCGCTCGTGACCGGACCGCATGTGGCCAATGCACGTGCTGTCTACAAGGAGTTCTGGGCAGGCAAGGCGGCATTGCGGGCGTCACAGCCCGAAGACCTGACGGATCTGGTCGCCGGTCTGCTGCGCCGGCCGGAAGATGCCCGCGACCAGGCGAGCCGGGCAAGGGCTCTTGTAGAAGCCGGCAGGGGTGTCCAGGAGAAAATCCTGTTGTTGTTGCGGCCCTATCTGAAAGATCGCGCCGATGGGCGGGAACCGGAGGCGGAACGTGGGCAAAGCTCCTGACTTCTGGTGGAAACCGGGACTTTCTCCGATGGCTCTGCTTCTGGCCCCCGCCGGCTGGATCTACGGTCTGGTCGCCGGACGCCGGATGCTCGCAAGACCGAAGGCGAAGAGCAGGCTGCCGGTCATCTGCATCGGCAATTTCGTGGTCGGAGGGGCCGGAAAAACTCCGTTCGCGATCGAACTGGCCTATCGGCTGCGGGAAGAAGGCTACCGGCCCGGGTTTCTCCTGCGCGGCTATGGCGGCAGCGAAAAAGGACCGCTGCTCGTGGCCGCCGACGTCCAGGGAGCCGCCGATGTCGGTGACGAGGCCCTGCTTCTGGCCCGTTACGGGCCGACGGTGATTTCCCGCAACCGCCCGGCGGGCGCGGCGCTGGCGGAAGAACAGCCGGTCGATGTGCTGCTGATGGATGACGGGTTTCAGAATCCCGCCCTCGCCAAGGATCTCAGCCTCGTGCTGGTCGATTGTGCCGCCGGTTTCGGCAACGGGCTCTGTTTACCCGCCGGTCCGCTGCGCGCTCCGGCACACAAGCAGATCCTCAAGACCGACTGCCTTGTGCTGGTGGGCGAGGGCGATGCCGCGGAACAGGCGGCTCATCTTGCCGGGCGCAAGGCGCTGCCGATCCTGCATGCCCACCTGAGGCCGCAGCCGGACGGGGAACTCGAGGGGCGCAAACTCTTCGCCTTCGCCGGGATCGGCCGGCCGCAGAAATTCTTCGGCTCGCTGAAAGAGCTGGGCTATCAGGTGAAACAGACTCGCGCTTTCGCCGACCACCATCCCTACACCGAGGCCGATGTCCGGGCCCTTTTGACGGAGGCGGAAGAGGCGGGGCTGCAGCTCGTCACAACGGCCAAGGATATGGTGAGGCTGGAAACCTCGGACGGAGAACTCTTTCACTGGATCGCGTCCACAGCTCGGGTGCTCGAAGTGCGCATGGACATCGACGACGAGGACCGGCTGATGGGCCTGATCAGGGAAACGCTGCGCAATCGGAGTTTCCACCAGCAAGCTTAGGCAGGCTTGGTTTCCAGATACCGCTTCATGGAAGCCTTGGCATCGACATAGGCTTCCTGGCGCTCGACGGACCAGTATTTCAGTTCATCGAGCGGAATTGCAGTGCCTGTCACGGCGCAGCGCACGAAGGTGCCCGGTGTTTCCACCTGATAGTCGCCGTCCAGATACCGGACGCGGGCTTCGCTCGGAATGCGTGGGTTTTCGTAACGGTTCATCATCTGATCGGTTCCAGGCGGTCTAACGACAGCACCTTCTAAGCCAAAACACCATTTCAGGGCAAGCGGCGCGGTTCCTGACTGTGCTCCAGTGAGGCATTGCCGGTCTTTGGCCCACCGGTCTCCGGGAACCGGATCAGCGTGGCTTGGCGTCTTTTACGGAGGCGGCGGCGCGGCTTGTCATTTTGGCTCCGAACTGCGGCCGAACGATATTCGCGTCGGTCTGTTCGGACGGCGGCGGCGGACCGGAGACCGACCCGGACCGGGCAAGAACCTTCGCCAGCAACGGATGCAGCCCGTCGCCACGCGTGGCGGCAAGAGCATGAAAGGACAGCATCTGGGGAAGGTCATCTGACGCGGACATGGTCTTGCACCCTTTTGTATCCTCTTTCAGGCAAAGCGCCTTACGGGATGGTTTGCGGCAGGCCGAATTCACCGGCGAACGAAATGCATCGCGTTTATTTTGCGTTGCATCATTAATATGAATTTTATATTCAAGTTTAAATTTTCGCAAGTGGAATTCCGAGATTTTCGGATGATTTATGCGTCAGAAACCCTATGTTGGGGATAAACCAGCGATAACAACTCCGGTTATGGCGGCTGAATAATTCCGGGTGGATGCGATCGCATGCCGACCCACAAACACGCCAGGGCCGGCCGGAGGCAGACAGGACGCGCGCATGACAATTTCCACCACAGATCTTATCGAGTCTTCCGGCCTGGGTCTGGAAACAGCCAAGCGGATCACCGCGGAGGCTCTCTCCGGCGCCGATGACGGTGAGCTTTTTGTCGAATACCGGCAAAGTGAAGGTCTGGTGTTCGACAACGGCCGCCTGAAGGGGGCCAATTACGATACGGCGCAGGGATTCGGCCTGAGGTCCGTGGCCGGCGAAGCGGCCGGATATGCCCATGCGGGCGACATTTCCGAGGGTGCTCTGAAACGGGCCGCCGAAGCGGTCAGCGCGGTCAAGAAGGGGTATTCGGGCAGCTATGCCGCGGCTCCGTCCAGAACCAACCAGTCGCTTTATACCGATGCCAATCCTCTTGGCGGGCCGAGCTTTGAGGAAAAGGTCAAGCTGCTGCAGGAAATCGACGCCTATGCACGGGCGAAAGACCCGCGGGTGCGTCAGGTTTCCGCTTCGCTGGCCGGTTCCTGGCAGGTGGTCGAGATCCTGCGCGCCGACGGCCATCTGGTACGCGATGTCCGTCCGATGGTCCGCCTCAGCATCTCGGTTGTCGCGGGCAATGACGAGCGTCAGGAAAGCGGCTCTTTCGGCTGCGGCGGCCGTGAGGGTTTCGGACGCTTCATCACGACGGAAAACTGGCAGGGCGGTGTGGACGAGGCGCTGCGTCAGGCGCTTGTCAATCTGGAGGCTGTCCCGGCACCTGCCGGCACCTTCGATGTCGTTCTCGGCCCCGGCTGGCCCGGCATTCTTCTGCACGAGGCGGTGGGCCATGGCCTGGAAGGCGATTTCAACCGCAAGAAGACCTCCGCCTTCGCCGGTCTGATGGGCCAGCGCGTCGCGTCGCCGGGCGTCACTATCGTCGATGACGGCACCATTCCGGACCGGCGCGGATCCCTGACCGTGGATGATGAGGGAACACCGGCCAGCCGGACCATGCTGATCGAGGACGGTATCCTCAAGGGTTACATGCAGGACCGCCAGAACGCCCGCCTGATGGGTATGGAGCCGACCGGAAACGGCCGCCGCCAGTCCTATGCGCATATTCCCATGCCGCGCATGACAAACACGGTCATGATGGCCGGTGACAAGGACCCGGAGGAAATCCTGAGGTCCGTCAAGGACGGTATCTACGCGGTCTCTTTCGGCGGCGGACAGGTCGACATCACCTCGGGCAAGTTCGTGTTTTCCTGCACCGAGGCCTACAGGGTCGAAAACGGCAAGGTCGGCGCTCCGGTTAAGGGGGCGATGCTGATCGGCAACGGTCCCGATGCCCTGACGCGGGTTGCGATGATCGGCAACGACATGAAGCTGGACCCAGGCATGGGCACCTGCGGCAAGCAGGGGCAGGGCGTGCCCGTCGGAGTCGGCCAGCCCTCCATGCGCATCAACGGGCTGACGGTCGGAGGAACGGCGGTCTGACAGTGGCGGGGCGGTATCATGGCGGGCATCGACTTCGTCATATTCGACATGGATCAGGTTCTCTACGGCTATGATCACCGCACGCGGCTTGCTCTGCTCCATCAACTGGGCGAGATAACCCTCCGCCGAAGGCTTGAAGGCCTTCCTGCATAGGGTTGGACAGGCCTGACGCAACAGGTGTGGTCTTTTCGGGCCGAAGGGCGGCCCCGAAAGGATTTGAGGACCCATTCCTCACTGCCACGCTGGATTTGTTAACGGCAAAGCGCATATTCTTTTCACAAGGAAGATACGCCGGGTCCGCTCGAGGTGGATACCGGCGGGACGTCTCCGATATTTCGAAGTCGATCAATTCCCTGCACGCACGTGCTCCACATGCATGCAGGCTGATCCGGGGAGAGAGAATGGCCGTTGAAGGTGCGCCTCCGTTTTTCGCTGAATCGATAGTGTTTCTGGCGGCGACAGTTGTGGCTGTTCCAATTGCAAAGCGCCTTGGGCTCGGATCGGTGGTCGGCTATCTGGCGGCCGGCGCCATGATCGGGCCGCACGGACTGCGGCTGCTCGGATCGGGGGAAGACGTCCTTCACGTTGCCGAACTCGGCGTTGTCCTGCTTCTCTTCGTGATAGGCCTGGAGCTGGATCCGCAAAAGCTCTGGCGGATGAAACGGGATATTTTCGGCCTGGGAACGGCGCAGGTCCTGCTGACCGGAATAACACTCTACGCCGTGGGCCGGTATGCCGGCTATCCGTACTCGACCGCGCTTGTCGCCGGGTTCGGTCTCGCCTTGTCCTCCACCGCCTTTGCCTTGCAGATCCTTCAGGAACGGGGGCAATTGTCATCGGCCTATGGCCAGCGGGCATTCGGGATACTGTTGCTTCAGGACATCGCCATTGTCCCGCTTCTGGCGATGGTTGCCATTCTGTCCGCGGGCGAGGGACCGGCGACCGCGGCCGATATCGTCCGGGAGGTCGTTATCGTCCTGGCCGCCGTCGCCGCGGTGATCCTGACGGGACGCTATCTGGTTTCGCCGATTTTCCATTTGCTGGCGGCAAGCCGGGCCCGGGAAGTCATGCTCTCGGCTGCGCTCCTGGTCGCGCTGGGCAGCGCGGGCATTGTCCACGCTGTGGGGCTCTCCATGGCGCTGGGCGCATTCCTGGCCGGCGTTCTGCTGGCCGAATCCAGTTTCCGCCATACGCTTGAAGCCGATATCGAGCCCTTCCGCTCCCTTCTCATGGGGCTGTTCTTCGTCGCGGTCGGCATGTCGCTGGATGTCTCTCTCGTCGGCGCGAACTGGGAAATTGTCGCCGCCGGCGTTGCCATCGTCATGATGGTCAAGGGAATTTTTCTCTGGAGCCTTTCGCGCGCGACCGGATCGCCGAATTCCGATGCCTTGCGTATCGCGGTGACCCTGCCGCAGGGCGGGGAGTTCGCCTTCGTGCTGTTCACCGCCGCCGTCAGCAACCGCCTGCTGGACTACCAGACGGCCAATCTCCTGACCGCGATTGTCATTCTCTCGATGCTGTTGACGCCGCTTGCCTGTCTCGGTCTCGACAGACTTGCGGCCAGGGTGAAGGCACGCGGCGTTGAAAACCCCTCGATCGAGACCTTCGAGGAGGCGACACCCGCTGTCCTGGTCATCGGCTTCGGCCGTTTCGGCATGGTCGTCGCGCAGATCCTGACGTCGGAGGGCCTTGAAATCACGGCCATCGACAACCGGCCGGACCGCATCGCCTATGCCCGCAAGCAGGGCTACAAGGTCTACTACGGCGATGCGACCCGCGCCGATGTCCTTGCCGCCGCGGGCGCGGGCAAGGCGGCGCTCGTTGCCATGTGCATCGAGAATGACAAGGTGATGGCAAAAGCCATCGACCTAGTCCGCGAAGGCTTCCCGGACACCCTGATCTTCTGCAGGGCGACGGACCGGGCGCATGTGCTGGACCTCACAAGGCGCGGAGTGGATTTCCAGATCCGCGAGACCTTCGAATCGAGTGTCGTTTTCGGCCGCGCGGCACTGGAGGCGCTTGGCACGCCGCTCGACCGGATCGATCAGATCGAGGAAGACGTCCGCTACCGGGACGATGAGCGTCTGGCAATGCAACTCGCCGACGGAATATATGCGGGTGCCGACCGTCTTCACCGGGTGACCCCGCGCAAGGCCGCCGAAGACAAGCAGGACCTCCCGGCCGAATGAAAAAGGCGCCACAACGGGCGCCTTTGGATTGCGTAAATTTCGCGGATGTCAGGGCAGGGCTTCGAAACCCGCGGAAAACCCGTCCAGCGAGATCGGAATGCCGATCCCTTCCTCGGGGGTCTGGAAGATGATGAAGGTCGCCTGCGCTCCTGTCTGCAGTTTCGTGAGCAGATCCTCTTCGAGGATCACTTCGGCGATGCAGCCGTTCGGCAGGCAGCGGACGAAGCCGGCGCGTCCGATATCCGCGTTGTCGACACGCAGCCCGAGGCCCGAAGGCAGGAGGACACCGAGCGGTGCGAGCACTCTCAGGATACGGGCCTGCTTGTCGGCGGTTTTCAGAATGATTACCGACAGGCCGACATTCTCCCGGTCTGCCGCCGTGACGTTCTGGATCAACGCGCATTGTTCGCTGGAGGCGCCAGGAGGTGTATCGCAGCGCATTTGCCAGTCTCCATGCGCCGAGCGGACCTCTCCCTGTGCCAGAACGGGAAGCGTGCCTTGCGCAAAAGAGGCAAGAACGATTCCCGTGGCGGCGGCGATTTTAAACAAAATCGACCTTGAGCGCCCTGCCGGGCGGGCGGAGATGGGTTTTGGCAAATGGGCTGACAAGAAATCCTCCAGTCAATCGGTGTCCGATCCGTTGAGAGCCGGCCGGCGGAAAAATGTGTCCGGTTCCGCGAATCATGGTGTTATCCCGGCCAGACATTGCCGCATGACGGCGCGCGTTTCCAGTCTCACCGGAGCGGGAAGGTCATGAGTAGGCGGTTTTTTTGTCGAAAATCCGCCTGTCCTTGACGCCCGTCAATCGTGCGGGGGCATTTAGCCGCTGTGAAAAGTAGGAAATTCCGTTGCAGCCTGTCGTATCTTGTGGTTTTTGTGCGGCACGCAGGTGTCGGCGGGGTGATGCGGCACATCGCCGCTCTGGCTGATTGTAGCCATCGCCCTTGATGCCAGTTTGTGGTTATAGTTCCGGCAATCTGATAATCCTGTCCGAGGTTAGGACGCGGTAAAATGGGCTTGCGAAGCTGTGCTAAGCCCGTTACTGCCGCACTGGATTGGACCGGATCTGAAACCGGTGCTTAACGTATGCGCCGCATCTCATGCGGCTGAGGGAAGGGAGCGCGGACGTGAAGGCAGTCTTCAAGCGTCTCATGACTATTGCCGGATTGGCGGCGACAATTGCTGGAGTGTCAACGGCGGCTCTGGCGGCTGAGTCCGGCATGAAAGAGTGGCAGTTCGGGTTTCAGAAATCCGTGACGGACGTGATGGACGACATCACGTGGTTCAACGATTTCACGCTGATCATCATTACGATCGTCACCTTGATGGTGCTGGCGCTGCTCATCATCTGCATTTTCCGCTTCGGCGTGAAATCGAACCCTGTGCCGTCCCGCACCTCGCACAACACGATGATCGAGGTGGTCTGGACGATCGCTCCTATCCTGATCCTGGTCGTGATCGCGATCCCGTCGTTCCGCCTGCTTTACAAGCAGCTGGACATTCCGGAATACGACATGACCGTCAAGGCCACCGGCTATCAGTGGTACTGGGGATATGAATACACCGACGAAGGCATGGGTGAGCTTTCCTTCGATTCGCTCATGATTCAGAACGACGAACGCCAGGCTGTCGCCGATGCGCGCGGCGTCTCCCTGAACGAAGTGCCGCGTCTGCTGGCTGTCGATTACGATCTTGTCATTCCGGTGGAGACAACCGTGAGGATGCAGGTGACCTCGGAAGATGTGATCCATTCCTTTGCAATGCCGTCGTTCGGCGTTAAAATCGACGCGATCCCGGGCCGGTTGAACGAAACCTGGTTCCACGCCCGCCAGGAAGGCGTCTTTTACGGCCAGTGCTCGGAACTGTGCGGCAAGGATCACGCCTTCATGCCGATCGCCATCCGCGTTGTGTCCACGGATCAGTTCCAGACATGGGCTGCAGCCGCTCAGGACGATCTGGACACTGCCAACGAACAGCTCATGGCATCGATTGCAGCGGACAAGAAGCTCGCTGTGAAAGGCAAGCTGGAAGAAATCTCCGTCGCCGCGAAATAACGCGGCGGCGAGCCTTTTGGGCGATGCGCGCGATGACACGCAGCGCCGCTGAGAACGACTAGAGAGGGAGCCGAAAATGGCTGCGACCGAAGCACATGCTGCACATGACCATCCGACAGGATGGCGCCGGTACGTCTATTCGACGAACCACAAAGACATCGGCATGATGTATCTCATCTTCGCGATCATTGCAGGGATCATCGGCGGCGCACTCAGCGTCGGCATGCGATTGGAACTGCAGGAACCGGGGATGCAGATCTTCTCCAATCCGCATATGTTCAACGTCTTCACGACCGCGCACGGTCTGATCATGATCTTCTTCATGGTCATGCCCGCGATGATCGGCGGATACGCCAACTTCTTCGTGCCGATCATGATCGGCGCGCCGGACATGGCGTTTCCGCGGATGAACAACATTTCCTTCTGGCTTCTTCCGCCGGCTTTCCTGCTTCTGCTCCTCTCGCTCTTCGTGGAGGGCCCTCCGGGCGCCAACGGCGTCGGTGGCGGCTGGACCATCTATCCGCCGCTTTCGACCTCCGGCCAGCCCGGCCCGGCCATGGATATGGCGATCCTGTCGCTGCACCTTGCAGGGGCGTCGTCGATCCTGGGCGCGATCAACTTCATCACGACCATCTTCAACATGCGTGCCCCCGGCATGACCATGCACAAGATGCCGCTGTTCGCCTGGTCGGTTCTGATCACCGCGTTCCTGCTGCTCCTGGCCCTGCCGGTTCTGGCGGGCGCCATCACCATGCTTCTGACCGACCGTAACTTCGGAACCGACTTCTTCAATCCGGCTGGCGGCGGCGACCCGATCCTGTTCCAGCACCTGTTCTGGTTCTTCGGCCATCCGGAAGTGTACATCCTGATCCTGCCGGGCTTCGGCATCATCAGCCACATCATCTCCACCTTCTCCCGCAAGCCGATCTTCGGCTACCTCGGCATGGCCTACGCCATGGTCGCGATCGGCGTCGTCGGCTTCATCGTGTGGGCGCACCACATGTACACCGTCGGCATGTCGTCCGATACGCAGGCCTATTTCGTGGCCGCCACAATGGTGATCGCGGTTCCCACCGGGGTGAAAATCTTCTCCTGGATCGCCACCATGTGGGGTGGTTCCATCGAGTTCAAGACGCCAATGGTCTGGGCGATCGGCTTCATCTTCCTGTTCACCGTCGGTGGTGTGACGGGTGTGCAGCTCGCCAATGCCGGCCTCGACAGGTCCTTCCACGATACCTATTACGTCGTGGCTCACTTCCACTACGTCCTGTCTCTGGGGGCCGTGTTCGCGATCTTCGCGGCCTGGTACTACTGGTTCCCGAAAATGTTCGGCTACATGTATAACGAGACGATCGGCAAGACCCATTTCTGGATCACCTTCATTGGTGTGAACCTGGTGTTCTTCCCGCAGCACTTCCTGGGTCTCAACGGCATGCCGCGCCGCTATGTCGACTACCCGGACGCGCTGGCCGGCTGGAACTTCGTTTCCTCCATCGGATCCTACATTTCCGCCTTCGCGGTTCTGGTGTTCCTCTTCGGTATCGTCGAGGCTTTCGCCAAGAAGCGTGCCGTCGGCAACAATCCGTGGGGCGAAGGCGCGACGACACTGGAGTGGACGCTGCCGTCTCCGCCGCCGTTCCACCAGTTTGAAACCCTGCCGCGCATCAAGTGATCCGCGGCCGGAGGACCAGTCCTCCGGGTTGAAATCCGCACCGCGCCGGACCCCGGCGCGGTGCATGCTGTAAATGACTGCCCGGGCGCTGTGCCGCCCATTGCGCCGCCTGAAAACGCGCAAGCTGCTGCAACAAGAAGTCAAAGGACACGCCCATGTCGCTCGTTGAGCGCCAGGATACGATCAGCCAGGACAGTTCCGTCTGGGACGGTGGAATGGGGTCGGTGAGCGACTATGTGGCGCTCCTGAAGCCGCGTGTCATGTCGCTGGTGATCTTCACCGCTTTTGTCGGCCTGATGCTTGCTCCCGGTTCCGTCCATCCGGTGCTCGGCGCGGTCGCGATCCTGTGCATCGCCATCGGGGCGGGGGCTTCCGGCGCCCTGAACATGTGGTACGACGCCGACATCGACCGGATCATGTCGCGCACGCGCAACCGGCCCATCCCGGCCGGAAAAGTCACCGGCGATGAAGCCCTTGCCTTCGGGATCACCCTGTCGATCGGCTCCGTGGTCACCCTCGGCCTCCTGGTCAACTGGTTCGCGGGCGCCTTTCTGGCCTTCACGATCTTCTTCTATGTGGTGGTCTACACCATGTGGCTGAAGCGTTCGACACCGCAGAACATCGTCATTGGTGGCGCCGCCGGTGCCTTTCCACCCATGATCGGCTGGGCCTCGGTCACCGGATCCGTCAGCCTGGAAAGCTTCGTCCTGTTCCTGATCATCTTCATGTGGACACCGCCGCATTTCTGGGCGCTGGCCCTGTTCAAGAGCGTGGATTACCGCGCGGCCGGTGTGCCGATGCTGCCGGTGGTCGCCGGGGAAACCAGCACACGGCACCACATTCTGGTCTATTCCCTGCTGCTCGCTCCGGTCGGTGTCGCGCCTTACCTTCTCGGTTTCGCGGGCCCGGTCTACGGCGCGGCCGCGGCGCTGCTCGGACTGACCTTTCTGGCGCTGGCCGCCGATGTCTGGCGCAAGCGCGATGGCGATGTGGCGCGTCTGGCCTGTGTACGTCTGTTCAAATATTCCATCTTCTATCTGTTCATGCTCTTCGCCCTGCTTCTGGGCGAAAGCCTTGTAGCGGGAGCCTGAACCGATGACGCAAGAAGAGCCAGGCATCACGCTGACGGATGAGCAGAAAAAGAAGCGCCGCTCCAGGTCGATTGCGATCGCGGTGGTTCTGGGAGCGCTCGTCGTCCTTTTCTACGTGGTTACCATCGTCAAGCTGGGACCGGGCATCATGGACCGGGCGCTTTGAGGAAGAGACCGTGAGCAGAACGCAGAGCACTCAGACCCTGTCCCGCAGCAATCGCAAGGTCGCGATTGCCTGCGCGGGTGTGTTCGCAGTGATGGTCGGTGCCGCCTATGCCGCTGTGCCGCTCTACAATCTGTTCTGCAGCGTGACGGGTTTCGGGGGGACGACTCAGGTCGCGGATGCGGAAAGCGACGTGATCATCGACCGGATGATCACTGTGCGTTTCGACGGCAACGTCAATCATGCGCTGCCCTGGAAATTCCGGCCCGTGCACAGGTCCGTCACGCTGAAGATGGGCGAGACCGCAAAGCTTGCCTATGAGGCGACCAGCACCGGCTCGGGGCCGACCGCCGGGACATCGACCTTCAATGTGTCGCCGCCGACGGCGGGGGCCTATTTCAACAAGCTGGAATGCTTCTGCTTCACCGAGCAGAAGCTCGAAGCAGGCGAAACCGTCGAAATGCCGGTCGTCTTTTTTGTCGACCCGGAAATGGACAAAGATCCGGAACTGAAATCGGTGAAGGAAATCACTTTGTCCTACACCTTCTTCCCGGTAGAACAACCGGAACGTCCTGTTGCGGCACGGGCCGATAAACCCGCTGCTGAAACGAACTTGTAAGCAATCGCGCGAGACTGCGCTTGAGATGACTGTGTTTGGGGAGCTTGCCGATGGCTGAGGCACATACCAAGAACCACGATTACCACCTGGTGGATCCGAGTCCGTGGCCATTCATTGCGTCCATGGGCGCATTTATCATGGCGCTCGGGGCCATTGGCTTCATGAAATACAGCCAGGGATCGGAATTCGTGCTGCTCGGCATCGATCTGACGGGCTGGGGCCTGTTCGCTGTCGGTCTGCTGATCGTTCTCTACGTGATGTTCGGCTGGTGGCGCGATACCATCCGCGAAGGCCGCGAGGGTCATCACACCCGCGTGGTTTCCCTGCATCTGCGCTACGGCATGCTGCTCTTCATCGCTTCGGAAGTGATGTTCTTCGTTGCCTGGTTCTGGGCCTATTTCGATGCGTCGCTGTTTGCCGGCGAGGCCATCCAGTATGCCCGCGTCGAAGCGACGGGCGGGCACTGGCCGCCGGTAGGTATCGAGACTTTCGACCCGTGGCACCTGCCGCTGCTCAACACGCTGATCCTGCTGTGCTCCGGCACCACGGTCACCTGGGCGCATCACGCGCTGCTGCATGACGACCGCGAAGGCCTGAAATGGGGTCTGACGCTGACGGTTATCCTCGGTGTGCTCTTCACCATCTGTCAGGCCTATGAATATGCCCATGCCGCCTTCTCCTTCGACGGCAACATCTATGGCGCGACCTTCTTCATGGCGACCGGGTTCCATGGTTTCCACGTCATTGTCGGGACCATCTTCCTGCTGGTCTGCCTGATCCGCGCGCTGATGGGCCAGTTCACGCAGAAACACCATTTCGGCTTCGAGGCCGCTGCATGGTACTGGCACTTCGTTGACGTCGTCTGGCTTTTCCTGTTCGTCTCGATCTACATCTGGGGCGCAGGTACTCCGGCCGCTCACTAGAGCATCTGCGTTCAACTGAACGCCCGATGCTCCTGGGCGGTATCACCAGGGTCGTGAAAGTGCCCGATCCGGTTTCCGGATCGGGCACTTTCGTTTTCGCAACAATTCATGAGGCAGGATATGGAAGACAAGGCACACTTTCCCCCGGTCAATCCGGTGTCCGCGGGCCTCTCGGGCAAATGCCCGCGTTGCGGACAGGGAAAGCTGTTTGAGGGCTTCCTGTCCGTGAAAAAGTCCTGCATGGCCTGCGGCCTGGATTTTTCCTTTGCCGACAGCGGCGACGGCCCGGCCGTCTTCGTCATCATGCTTGTCGGCTTCGTCGTCGTCGGCCTTGTCCTGTTTGTCGAACTCAGCTTCCAGCCGCCGGTCTGGGTTCATCTTGTCTTGTGGCTGCCGTTGACCGTCATCCTGGCGGGCGGCGTCCTGCGGCCCCTGAAAGGCCTGATGATTGCCCTGCAGTTCAGGCACAAGGCCGAGGAAGGCCGTCTTGATGACAGCCAGGACTCCTGAGGCCAAGACCGCGCGCGGCACGCACGAAAGCAGATCCCGTCATGGGGCCAATTAGAAAACTTCTTATTCCCTTCATAGCCGCCGCGCTCGCTTTGCTGGTGCTGCTCAAGCTGGGCTCGTGGCAGCTCGACCGGCTGGCCTGGAAGGAAAACCTGATCGTCCAGGTCGAGGAAGGCGTTTCGAAAGAACCGGTCGATGCGCGCGGCCCGTCAGAATGGCAGCGTCTCGCCGAGACCGACGACTATCGCCATGTCAGCGTGACGGGTAGGTTCCTGCCGGGCGCGGTCTTCTACTACACTGCCTTGAGCGATCCGGCAGGACCTGCGGGAGGGCCGGGCGTGATGACCTACGCGCCTTTCGAAACCACCGGTGGCTGGGTCGTGCTCGTCAATCGCGGGTTCCTGCCCCAGGGTCTCGACGGCGAGCACCGCCGGCTGGCTCTCATGCCGCCGCAAGGCAAGATGGACCTGACCGGCCTGCTGCGGCTCAGCGAAAAACCGAACTGGACGACACCGGAGCCGGACCCGGCCGACAACATCTGGTTCGCCCGCGATACGCAGGCCATGGGAGATGTCCTGAACGTCGGCCCCGCTGACCTCGCGCCATACAGCATAGACCTCGACGCGGCGTTCACACCTCCAGGCGGTCTGCCGCAGGCGGGCGAAACCATTGTCCGTTTCAAGAACGACCACCTCGGCTATGCCCTCACCTGGTTCGGCCTCGCCGCGACGCTTGTCGGCGTTTTCCTGACTTATGCTGCGGGTATCCTCTGGCCGCGAGACCGGCGGGATGCTGATCGATCTTGAGATGATCTGACGTATGGAAATCCTTACGGAAGGGCCCTGATCGCTGGCCGCGATCAGGGCCCTTCCGTGCATCGGAAATATAAACCGGACCCTGGCGTCAGCCGAGCGCTTCCAGAATGGCGGCCGCGCCCGTCTTTGTGGCTTCGCCCGGGCTTTCCTCGATGGCGAGGAAGGTGACGACCCCGTCTTTCGCGATCAGCGCGAAACGCTGGGACCGGACGTGGCCGAAGATCGGCGCCGGGCCGAGCCCGAGGCCGGCGGCTTCGACGAATTCAGCTCCGGTATCGGACAAAAAGGTGATGTTGCCGCCGGTGTTGGACGCTTTCTGCCAGGCGTCCATGACAAAGACGTCGTTGACCGAAACCACCGCGATCGTTTCAATGCCCTTGTTTTTCAGCGTTTCGGCATGTTCCACGAAACCGGGCAGGTGGTTCATGTGGCAGGTCGGCGTGAAAGCGCCTGGAACGCCGAAGAGAACGATGGTTTTGCCGGAGGTCAAATCGCCGGTCGACATCTCGCCGGGCCCGTCGGCGGTCATGATCTTGAACGTGGCGTCCGGAAGGCGGTCTCCAACCTTGAGTGTCATAACAATTATCCCTTGTCTGTGTCGGCTGAATAAAACGGTGCAGTCGGGAGAACAAATAGAACGTTCCGGTGCGTCCGTCGAGGGACGCCCGGGCAAAATGCGGCCTCCGCCGTCTTTCAGGATTTGCATCCTGCGTGAAGGACGCGCCGGAGGGCGCTATTTCACCCAGCCGGGATCTACCGGATGCAGATGCTCGATGGCCCTGCCACCGGCGGACAGGACGAGCCTGAGCATGCTGTCTTCGTCTGAGACCGCAAGCCCCCGGGTTGGCAGCTTCCAGAGGGCCTCGCCATCTGTGTGGCCTGTCAGTTCCGGCAGACCGATGAAGGAGCCTTCCGGGCCGGCTACGAATAGCTCTGGAGCCTCTGCTCCCGCCACCCTTGCCTTGATGACGAGGCTGGCCCGGTCCCGTGACGCCACGACCGAGGTGATTTCGAGATCGCCGTTCTTGCCTGCCACGGGAACGGCGGCAAGATCCCGGGCGATGAGCTTTGCCGCGATCGTATCGGCTTCCGACCCGGGATCGAGGTCGAGCGAGAGTGACGCGTCGCCCGGCACGCAGATTTCGTTGCAGATGCCGAAAAAGACGTCGACAGCGAGCCGGACGGATTTCCGCGGGTCTTCCGGAACTACCTGCATCGGCAGCACGATGCCGCCGTGATAGACGATCGACCGGGAAAAACCGTCGTCATAGTGTTCGGGAACCGGATAGAGAACCTCAAGGTCTTCAAGGTTGTCCGCGCCTGAAAGGGTGATCTGCGGCGGTATGCCCGCCTCGCCCGGATAGCGCCAGTAGGTGTGCCAGCCCGGTTCCAGCAGGAATTCCAGGCCGGCTTGATAGTGTCCGTCTACCAGAGTGCCTGAAGCAATCAGGCGCACGGCTCCGCCCTGGACCTCCGTCCAGTCCGTCATGGCGGCCCGGGAGGGGGAGGCAAGCGTCAGCAACGCGAGGGAGAATGTCAGGGCAATCCGGTTCATGCACTCAGTGCTACACGAGTTTCGCGCAAGCGTCATGGGCAAGTGTGCCCCATCCGGGTCATATCCTCGTGACGGCGCCGTGAGACGTCCGGGCTTCTTGAGCTCAGGTGAACGCGGGGCGGGCTGGTCGCCCGGAACGGCAATCATGCGTTAACAAATCCAGCCAAAGAGGCTATGCTCGCCGGCAGGCAGAGGGCGTCAACAGCAAACGAGGTACGCATGGCCGGAACCGAAGCAACGGACTCACTGGAAGGCCAGTTTCTGATTGCGATGCCGAGCATGGCGGACAGCCGGTTCGAACATGCCGTGATTTACCTGTGCTCTCATACCGACCAGGGAGCCATGGGGCTGGTGGTCAACCAGGTCGCCCGTCATCTCTCCCTGGAAGAGCTGCTGGTTCAACTGGACATCGTCAATGACGAAAGCGCGATCCGTCTGCCGGCCCGGGTGCGCGACATGAATGTGCACAAGGGCGGGCCGGTCGAGGTAGAGCGTGGCTTCGTGCTGCACAGCGATGATTTCACGCTGAACCAGTCCACGCTCACCATCGAAAACGGCATCTGCCTGACAGCCACGCTTGAAATCCTCAGGGCCATGGCGACCGGCACCGGCCCGTCCCACGCAATGCTGGCCCTCGGCTACGCGGGCTGGGCGCCCGGACAGCTGGAAAACGAGATCGTGTCCAATGGCTGGCTGACGGCTCCCGCCGATCCGGACATCCTTTTCGACCCCGATTTTGAATCCAAATGGCATCGCGCGCTCGCAAGTCTGGGCATCGATCCGGCCATGCTCTTTTCCGACGCCGGCCACGCCTGACCTTTGCGCCCGGACGCCGCCGCCCGCCCTGTCCAGGCACAGTCATCCTTTTAGCCAAAAGCGACTTGCGCTTGAATGTTATGGCGCGTAAGTCGCATCGATGGCATGGTTTGTTTCAAATGCGGCGGGTTTCAAGTAGGCTGTGGGTCCGGACTTCCGGTCCTGCAGGCTGGCGCCCTGCAAAAAAGGTCAACACTAAAGGGAAGTGACGCGGTGAAATACAGCAGTACGCGCGGTGAAGCACCAGTCCTGGAATTTTCTGATGTCCTGCTCCAGGGGCTCGCTCGCGACGGCGGACTTTATCTTCCCGAAACCTGGCCGCAATTCGACACCGCCACCATCGCTTCCTTCGCGGGAAAATCCTATCAGGACGTCGCCTACGCGGTAATTCGACCGTTCATTGGCGATGAAATCCCGGAAAACGATCTGAAAACCATGATCGCCGACGCTTATGCCGGCTTCCGGCATCCGGCGGTCACTCCGCTGGTTCAAAGCGGATCGAACACATTCCTTCTCGAACTTTTCCACGGACCGACGCTCGCCTTCAAGGACGTGGCGATGCAGCTTCTCGGCCGGATGATGGATTATGTGCTGACGCAGCGCGGGCTGCGCGCAACCATTGTAGGCGCTACTTCGGGCGATACCGGCGGCGCGGCGATAGAGGCCTTCCGCGGCCGTGAGCGGACTGATATCTTCATTCTCTTCCCGGATGGGCGCGTGTCCAACGTCCAGCGCCGGCAGATGACGACGGCGTGCGAGGACAATGTTCACGCGCTGGCGCTCGCCGGGAACTTCGACGATTGCCAGGCGATCGTCAAAGGCATGTTCAACCATTTCGCCTTCCGCGACCGGGTGGCGCTTTCCGGGGTCAATTCGATCAACTGGGCGCGCATTCTGGCGCAGATCGTCTATTACTTCGTTGCCGCCGTGGCGCTCGGCGCGCCGCACCGGAAAGTCTCCTTCACGGTGCCGACCGGCAATTTCGGCGATATCTTCGCCGGTTATGCCGCGAAAAAAATGGGGCTTCCGGTCGAAAAGCTCATCGTTGCGACCAATGTGAACGACATTCTGGCGCGTACGCTGGAAACCGGCCGCTATGAGAAACGCGGCGTGACGCCGACGATCTCGCCGTCCATGGACATTCAGGTGTCGTCGAATTTCGAACGGCTTCTGGCGGAAGTCAGTGGACGGGACGGCGCGGCGGTTCGCCGGATGATGGATCGACTGTCTCAGTCCGGCAGCTTTGGAATCGAAAAAGCTCCGCTGGACGCCATGCGCTCCGTCTTCGGCGCGGGGCGCTGCAATGAGCACGAAACCGCCGCCACCATAGCGGAAACCTGGAAAGAGGCGGGCTACCTTCTCGATCCGCACACCGCCATCGGTGTGCATGTTGCGAAGGAACATGATGACGGCTCGGTTCCGATGGTGGTTCTGGGCACTGCGCATCCGGCCAAGTTCCCGGATGCGGTTGAAAAAGCCTCCGGCATCCGGCCGGAATTGCCTGAAAACCTGAAAGACATGATGATTGCGGAGGAGCGCCAGCAGGTATTGGCAGCAGACCAGGGTGTGGTGGAACGATTTATCGAAGATCACGCCCGGGCCGTCACCGCCGGGGTGTAGCTATATGAATGTAAAAACAACTGTTCTCGACAATGGACTGACGGTCGTGACCGACCAGATGCCGCATTTGAAGACCGCGGCGCTGGGGGTATGGGTCCGCACGGGATCCCGTGTGGAATCCGTGGACCAGAACGGCATCACCCATCTGCTTGAACATATGGCTTTCAAGGGAACGAAGACGAGGACGGCGCGCGGAATCGCCGAGGAAATCGAGGCGGTGGGCGGCGAGTTGAATGCCTCGACCAGCATTGAACATACCAACTACTACGCCCGCATCCTGGCGGAAGACATGCCGTTGGCGGTCGATATCCTGGCGGATATCCTGCAGAACTCGACTTTCGACGCCCAGGAACTGGCGCGCGAGCAGCATGTGATCCTTCAGGAAATCGGCGCGGCGAACGACTCGCCGGACGATCAGGCCTTCGACCTGTTTCAGGAAGCCGCCTGGCCGGATCAGGCGATCGGCCGGCCGATCCTCGGCACGCCGGAAACGGTGAAAGGCTTCAACCGCGACGCGCTGAACGCCTATCTCGCCGACCGGTACCGGGCGCCCGACATGGTTCTGGCGGCTGCCGGCGCGGTTGATCATGAGGCGTTCGTGGCGCTGGCGAGAGAAAAATTCGGCGGCTTCAGCAGCGAGCCTGCCGCGCGGGAATCGGAAGCCCGCTATCGCGGCGGCGAGACGCTGCGCAACAAGGATCTGATGGAAGCACAGGTTCTGATCGGTTTCGAAGGCCGTCCCTACAAGTCGAAGGACTATTACGCGGTCCAGATTCTGGCCTCCGTTCTGGGAGGCGGGATGTCGTCGCGGCTGTTCCAGGAAATTCGCGAGAAACACGGTCTTTGCTACGCCATCTACAGTTTCCACTGGGCGTTTTCCGACACCGGCCTGTTCGGTCTGCACGCCGCGACCAGCCATGACGATCTCGGCGCCCTGATGCCGATGATCGCCGATGAACTCATCGCGGCCACCCAGACCATTTCCGAAGACGAAGTCGCCCGCTCCCGCGCCCAGATACGCGCGGGCCTGATGATGGCCCTGGAAAGTCCGGCGGCGCGGGCGGGTCAGATCGCGCGGCAGATCCTGGTCCATGGCCGCGTGCTCGGCCCGGAGGAGATTTCCAGCAAGATCGAAGCCGTCACGGCGGCCGATATCCGCCGGGTGGCGCACGAAACCTTTGTCGGAGCGACACCCACCTTGACCGCGATCGGCCCGGTGGACGGGGTCATGACTGCTGCCGAACTGGCGGAAAGGTTGCAGCAGGACCCGGTTCTGCGGGCCGCTTCAATGTAGGACGCGGAGAGCGGGGCATGTCGCTGCTACGGCCGGGATCTTCAACCGACGCTGAATTGCTGATCGAGGCCGGAGGCTATTACCTGCGCCCGCCGATCATGTCCGATTTCAGGAACTGGGGTGCCCTGCGCTCGGAGAGCCGCGCCTTCCTGAAGCCTTGGGAACCGCTCTGGCCCTCCGACGACCTGACCAAGACCGGTTTTCGACGCCGTCTGCGCCGCTATTCCAGGGACCGCAAGGAAGGCCGCAGCCTGTCTTTTCTGCTCTTCCGCAGCAGGACCGACGACATTCTCGGCGGCCTGACGCTGAGCAACATCAGGCGCGGGGTCAGTCAGACGACAACCCTTGGCTACTGGATGGGTCAAAGACACGCGGGAAAAGGGCACATGTCGGCTGCCGTCGCCATGATCTTGCCGTTTTGTTTCGACGTTTTGGGCCTGCACCGAATAGAGGCAGCTTGCCTGCCATCCAACATGCCGTCCATCCGGCTGCTTGAAAAGGCCGGGTTCCACCGGGAAGGTTACGCGCGCAACTATCTGTTGATCAACGGGAGCTGGCAGGATCATCTGCTGTTTGCCTGTCTGGCGGAAGATCACGCATCGCGTCCTGGAAAAGTGGCTCCCAGCGTTGAGGGTATCTTGAAAGAATTCTTGTGACATGCACCACAACCCGGTAGTCCTTCGCCCCATGTCGATTTCGTCACCGGGTTCATTCAGCAGCGTGTTCAAAAGCTTTGTCGTTGTAGCGCTTTGTGTGCTTGCAGCAGCACTCGCGGCGATGCCGGCGCAGGCACTCGAACCGATACCCGTCCCGATCGATGTCGAGGCGCTGGATATCACCAATTCCGTCGAACTTCACCGTGAGGCGGGAAATCGCCTGCAGGTGTCGACCGCGCCGGGCTCGGACGGTATCGTCCGCCGCATCGAGGTGCCCTCGCGCGATGGCACCAACACGAACTGGGCCGTGTTCGCGCTGGCCAATACCAGCGACGAGCAGATCGACCGTTTGATAGTCGCGCCCAATTACAAGCTTGTCGGATCCAATCTCTTCTGGCCGGATCTGGGGTCCTCGCGCATCGCGGCGATCACACCGAGCCAGGGCATCGCTCCGGAGCGGCAGAAAAGCCTTGAGGCGGATGTCTTTCTGGTCACGCTCGATCCCGGTTCGATCGTCACATTCGTCGCCGAAATGACGACACCGAACCTGCCGGAAATCCGGCTCTGGGAACCGGACGTCTATGAGGAAACCATCAACGCCTATACGCTTTACCGCGGTATTATCCTGGGTATTTCCGGTCTTCTGGCGCTGTTCCTGACGATCCTTTTCGTGGTCAAGGGCACGGTCATGTTCCCGGCGACGGCCGCGCTAGCCTGGTCCGTCCTGGCCTATCTGTGCATCGACTTCGGTTTCTGGGGCATGGTGTTCAACCTGCAGGGTGGCGGAAGTCAGCTCGCGCGCGCCTGTGCGGAAGTGATGCTGGCGGCCAGCCTGATCGTTTTCCTCTATGCCTATCTCAACCTGAACCGCTGGAATATCCACTATTCCCACCTGGCGCTTACCACGTTGATCCTCATTCTGGGTCTCCTCGGCGTCGCGGTCTGGGATCCGTCCATTGCCTCCGGCATCGCGCGGCTCGCCCTTGGCGTGATCGGCATCCTCGGAATCGTGACCATCGCCATACTGGCCTTCCAGCATTATGACCGTGCGATCCTGCTGATCCCGACATGGTGCCTGCTGATGGCCTGGCTGATCGGCGCGGCCATGACCATAACCGGTTACCTGTTCAACGACATTGTCCAGCCCGCCCTCGGCGGCGGTCTTGTGCTGATCGTCCTTCTGATCGGTTTCACCGTCATGCAGCATGCCTTCGCGGGTGGTGCGATTGCGCAGGGCCTCATTTCCGACGTGGAGCGCAAGGCACTCGCGCTCACCGGAGCCGGTGACATTATCTGGGACTGGGACATCGACCGGGACCGTATCTACACCGGCAATGAGGTCGAGGATCTGCTCAATCTCAGGCATGGCACCCTCGAGGGTCCGGCGCGCGACTGGCTGGAAGTCCTGCATCCGCAGGACCGCGACCGGTTCCGCGCGACGCTCGATGCCGTGATCGACCAGCGGCGCGGCAAGGTCACGCAGACATTCCGCCTGAGATCCGAAGACGGCCACTTCCGCTGGTTCCGCCTGCGCGCCCGCCCGATCATCGGGGCGGATGGTGAGGTGATCCGCTGTGTCGGCACGCTGCTCGATGTCACCGAGGAGCGCACCGCCGAGGAGCGGCTTCTGCATGACGCGGTGCATGACAACCTGACGGGTCTGCCGAACCGCGAGCTTTTCGTCGACAGGCTGCGCACCAGCGTCGTGCGCTCGAACGCGGAGGAAACCTCGAAGCCGACCATTCTGGTTCTCAATCTGGACCGGTTCAAACAGGTCAACGACAGCATCGGCCTTTCCGCGGGCGACAGCATCCTGCTCACAGTGGCCCGCCGTCTTGGCCGCCTGATCGGTCAGCAGGATACGCTTGGCCGCCTGTCGGGGGATCAGTACGGCCTGGTGCTTCTGTCCGAACAGGAGCCGGACCGGATCGTCGCGCTGGCCGATTCGCTGCGCAAGGCCGTGCGGGCTCCGATCACTTTCGGCGACCGGGAGATTTTCCTGACCTGCTCCGTCGGCATCTCCTTTTTCGAGGGCGGCAAGCAGGGCGTCGAGGACATGCTCACCAATGCGGAAATCGCCCTCAACCATGCCAAGCGGCTGGGAGGCGACCGCCAGGAAGTGTTCCGCCCGATCCTGCGGCCGCTCGACAAGAACATCGTCGACCTTGAAGGCGATCTCAGGGAAGCGATCAAGAAGGAGACGCTCGGCGTCTTCTTCCAGCCGATCATCCGCCTTGAGGACCAGTCGGTCGCCGGGTTCGAAGTGCTCGCGCGCTGGAACCATCCCAAGCGGGGCAAGATCTCGCCGTCCGAATTCATTCCCGTGGCGGAACAGTCCGGCCTCATCAACGAACTCGGCATGTATATGCTCGACAAGGGCGCCCAGCAGCTTGCGTTCTGGCAGCGTGAGTTCCGCACGCAGCAGCCCCTGTTCGTCTCGGTGAATCTGTCGTCACGCCAGCTCCTGAAACAGGACCTGATCAATGACGTGAAGGCGGTTCTGTCGCGTACATCGCTGGAGCCGGGCACCTTGAAACTGGAATTGACCGAGTCCCTCGTCATGTCCAATCCGGAATATTCCGCCAAGGTTCTGGAGCGCTTGCGCGGTCTTGGGGCGGGCCTTTCGCTGGACGATTTCGGCACCGGCCATTCATCGCTGTCCTATCTTCACCGCTTCCCGTTCGACACGATCAAGATCGACCAGTCCTTCGTCAAGCCGAACGGATCGTCCGCGAGACCGGTCCTTCTGCGCACGATCGTCGCCATGGGCCATGACCTCGGCATGTCCGTCGTCGCCGAAGGCGCGGAAAGCGAGAACGATGCGCTGGAGCTGTATCAACTCGGCTGCGAATACGCCCAGGGCTATTTCTTCGGCGAAGCGGTGTCGGCGAACGAGGCAACCAAGATCCTGCGCAAAATGCCTGCTGAAGCGGAGTCCGCGTAGACGCTTTCGGGTCGGCGCTCTAGAATCTGAAATTCAGGGAACCAGAACGGGGATTGTCCTGTCCGTTGTCTGGATCTCCAGGGGCGTGGCCCCGAACGGATCCCCGTCGATCTGGGCGGCGACAGGGCCTGCCGCCGTGATCGTGGCGCGGGAAAAAGGTCTGACGATCGCGCCGCGGGCCTTGTGAATGCGCCCGAACAACAGCGCGATGCCGTAGAGGACGGAAGACCAGGGATCGTCTCTTTCCAGCACCAGCATGTGCATCCCCGGATCGGTCGCTCCCCCGGGACAGATGACGAAGGGGCCGCCATAGTGCCGGGCGTTGCTGGCAACGGCAAACTTGCCGGTGATCGTGTCGCCGTCCAGGGTGATCGTCAGCGGAGTTTCCTTGCGGCCGAATCCGGTTCTGATCGCGGTGATCACATAGGCCAGTTTGCCGAGGCGCCGCTTCAGCGAGAGCGGCACGGCATGGACGACCTCCGCGTCGAAACCGGCGGAAGCCATCAGGACGAAGGGATGTCCGTTTGCCAGGCCGTAGTGCAGCTGTCTGGTTTTCTGGCGCCGGATGATGTCGGCTATGGCGCGCGCTTTGCGTGGCAGGGCCAGTTCCAGCGCCAGGACATTTGCCGTGCCGAAAGGGATCACCGCCAGTTGCGGCGGATTGGGATGAGACTGAAAGCCGGTCAGAGCCTCGTTGATCGATCCATCTCCGCCGGCGACCACCAGCGTCCGCACGCGCAGTTCGGGATCGGCGCAGACCTCACCGATTTCACCGGCATGACGGGTCAGCCTGATTTCGGCCTTGCAGCCGTGCCACTCAAGGCGCGCCCGGACCTTTTCCAGAAATCTGGCGCTGTAGCCACCGGAGGTCGGATTGGCCATGATCAGCACGGAACCGGCTGTAGCCGGCTGAGGCGCGCGCGGCGAAGCGGGGGCGGACCACCAGAAAACTCTCACTGAAAATCCTTTGCGAGTCTCACGGGGATCGCGCTTACGCGCCGCCCTTATAGGGGGCCATGCCGCTTCGCGCCAGTTCATCCGCGCGCTCATTGTCCGGATGTCCCGCATGACCCTTGACCCAATGCCAGGTCACGTCGTGACGTTCCCGCGCGGCATCAAGAGCTTGCCAAAGATCGGCGTTCTTGACAGGTTTGTTGGTCGAGTTGCGCCAGTTCTTTCTTTTCCAGCCGTCGATCCATTCGTTGATGCCGCTGCGCACATAGGTGCTGTCCGTATAAAGGTCGACGGCGCAGGGCCGGGTAAGAGCCTTCAGGGCCTCGATGGCCGCGATCAGTTCCATCCTGTTGTTCGTGGTTTCGACTTCGCCGCCGCTCAGTTCCTTCTCGCTTTCGCCGAAGCGCAGGATGACGCCCCAGCCGCCTGGACCCGGATTGCCCGAACAGGCGCCGTCCGTGTAAATCGTCACTCGGTTTGTACTGCTCATCGTTCCAGCCCGTAAGCCTCCGCGGTGTCGATGGTCTGGTGGAATCTGAGTTTCTTCAGGTATTCCAGCGGGTCTTTCGGTGTCACCAGCGCGCCTTCGGGAACGCTCAGCCAGTCATAAAGGCGCGTGAGCAGGAACCGCAGAGCCGCCCCCCGGCAGAGCTTCGGCAGCGCGGCATATTCCGCGGATGTCAGCGGGCGGACGGATGTGTACCCCTTCAACAGCGCGCGTGCCTTTGTCACGTTGAACGCCCCGTCCAGTTCAAAGCACCAGGCATTCAGACATATGGCGATATCGTAAGCGAAGGCGTCGTTGCAGGCGAAATAGAAATCGATCAGGCCGGAAAGTTGATCGCCCAGGAAAAACACGTTGTCCGGAAAGAGATCCGCATGGATCACTCCGACCGGAAGATCGGAGGGCCAATCGGCTTCAAGATAATCGAGTTCGCGTGAAATTTCGGCGCCAAGACCCGGTTGCACGCTGTCGCTGCGCGCACCGCACTGGTCGAACAGCGGCCGCCAGCCGCTGACATCGAGGGCATTCTTGCGGAAGCCCTCATAACCCATGCCGTCCAGATGCAGCTCGGCCATGGCCTTGCCGAGTTCTCCGCAATGGTCGGTGCGCGGGCGTTTGACCCACATGCCTTCCAGAAAGGTCACCAGAGCCGCGGGACGCCCGGCCAGGGTGCCGAGCAGCATGCCATCCCTGGAAGGCACCGGTGTCGGGCAGGAGAGGCCCTTGTCCGCCAGGTGTCCGAGCAGATTGAGAAAATAAGGCAGATCGTCCGGGTTCACCCGTTTCTCGTAAAGCGTCAGGATGTAGGACGCCTTGTCGGTGTGAACCAGAAAATTGCTGTTCTCGACGCCTTCGGCAATGCCTTTGAAGGACAGCAGACGGCCAACGTCATAGCCGCCGATGAAGCGATCGAGCTCCTCATCGGTTACTTCGGTATAGACTGCCATTATTTCATCCGCTGGCCGCCTGAGCGGGCGGGACCGGGTCCCGGAGCTCACGCGGCAGGTTAAAGGAAATCGTTTCTTCGGCGGTGCGCACCGTTTCAACCGTGACATCGAACCGTCCGGCGAAAGCGTCGATGATTTCCTCTACCAGGGTTTCGGGCGCGGATGCACCCGCTGTCAGGCCCAGCGAGCCGATCCCTTCGAAATCCTGCCAGTCGATGTCGTCTGCGCGCTGGATAAGCACGGCGGTTCCGCAGCCCGCGCGCTCCGCCACTTCCCGCAGGCGTTGCGAATTGGAGGAGTTCGGTGCCCCGACGACGATCATGGCATCGACTCCGGGAGCGACATGCTTGACCGCTTCCTGCCGATTGGTCGTCGCATAGCAGATGTCTTCCTTGTGCGGCGCGACGATCTCCGGAAACCGCTCCTGCAGAACAGCGACAATTCCGGCGGTATCGTCGACGGACAGGGTGGTCTGGGTGATGTAGGCGAGCGGAAGGTCCGATCGGGGCACATAGCGGCGCGCGTCGTCCTCGGTCTCGATCAGGCTGACAATGCCCTCCGGCAACTGGCCCATCGTGCCGATGACTTCGGGGTGGCCCTGGTGACCGATCAACAGGATTTCCCGGCCGCGCCGGAAATGGATCTCCGCTTCCTTGTGAACCTTGGAAACCAGCGGGCAGGTCGCATCCAGATAGAACATGTTGCGGGTGCGCGCGTCCTCCGGCACCGCCTTCGGCACACCATGGGCCGAAAAGATCACCGGTCTGCCCGCATCCGCCGCCGGTATTTCCTCCAGTTCCTCGACAAACACGGCTCCCTTGGCCTTCAGCCCGTCCACCACGAATTTGTTATGAACGATCTCATGGCGCACGTAGACCGGCCGGCCGTATTTCTCCAGGGCGAGTTCCACGATCTGGATGGCCCTGTCCACACCGGCGCAGAACCCGCGCGGCGCGCAGAGCCTGATGGAAAGCGGTGGTTTTTGTTGCGGGGTTTCAGTCATGATGCACTTTCGGCAAACCTTTATGGCCGCAATAAGGGCTTGCATGTGCACCCTGTCAAGGGAGAGGGGCCCTCGCGCGGCAATTATACCGACCTCAATAAATAGGAACCCATTCGACCGCGATATGAGACTGTTGCGCAAGGAGCGTGTCGCCGGGCGAATGGGTTCTTATTTATTGAGGTCGGTATTAGGCCACAATGAGCTGGTTCAAGCATTGCGGTTACCAGCCCTCGCCAACCAAATGTGTAGCTGCTATGAAGCTCCGCCAGGTTACTTTGCATTCAAGTGGACAGAATATGATCAGTGCGTTTCAAGCCGTAACCAAGATGAACCTCAAGACGGCATTCGCGGTTTGCATAGGCGCGGCGGCGCTGGGCGGATGCGGCGGAGCCGAAAGTGTTGCCGGAAAGATCATCACGGGTGGCCAGGAGCCGATTGAAATCTCTCCCGAGACGTTTGCGCCTCCGGTTCCCTGTCCCCCGATGCAGCTTAAGCTGAATACCTATCTGATCACGAAATACGTCCGCGGCAAGGAGGAGCAGCCCGAGGGGCTTCTTTATCAGGCGACCGTGGAGGACTGGGCCAATACCTGCACCCAGGAAGCGGGTGGCCAAAGGCGGATGAAACTCGGGTTTTCGGGCGATGTGACCTCCGGGCCCGCCTGGAAGGGCGGCGAAGTGATCCTGCCTCTGCGTGTTGCCATCGTTCCCGGTGGCGGCGATGCGAAACCCCTGGTTTCCGAGGTCTTGAAAATACCGGTGACTGTCGGTGCCAATTCCCCAAGCGAGACCTGGACGCTGATTGAAGACAAATTCACCGTCACACCGGACCAGAGCGTCAAGGTGGTTTTCGGATTTGACGATGGCGGTCGCCGCTGATAGCGGAATTTGAGGACGGCCGGAGGAGATTGTGCCCGGCAAATTCGCGGGTTGGCGATGTCGCATATTGACAAGACTTTGTCCGCCTCGCACAATCGCCGCCTCAGATCAGGGTCGTTCCCTGATTGGCGTGGCAGCACGCTGACGCAAGTGCGGGAGAGGCCGGGTTGGAAGATCCCGGCGCCGAAGGAGCAACCGCCCCGGAAACTCTCAGGCAAAAGGACCGCACGGGCCAAAACGCTCTGGAAAGCAGTGCTCCGCTATTGGATTCGCGGACTGCTCACCGAAGGAGTAACTGCTGGGCGCCCGGTTGCGTTCGCGGGAAATCTCTCAGGTACTCGGACAGAGGGGGTGCAGACAGGCCAGGTCCCGGACAGGACGGGTCTGGGACTGCGCAACCCCGATACGAGGACCGTTCATGGCGGATGCCAATGCAGAGACCGATCTGAAACAAACGCCTCTTCACGACCTTCATGTGGAACTCGGTGCCCGCATGGTACCCTTCGCCGGCTATTCCATGCCGGTGCAGTACAAGGCCGGCATCATGGCCGAGCATCTGCACACCCGGTCCAAAGCCGGGTTGTTCGATGTTTCCCATATGGGTCAGGCTTTCCTGATCGGTCCGGACCATGAAACCACGGCCCGCGCGCTCGAAGCGCTGACCCCTTCCAGTTTCGTCGAACTCGGCCTCGGCCGCCAGCGCTATAGCGTGCTCCTCAACGAGGAGGGTGGCATCATCGACGACCTGATGGTGACACGCCCTGTTTCGGAAGAAGATGACGGCAAGCTGATGCTGGTCGTCAATGCCGCGCGCAAGGATATCGACTACGCTCATTTTCGCGACAGACTCCCGGAAAATGTCAGCTTGCAGGTCGTCGAGGACCGGGCGCTGATCGCCGTTCAGGGACCTGAAGCCGTTGCCGCCGTTGCCGCGCACGCGCCCAAGGCTGCGGAGCTTGCTTTCATGTCGGCCGCTTCCATGGAATTCGACGGCATCGACTGCCACATCGCCCGCGCCGGCTACACCGGTGAGGACGGCGTGGAAATGTCCGTCCCGGCCGGAGCCGCTGAAGCAGTCGCCCGGGCGCTGCTCGCTGACGACCGGGTGCAGCCGATCGGCCTTGGCGCCCGCGACAGCCTGCGCCTTGAGGCGGGGCTCTGCCTCTACGGTCACGATATCGACGAAACCACGTCTCCCGTGGAAGGTGCGATCACCTTCTGCATGCAGAAGCGCCGCCGCGAAGAAGGCGGATTTCCCGGAGACGAGCGGATACAGGCGGAACTGAAGAACGGTCCCGGCCGGGTCCGCGTGGGCCTGCGTCTCGACGGCAAGGCGCCCGCCCGTGAAGGCGCCGAGATCGCCTTGCCGGACGGTCCCGTGATCGGCACGGTGACCTCGGGAGGTTTTGCGCCGACCGTGGGCGCTCCCATCGCCATGGGCTATTTGCCCGTCGAATATGCCGGCACCGGTACCGCTCTTGAACTGATCGTACGAGGCCGGCGGCTGCCTGCAACCGTTGCCGACATGCCCTTCGTGCCGAACCGCTATTACCGCAAACCCAAATCCTGATTTCTTGAAATGGACGCACAGCAATGACCACCTATTATTCCAAGGATCACGAGTGGATTTCCGTCGAGGGCGATATCGCCACGATCGGTATCACCTCCTATGCCCAGGAACAGCTCGGCGATGTCGTTTATGTCGAATTGCCGGAAGCCGGCAGGAACCTGTCCCAGGGCGATGAAGCCGCCGTTGTCGAATCGGTCAAGGCCGCCAGTGAGGTCTACGCACCGATCGACGGTGAAGTGGTCGAGGCCAACGGTGTGCTGGCCGACGAACCGGCCAAGGTCAACGCGGATCCGGAAGGCGGCGCGTGGTTCCTGAAGATGAAGGTCGGTAACTCCGGCCAGCTTTCGGACCTGATGGACCAGGCCGCCTACAAGGCATACGTGGAGACTCTGTGAACTCATGGCGGGGCATTATCATACGGCTCAGATAGAGTGGGCATGCGACGGTGACTACGCGGCAAATGCGTATTCCAGAGGACATATCTGGCGCTTTGACGGCGGTCTCGAGATTCCGGCAAGCTCCTCTCCGACGGTCGTGCCTCTGCCGTATTCCGTCGAGGCGGCCATCGATCCGGAAGAGGCCTTCGTTGCCGCGATTTCTTCCTGTCACATGATGTCTTTCCTGGACCTGGCCCGCCGTGCGGGCTTCAACATCGCCAGTTACCGCGACGACGCTCAGGGCGAAATGAGCCGTGTGGCAAGGGCCAGGATGGCGATCACGAAAGTGGTCCTGCGTCCACGCGTCACGCTGGTTGCCGACAAGGATCCGGACCCGACATGGCTGACCGATCTGCACGAGAAGGCGCATGAGATCTGCTTCATCGCCAATTCCGTGAAGTGCGAGATCGTGGTGGAACCGGAGCCGCTGAAGCTGGTCGCGCCTGGAAATTAGGGTCTGGCCGCGCGGGTAACGCGGCTGGATCTACCGTCACGGACGGTGTCAAAGCCTTTCCATCGTCATCCCGGACGGCGCTAAAGCGCCGAGCCGGGACCGGGGAGCCCTGAGCCGGGAGTTTTTCGGCTCGCCGGTCCCGGGTCTCACGGTGTTCGCCCGGGATGACGAGCCGAAAGGTCTGAACTGACGCCGGCTTACTGATTGTCTAACCCTTGGGAGCCGCCTGATGCGCTACCTGCCTTTGAACGACACCGACCGCTCCGACATGCTCGCGCGGGTCGGAGTAAAGTCGATTGACGACCTCTTTGCGGATATCCCCGAAAATGTCCGCCTCAACGGACTTCTGGATCTTCCAAAACGGGCCAGTGAAATGGAGGTCGAGCGCAGGCTCTCCGCCATGGCCGCGAAGAACACCTCCGCCGGGTCCGTTCCGTTTTTTGTCGGGGCAGGGGCCTACAAGCACCATGTGCCGGCAACCGTCGATCACCTGATCCAGCGCTCAGAATTCCTGACGTCCTATACGCCCTATCAGCCGGAAATCACCCAGGGCACGCTGCAATACCTGTTCGAGTTCCAGACCCAGGTCGCCCGCCTGACCGCCATGGATGTCGCCAATGCCTCCATGTATGACGGCTCGACCGGCACCGGTGAGGCGGTGCTGATGGCGCATCGGATCACCCGTCGCAACAAGGCGGTGCTGTCCGGCGGTCTGCACCCGCAATACCGGGCCGTGGTCGAAGGTCTGTCCAGCATGGCCGGCGACAAGGTGGTCAGCCTGCCCGCCGACCCGACCGGAACCGAAGACATTCTTTCGCAGATCGACGACGAAACCTCCTGCGTGGTGGTTCAGTCGCCGTCCTTTTACGGCCAGCTGATCGATCTGAAACCGATTGCCGAAAAGGCCCATGCGCACAAGGCCCTGCTGATCGCGGTCTTTACCGAGGTGGTCTCGCTCGGCCTGATCGAGCCGCCCGGAACGCAAGGGGCGGACATCGTCGTCGGCGAAGGCCAGTCCATCGGCAACGGTCTCAATTTCGGCGGCCCTTATGTCGGCCTCTTCGCCACCCGCCAGCAATATGTCCGCCAGATGCCGGGGCGCCTGTGCGGCGAAACGGTGGATGCGGAAGGCAAACGCGGTTTCGTGCTGACGCTTTCCACCCGCGAACAACATATCCGCCGTGACAAGGCGACGTCGAACATCTGCACCAATTCCGGCCTCTGCTGCCTGGCCTTCACCATTCACATGTCGCTTCTGGGTCAGGCGGGCCTGACGAAACTGGCCCGTGTCAATCACGGCAACGCGGTGAAGCTGAAGAAACTTCTCGGCGGCATTCACGGCGTCGAGGTTCTGAATTCGGCTTATTTCAACGAATTCACCATCGCCCTGCCGAAACTGGCCGGGGACGTGGTGGAACGGCTCGCCGAACGCGGCATTCTCGGCGGTCTGCCGGTCTCCCGGCTGGAGCCGGACAACAAGGATATCGCCAATCTTCTGGTGGTCGCCTCGACCGAAGTCAACACGGATGAAGACCGCGCGGCCTTCGCGGATGCGCTGAAGGAGGCGCTGGCATGAGCATGAACACGCAAGGGCGCCCGACCAGACCGGGCGAGGCGGACGGAGCCTTCCACCCCAAGACCTTCACCGGCAACCGCGGGCTCGACATGGAAGAGCCGCTGATTTTCGAATTCGGGTCGCTGGAAACCACCGGGGTCGATCTGGACGAGGACGACGATGTGGACTTCGAACTCGGCGGCCACCGGCGTCAGGACGAAATCGGCCTGCCCGGCCTCGCCGAACCGGAAGCCATGCGCCACTATGTGCGCCTGTCGCGCAACAACTACGCGATCGACAGCGGGCTCTACCCGCTCGGCTCCTGCACCATGAAGCACAATCCGCGGCTGAACGAGAAGATGGCCCGTCTGCCGGGCTTCGGCGACATCCATCCCCTGCAGCCGGTCTCTTCCGTTCCCGGCGCGCTGGAGCTGATCGACGAACTGGCCCACTGGCTGATGGTCTCCACCCACATGTCCGCCATCGCCATGAGCCCGAAAGCCGGCGCCCACGGCGAATTGTGCGGCATGATGGCGATCAAGGCGGCGCATACGGCCGCCGGCCGCGATCCGAAGATCGTGCTGGTGCCCGAGAGTGCCCACGGCACCAACCCGGCGACCGCCGCGCTGCTCGGCTACAAGGTCGTCTCCATCGGGGCCAAGGACGACGGCACAGTGGATCTCGACGCCCTGAAGGCGACAGCCGAAGAGCACACCGGCAACATCGCCGGCATCATGCTGACCAACCCGAACACCTGCGGGCTGTTCGAACGCGACATCAAGCTGATCGCCGACCTGATCCACGCCGCCGACGCTTATTTCTACTGCGACGGCGCCAACTTCAACGCCATCGTCGGCAAGGCGCGGCCCGGGGATCTCGGCGTCGACGCCATGCATATCAACCTGCACAAGACCTTCTCCACGCCGCACGGCGGCGGCGGTCCGGGCTCCGGTCCCGTGGTCCTGTCCGAACGTCTGGCGCCTTTCGCGCCGCTGCCTTTCATCCGCAAGACGGACAAGGGGCTGGAACTGGTTGAAACCACATCGGCGACAACTGAGGGCGAACAGCCTTTCGGCCGCATGACGGCCTTCCATGGCCAGATGGGCATGTATGTGCGCGCGCTCTCCTACATGATGAGCCACGGCTCGGACGGTCTGAAACAGGCGTCCGAGGACGCGGTGCTGAACGCTAACTATATCCGCGTCGGCCTGCAGGATCTGATGAGCCTTCCCTTCGGTGAACGCCCCTGCATGCATGAGGTGCTGTTCGACGACAGCTTCCTGAAGGACACCGGCGTCACGACGCTCGACTTCGCCAAGGCGATGATCGATGAGGGCTATCACCCGATGACCATGTATTTCCCGCTGGTGGTCCACGGCGCCATGCTGATCGAGCCGACGGAATCGGAAAGCCGGGCGGCGCTTGACCTGTTCATCGCCACCATGCGCGACCTGGTCATGAGCGCCAAACGCGGAGAAACCGACCGCTTCTCCGGCGCGCCCTATCTTGCCCCGCGCCGCCGTCTGGACGAAACCGCCGCGGCCCGCAAGCCGGTCCTGAAATGGACCGAACCCGAACCGGCGGAAGTAAGCCCGGCCGCGGCAGAATAGGCGGCAGACAGTCGATGGATTCGACAAGGAATCCCGGCTTCGGCCGGGGTTTTCGTTTTGGACCCCGCAAACCGCCCCCCTCGCGCTTCCCCTGTTGGAAGGGGGGAAGAGGTGAGGGCGGATAGTCCGGAATTGTCGCTGAACACACTGTTTCCTTAAAGTCGGACGGATTTCGGCTATAAGGGCCGTTGGTACGACATCTGGCAAAGCGAAAGAAAACCATGACCGACCCGATGCATCTGGACCGGCGCACCGGACTGCCCGAGGAATGGCTGTATCTCCTGAAGGATCATCCCCGGGTGGACTGGGCCTCGCACCGCAACCTTGGACCGCTCACCGAATTCTGGCTCGCGCGCCACAACGGATTTCGCCAGCTCGGTCAGACGCTCGACACGCTGCTCGTTGATTTCCGCGAGGAGAGGGTGGCGGCGAAGCAGTTCGGCGGCCTGTTCGCGCCGCGCCTTCAACAGTTCCTCTCCGAGCTGCATCACCATCACATGATCGAGGACGAGCACTATTTCCCAGTCTTCATGGACGCGGAAAAGCGGCTGGTCGCCGGTTTCGAGCTTCTGGAAGGCGACCACGAGTTGATCCACCACCGGATCGAGACAGTCATCGGCAGCGCCAACACCTTTCTGGGCCGGTTGCGGCAGGGGGGCAAGGACGGGATCCGCCGGGCGGCGGACGATTACGCCGCCGTCAGCGACACGCTGCTCACCGGCCTGATGCGCCACCTGGACGACGAAGAAAACCTTATCGTGCCGCTCATTCTGGAGCGCGGAGAGCACGATCTCGGTCTGTCGTGAAGCCGTTGCGGCCCGGCAGATGCAAGGATCTGTTTGCATCAGCGGCGCTGTCCCGGCCTTGAGCCGGGACCTTTAATGTGGCCCCGGCTCAAGGCCGGGGCGGCGAGGTGGTAGCGGTACATGTAAACCCGGCAAGACCGGAATTGGACCCGACTCACTGTTTGCCAAAATGATCACCGGAGAGTGAGATCTGCCATTTGTTCGTGCGTCTTTCGCAGACCCTCTCGAGCGCCTGCCATAACAGGCTTGACTTCCGGGCGGCTGTCGCGCATTTAAAATGGCATGATCAGGATGAGCGCCGCATTCGTGTATTTTTATTACGTCACCGACATACCGGCGGCTGCGTAGGATCTTGTTCACCTCTTGAAACCTCAAAAGCCGCCGCGTCAGGCGGCTTTTTGGTTTTCAGGACCCTGGCTTCCTGGCGGGAAACCCAGGAAACCGAAAATGACCAGCCACATGATCGAAGCCGGCAAGCCGGCGACCAGATTGAAATCCGAAGCGCTCGCCGTGCTTCTGGAGCGCGGTCTCGTGCACCAGTGCACGGATCTCGAAACGCTTGACCGCACGCTTTCCGAGGGCCCGGTAACCGCCTATGCCGGTTTTGACGCGACCGCGGCCAGTCTGCATGTCGGCCATCTGATGCCGCTGATGACCATGCGCTGGCTGCAGAAGCTGGGCCACCGGCCGATCGTCGTGCTCGGCGGCGGCACCAGCCTGATCGGCGATCCGAGTTTTCGTAACGACGCCCGGCCGATGCTGGAGGAGCGGCAGATTGCTGCGAATATCGCCACGATCCGCCGGTCCGTGGAGCGTCTCGTCGATATGGAAGGCCCCGACGGGGCGATGCTGGTCGACAATGCCGAGTGGCTGAACGAATTCCGCTTCCTGGAATTCCTGCGCGACTACGGTTCCCGCTTCACCGTCAATCGCATGATGACCTTCGACAGCGTGAAGTCGCGCCTCGACGCGCGGATGCCGCTGACCGTGCTGGAATTCTGCTACATGATGCTGCAGGCTGTCGATTTCCTGGAACTCGCCAAGCGTCATGACTGCGTGCTGCAGGTCGGCGGATCGGACCAGTGGGGCAATATCGTCAACGGCGTCGAGCTTGGCCGCAGGGAAGGGCGCAAGCTTCACGGCCTCACCGTGCCGCTGCTGACAACGGCCAGCGGCGCCAAGATGGGAAAGACGGCGGCCGGAGCCGTCTGGCTGCATCCCGAACACTTGTCGCCTTTCGGCTTCTGGCAGTTCTGGCGCAACACGGCCGATGCCGATGTCGCGCGGTTCCTGCGGCTCTTCACGGAGCTTCCGATGAGTGAGATCGATCGCCTTGCCGCTTTGGAAGGCGCGGAACTGAACGAAGCCAAGAAGATCCTCGCCACCCAGGTGACGTCGATCGTGCATGGACCGGAAGAAGCGCGCGCGGCCCTGCAGCAGGGCGACGCGCTGTTTGCCGGCGAGGGCGAGATCCTTGAACCAACCCACAAGATGCCGCTCGCCTCGCTGGCCGAAGGGCTTGGATTGCTGGAAGTGGTCGTGGCCGTCGGCTTCGCCGCCTCCAACGGCGAGGCCCGCCGTCTGGTGGAAGCGGGCGGTGTCCGCCTCAACAACCGGATCATCGAGGACCCCCGCCGCCGCATCGCCACCGGCGATCTTCAGGCCAATGACCGGTTGTCGGTATCCGTCGGCAAAAGACGGAAGGCGCTTGTGGGATTCGCGTAAAACGGACGGAAAAACCGGGCAGTCCCTCTCAGGACTGCCCCGCCACTTTGACGACGCAAGGTCGGACAGCGTGAACAGGCGTCAGAAAAACCCGAGTTTGTTCGGGTTGTAGCTGACCAGCATGTTCTTGGTCTGTTGATAATGGTCCAGCATCATCTTGTGGTTTTCCCTGCCGATGCCCGACTGCTTGTAGCCGCCGAAGGCGGCATGGGCCGGGTAGGCGTGGTAGTTGTTGATCCAGACCCGGCCGGCCTCGATGGCGCGGCCGAAGCGGTAGCAGGTATTGGCGTCGCGCGACCACACCCCGGCGCCGAGGCCGTACATCGTGTCGTTGGCGATGGCGAGGGCTTCGGCCTCGTCCTTGAAGGTGGTCACCGACACGACCGGTCCGAAGATTTCCTCCTGGAACACGCGCATCTTGTTGTGGCCCTTCAGGATGGTGGGCTGGATGTAGAACCCGCCCTCCAGATCGCCGTCGAATTTGGCTTCGCTGCCGCCGCACAGAACCTCGGCGCCTTCCTCGACGCCGATGGTCAGATAGGACAGGATCTTGTCCTGCTGTTCCCGGCTCGCCTGGGCGCCGACCATGGTGTCGAGCAGGCGCGGGTCGCCCTGCTTGATCGCTTTCACGCGCGCGATGGCCCGCTCGATGAAGGCCTCGTAGATGTCTTCCTGGATCAGCGCACGGCTCGGGCAGGTGCACACTTCGCCCTGATTGAAGGCGAACAGCACGAAGCCCTCGACGGCCTTGTCCAGAAACGCATCGTCTTCGCGCATCACGTCGGAAAAGAAGATGTTCGGCGATTTGCCACCGAGTTCCAGCGTCACCGGGATGAGGTTCTCGGTGGCGTATTGCATGATCATCTTGCCGGTCTGGGTGGAACCGGTGAAGGCGATCTTGGCAATGCGGGACGATTTGGCCAGCGGGGCGCCGACCTCGGCGCCATAGCCGTTGACGATGTTGAGAACGCCATCCGGCAGCAGGTCGCCGATCAGTTCGGCCAGCACCATGATCGCCGCCGGCGTCTGTTCCGCCGGTTTCAGCACCACGCAGTTGCCGGCGGCGAGCGCGGGAGCCAGTTTCCAGGCGGCCATCAGGATGGAGAAGTTCCAGGGGATGATCTGACCGACCACGCCGAGCGGCTCCTGGAAATGATAGGCGACCGTGTCGGCATCGATTTCCGACATCGACCCTTCCTGTCCGCGCAGGGCTCCCGCGAAATAGCGGAAGTGGTCGACCGAAAGCGGGATGTCCGCCGCGGTTGTCTCACGGATCGGCTTGCCGTTGTCCCAGGTTTCGGCCTTGGCCAGAAGATCCAGATTTTCTTCCATGCGGTCGGCGATTTTCAGCAGGACGTTGGCGCGTTCCGCCGCCGGGGTCCCGCCCCAGCCGGATTTTGCCGCATGTGCAGCGTCGAGTGCCAGTTCCACGTCCGCGGCATCGGAGCGGGCGACGTCACAGACGGGCTGGCCGGAAATCGGCGTTATGTTGGAAAAATAGCGGCCGTTCACCGGAGCGACGAATTTGCCGCCAATAAAATTGTCGTATCGGGCTTTGAAGGGCGACGCGGTGTCGACCGCGATTTTGGGCATCTGGTTCATGGATATCCTCCTCGTGTTCCCCGATCCTCCACCGGGAATGAGGGGACTTTGGCGAAACGAGGCCTGCTATGACAGATGGTGCGAAGCGGTGAGTGGGAGATGTGTCTCAGATCTGAGACAGGTCGGGTGTGATTTCAGTCGATACCAAGCCGTTTCAAGCGCCGGTAGAGGGTCGCGCGACCGATGCCTAAGTCTCTGGCGGCCTCGGAAACATTGCCCTTGGCGCGGGCCAGCGCGCGCACGACGGCCGCCCGTTCCGCCTTTTCAAAGCCGGTCGGGCCATCCTCCTGGCCGAGAAGATCGGAGGCGGGCAGGGGCGTGACAGGCCCTCTCGCGCCAAGACCGAAGACCTTGCGGGCGGCACGGGTGGCGCCCAGCACGATGTCGTCCTGATCGACGGCGAGCAGCACCGCCGCGTCGGAGGTCGCCTGATCCGCGACAATGATGCGGGCTTCCGGGAAGGCGGCCCGGAAAGTGTCGATTTCGATCTGCCGGGCCGTCTGCGCCACCATGGCGCCGATCAGCCGGTTGAAGGCCTCGGTCTGGTCGGACCGGGCGGAAGAGACGTCCAGGGCACCCGCCAACCGTCCTTCGGGGCCATAGATCGGCGCGTCCATGCAACTCATGCCGACATTGCGGGCCAGGAAATGTTCGCCCTGGTGGATGATCACATTTCGTTCCTCGGCAAGGCAGGTGCCGATGCCGTTTGTCCCGACGGTTGCCTCGCTCCAGTTCGTACCTTGGTAGAGCCCCCAATCCCGGAAGGTGTTCCTGTCGGCGTCCGTGCAGCGCTGGTCTAGCACGACACCGTCCGCGTCGGTCAGAAGGACCGTGCAGCCGGATTGTCCGACGAGCCCGAACAACTGATCGAGTTTCGGCGTTGCGATCTGGAGAAAGTCGCCGGCTTGCGTTCTCCGCTGATGGAGCAGGCTGTCCTCCATCCTGTCGGGAGCACGATGTGCTGCTGGATCGAGGCCGTATTTGTCCACCGAGCGCCGCCACGACGCGGCGATCCGGGAGAGCGCTGGAGCTGATCCCGATTGCACGGTGCGCAGAACTGTTTCTACATGGTCTTCCATTTTAGCGATCGGTGATCTTGAGCCGGCCTGTCAAGTGGGCCTGCTTCGTGGCGTTCGATCCGTTCCTCCCGTGAGCGCGCAACTGACCCGCGAGGATGTCGGCAACGGGGACGGAATGCAAGCAGGTTCAATTCACTTTGGAAATGAGGAACGGTGGGATCTAGGCCGTGTGGACGAATCGGGAGAAAAGTCCGTCGATTTCTGGTGTTGTCTGCCTGAAGGAGATTTGCATACCGGCCTGTCAAAGAAAAACCCCGCCTCCCTTTCTGGGAGACGGGGCCTAGTTCATCGCGGGGAACGCGAAGGTCGTTTCTGCTTGTAAGCCTGCTTATGCCTGCAGGCGGGACCTGACTTCCTTGCGGAGTTCGTCGATAGGCGATTTTGTCGGGCCGTTCTGGGTGTGCCAGAAGGTCCAGCCGTTGCAGGCCTCCTGGCCCTGGACCAGCGCGCCGACCTTGTGGATCGAACCGGTGTGGTCGCCCGATTTGAGCGAGCCGTCCGCCCGGACGATGGCCAGATGCTTGCCCCTGGAACAGGACGTTTTCCAAAAGGGAGTTGAAGGGAATGCACTTCCGGTTGCCTTACTAATTATTCGGCGTGGTTACCTGCCATGATGATCTAACATTCGGCAGTGGCAGTTTCTTTGGAGGCAAGTGATTGAACAACAAGATTTATATGTGCTGATCCGTTTAGCTCCGCCGCCGGTCTCATGCATTCACAATGCACTGTAGACAGCCGATGCCAAGTTCTGAGACCGCGACAGGTTGTAGGATTGGCATCTTTGCGTATGATTTAGTGCAAGTTGCTTTTATTATATATTCTCGGAGTACGATCATTGTGGACGCATCGCCATCCTTACAGAAATTTTGAGCTTACACCCGAATACATTCAGGAGCGTGGTCAGCTAACCCTTTCGCGTGCGCTGAACGTCCGGCGCGTGATCGGGTTTGTCGGCTCGGGAGCAACTGCTGCATACGGTCGACCCAGTTGGCGTACGCTGGTGGATAAAGCGGTCAGGATCGCCAGGCAAGGCGGAACCAAGAGGGTGGTTGATCCCGTCGGAGAAGCGTTGGAAGCTGCGATCGAGCAATTCGGAACGCCTCAGAACGCGAAGCCTGATGATCTGGTGGTGATGCTTGCGTTGGCAGAAAACTTGGCCCGAAAACGTAACCGGACCGCTGAATTCCGTCAGGCGATCGCAGCCGAGCTGGTGAAATCGCGCGAAGACGCGCGAATGGAAACCGATGAGGCGCTCAAGTGGCCAGAGGACGGCCCGCATGCCCTGAAGACCCGGGCGGAACCGATACAAACGATGCTCAGGGACCTGAAAGTCTGCCGTTTCTTGACCCTCAATTATGACGTTGAAATCGAACGGGAACTCGAAAAGCACTTTCGTACCTCGGGTGACAGGGAGTTCAGTCGCCGGCAGTCGCTATATTCGGAGTTCGAGGAACTGGCCTCAGGCCAAAACGCGGCGACGATCAAGGATATCGATGAAGCCATTCCGGAGGCGAAGAAGGAAACCGAAGAAACAGTGTTGCGGGCGATCATATTGTCTCTGAAGCAGAACGATAAAAACCTGCACATCGCACGTATCCTGGAAGATGGGCTTAAGCGTATCCGGCGAGGCTCGAAATTCGAAGACGCCTTGAGTCACGAAGACGGATTGGGAAAATCCGTCCTCTCGGTCACCCTTGGCCCGGACAATGTTGGCGATCTAGTTAATTTTTCGCTTTATTCCCGGGAATACGGGGCTCAGGTTTTTCACCTTCATGGCCGCTATGATCAGCCGGAACACATGGTGCTCACCGAAAAAGACTATCAGAACACCTATCTAAGATCCGGTGAAAAAAAGGAAACTTTCGACGAGGCTTTGTCGGCGGTGTTTGAAGGGAACGATGTGCTGTTCGTCGGTGTCGGGATGCAAGAAGCTGACATGATGCGGCCGTTGCGCCAATTCGTCAGCCAAGACCGCTCGCCGGATTTTTCGAAGCGGCATGTCTACACGCTGATGGAACGGCAGTGCGGGATTGACAGGGGAACTGCGTTTGGATCGGTTGAGCGATTTTTCGACAGCCATTTCGGGTCAACGAGCGGTGCTGGTCGCGCCGATCGGCAGACGGATACGGCACAAAGTTTGAAACTGAGTACACAATTCGGGATCTACACCCTCTTTTATGGCGATGAAAGAGTTTCGGGGTTCGACTATCCTGTATTGCGTTTCTTGCGGCTAGCCTGCCAGACCCTGAATCTGGTTGTCGGGAACATCAATCAATATGAAGTTTTTAGACCGGTTCTTGAAGCGTTTGCGACTAAAATTGGGGACCTCAAGAAAATCGAGCTAAACGCACATGAAACCCCAAGTATTTCGAGTAAATTACTTGAAGACGCTGAGTTGCAACAGATCCAACTGGCGTTTCGTTCTGTTTCGCCCGATTGGTCGTCCGACAAGTGCAGGAAGGCCAAGAAGTTCACCGGTACTCTTGAAAGCGAAATTCGGGCGAGAGCACTGGATCGTGCCCTTTATGACCTTGGGGAAAAACGCAAACGCTGGTGGTCGGACTGGCGCTTGACGCCGGCAGCACGGAATGCGCGCTTCGGTAAAGCATATTCGGAAGAGGATACAGACGCAAAATTTCCCAACATGGCGCGGCATCGGCCAGATTATGATTCCTGGATAGTCAGAGATCCCAACAGCTCTGAGACGCCGGAAAGACCTCCGCTCGAAGATGATGTTGATAAGATCGCGGCACTGAGACGGCTACGTTCTCTCGCGAGGAAAGTTGCGGACCGAACGCAGGAGGCAGATGAAAAGACTTATCCGTCCAGGATGCCGGGGGCATCAAGGTTCGGTCGCCGAGTCGTACGCGTTTCGATGCCGCGCGGCGCTGGCAAAGGGTCGTTGCTGCATTTGCTACGTGAGGATATCTGTCGGAATGACCTGACAAGAAACAGGTTCGTGCTGGATACTCTTTTTAGTCAGTCCGAGAAGACCGGTCGACCGGGTGTAGTGTTCCGTTATCACGGATCGTTCATGCTCCATCTCAGTTTTTCGATGGAGTTCGCTTCGGTAATTGATGCCCTCAGAATATTCTTCGAGGACGCGCTCGCTGGCCTTGTGGAAGATCGCGCACCTCAGGCAATCGAGGAATTGGTGAAGCTACTCGCCGAGTGGCGTTCGAACCAGATTCCCGAGCAAGACGAGCCTGATGAGATTGGACTGCTCCGTGCGGTGCTTGACACCAGTCTTTCACCCGATGGGGAAAGCTACGGGGGAAGGATTGGCGCCTTTCGAGAAACAAGAGACACGCAGGAGCCGTTCCGGCGCGGTCATCGGTTGGACCAGCTTCGTAGCGCCATCGACGCCTTTCAGATGCTCGCCGCGCGCGTAGATCCGCATTTACGTGTTTGCGTGATCATGTCAGGGCTCGACAAGCTCTGTAACGTCAACGGGGAGGCCTACAACCCAATGTATCGTGCCTTTTTCAGGCTGCTCACCGGAGAAGGCAGCAAACGAGAGCACGAGTCCAATCCGCTTGTGCCTATGGATCTGGTGTTGATTTCGGGCAGTCCGGGGCTGCCGTCGCGCTACCTTAGCGAGCAGAAGTCCAAGGACGAGGTTCTGACCGATATTGAATCCAAAGGACTGTCCTATTCGCCGGGCTCGGAATGGAAGCCCTATCATGGGGGGGCGCTGATGTTGCGCGCCTGGAAAGAGTTGCCAGCAATTGGTATCGCCGACCGATATTGGTTGCGAAAATCCAAGTGCAAATCCGCGTTCGTCAATGCCCTAATCGAAAATGGTCAGGAACGCGAGGGCAAATGGAACGCGTTGCACTACAACGCTACGATTCGAAATATTCTTGCAAAAAATGTGGCGCTGTCCTCCTGGTGCGCAGGGGCTTTCGAGACCTATTGCCAAGGCAAGGCAGATCCCGAAGAGGACTTGTCGGAACGTTCATGCGAGTTTCTTAAACAACTGGATGATGCTGCGGATCGGGCCGGGATAGCAGGCGTGATCGGCTTCGTCTTCGAAACGCATAAGCGCAGTTGGTACGAACAAGATGCCGAGACCGCTTCACCAATCCGCTCGAGTGCGAAAGCGGACCTCGCCTTTGCGATCATGAGTCACTTGTCGCTGTTTCCAATGCCCGTGGAACCGCGGGTCCTTTACGGGTGTAACGAAATTTATTCAGTCTTGCATCGGATTGACACCGGGAAAGGCAACGCTGCCGACACGGATGGTGACGCGTTCAGCGCTCCTGGAGAAGAAGGAGCAGAAGATGGGAGCGGTCGGCCCGTAGTGTCCGAACAACAAGAGCACGAAGGTAGGCGCGGGAAGGCAAGAAGCCGTTGCCTCGCGATCCTGAATGAGATGCTGGAAGAGTTGTTCAAGGCTCATCTGATCATCAAGGTAAAACCTAAACCTGCGTACTTTAAATCGGGGACGACAGAAGACTGGCAAAAAATTTGGGAAAAGGTTCATGCGCGTTATACCGTTCAGCACCAACTTCGAGATTATATCGGTCACCAGATGGATCTATTCGTCCCCGATCAGGGCGAGCGCAACTTCTTTCAATTGTCCCTCTATTGCGATCAGCCGCGTGACCTGCCTACGCCGACCGAAGCGCACTATCGAATGATCCGCGCGCTGATGGAGAGGCAGATCCAGCAGTGCAGAAACACCTTATGGTGTCTTTACCAGTGGGAGCCGGGGCGCAAACCCGGGCAGACCGAGCACCAAAAACCACTTGCTCCCTTGGCTGCCAGCGGCATGCTCAGGCGGCTTCAGCCCGATGATGCAGACGAAAAAAGCCGGGAGCTCGACCCGACCCTCGCTTCGTTTCATGCGCTGCCACAAAGAATACGTGCGCTCTACGGATTGATGCGTGGCGGCTTCTCGATCGGCGCCATTTCACGTCTTCCCGGTCTCAATGACGAACCAAACCCGGATGAACCCTTCGTGCGGTTTCGCGGCTGGTTACGCGGGATCACCAATGCTGCGATAGCGATGAATCTTCTTGAAGACAAGCTGGATCTCATAACTGCCAAGGCCATGCGGGAGGAAATGGCCGGGGCGTCGAACGGAACGAGCGTCGAGCACTCCGTCGTTCTAAAAAAACTCGGTCAGGGTGCCGAAGACGACACCCTGACATGCAAAAAATTCTTTCCGCACAGGATCGCGCAGCCGCTTTACCGCGACGAAATCGGCTGGCTTTTGAACGAACGCGGTTTGATCGCCTTTGTCCAGGGCCAATTGTTCGACGCCATTCCCCTGTTCGAGCGGGCGGCGCAGGTCATGCAGCACCGCAAAGACAACGAGAATGGCGATCCCGCCCTCAATGCGGCTGTGCGCCGCGTGCAACTGAACCATTCAATCGCCATGATCGAGCGTGGCAATATGTTCAAGGCGCGGGAGATGATAGAAGGTCTGCTGCTGCCAAGCGTTGGGTCCGAGCATCCGGGAAGCCAGGTCAGTTGGATCGGTGAGGGCTATCTTGGCCTGATACGGCATCTGGCAGGGGATAGAGCAATTGCCAAAGAGAAATATCTCAGGCTGATCCGCAAGGCCAACGAACAGGAAATGCCGCGCCTGGTCAGCATATTCAACCGGCACTTGGCCGACGTCCACAACAGCCAGTTCGAATTCGAACTGGCACGCGCGGCTGCCGATGACGCAATTGGCGCAGCACTTCAATCAGAACAACGCGACATTCTCTGGTATTGCCGTCTGACGAGACTGCGCATCTCTCTGGCCGAGGAAACCTTGTCCTCGGAGGAGAACGGCAGGACTCTGGAGGGCGCGCTAGAATACGCCCGGTCGATGGGGTTGAACAAGCTTGAGATCACTGCCTTGATCGCGCAGGGCCAGGTTATGCTGAAGCAGGGAGAACGGGTCCTGGCAGGACGGATTGCGGCTAGGGCAGCCGCGCTGGCGAACCGCTGTGGACTGCGGCTCCTCAAGATCGCAGCCCTGACGGTTTATGGCGAGGCCCTGATTATGCGCCAGCAGTATCATCTAGCCCTGAAGATTCTCTCCGAAGCACACCGCGAATCCGAGCGGCGCGGATACCAGAACCGATCTGGACAGATCACAATCTTGCTGGAGAAAATTCCTTCCCATATCGTTGCGGAATGATTTTGGCAAAACGGTGAGGGTTTTGTTGACCCGGTTCACCGAAAATAAGAAAAACCCCGCCTCCCTTTCTGGGAGACGGGGCCTAGTTCATCGCGGGGAACGCGAAGGTCGTTTCTGCTTGTAAGCCTGCTTATGCCTGCAGGCGGGATCTGACTTCCTTGCGGAGTTCGTCGATAGGCGATTTTGTCGGGCCGTCCTGGGTGTGCCAGAAGGTCCAGCCATTGCAGGCTTCCTGGCCCTGGACCAGCGCTCCGACCTTGTGGATCGAACCGGTGTGGTCGCCCGATTTGAGCGAGCCGTCCGCCCGGACGATGGCCAGGTGCTTGCCCCTGGAACAGCTCAGTTCCGTTCCCGGCGCCAGCAGGCCGCTTTCCAGCAGGGTGCCGAAGGGGATGCGCTTCAGGGAGCGTTTTCCCTGCTGCATTTCCAGTGCTTCCGCATTGCCCGGCTCGATCGCCTTGATGCGGGCGGTGGCGGCGTCGATATAGTCCTGCTCGCGCTCCACGCCGACGTAGTTGCGGCCGAGTTTCTTGGCGACCGCACCCGTCGTGCCGGTGCCGAAGAACGGGTCGAGAACGACATCTCCCGGCCTGGAGGAAGCGGTCAGGACCCGGTAGAGCAGGGCTTCCGGCTTCTGGGTCGGATGCACCTTCTGGCCCGCACTGTCCTTCAGCCGTTCTGAACCGGTGCACAGCGGCAGATGCCAGTCGGAGCGCATCTGCAGATCCTCGTTGAAGGTCTTCAGCGCGTCGTAATTGAAGGTCGGCTTGGCATCCTTGGATTTCACCGCCCAGATCATCGTCTCATGGGCGTTGGTGAACCGCTTGCCGCGGAAGTTCGGCATCGGGTTGGACTTAAGCCAGACGATATCGTTCATGATCCAGAAACCGAGATCCTGGAGCATCGCCCCGACCCGGAAGATGTTGTGATAGGAGCCGATCACATACAGCGAGCCGTCCGGCTTCATCACCCGGCGCGCGGCGAGCAGCCACGCGCGGGTGAAGGCATCATAGGCCTGAAAGCTGTCGAACTGATCCCAGTGATCGTCGCAGGCATCCACCTTCGACTGGTCGGGTCTGTGCAGATCGCCGCCCAGCTGGAGATTATAGGGCGGATCCGCGAACACCAGGTCGACCGACCGGGACGGCAGCTTTTCAAGGGCGGACACGCAGTCGCCCTTGAGGATCGTATTGAGCCAGGAAGCGCTTGCCTCCGGCTTATCTGATTGGTGGGGTGCCGCGAAGGACACCCCGGTACGCAGTACACTCATTGCGACGCATTACCTCACGCAATTTAGAGTGTCATGGTTACCGGTTTTGGTAAATCAGGTGTTAAGCGGATGGAACAAAAATTATCATTGAATCAATGGTTTGTTTACAATGGTAAAAGTTAAATGAGAGGTTAATGGCCGCTCCCGGTCGAAAACGCCAGAATTCTGCTGATTTCATTGAGGGTACGACCGGAAGTTGTCTTCCATTCGTTAAACATTGCCTGAATCGCCTTCAGGTTTTTTTTCGACATAGCGGCATTCTCAATGACATTTTCGCGGATAAGGGCGTTAACCACGTCGCCGGACAGGATGAAACTCTCCTTGCCCATGAAGCGCAGGGCGATTTGTCCGGTGTTGCCGCCGAGCCGGCTGCCGCGCTTTTTCAGGATCTCCATCAGGCCGATCTGGTCGCTTACCGGATAGCGGGCGAAAAACCGGGCAGCGCTGCCATGTTCGGCGGCCAGATCTTTCAGAAAGATGGCGTTGGCCTGAACGGACTTGATCTTCATGGCGTTGCGGACAATGCGCTTGTCTTTCAAAAGCGCTTCGAACGCTTCATCCGGCAGGAAGGCGAGGCGGGCGACATCGAACCCCTCGAAAACTTCCTCGAACCCCGGCCATTTCCGATCGATCACCTTCCAGCTGAAACCTGCCTGGAACACGCATCTGGTGAACATGGAGAGCCAGTGGTCGTCGCCAAGCTTTTCCAGCTCTTCCTCGGACTTTGGCGGATTGTGTTCGGCCAGCAGCGCCGCGAGCTTGTCCGCGCCACCCTTCTTTTCCGCCGCGAGGGTTTCGATTTCTTCGAAGGACCGCATTCGGTTTTTCTCCGCATTCGCCGTTTCGGCCAGGCCGTATGCAAAAGACCTGCAACAACATGCAGGGATGAGGCCGGTTAATTTCTAATTTCGACCCTATCGCCCCCCGACCTGCCTTGTCCGTTCAAATTTGCGCAGGGCGAGCGACAGGGTGATGGTCATCATCAGGTAGATGAGCGCGACCACGTTATAGGTCTCGAAATAGCGGAAGGACCCGGCCGCGTAGATCTTGCCGAGCTGGGTGATGTCGGCAACGCCCAGAACCGAGACGAGGGAACTGTCCTTGATCATGGCGACGAAATCGTTGCCGAGCGGCGGCAGGATGGTCTTCAGCGCCTGCGGGAAGACGATCAACCGGAACCGCTGCCAGCCGTTCATGCCGAGTGCCTTCGCGGCTTCTATCTGCCCCGTGTGGACCGCCTGGATACCGGCCCGGAAAACCTCGGCGATAAAGGCCGAATACCCGATGGTCAGGGCGGCGACGGCCCGCCACAGCAGGGGAAAGTCGCGGGTGCGCATCGCATCCAGTCCCACGGGCTCCAGAATGGCGTTGATGCCGGCGACGATCAGCGGCGTGGCGACGAAGGCGATATAAAGCAGCAGCACCAGGATCGGCAGCCCGCGCACGATCTCGACATAGAACCTTGCCGCCTGCCGCAGGAAGATTGAGCCGGAGAGGGAGGCGAGCGCCAGAAACAGCCCCAGAACCGAGGCCAGGAAGAAGCCGGTCAGGGTCACGAAGACGGTCAGGCCGATACCGCGCGAGACCGTCGCCATCACCTGCGAATAGATCTCGTCGGTCGCGATCCGGAAAAGCAGAAAGACGGCAAGTCCGCCGGCGGCCACAAGCCAGTAGGGAAAATCCTGTTTCGGAATAGTCGTCTGGTTTTTCTTGCCGAACATGGATCTGTCCCGGGGTGCTTGAGGTGAGCGGGTGGTGTTCCTGAATGGGCCGCGGAGTGCCGAGGCGTCAACGCGTGGGAACGAAAACACCGGCCGAGGCGCGCGTTTCACAGCCTCCTCTTTTGCATTCCGGTCAAGCGAAGCGCAAGCTGGGAACGGTGAGCCTCCAAAACATCAATTGAATGAGCTCCGGCTCACCGGTCTCCGCGTCGCGGCGTTCGCGATGACCTGGTTTGCGGGGATATCTACTGCTTTCTCCGCGCCGCCCCGGCCTTGAGCCGGGCCTGCCGCGAGACCCCGGCTCAAGGCCGGGGCGGCCAGGTAATGAGGGCGACCTCGGGATTGAACAGTGACGGATCTGACGACCAAACAGAGTTCGACAATAGTGGTCGCAAGACAATAGTCCGGCGCCTGCCAAAAGCGATTTCCTGTCCGGAGGAGAAACGCTTCATGGAGTTGCAATCGAAGAGGGTCATGCAGAAAACCTCATTCCTCATTCGATCGGAGCTGGCGTTTATTCGTCCACCTTGTAGTCGAAGAACCATTTCTGATTGAGAGCGTCCAGCGTGCCGTCGGCGCGCATGCTGGAGATCGCCGCGTTGAACGGTGCGATGAGGTCGGAATTCTTCGGGAAGATGAAGCCGAAATCCTCAGACCCCATAGGTTCGCCGATCAGCTTGAACGTATCCGGATTGGTGGCGACATAACCCTCGCCGCCGGTGCTGTCGGTCAGTACCAGATCGACGTCTCCGGATTTGAGCGCCTGCACGGCGGCTCCGAAGGTTTCGAACAGTTTGATGCGCGGGTTGGCCTCGTCACCGTCCAGCACCTCATAGACAGTGACGTAAAAGGGCGTCGTACCCGCTTGGGCACCGGCAAGAAAATCTGGGTTTGCGGCAAATTCGCCGGCATCGGTGAAGCGGTCCTCACCGGCGCGCACCAGCATGAACATTTCCGAGCGCATGTAGGGGTCTGAGAACGCGACTTGTTCCGCGCGGTCCGCACGGATCGTGATGCCGTTCATGGCGACGTCGTATTCGCCTGCCGAGATGGCCGGGATCATCGCGTCCCAGCTTGTGTTCTGATAGGTCACGGTGATGTTGAGCCGCTTGGCGATTTCCGCGATCGCGTCATACTCCCAGCCGACGGCGACGCCGGTCTTGGGATCGACGAACTGCAGCGGCGGATAGGTGTTTTCCGACGCGATCACGACCTCCCGCCCGCCCAGATTCGGAAGCGTTTGGGCAATTGCGGAAAAACCGCTTCCGATCAGGGTGGCGGTGGCGACCGCAAGGCTCACGATGGTACGATACATGGGAAGCTCCTCGTCAATATCACGGAGAACATTAGCGGCATCCCGAGCCGTGGAAAAGGCCGTAGAACGCAGTTCAGGGAACGTGTTGCAAAGTTTTTCCCCATGCGAAAAAACATTCAAATTCCGTTGCCGGTTCTATTGACCGCAGAGAAACTTGGCGGGACTGTAAACCCATAACAACAATAAGGAGACGGTCTATGTCCGATAGCACCAGCAGGAACCTGCAGCCGGTGGTCCGCAGGACCCGCTTCGCCCCCGGTCATCCGCTTGAAGTCTTTACCGACGCGGACAAGGCGGTGGAGCGGCTGATCGAGATCTTCGAGGCGAACACAGGCTTCCTGCGGTCCCATTTTCACGATCTTCTCGAGGGCAGGGAGATCGAGGGGAAGGTGCGCGCCTTCTACCCGCAGGTGCAGATGGTGACGGACAGTCACAGCCGTCTCGACAGCCGGCTCTCCTACGGTTTTGTCTCAAGGCCGGGCAGGCACGCCTCCACGATCACGCGGCCCGACCTGTTCAAGCATTATCTTCGGACGCAGTTGTCGCTGCTCATGAAAAACCACGAGGTGCCGGTTCTCATCGGCGACAGCGAAATGCCGATCCCGCTGCATTTCGCCTTCTATGACGGCACGCATGTGGAAGGCGGGGCGGCGGCCGCAAATCTGGACAGACCGCTCGCCGACATCTTCGATCTGCCGGATCTCACGGTCATGGACGATTCCATCGCCAATGGAACCTATGAGCCGAGCGACGGCGTCATGCCTCTGGCGTCGTTCACCGCGCCGCGGGTCGATTATTCCCTGCACCGGTTGCAGCACTACACGGCGACCCGGGCGGAGCATTTCCAGAACTACGTTCTTTTCACCAACTACCAGTTCTATATCGATGAGTTCTGCCGCCTGTCGGCGGAATTGCTCGCGGACCCCGAGAGCGGGTATGAGGCTTTCGTCGCTCCGGGAAACCTGATCACGCAAGCAGGGTGCAGCGAGCCCGCCAGTGGCGTCGAGCTTCCCAAATTGCCGCAGATGCCGGCCTATCATTTGAAGCGGGCGGATGGCAGCGGCATCACCATGGTCAATATCGGCGTCGGCCCGTCCAATGCCAAGACGATCACCGATCACATCGCCGTTCTGCGCCCGCATGTCTGGCTGATGCTCGGCCACTGCGCGGGGCTGCGCAACAGCCAGACGCTGGGCGACTATGTTCTTGCCCACGGCTATGTACGCGATGACAACGTGCTCAATCAGGACCTGCCCATCTGGGTGCCGATCCCGCCGCTCGCCGAGGTTCAGGTGGCTCTGGAGGATGCGGTCGCCGAGGTTACCGGCATCGACGGCTATGAACTCAAGCGCGTGATGCGCACGGGCACGGTGGTTTCGCTCGACAACCGCAATTGGGAACTCTGGGACCAGCCGGAACTGGTGAAGCGGTTTTCGCAGTCCAGGGCGATCGCGCTCGATATGGAATCCGCCACGATTGCCGCCAACGGTTTCCGCTTCCGTGTGCCATACGGAACGCTGCTGTGTGTGTCGGACAAACCGCTGCACGGAGAACTGAAGCTTCCGGGCATGGCCACGGACTTCTACAAGCGCCAGGTCGCCCAGCACCTGGAGATCGGCATCAGGGCCATGGAGAAAATGCGCGCCATGACCGCGGAACGCCTGCATTCGCGCAAACTCAGAAGCTTCGCGGAAACAGCGTTTCAGTGAGGTGATCGAATTGGCGACAGGGAGCGGTTTTACCGCCGACTCTCGTGAAGAAGCCTCGTCGCTTTGGTTGAAAGTGCTTGAAAATCAGTCGCTTATATAGGGCTGCCAGGTGACGCAGGTAGAGCGAAACAAAAAAGCCGCGGACGCCATAAGCTGTCCGCGGCAAACAGGGCATGGAAGAAGAGGCTATTACTCGGCTTCGTCCGCGGGAGCGGCGTTCAACAGGCCGTAACGCTCGACACCGATATTTTCCAGCAACTCGAGCTGGGTTTCCAGGAAATCGATATGGCCTTCCTCGTCCGAAAGCAGTTCCTCAAAGAGCTGCATGGAGACATAGTCGCCTTCCGCGCGGCAGATCTCGCGGGACTTGGAATAGGCCGTACGGGCGTCATATTCGCCGGCCAGATCGCATTCCAGGACTTCCTTGATGTTCTGGCCGATGCGAAGCGGCGCCAGCTTCTGCATGTTCGGATGGCCTTCAAGGAAGATGATGCGGTCGGTGATCTTGTCCGCATGCTGCATTTCCTCGATGGATTCCTCGCGCTCTTTCTTGGCGAGGCGCTTGAAGCCCCAGTCGCTCAGCAGGCGGTAGTGAAGCCAGTACTGGTTGATGGCACCCAATTCGAGAAACAGGGCTTCGTTGAGACATTCGATAACTTTTTCGCTGCCCTTCATGGCAAGGCCTCCAATGGTGATATGACTCTACTTTAGAATCATTCTATATTTTGTCCAGCGGTGATTTGACTCATGGCGTGAAATTGTCCGGTTGGTCTCACCGTGACCTCTTGTCCATCCCGGAACTTTCCGCCGCTTTGACGCAGGTCAAGGGAATGAACCGGATAATTTTCATGAGCCCGATTTCCCCGATCCCTGTTCCAGCGCTGCGGCAAGAGCCTTTCGCATGACGGTCGGAAGGGCTTCGCCGTCAAGCATGTCCGGCAGCGACCACCAGGCGCCTTTCAGGCCTGGAGTTCCCGATGCCTCGAGATCGGCGCGGAAGATATCAAGCCGAAGGTGAAAATGGGTGAAGGTATGCCTGACCTCGGCTGTCTGCCGTGTCCACGCAGCGGGGAAAGGAGCGCCCGACACCGCGTCAGCCCGGTCGAAGGCCTCCGACCAGTCCGAGCCGGGTACTTCCGTCATGCCGCCAAGAAGTCCGCTGGGCGGGCGGCGGCGCAGCAGCACGGCACCGGTTTCCTTGTCGACCGCGACAAAGGCGGCGCCGTAGCGGGTCGGTTTTTCCTTCTTCGGTGCTTTGCGGGGCAGGGTTTCGACCATGCCGGAACTGTGTGCCTGGCACGCGGTCATCCACGGGCAGAGTGCACAGGCCGGCCGCCTTGGCGTGCAGATCGTGGCCCCCAGATCCATAACGGCCTGCGCGAAATCGCCGGGGCGGATCTGCGGGGTCAGGTCGGCCATCCGCGCCCTGATTACCGGTTTCGCATCTGGAAGCGGCGTTTCGATTTGGAAAAAACGCGACAGCACCCGCTCCACATTGCCGTCGACCACGGCCGCGTGCCGGTCGAAGGCGATGGTGGCGATTGCGGCGGCCGTGTAGGGACCGATGCCCGGAAGCGTTAAAAGGTCTTCCTCGGTATCGGGAAAGCGACCCTGAAACTCCGCCGCGACGGCATCGGCGCATTTTTTCAGGTTGCGCGCGCGGGAATAATACCCGAGCCCCGCCCAGGCTTTCATCACGTCTTCTTCCGGAGCCGCGGCGAGATCTTCAACGCTCGGCCACGCCAGCGTGAATTTCTCGAAATAGTCCTTCACTGCCGCCACGGTCGTCTGCTGCAACATGACTTCCGACAGCCATATCCGGTAGGGATCGGGCACTTCGCCGAGCTTGCGGTTCCGCGGGCTGACGCGCCAGGGAAGGCGCCTTGCATGACGGTCGTACCAGGTCAAAAGGGTTTGGGCGGCGGAAGCAGAGCACATGAGATCAGCTGAATAAGTGTGGTTAAATGATATGGCAAGACACTGGATAGCCTGGGGAAAACTTTGGTCTCAGGGTCATGCTGTTCGCATTGGTGAAAGTATTCGTCGTCATTTTGTCTTATTTTATTGGGACACATCATCCCGATTCCTGAAACGGGCCGGTGAAAAGGCAGATCCTGCCGGTCGTGTCCCGGTTGAATGAGGAGGTAGGTCATAAGCGCGGCAAAGGCAAATCCGGTGCGCAGGCCGAAAGAGCCGAAACTGCTTGCCGAGCTTGTCGGCAAGGCGATGACGCCTGCCTGCAGAAAGCGTGGTTTTGCCTCCGTCGATATCGTCGCCTCCTGGGGGGATATTGTTGGCGAGCGCTACGGCACGAAGGTCCAGCCGGACCGGCTGATCTGGCCTCGCCGTCCGGACCGCAGCGATCCGGAAAACCCGCCCGAGCCAGCTACACTGGTCGTCCATACCGATGGCGCGACAGCGCTGCTTCTGTCCCACGACAGCGCGCAGGTGATCGAGCGCATCAACATGTTTTTCGGCTGGGCCGCGATCAGCCGCATCAAGATCCTGCAAAAGCCGGTCACGGTAAGGACGCCCGAACCCCGCAGGGAGCTCCGTTCCCTTACCGGCTCCGAGGAACAGCGTCTCGAGGAACGTCTGGAAGGGGTGGAGAACGACCGCCTTCGCCAGGCGCTGAAGAAGCTCGGCGCCCAGGTGATCGCGCGCAACCCGGACCAGGCCGCCTGAAACCTCGACGCGCTCTGCGAGCGGCGAATTACAGCCGGCTGATAAAAACTCCGTGAGACCGGCCTTTCCTGCGTCCTCTGTGTTGCCACATTTGAAAAGCCCTGTTGACGCATCGTGCCTTAAGAGGCACATGAGAAAACAGAATTGGCACAGCTGGAGCATTCTGCGTTCATATGGACGCCAAGAGGATGCTCCCAAACTTCAAGATCGATCGGCTTTCCTGCTTCCAGGTGAGAAAACCGGAAAGCAGGTCGATCCAAGGAACAGGACGAACCCGTGACCCAGACCCGCAGACAGTTTCTCAAAACCACCGCCCTGGCCGTCGTCGCGCTCGGCCTGGCCGGAACCTTTCCGGCGCTCGCGCAATCGGTTGATCTGGACGAACTGCTGAAACCGGGTCCGCTCGGCGACAAGGTGCTGGGCGAGGAAGATGCGCCGGTGACCATCGTCGAATACGCGTCCATGACCTGCGGCCATTGCGCGAATTTCCACAAGCAGACCTATTCCGACATGAAGAAGGACTATATCGACACCGGCAAGGTCCGCTTCATTTTCCGTGAATTTCCGCTGGATCCGGTTGCCGCCGCGGCCTTCATGCTGGCGCGCTGCGCACCGGCCGACAAATATTTCGAAATTGTGGACATCATGTTCGAACAGCAGCGCAGCTGGGCCTTTACGGACAATCCCTACCAATCCCTGCTCGACTTTTCCAAACAGATCGGATTTACACAGGAGTCCTTTGAGGAATGCTTGACAAACCAGGGCTTGCTGGACGCAGTAAATGCTGTGAAGGATCGCGGCGCCGGTGAGTTCGGTGTGAACTCCACGCCGACATTCTTCATCAACGGGGAAAAGCACTCCGGGGCGCTGTCGATTGACGAATTGGGCAAGATCGTTGAGGAAAGCCTTTAAGCCGGCGGCTTTGCCACCGGCCGCCATGGCGTGTCCTGATCCCGCTCCCGGTCTTTCGGCGCCCGGCTTCGCAAGAGGTGGGCGCCGGTGAAGTTTTCCAAACTCCGTATCGTCGGTTTCAAATCCTTCGTCGAACCGATGGAATTCATCATCGGCAACGGTCTGACCGGCGTGGTCGGGCCGAACGGCTGCGGCAAGTCCAACCTGGTCGAAGCGCTGCGCTGGGTGATGGGCGAAAATTCCTACAAGAACATGCGCGCCTCCGGAATGGACGACGTGATCTTTTCCGGCAGTCTGAACCGGCCGGCGCGCAACACCGCTGAAGTCACCCTTTATCTCGAAAATCTCGACCGCACGGCACCGTCCGCCTTCAACGACGCCGACCTGCTGGAAGTCAGCCGCCGGATCGAGCGCGAGCAGGGGTCGAACTACAAGATCAACGCTCAGGATGTGCGCGCGCGCGACGTGCAGCTGCTCTTCGCCGACGCGTCCACCGGCGCCCGCTCTCCCGCCATGGTGCGTCAGGGCCAGATCGGTGAACTGATCGCCGCCAAGCCGACCGCCCGCCGTCAGATCCTGGAAGAAGCCGCCGGTATTTCCGGGCTGCATTCCAGGCGCCATGAAGCGGAAATTCGCCTGCGGGCCGCCGAGCAGAACCTGGAACGCCTGGAAGACGTGCTCGTCCAGATCGACAGCCAGCTCGACAACCTGCGGCGCCAGTCCCGGCAGGCTTCGCGCTACCGGAATCTGTCATCGGAAATCCGCGCGGCGGAAGCCTCGATCCTCTATATCCGCTGGACGCAGGCCCGCGAGGCGCTTTCAGCGGCCGAGACCCAGTTCGCCGAAGCGCAAAAAGACGTGAACGAAGCGACCGGCCTGCAGGCGGAAAGCGCCCGCATTCAGGCGATTGCCGCGCACAAGCTGCCCGAACTCAGGGAGGAAGCCGCCGGCGCCGGTGCCGCCCTGCAGCGTCTGGTCATCGCCCGCAACGAGCTGGACGCGGAAGAACGGCGGGTCAAGGAACGCCTGCAGGATCTCGAACGGCGGCTGGTTCAGCTTGTCGAGGACATCCGCCGCGAACAGAGCATGATTTCGGAAAATGACGAGGTGCTGGAACGCCTGTCGGAAGAGCGCGCGGAACTTCTGGAAGAAAACGAAATGGTGCAGGAACGCACCGAAAGCGCGCGCGAAAAGGTGGCGGAGGCCGAGGACGCCGTTCGCATCCTGGAAGCCCAACTCTCCGAGCTGACGGCCGCCGAGGCGCGCGCGAGCGCCGAGCGCCGCCAGTTGGAACGCGCGGTCGCCGACAGCCGCCAGCGCGCCGACAGGCTGGTGGCCCAGGCGCAGGAAGCCCAGCAGGCACTGGCGGAAATCGATGCGCGCATGGCCGAGCATGACGGCATTGCCGACCACCGGGACGCTCTGGAACTCGCCGAAGAAGCGCTTGCGGAGGCCGAGACCGCCGTCGAGGAGGCCGAGACGCTGACACGAGAGGCCCGCGAGCGGGAGCAGTCCGCGCGCGGCCCGCTGAGCGAGGCCCAGCAAATGCTGCAGGGCCTTGAGACCGAGGCCCGTACCCTGGAACAGGTGCTCAACGTTCATTCAGAACAGGATCATACGCCGGTCGTGGAACAGATCCGGGTCGAGCAAGGTTATGAGACCGCCCTCGGCGCCGCGCTGGGGGAGGATCTGGATGCCTCTCTGGAAGAGGCCGCCGCCGTCAAATGGGGCAGCCCGCTGCCGGCGGGAAGCGATCCACAACTGCCTGAGGGTGTGCGTTCGCTGGCCGATTTCGTCGATGCGCCAGAAGAGCTCTCCCGGCGCTTGCGTCAGATAGGCATTACCGATCAGGCGCAGGGGCAGGTTCTTCGCGCCGCGTTGAAGCCGGGGCAGCGGCTGGTCTCGACGGAAGGGGACCTGTGGCGCTGGGACGGCTTCGTGATCGCGGCCAATGCGCCGACACCCGCCGCGCAGCGCTTGTCCCAGAAGAACCGGCTGGCGGAACTGGCAGACGAAATCGAAATGGCCCGCAGAACGGTGGAAGACCGGAAAGAGGTGCTGGAATCGGCCGCAACGCGTGTCCGCCAGACGGTCGAGCTTGAGCAGAGCGCCCGCGGCAAGGTCCGTGAAGGTCAGCGGCAGGCAGCTTCCGCCCGCGAGACCCTGCTCGCCGCCGAACGCGCCGTTTCCCAGCTCGCCGCCAGGAAGGAAGCCGCGCAGGATAGCGCCGGCCGCCTCGCTGAAGACGCCGAAATGGCGCGTGAACAGGTAATCGAGGCCGAAGAGCGACTTGAGTCGGCCCCGGACGGGACAAGCTACACGGACCGGATCGAGGATCTTCAGGCTCAGGTCGGAACCGCGCGCGGGGCCCTGGCGGAAGCACGTGCGGTGTCGGAAGGCCTGGCGCGCGAACAGCAGATGCGGGACCGGCGCCTGGAGGCGATCGCCCGCGAATATGACGGCTGGAAAACCCGTGCCGCCAACGCCGCCCAGCAGATCGCCGTTCTGAAGGAGCGCCGGGACGAAGCGGAAGAGGAGAGGGCGGAGCTGATCGAGGCCCCCGAAGACATCGAGATCAAGCGCCGGGAGCTTTTTACCGCCATCGCGAAGGCGGAAGAAGAGAAAAAGGCCCGCGACGACCGGCTTCAGCAGGCCGAGCTGGATCTTTCGGATGTCGACCGTGCCGCCAAGGTGGCGATGGAGGCCATGGCCGGCGCGCGCGAGAAGAAGATTCGCGCCGAGGAACGCCTGGAAGCGGCCCGCGAGCGCAAGAGCAATCTGGAACGGCGGATCGACGAGGATCTGGAAGTGTCCGTCGCCGCCCTGCCGGAAATCGCCGGCCTGAAGGAAGGCGCGCCGCTTCCCGATCCCGATGCAACGGAGCGCAAGCTGGAGCGGTTGAAGGCGGAGCGCGAACGCCTCGGCGGCGTCAATCTGCGGGCCGAGGAAGAGCTGCGCGAAATCGACGAACAGAAAACGACGCTGACATCCGAGCGCGACGACCTGATCGAGGCGATTCGCCGTTTGCGCACGGGCATATCCAACCTCAACCGCGAAGCACGCGAACGCCTGCTCGCATCCTTTGAGGTCGTCAACGGGCACTTTCAGCGGCTGTTCACCCATCTTTTCGGTGGCGGCACGGCTGAACTGCAACTGGTCGATTCCGACGATCCACTGGACGCCGGACTTGAAATCATCGCCCGTCCGCCGGGCAAGAAGCCGCAGACCATGACCCTGCTTTCGGGCGGCGAACAGGCGCTCACCGCCATGTCGCTGATCTTCGCGGTTTTCCTGACGAATCCGGCGCCGATCTGCGTACTCGACGAAGTCGACGCACCGCTCGACGACGCCAATGTGGAGCGTTATTGCGATCTGCTCGACGAAATGGCGGCAAGCACGGAAACCCGCTTCGTGGTCATAACCCACAATCCGATTACTATGGCCCGCATGAAGCGCCTGTTCGGGGTGACGATGGCGGAACGCGGGGTTTCCCAGCTGGTTTCGGTGGATCTGGAGACAGCGGAACGATTCCGCGAAACAGGCTAAGACCGCATCTGCTGCGGCAGTGCCGCAAAACCTTATGCAACTTAGGTCTCGACCGAATCTCTTCTGTCTGGAAAAATCCTTTGTTTTCAATTGGATATAGTTTGTTTAAGGCTCCTTGACACGACATGTGGTGCCGACTATGGTGCGCGCGGCTTAAGGGGCTCCCCTGTTGTTTGGATCTGACAAGTCGGCACGGGCTGAGGACTTATGAACATGTCTTCGCACAACGGCGATAAGGAAGATCGGGCGGCAGGAATCCCGGAGGCTGGTCTGTCGGAACGGCGGGCCCAATTGAACCGGAAGCTTGACGACGTGAAGGCGGTGGAACAAAAAGCCGCCCGGAAATCGCAAAGCAGCTCATCCGGATATGCGCAGGCAATGAAACTTTCTTCGGAGTTCATTGCGGGCGTGCTGGTGGGGGCCGGGATCGGTTGGGTTGTCGACCAGTGGTTTGGAACATCGCCTCTCGGGCTGATCGTTTTCCTGCTGCTGGGCTTCGTAGCCGGTGTCTTGAATGTTCTGCGCTCGGCCGGTGTTGCCGAGCAGCCGGACGGAAAGATCCAGCGCGATAAAGGCGTTCACAAGGACGGATCGGACTAGGGTTTTGTCGCGTCTTCGGGCGCATTGATTATGAACGAGCGAAGAAGGCTGGCCGGTGGCGAACGATCCGATCCATCAGTTCCAAATCCAGAAGATCTTTCCGATTGAAGTCGGGGGTATGGATTTCTCTTTTACCAATTCTTCGCTGTTCATGGTTTTGACCGTGGCAGCGACGTGCGCGTTTCTGATCTTCTCGACCAGCGGCCGCGGCCTTGTGCCGTCCCGCCTGCAGTCGGTGTCGGAAATGGCGTATGAGTTCGTGGCGGGCACGCTGCGAAGCGCGGCGGGAACCGAAGGGATGAGGTTCTTCCCGCTGGTGTTCTCGCTCTTCATGTTCGTGCTTGTCGCAAACCTCTTCGGAATGTTCCCGTATTTCTTCACCATCACCAGCCACATCATCGTGACCTTCGCGCTGGCGATGCTGGTGATCTTCACCGTGATCATCTACGGCTTCATGCGCAACGGCATGAAATTCTTCAAACTCTTCGTTCCCAGCGGGGTGCCTGTCGCACTTCTTCCGCTGGTGACGCTGATCGAGGTGATCTCGTTCCTTTCGCGTCCGGTCAGCCTGTCCGTTCGTCTTTTCGCGAACATGCTCGCAGGCCACATCACGCTGAAAGTCTTCTCGGGCTTCATCGTCAGCCTCAGCGCCCTTGGTGCGGTCGGCATCTTCGGATCCATCCTGCCACTCGGAATGACGGTCGCCCTGACGGCGCTGGAATTCCTGGTCGCGTTCCTGCAGGCCTATGTCTTTACGGTCCTGACCTGCATGTATCTGAACGACGCCATTCACCCTTCACACTAAGGGTCATCCAATCACACGGCCTTCGCGCCGCGCGTGAGAAAATCTGCAAACATCATCTAGGAGCACGTGTCATGGAAGCAGAAGCAGCAAAATACATCGGTGCCGGTATCGCATGCCTGGGCATGGGCGGCGCCGGTATTGGTCTCGGCAATATCTTCGGTAGCTATCTCGCCGGCGCCCTGCGCAACCCGTCCGCTGCTGACGGCCAGTTCGGTCGCCTGATCTTCGGCTTCGCCGTTACAGAAGCTCTGGGCATCTTCTCGCTGCTGGTCGCCCTGATCCTCCTGTTCGCTTGATCGCTCATCCGCAGCGACTATCGATGCGACTCCGGTGGCGGCGCTCTGGTGCATCCGGCGTTCGAATGAACGCTGACAGGATGCGCTAGCTCTTAAAGAGCGATCGACTTTGCGGCATTCTAATGCGTTCGCGCGTGAATGCCGGTTGATCCAAGCGCCGTCCAGCCGGATTTAGGAGACAGGAAATGGCAGGCGAAACGCATTCGACCACAGAAGGCACGCACGAAGCCATAGAAGTGCCGGCCGCAGAGCATGGCGCGGGCTTCCCGCCGTTTGACGTGACCACATTTGCCTCCCAGCTATTGTGGCTCGCCATCACCTTTGCCGTGTTCTACTGGATCATGAAGAACGTGGCGATGCCGCGGATCGCAGGGATTCTGGAAGACCGCGAGGACCGTATTGCCGGTGATTTCTCCGAGGCCAACCGCCTGAAGGAAGAAACCGACGCGGCGATTGCCGCCTATGAGCAGGCGTTGGCTGAAGCCCGCAACAAGGCGCATGGCATAGCGAATGACACGCGGGCCAAGCTGAAGGCCGACAACGAAACTCGCCGCGAAAAGGCGGAAGCCGGGCTCGCTGAAAAGCTCAAGGCGGCGGAAGCCCATATTGCCGGCATCAAAACCGAGGCCCTTTCCCAGATCGGGGAAATTGCCGGAGACACCACGTCAGCGCTCGTCGAGAAGCTGATAGGCAAGGCTCCGACCAAGACCGATCTGACCAAGGCGCTGAAATCGGCGATGAACTGAGGAGACCAGCATGGACGCTACATTTTGGGCCGCGGTCGGTCTCGTTCTTTTCTTCGTCCTGATCATCTACATCAAGGTTCCGGCCAAGATCGGGGCTTCCCTGGATGATCGCGCCGAAGCAATCCGCAAGGAGCTGGACGAAGCGCGCAAGATGCGTGACGAGGCCCAGGCTCTTCTGTCGGAGTATCAGCGCAAGCGCCACGAAGCCGAAGGCGAGGCGGAAGCCATTATCGCCGAAGCGAGCTCGGAAGCCGAGCGCCTGACGGTGGAAACCAATCAGGCCCTGGAAGAGATGATCGCCCGCCGGACCAGGGCCGCGGAAGAGAAGATTGCCCAGGCAGAGACCCAGGCAATCGCCGAGGTCCGCGCCAGGGCAGCCGATCTTGCCGTGGCCGCGGCCGAGGAAATCCTGACGGCCAAGGTCAAGGACAAGGTTGCCGACGACATCCTTTCCAAGAGCATCGCTCAGGTGAAAGAACGGTTGAACTAGATCAACCGGCTTTGAAGTGGCGCTACTTGAAAGCCGAAAGTTGATCGACCTTAAAATATCGGCGTCTTCCGCGTTCAGTCGAATGCGGAAGACGCCGAATCTTTTCGTGCATAGCGAAAAACCTGAAAAGCGGCCCTTGTGGCCGCTTTTTTTGTTTTTGCGCCCCGGCCGCATGGCTGCGGTAAAAACCCGTCGATGCATCTAAAAAGAGTAGTGACGCAACGTAACTCATGTTAAGGTGGCTATTGTAAATTTTTAATTTCCAATTTTTTAATGGAGAATTGTCATGGGCGAATGCAAGGCGAAATCCCTGCCGATTGAAGAGGTCATGGAGCGCACGAAGAAGGTCGTCTTTCGCGCGATAGAAGAACAGTCGAACATACGGAATGGCGACATCGAATTTGAAATGTTGATCAATCCGACGACACTCGGTTTCAGGATCAGGGAGGAACTCATGAAAGAAGTAAGTTCCCTGGAATTGTCGAAACTGTCGAGCCGGATCACCAGCGAACTTGAAATTCCCTCCCTTGAGGCTGAGGCCGTGGCCATCATTCGCGATGGCCGGATCACAGTGGGCTACAGGCCGTATTGAGGGGGCCGAGCGATGCCCACCAAAGAAAGGGCAGGCGGCGAAGATCTATCGTGTCCAAGCTCCCAGCCCGCTTCGGCGGGCGCCAGGGTGATCGGGCTCGTCGAACATGAAAACGGCGAACCGCGTGTTGCCTATCTGAACGGGGAGCTGCCGGTTACGCCTGAGTTGCTGGCGCAGGCAGCTCCGCTGGAAGCGACAACCGTTTTTCGCTTTGGCGCTGCTTGCGAGACGTCCAGTTGTGTCCATTTCGGAAACGGAAATTGCCAGCTGGCGAAACGGATACTGACCGGCCTGGAGGAGGTTGTCGACAGCCTGCCGCCATGCGTCCTTCGCAAGTCCTGCCGCTGGTACGCCCAGGAAGGCGCTGCAATGTGCAGGCGATGCCCGCAGATCGTGACGACCTCGTCCGGCAAGGACGAAACGATAAAGGCGGTCGCGGACGGATAGACCGCCGTAGGCGGATGAATGGTCCCGTGCAGGGACCTGACATGCAACGCCGCGGGGAGGCAGGCGCTGACATTCACCGTTCTTCGGTGCCTGTCACTTCTGCTCCCCCGCCGCCAGTCGCACCGGCTTGAACGACATCCGGTGATGCGGCGAAGGGCCAAGCTTGTCGAGAGCGGCCTGATGCTGTGGTACGCCATACCCTTTGTGCCGGGCAAAGCCGTAGCCCGGACAGTGATCGTCGAGCAGAACCATCATCCGGTCGCGCGTGACCTTGGCGACGATGGACGCCGCGGCAACGCAAAGGCAGCGGCCGTCTCCCTTGATCAAGGCCTGGCCCGGTTGTTTGAGCCCTCCCGGGACATCCCGCCCGTCAACCAGCACATAGGCCGGGGGGCCTGGCAGCCCGTTCACAGCGCGGACCATGGCCAAAAGGGTCGCTGCGCGGATGTTGTACCTGTCGATGGAGGCAGGTGACGCACTGGCGACGGCAACATGGGCGCTTGCAACGATCTGCTCGAAGAGCTTTTCCCTGGCGGCCTCGGTGAGTTTCTTGGAATCGTCCAGTCCTTCCGGCACCCTGTCATAGTCCAGGATGACGGCGGCGGTGACCACCGGGCCCGCCCAGGGGCCGCGTCCGGCTTCATCGACACCGCAGATCAGTCCGTCGAATGAAGCCGCGTGTTTGCGTTCGAGCTTGAGATCCAGCCCGTCGGAAAAGGCAAGGTCGAAGAGCGAATGGCCGTCGGTCATGTACGCGAATCTGCCGTGGGCGGCAGCGCGGCGCAAGCCGGTTGCCTAAAAGAGGTTCAGTTGCACACCGCCTTTTTGCGGCTGTACGAAGTCGTCCGCATTCAGCTTCTTGCGGCGCAGGTTCAGCCCCAGGCGCTTGGCGGCAAGCGAAAACCGTTTTGAAATCTGATCGGCGTAAGGGCCCCGGCCGCGCATGCGTTCACCCCATTTGGCATCGTAATCCTTGCCGCCGCGCATGGAACGGATGAGGTTCATGACATGCTGGTAGCGGTCCGGCCTCTCCCGCAGGAGCCAGTCGCGGAAAAGTTCGGAAACCTCCAGCGGCAGGCGCAGCAGGACATACCCGGCCTCCGCCGCGCCGTGCTCCGCGGCGGCTTCGAGCAGTCTTTCGATTTCGCTGTCGGTCAGCGCGGGAATGATCGGCGCCATCATGATGGAAGTGGGTATGCCCGCCTCCGAAAGGGCTTTTATGGCGCCAAGGCGTTTGTGCGGCGCGCTGGCGCGTGGCTCCATCGCCCGGCAGAGCTTGCGGTCGAGCGAGGTCACCGACAGGGCAACCTTGACGAGGTTACGTTCCGCCATACGGGCCAGGATATCGATATCCCGTGTCACCAGGGAGGATTTGGTGACGATCGCCACCGGATGGGCACAGTTTTCCAGAACCTCGAGAATTTCGCGCATCAACGTATAGCGGCGCTCAAGCGGCTGGTAGGGGTCGGTGTTGGTGCCGATGGCGATCACGCGCGGCGTATAACCCGGCTTGGAAAGTTCGCGCTCAAGAAGCTGGGCCGCATTCGGTTTGGCGAAGAGGCGCGTTTCGAAATCCAGCCCGGGAGAAAGTCCCAGAAAGGCATGGCTGGGGCGGGCGAAACAGTAAATGCAGCCATGTTCGCATCCCCTGTAGGGATTGATCGAACGGTCGAAGGAAATATCGGGTGACTCGTTGCGTGTGATGATCGTCCGCGCGCGTTCCTCCTGAACGTGGGTCTGCAGCGGCGGCAGATCCTCAAGGCTGTCCCAGCCGTCGTCGAAGCTTTCCCGGGAAAGCGGTTCGAACCTCCCGGTCTTGTTCAGGGCGGCCCCGCGGCCGCGCCTGCGCTCTTCCGGCAGGCGGGCAGGTTCCATGTCCGGGTTTTCCGGGCATGTGGCTACCTGTATAGGTTGAATTGTCGATTTCATGAACGTGAATCGCGAGGTAAGAGGAACATAAAGAGAACATTAGCCGGTTTCGGCGCTTTAACAAGCCCTGTCTCTCGCGCTTTAAAAAACTTTCATGTAAAACTTGCCAACATGATCAGCGTCATTATTCCGACAAAAAATTCAGAGACCGATCTGGTGCATGCCTTGTCGGCTTTGGTCCCGGCGGCGGCTGAAGGGGTGATCCGCGAAGTTATCGTCGTGGATGGCGGATCTTCAGACAATACCGAACAGGTTGCCGATGCGGCCGGGTGCGAATGGGTATCCCTGCACGCGGCGCGGAGCGAGCGCCTTTCCTTCGGTGCCTCCCGGGCCAGCCGGGGCGAGTGGCTGTTGTTCCTGCGGCCCGAAACGATCCTGGAAAGCGGCTGGCATCACGAAGCCCAGGCATTTGTCGATCGCGCTTCAAGGGCGCCCAACGGTGCCCGGACGGCAGCCAGTTTCCGGCTGCGCTACGAGTCTTTCGGCCTCAGCGCGCGGGTCAGCGAATCGATCGCGGCCCTGCGTTCACAGCTTCTCGGCATGCCCTATGGCAATCAGGGCCTCCTGATTTCCCGGCAGTTCTACCAGAAACTCGGCGGACACAGGCCCTTGCCGGAGCTGGAAGACCTCGACATCGCCAAGCGTATCGGCCGCGGCCGGATTGTCTTCCTGAGGGCGGCGGCCGTTTCTGCCGGACAAACCGAACGTGAAGGACTGATCTCAAGGCTCCGCCAGGCCCTGGCGCGCTTTTGCGTCGGCACGCTGCGCATCCCGGCAAGCGTCGCGGTCAAGCTGCACGGCTGAAACCGGATGCGATAGCAGGAATGACAACGCGAAATTTGACCGGTTTTTATGAGTTTTCCGTCATGTCTGAGGTGAGTTGAACCCAGGACGCTCCGAACCGGATATTTCAGAGGGAAATCATGATTCAACGCTTCGATCATTGCACCATCTGCGTACGGGATCTGGATGCCGCGAAAGGTTTTTTCGGTCTTTTGGGCTTTCAGGAGGAAGCGCGCAAGACGACGGTCATCAAGGGAGAGGTCTTCTCCGGCTACATGGGCGTGGACAATATCGAGGCGGATCATGTCACGCTGGTCGTGCCCGGCCTGTCGCCGCGCTTCGAAATTCAGCTGCTGCATTACCGGTCTCCGCAGGTTGCTGTCGATCCGCTCTCCGGCCGTCTCGACAAGACCGGTTACAATCACATCTGTTTCGCGGTGGACGATGCCGAGGCGCTGGTTGAGCGGTTGCGCGGCCATGGCGTCGAAGTGCGCGGCGAACTGAAGGACTTCCACGACCGGCTGCTTTATTTCGTCACCGGTCCGGAAGGCATCACCATCGAACTGGCGCAATGGGGCATTGACGCCGGATAGCTATCTTCGCTGCGGCCGGCCGGAAAACCGGTCTTCCGGTAACGCAAATCCGTGGCTCACGCCTCCTGCAGCTTGCCGCGTTTGAGATGTTCGTCGAGGCGCGGCATGATTTCCACGAAATTGCACGGCATGTGCCGGTAGTCGAGCTGCCATTTCAGGATGCCGTCCCAGGCGTCCTTGCAGGCGCCGGGTGAGCCGGGTAGCACGAAGATATAGGTAGCGCCGGCAACACCGCCGGTTGCTCTGGACTGGATCGTCGACGTGCCGATCTTGTCGTAGGAAATCCGGTGAAAGACTTCCGAAAATCCGTCCATCCTCTTTTCGAACAGTGGCTCCATGGCTTCGGGCGTCACGTCACGGCCGGTGAAGCCGGTGCCGCCGGTGGAGATGATCACGTCAACGCCCGGATCTGCGATCCAGCTTTTCACCACCTTCTGGATCGCAAGCACGTCATCGGTTGCGATTTGTCTGTCCACGAGCCGGTGACCTGCCTTTTCAAGCCGCACGGCCAGAGTGTTGCCGGAACGATCCTCGTCCATCGTTCGGGTGTCGGACACGGTCAGAACCGCGATGTTGAGCGGGATGAACGGGCGCGTATCGTCCAGACGGGGCATGGCAGTCTCCTTTGTTGCTAACAGATAGGCGATTACGGGCGCAGGTTCCAGAGCCTTCGCCTGTTCGGAGAGGGGGAGGGTTGCGCAATAATATTTCAAAAAATAACAAGATTGAGACACTTGCAAAATAGTTAGGTCAGTATTATTGACTTAAATATCAAGCCAATCGCCAAAGAGCAGATCATGACCACCTGGGACAGCCTCTATGCCAGGCGCGCCAGCCGGATGCGCGCCTCGGAAATCCGTGAACTCCTCAAGCTTCTGGATCAGCCGGACGTGATTTCCTTCGCCGGCGGAATTCCCGACCCGGAGCTGTTTCCCTCAGAAGCGTTCAAAAACGCCTATGCGGACATCCTCGGAGGCCCGGAGGCCGCAAAAGCTCTGCAATACGGTGTGAGCGAAGGCAGCCTGCGTCTTCGCCGCTGGATCGCCGGACATATGCGCGGCCTCGGCATCGACTGCGGTCCGGAAAACATTCTGGTCACTTCCGGCTCCCAGCAGGCGCTGGATTATATCGGCAAGCTGTTTCTGTCCGCCGAAGATACGGCGCTGGTTCAATGGCCGACCTATCTCGGCGCACTGCAGGCCTTCAACGCCTATGAACCTCGCTTCGAGCGGCTCGATCCGGGTGCGAACCGGCCGGCTGTCGATTGCGAAGCGAAGGCGCACGACGCGGGCGGCCGGGTCAAATTCGCCTATCTGTCGCCGGATTTCGCCAACCCGACCGGTCTCACGCTGGATCTGGAAGAGCGCCGGAGGATACTGTCGCTCGCCGGGGAACTCAGCTGCGCGGTTGTCGAGGACGCCCCCTATCAATGCCTGCGCTATGAGGGCGACCCCGTCCGGCCTCTGCTGGCGCTCGATTGCGAAACGTCCGGCGCCATCGAAAACACCCGCACGCTCTACTGCGGCAGTTTTTCCAAATCCCTGTCGCCTGGCCTGCGGCTCGGCTGGGTCTGCGCCGCATCGGAGGTGATTTCCAGGCTGGTCCTGATCAAACAGGCAAGCGACCTGAACACGCCGGTTCTCAATCAGGAAGCGATGGCGCGGGTGGCCGAGGAGCATTTCGAGACGCATGTCGCCAAGACGAAGGCGGTCTACAAGGCGCGCCGCGACGCCATGCTGATGGCTCTGGAAAAGCACATGCCGGCAGGTACGCGCTGGACGAAACCCGAGGGCGGCATGTTCATCTGGGTCGAATTGCCGGACGGTATAGACGCCGCCGAACTGCTGGCCACGTCCGTTGAAGCCGCCAGGGTTGCCTTCGTCCCGGGCAGGGCCTTTCATCCGGACGACAGCGGCGCGAACACCTTGCGTCTCAGTTTCTCCTGCGCTGACGTTGGAAAGATCGAAGCCGGAATTGCCAGGCTTGGAAAGGTGATTGCGCGAACTGTCACATCGGCGCTGTAATCGGATGCTCTGACTGCGGCAGGTGGATGAAGGAAGGCGCGGCCGAATGGCGCTGAGCGATCAGGTGAACAATTACTGCGAGCGGATCGGGCCTGAATTCTGGTCGGAGCCGCTCAACGCTGTCACCAATACCGCCTTTCTGATCGCCGCCCTTGCGGCCTGGCTGATCTGGCGTGGAAAAACGCCGGACGATCTGCCCGCGCTCCTGCTGATCGCAATTGTCTTCGCCACGGGCGTGGGATCCTTCCTGTTCCACACATTCGCGACCCGCTGGGCAAGTCTGGCCGACGTTATCCCGATCGCGCTGTTCATCCATATCTATCTGCTCTTCGCGCTGAAACGCTTTCTGGCGCTGCCCTGGTGGGCCGCGGTCGGCATCGTCATGGTTTTCTTCGCCGTCTCGCCATTCGTCATCGGCGCGCTTGCACCGCTTGTCGGCTCTTCGGCGGGATACGTTCCGGCCCTGCTGGCGATTTTCGGGGTCGGTGGCCTTTATTGCCGGTCAGACCGCAGGCTTGGCCGTCAGGTTCTGCTGACAGGCGTGATTTTCACGGCATCGCTTGGCTTCCGGATGCTGGACGAGCCGCTCTGTGCGCATCTGGTGATTGGAACCCACTTCCTGTGGCACATTCTCAACAGCATCGTGCTCTTCGCGTTGTTACGGGTTCTCATTTTTCAGCGCGCCGGGAAAACATTGTGACAATTCACGATTTTGCAACGGGTCAGGGCAGAAGGTAGCCTCGGCAATTGTGGTCAGGGGCAATCCGTATTGATGTGCAATCATACGGAAACGGAAACTTGATCGGTTTCGGAAAATTAGCGCATCCTGTGCTCATCTGAACGCGGGATGCGACAGAACAGTGATCCAAGGGAAGAGGGCAGGGACGTCATGAGCGAAGGCAAGAGTACCGAAAGCGATCTGACTGACGCCGCCCTTTTCTATCACGAGCACCCTCGGCCGGGTAAACTGGAGATCCAGGCGACCAAGCCGCTTGGCAACCAGCGCGACCTGGCGCTCGCCTATTCTCCGGGCGTCGCCGCCCCGTGTCTTGCGATCGCCGATGATCCTTCCAAAGCAGCGCTTTACACCTCGCGCGCCAATCTGGTCGGTGTGATCTCCAACGGCACCGCCGTTCTTGGTCTCGGTAATATCGGTCCGCTGGCTTCCAAGCCGGTGATGGAAGGCAAGGCTGTCCTCTTCAAGAAATTCGCGGGAATCGACGTCTTCGACATCGAGGTGGCCGAAACCGATGTCGACAAATTCGTCGATGCGGTGTCCGTTCTCGAACCGACTTTCGGCGGCATCAATCTGGAAGACATCAAGGCGCCGGAATGCTTCATGATCGAAAGCCGGCTCCGGGAAAAAATGAACATCCCGGTCTTCCATGACGACCAGCACGGCACGGCGATCATTGTCGGCGCGGCTGTCCGCAACGGTCTCGATCTGGCCGGCAAGAAGATCGAGGACGCCAGGATCGTCGCCTCGGGCGCCGGCGCCGCCGCGCTGGCCTGCCTGAACATGCTTATCTCGCTCGGAGCCCGTCGGGAAAATATCTGGGTCACCGATATTGAAGGTGTCGTCTATGAAGGCCGCGAAGCCCTCATGGATGAATGGAAAGCCGCTTTTGCCCAGAAAACCGACAAGCGCAAGCTGGACGAGGTGATCGACGGCGCGGATGTCTTCCTCGGTCTGTCGGCCGGAGGCGTGCTGAAACCCCAGATGGTCGAGAAGATGGGCAAGGGTCCGCTGATCCTGGCGCTGGCCAATCCGAACCCGGAAATCATGCCCGAAGTGGCCAACTCCATCCGGGACGATGTGGTCATGTGCACCGGCCGCTCCGACTATCCCAACCAGGTCAACAACGTCCTGTGCTTTCCCTATATTTTCCGCGGCGCGCTGGATGTCGGGGCGACCACGATCAACGAGGAAATGAAGCGCGCGGCGGTGGAAGCCATCGCCGGGCTCGCGCGCGAGGAACCGTCCGATGTGGCGGCCCGCGCCTATGGCGGCAAGACCGAGACCTTTGGCCCGAATTACCTGATCCCGTCGCCCTTCGACCAGCGCCTCATCCTGCGCATAGCTCCGGCCGTGGCGAAGGCGGCAATGGACTCCGGTGTCGCCACCCGGCCGATTGAGGATTTCACTGCCTATATGGACCTGCTGAACCGCTTCGTGTTCCGCTCCGGTCTGATCATGAAGCCGATCATCCAGAACGCCTCCAAGGATCCTCAGCGGATCATCTACGCCGAAGGCGAGGACGAGCGCGTGCTGCGTGCGGCACAGGTTCTGATCGAGGACAGGATCGCCAAGCCGATCCTCGTCGGCCGGCCGGACGTCCTCAAGACACGCTGCGAGCGCTTTGGCCTCAGGATTCGCCCGGATGTCGATTTCGAGTTCATCAACCCGCAGGACGACCCGCGTTATCGCGACTATGTGGATGAGTATCTGGACTGCGTCGGCCGCAATGGCATGCCGCCCGATTCGGCGCGAACCGTCGTGCGTACCAACACCACGGTCATTTCCGCGCTTGCCGTCAGGCGCGGGGAAGCCGATGCCGTCATTTGCGGGCTGGAAGGCCGGTTCAGCCGCCATTTGCGCGACATCAAACAGATTATCGGCGTGTGCAAAAGCGCGCGCGACCTGTCCGCCATGTCCCTTCTGATCAACAGCCGCGGCGCGCTTTTCCTGTCCGACACATTCGTCTCCGAGGATCCGACCGCCGACGAGATTTCCGAGATGGCCGTGCTTGCGGCACAGGAAATCCGCCGCTTCGGGATAGAGCCGAAGATCGCCCTGCTGTCATTCTCGAATTTCGGCTCCCGGGAGACGGCGTCCTCGCGCAAGATGCGCGAGGCGACCGAATTGATCTGGAAACGCAACCCGGACCTTGAAGTCGACGGCGAAATGCACGGCGATTCCGCGCTGAGCGAAGCATTGCGGGAGCGCGTGATGCCCAACAGCAAGCTGACCGGTGAAGCCAATCTCCTGCTGTTCCCCAACCTCGATGCGGCCAACATCGCCCACAATCTTCTCAAGGTGGCGACCCAGGCCCTGCATGTCGGCCCGATTCTGCTTGGAACGGCGAAGCCGGCGCACGTCCTGACCCCGTCGGTCACGTCGCGCGGGGTGGTCAACATGTCGGCTTTGGCGAGTGTCGAGGCGCAGACCCATTCGTTGAAGTAAATTGGAACCTCTCCGATTTTTGAGGACCTTCCGGCTGTACATCTCGCGCGATGCCTCTATCTGAAAAGGGAGTGACTTGGAGTCGGGAAGGGCCTGAAATGATATTGAGAAAGATATCTGTCTTCACGCTGGTCGCGGCTCTTTTGGCGGCGGGCTCGATGGCGACGACGGCGGCAACGGCCCGATCCGCCGTTACTCTGGAAACGGTGACCGACGGCCTGTCCTATCCCTGGAGCGTCGCATTTCTACCCGATGGCGGTTACCTGGTGACCGAACGGGACGGGTTGCTGAAATTCGTATCCGGGGAAGGCCATCAAAGTGTCGTGCCGGGCACGCCGGAAGTCTTTGCACAGGGACAGGGCGGCCTGCTGGACATTGTCCTCAGCCCCGATTTCAAGACGGATGGCACGATCTTCCTGAGCTTCTCGCAAGGGTCTACGGAAGGGGCGGGGACGTCGCTGTTCAGGGCGAGACTTGTTTCGCAGGAAGGCGGCTACCGGCTCGAGGACGGCAGGACGATCTTTACCGGTAACAACAAGGCTTACGGCGGCCGTCATTTCGGCTCGAGGCTGGCCTTTGCGCCCGACGGGCACCTGTTCATGACAATCGGCGAACGGGGCGACGGAGCCCGGGCGCAGGACCCGTCCGATCATGCGGGGTCCGTGCTGCGACTGACCCCGAACGGCGAACCGGCTTCCGGCAACCCGTCCCTGGAGCGCGACGGTTACAGGCCGGAAATCTGGTCGATCGGTCACCGCAACCCGCAGGCCGCCGCGGTCCACCCGCAGACCGGTGAACTCTGGACGGTCGAGCATGGCGCTCGCGGCGGCGACGAGGTGAATATTCCCGAGGCAGGCCGGAACTACGGCTGGCCGGTGATTTCCTACGGCCGGCACTACTCGGGTGAAAAGATCGGCGAAGGCACCGAAAAGGAAGGCATGGAGCAGCCGATCCATTTCTGGGACCCGTCGATCGCCCCCTCCGGCATGACTTTCGTGACCGGCGACGCCTATCCGCACTGGCAGGGAAATCTCCTGGTCGGTGCCTTGCGCGGCCAGCATCTGGCGAGACTTGAGCTTGACGGTGCGACGGTCGTCTCGCAGGAAAAACTCCTGGTGGATCTTGGCGAACGCATCCGCGATGTGCGCCAGGGGCCGGACGGTTTCATCTATGTTCTGACCGACAGCGGCGATGGACGGCTGATCCGCCTGAAGCCGTGATTGCGGCGACGGGACATCATGGGTTTTGATGCAATGCAGTATCTCCGCTTGACTTTTCAACTGGCTAAGCCGATATAGCGGCATGTAACCGCTGCCGCGTGAGCAGACAGCGCGCCCTTATTTATTTAAACCATAGTGTTTCCAAGGGCAGCCGCTTGTCGGTTGCAGACAAGGGCCCAATGAGGGGTCCAACCAGTTCCCATGTCACGCGAGGGTCTGGCGGCGAAGAGCCCGTTTATCCAAACGATTCGGCTGCCGCACTCCAAAAACGAACCGCAAGGATACGTTCCGGCGGTTATCCGGGTGTGTTTGTCATGCCCGAACCAAGGAATTTATATTGACCGACTTTCAAAGCCTGGGACTGTCCGACGGCATGCTGAGCGCTGTTGCTGATAACGGCTACGACGAACCGACTCCGATCCAGCAAAAAGCGATCCCGTTGATCCTGGAAGGCCGTGACCTCATGGGTCTGGCCCAGACCGGAACAGGCAAAACGGCGGCCTTCGGACTGCCACTGATCGACAGCCTTCTTGCAGACAACCAAAGAGCCCGGCCGAAGGGCGCCCGCGCCCTCATTCTGGCGCCGACCCGCGAACTGGTGAACCAGATCGCCAAAAACCTGATTTCCTTTTTGAGAAACACCCCGTTGCGTGTCACCGCCGTCGTTGGCGGCGTCTCGATCAACGGTCAGGTCAAGCGCCTTTCCAAGGGCACCGATATTCTGGTCGCGACCCCGGGCCGGCTTCTCGATCTGGTTGACCGCCAGGCGGTCGATCTTAAGTCAGCCTCCTATCTCGTTCTCGACGAAGCAGACCAGATGCTGGATCTCGGCTTCATCCACGCGTTGCGCCGCATCTCCGGCCTGGTCGCGAAAGACCGTCAGACGATGCTCTTTTCCGCGACCATGCCGAAGCAGATCAATGAACTGGCTCAGTCCTACCTGCGCAATCCCGAGCGAGTGGAAGTCTCGCCGGTGGGCAAGACCGCGGACAAGGTTACGCAGTCCGTTCATTTCATGGACCAGAACTCCAAAGGCGATTTCCTGGTCGACCAGTTGAAGTCGAAACCGGACGGCATGTCGCTGGTCTTCTGCCGCACCAAGCACGGTGCGGAGCGGCTTATGCGCAAGCTGGCGCAAAGCGGTATCGCCGCGGGCTCTATTCACGGCAACAAGAGCCAGAATCAGCGCGAGCGGGCGATTCGCGAGCTGCGTGAGGGCAAGATCAACGTGCTGGTGGCAACCGACGTTGCTGCCCGCGGCATCGACATTCCCGGCGTCAGCCATGTTTACAATTTCGAATTGCCGGAAGTCGCCGAAGCCTATGTCCACAGGATTGGACGGACGGCACGTGCAGGCGCTGAAGGCGAGGCGGTCGCCCTGTGCGCACCGGAAGAAATCGGTCTGTTCCGTCAGATCGAAAAGCTGATCGGCATCGACATTGCCGTGGCCAGTGGTGAAGTTCCGCCGTTGTCGGCCGCGGTCAAGCTGAAGCGTGGCGGTGGCGGCAACCGCGGTGGCAACAAGCCGGGCGGGAAGAAATCCTTCGGCAAACGCGTCGGGTCTCCCAACGACAACGACAACCGCGAGCAGGCCCGGCGTCAGAATCGCAGGCGCACCAACGGCCGCAAGAGCGCGGCATAGAGCGCGTCGCGTTTAAGCGGATTCATTGATTCAGGAGGACGCCCGAGGCAGCGTTTGCATTGCAAATGCGTTCGGGCGATTTCCTGAATTCAATTTAACGCGACACGCTTTGGCGCAACAGATCTCCAATCGGTATCGATTGGAGATCTAAAAGCTGATTGAGCTGAAAATGGAGAAGCCTCCCGCACTCGTCTGAGTTCGGGAGGTTTTTTTTTACTTTGACACCGCTCAGCCTCAGCTACGGATTTGACAGGGGAATTACCCTATGTATCAGGCCAAAAAAAATGCACCGGGAAGTGGCCTTCCCGGTGCTAAGCCTTGTGGTCGATGGGACCCAGACAGGCGCACAACCAATCTGAGTGTGTTTTTGAAAGCCGGGAACAACCGTCTCCGAACCCGCCGAGGCTCAAATATGGATCCGTATACTTTCTGCCCACAAGGCATCTGACCGCATAGCCACAGTCAGATCTGATATTTTCTCGGGATCGTTGCTGAAAACAATCAAGGCTTTCTTGACGTTCAGCCGGATCCATCCCGTTAAAAGTGAACCTAGATTAACAAACATGAATGCGCAATCATAACTGTTTTACCCGGTCTGCGTGTGTGGAAAAGCTATAAGCGTATATAAATCAGAAGCTTATAGTGACATTGGAGATTTAGACCGGGTTTCGAGGCTCCACAACGGATTTGATTGTGCTGGAGGCGATCCCATTAATGCTTTGGTTTCAAAGAATTGGATGGTTTATATTCTTTATTTATTGTGACATAGAAAAAATCTATGGCGGGGAAAGTGGGTTGCCGGGGGAATAAAATACAGAAAAATATGAGAAAAATGTGTGGGCCTCTTCCCCTGGGGAGCTTCAAGACGTTTCTTCGCGTTACTTACCTGGTGGCGTTTTCTCAGATTTTATTGTTTGCAAGTTATTCGGGCACGATCAGAATTTGACCACTTGGTATAAAATACCTTTTTGGAGTCATAGTTTAATTTTATCACGTTTATTATTCGGTTGACCTTACCACCACGTAAGGTTATCTCCACTTCCAGTGAGGGTTTGGTTAATGTGATTTAACAAATACGAACCCCAAGATAATCCAGATCCAATCTGGCAAAAATATTGTGCACGTCGGCTCTATCTAGATCCTGACCCCAAAAAAATAATTGCCTGGCGTTCAATTCAGGCAAACACCTTGTGGCGCGGACTTCGCGCAACGGTACGCGGATGCGCGGCGCATCTGCTTACCTCGCCGTGTGCGAATGATAACCGCAACAGGCTGGTCCCCCACAAAAGCCAGCCTGAATCGACCCATCGGCCACAAGACTTCGGCACCGGGAAGGTTTCCTTCCCGGTGCCGCTTGTTTTTTCACTCCAGCATAAAAGAAAAGCCGCGGAATCCGTGGCTCTCCCGTATGTTTCTACATGTTCGGGTAGTTCGGACCGCCGGAGCCTTCCGGAACTGTCCAGGTAATGTTGCCGTTCGGATCCTTGATGTCGCAGGTCTTGCAGTGGACGCAATTCTGGGCGTTGATCTGAAACCTTGGGGCATCCTCGCCTTCTTCCACCCATTCGTAGACGCCGGCCGGGCAGTAGCGGCTCGACGGGCCGGCAAAGACATCGTGCTCCGATGTCTTCTGCAAGTGGGGATCCTCCACCTTGAGATGGATGGGCTGATCCTCTTCGTGATTGGTATTCGACAGGAAGACCGAGGACAGCTTGTCGAAGGAAATCACGCCATCCGGTTTCGGATAGTCGATCTTTTTGCAATCTTTCGCGGGCTTCAGCGTGTCGCGATCCCTTTTTCCGTGCTTCAGGGTGCCGAATAAGGAAAAGCCGAACAGTTCGTTGGTCCACATATCGAGGCCGCCAAGGGCAACGCCGAGCAAGGTCCCGTATCTGGACCATAGCGGCTTGGCGTTGCGGACCCTCTTCAGATCCTCGCCGATCGGGCTTTCGCGCCAGGCCGTGTCGAAATTGCTGAGCTCCGTATGAGCCTCCCCGCGCCCGATGGCCGCCATCACTTCTTCCGCGGCAAGCATGCCGGACAGCATTGCGTTGTGAGAGCCCTTGATGCGCGGCACATTCACCAGGCCGGCCGAACACCCCATAAGCAGACCGCCGGGGAAGGACAGCTTCGGCACGGACTGATAGCCCCCTTCGGTGATTGCGCGCGCACCATAGGAAATACGCTTGCCACCCTCGAATGTGTCGCGGATTGCCGGATGTGTCTTGAAGCGCTGGAACTCGTCAAAAGGGGAGAGCCAGGGGTTTTCGTAGTTGAGATGGACGACGAAACCGACGGCCACCTGATTGTCTTCCAGATGATAGAGGAAGGAACCGCCACCGGTCTTGCCATCCAGCGGCCAGCCGAAGGAATGCTGCACCAGGCCAAGTTTGTGCTTTTCCGGATCGACCTGCCAGAGTTCCTTTATGCCGATCCCGAATTTTGGCACGTCGCTGTCGCGGGCGAGCCCGAATTTCTCGATGAGTACCTTGGCCAGAGACCCGCGCGCGCCTTCGCCGATCAGGGTATATTTCCCGCGCAGTTCCATGCCTCGGGTGAACATGGCATTCGGCTTGCCGTCCCTGCCGATTCCCATGTCGCCAGTGGCAACCCCGGCAACCCGGCCCTCATCGTCATAAAGCAGTTCGGCCGCCGCGAATCCCGGATAGATTTCAACACCGAGCGCTTCGGCCTTTTCGGCGAGCCAGCGGCAGACATTTCCAAGCGAGACGATGTAATTGCCGTGATTGCTCATCAGTTTCGGCATGAACATGTTGGGCAGGCGCAGCGATCCCGCCGGGCCGAGGATCAGGAAATGGTCCTCCGTCACCGCCGTCTTGATCGGCGTCTCTTCTTCCCGCCATTGCGGGAGCAACCGGTCGAGGGCGATCGGATCGATGACGGCGCCGGACAGGATATGGGCACCGACTTCGGATCCCTTTTCCAGAACCACCACGCTGAGTTCTTCACCCTTTTCGATTGCAATCTGCTTCAGCCGGATGGCGGCCGCAAGTCCTGCGGGACCGGCGCCCACGATCACGACATCCACGTCCATGCTCTCGCGTTCGCCAAGCGCTTCCTGTTCGCTCATTTTTGTCTCCCTTTGCCCGAAGGGGCCACGCCTCTTTGTCCTGTTTGCCTCATTTTGCAGCGCAAAACACGACATTTTTCATGGCCGTATGCGAATTCGGGCACCCTTTTCTCTCTAGAATGAAGCTCAGATAGACCAAAGCGGGCCGGACCCGTCAAGAGCAGTCATTACGCTTACGTAAACGTAAGTTTTGTGAAAAAAGTCCAAAAGACATGTGCACAGGATCTGGAAAACCGGTCCGCCGGACATCAACCCCGGTCTGGGTTCTTGTTCTCAGCGGTCATCCGGCTAGGGTACGATCTGAAAGCAAAATACGATGAGTTCGTACCCTGAACTCCGCCGCCGGAAGCAGTTCATATGCAACAACACCCGCATGATTTACGCCAGATTGAAGCTCTGCTGGATTTTTATACCGCTTCGGGCGTGGATTGCTTTTTGGGTGACCGGCCGGTCGACTGGTTTAACCTGACGAGTGAACAAGCCGCGCAGCGTCTGCAAAACCAGATGGCGCCGACGCCGCATGCCGGGCAGGCGGGAACCGCTCTTGCCGGCGGCCGCCAACACGTATCCGGCGTTCCGCCGCAGCCTGCGCCCGCAATCGTCACTGCGCCCGCCACAACCCCAGTTATGCCTTCCTCTGCAGCACCGGCAATCGGGCAGGGACCCGGGGCGGGCCAGCCTGCCGTGCTGCCGGACAGGGAGATCATCGCCGCCGCGCGCGATCTGGCCGCCTCGGCCGCTACGCTGGACGAACTGCGGCGGTGCCTTGAGGCGTTTGACGGGTGCAATTTGAAACTGACCGCGAAAAAGCTGGTTTTCGCCGATGGCAATCCGCAGGCCAAGCTGATGTTCGTCGGCGAAGCGCCGGGCCGGGACGAGGATCTTCAGGGCAAGCCGTTTGTAGGCCGCTCCGGCCAGTTGCTCGACCGGATGTTGGCGGCGATCGGGATCGACAGGACAGCCGTTTATATCGCCAATGTCGTTCCCTGGCGCCCGCCCGGGAACAGAACCCCGACACCACAGGAAACGGAGATCTGCAAACCCTTTATCAAAAGGCAGGTCGAACTGGTCAATCCTGATGTGCTTGTATTTCTCGGCGCGGCTTCCGCGAAAACACTTTTGGGCGTTCAGGACGGTATCCGCAAAATGCGCGGCCGCTGGATGACCTATCCCGGCAATGGCAGGGAAATCGCCGCCATTGCCACCTACCATCCCGCCTATCTCCTCCGCAGTCCGCTGGAAAAGCGGCTTTCCTGGCGAGACTTCCTCTCCATCAGGGAGGCGTTGCTTTCCAATCAGGGGCGGTGAGAAGAGGTATTGCAACTCATAACTTAAAATTTTTCATTTATTCTTCGAGTTGCAACAATGGTGCTTAAACCATTCAAAAGAAGGCGAAAAAAACCTTTGAAATGCTGAATTCTCCGCGCGGATACCGGCGTTTTTCACTCGTAGATTTATTTATTGTTAAAAGTAACATGTCTTTTTAGTGGCGTAGGCTTCCCAATTCCTGTTTGTGAAGCCGAACAGCCTGACCACGCTATTTGAAGAGGGCAATTTGACAGGGCCGGACATCAACATTCCAGAACGCGCGGTTCTGCATATACTGGTCCTGGACTTCGACACCCTGGAGTGCGAGGAGACGTCGGCCTCTGGCTTCAGCAGCAGGGGGTGCCGCGTTCTCACAAACGCTCACAAGGAACTGGGAAAGACCATCGGTCTGCGCCTTGCCGGTTTCGATCAGATGATCAAGGGCAGGGTCAGGGAAATCCTGGATTCCGAAATCCTGGTGTCCTTCGAATTCGCAAACAGCACCATTGTTGAAAAGCGCCGCGAACGCAGGCGCAAGGTCGCCATTCCGGCCCTGGTCAGCGGCCGCGGGTCGCAGGACGGGGTCAGATGTGAGATCGTCGATGCAAGCCAGTCCGGCTGCCGCCTGGCAAGTCGACGGCTCGAAAAACTGCCCAAGAACATTCAGCTTCAAATCCCGGGACTGGATATGCCGGTGACAGGAGAAATCGTCTGGCGCTCGCCTGAATTCGCGGGCGTGAAACTGATCTGGCAGTTCTCGAACGGGCAGGAGTTCAACCAGAAACGTCTTCGCCCGCCGGATCTTCCCGAAAAAACAGGCATGCAGGAAAAACGGGATGCGTCCGGATTCGGTGTCAGGCGCAAGTCCGCGCCGAACTGAACCCGGTTTAACCGTTTCCACTTGCGGTATGGGTGTTCGGTATCGCATCGATGCGTAGAGCATTCCGTAAAGTTATCTCAAGATACAAAGCTGTCAGGGAGTATTCCTTTTCGTGAGCAGGTCTGCTGATGTGCGGCAAGCCGCGGACCCGGATTATTCTTTAAAAACGGTGGATCACCCGGACGGTATGCAGCGAAAGGCCCTCTTCCGGGGCGTTAGAGCGTGTTGCGTTTAAGCGGATTCATGGATTTAGGAAGACGCCCGAGGCAGCGTTTGCATTGCAAATGCGTTCGGGCGATTTCCTGAATTCAATTTAACGCGACACGCTCTAACCCTCGTTTCAGGCTTGGCATCGTAAAAGCGGTTGCGCAAAATGTGGCAGCCGAAAAACCGGTCCGGCAAAACCCATATGGCCCGAAGCAGAGATAACCGATACGCGCTTTGGGTACTTGACCCGAGCCCGTTGTTTGCATCCAGGGTGTATCGCTTGCGCTTTTAACGACCCGGGAGCCTTTGCAAGTCACCGCGCGATACATATATCGGATGGAACGCATGATCCGGTTTTTCCCGGACGAACGCAGACATGATGCGCTAGAATAACGCAGATATAATGCGTTAGAATATTGAAATCGATCAACTCTTCCGCATTCGTGGTCCCTTACGAACGCAGGTTGATCCAGCGAGGCTGTTTCCGAGTGTTTTCAACCATACGCAGTTTTCTCCCCAAACCCTTGCGTGACGACAAGACGGTCATTCCGGTCGTCCGCCTTCAGGGCACAATCGCCACGCCCGGACCCATGCGGTCCAGCCTTTCCCTGTCGACCGTGGCCTTGCCCCTGGAGAAGGCGTTTTCGGTGAAAAAGGCTCCCGCCGTTGCGCTGATCGTCAATTCGCCGGGAGGGTCCCCCGTCCAGTCGCGCCTGATCTTCAAACGGATTCGCGATCTGGCGAAGGAGAAGGAAAAGGACGTCCTGGTCTTCGTCGAGGACGTCGCGGCCAGCGGCGGCTATCTGATTTCCCTGGCTGGCGATGAAATCTTTGTCGATCCGTCCTCGATCGTCGGCTCGATCGGGGTGGTGGCCGCCGGATTCGGCTTCACGGAAATGATCGGCAAGATCGGCGTCGAACGTCGCGTGTATACCGCAGGCGAGAAGAAAGTCATTCTCGATCCGTTTCAGCCGGAAGTGCCGGAAGATGTCGAATATCTGAAAGGCCTGCAGCAGGAAATTCACGAGACGTTCGTCGACCTCGTCAAATCGCGCCGCGGAGACGTTCTGACCGACGATCCGGATCTGTTCAGCGGCAAGTTCTGGACTGGGCGCACTGCCATTCAGCTTGGTCTGGCCGATGCCATCGGAGATGTCAGAAGCGTGTTGAAGGAACGCTACGGCGAAAAAGCAGAGCCCAGGCTGATTTCGGCGCCGCGTGGCCTTTTCGGCCGCAGGACCGGTCTTGGTCTGGGACTGTCCGGCCAAAGGCTGACGGAGGGCCTTGGTGAGGATTTGATCTCGGCAATTGAAAACAGGTCGCTCTGGATGCGCTATGGTCTATGATCGGACTGAGTGCTGTATCCGCGGAAGGCCATAAAGGGGAACGATTATGACTGAATTGATAGGTGTGGCCGCGCTCGCGGTGGGGGGGTACTGGATCGTGCAGCGGCTCAAGCGCAAGATGGCCGAAGTGGAAAATCACATCTCCAGGGCAGCGGCGAAGGCCGATCCCAATGGCCGTGGAACCAAGCTGATCCTGGATCCCGAAAGCGGCAAATACAAGCCGAAGGCGTAGGCGGGCTGGGCCGGTCAGCCCACGCCCGGCATCAAACATGCTCTATTCTGTGGCCGCCGCCAGGAACAATCCCCACCGCGCCGGACCGTTACGGGCCCTGACGGTCAGCATTGTCAGCGTCAGCAGGACCAGCAGAGCCTCGCCCAGAGGACTGGCAAGCCAGATGCCGCTCTCACCTGCCAGGAGTGGCAGTACGAGGACAAGCGGCAGAAAGAACAGATAGGGTTTGGCAAGGCTCAGGAGGGCCGCACGCCCGGCATCTCCCACAGCCTGAAAATACATCGCGACGACAAGCAGAGGCCCTGCCGCGAAATAGAGCGCGGTCATTGTCGGCAGGATGCGCGCAACCTCGCCGGCGACCGCCGGATCTGCCACGAACATGAGCCCGATCGGGCCAGCGAAGAGCGACAGGACCATCTGCACGCTCACGCAATAGAGGAGTGCTGCGGCGAGGCCGAGACGCAGCGTATCGTCCGAGCGCCGCCAGAGCCCGGCGCCGTAATTGTTGCCGATCATTGCCTGAAGCGCCTGGGTGAGCCCCAGAAACGGCAGATACGCGAATGTCATGATGCGCGTTATGATCCCGAAAGCCGCCACGGTGGTTTCGTAGCCGGGAGCTTCCATGTGCTGCAGCATCGCGAAGGTTGCCGCGGAACCGAGCGCGATCCCCATGAAACTCAGGCTTTGGGGAGCGCCCAGGGCCAGAATGGCGGACCATTGCGCAAATGGCGGGAACCTGACCAGCGCGCCGGGTTTCAGAACCGTCCGGCCGCGCAGCCGGAAACCGAGCAGCAGGGCAAAAGCGAGCAATTGCGCGAGCGCGGTTCCGTAAGCGGTGCCGGCAACGCCGAAGTCGAGTATGCCGACCAGCACGAAATTGAAGCCGATATTCACCACCGAAACAAACAGGCTCAGACCTGCCATCAGTGTCACCCGGCCTTCATTGCGCAAGGCGTCGGCATTGATGGAAAGCACCAACAGGAGCGGCGAAAACCAGACGGTGATCGACAGATATGTGTAGGCCATGCCGGCAATCCGGGCCGATCCTTCCGCCGCCGCGAACGTCATGTCCCGGCCCAGGATCAGATAAAGCGCGATGACCAGGGCGGATATGCAGAGCGCCAGCCAGTGAGCCCCTGCGAAGACGGCTTGCGTGGCCTCGGTCCGCCCGCCGCCAAGGTGTCTGGCGAGTACGCTCGACATGCCACTGGACACAAGCGTCGCGAGCGCGGCCAGCAGCATATAGGCCGGGAACATCAGCGTGACGGCGCTGAGGGCGTCGGGGCCGACGAAGATGCCGAGAAAAACGGCATCTGCCACCGTGAGCAGGCCGTTCATGCTCATGACGAAGATGATCGGCAGGGCGGTCCTGGCGAGGGTGCCGGCCAGCGGCCCCTGCGTATAGACGTTCATGCGGAAAGTGTCAGACGACATTCCTGTCTCCGTTCGTGACATTTCGCAAAGGAGGAGGGGCCCGCATTGCCACCAGCACGAAATGCATGGAGCAGAAAAAAGTCGTCAAAGTCAGATCTTCACCAGGACGGCAGCGTCCGCGGGCGGCAGGTGTCTGAAACCGGACCCGCTTGATACGTGCCGGCCGTTGCGGCGTCAATCCTGTTTCGCTGAAAGGGAATGCGGACAGACTGAAACAGTCAACCGGATTTGGGACCGGTGGCTATAAGCAGGCCCGGCCTGCCTGTCTTGACGTTCCGCGCGCATCGTGGCACCTCTCGCCCCGAAACGGCGGATCTTGTCTCACCGGCCCAGCACATTTGCGGAAGTCCTTCATGTCGAGCGAAACTCTCCCGGCGCATATGCGTCCGGAAAATTCCTTCCAGGGCCTGATCCTGACCCTGCAGCGTTACTGGGCCGACCAGGGTTGTGTCGTTCTCCAGCCCTATGACATGGAAGTCGGCGCCGGGACGTTTCATCCGGCCACCACCTTGCGCTCGCTCGGTCCGCGCCCGTGGAAGGCGGCCTATGTGCAGCCGTCCCGCCGCCCAACCGACGGCCGCTACGGCGAGAATCCCAACCGGCTGCAGCACTATTACCAGTTTCAGGTGATCCTAAAGCCGTCGCCGCCGGACTTGCAGGACCTCTACCTGAATTCGCTTTATGCCATCGGGCTTGATCCCAAGGTGCACGACATCCGTTTCGTCGAGGACGACTGGGAAAGCCCGACCCTCGGTGCGTGGGGGCTCGGCTGGGAGTGCTGGTGCGACGGCATGGAAGTCTCCCAGTTCACCTATTTCCAGCAGGTGGCGGGCTTTGAATGCACGCCGGTCTCGGGCGAATTGACCTACGGTCTTGAACGCCTTGCCATGTATATCCAGGGCGTCGACAACGTTTACGAGCTCAACTACAACGGCAGGCAAGGCGACGAAAAGGTCACCTATGGCGATGTCTTCCTGCAGGCCGAACAGGAATATTCCAGGCATAATTTCGAGCACGCGGATACCGAAATTCTGTTCCGGCATTTCAAGGACGCGGAAACGGAATGCAAGGCGCTTCTCGATGCGGGCGCCAGGGCGCGCGAGGCGGCGGGGGCAAACGTGCACCAGGTGGTGCTGCCCGCCTATGACCAGTGCATCAAGGCAAGCCACGCGTTCAACCTGCTCGACGCGCGCGGCGTGATCTCGGTCACCGAGCGCCAGAGCTACATCCTGCGCGTCCGCGAACTCGCCAAGGCCTGCGGTGCGGCCTTCCTGGAAACGGAAGCCGGCGGTGTCGGCTATGACAACAGGGCCGGCGGATAAACGGCTGGGGTGTGTTGCAGATTACAGTTTGTCGTTTGAAACCGGGCAGGGCATTGGAACAGGATGACAAGCCCGGGTGCAGTGGGTAGCCTTCGATCAAATTTCTCGGAGGGTTTCATGATCGCCTGGTTCATTCTTGCATTTCTGGTCGCTCTCTCGGTTTTTGCAGTCGTTCTTTACAACGCTCTCGTCCGCAAACGGCAGATGGTGCAGGAAGGCTGGAGTGGCATCGATGTCCAGCTCAAGCGCCGGGCCAATCTGGTTCCCAATCTGGTGGAAACGGTCAAGGGGTATGCCACCCACGAAACGGAGACGCTGGACAAGGTCACCGATCTGCGCACGCGCGCCAACTCGTTGTCCCGGGACGACGTCGCGGGCCGTGCCGAAGCCGAAGGACAGCTCTCCCTTGCGCTGGGCAGGCTCTTTGCGGTGGCCGAGGCTTATCCGGATCTGAAGGCCAGCCGCAATTTTTCCGATCTGCACCAGTCTCTGGATGAAATCGAAAACGCCATCCAGATGGCCCGCCGCTATTACAACGGTGCCGTCCGTGGACTGAATGTGGCGGTGGAGAGTTTTCCCTCCAACCTGATCGCCAGCCGGTTCAAATTTGAAAAAGCAGACTATTTCGAGATCGAGGACGAAGCCGAAAGGGCCGTGCCCAAGGTCGCGTTTTAAGCATTTACAGATCCCGGGAGGCCTTGCCATGACATCCTGCCGTTCTTTCATACGCGGCCTCGCGGTGCTGTTTCTCGTGATCGTTGCCGGGAGCAATTCCCACGCCGAGGAGCGGATAAAACGCTATGTCTCGACTGTCGAGGTCGCCGGGGACGGCACCTTGAGCGTTACGGAAACGATCACCGTCAAGGCGGAGGGCGACAAGATCGAGCGGGGGATCTTCCGGGATTTTCCGTTGCAGGCGGAGGGACCGAACGGCCGCCTCTACGAGGTCGGCTTCAAATTGCTTTCCGTGAAGCAGGACGGGCAGCCGGCCCCGCATTTCACCAGACGCAACAGCAAAGGTATCCGCATCTATATCGGTGAGGAGCACGTGCTGCTGGAACCGGGCGACTACACATACACGATAGAATACGAAACCGACCGGCAGATCCGGTTTTTCGATGATCACGACGAGGTTTACTGGAACGCGACCGGCAACGAGTGGGCCTTTCCGATAGACGAGGTGATTGCCCGGATCGTTTTGCCAAAGGGCGTCAAAGCCACCGGCTGGACCGCCTTTACCGGCAGACGCGGCGAAACCGGCAAGGATTTTGAAGCGCATACCGCCGAAGACGGGCGGGAGGTGATTTTCTCGACCACAAAGGTTCTCTGGTACTATTCGGGGCTGACGGTTGCCGTGAAATTTCCCAAGGGCGCAATCCGGCCGCCGTCGGAAGCCGAACAGTTCCGCTATTTCCTCAGTGACTACCGCTCGGAACTGATCGGGGGCGTGGGGATAAGCTTCGTCCTCTTCTATTATCTTCTTGCCTGGTGGTTCGTCGGCCGGGACCCGCATCGCGGCGTTGTGTTTCCCAGGTTCAAACCACCCACCGGGATCTCGCCGGCTCTCAGCACCTATATCGCCAACCGCGGCTTCGCCAAGGGCGGCTGGGTGGCGCTGTCTGCCGCCTGCCTCAATCTGGCGGTCAAGAAGCGCCTGCGGCTGAAGGAGGACGACGGCGACGTGACACTGACCCTGACGGCGGAGAAGGGCCGCATTGCCGGCTTCGGGCTGCCGAAGGGGGAGGCTGTCCTGGAAAGCTATCTGAGCAAGCGCAAACGTCCGTTGAAGCTCGACAAACGCCACGGCAAGTCGATCATCACGCTCGGGTCGAAATTCCGCAGTGCCATAGAAAAGGAAAGCCGCAACGTCTTTTTCAGATCCAACAGGATCTTTCTTATCGTGGGTGTCCTTCTGAGCCTCGCCGCCATTGTCGCCCTGCTCGTCTATGGAACACTTCAGAACGATCAGTCCAATTTCGTGATCATTTTCATGGTGTTTTCCATTTTTGCTTCGTTCGTCTCCGTGTCGATTGGAAGGGACGTTATCCGTGTTGCCGACATGAAGCTGCGCATAGCGCTGATCTTCGGCATTTTCGGTGTTGCCATTTTCGCGGCGGCGGCCGGTGCGTTTCAGTTTACCGGCGGCTTTGAAACCGTTCCCGTCTTCCCGTTCATCGCGGCGGCGCTGATTGCGCTGAACATCCTGTTCTTTTTCCTGATGGGCGCTCCGACCGTGGTGGGGCGTCAGGCGCTCGACGAAATCGAGGGTCTCAGGCTCTATCTGACCGTTGCCGAACAGGACCGCCTCAATATGAGCGATGCGCCGGATATGAGCACCGGCCATTTCGAGGAGCTTCTGCCCTATGCGGTCGCGCTGGGCGTCGAAAGACCATGGACGAAGGCCTTCGAAGGCTGGCTGGCAACGGCCGCCGGGGCGGCGGCAGCGGCCAGCTATCACCCGAACTGGTATTCGGGAAGAACCTTCGATGCGCGTGACATTTCCGACAGCATCGGCTCGACCGCAAGTTCCATGGCCGGATCCTTCCGCTCGTCGCTGCCCGCGCCCAAATCCTCCAGTTCGGGCTTCTCGGGTGGCTCTTCCGGCGGGTCTTCCGGCGGCGGCGGCGGCGGGGGAGGCGGTGGCGGCTGGTAAACCGCTTGCATATTCACCCTGGGGAAGATTGAATTGAGCCCGAGTGTGCCCGTTGTCGGAGGCCGCATGAAATGCAGGTGGGAAGATGACGGAAGAGGCGCTGCCGCTCAGCGAATTCGTAAGCTTCAACCTGGCGATCCTGGTTTATTTCCTCGGTGTCCGGCTGAACAAGAAAATCCCGTTTCTGCGCCATTACAATATCCCTGAACCGGTTTCCGGCGGATTGCTGGTGGCCGTGCTGGCATTCATTGTCTTCCTTGCCCTCGATACCGAAATCAGCTTCTCCCTGCAGTCGCGGGACTATCTGCTCTACTGCTTCTTCACCGCGATCGGATTGAATGCCCGCTTCGGAGACCTGGTCAAGGGCGGCAAGCCGCTGTTGATCCTGCTGTGCCTGACCGTCGGCTATATGCTGCTGCAGAACGTCGTCGGCACGTCGATCGCCGCGGTGCTGGGGCTGCCGGTCGGCTTCGGCCTTCTGGGCGGAACGGTTTCCCTTGTCGGCGGACACGGCACGGCGATCGCCTGGGGCCCGAAGCTGGTGGCCGACTACGGGGTTGCGGGGGCGGTGGAAATCGGCGCGGCCACGGCAACGCTCGGCCTTGTTGCCGCAAGTCTGCTGGGTGGCCCGATCGGAAATTACCTGATCGAGAAACGAGGGGCGAAGCCGGATCCCGGCCGCCCGCAGGAAGCGCCCATTATCGGTATCGAGACCGCCCGCGAAGCGGACGCCAGGGTCACCCATACGGGTCTGATGCGCTCCCTGCTGGTACTGAACGTTGCAATCGCGCTCGGCGTTGGGCTTCAGGAGGCCCTGGAGGTGGGTGTCGGTCTGGATTTGCCGGTCTTTGTCGTCTGCCTGTTCTGCGGCATCGTGCTGTCCAACTCCGTTCCCCTGGTGTTCCGCAAGATGACCTGGCCCGCGGGGTCGCAGTCGCTCGCGGTGATCTCCGATCTGGCGCTTGGGATCTTTCTGACCATGTCGCTGATGAGCCTGCAGCTCTGGACCCTTGCCGGGCTGGCCGGGCCGATGCTGCTGATCCTGTTCATGCAGATCGTCATCGCAGCGCTTTTCATCATTCTGGCCGTCTTTCCCCTCATGGGCAGGGATTACAACGCGGCGGTTCTCGGCGCGGGTTTTGCCGGCTTCGCCCTTGGAGCAACGCCGACAGCCATTGCCAACATGACCGCGGTCACCAAGCGCTACGGCCCGGCGACGCAGGCGTTCCTCATCCTGCCGCTGGTCTCCGCGTTTTTTGTCGATCTGGCGAACGCGCTGATAATACTGCTGTTCCTGGGCGGCTGAGCCTGCCCCGGCCTGTCGCGCAGGGTGACGGGCTCAGTCCATACCCTGGATGATCCTGAAAAATTCTGAAGCTAGACTGTGTTTGAATTTCGCATGTATTTGCTGATGAAGGGCGAAAACGGATTTTCAAGTATAGGGAGACAAAGCCTTGCTGAGACGGTGCCCGGTGGGAAGGGAAAGGGGGTGACAAGAGGTCAATGACTTGGTAACGGACGCGCAACCCATTTTCCGTGGCGTCCCGCCAAGACCGAAGGCCCTAATCTTCATGCCCGATCTTCTGCTTGAGCTGTTCAGCGAAGAAATTCCGGCCCGTATGCAACGCAAGGCGGCCGAAGATCTCAAATCCCTTGTGACCAATGCCCTGGTGGAGGCGGGTCTGCCCTATGAGGGCGCCAAGGCTTTCGCCACGCCGCGGCGTCTGGCGCTGCATGTGGCGGGCGTTCCGGCCGGTTCCGCCGCAACCCGCGAAGAACGCAAGGGACCGCGCGTCGGTTCTCCGGAAAAAGCCGTCGAGGGCTTTCTGCGGGGCGCCGGTCTTTCCTTGGTGGAAGAAGCGTCAATTCATAGCGACCCGAAAAAGGGCGAGTTCTATGTGGCGGTGATCGAGAAACCGGGCCGGCCTGCTATCGACATCATCGCCGAATTCATGCCCGGGATCCTGCGCAATTTTCCGTGGCCGAAATCCATGCGCTGGGGATCGACTTCGACCCGCTGGGTGCGTCCGCTGCATTCCATCATCGCGACCTTCGGTCCGGAAACGGAAGATCCGGATGTCGTGCCGTTCGAATTCGACGGCATTCAGGCGGGCAAGACCACGCGCGGCCACCGCTTCCTCGCCAACGAGTCCTTCGCCGTCCGCCGTTTCGACGACTACGCGACCGGGCTTGAAAAGCACAAGGTGGTGCTGGATGCGGACCGCCGGAAGGAAATCATTCTCAACGACGCCAAGGACCGGGCGCTGGCTCTGGGTCTCGACCTGGTCGAGGACCCGGGGCTACTTGAGGAAGTGGCCGGCCTCGTCGAGTGGCCTGTGGTGCTGACAGGCAGTTTCGATGCGGACTTTCTGACGATCCCGGACGAATGCATTCAGCTCACCATCCGGGTCAACCAGAAATGCTTTGTCCTCAAGAACCCGAATACCGGACGCCTCGCCAACAGGTTCGCGCTTGTGTCCAACCTCGTCGCCGAGGATGACGGCAAGATGATTGTCGCCGGCAACGAAAAGGTTATCCGGGCCCGGCTTTCCGATGCGCGCTTCTTCTGGGATACGGACCTGAAGTCCAGGCTCTCCAACAACCTGCCGAAACTCGATGACGTGAAGTTTCACGAAAAGCTCGGCAGCGTCGGCGAACGGGTGAAGCGCCTGATCGCACTCTCCGCCGAATTTGCTCCCCTCGTCGGCGCCGATGAGACGAAGGCGAAACGCGCCGCGGAACTGGCCAAGGCCGACCTCGTCTCGCATATGGTCTTCGAATTCCCGGAACTGCAGGGCCTGATGGGCCGCTATTATGCGACCGCGCAAGGCGAGGATGCTTCCGTCGCCACAGCCATCGAGGAACACTACAAGCCGCAGGGGCCGAGCGACAGCGTGCCCACCGACGCCGTTGCCGTTGCTGTGGCCCTTGCGGAAAAGCTCGACCTGCTCGCCGGTTTCTGGGCGATTGACGAAAAGCCGACCGGTTCCAAGGACCCTTACGCGCTGCGCCGCGCGGCTCTGGGGATCATCCGGATCGTGCTGGAGAACAACTTACGACTGTCATTGCGGGATATCTTCTTGCGACACGATAGTCTCATAGCTCTCCAGCAACACCTCTCTGGCACCGTTTATACCAGCTATAAGACAGAAGATAACGCCGGCAATAGAGTTGATCTGCTAGGGTTGACCCTCGACGGATTAGATGATGCGCTAGCAGTGGAGCTTTTGACTTCTGGAAATGGCTGTTTGAGCGATGAGGAGCCAAATATTGAGTACCGTCAGTCAAGCGAAGTTTTGGCTAAAGAGCTCCTGTCGTTTCTTGCCGACCGCCTGAAGGTCCACCTGAAGGACGAGGGCGCCCGCCACGACCTGATCGATGCGATATTCGCCCTTGACGGCCAGGACGACCTGCTGATGGTCGTCAGGCGCGTCGAGGCGCTTGGAAAATTCGTTTCCTCCGACGACGGCGTGAACCTGCTGGCCGGTTACAAGCGCGCGGTCAACATTCTCAAGGCCGAGGAAAAGAAGGATGCCGCACCGGTCGCGGGCAAGCCGCATGCCGATCACTTTCAGGAGCAGGCCGAAATCGATCTGGCCGCCGCGATCGACACCGCACGGGCGGAAGCCGCCGATGCGGTGAAGGCCGAGGACTTCGAAGGGGCTATGGAAGCGCTGTCCAGATTGCGGGCGCCGGTCGACAGGTTTTTCGAGGATATCCTGGTGAATGCCGACGATCCCGTTTTGCGCATGAACCGCCTCCAGCTCCTCGCCGAAATTCGCGACGCGACCCATGTCGTGGCGGATTTCTCCAAGGTGGCCGGGTGATCCGGTAGAAAGCGGAGTGAACTGCCTTCGGAGCGTGGGATACCCCCACCCCTAACCCCTCCCCACAAGGGGGAGGGGAATACCGCCGTGAATGGGGCGGCGCTTCCTGTGTCAGAGACCATGAATTGTAAAATGGCTATGCCAGTCGCCGCAGCCTGATCCCCCTCCCCCTTGTGGGGAGGGGTGGGGGTATCCGAACTCTCGAAAATCATGGTGTTCCAGACAGACCCCTTTTCGTCCGACCTGCCTCATTCCGCCGCCTGCTGCGCCAGTCTCGCCACCGGTTTCTCCTCGATCGGCCAGTGGACGATAGCCGCGAAGATGCCCAGAACGATGCCCAGCCACCAGATGCCGTCATAGGATCCGGTTTCGTCATAGAGCTTGCCGCCCAGCCAGACGCCGAGGAAGGCGCCGATCTGGTGGGACAGGAAGACGAAGCCGAACAGGGTCGCCATGTAGCGCGGGCCGAACATGACCGCGACCAGCCCGGTCGTCGGCGGCACGGTGGACAGCCACAAGAGCCCCATGACACCGGCGAAGACCAGCACGGAGAATGGGGAAACCGGCAGCATGATGAAGGCGAAAATCGCGATTGCCCGGCTGAGATAGATCGCCGACAGGAGCAGCGGTTTGGAGTAGCGGCCACCGATATATCCGGAAATCAGCGACCCGGCGACATTGCACAGGCCGATAAGGGCGATTGCCGTCGCGCCCCAGGACGGGTCAAGACCGAGGTCCGCGATATAGGGCGGCAGGTGAACCGTGATGAAGGCGACGTGAAAGCCGCAGACGAAGAAGCCGAAGGTGAGCAGAATGAAGCCGCGGGTGCCGAAGGCTTCCGCCATGGCCGATGTCAGTTTCTGCTCGTGCGCGGGATTGCTTTCCTTGGGCAGCTCCGACTTGCCCCTGAGCGCAATGGCGAGAAAGGGAATGAGCGCGACAAGCCCGGTAAAGACGATCAGCGTGTCCTGCCAGCCGATATTTGCTATCAGCGCTCCGCCCAGCGGGGCGAACAGAAACTGGCCGAGAGACCCGGACGCCGTGCCGATACCGAAAGCAAGCGACCTTTGCGCGGGCGTCACGGCGCGCCCGAAAGCGGCAAGAACCAGCGAAAAGGACGAAAAGGCGATTCCAAGCCCGACGAGCACACCCGCGGACACATGCAGGGCCACGGCGCTTTGGGCGTCGATCATCAGGATGAGGCCGGTGGCATAAAGGACTGTGCCGAGTGTCATCGTCTTCCAGGTGCCGAAACGGTCCGACATCATTCCGGCGATCGGCTGGCCGATGCCCCAAAGCAGGTTCTGAAGGGCGATCGAGAGGGCGAACAACTCGCGGCTCCAGTCCCGGGCCTCGGTCATGGGTTGGAAAAACAGGCCCATCGCGGACCGGGGACCGAAGGAAATCAAGGCGATCAGACAACCGCAGCCGATAACGAGCGGGATGTTCGGGCCCGTGCGCCCGGGTGTTTCTGCGGCGGTCATCGAAGATCTCCCATCGTGAATTTACGATAAGATACGCGGGCTACGAAGTTTCACCAAACGCGTATTTTTGATCGATGTATCAACATTGGGAATGAATGATATGGTGGCGTCAGCTAAGAGCGCATACGATTGCCTGACCAGGGAGGGGCAGATGAATGCATGTTAAGTTTATGGAAAATATAATGAAAATAAATTGCACTCAGAATTGTCAGGAAAGTGATGGATTTTTAACCGCGCGCCCATTATATAAGCTCTGAAAGAGCAAAAGGGTGTGGGCCGATGTGCCCGTTTTCTTTTGCATCTGATATGCTCAATATGAGTATAATAACGGCGCGGGCAACCGGACCCTGGTTCCGGCCCGCAAACAAGAGGGAGGTCGTCATGACCATTGCCCAGACATCCGCACCCGTCGGCGCACCTGTTGACGCACTCGTCGGAGCACCGATCGCAAGCGGACTGACCGCCCTGGACCGGTTCGGCAGACTGGACCGTCCGGACCTGCGCTATACACCCGAAGTTGCGGAAGCAACCGCGCCGATCTATCAAAAAGTCAAGCACATCATCCCGGCGATCGAATGGCCGGCGCTGGCGCCCACGATCCATGCGATCAATGCGCTGAAGAAACAACGCAACGCTGTCATTCTGGCGCATAACTACATGACGCCGGACATCTATCACGGCGTGGCCGATATCGTCGGCGACAGCCTGCAGCTCGCCATCGAGGCGACGCGGACGGACGCCGACGTGATCGTCCAGTGCGGCGTGCATTTCATGGCGGAAACCTCCAAGATCCTCAGCCCGGACAAGACGGTGCTCATTCCGGACATGCGGGCAGGCTGCTCGCTGGCCGAATCCATCACCGGCGCCGATGTTCGTGCCCTGCGCGAGCGTAATCCCGGTGTGCCGATCATCACCTATGTCAACACCTCCGCCGAGGTGAAGGCGGAATGCGACATCTGCTGCACGTCGTCCAACGCCTTGCAGGTGGTGGAAAGCTTCGGGGTCGACAGGGTGTTCCTTGTTCCGGACAAATACCTGGCCGCCAATATCGGCAACAAGACCGATGTGGAGGTGCTGGTCTGGGACGGCGCCTGCGAGGTGCATGAGCGCTTTACGGCGAAGGAACTGCGAGACTATCGCAGCATCGAACCGGGTGTGAAGATCATCGCCCATCCCGAATGCCCGCCGGACGTTGTGGCGGAAGCCGACTTTGCCGGTTCCACGGCGCATATGATCGACTGGGTGAAGACCCGCAAGCCTGAAAAGGTGATGATGGTCACCGAATGCTCCATGGCCGACAACATCGCCAGCGAAACGCCGGGCGTCGATTATATCCGGCCGTGCAATCTGTGCCCGCACATGAAGCGGATCACGCTGGACAAGATCCTCGACGCTCTGGTCGAGATGAAAGAGGAAGTTGTCGTCGATCCCGTTGTGGCCGGCAGGGCCCGCACCGCGGTTGAGCGGATGATCAACTTGAAAATCTGACCGGCTTCGGTCTAAGTGATCTCTTCCGGGCCGGGCATCCGCCTGGCCCGGAAGCCCTTCGGGCAAAGCTTTACGCTCCAGTCTTTTTCCAGGAAGTATCCCATGGCCGTCTCGCAAGAGGATTTCGCACCTGCCCATCTGGGCAAGGATGTGGATGACGTTGTCATACTGGGAGGCGGTCTCGCCGGCCTGTTCTGCGCACTGAAACTCAGCCCGCGTCCGGTCACGGTGATCACCAACGCGCCGATCGGCGAGGGCGCGTCGTCCGCCTGGGCCCAGGGCGGAATTGCCGCCGCGATTTCAGAACAGGATTCGGTCGAAAAACACCGGGACGACACGCTCGCGGCCGGCTGCGGCATCTGTGAGGAAAAGATCGTCGAGCAGATGACCCGCGAGGGCAGCGCCAGGGTGCATGATCTTCTGTCCTATGGGGTCCCGTTCGACCAGGATCTCGAGGGCCGGCTGAAATTCTCCCGCGAGGCGGCCCACTCCCAGAGCCGCGTCGTGCGCGTGCGCGGCGACATGGCCGGCAGGGCCATCATGGACGCGCTTATCGCCGCTGTCCGCAGAGCGCCATCCATCCGTGTTCTGGAAGGCTATATCGGCGAAAGTTTCCTTGGTGAGGGCCGCTATGTCACCGGCGTCCTGGCCCGCAAGCGCGGCGGTATCGAGCGCCTGGTCTTTCCGGCAAAAGCCGTTGTCCTGGCCTCCGGCGGCATCGGCCACCTTTTTGGACTGACGACCAATCCGCACGAGGCGAACGGCCACGGCCTTGCCATGGCGGCCCGCGCGGGAGCGGTGATCGCCGACGCCGAATTCGTTCAGTTTCATCCCACGGCACTGGATGTCGGCAAGGACCCGGCCCCCCTCGCCACCGAAGCTTTGCGCGGTGAAGGCGCGACGCTGGTCAACAAGGCCGGCGAACGGTTCATGCAAGGCGTGCATCCGGACCTGGAACTTGCCCCGCGCGACATCGTCGCCCGCGCGATCCATAACGAAATCGCCGAAGGCCGGGGTGCGTTCCTGGATTGCCGGGAGGCCATCGGCGGGAAGTTCAAGGACGATTTCCCGACGGTCTTTGCCGCGGCCAACGCAGCCGGCATCGACCCTTCCAGGGAGCTGCTTCCGGTCGCGCCCGCCGAGCATTATCACATGGGCGGCGTCCTGACCGACGCCAATGGCCGCACGTCTCTGGACGGCCTCTGGGCGGCCGGAGAAGTGGCCTCCACCGGTGCGCATGGAGCCAACCGGCTGGCCTCCAATTCGCTGCTGGAAGCCGTTGTGTTCGCGGCGCGTATCGCCGAAGACATCCAGGGCCTCATGCCCACGCCGCGCAGTGCCTTCTGGAACGAGATGGACGAAGAGCCGAGCCTGCCGAGCCGGCGCAATTCCGAAGAGCGCGAGGCAATCACGACCTTGCGCACCACCCTGGCCAGAAATGTCGGGGTTCTGCGGGATGCGGAAGGTCTGAAAACCGCCCTGGCCGATATTTCGAAGGCGGAAAGGATCTGCGTCCGCCAGTCCATCAAGAACATGATGGTGACCGGTAAGATCATCACGGCCGCCGCCCTCAAGCGCCAGGAAAGCCGCGGCGGACATTTCCGCAAGGATTTTCCGGCGGAAGATCCGGCTCAGGCCAGACGTTCCTACACCACGCTGAAAGAGGTCGAGGCGCTCACCGCCGAAGCTCTGGAAACCGCTTGAGCGGAGAGGCGCCATGACCCGCAAAAACCTGCCGCATCTGCCGCAATTGATGATCGATGACGCGGTCAAGGCCGCCCTGTTCGAGGACTGGGGCCGCGCAGGAGACGTAACCAGCCAGGCAACGCTGCCTTCCAGCGCCCGGGCGACGGCTCTCATCGCCGCCCGCAAGCCGGGTGTTCTGGCCGGGATCGGATTTGCCGAAAGCGCTTTCCGGCAAACGGATTCGGCCTTGCGTTTCGAACCGGTCAGGCAGGATGGCGACCGGCTCGCCGCCAAAGACGTGGTCGCCCGCATCGAAGGTCCGGCGCGGGCCCTGCTGTCGGCCGAACGCGTCGCGCTGAATTACCTCGGCCATCTGTCGGGTATCGCGACGGCGACGTCCCGCTTTGCCGACCTGATCGCGCATACGAAGGCCGATATCGTCTGCACCCGCAAGACGACACCCGGATTGCGGGCGTTCGAAAAATACGCTGTCAGATGCGGCGGCGGCATCAATCACCGCTTCGGGCTGGATGACGCCATCCTGATAAAGGACAATCACATCGCTGTGGCCGGCGGTGTCGCAAAGGCTGTCGAAGCCGCGAAGGCTTTCGCCGGGCACCTTGTGAAAATCGAGGTGGAAGTCGATACGCTGGAGCAGCTCCAGGAGGCGTTGACGGCCGGTCCCGATGTGGTCATGCTCGACAACATGCCACCCGAAATCCTCAAGAAGGCCGTGCAAATCGCGGGCGGAAGAGTGCTTCTGGAAGCGTCCGGCGGTATCGAGCTCGATACGGTCAAGGCCGTCGCCGAAGCCGGAGTGGACCTGATTTCCTCAGGCTGGATCACTCATTCGGCTCCGGTTCTGGATCTCGGGCTGGATATCGAGATTTCCTGATCAGCCTGCTGTCAGGTAAAGTCCACCCAGAGCCGTCAAGGCGCCGAGGCTGCGGATGATGCGCGTGGCCCAGGCCGGGTCATTGCGGGTGGCGATATTCGCCCCGTAGCCGATCAGCAGGCCCGCTGCATGGAGCAGGGCCGTGGCGAGAACGAAACCGGCGGCATAGCCGATCGCACCGGCCGATCCCATCTCACCGCCGTGGGCGTGACCATGGCAGAGACCGAATACCGCGACCAGGGCAGCCGATGCTCCGAGCGGCAGGCGCAGGGCCAGCGCGACCGCCACGCCGAGCACGATCACGGACGCCAGGATGAGCGGCTCCACATAGGGCAGCGGGAGACCGGCAACCGATAGCGCGAAGCCGGCGATCATGGCGCCGACAAAAGTAGTTGGCAGAGTCCAGATCGCGCGGCCGCCCAGCAGGGCCGCCCAGAGACCAACGGCGATCATTGCCAGAACATGGTCCGTGCCGAAAACCGGGTGGCTGAACCCGGCGGCGAAAGAACCGTGTTCGGACGGATCCAGATGCGCCAGGGCCGGGGACGCGGCGAAAAGGCTGATGGCGGCTGCGAGGGCCATGCGGAATATCATGAAACGATCCTTCGATTGGTCACTCCGGCGCCCCGGGATGGGTCGCGCCGTTCATGCGTTTCTTTGAAACACGTCCGCACCATGCCCGATTCCGGGCATCGTGTGAATTATGTCAATGTTCCATGTCCTTATGGATAAGGGAAAACGGCTGTTCTGCCGCGCTCTAAGGCGCTTTAGGGGCCGTATCCTAGTTCCAGCCGCCGGCAAAGGTCTTGTAGAAGATATGCTCGCCGACCTGACCGCGTTTGGCCATGGATTTGGCCCAGCGTGGATTCACATAGGTCGCATGATAATGGGTCGAGGCATCGACCATCTTCAGATACTGCTTGCCGTCCAGGACTTCTCTTGACAGGCGCTGCGCGGTTTTCCATGCGATGGGGCTGGAAATCCGGTCCTTGATGCCGTCGCAGGCGAAGGAGAACTGGCAGCGGTTGCGCTTGTGCCGGTTCTGATAGACGACACCGCAGATGGTGTCCGGATAGGACGGGTTCTTGACCCGGTTCAGGACCACCTGGGCAACGGCGACCTGGCCTTCTTCGCTTTCGCCGCGGGCTTCGAAATAGATGGCTTCCGCGAGGCAGCGCTGTTCCTTCTTCTCGCCGACGGACAGGGGCAGAGGCTTTTGCGCCCACCAATGCGGATTTTCCGGATCTTCCGGCGGCGGCAGGTCCTGTTCGTATTTGGCCGAGCCGAACAACGCGTTGAACGGCTCTTTCGTTTCCCGCACGCTTTCGGGGGCATAGGCGGAAACTAGCGAGAAACTGGCGGCGGCGGCGTTGCGCGCCATCATCACCTTCTGCAGGTCAAGCGGACCGTCTTCAAGCAGGCCGTCCTTCTTGGCCTTCGCCAGAAGCGAATCCGTTTCCCTTGAATTGAGCGGCTGCGCCTTCACGAAGGAGACGCGGGGAAAGCCTTCGTGCTTTTTCCCGGTCGAGATCATGCTCGACATGGCATAGACATTACCGGAGGCCATTTCGACCGTCCGCCAGTCGGGCGCCACGGAAATCAGCCGGTTGCCCTTGGTGGATTTATTGGTGGCGATCTTGTCCGGAAGTTCCGTCGAACGCACGCTGTCGGCCACATCCTGCAGACCGTAGAGAGGTCTGGCCTCAAATCCCCTGTCGGCGGATGTCAGGGTCAGAACCGGCGTACTGGCCAGGCTCGGTGGCGGCGTTGCCCCCAGCGCCAGCTGCGGGGTGAGCTTCGAGGTGAAATTCGCCGGTTCAAGCGCCATCATCCAGCGCGGCGTTTCGTTGTCGCGCGCATTGATGAGGGCGAATATGTCCTGCTGACCGACGCTGCCGGCAAGGCCCAGATAGACCAGGGGACAGGCAACAAGTACGCGTTTGAGCCGGCGCATACGCGCTCGGACCGGGCCGTATTCTTGTGTCACTTTATGAGAAAACCGCTCTTTGTTGCGGGATTTAAGGCCAGACATACGCAGCCAACTCCAACTCGGTACCTATCATCCCCAAACGCCGGATGATCCGTGCCAACGCCGCGTTAACGGCAACACTGAAATTGAAGATGTCCGCTTAACCTTGAAAGAGCGTTAATGAGCGAAGAATTCGCGGAATTTCGTGGAAGTTTTCGCGAAAGTCGGGAAATTATGGTTAATAACCTTAAGTACTTATAACCATACAGCAGCAGAATACGGACCGGAATGGGGCAGTCAGCGTCCGCCGACCCGCAAGCCCGGAGCAGGGCGTTCGCTCATCAGCTGGTGGCGGAACCGGAACAGCGCCGCCGGCCGGCCTCCGGTCGCCGTGGACGTCGCCCCCGTCGGTTCCACGAGATCGGCATTTTCCACCAGGCGGCGGAAATTCTGCTTGTGCAGGTGCCGTCCGGATATGGCCTCGACGGAATTCTGCAGCGCCGTCAGCGTGAAGGTTTCCGGCATCAGTTCGAAGATCACCGGCCGGTATTTCAGCTTGCCGCGCAGCCGGGAAATCGCGGTTGCCAGCACCCTGCGGTGGTCGAAGCGCATCGCCGGGCCAAGAAACGGCAGTGTCTCACGCGCCAGGGCCGCCGGCCGACCGTCCCGCCGGGCCTCGAGAACAAGCCCTGCTTCATAAAGAAGTTCATAGCGCTCCAGCGCGCGCTCCTCGTCCCAGCTTGTGCTGCCGGTCCCGAAAGCGAGCCGGATGCGCTCGCTGCGGCTGAGAGGTTTAGGCGCTTCACCGGCGCCTGGCGGATCGTGCGCCCAGCTGTCGAGGGCTGGCAGGATTTCCCTGTCCAGCAGAGCCGGCCTACCGGTGCGCCAGTCTTCCCAGGGAAAATAGTCATACCAGGAGCGCCAGGCGGAATTGTGCCGGGCGAGCATGCTTTCCGAGCCCGGTGTTTGCCGCGTCAGCGCCAGATAGCCGACCGACACCACATGCGGTCCCTCGTCGCCGGACACCCTGTGGCGGCCGCGATCGCCGAATGTATAAAGCTGTTCCACATAGCCCAGTCGCAGCGCCGTCTGGTTTTCCACCCAGGAGCGCAGGCCGATCTCGAAGGTTCTGTGATGGATGGGATCGAAAGGGCCGAAGGGCAGGCTGTCGAGAGCACGGTCGTCCGCATCGTTCACATGGACGATTTGCGGCATGCCGCCGGCCACGGAAACGATGACGGCGTTCAGTCCGATCTCAATACTGGCTTGCCGATGCGGCATGGTCTCTCCCGGTTCCCCGTCAATCGAGCGGCATCTCGAACGGCACGCCTTCATAGGCATTTGCGCCACGGCCGATGCCGCGCACCGCGTCGATCATACGGCCGTCGCGTGCCAGAAGCCTGTCCCCCATTGCGACAATACGCGCATTGGGGGTCGCCGAGGGAGACCTATTGCGCAACAGGGCGGCCAGACGGTGCTCGTTTGCATCCGGGTTGAGCGCACAAGCGGCGACATAGGCTCCGGCCGTCGACCGGCTGATGCCGGCCCAGCAGTGAATCACGAGAGGAGCGCGCCTGTCCCAGGCTCGGATGAAGGCAACGAAGTCGCTGATCTGCTGCTCGCTGGCCGGGATCAGTCCGTCAATCGGAGTGACAATGTCGTTGAACGCCAGAAACAGGTGCCTGTCCGGCGCAATTCCTGCCGGTGTCGGTACGTGCATCTCGGCATTGATCAGGGTGACAAGTGATCTTGCACCGGTCGCCGCGATTGTTTCGGGCAATTTGGACAGGGAGCAAACATGCAGCATTGAACAACCAGGTTAATCGTCTCTACGAGTAAACTAGGGTCATTCGCCGTGAAGGTCACCCGCTTGTGCGCGCGCTTTTGCGTTTGTTCCCAGCTTCGCGCAGCGCCTCGATCTCCTCGAAGCGCTTCATGAACTTCTGCTGCGCTCTGGCAACGGGCAAAGGTTCCAGCCCGAAATGGAGCTTGCCCTCACTGTTGAGTGGAAAGCCGCGCGGCTTGCCGAAAATCTTCGCCGCTTCCTTTTCCTCAAAACCGGCAAGTTCCACGGCTTCGAAATACGCACAGATGATGTCGGCCCGTTTCGCCAGTTTCTTCACGGCCTGCGGAATTTCCGCGGGCAGGCCGTAGCGCAGGTGGATCGCGGCCTGCAGACGCGCCTCCACACCCTTGTAGGCTTCGCCGATAACCGCCTTGAACGGCGAGATCATGTCGCCGATCACATATTCCGGCGCGTCGTGCAGCAGCACGGCCTGGCGCCAGTGCGGCGGCAGGTCCGGCTTCAGCATCAAGGCGATGTCTTCCACGATCAGCGAATGCTCGGCAACGGAAAAGGCATGATTGCCGTAGGTCTGGCCGTTCCAGCGCGCCACCCGCGCCAGGCCGTGGGCGATGTCGGAAATCTCGACGTCGAGCGGCGACGGATCCAGCAGATTGAGGCGCCTGCCGGACAGCATGCGCTGCCATGCGCGGGGTGGCTGGTCGGAAGGGGCGGAGGGCATCGGTCCTCGTTTTTCGCGCGGTTCAGTCCGCGGTGGTCGGTTCCGGCCAGTTGAATTCCGCCCAGTCGGGAAGTCTGGCCTGAAGTTCCGCGTCACCGCATTGAAGAGGGCTGCCGTTTTCCTTGGCTTGGGCAACCTTGTCAAGACGCAGCAGCGCGAGACCGATGGTCCCGCCATCGACCGGAGCGCTGGAGCCGAGCGTACCCACGCTCTTGCCGGCTGCGGTGACACTCGTTCCCTTTTCGGCAAGGGCGCTTGAACTCTCGACCGGAATGAAGCGTTTGCGGGCAGTGCTTCGATGCTGGACGCGCGAGACAACTTCCTGGCCGACAAAGCAGCCCTTGCTGAACGAGACGCCGTTGAGCTGGTCGAGGTCCGCGTCATGCGGAAAGATGTCCGAATAGTCGTAGTCCTTCAGCCCTTCCGGCACCCCGAGGCTTATGCGGTGAGCGTCGTAGGCGGCGATGTCCGCCTGCCGTGCCGCCAATTCGGTGGACATCGAGACGGGCCCGACCGACCGCAGGCCGAGAGCGGGCAGACGTGGATCGGCGACGGTCAGCATCGCGCCTGGCGTCTCGGCGGTGCCGTCCCAGATGGCGAAGACGCCTGTCTCCCCGGCGAGCGGTTCCAGATCCACCTTCGCGCGCAACCGGTATAACGCGAGGCGCTTGATGAGATCCTGCGCTGCCGTGGCGGGCGCGTCGAGCAGATAGGCATCGCCGGCCTTGTAGATCAGGAAATCGAACAGGATCTTCCCCTGAGGCGTCAGCAGCGCCGCCGATCCAGCGCCGGTCCGGTCGATGGTCTTCAAATCCGCGGTGACCAGATTTTGCAGGAAATGATGCGTGTCGGGGCCGGATAGCCGGATCAGCGCGCGGTCGGTCAGATGGGCGAAGGAAGGGGATGGCACAAGGCATTCCTCAAAACATGAGTGCGGGGGCTGATATTGCAGATAGGCACTTTGCCCTGATCGGACAAGATTTGGAATTGCTGCGCGGCATCTGGCTCTTTTGACAGGGGCCGCGTATAAGTCCGGTTGAACTGAAACGCCAGTATTTAAGAGCAATGCGGAGGGGCCTAATGAGCGCGACCTATGACCTGATCCTGAAGGGTGGAACCGTTGTCAATCAGGATGGCGAGGGTCGGCGCGACGTCGCGGTCAGGAACGGCCGTATCGCCGGGATCGGTTCCTTCGATGGCTCGCAAGCAGGCGAAGTGGTCGATTGCGCGGGGCTGCATGTCCTGCCCGGTGTCATGGACACTCAGGTTCATTTTCGCGAACCCGGCCTTGAGCACAAGGAAGATCTGGAAACCGGATCCCGTGCAGCGGTCATGGGCGGTTTGACCGCCGTCTTTGAAATGCCGAATACCAATCCGCTGACAACCTCCGAGGCGGCGCTGGCCGACAAGGTCGGGCGCGGTCATCACCGCATGCATTGCGATTTCGCCTTCTGGGTCGGTGGCACCCGGGAGAACGTAGGCGACATTCCCGAACTTGAGCGCCTTCCGGGCGCGGCCGGCATCAAGGTGTTCATGGGATCGTCCACGGGCGACCTGCTGGTGGAAGACGATCAGGGCGTGCGGGATATCCTCTCGGTCACGCGCCGCCGGGCCGCCTTCCATTCGGAGGACGAGTTCCGCCTTCGCGAGCGCCTGGGCGAACGGGTCGAGAACGATCCTGCGTCGCATCCTGTCTGGCGCGATGAGATCGCCGCGCTGAAATGCACGCAGCGGCTGGTCGCGATTGCCCGTGAAACCGGCGCCAGGATCCATATCCTGCATCTGTCGACCGCCGAGGAAGTCGATTTTCTGATCGACCACAAGGATGTCGCCTCTATCGAGGTCACACCGCATCACCTGACCCTGACCGACGAGGCCTACCACCGTCTCGGAAGCCTGGTACAGATGAACCCACCGGTCCGCGCGCCGCGCCACTCGGAACGCCTGTGGTGGGCGCTGCAGCAGGGCCTGCTGGATATATTCGGGTCCGATCACGCCCCGCACCTCCTGGAAGAGAAAAAGAAACCCTATCCGGCATCTCCCTCCGGCATGACCGGCGTGCAGACGCTTGTTCCCATCATGCTGGACCACGTCAATGCCGGCCGCCTCACTCTTGCGCGTTTTGTCGACATGACCAGTGCCGGCCCGGCCCGTCTGTTCCAGACGGCGCGCAAGGGCAGGATCGCGCTCGGTTACGACGCCGATTTCACGGTGGTCGATCTCAAGCGCAAGGAAACCATTCGCAATGAGTGGATCGCGTCCAAATGCGGCTGGACACCCTATGACGGCAAGCAGGTCACCGGCTGGCCGGTCGGAACCCTCGTCCGCGGGCAGCGTGTCATGTGGGAGGGCGACCTGGTGCAGCCCTCTAAAGGGGAAGCCGTCGTTTTTCTGGACGGAATGAAGGCCTGAGAAAGCCTGCCTGCGCCAGCGTTCCCGCGCAGGATACGGATTCCTTACATTTTGTGATGTGAATAACAGCGCAAACCTGGATAATGTGGAATTTTAAAGGGAACAGTGAAGGAAACCAATGAGTAACCTTGTTTCCTAACCTGTTTTACACACGTCACGGTTAGAGTTTGAATCGAGCTTTATGAGTTTTGCGTTTGGGGAGCTCTGCAATGTTGTTTGATAAGATTTATACCCGGAGACGGCGGGCGGGCACATTTGTGAGCCTTGCAGGCGCCGCGTTTTTGTCGATCACCGCCTTTTCGGGCGCCTTGGCGCGCGATGCCGCGCCGACGACGGATGAGGGCGAGGCTTCGCAGCCACCACTCCATATGGTGGTCTCGCTGGAAGACCAGCAGATCAGGGTCTATCGCGGCCTCGACCTGATCGAGACCTCACCGATTTCGTCCGGAAAGCGTGGGCACAGTACGCCGACCGGCGTCTTTTCCATTCTGGAAAAGCGCCGCAAGCATTTTTCCAATCTCTACGACAATGCGCCGATGCCGTTCATGCAGCGTCTGACATGGTCGGGTGTCGCGATGCACGTGGGCCGGCTTCCCGGCCGTCCGGCCTCGCATGGCTGCATCCGGCTGCCGCGCGATTTCGCCAAGTCACTCTACAGCATGACGGATCGCGGCATGCATGTCGTTGTGACGCGGGACGCCTCCGATCCGGTCCGCGTGTCTCACTCGGTGCTGCCGCAGCCCTTTGCGCCCGCAACGGAAGTCGCGAGCCTTTCCAGCAAGACCATTGAGGCGGATCCCGCCCTGCGCGGCGCGATCCGGGAAACCGAACTGAACGCATCCCTGACGGTGGTCCAGCCGGAGAACCCGGATTTCGATCAGCCTCTGCGCATGATCATCACGCCGCAGAAGCAGCCGGGCCGGGTGCAGGTCCTGCAGGACCTCCTCAACCGGATGGGTTTCAACGCCGGTCCGGTTGACGGTGTCCTGGGCCGCAAGACCCGCGCGGCGATCAGCCTCTACCAGGAAGGTGCGGACCTGCCGGTCACCGGAGGGATCACCGACGCTCTGGAAGCGCGCATTCACGCCGATGCCGGGTACGAGGAGCCGCGGAACGCCATGCTGCGCGTGCGCCGCAAGTTCCGCGACATCTACTCGGCTCCGGTCAGCTTGAAGGATATCGACCTGGAAATCGGCACGCATGTCTTCACCGCCCTTGATTTCCAGCCGGGGGATGCGTCCGTCGACTGGATCGCCGTTTCCGCCGAGGGCGGGCGTGGCGGGGCGCCGGCCGGCATTCTCGACCGGATCGAGATTTCGGACAAGGTCGCAACGGACCTTGCCAGGATGCTGACGCCGGGCACGTCGCTCACGGTCACCGACCGCAGCTTTGCGCGCAACACCGGTCTGGGCACCGACTTCGTGGTGATCACCCGCTGATCGGAATTTGGCGCTGATCTGAATTTGATTAGTCCGATAAGCAATTCAACCCCCGCTACGGCGGGGGTTTTTATTATCCGGATAAACGCGCAAATCTCCTCGAACGTCACCAAACTGTCGTGTCGCTCACGTATCGCAAGGCAGTTTATTCGCGCGGTTGACTCGGGAGAAAGACATGGCGCACGGCACGCTGACGGCTTCGAAAAAACGTCTCGGGAATGCGGTTCACCGCTCCGAGGCGACCTCTCGCGACGGAATTCTGGAACGGCTCTTCACCTTTGCCTTCAAGGGGCTGGTCTACCCGCAGATCTGGGAAGATCCGGATGTAGACATGAAGGCTCTGCGGCTCACCTCCGAAAGCCGCATGATCGCCATCGCGTCCGGCGGCTGCAACGTCATGTCGTATCTCACCGCCAATCCGGCCGAAATCACCGCGGTCGACCTGAACAGGGCGCATGTGGCGCTGGGCCGGCTGAAACTGGCCGCGGCGAAGTATTTTCCCAACTACGAAACCTTCTACCGGTTTTTCGGCGAAGCCGACGAGAAGGCCAATGTAGCTGCCTATAACCGCTTCCTGAAGGACAATCTCGATGCGGAAACGGTCGCCTACTGGGAAGGCCGCGACATTGCCAACCGGGGCCGCAAACGCATCACTCTGTTCTCCCGCGATCTCTACCATCACGGCCTGCTCGGCTATTGCATCGGCGTCGGCCACCTGATCGCCCGTCTTTACGGCATCGATCCGAAATACATGGTGAAGACCAGGTCGCTTGAAGAGCAGCGCAGTTTTTTCGATACGGCGCTGGCGCCGCTTTTCGACAAGCGCCTTGTGCGCTGGGCGACATCGAAGAAAATGTCGCTCTACGGGCTGGGCATTCCGCCCGCGCAATATGATGCGCTGGTCTCGGCCAATGCGGATGGCAATATGTCCGCCGTGCTTCGCCAGCGCCTGGAAAAGCTGGCCTGCGATTTCTCCATGCAGGACAACTATTTCGCATGGCAGGCCTTCGGCCGGGGGTATGCCCCGAAGTCCGGTGAAGCGTCCGGGGAAACGACCGGAGAATCGGGGCCCCTGCCGCCTTACCTGAAACGCGATCATTTCGAGGCGATCCGCCAGCGCGCCGACCGCGTGCGGGTTCTGAACCGGAATTTCACCGAACATCTGCATAGCGTCGCCGACGATACGCTCGATGCTTATGTGCTGCTCGACGCCCAGGACTGGATGACCGATCACCAGCTCAACGCGCTGTGGAGCGAGATCACCCGGACCGCGCGCCCCGGCGCCCGCGTCATCTTCCGCACGGCGGCCGAGCCGACCCTGCTGCCCGGCCGCGTCGCCGACGAAATTCTCGACCGCTGGACCTATGAGGAAGCGGAAAGCCTGGAGCTCGGGCGTCAGGACCGCTCGTCGATCTATGGCGGCTTCCACCTCTATGTCTTCAACGGCTAACGGGAGACTCCGGGTATCCGCATGAGCGAAGCTGCCGAAACAGCCCGGTTGATGGACGGCGTCTATCGCCGCCAGCGCCATTTCTACGACCTGACCCGCAAGTATTACCTGCTCGGCCGGGACCTGCTGATCGACGAATTGCAGCCGCCCGCCGGGGGCACGGTGCTGGAACTCGGCTGCGGCACCGGCCGCAACCTGATCGCCGCCGCCAGACGTTACCCGCAAGCCCGCTTCTACGGCCTCGATATCTCCCGGCAGATGCTCGACACCGCGCAAACCAACATCGACAAGGCCGGTTTGACCGACCGGATCGTGCTTGTCGAGGGCGATGCCGCCAACCCGGCGGCGACAGACCCCCTGGGCGTTCCCGCCTTCGACCGGGTGTTTTATTCCTACACCCTCTCCATGATCCCGATCTGGCGCGAGGCGCTGGCCGCCGGCACCAATCGCCTCAAGGATACCGGCCGCATCCACGTAGTCGATTTCGGCCAGCAGGCAAGGTTGCCCGGCTGGTTCCGGACGCTGCTGTTCGCCTGGCTGAAATCCTTCCACGTCACCCCGCGTGCGGAGCTGGAAGCCGAACTTCAGAGCCTTGCGGGAAAGACGGGGACCGAGTTGAAGGTCCGGAATCTCTATCGCGGCTATGCGCAGTATGCGGAGCTTCGGAAGGCGGTTACAGGTCCCTGTAGCTGATCAATTGGATGCCCGACTGCTCAACCTGCTCCTGCAGTTCGGCACTGGAGAGCGTCTGTAGGCAGGTGACCCGGTCCTGCTCCACATCTTCGTATCCACGATGGCCCGACGCCGCAAGTTCCGGCGACTCGACAGCAGGATGATCGATGAAGATATAGGTTCCGCTCGCGAGGCCGGCCAGCTCCGCAACAAATGCAGATATTCTCGCCTCCGCGCTGCGCGGAAATTTCCGATAGCCTTCGATCCTTGGCAGTCCGTGTCCGAACGGATCGTCCTTGAGCCCGGACTCGCTACAAAGGTCCGATACGATCTCCTCAAGCCTCGGGTCGAACTCCTTGAAATGCCGTATCATGTGCGAACTGATATGCGAAGCATGAGGGAACATCGCCACACCAAGCTCAATCTGAGCCCTGAATTCTCTGGAAATTTCGTCAATCGACCAATCGCTTTCCTGCAGACTTCGACGGGCGTCGCCTTCTCTGGGTGTCAGCAACGGCAGAAAGGCCCCGGTGTCATCGACGATGGTTTTCGCCGCGGTCAGAGGCCGCCATTTCACGGCATCCCATTCACTGGTCAGGGTGAGATGGATACCAATATCGATATCTGGTCTTTCCCCAAATATCAGGGCTGCGTGATTGACCCATGCGCATGGCATCATGACTTCAACGCTGCGGGCAACGCCATCGGTGCATGCCCGCAGGCAACCGATGTTCGAGGCCCATCCGGAACCTGCGTCGTCTGCTCGAACTATCAGCCGCGTGTCTGGCAATTCCCAAGCCCCTTTTTTCCTGTAGTGAGAAAATCACATCCTGCGCATTCCGTCAGGCGGAAATCTTGCCATAGATGGTCGCAACCAGAAGCTTGCAAAGGGCTTGAAGCGATCTTTCAAGGAAGGCAGGCTCACGACAAATCAGAGCCGTCTTAAGCATATCTGTTGCATCCACTTGGTCGATTTCGGCCCGCAGAAGGACCTGCCCGGCTGGTTCCGCACGCTGTTCTTCGCCCGGCCGAGATCGATGCCGGATCAATTGTTTTTGTGCCGGTTTTGAGATCTTAATGGAGAAGGTTCGGAACGAACCGCCTGAAGGAACAAGAGATCACGATGAAAAATCCCGAAATCAGTTTTCATGGCGCTTCCCGGGCCGTAACAGGATCCTGTTTCCGGCTTGAAACCGAAACGGGCACGATCCTGATCGATTGCGGGTTGTTTCAAGGCTCGAAAACGGAGAAGGAACTCAACTACCGGCCTTTCCCGTTCACGCCATCCGACATCGATGCGGTCCTGCTGACCCATGCCCATATCGACCACTCCGGCCTGTTGCCGAAGCTTGTCAAACACGGGTTTGACGGCTCGATCCATGCGACCCCTGCAACCGCCGATCTCGTTGAAGTCATGCTGCTGGACAGTGCGCATATCCAGGAAGTCGAGGTGCGTCAGTTCAACAAGAGAGCCGCGAAGCGCAGGCGGCGGAATGTTACGCCGATCTATGACGAAATCGATGTCCGGCAGACAATCAAACTCTTGAGAAAAACCGGATACGATCACTGGTTCGCCGTCCTGCCGGGTGTGCGGGGCCGCTTCTGGAATGCCGGTCACATGCTGGGTTCAGCTTCACTGGAACTGGAAATCAAACAGGAAGATGGCAGCGACCTGCGGCTTCTGTTTTCCGGTGACATCGGCCCGGACTTCAAGCTGCTGCACCCGGACCCGGAAGCGCCCGGAAATATCGATTTCCTGATTTGCGAATCCACCTATGGGGATCGTGACAGGAACGACGTAAAACCGGAGCAGCGCAGACAAATACTGGCGCGCGAAGTCCGCGAAGCGATCAAGCCGAACGGTGCCTTGATTATCCCGTCGTTTGCGGTTGAACGGGCGCAGGAACTCATCAGCGACCTCGGTCTTTTGATGAAAGAGGGGCAGGTACCGACGGTACCGGTTTATCTCGATAGTCCATTGGCCATCCGGGCGACGGAGGTGTTCGCGCGCCATGCCGATGAACTGGAACGCGATGCGAAATTCCTGCAAGGGCTTGAAGGCCATAACCTGCATTTTTCACAGTCGATGGAACAGAGCAAAGCTCTCGACCGGCTTCGCGATTTTCATATCGTCATTGCGGCAAGCGGCATGTGTGAAGCAGGTCGGATTCGGCACAGGCTGAAGAACTGGCTATGGCGGGAAGAGGCGACCGTTCTGATCGTTGGCTATCAGGCGCAAGGCACCTTGGGACGTATCCTGATGGAGGGCGCCAAAAATGTTCGCATACAGGGGGATGAAATTGCCGTCCGCGCCCGGATCCGAACCATCGATCTGTATTCCGGCCATGCGGACAAGACCGAACTGGTCGACTGGATCAAGAAACGGCTTCCGATCAACAAGGGGGTGTTCGTTGTGCATGGCGAGGAAAACGCGAATTCCGAACTTGCCGAGACCGCACGCGGGTTTCTGCCGTCTGAGAAAGTCTTCTCACCTTACCTCGATTCCACTTACGAGTTGACGCCGGACGGTGCCCTCCTTTGCGCGGAAACTGCGGAGCCCCGGCTTGCCCCGGATCAGGTCGCGCGTCAGGATTGGCACAATGATGTCACCCGGCTCATTTTGGACATCAACAACCAGCTGGGGTCACAGACGGATCCGAAATCACGGCATGAACTGATCGAAAAACTCCGCCAGGTGCTTGAAAGCTGACCTTATGGAAATGGCCTCGGCTTAACCGTTCCAGGGCTCGTCGGTTCCGGCACCAGGCGCCGTTTTGGCGGTTGCCTGACCTCGCCCATGATTGCCCTCTTAAGGAGCTTCGCGAAAAGGGCGGCCAACTCCTCTTGAACTCGGGTGTCGCGCCGGACAAGCGATGCGCGGATGGGGGCACCCGCTGCTGTCCGGTTTGGATGGTCTCTGCATTCCGCAACGGGCCTTGCGGCTGGCACCCGGTCTCCCCCCTTGAGAGGGAGATGTCTCCGAAAGGAGACAGAGGGGGGTGACAGTCCCTCAGAATGACGCGGCTTTTCCCGAATTTGCTGCTCCGCTTCACCTCCGCCTTTACGTCTTTCCCTTGACCAGCCCCCGCCGGAACCGCTCCGGATCGAACCCCTCCACCCCGGATCCAGCCGCATAAATCGCCCGGTCCAGTTCCGCCGTGGAACCACCCGTTTCGGGCAGGTCTAGATCCCGCCGCCGTGCCAGATAGCGTTCGGCTGCTGAGCGGAGCGCTATCAGGTCTTTCGTTCTTGCAGCCGCCTTCAGGGCGCGGCGGGTCGGGTCGTGCGGGGACCAGCGCTTCAGCAGCTTCAGGATTTGGGTCTTCCGGCGCGGGGAGGCACCGGCGAGCGCAAGGGCGAGGCCGGCGAGGAGGCCGGCCGTGAACACGGCGCAGGCGGTGGCGATCTGGGACGTGGGCAGCCGGTCGGCGCGGGTCCGGTTGGCCTCAAAGCTTGCATAGCCGAAGGGGATGGCGGGGATTTGCGCGACCCGCATCTGCCGCGTCGCCGTGTCGAACCAGGGGATCTCGACCGGCGGCAGCACGCCGGGTTCGCCGGTCTTGGGGCGCAGGTGCCATTCCCAGATGACGGTTGTCTCCGGTCCCTGCGGCGTCGGCTTCACCTCGCGCACCTCCGGCGCGCTGAAGCTGATCAGCCAAGGTTGGCGGACAGTGGGCCTTGGCGGCAGCAGATGGGGCAGGGTGTCGTCGGCGCTCAAGGTCACCCGGCGGATCAGGGTCTCGCCGTCGCGCAGCGCGCCCGGAAGCGCCGAAAGCGTGTCCTCCACCTTGAGCGCGCTGGCCGCCAGCGGGGCGCTGTCCGCCGGGAAGGCGGCGACCTGAACGGTCACAGGCTCGGTCCGCACGTCCAGCGGCTCACGGCCACCGGTATCGGTCGCAATCGTGAGATGATGGGTGAGCGGCCCGATCGTGATCGGCCCGGCCTTGCGCGGAAACAGCGCGATGCGCCGTTCCAGCACCAGCAGGGTCCGGCCGTTCACCCGTTCCTCGCGCCAGTCGTCGCGGGCAAGCTGCATCCAGTCATAGGCGTCCGAATCGGGAAACGTGAGCGTTTCAAGGGCGATCCGGTGCGTGTATTCGCCCCTTACCGTCACCGGGATCATTTCCCCGACGACGGGCAGCATCTCCGGCACAATCAGGCGCAGGCTTTCCGCGCGGGCGCCGGTGGACGGAGCAAGCAGCAGGATCAGCAGCAGCGCGAGACGGATTACCATGGTTCGGCCTCCTCCGCCCGGATCAGGCCGAGGGCGGCCCGGCGCTCATATTCCTTTTCAAGGCGCAGCCGCAGGAACTCGCCCGGATCGTCGGAGATCGTTTCCAGCCAGGCATCGGAGGCTGCAAAGCCCCGTTCGGTGACCCTGCGCTGCCATTCGGGATCCGGCGTGCCGGGCCAGCCCCAGGGGCTCGTCTCGCCCTGGCCGGTGCGCCCGCCATGGCCGGTCAGCCGTCCCGGCGCGTCGCTGTCGCCGCGTGTCTTGGGAACCATCGCGCCGACCAGATCGCGCAGGCGGCGGGCCTCCGCGTCGGCAGGTGCGACGAACAGGACGGCATCGAAATATGCAACCGACAGCGCATGCTTGCCGGTCGCAGCCAGCGTCAGGGCGCGGTTGAAGGTCTGGCCGCGTCCGGCAAGGGCCAAAGCCGCGTCGGCGGCCTGATAGTTGCCTTCCCGGTAGAGCGCGAGGCCTTGTTCGGCGGGTGTGCTCAAGAGAGCGGCCGCGCCCGGCGCTCCTGCCCACAGCGCGATGCGGCCCCAGGCGGCGGGGCCGGCGAGAACAAGACAGGCAAGCCCGATCAGCAAGGCGGCGGCGGCGCGTTTCATGCGGGCCTCCGGAACAGGGCAAGCACGGGGAACAGCGCCAGCACGGCGAAGAGAGGCCCGAGATCGTGGAAGCGAAGCGCGGTCAGGGCGCTGTCCCGGCTGAGGGACGCAGCCGACGAAATCCGCCCGAGCACCGGATCGGGCGCCCGGGCCGGTGCGGCAACGGAGACAGCGGTCAGGCTCTGAAAGACATCCCATTCGAGCGCGCTGGCGGGCGGGGGGCCGGCTGCGCCTGAAAGCGTCAGCAGTGACAGGCGGGCACCGCCGCCGGTCAGGCGTTCGGCCTCTGCGGCCGCCTCCGCGCCGAAGCCGCCGCCATCGGAAATCAGCACGAGATCGGCGTCGGCAACGTCCGACAGCATCTGCCGGGCGAGCGCCAGGGCGGCGGCGGGGCGGCTGCCCTGTCCCGGCATGGTGTCCGGGCCGAGCACGGCGATCTGGGTTTCCAGCGTCGCGGGATCGGCGGTCGGGGCGGCGACGTCATAGGCCTCCCCGGAATAGAGGATCAGGCCGACGGCGCGGCCGTTCGCGGCCCGCAGGATCTGCGCGGCGGCGGCCTGCGCATCTGCAAGCGCCGGACTTGTGGCGACGGAAGGCGACATGTCGATGGCGATCAGGACCGCGCCGTTTCCGGCGAGCACCGGGGCGTCGGTGCGGGGCACGGCGGGTCCGGCGAGGCCGAGCGCCAGCAGCGCGGCCGCCGCGAGGCAGGACAGTCCCGCCCGGCCGGTTTCACCGCGCAGATGGCCAAGCGCGCGCATCGCCCGCAGCATCGGCGCGGGCATGACCTGCCGCCAGCCGCCCGCATCGGCCCCGCGCCGCCAGGTCCACAGAGCAAGCACGATCAGCAGCGGCAGCGCCGCCAGCCACCATGGGCGCAGCAGGGTCAACTCGCTCATGCCTGCCTCCTGGCGGCAAGCAGCAGGAGCAGCAGGAAGGCGGCACCGGCGGGCCAGATCCACAGCGGGCGCCAGTAATGCAGGGGCGGGCGGCGCATGGGGCTCGGTTCCAGACGGTCCAGAGTGGCGGCCATGGCTTGCAGATCGTCCATGGTGCGCACGCGGAAACTGGTGCCGCCGCCGATTTCGGCCATCGCCTTGAGAGCCGCCGCATCGACCGCGTCCCGGGAGCCGGGTTGGCTTTCCAGGTCCTCGGGACCGAGTGCGATCGTGTGCACGCGGATGCCTTTTTGCGCCGCCAGCCGGGAGACATCGCTCGCGCGCACCTTGCCCGATGTGTCGACGCCGTCCGACAGCAGCACGACAATTCTCGTGGTGGCCTGGCTGGCTTCCAGTCGCTTGACCGCCAGGCCGAGCCCGTCGGCGATGGCGGTTGCCCGGCCCGATATGCCGATCTGCGCCGTTTCGATGGACCGGGCGACCGAGGCGACGTCGAAGGTCGGCGGTTGCGCCACATAGGGACGTTCGCCGAAGACCACGAGGCCGATACGGTCGCCCTTGCGCGCGGCGACAAAGCCGGAGGCCACCCGTTTGACCGCTTCGAGCCGCGACAGCGGTTCGCCGTCCAGCACGAAATCCTCCTTGACCATGCTGCCGGAAAGGTCGATCGCCAGAATGATCTCGCGTCCGGAAAAAGGCAGGATGTCCGTCGTCTGTGACAGGCGCGGCCCCGAAAGCGCCACGACCAGTGCGCCCCATGCCAGGATCAGCAAAATCCTGCCGAAACGGTCGCCCCGGCTTGCTGCCGGCATGGCCGCGGCGAAGAGGCCGGACGGCACCTGCAAGGCGGCGTGAACGGCGCCCGGTCTCGTCAGAAGACGGTGGATCAGGAAGGGAAGCGGCAGAAGCAGCAGCGCGAGAGGAAAGGCAAGGTTCATCGGCCCGCTTTCCCGCCATGCGAGACCCTGGACTTCAGCGCCATGCGCTCGATGGTTTGGCCGGAAGGCGGCTCCTCGCCGCCATAGGCCGCCGGGCGCAGGTCTTCCGGCAGATGGCCGAGAATGCGGGCGATTTCCAGCAGGCGCTCCTCGGTCGGCAGCGCGCGGGTCGCCCGGATCCGGGCCTTGCGGGACGGGCGGCGGGCAACGAATGGCGCGATCAGCAGCGCCACAAGCGCCGAAACCATCAGGCCCGCTCCGAACAGTGCCAGCAGGTCGGCGGGGCCGAGTTCCATCAGCTCCGGTGGCAGGCGTCCCGCCGGCAAGGCGGCAATCAGCTCAGCCTGTGTCATCTGAGACGACCTGAAGGGTGACGTTCAGGGCCCGCATCCGCGCGGTGAGCGGCTCCAGATCGAAGGCCCGCAACCGCGCGAACCGGCTGGCGGCGCCGGACGCGACCGGCAGAGCCCTGGGCGGCGGGGATATCTCGACCGGATCGAGCGGGCAAAGCAGGGTCACCCGTCTGCGGCGCGACAGCCGGCGAAGGGCGGCTTCGTCTTCGGATGCAATTCCCTCGGCATCGGTGGCAAGCCACACCTGCGCGCCGGGCGGGGCGAGCCGCGCGGCGCGCACCAGCGCCGCCGCCAGGGAAAATGTGGGCGACGAAGCGTCCCCTTGCCACTCCAGCGCCTTGTCGTGCTCATGCGCGAGCATCTGCGCGATGGCGCTCAACTGCCGCGCTCCCGTGCGCGCCGGAAGCGCGGCGATGCCGGAAGCCGTGATTGCCAGCCCGGCGACGGACGCCCCGCGCGCGGCGGCCTGCCAGCCGTGCCGGGCCAGCAGCCTGGCCGCCCGCACCGAGCGCAGGCTCGCGCCCGTTCCCCAGAGCATCGCCGGCCTGAAATCTGCGATCAGCAGCGTCGTGTCGTCCCTGTCCTCATGAAAACTGCGCACATGCGGCGTTCCGGTGCGCGCCGTGGCGGCCGGGTCGATCCGGCGGGTGTCGTCGCCTTCGGAGAAGGCCCGGATCTCCCTGAGGTCCATGCCGGCGCCCGGCAATCTGGCCGGAACCGCGCCGGGCCTGCGGGTTGCCGGGCGATGCCCGTTCGGCGGGTGCGGGGCGTCGCGCAGCGCCAGCAGTTCCTGCGCGCCGAGCCGGATGCCCGGATGGTCCAGCGCGGCGCTCACCATGGTTCCACCAGCCGCAACACGTCGGCGACAAGGCTGCGGCCGGTGCGTCCTTCGCTGACGGCGGCCCAGCTCGGGATCAGCCGATGGGCGAGCACGTCGGGCGCAAGCGCCTGGGCGTCCTCCGGCAGGCCGAAGTCGCGGCCCTTCAGCCAGGCCCGGGCCCGCACGGAGGCGGCCAGCGCCAGAGTGCCGCGCGGCGAGACGGGATGCTCGACCCATTCGGCAACAGCGCCGCCGGAGCGCGAGGCCATGACCAGCCGCACGATGAAGTCCTTCAGCGCGGGAGCAAGATGCACCCGGGCGACTTCCGCCTGGGCGGTGCGAAGCTCTTCGGCGGACATCTGAGGGCCTGGATAGTCCGGGACCGGGGAGGCCTGAACGGCGATGTCCTCGGCTTCCACAAGGTCGAGGATCGCGCGCTCCTGCTCGGCTTCCGGCAAGCCAAGCGCGAGATGCAGGAGAAAGCGGTCCATCTGCGCCTCGGGCAAGGGAAAGGTCCCTTCGTGCTCGATGGGGTTCTGCGTGGCGACGACCATGAAGGGATCGGGCAGGGGCCGGGTGATGCCCGAGGTGGTTACCTGGCGCTCGGCCATGGCTTCCAGCAGGGCCGACTGAACCTTGGGAGGCGCCCGGTTGATTTCATCGACCAGCACCAGCGCGTGAAAAACAGGCCCCGGAATGAAATCGAAACTGCCGGTTTCCGAATGGAACACCTGGGTGCCGGTCAGGTCAGCGGGCAACAGGTCCGGCGTACACTGGATGCGCCCGTGGCTGCCGGGCAGATGGGCGGCGAGCAGTTTCACCGTGCGGGTCTTGGCGACCCCGGGAGGGCCTTCGATCAGTACGTGGCCGCCGACCAGCAAAGCGATCAGCAGGCGCTCGACCATGTCCCGGTGTCCGATCAGTCCCGCCGAGACATCCGCCTCAAGACGTGCGATCGGATGGCAAATATCATCCATATGGTTACCTCCCATGAGGAAACATGCATCAGACGGCGATGCCGCGCCAGAGACGTCTTCCCGGCAGGACCGGGAAGATATCCCGGGTCGGGCGGTTCGGGCTCCTCAGAAGGGCTCCAGATGTACGCGCGCGCGCATGCCGTTCTCCAGCGGCGTCAGCGTGAAGCTGCCTCCGAGCGCGTAGACCCGCTCGCGGATGCCGAGCAGGCCGTAGCCGTCGCCGGCGGGAAGCTCGCCGCGGGCGCCGCCGTCATCGGAAACCGTCAGGAAAATGCCGTCGCCGGCTTCAAGGCTGACGGTGACGGCTTTCGGCTCGCCGTGCCGGATCGCGTTCGTCAGGCATTCCTGGGTGATGCGGTAGAGGCTGAGCGCGAGATCGTCCGGAACGGCATCGATATCGCCTTGAAGGTCCAGCGCGAAACGTACACTCGGCAGCCGGCCGCGCCAGCCCGCCACCAGGCGCTGAAGCGCCGCGTCGAGCCCCAACTCGTCGAGGTCGGGAGGCCGCAGACGCGACAGCTCGCTGCGCAGGCTCTGCATCATCTGGCCGGAGATCTCGGCGATCCGCACCCCGTCGCGGGCCGTGGTCTCGCCCGATTGCGCCACGGCAGTGGCGAGCGCACGGGTCGCGGTCAGGCACTGGCCGAATTCGTCATGCAGCTCCCGCGCCAGGGCACGGCGTTCGCTTTCCTGCACCGTGAACAGCCGCCGCGTCAGATCGGTTCTGGTATCCTGGGCTTCCTGAAGGGCATTCGCGGTATCGTTCAGCGCGAGGCCCAGCCGGTCGAATTCGGCGACACTCTGGCGGGGCTGGCGGGTCGAGAAATCTCCGCTTTGCAGCCGCTCGATGCTGCGCAGGATCGTGCGGAACGGCAACAGCAGTCGGGCGACCAGAAGGCCGGTCAGGAGAGCGCCGCCGACCGCCATGCCGAACGCAAGGCGCATCAGGTAGCCGATCCGGTCCCATGCGCGGGCAATGATGACGTCCGGTTCGGCAATGGCGGTGACGCGGGCGTTGGTGACGCCGCGCGAGCGCACGGGCCGCGTGACAGGCGCCGGGATCAGTCCGATACGCTCCGCGAACTGCTGGAACCACAGCGGCGGCGGCGTCACGGCAGCCAGGTAGGAGCCGCAGCGGCGATGGTCGGGCTCTTCGTTCGCGCCGAATTCGACGCAGATCCCGGGCGCGATCAGTGTCCAGCGCGGAAAATCCTGCCAGTCGCGAAAGGCCGCGACGGGAGCTACGCCGCCAAAGGCCAATCCCATGAAGTCCGGGCGCGCCGCGATGGCCACGGCCACCCGTTCGGCGGTCACGCGAGCATCCTCGCGGGCCGCATCGGCAGTCGCCCACAGGATCCAGGACGCTCCGAGCAGAACCGTCACGAGCTGTGCGGCGAGTACGCGCAGGACGAGCTGTGGAAGGAGCCGGCGCATGCGTTCGTCAGCCCGACAGCGTCAGGCCGGCCCGCTGCGCCTTGAGCACCAGGTCGGCGTCGCCGGAGGCGTCGAGCTTGGCCCGGACCTGAGAGAGGTTGTTCTGGATCGTCTTGGCCGAAAGACCGAGGCTTTTTGCGATCGCCCGTCCGCCCATCCCGCGGGCCAGAAGCTGCAGGATTTCCAGTTCGCGTCGCGTCAGGGCGGCGATATCGTCCTTCCCGAGCGATGTTTGCGCGACCTCCTGCGCCATGTCGCTCGACAGCGCCCGGCGTCCGGACATGACTTTGGCGATGGCGCCGACCAGTTCCTCGGGCGGGCTGCTTTTCGAAACAAAGCCCCGTGCTCCCGCGGCGATGGCCTTTTGTGCGAAGACCGCCCCCTGATGCATCGAGACGACGATGATGCGCGCCCGCGGATCCCGCGCCAGAATCGCTTCGACCGCGACAAGTCCGCCGGCGCCCGGCATGGACAGATCCATCAGAACGATGTCGGGCGCATGGTCGGCAAAGGCGGCGAGCGCCGCTTCTCCATTGCTGGCCTGCGCGATGACGGCAAGCCCCGGCTGCCGTTCGAGCAGACGAAGATAACCCTCCCGCACGATCGGGTGGTCATCGGCCAGAAGAATGCGGATCGCTTCCATGGAGCCATCTTACCGCGACCGTGCAAGCCTGCTCAATGCATCCTTAATGGGCAAAAACCGCACCGCGCCGGGACCGGCACGGCACGGGGCGGGGCGGCAGCCTGTTTCGTCCAGCGCCGGAAAATGCCGGTGTCACCGGCGCCAGGGTCGTTTCAGTCTCCCGCCACGAAATAGTGCAGCGTCCCGTCCGGTCCTATGCCGACCCGGTAAAAGGTCCAGGCGCCGAAATCCTGCATTTCGGCGAAGTCTCCAGCCGTAACGATACGGAAGAGTTCGACCTTCTGGTCCGGCGTCAGATTGAAGAGCGGATAGCGGGAGAAATACGGCCAGACATACATTTCCTGAGGCGTTCCGGCGTCGACATGCAGGAAACCGGCGTCGAGAATGTCCGCCAGAATGGCGAGGATCTCGAATCCTTCGCCATCGCCGGAGCTGGATTTGAGAAACTCGATCGGATCGCCGATCTCGCCGAAGGAAAGCGTCGGAGGAAGTTCATTGCTTTCCAGGACCCTGCGCAACCGCTCCATGCTGCCGGCAAGAGCGGCTTCCTTGAGCTGCGCATGCATGCGCGAAACCTGTTTGGGCAGCATATCGGTGTTGTAGAGCACTTGGGGTTTTCCCGGATCGTCCGCGGCTGCGGTTCCGGTGTCCTGCGGTTGGCTGCCACTTTCAGGCAGGCTCTGCCCGCCGCCGGTAAGCGGAACGGCCTGCGGCGCCTCCACCGGTGGGCGGATCGCCTCCGTCTGAACGGTCTTGGCCAGGGCTGCACCCTGGAAAAGACAGGCAGTCAGTATTGCAGCCGCGACTATTCGCGCCATGGTGACTTTCTCCAGGTTTCAGCCCCTCAGCGTCATTCCTTAAACAATTCGTGCAAAAGTGAAAACGGGGGCGATTGGACTTTCCTGTTCTTGTCATAATGCAGCAGGGCAGCTATCGAGAAGCGAATTTGCTTTAGAGCGCGTCGCGTCTGAGCGGATTCATGGACTTAGGAGGACGCCCGAGGCAACGTTTGCATTGCAAATGCGTTCGGGCGATTTCCTGAATTCAATTTAACGCGACACGCTTTGGTAGGGTAAACCCGGAGTTCACCGAAAAGGACTGTTTGTGACTTTTGTGGAATATGTGCTGATCGGTTATTTCGTCGGGGTTCTGACCACGGCACCGGTCGGGCCGGTCAATGTCATGGCCATTCAGCATGCGGTGCATGGCGGGTTCCGGCAGGGGGTGTATGTCGGGATGGGCGCTGTTGTCGCCGACACGATCTTCGCCGCCGCCGCGATATTCGGCGTGTCCGCCGTCACCAATTTCATCGAAGGCCAGATCAATCTCATCGAGATTGTCGGTGGTGCGCTGCTGATTGTTTTCGGGATCAAGATCTGGAATACGCATCCTCATCTGGACAAGGACGGCAACGGCTGGAACCGCGGATTTCTGGGCGACGCCACGGCGGCCTTCTTCATGGCGATCACCAATCCGGGCGCGGTCATCGCCTTTATCGCGATTTTCGGCGGATTGGGTGAATTCCGGCCGTCTCCCGGAGACCATTTCGGGGCGCTTGTCATGGTTTCGGGAGTCGCCGGCGGCGCGACGACCTGGTGGGTCGTTGTCTCGGCCGCGGTGTCACGTTACAGGGCCAGGATCGATGACCGGTGGCTGGACCGGGCAAATCACATCGCCGGGTTCGTTCTGGTTGCCTTCGGCGCACTGATCTATCTGAAACTGTTGCTGGGTCTTACGCTTCTGAAATAGGCTGACATTGCGGCGCCGGCATCCACCGCGGCCATGCAGGGGGCTCTTCGGTCAGGTGCGGGAATCACAAAGGCCGGACGTGCCGGCCTTCGTCAGGGAAGCGTTGCGCGAAAGTCTACTGAAGAACGCGGTTGACCGTGTAGTCGCCCTGCAGGATACGGTCGGGCAGGCCTTCGGCCAATTTGGCGACGGCGTCTTCGCCATAGGCGGCCACAAGATCTGCAAGCGCCGTGAACATCGCCGCGTGAGCAACGGCGTCGGCATCGACGCCATTTGCGATGGCTTCTGCCCAAGCGTCAGAGATAAAGCCGAGAGCAGCACGCCTGATGTCTTCGTCTTCGGCAAATTCGGCTTCCATCGCCGCTTCGGCATAATCGTCGTTTATCATTCGCTTCCTTACCGGTCCTTCCCCAACGCTTTGGAGTCAACTCCAACGTGTCGCTGCCCGAATCTGATGACTTGATCCTAGCACGGCTAACCGCGCTGATAAGCAACCGTAAACGCAAACTTAACGGCCACCCACAAATTTGATTCAAATGGTTAACCAACCCGTAACAATTGGAGGATTTCCCGCCAATTTATCGACCGTATCGGCTGGTAACGTCGCTGATAATGGTCTCGCCCTCGGTCAGATATTGTGCCATTGCGATACGTGCGGCTTCAGTGCAGTCTCTGTAAGCGACTGAGAAACCACGATAACCCTGGTTAAAACGTTCAATGAACCGGCGCCGCCGATTGTCGTCCAGCGTTTCGGCGTCCAGAAAATCCTCCATCTGGTCGCGCCAGCTCGGGGTATCGCTTTTCTTGCAGAGCGGGCGCAGAAAATGGAGGGCGCCGAAAATCTCGGACAGGCGCATGAGTTGCTGCTCGAAAGGCGGTTCATCGGCCGAGCCGTCCTGTGCGGATACAACCTGACCCGCGCTTGTCAGGCCTATGACCGCAATGACCGCAACGCTGGCACAGACAGAACGTATGCACTGTTTCATCATGGGCCGATCATGCTCAACGGCAACTCATGCCGCAAGCACAATGAACGGTGATCCCAAGAATTGGCCGAGAGGGAGCTGGACGTTCCGGCTCTATCGGGCCATCAGACGCCGGATACGGTCCGGCGTGCCCGGTGTGGTCAGCCTGTCGTCCAGGCGGTCGGGCTCTATCCACTCAAGGGCGACGGCATCGTCACCGGGTTCGGGGGGGCCGGACCGATAGGCTCCGCAGAAAACGGTGAGAATGAAATGCGCGCGAACGCTCCCGTCGGCGTCCCGCTGAATGGAATCGAAGGTTTCGGCGGGGGCTCCCAGGCGCGCCTTCACACCGGTTTCTTCCCGGAGCTCCCGTTCCGCGGCCTCGAGCAGTGTTTCGCCCAGCTCCACCAGCCCGCCGGGCAGGCTCCAGTGATCCTTGTAGGGGTCCTTGCCGCGCTTGATCAGCAGCACTCGTCCGTTCCTGTGGCACAGGACACTGACACCGACACGGGGAGCATCTGGATATAGCCTGGACATGGAGTGCCTTGGGAAATCTGAAGCAACGGGACGTTTCAAGCGAACAGAGCGTCGATTTCCGCCTGGGCGCCTTCGCCCTCGTGCTGGGTTGCCTCCGGTTCGACATGACCGTGGATGACCGCGCCCGCAACGGAAATCAGCGGCTTGATCTCGTGGGTCGCGATGTCGGCGATTTCCGCCGCGACCACCGTAGGGGAAGGAGCCTGGCGCAGCCGGTCCTGGATCTGGCAGACCAGCCCGTTGATTTCAGCGACCTGGGTTTCCAGGTGACTGCGCAATTTGGCAGGGGCGGCGTGATAGGCCAGAATGGCGAGATTCTTGTCCTTGAAGGTCGAATTCTCGAAATGACCGATGTAATCCAGCGGTTCCCACTCAAGCACATCCCCGGCGCAATCGGGCATTGCGGGAAGCATTTCAAGAAGCATCATCACTTCGTTGAAGTGATTGAGATAGTCGGTGGCAAGCCCCGTCTGGGGGTTGATGTTTGCCTGTTCCAGCCTGTCGGCTGCCAGATCTCCGGCGCCCAAAACTGGATCCAAACAGTCCATACCTTTCCCCCGATTGTTGAATTTACGCTCTAGGCCACGGACCCATGAATGAGGATGAAATGGCATCGGAAATGGCGAAACCTGGCGAGGAAGGGCGTGCGGAGCGGGCTTTTTGCCCGGTCAAGCGTGCTGATACTGCGAGGTGAAGCCATTTCCATGTCCTCCGGATTTGACCCGATTACTCTTCCTCTGCGTCGCGAAAGGTCGGGAAATGCGCCACATTTCCTGCACTTCCACTCCTTGATGAGGAGCAATCCAATTCAAACCATTTCATGCTCATTTATGAGTTCGTGAGTTAGGCTACTTCCTTTTTATTTCCAATTACCTAACTTGGCAGTGCCGGATGAAGACCCGGTGGATGGATGTCAGGCAACGGAGAAACTCAAGATGTGCGGCCGGCTCGCGCTCACCACCCCCCCCGACGCCGTGCGGACATTTTTCGGCTATGACGAGCGGCCGAATTTTCCGCCGCGCTACAACATCGCTCCGACCCAGCCGCTGGCGATCGTCCGGCAGGACCTCGGCGGCAAGCGGCAGTTCCATCTTGTCCGCTGGGGGCTTATCCCCGCGTGGGCCAAGGATCCGGCAAGTTTCAGCCTGCTCATCAATGCGAGAGCGGAGACCGCATCGCAAAAACCGTCCTTCCGCTCGGCCATGCGCCACCACCGCTGCCTGGTTCCCGCTTCCGGGTTTTACGAGTGGCGGCGCACGCCCGGGGGCAAGCAGCCATTCTGGATCAGACCGGCCGACGGCGGCGTGATGGCTTTTGCCGGTCTGTGGGACACCTGGTCGGATCCTGACGGCGGTGACATAGACACCGGCGCAATTCTCACAATTCGGGCCAACCGGATGATGTCACCGATCCATGACCGCATGCCGGTGATCCTCAAGCCTGAGGTGTTCGACACCTGGCTGGACATTGCCCATGTGGACCGCCGAGAGGCCGAAAAACTGCTTCTGCCGGTAGAGGACGGTTTTCTGGTGGCGACACCTGTATCAAGCCGGGTCAACAAGGTGTCCAACGACGACGCGGATCTCCACGAGCCCGCTGAGATAGATGACCGGCCAGACGGCGCCGGGAAAGAGGCCAAAGCGAAGCGGACGGCAAAGCCGGACCCGGATGACAGTCAGCTCGATCTGTTTTGAGCCGCGAACACACCCGGTCCCGTCAGAATTGCCGTGCAATCGTTTCAAGGCCGCTGTAGGGGAAGGCTCTGCCGGTAAGGATGACCACATGAGCGACAACGACAACTTCGCCCCCCATGAGCATGACGCGACGGAAAACGAAGCTTTGGCGGAGGCCTACAATCGTGGCCTGGAGCTCCAGAAAGCAGGCGATCTGAAGGGGGCGGAACAGGCCTACCGTCATGCCTTGACGCTCGATCCGGTGGATACCGGCGGTGTCAGTATTCGCCTGGCGGCCATCGGCGCGCAGGACGCGCCGGAAAAGATGCCCGATGCCTATGTCGCGACGCTCTTCGATCAGCATGCGGATGTCTTCGATGACATCCTGGTGGATGAGCTTGGTTATTGCGTTCCCCTGCTTGTGCGGGATCTGATCCGCCGCCTGGAGATCGGGCCGTTCACCCGTCTGCTGGATTTGGGTTGCGGCACAGGCCTGACCGGCATGGCGCTTGCGGATTGCACTGTTCACCGGACCGGGGTCGACCTGTCCGAACGCATCGTCGAGCTGGCCTATGACAGGCAGGTCTATGACGATCTTTATGTCGGCGAGGCCGTGGAGTTTCTGCAGGAATTCGAGGAGGAAGACGGTTCGCGTCCGAACTGGGACCTGATCACCGCCACCGATGTGTTCCCCTACCTCGGCGCCGTCGAACCGTTTCTGGCCGGCGCGGCCGGCCGGCTCGGGCAGGGTGGCTGTCTGGCATTTTCGACCGAGACGCTTCCCGAGGAGATCCTCGGCGGCCGATCCTATATGGTCGGCGCGAAAAATCGTTTTGCCCAGGGCGAGGCCTATATCCGGGCGGCGCTGGACGCGGCCGGGTTCGAAATCCTCGCCATGGAACCGATCACCGTGCGGCTGGAGGAGAACGACCCCGTGCCAGGCCACCTTGTCATGGCGCGGCGGTGACGCGCGCGCATCTGGATGCTACGCGTCGATGAAGTGATCAACCGCTGCGCTTCATCTTCAGATGGGGTTCGCCGTCCGACGTTTTCTTGACCGCAATACCGTCTTCGCGAATGACGCAGCTGACCCGGCTGCGATGAGCGGAAAAACTGTCGAACGTCACCACGTCGACCGGCTCGTCGAACTGCAGCGTCACACGAAAATGCCCGGACTGACCGACCCGGGAAAGCCCTCTGATGTCTCCGGAAAAGGCTTGTCGCATATAGACACCGCAAACCCGGTCGCCGACCGCGAAGGGGAGGGCCGGTCCGGCTGCGGACGCCGCGGCGCAGGCGGTGTTCCAGTCCTTGTAACCGTATTGGGCGGAAAGCAGCTCGAGCGCCTGGCTGTGCGAGAGCACCTGCCCCTTGGCGGCAAGAGCCGTGCGCAGGCGTCTGGCCTGGGTTTTGAGCGCGTCAACGCTGGGAAGCGTCATGGGGATGCCTTTTCAAGAACGTCAGGCGGTAACAATGGGGCCCGCATTACCATCAGCCTGCACTTCCTTGTGAAGGTCGCTCAGCACAGCGAATGGAACTTCGCTGAAGGGATTCACCAAGGCTGTCTGCCCGCGGGCGGCCGGTTCCCTCAAACCGGCAACAGGCATAGGGACACAGGCAGGTGCTGTCAACGGCGCAAAAAGAAAGCCGCTGGCGCAGCTTTAGGTCTAGGGTCTGTGGACAATTAGGTTTGGGTCGCGGCGCGAGCCGGATTTCGGTGTCCGAACAGGAGGAAAGTCCGCAGTGGTGCCGCCCACCACAAGGACTTTCCGACGCAGTCGGGACCGAAATCCGCCGCGTCTCGAAGAGATTTGGCGCAAAACGCCCATTTCGGCGTCGCAATGTCTTGAAAGGGAACACCCTTCCTGCGACCTTGCTTCTTGAACTGGGCGTTTTGCATCCAAACCTCGACCAAATCCTTATTGTCCACAGACCCTAGATGTGGTCCGGGAAACGGCTCCGACCTGACTTTTGCGGAAGCGGGCGTACCCGCTGCCGCCGGTTGCCGGGGGAAGAGTATCCCCGGGTGGAAGTCAGGCGTGGACCAGCCGCTTCAGGAGTTCGACTTCCTGGGAAAGAGCCTTGTCCTGTTTCACCATACCGTCGATCTTGCGGACCGCATGCAGAACCGTGGTGTGGTCGCGGTTGCCGAAGCGGCGACCGATTTCCGGCAGCGAACGGCCGGTCATGACCTTGGCGATATACATCGCGATCTGACGCGGACGGACGAGGACCCGGGCCCGGCAGGAAGAAAGGAGATCCGCCTTGGTGACGCTGAAATGCTTGCAGACGACCTGCTGGATTTCCTCAACCTTGATCGAGCGTGGTTCGCCGATCCTCACCAGATCGTGGAGGGTCTTTTCGGCAAGTTCGAAGGTTACCGGTTTTCTGGAGAGCTGGTTATGCGCGAAGAGCCGGTTCAGCGCTCCTTCCAGATCCCTGGCGGAAGCAATCACATAGCGGGCGATATAGTCTGAAACTTCATCCGGCACCGAAAAGCTGGGATGGGTCTTGCGGGCTGCCGCGATGCGCTTGTTGACGATGTCGAGGCGCAGGGCATAGTCCGTTGCCTGAATGCCGATAATTTCACCCTTCTGGATGTATTGGCACAAGCCGGTGCCGAGCGTTTCGAGATCCTCCGGAGCGCGGTCCGCCGCCATGATGATCTGGGAGGGGAATTCCATCAGCAGTTCGAGCGTCTTGCTGAATTCCTCGTGACCCTGTTTGCCATGGAGAAACTGGAGGTCGTCGATCAACAGCAGGTCGATGGACTTCATGGCCTGTCGCAGCACCGGGAAAGCCGGTGTCCGCAGAGCGGGAACCAGATGGTACATGAAGAATTCCGCCGACAGGTAGGCCACATTCCGGCCGGTCTTTCTGGCCTGGCACGCCGCTGCCTGCAAAAGGTGCGTTTTGCCGATGCCGGTGGACGAGTGAACATAAAGCAAGTTCAGCGTGCCTTCATGGCCGGCCGCCATCTGGCGCACGGCGGCGCAGGCCAGGCTGTTGGACGCGCCTTCCGCGAAAGTGTCGAAAGTCAATTTCGGGTTCAGGGCCGCACCGCTCAGAAATTCGGTTGCTGAATCTTCACCCATGTCCGCAAGGCACGGGATTGCGGCAAGGCCTGATCCTGCACTGAATTGCGGTGTGCTGTTGAAGGGGGCGGAGCGCCCACTGATCCGTCGGGCCGTGATGGCTTTCGGGGCCTGGGGCCCTTCGATCTGGCGGGGGCGCAATGCGCCGCGAACGGTAAGCTCGATACGGTTGATATCGTCTTTTTCGCGTTTCCACAGACCGACGAGCTGTTTTTCGTAATTGCTCAGGATCCAGTTCTTCAGGAAACGGGTGGGAACGGAAAGGCGAACGGCGTCGCCCGTCGTTTCCTCGTGATTGACCCTGCCGAACCAGTTGGAGAAAATATCGTCCCCCAGTTCGTTCCTCAGTTCTTTCTTGACCCGATCCCAGGGATCTGAGTCGGCTAAAACCTGAAGCTGCATTGTGGCCTCCTTCATGGGGTGGGCGTGTGACGCCCTCTGTGCACAGTCTTTGAGCCGCGATTTACCGCTTCGCTGCCCGTTTGTTGTTTCCGGCCTGTGAACCCTTTGTAGGTCTCTTGACCGGCACGGCTTTTTGCCGCCTATGAGATAATATTAACCTTTGATTTACCATGTAAACAAATAGCTTATTCTTATAAGGTCATAGATCGTTCACATAGTAATTTTTGTAGATTTTTCTGAGCCGGAAAGTGAATTTTACATGGCGGATATTGATCTCCATCAACGTCAGAACGTGACATAAGTCCTGACAGAGTTGTTTTTCTGTAGTCGATTCACCATTGCCTTTCGGTCAGGAAAAATCTTTAGCAAAAAATTAAGGAAGAGCAGAAATTTCTGAAAGTTTTCAAAAGGCAGATGCGAAAATAGTGAGTTTCATCAAGTCGGTTCCCATCATGATGCTGAAAAACTGGATATTTTTGACAGAGACGTCCCGTGGTGCCTGCCTCTTGCGAAACAGGTTTTTGGCCTGAATTTGACTCAAACCTGTCTGTCTTGCCCTCCACGCATCGCGAAGATGGGGAAAACTTTTTGACAAAACCTGGGTAATTCAACCGGACGGTCAAATTTTCATCCGGCTGGATCGCCGCGAAAATTCTTTTCGGATCAGAATGCTGTCCGCAGGTCTCAATGTGATCGTTGCACTGTCACAGCTTGCCAGCGGCGTTAACTTAATCCACAGGGTCGCTGAAATTCCGGCAACCTGCCAAATATACTTATTGATCTGCCTTGCGGATCTTGTCTTAAACCGCGCTCCGGTTTTGCTGGCCGAATTTACATATGAGCGTCAGACTTCCCCAAGAATAACTGCAAGATCTTGACAATAGCGCCGGGACCCGGCGCGGATAGTCTCAGATGACCCGCCCCGGACTGAGAAGGTTCTTGGGATCGAACGCGGCTTTGATCCGCCGCATCAGGTCCAGTTCAATCTCCGGCTTTACTTCATTCAGGAGATCGCGCTTCAGGCGTCCGATGCCGTGTTCGGCGGAAATGCTGCCGCCGAACTCATGAACGATGCCGTGCACAACGGCATTCATCTCGTCCCAGCGCGCGAGATAGATCTCCTTGTCGGCGCCAACCGGCTGACTGACATTGAAATGGATATTGCCGTCGCCCATATGGCCGAAAGGCACCGGTCTGCAGCCGGGAACGAGACTTTCGACCGCCGCCATGGCCCTGTCGAGAAAGTCCGGGATGGTGGCGACGGGAACGGAGACGTCATGCTTGATGGAACCGCCTTCCGGTTTCTGCACTTCCGACATGCCGTGGCGGATATGCCAGAAATCCTGAACCTGCGACAGGTTCTGCGCAAAGGCGGCGTCCTCGACCAGACCCTCTTCGAAGGCTTCGCCGAGAATGCTCTCCATCAGGTCGCGGACCGGAAACGCATCCGAAGCGCTGGAAAGCTCCATGAGGATGTACCAGGCATGCGCGCTTTCAAGCGGATCGCGGCTGCCCTCCAGGTGCCGCAGACAGAATTCCATGCCGATGCGCGGCATGATTTCGAAACCGGTCAGGACCGGTCCGGCCTGTGCCTTCGCAAGCGTGAAGAGTTTGAGAGCTGCATGCGGATCGGGCAATCCGATAAAAGCGGCTTCCAGTTTCTTCGGCTTGGGAAAGAGTTTCAGCGCGGCGGCGGTAATGATCCCCAGGGTGCCCTCTCCGCCGATAAATAATTGTTTCAAATCATAACCGGTATTGTCCTTGCGAAGGGTTCTCAGACCGTTCCAGATCTCCCCGGTTGGCAGCACGACTTCAAGGCCAAGGACCAGGTCGCGGGTGTTGCCGTAAGCCAGTACCGCGGTCCCGCCCGCATTGGTGGAAATGTTGCCGCCGATCTGGCAGGAGCCCTGGGAACCGAGGGCGAGAGGGAACAGACGGTCGACTTTGTCCGCTTCGTTTTGCAGGGTTTCCAGGACCACGCCGGCTTCAACCGTGATGGTGAAACCGGCCGGATCGACGGAACGGACCTTGTTGAGACGAGAGAGGGACAAGACGATTTCATCCCCGGATTCCTGCGGGATTTGTCCGCCCACCAGCCCGGTATTGCCGCCTTGCGGAACGATCTTCAAACCTTGCTGGCAGGCATATGTCATCACCGCACTGACTTCTTCCGTGCTGCCCGGGCGCAGCACCACAGGGGTGACCCCCTGATAAAGATCCCGCCACTCCGTCAGGAACGGAGCCTGGTCGTCCGGGCTGGTCAGAACATGTGCCGCGCCGATCATTTCGGCAAAGCGGTCGGCATGGGAAGAGCGCTCCATGAGCGGGGTCCTTGTGAAGTTTGACGGTGAAATTCGGGCGCCAACATAGTGGCTGATGACGCCGCCGTCGACGCTTCATTCGCGTGGCTGCTCACTTGAAGGAAGAAACCCCCTGTGCCATAGGATGCCAGCCCTCGGGGGTGGTAGAGAAATCCTTTTCGGAGATGACGATGGCGGAAACGCGCGGACTGATGAACGGCAAACGTGGCCTGATCATGGGCGTGGCTAACAACAAGTCAATTGCCTGGGGCATTGCCAAAGCACTGGCCGACGCGGGCGCCGAAGTGGCACTGACCTATCAGGGCGATGCCTTGAAAAAGCGCGTGGAGCCGCTGGCGGAACAGCTCGGGGCGTTTGTCGCCGGTCACTGCGACGTCACCGACGGCGCCACGATCGACGCGGTTTTCAATGCCCTTCAGGAAAAATGGGGCAAAATCGACTTTGTGGTCCACGCAGTCGCCTTCTCCGACAAGTCTGAACTGACCGGCCGTTTCGTCGATACCTCCTCCGGTAATTTTGCCCGGACGATGGAAATCTCCTGTTATTCGCTGACGTCCGTCACCCAGCGTGCCGAAAAGCTGATGAGCGCGGGCGGCTCCATCCTGACGCTGACCTACTACGGCGCCGAGAAGGTGATGCCCCATTACAACGTGATGGGTGTCGCCAAGGCCGCGCTGGAAACCAGCGTCAAGTATCTGGCCATGGATCTCGGCCCGCAGAACATTCGCGTCAACGCGATTTCCGCCGGACCGATCAAGACACTTGCGGCCTCCGGTATCGGCGACTTCCGCTATATCCTGAAATGGAACGAATACAATTCGCCGCTCCGCCGGACGGTTACCATCGAGGAAGTCGGCGACAGCGCGCTGTTTCTGCTGTCAGACCTCGGCCGCGGTGTCACCGGCGAAATCCAGCATGTCGACTGCGGCTATAACATCGTCGGCATGAAGGCAGTCGATGCGCCCGACATTTCCGTCGTCAAGGATTAATCGTTTCAAAGAGCGGCCGCGTCCGCCCGCATTCTTCTAAAGAAGTCGCTCTGAATTCGCGATGGCCGGTTTCCCCCGGCCATTTTTCTATGACATGACTCAGCTCTGGGGTCAGGACCCGTTTCAAGCATATTAATGAGTTCTGACCCTTATTGAAGCTGAAGCTTTCGCATTGCCCGAGTGAGAAAATGACGATCCTGCGATCCGAGGCAGACCCTGGCCTGCTTCCAAGGCTTCACGATCCGGAACTGCTGATCTTCATCCGTCACGGCCAGACGGACTGGAATGCGGAAGGGCGTATGCAGGGGCAACGCGACATTCCGCTCAACGCCACCGGAAAGGCACAGGCGGCAGGCAACGGCGAGCGGTTGAAAGCTTTTCTGAAGGCGGAGAATATCCGGCTGGAAATGCTCGATTTCGTCGCATCTCCCCTTGGGCGAACCCGCGAAACCATGGAACTGCTGCGTTCCGCGATGGGCCAGGAGCCTACGGCCTACCGGCTTGACGACCAGCTCAAGGAAATCACCTTCGGACAGTGGGAAGGCTATACTCTTGAGGAACTGGCGGATGATGAGCAGGATCTGATCCTGCAGCGGCGGGCTGACAAATGGGGGTTTGTGCCCCCTGGCGGTGAAAGTTACGAGATGCTCGCCGGCCGCATCGGCCGCTGGCTGCGGACGGTCGACCGCCCTTCGCTTGTCGTCTCTCATGGCGGCGTTTTCCGGGTCGTGCGCGGATTGCTGGAAGGGCTGGAGAAATCCGCGGCCCCCAAGCTGGATGTGCCGCAGGACAAGGTCTTTGTCTGGCGGAATGGCCGGTTCGAGGTCGTCTGAGCCGAAAGCCCCCCTGCGGACCGCCACAGTTGCCGTATCCGCAGGTGGGGAGGTTTCGACAGACCAGTCTTCACGTGACTTAATTTAAACGGGCAGCGACGCCACAAAGCGCTTTGCGACACGCTCCTTGCCGAACAGTCCGCAAAAGCGGTCGGATGGGGTCCTGTTGTCGACGGTTGAATTCAGCGCGCCAGCGGCGGCACTGTGTCCGGATGTGATCGGATACCGTCTTGACTGCGTAACCTGACACGCCTTCGACTGAGGCGCTGCCCGAAACCTTGAAACGGTCGGAGCAAACCCGGGAGAATGTGCCGTGTCCGCGGATGATTTTTACAGCGATCTGCCAAGCTTCTCGGATTTCAGTTCGGTCGGCGAACTGGACGGTTACCGACCTGTGCCGGATGACTGGTATGTCCTGGCCGCCGACATCGTGCGTTCGGGAGATGCGGTTGCCGCAGGGCGCTACAAGGAGGTCAATATGGTGGGGGCGGCGGTCATTGCCGCTGTGGTGAACCGCCTGGGCCACGACCGGGTGCCTTTTGTCTTCGGTGGTGACGGCGCAATGCTCGTGGTTTGCGAACAGGATGTGCAGGCGGGACGCGAAGCGCTTGCCGGGGTCGTTGACCTTGCCCGTCAGGTCATGGAACTGCAATTGCGCGCAGCGGCCATCCCGGTGGCGCATCTGAGGGCGCTCGGCGGAGACATCAGATTGCGCAAGTACCGGCTGAGTGAGGGCAATCATCTGGCGATGATCCTGGGAGACGGGCTCGGCATCGCCGACCGCATCCTGAAAGATTCCGAAGCCTCCCGGGCTTTCGCGATAACCCTGCAAGACACGGCGCTTCCGCCGCTTGACGGCCTTTCCTGCCGCTGGGAGCCGCTGCCGGCGCAAAACGGGCACATCGTTTCCCTGATCGTTAAACCTTCCGGTCGTAAAACCCTGCCGGAAGTCATGGACGACGTGGCTGAAAAGCTCGGCTTCAATCCGCTGACAGACGACAGCCGGACAAGGCTGGCGGAGAAAAGCCGGCTGCGGTTCAGGTTCCCGCCCCGGAGCCTCCGGCTGGAAGTCCAAATGTCTTTCGCCGGCAAGGCCCTGCGCGGCTGGGTGACGGGAATAGCCGGTTGTCTGCTGTTTATGCTGAGCTACGCCACCGGCTGGCGAATAGGGCCTCTTGTTCCCGCTAAATATATCCGCGAGCTGAGCCTCAACACCGACCATCGCAAGGTCGGCGACAGTCTGCAGCTCGTACTCGATCTGTCGCCGGCCCAGCTTGCGGCGGTCGAAAGCTGTCTGGAGGCGGCCTTTGAGGCCGGAGAGGTCGTCTACGGAATGCATGTTTCCGGCTCGGCGCTGATGACCTGTTTCGTGGAGGACATCGGCAACAGCCGTCACATCCATTTTGTCGATGGCGCGGATGGCGGCCTGTCGCTTGCCGCCGAACAATTCAAGAAAAGGCAGGCGGCTCTCTCAGCGGCATAGGTTATGGACCCGTAAATGGGTCAGTGTCCTAATCCCAGCACCGTTTTGCGCGGAGCCGGAGCGGTCAAGGGCATGAGGAAATTGTGCTTGAGGATCAGGGTCAGAAGCTGGTCTTCCGGCACGGCTTTCGAGATCAGGAACCCCTGAATGTCGTCACAGCCGTTCTGCTTCAGCCACTCAAGTTCACCCGCTGTCTCGACGCCCTCCGCAAGCACGCGGATATCGAGGCTCTTTGCGAGATTGATCAGCGCGCTGGTGAATTTTTGCAGATCCGGATCCTTGTCCACGCCCGAGATGAAACTCCGGTCGATCTTGACCCTGTCCACCTTCAGGTCCCGCAGGCTGGAAATACTGGAATGGCCGGTGCCGAAGTCGTCCAGTTCGATGAAAAATCCAAGCTCCGACAAGCGGGCGATATTTTCCTTGATCGGTGCGACCGTGCTTTCGTCGATCATCACCGCCTCGAGAATTTCAAGGCTGATATGGGAAGGGAGCAGGCCCATGGACCGGACCTGACGGTCCAGAGCGTCCGCGGCCTCGGAACTTCCCAGAAGATCGGCGGAGACATTCAAACCGAAGTGGATCGGGTGCAGGGTCCTGTCGCTCACACTGGCCGCGAGCCGTATGGCATGCTCCCGGACGGTTTTCTCGATCAGATCCATATATCCGGCCTCCATGGCGGCTGGAAGGAAGGAGGCGGGCGTGCGGACGTCGTTGCCGTCAATCCAGCGCACCAGAGCCTCCGCGCCGACCAGGGTTCCGGTATGGATGTCGATCTGGGGCTGATACCAGGGGACGATGTTGCCGTCGTGAAGCGCCTTGAGCAATTGCTTGGCGGTTTCTCCATGCTCTTCGAAGGTTTCCCGCATGTTGTGGGTGAAGAGACTGTATTTCCCGGGTCCCAGCTTCTTGGCCGAGCGCAGGGCGAGGGCCGCATCGACGAGGACCTGGTCGGTCACCACGGCACCGGGCTGAGTGATGAATATCCCGACATTGCTGGCGAGTGTCACCTTGTGGGTGTGCAGGTACCGTTCCTTGCCCAGTTCGTGAATGAGCCTGGCGGCGAGATGCTCGAACGCCAGCGGGTTTTTCAACCGCCGGCGCAGCAGCATGAACTCGGTGCCGCCGGTCCGGCTGACGAAATCGTCCGGCTCGGCAATCTGGGTCAGCTGTTCGGCAACCTGTCTGAGAATGGAGTCGCCGTATTGATCTCCGTGAAGGTCGTTGACTTTCTTGAAATGACGCAGGTCGAAAACCAGAAGACCGGTCCTTGTGTCCTCGTTCGCCGGAGGAAGGTTTTGAATGGTTTTCAGGAGGGCCCGTCGATTGGGCAGGCCGGTGAGCGGGTCGTGAAATCCGAGATTTTCAAATTCCTGCTGCGTGCGCACGGCAAGAACTCTGCTCAGCGTCACGGCAACGGCAAAGGCGGCAAGGATGACCACGCAGCCGGCGAGGCCGGCCAGCGCCACGGCAAACAGGGTTTCCGCCCGCTGTTGCAGCAGATCAAAATTGAGCGTGTCCAGGGCCGCGTGCCAGAGCAGAAAGGTCACCCGCACCAGCTTTGGCTGCTCCATGATCAGCAGATCTGAAATAACTTCCCCGCCTGTGTGGGCCTTGATGGTGGAGGACAGCAGTTTCGAACCTGCCGTCTGAAAGGAAAGATTGGTCTTGCGGAAGAGCAGGGCCTGTTCCTGAAGTTCCTGCGCGCCAGCGCCCGTCGGGTTCGTGAGATAAATGGCGGTGTTAAGCGCGGCTTCGTCCGCGGCCGCCTTGAATTGACCGGCCTGCACGGGGATCAGCATCTTGTCCCAGATATTGATTTCGCCGCGGCTTGCCAGGTGATGGGCGTTTTTCGCCATGTTGGAGGATTCAATAACGACGGACAGAAGCGTGTCCTGAATCAGACGCGGAAGTCTTGACGTTTCGGAAGAGGCGGATGAGCTGAGTTTCGCCAGCTGTGAAAGGGAAGACGTCAGATTGCGGACTTGCCGCAGGGCAAGCGGGACCTTGGGTTCGGCGATAAAGGCCTCCAGGTCTTCAAGCAGGGCGTGGGAACTGTCTTTTCCGCCGAATTCCTTGAGCTGAATGCGAAAATCATCGGAAAGGTCCCGCACCTTGCCGGTCAGGGCTTTTTCCTGCATCAGCGGGCCGAGGGCCTCGATCAGATGCAATCCTTCCAGGCTGCGGTCGATCGCGCGCACGTTCTCGATCTTGTTGTGAAACCAGAGCGAAGCGAACAGCAGGCTGGGAGCCAGCATGAACACGATCAGCCCCGTCAACCACCCCCTGATCCGCACCGGCACGCCTCATGATTAATTATCATTGGCAAATATAATATTGGGGGAGGCTTAAGAATTTGCAAATCTTCTCCGAAAGTTCCGACACGTTTTATTCTTATGAGTTGTTCGGCTTGATAACTGTTTTTGATCGGCGACAAGTTCAATTTCTATTGCATGCACTAATTCTTCTTGAGTGGGTCAATAATGAGGTGAGTTCCGGCATTGCCGCATGGGCGCAGGCCGGATCTGATGGGTCTGGGCAGTAGGTCTCAGCTGAAGGACTTGAGCTTCCCGGCAGTATGGCGTATCGCTCGGCGCCTGACATTTTTTCGCGTGAGGTCGGTAGCCGTTCATGTCTCATAACAGTTTTGGTCATTTGTTCCGGGTGACAACCTGGGGGGAAAGCCACGGCCCTGCAATCGGCTGTGTCGTCGATGGCTGCCCGCCTCTGATCCCGTTGACGGAAGCTGACATCCAGGGCTTCATGGACAGGCGCAAACCCGGGCAGTCCCGGTTCACGACCCAGCGGCGGGAAGCGGATGAAGTGAAGATCCTGTCAGGCGTCATGATCGACGAGGACGGTATTCAAAAAACGACGGGCACGCCTGTTTCCCTGATGGTCGAAAACACCGATCAGCGCTCCAAGGACTATTCCAGGATCAAGGACAGGTTCCGTCCGGGCCACGCGGATTTCACCTACGATGCCAAATACGGTATCCGGGACTACCGCGGCGGCGGGCGCTCGTCCGCGCGCGAGACGGCGATGCGGGTTGCGGCCGGCGCCGTAGCCCGCAAGGTCGTCCAGGGGGTGAGCATCCGCGGCGCGCTCGTCCAGGTCGGCCCGCACAGGATCGATCGCGGTAACTGGGACTGGGACGAGGTCGACAGAAACCCGTTCTTCTCGCCCGATGCCGAGGCGGCGGCCCTGTGGGCCGACTATCTGGACGGCGTTCGCAAGGCGGGGTCCTCGGTCGGCGCGGTCATCGAAGTCGTGGCAGAAGGCGTTCCCGCAGGCTGGGGCGCGCCGGTATACGGCAAGCTCGATACCGATCTGTCGGCCGCGATGATGTCGATCAACGCCGTGAAAGGCGTTGAAATCGGCAACGGCTTCGAGGCGGCGAGCCTGACCGGCGAGGACAACGCCGACGAAATCCGCATGGACAATGCCGGCCGGCCGAAGTTCCTGTCCAACAATGCAGGCGGTGTTCTTGGCGGGATTTCGAACGGCGATCCTCTGGTCGTACGTTTCGCCGTCAAGCCGACCTCCTCGATCCTGACCGAACGCAGGTCGATCACCCGTCAGGGCGAAGAAGTCGATGTAAAAACCACGGGTCGGCACGATCCGTGTGTCGGTATCCGGGCCGTCCCGGTCGGAGAAGCGATGATGGCCTGCGTGCTTGCCGACCACTTCCTGCGCCACCGGGGCCAGGTGGGGTAAATCCTGCGCGGTTACACATTGTTACAATTCTACAGGGCCTGGGGCTGGACCTTGGGCCGCATCCCTCTAAGTTTCCGAAGCATTGCAGTGTTTCGTGCTTTTCAGGGAGTGATGACATGAATGAAATGACACCGGTCTGCCGGATGACGGCGAAAGATTTTCCGCAGGAACTGCTGGATCTTTATGACTTCTACGCGCACGGCAAGATCACCAAGCGTGAATTCCTGAACGGAGCTGCGAAATTCGCGGTCGCCGGCGTGACCGCCGCGATGCTGCTTGATCAGCTGTCTCCCGATTACGCTCATGCTCAGCAGGTGGCGCCGGACGACGCCGAAATCGTCACCGAGCGCATCACTTATCCTTCTGCGAACGGTCATGGCGAAGTGAACGGTTATCTGGTGAAACCGGCCGGGGCCACCGGCAAACTCCCCGCCGTCCTGGTCGTGCATGAGAACCGCGGTCTGAACCCTTATATCGAGGATGTCGCCCGCCGCCTCGGCAAGGCCGGGTTCATGGCGCTGGCGCCGGACGGACTGACCTCCGTCGGCGGTTATCCGGGGAATGACGATCAGGGCCGGGAGCTGCAGCGCACGGTCGACGGCACAAAGCTGATGAACGACTTCTTCGCCGGATTCGAATACCTGCTCAACCACGACGACAGCACCGGCAAGGTGGGCGCGGTCGGGTTCTGCTACGGCGGCGGTGTGGTCAATGCGATCGCGGTCGCCTATCCGGAGATGGCCGCCGCCGTGCCGTTCTACGGCCGTCAGCCCGACGCCGCGGATGTCGCGAAGATCGAAGCCCCGCTGATGCTGCAATACGCGGAACTTGACGAGCGTATCAACGCCGGCTGGCCGGCATATGAAGAAGCGCTCAAGGCTGCCGGCAAGGACTATGTGGCCTATGTCTACCCGGGCGTGAACCACGGCTTCCACAATGACACCACGCCACGTTACGATCAGGAAACCGCAAAGCTCGCGGAAGAAAGAACAATCGAGTTCTTCAAGAAAAACCTGATGTAGGCGAAAGGCGGCAGCTTTTTCAGGTTGCCGCCAAATCTCACCGGCTGACGGTCAGGCGCACCGCAATAGCGCTTCACGGAATTCAGACAGACTTGAACGCACGGATACGGTTCAGGATTTCGTCCGGGTCGGCGGCGAGGGTGTGCAGGTCGATGGCGATAAGTTCCCGGCCGTGTTCGCGCCGCGATCTTTTCCAGTTCCGTTTCATGTATTTTTTCCAGAATGGAAAGGCCTGAGCCCTGGTTAAAGCGTTGTCGAGAGGCCGGGTCAGCAGCACGTCCAGCCGGGCCTGTTCGATGTTGCGGACGGTTTTACGTTTGACGTCGGTCATCCGGATGGCTGTCCAGTCGATGAAGCCGATCCGCTCGACGTAAAGACCTTCTTCGTTTGCGCCGAGCTGCGGTTTGCCTCTTTCGATCATAGGATAGTGCCAGTAAGCCATCGCGATGGGTGCGACTGCTGCCAGCGCCAGCAAGTAAATTCCTGTAAACAAGCCGATTGCGGCAAACAGGACACCAAGCAGGAGGCACCCGTAGACGATGACTTCGCTCTGGCTGCGGTTGAAACTGACCGTGAAGGCCACCGCGGCTTGTTGTTCACTGTTTTCCGGTTTTTGCGCCTCTTTCCCCGTCGCCATGAATGACTACCTCTTCAGAGATCTCAGGTATCGAGGATCTCCGTCTCGTCAATTTTGATGTCGAACCCCTCCAGCCCCACGTAATGCCGTTCACGGGTGGCCAGCAGGCGAATTGAACTGACACCCAGATCCTTCAGGATCTGTGCGCCCAGTCCAACCTCCCGCCATTGTTCCTGTCTAGCTTGCGCGGAGCTGTGGTCCTCGTTTTCGTCGGCTTCGAAATCGGTTCGTGTGCGTCTGGACTGCTGCGCGACACCGACGGAACCCTCGCGCAGATAGACGATGATGCCCCTGCCGCGATCCGCGAAATGCCTCATTATATGGTCGAGCGGCTTGCCGGCGCCGAAGACATCGTCGAGAACGGATTCCAGTTGCAGCCGCACCGGCACACTGCGGCCGTCGAGAATATCGCCGTAAACGATGGCAAGGTGGTGCATCGGATCGTAGGGCGTGGAATAAGTCATGGCATAGGCCGAGCCGGCGACGGTTTCGACCGGTTGTTCATTGATCCGCTCCACCAGCCGTTCCGTGCGCTGGCGCCAGGCGATCAGGTCGGAGACCGAAACCATTTTCAAATCGTGCTCGGCGGCGAATTCCGCGACCTGCTGACCGCGCTTGACGGTGCCGTCGTCATTGACGAGCTCGCTGATGACACCGACCTGTTCCAGGCCGGCGAGGCGGCAGAGATCGACGGCGGCTTCCGTATGGCCGGAGCGGATCATCACGCCGCCTTCCTTCGCGACCAGCGGAAAAATATGTCCCGGGCGCACGAAGTCCTCCGCGCCGACATTGGGATTGGCGAGAGCGCGGACCGTGGAGCAGCGCTCTTCAGCCGAAATGCCGGTCTTCAGGCCGTGCCGGTAATCGACGGAAATGGTGAAGGCGGTCGACAGCGGCGCATCGTTTTCGGCGACCATCGGGTCGAGCCTCAGACGCCGTGCGTGAGCAACCGTCATCGGCGTGCAGATGATCCCGGATGTGTGCCGCACCATGAAGGCCATTTGTTCAGGCTTGATCTTGGAGGCGGCGACGATCAGGTCGCCTTCGTTTTCACGGTCGTCATCGTCGGTCACGACCACCATTTCACCACGTTCGAACGCACGGATTGCTTCTGCGACACGGGCCTGGGACACGGGATGCTCCTTGGTTGTAGACAGTCCGAGAAAATCGTTGGGAGTAACTTCGCCGCTGGTGGCGATGGCGATTTTGCGGGCCATGTCCCGCGAAACCCACACATTGGGGTCATTGCATAAGGCGGTTACGGAGGCAGGGGACAGGTTGGCGCGGCGCGCGAAGGCGCTGCGGCTTTCTCCGGTCTGCAAGAGCCATTGATCGAGTCTCATGCGGCAGGATATAAACCTGTTCGCATTCAGTCTCAAGAGAATGACGATGAAAAATTCAGTATCGCTGAATAAATCAGGTGCTTTTAACGAATTCTGCCACACGCGACACGAAGGCCGGTGTCATCCAGCGCTGTTGCAAGCCGCTGTCCGCGCACAAGCCCGTCAGATCCTCGCCGAGATAGGACGTGAAATAGGGCTCGTGGAAAAGCTGCGGAAAGACGGAGAGAAGCCCGTCATAGGCCGGCACATCTCCGCTCTGCAGGCTGTCGACAAAGAGAAACGCGCCTCCCGGCTTAAGCACCCGCGCCACCTCGGCGATCACCTGCCTGCGGACCTTCGGCGGCAACTCGTGAAACAGGAAGACACTGGAGACGACATCGAGCGAATTGTCCGCGAACGGCAGGTCTTCGGCCATCGCGGTCACATAGCTGGCGCGCTTTGAGCGGGTCCGCTCCCGCGCGACAGCCAGATAGGGTTCCGACAGATCCAGTCCGGTTCCTGTCAAGCGTGGAAAAGCGCTAAGGGCAGGGTGCAAAAGCCCGCCGGTGCCGCAGGCAAGGTCCGCATAGGCGACCTTGCGCTGGTCTTTCTTGCGCAGGATCTTGGCGAACGGCACAAGCGCGCGGCGGCGCATGGCGGACGTTGCGCCGGAAAACAGCACATCGACCTGAAAATCGTAAAGCCGGGCGCTGTCCTGCGACAGCCAGCCATCGGTCTGGAAATGGAAATTCTGGCGGTAGTAACGCGGCAGGGCGTCCGCGAAACCTTCCGACTGCTCATTCACTTCCTGATGCGCGCCTGTCGCCCTGCGGCGGGCGACGTCCGGCACGTCCCTGAAGAAGGCCCGGCTGGTGGAAAGCAGCTCGCGCGGCGTCATGGTGCCGTCCGACGGCATCGGGTAGAGCCCGTCCTCGACGGCTTTGAGATCGTCGGCGAACAGCCTGACGATATCCGCCAGCATGCGCCGCTGGCCTGGTACAGGGCCGTTGGGCACGACCTTGGGCGTTTCGGGAAGGTCTTTCTGCAGCCGCCGGTTCATGAGGCGCATGGCCTCGGAATGTAGTGTATAAAGCGCGACCCGGCTGCCTTGCCGCAGCGCGTAGCGCGACCGGCGGGCAAGAGACCAGAGCGGTGGAATTCCAGAAGAACCTCGGGAAGGCCTGAAATCATCGTCCGCCGCGCTCATGGCTCACTCCCTTTTCAAGACTGCCACCACTTCAATATGGGGCGAAAACCTGAACTGGTCCACCGGTGTGACGCTTTGCAGCACATAACCGCCGTCGATCAGGACCTTCAGATCGCGGGCAAACGTCGCCGGATTGCAGGAGACGGCAACGACGGTTTTGACCTTCGAGATGGCCAGTTGTTCCGCCTGGGCCTGCGCGCCGGCGCGCGGCGGATCGAAGACCACCGCGTTGAAGGGGTCCAGCTCATCGCGCACGAGCGGGCGGCGGGTCAGGTCGCGGCGCTCGAATGTGACCTTCTTCAGACCCTGCGGCTTGCGCAGGGCCTTGTCGAAGGCGGCCGTGGCGGCCGCATCGCCTTCGATCGCATGGACATTGGCGGTCCTGGCGAGACGCAAGGCAAAGGTGCCGGCGCCGGAATAAAGGTCGGCCACCCGCTTGGCCTTGCCGACGCCCTCCAGGACCAGCCGGGACAGGGCCTCTTCCGCAGTCACCGTCGCCTGGGTGAAGCCGCCCGGCGCGGCCACAAGCCCGATCCCGCCCATGTCGAGCATCGGCGGACGAAACTCGACGATCACTTCGCCATTGACGGACAGGCGGGCGAAACCGAGTTCGGCTGTTTTTTGCGATAGCATCGGTATCTTGCGGTCATAGCCTTTGTCGGCTTTGTCGATGGCGATATCCAGGCCGGCGGTCGTGTTCAGAACCGTCAGACGCAGCTCGCCCTTTTTGGGCAGCACCTGCGTGGCAAGCGCTTTCAGCCCGGGCAGGGCGCTGACAATGGCGGGGTCCAGAACCGGGCATTCGCTGATATCGACCAGCCGGTGGCTGGCCTTCCCGTGATAGCCGAGCAGCGTATGGTTTCCGGCCCGGGTTGCGGTCAGCACGGCCCGCCGCCGTCCGCCCGCGGTTGCGGCAACGGTGTCCGCGACCGCGAACTCTATCCCCCGGTCGCGCAGCGCATTCACGACAAGACCGCGCTTCCAGGCCAGATAGGGCCCATCCGCCAGATGCTGCAGGGAGCACCCGCCGCAGGCCTCGTAATGCCTGCACACGGGCGGTATCCGGTCCGCGGACGGTGTTTCGATAACCGCATTGATCGCGCGGCCGTTCTCGACTTGCGCGCGGACGATTTCGCCTGGCAGCGCGCCTTCGACGTAAACCGGCCCGGATTCGGTCCGGGCGATACCGTCGCCGCGATGACCGAGTTCTGAAATAGTCAGCTCTCTCTCACTCATCGCAGAGCGATAGCGTCATGCGGGGGGATGAGCAAGCCGTTTGACGGCGTTGCGAAAGAACGTCCATACAAAATCAAGGGTTGTGCTGGGGATATTTAACCTAGAGGAATAAGTGTTTTAATTGTTGTAACCAATCCTGTTTCGAAATCTAAGTTGAAGTGAGTGGAATAAAAACTTAGCCTCACATGTGTCGGAAAAAGAAAACAGAAACTTGTCGACCTGACTTTTGGGAGGAAGTAATGAAGACAATCTTGACGACATTGGCTGCAGTCTCGCTGTTAGCCGGAACAGCACTTGCGCAAACAGCGGACTTGCCGGACAATCTGGCAAAGCTTGGGGCTTTCAAGACAACGGGTGTCACGGATTTCACCGTTGTCGAACAGACCGGCCCCTTTGCCGACGGTATCAGGAAGAACCTTGAGCGGATCAAGTTACCCGACGGTTTCAGGATCGAGCTTTATGCGGTCGTTCCGGATGCGCGTCACATGGCAGTCGGCCCCCAGGGGATCGTGACCTTTGTCGGGACCCGTAAAACCGAAGTCTGGGCGGTTACCGACCGCAACAAGGACCGGGTGGCGGATGAGGTAAAGAACTTCGCACCCTCCCTGACCAAGGCGATCCCGAACGGGCCCTGTTTCACCAAGGACGGTTTCCTGATCATCGCCGAACAGAACCGCGTGTTGCTCTATCCGGCAGCCGAGTTCTTTTATGAAAGCCCCGACGTGGTGGCCGTGCCGATCGTTCCCAGCGGCAAGCTTGTCCCGCCCGATGAGGAGAGCTACAACCACACTGCAAGGGTCTGCAAGATCGGCCCGGACGGCAAGGTCTATATCTCGCTCGGCCAGCCTTTCAATGTCTTCGCGCCGGAGAAGATGAATCTTTATACCGAGCAGGGCATTGGCGGCATGATCCGGATGAACACCGATGGAACGGACCGCGAGGTCTATACCGTCGGAATTCGCAACTCGGTAGGTCATGACTTCCATCCGGTGACCGGCGATCTGTGGTTCACCGACAACCAGGTCGACGGAATGGGGGACGATATCCCGCCTGGTGAACTCAACCACCAGACCGAGGCCGGTCAGCATTTCGGTTTCCCCTGGTACGGCGGCGGACATGTCCGCACCAATGAATACAAGGACAGCGAACCGCCTGCGGATGCGGTGTTTCCCGCCGTTGAAATGACGGCTCACGCCGCCGATCTCGGCATGACCTTCTACTCGGGCAAGATGTTCCCGGAGAAGTACAAAAACGCGATCTTTTCAGCCCAGCACGGGTCGTGGAACCGGACGACACCGGTCGGTGCGCGCGTCATGGTCACGTTCATAGATGACGAGGGCAACGCGACCAGTGAACCGTTCGCCGAAGGCTGGATCGACGAGAACGACGAGTATCTCGGCCGCCCCGTGGATATCGCGCAATTGCGTGACGGTTCCATTCTGGTCTCCGACGACCTGGCCGGTGCGATCTACCGCATCAGCTACGGCCAGTGATGCGAGCCGCGATTCTGAGCCTCGGCGTGGTTTTCCTCGCTGGGGCCGCTCAGGCAACCGAACTTCCGCGGGGAGATCCGCAAGCCGGCAGGAAACAGGCCGGCGCGTGCCGGACCTGTCACGGTCTTGACGGCTTTGCAAAAATTCCGATCGCGCCGCATATCGGTGGCGAACCGGCCGCCTACATCGAACGTCAGCTCAGGGCATTTCGCGAGGGAACGCGCGTCCATGAAATGATGAGTGTCGTGGCAAAGAACCTCGATGACGAAAAAATAGCCGATCTCGCGGCCTGGTATGCCGGGCACGATATAACCGCCACGCAGACCCGGGCCGAAAGCGAGGCCCCGCAGGCTTGCGTCTCCTGCCACGGTGTCGATGGCATCGCGGTAATCGAGGATGCACCCAACCTGGCGGGGGAAACCAGCATCTACACCGATACTCAGTTGAAAGCTTTCCGCAATGGCAAGCGAACTCACGAGATCATGAGCGAGGTTGCGGCCGGCATGAGCGATGCGGACATCCGCGCCGCGGCCGACTGGTACGCATCGGTGAAGATCGAGATTGCTCCGCAGCCGAAAGAGTGAACCGGCAAATGACCGGACCCGTTCCGGGCAGAAAACCGGCAAAATGACAAGTTTGAAATTTTCAGGACAGAGCCTGCGATCCTGAAGAATTCATGCTGTCTTCTTCCCGGAAAGCAGCCACTCATTGTTCCCGTCTCCGCCTTTCACGGGCGAGGGCACGAGATCGCCCGACTGCCAGCCGGAAATTGTTCCAAGCCAGGTCTGCAGCTCCCTGGCTGTTTCCTCCGCGACCCTTGGCTCCACCAGCCCGCCCTTGCCTATATTGTCCCTGCCGGCCTCGAACTGGGGTTTGACGAGAAACACGCCTTCCGCACCTGGAGACGCAAGGCCGAGCGCGGGCGGAAGGGCAAGTTTCAGGGAGATGAAGCTGACATCGGAAACGAGCAGGTCCGGGCTGTCGCCGTCAAGATGATCGCGTGTGAGATCCCGCGCGTTGAGGCCGTCCCTGGCCGTGACCCGGGGATGTCCACGCAGCTTGTGGTGAAGCTGGTCGTGGCCGACATCGATCGCATGCACTTTCAAGGCCCCGCGCTCCAGCAGAACCTGGGTGAAGCCGCCGGTGGAGGCTCCAATGTCGAGACAGATCCTGTCTTTCGGGTCGATGCCGAACCGGGACAGTCCCTCGATCAGCTTCAGCGCGGCACGGGAGACATATTTTGCCGCCGGATCTTCCACCTGAAGAGCAGCCTCCGCGCCGACCTTCCGGGCCGGCTTGATGCACACCTCGCCGTCCACCTGAACGGTGCCGCGCAGGATGGCGTCGCGCGCCCGGGCGCGGCTGGCGAACAGGCCGGTATCGACGAGATGCTGGTCAAGGCGTTGCTTGGACATGGGTGCCGTGCTTCAGAAGCAGCCGGCGATGGCCGAGATCAACCGGTCCGCGAACACCCGTTCGCCGGAATACAGCCACAACAGGACCGACAGCGCGACGAGGCTCGTCGCGCCGACGGTCAGTCCGATGTAGAGCGGCATTCGCATCGTTCCGGTTTGCTCCGTGGCGGGGTCAGCTGGAAGCCGGCGCCTTGCCGATCAGGCGGCGCAACTTCTTCAGCGCGTTCTCCTCGTCTTCACCGTAGGCAATGGTGCCGACGAACCGGTTGTCCGCATCCATCAGGTAAACGGCCGCTGAATGGTCCATCGTATAGTCGCCGTCGTCAAGCGGCACCTTCTTGGCATAGACCCGGTAGGCCTTGATCATCGCATCGACCTGCTGCCGCGATCCGGTAAGCGGCGTGATGCGCTTGTCGAAGGCCCAGACATAGTCGCGCATGACTTCCGGGGTATCGCGTTCCGGATCCACCGTCACGAAGGCATAGTTGAGCCCCGCCGCATCCTCGCCGAGCGCCTCCATCCAGCCCTGCAGTTCCGACAGGGTGGTCGGGCAGACATCGGGGCAATAGGTGAAACCGAAGAACATCAGCGTGGGCTTGCCGGCGAAGGTCTGGTCCGTGACCGTCTCGCCATCGCCGTTGACCATTTCAAATGGTCCGCCGATGGCGCTGAGCGGTTCGATCAGGGCGCCCGAATTCGGATTGCCCGCGGTTTGCTGGTAAACCAGCACGCCGGAGACGACGGCAAGGGCGGCTACCGCCGCCCAGGCCCCGTACCGGAAGAGTTTCAGTCCAGACATGGTATCTCCTCCTCTGGCAACGTTCAGTTCTTGCCGTTTTTCATCTTGCCGTGGCCCGCGTGGCCGCCATCCATGGATTTCGCGCCCATCGCGGCGACGTCGAGTTCGATCGCGACATCACCGGCCTTTTCGAAGGTCAGAACCACAGGCACCTTTGTCCCCTCCTTGAAGGGCTGGTTCAAACCCATGAACATGATATGCAGGCCACCCGGCTGCAAGGCGACTGTTTCCCCGGCCGGGATGTCGATGCCGGCTTCCATTTCGCGCATCGTCATCACGCCGTCCGTCACGGCCATTTCGTGCAGTTCGACCTTGCCGGCCACATCGGAGGCCGCGGCGATCAGCCGGTCGGCCTCAGCACCGTTGTTGATGACTTCGATGAAACCGCCACCGGCTTTGGCTCTTGGCGGCGTGGCGCGGGTCCACGGACCGGTAATCGTAAGATCGCCGGCGGTGTAATCCGCGGCCAGGGCGGAAAGGGAAACAAGCGTGAGTGCCGCTGCTGCGGCGATGGATGTCCAGAGCTTCATTTCTATTGTCCTTGATATCTGAAATCGGGATTTGTGTCAGATCAAGGAAAGGGGAGGGCCGCGTATTGCTGTGACTTGCCTGAATAGGGGGCGGATACCACGCCGGGCAACGATTGCCTGGCCGCTCCCGGCGGCGGGTCCGCTCAGCGCGGGCGCAAGTGCACTGCCGGCAAGGCCGGGCTGCAGGAAACAGCCATGGGCACAGACCGGACCGCACTGGCAGGTGGCGGGATCGTGCGCGCCGGGCGGAATCTGCTGCTGGCTCGAGGAGTTGCACAGACTTGTCAGACCGGCTGCCACGGCAGCATCGGGTGACAGTGCCGAGGCCAGAACGAAAAAGCCAAGCCGCACGGCAAAGGCAAGCGCAGTGAGCGTCACCAGCGGGTGACGCTCTTTCCGGAACACTTGCATGGGCGTAATGCGCGCGGTCATTGTGCGGCTATAGGCTCTATCGGGCCGCATGTCGAGCGGCGAAACCGCGCAGCGGGTTCGCCGGGGTCACCTGGTCAATCGTTCTTTTTCGGCGGTGTGCCATCTCTCTCGCTGTCTGCGCCGGCCTCCGCGGACGTGGGCGATGCTCCGGTGATGCCGTCAGCCGCCATGCCGGACCGGTCTTCTCCCTCAGCGGCAGTGGAGGCGTGGTCGAAGTTATAAATATCGTCCTCGTAGGCCGGAAAATCTTCTGGCGAGATAACATATTCTTCTTCATCCGCATCCAGCGGTTCGGCGGAAATGACCGAACCGACCTGGGCGGTAGAGGCATATTCGAAGTCTGTCTTTTCCGCTGCCGTGAGCGCGCCGCGCGTGAGCACGCGGGTCAGGATGAAGGCGACCATCAGGACGTTTGCCCCAACGATCATGATATAAAGGCCGGACGGGCCGGTCCTGCTCATGATCAGGGAGGCGATCAGCGGTCCGGCGATGGAACCGATCCCGAAGGAAAGCAGCATGCCGGAGGATGTCTCGACAAAGTCCTCGTGCGCCGCGTGGTCGAACGCATGGGCGACGGCAATCGCGTAAAGCGGCTGGCAGAACATGCCGATAACCACGGCGCTCAGGATGGCGATCCGAAATTCATCGGGAGAAGAGAGCACGATAGCGAGGGCAACGGCCGCTGTTCCCCCGCCCAGTCCGGCCATGACAAGGCGCCGGTCGAGCTTGTCCGACAGTCTGCCGACCGGCCACTGGGCGATCAGGCCGCCCCCGACAATCGCGGCCGCGTAAAAGGCGGACTGCGTGCTCGACAGGCCGATCTGCGATCCGTACAGCGGCGACAGCGTCAGCAGAGCCCCTTGCGAACAGCCGACAAACAGAACGCCGACAAACGCCGCGGGAGAGTTCTTGTAAAGCTGTGCGGGGCGGAAGCGCACCAGCGTGATCGGCGCGGGCTGGTTGGAGGTGGTCAGGGCGACCGGCATGACCGCGAGGCTGACCATCACCGAGGCGATGACGAAAGGCACGAAGGAGGAAATGTTCATCGTGGCGATGGAGATCTGCCCCATCATCAAAGCGCCGAACAGGATGAGAATGTAGGTGGACATCACCGTGCCGCGGTTTTCGTTCGTAGCGGTCTCGTTCAGCCAGCTTTCCACGATCATGTAGAACCCGGCCAGGCTGAAACCGGAAATCAGGCGGATGATCATCCAGGCATAGGGATCGATAAGCACCGGGTGCAGGATCGCCGCCGCCGACATAAGGGAAACCAGCGCGGCGAATGCGCGGATATGACCGGCCCGCATGATCACCAGCGGCGCTCCAAGACAGCCGAGCACCATGCCGAAGAAATAGGCCGAGGACACCAGGCCGATTTCGAAATCTGAGAAATAGAAGCGGTCGGCGGCCAGCGGCAGGAGGGTCGTCTGCAAACCATGGCCGAAAATCAGCAGGGCGACGGACAACAACAGAGCGGACACGGAAAGAAGCGTCTGAGCCACGGCTGCCTCCTGAAAATGTGGGAACAAATAAAAGCGCCGGTCTGAACCGACGCATTTTACCCTGAAATCCAGCCTTTTCAGGTATGAAAGCCCGTGTCAATCAGGTTCTCGGCGCGCTCCCCACGTAACCCTGCGGAGGACGTTTCTGTCTCTTATCGTGACGGTTTCGGGTGCGGATCTAGGCCCGCTGTGGCGCACTCAGGGTTTCCGCGCCAAGCGCGGTGAAGACGGTTTTCATGATGCCGTTACAGTCAAGGCCTGCCTTCGCATACATGACGTCCGGCTTGTCGTGATCGAGGTAGGCATCCGGCAGGGCGAGCGTGCGGATCTTCAGGCCGTTATCCAACAGGCCTTCTTCCGCGAGCCTTGTCAGAACGTGGCTGCCGAATCCGCCCGCGGCGCCTTCCTCGACAGTCACCAGCACTTCGTGCGAGCGGGCCAGGCGGCGGATGAGGTCCATGTCCAGCGGTTTGGCGAAACGGGCATCGGCCACGGTCGTCGACAGACCGGCGGCGTCCAGTTCGTCGGCTGCCTTCAGGCATTCGCTCATCCGGCCGCCGAAATTGAGCAATGCGACCTTCGTGCCTTCCCTGCGGATGACGCCCTTGCCGATCTCAAGCACGCTGCCCCGCTCAGGCATTTCCAGGCCTGCGCCTTCGCCGCGCGGATATCGGAAGGAAATCGGCCCCTCGTCATAGGCAACGGCGGTCGCCACCATGTGCCGGAGTTCCACCTCGTCGGCGGCCGCCATCACGACGAAACCGGGCAGGCAGGAGAGGAAGGCGGTGTCGAAGGCGCCCGCGTGGGTAGGTCCGTCGGCGCCCACAAGCCCGGCGCGGTCTATCGGAAAGCGCACCGGCAGTCCCTGGATCGCCACGTCGTGTATGACCTGGTCATAAGCCCGCTGCAGGAAGGTGGAATAAATGGTGGCGAAGGGTTTGAAGCCTTCGCTCGCCAGACCGGCGGCGAAGGTCACCGCGTGCTGTTCGGCAATGCCGACATCGAAGGTGCGCTCCGGAAAGGCCTCTCCGAAGAGGTTCAATCCGGTTCCGTCCGGCATGGCCGCGGTGATCGCCACGACCTTTTCGTCGGATTCCGCTTCCTTGATCAGCGACGTTGCGAACACATTGGTGTAGCTCGGTGCGTTGGCCTTCGGCTTTGCCTGCTTGCCGGTCACGACATCGAATTTCGCCACGCCGTGATACTTGTCCCGGGCGCCTTCCGCCGGTCCGTAACCCTTGCCTTTCTGGGTGACCGCGTGGATCAGCACAGGACCTTGGTGGGTATCGCGGACATTCTTCAGCACCGGAAGCAGATGTTCCAGGTTATGGCCGTCCACCGGGCCGACATAATAAAATCCGAGCTCCTCGAACAAGGTGCCGCCGGTCCAGAAACCGCGGGCATATTCCTCCGCCCGGGCGGCTTTTTCGAACAGCGGCTTGGGCAGGTTCTTGACGATGTTCTTCGCGGCTCCGCGCAGGGACTGGTAGGTCGGACCCGACACCAGCTTCGCCAGATACGCGGACATCGCCCCGACAGGCGGCGCGATGGACATGTCATTGTCGTTGAGAATGACGATCAGCCGTGAACCGAGATGGCCCGCATTGTTCATCGCCTCATAGGCCATGCCCGCGGACATCGCCCCGTCGCCGATGACGGCAATCACGTTGTTGTCGCCGCCCTTGAGATCACGGGCCGCGGCCATTCCCAGGCCCGCCGAGATCGAGGTGGAGGAATGCGCGGCGCCAAAGGGGTCGTAGACGCTTTCGGTGCGTTTCGTGAACCCGGACAGGCCGTCGCCCTGGCGCAGGGTACGGATACGGTCACGGCGTTCCGTCAGGATCTTGTGCGGGTAGCATTGATGGCCGACATCCCAGATGATCCTGTCATCGGGCGTGTTGAACACATAATGGAGGGCGACTGTCAGTTCCACCACACCAAGCCCGGCGCCCAGATGGCCACCGGTAATTGATACGGCGTCGATCGTTTCGGTGCGCAATTCGTCGGCAAGCTGCCGAAGTTCGGCTTCGTCAAACCGGCGCAGGTCCGCAGGGGAATCTATCTTGTCGAGAAGAGGCGTATGGGGGCTGGAAGTCACGCTGCAGACGGCTCCGGGAGTTGAAACATGGCGGGCAGGCATACACCAACCGAATATAGGGCGCAAATATGTGAGAAGGAATGTGCCAAAACGACTTTGTTTCCGAATGGGCGCGCGCCGCAATCATGAGCGTTTCCCGCCATCAAATGGTTCCATATTTACGAGACCGTATCCTGAAAGTACAATTTTATGGGTCCGTACCCTTAGGACGAAATTCCGTTCAGTCACCCTTTTGGGTGATGCGTCTTCTACTGATCTGTCTTACTGGAATAATTGTGGTCGATGGGGCCACGTGCACAGTGATCAACTAGGGGTCGTATTTATACGGCCCCGTTTTTTTGATCGCGGTCACCCGCGTATCGGACAAAATCCGGTCAGCTGCCGGAATGCAGCCCGAAAACCTCTTGAAAACTGCCTGAAATCCGATGGAGACAAATTCAACGGAGTGCAGTCGACCGACTTTTCCAGACGTCCGACTTTACCGGTTGCGGTTTGGTCAGAAAAGACCCGCCAGCTTGTGAACCAGCCTTGCCAGTTGTAGTTGCGTGTGCACGCCGGTTTTCTCGTAAACCCGCCGCAGATGTGTCTTGGCCGTATTACGGGTGATGCCGAGATGGTCTGCCGTGACGTTCATCGAGCCGGTCATGGTCAGGTATCTTGCCAGATGAGCTTCCGAGAGAGACAGGTCGTAATGGTCGTGGAGGATAGTTTCGACATCCTCCGACAACTCTGCCGTCTCGGTGACACGGATCAGAAAAAACGGTGGTGCGATATCGCCGGACTTCGAAGGAGGCGGGGCAACGGTTTCAACGGAAATCCGTTTCAGGGACCCGTTCCGGCTTGTGATGTACACCGACTGGGCTTTCGGTGTTTCTCTGCCTGTCGGTTGCTGGTGGTCCGCCGCGAGCGCCTGCAAGCCGTTTTCAAACTCCTTGTTCTTGACCAGCAGCTTACTGCTGGATCCGGCGGCCATCCCCAGTTCCTCAAGCATATCCAGTGCTGTGGGAGTATTCACCAGAATGTCGCGATCGATATTGATGAGGACTGCAGGACTTCCGAGTGCGGACAAGAAGACGCGGTGGATCTGACTGAAGGATCGCTCCTGTTCGAGCCGCAGATAGGTGCGCAGGCCGGGGGCGAGCGCCTTGACGATCGTCGCGAAGGTTTCGCTTGCGATAGCGTTGTCGATTGATTCCGGCGTATGAGCTGTGAACAGGCACGCGAACAATATCGTTGATTTCCCCGTCCGCCGGAGAGGCGAAACAAGTCCCGGAGCCCCGGATAACAGCGTGATCTGATGCCGCTCCGTTTCCTCCGGGCTGGCGCCGGACAGGTTTGTCCCGTCCGGGTCGCGCCCGAGCGGCGTTTCCGGCGTCGGCCCACCGCTGGTCCTTCCTTTGTCGATGGACGTTTTGCAGTAGGGGTGGAACAGGGATGCTTCGGCGATCAGAAACTGCAACGCGGTGCGGCCACTCGTCATCCGGATGTCCTGAAAGACCTCACAGAATTGCCGCGCTTGCCGATCTCCACCGAAATTCGATGTCGGATTGCCATTCTGGTCGAATTCGGCCAGGAACGATCTGCAGTTCAGCTGTTCCTCGATAAGCTCCAGAATAGAATGCCATCCTTGAGATTGTGGCGAGCACTCAAGAACGCGCATAAGTAGTTTAGATTCATCTGATTTGCTGAGTTCGGGCATAATATACTTTATCTACTAACGATTACATATGAACCCCGTAAACTCTTGAATATTTTTACCAATGAATGAACCTGGGTGCAATGAAAATAATATCTGAAAACTGGCAGGTTGTATTGGAATGCTCAGCGGTCGAATAAATTAAATCGCCGGTGTCTTGCTTAATTCATTCATCGAGCAAGTCTCCGATGTCGTTGCGCCTGTATGAAACTTGTCAGAAAGATTTGAACATCCGAAGGCGGGTTTTCGCCTTGCGTTCGCACGGCGGCTCTCCAGATTAGCTGAATATCAGGTCACGGACCCAGAAATGAGCAAAAAATGGGGCCTGGATCTGGACCTGTGCGGGAGACCGCGCCGGGATCTACTGAGGATCCAGAGCGCCGGTTCCGCTTGCTTCGCCGTTCTGCCCGAGCTGGATCTTCTCCACTTTCGCTTCGGCGGATTTTAAAAGAGCATCGCAATGCTTGCGCAGGGCGTCGCCTCGTTCGTACATATCGATGCTTTTTTCGAGCGGCACATTGCCTTGCTCAAGCTCGCGAACGATGGTCTCCAGCTGTTTGAGCGCCTCCTCGAAGGAAAGGCCGGAAATGTCTTTGGCTGCATCGCTCATCGCTGCGGTCCCCGGGTTTGATTTCTGGATGTCGGTTGCTCTTGCAGGGAAACTTGCGGTCCCAAGGGCCAAGGTCAAGGTCTGATTTCAAATTCGCTCCGGTGATCCCCGTGGTTTTGCCTGCCGGCCCGGGTGGCGTCGCTCAACCCGTCATCAGGGTCATGACATGGGCGGCGACCGAGCGGGCAAGTCCTTCCAGATCGTATCCGCCTTCCAGCACGGAGACGACGCGGCCTTCGCTGTGCCTGTCCGCGACGTCCATGAGTGCGCGGGTGGCCCATGCGAAATCCGCCTCCACCAGATTGAGTCCGCCCAGCGGATCGCGTGTGTGGGCATCGAAGCCCGCGGATATTATAATGAGTTCCGGCGTATAGCCTTCCAGGCGGGGCAGGATCACGGCCTCGAAGGCTTCCTTGAAGGCGGCACCGCCCTCGCCCGGGGCGAGAGGCACATTGACGATCGTGTTGGCATCGCCGCATTCCGAAGCGGCGCCGGAGCCCGGGTAAAGCGGCATCTGGTGGGTCGAGCAATACATCACGTCGGGATCGTTCCAGAAAATATCCTGGGTTCCATTGCCGTGATGAACGTCGAAATCCACGATGGCGACCCGCCCGACGCCATGGACCGCCTGTGCGTGGCGCGCGGCAACGGCGGCATTGTTGAAGAAACAGAACCCCATCGCCCGGTCTTTTTCCGCGTGATGCCCCGGAGGACGGGATGCGGAAAAGGCATTGCTGACTTTTTTGGCCAGTACTTCGTCGACGGCGAGACAGGCCGCGCCCGTCCCTCTTAAAACGGCTTCCCAGGTTCCGGGCGACATTGTGGTGTCGGCGTCGACCCTGGCGGTGCCTTCTTCCTTGGGAGCCAGCCGGTGAAGCTGGTCGACATAGCTCATCGGATGCGCCCGCGCGATGTCTTCCAGTGCGCCGACCGGAGCAAGGTCCCGTTCCAGCGACTGGAACTTTTCGTGTTCCAGTATCCGGTCGATGGCGCGGATCCTGTCCGGGCGTTCCGGATGGCCGACAGGCGTCAGGTGGTCGAGATACGAGGAATGGTGAAGAAAGAGCGTGGACACTGAAGGCGTTTCCGGAAGGCTTTGTTATGGGGAATGACCTGCGTCATGAACCAGAGCCATCAGAGCGCTCGCGGCTGCTTCTGTCAATTGAAGATGGGTAAAAGGCGGGAAAGGTCCGATATCGGCAGCAGGACAAAAAAAGGGCCGGCAATTCTGGCCGGCCCGTTCAAAGGTGCGAGCACCGCAATGCCCGAGGGGAGGTCCGCTGCATCTCAAATCTGATTGTAGATTACGTGATTCCGGTAAGCTTTGGCGAGCTTTTAACCGCAATTCATTTGGAATTCGGTGTTGAAAAGCCGGAATTTTGCGGGCCAGTATCATTTGTCATCGATTGTTTTGCTTAGGCTTCTTGCTGCCCGGTCATTGTGTGCTTGGCCTTTTCAAGGCGGGAGTCTTGCTGAAGCTCTGGAATAACTCAGAGTGTTCCGGGTTGAGCTTGCGCGGCAATTTTCCCGCTGGAGTTGCTGATTTTTAAGGCTTTTCGATTGGGAGGTGAATTTGGGAGCACCCTCTGTTTCCCGTTGCGGTGGCGTTTCGGCACTTGCTCTTGCGGCGTCCTGGTCAGCCGCGCGGTGCAGCCGCCCGGCGCAAACGGTCATTGATCGCTTCGCCCAGTCCAAAGTTGGGGATAAACTGGACCCGGATGGTGCGGGCACCGCTCGCATCGAGGGTCCGCATGGCCTGAAAGAGATTTGCGGCAGCCTCGGTGAGGTCTCCCGAAGGGCTCAGATTGACCTCCGCCAGGGCCTCGGACGCCCGGGGGAGCGCATCGGGACCGAACGAAAGCAAGCCGTCTTCGGGGCCTGCTTCCAGGGCATTCAGGATCATCGCCGCGTCAGGCGCGTAATGCGAGGACAGCATTCCCGGAGCCGCCGGTGCGTCCGCCCGCATATCGGCGGAAGCGCCCTGAAGCCGATGTCCGAGAACGGTTTCAATGTCCTGGCGTGAAATGCCGCCGGGGCGCAGTAGGCGTGGCGTGTCATCGGCCAGGCCGACAATGGTCGACTCGATCCCGACAGCGCAGGGGCCCGCGTCGATCACCCAGCTCAGGGACGGGCCGAGATCCGCGATCACGTCATCGGCGATCGTCGGGCTGATCCGGCCTGACCGGTTGGCGCTCGGAGCGGCCAGGGGCCGGCCGGTTTTCTGCGACAGGAACCGCATGACCGGGCCGGCCGGCAGACGCAGGGCAACGGTTTCAAGTCCCGCGGTGGCGAGATCGGATATCCGGCAAGTTTTGCTTTTGGGCACGACGAGGGTCAACGGGCCGGGCCAGAACGCTTCGGCCAGCGCCAGGGCGCGCGCGTCGAAGATCCCGTGTTCCAAGGCGGCCTCAAGGGAGGCGACATGGGAAATCAGCGGATTGAATTGCGGCCGTCCCTTGGCTGCGAAAATCCGGGCACAGGCGGTCCCGCTGGTGGCGTCCGCCGCCAGGCCGTAGACCGTTTCGGTCGGCACGGCGACCAGTTCACCGTTGACGAGCGCTGCGCAAACGGCGTCCGCTTCGCGGGCGTCCTGCCAGTCCCGGGTCTTCAAATCGGGCGTCCAACGCTGCATTGCCGGTCTCTTCATGACGGCCGCGTCTGTTTTCACCGAAAACGCACGCACCTGCCGCTGCGATATGGGTTGACGTTTACGTCAACAGGGCTACTGTCCTGTCAAACCGCTGTCTCACAGGCCTTTTGCGGAGAAGCATTGCCGTCGTCAAGCTTTGAGCGGTGAAGCAGCAGGTTGCCAGCGGAGGAGAAGCTGGCGAATAAGTGATCGACTAGCTTGTCCTGAAAATACAGGGAAGCTGATAAGTTGTTAAATTTTAAAGTGTTAGAGCATTCTGTCCGGGTTTGAAAAACGCTGATGCTCTAGGGAGGACCTGAATGTATCGCGCGCCTGTCGATGAGATTGCTTTTACCCTGAAACATGTCTGCGGTCTTGAGGACCTGCAAAAAACCGCGTGCCATGCAGAGCTTGGCGACGATCTTGTCGATGCCATTCTGACCGAGGCCGGCCGGTTTGCCGCCGAGGAAATCGCACCGCTCAACGCTGTCGCGGACCGGCACGGAACGCCTTTTAAAAACGGCGAGATCACGACGCCGCCGGGCTGGAGAGACTTGTATCATGCCTGGATCGAAGGCGGCTGGAACGGCTTGACGGCCTCGCCCGAAGCAGGCGGGCAGGGTCTGCCTCAAATGCTTTCCGCCGCCGCGCTGGAAATGTGGAATTCCGGCTCGATGGCCTTCGCGATCGGCCCGACGCTGACCATGGGCGCGATCGAGGCGATGGAAAAACACGCCTCCCAAAAGCTGAAGGCCAAATATCTGGAGAAGCTCGTTTCCGGCGAGTGGATGGGGACAATGAACCTCACCGAACCTCAGGCCGGTTCCGACCTCAATGCCCTAAAGGCGAGGGCGGAACGCAATGACGACGGGAGCTACCGGATTTTCGGCCAGAAGATCTTCATCACCTATGGCGACCACGATCTGACCGATAACATCATTCATATGGTTCTGGCGCGCCTGCCGGATGCACCCGCCGGGACAAAGGGTATTTCGTTGTTTCTGGTGCCCAAGTTTCTTGTCAATGAGGACGGGTCGCTGGGCGAACGTAACGATGTCCGGGTTGCCGGTGTCGAACACAAAATGGGCATTCACGGCTCCCCGACATGCACCATGATCTATGGCGATGAGGGCGGGGCGGCGGGCTGGCTGATCGGCGAGGAAAACCGCGGTCTCGCCTGCATGTTCACGATGATGAACAATGCCCGCCTGGCTGTCGGTATTCAGGGTCTCGGTGTTGCCGAGCGCGCTTATCAGCATGCCCTGCAGTATGCGCTGGACCGCAAGCAGGGCAGGGCGCCGGGGGACAAGGGCGAAGGCATGAGCCCGATTGCCCGCCATCCGGACATCAAGCGCATGCTGCTTGCCATGAAATCCAGAACCCAGGTTGCCCGCGCGATCTGTTACGCCTGCGCGCATGCCATCGACATGACGAACGGCGCCGACGACGACGATACCAGGAAATTCTGGAGCGAACGCGCCGGCCTGCTGACACCGCTCGCCAAGGCGGTTTCGACCGATTTCGGTGTCGAGGTGGCCTCGCTCGGCGTTCAGATCCACGGCGGCATGGGCTTCATTGAGGAGACCGGCGCGGCGCAGCATCTGCGCGACGCGCGCATCGCGCCGATCTATGAAGGCACCAACGGCATTCAGTCCATCGATCTTGTCCTGCGCAAGCTGCCTCTGTCGGGCGGAGATCACATCAGGGGCTTCATCGCCGAACTCAAGGCCGTTGCCGGCGAGGTGGCCGCCTCCAACCGGCCGGAATTCGGCGCGACGGCCGCGCGTCTGGCGGCCGCCATCGAGGACCTGAGCGAAGCAACCGAATACATGCTGGCCGCGCAGGCCGAGGGCCGGATCGCCGACGCTCTTTGCGGGGCGACGCCTTACTTGCGCGTGGCGGGACTTGCACTCGGTGGGGCGCTGCTCGCCAGGGGCGCATTGCGCTCCGCCGGTGAACCGGCGCTGCGGCTTGCCGAACGGATCTTGCTCGCCCGCAATTTCTGCGAGACGACGCTCTGCGAAACCGCTGGTCTGAAGTCGGACATCCTGCTGTCGGCCGAAGCCATTCAGGCGTTCGATGCAGAAGCTCTGGCATCCTGAAGCGCCGCACGGGAGAACTCTATGATCCGCAAAACCATTGAGGACGGCGTCCAGATCCTGCGTCTGGACCGGCCGGAAAAGAAGAACGCTCTCACGGGCGCCATGTACACGGATCTCGCCGAGGCTCTGGAAGCGGCAAACACGGATGACGGTGTGCGCTGCCATCTGATCTGCGGCCAGCCGGAAGTGTTTACGGCGGGCAATGACATCGGCGATTTCCTGCAATATGCGGGCAAGTCCGGCATGACCGAAACCCCGGTGGTCCGTTTTCTGCGCGCGCTGGTGCGCAACGAAAAACCGCTTGTGGCTTCGCTCGACGGCATTGCCATCGGCGTCGGCGCCACGTTGCTGATGCATTGCGACATGGTGTTCGCCAGTCCGCGCACTGTTATCCGCTCTCCTTTCGTGGATCTCGGCCTCGTGCCGGAAACCGGCTCCAGCCTTCTCGGGCCGCGGCTGCTCGGCCATGCCCGCGCCTTCGAACTGCTTTGTCTCGGCAGACCCTTTTCGGCGCGAAAGGCGGAGATGGCGGGCCTGGTCAACGAAGTGGTGGAAGGCGATGTGGATGCCGTTGCCCTTGCATGCGCCAGAGAAATCGCGGCCAAGCCGCCGGAGGCGATGGCGCTGTCGCGCAAACTCCTGCGCGGCGATATCGGACCGCTTTCCGAACGCGTGGAAGAGGAAATCCGCATCTTTGCTAGCCGGTTGAGTTCGCCGGAAACCATGGCAGCTTTCCAGGCTTTCATGACGAAAACAGCGAAGACCTAGGGCAGAGAAACTGCGGTCATCGGCGGCAAGGCCCCCTGAAAAACGAACAAGCGCCAAGACGGCGAAATTCCGGAGGAGTAGAAGATGTCACTGAAGGGCAAAACCCTGTTCATCACCGGCGCCTCGCGCGGGATCGGCAAGGCAATCGCGCTCAAGGCGGCGCGGGACGGCGCGAATATCGCGGTGGCCGCCAAGACTGCCGAGCCGCATCCCAAGCTCGAGGGCACGATCTATACAGCCGCCGAGGAGATCGAAGCCGCGGGCGGCAAGGCGCTGCCAGTGGTTCTGGACGTGCGCGACGACGAGGCGGTCAAGGCCGCGATCGACAGGACGGCGGACCATTTCGGCGGGCTGGACATTCTGGTCAACAACGCCAGCGCCATTCAGTTGACCCCGCTGGCGCAGACCGACATGAAGCGCTTCGACCTGATGCATCAGATCAATACGCGCGGTACGCTGGCCTGTTGCAAACACGCGATCGAACATCTGAAGAACGCGGACAATCCACATGTCCTGATGCTGTCTCCGCCGCTCGACATGCAGGAAAAGTGGTTCGCGCCGTTCACGCCCTATGCCATCGCCAAATACGGCATGAGCCTGGTGGTGCTGGGCCTTGCCGGGGAACTGCGTTCAAAAGGGATCGCGGTGAACGCGCTCTGGCCGCGTACGACCATTGCGACCGCCGCCATCAAGAACATCCTTGGCGGTGACAAGCTTATGCAGCAAAGCCGTACACCGGATATCCTCGCCGATGCCGCCTATGAAATCTTCACGTCGCCGTCGATGGAACTCTCGGGTCAGTTCCTGATCGACGACACGTTCCTCGCAAGCCGGGGCGTGACCGATTTCGACGGGTATCGTGTCGACCCGAGCCTCGCGCTCGCGCCGGATTTCTTCGTGCCGGACGACAGCGAGGCGCCCTGCGATCTGGGACCGATAAAAGCCTAGAAAGCTGCTTCTGTTTGAATTTCGGGCCGCCGCATAAAGATGCGGCGACCCGGTTTGTTCCGGTTCAGCGGATTGTCTTGAGGGCCGTCCCCCATTTTATCAGTTCGCCGAACATCAGGGTTGCCCCTTCCTTGACTTTGTCATTGGCGCTGAAGACGCCGTCATCGCCGATGAATTCAGGGAAGAAGGGAACCGGCACGACTTGCGGCAGGCCAACGACGCCGACGGTCGACAGAAGCTCGCGCAAAGTCTGGGAGGCCCTGAGCCCGCCGGAGACGCCGCCATAGCTGATGACGCCGGCCGGCTTGTAGTTCCATTCGCGGTAAAGCACCTGTATGGCGTTTATCAGTGAGGCTGGTGCGAAATAGTCGTATTCCGGTGTCACGAAAACGAAGGCGTCCGCGTCCCCGATAATGGCGCTCCAGCGCTTGGTGTGTTCGTGGGTATATTGCTGGGCGGCCGGGTGCGCCGGTTCGTCGAGAAGCGGCAGGTTGATGTCGGCGAGATCGACGCTTTCCACCTCGAAGCCCTCATGTGCTTTCGCCGCTTCAGCGGCCCAGGCGGCGATGGTCGGTCCGACACGGCCGGGGCGTGTGGAGCCGGTAATGATTTTCAATTTGAGTGCCATGGTCTGTCCTTAAGGGGGAAGTCTCTGGAAGGAAGTATCCATGGGATACTGTGGTATACCGTGGAAACTGACCTCAACGTATGCCAGACTGGCCCGATCGCAAGACGGCACTTTTTTGAAACCAAGGTATCCTTGATGAAACCGCTGCCACAACATGAAGACCCGAGATGCCTGCCGGTTCGCAGGCTGTTGCAGACAGTCGGCAGCAAATGGTCGGTGCTGGTCGTCTCGCATCTCGAAAATGAAGCCAAACGGTTTTCCGAACTGAAGCGATCGATTGGCGGTGTCACGCAAAAGTCCCTGACGGCCACCTTGCGGGAGCTGGAAAGGGATGGCCTCGTGGACCGTAGCGTTACACCCAGCATTCCGCCGCGGGTGGACTACGCCCTGACCCCGCTCGGAAGAACGCTGCTCGGGCCGCTGAACGCCCTGACGGGCTGGGCGATTGAAAATGAAACAGCCGTGGCCGCCGCCCGCGAAAGGTTCGAAAAGGACAACGAAGCCGCGTGAGACGGCGGTTGATTTTTTCAAACCGCTGAGGCAGATTTCCGGAGCCGACGAGGGCGGCTTCCGGATCCGCGGAAAGCGAAAGCACCCTGACATCTGACGACATATGCCGGTTTTTCACCTGCGCCCGAAACCAGCGGATCGCCCGGGCTTTTGCAACAGGAGAAAAGCCATGTCCGACGGCATTGCATCATCCCTTGAATCCTGCAGGAAAGCTGCGAGACGGCTTAGTAAAGCGCATGCACTTCGCGATGCGGAGGCGCTCGCGCGTGTCGCCGCGCATATTCCCGGGACCAGGCTTTTGAAACATGCGGACTTTCTGCATGTGATTGCCCGCGAGGCCGGGCACGAAAGCTGGCCGAAACTAAAATTCGCGCTGGAAAGCGAGGCCATGAGCCGGGCGGAAAAGGCCGAGCGGCTGAAAATGGCGCTCTATTTGGGGCAGCACTGGGTGACGGACAGGCTTCTTGCCGACAATCCGGGCCTGAAAGACGAAAATCTCGGCCTGCAGATCGCGCTCTACGATCTGGAAGCGGTCCGGGCGGCCATTGAGAGCGATCCGGAAACGGCGATCCGGCCCATCGGCCTGCGCTCTCCGATCCTGCATCTGGCTTTTTCAAAGGAAATCCATCGCTGTCCGGAAAGACAGGCCGAGATGCTCGCCATTGCGGAGCTGCTGTTGGCGCATGGTGCGAATGCCAGTGACGGCTATGCGGCCGAACCGGGGGGCGCACATAAGTTGTCGGCGCTTTACGGGGCGCTTTGCCACGCCGATAATTTCGCGCTGGGCCGCTGGCTGCTGGAAAAGGGAGCCGATCCCGACGACGACGAGAGCCTCTATCACAGCACCGAACTCGGCGATCCGAAGGCGCTGAAACTGTTGCTGGAACATGACGCGAAGCCGTGGGGCACCAACGCCCTGGCGCGGGCGCTGGATTTCCGCAGCGAAGAGATGGTGCGGCTGCTGCTCGAGGCCGGAGCAGATCCGGACGAGGCCCTCCCGGATCATCCGGGTGGCCAGCCGGTTCACACAATACCCGCTCTGCATCAGGCCGCCCGCCGCATGTGTCCGGCCGGTCTCGCCGACCTCCTTCTGGATCATGGCGCCGACCCGAACCGGATCTGGAACGGTCACTCGCCATATGCGACCGCCCGGATTTACGGCAATGACGCGATGGCTGAGTTGCTGGCGCAGCGAGGTGCGGACACGTCATTGAGCGAAACGGAAATGCGCCTGTCGGCCTGTGCCCGCGGCATAGTGCCGGCCAAGCCTTTCGATCCAGACCGGCTGCACAGGGAAGACAGGATGCTGCTGACCCGTATTGCCTTCGAGGAAGACCGGTTGGCGCATATGGCGGCTCTGGTCGCCGCCGGTCTCGATCCAGACCAGGTGGACGAAATGAAATTGCCTCCGCTTCACGCGGCCGGCTGGGCGGGACTGCCGCAGACGGTGGCTTTTCTTCTGACGCTTGAACCCGATCTCGATCGGAAGAACGCCTATGGCGGCGATGCCCTCGGTACCGTCCTGCATGGTTCCGAACACAATCTGGATCGTGCAAAGCGGGATCATATTTCCTGCGCCCGTCTGCTGCTTGAGGCCGGGAGCACGCTCCACCCCGAATATATCGCAGGATGCGGCAACGAAGAGATGGTTCAGTTTCTGGAGGACTGGCAGGAAAAATCTGGGCAGGCATGACCCGATGCGGCGGGCGGACCCATGTCCCGCCCGTTTGCTGCTGCCGGATCGGCTGTCAGTCTCCGCAGATATGACAGGGATGCGCGCGGAACTGGCCGAAAAGGTTGGGGACTTTGCCGGTCGGGACGGATCACACCCCTAAAACCTGCATATGGTCAAAGCCGGTTTCCCAACGGAGGAATGCAATATGGAAAGTGCCCTGGACCAGGTCAGCGTTTATACCCCGCTGCTGATCAACGCGATCAAGGCCGTCATTGTCCTCGTCATCGGGTGGTTTCTGGCCGGATTCCTGTCGACACTGGTTAAAAAGAGGATCGTCAGCCATCCGCGCGTCGACAACACGATTGGCGGCTTCGCCGCCTCGATCGTGCGTTGGCTGGTCCTTCTGGTCACGCTGATTGCCGTGCTGCAACTCTTCGGGATCCAGGCGACCAGCCTCGTGGCCGTTCTCGGCGCCGGCACTCTGGCGATCGGGCTCGCCCTGCAGGGCACCTTGAGCGACATTGCCGCAGGGGTCATGCTGATCATCTTCCGGCCTTACAGGATCGGCCAGTTCGTCGATATCGGCGGGACCAGCGGGACCGTGAAGGACCTCAATATATTCGTGACCGAACTGGTGACGCCGGACAACGTGCAGATCATCATGCCGAATGGTCAGGCCTGGGGAACGGTGTTGACGAATTACTCCGCCCATCCCACGCGCCGTCTCGATCTGACGTTCGGTATCGACTACGACGACGATGCCGACAAGGCCATCCAGATCATTCTGGACGTGGCCAACGCGGACGGGCGCATTCATAACGAACCGGAACCCTGGGTCCGCGTGACCAATCTCGGCGACAGTTCCGTGGACCTTGGCGTCCGGCTCTGGTGCGATGCCGCCGATTATTGGGAATTGAAATTCCACATGCTCAAATCGGTCAAGGAAGCCTTTGACGCCGGTGGGATTTCCATCCCCTATCCGCATACCGTGGAGGTCAGGAAGACCGGGTAATGCCAAGGGTCACAATCATCGACCCTTGGTATAAGGCGCGGCACGGCTACGGAGAGAGTAGCCGCCGTCAGGCGGAGGCGGTCTCTTTCTCCGATTGCGGGGGTGTCTTGCCGTCGTCTTCCTGTGCTGCTTCGCCTTCCGTAGCTCTGACCTGAGCCCCGGCCTGAACGCCGATGTCTGTTTGAGTGTCCTGGGCGGGAACATCCTGCGCTTCCGGCTCATCCTTCTTTTCGGACTGCGCGGCAACGTCCGGGGTCTTGGCGAACATCGACACGACCGGATCTTCAAACTCGGGGCCATCCGGGTCGGTGTTCATAAGCTGCCGTTTTATAGCGAGCTTGGACACGTGATCGCGCAGACCGGGATGCTCCTCCATCAGCTTTTTGAAGTCCTGGGCCTTGAGGCTCAGGAGCTGGCAATAGCCGAGCGCGTAGACGTCGGCGCTGCGGCGGCCTCCCGTCATCAGGGCGATCTCGCCAAAAACGTCACCGCGGCCAAGCCGGACGTTGTGCGTCGGCGCGCGCACTTCGACGGCGCCTGACGCGATGAAATAGGCGGCATCGCCCCGGTCGCCCTTGCGGATCAGTTTCTCGCCGGGCGTGGCGAATTGCGGCCGCATGGTTTTCTGGATGGCTTTCTGCTGCTTGCGCGGAAGATCGACAAACAGCGGATGCGCGCTGATCAGCTCGCGGGTTTTCAACCCGAGATCGAGTTTGGGTCTGGTATGGCAGGCCCGCCACATCTGCTCCACTTCCCGCAAAAGGTTGCGGTGCAACTCCGTGCCGATGAGCATCTGGCCCTTGGCGTCGTCATAGGCCTTTTCTTCCAGGCGCACGCCGGCTTTCCGCAGAAACTGGTTTTCCAACGCGTCGGCATAGTCAGGATACTGGAGGCGCAAGGCCTCGATCGCCTGAACGGTCTCCTCCCGGCGGATGTTGAGCGTGTCCTTGAGGATGCCCGCGATCCGGTCCCCCAGCAAGGGGCGGATCCGGCGGTCGTTGAACTCGATCAGTTCATCGGCCAGGATGCGGTAGACGAGCAGAAACTCGAAACGGTCGGCAAGGCGGATGGCAAGAGGCCGGGTAATCCTGAAATGCCTTTGCAGCATTTGCGCGAGCCGGAAACCGAGCCCGAATTTCAGAGGCTGGCGGGTGGCCGCGTTGTAGCCGGAACGGCCGTCCGAGCGTGTCAGGTCGCCGGTTCGCCCGGTCAATGCGAGAAAACGGGAAACCGATCTGCCCGAAATCGTCTTGTCGTGAAAATGCTCCAGCACGAGCTGCTGTTCCCGGTCGGCCAGGGCGACCAGGCCGATACGCACGCGGTCCCAGTCCTTGAGTTCCTCAAGCTTGTTGGTTTCGGCGGCGGCGGCGGTGGACCTTCCGGCGTAATCCTTGATCACATCGCCGGTGACACGCGGCTCGATATGGTATTTGCCGGCGGCGGTCTGGATTTCGTGGCGCACATCGGAAAGCGCCAGGGCGAGAAACTGGGTTCGAACAGCTTCGTCCCGGGCGTTCAGACGGTCCAGGCCGAGAAGACGGATCAGCGGTTTCAGGCTGGTGCCGTAAACCAGCAACGTGAACAGGACGAAACCGGTTGCCAGCTTGGTCACGAACCCCGAAACCTCATGGGAAAGTCCCGAATGTTCCGAAACGCTGAGGGCCAGGGTCAGGGTGACCGCGCCGCGCATACCTCCCCACAGCATGACGGTCTTGAATTTGTTGTTGACGGACTGGCCGGCGCCCAGGGTGCTCAGCATCGGCAGCAGTCCGAAAATCACCACCGCCCGCGCAGCGAGTGCGGCAACGATGACGACAAGCAGCAGCAGGATGTCGATCGGGCTGAAGCCTTCCACGAACCGGGGGATCAGGATCGCCGACAGCAGGAAGATCAGCGACGCGGCCCAGAAGGAGATCTGTTCCCAGACCGCATGGAGAAACTGCCAGCTGGAAGGCTGAATGCGGGCGGGGCCGTAGAGATTGAAGACGGTGCCGGCGCAAACCACGGCGACCACCGCGGACACATCCGCAAACTGGTCGCTGAACACATAGGTGCCGTAGGGCAGGGCCAGGCTCAAGGTGACCTGCGCAAGCGGAAGGTCGCGCATCATGGGCAGCAGACTGACGGCAAGTCGCGCCAGGACTGTCCCGACGATGACGCCCCCCGCGAAAGAGCGCAGGAATGAGAGGACCGTCTCATCCACTGTCAGCGTCTTCTCGCCAGTAAGAATATCGATGAGCAGGACGAAGATGACGATTGCCGCGGCATCGTTCAAAAGGCTTTCGCCTTCCACGATCCGCCCGAGCCGCGCCGGCGCGCCGATATCCCTGAATATGGCGACGACGGCGACCGGGTCTGTGGTCGCGACGATCGCGCCCAGTAACAGGCATGCGATGAGTGACATGCCGGACAACGGATAAAGCGCGAAGCCGATGAAGAACGTCGCGACAAAGACAGCGACGACGGCCATGACGAGGATCGGCGCGATATCTTCCAGGATCCGCCGGATGTCGAGCGTCAGCGCGGTCTGGAACAGCAATATCGGCAGAAAGATGTAAAGGATCATCTCCGAGTCCAGCGGGGGATGGACGAAGACATTAGCGATTGTATTGAATGCGTCGGTCCGCGGTGTGTAGAGCAGATAGATCGCCAGGATGCCGATGAGGGTGCCGACCATTGCCAAAAGTACGCTGGAAGCGATCCCCAGACGGCGGGCCAGGGGCTGGAGCAGCGATATGGTAATCAGCAGCAGCGCGAAAGCGCCTGTAATCAATGGTGTTTCCATGAACCCATCGTGCCTTGCGATTGCGGCAATTTCAAATGTGCCTCAATTTGGTTCCGCTGGATCGGGCCGAAATCGGATTTAACGGCATGACAGCGGAAAGCTGTTGCAAATTAAAGTGTTAGCGCTTCAAATCCATCTTGCCTGAAGGCTCCGCTGCCATTAACAAGCGCGGCTTTTCCGTTAAAGCCACCCTGTCAGGGCGCTTCGCTTCCAAAGCGATAGCAGTATTTCTGCTTAAGAAGCGTAAAGGCGCCGGTTCGGCCTGCCCTCATTATAAGTCCATACCCTGGTTTGCTTTGCCTGCGGCAGGCCTGTCTTGCAAGCTGGATGCTTTGCGTTCCGAAAGCCAGATTCCGCCCAGAACCAGGGTCAGAGCCAGGCCGTGATGCCATTTGAATGGCTCGCCGAGGATCGACACCGCAAGGATGGCTGCGAATATGGGTACGAGATTGATGAAGACACCGGCTCGCGCCGGGCCGATCAGTTCCACACCGCGCATGAAGAAGATCTGCGCCAGGCAGGACGGAAAGAGGGAAATGTAGAGAACCACCATCCAGCCTTTGACCGTCGGCCATTGCGCGGTGCCGGAGGCCAGCTCGAAGACAAGACCGGGAACGGAGGTGACCGCCGATATGGCCGAAAGCACGGCGAAAAAGGCAAGACCGGAGACCTGGGGTCTGTTCCTGAGGGCAAGGGTATAACCAGAATAGAGCACGCAGGCGATCAGCATGACGCCGTCGCCCGGGTTCACCGCGAGCGCCAGCAGGGTGTCCAGATTTCCCTGTGAGGCGACCAGCGTCACCCCCGCGAGCGTCAGCAGGATGCCCAGGATTTGCAGCACCCGCACGCCGGTGCTGAACGCGATCACGGATCCGATCAACACGAAAATCGGGATGGACCCCTGGATAATGCCGAGATTGACGGCCGTTGTCCGTGTGGCCGCGATATAGAACAGGGTGTTGAAACCGACATAACCGAACACGGCCATCAGGATCATGCGCGGAAAATAAGGGCGCATGACAGGCCATTCCGCGCGGATACGTATCCACAGCGATGGCATCAGTATGCCCGCGACAATCACCCAGCGCAGGAAGACCACCACCATGGGAGAGACTTCGCCGACGGCCAGGCGCCCGGCGACCGTGTTGCCACCGAAGAACAGGGCGGTGAGGGCGAGCATCAGAATGGCGTTGCCGTAGGTCAGGCCGCCAAATCGTCTCGTAATCGAAAGCATAAGGACCTTTCCGCGAAAAGCGGTGCTGATGCCGACATCGGTACTGGAAGAACGCAGGGACCGAAAGGGCCTTCTGTTCGAAATCGAGTGCGTCTCCCGGAGATAATACCCCGGATTGTTTCCAAAACGGAAAAAGTCATGGGTGAACCCGGCCAATTGACGCCCGCCCTCTTTCATCCCAAAACACTGGCAAAGTGCTAGTAAAGGGTCTCAGGGTCGTAACCCTGAACGCGAGCGGATTTTAGGGAGACAGGAATGACCGGCCGGATCGATATCCATGGATTGAAAGTTGCCAAGGTGCTCTTCGATTTCATCAACGCCGAAGCCTTGCCGGAGACAGGTGTCGACCAGGATCATTTCTGGAAAAGCCTTGCCGCGCTGATTCACGATCTGGCTCCCGTCAACCGGGCTTTGCTGGATAAGCGCGATGCCATGCAGGCGAAAATCGACGCCTGGCACAAGGCCAATCCGGGCACCCCGGACATGGTGGCCTACAAATCCTTCCTGAGCGAAATCGGCTATCTGGTTCCCGATGAAGGCGATTTCGAGGTCGGGACAACCGATGTCGATCCGGAAATCGGCGAAGTCGCCGGTCCCCAGCTTGTCGTTCCGGTGATGAATGCGCGATACGCGTTGAACGCCGCCAATTCCCGTTGGGGATCGCTCTATGACGCGCTTTACGGCACGGACGCCATGGGCTCCCGGCCGCAGGGCGGTGGATTTGACGAAGCGCGTGGGGCTGAAGTGATCGCCTATGCCCGCAAGGTTCTCGACGAGGCGGCGCCGTTGACGAGTGGAAGCTGGTCAGGTGTCACAGGCCTCGCCGTGAAAGGCGGGGCGCTTCAGGTCGCGACGGAAACCGGTTCCGCGTCCCTTGCCGATGAAGCCCAGTTCGCAGGATACTCCGGCGATGCAAGTGCTCCCTACAAGGTTCTTCTGGTCAAGAACGGTCTTCATCTGGAAATCAATATCGACGGGCAACATCCGATCGGCAGGACCGACAAGGCCCATATTTCCGATATCGTTCTGGAATCCGCCATGTCGACGATCATGGATTGCGAGGATTCCGTGGCCGCGGTCGACGCGCAGGACAAGGTGGCCGTCTACACCAACTGGCTCGGCCTGATGAGGGGCGATCTGGAAGAGACGTTTGAAAAGGGCGGCGAAACCGTCACCCGGCGCATGCATGGCGACCGGCACTACACGGCGCCGGACGGCAGCGCCGTGACGCTCCATGGCCGCTCGCTGCTGCTGGTGCGCAATGTCGGCCATCTGATGACCATTGACGCGGTCCTGGACAGGGATGGCAACGAAGTGCCGGAAGGTCTTCTGGACGCCATGATCACATCGCTGATCGCGCTGCACGATATCGGTCCGAACGGCCGGGAAACCAACAGCCGTGCCGGTTCTGTCTATATCGTCAAGCCGAAGATGCACGGTCCTGAGGAAGTGGCCTTCGCCTCGCGGATTTTCGACCGGGTGGAGGACGCGCTCGGCATGACGCGCCATACTCTCAAGATGGGTATCATGGACGAGGAACGCCGCACCACGGTGAACCTGAAGGAATGCATCCGCCAGGCGAAAGACCGGGTGTTCTTCATCAACACCGGGTTCCTCGACCGGACCGGAGACGAGATGCACACCTCCATGGAAGCCGGACCGATGATCCGCAAGGGTGACATGAAAGCCGCACCCTGGATCACCGCCTATGAAAACAACAACGTCGATGTAGGGCTGGCCTGCGGGCTTCCCGGACATGCTCAGATCGGCAAGGGTATGTGGGCGATGCCGGATCTGATGAAAGCCATGCTGGAGCAGAAGATCGGCCACCCGATGGCCGGGGCGAACACGGCCTGGGTACCGTCGCCGACGGCGGCCACCCTGCATGCCCTGCATTATCACAAGGTGTCCGTCGCGCAGCGCCAGGCGGAACTGAAATCCCGCGAAAGCGCCAGACTGGAAGACATTCTGTCCATTCTCGTCGCCGTCAGGCCGAACTGGACACCGGAAGATATCCAGGCCGAGCTCGACAACAACGCCCAGGGCATTCTGGGATATGTCGTGCGCTGGGTGGAGCAGGGCATCGGCTGCTCCAAGGTTCCGGACATCAACAATGTCGGCCTTATGGAAGACCGGGCGACATTGCGCATTTCATCGCAGCACATCGCCAACTGGCTGCATCACGGTGTGGTCGGCAAGGACCAGGTCATGGAAACCATGAAGCGGATGGCCGCCGTGGTCGATGGTCAGAATGCCGGAGACCCCGGCTACCGCCCAATGGCCGCGGATTTCGACAACTCCGTCGCCTTCCAGGCGGCCTGTGAGCTGGTGCTGGAAGGGACGAAACAGCCGAACGGCTATACCGAGCCGGTCCTCCACCGCCGCCGTATCGAGTTCAAGGCTAAGACGGCTGCGTGACACGCGGACGCCGGGCGCGTGTCAGCGTCCCGGCCGTTCGTGCGCTGGGTCGGCCTGCGGCCTGAGCGTCTGGAGACAGGCGTGTGGACCGGACATTCGCCGGTGCATTGCAAACGGTAAACGCCTAAAAATTGAAACAAGTCCGTGCGGCCGGAACAAACGTTTTGGAACATCGATAAGCTATTGATTTCATAGGGTTAGGATAGTTCACTTTCCATTAATGATATTGCATTTCAAACACGTATTTTTACGAATTCCGTAGGGAAAGACGGTAGCTTGCATCTTCTGGAGTAAAAGATGCTGACTGTACTCTCGTGCATTGCTTTCGAGCATGATCCGCTTTTTGTTATTCTGGCGGTAATTATTCTGACGGTCGGAGCGGTTCTGACCATGCGGCTTTACACGAGAGTGCGCCGTACGCAGGGCAATCTCAAATACATGTGGCTGCTGCTTTGCGGTCTGATCGCAGGCGGAACGATCTGGAGCACGCATTTTGTCGCGATGATCGCCTACGAGAGCCCGTTCATTCTTGGATACGATCCCGGTATGACCGCGATATCGCTTCTTGTCGCGGTGTCCGGCGCGACCGCCGGATTGCTGATCAGCAGCGTCACGCGGCGATCGATGCTGATCGAGGTTGGCGGGCTGGTTTTCGGAGCCTCCATCGCGATCATGCACTTCATCGGCATCGAGGCGATGAAGGTCTCCGGGCTCCTGACGCTCTCCATGCCGTATGTGGTCGCATCAGTCATTCTTTCCTGTGTTTTCGGAATGCTGGCGACCAGCCGTGTCGCGCGGCCGGTGACACGCTATTGCAAATACGGCGCCGTGCTCAGCTTTATTCTGGCGGTAGCCAGCCTGCATTTTGTCGCCATGGCTGGCGTGGATCTCATGCCGCTGCGTCTGGACGGCAGCGGCAAGGACCTTGTTTCCAATCAGCTCGTGGGAATAGCCATCGTTTTCACGATGGGTGTTCTCATGCTGTCGGCAATGATCACCTATTCAATCGATTCCGCGAACGCTCAGGATGCAGACAACAAGCTGCATCACATGGCTCATCACGACCCGATGACCGGGCTGCCGAACCGCGGAGCTCTCGACCGGCATCTGGAGGCAATACTGTCCAGTGTCACAAATGACAACGCACGCATCGTCGTGATGAACTGCAATCTGACCAGGTTCAAGGAAGTGAACGAGGTTCTCGGCTACTCCGGCGGGGACGCATTGTTGCGTCATGTCGCCAAATGCCTGTCGGAGCACCTGGAACAGGACGAATATATTGCCAGGCTCAGCGGTGACGAGTTCGTCATTGTCGGCAAACCCGTCTATAACCGCGGGTATATACTCGATTTCTGCAAACGGGTGCAGAAGCTGGTTTCGCTGCCTATGACATGGCGGGACGAGGATATCCGCGTTGGCTGCAGTGTCGGCTATGCGCTTTACCCGGACCATGCGTCCTGCGGGGTGCAGCTTCTTGAGGCCGCGGAGCAGGCAATGCGCCGGGCGAAGGCGGAGGGAGGAAATACCGCCCTTTGTTACGATGCGGATCAGGACCAGCAGACCCGCGACCGCAGCGCCCTTGCCATGGATCTGCGCAATGCGCTCAAAAACGGCGAATTCGAACTCTATTATCAGCTTCAGAATGACGTAAAGACACGGGCTGTCACCGGTACGGAGGTGTTGCTGCGCTGGAACCACCCGAAGCGCGGAAAAGTACCGCCCTCCGAATTCATTCCCATTGCGGAGGAAACCGGATTGATCCTCGAAATCGGCGCCTGGGTCATCCGCACGGCCTGCCATGAGGCAGCTGCCTGGCCGGCGCCTGTCAAGATCGCCGTGAATATCGCCCAGGTACAGCTTTCCGACAGCAAATTTCCACGCTTTGTCGAACACACGCTCAAACGCAGCGGACTGGATCCGGCCCGGCTCGAACTGGAGATTACGGAAACCGGCATTATCGCCGACACGTCAAAAGCGCTGCAGATCATTCATCAACTCAAGCGTCTGGGCGTGCGTATCGCGATGGACGACTACGGAACCGGTTACTCCTCGCTCGCGACACTGCAGGCCTTCCCCTTCGACAAGATCAAGATCGACCGGGAATTCGTCAAGGATCTGGGCAGGAACAGGCAATCCGATGCCATTGTGAAAGCCACGATTATCCTGGCGGAAAGCCTTGATATACCGGTGCTCGCCGAGGGTGTGGAAACCGAGGAGCACCTCCGTCTCCTGGCCGCGCAGGGTTGTAACGAGGTCCAGGGTTTTCTCTTCGGCCAGCCCATGCCAGCCTGCGATATCCGGTCTCTGGTAACCAGGCTCGCGGCGGATCGGTCCGGGGAGGCAACGCCTCGTAAGGCCGGTGAAGTCGGGTTCGTCAGCCAGGTCGCGTGACAAGGTTGCATCTCTGCGGACCGGTTACGGGAAGGCCGGTGTTCAGGGCGTCCCTGTCTTCGGCATTCGGCCCTGACGGATGGTATCGCTTAGAGTGTGTCGCGTTTAAGCGAATTCGTGGATTCAGGAGGACGTCCGAGGCAGCGTTTGCATTGCAAATGCGTTCGGGCGATTTCCTGAATTCATTTTGACGCGACGCGCCTTAGAGCGGAAGAGCCGGGCTTTCCTGAAACCCGAGATGCAGCTCGTTGCCCTTGTAGGGGTTGGCGCGGGCGACGTCTTCATTGAGGTCGTGGCCAAGGCCCGGTTCGCCCGAGGGGATGACATAGCCGTCCTCCCAGCGGATCGGTGTTTTCAGAAGATCGGCATAAAAGCCATCGAACCTGCGGATCGATTCCAGCACCAGGAAATTCGGGCTGCAGGTGGCCAGCTGGATATTGGCGAGGGCAACCAGCGGACCGCAGTAGAGATGCGGCGCGATCTGCGCGGAGCGGCATTCGGCCATCGACGCGATCTTCTTGCCCTCCAGTAGCCCGCCGACCCGGCCGAGGTTCATCTGGAGAATGGCCGCTGCCCCGGTTTCCAGCACCCTGGAGAACTCGTACTTCGTGCAAAGCCGTTCGCCGGTCGCAACGGGAATGGAGGTGAAACGGGCGACCTCCGCCATGTCCTCGGGCCGTTCGGGCGGGATGGGCTCTTCGAACCACAGCGGATCGTAGGCTTCCAGCCGGCGGGCAAGGCGCTTGGCGCCCGAAACCGTGAACTGGCCGTGGGTGCCGAACAACAGGTCGGCCCTTGTCCCGACAGCTTCGCGTATGGCGCGGCAGAAGCCTTCCGAACGGTCCAGGTCCTCCAGGCTCGGCTGATGGCCGTCATAGATGGTGTAGGCCCCGGCCGGGTCGAACTTGACCGCCGTGAACCCCTGCTCGACGGCTTTGAGGGCGACTTCGGCGGCCATATCCGGATCGTTGTAGACATTCGGCAGGGCAGGGTTCGGATAGACGTCGCCTTCCGCCGGGTAGAGATAGGTATAGGTGCGCAGCCTCTCGTGCACCTTGCCGCCAAGCAGCTCGTAGGCCGGCTTGCCCGCCGCCTTGCCGATTATGTCCCAGCAGGCCATTTCCAGACCGGACAGCACGCCCATCACCGTCACATCCGGGCGCTGGGTGTAGCCGGCGCCATAGGTCTTGTGCCAGAGCTTCTCGATATGATGCGGATCCGCGCCTTCGAACTGGCGCTGGAAAACATCTTTCGCCATTTCGGCCACCAGATGCGGGCCGAAGGTGGCGTTGTAGATTTCGCCGTAGCCGGTGATACCGCAGGCCGTCACCAGTTTGACGAAGATGAAATAGCGTCCGCCGTGGCGCGGCGGGGCGTTTTCAACCACAAAGGTCTCGATTTGGTCGAGTTTCATTTGGAACCGTTTAGCTTGCGTTGCTGATGGTGATCGACTTCACCTTGGTATATGCGTCCAGGCCTTCCCAGCCCTTTTCACGTCCGTAACCGGATTTCTTGTTGCCGCCGAAAGGCAGTTCCAGTCCGCCGGCCCAATAGTCGTTGACCGATACCTGGCCGCAGTCGAGGGCCGCGGCGACGCGCATCGACCGGCCGACGTCATTTGTGTAGACGCCCGCGACCAGACCGAATTGCGTGCCGTTGGCAAGCGCGACCGCTTCTTCTTCGGTTTCGAAATTCTGCACCGCCAGCACAGGGCCGAAGATTTCTTCCTGAACGGCCGGATCGTCTGGCTCGAGATCGGCGATGATGGTCGGCTGGAAGAACCAGCCTTTTCCGGTCTGAACGTCGGTGGTCACGTCTCCGCCGGTAAGGATATTGGCGCCCCTGGCCTTTGCCGCGTCCACATGGGCCTTGATGCGGGAAAGATGCAGGTCCGAGTTGATCGCTCCCATATCGGGAGCCGTCAGGCCGTGCGCCGTTTTGATCTTCCGCGCCCGGTCCGCGAGAATGGCAAGCACCTCGTCGCGGATCGACTTGTGCACGATAAGGCGCGACCCGGCGGAGCAGATCTGGCCGGAATTGGAGAAAATCGCCCAATAGGCGCCATCGGCGACCTTTTCCGGATCGGCATCCTCGAATGCGATCAGCGGTGACTTGCCGCCGAGTTCAAGTGTCAGGCGCGTCACGTTCGGCGCCGCCATCCGGGCGACATCGACACCCGTAGTGACGGAGCCCGTGAAGGTGAGCTGCTTGATGCGCGGGTCCTGCGCCATCTTCGCGCCGACATCGGTTCCAAGACCGGTCACCACATTCACCAGCCCGTCCGGCACCCCTGCTTCCGAGAGCAACTCCGCCATCACCAGCGCCGTGAACGGCGTGGTTTCTGCGGGTTTTGCCACGACGGAACATCCGGCTGCCAGAGCGGGTGCGACACCGCGCGCGAAGGTCGATGTGGGATAGTTCCAGGGAATGATATGCCCTGTAACTCCGACCGGTTCGCGCACGGTGAAGGCGGTGTAGGCGGGGCCCAGATTGACGGAGCGGCCATCGAGCTTGTCGGCGGCGCCGGCGTAATATTCGAACAAACGGGCCGATGCCTGGACGTCGCCGCAAGCCTCCGCCAGGGTCTTGCCGCTGTCGATCACCTCGATGACCGAAAGCCTGTCGGCGTTTTCCCTGAGGACGCGGGCGACGGCGTTCAGGATGCGGCAGCGTTCGCCTGGAGCGACCTGTCGCCAGTGTTTAGCGGCCTTTTCGGCGGCCTCGATCGCCCGGTCCATGTCCGCTTCGGTGCCGAGCGAAAATTCGGCGAAGGCTTCCGCGCGGCCCGGATCGAAGCTTTCCATCTTCCGGTTGGAAGCGGCGGTAATTCTGCCGTCAATGAAGTGGCCATCAGGCAGGCAAGCCAGTTTCCCCGTCTTCAGGTAGTCTTGGGCGATGTCCTGGACAGTCATTGTATGTCCCGTCTTTGGTCTTCGAGAATAAGATCGGCCCCCTTGAGGGCCAGCATCATGGTTGGGGCGTTGGTATTGCCGGAGGTGATGTTGGGAAAGGCCGACGCATCGACGACGCGCAGTCCGTCGACCCCGTGGACCTTCAGCCGGCTGCTGACGACGGCCGTCTGCCGGTTCTCGCCCATGCGGCAGGTGGAGACCGGGTGGAAGACGGTACTCGCGCGGGCACGGAAATCCGCCAGGATGCCGTCGTCGTCAAGATCGCTCAGATGCGGTGCGACCGAGCCCTCTATCAGCGCGCTCAGGGCGTTGCTGGACATCAGCTTCTGGCACAGCCTGCCGCCGTCGATGACTGTTTGCCGGTCCTCTTCCGTCGCCAGCGAATTCGGACGGATCAGTGGTGCAACCGTGCTGTCGGCGCTCTTGATGTCGACACGCCCCCGGCTGGTCGGCCTTGCCGGCTGCGCGCAGATGATGAAGCCGTTGAACGGATCGATGCTCAGCCGGGTCGTATTTCGATAGGGTGTCAGGCGGTAGCTGATCGGATTGAAGTAAAGCTGCTGGTCGGGCCGGTTGAGTTCCTGGCGCGACCTCAAAAAGCCGCCGCACTGGTTCACCGACAGGGAGAGCGGTCCCTTGCGCGTTGCTGCATATTGCAGGGCCGCGACGGCCTGACCGAAAAGGGGACGCAGTATGGCATTGAGCGTTGCCTCCCGCGCGCGGAAGGTAAAGTTGGCGGCCAGATGATCCTGCAGATTGCCACCGACATTCTCATTGTCATGGATCACCGGAATGCCCAGCCCGCTCAGCAGCCCACCCGGACCGACGCCGGAGACCTGCAGCAATTGCGGCGACCCGATGGCCCCCGCCGAAAGGATCACCTCGCGCCGGGCGAAGACCCTCTCGCCGCTGACCAGTTCAATTCCCCGCGCTGTCTTTCCGTTAAACAGGATGCGTCTGGCCTGGGCATTCATGCGCAAGGCGAGATTGCGGCGGGCAAGGGCCGGATGCAGGAAGGCGCGGGCCGAGGAGCATCGCCGGCCGTTTTCAGTGTTGATCTGATAGATGCCGCCGCCTTCGGGACTGTCTCCGTTGAAGTCCTCCGACCAGGGCAGGCCGGCCTCCCTGACCGCCGCATGAAAGTGACGGTTTACCCTGTGGACCTGGCTCGTGACGTTCTGAACGTGGATAAGCCCCTTGCCCTGCTTTTCGCCGAGCGGGGTCACCTTGGTTTCAAGCCGTTCGAAGGTGGATTTGACCTCACGCCAGTTCCAGCCGGTGGCACCGGAGCTTTCCCAGTCCTCGAAATCTCCGGGAAGGCCGCGGCAATAGACCATGGCGTTGATTGATCCGGAACCGCCGAGCAGCCGGCCGCGCGGCCAGTAGACACTGCGTCCGCCCAGACCCTCGTCCGGCTCGGTCATGAAACGCCAGGTACGCTTCGGATCGGAATTGAGTCTGCCGTAGCCGAGTGGCAGGGACACCCAAAAAGAGGCATCCGATCCACCCGCTTCCAGAAGCAGAACGCTGGTCTGGGGATCGGCGCTCAACCGCTCCGCAAGGATACACCCGGCGGACCCTGCTCCCACGATGATGTAATCGACTGTTTCCATGCGCCGCACTGCCGTGATGCCTGCTCGTGAGAACAAGTTTCCGGCAAGATCTGAAAAATCTGAAACGAATAATTTTTTGACATGGCATTGAAAAAATTTGAAAGAGAACACTGTTTATAAAACGATGATCTGATCGGCTTCCAAAAGCCGGGACCAGAAAGAATGCGCGAATGGACATACTGGCATGGCCTATAATCTGCCTCCGCTTTCCTGGCTGCGCGCCTTTGAGGCGGCTGCCCGTCTCGGCAATTTCACCCGGGCCGCTGAAGAACTCCTGATCACGCCCGCGGCGGTCAGTTACCAGGTGCGCCAGCTCGAGCAGCAACTCGGATATCCGCTCTTCGACCGGGTGCATCGGGAAGTGGTTTTGACTCGGCTCGGCCAGACCTATCTGCCAAGCGTCGAAAAGGCCTTCTCCGACCTTTCCATCGCGACGGTTTCGGTTTTCGGGGAACGGCACCGCAAGCCTGTCCGGTTCCGCTGCCTGAACAGTTTCGGCCAGCTGTGGATGATCCCGCGCCTGAGGGCTTTCCAGGACGCGTACCCGGAAATTGACCTTCAGATGATCTCGGCCTCCTGGGCGGAAGTCCTCAATCCGGAATTGTTCGACATTGACGTGCGCTTCGGCGACGGCGCCTGGACAGACGGGGCGGTGGAATTTCTGCTCAACGATCCGATTATCCCGGTCTGCCATCCCGACCTCGCGCTCGACCCCGGGCAAAGGGATCTGGACGCGCTCGCCGGGGCGATCCGTCTCGACATCATGGGTGTGGTCGACACCTGGGAGAGCTTCTTTAGAAGTTTCGCCCACGCGGTTCCGCCGCGCAACGGGCTGCAGGTGGACCAGAGCCTGTCCGCGCTGGAACTTGCCGCCCGGGGTCACGGTCATGCCCTTGTGCTGCAAACCCTGGCGCTGCCCTATCTGGAGGACGGACGGCTGATCCGCTCTTCTCCCAGTCAGCTCAAGAGCCGGCACAGCTACTTTCTGGTCACATCCGGCCCGCGCCAGGCGCTCAGTCCCGACGCGCAGCTTTTCTGCGACTGGATGATCCGCGAAATGAGGAGCTGACCGGCTTCACTTGTGGGAAAACGTGAACTCGAACAGGCGCTCGAGCGGATCGGACGGTTTGGGGTCCCTGTAGCGGCTGATATCCAGAATTCCCGCCTGGAGCGCGTCCTGGTCCCGCAGGCCGGCCTGAACCCGGTCGAACATGGCCCAGAACTCGGGATGGGTTCTGCGGATACCGTATTGCGCGACAAGTTCCAGATAGTCGTCCTGGCTGCGGATCTTGCGCACCCTTTCAACAAACGCGGGGATGCTGTTTGCGGGCGCCCTGAAAATGAAGTTCGGATAGCTGCTGAACTGGCCCGGGACGATCGTCAGGGTGTCATCTTTCGGCTCCCGCCTCAGGTCTTCGTTGAAGATGAAGGCGACGTTGTTATGGGCTTCATCGTGAACGATCGTGAAGATTTCCCCGCCTGGGTCCTGATCCGTTTCGGCGACAAGGACCGCAATGTCAGGAAAATATTTGGCGAAGGGAGCTGGTTTCGTCGTTAGCGGACGCAGTTGGCCGGCAACAGTCTCCGGTGCTGCGCAGGTATCGCCTGAACAGCGATTGACCGGATCGACGAGCGGCCAGACTTCCGGTTCGATCTCAAGCAGTTTTGTCAGAAATTCGGTTTTGGGGAGCTTGGTTTCATACACGATCCCCACCGGTGACTTCGTATCGAGATCACTTTCCTTCCACATGTCGAGCAAGGTGACCAGGGGACCGCGGTACCAGCTTGAATGCATGGGTTTGCGGATCTGCGGCGGCAGGAAGGACAGGAAAATCCGCTCGCCTTCCCGGCGCAGGGTGTCCATGTAGAGCCGCGTGGTGAGTTGGTGCTCCACATTGCCGAAGACATCGAAACCGGCGACCAGATTGTAATGGATCCGCTCGAACAGCGGAAAATCGATGACCCAGGCGGTCTCCGGAACGGCGCCGTTAAATCCGGTCACGACGGAGGCGGAGGAAAAATTGCGGTAGATGGTAAGCCTTGCATCTTTTTGGCGGCTGTCGCCATGCCAGATATCGTCATAGGAGGGGCCGCCGTTCCGTGCCGCCCGCCGGGCATAGCGGATCTGCCTGAAGGCCTGGTATTCGACCGGGCCGCGCAGCAGAAAGCTTTCCAGGCGGTCGTCAAGCGTTCCGTCGGTTTTGGCAATCGGAAGCTCCAGGATCGGGATGGCGGCTTCAAGAAAGCCCGGGTCGGTCACGGACAGATCCGCGTCCGGTGCGAGAAACGTCACCCAGAACCGGTCCTCGATAACGTTGACGGCAACCTGCCCGTAGCAAACGGGACCGCGAATGAACGAGCGCACGAAAAACAGCGCGTTATCCAGCAGGAACTCGTAGCGGCTCCGGGCGGGAATGGCGCTGAAGGTGGAAAGCGGATTGCCGCCTGCGTCGATTGAATAGGACGGCAGTGCGCCGATGGACCAGCCCGGTGTCAGAAACAGGTCCCGGTAACGCGACAGCTTCCGCGGACCGATCTCGTAAACGATGTGTTCCTTGTGAAGGATGGTGCCGTCGATCGGGACGATCCGGTAGAAGAAGTCGCCGCCGGGATCGTCGAAGGGCCGCCTCGAGGGAATTTCGTCAGGGTCCGATCCGGGGCCCGTCCGCGAACGGATGATGCGGAAAAACCTTAGCGGGCTGTCGCCTTCCAGATGGAGATGCGCCAGGAACAGGTGTTCGTAGATGTAGCGGGCCGTCAGTCTTTCCCTGAGGCCTTCCTGGTTGAAGAAGGCTTCGATGTCGCTGATCCGACTGACCACGTCACCCGGCAGGGCGGCGTCCGCCTCGGGAGCAGGCGCACCGTCTTGCGCCCAGGCGAGAAGCCGCCGGTAATCCTCCTGCGGAAGTGGGGCGGTGGCGAAGGGCATACCGCCCTGAGGGTGCTCGGAAAGATAGGTCCCGACCTCGGAGCGCGCCGGGCAGCTGTTTTTCCGGAATGTCCCAATATCCAGATCGTCCGGCAGGGCCGCGCCAAGTTCGAAGCCGTTCTTGCGGCCGGCGCGCAGCAGTTGTTCCAGAGCTGACGGTCTTGTCCCTGCCTGCGAAACGGAGAAGAAGCCCTTCCGCCGCCACTGCGGCACGGTCTTGGCGTCGATGCCCAGCCGGGTCATCGGCGCGTCCTCAAGCCTTGAGGATTCGTAGACCCTGACCTTGCTCGCACCGCGCAGCCAGCCTTCCGGCGAAGACAGTTTGAGCTGGCAGGGAGCGTCATAACACCCATGGCAGACGACGCAGCGCTTGTTCAGAACATCCTGGATGGAAACCGCTTGCGACGTCGTGCGGATCTCTTCAGCCAGTGCTCCCGCACCATGGACAAGGAGCGGGATTGTGGCGGCAAGGATGAAGAGTACGGCACGGCAGAAAACAGGAAGACGAGGATGCAAAATCGATGAAAAATCCTGCGGCATGCGGATAGTCATTCCTCATCCTGGTTTGTCTCTGGTTTGGGTTTGCGCGCGGGATCGTCCGGGCCTTTGTAATAATAAAGAAATGACCAGCCCGCATACACCGTGATGCCCAGTGTCACATAAAACCAGGTGGTGCTGCCGAAATAATATTCCACGCCCGTCCAGCCGGCGCACACGGCCACAAGCAGGTAGCGTCTCCACAGCGGATCGAACCAGGGATGTTCAACAGGGCCAAACACAGTTTTGCCTTCCTTTTGGATCATGTGGGCGACAACGCCCCGAGGCTGACGTTAGGGGAGATGCAAGATGTTGCAAAATCAAGTAAAAACCTGCCCTCCGTGAACCGATTTCACCTTGAAACTGAATTGTGAACAATGGAAGGTGTACCTTCGGGTGGGGCAACATATCAACACTATTACAGAATTGGTCCAGAGGAGCCGGTGATCGGACATGTTCACAGCGCTTGATCTCCTGACGGCGAACGATGCTCCCGGCCAGCATGCTCCTTCCTATTATGCGGCAACCGCCAACTGGAAGACATCGCATCCGCCGCTCCATGGTCCGCATAGTTGTGACGTCTGCGTTGTCGGCGGCGGTTACACCGGCCTGTCGGCGGCGCTGCATCTGGCCGCGCATGGATTGAACGTCAGCCTGCTGGAAGCCAACAGGATCGGCTGGGGCGCCTCCGGCCGCAACGGCGGGCAGGTCGGATCCGGGCAGCGGGTCGAGCAGACGGTTCTGGAAGAACGGCATGGTTTGGCCCATGCGAAACTGTTGTGGGAGCTCGCGGAAGAGTCCAAGGCGCTGGTCAAGCACCTGATCGCCACCCATGAAATCGCCTGCGATTATACCCCCGGCATTCTGCATGCGGATCACCGCAAGAGTTTCGTCGAGGACAGCCGGGACCATGTCGAGCATCTGCGCCTCGTCTACGGCTACGAGCACATCCGTTTCATAGACGGCGACGAGATCGGCGAGCACGTCGGCAGCTCGCGGTATTTCGGCGGCTCGCTCGATATGGGCGCCGGCCATCTCCACCCGCTCAATTTCGCCCTCGGGCTCGGCAGGGCGGCGGAAAACGCCGGGGCGAAGCTGTTCGAGGAGACCCGGGTCACAGGCATCGAGGGGCATGACCAGGGGCAGGGACGAATCACGGTAAAGACCGACCACGGCGAAGTCCGGGCCGATCACCTGATCCTGGCCTGCAACGGCTATCTCGGCCGGCTCGACCGGCGGACGGCCGCGCATGTGATGCCGATCAACAATTTCATCGTCGCGACGGAGCCGTTTTCGGAAGGCGAAGCGGCGGAGATCATCCGCAACAATGTCGCCGTCGCGGACAGCAAATTCGTCATCAACTATTTCCGGCTTTCCGCCGACCGCCGTCTGTTGTTCGGAGGTGGTGAAAACTATGGCTACCGGTTCCCCAAGGACATCAGATCCTTTGTGCGCGGGCCGATGCTGGAGATCTTTCCGCAGCTTGAGGATGCGGCGATCGACTACGGCTGGGGCGGGACCCTTGCGATCACGCCAAAACGCATGCCGTATTTCGCGCGGCCCGCCGCCAACGTGCTGACGGCCTCGGGCTATTCCGGTCACGGGGTCGCCATGGCCACCCTGGGGGGGCAGATCCTGGCGGATGCGGTTGCCGGTAAAGCCGGCCGGTTCGACGTGTTTGAAAAACTCGACATACCGGCGTTCCCGGGCGGCGACCGGCTCCGCTTTCCGCTGCTTGTTCTGGCGATGACGTGGTTTTCCCTGCGTGACAGGCTCGGGATCTAGGGTCTGGGGATAATCAGGTTATGGCGCTCACAACGAAATCGAGACGGTTTGAAACGATTTGCACCTTCAGGGGAAACGAAAGCGCAGGAAAAATAGGTCAATTTGCCAAGGCCGGCCGGACGGGGAAGGAGCCAAAGGGGCTGATCGGGAGAACATGGAAACACTCGTTTTTTCCGAGCCGGGCCTCCTCCTGTGAACGGGAGGCCTCCTTCACGGCAGCTTCCCCGCCCGCATTCGCCGCTTTCAACACCGCACTCTCCTTGTCCACGGGGCCATGACCTGATGCTGCAAACTCAATCGGAAACGCGCCGCACGATCGGCAGCTACTGGGAAGCCAGCATCCCCCAGCCGCGGGCCGACCGGCAGCTGATCGGCAATGCGCTCTTCGATGTTGCCGTGATCGGTGGCGGCTATGCGGGATTGAGCGCGGCGCTGAAACTGGCGGAGGCTGGCGTCTCGGTCTGTGTTCTGGAAGCTGAACATGTCGGCTACGGGGCTTCGGGCCGCAATGGCGGATTTTGCTGCATGGGCGGCACCAAACTCGACGAGCATCAGTTGCTCCGCAAGTTCGGCCTCGAGGAGGCCCGCAGGTTCGTCGCCTATCAGGTGGCCGGGGTCAATCTTGTCGCTCAGCGCCTCGACAGCTGGGGTGTCGATGCCGGGCGTCATTCGAAGGGAGAGATCTACCTCGCCCACCGCCCGAAGGATGCTGTGGGCCTGCGCTCGGAAGTCGCCTTTCTCAAGGAGACCTTCGGTATCAGGGCCCGGTTCCTGGCAAAGGACGAACTGGAAGGCGAAGGATATGGCGGCCCCAATTTTCACGGCGGGCTGCATGTGCCATATGGCTTTGCCCTGAACCCGATGATCTATGTCCAGGCGCTCGCGGACCAGGTGCGCAAGAGCGGCGGCAAGATCTTCGGCAAGTCACCGGTGACATCCTTGAACCGCGACGGCGACCGCTGGCGTCTGGAGACCGAACACGGATTTGTCCGCGCGCGGAAGGTGGTTCTGGCGGGAAACGGCTACGCGCGGGAAGATGTTCCCAAATGGCTTCACGGCCGTACTCTGCCGGTGATGTCGTCGATCCAGGTCACCCGCCCGTTGAGCGATGGCGAATTGTCCGCCCAGGGCTGGAGGTCGGAAACGATGGCCGCCGACACCCGCACTCTCCTGCATTATTTTCGGCTTTTGCCGGACGGGCGGTTCCTGTTTGGAACCCGTGGCGGGCTATTCGAAAATTCCGCGGCGCTGACATCCATGCAAAACCGCGCGCGCTCCGATTTCGAGGCCATGTTCCCCGCCTGGGCGCATGTGGAAGCGGACTTCAACTGGTACGGACATATCTGCCTTGCTCGCAGGCTGACACCTTTTGTCGGTGAGGTTCCAGGCGCGGCGGGCCTTTATGCCGCGATGGGCTGGCATGGCAGCGGCATCGCCATGGCCTCGATTTCCGGTGAGAAAGTCGCGGGCCTGATCATGGGCAAGTTGCGGCCGGAGGATCTGCCCGCGCCATTATTGCGCCCGTTCAGCAGGTTCCCCCTGCCGGCCCTGCGCAAGCTTTATCTGCAGGGTGCGTATTGGTGGTACGGATTGAAGGACCGATGAAGAGACCGCCCGCGACGAGGGGCGTCACTTCACTTCGACGATGTATTTGTCGACGACGTTGCGGATCTTGGCCGACCGGGCGCTGTACATGTCCATGGTGAAGCGGACCTTGAATTCATCCTGTCCACGAAAGCCCCGTTTGGGCTTGTAATAGACAGCAATGCCCTTCACCTGCCGTCCCGCGCAACGGCCGGCATCCTCGCTCAGTTTGAACGCGACCTGCTTGAAGCTGACGGTGCCGTTTTCAGGTTGTTTCGCGATCTTCATCTTGGGGATGGACGACGGCATGCACTGCGCATTGTAGGTGGCGTGGGCACCGACAGATGATGTCTTGTTTGCTGGAATCGACCGGCGGATGGTGTCGGCCTGGGCGAGGGACGAAACAGACAAAAATATCAACAAACTCAAGAAAAAACGCATAATCCACCCCTGTAGGTTCTGACGGGGTTTCTCATAAGGGACGAATTGCGAAGCTGCAAGGCCGGTGACACAGGCGCCACCTCAAAATGCGGGTGTTGGATCGCGGTCGGAGCGGACATGTCGATCCGGTCCGCGATTGACAGCTTCCTGTATGCCCGGCGCAGTGCTGGAAAGGAAACAAGAGACCATGAATGACGTCGTAGCGGTACGTCCGGCGCAGCCCCGCGATCTGGACGCGGTCAATGCCATCTGTCTGTTGACCGGGGATGCCGGCAAGGACGCCACGTCCCTTTACGAAGATCCTGGCCTGATCGGTGCGCTTTACGCAGCGCCCTATGTTGCGCTGGAGGGGGCGATTGCCGTCGTCGCGGAAGATCCGCAAGGCGTTGCCGGATATGCGGTCGGAGCCGCCGATACCCGTGATTTCGAACGCCGGCTGGAGGCGGACTGGTGGCCGGGTCTGCGTGAGAAATATCCCGAGCCGGAAGGGGACCGGTCCGATTGGTCGCCCGATGAGATCCGTTGCTGGACGATCCACCACCCAAAACCGGTGCCGGACGAGATCGTGCGCCTCTATCCCGCGCATATCCATATGAATCTGCATCCCCGCGCCCAGGGCAGGGGCATCGGTTCACGCCTTCTGCGGGCCTGGCTCGCGGCGGCGGAGGCCGAAGGCGTCACCGCGGTTCATGCGGGTGTGAGCGCCGTGAACCAGGGCGGACTGAAGTTCTGGACCGCCAGAGGTTTCAAACCGGTTCTAGAGGACCGGAGCGGCGGGTCCAGAGGCACCATCTGGTGCGGGTTTGACGTCAAGCCGCAGCCGTAAGAAATCTTCAGGAAACGAGAAGACCTATCGCCTGCGCCGCACCACCGCGACATTCACCTCGCTGAGGATTTCAAAGCCGAGTTTGCGGTAAAGCGCGATCGCGCCGTGATTATCCGCATAGGCATGCAGAAAGGGCGTATCGCCGCGCGCCCGGATTTCATCGGCAACATGGCGGGAAAGAGTGGAGGCGAGGCCGCGTCCACGAAAATCCGGATGCGTGCAGATGCCGCTGACCTCGGTGAAACCGGTCACATTCAATCGGGTCCCGGCCATGGCCGCCAGCCGTCCATCGTGCTTCACGCCCCAGAACCGCCCGAGTTCGGGCGTCCGGGCGGTGAAGGGGCCGGGCTTGGTCAGCTCCGCAAGGGCAACCATCTCGGAAATATCGCTCGCGGTCAGAGCGATAATGCCGGCATCTACCCCTGCATCCGGTCCGGCGCGCCGCTCGGTCATCAGGACACCAAGCGCCGTCACCTCCGCTTCCAGCGCGTCGGGCAGGGCGATGTCCTCGGCCTGCAGCAGATAAACACGATCCTCCCCGGGGTCGATCAGGTCCGCCAGCGCCTCAAGCGCCGGACGGGAATTGTCTTTGGCGGCCGCGAAGGGAGAGACGGCGGGATCAAATCTCTTGGCCAGGTCGCCGCCGCGCGAAAAAGCGCTCTGCCGTGTCGTCAGCGCGGACCAGACGGTGCGGTTGAAAGTCTGTGTCATTTGCTCTTTACCCTTAGGAATACTCATGTTCGAACTGCATAATGCCGCGCCCCCCTCTGCTGGCCCGAGTTTGACGACGGGTCTCGGCATTTTCCGATGTGGCCTGGCCGTGCCGGATGCAGGGCTATCGCATATGCCCGGACACGACAGTTGATTGGCTGTGCAGGATACACTCTCTCCCGGTGGTTCCCCGGACAAGCGAAGCGCAGAGCCGGGGCCTACTCGCAGTCCAGTTTGTTGAAGTGGTTGAATTTTTCCCGGTCGAGTTTATTCAATCCGCCTGCTCTCTGGAAACGAGTAGGCCCCGGGTCTTGCTCCGCTCGCCCGGGGTGACACCAGTATTTGCGGCAACTTCGCGGGTAAATGCGATCGCCCTGGTGCCGGATGGGCTTGATCATCGGTTTTCCTCCTCTGACGGGCTGAAACTGCTCCAATGGGGCAGGGGCGCGACCGGTTTGCGCCGGATCAGGGGTTTTTCCGAAAGCGCGTCTTCCAACTGGGCAAGCTGATCCAGCAACGGCCCTTCGAGCCCCGCGCAGGCTTCCTGCACGGCCAGAAAGGCAGCGGGCCAGAGGGTCGCCTTCAGATGCGCAACCAGCCGTTCGCCCTCCTGCGTCAGCGAGATCCGGCTGACACGTCCGTCCTTGTCGTCGGACCGCGCTTCGACGAGGCCGTCCGATTTCATCCTGTTGACCATCCGCGTCACACCCGGCTGGCTCTGCCCCAGCGCTTTCGTCAGATCGCCGATGCTCAGCGGGCCGTGGAGGTCCAGCGCCGCCAGCACCGGGTTGTGCGGCACCGGCAGATCGGTGCCCGCCAGACCTTCCGTCAACTCCTGCGTCTGCGCCTGCAGCTTTTCCCCGATCCGCTTCAACCGGCTGCCGAGCGTGGCATAGCCGAGCGTGCGGACGACATCTTCAACCATGTGAGTCTCCATCAACATAACTAGATATATAACAAGTTATATTAATTGAAAAGATGAAAACCTCAAAAAACGAGCGGCATACCGGTGACACCGTCTTTCCGATTCACCGTTCAGAATGGACGGAATTACGGTGATGCCGGCAAGACATCCGCTGCATCACAGGGTGGACTCACTCCAGAACGGGCAGGCAGGGAGGCGGTATTTTCAGTTGCCGCAAAGAGTGAGTATAACCCGGAATAGCCCAGTGCTGTTCCATATGTTCAAGGCCGTCCCGGACCCGATCCGGGACCACCACCCCCTTTGCTTCAGGCCCCGGCTCAAGGCCGGGGCGGCAAGTGTGTTGGACCGCGAAAGGCCTGTCAGTCGAACTCCGGCCCGCGGGCGCGGTAGGGGGTGATTTCCTTCCAGGCCTTCATCAGCGTTTCCAGCTCGTCGTCGCTGTTGGGCGGCATGGTAATCTGCAGCTTGACCAGAAGATCGCCATGGCCGCCGGTCTTGGTCGGCAGGCCCTTGCCTTTCAGCCGCATGATCTTGCCGCTGGAGGAATTGGCCGGGATTGTCAGGTTGACCGCCCCGGAAAGCGTCGGCGTCCTGACCTTGGCGCCGAGCACGGCCTCATACAGCGTGAGCGGCAGGTCCAGATGCAGGTCCGAGCCTTTCACTTCAAACAGCTTGTGCGAGCGGAAGCGGATTTCGACCATCACATCCCCGGCCGGACCGCCATTCTCGCCGGGAAGGCCCTGGCCTTTCAACCGGATCTTTTCGCCTTCCTCCACCCCCTTGGGCAGGGTGACGTTGACGGTCTTGCCGCTTGGCAGCGTCACCTGCGTCTTGCCGGAGTTCACCAGGTCTTCCAGCGATACGCGGGCGACGATCTCCGCGTTCCTGCCCTTGGTTTTCGGAGGGGCCTTGGCGCGTGCGCCGGCGAACCCGGCGCCTGCACCAGGACCTGCCCCCGCGCCCGGACCGGGGCGCGCCCGTCCGCCGCCGAAGCCGCCGAAGATGTCGTTCAGGATATCGTCGAAACTGCCGCCGCCGGCGGAGGACTTGAAGCCACGCGTTCCGCCCGGCGCGCTGGCGCCCTCGAAGCCGTCAAAACCATGCGTCTGGAAGCGCTGCTTGCCTTCCGCGTCGATCTCGCCGCGGTCGAACTGGGCGCGCTTTTCCTTGTCGCCGATGATTTCGTAGGCCTGGTTGGCTTCGGCAAAATTCTGCTGCGCCCCCGGATCGTCCTTGTTCTGATCCGGGTGGTATTTTTTGGCCAGTTTTCTGAAGGCCTTCTTGATGTCGCTCTCGCTGGCGGATTTTGCCACCCCGAGAACGCTGTAGGGATCACGCATTCGTCTCACCAGGTTTCCAAGATTTTCCGGTCGGCCGCCTCGCGCCGACACGCTGCGGAAAGATACTATCTTCCGAAGCGCGCGATTGTCCGAGGTCAGGCCTGACAGGACATGTTCTTTATATCGGGATGAAACCGGAAAAAATCCAGATTCTTATTCCCAAGTTAAAGGACAGCATGTTTTTAGCGGGTTTTCCAGCCGGTTCAAGCGTCTGCGACAGAAAGCGTCGTGACGGCGAACTTCTGAACCACGTCGCGGCAGGCGGTGCCGGAATAAAGCTTGATCCCGGCAATCGTGTTCGCCGTGGTCTCAAAGGAGAGGCAGCCGGTCTCGCCAAGGGTGGCCGTGTCGAGCTTCGACAAGGTTCCGGAATTCCCGCTGATGGCATTCAGCCAGGGCAGGGTGAGGTCTTCCGCGGTGCTGCCCGCCGCCAGTTCCGGCCCGATGGCATCCAGGTTTTCGGCAATGATCTGGCGGTCGTCGTTATTGATGTCGGCATAGGCGACATCCGAGGAAGACGCGATCGAGCCCGTCAGCAGGGTGGGAGTATCGACGTTGTTGCTGCCCATCGGCATGGAGACCATGCTGCAGCCGCCAAGCGTCGGGCCAAGGGTCAGAAGAACCGCCACAAAAAGTTGGATCTTGATGTTGCCGGCAGTATATGAACGCATACGATACATCTTCAGACAGCTCCCGGGCCCGGCTTATCCTTGCCGTGATTGAGGCCGCCACGTCCCTCGACAGGTTACAAATGACAGATCTCAAACATCCTCGCGAAGAGTTAACAAAAGGTGACTTCACGGAGGTCAAGAATCCATTCGATCTTTTTGGTGAATGGTTTGAGGACGCAAGGAATTCGGAGCAGAACGATCCGAACGCGCTGTCCCTGGCCACCGTCGACGAGACGGGCCTGCCGAACGTGCGCATGGTCCTGCTGAAGGAGTTCGATGAGCGCGGGTTTGTGTTTTACACCAATTTCGAAAGCGCCAAGGGGCGGGAGCTTCTTTTCGCCGGCAAGGCGGCCATGTGTTTTCACTGGAAGTCCCTGCGCCGTCAGGTCCGCATCCGCGGACCGGTGTCGGAGGTTTCCGCCCAGGAAGCCGACGAATATTACCGCTCCCGGCCGCGCGGCAGCCGCATCGGCGCCTGGGCATCGAAACAGTCCCGGCCACTCGAAAGCCGTTTCGCGCTGGAAAAGGAAGTCGCCAGATATACCGCGAAATTCGGTGTCGGCGAGATTGCGAGACCGGAGCACTGGTCCGGTATGCGCCTTGCCCCGACCTCGATCGAATTCTGGCACGACCGGCCGTTCCGCCTGCATGACCGCGTCCTGTTCACCCGCGCCGCGCCCGGTCAGCCATGGGCCAGCGAACGGCTGTATCCTTGACCTGAAACGCGGAAGCTTTAAAGCAGCCGTTTCCAGCGGAAAAACACGAAGGTCACGACGACGGAGACAAACATGAGGCCGATGGAGAACAGGAACCCCTTTTCCCAGTGCAGTTCCGGCATGTTTGCGAAGTTCATCCCGTAGATTGAGGCAATCAGCGTGGGGGGCAGGAAAATCAGCCCCAGCACCGTGAAAATCTTCGCGATCTGGTTCTGCTCGAGTGTCACCAGACCGACTGTGGCATCGAGCAGGAAGTTCAGTTTGCTGTCCAGCGCGTCGCCGTGTTCCTTGATGGAGTGAATGTCCCGGCCGTGCATTTTGCAGTCGGAGGATTGCTCCTCCGACAGGCCGAGCCGTTTTGAATGCGTGCTCAGGAAAAGCAGCGCCCGTGACAGACTGGCGCAGACATCGTGCATCTTTGCGACATGAAGGCCGATCCGCCCGACGCGCTTGATGGCGACCTGATAGCTGTCGGTCTTGCGGGTGTTGAGACCGACCTCGAAGACTTCGACGGAAAGTTCGTCAAACTCTCGGGAAGCGGATTCCATTTCGTCGGCGCAGCGGTCGACGATGACTTCCAGCATGGCGAAAAAAACGGCCGGCCCCACATGTGCGATGGTCGGGTCGGATTGAACCTTCCTGGACACGATCGCAATGGATTTCGGTTCGCCATAGCGGACTGTGACAAGTCTTTTCGCGTTGAGGACGAATGTGACGGAGGAAACCGCCGGATCGATGGTCCGCGTCGAAATCGGCAATTGCGCCGTCATCACCACCGCGCCCGGTTCGACATAGAGCCGTTCGGACGTTTCGATCGAAGCAATTTCGTCGCGCGTTGGAATTTCCGCGCCCATGAGTTTCTCGGCTGCTTTCTGTTCCTCCTGCGTTGGAGAAACGAGATCGATCCACACGGAGGTGGTCGGCAGCGGTGCGCCGGGAGCGAGTTCGATACGCTCCAGGCCTTTGACAGAGGGGCAATAGGCAATGATCATCGGGGCAAATCTCCGCAGCGACACATGCGGTGTCGCAATCAGCGGCAGTTTGCCCAACAGTCCAGGTTACGGCAACCGTCCGTACCGAGCCGGAGAAAACAGGCGAAGACGGCAGGCCCGAGGCGGCCTACTTGCCTTTTTTGACGGCCGGACTCTTGCAGCAAAGCGCTGCTGCGGTGAGCGCGGCAATGCCGACGGGCTTGTAGTAGTTGATCAGCTTTGCGCCATCCTGGGCTTTAGCGGTCGGCTGGGCTGTTTTTTCAGACATTTTCTCTGGTCCGTTTTTCCGTACCCGCATTCTGGTGCTTTCTGACGGGGATCTTGCGGGCACATGTGCATGTCTTATCCAAATAAGGCATTCGAAGGGCGGACTGGTCGTCCGCACGGCCTTTTTCTTACTTGGATGGCTAACTATGCGCCTCTTGCTGAAGCCCGGCCAGTCAAAAACAATAACAGGATGTAACGATATCGACAGGAATTTGAACGTTTTCCGTAAGTAATTCTTTACCGGTTATCTTCAGATCAGGATTTCTGACAGGATCGCAGAATAGTCGGGATCACAACCGGTTCCCTGGAGGGTGACTTTGTACGTATATGCAAAAAATGCGCCTGACATCTTTCCAGCCGGTGTTGCTTCAAATCTGTAATCCGCGGCATTAAAATTTTGAGAAACAGGCTGTGGAAATGAAGTTCATTTTGACAATTCGCCTGTAAATTAAGAAACAATCGTTACGCCGGTATCATCGTACGATCGCGGGCCATTCAAGTGGGACAGAGATGAAGCGCTACGCCGCCTACAAGTCAGCCTCGGCACCCGTCAGCCGGACAAGCGGCGCTGTCGGGCTGGCAGTGGCGGCTACGGCCCTGCTGGCCCAACGGTTCGGTGTGATCGACGCGGACGTCTTTGTCCTGTCCCTCATTGCCGCGGCGGCGGTGGCGCTGTTGTCACTCGGCCTGGCCATATCCGCGCTTTACCGCATCTGGACTTATGGCGGACCGGGCATCCCGGCGGCGTTGTGGGGCTTTTTCTTTGGTGGCCTGGCGCTTGTTCCCTCCGCTCTGGTTCTGGGGTTGCTGGTCAACCGTCCGGGCACGATTGATCTGTCCACGGACCGCGATGAACCGCCTTATCTGAAACTGCAGGCGGTGTCCGAGGAGCAGCCTTTTCTCGTCTGGATGAACGCGATGGCGCTGGAACATGTCTGGCCGGTGCTGTCAAAGGGTTCCACCGCCGGCTCTGTTGCAAGCTCCGCACAGGACACGCTCTATCGCGATATCGTGTCACGCAGATACAGGATCGCACCCGCCCAGCTTCATGCGGCCGGCGCGAAGGCGTTCGAGGCCTTGAACTGGACGGTTGTCGATGAGTTGCCGCCCGATCTTCTGGATGCACCCACCCGGCTTCAGGCGGAAGGCACTTCGCGGATACTGGGGTTGAAACATGACGTGACCTTGCGAATTCGGCCCGATCGGGTTGGCGCACTGTTGGATGTGCGCGCAAGATCGCGAACCCCACTCAGGGACCTTGCCGGCAATCCGGACCATATCCGCGCTGTTTTTGCGGAAATCGACCGGGTGCTGCTCGAGACATATGGCGACCTTGCGCGGCTGTCCGTCGAAGAAGACGGCCTGCCGCGGGAAGACCTTCAGCCCGAACCTCTGGAGGAGCCTCGCGAGACGGCGCCGGTTCCGGGCTTCAAGCCGTATTTTGAAGAAGAGGACGAACCTGTGGCCGATGATCTGGGCGTGACCGATCTCGAAGGGTGAACGGCAGGCTGTTCTATCGCATCAGGACGTTCGCAGAGTGAAAGTTGCCGTCAGCGACAGAGCGGGCGAGGCTGAAACCAGACCCCGGCCGGCAAGATCCTCCAGATGGGCGAAGACCGACAGTCCGGCTGCCCGGTGCAGAGCGGGATCCACGTCCGCATAGAGCCTGACGACGATCTGCGGAATTGTGAGCGGCGTCTCCGCAAGCTCCCGCAGGACCGAGGCTTCCCTGTTCAGCCGGTGCTGCTTCAGGTCTCCGACATAGGAAAGCGCGTCGTGGATGACGCCGCCATGTCCGGGCAGGTAGATCTGTTCCTCCCGGTTCAGGAGTTTGTCGATCGAGTCCATGTAGTCTCGCATGCTGCCATCGGGTGGGGCGACGATCGAGGTTGACCAGCCCATGACGTGGTCGGCGGACAACAGGAGGTTTTCTTCGGCAAGGGCAAAGCACAGGTGATTGGCCGTATGGCCCGGGGTCTCGATGGTCTGAAGCGACATGCCCGCGGCGCTTAAGACGTCGCCTTCGTGAAGCTGCCGGTCCGGCGCATATTCCCTGTCGCCGCTTGCGTCGAGCGGATTGATCTCATTTTCCATGAGTTCGCGCGCGGCTTTGTGAATGCCGCAGCCGATGATCGGCGCACCGGTTTTTTCCTTGAGCAGGCGGGCCGCGGGCGAATGGTCGACATGGGTGTGGCTCACCACTATGGCCTCAACAGAAGCTCCCGACGCCGCCTTCAATATGGTCTCGACATGAGCTTCGTCGGCAGGACCGGGGTCGACGACGGCAAGCCGGCTGGTGCCGAGCAGATAGGTATTGGTTCCGAAAAACGTGAATGGCCCGGAGTTTTTCGCCGTCAGCCGGCGCACACCCGGCAGGATTTCGACGGCAATGCCATAATTAGGGTCGAAGTCTCGATCGTGTCTCATGTCTGTTTGCGCCGCGAAGTACAGGGAAGTGACCGGCGGAAGGTGGGACTGTTTGATGTGGAAGGCAATGGCCAATCCGTCAGTGGTGTCCGGCAGGCCCCCTCCGTGGTCCGCCCTATCGCCTGCGGTCCGTACCCTAATATACGTCATGTATATGACTTTGGAATCGGGTAGGGAAGCCCGGCTTTGCCAACCGGACTCCTTCTATGGGAAAGTGCCGGTTGAACCTGATCTGATTCATTTTGGCGGAATGCTATGGCGGAAGAAACTGAATGCCGGTTTGAGGGCTTGCTGAACCTGCCGCGCGAACAGGCGTTTTCGCTGTTTGTCGATCGGCCGGGTCTGTGGTGGGCCTCTCCCTTCGACGTGCCGGACCCTGGGGAAATCGACGCGGAAATCGAGCCGTTCGCCGGCGGCAGCTGCTATGAGATCGACAGTAAAGGCCATCGCCGGATCTGGGGAACGGTGCTTTCGATCGAAGATCCCCTCTATGTGCGTCTGGCCTGGCAGGTCTCTCTGGACGGCAGGGAAATCGCCGATCCCGCCGCGGCAAGCCGGGTGATGGTCAACTTCCGGGTCGCCGGGGATTCGACACGGCTTGAAATCGTTCACAACGAATTTTTGCGGCATGGCGAGAACGGCGCGGAGTATCTGAACTTGATGGGTCGGCCCGACGGCTGGCCACGCATCATCGGAAATTTGCGGGAAGCGGCCCGGGCCACCGGCCGGCGTTAGACGCTCTGGTTCTGATATCCGGGAAGTCCCCATGTCCGCTACGGAAATTTTGGGGCTGCTCTGTCGCTTGAATGACATGCTTCCTGTGTTAGTCGAGGAATCCATCGACGCCCCGATTCTTTGTTTCCGGTCTTGCGCATTTACTGAGACGTCGAAATAGTATCTCCCTTCGAGGCGAAAATTTCTGGCAGGAAATCACTCTACGTATCCATGACAGTACCCCCATCGTCATTTGAGGAAAATTCCGAGCCACAGGCCACAGCATCGCCGCTCACGCGGATAGGCGAGGCACGGTGGATACTTGTGACTGCGTTCTGCACCGCCTGTTATGCCGTGATTGCTTTTGATGTTCCGGTTTTGTCCGCGGCCGCGGGGGTTGCCGCCCTGACCGCGGTCGCGGCGCTGGTGCCGCGGCGGTCCTCCAGTCGCAGGGTCAAGCTGAACGCGCAGCGGGAAATCCGCAGGATGTGGCCGGGAACCGGTATGAAAGTGACCGTTGACGCCCTGCCGACCCCTTGCTTTGTGGCCGATGGCCGCGGAATAACCCGCTATGTCAATGCACAGGCGCAGGCAATTTACAGCGGTGTGAAACCGGGCGATCCGCTGTCCTTTTCCTTGCGCGCGCCGTCCTTGCTGGAAGCCTTTGACCGCGTCTGCAGCACGGGTGGAACGGAACGGATTAGCTGGATCGAGAAGGTCCCGACCGAAACCTGGTACGAGGCGCACATCGCACCGATCTACATGCCGGGCACCGGTTCTCAGGAACGGATCCACAGTCGCCCGGATTTCATTCTGGTCGTTATTCAGGATCTGACGGAGAACCGCCGGCTCGAGCGCATGCGAACGGACTTCGTCGCCAACGCCAGCCATGAGTTGCGCACGCCTCTGGCCTCCCTGACCGGCTTCATCGAAACAATTCAGGGACCGGCCCGCAACGACCCGGAGGCACAGGACCGGTTTCTGGCGATCATGCTGGACCAGGCCGGCCGCATGCGGCGGCTGATCGACGATATCCTGTCGCTCTCCCGGATCGAGCTCAAGGCCCATGTCCAGCCGGCAAGCGTCGTGGATTTATCCGAGATCGTCCGCCATACCAAGGATGCGCTGACCCCGCTTGCGGTGGACCTGAACGTCGAGATCCGCATCCGCGTGCCGGAAAAACCCGTCAGGGTGAAGGGCGACCGCGACGAACTCATTCAGGTGATTGAAAACCTGATTGAGAACGCGTTGAAATACGGCAGCGCCGGTAAATATGTGGATGTGAGCCTGGAAGAGCAGGGCGAACCTGACAGTGCGCCATCCTGGCTCTTGTCCGTCAGCGATTACGGCGAGGGCATTTCACCGGAGCATCTTCCGCGCCTTACGGAGCGGTTCTACCGCATCGATGTCGAATCCAGCCGGGCCTTGAAAGGGACGGGGCTGGGCCTTGCTATCGTCAAGCATATCCTCACCCGCCACAGGGGACGGCTGGACATCGAGAGCGAGCCGGGCAAGGGCGCGACCTTCAAGGTGAAACTGCCGTCGCTTGAAAACAGCGAGGGTGTTCCCGAAAGGGCCTAGAGTCTGTGAATCTTAAATGTCCACAGACTCATAGGTGTAGGACACGGGTTCACAATGAGAGCGGAAAATCCAGCCCCGGCCGGATTGTAAAATTTGTCGGTGTCGTATTTCTGAGATCGGAGGCTGATAACAGGTGCCCGTCGGGCATGCTTCTGCATGTTTTCCGGAGCAGTCTTGCATTTGGGCCGGTCGGCTGCCGGGTCCGGGCAGGATCGGATTTTGGCTCCGCAAACGCCGGGTGGTGTGCCGCAAAGGAGCTTGTCCCGCGTTCCGGGAACGGGCTGCTTTTTAAAGGGGTTCTCTCGTGGCAAGGAATTTCACCGCCGGAGCTGTGGTCTGTTGCGCCTTTTATTTCTTTTCGTTTTCGGCGGAGGCGCGGGACCGTCTTCTGATCGTCGGGTCCTCCACGGTTTATCCCTTTGCGACCGCTGTGGCGGAAAAGGTCGGACATGAAGGGATGAAATATCCCATCGTCGAATCGACCGGGAGCGGCGCCGGGTTTGGGATTTTCTGTCAGGGCGTGGGCGAAGACACTCCCGATATCACCAACGCGTCGCGGCGCATGAAACCGTCGGAGCTGGAGACCTGCAACGCGAACGGCGTGACACCGGTCGAAGTCAGGATCGGCTATGATGGGATCGTACTGGCCAATTCCATCCGCGGTCCGAAATTCAGTCTGACGATCGACCAGATTTTTCAGGCGCTTGCTGAAAAACTGCCCGGAGACGGAACGGTCCGGGACAATCCGAACGCCTCCTGGTCCGACATCGACCCGTCCTTGCCGGCGGAAAAGATCGAGGTACTCGGACCGCCGCCGACGTCCGGCACGCGGGATGCCTTTGTCGAACTTGTAATGGAAAGAGGCTGCAAATCGGCCGCCGGACTGGACGGGAGTGCGTGCACCCGGATGCGGCGCGACGGCAGCTTTGTCGAGGCCGGGGAAAACGACGACCTGATCGTGGCGGAACTTGAAGCCAACCCTGTGAATGTGGGCATTTTCGGCTATTCGTTCCTCATGGGAAATCTGGATAAAATTCAAAGTGTTGGCGTAAATGGCGTCGAGCCGGATTTTGACAGGATAGCCTCCGGCGAATACCCGGTCTCCCGGCCGCTCTTTTTCTACATCAAGAAGGAGCATGTCGGTGTCGTCCCCGGGCTGGAAGAATATGTCGCCGCCTTCACCAGCGAAGACGCCTGGGGGGACGACGGCTATCTCGCCGGCAAGGGGCTTATTCCGCTCACAGCGGATGCGCGCCGGCGGCAGGCGCAAGAGGCCAGCGTGCTGAAGGCGCTGAAATTCTAGGCCATGTGGACGAAATGCACCTCCCATTCGTCCACAGGGCCAAGAACAGCCTGTCTTTTTCCTTCGTCGGTAAATGGATTATCTTTGGACCGGAGCCCTTCGCGAGTGGAAAACGAATGGCGGGAGGCAACGGTCCAAATTGCCGCCAAAATGACGCCGGTCGCGACACAAAAACGTCAAGGTGATAATTTTCTTTATATTTTTCAATGCGTTAAATTGTCATAAAACTGAAAAGCAACTGTCATAGAACTCTCATCCATGGGGCCTACGGTCCCGGCATCGCTCGAGCATTCCCATGCCCGGTGATCATCATAAACCTTGACATTCAAAGGGAGTGGTCAGGTGAAATTTACGACCCTCGTTAGCGCAACTGCTGTTGCTGTTGCTTCCACTGCATTCGTCGGTGCGGCTCAGGCCCGTGACCAGGTTCAGGTCGCTGGTTCCTCCACCGTTCTGCCTTACGCGTCCATCGTCGCGGAAGCTTTCGGTGAAAACACCGAATTCCCGACCCCCGTTGTTGAGTCCGGCGGATCCTCCGCTGGCCTGAAGCGCTTCTGCGAAGGTGTTGGCGAAAACACCATCGACGTAGCGAATGCTTCCCGCAAGATCCGCGATAAGGAAATCAAGGCTTGTGCAGAAGCTGGCGTGAAGGACATCATCGAAGTCCGCATCGGTTACGATGGTATCGTCTTCGCGTCCCAGAAAGACGGCCCGGCCTTCACCGCATTCCAGCCGGCTGATATCTTCAACGCTCTGGGCTCCAAGGTGCTCAAGGACGGCGAACTCGTTGACAACCCGTACAACAACTGGGCTGAATTCAACGCCGACCTGCCTGATGTTGGCATCGCCGCTTTCATTCCGGGCACCAAGCACGGCACGCGTGAAGTGTTCGAAGAAAAGGTTCTGGCTGTCGGCTGTGAAGTTACCGGCACCCTGCAGGCCATGCTCGACAGCGGCATGTCCGAAGACGACGCTGAAGACGCCTGCATCGACGTTCGTGCGGACGGCAAGTCCACCGACATCGACGGCGACTACACCGAAACCCTGGCACGTATCGACTCCAACCCGAACGGTATCGGCGTTTTCGGTCTGGCGTTCTACGAGAACAACACCGACAAGCTGAAAGTCGCAACCATGGGTGACGTGGCTCCGAACACCGAATCCATCGCGTCCGGTGAGTATCCGGTTTCCCGTCCGCTGTTCTTCTACGTCAAGAAGGCGCATATCGGCGTGATCCCTGGTCTGAAGGAATACGCCCAGTTCTTCATCGCTGACGAAATCGCTGGCCCGAGCGGCCCGCTGGCTCAGTACGGCCTTGTTGCCGATCCTGAACTGGCCGCGACCCAGGCTTCCGTCGCTGCTGAAGACACAATGAAGTAATCGGGCTTCGGCTCGATCCGGGGGCGGCAATACCCGCCGCCCCTTTTCATTTTTGTAATTTTAAATCTTTCGGGGGACCACATGTCCTTGTTCTGGCTCGTCGTGATCGTGCTCGCCATCGCGTTCGTTGGCTACGTTGCTGGGCGCGCGCGTGCCTTGGCCAGCGCCGGAGGGGATATGCGCGATCTGCATTCCCTTCCTTCATACTACGGGGCAAACGTGGCGATGAAAGCCGCGGTGCCGGCTTTCCTGATCCTTGTTCTCTGGTTGCTGGTTCAGCCGTTTGTCATACACAGCAACATATCCGGCATGATCCCGGAAGGGTCCGTTGGCGAGGGATCGTCCCTCGGACTGGTGATGGCCGAGGTGCGCCGTGCCGCCGAAGGGCTCGACAATGCGGTCGCAACCGGTCAGATGACGGATGATTTCGCGCGTAACGCACGTGCCGATTTCAACGATATCACCACCCGCCTCAAGGAGGCCGGGCAAATCGTTACCTCCCAGATCACGCAGCCTATCATGCGGGCCGCGCAGTCCTACCGGATCATGGTTTCAACCGGCAATCTCTACATGACGATTGTCGTGCTTCTTGCCGCAATAGCCGGGGGACTGTGGGGGATCCGCGAAACGAACGCCGAATTCAGGGCGCGCAACACCGTTGAACGCGGCATCCGGGTCATCCTGTTCAGTGCCGCCCTGATCGCTGTCCTGACGACGCTCGGCATCGTTCTGTCGCTGGTCTTCAACACGGTGGAATTCTTCCGGCTCTATCCGGCGATGGACTTCTTCTTCGGTCTGACCTGGTCGCCGAGTTTCTCCGGACGTGGCGGGTCGTCGGAACTGGGTATTCTCCCGCTTCTGTGGGGTACGTTCTACATCTCCTTCGTCGCCCTCGCGGTTGCGGTGCCGATAGGCCTTTTCGCCGCCGTGTATCTGTCCGAATATGCGGGTCCGAAGGTTCGGGCTGTGGCCAAGCCGTTGCTTGAAATTCTGGCCGGCATCCCGACCATTGTTTACGGTCTGTTTGCCCTTCTGACCGTGGGGCCGCTGCTGCTGTCGGCATTCGGCGACAACGGCCTGGGGATCATGAAGGCGGGCACCGCGGTCATGACGGCGGGCCTGGTCATGGGGGTCATGCTGATCCCCTTCGTAAGTTCGCTGTCCGACGACATCATCAACGCCGTGCCGCAAGCCATGCGGGATGGATCTTACGGACTGGGAGCAACCAAGTCCGAGACGGTGAAACTGGTCATCCTTCCTGCGGCGCTGCCGGGTATCGTCGGCGCAATTCTGCTGGCGGCCTCTCGGGCCATCGGTGAAACGATGATTGTGGTTCTCGGGGCCGGCGCCGCCGCGCGGCTCAGTCTCAATCCCTTCGAAGCCATGACCACCGTCACCGCAAAGATTGTCAGCCAGCTGACCGGAGACGCCGACTTCGCCTCTCCCGTTGCGCTGGTCGCCTTTGCCCTGGGCATGACGCTCTTCGTCGTGACCCTTGGTCTGAATATCGTCGCGCTCTACATCGTGCGCAAATACCGGGAGCAGTATGACTGATGACTGATACAACTCTATCTCCCGAGATACGCCCGGCACCGGCCGCGGAACCGGTGAAGTCGAAGTCGCTCTACGCGCTCGACGATCTGACGCGCAAACGCAACGCATCGGAGAAGCGGTTCAAGTTCTACGGCATCGGCGCGGTTCTTATCGGTCTGTTTTTCCTCGTGGTTCTGGCCACGACGATCATCTCCGAGGGAATTCCGGCATTCACCCGCACGATTGTCGAGGTCGAGTTCACCTTGACGCAGGAACAATACGACGCGGCGGAAAAGGAACTCTTCAAGACCAAGGCCTATGAGCAGTTCTTTATCGGCGCGCTTCAGGGTCAGCTCGAGGAAAGCGGCATGAGTGTCCCGTTCGACGCCGCGGCCATCGAGCGTATCGTCGGCAAGACCGGCGGGACTATCCGGGAATTTTTCAAGGCCAATCCGGGAGCTCTCGGGTCGCCGGCGGCATTCGAGCTGGCGGCATCGTCGCGGGTCGACGGTTACACGAACGGCCGTGTCACCCGCGAGACGCTGACCGACAGCCGTTTCCTGGAGAAGTCGGACCTCGACATCGTCGACTCGCTGGTCGAGGCAGGCATCATCAAGACGGTCTTCAACTGGAACTTCATCACCGGCGCCGATTCCGGTGTCGATAATCCGGGCGGCGCGGGCATCGGTGCCTCCGTCGTCGGGTCGTTCTTCATGATGCTGGTGGTTCTGTTCCTGTCGCTGCCGATCGGTGTCGCGGCCTCGATCTACCTGGAGGAATTCGCGCCGCAGAACAGGTTCACGGACCTGATCGAAGTGAACATTTCCAATCTAGCGGCGGTTCCCTCGATCGTCTTCGGTATTCTGGGTCTGGCGGTGTTCATCCAGTTCATGCATCTGCCGCAATCGGCGCCGTTGGTGGGCGGACTTGTGCTGACGCTGATGACCCTTCCGACGATCATCATATCGACCCGCGCCTCGCTGAAAGCCGTGCCGCCGAGCATTCGCGACGCGGCGCTCGGGGTCGGGGCTTCCAAGATGCAGTCGATCTTCCACCATGTGCTGCCACTGGCCATGCCTGGCATCCTGACCGGCACCATCATCGGTCTGGCCCAGGCGCTTGGCGAGACGGCGCCGCTGTTGCTGATCGGCATGGTCGGTTTTGTCGCGCGCGGCTACCCTGACGGCTTTATTACCGGCTTTACCGAACCGAATTCGGCAATGCCCGCACAGATTTATACGTGGGCTGCCCGTGCGGACTACGCGTTTTACGAAAAAGCCTGGGGTGGCATCATCGTTCTGCTGGTGTTCCTCCTCACCATGAACATTCTTGCGGTCATTCTGCGCCGCAGGTTCGAACGCCGCTGGTAAGGAACGATCCGATGAACGAGATGCCGAATTTGGAACAGGCGAGCGATATGACTGCAAGCAAGATTTCTGCGAAAAAGGTACAAGTCTACTATGGCGCCACCCATGCCATCATAGACGTCGACATTGAAATTCAGCCGCGGTCTGTAACCGCCTTCATCGGTCCCTCGGGCTGCGGCAAGTCGACCTTCCTGCGGACCCTGAACCGGATGAACGACACGATCGACATCTGCCGGGTCGAGGGCTCGATCAAGATCGACGGCGAGGACATCTACGACGCCAAGGTCGATCCGGTGCAACTGCGCGCCAAGGTCGGCATGGTGTTCCAGAAACCGAACCCCTTTCCCAAGTCGATCTACGACAACGTCGCCTATGGTCCGCGCATTCACGGCATGGCCCGCAACAAATCCCAGCTGGATGACATTGTCGTCTCCAGTCTTCAAAAGGCGGGCCTGTGGGAAGAAGTCAAGAACCGCCTGGACGAGCCGGGAACCGGCATGTCCGGCGGTCAGCAGCAGCGGCTGTGCATTGCCCGCGCCATTGCCGTCAGCCCGGAAGTGATCCTGATGGACGAGCCGTGCTCGGCTCTCGATCCGATTGCGACCGCCAAGGTTGAAGAACTGATCGACGAGTTGCGGGAGAACTACACGATCGTCATCGTGACGCACTCCATGCAACAGGCCGCCCGCGTATCGCAGCGCACGGCGTTCTTCCACCTCGGTATCCTGGTCGAGGAAGGTTCGACGGAGGATATTTTTACCAATCCGAAGGACAAGCGGACGCAGGATTACATTACTGGCCGCTTCGGCTAGGCGAATTCCGAAACTCTGAAAGGGACACAGGATGTCTGAACATACAGTCTCGGCATATGACGAGGAGCTGACGGAGATGGCCGGCAAAGTCGCCGAAATGGGCGGCCTGGCGGAAAAAGCCTTTGCCGATGCCGTGTCGGCGCTGGTTTCCCAGGATCTGGAACTGGCCCGAAACACAATTCAGAAGGACGCGCGTCTCGACGCCCTTCATCACGAAGTCGAGGTCAAGCTGATCGAGATGATCGCGCGCCGCCAGCCGATGGGGCAGGACCTGCGCGAAATCACCGCGGCGACCCGTATCGCCAACGACCTGGAACGGGTCGGCGATCTGGCGAAGAATGTTGCCAAGCGCGTGATCGCGATCGACAGCGACCTTCAGTCGAAGAAACTCGCGATCGGCGTCGAACACATGACCGAACTCGCCCTGTCCCAGCTCAAGCTGGTCCTGGACGCGTATACCCGCAGGGATGCCGAAGCAGCGCGCCGTGTGCAGGAAGCCGACGCCGAGGTCGATGCCATCTACACCTCGCTGTTCCGCGAACTGCTGACCTATATGATGGAGGACCCGAGGGTCATCACCCAGTGCGTCCATCTGCTGTTCTGTGCCAAGAACATCGAGCGTATCGGCGATCATGCAACCAACATTGCGGAAAACGTCTACTACATGGTCACCGGACAGCGTTTGCCGGAAGACCGCATAAAACTCGACGAAACGACCGGTTCCGTTTAGCCGCTTGACCTTTAGATCGGCAGACCTCCGGCCGGAATCGGTTTGAGGTCAGAAAGTTGAACGATTTTAAAGCGTTGGGGAATTTCCTGTGTTCGGCTGAACGAACACAGGATGCTTTGAAGCGGAACAATGATCCGGCCGACGCCTCGGCGCCGGTTGATGAAATTGGAGCGAGAATGCATGCCGAAGGTGCTCATCGTTGAAGACGAAGAACCGCTGAGCCTTCTTTTAAGATACAATCTGGAAGCGGAAGGGTACTCGGTTGAATCGTGTGTCCGCGGGGACGAAGCGGAAATCCGCTTGCGGGAAAGCCTTCCCGATCTCCTGCTTCTGGACTGGATGCTGCCGGGTCTGTCTGGGATTGAACTGTGCCGCCGTCTGCGCGCGCGTGAAGACACGGAACGCTTGCCGGTCATCATGCTCACCGCACGCGGCGAGGAAGCCGAACGCATTCGCGGTCTGTCGACGGGGGCGGACGACTATGTCGTCAAGCCCTTCTCCGTGCCGGAACTGATGGCCCGCGTGCGGGCCATCCTGCGCCGGGCAAGTCCGGAAGTGGTGTCCTCGATGCTGCGCTCCGGAGATATCGAACTGGATCGGGAAACCCACCGCGTCCGCAGGAACGCGAAGGAGATCCATCTCGGGCCGACGGAGTTCCGCCTGCTGGAATTCCTGATGACGTCGCCGGGCCGGGTGTTCTCGCGCGAGCAGCTTCTGGACGGGGTCTGGGGGCACGATGTCTATGTCGACGAGCGCACGGTGGATGTCCATGTGGGCCGCCTGCGCAAGGCGCTCAACAAGGGCAAGGCCAAGGACCCCATCCGCACCGTTCGCGGCGCCGGATACGCCTTCAACGATCAGTTCTCGATGGCGATCTGAACCGGGGCGAGGCCTGCCGTTTCGGCGATCATGGAAATCCGGAGCGGCCTGCGTTTGTTGATCTTCAAAAAACACCCTGCGTTCAGCTGAACGCAGGGTGTTTTTCTGTTTTATCCGCGAATTGGCGTAATACCAACCTCAATAAATAGGAACCCATTTGATGGCCTTTTTCCTGTCTGCCGGCAAGGCGCGTTGCACAGAACGGCCTGCTTGGCCGTTCAAGCAGCGCAACGCTGTCCGGCGGGCTGGAAAAAGCCACCGAAGGCCGCGACTGGAACCTGTTCCGCTACGTCGCGCGTCTTGGCCGATGTCCCACATCGCCCTGCAACACGCTCCTCGCGGAACAGGCTCCAGTCGCGGTCAAATAGGTTCTTATTTATTGAGGTTGGTATAAGGCCGCTCAGCCTGCCTGCGCCACGACCTTGCGGCTGCGGCGGTCGGAGACCGGCTGATAGGCGATCTTGCAGTGATGCACGCAGTAAGGAACGTTCGGGTCCGATTGCCGGCCGCAGAAATAGAAGTCGTCGGTGGAGGGATCGCCGATCGGCCATTTGCAGGTGCGCTCGGTCAGGGTGAGGATCGTCGCGCGCTGGGAAATCGGCACCAGTTCGGCGATCGGCTCAACCTGCGGCCTGGCTTCGACGGCCGGCGCCGGCGTGTAATCGGCTTTCAGGGCGGTTGCCCCGATGGATTGCGGCTGTGAGGCCGGTCTTTTCGGCGCAGCACTGCCGGTAGCCGGATTGGGCCGTGCGCGGCGCGCCTTGGAAGCGGAGGACGTCGTCTTGGCTCGACCCGACAAGCCGAGACGGTGCACTTTGCCGATGACCGCGTTCCGGGTGACGCCACCCAGTTCGCCCGCAATCTGGCTCGCGCTCAAGCCTTCGCTCCAGAGTTTCTTGAGAAGCTCAACTCGTTCGTTCGTCCAACTCATTGCCGCACCCTTTTATTTTGACCGCCATGCGGCCATTAACCTCGTGTTAGGCACAGCATGTGCGCGCCTAATGTGGCATATCTAGTGCCTCTTACTGATGTGCCTCACGAAATATCGCGTCTGACTGCCCAGAGGTTACAATAGTGTTAATTTATCAGGCAACCATTCGACCCAAACCAGTTGGGGATGAAGCAACTTTTCCCCAAATAACGCGAGGTCCTTGAGAGTTTTCGCAAAATCCCGATTTCGGACAGATGCGGCATTTCCATTGACAGGCAACGGTAGGGACGGTGTATAACAAACCGCTGCGTGCCGCCTCATCGGGGCGGCACGTTGCGTTTTGGCCTTTCCGCATGGATTCCGGGGGAACAACCTCAACAGGTGCGAACACCTTGGGGCGGAGGAGGCGTTTAAAGGAGCCAATGGGATTATGTCCGAGAGTGCACTATTCGGAAACTACGCAAGATCGAACCTGACATTCGATCACGGGGAAGGTGTCTGGCTGGTCACGAGCGACGGCCGACGATTTCTCGACTGCGGTTCCGGTATTGCCGTCAATTCGCTCGGGCACAGCCATCCGCATCTGGTCCAGGCTCTGCAGGATCAGGCCGCCAAACTCTGGCACGTCTCCAACCTGCATCAGACGCCGGAAGGCGAACGGCTGGCCCAGCGGCTGTGCGCTGAGACATTCGCCGACAAGGTCCTTTTCGTGAATTCCGGCGCCGAGGCGATGGAAGCCGCCATCAAATGCGCGCGCCGCTACCATTATGACAACGGCCAGCCGGACCGGTTCCATATCGTGACCTTCGAAGGCGCTTTCCACGGCCGGACGCTGGGGACCATCGCGGCCGGCGGCCAGGCGAAATATCTGGAAGGCTTCGGCCCGAAGGCTCCCGGTTTCGATCAGGTGCCGGTCGGTGACCTGGAAGCGCTCAAGGCCGTGATCGGACCGCAAACGGCGGCGATTGCGATCGAACCGATCCAGGGAGAGAGCGGCATCCGGGAAATCCAGACCGATTTTTTGCGTGCCTTGCGCAGGATCTGCGACGAGAACGGCATCCTGCTGATCTTCGACGAGATCCAGACCGGGGTCGGCCGGACCGGCAGGCTGTTCGCTCACCAGTGGACGGGTGTCGAACCGGATCTGATGGCGGTTGCCAAGGGCATCGGCGGCGGCTTTCCGATGGGAGCCTGCCTGGCGACGGCCGAAACGGCAGGAGCCCTGGTGCCGGGCACCCATGGCACGACTTTCGGCGGCAACCCGCTGGCCATGGCCGTCGGCAATGCCGTTCTGGATGTCGTGCTCGGCGACGGCTTTCTGGAAGAGGTCCGCAGGAAAGGCCTCAGCTTCAAGCAGAAGCTGGCCGGGCTCGTGGATGGGCATCCAAAGGTTCTGGACGAAGTGCGCGGCAACGGCCTGATGCTTGGGTTGAAATGTGCCGTGCCGGCTGGTGACTATGTCGCCGCGGCGCGTCAGGCAGGATTGCTGGCTGTTCCGGCGGGAGACAATGTGGTGCGCATCATGCCGCCGCTGACCATGAGCGAAGAAGAAATTGCCCTTGCCGTTGAGCGCCTGGACATGGCCGCCTGTGCAATCGAGGCGAAATTGGTGGAAGGAGCGGCCGAATGACCGCCGGACAAACCTACCGGAATTTCCTGGATCTGACGGAAATCGAAAACGACGAACTGCGCGCCATCCTGGACACCGGAAAGAAGATCAAGGCCAAGCGCAACGGCGTGCACCGCGGCGAGGGGCCGCTGGCCGGCAAGGTGCTGGCGATGATCTTCGAGCAGCCATCGACGCGGACCCGGATCTCCTTCGATATCGGCATGCGCGAACTTGGCGGCGAGACCCTGATGCTGACCGGTGCGGAAATGCAACTCGGACGGGGGGAGACCATCGGCGACACCGCGCGCGTTCTCTCGCGCTTCGTCGATGCGATCATGATCCGGATTCTCGATCACAACCAACTCCGCGAACTGGCCGAGAACGCGACGGTGCCGGTGATCAACGGCCTGACCAAGGTCTCGCATCCCTGCCAGATCATGGCGGATCTGATGACCTTCGAGGAGCATCGCGGGCCGGTCAAGGGCCGCAGCATCGCCTGGACCGGAGACAGCAACAACGTGCTGGCGTCCTGGATCCATGCCGCTCCACGGTTCGATTTCGAGCTGCGCATCGCGACACCTGAGGAACTGAAGCCCCCGCAGGAGCTGATCGACGCCGCCCGCAAGAAGGGTGGTTCCATTATCGTCACGTCGGACCCATATGAGGCAGTCAAGGGGACCGATTGTGTCGTCACCGACTGCTGGGTGTCCATGGGGGACGATGACAGCGAAACGCGTCACAACCTTCTCGGCGCCTATCAGGTGAACAAGCGGTTGATGGACGAGGCGAACAGGGATGCCTTGTTCATGCACTGCCTGCCGGCCCATCGGGGCGAGGAAGTCACCTCGGAGGTCATGGACGGTCCCAATTCCGTTGTGTTCGATGAAGCCGAAAACCGGCTCCATGCCCAGAAAGGCATTCTGGCCTGGTGTTTCGGCGCAGTTTAAGGCAAGGCCAAAGTGGCACTGAATCTCGATGAACTGGGCATTATGCCTGCGGGGCTGGACGCTGTCCGGCCCTTTGCCGTGGAAGGACTGGATGTGCGCGGCCGTGCCGTTGCGCTCGGTCCCGTCCTGGAAACCATTCTGGGCCGTCACGACTATCCCGAACCGGTCTCCCGTCTTTTGGCCGAGGCCATCGTTCTGACCAGCCTGCTCGGCACCTCCCTGAAATTCGACGGCCGTTTCACGCTCCAGACCCAGACCGATGGGCCCGTCTCCATGCTGGTGGTGGATTTTGCCTCGCCGGACGCGGTCCGCGCCTGCGCGACCTTCGATGCCGAGCGGGTCGCGGAGCTGGTTGCGGCCGGAACAGCCACGCCCGAAGAATTGCTCGGCCACGGTCATCTCGCCATGACCATCGATCAGGGCAAGCATATGCAGCGCTACCAGGGCCTGGTGGAGCTGGACGGCGTGTCCCTGGAGGACGTCGCGCGCCGTTATTTCGAACGCTCCGAGCAGATCCCGACGGAAGTTCGTCTGGGCGTCGGAGAACTCTTCACCCGCCAGGAGGGGGAAGGGCACGCCAGGACCTGGACTGCGGGCGGTGTCCTGATCCAGTTTCTGCCCGAAGCGCCGGAGCGCATGAGACAGGCCGATATCGATCCGGGCGATGCTCCGGAGGGCATGCGGTCGCACGAGATCGAGGAAGACGATGCCTGGGTTGAGGCCAAGGCGCTGGTCGATACGGTCAAGGATATTGAACTGACGGATCCGGAAGTCAGCGTTGAAATGCTGCTGTTCCGCCTCTTCCACGAACGCGGTGTGCGTCTCTACGAGCCGCAGCCGCTTGCCGACAAATGCCGCTGTTCGCGGGAGAAGATCGAAAGCGTGCTGGCCAATTTCAGCGCCGAGGAAATCCGGCAGGTGACGGTCGGCGGCAAGATCGTCGTGACCTGCGAATTCTGCAATACCAGATACACGTTCGACGGTTGATTGTTGAATTCGGGTGGGCTTTGGAGCCCGCCCGAAACATATTGTTACACTTTTTCGCATGTAAATGGCTGCTTCCAGAGGTAAGTCGGGCTTGAATATTGCGCCGCAAAACAAATCTGTTCTGTGTGCAAGCAAGATCATTCCTTCGTGTGCCCGGTGAGGCGGAAATGTTGCAGTCGTTACAGTCAGAAACCGGGAAGCAGTCCGTTTCCGAAGCGATGCCGCCCGCGGAACCGCGTGGGCGAAGACGCTCTCGGCGTATCACGCTGGCGCTGAAGGCTGTGCTGCAGGCCGTTCTGGCGCTCGCCATTCTGTTCGGCGCGGTCAAGGGAATGAACCTTCTTGTCGCCACCCGCTCCGAGCTTCCCAAGCAACCTGTCCAGGAAAAAAGCTACGCCGTGGAGACCGTGACGCTGGCGCGCGGCGACCACGCGCCGCAAATGAGTGTCTATGGCGAGACGGCCGCCGGGCGGGAGGTCGAGCTGCGCTCGCTTGTCGCCGGCGAAGTGGTCGAGGTTCATCCGAACCTGAAGGCCGGCGGGGCTGTCTCCAGGGGAGAGCTTCTCGTTGCCATCGACCGCTTCGACTACGAAGGCGCGCTGACCGAGGCGGAGGCCAATCTCGCCGAAGCCCAGGCGGCGCTCGTCGAAAGCGAGGGCCGGGTCAAACTCGAAACGGGCAACGTGCTGCGGGCGAAGGAACAGCTGGAATTTGCCCGCAAGGACCTGCAGCGGGCCGAGGAGCTGCAGGGCAGGGGCACCGTGACGGAGCAGACGCTGGATGACCGCAAGCTGCTCGTCTCCCAGCGGCGGCAGACACTGGAGCAGGCACAGAATTCCCTGACCCTTGAAGACGCCAGGGTCGTTCAGCAGAACGCCGCGATCAAGCGTCTGGAGTGGCGGCTTGAAAATGCCCAGCGCCAGCTGGAAAACACCGTCCTGAGAGCGCCGTTCGACGCCATCGTACGCACCGAAGCCGCTGAACTCGGCCGGCTCGTCGGCGTCAACGATGCGGTCGCCTCGCTTTACGGCAGTGACGCTTTCGATGTCCGGTTCACGCTGTCGGACAACCAGTATGGCCGCCTTCTGGCGGAAAGCGGAACGGTCGTCGGGCGCCCGGTACAGGTCACATGGTATCTCGGCAACGAACCTGTGACCTATCCCGCAACGGTCACGCGCATCGGCGCGGATGTCGCCAGCACGCGCGGAGGCGTCGACCTGATCGCGTCGATCGACAGCTCCGCGGTCGACATTCCTCTTCGCCCCGGTGCGTTTGTCGAGGTGGCGCTGTCGGACCGGTCATACCCGGACAGCTTCCGCATTCCGGAAACGGCATTTTACGGCGAGGGGACGGTCTACGTGGTCCGCGAAAGCCGCCTGGAGCCGCGTGAAGTAACGTCGCTGGCAATCGATGACGGCTACATTCTCGTGGAAGGGGTGCTCAAGGACGGTGAAACCGTTCTGGCGACACGCATTCCGGAGGCAGGCAGCGGCCTGCTTGTAAAGGAAGTCAACTCCGGTCAGGACGCGGCGGCACCGCTTGCCGCTACCGGCAGCAGCAGCGACGGCGGCTAACGGAGCGTGTCATGGCGATAGGCGTAATAAATCGCGGTTTTCTGGAACAGATCGTCCGCCACTCGAACGCGGCCAACCTGATCATGGCCGTCATGGTCCTGTTCGGAGCCTATGGCTTTGCAAAGCTGAACACGCAGTTCTTTCCGACCGTCAAGACCGACCGGATCACCGTCTCGATCACCTGGTCGGGAGCAAGCGCGGAAGACGTGGCGGCGAACATCCTGGAGGTGATCGAACCGGAACTGCGCTTCATCGACGGGCTGGATGAGATCGTCTCCTATGGCCGGGAAGGCGGTGCGTCGGTCCAGATGGAATTCGTCGAAGGCACCAATATGCAACAGGCGCTTTCTGACGTGGAACAGGCCGTGTCCGGTGTAACCACGCTTCCGGTCGACAGCGAAAACCCGGTCGTCTCCGCATCGACTTTCACCGACAGTGTCGCGACGCTCGCCCTGCGCGGACCCTATTCGGAGCGGGCGCTCAAGGTCTTTGCACGCCAGATGCGCGATGACCTGCTGGCGCGCGGCATCGACAAGGTCGAGCTCTATGGCTATCGGTCGCCGGAATATCTGGTGGAGATCCCCGAACGGGAACTGCACCGTCTGGATCTGACGGTTTCCGACATTTCCAGCCAGATCGCGGGCAACACCACCGACCTGCCGGCCGGAAATCTCGATGGCGCGGTCGAGCGGCAGATACGAGTCCTGTCCGAAGCCCGCTCTCCCGAGGCGGTCGGACGGGTAGAGGTCAAGTCTTTCTCTTCCGGTGAAAAGACGCTCGTGAAAGACATCGCTACAATTGTCCGGGATTTCGATTCCAGCAAAAACCAGGGCTTTTCCGGGGGGACGCGGGCAGTTGAAATGAAGATCCTGCGGGCGGAGAAAACCGACACGCTGAAGGCGGCGGCGATCGTCGACGGCTATCTGGCCGAAATCACTCCGCAACTGCCGCAAACGCTCGAGATCCTGAAATACGACGTGAGCGCGGACGCCGTGAAGGGGCGCATTTCCCTTCTCATCGAGAACGGTCTCTCCGGACTGGTTCTGGTCGTCGCCATCCTCTTCCTGTTCCTGAATGCGCGGATCGCGCTTTGGGTCGCCGCCGGCATTCCGGTCGCGATGATGGCAACGCTCGGCATCATGTGGCTGATGGGCGAAAGCATCAACATGATCTCCCTGTTCGCGCTGATCATGATGCTCGGCGTGATCGTGGATGACGCGATCGTGGTCGGAGAGCACACGGCAACCCGGCAGAGCCTCGGCGACACGCCGCAGGACGCGGCGGTCAACGGCGCGACCACGATGCTGGCGCCGATCTTTGCCGCAAGCCTGACGACCATCGCCGCCTTCCTGCCGATCCTGCTCGTGGGCGACGTTCTCGGCCAGATCATGGGCACGCTCCCGATAGTCGTCGTGTCGGTGGTGATCGCGTCGCTGGTCGAGTGTTTTCTTGTCCTGCCCGGGCATCTCTCCCATGCGCTCGGCAGCCGGCCGGGCTGGAGCTGGTGGCGGGTGGTCATCATCGCCGGTGTGCCCGCCTTTTTCCTGAGCGCGCTTGTCGCGCAGCCGGATATGTCCGTGCCGCCCTATCTCGACCTGATCGACGATCCGCTGCGAAGCCTGACGGACACTGCCGGCGCCTTTGCATTCGAGCTTGTTGTCGTTGTTGTCTGCTTCCTGCTGGCCCTCGCCGTCGAAACGTTGCTGCTGGCGCTGCGCCGCGGCCGTCAGGCACAGGATACGGACGAACAGCCCGGATGGTTCCGCCGCGGCTTCGACGCGGGCTTCGACTGGCTGCGGGACTATCCGTTCCGGGCGCTGGTCGCTGTGGCCGTACGCTGGCGCTACGTGACGCTTGCGATCGCGATTGCCGGAATGGTCCTTGCGGTCGGCCTGGTCCGTGGCGGTCGTGTCGGCTTTACCTTCTTTCCCTCGCCGGAGGCGGAAAACCTGACCGCGTCGATCTTCTTCCATGCGGGCATCCCCGAGGACGAGGCAATCGCCGCCATCCTGCGGATCGAAGACGCGCTGAAGGTGGCCGAGAAAGACCTCACCGAAGGCTCCGACCAGAAACTGGTGCTTGCCACCTATGCCACGCTTGGCTCCGCGGGTAACAGCAGAGGAGACAATGTCGCCAATATCAGCGTGCAGCTCACGCTGTCGGAGGAACGCACGATCAGGACACCGGAAATCGTCCGGGCCTGGCAGGCTGCCGTGCCGCCTATTGCCGGGACCTCCCGGATCGCGATTGCCGAGCGCCGGGGCGGTCCCCCGGGTCGTGACCTCGATATCCGGCTGAGCGGCGCGCCCCTGAAGGACTTGAAAACCGCGGCGCAGGAGTTGCAGCAGGAACTTTCCGGATTTCCCGGCACAAGCGCCGTGGAAGACGACCTGCCTTACGGAAAGCCCGAACTTGTGGTGAAACTGACCCCGCGCGGGCGGGCGCTCGGATTCACGGTCGAGAGCGCCGCCCGGCAGATCCGCAACGCCTTTGAAGGCAATATCGCGCAGCGCTTTGCCGAAGGCGACGAGGAAGTCGCCGTCCGGGTGAAGCAGGTGTTCGATCAGGACGGAACCGCGGCGCTTCGCCAGCTTTCCCTGAAAACGCCTGCCGGAAATTTCGTTCCGTTGACCGAAGTGGTCAACCTGACGGACGCGCAGGGTTTTTCAGTGATCTTGCGGCGGGACGGCCGCACTGTGGTGACCGTCGTCGCGGATGTCGACAGTACCCTCACCTCCAATGACCGCATTATCGCGGAGCTCGACACACGGTTCCTGCCAGACCTCGCCGAACGCTACGGCCTCGATTATTCCTTTGCCGGCCGGGCGGAAGAACAGTCGAACGCCTTTTCCGAACTTTTGACCGGAGTTCTGATGGCGGTTGCCGGGATCTATATCATTCTGGCCGCGATCTTCGCGAGCTACGCGCGTCCGATTGTCGTGATGTCCATCATACCGTTCGGAATAGTCGGAGCGATCGTCGGCCACTATCTGATGGGCTACAACCTGACCATTCTCAGCTTGATCGGACTTCTGGGGCTTGCCGGCATCCTGGTCAACAATTCCATCATCCTGGTGGCGCGTTTCGAGGAGCGCAGGCAGACGGGCGAAGACCTGGAAAAGGCCGCCATCGGTTCGAGTTGCGACCGGCTAAGAGCTGTGCTGCTCACCTCGCTCACCACGATCGGCGGCCTGCTGCCGCTGATGTTCGAAACCAGTCTTCAGGCGCAGTTCCTCTTGCCCATGGCCATCACGATCGTCTTCGGCCTTGGCTCGGCAACCGCCCTCGTTCTGGTGCTGGTCCCGGCGCTGATCAAGATCGGCGACGACCTGGGCGCCCTCATCCGCCTGAGGCGGACACCGGGTCTTCCCCGGAAGGGACGGTCGCTCACGCCGGCGGAGTAGACCCCACCAGCCTCAAAGCGTTTGCGCGAAGGCGGCGGTGGCCTTGGCGGCGGCGGCGAAATTTCCCTCAAGTGTCGCAGGGGATTTGCCGCGCGGACCGAAATCGTGGCTGCCGTCTTCCAGATAGGTCAGGCTGACATATGCGGGCAGGGTAATTTCCTCCAGCTCGGCCCTGGACCCGAACGCGTCGCGGTCGCCCTGCAGGATCAGGACGGGGCGTCTGGCGTCCTCCAGCGGCGCAAGCCGCCACTCGGCCTCCGCTTTGCCGGTCGGATGAAACGGATAGCCGAAACAGCAGACACCCGCCACACGGCCGGGCAGGGACGCACCGCCGCCCAGCATGGCGGCAACGCGCCCGCCCATGGATTTGCCACCGATCAGCAGTGGACTGTCCGTTTCCTTCATCAGGGTCTGAAGCGCGGTCTGGAATTCGCCGATCAGCTTGTTCGCGCGTGGCGGCGGCTTTTTCGAACCGCCCGTGCGGCGTCCCGCCATATAGGCGAACTCGAACCGGGCCGTTGCAATCCCCTCCACCGCAAGCGCCGCCGCCAGCTTGTTCATGAAAGCGGAATCCATCGGTGCGCCGGCCCCGTGAGCCAGAAGCAGCGTTGCCGCGGGTGTCGTTTCGGGGCGGGTCCAGACAAAGGTGCTCATGATGATGTGATCTGTCGCAGAGGCAGGAGGTGTATAGAAGTCTATGCTCCCGACCTATAGAGCTGTGCCTGACCTGGCAAGCCGGTTTGCTTCGAAAGGCTGAAAGGACCGCATGTTTGACGAGATAGATATCAATCAGCTCCGCATGGCGTGTTTTGCCGGCATCTTCCTGCTGATGGCGCTGCTGGAAGCCGGTCTGCCGAGACGGCGGAGAACATCGGGCCGCCTGAAGCGCTGGCCGGCCAACTGGGGGCTTATTCTCCTCGATGCCCTTGTGGTGCGGCTGATCTTTCCGATCGGCGGCGTCGGTCTGGCGCTTCTGGTCGTGGACAAAGGCTGGGGTCTCTTCCCCCTGCTTGGCTGGTCGGGCCTGCTCGCCGGACTGCTCACCTTCCTGGCGCTCGATCTCGCGGTGTGGTTTCAGCATCTGATGTCGCACAAGATCCCGCTCTTCTGGCGGATACACCGGGTGCATCATGCCGACAGTGAAGTCGACGCGACCACGGCGCTGAGGTTCCATCCCATCGAGATCCTGCTGTCCTTCATCTGGAAGGGACTGGTGATCGCCGCTCTGGGCGGCCCGGTGGAAGCGGTGCTGATCTTCGAGATCGTGCTCAACGGTTCGGCCATCTTCAGCCACGCCAATCTGCGCATTCCATTGTGGGCGGATAGGCTGCTGCGCTACGTGATCGTGACCCCGGACATGCACCGGGTGCATCATTCCGTCTACCGTCGTGAGACGGATTCCAACTACGGCTTTTATCTTTCCTTCTGGGACCGTTTGTTCGGCACCTATGTGGATCAGCCGGAAAAAGGCCATGACGGTATGGAGATCGGGCTCGGTCCGTCGCTCACCCCGAAGGCCCATTCCTTCCTCTTCAGCCTGTCCATTCCGTTTTTCGAGAATTCGAGGCGACGGTCCACCGACAGGGATTAGGGTGTGGACTCAAACCATTTCGGTTTCATTTATGAGTCCACACCCTAGTAAAAGCTCAGCGGGAAATAGCGCAGGTATAGCTCCCGGTAGACGCCCTTCTGGTGAAGCTGGCGAAGGGCGTAGTTGAGGGCTGCGGCGCGTTCCGGATCGCTCTGTCGGGTGACGATGGCCATGCCCTGGTCGAAATAGCCGGCTTCCAGCCAGGGACCGCCCGCGAAAGCGCAACAGCCTTCGGCCGCCTCGCTCGGCAGCCAGAAGGACAGGCTGAGGCCGTCGCCGAAATGCGCATCGGCCTTTCCGCTCATGACCGCCTCGCGTGCGGCGGCTTCGCTTTCAAGGCTGAGGACATTCGCTTCGGGCCAGAAACGGGTCACGAAGGCCTCGTAGCGCGAGCCGGTTTCAACGGCGATGGCCTTGCCTGTCAGTTTCTGTTCATCGAACGTCTCTGCCTGGTCCTTCGGCACGACGAAGCGTGCGGGCAGTTTCAGATAGTCGTCGGTGAAATTCAGACGCCGCGTCGAGGGCAGGCTGCGTGAAAGGCCCGAAATGACGGCATCGCCTTCCTCTTCCTCGAGGGCCGGCAGGAGAACCTCGAAATCCTTGATCCTGAGCGAGCACGAACTGCCCAGTTCCTGGCAGAGCGCACGCGCCAGATCGACGTTGAATCCGGTCAGCCGCCCTTGCGGATCGCGGAAGACGAAGGGCGGATAGTCGTCTGTCGCCAGAAACTGGATCTTGTCGGGAATGGCGGCCGGCCGGTCGTGGACAGCCTTCGGATCCCAGAAATTCGGCACGCGGACCTGGCTGTCCTGGGCTGTTGCCGGACCGGCTGACAGGGCGGCGCAGGAAATTGCGATCACCGCACCCGCGACAAGGGGTTTGACGAGAGACCGGGACATTCGGGCGAAGGACATTCCTGAGATCACACAGCGGTCCTGCAACGGAACTGAAAAACGGCATGCCGCCATCGGCAGCCGGGGAATCGCAAGAGCAGAATATCGCGTCGCCGGCCCTTTTGTCAGCCCGGAACTTCTCGGGAAGCGCCGATGCGGTCTCGGACCGGTAAATCGGAGTGAGCGGATTTAAGCTTTTGCGCTGAATGGCGGAAGAACGGTTTTGCGGATATGCATGGGCAGGAACCGCCGCCGTCCGCCTCGGATGTGCGGGGAAATAAAGCGGGAGCATTTGGCCGGGAGGGGCCATGCTCCCGGCAGCGGAATTGGGAGCGAAACGAGATGAACGGGCCGAACGCGCTGGAGGGAACCTACGACTACGTCATCGTCGGCGCTGGCACTGCCGGCTGCGTACTGGCCAACCGCCTGACGGAGGATCCGTCCGTGCGCGTTCTTCTCCTCGAGGCCGGTGGCTCGGACAACTACCACTGGGTCCATATTCCGGTCGGCTATCTTTATTGCATCGGCAATCCGCGCACCGACTGGATGATGAAGACCGCCGCCGAGCCGGGGCTCAACGGCCGCAGCCTTGTCTATCCACGCGGCAAGGTTCTCGGCGGCTGTAGCTCCGTCAACGGCATGATCTACATGCGCGGGCAGGCGGCCGATTACGACCACTGGCGCCAGCTTGGCAATGTCGGCTGGGCCTGGGACGACGTCCTGCCCTATTTCCTGAAATCCGAAGACCATCATGCCGGTAATACCGCCATGCATGGCGGTGGTGGTGAGTGGAAGGTTGCGAAACAGCGGCTGACCTGGGAAATCCTGCGCGCGGTTCAGGAGGGTGCGAAGGAATTCGGTGTCGAACCCCGCGCGGATTTCAACGATGGCAACAATGAAGGCAGCGGCTTCTTCGAGGTCAACCAGAAGGGCGGCGTGCGCTGGAATACCGCCAAGGGCTTTCTGAGACCCGCCCTGAAGCGCCCGAACCTCAGGCTGATCACCCACGCGGAAACGACATCCATCCTGATGGAGGGCAGGCGCGCCGTCGGTGTGGCGTTCTCCCACAAGGGTAAGGACATCACGGCCAGGGCAGAGCGCGAGGTTCTGCTGGCGGCCGGTGCGATCAACTCGCCCAAGATCCTGGAGCTCTCCGGCATCGGCAATGGCGATGTTCTGGCCGCTCACGGCATCGAGCTGCGCCACGAGAGCCCCGATGTCGGCGGCAACCTGCAGGATCACCTGCAGATCCGCACTGTCTACAAGGTCCGGAACACCAAAACGCTGAACACGATGGCCAACAGCCTTTTCGGCAAGGCGGCGATCGCGCTGCAATACGGACTGACCCGCTCCGGTCCGATGGCCATGGCCCCCAGCCAGTTCGGCATGTTCACGAAATCCGACCCGTCGCTGGACCTGCCGGATCTTGAATACCACGTCCAGCCGCTCTCCACAGACAAGCTCGGCGACCCGCTGCACAGCTTTCCGGCCATCACCGTCTCGGTCTGCAATCTGCGCCCGGAAAGCAAGGGCTCCGTCCACATCCGGAGCCGGGACGTGTCGCAGCAGCCCGACATCCGGCTGAATTACCTTTCAGCCGAAAAGGACCGTCAGGTCGCGGTCACATCCGTGCGTCAGGCCCGCCGGATCATGACCGCCCGCGCCCTGGAGCGCTACCGGCCGGAAGAGATCCTGCCCGGTCCGGCGGTCGACAGCGAAGAGGATCTGCTCGCAAAGGTCGGCGACATCGCCACGACCATCTTCCACCCTGTCGGCACCTGCCGTATGGGCGTGGACGCCAATGCCGTGGTCGACCCGGAATTGCGGGTGCGCGGCCTGGAAGGCCTGCGCGTGATCGACGCGTCGGTCATGCCGAAGATCGTCTCGGGCAACACGGCCTCGCCCGTGGTGATGATCGCGGAGAAGGCTGCGGACATGATCCGGGGCAAGAGGGTGGCCTGAACCGCTGAAATTTTGTGCCATCCTTCCCGGAGAAGTCAACCCGGCTCGGGGTCGTACGACCGCAGAACGACGATGGTGTCGAAGCCCTTGATTTCATCGACGTAGAAATGCGCTTCGGTCAAGTTGGCGTAGGCTTCCATCGAGGCGCATTCCAGGATCATGACGAAGTCGGCATTGCCGGTCACGTGGTAGATCTTTTTCACTTGTGGAAGTTTCAGGAGCTTCCGCCGGAGGCCGTCAGTCAGGTCCGGCTGTCCACGGGCCAGCTCCAGCATCACCAGAAGCGTGACCAAACCGCCCGTAACTTTCGGCGAGACGATTGCGACTTCCTTTTCGATGGCGCCGATGTCCCGCAGCCTTTGTACGCGCCGCAGGCAGGCGGCGGGGGAGAGGCCGATCTTCTCCGCAAGCTGCTTGCCGGTTTGCCGGCTGTCGATGCTGAGAAGGTTCAAAAGATGACGGTCAAACTCGTCAAGATGGTCCATGTCATGCACAACCTGTATTGCTTCAATTACGGCTGCGCGAATATTTATCACAAGTATTGAACAGAATGCGAAATTATCGCAATTACGCGAGAAATTTGCGCACTGGGCGCGTAAATGACTCGTAAACTTGCTTCATCGCAATTCGAATGGAGCAAGCAAGATGACCGACTTTTCCGTTACCATCCCGATTGTTCAGCCGCAGCGCTCAGGCCTGTTCACTCGCTTCATCAGCGACCTGCTGCGCCGGTTGCGTCATCGGCGGGACATGAAAATACTGTCCGAAATGCCGGACTACCTGCTGGACGACATCGGTCTCTCGCGCACCGATTTGCCCGGGCCGGACCGCGTCGGCGAAACACTGCGCTGAGCCTGAGAAGGGAGTGTTCGGTTGGCTGTTTTGTCGGTCGGACAGAAAAATCTGGAGCGGGTGAGGGGAATCGAACCCCCGTCTTAAGCTTGGGAAGCTTCTGCTCTACCATTGAGCTACACCCGCCGAGATCTTCAAGCTTTCTGCGCTGAGTTGCCGATACTGTCAAGCGGGCTTTTTAGTCTGGCAGGATCTTGCACGGCGGCGCCGGAATTGCCATCTTCCGCCCGGCGCATCGGCGCGGAATTCAGGTTCGGTCACAGTCCAGGGCGGGTAAATGCGAAATCGGGTCAGGGCGCTTGTCGCCTCGCGGAATTGGGAATACGGCATCGTCGCCATCATCGTTCTGAACGCGGTGACGCTCGGGCTCGAAACAAGCTCTTCCGTGATGGCGGAAATGGGAGGGCTGCTGGTCTTCCTGGACAGCTTTATCCTCGGCATTTTCGTGATCGAGCTTGCCTTGCGGCTCTATGCCCACGGCCTGAAATTCTTCAGGGACCCGTGGAGCGTTTTTGATTTCACCATCGTCGCCATCGCGCTGATGCCGGCCAGCGGGGCGTTTGCCGTTCTCCGGTCCCTGCGTATCCTCAGGGCGTTGCGCCTCATTTCGGTCGTGCCGTCCCTGCGCCGTGTCATCGGCGGCCTCGTCGCCGCGCTCCCCGGCATGGGGTCGATCATGGTGCTGATGGCGCTGGTGTTTTACGTCTTTGCCGTGATGGCGACCAAGCTCTATGGCGAGGCGTTTCCGGACTGGTTCGGCAATATCGGCCGCTCGCTCTACACGCTCTTCCAGATAATGACGCTGGAAAGCTGGTCCATGGGCATCGTGCGGCCGGTGATGGAGGCGTTCCCCTGGTCCTGGCTGTTCTTCGTGCCCTTCATTCTGTGTACCGCCTTCACGGTGCTGAACCTTTTCATCGGCATCATCGTCTCGGCCATGCAGGAAGAGCATGACGCCGAGGCGGACGCCAACCGCCAGGCCATCCATGACGATACGGGACTGATCCTGGCAGAGGTCAGGGCACTCAGGGACGAGGTGAAGGTCTTGCGAAATGAAGTGGGCAAAGCGAAGGGGTGAATGAACCGTGTGGGGTGGGGGCTTTCCTGAAGCCTTTCAGCGGGCAGCTCCCCTCCCCCTTGTGGGGAGGGGTTGGGGGTGGGGGTTCTGTCCTGGCGTTGAGACCTCGACCAATTTACCGCTTCGCGGTTCACCCCATCCCTGACCCTTCCCCACAAGGGGGAAGGGAGCCCGTGAGCAACAGTCTAAAGCTCCGCCAGCGCATCCTCCGGACCTTCGACCGTCAGCGTCACACCGTCCTCGGTGAAGTCGCGCGAGACCACGCTCAGCCCCAGGTGTTCGATCCTGCGTTCGAGCTCGGAGCCTGAAGCGAAATCGGCGCTGATCCGTCTGGTCAATATCTTCTGGAAGGTCACCAGCTGCGCGTTGTTGATCGCGTCCTGCGCGGCTCCCGAATAGGCACGGGCGAGGCCGCCGCCGCCAAGTTTCGTTCCGCCGAAATAGCGCACGATCAGGACGGCGCAGTTGATCAGCTCCGCGCCCTGCAGCACCCGCAGCGTCGGCATGCCGGAGGTGCCTGCCGGTTCGCCATCGTCCTTGCCGCTTTCCTCGATGCGGTCGTCTTCCAGCAGGCGCCGGTGCGCGGTGACGATATGCGCCGCTTTCCTGTGTTCCTTGCGCAGCTCTTCAAGGCGCTGTTCGAAGCGGTCCACCGGAACGAGATGCGCCAGAAAACGGGATTTCCGGTCTTCCAGAAAGCCTTCGAATTCGCGGTGGATCGTCTTGAGGGCCATGGGAACTCAGGCGGGCATCCTGAAATGCTTGGAAAGCTTCAGCGCCTGGCCCTGGTAGTTGGAGCCGATGCCCTCGCCGTAAAGCCGCTCGGGCCGTTCCGCCATATGCTCGTAGACCAGACGGCCGATGGTCTGGCCGTGCTCGACAATAAAGGGCACGTCGTGGGAGCGGACTTCCAGAACCGCCCGCGATCCGACACCGCCGGCACCCACATGGCCGAAACCCGGGTCGAAGAAGCCGGCGTAATGCACGCGAAATTCGCCGACCAGCGGATCGAAGGGCACCATCTCGGCGGCATAATCGGGCGGCACATGCACCGCTTCCTGGCTGACCAGGATATAGAACGCATCGGGATCGAGGATCAGCTCCGCCGTGTGGCGGCGATAGATCGGCTCCCAGAAATCGAGCGGGTCGTGCGCGCCTACCTTGTCGACATCGATCAGGCCGGAATGCTGTTTGGCGCGGTAGCCGATCAGGCTGCCGGGACCCTCGCCCTCAAGATCGATGGAGAGCTGGACACCGTTGCCGATGCGCTCGTTGCCACCGCTCATCAGCGTATGGGTCTTGTGAACTTCTTCCAGCTCGCTGTCCGCGATAAGCGAATGCCCGCGCCGGAAACGGATCTGGCTGAGCCGGGAGCCGGTGCGCACCAGGATCGGAAAGGTGAGGGGAGAAATCTCCGCGTAAAGCGGACCGGTATAGCCGGACGGCACCGTGTCGAAGGCAAGCCCGTTGTCTGTGATCACGCGGGTGAAGACGTCGAGCCTGCCGGTGGAGCTCTTCGGGTTGGCGGTCGCGGAAATATCGCCTGCCAGCGCCAGGCTTTCCTGCAAGGGCACGATATAGACGCAGCCGGTTTCCAGCACCGCGCCAACCGCAAGGTCCACGGTGTGCAGCTTGAGCTGTTCCAGGCGGTCGGCAACCCTGATCCGGGGGCCCGGCAGGAAGCTGGCGCGCACGCGGTAGGCGACCGTGCCGAGGCGCAGGTCGAGGCTGGCCGGCTGCACCTGACCGCTGACGGGTGGCTCGGGCGCGGAAATCTCGCCGGAGGCGAACATGGCGTGAATGACGCGCTCGGGCAAAATGCCCTCCGCTGAAAGAGAAGCGCTTCCGTTCAAGGCCTGACCCGTTGTCACGTTCATTTAGGTGTCCCGCATGGTCTTCTTCCTACCGTCCTTAACGGATGCGGCGGCCCGCGCCAACAGGCTTTCTGGTTCTTTGTCGAAGGAGATTGACCCGGAAGCCGTTTTCGCCTAGGACAGATGCACTTCGTGGTGATTTGGGCCGGCCGGCTTGCAGCCACGTTAAATAAGTTGCTAAATAGGCCGGAGGTGCAAACCCCGGTCTTTTGGCTGGGGTTTTTTGCATTTGGAGCGGACTGAAGATGACTGAGAACACCAAGACCGGAAACAACACCTGGCGCCCGGCAACCACACTGGTTCACGGCGGCACCATGCGGTCACCCTTCGGTGAGACTTCGGAAGCCCTCTATCTGACCCAGGGCTTCGTCTATAGCGACGCGGAAGCCGCCGAAGCGCGCTTCAACGGCGAAGATCCGGGTTACGTCTATTCCCGCTATGCCAATCCGACCGTCTCCATGTTCGAGGACCGCCTCAAGGCGCTGGAAGGGGCGGAAGCCGCGCGAGGCACCGCCAGCGGAATGGCCGCCGTCACCCTGGCGCTGATGGCCGCCGTCAAGGCGGGCGACCATGTGATCGCCGCCAAGGCGCTGTTCGGCTCCTGCCGCTATATCTGCGAAACGCTGCTGCCGCGCTTCGGTGTCGAAAGCACGCTGGTGGACGGAACGGATATCGCGCAATGGAAAGCCGCGGTCCGGCCGAACACCAGGGCACTGTTTCTGGAAAGCCCGACAAACCCGACGCTGGAGATCATCGACATCGCCGCCGTGGCGGAGATCGCGAAAGAGGCCGGCGCCCGCCTGATCGTCGACAATGTCTTCGCGACACCGATGTACCAGTCGCCGCTGCAGCTCGGCGCCGATGTGGTCGTCTATTCCGCGACCAAGCATATTGACGGCCAGGGCCGCTGTCTCGGCGGTGTCGTGCTTTCCGACGAGGAGTGGATCACCGAGGAGGTGATGCCTTTCGTCAAGCATACCGGCCCGCATATGAGCCCGTTCAGCGCCTGGGTGCTGCTGAAGGGACTGGAAACCCTGCCGATCCGCGTTGCCCGCCAGAGCGAAAGCGCCGCGCAGATCGCCGATTTCCTTGCCGGCAAGCCCAAGGTGAAACAGCTGATTTATCCGGGCCGGGACGATCACCCGCAGGCGGACGTGGCCAGACGCCAGATGCGTGGCGGCTCCACCATGCTCGCGCTGGAGATCGAAGGCGGCAAGGAAGCGGCCTTCCGCTTCACCAACGCGCTTGAGATCGTCAGGATTTCCAACAATCTGGGCGACGCGAAAAGCCTCATCACCCATCCGGCGACCACGACCCATCAGTCGATCGGCGAGGAGGCCCGCGCCGAACTCGGCATCAATGACGGCATCCTGCGCCTGTCGGTCGGCCTGGAAGATCCGCAGGATCTGCTGGAGGATGTCGAGAAGGCCTTGAACGCCGTTTAGAGCGTGTTGCGTTTAAGCGGATTCATGGATTTAGGAAGACGCCCGAGGCAGCGTTTGCATTGCAAATGCGTTCGGGCGATTTCCTGAATTCAATTTAACGCGACACACTCTAGGTCCGCAGCGCCTTCACGCCGATCAACACGCGTGCGGCCGCGGAAACGAAGCAGACGACCGCGAAACTCCAGGCCAGAACCGCGAACCAGCCGGGCAGGAGCGCCATCAGCAGGAACAGTGCGATGGTCTCCGTGCCTTCGGCCAGACCGCCGAGATAATAAAGCGATTTCGACCCTTGAGCGCCGGTGCTCAGGCCTTTCCGCTCCGCCATGATGGCAAAGGCCAGAAAGGCGGAGCCATTGGCGTAAAAGCTTGTCAGCAGAGCCGCCGCGGCGAGCGCGTTGCCGGCGGGATCGTTGATGGCGAATGCGAGCGGGATCGCGCCGTAAAAGAAAAAATCCAGCGTGATGTCGAGATAGCCGCCAAGGTCGGTTTTTCGTGTCGCCCGGGCGATCGCACCGTCCAGACCGTCGGCGAGCCGGTTGAGCGCAATGAGCAAAAATCCAGCCAGAAAGGCACCTGACGCGATTGCGGCGGCGGCCGTCAATCCGACCGCGAACCCGGCCAGCGTCATGGCGTTCGCGCCGATCCCGGTAGCGGCAAGCATCCGGCCCATCCGGTTCAGCGGTGGGTCGATCAGGGGGCGCAAACGGGCATCGAGCATCAAGGGAGCACTTTTTTAGAGATTATCAGCGGGTTTCATGCAGAATTCACTCGAAAATCGCAAGTTGGTGTCTTTCACGCTTGCGTCATTCGCCCTATAAGCCCCTTCATATTTAAGGGCTTAGCCCCAGGCTCAGGACTTGTTTCCGGAAAGGGTCCTGCCTGACATTAACCCAAAGGGAACAATCGTGTCTGGCAGTTACAGCGCCACTACCGAAGGGATCGAAGTTTCGGTCGAACCGTTTTATCTGGACGATGAATCGAAGCCGGATGAGAGCGAGTTTATCTGGGCCTATATGGTGGAGATCCACAATGGCGGCACCCAATCGGTGCAGCTCAAGACGCGCTATTGGCAGATCACCGACGCCATGGGCCGAAAGGCGGAAGTTCAAGGTGACGGGGTCATCGGCGAGCAGCCGGTGATCGAGCCCGGCGAGACCTTTGAATATTCCTCCCATTGCCCGCTGAGCACCGATTCCGGCATCATGGCGGGCACCTATTCCATGGAACGCCCGGACGGAACCCTGTTCGACGTCACGATCCCGGCCTTTTCCCTCGATCTGCCGGATGCCATACACAGCCTGAACTGAGCGGAAGCCGTCTCGGCCATCGGTGGCTCCCGGTCCTCACGCAAACCCGATCAGACCATCAGATTATTCAGAGAACACCGGCCGCACGCAGAGCGGCGATGCGCTCGAGCGGGATGCCGCATGCGGACAGAACCTCGTCCGTATCGGCCCCGAGTGCCGGCGGCGGCGTGAGCGGGGCCGGTGCGCTGCCGTTTGCCTGAAAGCTGAGGCTCGGCACATGGATCGGCCGGTCGCTGTCCGCGATCTTCATGACATGCAGGAGCCCGCGCGCACGGATATGGTCCTCATCCAGGATTTCATCGAGCGTGCGGACACGTCCGGCGGGAACATCGAAACGGGCGAGCAGGTCCTCCCATTCGGCGGCGCCCCGGGTGACAAAGATCGCATTGAGCTCGCTACGCAGATCGGCGGCGTTCTTCCCCCGCGCTTCAGAGGTTTTCCAGCGCGGGTCGGTGGAAATATCGGCCCGGTTCAACGCGTCGCACAGTTGCCGGAACTGGCGGTCGTTGTTCGCCGCGAGCATCAAGGTGCCCTCGGCGGTCTCGAAAGCGCCGGAGGAGGGGCTGGCGCTCCAGGCTTCGTTGCCGTTCTGCGCCGGGACCCAGCCGGTCGTCAGATGTTGCGTCATCAGCGACGCCATGAGCAGCAGCGCGGTATCCAGCATCGCGACATCGATCTGCACCGCCTCCGAGGTGCGCTGGACCTCCATCAGGCCGGCCATGACCGCCATCGCCGCGTTCATGCCGGTTGCGTAATCGACGTAAGGTGCGCCGACCTTGGTCGGACCGTTGCCGGGCATTCCGGTGGTCTGCATGATCCCGCACATCCCCTGGATGATATGGTCATAGGCGGGACGCGGACTGAAAGGACCGGATTGCCCGAATGCGGAAATCGAGCAGTAGACGATGGCCGGATTGGCCGCGCGCACCGCGGCGAAATCCAGTCCCAGCCGGTTTGCCACGCCGGGTTTGAAATTCTCCAGAAAGACGTCCGCGCCGGCGGCAAGCTCCAGCACAAGGGCGCGGCCCTCGGGTTTTTTCAGATCGATGGTGACGGATTTCTTCGCCCCGTTCTGGGTGAGGTAGTTCACCGCCATTTTTTGCCGGGCAAGGTCCTGATCCGGTCCGCCGCTGCGCGTCCAGTCACCCTCGCCGGGCTTTTCGATCTTGATGACCTCGGCCCCCATCAGCGCAAGCAGGTAGGTGGCATATGGGCCGGCGAGGACCTGGCTCAGATCGATGACGCGCTTGCCCTTGAGCGGCTGGAACATAGGGGCCTCTGACATGGAGTGATGGGAAGGGCGGGCCGGATCGCCGGCCCGCGCAAATGTGCTCAGTTGAAGCTTCAGTTTTTCAGGATTTTCTTGTGTTTTTCATAGGTGGCATCGATCTCGGCGTAAGCTTCGTCGACACCCAGATACATGATCGGGATGTTCGCGCTCTCCGTGATTTTCACAAAGTTCTCATCGGTCTCAGCTGCCTTGAGTGCTGCGGCCAGCTTGTCCAGAATGTCACGCGGCGTGCCCTTGGGCAGGAACAGCGTGGTACGCGAATCCATGCCGAGCGGAAAGCCGTCCTCCTCGATCGTGGCGACGTCCGGAGCCGAGGGCTGGCGGAAGGTGGTCAGCGCCGAGATGGTCTTGAGCTCGTCCGGGTTGCGGAAGTGGATGCCGCCGGAAAAGGCCAGTTCCACTTGCCGGCCCAGGAGGGCGTTCAGCATTTCGCCGCCGCTTTTCAGCGGTACGATATTGACATCCAGCCCTTCCTTTTCCGCGATGGCATTGATGTACATGCGCGCTTCCGGGCTGAGAGCGCCGTAGCTGGAACCCGGATGTTCCCTGGCCCAGGCGATATATTCCGGCAGCGTGTCGAACGGCGCGTCCTTGTGGGTCGCAAGGCCCACCTGGTAGGCCGTGATCATGCCCGCATATTCAAAGTCGTCCGGCTTGAAATTCACACGTTCAATGATGAACGGCGCGGAATTGACCACCGAATCCGAGTGGAACAGGATGGTCTGGCCGTCCGGAGCCGCCTTGAGCAACTGGTGCGCGGCGAGGGAACCGCCCGCACCGGGCATGTTGACCACATTGATCGGTTCGCCGAGTTCGCCGGACATGACCTGCGCGGCCGCGCGGGCCACAAGGTCGGTCTGCCCGCCGGCGCCGTAGCCCACAAGCATGGTGATCGGGCCGGACGGATAGCCGTCCGCCGCTTGAACCGGCGGAAGCCCGCCGGCAGCCGTCATGGCAAGTCCGAGCGCTGCGCCCAGCAGTCCGCGTTTGGTGAAATTCATCATATTACGATCCTCCCTTGGAATTTCGAGCGATGTCCGTTTCTGGTGTCGATCCGCGCTCGCCCGGCGCGCAGTGTGTTTGCGGGCGTTTCCACCACCCGATCCACCACAGGGTCGCCGCCGTCAGCACAAGGAAGACGATGGCGATCGGGTGGTGCAGTAAATTGACGGTGTTGTGGTCGAGCAGCTGGATGGATTGCCGGAAGCTGAATTCCAGCTTGGGACCGATCACGAAACCGATGAGAAAGGTGACGAAGGAAAAGTCGAGCTTGCGTGCGAGATACCCGAAAGCCGTGAAAAACAGCATCACGTAGATCGAAAAGATGCTGCTTGTCTCCATATAGGCGCCAACGCAGCACAAGAGCAGGACGCCCGGTATGATGAGGCGCATCGGCACAAGAATGATCTTCGCGAAAAGCCCCTGGCAGGTGTAGCCGATGATCAGCATGACGAGGCTGGCAAAGAGCATCGCCGCATAGACATCGGCCACCAGCCGCGGCTGCTGCTGGAACATCAGGGGACCTGGCGTCAGCCCGTGCAGGATGAACGCGGCGATCAGGATGGCGGCGATCACGCTGCCTGGAATGCCGAGCGCGAACAGGGGCACAAGACTTGAGGGCACGACGGCGTTGTCGGCGCTTTCGGCCGCGGCGACGCCTTCGATCATGCCGGTTCCGAATTTTTCCGGCGTCCTGGAAAGACGCCGGGTCATGCCGTAGGAAAGGAACGAACCGACACTGGCGCCGAGGCCGGGAAGGATGCCGATGAGGGAGCCGATCAGCGTGCCGCGCGCGATGACCGGGGCACAGCGCCGCCACTCGGCCCGTGTCACGCTCCGGTCCTCGGGCTTGCTGCTTTGGGCAAGGGCCTCGGTTTCGGTGTCGAGCTTCTTCAGATTGCCCGCCTGGATCATCATTTCCGCGACCGCCAGCATCCCGATGGCCATCGGAACCAGCGAAATACCGTCATCCAGTTCGAGAAGACCGAATGTCAGGCGGGGGATGAAGGTTTCCCCTTCAATGCCGATGGTTGCGAAAAAGATACCGAAAGCGGCGGCGATCAGACCCTTGAGCATCGATCCGCCCGACAATCCGCCGATAAAGGTCAGGGAAAACAGCAGGATCGCGGTGAGTTCGACCGGCCCGATCAGCAGTGCGTAGCGGGCGAGCGGCGCGGCAAGCACGATCAGGATCAGCGTGGATACGAAATCCCCGATCACCGAGGCGAAGAGGCCCATCTTGAGGGCCTTTTGAGCCTTGCCCTGGCGCGCGAGCGGATATCCGTCAAGCGCCGTCGGCGCGGAGGACGGTTCGCCGGGCGTATTGAGCAGGATCGCCGAGACGGCACTTCCGGCGGCGCTCCCCTTGGCGATGCCGATCAGCATGCCAAGGGCGGCAACGGGCGACAGGTAGAAGGTCAACGGGATGGCAACGGCCACACCGGTGGCTTTGCCAAGGCCGGGGATCGCCCCCAGAACGTAGCCTATGGTAACGCCCGCCGCGACCCAGAACATCGTCGCCGGGTTGAGCACGTCCACAAATCCGAGAGCCAGATATTCCATGCTGCCTCACACGATCGCGGTGCCGAGCACCTTGTAGAAGAGTAGCCAGAGCGCGGTCAGCAGCAGCACGGGCATGCCGGCCAGCATGACCGGCCGCCGTTCGCCCAGAAGCAGAAGCCCACCGAAAACCAGCGCAAATCCCGCAGGCAGCGGGCCGATGAGCAGATAGAGGGCGATCACGGCAGCGAAGAGCCCGCCGATCCGCAGCACCACGCGCAGGTCGGCAAGGGTGAGCGGAGAGGGGTCGGTCGCGCCATTCGCGGATTTCAGGTTGGTGACGATGAGGACCACGGACATCGCGGCGATCGCGATCATCATCAGGTTGGGAACGAGCCGCGTGGAGATCATGCCCTTCGGCGCGGGATCGATCTGCCATGGAATGATGACAAACAGCATCACCAGGCTGAACACGGTAAGCACCGCGCCGGATATGACGTTCGCTCGTCTCATGTATCCTCCCTTGAGTTCCGCGGCCCTCCCGCCGCCAGGGCGACAGGTTTTCCGGAAACTCTCTCCACCGTTGCAGGAACCTCCGACCTGACACGGCAGACTTTTCTATTGCAAACAGCTAGACATGCTTATGTTAAAGCAAATAGACCCAGTATTCTTTGAATGTGATAGAAATTTCTTATGAGCTATTCGCCGCAGCATTTCGACCGCCTCCGCCTCCGGCATCTACGTCTGCTGGCTCTGATCGACCGTCACGGGTCGTTGCGGGAAGTGGGCAAGGTGCTGAACCTGACCCAGCCCGCGGTTTCGCAGATGGTCAAGGATCTCGAGCTGGCTCTGGGCGTAACCCTGATCGACCGTTCGGTGCGCGGCGTGACCTTGTGCCCTGCCGGAAGACTGGCCCTGGAGCGGGCGCGGGCGGGCCTGGCGACATTCGACCATCTGGTCAGCGAGTTGCACGAGGATCAGGTCCTGACCTTGCGTATCGGCACAAATTCCGCGCTGGTGCCGAACATTCTTCCGGCCGCATTGCGGCGGCTTGGATCGACGAAGGAAACCATCCGCTACCGGCTGCGCACCGGCATCGTCAGCGACATGATGCACGAGCTGGCCGAGGGAACGCTGGATTGCTACGTGGGACGGGTCGACTGGGAATGGGTCCCGCACAATGTGGTCGAGGCACTGCGTTACGATCCCTTGACACGGACCGAATTGGTGCTGGCATGCCCGCTCACCCATCCGCTGGCCGGCAATTCAGCCATGGAAGCCGGGGACCTGGCCGGACAACGCTGGGCCTTGCCACCGCACGATTCCAGCAATCGGCTCGCGCTGGAAACCGGTCTGCGCAACCTCGGTCTGGGAGCGCCGGTCGCGGAGGTGGAGGTGGCTGCGGACCCTTCCGCGCTGATCCACCTGGCGCGCGAGCTGGATCTGCTCACCTGCGTTCCGATGGTGGCGCTCGAGACGCATCTCGCGTCCCGGGAGTTTCAGGTTCTCAACGTGCCGGACTTGGCCTTGCCGCCAATCCAGATAGGCTTCGTGACATTGAAGGAACAGGCGGAAATTCCACCTTTGCAGGCCTTTCGCCAGGCCCTGATCGACGTGACCGTAAGTGGATGGCGATAAAAATTCTTTATCACATTGAAGAAATATTCGACTGTTTGTTTGAAGCCTGAAGGGTCTAAATGCGCAGTGTGCCGCTCGGGCTCATGGAAAATACGGGAGGATTTCGTGGTCATTGATCTCACTGACAAGGTAGCCATCGTCACCGGTGCGGGCCGGGGACTGGGACGCGAACACGCACTTGCGCTGGCGGCGCGCGGGGCGCGGGTGGTCGTCAATGATATCGGCGGGGCCATGGACGGTGCCGGCGCCAGTGAGGACGCCGCCGCCGCGGTGGTGCGCGAAATCGAGGCGGCGGGCGGTGTGGCGATGGCCAATACGGCCTCCGTGACCGACTACCCTCAGATCGAGGCAATGGTCGGCGACGCCACGGACCGCTGGGGCGGGGTGGACATCCTTGTCGCCAATGCGGGCATCCTGCGCGACAAGACCTTCGCCAAGATGGATCTTGCCGATTTCCGCGCGGTTCTCGACGTTCACGTAATGGGTACGGTGCATTGCGCGAAGGCGGTCTGGGAAGGCATGCGGGCGCGTAACTACGGCCGCCTCATCTTCACCAGTTCCTGCAGCGGTCTTTACGGGGGCTTCGGGCAGTCGAATTACGGCGCCGCCAAGATGGCGATTGTCGGGCTGATGAACACGCTCGCGCTGGAAGGCGCCAAATATGGAATACGCGTCAACTGCCTCGCACCGAGCGCGGGCACGCGGATGCTCGAAGGGCTAATGCCCGAGGCCATGCTCGAAGCGCTCGACCCGAAATTCGTCAGCCCGGCCGTGGTGGCGCTCGCCTCCGCCGATGCGCCTTCGAAGACCATTCTGTGCGCAGGAGCCGGAAGCTTCGAGGCGGCACAGATCACCTTGACCCAGGGTGTGTATCTGGGGGGCGGCGAAGGCGTTGCCGAAGCTATCCTGAAAAACATCGACAAGCTGACGGATGCCGAAGGCCAGATGGTGCCGGGAGACAATACGGCTCAGGCAAGCCATGAGTTGCGGCTCGCGGGATTTGCCGGGGAGACCGCATGATGCGGGACGCCGTCATCGTTTCGACCGCGCGCACACCGATCGGCAAGGCCTATCGCGGCGCATTCAACGTCACGCCTGCTCCGACGCTTGCCGCGCACGCGATCCGCGCCGCGGTCGGACGCGCCGGACTGGAGGGCGGGGAGATCGACGATTGCCTGATCGGCTCCGCGCTGCCGCAGGGTTTTCAGCATACCATCGGGCGCACCGCCGCCATGCGCGCCGGGTTGCCGGACAGCGTGCCGGGCATGACGCTCGACCGGCAGTGTTCTTCCGGCTTGATGGCAATCGCGACAGCGGCGAAACAGATTGTCGTCGACCGGATGGATGTGGTTCTGGCCGGTGGCGTGGAATCGATTTCAACCGTGCAGACCGAAGCGCTGCGGGTCGATATGGACGCCGGGCTTGTCGCCATGCAGGCCGACATGTTCATGCCGATGATCGATACAGCCGAGGTGGTGGCCAGGCGTTACGGAATTGACCGGGACCGTCAGGATGCCTACGCGCTCCAGTCACAGCAGCGCACGGCCGCCGCGCAGGAGGCAGGCCGTTTCGACGACGAGGTTATCCCGGTCAGCGCGGTCATGGAACATATCGACAGGCAAAGCGGCGCGCGCACGTCCCGTGAAGTGGAACTGAGCCGCGATGAAGGCAACCGGCCGCAGACGACGCTGGAAGGGCTCTCCGGGCTCAATCCGGTTCGCGAGGGCGGCGTGATAACGGCGGGCAATGCTAGCCAGTTGTCGGATGGTGCGTCGGCTTCGGTGCTGATGGAAGCGCGCGTGGCCGAGGCGCGCGGGCTGGCGCCCCTGGGGCGCTATGTCGGTATGGCCGTTGCGGGCACCAGCCCGGACGAAATGGGAATCGGACCGGTTTTCGCCGTGCCGTTGCTGCTCAAGCGCTTCGGCCTGAAAATGGACGATATCGATCTGTGGGAGCTGAACGAGGCCTTTGCCGTTCAGGTAATCTACTGCCGGGACCAACTGGGCATTCCAGACGATCGGCTCAACGTGAACGGCGGCGCGATTTCCATCGGTCATCCTTACGGCATGTCCGGCGCCAGAATGGTCGGTAACGTCTTGATCGAAGGCCGCCGGCGCGGCGCGCGTTATGTCGTGGTGACCATGTGTGTCGGCGGTGGCATGGGGGCGGCCGGCCTCTTCGAGGTGCTGTGATGACCGCGAACCGCTACGACCTGAAAACGCTTGCCGCCGCGGCCGGCTCCGACATCGGGACGTCTGGCTGGCACGCAGTCGACCAGATCCGCATCGACGCCTTCGCGCGCATTACAGATGACGGCCAGTATATCCATACCGATCCGGAAGCGGCCGCGCGGACACCGTTCGGGGGCACGATTGCCCACGGCTATCTGGTGCTGTCGCTTCTGTCTTCGATGTATCACGAGGTGATCGGCGAAATCGCCGGAACCTCGATGGCGATGAATTACGGTTTCGACTCTGTCCGCTTCCTTGCGCCCGTGCGGGCGGGCAAACGGGTTCGCGGCCGGTTCGCTTTGAAGGATCTGTCGGCACGTGGTGAAGCCCAGTCGAAACTGACCTTCTCCGTCACCGTTGAGATCGAGGGGGAAGACAAGCCCGCGCTGGCCGCGGACTGGATCGTGCTCGTTCAATAGCGCCGGTGGGGGCTATGTTCAGATTTTCCTAGACGGTCCGGTAGCGGGCGATCGCGCCGCGCTCGATCGCGGCAACGGTCAGCTTGTCGAAGCGGAACCGGTCACGCAGAAGCTGCAGAATCCGCAGTTCTTCCTGATGGACTTCCAGATCCGCGGCGGCCACCTCGACAGCAAGCGCATAGGCCGTGTCGTAAAGCTTCACCGGCAATATGTCGCCGACGAGCTCCAGGACCAGGGAAAGGCCGTTTTCTTCCTGAAGAATGTCCCCGCAGCGCTGGGCCGCCGGAATGATGCTGTTGGCGTCATAGTCCTTGAACACCGGCAACATCTTGATCATGTCGCCAATGGTGGCCAGTTCCTTGTCGGTCATCGAATTGTCCGACGCCGAGACGATGACCATCACGTAGATGAGGGCTTCCTGAACGCTGATCGGTTCATTCTTAGACACTATAGATTCTCCAGTGACGCCGGTTCATAGGCAGATCGAAGGCCCGGTGTATAGGCTTGGCGCCAAAGCTTCAAGTCACGGACTTGCGACATTTGACTGTGTGTCGCCGCACGCGTTCCCGAGCGTCCCGCGTTCGGAGGAGTGCGGACAAGTTGCGTCAGCCTCTCCCGGCCATTCAACTTCCCTGCTTTCATGCGATTGCACATGAAAGCAGGTTGATCTAGTGTCGCGCCGCAGCCGCCCGCCCAAGGGTTTCCGCGGCCGACGGACCTGCGCTCAAGCCAATCAAATCAGAAGAACGATATTCGAAAATGACCGACCAATCCCTGCCTCCGCTTGACCTTTCGCAAGACTTTGTCGAGGCGGCCCGGAAATCGAAAGCCTGGCCGTTCGAAGAGGCGCGAAAACTGGTCAAACGGATCGAGAAGCGGGATCCGCAAAAGACGGTGCTTTTCGAAACAGGATACGGCCCGTCCGGTCTGCCGCATATCGGCACCTTCGGCGAGGTCCTGCGTACGACCATGGTACGCACGGCGTTCCGCGTGCTGACGGAAGACAAGGTTCCAACACGCCTGCTGTGTTTTTCCGATGACATGGACGGCATGCGCAAGATTCCTGAAAGCGTGCCGGACCGCGCGGCGATGGAACCTTATCTGCAGATGCCGCTGAGCGCCGTGCCGAACCCGTTCGGCGGCGATTTCGACAGCTTCGCGGCCCACAACAACGCCATGCTGCGCAGGTTCCTGGATACGTTCGGCTTCGATTATGAATTTGCGAGCGCGACCGAGTATTACGCTTCCGGCAAGTTCGACGCGGTCCTGATCAAGGCGACCGAGAAATACCGCAAGATCATGGACGTGATGCTGCCGACCCTCGGCGCGGAACGTCAGGCGACCTATTCGCCGTTCCTGCCGATCTCGCCGACCTCCGGACGCGTGCTCTACGTGCCGATGAAGGACGTCAACCCGAAGGACGGCACCATCACCTTCGAGGACGAAACGGGCGAGGACATCACGGTATCGGTCACCGGCGGCAAGGTGAAGCTGCAGTGGAAGCCGGATTTCGGGATGCGCTGGGCGGCTCTGGATGTCGATTTCGAGATGTTCGGCAAGGATCATATGACCAATGCCCCGATCTACGACAAGATCTGCAACATCCTGGGCGGCAAGGCCCCGGAACACTACGTCTACGAGCTCTTCCTCGACGAGAACGGCGAGAAGATCTCCAAGTCCAAGGGCAACGGCCTGACCATCGACGAATGGCTGACCTACGCCTCGCCGGAAAGTCTTGCGCTCTACAATTACCAGAAGCCGAAGACGGCGAAGAAGCTCTATTTCGAAGTCATTCCGAAGGCGGTGGACGAGTACTATACCTTCGTTCAGAAATACGCGCAGATGCCGGTTGAGCAGAAGCTGCAGAACCCGGCCTGGCACATTCACTCCGGAAGTATTCCGAAGATCGACATGCCGGTGACCTTCGCGATGCTCCTGAACCTCGTGTCCGCCTCCAACGCGGAAAACAAGGAGGTGCTCTGGGCGTTCATCTCCCGCTATGCGCCCGGCGTGACGCCCCAAACCCATCCGGACCTGGATAATCTGGTCGGCTACGCGATCCGCTACTTCGACGATTTCGTCAAACCGAAGAAATCGTTCAAGACGCCGGACGACGTCGAGCGGACCGCACTTCAGCAACTGGACGACAAGCTGGCCTCGCTGCCGGCCGATGCCGACGGGGCGGCCATACAGGACGCGGTACTGGATGTGGCGCGAGCCATCGAGCGCTATCAGGACCCGGCGAAGAAGGGCCCCGATGGTGGTCCGGGCGTCTCGGTCGCCTGGTTCTCCGCGCTCTATCAGCTCTTGCTCGGTCAGGAAAAAGGCCCGCGATTCGGGTCTTTCGTGGCGCTTTACGGCATTGCGGAAACGCGCGAAATGATCCGCAAGGCGCTTGCGGGACAGCTTGCGGCATAAAGCTGTACCGGTAAGATCAAACAGCGGACGTTCAGTCGATCCCGATTGAACGTCCGCCGATCTATTGCGGGCGCTGGTCCTCGGGCGTGTCGAGCTCCAGGGGGAAGGGGTCCTGATCCGGCTTCTCCCGATCCGAGCGCAGGCTCCATTCGACAATTTCCGGTTCGAGATATTCAAGTCCGGGCAGGGCGGCGGTCGCGTCTCCCTCCCAGTTCGACTTCGGCAGGTCGGTAAGCCATTCCGACTGCCATTTGCCGATTTTCCGGTCTTTGGCCTTCTGCGCGAGTTCTGTGATGTGCGAGGGAGCACCGGGCGCCGGATCCGCCCAGCCGTAGCGCACGAGCCGTGCGCTCAGGTCGACATTGCCGCGCCTGCAACTGCCGAGGATCTGTCCGGGCCCGATCTCCTCGATCTTTATGCAGGTGATCTTGAACTGCCGGATCAGGCCTCTCAGAAACGTTCTGGCCCGGGCCCCGCACGGCCAGCTGCCGCCAAGCCGGGAAATGCAGGTTTCGTCGATCTTCAGGGGCTGGATATAGGCGAGCGTGACAACAAGCCTGTTCGACTGGATGCGGCCGCTGTCCAGAACCTGAACGCGTGTCAGCTCGATCGGCCCGTCGGGGATCGGCTCCACGGGCGGGTCCTTGAGTTCCAGATAGCGCTTGGAGGGTTCGACCCGCTTCAGATTGCCGCTGACCTTCGGTGCCGTCACGCCTTCCGGAGAGACGTTGCGGATATCAGCGGGAAGGGGCGCCGCGGAGGTCAGCCGTTCCGGTGCCTTCTGCAAAGCATTTGGAGAAGATGCGGCCACCTGTGTTGAGCTGTCCCGGGCCGCGCCGGCCGATTGCCCCTTGGAAATATCTGGAGGATCGCTCAGCAACAGCCAGGCGAACAGACCGCCGGTGACGGTCAGGAGAATTGCAGGCACTACCAGAGGCCGAAGCTTCATTCCAGGTTCTCTCGTTGTTCCTGTTTCGCCTGGACCATACAGTGCGTTCGTTCGATTGCCGAGGCTGCCATGCGGTTTGTTCCAGGCTTTTCCTGACATAGTACAGGACATCCCGCAAAGACCGGAAAGCCTTCTTGTCCGGGTGATCCCCTTTGAGTAGTGTCCCTGCCGGTCGAGGACAGCCGGCACGCGGGCAAGTGCCGAAAACGTATGGAGCCGGACAAACGCATGAAATTGATATTCAAGATCGTTCCCAGGTCCCTCTGGCGGGAGGCGGTCGATAGCGGAGTGTTCAAGGGGGCCCCGGTCGATCTTGCCGACGGTTTCATCCACTTTTCCACTGTGGGCCAGGTCCGGGAAACGGCCGAAAAACATTTCGCCGAACAGCAGGATCTGCTGCTGGCGGCCTTCGAAGCCTCCGCTTTCGGCGACGCACTGAAGTGGGAACCCTCGCGGGGCGGGGCGCTGTTTCCACACCTTTATGATCAGCTCGATCCGGCCTGCGCAATCTGGGTGAAGGATCTGCCGCTGGCGGCCGACGGCAGCCATGTCTTTCCCGAACTTGGCCGATGACCTTGCCCTTGCTTGAAAACGTGGCCCTCAAGGGTCTCCAGTGCCTGGACGCGGAAACCGCTCACCGCCTGACGGTGCTCGCCTTGAAATCGGGCCTGATGCCGGGCCGCAGAACTTCCGCCGATTCGCGCCTGGCCGTGAAGCTCTGGGACCTGACCTTCCCAAATCCAGTCGGCATGGCGGCCGGGTTCGACAAGAACGGCGAGGTTCCCGATGCGCTGCTGAAGCTGGGGTTCGGCTATACCGAGGTCGGTTCCGTCACGCCCAGGCCGCAATCCGGAAATCCGCGTCCCCGCGTCTTCCGCCTGCCCGCCGATCGCGGGGTCATCAACCGCTACGGATTCAACAACGAGGGCGAAGCGGCGCTGCGCCGGCGGCTGGACGCGCGTCCGACTTTAAACGGCATAGTCGGCATCAATATCGGAGCGAACAAGGACGCCAGGGATCGCGTGGCGGACTATGTCTCGGGCATTTTCGCGTTTGCCGACATGGCGTCCTATTTCACCGTCAACGTCTCCTCGCCGAACACGCCGGGCCTGAGGGATCTGCAGGGCCGGGCCGCGCTGGCGGAACTCCTCACCGGGGTCATATCCGCGCGGGACGAATGCACCGCCAAATTCGGACGCCACGTTCCCGTACTGCTCAAGATCGCGCCGGATGTGACGGACGGGGATCTGCGGGACGTTGTCGAAGAGGTGCTGGCCAAGAATGTCGACGGCCTGATTGTCTCCAACTCGACCCTCGGACGCGAGGGCCTGAGCGGTTCGGGACCGGCCGGGGAGGCCGGCGGCCTGTCCGGCACGCCCTTGTTCCGCAAATCCACCATCGTGCTTGCGCGCGCGCGCAAGCTCGCCGGACCCGATCTGCCGCTCATCGGCGTTGGAGGGATAGACAGCGCCCAAACCGCCTGGACCAAGATAACCGCCGGAGCCGATCTCCTGCAGCTGTATACGGCCCTGGTGTTCCGGGGACCCGGTCTGATCGAGGAGATCCTGTCGGGTCTGTCCGCCAGGCTGGAGGAGCACGGTCTGTCGTCCTTGCGCGAGGCAAGGGACGCCAATACCGAGGCCTGGGCGGCGGAGGCGCTTTAGTTCAGCTTTCCGTCAGGCATCCGCGAATGTCCGCGCCGCCCGCTTGCGGCAGGCGGCAAGCAGCGTGATGCCGCGTATCCCCAGGAACAGTTCGAGCGCCAGCCAGAGCCCGTGATTGCCGAGAAGCGGGAAAAGGATGTAGTAGGCGGCGATATAGGCCGCCAGCGAGATCAGCATCATGTTGCGCATGGTGTCGGACCAGGTGGCGCCAATGAAGACACCATCCATCTGAAACGCCAGAACACCGAGAAGCGGCGTCATGACGGCCCAGATCAGATAGGCGTCGCCGAGCGCGCGGACTTCCGGCACGGTGATCATGAAGGCGATCAGGGCAGGGCCGAAAATATAGAAGAAGACCGCGAGGCCGCCTGCCAGGGCAAAGCTCCAGAGCGCCGTGAGCTTCAACGTCCTGTCAAACGCCGGCCGGTGCCTTGCGCCGACCGCCCGCCCCGCCAGTTGTTCCGCAGCCGTCGCGAGACCATCGAGGAAATATCCGGAGACGAGAACGAATTTTTCCAGCACCGCGTTGGCGGCCAGCATCGCGTCGCCCTGGTCGGCTGAGCGGGCCATGAAAAACGCATAGGCGTAGAGAAGGGCGAAGGACCGGATCATGATGTCCCGGTTCACCGCCATCATGCGCATCAGCAGCCGCCGGTCGAACACCACCGCGAGAGCGGGCCACGAACCCCGTTTGACGCTGGCGAGAACCAGCACAAGGCCGAGCGCCATCGCCGCGAACTCGCTGAGAACGGTGGCGAGCGCGACCCCTTCGACGCTCCAGCCCAGCCCGATGACGAACCAGACGCTGAGTGCGATATTGATGCTGTTGAGGAACAACTGCAGCACCAGGGCCGTTCCGGCGCGGCCCAGACCTATCAGCCAGCCCAGAATGGCGTAATTGGCGAGCAGGAACGGCGCACTGAAAATCCGCACGTCGAAATAACGTACTGTCGCCGCCTGCACTTCGGAACTGCCGCCGAGAAACCACAGGCCCGCCTCGCGGACCGGGGCATGCAAGGCGATGATCGCAAGGCCGCCGATGGCGGCAATGATCAGCGCCCTGAGAAGCGTTGCCCTGATTTCCACGTCGTTGCGGGCGCCGAGAGCCTGCGCGGTCAGTCCGGTGGTGCCGGATCGCAGGAAGTTGAAGCTGGTGAAGGCCAGGTCGAAGATGATGCCGCCCATGGCGATACCGCCGAGCAGCGCGGCATCGCCGAGCCGTCCGATCACCGCCATGTCGACGACACCGAGCAGGGGCGTCGACAGATAGCCAAGCGTCATTGGAATGGCGACGGCAAGCACCGAGCGGTGAGTCACCGTGAAGGCCAGTCGCGACGGATCGTTGATGGTGGCGGATTGGGTCATGGAGGCTCGTATGGGCAGGAAAACCTTCTTGTCCGGCTTTGGCCGGTTCGTCAAATGTTTTCCGCGCCTTGTCTCCCCCCGGAACGAACGGCAAGGCTCTGACTTTCGAAAGGATGCCAGAATGGAAAACCCGCCATATAGTGTCCACCATGACCATGCCGATTGTCCATCATCCGGCCTATTGCGCCGATCTGCCCGCCAATCACCGGTTTCCGATGGACAAGTTCCGGGCGGTTGCCGAACTGATCCGCGCGGAAGGTCTGCTGGACGGCGGCAGTTTCTTTCGGCCCCGGCCGGCGCCCTTCGAATGGGTCGCCCTGGCGCATGATCCCGCCTATGTGGACCAGGTGTTCAACGGCACGGTTCCGGAAAGGATCGCCCGGGAGATCGGCTTTCCGATGCGCGAGGACATCGCGCTGCGGGCACGCTGTGCGACAGGCGGGACGGTCCTTACCTGCTATCTGGCGCTGGAACACGGGATTGCCTGCAACACGGCCGGGGGCAGTCATCATGCCCGAAAGGCGCATGGTGCGGGGTTCTGCGTATTCAACGATGTCGCGGTCGCGGTCCGGGTCATGCAGGCGGACGGGGCCATCGGCAAGGCGCTGATCGTCGATCTCGACGTGCATCAGGGAGACGGCACCGCCGACATCTTCCAGGGCGACCCGGACATTTTCACGTTTTCAATGCATTCGGAAAGAAATTATCCGGTCCGCAAGATCCCCTCGCATCTCGATATGGGCTTGCCCGACGCGACCGCAGACGCACTCTATCTGGAACGGCTCGCGGAGGTCCTTCCGGCGCTTGTGAAACAGGAGGCCTGGGATATCGTGATCTTCAATGCCGGTGTCGATCCCTACGAACATGACCGCCTGGGCCGCCTGGCGCTGACGCGCGAAGGACTGCGACTGCGGGACCGATTCGTGATCGAGACGGTCGCGGCCACCGGTATTCCTCTGGCCGGTGTCCTGGGTGGGGGCTATTCAACCGATATCGAGGAACTCGCCGACCGTCACCTGACGCTGCATCGCAGTGCGATCGCCGTCTCCGCGGGGAAAGTGAATGGTCAGGCGATGGTTCAGGTGCCAGGCTGAGCCAGCCATCGGAGGCTTGAGAGCTTTCGGAAAGGGTGTGACCCAAGCCTCAGACAATCACTTCCGAGATGGTGGCCGTTATGCCGACAGTGGAAACACTGGCGCCGATCCCGACTTCGGTTGAGGTCGTCAGTGAGGAGGGAGCGGGCAGTCCCGCCCCGGGTTCAAGGGCGCGTTCCAGGTCAGGATCGTTCAGAGCCCTTTTCCCGGCTTTCAGGTTTTCACGGACATCCTTGAGCTCTTTCCCGGCGTCCTCGTCATCTTCCTTGGCGAGTTTCTCCAGCCGGTCGGCCAATACCTTGATTTCCTGAGCCATTTTGCGCAATTCCTCGCGCTGGGCTTTCAGGCCCGCCCCTCGGCCGGACCGATAGGCCTTGTCCGCTTCTTCCTGGCGTTCCGTGTAGGTTTGAATGGCGGTCGTCAGGTCTGCTTTCCAGCCGGCCTCTTCGTCCTGCTCTTCTTCTTCGCCGGGTGCGGTCTCACCGGATGTCGCGGAAGCTCCGCCCTCTTCATTGGACGGCTCGGTCGCGGGCGGTTGAGCAGTGGTGGGCGTGGTGCCTCCCGTTGAAGGGACCGCATCGAGTGTTTCGGTGGAGGCATCTGTGGGATTGACGGCCGTGCCGGAGGTCCCAGTGGCATTGATGACGTTTCCCGCAGAGCTTGCCGTGGCCGATATCATCGATGCGGAATTTCCCGAGACCAAGGCACTTCCGGCTTTCGCAAGCCCCTGGGAAGCGGTCTTGAATTCCTTGGAAATCTGCTTCAGCTCCTTGAGCAGCCGCTCCGCCTGCTCGGGCGACGCGAAGCGCAGCATCTCCTTGAGCTGTTCGATCCGCTGCTTGATCTGGGAGATCTTCTGGCTGCGTGTCGACTCCTGGTTGTTCTCGACGGATCTGGCGAGGCTGCTGTTGAGTTCGACGGATTCCTTGTAGTCTTCAAAAAGCGATTGCGCGGCTTCTTCACTGTCAAAGCCGACGGTCGTCATGAGGGTCTCGGCTGTGGACAGCTGCCTGGAAATATTGAGGTTTTCCTGTCCGGAGCGGAACGCGAACCTCTGGAAACCAGCCGATTGAAGAAGAGAGGAAACAGACATCACCAGCCTCGCGCAGGTGGGAAAGGATACGATCAGTTTCTCTTCACACTGGTTAACAGAGTCTTAACTTCGCCGTCCGGTTGCGGGGGAGTTTCGCCGGCAAACGGTGCTTATACCAAAGAGTGTTGATTATGACTCATCTGACCGATTTTGGACGCGCTTCGGCAAGACGTGCAACGCAGCCCGAAGGACGTCCAAAACCGGCCTTCGGTGGATCATCCCCGCCCGCCGGACGTCGTTGCACCGCTTGCCCGGTCAACCAGACCGCACTGCGCGATGCGCCTTGCCGGCATACGGGAATGGTTCATCAGATGGGTCATAATCAACACTCTTTGGTATTACCGGCTCCGCCCCATGGACATGATCCGGATCACCAGCCATATCGGCACGACGACGATCGCACCGATAAGCAGATAGCCGCCGAGGCGTCCGATTGCATGGAAGCCCATGTTCCACAGCCGCTCGACGAATTCGACCGCCATGTTGACGAGGTCAAGAGGATCCAGGTTGAGGGCCGAAAGCACGATGCCGACCACGAACGAGAGGAACACGAGCCGCAACAGCACCTGCGCGGGCGAGCCTCCCAGAAAACGGCTCAAGCCGGTGTCGGACATGTCTTTCTCCTGATTGACGTTGATAGCGGATTTCTTGGCGAAAGTTAGGAACAAATCATTCCGATTACAATGCGCAAGCACGCAGCCTGTCTGAGGCGGTGAAACGGCGCCGAGAGGAAAATGGTGTATCGACAAATATCCGGATTAATTACATGTGGTGGCGTAAATGGTAAAATTCTGTTCGTCTCAGGCCAAAGACGCAAGTGATCCTGTCAGCTAAGGTTATCGTCAGGAATGCTTACCCGGGCATTTGCGGTTACCCACAGTCGCTTTCGTCCGGAACTTCCTCGAGCTGCAGTGAAAGACAGACTTCGGATCAAATTCGAGAAGGATCCGGCCAAGAAAACTTTCACGCTGCAGAGTGGCCCCTGACACCAGGGAATAATCGGACGGTTTTTTCTTAAAAGCACGTCTGGAACCACTGTGTGTGCCGGACGATCGAACAAAAGTCTCGATATCTGCCGGGTGAAGGAATTATCTCAGGCACGGCGACGGGTCAGCCCGTCACGTCTCCGTGCCGCAATTTTTCCTGAGCGCGCGGTCCACCGCTTTATCGGGCCTGACTGGCAGGCGCTTCCCGCACTTTCCTGGGCGAGACGCCAAACCAGCTCTTGACGGCTCTTGAAAATGTGCTCAGTTCGGAAAATCCCAGCAGATAAGCGATCTCTTTCATCGGCAGTCCCGTGCTTCGCAGATATCTTTCGGCCGCGGAGCGCCGGATTTCTTCGCTGAGTTTGCGGAAGCTCGTTCCTTCCTTTTCCAGAACACGTTGCACGGCTCTTTGGGACATGCCCAGCTTCGCCGAGATTTGCGGCAGCGTGCAGGACCCGTTCGAAAGGCTCGAGGCGACTTCATTGGCAATTCTGGAAAGCGGCGATTCAAGCTGGTCGAATGATTCCATCTCGCTGACGGCTGCCTTCAGAATGATTTCGTACAAATAGGCATCGTTGCGGCGCAGCCGCCGCGAAAGCAGCGCGCGCGGAAAGGAAATCCGATTATGCGGGGCACAGAATTTCAGCCGCCCCTGATACTTCTTCTGAAAGGCTGAGGTGTTCTTCGGCTCGGGCGTCGCCAGCTCGATCAGAATCGGCGGGACATTCATGTCCAAAGCGTGCTCAAGTTGCTGGGCGGCCCAGCCGATACGGGCGAACATGTTCTGCTGCCAATTGCCGCGCCCTTCCAGAATCGGCCATTCGACATAGCCGCTTGTTTCGGTTTCCTGGAACTTGATCCGATAGGCGTTCGAGCGGATCGGCATGTACTTTACCCAGGCCTGACAGGCGTCGCGCAAGGTGGGGGCGCAGGCAAACAGGTAATCGAAGATGGAAAAGCAGCCGATTTCGATATTGTTGAAGAGATCGAACATCACCGCGTCGTTGCCCAGTGTCTCGGCAACATGCTCAAAGACCGCATGCCAGGCGGTGATCGGCACAACCCCGCGAGGGTCTTCGAGACTGGACAGTTCGAAACCGTAAATACGCGCGATATGGGGCCAGTCCAAATTCTCATTTGAACAGATATCACGCAAGACACGGAATACGTCAGCGCGCGCCCACTCGCCTTCTAGCGGCATCTACTTCTCCCGCCGACCCCTGCACAACTGTTGTTTACAACTTTGCATGATGACACGCGATGGATCAAGTTTTGTCGCAATTCGCTAACACCTATTGCATATGCATTAGGCAAAACTATCAATGCCGCCGCCCCGCCCTCCCTGGCGGGAAGCGGCATTGAGAGTGCGGTCAGGCGGCGTCCTTCTGTTTGTGCTCGGCTTTCGGCGGGAACTTGCCATAGAAGGATTCGTTTTCCCTGGCCATATCGCGCAGCAGCCGGTTCGGCTTGAATCGCGGTCCCCATTTGCGGGTGAATTTCTTGCACAGATCGACAAAGGCGGGCGTCCCCATCGTGTCGATGTAACTCAGCGTTCCACCCGAATAGGGAGCGAAGCCGAAACCGAGGATCGAGCCGACATCGGCCTCGCGCACATCGGTCAGGCATTTCTCCTCGAAGATGCGTGCGGTCTCCAGGGCCTGCATCACCAGAAGGCGTTGCTTCAGCTCTTCGATGTTGAAGCTTTCCGCTGGTTTCGGCTGGCCGGTGACTTCGGTAATACCCGGCCACAGGCTCTTGTCCTTGCCCTTGTAGTCGTAAAAACCCTTGCCGTTCTTGCGGCCGAAGCGTTCCCGCTTGACCACCATCTCTTCCAGGATGTTGTCCAGCGGGCCCTCGAGATATTTGACGCCCAGGTCCTTGCGGGTGGCCGATACGATTTTCCAGGCAAGGTCGAGAGCGACTTCATCTCCCAGAGACAGGGGACCGACCGGCATGCCTGCCATCTTGCCCGCATTTTCGATCATGGCTGCCGGAACGCCGTCCGCCAGCATCATCAGGCCTTCTCGGATATAGGTCATCACGACACGGGACGTGTAGAAGCCGCGGCTGTCGTTCACGACGATCGGCGTCTTCTTGATCGCCTTGATGTAATCCATCGCCATAGCCAGCGCCCGGTCCGAGGTCCGTTTGCCGAGGATCACTTCAACGAGCATCATCTTGTCGACGGGCGAGAAGAAGTGGATGCCGATGAAGTTTTTCGGACGCTTCGAGGCCTGTGCGAGCGAGGTGATCGGCAAGGTGGAGGTGTTCGACGCGAAGATCGCCCTGGATTTCATCACGGCTTCGGCATTTTCGGTCACCGTTTTCTTGATCTCGCGGTCTTCGAACACCGCCTCGATCACCAGGTCACAATCACCGAGGGCATCGTAATCGGCCGTCGCGTTGATCCTGGAAAGCAGCTTTTCCTTCTGCTCTTCGCTCGCCCTGCCGCGTTTGATCGCCTTGCTCATGAGCTCGTCGGCATGGGCCTTGCCCTTGTCGGCGGCGTCCTGGTCGCGGTCGATCAGAACGACATCGATCCCGGCCTGGGCGGTGACATAGGCGATGCCCGCGCCCATGAACCCGGCGCCCAGAATGCCGACCTTCCTGATCCGGTTCGGGCGCTGGTCCGCCGGACGGCGGGCCAGCTTGTTCAGCTCCTGCATGGAGACGAACAGGGAGCGGATCATGTTGGCCGCTTCCGGTGTTTGCAGAACCTTGGCGAAATACCGGCTTTCGACCTGCAGGGCGAGGTCCATCGGCAGTTGCAGACCTTCGACAACCGAGCGCAGGAGGTAGCGGGCGCCCGGATAATTGTCATGGGTTTCCCGCCGGTAGATGGCGTTCGCCGCCGGCCAGAACTGGAACCCGGCGGGAGAATAGACCTTGCCGTTCGGCAGCTTGTAGCCCTTCTTGTCCCAGTCCTTGACCGGATCGAGACCGGCTTTCAGCATCTTTCTGGCGGCGGCCACCAGCTTCCTGGACGAGGCGATCTCGTCAACCAGCTTCATCTGCCTGGCTTGCGGCGCGCGCAGGGTGCGGCCCTGCAGCAGGAACTGCAGGCCCTGCTGTGCGTCGGCCATGCGCATGACGCGCTGGGTGCCGCCGGCGCCCGGAAAGAGGCCGATCTTGACTTCCGGCAGGCCCATTTTCAGGCCGTCATCGGCAACCCGTCCGTGGCAGGCGAGCGCCAGTTCCGTTCCGCCGCCCATGCAGGTGCCCGAAACGGCGGCGACAAACGGTTTGCCGCAGGTTTCCAGCTTGCGATAGACCTGCGACAGTTTGCGGGAACCTTCGAACAAGGCTTTCGCAGCGGCCTCGGCATCTTTGCCGCGCTTGATGTGAAAGTCCTTTAAAAGGCCTTCGAGCATGGTCAGGTCCGCGCCGCCGGAAAAGGCGGTTTTGCCGGACGTGATAATGGCGCCCTTGACAGCCTCGTCGCCCGCGACCTGATCGACAATGGCGTTCAGTTCGTCCATGACGGTGAGGTCGATGACGTTCATCGATTTTTCCGGCATGTCCCAGGTAACCAGGGCAATCCCGTCTTCATCGGTTTCAACGGTGAAATTCTTGTAGCTCATTTGAAAATCCTCCCCGGGTCAGGCGCCCTGCGCATTCAGATGGGCCCGTTGCTCGGCAGCCGATTTGGAACCTTTCACGACGACATCGCCCGTGTGCCTGGTTTCCGCCGGTTCAAACAGCATCACCCAGCATTCGTCTTCGGCGATCGGGTTATGCTCCACGCCCCTGGGCACCACATGCATGTCGCCGGTGCTCAGGACCACGTCCTCCCGGTCGCGATAGCGGATGGTCAGGCTGCCTTTGACAATGAAGAACAGCTCGTCCTCGTTTTCATGGTCATGCCAGACGAATTCGCCTTTCACCTTGGCGAGCTTGACGCACTGGTCGTTGACATCGGCCACCACGCGCGGCGACCAGTAGTCGGTGATCCGCTCGAACTCCCTGTCGATGTTGCTGATCATGGTTCACACCCTTTCGATGATGGTCGCGGTTCCCATGCCGGCGCCGATGCACAGCGTGACGAGGGCGGTGTTGAGATCGCGGCGCTCCAGCTCGTCCAGAACCGTGCCGAGGATCATCGCGCCCGTGGCGCCGAGCGGATGGCCCATGGCAATCGCGCCGCCATTGACGTTGACGGTTTGCGGATCGAGATCGAAGGCCTGCTGATATCTCAGAACGACGGAGGCGAACGCCTCGTTGATTTCGATGAGGTCGATGTCCTTCATCTCCATCCTGGCGTTCTTGAGCAGCTTTTGCGTGACATCCACCGGCCCGGTCAGCATCAGCGCGGGTTCGGAGCCGATATTGGCGAAGGCCTTGATCCGCGCGCGCGGCTTCAGTCCGCTGGAGCGCCCGGCGGCGCTGGAACCGATAAGCACCGCGGCTGCCCCATCGACGATGCCGGAGGAATTGCCCGCATGGTGCACATGCCTGATTGCCTCGATTTCCGGATGGGCCTGGATGCCGACCGCGTTGAAACCGCCCATGCTGCCCATCATTTCGAAGGACGGGTTGAGCGAGGCCAGGGATTGCATGTCGGTATCCGGCCGCATGTGCTCGTCGCGGTCCAGGATGGTGATGCCGTTGACGTCCTTCACCGGTATCACGGATTTGGAGAACCGGCCTTCGTCCCAGGATTTGCCGGCGCGCTTCTGGCTCTCGACCGCATAGGCGTCGCAGTCATCGCGGCTGAAACCGTATTTGGTCGCGATCAGGTCGGCCGAGACGCCCTGCGGCATGAAATAGGAGGGAATGGCGACCTGCGGCTCGATCGGCCATGCACCGCCGGAGGCGCCGAGGCCGACACGGCTCATGCTTTCCACGCCGCCCGCGACAACCAGCTTGTGCTGGCCGGACATGACCTGCGCGGAGGCAATGTTGACCGCGTCGAGGCCGGAGGCGCAGAAACGGTTGATCTGCATGCCGGGAACCGACGTCGCGTAATCCGCGGCGAACACCGCCGCGCGGGCGATGTCGCCGCCGGCCTCGCCGACCGGGTCGACACAGCCGAGCACGACGTCGTCCACCCTGGCGGTGTCGAGGTCGTTGCGCTCGCGGATCGCCTCCAGCGCGGTCGCCGCCAGCCGGACGGCGGGCACTTCGTGCAGGGCGCCGTCCTTCTTGCCGCGGCCGCGCGGTGTGCGTACGTGATCGTAGATATAGGCTTCTGGCATCAGATCCTCCTCTGGACCAACCTGAAGTTGATCGATTTTAAAGTGCCGGAGCATCTTGTCGGCGTTCGTTCGACCGCTGGATGCTCCGGTCAGATCCGCCTCATTTGGCGTCCGGCAAGGGGTGTCCGGGCATGAGGTCGTAGGGATGTTTCCAGCCGGGCAGGGACTTGATCCGTGCCAGCCATGTCGTGACGTTCGGATAGGCGCCGACGTCGAAGCCGAGCTCGCCGTCGTAGTAGAGATAGCTGCACAGGGAGAAATCGGCGATGGTCGGCTTTGCCCCGACAGCAAACGCGTTGCCGTCGAAATGCTTGTCCATGATGGCAAGCGCCGATTTCGAACGGCCATCCAGAAACTTCGTCACCTCGGTCTCGCCGGTTTTGGCGAGCGTTCGCATGAAACGGAGCGGGCCGATCAGGCCGGAAACCTTCTGGTTGTCGAAGATGGTCCAGCGCAGAACTTCCCGGCGTTGGTCTTCATTCTCCCAGCCGAACTTGCCGAATTTCTCGAACAGATAGTCCATGATCACGGCGGACTGGGTCAGGAGCTTGCCATTGTGATTGAGCACCGGGACCTCGCCCATCTCGTTCACGGTCTTGCGGTATTCTTCCGTGCGGGTTTCCCCGTTGAAGAAATCGACCCATTTCGGCGTCCAGTCGGCACCGCATAGCTCCAGCATCAGGGCCGCTTTATAGGAGTGCCCTGACTGGGCCATGCAATGAAGAACGTATTCAGCCATGTCTTGAAAATCTCCCTGGCAAATCAGATCGGAGCGAGACTATAGCCGCGCGATCCGGCTTGCGGGGTTCAAATTTCCATCATTTTTCTCCGCCGGGGAGCGCATCAGAAAGCCTCTGCGCTCACCGACATGATGGTATCCGATCCGGAGGAGATACGGGCCAGATGCGCCGCGGTCTCCGGGAGGGTCCGCTCCATGAAGAACGTGCCGAAGGCAAGCTTGTTCTCAAGCCAGGCGGCCTTGTCGCCCGCGCCCGCCGCCAACTGCTGCCTGGCTGTTACCGCGATGCGGGCCCACATGTAGCCGAGCGCGGTCAGACCGAAGAGATGCATGTAGTCGGTGGATCCTGCCCCTGCGTTGTCAGGGTTTTTCATGGCGTTGTTCATGAACCACATGGTCGCGGTCTGAAGATCGTCCATGGCTTTCTTCAGCGGGCCGGTGAAGGCGGCAAGCGCTTCGTCGTCCTTGTTTTCCTTCAGGAAGGTGTTGACCTCGTTGAAGAAACTCATGACCGCGCGTCCGCCGTTGGCCGGCAGCTTGCGGCCGACCAGATCGAGCGCCTGAATGCCGTTCGCACCCTCGTAGATCATGGCGATGCGGGCGTCGCGGACGAACTGCTCCATACCCCATTCGCCGATGTACCCGTGGCCGCCGAACATCTGCTGGGCGCTGACGGCATTGGCGAAACCGGTGTCGGTCAGGACGCCTTTCAGTACCGGCGTCATCAACCCCATCATGTCGTCCGAGAACTGCCTGGTCTTTTCATCGTCCGAGCGGTGCGAGACGTCGCCGTTGAGAGCGGTCCACAGGACCAGCGCCCGGGCCGCCTCGTTGAAGGAGCGGATGGACATCAGCGTGCGCCGGACGTCCGGATGCACGATGATCGGGTCGGCCGCCTTGTCCGGGGCCTTCGGGCCGGTCAGGGCGCGGCCCTGCAGACGGTCCTTGGCATAGGCCGCGGCGTTCTGATAGGCGACCTCGGACTGGGCCAGGCCCTGAACCGCGACGCCGAGACGGGCCTCGTTCATCATGGTGAACATGGCGCGGAGGCCCTTGTGCTCCTCGCCGACCAGCCAGCCCGTCGCATCGTCGTAATTCATCACGCAGGTGGCGTTGCCGTGAATGCCCATCTTGTGCTCGATGGAGCCGCAGGAGACACCGTTGGTGTCACCGACCGAGCCGTCCTCGTCGATCCGGTTGCGTGGCACGACGAACAGCGAGATGCCCTTGGTGCCTTCCGGCGCGCCTTCGATCCGGGCGAGCACCAGATGAATGATGTTTTCCGCCAGATCGTGTTCGCCGGCGGAAATGAAGATCTTTGTGCCGGTGATCCTGTAGGACCCGTCCGCCTGCGGGACGGCTTTTGTGCGGATAAGTCCGAGATCCGTGCCGCAATGGGGTTCCGTCAGGTTCATCGTGCCGGTCCAGGTGCCGGCGATCATATTGGGCAGATATTGCTGTTTCAGCGCGTCGCTGCCATGCAGGGTCAAGGCCGCGACCGCGCCCGCCGTCAGACCCGGATACATGGCGAAGGCCATATTGGCGGACGACGTGAATTCGTTGAAGACGGTTGCCAGCGTGTGCGGCAGGCCCTGGCCACCATGGTCCGGATCCGCCGACAGCGTGCCCCAGCCGCTCTCGCAAAAGGCCTTGTAGGCTTCGGCGAAACCTTTGGGCGTGGTCACCGTGCCGTCGTCGTGCCGGGTGCAGCCCTGCTGGTCGCCGCTCTGGTTCAGCGGCTGCAGCACTTCCTCGGCAAACTTGCCGCCTTCGCGCAGGATCGCTTCCACCAGATCGAGCGGGGCGTCGGAAAAGCCCGGCAGGTTGGAATATCGTTCATAGCCGAAGACATCTTTCAAAAGAAAAAGCGTGTCATCGACAGGCGCGGAATAACTCGGCATGGAAATCCTCCCAGATCTGCCGTTTTCCTTTTGACCTTACGTTTCCGTAAACGTCAACTCTTTCTCTGTATACGCGGCTTGAATGGCTTCGGCAAGTGGTGTCCCAAGGGAAGGGATGACAAAAAATTACGCCTAAAACATGCATTTGGGAATGGTTTTGAAGACCTGGCTGCACAGTTTCGTGCTGCTTGCCGTCATTTTCGGGTCTTCCGCTGGAACCGGAGTGCCGTGCGGCCCCGGGCGGCAAAACGCGTTGGAAGGCTGCATATGAAAAAACCGCCGGTCGGAGGACCGGCGGTTGATGTTGACGGTTCGCTGAGGAGAAAAGCTCAGGCTTCCTCGGCTTCCTTGTGTTTCAGCATCCCGGAGACGATTTCGACGGTACGGGAAAGTTCCTCGATCGCCTGTTCGATGTCCTTGCGCTGGTCTTCCAGAACGGCGATCTGTTCGTTGAACTTCGACAGGGCAACCCGAAGTTGGGTGACCTGTCCGTCGCGCAGGTCGTACAGGTCGAGCATGTCGCGGATTTCGGAAAGCGAGAAACCGACGCGCTTGCCCATAAGAACCAGTTTGAGACGCGCCCGGTCGCGGCGGTTGTAAATGCGGTTCAGGCCGTCGCGTTTGGGGTTCAAAAGCCCACGGTCCTCGTAGAACCGCAAGGTTCTGAGGGTGCAGTCGAATTCTCTCGCCAGATCACCGATCGTGAATTGGGTCTTCTTGGTACTGTCGTCCGTGGCGGATACGACATCCACCAGATTTTCTTCGTTGAGGATCGAAAGCGCTTCGCTCATATCAGTTGGTGCTCGTGCTACAGCCGTTGTCCGGCTCATCGTTGATGTTGATACGGTTTTTGAAACCGGTGCCGGGGATCTGTTGCCGGCGTCGTCGCGGAAGCCGCGGCCGGACGCCGGCTGCGGGCCGGTTTCTTAAGGTGCTTTTAGCTTACGTTTGCGTCAACGTCCAGTCGCGCCGGGCATACGGTGGCAAATGCGTCATCGGCAGCGTGGCGATTCGGTTTTCTCCACATGCGCCTCCTGGTTGTTTGCGAGTGGAATCAGCCGGTTTTCGCATTTGGCAACGCCGATTAACGGCCTGTTTACCCTAAATCGACAAAGTCTCTTAAAACGCTGCGTCCTTTCCGCCATCGATGGAAAATGGCCGCGGCCTGTTCCATCAGCGGTTAGAAAAGCCGTAAGCCCAGGGTCAAGATATGCCGGCTTGGAAGAAACACGAGGCAGGAAGCCGCGGTCGCGATGCGTATGAAGGTGACGACTTTTACGAGTCACCGCGCCGCGAACGCGCTCGTGACCGTATTGAACGGCTGACTCGTACCGCAACCGCACTGGGCGGGCGCGAGTCCCGCATGGATGAGCGGGATGAGGATCTCGATGCCGTGGCCGATGAGCTCGACCGGTTGTTGTCGGAAAAGGAATCCGCCGCGCCGCAACGCCCCGTCAGGTCCGACCGTCAGACCCGTCAGAACAGTCAACCCCGCCAGAACAGTCAGCCCCGTCAGGCGCCGCGCCGCCGTGCACCGGCACGCGAGAGCGCGCACGATTCAAGAGTGGACGAAGTGCTTGGCGCGCTCGACCGTCTGGATGAACAGGTACAGGGCCTTGAAGGCGGCAGTGGATTTGAGAAGCCGCAGGGCGCGTCTTCAAGGCCGCGTTCGCGGCCCGGCCGCTACGCGATCGACAGCCTCCGGGAGGATCGTTATCAGGACCCTTCCGATCCTTATTACGACGACGAGGATGAGGACGCCGGAAACGAAAATTATGGCGAGGACTATTATGATCCCGCGCCGCCACCCCGCGAACGCGGTGGCCGTGACCGCCACGACGCCTCTTACCATGTGTACAAGGACCTTGGCCGGCGTATCGACGCCCTGAGGGCGCCGCAGGAAAAGGTCCTCGGTCAGGTGCGTGAGGAAATCGGTTCCCTGCGCGACGCCCTGGGCGGTATGTCGCAGGGCACCAGTGAAACGGTCAACCGGCAGAATGCGGAACTGCGGCGCCTCGCCGACATGGTGGAACGTCTGCGGAACGACAAGAAGACGGACCATCTGGCACGGGAAATCCGCAAGGAAGTCTCCGAACTCAAGTCCATGGTCGGCCGTACAAATGTGGAAGGTGCCCTGGAGACCCTGGAGCACGGATACGCCCATATCCTGCAGCGCCTTGACGAGCTTTCCCGCGCGTCGGTGGACCCCAGGGTTCTGCGCAGCGTGACGGCACGCCTCGAGGAGATTGAAGATGCCTTCGCGGCCTTGCCGCGGTCCGAGCACATGGTGGTGCTTGAGGACCGGATCGTCACCATCGCCGAACGCGTCGAAGAGCTGTTGCAGCGCAAGGACCATGCGCAAATCGAACCTCTTCGCGCGGAACTGCGGGAAGTGCGGGGCTTTGTCGAGCAGATCGACATAAAGGGGCTAGTCGAAGGCATCGACGACCGTATGAAATTCGTCTCCGGACGGCTGGACGATCTGGAAGTCCTGGCGCGCGAACAGCGCGGCCTCGACAGCCGCCTTTCCGCGATGGAAGACCGCATGCCGGAGCCGGAAACGATTGCCCGGCTCCAGGGCCGCCTGGAAGATATTGTCGGCATGATGTCCGACGACCGGGCCGAACCGTCGGGCGACGAACACCTCTCCCGGGTCGACCGGCGTCTCGACGATATCGTCGACCGCCTGGAGCGCATGGAACATGCCGCCCCGTTGCCGTCCGCGCACGCCGGAGCGTTCGAAGCGCTGGAGAAGCGGCTGGAAATGATTTCCGGCAAGATCGACGCCATCGAAAAGAAGACTTCCCGTTCGCGCCCGGCAAAGGCGAATGCCAAGGGTGGCGGAGAAGCGGACAATGAATTTCTGTCGCAGCTTCAGGACCGGTTGAGCGATTTGACCGCGCGGCTCGATCAGCCGTCGGACACGGTGACGACGGCGGACCTCGACAAACTGCGCGAGGAAATCGGGTCCATGCGGGCCAGCGTTGCCGCGCCCGCATCGACCGAAGCGCTGGAGCAGCGGATCGCGGATCTCGCCCAGGTCGTTACCAAAGGCGGAGAGCTTACGGATGACGGCCGTTTCGAGCAGCTTGGCGAAAAAGTCGCCGCGCTTGCGCAACAGCTCGAAAACTCCTCAACCACGGCCTTCGGCGTCGAGCAGTTCTCGCCGGTTCTGGAACGGATAGAACAGGGGCTGCAGCAGACCCGCGCGGACGTTGTCGAAATCGCCAGGCAAGCGGCGACGGAAGCCGTTGCGAACCTGCCGGCTGCGAAAAGCTCGCAATATGACGAGGAAATCAATGCCCTGCAGGGCGACCTTCGGCGCTTGCTTGATGCGGCGGAAGGCGGCGATGAGCGCACCCGTAACACCTTTGACGGCGTCAAGTCCGTCCTCGGGTCGCTGACGGAGCGCCTGGACAATCTGGAGCGCTCGGAAACCATCGCCGCCGCGCCTGCCGCAAGCTTCTCGCCACTCAAGGTCGCCGATCGGACGCCTGTCTTTACCAAGCCCGTGCTGCCGGCAAGCCCGGAAGAAGACGGGAGGCAAACGTCCGCCGACGATGCCGCCCGTCCCGATATGCGTACGCGGGACCGCAAGGCCGATTTCATCGCCGCCGCCCGCCGGGCCGCGCAGGCGGCCTCCGCGGAAGCCGCCCGGCTCGACAAAAAGCCGAAAGGCCGCGCCGGATCGGAGACCGCCGACGAGGAACGCGGCAAGGCGCGGGTCGGTTGGCTGCGCAATGTTCTGAGGCGGGAGAAGCCGGCCGTCTCCGGGGAAACCGCGGCGGAACCGGCCGATGATCTGGAACTCGGCGCTGAGGATATCGCGGACAAGGAATTCCAGGCGCAGGATTCCAGGGTTCTGCCGGGCGACCGTCCGGCGCCCGAGCTTTCGCCGTCCTCCGGTGGCCGCCGCCGCACTATTCTTTACGCCGCAGCCGCCGTTGTCCTGCTGATCGGAACGCTGCAGGTCTACCGGCTGACGACCGGTGGGGCCGATGAAGGCGAGCAGATCGCCTCCACGGCGGAAAAAACGCTAGAGACTGTCGAAGCGCTGCCCGAAGACCTCGAGACGGATCTGGCCGCCGCCGCTGCGAAAGCCGCCGCCGCACGGTCCGTTGAGCCGCAACCGGCTTCGGACGCCACCACCGTTTCCCGCCCTGAAACGCAGCCGGTACGCGCCGCCGCGGCGCCCGCCGATCCTTCTGCCGCACCTGTGGCGGATCCAGTTCCGGCGGCCGGGAAGGTTCAGCAGGCATCCGCCAACGGTTCTCAGGATGCAGACACCGAACTGACCTTTGCACCGCCGGCCGGGGTGGCCAGCAGCTTCGGAACCGGAAAAACAGAAAACCCGTCGACCTTCAGCCCGAGCGGGTCAGACGCGGCGGGCAAAAGTTCCAAGGAAACCGAAGTGGCCGGTGCCGGCCAGTCCTCGACCGGCCTGATTGCAAATCTGCCGCCCGAAGGGATCGGACCGATGGCCCTGCGCAGCGCCGCTGCCGGCGGCGATCCCGCGGCGGAATTCCTGGTCGGCGTGAAATATACCGAAGGCAGCGGCGTTCCGGCCGACCTGGAAAAGGCCGCCGTCTGGTATCAGAAAGCCGCCGACAAGGGTCTGGCGCCGGCGCAATACCGTCTGGCCAGCCTTTATGAAAAGGGCCGCGGCGTCGAAAAGGATCTTGCCAGAGCCAAGGCCTGGTACATGAAGGCGGCGGAAGCCGGCAACGCCAAGGCGATGCATAATCTTGCCGTTCTGTTTGCCGAGGGCGGCGGCGGAGAGCCCGACTATGCGGCCGCGGCCAAATGGTTCGAGAACGCCGCGAATTACGGCGTCAAGGACAGCCTGTTCAATCTGGGCATCCTCTATGCGGGCGGTATCGGCGTCGATAAGAACCTTGTGGCCAGCTACAAGTGGTTTGCGATCGCCGCCGATCAGGGCGATCCGGAAGCCGCCAAGCGCCGCGACGACGTTGCCAACATGATGGACCAGGAGACGCTGGCCAATGCCCGGCTCGCGGTGGAGAACTTCAAGCTGAAGACACCGGATGCGGCCGCGAACAAGGTGACCATGCAACCGGACTGGGCGGACAGCGCCTCGCTTCCCGCGTCCAGGGCATCCGTTAATACTGTCGACAACACGTCGATGATCCGCGAGGCGCAGGACAAGCTGAACTATCTCGGCTTCGATACCGGCACGCCGGACGGCGAGATGGGACCCAGGACACGCAGCGCCATCAGCGCGTTCCAGCGCAGCATTGGCCTGCCGGAAACCGGTGAAGTCGACGCCCGGTTGCTTGAAGAGCTGAAAAGTCAGGCAATCTGATCGTAAACCGGCTGATTTGGGCCTAAAATCGCGCAACCGAACGGAACAGGCTCGCTGGCTGGTTGACAGGCCTGCGCGCACGGGTCTTTAACCAATTTAATATAGTCATCATGCGGTTCCATCTGCAGTCTGTTGGCGTGATCCAGTGCAATTATATCTGCCCATAGCCGAGATACCGGTGAATATCTTCGTGATATTCGGCATGGGCGGTGCCGTGGGCTTTTTGTCGGGCCTGTTCGGCATCGGGGGCGGCTTCCTGCTCACGCCGCTGCTGATCTTTTCCGGAATTCCACCGGCGGTATCCGTTGCAACGGTCACCACCCAGGTCGTGGCCTCGTCCGCTTCCGCCGTTGTCACCTACTGGCGCCGCAAGGCCATCGATCTCAAGCTCGCGACGATATTGCTGGCCGGCGGTGTTTTTGGATCCCTGATCGGCGTGATCCTGTTCCAGGTGCTGCAATCCGTTGGCCAGCTCGATCTTGTCATTTCCCTCTCCTATGTGACCTTCCTGGGCGCGATCGGCAGTCTGATGCTGTTTGAGTCGATCAGGGCGATCCGGCGGCGCAAGTCCGGCGTGGCCCCCAAGGCCCGCAGGCCCGGCCAGCACAACTGGATCCACGGGCTTCCCCTGAAGGTGCGTTTCCGCCGCTCGAAGCTCTATGTCAGCGTCATTCCCGTTGTCGCTCTCGGCGCCATCATCGGCTTCCTGGGAACGGTGCTCGGCATCGGCGGCGGCTTCATGATGGTGCCGGCGCTGATTTATCTGCTGCGGGTTCCCACCAGCATCGTGATCGGCACCTCGCTGTTCCAGATCCTTTTCACCATGGCCGCGGCGACCATCTTCCACGCCATGGGCACCAAGACTGTCGATATCGTTCTGGCCATGACGCTGATGATCGGCGGGGTCATCGGAGCGCAGTTCGGCGCGCGCATGGGGCAGAACCTGCGCGGTGACCAGTTGCGGCTTCTGCTGGCGCTGCTGGTGATGGGGGTCGGACTGCGCTTTGCCGTCGACCTGCTGCTGATCCCCGAGGACCTTTATTCCATCGCTATCCGCAAGGGTGCGGGCGCATGATCCACCGCACCTTTCTTCAGCCCTTCCTTGCCGCCGCCGTTCTGTTCGCGGCCTGTCCCCCCTCCGGCGCGCAGCAAAAGAACGATCTGGTCACTTCCCTGTCCTCGGATGTGGTTTCCATCCAGTCGAACTTCACCGGAACGGAAATCGTGATCTTCGGTCAGGCTCAGAACATCGAACGTCAGCCGAACGATCCGAGCAGCCTTGACCTGGCCATCGTGGTCGAAGGTCCGCCGCAGGACATCACCACAAGGAGAAAGGGGCGTTTTCTCGGCGTCTGGGTCAACCGGCAGGCGGAGCGGTTCCAGCATGTTCCGTCCTTTTATGCGGTGGCCAGCACCATCGATATCGGCGCCATGGCCGACCGCGACCTCCTCGACGAGCTGGGCATCGGTCTCAATCACATCAACCTGGCCGTTTCCGGCGTCTCGAATGTGCCGCTGGCGGACCGCGACGATTTCCGCAAGGCCTTCATCCGCCTGCGTGAGGAAACGGGGCTTTATTCGGAACAGGAAACCTCGATCCAGTTCCTGACCGACACGATGTTCCGCACCAACATTCCCCTGCCGGCCAACATCCCGGTCGGCGAATACAAGGTGAAGAGCTTCCTGTTCCAGAAGGGCGAAGTGGTATCCAGCACGGAGGAAACCCTGGCGGTCGCCAAGATCGGTTTCGAACAGATCACCTTCGAGCTCGCCCAGTACTATCCGCTGGTCTATGGCCTCCTTGCGGTCGGCCTCGCCATTTTCACCGGCTGGCTGGCGGGTGTGATTTTCAGGCGGGATTGAGGTCTGAGCCGCGGAATACCGTTCATGCCCGCTTCGAGCAAAGCGCAGGGCGATCGCACATGGCGCAGCATCTATCTGTAGAATGATCGCAGCCCCGAGCCGGAGCCAACTCACCGCTGCGGCGGGACCCGGCTCGAGGCCGGGACGGCGGGGTATACGCTGAGAGGCGAAATACCGTTCCTTCGAGACGGACCTGACGGTCCTCCTCAGTATGCGGGCGGATCGGATGAATTGGCGTCAGGCGGAACCGACCGGGCTGGGCTCCTGCGCCTCATACCAACCTCAATAAATAGGAACCCATTTGATGGCCATTTTCCTGTCTGCCGGCAAGGCGCGTTGCACAGAACGGCCTGCTTGGCCGTTCAAGCAGCGCAACGCTGTCCGGCGGGCTGGAAAAAGCCACCGAAGGCCGCGACTGGAACCTGTTCCGCCACGTCGCGCGTCTTGGCCGATGTCCCACATCGCCCTGCAACACGCTCCTCGCGGAACAGGATCCAGTCGCGGTCAAATAGGTTCCTATTTATTGAGGTTGGTATCAATCCCCGACCAGACGGCTGGCCGTGAACGGGAACAGGCGGTCGTTGCCGAGCAGGAAGACGGAGAACTGACGGCGGCGGAAGATCATGCTGTAGGCTTCGTCGGTCACGTTGAGGCCGCCGGTGAGGGCGCCGAAGGCGGGCAGGACAAGACGGGTGCCGTCGGTCGCGAAGCATGAACGGCGGATGGACCGGCCGAAACGGCGCACGCGGGCCGCCGGATGCAGGTGGCCGCAGATTTCGCCCTGCGTCTCCTGAGAGCCGATCTTCTCGACCGGTTCGTGGCGGAAGGTGAGCGGACCGAAGGACACCTCGTCGACGGTTTCGCCGCAAAGCCGCACGGGCGCGACCGGATCGTGATTGCCGGTAACCCAGATCCATTCCCGGCCGAGTTGCAGGGTGCTCAGCATGGCGCGGTAGGGAGCCGGCAGGCGGTCGGAGCCTTTGGCGTCGTGAAAGCTGTCGCCGAGACAGATGACCCGCGCCGGATCGAAGGCGTCCATCACGCCGGCGAGCTTTTCCAGCGTCGCCCCGGTGTCGTAAGGCGGCAGCAGCACGCCGCGCCTTGCATAGCTGGACGCCTTTTCCAGATGCATGTCAGCGACGACAAGGGTGTTTTCGTCCGGCCACCACAGCACGCCGCTGTCGTGCAGACCGACAAGCTGGCCGTTGATCGGAATGTCATGACACACCGGCGCAGCCGTGTAGTTGCGCAAATGTGACGTGAGTGCACTCATTCCAACGCCTCCAGAACCAGTTCTTGCGCCGCCTCTTCCAATATCGTGTCCATGGCTTCCCCGTAGACAGGTTCTTTTCCTATCTCCAGGAGAATTGGCACGGCGAGGGGAGAGACGTGCGGGAGACCAGTATGCGTGATTCGTCCTTTGATCCGGGCAAGAAGTTCCCCCAGACGCGAGATATCCAGAAGTCCTTCTGCGGCGTCGTTCCAGGTGGCCTTGAGGAGGATGTGGTCCGGTTCGTGGGCGCGTAACACATCGTAGATCAGGTCGGAGGACACGGTGACCTGCCGGCCCGTCTTCTCCTGCCCCGGATGACGGCGCTCGATTAGCCCGGCAATTACGGCGCAATTACGGAAGGTGCGCTTCATGAGACTGGACTCCGCCAGCCAGGCGTCCAGGTCGTCGCCGAGTATGTCCTGTTCGAACAGGTCATCCAGTGGAAGGCGGCCGGACGAAAACAGCAGCGACAGGTCGCGAAGGCCCCAGACGGCGAGCGCATAGTCATTGGCGACGAAGCCCATAGGCTGCGCGCCCAGCCTTTCCAGCCGCTTCGTCAACAGCATGCCGAGCGTCTGATGGGCGAGCCTGCCCTCGAACGGATAACAGACCATGTAATGCTTTTCGGCGCGCGGAAACGTCTCCACCAGCAGTCCGTCTTTGCGGGGCAGAACCGACTTCTCTCTCTGCATTTCCAGCCAGTCGCGCACCTGGTCGGGGAGTTCTTTCCAGCTTTCGGGATCCGCGAGCATGGCCCGCACACTTGCCGCCAGATAGGTGGAGAGCGGGAACTTGCCGCCCATATAGGAGGGGATCATCGGGTTGTCGGTTTTCGCCCGCGAGACATAGGCCTCGCTTTCCCGGATCGCCTCGAAGCGCAGCACTTCTCCGCCGAAAAGGAACGTGTCGCCCGGGGCCAGCTGCTCGATGAAATATTCCTCGATCTCGCCCAGCATCCGCCCGCCGCGGCCGACCGGAGCCCGCCGTCCGTCGGCCTTGGACTTGACCAGCCGCACCTTCAGCATGGGGGCTTCGACGATGGTGCCGACATTCAGCCTGTACTGCTGGGCGATCTTCGGATGCGCGATACGCCACAGCCCGTCCTTGCCCTTCCGCAGTTTGGCGTATTGCTCGTAGGTCTTGAGCGCGTAGCCGCCCGTGGCGACGAAATCGAGCACCTTCTCGAAGGTCTCCCAGTCGAGGTAACGATAGGTTTGCGAAGAGCGGATCTCCTCATAGGTGGCAAGCGCGTCCAGCGGATTGGCGCAGGCGAGCCCCAGGAGATGCTGGGCGAGCACGTCAAGCGCTCCGTTGCGCAGGGGCGGCGTATCCTGTTCGCCGCGTCTGGAAGCCGAAAGAGCCGCCTGGCATTCCAGCACCTCGAACCGGTTGGCCGGCACCAGGACGGCCCTGGACGGTTCGTCCATGCGGTGATTGGCGCGGCCGATCCGCTGCGCCAGCCGGCTTGCCCCCTTCGGAGCGCCGATATTGATGACCAGGTCGATGTCGCCCCAGTCGATCCCCATGTCGAGAGAGGACGTGGCAACGACTGCCCTCAAGCTGCCGGCGGCCATCGCGGCTTCCACCCTGCGCCTCTGACCGACATCGAGCGAGCCGTGATGCAGCGCGATCGGCAGCGTCTCGTCGTTGATGCGCCACAGTTCCTGAAAGACCATCTCCGCCTGGCTGCGGGTGTTCACGAACAGCAGCGAAACATTGTGCGTCTTGATCAGGCCGTAGATGTCTCGAATGGCATAGCGCGAGGAATGGCCGGACCAGGGGAGGCGTTCCTCGGAGTCCAGGATGGAGATATCCGGCTGGGCTCCGCCCGATACCTGGACCAGATGGGCAAGCGCCCGTGCCTCCGTGTCCGGCTGGTCCACCAGATAGGCACGCAGGTCATCGGGTTCCGCGACCGTCGCCGACAGCCCTATGGTTCTGAGCCCGGGCGCCAGGCGTCTGAGCCGCGCCAGTCCGAGGGCCAGAAGATCGCCACGCTTGGAGGTGACCAGCGCATGCAGCTCATCCAGAATGACGGTCCTCAGCGAGGCGAACAGCCGCGCCGAAGCCGGATCGGACAAAAGCAGCGCGATCTGCTCCGGTGTCGTCAGGAGAATATCCGGCGGATTGAGTTTCTGCCGCTGGCGCTTGTGGGAGGGCGTGTCTCCGGTCCGGGTTTCCACCTTGACCGCAAGGTCCATTTCCGTGACCGGCGCTTCCAGGTTGCGGGCGATGTCGACGGCGAGCGCCTTCAACGGCGAAATATAGAGCGTATGAATGCCGTTGCCCGCCACGCCGGGCTTGCGCTTGCCGCGTTTTTCCAGCTCGACCAGGCTCGGCAGGAATCCGGCAAGCGTCTTGCCGGCGCCCGTTGGGGCGATCAACAGGGTGGAATGGCCCTGTGAAAGATGGTCGATCAGCTGTAGCTGATGCGCTCTCGGGGTCCAGCCCCTCGAGGCGAACCAGTTCTGGAAACGGTCGGGAAGGTGCGCTGCGTCCATCGGCCCTTTTTAGGACAGGACCTGTGAAAAGGCGAGGGGAGGGATCTGGAAATGTTCACTTTGTGTTCCTTGGGCCCGTTCCCGTGATCACGCGCGGTCTTGTCAGAGCCGCGGTTGTGGACAAGGCATGGTAAAGCGACGAAACAGACCTATCTAGCGAACGATGTCCGATTTGCTCACCCTCATGCCGGAAGGCCTTTATTGTCCGCAAGCCGGCGCCTATGTCGATCCGGTCCGGCCGGTGGAAAAGGCGATCGTCACCCACGGTCACGCCGATCATGCCCGTGCGGGCCACGGCGCCGTTCTGGCGACCCGGCAGACGCTGGACATCATGGCGATCCGCTATGGGACGGATTTCTGCGGTACCTCCCAGGAAATCGCCTATGGCGCACAGATCAAGGTCGGCGATGTGGACGTTTCCCTGCACCCGGCAGGCCATGTGCTCGGCTCCGCGCAGGTTCTGCTGAGCGCACCGGCAGGGCGCACCGTGGTCTCCGGCGATTACAAACGCCATGCGGATCCGACCTGCGCGCCCTTCGAACTGGTCCCTTGCGACACCTTTGTCACCGAAGCGACGTTCGGACTGCCCGTGTTCCGTCATCCGCCGGCGCACCGGGAAATCGCCAAGCTTTTGTCTTCGCTGGATCTCTTTGCGGAGCAGACACATCTGGTCGGGGCCTATGCACTTGGCAAGGCGCAGCGGATCATCGGCGAACTTCGCGCGGCCGGCTATGAGAAGACGATTTATCTTCACGGCGCCCTGGAAAAGCTCACCGGCTATTATCACAGCCAGGGCATCGCGCTCGGGTCTGTAGAGCCGGTCGGCCAACGCGGCAAGGAGCTGCGGGGGGAAATCGTTCTCTGCCCGCCGGGCCAGCTCAGCGACCGCTGGGCGCGGCGCTTCGGCGATCCGGTTACAGCGATGGCGTCCGGCTGGATGCGGGTGCGTGCCCGCGCCCGTCAGCGCGGCGCCGAACTACCCCTGATCGTCTCCGATCATGCGGACTGGGACGACCTGTGCCGCACCATTCTGGAAACCGGGGCCGAACGGATCTGGGTCACCCATGGCGCGGAAGAAGCTCTTGTGCATTGGTGTGAAATGAATGGACGAAACGCCCGTCCCCTCAATATGATCGGCTACGATGACGGCGAGGATCCCGATGCGGCGCGGGATCGGGCCGAATTGATGTGACTTGGCAAGAGAGCTAAAAAATCGAACGGTCTTAATGCGTTGGAGTCTGTTTTTCGCATGTGCGCGAGCGCGCTATGCTCTGACACTGATGTAGTGAGCCGGACTTTGGCGGAACGGGCGCGGCCCCTGTTCCTTTCGGGAGGCAGTCATGGCGGATGACGGTGGTATTGCGGGCACTGGCAACGGGCAAAAGAACGACGCGGGTGCCAATGCGAACGGCGACGCGGAGGAGGCGATTGCCCAGCTCTTCGACGATTATCAGGCGGGGTTCAACGACTACGACATCGACCGGATCTGCGACTGTTTCGCCTTGCCGGCAATCATCTGGCAGCATGAGAAGGGTCATGTTTTCAACGATGAGGAAGAGCTGATCGAAAACATCGAGGCCCTGTTGAAGGCGCTGGAAAAGGAAAAGGTGACCCAGTCCGATTTCCATGTCGCTTCCAGCCATGTCAGCGGTTCCGCCGCCCTTGTGACGCTCGACTGGGTACAGGAATCCGCCGACGGCGAAGCGGTTTTCGAATTCACCTGCCACTATCAGCTCATTCAGGATGGGGTGGACTGGGTGATTGCCGGTGTCGTCAACGATTGAACATCCTTGAATGGAGCAGAGTGATTTTTGCGAATTGTGCCTGTTTGCGTTTCCGCGGCCTGGAGTGCGCCGGCATGGCTCTTCAGGCTTTCCTCGCTCTTCTTTGCCGGATTGATGCCTGAAAGCATAGTCTCGGGAGTCCGCGCCCTAATCCGAACTCATCTCCATGCCGGGGCTTTCCAGGGACCTTAAACATCCCAGAACGCTGTCGGTGAGATGGCTCACGATCTCCTCTCGGTCGCACTCCGCCTGGCCGGCGTAAAGGAACGCGTGAATCACCGAGCGGCACATGTTCATGATGACAAACACAGCCGGCTTCAGCCGGGCGTTGTCGGACACAAGCTGTCTTTCCTTCAGAAAATCGGTGATTAGCAACACCATGTCTTCCTCGAAACGGGTCCGGTCAATCAGCTTGGTGCTGAACGGTATCCATTCTTCGAACGCGGCGTGCAGTTTGGGGTGCTTCGAGTGGCTGTCCAGACTGGCGTGAACGACAACTTTGATGGCCTCGCGAAAGGATAGATGCCGGGAATCGGCTATGGCCAATTTCAGGGAACGCAACAGCTCCTCGCGATGCGTCTTCTGCACCTCGAATATGAGGGAATCCTTGTTTGGAAAGTATTGATAGAGCGAGCCGATGCTGATTCCCGCGCGCTCCGCGATCTGATTGGTCGTGGCCAATTCGTAGCCGGATTCGGCGAAGATCTGCCCGGCAGCCTCGACAATGGTCTCCACCATCAAGCGTGAACGAAGCTGCTTCGGCTGCCGCCTCTGTCCCGGCTTAAGATGTATTTGCACGCATAACCCCTTTTTCCATCGGCATTCATACAGATCAGAGATTGGTCAAAAATGTGACCGGAACGCGAGCGGCCGGTAGTTCTCGAATTTGATGTGTGTCGCAGGATCGAAATAATTATAATTAGAACAAATAGTTAGGGTTTTAATTTGCAGGCGACCCCGGCTATTTCGCAGGTGCGAAAAGCGAGTTTCTGAAAAAACCGCGCTCAATCATAGTCTCCCTGTCGTCCGGCGCGCCTGCCAGCAGGGAGCAGCTTTCCGGTGAAGCGGCATTTGATTGATCGGAGGTTATGAATTTGCGCAATCACAGGGAGCTTATCCTGATCGCGGGTTTCAAGCTGGCATTGATAAGCTGTGCAGCCGGACCCGCCTTGGCCACGGATTTGAACGATGCCGATACCGAGCGGTCAAAGGGAATTCATGGAATGGTTCTGCTGGGAGGCGGTGTTGCACCGGATTTTGAAGGCTCGACGGAATACGCCGCCGTTCCGTTCGCCTTCGCCACCTTGAGGGCTTATGGCGTTGAACTGCAGATCCTGGGTCCGGAAGTGGCGTTGAACCTGCGGCCGGACGCCGTTTTTCAGTTGGGACCGGTGGCCGGGTACAATCTTGGCCGGGACGGTGTTTCCAACAATGTGGTGGACCGGCTGGATGCCATCGACGGGGCATTTGAAGTCGGTGGTTTCGCCAAGCTCCAGTTCAAGGGTCTGCTGGCCCAATCGGACATGCTGGAACTGTCGGCGAAGCTGATGGCGGATATCAGCGGTGGCACCGATGGCGCGAGAGGGACAGTCGGGGCGTCCTACATGGTCGCCGTTTCAGAGCGCGTCCAGATCGGGGTGGATGTCTCCACCGCTTTTGCCACCGACAGCTACATGGATACCTATTTTGGTGTGACAAGCGCCGGCGCGGCACGCTCGGGCCTTCCCGCCTATACGGCCTCCGGCGGGATAAAAGACGTCAGCATTGGTATGATGGCGAACTACAACGTCACCGAGCGCTGGGGCGTGATGGGCCGGATGCAATATTCCAGGCTGCTCGCCGACGCCGCCGACAGCCCCATCGTGACGCGGGAAGGGTCGGCCGACCAGTTCATGGCGGGGGTGGGGATCTCCTACTCCTTCTAGGTGAGCAGGCTTTCCAGGGGAGTTGGCTGACCTGATTGTGCGGGATTATCCGGCAGACAACGGTACGGGCCAAGGTAAAAGGCCGGCGGGGTTTCCCGCCGGCCTCAGACTGCTGACAAACCCCTGGCGTTAGCCGGGGGTTTTTGATTCACTGGTTTCATGTTGAAGAAACCCGGCCCGGATCAGACAGCTCTCGAGATGGTGACGCTCGATCAGCTTGTCCCCACCGATC
>NZ_PPCN01000002.1 GCF_002906165.1 Roseibium marinum
CGGATCAGGCTTACTTCAACGCTCTGACGCCGATGATGGTGGCGGCTTAATCGAGGCGAAAATCCACTTAGCGAAACGCCCGAAACTGTTCAGACAAACCGAGCCAACTCTTTCTGGCAACAAAAACTGATCTAGGATGATGTAATTTGGAACTGAAATACGGCTCAAATCTACCCAAAACTGCGGGCGCATGTTCTATATTTTCCACCCAGTCAGCCGCAGTTATTGCACCAGAGAATTTCCAAGCCTCACATTAACTGCTCTCTAAAAGGTTGTTGGTTTACCAAAATATTTCACATAAAATATTGACAATGCGGGCATATCAGCGTAGCTCTTCGACAAAAACCGCAGAAAATTCGCGGCACTTGGCGCCTTGCCGCACGAAGCAATGTATCTAACCGGTAGCCAGTGTTGCGGCACAAGGATATTTTCATGTTCAAATTGCACGAAAATAAACTTCCGGCAAAAGCCGTTTCTGCTCTACTGGTACCTTGCACCAGTCGCAAAAAGGTAATTCCAGACCAATTTTCTCGTGCAGTTTCCCTGAACAAATCCGAACAGTCTGACCTTGAAACTGCTTGGATAAAGCGGTTGGAGAAACTGCCTGAGAAATGTGAGGCACGTGAACTTTATTGCGGCCGCGGTTTCCAATTGGGCCTTCGCGCGGCCCACATATCGGGCGCTCCTCTCTATATTGTATCTGCCGGCCTTGGTCTGGTCTCGGCGGAAGCAACTGTACCCACATATGGAATTACGGTGAGCGGAAAAGGGGATGACAGCCTAGGTAATTGCATAACTGGTCAATTAAACCCTGAAAATTGGTGGTCATCGGTTAGCAAAGGACCGTACTCTACGGAGATTTCCAAAGTAATTCGAAGCACAGATCATGGCCATGTCGTGATTGCCCTGAGTCAGCCTTACGCGCAGATGTTGGCGCCAAGTCTCCTCTCCCTGTCTGCTTCCGGTATTAGTCGACTACGAATTCTGGGCTCCAACCTGTCTCGGCTACTGCCACCGCGCCTTGCAGAGTGTGTAATGCCTTACGACGAACGCTTAGAGGCTATATTTCCAGGCACGCGTAGCGATTTTGCACAACGTGCATTATTGCACTTCGTCTCTATAGGTTTGTCAGATGTGCCCTACGGCGACTTGAACGCACATCGAGAATGGGTTTCTTCAATCTTATCAGGAAAGAAGACACCTATACGGAAGTCCCGAAATCGACTTGCCGACGAAGAAATCCTGAAACTTATCTGTCAGCACTTACCGACAAAAACCGGTGTTGGAAGGTTGCTACGCATCCTTCGAGACGAAGAGGGGGTTGCCTGCGAACAGACTCGTTTCTCACGCCTTTATCAAAAGGTGATAAATGAAAGGACTTCTGGATGAGTCGGCAGCGAAAGTCGTCGGTTGCGGTGCTGACAATACGCGCACTACGTACGCAACAGGCTGATGGGATAGACATCTACGCCTTTTTTGTGCCAGGGGCAGACTTATTGCGGTTTGCCGAAATTAGTCGGATACACCGGAGTTCAGACGGCTCATTACATGGATTTCAGCGCAAGCACATCCGTAACCATGTTCGTTCGATCGTCGAATTTCTGGATCAAGGAAGCGTCCTTTTTCCGAATGCCATTATCTTGGCGATCTCTCCGCAGGTAGTTTTTACCCAAAGTCGCGGCAGTAAGCCCGATGGTGACGTAGGCACATCGCAAGCTGGAACGCTGCGCATCCCCATTTCGTCAAATGGTGCGAAAGCCGCTTGGATCGTTGATGGTCAACAGCGATCAATCGCCTTGGCTGAGGCAAAGAATAAGAGTTTTCCAGTCCCGGTGGTTGCATTTGTTTCGGAAGATCTGGCCACACATCGCGAGCAGTTCATTCTAGTAAATAAGGCCCGCCCATTACCATCCCGGTTGATCAACGAACTGCTTCCGGAGGTCGAGACACGCCTTCCACGTGACCTTGCTCCTCGTCGCATTCCGAGTGCGATTGTCCACCTGTTGGCGACCGTTGAGGAGTCCCCATTCCGCGGATTAATCAGCAGAATATCTGATGAGTATACTGGGACTGCCGTAGTCGTTGACACTGCCCTCCTAAAGGCAGTTCGCAATAGCATCAATAGCCCACTCGGAGCACTAGCCCCTTACAAAGCCTCTTCCGCACAAGAGGCAGATTGCGCTGCGATGATAGAGGTGCTGCTGGCGTTCTGGAGAGCGGTCGCACGAGTATTTCCAGAGGCTTGGGGAAAATCGCCGACGCAAAGCAGGCTTATGCATTCCGCCGGAATTGAGGCGATGGGATATTTGATGGATCGCGTTATGGCGCGCGCACCAACAGATGGCGATCTGCACCACCACGCCGTCGAATCACTGACAAAAATTGCACCATATTGCTGCTGGACCAGTGGACGTTGGCCCGACATAGATCGCCAGTGGAGCGACATACAAAACATTAATCGAGACATCAAACTGCTATCCGAACAATTGGCGCGTCTCGATCACACGCATTCAATGTCAAAGGTCGTATAATGAAGTTTGTGTTCGCCGATAGTCTAGATTTCGTGGATCCGACTTACGACTTCATTGCCGATCGCAACGGTGCAGGACGTGCTATTTATCGCGACGATCAGTTTCCTCATGAATTTTTGAGCCAAGCACCATATGACGGCATCCTTGTCTCTCGCGGCATCGTTGGGGATGCACTGATCACTGGAAAGTACACCGAAGCCCAACTGATGCGGTTCAGGCGGGAAGGAGCCAGACAATTTCTTCGCTTCCCTGTAGAGCGGTTTCCAGACAGCATGATGATGGGAGATTGCGGAGCGTTTACGTATCGCAATATGACAGAACCGCCGTACCAAGCTTCAGACACTGTGGAATTTTATGGAGACGGTGGTTTTACGCATGGCTGTTCACCAGATCACCTTATTTTCGATTTTGACCAACCAGATAAGGAACGGCTGGAAGATGAAGTTCCTGAAGACATACGCTCGCGGTTCGCAATTACCCTACAAAACGCCGCGGAATTCAAAATAGAGTCAAAAAAACTTGGCAAAAACTTCGTCCCAATGGGTGTTGTTCAAGGCTGGTCCGGTCCAAGTATGGCCAAGGCGGCAGATAACCTAGTTAAAATGGGTTATGATTATCTTGCAATAGGCGGCACCGTCCCACTCAAAATCGAGCAAATAAGGCGTGTGCTTGCGGCTATTCGAGAAGTTATTCCTTCCAATATTCGTCTACATTTACTTGGATTCGGCAAAATTGAAAACTTAGCCGACTTGGAGAAATACGGCGTCAGTAGCTTCGACACAACCTCACCACTAGTTCGTGCGTTTAAAGATGCGCGGAAGAATTATTGGATGAGAAACGCCGATGGAGAACTTTCCTACTACACCGCAATTAGAATTCCTCAAGCCACCGAAAACAACAAACTTAAAAACAAGGCTCAACAAGGTCTCCTAAACCAAGAAGAAATTCGTCTGCTTGAGGCCACCGCACTTGATGGTGTCCGGCGACTCGATAGTGGGGAGATTGATATCGACCAAGCGCTAGATGCCGTGATGGTGTATTGGGACAAGCTCAACTGGGACGATGAGACTTCTCCAACAAGGCGCGCTCAGGTACTCGAGCGTCAGCGCAAAATCTATCAGCGCACACTTGAAGATCGTCCGTGGGAGTCATGTGATTGCCGAGTATGCCGAGAGGGCGGTGTTGAAGCACTGATTTTCAGAAATTCAAATCGAAACAAAAGGCGCGGCATGCACAATTTGCATGTCTTTCATCGTCATTTGCAGCATTTTAAAGCGAGTCTAGCATGAATACACCCCAGTTATTGCGCTTTGATGTATTGGTCCCGCGCCAAAGCGACGGGTTGCCGGTTTTTACATTCGCTGCACGTGCTAAAGACGTTGAACGCTTTGCTCGGATAGAACGCGCCGGCCGTGACGATGCTGGAACATTGCGTGGTTTTCAACGTCCTCAGATTGCAAGTCATATTCGAGAAATTCGTGACTATCTTGAAAAGCCGAATGCAATCTTGCCCAATCCGATTATCGTTGCCTTCACAAAGTCAGCAACTCTGGAAATGACCAACAAAGAAGGTCGGCATGGTCATTTGACTGTCGACGTGTCGAACGGAGCACCAGGGTGGATTGTCGATGGACAGCAAAGATTTACCGCACTGAACGAGATACCGGATCGAGATTTTGAAGTTCTTGTATCCGGTTTCATCTGCGACTGTCTCGAGGAACTTCAAAAACAATTCATTCTCATAAACAACACGAGACCACTTCCAAAAGCGCTGGTGTATGAGTTGCTACCGCAGGTGAGCGACCTGCCACCACGAATGTCAAACCGCAGCCAAGCTGCGTTGATGACTGAAGCGTTGAACTATCGAGAAGGCTCCGCCTTGCGCGGTATGATCCGCCAGCAAACAAATCCCAAGGGAGTAATTCGCGATACAGTTTTGCAACGTGTGCTGATGAATTCGTTAAGTGACGGGGCACTGCGCCTCTACGCCGATGATAACAATTTGCTCTTGGAGCGAGGCGTCAATCTCATCAGCGAATACTTTCATGCTGTGAGGTATGTCTTTGCTGAAGACTGGGAAGATAAGACACCGAAGTCTTCGCGCTTGCTACATGGAGCAGGAATTATCGCAATGGGCTACGTCATGGAAGCCTTGCATATTTCCACAGGTGCAGAAGATCGAGACTCATTCGCTCAAGGCTTGCGGCACCTGAAAGGTCGCACTGCTTGGAGTTCCGGAGAATGGGTCTTTGGGAACGAACGTCGTCGCTGGAATGGCTTGCAGAATGTTCCTGCTGACGTGAGACAGTTATCTTTGCACCTGGTTCAAGAACTGAGACGAGCGTTGCCACGAAATCCGGAGGTCCTGTGAAGCAGTGACCTATTCGGTAAAAGAAATCTTTTACACCCTACAGGGCGAAGGCTCCAACGCTGGTCGAGCAGCCGTTTTTTGCCGGTTTGCAGGCTGCAATTTGTGGTCAGGACGAGAGGCTGACCGAGCGAGCGCCATCTGCCAGTTCTGCGACACCGACTTTGTCGGTGTCGATGGCGATGGAGGGGGGCGTTTTGCCACCGCGAACCAACTTGCCGCTTCGATTGCCGCAAAATGGGTTCCCACACAGAATTGCCGACGTTTTGTGGTGTTGACCGGGGGAGAACCCTTGCTCCAGGTGGATGCGCTACTGATCGCAGCCTTGCATGAAGAAGGGTTTGAAATCGCGGTAGAAACAAACGGTACAGTAAACCCGCCGGAAGGTATCGATTGGATCTGCGTAAGCCCAAAAGCGGGAACGTCCTTAACACTGAATTACGGCAATGAACTCAAACTCGTTTTTCCTCAGACGGGTGTCGAACCTGAGTTGTTTGAGGCGCTATCCTTCGAGAATTTCCTTCTCCAACCTATGGACGGTCCAAATCTCAGTGAGAACACCCAGGCCGCGATTGCCTATTGTCTGGCAAATCCAAGATGGCAACTCAGCCTTCAGACACATAAGCAGATAGGAATCCCATGAAAATTACTCAAGCATTCACTTTTGAGTCAGCTCACCGCCTGCCTCATGTGCCCGAGACTCACAAATGCCATCGAATGCACGGACATTCGTATAGGGTTGAATTGCAACTTGAAGGACCAGTTGACCCCCACACTGGCTTTGTTATCGACTTCTTCGAAGTAGAGGCCATATTTGGCCCGTTGCTCACACAACTTGATCATCATTGCCTCAACGAAATTGAAGGGCTTGAAAACCCGACAGCGGAGAACATTGCAGTCTGGATTTGGGAACGAATCAAGCCAAACTTACCTCAGACCAGTTCGGTAAAAGTCTTTGAAACGCCTCACTGCTGGGCCGAATACGAAGGATAATCGGGTGGACCAATGAACGAAGGAGATGCGATCGTACTCTTTTCGGGCGGTCAAGATTCGACCACCTGTCTAGCTTGGGCGCTTGAACGTTTCGAACGGATTGAAACGGTCGGTTTCGATTATGGCCAGCGCCATCGCATAGAACTTGATACGCGTCCAGTTATCCTAGAGGCCGTTCGAAACGGCTTTCCTCGCTGGGCCAGCAAACTGGGAGTTGATCATATGATCGATCTCTCTGTACTTGGACAGGTAAGCGAGACATCTCTAACGCGTGACGTAGAGATATCAATGCAGCAAAACGGGTTGCCAAACACCTTCGTACCTGGCCGAAATCTTCTTTTTATGACTTTCGCGGCAACCATCGCATATCGAAGAGGCGCAAAACATATTGTCACTGGAGTCTGCGAAACTGACTTTTCAGGCTATCCAGACTGCCGTGACGACACGATGAAAGCCCTACAACTGGCCCTCAACCTTGGAATGGATACGCGTTTCGTAATCCACACACCACTGATGTGGATCGACAAAGCCGAGACGTGGCGCCTTTCTCGCGACCTTGGTGGTGACGCACTTGTCGATCTGATCCGTGAGGAGAGCCATACTTGCTACCAGGGCGATCGGACTCCACACGAGTGGGGACGCGGATGCGGCACATGTCCAGCCTGTGATCTGCGCGCCAAAGGATATCTGCGATTTAAGGGCGAACCATCATCGGAAGCGAGGGATCCGAAATGACTGAGTTGGAACGCAAACGCAAATTGGAAGGATTCGCCTTCTTTCTAGGTTTCGCAGGATCGATCCCGCTCTCCAATTGGTTGATTGGCAATGTCGGAACAACTTGTATCCCCGACGGTCCATGTTTGATACCGGTCGCGCCCGGACTGGAAGCTCCGAGCGGAGTGTTGACAGTTGGTCTCGCCCTGACTTTACGTGATCTTGTGCAACGTAGGCTCGGCCTTAACTGGTCCGTTGCAGCAATTGCTGTAGGGGCGTTGCTATCGGCAAGTTTCGCACCTCCAGCACTCGTGATCGCATCGACAGTTGCGTTTCTTCTATCTGAGTTCGCCGATTTAGCAGTCTATACGCCTTTGCAGCGGAGACGGTTTGTAAGCGCTGTCATCGCCAGTGGCATAGTGGGTCTCATCGTCGATAGCATAGTTTTTCTTTGGGTCGCGTTCGGTAGTCTGGACTTCCTGGGAGGGCAGGTTGTTGGCAAAACGTGGTTGATACTAGCCTCGTTACCAGTTTTGGTATGGCTAAGGTCCCGCGATCGTCGCCTTGGAATTCTGCCCGTCTAAACAATTCTCAGACAACAGTGACAAAAATTAGAGTTTCAAAAGCATCACGAACTGAATGCATTATTACAAAAAGACATCGTATTTAGGGAGTTCGACATTGACCAGGACAACAAAACAAAATCTATCCGGTTTAAGGGCAATATATTACGCGTTCGTGGCACGAGATATCGAGTATTTTCCACGCCTATCGTCGGATAAAGGTGTGCAAACGCTCGCAAGTGATAAGATTATCGAAGAAATTCAACAAAAAACGAAAAACCTACCCCAAGAGTTCTCGGGGAACAGGCTGGATGAAGCGCTAAAACTTGGAAGAGAATCTCTCGATGAAGTGAAGGAGATAACAGAGTATCAAGATCAAAAAGCAACAAGACTCTTGATTATTACTTCTTTTTTAAGTGCGCTCTCGGGCATGCTATTCAGTCGCTTTGCCCAAGCTTACCAAGTACCTAATTCAATCTATGTTTTTGATATTTCAGCACTGCTCATTGCTTCTGGATATCTAATTTTTTTATTGTTCGTTCTAAGTGCAATCAGCGGTGCGCTAGTGATTTTCCATGCTACGCGTACGCGTTTCAAGTTTCCAAATGCTGATCCAAGCAAACCCGAAACGCAACTGCAGGCCCCAAGGTCTCAATTGTTCTTTCCTGCAATCATCAGCGTCCGTCCATCCGCATGGGCCGAATCGTTTTTCGACCCGTCGCCAAAATCTTTGGACACGAGCTTGACTGAAAATATTGGCGCTAAATACCTAAGAAATTACATTGCAGAAACGTATCTAGTCGCGGCAAAAACTGCGGATAAAGTTCGCTATCTCGAACCGGCACAAAACATCTTAGCTTTTTCGCTTCGTTGCCTACTTGTTTGGTTGATCTTACTTGGATTTATTCATGCTTTTATCGCGCCGACATCACATTTATCTTCGCAATCACCTGTTTCGGAGCGTGCAGTGCCCATTCAAGCTTCAGAAAATACATTACCTAAACTTCCCACTGCTACGCTCGATCACAATGTAAATGGCAGCGACTCTGCTGAAACCCTTGAGGGAGACCAGTGATCCGAGACTCACACTCCAGTGTTTTTGTTGATGCTGATAATACCCTTTGGGATACGGACAAGATTTTCGCCAATGCTCAACTGCAAATGTTAGAGCAAGTTGAATCCCTTCTTGCCATGAACGCGAAGACAGACGACAGGCTGCGCTTCGTGCGTATACTTGACCAAAAGATCGCTGAACATCACCATCAAGGCCTTAAGTATCCGCCCCAGTTGCTAGTTGGGGTGTTGACTCTTGCCATTTCGGGCATTGATCCTACCAGGGCCTCCCGCCTTGGGCGAACCTTATCGGGACACCACAACGCAATCGGAGAGGAAGATACGGAACGCCTGGCGAGGAAATTCTATGAAGAAATAAGTCGAACACCAGAATTACGCACGGGCGTGTTAGAAGGACTCAGGCGTCTTCAGTCGTCAGGGCGAATTATTATCGTCGTTACCGAAGCGGCACGAGGCAGGACCCGACGGACGGCGGGCATTCATTGTGTCGATCAATACTTTGACAAGATCATCGAAGCTCCAAAGCATGCGCGCCTATATCGTCGAGTTCAGAGACTTGTTGGTCAGTCTTCGCCAGGTTTCATGGTGGGCGATCAACTTGAACGCGACATTCGTCCTGCCAAAGAGGCTGGGTTGACAACAATCTTCTTCCCAAGCGGATTTAAGCCACTTTGGGAGCAAACAAATGGCCCCATAATTCCTGATTACACCGTGAATAGCTTTTCGGAAGCGGCTGATATTGTCATCAAGTGCAAATGAGATTTTTAATCTCGTTAAAATTACGATGCACTATTTCCTCTTCTCGCCTATGCTATCTGTAGTTCCAGATTCGACGACTTTATCTAGGTGCCCACTCGAACAAAATAGAGTGCGATTTAATGACGAAAGCAGTCGATTTGGGCAAAAAGGTTAATAAGATTTCGATGTAATTGATCGTTATGACCCTTGTGTCTGATGCCTCTAGAAATGCTGAAATATGGTTGCAAACTGAATTCGAACGCCAGAAAACAGCGTTATCTCACGCCTATTCGGTCAATGATCGTCTCGCGTTACTTCGTTCACTGGTAAGGCTGAACGGCGGACGACTTAAACTCAATAACGAGGCGCTACATCTGAATTCCGAGGAACTCGTTGCTCTTCCTCGACACGGCCTCATACATGAATTCGGTATCCTACGACTTGTAGACGAACGGCGAGATGATCGAGCGCCTGCCGGCTTCTGGGCAGCAGAAAGGCTCGACGTGAATTTGCGACGAACCTTCTCCGACCACACACCAGATGCGACGCTTTTGCGCCATACGGCATTTGGAAGTTATCGAGCTGCAGCGCAGAAGTCCAGTCTGCGGGCACTTCTCACCATGCCGTCTGGTGGCGGACTCATGGTGTGCATGCCGACGGGGTCCGGCAAGAGCATGATCTTTCAATTGGATGCATTGGGCTCCAGAAGTCGTAATCCTTCGAGTTGTGTGGCCGTAATCACACCGACAGTATCCCTCGCGTTGGATCATGTTCGTGCGCTCCGGACGATGTCTGGGTTGGAGAAGAGCGCGGCCTTGACGGGCGATCTAAAGGGTACGGAGAGGGACGCAGACCTGAACGCCTTTCGTCGCGGTGAAACTCCAATTCTGCTGCTTTCACCGGAGATCGCACTTGGTTCTGCACGGCAGGCATTATTGGAGGCAGCAACGGACCCAGAGGAAAAGCCACAAAGCCTGCGTGCTCAACTGCGCACGCTATTTATTGACGAAGCCCATATCATTGAAAGTTGGGGGCGCTCATTTCGACCCGACTTTCAGCGTCTGCCGGCTTTGGTTGCTGAATTGCGAGAACGCAATCCAGCACTCAACGTTGTGCTTTTGTCTGCAACTTTACCCCCGGCAGCGCGCTGTATTCTGCGTAGCGCCTATGGCCATTCAGGCCCTTGGCTTGAAATCGACGCTGCAATCCCGCGCTATGAGCATGACCTAGTCATTCAGGCATATGGAAGTTCTGCAGAGCGTGACCTCGCATTAGACTTCGTGATCGATCGAGCGCCACGTCCAATGATCGTCTATACGTCACTGGCGGTGGATCCCGGTGGTAGCGGCGACGACCGGGTATCGGCGGAGTCTCTGTTTCGCCGTCTGCGAATGCGCGGATATGACCGAATTGCGCTATTCACCGGACAAGTTACCGATTCAAGAGAACGGCAACAGATCGTCGCAGACTGGGCCGCAGAGCGGATTGACATCGTCGTTGCCACTTCGGCCTTCGGCATGGGCGTGGATAAGCCTAATGTTCGGACGGTTGTGCATGCTTGCCTCCCGGAAGGTCCCGCGCGTTGGTATCAGGAGATCGGCCGAGCAGCGAGGGATGGACATCAAGGCCTCGCTATTTGCCTGTTTACATCGAGCGAACATCGGCAGGCTCGCGACGACGTGAGAACTGCCTACTCCCAGGCGACGAGTTCTTGGCTGACACGGGACGTAGCGGAGGCGCGCTGGAATGCCCTTTTCCAACGCCGTTCGAAAGTTCGCTGGAGCGGACCGAACCAACAAATGAGGTTGGACCTCGATTCGGTTCGCGAAGATCTGCGAACGCGGGTAGGCAGTGACCTTAACCGGAACTGGAATATGAGCCTGCTGAATCTGATGCAGCGAGCCCACGTTCTGGAAGTATTGGCGATTGACGAGAAAGTAGGCGGCAAAGCCTTTTGGGATGTAGAGATCAAGGAGCCAACGATTTTCGACAAATCAGCGAGCGGCGTTTGGGATCAAATCTTTGAACTGCGAAACGCCGAGCAACAGGTCGCCAAAGCGGAACTTGACGATTTTGTGCGTCTGATGAGGCGGCCTGAAAAGCAATGCATCATACGGGCGGTTTTCGAGATGCTTGGCGAACGAACAGTCAAATACATCGCGCCATGTGGCCGATGTCCGGCATGCCGATCGAGTAACGTGGAACCGCCGCACACAATTCACTCGAGCGGATTGGAGCGCACGTGGCCCGAGTACCAAATCGGAGACGTTGCTACGGACCTTCCACCGGGAGCCACCCTCATTAACCCAGTCGATCCAACTTATGAGACCGGGCTTGAGCAGCTTATCCGGCGTTTGGCGACAACTGGTATGGAGCAATTCGTTGCCCCGGATGACCATGCTGGCAGTGTCGCGCGGCTCCTTTCAAAATTACCGGTTAGATACGGCTTCGTCCTCAGTCACGCTGAACTACGGAACGATCCTCTCGCCGCACTCGCCTTAGTGCCGACAGCGATCCTATTGCCGTTCAATGGCGAAATGGCTGCTAGGATATTATCGCGTCTCTGGCAGTGGATCGAAGAAGCGCATTTCATGCCACTCGTTGTTGCGGCGCGTCCGGATCTGCGAATAAGGGAGCGCCGTCTTGACCAGATACTTTCAAGACGCGCACCTTACCCGGAAGAAGTCCTAGATTCACTAGGTTCAAACAGGGGAGCGACGAAGTGAGTCTGCTTTCATCTACACAAGGCACACCAGAGCGCGTCTGGTCGCTCGTTTCTCTGCTGGCTACCCAGGAGGGACAAATAACGCGTGCCGAAGCGGAAGGTTGGTTGAACCCTACATTTCTGAGCGACGGCGCGGTGGTAAGCGAGAAATCGACGGCGTTTTCTCAAGTGCTCGGCGCGGCTACGAGTCTCGGCGTCGTTGAGGCTGACGGCGATGAATTAAGACTGGTACCGTCCTGCACCACGGAAAACTATGCTGGTTTTGGCGATTGGGTGCATGAACATCTAGCAAAGCTCGACAGTCTTGAAAAGGATGCAGTGGTGCTAGAGACGTTCGCCTGGCTTGCGGTGGAGAGCGACCGCAAGGGCGGCACAGGCTGGATTAGCGAGGAAACCAACAGTAGCTTTGCTGATGCTGCTGATGAAGCCCTACCAGAAGGTAAGGATGATGACGGCGAGCGGCGGATAAACGCAACCAAACTACCGACTTGGCGACGGTGGCTGATTAGTCTTGGTCTTATGGTGCCATTGCCATTGTCGACAAATCCATTCCATCCACTAATTGAAGGACGTTTGGTTCGTGAATTGGCGAAAGCCGGGATAGAACAGGGTAAGAGAGTGTCGGCCGATGATTTCATCAACATCTTATCGGCGCGCATGCCCTACCTGGACCGCGGTCGTATGTATCTGCAAACCATGCGGCGGATTGGGCATGAAAGGGGGGCTCGCCGATTGTCGCCTATCCTAAGTTCCGCACTGCGAAATTTGCATGATGAGGGCCTTATCGAATTCCAAAGGCCAGGTGACTCCGGAGACCTCGTGCACCTATCAGCAGATCAGCCTCACCGATTTGAGGCGTTTCAGTCCGTGATCTACAACGGGACGTCGTGATGGAACTCCCTGCAAAGCCGTGTTGGGATGTCGTCGATGTCTCAAGCGTGATCAGGAACGAAGCGCTGGAAGATCACGAAGGCGTTTTCTTAGCAACACATACTCCGATAGCAGGCATCGCGGTTTCTGGTAGCCACGCAGGCGATATTAACGGGCAAGACGAAGAGGCCGTACTTGCTGCACTCTCGGTACCTTCGCGAGAACATGCCTTCTGTGTTGTTCAGGGAGAGCCTGGATCAGGAAAGTCCCACCTAATCCGCTGGCTTTCAGTTAATTGGCCTGAAGGTACTGATGTAAAGCTGCTGATACAGCGTGCTGACGGCAGTCTCGAAGGGGCCCTGCGTCAGTTGCGGGAGCGACTCCCATCTGAGTTCCATGATCTCTTTGACAAACTCGGACGCCGGCACCGAGCAAGCGAACAAGGGCGAGCAAACATCCTTCTCAGCCATCTCGCCACCGCGCTCGATCCAGGACATTTCGACCCACCATTAGAAGATGACGAATGGTGTCGAGCAAACCGGCCAGGAGAATTAGTTGGTCATTTAAACGTCAAACGCGAGTGGAAAGGGCCGGCTCGGATTTTGCGGCTTATGGAAGGAGGAGGACCGGGAACCAGCGACGAACGGAACTCGCAATCGGCAAGTTTCGACCTGTTTGACATCGAAGATTTAGCCGCCTGCTGTGCGTGCATACGAGGCAGTGGCGTGCTCCCGGCAACAGAGAAGCTTGCCCACAAGTTGATGAACGAAGCTCGGAGTGTCGCTGAATTTCGAACTGAGGGGTGGACGGCTGAGGAAATCGAACGTGAACACGCCGATCAACTACCCTACAGCATCCCATTGATGAGTGCTCTGAATCGGCGCCGGAACGATGCGGTGCAAAACTTGCTGGGTGTTTCAGCAGAGGGGCTAAAGACACTGTTCCGGCAGGTTCGCGAAGAACTGGGCAAAAGGGGTGCGCGACTCGTGCTCCTGCTCGAAGACATTACGAGTTGGGAAGGCATAGACGACAGCCTGATCGATGCTTTGGTAACCAATGCCGAGACTCGCGGTGCGGATAGTGCGCGAGATATGTGCCCGCTCATTTCCGTTGTGGGTGTCACTCCGGCCTACTATCAGAAGCTACACGGCAATTATCGGGGTCGCATCACGCATGAGTTGAGCCTCGGCGAAGCCAGTGCTGAGGGCGAATTTCAAGACGTGGTGACACTTAGGCATAGAGAATCGCGGCTGTCGTTTGTTGCGCGCTATTTGACTGCCGTCAGGGCTGGGACTGGCGCACTGGGCAAGTGGCGCGAGCGACGTCGGGAGGAGCCTACGCACCCACCACCCAATCGATGCGATCATTGCAGCGTACGCGAGGGATGTCACCATACATTCGGTAAAGTCGACGGAATCGGCTTGTTTCCGTTTACGGCGGACGCGCTCGATCGGTTCTTTTTAGCGCTGAATGACCGTGACGGTGGCATGACGTGGAGGACACCGCGCGGCATGCTCCAAGCCGTCCTAACGCCCGTCCTTGGCCAAGCACCAGCGCTTATAGACGGCAAGTTCCCGACAGCGCTACTCGAAAGCCGAGGCCTTGTCCAGGACAGTCGCAACTTGTCGCCCCTGCTGGAGCGCACCTTAGAAGTAGCGTTTCCGGAGGATATGGACGAGCGAATACGGATGCGACGGGTGCTCGCTTACTGGGGCAACCGTGAGCGGGCAGATACGACTGAGTTGAGCAGTGGCGAGTTAGCGTTTGCCGAAGTGCCAGCGGGTGTTTTCTCCACCTTCTGTCTTCCTTGGCTCGGAGGGCAGGCGGCAGAATCGACAGATTCTCTGCCGCGTTCTCCGTTGGCGTATCCGGCTCTTGCGGAGTCGTCCTCATCAGAAGTGAAGCAACCTGTACCATCCGCTTCGAGACCAACTCCTGCGCCTGAGCGGAGACTTCCCCCTTCGAAACGGAAGGCTCCGACCCGCTCGGAGTTGGAGCGCTTGCGCTCTCAGTTGCGGAACTGGATCGACTCAGGACATCTCGACACTCCTTCTGAATGGAACAAGAGAGTTCACGATCTCGTCCAGACGATCGACTCGCGCCGAATCGAACTCGATCCGTACACGTTCCGGCGTCTGCTGACCCAAGAGCAAGTAAAGATCGAAGGCACTGGCCCGGCCCATCGAAGCTATTTCATTGTCCCGCTGGAAAAATGGGTTCAAGAAGGGCTGGAAGCTGATATCGCGTTGCGGCTCGACAAGGACATGAGCATACGCGCTTTGGAGTTTCATCGGCGTGCGCTTGCCGTAATGATGCACCGCCTCGAGGAACTAGCCAGCGACTATGCCGATCAAAGGTTGTCGCTTTGGCAGGATGGATCGCGCTGGAGCCCGGTTCCAGCGTTCACTCAGGTATTGTTGGCGCGCGCTTGGCTGCGTGGCGCTGTGTTCGCAGATGACCCGCTGCACGAGCAGTTGCGAGCGATCTTGTCGGACGAGACGGAAGCTGAAAGCGATCCAACTGCGCGCTCCCAACCCTGGCGAGATTACCTCGCTAGCACGAAGGACTGGCATGAAAGGCTTCGCAAGGGACTGCGCGAGATGCTCGGAACACCTCAGGGGGGATCTCAAGGTTTCGGCCTTGCAGACGTCTCACTGGCCGCGGGCGCAATCCGGCGGTTGCGCACCACCCTCCGTTTCGATTCATTGCCAGATACGGCGGTTGAAACGCAAGTAAGGGAGATCGATAAAATACGCGACCTCATTGGCAACGTAGAAGGAGGCCTTGCGCGCATCGTCAACATCGAAGCGAGGCAAGTGCGTGATCGAGTTGAGATCTTGCGCGTAAATCTGCGCGGGCGATCTATACGCGCCCATCTTGCCCGTGTAGACGGCGCGATAGAGGCCGTGTCTAATCAGCTATCAAACGCCGACCCAGCAAAGGTAAAGGGCTGGAAGGAAGACCTACACCGCGCCGAGCAGCGACTTGAAGCGGCCGCTGACACGCGTGTCGAAGACTTTATGTTGAACTTTTCATCGGATAGCGACGGAATGCCAGGTGGGAATGCGGCTGTTCTCGGCTCGCTTGCGCGTGCACCAGCCCGTGATCTCGAAGCATTTCGCGACCTTTCGCAGCGGGGCGAACAGGTTGTCGCGACCCTACTGGACCATGTCCGAGACTGCGTGCGGGCCGGCGCTTCCTCAGCATCGCTTGAGGAGATTCACGAGGTTGGCAGAGCCTTCAAAGCCGCCATTGGCGAATCGGGGACTGAGTCGTCATGAGCGATCAACTCGTCGAACTCGAGACTCTGCTGCCGAAACTGGGCGCGGCAGTCGAACAGCGGCAGATTGGCGACAATCTAGGCAGGGCTGCGGATCGACTCAAAGATTCCGACAAGTTGATCGGTCGCCTGAAGGCCGTCCTGGATATCGCGCGGGACACGAACTTCAATTTGGACACTGGTCAAGCGGAAGCGCTAGAGGAACTCGTAGAGGAAGCTAGGTACCTGGCCAATGGTTTGGAGAATGCGCGGACAGCAGACAACTTGCACGACATTGCCGACAGCTACTCGGACTTCGTCAACTCACTGGCTCGTGTCGACAGACAATTGCGTACACACTGGCGTGCACTCGCCAGTCGTGACTTCAAGCCACTTATCGCGATAGGAAACCTACTCACGCAACTTGACGTTGAGGCCGATCTCGGACGGCGCTTAATGGAATGCGGCCGGGAGGCCACAGAGGTGAGAGACAGCATTTCTGCAGAGGCTCTGAGGGATACGGTCATCCGAGTTCGCAATAAACGGCATGAACTAGATGAGGAGCGCGTCGCGTTCACCAGTGACGCGGAAGTAGATGAGTTCCTCATCGCCCTGGCAGAAGGGCGTGCTACGCTACGTCTGGTTACTGCCTCTGTCCGTTCCTGGCTTGAGGAAAATGACGCCCTCGACAGCTTCGATATTCTTCCAACGAGTTGATTAGCTGTTGCTGAGAAAGCGATTCAGAAGGGACCTGCTCGTCGAGGCTTCGACCATACCGTCTGTCATCATGTCACTACTTTGATGCGTACAGGCACGGCAACCATCCACACACAAACGCGCATGTAAGCGAAAGATCTGGTCCGCAAGTCGTCCACTAGGCGACAGTGATTCTTCCTGTGCTGCATCTTCGAGTGACGAATAAGCGGCGAGAAGTTGGCCAGATGGCGAGCTACTGTTCTCCCGCCCGTGCTCAACCATGACGCTAGTTAATTCCCATGCCGAAGGCATCCGCCCTAAACGAGACAAAAGTAGTTCGTCAGTAGCCCGGATTGAACAGGCGAGATCGTAAAGATCGAACTGCTCGAAACCGACCTGTTCAGAGCCGAAGAGGATACGTAAGATGGTGGATGGTACAGGGCTATCGGCCTCTAGGCCAAGCGGAGCCGCTAACACCGAGAGCGCGGTTGGATCGTTGGGATCTAGTTGACGCCAGTGCTCGTGCAGGCGTTCCTGCTCAAAAAAGCGCCTTAGAATGATGTCTTCGCGCGCGTTGGGGCAGTCTCCGATGAAGCCGTCGGTCCAGTGGCGCACGCATGCCTCGAAATCTTCCACAAAGCAGCGCGCGGTGCCATCACCAAATGCGCCAGTCTCGCAAATGGTGATCACGGGATCACCGGGATCTGCGAACTGGATCGGCAGTTGCACATGCATTGCTACCCGGCGCTCGTCGCCACGTCCTATTTGGACGAAGGATTCCTTTAATCGTACGGCAAGGCTGTGCAGCACCGCACTTTTTAAGTAACGGCCGAAGTCGTCTTCGTTGGTGGTCGCATCAACAGAAGCTTTGAATATCGCCTGGAAGCGCTGATCGGATAGGGTGTCGGCAACCCGCGCGACTCGTGCCCTACTCAGCAGTGGATGCTGCGAGAGCATACCCGCTCGGGTGTCCTCGAACAGTTCCGCCAAATTTTGCGGGCTCCAGAAATTGAGGAGACGGACCAGCCGTTTCCTGAACTCTGGCTCCCCTGCGGCGCTGACGATCAGTTCCGCGCCGCGCCGTGCCTCATAGGCATTGACCCCCTGCGCCTGGGACTTGCTTTCAACGAGGAAGCGGAGCATCTGCCCGGTGTGCCAGCGGCGAGTTGGTGCATCCTCTTTCAGGCGTGCCGCCTCTTCGGCAACGAAGGTGTCGAGGTGCGTGGCATCCAGTCTAAACCGGACTCCCTCGGTTTGCACGTGATAGCCGTGAAGGAGCGGCCTATCGTCGTCTGGTGCCGTGAATACTTGTGAGAAAGTGGCCGTCTCAGATTGCTGGCCGTCCAGGTTCAGCTCGGCATCCGCGCCCCAGAAAACACGTGCTAGCGCCAATCCGGTTTCCTTGCCGCCGACGCCATCGCCGACGAAATACTCTACGCGCTCCACCAAAGGCGCCAGTCCAGAGGATTCGAGGCCGCGCGCCCGTTCCGATGCCGCCTTCACGACGGGGAAGCCACGAAGGGCCCCACGCGAATCGTGGCGTACGGCGCGGATCGCTCCAGCCCCAATCTGCGCACGCGCGACTACTGGTGCAGCAGGGTCAGGAACCACCCAATCTGACTGCCAGCCGGTGCCGTGCATCCGACCGAGCGGCTCCAGAGTGATCCGCTTCGGCCGGAAGTAGTCGGGCGACAGGCGACTAAGAAGCGGCCGCGCGTCATCGGGCAACCGAGCCAGCCACGCCTCCGGGTCGTCGCCCAGTGGCCGTCGAGTTTCTTGGGCTGCATAGTCCTCCGTGGCGAGCCAGGGACCCTTGCCGTTAATTGGCGGCCGCCAATGCACCTCCACGCCGTCATAACGCCGGCTGGCGTTGCCGGGCGCAGCGGCAGCCACCGCTAGGGCTATGTCCTCAGGGCGAGGTTCGCTGGTACCGGCATGCACCGCAAGGCGCGGCAAGTTGATCGTGTCGAACAGCACATTTGGAACCCATTCGACGGCCGACCGGAAATCGGAGAGGTAGGTCAAGCGCTTGTTGTTGCTGGCGGTGGAGAGCGCTTGCAACCACAGATCCAATAGACTTGCCTTATCGAACTCCCGCCATGCCTCGGGGCCGAATACGCGGGCGGCGAGTTCTTCTGCTTCGTTCAGCGCCTGCTGGGGCGGCGATGCCAGTTCGAAGGAGGCACCTTGGCGCCACTGCCAGCGGGCGAAGGCGTCGAGCATGATCGCCAGCACCTGCCCACGTCGCACAAAATGATTGCCGGGATTGAGCGGCGTCTCAAACGTGGCCGGCTCAATCATCTCGTGCGGCCGGCGGAACCACCAACTGTCCCGGCTGGAATAAATAGAAAGGGTGGCGGCAGTGATCGGTCGGTCGTCGGCCCCGCGGCCGCCGCGCCCCTTCCTCTGGATGAAGCTGGCGAGGTTGAGAGGTGCGTAGTGTTGATAAACCAGCGTAATGTCAGGGTCATCATAGCCGACTTCCAATGAAGAGGTGGCGAAGACGATGTCAGAATCTTTAATCAACGCCTCGACTCGGCCGGTAGCCCCAGAGAAGATCGGTTGGTCAGCTACCCGCAGTGGGTTGCCGGGCCGACGTAGTCCACGAGCGCCGCGCTGGACCGCGTCGGTAGCTGCAAAGAACCAGCACTCGCCTTCCCTGAAGGTATCGCAGCCGTGCGGCTCACCGCAGCAGGTAGTGCGCGGCCGGCCAGTCAGTGGGTCATCTGGGTAGCTGCGCGTGCGATAGGCGGCAAGCCTCTTGGCCATTTCAGCGTCATCATAGGCCGCGTGAAGTCGCCGTATTCTGTCGATGGAATCGAGGAATGCAATCGCGCGAAAACCACCTTCGCCACCGGTTCGACGTCGCATGCCGTGGGCAAGGCACATAAGACTCTGGATGGTGGTGGACGCGCCCGCGATGTCGTGGCCCCGCGATTCGACCTCCGGCTGGACGAAGTAGAAATACTCGCGCCCTCGTGGGTTTGGCCTTTTCTCGTCATCGGTCGGTGCGAGCAAGCCGACTTGTTCACGGTCTACGAGGCGCCCCCAAGCGGTGACAGGGTCGCCAAGTGTCGCACTCATGCCGACGGCCAATATCGGGTGTGCGAGGGAGGTGTTGCTTTGGGCGCGAGCAGCCAGTCTTCGCAACGTGTAACCGACCTGCGCCCCATGAACATGAGAGTAGAGATGAATCTCGTCGGCGAGCATCGCACGAGGTGCCGCATAATCGGGATCGTCGCCAAACAGCCGCCCGCAACGGGTATCATGCAACCACTGGTGAAGTGAATCTGTTGTCGGCAGAAAGAATGCAGGCGGTTCCTCGCGCAGCGCAACCTTGGAACCCACCCAGCCGGCATAACTCCAATCACACTTGACACAAGCCAGTCGGTCGGCACCTGCTGTTCCGCCTCCAGCCGCCAGTATAAGGTCGCCTGCACAGGACGGACAGGCGAAGAAAGGAAAGGTGAATTCTCCCGAACCGAGCGGCGACCATCCCGCCTGGCGTTCCCGTTCGTTGAGGTTGTCGAAGCGCTCCGGTACCTGGCCAGTCTGAAGCCCTAGCGTGACCACCGGCATGCCTGGCTCCCCCGCCAGTGCGGCCAGATAACGGGCCAGACGCTGCGCCTGGTTGGTGGCCAGGCGGATTCTCGGATAGGCAAGAACCGCACGAACGCCTGCGATCCCAGCGATTTTGTCGGCGGCTGCCCCCGCGATTAGCGGCAGAGCCGCAGCTTCCGTCTTACCCGAGCCGGTATCCGCAGCCACCACGAAGGTGTCGCCGCCGCCACCGTTCCAGCCGAACGACAATGCTTCGAGGCTTCTCACCTGGAAACTCGCCATGGAACTCCCCTGTCCCCACAGGCGTGTCAATGCGTTTGATAAGCCCTGCAGCGCCAAAGCATGGGAACCCGACAGTTGGCTGGCCACTCGTGTGAATGTCGCCGCGACAGGCTCGCTGCGCTCGGGTTTATTGCGATCGCGCAATTCGATCTTTAGGCCGCGCACGAGATAGGGCCGGCGATCGGCGTCGTCGTGCCGGAATCGCTGCTTCACATAGCGGATCTCGCGCGCAAGTTCGGCCATACGGCTGCGTACGCGGCCATCGGAGGCTAGCATGATCCAACCGGTGGCGGCGAGCCTAGCAAGTGCCGCGGTCACCACCTCCCGAGAGAACCGAGTTTGATCAGCAAGCCCCGCTGCAGATGCCCAGGCCTCGAATATACCGAAATTGATGCGCCCGGCCTCCAGATCCTCCAGCGCGTTCAGCACGGCGAAGTCGTCATCGGAGAGTTCGGGCGCAGTATCAGACGGAACTTCAATTGCTTGCGGCTCTTCCTCAACCCAGTCTACGGTGAGACGGCCCCGCGCCATGCCGTATCTTAGTCGTCCCTCGTCTTTGAGCGTATCGAAGACGGGCTTCAGCACGTCTTCTCCAGTTCCGTCCATCCAGGCGAAATAGCCTCGAACCCTCTCGTAGAAAGGTGATAGTCGACCGCTGCGGGCTTGGCTGATTGCTTCCTCTGTGTGACGCCTGACGGTATCAGGATCGGCAGAGAACACGCTTCGAGCGGGATCAAGGGGGCGTGCCGTCCAGAATTGGCCATCTCGGCTAAGCTTCGGCTCGAGCGAAAGCCGCCCACGCGAGTGCAGTTGCGCTAGCCCCGGGAGCAGGTCGTCCCTAGTGGCGAGATGACGCTGCAGATCGCGTATCGTCGCGGTGCCGTATCGTGACGTCAACGCAATTGCCCGCACTGCCCCTAGAAGTTCCTCTAGTTCACCGACAGGAACCTCTTGAGTCGCTTCGGCTACTACAGCAATTTCCTCGAATTCGGGCGCCCCGCCAAAGCCAGACAACCTTATCTGCACCTTGACACGACTGCCCGAAGGTCCGCGCAGATCGATCTCGCCTGTCGCTTCGGCGCTGAAGACAAACTCGCGCAGCAGTTCCGCTTTGTCCATCTGCTCCTGATCGGCTGGTACGGCTTCGAGCAGACGGCGGCTAACCAATACAATTAGCTTAGCGCGAGCGCGCGTGATCGCCACGTTGAGTCGCTCCGGGGCGAATATGAAGTCGGCCTCAGCCAAAGCGAACTCGGCGTCGGCGACGCAATAAGAGAGAACAACTGCATCGCGTTCCTTACCTTGGATGCGGTCGACAGTCTCGACGAAGGCACCGGCTCGCAGTCTATCCGGAAGGGCGTTGCGGATTTTGGCGTTCTGGGAGCGGTGGGGGCTGACCATTGCGAGGCGCTGTACCCAGAAATCGGCAGCGAGGGCTCCGTCCGCAACAGCATCCACGCCGACCATTCGCTCAGCTAAGCGTCCTGCCAATTGTGCGGCCAGTCCCGCTTCGAAGTCATTGCTGGTGGCTGCCGGCGGCCCATCGTGGAGCAAAACTGCCACTGGCCAATCGGGATCGAGTACTGCTGCCTCCCAAGGTTCAAGGCCCAACTTCCAGTCTGGCGCTAGTTCCAGCCGCCTAGTTTGGACAGCCGAGCGATAGACACCTGGATAGAACTTTCGCTCGGGAAACGCCGTCAACGGCGCATTGAGACGAAAGGTCTCGTCGAGCGCAAATTCGGGCACCTCGGCTGACTTGAGGAAGCCATAGAGCGAGCCACCGATTTGACGCTCGCCCAGTGTCACTTCGCGCGCAGCGCGGATCGGTGGGAGTTGACGGTCGTCACCCGCCACCACGACGCGGCCACTAGACCTAAGTCCGGCAATCGCCATAAGCCCGTGACTGAGCACCATTTGCGATGCCTCGTCGATGCAAACGAGGTCGAAGAGCCCTGCCGTATATGCATCGTCGCTTCCGCTCTCAGGGTGCTGCAGTAGTCGGTAGAGTGACCAGATCGAGGAACCGACCACTACGGCTTCGTCGGAGAGGTCTGCGAAGGCATCAGTGCCGTGGCTGCCGTCGAGGCGTGGCCGATGGTGGATATGCTGCGACAAACCGGCAGGCGGCGCGTTGCCAAAGAAGTGGAGGCCGAATCCTCCCGGCCAATGTACACGCGCGCGCTCGGCAACAGCGTCGAGTAGATTACCCACGGCATTGCGGGTGAAGGCAGTGACGTAGACGCGCGCTGGCAGGCCGGCGGCCCGGCGCGAGTGGACATAGCCGAGAATCATCCACGAGAGTAAGTGAGTCTTGCCAGTACCTGGTGGACCAAGCACGAGGCCCGCCCGCGCGCTGGCCAACCCAGACCATGCCTCACGCTGAGCCGGCCTCAGTGGATGCTCTCCGTGGTGAGTCAGGCTTGGCTCGGCGAACTCCTCAAGAGCTGCACGCCAAATTTCTGGATCAGTGGCCTCGAGAGAAAAGGCGGTTGGATCGCGCAGAAAGGTGAGTATCTCCTGCCGTACGCTCATGTCTAGCTCACGCGCGCTAGGTTAGCAAGGAAGGCGGCGGCCTTCGCAGTGTTAACGTCACTGAATGCCCGATCCAGGTACCAGCCTCCCGGCCCGGTGCTCTGTAACAGTTCTTGAAAGACTGTGCCAGTAAAGACACGGCCGTCGATTTGCACCTGCACCAAGTCGCGGCGGTCTTCCCATCCATCCTCGTCTGGCCTGATACGGCACGTCAGCGACGACCACAGGCTTGGGTTGAGCCTGAGATCAGGTGAATCGTTCGTGAGGATCAGGTCGAAGTCGTTCGGCCCAAGTTCGGTCTCCCGACTGTCCTCGGGTACGTGGAACTGAAGGATGCGGCGTCCGCCCAAGGCCCAGTGCTTCCTAAGCGTCAGGCCGGCAAGACAGCGAGCGGAGTCGCGCCGGCGCGCCGCTGGTTGAGCCAGCCCGATCAGCGCGTCGAGTAGACCGGCACGGTTTTCCAGCAATTCACAGGCCAACAAGATGTCAAGATCAGCAGCGTTCAGCGGATCGAAGGTTGCCTGGAACCGGAAAGGCTTTTTCGCAAGGCGCAGCAACGGGCTTCCCTCGGCAACGGCATTGCGATTCTCATCGAAGAGCCAACCAATCAAACCCTGCACGGCATCGAGTCGGGCAATGACGTCGCGCCGGATCGCAGATACCGGCACGGCGGAACGGTGTCCTTCTCGCTGGGCGCGTATGACGTCAATCGACAAAAGCGAGGAGAATGGACGCTCGAATACCTGGTCCGGCACGTAGGCAAGTCCACCGCCCGCTGCCACGATTGCTTGGCTCACCTGCCGCAGATCATAGGTCACGCTAACCGGTAGCGCCCACAGTTGCTCAATAACGCTCTTTATGGCGGTGGCGGGGAGGTGGTGCACGCCACGAAATTCAGGTTCTGGAACGACATCCTCCGGCGGGAAAAGCCGCACTAGATGGAGCAGTCCGTTGCGAACACGATCATCCTCCAAATGGCGTCCAACGGCGCGTTGCAAATTGGTTGCCTCAGTGGGTTCATAGAAGAAGATGTGTGCGTGAATTCCAGCGGCTTCCTGCCCCCGAGTGGCCAAAGCTGCGTTGTGTGCATCAATTTCGGTCAAATCGAGGATCAAAGCGGAAAGTGTGGCCACCATAGCCTCCGCTTCGTCGGCAATCGAACCGGATTTCGGAATCGCAATATGCTCAGTCACAGCAATGCCATCGTCCACACGACGGTAGCCGATCGCCGCAATCCGGTCGTCTATAGGGTCGTGGTCGACCGAAAGGATTAACATGGCGTCCACACGCGGTGGCATTAAGAAGGTATGCTCTTCCTCAGTTCGTAAAATGGTGCCGGAGGCGAGTGCCCTAGCCCGCACAATCAAGTGCGGCGCCCGTCGGGCGAGCGACCAACCTACGCCTGGCGCCTTAGCCAGTCCTCGCGCCTCAGCAAGTTCGGCAACGCTGACAATACCCAGTCGCCAGAGCGCGCGCTTACCTTGATGAGTTAAGCCAGGCACCGCTGACACGTCACGGTGTTTTGCGCCGCGCTTTGGTGCAATTGCAGTAGAACAGTGCTCGAGAAAACTGCATTGCTCACATTTGAAATAGACATGGAAAAAGGTCTCGTCGAATCCGGGTCTCACCTGCTTGGCGGCAATGTCAGGAAGAATGTCGCGGCAGAATTCGTCCACCAGGCGCAGATACGGCGAAAGGGAAAATTGCTCGACCTGCCATTCATCCCCCTCTGCGGTGCCATGATCTGGAATTCGCCATATTTCCCCAAAAGGAGAGATACTAGTCGCAGCGCGCGACGCTGGATCCATCTCACTGAGCAGTTCGGCAAGCACTCGCGCATAGAAGGCTACTTGCGTTTTGTGAAAAGCTGTAGCTTTTCGAGTCGCCTTCACATCGATCAGAGTTAAGGACGCCACTTCTCCAATTTTAGCGGGTGGCGACCTTCGAAGCAGGTCCGCTATATTCCGGTTTAAATGCAATCCTGTGCCTTGAAGGAATGGAGGCGTTATGCCAGGCCTCAAGTTTACTTGGGCTGCAAAGCGTTCGCTACGCTGACCGCGAAGGAAGGCGCCAGTCAATCTTTCGGCCAGTGTATACTCACCTGTTGCTGGTCTGAGCACACCAGCTTCACGATTCAATCGATCAACTACGCGACGTTCGAACTCGTTACCCAACAATGCCCAAGGTTGTTCTCGCACGTCTTTAGCTATCGGCACTGAAGCCAACTCAGCATCTGTAGACAACTCGTAGCGAACCTTTCGTTCACAACTATATTGAAACCATGACTTTATTGTTGATGCGCTGAAGCCTTTGCTCACGTCAATTCTCAGACAACACGCTGAATTTTGATTATGATAAACTTCATTTTCTGCGCATTAGTATTTGGCGCATATATTTTTATACTTGTGCTGCAAATACCTAACTTATTTGCGTAGAATTCCATGGTTAATGTTGCCCAACAGATGTTAAAATTAAAAATTCGCTCAAGCCGAAAAGCAGTTCCGTTTTTTGTCGGCTTTACTACCGTGATGCAGAATCACGCTCGAGCCAGAAATTCAGTGTCAGTGTAAACTTACGATCATGCAAGCCAGACGTAAGACCTTTGCTGCAGAGGACAGGGGGGTTTTGGAAAATTGCAGGGCCGGAATCTGGAATCAAACAGCTAGCAAAATGTGACAAAAGACACTGCGATCCGTTGTCGTGTTAGTGGCCGTTTTATTCCTGGAAACGGTACTTTCCGGCTAAGCTGCGTCCCATACACGATTGAGAATGCGTGCCGCAATTTCCGCCTTGTCCTGCGGTAGAAAGCGTCCGTAGTGTTTCGCCACCATATCGGGCGTGTCCTGAATCGCATAACTGGCCTGCTCGTACGATCCAGTCTGCTTGAGAATGTGTGTCGCGAGTACGTCGCGGACATTGTGCGGTCCGTGTGGCAAGAGACCTTTGATCGCACCACGCCCGGTCCAGGGATTATAGATACCGTAGCGCTGGATCGCGGTTCGCCAGGCCTCAAAAAATGTGTTCTGGGAATAGGCAGCATTGGTGCTGGTGATTTTCGCCGTCTTGACGAAGAACGTGCCGGGATCGGCTGCCGGTCCAATGAGGCGAGAGCGATGCCTGTCGACCCAAGCGTCGATCAACTCGTAAAGCCGGCCGAGATCAGGAAGGATCAAACGGAACGGTTTCGATCCGAAAAACGAGGAGTTCGCATTCTTGAAGGCGACGGAAGGGATCAGTATTTCCCATCCTCGTTCGCGGGTGCTCCAGCGTAGTTCTCCTCGTTTCGTATCCTCCAGTTTCCTCTCGGACGTTGGCAGGTCGCCGGGCCTGCAAAGCAGGAGTTCTCTCAGATTTTTCTGGCGAAGCCCTGTATGCAGACCAATCCGAAGGAGTAAGAAGGAGCGGACTGCCTCAGCCGTCGCGCGTGGATGACGCCTTTCGTCTGGCATGCGGCGAAGGATTTCTTCTGTGATCTTCCGATACTCGCCGACCGGACTGGGAGCCTCGAGAACCGGCATGATTGGCTCAAATGGATCACGGTGAATTTTCGCGACACGCTCGATCTCCTTGATGCGGCGCCGAGCGTGCTTAAACATCCGGTCACAGGCGGACGCCCAGTCGCTTTGTGCGTCGGCGATGTCCTGCTCCGAGATCAGGCCTTCGATCGCCTGAAGGCTTGATGCAATGCGTGGTGTCTGACGCAGCCAACCGGTTTCCTCCCGGCACAAAGCGGCGGCGACGGACAGCAGGTCGATTTCCCATCGGGTATAAAAACCACGCCGTCTTTCGCGCCAGTGCAGATACCAGTCCCAAACTTGCGGGAAAACCATCATCGCGAAGGTCAGAACTCCCGGATCGATGCCATACCCTTGAACCTCACCTTCAGAAGCCGCCGTGAAGGCGCCGAACCACAGTCCGAAATGTTCGACTTTCTGGGACGCGGTCTCTGAACCCCAGACGCCATTTCGCTGTTGGCCGAATGCCGCAAAAGTTGAGGTTTTGAACCGAAGGATTTCGGCCATTTCCTCGTTCAATCGTTTGGGTGCGTCCACGACACCTGAAGGATCAGAAGATCGAGTTCCAGAGTGTTTCCGTTGGGGGCCTAAGGCACAATTGAAACGCACAGCGTATCGCTGTCTCATGGCTGCGGCCTGATAACGACGATATTCCGTCGAACCGCTGATGATCACGTTTCGCACCCACGAGAGAATCTCCGCCTGTTCGGCCCGAGATCGCCGTCTGAAATCGTCCGGCAGGTGCCAGACAAATCGGCGCCGTTCGGCCGGCGTCATTTCATCCAGTTCGCAAGACGCCGGGCTTCCTGTTATGGCTTCCGAAACTCTAGAGAAATATCCTTCCTGTAGACGGTAGCGGCGTTCGATGCGGCGCAGGATTTCCAGACTGATCGGAGATCTCGGTGCGGTAGTCCTCCGCCCCCACCCAACAAACGTGCTGCGCTTAACCCCGTCTTCGGTGCGGACAACGGCGTTGAAGAGGTGGTATATAGACTCCCCATGCCGCTTGGAATGCAGGCGAAGAGCCGCGCCGAAGTTTGAGGGCTCGCTCCAGGTTGGCTCCAGCGGATCCGGAAACTCGACAACCGGCCGTGGTGGTTTGCCTCGGCGCTTATGGCCGCTGGAATGGCGCTCTGAAGTCGTCTGATGAACCTGTTCCCTGAGTTGACTATCTCGTTCATGTGCTTCAGGGCGCAGTGCATTTTCGGTAATGGATCGTGTAACCGCGTCGAATATCGGCTGGAGGTTCGATCTCTCAGCCATAAGATGGCGAGAATCCAGGCCCAGGCCTTCCGCCAGTGCGCGGACGTCCAGACGGCTGCCTCTGTAAGCTGGATATTCTTTCCTCTCCAGCAGGTCGACCAAATGCCTTCTTAGGACCTCTACCACCTGCGAGGAAAACACGGGCAAGAGACGCTTTTCGCAGTAGGCTTCGATCAAATGTGAGGAAAGAGAGGATCGTCTTGATTTCATTGGGCGTCTTCCAACGATCGGAGGGGACGCCGAACTACAGGAAGGGGAGCAGTTATGGAAGGGCGAAGTCTGTGAACTCTGTGCACAACGCCTGAGATGGAGCTTGAACAGGTAGTGACACTCAACTGAGGACGCTTCGAATAAATCCTTCTATGGTCAAGAGTATAACCTCACCAAATTACGCGGACAAAGGATCAGTTCCTTCATTAAGAATCACGAGATATCGCCGATAGCCAAACACACGTCCCCGCTTACGCCCGGTCACCTCTTCGACGATACCTAGCCGCTCCAAATCCGCGAGTGCCGCATTTACGGTTGGCATGGTGAGCCCTGTTTGCTCGACGAGTTGTCCGGCAGTCAAGAAAGGATGTTGTTGAAGAAGGTCATGAAGACGCAAAGCCGAGCCCGCCCGATCGCTCTGAGCAGTTATTAATTCCCGATCCTCTTTGAACAGTTCGACAATGCGGGTTGAAGCGTCGAACGCCTGGTTCGCCGTTTCCGTAATGCCTTGAAGGAAAAATTCGAGCCAGGCCTCCCAGGCTCCTTGCTCGCGCACCTCCTGCAGAAGACGGTAATAGTCGGACCTGTTCGATTTCAGATAGAGACTGAGGTAGAGAAGCGGCCTTTTCAGCACCCCGTGGACGCAGAGGTAAAGCGTCACCAATAGCCGACCGATACGGCCATTGCCGTCCAGAAAGGGGTGAATGGTCTCGAATTGAACATGGAGCAAGCCCGCTTTGATGAGCGCAGGCAGCTGAGATCGATCCTCATGCATAAAAACTTCAAACGCTTCGAGGCAATTGTCGACTTCATTGACCGGCGGAGGGACAAACAGCGCATTGCCCGGACGACTGCCGCCGATCCAGTTCTGAGAGCGCCGGAACTCTCCTGGGTTCTTGGTTCCTCCGCGACCGCTTTCGAGCAGGCGGGCGTGCATCTCGCGGATGAGCCGAAGCGAAAGCGGCAGATCGTCCAGCCGTTCCAAGCCATACATCATCGCATCGACGTAATTCGAGACCTCGCGAACGTCATCAACCGGTTGGCCAGCCTTGGCGTCCGTCTCGAAGCGCAAAAGGTCGGTTAATGTCGACTGGGTCCCCTCAATCTGAGATGAGAGCACGGCCTCTTTTCGGACGTACATGTACAGGAACAATTCCTGGCGTGGCAAAATCGTCGTGATGCCATCGAGACGGCCGAGAGCCCTTTCGGCGCTGGTCAGGTGCGGGAGAAGTGGCAGAATGTCAATTGGCGGGTTTGGAGGGAGTGGTGGAGGCACAAAGGCTCGTACCGTCTCCCCCCCGACGCTTGTCTCGACAAAACGGCCCAGCCGCGAATCTATTGTGTGTTTCTCTGCCATCTTTTCAATATGGACGGCGCACCTTATTTAAGCAATTGCCGCTTGGATTAAATAGAGATCATGCTAAGGTAAGTCGGCTTAATTAGCGATACGAAGGTGACAAGGGAGCTACGCACGTGAGCACGACAATGGCTTTACGAGAGCCATTTAAAATGAAGGAAGTGTGCTCAAGCAATGCGTTTGGCGGACCTGAATCAAAGGGCTGCAAGTTGCCTGTAGGTGAAAAAAATACTGCGCCGCACACAAGGCAAAATGCCTTCGGTTGCTTCCCCCCTGCTTCCCCGCTTACGAAAAAGGGGCCGGGGAAGCAAAAAACGCCCCGAAGGGCGTTTTCTAAGCCTCAGAAATCACTGAGGAAAACTGGAGCGGGCGATGGGATTCGAACCCACGACCCCAACCTTGGCAAGGTTGTGCTCTACCCCTGAGCTACGCCCGCACAGCGACCTGAGCGCCTGGGCAGTTCGGCCCCGGCGTCGGTGGCGCTGTATATGAACCAAGCCGGGACGGATTGCAACACCGAATCTGCAGAATTTTTCCGGGCCGTCTTTTTGTGGATTTCCTGTACCGGCCCCCTCGGAAAAACCACGGAATTCAGCACTATAGTCTGCAAATTCACCCTTGTGGGGCTATGCGGAAACGCGTTAGGTCACAAACCCATAAATGGGGATGAAATTGCATCTTCATTTATGACTTCGTCACCTGGATCAGGCTGTTTTCATGCAATGCCATTGAAAACGGAACCCTGTTCGATTTTATAAAGCCGAAGCATCCCGCAGGCCTGGAGCCGAACGGGCAAGCTTCCGCATTTACCAGGACCTGGGAAGACAGCATGCCGGCAAGCCGCGACGACCTGATGGGCTTTTTGAGGGATCTCGATATCGATGTGACCACGGTCGATCACGAACCGGTCTTCACCGTGGCGGAATCCGGCGGACTGCATGAGCGCATTGCCGGCGGCCATACCAAGAACCTGTTCGTGAAGGACAAGAAGGGCCGCCTGTTTCTGATCGTGGCGCTGCACGACGCGCGGATCGACCTGAAGAAGATCCACCAGATCATTGGGGCGCAGGGACGGGTGTCTTTCGGCAACGCGGACCTTCTCATGGAGGTGCTGGGCGTGGAGCCCGGGTCGGTGACGCCCTTCTCGCTGATCAACGACCGGGAAATGCTGCGGGTCACACCGGTATTCGACGCCGCAATGATGCAGCACAATGTCTTGAACTTTCATCCGCTCAAGAATGATGCGACGACATCCGTTCGCGCGGACGATCTGATGAAATTCGCCGGCGCCTGCGGCCACTCCGCCCGCATTCTCGCGGTCAGCGAAGAGGCCGCGGCGGCCGGACTTTGAAGCGCCCGCACCGGGCGTTTGTAATTCGGGTGCTTCGGCTCCATGTTATGAGCCAAATCGACCCTTGAACGGTTACCACTTGAGGTCCGGGCGCGGCAGACGCGGATCGAAGAAAACGAGGCGGACAGATGAGCAACGGCAATTACACCATGGGCGGCCAGATCGGCGGCGGTTTCGGTGGCAGCATGGGCGGCGGCTACGGGGGACAGACGGACGGACAGGGCGGCTCCGGCGGCGGCGGCGCTCCCGCTGGCGGCGACCTTGTTTTCGACGTCACCACGGAGACCTTCATGGCGGACGTCATGGAAGCCTCCCGTCATCAGGTCGTGCTGGTGGACTTCTGGGCGCCCTGGTGCGGCCCCTGCAAGCAGTTGACGCCGATCATCGAGGCCGAGGTGAAGGCCGCCGGCGGCAGGGTCAAGCTTGCCAAGATGAATATCGACGACCATCCCGAGATCCCCGGCCAGATGGGCATCCAGTCCATTCCGGCGGTTGTCGCCTTCAAGGATGGCCAGCCGGTCGACGGTTTCATGGGCGCGCAGCAGGAAAGCCAGGTCAAGGCTTTCATCGAGAAGGTCGCCGGCCCGGCCCCCGTGAACCAGGCGGACGTGCATCTTGAACAGGCGGAAGAACTGCTCGCCGCCGGGGACTTCGCCCAGGCCGCCCAGCACTTCGGGGCCGTCATGCAGATGGACCCGGACAACGCCAGGGCCATCGCGGGCCTCGCCCAGTGTTATCTGGCCGCCGGCGAGCCGGAGCGCGCCAAACAGGCCCTCGAACTCGTGCCGGAGGAAAAGCGCTCCGAGGAAGCTTATATCGCCGCGAAGACGGCGCTGGATCTGGCCGAACAGGCAGCGTCTCTCGGCGATCTTGCCGACCTTCAGGACCGGATCGAAAAAGATCCGCTCGATCTTCAGGCCCGGTTCGATCTGGCCCTGGGGCTGAACGGCAAGGGCGACAAGAACGGCGCCGTCGACCAGCTCATCGAGATTGTCCGCCGTGACAGGGAATGGAACGAGGACGGTGCGCGCGCGCAGCTTCTGCAGTTCTTCGAAGCCTGGGGCTTCAAGGACCCGGCAAGCGCCTATGGACGGCGCAAGCTTTCCGCGGTGCTGTTTTCTTGACGATTGCCGATCAAGACACACATTAGGTCATGGAAGGTCCGGCTCACCCGGCGGTGCCCAGGGTCCGGGTCCTTGTAAAGACAACAAAGAAGGCGGGGATATGCAGGCGGGAAATGCCATTTACGAAACCATCGCGGATCTGCCGCCGATCCTGCCCGTATTTCCCTTGTCCGGTGCCCTGCTTCTCCCCAGGACCCAGTTGCCGCTGAACATTTTTGAACAGCGCTATATCGACATGGTGGATGCGGCTCTGGGGGGCAACAGGCTGATCGGCATGGTGCAGCCTTCGCCGGACCGCGATACCGACGATCCGGACAACCCGGTGCTGGCAAGCGTCGGCTGCGTCGGCCGCCTGACGAGCTTTCAGGAGACCGGCGATGGCCGATATCTGATCACCCTTCAGGGCATCACCCGCTTCGCTCTTGGCAAGGAGAAGAGTTCCTACTCCGGGTTCCGTCAGGTGGAATGCGACTTCGCGCCCTTCGCGAACGATCTTAAATGCGGCGAAGGCGAAGAGGACGTCGACCGGCATGGCCTTTTGAAGACCTTGCGCGCCTATCTGGACTCCAACAACCTGGAAGCCGACTGGAGCAGCGTTTCGGAAGCCGAAACGGAAGTTCTGGTGAACGCGCTTTGCATGATGTGCCCGTACGGACCCCAGGAAAAACAGGCCCTTCTGGAAGCCCGCGACCTGAAAACCCGCGCCGAAACGCTTATCGCCATCACCGAGATGGATCTCGCCAAATCCCAGAACGATGGCGGAACGACATTGCAGTAAGCCTCAAGGCATCCTGCCGCGATGCGGTTTCGCAACAAGGCAGGATACAGTGAGGACAAAGGACAGAAAGACCGATCCCATGACCGAACCCGCGGAACGCCCCGTTGACCGGAAGCTTCTTGAACTCCTTGTCTGCCCGCTTACGAAGTCGACGCTGGAATATGACGCACAGAAGCAGGAACTGGTTTCCCGCTCCGCCAGGCTCGCTTATCCGATCCGCAACGGCATCCCCATCATGCTGCCGGACGAGGCCCGCAAGCTGGAAGACTAAAGCGCTTTTCGTACAAAGAACGTGAAAAGCCCGGACCAGATGGCCCGGGCTTTTTTCATGCGGGAAGTTTCAGGACATCAGTATCCGGCGAACAGCGGCATCACGTTGATGATGATGATCTGGCGGATGAAAATGATGAGCAGCAGCAGGATCACCGGGGAAATATCGACGCCGCCCAGATCCGGCAGGAACCGGCGGATGGGCCGAAGGGCGGGCTCGGTCAGATTGTAAAGGACACGGCCGATGGCGTTGATGACCTGATTGTTCGAATTGACAATATTAAAGGCAAAGAGCCACGAGAAGATCGCAGAGGCAATGATCACGTAGGTGTAGAGTTCCAGTGCGATAAGAATGACGTTGAAAAGGGCTGTCATGGTCTCGTCCGTTGCCGTTCAGGATCTGTCTTGATCCTCATGTAGCCGCAAGACGGAAAAGCTGCAAGGCGCGGCATCTTTTAACGTGGATTTGTTTGCCGCGCGGCTTCGCTGAAAGAGGCCGCAGATGCGCAAATGCAACAGTTCCACACAACCTTGATTCCTTAGGCTTTCTATAACCCCCACTCGTGCTATCTTTCGCCCAACGAGTTTCCAATGGATGTGATCAGAATGATGAAGCTGTTGTCGCGCGCCGCACTGGCCCTTTCCTTGACTGCCATCTCCGGGGCTGCCCTGGCTGAAAGCGGCCAGCTCTCCACACAGGATGCAAGCAAGCAGTTTGTGGTCGATCTCGGCATTGGCGCAATCGTCAAACCGCGTTACGAAGCCGCGGACAGCTATCTGGTCTACCCCTTCCCGATTATCTCGGTGGGACGGTTCTACCTTCCGGTTTTCGGCCAGGTGACCGACGGCGCGCGCAGGACCGGTCCTTTTTTGTATCCGGCCTTCAATTTCATCGGCGAACGCAAGGCCAGCGACAGCGCGGATCTGCGGGGAACCAAAACCGTCGACTGGGCGCTTGAGCTCGGGCTTGGCGGCGGGTATCGCACCCAGCACTTCCGCGCCTTCGCGGAATTGCGTCAGGGGATCAACGGCCATACCGGCCAGGTCGGGCAGCTCGGCCTCGACGGCATCATCTATCCGCATGAAAAATGGGAAGTCAGCTTCGGTCCGCGCGCCGATTTTGCTTCCGAGGAATACATGGACACCTATTTCGGCGTCAGCGCTTCCGAAGCCGCCAATAGCGGTGGACGCCTGACCGCCTACAGCCCCAGCGCCGGTTTCAAGAGCCTCGGCGTGGCGGCCCGCGCCAGCTACGACTGGAACGACGATGTCCGCCTTCACCTTCAGGGGGGCTACGATCGTCTGGTCGGCGACGCCGCGAACAGCCCGATTGCCGAAGGCGGCAGCAAGGACCAGTTCAGTGTCGGCGTCGGTGTCAGCTACCGCTTCGCCTTCGACCTGTTCTAGAACGCGTCGCGTTTAAGCGGATTCATGGATTCATGGTTTCAGGAGGACCGCCCGAGGCAGCGTTTGCATTGCAAATGCGTTCGGGCGATTTCCTGAATTCAATTTAACGCGATACGCTTCAGGCCGCGCTTTTCCGCAAATGTTCTGAGAGCTTCCGGACAAAGGTCAACAGGTTCGGTCAGCGAAGGCGTTTGACAATTTCTCGGGTATAGCGGTTTGCACGCCCCCTCTCTGAGAGAGGAAGCGGGATATTGCCGGGCTTCGGCGCCAAATCGACCGCGGCAGAACCGCGCCTCAATTCACGTCAGGTGCCGCAGCTTTCAATACGTGCATTCAATCAGCTCTATGCCGCTTGGAAGTTTGGTGGTTGCGTCGCCGCAGGCGCCCAGGATCCGGCTTGGGTCCAGGTTTTTAGCGCCCGTCAGATCGGCCCCCGGCAGACGGGTCCGGCGCAACAGGGCGCCGTCAAAATCGACGCCGGTCAGGTTTGCGCCGGTCAGATCGGAACTGACCAGCCGGACACCGGAAAAATCCGCCCCTGAGAAGTCCGCATTGTGCGCGCTGATGCGGTCGAGTTTTGCCTGGCGGAGACGAGCGTTCTGCAAATTCGCCCCGCCCAGATCGACACGCTCAAGATTGATACCATCCATTTTCGCGTCCTTGAACGACGCTCCAAGCGCGACGGAACGGACCAGAGTGACATTCCTGAGGTCCGCCCCGTCGAAATTCGCGCCCGAAACGTTGCTGGAATTCATGTCCGATTCTCTCAGGTCGACTTCCTGAAAATTGGCGTTCGTCAGATTGGCCTTTTCCAGATCGACGGACCGCATGCTGGCATTTGAGAAATCGGCTCCGGAGAAGTCCGCGCGCTCCGCCTCCGTCCGCCGGAAATCAGCATAGCGGAAATCCGCGTTCGGAAGCGCCACTTCCTTCAGGTCCACTTCGCGCAGGATCGCCCGGTTAAAATTGGCTTTCTCAAGAGACAGCCCCCGGAGCTCGGCAAGTTCAAGATCGCAGCGCGGGCATCCCCCTTGAGCCGTGATCTCCGCGATGCGCGTTTCGTCGCTCGCAGCCATGGCCTCGACCGCAACGGCGCTCATCGAACCGGCCACGACCGTCAGCGCACCGAGGCAACTTGCCAGAAACCGGCTCATCCTGTCGCTCATCGCAAATCCCTTTTCCCGTAAGCTGAAAACAACGGCCTGCCTTCATTTGATTGTGCGTCGAAAGCAGAAAGTTGACCGATCCTAAAGAGTCTAGAACACCTTGCCTGCGTTCGCATGAACACAGGCAAGGTGTTCTAGAAATAGGTCGCCAAGACGGCAATTTAAGAACAGTTACCATCCGAAAAATCGAATTTATATGAAAAAGACATGAGGTCTGTCGCGGAAATTGCGGGTCAGGGCGAATTCCGGTGAGCGGAACCTGCCGGATCGTCGCGGGAGGGAAGAAGCGGGCGGGGTCGCATTTGCCCGCTTCTTCCGTCCATCTTTCGCTGACGACGCACTACCTGACAATCAGCGTGCCAATCCAATCGCAAAAGCCTTGCCAAATTGTTTTTTCCCGAAAATACCCAGATCTGGTTTTATCAGGCGCGCAATGCACAACATGCTGATTTCGTTTGAGAATGCTCCTCCACCCTGCCTCGCATTCTGCAACGCTACCTGCGAACGTGGCTAAGAGAAAGTTAACACCGCCGCTCCCGGCGGGCTGCGCCGGCTCACGAATACTCGGCCTGCAGGTCTATCGTAGAGCGTTTGCCGATATCGTCGTAGTGACGGTCAAGCCATTCGCGGGCGGTCTTGCGGCCGATGTCGCGCAACTCGGTCAGGAAGGACCATTCGGCATTCAGCTTCGACGAGGCCTGGAGCGGTTTCAGTTCAACCGCGGAAATCCGGTGCATATGCACCTTCATGTAGTCCTCCGGCGACAGTTTCCCTTCTTCGATCAGGCGTGTCACAAAGTTGATGGCCCTGAGTTCCCGCAGAAGGGTCGAATTGAAACTGATCTCGTTGACACGGTTGAGGATTTCCCGCGCGCTCTTGGGCACCTCCCGCCGCTCCACCGGATTGATCTGGATCAGCACCACATCCGGTGTTCCGGTCTCGTAAAACAGCGGATAAAGCGGTGGATTGCCCATGTAACCACCGTCCCAATAGGGTTCGCCGTCAATTTCCACCGCCTGATAGAGATGCGGCAGGCAGGCGGAGGCCATCACCGCATCCAGCGTCACTTCCTTGTGGGTGAAGATCCTGATCTTGCCGGTGAACACGTTGGTCGCGGAAACGAACAGCTTCACCGCATCGCAATTATGAACCCTGTCGAAGTCGACGATATTCGCCACCACGTCGCGCAGGGGATTGACGTTGAACGGGTTGAGTTCATAGGGCGAGGCAAACCGCGACATCACGTCGAAATAAAGATAGCTCGGAGAAAAATCGAGGCTCCACTGGCCAAGGAGGACATCCAGGGGAGAGCGCTGGATCGGACTGAACTGGGCCTGCCTGCTGACCTCGTACCAGAAATTTTCCAGGCTTTCCCGCGCACCCGCCTCGCCGCCGGCCTCCATGCCGCTGACCAGAACAACCGCATTCATCGCGCCTGCGGATGTTCCGGTAATCGCATCTATGACAAACCGGTTGTCTTCCAGAAACCAGTCCAGAACACCCCAGGTAAACGCGCCATGCGCACCGCCGCCCTGAAGGGCGAGGTTTATCTTTTTGGGTGCTGCCACCGCGGCCTCCTTGTGCCCTCTTCAAAAGGACCTCGAATTACCAGGAACCTTTATTGCGCGGTCCATCCGCCGTCGATCGGCAGGATAGAGCCGGTGATCGAAGAGGCGGTGTCGGAGCACAGGAACACCGCATACCCGGCGACCTGTTCGATGGTCACGAACTTCTTTGTCGGCTGGGCGGCCAGCATCACGTCTTTCTTGACCTCTTCCTCGGTCATGTCGCGCGCCTTCATCGTGTCGGGGATCTGCGCTTCCACGAGCGGCGTCCAGACATAGCCGGGGCAAATCGCGTTCACGGTGATCCCCTGTTCGGCAACTTCCAGCGCGACCGTTTTCGTCAGGCCGGCGATGCCGTGTTTGGCGGCGACATAGGCGGATTTGAAGGGCGAAGCGACGAGTGCATGCGCGGAAGCGGTGTTGATGACCCTGCCCCAACCCTTCTTTTTCATGCCCGGAAGGGCGGCCCGGATGCCGTGAAAGGCCGACGTCAGGTTGATCGCGATGATCGCGTCCCACTTTTCGACCGGAAACTCGTCCACCGGTGAGACGAACTGAATGCCGGCATTGTTGACCAGGATATCGACCGACCCGAATTCCTTTTCCGCGTCGGAAATCATGCCGGCGATCTCGTCACCCTTCAGCATGTTGGCGGGAGAATACACGCAGCGGACACCGAAATCGGCCTCGATGGCAGCGCGTGTCCGTTCGATTTCATCCGCATCGCCCAGGCCGTTGATAACGACATTGGCGCCTTTTTCGGCAAAGGCACGGGCGCAGCCAAGGCCGATTCCCGAAGTGGATCCGGTTACAACGGCAGTTTTATTGGAAAGCATGAGGGAACTCCCGAGGATTGATAAATTTTCCGGTGCATCATTCCACCAGTTAGTGTCGCACCGCAACATAGCAATGACAAAAGCGACAAGCACGCCACCGCCCTGAAGCCTGTCGCGCTTCGGGATGAATGGATTTCTACCGGCGGCGCAGACGCCGGACACCGTCGAGCGCCTTGCGGGCTCGGGCGCTTGCGGCGGTCTTCTGTTCATCCGCCTTGGTGTAATCGGCGGGCTTCAGGCCGAGCCGGCCGGCGAAACGTTCCCGGATAAGCCCGTAGAAAGTCGCGTGGAAACTGGCGAATACCCAGACCAGGATCAGCATCGTTCCCATTGGAAACACCGCAGAGCGGATCTGCTGCCAAAGCACGCTCGCAGGCATCAGCCCGTCGCTGATGCCCAGCAGCAACGCCCAGGCAAACACCAGAAACCCGGCGAGCAGGCTCATGACCAGGGCGGAAAACGCCATGGCCCAGCCGAGCCCGGACGTTGCCCGCCAGCTTTCCTTCAAGGTGAGCGGGTCGTCGAGCGCCGCGGCCGGAAGGATGACCGAGAACCGCTGAACCACCATCAATGCGATGAAGGGCGCCAGAAAGAAAAGCAGCAGGCCCACGCCCGCCGTCACGGCGGCAAGAAGCAGCGCGACAATCGCCAGAGGTATGAGCGACAGGAGGCCAATCAGGGCAAGAATGATCTGGTTGAGGATCACCCGGGCGGTGCGCCCGCCGAACGTGAGCGGAAAGTCCCCTGCGTCGATCAGGATCCTGCGGACATAGGCGATGGCGATCGAAAAGCCGACCAGCAGATTGGCGGCCGCCGCCAGCAGACGCAGTGCGCCCTCATCAACGGCCGCCACCGGTTCGGTCATGTAGGACACTGTCTTGAACCCGCTTTCCGGCATCAGGACACCGCCGATGGCGAAATTGAGGGCAATGAGCAACACGATATAGGCCCAACCGGTGCGCAACAGCGTGCCCATATTGTGTTGTGCCAGAGAAAGGGACCTTTCCAGGACCGTGATGAACATGAGCTGTCCTCAGGGGGTTTGACCGAGCTTGCGGCAGGATACCGGTTTTGCCGGACCGCGCCAGCACCGCATCGGGCATTTTCCGCTCGCGCGCACCTGGCCTGACGCTCCGCCTGTCTCCTGACGAAAAACAGCCGCATTCACCAGGTACGGACCGTCCCCATTGCCCTTTTTCGCCTCACCCCCTAATCATGCGCTGGAAAAGCGGACCGAGTTCCCTCATGTATGTGTCCATGAGCTCAATCCCAATGACCCTTTGGTTCCTGTCATGATCGACGACTTCGCAAAAGCCTTGCCCCGCCGCAAATCGATTGGCGTGATGGTTGGCAATGTTCTGGTTGGCGGCGGCGCGCCGGTTGCCGTGCAATCGATGACCAACACCGACACCGCCGACGCCGATGCAACCGTTGCCCAGGTTTCGGCGCTCGCCCGGGCCGGTTCGGAAATCGTGCGCATCACCGTCGACCGGCCGGAAGCCGCGGCCCAGGTGCCGCGCATCCGCGAGCGGCTGGACCGCCTCGGCATCGATGTGCCGCTGGTCGGCGATTTTCATTATATCGGCCACAAGCTTCTGAGCGACTATCCCGATTGCGCCACGGCTCTCGACAAATACCGGATCAATCCGGGCAATGTCGGCTTCAAGGCCAAGCGCGACACGCAGTTCTCCCAGATCATCGAGATTGCCCTGAAACACGACAAGCCGGTCCGCATCGGCGTCAATTGGGGGTCGCTCGACCAGGAACTGCTGACAAAGCTGATGGACCAGAACGCGGAAAGCGCCAGGCCGGTTTCGGCCGCCGCCGTGATGCGTGAGGCGATCATCCAGTCCGGCATCCTGTCCGCCGAACGCGCCGAAGCCCTCGGCATGGGCCGCGACAAGATCATCCTGTCCGCCAAGGTCAGCCAGGTTCAGGACCTGATCGCCGTCTATGCCGACCTTGCCCGCCGCTGCGACTACGCGCTTCATCTCGGCCTGACGGAAGCCGGCATGGGCAGCAAGGGCATTGTTTCCTCGGCCGCCTCCATGGGCATCCTGCTGCAGCAGGGCATCGGAGACACGATCCGCGTGTCGCTGACGCCGGAGCCGGGCGGCGACCGCACCCGCGAGGTGCAGGTCGCGCAGGAACTGCTGCAGGTGATGGGCTTCCGCGCCTTCGTGCCGGTCGTCGCCGCCTGCCCCGGCTGCGGGCGCACCACATCGACAGTGTTCCAGGAATTGGCGTCCGACATCGAGGACCATATCCGCGTTTCCATGCCGAAGTGGCGCGAAGAGTATCCCGGCGTCGAAAGCCTCAATGTCGCGGTGATGGGCTGCATCGTCAACGGACCGGGTGAATCCAAACACGCCGATATCGGCATTTCACTGCCCGGCACCGGCGAAACCCCCTCCGCGCCGGTTTTCGTGGATGGCGAGAAGGTCACCACGCTGCGCGGCTCCGGCATCGCGGGTGAATTCAAGAAAATGGTGCTGGACTACATTGAAAAGCGCTACGGCACCGGCAGCAAATCCTCTTCCGACGCCGCCTGACCCTCCAGAAAGTAGCCGACGATGACGCAACCGCCGGGAGCCCCCGTGCCGCAGAAAAAGCCGATCCTTGTCATCACCTCGCAAGTCGTGCGTGGCGGCATCAGCGGTCGCGGGCTGACCTTCGCGCTGGAGCGGATCGGTCACGACGTCTGGTTCCTGCCAACCATTCTGCTGCCCTGGCACCCGGGCCAGGGCAGCGGCACGCGGATCGTCCCGCCGTCCGATGCTTTTGCCGCGATTGCGCGGGATCTTGCCGCCTCGCCCGGACTTGGCGAACTCGGCGCGGTCATCTCCGGTTATCTCGGCAATGCTGAGCAGGCCGAAGCCATTGAAGGCATCGTGAAGGCGGTCAGAAAGGCCAATCCGCAGGCAGTCTATCTCTGCGATCCGGTCATCGGCGATTATTCTCCAGCCGGGGGCAGCGGGCTTTATGTGCCCGAGGCGACCGCCGAGGCCATACGGGACCGGTTGATCCCGCTGGCGGATATCGTCACGCCCAATTGTTTCGAGCTCGGCTGGCTGACCGGACGGGAGATCGAGAGCGAGCTGCAGGCGCTGGCCGCCGCGCGCCATCTCGGCAACGAGCGCGTCCTGGTCACCTCCTCACCGGCGCTCCGCCGCAATGCCATTGCCAACCTGCTCGCCGGGCCGCGCGGCGCCGTCGCCGCGGAACATGCCGTCATCACCGATCCTCCCAAGGGAACCGGCGATCTGATTGCCGGGCTGTTTCTTGCTAATCTGCTCGCCGGACAGGACGACGAGAAAGCGCTCAAGCACGCCTCCGCTTCCGTTTTCGAACTGGTTGCCAGAAGCGTCAAGAAGGGCGCCGACGAGTTGCTCTTCGCCGAGGAACAGCAATCGGTCGTCCGGGCCATGGCGCTTGTGACCTCGCGCCGGGTCCTGGAATCCAGGGCCCGTGCCTGACAGCGCCGACCTGTGGGTGGCCGGCGTCGACGGCTGCAAGGCCGGCTGGATCGCCGTTCTGCGCAATCTGAATAACCCTCGGGAGCTGCAGCTCCGGCTGTTCCCGGCTTTCTCCGATCTGCTCGGTGTCGCACCTGTTGCGCGGATCATCGCGGTCGACATGCCCATCGGCCTGCCGGACTGGATCGGCCCCGAGGGCCGCGGCCCGGAAAAAGCGGCAAGAAACCATCTGGGACTGCGGCAGTCCTCTGTCTTCACCGTGCCTTCGCGCGCCGCCGTCTACGAGGACGATTACCCGGCCGCCTGTGAAACGGCGCAGAAGACGTCGCAACCGCCCAAAAAAGTCTCCAAACAGTGCTTTCATCTTTTTCCGAAGATCCGCGAGATCGACGCCCTGATGACGGCGGAGCTTGAAGCCCGCGTCTACGAGGTCCACCCGGAACTCGCCTTCTGGAGGCTGAACGGAAAGCGGGAAATGAGCCTGCCGAAAAAAATCAAGAGCCGCCCCAATCCGGAAGGTCTCGATCAGCGCCGCGATCTGATGGTGTCGAAAGGCCTAGACCGGGCTTTCCTGGATCAAAAGCCGCCGCGCGGCTGTGGCCGCGACGATCTCCTGGACGCAGCCGCCAACAGCCTGATCGCGGAGCGGATTTTCCTTGGACAGGCGGAACCGTTTCCGAAAGACTATCGGCGAGACGAGCGCGGACTAAGGATGGCGATCTGGGCCTGAAGCGCCGGACCGGACCGAAAATCCGGCACTGCATCAAGTCGACACAAGACTCGCAAAAGCTACAGGGTGTTATTCGGATGGTGGCGGGTTCCGGCCGTCCGCAAAGTTCAGATGACATATTTCACCGGAGCATCCTGCGTACGGAACGCAAATCGGATGTTTCACCACTCCAAGATCAATCAGTTTTCCCCTTGTCATATGCATTTCTTATGAAAACAGACCCTGGAGAGGACACACGTTTTATGCGGCCCAAAGGCATTGCTGATCGAATGTCACGGCGCGACTAGTTTTTCCTGATACATGTAAAGCAAACGTGCTTTTGGAGGTAGGAATGACAAATACCGGAAGGAATGCTTCCGTCCCTGTTCTTGTCGGTCTGTTGGCTGCGCTTGGACAGGCACCCGCTGCAATGGCGGCAGATAGTTCCCATGACGAAGCAACACAAACGGCCATTGCCGCCGTATCCGAAATGGGCAGGCAGCTGCGTGAACTGAAAAGTTTCGGCATCCACGCCGACGTTGCCTATGACGACGTCGTCAGCGACGGAATTCTCGTTCAAAGAAACGAGGAAGTCACGATTTCTGCGCGTGTTCCGGACGGCTTGCGCGCCGAAATTGATGGCGCGGATCTTCATCGCAGCATCACCTACGACGGTCTGACGGTTACGGTCTACGGCGAAACACTCGGTTACTACGCCCAGTTCGAGGCTCCCGCGACAATCCGCGAAACGCTGCAAAAGGCCGCCGAACAGCATGATCTTCAGCTCCCGCTTGCAGACCTGTTCTTTTGGGGAACCGATGAGGATAATCTCGCCGATGTGACGTCTGCCACCATGGTCGGACCTGCGAATATTGGTGGCCGCCTGTGCGACCAGTATGTCTTCGCGCAGGACGATGTGAGCTGGCAGATCTGGATCACGCAAGGAGACAAGAAGCTTCCTTGCAAGCTGGCCATTGTCGACTTGTCACAACCTGCCAGACCTCAATATTCAGCTGTCATCGACATGACACCTGAAGCGACGTTCGATGCATCGGTCTTCAGTTTTGCCCCGCCGGAGGGGGCTGAAAAGATCAGCATCTACACTGCAAAAACCGCTGACCAATAACCCGGGAGGACAACCGATCATGCGCAAAATCCTGATATCAGCCCTTTCGGCATTCCTGATTTACGGCCTCGTTCCGGCGACGGTCCATCTTGCAAGCACCGACCACGCGGAAGCCCGTGGAGGTGGTCATCGTGGCGGCGGTGGAGGTGGCGGACGCCACACGGTGAACAACCGTGCGGGCGGTGGCGGTGTTCACCGCCAGGTCAACAACACTGTGGTGAACCGGAACAATACCGTGGTGAACCGCAAGAACGTTGACGTAAACATCAACCGGAATACCAACATCAATGTTGACAGCCATTACTATGACAATCGTCACCATCCGGTTGCAACGGCAGCTGCAATTACCGCGGCGGCTGTCGCAGTTGGCACGATCGTCGCGTCGCTACCCTCCGGTTGTTCCCAGGTGGTCGTCAACGGCATTGTCTATCAACAATGCGGCAACGCCTGGTATGCACCGCAATACCAGGGTACGACCGTAAATTACATTGTTGTAAACCCGCCACGCTAAACAAGTGCGGGCGTCGGCAGCCGGACACTGAACCGGCTGCCGACGGGCATTGCCAACTTATGTCGGTCGGTCAGCAGCGTATCTCGTAAACGGATTTCAGGCGTTCATTCGACCTGTGCAGGCATCCCATAGGCCGAATGCATCTGTTCCTGCGTGCCGGTTATGAGGGCGCTGATATACCTCCCGCCCAAGCAAGGGAAAGTCTCCGCCGACACCGTCACCTACAAACTCACCGGCAAGCCGGATGAGACCGTGACCGTAAAGATCGATATGCGCGACGGACCAGGCGCTTTCGGCAGCGACGAGATCTACAACGAGTCCTTCAAGGCGGTTTTCTTGCTCTTCATCATCGCTGTCCTGGTGGAAAGCGATCATCGGCACGATAGCCGGAGATGGCAAGATGACCCCTTTGAAGTCTCTGTTTTTCCCGAACAAATCCCGCTTTCCACCAAGCGGCGGCTATTCAGTGCCGGTGGACGGCCCCTATGTGGTCAAGGTCCAGGCACGCGACCCCGCCAATCCGAAAAAGAAGATCGAAGCCTCTTGGGGCCCGAACCGGATCGGCAAGCGGGCGGTGATCGACCTGAATTTGAAGCTGTAGGAAAGCCCTGAAAACCTCAAGCAGGCGGTCGGGACACCCGGCCGCCTGCTTGAGGAAAGAGGCTACCTGACCCGCTCGACCGTCAGTTTCACGCTGCCGCGGTTATTGCCATAAGCCTGCCAGGCATCGTTGGCGAAGGCATAAAGATATCCGTCCCCTTTCGGGGAAAAGCGCTCGCCTTTGCCGATCAGAATGCTTTCATGGGGGACCGCGTTTCCCGTATCATCCGTACTGATGCCGTTGGCGACGACACCCACGAGCGAAAACCAGGGCAGGTCTCCTTCCCGGCGGGTCAGCCGGAAATCCGTTTGCGGGTTACCGGACAAGGTCTTGAACAGTTTCTCCACCTGCCCCCAGGCGGAAGCGGCCAGGTGAATAACTTCGCCCGCCTGGAATTTTCCGTCCTTCGTGCCCTCCGGGCCGCATTTGATGGTGGCATCAACCCACTGGCCCGACGCCGTGAACAGGTAGTCTTCGTCGGCCTTCAGAAACAGCCCGGTCGCATTCCATTTTTCACGCGCGAAGATATCCAACGTGAGTTTCTGTCCCTTGTCCAGCCGTTGCGTCGGCCAGTAGACGGATTGGGTCAAAGGCGGATTTTTGTGCCGCTTCAGGGCGGAGGAATGAAAAAATGTCTTTGATTTCGGGGCCGTAAGACAGGGCACGCTTCGCGGCCGGGACCTCAGCTTTTTGTAGAAACCGATGACGGAATCATGCAGCACGTCCTGCGGGTCCGGATCGAGCTGGGCCACGGCCGCGGCCCGGAAGACAAGACCGCAAGCCTTTGCCTCTTCGATCATCCACTTCAGAGCGCCGTCTGAAAGCCCCATGCGGGCATAGCCTCCGCCCACGTCGGAATGCGCACCGGGAAACCAGATCTGCCTGACGTCCGTCTCCGCCGCTGCCTTCGTCCACAAGGTTGGAGAAAAGGTCGAACGGGGCTCATCGATTGCGATGGCGTGCCGCGCGAATGCAACGGTGTCACTCAGCTCCGCATCGTGAAAGGAATGCTTCGCAGGGTCGTCGAAGAGGTTCAGCAGCGCAAGTTCATCGGGAATGCCGAGGGACCCGACGGTGTCCCACACGCCGAGAAAGTGAACGGGCGTCTTCCCCGCGCCGTCCAGTCCCGGCCCGTTATTGTGAAACGGCAGGTGCCTCAGGCTTCTCCGGTCGTCCTTTTTCCTGCGGTAATTGGCGAAAACTTCGTCCACCCGCGCCCAGACCACTTCGTCGGACAATCCCTCTTCAGTCAAATCGAGCAGACCGCAGGCGGAGATCATTCCCGCCAGGCTTCTGACAGTGTAAGCGCCCCTGCTGAAGCCGAACAGGAAGAGGGCGTCTTCCGGCTGATAGATCCCCGCGAGCCATCTGTAGGCACTCTTGATATTGCGGTCGAGTCCGTCGCCCATGCCGCCGCCAAGAAGCCTTTTCCACCAGCCGCCCTCCGTCCCGACGCCTGCGTGATAATACTTCTCCTGCCTGCCGCCGGAAGCATCGGCTCCGCTGATAGAGGCGTGAATTTTCACCACATTCGTCGGGGCCGGTATACCTTCATCCATATTGTCCGGTGTCGCCCAGGTTCCATCGCAACACACAACTAGATTGACCATGTCCCCGTTCCCGTCTGGATTGTCCGGAGATATAAATTAATCACAGGTTTTACCGGATCACCAAGGACGAATGCGGACACCCGCCGGCAGAGCGCCGGAAAACCCGGGTTCACTCCGGTGCGGGCAACGTCAGTCCGGGTGCCTTTTCGATGACCTGCATCGTCAGCATCTCCAACCCCGGCGCCTTGATGTCATAGGTCGCCTTGACGATGAAACCGTCGCTGCGCCGGACCCAGTAGGTATAGCGGTTCTCCGTGACCATGCCCTGGCTTACGGTGATATCCGCTGCCGCAACGTCAACAACTTCACCACCCAGGTCCGCTTCGCCGCACGCCGCGTTGCGGATGGTTTCGGCATTGGCCAGCTTGCCGGCACGTGCCTTGTCCGCATTCTGGCTGGAATCCATCTCCCTGACCTTCTGCCAGGTCTTGCCCTCGTCCCCGGACTGGTAGAGCACGTTTTGATAGCCCAGCACCCACGGACCGGGCGGAGCGATCGGCACGGTCATGTAATGATCCGAACTGGAATAGAGGAATTCGTTGGTCGAGGGTGGCGCGCCCTTGAACACGGTAGTCGCCACCGTTTTCGTCGGGATGCCCTGGTCGTGTTGCAGGTAGAGTTCGGTGAACCTGTCCTGGCACGGATCCGCAAGTGCGGCCCGTCCGCAAACACCCAGGAAAAGCATTGCCGTAAAAATCGGTTTCATGAAATCCTCCCAAAAATAACAAACTGAAAATGACCGGCAGTATGGAACATTGTTTCCGCGCCGCTGGCAATCCTCGCCGGGACGTTCGACGGACTGACGTGAAACCGGGGGCCCCTGACGAAAAAACGGGCCCCGAAGGGCCCGCTCAAATCATTGACTGACGGAAAGCCCGAACAATCAGATCGTCACCGGGTTCCGGAGCAAATAATGCAGGATGCCTGCCAGCCTTGATGTTTGCCAACACGACTGGACTTCGACGACATCGAAATATTAGAGCGTAGAATATACTCGAAGCGTCAGGAACTTATTTCGCATTTCACTCACTGCGCTCCATTCAACTTATTAAATAAATAATCCTGTAAAAATATCTTTAATTTCACAGTTATTATAGTTCAATTTTCACCAAAGTACTTATAGAATTCTTCCACTGACAACCCAAACGAAGTACTAAATGCTTTCTCCCAACCGACGTAAGGAGTCTCTTGCCAGAATTCAATTATTTTTTTATTCGAACTTCTAGCAACCAATAAGAATCCCGCATAAGAGCTATAATCTCTGAAGTCGCTATCTCCAGAAGATGTCTGATAATAAAGTTCTTTAAGCCTCTCAGTCTTATAGGTTGCTCGGTTTCGAAATCTGGAAACATGATAATCGGCTTCTTTATCTGGGAATATAAATTTGTTTTCCAATGCGATCGCCAGCGCCTCCGTCAACCATTTAGGCCCCCTTGCTTGAACCTGGCGCTCTTCTCCACGGGCTCGAAAGTTACCCACATACTGAGCTTGTATCTCGTGCGCCAGTTCATGCGTAAGCAATCTGCGAACGTCTGTAATTGGAAATCCAGACAACTCTGAAAAACTTATCGCGATCACACCCGCGTATGACTTTCCACAATAAGAATAACCTCGGCACCAATTTGTAAATTCTTTTACAATTTTATAATGCGCGCGCTGCGCTCTCAGTTCGTTACTTGCGAGCTTTGCAGCTTCATCTACATCTGCTGATGCTACTATAGTAATTTGACCTGGAATATTCACTCCCAACTGATTGCCATAGAATTCCAGTACGTCATCTAAAACAGATTTTAACTTACGCACTCCTTCAGGGCTGATCTCATTTCCCAGAACCAGTTTGATGAGTTCACGATCTTCCGTCCATCCCACTTTGTTTGCTCGCGCCAATCCTATAGCGCGACAATAAACAGAGGCATTTGCAGTAGAAATATTCGGAAGGTCTTGAATCGTCGGATATTCCTTTTTCAGCTTTTCAAGCTGATTGGTTGTTTTCCGTCCCAACAGACCATCAATAGGCCCCGGATCATATCCAGCATCTGTCAGTTGTTCTTGAACGCACGAAACGAAACGCTCTGCTCTGGCTGGATCACAAACTATCAAAGCGCTTAAAAAAACCGTCCATGTGACAAACGCATTTAACCTTCGCAAATCTCTACCCTCATAATGCCACCTAGGCAGTCAAATCTTCTGCACCGTAAATACAAATTCGTCTGCTAGCAAACGGGCCCCGAAGGGCCCGCTCAATTCTTCATCTATTCGATCGTCAGAGCAATCAGCTCGTCACAAGGTTGCGCAGCACGTAGTGCAGGATGCCGCCGGCCTTGATGTATTCCAGTTCGTCCAGCGTATCGACGCGGCACAGACACTCGATGGTCTTGGTGGTGCCGTCCTCGTAGGTGACTTCGACATCCATCATCTGGCGCGGCTTGATGTCGGCGATGCCCAGGATGGTTACGCGTTCCTTGCCGGTGATGTTGTGCGACTGCCAGCTCTCGCCCTCCTTGAAGGTGAGCGGGATGACGCCCATGCCGACCAGGTTGGAGCGGTGGATACGCTCGAACGACTGGGCGATCACGGCCCTGACGCCAAGCAGCGTGGTGCCTTTCGCGGCCCAGTCCCGGGAAGATCCCGTGCCGTATTCCTTGCCGGCGAAGACGACCAGCGGAATACCGGCTTCCTGGTATTCCATGCAGGCGTCGTAGATCCACTTCTTCTCGCCGTCCTTCATGGTGACGCCGCCTTCGACACCCGGAACCATCTGGTTCTTGATACGGATGTTGGCGAAGGTGCCGCGCATCATCACCTGGTGGTTGCCGCGGCGGGCGCCATAGGAGTTGAAGTCCTTCTGGGCGACCTGGTGCTCGGCAAGGTAGGTGCCGGCCGGGCTGTCGGCCTTGATGTTACCGGCAGGAGAAATGTGGTCGGTGGTGATACTGTCGAGGAACAGGCCCATGACGGCGGCTCCCTCGATGTCCTGAAGCGGCTTGGGCTCCATGGTCATGCCCTCGAAATAGGGCGGGTTCTGCACATAGGTCGAGGCAGCCGGCCAGCCGTAGGTCATGCCGCCTTCCACCTTGATCGCCTGCCAGTGCTCGTCGCCCTTGAAGACGTCGCCATAACGTTCGCGGAACATTTCCTCGTTGATGGAGGACCGGATCAGATCGGTGATCTCCGCCGTGGTCGGCCAGATGTCCTTCAGATAGACCGGGTTGCCGTCCTGATCGTCGCCAAGGGAATCCTCGGTGATGTTGACGTTCAGGTTACCGGCGATGGCGTAGGCGACGACCAGCGGCGGCGAGGCCAGGTAGTTGGCGCGCACATCCGGGTTCACCCGGCCTTCGAAGTTGCGGTTGCCGGACAGCACCGAGCAGGCGATCATGTCGTTATCGTTGATCGCCTTGGAAATCGCCGGGTCCAGAGGTCCGGAGTTGCCGATACAGGTGGTGCAGCCGTAGCCGGCCAGCGTGAAACCGAGACCGTCGAGATCGTCCTGGACGCCAGCCTTTTCCAGATAGTCTGTCACCACCTGGGAACCCGGTGCCAGCGAGGTTTTCACCCACGGCTTGACCTTGAGACCCTTCTTCAAGGCGTTGCGGGCAACCAGTCCCGCGCCGATCAGCACAGACGGGTTGGAGGTGTTGGTGCAGGAGGTGATCGCAGCGATGACCACATCGCCATGGCCGAGATCGAAGCCCTTGCCTTCCACGGCAATGCGCTTGGACAGCTCGTCCGCTTTCTTGAACTCCTCAGCCATCGTTGTTGCGAAGCCGGCCGCGGCATCGGACAGGTTGATGCGGTCCTGCGGACGCTTCGGTCCGGAGATGGCGGGAACGACCGTGGAGATATCGAGGTCCAGCGTGTCGGTGAAGACCGGCTCCTCGCTGCCCGAACGGAACATGCCCTGAACCTTGGCATATTCCTCGACCAGCGCGACGCGGTCCTTGTCGCGGCCGGTGGCTTGCAGATATTTCAGCGTATCGGCATCGACCGGGAAGAAGCCGCAGGTCGCGCCGTATTCCGGCGCCATGTTGGCGATGGTGGCGGAATCTTCCAGGCTGAGATTGTCGAGGCCCGGTCCGTAGAACTCGACGAACTTGCCGACAACGCCCTTTTTACGCAGCATTTCGACGACGCGCAGCACAAGGTCGGTCGCGGTGATGCCTTCATTCAGCCTGCCGGTCAGTCTGAAACCGACGACTTCCGGGATCAGCATGGAGATCGGCTGGCCGAGCATGGCCGCTTCCGCCTCGATGCCGCCCACACCCCAGCCCAGAACCGCCAGGCCGTTGACCATCGTGGTATGGCTGTCCGTGCCGACCAGCGTGTCGGGATAGGCGAGGGTTTCGCCGTCCTCTTCCTTCGTCCAGACGGTCTGGGCGAGATATTCCAGATTCACCTGGTGGCAGATGCCGGTTCCCGGGGGCACGGCGCGGAAGTTGTCGAACGCGGACTGGCCCCAGCGCAGGAACTCGTAGCGTTCCTGATTGCGCTGGTATTCAAGTTCGACGTTCTTCCTGAAGGCGTCCTGGGTGCCGAAATAGTCGATCATCACCGAGTGGTCAATGACGAGGTCGACCGGCACCAGCGGGTTGACCTTTTTCGGATCGCCGCCGAGCTTCACGGCCGCGTCGCGCATGGCGGCCAGATCGACGACGGCGGGAACGCCGGTGAAGTCCTGCATCAGCACGCGCGCCGGACGGTAGGAAATTTCCTGCGAGGACTTGCGGGTCTTCAGCCACTCGGCGCAGGCAAGAATGTCTTCCTTCTTGACCGTGCGTCCGTCTTCGAAGCGCAGCAGGTTTTCCAGAACGACCTTCAGCGAAAACGGCAGTCTGGAAACGCCTTCCAGGCCGTTCTTCTCTGCTTCCGGAATCGAGAAATAGGTGTAGGTCTTGCCGCCGGCGGTCAGTGTTTTCTTACACTTGAAGCTATCGAGGGACTGGGTCACTGCGCGCGATCTCCTAATGTGTCCGCAGGCCCGGGCCGCGTCCGATCCGGTACCTGGCGTAATCTCTCATCACTCCGGACGCATAACCAAAACGCTCTGCCATCCGAAGCAGTTCCGCGGGGTATGCGATAGAGAGCCTCTCCCTCATTCGCCGCCGCAAGTCGATGCGCCGCCCCTATAGCAATCTTTGGCTGCCTTCACCAGACATCACCTCGCCGCACCTTACCCATAAATTGGATGCCGCGGCTGTTTGAAAAGGGGTGTTCCGGCCTCCGGCATCACACCGGCCGCTGATACGGCAATCGAACCGCATCCCGCATCCGGAATATATAAACATATTGCATACCATTGTATACTGAACTAAGACCGCGCTCAGCTAGCTTGTCCCGGCTCGCCAGACTGACAGCGGCCCGGTAGACGAGCTTCATTCAGAGATTCAGACATTTGCAATCGAAGTCGCGGTACACAGATGCAAATGTTGCAATCAAACCATCAGGACGCCGGGATCATCATGAGCTTGTACACAGACTACCTGAATGAGATCGACACTCGCAAAGGCCAGGGCCTGCATCCCAAGCCCATCGAAGACGGCGCACTCGTCAAAGAGATCGTCGCCCAGATCAAGGATCCCGGGCACGAACACAGGCAAGAGTCCCTCAAGTTCTTCATTTACAATACCCTGCCCGGAACGACGAGCGCCGCCGGTGAAAAGGCGAAATTCCTGAAAGAGATCATTCTCGGCACCTCGGTTGTTGAAGAAATCCCGAAATCCTTCGCTTTTGAGCTCCTGTCTCACATGAAAGGCGGCCCCTCGGTCGAGGTTCTGCTCGATCTGGCCCTCGGGGACGATCAGTCCGTCGCCACGGACGCGGCCGAAGTCCTCAAAACGCAGGTTTATCTCTATGAAGCGGATACGGAACGGCTGAAGCTTTCCTACAAAGCAGGCAATGAAATCGCCCGCGACATCCTCGAAAGCTACGCGCAGGCCGAGTTTTTCACCAAGCTTCCCGACCTCGACGAGGAAATAAAGGTCGTCACCTATATCGCGGGCGAAGGGGATATCTCCACCGACCTGCTGTCTCCCGGGAACCAGGCCCATTCGCGCTCCGACAGAGAGCTGCACGGCAAGTGCATGATTTCCGAGGCGGCACAAAAGGAAATTGAGGCGCTGAAACTGCGGCACCCGGACAAGCGCGTGATGCTGATCGCCGAAAAAGGAACGATGGGCGTGGGCTCCTCCCGGATGTCCGGCGTCAACAACGTCGCCCTGTGGACCGGCAAGCAGGCAAGTCCCTATGTTCCCTTTGTGAACATTGCCCCGGTTGTCGCCGGGACGAACGGCATTTCCCCCATTTTCCTGACGACCGTCGGCGTGACCGGCGGCATCGGCATCGACTTGAAGAACTGGGTCAAGAAACTCGACGACGACGGCAATCCAATTCTGAACAATGATGACAACCCCGTTCTTGAGCAGAAATACTCTGTCGAGACGGGCACCGTCCTCACCATCAACACGAAGACCAGGAAGCTCTACAATGAAGCCGGCGATGAAGAGCTTGTCGATATCTCCTCGGCTCTGAACCCCCAAAAGGTTGAATTCATGAAGGCCGGTGGCTCCTATGCGATCGTCTTCGGAAAGAAACTGCAGACTCTCGCGGCCGAGACCCTCGGCATCGATGTGCCTCCGGTGTTCGCGCCGTCGAAGGAAGTGTCTCACGAGGGCCAGGGCCTGACCGCCGTCGAAAAGATCTTCAACGCGAATGCTGTCGGCGTGACCGAAGGCAAGGTTCTGCACGCGGGATCGGATGTCCGTGTGAAGGTGAATATCGTCGGCTCGCAGGACACCACCGGCCTGATGACGGCCCAGGAGCTGGAATCCATGGCCGCGATGGTGATTTCCCCCACCGTCGACGGTGCCTACCAGTCCGGCTGCCACACCGCGTCGGTCTGGGACCTGAAGGCGCAGGCCAATATCCCCAAGCTGATGAAATTCATGAACCAGTTCGGCCTGATCACGGCGCGGGACCCGAAGGATGCCTACCATCCGATGACGGATGTGATCCACAAGGTCCTGAACGACATCACCGTCGACGACTGGGCCATCATCATCGGTGGCGATTCTCATACCAGAATGTCCAAGGGCGTCGCCTTCGGAGCGGATTCGGGAACCGTTGCGCTGGCTCTGGCGACGGGGGAGGCAACAATGCCGATCCCCGAATCGGTGAAAGTGACCTTCAAGGGCCAGATGAAGGACTACATGGATTTCCGTGACGTGGTCCATGCGACACAGGCCCAGATGCTGAAGCAATTCGGCGACAACGTCTTCCAGGGACGCATTATCGAGGTCCACATCGGTACGCTGCTCGCCGATCAGGCGTTCACCTTCACCGACTGGACAGCCGAAATGAAGGCCAAGGCGTCCATCTGCATTTCCAACGACGACACCCTGATCGGCTCGCTCGAGATCGCCAAGAGCCGCATTCAGATCATGATCGACAAGGGAATGGACAACAGCAACGGCGTTCTTCAGGGACTGATCGACATTGCCGACAAGCGGATTACCCAGATCAGGTCCGGTGAGAAGCCGGCGCTGACCCCGGATGACAACGCCAGCTATTTCGCCGAGGTCGTCGTGGATCTCGATCTCATCGACGAACCGATGATCGCCGACCCGGATGTGAACAATGCGGATGTCTCCAAGAGATACACCCATGACACGATCCGGCCCGTGTCCTACTACAAGGGCGAGAAGAAGGTGGATCTTGGATTTGTCGGCTCCTGCATGGTCCACAAGGGCGACATGAAGATCGTTGCCCAGATGCTCAAGAACCTTGAGAAGGCCAATGACAAGGTCGAGTTCAAGGCGCCTCTGGTGGTCGCCGCTCCGACCTACAACATCATCGACGAACTCAAGGAAGAAGGGGACTGGAGTATTCTCCAGAAGTATTCCGGCTTCGAGTTCGACGACGCCGCGCCGAAGAGCACCGCCCGGACCGACTACGAAAACATCCTCTACCTCGAGCGGCCAGGCTGTAACCTGTGCATGGGGAACCAGGAGAAAGCCGCGAAAGGCGACACGGTTCTCGCGACGTCCACGCGTCTGTTCAAAGGTCGTGTCGTTGAAGATTCCTCGGAGAAGAAAGGCGAATCCCTGCTCGCCTCGACGCCCGTTGTCGTGCTTTCCGCTGTCCTTGGCAGAACGCCGAGTATTGAGGAATACAAGGCTGCCGTGGAAGGGATCGATCTCACCAAGTTCGCTCCGCCGCTGCAAAAACCGGCTGCTCCAAAATCAGTTCATTTTTGAGCACCGCCAACCGCATCGATTGATGACCGCCGCCGACGGACAGATGCCCGTCGGCGGCGGTCGATCCGGACGTCATCTTGCGATTCAGCAGGACCGCCAGCACCCGTCCGGCCGCACGTCCCGATAAGGCAAAACGCTCTATTGCGCCGGGTTGGGCAAGCACGTTAAAAACAGTCATGCGCTGTTTTTTTGTTTTTTTTGTTCTTTCAATCGTATTTTTTCCCCTGACCCAATCGCTGGCGCAGGACGCTGTTCGTGAACCCGTCGAGATCGGTGAGTCCGGACGCGATTACCTGCGATCGATCCGGCTGCGCCGCATCGCCGCGGACGTTGCCTATTACGACCCGTCAGCTCCGGCACCGGAGCTGACCACCGGGCTCCAACCGGAGCCTCCGCGGCAACCGGCGGCGGACCGGCCGGCCGGCGATATCAACTGGCCCTTCCTGGTGGTGAGCGGCGCCGTACTCGCCGCGATCCTCTATCTGTTCCTGCGTCTCGGCGGCCGCATGACGGTTTCCCTGAAGCGCGACGCCCGCAATCCCGGCAGCGGACGCCGCAAGGCCCGGCCAGAAGCCCCGGCCTGGGCCGAAAAGCTCGGCACGCTGGACGAAATCCTGCGCATCGACGACCGGCGGCGGGCGCTGGTACTACTGGCGCGAAAGGCCCTCGCCGCGACGGTGGCCGCCAATGGCATTCTGATGCAGCGCAGCTGGACCGCGCGCGACGCGCTTCGCCATATTCCGGACAGACAGGCGCGGCTCGACGCGCTCCGCTCTCTGGTCATGGCCAGCGAGCGCGTGCAGTTCGGTGGGCGAAATGTGAGCGAAGACGAGTTTCGCCAACATGTTGCCGGCTGCAGACAATTGCTGGGGCCGGGCACACCATGAGCGAAACGGAGACCGCCCGGACGCCCGGCACGCTGCGCATCGAAACGGTGGTCATCGTTCTCGTCTGCGCCATAGGGATCGCCGGACTGTGGTATCTTCTCTCGCAGCGGCAGCAGACACTGCGCAGTTCTCCAGCCGGGTTCGACGGGTTGCAGGTCTGGCTGGCCTCAGAGGGCGTGAGCGCGCAGAATTTCTCCGGCGGCTGGCCGATTGACCAGACATCGATCGGACTTCTGGTCGTACCGGTCTATGACACCGCGCTTGACGACGACCGCGTTCCGGCGACGACCAAGCAGGAACTGTTGCTTCAACAGGATGAATACGACCTCGACACGTCCGTCATCTCGATCAAGGCTCGAACGGTGCCGACACTGGTCGTCCTGCCGAAATGGCGCAGCGGGATGCGCCTGACCGGACTTGCCCATCCTGTCCTGAAGGCGGATCGAGACCGGTTGGCGTCAACGCTCGGCAAGATTATCGATGAAATCAATCCCGAACTGATCGACGCGAAGTCCCCCTTCACGGATTTCCCGTACCGGTCGACCGACGGAAAAGACCTGCGCACCCGGATTTACGCGGCACAGATGTTCAAGGGTCGCGACTGCATCCCGATCATCGGCACTGAGGAGGCCATGCTGCTGGCCGACTGCCCCGTCCAGAAAGCCGCCGATGACCAGGGCCGGAGGCTTCTCGTCCTGTCCGACCCGGATCTGCTCAACAATCACGGTCTGCGCCTGGGAGACAACGCGCGAATCGCGCTGGATTTCCTGCGCTCCAAGGCGGCGGACCGCAATGTTATGATCGATTACAGCCTTAATTCCTGGCTGCGCGATCCGGTCAGCGAACCCGAGCGCGAACGGACATGGGCGGATCTCGCCCGCTTTTTCGGCCCTCCCTTCCTGACACTGTGGATTGGCGCCGCGCTGGCCTTCCTGCTGTTTTTCTGGCGCGGGGCGTTGCGCGCCGGGCCGATCCGCCTTGAAGCAGCGGCGCCGGGGGCCGGCAAGCTGCTTGCGGTGCGCGCAAGGGCGCGGCTGATGCGGCTGTCCGGTCAGGACGGCGCCCTGACCCGCGAATACGCCGCCGCGCGGATGTCGGCAACGGCCGCCGCCCTTTTCGGGTCCGCCCATGCGCGCCACTATGGCGGCGAAGAGGCCTTCCTCAAATCGGCCCAGCACCGGCATCCGGCCGAAGCCGCCCGCCTGCGCACGGTTCTGGCCGACATCCGGCGGCTTCCCGCCCATCTGCCGGCCAGTGAAGCCATCCGGCTCATCGACGAATTTGAACAGGTTCTGGAGCAAATACACCATGACGCTTGACGCCCTGCGGCAACACACGGACGCCTTGAGGGCGGAAATCGGACGCACCGTCCTCGGTCAGGAGGACATTGTCGACCTGCTGCTGGTCGCCCTGTTCGCGCGCGGTCATGTGCTGCTCGAAGGCCCTCCCGGCACGGCGAAGACCCTGCTTGCCCGCAGTTTCGCCGCCGTACTGGCGCTCGATTTCGGCCGCATCCAGTTCACCCCCGACCTGATGCCCGGAGACGTTCTGGGAACCTCGATCTTCGATTTCCGGACCAATGCCTTCGTTCTCACCAAGGGTCCGGTCTTCTCCCAGGTTCTGCTGGCCGACGAAATCAACCGCGCTCCCCCGAAAACCCAGGCGGCCCTCCTGCAGGCGATGAGCGAGCGAACTGTCAGCATCGACGGCAGCGATCATTCGCTCGGCCGGGAATTCATCGTGGTGGCAACACAGAACCCCATCGAACAACAGGGCACCTACCCGCTTCCCGAGGCCCAGCTCGACCGGTTCCTGTTCAAGCTGGTGATCGACTTTCCGCCCGAGGACATCGAAATGGCCATCCTGCGCCAGCATGCCGCCGAACCGCTGGAGGCGGGCCTGGAAACGGCGTCGCTTGCCAAGGTTCTGGACGCCGCGGCGCTGGCGGAAACGCGCTCCCTGGTCGACGGGATCATTCTCAAGGACGATATCCTCGCCTATATCCTCCGCCTCATCCGCGCGACGCGGGAAAGCTCCGAAATCGCCTTCGGCGCCTCGACCCGCGCGGCGGACGCCCTTGCCAGCGCCGCCAGAGCCACCGCTGCGATCAACGGCCGGGATTATGCCATCCCCGACGACGTCAAGCGGCTCTTCGTGCCCACCCTGCGCCACCGGGTTGTCCTGGGCCCGGCCGCGGAAATCGAGGGCCGCAGTCCCGCCCAGGTTCTGGAAAACATCCTCAACCAGATCGAGGCCCCACGCTGATCCGCCCGTCAAAAAGACTGCTTGCCCTCGCCCTGATTACGCTCGTCCTCTCGATGATCGCGGTCCTGGCAGGTGGCGCGGTGCGCGAAGCCGCCGTGGTGCCGTGGGTCCTTCTGGCGGTGGCGGTGATCGGCGACCTGGCCTTGTCTTTCCGGCGCCCGAAGGCGCTGACCTTCGAAACGCCGCCCGAGATCTTTGTCGGCGAAACCGCCACGTTGCGCCTTGCAATCGACAGGGCGCCCCGGGATCTGCGGGCCCGGTTCGACTGGCCGGCCGGGCTGGGCGGAAGCGGCGAAACACTCTTTCATCCCGCTTCGGGCGGCCGCGCCACGTCGGAAGTTCGCTGCCGCGCGATACGCCGCGGTGTCTGGCGCCTCGAGCATGTCTGGCTGCTCTGGAAGTCGCGTCTGAAGCTGCTCGAATTCGTGCCGCGTCTGGACGCCGGTGCCGAGATCCGTGTGGTCCCGAACATCCGGCTCGTCCAGTCCGGACAGATAACGACCACGGTCCTGTCCACGCTCTTCGGCGCCAAGGAGAACCGGGCCATCGGCGAAGGATCCGAGTTTCAGCAACTGCGAGACTTCGTCCCGGGCATGGACATCAAGACCATCGACTGGAAACGCTCCGCCCGGCGCCGGTCGCTCGTAGCCAAGGAACTGCGTGCGGAGCGCAACCACCATGTCATTGTCGCACTCGACAACGGCTATCTGATGCGTGAGGAAATCGCCGGTCTGCCGAAGATCGATCATGCCGTCACCGCGGCGCTGGCCATCGCCTGGGCCGCGGCTATCGGCGGCGACCTCGTCGGCTATTATTCCTACGATGTGAAACCCCGCAGTTTTGCGGCACCGGCGCCGGGCCGCGCGGCCTTCGCGAGGCTGCGCCACTGGACGGCGGAGCTTTCCTATGTCAGCCGCGAGACGAACCACACCCTGGCCTTGAGCGAACTGAACGCCCGCACCCCCAAGCGCAGCCTGATCGTCGTTTTCACCGATTTCATCGATACCACCTCGGCCGAACTGCTGATCGAGAACATCGCCATTCTCGCCAGGCGCCACCTGCTGATCTTCGTGACCATCCGCGACCCGGAGCTGGAAGCGCTGGTGGAAACCCCTCCTCAGGACCTGAACGGCGCCGCCGCGCTTGTGGCGGCCAACCAGTCCATCCACGAGCGCCGCCTGGTTCTCGAACGGCTCAGCCGCATGGGCGTCACCATCGTCGACGCCAGGCCCGAGGCGATTACCGCACGGCTGATTTCGACCTATCTCGAGATCAAGGCACGGGAGCTCATTTGATGGACGGCCAGGACCTCATCCGCTCCGCACGGTTCCGCAGGGAACGCGAGGCCGACTGGCGGCGTCTTGAAACCCTGGTGCGGGCGGCGGAGAGCAAGGGACTGCAGCGCATGCAATTCGCCGATACGCGCGACCTCGCCGCGCTCTACCGGCAGGCCACCACATCGCTCGCCATCGCCCGGGAAATCTCGCTCGACAAGGCCCTGCTCGGCTATCTGGAGGCCCTGACGGCCCGCGCCTATCTTTGCGTCTACGCGCCGCAGGAGCGGCTCGGTGGATTGTTCGGACGGATTCTGACCCGTGGCGCGCCCGAAGCGATGCGCCGCTGCTGGCTGTTCATCCTGCTGGGCTTCCTCTTCATGACGCTCGGCGCGCTGGCGGGCTACCTGCTCTATTTCGAAAACAACGACTGGTTCTACGTCTTCATGCCGTCCGAAATGGCCGATGGCCGGGGCCCCGGCGCCACGACCGCTTCCCTGCGGGCGTCCATCTACGGCCACGACAGCGGAACGTCCGGGCTCGGCGCCTTCGCGGCCTATCTCTTTTCGCACAACACCCGGATCGCCATTTTCGTCTTCGGCCTTGGCGTTTTCGCCTGCGCGCCGGCTATCCTGCTGACGTTCTACAACGGCCTCATACTCGGTGCCTTTCTCGCGCTTCATGTCGATCGGGGCCTGGGTGTGGACCTTGCCGGCTGGCTGTCCGTGCATGGGGTCACCGAACTGTCGGCCGTCTGCATCGCCTGCGGCGGCGGACTGAAGCTCGGTTCGGCGGTGCTGTTTCCGGGAGACAGAACGCGCGCCGATGCGCTGCGCCATGCCGGCCGCGACGCGGTGAAACTGGCCCTTGTCGCCGCACTCATGCTCATCGCCGCCGCAATTCTGGAAAGTTTCGCCCGGCAGCTTGTTCAGGATCTGACCCTGCGCTTCGTCATCGGCTGGGGTGTCGGCGCGTTCTGGCTGGCCTGGTTTGTCCTCGGCGGACGGAGAGGGCGATGATCAGGCGCCTCAGGAAAAGCAAGAAGGACAAAGGACCTTCGCCCGATATTCTCATGCCGCCGGAAGGGGTCGCCCTGACCCTGCCGGTCGCCGGCATAGGCGTGCGCACCGCCGCGCAATTCACCGACATTGTCCTGACCTCCATCGCGGCTGTCTGTCTGCTTGTCCTGCTTTTCACTCTTGAGCTGGCGAGCCCGCAATCGATGGCCGCCATCGCCGTGCTGGTCTTCTTCTCCATCGGCGTTCCCTACTATGTGCTCGCCGAGCTTGCCTGGAACGGCCAGACCCTTGGCAAGCGCATCATGAAGATCAAGGTGGTGGCGCATGACGGCGGACCTCTGAGCGCCCATTCGCTTGTCCTGCGCAATCTGATGAAGGAAGCGGAGATCTTTCTGCCGGGCACGCTCCTGCTGACGCTCGACGCGGCGTCTCCCCTGGAGACGACCGCCTCCCTGATATGGATCTCAATCGCGTTGCTGGTGCCGTTCCGGGACCGTTACCGCCGCCGTCTTGGCGACATGATGGCCGGGACCCACGTGATCCATCTTCCGGTGCCCGTCCTGTTGACGGATCTGGCGGTGGAAAAGCCGGCGAGCGGCGCGGACGGGAAGTCTTTTGTCTTTCTGTCCCATCAGCTCGACCATTACGGCGCGTTCGAACTGCAGACCCTCGAAACGCTGCTTCGCGCACGCAGCACACCCACGGCAACCGCCGCCAGCCGGCAGACAGACGCGGCCATCGCAACGATTGTCGAAAAGATTCGCAAAAAGATCGGTTACGCGGAGCCTGTGCCCTCTCAGGATCGGCTCCCGTTCCTCAAGGCATTTTACAATGCCCAGCGCGAGCACCTGGAGCAGCGCCGGCTGTTCGGCGACCGGCGCGAGAACAAGCATTATGCCCACACCGACAAGGACATCTGAGTGCCTTTCGATGTTACGGCATCACAGCTTGAGGGTATTCAAATTTAAACATATGGTGAGAAATCACCATGGCTTCCCGTGCCGCTCAGACATGTGTGACGTTTTGTAACTCAATACATCTGTTTTAAAATTGCTTTGAAGAAATTGGAGTTCCGCAATGACTGACACCCCCCTCGATCAGCCCAAGGTTCCCCTTGGCGTCGGCGCCCTGATTGGCGAAAGTTTTTCGATCCTTTTCGGAAATTTCCTTAAAGTGGTCATCGTGGCCTTCGTGCCTGTGCTGCTGGGTCTCCTGCTGTCAGGCGGACTGATTGGTTTCGATGCCGCGCTCGGAGTGGCCGAGCCTACATTCGACGATCCCGGCGAGGCTACGGCTTTCGGGTTGGTGTTCATCGTGGAAATGGTGATCTACTCCCTGACGACCGCTCTTCTGGTGCAGCTTGCCTATGACGCGAAACTGAAACGGCCGGTGCAGCCGGGACGGTATTTCGGGCCGGCGCTGAGCGCTTTGCTGCCCGTTGCGATCCTGAGCCTGGTCGCCGGCATTCTGGCCGGCTTCGCAACTCTGCTGTTTATCATTCCGGGACTCTGGGTCTATGCGGTGTTCTCGGTGATGGTCCCGGCAATCGTCATCGAACGCGTCGGGTTCGGCGGCCTCGCCCGCAGCGCCCGGCTCACCAAACAATACCGCTGGCCGATCGCCGGCGCGCTTGTCCTGGGCTTGATCCTCATCGTGGTCATAAACTTTGTGGTGGGTCTGGTGATCGGACTTGTCTCATTCATCGGCGGCACCATCCTAGCCGCCATTCTGTTCTCCGCGCTTTCCGCCATCGGAGTGGGCTATATCAGTATCCTCATCGCCCTGATCTACGCCCGCCTGCGCGAGATCAAGGAAGGCATCAGCGTCGACCAGATCGCGTCCGTTTTCGACTGAGGCCGTTGAGGGACCGCGGTGCGCGCCACCGCGGTCCCGGCCGGCACGGCTGGTTCATTCGCCGGGTTCATTAGCCGCGTTTATTTGTTTGTCTCTCGGTCCATGGGCGTATTTGCCCTCTTGCCACCGCACCTTGCCCCCCTCTAACAAGGTAGGCTCAACACATCCGCGCCGGAGCCGATCCTGAAACTCATTGCCGAAAACCTGACCATCGACCGCGGCGGACGCCGGGTGTTCGAGGATCTGTCCTTTTCTCTGGAAGGCGGCAGCGCCCTGGTGGTGACCGGGGCGAACGGCATCGGCAAGTCGTCGTTACTGCGCACGCTGGCGGGGCTGGTTTCGCTTGCGCATGGATCGATCCGGCTGGAGGGCGGCGCCCCGGACACACCGTCTGAAGAGCACATCCATTATTTCGGTCACCAGGATGCGGTCAAACCGGCCCTGTCGGTACTAGAAAACCTGCAATTCTGGCAGAGTTTCGCCGCTGCCGCTCACGTTTCCGGCTTTTCCGGCAGCTCCGTGGACCCCATGGACGCGCTGAACCTCCTTGGCATCGGACATACCGCCCGGTTGCCCGCGGCTTTCCTGTCGGCCGGTCAGAAACGCAGGCTTTCGCTTTGCCGTCTTCTGGTGACGCCGAGGCCGGTCTGGCTGATGGACGAACCGACTTCAGCGCTCGACAGGGTGTCGGAAACGCAGCTTCTGGGCCTGATGAACGCCCATCTGGCGGCCGGCGGCCTGATCGTGACGGCGACCCATTCCGATCTGGCGCTTGAAAAGACACTGATCCTGCACCTGCGGGCCGGCGACGCGGCCGCACCGTCTCCTGAGGAAGCGCTTCAATGAGCACCTGGGCGCTCGCTCTTTTCCAGCGTGATCTGCGCCTGTCCGTCCGGGTCGGCGGAAGCGCGCTTGTGGGGGTGCTGTTTTTCCTGGCCGTCGTCACCGTCATTCCCTTCGGTGTCGGCCCGGATCTCAACCTTCTGTCGCGCATCGGGCCGGCGATTCTCTGGATCGGCGCCCTGCTCGCCACGCTGCTGGGGCTCGACCGGCTGTTCCAGGCCGACCGGGACGACGGCACGCTCGACCTGATGCTGATGGCCGGACGGCCGCTGGAACTGGTGGTGCTGATCAAGTGCCTCGCGCATTGGGTGGCGACGGGTCTGCCCCTCGTCGTCGCCGCGCCTCTGCTGGCCATATTCCTCAATCTCGAACCGGCCGCGATGGGTGCCGTCACCCTGACGCTTCTGGTCGGAACCCCGGCCCTCACGCTGATCGGGGCCATCGGCGCGGCGCTGACCGTTTCCCTGCGCCGGGGCGGGCTTCTGCTGGCCGTTCTCGTGGTGCCGCTGGCAATTCCGGTGCTTATCTTCGGCGTCAGCGCAGCCGACGCCGCCATTCACGATCCGGTGCCGTTTCTGACGCCGTTCCTGATCCTCTGCGCCCTCTCGCTGATCGCCGCCGTCATCGGCCCGATCGCCTCGGCCGCCGCGCTCCGTTTCGAATCAGACTGAGGAAGCGGCTTCAAGATCATCCTTCCCGTCGGTGACTTGAGCGATCGCAATGCGCCGCTGCGACCGTTCGGTACATTGATGGCAACGCAAGACTGCAGTAAAAGCAAACATGGCATTTTGGGATTACGCAAATCCGACGCGGTTTTTGAAGCTGGTCCAGGTGGTTCTTCCCTGGCTGACCGGCCTGTGCGTTCTGGCCTCCGCGGCCGGTCTCTACATGAGTTTCTTCATCGCGCCGGAAGACTACCAGCAGGGTCAGACGGTCCGCATCATGTACATCCACGTGCCCGCCGCCTGGCTGTCGATGATGTGCTATTCCATCATGGCCGTCTCCTCGCTCGGTACCCTGGTGTGGAAACACCCGCTCGCCGATGTCTCCGCCAAGGCGGCGGCCCCCATCGGCGCCGCCTTCACCTTCATGGCGCTGGTGACCGGTTCGCTCTGGGGCAAACCCATGTGGGGCACCTATTGGGTCTGGGACGCCAGGCTGACGTCCGTGCTCGTGCTGCTGATCATGTATCTTGGCCTGATGACCCTGTGGCGCACAATGGAAGACCCGATCAAGGCCGGCAAGGCAGCCGCCGTTCTGACTCTCGTCGGCGCTCTCAATCTGCCGGTCATCAAGTTTTCGGTCGACTGGTGGAACACGCTGCATCAGCCTGCCAGCGTCATGCGCATGGACGGTCCGACCATTCACCCGGATATCCTCTGGCCTCTTCTGGTCATGGCGGTTGCCTTCACGCTGTTGTTTTTCGTGCTGCACCTGATGGCGATGCGCAACGAGATCATGCGCCGCCGCGTGCGCACGCTGCGCCTGCGGGCCGCCAGTGCCGCCCACCCCCGTTCCGCGGTCGCAACCGCACAGCCTGCGGAGTAAGATCATGGACCTGGGCTCTCACGCCGGCTTCATCTTTGCCTCCTACGGCCTTTGTCTCCTGACCGTCCTCGGCCTGATCGCCTGGGTCCGGATCGACAAGGCCAATCTGGAAAAGGCGCTCAAGGACCTGGCGGAGCAGGGTGTCTCCCGCCGGCGGCCGCAAGAAGGCGGTCGATAACCTAAATGAGTGCTCAAGACACAAATGCAGGGCCCGGCAAGGATCCCCGTTCCGAAACGCCGAAACGCAGATTTCCCGTGCTTGTCCTGTTGCCGCTGGTGGTGTTCGCCGCGCTCGCCGGGCTGTTCCTGTTTCAGCTCACGCTTGGCGGCGATCCGCAAAAGATACCCTCCGCGCTCCTGAACAAGCCGGCTCCCGACTTCACACTCGATGCCGTCCCCGGCCTCCTCAAGGACGATATGCCCGTCCCCGGCATCTCGCGGGCCGACCTGCTCGGCAAAGTGTCCGTGGTCAATATCTTTGCCTCCTGGTGCGTGCCCTGCCGTCAGGAACATCCGCTTCTGGAGGAACTGGCGACGGTGGAGGGCATCCAGCTTCTCGGCATCAACTACAAGGACAAGCCGGAAAACGCGCGCCGCTTCCTCGGCAGTCTCGGCAACCCCTACACACGTATCGGTGCGGATGACTCGGGCCGTACGGCCATCGAATGGGGTGTCTATGGCGTACCGGAGACCTTCATTGTCGATGCCAGCGGCATGATCCGGTACAAGTTCATCGGCCCGCTCAGCCCTCAATCCTACCGGACTGTTTTTCTGCCTGAACTTCGGAAAATCCAGCAAGGCGGCTGACGCACCGGGTTGCGGCAACGCTCGTCACATTTCCGCGATATACGGGAAAACCGGCCGTGGTCACCGCCTCGTGACTCGCGATTGACAGCGCGATTGCATATTTTATCGCCATCCAGAAGAGGAATTGAACCAGATGGTGGGTGCAAAGCGCCGGAGAGCCGGGAAAGCTTTCCGGAAGGTTTTTATCGTCGTTGCCGGAATAGTCGCGCTTTCCGCTACCTGGGCTCGTGCCGAGGCTGAGCCTCGAAAGGTCGTTGAACTCTTCACCAGCCAGGGCTGCTCGTCCTGTCCGCCGGCCGACCGCCTTGCGGAACGCCTGGTCGGAGAGGAAAGCGATCTGCTGACGCTCGTCATGCCCGTGGATTACTGGGACTATCTCGGCTGGAAGGACACGCTCGCCAGCCCGGCCCATTCCCAGCGCCAGCGCGCTTACGCGGCCCGCCGTGGCGACCGTTCGGTCTATACCCCGCAAATGGTCGTCAATGGCAATGAACATGTTGTCGGCAGCCGCGAAAGTGATGTCCGCGCGGCCCTTGCCCGCACCGACCCTTTCACCGCAACGGTCGATCTGAAAATCTCCGACATGGTCGTGCAGGCCGCCGTGGACGGAACCCTGCCCGGGAACGCCGCGATGGCGACGGTCTATTTCGTGCGCATGCAGGAGGAGGCGGCGGTAGATATCGGCCGCGGGGAAAATGCCGGACGGAAAATCCGATATGTGAATGTCGTCCGCAATCTCCAGCCCATCGGCATGTGGTCGGGCGGCGCGGAAACCTTCCGCATGCCGAAATCCAAGCTGATGCTGAAAGGTGACGCCCGCTGCGCCATTTTGATCCAGGTGGAAGACCAGGACGGCCCGGGAGCCATTATCGGCGCCACGGTTCTGGACTGGAAAGGCGGGTCCTGAAGCGTCTGGCGCCTCAGGATCGATCCCCCTTGCTTCCGGCTGGCGATCCCTTGCCCAGCGATTGCTGACCAAATTTCAAACGTTCTGCTGATTTCGCGGGAATAATCGCGCCGTGTGCCTTGTAACCCGCGCAAAAACTGCTACCCCTTGCCCCGGCTTGATCGGCACATCAGATCGACAGACCTCCGATCGAAACGGACTGGAGGTCTAAAAGTTGATCGATTTTAAAGTGTTGGAGCATCTGGCCGCGTTCAATTGAACGCAGGAAACCTGGAATATCTTGGGTTTGATCGGCATTTCCGCCTTCGCGCGTTTTGTCCGGAGCGGATTGATCCGGGGGTATGGCATGAACCTGAAGCGCAGGCTACGGATTGCCTTCTCAAGCATCGTGATCGGCATCGTCGTGCTCGGCCTCAAATTCGCCGCCTATTGGCTGACCGGATCCGTCGCCCTTTTCTCCGATGCCCTGGAAACGACCGTCAATATCGCGGCCTCGATCGCAACCCTGGCGGCCGTATGGTTCGCGGCCAAACCCGCCGACAGCAATCATCCCTACGGTCACGACAAGGCCGAATATTTCGCGGCCGTTCTGGTTGGCGTCATGATCGTCCTTGCGGCGATATCCATTTTTTATGCGTCCTGGATCGGCTTTACCAGTGGCCGCAGCCCGCATTATTCCCCGGCGGGTATCGCCATGAACCTGACCGCCGCCATCATCAACGCGCTCTGGGCACGCTATCTGATGTACTACGGCAAGAAGTCCAGGTCACCGGCGCTGCTGGCCGATGGCAGACACCTGATGACGGATGTCATAACGTCGGCCGGTGTGCTGACCGGCGTCGTTCTCGTGCTGATGACGGGTTGGAAGCTCCTCGATCCGGCTCTCGCCGCTCTTGTCGGCTTCGCTGTCCTCTGGTCCGGCTGGGGGCTGGTCAAGGAATCTGTCGGCGGTCTCATGGATGAAGCCGCCTCGGCTGACGTCCTGGACAAGATCCGCCTGCAGATTTCCGAACATGGCGAGGGTGCCCTGGAAGCCCATGACCTACGCTCCCGAATTGCCGGCAAGTCGACCTTCGTCGATTTTCATCTGGTCGTTCCAGGAGAAATGTCGGTTGAAGCCGCTCACGATATCTGCGACAGGATCGAGGTAGCCATCGCGGAAGATGTACCCGGCGCCCGGGTCACCATTCATGTGGAACCCGAACACAAGGCGAAACATTCCGGTATTGTCGTTCTCTAGGGTCTGTGGACAATTAGGTTTAGGTCGCGGCGCGAGCCGGATTTCGGTGTCCGAACAGAAGGAAAGTCCGCAGTGGTGCCGCCCACCACAAGGACTTTCCGACGCAGTCGGGACCGAAATCCGCCGCGTCTCGAAGAGATTTGGCGCAAAACGCCCATTTCGGCGTCCCAATGTCTTGAAAGGGAACACCCTTCCTGCGACCTTGCTTCTTGAACTGGGCGTTTTGCATCCAAACCTCGACCAAATCCTTATTGTCCACAGACCCTAGACGGTCGGAATATTTTTTAACAGGACGATCCGAAAATGCCTTCCTGGCGGCGGTTTCACGCCCAGCTTGCAGATCATATCATTCTGATTGCCGGATCGCTCTTCATGGTGCTGCCGGTCTATTCCCTGTTCGCGGCGACAACCCACAAGGCTGGCACTCCCATGATGCCGCGGCTGGATATGGGCGGCAGCGCGCTGGAGAACTACAGCCGTTTCCTGACATCGGGCTACGGCTTTTCCGGCGAGGTGACGGCGCTCACGATGCTGTGGAATTCTTTCCTGCTCGGCGCGGGCTTCGCCGGGTTGAAGGTGGTCCTTTCGCTCGTCACCGCCTATGCGCTGATCTATTTCCGCGTCCGCTTCGCAAACCTTATCTTCGCCGTTCTTCTGCTCACGCTCCTGCTGCCGCTGGAATCCCGTTTCCTGCCAACATATGACGTCGTCGCGGACCTCGGCCTGGTGAACACGCGTGCCGGGCTCATTTTCCCGCTTGTTGCTTCCGGCCTGGGAACGCTGTTCTTCCGTCAGTTCCTGCTGACGGTGCCGGACACGCTGATGGAATCCGCGCGCCTGGACGGGGCCGGTCCCCTCAGGTTCTTCAGGGATATTCTGCTGCCGCTTTCCCTGCCGACGGCCGGAGCGCTGTTTCTGGTGCTGTTCGTCACCGGATGGAACCAGTATCTGTGGCCCGTCATGGTGACATCGAAGGAAAGCACCTACACGCTTGTCCGGGGCATGCAGTTTTTCGGCCGCGCCAGCCTGCCCGGATTGATGCTCGCGGTGTTGGCGGTGCTGCCCCCCGCACTGCTTGTCATCTTGTTTCAAAGACAAGTGGTTAAAGGTCTGTTCGACGGCTCACACTAGGGTACAGACTCAGGTTGCGACGCTCTGCCGGAACCGTTCGAAAGGTGAAAACCGATGGCATTTGATGCGATCCTGTTCGATTGCGACGGCGTTCTGGTCGATTCTGAAAAAATCTATGTGGAAGTGGAACGCGAGCACCTGGCAAGGATCGGCCTTCATTACGATCTGAAAGACTATATGGACCGGTTCCAGGGCCTCGGCGGCACGGATTTCTGGGCCGCGGTGGAAAGCGACCATCATGCGCTCGGCAAGGGATCTTTGCCGGGCACATTCGCTCCGGATCTGGACGCCGCGACCCTTGAGCGGATCAACACCGAACTCACCGACATTGCGGGCATCAAGAACCTGCTGGAGGCGCATGGGGGAACGCGGGCAGTCGCATCCTCCTCCCGTCTGCACCGGCTGCACCACAAGCTGCGCCATACCGGTCTTCACGCCTATTTCGAGCCGCACATCTATTCAGGTGAACAGGTGGCGAACGGCAAACCGGCACCGGATCTCTTTCTCTTCACTGCCGGCAAGCTGGGTGTGTCCCCGGCCGCGACACTTGTCATCGAAGACAGCACCAACGGGGTCAAGGCCGGACTGGCGGCGGGCATGACCGTCTGGGGGTTTGTCGGTGGCGGTCACAGCCATGACGGCCATGCCGGGCAGCTTGAGGCCGCCGGTGCTCACAGGATCGTCGACAGCCATGACAATCTGGCCGCCATGCTGGCGGAAGCCGGACCGGTCGCTTAAAGCACACGGCTGCCTCCCCATCCCTCCGTCCCGGCCTTGAGCCGGGACAGTGCGGTGCGACAACCCATAGGTCGCAAAACCGGACCCTGCCTTCGACCTTTACCTGCCCAGATCGCTTTCCGGATTGGCGCTGATCTTGTGGATGGAAAGATCCGCCCCCAGATGCTCTTCTTCCGCGGTCAGGCGCAGGCCCGTCACAGCCTTCAGAAGGCCATAGACGGCAAGGCCGGCACCAAACGCATAAACGGCGCCCAGCACGGTACCGGCAAGCTGCGCCAGTGGCGACACGCCGCCCAGACCGCCAAGCGCCTCGAGCCCGAAGAACCCGGCGGCAATGCCGCCCCAGGCGCCGCAGATGCCATGCAGCGGCCAGACTCCGAGAACGTCGTCGATTTTCAGCTTGTTCTGGCAGATCTCGAAGCCGGTCACGAAGATCCCTCCTGCGATACCACCGACAACCAGACTTCCCGCGGGATGCATGATGTCCGAACCGGCGCACACGGCGACCAGACCGGCAAGCGCACCGTTGTGGACGAAACCCGGGTCGTTCTTCCCGACCACGAGGGCGGCGAGGATGCCGCCGGCCATGGCCATCAGCGAGTTGATCGCGACAAGACCGGAAACGCCCTCAAGCGACCCCGCCGTCATCACGTTGAAACCGAACCAGCCGACGCAAAGCATCCACGAACCCATGGCGAGCCAGGGCAGCGAGGAAGGCGGAATGCCGACCGGGCGGCCGTTGCGGTCGTAGCGGCCAAGGCGTGCGCCCAGCAGCAGCACGGCGGCCAGAGCGATCCAGCCCCCGACGGCATGGACCACCACGGATCCCGCGAAATCGTGGAAGGGCGCTCCGAAGGACGCTTCTAACCAGGTTTGAACACCGAAATTACCGTTCCAGATCACGCCTTCGAAAAGCGGATAGACAATGCCGACAAGCGCGACGGTCGCGAGGCATTGCGGCCAGAACTTCATCCGCTCGGCGATACCGCCGGAGATAATCGCCGGAATGGCGGCGGCGAAGGTGGTCAGAAAGAAGAACTTCACAAGCGTCAGGCCCTGCAGCTCGAAACCTTCCCCGCCACCGGACAGATCCGCGGCATTCACCAGAAAGGTCGTGCCATAGGCGACGGCATAACCGACGAAGAAATAGGTCACGGTCGACAACGCGAAGTCGACGAGAATCTTCACCAGTGCATTGACCTGGTTCTTTTGCCGCACGGTACCGACTTCGAGAAATGCGAAACCGCCATGCATGGCGAAGACGAGAATAGCCCCCACAAGAACGAAAAAGACGTTCCCCCCAACCCCTGTTACACTCATTTCTGACCCCCAACCAGGCAATTTGCCGCTTGTTTGTGCTTTTGGAACCGCAAGCCATACAAGCCGCATGCCAATCGGGCAGAAGACTAAAAAATACGCAGAAATCAGCCGATCTATTGGGCATACCCGGAATCGGGTAACGTCGAACAAATTTGATAGTGATTATTTAATAGTCAAATGCCTAATTTTTAGATCGGCCTGAGAACCTCCGGTCAGCGCGATTGGAGGTGCGTCGATCTATTTTACAGTGTGAGAGCATCCGGCAATCAGCCGAACGCGGGATGCCCTGAGTTCCCTCTCCATCAGGACGCAAAAAAAAGCCCGGAGAGAACTCCGGGCTTTCCAAGTTTGCGGTCTGAGCCAATAGACCGCCTGGGAGATTTTGTTTCAGCGCGTCTTTTTAGAGGCGCTGGGAACCCACCCCGAATTCCGGATAGGCTTCCACGCCGACTTCGACCTTGTCGAGCCCGAGCGCTTCCTCTTCTTCCGAAACCCGGATACCAATGGTGGCTTTCAGGATGAACCAGACGATTGCCGAAGCGACCAGCGTGAACACGCCGTAGGCAACGATACCGGTGATCTGAACGCCCCAGGAGGCATCGGTGTTGGAGAGCGGCACGATCAGGGTGCCCCAGATACCTGCCAGCAGGTGAACCGGGATGGCGCCGACCACGTCATCGATTTTCAGCTTGTCCAGCAACGGCACTGTGAAGACGACGATCGCTCCGCCGACAGCACCGATGAACACGGTCTGCCAGACACTCGGAGCCAGTGGCTCGGCGGTGATGGAAACGAGACCGGCAAGAGCGCCGTTCAGGGCCATCGTCACGTCGACCTTCTTGTACAGGATCTGTGTGAGGATCACCGCCATTACCACGCCGGCCGCAGCCGCCATGTTGGTATTGGCGAAGATGCGGGAGACGTCGGAAACGTCGCTGATGGTGCCCATTGCGAGCTGGGACGCACCGTTAAAGCCGAACCAGCCGAGCCACAGGATGAACGTACCCAGGGTCGCCAGCGGCATGGAGGAACCGGGGAACGGATGGACCGAACCGTCGGCACCGTATTTGCCTTTGCGGGCACCCAGGATGAGAGCGCCGGCAAGAGCGGCCCAGCCACCGACGGAGTGAACCAGCGTGGAACCGGCGAAGTCGGAGAAGCCCATTTCAGAGAGCCAGCCCGCGCCCCACTGCCAGGAACCGGCGATCGGGTAGATGAAGCCGGTCAGCACAACGGTGAACAGCAGGAAAGGCCACAGCTTGATACGCTCGGCCAGGGTGCCGGACACGATCGACGCGGTCGTCGCGCAGAACACCATCTGGAAGAACCAGTCGGATGCCGTGGAATAACCGGTGTCGAGCGCATCGCCGCCGACAGCGTCGAAGGCATAGGGACCGAAGGATCCCATGAACCCGCCGTCAACGCCGGTATACATGAGATTGTAACCGGTGATCCAGTACATCAGGCCCGCAATGGAGTAGAGCGTGATGTTCTTCAGGCACTGCATGGAGACGTTTTTGGAACGGACCAGACCGGCTTCCAGCATGGCAAAGCCGGCAGCCATCCACATCACGAGGAAACCGCCGATCAGGAACAGCAGCGTGTTTAGAATGTAGGCGACTTCAGGGGACACGGGCGGAATAGCCACGGTGTCCTGGGCGAGGGCCGGCATCACCGAGAGGCTCAGCAAGGCCAGCGACGTCGCGCCCTTAGCGACAAGTTTTTTCATGATACGTTTCCTTACCTGAATCAAAGAGCTTCGGCGTCGGTTTCGCCGGTACGGATGCGGACGACCTGGTCGATCGAGTGGACGAAGATCTTGCCGTCTCCGATCTGACCGGTTTTCGCAGCGCCTGAAATCACCTCGACAACCTTGTCGACAGAAGCGCTGTCGACAGCGACTTCGATCTTCAGCTTCGGCAGGAAGCTGACTGCGTATTCGGTGCCGCGATAGATTTCGGTGTGACCTTTCTGGCGGCCATAGCCTTTGACTTCAGTCACCGTCAGCCCCTGGATGCCGATGCCTGTAAGGGCATCGCGCACTTCGTCGAGCTTGAACGGCTTGATGATGGCCATCACTATTTTCATTGCTCGTTCCATTCCCCTTCTTAGCGCCCCTTCCCATCGAAGAAGCTCCGCCGACCGGCCCGGAATTCGCGCCTGTTTCAAATCCCCCTCTGGAAGGATCTGCTCAGGTCTTTGCCTATGCCACGCTGCGTGACCCGGAACGGTTCCGGCCATTGCTAATCAAGGACCGTGCCAACTTTTGAATCATGGATGGTTTTTCGCAGAAACCCGTGCGTTAACGACCGTTAACGAATGAAAGGTGGAACGAAGAAAATTTCGACTGACCGCTTTTAAGGCAGTCTTTTCGCCTAATTAATGTTCAAATCAAATATAGAAGATGAAAAAGTAGGCATAAAAAATTGCATTCCTGGCGTCGCATAAAAATTCGGCAGATCGGAAGCACGGACCGTCGGGCGGCCTGTTCGCTGTCCCGGACAGGCCGGATCAGGCGGAAAACCCGCCGTCTTCCAGATACACCTGCTCCTGGGGCGTTGTGTCCCGTCCAAGCAATTTGTTGCGGTGGGGAAAGCGGCCGAAACGCCGGATGACATCCATGTGAATCAGCGCGTAGTGATAGAGTTCCTTGTCGCCGAGGGACCGGAACAGGTCCACCGACCGTTCCTGATGCGCCATGTCCTCCGAATGCTCGAAAGGCAGATAGAAAAATCCACGGGCGGCTTTTGGAAAGGCACGGTCGAACCCTCGGGCTAGCGCATGCTCGGCCACGGTCAGGGCCTTGATATCCCCCTTGAAGGCGCCAGCCGTTCCGCGGAACACATTTCTTGTCATCTGGTCCAGCAGCAGAAGAAGCGCGAGCGAGCCGTCCGCGGTCTCCATCCAAGAGTCCAGACAGCCGGAAAGCGCGTCTTCGATCGCCGGCAGAAACCTCTCCCGGCAGCTGCGGTCGAACTTGTCGTCGCTGGCGAACCATTTTTCAGGACCGGCCTGCCACCAGAAATCAAGCACATCCGGCGATGTAATCGGCTGATCGGTCATTTTGTGTCTTTCACGATTGCATTGAAACTGACCGCCCGAAGCGGCTACCCGCCAGGCCGTTGTAGCAAACTGCTATCGGCCACAGGCAAGTTTCTGCCAGCTGTCACGGATTTCGGCGAACGTCTTGTCGAAAAATCCGTTTTCCCTCAGCACGGCCATCTCCTGCCGGAAGGCCTCGACCAGTTCGGGGTCGCTTTCCTTGCTGAAGACGGCCCACAATGGCTGCGCAAGTGCCTCGATGAAAACCACCGGCTTCAGAAGCGCCCCGTCATAGCCCATCCGGCAGGCCGAGGCTTCAGCCAGAAACGCCGTCAGCGGAACGAGATCGAGCCGGCCGAGATACAGCATTTCGATACCCTGATGGTAGTCGGTGATCGGCACCAGATTGCCATTGCCGCCAAAGCCGAGCTGTTCCAGATAGCTATGAAGATTGCCGCCGTCCTGGACGCCGATCCTCAGCTTGAGGGACATGAGGTCTTCGATCCGGTCCACGGCGATCGCCGGCCGGGATTCGAGCTGATAGAAATACTGGCCATAGGGAGACACTTCGCCGAGCCACTCGAACTTGTCTTCGCGCTCCTGCGTCCGCGAGAGCGAAAAGAACAGAACATTCGGTTCCAGTTGCGCCGTCAGCATCGCCCTTTTCCAGGGCAGGAAGTCAAAGGAACCGACCGAGACCGGCAGACGTTCCCTGACCCGGTCCACGACGGCAAGCATGAAGTCGGCGACATAGCCGTCCGGCTTGCCGTTGTTGTCCCATTGCAGCGGCGCGAAGTCCTGCGTCACGATATGGATCTGCCGGGAGGCGGCCTTGACCTGTGGGCTGTGCCACAAGCAAGCCGAAATCAACGCGCTTGCGAAGATCCACAATCCTGGTTTCAATTGCCTGAGGTACGGAGCCATCTGACCGGTCCATCTTGCGGGAACCGCAAAACCCGCGAGATTTTCACGTTTTTAACGCTATTCGCACGTTCTGAAGTTTCCCGGAGCATCACGATCGTATAGTCAGCGTAAATTCGAACTGCTAATCTTACGTAAAGACCTGTAAATTCTTCCGATATCCCGACATCCCAAGCCACTGTTAAATCGCGCAATTTCAGGAACTGCAATCATTGAATGAAACGACACTGGACCTGAAAGGCCTGAAATGCCCGCTGCCGGCTCTCAAGACGCGCAAGGCCTTGCGCCGGCTTGCCTCTGGCGACCGGTTGACCGTGCTTACAACGGACCCGATGGCTGAAATCGACATTCCACATCTTTGCCGGGAGGACGGTCACACCCTGCTGGCGACGGAAAAAACCGCGACTGGACACAGTTTCCTGCTTGCCAAGGGCGATTGAAAGTCCGTTTTGGAGGTTTGTCGATCTTGCCGCCTCGTCAGGAGCGGTTGGCGACCCTGTCAATCTCTGCCGCCAGTTCCAGGTCCAGCGCGCTCAACCCGCCGACATCATGGGTCGCCAGCGTGATATCGACGCTGCGGTAGACATTGAACCACTCCGGATGGTGGTTCATCTTTTCCGCCACCAGCGCGACCTCGGTCATGAACCCGAAGGCCTGCCGGAAATCCCGGAACCTGAAGGATTTCGAAATGGCTTCGCGCCCCTCGCACAAATGCCAGTCCGTCAGAGCTTTCAGCCCCGCCGCACGGTCTTCCGGTTTCAGCCGCTCTGCCATTTGATCCTCCTTCGTATCGGCAACTCCCGATTATGGGTCCCCACCCTAACCCGATGACAAGGTGAAGGCGATGAGGTATCCCGTGACGACAAAGGTTTGCGTTGCCCTGCCGGACGCGCCGGTTGACCTCGTGATATGGCCGCCACTGCGGAGATTGCCGTGCCCCGTTCTGTCCTCTTCGTTTGCCTTGGCAACATCTGCCGATCCCCGCTTGCCGAAGGCGTGTTCCGCAGCCTTGTCGGCGAAGCGGGACTGTCCGAACGCTTCACCATCGACTCCGCCGGAACCGGCGCCTGGCATATCGGCAATCCCCCGGACCCGCGCTCGATCGATATCGCCGCGAAATACGGGATCGATCTGTCCGCGCAGCGCGCCCGGCAGGTCGTCCCCGCGGACTTCACCCGTTTCGACACGATCCTGGCGATGGATGCAGACAACCTCTCGACGCTCAGGTCCGGGACAAGTTCCGGCACGGCGCGTATCCGTCTGTTGCTCGGCGACCCGCCGATGGACGTTCCCGATCCTTATTTTGGCGGGCCGGACGGGTTCGAACACGTCTACCGGCTCGTGCGCTCGGGCTGCGAGCAATTTCTGGACACGTTTGATCGGCCTGCATAAATCCGAACCCGGACTGTGAGGGCAAAAGAGCGATTGCCTCCATCCGGCTCACCTTGACGGGCAGGGTTCATAAATACGTCTTGCAGACTGATGTATGGAGTCTTCTCCCTGAGACATTCCCCGGCCCAATCATGAAACTTCTGTGGTGGTGTATTGCTGCGGTCCTCATTCTGCTCGGCCTGGCAACGGTATGGATGCCGATTCCGACCGGGGTGCCACTGCTTGCCCTCGGTCTGATCGTCATCATCGCCACAAGCAGAAGCGCGGCGCGGCTGCTGCGCAGCCGCCGGCGCAACACACCTCACCTGAATCACGCCATCACCTGGGTGGAGGACAGATCTCCGCTGCGCTTCGCCCGGATACTGAAGCGCACCCGGCCCCGCAAGAAATAAGACCGATCAGTTTTCCGAAATTTTCCCGAGCACGCTCCGCGCGGCTCTCCTGATCCGCCTCAGGGATCTCCGCCCTGTCCGTTGCAGCCTGCGGCCGTTCACTGTGAACCATTCATCCAGCCGGATGTCGCTCACAAGCGGCGGCTCGTTGACGTAAAGCAGCCGGTGGATGGCCAGAATGAGCAACAGGGTCAGGCCCCAGGAAATCAGCGTATCGGACAGGAAATGTCCTCCGAACGCGATCCTGTTGACGGAGAGAATGACACAGAGCGGCAGGATGAACGCCAGGGCGGGCTTGCGCCAGGAGACGGGGACCAGAAAGACTATCGAGACCAGCCACATACCCGCCGACGCCTCGCCGGAAACGAATGAACAGTTGCTGTCGCAACTGTCAGTGATTTTCCAGACCGGCTGAAACGGCAGATCGCCTCCGAATTCCTCGACCGACCGCGGACGCGGACGCCCCCAGTTGTTCTTGAGAATGAGGTTCACCAGCACGCCGGGGCCCAGAATGAGGGTGCTGAGCAGAAAAACCGGCATGCGCAGCGGCAGCAGCGGCGGCCGTCCGGGCACCAGCAGCTTGATGATGAGCACCGCCACGCAGACGATTGCGATCAGGCGGACGAGAAACGGACCCAGATGCCTCACATCCCGCAGGAACGCCACATCCTGGGCGGAAAACCCGGCACTTGCGGAGTAGAACAGACCGCTTGCCAGGAAGTCGATCCCGGGAAAGACCAGGAAGAACAGCGAAACAAGAGCCACATAGAGGCTCACTGCGATCATCGGGTGCTGAATGCACCACGCGGCCGCCTTGCGCGACAATGACTTAAGTTTGTTTTCGCTGGAATCGACATGCTTCATGGGCCCAAGATCTAGATCAACCCGCTATCTTATGGAACCACAGGAAGGCAGAAAAGTTGATCCGCCTCCAGATGGAAGCGCCCTGAAGGCGGTATAGCGGAACCGGCAACCCGCTCACTTGTCCTGTGAGCCGGAGCCACTGCGGCTCCGCAGCGCAAGCACCATGGCCTCATACAGCCCGACGGGAGACAGAGGTTTGGTGAGAATTTCCTGAAAGCCCACCTGCCGCAGGCGGTCGTCATCGACCGATTCCAGCGCCGCGGTCACGGCGATCAGCGGCAGCTCGGCTTCCGGCCGAAGATGTTTCAGTTCCTCGGCGGTTTCCACGCCGCTCATCCCGGGCATGTGCAGATCCAGAAGCACCGCATCGAAGGTGCTTTTCCCGACCAGGCCGATGGCCTGTTCACCCGACTTGGCGATTTCCGAGGAGATGCCGAAGGATTCCAGCAACGCTTCCAGCAACCGGCAATTCGTATCGTTGTCGTCGACAATAAGCACATGCGCGGAAAGCCCGCTTGCCGACGGAGACTGTTGCCGGACAGCCGCAGACGGAGTGGAATTGCCAACATCCCTGTCTCCGGCCTCCTCTCCTTCGGCAGGGATCCGCACCTCGAACCGGCTGCCGCCGGTCTCCGCGCGGGTCAACCGCAGTTGACCGCCCATTTCCTGCAGCAACTGTTGCGTACCCCACAGACCAAGACCCGTCCCCGGCCCGGTCTCGCGGCCGTGACGGCCCCGGACAAACGGCCGGAAGAGCCGCGCCTGTTCCTCCGGATCAATACCCGGACCGCTGTCGTCAACGCTCAGGGCCACCATCTCCTGCTCCCCGGAACCTTCGGCGGGGATGAAACGTACAGTGACCGCGATACCCCCCTCCGGCGTATATTTGACCGCATTGTCGAGAAGTGTCGTCAACACCCGGCGCAGCGCACCGCCATGGCCGGTGAAGATATCCTTCACTGGCTCCTCGACCGAAACTTTGAAAGACAGATCTTTTACTTCTGCGGCGATCCGGAAAAGACCGGCGACATCGGATACGATATCGGCGATCCGGATCCGTGCATTTTGGGCCCCGGACCCGGTAGAAGGGATCAGATCACCGGTTAGCTGCGTCAAAGCATCGATGGACCGGATTAGGATCGACAGGTGTTCCCGTTGGGTGTCGTCAAGCGGACCGTTGCCAATGAGTTCGGCGGTAAGGCGCATCGCCGCCAGCGGCGTTCTCAGATCGTGGGCCAGAAGCGCAATTTTGACGCTGTCGTCGTCAGGATCTGCCATGGAGCCTGGATTCCTCCGCCAGAATGGATATCAACAGGGCTTGCCAGACCGGCACCAAAAAGCCACTTTGACCTTTGCTGTCCTTAACCCGGCGCCTGGCCCCTGTCCATCCGGTCGCATTCCGGTTGCCCGAACCGCCAGTCTCCTGTTCCGAACCTGCAAGATCTGATTCAGCCAGAGGCCGACGCTTCCTATGCTTGGACAAACCCTTTCCATTGTCGCCCCGGTCTTCGTTCTGATCGGTATCGGCTATGCCCTGGCGAAGTTTCAGGTTCTCAAACAGAACGCCAGCGAGGCCCTCGGACATTTTGTCTTTGTCGTCTCCATCCCCGTTCTGCTTTTCCGCACGCTGATTGGCGCGGATCTCAGCTCCGGCGTGCCTGTTGCCCTGTGGGCCAGTTATTTCCTTGGGGTCGGCATCGCCTGGGCGCTCGGAGCCCTGATCATCCGGAAGGGATTCGCGCGCGATGCCCGCGCCGGAGCCATCGGCGGTATCTCGGCGGCTTTCGCCAACGGCATCATGGTCGGATTGCCGCTGATCTCCGCCGTCTACGGCGTAGACGGTCTGGTCCCCCTGCTCCTGATCATCTCGATCCACCTGGCCGTGATGACCATCCTGATGGCGGTCGCCATGGAACGCGCCGCCGCAATCGACAGCGGCACAGCCACACCCCCGCTCGGAGACCTTCTCAAGGGCGCCGCCAAAAACCTGGCCAAGAACCCGCTCATCGTTTCCATCGTCATTGCCTTCCTCTGGCGCCAGACAAGCCTCGAGATTCCCGAGATCGGCATGGACGTGCTGGACCGCATCGCCGCGACAGCCCTGCCCCTGGCGCTGTTGTCACTCGGCATGAGCCTGGTGCAGTACGGAATGCGCGGCAACGTGCTGCCCGGCTTGCTGCTCGCCACCGTGAAGATGCTGGTCATGCCTGTCGTCGTCTTTATCGCCGCGGCTTTCGTCTTCCAGCTACCGCCCCTTTGGACCGCTGTCGCAACCCTGACGGCCAGTTGCCCGACCGGCGCCAACGCCTATATCTTCGCCAATCGCTATGGCACCGGCCATGCCATGTCGGCCAACGCGATCACCGTGACGACCTTGAGCGCCATTATCACCACGAGCCTGTGGATCTGGTTTCTGGACATGTGGTTCGGGCCAGGTCTGCGCTAGGGTGTGGACTCATAAATGAAGCCGAAATGGCATCAAAGACCGATCCGTTTGCGCAGCTGCGCATGGGTCATGCCGGCCGCGCGCAGGGACCTGAGGCTGGTGTCGCTGTTCGATTTCGACAATTTGCGGCCGTCGTCGCCCAGTATCAGCCGGTGATGCCGATAGCGCGGGACCGGCAGGGCGAGCAATTCCTGCAGGACCCGGTGCACGCTGGTGGCATGATAGAGATCTTGCCCCCGCAATACGTCCGTAATTCCCTGTCTTGCATCGTCGACCACGACCGACAGATGATAACTCGTCGGCGTATCCTTGCGCGCGAGCACCACGTCGCCCCATGCTGAAGCGTCCACGGCGATCTTCCGGGCCGGTTCGAACAACGCCGGCCCCTCGGCGCCCAGTTCCTCCCAGAAGAGCTGCTTTCCGATCCGCTCCTGCGCCTTTTTCATGTCGAGACGCAAGGCGAAGGAAGCGCCGCTCGCCGCGCGCCGCTCGCGTTTTTCTTCAATAAGAACCGCGGCGTCCCCCGGATAAAGCGGCGCGCCGTCCGGGTCGCGCGGCCAGCTCGCGCCCTCGGCCTCCCGGTCGGACACGAAGGTCTTGATTTCCGCCCGCGTCAGATAGGCCGGATAAACCAGTCCCGTATCCTGCAGCCGCTCCAGAGCCTCACGGTAGAACGCAAAGCAATCCGACTGGCGCACGACCGGTTGCTCCCACCGAAGCCCCAGCCAGGCCAGGTCCTGGAACATGTCCCGTTCCAGTTCCGGCGTGCAGCGGGTCTGATCGATATCCTCCACCCGCACCAGCAACCGCCCGCCGAGCGCCACCGCTGCACGGGCGTTGAGCAGCGCCGACAGCGCATGGCCGAGATGCAGATGGCCGTTGGGCGACGGTGCGAAGCGGAAGACGGGTTTTGACATGCTGCCGGGTTGACGCGGGAGAACAGAACTTACAAGACCTTTCCTACCACTCCCGCGCCTTCACGCAAGAGGGCACCGTGCGGCATTCGCGAACACTTCAAACCTCGGGCCCGGCCTCATGAAACCGATTGCGACAGAAGAGGACATCCAGGCGGGACTGGCGGCGCTGGTCGCGGCGGACACCCGATTGGCCAGGATCGCCGATCTGGCCGGCCCGGTGCCTTTGCGCCGACGCGCGGCGGATTTCGAGGGCCTCGCCCAGATTGTCACCGGACAGCAGGTCTCCGTTGCCAGTGCGTCCGCCATTTTCCAACGGCTTCAGACGCTGGTAGCGCCTCTCACCGCCGAGCAGATGCAAAGCTTTTCCGACGAGGACCTCGCGGGCGCGGGCCTCTCCCGTCCCAAGATACGGACATTGCGCGCGATCGCGGCCGCCTGCCGGGACGGGCTCGATCTTGCTCACCTTGCCGAAGCCCCGGCGGAAGAGGCCCATGCGCGCCTGTGCGCCATCAAGGGCATCGGCCGCTGGACGGCCGATATCTTTCTATTGTTCTGCGCCGGGCATCCCGATGTCTTTCCCAGCGGCGATCTCGCCCTGCGGATCGCCGTCCGCGATGCCTTGGAACTGACCGAAAAACCGGACCCGGCGACCCTGGATGACATCTCGGCGCTCTGGTCACCGCACCGGGCTGTCGCCGCCCGCCTCTTCTGGTCCTGGTACAAGGTGCAGAAGCAGGGGCGTGACACGATGCCGGTCTGACACGCCTAGGCGCCGGACATATCCGCGACCACGCGCAGAAGCAGTTCGATATCCTGCGGCCGCGACAGGCGGTGATCGCCATCCGGCACGAGGGAAAAGGTGACATCGTCGAGCGGCAGCGCCTCGACCAGCCGCCGGGCATGGCTCGCGGGCACATCCGGGTCCTCGGCCCCCTGCAGGATCGTGATCGGCGCACCGATCTGCAGCGGACCGCCGAACAGCAGATGCTTGCGGCCATCCTCGATCAGCTTGCGCGTGATGACATAGGGCTCATCGCCATAGGCCGAGGGCTGCGCCCAGCGACCTTCGGACAGGATCGTCCGGCGGATTTCATCCGTAAAGCGTTGCGTCCACATCAGTTCCTCGGTGAAATCCACCGCCGGAGCAATCAGCACAAGTCCCCTGATCTTGCCGGCCGCCCTGCGGCTCAACGCCAGGAGCAACGCGATCCATCCCCCCATCGAGGACCCGACGAGGATGGTTTCGCCCGGACAGAACCGGTCCAACACGGCTTCCGCCTCCTCCAGCCAGTGGGAAACGCAGGCGTCCTCGAAATCGCCCCCCGATTGGCCGTGGCCGGAATAGTCGAACCGGACGACCGCCTGCCCGCGCGCCGCGCCGAATTCGACAAGCGCCGCGGCTTTGGTGCCGGTCATGTCCGATTTGAACCCCGGAAGCCAAAGGAGCGCCGGAGATTTTCCCGGCGTTTCCAGCACCGCGATCCGGCGTTCCCGAGCGTTTTTTCCGACCTGGATGAATTGCGGTTCGCACGCGCCCATATTATGGCTCTCGTTCTGCTAACTATAGGCAGCTCACATACCGGCCTTGCATCGAAAAGGCCACCCGGAGGTAAGACTTGGACCGATTGCCCCCCGCCACAACAGTACTGCAAGTCATTCCGGATCTGAATTCCGGCGGCGCGGAGCGGACGACCCTGGATGTGGCGCGGGCGGTCGTGGAAGCCGGTGGAACCGCGCTGGTCGTCAGCCAGGGTGGCCAGATGGAAAGCGGTCTCGCGGAGGCCGGCGCGGAACATATCCTCATGCCGGTCAAATCCAAGAACCCGTTGACGCTCTGGAAAAACGCCGGGCGGCTCGCCGCCCTGATCGCCGAGCGCAATGTCAGCATCGTTCATGCCCGAAGCCGTGCTCCCGCGTGGTCGGCCCTTCAAGCTGCCCGCAGCGCGAAGGTTCCCTTCGTCACGACCTACCACGGCACCTATAATCAGTCGAACGCCCTGAAAGCGTTCTACAATTCCGTCATGGCGCGCGGCGACACGGTCATCGCCAACTCCCACTTCATTGCCCGGCTCATTGCCGACAGGCATCCGTTTGCCAGGGACCGGATCACCGTGATCCAACGTGGTTCGGACCTGAACGGCCTCGACCCGGCCAATGTCAGCGCGCTTCGCCAGCAGGCGCTGAAAGACCAGTGGGGTATCCCGGCGGGACACCCGATTATTGTGAACATGGCCCGGCTGACCGCCTGGAAGGGCCAAAAGATCGTCATTGAAGCCATGGCGCGGCTGAAGAACACCGACGGCGCCGATCCCATTGCGATCCTGGCCGGCGACCCCCAGGGACGCGAGAGCTATGTTGCCGACCTGAAAAAACTGATTGCCGACAACGATCTGCATGACCGGGTGCGGCTGGTCGGACATTGCACGGACGTTCCGGCGGCAATGGCGCTGGCGGATCTGGCGGTCGTCGCCTCGACGGAGCCGGAAGCCTTCGGCCGGGCCGCGGTCGAAGCTCAGGCCGCATCGGTTCCCGTCATCGTCTCGGACCTTGGAGCGGTTCCGGAAACCGTACTGGCCCCACCCGAGGTTGCCGAAAATCAGCGGACCGGCTGGCGTGTTCCGCCGGCGGACCCGGGCGCACTTGCCGATGCGATCTCGATGGCGCTGCGCCAGGATCCGGAAAACCGCAAGCAGCTGACCGACCGGGCGCTTGCCCATGTCCGGCAAAACTTTTCCGTCGAAACCATGTGCGCGAAGACGCTGGCCGTCTATGCCGGGCTCCTGAGCTAAGCTGCGAGCGGATAGGCCTCTTCAACCAGGTAAGGCCCGCCACCGACGCTGGCTTTCGCCGAGAACAGCACGAAGCGACCGGCAATGAAGGGCGGCGCCTGAAAATTCCCCCGCTCGCTCAGCCATTTCGCCACATCCTCGTTGGTTGAGGTCTTGCAACGGGCCACGGTCACATGCGGGATGTATTTGCGCCGTTCGGGCGGCAGATGGATACGCTGAAGGATACGCTCCTGCTCAGCCTGCAGCTCGGCGAGCTGCGCGACCGGCTCGACGCGGGCCCACACGGCATGCGGCCTGCCGTTGCCGAACGAGCCCAGACCGGTCAGCCGGATCTCGATGGGATCCCGGCGGATCCGGTCGAGCGCGGCCACGACCTCATCGGCGGTACGGTCGTCTATGTCGCCGATGAAACGCAAGGTGAGGTGGTAGTTTTCCGGGTCGATCCAGCGGGCGCCCCGAAGGCCTCCCCGGAGCATCGAAAGCATGAGCGCCGTCTGGGACGGAATCTCAAGGCCTGTAAAAAGGCGCGGCATGGGTTTTCCCTCCGCTGTCGCTGATGAATCCCATGAGGAATCAACTTCATGAAATTCGCAAGACAAAATTGTAAGTTTCTGACTTCGTGACGATTTCCCTTGTGAACAGATGAAAAATGCCGGATCGGCGAAGGGCTGATCCGGCATTTTTATGCGAATTGATTCTTGTCGGCGCTGGCTTCGGAGCAGCTTCGGATTGAGGCTTTATGGAGCCGGGTTGCCGAACTCCTGATGCAGAGCATCGATTTTTTCCAGAACGTCGTCACTCAACTTCAGCTCCGCAGCCGCGATATCCGTCTTGAGCTGGTCCATCCGGGTCGCCCCGAGGATCACCGAGGTCATGAAGCTGCGCGACATGGCAAAGGCGAGCGCCATCTGCGAGGGGTCGAGACCCGCTTCCTTCGCAAGATCCACATAGGCATCGAAAGCCTGGATCGCGCGCGGATCCTCATAGCGCTGGAGGCGGTTGAATAGGGTTTTCCTGGCGCCGGCCGGCAGCGCTCCGTCACGGTACTTGCCGGTGAGATATCCCTGCGCCAGCGCCGAATAGCCCAGAAGACCGATGTCTTCCCTGTGCGCGACTTCCGCCAGGTTCGTCTCGAAAGTCCGGTTCACCAGGGAATAGGCGTTCTGGATCGAGACGATACGCGGCAGACCGTGACGCTCTGCGGCCGTGACATAGCGCATCGCCCCCCACGAACTTTCGTTGGAGATGCCGATGTGCCGGATCTTGCCCGCTTTCACCAGATCGGCCAGTACCTCCAGCGTGGAGTCGATGCTGTTTTCATCCTCCGCCGGCTCCACGTATTTCCAGCGTGTCGGGTTCGAGCCGAAACCGGAGGTGCGCCGGTCGGGCCAATGGATCTGGTAAAGGTCGATATGGTCCGTCTGGAGGTTTTTCAGGCTCCGGTCGACCGCGAATTCGATCTGCGGACGGGTAAGCCGGCCGTGCTCGCCGTTTTCCCGAAACCAGTCCATGTCGGTGCGGCCGACAATCTTGGTTGCGACGACCACCTTGTCGCGGTTGCCGGATTTCGCGAGCCATGTCCCGATGATACGCTCGGTGCGCCCCTGGGTCTCCCTGTTCGGCGGGATTGGATAGAGTTCTGCGGCGTCGAAAAAATTGATGCCCTTTTCCAGGGCGTAATCCATTTGCGCATGGCCTTCGGCTTCCGAGTTCTGTTCTCCGAAGGTCATGGTTCCAAGGCACAGGGCGCTTACATGCACATCCGTGCGGCCGAGACGGCGTTGTTCCATCAGGATTTCCTTTATTTTTAGCAAGGGCGGTCCGGAAGCGGCAAGGCCGAAGGCCTTCGCTCCCTGCCCCTCAAGACGACTGGGCTTTGGCCAAAAGCTCTTCCACTTTCAGCAGAATGTTTTCGACGATCACAGCGACCCCGTCCGCATTGGGGTGCATACCGTCAGAAAGATTGAGATCCGGATCCAGAGCCACCCCGTCCAGAAAGAAGGGATAAAGCAGAGTATGCTGGGTAATTGCAATATCCGCATAGATCGGATCGAACGCATCCGCGTATTCCGGTCCCAGATTGCGGGGTGCCAGCATACCGGCAAGCAGCACCTCGATGCCCCGATCCTTCAGGCGTCTGGTGATTTCCTCGAGGTTTTTTCGGGTGATTTCCGGCGAGATGCCCCTGAGCGCGTCGTTCGCGCCCAGTTCCACGATCACGGCGTCGGTGTCAGGACCGACGGACCAGTCAAGCCGGGAAAGACCGCCGGAGGTCGTATCGCCGGACACGCCCGCATTGACGACCTCCACCGAATGCCCACGCGCATCCAGCTCTCTTTGCAGCTGTTCGGGAAATCCTTCTTCAGGAGCGAGCTGATATCCGGCGGACAGGCTGTCGCCCAGAACCACCAGCTTCAGATCCGCAGATTGAGCCGCGACGGGAAGAAGGAAAAAGACGACAACACCTAGAAGGGTAATTAACCGGTTCACGCTAACCCTCTTTCAGGACTGGAAGACGCGTCACATCAGGCCCATATGGTCGCAAAGCGTCCCAATGTCGAGGGCATGCGATTGTCAGGAAGACGATCGCACGCCTGTTGTAAAGGTCAGATGATGACAAATTCGCCCGCGATCGCCCTGAAAAATGTCCACCTGACCCTCGGAGACGGAGCCGGCCGGGTACATATTCTCAAGGGGATCGATCTGCGGATTGAAAAAGGCTCGTCCGTCGGCCTCGTCGGCCCGTCCGGCTCGGGAAAATCGACGCTCCTGATGGTCATGGCCGGCCTGGAGCGGGCCGATGAAGGCACCGTCCAGGTTGCCGGCTCTGAACTCGGACCGCTCTCGGAAGACAAGCTGGCGCAATTCAGGGGCCGCAATGTCGGTATCATCTTCCAGTCCTTCCATCTTGTTCCCAACATGACCGCCCTGGAAAACGTCGCCGTGCCGCTGGAGCTTTCCGGCGACCCGGCCGCTTTCGGCAAGGCCAAAGCGGAACTCGACGCGGTCGGGCTCGGCCACCGCATGCACCATTATCCGGCGCAGATGTCGGGAGGCGAGCAGCAACGCGTCGCGGTCGCCCGCGCCCTGGTGGTGGAACCGGAAATCCTCATCGCCGACGAACCGACCGGCAATCTGGATGACTCCACCGGTGGCCAGATCGTCGACCTCATGTTCGCGGCCCAGCGCGAACGCAAGACGACACTCGTTCTGGTGACCCACGACCCGGCCCTTGCGGAGAGATGCGACCGCGTGATTCGCGTCCGGTCCGGTGAAATCGAGGAAACCGGAACCGCAGGCGCCGGCGCGCAGCAAGAGGTCTCCGCATGAGCGGCTTCGTTCCCGGGCATGGCCGCGCCGGCAACCAGACCTTCGCCCTGGCGGCCCGCTTCGCGCTGCGCGAACTGCGCGGCGGCCTCAAGGGGTTCTATATATTCATCGCCTGTATCGCGCTCGGTGTTGCAGCGATTGCCGGGGTAACCTCGGTTTCCCGCGCGCTCACCGAAGGGATTTCCCGGGAGGGCCAGGCCATTCTGGGCGGCGACCTCTCCTTCTCCCTGATCCACCGGGAGGCCGAACCGGAGCAGATCGATTTCCTGAAATCTCTGGGAACCGTGTCACGGGCCGCTACGTTGCGTGCCATGTCCCGCAAGGCCGACAGCAGCGACCAGGCGCTGGTCGAACTGAAGGCTGTCGACGGCGCCTATCCGCTCTACGGCTCCATCGATCTCGCCTCCGGCCAGACGCTGGAGGCAGCGTTGTCCAAACAGGATGGCATCTGGGGCGCCGCAGCGGACCTTGCGCTGCTGGCACGCCTCGATGTCGCCGTCGGCGAAACTCTGGCCCTCGGACGGACAACGGTGCGTATCACCGATGTCATCGAAGCCGAACCCGACAAGCTGTCAGGGGGACTGGAATTCGGTCCGCGCCTGATGATTTCCGACGCGGCGATTGCCGACACCGGGCTCATCCAGCCCGGCAGTCTGGTGCGCTGGCATTACCGCGTCCGCATGAACCCGGCGCCCGGTATTCAGGCTTTGGAAACAATCGTCGAAAACGCGGAGCGCGAATACCCCGATGCGGGCTGGCGGGTGCGCTCGCGCGCCAACGCCTCGCCCGGCCTGCAGCGCAGCATCGGGCGCTTCGCGCAGTTCCTGACCCTTGTCGGCCTGACGGCGCTGGTCGTTGGCGGCGTTGGCGTCGCCAATGCCATCCGCGCCTATCTGGAAACCAAGCGCGAAGTCATCGCCAGTTTCAAATGCCTCGGCGCGACCGGCGGTTTCGTCTTCCAGATCTACCTGGTCCAAATGCTGATCCTGGCCCTGATCGGCATCGGTATCGGCATTTTTATTGGCGCACTGCTTCCCTTCGCCGCCGCCGCCGCCCTGTCCGGTGTGCTGCCGATACAGCTCGCGGCGAGTATATATCCGGCGGAACTGGGTCTCGGCCTTGTCTACGGCCTGCTGACGGCGCTCGCCTTCGCGCTCTGGCCCCTCGGCCGGGCGCATGACGTGCCGCCGACCGCCCTGTTCCGCGACATCGTGACCGGGGGACCGAAACTTCCGCGCAAGCGCTATCTGGCCGCGACCCTGGTCACCGTCATCGCCCTTGCGGCAATCGCCATTGTGCTGTCCCACGACCAGCGCATGGCGGGCATCTATATCGCCGCCACCGCCGGGGCCTTCGTCCTCCTCGTCGCAGTTGCCCGCCTGATCATGTTTGCCGCCCGGCGCCTGCCGCATGTCCGCTCGACGGAACTGCGGTTGGCCATCGCCAATATCCACCGCCCCGGTGCGCTGACGCCTTCGGTTGTCCTGTCCCTCGGTCTCGGCCTGTCGCTGCTGGTGGCGCTTGCGCTGATCGACGGCAACCTGCGCCGCGAACTGACCGCGACCATCGCCGATCAGGCCCCGAGTTTCTTCTTCGTCGACATACAGAGCCACGAGCGCGATGCCTTCGAGGCGCTTTTGCAGAAGGAGGCCCCGGACGCGGCCCTGCAGAGCGTGCCGATGCTGCGCGGACGGATCATTAACCTGAACGGTGTCCCGGCGGACGAGTTCACCCCGGCGCGGGACGGCTCCGGCTGGGTTCTGCGCGGCGACCGCGGCATCACCTATCAGGCGGAGATACCGGAGAACTCGAAACTGGCGGCAGGCTCCTGGTGGCCGCGGGACTATGCCGGGCCACCCCTGCTGTCCTTCGACGCGGAAGCCGCCGCGGATCTTGGCCTCAGCATCGGCGACAAGATTACCGTCAACGTTCTCGGGCGCGAACTGACAGCCGAGATTGCCAATTTCCGGGACGTGGAATGGCAGTCGCTGGCCATCAATTTTGTCATGGTGTTCTCACCGAACACCTTCGCGGGCGCTCCGCATGCCCATTTGATGACCCTCGGCTGGGACCGCGACGTTCCGCAGGAAACCGAGCTGGAGATTCTGAAGGCCGTCTCCAACGTCTTCCCGACAGTCACCGCCATTCGCGTCAAGGATGCGATTTCCCAGGTGAACGATCTGGTGGCGCAACTGGCCTGGGCCATCCGCGGCGCGAGCTCGATCACCCTGATCGCCAGCGTGCTGGTGCTGGCGGGGGCGCTTGCCGCCGGCCACCGCAGCCGAATCTATGACGCCGTCATCCTGAAGACCCTTGGGGCGACCAGAACCCGGTTGATCGTTGCCTACGGACTGGAATACGCCATATTGGGATTGGTGACCGCATTGTTCGCGCTGGTCGCCGGCGGCATCGCCGCCTGGTACGTGATCACGCAGATCATGGGCGGATCTTTTGTGCTGATGCCGGTGACCGCCGCGGGTGCGGCCCTCATCGCACTGGTTCTGACCGTTGGCTTCGGCCTTGTCGGCACATGGCGGATCCTCGGTGAAAAACCCGCGCCTGTTCTCAGAAACCTGTGAAATTGGAACCGGAATCTTAATTATATTGGTATTTCTTGCAGTCCACAGGCCGGAATAACGAAAATTTCAGAATTCCCGGCTTGTGCTTGGCCTCGCAATTTCCCATATGTTGAGGGAGTTGTGTTGCCTGCGATATCGCATGCAATCTCTATCTAAGAGGGGATCTTAACGACCATGTCGACCTTTGACCGTCAACCTCAAGGCGCCTACCAGGTCGCCGGCACACGCGCAGAGGCCGGCATCGACCAGGGCCTGCGGACCTATATGCTGGGCGTCTATAACTACATGACCATCGGCCTCGCGCTGACCGGCTTCCTGGCGTTGCTGACCGCAATGATGGCAACCACCACCGATCAGGGTGCCGCCGTCGCCAGCCTCGGCAACGGACGCATGCTGACCCAGCTTGGCGTCGCCATCTACGGCAGCCCGCTGAAGTGGCTCGTGATGCTGGCACCGCTCGGTATGGTGATGTGGCTGTCTTTCCGGATTCAGTCCATGAGCGCCTCCGCCGCGCGGACCCTGTTCCTGGTCTACTCGGCCGTGATGGGTATTTCCCTGTCCTCGATCTTCCTGATCTATACGCCGGGCTCGATCGCACAGGTGTTCTTCATCACCGCCGCGTCATTCGGCGCCCTGAGCCTTTACGGCTACACCACGAAAAAGGACCTGTCCGCCATGGGCAAGTTCCTTTTCATGGGCCTGATCGGCATCATCATTGCGATGGTCGTCAACTGGTTCATGGCGTCCGCCGCGCTTCAGTTCGCTATCTCCGTGATCGGCGTGCTGATTTTCGCCGGCCTGACTGCCTATGACACGCAGCAGATCAAGTCGATGTACTATGAAGGTGACAACAGCGAAGTTTCCACCAAGAAGTCCGTGATGGGCGCCCTGCGCCTCTACCTCGACTTCATCAACATGTTCCTGTTCATGCTGCAGCTGTTCGGAAATCGCAACTGATCCGGCAGACGCATCAGAGCAAGTCTTGTAGAAAGGCCCGGCATTCGCCGGGCCTTTTTCGCTATGTACCAAAAGCTGCTTTGACTGAATGGACAATTTCTGATTAGCATCCCTTCCACGAATTTTGACCCTGCCAATTTTCCGGATTTCCGATGCGCAAATTCCTGTGTCACTCGGCCACCATTGTGCCGGCGGTCGCCTGCCTGGTCCCCGGGTCGGGTTTCGCCGACGAGTTTTCCAATCAGTATGGCCTCGCACTGATCTATGCGGAGGCTGCGTTTCAGGCCGGTTACACGGGCAGCAGTGTCAATATCGGCATTGTCGATAGCGGCATCACGGTCGATCACCCGGATCTTGCACCGAACCTGAGCAGCTTTTCCCTCGATGGAAATACGCTCGGCCCCGTCACCGAAGACCCGAACGGTCACGGCACGCATGTCGCCGGCATAATCGGTGCGGCGCGAAACGGCTTCGGCATGATGGGTGTCGCTCCGGACGCGAAACTGACCGCGCTCGCGATATTCGACGAGGACGGCGATGCCGAAGACGAGGAACTGGAAATCGCCGTTCCGCGCGTCTACGAATACGGCCTCGGCAAGGGCATCGAATTCTTCAACAACTCCTGGGGTGGAGAGTCTGTCGATCCTGAAGACGAGGAAGATATCGAGGAAGGCCGCGCCTACATCCGGAAAAACATGCCGAAGCAGCTGGGCGCATTTCGCAATGCCGCGAACCAGGGTGCCGTGCTTGTCTGGGCCACCGGGAATGACAGCGAAACAGACCCGTCCCTGGAATCCCAGTTGCCGGTCTATTTTTCCGAGCTGACGTCAAGCTGGCTCGCCGTCACGGCGGTCGGGCGCGATGGCAAGATCACCGACTATGCGAACTGGTGCGGCGTTGCGGCGAACTGGTGCCTGGCAGCCCCGGGCGGCGGTGACGACGAGGACCAGGACGGGATTTATTCCGCCGCCAACGACGGAGGTTATGTCCGTTACTCCGGCACCTCGATGGCTGCACCGCATGTCACAGGCGCCCTGGCCATTGCCCGGGAGATGTATCCGAACGCAGCGGCAACGGATCTGGCCCAACTGGTCCTGCAGACCTCGAGCGACATCGGCGCCGGCGGGATAGACAAGGTCTATGGCTGGGGTCTGCTCAACATCGGCAATCTGGTCGCCACCAGACAGGTCGAGACGGCAACTTTCCCGGCCCAGAATATCTGGGCCCAGGCGGACATTCTCAATCAGATCATCGACCTGACCCGGCGCGGTCCCGGCCTTTCCGGCACAGGCTCAGACACCGGCAATGGCGTTCTGGTTTCCACACACGGAGCGAACGAGGCGCCGGCGCTCGAAAAAAGGATCACCGTTCAACCGATCGTGGCCAACAGCAAGCTTGCGGGAAGCGGTTCGCAAAGCGGCGCGACCTCCTGGTCGGGTGGCGTGCTCGGCAGCATGGAGCTGCTTCGCACCGACACCGCCACGCTCGGTGCGGCCCTCGGGTTCACCGGCTCGCGCGTCGATGCGGGCGGCAACCGGGCGGACGTGACCGGATACCATCTGGCGATCTTCGGCGCCTATGACGATCAACGCCTTTTCGCGGATGCCGCCGCAGGTTTCAGTGCCTTCCGCACACATCAGACCCGTAAGGATATTTCGGGAACGAACGGCACCATCCTGGGAGCCTCCGGCCTGACCGCAAGCAGCGAAAGCACCGATCTCGGCGGCTGGCTGGCGGCGAGGGCCGGCTCCAGCTTCGAGACGCGCGCCGGGGCGCTCAGACCCTATGTGCACGGCCGCCTCGTCCACCAGTGGATGGGATCCTACGATGAGAGCGGCGCCGGAGTGTTCAATCTTTCCGCTTCGGCCGACAGCACCACCGGGACGACGGCCGGAATAGGGCTTAACATGCGCCCGCATGCCGCCGACTTCAGCTTCGCGACGCTTCATGCCCAACTCGATGTCGCCTATGCCCGCGCCATCGGACCGGACCAGTACACACGCGAAGTCCAGCTGCTCGGCTCCAACTTGACAGGCGCCACGGCCGAAATCGGCCGGGACATCGCAATGGTCAGCGCCGGAATGGAACTTGATTTCACGGATTCAGGCCTCAAAAGCTCGCTCGGCTATTCAGGCGCCTATCGTGAGAACGCCGACAGCCACATGGTCAGCTTCAAGCTTTCCCTGCGGTTCTGATCGTGACGGTAAAATCCTGCCCATTCAGGCATCCACCTCTCGCAGGTGTTTTTCTCATATACCTTGAGAATCCGGGCATGACCGCAACGGCGCAGGATCCCGCAGCCGGTGGCAACACCCGGACATGCGCCTTCGCACCGGATGAGGTCCCGTCCACTTTTCCGCAAGCGGCAATCAAGGCCTGATGCACGCCAATCTGAAGCAGATCACACAGCTCAACACGTTGACGGCGCTGCTGCTGGAAAAGATGCAGCACAACGACATCACGATAGCAGCCGTCAGCGGCTTCGCCGGCGCTGGAAAAACCACGCTCTGCCGGTCGATCTTGAAAGCTCTTCCGAATACGGCGCACCATTTCGAATGCGACCGGTTTTCCCGCCACAGTTTCAATGAACGCGAAAAACGCATTGCAGAACATAGGGCCGACATCGACACGTGCACCGACGAGGCGAACCCGAGGCACTGGTACGACTGGAGCGAAATTGAAAAGGCGCTCCATGCTCTGCGCAAGGGACGGCGACTCGATTTCAGCCGTGCCTGGAACCCGAAATCAGGGGAGTTGAACGCGCATTACACGTTGCACCTCGGGGAGGCCGGACCGGTCCTCGTGCTGTGCGACGGCATCTTCCTGTTGCACGAGCCTGTCAGAGACTGGTTCGATGCAACCATATTCGTCGACTGCCCCGCGCCGCTTCGGCACTCCCGTGGCCAGCGCCGGACAAAGGATCCTGATCGGCATGCCTATATGAGGCACCTGGAACGGACCTATTGTGAGCCTTACTTCCGGGAATTCACATCGCGCGCGGATGTCGTTTACAGGAACCATGCTTCAACCTGAGACGCGGCCATCAAGCCCTGACGACCCGCAGGTGTTTCTTTTTCTCGAGAACCTTGAGAACCTGCGCGAGGTCATGGCCGCGCTTGAGGATCACACCTCCCGTGGCGACAACCGAATAGGCACCCTGGCGCTTCGCCAGTTTCGGGTCTTTTTCAACCCGGTAAAGCGGCATCTCCGAAGACCGCCGGAACACCGAGAAAACGGCCCTGTCTGTCAGAAGATCGATGGCATAGTCCCGCCACTCGCCATCCGCGACCATGCGACCATAAAGTCTGAGGATCGTATCGAGTTCGCGCCGGTTGAAGGCAACGACGGGTTTTGGAGGGGGAGCCGGTTGGCCTTGCGGCAACGGGTTGCCACCCGCACCGCGATGAAACGCGCTGTCATCGGCTTCGCTCATTCCGCCTCCATTCCGTTTGCGGTTTCGCAATGGTCAGGAATGTCCTCCCGGAAAGGGCCTCCTGTCACCTGTCTGTCATGATGCGTTGGCTTTTGCCCCGATGGCAAGTCCGCAAATCCGGAATGGAGCTTTCCGGCCCCGATATCGGCAAACTTGCCATATAATTTCCTGCGGAGAACGGCAAAAACGGACGTAACGGCACTTTGCCCAGAAAGAATGCGCACATTTCCTTGATTTTGCCGCAATGCAGCCCTTGGCCAGCCATTTTAACTTACCATATTAGGTTCATACCCTGATGGGTATGGTCAGTGGAAGCTGCGGAATGCATTAGCCCCCCAGCCCCCCGTGGTTTCTTACCGGCCAGCCAGATTTTATGAGTCAAACATCAGGGCAACTGAAGGGCCGGCGTCAGCCGGCCCTTTTCATTTGTACGGATCGCGCCATCGGGCGGCCTGCTGATTCAGACATTACCGAGCTTCCGTACCGCCCAGAAAATCCTGTAGAAACTCGATAAATCTCGGATCTGTTCCATGGGCCACGTTGACGCGCATGGCGGCCCGCCCGCGGCTTTTGCGGTTCGGATAAAAGACGGATCCCGGAGAAATGAAAATGCTCCGTTTGCTCGCCTGCGCGCACAGCTCCTGCTCGTCGACATGCTCCGGAAACTCGACCCACAGATAAAACCCGGGAATGGAGCTCTCCATGAGGGAGAGCCCGAGCCTTTCCATCTCTTCGAAAGTGGCCTTGCAAGCCTCCTCGACCCGCCCTCTCAGGCGCCTGAGATGGCGCAGGTAATGTCCGGCCTGGATAAGATTGAAGACGAACCGTTCGACATGTTCGGAGGAATTGACCAGCGTGACCATCTTGATATCCGCCAGACGGCGGACGATCTCGGGTGCCCCGGCAACATAGCCGCACCTGAGGCTCGCGGACAGAGTCTTCGAGAAGGACCCGAGATAAAGCACACGGTTCAACTGGTCGAGCGCGGCAAGCCGCGGCAGTGTGGATGGCAGGATATCGGCCAGTGCATCGTTTTCCACCAGAAGAAAACCCCAGCGCTCGGCGAGCTGCATCAGCCCGAAGGAACGCGATGGCGACAGGGACCCGCCGGTCGGATTATGACCGTGGGACTGCGTGACGAACATCTTGGGACGGTGCAGCGCGAGCTTTGCGGTAAGGTCCTCCAGGTCCGGCCCGTCCCGGTCCCGGCGGATACCGACAATCTGGACCTTCGCAAAGGTCAGCTTGGAGAACAGCGGGTAATATCCGGGTTCGTCGACGAAGACGGTATCGCCCGGTTCGGTCAGATGACGGATGATCAGGTCCAGCCCGTGATTGACACCGTGAGTCAGGAGCAGGCCATCCGGCTGAACGGGAATGGAGCGGTCGAGAAGCTGAACCCTCAAGCGTTCCCGCAACGGGCCATACCCCCAGCAACTGCCGTAGCCGAACTGAATGGCCTCCGGATAGGGCGCCTTGGCATTGGCGAAATGGCGCCTGAGTTCCGAGCCTTCCATCCATAACGGCGGAGGCCGTCCGTCTCCCGGCCGCACCTCGTAATGCTTTTCAAGCTGCTCGCGCAACAGGGAGACGCCATCGACCGCGGCAGCTACATGAGGCGCCGGCGACAAAGGCGCCGAGATCCGGATCTGGGCCATGTAGTAACCCGAACCGGCGCGGGCTTCGAGAAGACCGCGGGCAACGAGCCGGTCATAGGCTTCGGCCATGGTATTTTTCGAAACGCCGTTCTCGCGCGCGGCCTGGCGTATGGAGGGCAGTCGCTCGAAGGTCTTGTAGGCCCCTGCCTCCAGCATGAGAGCCACTTTCTCAACGATCTGGTCGACACGGGAAAGGCGTCGGCTGCCATCGCTCATCGTGATTGTCCCTATCTCTATACTGGGACAGTGACCTCATTTTTGCCGCTATCCGTCCCTTGATTGTCCCAAAATTTTTTATGACAGTCACGACCATTAAACCAGAAAGCGACAGCTTCCTAGGGAGGAACACATGACCAGATTGAATAGACGCGGACTTATTGCGGGCGCGGCCTTCAGTGCGGCGGCACTGGCGGCATTGACAGTACCGGGCACGGTACAGGCTCAGGAAGCCGTCGAATGGCGCATGCAGGCCCTGTGGGATGCAGGCACGACCCCGTTCGAATATGAAAAGAAATTCGTTGAGCGCGTCAGCGAGCTGACCGACGGCAAATTCGACATCAAGCTGTTTTCGGCCGGACAGCTCGTCCCGGCGAACCAGGCATTCGATGCCGTTCGCGCCGGCGCCTTCGAAATGATGAAAACCTTTGACGGTTACGAAGCCGGCAAGATCCCGGCCTTCGCCTTCACCTCGACCGTTCCTTTCGGTTTTCCCGATTCCGATCAGTACGAAGCCTGGTTCTATGAACTCGGCGGACTGGATCTGGCGCGCGAAGCCTATGCCAAGGCGGGCCTCTTCTACATCGCACCATCCGTCTACGGCGAAGAGCCGATCCACTCCACCGTGAAGATGGAAACCATCGCGGACATGGCCGACAAGAAAGGCCGTTTCGTCGGCCTGGCCTCGGCCGTCATGGCTGAAATGGACGTCGCAGTGACCCCGATGGCAACCGGTGAAGTTTACACCGCGCTTGAAAAGGGCCTGATCGACTTCGCTGACCGGGGCGATCTGACCGCGAACTACGAAGCCGGTCTGGCCGAAGTCGCCAAGTTCATCATCCTGCCCGGCGTTCACCAGCCGACCACCGCCACCAGCTATGTCGCCAATCAGGCGGCCTACGAAGCGCTTCCGGAGGCCTACAAGGCCGCCCTTGCGGTCGCGGCTCGCGAAGTGTCCGGCGCGCTGCGTCAGCATATCCTGGTCCAGAACGTCGAAATTCTGGAGAAATACCAGGAAAAGGGCGTTGAAGTGATCTACCTCGATCCGGCCGACGTCGCCGCCAATCGTCTCAAAGCCGTGGAAGCCTGGAAGAAGGCAACCAAAGGCGACGACCTGGCGACCCGGGTGCTCAACAGCCAGGTTGACTTCATGACTGCTCTGGGTCTGCTTTAAGACCTTCCTCCCGCCGCACGGCGACCGGTGTCTCGGCACCGGTCGCCGTGCGGTTGCCTTTTCATTTCGGCTCCGCAGCTTCATGAAACAGATCTGTTCACTCATCACAGGTATCAACCGGGTGTTTTTCCTCGCAGCCGCCGCGCTGATTTTCGCCGTGGTGCCCATGCTGCTCTTCGAGGTCGTCGCCCGTTACGCGTTCAATGCCCCGACGGTCTGGGCGATGGAGGCAAGCACGCTTGTCTTCGGCCCCCACTTCCTGCTCGCGGGTCCCTACCTGCTGCATCTCAAGGGTCATGTCGCGGTCGACATATTCAGCGAGAAGCTGCAGGGCAGAGCGAAAATCGCGTCCGAGGTGTTTACCTATCTTGTGGTCGCGGTCTTCGCCGGCGTCTTCGCCGTGGTGAGCTGGCCGCTGGCCATGAATTCCTATGGCATGGCCGAAACGAGCTTTTCCGCCTGGAACCCGCCGATCTGGTGGCTGAAATTCGTCGTCCCTCTCTCCTTCGCCATGCTTTTCGCACAGGCGCTCGCCGAGACGATTCATGCATTGTTTCTCTCCGGGAATGAGATCGGAGCGGACGCATGAGTTCCGAATTCGTCCTCGCCATCATGTTCGCAAGCCTCATCGGCCTGCTTCTGACCGGTGTGCCGCTCGCCTTCACGCTCGGCGCTCTGGCCCTGCTCTTCACCTTGCTGCTGTGGGGGTCCGCCGCCCTGTCGGTGACGATCCTCAATCTCTATTCCACCATGACATCGGAAGCGCTGCTCGCAATTCCGCTCTACGTCATGATGGCCAGCACACTGCAACGCTCCGGCGTCATCGAAAGTCTTTACCGGGCAATGGAACTGTGGTCGCGCCGCCTTCCGGGCGGACTGGCGGTCGGCACCATCGTGATCTGCACGATCATCGCCGCGATGACCGGCATAGTCGGTGCCGCGGTCGCGGCCATGGGCATGCTGGCGCTGCCGTCCATGCTGAAGCGCAAATACAGCCCGGAACTGGCGATCGGCACCATCTGCGCCGGCGGAACCCTCGGCATTCTCATCCCCCCGTCGGTCATCACCATCGTCTATGCGGTGACCGCGCAGGCCTCGATCGGCCAGATGTTCATCGCCGGGGTCGTTCCCGGCCTGCTGCTGGCCTCGCTCTACATCGGCTACATTGTGTTGCGCGCCGCGCTCGATCCTTCCGTCGCGCCCCGCCCCGACGCCGACGAAGCCGCCACATGGGACGAGCGGATCGCCTCGCTGAAATCCCTGGTGCTGCCGCTGCTGATCATCGTCGGCGTCCTCGGCACGATCTACATGGGCATCGCCACCCCGACGGAAGCCGCCGCTGTCGGCGTGTTCCTCGCCTTCATCTCGGCAGTGATCGAGCGGCGTCTCGGCTGGGAGCTCGTCTCGGGCGTCGCGCTCGACGTGGTCAAGGTCACGGCCATGATCCTGTGGATCACCATCGGTGCGAGGGCGTTCGTGGCGATCTTCACCGGAACCGGCGGCGCCGACTTCCTGCTGGACTTCATTCAGAACCTGGACGCAAACCGCTGGGTCGTGCTGGCGGTGATGCTGGGGATGCTTTTCCTCCTCGGCATGTTCCTGGACGAGATCGGTATCATCTTGCTGTGCGTGCCGGTCTTTCTGCCGGTGATCGACTTCCTGGACTTCGATCGGCTCTGGTTCGGCATCCTCTTCCTGGTTTCCGCCCAGATGGCCTATATCTCGCCGCCCTTCGGCTACACGCTTTTCTACATGAAAGGTGTGCTGCCGGCCGGGATAGGCATGGGGACCGTCTACCGCGCCATCATTCCCTTCATCCTTCTCCAGGCCCTCGGCATCTTCATCTGCGCTCTTTTCCCGGAGCTGGTGCTGTGGCTTCCCAATTCAATGATCAACTAACATGCAGGACATCCGATGAGCGACGACACATCGTCCCGAATTGAAGGCTTTCACAAAATGGCTCCGGATGCCCGGCTCCAGGCCGTGGCGCGCCAGGCGAAGCTCGGCAACGAAGCCGTCGCCACTCTCGCGGATGCCGCCTCCGGCCAGATAGAGCTGGCCGACCGCCTTGTCGAAAATGCCATCACCAGCATGGCCATTCCGGTCGGGATCGCCACCAACGTCACCGTCGACGGAAGGGACGTGCTGGTGCCGATGGCGACGGAAGAATCCTCCGTCATTGCCGCGGTCTGCAATTCCGCCAAGCGCTGCCGGTCCACCGGTGGCTTCAGGACCTCCACAAGCGGCCCGGTGATGGCTGCCCAGATTCAGCTTCTGGGCGCCAGCGATCCGGAAAACGTCCGCCTGAAGGTTCTGGAGCGCATCGGCGAAATCAAGGCGATCTGCGACGAGACCGATCCGCTCCTGCTGAAATTCGGCGGCGGGTTCCGTGAACTCGACATTCGCGTGATCGACACGGCCGAGGGGCCGATGACCGTGGTGCATATCATTGTCGACACCCGCGACGCCATGGGCGCCAACGCCGTCAACAGCATGGCGGAGGCCCTGGCCCCGAAGCTGGAGGAATGGACCGGAGCCCGCAGCCTGCTGCGCATCCTGACCAACCTGGCCGACCGCCGTCTCGCCCGCGTGCGCGCTGTCTGGCCGGTCGAGGAAATCGGCGGCGAGCAGGTGCGTGACGACATGCTGTCGGCCTATCATTTCGCCGATGCCGACCCCTATCGGGCCGCCACCCACAACAAGGGCATCATGAACGGCATCAGCGCGGTGGTGCTGGCGACGGGCAACGACACCCGCGCCATCGAGGCGGGCGCCCACGCCTATGCGGCAAAGGACGGCTGGTACCGCTCCATGACCCGCTGGGAAAAGGACGGCGACGGCAATCTCGTCGGCATCCTTGAAATGCCGCTGGCGGTCGGGCTGATCGGCGGCGCCACGAAGATCCACCCGACGGCGCAGGCCAACCTGAAGATCCTCGGCGTCAAGACCGCCGACGAACTGGCCCGCATCATTGTCTCAGTCGGCCTTGCCCAGAACTTCGGCGCCATGCGCGCCCTGGCGACCACCGGCATCCAGAAAGGCCACATGGCCCTGCATGCCCAGAACGTCGCCCTGATGGTCGGTGCCGTCGGCGCGGAAATCGACAAGGTGGCGGAAGAGCTGAAGGCGCTTGGCAAGGTGCGTCAGGATCTCGCCGAAGGCATTCTGGCGCGTCTGCGCAGCGAAGCCTGACGAAGAGGGCAAACTCTTCCGTAAAATTGCCGAGCCTGCGGCCCTGAGCGGGCATTTCAGATCTGTGTCCGGCCCGGCAGCCGCCGATTTTCTCTGCTTTGGATGAGATTGCCTCTTTTCCAATCGGTTGCTTGTTGTATCCTTTTTGCAGGATGACAACGGACCTGATCGATCTGCGCGCGGCCCGGACCGCGGACTGCGAAGCGCTAGCCGGCATTCACTGCGAAGCCTGGCTCGGCGCCTATCGGGGCGTGCTGCACGGCGTCGACCTGCAGAAGATGGTCTCCCGCCGGGGCGCAAGCTGGTGGCGCGGCGCCCTCGCGCGCGGGGTCGACATCAAGATCCTCAGCATCGCCGAGGTTCCCGCCGGATACGCGACCTACGGCCCCTGCCGCCTGCGCGATACGGGCATGGAGGGCGAGATATACGAACTCTATCTGAAACCTGAATATCAGGGCCTGGGCTTCGGCCGCACGCTGTTCGGCAATGTCAGGGAAACACTGTCGGCCAAAAACCTTCCAGGCCTCGCGGTTCAGGTCCTCAGCGACAACCAGCCCGCCCGCGCCTTTTACAAGGCGCTTGACGGACGGCTGGCGGCGAAATCCTGGTACCGTCTGGGTGGCAAACGGATGGAACTGTCCATCTACGCCTGGCCGGAAAAGAGCGTCTGAAGCAGACCCCGCCCGGGCCTGTCCGCAGCGGCTTCTAGTCGACGACGGTTTGTATAGGACACTCCGCAAGCCTTGCCTGACGCCGTTGCGCCACGAAGTCTTTCGGTTTTGAAAGCCGGTTCGCGATGCCCGAACCTAATGTGTCCCAGGGTCCGGACCCTGAAATTCCAAGAGTAAAGAACCACGCGGCAGGACTGTTTCAGCACAGCTTCTTCGATGAACAAAGATCGATATCAAATTTCTCCACAAATCGAAATTTAAATTACTAATTTGAAACTCGTCTCAATTTTGATATTTTTCTTGACATTTAGATCGACCGTTTTCTATCGTATATTTTACGGATGATCGGGAAGGTTCAAGGTCGGCAAAAAAAGCCACCCTGTAACTGAATTGAATAGTTTTTAATACTCTTCCAAATCGGAAGTCTGCCGGACGGAAGACTTCAAGTCACAGTCAATACGATGAAATATCTAAGTGGAATGGGCAACCGGCCGGAAGCTGATCGCGTTTCGTTTTTATAATAAACGCAAAAACCACACGTCCGTGGCGATGAGGAAATCTTGATCAGGATCGAACAGGTATCAAAGACTTTTGGTCAGGGAAAGAACAGCGTTGTGGCTCTCGCTCCCCTCGACCAATTCATCGGCGAAGGTGAGTTTATCGCAATCGTCGGGCCATCAGGCTGTGGCAAATCTACACTCCTTCGCATCGTGGCTGGACTGGAAACCGCAACGGAGGGCCGGATTACCCTGGGAACGTCGCAGCTCAAGCGGCCGGTCGGATTTGTTTTTCAAGATGCCGTTCTCCTGCCGTGGAAGACAGTTGCCGGAAATATCCGTTTTCCACTGGACACCTCAGGCGTGCCGCGCAAGGTCGGCGACCGGAAAGTCGAGGAACTTGTCGAGCTCGTCGGCCTTCAGGGCTTCGAAAACGCCTTGCCGAAACAACTTTCCGGCGGAATGAAGCAACGTACGGCAATTGCCCGCGCCCTCGCCGACGATCCTGCCATACTGCTGATGGACGAACCGTTTTCGGCGGTCGACCTCATGACACGCGAAGGCCTCAACGACGAGCTGCTGCGGATATGGCAAGCGACCGGAAAAACAATCCTGCTGGTGACCCATTCCGTCGAAGAGGCGGCCTATCTGGGGACGAAAGTCATGGTCATGAGCGCCCGGCCCGGGCGTTTGAGAAAAACCTATGACGTCGCTCTTCCCTCACCGAGAACCGAGGAAACAAAGACAAGCGCCGACTATCTCGATCTCGTCGGCGAACTGAAACACATGATGCGGGACGCGGACCGATGACCCGCGCCAGCCGTGCAATCGCCGAATATGGTGCGATCCTCGCGGTGTTTCTTTTCGTGTGGTGGTACGCCAGCGGTCCTTACGGCATGCCCCAATACCTGCTGCCTTCTCCGCAAGCAGTCGCAAGTACCCTCTGGAAAATGTTGCTGGCGGGAGATCTGCTGCCCCACCTGTCTTTCACGGCACGAAATATTCTGGTCGGTCTTGCGGTAAGTACGGTCTTTGGTGTGGCCTTCGCTTATCTGGTCTACAAATTTCCGGTTCTGAGCGAAACGCTGGAGGGACCGATCGTCGTACTTCAAACGGCGCCGAAGATCGCGCTTGCCCCTTTGGTCATCATCTGGTTCGGGCTGGGTCTTACCGCGAAGATCGTTCTCATATTCAGTCTCGCCTTTTTCCCTATATTCGCCGGGTGTCTCGCCGGTCTCCGCGCGATGGACAGCAGGTTGCAGGATCTTGCGGTTTTGCTGAACCTCGGCGCGCTTCAGCGGTTTGTCCGAATTGACCTTCCCGCCTCTTTGCCCGGAGTTTTCGTCGGCCTGAAAGTCGGCGCCGTCCAGGCATTGGTCGGAGCGGTGCTGGCTGAATGGATGTCGGGCGATCAGGGCCTCGGATACCTGATGACCTTCGCAACCGCCACTTACAAAACCCCGATGCTGTTCGGCGCCGTGCTTTTGACAGCGCTGCTCGGTATCGCGCTGCACGGCTCGCTGAATGAACTTGAGGCAAGATTTTTGTCATGGAATTCTTCCGATGAGCACTAATGCGCCGCCCACAGCGTTGAAACCTCATGTCGACGGCCGGCCTCCGCACCTGCCCTGCGGACCAGGGGATGTTGCTCAGGATGTTCTTATCCCGGGCGATCCGGATCGGGTGGGTTTGCTGACCGATATGCTGGAAGACGTCGTGGATCTCGGCCGCCGGCGGGAATTCGCCATGGTGTCGGGCCGCTACAAGGGGCACCCGATTACAATTTGCTCCAGCGGAATTGGCGGGCCTTCCACTGAAATCGCTTTGGTCGAACTGGCCATGCTCGGTGCGAAACGCGTTGTCCGGATCGGCGGAACAGCCTCGCTTGTTGCGGCCATGCCAGTCGGGTCCTTCCTGTGTGTGGACGAAGCCATCGGGTCGAGCGGTGCTGCCAGGTTCTATTGCGCCCCGGACGCAAAGACCCGGGCGGATCCCGAATTACGCACGGCATTGCTGGAGGCAGCCCAGGCGGCAGGCTTCACCGCCAGGGTCGGCACGGTCGCGACAAGCGACAGTTACTATCTGGGCCAGGACCGGCCCATTGAGGTCAACGGAGTGGCAATGCCCCTGGACGGCAGCGTCCTGGAAGGATTCCGAAAGGCGGGAGCCCACAGCGTCGATATGGAAAGTCAGGTTGTCTTGTCAGTCGGTAAAAGACTGGGATTGAAAGCAGCATGTCTCTTGGGGGTCCACGCCAACCGGGCCACGAATGAATGGCTGACCGACTACGAGGCGACACAACGAGGACTGTTCACGATCGCCAGCCAGGCGCTGATTGCATCTTTTTCTGAAAGCAGCAATGAAAAGGAGACTGAACATGTACGCCAAACTTAGAAATTATCTCACAGCATTTGCAGCAATCGCAGCCACTTTGATGGCACCCGAAGCAATGGCCAAAGACAAGGTGGTCTTCCAGATAGATGGCAACGTCGTGCCATTTTACGCTCCTCTTTACGCCGGAGTGGAAAACGGCTTCTTCGAAGAACAGGATATCGAAGTCGAGTTCCTCTATGCCGGCGCATCGGATATTCTTACAAACATTGCCGCGGGCAACGTCGATTTCGGATTTCCGAACGGCGACGCGGTTGTTGCGGCGGCTGCCAGCGGCCTGCCGGTAAAAGTCGTTCACACGACGTACCAGCGCGGCATAGGAGCGCTACTTGCCAAGTCCGAAAGCGGGATTGAAACCTACGCGGACCTGAAAGGCAAAACGGTTGCCGTTACCTCGCTCGGCAGCCCGAACTATCTGCAGCTCCAGGTGGGCCTCATACAGGCAGGCCTGACCATAGACGATGTCAAAGTCGAGGTGGTCTCATCAGGTGCCATCGTGCAAACCCTGCAAAGCGATGACGTCGACGCCATTGTCTTCTCCGAATTGCGGAAATACGTCCTTGAGGCGGGCGGATTCAAGGTCAACATGATCCTGTCGAATGATTTCCTCCCCTCCTTTGGCAACGTGGTGGTCACAAGCGCCGAAACCCTTGCCGACAACCCTGACCTGGTCAAACGCTTTACGGCGGCGGTGACCAAGTCGTATCAATGGGTAATAGACGGCAATGTCGATGCGGCGCTGCAGATCTCGATGGATAAATACACGCCGACCTGGGCCGACCAGATGCCTATCTTGTCCACGGCATTCACGAACACATTCGTGGCCTCCGTCTGGCAGAGCCCGCTGACCGCCGAACGTGGACTGGGTGCCGCCAACCTCGAAGCGTGGCAGAAGAATGCGGATATCCTGGCGGAATACGATGTGATCGATACGGCGCCCAATGCGGCCGATTTTGTCGTCGATCCTTCCGACATCAAGTAAGATATCATGTTCCTTAGAAGTCTTTTGGGACTGGCCGGTTTCGTCGCGCTCTGGGGCGCGGCGGTTCCGGTGTTCAATATCCCGTCCTACCTTCTTCCCGGACCGATTGAGGTCTTCGACCGGATCTGCTTTCTTTTCGAACGCGCCGAGCTCGCCGGGCACATCCAGGTGACGGTTCTGGAGATCTTCTGGGGCTTTCTTCTCGGGACCTTTACGGGAATTGTCTCTGCAATCGTGTTCGCGCGCATTCCCGTTTTGCTGCGTATTTTCACACCCCTGATATTATTGCTGCAAACCGTTCCCAAGATAGCGATAGCACCGCTTCTTCTGCTCTGGCTCGGCTTGGGACTCGCCCCCAAAGTCGTCCTGGTGGCGATCGTTTCGTATTTCCCGGTCATGACCGCAATGCTTTCCGGGCTCAGGTACATCGACAAATCCTTCACGGATCTGGCAGGCGTCCTCCGGCTCACGCCCTGGCAGCGGTTCTGGCACGTGGAACTTCCCTCCGCGTTACCCGGATTGTTCGCCGGCGCCACGGTTGCCTCGACGCTTGCGATGACCGCAGCGGTGATCGGAGAATTGATGGGCGCCAACAAGGGAATGGGGTTCATGCTCGCGACGGGTCAGGAAAACGCTGACACGGCTACCGTCATCGGCATGGTCATTCTGCTTGCTTTCCTCGGCTGGGCATTCTTTTCGATGCTCGAATATCTGCGCAAGCGGATGGAAGATCGCTTTTCGTAACCCCCCAACATCTCAATCCGGCCGCGAAGGTCTATCGGCCGGGGCCCGCACGCAAGGCCTCCACCAGGGATTTGGTCTTGGCAAGACTGATCAAGGCATCCGGCCCCTTGCCTTCCTTCAAGGAGGTCCCGACAATCAAGCCGTCCGAGACACCGGCAAGCTCTCCGATCGTCGCCTCCGAAACGCCGCTTCCAACCATAACCGGCACACCGATTTTTCCGCGCAGCTTCGAAAGATGCGACTCCTGGATCGGCACACCTGTTGCCGCCCCGGTCACGATCACCACATCGGCGTGGGAGCGGGTGACAAGGTCGGCAGCATCGCGTTCAAGGGAATAATGCGGCGAAAGGGCATAGGAGTGTTTGATGTCGACATCCGCCCAGATGCGGATGTCCGTCTGCAGGCGGGCGCGATCCCGCAGCAATTCCGCCGCCGTGCCTTCGATCAGCCCCTGATCGGTCACCCGCGGAGACCCCAGGATGCAAACACGGATGAAGCGGGCATCGATCGCATGTGCGACCGCAAGCGCGGCCCTTGCATCGTTGCGCAAAATGCAAACCCCGAGCGGCACATCGACTTTCCGTTGAATTTCGGTACCGATGCGGGAAGTCTATTGGGATTCCAAGTTGAAAGTAGACCGGGCATTGCCGGTTGAACGCCACCTGTCGCTCGAGAAACTGATCGCGCGAAAACCGCAATAGCAAAGGCGTTTCAGGGCTTACAGGATATCCTCGACAGCTTTGATGTGTCGCTCGAGCTGATCGGTGAAAGCCGCAGTCCATTTCTGGTAGGGACTGTCATGCTCGCCTTGCGGAAAGAGAGTTGCCCGCGATGAGCTTATCAATCCGCCTTCCAGCTTCGAGGGGCCTGGAACGAGAGCGGAGGTTATGCGTGTGATATCGCCTTTTTGATAGCCGTAGCCTGGGAGCAGATACAGCGCTTTTGGCAGGATTTCCCTGATTTTGGCACTCTCCGCCGGCGCGGTCGCACCGACAACCACACCGAGCGATGACCAACCCGTCTGCGCTCCGCAAAGATCTTCCGTCAGAGGCCTCAGATTTTCAGCGATGACCTCATATACGGTTCCTCCTTCCGATCGCAGATCCTGAAAGGCACCAGCGCCCGGATTGCTCGTCCGCAGAACAACATATACGCCTTTGCCGTGTTTCCTGCTGAGGTCCAGATACGGCTCTATCGTATCCAGCCCCATATACGGATTAACGGTCAGCGCATCGACTGGATTCGGGCTGTCCGGTGCAAGATAGGCGCGCGCATAGGCCTCGGCGGTCGCGGCGATATCGCCGCGCTTCGCGTCGAGCAGAACCAGTCCCCCACGCTCATGTATATAGGCAACAAGCCGCTCAAGCAGATTGATCCCTGCCGATCCCATAGCCTCGTACATGGCGCTTTGGGGCTTGTAAGCGACCACCCGATGGGAGGTCCTGTCGATGACCTCGAGAAGGAATTTTTCCGTGGCGCTGACTGTCGCCGGATTGCCGGGATGCATATCGCCGGCACGGAAGGCTTCCGGGATCATCGATAAATGCGGATCGAGACCCAGGCAGAAGCAATGGCCAAGGCTCCGGGCGCACTCTATGACCGCATCGCCAAAATGAGATTCTGTTTCAAAAGACTTCGTATTGGGGGCCTTGCTCATGGTCTTTCGCGTATTTCAGTCACTTCAGCTATTGACCGGCTCGTCCGCAAGTTTTGCCGCGACCGCGTTGAGCGCCGCGATCCGCTCCGCCGCGGACCCCTCGGCATAAGCCTGATCCAGCAGGCCGACAATTTCGCTGAATCTTTCCAGCTCTTTTCCGGCAGCTTCCACGGTCAGCGGCTGATCGTCATAAGAGTCGACGAACTTCTGCGCCGTCACGGATATGAGAAACAAGGCCGCGGCATTGTCGTCGTCATGGCCAATTTGTTCTCGAGCCACAGTCGCACATTCGCGATACGCACGGACGCCTGCGCCTTTTTCTCTCAAGACATTTACAAAGCTCTCATACATGATTTGTCCCTAGCCGTTGTGTTTAGGCAGTTCCGAAATCCCGCCATGGTTGGCCGACCACTTGACCGGGTCGGTCAAAAAACTCTCAACCTCAGACAGCGCAGCCGGTGAAAACCGGTTCTGTGATTTGCAAACTTCCAATATATTCCACCACGTTGCAAGATAGTGCAGCCGGATCCCCGCATCCTTGAGTCTTTGCGGCGTGTCGGGAAAAATGTCATAATAAAAGACCGCAAAAGTATCGGTCACACGGGCTCCGGTACGTGCGACCGCTTCCGCGAATTTCAGCTTGCTGCCACCGTCCGTCGTCAGATCCTCGACAAGCAGAACGCGCGCGCCTTCCGCCAGCGTGCCTTCAATCTGGGCATCCCGTCCAAACCCTTTGGGTTTCTTGCGGACATATTGCATCGGCAGGCTCATGCGGTCAGACAGCCACGCCGCGAAGGGTATGCCGGCCGTTTCCCCGCCGGCGACCGCATCGAACTGTTCGAATCCCACTCGTCTGAAAATGATCGAAGCAGCGAAGTCCATGATCGCCGATCGTATCCGTGGATAGGATATCAGTTTGCGGCAGTCGATATAGACGGGGCTCGCGAGCCCCGATGTAAACGTGAAAGGCTTGTCCTGCTGAAAGTGCACAGCCTCAATTTCCAGAAGCATCTTGGCGACTGTTTCCGAGATGACATCATAGTCAGGGAAAGTATTGGAAAACACTGTTTCATCCTGCCAATTGAACGGGAGTCCTTGCTAGCAATTTCTTCCCGGCGCCACTAGGCTTTTGTGAAACAATATGGTGGATGGGCACCCATCCGGCACCGAACTCTCCGGCGGTAGCGTCACCTGGGTACAAATCCGTAAGTGTCCATATTTGACAGGCCCGGCCGGCGGCCCGCGCAAGGCTTGCCGCGTGGCGGATTTCCTTGGAGAGGCAACAATTCGCGCTGCCGGGTCCTGCGGTCATGAATCCCTCATGAGATACTCGTACATCACGTTTGTGGCGGCGATGAAATCGCTCAGGTCCATTGCCTCCTGAGGGTTATGGGAGCCATTGGCGTTACGGACGAAAATCATCGCGGAAGGAACGCCCGCGGATGCGAAAACGGCTGCGTCGTGTCCGCCGCCGCTGGGCATGACGAAAGGTTCCTCTCCGGCCCGGTCCATGGCCGAAAGCAGACCCGACACCATTTCCTGATCGCAACGCGCCGGTTCGACACGCATTTCTGTGTCGAGTTTGAATTTGACGCCGCGATCTTTTTCAACCTGGCGCATTTCAGCGGCAAGCAGTTGATGCATTTCATCAAGGGTTTTCGCACTTTGACTGCGAATATCGAGGCTGAAGCTAACGGAATCCGGAATACGGGAGATGGCGTGTTTTTCCGGATCGGTGGAAACGATCCCGCTTGTGAGCACCAGATCGTCTCCCTTGTTCAGGATCGTCTGCCAGCTTTCATCGAGACGGACGAACAAATCCGCCATAGCCAGAACCGGATCCTTTCTGTACGCCCGCGGAACAGCTCCTGAATGACCGGCTTCCCCGATGCACACTACCTGCCTGTGCCGGATGTTTCCCCGAATGCCGGAAACCGTCGCAACGGGCAGATCCCGCCCGATAAGCAAAGGTCCCTGCTCGATGTGAAGTTCCAGATAGGCCTCGATCCGGGACAGGTCGACGAGAGGCAAACCCGCCCGCACCTTGTCCATATCGATCCCTGTATCGATCATATGCTCGGCAAGCTCGCGGTCGTCGCCACTGTGCCTGGCGGCGAGCTCGGATGGCGTCAAGGAGCCCGTCAAGGCTTTGGAGCCTATGTAACAGGGGCCGAACCATGCGCTTTCTTCACCCCGGAGCGCCAGTACATGCACCGGCTTTCGAAATTGAACCCGATCGCGCTTTGCCCGCAACAGGCAAAGCAAGCCGGCAACCACACCGGCAAGGCCATCAAAATTACCTCCGAACGGGACGCTGTCGACATGGGATCCCACGACAACGAACCGATCCGCCATCTTGTCGGCCTGCAAGGCGAAATTCGCGTTGCAACCCGCGTCCTCCCACACCGCCAGACCGGCCGCCTCCGCGAAGGATTTAAGAAAAGCCAGGGTTTCCGTCTCGATTTTCGAATAGGCTGGCCTGCTGACGCCCTGAACATCGGAGGTTCTTTCCGCGATGGTCTCAAACAGTTCCTTGGCGATCTCCAGATCGCTTTCCAACTGATGCGTGGCGGCGGCAGGCGCATTCACGGCGCGGACTCCATGAATACGAGACCTTCGCTTTGCTCGCCGTCGTTGATCGAACCGATCAGTTCATCCATCGACGAGACATCGTTGCGGACCATCCATGCCACAAGTTCGTCGACAATCCTGATCATTGCGGTTGGATTGAGGAACGAAGCCGTTCCAACTTGCACCGCGGAAGCTCCGGCGATGAGATATTCTATGACATCTTCTGCCGTAGAAACGCCGCCGCAGCCGATAACCGGAATATTCGTTGCCTTGGCGCATTGGTAAGCCATGCGCAAGGAAATCGGCTTGAGACAGGGACCCGATAATCCACCCATCAGATTTCCCAATCGCGGCTTCCGGGAGTCAATGTCGATCGCCATGGACAAAATGGTGTTGGCAACCACCAAAGCGTCGGCGCCGCCCTCCTCCGCGGCCCGCGCAACCTCCGGGGTCTCGCCCGTATTCGGCGTGAGTTTCGCCCACAGGGGAAGGTCCGTGGCCTTGCGCAGTTTGCGCATCACCTCATAGGTCGTGCTCGGACGGATAGCATAAGCCTTTCCATCCTCTTCGATATTCGGGCAGGAGATATTCACCTCGATGGCATCGACGCCGTCGACGGATATGTCCGCGCACAAGGCTGCGAACTCATCTGCCGTATTTCCCGAAATACTGACGACGAGCGGCGCGGCGTATTGGCGGTAAAACGGAATCGTGTTTTCCAGGAAGGCCTGGATGCCCTTGCTGGGAATTCCTATGGAATTCAGCATGGAACCGCTGATTTCACATACGCGTGGCGTCGGATTGCCATTGCGCCAGTCACGCGTGATCGTCTTGGTCACATGGGCGCCCAAACGCTCCAGATCGAACACTTCGGCGAGCTCTTCCGAAAACGTTCCTGATGCCGGCATGATCGGGTTGATGAGCTTCAGGCCGCCGATATCTACTGAAAGATCTACCATGCCAGCGCCGCCTGAAGATCGAAAACCGGCCCTTCCCGGCACACCCGGAGATTCACGATCTGCCCGTTTTGTTCGAAAGGACGCACGCAACAATGACACATGCCCAGACCGCAGGCCATTTGCTGCTCCAAAGCGATCTGCCCCGGTATGGAATGACGCTTTCCGATTTTCTTCAAAAGCGTCAAAATACGGTTGGAGCCGCAGGTGTAAAAGACGTCCGCCTTCCCCTGCTGGACAAGATCTTCCAGCAATCGTTCCAGATGATCCACATCTGACGTTCCTTCGGCGTCGGTTATGGCAATGACATCCGCACCGAGGTCTTTGAAATAGTCGATCGACAGCAGGTAATCGCGATGGCGCGCGCTGCAGATAGCGGTCAACTTGCGATCAAGCCGGTGTGCCTCAAGCGCCAGAGGCGCGAGCGTCGCCAGACCAACGCCCCGGGCCACGAGCACGAGGTGCTGCCAGGAGTCCTCGATTTCAAACGGTTTCCCCAAAGGACCGGCGACGCTTAACCGGTCACCCGGCTGAAGCGTTGCCAGCGCGCGCGTTCCGGTGCCGGTTACCTTGAACAGGAAGTGCAGTTCGCCGCTTTGCGGATAAAACCCGTAAATGCTCATCGGCCGGCGCAGGAACGGTCTGTGGTCAGCAGTCTGCGGACAGAGCAGGTGAAAGAACTGTCCCGCCCGGCAACGGTCGAGCAAATCGGCCGGCGCCGCGAGGATGAGCTGGCGATATTCGTGATTGACTGGCTCGTTGGATTTAACAAGCAGATCCAATTCGGAAATCGGGTAATCTGACTTTCTGTCAAAAGAGTCTGTTTGCTCAAATACAGTCATCAGTTGAACACCATATTAGGCAGGAACGTCGAAATACCAGGAATGTAAGTAATTATCATTAGAACAATTATATTTGTTATGACAAACGGCCACACGCCCGCAATTATATCCACTACCGGTTTTGACAATGTCGATGAGGCGACAAATATATCCAGACCAAACGGTGGCGTTATCATTCCGATAGATATGTTCAACGTAACGATCATTCCAAAATGCACCGGATCGATGCCGAGCGCGGTTGCAACCGGAAAAAGCGGCGGGACAAGAATAAGAAGCGCCGAGTTGGGGTCGATGAACATGCCCGCGATCAGGAAACAGATGTTTATGATCATCAAAAACAGCACCGGGCCGGCGTCGATTACATCGAGGAAATTTATGATCGCCATCGGCACCTGGGCGAGGGTGATGAAGTAGCCAAGAAGCCCGCCCATCGCCAGGAGTATGAATATGATCGCCGTAGAGATGGCCGCACGTTCTGTCACCGCCACGAGCTTTGAAAGGGAGAGCTCCCGGAAGACAATCGTTTCAACAAAGATCGCGTAGACCACGCTCACCGCGGCGGCTTCCGTCGGCGTGAAGATGCCGCAGTAAATGCCACCCAGGATAATGACGGGCATGCCGAGTGCCCAGAAGGAGTCCTTTATGGCCACCCAGCGTTCCCGCCAGCTGCGCCGGACACCGCGCTCAATACCGCAGCGCCGGGCTTCAATGGCAACCATTATGGAAAAGGCAAGGCCGAGAACAACGCCAACCGCCAGACCGCCAATGAAGAGCTTGGCGATGGACGTCCCGGTCATCCATCCGTAGATGATGAACGTGATGGAAGGCGGAATAAGCAGCGCGGTCTCCGCACTGGATATGATCAGCCCGAGGGTGAACTTTTTGCTGAAACCGGCGCTGCGCATTTCACCGTAGACGAGACGCGCGGTGGCAGCGACCGTTGCCGGAGCTGAACCAGAGACAGATCCAAACGCCATGGATCCGCCAACGGCGGTGTATCCCATCCCCCCGCGCCGATGACCGATGAGCGCGGTAACCAGTCCGGTCAGGCGCCGGGCAATCTGACCGGCACCCATCAATTCGGCCGCAAGTATGAAAAATGGAATCGCAAGAAGCGTGGTGTGATTGATGCCGCCGAGAATTTTCTGGGCGATTACCGGATCGGGCAAGGATCCGTAAAAGAATTCCTTGACCATCAGTGCCGGAACACCAAGGACGAGAAACATCTCAAAGCCGCAGACCAGCAGAATTGCAGCGACAGCGATTATCAGGACCAGAAGGATCATGCTTCCTCCCCGACCTGGCTGCTGAACCGATCGATCAGGTTCGCGAAACTCAAGGCGTATCGCAACGCCGCCAAGCAGAACCCGATCGTCGGGGCAAGATAAATCCAGAAGACGGGAATTCCCAGCGTCGGGCTTTTCTGGCCCATGGAATGGACAAAGACGGTCATTTCCGCACTGAGCCAAACCAGATAGACACAGAAGAAAAAGCCCACGAAATCGATGATTTTTCTAATCGGAAAACCGATACGCGCGGCTATACGGTCGCGCCAGCTATGGACACCGGCATGACGTCCTTTTTCCAGCGCCAGACCGATTGTCATGAACACGAGAAACAGGTTCATCAGGCGCACGGCCTCTTCCACCCAGGCAAACTGCGACGCAAATGTTCCACCGACCTGCCGAGACAATACATTGAAGAAAAACAACGCAACCATCAGAAGGAATACGCTAACGGCAAATGTCCGCTCAGTTGTTCGAACCAATGCAAGTGCTTTTGAAATCATTATTCGCTTGTCTTCCATATCAGCTTTTCAAGCTGGAATTCTTTTCGTGCCGGATTTTCAGGAGCAGTGATTTTGCCGGCTATCCGGCAAACCGGATAGTCTTAAAACCGCAGCAGTTGCTATGCTGCGAAAACCCGGCCGGATCGCCTCCATTCCTACACACCTTCCCAACAACCCGCATATGTATCGCTTCGGCTTGCGTCCACATCCTTACACTTGGAAATCGCGAGGATTTTCGGAAAGTAAAGCCGTATTCCTGCTCGGCGAATTCATAAAACCTGGTATTTGGCACGTCCGTGAGCGGACACCGGATCATCGATCTGCCCGGCGGGTTTTCCAGACGCCGCCGGTTTCCATTCTGTAGAGCCGGGGGCAGCAGGGTTCCGATCCTTTTTATCAATCGGACCGGAACCCGGCGCTATACGAAGCTGGGCGCGAGCGTCTTACTGCACCGCCGCATCATATTCGCTCTCATAGACCGCTATGAGTTTTTCGCCGGTCTCGCCCGTGCGTTCGATGAATGCGGCCTTTGCAGCCGGATACATTTTCTCGCGGAAAGCCGCCTTTTCCTCATCGCTCAAGTTGCGAATGTTGATATCCGACGCTTTGATCTCTTCGAGAGCCGAAGCGACGGACGCAGCCTTATGCCCGATCAGTTCGGGAATGACTTCCTCGAATGCACCGGTAATAGCGCTCTTGTATTCGTCTGGAAGACTGGACCAGGCCGCCGGGTTGAACAGGATCACGTCTTCCATCGCACCATGTTCGGAAAGCACCAGGTAATCCTGGACTTCGTAGAATTTCATCCGCTGTATCGTGTCGAGAGGATTTTCCTCCCCGTCAACGACACCTGTCTGCAGCGCGGTGTAGAGCTCGCCGAACGGCAACGCGATCGCCGAGGCCCCGAGAGCGTTGAACTGCTCGATCAGAATATTGGAATCCATGACACGGAATTTCTGATCGACGAAGTCGTCGATGGATCCCATCGGTTTGTTCGATGTGAAGTTCTTTCGGCCATTCGGCCACAGTCCGATACAGGTCAGGCCTTTCGAGGTGAAGGAAGCGCACAACTCTTCACCGAATTTCCCCCCACGGACTTTCTGAGCGGCCTCATCGCCCTGCGGAAGAAGGAACGGTATGTCCAATATCGAGATCGCGGGGTTGAAGCCACCCAGGAACGCTGCCGGCGCCACTGTGGCTTCCAAAGCCCCAAGCTGGACGCCCTCGGTCATCTCACGCTGATTGCCAAGCTGACCGGACGGGAAAATCTGGAACTCGACAGCGCCATTCGTGCGCTCTTTCACGAGCTCCGCCACCTTCAGCAGGTGGACATGGCGGGATTGTTTGTCGGACTCAAGATGTCCGATTTTCATGGTGAAGTCCGCGGCCATGCCAATCGTCGACGACAGCATGAACACGCCGCCGAGAATGGCCGGAACTAAGCTGAATTTTGATGCTCTGAATAAATTGTTCATTTTAACCCCTTCCGGAAGAACGTTCGGTTCTTTCTATTTTTCAAATGTAGTAGTGCGGATCACCCACATGCTGTCAAGGGCAAAATATCAAAATTGAGACGAACCTCGCATTTCCGAGTGCCGCGAATACGCCTTTTCAAGTTTGCCGTCATTCGAAAGTCAGAAAATCTCCCTGGCATCCGAAAGAACATGAGAGACAAGTTGAGTGGAAGGCGGGCTCTTGATGTGGCGCGCGTTTTCGGTTTTTCAGGATCAATTTTAAAGATCAGCGCAGTTAACAGACTAATTTATATAGATTTTTACGATATCGGCTTACACCGCCCGCAGCTCAGAACGCGCTTTTTCATCTTGACCGATACGCCTGCCGGTCGTTTTCGCAACCAGAACCAGCCTGTCAACTGTCTTCCTCAATCTATCCGATAACCGATTGTTCCGGCAGAGAGAAGCACCGCCTGCGCGGACTCTGATTTAGAGAAGGGCAACCCTGCTCAAGGAGCAATTCACCCCCGAGACTAACCAATCTCGCAAAATTTGAGAAGTTTTTGATATTTATCTCATTTTAGAAACTATTTTCGTCAATATGCGTGATGTGTGCCCTGTTAGCCAGGTCGTCGTCAGGAAGCCTAGCCGGTCTTCCATCAAGCAATGTGCCAGGAGATCGCTGCCAGGCTGCCTCCCGATTGGCTTGGGCCGCGCCTAGCCCTCGGCTGAGATCGACTGGGAGTTTAGAAGGTGTTTTTATAGGTAAGAGCTCTCTCATCCCACTCCGAAAGCACTCATGATTTCTTCGAGGGACTTGGCAGCCTGTTCGCCCTTCTCCGCTTCGCTCCACAGTTCCTCGGCAATCTTCTCGTGAAGGGTCAATGCCTCCGGCGCCCCTGTGATCAGACCCACACCAATGCGCGTGTTCGGCTGGTCACCGAGCCGGAATGGACTGACCGCAACCAGGGAGCGCGATTCCTGCCGGAAGATCTGAAAGCTCGTTGTAGGGATAGGTTCGCGGACCAGACCGATCTGAACGCCTATTTCCGGAGACCGGAACATTCCAAGGATACGTTCGGTTTCCGCGTAAGCCACCTGGCGTCGCTTTTCGACGGTTTTTGGATCGAGATCGTGTCGGCCGACAACGCCGAAAATGAGAAATCTCTCAATATCCATTAGCGAAATGATACTCGCGATGAGAGGCCGGCGCAGATGAAAGGAGGTTTTCCGTTTTTTGAGAATCTCCATCAGAAGGTCGATATCGTTCCTCAGTTCCACCTTGTCGCCACGGTTCCTGGATATCGATTCCAACAGAGCTTCATAGAGCATGCTGTCGTACTGATCGGAGGTCAGCAAATACGAAACCGGGCTGAACATCCCGATAAGCTGCTGAGATTCCTCCTCTATTTGACGCATCCTTTCGAAAAACGATATCGACGTGCTCAGATATTCAACCTCGACGCCCATCAAGCTTGTCAGAGAAACACCAAGCACGTCCGCAATGCTTGTCAGCATCTCAATTTTGCGGATCTCGCCTTTTTCCGCACGGTAGAGCGCGGCACGTGAAATTTTTAGAGTTTTTGCAAGTTGATCGGGGGTCATCCCCTTTCCTAAACGGTGCGCCCTGAGACGTGCACCAATGTCTTGAAAACTCTTTGAACTGGTTAGCGGCACAACGTTCTTCCCGATGAAAATATGACCTCATATCAAGCATCCACCGTATATTTGTCAATTCATCTCAAATAAATTTAAATTAAAAAAACACAGGAGCACATAACTGCTCATTGAATGAGCCATTAGTGATACAAGTTGAGCAGTAATAAACTCTCAAGAATTAACTTATCTACCAAATTCAAAATAGGAACAATCATTCCGAATACGGCAAGGCGCATCGAATTCATCTGATGCTTGTCAAAGCAATCGCATAATTCCAGACAAAATCTCTACACAAAGAACTTTGAAAGCGTCCTGCCATCACCAAGAGAGTATGTTCTGAAGTGTCTGCGTCGAACCGCATTCAATATCGGCTGGCCATGGTATCTCGAATATCGTTCAGACCTTCGTACCGGCACGAATCCGCCCATCCCACAAACAAGATCAGCACCTTTCGTTCATATGCAATGAACGAACGCGGCCGGCAAGAGGTCCCGTCTGCAGAGGCGGCGGCGACGCAAAGGGCGGCCGGATCTCAGTAAAGCATCCCCGGAGTACCCATGACGGCCGGCGGATTGGAACAGTCGAAGGAGCCGGCCATGGTGTCCGCCGCCTGACGGGCCAGGACATTGGCGTCCTTGTTGGCCTGCGCGTCGATCCGGGCGATCTGGCAGGTGCCCCCGCCGGGGCGCAATTGGGTGACGATCAGCACGCTGCCGGTCTTGCCGCTCTCATCCACGCTTGGAAACCACCGCAGGATGGTCGCGAAGGGCACGCCGTCGCGCAACCGCCACTCGAGCGTCTCGTTGACGGTGTTGAAATTCGGCAGTGTCTGGCCGGCGGCCGGCTCGTCCGCCGCTGTCGGGCCGAAGGAGACGAACATGCGCAGATCGCCTTCTGCGACATAGACCGGCTGGCCCTTGTATCCGGCGCATTGCCAGGCGCCGCCGAAAGTTCCCTCTTCCGCGTCGGCCGCGGAAATCTGCGTGCAGGCCTCAAGCCGGATCTTGGTATAGTCGCTGGCGATACCTGTCGCGGCGGCTTCCGGCACGAAGGGAAAGGCCGTGACGAGGAAGGCGAGACCTAATGCCAAAGAGCGTTGATTATGACTCATCTGACCTGTTTTGGAGGGTTTCCGGCCAGCAGTTCGTCGCAGTGCGATCCGGGGTATCGGACAAGACGTGCGACGCCGTCCGAAAACCTTCCAAAGCCGGCCTCCGGTGGTCAATTCCCGCCCACCGGACTTCGTTGCGCTGCTTGTCCGGTCAATCAGGTCGTGCTGCGCAACGCGCCTCGCCGGCGACCGGGAATGGACCATCAGATGGGTCGTAATCAACACTCTTTGGGATAAAGCTCCCGCCAGTTGAAAGGCAAACCGGCGCATCTGCGCTCCTCCGGACGAATTGACTTGCCGGATAGAGCCACGATCATCCTTTGGGTGCAATGCAAAATAAAGGACTTGAACTTCTCCGGCGGGATTGCGATAGACCCTGCAACGAAAAACAGGAGTGTGCAATGCGTATCGACGCCGTGCCGATTGGCAAGAACCCGCCGGAAGACGTCAACGTCATCATCGAGGTGTCCGTTGGCGGCGAACCGATCAAATACGAAATGGATAAGGAAGCCGGCGCGATGTATGTCGACCGCTTTCTCTATACTCCGATGCGCTATCCGGGCAATTACGGTTTCGTTCCCCATACCCTGTGCGGCGATGGCGACCCGATTGACGTCGTCGTTGCCAACCAGCGCCCGGTTGTGCCCGGCGCGATCATGAACTGCCGTCCGATCGGCGTGCTGCTGATGGAAGACGAGTCCGGCCAGGACGAGAAGATCATCGCCGTGCCGTCCCGCAAGCTGACCATGCGCTACGACAACATCAACGACATTGCCGATCTGCCGGACATCACCATGGCCCAGGTCAAGCACTTCTTCGAACACTACAAGGATCTGGAGCCCGGCAAATGGGTGAAGATCACCGGCATCGAGGGGGCCGAGGCGGCGAAGCGGATGATTACCGAGTCGATCGAGCGCGCCCGGGTGGAAGCGGCAGGCAGGCCTTGATTTTTTGCAGACTTCAATCGAGGCCGCAATCCGCCGCGGCCTCGATCCGTTCCATGTCCTGATCCGAAAGCCCGAAATGGTGGCCGATCTCATGGATCAGCACATGGGCGACGACATCTCCCAACGTCTCGTCCATGGCCGCCCAGTAGTCCAGGATGGGTCTTCTGAACAGCCAGATCCGGTTGGGCAGCCGGCCGGTCCCGGCCACGTCCTCCCCGTCGATCAGGCCGTTTCCCTCAAACAGTCCCAGAAGCTCATGCGGGTCGTCGATGGACAGCGCATCGAGAACGTCGTCCGGCGCATATTCCGACATATTGATCTGCACATGCCCGCAGCGCAGCAGAAGATCGTCCGGAAGACCGGCCAGCGTTTCACTCGCCATGACCTCGAAATCGGCAAGGTCGGGAGCCTTCAGCTCTGACCAGTCACTCCGGCTGACCGGATGGATCGACGCCATACTCATTCCTTTGGCCGCTCAAACTTGTCGTTATCGGCCTAACACGTAAGTAACAAAAAGATAAACCGCCAGTCCTATCGCAAAAACAAGTCCCAGGCCGCGCCCGACACGGGTGCCCCACACTTCGATCCGGTCGTCCTCGTCCTTGTCGCCGGCGCTCATGTGGTTCCTGGCCCGGTCGGCCATGCGCACGAAAGTCGACCCGACGATGGTCTCGCTTTCAGCCTCGACCCGGTCGAGCGCCCGCAAAGCCTCTTCGCGCTGCTTTTCTTTCGGGTGCCCGTTCTCTTGATGCCCTGAACCGCTCATCCCCCTACACTTACCCTGTTCCGGCGCTGTTTCAACAGCAACGCCGAAATCAGGGCCAGTCCGGCAAGCCCGGCGGAAGCGACGGCATTCCAGCCCGCGAAGGACAGGCCAAGCATCCGCCAGCTTGCTTCCGTGCAACTGACCACCCGGGTGGACTGCAGCGCCTGCAGCATGTCGGCGGCCTTGGCCGGAGCCCCGCTGCCGCCGCCACAATCGCCGGGTCCTGCCCAGAACTGCCATTCGGCCCCCGCCTGATAGACCCCGAGACCCGCGCCATAGGCAAACACCGCAGCGGCCACCAGAAGAATCAGCATGGCGACCCCGGACCGCGCCCGGATCATAACGATCAGCGCCAGGGCCGTCAGAGGCAGGCCGATATAATAGGGAACCCGTTGTTCGAGGCAGAGCTTGCACGGCACGTAGCCGCCGATCAGCTGAAAGCCCCAGGCCGCCGCGATGACGGCCAGACCGCCGATCAGCGCCAGCCCCGTCAAGTATTTCGCCAGTCGCTCTGCAGACATCATGGCCCCCGAAAATCAGATATAGCGAAGCAGAATGAACCCGCCGACCAGCAGGACCACGAATATGGTGAACATGAGGCCGAGGCGCTTTTCGATAAAGGTCTTGATGGGCGGTCCGAACAGATACAGCAGGCCGGCGACGGCGAAGAAACGGATCCCGCGCGAAACGATGCTCGCGAAGATGAAGACCGGCAGGCTGAGCCCCGCGACGCCCGAGGCGATGGTGATCACCTTGTATGGAAACGGCGTCAGCCCGGCGATGAAGACGAACCACCAGCCATACTGGTTGAAGATGGTCTTGAATTCCGCCAGCCAGTTCATCTTGCCGTAGAAGGTCAGCACCGGCACGGCCACCTGCTCGAACAGGAACATGCCGATCATATAGCCCAGGATGCCGCCCAGGACCGACGTCAGGGTGCACAGGAAGGCATACCACCAGGCCTTCTCCCGCCGCGCGATCACCATCGGGATCAGCAGGATATCCGGCGGGATCGGAAACACCGAACTTTCGATAAAGGAAACCGCCCCCAGCGCGACAGGCGCGCGCGGTCCGGCGGCAAGGGACAGGGTCCAGTCATAAAGACGTCTGATCATGGCGCTTCCCATAGCGGGCGCGGCGGGAAAAGTCATCAGGGGAATTCGGGAAAGCTATAAGTCGCTGGCAGTTGTGCCGGTTTTGGCAAATCTCGAGCCCCAGCAAACCTCCTTTGCTTCGCTCCGCGAAGAACTGGGCGGTCTTTGTAAACCTCTCTCCTCCCGGAGCAGGCGGTTTTTCTGCGAAGCTCCACTATCTCCTTTTCAAGGTCAGATTGTGTAGCCTGGCAAGAAGCCGCATTGTCGGCAGCCATCTGAGGCGGGGTCGTAATCCTTGACCGCGCCCGTTGGCAGTTTAGGCGACGCTACCGTTACGCGCCTCTTTCATCAGCGCGGACAGAACGGGTGTGCGGGGGACACGATGCGGCATGATCAGACCAACCGTCTGCTGCTGCGCCGTGCTTTCAAGGGGAATCAGGGCGAGGTCTTTGCCGCCCGAAAGAAAGTTCGCGATATCTGCGGGCAGAACCGTAACGCAATGTCCCGAGGCCACGCTGGCGACCAGTGCGATGATCGAGTTGGACTCGATACAGGTAGCGAGGGGCACCCCGACCTCTTCGAATAGCTGATTGATGATCCGGCGGTTCTGCATATCCGGTGTCAAAAGGGCTAGCGGCTGACCTTCCAGATCAGACCAGGCAATGCTCGCCTTCTTTGCGAAGGGAGAGGACCGCGCACAGACAAGGAGATAGCTTTCGACATAAAGCTCGGCCGTTTCGACCCGGCCCAACGGTTCGTTCGCGAGGTAGGAAATCCCTGCATCGGCCTCGAAATCTTCGAGCATTTGCAGGATTTCGCGCGAGTTTCGCGACAGGATCGTAAAGCGGACATTGGGGTGGCGTTCCGCGAAGACGGTGCAAAGCCGTCCCGCCCATGTCTGCGCGGTGGGGATCACGGCCAGACGGACTTCGCCGGAAAGCCCCCGGCGGCTCGACCGCATTTCATCCCGAAGTTGCCTCGCATCGCAGGTGATGCGCTTGGCCCAGGCGAGCGTCGTCTGCCCCTCAGGCGTCAGCCCCCCGAACCGCGAGCCGCGATGCACGAGTTGAACGCCAAGCTGCTCCTCAAGTTGCTTGATACCGGCGGATAAGGTCGGTTGTGCGATGTTCAAACGCTCGGCGGCGCGCCCGAAGTGGCCCTCCTTGGCGAGCGCGATGAACATCTCCAGTTTGTCGAGCATGATCGAATTCCCCTATCGTGAGAGCGGATTAAAGTCGACCAATCCGAAATGGGGTAAAGGGGCGCCTGTAAGGGCGCCCCTCCAAAAGCGTCACTCTACGGGAACGGCCCGCAGCTCCGCTTCATCGTGATGGTGATGCTCCTTCACCGGGCGCATCACCAGGTTGGCGAAGAACGCGACCACCAGCAACGCCGCCATGCAGTACATGGTGGTGTTGTAGAGGCTCGGCGTCGGGTCGATGGTGCCCGCCGGTGCGATCTCCATCAGCTTGGCGATGGTCACCGTCTTTGCCGCCACCAGCTGATCAAGCTGGGCGAGCGGCGCGCCGAACTTCTCGGTGAAGGCGGCCGGATTGACCCGGGTGGCCAGATCGTTGATCGCATTGTTCACCGAAAGCTGCCGCAGCGAGGTGATGGCGAGCGGCCCCAGCACCCCGGCGGTCGACCAGGCGGTCAGCAGCCGGCCGTGGATGCCGCCCACATGCATGGTGCCGAACATATCCGCCAGATAGGCCGGGACGGTCGCAAAGCCCCCGCCATACATCGAGAAGATGATCATCGTCGCCGCATAGAAGCCGATCAGATAGATCAGCGCCGGGTTGGTTGCCACGGCCGAGGCAAAATAGGGGATCGACAGATACAGGACCGTACCCAGCACGAAGAAGCACATATAGGTGGCCTTGCGCCCGATATAGTCGGAGGCAGACGCCCAGAAGAATCGGCCCACCATGTTGAAGACCGAGATCATCAGGACATAGGTCGAGGCGAAGCTTGCGGTGACCACCAGCGGCATGCCGGTGCCGAAGATCTCGGACATCATGGTTTTGGCGACACCGATCACGCCGATCCCGGCGGTCACGTTGAAGCACAGCATGATCCAGAGCTGCCAGAATTGCGGCGTCTTCAGCGCCTGATCGATATGCACGTTCTGCTGCGTGACAAGGCCCGAGGCCACCGGCTTCGGCTCCCAGCCCGCCGGTTTCCAGCCCTCGGCCGGCACGCGATACTGGAAAGATGCCAGGATCATCACCACGAAATAGACGATGCCCAGCGTCAGGAAGGTCTGCGCCGCGCCGGTGTTGCCGGTGCCGACCACATAGACCCCGGCCTCGCCGCCGAAGGGCGCCGCCTGCGCGGCAGTGGCGAGCACCACCTCGACCTTGCCAGCGGCGGTTTCAGCGAACACCCGGCCGCCTTCGACCACGGTTGCGACCGCGTCCCGCGCGCCGAGGTAGTCCGGCGCCCTCTGGTAGAGGGTCAGCAGCCAGCCCTTGACCGGGGCCGCGATCATCGCGCCGCCGCCGAAACCCATGATTGCCATGCCGGTGGCCATGCCCCGGCGGTCAGGAAACCATCGGATCAGTGTCGATACGGGGGAAACATAGCCAAGCCCCAGTCCGCAGCCGCCGAGCACGCCGTAGCCGAGATAGATCAGCCAGAGTTGATGCGTGGCGATGCCGAAGGAGCCGATCATGAAACCGCCGCCCCAGCAGCACGCCGCGACCACGCCCACCATGCGCGGACCGACCTCTTCCAGCCATTTACCGGCGAAGGCGGCCGAAAGGCCAAGGAACACGATCGCCACCGAAAAGATCCAGACCACGGAACTGAGGCTCCAGTCGTCGGCGGCGGGCGCCACCACGCCGAGCTGGCGGGTCAGCGCCGGATTGAACACCGACCAGGCATAGACCGAGCCGATGCACAGATGGATGGCGATGGATGCCGGCGGCACACGCCAACGGTTGAAACCGGGTTCGGCGACGATGTGGCTCTTATACAAGAACCCCAGCGCACCGCTTGCAGCGTTGCTCATTATTTCTCCTCCCTTGAATGCCCTCGGTAAAGCCCCCTCCATGGACCTGACCGAGACATGCAGTCGCATGCAGCACAAGCAAAGCCCGTGTGGACCTTGCGCTGTCAAGGCAAAATTATTATGTATATCATATACTTAGTGGAAATTCTGTCCGACTTTACACCCAATTTTCAGGCAGATTGCGTCAATCTATCCGGCGACCCTGCAACCGGCACGCCTTATTGGGACATTTTGTCCAATTCGGGCGGTTCGGATTTTTTTACGGCGGGCAGCCGTATGTGGAAGCTGCTCCCTTTGCCGAGGGTGGAGGTCGCCGAAATTTGCCCCCCGACCCGACTCACGATCTGCCGGCTGATCGACAGGCCAAGGCCGGTACCTTGCGCCTGCTTGGTTGTGAAGAAGGGATCGAAGATGCGCGAAAGTATGTCCGGGGCAATGCCGGTCCCGGTGTCCTCGAAATTCAGGACGACCTCTCCCGCTTCGTCATAGGACTCGATCCGCAGGTCGCCGCCCTCGGGCATGGCCTGAACCGCGTTCAGGATGAGATTGACGAACACCTGCTGCAACTCGGTCCGCGACATGTGGACCTTTTCCCGGCTGTTCAGGTTCGCCTCGCAGGAAATCTCCGCAATCTCGATCTGGTGGTGGGTCAGAACGAGGCAGTCCCGCGCGACTTCGGTCGGGTCAATGTGGTTGTCAGCGCCCGAATATTCTTCGGGCCGTGCAAATTGCAGCAGTTTCGAAACAATCACGCTGATACGATAGACCTGATCGTCGATCAGGCGGAACTCCTCCTGCGCGTGCTGCACCGCCTCCCCCAGATTGCTGCGCGCCAGATCCAGGTTGCCCTGGATCACGGCCACCGGGTTGTTGATCTCATGGGCGACCGACGCGGTGATTTCGCCCACCGCGGCCAGTTTTTCCGAGATGATCAGCCGCTCGGTGGTCTTTTCCAGGCGCTGGTTGGCGGCCCGCAATTCGCTGGTGCGCTCCTCGACCCGATGTTCCAGGGCCTCGCCCCATTCCCGCAACTCCCGGTCGCGTTCCTCAAGAAGATCCAGCAAGCTGTCGAAGTGCCGCGCGACCTGTGTGATCTCACCGTCATCCTCGAACGGCATGTTGCGGGAGGTCATGTCGCCGCTTTCGACCCTGCGGATGGTGCGCATCATGCCTTCGAGCGGACGAAAGATATGCCCGGCCCATCGCAGAAAAACCGGAACCGAGGCCAGCGCGATCAGCAGGAAGGCGACGGTCAGGGTTATGACGGAATTGCGCTTGGCGGCGCTGAAGGGCGTTTCGAGAAAGCCGACATAGAGCATGCCGACCGGCGCGCTGAAGCTGTCGATGATCGGCTCGTAAGCCGAGATATACCAGTCATTCACGACAAAGGCGCGGTCCAGCCAGATCTCGCCTTCCTGCAGCACCTGGGCGCGCACCTCCGCGGACACCCGCGTTCCAAGCGCGCGGACGTTTTCGAACAGACGGACGTTGGTCGAGATGCGCACATCTTCGAGGAACAGGGTCGCCGTTCCCTGGCTGCCCTCCGGCAGGCTCTGCTCGCGGTAGACCAGATCGTTGATCGTATCGATGAAGTCGAGGTTCCGGTTCAGTAACACGCCCCCAACCAATGCCGCCCGCGTGCCGTCCGGCATGGTCACTGAAGCTGCGGAATGGATCACCATACCACGTGTCTCGACAGTGCGTTCCGTCGGCACGGCACCGTGCGTTGGAACAAGCGGGATCTCGGCCCGCGCGACAAGATCGGGCGAAAGTGCGTCGAGATCATCGCGCGTAAAGATATCGATCGCACTTTGCCAGCGCCCGTCCAGGGCACTGCTTATGACCGGCCACTCTTCAGCCTCGGCCCCGACGCGCACGATACGAAGAAAATCCAGGCCAAGCCGTTCTTCTTCCCCCGCAAGAAAATCAGCCCCGGTATCCGCCTCAAGCGCCTGGCGTAAATCGATCGACCGGGCGATCGCGTCAATCTGTTCTCCGGAAGTCTCGATCAACTTCGCCAAATATTGATCGGCGATGGTCAGATCCCCGGTAACCTTGTTCACCAGCAGGGCATCAACCTTGCCTGACCAGCGCCAGATCGTGCCGCCCAGCAGAACCGGCAACAAGACCAGCATCGGCAGCAATGCGATGACCAGCAGGCGCACTCGGACCGAGCGCATGAAGGTGTGAAGGCGCGACATGAGCTACAGACCCCAGGCCGCGCATTTCCGGTCAATAGTCTTGCGCGACAAGCCCAGACGCCGCGCGGCTTCCGAGCGATTTCCATCCAGTGCCTCAAGAGCAAGCAGGATCTCGCGCTTTTCCGTGTCCTTCAGTGGCGCGATTTCATCGACCAACGCTACCTTGCCCAGGGTTTCCAGGGGAAAGCGCCCGAAGATCAGCGCCCGCTCGATGAAATTGTGCAATTCCCGGATATTTCCCGGCCAGTCATAGCGCAGCATTGCAGACCTGGCGGCCGCAGACATTTCGACCTTTGGCAGGTTCAATGCCACCGAGATTTCCGCTTGGAACAAGTCCGCCAGTTCCAGAACATCGGTGCCACGATCTTTCAACGGCGGCATCTCGAGCTCAACCACGTTGGTGCGAAACAGCAGGTCTTCGCGGAACCGTCCCGCTTCGACCTCAGCTTGCAGCGGTTTCGTCGAAGCAATGACGAACCGAAGATCAAGCTGCACGTCACGTCCCGTCCCCATTGGTCGGATCACGCCGTCTTCCAGCACGCGTAGAAAGGCTGTCTGCGCGCTTGCATTCAACTCACTCACGTCATCGAGAAAGACGGTGCCGCCGGAGGCTTGAGTCAGCAGCCCTTCACGCCCGGACTGTGCCCCCGGAAAGGCGCCCGCTCCATGGCCGAACAACTCATACTGGATCATGTCCGCTTGAATCGCGCCGCATTGGATCGGCACGAAGGGAGCCTCGCCGCGCCCCGAATGGCCGTGAATATGCCGTGCAGCCACCTCTTTTCCGGACCCGGACGGCCCGGTGATCAAGACAGGCGTGGTCAGCGGGGCGACTCGTTCCAATAGATTTCGCACTTCGGCAATTGCGCTGGACCTTCCGATCAGCTCCCGGCGGCGATTACCGCTGGTTACAGTATCCAACTCACGCCTCAGAAGAGAATTCTCACGTTTCAGCCGGGAAAGCTCGAGGCACTTTCGTATCGCGTTCAGAACCTGGTTGGACCGGAAAGGCTTGATCAGAAAATCCGAAGCACCGGCCCGCATCGCGTCTATGGCAGTCTGAAGATCAGCATAGGCTGTAATCAGGATCGTGTCGGTGAAACCACCGTTCTCCCGCTGATCCTTCAGCCATTCCAGGCCCTTCTGCCCAGGCATAATGTTATCGAGTATCATCACGTCGTACTGGTATGACGACAAGAGAACTTCGGCGGAACGAGCGTCCTGCGCCTCGTCCACATGCCGACATATCGGTTGCAGCGTCTTGACCAGGAAGTGCCGCATGCCGGGTTCGTCATCAACGACAAGAATTCTCGCGGAGGCAAGCGGATTGCTTCGTTCGCTTGATCCCGCCTGCATCTGCCACCGCTTGTCCTATGACCCCACAATCGGGAAACCCTAGCAAGAATACGTAAAAAGTTGCAAGGCTGGACTTGCAACGGAAAGAGTCTCCTCTTGGCTCGAGGGAGTTGTCACGTAAACCACCGCCGGTTGCCCGGGCAACGATCCAAACGGGACAGGCACGCGGTAAAGCGAGAGGTCGCTCCCAGCCTCGATTACTGGTCGCAAAAAGGCATCAACAACCGTGCCGGAAACAGCCACCTGCCGTTTCGCAAGCGTGAGAGAACAGCTTCTCAGTGCGTCGATGAGCAATCGGAAATTCCGCAAGTGCCTCCCTCTCGCTATTGCCGAGGACCCGCTTGATTTCGCGCTTTCCGATTATCTCCCTGAGACGATCAGGAACCCGCCTTCGATAGTGATATGAACCGGTCTTGGTAGGTTTGATGTACTTCAAGACGAGACCCATTTGTGTACCCCTTGTGTACCGCGTCGTGTACCGCTTGGAGCCTTAGGTCTATGAAATCATTGAAAGAAAAGAGGTTCAAGGTAAAAACTGGTGCCCCCCGCCGGAATCGAACCGGCACTTCCGAAGAAACGGGATTTTGAATCCCGCGCGTCTACCAGTTCCGCCAGAGGGGCGACCGGCACCGGGAAGGGTGCCTATCATGGGCATTTGAGCGATGCAAGCGGTTCCATGGGGACCGGGGGCCGGCAGTCCTGCGGAACTGCTTTTCCGGTCGGTTCACAAGCGGGACTCCGACAATTTTAGAGGTTGTGAAAACCGGATATTCACCATGGATCGATACATGTTGGAAATTCCACCAATAGACGAACGGAATCCCGCAAGGTTTAAGACTCCTTCAAAGGCCGTTTCCTAGATTGGCCCGATAGTGAGGGCCCGATAGTGGGGGAAGGGGAGAACCATGGTGTTCCGCAACAATTCGATGACCGCAAGACCGACTGCCGCAGCACGCATTGCGGACACAGGACCGGCCGTTCAACCGGCGCCTGCGATGGCACCGGACACCGCCGCCCTACCGGAATCGGCCCTGTTCACCCTTTCGTATCTGAACAAGGACGCACTCAAACCTTCCCCGATCGAACCGAGTTGGATCCTGGAGGGCGATCCGAAGGCACGCTGCAACAACCTTTCCAGCTTCGGAGACGACTGGACATTTGTCGATCACTGGTCCTGCACCTCCGGAAAGTTCCGCTGGCGGTATTTTTACGACGAAACCATTCTCATTCTGGAAGGCGAAGCTTTCATCACGGACGACAACGGCGTGAGATATCACGCGGTGCCCGGCGCGACGCTGTCTTTCCCGGACGGATCGGCGGCCAACTGGGAGATCCCGTCCTATGTCCGCAAGATCGCCTTCAACCAGAAGCCTGTGCCTTCTTACCTTCATAAATTCTGCCGGTTGATCAACAAGATCCAAAAAAACATCTTCAATTGAGCCTCTGGCCCGCCACAGGCATGGCGACGGAAATTCCCGGCCGAAACGTTTAGACGGCGAACAAAAGCGCAAATTGTGCGCTTTTTCTGGACAAGTTCTTTTTGCTTGGCTAGAAATTCCGGATGAGCAAATCAGGACGCGAAATCGAGCTCAAGCTCGAACTGGATCCGATGGCGCAGGATGCGTTGAAAAGCGCCGGCACCATCGAAGGCTTCACCGCCGGACGGGCGGTCACCAAAACCTTGCAGTCAATCTATTTCGACACGCCGGACCAGGCGCTGCGCAAGGCGAAAATCTCCCTGAGGGTGCGCAAAACCGGCCGGAGCTGGGTGCAGACGGCCAAGATCGGCACCGGCGTCATGGCCGGATTGTCCACCGCAGTGGAAGCCGAGCATCCGGTCAGCGCACGGGCGCTGGATTTTTCCGTCATCGAAGATCCTGAAGTCAGGAAAAAACTGGCGGAAACCATCGGCGACGCGCCTCTGGGCGAGTGTTTTGAGACGGTGATGAAGCGGACCACCCGTCAGCTCACCCGCGGCAGCGACGGCGCGCGGATCGAACTGGCGCTCGACACCGGCAACATCCTCGCCGGCAACGGCAGCCAGCCTCTGACGGAACTTGAGATGGAGTTGAAATCCGGACCGGGCCTTGCTGTCTTCGAGGCGGCGAAGGCTTTGCTCAAGGATACCCCTTTCCGGTTTTCCCCCTTCAACAAGGCCGAACGGGGCTACCGGTTCGCCGAAGGCGTCACGGCGGCGGAAGGCGCTCCCTATTTCGCCGAGCCCGTCGAATTCGCCTCCGGGATCAGCGCCGAGCTTGCTTTCCGGGATGTCCTGCGCTCCTGCCTCACCCAGATTGCCGAGAACCGTCTGGCGGTTCTGTCTTCCGATAACCCGGAGGGACCGCACCAGCTTCGCGTCGGCCTCCGGCGGCTGCGCAGCGCTTTCCGGCTGTTCAGGCCGATCCTCAACCCGGCGACGCTGCTGCCTCTGGACGAGATGGCGCGCATCATCGCCACCGAGGCAGGCGCCTTGCGCGATCTCGACGTGCTGATCGACGAAATCGTCGCCCCGCTGGCCGCCAAGGCGCCGGAAAGCCTGTCCTTCGACGCGCTGCTGGAAAACCTGAACGCAACGCGGGGACAAGACACCCGCCGCACACTGAAAGAACATCTGAAGTCAGCCGAAGTGAACGGTTTCCTGCTCGACCTTGCCGCCTACACGGAAGGCCGGGGCTGGCTGGACCCGGAGAATTTCGACCAGACGGTGCTGCTGGCGCAGCCGGTCGAGACGTTCGCCGGCAAGGCCCTCGCCAGGCAATGGAAGAAGGTCCTCAAATACGGCAAGCGGCTGGAAGACCTGTCAATTGCCGAACGCCACGAAATGCGCAAGACGATGAAGAAGATGCGCTACGGCATCGAGTTTTTCGGCTGCCTCTATCCGCGGGACACGGTCAAGCCGTTCCTCAAGCGCATGAAGAAGCTGCAGGATATTTTCGGTTATCTGAACGACGTCGCCATGGCCGAGAAGCTGCCGGAGACCTGCACTGCCTCCGGGCCGAAAGCCGACGCGGCGCGGCAGGCCATCGGCTTCGTCATCGGCTGGCACGAGTGCCGCTGCCAGACCATGTGGCGGCACGCCAGGGGCTATTGGGACGCCACCAGAAAGACGCCGAAATTCTGGAGCTAAAACATTTTCCGCTCATATTGAATCATTTGAATTGGCTTGTTCAGACACAACGCAATCCGAATGGCGTAGGCCGGAAAAACGGGTCAAGCGGCTCCGTATTCTTTTAAAGTGCTCTAGAGTCTGTGGACATTTAAGATTCACAGATCGTCATTTTTGTGATTCAAGCTTCCTTTTGAGGAGGCTCTTATGCACAGCGAACGTTTTGTCATCTCGGATCGCAGCTGGGCGATTATAGAACCGTTACTGCCCGGCAGTATTCGTGATCGAGGCCGGACAGCAAGGGACAACCGATTGTTTCTTGAGGCGGTGCTCTGGAAGGTGCGCGTTGGCGGCCCGTGGCGAGATCTCCCATCGGGGTTTGGCGAATGGAACAGTGTGTTTCGGCGTTTCCGCCGATGGGCCCAACGCGGTGTATTTCAGCGACTTTTCGAGGCTGTATCGGGTGATCCAGACTTTGAATATGTTCTTGTCGATGGCACGATCATCAGCGTCCACCACAAAGCGAGTGGCGCAAAAGGGGGACTCTCAATCAGGCCATCGGGCGCTCGAAAGGCGGATTAACCACCAAGGTTCTGGCCCTCACCGATGCGTTGGGCAATCTGGTGCGCTTCAAGCTGCTGCCCGGCCAGCGCAGTGAAATCGTTGGTGTGCCAGACCTGATCGCCGATCAGGATTTCGGCGCCATGCTGGCCGACAAGGCATTCGATGCCAATTCCTTGCGCGAAGACCTCGACACTCGCAAAGCACAAGCCGTCATTCCGGCAAAAAACAATCGTCGCGTCCACATCCCCCACGATGAAGAAACCTACAAGTGGCGTCATCTGATTGAAAACTATTTCAGCAAAATCAAAGAGTTCAGAGGGATCAACACAAGATACGACAAGACCGATGTCAGCTATCAAGCCTCAGGGAACATGGCTGCAACAGTCATCGCATTGCGCTAAATGTCCACAGATCCTAGAACCGCGCCGAGAAACTGGCGGTGAAGCCGTGGTCCTGGGCGTTGGCGCCGATATCGCCCTGGTAGCCGATGTCGAATCGGCCGACCTTGCCGAAGTCGAGCTTGACACCGGCCTCGATCAGCGCCGTGTCGCGGTCGATCGGGCTGCCTGAGACCGTAAAGGCGCTGCCGCCGTCAAGACGCATGGCTGTGTCCGGGGTGACATCGCCTATCGCGTGGCGCCAGCCGAGCGCACCGGCGAGTGACGCGGTCATGTCGCCAATGACGGCGAATTGCCTTTCGGCCCGTGCGCCCAGGGTCGTGACGCCGAGCGTCTGCGCGGTGGAGGAGACGGTAAGCGCCGCGGTACCGCCGGTCTCGGTGAAGCCGTCGCTGCGCTGGTGAATGAGCGCGAGGCCCGCAAAAGGCTCGAACCGCGCCAATTGCGTATCCATCGTGTAGCCGACCTCGCCGAAGGCCTGCGCGGTCGGGGCGGCATATTTGGCGGTAAGATGGTCGGTGAAGGCGCCGACGGTGACGTTCCGGGTCGTGCCGACATCATGCCATGTGTAAGTGGTGCCAAGCCGTACACCGAGCGGGCCGAACTGGCGCCCGGTATAGGCGCCAAGCGTGTAACTGTCGGCGTTGCCGGATGACGCGCGGGCATCGACATCGAAGCTGCTGTGGCCGTAGCCGGCGAGCACGCCGGCGCGCCAGCCGCCGAAAAGCTCGGCATCGGCGCCCATGAAGAAGCCGCCGGTGCTGCGGTCGGCGCCAGCCGTATTGGCGGTGGCGTCCGTCGACCCCCAGGCGCCATATCCCTGCCCCCAGGCCACCACGCCGCCACTGATCCCCGGCGTTTCGCCTTTGCCGTTAAAGGCGATCTGCGGCATCTCGCCGGCGGCCACGCCGTCGAAGGCGCCACGAATACGGTTGCCGATGGTGTCGCGTCCGAATTGACTGTCAGCGGCGAGCGCGCCGTGCACCGTTCCATGCACTTCGCCCGACAGCGCATCCAGCGCCTCGCGAGCCCCGGCGTCGGTCAGACCTATGAATGCGTCATAGACCGCATTGCCCGCGGTCAGGCCACCAACCCCCGCCGCAGTCGCGCGCTGGTTCGCGGTGTTCGCCGCCGAAGCGAAGTTGGTTTCATTGCGCGTCAGTGTCAAAGTGACGTTATTGGCGTCATAGCCGAGCATGGCATCGAGGAAGGCGAAGCTGTCGCTGACCGAGCCGAAGGTGCCGTTGACCGCAGTATCGGCGGTGAGGATCGTGTAGGTTGTGTCGGTGGCATAGGTGGAACCGGTGTCGGTGCCGTTTTCAGGACCCACGGTCACGCTCGCGCCGTTGTTGATTGTCACCGTACCGGTGGCGTGCAGCAAGTCGGAGTTTCCGGCGGCATCGACTTCCACCGCATAGATGGAACCGGACGCGAAGCTGGCATCTCCGGACACGTTCAACGTGCCGATGGAATTGCCCGGCGCGATGGTGCCCCCGGAATTCGCGCTCACCATGCCGACCGTGCCCGAACCGCCTAACGTGCCGCCACTGGCGATCGTGATCGCCGAGGAACTGACGATCGAACCGTTCACGAAGAGTGTGCCGCCATTCACGGTGGTTGCGCCTGTATAGCTGCTGGTGCCCGTGAGATTTAGCGTCCCTGTACCGGTTTTCGTGAGTGACAGTACGCCCGCTCCATCCTGTAAGGTTCCGGAAAAGGTGGTGTCTGCGTTGTTGAAATCCGTCGTCAGCACCGCCGCGGTGGCGTTTCCATTGGTTATGCTGCCGCTGCCGGAGAGTGATGGGAGCGTCGAGTCAAAACCGTTGACATCGAAAGTGGCACCCGCCGCAACCGTAACGGCGCTGGTGGATGCCAAGGCCGTCGCGGATCCCATGCGCAGGATGCCGGCATTGACGTCGGTCGAACCTGTGTAGGTATTGGTGGCCGTGAGAAGCAGGGTTCCGTCACCCGCCTTTTCCAGACTGCCCGATGATGCGCCGTCGGCAATGACACCCTGCAGCGTTGTCGTGGTGCCGCTGGCGACGTCGATCGCGGACGAACCGGCGAGGCTGAATCCCCGGCCGGAAGCCATCGTCGTGGTGCCGGTCACGGCGAGCGTTCCACCGTCCGAGATCACCACGTCGTTAGCTACGTCGCCAAGGTTGGCAGTACCGGCGATCGACAAATTGCCGCCGGCGATAGTGACGTTGCCTGTGAAGGTATTGGCCGCGGACAACACCAGGTTTCCGGTGCCGGTCTTGTTAATGGCTGTGGTAACGGATCCGGCAGTCCGACCGGTACCGGCGATGGTGTTGGCATAGGTGACCGTGCCGGAGGACACGCCTATGTTTACGGTCGTGGTGTCGATGAAGATCCCGGCACCCGCGGTGCTGCCGGTGCTGCCGGTCAAGCCGCCTGCTGCTGATGACCCCTGACCGGTGCCGCCGCCGCCGCCTGCGCCACCGGTGACTGCCGCGCCGGAGATCGGCGTGTCGAGGATGGTCAGTGTGCCGCCGGTCGCTACATAAATCGCGCCGCCCCGCCCGCCACCGCCGTCACCGCCGTTACCACCATCCGAGCCGGGTCCAAACGAGCCAGCGTTGTTGGTAACAGCGCCGCGGCCCGAGTTGCCTTCACCCCCGCCTGCATTGCCCGCCCCGCCATCGTTTCTGTCCGTATAACCTGAGCTGCCGGTCGTGCCGGAGCCGCCGCCGCCGCCGCCGCCGTCACCCACCGACGCGCCGCTGCTGCCCACCGTGCCCGATGTACCGGTATTGCCGCCTTCGCCGCCGGCCCCGCCGCCGCCGACGGCGCCGCCGGCGTTCATCGCGCCGCCGTCACCACCATCGCCACCGGACGCACTGGCCGCGATATTCTGCGCCGAGCCGCCATTGCCACCAGTGCCGCCCGTAGCGGAATTGCCCGTGAAGGTGACCGATGAGAGCGTGACATCGGCGCCACTGCCGACCAGAAGGCCACCGCCGCCGCCAAGGCCACCGCCGCCGCCGCCGCCGGAGCCGTAGGAAAGCGCGGAGCTGTAATAACCATCCTGTCCAGCCTCGCCGTTGCCGCCAACGACCGCCGTATTGGCGACCGAGAGGTTGGAGATGTTGACGGTCGGCGCATTGGCGCCGTTGACCTGGATACCCTGGAAAGACGACGCGCCATCGATCACCTGGCTGTTGCCGGTGATGTTCACGGTGACGTTCGCGTTGCTTGCCTGCAGGCCAGCCAGTGAACTGGTGAGTGTGAAGCCGCTGGTGATGTTGATGCTGACGGCAGAGCCGGAACCGGCTGCCGCAACAGCCGCGACCGCGGTGTTCCAATCGGTCTGGCTGGAGACGTCGATGGCCTGCGCCTCGGTGACAAGCAGAACGCCGAGGCTTGCGAAGACCGCACCAAACAGTGCGCCACGCGAACGATGTGCCGGGTCGGTGTCCGGGAGTTTCTTGTGCAGTGTCATTTCATCGTCCGAATTGTCATGTGGAGAAGATAATTTGCTCTGAGCCGGAAGCGGCGCTTTTCGGCGGTCGACCGTGGCAAGGCACGATCGCCGAACCGGAACTCCGAATGGAATTGGCAGTCCTGAACCGGGCACGCCGGAATCACGCTGCGCCATTGTGATTGTCAGCCTCACATCGCCGCCGAAGCGCGTCGGAACATCCTGAAAGCGACTGGCCGGGTGTTGCCGATAGGGCGGTGGAGGCCGGCGGTGCTTCCGAGTTCAGTCTCAATTCCCTTAATGTCGACAGTCTCATTTCCACACACCCTTCTGGGTGCCGGCTTTTCCGGCTCTGCCCTTGAGCCGTCCGGCAAACACCTGAATTGAATTTCAGTAACAGGCGAGGTGCCGCGCTTCCCTGAAATAACAAGTTAAAACAAGATCTAATGTAGATAGTTATATAAATCCTAAGTCAACATATAATGTTGATAGAAATATCTATAAACAAATACATATGTTTTACTTTTGCAACATATGTTGCAGAACGAGTTTCATTAGATGAGATTCTCGCATCTCCGCCATGAAGCCTCGTTGTGTTTCGATGATCTTGTTGTAAATTGAACACGATGAAAGCAGACCGCCAAGGCCGGCAACGCGCAACGCAGGCGTGATCAAGGGTGTTCGGAAAGAAAGGAAATGCGGGCGTTCAGCCGCGTCCGGCAATAACGGCGATCATCGAAAACCCGACGCCCTGGACGGTGCTGATCGGGAGGCTCAAGTCCGTGTGGCTGAGCGTTTTGGCGCGCAGGCGGCACAGCATGGAGTCCAGCTTGCGATAGGAGGAAGCGGAGGTATCGTCGCCCAGCGTGGCGATGATGTCGCCACGGCTGATGACGATGTCCCGGGAATGCACGACATGATCAACGAACATGGCCTCGCGGCGGGTCAGGCGCACCGAGCGGCCGTTGGGCGAGGTGAGTTCCAGGTTGGTGGAGGAATAGGACCAGCCTGGCATTTCACCGGTGGTGGCCGTGTCGGTTCCAGGGATAGGGGCTGTACGCGATACGCATCTCTTCAGCACAAGACCACTGATGGCGGCGGAAAGCTCTTCCGGCTCTACCGGCTTGGTCATGTAGATGTCCGCACCGCTCTGGTAGCCGCGCACCCGGTCCTCCAGGCTCGCGCGCACGGTGGTGATGATGATGCCCGTATCGGCCTGATCGGAAAGGTATCGGGTGATCGAATACCCGTCGTAATGCGGCAGATTGATATCGACGACGACGACATCGAAGGACTTGTCCGCCATCAGCTGATAGAGTTCGACGGCGCTGCCGGCCTCGGCAACGGTGTGCCCCAGCAGGACCAGACAATCGGCCATGCTCTCGCGCAGCGCAACGTCATCTTCTACCAACATCACCTCAGCCATGGGACCAGCACGCTCGCCTGACAATTTGCTTACCAAACATGTCTATCGAGAGCCTATGTACTTTAAACAGGGACAGGAATGCAATTGTCCCACGATCAAGGCAGCAGCATGCGGCGCTTATTCCGTCCTGTACCAACCGTCGTTGATATTACACGAAGTCTCCTGTTTTTCACCGCGGTGCTTTTTGCCTCGAACGTCACCTCGATTTGGCAATTGGAGGCGGCCGCCGGGCAACTTCCTGCCATCGGCGCCGGGCCGGAGTTCGCATCCGCGTCCCTGACCGGCCGCATGTCGGTTCTGCGCGATCCCGACCATGCGATCTCGCTTGCCGATGTCGCCTTTGGCGCCGCGGGTCAGGCCATGCATCCGGCAAGCGGCAACATCGCGCTTGGCTATACGCAGGACGCGCTGTGGGTGAAGTTTTCGCTCAAACGCGACCGCGCATGGCCGCTCAGCCTGTTTCTCAATCTGATACCCACCTATCTCGACCGGGTGGATGTCTATGTCGCGCGGGTGGCCCACCCTGCGTCCGTCGATGATTTCGAACTGCTGCGGCTGGGCGACCATGTTCCCTCCGCCGAGCGCGCGATATTCGTACCCTCGCTCGTTGCGGAACTGACGCTGCCCGACGCCGACCTGACCGATATTTACATGCGTATGGAGACGACCAGCAACTTGGCGCTGCGGGGATGGGTTCTTTCCGGGGCGTCGATGCTGAATGTCGCGACCCAGGAAAGCATCAAACTCGGTGCGATCCTGTCGTTTTTCATCATTCTGGCGATCATTCACCTCTACTATTTCTTCTTTCTGCGCAAACGATTGTATTTTTCCTTCAGCGCCTTCCTGGTCGCTTTGGCTTCGGTGTTTCTGTTCGACAGCGGACTGATCACCGACGGCCCCATGTTGGGGGTCTATTACGCCAGCGATCTGTACCTGGGCTGCACCATGATCATCGCGCAGCTGACAAGCTATGTATTCATGATCGATCAGCTTGAGGCCAGGGCACGCTTCCCGATACTCTATCGCGGCCTGCAGGGCATGATCGCGCTATATGCCTTTGTTCTGGTCGCAGCCATCGCCGGCTATGGCAGCACCGTCATCCCCCCGGCGCTCGCGCTCTCCACAAGCTGGATCCTGCTGGTTTCCGTCTACAATGTGATCCTGTACCGGCGCAAAAGGCCGGGCAGCGGATTGGCCACCATGGCCTATCTGATCCTGCTGGCGGGTTTTGTCGCGACCGCCGGGCGCCTGTCGGGACTGTTGCCCTTCGCCACCGCCACCGAACATGCTTTTCTGGCGGGCGTCGTCCTGTTCATCTTTTTCATGAACCTGTCGCTGTTGCAGCGGGCGCGACTGGCCGAGCAGAGAAGACGCGAAAGTCAGGCGCTGCAGGTGTCGCGCAAGGCGGAAAAAGCAGCTATGCGCCTGGTGAAAATCCGCACCGCCGAGTTGGAGACGGCAAAGGAAGAGGCCGAAACGGCTCTGGCGCATGAGCGCGCCGCCCAGGCCGAACAGCTGCGCTTCGTGGATGTGGTCACCCACCAGTATCAAACGCCGCTCGCCGTGATCCGCTCAAGTATCGCGGCCATTCTTCAAACACTTGCGCCGCAGGATGAGGGCAATCGTCAGCGGGTCAGCCAGATACGTTCCGCGGTCAAGCGGCTGATCGAGGTGCTGGACGTGTCGCTGCATCGCAGCCGTGTGGACGGCAGCACCGCCAAGGCGAACTTGCAGGATGTGGAGCTTGTCCCGACGTTGGAGGGGATTGTCGGACGAAACCGTGAACTGTCGCCCGAAAGCGGTCTTGAGATCGAATTCCAGTCGATCGGGGCACATGACAGGGGCCGGATAGATCCCGACATGCTCGGTCTGGCGCTGACCAACCTGATCGACAATGCCGTCAAGTTCTCTGCCGCGGGCAAGCCCGTCAGGATGCGCTGCCGGCGGCAGGACGGCTCCCTCGTCATCGAAGTGGCCGATGAAGGTATCGGTATTCCCGAAGCGGAGCGGGAGGATATTTCCAAACGTTATTTTCGCGCTTCCAATACCGGCGGCATTCCCGGTACCGGATTGGGCCTGCACATCGTCAGGGCCGTTGCGGCCGCCCACGGCGGCACCTTTGCCATCGCCAATGGCGATCAAGGCGGCGTTGTCACGGCACTCACCATCCCGGCGTGACATTCGAAAGCCTTGCCCACCCTCCTGCGAAACAGCGCGCGGGTCCGAAAATCCGCGCGCTGTTGCAAGTTGAACGATTTTGGAGCTGGTCTGCGTCCATCCGAACGCAGACTGACGCTAGATCACGTCGAAGACATGATCGAGCAGCATGATACCCAGGCATCCAGACGGACTGAGCGTCTGGGCGCTCAGCAGGTGCCCGCCGATGGTCGCCGCGGCCACTTCCGGTTTCGTGCCTTCCGGAACGTTGTTGATGTTCTGAACCGTCAGATAGACATCCCACTTGCCGGGCTTCGACGTCGCCGGAATGCGCACGGACCCCTTGAAGCAGCACTGACGGGCCTTTGCCGCATTCACCTTGATCCGCGCTTCCAGCGCATCCTTCAGGATCGCCTCGAGCTGCTCCTTGGGAAGATCGATCCGGAACTCGCCTTCCCGGTCGAGGCCGTCAACGCAATATTCGACAAGGACCGCCTCGCCGCCGCCACCGAGGACCTGCGTTGAGGAAATGCCATTGCCCTTGACGGTCAGCGTGTGAACGACGCCTTGCGTTCCGTCCGTCGCATCCTCGCCCACCAGCACGCCGCCGGCGAAGGCCCTCAGCCTGACCGGCTGACTTGTGTATTGAACGACTTTGATCCGGACCTCGGAGACAGGCTGGTGACTGAACTGGATGCCGCGCGACGGCAGCAACAACCCCTTTGCAAGTTCGCCCCAGGACACGATCGACATATTCTGCTGCTGGGGCTGCAGATACCCGAGCCAGTCGAACCTTCCCTTGTAGACAACTTCCTGGTTTTCCATCTCGAAGAAGCGGATGCAATCCAGTTCGCCGTCGCCAGTCCCGCCGAAGGGATCCTCGTCGCACGGAACCGGCTGAAGGATCGAGCGCACGGCCGTGGACGGCTTGTCATGGGGGATCATATGCGCGACGACGTGATAGTCGTTGCAGGTGCGCGCCAGCTGATAATCCCAGATCGAGGCGAAGATTTCCGCCCGCTCGCCCGGATTGTAGCCGGGCTTGTCGGTGACGACCTGCTTGCCGAGCAGGAACTGGGCGTTCGCGACCTTCTCGCGTTCCTCGTGAACCATGACCCGCTGGTCGGTTTCCCGTTCATAGCGCCAGATCGTCTCGGCGCGGAACGGATATCCCGGCAGCGGCAGATCGTAGTAGAGGATCTCGTTCGAAACCCGCTCGCGCAGGGTCTTTTCCCCGGCGGGGGGGACCGTCGCGTCCTGGCCGCGGCGGGTCTGGTCCTTGTAGTCGGAGCAGGCCGCCGCAATCGCCGCTGCCGCCGCGCCGCCATAGAGGATAGCCGCGATGGGATCGGGGCTTTCCCATTCGATCAGCGACGTGACCAGCGGCCCGCAGGCAAGGACCTTCCCGATTGCCTCCACATGGTCGCCGCCGGTCGGGTGCCCGGGCTGGATGATCTGATCCCCAGCCGAACCGCCATCGGCCCACACATGCCAGTTCGACAACCCGACAGGAGCGCCCGTCACATTGTCGGTCCCTAAAATGCCGAGCGTGCCGCCGCCGTTGAACCACAGCACGTGCTGCTCGGAATTCGAGGACGCCGGGCCGCCGAGAAGAGGGTCGTATTTGCGCTCATCGCGCTGACCCACGGAGCCGCTGACGTAGTTTTCATCGCGGACATCGGTCGGAAAGCCGTCGATCTCCTTTGGAATCGGCTTCGAGCCCTTCGCTTCGATGACCCGTTCGGAGGGCAGTTTTTCCTGGACGTGAAACAGGATCGCCAATCCGTCCCGAGGCTTGCCGCCGCGTTCGGGAGACCCGAACCCGATGGCAACCACATTGGGGTCGTCGGCATACTCTGCGCGCAAACGGCGCACGCTGGCCTGAATACGGGCAACGGTTTCGTTGATTTCAACCATTTCTCATGCCCTCCGTCAGATTGTGATGTTAAGGATGCGCTGCACGTCTTCGAGCAGCGAAGCGATGCTGAAGTTACCCGACCCGTCGGCGGCACCGGAGTGGTGCAACCCGACCGGACGCAATGTCTCGGTGTGTATCCAGACCGATCCGGAATCACCTTTCTGGCTTGTCGGCTCATCGAACGCAGGATCACGAGTGATCTGCAGCTGATCGATGCTCCAAGCGGCTTCCGAATGCCCGGTCGGAGACAGCCCGGATATGATCCCGTGGGTGAACCCGGTCGTCGCACCGGACTTGAAGACCTTGCGCTGCGGGTCGTCAATCGGCAGCACCAGCAGGTTGCTGACTTCGGCATGGGTCATCACGTTGCCGGTGACCGCGGTGACCATGCCGTTCAGGGCGGTCAGCGGGTTCAGGAAGTCCTCATCGCCCTGCGCGTCGAGAACCGTGTTCATCGCCAGCGCCCGGTCCGTATCGATCACGCACAGCGCCGCGTCGATATCGTCCTGCTGGAAAGCTCCCAATGTGCCGATGACATTGTCTTCGTCCTGATAGGCAATGTCGGCGGCTTCGGCGATCATGCCCGCGATCAGGAGGATAACGGCAATGATGATCAGCAGCACCTTCCACCACGGATCGTCATAAGGCAGAGGCCCGTACTGGCCGTCGAAAGGTTCGGACGGCGTCACGGTGTAGTCGAACTTGGTGGGAAAGGCGAGGAAGGGCGGATATTGCCATTTCCCGTCGCCGGGAAACCTCGGATCGCGACCGCCGCCCCAGGGATCGGTGGGATCGTATCCGCCGCCGCCCGGAAAGCCCGGCAGATCCCTGCAACTGCAGTAGCAGGTAAGCAGCTTCTGGATCAGGCAGGGATCGATGTCTTTGCCCTTCAGAAGCGCCTCGAGCGCACGGCGAAGGTCCCGGGCACCGGGATTGCGCCGCCGGCCTCCGCGTCGCGGCTTCTCTCCTCCACCCTTTCCGTCGGAACCGTCCAGGCGCCTGCGCTTTTTCTTGGCGGTGACACGGTCGATGGCGACCTCGCGCAGTTGCACGCGGATTTCACCTTCCTGCACCTCCGAAACGATCTGGCCTGTGGTCTCGTCGATATAGGAAGAGGAAACGAATATCTGTTTGGTCTTGAACCGGCGCGGATCGCCGGGATCCGCCATGCCGGCACGGTTGGTCACGGAGAAGGTGATGTCGTGCTTGCGTGGCGACGCTTCGCGCACATCGATCTTGAAATAGAACACTCGGGAGCGATCCGGTTCCAGTCCTTCAAGGCTGATACCGGTTCCCGACAGCTTCTGGCCCAGCATATCGAGTTCGCGCTGGGTGAAGCTGTCGATGACATCGATACCGCGCGCGGTAAGCTGCGCCCGGCTTTGCGGCGTGATATCGATAGCGTGATCGGGTCCGAAGGCGAGCCCCCAGTGGTTTTCCACCCGAACGCCCATGTAATAGACACCGATCGCCGTCTCGAAAATGCCGTCGGGCATTTGCCCGAGATCGAGAATACGCACCGCGAACGGCCTGACAGGGATGTCGAAGAGCGTGTCCCCCTGCCAGCGCGCGTCCCATTCGATGTCCTCGAAGTCGAGTTGCGGCAGCGGATCTTCCGCTCCGATGGTCGCCCTGATGTCGATACGGTCTGGCGCCGCATCGATCATCATGTCCGATTCCGCCCACGGCTCGCCGGCATTCTCGCGGTATTCGGCCCGCAATTGCCAGTGTACGCCGTCTATGACCTTGGCCGGTCCGACGACGCCGTCAAATGTGCCGCCACCCGAGGACGCCCCGTCGATCACATACCGGTTTTCCCAGTTGTGTATCGCCTTGACGACCTCAAGCCGCCATTTCCCGTATAAATTGATTGCCATTGAAAACCTCCAAGCTGCAGTCAAATTCCTGCTTCAAGCCAGGCGCGGGCCTCATCGGAACATCTTTTAAAACGTTCCTTTGCGGCCGGGTCGCGACTGGCCTTCCCGGAGTGATCCCGTATTGTCTTTAACTGGCCCCCATGCGGCTGATCGCGCATGGCCATGTCTAAAAAATCGACTGCGGGGCCTGGTTGGTCTCACCCCTTGTGATCTGGCAAGATCGGCGGACATCCGGCCGGAATAGACCGGAGGCCCAAAAATTGATCGGTTTAAAGTGTCAGAGCATCCTGCATTCAGCTGAACGCAGACAAGATGCTCTGGCGGCCAAACCACAATACATTTCTGTATTTCTGAAAATGCTTCCCGGCTCCGCTTCGACCCGGTTTTACGTTCCGGCGGCCCAAAACCGCCATTCAATTAAAGAGTGTTAAAAATAAACAATACACGCATACCATGCCGTTTTATTGGACTGTTGTAAAGTGCCTGATTACGGGGCTGGTCTCCAGCCGGACCGAGGCGGGCCAGACCAGCGCGCTGGCCGCACCTCTTCATTGGCCGGTTTTTTTGAGCCGGACTCCGTGCCAAATGCACCTTAGGATATTGAAAGATCAACTAAACAGGAATGCGCATTACGAACCGTGCCAGACGTTCGGAACAGACGTGAAGTCAAGTTGTGACGATCGTCCGGCGACCGGCATATTCTTGCAAAAAGGTCCCCCTCACCCCGCCTCGTTCACCACCAGCTGCATCCGGTCCGCCGCCACGCGCGCCCTTGTGTACTGGATGGGGCGGCCTTCCATGTCGAGATTGACGCTTTCCATGACCATGACGGGCTGGCCCAGCGCCAGGCCGAGCTGGCGGGCGTCATTGGCCTCGACGAGTTCGGCGGTGATGCGGGTTTCCTTGCGCCGGTAGTCGGTGATCCCGGCGCGTTTCAGGGCCGTGGTGATGGAGCCGCTGTCGGCGTAGTCGGTGACGAAATTCGGCACGCGCGTCTGGTCGAACCAGCCCGTGGCGATGATCATCGGCACGCCGTCGGCAACGCGCAGGGTTTCCACCCGCAGCAGCGCGGTGCCGAGCGGTACGTCGAGGCGATTGGCGAGCAGCGCGTCGGCCTCCTCGGACGCCGAGCCGATGAGGCGGCCGTCCGGCGCCCGGTCCTGGCCCGAGACGATTTCCGAAAACCGCGTCCTCGGTCCGATCGGATAGCTGAGCGGCGCTGAGGCGACGAAGGTGCCGCGGCCCTGGTCGGCGCGCAGGATGCCTTCGCCCGTCAGCGCGGCGATGGCGCGGCGCACGGTGTGGCGGTTGACGCCGAAGCGGGCGGCCAGCTCGGATTCCGGCGGCAGACGGCTGCCTTTACCGAAAGCACCACTGACGATCTCGGCCTTGAGCGTTTCCATGATCTGCCGCCAGACGGCGATGCCCGCGCCGCGATCGAGAGTGCTGTGGTTCGTCATGCGCCCGTCATCAAATTTCGCTACCAAAGAGTCAATCGGATTATTTGTATAGACAAATAGACAAATCAAAGCTAGAGACTCCGCATAAATCGCGATCCCGTCCAACGATCGCCAAATGTCCCGACGACCGCCCAGTTCCAAAAGGCGCTTCATGACCGAAACCACATTCGACGACCGGACCGGGGATGCCGCTGAGGGCGACCGGAAGAAAATCATGGCGACACTGGCGGCGGCCACGCCGGAAGCCATTGCCGGGAAATATGAAAACCTCTCCCCGCCTTCCTTCGAACTCGTACGCCAGCCCGAGACCGGCCTGGTCATGGTGCGCGGCCGCATGGGCGGCACCGGCAGCCCGTTCAATCTGGGCGAAGTCACCGTGACCCGCTGCGTCGTGCGTCTGGAGACCGGCGAAACCGGCAGCGCCTACAGCCTCGGCCGCAACAAGAAGAAGGCCTTGCATTCTGCGGTGATCGACGCACTCTGGCAACGCCCGGAAACACGTGCGCGGATCGAAAACGACATTATCGCTCCGCTCGCCGCCGCGCAGGAAACCGCCAAGGAGACGGTCCGGCAGGAAACCGGGGCGACAAGGGTCGACTTTTTCACCATGGTGCGGGGAGACAACTGATGACGACCGCTCCCGAGACAAATGCAACGCAGGAAAGCCGGAAAACCCCGGCGACACCACCGCTCGCAGCCGGGTTTCAGGACCCGGTTCACGACGCCCAGGCCTGCTTCCGGGCCGCAATGAACGCCATCGCCCGTCCGGGCACCCGGCAGGCGGTTGACGCGGGTGGCCTCACCCCGCCAGCACCGCTGACACCCGTTGCGGCGGCGCTCGCGCTGACCCTCCTCGACTACGACACGCCCGTCTGGCTCGACAAGCCGCTGATGGCGTCCGACGCGGTCAAGGCCTTCCTGCGCTTCCACACCGGAGCGCCGATCGTCAGCGAACCGGTGGAGGCCGCCTTCGCGCTGGTCGGCAATCCGGGGCAGATGATCCCCCTGGCAAGTTTCAACCAGGGCTCAGCCGAATATCCGGACCGCTCGGCAACCGTCATCCTTCTGGGCCAGGACTTCGGCGCGGTGCAGGCGGTAACCCTGCAAGGACCCGGCATTCAGGACAGCGCGGCTTTTTCGGTCAGCCCTGTTCCCCCCGTGTTCTGGGAGCAGGTTGCCGCCAACAGCCGGCAGTTCCCGCGCGGGATCGACCTGATATTCGCCGGGGATGCGGAAATTGCCGCGCTTCCCCGGTCCACCCGCATCATGCCGACGGAGGTCTGACGCCATGTATGTTGCCGTCAAGGGTGGCGAAAAGGCCATCCGCAACGCCCACAAACTCACGGCGAAGCGCCGCAGGGGCGACACCTCCGTTCCGGCGCTGACGCTGGAGCAGATCGCCCAGCAGCTGTCGCATTCGGTCGCGCGGGTGATGGGCGAAGGCTCGCTCTACGACGAAACGCTGGCCGCTCTGGCGATCAAGCAGGCGCGCGGCGACCTGATCGAGGCAGCGTTCCTGATGCGCGCCTACCGCACCACACTGCCGCGCTTCGGCTACAGCACGCCGGTCGATACCGGCGCCATGCTGGTCGAGCGCCGTGTCTCGGCCACCTACAAGGATCTTCCGGGCGGCCAGGTTCTGGGCCCCACCTTCGACTACAGCCACCGCCTGCTCGACTTTGCTCTTGCCGCGGAAGACGACGGCGCGCAGCTACCTGTCGAAACGGCACAAAGCGAAGACCGGCCCATGCCGCGCGTCACCGACCTGCTGGGCGACGAGGGCCTGATGGAACCGGATCCCGTCACCGACGAGGACGCCCCTGTCGGCGACCTGACCCGCGAGCCGCTGTCCTTTCCCGCCGACCGGGACCTGAGGCTGCAGAACCTTGCCCGCGGCGACGAAGGCTTTCTGCTGGCGCTCGCCTATTCCACCCAGCGCGGCTACGGCCGCACGCATCCCTTCGCCGGTGAAATCCGCTATGGCGAGGTCGAAGTGGAATTCTTCGCCGAGGAGCTCGGGTTCGCCGTCACGCTCGGCGCCATCAAGGTCACCGAGTGCCAGATGGTCAACCAGTTCGCAGGCTCCGCCCAGGCCGCCCCGACCTTCACGCGCGGCTACGGACTTGTCTTCGGCCAGGTGGAGCGCAAGGCCATGTCGATGGCGATGGTCGACCGGTCGATGCGCTGGCAGGAGCTTGGCGAGGAACAGGTCGCGCCTGCGCAGGACATCGAATTCGTCCTGTCCCATTCAGACAACATCCAGGCGACGGGTTTTGTCGAGCACCTGAAACTGCCGCATTACGTCGATTTCCAGGCCGAGCTCGACCTGGTGCGCCGCATGCGCGCCGAATGGTTCGGCAGACGCGAACAGCAGGAAGAAGGCGAAGCCGCCACGGAGGCCGCGCAATGACCGATACGGCACAAATCCCGGACAGCGTTTATGAGCAGGGCGAATACAATTTCGCCTATCTGGACGAACAGACCAAACGCATGATCCGCCGCGCGATCCTCAAGGGCATCGCCATTCCCGGCTATCAGGTGCCCTTCGCCTCCCGCGAGATGCCGATGCCCTATGGCTGGGGCACCGGCGGTGTGCAAGTGACGGCGGCAATCCTCGGGCGGGACGATTGCCTGAAGATGATCGACCAGGGGTCCGACGACACCACCAACGCTGTCTCCCTGCGCGGCTTTTTCGAAAAGACCGCCGAGGTCAGGACGACCTGCGAGACGGCGGAGGCCACCATCATCCAGACCCGCCACCGCATTCCGGAAAAGCCCCTGACCGGGGATCAGATCCTGGTGTTTCAGGTGCCGATCCCCGAACCCCTGCGCTTTCTGGAACCGCGCGAGACCGAGACCCGCAAGATGCACGCGCTGGAGGATTACGGGCTCATGCATGTGAAGCTCTACGAGGACATCGCCAAAAACGGCCATATCGCCACCACCTATGCCTATCCGGTCAAGGTCAACGACCGCTATGTGATGGACCCCTCGCCGACGCCGAAATTCGACAATCCGAAGATCGACCGGATGGCCGCGCTGCAGCTCTACGGCGCGGGCCGGGAAAAACGCATCTACGCCATACCGCCCTATACGAAGGTCAAGAGCCTCGATTTCGAGGATTATCCCTTCGAGATCCAGAAATTCGACAAGCCCTGCGGCCTGTGCGGCGCGGAAAACGTCTATCTCGACGAGGTCATCCTCGATGACAGGGGCGGGCGCATGTTCGTCTGTTCCGACAGCGACTATTGCGAGGAACGCCGCGCGGACGGTCATCTCGGACCGATGGCGGCGGATCCGGCGGCCGCCCGTATCAGCAGTACCGGCATCGATGGCGCGAAAACCGGGGAGACAGTCCGATGAACCTGTTTCACGGGGAGGACCCGCTGCTGCAGGTCCATAACGTCACCCGCTATTACGGCGACCGTGTCGGCTGCTCGGAGGTCTCCTTCGATCTCTGGCCGGGCGAGGTTCTGGCGATCGTCGGCGAGAGTGGTTCCGGCAAGACCACCTTGCTCAACTGCCTTTCCACCCGCCTCGCACCGACGGCCGGCGCCATCGAATACCGCATGCGCGACGGCGCCATGCGCAATCTCTATCAGCTCAGCGAAGCAGAGCGCCGGTTGTTGATGCGCACGGACTGGGGCTTCGTGCACCAGAACGCCGCCGACGGCCTGCGCATGAATGTCTCCGCCGGGGCGAATGTCGGCGAGCGGCTGATGGCGGTCGGCGCGCGCCATTACGGCAATATCCGCTCCACGGCGGACGACTGGCTTGGCCGGGTGGAAATCGACAGCGACCGGATCGACGACGATCCGCGCTCCTTCTCCGGCGGCATGCGCCAGCGGTTGCAGATCGCCCGCAACCTCGTCACCCAGCCAAGACTCGTCTTCATGGACGAACCCACCGGCGGTCTCGATGTTTCGGTGCAGGCCCGCCTGCTGGATCTCCTGCGCCGTCTGGTGGCCGATCTCGGGCTGTCGGTGGTGATCGTCACCCACGACCTTGCCGTTGCCCGGCTGCTGTCCCACCGGATCATGGTGATGCGCCACGGCAATGTCATCGAAACCGGGCTGACCGATCAGGTGCTGGACGATCCGCGCGAGCCCTACACCCAGCTTCTCGTCTCTTCCATTCTCCAGGTGTAAAGGACGCTTCAGATGCCAGTCCGTCTCTACCTCAACAATGTCGGCAAGGCCTTCACCATGCATCTGCAGGGCGGAACCGTCATTCCGGTGGTCGAAAACGTCGAGTTCTCGGTCAATGCCGGAGAATGCGTCGTGCTCGGCGGTCCCTCGGGCGCCGGCAAGAGTTCGATCCTGAAGATGATCTACGGCAATTACCGCTGCGACGAGGGTCAGATCCTTGTCACGGCCGGCGACGAGATCATCAACGTGGCCGGGGCCGAACCGCGCCGGGTCCTCAGCCTGCGCGAAAGCACCATCGGCTATGTCAGCCAGTTCCTGCGCACCATCCCGCGCGTGTCCGCCGAGGATGTGGTTGCCGAACCGTTGATGACGCAAGGGGCAGGCGAGACGGAAGGACGGAACACGGCGCGCGCGCTGCTGTCGCGGCTCAACGTGCCCGAACGCCTGTGGACCCTGCCGCCCGCGACCTTTTCCGGCGGCGAGCAGCAGCGGGTCAACATCGCGCGCGGCTTCATCGCCCATTATCCGATCCTGCTTCTGGACGAACCGACCGCCTCGCTCGACGCCGTCAACCGGGCCGTTGTCGTCCGGCTGGTGGAGGAGAAAAAGGCGCAGGGGGTTGCCATGGTCGGCATTCTGCACGATCAGGATGTGCGCACCGAAATCGCCGACCGGATTATCGACGTTACCAGGTTCGGTTCCGAGGCCGCCGCCTGAGGCAAGTCGGCTCGAAAAATGAGGAAAGCCTTGCGAGCAAATGAAATCTGTCACAGAAAAGTCACCGCCTTTCTTTAGGTCACGAACTCCCCAGATATGAAGTCGTAATTCCGGACATGCGCTACGCCATCTATTTCGCCGCCGAAGCCGACGACCGCCTGATGCAGCTCGGCAATGCCTGGCTCGGGCGCGATCCCTTTTCGGACAGAGACCTTTCGCAGCCGGAGATTGCCGGATTGTCGCCGGAGAAGGTTCGCGAACTCACCGCCAGCCCGCGCCGCTACGGCTTTCACGGCACGCTGAAAGCGCCGTTCTATCTCCGTGGCGGAGAAAGCGAAGCGGCTCTACTGGAAACCTGCGCGGAGTTTGCGGGCCGGACTGCGCCATTTGAAATCCAGGGGTTCGACGTCAACCGGCTCGGCAGGTTCCTGGCCCTGACCCCGAACGAAAGCGAACCGGCGCTGCAAGCCTTTGCCGCCCAGTGCCTGCGGACCTTCGAACCGTTCCGCGCCCCCCTGAGCGCCGCCGATCTGGAACGCCGCCGCAAAAGCGGTCTGACCTCCAGGCAGGACGCCTATCTGACGGCATGGGGTTATCCGTATGTGTTCGAAGAATTCCGCTTTCACATGACGCTTTCCAACAAGCTGGAAAACGATGCGGAAGCGGACGCACTGGCACAGGCTGCACGATCCTTTTTCGCCGAAGTCACCGGCCGGCCGCGCACCTGCCGGACCTTCGGGCTTTATGTCGAGCCGCAAGCGGGCGATCCGTTTCAGGTGTTGAAAGTGTTTGCGCTGACCGGCAGCGTCACGCCGCAGGCAGCGGAAGAACAGACAGGCGGAACCGCCCGCGAGGAGAACGCATGAGCACGCATCCGAAAGTCTTCAGGAACGCCAGGCTTGTTCTGGCGGATGAAGTCATTGACGGATCTCTTTCGCTCGACGGCAACGGCCTGATCGAAGCGATCGGATCTCCGACGGAGGCCGACGGGCACGATTGCGACGGCGACTACCTGCTGCCCGGGCTGATCGAGCTTCACACCGATCACCTCGAGACCCATTACGCGCCGCGACCCAAAGTTCGCTGGAACGCCATCTCCGCCGTCCAGGCCCATGACGCGCAGATTGCCTGCGCGGGTATCACGACGGTGTTCGACGCCCTCAGGGTCGGCATGGACGAGGATGCGGACCTGCGCTATCCCGACATGCGCATTCTCGCCGACGCCATCGAGACCGGCCAGAAGGAACATCGCCTCAGGGCCGATCACTTCATTCACCTGCGCTGTGAGGTCTCCGCCCCGGACGTTCTGGAAGCCTTCGAGGTGTTCCGGGACGATGACAGCATCCGGCTGATTTCCCTGATGGATCACACACCCGGACAGCGGCAGTTCGTTTCGCTGGACTCCTACAAGATCTACTACCAGGGCAAGAAGGGTTTTTCCGACGCCGAGATGGACGAGTTCATCCGCCGCAGAAAGGAACGTGCCAGCGGATTGGCGCCGGAGAACCGCAAGCAGCTGTCCGCGATCGCGCAGAAGCGCGGCATCACCATCGCCAGCCATGACGATGCAACCCGCGACCATGTTGACGAAGCGATCGACCTGCACACCAGAATCGCCGAATTCCCGACCACCGCGGAGGCCGCCAAGGCGTCGCATGAAGCCGGCATGGCCGTGCTGATGGGCGCGCCGAACGTGGTGCGCGGCGGGTCCCATTCCGGCAATGTCTCGGCGAAGGAGCTGGCGGAAGCCGGTTATCTCGACGTGCTGTCCTCCGATTATGTCCCGGTATCCCTGATCCAGGCGGCATTCCAGCTCGCCGACGAAGTCGAGGCGATTTCCCTGCCAAAGGCTGTCGCCATGGTCACCTCGACTCCGGCGAAAGCCATCGGCCTGAAGGATCGCGGCGTGCTGCAGCCTGGACTGAGGGCGGATCTCATCCAGGTGAAGCTGGTCGGCGACGTTCCCATCGTGCGCGGTGTCTGGCGCCAGGGACGGCGCGTTGCCTGAGGAAACGCCAGGCGCGCCAGTGCCAAAACTCGGCCCCGGCCGCATGGTGCTTGTCGTCGGTCCGAGCGGGGCCGGCAAGGATACGCTGATGGCCGCACTGAAAGCCCGGCTCCGGGGCCGGAGCGATGTGCAATTCGCCCGAAGGGCCATCACCCGGCAGGCGGATGCGGACGCGGAGGACCACGATACGCTGGACCGGGCCGGGTTCGAGCGGCTGGTCGCCACCGGCGAGGTGGCGCTCGCCTGGGAAGCCCATGGTCTCGGTTATGTCATCCCGAAAGCCTGTGACGAGATCATCCGCACCGGCGGCACCGTCATTGCCAACGGCTCCCGCCGGGTCCTGAAACAGGCTGAACGGAAATACGAAAACGCCGTCGTTCTTCTGATCACGGCTCCGGTCGAAATTCTCGCCGAGCGTCTCGCTGCCCGCGGCCGCGAAACCCGTCAGGAGATCCGGAAGCGGCTGGAACGTGCGGATCTGGAACCGGAAAACGTCGCCAATCTCATCCGCATCGAAAACACCGGCACGGTGGAAGGTGCCGTCGAGAGGATGATGGCGGCGCTGGCGTTTTGAACCGGCCTACGCCCGAAGAGTATTCCCACCTGTAAAAATACCGATGATTTTTTGCGGATTGAACCAACATTTAAGAAAATTGGGTTTCAGTCCAGGCATCGCTCGCCATATGCGCGAATGGACAAAACAGAATTTAAAGGCCAAGGCTTTCCATGAGGATGAAGCTGGACAATTTCAAATCAGCCGTCATCGTCATGGCCCATCCCGACGATGAGGTGCTGTGGGCGAGCTCAATTCTGTCTACGGCCAGAAAGGTCGTTCTGTGTTACGGCGAAGCACCAAACGACCCCCTGACAACCGAAGGGCGGCAGACCGTCTTCGACGATTTCCCGTTGAGCAATGCCCTCAGCCTGGAGATTCCCGAATCCCATTGTTACGACTCCACGCACTGGCGCGAGCCGGTAGAGACCGGCTACGGCGTTCGTTGCGGCCGAAACAAGGTCGTCTACAAGAAAAACTTCCACCTGCTTGTGAAGGCCCTCGAAGCGCACATTGAGGACGGAGACCTCGTCGTCACCCACAATCCCTGGGGCGAATATGGGCACGAGGAACATATTCAGGTCTTCCGGGCCGTCGCGCATCTCCGCAAGCGACGGAACATCAGGCTATTCGTTTCCAGCTATGCCAGCGATCGTGTGCTCTATTTCATGGAGAGAAACACGCCGCGCATCGGCACTGCTTCCGATTTGCTGCCGACGGACAAGAAGCTCGGCGAAAAGCTGATGCGCCACTACCAGGATCACAATTGCTGGACCTGGGAAGACGGATACCAATGGCCGGACTATGAGTGCTTCTACGAGGTCGTCGATCCGGATACGGCCCTGCGGTCCGACAAGCTGACCATGTCTTCCATGCCGGTCAACGTGATCTGGCTGGATGAACAGTCGCCGACATATTCCAATGCCCTCCGCGCTACAAAAAAGCGGCTCGTCGGCCGGCTCCGGGATTTCCTGCAGCGCATCGGCAACAAGAGCGTTTCACGCTCATAGTGAACACGTGCCGGCGAAACCGATTGACTCCGGCGTCGATGCGATGATGGAGGCCTTGGGCTTTTGAGCCTCCTCGCTCGATCCTTCCGATACCGGCACTCCCTTGGAGCATCTGAAAACAAGTCTGAATTACGGTCCGCCCAGCTCTCCTGTCCGCATATCCCTGTGCACAGGTGCCGCGAGACCGGCTGCAATCGCCGACGACGTGAGGTCGTTCCACCCGTGACGACAAGAAGGTCCGGCGCTTGATGATAAGTAATCGAACCCTGTAATGGACGTTCCAAACGGCTTTTCTTTGAGGCCCCGGTCGCCTACTCTCAAACTTATTTGATCGTGGCTAACCAGGAATTGAGTTTCGCGGATATGGCAAAGGCCCTTTTTGACAAATATGGCGGTTTTAAATCCGTCAGCCGCATCGTTATGGCCTTTTATGAAAAGGTACTCGATTCCGATGAGATCGGTGATTTTTTCGACAACGTCGATATGCCAAGTCTCATAGATCATCAGACAAAGTTCATTGCCTCGCTTCTAGGAGGCCCGGTCTCCTATTCCGATGAGCGCATCAAAAAGGCCCATGCATCGCTGGACCTCACGCACGAGGATTTTGACGAGGTGGGAAGGCTTCTGAAGGAGACGCTCACCGAGCAGGGTATCGAGCCGCAGGACATCGATACCGTCATGAGGGAAATCGAATCCCGCCGGACTTCCATTCTGTCGGTCGGCACTCCATGAGCATCACCGCGATCAGCCAGCAACTCCTGCGCGCCATCGGCGTCGGCATTGCCGTTCTGCGGGGAGACGATTTGCATTTTCTTTTTTGGAACGAACCGTTTTCGGAATGGTTCGGCAAGCCGGATTCCGGATCGTCCCTTCCAGACGTCCTTCGGGATGTCGACATGGAAGAAATCCGCGCGGCTCTTCAGCAAAATGGCCGCTACACCGGAGAACTCTCTGTCAAGGTGAAGCGCCGGACTCTGGTCATTGCGCTGTCAATTGCGCCTGCCAACGCGGACGTGCAGGACCTGTATGTTGCCGAGTGTCAGAACATCACGCGAATCCGTGAACTGGAATCGATGATCGACAGCTATTCGTCGATGGTCGAACGGAACACGCGGGATTTGGAGCGCGAGAAGGAACGTGTTGAACGCCTGCTGCTCAACCTCATGCCACGCTCGGTCTATGAGGAGTTCAAGACCTTCGGAGTTGTCACGCCCCAGCTCTACGAAAGCGTATCGGTAGTGATGCTGGATTTCGTCGGTTTCACCCGGTTTGCGTCAGAACATGACCCGACGGTCACACTTGGCGAATTGAACGACATTTTCACTGCCTTCGACCGCATCGCCGAACAATTCGGCTGCGAGAGGATCAAGACCATCGGCGACGCTTATCTTGCCGTTGCAGGAATGCCGGAACCCTCGCCGGATCATGCGCGCGCGGTCGCCAATTGCGCCGTCCGTTTCGTCCGGTATCTGGAACGCCGAAACCAGAGCCACCAGCACAAATGGGAGGCACGCATCGGCCTCGGCACCGGTTCCGCCGTCGGATCGGTGGTCGGTATACAAAAATATGTCTATGACGTTTTCGGATCGGCTGTGAACCTGGCAGCACGCCTGCAGGCGTTTGCCAGTCCCATGTGTGTCGTCGCACCCGGCACCATGGAGGAATTCCTCGCCGACGAGTTTCATCTCACGGATCTCGGCAAACAGGACATCCGCAGTTTCGGCGAACTGCGCCTGATGCGTGTCAGCCCTGGCACCGAACTGGCCCGGAAGGCCAGACAGTTTTAGAGCATGCGATTACATGCATGTAATCGTTCGATTTCGAAGTCCCGAAGCAGGATAAACCGGTTCCCGGGAACCGGTCGAAGACACCTTAATTCTTCTTTTTCTTGTTCCCGAACACGTTCCCCAGCAGGCCGGCCGGCAGGCCGAAGCCTTCCTCGACGGCCTTGAGAACTTCCTCGTCGTCGACGTCGCCCTCGATAACCTTCTGGACATCGATCTGGGTGCGGCCGCCCGTCGCCTTCTGGATCGCCTTGTTTGCGGTATCGACCAGCGCCTCGGAAGGCTCTTTCTTGCCCTGGAGGATCGAAATCAGTTCCCCGCCGGATTTCTGCAGCTGTTTGTAGGCCGCTTCCGGGTCGTCCAGGATTCCCTTGATGTCCGGATAGATGCGCGGATCGTTCCAGGAACCCTCGATCACGATCGGCACGCCCAGCCCGGCGAGCTTCTTGTCCTCGCCCTTGCGGCGCGGCCGCGGCGCCTGGCCTTCGAGCGTCGGCACGATTTTCGGCTCCACCCTCCAGGCAAGGCTCTGCTTCGGCATGTCGGTCGTGCCCTTGCCGCTCATGCGGACCAGCGGGCCGACCAGCGAAAGGTCTTTTGTCGTGGCAACGCCATTCTTGATCTGGAACGTCGCCCCGAGAGAGCTGAAATCGGTTTTCGCCGACGAAGCCTCCTGCCAGCCGAGCAAGGTATCGAGGGACAGGCCCCTGACCATTTGGGGAATGTTGATGCCCCGGATCGCCCCATCGGCGAACTGGTAGCTCACCGTGCCGTTCAACCCCTGGACAAGCGCCATTTCGCTTCCACCCTTGGAAGTCACATCCAGGCTGATCGCCGCCTTGCCCTCGATCCAGTCAAATCCCGCCGCGTCGCGCAACAGGGGATAGGCGTTCAGTTTGGCGAGCGAAACCTTGGCGGCGATTTGCGGCGTTGCCGACGCGCCGTTCAGCGTCACGGTTCCGCTTCCCGTGCCCCCGTAAAGCGCGAACTTCTCCAGATTGGCGGTCAGGACACCGTTCTTGATAGTGGTTGACAGCGCGCTTTCGTCGATCTTGATCTTCTCCCAGCGGATTTCGCGGGTCGTGAGCTTGAGGTCGGCATCCACAGCCTGCAGGCCGGAAAAATCGATCGGCGCCGTGCTCCAGTTGGAAGCGCTTCCCTTTTTGCCGCCGTTGCCATTGCTCTTGCCGCCGCCGGAAGACCCGGAGGACCTTGCCGCACCGCCACCCGATCCGGAAGTTCCGCCCAGATAGGGGTCAAGCACCAGCTCACGCAGCGCAAGCCGCGCCGTGACGCTAGGTTTGCCGCCCAGCCGAACCTTGCCGTTCGCCTCTCCGGAGGTCGCGTCCAGCGTGAAGCGGGTTTCCTCAAATGTGAGCGTGTCCCCCTGCATGCCGAAAATGCCGGAGGCCTTGAAGGTCTTCAGTCCGTTGCCCGCGCCGATCGGCTGGCCCATCCAGGCCATCAGTCCGCGCAGATCCGCTGTTTCGACGTTTACAGCGCCATCAAGTGCGCCCGACGTTGACGCCTTGCCGTCAAATCCGGCACTCAGCCGCTTGCCCTTCACGGTCAACGACACCGGCGCGGCGTTTCCGGCAAGCAGCTTGGCCGTGTCCGCCCGCCCCGTAAGACTGAACGCTTCACCGCGCCAGGAAAGCGCGCCACTGAGGGCAATCGGCTTTTCAAGACCCTGCAGCTCCACATCCATGGCAAGGTTTGTCAGTCTGTCGGCTTCCGGGTCGCCGCCCATGGCGGACGCCAGTCCGAGACCGCCGATCTCGCCGCCGGCGATCGAGACGGATCCGTTGAGGTCAAGACCTGCCACCAGTTCCTCACCGGTCATGCCGACCGTTTCAAACGCCAGATCCGCGCTCAATTTGCCGCTGGCCGGCAGATCCTGTCCCGCGAGCAGCAGAAGGTCCGATATGGATCCGTCCTTCAGAACAAGCCGGCCGGAGACTTCCGGCACCAGTCCGGAAAGATCCGCATCCGCCGCCCCGCCCAGGGAAAGCTCACCGAGGACCAGATGAAGGTCCGCGATCGAAACGGCTGCTTCGCTGCCAGAAACCTTCGCGTCCAGTTGATAAGCGCCCGGATCGGTCGCTATCTGCTGCCCCGCCAGAGCGGCAAGCGCCTTCAGGGAAGGTCCTCCGCCTTCAAGCGCCAGATCCGCCCGCAGCGGGCCCAGACCGGCCTCGCCCGTAACCTTCACCGTGTTCTCCCCGGAGGAGACGGTCAGGGAGACGGGCGTCTGTTCGCCCGCGCTCAAGCCGAGGGGATCGGTCAATGTGCCGGCCACGCTGATCGGCATGTCCTGAAATGTGAAGCTCGCGGTAAGATCCACATCGCCGCCAAGGTCCGGAGCCCGCAGCGCCAGGTCCAGATTGCCAACCTTGAGCGGCTGCCCGCCGGATTGATCCTTGTAGGTCAGCGTGCCGCCGGTAATCTTCAGACTGTCGACGCCGATGCTTTTCAGATATCCTTCCGAAGGCGATCCGGCCTGACCGCCTGTTTCGGCAGGCGTGTCCTCAGCGGTGCTATCCACGACACGCGGTGCGGCGGTCCCTGCGTCCGACGCTGGCGTTTCGCCTTCCAGATCTCTGCGAGGTTCCCAGCTTGTGGCGCCGTCAGGGCCGATCTCCAGATAGATGTCGGGCTTGTCGAGCGCAATTGCGGTCACCTGAACATTGCCTGAGATCAACCCGGCCCAGGCCAGCCCGAACTCGACCCGCTCGGCCTTGGCGAATTCAATCCCGTCCGCGCCTGCTTCACCGGAGAGTCCGATATTTTCCGCAACGAGAGAAAACCCCGGGAACAGGGACAGGGACACAGGCCCGTCGAGACGGACACGCCAGCCGAGACGTTTGTCCACTTCTTCGACTACCTGACGCTTGATTTCGTCCTTGGGCAGGAACAGTGGAACCACCAGGACGATGGTCACAAGCATGAATACCAGACTGCCCAGTCCGATCAAAAGCCGCCGCATTTCAACGTCTCCCTTTCGCGAATCGGCCCCAATGTAGACCAATCCGAACTTAAAGATGCCCGTTGAATTTGACAAAAGCAGGAAAAGTGCGGGTTTGTGACCGTTTAAATGTTACGCAGCGTCGATCTTTGCGAGATTAAACAGGTGATTGTCCCAGGAAATACCCGGCGGACGAGCCAGGATTTCCGCCGGAGCGGCCGGATCGCTCACCAGGGAAAGCGCGCCGTTTCCATCCGAGATCAGAAAACTGCCCTGATCGATCGGGGCAACGCCGCAGCCGTCCGGGATCGACCGGGCGCCGAGATACGCGCCGGTGGATGCGTTCCAGAACAGCGTCTGCCCGCCGCGCGGCGCGGAGGCCGCAATCACCTCACCACCGGCATTGGCCGCAACCGAACCGATATAGTTCTGCAGGCCGGAAGCGACAGGTTCCGGGATGGCGGTAAGTTTCGGCGCCGCATCCCGGGAGAAAACCCCGACCAGTGGCGGCACCTCGTCAAGCGGACCTTCGAACTGGCCACCGGCCCAGACCCGGCCTTCGGCATCCAGCGCCATGTGGCGGAGCGAAAGCTGGTGCAGCTCCTTGTCCAGCGCATGCTGGGCGAGAATATCCCCGCTGCGGCTGTCGATGAACACCACGGACGGCGCCATCGTATCCAGGTTGAGTTTCTCGCGGCCCATGTCGGGACGAGTTTCAATTCCGCCATTGGCAACGATCAGGGTGCGATAATCTGGCCCAAGAAGAACGTCATGCGGTCCGATACCGTTGGTCTCGAACTCGCCGATACGCCGTGTCGCACTGCCGCTCGTGTCGTAGATGCCGACGACACCGCGTGCGGCGGCGAAATCGTTCTCCACCGCATAGAGCAACCGGCCGTCGGCCGAAAAACACCCATGTCCGTAAAAATGCCTGCCGGGTTCGGAGGTGATCAGTTCGGGCTGGACATCCTCGAAAGGTCTCACGACGACGGCGAAGGTTCCCGGCCGTCTGGCAAAGGCGACGAACCGGGACCCCTCCGGCGCGACCGCGATACCGTGCCCCCGGCCCGGCAACGTGATCTGCGCGAGGATCTGGCCAAGGTCATCGACAATGCCGACGCCGAATTCGCCATCGGCTTTCCGGTAGGCGCTGGCGAAAAGCGGAACGCCGTCGGCCGCCTCCCGGTTCAGCAGGCTCGCCGCAAGCGTGGACCCGGAAAAGACCGGCGCCGCCGCCAGACTGCCCATGGCGGCAAGAAAACTTCTTCTGGAAACGGTCTTGATTGCGTGGGTCATCTCGTTCTAGGCCGTGTGCACGAATTGGAGATGCATTTCGCCGGGAGCTGCATCGTTCAAGATCAAGTCAATCCGGCGCAGGTGATGCGGGCGCATCATCAAGACGGATTGGCGCGGGGATTGGGCGCTGCGGGCCCGGGTCTTCAGGTGAGACAAGAGACTTCGACCTGACGCCAAAGGACCCTTGAACGCATCGCCGATACGCTCCGCGGATCTTTCGCCGCAATCTCTCGCCTCTTTTTTCACGAAATGCGTCCCCAATTCGTCCACACGGCCTAGTCACCGTCTAGAGCATTGAAACCGCCGGCAAGTTCCAGGGCGCCTGCGAGTTCGAGCGCCATGGTATCGCGGATGGACTTCAGCGTGATTGCCAGCACCGATATCTGCGAATAACTGTCGCCTTCTCCGAAGGTCCGCCGCAGCGGCGGTTCCAGTCCGCTCAAAAACGCCTGAGCGTTGCCGAATTCAAAGTCGAGCGCGGCAAAGATCCACTGAAAATCGGTTGGCGTCATGTCTTCCAGCTCAAGGCTGGCAACGGCATCCTGGATGCCGTGCAATTCACCGGAAAGAAACACGATGGAATTGCCGGACCGGGAAAACGGCAAGCGGTTCGCTTTGGCCTTGGCCGCGGATGCGCCAAGCGCCGGAAGAAGATCCTGGTCGCGGACAATGATCAGGCCGGTGACCAGCGCATTGAACACATCTTCCATCGCTTCCTTGGACGTCCTGTACCGGTCATTCCGGGGGCCGCCCGACAACAGCACCGCCCGATATCCGTCCGGGTCCGACCAGTCGGCATCGAGTCCGGCCGCAATCGCGGCAAGGTTCCGGGCAATCGCCAGCGCATAACCGCAAGTGTAGTCCTTGTCATCGTCCGGGCTGCCGAGAACCACTTCGCTCTCAGTGTCGAAGGCGATCATCTGCAGCGCCGTCAGTCCCTGAACCGCCACGCTCTTGTCCCTCAGACTTTCCGCGGACCCGACACTTGGATCTTTTTGCGCATAGATCTTGCGGATCTGGCGCTGTGCGATGCCGCGCGGGTCGGGAAGAAAGGCAAGCCGGCTGAGCCGGTCATCGTCGAGAAGCGGACCGAACCTCAGAAAGTGAACTCTCGAGAAGGCACGAAGACTATCCGAATAGGCGGCCTGGAACCCGGCAATCTCCGCCGGGCCGGCACTGGAACAAACGGAAGCCACCGCATCCGGGAGCCTGTCCGTGACTGCGGCAAATTCCGTCATCGCCGGACGGATATAGTTCGAAATCAGCCGGTCGATCGGCGGGTTGAAATCCGCAGCCATCGCCGGCGCGGCAGAAAACACGGCGAAGGCCGCCAAAAACCAAAAACGCATTACCCAAAAACGCATTACAAGGACTCCAGGAACTTGATCAGAGACTGACGATCCCCGGGACTTAATGCAATGACGTTGTCACGCGCCTGCGTCGCTTCGCCGCCATGCCACAGGATCGCTTCCAGCAGGTTCCGCGCGCGCCCGTCATGCAGGAACCGCGTGTGATCGTTGACCGTCCGCGTCAGGCCGATCCCCCAGAGCGGCGGCGTGCGCCATTCGCGCCCGTCCGCGTCGCCCACCGGCCGCCCGTCCGCGAGACCCTCGCCCATGTCATGCAGCAGCAGATCGGTATAGGGCCAGATCAGCTGAAACCTGTGCGCCGGATTTTCCGCGTCGCGGCTGGTCACGTATTTCGGTCGATGGCACGAGGCGCAGCCGGAGCCGTAGAAAATCTGCTTGCCCCTGAGAACATCCGGGTCGTCGACGTCGCGCCGCATCGGCACCGCCAGGTTTTCCGAATAGAACGTCACCAGATCCATGACCGGATCTGGAGTTTCCGTCTCACCCAACCGGGCCTGCTCGCCATGCGGCAGCGCGCGGCAGCCCGTCTGGGCCGGTGTGCAATCGCCGTAATTATCCGGCTCATCAGGCGAGCTCAGACCGATATCGCCTGAAAATGCGGCCGCCGACTGCGCCCGGATCGTCGGTTTCGACGCCTTCCAGCCAAAGCGGCCGAGGGTGATTTCACCGGACTTCGGATCTGGCACATGGCTGATCCGGCCGGAAATTCCGTCCCCGTCGAGATCCTCCGGATCGGCAAGATCTTCCATATCGCCCGGATGTATCGCCTGCAGCAGACCAAGGCCCATCATCGGCGGCGCGACACGCGGTGAAATCATCGTCTCCGGATGCATCTCGCCGTATCCGAGATCCCGCATCGTGTAGACCGGCTTGTGAAGCACCGCTGTCTCGCCGCCGTTGAGCGGTATTTCGATGTTTTCATGCTCGATGTCGAACCGCCCTTCGGCCTGAAGTCCGGTGACGGCGAACGTCTGGAACTGGCCGCCATAGGTGGGCTCGGGAACCGACAGGATCTTCCTCGCGGCAAGCTCCCGGCGCTGCTCTTCGCTCTGCGGCGGAACGGAAAGCCGCAGGAACAGCGAGACGGCCTCATCCCCGGGCCGGGGCGGTCGCCCGCGTCCGTCCTTCAGATGGCATCCCTGGCAGGAGCGGGCGTTGAACAGCGGCCCGAGACCGTCGGAGGCCTGTGTCGAGGATGGGGAAGAGGTCCACAACTTCTTGAACAGCCCGTTGCCGAGTTTGAAGGTCTGTTCTTCTTCGAAGGTGAGATTGGCGTTTGACTGGGAATAGGCGTCCCGCCCGGGCCGCCGGGTTGACGTTCCCGCGCCGCCCTGCATCGGTTCGAATGGTTCTGGCCGGTCGAATTCACTTGGCAGCCGGAGCACTTGCGCCGCCTTCGCGCGGTCCGCCACCGACAGGTCTGTCCGGTGCGCCAGAGGCTCTTCCGCCGACAGGCACCCTGCCGAAAAACAAACAAGCGCCGCTGCGGCAGCAGCGCCCGGTATCGGGAATAATCCCATATTCGCATCCTGATTTTCTTCCGCGGGCCCCTATTCCGCGAAAGTTTAGGGTCAGGTGGTTTTCGTCACCACCCGACCCCTGGTTCTTATTGGAAAACGGCGGTCGGATTGTCCAGGCTGTCGGATCCTTCGAAAGCAATGTCGTGCAACTCGAGCACTTTCACAACGCGTTCGATTGAAGCAGTCTGGTCGACCAGGGCATCGACGGCGGCCTGAACGACGGCGTTGCCCTCGTCATTGCCTTCGCCGATCATCTGGTCATAGGCTTCACCGCCTTCGGCGCGGGCCTTCATGACCTCGAATGCGACCAGCGTGGCGTCCAGCTTCGCCTTCATCTCTTCCGCCAGGGCCGGATCCTTTTCCGCGACCATTTCCGCCAGAGACGCGCCGGTAACATCGTTTCCGAGCGGGCTCTTGTATTCGCCGAAATAGACGTTCCGGATACCGACCACGTCATTGTAGTGGGACATGTGTGTGTTGTCGGAGAAACAGTCGTGCTCTTCTTCCGGATCGTGCAGCATCAGGCCGAGCTTGATACGCTCACCGGCCAGCTCTCCATAGGAAAGGGAACCCATGCCGGTCAGGATCGTTGCGAGACCGCCTTCATCGCCCTTGCCGGCCAGGTCCTCACGGGCGGCACCGCCCGGAGCCCATGCCGCCGACATTTCTTCCAGATCGGAAATCAGCAGATCGGTCGCGGCCTGAAGATACTGGATGCGGCGCTCGCAATTGCCGCCGGTGCAATTGGCCGCATCGAAATCCGTCGCCGGACGGTTGCCCGCGCCCGCGTCGGTGCCGTTCAGGTCCTGGCCCCAGAGAAGGAATTCGATGGCATGATAGCCGGTCGCGACATTCGCTTCGACTTCGCCGGCTTCCTGCAGGGTTTCGGCAAGCAGCTCGGCCGTGATCACGCTGGCATCGATCGTCTCGCCGCCGACCTTCAGGCTCGGATTGGCGACGACATTCGCGGTGTAGAAGGCGTTTTCTTCGGAATCCTCGCCATAGGATGTGTCGACATAGTCGATCAGGCCCTCGTCCAGAGGCCAGGCATTCACCTTGCCTTCCCAGTCATCGACGATGGCATTGCCGAAGCGGTAGGCTTCGGTCTGCTGGTAGGGATTGCGTGCTTCGACCCAGGCAGCGCGGGCAGCAGTCAGATTGGCTTCGGTCGGCTCGGCAACCAGCGCTTCAATGGCGGCTTTGAGCGTCTTGGCGCTTTCCAGGGAATCTTCATATTTCGCCTGGGCGATATCGCCATAGGTCGACAGGACGTCCGCGGGGCCCGCGGCCAATGCCGGGCTGACGAAAAGGGCGGTGGCGGCCAGAAGGCCAAGTTTGAAAGAATTCATTTTTCCATCCCGATTTAAATGCCGCCCGCGGCAGGTAAAGGTCAGTCCACAGGCGAAAACTGAATGATTTCGACGCGCCGGAAGCGCTTTTCAGAAACCGGTCAAAACATTTTATGAGGCTTGAAGTCAAGTTAAAAATCCAAAAAAATCAATAGTTTAGAACGATTCAAAAAAGCTGATTATGAAATGCCGGTTTCTGTTCCCGTGTCATTCGTTTAAAGTCATCATCAACTCTTTGATGCTAAAGAAACTTTGTTATGGCTATCTGGATCAGCCCGCTTTGTTATGGAACCTCAGCAGAGCGGAAGAGTTGATTGATCTTGGAAGGCAGGAGCGTCTTTGCTTGGTTTGAATGAGAGCGGGATACTCCAGGTTGCCGGGGGCGCGGCCGGGAAAAAGGGACGAAAGACATGCTGGATTCGCTGAAAAGCTTTGTTCGCGAACTGACTTTTGGCGACAGTGGGGACAAGACCTTCGCAGAGGACGACAAACGTCTGGCGGCGGCGGCCTTGTTGTTTCATCTGATCGATATTGACGGCGTCATCGAGGAGAGCGAGAGCGAAAAGCTCCGTCAGATCCTGCAGCAACGCTACGAGCTGACGGACAAGGAAACCACGGAGCTCATCAACATCGCCAGGCAGCGCGATGAGGAGGCCGTGGATCTTTACGGTTTCACATCCATCCTGAAGCGCACTACCGACGAGACAGAACGCCTCGCCATTGTCGAGATGATGTGGGAAATCGTCTATGCGGACGGTCAGGTCCACGAATTCGAGGACAACACCATCTGGCGGGTGGCCGAACTGCTCGGTGTCTCCACGCGGGACCGGATGACCCTCCGGCACAAGGTGGCCAAGACCGCTCCGGAGATGGACGAACTTGACTGACACCTGGACCGTCAATCGCCTGTGACAATCCTTTGCGCAGCCTGCACAGACAACGGGACTCGATTTTCAATCGCGCCTGCAGCATATTAAGGCCATGCATTTCCAAACTGATCACACGGGGAATCGTCCCAGGATACTGGTCGTTCTCCACCAGGAACATTCCTCACCCGGCCGCGTCGGCCGCGAACTGGTGAAACGCGGCTTTGCCCTGGATATCCGCAAACCGCGCTTCGGCGACCTGCTGCCGGACACCATGGACGGACACGCGGGCGCTGTCATTTTCGGCGGCCCGATGAGCGCCAACGATCCCGACGCCTTCGTTCTCAAGGAAATCGACTGGATCAAGGTCCCGCTCAAGGAGCAAAAGCCCTTCCTGGGGATTTGTCTGGGCGCGCAATTGATGGTGAGGCATCTGGGCGGCCAGGTCACCGGGCATCACGACGCTCTTGTCGAAATCGGCTATTATCCGCTGCAGCCGACCGCGGCGGGCGAGTCCCTCATGGACTGGCCGAAAAAGGTCTATCAGTGGCACCGGGAGGGCTTCGACCTGCCCCGAGGCGCGGACCTTCTTGCCGAAGGCCCTACCTATCCGAATCAGGCGATCCGTGTCGGCCCTTGCGCCTACGGCATCCAGTTCCATCCGGAACTCACCCACCAGATGATGGTGCGCTGGACCACCAAGGGTGCGCCGCGCATGGAGCTTCCCGGCGCTCAACAACGCCGCGATCATTTCGCCGGCCGCTTCGTCTATGATCCCGCGGTCCGCCAATGGCTCGACCGGTTTCTGGACCTGTGGATCGGCACGGCGGAAGCTCCCGTGCAACACGGCATGCTGAAAGCGGCGGAATAGGACGCAAGCAGGTTCCCCACCGGGTCGCCCGGTTCAAGGCCGCCCTTGAGCGGCCTCAGACCGCTGACCACCCCCGGGCGTCATCAACTCTGTTGAATGAAGAAGAGGCTGAGTACCACCCTCGGCTGTCACCCCGGTCAAGCGCGGCGCTGAGCCGGGGCCCACTCGTTTGCAGAGGCTCTGTTGGGTGTCTGCAAGGCCGCTTCACACACAGCCCGGGACAAACAATACGGCGCGCAGGCCCGAAGCGGGTAGCGACCGCCGATGAACAATTCCCTTGCTTCAGCAAGCGGCACCGCGAGTGGGCCCCGGGTCTCCGCTTCGCTGCGCCCGCGGTGACACCCGGTGCAGGGGAGCGTTGCCAAATCAACAACGTAACCGTCCGGGCTTCCCCAGAGAAGCGGAACGCCTCATCCGGATACCGCTGACCCGATTGCAGCAGCAGCCCCCCTGCGGTCATTCCGGACGGTCTGCAGCGCTAGCTGCATGGCCAGATCCGGGAACCAGACATATTTCGCGCCATAGGCGCATCTTGTTTCATGATTTCAAAGGCTTGACTGGCTGAGTGCTCGCTTGCGCTCGTGCTGACACGCTGGCGTCCGGATCAGCGTGCAGCGACGCTGCTCTTGTCCGGAATGTCGCGCTGCGGGCTTTGTCATCAGGCCAAGGCCGCCCTTGGGCAGCCTTGTTGTTGTCATCTGTTGTCAGGCCTCGAACACCACCAGAAGATCCTTGGCGTCGATCTGGGAGCCCGGCGAGACCAGAACCTCCTTGACCTTGCCATCACGCTCGGCATGAAGCGCGGTTTCCATCTTCATCGCTTCGATGGAGACCAGCACGTCGCCGGCCTTGACGTCCTGTCCGGCGGCGATCGCAACGGTGGAGATCACGCCGGGCATCGGCGCGCCGACATGAGCGGCATTGCCATCCTCCGCCTTGCGCATGGCCGCCGCGCCGGACGCGCCATGGGCCCGGTCCGGGACCTTGACGCTGCGCGGCTGGCCGTTGAGTTCGAAAAAGACCTTTTTCTCCCCCTTCTCGTCCGTCTCGCCGATGGCCTGACAGCGCAGGACCAGGGTTTTGCCGGGTTCGAGGTCGACAAAAATCTCCTGACCCTGTTCGAGGCCATAGAAATAAACCGGCGTCGGCAGGACGGATGTCGGGCCGTATTGCTGCTGCGCCTTGTCGAAATCCGTGAACACTTTCGGATACATCAGATAGGAGGCCAGCTCCGTGTCGCTGATCTCGCGCCCGGTCTTGTCCGCCGCCTCTTTGCGTTCCGCCTCCAGGTCGGCCTCCTTCAGCAGCGAACCGGGCCGCACAGTGATGGGTTTTTCGCCTTTCAGGACCTTCTTCTGCAGGGCTTCCGGCCAGCCGCCGGGGGACTGGCCGAGATCGCCATGCAGCATCTGCACGACACTGTCGGGAAAGGCGACGTCCTTGGCCGGATCCTCGACCTCTTCAACCGTGAGGCCCTGACTGACCATCATCAGCGCCATGTCGCCGACCACCTTGGACGACGGCGTCACCTTGACGATGTCGCCGAACATCATGTTGACGTCCGCATAAGCCTGGGCGACCTCGTGCCAGCGGGTTTCGAGACCAAGCGAGCGTGCCTGTTCCTTGAGGTTGGTGAACTGGCCGCCGGGCATCTCGTGCAGGTAGACCTCGGAGGCGCCGAAGCGCAGGTCGCTCTCGAAGGCCCGGTACTGGGTACGCACGGCCTCCCAGTAGAAGGAGATCTGGCGGATCGCCTTGGCGTCGAGACCGGTGTCCCGCTCGCTGCCGCGCAAGGCTTCGACGATGGAACCGAGGCAGGGCTGCGAGGTCAGGCCGGAAAGCGCGTCCATCGCCGCGTCGACCGCATCCGCCCCCGCTTCGACCGCCGCCAGAACGGTTGCCGCCGCGATGCCGGACGTATCGTGGGTGTGGAAGTGGATCGGCAGATCGACCTCCTCCTTCAGTGTCCGGATCAGGATCTTCGCCGCTTCCGGCTTCATGAGGCCGGCCATGTCCTTCAGGCCGAGGATATGCGCGCCGGCGGCTTCCAGTTCCTTTGCGAGCCCGACGTAGTATTTCAGGTCGTATTTCGGCCGGGCGCTGTCCAGCATGTCGCCGGTGTAGCACAGCACGCCCTCGCACAGCTTGCCCGCTTCCTGGACCGCATCCATCGACACGCGCATGTTCTCGACCCAGTTCAGGCAGTCGAACACCCGGAAGAGATCGATGCCGTTTTCCGCCGCCTGGGCAACGAAGAACCGGACCACATTGTCCGGATAATTGGTGTAACCAACGCCGTTGGAGCCGCGCAGCAGCATTTGGAGCAGGATGTTCGGTGCTTTTTCACGGATATTGTGCAAACGCTCCCACGGACTTTCGGTCAGAAAGCGCATGGCCACATCGAAGGTTGCCCCGCCCCAGCACTCCAGCGAGAACAGTGTCGGCAGGCCTGAGGCGTAAGCCTCCGCGACGCTGACGATGTCATGGCTGCGCATGCGGGTGGCGACCAGCGACTGATGCGCATCGCGCATGGTGGTATCGGTGATCAGGGCCCGGTTCTGCCCCTTCATCCAGCCGGCAAAGCCTTTCGGCCCGAGTTCATCGAGCAACTGCCTGGTCCCGTCCGGCCTTGCATTGCCGAAATCCGGCACCACCGGGGCGGCCACGTCTTTCGGCGGCCGCACGCGGGTCTTCGTTTCCGGATGACCGTTGACCGACACATCGGCGATATATCTCAACAGTTTGGTGGCCCGGTCCTGGCGCCTGGTCTGCTGGAACAGCTCCGGCGTATCGTCGATGAACCGGGTCGTATAGTTGTTGGCCTTGAAATCCGGATGGCCGATGATGTTTTCCAGAAACACCAGATTGGTCGCGACACCGCGGATACGGAATTCGCGCAGGGCACGATCCATGCGCTTGCGCGCATCTTCCGCGGTCGGCGCCCAGGCGGTGACCTTTTCCAGAAGCGGGTCGTAAAAACGCGTGATCACTGCGCCGGAATAGGCGGTGCCCCCGTCCAGACGGATACCAAAGCCCGTCGCGCCGCGATAGGCGGTGATGCGGCCGTAGTCGGGAATGAAATTCTGGTCCGGGTCCTCGGTCGTGATGCGGCACTGCAGGGCGTTGCCGTGGAGGTGGATATTCTCCTGCTCCGGCACCCCGCTTTCCGGCGTGCCGATCTTCGCTCCTTCGGCGATCTTGATCTGCGCCTGGACGATGTCGATGCCGGTGACTTCCTCGGTCACCGTGTGCTCCACCTGAACGCGCGGATTGACCTCGATGAAATAGACGGCGCCGGTATCGGCATCCATAAGAAACTCGACCGTACCCGCGCCGCGGTAATTCACAGCCCGGCCGATCTTCAGGCCGTATGCGCAGAGTTCAGCCCGTTTTTCCTCGGCAAGAAAAGGCGCCGGCGCGCGCTCCACCACTTTCTGGTGGCGGCGCTGAATGGAACAATCCCGCTCGAACAGGTGAACCAGTCCGCCCTGGCCGTCGCCGAGGATCTGCACCTCCACGTGCCGCGCGCGCTGCACCAGCTTTTCCAGATAGATCTCGTCCTTGCCGAAAGCCGCCATGGCTTCGCGCTTGGCCGCCAGAACGACCTTTTCCAGCGTCGCTTCGTCCGGGATCACCCGCATGCCGCGGCCGCCGCCGCCCCAGGACGCCTTCAGCATCACCGGATACCCGACTCCTTCGGCAAGCCGCTTGATTTCTTCCATATCGTCCGGCAGCGGATCGGTGGCCGGCATAACCGGCACACCGGCCTCGATCGCCAGATTGCGCGCGGCGACCTTGTTGCCGAGCCGGCGCATGGTTTCAGACTTCGGTCCGATGAAGATGATGCCCGCCCCTTCGCAGGCATCAACGAATTCCGGGCTCTCCGACAGGAGACCGTATCCCGGATGGATCGCATCGGCGCCGGAAAGCTTGGCCACACGGATAATCTCGTCGATGGACAGATACGCTTCGATCGGACCAAGACCCTTGCCGACCTGATAGGCCTCGTCGGACTTGAACCGGTGCAGCGCCAACTTGTCCTGTTCGGCATAGATCGCCACGGTTTTCAGACCGAGCTCGTTGGCCGCCCTGAAAACCCGGATCGCGATTTCGGACCTGTTTGCAACGAGAATTTTCGCTATCGCCAAACGCCTTCTCCCCAATATTACCTAAAAATGAAGCCTGTTTCGGCAAGATTTCTACTTTGGACGGATGCGATTGGAAAGGGGCGGAAGTCATGCTCCCTTTTCAATCGCCTGTCCCGGCCGGCAGAATATTTTGCACCTGCTCCGGCAACTCCCGGATACCGGAAGGTTATTCCGGCGAAGTTCCCGCAGCAACTCGGCTTTCAAAATATTTGCGGCGCAACAAAAAGCCACACGGATCCAGATGGCCCCGCGAAAAGTCCGGCCGGAACGGCGCCTGGTTCATTTCAGCACAAATTCGCGACCCGGTCCGTTCAGGAGACTATCGCTTCCGGTGGAAGCGGGAACCCGGTTACGCCCTGAAAGCAGCCCCCCTACTAGATATTGTGAGAACAGAACAAAAACACCTTTGAAACAGCGATTCGTCCAGCTTTCGTTCACCCTGTGTCCGTACGTTAACGCCGACGCCGCGCGCACCGAATGGGCGATTATGTTGAAATTAACTCTTGACAGGGCTTCGGCTCAAATCGCCACGAAACTGAGTTCGAGACTCAAATCCTTGACCTGATTCACGATTTCGTGGCGAGCCGCGCTTTGCAAACCACATCTCGTAGGGAACAAATCCTGAATCTTCCGGAGTCGCCGATTCGGTTACGGTTTGTTCCAGAGTCGTTCTCCACAGCTTATTTTCACCCCTGAAAATCCCTGCCCCCATCCGAAAAGAAAGGGGACACGTCCCTCTTGCCTGTGGTAGACACGCCGCACCAGATATAGGCGACGCGCCCCAAGAAAGCCGGTCACGACTATTTCCATGCCCCGTCCTCAAACCTTGCCGCTGCCGCCATCGGCACGGTCCCGTACCGTTACGGCGGTCCTTGGACCGACCAATACCGGAAAAACCCACCTTGCGATCGAGCGCATGCTGGCGCACTCGTCCGGACTGATCGGGCTTCCGTTGCGCCTGCTGGCGCGCGAGGTTTACGGCCGTGTTGCCGAACGCGCCGGCACGGACTCGGTGGCGCTGATCACCGGCGAAGAAAAAATCATTCCGAAAAATCCCCGCTTCTGGGTGTCGACGGTCGAGGCGATGCCGCTCGACCTGAATACGGAATTCGTCGCGATCGACGAGGTGCAGCTTGCGGGAAACCTGGATCGCGGCCATGTCTTCACCGACCGGATCCTGAACCTGCGCGGCAGATCCGAAACGTTACTGCTTGGCGCGGCCACCATCCGCCCGCTTCTGGAAAGACTTGTCCCGGGCCTCAATGTCGTCACAAGGCCGCGCATGTCCGTTCTGGAATATGCAGGCTCGAAAAAGGTATCGAGGCTGCCGGCGCGTTCCGCCGTGGTCGCCTTTTCCTCCGACGAGGTCTATTCGATCGCCGAACTGCTTCGCCGTCAGCGCGGCGGCGCGGCCGTGGTTCTGGGTTCCCTGAGCCCGCGCACCCGAAATGCCCAGGTGGAGCTCTTTCAGAACGGCGATGTCGATCATCTGGTCGCCACCGACGCCATCGGCATGGGCCTGAACCTCGACCTCCAACACATCGCCTTCGCGGGCAACCGCAAATATGACGGTTATCAGTACCGCCAGCTCACCCCGTCGGAGATGGGGCAGATTGCCGGACGCGCCGGGCGGCACACAAGGGACGGCACCTTCGGTGTGACCGGCCGCGTCGATCCGCTGAGCGACGACCTGGTCGAACAGATTGAAAGTCACCACTTCGACAGCCTGAAAGTGCTGCAATGGCGCAACAGTGCGCTGGATTTTTCATCCGCCGCAGCGCTGCGGCGGAGCCTCGATACGGTCCCCACAGAAGACGGTCTGGCAAGGACCCCTACAGGAGACGATATCACCGCTCTTGAACATTTATTGCGCGATCCCGCAATATCCGACATGGTCAGGGGTGAAAAAGCTGTCGAATTGGTGTGGGACGTGTGTCAGGTCCCGGACTATCGTAAGATCGCGCCGGCGAACCACGCAGACCTGCTGAACACGATTTACACGCATTTGATGCAGGACAACGCTATCGCCGACGACTGGTTTAAACGTCAATTGGCCTTCGCAGACCGCACAGATGGTGATATCGACACTCTCGCGAACCGGATTGCTCACATCCGGACGTGGACTTATGTCGCCAATCGCCCTGACTGGCTGGCCGATCCGGCCCACTGGCAAGGCGAGACGAGCGCCATTGAAGACAAACTATCTGACGCCCTTCATGAACGGCTGACACAGCGGTTCGTGGATCGGCGGACAAGTGTATTGATGCGACGTCTGAGAGAGAATGCAATGCTGGAAGCGGAAATTACGTCGAGCGGTGATGTGCTCGTCGAAGGTCAGCACATCGGAAATCTGCTTGGCTTCCGGTTTGCCCCCGACTCGGCGGCCGAGGGCCCCGACGGCAAGACGGTCCGCGCCGCCGCGCAGAAAGCCTTGACGACGGAGATCGAATCCCGCGCGGAAAAGCTGGGCAAATCCGAAAACGGCGACTTCGTGCTGACGTCGGAAGGCGTAGTTCGCTGGCGCGGTGAGCCGGTCGCCAAACTGGTCGCCGGCGAGGACGTGTTGTCCCCTACGGTTCTGTTGCTTGCCGACGAACATCTGACCGGTCCGGCCCGCGACGCGGTCCAGGCCCGCATCGATCTCTGGATCAAGGCACAGATCGAGACTTTGCTGAAGCCGCTCGCGGATCTGAAGACCGGCGAAAGCCTTGAGGGCCTCGCCCGCGGCATTGCCTTCCGGATCGTCGAGGGCCTTGGCATTCTGGAGCGCCAGGATGCCTCCGATGAAATCCGCCAGCTTGACCAGGACATGCGCGCCTCGCTACGCAAGCACGGTGTGCGTTTCGGTGCCTATACGGTTTTCGTGCCGGCATTGCTGAAACCGGCGCCGAGCCAGCTTCTTGCCCAGCTCTGGGCTCTCAAGCACGGCTCTCTGGACATGAACGGCATGGCCGAGCTGCCGCAGCTTTCCGCCTCCGGCCGCACGTCCATTCCCGTCGATGAGACCATCGACAAGGCACTTTACAAGGTCGTCGGCTTCCGCGTCTGCGGCCCGAGGGCCGTACGCGTCGACATTCTGGAACGCCTCGCGGATCTCATCCGGCCGCTGATCGCCTGGAAACCGCTCGATGCGGAAGTCAGCCCGCCGGATGGAGCGATCGCCCAGGGCGGCGGTTTCACGGTGACTGTCGCCATGACCTCCCTGCTCGGCTGCGCCGGCGAGGATTTCACCGCCGTTCTCAAATCCCTCGGCTACCGGGTGGAGACCAAAGAGGTTCAGCGTCCGGTAGCGGTGAAACCGGCGGCGGAGCAGGACAAGGCGCCGATCGCGGATCCGGCAGTGGAAGCCTCCGCGGTAACTCCGGCGGAAACCGCTTCTGAACCGGCGGAAGAAATGCAGGACGCGCGCCCCGCCGAAGAGGCGGCCAACCCCGATGGGTCCGAGGCGCCGACCGCTGAGCCGGAAGCAACGGTGCCGGCGGCAACCGCGGAGCCGGCATCACCGCAGCCGGAGACAACCGAAACCGCGACAGTAGAGCCGGCAACCGAACCGGCCGCAGAAGCCGCCGCGGAACCGGTGGACGAGACCGCTGTACCGGAACCAACCGGAGAAGCAGCAGCTTCTTCCGAAGAAGTGACGGCAACAGCCGGAACGCCGAGCGAACCGCTGGCCGAAACGCAAAGCGAACCATCTGCCGATACGCCGGGCGAGGTGTCTGGCGAAACACGGAATGAAGCGACGGAAGCCGAGGCGTCTTCCGGGACCGCTGCGGCGGACGCCGCGACGGAAACGGTCACCATTGAAGTCTGGCGGCCCGGCCGCCCGGACCGGCGGCCGCGCGGCCGGCAGGACCAACGCCGCGGCGGAGACCGTAAAGGACAGGACCCCAAGAGCGCCGGACCTGGTGAAAAGCGCCAGGGCAAGGGCGGCCCCAACCGCAACCGCGGCGGTCAGCCCGACGGCCGGCCCGGTGGCAAACATGGTGGCAAGCACGGCGGTCAACATGGGGGTCAGAGAGGCTCCGACGGCGGCAACCGGCGTGACAAGCCCCCCAGGGAAAAGCCGATTGATCCCAATTCACCCTTCGCGGCGCTGCTGGCGCTGAAGGCGAACATGGACAGCAAGGACAAGAAGTAATTCCTGCGCCCGACCCACAAGCTGCCGGTGGCAGCCTGCGTTTGGACAAGTGGCTCTGGTACGCCAGGGTCACCAAATCCCGCTCCCTTGCCCAGAAACTGATCTCGTCGAGACATGTCAGGGTCAACAGCGACAAGATATCTTCCGCCAGCAAGACCGTCAGGATCGGCGACGTCCTCACCATTACCCTGGACAGGCGTATCCTGGTTCTGAAGGTAGCGGTGCTCGGCACCCGCCGCGGCCCCTTCGAGGAGGCCCGCAAGCTCTACGAGGACCTGTCTCCGCCGCCGCCGCCCAGGCAGGCCCCGCCTTCGCATCCGGCGCTGCGTGAAGCCGGCGCGGGCCGCCCGACCAAGCGGGACAGACGCAAGATTGACGCCTGGCGCGGCGACAGCTGAGGCCAAATCTCGTAATGCGCTCAAAAACAGAATAACTTTCTCATATCATCGCGGATTGCGTCATCCTGTGCGCTTGCGCGCGCTTGCCAAAAACGATACCCAACATCGGCAAGAAATTTAACGCTGCGGCTCCACATGCGAGCAGGCCGCGCAAGGAACTGCCGGACCGGAGCTGGAGGGCCGACCCCTCTTCCTGGGACCGGCACCGAATGAGGATACCGATGACCTACGTCGTCACAGACAACTGCATCAAGTGCAAATACACCGACTGTGTTGAAGTTTGTCCCGTGGATTGCTTCTATGAAGGCGAGAACATGCTCGTCATCAATCCGGACGAATGCATCGATTGCGGTGTCTGTGAACCGGAATGCCCGGCCGAGGCCATTTTGCCCGATACCGATCCCGGCCTGGAAAAATGGATCGAGCTGAACGCCGAATACTCCGAAAAGTGGCCGAACATTACCGAAAAGAAAGATGCGCTTCCCGAAGCCGAAGAGTTCGACGGCAAGGAAAATAAACTCGCGCAGTACTTCTCGCCGGAACCCCCCAAGTGATTCGCCCATTTCTTGCCGCGGCGGACTGACGCAAGTCTGACGGCTTCCCGGAAACGCAGCGATTCCGCAAGATGTTTCAGGCACCTGGAGGATCGTTTCAGGAAGACGGTCTGTGCCTTTTGCGCATCAGAAAAGCGCAACACTTTAATTTTCCACAAAAGTATGTTATATATACGGGAATAGTCGCCAACCACGAGAACAACCCCAAAAAACGGAGTCTTTGAACCGCGTCCCGGTCCGAAATTTACCGGACAGCGCAAGACCCCGGCAGCTCATCTGAGCCAACAAGGTTCTAAAGTGGAATTTGACGACTGACCAGCCCTGACACGCCGCACATCCACAGGCGTTCCACTTCGGATCGCTTCGACAGGGCGCGTGTCACAAAAAAACAGAGGACCGCACCGCGGTCCATCACCGGTCCTGACCGGACCGATCAACTGCGCAGGAGAGAATACAAATATGGCAACGAATCCCAAAAAGACCGCGCAGCGTCAAGGTTTCAAAACCGGCGAGTACATCGTTTATCCGTCTCACGGCGTCGGCCAGATTACCGCCATTGAAGAACAGAACGTTGCAGGTCACTCTTTGGAGTTGCTCGTCATCCTATTCGAACAGGACAAGATGACCCTGCGTGTTCCGGTCGCCAAGATCGTGTCCGTCGGCATGCGCAAGCTCGGCGATCCGGCAGCGGTCAAGAAGGCGTTCGAAACCGTTCGCGGCCGCCCGCGCGTCAAACGGACCATGTGGAGCCGCCGTGCCCAGGAATACGAGGCGAAAATCAATTCCGGCGATCTGAACTCGATCTCCGAAGTTGTCCGCGATCTCTTCCGGTCCGACACCCAGCCGGAGCAGTCCTATTCCGAACGCCAGCTCTATGAAGCGGCCCTCGACCGCATGGCACGTGAGATCGCAGCCGTGAACAAATGTTCGGAAACCGAAGCGGTCAAGCAGATCGAACAGAATCTGGCGAAATCTCCGAGCCGCCTGAAGGCGGCGGCTGAAGCCGAAGCGGAAGCGGAAGCCGAAGAGAGCGACGGCAAGGAGGAAGCCGCCTGAACAATCGGCGGTTTTTACCTTGAAAGAATGAAGGAGGGTCCGGAGAAATCCGGACCCTTTTCCTTTTCAGGACGTTAGCCGGCGTTCCACTCGCGCGCAAATCACGCAGAAGTGCACATTTTCCGCCCCAACGGAGGGCGGAAGTGATCTACCCTGACCTCCGCTACGTAATCCCCCCGATAACATATCGGAGTGTCGGCCATGTCCTTTAGCGAAAAACGGCAGCTCGTGCGGGCGGCGATGAAGGCCCCCTACCTCAGCCGCGAAGAGGAATTGCAACTTGCGTACCGATGGCGGGACGATCGGGACGAAAAGGCGCTTGAAAAGCTCTCCCTGTCTCATATGCGTCTGGTGATCGCGGTTGCCTCCCGCTTCCGGAACTTCGGCCTGCCGCTGGGCGATATGATCCAGGAAGGGCATGTCGGGCTGCTGGAAGCCGCTGCCCGTTTCGAGCCGGAACGGGAAGTGCGGTTCTCCACCTACGCCACATGGTGGATCCGGGCCTCGATCCAGGATTACATCCTTCGTAACTGGTCAATCGTGCGTGGCGGGACATCTTCCACCCAGAAGGCCCTGTTCTTCAATCTGCGCCGGCTGCGCGCGAAACTCTCCAACAGTCAAACCCCGCTCACCGACAGCGAACTGCATCGCAAGATCGCCGACGCCATCGGCGTCAAACAGTCCGATGTGGCGCTGATGAATGCCCGGTTGTCCGGACCGGACACCTCCCTGAACGCACCTATCACCGACAGCGATGGCTCCAGTGCCGATCGGCAGGACTTTCTCGTTTCGAACGAGCCCTTGCCCGACGAGATCGTCACCGGACAAATCGACACCGAACGCCGCAACCGCTGGCTTTCCTCCGCGCTTGAGGTCCTGAGCGAACGGGAGCTGAAAATCGTCCGCGAGCGGCGCCTTTCGGAAGAAGGCGCCACATTGGAGGCGCTCGGCGCGAAACTCGGCATTTCCAAGGAACGCGTGCGCCAGATCGAGAGCCGGGCGATGGAGAAACTCAAATCCGCCCTTCTCGCAGCCCAGCCGGACCAGGCTGTCTACAGCACTTGAAGCACTTCACCATCCGCAATCCGCTGCGGATCAATCGCGGTTTCCGGCAAGGAAATTCCTCAAGAGATCGTCGAAGGGAGCATTCAGGGCACCGAGCGCTTCGCGTCCACGGTCAATTTCACCCACTGTCACCCGGATCCGGTCGACCGACTTGATCAGCGGCGAGACCCCGATGGCATCGACGAATTCGCGGAAGATCTCCGGGTTTTGCACGAAGGGGCCCGTCAGGATGATCCGGTCGGGAAACAGTAACCGGCACAGGTTCGCCGTCAGCCGCAGCAGCTGAGTCAATCCCGCACGGAACAGGGCATGGTCCTGCAGGTCGAGATGCCGGATTTCCGCCGCCAGGCCGTGCTCGTCGAGCGGCAGATCCGGATAATCCGCCTTCAGGGCCGGGCGTAGCGCCCACAGTGCCGCCACCGTTTCCAGACAATCCGTATTTCCGCAGGTACAGGGGCGCCCCTTTGCATCCCCCAGACCCCAATGGCCGATTTCGCAGAATCGTCCCCGGTCCCGGTTGATGACCGATCCGCCACTGCAGAACGCCGCGCCGATGCCGTAGCCCCAATGGAGCAGAAGGGTGTTTTCGCTCTCGTCCAGCCGTTCCTTGAGCCGGATCCCGCTCAGCTCGGCGTCGAGATTGCGGATCAGGACGATTTCCCACGGAAGATGCGCAAGGGCATCCGCGATCTGCAGATTCTGCAGATTGGGCCAGCGTGAGGAGAAACACCACATCCGGCGCGGAACGTCCAGGAGACCGGAGAGAGACAGCACCACCACCCCGAGCTCGACGCCCGCCGGCAGGGCGCCCGCGATCCCTGTGATAAGATCCTGAAAACACGAAGCCATTTCCGCGTTTCCCGCATCGTGCGGCGGTTCCACGGACCTTTCCAGCAGCACGCCGTAATCCATGTCGACGGCTCTGGCGACGAGTTTTCGGTCGATCACGCTGATGAGGACCGCGCAAAACCGGCGCGCGTTGAAATGCAGCGCCACGGCGGGACGGCCGCGCCCTTTGAGCTTGATCACCGCCTCGTGCAGGATGGTCTTGTCGACCAGCTCGCCGACCAGGTCGGACACGCTGGTCGGCCGCATGGACAACTGGTCGGCGACGTCGCTGCGCGTGCGGGCGCGGCCGTCGCGAACCAGACGGGCAATGGTCATCAAATCCGATAGGCGTGTTGAATCCATGAGCCGGGTTTATCGCATGAGGTTCGGCAATGTCATCGAAATTGCGGGAATGTAGGTGGTCAATAAAAGCACGACAAGCATGACGAGATAAAACGGCAACATGCTTCTGGCGGCTTTCTCCAGCTTGATCCGTCCGATGCTGGACCCGACCAGCAGGGAGACTCCGACCGGAGGCGTGCACAGGCCGATGCCCAGATTCAGGATCATGATGATGCCGAACTGGATCGGGTCCACGCCGACCTTGGTGACGATCGGCAGCAGGATGGGCGTCAGCAGCAGGATCAGGACGCCCATGTCCATGAGCATGCCGAGGACAAGCAGCAGCACGTTCACCGCCAGGAGAACGAAGACCGGTTCGCCGGACACCGAGAAGATCGCATTCGCGAGCACCGCGGGCACCCGAAGGTAGGACAGCAGAAAGCCGAACACCGCCGAGGTCATGATGATGGCGGTCACCACCGCCAGCGTCGACAACGTACCGGACAGGATCCGCCAGACCGCGGCCATGCTGAGGCTGCGGTACCAGAAGAGTGTGACGCCAAGCGCATAGACCACCGCGACGGCGGCGGATTCCGTCGCGGTGAACACTCCGGTCAGGATGCCGCCGATGATGATCACGATGGTAAACAGCCCGATGGCCGCATCCCCCACGATGCGCAGGCCTTCGCCCAGATTATAGGCACCGCTGCGGGGATGCCCGTCCCGCCGGGCGATCGCGTAGCAGATGATCATCAGCGACAGACCGAGCAGCAGGCCCGGAAAATAACCTGCGAGAAAGAGTGTCGAGATGGGAAGACCGCCTGCCGCCAGCGCGTAATAGATCATGTTCTGGCTGGGCGGAATGAGAACCCCCTGCACGGACGAGGTCACGGTGACGGCAACCGAATAGCCGGAGGGATAGCCGTTCCGCTTCATCGCGGGGATGAGAAACGATCCGATGGAGGCGACATCCGCGACCGAGGAACCGGAAATGCCGCCGAACAACGTGCTGGCGACGACATTGCCCTGCGCCAGACCGCCGCGGAACCGGCCGACCAGCACGTCGGAAACGCGCACGAGCTTGTCCGAGATACCGCCCTCGGTCATGATATTGCCGACCAGAATGAAAAAGGGAACAGCCAGAAACGTGAACGAATTCAATCCGTTCACCATGCGTTGCGCGATGACGAGGGGTGGCAGTCCCAGATAGGTCACCGTCGCGAGCGAGGAAAGGCCCAAGGAAAAGGCGATCGGAACGCGCAGGATCATCAGTCCGAGGAACCCGCCGAGCAGCAGCGAGATTCCAATCCAGTCAATCGACATGCGCGACCTCCGGGATTTCGGTCTCCGCCGTATGGACATCCCGCAGCAGGATGTTGGCGGCGGCATTGGCGACGCCGAGCCCGCCTCCGGCCAGGGCCGGCAGATAAAGAAGATATTTTGGCAGCAAGGACGCCGGCAGGACCTGGGCGCCCGCCAGCGCGATCAGATCGCCGCCGTAGAGCATGACGACGAACATGAAAAGCCCCATGGCGAGCTGGGCGAAATAGTCGAGCGTCACGGCAGCCGGTTCGGGCAGCCGGTCCCGCAGAAAGGTGATGGCCACATGCTCGTGACGGCGGATGCCGATGGCAACCGCCAGCATGCCGAACCAGACGAGGCAGAGAAGCGCGACTTCCTCCGACCAGCTGGTCGGACTGTTCACCGCGAAGCGCAGGAAGACCTGCATCACGGTCACGACCGTGATCACGGCCAGAAGCGTATGGCAGGCGAATGAAAAAAGCCGGTTGGTTCCGTCGATGACCGCCTTAAGTGACCTTCGCCATGCCATTGAATGCCCTCCGGTTGCCTATTTCGCCTGATTGATCTTGTCGATCAGGGGCTTCAGTTCGGAAAACTCATCATAGATGGGCATGACCGCTTCCTGGAAAGGGCCATTGTCGATCTCCACGACGGTCGCGCCACCTTCTTCGACGGTCTTGCGCGCCTTCTCGTTGGCTTCGCGCATGATTTCGCGTTCGTAAAGAACCGCTTCGGCCGCCGCCTTCTTCAGGGCAGCCTGCTGATCGGCCGGCAGGGACTCGAATTTGGCCTTGTTCATCAGGAGCAGCGCCGGCGGGCTGAGATGGGCATCTTCGACATAATTGGGTGCAACCTCGTAGTGGGCCGAGGTGTGATAGCTTACATAGTCGTTTTCGGCACCGTCGATCACTCCCGTCTGCAGCGCGGAATAAACCTCGCCGTAGTTCATGGGAGTCGGAACCGCCCCGAGAAGTTCGACCATCCGGATGGATATCGGCGCTGGCTGGACGCGGATCTTCAGTCCTTCGAGATCCTCCAGCTTGGTGACCGGCTTGCCTTCGACCGTGTAGAACGACCGGGATCCGGCATCCATGTAGCCGAGACCGATCAGGCCGACATCGTTCAGGTCCTCAAGGACCTCCGTGCCGACTTCTCCATCGAGAACCTTGTACTTGTGGTCCCAGTCGGCAAAAATATAGGGTAGGGCGAAAACGCCCATGCTCGGACTGACATTGGCCAGGACGACGGAATTGACGCGGGTCATGTCGATGACGCCGGCCTGCGCCTGCTCTATCGTTTCCGGTTCCTGCCCGAGCTGGCCTCCATAGATGACATCGACGGTGATTTCGCCATTGGAGTATTCCTTCGCCAGGTCGGCGAATTTCAGCATCGCGATCGTAACCGGATTGGTATCGGGCTGGTTTTCCGCCAGCCGCAGAACGGTTTCGGCCGATACGGCCGACCCGCTGAGAGCTATCGCGGCAACAGCCCCTGCGAGTGTCTTGAGTATTTTCTTGTTCATACCGTGTCTCCTCAGGAAAGTGCCCGGTCAGGCTTTCACGCCGGCGCGCACGAGTCAATATTAAGATCACTTTTGATAAAAAAAGAAACTCCTGAAAATCAGTGTAAATTGACATATGAACTCAGAGGATACATTAATTAGAAACACAATTGATATTAAATATGGGACAAACATGCGCATCGAGATCCACGAAGACGGAGAGACATTGGGACAGGCGGCGGCGGAGGAGGGTGCCCGGGCCATTGGCGCGGCACTGGCAACGAAGGGCCGGGCGGCCATTATCGTGGCGACCGGCGCCAGCCAGTTCGAAACGCTGCAGGCACTCGTCACCAGGGATCTGGACTGGTCGCGGGTGACGGCGTTCCATCTCGACGAATATGTCGGTATCGGCACCGGGCATCCCGCAAGCTTCCGCCGCTATCTGCGCGAAAGGTTCACCGGCCCGCTCGGCAACCTGGGAGAATTCGTCGAGGTGAACGGCGATGCCGGCGACCTGGAGGCGGAAATCGCCCGTCTCAATGCCCGCATCGCCGAAGAAACCATCGATGTCTGCTTCGCGGGCATCGGTGAGAATTGCCACCTGGCCTTCAACGATCCGCCCGCCGATTTCGAGACGGTGGCACCTTATATTACCGTTGAACTCGATGAGGCGTGCCGGCGCCAGCAGTTCGGCGAAGGCTGGTTTCCCGCTCTGGAGGATGTTCCAGCCCGGGCAATCTCCATGTCGATCCGCCGGATCGCGGCGTCACGCAAGATCATCCTGTCCGTTCCCGACGAACGCAAGGCGAAGGCTGTCGCGAATGCGGTTGAGGGGGAGGTGACCAACATGCATCCTGCGTCCATTCTGCAGCGCCATGCGGATTGCAGCCTTCATCTCGACAGGGCTTCGGCCGGTCTGCTCTCCACAGCATGAAAAAGCGGATATCATGATTACCGACGGTTTGTTCGATCTGCAGGTGAACGGCTTCGCGGGTGTCGATTTCAACGATCCCTCCATCACCGCGTCCGCTCTGGACCAGGCTCTTGAAGCAATGCTCGTCTGCGGGGTTACCGGCTGTCTGCCCACGCTCATCACGGCGACCCCGGAAGCGCTTGCCGAGCGCATCCGGGCGCTCGACGCGGCGGTGGCGGGCAGCCGGTTCGGCCCCGCCATGGTTCCGGGATATCATCTGGAAGGCCCCTTTCTGAACGCGGCGGCCGGCTATTGCGGCTGCCATCCCGCCCAGGCCATGTCGGATCCGGACGCCAACCTCGTCGCAACCCTCGAGGCGGGCCTCACACGGCCGATCCTGCTGGTCACGCTTGCCCCGGAGCGGAGCGGCGGCGCGCAGACTGTCAGGCAGCTCCTGTCCGCCGGCAAGGTGGTTTCCATCGGCCATAGCGCGGCCGGCTTTGCGGCCGTCAAGGCGGCGGCCGACGCGGGCGCCACGCTCTCCACCCATCTGGGCAACGGCCTTCCGGCCGAGTTGCCGAAGCTGGACAACACACTGCTTGCCCAGCTTGCCGAGCCCCGGCTGAAAGCGTGTTTCATCGCGGACGGCATCCATATTCCGCCGGACGCGTTCGCCGCTCTGGTGCATCTCAAGGGCACCGGCAACACCATACTCGTTTCCGACGCCGTCATGGCCGCCGCCGCCCCTCCCGGCCGCTACAGCTTCGCCGGAATGGACATCCTTGCCGACGAAACCGGCAAGGTGACGCGGCCTGACGGAGCCGGACTGGCCGGCTCGTCGCTCCGGCTCGACCAGGCGGTCCGCAACGTGATTGCATGGAAGGTGGCAAGTCCGGACACCGCCGTTCGGATGGCAAGCCAACACCCCAGAACGGTGCTGGCCGCCGCGCCCGGCTTTGCCGGACCGGCCTTCGACCCTGGCCGGATCCGATGGAATTCCGCTATGGAACCCACCGTGCTGCGCAAGGGCGCGCCTGCCGGAAGAGATTGACGACAGGCGTTTTTTCAAAAGGCCCTAATCCACGATCAGCTTCACCGACGTGCCCGTCGGGATCGCGTTGTCCCGCTCCAGATCGTTCAGAATCGAGAAGAATTCCAGGCGCCGCGACGGCTCGACGCCGCTCATGCCGATGGCGAGCTTGCGCGGTGTATCCCCGGGCCTGGACTTGACCACCTTGATCCTGAGCGAGCGGAGCCGCGCCCGCTCTGTCGGCGTCAGCTGCGTGAAGCTCTCCATCGTTTCGCGGAAATCCCTGTCGAAGGTATCGTTCGGCGAGCGGCTGGCGAAGATGAACCGGTAACCGGTCTTGCCGATGCGCAGCACCGCGATGCGGAAGGACCAGCCCTGCGTGATCGCCGCGCCCGTGACACCGGGCAGCCCGTTGATCGTGGTCTGGCGGACGCTTTCCGGCAGCAGCCCGTTGATCCAGCCCGACTTCATGTATTCGACAAGATCCGTATAGCCGCTGACATCGGCGCCGTCGAAGCGGATCGCGGTTCCGTCGCCGTTGCTGGCGAGCACCGCTTCCGGAGAATTTTCAAGGATGTAGCCCGAGGGAACGGTAAACCCGATGCCCAGCGCCTTGTGCAGGAACGACCGGCCGCGGACGAACCCTTCCAGCGGATCGTCGCCGAACAGCATGCCGTCGATCTGGCCGAGATAGCGGCCCCTGTCGCGCTCGCCGATCCCCGGCGCGCCGATCTGGCGGGCGGAGCGCACGGCGATCTGCAGGCGTTCCGGCGTCGAGGGGTGCGAGGACAGGAAGTCCGGCGCGGAAGAACCCGACTTGTCCGCCGACTGGTAACGCGCGAAGGCCGCCATGGAGCGCAGGAACCTGGCGGCCGCATAAGGATCGAAGCCGGCCTTGGCGAGCGTCTTGACGCCGATCGCATCCGCTTCCAGCTCCTGCACCTGGCTGAACCGGGCGAAGGAAAGCTGCGAGGAGATGATCGCCTTGCGGGCTTCCTCGGAATCCTGAACCACATCGGTGAGGATCCGGTTCGCAAGCTGCTTGGCTTCCGCCCTCTCCTGACGCTTGATCGCATGGTTGGCGGTCACATGCGCCATCTCATGTGAAAGCACCGCCGCGACTTCCGACGTGTCGTTCGCAAGGGCCAGCAGGCCGCGCGTCACATAAAGATAGCCGCCCGGCAGGGCGAACGCGTTGATCGCCGGCGAATTCAGAATGGTGATCTTGTAGCTTTGCGACGGGTCTTCCGATGCTGCCACGAGACGGCCGACCACACTGGCGACGGCCCGTTCCGCGCCCGGATCGTTGTAGACGCCGCCATAGGTGGCGACGACGCGCGGGTGTTCCCGCTCGCCGATGTCGTTGGCAAGATTGGGACGCAGGGTGCCCGGCGACACCGCACCCACCGTCGCACCGTCGCCCAAAAGCTGGCAAGAGGCCACCAGAAGCGCCAGACCGCAGGCCATGGCGGTCCGCAACCAGCGGCGCGCACCCGCGCGTCCAGCCGTTTTCCGCGTCTCGACGAGAGACAACTGACGATAATCAGTTCCTGTCCTGGCCGTCACGTCCTGCCCTTTTGCCTTCAGGATCACCCTGCTTTCATCACGTTTCGCATGAAAGCAGAAAAGTTGATCGATTCCAAAATCTTAAGAAGCTTTCTCCTCGCTCAGTCGAACGCAGGATGCTCCAGTACCACCAGTTGCTCCGGATGAGGGAGCGCGATATGCGGGCCGTCCCGCACCTGCACGAAGCCGCGCAGTTCGACGAACTTTCCCGCCAGTTCCTCCACCTTCCAGCCCGAACGGCCGAGAGCCGCATTGAAGATCGCCTCGTCGGAGGTCTTCAGCGTGGCGGTGAAGTCCGTTTTCCAGTATTTTCCGAAATTCAGATAGCGGGTGCTTTCGGTTTTTCCAAGGGAAACAACGCGCCCCCTCACTATCACATAGTCTCCGGTCTTTTCTTCGATGAGACCCGGCCTTGCGGCAGAATAGACGGGCGCCGCCGTCTTGTCTGCCCACAGGCCGCGATGATCGCGGCGCGCCGCCGTTTCCGCCAGCCGCAGCAGGCCCGCGCAGGCGCTGTCCGCCTGTTCGGGCGCGAACACCGCCGCCCCCTCCATCAGCTGGACGGCCTGCAGAAGCTCTCCCGCGTCTCCATCCCTCAGAACGATCCAGGCCGGCGTCAGACCCCAGCGGTTCGCCGGTCCGTTCGGAAACGCCTCAAATCCGGATACAGCGCCCGTTACTCCATCTGTTCCGGAATCCTCCGGGGCTGGCCGGGGGTCCGGAAAATACAGGTCGCTGGTGAAATAGCGTTGACCCGTCGGAGCGATAAAAACACCGTCTTCCGCAGACTTTTCGATGTTTACAGGAGCGGTGTCCGTGGGCACACAGGTTTCAGCGGCGGCCCGGGCAAACGGCTGATCTCTTTCTTCCGCCTGGGCGGACCCGGCTGCAAGCACAAGTCCGGCAAGACAGAGCACCCACCTCGGGTTTATCCGCCCGCGGCCGCCGTGTCCCGCCCTGGTCCTGCCGCTCAAGCGCCCGCTCGACACCCGCTGTCCTCTCAACCGATCCGCTCGATCAACCTGCTTTGCTGTGTGATCACAGGAAAGCAGACAAGTTGCCCTGGCCTCTCCCCGAGATCCGTCCGCTCAGGCTTGCTCATCGCAATGAGAACACCTTCGCGCACGCGTCGTTCCGCGCGCAGCGGGAAAAAGGCAGTTTCAGGAAAGACTTGCTAAGCAGCGATTAAGGCAAGCCGAAGACACGACGGAAAAAAGGCGCGGCAGAAGGCCCTGGACCAGGGTGTGGTTCTCCGCCGGGCGCCGCGAAACAGCTTTCCAGGCCTCCCTTTGCCGGAGGGCTCGCAATGACAGAAAAATCATGCTAAGCGACCGTTTCGGGACCCCGTAGCTCAGCAGGATAGAGCATCAGATTCCTAATCTGAGGGTCACGCGTTCGAATCGCGTCGGGGTCACCATTTTTTCAATCACTTAGCTCAAATCAGTTGTTGCCTTAGTCGCGCGTTAGTCGCGGTAATCGCTTAGTTATGCACAGGTTTCAATTGTTAGTCGCTCCCAATGTGGGACTAAAGAAAACCCGCCGTTTCACAAAACCGCTGAGCCTGCACCGTGCAGATAAGGGACAGGTTCCTGTTGATGGGTTTCAATCGTTTCGCTACCAACAGTTGGCAAGGTCGGAGTGTTGCATGTTTAGTTTGATCGTATCGGGTGGCCTGACGAACCCACATAGGGACACCATCAGCGCTGGACGTGTTTTCGAACACACTGACGATGGAATCAAAGCACGATATAAGCCCAGCGGAAGCCTGGATATTTCGGCAGTAACGTCATTGCCTACATTATTCATGGAGGAAGGCACCTCAAATGAGGTAGCTGGTATAGGTTGGATATCTCGAATTGAATTGCGGGGCCAAGAATACCATCTTTACTTCACAATTGATCCGGAGCTTCCACTCCTAACCAATGCTGACATTAAAGCGTTAGCTCCAGAACTCGATATGATTGATTGGGAATTCTCGCGCAATCATTGGGCCATCAAAGACGTTGACTTATTCCGCGTACTGTACCGCCAAAAGGTAACACAACGTCCTGCACCAACTGTTTTCCAACTGAGTCAGAATCCAGTGAATCAAAAGCTGATCTCGATGATGATGCCATTTTCATCCGACTTTAGCTTAGCCCATTCAAAGATCAAAACCGCAATTGAAGCCATAGGTTATGAATGCCGTCGTGCTGATGATTTTTGGCTTCATCAACACATTATGCAGGACATTCTCGAGCTAATTTGCACTTCTAAAGTTGTTATTTGTGATCTTTCAGGCAAGAACCCAAACGTGTTTTATGAAGCTGGCATTGCCCATACACTAGGTAAAGAAGTAATCCTCATTACTAGACATATGGAAGATGTACCTTTTGATCTTCGCTCATTGCGTTGCATTACTTATCTAAACAATCAAGAAGGTTGTGAGAAGTTGGCTCTTGAGGTGGTCGACAGGCTTAAAACGATTGCTTAGAAAGAGCCGTACTTCTAAGAGAAGTATGTCTCTAAAGAAATTTTATTCTTGACCGTCGATATTGCTCATCAATCTTCCGGCGCTTCGTACGAACTCTGGATACTGCTTCACTACTGAGCTTGGCTCATTCCCAACAATAGAACCACCTCCGTATAAAGTGTGATACTCTTCAGAGTACTGCCTGCGCACCCAATCTGCCCAAGCACTTCCAAGCTGTTCAGATGTCAATTCTGGTAGATTTTTAGCGCCAGCAGAAACAAAGTACTTAAAAATATTTGCAATATTAACTCGCTCTGGAGCTTGGCCATGTTGGTGGTGCATAGAGTAAGATCTAAAATCCATTTTTCGCTTGCTCTTTTGCACGAGTGTCAAAAAATCTTCATAAATTTCCCTAAGGCTATTGCGGAGACCTAATTGTTGGAAGGTTACCACAATTGGCACTAGCACTGACATTTGTATTGGTAGATGACCGTACGGCCAAACAGTGACGACACTCCGCAAAATATCCATACACTGTTCAACGTCCCGCAAACTCAAATCCAAGCCAGTGAAACAATCAGCCAAGAAGGTTGCTAATCCTTCATCGTTCTCCAACGGAATACGTAATACCTCATCTGACTCAGATAAGGTTTCACAGAGTAAGTCAACGTATTTGTCTATCTCAGGAGGTTCAAATAGGTAGGTGCGGTCAAAAAAGCGTTTAAGATAGCGTTGACTATCAAAGCCATTTCCGTAAATTGCATTGATTGAATGCTGAAGTTGGTCAGTATCTGTTGCGACAATGAAGACGACGTCATCGATTTCAAAAATATGCTTCACACGTTCAAGTAATTGAATTGCGTATATCGGTCGACAGCGGTCAAGCTCGTCAATCAGTATGAATAGAGGCGTTTTCTTGTTTCCACTACTTATCAATTGAATTGTTTTTTCCATCTGTCCTTTAAAATTCTCTATCGCCTGCTGACTTTTTCTAAATTGAGAAAACAAAGAATCGGTTTTACTATTCAAAACTTTAATTATTTCATTAGCGCCTGATTTTCCTGAGGCGTCGATCATTGAGTTTTCGTTTTCTTCAACTTCTAAATTTAGAAATTCTTCAACAGCATCAGCACCGTCCCCTATCGCTTTGTGTAACCAGTGGCGAAATGCACCTTTGGAAATTGCGGTAAGTACTCTTGCTGTATCCCGTTTCATCCTTTGTAGTTGCTGTTTTGCGAATTGATCATCGGGCAAGTGTTTCGTCAATTCAGAATCGGCAGCAGACATTACTGCTAACAAGGGATCTTCAGCGTGATCATCTTTCCAGGCATTTACCGAAACGACTAGGTAGTCCTCTGCGATTAGGTGCTCAGTTAATCTCTTCATAAAAAAAGATTTTCCGCGCCCCCATCCAGCATCAATATTCAGAACATAAGATTTCTTTTGCCCTGATTTCTGTCGTTCGGATAGTCTATTTCTAAGGAATGTGATCAGAAATTTCGCATCATTTTTACGGCTGAGCTTATCTTCTTTCCAGATATCCTGAATTTTCGTATCTAGATTTGACATCTATTCTCTTTCTTTAAGATCCGACGGAATCCGATTTCCGTCAGGACTGTTATTGAAAGAATACATAACTTGGTGCTCGTCTTCACCACAGTTGACGAGAAGATTAAGCCTATCATAAGCAATTCGCAACTCATGGTTCAGAAGCTAACTAGCTAAGATGTTATGTTTGCGTATCCCGAAAACGCTTTAGTTTAACTTCCGTTCACCACCAGCTTCAGGAACATCTCGAAGTTTGGTAGATTGGTTAGGTCTGCCGGCGTCGGCACATTCGAGCCAAACTGCCTAGCGAGAATGCCCGCGTCGGTCGCTCCTACCCTGAACGAAATGAGCGTTCCCACCTTCCCGAAGATGGCCTCAAGCACTGGATCTTCTAATCGCGAGCTATGTTGCGTGGCCATCGTCAAAGCCAATTTGTATTTGCGCATTTCGGAAAGGGCGTCCGCCAACGATTGTGTCGATAGGTTATGGAACTAATCGACCGAGTGCAGAAAAGCTCTCCTGGAAATTCAAAAAATTCCAGTTTTTCCCGTAGAGCCAATACAAGCGACCAGCCTTTTCCCTGTATGTCCGTCGCCGAATTCACGGCCTCATAGCCACGCGCGGGACACTCGAGTATTTTTGCCGCGGAGCTGAATTTTCCGGCCGGGCCAAGGACGGACCGTCCCGGAGTCCATGACCTGGTGTAAGCTCCAGGAAAGAAAATACGGAATCAACCAACCTGGAGGAGGAGACATGTCGAACGAAAATCCGAGCGAGTTCTGGCGAGACATCAAACCGATAGACAAGGTTTTTCAACCCGACGCCCTGCCCGAGGTCTATATGGCCAATGCCGCGACGGAGGATGAAAGATACTATGTGCCTTTCACCGAAACGGTGTCGTCGCGCCCCTTGTGGATTTCGCCGTCACAGAACAAGTGGTGCGACATCCTCATGGCGAAAGGCCCCGGTCTGGTGAACCGGCACTATCACCCGCACGAGGTGTTCGCCTATACGATCTCCGGCAAATGGGGGTACCTGGAACATGACTGGATCGCCACCGCCGGCGACTTCGTCTACGAGACGCCGGGTGAGGGACACACACTTGTCGCCTATGAGCACGAAGATCCGATGAAAGTGTTTTTCCAGGTCCACGGACCCTTGATCTGGCTCGATGAGTCTGGTGAGCCGGACGGCTATTTCGATGTCCACATGTACATCGATTTGTGCAGAAAGCATTATGAGAGCGTCGGCCTGGGCGCGGACGCCATCGACAAGCTCTTTCGTTGACGAACGCCCTGGCATCAAGGTGGGTCGAGTGAGATGCTCTTCGGGCAGGCTGCTCCTGCGTCTGGCCTGCCCTTAGGGTACGGAACCGACGGTCAAATCCGGTGCCGGGTACGGGCTACAGGACCCGCGCCTTACGGCGTTACAGGCGTGTGCAACGTCGTGACGGGGACGCCGGAATTGGTGGTCGCGCCGGTCAGTTCACTGTTCGGATTGGTATGCTTGACTGCGGCGACACCCACGATCAACAGCGCAACGACGGCAAGGCTCCAGAATTTCATCGTGATCGCTCCTTTGAAAGCGCGGCACTGCGGTGCCGCTTTCTCCAAGCCGATTCGATATTCGACTTTCGTCTATATTAGACTTTAGACGAAGGAAACGCAACGACAAGGTATGCTGCAAACGCGCCGCACACGTAAAACGTGTGCGGCCTTCCGCGTTCAAGCCCCGGCACGTGCCGGTATTCGAGAGCTTGCGTAAAGCGAAGACCGCGGTACGGAACGCCGGAAGCTGGCGGAATTCACTGCGCTCTTTCGCGGTTTTACGGCGCATCTCAGCAGGACAGGAATGAGTCCACCCTAAAACGCAAAACGCCTTAACCGTCCGGATTGTCCGCGAAATAATACTCGCCTGTCTCCCGATGCGGGCCGAGTTTCGCGATGCTCCGGCTCCGGATATCCCGGACAAGGCTGACGCCTTCCTGATAGGACACGGGCTCCAGACTGGCACGCGAGCGGTGCGACCATTCGGTGGTCACTTCGAGCAGCACCAGACCGTCGCGGTTCTGCCCCAAAGGCGGCGGCCCGACTTCGCAGGCACGGCCCGAATCGTCGGTATAGGTCGTAATCAGGCTGCGGTAGTAGGCCAGTCCGAACGCCCGCCTGTCACTGTTGCCGGGCTCGCCGGCAAGCGCCTTGCGCATCTTGTCGAGGGCGGCGGCATCGACATTGCCGAAAAACAGGTGTCGGCCGGGCGGCGGGTGGTAACCGATATTGTCTTGCCTGCGGTGCGACTGGGTGAAATGCGAACCGGTGGCGAAATAGACCGTCGGCCGTATCTTGTTCGCGCCGCGAGTGACACCGATGACATGGACGGCAGTGTAATTGCTTGGCAGGTCCAGGCGGGCAGCCGGCATGGCGTATCCTCCCTTTTCGAAAACCACATGATATTGCACTTGGGCAATAAAAATTGCACGGCCAAAATCTTCACGTTTTACGGGAGTCGAAATTGCATGGCAGCACCCGGAGCGGTTCCGCCTGCGGACACCCGCGTCTTTCTACCGACAAGGGATCAATTGACTCCCGTTTCGTCCGGCGGCAGCCTGCCGCAAACGCAAAGCAGGGAACAGGCGGACCGGGCCCGGCGTTGAAGCAACGGCGCCAGGACAATATAAAGCCGCGAAAAGGGAGAGACTTCATGAGCTTCAATGCCCTCATAGTCGACAAGGACGAGGACGGGAAAACCAGCACATCGATCCAGCGGATCGACGAGACCCGGCTGCCGGAAGGCGACGTGACCGTCGCTGTCGAATATTCGACGCTGAACTACAAGGACGGGCTGTGCCTCGGTCCGGGCGGCGGTCTCGTCAGGACCTATCCGCATGTGCCGGGCATCGATTTTGCCGGCACGGTCGAAGAATCCTCCGACGACTGGTACCAACCGGGAGACAAGGTTGTCCTCACCGGCTGGCGGGTCGGCGAAGCCTGGTGGGGCGGCTACGCCCAGAAGGCCCGCGTCAAGGGCGAATGGCTCGTGCCTCTGCCCGAGGGACTGACCACAAGAGACGCGATGGCCGTTGGCACGGCGGGCTTCACCGCCATGCTCGCGATCATGGCGCTTGAGGACCACGGCCTGAAGCCCGGGAACGGCCCGGTTCTGGTCACCGGCGCCGCCGGCGGCGTCGGCTCCGTGGCCACGGCCATCCTCTCCAATCTCGGCTATGAAGTTGCCGCCGTGACCGGGCGCGAAAGCACCTGGGAGTATCTGAAGGCTCTCGGCGCCAGCCGGGTCGTGCCGCGCGACGATGTCAGCGAAACGGTCAAGCGGCCGCTGGAAAGCGAAACCTGGGCCGGCTGCATCGACGCGGTCGGAGGATCCATGCTGGCGCGCATTCTCGGCCAGATGAAATATGGCGCCTCGGTCGCCGCCGTTGGACTGGCGGGCGGCGCCGCTCTGCCGGCAACCGTCATCCCGTTCCTGCTGCGCGGCGTCAACCTGCTCGGCATCGACAGTGTCATGAAACCCTATGACGCCCGACTGAAGGCCTGGGAACGGCTGGCGAAGGACCTGCCGATGGACAAGCTCGAAACCGTCATCCAGACCGCCACGCTGGCAGACCTGCCGCGGCTCGGCGCGGATATCCTGAAAGGACAGGTGAAGGGCCGCGTTGTCATCGACGTGAACGCCTGACCGGTCGGGCGGGTTACGTATCCGCCCGCCCCAACTCACTTTTCAGGATGTCGATCAGGACCCGCACCTTGGCGGCAGGTAGCCAACAGGGCTGTTTTCAGAATGCTGCCGGTATCCGCATCCGAAGCCGCGAAAGGCACCCGGAAAACGCGGAATTGGGTTGCAAATGGCGGAAGGCTCCCATATAAGCGCCCGGTCCAGAGTCGTCCGGCTCGTCGTGGGCCGGTTTTCTGCATTCTGATGCAGACCGTTTCCCGCGACAAATCAAGGGCATGCCGTGTTGGCTCTGAATGCACCAACAAAGAGTGGCCGTTTTACGCGGTCGCACAAACGAAAGGATGCAAAATGCCCAAGCTGAAGACCAAGTCAGGCGCCAAGAAGCGCTTCAAGTTGACTGCGACCGGCAAGGTGAAAACCGCGCAGGCCGGCAAGCGTCATGGCATGATCAAGCGCTCGACCAAGTTCATCCGCAACGCCCGTGGCACCACCACGCTGAGCGCCCAGGATGCCAAGGTCGTGAAGCAGTTCCTGCCTTACGCATAACGCCAGCCCCGAAGGAGATTACCTAGATGTCACGCGTCAAACGGGGCGTAACCGCCCACGCTCGCCACAAGAAAGTTCTGAAGGCTGCCAAAGGTTATTACGGTCGCCGCAAGAACACCATCCGCATTGCCAAGCAGGCCGTGGAGAAGGCGGGACAATACGCCTACCGCGACCGCAAGGCCAAGAAGCGCACGTTCCGTTCGCTCTGGATCCAGCGCATCAACGCGGCAACGCGCCAGCACGGCATGACCTATGGCCGCTTCGTCGATGGCCTGAACAAGGCCGGCATCGAAGTCGACCGCAAGATCCTGTCCGACCTCGCCATCAATCAGCCGGATGCCTTCAAGGTTCTGGTCGATCAGGCACAGGGCGCTCTGGCCGCTTAAGATTTTCCGGCCGGTCCGGATTGTGAAGAACGCGGTCCCCCAGGGGCCGCGTTTTTTGTTTAGGGCACCTTTCGGTCAACTGAAAGAAAAAAGCCCAACATTTTGAGATCAATCAACTTTTGGACCTCCAATCGATTCCGGCCCGAGCTCTGTTGATCTGGCCTCCCGGGCTTGATCCCGATAGTCGGCCCGCGCTCCTGCCGGGATGTGCACAGCCTCAGGCTGTACATCGTGAAGGCTCCCCTTTTTTATTGCCTTCGCCCTGATTTGAAGCCTACCTTCTAATTTCGGCCAAGTTCCGGCTTCCCGTCGGAACCTGGAAGAAAAACAAAGGGAGGCTGGAGCCATGCAGTTTGTCGAATCGTTTTTCGCGCTGATCGGCGATTTTACCTGGGGATGGGCACTCATCCCGTTTCTTGTCGTCATCGGTATCTTTTTCACGGTCATTACCGGCTTCGTTCAGTTCCGGTTTTTCCTGCGCATGTTCCGGGTTCTGTCCTCAAAGAACCAGTCCGGCGATCCCAATGCGATTTCGGCGCGTGAGGCATTGCTCCTGTCCGTCGGCGGCCGTGTCGGCGGCGGCAATATCGCGGGTGTCGCGGTCGCGATCACACTCGGCGGTCCCGGAGCGGTCTTCTGGATGTGGGCGATCGCCCTTGTCGGCATGGCGACCAGCCTGATCGAATGTTCTCTCGCCCAGCTTTACAAGCGCTCCGCCGGAGACGGCACCTACCATGGCGGCCCCGCCCGCTCGATCCTCTACGGGCTGGGCAAACAATATCAGTGGCTGGCAATTCTCTATGCGGTTTGCCTGATCGCCTCCTTCGCCCTCGGTTTCAATGCCTTTCAGGGCAACACCGTGGCGGGCGCTGTCGAGGAAAGCCTGGGCATCGGGCGTCTTTGGACGGGAATCGCGCTCACGGTCATCACCGGCGTGATCATTTTCGGCGGTATTCATCGCATCGCCAAAGTGGCCGATGTGATCGTCCCCATCATGGCGATCGGCTACATCGGCATTGCGCTGGTCATTATCCTCCTGAACTTTACCGAGATCCCCGCGGTGCTTTATACCATCGTCGCGAATGCCTTCGGTTTCGAGGAAGCAGTCGGCGGCGGCATGGGAGCGGCAATCGCACAAGGGTTGCGCCGCGGCCTGTTCTCCAACGAAGCCGGGCTCGGCTCCGCGCCGAACGTCGCGGCGACCGCCGAGGTGCGCCACCCGATCAGCCAGGGGATCACCCAGTCCTTCTCGGTGTTTATCGACACGATGATCATCTGCACCTGTACCGCGATGGTCATTCTGATGGGCGACGTCTATACGCCGGGCGCCGAAGGCGTGGACGGGATCGTGCTGACGCAACAGTCGCTGGTCTCACACCTGGGAGAATGGACCAGCTATTTCCTGGCCGCCGCGATCCTGCTCTTCGCGTTCAGTTCCATCATCTACAACTACTATCTCGGCGAAAACGCCCTGAGTTCGATGACCGGAAACGCCGCGGCTCCGCAGATTCTGCGTGTCGTCGTCATGGGTGTCGTCTTTCTGGGAGCAACGGCGCCGAACGCCACGTCCGTCTTCTTCTTCTCCGATCCGCTGATGGGGATCCTGGCCATGGTGAACCTCCTGGCCCTGATGATGCTGTTCCCGACCGCCAAGCGGATCCTGGACGACTTCAAGGATCAGCTGCGGGCCGGTATCGCCCGTCCGGTTCTGGATCCCGACAAGTTCGCCGATCTGGATCTCGACCGCACGGCGTGGACCGGCAAGGCCCCCGACTGAGCGGGGTGAACGCCAATTGAAAACGCAAAAGCGCGGCCCCCTCGCCGCGCTTTTCTTTTGTGCCAACATGTGTTTCCCTCAGGACATGGATTAAATGCAACCCGTCGGTGTCCGCCCATTTCACTTTCCCAAAAGCAGCTCCCAGTCCTCAAGGGCATGATCACGGCCATCGTCATATGTGGACTGGCGCTGAGCGCCGGGGCGGTGCTGCCGCCTGCAAACTGGCTGCCGAATGACACGACCGGCGAACGGCTGGGCTTCGCGGCCAGATACATTCTGGTGATCAGCGTTTGGCTGCTCATATGCATCGGCGTACTCGCCCGGCATCGCTTCTTTACCCCGGCGGACATCGACGGCAGCGGACTCACCGCGGGCACGGCCAAGGCCAAAATACTTCAGGCGGTGCTGCAGAACACGCTCGAACAGACCGTTCTGGCCGCTCTTGTCTATGGCAGCTTCGCCGCTCTCGCACCGTCGCAGTGGCTTGGCGCTCTGCCGGTGGCAGCGCTGCTGTTCTTTTGCGGACGCGTCCTATTCTGGCACGGATATGCCCATGGGGCCGGTCCGCGCGCCTTCGGTTTCGCGCTGACGTTCTATTCCACCGTGCTGCTGTTCCTGGCCAGCATATTTCTCGCGTTGGTGTGACCGGCATGCCCAACGCCGTCATCTTCGATTGCGAATATCTCACGGCTCCAGGCGCCATGAGCCGTATGTGGGGCGGCCCGCTCGACCCGGACCCTTCCGTGGCCCAGATCGGTGCGGTCAAGCTCTCGCTCGATCCCGGTCATGAGATCATGGAGACGTTTCAGGTTCTCATCAGCCCAAAGGACAGATATGGCCGGAAAACCAAACCGGACCCCTTTTTCACAGAGCTGACAGGGATAGACCAGGCTTCTTTCGACCGGGCCGGCGTCGGTCTGGCCGAGGCCCTACACGGCTTTGAGACCTTCTGCGGAGAAGCAACCCTGTGGTCCTGGGGCAAGGACGAACTGAACCTCTTTGCCATCAGTTGTTATGTCGAGGGCCGCGCTCCGAAAATGCCGATACAGCGGTTCGGCAATGCCGCGGGCCTCGTCTTTCTGGCCGGCATGCCCTATGAGGACCTGGTCAAAACGACCAGCGGCCAGCTGGCGAGCTATTTTCAGCTCGACCGCGAGGAACGGCGCGAACATGACGCCCTCGACGATGCCATGTCGATCGCCGTCAGCCTGCAGCACCTGCTCCGGACCGGGAGGCTCGCGCCGTCCGATTTCCGCCTCCCGCTGGATGAAGCGGACTTGCGCCGAAGGCTGCCCTCAGCTCCGTAGCGCCCGGGTGATAGTCCGTTCAGGCGAGTCGGCACCGGCCCGCAACCACCCGCCGGAAGTTCTCACCGCTATCCCCGAAATGCATTAGTTTTTGTGCCGTTTCGCGGCGTCTTGTTAACTTTTTGAAGAAAGATTGGCGGATTTCCGGGACAAAAGGTTAACGCCTCCCTATATTGGCATGGTGATTGCGACGTTTCAGGCAAGGCTGCGGAATGCGTCCCATTCTGAAACAACGAGGCGTTTAAACGTGCGAGTGAACCCGGTAACTTCGGCAGACCGTGCCAATGTGAGGCGCAAGCGTCCCCCAACGGGAGAGACCGCGAGCGAGCACCAGCCGGATTTTGCGTCCAATCTTCCGGTCCCCGTGCAGCCGGTCCTGGAGCAGGAACAGGCGGCTTTCGCAACCCGCTACTATCCGAACTCGGTTTTCCTCGCGCATCTGATCGCCACAAGGGACAACGACCCGCAGACACGTACCTTCAGGCGGGTGGAGCCCCTGCGCGGCGTCGACAGCTACCGCGCCACCGCTGCCCTGCCGCGCCAGCGCGCCGCGGGCCATCTTCTCAAGACCGAGCGTTGACGCGATAGCGGAAGCCGGAAACTTCCACTTGAAAGTCTGAACCGGGGCCCTTCTGCGGGTTTTGTCAGATAGGCATATCCGGATTCGTCCGTGCACAGATGCACCAGCAGCCTCGTGAAATCTGCCCATTTGTGACGGCCAACACAGTTTCTCCTTGCCGCGACCTCTAAGCTCCTCGTCAGATCCGGGAAACTCCCGGACTCCGAAAGATTGGCCACGGACTGGCCCGCCACGGAGCTTAAACATGCAAGTGAACCCCGTTTCCGCGATCCGCCCCTTGCGCATCCGGCAGAAGCCGGTCACCGCGTCAAATCCGGACAGGGCATCCGCCGCAGCCGCCCGGTTTGGTGAGATCGACGCACTCCCCGCGCATATCGCAGCCACCGCCCTGAAACGCGACGCCCATCACGGCGCCCATTCCGAATACGCCGCGCAGCTTCTGGCGGGCCGCGACGCCTCCGCTGAAACCCATCTGGAACGGCGGCAGCATCTGGCACAATATGCATCGGCAGCCGATAACGAGCGGAAATTCCATTCCTGGTCCGTATCGGTGTGACTTCTTGTCGGAGGCGAGACTTCCTGGTCTCTCGCCGAAGGCAAATGCGTCAACAGAACCGCAGGATCCGTCTAGTCCCCGATCCTCAGAAAACCGGCCAGGCCGGTTTTCTGGTGTTCGATCACGTGGCAATGGAACGCCCAGTCACCGGGATTGTCGGCAACAAGCGCGACTTCCATCGTTTCCTGCGAGCGGAGCAACGCCGTGTCCGTCACCAGCGGCGGCAACTCGCGCTTGTTCGAGCGCAGCAGTTTGAACGAAACGCCGTGAAGATGGATCGGATGATCGTTCGGCGTCTCGTTGCGCAGCCGCAGAATATAGGACTTGCCCAGTTTCAGCCGCGCCAGCGGATCGAAGGGGCCGGGCAGGTCGCCGGGCCAGGCGACGCGGTTGATCGACCAGAACGTATAGCCGAGCGATCCGCACTGGCTCGACTGCGGCGCATCCCCTTCCGGAGACCAGCCAAAGACGAAATCCAGTATTTCCGCATTTTCAAGATCGGGTTCGGCGACAGGATTGGGCGGCAGAGGCTTCAGCTCGCGCAGATCCCGATGAAGACTTGATCCCTTCGGCCGGAACCGGGCCATGGTTTTCGCGCCGTTCGGCCGGTTCAGCACCAGGCGCACCTCTTCGCTCTCATCGTCCGGCACCCGCAGGGCTATGTCGGCGCGTTGACCGGGCGCGAGGATCAGGCCAGATGCCGGAAGCGGCACGGGCAGCGGATTGGAATCGAGCGCGATCACCTGCGCCTCGGCCCCGGCAATCTCATAGGCACCCACCCGGGTGACATCGGTCACCGCCAGCCGCAGCCGCACGAGACTGCCCGCTTCCAGATCGTAAACCGGATCAACCTGCCAGTTGACGCTCGAGACGGTGCCATAGGTTCCGCCGCGGGCGGCGTTGCGGGGTTTGAAGAAATCGATGAACTGGCCGTCCCCGCCGAGACGGAAATCACGGATATTCAGGGGCAGATCCCGGTCGAAGCCAGGGTCCTGCGCCTCTTCCACCACAAGAACGCCCGTCAGCCCCCAGGCCATCTGCTCCAGCGTGTTGCAATGGGGGTGATACCAGAAGGTTCCGGCATCCGGCGGGGTGAACGCGTAGCGGAACGTCTGCCCGGCTTCGATGGGATACTGCGTCAGATAGGGCACGCCATCCATCCGGTTGGCGATCCTCAATCCGTGCCAGTGAACAACCGAAGCTTCCTGAAGCGCGTTCGTAACGTCGATTGTCGTTTTCACACCCTGTTTGAACCGCAAGACAGGTGGCGGTCCATCCGGGGAAAAACTCATCATCCCCGGGTAAGCGTCTCCGGCAGAATGCGATGATCGAGCCCGGCAAGGGTAAGAGCATGGTCGGCGGCCTGCGCCTGACCGGCAGCGAAGCTTCCGGCGGCGAAAGCCGCAAGGCTTGCGGCGCCGCCAAGCAGAAATTCTCGCCTCGAAGGACCGGGCATCTGAAGACCTCATCTCATGCGGGCGCGTCCGGCCGCACTCAACACCCGGATTCCGGATTTCTCAAGGATCAAATTGACGCGGATGGGCACAGATGGCCGGCCGGTCAATACCCGGCCGCGTGCCCGTCCTTGCGCGGATCGGACCCGGCCGTCAGCAGGCGGCGGGTCTTGTCGATCATGATCGCCTGGCTGCCGCCGATCGGCTCGTGCGCCTGAACGACGGAGTGTCCCAGCGCTTTCAGACCGTCGAGCGTCGAGGACGGTATTCGTTTTTCCGCCTCCAGTTCATGGCTGTCCATGTTGAAGAACATGCGCGGGAAATCGATCGCCGCCTGCACATCCATGCCGTAGTCGATGATGTTGGTCAGCACATGAGCGTGGCCGCAGGCCTGGTACTGACCGCCCATCACGCCGAAGGACAACCACGGTGCGCCGCCTTTCAGCACCATCGCCGGAATGATCGTGTGCATTGGCCGCTTGCCGCCGTCGATCGAATTCGCATGGCCCGGCTCCACCTTGAAGGACTTCCCCCGGCAATGCAGCAGGACGCCGCTGTCCGGCGCGACAATGCCGCTGCCGAAGCTGCTGAACAGCGAGTTGATGAAGGAGACCGCCAGGCCGTCCTTGTCCACCACGGTGAGATAGACCGTATCGGTCTGCGGCGCCAGATGAGCATGAGGAACGGATGTCATCCGCCCGCCGGTGGAGATCTGCTTCGCCAGCCGGTCAAGATAGTCTTCGCCGATCAGATGGGAATGGCAGACATCCATGTAACCCGGATCGGTGACGAACCTGTCGCGCACCCCATAGGCAAGCCGGGCTGCCTCCATTTCCAGGTGGAAGCGTTCCGCTCCGATGGGATCCAGCTTCTCCAGATCGAACCGCTCCAGAAGACCGAGCATGACCAGCGCGATGATGCCCTGGCCATTGGGTGGCAACTCGGCGACCGTGTGCCCCTTGTAGTCGCGCAGCACCGGCGAAACCGCCGTCGTGTGACAGGCTGCCAGATCGTCATGGGTCATCAGTCCGCCCCGGGAGCGAAGGGTGGCGACGATGTCGTCGGCGATGTCCCCGCCATAGAACGCGTCGGCGCCGCCTTCGGCGATTTTCTCCAGCGTATTGGCCAGGTGCGGATATTTCAGGATCGTTCCGGCTTTCGGCGCTTTGCCGTCAACCAGGTATCTGGCGGCCGACAGCGGATCGCCTGCGAGTTTGTCTATATCTTCCACCCAGTCATGGGCGACGCGCGGAGCGACCGGAAAACCCTCGCGGGCATAACGGACGGCGCGGCCGAACAGGGATTTGAAATCCCGCGTGCCATGGGCCTTGAGCAGGGTTTCCCAGGCCCGGATAGCCCCGGGAACCGTCACCGCGTGGGGCGAGGTATCGGTGATTTGCGATATTCCGAGTTCGGACAGTTTTTGCGGCGTCGCTGCACGCGGTGCCGCTCCGGAGCCGTTGAAACCGGTCAGGCGGCCATCGGGTTCCATGACGATTGCGAAACAATCGCCGCCGATACCGGTCATATGCGGTTCGACGACACACTGCACCGCAACGGCGGCGATGGCTGCATCCACCGCGTTGCCTCCGCCCTGAAGAACTTCAAGCGCCGCGCTCGTCGCCAGGGGATGCGACGTGGACGCCATCGCTTCCCGCGCATGGACCGGAGACCGGCCCGGTGCCTGAAAATCGCGATTCACTGAATTCCTCCTGTCGATCTTTTCCGTTTTGCGCAAATTGCTTGTCGGCGAATACGCCTATTCTGCAACGCGCGATTCTGGTAGCAAACCTTCATTGCGGCAGCACCTTAAGGAGAAGCGGCGAAATGCGCAAACTCACTCTTTCAACAGCAGAGACAATCACTTCCGCCGCGTTTGAAAAAGCCGCGGAGCTGAAATTGAAGCCCCTGACGGTCGCGGTCCTGGACGCCGGCGGGCACACCATCATCCTCAAGCGTCAGGACGGTTCTTCGATCATGCGTCCGCAGATCGCCTCCGGCAAGGCGATCGGTGCGCTGGCCGTCGGAACAGGAACGAGATGGTTGAATGCCAATGCGGAGTCACGGCCGCATTTTGTCAACGCCCTGAACGGTGTTTCCGGAGGCGCCATCGTTCCGGTGCCCGGCGGCGTACTGATCAGGAATGCGGATGGTGAAACGCTCGGCGCCGTCGGCATCACCGGCGACACCTCGGACAATGACGAAGCCTGCGCGGTTGCCGGTATCGAGGCGGTGAAGCTCGTTCCGGACTGCGGCTAAATCATCCCGGGTTCGGTTGAACGCCCCTAATTGAGCGCGCTCAACCGGTATTCGGCTCAAGGCCGGAGGTGCGTTCGGGTCGGCGTCAAACCGGGTCTGTGACCCGGACGTATCAGGGTTTGTCGGAAAGCTGACTGATCTTCTTCTGCATTTCCTCAAGCTGGCGCTTCATATCGTCGAGATCCGAAGCACCCGCCTTGCCGGACTTTGCCTCGTCGGACGAAGTTTCCGAAGGCGCCCCCCCCTCACCGACCGGGAACGGCATGAACATTTTCATGGCCCGCTCGAAGATCTCCGTGTTGCGCTTGACCTGATCCTCGATGGCATCGAAGGCGGTAGCCCCGAACGCTCCGCTCATCTGTCCGCGCAGCTTTTCCTGTTCGTTCGTAAGCGACGTCATCGAATATTCCAGAAAGCTCGGCACGATTCCCTGCATGCTGTCGCCGTAAAAGCGGATCAACTGGCGCAGGAACGTCACCGGAAGCAGGTTCTGCCCCTTGCCTTCCTGCTCGAAAATGATCTGTGTCAGGACGGACCGGGTGATGTCGTCGCCGCTTTTCGCATCGAAGACCACAAAGTCCTCTTCGCCCTTCACCATCACCGCCAGATCCTCAAGCGTCACATAGGTGCTGGTGCCCGTATTGTAGAGCCTCCGGTTGGCGTATTTCTTGATGATTGTCGGCTCGCTGGTTTTAGCCATTCGTCACTTCCGCCTGTCAGCCTTACGGCTCGTTTCCCATTTGACGACAAGACCTTCGCCGTTCTGCCGTCACCTCCGTACCTGAGACTAAGCCAATCATATCGGATCGTGCCACTCTTTTTATAGACGCCACCAAAAGGATGATGCCGCGAATGCGAAAACAGCCCGCCGATAAGGGGTGTTACGGTTGACACGAATGCTACTGCGGTTTCTAGTCCATCCATCGTCAAGGGTCCCAAGTTTCCGTAGAGCCAACAGCCTGCTACGGCCAATCGACCTCAAGTCCTGGAGAGTATGATGAGCGCTTCCACCGATATTGTCATTGTCAGCGCGACCCGCACGCCTGTCGGGTCCTTCAATGGAGCTTTTGCCAACACACCGGCGCATGATCTGGGCGCCCTCGTCATGAAGGCCGCCCTGGAAAAGGCCGGCGTGGAGGCGGGCGACATCGACGAAGTCGTCTTTGGCCAGGTGCTGACCGCGGGGCAGGGCCAGAACCCGGCACGCCAGGCCGCCATCAATGCCGGCATCCCCGACAGCGCCACCGCATGGACCCTCAACCAGGTGTGCGGGTCCGGCCTGCGCACCGTCGCCATCGCCGCGCAGCAGATCATGGCCGGCGACGCCACGATCATGATGGCCGGCGGCCAGGAAAGCATGTCGCTGTCCCCGCACTGCGCCCATATGCGCGCGGGTTACAAGATGGGCGACTACAAGATGATCGACACCATGATCAAGGACGGCCTCTGGGATGCCTTCAACGGCTACCACATGGGTCAGACCGCCGAGAATGTCGCCCAGAAATGGCAGATCAGCCGCGAGCAGCAGGACGAATTCGCCGTCGCATCCCAGAACAAGGCCGAGGCCGCGCAAAAGGCCGGCAGGTTCAAGGATGAGATTACACCGGTCACGGTGACCGAACGCAGGGCCGAGCGTGTGGTCGAGGACGACGAGTATATCCGTCACGGCGCCACGCTCGAAAGCGTTGCCAAGCTGCGCCCGGCCTTCACCAAGGACGGCTCGGTCACCGCGGCGAACGCTTCCGGCCTCAATGACGGCGCCGCCGCCCTGGTGGTCATGAGCGCGGCGGAAGCGGAAAAGCGCGGCCTGACCCCGCTCGCCCGCATCGCGTCCTGGGCAACCGCGGGCGTCGACCCGGCAATCATGGGCTCCGGCCCGATCCCGTCTTCCCGCAAGGCACTGGAAAAGGCCGGCTGGTCCGCCGCCGATCTTGACCTTGTCGAGGCCAACGAAGCCTTCGCCGCCCAGGCCTGTGCCGTCAACAAGGACATGGGCTGGAACCCGGACGTCGTCAACGTCAATGGCGGCGCGATCGCCATCGGCCATCCGATCGGCGCTTCCGGCGCCCGCATCCTCACAACTCTGCTGCACGAGATGGTCCGGCGCGACGCCAGGAAAGGCCTCGCCACCCTGTGCATCGGTGGCGGCATGGGCGTCGCCATGTGCCTGGAACGATAATTGCTGGAGCATCCTGCGTTCAACTAACGCTCATGAGATGCTCTATCGTTTCAAGATCGATCAGCTTTTGGACGTTCGCTGATCCGGTTGACCTGGATCATGGCCGGTTACCCACCGGCCATGGCTCAACAACAGAAGTCAGGCAAAACCTGACCGCCAAGCACTGACCGCTATCCACAAACGCGGTCAGGCAGCTCGAAAAGACTAAAACCGATCAGCTTTCCGCTTTCATGTGGCTGCACATGAAAGCAGGTTGGTCAGAGAGCCCGAAGGGGCCGGAACCGGAAGTTGAGGAGGAAGGGGAATGAGCAAGGTCGCATTGGTCACTGGTGGGACACGGGGCATCGGCGAAGCGATTTCGCGCGGTCTGAAGGACGCAGGTTACACTGTGGCGGCCACCTATGCCGGCAATACCGAAAAAGCGGAGGCCTTCAAGGCCGAAACCGGCATTCACGTTTACAAATGGGATGTTTGCGATCCTGAAGCCTGCGCCGCCGGCGTGGCCCGGGTGGAAGAAGAGCTGGGCCCGGTCGAGGTTCTCGTCAACAATGCCGGCATCACCCGCGACGGCATGTTCCACAAGATGGATTTCGATCAGTGGCGCGCGGTGCTGTCGACCAACCTCGACTCCATGTTCACCATGACACATCCGGTGATCAACGGCATGCGCGGCCGCAGCGCGGGGCGCATCATCAACATCTCGTCCATCAACGGCCAGAAGGGTCAGATGGGCCAGACCAACTATTCCGCCGCCAAGGCCGGCGTCATCGGCTTCACCAAGGCGCTGGCGCAGGAAAACGCCTTTAAGGGCATCACCGTCAACTGCATCTGCCCGGGCTACATCAACACCGAAATGGTCGCGGCCATGCCGGAAAAGGTGCTGGAATCGATCGTCGCCAACATCCCGGTCGGCCGTCTCGGCCATCCGGAGGAAATCGCCCAGACAGTCGTCTATCTTGCCTCCGACAGTGCCGCCTTCATGACCGGCTCGGTGCTCACGATCAACGGTGGCCAGTACATCGCCAACGGTTGAACCAACGCACTTCAGGCAAGGTCCCCTGCTTGGAAAGGCGTCCGCTTCGGGCGCCTTTTCATTTACGGGAGCGAAACTCCTGGCCTGCCGGCGGAAAGGCGGTTCCTCCGCCTGTAACGAACCCGCAAAGCTTGACCCCGGCACCTGGCATCACCTATGTCCGGTGCATTGCAAGCCAGCAACGGGATGAGACACCGAGATGGAATTCGAACACGGCCCGAACGATCCGACCCGCAAGGAAATATCGCCGCTCTTGAAACTGGCGCTGGAGCTCGGTCCGCTTGGCGTGTTCTTCCTGTTCAATGCCAGGGGGGAACAGATCGCGGCCGCGTTTCCCGCGCTGCAGGCGGTCGGCAAGCCGATCTTTCTGGCGACCGCCGCCTTCATGGTGGCCATCACCGTCTCGCTGATAGTGTCGCTGTGGCTGACCAGGCGCCTGCCGATCATGCCGCTGGTGTCCGGTGTCGTCGTGCTGGTCTTCGGTGCCCTGACGCTGTGGCTGCATGACGATCTGTTCATCAAACTGAAGCCGACCATCGTCAATTGCCTGTTCGGCTCCATTCTTCTGGGCGGCCTGCTGTTCGGCAAGGCATTGCTCGGCTACGTCTTCGACAGCGCCTTCCAGCTGACCGACGAGGGCTGGCGCAAGCTGACTTTCCGCTGGGGCGTGTTCTTTTTCGTATTGGCCGCGATCAACGAAATTGTCTGGCGCAGCTTCTCGACCGATTTCTGGGTCAGCTTCAAGGTCTTCGGCATCCTGCCGATCACTCTCCTCTTCACGCTGACGCAACTGCCTCTGATCCAGAAACACGCAATCCCGGATAAACCCGGCGACGCTTGAAGCGGTCGTCCCCTGTGCGATTTTTCAACTGAGTGCGCGTGACGCGCAGTCGGGCTCTTAATGCATGTCCCCGTGCCCGAAGGACACGTCCCGGCGGGCACCGGTGATGGAGATGGAAAAGCCGGCGATCACGTCGATCAGGGCAATCGCCATCAGGATGAAGAAGACCGATGTCGCTCCTTCTTGCACCACCAGGAATTCCACCAGATAGGCGACAAACACCAGAACCGAGAACATGTGGTCGAGCAGCGCAGTCGTACCGATGCGCGTTGCTTTCAGGATTTCTATGAACAGAAAGAACAGGCCGGCGGTAATAAGCAGGTCGCTTGCCAGAAGCTCGAATGTCGTGCCGGAGACCATCGCGATACTGATCACCGGCCGGGCCCAGAAGGCAGGATCGGCTGCGCCCGCCGTGAAGGCAAAGGCGTTGTAGATCAGAAGTGCGAACAGCGTGAAAGGAATGGCGGAGAAAAGGCGCATGCGGCGGCTCCCGGAATGAACGGACCCGGATTGGGTGGAACGCCGGGAGCTGACACGATCTTGAGGGCCAATTCAAGACGCTCCTCCATTCTAAAGTCGGAGGGAACGCTCATGTTGCAGCGCTCCGGACAAGAAAAAGGCCGGCCTGTCGAACAAGCCAGCCTCAATCCTGTTTTGCCATGCGGCGATCCGGCTCGAAAGCAAATCGGGGCTTTACGCCTCTTCTTTTGCAGTCAGGATCTGACGGCCCCGGTACATGCCGGTCTTCAGGTCAACGTGATGCGGACGGCGAAGTTCGCCCGAATCCTTGTCCTCGACGTAAGTCGGCTGCTTCAGGGCGTCCGTGGAACGACGAAAACCGCGCTTGGAACGCGACGTTTTTCTCTTTGGAACGGCCATTTTATTTTCTCCGTGGTCCATAACCGCGCGGCCCGGACCGGGTTGCCCGGGGCGTGGTAGCACGCAACGTGTTGGAATGGGCGGCGTTATACAGGCAACGCCGGTGTTTTGCCACCCCAAAGACGAAAAATTCTTTTTCCCAAGGAAACAAGCCGTTTCGCGGGGCAAAACCTTTGTCCTATTTCCCCAGAACACACCCGAAAATAGGGCCCGCCGCGTTGACCCTGGCAAGATTGGTCGCGGCCAGCCGCCGGTGTCCGGGTGCCGGTTTCGCGGGGTTGCGGGCAAGCGGATTGGGAAGCGCCGTGGCAAGGCGGGCCGCCTCCGTCCGCGTGAGGTCCCTTGCCGGTTTGCCGAACCAGGCCTGGGCCGCGGCCTCCGCGCCGAAGACACCTTCGCCCCACTCGGCGATGTTCAGATAGATTTCCAGGACACGCTTCTTGGAAAGAATGGCATTGATCATCACCGCCAACGGGAGTTCCAGAGCCTTGCGGAAATAGGAGCGGTCGCCCCACAGGAACAGGTTTTTCGCCGTCTGCATGGTGAGAGTGCTGGCACCGCGCGGTTTTTCCCCGTCACTCAGGGCCTCCACCTGATCCTGCAGCGCGTCCCATTCCACCCCGTGGTTTTCACAAAAGCCGCTGTCCTCGGAGGTAATCACGGACTTGATCAGGTTGGGCGATATCTCCCCCAGAGGCACCCATTGCCGGTCGACCCAGAGAAACTGGACATAGCGGCCGATCATCAGCGTGCTCACCGGCGGCACCACCGAATAGATGACGGTCAGTACGGGCGGCAGAAAGATCAGAACGAGCAGCACCTGAAAGATACGCTTGCGAACAACGCGCCAGAAACCTGCCTTCCGGGATCTTTTACCGGTGCCGGATGTCCCTCCCGGCGTGGGTCTGGGCGGCATCTCCTACAGCCCCTTCGGCCCGGCTGATACAGATGTTGCTGCCGGAGCACCCCGTCCGAGGTTTCCTGCCGCGCCACACCGATGGGCCGCACCGCCTTCCGCCCTGACCGGCGGGACATGTGGTGAGTGCGGGGCATGCAGGTTACACCTTGCCATTCAGTTTCCGTTCGTTGTCGACCATGAAGTCCCGGACGACCGGAACCGCATCCAGCTCTTTCGACAGAAGAAGCTGGAAGACCATGTTTGAGCCGTGCAGGAACCCCAATTCGACGGCACTCAGGTAAAACTCCCACATTCTGCAGAAATTTTCATCATAAAGCCCCGCGACCACGTCCCGCTTCTCCTGGAAACGCTGCCGCCAGTCACGAATGGTGTAGTAATAGTGCAGCCGCAGGATTTCCGCATCGCAGACCCATAACCCGATCCGCTCGGTGGACGCAAAAACTTCCGACAAGGCGGGGACATACCCACCGGGAAAAATGTATTTGCTGATGAAAGGGCCTGTGATCCCCGGAGGGGTCATGCGTCCAATGGAATGGATGACGGCATATCCGCGCCCGGTCAGGCAATCGCGCACCTTGCCGAAATATGCGTCGAGCTGACCCATCCCGACATGTTCCATCATTCCGACGGAAATGATCCGGTCGAACCGGCCTTCGAATTCCCGGTAATCCTTCAGGACGAAGGTGACCCTGTCTTCCAGGCCCGCTTCCTTCACGCGTGCCTCGGCAACCTTCACCTGTTCCGGAGACACATTGAGGGATGTCACGCGCGCGCCGGCCTGCGCCATGCGAATGGCCAGCGATCCCCAGCCGCCGCCGATCTCCAGGACCTTCATGTCCGGTTCCAGGTTCAGTTTGGCGACCAGATGGGTCAGTTTCGCCGCCTGGGCGGTTTCCAGGCTGTCCTGCGGATCGGTGTAATAGGCGCAGCTGTAGTTCAGGCCCTCGTCGAGAAACAGCCGGTAAAGCTCGGTTGAGAGGTCGTAGTGACGCCGGGCCTGTTCTTTCGCCCGCTCGACCCCGTTCAGATGCAGATACCGTCTGAGCGCCTCCCAGTGCACGGGAAGCAGCTTTCCCAAAGGATGAGTTTCGACGGGATCCTCATTGATGAAAACCAGGTGCAGGAGATCGTAGCAGGTAGACCCTTCCTCCAGGGTAAGCGAGCCATCCATATAGCCTTCCGCCGCCGCGAGCTCGGGATTGAAAAAAAGCGCGCGGTGGAGCTTTTTATCGTGAAGCCGGATGGTTACAATCGGGCCGTCTTCTCCGGAGCCGAATTCATGGAGCACACCGGATGCGTCATAAACGCGTAGCCGGCCACGTTTGATAACGGACCGAAGGAGTTTCGACAGCAGTCTCATGAGACAAGTCTCCAAAAAAGAAAGCAACGGCTTAAAATTGCTAAGTAATCTAAACACTGTCAAATATTGCGGTAATCGCCCTGACGACACCGGGCTTGGATTCAAGCCGGATCGTGCCCCGAGACAGGTGTCCAGAGACCTCTTGAGAGAGCGGGACAAGGCCCGTCAATCTGGCTCTGACGTTAGGTTCTTATTGGTGTGGCGATCCGGTTCGCGGCTGCGCGATCCCTTGAAAGAAAGCTCCGTCCTGCGCTTTTGCTTCCAGACCCTGAGCGATGCGTGATCAAACCGCGGCTAAATCCTTCATTTCACCAGTCTCTGATTCGCTCTGGAGCCCTTCGTGACCTTTGAATTGCAGCAGCATCTCGCCGTGCAGGCAGGGAATGTGGAGACTGTTCTCGACCGTTTGACGAGCGCTGCCGCGTTGAGCGGGGAGACCGTGCGACCGCCGCGCCTTCTCGCCGCCATGCGCCACGGCGCCCTGAACGGTGGCAAACGCCTGCGTCCGGTCCTTGTGCTGGAAGCGGCAAGGCTGTTCGGGCGGGACGATGCCGGTGTGCTGCAGGCCGCCTGCGCTCTTGAGCTTGTTCACTGCTATTCGCTGGTTCACGACGACCTGCCGGCAATGGATGACGACGACCTGCGTCGCGGTCAGCCGACAGTTCACAAGGCCTATGACGAGGCGGCAGCGATCCTGGCCGGTGACGCGCTGCTGACACTGGCCTTTGACGTGCTCTGCGAGGACATCGTCCATGCCGATCCGGCGGTGCGCCTGCGCCTTTGCCGGGAACTGTCCCGCGCCGCGGGCATCGGCGGCATGGCCGGCGGCCAGATGCTCGATCTGGACTCCGAGCACCGGGCTCGCTCGGAAGCCGAAATCCGGCAATTGCAGTCCATGAAAACCGGCGCCCTGTTACGCCACGCCTGCCGGGCGGGCGCGATACTCGCCGATGCCCCGGAAACGGATGTCGACCGCCTGACCCGGTTCGGAGAACTGATCGGTCTCGCCTTCCAGCTCGCCGACGATCTTCTGGATGTCGAGGCAAGCCCGGAAACCATGGGCAAGGCCACCGGCAAGGACGCCGAAGCGGGCAAGGCGACGCTGGTCGGTCTGTGGGGTGCCGGAAAAACACGGCAGGAACTCGCCCGCCTGCTTCAGGAAGCCGAAACCCTGCTGAAACCCTATGGCGCGAAAGCGCGGACCCTGACGGCCATCGCCGAATTCATTGTCAGCCGCACAAACTGAACGCCGGTCAGTCCTTGGCGTGGCGGCCGAAATCGGGTGCGTCGGTTTCCTGGCCTGCTTCGATGATCGATCGTCGGATGCTGCGGGTGCGGGTAAAGAGGTCGAACAGCGTCTGTCCGTCGCCCCAGCGGATGGCCCGCTGCATGGCGGAGAGGTCTTCGGAAAACCGCGACAGCATTTCCAGGATCGCGTCCTTGTTGTGCAGGCAGACATCCCGCCACATGGTCGGATCGGATGCGGCAAGGCGGGTAAAGTCGCGAAAGCCCGACGCGGAATACTTGATCACTTCCGACTTGGTGACAGTTTCCAGATCGTCGGCCGTGCCGACGATGTTGTAGGCGATCAGATGCGGCAGGTGCGAGACGATGGCCAGCACCAGATCGTGGTGTTTGGCGTCCATCTTGTCGACGTCGGAGCCACAGCCGCGCCAGAAGGCGCTGAGTTTTTCCAGCGCCTCGCTATCCACGTTTTCCGGCGGGGTCAGGATGCACCAGCGTTGATCGAACAGCGTGGCAAAACCGGCGTCCGGGCCGGATTCCTCCGTGCCGGCGATCGGGTGCCCGGGGATGAAATGCACGCCGTCCGGCACATGCGGGCTGACTTGCTCCATCACCGAACCCTTGGTCGAGCCGACGTCCGTCAGGATAGCGCCTTTCTTCAGGCCCGGAGCAATCGATTTCGCCACCGATTCATTCGCACCGACCGGCACGCATAAAATCACCAGATCTGCGCCTTCCACCGCGACAGCGGCGTCCAGTGAATAGATGTCCCCCAGATCCAGTTCCTCGGCCCGCCGCAAGGTTTCCGGCGAACGTGTGGAAATCGCGATTTCCCCAACCAGACCACGTTGGCGGGCGACCTGCGCGAGGGAAGAACCGATCAGGCCGATCCCGATCAGGGCCATGCGTTCAAAGAGGGGAGTACCGGTCATAGTGTCTCGTATTGCTTTCAGGCTATCCCAGGAAATCTTTCAGATGCGCAACGACGGTCCGGTTGGCGTCTTCCGAGCCGACGGACATGCGCAGGGCGTTCGGCAGGCCGTAATTGCCGACGAGACGCAACACGCAGCCGCGCTCCAGAAGATAGGCATCCGCATCCACCGCCCGCTTGCCGTCTTCTTCCGGGAAGTGGATCAGCACGAAATTACCGACGCTTGGCGTGACCCTCAAACCAAGCTTCTCCAGCTCGGATGTCAGCCAGGGGAGCCATTTGTCATTGTGATCCACCGAGAGTGCAACGAACTCCCGGTCCCTGACGGCCGCAATGCCCGCCGCGATAGCCACGCTGGAAACATTGAACGGCCCCCGGATGCGGTTTAGCGCGTCGATGACATGCGCCGGGCCGAAACCCCAGCCGAGGCGCAGACTGGCAAGGCCGTAGATCTTCGAAAAGGTCCGGGTCATGAAGACGTTGTCGGCTGTCGCGGCAAGCTCGATCCCGCTTTCATAGTCGTTCCGGCGGACATATTCTCCATAGGCCGCGTCCAGCACCAGCAGCACATCCGCCGGCAGGCCTTCATGCAGGCGCCTGACTTCCTCGAAAGGCAGATAGGTGCCGGTGGGATTGTTCGGGTTGGCGATGAAGACCATCTTCGTCTTGTCCGTCACCCGGGCAAGGATCGCGTCGACATCCGTCGTCAGACCGGTTTCCGGGGCGACCACCGGGGTCGCTCCCGCTGCCCGGATGGCGATGTCGTAAACCAGGAAGCCGTGCTCGCAATAGATTGCCTCATCGCCCGGCCCGAGATAGCCGTAGGCCAGCAGACTGAGAACTTCATCCGATCCGGCGCCGCAGATGATCCGCTCGGGATTGAGCCCGTAGACATCGCCAATGGCCGAGCGCAATTCGGACGCGGAGCCGTCCGGATAGAGTTCCAGATGTCGGGCAACATCCTCGATGGCGGCCCTGGCGGCCGCGCTGGTGCCGAGCGGTGTTTCGTTGGACGAAAGCTTGTGCACGGTCTTGCCGTGCGAGCCCTTGGATTTTCCCGGCACGTAAGCTGCGATATCCAGAACGCCTGCCCTGGGTCTGGGCCTGGGACGCGCTGTCCCGGTTTCTTGAGCTTGTGTCACTGTTGCAATCTCGTTCATTTCCGAACGTCCCCTTCGCCCAACCCGGCATCGTCCTCCGGCTCGAATGTTTCGTCCGGATCGCCGTTGCCGTCGATCGGCGCGGCATATCCGCCGACACGTCTCAAGACCTCCGGTTCGGCGCCCGCCGCGACGCAAGCCTTGAAAACGTCTTCTTCCGGCAGGTCTGCTGAAATCGCAATCAGCGCGTCAACGCCACTCGCGGAGCGGAAGAAACTCAGCACTTCGATGCCCTGATCCATCAGTCTTCCAGGCAGAAGATCCGTCCAGCGCGCGTCATATACGGCAATATCGGCAGTCTCGACAAGACTGTCCGCCTGGGCGAGGACCAGAGCCGGAAGATCCGCGGGCCTTTCGTCCAGAACCAGAAAGGGGAGGCGTGCCCGCACCAGGGCTCCGGCCTCGCTCAGTTCCCGCCACCAGGGCATTTCCGCGCGGTCGGTCAGGGCGACAAGGCCCAGATCGCCCTGTGAGACGGCAACGGCGCCGACGACATCGGCCGCATCGCTGCCGGGAACCAGTTCGACCGAAAACCCGAAGTAGAACCGGGCCAGATCCAGCATGTCGATCAGTTCGGCGCCGCCATCGAGATGCACGGCCGTATCCGACTGAAGACTGGTACAGGCACAGATGATGTCGCGCCAGAGATGCTCCACGGTGACCAGCGGCAGGTCGCCCTCGTGCCGTTCCACCATCTGGCGCATCATGTCCGCATCGCGTTCGGGATGAAACAGAGCGCTTGTTCCGCCTGCGGAAAGGGAGGCGGCGGCGAAACCGGATTCAGCTTGCGCGCGCTCCATCAGAGCGGCGTGGATGCGCGCGTCGATGGCATCGATGCGCGTTCGCAAATCGTCCAGCGCCAGTCCGCTGTCCGGCAATTGAGACATGTGAGGCTCCGGCCTTCTTTTTCGGTTCAGCGGCGCATAGTCATAGGCATGTGATCGCTCAAACGCAAAAGAAAACATTGACTCAGGCGACTTCGCGCGGCTAGGTCGCCAGTCTGGCTGGCGCACCTGTCAGGCCCGAATCTTTGCAATCGGTCAGGAAATTCACCCGGAACGACAAAGAGCAAATTCATAAAAACCATGTCCGCTGATAGAGCCAATTCCGCTGCCACCGAAGATCTCAAGGCGAGCGAAGTCGAAACACCTTCCAGCAAGCTCGTGCGTTTTTCGGCGGACGAAGCGCTGGAGCTGGATTCGGGTGTCAGGCTCGGTCCCTGGCAGATCGCCTACGAGACCTATGGCGAACTGAATGCGGACAAGACCAACGCCGTCGTGGTCTGCCATGCGCTGACCGGCGACCAGTATGCCGCGTCGACCAATCCGGTGACCGGCAAGCCCGGCTGGTGGAGCCTGATGGTCGGTCCGGGCAGGCCGATCGACACAAACCATTATTTCGTCATCTGCGCCAACGTGCTGGGCGGTTGTCTTGGCACGACGGGCCCGGCAACGCTGAACCCGCTGACAGGCGCGCCATACGGACTGGATCTTCCGGTGGTGACGATCCGCGACATGGTCCGCGCCCAGGCACGGCTGCTCGATCATCTGGAGATCGAAACGCTTTTTGCGGTGATCGGCGGCTCCATGGGCGGCATGCAGGTGCTGCAATGGGCGGTGAACTATCCGGAGCGGGTCTTCGCCGCCGTGCCGATTGCCGCGGCCGCCCGCCACACGTCGCAGAACATTGCCTTTCACGAGGTTGGCCGTCAGGCGATCATGGCCGACCCGGACTGGCGCGCCGGCAATTACATCCAGGAAGGCGTCCGCCCGACCAAGGGTCTCGCCATCGCGCGCATGGCCGCTCATGTCACCTACATGTCCGATGAATCCCTGCACCAGAAATTCGGCCGCAACCTTCAGGACCGGGACCACCTGACATTCGGTTTCGACGCAGATTTCCAGATCGAGAGCTACCTGCGCCACCAGGGCATGACCTTTGTCGACCGCTTCGACGCGAATTCCTATCTCTATGTGACCCGCGCAATGGACTATTTCGATCTGGCCCAGGAATTCGGCGGATCGCTGCCGAACGCCTTCAAGGATACCAGGACCCGCTTTTGCGTCATGTCTTTCACCTCCGACTGGCTGTTTCCGACCTCCGAAAGCCGTCAGGTCGTCAAGGCGCTGAACGCCGCCGCCGCGAACGTCTCCTTTGTCGAGATCGAAAGCGACCGCGGGCACGACTCGTTCCTTCTGGACGTGCCTGAAATGTTTCAGACCATCAGCGGCTTCATAACCGGCGCGGCCCGGGCACGCGGCCTTCCGGCTCCCGGTGAAGAGGTGGAGCCCCGGTCATGAACCTTTCCCCGACAAAGACCGGACCCGGTGAAATCCGCGGCGACCACAAGGTGGTGGCCTCGCTGGTGCCGCAAGGCGCCCGTGTGCTCGACATCGGTTCGGAAGACGGTGCGCTGCTCGATCTGCTGACTCGCGACCGGCAGGTGGACGGACGCGGCATTGAGCTTTCCCAGGAAGGTGTCAACCGCTGCGTCGCCCGGGGCCTCTCGGTCATCCAGGGCGACGCGGACACCGACCTTTCCGACTATCCCGACCGGGCCTTCGATGTTGCCATCCTCAGCCAGACCCTGCAGGCGACCCGCGCACCGAAACAGGTGATGAGTGAACTCCTGCGCATCGGTAAGGAAGTGATCGTATCGATCCCGAATTTCGCCCATTGGCGCAACAGGGCGCAGCTCCTGTTTCGCGGCAGCATGCCCGTGACCAAATACCTGCCCTACGAATGGTACGACACGCCGAACATTCATTTCTGTTCGCTAAGGGATTTCGTTGCCCTCTGCCACGAACTGGACGCCGATGTCGAAAAGGCGGTCGCTCTCAGCGGCAAAGGCAACAAGATCCCGATCAACGCCCCCTGGTGGGTCTGGAACATCGTCGCCGAACAGGCTGTCTTTCTGCTGAAGCGGTAACCGGAACGTCTGAACCGAAACCTGTCCAGCCGTCGTTCCCGATCCGCGTTCGGCTTTGCCTCACTTGTCCGTAATGACCTGGGAACCGATGTGCTGCTTTGTCCCGATTGACGGCTGTACGGCCCTCACCGGTTTCAGCCCCGTTGCGACACCTTCGGGAAGGAAGACCGGCCGCAGCACCCTCAGCCGGCTTTTCTTGCCGTCGGCGGGCAGACTCTTGAACACCAGCTTTTCCGCTTCCATGATCAATATGCCACCGAAGGCGGGCCACATCCGGCGGCCGATACCTTCCCAGGTCCGCGCCGCCCGCAGAATGAAGCGAGCCCGGGAAGGCGGCATGAACAGGGCTTCCCTGTCCTCCAGGACATTGAACTGGCAGGTCTTCAGGAGCTCCTTGAGCTGGCTCCCCGAATAGGGGCGTGCGTAGCCGAAGGGCGACAACTCCGACTGCGCCCACAGCCCGCGCCTGTTCGGCACGACGGCGATCAGTCGCCCGCCCGGCGCGAGAACCCGCCACGCCTCCCTCAGCAGAGCGGCCGGATCCGCACAGTGATCCAGCGCATGGACCAGCATGATCCGGTCGAAATAGGCATCTGGAAACGGCAGGGCGTCGTCCTCGACGAGAGTACAGGCGCTGCTGTTCTTTTCCCGGGGCCAGGGAACCGCTCCCTGCGGAGCCGGCATCGCGGCGATCACCCGCTCGGCCTTGTCGAGATAGGGCCGCATGAACGGTCCGGCGTAACCAATGCCCAGAAGGCTCTGACCTTTCAGGTCCGGCCACATTTTACGGATAGGCGTCCCGATCAGGCCCCGCAACAGCCGTCCAAGCGGTAAATCGTAAAAAGCGCGCAGATGGACGACGTCGAGATACATCAGGTCGTGAACCTATGCCCTTCAGGTTACAGCCGGTCGCGATTGAACAGGGAACGGAGCGAAAGCGCAAGCTCTCTTGCCTTGCTCTCAAGCCATCTCTTTGACACTGTAGGTTTCAATCCGCCAATCACTGCAGGAGCCTTTTCATGGCCGTGAGCGACACCACGCAAATCCATCAGTTCACCTGCCTGGACGCTAATTTTGGCGTGCTTGTTCATGATACCGAGAGCGGGACGACCATCGCCTTCGACGTGCCCCATGCCGGCGCCTACGAGCAGGCGCTGGAGGAGAAGGGCTGGAAGCTCACCCACATTCTCATCACTCATCACCATTGGGATCATGTGCAGGGGCTTGGAGAGCTCAAGCAGAAAACCGGTGCGCGGGTGATCGGTCCGGAGCGTTCCCGCCAGAAGATAGCCGAACTCGACCGCACCGTGGAAGACGGAGACGGTGTGCTGTGCGGCCCCTATGAGATCACCGCGATCGCAACACCCGGACACACGCTCGACCAGATTTCCTGGTATATTCCCTCCATCGGGTTCGCCCATACAGGCGACACGTTGTTCTCGCTCGGCTGCGGCCGGGTCTTTGAGGGCGATATGGAAATGATGTGGTCATCCCTTTCCAAGCTGGCCCGAAAACTGCCGGACGACACCGCCATCTACTGCGGCCACGAATATACCGAAGCCAATGCCAGGTTTGCCCTGACCATCGAACCTGAAAATGCCGACCTGAAGGCTCGCGCGCAGGAAGTCGCGGAGTTGCGGTCCAGGAACGCGCCAACGCTGCCGACCACGATGGCACGGGAAAAGGCGGCCAACCCCTTTCTGCGCGCCGCCGAGCCCACCGTGGCCGCGGCACTGGGCATGACAGGCAAATCCGCCGCCGAGATCTTCGCCGAAATCCGCACCCGAAAGGACAACGCCTGACTTTTTCCGATTGTTCACGTCCGGGCCGCGACCCCATCTTTTATTCGACGTAAGCCTTAAAACCCCGGTCTTCGCCCCCATATGCACTGGGGTACGGACTCATGAGGGGGCAGTTACCATGACACCTTCGACCAGCGAAAATCATCTTTCGCGATCTGCCGAACAGCGGGCAAAGGACGTGGTCAGCCGCATCGTCAGCCAGGCTGAATCCATACCGCTCCAGCAGGGCGGCGGACACAAGCTGGACATGCAGTTGCTCTACGAGGAAGTTGTTGCCGCCTTGCGCGAGACCATTGACGATCTTGCCTTTTGCACGGAAACCAAATCCACCTGAGCGGATCGCGACCGGAAGCTCGTTTGCCGTCGAAACTCCGTTTCAAGGACCCCAGATGCCCGCCAGCCCGGAAATGACCGCCGAAGAGGTTAGCGCTCTCCTTCGGATGCAGCCGCATCCCGAAGGCGGCTTTTATGCCGAGACCTTCCGCGACGAGGTGACCGACGAGAGCGGCCGCGCGGCATCGACGCTGATCTATTTCCTGCTGCCGGAAGGCGTGCTGTCCCGTTGGCACAGGGTCGACGCAGTCGAGACCTGGCACTGGTACGCAGGCGCTCCGCTGGAACTCTCAATAAGTCCCGATGGCCGGACAAAACAGATCCTTGCGATCGGCAACGATCTTGCCGCCGGGCAGCGTCCGCAAGGCGTCGTCCCCCGTGACGGCTGGCAGCAGGCGCGCTCGCTGGGGTCCTGGACGCTCGTGGGCTGCACCGTCGCGCCGGGTTTCCGGTTCGAAGGATTTGAAATGGCGCCTGAAGGCTGGGAGCCGGGTAATTAGAGCGTGTCGCGTTTAAGCGGATTCAGGAAGACGCCCGAGGCAGCGTTTGCATTGCAAATGCGTTCGGGCGACTTCCTGAATTCAATTTAACGCGACATACTCTAAGCCCGCCGGACCTCAACATTTCTTTTTTCAGAAAAAATCTTGCTGCCGGGGAACCAATGTCCGGCTGGCACGTTCTCTTTGCGGAACAAGGAGAGAGAAATGCATAACATCATTTATCTCGTCGGCCTCGTAGTCGTCGTCGGCGCGATCCTGTCCTTCATCGGACTGGCCTGATCACGTTGCCCCATACCTGACCCCAAACTCCCAGGCCCCAAGACCGCCGGGCCGGGTGCTGAACAAAAAAATTTCAACGGTTTCCCCCCGACCGTCCAATCAGCATCCGGCCCACAGGTTGTTTCCAGTCGAACCACACATTCACAGACACAACGCAATGCACCTGCGGGCCAGGTAAATACCGCTAGGATTGCGGCGAGTTCGATCCGAATTCCTTAGGCGCTGTATCGTCGAGAAGGTCTTCGGATCCCGACGTCATGCGCTCTTCGTCGATGCGCTTTTCGAGATCCTTGTCGGCACCTGTGTCCTTGGCCTTGCCCATTTTCGCCGTACGCTGTTTCTTCGCTTGCTGTGCCCGACGGGGAGCCGTTCGCTTTTCCGCGTCTTCCCCGGGGCGCGGGACGAAGACATCGCTGTCAAAGCGAAGGCGATAAATCGGCTCCGGCAATGAAAACCCGTTGGTTTCAAGCGCTTGCTTGACCAGCCGCATCGCCTCCGAACGGGCTCTCAGAAAATCGGTTTTGTTCTGGTCGATCCATCCGGCGAATATGAGAAGCACGTTTGAATCCCCAACCCTGTCGATCCAGGCATCCGGCGAAGGGTCTTTCAGTACAAAGTCCTGCAAGGCGATGGTTTCCAGACCGATCTGAAGAGCCTTGTCCAGTTCGCTCTCCGCATCGACGCCAAGTTCGAAGGTGAAGCGGCGCTGGGGGTTCACCGTGTAGTTGATGATCGTGCTCTTGAAGACGATTGCGTTCGGGATGCGAATGTGATTGCCGTCCATTTCCATCAGGATGGTTGCCCGCGAGGTAAGTCTGATCACGATTCCTTCGAAATTTTCGATCTTCACGAAATCCTTGGGGCTGAAGGGTTGCCGGATACTCAGCATGATGCTGGCGATATAATTTTCGACCGTGTCGCGGACCGCGAAACCGACCGCCAGTCCCACGATACCGGCCGCGCCGAGCAACGTTCCGATCACAGCGGTTGCGCCCAGCACGTCGAGCGCGAGAACGATGCCGATGACAAAAAACAATATCCTGATGATCTGTCTGAGCAGATCGGCAATGAAAGCATTCGGCGCCAGCCGGTTCCATGGCCATTGCAGTCCGGCGACCAGATAGCCGGCAAAGCTGACGAGAAACCACAGCACACCTGAAACCAGTACGAGGGGAATGTAATTGAGCGCCTGGAACGCCCGGGCCTGCAGGCGCTCGTATGCGGGAACCAGCCGCTCCTCGAGCGCGGTCTCTTCGCGCAATTCGTTCCTGATGGCGACAACACCGTCGACGCGTCCGGCCAGTTCCCTGGCCTGGTTGGCCAGCGGCGTTTCCGCAACGGTTCCCTGCAGCGTCACAACGCCTGATTTGACGGAAACCGTGATTTTTTCCAGACCTTCCAGCTCTTCGAATATGCCGTGGATGCGGCGCTGAATGGCACGATCGTCAGAAGCATTTGTCTCCGCGGCGATCGTTGCCGGCTGCGTCTCCGATTGTGCGGCGGCTCGTTGCGGAACGGCAGTGAGACAGCACGCCACCACCGCCAGCATGAGCAACTTGCCGACCGCAGTGGTTTCAACACGCCCGGTCGAAAATGCCTTTTCTGAAAGCATCAATTGCAGCTCCTGAACGATCCGCATGACGTTAGCCGAGAACCGGGAGTGGTGCGAGCGCAGACCGCCGATGGAAATCCTCACGCCATGCCGGCGATCGCACCGGCGAAATCCTTCGCGGAAAACGGTTCCAGATCGGCGACACCTTCCCCGACACCGATGAAGTGCACCGGCAGGCCGTGTTTGGCGGCAATCGCCACCAGAATGCCGCCGCGCGCGGTGCCGTCGAGTTTGGTCATCACCAGTCCGGTGACACCGGCGACCTTGCCGAAGATCTCGACCTGATTGAGGGCGTTCTGGCCGGTCGTTGCATCCAGGGTCAGGAGAACCGTGTGCGGGGCGTCCGGATCGAGCTTGCGGATCACGCGGATGACCTTTTCCAGCTCTTCCATCAGTTCGGTCCTGTTCTGCAGACGCCCTGCCGTATCGATCAGGAGAACGTCCATGTCCTTGTCCGCGGCCTCCTTCATGGCGTCATAGGCAAGGCCGGCCGCATCGGAGCCAGTGTCGCGTGCAACGATTTCCGCGCCTGTGCGCCCGGCCCAGATCCTGAGCTGTTCGACGGCGGCCGCGCGGAACGTGTCTCCGGCCGCCATCATCACTTTTTTTCCTTCAGAGCGCAGTTTCTGCGACAGCTTGCCGATGGTGGTGGTCTTGCCGGTGCCGTTCACCCCGACCATCAGCACCACATGAGGCTTTTTTCCGGTGGTGAAATCCAGTGGCCGGGCCACCGGTTCGAGAACCTTCTCCACTTCCTCCGCGAGAACCGCCCGCACGTCCTCTGTCGAGATTTCCTTGTCGAAGCGGCCCACCGACAGTCTTTCCGTGATCGCCATTGCCGTATCCACGCCAAGATCCGCCTGGATCAGGACATCTTCCAGTTCCTCCAGCATGGAGGCATCGAGCTTGCGCTTGGTAAAGATCGACGAAATGCCTTCCGTCAGCGACGAGGAGGACCGGGAAAGGCCCTTCTTCAGCCGCTGCACCCAGGAGGATTTCGGTTCTTCCGTGGCGGGTTCCGGCTCCGGCGCTGCTTCGTCGCTCAGCTCATTTTCCGGCTCATTGTTTGGCTCAGCCACGGGTTCAGGCGCCACATCGGTCGAGACCGGTTCGTCAATGGGGACCGGAACAGGAGGCGGCATGTCCGGCAGACGTCCGAGAGCCGCATCCATCTGGATCGGCCTGAAAGGGTCATTGATCGCGGCGGCCGGCCTGACTTCCATTTCCACGTCGAGTTCGGGTTCATCCCCGGCCGGTTCCGGAGAGGCGGCCTCGGCCGCGGCCGTTTCTGCTACCGTCTCCTCCTGGCCGTCCGGCGTCTCCTTGCCGCCAAAGAGCCGACCCAGAAACCCGCGCTTTTTCTCGCTCATGAAATCGCCTCAAGAATTCGACTCAGCCGCTCAGGCGGCTTTGGAAAGGGCTTCGCCCAGGAGATGGCGTCCGGTATGGCCGATAATCCTGGTTTCCACAATCTGTCCGGCTTGTCCGCCACTCAGTTCAACCTGGGTGAACTGTTCCGTGCGGCCAAGGCCTTCCTTTTCGATCAGCACCGGCCGGATCTTGCCGACCTCGCCCGCCAGATGCCGCGTAAGCGCGTCTTCGCCCTTGGCCCGGAGACGCGCGCCGCGCTCCTTGATGAGACTACGCGGCAGTTGCGGCATCCGTGCGGCAGGTGTGCCCGGGCGCGGGGAGAACGGAAACACATGCAGATGCGTCAGGCCGCATTCATCGACTATCTTCAGGGAATTCTGGAACATTTCCTCGGTTTCCGTCGGGAACCCGGCAATGATATCGGCCCCGAAAACCACATCCGGCCGCACGCGGCGCACATCCTCGCAAAAGCGGATTGTATCGGCGCGCAGATGCCGCCGTTTCATCCGCTTGAGGATCATGTCGTCGCCCGCCTGCAGCGACAGATGGAAATGCGGCATCAGGCGCTCGTCTTCCGCGATCACCCGCATCAGATCGTCATCCGCCTCGATGGAATCGATGGAGGAAAGCCGCAGCCGCTTCAGCTCCGGCACCATTTTCAGGATCTTGGCGCTTAACGTGCCCAGCTTCGGTGTCCCAGGCAGATCGGCGCCATAGGAGGTAATATCGACGCCGGTCAGGACGATCTCGTTGTAGCCGTTGGCGACAAGGCGCGAGATCTGGTCGATCACCACGCCCATCGGCACCGAACGGGAATTTCCGCGGCCGAAGGGAATGATGCAGAAGGTGCAGCGGTGGTCGCAGCCATTCTGCACCTGAACGAAGGCACGGGCTCGCCCGGCCAGTCCGTCGATCAGATGACCCGCCGTCTCCTCGACGCTCATGATGTCGTTGACGCGCACCTTCTCGGTTTCCGAAATGCCGAAGGCGGCAACGTCCTGATAGGACTTGCGCTCCAGCTTTTCCGTGTTGCCGAGCACCAGGTCGACTTCCTCCATCGCGGAGAAGGTTTCCGCCTCGGTCTGGGCGGCGCAGCCCGTCACGATCACCCTGGCCTGCGGATTGTCGCGCCGGGCCCTGCGCACCGCCTGACGCGCCTGACGCACGGCTTCGCTGGTAACCGCGCAGGTGTTGATAAGGATCGCGTCCTTGAGGCCGGCCGCCTCCGCCTCGCGTTTCATGACTTCCGACTCGTAGGAATTGAGCCGGCAGCCGAATGTGACCACGTCGATGCTCATGGAGCGGATCCTGCTGCTTCGGGTGCCCCGTCGCCCGCGGCGGTCCTGCGCCAGGAAAGAGTTTCGAGATCGACCTCGCCTTCGAATTCCACTTCGGTCGGACCGGTCATCAAGACATGACCGTCGGCCTCGCGCCACTCTATCACCAGCGGCCCGCCGGGCAGATGGATCGTGCTCTTGCGGCCGGTCTTGCCGTCACGGGCGGCCGCAACCCCGACGGCACAGGCCGCCGTGCCGCAGGCCAACGTCAGCCCGACACCGCGTTCCCAGACCTTCACGCGGATCTCGTTCTCGTCGAAGACATGCGCAAGCGAGATATTGGCCCCTTCGGGAAAGACCGGATGATGCTCCAGCAGCGGACCGGCCCGTTCAAGGTCATAGGCCTCCACATCGTCCACCCAGAAGATCGCATGGGGATTTCCCATATTGGCAACGGAGGGCGTGTGCAGGATCGGCTCGTCGATCGGACCGATCTGCAGCTCGATCGCCCGCGTGTCGGCGAATTCCTCCGCCAGCGGGATCTGGTCCCACTCAAGGCGCGGCACGCCCATATCCACGGTCACATTGCGTGCTCCGGCGGCATCGAATGCGTGAAGAAGACCGGCGCCTGTCTCGATCGTCACCAGGTCCTTGCCGGTTTCCTCCATCAGCAGGCGGCCGATGCATCTGGTGGCATTGCCGCAGGCCGACACCTCGCCGCCGTCGCGGTTGTGAATGCGCATGAACGCATCGACCCCGAGGGAAGAGCGTTCCACGGTGATCATCTGGTCGAAGCCGATGCCGCTTTCCCGGTCGCCCAGCCCGGCAATCGCCTCCCTGGCCAGACGCAGCGGCTTTTCGCGCGCGTCCCAGACCACGAAATCGTTGCCGAGGCCGTTCATTTTCAAAAAGGGTCTGGTGTCCGACGCCATACCGGGTGCACTTCGTTTCTTGGTTTGTTGGATAGCGAGCCCGCTCATTGGCGGTCAATCGCCCTTATATGGCGGAAAATACCGGAAATTACCAGTGGGGCTATTTCCGGATTGCCAGACGGTGGCGCACCATATGTCGCGGGAAATCCGGCCGGGATCAGAGGCTTTCCGCCCTGAACGTGTCGCAGGCTTCGATGCGGCCGGACTGGAACCCCTTTTTGAACCAACTGGCGCGCTGCGCCGATGTGCCATGGTTGAAGGTTTCCGGGACCACGTAACCCTGTGACTGCCGCTGCAAGGTGTCGTCGCCGATGCGGCTTGCCGCATTCAGCGCCTCGTCTATGTCCCCCTCCTCGACGAACCCCTGCTGGCGGGCGGCGTAATGCGCCCAGATCCCGGCGAAGCAGTCCGCCTGCAGCTCGACGCGCACGGAAAGCGCATTGCCCTCCTCCTTGCTCATGGTCCGCCTGGCCTTGTGGAACTCGGGCAGAATGCCGAGCACGTTCTGGATATGATGACCGACTTCATGCGCCAGAACATAGGCCTGGGCGAAATCGCCTGGAGCGTTCAGCTGCGTGGCAAGCTCCCGGTAGAAGGACAGATCGATGTAAAGCTTGCTGTCAGCGCCGCAATAGAACGGGCCGGTGGCCGAGCTGGCGTAGCCGCAGGCGGAGGGCACAGAGCCGGAAAACAGCACCAGCGTCGGCTCCGGATAATCGGCGCCATGCCGGTCGAGCAGCTGCTGCCAGGTATTTTCGGTATCGGCAAGGACAACAGAGATGAATTGCGCCGTCTCGTCATCCGCGGCGGACCGCGGCGCCTGGCTCTGGCTGCGCGGCGCTTCGAAACCGCCGCCTTCCAGTTGCCCGAGCAGCGTCAGCGGATTGATGCCCATGAACCAGGCTATCCCGGCGACGACGAGAATGCCGGTCAGGCCCAGCCCGCCGCCGGCACGCGCCCGCCGGCCGGACGGCATCCGCATGCGCCGGCCCGAGCCACGCCTGTCATCGATGTTGCTGCTGCCGCGGCGGCCCTTCCAGCGCATGTCTTTTCCATTTCGTCTGTTCGATCTGATTTGTGAATAGCAGACCTCAAAGACAACACCCAACGCAAAAGGCGCCGCGCGGCAGGAGAAATCCGCGCAAATGTGATGCCGGTTACAGCCGCCCCGCCAGGATTGAAGCAATCTCATCATGCGCAAGCACCAACAAGGATGATGCAGATGCCCGACGTTACCGAACAGCAGGCTCGTCGTTTGATCGCCTTCGCGACCCAGCGGATGGGACAGGTGGAAGGAAACGGTCAGTGCTGGACGCTGGTCGACAACGGTTTTCGCAGTGTCGGCTTTCACAAGCCCTCGGCGACCTATCGCTGGGGACGCGTCGTGGAACAGCTGGCCAACGCCCGGCCGGGAGATGTTTTCCAGTTTTCCAATTTCCGGGTGGCCGTCAGGATCGAAAGCGCCGATGGCAGCTGGACGGAGGCAACCCAGAGCCGGGGCGCGCCGCGTCACACCGCCATTTTGGAAAGTATCGACGCGAATGGCGTCGCCACTTTCCTGGAAAGCAATGTCAACGACAGTTTCGACGTTCAGCGTAACCGCTTCCACGTCCGAACGGCGGATCTCGAGGAAGGCGGCGACAGGACGACCGTTCGTGTCAGCGGTTCCTTCACGATCTACCGGCCCCAGGTTTCCGAATAAGGCAATTTCACAACGGGCTTTTCAGGCGCGAATCAGCATTTCCGCAGCCGGGCCGATCCTGGAAAGGATCAGCCGCATGTGGTCCGGCGCGACGGCGACGCAGCCTTCCGTCGGACGGTAATCCTCCCGCGCGATGTGAAAGAAGATGGCGCTGCCCTTGCCCTTCACCGCGGGGAGAAGATTGCAGTCCAGAACCACGACAATGTCGTAGAGCCTGTCCTCGCGCCACATTTTCTCGTGACTGGCTGCAAAGGGCAGGTCGACCGGCCGGTTATAGCGGGCATGTCCGGGATCGTCGCACCAGCCCGAGCCGGGCGTCAGCCGTTCGACCGGCAGGCGCGTTGCCGGGGGCAGGTGCCTGTCCGGCCGGTAATAGACATGCAGCAGTCCGAAACGGCCGGCCGGGGTTCCCCCGTCGCCTTCCTTTTTGCGGATCAGGATGCCGGACCGACCCAGGGAACACGGAACCGTGATCCCGCCGAGGCGCAGGATGCCTTTGCTCCGGTCGCGCGGCAAAGCCCGGACCTCGAGGCAATCCGCCGGTTTTTGCTGTTTCCTCATGGTCTCTCCGTCGCATTTTCCGCAAGTCGCGGAAGCCATTGATAAACCGGTCCTAAACCCCGCGTGAAGAAGAATTGACGAAGCAATGCTTGTATGACGAGTATTTCCCGCGCACATAGAGGCAGGAACACGCTTGTGTCATTCACACAAATCGACGTGATCAGTATTCAGCATTTGGCGAGGACAGCAACGATGACCGCCCGCACAATCTTGATTGTCGACGACGATACCGAACTGCGCGAGGCGCTGGTTGAACAGCTTTCCCTTTACGACGAGTTCGAGACCATCCAGGCGGATTCGGCAAGCTCGGGCATTGCCCTGGCGAAGGACGAGCATATCGACCTGTTGCTGATGGATGTCGGCCTGCCGGACATCGATGGCCGCGAGGCGGTCAAGCTGTTGCGCAAGAACGGTTTCAAGTCACCGATCATCATGTTGACCGGCCACGACGGCGACAGCGACACGATCCTCGGCCTGGAGGCCGGCGCAAATGATTATGTCACTAAGCCGTTCAAGTTCGCGGTATTGCTCGCCCGGGTGCGGGCGCATCTGCGCCAGCACGAGCAGAGCGAGGACGCCACATTCGCCATTGGCCGGTATTCTTTCCGTCCGGCGGCAAAGGTCATGCAGGACGATGCCGGCTCCAAGGTGCGCCTGACGGAAAAGGAAACCTCGATCCTCAAGTTCCTCTATCGCGCCGGTGAGAAACCGGTCACGCGGGATGTGCTTTTGCATGAGGTCTGGGGCTATAATTCCGGCGTCACCACCCACACGCTGGAAACCCACATTTACCGTCTCAGGCAGAAAATCGAACGCGATCCGTCCAATGCCGAGCTCCTGGTGACAGAAGCCGGTGGATATAAGCTTGTGCCATAACGGAAAATCATCGTAAATCTGGGGTATGAGCCTTGCCCAAGACATAGCGATTCTCAAACAAATCCCGATGCTTTCGGACTTCTCTGACGATCAGCTCCGCCTGCTCGCCTTCAGCGCCGAAAGCATGGATTACGGTAACGGCCAGCGCTTGTTCGACGAGGGCGAGCGGGCCGATGGCGGGCTGGTGATTACCAGCGGCACAGTCAGCCTTCAAAAACGGGGCAAGGACGGATACGACGAAGTCGACCGCGTCGCTGAGGGAACCCTTCTGGGGGAAACCGCGCTGCTTGCCGAAAACAAGCGCCCCTGCCGCGCCGAGGCTGCTGGCCCGGTCCGCATCATCCGCATCCGCCGGGCGCTTTTCAAACGCATGATCCAGGAATATCCCGAGCTCGCCCAGCGTCTGCTCGACGTGCACGCCGCCCGCTACCGGCAGACCGTCGCAGCCCTTCGCCCGATCGGCGAGAAGATGGCCGAACTGGAACAGATCAACGCCGAACGGCGCAGGCGCAACGACGAGACACAGTCGTAATTACCAGCTTCACGCCTTTTTCAAACGCAGCCTGTTGCCTGCGTGTTTTCCCACTGTCTGCAGAAGTGCCATCGCACTGACGGCAAGCCCAGAGATTCCGACCCACACGGCGGGGCGAATGCTGGTGGAGACATTGAAATTCGCCTGAAAGACCCTGTCGGCGGGAATTCCGGTCGCAAGCGCATACCAGGCATATTCAATGGCTGCGGTCGCTGCCGCACCGAGCAGCGCGCAGGCGGCCAGCACGAGAAAATTCGACAGCGGGAAGCCCGTCTTCACCGTCAGCCGGTAGAGCATCAGCAGCGCGAAGACCCCGGCCATCAGCGTTGCCTGACCGACATCGGATTTCGACTGCAGAAAGAAATGAAAAAGGGCAAGCACCGCCACCGGATAGACCAGAAGGTGAAGCCTGTTCCAGTTGGGTCCCAGCCGGCGGACCGCACTGTCGAAGGACGTTGCCCCCAGAACCGCCAATCCGGCGAGCGCGGTAAAACCGACAATCAGGTAGAACCTGATGAAGATCTCCGACACGACCTTGGACAGGTTCCAGTGTTCCGAGGCGGCGTAAAGTCCCAGATGCAGGAGTGCATAGGCGAGAACCGAGACGCCGATCATGCGCCGGAGACCTATGACCCTGTTCCAATGAAAGACCCGCCTGAGCGGCGTGACCGCAAGCGTCAGCAGCAGGAACCGTACGGCCCATGTGCCGCTCTCGTGAAGCGCCTTTTCGGAGGGCTCCGGATAGACCGGTCCGAACGCCAGATCGAAAAAGATCCACGCGGCGGGAAACAGCAGCAGCACAAAGACGCACAGCCGCAAACCGGACAGCTCTCCCCGCCGGTCGGTCCAGGGCGCGTAATGCCGAAGCATGAAGTGTTTGGTGGAAGTCAATGCCATCTTCCGGATCTAACCCGCCGCCCCGCACCTTTCACTGCACAGCTTTTCAAGCCTGTGTGAAGAAAGGTTCACCGACAAATTAGAACCGACCGCCCCGATCACGAGCGAGGGCCGCTCGGCAGGTCCCGGCTCAAGGCCGGGACAGCGCTGAGAAAGATGTGGAGATTCGGCTTTGAACGGTCTCACACCCAGGGACGGTTTTCGCCCAGTTTACCCTCGAAGGTTTCGATCTGCTCCGCCTTGGCCATTGTCAGGCCGATGTCGTCAAGTCCGTTCAACAGACAGTGCTTGCGGAACTGATCGATATCGAAGGCGATGTCGCCGCTTTCCAGGCCCTGGATCCGCTGGTTTTCCAGGTCGATGGTCAGCGTGAAATTGGCGCCGCGCTCGGAAGCGTTCATCAGGGAGTCCAGCTCGTCTTGGGACACCTGGATCGGCAGAATGCCGTTCTTGAAGCAGTTGTTGTAGAAGATATCGGCGAAAGACGTCGAGATCACACAGCGGATGCCAAAGTCGAGAAGCGCCCAGGGAGCGTGTTCGCGCGACGAGCCGCAGCCGAAATTATCGCCGGCGATCAGTATCTTGGCATTGCGGTAGGCCGGATTGTTGAGCACGAAATCCGGGTTTTCCGATCCGTCGTCATTGGTGCGCATTTCGTGAAACAAGGCGGTTCCGAGACCGGTCCGCTTGATCGTTTTCAGAAACTGCTTCGGGATGATCATGTCCGTGTCGATGTTGACGATCGGCATGGGGGCCGCGACACCGGTCAGGGTTTCGAATTTTTCCATTATATTTCTCCTGAAAGGCCGGAAGGCGAAGATGGACTCAGGCGGCCAGGCTCGTGGCCTGATCGACTCCGAGCATCAGATTGAGGTTCTGGACGGCCGCGCCGGATGCGCCCTTGCCCAGATTGTCATAGACCGCGAGGATCGCCGCCTGGGCCCGGGCGTCATTGGCGAACACATGCAGGCGCAAACGATTGGTGTCGTTGAGCGCCTGCGGGTCGAGAATCTCGGCCCGGTCCAGGGCTTCCAGCGGCGCGACATCGACAAAACCGTCGGGGCAGCCGGCATAGTGATCGGCCAGCGCATCGTGAAGCTGTTCGCCCGTCGGCACCTTGTCCAGTCCCGCCAGGTTCAGCGGCAGGATAGTGAGCATGCCCTTGTAATAATTCCCGACCGACGGTGTGAACAGCGGCGTGGCGTCCAGCAGCGCATATTCGCTCATTTCCGGCAGATGCTTGTGATTGAAGGTAAGCCCGTAAGGTGCAAAGGCGCTGGCGCTCGCACCGCGGAGTTCATAATCGGCGATCATCGACTTGCCGCCGCCGGAATAGCCGGAAATGCCGTGATAGGTGAGCGGAAAGTCGGCCGGAAGCAGATCGGCGGCGACGAGCGGACGAACCGCCGCGATCAGGCCCTGCGGCCAGCAGCCCGGATTGGCCACCCGCATGGCGGCGGCGATGATATCGCCCTGGTCGGCATCCATCTCCGCGAACCCGTAGGCCCAGCCTTCCGCGACCCGGTGGGCGCTGGAGGCATCGATCACCCGCGTTGTGTCGTTTTCGATCAGCGCGACGCTTTCCTTTGCCGCGGCATCCGGCAGGCAGAGAATGGCGACATCGGCGGTGTTGAGATACTCGGCCCGGGCAGCCGGATCCTTGCGGCTTTCCTCCGGAATGGAGATCAGTTCCAGGTCGCGGCGCATGGCAAGGCGTTCGCGGATCTGCAAACCCGTCGTTCCAGCTTCGCCATCTATGAATACGCGCGCAACCATCGCCCGTTCCTCTCCTCTTTTTAAAGTCGAAGCGTCATACACCCAATTCCCGGGCTTGTCACCGCTTGCGGACATGCCGAGAGCTCAACGGGCCCTTGAATGATACTCATCATTCGGCCGCATGTCCGAAGCCGCCGCCACCCGGTTGGTCATGTTGAAAAACGCCGCAACCGAGGAGATATCCCAGATGTCCCGGTCGCCGAACCCCGCATCCCTGAGCGCCTGTCGGTCGCTTTCGACGATCTCCGCGGGCGTTTGCGTCAGCTTGACGGCGAAGTCGAGCATCGCCCGCTGACGGACGCTCAGCTCCGCCGCGCGGTAGTTCATCACCATCATTTCGCCCAGGATCGGATCGCCCGACAGTTCCCGGACCGCCGCGCCATGCGCGGCTAGGCAATAAAAACAGTGATTGACGGAAGATACCGCAACGGCAATCATTTCACGTTCAAGCTTTGTCAGCCCGGACTCCGCCAGCATGAGCTCGTTGTACATGTCGGTGAAGGCGCGCAGTTTCGTTTCATCAAAGGAATAAGCCTTGAGCACATTGGGCACCATTCCCAGCTTCTCCTGGCAAAGATCGAAATACGCCTGTGTCTTTTCGCTGAGCGCCTCGCCGGGGTCGATTTGCAAGGCCGTGACTTTACTTGACAATTTGCTACTCCCGTCATGAAAGCTTCTATGTCGCTGCAATAAACAAGTCTACCATGCGACAGAGCCAAACCATAAGATCGCCTAGGGGGATGATTATGCCGGACAAACACGACGTCGAGAAACTCAAACTTATCGACGCGGTCCAAGCAGGCCTGAGCAAGGAAAACACCGACCTCGCCGAGTTCGCCCGCGCCTTTTACGACCGGGGCGCCGCGGAAGATCTTGTCACTTACAGTTCCGAGGAACTGACCGGCTTTGCGCGCGATGCCTGGCAGGACTTCCAGAATCACGAACTGGGCACGCACCGGGTCTCCGTTTCCGATCCCTCCTTCAAGGCGAAAGGCGGCAAGGCGAGTAATCTGACGATCATCGAGATCGTCAACGACAACATGCCCTTCCTGGTCGAATCGGTGATGGACGAGCTGCAGGAAAGCAAGCTGGAGGTCCATCTGGTTCTGCATCCGATCTTCATTGTCGAGCGCGAGGACAATGGCAGGCTCTCTTCGGCGGTCGGCCGCAAAAAACCACCGAAGCGCAAGGACCGCCAGGAAAGCCTGATCCATATACATGTGACGCGGATCGATTCCGATGCGACGCGCAACGAGCTGCGGGACCGGATGGACAGGGTTCTCAGCAGTGTCCGCGCCGTGGTCAGCGACTTCAAGCCGATGCAGGAACGCCTTGCGGAGGCGATCGATACCTACAAAACCACGCAGATCCCCGGCAGCAGCGACGAGTTGTGGGAAGCCATTCATTTCCTGGAATGGATGGAAAACGACAACTTCATCTTCCTCGGCATGCGCGAATACAAGTTCGAGGGCGGCGTGGAAGAGGGGGAGTTGTCCCCGCATGACGGAACGGGGCTCGGACTACTGGCCGATCCGGATGTCAGGGTGCTGCGCCGAGGCAGCGAGTTCGTCCAGATCACGCCGGAAATCCGCGAATTCCTGAAAAAACCCGAACCCCTCATCATCGCCAAGGCCAATGTGAAGAGCAATGTGCACCGCCGGGTTCACATGGATTATGTCGGTGCCAAGCTCTACGACGATGACGGCAACATGATGGGCGAGCTGCGCATCGTCGGCCTGTTCGCCTCCACCGCCTATACCGAACCGACCAGCACCATTCCGTTCCTGCGCCGCAAGGTGGCCAGTGTGCTGGCGCGCGCCGGCTACGATTCGGAAAGTCATTCCGGGCGGGCGCTCAGGAATGTTCTGGAAGCCTATCCGCGCGACGAACTTTTCCAGATCGACCGCGACCGCCTGTTCGAGTTCTCCATCGCCATCCTGCAGCTGGACGAGCGCCCGCGCATCCGTGTGCTTTCGCGCCCGGACAAATTCGACCGATACGTCTCCATCCTCGTCTTCATCCCGCGCGACCGCTATACGACGGAAGTGCGCCTGAATGTCGGCACCTATCTCGCATCCGTCTACGAGGGCCGGGTTTCCGCCTGGTATGTCACCTACCTGGAAGGTCCGCTGGCGCGGGTTCACTACATCGTCGGCCGCGACAAGGGCGAAACGCCCAGGCCGGACCAGGAAGACCTGGAAGCCGCCGTCGCCGAAATGGTGCGCACCTGGTCGGACAGCGTGCGCGACGCTCTCAAAACCCAATTCGCGCCGGCACAGGCGCGCAAGCTCGCCGACCGCTATGCCCTCTCCTTTCACGGCGGCTACAAGGAAGTCTACAACGCACAGAACGCGCTGTTCGACATCGTCAAGCTTGAAACCCTGTCCGAGCGGATCGAGACCACCATCACCTTCCACCGGCCCGCCGGCACCAAGGAAAACCGGCTGGCTCTGAAGGTCTATCACCGCGGCTCGCCCATTCCGCTTTCCGCCCGCGTCCCGCTTCTGGAGAACATGGGTTTCAGGGTGATCAACGAACGCACCTACCGGGTCACGCCGGCGGATGCGCCGCTTTCCTATCTTCACGAAATGACGCTTGAAACCCGGGCCGGAGAAGACTTCGACTTCGCCGACCAGCTTCAGTCGCGACTGGAAGCGATGTTCCTGGCTGTGTGGACCGGCAACGCCGAGGATGATGGCTATAACCGCCTGGTCCTGACCGCGGACCTTGCCTGGCGGGATGTTGCCGTGGTCCGGGCCCTGTCGAAATATCTGCGTCAGGCCGGCATTCCCTTCTCCGAAGACTACATGTGGTCAACCCTCAACAATTATCCGTCCATTGCCGCCAAGCTGGTGGAAATGTTCCATTTGCGCTTCAATCCGGATGTGACCGAAAAGGACCGCGACCTCGGCACGGAGCGCCTGCAGAGCGAACTCAACGCCGATCTGGAAGACGTCTCGAGCCTCGATGACGACCGCATTCTGCGGCGCTTCCAGAACACCATCGAATCGATCCTGCGCACGAATTTCTATCAGCTCGATCGCGATGGCCTGCCCAAGCAGACCTTTGCCTTCAAGATCGACAGCCGTCAGATCGACGACCTGCCGCAGCCCCGCCCCTTCCGCGAGATTTCCGTCTACAGCCCGCGTATCGAAGGCGTTCACCTGCGTTTCGGCAAGGTTGCGCGCGGCGGCCTGCGCTGGTCCGACCGTCCGCAGGATTTCCGCACCGAGGTTCTGGGCCTCGTCAAGGCTCAGCAGGTGAAGAACGCCGTCATCGTCCCGGTGGGCGCAAAAGGCGGCTTCGTTCCCAAACAGCTGCCGCCCATGAGCGACCGGGATGCCTGGTTCAAGGAAGGCACCGAGAGCTACAAGATCTTCATCAACGCGCTTCTGGACGTGACCGACAATCTGGACGAGGACAAGGTCCTGCCTCCGGAGCGGGTGCAGCGGTTCGATGGTGACGATCCCTATCTCGTCGTTGCCGCGGACAAGGGCACGGCCACCTTCTCCGACACCGCCAACGGCATTTCCGAAAGCCGCAACTTCTGGCTGGGCGACGCGTTCGCCTCCGGCGGCTCCGCCGGCTACGACCACAAGAAGATGGGCATCACGGCGCGCGGCGCCTGGGAAGCGGTCAAGCGCCACTTCCGTGAAATGAACCGGGACATCCAGAGCGAACCGTTCACGGCCGCGGGTGTCGGCGACATGTCCGGGGACGTCTTCGGCAACGGCATGCTGCTGTCGAAAACCACCAGGCTCCTCGCCGCTTTCGATCACCGGGACATCTTCATCGATCCGGATCCTGACCCGGCCACGACCTGGGAAGAGCGCAAGCGTATCTTCGACATGGGCCGGTCCTCCTGGAAGGACTATGACACGGGGCTTTTGTCCAAAGGCGGCGGTGTCTTTTCCAGGCAGCTCAAGTCCATTCCCCTGACGCCGGAAATCAAGGCACTGTTGAACCTGACGAAGTCCAGTGCCACCCCACAGGAAGTCATGACCGCTATCCTGAAGATGGAAGTGGATCTGCTCTGGTTCGGCGGTATCGGGACCTATATCCGCTCAACCGACCAGACCGATGCCGAAGCCGGCGACCGGGCCAACGATCCGATCCGCATCACGGCCACCGAAGTCGGCGCGAAAGTCATCGGCGAGGGCGCGAATCTCGGCCTCACCCAGCTTGCCCGCATCGAGTTCAACAAGAAGGGCGGGCGCTGCAACTCCGATGCGATCGACAATTCCGCCGGGGTGAATTCCTCGGATATGGAGGTCAATATCAAGATCGCCCTCGGCGCCGCGGTCAAATCCGGCAAGCTGACCCTCAAGCAGCGCAACCAGCTGCTCGCCAAAATGACCGACGAGGTCGCTGAACTGGTTCTGCGAAACAACTATCTCCAGACCCTGGCAATCTCCATGACCCAGCTTCGCGGCTCGGAGGATTTCGGCTACCAGGTCCGCATGATGCGCCAGCTGGAACAGGCAGGACTTCTCGACCGGGCGGTGGAACAGTTGCCGGATGAGGCAACGCTCGCCGAAATGCGCAAGGCCGGCCAGTTGATGACCCGGGCCGAACTCGGCGTCCTGCTGGCATACGCGAAACTTACATTTTACGACGCCTTGCTGGAAAGCTCGGTGCCCGATGACGATTATCTGGCCCGGGAACTGTTCCGTTATTTCCCCGATCAGATGGCCACCAAATATCACGAAGAGATCAACGGCCATCGGCTGCGCCGCGAAATCATCGCGACCATGCTGGCGAATTCGATGATCAACAGGGGCGGGGCGACATTCCTGACCCGCCTGATGGATCAGACCGGGGCGACACCGACGGACATCGCCCAGAGCTTCGTCGCCGTGCGCAACAGTTACGACCTCACCGATCTCAATACCGAGATCGACGCGCTCGATACGCGGATCGACGGCGCGCTTCAGCTTGAGCTTTATCTGGAAGTGCAGACGCTCCTTCTGGAACGGGTTGTCTGGTTCAAGCGCAATGTCTCCTTCGAAAAGGGCCTGTCCGCCGTTGTCGACCGCTTCGGTTCCGGAATCACCGCCCTGAGGGACCGCCTGGAAAGCCTGCTTCCCGAGGAACAGGCCACCTTCCTGAATGACAGGGCCGCGGAATATGTCGCCCAGGGCGTTCCGGACACCCTTGCAAAACGTATTGCCTGGCTGCCCGCGGAGCGGACCATTCCGGATATCGTCATCGTGTCGGAGGAAACCGATGCCGATCTCAACACCGCCGCCACGGCATATTTCGAGATCGGCCACCACTTCCGCATCGGCGCAATGCATGAGCTCGCCAACGACCTCAATGTCCAGGATTATTATGACGGCCTCGCCCTCGACAGGGCACGCGCCACCCTGGTCTCCGCGCACCGCGCACTTGCGATCGAGGCGATCAAATGCGGCGGCTTCACTACCTGGCTTGAAAACCACGAGGTCGAAGTCAGCCGCCGCCAGCGCGCGGTCACCGAAATGCTCGATGGCGGCTTGAGCGTCTCCAAGTTCTCCGTCGCGGCCAGCCTGCTGTCGGAAATCTACACTCACGCCTGAGTGCGCAAAACATGATAAGGCTCGAAAAGGCCGGCAGTCCCGCTGCCGGCCTTTTCATCGACCCGGCGCTTCGGGCATGACGACCGGAAGTCTGACGGCTTCCGGCAGAATTCGTGACGGAAACCCGTGGGATTGAGCATCAGATGACAGTCGTTTCAGATATTTTGCCTGAAAAACCCGACCGGCGCGCAATCCTGTCCTGGGCGCTTTTCGACTGGGCCGCACAGCCCTTTTTCACGCTGATCACGACGTTTGTCTTTGCACCCTATTTCGCCTCCACACTGGCCGCGACTCCGGCGGAAGGACAATCCCTGTGGGGCTATGCCACCGCCGCCGCCGGGCTATGCATTGCGCTTCTGGCGCCCGTTCTCGGCTCCGTCGCGGACGCCACCGGTGGCCGAAAACGCTGGATTTTCGTTTTTTCCATTCCCTTTCTCGTCTGCTGCTGGGCCATCTGGTATGCCGCTCCCGGCAACCCGCACGCTATTGCCATCGCGCTGACGGCCTTTGCCATCGGCACTCTCTCCATCGAGATCGCGACCGTCTTCAACAACGCCATGATGCCGTCTCTCGTGCCGGCGGCCCGCATCGGACGCCTGTCGAGCTTCGGCTGGGCCATCGGCTATGCGAGCGGCCTCATCACCCTGGTGATCGCTCTGGGCTTTTTCGCCGCCAGCCCGGAAACCGGCAAGACGCTTCTGGGATTCAAGCCGGTTCTGGGTCTCGATGCCGCGACCCAGGAAGGCGACCGCGCCGTCGGGCCATTCTCCGCGCTCTGGTATCTCGTCTTCGTATTGCCGATGTTCCTGTTCGTGCCCGATATGCCCCATCAGGCCAGACTGGGGCCGGCCATCCGCAAGGGCCTGCGCGATCTTGCGGGAAACCTTTCCCGTGCCCGGTCCAACCGCAATATTTTCCTGTTTCTGCTTGCCAACATGATCTTCAAGGACGGCCTGGTCGCGCTGTTTGCCTTCGGTGGCATTTACGCCGCGGGCCAGCTCGGCTGGGGGTCCATCGAAATCGGCACATTCGGTATCATTCTCACCATCACCGGCGTGCTCGGGCTGATCCTGGGCGGTCCGATGGACGACAGATTCGGAGCCCGGCCGGTCATCGTGTTTTCGCTGATCGTGCTGATGATCTGCGGCCTTGGCATGATCTCCATCGACAGGACCACGGTGTTTTTCGTGATCACGACCAAGGCAGCACCCGAGGGCGCGCTGTTCGCGTCCCTGCCGGAGCAGGTGTTCATCGGCCTCGGCGCGGCGATCGGTGCCGTTTCCGGTCCCCTGCAGGCCTCCTGCCGCAGCCTGTTGATCCGTCTCACCCCACGTGAGCACGTGACCCAGTATTTCGGCCTGCTGGCCCTTTCCGGCAAGGTCACCAGCTTTCTCGCGCCACTCACCGTTGGCGTGGTCACCGCTCTCACCGCCAGTCAGCCGGCCGGAATGTCGGTCATTCTCGTGTTCTTCGCGGTGGGACTGACGCTGCTGCTTCTGGTGAAGGAAAGACCCGGCGGGTGAGGCGGCAAAGAGCGGAATGACGGACACGAAACGAAAAACGCGCCGACGGTGACACCGGCGCGTTTCGCTACTGTCTGGAACGTCAAGGCACCGTCATCACGCCGATAGTTCAGCGAACTGACGCGGTGTTTTCCTCTTTCCGGCCAGCCGCCATCAGTGGCGGAAATGCCGCATGCCCGTCAGAACCATGGCGAGCCCTGCTTCGTCGGCCGCGGCGATGACATCGTCGTCGCGCATGGAGCCGCCCGGCTGGATAACGGCGGTCGCGCCGGCTTCGGCCGCGGACAAAAGTCCGTCCGCAAAAGGAAAGAATGCATCTGAGGCAACCACGCAGCCTTTGGTAAGCGGTTCCGCCAGACCCGCGGCCTCGGTTGCGTCCAGAGCCTTGCGGGCTGCGATCCGGGCGGAATCCACCCGGCTCATCTGACCGGCGCCGACCCCGACCGTCGCCCCGTCCTTCGCGTAGACGATGGCATTGGACTTGACGTGCTTGGCGATCCGGAAGGCGAATTTCAGATCCGCCAGTTCCCGCTCGCTGGGCGCGCGCTTCGTGACCACCTTCAGATCGAGATCGTCGACCACGCCATTGTCGCGCGACTGGACCAGAAGCCCGCCGGCGACGGATTTGACGAACAGCCCCTTGGCGCGGGCATCGGCAAGACCGCCGGTGACGAGCAGCCTGAGATTTTTCTTTGCCGCGATGATTTCGAGGGCCGCGTCGTCCACGCCGGGCGCGATGATGACCTCGGTGAAGATCTTGACGATTTCTTCCGCCGCCGCCGCATCCAGTGTCCTGTTCAGCGCAACGATCCCGCCAAAGGCGGAGACCGGGTCGCAGCGGAGTGCCTTCTCATAGGCGTCCTTCAGGTTTGTCCCTTCGGCGACACCGCAGGGATTGGCGTGCTTGATGATGGCGACCGCGCCGGTGCGGGCCGGGTCGAACTCGCTGACCAGCTCAAAAGCCGCATCCGTGTCGTTGATGTTGTTGTAGGAAAGCGTCTTGCCCTGGAGCTGACGCGCGGTCGCCACACCCGGGCGCTTTTCGCCGGTCTTGTAGAAACCCGCTGTCTGGTGCGGGTTCTCGCCGTAGCGCATGACTTCGGCCAGCGCACCGCCAATCGCCCGATGGGCGGGGGTGGCCTCGTCAAGCTGGTCGGCCATCCAGTTGGAGACCGCCGCGTCGTAAGCCGCCGTGCGCGCGAAGGCCTTCAGCGCCAGTTTCCTGCGCAGGGCAACCGGCGCCTGTCCGTCATTTGCGTCCAGTTCGGCGATCACGGCGCCGTAGTCAGCCGGATCAGTCACGACCGTCACATAGGCGTGGTTCTTCGCCGCGGCCCGCGTCATCGCCGGTCCGCCGATATCGATATTCTCGATGCCGGCGGCGTAGTCGGCACCGGAGGCGACGACTTCTTCAAAGGGATAAAGATTGCCGCAGAAAAGGTCGATGCCGGTAATGTCATGCGCCGCCATGGCCGCCTGATGGTCGGCATCGCCCCGGATAGCGAGAAGCCCGCCATGGACCATCGGATGCAGCGTCTTCACGCGGCCGTCCATGATTTCCGGAAACCCCGTGACCTCGGAAATATCCAGGACCGCCAACCCGGCGTCTTTCAGCGCCTTGTGCGACCCACCGGTCGACACCAACTCAACGCCCCGGTCCGCAAGGGCCCGGGCGAAGTCGACAAGACCGGTCTTGTCGTAAACGGAAAGAAGCGCGCGCTTGACGGGAACCAGGTCGGGAACGGGAACGGCTTTGGACACAATGGCCATGAATTTGCCTCGCGATAGGGAATCTCCGGGAAGAATGGTCGCCCTAACATGTCTTCAGGAAAATCGGAAGATCATAGATGTCAGATCGGGGCCGGTTCCTGAAGCGGCAATTCGTCCGCTTCGTCGAAATCGCTGGTACCGCGCCTGCTCAGCTTGGCGGCTGCCGTTTTGCGGAACTGCCAGCCCACGGACAGTTCCTCAAGCAAGGAGCCCGCAATGACGATCTGATCGGTTTTCCGGTGGCCGTACACATCCGACAGATAGATGCTTTCTTCCAGAAGCGGCTCGCTTCCATGGGCATCGAACTCCCAGGCTTCGCCGTCGCGGCACACCAGCAGGATCGCCGTTCCGCCGCGAATGAGCGATGCTTTCAATCCCGGGTGAAGATGAAAGCGGATCGCGTAGCGATGCTCGGGGTCGATGGATCCGACCGCGGAAAACGTGTCGATACCGTCGAGCACGGTTCCGTCGCCCGACAGGCGCAGGTCCCGCTGATGCACGACACGGAAATGCGCCGCGTAGCCGTCATGGGACGCGATGATGCGGCTGCCGGCCCTGTCGTCCTCGCGCTCGACGGGAACCATGACCGGACCGGAGAGTATCGGCGCGCCGAGCAGGTGGCCGAAGGGCCTTTCAGACAGAAAATGGCACGAGGACGTGTCTTCGATGGTCGCGGTGGAATGCGCGGCGGTGGACCGGCTCACCTTGCGCCAGAGCGGATTGGATTTCGGCGATACGCCGCAATTGACGACCATCCGGTTCTGCCCGGAGGAAAATTCGAAGGACAGGCACCCGGCATGGGCATCGCCGGACACACCGGGGTCGGGGGCGGGGCCGGTATCTATCAGAACGACGGAGTCCCCGCCGCTCAGCCGCTGATATCCGGAATGCGGCGCGTTGAGGGGCGGCGCGCCTCTGGCGTCGTCATAGGCAAGGATTGTCGCCACCAGGTCGTTGGGCGTCGAGCCCATGCCGTTGAAATGGGCCAGGGCGCCGTCGCCGTGACGGAAGAACCGCAGGAGCGGCATCATCCTGTCCACGGATTGCAGCATGGCGGGCGGCATCTCCAGTCCCTGAGCGACGAAAGCCTGCCGGACAGGCAGAAGATCGGCGAGAATATCGATAAGCGCGCGCGGATTGCGCGAGATATGGCCTCCGTCGGGGAGAATCTGACGGTTGAGCTCATGTTCCAGGCGGCGGATGCTCTGCCGGGCGAACCGGCCCTGGCCAGCCATGGAGATACAGGCCGAGGAGATGGCCAGCGCGGCGTGCAGCCGTTCGACGCCGTCTTCCGTTTCGTTGATCGTCTGGCGCAGATAGCGGATCTGCCGGGCGAGAGACTTGACGAAACCGCGGTAGAATTCGTGATCGCCATCCAGAAGAATGAAGGGCGAATGCGCCAGCCACGACAGGATACGCCGCGTAACGACGGAGGCTTCCCAGCCGATGGGATGCCAGCGTCCGCAATATCGGATCCAGTCCTCAACCAGCGCACGGGCGTTCTGCCGGGAGATGTGGCTGTCGGCGGCACGCAGGTCTCGCAGCCAGCCGAAGGCATGCAGTTCCCGCTGCCAGTCCTCGTGCGCCGCCTCCAGTTCGAAGGGAGACCGGCCCTGGGTTTCGACCAGATGGCCCGAAAACAGGAACCGCCCGCCATAAATGTCGGCGGCATTGGTCGCATCGGCGGTGCGCAGATCCTGCGGGGCGAGGAGCAACCGCGCCGGCACGGCCGAAAACGGCTGCATGCGAAAGATCGGTCCGCCATGCATCCATTTAAGGGAACGTTGCCAAACATGCAGTGCCACGAGACGCCAGACAAGGCTTCTTTCGTTGAGGCTAGCGATATTCACCAAACCATCCCCGCAACTGATGGTTTATCCGCGATTATTGGATGTCTCCGGCTCAGTAATTTGAAAACAAGGCATTAAGGTTAGCATTTCATTTAAATAAACATTGCAAGTGAACAGTTTACGCCGCGTTAAAGCCGCCTGAATCTGGCAGCGAAAAACCCGTCCATTCCCTTCATGTCCTCACCGGAGCCCGCCGCATGGCACGGAAGACAACGGAGGTATCCGGCCTCGGTAATCAGATGGCCGAGACCGCCGACTTCCTCCGCGTCAATCGGTTCAAGCCGGACCTTGCCCGCCTGACGCTCGACAAACGCCTCCACCTGCGCTTCGCCTTCCTCCGGCTCCAGCGAACAGGTGCAGTAGACGATTACTCCACCCGGCTTTACCCAGGCGACGGTCCTGTCCAGAAGATCGCCCTGGATCTCGCTCAGTTTTTCGATGTCGTACGCCTGTTTGGTCCAGGGGAGGTCCGGATGACGGCGGATCGTGCCCGTCGCACCGCAGGGCGCATCGAGCAGGATGGCATCGAACGGCTCATCCGGTACAAAGTCTCTGAGATCGGAGGCGATCGTGCGAACCGTCAGGCCCAATCGGGCCATGTTCTCTTCCAGCCGTTTGAGCCGTCCCTTGGAAATATCGACCGCCGTCACCTCGGCCCCTGCCAGGGCGAGTTGCGCTGTCTTGCCTCCAGGCGCGGCACAAAGATCGGCGGCCTTGAGACCCCGGATATCGCCGAGGAGATGGACGGGCAGCGCGGCGGCCGCGTCCTGCACCCACCATTCACCGTCTTCAAAGCCTTCAACGGCTTCCACGGACCCTTTCCTTGAAAGCCGCACGCTGCCGGCGCCGACCACGTGGCCGCCGAGCCTTTCGGCCCAGCCTTGCGGGTCCGACTTCACCGTCAGATCCAGCGCCGCCTCATTCTGATGCGCCCTTGCGATCTCGCGGGCGGTTTCCGCGCCATAAGCCGCCCGCCAGCTTTCCATCAGCCAGTCCGGCGTATTCACGATGTCCGCGTCGATATCCGCCGTGACCTCGTCGCGCTCCCGTCCCAGGCGCCGCAGCACGCCGTTGACAAGCCCTTTGTAGGGCCGCGCCCGGCGATCCGCCCCGGCATGTTCGACCGCCAGCGAGACGGCCGCCCTGTCCGGAATGTCGAGATAAAGCATCTGCGCGATGGCAACATGCAGGATATCGAGCACCCGGCCGGTCTTTTCCGGAATGCCCCGGTCAAGCAGCCGGTCCAGGATGATTGAAATTTCGCCGCGGTGCCTCAGGGCAGCGCCAAGGATCGCCCGCACCAGGGAGCGGTCATTGCCGGCAAGCGCGCGCAATCCCGAATGACCGGAGGCGGCATCGAACTCTCCGTCCAGGGTCCGTTTTTTATGAACGACGTTCCCGAGGATATCCGCGGCCACCTTGCGGGCTGCGAATCCGGGATTTTCGGATCTTTCCTGATCCTGTTGCCCGGCGGGTCCCGGGGATCTTTTCGGCGGACTTTTCAACTACCTGTCCTATTCGCGGTCCGGACAGCCGGACCTGCATGAAAACCAAGCGCCGCAGACCGGTCGTCCGGCTGCGGCGCAATAAGTGCATTCTAGATCAACGGGCTTTCATGTGAAAGCGCTTCAAACCAGAAAAGTCGGCCTGTTTGAGCGCTTCTCGCAAGCGGAGCCTTATCCCCACGGCCCTTTCGGCCGGTTCACGGCGGAGGAGCGGGTCGGCCGTACGGCGCTTTCCCACGGTCCGGAGGAACCGGAGGGTGACCTGCCGCTGAAGGTGGCCCGGCCGCCGGTGCCCAGCCCGCCATCGGCAAGCTTGCGCAGCTCGTCGATGCGGTTCCGGGTGTTGGGGTGCGTGGAAAACAGATTGTCCATCCGCTCGCCGGACAACGGGTTCATGATGAACATATGCGCTGTCGCCGGATTGGCTTCCGCGTCGGGATTATGGATGCGCTCAACGCCGTTCGCGATCTTGCCGAGCGCCGAGGCAAGCCACAGCGGCTCGCCGCAGATCTGCGCGCCCATACGGTCCGCCGCATATTCCCGCGTCCGTGAAATAGCCATCTGAACGACCATCGCCGCCATGGGGGCTACGATCATCATCACGATGACACCGACAATGCCGAGCGGATTGTTCCGGTTGCCGCCGAAGAAAAAGGCGAAATTGGCCAGCATGGAAATCGCACCGGCAATCGTCGCGGTGATCGTCATGATCAACGTGTCGTGGTTCTTCACATGCGCGAGCTCATGAGCCATCACCCCGGCGACTTCCTCCGGGGAGAGCATGTTCAAAAGCCCTGTCGTGGCCGCGACCGCCGCGTTCTGCGGGTTTCGGCCGGTGGCAAAGGCGTTCGGCTGCGGATTGTCGATGATATAGACCTTGGGCATCGGCAGGCCGGCATTGCGCGCCAGTCCTTGCACCAGATGGTAATAGTCCGGCGCGCTGCGTTCATCCACTTCGCGCGCATGATGCATGCGCAGGACCATCTTGTCCGCGTTCCAGTAGCTGAACAGGTTCATGGCGGCAGCCACCGCCAGGGCAATCATCATGCCCGACTGGCCGCCGATCATGAAGCCTATCCCCATGAAAAGGGCGGTCATTCCCGCCAGAAGCATCGCTGTGCGAACGTAGTTCATCGCCGCTGTAATCCGTTTCCTGTTCAGTTTCAGATATGGCCGGGAAAGAGCGTCCGGAACGCCCGCCTCCGGTTTGAAGATGGGGATTGCTGCCATTCTTGGCAAGATTGCACTATATGAGTCTGACAAAAGCGTAATGTTGAAGACAATGAGCCGATGACAGATAAACCCACCGCTGCCTATACATCGACCGAAGTTCCCTCGCTAAAAGCGGAAAACGAAAGCGCGCCGAGAAGAAAATTCGAGGATCTGCCCCCCGCGGCCCAGCGCGCGCTGCGGGAAGCCGAGGAACGGCGCAAGCAGATCGATGCAAAACAGCAGGCTATGCCCGAGGAAGTGAACGGCCGCGGCGGACTCGAACCGACGCGCTATGACGACTGGGAAATCAAGGGCCTGACGGTGGATTTCTGAGAACCGGTCTTCACAAGAGTAAAGACGGCTCAGGCTTCCGCCAGCTTGAGGACTTCGCCGGCAACCGCCCTGGCCAGATCCGCCTGCGGTTCGGCATCGAAGTGAACGGCGTCGATCGGACTGGCCGAAATGACGGTGCCCGTGTCGAAAAACGCCGCGCCGTATTCCGCTGCCTTTTCCCGATAGCAACCGGCAAGCCGGTGGGATTCCTTGTAACTCCTGTCATCGAATTGCGCCTCAAGGGGTGTCCCCGCCAGCGGACCGAGAGGCGGCGGTGACATGAGCAGCACTTTCGGCGCCCGGCCTTCCGTGTCGTCGGTCGGCCTGCGGGCGAAATCCAGGAGACGGCCCATGGAAGCCGCGATGGTTTCCGCGTTTGCTGAAAACCGCATCTTCAGATCGTTCGTCCCCAGCATGATGATCAGGATATCGATGGGCATGTGGGTCCGGCGTACGGTTCCCAGATGCGCCAGCCCGTTCCTGTCGCCCATCACCGGATCGTCGTAAACGGTAGTGCGCCCGTTGACGCCTTCTTCGAGCACATAAAACCCCGGCCCGAGTTCCCTTTGCATCCGCCGCGTCCAACGAATTTCGTGACCGTAGCGGGATTTATCGGCCGGGTTGAATCCCCAGGTGAGCGAATCTCCAAAGCAAACAACGCAAACCGGGTTTTTTGCGGTTCTCGACATCTTCATTAAACCTGCTAAAACGAGATTGAGTTTTCAGTTAAGTAACAGCCAAGATACGTTTTTTTACCAATTACAATCTCTCAATCGGGAGAAAAACATGCCCTATACTATTATGTCGATTAAATTCTCGGTCGGCGATTCCGACGCATACAATTTCTACAATGATGTCGTCGTCGCCCAGGGTCTTTTGAACGATCATTATTATGCGAACGCCGCCTTCGCCAGTGCCGCCGGTCAGCTCCTGACTGTCGATGGAGATTGCGGCGCGCTGACGAAAAGCGCAATCCGGTCCTTTCAGACTGTCGTCATGGGCAAAAGCCCCCATTGGGCCGACGGCCGCATCGACCCCGGCGGCCAGACCTGGCGGGCCCTGAACGGCAACCTGCCATCGGTTGCGAATATAAGCCCGGCTCCCCTGGACACCAGCACCTCGGGTGCCGTGGGCTCCTCGCTCGGCAATTCGGGGGACTATTCCGCCTTTCGGCAGGGCAACTATTCATCACATCTGGGCACCAGCAGTCAGTATGATTCCAACAAGAGCGGCGGCATCGATGCCGGGGACAAATTCTCGACAATCGCCAGTCACGGCTGCTGTCTATGCACGCTCACGATGGCGGCAACCGCCATTGGCAGCCGCGTACCGTCCTACTGGCCGGAGGGAGTGACACCGAAATCTCTGACGCCGCTCGTCGCGAACACGATCTGCAAGAATGCCGGTGCGTTTTCCGGCTACAGCCTCAACATGCAGACGGCGGCGAATGCCCTCGGAATGGCGGGAACCCATTACGGATTTACTTCGGCCATGCCGGGGAACGCGGTCGACATCCTCCTTGGCCACCTGGCCGGAGGCAACCCGGTCGCCCTTCATGTCGACTACAAGAAAGGCGGCAGCGGCGATCACTGGGTACTGGGAACCCGTAAAATCAACGATTTCGAAGGCGATGTGGAGGCAATCGACCCGGCATCTGGCGGCAGGATGAAATTCACTCGAATGGATGTGTTCAACACCCGTTACGCCGCTCAGAGCGACACTGAGAAAAAGGGGATTCTGTTCGGGCTGCCCACGAATGGCGGGTCCGCAAGCCCGTCGCGGCGCGAAAAACAGTATGACTACATCGTCGTCCGGTTCATGACGTTGCGATCGGTCGCCGGAACATCGGGTGTCTACTGACAAAACCCGCCATCCGGCGGCGGTTGGTTAATAAGGGATTTACCAGGAAGGCGATAGAGTCGAACCAAAGTTTTGCGTAACGACTGCCGGATCCCTGATGATTGCCAGCCAAAAACCCTATCAGCGCGGTGCTTCCCTGCCGCACTCCAATCCTTTTCAACGCCTTGCCGGGCTTCTGGACGGCGAGACGCCCGGCCTCGACCCGATCGTCATGACCATCGGCGAACCGCAACATGCGATTCCCGCCTTCACGGCGGAAGTTCTACTGGAAAATATCGACGGTTTCCGCCGTTATCCGCCGATCACCGGATCGCCGGAGTTCCGCGCCGCGGTCGCGGCCTGGCTGGACAGGCGCTACGATCTCGGCGGCATGATCGATGCGGAACACGGCGTCCTGCCGCTGAACGGCTCCCGCGAGGGCCTGTCTTTCGGCGCCATCGCCGCCAGGGACCAGCTCGACAAGGGGCTGGATCATCCTGTGGTGATTCTGCCCAACCCTTTCTACCAGACCTACGCCGCCGCGGCCCATGTGGCCGATGCCCAAGCTGTCTTGCTGGATGCGGTGGCCGGCAACGGCTTCCTGCCCGACCTCGACGGTCTCGACGCGGATCTTCTGGAAAGAACCGTCGCGTTCTACATTGCCTCGCCGACCAATCCGGAAGGCCATGTCGCCGATATCCCCTATTGGCAGCGCCTGATCGCACTGGCGCGCAAGCACCGTTTCTTCATTTTCGCCGACGAATGTTATTCGGAAATCTACCGCGAGACCCCGCCCCCCAGCATTCTGGAAGCCGCAAAAGCGATGGGTGGCGATTTTTCCAACATCGTCGTGCTCAATTCGCTGTCGAAACGATCCAACCTCGCCGGACTGCGCTGTGGTTTCGCGGCGGGCGACCCGGATTTCCTGACGAAATGGGCCCGTTTCCGCGGTCTTGCCGCGCCGCAGGTTCCGCTGCCGGCGCAGGCTGTTGCGGTCCGGGCCTATCAGGACGAGGACCACGTCATCGAAAACCGTCGTCTCTACAACGAGAAATTCGCGGCGGCGGAACGCCATCTGAACCCGATCCTGGGTCCCGTCACCCCCGAAGCCGGGTTTTTCCTGTGGCTCGACACCGGCAGGTGGGGCGATGCGGTGACCGTGACCCGTGATCTGTGGCGGACGACCGGCGTCAAGGTCCTTCCCGGCAGCTATCTGGCCTCCGATCACACAGATGGTGGCAATCCGGGGCGAAATTACATCCGCGTCGGTCTGGTGGCGCCGCTTGAGAAGACTGAAATCGCACTTGAACGCATGGCAAACTGGTTGGGAGAAAAAGCATGAGACGGGCGAGCGCAATCCGCGGAAACGGCCGCCGGTCTTCGGTTAATCTTCTGGACACCGAAAGCCCGATCAAACGCTTCCTCCGGCGCAATCTTGTCGGGGCGGCCGGGCTTGGCATCATCGCCATCGCAGCGATGCTGGCAGCCGCGCTGGCGACCTGGTCGGTCAGCGATCCGAGCCTCAATCACGCTACAGGCGGACAGGTTCGCAACGCGCTCGGCACTCCCGGCGCGGTCCTCGCCGATATCGTCATGCAGACCATCGGTCTGGCAACCGCCGTCTTTCTGATCCCCCTGGTCCTGTGGGGCTGGAGGCTCCTGACCGGCCATGACCTTGGCATCGGCCGCAAACGCCTTTTCTACTGGGTTGTGGGCTCCGGCCTCGCGGCGGGCGCCCTGGCCGCGCTGCCGGTTCCCGAAAGCTGGCCGCTGCCCACCGGGCTTGGCGGCTTTTTCGGAGATATGGTCCACAAGGTTCCGGCGCTGATCACGTCCAACATGACCGGCGGCGCCGCGACGATCGTTGGCGGCCTCGGTCTCGGTGTTCCGTCCGTGCTTTTCCTGCTGGCCGCCGCCGGCTGGCTTGGCTCCGCCGGCCGTCCCGCGGAACGCATCGAACCTTCCGCAACGCCCAAGGGTCACGGCAAGTCGCTTGAAGAGGATCTCGGTCTCGACGACGACGAAGGCGAATCCCGCCTCAGCCTCATGGCGAGTGCCTTTGTCGGCCAGTTTGCGCACTGGGGACTGCAGTCCACCGCCCAGCTCCGCCGTCTGACGGGTCTTAAACGCTCTTCTGCGCCTGAAGAGGAAATCTGGGACGAGGAGGAAGACGTCGAGGGCGACTTTGACGCGGACGACACCCGTCATGGCAGCCGCCTGAAAGCTTTCCGGCGGGCCCTGACCGGCCGTCTCCTGCCAGGTGGGGACGACGACGGCCTGGACGAATTCTACCAGCGCGGCCGTTATGCCGATGGCGAGGAGATCTATGCGGACGAGCCTTTCGAGGATGAAGGCGACACATTTGCGCCGGATGAGCTCCTGATCGACAAGGGACCGGTTGCCGGCCGCCCGGCGGTCCCGGTGGGCATTGCCTCACCCGAACCTGCCCCGCAGGCCTCCGCACCGCAGTCCGCCGGACCGGCACCTCAGGCCGGCCGGGTGATCCCCCCTGCCCCGCGTCCGAAACAGAGCAAGCGCGCCATCGACGAGGCGCAGCCGTCCTTCCTCGGAGCGCCCGAAGAATACGAGCTTCCGCCGCTGCGTCTGCTCTCCGAACCCAAGGTGGGTGGCAAGATCCCCGGGCTTTCCCCGGACGCACTGGAGCAGAATGCCCGTATTCTGGAAGGCGTTCTGGAAGATTTCGGCGTTCGCGGCGAAATCCTCGAGGTGCGTCCCGGTCCGGTCGTCACCCTGTACGAGCTGGAGCCGGCGCCGGGCATCAAGTCTTCCCGCGTCATCGGTCTGGCGGACGATATCGCCCGTTCCATGAGCGCGATTTCCGCCCGCGTGGCGGTCATCCCCGGCAAGAACGCCATCGGCATCGAACTGCCGAACGCCCGCCGCGAGACGGTTTACTTGCGCGAATTGCTGGCTGCGCAGGACTTCGAGAAATCCAAGGCCAAGCTGGCGCTGGCGCTGGGCAAGACGATCAACGGCGAGAGCGTCGTCGCCGATCTGGCCCGCATGCCGCACCTGCTGGTGGCGGGCACCACCGGCTCGGGCAAGTCCGTGTCGATCAACACCATGATCCTGTCGCTGCTCTACCGGCTGACGCCCGAGCAGTGCAAGATGATCATGATCGACCCGAAGATGCTGGAACTGTCGATTTATGACGGCATTCCGCATCTTCTGACGCCGGTGGTGACAGACCCGAAAAAGGCCGTCGTCGCCCTGAAGTGGACCGTCCGCGAGATGGAGGACCGCTATCGCAAGATGTCCAAGATGGGCGTCCGCAACATCGACGGCTTCAACACCCGCATCAAGCAGGCGCTGGAAAAGGGCGAGAGCTTTACAAGAACCGTCCAGACCGGGTTCGACCGCGACACCGGACAGCCGATCTACGAGGACGAGGACCTGCCGCTCGAGCAGATGCCCTATATCGTCGTCGTCGTCGACGAAATGGCCGACCTGATGATGGTCGCCGGCAAGGACATCGAAGGCGCGATCCAGCGGCTCGCCCAGATGGCCCGCGCGGCCGGCATTCACCTGATCATGGCGACACAGCGCCCGTCGGTGGATGTCATCACCGGGACCATCAAGGCGAACTTCCCGACCCGTATCTCCTTCCAGGTGACGTCGAAGATCGACAGCCGCACCATCCTGGGTGAAATGGGCGCCGAACAGCTTCTGGGCATGGGTGATATGCTGTTCATGGCCGGCGGCGGGCGCATCCAGCGCGTGCACGGCCCCTTCGTCGCCGATGACGAGGTCGAAGACATCGTCAACCACCTCAAGGTTCAGGGCACGCCGCAATATCTGGAAGCGGTCACGGAAGAAGACGAGGGCGGCGACAGCCCTTATGATGGAGGGAGTTCTACGGGCGGCGACGAGGGTAACGATCTTTACGACAAGGCGGTTGCCATCGTGCTCAAGGACAAGAAGGCGTCGACCTCCTATGTCCAGCGGCGCCTGTCGATCGGCTACAACCGCGCTGCCTCGCTGATCGAGCGCATGGAGCAGGAAGGCTTGATCAGTTCCGCGAACCACGCCGGAAAACGTGAAATTCTCGTGCAAAACGGTCTCGAGGAAGATTTTTAAGCCGCATTTGCCAAAGCTTTGCCACACACGGTGACTAGCTAGGCGGTAGTGATAAGATATCGGTTGGCGACGCTAACGACTTAGGAAACTGTCTCATGCTGAAACGCTTCGCTCAATGCCTGGTCAAGCCTCTCCTGCGGACGGCGCTGGCCGCGCTCCTGTCGGTGACGGCCGTGACGGCCGCGCAAGCCCTGACCGCCGAGGAACAGGAAACTCTTCAGGACCTGAATGCCTACTTCAATTCCGTGAAGACCATGCATGGCGACTTCATCCAGTTCGGCCCGGACGGCAGCCAGTCGGACGGCAAGTTCTACATGGCCCGTCCAGGCAAGGTGCGTTTCTACTACAACAAGCCGTCCGTCCTGGACATCGTGGCGGACGGGACGTCCGTTTCCGTGAAGGACCGCAAACTGAACACCCAGGACATCTGGCCGCTGGGCCAGACCCCGCTGCGCTTCCTGCTGTCCGACGACATCAATCTTCAAAAGGACACGAACGTCACCAACGTTCTGGTCGAAGAAGATCTCGTCACCGTCACGATCCTCGACAAGACCAAGTTCAATTCCGGTACGCTGACGCTGATTTTCGATGCCAAGGACTATGCCCTGAAGCAATGGACCGTCACGGACCAGCAAGGCTACGACACCTCCGTCGCGGTCTATAACGTCGTCTCCAACGGCCCGACCAATCCGGACCTGTTCAAGATCGACTACCTGGCCAACGCCCGCCAGAACCAGAACTGACAGGCCGACACCGCCCTGGGCTCTGCGGACGGTCAGAGACAGATCGTCAAAGCAGTCGATGCCTCGCGAAGAGAGTTCCGATAATTCGCCACCCCGGCCTCGAACTGTGGCCATATCCAAGGGTTGCCGGATGGTCCCGGACTTGATCCGGGACGGCGCGGGAAAAACGGCCACTCACCATTCTGGTGTTAATGGCTCCGTGACATCAGGCAGCCGTTGAGCTTGAACGTCTTAAATTCCCGAATTTCGTGGAAATCTTATATCCATTCGGCTTTATCTTGCAGGATCTCGGTCCCTCGGACCGCAAACTCGCCAGCCCTGCAGGACCCCGCAAAGCATGACTGAGACCTTCCCAGCCCAAACCCGCTCACTAGTCTTCCGGTTGCTGGAAACCTATTGCGAACGGAACGGACTGCGCCTGACGGCCGCCGACCCGCACGGGCACGCGGGTCTTGTCGAAAGCCCCGCAGGTAAACGCAGTTTCTTTAAAGGCACGCGCTTCGATCTCAACAGCTACGGCGCGGCGGAAATCGCAAATGACAAGGCCTATGCGGCCTTGTTCCTGAAGCAGGCCGGACTGGCGGTTCCGACCGGGAGGTTCATTTCCGGCGCCGAGATTCGCGACTGCAAACGCTTACCGGACACTGTTCTGGATTTCGCTGAACAAACCGGCTTCCCATTGTTCGTAAAGCCGAATACCGGCCGCGAAGGCAGGGACGTGATGCGGATCGACACCTATCACACGCTTCAGAACGCCCTGCATATTCTGGCAAAGCGTCACGACCAGCTGTTGCTGCAGGAGGAAGTCAAAGGCACAGAGTTGCGGGTGATCGTTCTGGACGGCGAGATCCTTGCCGCTATCGAGAGGCATCCGCCGAAGGTGGAAGGAGACGGCCACAGAACCCTCGCCGAACTGATCGATGCGGAGCCACGCATCAATGCCACAGACAGTCGGCTCGACTTGGAGCTCTCGCAACACGGCAGACATCTGGAAACCGTCCCGGCGCCGGGTCAAACCGTCACTCTCCTGCCCGTCGCCAATCTTTCATCCGGTGGCACTGCCCGGATCGTCACTTCGCAACTCTCTCCCGGCCTCGCCGCCATCGCCCGGCGCGCGGCTGAAACGCTGAACCTGCGCTATGCCGCGGTGGACCTGATCCTGCCGGACGAAAGGCACCCGGGCACCCCCGCCATCATTCTTGAAGTCAACGCCGCGCCGGGCCTGAGCAATCTTTCCCGGCAGGGTGAGCGGGAAGCCGCGCTGGTTGAAAGCATCTATGCGGCGCTTTTCGCGGCGCTTTTTGTCATGTGAAGGATATTGGCGGAAAGCGGGTGAACCCGGCCCGAAGACGTGACGCTGCAGTCGAATACAACCCGCCCCTTCATTTCATCGGACCTCCAATCGGATTTGAGTGGAGGTCCGATGAACGATTTGGAGCGGAAAATCTCCCGGCTTATTCGCCGGAAGCAGGTTGCTGATCGGGGACTTCGGATGGACCTGGTCCCACTCCCTTCAGGAATTTGAAGAGATCGCTTTCCGTTGACAGAACAAGCGTCGTGCCCCCGGAGATCATGTCCTTGTAGGCCTGCATGGTTCGCGTGAACTCGTAGAACTCCGGTGCCTGGGGATCGGTATTGTATGCCCGTGCATAGATGTCGGCAGCCGAGGCATCGGCCACGCCTCGAATTTCCTCGACGGCCCGGTAGGCTTCGGACTGAACCTTGTTCAGATCCCGCACCCTGTTGCCGCGAATACGCGCCGCTTCGCCATTGCCCTCGGACAGGAAGCGTTCGGCGATCTGGCGCCGCTCGGAAACCATTCGGTCGTAGATCTTCGGCCGCACACTTTCGTTGTAGTTGATCCGCTTGAACCGGATATCGAGTAGAGAAATCCCGAAGACGCGGACCTTTTCGGCGGCGGCTTCAAAAATTTCCCGCTCGACAAGAGCCCGTCCCTTCTGGATCGGAAGCAGCGAGCCGATATCCTGCGCGAGCTCGTCATCGGTCAGAAGCGAATCCCTCAGCGGGGTACGCCCCTTTGTCGTGCGGATGATCTCGATCAGCTCGTGTTTGGCAACGGCATTTCGTGTTTCGCTACCCAGAATGTCATCGAGGCGCGACTGAGCGCTGCGCTCGTCGCGCAGACGCAGGAAGTACTGCAGAGGTTCGGTTATCTTCCAGCGCGCGAACAGATCGACGGAAATATACAGCTTGTCCTTGGTGGGCATGTCGGACGGATTGCCGTCCCACTCCAGAACCCGGCGATCGATCCGGTTGACGACCTGGACAAACGGCAGCTTGAGCTTGAGGCCGGCCGCCGTGACAGGTTCCCCGACGGGCTTGCCGAACTGGGTGATGATGGCCTGCTCGACCTCGCTTACCGTGTAAGCGGCGGCAAAGGCTGTCACAACGACGGCGGCGGCGATTGCGGCAAGAATTCCCCATAGGAGCTTCATGGCCGATCCCCCTGTTGCTGGGGCCCCTGTGGCTGGGCCCCCTGTTGCCGATCGAGGTTGAGAAGAGGCAGGATGCTTCCGGTCGATCCGTCGACAATGATCTTCGACTGGATCGAGGGCAGCACATCCTGAAGCGTCTCGATGTAGATCCGCCTCTTTGTGACCGTGGGTGCCTTCACATATTCCGCCAGAAGCGCGCTAAACCGTGCGGCATCGCCTTCAGCCTCATTGATGCGCTTCAGCCGGTAACCGTCGGCCTCGCGGATACGCTGGTCCTTTTCGCCCTCGGCCAGCGGAATGACCTTGTTGTATTCCCGCCGCGCCTCGTTGATCAGGCGCTCCTTCTCCTGCTGGGCCTGATTGACTTCGTTGAAGGAAGCCTGGACAGGTTCGGGAGGGTTGATGTTTTTCAGCTGTACCTGATCGATGCTGATGCCCATGGCATATTTTGTCGTCAGGGTTTGCATCTTCAAAAGCGCTTCAGTCTCGATTTCCTGCCGGCCGATCGTGATGACTTCATCGACTGTCCGGTCGCCGACCACTTCGCGCATCACGGATTCCGAGACGTATCGGAGCGTCGCACCCGGTTCGCGCACTTCGAACAAGAATTTCAACGGCTCGGAAATGCGGTACTGCACCACCCATTCCACAAGCGCGGCATTCAGGTCGCCGGTGACCATTTCCGTCTCGCGGCGGCCGTCTGACGGGCTTTGATAGGGGTCTACCGCACCGGGTGTCGAAAAACCGAACTCCTGCTTGAGCTGGCGCTTCACCGGAACGATTGTGGCGACATCGATACCCAGCGGGAATTTGAAATGCAGGCCCGGCGGAACTTCCGCGACGTATTTGCCGAAACGCTGGACAACCGCGACCGAGTCGCTCGGAACGGTGTAATAGGAGGACCATGCGGCAATCGCCGCAATGGCGATCACACCGATTGCCAAAAGTCCTTTAAAGGATGGCGAACCTCCGGACCCCATACCGCCAAACAGCTGCCGGCCCTGCCGGAACAGGGCTTCGATCTCGGGTGGTGCGCGAGGGGGAGTGTTGTTCCAGGGTCCCTGGTTTTCCGATCCGGAGTGCTGTGAAGCCAAGACGTTTCTTCCTGCTATTTTGAGGGAATGCGGAGCGGCGAATGGCACTCTTCGGCACCTTCTTGTCTACGTTCTCTACGATCTGAGTCGCGGCGCGCTCGCTTGCCGCCAGACCGGCTTTCACCCACCTGCTGAACGGCCGCGAAACCGCGGCCGTTCAGCAGGTTCCTGTTCAGGACTTGTCGATGTCGAGTGCTGTCAGACAGGCTTTCGCCAGATCCCGGCTGGGCGCATCCGAACCCGGGACAGTCGCCCAGCCCGCTTCCATGAGAACATCACGGCGCTTGTAGGTGGAGGCGTCGCGGATCGCTGCGAGCTTGTCGACACGCTCCACGTCGGAACGGGAAATGTCGACACAAACCGGCACCAATGCCGCGATCACGTTGTCTTCCGACATCGAGTTCGCCATCTTGCTCGCGCTTGCGCCAGTGACCCATCCACCCCAGGTAAAGCCCAGGATTGCGAGGGCCACCGCGCCAACGCCGGCGCCAACAATCGCAGGTTTCAACCATTCGGGAGTTTTCATTTCAAGTCCTCCTGCGGAGAAAGCGCCGCATCGCTTTTTTTAAAATTTCCCGGGAGTTTCCCGGTCCTGGCTGAGCATCGTTTCCAGGTCGGTCCCGGAAACCTCGAGTTTTTCCATCTTGCCGGCTTTGCCGCCCTTGCCAGCGACGAACACGTAAGTCGCCGTCTTCCGGTAGGCGAGGAAACCCCGGCCTTCCAGACGTTCTTCTTCAATAAGAACCTCATAGTCGCCGGCTGGAATAACGTCTGGATTGCCCGCCAGCGTGAACGGGCGGAAAAAAGTCACTATCGATCTGGATGACCGTGTTTTCATCGCCGGACTCCGCCAATTTGCTGTAGATTTGCTTCTGAATCGCGTCACCGAACGCCTGCCCGCGAGATCGTCGCGACGTATGAAGATTTCAATCAACGTATTAAGTGCGCGGGCGTTTCGCCCTGATCGACGTTAGCGTCCGCCGGAAACTTTCCTGTCGATACACAGGCCGTTGGGATGCTCACCGATACCGCACCCCTCGCTCAGCAGGTAACACTTCGGACGAGATAGAAGACAGAAGTCCTTGGCCCTCATTGCGCGGGCTCAAGATTGATTGTCGTAATCGCGAGCGCAACATTCAAGCCGGTCTGGCCCTCGACGCTGAAGGGTTGCAAGCCGATGTTCTTTTCCTGCCCCCCGACGAGAGCATTTGCGCCAAGACCGATCCCCAGAGACAAGCCGGTGGACACGCCTCCATAGGACCCGGAAAGCGCGAACTTGCCGATCTCGCTGCCCGCAGGCGTGAAAACGACCCACTTTATGTAGGATTTGCCGGTGATGCCGAAATCCAGACCGATCTTGTTTATCGCACCCGAATAGCTTTCGGTGCTATCGTCCTGACCGGTAAAGGTGCACTGAAGCTTTTTGCTTGAACCCACAAGAAACCCGATCCCGCCTTCGACTTCGCATTCGAGCACGCCGAGCTTGGTTCCATCCACTTCGGCGGATACCGCGGAGACGGTCATTGCCACAGCTGCCGCGGCGAGGATCAAGACGTTTTTCATGGTGATTTCCTTTGTGGGGGCTCTTCGAATGAACACAACATTGCCCGCAAGACACCCGGCCCGGCGATTTTGCCAGCCTGGCGCACGACTGCGTCGATATTCTGCGAATTTCCCTAGTGGTTTGATTCCAGTGGATCTTTTGAATCTGACATTTGAGCGCGAGCCCAGAAGAAAACGGGTATCAAATGTCAGATTCGGTCACTGGGCCCTTCGCGACCGAGCGCTCGACAACAGCTTCAAGGTGAGGGCTTTGGATCTGTTGGAAGCTTACCCCGGTCTGGAGAGCGTCGCACTGATTTAGATTAGCGCGATTGGTATATTTCTGATCTTGAATAAATTCAGATCTTGTTTTCGGCGGAAGCTTCCGCGGATGATCATTCGGCGCTATGACTAATCGCACCTTGAAATAAAGATCAAATACGCGCTATCGAACTTCTTCCGTCCACACCTTGAATTCTGTCAGAGTATTTTGCCCGAAGGTCTGGGTCAGAGGTACATCGGAGGCATCGCGCCCATGAGCGATAAGAACACGGGCGAACCTGGGCACATTGTTGCGCGGATCGAACATCCACCATTGGCCATCGAGATAGACCTCCATCCAGGCGGCAAAATCTCCGGGGGGATGCGGTAACGGCTCGCCGATATCGCTGAGGTAACCGGTGCAGTAGCGCGCCGGAATGTTCATGCAGCGGCAGAAGCTGATCGCCAGATGCGTGAAGTCGCGGCAAACCCCGCGCCCTTCAGCCAGCGTCTGCGAGGCCGTGCGGGTGGACCGCGCATGCTCATACCCGAAAGTGACATGCTGGTGGACATAGTCGCAGATGGCCTGGACCCGCGCCCAGCCGAGTTCCGTTCGTTCGAACAATCGCCAGGCTTCATCGGACAAGAGATCCGTATCGCAATAGCGGCTTCCCAGGAGATAGACGAGCGTCTCGGACGGCAAATCCTGGACGGTGTGCTGTTTGGCGCCGGGAGATGCCGGATCCTGCTGTCCAAGGTCACGGATGATGCCATCGGTGGTCAGCGTGAAGGCGCCGGGTGGTGCGACAAGTCGCGTGCACCAGTTCCCGAAGCCGTCGCGATAGCTTTCCAGCGGCACGCTGGGAGAGGTTGTCAGATAGTCCGGGCGCTCCAGATCACCGAAACGCGAATAATGCACGTTAAGCATCGCGATCATCGGTGTCGCCTGCGGCAACTGATAACTAAGACGGCAGCCTAGACTAATTCTCATATTTGCGTTCCTCTTTCAGGCGGGAGCATCCTCGCCTTCAACTGAACGCGGTTAAGATCCACTGACGTGTTAAAATAGATCAACGCCCAAACCCCCAATCGGTTCCAATCGGAGGCCTGTTGATCTGGCTCCCGGTCGACCGGGCGGTCATTCTTTTTCCTTCGGCCGGACGCAAGTCTTTTCATACACGCGCATGAAACGCCGTTTCCAAGCGTGAACTGCCAAACATTATCATACCGCGGCAACGGTCCGCCGCATGCTGATCGGTGTTAGCTCAGGCCCGGAATTTCCTTTTGGCAAATCACAATCACAACAACACCGGGCCGGCCTGATCCAGATATGCGGGATCGAACTCCGCAAAGTCGATCAGCCGGTCATAATCATCGAATGTCACATGGCCGTTGCGAAATGTGACCAGTCCGTCTTCCCGCAAATGCCGCAGGACCCTGTTCACATGAACCGCGCTGAGCCCCAGGGCATCCGCAAGATGATACTGCGTGAGCGGGCAGGCATATCCCGACTTGTCCGCTATACCGACCAGCAGCAGCCGCGCGCCGAGCTCGAGCAGGAAATGCGCCATGCGCGCGTCGGCGGGTCGGCGTCCGAGACCTACGAGATGCTCAACCACCATCGCCTCGTCTCGTGAAGCCGCCCATAGAATGGCCGTCGCCAGCCGGGGGGTCTGTGCGAACGCCTCCAGAAGGTCGGCGGCCGAAACTTCGGCCGCCTGAATATCCGTGATCGGCTCAAAGCTGTGGTCCGAAGTGCGAAGCAAAACGCTTCGCAACCCGAGAAAGTCCCCGGGTATCTGGAAATCGACGATCTGCCGTGTCCCGTCGCGCTGGATCTTGTAGGAGCACACCCAGCCTTGCGACAGGATATACGCGGTCTGCTCGGACTGTCCCTGGTGCACGAGGTCGATCCCGACCCTGAAGGATCTGCGGCGCTGGTGCAAACGCTCGAGCACAGAGAGTTCATCCTTTGAAAGAGCCACAAATGCAGCGAGCTTTCGGGTGAAGGGGCTCTCTTCATATGCGTGCAAAGGCAACTCCCAACCCGTTGAAAAACTTTTGAACACGTCTGCACAGGGACTGCTTTCGATCAGTCCATCATACCGCACTTTCTGCGACTGTGGTGAAGTTCGTCAGGCTCCGAACCGGTCCTGAAACTTAATTCCTACGAGGGGCGGTCCACAATGCCCGACCAGAAAGACCTTTCAGGCATGGCAGCCCTCTCGATCTGCGAGGCGCTGCTGCTTGCCATAGGCGATCATAAACTTCTTCCCGAGCGCGAGATCGTCGGGGTTCTGCGCGATGCGGCCGCAACCCACGAGAACGCCGTCGGTCCCGATGAAGTCAAGCAAACTCACCTTGCCGTTGCCGAACTGATCAATCAGATCATCGACGGCGGAAACTCGGTGCGGCGGCCGTAATACCAGCCGTCGTTAACAGGAACCTGTCTGATCGGGTTGGAGGCCATACGTGGCTCCTCGCAATCACGCCGTTTGCCTGCTTGGCAATCTCTCGGCCTTGTACGAAGCTATCAGATGCACTGCATTTTTACGGATCTATTGTTCACTATAATTGAACAACATGATTATAAATTTGATATTTGTTCCATCAGAAATAAACATTATTTTGCATTCAGGCAAAGGGCATCATGGTGATGGCCCGACCGAAAGGAGTAGTAAACATGGCAAACCTGGATGTGACTTCAGTCCCTGAGCGGACTTCAACCCTGATCGACCGCAACCTTAACGGCGCCTTGCCGCTTGCGGGCCGTCTTCTGATCGCCCCCCTGTTCCTTCTCTCCGGACTTACCAAGCTCGGAGCGGCGGAATCGACAATCGCCTGGATCAGTGCGTCGGGTCTTCCTTTCGCGACCCTCGCCTATGTCGGGGCCGTCGCCGTGGAAATCCTGGGCAGCATCGCGCTGATCGCCGGCTACAAGACCCGCTACGTCGCCGCTATCATGGCTTTGTTCACAATTGCCGCCGCGCTGGCTTTCCACAACGCGCTGGGTGACCAGAACCAGTTCATTCACTTCTTCAAGAATATCAGCATCGCAGGCGGCCTCCTGCAGATAGCCGCCTATGGCGCCGGCCGTTACAGCGTCGACGCGCTGACCAAAAGGACCTGACCGGACCTCTTGAATTCGATAAAACGCCTCACGGCTTCCGGTTACCCCGGAAGCCGTGCGCGTTTCAGGCCCAAGGTCTCAATAGTCGCCCAGCTTCATGTCCCGCGAATAGTCTCCCGCAACCTCCTTCGTCACCGCCTGGCCGCAGATGGTCGCGCCTCGTGTGGCATCATAGGTCAGGGAGGGGGAACCCGAGAGGTCCCAGCCCTTGTTGAGCGCCTGGGTAACCCGGTGGCAGAATTCGCTATCGTCGACGCCGGTGATGAATCGATAAAGCTTCATGGATGTCTCTCGCTTCCTGCAATCAGCCTCGGGCCGCGATGGCGTCGGCGATGGCGATCGCCCGGCGGCCCATTTCCGCATGTAGCCGTTCCACCATCTTGCCGTCTACCTGGATCGCACCCTTGTCGGCATTTTCCGGCTTGTCGAATTCCGCGTTGATCCGGCGGGCCCAGGCGACTTCCTCATCCGAGGGACTGAAAGCCGCGTGGCAGGGACCGATCTGCTTCGGGTGGATCAGTGTCTTGCCGTCCATGCCCATCTCCACGCCCTGAGCGCATTCGGCCGCGAAACCCTCCTCGTCCTGAAAGGCGTTGAAGACCCCGTCGAGGATATCGATGCCGCCGGCCCGCGCCGCCGCGACGCAGGTCATCAGCCAAGGCGTCATCGCCGCCCGGCCCGGGGTCAGGCGGGCGCGGGTTTCCTTGGCCAGATCGTTTGTGCCCATGACAAAGCAGGAAAGCCGCACTTCCGGATCCTTGCCGCAGGCTCCGATCGCTCCGGCATTCAACATGGCTTCCGGTGTTTCCATCATCGCCCAGAGTTCCAGATCGCGCGACGCTCCATGGACGGACAGCTTGTGGGCAATGCGCTGCAGGTCGGGCGGGTTGTTGATCTTCGGCACAAGGATTGCGTCCGGCCCGGCCCTGACGGCGGCCGCAAGGTCGTCCTCGCCCCAGGGCGAACCCAGGCCGTTGATCCGGATAACCACCTCGCGCTCGCCATAGCCGCCTTCTGTCACGGCATCGACGATCTGCCTGCGGGCCAGTTCCTTCGCATCGGGAACAACGGCGTCTTCCAGGTCCAGAATAAGACAATCGACATCCAGCGTCCTTGCCTTTTCCAGCGCGCGGGCGTTCGAGCCCGGCATATAGAGAGCGGAACGGCGGGGTTTGAAAACTGCGGTCATCGGCTGGTCCTGCTGGCTGTCGAAACAGAATTCGGTCAACCTAGTGGATCGCGACGCGAAGTGGAATGCTCCGAAGGGGGAAGGCCGGCATCATCCGCCTGCTCCCCGGTGCGCTTGCGCTGCCGCTTTCTGAAGATCATGTCCTTCGCCGCGATCACCGCGCCGATTGTTATCGCCACACAGGCAATAGCGACCGAAAACGTCAGGGCGCCGAAACCAAAAGCAATCAGAAGAAGCGTTGACAGGAGCGGAGCCGAATAGGCCGCCGCGCCCAGAACCTGAATATCGCCGCGCTTCACGCCGATGTCCCAGGTGAAGAAGGCGAGCCCCACCGGAAAGAGGGCAAGCGCGAGCAGGGACGCCCATTCCAGCGACCCCGAGGGCCAGACCGTTTCTTCCAGCATCACATGGCACAGCGCGGACAGAAGAGCCGTCAGCAGACAGAAGCCGGCGACGGCTTCGGTCGGCACGGCCCCCAGACGCCGGGACAGGACAGAGTAACTCGACCAGAAGAGGGAAGAGGTGACCGCGGCCGCATAGCCGAGAGCCGATCCGCCCGAAAATGAGAGGCCTTCCCCGCCGGAGATCAGCAGCACTGCCCCCGCGAGCCCCAGGATCGTGCCGATGACATGGTGAAGCCGCAGCTTCTCGCCTGGCAGGAACGCGGAAAACAGGACGATCAGCAGCGGCCAGGTGTAGTTGATCAGGTTGGCTTCCACCGGCGGGGCATTGCGGATGGCTGTGAAATAGAAGAAATGAAATCCAAACAGACCGAAGGTTCCGAAGGCCCAGACCCGGAGAGGCTGGCGCAAAAGCTTCAACTTGCCGGTTGCCAGAAGCCAGACAAGCGCCAGGCTGCCGGAAATTCCAAAGCACAGCGCGTTGAGCAGAAAGGGCGGCACCCGGCCGGAGCCCGCACCGAAAAGACCGAGCGTCGCCCACATCAGAACGGCGCTCAATCCGATGACCGTTGCTTTCACCCTTGCTGCGTCCGTCATGGCAACCCTGTCTCAAGTCCAGCGTCAGCTCATCGCATGAAACGGAAAACGACAAAAGAGTTGGTCCGAATTTTCTCGAAGTCCTTGATCCCTGCTCCGGTTTCGGGACATGGTGCGATTTGCTTCAACGATTTGTCACTTCTGGGGAATTCATGTCTAAGACGGAAATCAGGGCCCTTGGTCTGGATGATGCCCACCAGCTTGCCCCGCTTATTGCCGAAAACGCCCAGGCGCTGAAACGCGGAGCGCCGCGCCGTCCGGACGAATATTACGCGGAGCGGATCCTGGGCGACAAGACGGCCGAGGTCGTCGGCGCTTTCGAAGGCGGAAAGCTGGTCGGCTTCGCGGTTTTCTTCGATCTGCCCGAACTGATCACCGGCCTGCGAATCGGCCAGCTGGACGATATCTATGTTCATCCCGATCACCGCAACCGGGGCATCGGCCGCCGGATCATCGAAACCCTGGTTGCCGAAGGCCAGAGCCGCGGCTGGCTGCATCTGCGCTGGATCGTGCCGGGCAAGAACACCCCTGCCGTCGCGCTTTATGAAAAAATCGCCGAGCCCGATCATCGCAAGAGCTACCTCATCCCGATCGACCGCCTCGCCGGAGATTGAGCCGGTTTTTTTGCAGCTCTGTCATTGCCGATCCGCGTTCGGATTCGTCTCGCTTGTCCGTTGTTGTGACTACATCCCGGCCTGAAACAGCGCCGGGATCCGGCCGAGCGGCAGGAAACCTACGCTTGCGACGCCGCGATCTATCTTCACTGGAAGCGTGATCGAGGCAACGCCGTCCACTCCTTGCGCCGGCTCAAGGCTGCCGATGATCCCTTCCAGAAGCGCGAAGGTCTGATCCTTCGGCGGGAACAGCGGCTTGAGTGCCTGCAGCAGAGCCGTTGCGTTGCCGAGTGTCAGCTCCACGGTTCCCGACAGCGTTCCGTCGCCGTGAACCAGCATCTCTCCGCTGGCAGCCACGGAACTGCGTCCCAGAGACGCTTCGAAGAGGTCCAGTCCAACGGGCAGGTCTTCACCGTTCATGCGGACCAGGGCTGCGAGATCTGCACCGGCCAGCAGAGCGGTTCCTCCGGCGACGCGGATGCTACCGCGCAGGTCGAGCGTGTCCTCAAGATCAGGCAGGGATTTCAGCTTCAGCGCATCGATGGAAACATAGCCGTCCAATGCTCCGGGCAGATCCGGTGCTTCGCGCAGATGAACTTCAGCCTTCTCCGCTGAAAACAGTCCCGCGGAAACGGCATTTTCAAAGGCGGCTTCCGGCTTTTGCACGACCCCGTCGAGCGCGCCGAGCGCGCTTTGCCGGAATTTCAGGCTGGCCCGGGCGGTTTCCCAGGTAATCTCGCCGGAAACGCCTGTCATCGGAACGGTCACGACCGCCGGAGCCTTGACCTCGAAGATCACGTGCCAGGGATTATAAACCAGCGCGACCGCATTCAGCCCGCCAAGCGACGCGGCGGTTCCGGAGCCGTCGCGCGAGCGCATGTCCGGGCAACTGATTTCATAACGGAAGGGATAGCCGCGGATTGCCAGATCCGCGCAGGAGACCTCCAGTCCGACCTCCGCCATCCGGATCAACTGCCGGTCGAGCTGACCGGCCAGCACCGAACGGCCGTAGACCCAGGCAACGGACCAGCCGGACGCCACCAGCAAAACGGCGGCCAGCAAAAGGATGTAGCGGCGCTTCGGGGATTTCACGGGCTTTCTCGCGGCAGGCGTCACGTTTCGAACACTCACTGTTGAATTGGGCGGTCTCGACCGATTAAAGGTTGGCGCTGATATGAATTTATGCGCCTGCGGGAAAGAAGACAGGACGATATGAGCGATTTTTGGGTATTTGGCTACGGATCATTGATGTGGAACCCGGGATTTGACCATCAGCGCACCGAACGGGCGCTGCTGAGGGGAGCCCATCGGGCGCTTTGCGTTTATTCCTGGGTTCACCGTGGCACCGAGGAACGGCCGGGCCTTGTCTTCGGTCTCGACAATGGCGGCGCCTGCCGCGGCAAGGCCTATCAGGTCGCCGGCGACATCTGGCCGCAAACGCTGGATTATCTGCGCGCCCGCGAGCAGGCCACCATGGTCTACAGGGAGCATTGGCATCCTATCGAGCTCGATAGCGGCGAAAAGGTGGAAGCGCTCGTCTATATGGTCGATCACGGCCATCCGCAATATGCCGGCGCCCTGCCGCTGGAAAAGCAGCTGGATATCGTGACCGGCGCGGTCGGACAATCCGGCGCGAATCCGGAATATGTCCTCAATACCGCCGCCCACCTTGAGGAAATGGGCATCACCGACACTGCTCTCGCCTTGCTCGCAGCGCAGCTGATTGGCGCTTCGCGGGCTTGATACCAGCCGCGATCAATAAAACCCCTATGCGGAGCGGGTCTGCCTGAGCCTGTCCACCTGCTCCAGCACCGGCGAAGGCCTCTTTGCCTGCCGCGCTTCCTCGATCAGCCGGTCGCTTGCCGTTTCAATCTCCGCGACCATCCGCTCCTGGAAGACATTGGCCGGAAGTCCCGGCTCGATCGGCGGCAGAATCTCGACAATCACGGTCCCCGGATAGACCCTCCAGGAGGACCGCGGCCAGTACAGTCCGGAATTGTGGGCAATTGGCACGGCGGGACAATTCAAATCCCGGTAGAGATGCGCGACGCCGGACTTGTATTTGGGTTCCGCTCCTGCCGGACGGCGGGTGCCTTCCGGAAAGATCAGGATCTGCCGTCCTTCCGCGATGGTTTGCTTGGCCGCCAGCATCATGGCCGTCAGGGCTTCCGAACGCTTGCCCCGGTTGATCGGGATCTGTCTGTATTTCGCGGTATACCAGCCGAAGATCGGTATCCAGCGCAGCTCGCGCTTGAGAATGAAGGTCGGGCCGGAAAACAGCGGAATGAGCGCGAATGTTTCCCACGCCGACTGATGTTTCATCGCGGCGATGAACCCGCCTTGCGGGAGGTTTTCCCGGCCGCGGACTTCCACCTTGATGCCAGCGACGAAGCGCATCAGGATCTGCAGGATTTTCGACCACACCGGCATGACCCACCCGCCCCATTTGCGCGGCAGCAGCAGGAGTGGAGAAAACACGATCATCACCACTAGATTGAGGATGTAAAAAAGGATCTGGAAAACGGTAGAGCGCAAAAGAAACATGGCACCTGAATTTCTGGAACAGCAAGGTCACGGCAAGATGCCCCAGGGAAAGGTTCAGGGCTGTGGTCAAATGGCTGTCAGCCCATGCCCTGAACGGATAACCGGAGTCGGGCGACCATATACTTCACATATTCGCGCATGAGAAGCCGAATAGTTGCCGGTTCCCTGTACCATTCGCCCAGTTTCAGATCCTTGGAAAAGACCGGATAGGCGATAAGTTTGACATCCGGCAGGGCGCCGGACAGTTCCACTTCGGTCCGTGGCAGATGATAGGCACTGGTAACAACCAGAAGCGAGGAGAAGCCGTTTTTCCGGACCCAGCTTGCCGTTTCCGCGGCATTGCCGGCGGTATTGAGCGCAACCCTGTCGAGTTCGACCGTGCTTTTTTTCAGCGGCATGCGCGAGGAGGTGACAGCCGCAAGCTGCTCCCGGGTGGTCCCCGGATGAACTCCGGAAATCAGCAAACGGTTGGCCCTGCCTTCCTCCAGAAGACGGACCGCTTCGTTCACCCGGGCGTGTCCGCCTGTCAGAACGACGATTGCGTCCGCATTCGCCGTATGTGGAACCTGAACGCCGGCGATCCTGTGCGCGAACAGCGCGAAGTGGCCGGCCGCTCCGGCCAGCAGCGCCGTCACCAAGGCGACAACCAGCACACGTAACCCGAACCGTCTCTCACGCCTGGCCGCCGGCCGCGCATCGGCCTTCCCGACCGACGCCTTTGCCTGCGATGCGGACGCACTGCGATCCGCAACGATGGAAACACCGTCTTCCAAAGCGGGGTCTATGGCTGTGTCGGCATGCGTCATCAGGCAACTATGATAAGTGATTCGGCCAATTTCGCGGCATCGGTCTGTATTGACAAATTTGCGATTGGCATTGTTGGAGCCGGTACCGTTCCTGAACAGGACGAAAGTGCAAGCAATTTTGGCTCGTTTTCACGCGCAATGGAAGCGTTAGAAGCCGCTCGAAACCGTATTCCCTTCGGGATTTCCCGACTATAGTCGGCTTTTTCCCGCTTCGCAGGGTCAATCCACCTTGGCAAGATGCGCTTTCACGGCGAGGCCGGATGTGAGCGCGGTCAAGATGGCGACGAGAAAAACGACGCCGAAGACGCCGAAATACCCCGGCAGGCTGACGGACACACTACCAAAGAGCGCCGACAACTGATCCGAACCCGCCTGACCCGACCCTTCCCGGGTGAGCATATCCAGGGCGACGAAACAGATAATCGAGGCGACCCCTCCCGACACACCGCCCTTTAGCCCGAGCATCAGGAAGTGCCGCTGAAACTCCCGCGCGATGAAACCGTCTTCCGCGCCGACGAAGTGGAGCACCGAGACCACGTCCTTGTTGCCCGCCATGGCCGATTGCGTGGCGAAGACGACGCTGAGGACCATCGAGCTGAGGACGAGGATCATGATGGCGATACCGGCGGCCACCACGGCGCCCGCCATCGCAGAAAGCCGCGAGGTCCAGACCGAATGATCGTCGACACTCGCCCCCGTCACGGTCCGCCCCACCGCGTCCTTGAGCTGTTCCAGGTTCAACGCCGCCGGATCGCCGACGGTAATCTGGATTAGCCTGGGGACGGGCAGGCCGTCGAGCTGCAGGCCTTCGCCGAGCCAGGGCTCGAGCAGGGCCTTGGTTTCCGCATCCGACAGGGCACTGACCGAATCGATGCCGGGAAACTCCTGTGCCAGAGCCACCGCCTTGTCGATCTCGCGCAGCATGTCGACACCTTCCGTCGGCCGGATCTGGATGGTGATTTCGCGCACCAGATCGTTCTGCCAGGCATCCGCGGCGTCCCAGACGATGGACACCCCACCGACGGTCAGGCACGCAAGGAAGCTCATGATCGCGACCACGAGCGTCAACGCGCGGCCGGCGACCGATTGCGGCGGAACGATCGCAGCGGCCGGCCGAAGCCTGGCGTCATCGCTCGCTTCCGGATCTTTCGGCTTCGGAACCGCCTTGCGTTTCGGACGTTTCGGCCGTTCCTTGCGGCGCGGCGGTTTAACGTCCGCGGCGCCTGCCCGGCGTTCTTTTGTGTCGTCCGACTGTGCCATTTTCTGCCTAGTCAAAGATAGCGAGACGCCCGTCCGTCAGAACCATACGCCTGGCATCCACCTGTTCCAGGAGGGTGATATCGTGCGTTGCAATAACAACGGAAGTGCCGAGTTTGTTCAATTCAATGAAAAGACGCAACAACCGTCGGGCCAGCGGTGGGTCGACGTTGCCCGTGGGCTCGTCCGCCAGCAGCACTTCGGGCCTGGTAATCAGCGCACGGGCAATGGCCGCACGCTGCTTTTCGCCTCCGGACAGAACCGGCGGCAGGACGTGCATCCGCTCGCCCAACCCCACCCATTTGAGGAGATCGATCACGTCAGACCGGTATTCGCTCTCCTCCTTGCCGCCCACCCGGAGCGGCAGAGCGACATTTTCGTAGGTCGTCAGATGATTGAGCAGACGGAAATCCTGAAACACCACGCCGATCTTGCGCCGCAGGCTCGGCAGCTCCTGCTTCTCGATGATGCTCAGATCGCGGTTGAAAACCTTGATCAGGCCGCGCGTCGGCCGCAGCGACATGAACAGAAGTCTGATCAGGCTGGTTTTTCCGGCACCGGAAGGACCGGTCAGAAACTGAAATGACTGTTTTTCGATCTGAAATGTCAGATCCTGCAGGATCTCGGGACCCATCCCATATCTCAATCCGACATTTTCGAAGCGGATCACAAGTGCGACTCCTGTTGATGGGCCGACGCTACGACTTGGCCGTTAACGCTGCATTAATCATATAAAGGTCCATTGGACAGCTGAAACCCCGTCACGGGATTTGCCGCTCTTTGTCCAGTATTTCCTGCCGGAAGGCGAACTCCGCCAGCCGGGCTGCCCTGACAAGACCGCCCTGACAAGACGAGGGAGAGCGCCGCCGCATGAAACAGAACCTGTTTGAGGAGCGCGCGGAAAGACCATGCAAGCCATAGACCAGGAAGCACAGCCCGTGAAGGGCCAAGTCCGTCGCCGCGATTTCGGATCGAGGAGGGAACTTGCTCCTTGTCCTCAGGGTTTACGCCCTTTCGACACGATGTCACTGTCGAAAATGCCGGGAAGTGGCCGCATTTTCCTGTGCTTTTCTTTAATTGAGGACCGATCCGCGCTCCAATCATGATAACCGTTAATCTGGCCTGGCTGCGATCTGGCGGATAGTGACAGGATGTTCCAGTGCTTGAGAGAGATCAAGCTGCCTTCCTGTGAATTGCATGAAGCACGTGATGTTGATGAACGAACCGTTTGAGCAAGCCATGACGAAAGGTCTTCGCCGATGAAGATCAAATGTCCGGACTGCAGTACGTCCTACGAGATCAAGGCAGACGCGCTCGGCCCGGAAGGGCGCAGCGTGAAATGCGCCAAATGCGGCAACCGCTGGTTTGTCTCGTCCGACGTAGAAGAAGGCACGATTGACTTCGAAGCCGCGGAAGAGCGCAGTGACGCCGCCGCGCCGGAGGTCGCTGACGAGGTCGCCGAAGAGGCCGATTGGACCGCCGACGCCGAAGAGGATGCAGGCGGCACGCGTCTTGAGGAAGAACCGGACAGTCCGGCCGCCGAAGAAGAAGATCCGGTCGGCGTTAAACCACCCGCACCGGTACCGACGCCGCCTGCCGCAACCGACGAGGGCAAGTTCGCCGCCGACCTGCGGGAGGAGGAGGCTGAAACTGACGACATTGAGTCGCTTGCCAACCGGCCCAAGATTATCGTCAATCCGAACAAGTTTCGCCGCGACCATATCAGCGCTGTTGTCAACTGGCTGTTCCGGCGCAATTTCCGGCGACTGGGCGGTTTGGCTCTGTTCGCGGTAGCCCTGGTCGCCTGCATCCTTTTCGTGCTGATGCGCGACAGTATTGTCAAACAGTCTCCCGATCTCGCCAGCCTGTTTCAGATGATAGGCTTCGACGTCAACCTGCGCGGCCTGGAATTCAGGAACCTCAGAACCTTCACGGAAGTCGAGGACGGCAATCGCGTGCTGGTCGTCGAGGGATCGATCCGCAACGTTCTTGACGAGACGAACGTGGTTCCCGCTGTCCGGCTGGCCATTCGCAGCGGTGATTTGCAGGAAGTTTACGTCTGGACCGTGGAACCCCGCACCAGATCCCTGAACGCCCTTGACGAAACCAGATTCAGAACCATCCTGTCCGACCCGCCCACAGGGGCGACGGACATCCAGGTCCGGTTTGTCAACCGCGGCAATAAGCAAGTAGTTCTCGAGTGACCATGACCACTGATATTCACACATTGTTCGATGAAGACGCCATCGCCCTGCGGGTTGCCTCGCTTGCGGAGGAAATCGCCGAGGGACAGACGAACGACCTGCTGGTCGTCGCCGTACTCAAGGGCAGTTTCATCTTCGCCGCCGATCTTGTCCGGGCGATGCACCGGGCTGGCCTGGAACCGGAAATGGAATTCATCCATCTGTCGTCCTACGGTGCCGGCACCGAAAGTTCGGACTCCATCCGGATTTTGCGCGATGTCGAAAGTGACGTTAACGGCCGCGATATAATTTTGGTGGATGATATCCTCGAATCAGGCCGCACGCTCGCATTCGCCCGGGAGCGGCTCATCAATCGCGGCGCTCGCTCGGTAAAAATAGCAGCGTTGCTCGACAAACCGGAGCGCCGTAAAGCTGCCATATCTGCCGACTATGTCGGTTTTGCCTGTCCAGACAAGTTTGTCGTCGGGTATGGTATGGATATGGGTCACGCTTGGCGGCAGTTGCCCTATATTGGATACGTCGTTGCCTCGGACGAGGCTTGAGCAGACGGGAGAGTGATCATGGCTCGCATTCTTCTTACGGAAGACGATGAAGCAGTCCGCAGCTTCGTGAAGCGTGCCCTGGAACTTGACGGGCATAGCGTCGAAGCCGCCGAAGACGGCGGTGAAGCCGTGGAAATCCTGACCCGCAACAAGGGCGGCTATGATCTCCTGTTATCCGATATCAAGATGCCGGTCATGGACGGCATCGCGCTCGCGCTTCAGGCGGCGCGCGACTATCCGCGGATGCCTATCCTGCTGATGACCGGTTTCGCGGACCAGAGAGAACGGGCGAACGGCCTGGACGCACTGGTTCATGACGTGGTCACCAAGCCATTTTCGCTCGTCGATATCCGCAAGGCCGTGCGCAACGCCATCGCTGGAGACACGGCGCGGGAGACCCGCCGCTACGCCTGAGCAATCTGTTCTGGCGGGTTTTTATATTGCCAAAGCGTTATGCGTCTAATTCGACGCATTTTATGTCGATAAGCACCACTGGAATGTGCCGCCCATTCTCGGCTAAGGGCATCGTGCGTTCATTCAATTCCAATTGACGCCTGCCGATCTGGCAGCATTAAAGAACCCCTGGTCAGTACCGCTTCAGCAGCCGTTCCAGATAATCCAGTTCCAGCTTCGGTCGGGAGGGGTCGGAGAAGCGGCGGCGGAGTTCCTCGAGAATCCGTCTTGCCCTCTGAACGTCGATCTCGTCGGGAATGCGTACCCGGTTGTTGAAATCCGGACCTTCGGTGCGGCGCGGACGGCCGAGCGGGTCTTCGTCGAGCGGGGAGGGACCGTTCGGAGAGCCCATCCCTTCGCCTTGCCCCATCATCTGTTCGCCGAGGCTCTGCGCCCCGCGCCGCAGCGCATCCAGGGCATTGCCCTGCTCGCCGAGCGCCTGCTGGCCCTGACCCTGTCCGAGGGAGTCTTGCGCCTGACCCATGGATTCACCCGCCTGGTCAAGTGCTTCGCTCTGACCCATGCCGTTCTGAGCGAGCTGCTCCATGAGCTGCTGAAGCTGCTGCGCAAGATCGCCCTGGCCCTGCTGCAGCTGCTGCAGCATCTGCTCCAGCTGTTCCTGGGTCAGTTGCTGTCCCTGGCCCTGTTGACGCTCTCCCTGCTGACCCGGCTGCTGCTGACCTTGCTGCTGTTGATCCTGATTGAACTTGTGCGTTTCATCCATCAGCTGCTGTTGCCGCTGGATCATCTCGCCAAGCTGATTGAGCATTTCCATCATTTCGCTCGACATGGCGTTCGGCGTCATCTGCGGCCGGCCGGCCTGAAGGTTTTCCAGCATCCGCTGCATTTGCGCAAGGAGTTCACGGGCAGCATCCCGCGAACCCGTGCGTGCCAGTTCCTCGATCTTGTCCAGCATTTCGGTCAGATCCTGCTCACTGAGAGTCTGCTGATTGCTTTCGAAGTTCTGCATGGCCTGAGGATTTTGCCGCATCTGTTCGGCAAGCGCCTGCATGTATTCCTGAAGGGCCTCGCGGAGCTCCTGGGTCAGCTTGGCGATCTCCTCGTCGCTCGCCCCGTCCTCGAGAGCCTTGCGCAAAGCCTCCTGCGCATCCCTCAGCTTGCGTTCGGCCGCCGACAGGTCTCCGTCCTCGATCGAAAGCGCAAGGTCCCACAGAAGCGGCAGCAGCCCCTTCAGCTCTTCATCCGTCCGCGCGCTTGTCAGCTCGCCATAGGCGAACCGCATGCCAAGGTAATCGCGGGCCTTGTAGCCGAAGGTTTCAGGCGCGAGCAGCAGCGCGTCGAAGGCTGTGATGATGCGCGCATGATTTTGCGCGTCGAGCGCCAGGCTGCGGCGCTGTTCGACGACAGCCCGGGCCAGAGGCTTGCCGAAGCGGCGCTGGGGCAGGGTTATCCTGTAGGCGGGAGACAATCCTTCCTGCTCTGCCTGATCCCGTGCCATCAGGGTCAGATCGACGTCCGCGCCGGCCCACGGATGCGATGTCAGATCGCGGATGGTCTCCGACGTCTTGGCGGTGCCAGCACGGGCCGGTAGCGACAGGGGAAAGACCGGAGCCTCGACCAATGGCCGTGCAACGCGGTCCCCGTGCTCAAGGTCCGGCAACGGCGAGATGCGGCCCTCCGCGGCCACGACGCCGTAATCGTCATTCACCAGATAGGAAAACTTCAACGCACCGCTGAGCTGTTCCTCGGGATCGTCCGTCAGCCGGATTTCCGGCGCATGGTCCGGACGGACCGCGAAGACAAAACCCATCATCGGCTCGTCGCCGTTAAGAAGCTCGACAATCCCTGTGGTTTCCAGTTTGAGACGCCGCTCGACCGGCAGAAGCTTGCGCAGGGCCGGATCCTCGCTCTCACCGGTCTCTTCCGGTTCGATGACCCGCGGGTCCACGTCATCGGCCCCGGCGAAGGTCATCGACAGCTGGCGCGCACCCTGTGTCCTGACGACGAGAACCGACCCTTCCGGAACGGATACCGGCGCCCCCGGCTCGCGGAGTTGCGCGCTCTCTCCGGTCAGATAGATCGGCGCTTCGTTGGTATAGAGCGGAGGGGTCACCCAGGCATCGAGACGGCTCGGTGCTTCGACGGTCTTGAAGGGGTTCTGGAAGGCGGAACCGAGACGGCCCAGACGGTCACCGCTCGCGGTGGAAAACCCGATGACGAGCAGGCAGGCCGCCAGCACTCGGAACGCCCAGGGATCGCGGCGATAGGCCTGCGGATCCGGTGCCCTTGAGCGGATCGCGGCAACGGCTTCGGCCGTCCGGCGCAGATGCAGCGCCCAGATGGCCCGGCTTTCCGGGTTCCCCGCGCCGACCGAAAGATCGTCTTCAAGAGTGGTCAGAGGCCGGTGCGCATAGCCTGAGGATTTCTCGACACGGGTCAGCGCGTCATCGCGTGTCGGCCAGGCAAGTCTGAACAAGCTCCTTGCCGCCAGGACGGCCGCAATCGCGAAAAGGATCACACCCACCGGTCCCGCCCAGGTGGGCAGCATCAGCCAGAGGCCCAGCCAGGAGAGGCCGACAAAGATACCGGCGACCACCAGGACAGGCAGCAGCGCCCGCCAGAAGCGTTCCAGGAACAGCGCCCGCCGACTGTAACGGACAAGTTTTTCCAGACGGGTTTCGATGAAACTCCGGCGCTCGCTCGAACCGGGCGTTACCGGTCGGTTGATATCCTGCTGGCTGTCGTTCGCGCTCAAGAGCACCTCCGGTTCATATCCCGCAAATGCCGCTCCCTCGAAAGGCGCAGCGCAGGACCTGCCCACCTGATATTAAGGTGAGGCAAAGGAGCCTGTGCGGCAACCTGTTCAATCAACTAATTGTCAGAACTTTCGGTCACGAACCCTTGAGCCAGTCCGGAATACGATCGAGGCCGAGCAGGTCCTCATAACTGGTCCTTGGTCTGACAACGGCGAATTGGTCAGCGTTTACGAGGACTTCCGGCACCAGCAAGCGGGAATTATAGGTGCTGGACTGAACCGCACCGTAGGCGCCGGCGGAATAGATCGCCAACATATCCCCAGCATTCACTTCCGCCATGTCCCGGTTCTGGGCAAGAAAATCGCCCGTTTCGCACACGGGACCGACGATATCGGCCTTGATTCGGCCGCTTTCACCGGCATTTTCACGGACCGGGCGGACCTCGTGATAGGCTTCATAGAGGGTCGGACGGATGAGATCGTTCATCGCGCCGTCAACGATCACGAACGTCTTGTCCGCGCCTTCCTTGACGTAGATGACGCTGGTGACCAGGATGCCCGCGTTGCCGGCGATCATGCGGCCCGGTTCGAACATCACCATGCAGTCCAGTTCCCGCACGTGCTTCTTGACCACCTGCGCGTAGGCGTTCGGATCCGGCGGTGGATCGTTGTCCGTGACATAGGGAATGCCGAGCCCGCCGCCGAGATCGACGTGATCGATCTCGTGGCCTTGCGCCCGCAGGCCGGAAATCAGCTCACCCAGCCGGGCGAAGGCCTGGTCGAACGGTTCCAGTTCCGTGATCTGCGAGCCGATATGCATATCGATGCCGGTGACCTTCAGACCCGGCAGACCGGCTGCTTCCGCATAAACCTCCCGCGCCCGCTGCCAGGGAATGCCGAACTTGTTCTCCGCCTTGCCGGTCGCGATCTTGGCATGGGTCCTGGCATCCACATCCGGATTGATGCGCATGGATACGCGTGCGGTTTTGCCCATTTCGCTGGCGACCCGCGACAATTGCCGCAATTCGGGTTCGGATTCGACATTGAAGCACAGGATGTCCTCATCAAGCGCAAGGGCCTGCTCCGCCTCGGTCTTGCCGACACCGGAAAAAACGATCTTGCCGGCCGGCACGCCCGCCGCCCGCGCCCGGCGCAACTCTCCTTCCGACACGACGTCCATGCCGGCGCCGAGACCCGCCAGCGTTTTCAGCACGGCCTGGTTCGAATTGGCCTTCATGGCATAGCAGACCAGCGAGGGGATATCGTCAAAGGCGGATGCGAAGACCTGATAATGCCGGGTCAATGTCGCCGTGGAATAACAATAGAACGGCGTGCCGACCTCGCGGGCGATCTCTTCGATCGCCACGTCTTCGGCAAACAGCTCTCCGTTTTTATAGGCGAAGTGATGCAAGGGGTGCCCTCATGCGGGTGGAGGCGCTGCCAGTGCAGGCGGCCTTAGTTGATCAGAAAGTCCAGAAAGAACGGCTCGTTGCTTTCTGGTTTCTGCGGCTGGACGGCGGCGGCCGCCGGATCGACGGCAGCACCTTGGGACGGGGCGGGAGCGCCCGGGTCGTCCAGGGAACCCTTTCGTCCACACCCGGCCAGGGTCAGGCCCAGGCAAAGGCCGAGCAGCGCCAGAATTTTTAACCGGGATTTCATGACCATCCGTGCCCTTTTCGCAAAACCTTTACCGGTCCTCTCCTCGCATGACAGGCCGAATTCGGCAAGCTCGCTCAGCCGTCACATGCAAAGATTGGACGTTGCTCAGTTCCTTGACAACTCTTTCAGCCAGCGGCGCGCCTGTTTACGTACGTTCACGGGCGACGTACCGCCGTAGCTGGTGCGGCTGCGGACCGACTTGTCGACGGAGAGCACCGAGAAGATTTCGGCGCTGATCTTCGGCTCCACCGATTGCATGTCTTCCAGCGGGATCCTGTGCAGCTCGACATTCCGTTCCACCGCCATGGCGACGATCCGGCCGGTGACATGATGCGCATCCCTGAAGGGCAGGCCGAGCACCCGGACAAGCCAGTCCGCCAGATCCGTCGCTGTGGAATAGCCGGACCCGGCCGCCTTTTTCATGACCTTCGTCACCGGTTCCAAGTCTCGCATCATGCCGGTCATGGCCGCAAGCGCCAGGGAAATGCTGGCAAGACCGTCGAAGGCCTGTTCCTTGTCTTCCTGCATGTCCTTGGAATAGGCGAGCGGCAAGCCCTTCATCATCACCAGCAGCGCCTGCAGCGATCCGTAGATCCGGCCGGTCTTGGCGCGCACGAGCTCCGCCGCATCCGGGTTCTTCTTCTGCGGCATGATGGAAGAGCCGGTCGAGAACTTGTCCGACAGCTTGACGAACCCGAACTGCGCCGAGCACCAGATGACGATCTCTTCGGCAAGGCGGGAAAGATGCATCGCGGCCAGAGATGCCGCCGCGAGCGCCTCGATCACAAAATCCCGGTCGGAAACAGCATCGAGCGAATTTGCCGCCGGCCGGTCGAAACCCAGGGCCTCGGCCGTCATCTTCCGGTCGATCGGGAAGGACGTCCCGGCCAGCGCCGCCGCACCGAGCGGGCACTCGTTCATACGCTTGCGCGCATCGCGCACGCGGCCCCGGTCACGGGAGAACATCTCCACATAGGCCAGCAAATGGTGTCCGAAGGTGACCGGCTGGGCGGACTGCAGATGCGTGAATCCTGGCATGACGTCGCCAGCGTGGGTTTCCGCCTTTTCGGCAAGCACCCGCATCAGCTCGCCGAACTGGTCGTCCAGTGTGTCCAGCGTGTCGCGCACCCAGAGGCGGAAGTCCGTTGCGACCTGATCGTTTCTGGAGCGCCCGGTGTGCAGGCGTCCGGCTGCCGGACCGACCAGTTCGGCAAGCCGAGCCTCCACATTCATGTGGATGTCTTCCAGCGCCCGGGAAAAGACAAATTCGCCGCTCTCGATCTCTGACAGGATTGTGTCTAGACCTTGAACGATCTTGTCTGCATCGTCCCGCGTGACGATATCTTTTTCGGCGAGCATGCGCACATGGGCTTTCGAGCCGTCAATGTCTTGCTTATATAGTTTCCGGTCGTAGTCGATGGAGGCGTTGATCTCCTCCATGATGGCGTCCGGTCCTTCTGCGAACCGGCCTCCCCACATGCGATTGCTCATGTCCTGTCCCTTAAGAGGCGCCTCTTGCGAGGTGTGAACCAATGACGAAGCCAACCGAACCCGCGAAACGCTCCGGACGCGGCCTTCTGGCCGCCGGGCTTGCAGGCGCCGTGGCTGCTGTAGCGGCTCTATACGTGATCGCCGGTCCCGATGGCAATATTGCAGGCGTCGAAACCTGCTCGGCCACTCTGGAGACCGCCGGGTCGGCGAAACCCTACGCTACCGGTGAGGTGGCCGCTTTCCTGCCCGCGAGTCAGCCGCTCGATCTCAAGAACCTGACCTTCATGGGACCCGATGGCGGCCAGGTCAGCCTCGCCGACTTCACCGGCAGGACCGTTCTTCTCAATCTGTGGGCGACATGGTGCGCGCCCTGCCGCAAGGAGATGCCTGCCCTGGACCAGCTTCAGGCGGATATGGGCGGTGAAAGCTTCGAAGTGGTTGCGGTCAATCTGGATCGCGGCGGACCGGACAAACCCAAGGCCTTCCTTCAGGAAATCGGCGTCAGCCACCTGACCTATTACCAGGACAGCTCGAACGGGCTCTTGAAAGACCTGAAAAAGGTCGCCCGCGCGACGGGCCTGCCGACGACCATCCTGGTCAGTCCGGAAGGCTGCGAGATCGGAACGATGTACGGCCCCGCCGAGTGGGCCTCGGGCGAGGCGAAGTCGCTTATCCAGAACATCGTGAAAAAACCGGCGGGCTGAACGCGCGCCGGCATATCTGCAGGTCCAGGGTCCGTACCCTGATGCGTAAAATTCAGACGGAAATATCGACCGCTTCGCCGAGGCCCGGGATCTTGCGGGTTTCGCGGCGCGTCTGTTCGCTTTCCTGCGCCTCGTCAAGGCGACTGGCCACCTGGCGTTCCTGTTCGTTCTGATCGCGAACGGCATTGGCCGCAAGCTGGCTGCGCGTGTCGGCAGCGCTGTAGGCGGCGGAAGAAGACGTTTCGGAAATACTCGACATAAACCGTACTCCTTTGGCGCGGTGAAGAGGTCTCACCGGATTTTGCTTGCCGAGAGCATCCTGCTCTCAACTGAAACCTGAATGCTCTAGACCGTGATATCGACCTGACCGCCGATTCCCTTTCCGGGATCCTGCGATTGCACGCGATTTTCCATCTGCTCGGCCTGCCGTGACAGGACCTCCGCGCGGCTGGAACTGAAATCGGCCTGACGTTTGACCGTTTCCGCCACGGCTTCAGACTGCCGGACCTTGATCGCTTCCGCCTGCGCGGCGGCCTTTTCCGTCCGCGCCGAACTCAGCGCGGGCTGATAAGCCTGAGATGTTCCATTCCCTATTGAAGCGGGCATGGTCATTCCAATCCCTGAAATTCGTTCAAAGGCTATTTTGCCTCAGACAACTGAATTCAAAGGTAAATTTGGAAATGAAACTCTTCACTTGATTGCAGGTATGTTGATGGAAGACAGAAAATTTGTGTAAACTTTTAAGTATTTTCAAACAATATATTGAAGCTATTCAATATCCCAGAACACATCCAGCGTGTTTTAATCATTCGTTCATATCCGGATTGAGGTGCCTGAACGCAAGCGGATGCCGGCCAAAGGACCCGGAACAGGGCTGGCCGTTAAGAATTCGAAGAAAGAAAGATGTCAGGCGGTTACGTCGACCCGGGTCCCGACGCCCGCGGACGGAGTTGCCTGGACCGCCTGAAGATTCTCAGCGCCTTCCTGCAGAAGGGCAACCAGGCTGGCGTCCTGCTCGGCCGCCATTTTCATCATCGCGGACTGCAACTGCTGACCCGTCTGGGCCTGAGTCATGGCGACATAGGTGTTGGCAATTCCGGCGCTGTCCATACCGAACGGGTTCCCCTGATTGGAGCCTGACCCTAGCTTTCAGCTCTTAAACAAGCGTTAACAAAGGCTTAGCTTTTCAATTCCGATCTTTGCCAAGCGCTTTCCGGCGCACCTTGCCGGAAGGCGTGCGCGGCAGTTGATCGACGACCCGGTAGGCCTTCGGACGCTTGTAGTCGGCCAGGGCGTTCCCCGCATGGGCAGCAAGACGATCCGCATCGAAGCTGTCGCGATCGCGCGGCACGACAAAAGCCGTGATCAGGCTTACGCCCGCGCGCGCCGCTACCGCGGTGACGGCTACCTCCAGGACTTGCGGATCCGCCGCCAGAACCCGTTCCACTTCTTCCGGTGCGACCCGGTAGCCGAAGGCGTTCATCAGATCGTCGGAACGCCCTTCATACCAGTAGTAGCCATCCTCATCCCGGCGGGCCCGGTCCCCGGTCAGGAACCAGTCCCCTCTGAAGGCCGCCGCCGTTTCCTGCGGCCGGTTCCAGTATTCCAGCATCAGGCCGGGCTCGTCGCGGTGAATGGCCAGAAGACCGGTTTCCTCCGGCGCCGCGAGGTTCGTGCCTGTATCAACGCCTTCTTTCAAGATAGCCACCTTGCGCCCGGCCTGGGGCTTTCCCGGCGATCCCGGTTTCACCGGAACATCCGGACCGCTGGAGAGATAGGTCGAAATCTCGCTCATGCCGAGCGCTTCATAAAGCTCCCGGCCGGACCGCTCTTTCCAGTCGCGATAGAGCGCGGCAGCGAGTGCTTCCCCGGCGGTCAGCCCGTGGCGCAGCGCGGGAAAGGCGCCTGTCGAGACTTCCCCGTATTTCAGGATCCGGCGGTAAAGGCTCGGAACGGCGGCAAAAAGACTTGCCCGGCTGGCCTCCAGGATCCGCGGCCAGATCTCCGGGTCGCGGGGACCGTCATAGACGATGCTGGTCGCGCCATTTGCCCAGGGGTCCATCAGTCCAACGCCGAGCGTGTAAGTCCAGTTGAACGCCCCCGCATGCAGCAGCCGGTCGGCGGATGAGATGCCGTACCAGCCCCGGTACATCGGCGCACGGGCCGCCGCTGTCCGATGCGCGTGCAGGACACCCTTCGGCGCACCGCTTGTTCCGGATGTGTAGATCAGAAAGGCCGGATCGTTCCGGCCGGTATCCGCGAAACCCGCCGGAGCGGACCGTTTCAGGGCATCGATGCCCTCGGGACCCAGAAAAGGAACATCCGTGCTCAGCGGCAACGCGGTCTTGCCGTCATGCAGCACCATCGACGCGCCGCAATCCTTCAGGATCGCCTCTGTCTCGGGGGATGTCAGCAGAGCGGACGTCGGCACCGGAACGAAGCCACCGGCGATCGCGCCGAAAAACAGCAGCGGAAAGTCGCTCGAATGCCCGATGCGCAGCAGAACCCGGTCCCCGGCCTGAAGCCCGGCGGCCGCAAGCCCTCCCGCGACCGACAGAACCGACCGCGTAAGCGCGCCGAAGGTATGGACTTCAAGAATTTTACCGCCCGGACCAACCACTTCCAGCGCCGTCTTGCCAGGATCGGCGGCGGCGCTGGTCAGACAGTACTTCGCAAGGTTCATCAGGTCTTATCGCGTCGGCACCGGTGTCTCGCCGCGATAGTCGTAAAATCCACGCTGCGTCTTGCGGCCGAGCCAACCGGCCTCGACATATTTCACCAGCAGCGGACACGGGCGGTATTTGGTATCCGCCAGGCCTTCATAAAGCACCTGCATGATCGACAGGCAGGTGTCCAGGCCGATAAAATCCGCCAGCTGCAGGGGGCCCATCGGGTGGTTCGCACCCAGACGCATCGCCTTGTCGATCGACTCGACCGAACCGACGCCTTCATAGAGCGTGTAGATCGCTTCATTGATCATCGGCAGAAGGATCCGGTTGACCATGAAGCCCGGGAAGTCCTCGGCAACCGCGACCTGCTTGCCGAGCCGATCGCAGAAACCCCTGGAGGCTTCGAACGTCTCGTCCTCGGTGGCGATGCCGCGCACCAGTTCCACAAGTTCCATCAGCGGAACCGGGTTCATGAAATGGATGCCGATGAAGCGTTCCGGACGATCGGTTGTCGCCGCGAGGCGGGTGATGGAAATCGACGAGGTGTTGGTTGCCAGAATGGCTTCCGGTTTCAGGATCGGGCAGAGCTGCGAAAAGATCTTCCGCTTGACCTGCTCGTTCTCAACCGCGGATTCGATCACCAGATCGGCATCGCTGACGAGATCGAGATCTTCGGCGGGCTTGATCCGGTCGAGTGCCGCCTTCCTTACTTCCTCGGTGATCAACGATTTGGAAACCTGGCGCGCCAGGTTGCCGTTGATCGAAGCCAGTCCCGACTCTATCCGCTCCATGGAAATATCGCTCAAGGCGACCTCATACCCGGCAAGCGCGCACACATGCGCGATGCCGCTGCCCATTTGACCCGAGCCAATAATGCCGACTTTTTTGATTTCGACAGCCATCCTGAGAATCCGATCTTTTGAAAAATACCCCGATCGCCGGCCCGACCGCCAGGTTGAGGCTATTTTTGGCAAGTCTTGCGCCGAACAGCAAGGACCCCGAAGCGAAAACTGTGATTCGCTACGGGGTCCGTGATGAATTTGCCGCAGGCTTTACTCCACGGCAGCTTTCAATTCCGGCAACACGTCGAACAGATCGGCGACGAGACCGTAGTCGGCCACCTGGAAGATCGGCGCTTCCTCATCCTTGTTGATCGCCACGATCACCTTGGAATCCTTCATGCCGGCGAGGTGCTGGATCGCTCCGGAAATGCCACAGGCAATGTAGAGATCCGGCGCGACGACCTTGCCGGTCTGCCCCACCTGCCAGTCGTTCGGAGCATATCCGGCGTCGACCGCCGCGCGGGAGGCGCCGACGGCAGCGCCGAGCGCGTCCGCCACAGGCATGATGACTTCCTGGAACTTTTCTTCCGATCCAAGCGCGCGGCCGCCGGAAATGATGATCTTCGCGGAGGTCAGCTCAGGACGGTCGGATTTGGAAAGTTCCTCGCCGACGAATTCCGACAATCCGGACCCGGCGGAAGCGGCAACGGTTTCAATGGTCGCCGAACCGCCTTCTTCCGCAGCCGCGAAAGTGGAGGTCCGCACCGTTATGACTTTTTTCGGATCGCCGGACTTGACGGTCTGAAGAGCATTGCCGGCATAGATCGGACGCTCGAAAGTGTCCGCATCGACAACGGCGGTGATGTCTGAGATCTGCATCACGTCCAGAAGAGCGGCGACGCGTGGCAGGGTGTTCTTGCCGTTGGCGGTCGCCGCAGCGACGATGGCATCGTAATCACCCGCCAGTCCGACGATCAGGTCAGCCGTCGGTTCGGCAAGCTGGTGCTCCAGATCGTCGCTTTCGGCGACCAGCACCTTGGACGCGCCGGCAAGTTTCGCCGCGGCTTCCGCGACGCCCTGAACGCCTTTACCAGCCACAAGAATATGGACATCGGAGCCCAGCGCAACGGCTGCCGTCAGGGCTTTGGCCGTCATATCGTTGAGAACGCCGCCGGCGTGTTCAGCCACAAGAAGTGTTGTCATTTTGGTTCTCCTGCAACGCCCTTAAAGGACACCGGCCTCGTTCTTGAGTTTGTCGACAAGTTCGCTGACGGAAGCAACCTTGATTCCCGCCTGGCGCGCAGGCGGTTCGGTTGTGGAGACAACGGTCAGCCGCGGCGAGACGTCGACACCGAAATCGTCAGGGGATTTCTCGTCTATGGGCTTCTTCTTCGCCTTCATGATGTTCGGCAGCGAAGCGTAACGCGGTTCATTGAGACGCAGATCCGTCGTGACGATTGCCGGCAGTTTCAGCTTGATGGTCTGCAGGCCGCCGTCCACTTCGCGGGTCACGTCGACGGTGCCTTCGCCGAGATCGACCTTCGACGCGAAGGTACCCTGGCTCCAGCCGAGCAGGGCCGCAAGCATCTGGCCGGTCTGGTTGCAGTCGTCGTCAATCGCCTGCTTGCCGAGGATCACGAGACCCGGTTCCTCGGCTTCCACGATCGCCTTGAGGATTTTGGCCACGGCCAGCGGCTCGGTGGTGGCATCGGTCTTGACCAGAATGCCCCGGTCGGCGCCCATTGCGAGGCCGGTCCTGAGCGTTTCGGTGGCCTGCTGCGGTCCAACGGATACGACGATGACCTCGGTCGCCTTACCGGCTTCCTTCAGCCGCAGGGCTTCTTCGACGGAGATTTCGTCAAACGGGTTCATGGACATCTTGACGTTCGCAAGATCGACGCCCGAACCGTCCGCCTTGACTCGGACTTTCACGTTGTAGTCGATGACCCGTTTGACGGGTACGAGGATTTTCATCTGGTCTCAACCTCTTGCTGGGCCGGCTTTCACCGCACCGCATTATCAGGCTCTCCGCCTCGGGGTAACTTAAAGGCACAAACGGCGGAAATGAGCCAATCGTGGCGCATGGCGGGCGACGGTACTGACCAGCACGGCGGCTGTCAATCGCGCTAATCGGTTTAACGCTGCAAATTGCCGCGCCAGGAAAATCACGCGTCGCATAGATGACAGTTCGCCCCCCGCGTCGGGACTGTCGGCCCCCGGAACCCTGGAAGACCCGGCGTCTCCCGTAATCCGGAAAATCTTCAGGCAATGTTCCTGTCGAACAGCCGAACGCCCTTGCGCCGGAAGACAACGACCAGGACCGCTCCGGCGATCAATCCGCCGACATGCGCGACGAAAGCCACCTGTCCTCCCTCCACCACGAAGGCGTTGACGACCTGGTAAAGAATCCAGGCGCCCAGCAGCCAGTTGGCCGTCAGCCTGAGCGGTATCCGGCCGAGGGCCAGCACCCAGATCTTCACGCGCGGGTGCAGCATCAGATAGGCGGCGACCACTCCCGATACGGCGCCTGACGCCCCGACCAGCGGCACTTCGGAGTTCATGTCGAGGATGGCATAGGCATAGCCGCCCGCGGCCGCGCAGATCAGGTAGAAAGCCAGGTAGCGGACATGTCCCATGGCGTCTTCGACATTGTCGCCGAATACCCACAGAAACAGCATGTTGCCAATAAGGTGCATGTACCCGCCATGCAGGAAGGCATAGGTCACGATCGACATCCATTCCGGCAGCATCTGAAGCTGCGGCGCGAGATCGCGAATATCGAAGAACACCGCCGGGATCAGCCCGAAGGAATAAGACGAGGCGCCCACGGCCTGCTGGTCGCCCGCTCCCTGATAGAACAGGAAAATCAGGACATTCGCACCGATGATCGTCAGGTTTACATAAGGATGCGGGATATGAACCCGCCGGTTGTGATCGTAAAGTGGAATGAACATCTGCCCCCCGGGCTTTCTGCGTTCCGCCCCGGTTGCCGCCTACCGGTTCTGGCCGGGCACCCACAGCACGTCCTGCCCGCCCTTGTCGTTCAGATAACGGGACGCGACGAAAAAATAATCCGACAGGCGGTTCATGTAGCGCACCGCGGCCGGATTGACCTTCTCTCTGGCGGCGAGCTCCACGATCAGCCGTTCCGCGCGCCGGGAGACCGTCCGGGCGAGATGCAGTTGCGCCGATGCGGCGCTCCCGCCGGGCAGGACAAAAGACCGCAGCGTCGACAGATCCGCATTCAGCGCGTCGATCGCCTGCTCGATGGCCTCCACCTGGGCATCCGTGACGCGCAGTGGCTCGTAGCCGAGATCCTTGTCCGTCTCCGGCGTCGCGAGATCGGCGCCGAGATCGAACAGGTCATTCTGGATACAGCCAAGAAAGGCATTGACTTCCGGTGCGGTTTCGCCGGTGTGCAGCCTGACAAGTCCGACAACCGCGTTGGTTTCGTCCACCGTGCCATAGGCATCGATCCTCAGATCGTTTTTCGGCCGGCGTTCCCCGGACCCGAGGGCGGTGGTGCCGTCATCGCCGGTCTTTGTATAGATCTTGTTCAGAATAACCATTGCACGCCTTCGCCCAAGTTTCCGTCAACGAATACCGTCAGCGGCTTCCGAAGAAATAGAGTCCGCCCATCACCAGGACGATAACCAGAAACTGCAACCCGACCCGCCAGCGCATGAGCATCTGAGAACGGTTCGCCGGTCCGTTGCGGAACATGTTCCAGATACCGAGCAGCAGCACAACAACCACGGCCGCCAACCCGGCCGGTATGAGAAAATTTACAATGTCAGCCATTTGTTATCCTTTTCAGCCCGGCGCCGGACCCAACCTGCGTTCCATGAACGCGGCATCCCGCGGAGCTACTCTTCGCCGTCGGCGGCCCATATACAGAAACGGTCAAGAAGACCCGTCGGCAACAGCCGTTTTGCCACAGCCATGACGGTTGTCGGAACAGTGACATGATAGCGCGCCCTGGGACGCCTTGCCTCCACCGCATGAACGAGCCGCTTGACGACCGCCTTCGGGTGCAACTTGAACGGTCCCGGTTCACCCGCTTCCATGCGTCGGCGGCGTTTTTCGTAGGTTTTCCGATGGACCGAGGAATTCAATCCGTCCTCGCCGATCCAGCGGTCGAAATTAACCAGGGCATTTTCGGTGAACTTCGTCGCGATCGGGCCCGGCTCGATCAGCGACACATGCAGCCCCGTCCCGGCCAGTTCCTGGCGCAATGTGTCCGAATAGGCTTCCAGGGCGAATTTGGAGGCGGTATAGGCACCGCGGTATTTCAGCGCCACCAGCCCGAGCACCGACGAACACTGCACGATGCGGCCGGAGCCGTTGGTCCGCATGGCGGGAACGAGTTGCCTCGTCAGGTCGTGCCAGCCAAAGAAATTCGCTTCGAAAAGGGCCCGCAGCGCTGCGGTCGGAAGGTCTTCCAGGGCCCCGGGCACCGCATAGGCGCCATTGTTGAAAACCGCATTGAGCTTACCGTCCGTCCTCTCGAGCACGGCATCGGCTGTCGCCCTGATACTGTCGGTGTCCTCATAATCCAGACGGTAGGCCTCGAACCCCGCGTCCAGCAGCCGGTCCACATCCTCCTGGGACCGGGCCGAGGCGAACACCCGCCAGTCGCGCCCGCGCAATATATGGCATGCGGCGGCTCCGATTCCGGAGGAACACCCCGTAATCAGTATGGATTTCGGTTCGGGAAAACTGTCGGGGTAACCACTCATTCAGAAAGAATCCGGCGGTGAAGTATCTCTGTCCCGAAGTCCTATCAGATTGGTTCCCCTGAAAGCAATTTCGGAACCGGCCCCGCAAAGCCCGCAGCTTCCCGGATAAACTGTGTCTTGAGGCCCGGCATACGGTCCACGAGACCGAGACCGAAGTCCCGCATGGCCCGCAGGAAATCGTTGTCGTTGGAAAAAAGCCGGTTGAGCACATCCGTGACGACACCCATCTGGAACGTGTCGAAACGCCGCCAGCGCTGATACCGCTCCAGAACATCGAGACCGCCCAGGTCCTGCCCGAGTCGGCGGGCGTCGACCAGAACCTCGGCAAGCGCGGCGACATCCTTGAAGCCGAGATTGAGACCCTGTCCGGCAATCGGGTGAATGCCATGCGCGGCATCGCCGATCAGGGCGAAACGCGGTTTCACGAAATCCCGGGCCAATTTCAGACCCAGCGGGTACGCCCGGCGCGGGCCCTCCACCTTGAGCGCGCCGAGGTGATGGCCGAACCGGCGCTCCAGTTCCAGCTCGAAGGTAAAATCGTCGGAGCGCACCAGACGGTCCGCATCCGCCGTCTTTTCCGTCCAGACCAGAGAAGACCGGTTGCCGGGCAGGGGCAGGATGGCGAACGGGCCGGCGGGCAGGAAATGCTCTTCCGCCCGGCCTTCATGCGGGCGCTCATGCGCGACCGTCGTCACGATGCCTGACTGGCCGTAGTCCCAGTTAACGGTGCGGATACCCGCCAGATCGCGGAGCCTGGAGCGCACGCCGTCGGCGGCTACCAGCAATCGGCTCTTCAGCAGGGAGCCATCTTCAAGCGTAATTTCCGCATGGTCCGGAAGCGTGCGGAACCCGTCGGCCGTCGCGGGCGCGAAGAAGGAAACACCGAGCTTCTTGGCCGCCTTGTAGAGCGCCGGCAGCATGACACCGTTGGGCATCATATGGGCGAAGGCTTCCCCTTCGGTGGCCTGGCCGTCGAAGGTCAGGAAAACCGGACGGACTGCATCCCTCAGCCGGCTGTCGGTCACGATCATCTCGTTGATCGGCTGGGATTCGGCCTCGATCTGCTGCCAGATGCCAAGCTGCGTCAGCATTCTTGAGGCCGCCGCGGCGATGGCCGATGCTCGCGGGTCCTTGTGGAGCTGATCCATCGGCTTGGGATCGACGACGGCGCATGTCAGGCCGGCATCGCCCTGCTTCAGCGCGACTGCCAGGGAAAGACCCACATAACCGCCGCCAACGATCACGACATCGAACATGTCCGCCGATCCGTCTGTCTTTGCCTTTTTGGCCATCGTCTTTATCTCCTTGCCCCCGCCTTCGCGAACGACATCTTGACTTTAACGTCATGTGACGTTCAAGAGTGCAGGTAAGGCCGGTCGACCCGGCTTCAATACCCGGCACTCTATCTAACAGGGATCGCGCCGATGAACAGGGCCATCGACAACCTTCTGCAGATACTCGACCTGGAACCGCTGGAGCGCAACCTGTTCCGTGGTCGCAGCCCCCAGGTCGGCTGGCAGCGTGTCTTCGGCGGCCAGGTCATCGGCCAGGCGCTTGTCGCCGCTTCCCGGACCGTGGTCGAGGACAGGCATGTTCATTCCCTCCACGGTTATTTCATGCGCCCCGGCGATCCGGAGGTGCCGATCATCTACGAGGTCGACCGGATTCGCGACGGAGGCAGCTTCACCACAAGGCGGGTGGTCGCAATCCAGCACGGCGAGGCGATCTTTTCCATGTCGGCGTCGTTCCAGGTGATCGAGGAAGGCCTCGAACACCAGAGCGATATGCCGCAGGTTCCCGCGCCCGAAGACCTGCCGAGCGAGCAGGAGCTGAAGGACAAATTCCTGACCATAGCGCCGGAAAACATCCGCCGCTATTGGGAGCGGGAACGGCTGATCGAGATGCGGCCGGTCGACATGACCCATTATTTCAGCAAGAAGCCCCTGCCGCCGCAGCAATATGTCTGGGTCCGGGCCAGCGGGCCGCTGCCGGATGACGAACGCATCCACCAATGCGTCCTCGCCTATGCCTCCGACATGACGCTGCTGGACACCTCGCTGTTTCCCCACGGCACATCGGTTTTCAGCCCGAAGATCCAGGCCGCCAGCCTCGACCATGCCATGTGGTTCCACCGCCCGTTCCGCGCGGACGACTGGCTGCTCTACGCAACGGACAGCATGTCTTCCTCCGGATCGCGCGGCATGAACCGCGGCGCGCTCTACACCAGAGACGGCACCCTCATCGCCTCCACCGCCCAGGAAGGCCTGATCCGGCTGCGCCGGAAAGAGTGAGGGGCAGGACGAGAAGAGCGGTTCTCCGGTGGGATTTGCGACCGATAAGGTTATTGGTAGAACTGTGGCGGGGTGTCCGGTTTGCGCCCCAAAGTCGGTCGCTCAGATCTCCGGAGGTAAAACTGAACCTGTCCTACTAATTGGCTTAAAATTTTAGGCGATTGCATATCCTAACGTGTTCGGTGAGAATCCACCAAGCTGTTGCGTTAAGTTGAAGCGCGTTGCTATATGCAAATAATAGTGAGATTTTGGAAACGGGGGTACTGATCAGCCGGACGCAACCTCCTGTTACCCGTGGATTACAGAGGCGGGATGATGGTTGAATTAACCCCGATATTTCGGGATTTCGTCACTGGAGCAGAAAAATTAGTCTTCGGTGAGTACGAGCTTGAGGGGGCCTCCGTCGAAACTGAACCGCTGCTCAATGGAGTACCTTACAAAATCCACCGGCAAAGTTACGATGTTGAGCATCGACGGGCCGCAGGTACATTCTTCACTGGAAGCGCGAAATCCAGGCAGATTGCGTATCAGTTACATAAGGCGCTTCCCGCTGGAGGCTTAGTCATGGATCCCACCTGTGGGATTGGTGACCTACTTTTGGCTTATGCGGAGCACCTCCCGCTAGAGGCCACTTTGCACCAGACCCTAGTTACATGGGGCGAGCAGCTGTCGGGAATTGATCTCGATGCCGACTTCGTGCGGCTGACAAAGGCTAGACTTGTCCTTCTAGCGCGACTTAGAGGCGGGTTCACCGGCAAGATTGATGACATTGACAGAATTTTCCCCCAGATCCGCGTAGGTGACATGGTGCAGGCAAAGCGCGAGGTGGGAGAACCAGATGGGTTTCTCTTCAATCCTCCCTTCGGTATCGTGAAGGACGTCGACGAATGCACATGGTCGGCCGGATCGACAAATGCCGCGGCACTTTTTCTCGCCGAATTGGTCAAGCACAAGAAAGTTTCCGCTCCGATTTCCGCGATCTTGCCAGAAGTGCTGCGGTGCGGTTCGCGTTACGCGGCCTTTCGAACTCATCTCGAAAATCTGGGCGTTTGGGGAAATTACAAATCGCTGGGCCGCTTCGACGCGTGGACGGATGTCGATGTGTTTTCAACCCTTATCGTGCCATCTCAAAAGGGAAAGATTTGGGACAACAGGTGTGGAGCTCAGGACGACATTCGTGTCGGTGATATGTTCCGTGTACATGTGGGTGCGGTAGTCCCGCATCGCCATCCGAAAAAAGGGGGGTGGCAGCGCTACATCTGTGCCAAGACGACACCGAAATGGAGCGACGAATTCGAGCCAAGCGTCAGTCGGCGGTTTAGTGGGACAGTCTTCAAACCGCCTTTCGCGGTCGTCCGTCGCACGTCCAGTCCTAGCGACCGCAACCGGGCAGTCGCCACCGTCATAGTCGGAGACCGGACGGTAGCGGTCGAAAATCACCTACTGGTCCTGTTGCCTATGGATGATAACGTTGAAAGCTGTCGGCGGTTAGTGCAGGTCCTGGCTTCGGACGCGACGAATACGTTTTTGAATGCTGAGATACGGTGCCGGCATTTGACCACCGGGATCGTCGCGCAAATTCCATGGGTCGTGCCCGATGACTGATCATCTCAAATTCTCCCCAGACATACTGCGACGGCTCGGGGAAGAGCTTGTACCTGATATCGACCAGGGTATCGTCGAGCTGGTCAAGAACGGCTATGATGCTGATGCTACGACATGCAAGATCACACTCGCAGACCCAATGTCTGGCAATGGCTCTATCGCGATTATTGATGATGGCATAGGGATGACTGGTAACCAGATCCGGAAGGGCTGGCTGGTCATCGGTCGATCCGACAAGGCGAAGGGTGCTCTCACTTCAAAATTCAAGCGTGTTCCAGTCGGAGATAAGGGGCTGGGCCGGCTTGCTGCTCTCCGGCTGGGAAACCGCGTTATATTAACCACACGGCCAGCCTCAGAGCCGGGCAAGCAATATTCGACTTCCCTAGATTGGCTCGAATACGAGAAGGCCGATGTCGTCGAGGACGTGGCCTTAGCGATAGCCGAAACCGAGACCGATCTCCCGCATGGGACTGAGATTCGGATAGAGGGAATCGAAGCCAGGATAACGCGCACCACGGTGAACAAGCTGGCGCGCAGCTTGCTATTGCTCTCAGATCCGTTCGCACGCTTCGACGACCAGCTGTCAAACGGCAGACTGAAATCCACAAAGCGCTCTAGAATAATCGATCCCGGCTTTTCCGCCAATCTTCTGACTATGGAGTTCAAGGATCTCCAAGCGAAGGTTGGAAAATCGTACTTCTCAGATGCTGAGTACCGCATACAAGCCGAACTCCACGCCAACGGCAACGCCACCTTCCGGATCATGGATTGGAAGGGCGAGATAGTCCATGAAGCCATGGCAGGCGACACATTCCACGCTCCCCCCTTTACATTCGATCTGTGGGTCTTTGTCCTCAGCAAGGATAGCTTTTCGACCCGATCATCGACCCTATCCGAGGTTCGCGACTGGCTCGCTGAACTTGGGGGCGTGCATGTCTACGAGGATGGAATTCGTGTTCCGCCTTACGGGGGAGAGGAAAACGATTTTCTCGGCCTAAACCTCCGTCGAGTACGCAGTCCCGAAGTACGGCCATCGACCAATACTTCGGTGGGACGAATAAAGATCAATAACACTGATGGCTCGCTGATCCAGAAGACGGATAGGATTGGCTACGTCGAGAATTACGCATTTGGCGAACTCAAGAGAGCTTGCGGCGAAGCGTTGGACTGGGCAGCGCGCATCTTGCTGAAGGAGCGCGAACGGAAGCGCGAAGCAGATAAGCAAAGTAAGAAGGAAAAAGCCGCGAAAGCGACGAGCGACCTAGAACGCGTCTTGAGCAAGAATTTCAAACCGACCGAGCGCAAGAAGGTTGACAAGGCAATCCAGAGCTATGTGAAGGCAACAGAGAAGGAGGCGGATTCCCTTCGGGAGGACCTCGAACTTTATCGGAGTCTGGCAACTGCTGGGATGATTTCGGCCGTTTTTGCGCACGAGATCGGCAAGCCCCTTGGGCTCATCGATAATGCAATTAAAGGACTGATCCGGCTCGTTCCCGACGAAGATCAGCGCAAGGCAAATGCTCGGGTTGGACGCATCCAGACGTCTAGGACTCGCCTAAGTTCCTTCGTCAGCATCCCGTTGCGGCTACTGAGCAAGCACAAGCGCCGCACCGGCAGGATCGATGTCAATAGATGCATCGGCAGCATGGTCGAGATGCTGGAACCGATCTCAGCTAATTATGACACGTTGATAACCTTCAAACCAAGCGAAACGGGGCTCTTCGTAAACGGCACCGAGGCATTGCTCGACGGTATAATTATCAATTTAATCCTCAATTCTTTCAATGCCTTTCTGCGGGACAATTTCGAGCAGGACAAGCGCAGAATTAAGATCGAAACATGGTCTGACACTACCAATATCCTCATCCGGATCGAGGACAACGCGGGGGGCATCGATGGCGTCTCGGTGGAGGATATCTGGTTGCCCGGCGTGACCACTGTAGCCGATGGAACGGGCTTTGGACTGACCATAGTCAGGGACTCAATTAAGGACCTGAACGGCACCATCCGTGTCGATCCGATAACGGATTTTGGAGGCGCCCGCTTTACGATCTCATTGCGACCGATGAGAGAATTATTTGGGAGGTGACATGCTAGGCACCGTTGAGTTTCCAGATATCGAACCACCGCGGTTTGTCACGATAGTTGACGATGATCCCGAGGATCGGGAAGATTTGATGGACCAACTTCGCGATCACAACATTGAACCGAGAGCTGTCGACGGCCGGTATGGCAGTGACATCGATCGGTTGATCGCCGATGTCCGCGCGACCGGCAGCCCATTCGTGATCTGCGATCACCGGCTGCAGATCAAGAACCTAGCATCATTCAACGGATCAAGTGTTATCAAGGCGCTCGGCTTGTCGAAACACCCTGCGATGCTTCTGACCATGTACCAATCGACTAACCGTCTGGAGTTGCGAGAAGCGCGCGCCGACGTGCCAGTTGTTGTGAGCCGTCACGACTTTGACGTGAGCCAGCTGGGCACCTACGCCGAAATCTGCCGGAGAGAATTCGCAAATGACCCTGTGGACGCGCGGCGAGCACATCGCACGCTTATCGGCATTAAGGGGATCAATCGCACTTACAATCACACTGAACTCTATGTGACCATTCCAAACTGGCGACCCGATGATGCTATTATCCTTCCGGTGGCATGTATCGCTAGCGATCTCGTTCCGCAGCTCGAGGTCGGAGACTACCTCCTAGGCGATGTGAACGTGGGGGCGAAGGAAGAGGATGACCTTTTCTTCAAGAACGTGAACGAAATCATGAAAGCCAACGAGGTAACCGGATCATGAGCGACGTCGTTGTTTTCGATGTCGCGCACGGTAATTGCAGTCTTGTGAGGTCTCAAAGCGCTTATTGCGTAGTCGACGCGCCGCTCGGGGCGCTGCTGCTCAACACGCTCGAAGACATGGGAATATCGTGCATCGACGTGGCGTTCATCTCCCATGCCGACAAAGATCATATCGCCGGGGTCATAGGCTTGCTTTCGAGCGCGACAATCCAGCTCAAGAAGCTTTACCTCAATCCCGACTCCCAGAAACGAACGAAAATATGGCGCGATCTTCTGGCGGCCGTAAGCGTAGCCGAACGCCAGGGTAGTTGCGAAGTGATCTCGACATTGACGACGACAATGCCGGGGACGGTGACGGTCGGCGACGTTGTGATCCACGTCGAGGCGCCTTCAGCCTCATTTGCCCTCGCCGGATCGGGGTCCGTAGATACGCAGGGTAGGCATATCACCTCGAATTCGATATCAGCGCTGTTGCGGCTGAAGCAGGGAGACAGACCGGGTATCCTGCTTGCCGGTGATATCGATGAAGTGGGTCTCGACGATGCGCTTAATTATGATCGAGACCTGACAGCACAAACACTGGTATTTCCCCACCATGGAGGTCTTCCCGCCTCTTCGGATACGACAGCGTTCGTGGATAAGATTATGAGCGCAGTGAACCCGTCGCTGGTCATCTTCTCCAACGGAAGGGGAAAACATGACAACCCCCGGCCAGAAATCGTTTCACCGGTTGCTCGAAAACGCTGCGCGATCGCGTGTACTCAACTTGCCGGGAGATGCAGCAAATCGCCGATTTTCAACCTTGGTCACTTGGAACCGCATAGGGCCTACGGCCAGCCCACAGGTGCCAGCTGCGCCGGGTCCATGACGCTCGATCTGGCTGAGCACGGCCGCCGCCCCGCGTCCTATGAACGAGCGCATCAAAAGTTCATTGATGATTTGGTTGAGACACCCATGTGCCGTGTTCCGCGACTAGATAAATGAACGACAGCTCTTAATGGGCTGTTTCAGGTAGTTACGCCGTAGCGATCCTGCCGGTGGGAACGGCTCGACATTCAAGTAGCACTGTGCTGCAGCTTTCCAACCACAAAAAACAGAAACCCACCAGTCCCCTCCCGGGCCCCAGCCTGACCATTCCCCAGACCGCAACCAACCTTCGCTTACCGCCCAGATTCACATCAGCAAATCGCCGGTTCAGCGGATCGGGCTGGTAAACCCCGAAATCGCCAGCGGATTGTCCGTCATTACCTTGGAGTCCGGTGTATCCGGCAGCAACGCGCCGGAGAAGGCTTCGAACATCTTGCGCACGAAGCCTTCCGGCAGGTCCTTGGTGATGAAGACCATGCGCGTGCGGTGATCGTCGTCCGGCCAGGCCTCCAGGGTCGCGGGCGGGTGGAAGACGTGCTGGACGCCGTGAATGACCACGGGCCTGTCCGGGTCCTCCGCCAGTTTGACAATCCCCTTGACCCTGAGCAGCTTCGGGCCGTGGGCCGAGCGCAGCAGGTCGAGAAACATTTCCAGCGCCGATGCGGAAACCGGCCGGTCCGTTGACAGGGTGAAGGCGCGGATGGAGTCGCTGTGCCGGTTCACGTCGTGCCCATGCCCATGCCCGTGCCCATGCCCGTGCCCATGGTCATGCCCGTGATCATGATGATGCTGTGCATGTCCGTGATGCCCGGGGGTTTCATAGGCTTCCGCGTTCAGCCACGCCGCCACGTCGGGGATCTTTGATTTCGGATTGTAGAGCCCGGCATTGAACAGCTTTTCGGCAACGGCCTCGCCGGCGGATGCATCGAGCCGCTGCGCGCCCGGGTTCAGCTCCGCGAGGCGCTGTTTGAGATCCGCGAAGGCCGAGCGCTCCGCTTCGGACGTCAGCAGATCGGTCTTGGTGAAGACCAGCCGATCCGCGACCGCCGCCTGCTTGCGCGCTTCTTCGTGATTTTCCAGTGTCGACAGGCCGTTGACCGCATCCACGAGCGTGATCACGCTGTCGAGCCGGTAGCGCATCACCAGATAGGGATGCAGCATGACCGTGTGCAGGATCGGCGCCGGGTCCGCAAGACCGGTGGTTTCGATGACCACCCGGTTCAGCTTCTCCATCCGACCGTTGTCCAGCCGGCGCAGAAGATTCTCCAGCGTCGTCACCAGATCGCCCCGGATCGTGCAGCACAGGCAGCCGGAGGACAGTTCCACGATGCCGTCGCCGGCCTGATCCACGAACAGGTGATCGAGGCCGATTTCACCGAACTCGTTGATGATGACGGCGGTGTCCGCCATCGCCGGATCTTTCAGCAGCCGGTTCAGCAGCGTGGTCTTGCCCGACCCGAGGAAGCCGGTCAGGACGGAAAGCGGAATGGGTGGCTTAGGCCCTTTGCGGACCGCATCTTCAGAGGCCGGGGCCGGGGAAGCCATGAAGCTCGTCTCCAGGTCGGGCCGACGCGTGTAACGCGATAATGTCCGTTCTGACAGTCGACAGTGGAACGGAAAAGCGGCGGCGCAGTAAGCCGCACCGCTAACATTCTTTTCAGGGCAAGGTCAAAAGGATAAGCGCCGACCGGGATCAACCCGCATTCAGAACCGTAACATCCGCTGATTCCTGGTCCGTCTCGCTCGCGGAATTTTCCTCTTCGCCGTCTTCGGCGGAAAGTTCCATCGGCGTCAGGTCCTGGGCGATGTCGGTTTCTTCAAAAGTCTGATCCGGACTGTTTGCGGTATCGACAACGGTCCGCACCGCTTCCGCCGCCTTTCGCAGGGTCGCGATGACCTCTTCGACCGAAACCCCTTCTTCAAGCTGATTGGCGGAAAGCTCCGCCAGGCTCGCAAGGGCGCGGATGGTGGCGTTGGATTTCGGTTCCATCATGATGCGATCTCTCGATCTGTTTTGCCGGCATATTCTATGCCGCAAATATCCCCGGGGGGCCTGACTGCATTTCATCGCCAAGGACGGTCCAATGGAAGTGAAATGCTTACCGCAGTCTTAAGGAACAGCGTAAATAAAGGGTTAACCTTGTCAAAAGCCCCTAATGAAACATCCCTCATTCTACTCGGCCCGGCAAGGATACGCCCTGAGGCTACACCTTTGCTGCTTCATCAAAATCGGCGGGAAGCCAGATTGATCCGGGCATCCCCGGCACAATCATATGATTTATGGCTTGCGTGGACTTGGATCGGGCACGGGTATCGAGAAGCCCAGACCTTTTCGGAAGATCGATCCCGGTGCGGCCTTTGAAATGTCGGACGCCGCTCCCGGGCGAACTTCCGTGGTTTCCTCGGACATGACCGCGGCAGCGGCCGCGGCGGGCGCAGCTGCGGTTTTCTGCAATTTGCTGCGGATTTCGATTTCCGCGCGGCGCATGGGATTGGCGACCGGCACCGGGATCTCTTCCGCTGTCAGACTCAAAGGAGCGCCGGATGCCGAAGCGCCCGCTGCGGGTGTTCCTGCCGGATTGCCGAGACTGACCTGAAGGGGACGATAGGCAACCTGGCGCGGACCGAGAGTCCGGTCGAGGATTTTCGCCCAGTCCGGCTTGCCGTTTGCAAGCATGAACCCGCTTTCGTCGACTTCGGCTTCTTTCTTGCCACCGCCGGCATCGGCAAAGAACAGAAAGCCCCCACGGGTTTTGTTTTCCATGTCGAAGCGGGCCATGTAGGCTTTCGGACCCGGGCTTCTGTTGCGCCGGCAGTAGCCGTCGGCCGGCGGCGGGCCGGAAGGGCCGGAAAGGCTGGTGACCTTCTGGCCACGCCCGTTCTTGCGGAAGCCTTCGTCGAAGAGCTGCCGCGCGAAAGCCGTGCGCTCCAGACCGGACCCCGCGCCCAGGATGATGGCGATCAGCGTCCGTCCGCGCCGGGTAACGGACGCGGCGACATTGTAGCCGGAATTGCAGATATACCCGGTTTTCATGCCGTTCGCGCCGGGTACGCGCAACAGGAACTCCCGGTTGGCGGACCGCAGGGTCTTCTTGCCGAACCGGATGCCCGGATGTTTGTAATAGTCGCGGGACTCAGGAAAATCATTCCTCAGGGCCATGGCGAGGATCGCCAGGTCCCGGGCGGTCGTCACCTGAGTGTTGTCAGGCAATCCGTGCGGATTTGTGAACCGGGTATTGGTCATTCCGAGGCGCCGGGCTTCGGCATTCATCATCGCAATGAAATTCGCTTCCGACCCGCCGATCGCTTCGCCCAGCGCGACGGCAACATCGTTGGCGGATTTGATCAGAATAATCTTCAGCGCCGTATCGACGGTGAAGCGCGTGCCCACCTTGAAGCCCATCTTGCTGGGCGGCTCGGAAATCGAGTTTTTTGACTGGACCACCGCGGAATTCAGGGAGGCACGGCCTTCCCGGATCGCCTTGAAGGTCACATAGGCGGTCATCATCTTGGTCAGAGACGCCGGGTACCATTTACCGGTGGCGTTTTTCTGTTCGAGCACCGCGCCTGTCCTCGCGTCCACAAGGATATAGGCGCCGATATCCGCCTGTGCCGGCCGCACCGCCAGACTCAGGAAGAGGGCAGGAACGAGTAAGTTCAGGCAAATAGACGCCAGACGGCCAAAAGGGCTAGAGAACATTCAGTCATCCCGCAGACTACGGTCCCGCATGACGGGTCGAGGCAGCAATATAATATGTTGATCCTTAAAGAACCGGATCACGCCCTTGAGAGCAACCCCTTGCACACAACTCTTAAATGCCAATTTTTTTAGCATTTGCTGATTTTTAAGGCAAATTCACGGAACTGGCGGCTGCAAGCTCCGGAAAAACCTGCGATTTTTGCCCAGCTCCATTGCCTCCGCCCACATTCTCTTCCTTGGCCCGGCTCTTGCTAAGATTGGCGCGACCAACTTCTTTCTTGCATCCCGGACGAAGCCCGCAACATGCTCGAGAGAGCCGTCCGATAAAAACGATGTGCCGGGAACCCGGGGAGCGAAAGACTCATGTATGATGCTGGGGTGGCATCAGATTCAGGCTTGAAAACCATTGCCATGCAGCGCGTGAACGGTTCCGCGCGCGTGGCGTTTGCCGTATCCGGCGGCACGACCCGGCTCACCGACCTCTATCAGAGCGGCGCCGCGAAAATTCGTCTCCCGAAGGTCTACGATCTGCCACGGACAGCCGTTCTCATCAATACGGCGGGCGGCCTGACGGGCGGCGACCGCCTGTCCTATGAAGTCGATTTGGCGGAGGGCGCACACGCAATTGTGACCAGCCAGACCGCTGAACGCGCCTATCAGAGCGTGAGCGGCTCGGCAAAAGTGACAAGTCTTCTGACCGCGGGCAAAGACGCCGTTCTCGAATGGCTGCCCCAGGAAACGATTCTCTTCAATCGTTCCGGCCTCTCCCGGTCTCTGCGGGCCGAGCTTGAATCCAACGCACGGTTCCTGATGCTGGAAACGGTCGTTCTTGGCCGCAAGGCCATGGGAGAACGGGTCAATTCGGTATTTTTTAGAGACAGCTGGCGTATCCGCCGCAACGGCAAGCTTGTCTTTGCCGATGATTTCCGTCTGGAGGGCAATGCGGAGCAGATCCTGGCCGGACCGGCGACCGCGAGGGAGGGGCAGGCCGTGGCAACGCTTGTCGACTGCACCCCCGATGCGCTGGACCGTCTGGCGCTGGCCCGCTCCTGTCTCGACAATCTTGCCGCAGGCACGGTGCGTGCCGCGGCCAGTGCCTGGAACGGCTTGCTGACGGTCCGGTTCGTGTCCGATGATAGCCGCGACCTGCGCAACGCCCTGATCACCTTTTTGACCGGATATCGCTCGGCGGACCTGCCGCGTGTCTGGCATTGTTAGAGCCTGAGGCGATATATATGGAGGACATCCACCGATGAAGCTGACCCCGCGCGAAAAAGACAAGCTGCTTATCTCCATGGCCGCGATGGTCGCGCGCCGCCGCCTGGAACGCGGCGTCAAGCTGAATCATCCCGAAGCCATCGCGCTGATCACCGATTTCATCGTCGAAGGTGCAAGGGACGGCCGCACCGTGGCCGATCTCATGGCGGCCGGCGGCAAGGTTCTGACCCGGGATCAGGTCATGGACGGTGTTGCCGACATGATCCACCACGTTCAGGTTGAAGCGACCTTTCCGGATGGCACCAAACTCGTAACCGTCCACGACCCCATCCGATGAGCCTTTTGAAGGAGACAAAAATGATCCCCGGAGAACTTTTCCCCGCCGAGGGTGAGATCGAGCTGAATGCCGGGCTGGAGACGGTGACGCTGGATGTATCCAATACCGGCGACCGCCCGGTCCAGGTGGGCAGCCACTACCATTTCTTCGAGACCAATGAAGGTCTTGCCTTCGATCGGGACAGTGCCAGGGGCATGCGCCTCGATATTCCGGCCGGAACCGCCGTGCGCTTCGAGCCCGGCCAGACCCGGTCGGTGACACTGGTGCCTTACGGTGGCGAACGCACGGTCTACGGCTTCAACCAGAAGATCATGGGAACGCTTTGATCCGCTTGAGGAAAGAGATGATGCGTTCGCGCTCCGCCGCCCTGATCCTTGCTTTTGCAGTCCTGCCGCCGGCGATCGCCGCCGCGCAACAGGCACCTGTGGACCCATGCAAGGACGCACAGACCCAGCTGGAGCTGAACGAATGTTCCGCCCGGGCCTACCGGACCGCCGACGAAGCGCTGAACGAGGCCTACAAGGCCGCGATGGCCGTGGTGAAGGACTGGTCGCCCGGATCGCGGGAAAAGCTTCGCGGCGCCCAGCGCACCTGGATCGGCTACCGGGACAAGGCCTGTCTGGTCTACGAATATCCCGACAGCGGTTCGATCACGCCACTGCTGATCAATGAATGTCTGCGCAAGATCACCACCGACCGGACCGAAGATCTCAAAACGCTGGCGGAGGGGCTGGGGAACTGATGTTTGTGCCTTGCCGCATACTGACGCTTTCAGCCGGGCTCCTGGCGATGCTGCTCCTGACTGTCACTGCGCAGGCTCAGGAAAACGTCGACTGCGGCTATCCGCTCACCAATTCCGAACGCACCTACTGCGCGGAGAAGGCCTTGAGCGAGACCGAAGCGGAAATGCGGAAGGCCTATGACCGGCTTCACGCCAAGCTGGTCGAAATGGACGCTGAACTGCCGGATCATCTGAAGGGAAGCCCTCATGCTCTGGTAGAAGCGCAGGCGGCCTGGAAGACCTACAGCGACAAGGACTGCACCGCCTACAGTTTTCCGTTTCGCGGCGGAACCCGCGGCAATGAACTCTACCGGAACTGCTTGATCGTCCTGACCCTGAAGCGGACGGAGGATCTCAATGCCACCGTCGAGGATTACGACAACTGACTTTCTGATCGCCGATTGGAGATAAAATGGCTTACAAAATGTCCCGCGCCGCCTATGCGGACATGTTCGGACCGACCACCGGCGACAGGCTGCGCCTTGCCGATACCGATCTCGTCATCGAGGTTGAAAAGGATTTCACCACCTACGGCGAAGAGGTGAAGTTCGGCGGCGGCAAGGTCATCCGCGACGGCATGGGCCAGTCCCAGGCGCCCAGAACCGCCGGTGCCGTCGACACGGTCATCACCAACGCGCTGATCGTCGACCACTGGGGCATCGTCAAGGCCGATGTGGGTCTCAAGGACGGCCGTATTGTCGGGATCGGCAAGGCCGGCAATCCGGATGTCCAGCCCGGCGTCGACATTGTCGTGGGTCCGGGAACCGAGGCGATCGCCGGCGAGGGCAAGATCCTCACCGCCGGCGCGCTCGACGTCCATATCCATTTCATCTGCCCGCAGCAGATCGAGGAAGCGCTGATGTCGGGTGTCACCACCATGGTTGGCGGCGGCACCGGTCCGGCCACAGGCACCAACGCGACGACCTGTACTCCGGGCCCATGGCACATCACCCGGATGCTTCAGGCCGCCGACAGTTTTCCGATGAACCTGGGTTTCGCCGGCAAGGGCAACGCCTCTCTGCCCGCCGCCCTTGAAGAACAGATCCTGGCCGGCGCCTGTGCGCTGAAACTGCATGAGGATTGGGGCACCACACCGGCCGCCATCGACAACTGCCTGTCGGTTGCCGATGAATATGACGTGCAGGTGATGATCCATACCGACACGCTGAACGAATCCGGCTTTGTCGAGAACACCACCGACGCCTTCAGGAACCGCACCATTCATGCCTTCCATACGGAAGGCGCGGGGGGCGGCCACGCGCCGGACATCATCAAGGTCTGCGGCGAACTGAACGTCTTGCCGTCCTCGACCAACCCGACGCGGCCCTATACGGTCAACACGCTTGAAGAGCATCTCGACATGCTCATGGTCTGCCATCATCTGGACAACGCCATTCCCGAAGACGTCGCCTTCGCCGAAAGCCGCATCCGCAAGGAAACCATCGCGGCGGAGGACATTCTCCACGACATGGGCGCTTTTTCGATCATTGCCTCCGACAGTCAGGCCATGGGCCGGGTCGGCGAGGTGATCATCCGCACGCTGCAGACAGCTCACAAGATGAAGGTCCAGCGCGGCCGCCTGTCCCAGGAAACCGGCGAGAACGACAATTTCCGCGTCAGGCGCTACATGTCCAAGATCACCATCAATCCGGCGATCGCCCAGGGCCTCGATGAACATATCGGCTCCGTCGAGATCGGCAAGCTGGCCGACCTGGTGCTCTGGGACCCGAAATTCTTCGGAGTGAAACCGGACTTGGTGCTGAAACTCGGCACGATCGCCGCCGCCCCCATGGGCGACCCGAACGCCTCCATTCCGACGCCGGAACCGGTTCACTACCGGCCCATGTTCGGCGCCTTCGGCAAGGCTATGACCCGGAGCCGGGTGACCTTCGTCTCGCAGGCCGCCTATGACAACGGCGTCAAGGATAAAGCCGGTCTCGACAGCCTGGTTCTGCCGGTGAAAAACACCCGTGGCGGCATTTCGAAGAAATCGATGGTCCTCAACGACGCCATGCCAAATGTCGAAGTGAACCCGGAGACCTATGAAGTGCGCGCCGATGGCGAACTGCTCACCTGCGAACCGGCCGAGGTCCTGCCGATGGCGCAGCGTTATTTCCTGTTCTAAGTTCCCGGAGAAACCGTTCCGGGAGGAAAAATGTATAAAGTCATCGGATTTCCGCGCACTCGCACCATTCGGGTGATCTGGCTGCTGGAGGAGCTTGGGGAGCCTTATGAGCTCGACCTCGCACCGCCGCGGTCCGGAGCGGTCACCGCCGTCAGTCCGGACGGCAAGCTGCCGGTTCTGATCGACGGAGAAACGGCGATTCCGGATTCCGTCGCGATCTGCACCTATCTCGCCGACAGGCACGGCAAGTGTACCTTTCCCGCAGGAACCCTGGAACGCGCCCGGCAGGACAGCTTCACCCAGTTCGCCGTGGACGTGCTGGACGGCGCGCTCTGGACCGCGGCCAAGAACGCCTTCGTTCATCCGGAGGATATACGCGTCCCGGCCATCAAGGACGTCTGCAGGATGGAGTTCGCGCGCGGCCTGGAAACGCTTGAAGCACGTCTGGGCGACGGGCCTTTCGTGATGGGCGATACCTTCACGGTTCCCGACATCATCATCGGCCATTGTTCCGGCTGGGCCGTCACCGCGAAATTCGATCTGCCCGGGGAGGGGCCGTTATACGCCTATTTCAAACGCCTCAGGGACCGGCCGGCATACCGGACCATGAAGGCGAAACTCGCAGAGGCCACATGATCCGCGTTCACAAGATCCATGCCGCCGGCAATTGGCCCAAAGACCGCCGGCCAAACCGGCCCGCCGACCGGATCACCCTCGACCGGGAGGACCGCCACCGCAGGCGCGCCGTCATGAGCGGAGAAAACGGCCTGTCCTTTCTGCTCGATGAACCCGATGCGGTGCATCTGCATCATGGCGACGGGCTGGAACTGGAAGACGGCAGGATCGTCGAGGTGCTGGCGGAACCTGAGGATCTGGTCGAGATCGCGGCGCGCGATACGGCACATCTCGTCAAGATCGCGTGGCATCTCGGCAACAGGCACCTGCCGACGCAGTTGATGGGCGAAACGCTCAGGATCCGCCGGGATCATGTGATCGAGGACATGGTTTCCAGGCTTGGTGGCGGACTGACACCGGTCACGGCTCCGTTCGATCCGGAAGGCGGGGCTTACGGTCACGGCCGGACGCATGGTCACAGTCACGATCATGGGCACGGGCGCGATCACGGGCACGAACAGGATGATGGGCATTCCCACAGCCATTCCGGCGGGCATCGCCACCACGGCCCCTCTCATGACTGAGGCCGTCACCCTGCCGGCGCTTTACCGGCTCCTGACCTTTCTCTCGCCGGCCTTTCCCATCGGCGCCTTCACCTACAGCCACGGACTGGAACAGGTGATCGACCAGGGCGGGGTGAACAGCGCCGGAGACCTCCAGGTCTGGCTGCAGGATATCCTGCGCTTCGGCGCCGGACGCAGCGACGCCATCCTGTTGAAAGAAACCTTTCAGGCAGCCGGCCGAGGCGACGCGGATACCGTTGAGGAACTGCGGGAACTCGGTCTCGCGCTACAGCCGTCGAAGGAAAGACATCTGGAATCCAGCGCCCAGGGAACAGCGTTCCTGGCGGCGGTCGCCGGCAGCTGGATGCCCCCAAGCGGCACACCCGCAGGCAGGCTGTTCGCGGGCGTTGCCACAGGTGTTGCCGGAGAGAACCGGGATCCATGGCCCTATCCGGTGGTTCTGGGCCTTGTCTGCGCGGCCCATGCTATCCCGGAAGCAGCGGCCCTGACATCCTTCCTGCACACCTTCACAGCCAATCTCATTTCGGTGGCCGTGCGGGTCGTTCCCCTCGGCCAGAGCGACGGCCAGAAGGTTCTGGCCGCGCTCGAGCCGGTCATTGCCGGGGTTGCGAACGAGGCCGCCGCTTGCGGCCTTGACGATCTCGGTTCGTCCACCTTTCTCGCGGACATCGCCTCCATGGCGCATGAAACCCAGTATTCGAGGCTGTTCCGGTCATGAGTTCAAAAAACGGTCCCTTGCGCGTCGGCATCGGCGGTCCGGTCGGTTCCGGCAAGACCACCCTGACAGACAGGCTTTGCAAGGCCATGCGCGACACATATTCGCTCGCGGTCATCACCAACGACATCTACACCAGCGAGGATGCCGAAGCGCTGATGCGCTCCCAGGCGCTTTCCAGCGACCGTATCCGGGGTGTCGAAACGGGCGGCTGCCCGCATACCGCCATCCGTGAAGACGCCTCGATCAACCTCGCCGCCGTGCATGATCTCACCTCCTCCATTCCGGATCTGGACCTGATCCTGATCGAATCCGGCGGGGACAATCTGGCGGCGACTTTTTCTCCCGAACTTGCCGACCTGACGCTCTATGTCATCGATGTCGCCGCCGGCGAGGAAATCCCGCGCAAGGGCGGCCCCGGCATCACCCGGTCCGACCTCCTCATCATCAACAAAACGGACCTGGCGCCTTATGTCGGCGCCAATCTGGATGTGATGGACCGGGACGCGAAAAAAATGCGCAAGGAGCGGCCTTTCGTGTTCGCAAACACAAAGATCGGCGACGGTGTGGGAACCGTGGTAAGGTTCATCATCGAAAAAGGCGGGCTCAACGCCTGAACGGCCCTAGGTTCCGGACCCCAAGTTGACCTGAATGAATACTGACAGACAGGACGCCTGCGCGCGCAACAACGCGCTCTGGTGCGATGCGGTTTTGAAATCCGCCGGCGCGGCGACACGGTTCCAGTCGGGCTTCTGGCAGGCGGAAGGCGCGGTGCTGCCGCTCTATCCCAATATCGTGACCCTGGCACCGAAGCAGAGCGGGGATTTCTATGCCGCCCTGGAAGCGCTTCCCTTGAACGCAGCCGTGAAGGACAGTTACGATTGCCTCGATCTTGAACCTGCCGGTTTCCGCAAACTCCAGACCGCGACATGGCTGTTCCGCCCCGAGCGGCCTGTCCGCAAACCGCCTGTCAGCCCCAACTGGCACAAGGTCACCCAGCCGGAAGGCCTGAAAAAGTGGAAGGCGTCGTGGAACGGGGACGAAGCGCTTTATGGCGTTTTTTCTCAGGCACTGCTTGAGAACAAGACCGTCGATTTCGCGGCGATCATGAAGGACGGCGCCATCCGTGCGGGAGCCGTTTGCAACAGCGGCCCCAGGTTGAATGGCAAGGACTTGCTGGGCCTCACCAATATCTTCTGCCGCAAGAACTGGCGCTACAGCGCCTTGCACGATCTTCTGGAACCCTTTCCGCACAGACCTGTGTGTACCTACGAAAGCAATACCGATCTGCTGCAGGTCTATCGCCAGCTCGGGTTTCTTGAATGCGGGTCTCTCGGCGTCTGGGTGAAAATCAGACCGGTACCGACGACAGATGCTTGATCTTTCTCCGGTTTGCTTTCAACCTGATCCGTAAAAAAGCGGAGGAGACAGATATGTTTGACGGTATCAATCTGGTCGCGGTCGCTGCCGCCGCGATTACATCCTTTATTTTCGGCGCGATCTGGTATGGCCTGCTCGGCAAGGCGTGGATGAAGGCAGCCGGGATCGGCAAGGAACAGACCAGACCGGCTTCGGCTACCCTTGGCACGTCCTTCTTTTGTCAGGTGATCATGGCTTTCGTCTTTGCCGGGATTATCTTCCATAGCGGCGAAACCAGCATCCGCAACGGCATCATTTCCGCGTTGCTGGTCTGGGTCGGCATCGTCATGACCACGCAGATCGTCAATCACCGTTTCCAGGGAAAACCATGGACGCTTACATTGATCGACGGCGGCCACTGGCTCGGCGTGTTTCTGGTGCAGGGCATTCTGATCGGCTGGCTAAGCTACTGAGTCAACGCGCTTTCCAAAGCGGCATTCTATTGCCGGCATGTCGAAACGGGCGTTGAAAGGCCTGCGGTGCCCGATGTGCCGGCCGGGCTTTTTCGGCGGCAGTGACAGTAATTTGATTTACAGCATTTTGCATACAGATGAATACAGATAAGGTGTCTTCGCCGATTAAGATCGATCCTGCGGGTCGGTCTAGACCAAAGACTCGCCGACTAAAGTACCAAATCTTGGTTCTGGACGCTTTATGGGGCCATACGCATAATGGCCGCCGACAAATAGATCAGCGCTGAAGGCATCCGCCCGACGCTGATCCCATTGTGGTTTCTGGGAGGTTTTCACATGTCAGACTCAGTTTTTCCCGTTCCCGCGGAGGTTGCCGCGCGGGCGCATGTCGACAATGCCAAATATCTGGAAATGTACCAGCGCTCGGTGGAAGATCCGGACGGTTTCTGGGGCGAGCACGGCAAGCGGATCGACTGGATCAAACCCTACAGCAGGATAAAGAACACCTCCTACGATTATCACAACGTGTCGATCAAATGGTACGAGGACGGCACGCTGAACGTTTCCGCCAATTGCGTCGACCGACATCTGGAAAAACGCGGCGACCAACCGGCCATTATCTGGGAAGGCGATGATCCGAGCGAAAGCAAGATCATCACCTACAAGCAGCTTCATCACGAGGTGAACAAATTCGCCAACGTCCTGCACGGCCAGGGCGTCAAGAAAGGCGACCGGGTCACCATCTATCTGCCGATGATCCCCGAAGCGGCCTACGCCATGCTGGCCTGTGCCCGGATCGGCGCCGTTCACTCCATCGTATTCGGCGGCTTTTCCCCGGACAGCCTCGCCCAGCGCATCGAGGGCTGCAAATCCGAATGTGTCATCACAGCCGATGAAGGCCTGCGTGGCGGACGCAAGGTGCCGCTGAAAGCCAATGTCGACAAGGCAGTGGAAAAAGCTCCGGTCAAAAGCGTGATCGTCGTCAATCGCACCGGTGGCGACGTCGCCATGAAAGCTGGCCGCGACGTCTGGTATCATGAGGAAGCCGACCGGGTTTCCGACCACTGTGCCCCTGTCGAGATGAATGCGGAGGATCCGCTCTTCATTCTTTATACCTCCGGCTCCACCGGCCAGCCCAAGGGTGTGGTGCACACCTCCGGCGGGTATCTCGTCTATGCGTCCATGACCCACGAATATGTCTTCGACTACCATGAAGGCGATGTTTACTGGTGCACGGCGGATGTGGGCTGGGTCACCGGACACAGCTACATTGTCTATGGTCCGCTCGCCAATGGCGCGACGACCCTGATGTTCGAGGGGGTTCCGACCTATCCGGGACCGGGCCGCTTCTGGGAAGTCTGCGACAAGCATAACGTAAACATTTTCTACACCGCGCCGACCGCCATCCGCGCCCTGATGGGCGCGGGCAACGAACATGTCACCGGGACATCGCGCAAGTCGCTTCGCCTACTGGGATCCGTGGGCGAACCGATCAACCCGGAAGCCTGGAACTGGTACTACAATGTCGTCGGCGAAAAGCGCTGTCCGATCGTCGACACCTGGTGGCAGACCGAGACCGGTGGCATCCTGATCACGCCGCTTCCGGGGGCGACCGACCTGAAACCTGGATCCGCCACCCGCCCGTTCTTCGGCGTGCAGCCGGCTATCGTCGATGCGGAAGGCAAGTTCCTTGAAGGCGCGGTCGAAGGCAATCTGGTGATCAAGGACAGCTGGCCCGGTCAGATGCGTACCGTCTACGGCGATCACGAGCGGTTCGTTCAGACCTATTTCGCCACCTACAAGGGCCTATACTTCACCGGGGATGGCTGCCGCCGCGACGAAGACGGCTACTACTGGATCACCGGCCGCGTGGATGACGTGATCAACGTCTCCGGTCACAGGATGGGTACGGCGGAAGTCGAAAGTGCGCTGGTGGCGCATCCGAAAGTTTCCGAAGCCGCGGTGGTCGGTTATCCGCACGACATCAAGGGGCAGGGCATCTATGCCTATGTCACGCTGATGGAGGGTGAAGAGCCGTCGGACGAACTCAAAAAGGAACTGGTGAAACACGTCCGCGCTGAAATCGGCCCGATCGCCTCGCCGGATCTCATCCAGTTCGCCCCCGGGCTGCCCAAGACCCGTTCCGGCAAGATCATGCGCCGCATCCTGCGCAAGATCGCGGAAGACAGTTTCGACAGTCTCGGCGACACCTCCACCCTTGCGGACCCGGCCGTCGTCGACGAACTGATCGACAATCGGCAGAACCGTTAAGACCAGCGCCGGTTGAAAGACAAAAAAGCCTGCCCTATCGGCAGGCTTTTTCTTCGCCGGCTCAGTTGGCGCGGATTATTTTGAAAGATAGATCTGCTGGATCTTTCGGGCGATGTTCGAAAAATCATCGATGAGATCTTCCGCGCTCGTCGCCTGATGATAGTTTCCTTCACTGGCGCAGTACTGCATGTTCCTTGCCCCGGCGGAGTTGTTGTTGTTGCCGAAATAGACACCGAATATCTCGATCCCCGCCGCTTTCATTCCGTCGCAAAGTCCTCGTGAAGCTGTGGAGGATTCATTGTCATAGCCCTGACCTTCGCTTTTTTCCTCCCATTTAAAAACGTCGACCTCTTCATATTTCTTGCAACTGCCATACTTCCAGCGCGTGCATTGCCATTCCGTCTCGATGAAGTCGTAATACCGGTTGTTATCACCGTCTGTCATGATGACCGCGAACTTGAGGACATCCTCGTTATCATAGGATTCGCCAACGCTATCGCTCGGCCAGACATCGCCATAATTCGGCGACAGGCTGTTCCAGCCCCAGGTGATGCCCGTCTGGCCGGCTGTCCCGCCGTTGTCGTCCAGATCCTCGATCGCATCCATGAGGGCATCGCGGTTCGAGGTGAGCGGAATCATTTCCGAGTCCTTCGAGCAGCTGTTGCTGCCACCGCCATAAAATGTGTCTTTCGGCGGCGGTGAGGCTTCGTCGTAATAGTCGTAGGATTCATCGGTGAATCTCACGTCATATTCTTCGGACCCGTCATCGTAGTCCTGACGCTCGGTGACACAGACGCTACCGTCCGAATACCCGAACGGACCTCCCTTCACCTTGTCGGCATAGTCTCCGAGATTGACCCCCTGGCTGTAGGGAACCAGGGAAATGCGGACCTTGCTGTTTTCTTCGTCGAGGTTTTCGGGAATGAGAATATTGACGAGGCTGCTGGATGCCGTGCGAAGCGTGTCCATGTCGTATCGCATGGAGCCCGTCACATCCACCACCAGCGCCAGTTCCACGTCGAATCTGGAAAAGGTAACCTGTGCGCTGGTGCCGAAGGCAAAGAACGCCGGTCCGATAGTCTTCTTCATGTACCCGCCAAAGTCGACGAAATAGTTGTCCAGAGTCGCTGAGGAAGTAACCGTTACCAGTCCGTTTTCCGTATCGACAGTGAACGCGAGATTTTCGATCGCCTCTTCCAGGAAACCCTCACCGTCCAGGTTGGCTCTGAACGAGTCGGTCAGGGCAGTCTGTATCTCTTCGTTGTCCATCAGGGACGTGGAAAGCTCCGCGGCAACGGACAGCGCCGCCGAATCGAGAGCGTAAGACAGCTTCTCCCGGGCATTCACCGTTCGGGAGACATCCACGGCCGCGCCCATGATCACGACCATGAGAATGACCATGATCCCGAAGAGCGGTAACACGGCGCCGTCCTGTTCGGCGAAAAATCGCTTAACGCGGCCCCGGCACGAATTGAATTTCTGGTTGAACATATCTGCCTCACGGTGAGACGAGACACTTATTACAAAAAGGTACTTATTCTGTTAAACGAACCTTAGCTAAATTATTAACAACCATTAACTAATGAAACAATTACACGCTGGAGCTTGAGAACTACCAAGAATAATACAGCGACAAGTCGAATAATCGCGGCATTTGAATAAAATTTCTATGCCTGCGGCATCACTCCAGTCCGGAGCGTCGTACATCGTTAGCGATGTTTACGGCTCCAGTTCGGTATCCCAGTAGAGAAAATCGAGCCAGCTGTCGTGAAGGTAGTTGGGCGGAAAGCCGCGACCGTTATTGTGCAGGTCCTGAATGGTCGGCTGAAACGGCATATGCATCGGCCACATGTTCAACTGCTTGCAGGACTTGTTGGATTTGCGCAAATTGCAGGGTGAGCAGGCCGTAATGACATTGTCCCAGGTGGTCAAGCCGCCTTTTGAGCGCGGAATAAGGTGGTCAAATGTCAGCTCGTCTTTGGCGCTGCAATACTGGCACTGGAATTTGTCGCGAAGAAAGACGTTGAAGCGGGTGAAGGCGGGATAACGGCTGGGCTTGACGAAGGTCTTGAGCGAAACGACGCTGGGCAATCGGAATTCGAAGCTCGGACTTCGGACCGCGACGTCATATTCAGAAACGATGTTCACCCGATCCAGAAACACCGCCTTTATGGTGTCCTGCCAGGACCACAAAGACAATGGATAGTAACTCAAAGGCCGGTAATCCGCATTGAGCACCAACGCCGGATGGGCTCCCGACGAAACCGCTATCGTCACCTTCCGCTCCTCAAACCCTGAGCACCCCGCATTCGCATGAACGCGATTGAGATGCTCTCACATCTTATGCCCGATCAACGCGTGCTTTCCCGTGGTCCCACCTGAAAGCCGGGTTGATCTTGCCGGATTTTCCGTCGTCCGGTCAATCGGACAGCGGAATATGTCCTTTTGTGACGGGAGTATTGTAGTGCCGAGGTGACAGTCTTGTGAAGCCCGGTCAGAATCATTTCTGGCGTCGGCTGTTGATAGGCGCAGTCTGGCAAAGGGGCTGTCGTAAACCTCTGAATCGCTTGATCAAAACGCGCAAACCCTGTCTCAGGCCGGCGATTTTACCCAAACAACGTAAAAGGGCGCCCGCGGGCGCCCTTCAAAATTCCGGTTCCTGTCCCGAATCAGTCGACGGTCCAGTCGCGGATATCGACGAAGTGACCCGCGATCGCGGCCGCCGCCGCCATGGCCGGAGAAACGAGATGGGTACGACCCTTGTGGCCCTGCCGGCCCTCGAAATTCCGGTTGGAGGTCGAGGCGCAGCGCTCGCCCGGCTTCAGCTTGTCGGCGTTCATCGCCAGGCACATGGAACAGCCCGGTTCGCGCCATTCAAAACCCGCTTCCTTGAAGATGACGTCCAGGCCTTCCTCCTCGGCCTGTTCCTTCACCAGCCCGGAGCCAGGCACCACCATGGCACTGACACCTTCCGCAACCTTGTGATTGCCGATCACGGCCGCTGCCGCACGCAGGTCTTCGATACGTCCGTTGGTGCACGAACCGATAAACGCCCGGTCGATCCGGATATCCGTGATTTTCGTACCCGGCTCGAGACCCATATATTCCAGCGCGCGTTTCTTGGACTGGCGGCGGTTCTCGTCCTCGATTTCAGCCGGATCCGGCACGACGCCTTCCACGGAAACGACATCTTCCGGCGAAGATCCCCAAGACACGATCGGCGGCAGCTTGGCCGCATCCAGTTCCACGACCTTGTCGAAATAAGCTTCGGGGTCGGTATGCAAGGTCTTCCAGTAGGCCAATGCCATGTCCAGGGCCTCGCCCTTGGGAGCCTTCGGCCGGCCCTTGATATAGTCGAAGGTGACCTCGTCCGGAGCGATGAGGCCCGCGCGGGCACCGGCTTCGATGGACATGTTGCAGACCGTCATCCGGCCTTCCATGGACAGCGACCGGATGGCCTCGCCGGCATACTCGATGACATAACCGGTCCCGCCGGCGGTTCCGATCTTGCCGATGATCGCCAGAACAATGTCCTTGGCGGTCACGCCGTCCGGAATCCGTCCATCGACCTTCACCAGCATGTTCTTGGCTTTTTTCTGGATCAGCGTCTGCGTGGCCAGCACATGTTCGACTTCCGACGTGCCGATACCGTGGGCCAGGGAACCGAAGGCACCGTGGGTCGAGGTATGGCTGTCGCCGCACACGATGGTCATGCCGGGCAGGGTGAACCCCTGTTCGGGCCCGATGATATGAACCACACCCTGGCGCATGTCGAGTTCGGAGTAATATTCGACACCGAATTCAGCCGCGTTTTTGGCCAGTGTTTCCACCTGCAGCGCGGACTCCGGATCGTCAATGCCGTGGCTGCGGTCCGTGGTCGGCACGTTGTGGTCGACGACCGCCAGGGTTTTCAGCGGCTGGCGCACCTTCCGGCCGGTCATGCGCAGGCCTTCAAAGGCCTGCGGACTGGTGACTTCATGCACCAGGTGGCGATCGATATAGAGCAGACCGGTGCCGTCCGGCTGCATGTCGACCACGTGGTCGTCCCAGATTTTGTCGTAAAGCGTCCGTGCCTTGACCATGGGTCTCTCCTCGTTCCGTCCGGTTCGGCCGCGCCGTTTGTCACAGCGATCGCATCGGCCTGCACGCCTGGCGTCATCTGAGACGGCAGAGCGGCATTATGTAGAATTTAGATAGTGAATGACCCAGCTCTGCTTGAAGGTCAAGCATTGCGAGTTGAGTTGAATTCAACTGGGATTGACCGGCCGGCCGCGCCTGTCATGCCGGCAGATATCAAAAAGGCGGCCTCAAGGACCGCCTTTCGAAACCGGAATGCCGCATGGGCTTATTCGGCTGCGGTCTCCGCAGCTTCCTGCTCGGCCTTTTTCGCTTCGGCCTTGGCGGTCTTTACAGCGGTGGCTTCCGCACGGACTTCATCGTTAAGCCGCTTGGAGCGAACATTGGTGTTTTCGACAATACGGGCCGATTTGCCGCGACGGTCACGCAGGTAATAGAGCTTCGCGCGGCGGACCTTGCCGCGGCGGACAACCTCTACGCCTTCCAGCATCGGCGAAAAAATCGGGAACACACGTTCCACGCCTTCACCGTAGGAAATCTTGCGGACCGTGAAACTTTCGTTGATGCCGCCGCCGGAGCGAGCGATGCACACGCCTTCATAGGCCTGGGTACGGGTACGGGTACCTTCGGTGACCTTCACGTTGACACGAACGGTGTCACCCGGCGAAAATTCCGGCAGCTTGCGCTGCTCTTCGATTTTCGCCATTTCGTCGGCATTCAGCTGCTCGATGATATTCATGGCATGTTTCCCTTTTCATTTACAAAGCGGTCAGAGCGTTCTCCGAAAGTCAGGGAACGAATTCACCAGCTCTGGGCCATGTTGCATATCCGCCGGATTTTCATGAGATTTCCGGAACGTCCGGGGCTCATTGTCGAAAAGCAGGTCCCCTGAAAAGAGACATACCTTCACCCAGCTTCCGCGGGCGTATACAGGGATTTTCCGCAAATGTCATGCGGATTCTTCAATCCACGTCGTCCTCGTCCGCCATATAGGCGTCCCACAGATCCGGGCGACGTTCGCGGGTGAGGCTTTCGGCTTCCGCCATGCGCCACTCGTGGATCTTCCGATGATTGCCGGAGGTCAGCACCTGCGGAATGGACAGGCCCTCGAACTCCGCCGGGCGGGTATAGTGCGGATGTTCCAGCAGTCCTGTCTCGAAGCTCTCCGTTTCGGCACTTTCCATATTGCCCATCACCCCGGGAATCAACCGGACGACCGCATCGAGAAGGCTGATCGCGGCGATTTCGCCTCCGGAAAGAATGTAATCGCCGATGGAAACCTCCTCCAGGCCGCGCGTATCGATGACGCGCTGGTCCACCCCCTCGAACCGGCCGCAGATGATGACCGCACCCGGTCCCTCCGCCAGCTCATGCGCCCGGGCCTGCGTGAACGGAACGCCGCGCGGGCTCATCAGCAGTCTCGGACGCGGATCGCCGGCGGGCGAGGCGGCATCGATCGCCTTTGCCAGAATGTCCGCCCTGAGAACCATCCCGGCCCCGCCGCCGGCCGGAGTATCGTCCACGGAGCGGTGTTTGTCCGTGGTGAAATCACGTATCTGGCTGGCCTCCAGCCGCCAAAGGTCCTTCTCAAGCGCCCGCCCGGAGAGACTGTGTCCCAGGGGGCCCGGAAACATGTCCGGATAAAGCGTCAGAACTGATGCTGAGAAGGTCATGATTGTCCCTGCCGATAATCGCACGCCGGTAATTCAATCCGGTCCTGGACCGGTTTAAACGCGGTAGAGCATCTTGTCTGCGTCCAATTGAAAGCGGCGCGCGCTAGGAAATTGTTAACCAGACTGAGGAAAGAACGTCCGATCAACAGGTTATTTGCCGGAGAGAAAGTTCTGATTAAGGGTCGGCATGCGATCGTTGAGGACTGATTCAACCGGATATACCACTGTGGTCAAATTCCCTTCATTGCGAGTGAAGCTCCCCGCCTTTTTACAGGACCGGATCGACCGGCATTATCTGGATATTTCCTTCAGCCGGGTCGCACCGCTGGCGGTGTTGATAGTCTTTGGTGTCCTGGTCGGACTGGTGTTCAACACCGGCGTCGGACACCCATACGACAAGGTCATCCATATCGGCTTTTTTGCCCTGCTGACCCTGGCCATCCACGCCCTGTTCTGCTGCCGCCTGCGCATTTCGGCTGTCGTGGCTTTCGGCATGGGGATCGCCGGCGAGATTGTGCAGGGGCTTCTGCCGCATCACGAAATGTCATTGCCCGATACCTTTGCCAATGGGGTCGGGGTGGCGTTGATCGTCGCGCTGATCGCCCTCATCCGCTCGGAGAGCAGGCAGGCTGTTGAGGATGAACAGGAAGAATTGAATCTGGGTCAGATGGGACTTGAACCCGTGCGAAGACGCTATTTCTCCGGTCAACCCTCGGACGGTTCCGGCACGCCCTCGGATAAATAGTCGTCCGGCAGGACCACAGTCACACGTTTTTCCGCAAGACTGATTTCCGGCACGATTTCTCTCGTGAACGGGACGTAGAAGGTCCCGCCTCGCCTCGGACGGATTTCCAGCAGATCCCCGGCGCCGAAATCCTGCACGGAAACGACTTTCCCCAGCATCTTACCGGACTGATCGATGACCGTGAGACCGTTCAGGTCCGAGTAGTAGAATTCATCTTCATCAGGTTCGGGAAGCTGATCCCGGCGGATATAAAGCTCAACGCCATTGAGTTCCTCCGCCTGGTTGCGGTCGGCGATCCCCTTGAATTTGGTGATCACGACCGTTTTCTTCACACGCGCATGTTCAACTTCAAAGGAGCGTTTACCGTCCTTCGTGGTCAGCGTGCCGTAATCGGAAAAGGAAAGCGGATCGCCGCCGAACGGTTTGACCCGTACCTCGCCGCGAATGCCATGGGCCGCGCCGATCAGGGCCATCAGAACTTTTTGATCGTCCGATACGCTCATCTCAGCAAGTCCTGAAACCTGCCGCGCCCTGACGGGCGCGGACCGGTTGCTCTGGTGAACAGGCCGCTACGGCCATGATCGTGGTACTTATTCAGCGGCGGCTTCCTCAGCGGCGGGTGCTTCGGCAGCGGCTTCTTCCGCAGGCGCGGCAGCAGCGGCGGCAGCTTCCTCATCGGCAAGACGCTTGGCTTCCACGCGCTCTTTTGCCTTTGCACCCGGCTCGGCTTTCTTCGGATTGTTGCGCGCATCGCGCTTCAGAAGGCCAGCGGCGTCGAGGAAACGGTGAACACGGTCGGTCGGCTTGGCGCCGGTATTGAGCCAATACTGAATGCGCTCGACATCAAGCTTGACGCGGTCTTCGGAATCCTTCGGCAGCATCGGGTCGTAGGAACCGACCTTTTCGATGAAGCGGCCGTCGCGCGGAGCGCGGATGTCCGCGATAACGATACGGTAATACGGGCGCTTCTTGGAACCCCCGCGTGCAAGGCGAATTTTAGTAGCCATTTTATTTTCTCCAGTTTTTCAGTTGCCGGCTTCAGCGGCAATGGCTTCATGATGCCGGATCACTTCGCGAACGATGAAGTTCAGGAATTTCTCGGCAAAATCAGGATCGAGATTGGCGTCGCAGGCAAGCTGCCGCAGCCGTTCGATCTGAATCTTTTCCCGCGCCGGATCGGCTGGCGGCAGGTCGTTGTTTGCTTTCAGGACACCCACTTTCTGGGTGCATTTGAACCGTTCGGCCAGCATGTGAACCAGCGCCGCGTCGATATTGTCGATGGACGCCCTGAGCGCTTTCAGTTCTTCCACGGCCTGGCTTTCACCCAGCCGGGTTTCGGCTTCGCTCATGCTCATCGCTTCTTGCCCTTGCCCAGACCCGGCAGGCCGGGCAATCTCGGTCCGCCGAGGCCCGGAAGACCCGGCATGCCCGGCGGCAGCCCGGCACCGCCCAGTCCACCGGGAAATCCTCCGGCCATTCCACCCGGAAGGCCTTTCGGCAACTCCATGCCGCCCGGCAACTGGCCGGATTTGGCCATTTCCTCAAGCTCTTTCGGATCGACATCCGGCATACCGCCGCCCATGCCACCCATCAGCTTGCCGAGCATGCCTTTTTTCTTGCCCATAGACTTCATCATGTCGGCCATCTGGCGATGCATCTTCAGAAGCTTGTTGACTTCGGCCACCTGAACGCCGGATCCAGCGGCAATGCGTTTCTTGCGGCTTGCCTTCAGGATGTCGGGTTTGCGGCGCTCCACGGACGTCATCGACTGAATGATCGCGACCTGGCGCTTGAACACCTTGTCGTCGATATTGGATGCCTCGATCTGCTTTTTCATTTTGCCGACACCCGGCAGCATGCCCATCATGCCGGCCATGCCGCCGAGTTTTTCCATCTGCTTGAGCTGCTCGGCGAGATCGTCCAGGTCGAATTGACCCTTCTGCATCTTTTTCGCCATCTTCGCGGCCTGCTCCGCATCGATGGCTTCGGCCGCCTTCTCAACCAGCGAGACGATATCGCCCATTCCCAGGATGCGGTCGGCGATCCGCTTGGGATGAAAATCTTCCAGCGCGTCGGATTTTTCACCCGTCCCGATCAGCTTGACCGGCTTGCCCGTCACCGCCTGCATGGAAAGGGCGGCGCCGCCGCGGCCGTCGCCATCCATTCGGGTCAGCGCGATACCGGTGATGCCGACCCGCTCGTCGAAACTCTTGGCAAGGTTGACCGCGTCCTGGCCGGTCAGGGAGTCGGCGACCAGCAGGATTTCATGAGGCTGGGCGGCGGCCTTGACGTCGGCCATTTCCTTCATCAGCGGCTCGTCGATATGGATGCGGCCGGCGGTATCCAGCATCACCACATCGTACCCGCCGAGCTTGGCGGCGGACATCGACCGTTTGGCGATCTCGACGGGTCCCTGGCCCTCGATGATCGGCAGCGTATCGATGCCGTTCTGTTCGCCCAGCACCTTCAGCTGTTCCTGGGCGGCCGGACGGCGGGTGTCCAGCGAAGCCATCAGCACCTTGCGCTTGTCGCGCTGGGTGAGGCGCCGCGCGAGCTTGGCGGTTGTCGTCGTCTTGCCCGAGCCCTGCAGGCCGACCATCATGATCGCCACCGGCGCCGGCGCGTTCAGATCGATCGGATGGGCCTCTTCACCGAGCATTTCGACAAGCTGATCGTGAACGATTTTCACGACCATCTGGCCCGGCGTCACGGATTTGACGACTTCCGCGCCGACGGCCCGGTTGCGGACCTTGTCGGTGAAGGACCTTACGATCGGAAGGGCGACGTCAGCCTCGATCAGCGCGCGGCGGATCTCGCGCAGCGCTTCATTGACGTCATTTTCCGACAGAGCACCGCGGCCGGTGAGCTTGTCGAAAATACCGCTTAATCGATCGGACAGGCTTTCAAACATCAACAGGTCCTCAGGTCGTCATTTCCGGGAGATCTCCCGAACCATATGGGCGAACGGGGCCCTAAATCCAAGCCGATCAACCCGCGCAAAGCAGTTTCGCATCCGAGGGCGCGTCGCGCTGTCGGATGTTGACCTCCGGGATCTCTTTACGGGTCCCGGTCGGCGGATCGAATTGTCGTTCACTCATATGGAGTTCGGGGGTCTATGCCTGAAAGCATACGGAGAGTCAAGGAAACCTGCCGGATTTTCCGGCGGCAGGCATCACGAGACGGTAAACGCGGCCATCATTCCGGAATCCTCATGTTCCAGGATATGACAATGCGCCATGTAGGGCCTGTCCCTGGTCGCCGGATAGTCGAAGCGCACCTGGATCTCCACGGTTCCGCCTTTTGATATCGACGCCGTATCCTTCCAGCCCGCCATATAGGCCGGAGGCGCCTTTCCGTTGACGGAAACGATCCGGTACTGGCAGCCGTGAACATGCACCGGATGCTCCATGGCGTCCGTCCCCTCGGAAAACACCCAGCGTTGTTCCTGGTTCATGGCAACGTCGAAATTGACCTTGTCCAGGGCGAAGGATTTTCCGTTGATCGTGTTCGCCGACAACTGAACATCTTCCGGCAGTTTCGGCCCGTCGACCAGAAGTCTGGTCACGGCAGCGGCGATTTCGGCATTGACTTCGCCGTTTTCCATCAGTTTCGGAAGACCGGCCTTCATGAAGATGCCCATGCCCTCCTTGTCCATGTTCATGCCGAAGACCAGTTTCTGGGTCTTCGCGTCAGCCGGGAGGTTCGCGAGGGGCGGCAGGGTCACCAGGGCATCGGGCAACCGGCCCTTCCCGTCCTTGTCCTCCGGCCGGAAGGTCATGACCGCCAACGCCTTGTCGAACGGCGGCAGGTTCATGGCCATCTGATCGACGGGAAGCGTCATGAGATCGAAGGTGTTGCCGTCCCTGGCGTCGACCAGCAGCTCATAGCGCTCGCCCGCATTGACCATCAGATCTTTCAGCTCGACCGGCTCGGACAGCAGACCGCCATCGCTGCCGACCACGAAGAACGACTTGCCGCCTGACAGGGCCAGCTTGTAGCTCCGGGCGTTCGAGCCGTTCAGAATGCGCAGCCGCAACCAGCCTTTGGCGGTACGGGCCTGCGGATAAACGGCCCCGTTCACCAGCATGGTGTCCCCCACATAGCCGACCGTGATGGCCGCCATGTTGAAGCGGTGAAAGAACGAACCGTCCTTGTTGAACCTTCGGTCCTGCAGGATGATCGGAATATCGTCCACCCCCCATTCGGACGGCAGGCCCAGCGCATCGGCCTCGTCGTCGTCGATCAGGAACAGGCCAGCAAGGCCCTTGATCACCTGTTCGGCGGTTGTGGGATAATAATGCGGATGAAACCAGCATGTCGCCGCGGGCTGATCGATATTCAGCCGGGGCTCCCAGGACGCCCCCGGAGCGATGGCCTCCGCAGGGCCGCCATCGTCCTTGCCGGGAATTTTCAATCCATGCCAATGCATGGTGATCGGCTCGTCGAGCTCGTTGCGGACATTCATGGCGACGGTGTCGCCCCTGCGAACCCTTATCGCCGGTCCGAGATACGGGCCGTTGATGCCATAAGTCGGCGTTTTCATCCCATCGATGAAACTCATTTCGCCGGCAACGGTACGAAGCGAAATATTGCCTTTTGAATCAGGAAACAGCTGCTGAGGAATCGGCAGGGATGGCCGCTCGGTTGCCGCCCTTGCCATGCCGGTCAGCAGTCCCGGCAGAACAAGCGTGCCCGCGGTTCCTGCAAGAAACGCGCGCCGGTTGATATTCGGACGGAAAAGAACTGACGGCATCATGCACCCCGCGCTGAACGTTTCCCTGAACCAGGACCGTGAAATGCGGACCGCTTCGTCCGGCTAAATCGATCTGGATTTAAAAGGGTGTGACCCTGCCAAGGGTCCTCGGTAAAAATTACAATTTTCTTACGTAGCGGCTCCTGTCACAGTATTTTTCGCTCGAACCAGCCCTTCCGCATTCTTTCGGGCCAAATCAGCGTCCGCAACGGGACTGTTTTCCCTCTTGCCTTGCTTTTGGCACCGCACAAGTGGATAAGGGCGTCATCTGATACTTTCGACTGCCGTTCAGACAGCCGTCCATCCCGGATGCTCGGTAAATGAATTTTCGAGCTATAGCCTTACCGATCGGCCGTTTGCTCATCCTGATTTCGTTGTTGATGATCATCCCAGCAATTGCCGACGCATTTGCGGCGCACCCGGATTGGCGCGTCTTTCTCGTCTCCGGTCTGCTCCTGGGAACGGCCGGTATCCTGACGACAATAGCCTTTCGGGGCGAAAAGCCGCCGATCCATTTTCGCGAAGCGATCGTGTTCGTGAACGCTTCCTGGTTCGCTTTTTCCCTTGCCGCAGCCGTTCCCTTCTATTTCAGCGGTCTGGGGATCAGCTTTACGGACGCCTTTTTCGAAGCGGTCTCTGGACTGACCACGACCGGTTCGACCGTGTTGACCGGCCTTGACGGATTTCCGCCCGGCATCCTGCTCTGGCGTGCCCTGCTGCAATGGGTTGGGGGAATCGGTGTCGTCGCGCTCGGGATCTGGCTGCTGCCGGGCCTGAGGGTTGGCGGCAGCCAGCTCTTCGCACTGGAATCGTCGGAAAAAACCAGCAAGCCTTACGGCAAGATCGCACCGTTCGTCTATCGGCTGCTTGTGCTTTACGGCACCCTGACCCTCGGCTGCCTGCTTCTCTACCGGCTTTGCGGCATGAGCTTTTTCAACGCCATCGTCCATTCCATGACGACGGTCTCCACGGGCGGGTTTTCCACCTCCGACCGGTCCTTTTCCCAGTTTTCCGGTACTGCGGTCTACTGGGTCGCAAGTCTGTTCATGCTGTTGTCCAGCGTACCGTTTCTGTATCTGATAAGAAGCCTGGAACGCAGACGTTTCGACAGGGACACACAAATCGGTCTTCTGCTTTTCTTCGTGACCGCCGCATCCTTCGGCGTCTTTTATTTCGAACGCTTTATCGTGCATGACACACCGTTCCACATGTTCACGCTGGCGGTGTTCAATGTTGTCTCCGTCATCACCACGACCGGCTACGCCGCGAACGACTACCTCCAGTTCGGACCGGCCGTGATCGCGATCTTTTTCGTTCTGACCTTCTTCGGCGGCTGCAGCGGCTCGACGGCCGGCGGTTTCAAGATGTTCCGCATCGCGGTCCTGACCAGCTATATCCAGTCATTGTTACGCAGGATCGTGCGCCCGCACCGGGTGGCGGAACCGCGATATCAGGGACATGCCGTCACCGGCAACGTTCTTGAGGGAATTCTGATTTTCGCGGTTCTTTACACGGGTGCATTCGCGGCGTTTTCCGTGATTTACATGATGCTGGATCTCGATCTGGAAACCGCTTTGAGCGCCTCGATCACGGCGCTTGCGAATGTCGGCCCCGGCGTCGGCAATATCATCGGTCCCTCCGGGACCTTTCAGACACTGCCGGATGCCGCCAAGTGGTTCCTGGCCCTGGAAATGATCATCGGCCGGCTTGAAATCATCGCTGCAATTCTTCTGCTGACCCCTGACTACTGGCTCGACTGACACGACCAAAAAACCACCGCCGGGATAACTGTCCCGGCGGTGATCAGACAATCCGCTGTGCGCACAGCGGAGGGGTAATTGCCTGAAGCCGGAATTACGGCTGAACGGTTTCGAATTCGTCCGGATCCAGAAGGTTGTCCTGGTTCATGTCGGCGGCATTGAAAACGTCTTCGGACAGGCTCGGCACGGCGGCCGAAATCTCTTCGAAGGTGACGAACCCGTCCTGGTTGCTGTCGACGGCATCAAACGACATGCCCTGTGCGAGCGCTGCGGTGGAAGCTGTGAAAGCACCGACAAGAAGAGCAGCTGTAAGACGTTTGGACATGATTTAACCTCCAAGGGTTTGGTTTTTCAGGCTTAACCGCGCCAATGAGCCTCAATCGACTCCGCGTGGAAAGCCTGCCATTCCGTCCATTCACCGAGCCCCTGCGACCCGCTGAACCGGAACGGGCAGACAGTGCTGCGGGATCTCGACTGCCCAATGGCTGCTCTTGGGAAAGGTCACGGCATTGTTGTGACTGACAATTCGATTCAGCCACCGGCCGGTCAAAATCATGTCATTTTTGACGATTTCCGGCGGATGTACGGCTGAAAAATTCAATCAAGGCGTTTATTTTTCAAACCGGCCTGCCGCTCTGGCCCGGATCGTCACGCATAATCACGCTCACCGAAGATCGCCGAACCGACGCGGACACAGGTCGCACCGAAGCCGATGGCGATCCTGTAATCGGAAGACATGCCCATGGAAAGCTGGTTCAAGCCGTTGCGCCCGGCGATCTTTTCCAAAAGCGCGAAATGCTCTCCCGGCGCTTCGTCCACGGGCGGAATGCACATCAGACCGACGATATTCAGCCCAACTTCTTCCCGGCAGTCCTTTACAAAGGCATCGACGTCTTTCGGAGCTATACCGGCCTTTTGCGATTCCTCGCCCGTATTGACCTGGATGAAGCAGGGCAGATCCCTTTCCTGTCGGTCCATTTCCGCTTTCAGGGCCCTGGCGATCTTTGGCCGGTCGACCGTGTGAATGACATCGAAGGTCGCCACGGCCTCCTTTGCCTTGTTCGATTGCAGCGGGCCGATAAGATGCAGCTCGATCCCTTCAAAGTCTTCACGCAAACCCGGCCATTTGCCCATGGCTTCCTGAACCCGGTTTTCACCGAACACGCGCTGTCCGGCCTCCAGAACCGGACGGATGACCTCCGCGTCATACGTCTTAGATACCGCAATCAGGGAAACGGAACCCTCCTTGCGGCCATACGCGGCCTCGGAGCTGCGTATTTCGGCCCTTACCTCTTCCAGACGATCGGTTGCAGACACCATGAAATGCTCCAGTTGGACAGCGGCGATGAACCAGGCACCGGCACCGGCAAAGAGACGCGCCGCCGGTGTCGGCCCTGGCACCTCTTAGCAGATTCATGAAAATCCCTTCAAACCCTTCTTGATATTCCTCGCGTTTGCAGGAAGGTCTTACGCCTTTGTTCATTTCTTTTGCCCACGATCCGCGCCTATGAACCAGTACATTTCCCGATATCGCGAATGACCTCAGTTGGATTCCGCGCATTTGCGGTGGTCGTCGCGCTCGTTTTCCAGTGCGCTGCCGCGAATTCCGAGACCTTCACCTTCGCGGTCGGCGACTGGCCACCCTTCACTTCACGCGACGCTCCCGGCTTTGGGATGCACGCACAGAAGGTTACCGAGACTTTCCGGGCCGCCGGACACGACGTCCGCTTCGAATTCCTCCCTTGGCTCCGGTCGTTCGAAATGACCCGGCACGGCACCCTGCCCGCGACTTTTTCCTGGATTTTCGAAAAGGAAAGAGCAGAGGATTTTATCTATCCGGAAACGCCCATAGCTCTGGCCAGCTTCGTCTACTTCTACCGCAAGGACCGGTTTCCGGCCGGCCTGCAGGCCCTGTCCTTCGAGGAAGTCGCAGCGCGCGGGCTGACCGTCGTGGGCATTCCCGGCTACTGGTATCAGGCACCACTCGAAAAGGCCGGTGTCCTCTTTCAGGCGGTACCGGAGGAAGAACAGGCGTGGAATATGCTCGCGCGCGGCCGGGCGGACCTTTATATCGAGATCGACCGTGTCGGCCGGGCGCACAGTCGCGCCGTCCTGGATGATGCGGCGGAGTCCATCGCCATGTCGGAACCCATCCGTGTCTATCCGCTGTATATTCTCTTCAGCAAGACCCACCCGGACGGCGCACGGATGAAGAACATCTGGGACGCGCAGGCGGACCCGGCACGTATTTCTTCCGCCGGACCGGCGATCCGATAGCTTTACGAATGCGGCATTGCGAAATAAACAGGCAACTGCGAGATCAATCTCTTCTCACATGTTGACCCCGGACCTGATTTCTGGTGACAGTCCGGCAGTCAATCATTCAGGAATTCCGCCAGTTCAGGCGGCAGGAACAGACGGCGCATTTGATGGCAACGGAACGGTATAACGCGCGCGAAGTGGAAGCGCGCTGGCAGAAGATCTGGAACGACAAGGACGTTTTCGTCACCCATAACGACGATCCGCGCGATAAATATTATGTCCTTGAAATGTTCCCCTATCCGTCCGGGCGCATTCACATGGGCCATGTGCGCAACTATGCGATGGGCGATGTCGTCGCCCGCTACAAGCGCGCCAGGGGCTTCAACGTCCTCCACCCGATGGGCTGGGACGCCTTCGGCATGCCGGCGGAAAACGCCGCGATGCAGAACAAGGTTCATCCCAAGGACTGGACCTACGACAATATCGCCGCCATGCGCGAGCAGCTCAAGATCATGGGCCTGTCGCTCGACTGGAGCCGGGAATTCGCGACCTGCGATGTCGGCTATTACACCCAGCAGCAGCGCCTCTTCCTGAAATTCCTGGACGCAGGTCTGGTCTACCGCAAGAACGCCAAGGTCAACTGGGACCCTGTCGACATGACCGTGCTGGCGAACGAACAGGTCATCGACGGCCGTGGCTGGCGGTCGGGCGCGTTGGTCGAACAACGCGAACTGACCCAGTGGTTCTTCCGCATTTCCGATTATTCGGAGGAACTGCTGGAGGCGATCGACGATCTGGACCGTTGGCCGGACAAAGTCCGTCTGATGCAGAAAAACTGGATCGGCCGGTCCGAAGGCCTGCGCATCCGTTTTGAATTCACGCAGGCCGCTCCGACAGGCGACGAGACCCTGGAGATCTTCACGACGCGTCCGGACACCCTGTTCGGCGCTTCCTTCATGGGTCTCTCCCCGGATCATCCGGTCTCGGTCAGGCTTGCGGAAGATAATCCGCAACTCAAATCCTTCATCGAGGAATGCCGCAGGGTTGGAACCTCCGAGGAAGCTATTGAAAAGGCAGAGAAAAAAGGTGTCGATACCGGACTGCGCGTCAAGCACCCGCTCGACAGCTCGGTCGAGCTGCCGGTCTATGTCGCCAATTTCATCCTGATGGACTACGGAACCGGCGCCATTTTCGGTTGTCCGGCCCATGACCAGCGCGACCTCGACTTTGCCCGCAAATACGGCCTGCCGGTGAAGCCGGTCGTCCTGCCGAACGGAGCCGATCCGGCAAGCTTTGAAATCGGCGACGACGCTTTCACCGATGAGGGCGCCATCTTCAATTCCGCTTTCATGGACGGTCTGTCCATTCCCGATGCGAAGGAAGCCATTGCCGGCAAGCTGGAAGCCATCACGGTTGACGGTGCTCCGCAGGCCGCGCGCCAGGTGAATTACCGTTTGCGCGACTGGGGCATTTCGCGCCAGCGCTATTGGGGCTGCCCGATCCCGGTCATTCACTGCGATGACTGCGGCGTCATTCCCGAAAAGGATGAAAACCTGCCGGTTGAACTGCCGGAAGATATCAATTTCGACAAGCCCGGCAATCCTCTCGACCGCCATCCGACCTGGCGCGAGACCACCTGCCCGAAATGCGGCAAGCCGGCGAAACGCGAAACCGACACCATGGACACCTTCGTGGATTCCTCCTGGTATTTCGCCCGCTTTACCGCGCCGGACTGCGACCAGCCGACGGATCCCGCGGCCGCCAATGGTTGGCTGCCGGTCGATCAGTATATCGGTGGCATCGAACACGCGATCCTGCACCTGCTCTATTCCCGCTTTTTCACACGGGCGATGCAGAAGGTCGGCGCCCTGGATCTGAAGGAACCTTTCAAGGGTCTCTTCACGCAGGGCATGGTGACCCATGAAACCTACCGGCTGGGTGAAGGCGGCAACGGCCGCTGGATCTCCCCCGCCGAAATCCGTATCGAGGATAACGGCGGCAGCCGCCGGGCCGTTCTGCTGGAAACCGGTGACGAAGTGTCCATCGGCTCGATCGAAAAAATGTCGAAGTCGAAAAAGAACACTGTCGATCCGACAGACATCATCGACACTTACGGCGCGGATACCGCGCGCTGGTTCATGTTGTCCGACAGCCCTCCGGAGCGTGACGTTATCTGGACCGAGGACGGCGTTCAGGGCGCTTGGCGTTTTGTGCAGCGCGTCTGGCGCCTGATCGGCGATATCGCGGAAAGGACCGAACCGCGCGGCGGCAAGGCCCCCGAGGTTTCCGGCAAAGCGCTGGAATTGCGCCGCGCCAGCCACAAGACCCTGGCGGCGGTTTCCGGCGATCTGGAGAACCTCGGCTTTAACCGTGCGGTCGCAAGGCTCTATGAGTTGGTCAACACCATCGGCAAGGCTCTGAATGAAAGCCTGGACGACACAGCGATGGAATACGCGGTCCGCGAGGCAGCTGATTTTCTGGTGCATATGATGGCGCCGATGATGCCGCATCTGGCGGAAGAATGCTGGTCCGCCATCGGTCACGACAACCTGATATCCGAAGCCAAATGGCCGCAAGCGGACGAGGCGCTCCTTGTCGAGGATTCCGTCACCTACCCGATCCAGATCAACGGCAAGCGGCGCGGTGAACTGACCATTGCAAAAGAGGCTTCCAAAGAGGAGGTCGAAGCGGCTACCTTGGCGCTGGACATCGTTCAAAAGGCACTGGCCGGAAGTTCGCCGAAAAAGCTCATCGTTGTACCGCAAAGGATCGTGAATGTCGTTGTTTGACAACATCTTCAAGAGCAGCAGCGCGCTCCGGCGCACTGCCCTTTGCGCCGCCTTGGGGGCAGCCATGACGCTGGGCGCATGTCAGGTACGCCCTCTCTACGGCACCAGTACCGGCGAATTCGGCGCGTCTTCCTCGCCCGTCACCGCTGAACTGGCGGCAATCGATCTCGACTCCATCCCCAGCCAGTTCGCCAATGACGATGCATCCCGGGTTCTCTACAACGAGCTCATCTACCGGTTTGAACGGGGTGCAGGTACGCCGGCTAAACGATACCGCCTGAAGGTCCTGATGGATGTCGGCAGCTCGGAAGTCGGTGTGGAACGGTTCGCGGATGTTCCCTCCGCCTACACGACCACGATGAACTCGACCTTCGTTCTCAGTGATATCAACACCAATGAAACACTCCTGACCGGCCGGGCCTTCAAATCCGCATCTTACGACTTTTCGTCCCAGCGCTTTGCCAACAAGCGCGCCTACCGGAATGCGCAGGAACGGGTGGCGAAAGCCGTTGCCGACGACATTTCCGCCCGGATTGCCGGCTATTTCGCCAGCCGGTCCTAGGGTCTGTGGACCTCAATCGGTTACGATTGCAGGTCTGAATGTTGATCGATCTGGAAGTGTCAGAGCGTGCCCCGGCGATCGTCCGAACGCGGAATGTTCTGAATAGCAGCTAATCTTGGGAGCCGATCGGCCTTGACCGTCCTGAAAGCCGGGGAAATTGACCGGTACGTCGCCAATCCGCCTGCAGATGGCGGAGTCATTCTGATTTTCGGCCCCGATACGGGCCTTGTTTCCGAACGGGCGGCGCGTCTGGTGAAAAAGGCGTCGGAAGGCGAAGACGATCCGTTCAACCTCATCAAGATCGACGCAGCCGACATCAGCTCCGATCCGGATCGGCTGATCGACGAAGTGCTGACCGTGCCGCTTTTCGGCGGACGCCGGATCGTCTGGGTGAAGGACGCAGGCGGTAAAAACCTCAATCCCGCCCTGGAACCGGTCCTCAAACTGGAGGATTGGCAGACCCTGGTCGTTCTGGAAGCCGGCGACATCAAGAAAGGTGTCGGTCTTCGCAAATTGGTCGAATCTCATAAACGCGCCGTCGCGCTGCCCTGCTACGCGGACAATGACCGCGGCATCGATCAGCTGATCGACGACGAGACAAGGGAAGCCGGACTGACCATTACCCGCGAGGCGAGGTCCGCCCTTCACAGCCTCCTGGGCGGCGACCGCATGGCCAGCCGCGGTGAACTGAAGAAACTCTGCCTCTATGCCCTCGGAAAGGGACGGATCGAGAGCGAGGATATCGAAGCCATAATCGGCGACGCTTCGGCGTTTGAAACCTCCGAGCTTATCGACGCCGCCGCTTCCGGCAATCTTGGCCTGCTGGATCACGGTCTGGAACGCCTCGCGGAAGCCGGTTCAAAGGCCTCGGTGATCGCCAATCAGGCGCTGAAGCATTTCCAGCATTTGCACCGGATGCGAATCGATATCGACCAGGGCAGGAATGCCCAGCAGGTCGTCGACAGTCAGCGGCCGCCGATATTCTTCACCCGCAAGGCAAGTTTCGCGCAGCAGCTACGGATCTGGTCGCTGAAGGATCTCGAGCGCGCGATGGGCATCCTCAGCGAAGCCACCAGGATCTCACGTCTGAACGATCCGCTGGGTGTACCGGTGCTGTCCGAAGCCCTGCTGACGCTGGGCCGTGCCGCAAGAGCGCGCAACCAGCGGCGCTGATATTTCCGGGCAACGCAAACCCGCTTCGGCTATCGCAGCCGACACCCATAGCCTGCAGGTTGATCCGGAGAGAAACCGTTGCTCGCTTGTGGATCGAAATCTGACTGAATAAGATTCTCCCCGTGTCTAAGAACAGGCGGTCGGCATGCTTGGTACCTGGCTTGATTTTACCTATGTTTTCCGAAACTCGGCATCCGTTCTCATCATTGGGCGGCCGGATCAGTTCGACTATATATTGAAGTTTCCAAGTACGGCCCGTCTGGTCATCAGAGACGAGGACGATTTTCTCGCGCGCTTCAACAAACATCTTCTCGTGATGACGGAAGCGGAGATCCAGAAGTTCAAGCTCGCGACGCTGGAAGATGGCGCATTATGTGTTCTGGAAGACGATCCCAAAGAGTTGGTAAGGCGTGTCGCCAACAAGATCGGATTCAAATTCTGGGCGATCGAGCTGCCCCAGGATCTGTTTGATTATCTGCATCGTCAATATTCTCTGGATGCGGAAGCTGAAAAAGAAAATCAGGCCACCCGGGGCAGAGGTGCCGACGGCGCGGCGACCAAAGAAGAAGTAGGGATTTTCAGCCTTGAGGAATTCGGCATCCTGGCGCTGGAAAAACTCAAGTCCGGCGTACAGGGCCAAGGCCCGCTCCCCAGCCTTGCCGATGCCGTCGCTGCCCTGGAGAGTGAAGCAGGCAGGCAGGATTTCTTTGCCAAACTGGGCGTCGGCCAAAAAGCGAGAGTCAAGCTGGTCAACGGCAAGCTGTATGTCGTTATAACCGGAAGAGCCGGACTAAGACCGCTCCTCCCTGGAATTAAATTCCTGCCATCCAACCCGAAGGTGGCGGAACTGGGACTGAGTCTGCCTAAACAGGTTAAACACCTGAAAAATGGGCTTAAACTCAACATAATCTTCACGGTGCCCATAGAAATATTATCGATGTTTCTCGACGACGAACGGCAATGGAAGGATTTGCTCGGGGTCTTTGCCACCACCGGAATCATCTCGGTGATCACCCAGCTCATCATGTGGGGTATCGGCCTGGCGACAGGGATCGTGATCGGCACGGGACTGGTAGCCTCGGGCATCCTGATCGTAGGCGCGTTGATTATTTCAGGAGCGCTGGCCTATATCGCCAACGAGTTGGGTCTAACGAAGAAAATAAATGACGCTCTTGAGCGTATTGCAGCAGCGATAAACAAAGGCTGGGTCAAGCTGGGAGAAAAAATCGAAGAAGCAATAATATCGAAAAGCGATGTTCCAAATAAAAAACTGACCTTGCGGCTTATTGAAGATTCTCTGATATACAATTTTTTTCCGGACATGATGAGATACAGGTAGTCCTGGTGCAGAGCCAAATAAAACTTCGGCGAAGATAGACCGATCATCTTACATGCAAAGCTGTCGGAGCATCCTGTGTTATGCTGACCCAAGGATATTCTAAAGCACTTTGCGTTTAATCCGCACCATTTGAAATCGAAAAGCGCTTTATAGCGTGTCGCGTTTAAGCGGATTCATGGTTTCAGGAAGACGCCCGGGGCAACGTTTACATTGCAAATGCGTTCGGGCGATTTCCTGAATTCAATTTAACACGACACGCTTTAGCGCGTTTCGACCCCGAGTTTCCGGCACAGCTCATCAAGCTGCTCCAGAGACGTGTACTTGATCTTCAGGTCGCCTGTTTCCTTGCCCGGTTTGTGACCCACACTGACCTTGAGGCCCAGCGTGTCGCTGAGGCGTTTCTCCAGGGCCTTGGTATCGGCATCCTTTTGCCGCTTGTCGCCTGGCGCCTTGTCGCCCTTCATTCTGGCAAGCGCATCCGGGTCCTGAGAGATCTTCTCCGCGTCGCGAACCGTCAGGCCCTTTTCGACGATCAGCTCGGCCAGCGCCGCGGGGTCTTCCACGGTGATCAGCGCCCGCGCGTGTCCGGCTGTCAGAAGCCCTTCGGCCAGATAGTCTTTCACGGAATTGGGAAGCTTGAGAAGACGCATCGTGTTGGCGACATGGCTGCGGCTCTTGCCGATGACCTTCGCCAGTTCACCCTGACTGTAGCTGAAATCGGCGGTAAGCTGCTCATAACCCATCGCCTCTTCAATCGGGTTGAGGTCGGCGCGCTGAACGTTTTCGATGATCGCAAGCTCAAGCGCTTCCTGATCGGTCACATCCCGAATGATGATCGGAGCTTCGTGAAGACCGGCGCGCTGCGCCGCCCGCCAGCGGCGTTCCCCGGCGATGATCTCGAAACGGTCGGTTTTACCCGCCGCCGGCCGGACCAGGATCGGCTGGACAATGCCCTTGGACCTAAGCGACTCGGCAAGATCGCCAAGATCTTTTTCAGTAAAGGTTTTGCGCGGATTACGCGGATTGGGTTCGATATGCTCGATCGGCACCTTGCGCGTGTCACGAAAGAACTTTTCCGGCGCCGCCGCTGCTTCCGGAGCTGAATCGCCGATCAGGGCCGCCAGGCCACGGCCCAAACGCTTGCTCTTGACGTCTCTTTCCGCCATACCGCACCTTTTTCTTCTTATATTTCAATATTTTAGAGCGTGACAGCTGCGCCGGGAATGCTGTCACGCGCGTTTTCCGTCAGTTCGGATCCGATTCGAACCGGTTCAGGCGGCAACCCGCCGCAATTCCCGCTCACGCTGAATGATCTCGGAGGCAAGGCGCAGATAGGCCTGGCTGCCTGCGCATTTCAGATCGTACAGCAGCACCGGCTTGCCGTAAGACGGCGCTTCCGAAATACGCACATTACGCGGGATGATAGTGTCATAGACAGCATCCCCCATCGTCTCGCGCACATCGGCGACCACCTGGCTGGAGAGATTGTTGCGGCTGTCATACATGGTCAGCACGATGCCGTGAATGCTGAGCTCCGGATTGAGAGCATTCTTTACCTGCTCGACCGTGCTGAGCAACTGGCTGAGACCTTCCAGCGCAAAGAATTCGCATTGCAGCGGGACCAGAATGGAATGCGACGCGGACAGGGCGTTGATGGTCAGAAGGTTAAGGGACGGTGGGCAATCGACCAGAACATAGGTGAAGCCGATTTCCTGAAACAGCCGCGACTTGCTCAGAGCCTCGATGGCGGCCCGCAGCCGGAACGCCCGGTCGCTGGTCGATGCGATTTCAAGCTCCAGACCAAGCAGATCCATGGTCGAAGGCGCGACCCACAGCCGCTGCACGGTCGTTTCGCGCACGGCCTCCGCCAGCGAGCAATCGCCGCTCAGGACTTCATAGGTCGACAGACCGCGATCCCTTCGCTCGATACCGAGGCCGGTTGACGCGTTGCCCTGAGGATCGAGATCGATCACCAGAACCTTTTCCCCGATGGCAGCCAGAGCCGTCCCGAGATTGATGGCCGTCGTGGTTTTACCCACTCCGCCCTTTTGGTTTGCAAGTGCGAGAACGCGCGGCGTTTCGGGAAGCATGTTCATTGCCACCAGACCTTCCTGGGCTACTCAGACCGGGCTGAAATATTTGAAAAAAGAAGCATCCGGCTCGTTGGATCTACAAGACTTATCTTTTCTACCAGATCGAAGCCCCAACGGGCAGTGGCTTCGTTAACTTCTCTCTGAAAATCCTGTCCTTTGTGGAAAACAGCTTTCGCACCCTGCCGGGTGAAAGGCTCGGATAGCTGAAAAAGCGTTTCCAATGACGCCAGAGCGCGCGCCGAGACCGCATCGACCCTCCCCGACGACCAGTCTTTCGCAACCGATTCGATTCTGCCCGGATGCACCGTGCCTTTCGAACCCGTTTCCCGAAGTGCGGTTCTCAGGAAGGCGGCTTTGCGCTGATTGCTCTCGATCATATGGACATGGGCTTCGGGATCGTCGGCCAGCAGGATCGCCGTCACCACGCCGGGAAATCCCGCGCCGCTACCGATATCCACCCAGGTCTTTGCCTCTGGATAACTCCACACGCTCTGCAGGCTGTCGACAACATGCCGGGTCCAGATATCCGGAATGGTCGACGGCGCGATGAGGTTTTGTGCGGGTTGCCACTTGAGGACGAGGTCCACATAGATCTGAAGACGCTCCAGCGTTTCACGTGAAACATCCCCATATTTATGCACAACCTGTCCAGAGGAATTCAACACCTCGGAACGGCGCATCACGCCGCTCCCCGTTGACCGTTCCGCTTCAGATACGACAGGATCAGGGTAAGCGCCACCGGTGTCATGCCATCCATGCGCGAGGCCTGACCGAGGGTCGCCGGACGGACGTCATGGAGCTTTTGCCGGACTTCATTGGAGAGACTGGAAATTGCTTCGTAGTCGAAACCATCCGGGATCTGCAAGGCTTCATCGCGCTTGAGCGCATCGATATCCGCCTTCTGCCGGTCGAGATAAACCGCATAGAGCGCATCCGTCGCCACCTGCTCGGCGATAGCCGGATCGACTTCCTTGAGCTCGGGCCAGACGACGGTAAGTCTCTCATACGTCACGTTCGGGTAAGAGAGCAGATCGAAGGCGGATCGGCGGATACCGTCCTGATTTACCGGAAGGCCCTTCTTCCGCGCCTCGGACGGAGTCACGGAAAGACGCATCAGAAGTTTCCGCGCCTGCTCGAGCCGCGCCAGCTTTGCTTCGAAGGCGCTGCGGCGGGTTGCTGAAACACAGCCTATCCCGATACCGAGCGGTGTCAGTCGCTGGTCGGCGTTGTCGGCACGAAGCGAAAGGCGGTATTCAGCCCTGGACGTGAACATCCTGTAGGGCTCGGTGATACCCCTTGTCACCAGGTCATCGATCATCACGCCGATATAACCCTGTGACCTATCCACAACGAAGGGCGGCTTTCCGGCAACACCGAGAGCGGCGTTAAGACCCGCCACCAGACCCTGAGCTCCGGCTTCTTCATAGCCGGTGGTGCCGTTGATCTGGCCGGCAAGATAAAGACCCGGACAGCGCCTGGCTTCCAGTGTCGGCCGCAATTCGCGCGGATCAACATGGTCATATTCGATCGCATAGCCCGGCTGCAAAACAACCACATCCTCAAGACCCGGGATGGTCTTCAAAAAGGCGACTTGGGCATCCTCGGGCAGCGAGGTCGAGATACCGTTCGGATAGACCGTGTGATCGTCGAGACCTTCCGGTTCGAGGAAGATCTGATGTCCGTCCCGGTCCCCGAAACGGACGATCTTGTCCTCTATCGACGGACAGTAACGCGGCCCACGGCCTTTGATCTCGCCGGAATACATCGCGGAACGGGACAGGTTTTCCCGAATGATGCGATGGGTCTCAGGGGTCGTGCGGGTGATGTGGCAGGGAACCTGCGGCGTCGTGATCCTGTCCGTCAGCGTGGAAAACGGTACCGGATCGTCATCGCCGGGCTGTTCCTCCAGCCGGTCCCAGTGAATGGTCCGCCCGTCCAGACGGGCCGGGGTGCCGGTTTTCAGACGGCCGAGGTCAAAGCCGATTTCCTCCAGCGAGCCCGACAACCCCATGGCGGGCGCTTCACCGGACCGGCCAGCCGGAATTTTCCTGTCGCCAATATGGATCAGACCGCGCAGAAAGGTGCCGCTCGTCAGGACGATTGCCTTGCAAGCGACGGTCCGGCCATCGCTCAAGTCGATACCGGAAACCTTCCGGTCGTCTCCCGCGCCGTCAAATCGTATCTTGTCGGCCTCACCCTCCACCACAGTCAGATTATCGATTGCCGAGATTTCGCGCTGCATGGCTTCGCGGTAGAGCTTTCGGTCGGCCTGAGCCCGCGGGCCGCGCACGGCGGGCCCCTTGCGGCCATTGAGCATCCGGAACTGGATACCCCCCTGATCGGCAACACGGCCCATCAAGCCGTCCAGCGCATCGATCTCCCGGACCAGATGCCCCTTCCCAAGACCGCCGATCGCCGGGTTACAGGACATCACCCCGATCGTATCGAAACGGTGAGTGACCAGGGCGGTGGCCGCTCCCGTCCGAGCGGCAACTGCGGCCGCTTCGCATCCGGCATGCCCGCCGCCGATAACGACGACATCAAATTTCAGGTCCTGCTCACTCATGATCTCTACCGCCTGCAAGGCACTTCGGCGACGTCAAGCCGCTCACAATATCCAGATCGATTTTCGGGATCGGTTTCCGGCGTCTCGCGCCAGACTATCACACACCGGATATCCGGCACATATTCGCGAGACTTATACGGCGCAAGCGATCCAAGGTCAAAGCGGAAATCTCGCCAGGAACCATCCACTTTCCGCAGTGGACCGAAATCGTATTCAGGAATCGTATCGGATTCACGTGAAACATGTTCCGGGTCTGAACCGACCCGCGGTTCGCTTGAATGATTCACGTGAAACAGGTTACTTGCCGATACAGAAATCCCGGAAGATCACATCGAGCAGATCTTCCACGTCGATGCGCCCGGTGATGCGTCCAAGGGCATCCGCCGCCCGGCGGAGGTCTTCCGCCCGCAATTCCGACGGAAGATGAACCTCATCCACGGCTGTCTGAAGTCCGGAAAGGCAAGCCTTGAGGAAATGCCTGTGCCTGTCCCGGGTGGCGAGAGGCGCTTCACCCACGGAAATCGTTTCCTCTGCAAAACGGGTTAAGCGGGTCAACAGAGGCACAAGACCGTCCGGTTCTTTGATGGAACAAGCAATTTCCTCGATCATTCCGGAAGAGTCTTGTTTCGGAAGAGTCTCAAGATCTCTCTTTGTGTGAACAGTCCAGACCTGCATGCCTGTACGCAGATCTTCCGGCAATCCCGCTGTGGGATCATCCGCACGGACACCGCCCGGCTCCATCGCCCAGAGGATAAGGTCGGCTTCCCGACCCTTTTGTTCCGCCCTGCGGATACCCTCCCGTTCGACGATCCCGTCCGTCGCGCGCAAGCCCGCGGTATCGGCCAGCGTCACAGGATAGCCTCCGAGATCCAGATGCACCTCGATGACATCCCGCGTCGTTCCCGCTTCCTCGGTAACGATGGCAACGTCCCGTCCCGCGATCCCGTTCAAGAGACTGGACTTGCCGGCATTGGGCGCACCCATCAGGACCACCTGAAGACCGGAGCGCAGACGTTCCCCGCTTCTGGAGCGCGCCAGGTGTTCGGCAATTTCCGCATGAAGCTCGGCGGCGTCTGCCCAGACCTCGTCAGCGACACCGCCAGGGACATCCTCCTCGTCGGCGAAATCGAAGTCGGCCTCGATCATCGCCCGCATATGGATGAGCCGCTTGCGCCAGCCCTCGTAGAGCGCGCCGAGCGCGCCGCCCATCTGGCGCAGGGCCTGCTTGCGCTGGCCTTCCGTTTCCGCGGCAATGAGATCGGCAAGGCCTTCCACTTCCGTCAGATCCATCCGGCCCTGATGGAACGCCCTGCGGGTAAATTCACCCGGCTCCGCCGGCCGGCAGGTCTCAAAGGATCCAAGAGCGCCGAGAACACTGCTCACCACCGCCCTGCCGCCATGGCACTGGAACTCGGCGACATCCTCTCCGGTAAAGCTCGCCGGTCCTTCGAAATAGAGCACCAGCGCTTCATCCAGGACATCCTGTGTCAGGGGTTCGCGGAGGCCGGCCAACATCGCCTTGCGAGGCTCAGGCACTCGTCCGCAGAGGGTCTGAACGATTTCCCTGGTCTTTGCCCCCGACACCCGGATGACCGCGACACCGGACGGCACAGCCCCGCTGGAAAGCGCATAGATCGTGTCTGACATGAATACCTTTCGAAGTGCCCGGTCTTGATGGAACCCGGTCCGGTCAAGCCGGATGCGGACTGCCTCTTTATCAATTATGACCGCCGACTGAAAGGGACCGGCAGGTTCCGTTCCGCCGGCGAATCAATCCTGGTAACAGTGATCCGGCGTGAAGGCGGCATTTGCGGTCAAGTCTGTTTCACGTGAATCAGTCGGCCCGTACGCCAGACAGGCAAACCCTGTCCCAAATCGGACTACTCCCGCAACATTCATTCCGAGCCATTTAAGTGGTTGGCAGAAAACAGCAGGATTATCCCTGATCCCGTTCCAGGATAGATCTCTTCTATTCCGACTTTGGACCGGGAAGAGATCAGGAAACCAAGAACACGCGCAAACCGGCCAACACATCTATCTGCTCTTCGGACCGTAGCCGATTCGATCACGCGGTCGAGCCTCCAGCGCCGTCCGGAAGAACTCCGGCTGACCCCTGTTTCACGTGAATCCCGTTTCGCCGCATTGGAGCTTGTTGCGTTTACGAGGATTCATGAATTCGGGAAATCGCCTGAACGCATTTGCAAAGCAAAAGCTGCCTCGGGCGTCTTCCTGAATTCAATTTAATGCAACATACTCTAGCCGTCATCGGTGCCGATCTGCCAATTCTTCCTGGCCAGCCGATAAAGAACATGAGGAGCGACTGGATGATCGGGCGGCAATCCCGGAAAAAGAAAGTCGCCGTCATGATCCCGCGTCATGCCGATACGCTGCATGACTTTCTGTGAAGGCGTATTATCGGGGATCGTAAAGGCAACGATTTCCTGAAGCCCGATAGTTTCAAAACCGAATCGAAGCCAGGCTCTGGCAGCCTCGCTGGCATAGCCTTTACCCCAGCCGGACTGCTTTAGCCGCCAGCCAATTTCCACACACGGCTCGAAAGGAAGCGGCGTAGCATAGTCCGGCCGGCTCAGGCCAACGAAACCCAGGAACTCTCCGGTCGCCTTCACTTCGACAGGCGCTATGCTGAAGCCGTATTTTCTTTGCTTCTCGCGGCATCTTGCAATGAGAGACACGCTCTTTTCCCGAGAAAGAGGCTCCGGGAAATAACGCATGACACATGGATCGGCGCACATTTCGGCAAAAGGATCGACATCCTCCTCCCGCCAGGCCCTCAACAGCAACCGCCCGGTTTCCAGAAATACGGTCTCTTTCATGGGTACGGCTCCGAATCGAACAGGCTGATTCACGTGAAACAAACCTCACCAAAAAGTAAAGGCGCGAACCGTTTCGGGCCGCGCCTTTCGTTTGAAGTCCGATCGCTGCCGATCAGGTGTTCATGCTGTCGAAGAACTCGTCGTTCGACTTCGTTTGCTTCAGCTTGTCGAGCAGGAACTCGATCGCATCCACCGTGCCCATCGGATTGAGAATACGGCGCAACACAAAGGTCTTCTTGAGACGTTCATGCGGAACCAGCAGCTCTTCCTTACGGGTGCCGGAGCGCTGAATATCGATTGCCGGGTAGACACGCTTGTCGGAAATCTTCCGGTCAAGGATGATTTCGGAGTTACCCGTTCCTTTGAATTCCTCGAAGATGACTTCGTCCATACGGCTGCCCGTATCGATCAGTGCTGTTGCGATGATCGTCAGCGACCCGCCCTCTTCAATGTTTCGGGCGGCACCGAAGAACCGTTTCGGACGCTGCAGGGCGTTGGCGTCCACACCACCGGTCAAGACCTTGCCCGACGACGGCACGACCGTGTTGTAGGCTCGGCCGAGACGCGTGATGGAATCGAGCAGAATGACAACGTCCCGTCCGTGTTCGGTCAGGCGCTTGGCCTTTTCGATCACCATCTCGGCAACCTGCACATGCCGTGAGGCCGGCTCGTCGAAAGTGGAAGACACCACTTCCCCGTCGACCGTCCGCTGCATGTCGGTCACTTCCTCCGGGCGCTCATCGATCAGAAGAACGATCAGATAGCATTCCGGGTGGTTCCGCGTGATGGACTTCGCGATGTTCTGCAGGAAAACAGTCTTACCCGTCCGCGGTGGCGCGGTGATCAGCGCACGCTGGCCCTTGCCGAGCGGTGCCACCAGATCGATGATACGCGAAGACAGATCCTTGTTGGTCGGATCTTCGATTTCCATCCGGAAACGCTCATCCGGATAAAGCGGTGTCAGGTTGTCGAAGTGAACCTTGTGACGGGCTTTGTCCGGATCTTCGAAATTGATCGTGCTGACCTTGAGAAGGGCGAAATACCGCTCACCTTCTTTCGGACTGCGGATCTGGCCTTCGACAGTATCGCCTGTCCGCAATGAGAAGCGGCGGATCTGCGAGGGAGAGACGTATATATCGTCCGGTCCCGGCAGATAATTGGCATCGGGGGACCTGAGGAAAGCGAACCCGTCCTGCAGAACCTCGACGACACCCTCGCCGACGATTTCCACGTCCTGGGCAGCCAGATTTTTCAGGATGGCGAACATCAGCTCCTGCTTGCGCATGGTGCTGGCGTTTTCGACTTCGAGCTCCTCGGCAGTTTGAAGCAGCTCTGTCGGCGTTTTTGCTTTTAGATCTTTAAGTTTCATTTCCCGCATGGAATTGGGGTCTTCAATGTTGTTATGGAGATATGGTTTGGAAGGTCGTTCTGAGCCGAAAAGGGATGGTTCGGCCAGATTGTATCTGAAAGACTTTTAGACGTGTCCAGATTACACGGCGATTGCTGAGTGACTGAAAACAAACACAGCGCCGCTTGGAAGTGGGCGGAAGATACGTTCTTTTCCGCCGAATCGCAAGCCCGGATTTCTGCCGATTTCACAGGCAGTGTTACGCCTCGTTCAAACATGCCGGGAACAGCCGCGGAAAGGCGGCTGCTCCGTTTCGCCAGATAGGCTTTGCTTAAAAAGGTTTGCCGATCACAAGGATGACGATCCCGATCATCAGCACCGTCGGCACCTCGTTCAAAATACGGTAGAAGCGGGCGGGCCGGGTGTTTTCATCTCTGGCAAATGTTTTGACGCAGCGGCTCAAATAGCCGTGAACACCCGACATGACGATCACCAAAGCCAGTTTGGCGTGGAACCAGCCATCCCGCCAGACGTCCAGCTCGTAGGCCATCCAGAGCCCGAATATCCAGGCCGCGATCATGGACGGATTTATGATCGCCTTGAGCAGCCGGCGTTCCATCACCTTGAAGGTCTCCGACTGGACGGAGCCCACTTCGGCATCTGCGTGATAGACGAACAAACGTGGCAGATAGAACATTCCCGCCATCCAGGCGATGATCGCAACGACATGCAGGGATTTGATCCAGAGAAACAGATCCATTCGCCTTAGCCCTTCCTCACCAGTTCGACCATACGCGCCACGTTTTCAGGATCGGCATCCGGTGTCACGCCATGACCGAGATTGAAAATCAGCGGTCCCTTGTCGAATGTCCTGAGAATATGTTCGACGCCTTCCTCAAGAGCCTGTCCGCCGGCAACCAGCCGCATCGGATCGAGGTTACCCTGAATGGGAATCCGTTTCTGGATATCCAGGGAAAGATGATCGGGAGCCGTCCAGTCCAGTCCGACCGCATCGACACCTGTCCCCTCTATATAGGCCGTCATCCGCGCCGAGGAGGCTTTTGGAAAACCAATGATCTTCGCATCCGGCCGCGCCGCCTTCACACCCGACACGATCCTGCCTGTCGGTTCGATCGACCAGCGCCGGAACCCGGCGTCGTCCAGCACCCCGGCCCAGGTATCGAAGATCTGCACCGCATCCGCGCCCGCATCGAACTGGCGAATGAGATAGCGGATGGAAGCTGTAACCAGCTGATCAACGAACCGCTGCATCAGCTCCGGATCGCGATAGGCTCCCACCCGCGCCGCAACCTGATCCTGCGTCGTGTGCCCGGCAACAGAATAGCAGGCAACCGTCCAGGGCGCCCCGCAGAAGCCCAGGAGCGTCGTTTCCGTAGGCAGTTCCGCTCGAAGACGGGAAACCGTCTCTATCACCGGTTTGAGATGATCCTCTGCACGGTCCTGTTCGAGCTGGTCAACGAGATAGGATGTCAGAAGTTCCAGAACCGGACCACGTCCTTCTTCAAAACGAACCGGATAACCGATTGCGTCGGGAACGACGAAGATATCGGAGAACAGGATGCTTGCATCAAAACCAAAACGGCGGATCGGCTGGAGCGTAACCTCGGTGGCGAGGTCCGGTGAATAGCAGAATTCCAGGAAGTTGGGGGCTTTGGCCCGCACTTCACGATATTCGGGGAGATAGCGTCCGGCCTGACGCATCATCCAGATGGGAGGAGGCCAGATTTTTTCTCCCTTGAGAACCCTCATCACGGATCTGTCTTGAGACTTCATGAGGTGGCGCCTTTCCCACTTTTCAAATCTAATAAAGAGTCTTTATTTGAATCTGTTTCTTTTGTTTGAGCGTGGATTACAGGGATCAATTTCTATCCACAATCCACCCGCCTGAATTTCTCGCCGGGACAAATCCGGTCCCTTGTTTAGCGGAATCTCTCCCCAGGAGTCGATAAAAGGATTATCCTCAATATTACAAATACTTATTGGAGCGTTAACCTTTCGTTAGGAATTTGGGCGGTAGTGGACAATCTGTCGATATGTCACAGCGCTCTTGTGAATCCACACCCATGCACAACCGTTTCGGGATCGGTTTGCCGGCGTTTAGGTTTTGTTAACAAATCATGTGATGCGGGCATAAACTTCGTGTTAGGCAGGGGCCATGTGGGCTTAGTCCCAATTCATCAACAGCCCTGGGGATGACAGCGTGAACAAGTCGAGACACTACTTTCATCTGCATCTGGTGTCCGACTCTACCGGCGAAACACTCATGACCGTGGCCCGAGCGGCGACCGTCCAGTATGAAAATGTCCAGGAAATCGAGCATGTCTATCCGCTCGTCCGCTCGCAGAAACAGCTCGACAGGGCCATCAGCGAAATCGAGAAAGCGCCCGGTATCGTGCTTTACACGCTCGTTGACGTGGATATCGCAAAACGCCTGGAACTGAAATGCCGCGAACTGGGCGTTCCCTTCGTCAATATTCTCGATCCTGTCTTCGCCGTCTTCCAGTCTTATCTGAACGTCACGCAAACCCACCGCATTGGCGGCCAGCATGAACTCGACGCGGAATATTTCCGGCGCATGGAGGCCCTCAACTATACAATGCTGCACGACGACGGACAGGTCTGGGACGATCTGGAATCCGCGGATATCGTGCTGATCGGCATATCCAGAACCTCCAAGACACCGACCTGCATCTATCTGGCCAATCGCGGCATCAAGGCAGCTAATGTTCCGCTTGTCCCGGGTATTCCCCTGCCGGAACACGTGAAAAAGCTGAAAGCGCCAATGATCGTCGGTCTGATCGCGTCCGTCGAACGCATCCAGCAGATTCGCCGCAATCGCGTCTTGTCGCTGAATTCGGATGGCTATAACGACACTTATGTCGACCGGAAGGAAATCTCCCAGGAGATCAACATGACCCGCAGGCTATGCACCGAGAATGACTGGCCGCTGATCGACGTCACCCGGCGCTCGGTCGAGGAAACGGCCGCGGAAATCATGACCCTTTTCAAGGCTCATCGGATCGAGCAGGAAGACAGCCGCGGGAGTTGACCTTCCAGAACACATAGAAGAGGACGTCCATGACACTTGTACTTGCGAGCGGCAGCGGCATCCGCGCCGAGCTTCTCAAAAACGCCGGGCTCGCGATCGAGGTCGATCCGGCCGATATCGATGAACGGGCGGTCGAGGCCCCGCTTCTGGAAGCGGGTTTTCCGCCTGAAGACCTGGCGGCCATCCTTGCGGAGGCGAAGGCCAACGAGGTCAGCGGCCGGCGCTCCGGGGATCTCGTGATCGGAGCCGATCAGATCCTTGCCTTCAAGGGTGAACGCCGCACGAAACCGGAAGACATGGAAGCCGCCCGCCGCCAGTTGCTGGCGTTTTCCGGAAAGACCCACGAACTGTTGTCCGCGGTGGTGATTTCCCGCAACGGCGAAGCCGTCTGGCGCCACGTGTCAACCGCCCGTCTGACCATGCGGGATCTGACACCGGAATTTATCGGCCGCTATCTGGCTGCCGCAGGCGATGACGTGCTTTCAAGCGTCGGCGCCTATCAGCTCGAAGGCATTGGCGTGCAGCTTTTCGAGAAGATTGACGGTGACTATTTCACCATTCTGGGCCTGCCGATGCTGCCCCTCCTGAACCGCCTGCGCGCACTCGGGGTGATCGAAACATGACTGCGGCCGTAAAAAGAGCTGCGGTAACCGGCCACCCGGTCGCCCATTCCCGCTCGCCGCTCATCCATGGCTACTGGCTGAAAAAGTTCGGCATAGAAGGCGAATACGGATGTCTCGATGTTGCGCCCGATGCTGCTGGCCGCTTTTTCCGGAACTTCTCCGACAGCGGGCTGATCGGAGCGAATATCACCGTGCCGCACAAGGAAATTGCGGCCGCGGCATGTGACCGGTTGGACGAAGCCGCGAAAGTCATGGGAGCGGCCAACACGATCTGGCTGGATGAGGATGGCGAACTGTGCGGGGCGAATACGGACTGGACTGGATTTTTGGGCAACCTCGACCAGCGAGCCCCCGGCTGGGACGACGCACCCGGAACGGCGGTTGTACTGGGAGCGGGAGGCGCCGCCCGGGCTATTGTATTCGCGCTCCTCTCACGAAAATTCACAGCTGTGCACATCGTCAACCGCACACTGGAAAAAGCTGCGAGGATAGCCGACGAGTTTGGTTCCAAAACAATCGGACATAGCTGGGACAACCTGGGGACATTGCTTGAAGAAGCCTGTCTCCTTGTGAACACCACCTCCCTGGGAATGACCGGCAAACCACCGCTCGAGATCGATCTTTCTCCCCTGCCGAAAAGCGCTCTGGTAACCGATGCGGTCTATGTACCGTTGCGAACCGATCTGCTGAAACAGGCCGAAGAGCGGGGCAATCCCACGGTTGACGGCCTCGGCATGCTTCTCCATCAAGCGGTGCCGGGTTTCGAGCGCTGGTTCGGTGTGCGGCCGGAAGTGGATGATGAGCTGCGCGCGCTGATCGTCAGGGATCTCGGAGGAACGACGTGATCCGGATAGGCCTGACCGGCTCGATCGGCATGGGAAAGTCGACCACCGCGAAAATGTTCGCCGCGCAGGGCGTTCCGGTTCACGACGCCGACGCCGCCGTTCACGCCCTTTACAGCGGCCGCGCCGCACCTTTGATCGGGTCCGCCTTTCCCGGCACAGTCATCGACGGCAAGGTCGACCGCGCATTGCTGTCACCCCACGTGCTCGGCAAGCCGGACGCCATGAAACGGCTCGAAGCGATCGTCCATCCGCTGGTGCGCGAGGAAGAAGCCCTGTTTCTGGAAAAGGCAAGGGCCGCCGGGCGGCGCATCGTCATGATGGATATTCCGTTGTTGTTCGAAACGCAGGGCAATCGACGTGTCGATGTGTCCGTCGTCGTGACTGCCGACGCGCAAATTCAGCGGGAACGGGTCTTGTCCCGCGCCGGTATGAGCGAAGACCGGTTTCAGTCAATTTTGTCAAAACAGATGCCGGACGCGGAAAAACGGCGGCGCGCGCATTTTCTGATCGATACCGGCCTCGGCATGGAGCCGGCCCGCCGCGGCGTTCGGGCAATCCTGAAGGCTTTGGCGGGCTGCGGCTGAAGCAGGGGCCGTTATCCCGCCTCGTTCTTCCAAGCGGTGCTTTAGGCTTCCTTGGAATGTCGGTCCTTGGCTCATTCTCACGCCTTGAAATTGGCCTGAGACCGGCAGAACACCGGGGAAAACCGGCCCGCGTCCTTGGCTTAAAGGGGTTCAACCTGCACAGTGCTTTCAAAGACAGGCAGGCAGAACCATGCGCGAAATATCCTTCGATACGGAAACCACAGGCCTTAATCCGCGAGACGGCGACCGTCTGGTGGAAATCGGCGGCGTTGAGCTGATCAATCATGTTCCGACAGGCAACGCCTATCACGTCTATATCAATCCGGAACGGGACATGCCCGAAGGTGCCTTCCGCGTGCACGGTCTGTCGGCGGAGTTTCTGTCCGACAAACCGCTGTTTGCCCAGATTGCCGATGAATTTCTGGAATTTGTCGGCGACGGCACACTGGTCATTCACAATGCGGCTTTCGATATGGGCTTCATCAATGTGGAGCTGGAACGTGTCGGCCGCAGAAAGATCCCCAACAGCCAGGTGATCGACACGCTGGAGATCGCCCGGCGCAAACATCCAAGCGGACCGAATTCGCTCGACGCGCTTTGCTCGCGCTATGGCATCGACAACTCCAGACGCGTCAAGCATGGCGCGTTGCTCGATGCGGAAATCCTCGCGGAAGTCTATCTGGAACTGATTGGTGGACGTCAAAGGGCTCTCGGACTTGTGCCGGAAGAAGAAGTGTCCTCCTCCTCCAATGCGGTCATGGAGCCGGGCGAACTCGGTAACTTCAACGCCACCCGCCGTCCCGCGCCGCTTCCCCCGTTCCTGTCCGAGACAGAGTACGAAGCCCACAAGGCCTTCATCGAAGGTATGGGTGACGACGCGATCTGGGCGAAATACGGGGGCTGATGTGGCCGGGTTTTAGGGTCTGTTGCGTTAAATTCAATTCAGGAGATCGCCCGTACGCATTTGCAAAGCAAACGCTGCCTCGGGCGTCTTCCTGAATCCATAAATCCGCTTGAACGCAACACGCTTTAATCCAGCAGCCAGCGCGTGGTCTCGAAATGGCGTTCAGACCACGAGCTGCTGAACGCCCAGGCCATCGTCTGTCCGATGGTCCACAGCCTCGCCCGCTCCCGATCGGCTTCCAGTTCCTCCGACAACCGGTCCAGGCGGTAGAGCGCCGCTGACTTCGAATGGCCGAATTCGAAGCTCCTCACAATTGGGCTGAGGCAGAAAGCCGGGTCGCCGGCCAGAGGTTTCGGGTCGATCGCCAGCCACGGTTCGCGGTCGCCCGCCAGCACATTATGGCCGTGAAGGTCCTGATGGAGAAGGACTTGAGCGGTATCTTGCGATGACAGGCCGGTGAGTGCTGCAACGGCGGCATCCACGAGGCGCTTCTCGCAGGGTTTTCCGGCGCGCCGCCAATCCTTTTCCATCGACTGAACCCAGATAGCGGCTTCGTCCGTCAGGGCGTTGAAGGGTTTTCCGGCCGGCACCAGCAGCTTTCGAAGGATATCCGCCAGGACCGCGAGCTTGTCGGCGGACGGATCGTCCGCCAGGAAGTGTCCTGGATGGCAGCGTTCCAGCAGGAGAACACCGGTTTCCGGCGCGTAATGCAGCAGCCGGATAGCGCCCGTACCGTTCCAGGCCTTGAGGGCGTCCGCTTCATGGCGGGATTCACGGTCCGCGAACTGGAGCTTCAGCACCGCTGCCTTGCCGGCCTGTCTGACCGGGACAACATAGGAAACGCTTCCGCCGGAAAAAGGCGGTCCGTCAAGTTCGAGACCGAAGCGATTGCATGTTGCCGAGACCAGATCGGGAAGCGACGACAGCCAGTTGCGCCCCGCTTCCGTCCGATTCAGCCAGGAAAGATTCTCTGGCGCCGAAACAACAGGATCAGGCAAGAGGATGTCCCCTCAAGACATGCGCATGGACCGATGCGGGCAAACGGAATTCGCGCGAACGACCGGGAATGCCTCACAGCATGGAGGGCAGCACCCGGTCCGGCGGACGGTGGCCGTCCATGAAGGTTCTGATATTGATGATCACCTTCTCGCCCATCTCGATCCGGCCTTCAATCGTCGCCGACCCCATATGCGGCAGCAGAAGGACGTTTTCCATCTTCGCCAGTTTTGGATTGACCGCCGGTTCGTGCTCGAACACATCCAGACCCGCTCCGGCGAGATCGCCTGATTCCAGCATCCGGATCAGGGCGTTTTCATCGATCACCTCGCCGCGGGCCGTGTTGACCACATAGGCGTCTTTTTTCAGGAGTTTCAGACGCCGGGCGGACAGAAGATGGAACGTTCCCGGCGTGTGCGGACAATGGATCGAAACCACATCCATGCGGGCCAGCATCTGGTCGAGGCTTTCCCAGTAGGTCGCTTCCAGGTCTTCCTCGATGTTTTCGGAAAGGCGGCGGCGGTTATGATAATGGATCGACATGCCGAAGGCCTTTGCCCGGCGGGCCACGGCCTGGCCGATCCGGCCCATGCCGATAATGCCGAGCCGTTTTCCCCAGATCCGGTGACCGAGCATCCATGTCGGCGACCAGCCGGCCCAGTCCCCGGCTTCCAGAGCCTTGATGCCTGTGGCAAGACGACGCGGAACGGCGAGCATCAGGGCCATGGTCATGTCGGCGGTGTCTTCGGTCAGTACGCCGGGTGTGTTGGTGACATTGATTCCCCGGTTATTGGCGGTCACGACGTCAATATTGTCGACGCCGTTGCCGAAGTTGGCGATCAGCTTGAGGTTTTCCCCCGCCTGGGAAAGGATCGAGGAATCGATCCTGTCGGTCACCGTCGGCACCAGAACATCCGCAGTTCTGACCGCTTCCACCAGTTCCGCCTGGCTAAGAGGCCTGTCATTTTCATTCAGACGCGTCTCGAAGAGCTCCCGCATCCGTGTTTCAACGACGTCCGGAAGTTTCCGGGTGACAACGACGACAGGCTTCTTTTTCACCATACCAAATTGCCTTTCGCGCTTCGTTGAGGAATTGTTAACCTCAACGGTTCCACCTTGACGCTGCGCGAAGCGCGAGCGGATAAGACCTTACCCTTTTCCTTATCAGATGGTCCGCCAGAAACAAGGGATCGGCTTCATTCACCGTGCATTGCCGGAAGGCCGGAGTCGACCCGCTGGTTTTCGCGCCGGTTTTTCGGTAAAGATTTGCCACAAGTCAACAATCAATAACAATTGGACTACCGGACAATATGGCTCTTTCGATCTCAGGTGCCCGATTTTCATTCAGGCTTGTCGCAAGGCTTCTTGTTTGTGTGATGACCCTTTTCGCCGGACTGAGCAACACGGCCCTTCCTGTCGCGGCGCAAGGCACGACGACCGGAGCCAGCGGGCTCCAGGTGCCGCGCTTTGTCAGCCTGAAATCGGACCGGGTGAATGTCCGCGTCGGACCGTCGCGGGACCACGATATCGCCTGGACATTCGTGCAGTCGGGATTGCCGGTGGAAATCATCCAGGAATTTGAAAACTGGCGCCGGATCCGCGACTGGGAGGGCAAACAGGGCTGGGTGTTCCATTCGCTTCTGTCCGGCCGGCGGACCGCGCTCGTCACCCCGTGGGAAAAGAGCGACCGCACACCGCTGCGCGCCCGATCCCGTTCGGATGCCGATATCGTTGCCGAACTCGAGCCCTTTGTTCTGACGTCTGTGACGGAATGCGCCGGCGGCTGGTGCCGCGTCAATGGCGACAATTATGACGGCTGGCTGGACCAGACAAGGCTCTTCGGCGTTTATCCGGACGAGCTGGTAGAGGACTGATCCGGAAAAAGGCGGCCAATCGGCCGCCTTTTGCATGCTGTCGAAGTCGTGAAATTCTAGTCCGCCTTGACTTCCTGAACCTTGAGTTCATTCAGCCGCGGCATGGACATGATATTGTAGCCGCTGTCGACGAAATGGATTTCGCCGGTCACGCCGCCCGAAAGACCGGACAGGAGATAAAGCCCGGTACCGCCGATTTCTTCCAGCGAAACCGTCCGGCACATCGGCGAGTTGCGTTTCTGGAAATTGAACATCAGCCGCGCGTCGGACACCCCGGAGCCGGCGAGAGTGCGTACGGGTCCGGCGGAGATCGCGTTGACGCGGATATTCTGTTCGCCGTAATCGACCGCCAGATAGCGGACGGAAGATTCCAGCGCCGCCTTCGCAACACCCATGACATTGTAGTTCGGCATCACCTTTGTGGAACCGCCATAGGTCAAGGTGACCATGGAGCCTCCATTGGGCATGATGGCAGCCGCGCGCTTGGCGATTTCCGTGAAGGAAAAGCAGGAGATCAGCATGGTGCGGGAGAAGTTTTCCCGGGTCGTGTCAGCGTATTTGCCGCGCAGTTCGGACTTGTCGGAAAATGCGATGGCATGAACCAGGAAATCGATGCTGCCCCATTCTTCCTTCAAGGTGTCGAAGACGCTGTCAACGGAGCTGATATCCTCGACATCGCAGGGCAGCAGGAGTTTTGAGCCGACGGAATCCGCCAGCGGTTTTGTGCGCTTCCCGAAGGCCTCGCCCTGATAGGTGAAGGCAAGTTCCGCGCCGTGGTCAGAGAGGGTCTTGGCAATGCCCCACGCTATGGAATGGTCATTGGCAACGCCCATTATCAGGCCGCGTTTGCCCTTCATCAGTTCTGTCATTTAAAACTCCTCAGCCGTGGTAGCGCGACAGCGCAACGGAGGCATTGGTGCCGCCGAAGCCGAAGCTGTTGGAGAGCACGGTATCGAGCCCGGCGCCGTCAACACGTTCCATGACGATCTCGCCTTCCTTGAGCGCAGGATCGAGCTGGGTGATGTTGGCGGAAGCGGTAATGAAATCGTTCTGAAGCATGAGCAGGCAGTAGATGGCCTCCTGCACGCCCGTCGCGCCAAGGCTGTGGCCGGTCAGGGATTTCGTCGAAGAGACCGGGGGCTGGTTTTCGCCGAAGACCCGGCGGACGGCTTCGATCTCGCCGATATCGCCCACCGGTGTCGATGTGCCGTGCGAGTTGATGTAATCCACCTTGCGGTCGCCCAGGGTCTGGATGGCAAGGCGCATGCAGCGCTCGCCGCCTTCGCCGCTTGGAGCGACCATGTCATATCCGTCGGAATTGGCGGCGTAGCCGGTGACTTCGGCATAGATTTTGGCGCCGCGTGCCTTGGCGTGTTCCAGTTCCTCCAGAACGACCACCCCGCCGCCGCCGGCGATGACGAATCCGTCGCGGGTGGCGTCATAGGCACGCGCCGCCGTCTGCGGTGTGTCGTTGTATTTGGAGGACATGGCGCCCATGGCGTCGAACAGGCAGGACAGGGTCCAGTCCAGTTCCTCGCCGCCGCCGGCGAACATCACATCCTGTTTGCCGAACTGGATCTGTTCCGTCGCCGCGCCGATGCAGTGGGCCGAGGTGGAGCAGGCCGAGGTAATGGAATAGTTGATGCCCTTGATCTTGAAAGGCGTGGCAAGGCAGGCCGAGTTGGTTGAACTCATGCCGCGGGTCACCATGAACGGGCCCATGCGTTTCGGCGAGCCTTTTTCCAGAACGATCCGGTGCGCCTGGAACAGGTTCTTGGTGGACGGACCGCCAGAGCCCATGATCAGCCCGGTGCGGACGTTGGACACATCCGTTTCCTCCAGCCCGCTGTCGCTGATGGCCTGCTGCATGGCTATGAAGTTATAGGCCGCGCCATCGCCCATGAAGCGAAGCTGGCGCTTGTCGACCAGCGAGGGGATGTCGATATCCGGTTTGCCGTGAATCTGGCTGCGGAAGCCGTGCTCCGCATAATCGGGGGCAAAACTGATGCCGGACTTGCCTTCCCGCAGGCTCGACAGCACTTCTTCAACGTTCGATCCGATGGACGAAACGATTCCCATACCGGTGACGACAACGCGTCTCATTGCGGTCTCCTACCTTTTCTCTCTGGATCAGCCTGCGTTCGCGTGGGTGCACGCGAAGCCGGAAAGCCAATCGGAATTGATGTGCCGGATGCACCGCCACAATAGAATCGATCAACCTGACTGTCTCCAGTCTTCCATTTGAAGGCGGTCAGGTTGATCAGGATAATGTGCAAACCGGCGCTTCCAATGACAAAGAAGCACCGGTTCGAAAGTAACCCTGCAAAAAAGGTGTCAGGACTTTGCCAGGCCCACGCGCAGGTCGGTCGCCTTGTAGATCTGCTCGCCGTCGGCCTTCAGCCAGCCATCAGCGGTGCCGAGCACCAGGCGGCCCTTCATGATGCGTTTGAAATCGATACCGTATTCAACCAGCTTCACGTCCGGCGTAACCATTCCCTTGAACTTGATTTCACCGGTCGACAGCGCCATGCCCTTGCCTTCAAGACCCAGCCAGCCGAGGAAAAATCCGGTCAGCTGCCACATCGCGTCGAGTCCGAGGCAACCCGGCATGATCGGATTGCCCTGGAAATGGCATGGGAAGAACCAGAGGTCCGGCTTGATGTCGAATTCGGCGCGGGCATATCCCTTGTCGAACTCGCCGCCGGTTTCGGAAATCTCCGTGATCCGGTCGAACATAAGCATCGGCGGCAGCGGCAATTGCGCATTGCCCGGGCCAAACAGCTCGCCTCGGCCGCAGGCGAGAAGGTCTTCGTAATCGTAGCTGGAGCGGCGCTCGGTCATACAAGGTCCGTTTTTTGTTTCCTGCCCGGGACCTCCCGAAGGCGGAACGGGTTTGTTTTTTTGTCGTTTGAGGCGCCTTCCTAACACAGGGGAACCCCGACCGAAAGATCTCACTTGCCCGAACTTGCTGGCTTTTCCGGGACGTATTTTAAGATTTTTGTCTCATAACAGCGCAGATGGTGATGCCTGTCCGTATTTCAACGAGGTGTTTAAAACTTGCATCTCAAGTACAAGAAATGGCAGATATAGGGTGATGTCCGACAATTCAGCGGTTTGAACAGCCGGTGCGGACCTTGAAATTGCTGTTTACAAACGCGACCTTGGAAGTGGATCTATAGAGGAATGGCGACGCATATGGCGACGGAAACTGCCGGGAAGAACGTGACCGACATTCTGCGGACAGCGGGTCTGCGGCCGACGCGCCAGCGTGTTTCCCTGGCGGAGCTGCTTTACTCCAAGGGTGACCGTCACATCTCCGCGGAGCTTCTTCATGAGGAAGCCGTCGCGGCAAGTGTCCCTGTTTCCCTGGCCACCGTCTACAACACCCTGCACCAGTTCACAGAGGCCGGCCTTCTGCGCGAAGTCGCGATCGACGGCAACAAGACCTATTTCGACACCAATGTGTCCGAACATCACCATTTCTTCATTGAAGGCGAAAACCGGGTGATCGATATTCCAGGCGATGGCGTCGGCATCGGCCGGCTTCCCGAAGCGCCGGCAGGCATGGAAGTCGTTCGGGTCGATGTGGTCGTCCGGATACGCGAAAGGCAATAGGTCCGAGACCTCGTCCGGAGACAGTTCTCCGGTTCTACGCAAGTCCGCTTTCGACGTATCGTAATTTCCAGACAAAATAATCGGACGTCTCACCGATTTCGCTGAGGTGACGCTGCCCGTCGGCCTCAAAACCGATTTTGCGAAGCAGATTGGCGGAACGCGTGTTTTCCGGATGCGTGATGGCGCATAAGGCGCGCAGTTTCAGGTCTTTCCGCGTGAAATCCAGCACGGCCTGGCCTGCTTCCCGTCCAAAACCCTGGCCGCGAAACGCCTCAAGTAACGCAAAGCCAAGATCCGGGTACTTGAGTTCCTTGCGCACGACGAGCCCGCAAACCCCGATCGGCTCACCCGTCTCCTTCAGTTCCACCAGCCAGAGCCCGACGCCATGGGCGGCGAAGCGGGCCAGGGATTTGCCCTTGATATACTGCATCGCCTGTTCGGCCGTCCGGATGCCCGCGTCTGAAATGAAACGGATGTAATCCGGCTCATTCATGAGGTTCAGGTAAAATCCGGCATCATTGGCGGAAGGAAGCCGGAAGCGCAGCCGTTCGCTCGTCGGAAAGGGTCCCAGGGGAAAGCTCAAGCGGCGGTGTCCTTGTCGGTCAGCGCCCTGGTGCGCAGGGCGATGTCGGGAACCGCGTCGAATTTTTCCTTTTGGGTGCTTTTGCACAGATCGTAGATGACGCAGCGCCGGCACTCCGGCTTGCGGGCCTTGCAGATGTAGCGGCCATGCAGGATCAGCCAGTGATGAGCGTGCAGCGCGAATTCCGGTGGCACCACCTTTTCAAGCGCTTTTTCGACATCCAGCGGCGTCTTTCCCGGAGCGATGCCGATCCGGTTGCCAAGGCGGAAAAGATGTGTATCGACGGCGATGGTCGGATGGCCGAAATAGATGTTCAGGACGACATTCGCTGTTTTCCGGCCGACCCCGGGCAGCATTTCCAGCGCCTCGCGGTCATCGGGCACTTCGCCGCCATGGTCGCGGATAAGCTGTTGGGAAAGAAGAATGACATTTTTGGCCTTGGTCTTGTAAAGGCCGATCGACTTGATCTCCTCGCGCAGCAGGTCCTCGCCGAGGGCCAGCATCTTTTCCGGCGTGTCCGCGATCTCAAACAGATGTCTCGTCGCCCTGTTCACGCCGACATCGGTCGCCTGGGCGGACAGAACGACAGCCACCAGCAGCGTGAAGGCATTGACGTAGTTCAGCTCGCCCTTCGGCTCGGGATTGTCCGCGTGGAACCTCTGGAAGATCGCATATGTCTCGGCCCTGCTGTAGCGGGACCGCTTCAGCACCTTGCCGGGATTATCGACAGAGGGGGTACGGGACTTCGCGGATTTGGCGGAACGCCTGGATCCCTTGCCGGAAATTGGGCTCTTTGCTTGCGTCATATTCACTCTATAATCTGAGCGCATGAGCGAGAACAATCTGAAACCCGATAAAAATGACGATTTGACCGAGTTGGACCGGCCGTTTTTTTCCGCGGTGCTCACGCCCTACCGCTCTCTGGGTTCCAATGGCTTTCTGGTCCTGATGGTGTGTTTCGGGGTCATAAGTTTCGTATCCGGCTTTCTGTTCTGGCGCATCGGCGCCTGGCCGGTGTTCGGCTTTTTCGGTCTGGACGTGGCGGTTCTCTGGTTCGCCTTCCGGATGAACTACCGCTCCGCGCGGGCTTTCGAGGAAGTCGTGGTCTCTCGCCATGAAATTGCAATCCGCAAGGTCGGTCCCGGTAAAAACCACCAGGAATACCGCTTCAATCCCGCCTGGGTCCGGCTCACGGTTGAGCGGATCGAAGATGAAGGCGTCGTGAAAATCTGTCTGACGAGCCGCGGTGAATGTGTTGATCTCGGTAATTTTCTGAACCCGGACGACCGGACGAGTTTCGCCGGAGCCATGGCCAACGCCCTGGCGGTGGCAAAGGCGGGCGGTGTCTAATCCGCCCCGGCAGGTTGAGGGCGGACCTTGAGGGTCGCAAGCAGCACGACCAAAGCTGCCACGGAAGAAAGGGCTGCCGTATAGAGAACGGTCCGGAAATCTGTGGCGCTTGCGATGAAGCCCATCGAGACGCTGCCGATCATGCCGCCAAGAAACAGGCTGTTCATGTAGATCGCGGTCGCGCGCCCGGGCCGGTCCGGGGCGAAACTTTGAACGAAGCTGATCGATACCCCTGCAAACAATCCGTAATACGTGCCCTCCAGCATCGAAATCGTCAGCGCCTGCCAGACCGCCGTGACCTGGGCGAACAGAAGCATGCTTGCCGTTGCAAGACAGGCTGCCAGCAGGAGCACTTGCCGGACGCCGATGCGTTCCGCCAGACGCACGGAACCGAATATGACAAACACCTCCACAAGGCATTTGACGGAAAGCGACAGGCCGGGTGTCGAGCCGGGCAGGCCGGTTTCCCGAACAAAGAACAGCGGCATTGCGGACACGAACAGGGAGTTGGTAATTATGAAACCCAGGCAGGTCAGCCCGGCGATCAGAAGTCCCCAGTTGACGGGTTCGTCGTTGCCGTTCTTTTTTCTTGCCTTCTGGGATCTGAATCCCTTCGGCACGGCGACATTCCAGAGCGCCAGATATGTCAGCCCAATTCCAAAGGCACAGATAAACGCGGTTTGGAAGCCGAATTGCGCGACGAGCGTGAAGGAAAGTGCCGGACCTATCATCCAGCCCAATGAAACGGTCATGCGCTGCCATGAATTGATGCGGGCGATATCCAGGTTCCGCCTTTCGGCATTCAGGCGTCCGTATGTGAAGATGATGCCTGCCCCCGTATTGGCAACGCCCATGAGCGGCGCCACCGCCGCGAGCAACAGGAAAAAACTCGAGGTCTGCGTCAGCAGGACAGTCGCCAGGATATAGGCGCAGATGGACATCAGAAGCAGGCTTTTGACTGGAAAACCGTGATCCAGGCGTTCCCCCGCCCAGCGGTTGGTGACAAGCGTCAGCGGCAAAACCAGACCGGTATACAGGCCGACCTTCCACGGCTCCGCGCCGAGCCCTTCGACAATGAAGAAGCTCATCATCGGAACGAGTGCGGAGGTCCCGAGACTGTTGGTGAACTGCAGCAGCAGGATCAGCACTTCCTGACGGCGCAGCTGAAAGGGTGAGTACATGCGGAATTGAGCCAAATGGATGCGGGGCAGGCTGAAGGTTTCAGCGGATATTCAGGTATTGTCGGGGGCCGGAGCGAAAAGCCGTTTGCGGAGGCAAACGGGTGGGAGCGCAAACCGGAATCGGATTTCGGGGGCAGTCTGCCGGCAATACTGCCAGTTGAATGAAATTGGCGTCAAGAGGGAACAGCGGCGCCGTTTTTCGCACCGGGAAACATGCGCAATCAGGCGGGTTTCTTTCCGCTGAGTGCCTTCAGTCTGTACAGCGCCTCCAGGGCTTCCCGTGGCGTCATGTCGTCCGGATTGATATCGCAAAGCGATTCCAGAACTGGATCCGGCTCTGCCGAAGCTGTTGCCGCCACCGGGGTCAGGTTCGCGAACAGAGGCAATTCGTCGATCAGGCTTTCGGCGCGAGACCCGCGGTCTTGCTCTTCCAGCTGACTCAGAACCTGCTTGGACCGCTCGACCACGGTGGCCGGAAGGCCGGCGAGCTTGGCGACCTGAATGCCGTAGGACCGGTCGGCGGCCCCCGGCACGATCTCGTGCAGGAAGATGACGTCGCCATTCCATTCCTTCACCGACACGGTTGCGTTGGACAGGCGCTCGAGCCTGGCCGAGAGCGCGGTAAGCTCATGGTAATGGGTGGCGAACAGGGCGCGCGACCTGTTGACCTCGTGCAGATGTTCGATGGTTGCCCAGGCTATGGACAGGCCGTCGAACGTCGCCGTTCCCCGGCCGATCTCGTCCAGGATAACCAGCGAACGGTCGCCGGCCTGATTGAGGATAGCGGCCGTCTCGACCATTTCCACCATGAAGGTGGAGCGGCCACGGGCAAGGTCGTCGGCCGCGCCGACACGGGAAAACAGCCGGTCCACGACCCCGATATGCGCTTCGGCCGCCGGAACGAACGCACCCATCTGGGCCATGACGGCAATCAGTGCGTTCTGGCGCAGAAAGGTTGACTTACCGGCCATGTTCGGACCGGTTATCAGCCAGATATGGCCGGTGTTCCCGTCCTTGTCCGGGCCGAGACTGGCGTCATTGGCGACAAAACTGTCGCCGCCGGCCTTTTTCAGGGCCCGTTCGACGACGGGGTGACGCCCGCCCTTGATCTCGAACGCCCTGCTGTCATCGACGGTTGGGCGGACATGGTTCTCTTCCTGGGCGAGCTTCGCCAGAGCTGCCGAGACATCCAGAATGGCAAGACCCTGCGCGGCCGCCTTGATCGCCTCGCCCGTGCCGATGATCGCATTGGCCAGCCGGTCGAAAATCTCCAGTTCGATGGCAAGCGAGCGTTCACCGGCGCTGGCGATCTTCGACTCCAGTTCCGCCAGCTCCGTCGTCGTGAAGCGCATGGCGCCGGCCATGGTCTGGCGGTGAATGAACCGCCCGGGATCCGCAGTCATTTTTTCGGTCTGCGCCGAGGGGGCTTCGATGAACCAGCCGAGCACGTTGTTGTGCTTGATCTTCAGGGATCTGAGGCCGAGTTCTTCCGCATAGCTGGCCTGGAGCCTGGCGATCACCTTGCGGCTTTCATCGCGCAGGGCGCGCAGTTCATCGAGATCGGCATTGAAGCCGGTGGCGATGAAATTGCCGTCCCGTTTCAGGAGGGGCGGATCTTCCCGGAGCGCGGAAACCAGCTCCGTCCCCAGATCGTGCGGCGCGCCTTCCAGGCTCGCCCGGGCCGCGGCAATTTCCGCAGGGATGGCATCCGCGACCGAGCCGGTCTGATCGAGAACCGCCCGCGCCGCTTCAAGCCCCTGGGCGACGGCGAGTATGTCGCGTGGACCGCCCCGGTTCAGCGCGATGCGGGAAAGCGCCCGGGCCATGTCCGGCGCGCCTTTCAGCGTCTGGCGCAATCCCTCGCGCATGATTTCGTTGCCGAGGAAGAAGGCGACGGCGTCGTGGCGGCGGTGAATGGCGTCAACATTGACCAGCGGCCCGGCAAGGCGGCTGGCAAGAAGCCGCGACCCGCCGCCGGTGACCGTGCGGTCGATCGTGGCGAGCAGGGAACCCTGCTTCTCTCCGGAGAGTGTCCGTGAAAGTTCGAGATTTGCGCGGGTGGCGGGATCGATCAGCATGCGGCCGGTGCCTGCTTCGCGCACCGGAGGATCGAGCGGCGGCCGCTCTCCAAGCTGGGTTTTTTCGATATAGGCCAGAATGCCGGCGGCGGCCGAGAGTTCGGCCCGGCTGAAGGTGCCGAAACCGTCCAGCGTCTTCACGCCGAAATAATGCCCTAGCCGATCGGTTGCGGTCGAACTGTCGAAAAAGGCGCGCGGCACCGGCGACAGGGCCCCGCCCGGTTGCTCGGCAATCAGGCGCAGCTCGTTTTCCTGCAGCAGATTGTCCGGCAGGATGAGCTCGCGCGGCGACACTTGCGCCAGATCGGCGGCAAGGCGCTGGTGGTCGGTTTCGGAGACCTGGAACGATCCTGTCGACATGTCGATCCAGGCAAGGCCGTAAATCGCATCGCCCTCCATCGAGCCACCCTTCAGGCGGGTCAGCGCCATCAGGTAGTTGTTGGCGCCCGCATCGAGCAGCCGCTCTTCAGTCAGTGTGCCGGGCGTCACCAGGCGGACCACATCCCGCCGGACCACGGATTTGGAGCCGCGCTTCCTGGCCTCAGCAGGGTCCTCGGTCTGCTCGCACACCGAAACCCGGTGACCCTTCGCGATCAGTTTCTGCAGGTAATCGTCGGCGGCGTGAACCGGAACGCCGCACATCGGGATGTCCTCGCCCTGATGCTTGCCGCGCTTGGTGAGCGTGATGCCCAGCGACTGCGAAGCGATTTCGGCATCCTCGAAGAACAGCTCGTAAAAATCCCCCATCCGGTAGAACAGCAGGCTGTCCGGATTGGCGGTCTTTATCTCGGTATACTGGGCCATCATCGGCGTGACTTTGCTGTCAGCCGGGGCCACGTGTTGCGCGCTTTGTCCACTCATGCCTGATACCTAAATCAACCGGCTTTCGAGGGAAAGCGCCTCGATACGGTTAACTTGATCGATCCAAAGGAGAAAGAGCCTTGTTTCCGGTATCGGTCGTCCCCGTGCTGTTTCGGCGCTCCCGGCGGTAGTTTGCAAACGTCATCATTATGCAAAGAGGGTACCGCTTCGCGGGTTGAGGGTTCAATTTCCAGCGGATAAGGTCAGGCGCCCGCCATCAAGAGCGGGTTTTCTAGAGCATCGTGCGTTCGATTGAACGCACACAAGATGCGCTAACACTTTTGGATCGATCAACGGATGTTCAATCGCTTCCGATAGAACATCCGTTGATCTAGAGGAAACGCCCGCGTCATGTCCGCCGATAAAAAATCGTCCAAACCATCCGTCAGCTTCACCGATCAGGAAGCGCTGCAATTCCACCAGGAAGGCCGGCCCGGCAAACTGGAAATCACGCCGACCAAGCCGATGGCCACGCAGCGCGACCTGTCGCTGGCCTATTCCCCCGGCGTGGCGGTTCCGGTGCGGGCCATCGCCGAGGATCCGAGCCGCGCCTACGATTACACCACCAAGGGCAATCTCGTGGCGGTGATTTCCAACGGGTCCGCCATCCTGGGAATGGGAAATCTCGGCGCTCTGGCCTCCAAGCCGGTGATGGAAGGCAAGGCGGTTCTCTTCAAACGCTTCGCCGACGTCGATTCCATCGATCTGGAAATCGACACCCAGGACGTCGACGAATTCGTCAATGCCGTCCGCTATCTCGGCCCGTCCTTCGGCGGGATAAACCTGGAGGACATCAAGGCGCCGGACTGCTTCATCATCGAGCAGCGCCTGCGCGAACTGATGGACATTCCGGTCTTCCATGACGATCAGCACGGCACGGCGATCATCGCCGCCGCGGGTCTCATCAATGCCCTGCACATGACCGGCAGGGACATGAAGGATGCCAGGATCGTCTGCAATGGCGCGGGTGCGGCGGGCATTGCCTGTATCGAACTCATCAAGGCGATGGGTGTTCCCCATCAGAATGTCACTCTCTGCGACACCAAGGGCGTGATCTACAAGGGCCGCGAGGAGGGTATGAACCAGTGGAAATCAGCGCATGCCATCGAGACGCAGGCCCGCTCGCTCTATGACGCGATGAAAGGCGCGGACGTCTTTTTCGGCGTGTCGGTCAAGGGTGCGCTCACTCCGGACATGCTGCGGGTCATGGCGCCCAACCCGGTCATCTTCGCCATGGCGAACCCGGATCCGGAAATCACGCCGGAAGAGGCAGCCGAAGTCCGGGACGACGCCATCGTCGCCACGGGCCGCTCGGATTATCCCAATCAGGTCAATAACGTTCTTGGTTTTCCCTATATCTTCCGTGGCGCGCTGGATGTTCACGCGACCACCATCAACGAGGCTATGAAGGTCGCCTGCGCCCATGCGCTGGCCGAACTCGCCCGCGAGGAGGTTCCCGACGAGGTCGCCGCCGCCTATCGCGGCAACCGGCCGAAATTCGGTCCCGAATACATCATTCCCGTGCCTTTCGACCCGCGGCTGATCCATGCGATCCCGCCCGCCGTTGCCCAGGCGGCGATGGATTCCGGCGTTGCCCGCCGTCCGATCGTCGACATGGAAGCCTACAAGCACCAGCTTTCCGCGCGGCGCGACCCTGTGGCCGGCACTTTGCAGAGGATCTTCTCCAAGGTCCGCCAGCAGCCGAAACGGGTGGTCTTCGCGGAAGGCGAAGAGGAACCGGTGATCCGCGCCGCCACCAGCTTCGTGTCGCAGGGGCTCGGAGAGGCCATACTGATCGGCCGCGAGGACGAGATCAAATCCATGGCCGAGCAGGCCGGGATCGACATCGACAGGACCGGGATCTCCATCCAGAACGCCCGGCTCTCCGACCGCAATGCGGACTACGCGCAATATCTCTACGGCCGTTTGCAGCGCAAGGGCTACCTGCTGCGCGACTGCCAGCGCATGGTCAACAACGACCGCAACTACTGGGGCGCCATCATGGTGGCGCGCGGTGACGCCGACGCCATGGTCACCGGCGTCACCCGCAACTATTCCGTGGCGCTGGACACGGTGAAAGCCTGCATCGATCCGAAGCCGGGCCATCGCATCATCGGCGTCTCCTTGGCGCTGGCGCGCGGGCGCACGGTGCTGATCGCCGACACGGCGGTGATCGATATGCCGACCTCCGAAGAACTCGCCGATATCGCCGAGGAGGCCGCCCATGTCGCCCGCAAGCTGGGCTACGAGCCGCGTGTTGCCATGCTGGCCTATTCCACTTTCGGACACCCAAAGGGCGAACGCTCCGAAAAGGTCCAGGAAGCCGTGAAGATCCTCGACCGGCGCCGGGTGGATTTCGAATATGACGGCGACATGGCCGCCGATGTCGCCCTTAACATGGACCGCATGGCCGCCTACCCCTTCTGCCGCCTCACCGCTCCCGCCAACGTCCTCGTCATGCCTGCTTTCCACTCCGCGTCCATCTCCACGAAGATGCTCCAGGAACTGGGCGGCGCCACCGTCATCGGCCCGTTGCTCGTCGGCTTCGACAAACCCATCCAGATCGTCCCGCTCGGGGCCAAGGACAGTGACATCGTCAACATGGCGGTAATCGCGGCGTTCAATGTGACGTGACAACGGGACGGTGAAAGAAGAAGCAATGGCGCCTTCCCGGATTGACGGTACCACGAGGCGTATTGCCAGAAAGCTGCGTTTTGATCAGACAAAGGGCGAAAAGGCGCTTTGGCGGGCACTACGAGAGCTTAAATCGGAGGGCGTGCATGCATGTTCGCCGTCAAGCCCCGGTCGGGCCATACATTGCGGACTTCGCGATGTTCTCCCGACGGTTGATCGTCGAGATTGACGGTGATGTTCATGCGCTGCCTGACCGGCGGACGCATGATGAGATTCGTGAGAAATGGCTTCAGTCTCAGGGTTTTACCGTGCTCCGATATTCTTCCCGCGATGTCGATGAAAACCTGGAAGGCGTCGTTTTGGACATAAGACGGAAACTGGGCTTGGATTAGGCCGGTGTACCCCCACCCCTTGTGGAGAGGGGTCAGGGGTGGGGGTACACGGCATTTCAGCGCGGGAAACGCCGTTTCCCTTTTGACAAAACCCGCCCTACCGGCGATACCTCGAAGCCATGTCGGATATAGAAGTCAAAATCTGCGGGCTCAGCACCGAGGACACCATGGAAGCCGCGCTTGACGCGGGGGCGGATATGGTCGGGCTGATGTTTTTTCCCAAAAGTCCGCGCCACGTGTCTCTCAGTCAGGCCTGCAAACTTGCCGATATGGCGCGCGGCAAGGCGGAAATCGTGGCGGTGACCGTCAATATGGACCTTGACGGATTATCGCGGATCAATGAACTGGTGGCGCCCGATACCTTCCAGTTTCACGGCAGCGAATCTCCGGAAGCCTGCGCCGCGGTCAAGGTGATGCAGGGAACCAAAATCATGAAGGCCGTGGCGGTTTCAGAAAAGGCCGATCTGGAAGAGGCGCAATATTACGCTATAGTGGCGGATCGTATCCTGTTTGACGCAAAACCGCCGCAAGGGTCGGATCTGCCTGGCGGAAACGGAGTTTCGTTCGACTGGACGTTGCTGAAAGATCTTGACCTGAAGAAGCCCTATATGCTTTCCGGAGGGCTGAATGTCGCAAACGTCGCGGAGGCCATCCGCTTGAGCGGCGCGAGGGCGGTCGACGTTTCTTCCGCTGTCGAGCGGGAACGCGGCGTCAAGGACAACGACCTGATCCGCGCTTTTATCGCGGCGGCCAAAAACGCCTGATATCCGGAAGAAAACCTGCCTGCGGCTAGGAGTTTAAGCGTGAACGAGATGGCAAACAGCATTCGGACCGGCCCGGACGATCGCGGTCACTTCGGCATCTTCGGCGGCCGCTACGTTGCCGAGACCCTGATGCCGCTGATCCTGGATCTGGAGCAGCACTACAATGACGCCAAGAACGATCCGGCCTTCCATGCCGAGATCGAGGATCTGAACAAGCACTATACCGGCCGTCCCTCGCCGCTTTATTTCGCCGAGCGCCTGACGGAAGAGCTTGGCGGCGCCAAGGTCTATTTCAAGCGCGACGAGCTGAACCACACCGGGTCGCACAAGATCAACAACTGCCTGGGCCAGATCCTTCTGGCAAAGCGCATGGGCAAGACCCGTATCATCGCGGAAACCGGCGCCGGCCAGCATGGCGTCGCCACCGCCACCGTGTGCGCCCGATTCGGCCTGCCCTGCGTTGTCTACATGGGCAAGACCGACGTGGAGCGGCAGAAGCCGAACGTCTTCCGCATGAAGCTTCTGGGCGCGGAGATCGTTCCGGTGACCGCCGGGGCCGGCACGCTCAAGGATGCCATGAACGAGGCGTTGCGTGACTGGGTCACCAATGTCGACGACACCTACTACCTGATCGGCACGGCGGCGGGCCCGCATCCCTATCCGGAAATGGTGCGCGACTTCCAGTCGGTGATCGGCAAGGAACTGCGCGAGCAGATGATGGAAGCCGAAGGCCGTCTCCCCGACGCGCTGGTGGCCGCCGTCGGCGGTGGCTCCAACGCCATCGGCCTGTTCCACCCGTTCCTCGATGACAAGAACATAAAGATGTACGGCGTGGAGGCCGGTGGCCGCGGCCTGCAGGGCGAAGAGCATTGCGCCTCGCTGACGGCTGGAAAACCGGGAGTTCTCCACGGCAACCGGACCTATCTGCTGCAGAATGACGACGGCCAGATTCTGGAAGGCCACTCGATTTCCGCCGGTCTCGACTATCCGGGCATCGGGCCGGAACATTCCTGGCTGAAGGAAATCGGCCGCGTGGAATATGTACCGATAATGGATACCGAAGCTCTGGAGGCCTTCCAGATGCTCACCCGTGTCGAAGGCATCATTCCGGCTCTGGAGCCGGCCCACGCGCTTGCCTATGTGACCAAGCTGGCACCGCGGATGGACAAGGATCAGATCATTGTCATGAACCTGTGCGGCCGCGGCGACAAGGACGTCTTCGCGGTGGGCGAGATGCTGGGGTTCGACCTTTAAGTCAGGGCGGCCTGACCACTATCGACCAAATCGGATCGGGCCGTGCGTTTTCAGGACGCGCGGCCCTTTTTTGCATGGATGGGCCGGGCGACAAGGACCTCTTCAAGAAGCTGTTGCCGGCCACGGGCATCCAGATGTTCGGCCTGCTGCAGCGGCCTGGTCTCCCCAGGCCGGTCCGGTCCATGCGGTTGCTCCATGCGCGTGGAAAAGCCGATATTGAAACCCTTCATGCGCCTCCAAAGCTTTTCGCTGAGGGGCGTGGGGGCCGGTTCGAAAAGGGAATGGGCCATTTTCAGCTCCTTGTTGTTGTTTGATGGCTCAGGACTGGCCTTAAATTAAGCGCACATAGTGCATTTATCCAGTCGGTTTTTCTGCGCATCCCGTATTCCTGCCATGCAGAAACGGTGGAGCTGACCTCCGGTTCCGGTTCGTCCCGCGTGCGGCCCTGAACGGATGCGTTTGTGCATTGATAGATTGACATGGCGCGTATGCCCCCCGTACATCGCAGGGACGAAAAGGCCTGCGAGGATGTGAAGCGGGCGCAGGAAGGGTAGCAATGCATGACGCAAACGCGCATCGACCGCCGTTTTAAAGCCTGTGCGGATGCAGGCCGGCCGGCTCTCGTCACGTTTATTACCGCAGGCGATCCGGATCTGGATACGTCTCAGGCCATATTGAACGCTCTTCCGGCGGCCGGTGCCGACGTCATCGAGCTCGGCATGCCCTTTTCCGATCCGATGGCCGAAGGCATTCCGATCCAGCTCGCCAACCAGCGTGCGCTGGCCGCCGGCCAGACCATGGAAAAGACCCTCGACATGGTGCGAGCGTTCCGCAAGCAGGACCAGGAAACGCCGATCATCCTGATGGGCTACTACAATCCGATCTATGTGCGCGATCCGGTGAAATTCGTCCAGATCGCCAAAGACGCCGGTGTCGATGGCTTGATCATTGTCGATATTCCCGCGGAAGCCGATGACGAACTGTGCATCCCGGCGCTGGACGCCGGTCTGAATTTCATCCGACTGGCAACGCCGACGACGGACGACAAGCGGCTTCCCGCCGTTCTGGCCAATACCTCCGGTTTCGTCTATTACGTATCGGTGACCGGCATCACCGGCGCCGATATCGCCGATACAGGCCGGGTCGCGGATGCCGTCAACCGGATCAAGGGTCATACCGATCTGCCGGTTGCCGTCGGTTTCGGTGTCAAGACCGCGGAGCAGGCGGCCGTTATCGGCAAGGATGCGGACGGTGTTGTGGTCGGGTCGGTTCTGGTCAATGCCATTCGCGACAGCCTGGACGAGACGGGCAAGGCGACGGACAGAACCGTTCAGGCGGTTGCGGATGTGGTCGCCGGACTGGCGGCCGGCTGCGACCGGGCCCGCAGGTCCTGATCTCGCCCCATTTGGCAATTGTATTAGCAGGAATTGTGGCGGACCCGATTTTTCCGCCTGTTGGTAACCGGAGCACTCGCGGGAAAGCTGGTCAAACGGATTTGCACCTCCTCAAAGAGCTCAAAACAACGGACACGTGAAACGTGAACTGGATCAATTCTATCGTACGCCCCAAGATCCGGGATCTTTGGAAAAAGCGTGAAGTTCCGGAGAATCTCTGGATCAAGTGTCCGGAAACCGGGGAGATGGTGTTCCACCGGGACCTGGAGGCAAACCTCTGGGTGATTCCGAATTCCGGTCATCACATGCGCATGCCGGCGCGCCGGCGGTTGGAATCCTTCTTCGACGGCGGCCAGTACACCCGTGTCGCAACGCCTGAAGTTCATGCCGACCCGCTCAAGTTCCGCGACAGCAAGCGCTACAGTGACCGCCTGAAGGATGCCCGGTCCAAGACCGGTGACGATGAAGCCATCCATGTCGCCCAGGGCAAGGTCAACGGCATGGACATCACCACCGCCGTTCAGGACTTCACCTTTATCGGCGGCTCCCTGGGCATGGCCGTCGGCGAAGCGATACTTGCGGGCATGTTGAAAGCCGTCAAGGACAAGACCCCGTTTGTCATGTTCGTTGCCTCAGGCGGCGCCCGCATGCAGGAAGGCATCCTGTCCTTGATGCAGATGCCGCGCACCACCGTCGGCGTGCAGATGCTGCGCGAAGCCGGGCTTCCCTATATCGTTGTTCTGACAAACCCGACGACGGGTGGTGTTTCCGCCTCCTATGCGATGCTCGGCGATGTCCAGATAGCCGAGCCCGGCGCGCAGATCGGTTTTGCCGGCCGGCGTGTGATCGAGCAGACGGTCCGCGAGAAACTGCCGGACGATTTCCAGACGGCCGAATATCTTCTCGAACGCGGCATGATCGACATGGTCGTGCCACGCCAGCAGATGAAAGACACGGTCGCCCGGATCTGCGGCATCCTCATGAAGCGGGAAGTCCAGCTGCCGCAAATGGCGCTCGAAGCACCGAAAAAACCCGAACCTGCGGCAAAGGCAGAACCCGTCGCACCAGCGGAAGCCAATGTCAAAGAGGTCGAAGTGGCCAAATAGGCGCTCAGGCTCACCCTGAATTGTCGCGAAAGCGGCATGAATGGATAAATTCGGCCTGCCCGCTTGTCAGGCGGCCGGTCATCTCGTAAACGCGTATCTCATGCAGAACACGGGACCAAAGGGACCCGCGGAGGGCGCATTGGATCAAATCATCAAAATCCTCGACCGCCTGCTGGCCCTGCATCCCAAGGAGATCGATCTCTCGCTCGGACGCATGCACCGGTTGCTGGCCGCACTTGGCCACCCGGAAAAGCGCCTGCCACCGGTCATCCATATCGCCGGCACCAATGGCAAGGGATCGGTGACCGCCACCCTGCGGGCGGTGCTGGAAGCCGCCGGAAAACGCTGCCACGTCTACACCTCGCCGCATCTTGTTTCCTTCAACGAACGCATCCGGCTCGGCACGGACGGAAAATTTGTCTCCGATCCCATGCTTCAGGAAGCGCTGCAGCGCTGCGAGGAAGCCAACGCGGGTGAGGAAATCACGTTTTTCGAAATCACCACCGCCGCGGCTTTCCTGCTTTTCGCGGAACATCGCGCGGACATTCTGCTGCTTGAAGTCGGGCTCGGCGGGCGTCTGGACGCGACCAACGTCATCGACCGGCCGCTGGCAACCGTCATAACGCCGGTTTCCATGGATCACGAGAAGTTCCTGGGCAACGATGTCGCGGACATCGCCGCGGAAAAGGCGGGCATCATCAAGCAGGGCGTTCCGGTCGTGTGCGCGGCTCAGGAAGACGCGGCCCTCAGGGTGATCGGGCGCCAGGCGGCCCGCAACCGGGCCTCTCTCGAAGTTTTCGGTCAGGATTTTGTGGCTCTGGAGGATCAGGGCCGAATGACCTATCAGGACGATGATGAGCTGATCGATCTGCCCTTGCCGGTGCTGAACGGCCGCCATCAGGTCGCAAATGCCGGCCTGGCGCTGGCAACCCTGAAGACAGCCGGGCTTCTGCCGGAAGAGGCCACCATTGCCAAGGGCCTGAAATCGGTCAACTGGCCCGGACGGCTTCAGCCGGTCACCCACGGGCCGCTCCATGACCTGTGTCCGGACGATGCGGAAGTCTGGGTGGATGGCGGCCATAATCCGGGCGCGGGTATTTCCATTGCCGAGTTCATGGGTGAGCAGGAGGAACGTGCCCCTCGCCCGCTCTATCTCGTCTCCGGCATGCTGACCACCAAGGATCCGGTCGGTTTCTTCAGACCTTTTCACGGTCTGGTCCGGCATGTCGGTACAGTGCCGATCTCCTCGACAAACACGGCAAGAACGCCGGAGGACCTTGCGGATCTCGCCCGTTGCGCCGGCCTGGAGGCAACTCCGTTCCAGTCGCTGGACGCGGCGCTCGCCGATGTGGCGGCCTGCGCCGCCAACGATGGCGAGCCGCCGAGGATACTGATCTGCGGATCGCTTTATCTGGCCGGCGAGGCTTTGGCGCGCAACGGTATGGCGCCGGAATAGGCTGCCGGTCTACAATGCCAAAGCCTGCGCTGGCGTGAAGGAGATCAGCTCGATGCATCCGATGTTCAAGGCGCTGGTCCGGTTTGCCGGTCCTCTCGCGGGGGCCGTTGCGGCGGCCGCGACAGCCTTTGCGCTCACCGGGCAGTTCGAGACCCCTCCGGAAGAGGACCCGGCCGCCGTGCTGGACGGAAGGGAGCTCGGCCCGGGCTATGCCGTCCTGGCGCCTGTGCGCGGCGACGGCTTCCTGCGCATCTACCAGCTCCAGACGGATCTCGGCGTGGAGCGGATCGAAGGCGACGGCCTCCTGAAGCTTCGGCTGTCGGAGATTGCGGTGCTGGTCGGCCTGGAAAGTCTCAAGAACGATGCGAGCTTCGTCGATGGCCTCAAGCAGGCGGCAATGAAACCGGTCGAATTCGTCGAGAGCACGGTGACCGACCCGGTCGGCACGGCCAAGAGCACGGTCAGCGGCGTGGGGCGCATGTTCGGACGCCTGACGAAAGGCGTTGAAGCGGTGGTGAGCGGCAAGGGCGGCTCTCCGGCGGAGCTCGCCAGGTCGATTACCGGCCAGGCCCGCGCCCGGCGTGAACTCGCCGTCGACCTCGGCGTCGATCCCTATACATTCTACCGGCCGCTTTCGGAAAAACTCGATGAAACCGCCAGTGTCACCACGGCGGGGAACTGGACTGTCACGGCGATCACCAGCCTGCTCCCGGGTGGCCTGATCGTGAACACGGCCCGCACGGCGGATGATTTCCGCACGATGATCGTCGACAGCTCCCCGGCCGAGCTCGAACAACGCACGGCGGAAACGTTGCGAAAGTCAGGTGTCGTGGAGGCGACAATAGCGAAAATCGCCGCCAATCCCTTCTTTACGGACGGGGAAAAGGCGTCAATCGCCTACCGGTTGCTGGCCATGCCTGGGGTTCAGGATCTTGACCTCGTCGCCGCCAAGGCCGCCGACGCCGACAGCCGTGACATCGCCTATTTCCAGCTCCGCCGCGTCGTCCTTCTGGAAACCTACAACAGGACCGTCTCCGGTCTCAGTCAGATCAAGCTGGTCTCCGGCATTCCTGTCGCCATCCGGCGCGACGGGCTGGCAGCCATTGTCATGCCGCTCGACATGGTGGCCTGGACCCAGACCGTCGCGCAGGCTTTTTCCGCCATGCATGAAGGCCTCGGCAGCCTGCCGTTTCCCCCTTCCGGTGTGGATTTCCTGATTACCGGAGACCTGACCCCCATGGCGGCGGAACGCCTCGCCTCCTTCGGCTGGTCCATCACCGGCAACTACCCGATGCCGCCGGGCCCGGTGCGTTGAATAGGTAAGCCGGTACGGCGCGCTTTTTAGTATCAGGTGAAAGCAGGGTCTGAGGTAGACAGGAACCCCCACCCCTAACCCCTCCCCACAAGGGGGAGGGGAATGCCGCCCAACCCGGAACAAACCAATTGCTTCCCTACCGACGTTTCGTGATTTTCCGCAGCAACTGATCAAATACTGAGCGTGGTCCCCCTCCCTCTTGTGGGGAGGGGTTAGGGGTGGGGGTAATCTTTCTCCAGAACCGACGTTTTCCGTTCGATCCGGCGAATGCCTCAAACACACTCCAGCACCGGCCCGGACAAGCCGCTTTCCCAGCCGAGAATGGCGCGCTTGCGGGTGAGGCCCCAGTGGTAGCCGCCGAGTTTACCGCCCTTGGCGAGCACTCTGTGGCAGGGAACCACGAAGGAAATCGGGTTGCGGCCGACCGCCGTTCCGACGACCCGTGACGCCTTGGGGCTGCCGATGCGCGCTGCGACATCGGAATAGGTGGTCACCTGTCCCATGGGAATGTTCAGGAGCGTCTGCCAGACCCGGATTTCGAAATCCGTGCCGATCATGACGATGTTCAGGGGCTGGTCCTGTTGCCATTTTTCCGGATCGAACACGCGGCCGGCATAACCGGACGTCGCCTCCTGGTCCTGAACATAGCGCGCCGCCGGCCAGCGGCCGCTCATGTCCTCAAGGGCGGCCTGTTCCTCGCCCGGATCGGCGAAACCGAGCCCGGCAAGGCCCTTGTCGGTCGCCATGACGAGAACCTGGCCGAACGGCGAGGGATGAAAGCCATAGGCGATCGTCAGCCCGCCGCCCCGATTCCGATAGTCGCCAGGGGTCATCGCCTCGTGGGTAACGAAAAGATCGTGCAGCCGGGACGAGCCGGACAGGCCGACTTCATAAGACGCGTCCAGAACGCTGGCTGAGTCCCTCAGAAGTGCCTTGGCGTGGTCGAGCGTGATCGCCTGCAGAAACTGTTTCGGCGTCAGGCCGGCCCAGCGCGAGAACACCCTTTGCAGCTGGATCGGCTGCAGTCCCGCTTCCCTGGCCAGTTGTTCCAGTGACGGCTGGTCGCGCCAGTCCCTGGTGATCCGCTCCAGTGTCCGGCGGACAACGGCATAATGCTCGGCGGCCTCCTCGCCGACCGAGATCGGCCTGGGGTCCGGCGCAAGGCCGGCAAGATCGATGGCTTTGGTCATGTCGGTTGCTTCACTTTTTGAATTCCGGTCCGATCCTAGCCGCCGCCGGGGGCGGGCGCGACCCGATTTGCGAGAACTCGGGACTGGCCGCGGACTTACCCCGTTTCCCGTTTGAATTCGCTTGGCGAAACCGCAGGTCCCTTGCGCGTGGTCAGAAGCAGATTGGTTTCCGTTGCCGCGATGCCGTCGATCAGCCGGATCCTGTTCAGCGCATCGTCGAAAGCGGAAAGGTCCCGCGTCGCGACATCGAGGACAAGATCCCATTTGCCGTTGGTGGAATGAATGGCCCGGACCTCAGCCATCGCGCTCAGGGCGCGGATCGCGGGATCGGTGTTTCGCCCGTCCACCACGACGAGGGTGACGGCGCGGATCGGCAGGTCCCGCCAGTCATCGCGCAGAACCGCGGTGAAGCCGAGGATTTCACCCGTCTCCACAAGCTTCTCCATCCGTGCGCGAACGGTGGCGCGGGTGACTTTCAGATCGCTTGCCAAATCGGATACCGATCTCCGGCCATCGTGGCGAAGCAAGGCTATCAAACGCAGGTCCAGATCGTCCATTTTATCACTTTGATCAATTGTACATATCAGAATGGTAATTATGATTACTCAATTGATCAAGTGACCGGATTTACTCCGCCGCGATATTTCCGCAGGATTGCAACACTCGGATTCAGGCGGAGAATGATGTGAACGTTGCCAGGAAACAGATCGTGCTGGTCGGTGCACCCGTTGACGAAGGCGCGGGACAGCGCGGCTGTCTCATGGGCCCTGACGCCTATCGCACCGCAGGCCTTGCCGGCATGCTTGAGGCGCTGGGCCACACGGTCGCCGATCACGGCAACCTTGCTCCCGCCGAAGTCGGCCCCCTCCGCGCTCCCAATCCGGTCCTGAAGAATTACCGGGCCTATGTCGGCTGGACGCGGGCGCTTCATGACAAGGCCGCCGGTCTCGGTGCCGCATCCGTCTTTCCGATCTATCTGGGCGGCGATCATGCCATGGCCGCGGGCTCGGTTTCCGGCCAGGCAAGGGCCGCGGCGGCGCGGAACCGTCCGCTCTTCGTTCTCTGGCTCGACGCCCATTCGGATTTTCACACCCTTGAGAGCACCGCCAGCGGCAATCTGCACGGCACGCCGCTCGCATTCCTGTGCGGGCTGCCCGGTTTCGACGATCTGCTCGGATCGCCGCTCGAACACACGCTGAAGCCGGAAAATGTCGAGATTCTTGGGGTCCGCTCCATCGATCGCGAAGAGCGCGACATGCTGCGCGGTCTCGGCGTCGGCGTCAGCGATATGCGCCGGATCGACGAGGAAGGCATCGCGCCGCTGCTGAGGCCGTTCCTGGAGCGGGTGCGGGCCGCCGACGGCCTGTTGCATGTCTCTCTGGACGTTGATTTTCTCGACCCGGAAATCGCCCCGGCCGTGGGGACAACCGTCCCGGGCGGGGCGTCCTTCCGCGAGGCGCATCTGGTCATGGAAATGCTGCATGACAGCGGCCTCGTGACCTCCCTCGATCTCGTCGAACTCAACCCTTTCCTGGATGAACGCGGAAGAACCGCGCGTCTGATGGTCGATCTGGCCGGCAGCCTTTTCGGGCGCCGTGTCTTCGACCGGCCGACAAGAAGTTTTTAAAGGACAAAAAATGCAACGCGGAACCATCGATCTGAAACCGTCCGACCTCGCTTACGTGCCGTTTGTCAGCGTTGACAACATGATGCGCAATGTGCGCGCCGTCGGTGTCGAAACCTTCCTGCGCGGTCTGGCGGACTACATCGAACAGGATTTCCTGCGCTGGGAAAGCTTCGACAAGAAACCGCGTATCCCCGCGCATGCGCCGCAGGGTGTGATCGAGCTGATGCCGACCAGCGACGGCGAGACCTTCGGCTTCAAATATGTCAACGGACATCCGGGCAACACAAGCGAAGGCCTGCAGACGGTGACGGGTTTCGGCGTCCTCGCCAACCTGAAGACCGGCTATCCGGTCCTCTTCAGCGAAATGACCATCCTGACCGCCCTGCGCACGGCGGCGAACTCGGCACTGGCCGCGAAATACCTGGCGCCGCCGCGCGCGACCACCATGGCCGTGATCGGCAATGGCGCCCAGTCCGATTTCCAGTGCCTGGCTTTCAAGGAACTGCTCGGCATTACCGAAATCCGCGCCTTCGACATCGAAAAGGCAGCCAGCTTGCGCCTTGCCCGCAACCTGCTGGACTCCGGCCTGAACGTAACCATCTGCAAGACGCCGGAAGATGCCATCGAAGGGGCGCAGATCATCACAACGGTGACGGCGGACAGGAAACGGGCCACCATCCTGACGGACAACATGGTCGGGGCGGGCGTGCATATCAACGCGGTCGGGGGCGACTGTCCAGGCAAGACCGAGCTGCACAGGGACATCCTTCTGCGCTCGGACATCTTTGTCGAGTTTCCCGACCAGACCCATATCGAGGGAGAATTCCAGCAACTCGACCGGGACCATCCGGTCACCGAGCTCTGGCAGGTCTATTCCGGCAAGGCCCCGGGCCGCACCTCCGACGGCCAGATCACCCTGTTCGACAGCGTCGGCTTCGCCATCGAGGATTTCGCCGCCCTGCGCTATGTGCGCGATCTCCTGCCGAAAACCGGTCACTTCGAAAAGCTGGATCTCCTGGCCGATCCGGACGACCCCCGCGATCTCTACGGCATGGTGCTGCGCTCCGCCGCCTGCGATGACGACAAGGCGGCATGAGCCGGTACATGCGGTACTGGGCAGCTTGCTCCGTCCCGGAGCGATGAAGATAAAATCTTCCGGGCAGAGTGCTTTAAATCTTAAGAATATCCATGTTGAAAGAACGCTCTTTCAACGTCAGGTCACCTGAGGATATTCCATGAATTTCAGATCTCTTGCTCTCCTGAGCCTTGCGTGCTGCACGGCCTCTGTCGCCCAGGCCAGCGAAGAGTATTTCACCTACAAGGACTGGACTGTCCTGGTTGAGACGGTGGATACGGGAGAAGATCTGCGAACCACATGCCGGATGTGGACAGGCGGTGACGGCGATCCGACGGTTGGTTTTTCCATCTCCAACGGCGACGCGCTTCCGCCAGACTTCTTCCCGGGCGTCCAGCTCTCCGAACATGCCTTCCGCGGTCAGGCAACCGTCTTGCAGAACGATCAGAAGGTGAACTTCGTCTTCGATGACGGCGACAGCGCGCAGGCGGCGGTTTTTGCCGGTTTCGATGAAGACGGATTTGCGTTCGCGGAGACAAATTTTCCCTTTGAGGACAATCAGCGTGTTCTGCAGGCGATGCAGCGCAACGGCCAGATCGACATCGTGGGACCGGGCGGCCTTGTCTACACCGCCTCGCTGAACGGCTTCACGGCATCCTATCGCAAGGTTGCCGAGCAATGCGGTTTCACGGTCGAGGGCGTGCTCTAAGGCCTGTCGCGTTCAAGCGGATTCATGAAATGAAAGCGACATCCTCTAGGCCGGAACAGCTTCCAGCGCCGCGTCGATTTCCGCGACGACAGCCTCGGCCGCCCCGGCCGGGTCCGTGGCCTGGCTGATAGGCCGGCCGACGACCAGATAGTCGCTGCCGGCCCGCACGGCGTCGGACGGGGTCATGACGCGGCGCTGATCGCCGGCCGCACTGCCCGCCGGTCGGATGCCGGGGTTCACGATGACCAGCTCGTCGCCCAGGATCGGCCGCAACCTCCGGGATTCGGTCGCGGCGCAGACGATCCCGCCCATACCGGCGGCTTTCGCGTCTCCGGCGCGTGCTTCCACCACGTCCGCGAGCGGGCCGCGGTATCCGGCGGCATGAAGGTCCGCTTCATCCATCGAAGTCAGGACGGTCACGCCCAGCAGGCACAGATCCGGATTGCCCTCTTCCGCCAGCCCTTTGACCGCCGCCCGCATGGTTTTCGGATAGGCATGCAGTGTTACGAAGGTCATCCCCATCTTGGCGACGTTGCGCACCGCCTTGGTGATGGTGTTGTCGATGTCGTGCAGTTTGACATCGAGAAAGATTTTTATGCCTTCCGCCGCCAGGTCGCGCGCGAATTCCAGCCCGCCCGCGAATTGCAGCTCCATGCCGATCTTGTAGACGCCGACCTTGCCCTCGGTCTGTTTGACCAGATCTTCCGCTTGACCGACCGTGGGAACGTCCAGGGCAAACACCAGACGGTCGCGCGAGCTTGTGGGTGCGAAGCGGCTTTTCGGCATGATTCGGTTTCCTGACTGCAGCTGGAGAATGACGCGTTCTTACCATTCCATCGCCTCGGACACCAGAAGCAGCCTGGAACCTAGTTTCCGCCGGATTTCTCGAATTCCTTAAAGGCGTCCTTGTAGTCCGCATGCCAGCGGGAGAGCGGCGGCCGGTTTTCGGTAATATCGCCGATCGCCCATTTGGCCCGCAACCGGTCCCGGGCGCTGTCGACGTCGTTGTCGGGGCACAGGATGTAGAAATCGTCGGCCGACATGCGTTCGATGAAATAGTCGACCGTCTGCGCGCTGGTCCAGGCGGCCGCAGGTTTTTCCTTGTGATTGCCTGCGGTTATGCCCGTAAAGGTGAAGCCCGGCACGAAGAGATGCACCGAAATCGGCGCACCGGCCTCCCGCAATTCATGCGCGAGCTGCTCGCTGAGCACCTTGACCGCCGCTTTCGTGACATTGTAGCCCGGATTGCCCGGCGGTGTGGTGATCCCCTGTTTGGAACCGGTGTTGATGATCACCGCGGGACGGCCGGCATCGACCATGCGCTGTGTGAATGCCTGAACCCCGCGCAGGACACCGAAGAAATTGACGTCTATCAGCTTCGACCAGTTGTCGGCCTGTCCCCACGCCGTGGTCGGCAGGCTGATGCCCGCATTGTTCATCAGGACCGCCACCGGTCCGGTCGCGAATGCCTTGCCGGCGAGTGCCTCGACCTGGGCCGTGTCGGCGACATCGGTGGGAACGGCGAGCACCTCGGCACCCGGTTTCGCGGCGGCGCGCACCTTCGCGGTGGCTGCCTCGAGGGCCACACCGGGAAGATCGGCGAGAATGACACCCAGACCCGCCTCGGCGAAACGGATGGCCGCTGCCAGTCCGACGCCGCTCGCGGCGCCGGTCACAACCGCAAGGCCACCTTCTGAAACTGCTTTTTTGTACATGGACGATCTCTCCTGCATTCGGGTTTGAACAGGGGCGGTCGGGCAACCGCTGGAACTTTCGCGTCGAAGTCTCTATTTCATTAGGCGGTTCAGGCTGCTACAACACCGCCGGTTCGCCACCCTGAACGAGGACAACAGCTTATGCGCACTGCGAGCGTATCGCGCGATACGAAAGAAACCCGCATTTCGGTTGAAATCAACCTGGACGGCACGGGCGCGTATGACGTCCAGACCGGCGTCGGCTTTTTCGACCATATGCTGGAGCAGCTTTCGCGCCATTCGCTGATCGATATCAAGGTCCGCGCGGACGGTGACACGCACATAGATTTTCACCACACGGTTGAGGACACCGGCATCGCGTTGGGCCAGGCGGTTTCCGAGGCGCTGGGCGATCTGGCGGGCATCAACCGCTATGCCGACACCCACCTTGCCATGGACGAGGCCCTCACCCGCTGCGCTCTCGATGTGTCCGGCCGGCCGTTCCTGGTCTGGGACGTGACCTTCGACCGGGACAAGATCGGCGAATTCGATACGGAGCTGTTCGAGGAGTTTTTCCGGGCTTTCGCGATGAATGCCGGCATCACCCTTCATATCGCCAATCTTTACGGGTCCAATTGCCACCATGTCGCGGAAACCTGCTTCAAGGCCGTTGCCCGCACGCTGCGCAAGGCGGTTGAAATCGATCCCCGGCAGGCGGACCGGGTTCCGACCACCAAGGGCCGGCTCGGCAGCTAGGACGGAATTGGCGAATGAGCACCTATATCGTGATGGCGCCGCCGGAATTTGAGAACCTGGCGGGAGATCCCCGTCAGTCCGACCGGCTTGCGTTCGTGCCGGACGGATTCTCGTTCCTTGCCTTTTTCTTTTCGCCCATCTGGCTGCTGGTGCACCGCATGTGGCTGATCCTGCTCGCATATCTGGCGGTGACACTCGTCATCGAAGTGTTGGCGCAGTTTGTTAGCAGCGGGGCCATGGGACTTGCGGCGCTGATTGTCTCGATCCTGTTCGCACTGGAAGCGCAGGCGCTGCGCCGCTGGTCGCTGGAACGCAAGGGCTGGCGCGTGGTCGGCATTGTCGAAGGCAAAGGTGTGGCCGAAGCCGAATTGCGCTTTCTGCACAAGGCCGGCGAAATGGCGATATCCTCCGGAACCGGACAGGAACTCCGGCGTCCCGCCCCGGCGCCGATCATCCCCAGGGTCGGCAGCGAGCAGGTCGTCGGCCTGACGCTCGGTCCGGAGACCCGTCAATGACAATTGCGATTATCGACTACGGGTCGGGCAATCTGCGCTCGGCGGAAAAGGCGTTCGAGCGTGCGGCCCGCGCCCATGCCCATGTGCCGGACGTGATTGTGACCGCCGATCCGGAACGGGTTCTGAAGGCCGATTATGTGGTCTTGCCGGGCGTCGGCGCCTTCGCGGACTGCAAGCGCGGCCTCTGGGCGGTCGACGGCATGCCGGAAGCGCTGGAAGAGACTGTCCGCGTCAGGGGCAAACCGTTTTTCGGCATTTGCGTCGGCATGCAGCTCATGGCTGGCCGTGGTCTTGAATTCGAGACGGTCGAAGGCCTCGGCTGGATCGAAGGCGACGTCACGGCGATGAAACCCTCCGATCCGTCCCTGAAGATCCCGCATATGGGCTGGAACACCATCAACCTCCGGCCTGGAGGCCATCCGGTGTTCAAGGGCATCGACACGGGTCCGGACGGTCTGCACGCCTATTTCGTCCATTCCTATCACCTTGAATGCGCCGATGAGACCGACCGGCTGGCGACCTTCGACTATGCCGGAACGTTCACGGCGATGGTGGCGAAGGACAACATGATCGGAACCCAGTTCCACCCGGAAAAGAGCCAGCGTCTGGGCCTGGAGCTGATCGCCAATTTTCTGGACTGGACGCCGTAAAAACCATTTTGGGAGACAGACATGACAAAGGCCTACTGGATCGCGCGGGTGGATGTGAACGACCAGGACGGATATCCGCAATATGTTGAAACGGCGAAACCGGCCTTCGAAAGGTTCGGAGCGGTTTTTCTGGTGCGCGGTGGCAAGACCAACGCCATCGAGGGACCGGGACGGGCGCGCAACGTCGTTATTGAATTTCCCAGCTTCCAGCACGCCGTCGATTGTTATAATTCGCCGGAGTACCAGGAGGCGGTGAAAATCCGTCAGAAAGTTGCCGATGGCGAAATCGTCATCGTTGAAGGAATTTAAGATAACATGATCCTCTTTCCCGCCATCGATCTGAAGGATGGCCAGTGCGTGCGCCTGAAGCTTGGCGACATGGACCAGGCGACCGTCTTCAACGACGATCCCGGCGCCCAGGCGAAAGCCTTCGAGGACCAGGGCTTCGAATGGCTGCATGTGGTCGATCTGAACGGGGCCTTCGCCGGTGAAAGCGTCAACGGTGCGGCGGTTGACGCCATTCTGTCGGCGACGAAGAACCCGGTGCAGCTCGGCGGCGGGATCAGGACCCTGGATCATATCGAGACCTGGCTCGGCAAAGGCATCACGCGGGTCATTCTCGGGACTGTCGCGGTGCGCGATCCGGATCTGGTGAAAGAGGCCTGCCGCAGGTTTCCCGGCAAGATCGCTGTCGGCATCGACGCCAGGGGCGGCCGTGTCGCCGTTGAAGGCTGGGCGGAAACCTCGGAACTCACCGCCGTGGACCTTGCCAGACGCTTCGAGGATGCGGGTGTTTCGGCGATTATCTACACCGATATCGACAGGGACGGCGTTCTCAAGGGTCTCAACATTCCCTCGACGCTTGAACTGGCCCGGTCCGTCTCCATCCCCGTCATCGCGTCCGGGGGGCTTGCCTCCATTGAGGATATCCACCGTCTGCTGGAGCCGGATTGCGGAATTCTTGAAGGGGCTATCTCCGGCAGGGCGCTTTATGACGGGCGTCTGGATCCGAAAGAAGCGATGGCGCTGATCGCGGCTCGACGGAGCAAAGCCTCATGACTTTGAAGGCCCGTGTCATTCCCTGCCTCGACGTGAAGGACGGCCGCGTCGTCAAGGGTATCAACTTTGTCGATCTTGTGGATGCCGGCGACCCGGTGGAGGCGGCCAAGGCCTATGATGCCGCCGGGGCTGACGAGCTGTGCTTTCTCGACATTACCGCCAGTTACGAAGGCCGCGACACGATCTTCGACGTGGTGCGCCGCACCGCCGAGGCCTGTTTCATGCCGGTAACCGTCGGCGGAGGCGTGCGCACGGTCGAGGATATCCGCAAGCTCCTGATCGCCGGCGCGGACAAGGTGTCCATCAACACCGCCGCGGTGAACAATCCCGATTTTGTCCGCGCGGCGGCCGAGAAGTTCGGCGCGCAATGTATTGTGGTGTCGATCGACGCCAAGCAGGTCAACGCTCCGGGCGAGCCGGAGAAATTCGAGATCTTCACCCATGGCGGGCGCAATCCGACCGGCATCGACGCGGTGGAGTTCGCCAGAAAGGTTGTCGAACTCGGCGCCGGCGAGCTTCTGGTCACCTCCATGGACAGGGACGGCACCAAATCCGGCTACAATATCGCGCTGACACGGGCGATTGCCGATGCGGTGCCCGTGCCCGTCATCGCCTCCGGTGGCGTCGGTACTCTGGACCATATGGTCGAAGGTATCCGGGACGGCCACGCGACCGCGGTTCTGGCGGCTTCGATCTTCCATTTCGGCGAATTCACCATTCAGGAAGCCAAGAAGCACATGGTCTCCGGCGGTGTGCCGATGCGTCTCGATGCCTGACTTGAGGACCTAGCCAAATGACCAAGTTCACTCTGGACGATCTGGACGCCATAGTGGCCGCACGTGCGAAAAGCGGTGACGAGACATCCTACACGCGCAAGCTCGTCAGCAAGGGCGTGGCCAAATGCGCCCAGAAACTGGGAGAGGAAGCTGTAGAAGCGGCGATTGCCGCGGTCCGCGAGGACCGCGAGGAATTGACGGGCGAAGCCGCCGATGTGCTTTATCATTTGCTGGTGGTTCTGAACGTGTCCAATGTTCCGCTGGGGGATGTTATGAAGGAACTCGGCAGGCGTACGGGACAGACCGGACTTGAGGAAAAGGCGTCCCGGCCCCAGGAATAACAACCGTTTCCGGCGGTCAGCCGCCGCAGCAGGGACTGCGATAGAGATGGATCAGAAAGTCGCCACGGCCCTGGACATGGATTTGTCCCCTTACCGGGTGTTCACCGAACGCCAGTGGGCCCGCTTGCGGGCCGACACGCCGATGACCTTGTCCGCCCATGAGGTCGCCCAACTTCAGGGCCTGAACGCGCCGATGTCCATTGAGCAGGTCGAGACGATCTATCTGCCGCTGTCCCGGCTGCTCGCCTTTTATGCGGAAGCCACGGTGAGCATTCACCAGGCCACCCAGAATTTTCTCCAGACGCGAGACGGCAAGACACCCTTCATCATCGGCGTTGCCGGATCTGTGTCCGTGGGAAAATCCACGACGTCCCGTGTGCTGCGCGAACTTCTGGCCCGCTGGACGCCAAGTCCCAAGGTGGATCTGATCACCACCGACGGGTTCCTTTACCCGAATGCGATCCTGGAAGCCGAGGGGCTGATGTCCAAGAAGGGCTTTCCGGAGAGTTTCGACCGGCCCCGGTTGCTGAAATTCCTGTCCGACATCAAGGCCGGCAAGCGCCATGTCAGGGCTCCGGTCTATTCGCATTTCTATTATGATGTCATGCCGGGTCATACGGTGACAGTCGACAGGCCGGACATCCTGATCGTCGAAGGTCTCAACGTCCTTCAGACGCGGGAACTGCCCAAGGACGGCCGTGCGGTGCCGTTCGTTTCGGATTTCTTCGATTTCTCGGTCTATATCGATGCGGACGAAAAACTGCTGCGCAAGTGGTATGTCGACCGGTTCATGCAGTTGAGGGAGACGGCCTTCCGCGATCCCGGTTCCTACTTCCACAAATATTCCCGTATTTCGGATGAGGAAGCGACGCAGACCGCCCACCGGATCTGGAACGAAATCAATCTGGTGAACCTGCGCGAAAACATCCTGCCGACCCGGCCGAGAGCCGATCTGATCCTGTCGAAAAACGCCAGCCACCGGATTTCCAAGGTGGCGCTGCGCAAGATCTGAAACTCTCCCGGTCGGCGATCCGCCGATCCAATGCAAAACGCCCGCGGCTTTTCAGAGCCGCGGGCGCTTTTTGTCGGGTATCGGTCTTCTGTCAGGCGGCGGAGCGCTTGCTGACTTCCTGCAGGAAGTTGGCGACCTGGCTGCGCAGCATGGAAGCGTTTTCCTTCAGCTGTTGGGCGGAGGAATCCACCTTCTCCGCGGTGTCGCGGGTGTTTTCGGAAGCTTTCGAAACCGATTCGATGTTGGTCGTCACCTCGACCGTGCTGCGCGACGCCTCGGTGGCGTTGCTTGCGATTTCCTGCGTGGCGACCCCCTGCTCCTCGACAGAGGAGGCGATGGAAGAGGCGATTTCGTTCATGTTGTTGATGATCTCGGTCACCGACGAGATCGCGCTTGCGGCGTGGCCGGTCTCTTCCTGGATCGCGGTGATCTGGCTGGAGATGTCCTCGGTCGCCTTCGACGTCTGCGTCGCGAGTTCCTTCACCTCGGAGGCAACAACCGCAAAGCCCCTGCCGGCTTCGCCGGCGCGGGCGGCCTCGATGGTCGCGTTGAGCGCAAGCAGGTTGGTCTGCTCGGCGATTGCCTGAATGAGAGTGACGACCTCACCGATCCGGGTGGCGGCTTCCGACAGTCCGTTCATGCGCTGGTTCGTCGATTGGGCTTCGCCCGCGGCTCGGGCGGCAATTTCGCTGGAAGCCTGAACCTGCCTGCGGATCTCGTTGACCGAAGCGGACAGTTCTTCCGCGGCGGCGGCAACCGTTTCCACGTTGTGGGACGCCTGGGAGGACGCGCTGGACACGAGGCCGCTCTGCTCGGTTGTCCGGGCGGCAACGCCGGTCATGTCGCTCGAGGCCGCTTGCAGGTTCTCCACCGAGCTGTCGATGATGCTCATCATCTCCGTGATCTGGCGGTCGAACTCGCTGCTGAGTTGCTGGATTTCCGCCCCCCTGCGAGCAGCGTCCTCCTGAGCGTTGTTCTGCTGGTCTTCAAGTTCGCGCCGGGCGGATTCGTTGCGGACGAAGACCTCCATGGCTGCAGCCATCTGGCCGATCTCGTCACCGCGGTCAGTTCCTTCGATCACGATATCCGTATTGCCGTCTGCCAGGGTACTCATGTTCGCTGTCAGAGCGCGCAGCGGCCGGACGAGGCTGCGGATCGCGAAATAGGCGATCGAGCCGGCCAGCACCGCGCCGATGAGGGTAAGGGCGATGATCATGATCGCCTGGTTCCAGAACGCGGCTTCCAGATCGTCGGTGTAAACGCCGGTGCCGATCATCCATTGCCAGGGATCGAATGCTTTGGCGTGACTCCATTTTTCGATCGGCACATCGTCGCCGGAACGTGGCCACAGGTACAGCAGGTTTCCGCCACCGTTGCGGCCCAGCTTGACGAGTTCAGGAATGATTTTGACGCCGTTCGCATCTTTGAGGCCCGACAGATCCGTGCCGATGAGAGAGGCTTTGGCATGGGAAACGGCAATGGAGTCATAGTTGAAAACGAAGATATAGTTTTCTCCGTTCTCGAACCGCATTGCAGAAATCGCTTCGACCGCGCGTTGCTGCGCTTCCTCTTTCGAAAGGTCGCCTGACTTCTCCAGTTCGTGATAGCGCTCGGCAATCTTCGTCGCGGTATCGGTGATATCGGCGATCTTGACCAGACGCTCCTCAAGCATGGCATCCTTGAGTGAGTTCAGTGAAATGCCCGCAAGTGCAATTGAGAAAATGGCGATAGCGAGGACTGGAGTAGAGATTTTCCAGGCCAATGGCCAACGTGCGAATGACATGACAGGTTTTTCCTCTCGGTTTACTTAACCAAGAGGAGTGGGCGAAATACATGACTAAAGATTTAAAAACCGGGGTTCACCCAAATTAAATTTGGTTAATAGGCAAAAATGACAATAAAAATATTGCCAATCCTAGGTATTCAAAAAATGAATTCTTCTCATAATTGCTGTATTTCATCGGCGGGTGCAGAAAATGTCGGATCCTGCCTCTTCTCCGGGGACACCGAAGGCGCCGTCTGAAACGATCTGCTGCGGAAGGGCGCAGGTTGCCACGAACAGGCGCACCGGATTGGCGCTTCCGCTCAGCGAAACCGCGTATGCGGGGAGGCCTTCCACGGCAATCTACAGTTCGCTCCGACGGATCATCTCTTCCCAGAGCGGATCGCTCATTTCGATGATGTCAGGACGGGTGTGAAACGGGCATGAGCAGCATAGTGCCGTATGTGCGATCTCCATCGGAACGCTGGATCGACCTGCTTTCATTCAATTGAAGGTCGCGCTGCGCAAGATCTGAAACTCTTCGGGTCGGCGATCCGCCGATCCAATGCAAAACGCCCGCGGCTTTTCAGAGCCGCGGGCGCTTTTTGTCGGGTATCGGTCTTCTGTCAGGCGGCGGAGCGCTTGCTGACTTCCTGCAGGAAGTTGGCGACCTGGCTGCGCAGCATGGAAGCGTTTTCCTTCAGCTGCTGGGCGGAGGAATCCACCTTCTCCGCGGTGTCGCGGGTGTTTTCGGAAGCTTTCGAAACCGATTCGATGTTGGTCGTCACCTCGACCGTGCTGCGCGACGCCTCGGTGGCGTTGCTTGCGATTTCCTGCGTGGCGACCCCCTGCTCCTCGACAGAGGAGGCGATGGAAGAGGCGATTTCGTTCATGTTGTTGATGATCTCGGTCACCGACGAGATCGCGCTTGCGGCGTGGCCGGTCTCTTCCTGGATCGCGGTGATCTGGCTGGAGATGTCCTCGGTCGCCTTCGACGTCTGCGTCGCGAGTTCCTTCACCTCGGAGGCAACAACCGCAAAGCCCCTGCCGGCTTCGCCGGCGCGGGCGGCCTCGATGGTCGCGTTGAGCGCAAGCAGGTTGGTCTGCTCGGCGATTGCCTGAATGAGAGTGACGACCTCACCGATCCGGGTGGCGGCTTCCGACAGTCCGTTCATGCGCTGGTTCGTCGATTGGGCTTCGCCCGCGGCTCGGGCGGCAATTTCGCTGGAAGCCTGAACCTGCCTGCGGATCTCGTTGACCGAAGCGGACAGTTCTTCCGCGGCGGCGGCAACCGTTTCCACGTTGTGGGACGCCTGGGAGGACGCGCTGGACACGAGGCCGCTCTGCTCGGTTGTCCGGGCGGCAACGCCGGTCATGTCGCTCGAGGCCGCTTGCAGGTTCTCCACCGAGCTGTCGATGATGCTCATCATCTCCGTGATCTGGCGGTCGAACTCGCTGCTGAGTTGCTGGATTTCCGCCCCCCTGCGAGCAGCGTCCTCCTGAGCGTTGTTCTGCTGGTCTTCAAGTTCGCGCCGGGCGGATTCGTTGCGGACGAAGACTTCCATGGCTGCAGCCATTTCACCGACTTCGTCACCGCGGTCCGCGCCGATGATTTCAATATCGGTATTGCCTTCGGCGAGCCGGCTCATGCTGCGGGTAAGGGAGCGCAAGGGTCCGACGACACTCCTGAAAGACAGGAATGCAATTGCGCCCGCAGCCAGGAAGCCGACAACCGCGAGAGAAATGACGATCAAGGCCCGGCTCCAGTAGGCATTCCTCAGGTCTTCGATGTAGACACCTGTTGAAATGCTCCATTGCCAGGGTTCGAAGCCCTTGGCATAGGCCCACTTCTCGATAGGGGTTTCCTCGCCTTTTCGGGGCCAGTGATATGTTACGAAGCCACCACCGGCGCGAGCGGCACCAATCAAATTTCCGTTTATGTCAACGCCGTTGATGTCTTTCAGGCCGGATTGATCCGTGCCAACGAGTCTCGCAAGCGGATGGTACACCATGACCGAGTTATAGCTGGTGACGGACATGTAGTTGGAACCATCCTCGTAGCGCATCGCTCCAAGCGCTTCGATCGCACGCTCCTGAGCCTGCTCTTTCGTCAGAGCTCCGGATTTCTCGTGTTCATGATACCGCGCAACAATGGTTTCCGCTGTTTCCGCGATATCGCGGATTTTCGCCAGGCGTTCGTCCAACATCGCGGTGTTGAGCGAATTGAGCGACACGACACAAAGCGCGACCGCGAACACCGCGATGACGGCGACCGGAGCGCAGATTTTCCAGGCCAGGGGCAAACGTAAAAAGGACATGGTTTTCTTCCGTTCGGGAACATTGAGGCAGGGACTAACGGAGAAAGCTGACCAAATAGATAATTAGGGCCCGATCAAAATCAGAAAACATTCTGATATTGTGATAAAAATCAATGGTATAAATACACAATTTTCCAAAACACTCGACTGTCTTGGAAGGTTTTGACCGAATTCGGAAAACGGTGTGTCGCAGATCATCGGCGGGCGCAGAAAACCTCCCTGAGGCCCGGACGCGACCAGGTCGCGTTCTGGATCTGGCCTTTCAACACATGTCCCTGCGATTCGAAGTAAAAGGTGTTTGCGCTGCCTGCCCGCGGCAGGGTCACGGCGCCATATCCCATTTCCGCGACAGTTGCGCTTTGCCCGTCCGGAGAAAAGACCACATTCAGGTCGATACCGGTGGTGCACAGATAGTCGGCGACATTCGTGCGGGCGGCCTGCTGTCCGATAGCGGGCTGATTGGCACTGCCGACATCGCCGGGCGGCACAGGTCCTGCCGGAAAGCCGTTGTTCTGCGGGGCGTTCGGAAATCCCCCCGGATCGCCGAACGGATTAGTGACATTGCCACCGCCAGGATTGAAATTCGCGGGACCGTTGATGACGACTTCCCGATAAGGGGTCTTTGTCACATAGACCCCGCGGCATTCGCCGTTTGCACCGCGGACGGACCAGGCATGCGATACATAGGTCTGCTGCTCGAGAATTTGTCCCGGCTCGAGACGGGCATAGGGCCGCTCTCCACCGCGATAATCGATCCAGTGAACTTCAATCGGCTGGCGGCTGGCATTGCGGAAGACGATCTGGCCGGGACGGACGGCTTCCACGGACCGGATGCGGCCGAGCTCGGCGCAGGAAACGTCGGACCCTGCCTCTTCCCCCGGAACACCGAAGGCGCCGTCTGAAACGATCTGCTGCGGCGGGGCGCAGGTCGCCACGAACAGGCGCACCGGATTGGCGCTTCCGCGCAGCGAAACCGCGTATGCGGGCAGGCCTTCCACGGCGATCGACAGTTCGCTCTGGCGGATCATCTCTTCCCAGAGCGGATCGGCCATTTCGATATTGACTTCCGGCAGGGACAGGCCGGCCTCGTTTGACGCCGAGGAGCCAAACGCGTTGTAGCTGCTTTCGAAGTCACCGGCGGTGATACGCACGGCCTGCGGCATCCCTTCGAGAAGTCCGGCGGGGGCCTGCTGGAACGTCAGCCTGGCGAAGCCGGACTGGTTGCTGCATTCGGCCCGGAAATCCCGGTCGTCCGTCTGGTCAACCGTATGCTGCAGAACGGTCAGGGATCCCGGCTGACTGCCCGGTTCCGCGAACCATTGCCGGTCTTCCCTCGGCGTAACGAGCACCGGTTGGGCATTTCCGCTTCCGCCATCTGAAAGTCTGTCGCGGACGATCGTCTCCAGATCACCGGAAATACGGGCCGTTTCGGTGCCTTCCTGGTCCGGGGTCGAAATGGGTGTGTCCACCCGCTCAAGAGGCTCCAGGCCGCCGGGCTCGGCCGGAGGGCTGATCTCGGTGATGGTGGCGTTGCTGTCGTCCACCGGCTTGCGGGAGGAAGGCGTCTCCGTTTGCGGCCGGGCGGCGGTTTCAGGTGAAGTGCTTGACACGGGCCCGGCGGCCGTTCCCGAGTTGGTTCCGACCACGCGCGCCGCGGCGCCGGGTTTACCGTCGCTGGAGACATCCACCACCAGCGTGTTGCCGCTGCAGATATCCGCGTCACGGTGCAGGACGCGGCTGTTTTCAAGAGTGACTTCCAGCTTCACGTCACAGGGCGGCAATTTATTGTCGCTGCCCATCGTGTCGATGACGACGCCCTTGCCGTCCCGGCTGATGATCGGCCGGTACTTCTTGTTGACGGTAATCGAACGGATGCCGGGTTCCGGCGGTTCCACGTTGACGCGCACGGTTTCCGGAACGGACTGGGCGTGGGCAACAAGGCCGGAAAACGGCAGGAAAAGACCGCCAACCGCGAGTAAGCCGGATGTCAGCACGGGTGCGAAACGGGCATGAGCAGCATAGTGCCGCATGTGCGATCTCCATCGGAGCGCTGGATCGACCTGCTTTCATCTGCATGAAGGCCGCAAGTCGATCGATCTGAAATTATTGGAGCGTCTTATCCGCACTGACCGGATTGCAGGATGCTCCAGGGAACCACCGAACGGGATTACTTAGGCAAAGTGGCGCGGAAAGGGCAACCCTGCAACCGGACAACACCGGCCGTGACCTGGGCTGTCCTCAAATTTCCCCGGTTTCAGCGCGGCGCGCGTTTGGCGAGAATCCGCTGCAGCGTGCGCCGGTGCATGTTGAGCCGCCGCGCGGTTTCCGAAACGTTGCGGTCGCAGAGCTCATATACACGCTGAATGTGCTCCCAGCGCACCCGGTCGGCCGACATGGGATTTTCGGGCGGCTGCGCCTTGTCTTCCGGTTTGCGGGCCAGGGCGGCGAGGATGTCTTCGGGATCCGCGGGTTTGGCCAGATAGTCGATCGCTCCGAGTTTCACCGCGGTCACGGCCGTGGCTATATTGCCGTATCCGGTCAGGACGATAGCTCGGGCATCCGGCCGTTTCTGATGGATCTTTTCAATTACGTCCAGACCGTTTCCGTCCTCCAGCCGCATGTCGACAATCGCGTAAGCCGGGGCATGACGGGCGATCTTGATCGCCGCATCCTGGACACCATCCGCCGTTTCCGTTTCAAAGCCGCGCTTTTCCATGGCGCGCGCCAGTCTTTGCTGAAACGCCTTGTCATCGTCCACGATGAGCAGGCTCATGTCTTCCGTGGCGGGAAAGGACGTATTCTGATCCGTCATGTCGCGTTACCGTATATTCTTGCGTGTGCGGCGACCGGTCTTCGGTACACGGCACATCGCGTCTTTATGTGTCAGTTGCTGCTGTTATGGTGTGAAAAGGGCGGTTCGTCCACTCTGCCGTCATGTTCGAATACGTCGCGCGGCCAGCTCACGCGGATATATGCGCCTGTTTGCGGCGGGGCCTGATTGTCCAGGCTGAGCTTGGCACCGGTGCGTTCCAGCAGGGTTTTGGCAATGAAAATGCCGAGGCCCAGCCCGCCGCCGGTTCCGTTTTGCGGCGCTTTTCCGCCACGTATCGAAACATACGGATCGCCGATCTTGCCGAGAATGTCGACGGAAAATCCCGGACCGTCATCCTTGATCGAGATGGACAGCGTCTTGTCGTCCCAACTGGCGGAAACATCGACGCAGGAGGCCGCGAAATCAACGGCGTTTTCAACGAGATTGGCGAGGCCGTAGCGGATTGCCGCGTTTCGTGTCCCGACCGGTTCGCTCCCCTTGCCCTCACTGGTGCAATGGATGGCGACACCCGTCCCCCGGTGCGGATCGATGACATCCTCGAGAAGCTGTGACACGGGCATGCGCTGGTAGGTGCGGTCCTGTTCACTCGACAGGCTGGTGAGCTGCCGCAGGATACCGCGGCAGCGTTCGGACTGCGAGCGGATCAGCGCCACGTCCTCCGCGCGGCTGTCGGCGTCGTCGAATTCGTCGGAAAGTTCCTTGGCAACGAGATAGATGGTCGCCAGCGGCGTGCCCAGCTCATGCGCGGCCGCCGTCGCCAGACCGTCCAGGGCGTTGAGATGCTGCTCCCGGGCGAGCACCAGTTCTGTCGCGGCCAGTGCGTCCGCAAGCTGCCGCGCCTCCTCGGCGACCCTGAAGGCGTAGATCGCCATGAAGCCGAGAGTCGAGACGAGAGCAATCCAGATCCCGACCGAATAGACCACCGGCAGCCGGAACACCTCGTCCTCCGGCCAGGGCAGCGGCAGATGGAAAACCGCCAGCAACGTGGCGCAGGCGGTCGCCAGAATCCCCAGGATGAACGTGTGCCTGACCGACAGGCCTGTCGCCGAGACCATGACCGGCGCCATCAGCAGGAAGGCGAATGGATTGCCCAGGCCGCCGGTCAGCAGCAACAGGCCGCTCATCTGCAGGATGTCGTAGGCGAGCTGCAGGGTGACAGCCCGATCCGACAGACGCATGGCCGAGGGCCAGCGGATCTTCAGGAAGATATTGAGCCAGGCCGAGAGCGCCACCATGGCGAAGGCGGCGCCTGCGGGCAGGGGATAGCCGAGCCCCACATGCACCACCAGGAGCGCCGCCGTCTGCCCGCCGACGGCGAGCCAGCGCAGGCGCACCAGCGTATCGAGTTTCAGCCGCCTGTGCGGCAAGGTGATATGGGAGGCGGGTTGATCGGACATATGGTTCTTTTGAAGCTGAATCGGGATGCTGGCAAGGCTGTGGTACTTGTGCCGGCCCGGCGTAGATGGTAGCCAGCCGCAGACAGGGTTGCCCGGCTGGCGCGGGCCGGCGGCCGGCTGGAGGATATTCCGGCTCATTATTTCAGATCAGCACCGCGAAACGGAACGAGACACGATGACCGACACCAATGACAGCGGCGCACAGCCGCAGGCGGAAGGCGACGCAGCGCCGGGCATGCACATCCTTGGCCAGTACATCAAGGACCTGTCTTTCGAAAACCCGAATGCTCCCCGTTCGCTGGCCCAGGGCGAACAGCCGAAGCTCGATATCAATGTGAATGTCGGCGCACAGCAGATGGGAGATGACCAGTTCGAGGTTGTCCTGACCCTGAACGCCAAGGCCGAACGTCCGGACATGGTCATGTTCAACATCGAGCTGGTCTATGCCGGCATCTTCAAGATCACCGGTGTTCCGAAGGAGCACATGCATCCGTTCGTGATGATCGAATGCCCGCGCATGATCTTCCCGTTTGCCCGCAACATCCTGTCCGAAGCCACGCGCAACGGCGGTTTCCCGCCGCTGATGCTCGACCCGATCGACTTCGCCCAGCTCTACCGCCAGAACATGGCCCAGCAGGCCGCGACCCAGCAGGCCGGTGAGCAGAAGCCGAACTGAAGATTTTCGGATTGATGAAGTTTCAGACCCGCGCCGGTGTGAACCAGCGCGGGTTTTTTATTTGCTGATCTTCAATAAGCCGTGAACCGGGTTACGCGCCTCATACCTCTTCCAGCATTTCCGCCCAGCTTTTCGGGTTATGGCCGCTAAGCGGGTTCTTGGGTGAATGCCTGTAGCGGATTGTCTCCATTCGGAAGCTTCTCGCGTCGAACATCATCAGTCGGCCGACGAGCCCCTCGCCTGTCCCGGTCAGCTCCTTGATCGCCTCCATGGCCTGCATCGCGCCGATGATGCCGGTCAGCGCGCCGAGAACGCCGGCCTCCTCGCAGGTCGGCAGCAGGCCGTCGCGCGGCTTTTGCGGGAAGAGGCAGCGATAGGTCGGGTTGGGAGTGCCGTCCGGACCGGTCTCGAACGGCCTCAGCGTCGTGATGGACCCGTCGAACTGGCCGACGGCAGCGGTCACCAGCGGCTTTTTCGCGAAATAGCAGGCATCGGAAACCAGATAGCGCGTGTCGAAATTATCCGATCCGTCGACCACCAGATCATAGGCCGAAATCAGCGATATCGCATTGTGCCCGACCAGGCGCGCCGGATGCGGGTTGACCTTCACATTCGGGTTGAGCCGGGCAATCGCCTCCGCGGCGCTGGCGACCTTGGGTTCGCCAAGCTGGGTGGTGTCATGGATCACCTGGCGCTGCAGATTGGAGAGCGACACCGTGTCGTCGTCGACGATGCCGAGCGTGCCGATGCCGGTGGCGGCCAGATATTGCAGGACAGGAGCACCGAGCCCGCCGGCTCCGATCACCAGAACCCGCGCGTTTTTCAGCTTCTGCTGCCCGGCGCCGCCGATCTCCCGCATCACGATGTGGCGGGCATAACGTTCAAGTTCGGCTGGGGAAAGCATTTCCGGTCCTGGTCAAAATGAAACACGTCAAGGGCTGAAGATCGCGGCAGGGTGCTACCTACCTCAGTATCTTGCTCACCAGCCGGGCGGTGTAGTCCACCATCGGGATCACCCGCGCGTAGTTCAGCCGGGTCGGGCCGATGATGCCCAGAACGCCGACGATGCGCTGGTTGCTGTCCCGGTAGGGCGACACCACCAGCGATGAACCGGAAAGGGAGAACAGGTTGTTCTCCGAGCCGATGAAGATGCGCACGCCGTCGCCCTTTTCGGCAAGGCCGAGCAGCTGGATGAGGTCCTTCTTGTTTTCCAGGTCGTCGAAAAGAAGACGGATGCGTTCCAGATCCTCCACGCCATCCAGGTCGGTCAGCAGGTTGGAGCGGCCGCGCACGATCAGCGAGCCCGGGTCATCGCCGCTTTCGCCGCCCCACACCGCCAGCCCGGCATTGATGACTTTCTGGCTGAGTTGATCGAGTTCAGCCTGGTCCACGTCGCGAACCCGCTCCAGCTCCGTGCGGATCTGGGCGATGGTGCGGCCTTGGATCTGGGCATTCAGATAGTTTGTCGCTTCAACAAGCGCCGATGACGGCAGACCGGCTGGCAGGGCGATCACCCGGTTTTCCACCGAGCCGTCCTCGCTGACCAGAATGACAAGGGCCTTCAGGGGCTCGATGCGCACGAATTCGATATGCTTCAGCCGCATGTCGGTCTTGTGGGTCAGCACGACACCGGCGCCCATGGAAAGGCCCGACAGCATCTGGCTGGCTTCCGTCAGCACCTGTTCGGCGGAATTCGCCTTTTGCGACGCCCTGACCTGAACGTCGATGGCGCGGCGTTCTTCCTGGGTCAGATCGCCGACTTCCAAGAGAGCATCCACGAAAAATCTCAGGCCGACTTCCGTCGGCAGACGCCCGGCGCTGGTATGGGGCGAGTGCAGCAGGCCCATATGTTCCAGATCGGTCATCACGTTGCGGACGGAAGCCGGTGACAGGGACATGGACAGGCTGCGGGAAACATTGCGCGATCCGACCGGTTCACCGGTCTCCAGATAGGTTTCCACGATCGAGCGGAAAATTTCCCGGGATCTTTTGTCGAGCTCACTGAGACTCAAGGCATGTTCTCCGGCTGATTGACCCCAATGCGGGATCAAAAGACGTCATTCTCACATGATATAGGCGCAAAATGGGCCCGACGTGAAGCTGGGCCTTTACGGCGGACGAAGTTGGGGTCTACAAGGCCGGTAAGATTGGGAGGAAACAGCCGTTTCCATTGAGCCAAGGTTGAAAGGAATATTCATGCGTCCGTCCAAACGCGCAGCCGATGAGCTGCGTGCCATTACCCTGGAGCGCGATGTCTCCAAACATGCAGAGGGCTCCTGCCTGATCAAATTCGGAGACACGCATGTCCTGTGCACCGCCAGTCTGGAAGAGCGTGTTCCGCCCTGGCTGCGTGGCCAGAACCGGGGTTGGGTAACGGCTGAATACGGCATGCTGCCGCGCGCGACCGGTGACCGGATGCGCCGTGAGGCGAGTGCCGGCAAGCAGTCCGGCCGGACCCAGGAAATCCAGCGGCTGATCGGCCGGTCGCTGCGCGCCGTCGTCGATCTCGAAGCGCTGGGCGAGGCGCAGATCACAGTGGATTGCGACGTCATCCAGGCCGATGGCGGCACGCGCACGGCGTCCATCACCGGCGCTTGGGTTGCGCTCAGGGATTGCGTGGAATGGATGAAATCCCGCGAGATGGTTTCCAAAGAGGTCCTCAAGGACCACATCGCGGCCATTTCCTGCGGCATCTATGCAGGGGCACCGGTGCTCGATCTGGATTATGCCGAGGACAGCACCGCGGAAACGGATGCCAATTTCGTCATGACCGGATCCGGCGGCATCGTCGAAATCCAGGGTACCGCGGAGGGCGCGCCGTTTTCCGAAGATGAATTCGGGCAGTTGCTTGGCCTTGCGAAGACAGGTATCGGCAGGCTCGTCGATCTGCAGAAAATGGCAATACTTTAAGGACCTGAGGGAATGAGCCACCGGAAACTCGAGCCCGGAAAACTGGTTGTCGCAAGCCATAACACCGGCAAGATCCGCGAAATAAACGAGCTTCTTCGGCCTTTCGGGTTCGATGTCGTCTCGGCGGCCGAACTGGACTTGCCGGAACCGGATGAAACCGGGCTGACATTCGAGGCGAATGCCGCGCTCAAGGCGCAGGCGGCCGCGCAGGCATCGGGTCTTCCGGCCCTGGCCGATGACAGCGGTTTCTGTGTGGAAGCGTTGAATGGAGATCCTGGCATCTATTCCGCGCGCTGGGCCGGCCCGGACAAGGACTTCGCCATGGCGATGCGCACGATCGAGGAAAAGCTGCAATCCCTCGGCGCAACGGCGGAGGACCGGCGGCGCGGCTCGTTCGTGGCTGTCCTGTGTCTGGCCTGGCCGGACGGACACGAGGAATATTTCCGCGGCGAGATCGAAGGCACGGTGGTCTGGCCGCCCCGTGGCACCCAGGGGTTCGGCTACGATCCGGTTTTCCGGCCGGAGGGTCATGAGCGCACCTTCGGCGAAATGAGCTCGGTCGACAAACACGGCTGGTCGAGGGACACGCCCGCGCTTTCCCATCGCGCACGCGCCTTCCAGCTGTTCGCGGAAGGATGTCTGGAAGAGTGAGCGTGTTGCCGAAGCAAGGGACAATCAAGGGCGGGTTCGGCATCTACGTGCATTGGCCGTTCTGCGCCGCCAAATGCCCTTACTGCGATTTCAACTCCCATGTCCGTCACCAGCTGGTCGATCAGGCCCGGTTTACCGCTGCCTTCGAACGCGAATTGTCGCATTTCGCGGAACTGACGAAAGGCAGGACCGTCCAGTCGGTCTTCCTGGGCGGGGGGACCCCTTCGCTGATGGCGCCGGCGACGGTCGAACGCATCCTGACCGCGATATCCGGCCACTGGACACTGGATCCGGACGTGGAAATTTCCATGGAGGCCAACCCCTCATCGGTCGAGGCCGAGCGGTTCAGGGGGTACCGGGCCGCCGGCGTCAACCGCGTATCGCTCGGCGTGCAGTCGCTGATCGACACGGACCTGAAGCTGCTCGGCCGCCTCCACGACGCGCAGACGGCGCGAAAGGCCATCGAGACGGCTCGCGACACCTTTCCGCGGCTGTCCTTCGATATGATCTATGCCCGCCCGGGCCAGACACCCGGCGGCTGGGAACGGGAGCTTCAAGAGGCCATCGCGCTCGCAGCGGACCATCTGTCGCTCTACCAGCTGACGATCGAGGAAGGCACGCGCTTCCACACGCTTTATCATGCCGGCAAACTCGAGATGCCCGACGCCGATCTCGGGGCGGAATTCTACGAGCTTACGCAGGATGTCACCGGTGAAGCAGGACTGCCGGCCTATGAAGTGTCCAACCACGCCCGGCCGGGCGCCGAATGCCGTCACAATCTGGTATACTGGCGCTATGGCGATTACGTCGGCGTCGGGCCGGGGGCCCACGGCCGCCTCACGGTCGGTGCCAGCCGGCTCGCGACTTCCACGGAGCTTCATCCCGAAACCTGGCTGGAAAATGTCGAGCGGCATGGCCACGGCATGATCGAAAATGCGGGTCTCGGCGAAGAAGAGCAGGGCGACGAATTTCTGCTGATGGGGCTGCGGCTCACCGAGGGCATCGATCTGGTTCGTTATGAGCGGTTTTCCCATAGATCCATCGACCCGGAGCGATTGAAGGCACTCCTGGAGCACGGAATGGTTGAGGTATTGGGGGAAAACAGGGTCAGAGCCACGCGGGAAGGTTTTTTTGTGCTCGATGCGGTGGTCGCGGATCTCGCGTCATAAGCCGGACCCGGCGATCCGGCAATTTATGCTACCAAACTGATTTAAATATCCTATCTCTGTTTCGCAGTGCACAGAACTTGCCTGTGAAAATGAGTTCTTCCGCGAAATTGAGCGTTTAGGCGCGTGATTGCATAACAAATAGCAGTATTGCGGGCGGCAGCCGGCGAAGCTATCCTGCTGCAATGCAATAGATCGACGGATGTCCAATCGGAACCGATTGGTCACCCGGAAGCTGATCGATTCAAGAATGTTCGGGCAACCTGCGCTCACCTGACCGCGGGATGCTCAAAAAGCTGCGATAACTGGCAGGCCGTGGATATGTTTTCAAAATTCGCCAACGGGGCTGGCGGCGGCTTAGAACTCAAAGGAGACGCGCCGTTGCCGTTTTATCACCTTTACGAGATGAACCACGCGGTGATGGCGCCGTTCAGAGCCATGGCCGACATGACCAAGCTCTATTTTCAGAACCCGCTCAATCCCTTGAGCCATACCGAGTACGGCCGATCGGTTGCCGCGGGCTGCGAGGTTCTGGAACGGACGACCCGGCGCTACGGAAAGCCTGAATTCGGCCTCAAGGAAACGTCCGTCAGCGGTGTGCGCGTTCCGGTACACGAAAATATCGTCTGGAGCCGGCCGTTCTGCGATCTCATTCACTTCGAACGCGGGGTGACCAAGCAGCGCAACGATCCGAAAATCCTGATCGTCGCGCCGATGTCCGGCCACTACGCGACGCTGTTACGCGGCACGGTCGAGGCGCTGCTGCCGAATGCGGATGTCTACATGACCGACTGGATCGATGCCCGTATGGTGCCGGTCCAGGAAGGCAAGTTCGATCTCGACGATTATATCGACTATATCGTCTCGATGCTGCACTACCTCGGGCCGGATTCTCATGTGCTCGGCGTGTGCCAGCCGTCCGTGCCGGTTCTGGCTGCGGTTGCGGTGATGGAGGACCGGGAAGACCCGTATGTTCCTTCGACCATGACACTGATGGGCGGACCGATCGACACGCGCGTCGCGCCGACGGCCGTCAACGATCTCGCGGTCTCCAAGGGCATTGACTGGTTCAAGAACAACGTCATCATGAAGGTGCCTTTCCCCCATCCGGGCTTCATGCGAGACGTTTATCCGGGCTTTTTGCAGCTTTCCGGGTTCATGAGCATGAACCTCGACCGCCACGTGACCGCCCATCGGGATTTCTTCCAGCATCTTGTGGAAGGGGACGGCGACAACGCGGAAAAGCACCGCGATTTTTACGACGAATATCTGGCGGTGATGGATCTGAGCGCGGAATTCTATCTGCAGACCGTCGAAACCGTTTTCATCGAGCATTCCCTGCCGAACGGCACCATGAAGCATAACGGCCGCACGGTCGATTGCACGAAGGTCCGGCGGACGGCGCTGCTGACGGTGGAAGGTGAGAAGGACGACATCACCGGCCGCGGCCAGACCAGGGCGGCTCATGATCTTTGCACCAGCCTGCCGGCTGACATGAAAGCGCATTATGAGCAGCCGAATGTCGGTCACTACGGCGTCTTCAACGGCTCGCGCTGGCGTGCTGAAATCGCTCCGCGGGTGATGGACTTTATTCGCTCCAACCGCACCGATCTCCCGAAAAAGGCACCGGCTGCGCCCGTCACCGCAAAAAAGTCTGCCGCGCCCGTCGCCACTAAAAAACCGGCCGCGCCAATTGCCACCAAAAAACCGGCTGCGCCAAATGCCATGAAAAAACCGGCCGCGCCGGTGGCCGTTAAAAAGCCGGCGGCGGCCGGAAAGACGAAGGCCGCTCCCAAGAGTGGTCCGCTGGAGAAAATCCTCCTCGTCAAGCCGGACGGCGTGGCCGACGACCTGAAAGCGATCAGCGGTGTCGGCCCGAAACTGGAATCGGCCCTGAACGAGGCCGGGATCTTCCATTTCTGGCAGATCGCCTCGCTGACGGCGGAGCAGATCGATGCGCTCGACAGCAAGCTTGATTTTCGCGGCCGCATCGCCCGCGACAAATGGATTGGACAGGCCCGCGAGCTGTCTGAAAAGGTGAGCTGACGTCAACAGCGCAGTGCTCACGGATACCGGATCGACAGACCTCCAATCGGGACCGATTTGAGCTCAGAAAGTGGATCGACCTTAAATTGGCAGAGCATCTTGTCTGCGTTCAATTGAACGCAGGATGCTCTGGTGAATGTGCTGAGCGCTTGAAACCTGAGCCCGAAGCACGGGTTTTCTTCCGGCACCCTTCGCCCGCTATTGATTCCGTGCCTGTCGCCCAATACAAGTCCGGTCAAGCAGCGTGGCCGGAGGTTTTAATAGTGCTCAATATTTTTATCGGTTTCGATACGCGGGAAGCGGTCGCCTATCATGTTTGCGTCAACAGTCTGACGCGGCTGTCGAGCGACGTTCTGGCGGTCACGCCCCTCTCGCTCGGCAATTTGAAGACCTATCAGGAGACCCATTCGGACGGGTCCAATCACTTCATCTACAGCCGGTTCCTCATCCCTCACCTGATGAACTACAACGGTTGGGCGCTGTTCATGGACGGGGACATGATCGTGCGGGACGACATTGCCAAGCTGTTCGCCATGCGGGACGAAAGCAAGGCGGTGATGTGCGTTCATCACGACTACAAGACCCGGCAGACCACCAAGTATCTCGGCTCGAAGAACGAAAACTATCCGCGCAAGAACTGGTCGAGTGTCGTTCTGTGGAACTGCGGACACCCGGCAAATCGCTCGGTGACACCCGAATTCGTCACCAACGCCACCGGCGCCCAGCTGCACCGGTTCACCTGGCTGGAGGACGATCTGGTCGGGGAGCTGCCGATCGAGTGGAATTGGCTGCCGGACGAGTTTGGCGCCAATCCGGATGCCAAGCTGCTCCATTTCACGCTCGGCACGCCCTGCTTTCACGAATACGCCAACGCGCCGATGGCGGCGGAGTGGCACCGCGAAAAGCTTCTGGCGAATTATTCCTCCCAGCATGTGATTGACGGCCCGTTCGACTGAAGCCGCATTTTCCCGGAAAGTACAAGGATTTAAACCCGGCCGGGGATGTGCCCCGCCCGGTGTTTTCCCATCCGGCGCTGTTTCGCGTCCTGTCGCGAATCCTTGAAGCTTTGAAGGACAATCCCCACTTGAGGTTGGTGGATGTCACAAATGGATGGGACAATGACAACGACCAAAAGTTGCATGATCAAACCTGCCTGGACGCCGGCGACCATCGGTCTGATGGTCCTGGGGTTCGTGGTGTTCTGGCCGCTTGGCCTTGCCATGCTCGCGTATATTCTCTGGGGTGACCGCTTCGAGGGAATGTTCCGTGACGCAAAGGATCAGTGGCGGGGAAGCCCGCTGAAGGGAGCATTTGATCAGATGTCAAATACGACTGGCTACGCACGCACCGGGAACGTCGCGTTCGACGACTATCGCGAACGCGAATTCAAGCGCCTCGAGGAAGAACGCGCGAAGCTCGACGCAATGCGCGCCGATTTCGACGATTTTCTCAGGGAACTGCGCCGGGCGCGCGATCAGGAAGAGTTCGACCGCTTCATGTCCGACCATGGCCGTAGTGCTGGCGGGTCGGAAGCAGCTCCACTCTGAATCCTGTTCCCCGATTCCGGCCTCGTTCGAGGCCGGCCTGACCGAGAGCGGCGCCTGCAAAGGTGCCGCTCTCGTCCGTTTATCGACAGTGTATTTTCCTCTAGACTTTCCTGAATTGATTCGTTCGGACACCCGCTGTTCATGCTGTTACGCCCCGGCAAAAACAAACTGCCAGATCATATCGAAATCGAGACGGACACCAGCGCGGTGCGTATCCGCCTGCGGGCCAATCCGAGGGCGCAGCGATATCTGCTCCGCCTGCCCGCGGACAGGTCCGGTCCAGTCCTGACCGTTCCGCGCGGCGGAAATCTGGCGCGCGCGGAACGCTTCGCCCGCCAGCATATCGACTGGCTGATCGAGCGCCTGCAGGACCGCTCGGACCATGTATCCTTTCAGCCGGGCGATATCGTGCCCCTGCGCGGCGACGGCCATGTCATCATCCCGACGGGTAAGTTGAGGGGACTGATATCGGCCGGCCGCACGCAAGCCGGCGACCCGGCCCTGCTTGTGCCCGGTGCGGATGACCACATTCCGCGCAAGGTGACTGCCTGGCTGAAGGCGCAGGCGCGTGCGGACCTGACACTTCGCGCCGGTTTCCACGCAAGAACGATCGGCGGCAGGATTGCCGCGATCAGCGTTCGCGACACGAAGAGCCGCTGGGGGTCCTGCGCCTCCAACGGACGGCTTTCCTTCTCCTGGCGGCTTATTCTCGCCCCGCCCGACATTCTGGATTATGTCGCCGCTCACGAGGTGGCGCACCTGAAGGAAATGAACCATTCCGCCCGGTTCTGGCAGCTTTGCGAAAAACTGGCGCCGCAGACGCCGCAAGCCCGGGTCTGGCTGAAGGAAAATGGCCTTCATCTGCACGGATACGGCTGAAAAGAAGTTACAAATCAGGGCAAATATGCTTCGTTTCCGCCAAGGAAGAGGGGGCAAATCATGCGAATTTTCAAAAAATCCGGTGTCAGAGGATTGATCTTTCCGCTTCTGGCGGGTCTGACGATGGTATCCGCGGGGGCGGCTGCGGCGGACAGCTGCTGGAACCACAACGGTTCGATCATGCGCCTGCAGGCCCAGGGCAACCAGCGCTGGCTGTCCTACGAAATTCCAAGAAATGTCCTGAGCAACGCCGGTGTGCTCCCCGGTACACTGCTGTTCAACGGGGTCAAGAAAGGTAATTGGTATTCCGGCACGGCGCGGGTATTTTCCCGATATTGTCCGGGCAATCCATTCGAATATTTTGTCGAAGGTCCGGTGCGCGGAGACCAGCTGCAGGTCACGGTAAGCGGAACCCGCGAAGTCTTCCAGCAGTGCAGGCCGACCGGGCGATACGTCACCGACACCCTGGTCTTCACCTACAGCCACGACTGCTAACGCCTGCAAAGACGTTTACGGAGAATCGTCTTTGTTTTATCCCCCGCCGAAAAGATTGCGCAGGAGGTTGAGCGGACCCTTGCGCTCGCGGTTTTCGCCGCCGCCGACCGGTGCCGGCGGGATCGGCTCGCTGCCGGACCCCACGGATTGGGAGGGCACCGGCTTTTGCGGAGCCGCAACGCTTGCCGGCAGGTTCGGGATGCCGGGAAGATCGGCAACGGGAAGGCCCTGATGGGCCACATCCATCACCTCTTTCCAGACACCGGCCGGAAGACCGCCGCCGGTTGCCTTTCTGGTCGGTGAATTGTCGTCGTTGCCGAACCAGACCGCCGTGGTCAGGTTGCCCGTATAGCCGATGAACCAGGCATCGCGGAAGTCCTGCGTGGTGCCGGTCTTTCCGCCGGCGGGCCGCCCGCTGTCCAGCCGGGCCTTGCGGCCGGTGCCCGTCAGCAGCGTTTCCGACAGCATCAGGTTCATGTTGCCGACCATCTGACGCTCGACAACCCGGCCGCGGCCGTCGCCGGAGCGCGAATAGAGCGTCTTTCCGTCGATGCTTCTGATCCGCCGGATGATATGCGGCAGCACGCCGTAGCCGCCGTTCGAGAACGGCACATAGGCGGCGGCGATTTCCAGCGGAGTAACCTCGGACGTTCCAAGCGCCAGGGACAGGTTCCTGTTCATCTCGGACTCGATGCCAAGCCGCCTGGCGGTGTTGGCAACGGTCCCCGCCCCCACTTCGTAGGCAAGCTGCACCGCGACCGTGTTCAGCGAGAGGCTCAGCGCGCGGGTCAGCGTTACCGGGCCATAGTGCTCCTTGGTGTAGTTCTTCGGCGACCAGCCGCCGATGGTGATCGGCTGGTCCTGCCGGACCGTCTGCGGCGCCATGCCGTTCTCCAGCGCGGCCAGATAGACGAACGGCTTGAAGGCCGATCCGGGCTGGCGCTTGGCATAGACAGCGCGGTTGAACTGGCTCTTGGAATAGTCGGCGCCGCCAACCAGGGCCTTGACCGCCCCGGCCGTATCGAGCGTCACCACCGCGCCCTGTGTAACGGCGTAGATTTCCCTGTTTTCCTTGAGCGCCGCGCGAAGCGCCTTTTCCGCGGCCTGTTGCATGACCGGGTCGATGGTGGTGTCTACGACGATGTCGGTTTCTATCGAGCCGATGAAATGCGGCAGGACGTCCATGACCCAGTCGGCGGCATAATTTTCGCTGGCTGTGGTGTAGCGGCGCACGACCTTGGCCGGTGCCGCGATGGCGTTCTTCGCCTCGTCGGAATTGATATAACCTTCCTCGTGCATCGCCGCCAGGACGAGCTGGGCGCGGTCTTCGGCGAGGTCCGGATTGCGCGCCGGGGAATAGCGGGACGGCGCCTTCAGCAGGCCGGCGATGGTGGCCGCTTCCGCGATGGTAAGCAACCGCGCCGATTTTCCGAAATAGCGCCGCGCCGCCGCGTCGACGCCATAGGCGCCCGAACCGAGATAGACCCGGTTCAGATACATCTCCAGGATTTCGTCCTTGGAGTATTCCGCCTCCAGCCAGAAGGCGAGCACCAGTTCCTGGATTTTCCGCCTGATGGTGCGATCCGGTTCAAGGAACAGGTTCTTGGCGAGCTGCTGGGTAAGCGTCGATCCGCCCTGTGACAGCCGCCTTGCCGTCAGATTGGTGTAGACCGCGCGCATCAGCCCGATCGGATCGACACCGAAATGCGACCGGAACCGCCGGTCCTCGATCGCGATGACGGCATTCGGCAGGTAAGGCGGCAACTGTTCCAGACGGACCGCTTCGCCGCCCGTGTCGCCCCGGTTTGCAATGAGCTGGCCGTTGGCCGCGACGATTTTCACATTCGGCGGGCGAGCGGGCACCTGCCATTCGGAAGTCGGCGGAAGATAGGCGGCGTAGTAGCCGACGATGCACACGACAACGACGGTGCCCCAGATGCCCAGGACCGCACTCCAGTAGAGCCCGCGTTTGACCAGGCGGCCAAGCGCGGCGGGGACGAAAAGGCGGCTTTTCCGTTTCTGGCCGCGCCGTTTTGCACCGGACCGGCCGCCCTGACGGGCGCGCGGCGCGCTCTTCGTCTTCGCGGACTTTGGCTTGGCTGGTTTTTTGGCGGTCGGTTTTTTGGCCGCGGGCTTTTTGCCGCCGCCCGATCCTGCGGCTTTACGGGATTTTGCTTTGGACGGCGATTTTCCCGCGGGCGCAGCCGGTCTGTCCTGCGGGCTGAGGCGCAGGTCGAGCAGGCTGCTGCCTGAATTTCCAAATGTCGGCTCAATCCGCGCCTGGCGTTTCGCCCGTTGCGCCATAGATCATCCGTCCCGTACTTGTCCGGCAAATTGCCGGGTTCCCCGGGGACGATCCTAGAATGCACCACTTTAAGGGGGCGTTAAGGCTAGCGCCATGTCTCTGCTGTTTTGGCGATTTCCTGCAACCTGAAACGTGTTGTGTCCGGTTGAACGGTAACCGTGCTAGCTGGAATAGCGGCTGGCATCCGCGCCGTAATAGTTGACATAGCGCGTATTCAGCTCGGAGACGGGCATGATGATCAATACATCGGTCGTGCCGAACTGACGATCCACCACCGCGCCGTCGCCGATAAAGGCGCCGAGCCGCAGGTAGCCCTTCACCAGCGGCGGCAGGGCGCGGAGCGCTTCCTTGGCGTTGATGGCATCCGCGGGCAGGCGGTTCATCTCGACATACCTGTCTTCCACCGCGCGCACGCGCCATTCTTCCGGAGCGCGGGCATTGTGGTGCAGGAAGGAGAGCTGGCCGGCAAGCGCTTCCGGATTGGTGCCCTCGATGGAGGCGCAGCCGAGCATCACATCGATCTTGTGACGCAGCACATAGGCCCAGATGCCGTGCCACAGAAGCTCGACGGTTTTCTTGTTGCGGTAGGGTTTGAGGACGCAGGAGCGCCCCAGTTCCACGAACCGCTTGCCGGGATTGGCATCGATCAGGGACTGGATGTCGAATTCACCGGCGGTGTAGAATCCGCCATGCCGGTCCGCGATCTCCTGACGCAGGATGCGATACGTGCCGACGATTGCGGGTTGCAGCCGACCGAGCTTGTTGCGTTTCATCGAGGCGTGATCGACGACAAGCAGATGATCGCAATAGGCATCGAAGGGATCGGCGTCCCGGCGGGTCGCAAGAGTATGGGCGTCCGCGATGGCCGACATTTCCTCGTAGAAAACGTCGTAGCGGAGGCGCTGGGCCTTTTTGACTTCCTTGAAGTTCCGCGCCATGCGGACTTCCAGGGTGCCGATGCGGCCGAGCGTTTCACCGGTCTTTACCGGTGTGCGGATGAGATGAACCGGACGTGCCACATTTGCCATGGTCGCACCCGGTCGCATGACCGGTGTGAACCTGCGGACCAGGTTCCTTGGAGAAAATAGCCCTTGCCGCATAATGGACATTCCACCCTCTTGATTCTTTCAGGCACACCGTCAGGCGTCACAGATTAGCGCCCGAAAAACCTGCCATTTTTACTTTCGCCGGAATATTTACCCCGTTTCCGGTTAGTGTACGTCGATTTTGCCGTAGAACACAGTAATCCGACAACTGGATGACAATCGTCACGATAGTCTGGAGCTTTCCACCGGCGGGACGGCGCGAGCTTAGCTCAGTCTTGTCTGTTTGTGAAACGCGTCATGGGGATTTATGGCATCACATTATCTGATGCGGCTGGCCCGGCTCCGCGGAATGCGGTTCGCGCAGGACCTAAGGGACAGGCGTCAGGCCAAAATGGCGGCCTCTCTGGCAGGCGCCACCCTTTTGCGCCCATTGGAGCGCACCTGGTCATTCACCTTGAGGCAGGGGATGCCTGGCTCCGGCCGATCTCCGCAAGCGCGTCCGAGATTGCTTCGACGGAAAGCGGCTTGGTCAGATAGCCGGCCGCGCCGACTTCGGCGGCCTCGTCGCGGGCATCCTTCATGACATCCGCGGTGACGATGACGATCGGTACGGGCGCCCGCCCGCTGGCCTTTTCCTCCTCGCGGATCTTCCGGATCGCCTGGAATCCGTCCAGACCGGGCATGTGAAGGTCCATCAGCACCGCGTCGAAAGCGCCGCTCACGGCTGCCTCCACGGCCTTTTCCCCATCGGCGACCATGACCGGGACATGCCCGAGCTTGCGTAACATCGCTTCGCTCAGGAGCCGGTTGATGTCGTTGTCCTCGGCGACCAGGAGCCGCAGGGGACGGCTGGAGGTCCGGTTGCGGCTTGCAAGGAAGCCGTTGGCGACCGGTTCCGCGCTGACATCCCAGGCATGATCGATGCCGTCGCCATTCAGAAGTCCGGAAAAGATCTGGATGAGGGTTTCGATCCTGACGGGCCGGATGAGATAGGCCGCATAGCCGGCCTGACGCAGGTTATCCAGCCGTTCGCGCTCCGGCGGCGAGATCAGGATGACCGCTGGCGCCGTGCATCCCGTCAGGCGGGCGGTGGCAAGCCAGCCGCCGCTGTCGGAAAGCGCGGCATTGTCAACGACCAGCAGGTCGGCGGCGGACAGGGTTTCATCGAGATCGGCCTTGCCCGGGGTCAGTATGCTGACACTGGCCGCGTGGCGTTCCAGACGCGTTGCGAGCAGAGGGCATTCGATCCGGCTGTTGCTGACGAAGACGATCCTGCCGCCTTCGAGCCCGGCAAGGCGCGGATCGGCATTGGTTGCGAGGGTCTCGGGAATGGGAAGCGACACGCGGAACAGGGCCCCGCCCGTCTCTGAGGGTTCGGCGGTGATTGCACCGCCCATCAGTCCCGCGAGACGCTGCGCGATGGCAAGCCCGAGGCCCGTCCCGCCGAATTTCCGGGCCGGGCCGTGATCGACCTGTTCGAATTCCCGGAACAGGCGCTCCGCCTCGCCCTTGTCGAAGCCGATCCCGGTGTCGCGCACGGCGATATCCAGGAAACTGCCGCCATCCGGATCGGGCCGCCCGGTCAGCTCCACGGCCACGCCGCCCTCGTCGGTGAACTTGACGCCGTTGCCGATCAGGTTGAACAGGATCTGCCGCACCCTTGTGGCATCGAGCGTCACCTCTTCCGGCAGATCGGGGTCGATCATGGCGCCGATTTCAAGGTTTTTGGCGTGCGCCCTGGGCGCCAGCAGTTCCACGACGTTTTCAGCGAGCGCGCCGACCCTGACGGGAACGGCATGGATATCCAGCTTGCCGGCTTCGACCTTGGAGAAATCCAGGACTTCGTCGATCAGCAAAAGCAGCGTCTCGCCCGAGGTTTCCAGGGCTTCGATATAGGCGCTCTGCTCCTTGGTCAGGCGCGTGTCGCGCAGAAGCGCCGCCATGCCCAGGACGCCGTTGAGCGGCGTGCGGATTTCATGGCTGACAGTCGCCAGAAACCGGGATTTCGCTTCGTTGGAACTTTCCGCCGAATGACGGGCGGCAAGCAGCTCTTCCTCGATGAGGCGGCGTTCGGTGACATCCCTCAGGACGGTCTGCACGAGTTGCCGGTCGCTCGCCGTATCGCGTACGGGAATATCGATGCGCGAGAACCAGCGCCGTCCCTGCGCCGTCTCCATGAGAAGATCCCTGAAGCCCATGCCTTCCGTTTCGCTGTCGGACAAGCCGTCCCGGTAGCCGCTCTGACTGTTGCGCTCGACCAGGGGCAGCGCCATCGGGCTGCCTGGCATCAAAGGATGCTCCGGACCGAACACATCTTCGGCCGCCGAGTTCACATAGGTAATGGTGCCGTCCTGGTCGCGCCGGATGACGACGTCGCCGAGCGTCGCCAGGATGCTGGCGTGGCGTTCGTCGGATTCGCCAAGTTCCCAGGCCCGGTCTTCCAGCTCCTCGCACCGGGCCATCAGGCGCCGGATCTTGTCGTCCTTGATCTGCAGGCCTGTGACGGAGCGGTGCATGTCATCCGCGAAAAGCCGCCACACGGCCAGTCCGCCCGCGAAAAAGGCAAGACCGACACCGAAAAAGCGGTTGATTCCGCCGGTGCCCACCAGCAGGAAGGCTGCCACAAGCCCCAGCACCAGGCCCGCGACGGCAAGATGCTGCAGCAGTCTGGCTGGAGCGGAAACCGGCGTGTCGGTCGCGCGCCGTCCCGGACTGTCGGGTCCCGGACTGGCATCCCGGCCGGCTTCACCGGGATCTGCGCTCCCTGACGTTTCGAAGGATGATGAGGAGCGGTCGCCTTCCGGACCGGAACGGGCTGAGCGCGCGGACAGGCGTTTGTGCCGAGTTTCTTCGGCTTCCGGTGCGGCTTTTCCGGCACGTTCACGGTTCTGACTGACCAAGATCACTACTCTCTACAAGATCCAGTTGGAGAGAGTGTGCCGCTTAAACTTTTAGAATCCGTTTCGTTTGCCGAACTGCTGAAGGTTTGCGGTTGCCGCGTCCGTGGCGGAAAGCCCTGCCTGGGCGATCAGACGCTGGCCTCTTCAAACCAGCTTTGCAGATAAGCTTCCAGATCCGGTGCCACCACATTGGGTTTTATGGGCATCATGGTCTTCTGCCAGACGGTCCGTTCATGGTTGATCAGGGCGAGTTCCCAGATGCATCCGACCACATGGGGCCGAATGGCGGCGATCGGGTCTTCACCATTATAGGGACGGCGGAGAAGGTCCTGACACAGGATACACCCTTCAACCGACCAGTGGCTGGTGAGGGTCATTCCCTCGCTCCCCTTATGGAGAATCACGAAGCCGGGATATTGCTGTCCGGGCTCGACCTCGATATCCGCAAGCCGTGCGGCAATCAGAACTCGCGCTTCTGCCACCTCATCGCCGTCGAGAGTGCGGCCCTGATCGCTCAATCCGTATACCTTGAAAGTGAAAGGGGGGACTGTCCAGAGATCCAGTGGGACCACCGCCCGTGGATGGTATCGGGCGATTGCAAATTCGTGTCCTGGTAAAGACATGGGTCCGATCCAATCGTTTGTTGCGCTGGACCGGACCCATGTCCGATATCAGCGGACGTCGAGGAAACCGATGATCTTGCGGACGTCCTTCAGGACGGGAGCGGCTATGGCGGAAGCCTTTTCCGCGCCCTCCTTCAGGACGGCATCTATCTGCGCCTTGTCATCCATCAAGCGGCGCATTTCGTCGGTCATCGGCGACAGTTTGGCGACCGCCAGATCGGACAGCGCCGGTTTGAAGGCGGAGAATTGCTGGCCGCCGAATTCCGAAAGGACGGCCTCCTTGGTGGTTCCGCTCAGGGCGGCATAGATACCAACGAGGTTATCCGCTTCGGGCCGGCCTTCCAGTCCGTCCGTTTCACCCGGCAGGGCGTCCGGGTCGGTCTTGGCCTTCTTCACCTTCCGGGCGATCGTGTCCGCATCGTCCGTCAGGTTGATGCGTGACAGGTCGCTTGGATCGGACTTCGACATCTTCTTGGTACCGTCGCGCAGCGACATGATCCGCGTCGCCGGTCCGGCGATCATCGGCTCGGTCATCGGAAAATAGAGTTCTTCCGGCAGCTCCGGCGAGGGCGTGGGGTTCGGCACGCCGATACCCAGTTCCCTGATCCGGTCACCGAAATCGTTGTTGAATTTCGCGGCGATGTCGCGGGTCAGTTCCAGGTGCTGTTTCTGGTCGTCACCGACCGGCACATGGGTCGCGCGGTAGGCCAGAATATCGGCTGCCATCAGGTTGGGATAGGCGAACAGGCCGACGGAGGCGTTTTCCTTGTTCTTGCCCGCCTTTTCCTTGAACTGGGTCATGCGGCTGAGCCAGCCCATCCGCGCCACGCAGTTGAAGATCCAGGCCAGTTCCGTGTGCTCGCGGACCTGGGACTGGTTGAAGATGATGGATTTCTTCGGATCGATGCCGGCCGCCATATAGGCGGCGGTCACTTCGCGCGTCGCGTTGGTCAGTTCGGCCGGATCTGGAAATCCGGCGGTAATGGCGTGAGAGTCGACGACACAGAAGATGGTCGGCATCTGATCCTGCAACGGAACCCAGCGCGAGACGGCGCCGAGGTAATTTCCGAGATGAAGGTTGCCGGTCGGCTGGACGCCGGAAAAGACACGGGGCTGGAACTCCGTCATTGCGAATCCCTTTATTGGTGCGGCCGGTTGGAAGGGCGCTGTGAACATTTGGGCGCGCCGGGTGTAATCTGCACGGGATCGCTATGCAAGCGGCAATGGGCGGCTGCCGGGCGTTTCGCTGTCAGGTGTTGCGCCGTGTCAACGCTTTCAGCATTCCGGCAAGATCCGCACCGCCACTGAGCTGGGTGAAGAGGGCGAAAGTGACCATGCCGAGCAGGATCAGCAGCGCGAGGCTCGCCGCCCGGATAGCCAGCCAGCTATCGGTGAGGTAAGGCGCGAGGTAAAGCGCTGCAAAGTGAAGGACCGCGCCCATGAAAAGGCTCGCCAGCAGGACCAGAACGAGCCTGCGGAGCAACTTGATGTCCGGCGCGAAATGGCCGCGCCGCGCCAGGAAGTAGATCAGCAGCCCCGTGTTGACCCATCCGGCCACCGAAGTCGCAAGGGCGATACCAACATGCTGCAGGAGCGGGAACAGGGCGATCGACAGCCCGACATTCACCACCATGCCTATCGCGGCGAAAATCATCGGTGTCTTTGTGTCTTCCCGGGAGAAATAGCCGGGCGAGAACACCTTGTTGAGCACGAAGGCCGGCAGGCCGAAGGAAAAGGCGGTGAGCGCCGCGGCGGTTCCCTCAACGGCGGCCGCGTCGAACCGCACCCGCTGAAACAGCACCGCGACGATTTCCTGCGGAAGTACGGCAAGCGCCACGGCGGCCGGCAGGGTCAGCACGAGGGAAAACTCCAGCGCCCGGTTGAGGCTGTGCTGATAGGCGACCATATGCCCGGAGCGCAATTGCCTGGTCAGGCTCGGCAGAAGAACCACACCGATGGCGATGCCGATCACACCCAGCGGAAGCTGGTAAAGGCGGTCGGCATAATAGAGCAGCGCATTCGCGCCTTCCTGCAGCGAGGCGATGATCTGTCCGACGGCGATATTGATCTGGGTGACGCCGCCCGCGACGACCCCCGGAATGCCGAGTGTAAGCAGGCGTTTCGCCGATTTGGTGTAGCGGGGGCGAAAGACCGGGATGCGGAAGCCGAGCCGTTTGAGGTCGATCATCACCACAACGAGCTGCACGATACCGCCTACCGTCACGCCGACCGCCAGGATGATGCCGAGTGTCGTGCTGTCCTCGATACCGTTCATCAGCACAGCCCCGAGCACGGCGCTCATCACCACGTTGAGCATGACCGGCGCGAAAGCGGCCGCCGCGAAGCGCTGATAGGTGTTCAGAATCCCGCCGATAAAGGCCAACAGGGAAATGAAGATGAGATAGGGAAACGCGATCCGTGACATCATGACCGTCAGATCGAATTTTTCCGGGTCCCCCAGGAAACCCGGCGCCAGGGCCCAGACCACGAATGGCATGAAGATCTGTGCGAGCGCGGTCAGGGCAAGCAGGCAGAAGAGCAGCGCGGCGCCGATCTCACCGGCGAATCTTCTGGCGCTTTCATCGCCCTCTTCTTCCACCGTCCTTCCGAACAGCGGAATGAAGGCCGAGTTGAAGGCGCCTTCGGCCAATAGCCTGCGGAAGAGGTTCGGCAGGCGGAACGCCACCACGAAGGCATCGGCCACCGGTCCGGCGCCCACGGCCGCCGCCAGCAACACGTCCCGCACAAAACCGAGCAGGCGGCTTAGAAGCGTTGCGCCACCGACCGTTGCGAAGTTGCGGACAAGGCTCATGCCAGAGGGGCTCCGGTTGGAGGTTTGAACGGTTCAGGAAGCCTGGCGCTGGCCCTTGCGGGCGACCGGCGCCGCCGGGTCCAGTTCCACTTTGCCTTCGACCGCATTGGCCAGGCGCTCGCGGATGATGTCCTGACGGCCGATATTGGCGATCTTTTGTCCGGTGAGATCGGTAACGTAGATAACATCGACGACTTTCTCGCCGAATGTCGAGATATGGGCAGAGCCGATATTGAGGTTGAGCGTGGCAATGCATCGGGTCAGGTCGTAAAGCAGGCCGGGCCGGTCCAGGCCGGTAATTTCCAGAACGGTATAGACGTCGGAAAGGGAATTGTTGATCAGCACTTCCGAGGCGACCTTGAAGGCCTTCATCCGGCCTTTGACGGTGCCTTTTCTTGTTACCGGGTCAGGCAGGCGCTCCTCGCCGCGCAAGGCGGTTTCGATGAGACGGGTGATTCGCTCGCCGCGCCGGTGTTCGTCCTCGTCATCTGGAAGTTCCCGCCCGATGAAGACCGTGTCGAGCGCGAAGCCGTCGGTGGTCGTGTCGATCTGCGCATCGACGATGTTGGCGCCGGTGGAATAGCACGAACCCGCGATGATGGAGAGCAGGCGGGGGTGGTCCGGCGCGACGATCGTCAGCTCGGTGACCCCTTCGAACGCGCGCGGAATGACCTGGAAGGCCAGATGCCTGTGTTCCAGATCGGCCTTGTGGAACAAGTCCGCGTGCGCCGCGAGGCGGTCGGATTCTGTCCGCAGCCAATAGGCCGGATAGTGGCGATTGAGATAGGCCTTTTTGTCCTTGTCCTTCCAGTGGCTGATCTTGCCGGAGAGCTCTTCCTTTGCGTCCCGGATCGTCTGGCTGTGGGACAATTTCGTGTGGCCGCCGGACAGATGCGGTTCGGTGGCGTAGTAGAGAGTTCTGAGCAGCTGGCCCTTCCAGCCGTTGAACACACCCGGCCCGACGGCGCGAATGTCCGCGACGGTCAGGATCAGGAGCAGTTTCAGCCGTTCCAGCGATTGCACGGTTTGCGCGAAATCGGTGATGGTCTTGCGGTCCGAGAGATCGCGCGACTGGGCGATCATGCTCATGTCCAGATGATGTTCGATCAGCCAGGCAACCGTTCCCGTCTCCGCTTCGTTCAGCCCGAAGCGGGGGCAGATTTTGCGGGCGACCCGGGCGCCGGCAATGGAATGATCTTCCAGGCGGCCCTTGGCGATATCGTGCAGGAACATGGCGACATAAAGCAGCTTGCGGTTCTGCAGCGTGCGGATCAGATCCGTGGCCAGGGGGTGATCGTCGCCGGAGTCGCCCCGTTCGATGTCCGCGAGAACGCCTATCGACCGGATCAGATGCTCATCGACGGTATAGTGATGATACATACTGAACTGCATCATCGCGACGACCTTGCCGAATTCCGGGACAAACCGGCCGAGGACGCCGGTTTCATTCATCTTCCGGAGGGTTCTTTCCGGGTAATTTCGCGAGGTCAGCACCGACAGGAACAGGCGGTTGGCTTCAGGGTCGCTCCGAAGTTTGGCATCCACGAGTTTGAGCGAATGCTGGATCAGCCGGGTCAGCCGCGGATGCATGTTGTAGTTATGCTTGTCCGATATCTGGAACACCCGCAGGAGATTGGTCGGGTCGGTTTCAAAAACCGAGCCGCTTGTGGCATTGAGCCGGTTGTGTTCAACCACGAAACCCGGCGCGCCCTCCACCGGCTTGACCGCGTGGGATCCCCGGTTGCCGCGCAGCCGCCGCATCATGCCGGAAATTCCCTTGCCTTCCGGCTCCTTGACATGCTCTTCCTCAAGGGCCGCGCAGATGATGCGGGTCAGGTCGCCGACCTCCTTTGCAACCAGGAAGTAGTGCTTCATGAAGCGTTCCACATCCTTCATGCCGGGATGCTGGGTGTAGCCGAGGCGGATCGCGATTTCACGCTGCACGTCGAAGGACAGACGTTCCTCGGGCCGGCCGGCCAGGAAATGAAGGTGGCAGCGCACGGCCCACAGGAAATCGTCGGTCTTCTTGAATCGCAGATATTCCGAGCGGGTCAGGACGCCCTTCTTGACGAGTTCCGACTGTCTGTTGACCCGGTAGTGGTATTTGGCGATCCAGAACAGCGTGTTGAGGTCGCGCAATCCACCCTTGCCCTCCTTGATGTTCGGTTCGACAAGGTAACGGGACATGCCCTGGCGCTTGTGGCGGTCGTCCCTTTCCTTCAGCTTGGCGGCGATGAATTCCGAGCTTGATCCTTGCACCACTTCCGCGTCGAAGCGTTTCACCAGCTCTTCGTAAAGCGGTTCGTCGCCCCAGATATAGCGGGCTTCCAGGACGGCGGTCCGGATGGTCATGTCGGAGCGCGCCAGCCGGATGCATTCGTCGATATTGCGTGTGGCGTGACCGACCTTGAAGCCGAGATCCCAGAGCATGTAGAGGATGTATTCCACCACCTGTTCGCCCCAGGGCGTCTGTTTGTAGGGCAGGATGAACAGGAGATCGATGTCCGACCCCGGCGCCAGCGTCCCGCGCCCGTAGCCGCCGACCGCCGCGACGGCCATGCGTTCTGCGGCGGACGGGTTCTTGACCCGGTAGACATGGTGAAGGGCGAAATCGTAGATCACACGGATCAGCTCATCCTGCACGAACGAAAGACGCCTTGCGCAGGCCAGTCCGCCGCCATCCTCGTTAAGCAGGGCTTCAACCTTGTCCCGGGCCGTCTTGACGTCTGTTTTCAGTTCAGCCAGAACCGCTGCCCGGACCTTGCTGTCCGAGCCGTCTCCGTCACTCTCCGACGTCAGCGCCGTCAGACGGGCCCGCAGGGCCGCCGAGTCGAAAATTTCGGCGAGTTCTTCCTGGGAAAGCTTCATACTGATCAAGAATTCCGTTCCACAGCCGCAAGTCAGATGCCGTTTATATAGATGCCGCAGGATAAGGACACGTAAATCTGTTTGATGCGCTCAAGGTAGCGCTGGTGCCTCGCCCCTTCGACCTGTCTGTGGCCACGTCGTGGCCTGGATTGCCGGGTCAAGTCCCGCACTGAGCAAGAAGGCAAATTTGCAGGCGCATGAAACAGGGACGGAACGCCCTCAGATATCGTCCTTCGCCGCAGCGACCCGCAGTTGGTGCAGGAGCGCCGCGAGCGAGTCATCCGACAGGCCGCCGATTTTTTGCGCAAGCTGGTTCGCGAGTTCGGTGGCTCTCGGGCTCATTCCCGCCGTATCGATGGTGACCCGGGGATCGGACAATTCGGCAAGCCGCTGGATTTCTTCCGCTTCGTCCCAGATGACATTGAAATAGGTGATGATCCGCTGCACCAGGAACCAGGTGGGCTTGCCGCGCTTACCGTGTTCGAGCGCGGAGAGATAGGCGCTGGAGACGGAGAGCGCCGCGGCCATTTCCTTCAGCGAAACGTCCCGTTTCGTCCTGAGTTCCCGGATTTTCGCGCCAAGCGGTGTCACGGTTCTACCTTTTTCTTCGAATGCGGACGTAAAGAGCGCCAGCTCCGCCATGGCTGGCATGCGCTTCCTCGTATCCGATCACGACGGAACGCAGGTCAGGCAAGGAAAGCCACTGCGGAACCATTCTGCGCAAAATTCCCCGTTCGTCCATATAGGCACGATCCGGACCTCCCCCTTTTCCGGTGATCACCAGAACGACTTTATGCTGGCGGGCCTGGGCCTGGTACAAAAACCCGCGGAGCCTGTCATGGGCCTGGTGCTGCGTGAGACCGTGAAGGTCGATCCGGGAATCGATCGCCTGAACGCCCCGGACGATTTTCCTGCGGAAACGGTGTTCCAGCTGGTGAAGGGGCTGGGGAGGCGCCGGTTGCTTTTCCGCGGGCGGCACCTTGATCGCCGTTGCGGTTTTCGTTTTCTTTCCGCTTCCGGAAGGCGCCGCCGCCTCCAGGGATTTCGCCAGTTCTTTTTCAAGCTCGGTGGCGCGTTCGGGGTGCATCGGCGTCAGCGTGCGGGTAACCTTGCCCCACAGGTCCCGGTCCTCCGGTGACAGCGTGCCCCTTTTCCCCCGCTTCGCCATCGTTCAGTCCGTCGCCGCCGCGTTGCCGGACAGTCTTGAATTGGGCACCAGCACCGTGAACTCCGCCTTGTGGCGGATCGCGCCCGCGATTTGCCCGGCAGTTTCGCCCGAACCGGTAAAGATGTCGCCGCGCGCCCGTCCCTTGATCGCGGAGCCGGTGTCGTCAGCCACCACGAGGCGCGCGAAGGTCTTGCCGGCCCTGTCCGGATCCTCAAATCCCGCAGCAACGAACACCAGTGCGCCGTAGGGAAGATGTTGGGGATCGATCGCGAGGCTGCGACCGGGTGTCAGGGGCAGACCGGCGGCCCCGACCGGACCCTCATCCGGGCCGGTTTCCGTTACTTCCCGGAAAAAGATATAGGAGCGGTTTTCCCGGAAGAGATCATCGCGCCGGTCTGGATGGTTCGCCAGCCAGGCGCGCAAACCGGCCATGGTGAAATCTTCCGGCGTGCCCTCGCCGCGCGTGACCAGGAGGCGTCCGATGCCGGTATAGGGATGGCCGGTTTTTCCGGCATAACCGACCCGCATCACCGAACCGTCGGTCATGCGCAGACGGGCGGAACCCTGTACGTGAATGAAATACGCATCGACCGGATCCGCCAGCCAGGCGAGCTCCAGCTCCTCGCCATCGAGCGCCCCGTCCATGATCGCGCCCCGGTCCGGCAGTTCGCTCAGCGTTTGTCCTGTGCGCCGGCCATGGCTGAGATGCGCCGGCCAGTTTTCGGGCCGGTTTTCCGGCATCAGGATTTCAAGGCCGGCGGGTTTCTTGTGCAGCGGTACGGAAAAGACTTCGCTCTTGCGGCGGGACGCGGCGACTTCCGGCTCGTAATAGCCGGTGACGAAGCCGGGTTCGGTGATGCGGAACGGGGTGAAGCGGCTTTCAAAAAACCGCCGCGCGGCGGCGGACCCGTCGTTGCCGGTCTGTGCCGCCGAACAAAGCCGCGCCAGCTCGTCCGGCTGCAGCCGAAGGGCTTGCGGACCTTCAGAAAGGGCATCTGACGGATCGCAGAACCGCAGGAAACTTGCAAGAGCCGCCGAATGATCGTCCTGGTCCCAACCAGCGAGGCCGGCAAAGGAAATTTGCTGGAATTGCTCCGGCAACTGCGGGCCTGGCTGCATGGCTGTGGCCGCTCCTGCAAAAAAAAGCGGCGCGGTCCGGACCGCGCCTTTCAAAAAAACGGCGAGCAGGGGGGCCAGCGGTGGCCGCATGGTCCGTCCCCTGCGCTTCATGATTACTCTGCGGATTCGGTCGCGACCAGTTTCCAGTTCGGGTCGCGGGCAGACGTGTCCCGCGCGAAGGTCCAGATATCGATCACTTCTGTCACCTTGGACGGATCGCCGTCCACGACTTCTCCCGCCTTGTCCCGTGTCGCGGAGATCAACTGGCTGTGGATCTTCACGGTCACCTGGGCCGTACTGCCCTTGAGGGCCGCTTCGACGATCTCGGCCTTGTCGATTCCGACAAAGGTGGATTCGATGGTTTCACCGCGTTTCTCGCGATCGTCTATCGCAGAGACAAAACCTTCGTAGACATCCCCCGAGAGCAGGTTCTTGAGCGCCTTCTTGTCGCCGTCGGCAAAGGCCATGACGATCATTTCATACGCGGCGCGCGCGCCCTGGAGAAAGGGTTCTGGCTCGAAACTGCGGTCGACGGAAAGGATCTGCTTCAGCGCGCTGTTGAGCGCGGATCCGGCGGGCGCCACCTTGTCGATGACCACATCCCCGCCCGGGCCTGCCGCATCCAGAGCATCCGACTGCTCGGACGTCTGGTTCGGCAGCGGGATCACATTGTCCTGGCCGTTGGGCTTGCCTTTGGGCTGTTCCGGTTTCGAATAGGGATCGAAAGGAGGGCGTTCACTGCCGGTGCGCTTGCCCAGGACCGAGCGCAGCTTGAACAGAATGAATACCGCTAGTCCCATGAGGAGGAGCGTTACTGGGTCAAAAATCTCATTCATTTTTTGTTCCGGCTACCCTTCTAAGGCCTAGAAGCCGCCCCTTGTTTGGTCAGGTGAGCGCCGCCCAACGCTCAATGCCTACTGTGTTCATAATTTAGGGGCCGTTGAACCAGCATCCAGACCCAAGAGCAAGACTGAATCTGGCTAAGACCGTCTTTCCTGGAACGCCTGCTCGCATTTTTGTGACCGAATGTCTACCTTAAGGACTAACAGACTATCAGACGATGGAGGCCCCGTGGGACTTTATATCATTGCCGGCATACTTCTTCTGCCGCTTATCGAAATAGCAGTCTTCATTTGGGTGGGCGGCCTGATCGGCGTTTTCCCGACGATCCTGCTGACGGTGATCACCGCCCTGGCCGGCACGTTTATGCTGCGCCAGCAGGGCCTGTCGCTGCTCATGCGCATGCAGAAAGAGCTCGACGCCGGCCGGGCACCCGGAAACGAGGTGATGCAGGGCGCCATGATTGTCGTGGCGAGTATTTTGCTGCTGATACCGGGCTTTGTGACCGATGCCATCGGCCTTCTGCTGTTCATTCCACCGGTTCGCGAGGCCCTCGTCCGCTTCATTCTATCGCGGTCGAATGTGGTCATCGTTCAAGGCGGTACGGCCGCCCGCAGGCCCGACGACGGAGTCGTCGACCTGGATGAGGAGGACTGGTCGGAAAAGAATGGCGGCAGATCCGGAGGTGCGGCGGGGTCCGGCCAGCCGAGAATCAGCCCCTGGCAGGATGACTCCGGCAAGCCCGGATCCTGAGGATTTCAGCCCTTGCGGTCACCAAATCGTGACCGGCCCTGTATGCGTAATTTTAACCGGTGCGGTTTAAATCCTGCGCAAGCGGCATGCATCCGACCTGAATCGCAGGGCGTGCCCGGGCTGAAACAGGGCAATGGAAGATGGGCACAAGTCGCGTTGACTGGGTCGATACGGCCAAGGGCATCTGCATCGTCTTCGTCGTGATGATGCATTCGGTGCTCGGTGTAGAGGCAGCCGCCGGCGAAACCGGCTGGATGCACGCGGTCGTCGCCTTCGCCGCGCCGTTCCGCATGCCGGATTTCTTCCTGATTTCCGGCCTCTTTCTCGCCAATGTCATCGCCAGGGACTGGAAGCTCTATCTCGATCGCAAGGTCGTTCATTTCGCTTACTTCTACGTGCTCTGGATGACGATCCAGTTCGCCGTCAAGGCGCCGGTCTTCGTCGCCGACATGGGCGCTGCCGGCACTCTGGAATTCTATCTCCGCAGTTTCATCCAGCCCTTTGGCACGCTGTGGTTCATTTACATGCTGCCGGTCTTCTTCGTGGTCTCGAAACTTGCCCATGACCGGCGCGTGCCCTGGCAGGCGATGCTCTGCGCCGCCGCGCTGCTGCAGATGGCTCCCATCCACACCGGCTGGCTTCTCGTCGACGAATTCGCCTCGCGCTTCGTCTTCTTCTACGCCGGTTATATCTTCGCGCCGCGGATCTTCGCCCTTGCCGCCTGGGCGCGGGAGCGAATCGGGTTCAGCCTCGGCTATCTGCTGATCTGGGGTCTGGTGAACGGCGGCCTGGTCGCTCTCGGCTGGTCGGCCCTGCCCGGGGTCGCGCTGGTCCTCGGCGCGGCGGGTGCCGGCGCCATTATCCTCACCAGCGCGCTGCTGGTGAAGGCGGCCAGGCTCGATATCCTGCGCCATTGCGGCGAAAACTCGATCGTCATCTATCTGGCGTTCTTTTTCCCGATGGGGGTCACCAGAGTGATTCTCCTGAAACTCGGCCTTCTGGATATCGGCACCACCTCGCTGATCGTTACAGTCGTTGCCTCCGTCAGCCCGATGATACTTTTCTGGCTGATCCGCAGGACGGACAAGGGCTGGTTCCTGTTCCGGCGGCCTGAATGGGCCTATTTGAAAGGCACATCCGGCAGCAAACGCCAGGCACAGGCGGCGGAGTGAGAGGGCCGGTGAGGAAATTTTTTCTTTAGGACTTTTCTCATGCTCCGGGTGCGGGCATGATCCGCGCCATGTCGACGCAAGATTCCACCCCCGCCCTCACCGCTGACGACCATCTCATTCTGGTCGACGGTTCCACCTTCATCTTCCGCGCCTACCACGCGCTGCCGCCGCTTACCCGCAAGCCGGACGGCCTGCCGGTCGGCGCCGTTTCCGGTTTCTGCAACATGCTGTGGAAGCTGCTGCAGGAGGGCCCGTCACCGGAAAAGGGCGACGAGCCGACGCATTTCGCGGTGATCTTCGATCACTCGGCAAAAACTTTCCGCAATGAAATCTATCCGCAATACAAGGCGCACCGTCCCGATCCGCCGGAGGATCTGGTGCCGCAATTCGGCCTGATCCGTGAGGCGACCCGGGCCTTTTCCGTGCATTGCGTCGAGCAGGAAGGCTTCGAGGCCGACGACCTGATCGCGACCTATGCCCGCCAGGCGGCCGAAATGGGCGCGCGCGTAACGATCGTTTCCGGCGACAAGGACCTGATGCAGCTCATCGGTCCGCATGTCGGCATGATCGACACGATGAAGAACAAGACCTTTGGCGAGGCGGAGGTCTTCGAAAAGTTCGGTGTCGGCCCGGACAAGGTCATCGAGGTCCAGTCCCTGGCCGGCGACAGTGTCGACAACGTTCCCGGTGTGCCCGGCATCGGCCTCAAGACCGCGGCGCTGCTGATCAACGAGTTTGGCGATCTGGAAACTCTCCTGGCGCAAGCGGAAACCATCAAACAGAACAAGCGCCGGGAAAACCTGATCGAATTCGCCGACCAGGCCCGCGTCTCACGGCAGCTCGTCACGCTGAAGCAGGATGTGCCGGTGAAAGTGCCGGTGACGGATCTTTCGGTGACCGTGCTGGATGGACCGAAGGCTGTCGGCTTTCTCAAGGCCATGGGCTTCACCACGCTGACCAGGCGTGTCGCGGAGACCGCCGGTGCGGAGGCGGACGCCGTCGAAGCGGTGGAGATCGAGGTGCCCGGCTGGGATGTTCCGGACCACAAGGGCCGTATTCTGGAGCGCAGTGCCTCAAGTGCCGGCACTTCGGCGGCTGGCCCGGGCGGAACCGGAGCGGAAAAGGCCGGAACGGGGCCCGACGGCATGATGGTGCCGCAGACCCTCGTCGAAGCCCGCGCCCATGGCATCAAGGCGATTCCGGTCGATTCCGGCACCTATGAGACCGTCACCAGCCTTGACCGGCTGAAGGAATGGTGCGCGGCGGCTTACGAGAAGGGCTATGTGGCCTTCGACACGGAAACCACATCTCTTGACGCCATGCAGGCGGAACTCGTCGGTCTGTCGCTGGCGACCGAACCGGGCAAGGCCTGTTACGTGCCGCTCGCCCATGTGGACGGCGAGGGCGATCTTCTCGGCGGCGGCGGCCTGGTGCCGGGTCAGATCCCCTTGAATGAGGCGCTGGAGGTTCTCAAACCGGTGCTGGAGGACCGTTCGGTCCTCAAGATCGCGCAGAATCTCAAATACGACTGGCTGGTGATGACCCGTTACGGCATCGACATCACCCCCTATGACGATACCATGTTGCTGTCCTACACGGTCGATGCGGGCAAGGGCGGCAACGGCATGGACGAGTTGTCCGAGCGCTGGCTCGGCCACAAGCCGATCCCCTTCAAGGAGGTCTGTGGCTCCGGCAAGTCGATGATCACCTTCGACAAGGTGCCCGTCGACAAGGCGTCCGCCTATGCGGCGGAGGATGCCGATGTGACCCTGCGCCTGTGGCTAATCCTCAAGCCGCGGCTTTCCGGCGATCACATGGCAACCGTCTACGAGACGCTGGAACGGCCGATGGTGCCGGTGCTGGCGCGCATGGAAAAACGCGGCATTTCCGTCGACCGGCAGATGCTGTCGCGGCTTTCCGGTGATTTCGCCCAAGGAATGGCGGCACTGGAGGCTGAAATCCATGAGCTTGCCGGCCAAAGCTTCAATATCGGCTCTCCCAAGCAGCTCGGCGATATTCTCTTCGGCAAGATGAACCTGCCGGGCGGCAAGAAGACCAAGACCGGCGCCTGGTCGACATCCGTACAGGTGCTGGACGATCTCGCCGCCGAAGGTCACGAGCTGCCGTCGAAGATTGTCGCCTGGCGCCAGCTTTCCAAACTGAAATCAACCTATTCCGACGCCCTGCCCGGTTATATCAACCCCGAGACCAACCGGGTGCACACGTCCTACGCCCTGGCGGCAACAACCACCGGGCGCCTGTCTTCTTCCGAGCCGAACCTGCAGAATATTCCCGTCAGGACGGAAGAGGGCCGCAAGATCCGCAAGGCGTTCATCGCCGAAAAGGGCCACAAGCTGGTTTCGGCTGACTACAGCCAGATCGAACTCCGGGTCCTGGCGCATATGGCCGACATCCCGCAGCTGAAGAAGGCCTTCGATGACGGCCTCGACATTCACGCCATGACGGCGAGCGAAATGTTCGGCACGCCGATCGAGGGCATGGACCCGATGGTCCGCCGCCGGGCCAAGGCGATCAATTTCGGCATCATCTACGGCATTTCCGCCTTCGGCCTCGCCAACCAGCTCGGCATTGGCCGCGGCGAGGCGGGGGACTACATCAAGACCTATTTCGAACGCTTCCCGGGCATCAAGGAATATATGGAGGCGATCAAGAGACAGGTTCACGCGGATGGTTTCGTCACCACGATCTTCGGCCGCAAGGCTCATTATCCGGAGGTCAACACCAACAACCCCAACCACCGCGCCTTTTACGAGCGCGCCGCCATCAACGCGCCGATCCAGGGCTCGGCCGCCGACATCCTGCGCCGCGCCATGGTGCGCATGGAGGAGAGGCTGGACGGCTCGAAGCTGGACGCGCAGATGCTGCTGCAGGTGCATGACGAACTGATCTTCGAAGTCCCCGACGATCAGGTGGATGCCGCCATCCCGGTGATCCGGGAGGTCATGGAAAACGCCTGCGAGCCGGTGCTGAAACTCTCCGTCCCGCTCCAGGTCGACGCCCGCGCGGCCCACAACTGGGACGAGGCGCATTAGGGATCAGGCGTTCAGGGAACGCCGCCGGAAAATCGGCTGGATCAGCCGGCGGTAAGCCAGTGCGAAACCCGTGTAGAACAGGAAGACGGAGGCCAGGGAAGCGAGACCCGCAAGAGTCTGTCCGGGAAGACCGTAAACCTCGCCCGTGTGCAGGAAGCGGAGAAACACGCGGGCACGCCGGCCGGGCGACTGGTCGTCCACGCCGCTGACACCAAGGACATCGCCTGTCACGCGGGAAACAGTATAGGTTTTCTGGCGCGACAATTGCGCGCCATTGCCCGTGTCGACAGTGACAACGACACGCGCAGCCTGCTCCCGGGGAAGTTTGATGGAAACGGTTCGCCAGGCGGGCTCTGCCTGTTTGAGCGTCGCCACGATGTCCTGAAGACTGACCGGATCGCCGTCAGCCCGTTGTTGGCCCTGAGGACCGCCCTGAGCAGTGCGGCCTGCCTCGAGAGGTGAGGCGGGCCCGAACGCGGCGACCACCAGGTCACTTGCCCAAGGATAGGAGATCACCACGCCGGAAAGCACAATTGCGAACAGTGGCACAAGGGACCAGATCCCGAAGACGTGGTGCCAGTTGTAGTCGCGAGCCTTGGCGGTCGGCAGGTTGCCGCGAAATAGCACGTTGAGCTTCACCACTCTCCAGGTCCATTTCCTCGGCCACCACAGATAAAGCCCCGAGACCAGGATGAAGAGAAAGCCGAGATTGGCGGCGCCGGTGACGGCCCGGCCGGCCTGGCGGCTTTCGCCCGGGAGGGCCAGCCACCGGTGCAGAACGGTGATTGTGCCGAAAAACGCTTTTGTTGTCTCCGCCGCGTCGTCGATAGGGATCCCGGAATAAGGGTCGAGCAGGCTGGTCTCCCGCCGGCTGACGGAGAGTTCGACTGGTGCGCCGTCGGCATTCGAAAAGACCAGAGAATTGCCGACTTGAGCACCGCTTTCGAGAACCTTCCGCGCCATCTCGTCCGCGGTGAGCGGTTGGGCGCCTGGCGTCCTGTCCACCGCGCGCTGTTCCATGTAGGCGATGATCTGCCGTTCGTAGGTCAGCAGCACACCCGTTGCCGACATCAAGAGAATGACGAGGCCGAAAGTGATGCCGACGATGAGATGCGCCCAGAAAACAATGCGTTTGAACGACATGAGGTCACAACTGTCCTGTTCCGGTTGAAGACGAGAGGGTTGTCTTCGCTGAAGGCCCACCATGACAGGGCTAGCCTTATGTTCCCCTGGCGTCAAAGCCCCGAGGCGGCATTGCCGGTGCGAAATTGTAACCGAATGTCACAGGTCCCGGAGACCGGAAATACCTGATCGGGCCTAAGCACCCGATTGCCGGGACAATCCCATGATGTGCTACAGGGATTGCGGGCGGTTGTATCGGGCGGAATACATTTCCAGGTCGCCTGCCGCCGGAAGAGGCATGCCAGGCCCTGAAGGAAGAGGGCCCCCGACCGCACGCTGGAGATCAGAGCCCGGCTTGTCGTTCCGTTTAACCTGCCTGAACGTGGATCTACGCGGCAGCGACGGCGGCAAGGAAGCGCTCGATTTCCGTCCGCATTTCCTCGGTAATGTGAACGGCTTCGCCGGCCTTTGCCTTCACGGTTTCCGAAGAGGAGTTCGTTTCGGCGACCGCATGGTCCAGCTTGCTGATATTGCCGACCATGGACTTGGTCTGCTGCGCGGCGCCTTGAATGTTGCGGCTGATTTCCGATGTCACGGCCGTCTGTTCCGTCACGGCGCTGGCAATGGCCGAGGTATATTCGTTGACATCGTTCATTGTTTCCGAAATTCCCTTCATCGCGCCGACAGCGGCCTCCGTCGAAGCCTGAATGCCGCCGATCTGGCTTGAGATCTCTTCCGTTGCCTTTGAGGTCTGCGTCGCCAATTCCTTGACCTCGGCGGCGACCACCGCGAAGCCCTTGCCGGCTTCACCGGCGCGCGCCGCTTCGATGGTCGCGTTCAGCGCCAGAAGGTTGGTCTGCTCGGCAATCGCCTGGATAAGCGTAACCACTTCGCCGATCTTGCCCGCGGCGGTCGCCAGGCCGGAAATCGTGTCGTTGGTGTCCTGGACACCGGTGGTTGCCTGGCCGATGACACCCGTGGTGCGCTCGACCTGCTGGGCAATCTCTTTGGTTGACGATTCCAGTTCCTCGGTGGCGGCGGCGACCGATTCCACATTGGAGGCCGCTTCCTCCGACGCATGCGTTGCGCCTTCCGCCTGGCTCGCACTCGAGGAGGCGACACTTTCCAGAAGCGTGGCGGTATCCTGCAGCTCACCGTTTACCTGAGTGACCGCTGACAGCATTTCCGCCGATCTTGTCCTGAAATCGGCGATGAGGGTGTCAACCGTGTTCTGGCGCTGCTTCTGGTTTTCGTCCTCGCGGGATTTCGCCCCTTCGAGCTCCACTTGCGCTCGCCGGTTGGCGCAGCACACGTCCACGGCCCGGGCGATATTGCCGACCTCGTCGGTCCGCGCCATTCCCTCGATATCCTGGTTGGCATTGCCCTCGGCCAGCTCCGAAATCTGGCTCGTAACAACCTGCAGCGGTGCGAACATATTGCGGTTTGCGTAAAAGATACCGGCCGCGGCAATGGCCAGCAGGGCAATTGCCGCGCCGGCGCCGAGGATCCGGCCGAAGTTGCGGATGGCCGTGTAGGGGGTCTGGTCGATTGCGAGAATACCCGATGCGGCGTCCTGACCGGAAAAATCCGTGAGGGTGATGGCGTCGAGATGATACCGGCCACTCGCATCCGTCACTGAGCCTGCGGCAATGTCCGCCAGGGCGGCTTCCGGGTCCAGGCCTTCGGGGAGCTGAGATCCGATCACCTTCGTGCCATCCGGGGTGTCGATCACCACCGCCAGCGGCACGCCGGTTTCCGTTGTAAACTGCTCCACGAATTTTTCGTGGAAGCTCAGGCCGAATTCCACCGAACCGACGTGGGACCCGTCGTGAACGATTGGAGCGATCCCGCGGTTTCCAAGGCCCGCGACACCTTTTTCCAGTCCGGATATGGGTGCGCCGCGGGTATTTGTCGCCACGACCGTGTGCCGGAAGCCGGACAGGTCGTCGCCGAATTTTTCCGGCTTGTGAACCCGCAGGAAGCTTTCCGCCGGTGGCAGGTGGAACTGGAACTGGCGGATGTCGTAGGTTGTTTTCAGGGCGCCGAAGGCCGGAACGAATTCGGCGGCGAGTCCATCCCGGTCCCCTGCGGCCAGTTTTTCCTGGACACCCTTCTGGCCCGCGACGACGGTTGCCATCAGCAAGGCCTGCCTGCTGTCCGCCTGGATGCGCGATTGAAGAGCCCGTTCGGCAGCGGTCACCTCGCGAGCCAGCGCCATGTCGGTGAGTTTGTTCGTCAGAAATTCGCTGAGGGAAAATGCCGATCCGGCGCCAAGCAGCGCCAGAACAACAAATAGTACCGTCAATTTTGCCCTGATTGTATTCATGATCTCTCCAATCCTTTGTTGTAAAGGTGGAAAGAGGTGTTGAATGAATTGTTAATGATACGAATGCCGACTCGAGAAATGCCAGTATCTACGTGTTTCTTCGGAGAAAAATATTTCAAACATGCGAATAATAAGATGTGTGTCTAGCGGCCAAGGGAGAAAATAGGCCCTGCCTGCCAGCATTCTGCCCCGGACAACGCGACTGATTCGCTTTTCAGCTCGTCAGAAAGCCGGAGGGGTTGCCTGTCTGGCTGTCGACGGTCGCCGCAGGCAGATCACACCACCCGAAGGTCCGGCTGCATCTTGCCGGCGAGCGCCGATCGGGGCGCAATCGCGCTTTCCAGCAGGTCGTTGAGGTGCACCTCGAGATAGTCGACGATGGGCGATTGTGTTTTCGACTGGGTATAGATTGCCAGTTCCGTTGAAGGCAGGCTCGGGAAGCCGTTGTGCTCCTTGAGAATCTTGAACCCGTCCAGAATAGCGCCCGAAGGCAGGCAGCTGATCCCGGCTCCGGACAGAACCGCGACCTGCGCGGCGGCGACGCTTGTCGTCGTGATGCGCTCGTACCATTGCTTGCCGGCGCGGGCCAGGGCGCTGAACGCCAGCTCACGGAAAGGACAGGGCTCGGGGAACAGGATCAGGGGAAGCGGATCCGTCAACGGACAGGATTCGCTCACCGCCCAGTGCAGGGGTTCCTCGACGACCCCCGCCGGTTTGGCCCTGGAGGGCGAGACCAGCGCGATCGCCAGATTGATCTCGTTGTTCGAAAGCATCTCGTGCAGCGTTGCGCTGTCCGCGACCGTCATTTCCAGTTTCACATTCGGATGGATCTTTACGAAATTGCAGAAAATCGATTGCAGCTGACCGGTCGCGTACCACTCCGGCAGACCGACATGGACGGTCCCGGTCAGTTCGGGAGCCGACAGGCGCAGGCGTGCCTCGTCATGGGATTTGAGTATGTCGGTCGCGTGCTGATAGAGTATTCGCCCGGCTGCCGTCAGGTTCATGGTGCGGGCATTGCGTTCGATCAGCGGTTTGCCGACCCGCTCCTCCAGGCGTCTGAGCTGGGTGCTGACACAGGGCTGCGTGCGGTTCAGCTTCGATCCGGCGTGGGTAACGTTGCCGGCTTCAGCTACCGCGACGAAGGCTTCCAGCAACTCGATATTAAAACGGCCGATAGTCATGGTTCAATATCTCCGTTTCAACGAAAAACCGCGGTTCGGCTGAACTCTGCAATCCAGTTCCACTCAAGCATAACGTTCTATTATGGGGCGCTGCAATTATAAATTTATCTATCGAAAAAAAATCCCGTAATCCGGGAGTCTCTTTCGTCAATGTGGGTATTCGATATGACTCTAGCGCTTTCAGCCGGCCAAACGGACTATCGGGAAGCAAACGAACCCCTCTTGTCGCTGCAGCAAAGAGTGCACCGGACGATTGCCTGGCACACCGAGTTCAGCCTCGACCGTATCGTCACGCAGGACAACAGGGTGAAATACACAAATGCCGGCCGGCGGGAGAGCGCCACCGACCATCTCGACGAAGTGTTCAGGCTCATGCGGGAGCTGAACCTGACCGGTATCGGCTCCCCGACGCTGGGCCGCCTGAACGAAAAGGGGAATTCCTTTCGGGACGCACTTCTGCAGATCTGCGCGCAAATCGCCGGGACGGTTGGCTCCGGTCCGCTGGTCTATGTCGAACTCGGGCCGGAGCCGGTCAAGACCGGCTTCATTCTCAGGACGCTTATGGAACTGGGCGTCGTCATAGACCGGTATGTCGCGGTCGATATCAATCCGATGTCGGTTTCGCATATGCGTCCTGCCTTGCGGGAAATTCTGCCCGAAACGCCTCTGGAATTCATCACCACAAGTTTTGACGCCTTCCGTCTGAGCGATGCCGTCGAGGCCGGCGGCCCGGCCGCGCTTGTAACCATGCTGGGCTTTCAGGAAGGCAACGATGACCCTGACACGGTGAACGGCTGGCTTCGGGACATCGTGCGCCCCGGTGACTTGCTGTTATCGGAAAGCCAGCTTTATGCGGACCCGCAGATCGAGAAGATACCGGGATTTTACGCCCATCCCGCCATGCAGCGATTTTCGCGCATTGCCTTCGAACAGGCGATCGACCGCGTCGCACCGACATTGAACAGGTTCTTTCTGCTTCCGGTGCCCTTTCAGGACGGCCGGACGGCCAGGGTGGCTATCCTGGGAGAAGAATTTTCAGATACAATCAAAGGAAGAAATCTGCACGTTTCCAACTTCTGCCTGAAATTGACCCTTGAGCAGTACCGTCATTATCGGCGGCACGGCGGATATTTCGAGATTGCCGGCGAGGCCCTGACCGATGACGAAACACTTCATTTCCAGCTCTCGCGCCGGAGATAGCGGCAACGCCGCGATGACCCGTAGCGTGACCGCGCCGGGTCTCGCCATCGTGGCCGTGACATACGGCCTGGCGCGCTATTGCTTCGGACTGTTCCTGCCGGAAATACGTCTGGAATTCGGCCTGTCACCGGAGATGATCGGTCTGATTGCCGGGGCATCCTATATGGGTTATCTGGCAGCGACCTTTGCCGGATCCTGGCTGTCCACCGCTGTCGGACCCCGGTTGCCGATTGTTCTGGGCGGCTTCGCCGCGGCTTCGGGCATGGCGATCATCGGCGCGGCTCCGGATCCGTTGACCCTTGCGCTCGGCGTCTTCATTGCCGGAACGAGCCCGGGGCTTTCTTATCCGCCCTTCTCTGACGTCATTGTCCGTTACACCGAACAGCGCCGGCAGAATTCCGTTTATGCCTGGATCAATTCCGGAACCGGCTTCGGCGTGGCCTTCGCGGGGCCGCTGGCCCTTTATGCGGGCGAAAACTGGCGTCTGGCCTGGCTGATCTTCGCCGCCGTTGCGCTGGCCGTCACCTTCTGGAACATGGCGACGCTGCCGAAGCGCAACAATTTGCCGGGAAAGACGGCGATGAGGGTTTCGCTCGGCTTTCTGTTTCACAGGGCCGCCAGACCGCTGTTTCTCGCGGCACTTCTTTTCGGGGTTATCACGGCGGTTTTCTGGACCTATGCCGTCGAATTGTTATGGACGCTTACAGGAAATCCCCGTGACGCGGTCCTGTTCTGGATCGTTCTCGGAATTGCAGGCGTGACCGGCTGTTTTGCCGGAGGGCTCGTCAACAGGTGGGGTTTGCGCCGTACTTATCTGGTGCTGGCGCTTGCCGTCGGGGCGGCCATTGGCGCCTTGCCGCTGCTCATCGGTACCCGGCTCGGTATCTACGTGTCTGCGGCCAGCTTCGGCACCGGGTTCATTGTGATGACCGCCCTGTTCGGCATGTGGAGCATGCGGATTTTCCGGGAAACCCCATCCATCGGCTTTGGATTTACCTTCTTCCTGCTTTCTCTGGGCCAGGGTGTCGGCCCGGTCGTCGGCGGATTCCTGATACCGGTGATCGGTCACTCGGCGCTGTTTGTCGCGGCCGGCGTTCTATGCTGCGGATTGACGTTGTTCAAAATACCGGAATAAGCAGAAAGTCGGGCATAACACCGCATTATGGTGTCGACCATCCGTATAACCGCTATTTGCTGGATTTCTTAAAGATTGTAGGCTTCATTCAAGCACGCAATGATTGATAAGGAAATCGCGGTTGGAACCCATGATCGTATCCTCTGAGAGAAAAAAAGACGTTCAACTCGATATGGCGCTTTGCCGGGCCATGTTCGAAAAGGATCCGGACAGGATGATCGAGCTGGTTTCCGAATGGCTGGAAGTCAACCGGCTCGCCACAAGCGACAGGTTCTGCGTTCCCAGGTATCTGGACGACATGCTTACCCGCGCCAATGGCTATACCGGAACCTGGCGTCGTAACCTGGCGTCGTAACCTGACACCTAAAGTACCTGCGCCCTTTCCGCCTTGTCACGGTCGGTCGCTTAGTATGCTGACCCTGGTGGAAGTGCTTTCCAGATCCCGTATCAGCTGTTTCATTTCCGCGATTTCCCGGACCTGAGCCTCAATGATGCCGTCGGCAAGGTCGCGCACACGGGGATCGGTTATCTCCGCGCGCCGGCTGGTCAGGATGGCGATGGAATGATGCGGGATCATGGCTTTCATCCAGGCAACGTCACCGATCGTTTCCTGGCTGCGCACCAGATAGAGCGAAGCGGAAAAGAGGATCGCCGCTGCGGCCAGGATCGCAATATTCGCGAAGCGGTTGCGGTACATGTTCAGCATGAAGGCAAGCATGACCACCGCCATGGCCGCGCCCATATAGAGTGCCATGAAAAGCCGCGTTTCACTGAAATAGATGTGATCGGCCGCGTAGGTATTCAGATACATCAGCCCGAACATGACCGCTGTCGAAGCGGCGATCATCGCCAGGAAGCGCAGGTAGGAATTTTTCATGGTGCCGGTCCTCTTGTAACGAACGGATGAGAGCCATCGCGAGCAACGCGAGCTCCTCGTTTTATGTGACGGTGGATACCGCTCATGACGGGTCTCCTGAATCTGTCCGCCGCGATCGTCGGGTAATCTTGACAGTGGCAGGATCGACCCGTCCCGAAGGTCTTGAGACTTAACGGCCAGGGGACCGGTCAGGTTCCAGTCGATGTTGAATTCCGGCATGCCGCCGGACGCGCCAGCCGCGCCGGAAGTCCATCCGTTCCACATTTGTTCTTGCGCCTTTTGCCCTTGTGTGCTTGTTTGGGATCTACTTTCCTCATGAGCCTTTTTGAAGATTTGGGGCATGGTCAGCAAGGTAACGACAGTCGCGTTTCAGGGAATTGAGGCAGTGCCTGTGGATGTGCAGGTGCATGTCGGGCCGGGCATGGTTGCCTTCACCATTGTCGGTCTGCCGGACAAGGCGGTAGCCGAAAGCCGTGAACGTGTCCGCGCCGCCCTGTCCGCCTCGGGCCTGGCGCTGCCGGCCAAGCGCGTGACCGTCAATCTGGCGCCGGCCGACCTGCCCAAGGAAGGCTCGCATTACGATCTCCCGATCGCGCTGGGCGTCATGGCGGCCATCGGCGCGATTCCGGCGGAATTCCTGGCAGGCTTCGTGGTGCTCGGGGAACTCGGCCTCGACGGCACGCTGGCGCCCGTCGCCGGTGTTCTGCCCGCCGCCATGGGTGCGAACGCACTAGGCAAGGGCCTCATCTGCCCCGAGGCGAGCGGCGGCGAAGCCGCCTGGGCCGATCCGGACATGGATATTCTGGCGCCTCGTTCCCTCATTCAGCTCGCCAATCATTTCAAGGGCACCCAGGTCCTGTCCCGTCCCGCGGCGAAACTTCAGGGGCGTGCGGGTGACATGCCGGATCTTGCCGAGGTCAGGGGACAGGAAAGCGCCCGCCGCGCCCTGGAGATCGCTGCCTCCGGCGGCCACAATCTGCTGATGACCGGTCCTCCGGGGTCGGGAAAATCCATGCTGGCGAGCCGCCTGCCGTCGATCCTGCCGCCGCTCACCCCGCGCGAGCTTCTGGAAGTCTCGATGATCGCCTCGCTGGCCGGTGAACTGGCCGAAGGCAAGCTGACCGACCGAAGACCGTTCCGCGCGCCGCACCATTCCGCTTCCATGGCGGCCCTTGTCGGCGGGGGTCTGAAGGCCCGGCCGGGCGAAGTCTCGCTCGCTCATAATGGCGTGCTGTTTCTGGATGAATTGCCGGAATTCAATCCGCAGGTGCTCGACAGCCTGCGCCAGCCGCTGGAATCCGGCGAGGCGGTGATCGCCCGCGCCAATCACCGGGTCACCTACCCGGCGCGCATCCAGCTGATCGCCGCCATGAATCCCTGCCGCTGCGGCCATGCCGGCGAACCCGGCCACCAGTGCCGCCGGGGCGAGCGTTGCGTCACCGACTATCAGGCCCGCGTGTCGGGTCCGTTCCTCGACAGGATCGACCTGAGGATCGAAGTGCCCGCCGTCACCGCGGCCGACCTGATCGGTCCGGCGGAGGCCGAACCCTCCGCAACGGTGGCGGAGCGCGTCGCCGAGGCCCGCAGAATACAGGGACAGCGTTTTCTGGAGTTCGGCGTTTCCTGCCGGACCAATGCCCAGGCCCCGGCCGCCATCGTCGAGACCATGGCCAGGACCGACGACCAGGGCGTCGCCTTTCTGCGTCAGGCCGCCGAAACGCTGCAACTCAGCGCCCGCGGTTATCACCGTGTCCTGAAACTCGCCCGCACACTCGCCGATCTCGACGGCCAGGACAGCGTCAGCCGTATCCACCTTGCAGAGGCGATGAGTTATCGCGGTCAGGACATGTCGCGCCGGGCGGCATAAAGGGTCCTGCCCGCCAGGCCTTTGACCTTGCGATCAGCAAGGTAACGACAGCCAGAAAACACAATTTAGAGTCTGTATCTTTGTGTTTTCCGGCTATGCTGGGCGCCACATACTCAAACATTGGAATCACAACATGGCTCAACCGCCCCGCCGACATACCAGCGCCATTGAAAGGGCGGAGTCCCTGTTCAAGTCGGCAACGACAAAACCGGTCGAAGAGGCGCCCAAGTCCGGCAGAACGGCGGTGCCCGTGGGCAAGGAAACGGTGTCCGTGCGCCTAGACCGTGATGTTCTGGCGCACTTTCAGGAGGACGGCCCCGGCTGGCAGGACCGTATCAACGCAGCGCTCAGAAAAGCCGCAGGTCTGAGCTAGGGGTGGTTTGCAATGAACAGGCATGCGGCACCCGCGCCGCATTGAACGGCGCAGATACTTTCCCGGGCTCCTGATCGGTGTTGTAGTGGCGCTTCGGATCAGATCAGGAGAGTGCGTGGTATGTCATCGGACGGGGCGTCACACGGCTATGAAGGCGGGCGGCTGAATCTGCCTTTTGTCGGTATCTGCACTTTCGGAAAATACCCTTATCAGCCGGATTGGGATGCCATCGACGCGGATGTCGCCGTCATGGGTGCACCTTTCGATATGGGCACCCAGTGGCGCTCCGGCGCCCGCATGGGTCCGCGCGCCATCCGCGAAGCCTCGACGCTGTTTTCCTTCGGCCATGGCGGCGCCTATGATTTCGAGGATGACATCACCTATCTGCCGGCGGAAACGACGCGCATTGTCGATATCGGCGACGCGGATATCGTCCACACCGACACAATGGAAAGCCACAAGCGGATCGAATTCGGTGTGCGCAAGATCCTGGAAGCTGGCGCCCTGCCGGTGGTCCTGGGTGGCGATCACTCGGTGAACATTCCCTGCATCAACGCCTTCGACGGGCAGGAACCCGTGCATGTGGTGCAGATCGATGCGCATCTGGACTTTGTCGACGAACGCCACGGGGTCCGTTACGGCCACGGCAATCCCATGCGCCGCGCGGCGGAAAAACCCTATGTGACCGGACTTTCCCAGATCGGCATCCGCAACGTCTCGTCAACGGCGCGGGAAGGCTATGAGGATGCCCGCCGCATGGGGTCCGACATCCAGTCCGTGCGCCATGTGCGCAAGCTCGGGGTCGAAGGGATGCTGGCCCGTATTCCGGAAGGCGCCCGTTACTACTTGACCATCGATATCGACGCCTTCGATCCTTCCATCGCGCCGGGCACGGGAACCCCCAGTCATGGCGGGTTCCTGTATTACGAGGTGCTTGAACTGATCGACGGGCTGGCCAGACGCGGGACCATCGCGGGCCTGGATCTGGTGGAGGTCGCACCGGACTACGATCCGACCGGCTCCACCAGCACCCTTGCCGCGCAGCTTCTCATGAACACCATCGGCAGGATCCTGCACCACCGGGAAGGATAACCGGGTGGTGGCCCCTACGATGATCCGGCTGCTCGGTAAAGGACCGGTATTCATGATCCGGGCCCTGGGAGGAACCAAAGGGCGGGCGTCAAAGAGCAGGTGAAAAGAGGAGCCTGATGTAGGACCGCAGAAGAACGATCTGTTGCGGGAGAACGGCGGTCTCCCCGACCGCACGGGACAGGACGATGCCACCCTCGACGGTCCCGGTGATCATGTCCGCAACCGTCATAAGGTCCACGTCGTCCCGGGGCGGATAAATGGCGGCGATTTCCTTCAACACTCCGAGAAAGCGTTCCCGCCAGGTCAGAATAGCCTGTCGATTCAGGTCGCGCACCTCCTGGTCGAACATGCGTTCCGAATAGGCAACCGTTGCCACAAGACAGCCTGGGTGACCGTTCGGCAGGTCTTCCATCAGTTCCGCGAACAGTTTCAGTCCGATCAGGAAGGAATGCAGCGGATCCCCGTGCAGGTCGCGGGCGCGGTCGAAAATATCGTCCAGGATCGCGTTTTCGGTATCGAGATATCTTTGCAGCAGTGCCCTGGCGAGCTGGTTCTTGTCCCTGAAATGGTAGAAAAATCCGCTCTTGGTGATGTCCGCCGCGGAAATGATTTCGTCGATGGAGGTTCCACCGAAGCCTTTCGATAGAACGCTCGCCTCGGCAATATCGAGGATAAGCTCACGTTTCGACTGCGCCTTGGCCATCTTCCGCCTCGAACCACTTCATTTTTCAATTCTCGTTCCATAACCGCACAATTGTGCGCCGTGACCGCAGCACGTCAAGGCGGCTTAGCGTCCGGCGCGGGGCATGACCACTGTACCGGCGGTCAAGTCGCGGGACGACCCGGCCGGACCTTATTCCCGGCTGGATCCATAAATATCTGATAATAATAGACAATTTGCGCAATCCGGAAACTTGACCACGGGTCTTCTATCGCCGGACGCCGCCTTCCTCCATCTATGACGGCGTAAACGGGAACTTCCGTTCCTTCGCAAGAACATTTTTGCTGGTGATTTCAAGATGACAATATTTCCCCGCCCTGCGCGGCTCTGTCCCGGCTTCGGTTTCGTCGCCGGGATTGGCCGTTTTTTCAGGAAGAAACCTCGATCCCGCCCTGTGAAGGGCAGTCTGCAAGGGCTCGACCCGCACCTTCTGCGCGACCTCGGCCTGCGGCCGGACGCACATTCCCTGTCTATTTTCAACTTCCATGAGGACTAAAACCATGAGCGGCAAGACTTTTCCGTCGCCGATCCCCGGCAGATACTACCTGACCGAGGGCGGTACAGAGACCGAAATCATGTACAAATGGGGCTTCGAGCTCCCGGAATTCGCAATGTTTCCGCTGCTTGAAAAGCGGAAGTCCGCGGATGTCATCCGCGGTATGTACCGGCGCTATCTCGATGTCGTGGCGAGATACGGCCATTCGGCCCTTATCGGCGGTTTCGACTACCGGGCGAGCCCGGACTGGGGTGCAAAGCTCGGCTATTCCGCGAGTGCGCTGGCCGAGGCGAACCTGCGATCGATCCAGTTTCTGAAGGATGTGGCCGCCGAATATGAAGCGGATATACCGTCAATGCTGTTTAGCGGATATGTCGGACCGCGCGGCGACGCCTACGGGCTGAACATGTCGGTCACGGAGGAGTCTGCCGAGGAGTATCATTCGGTGCAGATCGAAACCCTCGCACGGGCCGGAGTGGATCTTGTCTGGGCGCTGACCTTCAACAATCCGGCGGAGGCGATCGGTGTCGTCCGGGCGGCCCGCCGGTTGAACCTGCCGGTCGCGGTGTCCTTTTCTCTCGACAGCACGCACCGCCTCAAATCCGGGTTTCCTTTGTCGAGGGCGATCGCAATCGTCGACGAAGCCACAAACGGTTATCCCGCGTTCTACTCCCTCAATTGTTCCCACCCCCAGGAATTCGAACCGGCGCTCGAGGATTGGAACTGGACCTCCCGCCTTCGCTCCATCCGGCCGAACGCCGCGAAGATGGACAAGATCGCGCTTTGCAAGCTCGGCCATCTGGAGGAAGGCGACCCGGAAGAGCTCGGCCGGCTGATGGCCGATGTCTTCAGGCGCCATCCGCATATGGACATCTGGGGAGGCTGCTGCGGAACCGGTCACGTCCATCTGGAGGAAATCGCGCGGCACCTGCCCCAGCCGGTGCCGGCATGACCATGACCGTCGGCACCCTGCGCGTCATTTCAGCCCGATTTATTGGGCCGGGTCCTGGAGCGTGTCACGTTTAAGCAGATTCATGGTTTCAGGAAGACGCCCGAGGCGGCGTTTGCGTGGCAAATGCGTTCGGGCGGTTTTCTGAATTCGATTTAACGCGACATGCTCTACAGGCCTTCGAACAGCGCAGTCGACAGGTAACGTTCGGCAAAGGACGGGATGATCACGACGATGTTCTTGCCCGCCATCTCGTCCCGCTGACCGACCCGGATGGCGGCGCTCAGGGCGGCGCCGGAGGATATACCGACCGGCACGCCCTCGGTCCTGGCGATCTCGCGCGCCAACGCAAAGGCGTCCTCGTTGGCAACGGTCTGCACTTCATCGTAGACGGACGTGTCCAGAATGGCCGGGATGAAGCCCGCGCCAATGCCCTGGATCTTGTGCGGACCCGGTTGGCCGCCGGACAGGATCGGGCTGTCCGCCGGTTCTACCGCAACCACATGCACATCGGGATTGCGCGTCTTGAGCACCTGGGAAACCCCGGTGATGGTGCCGCCGGTGCCGATGCCGGAAACGAAGACATCCACCTTGCCGTCCGTGTCGTTCCAGATTTCTTCCGCCGTGGTATTACGGTGAACTTCCGGGTTGGCCGGATTTTCGAACTGCTGCGGCATTACCGAGCCCTCGATCTCGCCCAGCAGCTCTTCGGCGCGGGCGATCGCGCCCTTCATGCCTTTCGGGCCTTCGGTCAACTCCAGTTCCGCACCCATGATCTTGAACATCTTGCGGCGCTCGACGGACATGGTCTCCGGCATCACCAGGATCAGCCGGTAGCCCTTGGCGGCGGCAACAAAGGCTAGTGCAATGCCGGTATTACCGGATGTCGGCTCCACCAGCGTAGTCTTGCCGGGCACGATCCTGCCGTCGGCTTCCATCGCCTCGACCATTGCGACACCGATACGGTCCTTGACGCTGGAGATCGGATTGAAGAACTCCAGCTTGGCCAGCAGGTTACCCTTGACGCCATGGGTCTTCGCGAGACGGTCCAGTCTGACGATCGGTGTGTCGCCGATGGTATCCGTGATGGAGGAATAGATTTTTCCCCGGCCGCTGGTCTTGATGGTCATCGATGTCTCCCTGAAGCAACCTGTTGGCATTGGCAGCACAGGAAAGCCGTGCAATCCTGATTGGTTGGTGGGCTAAGATAATACGGCCATTGGAAAGTTTTAAGGGGTGTGAGATGCCTTTACCGCCACGCCGGTAAAACCTTTTTCCCCGAAAAGCTCATGTTTTGGAAAACAGCAGGTCCGGAAGCTCCGCCATGGCCTCGAAAAGCACCGCGCCCGCTGCGCGCATCGCGTCCCGGTCGCAGGCCGGGTCCTCGACAAAGGCGAAGGCGCGCATGCCCGCCGCCCTGGCGGCCAGAACGCCCGGCACACTGTCCTCGACGACGGCACAGCTTTCCGGCCGGTGGCCCATTGTCCGGGCGGCAAGAAGAAAGACATCCGGGGCCGGTTTGCCTTTTTCGCAGTCTTCCGCCGAAAACAATCTGTCGCTCAGCCGCGGCAAGAGACCGGAGCTGCCGAGCGTCGTGTGCATTTTCCGGTATTTGCCGGAAGAGGCAACGCAATAGGGCACCTCGCGTCGATTCAGATCGTCCAGAACCGCCTCGATGCCGTCAATGGCATCCACGCCGGCCTTGAAGGCTTCCAGATCCCGGTCGCGCACCTGATCCGGCCAGTCTGGCGGCAAGGTCCTGCCGGTCAGTTCCTCGACAAGCTCCTGCACGTTTTCCAGTGTCCGGCCCATGAACTGCTGCTGGCATTGCGGTCCGGTCATCGGATAGCCGAGGTCGGTGACAATGGCGGCCATGGTTCGGTTCGCCATGCGTTCGGTATCGACGAGAACGCCGTCGCAATCGAAAATGACAAGGCCTGGTTTCATCAGAGGTCCCCGGCGGTTCAGCTTCTGCCGGTCGAGCCAAACCCGCCGGCCCCGCGCGTCGTGTCCGTCAACTCGGTGACTTCCAGAATTTGCGCCTGGAGCACGGGCGCGATCACCATCTGGGCAATCCGGTCGCCGCGGCTGATTTCGAATGGCGCGTCACCGTGATTGATCAGGATGACCTTCACCTCGCCGCGATAATCCGCGTCGATCGTGCCGGGTGTGTTCAGAACCGTGACGCCATGTTTGGCGGCAAGGCCGGAGCGCGGCCGGACCTGCGCCTCGAAACCGGTCGGCAGGGCCATGGCAAGCCCGGTGGGGATCAGCGCTCTCGTTCCCGGCGCAAGAACCAGCGATTCGCCGACAGCGGCGAGGAGATCGAGCCCCGCGGCCAGATCGGACTGATAGGCGGGAAGCGGGAGATCCCTGCCGTGGTCAAGGCGCTTCAGTTCCAGGGAAATTTGCATCGTCGGTTTCCGGCTGTGAGGTCCCGGCTGAGTGACGATATTCGGCGCTTCCTGTCAAGAACCGGGCGGCAATTGCAGCAAGTATCCCGGCAGAGGAAATGGCAGCACCTACTTGCGGTCGCGGCGTTCTCCTGAAACACTCCGGCGCATAACGATGGTGCCACGGCCTCGGGCCGATTTGGGAGACAAGCAATATGAGACAATTGATATTTGCGATTACGGCCTTTGCGATGCTTGCATCGGCGCCGGCCGTCGCACAGACCGTCGGCTTCGCCGAAGCTATCAAGATGCTGGGCGCGAGCTGCGGCAAGGACATCGAGACCTACTGCAAGTCGGCTTCTCTTGCCAACAACGGGATCACCAATTGTCTTGAAAAGAACAAGGCGAAAGTCTCGGCGAAATGCAATGCCGACCGGGTGACCGTTCTTTCGCTGATTCGGGAACGGCTGGCTGCCCAGGCATCGGTCGCGCAGATCTGCAGCCGTGACTCGGCGCAATACTGCAAGGGCGTCAAGGAAGGCGCGGGACATATTCTTCGCTGCCTGTTGAAAGCCCAACCTTCCGTCAGCGCGAAATGCAACACCGCCATTGATCTGGCCGGTTACCGCTAACACCGGTTTTTGGAGAATTCTTATGAAAACATATCTTCTGGCCGGTCTTTCGGCGGCAATTCTCGCTGTTTCCAGCGTCGGCGCTGCCGCACAAACCAAACTGAACCGCAATGAAATCATCAACTCCCTGCAAGGGGCGCAGCAGGAAGTGGACCTGACCGCCGACCAGATGCAGAAGGCGGCGATCGAGAACATCCGGAAATATCCCGGAGCCAATTCTCCGCACGACATGCCTCTGTCGGCCAAGTTGGCGACCTTGCGCCAGTTCAACGTCGAGATCACCTTCGAATTCGATTCCGACCGTATCCGCCCGGATTCATACGAGACGGTCGGATTGATCGCCGATGCGCTTCACACGCCGTATCTGCAGGGTCAGACCTTCGTTATCGTCGGTCACACCGACGCCAAGGGCCCGCGCCAATATAACCTGGACCTCTCCATCAAACGCGCGCAAGCGGTGCGTGAGGCGCTGGTCACGACCTTCCAGGTGCCGGGCCAGTATCTGTTCGCCGTCGGTCTTGGCGAGGAACAGCTTCGCGATCCGTCCAAGCCGGACGCGGCAGTCAACCGGCGCGTCCAGTTGATCAACCTGGGCTACAAATAAACGGCCAAAGTCAGGGTCGGGCCGTAAAAAGCCTGAACGAAGCAAGTGTTTCCCGGTCGATTGTTCAAAAATCCGGAACAAATAATCTCCGGAATGACATCTACCGGGAACCTCTGAAGTCTCTATCTTCAAACGACGAAGAAATGGAGATCCAGGGAGTGGCACAGTGACAGACATGCAATCCGGTGGCGGCGCGGTGTTTTTCGCTCACGGCGCGCCGACACTGGCACTTGAAGATACGGCGGCGAGCCGGTTCCTGAAGTCCTTTGCCGCCGGCCGTCCACCACCGAAGGCGATCCTCATTCTCTCTCCGCATTGGGAAACGGACGGGCTGAAGCTCTCCGCGCCGGGTCCCTTGCGCACCTATCACGACTTCCGCGGCTTTCCTCGAGCCCTTTACGAGATTTCCTATCCTGCCGTGGCCGGCGAGGCTCAGGTCGGCGAGGTCGCGCACCTGCTGAAAGCCGGGGGCCATGACTTCGAGCCGGACAACAGCTGGGGTCTGGATCACGGCGCCTGGGTGCCTCTTTCGCTCGCCTACCCGGCGGCCGATATCCCGGTGAGCGCCCTGTCGCTTCCCCGCGACAGCATTCCATCAACGCTATTCGCCCTCGGGCAGAGCCTTGCTCCCCTGAAGGACCAGGGTGTCCTGATTGTCGGTTCAGGCAGCACGACCCACAATCTCGGAGAGATCCAGCCGCATGGCTCGGCGGTGCCGGACTGGGCGACAAAATTCGATGGCTGGCTGGACGAGGGGCTGCAGTCGGGTTCGATCGACAGCATCAGCGACTTCGACTCCGGACCGGATTTCCGGCGCAACCACCCGACCGAGGAACACCTCCTGCCCCTCTTCTTCGCCTTCGGGGCGGGCGGACCGGATGCGAAACCGGACCTTCTGCACCGCAGCTACGAATACGGCACGATCAGCATGAGCTATTTCGATTTCGGAAGTTCGGTGTAGCCGTTACCGTCCTCCACCCTCATGCTGAGGAAGCGCGCAAGCGCTGTCTCGAAGCATGAGCCGCTTGTCCCGGGTTTGCCGCCCGTCCTTCAAGACAGGCCACCAACCTTCTTCAGGTCTTCAGCACCTCCGCCGCCCGGGCGATGATCCGCCGCGCAACGTCCGCCTTGGACATTTGCGGCCAGTCCTCGACGCCGCTGCGGCTGACAAGGCGGACTGTGTTGGCATCCCCGCCCATGATGCCGGTTGCCGGGCTGACGTCGTTGGCAATTATCCAGTCGGCGTTCTTGCGCTCCAGCTTGCCGCGGGCGTTGTCGACCAGATCGGTTGTTTCGGCGGCAAATCCGATCAGCAGCTTCGGCCGCAGGCTTTTGTGATGGCCGATGGTGGCCAGGATGTCCGGATTTTCCGTGAGCTCCAGCGCCGGTGGTCTGCCGCTGCCATCCTTCTTGATCTTCTGCGTGCCTTCGCTCGCCATGCGCCAGTCTGCGACGGCAGCGGCCATGATGGCGATATCCGCCGGCAGCGCGGCCTCCACCGCTTTCAGCATCTCGGTGGCCGATTCCACCTGGATCACAGCCACATTGGCCGGGGCGGGCAGAGTGACCGGTCCTGACACCAGTGTCACCCGCGCGCCGGCCGCATAAGCTGCCGCCGCCAGGGCGTGTCCCTGCTTGCCGGAAGACCGGTTGGCGATATACCGCACCGGATCGATCGGCTCGTGGGTCGGGCCGGACGTGATCAGCACATGTTTTCCGGCAAGCGGCAGACGCCCGGCTTCCAGGTCCTTGTCGCGCAGCACGTCCTGTACGGCGGCCACGATCTCCAGCGGTTCGCTCATCCGGCCGGTTCCGGCCTCGCCCTTTTCCGCCATCTCGCCTGCGGCAGGCCCGCAAAAGCGGATGCCGCGGTCTTCAAGAACCGCCAGATTGTGCCGGGTTGCCGGGTTCTGCCACATTTTCGGGTTCATGGCGGGGGCAGCCAGAACCGGCTTGTCCGTCGCAAGCAGCACCGCTGTCGCCAGATCGTCGACGATGCCATGGGCAACCTTGGCCATCAGGTTCGCCGTCGCCGGGGCAACCAGGATCAGGTCGTGATCCCGCGCCAGGCGGATATGGCCGACATCATGCTCGGCTTCCCGGTCGAACAGACCGGTGAACACCTTCTCCGCCGCCAGCGCGCCGACGGCCAGGGGGGTGATGAATTCCTGCGCGCCACCGGTCATGACCGGAATGACACGGGCGCCGCGTTCCTTCAGCCTCCGGATCAAATCGAGGGACTTGTAGGCCGCGATACCGCCGCTGATGATCAGCACGATCTGTTTGCCGCTCAGCATCTTGACCCCATACTCCCGGTGATGGCGGTTAAAGTCAGAACCCGGACCGGAAATCCCTCGGTGCCGGGGAGATCACCTGCGCGCCGCTGCCGGTGATCTGGTAGACCGCAAGGCCGCGCTGGTTGAGGCCATTGGATTGGAAGCGGAACAATCCGTCAATGCCGATGAAACCGTCACGGTTGGTCAGGATGCTCTGCTGAAAGCGCTGCTGCCCGGCGGAGCGGATCAGGCCCGCGGCGAGTGTCACACCGTCATAGACGAGACTGGCATTGCGCGGCGGCACCGATCCATAGGCGCTCTGGTAGCGCTGGGCGAACGCCTGAAAGCTCTTGTCCTCCGGACCGGCGAACCAGGCACCGGCCAGCACAGGATTGCTTTTCTCCTGCGCGGTGTCCCATTGGCCCGAACCCAGCAGCTTGACCCGGCCAAGATTGGCGTTCTGGCTGACCAGCGTCTGCACGACAAGCCCCGGAACGCCGCCGGCTGCCGGCACGAACAGGGCGTCGATGTTGTTCATTACCGGCTGCAGCGCCTGTGTCTTGGCGATCAGATCGGACGTATCGGTGCCGTTCAGCTTGTAACGCTGGATGGTGGCGATGCGGCCACCTCCCTGCCCGACTTCCTGGCGGAACGCGGCCTCCACGACAGCGCCGTAGGACCCTTCGGGAATGAGCGCGGCATAGGAGCTCTTCTGCTGGCTGTTGGCATAGCTGATCGTGCGCTTGACGTCGCTCTCCGGCAGGAAGCTCAGTAGATAGACACCCCTCGCGGCGACGGATGTGTCCGTCGAAAAGGCGATCACCGGCACGCCCGTCGCGCGCGCTGCGGTGGCGGCGCCGGAAACGGCGGGGGCGAACACGGGGCCGAGGATCAGTTCCGCGCCCTCCGAAATTGCCGCCTGCGCTGCGGCCCGGCCGCCCTCGGCGGTGCCGTTGGTGTCTTTCACCAGCAGCTGGACATCGGCGCTCGGGAAATTCTGCAGCGCCAGCGTGGCGGCATTCTTGAAAACCGTTCCGATGGAAGCGTTGCCGCCATTGCTCGACAGCGGCAGCAGCAATCCGACGCGGACACTGCCTGTGCCGATCACCTCGCCGGTGACCTGCGGCTGGGCGCCCGGCTGCACCTGGTCGCCCGGCAGCGAGCCGAGAGTTGAGCCCATGCATCCGGCAAGCAGCAATGCACTGGCGCCCGCCAGCACCGATTTCAAAACCAACCGTCTGCTCCGATGCACGTTTTTGACCCGCATTCCACTTGCCCTGTTCCGTCGTCACCCTTACCAGAAGACTTACGTATTCACTGCAGGCATGTCCAGTTTTAGCGGTGTTTCAATGCCGTATCCGCCTGATCAACAGTGGATTTGCCTTGCATCGGTTGCGCCCAGCAGGTAGCGCAAGGAAGAAATCCGTAACCCGGAGACCGGATTCGCCGGTTGCCGCAGTCGCTGTTCAGGTCGCCTTGCCGTCAGGGCTTGCGCAGGATGGCCGGAGATCCGGACCAGCGTGAAAGGACGCCCGATGGGAACCGACAGTCCCCCGCCGGCGGCGGACAAGAACCGCTACAGCCTCTCCGAACACGCCTTTTCCGCGCCCAATCTGGAGCCGGGGCTCTACATCGTCTCCACCCCGATCGGCAACCTCGGCGACATCACGGTGCGGGCGCTGGAGACACTGGCTGCCAGCAGCGTCATCGCCTGCGAAGATACAAGAGTGACCGCCACGCTGACGCGGAAATTCGGTCTCAAGACGCCGCTTCTTGCCTATCACGAGCACAATGCCGACAGGCAGCGGCCGAGGATCCTGGCGGAGCTTCAGGCCGGACGGGCCGTCGCCCTCGTTTCCGATGCGGGCACGCCGCTGGTCTCCGATCCGGGCTACCGGCTTGTCCGCGACGTGGTGGCGGAAGGTTACAACGTCATTCCCGTTCCGGGAGCCTCTGCCCCGCTCGCCGGGCTGGTCGCTTCCGGCCTGCCGAGTGACACCGTTCTCTTTGCCGGCTTCCTGCCGCAAAAAGGCGGGCCGAAAAGCAAGCGCCTGGCGGAGCTTGCCCGGGTTCCGGCAACACTGATCTTCTTTGAATCCCCCCACCGCACCGGCGCGACCCTTGCCCTGATGGCCGAAACCCTGGGCGGGGAACGCGACGCGGTGGTGGCGCGGGAGGTGACCAAGCGCTTTGAAACCTTCGAGCGCGGCACCCTTGCCGAACTGGCGGAACGCTTTGCGGACCGGCAGGTCAAGGGCGAGATCGTCATTCTGGTCGGCCCGGCGGAAGAAAAGCCGGAAGACGAAGGCGCCGATCTGGATGCGCTGCTCCTGGAAGCGCTTGAGGACATGCCGGTCAGCACGGCCGCCAAGAAGGTTGCCAAGGCAACCGGACTTGACCGCAACGAGGTTTATAAACGGGCGCTGGACCTGAAATCGGGGGACGCCTGAATGGCGCGCGGACGCGGCGGCCCGGACACCGAACAACGCCGCCGTGCCCACGCGCTCGGCCTGTCCGCCGAAACCTTCGCGGCCTGGTATCTGCGCCTGACCGGCTGGCGGATCCTCAAACGCCGCTACAAGACGAAGGCGGGCGAAATCGACCTGATCGCCAAACGCCGGAAAACCGTCGTCTTTGTCGAGGTCAAGGCCAGGAAGACCCGCCGGGCGGCGTTCGAGGCGGTGACGCCGGCAAGCCAGAAGCGTATTTCCAGAGCCGCCAGGATATTCGTTGCCGAACATCCGAAAGCCGGTTTCTTCACCCTCCGCTTCGACGTGATCGTGATTCGCCCCTGGGCCCTGCCTGAGCGGATCGAGAATGCCTTCGAGGCCTGGGAATAGACGTTCCTTTTCCACTCCGCCCTCACCTCCTGCCGAAGTCATCCCCGATCAAGTCGGCGATGACGCCGTGTATGGGAGCAGCCCCGTGTCCCACTGGACAAAGCCGACCCCGCACCGCATATCTGGACCAACCGTTCTTGTATTCCTTGGCGCAAAATCCGCGCCCCCGCCGGGAGTTGCCCCATGGCTTTGAAAGTTGCGGTCCAGATGGACCATATCTCGACCATCAACATTGCAGGCGACAGCGCCTTCGCGCTGATGTTGGAAGCACAGGCGCGGGGCCACGAGCTGTATCATTATACGCCCGACCGGCTCGCCATGCGCGGCAACGAGGTGTTCTGCACGATGGAACCGGTGAAGGTGCGCGATGAAAAAGGCAGCCACTTCACTTTCGGCGAGGAGTCGCGCTTCAACATGCGCGAGATGGACGTGGTGCTGATGCGCCAGGACCCGCCCTTCGATCTTGCCTATATCGCCGCGACGCACCTGCTCCAGAAGATCCACCCGGACACACTGGTGGTCAACGACCCGATGGAAGTCCGCAACGCGCCGGAAAAGCTGTTCGTCACCGAATTCGCCGACCTGATGCCGCCGACCCTGATTACCCGGGACAAGACGGAGATCGATCTGTTCCGCGAGGAATACGGCGACATCGTCATGAAGCCGCTTTTCGGCCACGGCGGCGCGGCGGTTTTCCGCCTCACGAGGGACGATCTCAACTACGGTTCGCTGTATGATTTCTTCGCCGCCACCTTCCGCGAGCCCTGGGTCATCCAGCAGTTCCTGCCCAATGTGAAGCATGGCGACAAGCGCATCCTGCTGGTCGACGGCGAATTCGCCGGCGCGGTCAACCGGGTGCCGGCGGCCGGCGACCTGCGCTCCAACATGGTGCGCGGCGGCGCCCCCACCGACAGCGACCTGACCGACCGCGAGCGCGACATCTGCGCCCGCCTCGGCCCTTCCTTGCGCGAAAAAGGCCTCATCCTGGTCGGCATCGACGTGATCGACGGCTGGCTCACCGAAATCAACGTCACCGCCCCCACCGGCATCCGCGCCATCCGCAAACTCGGCGGTCCGGACGTGGCGGCAATGGTGTGGGACGTGCTGGAAGCGAAGGTGAAGGGCTGAGCCGCAGAGGGCACGAGCTTCCGCGTGGACACAGCGACGTGTCAGACACAGGTGGCATTGCTCAACAAGAGCCCGTGTAGCCTTTTTACCCAAGATCATCCCCGGTCAAGCCGAGGATGACAGCCGTGGGCTGCTGCTGCAATCGGGTCAACGGTATCCGGAGGAGGCTTCCCGGTCTTCTGTGGAAGCCCGGGCGGTTACGTTCTTGATTTGGCAACGCTCCCTTGCAGCGGGTGTCACCCCGGGCGCAGCGAAGCGGAGACCCGCGGCCCACTCGCGGTGCCGCTTGCTGAAGCAAGGGCTATTGTTCATCGGCGGTCGCTACCCGCTCCGGGCTGCGCGCCGTATGTTTGTCCCCGTGGGCTGTGTGTGAAGCGGCCTTGGAGACATCCAACAGAGCCTCTGCGAACGAGTGGGCCCCGGCTCAGCGCTGCGCTTGGCCGGGGTGACAGCCGAGGGTGGTGGTACTCAGCTTCTCAGTTCACTCAACAGAGTTGATGACACCTGAGAGGAGAACAACCGCCCCTACTCAGCCGCTTCCGTCTTGATTACGCCGCGGCGGATCTGGTCTTCCTCGATGGATTCGAACAACGCGCGGAAATTGCCTTCGCCGAAGCCCTCGTCGCCTTTTCTCTGAATGAATTCAAAGAAGATCGGCCCGATGACCGTCCTGGAGAAAATCTGCAGGAGGATCTTGGTCATGCCGCCGTCGACAACGCCCTCGCCGTCGATCAGGATGCCGTGGCGTTTCATGCGCTCGATCGGTTCGTCATGGCCGATGACCCGCTCGTGGGACATCTCGTAATAAGTGTCCGGCGGACCGGGCATGAACCTCAACTCGTTCTCGGCCAGCCTGTCCGTGCTGCCGTAAATGTCGTCCGTGCCGACGGCGATATGCTGGATGCCTTCGCCGTTGTATTTCTTCAGATATTCCTCGATCTGGCTGGTGTCGTCCTTGGATTCGTTCAGCGGAATGCGGATCTTGCCGCACGGGCTGGTGATCGCCCTGCTGACGAGACCGGTGATGCGCCCGTCGATGTCGAAATAGTGGATCTGCTTGAAATTGAAGAGATCGCGGTAGAAATCCCACCACTTGTCCATGTTGCCGCGAAAGACGTTGTGGGTCAGATGGTCGAGATAATAGAAGCCGACGCCCTTCGGTTTCGGATCGACCTCGCCCAGCCAGTCGAAGTCCTTCGAATAGGCCGAGCCTTTTTCGCCATAGGTGTCGATGAAATAGAGCAACGAGCCGCCGATCCCGACAATTGCCGGGACGTCCAGGGTCTTGTCGTCGCCTTCATAGGGTGTCGCGCCCTTTGAAACGGCGTGCTCGAAAGTCTTTTGAGCGTCGACCACCCGCCAGGCCATGGCCGGTGCGCAGGGACCGTGCGTATCGACGAAATTCATCCCGTGGCTGCCTGCTTCCGCGTTCAGCACATAGGTGATGTCGCCCTGACGATAAAGTGTGATGTTCTTCGTCCTGTGCTTCGCGACCGGCTCATAGCCCATCTTTCGAAACAGCGCGTCCAGCTTTTCAGGCTCCGGATGGGCGAATTCGACGAATTCGAACCCGTCCGTGCCGGCAGGATTGTCTTCGGTGATTTTCGCAACCGGTGCGTCGTGCGGAAACGGTCCCAAGGCGAGCTCTCCTCTGTGTGTTCGAGTATTGGGACAAATATGCCGCCAAAGACGCGCAGCAGGTGTGCAAAGCACGTGAAATTGCGTAAGATGTTGCGCGAAATGTGTAAAAAACCAATGAGACATGCATGACAATTGCGTTGGACGTTTATGACGTGAAACTTCTGACTGCCCTGCAGGAAAACGCCGCGCTCACCAATGCCGAGCTCGGCGATGTGATCCGGCTCTCCGCCAGTCAGGTGTCCCGCCGTCGTCAGAAGCTTGAGGAGGCGGGGATCATCCGCCGTTACCGGGCGGCGCTCGATCCGGAGGCCCTCGGGCTGAATGTCACGGCCTATGTCGGCGTGACGCTCGGTGCGCACAGCAAGGAAAACGCCGGCAAGTTCAGGGACATGGTCAAGGCCATGCCGGAAGTCCAGGAAGCGCACACCCTGACGGGCGACGTCGACTACATGCTGAAGATCGTCGTGCCGGACCTGAAGGCCCTCAGCCGCATCATCAACGACGACCTGCTGCCCCAGGAAGCCGTCCATCACGTGCGGTCGTCAATTGCCATGGAAACGTTGAAGGACGACAACCTGCTGCCGCTTGCCCGCAGATGATCCGCGCGGCCGGTTTATGGCGATTTGTATTGTGAACTTGCGCGATTTGCAGAAAATCCCATTTGATAGGACGACAGACATTCACCCCCTTCGGGGTTATTTCAGGGAGACACTCATGTTCGACGCAAAATCCTTGCTGGATCAGTTTCTGGGCGGCCAGGCTTCAGACCAGTCCGGCGGCCGGGGCGGTTCTCAGCGCGGAGGGTCCGGAGACCTTCTCTCCCAGGGCAAGGACTTCCTGTCGTCGCAAGGCGGGGGACTGGCGCTCGGCAGTCTCGCCGGACTGATGCTCGGCACAAAGTCGGGCCGGAAAATCGGCAAGAAGGCGGTCACCTATGGCGGTCTCGCCCTGGTGGCAGGTCTCGCCTACAAGGCCTATCAGGGCCACAAGGCCAACCAGCAGAACGCGCCGCGCCCGCAATATCCGGCCGACGCGCCGATCCCGGTGGAGGACGCGCGCGGCACCGCTTTCGATCCGCGCGAACAGCCGGGCGGTGAAAACCAGGTGGCTGTGGCACTCCTGACGGCGATGATCTCCGCCGCCAAGGCGGACGGTCATATCGACCGGGAGGAACAGGACCGGATTTTCTCCAAGATCGACGAGGCCGGTCTCGACAGCGAGGCCAAGGCTTTCCTGATGGACGAACTGCGCTCGCCGCTCGACCTCGACAAGGTCGTCGCCAGTGCCACCTGCCAGGAAACGGCGGCGGAACTCTATGCCGCCTCCCGCCTCGCCATCGATCCGGATCATCCGGCCGAAAAGGCCTATCTGCAGATGCTGGCCGCCCGGCTGGAGCTGGATGCCGGATTGGTGGAAGAGATCGAATTCGCCGTGCGCGAAGCGGAAGTCGCGGAATAGGCTTTTCGAGCGGATAAATCATCCGATGCCGTCCCGGCCTTGAGCCGGGACCGCGCCGGAATCCGGTATCTCGGAGCTATGCCAACCTAAGTGTGCTTGAGGCGAAGCAGCCTCCTCACTCCGCTTCCGGCCCCACATACAGCGATGACGGCCGGATCAGCTTGCCTGTCTGTTGCTGTTCCAGAACATGGGCGCACCAGCCGGGCGTGCGCCCGACCGCGAACAGCGGGGTGAACAGGGTCCGGTCGATGCCGATCGCATCCAGAAGGACGGCTGTATAGAACTCCACATTCGTTTCCAGTGGCCGGTCCGGCTTGGCCCGTTTCAGGGCGGCCAGCGCCGCGGCTTCGATGTCTTCCGCCAGTTTTACTTTGGGATTTTCCGCTCCGATCAGCTTCAGCCCCGCCTTCAGGACATCTGCGCGCGGATCGCGCGTCCGGTAGATCCGGTGACCGAACCCCATCAGCCGTTCCTTTCGGGCAAGCGCTTCCCCGATCCAGGCTTCCGCGTTTGCCGGTTGGCCGATCGCGTCGATCATGTCCAGCACCGGACCTGGCGCGCCGCCGTGCAACGGGCCGCTCAAGGCGCCCATGGCGCCGAGAACCGCCTGCTTCAGGTCCGCCTGTGTGGAGCCGATGACCCGGGCGGTGAAGGTGGAGGCGTTCAGCCCGTGATCGAGAATGGTCACCAGATAGCGGTTCAGCGCATCCGCATGGCCTTCCGGCGGCAGCGTGCCCGTCAGCATCCGCAACAGGTCCGTGGCCGTATTCAGCGTACTGTCCGGCGCGATAGGGGACAGTCCCGACGCGATCCTGTGCGACGCCGCCAGAAACACGGGCAGGGCGCCGGTGATGGCGACCGCATCGGCCAGACCGCTTTTGAGCGGCAGGGCCGCCAGTCCGAGCTGCATGCGCTCGAAGACCGATAGCTCCTTCGGGGCATTTTCAAGCAGGGGCACGACCGCGAATGCGGCGATGCGGGCCTTTCCGAACGCCATGCGCAGAGGGGGGCCGCCGGGAAGGTCGAAATCATGCCACAGATGCTGAACCGCCGGCTCGAACGGCATTTGCCCGGCAAGATCCTCAATTGTCTTGCCGCGCAGGATCAGAACGCCGTTCTGGCCGTCTACATGGCTGAGTTTCGTACTGGCGGCGACGACGCCCTCCAGTCCGGCGGTCGGATCCGGGGTCATGCGGGCGGGATTCGGCGCTTCGGTCATGGTCATCTCCTTATTTGTTTGCGCCAGATAGGGAGAAGTATTTGCATTGATCAACGTTGATAAATACAATCAATGCATGAGCAAGCCGATCTATCTCTCTGCCCGCGAAGCCGCCGCCGAACTCGGCGTTCAGCCGGCGACCCTTTACGCCTATGTCAGCCGCGGGCTGATTTCGTCCGTGGCCGGACCTGGCAAACAGCGCCGCTACGATGCGGCGGATGTCCGCCGTCTGAAGGGCCGCAAGGCGGAAGACCAGGCCGGCTTGAGGCCCTTGACGGGCGATCCGGTTCTGGAGACCGAACTGACGCTTATTTCCGAAGACGGGCCGGTCTACCGGGGACGCCGCGCGACGGATCTTGCGGAAAACTCGTCGCTGGAAACGGTGGCGACCCTGCTCTGGGGATCGGAGGAGGATCCTTTCGCGGAAAGCGCGCCTCAAAAAGCGCCTGACCTGCCGGAGGGACTTGGCCCGCTGGACCGGCTGATGATGGCGCTTGCCGCCTGGCCTCTGCAGGACAGGGCCGCCTTCACCCATGCCCCGAAACTTCTGCAGATCAAGGGCGCCGCGCTTCTGCGCTACGGAACCGCCGCGCTCCTGAATAGGAAGCCGGTGGCGGTTCCGATCCATACGCAATTCGCCGAGGCTTTTGGCGTTTCCACCGCCGGCAGGAGCGCGATCCGCGCCGCTCTGGTGCTGTGCGCCGATCATGAACTCAACACCAGCGCCTTTGCGGTGCGCTGCGCGGCGTCCACCCGCGCGCCGCTGCATGCGGCCCTGCTCTCCGGTCTCGGCGCCTTTGCCGGCCCGCGCCACGGTGCGGCGTCCGACCGGGTGACCGCCTGGCTCGCGGATCTGACGCCGGCAACCGATATCGAGGCAATTTTGTCGGACAGGCTCGGCCGGGGCGAAAGCCTGCCCGGTTTCGGCCACTCCGTGTACCGGGAACGCGATCCGCGCGCCGACTGCCTGCTGGAGATGCTGATCCGTAACGAACGAAACCACCCGTTCGTCGAGCGCCTGCCGCTGCTGATCGGTGTCGCCGACGATCTTTACGGCCGCGCGCCCAACATCGATTTCGCTCTGGCGGCGGTGCAGAAAACCTACGAGCTGCCAAAGGATGCCGGAAAGATCATCTTCTGCGCGGCGCGGATGACCGGCTGGATCGCCCACGCACTCGAACAATATTCCTCCCCCGAGCAGATCCGGCCCCGAGCCGCCTATGTGGGCGAGCGATAAATCCTGAGGCAAACGCCTTGCCGGAGGGGAGATTGATTTTGTGTCCTCGGCAGATTTAACGTGTCTGGCAGGGATTCGGATCGGGGGACTGGCGGGTGGCGGAGATTTTCACACATGTTGTCAATGTCATGCTGCCTGTACTGCTGTGCGTGCTGGTCGGTTACGGGCTGGCGGTCGCCAAGGCGCCCTTCGACCAGAAAATGCTCGGCAGTCTTGTGTCCTATGTCGGTTATCCGGCTCTGATCCTGTTTCATCTCGCCAAGCAGCACATCCAACTCGACACCTTTCTGACAGTGCTGGCCGCCGCCGCGGGATCGATCGTCATAGGCGCGGTTCTGGGGTTTTTCGTCCTCAAACTCCTGCGCATTTCGGTGAAAGCCTACCTGTCGCCGATGATGCTCTCCAACGTCGGCAACATCGGGCTTCCGGTCGCGACGCTTGCATTCGGACCGGAGGGAGCCGCCGTTGCCATCGGGTTCGTCATCGTTGTGCTGGTGGCGATTTTCACGATCGGCATCGCCTTGCCGATGGGCCGCCCGGACTTTTCCACTCTTGCCCGGCAACCGGTCATCTACGCGGCCTTCGGTTCCATCGCGCTCATGGCCAGCGGCTGGAAAATACCCGGGCCCATCGATCAGAGCCTTGAAATTCTCGCCGGCCTTGCCATTCCCATCATGCTGCTGACCCTCGGTTTCAGTCTCGCGACTTTGAAACTCGGCGGCCTGACACGGGCGGTCCTGCTGTCCGTCATTCACATCGCCATGTCGGCTTTCACGGCATTCGTTCTGACCTGGGTTTTAAACCTCGATGGCAAAATAGAGAGCGTCGTCATCGTGCTCTGCTTCATGCCGCCGTCGGTCGCGACCTATCTGGCGATTTCCCAGTATCAACAGGAAGAGGCGCCGGGCGTGGCCGGGTTCATTTTCGTTTCGACAATTCTGACGCTCGTGACGCTCCCCGTTGTGCTGACCTATTGGACGACGGGGTAAATCATTTACGGCCTGGATTTCAGGAAGGATTCGAAATCGACCGCGTCGTTCATGCGGTCGAAACTTCCGAATGCTCCGCCATCCTTGATGTCCACGGCCGCTTCGGTAAAGGCTCTGTAGGCAACCCGGGCGAGACCGGAGCCGATGGAAACGCGGGTGACGCCCATGTCGCCCAGTTCCTTTCGGGTCAGATGAAAATTCCGGCGGCCGGCCAGGATGTTGAGAGGGGCTTCCACGGATTTCAAGATGGCGGCGATCTGGTTCTTTTCCTTTACTTCCGGGGCGTAAACGCAGTCGGCGCCGGCCTCCACGAAGGCGTTGAGCCGCTTGATGGTCTCCGCCAGTTCATACTCGGTCTGCACCGGCCCCTCGCTGCGGGCCGTCAGCACGAAATCCGGGGCCAGCCTGTTTTTCATCTCGACTGCCTCCCTGATCCGCTCCACGGCCAGGTCCAGGGAATAATGGGGATGAACGGGATCGGTGGTGTAGTCCTCGATCGAGCATCCCGCCAGGCCGACCTCGATGGCGCCCTTGACCGTTTCCGCCACCTCTTCCGGGCTGTCGCCAAAACCGTTCTCCAGGTCGCCGTTCACCGGCAGGCTGGTTGCGGCGATGATGTCCGCGGCATGGGAGAGCGCGGCGTCCCGGCTGATCAGGCCCTCCGCGTCCCTGACCCCTTGCGTCCAGGCATAACCCGCGCTGGAAGTCGCGATCGCATCGAACCGCATTCCATCCAGGATGCGCGCCGAGCCGATGTCGAAGGGATTGGGCATCAGGAAAGCCCGGCCTTTTTCATGCAAGGCCCTGAAAGCTGCACGGCGGTTGGCGGCGGTCGGCATGGCGCGGTTCTCCCATAAGTGGTTTGCAAGGATAATATATATCTAAAGTTTAAATCGGCCCATGGAATTCATGTCCGGCGACAATCCCCGAGGACGGCCGCTTCCGGAAGAACCAGTTTATCGGGAAACATGGCGCCAGTTGGGGGATGGCGCGCGCAAAGCCGGAATTTGCCGGAATCCCCGCGGAAAGTTGCCCGCAAACTCCCGCAGGGCGGTCTTGTTGACAGGCCTTTACCGGCCCGCCCGAGTGACTTTCGCGGCAAAGCACCCGCGGCGGGCGTAATGAAGGTGGATGTAGTCCGCATCCGGGTTGGCGAAAAATCTCGAGATCAGATCCGCGGCGTTCTTTCCCTCGACGACTTCGGCATCGATGATTTCATGCCGGGCGTTGAAGGCCCGCACGGACAGGAGACGGCTGGAAATGGAGTGCGGGACCGACCCCGGCTCCGGACGGCTTTCCTTCGCGCCCTGCCTGACAAAGATGGCGTGGCTGGCGCGGTAGGGCGTCTCGTTCGGCTGGTGCTCGAAATTGAGCAGGAACACCCGTTCGCCCGCTTCGGCATCGGCCAGTGACACACGGCAGGGAAATGCGCCGTCCGAGATCTGGATCTGGATATTCCGCTCTGCGAGTTCGCTCTCCGGCAGGACGTCCAGATAGGAAAAATCGGCTGCGGGAAGCGGGTGGATCTGAAACATGGTCCAGGGTCTCCTCAAGTGATTTGAAGCGACCCTGGACCCGTGCGCTTTGGGAAACGACCCGATTTGCGAGCGTGGCGGGAATCTCGCGTAAGAGCCTCTTAGACCCGTTCCTGCTGACGGTGCCAGCTGACCAGCAGAATCATGCCCATGATCACCAGATAGGGCAGATAGAAGCGGGTTTCGTAATGCGGAAACACCAGGTATTTGGCGCAGATCGAGGCAAACACCGCATAGAGCAGGACCCTGGCCCGATCGTTCAGTTTCGCCGGTGCAATACACTTGGCGAAAAACAGCACTTCCGCGAACAGAAGCGCGAGCCAGGTCTGGCTCATCAGCGATCTGACCGTGGAACGCACCAGCATCAGCAGATATCCGGAAACGGAAAATGGCGGGTCGAATCCTTCAAGGGTCGGCACGTATTCCACATGGGTGAACCACATGTGGATCCACCAGCCGGGGTGGTCCGCGCCACCGGTCAGCCAGAGATAGGCGGCGAAACTCGCGGCAAAGCAGGCCGTCATGCTCCATCGCCCGGGCCCGTAGATCGCGGCGAAAACGAAAAAGACGCCGATAAACGCCAGATGATCCGGGCGCACGAGAAAGGCGGCGAACAGGCTGACCGCCGCCGGTAAATCCAGCCGTTCGAGATAGAGATAGGCCGCCAGCACCAGGAAAAAGGTGGCGTAGAGGTCCGGCGAAAGCAATTGCGCCGCATCCCCGAAGGCCGACATGACCAGCAGGGCCGCGGCGACGGGCCCGTACATCAGCGTTCCGGTCCGCGCCATCCAGACAAGCAGAATGGCTCCGACAGCGACAGCCGAGGCGAGCGAAATCATCCGCAATGCCTTTACCGGATCCATGAAATCGGAAAGCAGGCGCGCGGTTTCCACATAGAGGATCTTGATCCGGTAAAAGCCGAGCATGGTCGTGAAAGCGGCCGGGTCTTCCGCCTGGCGGATACGGTAGGCGCGATCCTGTGTCAGGGTCAGATATTCCCCTTCGGAGACATTGTCCTTCACGAAGGCATAGCTCTGCCTGTGCAGCTCGACCGGATCGTTTATCTCGGGTTCGAGGACCGTCGCCGTATAGGCGAACATGTCCCAGTTGGAGAGCGGGAAGACGTGAACGACCGCCGCCGTCATGGCGATGAACACGCAGAAGATGCCCGCCCCGATCCAGGAACGCAGCGGTCTGTAGAGCTGGCAGAGGGTCCCGTAGACGAAGAGAAACATTGCCTCCAGGCTGCGCTGGGCAAGATTGGGCACTGGCTGGAACTCCCCGATTGATTGTCCCGGGTTGTCGCATTTCATTGTAAGAATTTCGTAAACACTCGCGGTGCGGCCGGTGGCCGCTGGCGGGCGCGGTCTATTGAAGAGATGGGCGGGCCGGCGTAGTTACGGTATCTGGATGCAATGCAATACCGAGGGTTTGATGTTTCAGCGCCTGATCATAGTCTTGTGCCTGCTCACGGCAGCTATCCTGCCGGCCGCCGCCGAACGGCCGCTGACCGTGTTTGCCGCTGCCAGCATGCGGGAAGCGATGGAAGGCATCGGGGGTGCGTTCGAGGAGCAAACCGGCACGGAAGTCGTTTTTTCCTTCGCCGGCACGGGAACCCTGGCCCGGCAGGTGGAGGCCGGAGCGCCCGCGGACCTGTTTGTCTCCGCCGATGCCGCATGGATGGACTATGTTCGCAATCACGATGCCGTCAGGGCGGACGCCATTTTCGAGTTCGCCTCCAACGCGCTGGTTCTGGTCGGCCCCGAAAACAGTCCAGCCATTGAGCTGACGCCGGACAGCCTGCATGCGGCGCTGAAGGGCGAACGATTGGCCATAGCCGACCCAGAGACAGTTCCCGCCGGGCGCTACGGCAAGGCGGCGCTGGAAAACCTCGGCCTCTGGTCCACCGTTTCAGCACAGCTCGCACCGATGGAAAATGTCAGGATCGCGCTTGCCTCGGTCGCCCGCGGAGACACACCGCTCGCACTGGTCTACCGGACAGACGCCCTGGTCGAACCTGCGGTTGCCGTGGTGGCGGACCTGCCACGGGAGAGCCACCCGCCGATCCGCTATCTTGCGGCGCTGACCAGCGTTCAGTCGCATCCCGCCGCACCCGCCTTCCTGAAGTTCCTGGCCGCGCCGCGCGCACGGGAAATCTTGCACTCGCTGGGGTTTCTGACCGATAAGGTGGATTAAAGCATTCTGCCTTCGCAAGAGATCACTTGAAAGCGGGATGCCCTGAGCGGCCGGGTTCCGGCCGGTCTGAAACCCGGCAGATTGAGCGCACGTGGACTTTTTTCATCTTCAACCCGCCGAATGGCAGGCCCTGGTCCTCACCCTGAAAGTGGCCGCCGCGGCCCTGTTCGTGGCGCTGCCGCTTGCCGTTCTGGTCGCCTATCTGCTCGCTCGCTACCGGTTTCCGGGACACGGTATCGTCAATGCGCTCGTGCATATGCCGCTCGTCCTGCCGCCGGTCGTAACCGGATACCTGCTGCTTCTGGCCTTCGGCCGCAAGGGACCCGTGGGTGCGTTTCTCTCCGAAACCTTCGGCATCAGCTTCGCGTTCAACTGGACCGGCGCGGCACTCGCGGCCGGGGTCATGGCCTTTCCCCTGATGGTCCGCCCGATCCGCATTTCCTTCGAGGCGGTCGATCCAAAGCTGGAGGCGGCGGCCAAATCCCTCGGCGCCCATCGGGCGGTCGCCTTCCTCACGGTGACGCTGCCACTCGCCGTGCCGGGAATTCTCGGCGGCGCGATCCTCGGGTTTGCCAAGGCGATGGGCGAGTTCGGCGCGACGATTACTTTTGTCTCAAATATTCCCGGCGAAACCCGCACTCTGGCGCTCGCGCTCTATACCGCGACGCAGACACCGAGCGGCGATCTGGCCGCTTTCCGCCTGACGCTGATCGCCGCCGTCGTGGCGTTCGCCGCGTTGATCGCCTCCGAAGTTTTCGCCCGCCGCCTGCGCGGGAGAATTGGCGGCGGCCATGATTGACGTCGACATCAGGGGCCATGTCGGCCGGTTGGAAATAGTGGCCCATTTTGAGGGGCGCGGCGGCGTCACCTCGCTGTTCGGACCGTCCGGTGCCGGAAAGACCACCGTGACCAACATGATCGCCGGTCTGGCGACGCCCTCCTCGGGACGCATTTCGGTCAACGGCACGGTCCTGTTCGACGCGGACAAGGGCATCAATCTGCCGGTTCAGGCAAGGCGCATCGGTCATGTCTTTCAGGATGCGCGGCTGTTTCCGCATTTGAGCGTCCGCGCCAACCTCACCTATGCGCGCTGGGCGGGCCGCAGATCCGGGACGCGGGATTTCGGCGAAGTCATCGATCTGCTCGGGCTGAAAGACCTGCTCGGCCGCAAGCCCGAGACGCTTTCCGGCGGTGAAAGACAGCGGGTTGCCATCGGCCGGGCTCTGCTTTCCGGCCCGCGGCTGCTGATCATGGACGAACCTCTGGCCAATCTCGATCACGCCCGCCGCAACGATATCCTGCCGTATCTCGACCGGCTCTGCGTCGAAGCGGGCATTCCGATCATCTATGTCAGCCATTCCATCGAGGAAGTGACCCGCCTCTCCAATACGCTGGTGCTCCTGTCGGAGGGCAGAACGCAGGCTTTCGGCCCGGTTGCCGCGATGCTGGCCCGCGAAGATCTGGTCCGCGTGACCGGCCGACGCGAGGCGAGCGCGCTTCTGAGCGGCACCGTCACCCGGATCGACACCGCATGGGATCTCGTCCATGTCGATATCGGTGGGCCGGTGCTGCAGATACCCGGATTGGCGGCCGAACCGGGCGACACCGTCCGCCTGCGCATCCTCGCCCGCGACGTCGCGCTTGCGTCCGTCCCGCCGGAAGGTCTGTCCATCCGCAACGCTCTTGCGGCGACGATCGAGAGCATTACCGGGGAGCCGGGTCCTTACGCGGAAATCCTGTGTTCTCTGGCCGGCCAGACGATCCGTGCCCGCATCACCCGGGCCTCGGTTTCGGATCTGGGACTGAAACCCGGCATGGCCGTGACCGCGCTGATCAAGAGCGTCGCGATCGACCGGGGGCAGAGCACCCTCGCGCCACCGGCATCCGGGGAGACCTGAATTGCTGGCAAAGAGGCAGCTGCCCTATACTGGCGCCATGACACGCGGATCCCGTCGCCGGGCATGGCGCAATCTGAAACTGGGCATCGCGGTGGCCATGGTTGCGGCGAGCCTGGCGATCCTGTGGCTGACCGGACTGGCCAGCCTGCGCCTCACCCTGGCCGAGGTTCAGACCCGTGCGGAAGCCAACCTTGCGGTTCAGGCGGCGGTGCTGGAACGGCTTCTGGACAAGTTCCGGCTGCTGTCGCCGCTATTGGCGCGCGGACCCGAAACGGGCCGTCTGGTGTCCGGCCTCGACATTGCTTTGGACCGGACCATCACCTCCGTCGCGGCCGGGATGTCCGGCGCGGAAGAGGTCTGGCTGATGGATCCGCTTGGCCGCGTCATCGTCACAAGCCAGCACGGCGTCCCTTTCGGAGCGATCGGCGGCGGCGCCGCCATTTCCGAAGCCTTCGAGCAGGCAAGGCAGGGCCAGCTCGGGCGGCAACTCATTCCCGGAAACCCGCAGTCGGCCGCCAGCTATGTGTTCGCGTCGCCGCTGCGCAACGGCGAGAGCCTCATCGGCATCCTGGCCGTGCGCGTCAGCCTGGAGGATGTCGAACAGGCCTGGGCGCTCAGCAAGGATCCGATCCTTGCGCTGGACGGTGATGACCGCGTCGTGGTGACCAATGTGCCGGGATGGCGCGGGAAGTTCGTCTCCGATCTGGATTTCGGCCGGGACATCGCCCGCTTGTCCGGTCTCTCCCGGCTCAGCCTGATGTTGCCTTCCTCCGGCGGGGCGAACAACCACATGCAGTTGACCGCGGCCCTCCCCGTTCTCGGCTGGACCGTCAAGACGCTGGTGAGTGTCGATGAGGCGCGCCAGCAATCCGCCTGGGCGATGGTGGCCGCGCTCCTCGGCTGTGTGATTGCCGCCGGCGGTCTGTGGATCATACTGCTGCGGCGGGAGGAATTCAGTCGGCAGATCCGCCGCGACAGGGCCGCTGCCCTGCGCCTGGAACGGCGGGTCCGCAGCCGGACGGCCGAGTTGCGCAAGGCCAATGAACTTCTGGAAGAGGAAGTGCGCGAGCGCGAGCAGGCCGAAACCAGCCTGCGTCTGGCTCAGGCCGAACTGGTGCAGGCGGCGAAGCTCGCCACGCTGGGGCGGATGTCGGCGGCTCTCAGCCACGAATACAACCAGCCTCTGGCGGCCATACGCTCGGACGCGGAAGTCGCCGAAATGCTGATCGAGCGCGGCCGCGCCGAAGAAGCCAAGGCCAATCTCACCCGGATCGGCGGAATGGTCGCCCGCATGGCGGAGATCGCCAAGACCCTGAAAGGCTTCACCCGCAAATCCGGGACCGACATCCGACCCGTCTCCATGCGCAAGGTGATCGACGAGACGCTGCTGCTGCTCCAGCCACAGATCAAGCAGAGCGCGGTCGAGGTGATCGCCGAGTTGCCCGGGACAGACATCATCGTGAAGGGCGGGCAGATCCGGCTGGAGCAGGTGATGATCAATCTGCTCTCCAACGCGCTGGACGCGGTTGGCGGCAGGGAGCGCCCTCAGGTCGCTTTGATGCTTCGCCGGGAGGGGAAGGATGCCGTGCTGCGGATCCGGGATAACGGGTCAGGAATCGATGAGGAGGTCATGCCGCAGATCTTCGATCCGTTTTTCACCACCAAGGATGTCGGCGCGGGACTTGGGCTCGGCCTGTCGATTGCCTATAAGATCGTCCATGACTTTTCCGGGTCGCTGCAGGCGGCGAACCGGGACGGCGGCGGTGCTGAATTCACCATGCGGCTGCCGATCGCGGACAAACAGATGCTGGCGGCGGAATAAGGCACATCCAGATGGACCAGGCGACCGTGCTTTTGGTTGACGATGAAGCGGACCTGCGCGGGTCGCTTTCCCAGGGGTTGGAGCTATCCGGCCAGAAGGTCTTCGCCACCGGCACGCCGGAAGCGGCGCTGGAACGTATCAACCGGGGTTTTTACGGCGTTCTGGTGACGGACATCCGCATGCCCGGCACGGACGGCTTTCTGGTCATGAAGCGTGCCTTTGAAATCGATCCGGCCCTTCCTGTCGTTCTCATCACCGGCCACGGCGACGTGCCGCTGGCGGTCGAGGCCATGCGCGCCGGCGCATATGATTTCATGGAAAAGCCGTTTTCCGTGTCCCGGCTCGCCTCCGTGGTCGAGCGTGCGCTGGACAAGCGCCGGCTGGTTCTGGAAAACCGCAAGCTGCGCGAGGAACTGGCCGACAGGACGGGGCTGGAAAGCAGACTGGTGGGGCGGACGCCGGCCATGGATCTGCTGCGCCGCAATGTCATGGCGCTGGCCTCCACCGATGCCGACATCCTTATCCTGGGCGAAACCGGATCCGGCAAGGAAGTCGTCGCCCGGGCGCTGCACGACGAAGGTCCGCGCCGCAAAAGGCCGTTCGTTGCGCTGAACTGCGGTGCGCTTCCTGCGGAAATCATCGAATCCGAACTCTTCGGTCACGAGAAAGGCGCCTTTACCGGCGCCAGCGGCCAGCGGATCGGCAAGCTCGAGCATGCCCATGGCGGCACGGTGTTTCTCGATGAGATCGAATCCATGCCGCTGGAGCTGCAGGTCAAGCTTCTCAGGGTGATCGAAACCCGGACGATCGAGCGGCTCGGTTCCAACCGGCCAATCGAACTGGATGTCCGTTTCATCGCGGCAACCAAGGAGGATCTGGAAGCCGCCGGCAAGGAGGGCCGCTTCCGACTCGATCTCTTCTACCGTCTCAACGTGGTGAATGTCGAAATTCCGCCGCTGCGTGAGCGCCTGGAGGATATACCTCTGCTGTTCCGCCATCTGGCCGTGGAGGCCCGCGCCCGCTACCGGCGCGAGATTCCCGATATCGGCGAGGGGTTCCTGGCCGGACTGATGACACGCGACTGGCCTGGCAATGTCCGGGAATTGCGCAATATCGCCGACCGTTTCGTGCTGGGTCTGGAGCCGGCCGGCGCGCCGCCTACGGCCGGCGGTTCGTCCCTCTTCGACCAGGTCGCCTCCTATGAGCGGGCGCTCATTGCCGCCGAGCTGAAGCGCAACGACGGCGCCATCAAACCGACCTATGAACATCTAGGTATCTCCCGCAAGGCTCTTTACGAAAAGATGCGCAAATACGGGCTCGGCAAGGAAGAAGCGGCCCTCGGTTAGATTCTGACTGGGTCCATGAACCTTGAGCCCCATGTCACAAACAGCGCTCTTCGCGCGTCTATGGAATGTCACCCCCTTTTGAACATGGAAGACATTCATGACCAACGCGACGTCCATCAACTATCAGAAATTCATCCCCTCGGTCGTGCAGAGTTTCATTGCCGCGAGTGGAGAAATCGGCAAGACGGAACTTGAGCCGAAGCTGCGCCACCTGATCGATCTGCGGGCCTCCCAGATCAATCAATGCGCCTATTGCGTGAAGATGCACACAAAGGAAGCGCTCGAGGCCGGCGACAGTCACGAACGCATCGAACGCCTGACCGTCTGGCGGCATGTGACGGATTTCACACCGGCGGAAAAGGCGGCATTCGCCTGGACGGAGGCCTTGACCAGTCTGGACGTCAAAACCGACTATGAAAGCCTGCGCGGCGCATTGCGCGAGCATTTCGAAGATGCTCAAATCAGCGCCATGACGTCGGCCATCGCCATGATCAATCTCTGGAACCGGATGCAGGTGTCGAACCATTAAATGAACGGGATTTCAGACAGCGACCTCTTCGAGGCCGTCCGTCCGCGCCTCGTTGGCCTGGCCTATCGCATGCTGGGCTCCATGGCGGACGCGGAGGATGCGGTTCAGGACACCTTCGTCAAATGGCAGGGCGTGGACAAGGCGTCGATCGCCAGTGCCGATGCCTTCCTGACAGCGGTGTGCACCAATCGCTGTCTGGACCTGTTGAAATCCGCCCACAGGAAGCGGGTCGACTATGTCGGCCCGTGGATTCCCGAACCGCTTCACATCGAGGCCGAGGCAACACCTGAAGGCGACCTGGACCGTGCGCAGTCGCTGACAACGGCTTTCCTGCTGCTCATGGAACGCCTTTCGCCGAAGGAACGGGCCGCTTATCTGCTCTACGAGGTGTTCGGCAAGTCCTATCCGGAGGTCGCTGCCACGCTGGACATCGGCGAGGCCGCCTGCCGGAAACTGGTGTCCCGGGCGGCAGGCCACCTCAAAAGCCCGGCGGCGCGGTTCATCCCGACGGCCGAGCATCAAAGCCGCCATCTCAATGCCTTCGTCAGCGCCCTTGAGACCGGGTCCACCGATCATCTTGCCGGGCTCCTGGCCGAGTCGGTCAGGCTTCAGTCCGACGGTGGCGGCAAGACGGCGGCCCTCAGGCGCGTTCTGGAAGGGCCGGATATCATCAACAGGTTCGTGTCGCGCATTCTCGGCCGTTTGTGGGCGCAGGGCCGCCGGGAAATTCTTGATATCAACGGTATTCGCGGCCTAGCACTGTTCAATGGTTCCGAAATCGAGACGGCGATGACGCTGGGCTATTCCGAGGACGGAAAGATCGATCAGGTCTACATAATCCGCAATCCGGACAAGCTGCAAAGACTGGCCGCGCCGTTCCGTCATGACCCGCGGAGCGGTGCGCTCTGGCATTGACGCCAGTTCTGGCTGCGTTCAGACAGAAGGGATGTGTCGATTTCGACACATCCGTGCCCGGTCATGTGTCAGACCCTACCCATTTTTTCGAAACGGCCCGGATGTTATCGGCCCCTGAAGTTTGATATTCTGCGGGAACAGGCACTTTTTCAGAAGCTGGCGATGCATGGCACGGACTTTGCGATAAATGTGCCGACCAGCCACCGTGCTGTCCGGTCTGAACGGCCGTCATTCCGAAATGTCTGGGAGGACATCCGATGAAAAAATTCGTTCTCGCCGCTGCAACCGCGGCGACTTTTGCCCTGTCCGCGACCGCCCATGCGGCCGACGCCTGCGATGATGGTGAAATCGTCATCAAGTTCAGCCACGTGGTAGCCGCGACCGGTCACCCGAAGGGCGACGCAGCAACGATGCTGGCCGACCGCGTCAACAGCGAAATGGACGGCAAGGCCTGCATGCAGGTGTTCGCCAACTCGCAGCTCTTCGACGACGACAAGGTGATGGAAGCCCTGCTTCTGGGCGACGTTCAGCTTGCCGCGCCGTCCTTGTCCAAGTTCGAGGCCTATACGCTGAAGTTCCGCCTGTTCGACCTGCCGTTCCTGTTCCAGGATCTGGACGCGGTCGAGCGCTTCACCACCGGTCCGGACGGCAAGAAGCTTCTGGGTTCCATGACCGACTACGGCTTCCTGGGGCTAGGCTACTGGAGCTCGGGCCTGAAGCAGTTCTCTGCCAACAAGCCGCTCCTCGTGCCGTCCGATGCAGAGGGCCTGAAATTCCGCGTGCAGACCTCCGACGTTGCGGTCGCCATGATCGAAGCCATGGGTGCCAATGCGCAGAAACTGGCCTTCAAGGAAGTCTACGGCGCACTGCAGACGGGTGTGGTGGATGGTCAGGAAAACTCCTGGTCCAATATCTACACGCAGAAATTCTTCGAGGTTCAGGACGGCATCACGGAAACCAATCACCAACTGCTGGCCTATCTGCTCGTCACATCCGATGAGTGGCTGAACAGCCTGGATCCGGACGTCCGCGACCAGTTCGTGACCATCGTCGAGGAAGTCACAGCCAAGGCCAATGGCGCGGTTGCCGAAAAGGAAATGGCCAACCGGGGCCGCATTGTGGAGGCCGGATCCACCATCCGTGAACTCAACCCCGAGCAGCGCAAGGCCTGGGTCGATGCGATGAAACCGGTCTGGGAAAAGTTCCAAGGTGATATCGGCAAGGAGTTGATCGACTCCGCCGTTGCGTCCAACAACGCCAGCTGATCGCGGGCCGCCACGAAACTCCGGAGGGCCGGTGGGAGCATCCTGTATTCATCTGAACGCGGGAGGTCCTGTCCGGCCCTTCCTTCAAAGGTCCCGCCGCCGCGGCTACGCGGTCACGGAGACGCATAAGGGCCGGTAGGCCTATTTGGGGGGAACGCATGCAACGCGTCGACAATTGGGTCACGCGCTTCGAGGAGGGGGTTCTGGCCTTTCTTCTGGCGGCGATGACCATCGTATCCTTCACCCAGGTGGTGGCGAGATACGGGTTCAATTCCGGCTGGACCGGAGCCCTGGAGTTCACACGCATCCTCTTCGCCTGGCTGATCCTGTTCGGCATGAGCTACGGCGTGAAGATCGGCTCCCATCTGGGCGTCGACGCGGTCATCCGCCTGTTTCCCAAGCCGATGTTCCGCGTGGTCGCCGTCTTCGGCGCGCTGTGCGGCGCGGTCTATGCCCTCACCCTGCTGCATTCCGAATGGCTGCACATTTTCGGACTGAACACCCGTGGCGGCGCCATCGACTACTGGCAGAAGATGTACAAGATCGGCATCGGCCTCGACGATCTGCGTTATCCGCAGGCCATCATCGAGAATTTCGGAACCCAGGAACGCGTCCAGCGCTGGATCGCCTATCTGATCCTGCCCATCGGCTTGGCTCTGTTCCTGTTCCGCTGCCTTCAGGCCGCCTGGCAGATCGTCACCGGCGAGCGCGAGCTGATGATCGCCGCGCACGAGGCGGAAGACCTCGTTGCGGAAAACAAAGACATTCTGAAGGACTGAGGCGGGACCGATGGAAGCTGCAATTCTCTTTATCCTCGTCCTCGGGCTTTTGTTCCTGGGCGTCCCTATTGCCATTTCGCTGGGCCTTTCGAGCGTTCTGGCGATTGCCCTTTTCTCCAATGACTCGATCTCCTCGGTGGCCCTGCAGCTGTTCACGGCGTCGCAGAACTACACCCTTCTGGCGATCCCGTTCTTCATCCTGGCCTCCGCCTTCATGTCGACCGGCGGTGTCGCCCGTCGCATCATCCGCTTTGCGATTGCCTGTGTCGGCCATATTCGCGGCGGTCTGGCCATCGCGGCGGTCTTCTCCTGCATGCTGTTCGCGGCGCTGTCCGGTTCGTCTCCCGCCACCGTGGTCGCCATCGGCACCATCGCCATCGCCGGCATGCGTCAGGTGGGCTACACGAAGGAATTCGCGGCCGGTGTCATTGCCAACGCCGGCACGCTCGGCATCCTGATCCCGCCCTCCATCGTCATGGTGGTCTATTCCGCCGCGACCGATGTGTCCGTCGGCCGGATGTTCCTGGCCGGTGTTATTCCGGGCATCGTGGCCGGCCTGATGCTGATGACCGCCATCTATGTCAACGCGCGCATCAAGAAAATGCCGAAGCAGCCCTTTGCCGGTATGGGCGAGATCCTCGGCGCCGCCGGAGAAGCCGCCTTCGGGCTGCTGCTTATCGTGATCATTCTGGGCGGTATCTACGGAGGCATCTTCACACCGACTGAAGCCGCCGCCGTTGCCGCTGTCTACGCGTTCCTGATCGCGATTTTCATCTACCGCGACATGGGTCCGCTCAAGGACGTGCCGATGCGCAAGGACGGCGAGACCATCGTGTCAGCGGTCCTTCGCAATGTCCTGCTGACCGTCATCTACTTCCTGCCCGGCTGTATCCATGCCGATACGAAGAAAGTACTGATCGACGCGGCCAGAACGACGATCATGCTGATGTTCATCATCGTCAACGCGCTGCTCTTCGCCCACGTTCTGACGTCCGAGCGGATCCCGCAGGCCATTACCGACTGGATGATCGGCGCCGGGTTCAACTGGTTCACCTTCCTGATCGCGGTCAACATTCTGCTGCTGCTCGGCGGCCAGTTCATGGAACCGTCCGGCCTGCTGCTGATCGTGGCGCCCGTGGTGTTTCCGATTGGCATGGAACTCGGCGTCGATCCGGTACATCTCGGCATCATCATGGTGGTGAACATGGAGATCGGCATGATCACGCCGCCGATCGGGCTCAACCTGTTCGTGACCTCGGGAATAACGGGCATGAGTCTGGTGCAGGTGGTCCGGGCGGCGGCGCCGTTCGTAATGATCCTGTTCGTATTCCTGATCCTGATAACCTATGTCCCGATCATCTCCACCTGGCTGCCCTACAGCCTGATGGGACCGGAGATCGTCACCAACCGGTAGGGTGCCGGACTATAAGCAGCTTCAAGCGGCGGGCCTTCGGGTCCGCCGTTTTCACATGGCGAGGACGCTCCTTGCCGCCGAAAAAAAACCGGCCCCTGGAGGGGCCGGCTGAAACCGTCTGTACGTTTTGGCGGGAGACCTTAAACGATGCTGCCCAGCTTCATCGCGACGTTCATGTCGCCTTCCACCTGCATCTTGCCGCCCATGAAGGCCGCCGTCGGGTTGAGGTCGCCTGACAGAAGATCGCCCAGGTCCTCGGCGGTCATCTTGATGGTGCAGTCGGCTTCCTGGTCCTCGTTGGATACCTTGGAGCCCTGCAGATAGATGATGCCGGTCTCGCCGAGATCGAACTTGACGCTTTCTTCAATGCCGCCATCCGCAACCTTCGCGCGGACACCTTCGGTTAGCTTTTCCAGGGACATCTGTCTTCTCCCGTTTGAATGAGGCGTGTGCCTCTTGTTGCCTCCTTGAAGCATGCCGTTTACGTAATCGTCAAGTGCTCTAGTCTTCCTCCGTTCGCCCGGGCGAACGGAAAACGGGCATAAAGCAAGGACGACGTCGCGACACATGCGCCTGCGGTGGCCTGTCCTGTCTCAGTGATTGTCCCGCGGCAGGCCCCTGGTATGGGCGACATCCTGGTATTTCACCGCCGGCTCCAGCACCATGCCCTTGTCGAACTGGCCGATCATGGAGCGCTGGATTTCCTGCCATGGGGTCTGGCTTTCGGCGTATTTGAACCCTCCGGCCGCTTCCAGGTCGGCGCGCCGCTGGGCCAGGTCCTCGTCGGAGATCAGGATGTCGGCGGTGCCTTTGCGCAGGTCGATCCGCACCGGATCGCCGGTTTTCAGAAGCGCCAGCCCGCCCATGGCCGCGGCCTCCGGAGAGGCGTTCAGGATCGACGGCGAACCGGAGGTCCCGGACTGGCGGCCGTCGCCGATACACGGCAGCGCGGTGATGCCCCGCTTGATCAGAGCCGCCGGCGGCTGCATGTTGACGACTTCCGCACCGCCCGGATAGCCGATCGGTCCCGTGCCGCGGATGAACAGCATGCAGTGTTCGTCGATGCCGAGATCCGGGTTGTCGATATTGTGGTGATAATCCTCCGGCCCCTCGAATACGATGGCCCGGCCCTCGAAGGCTTCCGGATCGTCCGGGTTGGAGAGATACCGGTTGCGGAACTCCTCCGAGATCACGCTGGTTTTCATGATCGCGCTGTCGAAGAGATTGCCCTTCAGGTTGATGAAGCCGGCGCGCTCCTTCATCGGCTTGTCATAGGGTTTGATCACATCCGGCAGGTCGGTGGTGATGCCCTGACAGTTTTCGCCCATCGATTTGCCATTGACGGTGACCGCGTCCGGATGCGGCAGTTTGCCGTGGCGCATCAGTTCCGCGACGACGGCAGGCACGCCGCCGGCATGGAAATAATCCTCGCCGAGATATTCCCCGGCCGGCTGCAGGTTGACCAGCAGCGGAACGTCGTGTCCCAGGGTCTGCCAGTCGTCATTGTCGAGCGCGATGCCGAGATGGCGGGCGATGCCGTTCAGGTGGATCGGCGCGTTGGTCGAGCCGCCGATGGCCGAGTTGACGACAATGGCGTTTTCGAACGCCTCGCGGGTCATGACGTCGGACGGTTTGCGGTCCTCGCGCACCATGTCGACGATGCGTTTGCCGGTCTCATAGGAGATCGCGCCGCGCTCCCTGTAAGGGGCCGGGATCGCCGCCGCGCCGGGAAGCTGCATGCCGAGCGCCTCGGCAAGTGAATTCATCGTGGTCGCCGTGCCCATGGTATTGCAATAGCCGACGGACGGCGCCGATGAGGCAACGAGATCCATGAAGCCTTCGTAGTCGATCTCGCCGGCGGCGAGCATCTCGCGGGCCTTCCAGACGATGGTGCCCGATCCGGTCCGTTCGCCCTTGTGCCAGCCGTTCAGCATCGGTCCGACGGACAGCGCGATGGCCGGAATGTTGACGGTTGCCGCGGCCATCAGGCAGGCTGGCGTTGTCTTGTCGCAGCCGATGGTCAGCACGACGCCGTCGATCGGATAGCCGTAGAGCAGTTCGACGAGGCCGAGATAGGCAAGGTTCCGGTCGAGGGTCGCCGTCGGGCGCTTGCCGGTTTCCTGGATCGGGTGCACCGGGAATTCAAATGCGATGCCGCCGGCTTCGCGGATTCCTTCGCGCACGCGCTTGGCAAGTTCCAGATGGTGGCGGTTGCACGGCGAGAGGTCGGATCCGGTCTGGGCAATACCGATGATCGGCTTGCCGGATTGCAGCTCTTCGCGGGTGATGCCGAAATTGAGATAGCGCTCGATATAAAGCGCGGTCATGCCCGGATTGTCCGGGTTGTTGAACCAGGCGGCGGACCGCAGCTTCGGTTGTTTGGTGTCGGTCATGGCGCCTCTTCCCTCAACTAAATCGCTTTAAACAACGCTGAGTGGATAAACACCAGCCGCACCGCGCTGTAAAGAGGAACGCAACTCAATTCCGTTCGGTATCGCTTCGCGGTGGATCTCAGGTCTGTCGGTTTTGCGCCTTCAGAAGCTGCACGCGTGAGGACGCGTCAAAGCGTTGCAGATCGTCTTCTATATGCAGCCATGTCAGGCGCTGCGAGGCGTGTGCGTGAAGCCGCGGAGCAAGACGGTTCGCCTGCTCGAGCACGCCGACCGGGATATACACCTGCCCCGGCAGATAATCGTAGCGTCCCGAGATCGGTGACCCGCAGTTTCCGCAGAACGTGCGTTCGACACCGGGAGTTGCCGTGACCTTTTGCCCCGCGTCCGGTGTAAACGTCACTGCGGCCGCGTCGAATGCCGCAAATGCCGCCACCGGCGCACCTGTGACCCGCCTGCAGTCGGCGCAATGACAATAGGCGATGGTCATGGGCTGGCGGGTTGCCCGGATCGTGGTCGCGCCGCAATAGCAACGGCCCGTAATTTCATTGTCTGTCGTGTCGTCTGATTTGATCATGCGTTTATGTTAAGGCAAAGCCGATGTTTTACGAAGCGTGTCGGCGACCGAAAACCGGGCGAACGCCCAAAGGATAGCCAGGCAGACCGCGAACAGCATCGGCGCCACCGAAAGGGGCACGATGAAGCCGGCGCCGCAGAGCCCTGCCAGAACCCAGATCCCGGTCAGAAGCCGCCTTGCGTGCAGCGCAAGCAGGTTGCGGCGCATGGCAAGGGATTTGAGGGCCGGAAACGCACCGATGTCGTCCGTGTTGCTGACTGCGATCGGTGCGGTGTCTTCCGGCTCTTCTCCCGGGGCCATGCAATCCCTGAGTTCCAGAGCGGTCCGGTCCTGCGAGAGTGTAAGTACGAGCGGGTTCGGCAGCCCGGCTCTGGAGACGGCTTCCCGGGCGGTCTCGCCGGGCCTGGGATCGTCGAGAAGTTCGAGCCCGAGCATGTCGCCAAGCGCTTTGCGGGTCTTCGGGCTGTCGCCGCTGAAAAGCCAGGGAACCAGGCCTTCGGTACGCAGGGCGAGGCCCGCAACGCCCGCGTCCTGGCGCAGGGTTCCTTCAAGGCCGAGCACGCCCACCACCCTGCCGCCGACGGCAACGCGCAGGACGGTTTTGCCGTCCGCCTCCAGCGAGCGGGCAATGGCATCGGCGGTGAAACTGTCGATCTGGAGCCGGTTGAGCAGAGCGGTGGTGCCGATCACCACTGTCTGGCCGCCGAGAAGGGCGACGACGCCAAGACCCGGAGCCGGCTCGAACCGGTCCGGCACTCTGACCGCCACATGCCACTGAGAGGCCAGTTGGCGCAGAGCGACGGCAACCGGATGGCTCGACTGGCCTTCAGCCGACGCGGCAACGGCAAGCAGGGTTTTCGGTTCGTTGTCGAACGCCATGACATTGGTGACCATCAGATCGGGACCGGACATCACCGCAGTCTTGTCGATGACGATATCCCGGGCCTTTGCGATCCGTGTGAACGCGCCCGGGCGGAGATCGCGCGCTCCGGCCGCCAGCGCGGCCTCGTGAAACACCTTGTCCGCGAATGCATTTATCCCGTCGATCAGGTGCGGCCAGGAGAGCAGCAATGCGGCCGCCATCGCGCCGGGCACCAGGGCCGGATCGAAGAGCCACCAGATCCAGGCCGTCACCGCCGTCAGCATGAGCGACCAGATGGCTTCCCGCAGGCCGTTCCTGTCGCCGCGGGGCGGAAGCAGGGCCACGCCGAAGGCTCGCAATGCCATCATGAATGCCGCAGAGATAGCCGGGCTGTTTATGTTGTCCGATATAGTGCCGGTGAGCAGAAGCAGCGCTGTAAATCCCAGAAGAAAAGAACTTATCGCGATTGTACTTAAGGTTAACGGGCGTCCAGTCATGCAATTTAGTGAAAAAGAAAGCGCGAGCAGAGAAAAAATGGAAGAAAACATGCTGAAATATAAGGCGCTGTACTTTCCGAAAATCAAAATCGGCTGGTCGGCTACGGTATTGCCGGAAGGCATCGCATTCATTGCAAAGACCAGAAAGACAACCGACGCCCCGGAGAATAGGAGCCAAAGATTTGAAGTAAAAGATCTTTTCGGCATGGCCGGAAACTTTCGCCTTGTGTTTTTTTGCTGTGCTTCCCGTTTTGCGTCGATGGCGCAGTTTTTTGGGAACGCGCTCAAAAATGCGGGATGGAGTTTCGCCGGGCAATGGCGTGGAGACGATGGAGCGAGTGAATTGCCGAAGCGTAAAGCAGATCCTTCGCAAAAGTGCCGAGCATTTGTGCAGGGCGTCGCTTGATTGCTTTTTCGCTTGGGGTAAGTTTCTTATGTAAAGAGTTTCAGAGCCTGCTGTATTTAAAGGCTCATCTTAAGTTGCCTGTTGGGCAGATATTATTTCGGGGTGTGATATATTGATGGGAGGGCCTAACAGCCCTCCCTTTTTATGATGTCACTTACTGCTTGCGTCCCGGGCGCGGACCTGCCCACGCTGTGAAACCCACCGTTTGATTGCCGCTTCGCAGAAACGCGTGCAAGTATTTCTAAGCCGAAGAAACCGCGGGGCCGGGAGGAGGCAAAATTTGCCGGGCCCGGACTCCATTGTGGTTATCGGCCGGCGCCAAACCGGGAATCAGGGTGGTTGCCCGAGTCAACCGTGCGACTCGGAAGAATCCGAAAAAAGACTCATCGTCAGGGACTTACATCGCCATACCTTCGGGTCAGGCGCTTTCCAGATTGGCGCGCGACAGCAGCTCCATGGACGGCATCAGATCCAGAAGTTCGCGTGTATAGGCGTGCTGCGGCGCTTCGAACAGTTGGTCGCACCCGGAGACCTCGCACAATTCGCCGTGGCGCATGACACCGATGCGGTTGCACATCTGCCGGATCACCGCCAGATCGTGGCTGATGAACAGCATGGTCAGCCGTAGTTCCTCCTGAAGGTCTTTCAGAAGGTTCAGAATCTGTGCCTGGATGGAGACATCGAGCGCCGAAGTCGGCTCGTCGCAGATCAGGAAGCGCGGCCGGGTCGCAAGCGCGCGGGCAATGGAAATGCGTTGGCGCTGCCCGCCGGAAAATTCGTGCGGGTATTTCTGCCCCGCAGCGGTCCCGAGGCCGACATGATCCAGTAGATCGTCGACGATCCGGCGGACCTCCGCATTGCCGGAGGCAAGTTTATGGAATCTGATCGGTTCGGCGATGATCTCCCTGACACGCATGCGTGCGTTGAGCGAGGAATAGGGATCCTGGAAGATCATCTGCATCTGGCGGCGCATCGCCAGCACGTCCCGGCGGTTTTTCAGCGATGTGAGATCCGTTTCGCCAAAAAGGATGGTGCCGCTGGTCGGTTGGTAAAGGCCGGTGACCAGCCGGGCGATGGTCGACTTGCCCGAGCCGCTTTCGCCGACAAGGCCGAAAGTCTCGCCTTGCTCGATATCGAAGCTGACCTTCTTGACGGCCTGGAAGTATTTCCGTCTGGACGGGAAGATCGATCCCCGCGTCTCGAACCGCATGTCGAGGTCCCGGATGCGCACGAGCGGACCGGAAACCGCGCTGAAGTCGCGGGCCTTGCCGAGCCAGTGGGTGGAAATATCGATCTGCCGCTGCGGCGTGCCCGCCGCCTCGATGTAGTTCACGACCGGAAACCGGTCGACCTTGATATCCGGCCGCGGCACCGCGGAGATCAGGCTTTGCGTGTAGGGGTGTTCCGGCGCGCCGAGAACCTGGTTGGTCTCGCCGTATTCCACAAGTCTGCCATGATACATCACCGCGACATGATCGGTGATGTCGGCGATGACGCCCATGTCGTGGGTGATCACCATCATGGCGACGTTCCGCTCGGCGCAGAGTTTTTTCATGAGCTCCAGGATCTGCGCCTGGATCGAGACGTCGAGGGCCGTTGTCGGTTCATCGGCGATCACCAGTTCCGGTTCCGCGCACAGGGCGAGGGCGATGACCACACGCTGGCGCATGCCGCCGGAAAACTGATGCGGATATTGTCCGATCCGCTCTTCCGGGTCGGGGATGCCGACCGCGTCGATCAGCTCCACGGCCCGCTGCCGCGCCTGCTTGCCGGTAAGCGGCAGATGGGTGCGGATGGTTTCCACCAATTGGGATTCGACGGTCTGCAGCGGGTCGAGCGAGGTCAGCGGGTCCTGAAAGATCATGCCGATCCTGCGGCCCCGCAGCAGGCGCTGCTGCTTGTAGGCCAGCCGGTCGATGCGCTGGCCGTGCAGGAAGATCTCGCCTCCGGCGATGTGGCCCGGCTCCTGCAACAGCCCGATTACGGCATTGCCGACCGTGGATTTCCCGGCGCCAGACTCCCCGACCACACCGAGAATTTTTCCGGCTTCGACACTCAGACTGACGTCGTCGACGGCGACAAAGACGGATTTCCGGCCCGGAAATTCAACCGTGAGATCCCTGATATCAAGCACGCTCATATCGCCCTCACCGCAGTTTCGGGTTGAGGGCGTCGCGCAGCCAGTCGCCCAGAAGATTGACGTTCAGGACCAGCAGGGCCAGGGCGAGACCGGGAAAGATCGCGATCCACCATTCGCCGGAATAGAGAAAATCATTGCCGATCGCGATCAGCGTGCCGAGGGACGGCTGGGTGGGCGGCATGCCGACACCGAGAAAGGACAGCGTCGCTTCCGTGACGACGGCAAGCGCGAGATTGATGGTGGCGATCACCATCACCGGGCCCATGACATTCGGCAGGATATGGCGCGCCATGATGATGACGGAAGGAAGGCCGATCACCCGGGCGGCCTGAACATATTCCTTGTTTTTCTCCACCATGGTCGACCCGCGCACGGTGCGGGCATATTGAACCCAGAAGGACAGGGCAAGCGCCACGATCAGGATGTAAAAAGCGAAGATGTCGCGGTCGAGCGACCCGAAAATGCCGTTCGCGACGCCGTCGATCAGCAGCGCGATCAGAATGGCCGGGAAGGTGAGCTGGACATCGGCGATGCGCATGATGAGCGCATCGATGCGGCCCCCCATGTAACCGGCGATCAGACCCAGTGTTATGCCGATGATGGCGGCGGCGAACACCGAACAGAAGCCGACGATCAGCGAGATGCGCATCCCGTAGAAGATGCCGGAGAGAAGGTCCCGTCCCTGGTCATCGGTTCCAAGCACGAAGCGCGGGTCGGAATAGTCCATCCAGACCGGTGGGACGCGCGCGTCCATGATCGATATGGAGGCCAGATCGAATGGGTCGTGCGGAGCGATCCAAGGCGCCAGAAAGGCAAGCAGAAACAGGATCAGCGTGCCGCAGGCAGCCACGACCGTGACCTTTGACCTCAGAAAGGCATGGAAGAAGTCGCTGTCCAGGATCCTGGTCATGCGCCCGGGAGCGGGTTGCGCTCCGCTCCGGTCCTGGACCGCGGCCTTGGCTTCTTCGTTGGAGACGGTGGGCATGGCTTGCTGTCTCCCTTACGGCCGTCCGACCCGCAGGCGCGGATCGATGAGGAAATAGAGAATGTCGACGATGAAGTTGATCGCCACGAACATGAAGGCGGTCAGCAGCAGATAGGCCGACATGATCGGAATATCGACATTCTGCACCGCCTGCAGGAACATCAGTCCCATACCCGGCCATTGAAACACGGTCTCGGTGATGGTCGCGAAGGCGATGATCGACCCGAGCTGAAGACCCGTGATGGTAACCACCGGAACCAGCGTGTTCTTGAGCGCATGTCGGAAATTGACCAGCCGGTCCGGCAGGCCACGGGCGCGGGCGAACTTGATGTAATCGGTGCGGATGACCTCAAGCATTTCGGCGCGGATCAGTCGCATGATCAGGGTCATCTGGTAGAGACCGAGCGTGATCGAGGGCAGGATCAGGGCCTTCAGGCCGGAAACCGTCAGGAAACCGGTGGTCCACCATGACCCGATCTGCACGGTCTCTCCGCGTCCGAAGCTCGGCAGCCATTGCAGCGTCACGGAAAACAGGAAAATCAGCAGGATCCCGATGAAGAATGTCGGCAGGGATATTCCTATGAGGGAGACCGAAAGAAACAGTTTGGAGACGGGCGATTCCCTGTTGAGACCCGCGAAGATGCCCATTGGAATGCCGACAACCAGAGCGAACAGCGCCGACGTGAAGCTGAGTTCAAGCGTCGCGGGAATGCGTTTGGCGAAAAGGTCCGAGACGGGCTGGCGGAACTGGTAGGAGGTGCCGAAGTCGAACCGCACCGCCTTGGACAGGAAATGATAGAACTGAATGGGGATAGGGTCGTTCAGCCCGAGCCGCTCCCGCAGAGATTCGCGTTCTTCAAGTGAGGTCTCGATACCGACCATCTGGTTGACCGGGTCGCCGACAAAACGGAACATGGTGAAGGACAGAAGCGCCACCACCAGCATGACAATCATCGCCTGTACGAAGCGGCGCGTCGCGAAACCAATCATATCGGCTCTTTACATCGGAACATGAAATACGTCCCCGCCCGGGCTTCGGGCGGGGACGTGGAGTTGGAAGCAGCGGCGTCAGTTCTTGGTCACGAAGCGGAACTTGAACTGATTGTCGGCACGTTGAATGAGCTGGACCTTGTCCGAAACGCCCCAGGCAAGACCCTGCTGGTGAAGCGGAAGGTAGTAGGCGTTGTCATGACTTATCCTGAAGGCCTCGGCGATAAGGTCGTCCCGCTTGTCCGGATCGATCTCGACCAGGATCTGATCGGTCAATTCGTCGATCTTGGCATCGCAGAAACCGCCATTGTTGAACGGCGAGCCGGCACCGGTCTCGTCGCGGCAGTTCATCAGGTTGTCGAGCACGTTCCAGCTGTCGAGGGATCCCGGCGTCCAGCCGAGCAGATAGAAGGACGTGTCGTAGCCGCCTGAAGCCAGGATCTTGGCGAAATACTTGGCTTTCGGCTGAGCGTTGAGATTCACCTTCACGCCGACCCGCGCCAGCATTGCCGTAACCGCCTGGCAGATGGCTTCGTCGTTGACATAGCGGTCGTTCGGGCAATCCATGCCGACGGAAAAACCGTCAGCATAACCGGCTTCCGCCAAAAGTGCCTTGGATGCTTCCGGGTCGTACGGATAGCGTTCGAACTCACCCGCCTTGGAGAACAGGAACGGCGAGATCATGATGGCGGTCGGCGTCGACAGATCCCGCATGACCTTCTTCTTGATCGCTTCGATGTCGATCGCCTGGTAAAAGGCCTTGCGGACTCTGGCATCCTTGAACGGGTTCTTGCCCTTCACATCCGAGTAGAGCAGTTCGTCGCGCATCTGGTCCATGCCGAGGAAAATGGTCCGCAGCTCCGGTCCGGTCAGCGCTACGGTGCCAGCATTGTCGTTGACGCGTTTGATGTCCTGAACCGGGATCGGATAGACCATGTCCAGTTCACCGGACAAAAGTGCGGCGACCCGGGTGGCGTCGGAGGAAATCGGCGTGAACTCCACCGTATCGAGATTGTGTGCCGGCTTATCCCACCAGCCATCGTTTTTTTCAAAGACGGTTTTCACGCCGGCTTCGTGACTGGCGATCTTGAACGGACCGGTGCCGTTGGCATGCAGCGCCGCATAGTTCGCCGCGGTGTCGGAGGCGGACGTCACCTTGACCGCGTCGTTTTCGGTCGTCCATTCCTTGTCCATTATGTAGAACGTATCCCACTCATAGTGCAGGATTGGGTTCGGGCCGGTCAGGACGAAATCGACTGTGTAATCGTCCACGATTTCGACCTTGGCATCGGCCGGAACGCGGGTGCTCAGATCGGACCCTTCGGAGTGGACGCGGTCGACGGAAAACGCGACATCCTCGGCCGTGAAATCGCTGCCGTTATGGAACTTGACACCCTTGCGCAGGTAGAACCGCCACCGGTTCGGATCGATGATTTCCCAGCGCTCCGCCAGACCGGGTTCGATCGCCAGATCGGCGCCCCTCCGGGTCAGCCCCTCATAGACATTACCAAGTGACGACAATGTGAAGGTTTCATTGAGGCTGTACGGATCCAGCGCGTTCAACGTGCCCTGAAAGGCGAATTTCAGTGTTTCAGCCTGAACAGCCGACCACGAACCCGCCACATATAATGTTGCGGCGATCACAAATGATTTCTTGTTCATTTTCCCCTCTTTCCGGTTTCCCGAACTGCAATCCGGGCACGGCAGCTCATCCCGCGATTGCACACCTGCCCTGCAGGATGGAACTATGGCACTGTAACTGACTGAGTTCAAATCGGTTCAACAGTCATTTTACGCCAGACCTGCTGTCAGTCTGTCTAAAAACGCGGCACACCGGTCCAATTCGGCAAGTTCGATGAATTCGTCCGCCTGATGAGCCTGGTCGATGGATCCCGGCCCGCAGATGACCGTTGAAAGCCCGTGGTTCTGGTAGATACCGCCCTCGGTCGCGTAGACCACCACATTGCGGGCGTTATCGCCGGTCAGGCGCCGCGCGAGCGTTTCGGCCCGGCCGTTGTCTTCTTCCTTGAGGCCGGGCACATTCGCCATCTCCTCCACACCGATCCGGCATTCCGAAGAAATCGCCCGCATATCGGGCAGGACCTCGCGCTCGATGAATAATCTATAAGCAGCGACCCAGTCTTCCACACTTTCCCCCGGCAAGATGCGGATATCTGTGACGAATTCGCAATATTCCGCGGTGATGTTGTGGGCCTGCCCGCCCTGGATCACGCCACAATGAAGCGTCGTGTAGGGTGGATTGAAGGGACAGCCGGGTTCGGCCCTGGCCTTGTTCTCCGCGGTCTTGCCGTCCAGCCACGTGATCAGTTTCGCCGCCGCCGAAATAGCGGAAACGCCCCTGTGCAACCGGCTGGAATGCACCGGGTGACCGCGGATACTCGTCTTGAGAACAACAATTCCCTTGTGTCCGGTCACCACTTTCATGCGTGTGGGTTCGCCCACGATGACGAGGTCCGGCCTTGGTCCCCGTGCGAGCATGTCCTCAATGAGTGGCGAGACACCGGTGCAACCTGTCTCCTCGTCATAGGACAGCGCGATGTGCACCGGCCTCTTGAGATCAGCGGACAGAAAATCCGGCACCTTCGCAAGCACCGTTGCGGCAAATCCCTTCATGTCCGCCGCGCCGCGCCCGTAAAGCCGTCCGTCGGCTTCCCAGGCGGTGAAAGGGTCCCGTGACCAGTTCTGGCCCTCGACGGGCACCACATCCGTGTGCGCCGACAGAACGGCGCCTCCGTCGAGCGCCGGGCCGACCCTGGCATGAAGCGAGGCCTTGGTGCCGTCACCGTTCGGAACCCGGACCGATGTCACGCCCAGACCGGCAAGGTATTCCTCGACAAAGTCGATCAGGGCGAGGTTGCTGCGGTCTGAAACCGTATTGAACGAGATCAGTTTCTTCAGCATGGCTCGCGGCGTACGGAACTGGCTCACGTTCTCTCCAGGCTTTTCATCGGATAGCTGCGGCGCCTTTGCCGCGAGTCGCGGTGCCCATCCTGGCATCAGGCACATAAAGGCCGTCCAGGCTGATCATCGTGAATATCTGCAAGGCGATTTCCTTGCCCCGCAACTTGATTTCCGACGTCTCCGCGCCGGAAACTTCTGCTTCCGCCGCATCGATCACGGCTTTGGAAACGGCGAGGAAACTGCCGTGAATCTTGTTTTCCGTCTCCAGCCGGCTGGCCGTGTTGACCACATCGCCGAGCGCGGTCAGGCCGCCCCGCGTGCCGTCGGTTCCCGCAGCGCCGATGCGGCCCAGGATGGCCGGACCCAGATGCAGCCCGATCCCGAGGCGGATCGGATCGCGGAATTGCGGTCCCTTTTCCGCTTCCAGGGCCTTCATGACGCTTTCGATACGCTTGCTGGCCCCGAGTGCCTGACGGGCTCCGGTCGCGGTATCGCAGTCCATACCGAAGATGGCCATGATGCCGTCGCCGATGAACTTGTCGACATAACCGCCTTCGGCGCGGATGGCTGCCGAGGCCTGATCGAGATAGCTGTTGAGAAGATGCACGACATCATAGGCGAGGTGGGACTCCGTGATGCGGGTGAAATTGCGCAGATCGACGAACATCACCGTCACCACCTGCTCGACCCCCCAGAAATAGGCATCCTGAAGGTGCCGGGTGGAGCCGGCCGCAGCCCTCACCGGAACCAGGGGCTGAACCTCGATATTTCCCCTGGGACGGATCTGGCAGGCCAGACGCACATTTTCCCCCGCCGCAATCCTGGTGAGCACGGCGGCTTCCGCTGCTCCGGGCTCGCTCAGGGTCTCGCTGCCCTTGAGGATACGCACCCGGCAGGTGGAGCAGCGCGCCCGGCCACCGCAGACGGCCGCGTGGGGTATGTCTTTCATCCGGCTCATCTCCAGAAGCGTCGGACCCGGAGACACGCGGGTTTTGAGGCCACCGGGATAGGTGACCGAAATGCCGGAGGCGAAGCGCTGAACCAGGTAGCGGATCAGAACGATGAGAAGGCTTATCAATATGAGGCCGAAAACAAAGGCCCTGAGCTGCAGGGCCAGGTCCTGGGCCCAAAGACGCTGTTCCGGCGTGACCTGCACCGCGATGTCCCGGGTGAGGGCCAGGCGCCGGGCCCCTTCGATCCAGCCCCACAGGGCCAGCACCGGCACGGCCGCCGCAAAAGTCGCTGCCAGCAGCAGGAGGCGCCGATAGAGGGGATAAAGCCTCAGCCAGAAATGCAGTCCGATCATGGCGTGGAACCAGACCACCAGCAACAGGATGGACTGGCTCAGGGCGCCTTCGGGCCACAGCATGGTCAGCATCTGCGAATAGACCGGCGCGAAACCGAATTCCCTGGCGACGCCCATGGTGAAGGAGACATGCGGGATCAGGGACCAGGGGATGTAAAGACCGAGCGCCAGCTGACTGAATTCCCAGCGTGACATCTTCAGGGTCCGGCGCCGGCTTGTCCGCCACAGGGCGAGCGTCACGTGGGTCAGCGCCGCGAGGATAAGGAGCGCTTCACCCAACGGGCTGCGCCAGACCCAGTAGTGCCAGGTCGAAGCCTTGTCCATCGCCTCGACGGAAATGATGCCGAGGGCGTGGTTGAGAAAGTGGCTTAGGCAAAAAGAAAACAGGACCAGCCCGCTCCACAGCCGCAGACGCTGGCGCCAGTTGCCCAGCCCTGGCCGCGATCTGGCCTCGGCCTGCCGGGATGCCGGTTTGACGGGAATGGAAGCAGATCCGGGCACGCTCATAGAGATCTCCAGGCATCCATGCCGGTTTGAAGGCGCCTCCCGCAGGCAGGCCGAACCGCATGAATGCAGCAATGCGGCCCGTTTGCAAAGAAAGAGACGCTTGTCAGGTCATCGAACGAGGATCAGTGGCGCGGAAGCCCCGTCCGGTCAACCCGGTGCGGGACCGCAATGGTGGAAAGTCTTTCCGGGTGCTTGAAACTCGATCCGTCAGACGCAACTGTCCGGCAGGACATTTGCACGGAGAGAAATGATCATGAAGGTCTACGGCATCAGGAACTGCGACACCGTCAAGAAGGCCCGTAAATTTCTGGAGGAGGCCGGGATGGAGTACGCGTTTCACGACTACCGCAAGGACGGCGTGGACGCGGACAAGCTGGCGGCTTTTGTCGGGGAGTTCGGCTGGGACACCGTGTTGAACAGGCGCGGCACCACATGGCGGAAACTGGATGATGCGACCAAGGACGCCGTCGTCGATGCCGCCAGCGCTCTCAGTGTCATGATCGAGCATCCCTCGGCAATCAGGCGCCCGATCGTCGAGGGAGAGACGAAGAACTTCATCGGCTTCGATCCCGTTGCCTGGGAAATGGCGCTGGAACTGGGCGAGTTGAAATAAAGGTGCAGGGCTGGACGTGTGTGTAAGATGGAGCCGGTGTTACCAGGTCCGCCGCGGACCGGTGTCGATGTGGTAATGGCCGGAGGAATAGTGCTTGTAGCCGCCGACCTCCTTCTGACCCTTCAGATAGGCGATGACGGATGAAGGGTTGCCGGCAACGGAGAAGTCCACCGCGCGGCAGTTCAGGTGATAGGAGCTCTTGGCGCCGCCCTTCCACCAGTTTTCCAGCCACCAGCGTTTGGTGGAATGTACGGTGACGCGGCCATAGCGCTTGGCCACACGGTTGAGCACCTTTTTCAGCTTGCGTGGCACGCACCAGGAGCTGTCGTCATAATCGATCGAATTGTGAGACGCGGTCATCCAGCCCATGCCGGTAACGCCGGCAACGGTGCCGCAGCCGGCGAGCGTGACGGAAAATCCGATAAATACGATCCAGGCGATGAGGCGCTGACGCATGACGGGCAAGCCTTGTCGAAACTGATTGCGATGTCGTCCCCCACGCCAAGGCTCGTGCAATTTGATTAAAATTGTGATGAAAAACGTGGTTAACGGCCAAGGAATTGGAAAGTTTCTGTCTCGTGTCCGGTCCGCTGCAACCGCTTGCCGGTAGGCCGCTGCAATTGGATGCATATTCGGTGTCTGATCCGCTATGCCCGTCCCGGTTCGGGCCGCAATTATCGGCCTCTGTCGGATTTTCATGCCGCGGTGCCGGTATTACAGGGTCACGTTGTTGCCGAAGCTGATGAAGAATACGGCCTCGACGACCGGCGCAGGCCGGCAGGGGTCCCGGGATAATTTGGAGACTTGAAGAACATGCCCGACAGCCTATTCGTTCTGACGCTGTCATGCGCGGACAAGCCCGGAATTGTGGCCGCCGTGACGACGGAACTTGCGGATTTCGGGGCCAACATCGCCGAAAGCGACCAGTTCTGGGACCGGGTCACCAATCAGTTTTTCCTCAGGATCGCGATCCTGGCCCCCGAAGGCGTCACGCTGGAAAGTGTCCAGAAGTCGCTGGATCCGGTCATCAGCCGGTTCGACATGAAGGCGAAACTGGTCGACACCGCCAGGCGGCCGAGGGTGATCGTCATGGTGTCGAAATTCGACCACGCGATGCTGCATCTTCTCTATCAGATCCGTGTCGGCTGGATGGATGCCGAGGTCGTGGCCATCGTCTCCAACCACGCGGACGGACGGCGGACGGCCGAACATGAGGGCATTGTGTTCCATCACTGGCCGGTGACCAGGGAAAACAAGGCCGAGCAGGAAGACAAGCTCCTGAAACTGGTCAAGGAAACCGGTGCCGATCTGGTGGTGCTCGCCCGCTACATGCAGGTGCTGTCCGACACTCTTTCCAAGCGGCTGTTCGGCAAGGTGATCAACATTCACCACTCCTTCCTGCCGAGTTTCAAGGGCGCGAAGCCCTATCATCAGGCCCATGCGCGCGGCGTGAAGATGATCGGCGCCACGGCGCATTACGTCACGCCGGATCTCGACGAGGGGCCGATCATCGAACAGGATGCGGAACGGGTCAGCCATGCCCTGTCCGCCGAGGATTTCGTCGCCCGCGGCCGGGACATCGAAGCGCGCGTGCTCGCCCGAGCCGTGAAATACCACCTGGAAAACCGGGTGATGATCGTCGGCAACAAGACGATCGTCTTCACCCCGTAAGCTTGAGCCTGTCCGCCGCACCCGAACGGGACTGGCCCCGTTTTTTTTGCCGGAGAACCCGGACCTTTACAGCACAAGCGCCCAAAGCGTGGCGGCGATCATCGCCACGGCCATTGAAACGGTGATCGCCCGCATCAGAGGGCCGTCGCCGATCACGGCGAGGATGGACACGCCGGCAAGCGCCCAGAGAGAATGAAACACCAAGCCGCCCAGGGTGAAGCCGGCGACCAGGATCAGGGCGTTTTCGTGAACGCTCAAGGTGTTCCCGGCCAGAAAGGTCGAGAACGCCACAAGGTTCATCGCCCAGGTTTTCGGGCTGAGCGGATGGATCAGCAACCCCTCCCAGAAACTCGGTAGGGCCACCTCACCCTTCGGCCTGACGCTCAGGGAAACGATGCGCCATGCGAGATAGGTCATATAGGCCATGCTCAGCACCTTGAAGATCGTGACGATCGGTCCGCCACCTGCCAACACATGTCCGAGACCGTAGGCCACACTGAGCTTCAGCGGCAGGGACCCGATCTGGGAGGCGACGATGACCGGGAACGCCGTGCGGTAGCCCGCGGACGCGCCGATCGCCAGAAAGGTCAGGTTTCCCGGACCCGGTGTGCCGGTCATCACGATGACGAAAACCGCGAAGGCGAGAAATGTGGCGGGATCCATGGGGTATCTCCGGATAGTTATCGATACAATCGATACAAAATTGGCGGAGATATCAATTGTCTTGAGAAATTGTATTCGTCAATGATAACATTGTCCTCATGACAATGTGGATACCGGACATAAAGGCGGCGCAGGGCCCGATTTATCTGGCAATCGCGGATGCGCTGGAAGCCGATATCGGCACCGGCGCCCTGGCGCGGGGAGACCGGTTGCCACCGCAACGGGAACTGGCCTATCGGCTGGGCGTGACCCTCGGCACCATCACAAGGGCCTATGGCGAGGCGGAACGGCGCCGGCTGGTGAAGGGCGAGACCGGCCGCGGCACCTATGTCGCACCGGAAAAACAGAAGGTCTCGCCCCTGATCCCGAGGGAAGAAGAGCCGGAAGCCGTCGATCTGGCCCGCAATTTCGCCTATCCGCATCTCAATCCGAGCCTGTCCGACGGGCTGGTGCGCATGTCCCGGACAGTCGGCATCGACCGGCTGAACGGCTTCGTGCCATCCGAAGGCCTCAGAGCTCACCGCGAAACCGGGGTTCTCGTCTTCAAGGACTACGGCCTTGACGCCGACCCGGCCCGTGTCGCCGTCACCTGCGGCGCGCAGCACGGCATCCAGGTGACCTGTCAGGCCCTCTTCAGGGCGGGCGACGCCATTGCCGTCGATCGTTTCACCTATCCGTCGATTTTCAGTTCCCTTGCGGGCATCGGATTGAAACCGGTTCCGCTTCCCGCCCTGCGGCGCGCGGACGGTGGTTTCGGCGCCATGGATCCGCAGGCGCTCGCCCGGGCGGCGGCAACCCATGGCGTCAAGGGCGTCTTCCTGATGCCGAACATGCAAAATCCGACAACGCACACCATGTCTGTGGAGGAAAGGCAGGATCTCGTCCAGGTGGCGCGGTCCCATGACATCAAGATCGTCGAGGACGATCCCTATACGCCTTTTCTGCCGGAAACGCTGCCGGCTTTCGGTGCGCTCGCCCCGGAACGGACCGCCTCGATCGCCAGCATTTCAAAGGTCTGTTCTCCCGGCAGCCGGATCGGCTTTGTCCATGTGCCGGCCTCTTTCGGAGACAGCATCCGCAACAAGATCGGCGAAAGCACCTGGATGGCTTCGCCGATCACCGCCGAACTGATCGCCGGCTGGGTTCGGGAGGGGCATCTGTTCAAGACGCTGCGCCTGAAGCGGAAAGCCAATCGCGTCCGGTTCCTGAACGCCCGGGATCTCCTGTCCCCCTATTTTCTCCAGGGTGATCCCGACAAGGTGTTCGGCTGGCTGCGGCTGCCGGACGCGGTCGATCCGGATGCGCTTCAGGCCGCGCTTGGCCACCAGGGCGTGGCGGTTCTTTCGTCGCGATATTTTCAGGTGAGGGATCATGCACCGGCCCCCTATCTGCGCATAACCTTCGGATCGGAACCATCCGAAGACCGTTTCCGCTGGGCTCTTGGAAAGGTCAGGGCGACGATCGACCAATTGGCCGACTTGCCGGAGCTGAACCGGCCGGTAGGCTAAGCCCACCTGGACAGCCTTTGACAACAGGCACGGGCCGGTCAATAAGCGGCGCGACAAGGGCATTGCAACCGTGCGCTCCACTGCGCCACGCAGTGACCCGCGACGAGGTGATATGGCGTATTGGCCGAAAAAGAACAGAAAACAAAGACCGCTCGTCTGTAATCCCGACGCGAGCCCCTATGCGGTGTTCCGGGAGGTGGGGCTCGCCATCGGCGGGCGGCGCATCCTGGAGGGGCTTTCCCTGACCCTGTCGGAGCACAGGATCGGCGTAATCGGTCTGAACGGGTCCGGGAAGAGCAGCTTCGTCAGGTTGCTGAACGGGCTGAGAACACCGGACACCGGCAGCCTCGGCCTTTTCGGCGCGCCGGGCGATCAGGCCTTGCCGGAACTGCCGCGCCATGTCGGCTTCGTTTTTCAGAACCCGGATCATCAGGCGATCTTTCCCACGGTCGAGGAAGAGATCGCCTTCGGACTGACGCAGCTCGGCGCCGCCAAGGCTGAAAGCCGCGCCCGCGCCCGTGAGTTTCTCGCCCGCCATGGCTGCGGGCAACTGGCCGGCAGTCCGGTTGCCGAATTGTCCGAGGGCCAGAAGCAGCTCATCTGCATTCTGGCCGTCCTGGTCATGGAGCCACGCCTGCTGGTTCTCGATGAACCGATGACCAGCCTTGACGCGCTGGCCGCTGGCCGGATTCGCGACAAACTTCTGTCCCTGCCCCAGAAGATCGTCATGGTCAGCCACGACCTGGGCCATTTGTCCGGCTTCGACCGGATACTGTGGCTGGAAGACGGGCGCCTGCGCATGGACGGAAAACCTGATAAGGTCCTGGCGGCCTATTCTGCGGATATCCGCCGCAGGCTGGGAACGGAAGCGGAGCTCGCAGCCCTTTGATCTCTATTTACCTGAAAGGCGACAGCTGGGCGCACCGGACGCCCGCCGGCGTCAAGCTTCTGTCGGTGGCGCTCGCAAGCCTGCTGCTGTTCCAGGTTGCCTCTCTCTGGATTTTCCTGCCCTGCCTGATCGCCGTCGTCGCACTCTATGCGTCCCTGGGCCGGGAAGGTCTGGCACAGCTGAAGCTGCTGCGCGGCCTGACGCTGTTTCTCGCGATTCTGGTCGTTCTGCACTGGCTGTCCGGCACGCTCATGGAAGGTGTCGCCGTGGTGCTGCGCCTCGTCGTCATGTTCCTGGCGGCGAATTTCGTCTCGGTGACCACCCGTCTCGACGATATGCTCGAAGCGGTCCGGCCGCTGTTCCTGCCCCTGGAATGGATCGGCTGGTCCTCCCGCAAACCGGCGCTGGGAGTGGCGCTTACCCTGCGCTTCGCACCCCACATGATGCAGGTCTTTTCGATGCTGCGGGAAGCCTGGCAGGCACGGACGGGGTCGAGGACGTCCTGGCGGCTGCTGGCGCCTTTTGCTGTTCAATCGCTGCGCATGTCGGATAATGTAGCCGAAGCCCTGAAGGCACGCGGCGGGTCCGAGGGCCTTCAGGGCTGAGGGAGGAAATACGCCGGCAGGATCCGGCCCTTGCCGGTGAACCGCGCTGTCGGGCAGCGGATGACCACGGTGTCGGAGCGGTCTTGCGGATCCGACAAACAAGAATAAGGAAAAACAGATGACTGACCGGTCTCTTGTGCATGTTGCTTTTTACGCCGCCCTGATTGCCGCCCTCGGCCTGGTGCCGCCGGTGGCCATTCCCCTCATGGGCGGGGTGCCGATCACCGCGCAAACGCTCGGTGTGATGCTGGCCGGGGTGATGCTCGGTCCGGTTCGCGGTGCGCTTGCCGTTCTGCTGTTTTTGTTCCTGGTCGCGCTCGGCGCGCCTTTCCTGTCCGGCGGTCGGGGCGGCTGGGGTGTCTTCATGACGCCGTCTGTCGGCTTCCTGATCGGCTTTCCGGTCGGCGCTTTCGTCGCCGGATGGATCATGCGCGCAACGTCCGACATGAACATCCTTGCCGCGGCGGCAATCTCGGCGGCCATCGGAGGAATTGTCGTGGTCTACGCCTTCGGGGTTCCGGGCGTCGCGATCATGGCGGGCTTGTCATTGCCGAAGGCGGCAATTGCCAGCGTCATCTACATCCCCGGCGATCTGGTCAAGGTGGTGCTGGCCGCGCTGATCACCCAGACGGTTGCCCGCGGCCTGCCGGGAGCCGTTCTCTCTCGCAAGTCGGGCGGTGTGAACGACAAGATATTCGATTGACCCGGCTCAAGGGAACCGCATTCGGAAACGCTCCGTCATGGCTTATGTCGGCGACAATCTGACGTCTTTCGCCACGGAAAAGCCGGAACGCTCCGCTCTGAAATGCGGTGCTGCCGGCTGGACCTGGCGGGAGCTAATCCGCGACATCGAGGCGGTTGAATGTCATATTCAAAGCCGCGCGCCACGCGGCGGCCGGATCGCGTTGTTCCTGCATGACCCGACCGCGCTGCTGATCTGCTTCTTTGCCTGCGTCCGCACCGGCCGGGTCGCCGTGGTCGCGGATGCGGCCTGGCCGCAGGGCCTGAAATCCGTCACGCTGAGCGAGGTCAAGCCGGATCTGTGCATCGACGACAAGAGTTTCGCGGCTGACTGCGGGATCAAATCCCGGCCGGAACGGCTCGCTCGGGCACAGGAAGCACCACCGGGCGAGGCGGACCTCTTTTATGCCGGCTTTACCTCAGGCACCAGCGGCGCGCCCAAGGGCTATGTGCGCACGCACGGGTCCTGGCTGAAGAGTTTCGAGCTCAGCAACCGGGCGTTTGGTGTCACTCGGGCCGATCGGGTGGTTCTTCCCGGCGGGCTGACCCATTCCCTGCACCTTTACGGCGCTGTTTGCGGCCTTGCCTGCGGCCGGGAGGTTGTCCTCCTGCATCGCTTCGATCCGCGCGCCGTACTGAGCGAACTCGGCGGCGCCGGATCGGGAGCCGTTCTTTACGCAACCCCTACCCAGCTTCACTATCTTTGCGAAGCGGCCCGCCGCAGCGGGCCGGTCGATACCGTCCGCCAGGTTCTCGCCAGCGGGGCCAAATGGCGGGACAAGGACCGGACGGCGCTCGCCGGGGTCTTTCCGAAAGCGCAACTGATCGAATTCTACGGCGCTTCGGAAACCAGCTTCATCGCGGTGTCCAGACCGCGCGACAAGGTTCCGGCGGGCTCGGTCGGGCGCGCCGCAACGGGTGTTCAACTCGTCATAGGCGACCCGCACGACCCGGCGCCTGCTGGACGCTCCGGTCCCATCTGGGTCAGGAGCGGCATGTTGTTTTCCGGCTATATCTGCGGCGACGCACCGCAGACCCGCTGGCGGGACGGCTGGCTGACCTTTGGAGACGACGGCTATCTTGACAGCGACGGATTTCTGTTTCTGACCGGCCGCGGCAACCGGATGATCATCACCGGCGGACTGAATGTCTATCCGGAGGAGATCGAAGCGGTTCTGGAGGACCATCCCGCCGTGGCAGTGGCTGTTGTGGCCGGTCTTCCCGATAGTGTCCGTGGCCACAGGCTGGAGGCGGCCGTGCAGCTTTCGGGGCCCTTGCCCGATGCGGCAAGTGTTCTTCGGCGTCACTGCGCAGCCCGTCTCGCCACCGGAAAAGTGCCCCGCAAATTCCATATTCGGGAAAACCTGCCTGTGACCGCGGGGGGAAAACCGGATATTCAGCGGGTCGTTTCCGATCTTCTTCACGGTGAAGGCAAGGAAGACGCATGAGCGCAATACGCCGGGTTGTCATTGCCGCGGCAAGACGCACGGCCATCGCGCCGCGCGGCGGCGTTCTCTCCCGCTTCCAGGCGGATGAACTGGCCGCGCCCGTTCTGGCCCGGCTGGCTGCCGACGGCGGGCTGCCCCTCGACCGGATCGATCACGTTATCCTGGGCAATGCGCTCTATGGCGGCGGCAATCCGGCTCGTCTTGCCGCCCTGCGCGCCGGCCTGCCGCCTTCCGTCCCCGCGCTCACCGTGGATACGCAATGCTGTTCCGGCCTCGACGCCATTCTGCTCGGCGCCCGCATGATCGAGGCCGGAGCGGCCGATTATGTGCTGGCGGGCGGCATGGAAAGTTTCAGCCGCGCGCCGGTCCGCATGCACCGTCCGCAGCCGCCGGACACCCGGCCCGTTGCCTACGACCGGCCCGCTTTTGCCCCGCCGCCCTATGAGGATCCGGATCTTGCGGACGCCGCCGCGCGGCTCGCGGCGGAGCGGGGTATCTCGCGCGGTGCCCAGGCGGAATTCGCCCTGCGCTCGCACGCCAAAGCCGCGGAAGCCGCCGCAACCCTGCGCCGGAGACTGGTGCGGGTGGGCGATACCGGTCCGGACCGGGATAGCTTTACGAGGGACCTTTCCTTCAAGACCGCGATGCGTGCCCCGGTTCTGGCCGGTTCGAGGGACACCGGTCTGAGCGCCGCGACCATCGCCTGCGAGGCCGACGGTGCCGCCGCCGTCTTGCTGATGGCTGAGGACTGTCTGGCGGAAGCCGGCCGGCCTGCCCTCCGGATTACCGACGGCCTGAGATCGGGAGGCGATCCGGCAACTCCAGCGCTCGCACCGATTGGCGTTGCGGAAACCCTGCTTGCGCGTCTCGGACTGATGCCTGAGGATCTCGCGGCGGTCGAACTGATGGAAGCCTATGCGGTTCAGGCGATGGTAACGGCGGATACGCTCAAGCTCGATCCGCAAAAGCTTAACCCGCTTGGCGGCGCCCTGGCGCGCGGACATCCGGTCGGTGCCTCGGGCGCCGTTCTGGCGGTGCAATTGTTTGAAAGGCTGCTCCGGTACGGGGACCGCCCGGAAATTGCCCGCTTCCGTGGCATGGCGCTGATCGCGGCAGCTGGAGGATTGGCCTCAGGCCTGGTTGTCGAGGCTCGCGCCGGGCCTGTTTAGGACTAGGCAAGAGCAAAGGCGGATAAAGACTAACAGGCTGAATTTGCGCGAAAAAATATCCGCGGTGAAATTATTTTCAGGTTTTTTGATTTTTTTCGGATTTGTCCGTTGACGGTAGTGATTGGTGTGCGTATAACGCGGCTCATCGACGGCGGCAACGTCGCTGGCGAGAGGGTTTTTTGTTCTAAATTCCTGAAAATCGGACATTTTGCTCCGGGCTGCAAGGTTCGGGTGTGGATGGTTTTCGCTGGGTTTGGGGTATATCCGAGAGAGCGTTTGTTTCTCTGTTCATTGACAATTTGATTTTGAAGGAAGGGAAGCGTAGGCGGCGTTGGCCTTGCGGGAAGCCTTTATCGGAGCACTTGTGTTTTGGTTTTGGTT
>NZ_PPCN01000003.1 GCF_002906165.1 Roseibium marinum
GCAAGCTTGAGGCCGACAAGGCCAATACACCGGAAACAAAAAAACGCCCGAAATCCCGATATAAAACCATCAAAAAAACAAACCCGCCGAAATCGGCGGGTTTGTCAGCGGTCTGAGGCCGGCGGGGTTTCCCGCCGGCCTTATGTCATGTCTTCGCCTTGGTGGCCTTGCGCTCGGAGCGGGAAGGCTTGTTTTTCTTCGGTGCCTTCTTCTTGCCCGCCGCCGGTTTGGCGGCCGACTTGCTGCGCGGCTTGCGGCGTTCGCCATCGCCATCTGCCGCCGCGCGGGGCTTGCGGGCCGTGTCCTTGTTGTTGCCGTCGAGATCACGGGCAAGGGCGTTCATGTCGAGCGGTTCATAGGCGGGATGATTTGGGACCGGATCACTGTCGTCGGGCCGGCGGCGCGGCTTGCCACGCGGCGCCGTGAAATCCCGTTTCGGACCGTGTTTCGGACGGCTCGGTTTCAGCGTGTCCTCCGCGCCCATTTTTTCGTAGTCCGGAGCGTTACTCTTGTTGAAGCGGCGCTTTGGCGGACCGCCGTGTCCACGCCGGTCATCGTCTTCCTTGGGCGGGGCCGGGATCTTGCCACCGCGCGCGTCCAGTAGCGTGATGGTGACATTGTCCTCACCGGATCCGTCGCGTTTGATCACTTCGGCGAAACGCTGGCCGTGGCTGCCGGCGATCTCGAAATAGAGCTGGTTCTGGAAGATCTTGATCGCGCCGACTTCCTTTTTGGTGACATGGCCCGCCCGGCAGATCAACGGCAGGATCCACCGCGGCTCAGCGCGCTGGCGGTGGCCGAGCGATAGGGAGTACCAGACGCCGTCCTCGAATTTGCCGGTGATTTCGGCCGAGCGGCCGCCTTGTGAGCCCGCGTCCCGGCCTTTCAGGGAAGTTTCGTTGAGTTCGGCGACGTCCTCGGGGGCCGGCAGGCGGGACTGGCGCAGTTTGACAAAAGCGGCGGCAAGCTGTTCCGGGCTGTGCAGCGCCAGCAGCTCAAGGGCAATCGCCCGGTCCTCTTCCTCCAGCTCCACGCTGAGGGCTGGATCGGCCAGGAGCCGTTCCTTGTCCTTCGCCCGGATGTCGTCCGCGGTCGGCGCGCCTTTCCAGGTCGCCTTGATCCCGGCATTTTGCAGGACGCGTTCCGCCAGGCGGCGGCGCGGGAAGGGAACCATGAGAACGCAGGTGCCCTTGCGCCCGGCGCGGCCCGTACGTCCGGAACGGTGCAGAAGCGCGGACTTGCCGGTCGGCAGATCCGCATGGATGACGAGATCGAGGTTTGGCAGGTCAATGCCGCGTGCGGCAACATCGGTTGCGACGCAGACCCGGGCGCGGCCGTCCTTTATCGCGGCCAGCGCGCTGGAGCGCTGCTCCTGGCTGAGTTCGCCGGACAGCGAAACGATGGAAAAACCGCGGTTGGCGAGACGCGAGGTCAGCCGGCTGACGCCTTCACGGGTCGAACAGAAGACAATTGCCTTGTCTGAATCATGCAGGCGCAGCACGTTGATCAGCGCATTCTCGCGCTCATTCGGGGAAACAGGGTGGGCAACATAGTCGATATCGACGTGCTGCTCGCGCGCGTTGATCGTCGACAGCCGCACGGCATCCTTCTGGAACCGCTTGGCGAGTTCGGCAATCTGCTTCGGCACCGTCGCGGAGAACATCAAGGTCCGCCGTTCCCGGGGGGCCGCGTCGAGGATGAACTCCAGATCCTCGCGAAAGCCCATGTCGAGCATTTCGTCGGCTTCGTCGAGAACCACTGCGCGGATTTCGGAAAGATCCAGCGCGCCGCGCTCGATATGGTCGCGCAATCGTCCCGGAGTGCCGACGACAATATGGACACCGCGCTCCAGCGCGCGCCGCTCGGTCCGCGGATCCATGCCGCCGACGCACGATGTGGTGACGGCACCGGCTTCCGCGTAAAGCCAGGCCAGTTCCTCCTTCACCTGAAGGGCAAGTTCACGGGTGGGTGCAATGGCCAGCGCGATGGGAGCGCCCGCCCTGCCGAGTTTTTCTTCGTCGCCCAGCAGGGTGGGGGCGAGCGCCAGGCCGAAGGCAACGGTCTTGCCGGAACCGGTCTGGGCGGAAACAAGCAGGTCGGCTTCCGGCGGAATATCCTTCAGGACGCTTTCCTGCACGGGCGTGAGGCTTTCATAGCCCCGTTTCGCCAGCGCGGCCGACAGGGCCGGGGCGATAGACGTCATATCAGTCATTGGAATCTTTCAACTGCTCCGGATCTTCTGCATGCCAGTCAGCAGTCTACCGGATCGGGCTTAAATTACATCAGCCACGGGATGGGCGCGGCTTATACAGGCAAATAGCTGCCTCGTCCATCCCGCAAACAAATTGAATTTGACCGGGAAATAAGCGGTCTTTCCACCTGACAGGCTTGAATTCGCACGGCTTGCCCGCATTTTCTATCATCATGCAGGCATTTTCCCGACTATTGGACAGACTTTCCCTTGAGCCGCGGCGGCTTGCCAAGGAAGCGCTTCTGGTGCGCTATTTCCAGGAGACAGCCGATCCTGACAGGGGGTATGCCCTGGCGGCGCTGACCGGCGGCATCAGCTTCAAACACGCAAAGCCGGCCCTGTTGAGGGCGTTGATCGGCGAACGCACCGACGCGCGGCTTTTCGCAATGTCCTACGACTTTGTCGGCGATCTGTCCGAGACCATCGCCCTGATGTGGCCTGATGGCGGCAACAGCGCGGAGGAGGCACTGGGCGTGCGGGAACCGGAACTCGCGCTGTCCGATGTTGTCGTTCAGCTGGAAACTGCCGGCAAGACCGATGTGCCGCGCCTGCTGGCCGCCTGGCTGGATCGGCTGGACGAAACCGGGCGCTGGGCCCTGCTGAAGCTGGTGACCGGAGGTCTGCGCGTCGGCGTTTCCGCCCGCCTCGCCAAAACCGCCATAGCCCGCCTTGGGGACCTTGATGTCTCCCAGGTGGAGGAGATCTGGCACGGACTGGAGCCGCCTTACGAAGCGCTGTTCGCATGGGCCGAAGGGAAGGCCGCCGCACCCGACAGCGACGATCCGGCGCCTTTCCGCCCGGTGATGCTCGCTCATCCTCTCCACGAGAACAAGGATCAGGATCTTCTTGAAGCAGGCGATTTTGCTGTTGAATGGAAATGGGACGGGATCCGCATCCAGGCATCGGCCGGCCTGAACGGCTACGGCGAGAACGTCCGGCGTTTGTACAGCCGGACCGGTGAGGATATTTCCCGAGCCTTTCCGGATGTTGTCGATGCCCTGACGTTCGAGGCCTGCCTTGACGGTGAACTTCTGGTGATGTCGGAGGGCAGGGTCCGCCCGTTCTCCGACCTTCAGAAGCGGCTCAACCGCAAGACGGCGGGGCCGAAACTCCTCAAGGAGTATCCGGCTGCGATCCGGGCCTATGATCTGCTTTTTCTGCGGGGTGAGGATCTTCGCGCTCTGCCTTTCTTGGAGCGCAGGCAGCGGCTGGAGATGTTTCTTTCGGAGCTCGGTGATCCCAGGATCGACCTGTCTCCCATGGTTTCCGCGGCGGAGTGGACCGCCATTGCCGCCGCGCGGGCCGAGCCCGGGGCGCATCTCGATGCCGCCAATGCGCAAGCAGTGGAAGGGGTGATGCTGAAACGCTGGGATTCAGCCTATGTCACCGGGCGTCCCAAGGGCCTGTGGTACAAATGGAAGCGTGATCCGCATCTGGTGGACGCAGTGCTGATGTACGCTCAGCGCGGTCACGGCAAACGCTCGTCCTTTTATTCCGACTATACCTTCGGGGTCTGGAAGGAAGCTGATGGTGGCCCTGAGCTCGTCCCTGTAGGCAAGGCCTATTTCGGGTTCACCGACGACGAGCTTCGCGAAATCGACCGCTTCGTGCGCAATCATACCGTCAACAGGTTCGGTCCGGTGCGCGAGGTCGCGCATGGTCCGGACAAGGGGCTGGTGCTGGAGGTGGCCTTTGAAGGACTGAACCGTTCCAGCCGTCATAAATCCGGCGTGGCCATGCGCTTTCCCAGGATATCGAGACTGAGATGGGACAAGCCGCCCTCCGAAGCCGACAGGATAGAATTTCTGGAAGGCCTTTTGCCCGCTACCGGTGCAAATTGATTGCGCACCCTGCGGCTATCGCCGAAAATGCCGCGATCAGCCGTGCTTTGGCCATGGAATCGTGGCAAGCAACAGGCAAGTATGAATTGGTAGGCTTGAACTGCCAGCAATTGTAGACCCCGAGGCGTTCATGACTTTCAGTAAAACCCTGTCTGCATCCATTCTGGGAGGCGTTCCGGTCCTGGCTTTTCTGGCTGCCGCGGCGATCGCCCAGGACAAGGTCGATCCGCAAGCTTCTCTGGCCGTGACCGACGGTCAGCCCGGCCGGTATTCGCTCGTGGCGGTCGGTGACGAAATTCTGAGGGTCGATCGGCAGAACGGCACCGTTTCAGTCTGCGTCGAGCGGAGCGACGCCTGGCGCTGCAATCCTGTTCCCCTGGCCGAGGACGCCTACCTGGCGGAGATAAACGAGCTTTCCGAAGAGGTCGACCGGCTGGCGGTCCGTATCGAAGAGCTTGAATCCGGTGACGTGGGCGAGACAAAAAAAGGCTCGGGCAAGCTCCTGCCCCCGGGATCGGCACTCGACAGGCCGAAGTCCTCGGACGAAGGCCAGGACCAGCCTTTGAAATTGCACGACAAGGACGACGAAGAACTCGATAAGGTTCTGACATTCACGGAAAGCGCCATGCGCCGCTTTTTCGGCATGGTCCGGGAGCTTCAGAAGGACTTTCAGGGCGAGGACGAGGGCGAAGGTAAAGGCAACTGAAGAGGATGACGCTGCCGTCGTCCTCTCCAGACTTCGATCCTTATTGTCCGAACCCTAATCAATCAGCATCTTGCTGATGCTCTGATGCGCCTCGGCGGGCAGATCCACGGCGGCCCGTGTCGAGAGGTCCATCGTCAGCGCCACGACGTCCAGTGTCGCAGCCAGACGGCCTGTCCGGCTTTCAAACAGATGATGGCGCATCGTGAACATTTTCGCGTTGACCCCGGTGAACCCCGTCGCAACCACCACGGTATCGCCGGTTTTCAGCGGTGTGGCCCAGGTCAGCTTCATTTCCACCGCGACCCGGCCGTAGCCGTTTTCGTTCAGATAGGCAAGGTTCATCGGGGTCCGCTGCCAGACATGGGCGACACCATCCGTGCAGCAGGACAGGGCGTATCGGTCATCCGCCTTGCCGTCGATCCCGATGTCTCGCGGCAGAACCGTTCCGCGATAACAGATCTCCGCGCCCTTCGCCGTAAGGCCTGCAAGGGTAGCGCGTAGACCGGACGGACCTGTGGGAATGCCTCTGGGCGTTGCCTCCGCGATCATCGCGCACTGGAAATCCTTGAATCTCTGGCGCAGGGTCTTTGCGGAATTCGCGCTCGGTTCGTAGCCGTCGAGCGCGGTGGCGGCGAGGGCTCCCGTGCCCGCGTTGCGCAGTTCATGCACAACCGTCAGCATGTGGGGCCCGTCGAATGCGATGCAGGAATGAACGGTGATCAGATCGCCGGTGCGAAGTTCTTCATGGTAACGCACATGGCGTACCCGGCGAGCGCCGACAAGCGTCTCGCTCAGGCCGGAAGTCAGCCGGAACTGACGATCTGCCTCCTCGAACCGGCTGAAATAGAACTGCACATTTAGGTGATCGTTTTCGTCGCATTCCCAGCGGTTTACGAATGAAAATAAAGTTGCCTGAAGTGTCATACTAAAATTTCGTGAGCTCAGCGATTTTGATTATGTGAACGTTTTTGAACATATTCATTAGTTGCCGTCTTTGAGTTAATTTTCAACAAGAAAAGCAGATTGTGGATAAGATTATGTGTTTGAAAGCCTTTTAAGTGGCGGGCCATGTCAATTCTTCTGCGGAAGATTAAAAATAAACTTTAAGTTGTTACGATGTAAAATACGCTATACTGATATTTATACTTAACAGGCGCGGAGAGCATGGTCCGGACAGGTCTTGTGTTCTGATCCGGCGAAATAAAGCCCTTTGACCAAAAGCATGGTTTGACTTGCGCGCGATCATTGTTGCAAACATACTTAAACAATGCCGCGACCCAGGGTTCAATCCCGCCGTTCAAGTGGCCATGAAGCGCACAGGGAGGCTGAGGCGCTCGGCAATTCACGGTAGTGGAGCGGCAGGAAGACCGTTGAGGGAGGAATAGCAACGTGTCGGAGACATCTTATCGCTTTATCATCGCGGATGATCATCCGCTGTTCCGTGGCGCCTTGCGCCAAACGCTCGAAACGCAATATCCCGAGGCGTTCATCGAAGAGGCTGGCGCCTTGGAAGACGTCACCGCGAGCCTGGAAAAGGACGGCGATGTCGATCTGATCCTCCTGGATTTGACCATGCCCGGAATGCGCGGGTTTTCGGGCCTCATGTATCTGCGCGCTCAATTTTCCGGCGTTCCGGTCGTCGTCGTGTCCGCGAACGAAGACCCGCAGGCGATCCGCAGGGCGGTCGAATTCGGCGCTTCCGGTTTCATCCCCAAATCCCACGGCATTGAGGTGATCCGTCAGGCGATTTCCGAAGTCATGTCCGGAAACATGTGGACTCCACCCGACGTCGATCTGACGGCGGATGACGGCAGCGGCGATCTCGTACAGCGGCTTTCGACACTGACGCCGCAGCAGGTGCGCGTGCTGATGATGTTGTCCGAGGGCCTGCTGAACAAGCAGATCGCCTATGAATTGTCGGTTTCCGAAGCCACCGTCAAAGCGCATGTCTCCGCCATCCTGCAGAAGCTCGGCGTGGAAAGCCGGACCCAGGCGGTCATTGCCGCCTCGAAGATCGAGGCCGGACAATGGCAGCCCGGCGGGGAAACGCAGGAAGCCGCGGAAGCGTAACCCTGGTCCCCCCGTGGCCGCCGGAGAATTCCCCGAAAATTCCCCGAAAATTCACAGAAACTCTTTCCCGAGAAGTGACGCGCGCGAACGCGACGGGCGGGTCGCGCCTTGCCTGCCGTGTGTGAAACGCGAGCTGCGGCAAAGCGAAAAGATTCCTGGAATGCCTCGAGATTCTGATCGTCGTTTTTACCGGAATTTCAGGGAATTCCGGTATCCCGTTGGACGCGAGGCCGTGCCGCGCGAGTTTAACGGGTAGCGATTGGGAGATGAAATGGGGCTGAATGCCAATTGGAAACTGATCCTCCGGACGGTCTGCATGGCATTTCTGTCTCCAGGTTCCCACGGAAAGAATCGCGACTGGCAGCTGTTGTCCCGGCACGATGAATCGTCCTGTCGCGATTCCACCCGCGCCTTCCTTCTGGCGTTCGGCTACCCGGTTGTCGAGGAGCTGCTTGCCCGGCGGGTCCGCGCCGCGCAGATTGCCGGAATCGCCCGCCTCACACCATTTGTCGTCGTTGCGAACATTATCAACGCGGCTGTCGTTGCGCCGATTTTCCTGCGGTTCCTGCCGGTTTCCTATGTTGTGATCTGGCTGTTCGCCATCGCCTTCCTTCTCTGCGTCACGACGTTCAAATGGCTCAGGGCCAAACGGGCGCCGATTGAACTTGCCTCGCGCAGGAGCCTGTCAAAAGCCGTACAGCACGCAACAATGCTCAGTTTCCTTTGGGCGGTTGTTCCAATTGCCGCTTTCGCGAATGGCGATACCACAGGGATGTGGATCGCTTCATGCGTGACGACGGCGATGATTTGCGGTGGCGGCTTCGCCCTGGCCACCGTTCCGCAAGCGGCGTTTCGCTGGGTGGCGATCCTTTTCATTGCTTCAACGGTCACGCTCGCGATTCACGGCAATGTCTTCATGTGGCCGCTGTTCTTTCTTCTGGTGAGCTTTACGCTCGTCGTCATCGGCAGTGTGACATCCACCGGCTGGTTGTTTGCTTCGCATTTTCTTGCCGAGGCGGAGCTGAAACAGAGAGGCGAACTGATTGCCCTTCTGCTCAACGAGTTTGAGGAAAAAGCCAGCGACTGGATCTGGGAATCGGACGCCAAGGGCTTCCTGCGGAATGTTTCCGGTCGGTTTCTTCATGCCAGCGGACGCTCGCGACAGGACCTTAGTGCCCTTCGCATGGTCGATCTGGCCTATTCCCTTAACGACAGCGATGCGCGGATGGCGGTTGCCGAGCTGGAAAGCGCCATCGGTACGAGGGAAGCGTTCCGGGGAATTGTCATCGGTGTCGATGTGAAGGGTGAGGAACGCTGGTGGTCGCTGGCGGCCCGGCCGGTCGTTGACGCCAAGGGCTCGTTTGCGGGTTACCGGGGTGTTGCCTCCGACATCACAGAGGCCCGCCGGGCGAGCGCGCTCGTCTCCCACCTCGCGGAGCACGATTCCCTGACCGGTATCGGCAACAGGAGCTGGTTCCTGAAACAGTCGGAAATGCTTCTGGAAGAGCAAGGCCGGTCGGAACAATCCACACTGACCCTGTTCCTCATCGATCTGGACAATTTCAAGGTCGTCAACGACACCAGCGGTCATCCCGCGGGCGATGAACTGCTCAGGCAGGTCGCAAGGCGATTTACCGAACTTGGCGAGGGCAGAACCATGCTGGCGCGTTTTGGCGGCGATGAATTCGCCGCCTTTGGCCGGTTCGTCAGCGACCAGTCAGCCAGCGCGTTCGCGGAAGAACTCGTCAACGTGACGCGCAAGCCCTTCAGGATCGGTCGCCGGGACTTTGCAATCGGCGCGACGGTGGGCTTCGCTCGTCTGGGCGACGCAAATGACACAATCGACGATCTGATGCGCAAGGCGGATATTGCGCTTTACAAGGCCAAGGAAGGCGGCCGCGGCCTTGCGCTTGCGTTCGAGTGCGAGATGGAGAGGGAGGTGCGTGAGCGCCGCGCGCTGGAATCCGACCTGCGCGAAGCCTTTGAATACGGCAAGCTGAATGTCGAATTTCAGCCGATCGTCGATTCCCGTTCCGGCAAGGTGGTCTCCAGCGAGGTTCTGGTGCGCTGGCTGCATCCCACGAGGGGCGAAGTCCCCCCGGCGACCTTCATCCCGATTGCTGAACATACCGGCCTCATCCTGCCGCTCGGGAATTGGGTCTTGAGAAAGGCTTGCGCCGCCGCCGCGCAATGCCCGGAGCTGGAAAGCGTTGCGGTCAATCTGTCATCGGTGCAGTTCATGGATCCCAACCTGGTCGAGCACATCATGGCGATCCTGGCGGAGACGGGATTTCCACCCGAGCGTCTGGTTCTGGAAATCACCGAATCCGTTTTCCTTCAGGATTTCGGCTCGGCATCGCGGAAGCTCGAGACTTTGCGCGGCCACGGTATCCGGATCGCGCTGGATGACTTCGGCACGGGCTATTCCTCGCTGTCCTATCTGCGGCAGTACAAGTTCGACAAGATCAAGATCGACAAGTCCTTCGTGGACGAGATCGGCGAACGCAGCGACGGTCTTGCCATCATTTCGGCGGTCATCGCCCTTGCGCATAATCTCGGACTTGAAGTGACCGCGGAAGGCGTCGAGCGCCAGTTACAGGTCGATGCCCTGCGCACGCTCGGCTGCGACACCATGCAGGGATATTATTTCGGTAAACCGGAGGCCAGTCCCGTCAAGATCACACAGATCAAAAAAGAGGATTGGGAAGACCGCACACCGAGCACAGCTCCCCGCAATCCGCCGGCATCTCGATCGACAGACCTCCAACCGGATTCGATTGAGGATCTGAAAGTCGATCGAATTTAAAATGTTGGAGCATCTTGTTTAGGTACAAGCCGAAATCTCCGCGTCTTGAGCCCACAGCCTGCCGCGACGCTGTCTACTCCGCCGCATGCCCCGCCTGAAAACGGGCCAGGTGAGCCCGCAAGGCGGCGGGCTTGACCGGCTTGTTGAAGAACGTGATGTCCTTTTCGCCGGCTTCGGTGCGGACCGACCGGCTGCGATCCGCGGTTATCAGAAGGGCCGGGATCTGGGCGCCGAATTTCCATCGCAGCTTCAAGATCGCCTCGATTCCGGTTCCGTTGTCCAGATGATAATCGGCCAGGATGACATCCGGCCCCAGTCCGGCCTGGTTCAGAAGCGCAGCGGCCTCGATATCGTCGGCGGCGGCGATGACGCGGCATTTCCAGCTGGACAGCAAATGCTGCATACCGCTCAGGATGTCGGGTTCGTTATCGATCGCGACCACGACCAGACCGTCCAGATGGCCCACAAGGGCGGGTGTCTGCTGGACCGGAACCAGATCCGGCATGGCGGCCGAGCGCGGCAGTTCTACAGAAAAGCATGAGCCCCGATTGGCTTCGGAGCGCAGTTTGACCGGGTGGTCCAGAACATGGCTGATCCGTTCGACGATGGACAGGCCGAGCCCCAGCCCCTTTGCCACCCGCATCCCGTCATCCAGGCGGTGGAATTCCTGGAAAATGGCTTTCTGCTTGCTCTTGGGGATACCTATCCCCGTGTCGTGGATCTCGACAAGCACGTGATTGCCTCGCCTGTGGCAACCGACCAGGATCTTGCCCTGCTGGGTATATTTCAGCGCGTTGGACACCAGATTCTGGAGCAGGCGGCGCAAAAGCCGCCGGTCCGTCCGCACGGACAGGGAAGTCGGCACGATCCTCAGGTCCAGGCCTTTTTCCTCTGCAACGGGCCGGAAATCCAGGGTCAGGCCGCGGAAGAGTTCATCGAGGCGGAACACCGTCGGCTCCGGTTTCAGAGCACCGGTATCCAGGCGCGAGATATCGAGCACGGCCCCCAGAATGTCCTCGACCGATTCCAGCGCCGATTCAACGTTGCTCGCCAGGCTGCCATCGTCTCCGTCCCTGAGCTTGTCGACCAGAACGGACGCATAAAGGCGGGCGGCATTCAGCGGCTGCAGGATGTCGTGACCGGCCGCGGCCAGGAAGCGCGTCTTGCCGATGTTGGCTTCTTCCGCGGCCCTGGTGGCTTCGACCAGGCGTTCATTGACATGGGTAAGCTCTTCGGTCCGCTCCCGCACCCGCCGTTCCAGTGTCTCGTTCGCACGGGCTAGAGCTTCCTCGGCCATGACCCGTTCCGTGATGTCGGTATAGGTCGTCACGATGCCGCCATCGGGCATCGGGCTGATCCTCACTTCAAACACGGACCCGCTTGAGGTCAGTTTCTCCTGGAACGTCTCCTGGATTATGACGAGTTTTTCGAGCCGGTCCGCGACAATCGCCTCCACCGGGCCCGGTCCGTGCTCGCCGCGTTCCGCGTTGAAGCGCAGGATCGCGTCGAGAGTGGTGCCGACCTGGCCGTATTCGGCGGGCAGACCGAGCAGGTCGCGGAACTGGCGGTTCCAGCAGATCAGCCGCAGATCCTGGTCGAAAACACCGATGCCCTGCCGGACCTGGTTGAGCGCGGTCTGAAGAAGGTCCCGGTTGTACTGGATGGCGATGGAGGCATCGTCGAGCAGTTTGACCGCCCCTTTGGTCGAGGGATCGTGCCGCTTCAGCATCAGGGTCAGCACCAGACGCGAAGACGCCGCGCCGATCGCGCTCGCCAGAAGCTGTTCGGAAAAGCGCAGAAGATTGGCGTCGGCCAGCATGTTGGGGTCGAGCTGGATTCCCCTTTCGCTGGCGAACCGCTGAAAAGACCGCTCGGTCCGTTCCTCGCCGAGATAACGGGCAACGGTGGCCTGCAGATCGCCGGCTGTGACGGATGTCCGCCAATAGCGCAGGTTGGGGGAGGGCGTAAGCTCAGCCGGAACGAAGATATTCGCCTGAAGGGTTTCGGCCGGAAGCGGTTTTCTCAAGAACGAGGCGCCGATAAACAGAACGATGTTGATGAACAGGCTCCACAGCGTTCCGTGTATGAACGGGTCCAGCTCAAGTCCGAGAAGGGACTGAGGGTTCAACATGCTGATGCCGAACGGGCCGGTTTGCAGAAAACCGTCCGAAATCAGGCCGCTTTGAGCGAAGGTCGGCAGCAACAGGGTATAGGCCCAAAAGAGAAATCCGCCGCTGAGCCCGGCGATTGCGCCGAGGGATGTCGCCCGGCGCCAGAACAGGGCGCCGACAAAGGCGGGCGCGAATTGCGCGATCGCCGCGAAGGACAACAGTCCGATGGAGACCAGGGCCGCGGTATCGCCGGCCGCCTTGTAATAGGCATAGGCCAACAGCAGGATCGCGAAAATCGCCAGACGCCGGATCGTGAGAAGCTGGCTGCTCATGTCCTTGCCGCCGGAACGGATGATCTCCTCCTCGCCGTGCCGCCGCAGCAGCAGCGGAACGACGATGTCGTTGGAAATCATGATGGCCAGGGCAACTGTCGCCACGATCACCATGGCGGTTGCCGCTGAAAGGCCGCCGATGAAGGCGAACAGGGCTACCCATTGCTGCTTGGCGTCGATCGGCAGGGCCAGCACGAAGGTGTCCGGGTTCACGTCCTGGCCGAAGCGCAACAGGCCGGCGGCAGCGATCGGGATCACGAACAGGTTGATCAGCACCAGATAGACGGGGAACATCCACACGGCGCGGCGCAGCTCGGCTTCGGAATTGTTTTCCGTCACCGTGACGTGAAACTGGCGCGGCAGCAGCAGGACCGCGAAGGACGAGAGGACCGTCATCACCAGCCAGTTGCCGGGATTGGGCGGCTTTTCGAATATGGCTGCGACTTCCGGCGCTTCGGCTATGGCCCGGAACAGATGAACGGGGCCGTCGAACAGGGCAAAGGTGACCCAGATGCCGACCGCCAGAAAGGCAATCAGCTTGACGACGGCTTCGGCGGCGATCGCCAGCATCAGGCCTTCCTGGTGCTCCGTCGCGTCGATGTGTCGGGTGCCGAATGCCCAGCTGAAGATCGCCATGCCGAGCGCGATCAGCAGCGTGATGTCGTCGAAGACCGGAGTGAATATGTCGCTGGGAGAAATCAGCGGCCCGATCATTGTGGTGATCGACAGGGAGACCGCCTTGAGCTGAAGGGCGATATAGGGGATCACGCCGATCACGGCGATCAGGGTCGCCACCGCCGCGACCGACTGGCTTTTGCCATACCTGGAGCCGATGAAGTCCGCGATCGAGGTGATGCTCTCGGCCTTGGAGATCTGGATGATCCGTTTGAGCAACGGGTAACCGAGCGCAAAGACGATCAGCGGGCCGATATAGATTGTCAGAAATTCCGCGCCGTTGCGGCTGGCGTTGCCGACCGAGCCGAAAAAGGTCCAGGACGTGCAATAGACGGAAAGCGAAAGGGCGTAGATGAACGGCCGGCCGCCGGTTCTTGACGAATAGCGGCGCGGCATGCGGTCGCCATAGCTTGCGATGGCGAACAGCAGCAGGATGTAGGCCGTCGCGGCCAATATCACGATCCATCCGTGCATACTGATACGGTGTCCCGTCCTCCCGACCGGGTTGGTATGTACTGCGCGCCTCTTTCGGGCGCGCTTGTCGCTTCCGGCGCATGGTCTCCTGGCCGGAGGCTTTCACGATCCGATCATAGCTTTTGCGTTCTGTCTATCCACCTTGCGAACAAGAGAGAACCTGGCGCGGCCACAATCCACCGTCGTGAAGACACTGGATTGATCACCGCCGTTGATGTCTTCTTCACATCCTTTGATAAATCATCGCGCGGCAAACCGGGTATGGTTTGCCGGAGCCCGGCTTGCGGTGACCGGCAAGGCCTTGTCCTGTCCTGGCTGCCTTGACCCCGTCTTTGTTTTCGGTCGGCGCCGGAAATTGTGTGTTGTAACCAGAAAGGCTCCAGCCAGTTGACCAGTCTGATTGATCGCCTCAGCCCGGAAGCCAGAAATGCTCCGGAAAGCGGAATTGTCGAAGTTTTCAATGCGGGCTGGGGCAGGGACGACCTGATCCCTCTCTGGGCGGGGGAAGGAGACCTTCCCACACCGGAATTCATCCGCAAGGCGGCGAGCGATTCTCTTGAGCGCGGAGAAACCTTCTACACCTATCAGCGTGGCATCCCGCCGTTGCGCGAGGCGTTGGCCGCGTATCACCGCGATGCCTACGGCAAAGCCTTCTCGCCGGAGCGGTTCTTCGTGACGGGATCGGGCATGCAGTCCATTCAGCTTGCCGTCCAGGCTGTCGCGGGCGCGGGCAGCGAAGTCATCGTGCCGACGCCGGCCTGGCCGAATATTTCCGCCGCTGTCGAACTGCGCGGAGCCCGCGCGGTTTCCGTGCCCATGCGTGAGGAGGACGACGGCTGGAGGCTGCGTATTGAAGACGTCGAGGCGGCGATCACACCCCGCACCACGGCGCTTTTCCTCAATTCCCCATGCAATCCGACCGGTTGGGTCGCGGACGAAGCCCTGCTGAAAGAATTCCTGGACCTTTCCCGCAGGCATGGCCTGTGGATCATCGCGGACGAGATATACGCGTTCTTCTACTACGGCGAAGGCCGGCGGGCACCGTCATTCTACGACATCGCCGATGAGGAGGATCAGATCATCTTCGTCAATTCCCTGTCCAAGAACTGGGCGATGACCGGCTGGCGGGTGGGCTGGATTTCCGCCCCCGCCGTTCTCGGACAGGTGATTGAAAACCTGATCCAGTATTCGACTTCCGGCGTGCCGTCCTTTTCCCAGTGGGGCGCGGTGGCCGCACTGACCGAGGGGAGAGATTTCCTTGGCGAGCAGGTGGCGCGCGCCGCAAAGGGGCGGGAGTGTGTGATCAACGGCCTGCAAGGCCTGAACCGGGTGAAGGTTCTGCCGCCGGACGGTGCGTTTTACCTTTTCTTTTCAATCGATGGTGTTACCGACACGCGCCGTTTCGCTCTCGATCTGGTGCGCCGGACCGGGGTCGGCCTCGCGCCGGGTACGGCATTCGGTGCGGGCGGCGAACACTATCTGCGGCTTTGCTTTGCCCGGCGCGAAGATCATCTTGAGGAAGCTGTGAGACGAATAAGCGCTTGGTTGCCAGAGTTTTAGAAGTTTGGTGGGTTGCTGGTATACGTGAAACCCCTTAAACCTTGGCTGGATGCGACTGCCACCAGGGTGACCGGATGCCGCGCGACAGCGTTATTGATCACGATGAGGAGACCGCGGGCGAATCGGATGCGCGCCTGACAAGTGTGTTCGATACCGCCGCGGACGGCATTGTGGTGATCAACGACCGCGGCCAGGTCCTTGCCTTCAACAAGGCCTGTGAAAGCCTGTTCGGCTACGAGGCGGCGGATCTGCTTGGACGCAATGTCAACCGGATCATGCCGGCCGAATATGCGGCCGCGCACGATCAATATCTGACCAACTATCTCGACACGGGCGAAAAGAAGATCATCGGCATCGGCCGGGAAGTGCAGGGACGCCACAAGGACGGAACGGTTTTTCCGATTGAGCTTTCCGTCGGTGAAGCGTGCACGCCCGTAGGGCGTCAGTTTATCGGTATCTTGCGCGACTTGCGGTCCCGCAAGCAGATTGAAGACAGGCTTGCCAGGGCGCAGGCACAGTTGCTCCACATGACCCGGATCAGCGCTCTTGACGAAATGGGGGCGGCTATCGCCCACGAGCTCAATCAGCCACTGACGGCCGTGCTTCTTTATCTGCAATCGGTGTCGCGCAAGGCCAAGGCCGACAACTCCCTTGATCCCTTTCTCCTCGAAGTGATCGGCAAAGCCGTCCGGGAAGCCGAGCGGGCGAGCGAAATCATCCAGCGCATGCGTCAACTCGTCGAGAAAAAAGCGCCTGAGCGCCAAAAGATAGATGTGACGGAACTGGCCGGAAATTGTCTGGAAATGGCCGAGTTGGGCAGTGGGGAAGGACCGTCCTTTCTTCACGCCGACTTTGAGCCCGGCTTGCCGCCGCTTCAGGCCGATCCCGTGCAGATCCGCCAGATTCTCATCAACCTTCTGCGCAACGCGCGCGAGGCGGTTGCGGACCTGCCGGAAAGAAAAGTGATCTTGTCGGTCGGCAGGAACGAGGACTGGATCGAGTTTCGCGTGAAGGACAACGGTCCAGGAGTGCCGGAAGAACTTGTCGATACCCTGTTTCGGGCCTTCACCGGTGTGAAAGAAAAAGGTGTCGGGCTTGGATTGGCCATTTCCCGCTCGATTGCGCAAAATCACGGTGGCGATTTGAGGCTCGAGGACGTACCGAAAGGGTGCGGGGCATCGTTCTTGCTGACATTGCCTGTCGATCCGCCGGACGACCTCTCGACAAAGCCTTTGAACGCATTCACGACTGACGACCACCTGGGTGAGGAATAGACACAAATGGAAGCTGACGCCGAGGCGATTTACATTGTTGACGATGACCCTGCGGTGCGCGATGCGCTGTCGGTTCTTTTCAATATGGAAGGGTACGTGGTCGAAACCTTTTCGGACGGCGACACCTTTATAAAATCCGCGAGCAAGGCTGTGCCCGCCTGTGTCATGCTGGATGTCCACATGCCCGGCCGATCCGGCATTGAGATCCTCAAGGCGCTGAATGCGGAGAATTATCCGGCACCGATATTCATCATCTCCGGCCAGGGCGATATCCCCATGGCTGTCGAAGCCATCCGAAATGGCGCCTTCGACTTTATCGAGAAACCTTTTTCCGCTGAAACGGTTCTTGAGCGGGTGAAGGAAAGCATTGCTGCGATGAAGCAGCGCAAGCCGCAAGATACGATACTCTCGTTTCACGGCGCTGAAATGCTGACACGCCGGGAGCTGGAGGTCCTGAAGGAAATCACCAACGGCGCCTCCAACAAGGAAGCCGGCAGAACGCTCGGTATCAGCCCGAGGACAGTCGAGGTGCACAGGGCGCGCATCATGGAAAAACTCGGCGCGCGAAATGCCGCGGATCTCGTCCGGATTGTACTGGGGGGGCAGGCGGGGGGATGATTTCCTCAGCCTTCTGGTTTTATAGGTAATAATGCGAATACGCATTTATACGGACATCAGTTGACTCCATCCTCGCTTAGGTTGTTGGCTCGGAGCCGGTATGCCGCCGGAACGTGAGGAATTTGGTCCGTTGGTCGTTCATATCATTGAAGATGATGACGCCGTTGCCGATGCGCTTTCCCTGGCGCTCGAAGCGCTGGATCGTTTGTCCAGAACCTATCCGGACGGGGAAACCTTTCTGGCGGGCGCTGAGCTTACATCGGAGGACTGGGTTATTGTTGACCTCGGTCTTCCCGGAGTGAGCGGAACGGAGATCGTCCGCATGCTCTCGCTCATGCCGCAGCCGCCGAGGGTTCTGGCGATCTCCGGCAAGACCCAGGCGAAGCTGACGCAGCACTTGCGGGACATGCCGGACATGAAGGTTCTGAGAAAACCCCTGTCGATCGAGGCGATCTGCGCAGCGTTGGCGTAAAACTCCCTGCGTCATTACAACCCATATGTAGTTTTTCTTACGCAGTCGTCCGCATTTCTCCAGAAAATTAAAGTAGTTAGAGTTCGGGTTGCAAGTTGCTGGTGTCGGACGGGATGCCACGCAAACGCGGCCGGATTTCTTCGCTTGCGGTACTTATGTAGCGCCGGCAACAGATGCAGCCGCTGTCATTGCAGATCTGACACCGTGCAATTCTGTGCGAAGGAGGGACATATGGCATATCTCGAAGTTGGTACCCGGGGGCAGGGCGCAGTTGCCGCACGTGGCGGAGCGCCTGTTTGCGCATCCGTCGCCACATCCTTTTCGGATTTCGGCGGCAAGGCGGTCCACTATGACACCCATGCGGTCATCTACTACGAAGGGGATCCGGCCAAGCGTCTTTACGAATTGGTCAGAGGATCGGTGATGCTGTACAAGCTGCTTCCCGATGGCCGGCGCCAGGTGGTTGAAGTGCTGCAGACGGGCGACATTTTCGGTCTGGCGAACGGCGATGAAAACGACTGCACGGCGGAGACCCTGACGGATGCCACGGTTCAGGAAGTCGACCTGAGGCACGTCGAGCAGTCGAATGATCTCCAGCGGACCCTGGCACGATGCTTGTCCAACCAGATGCGTGGCCTTCATGAACATGCCGTTCTGCTGGGACGCAAGTCGGCCCTGGAGCGGGTGGCAAGCTTTCTGATGCATCTTGTTCCCGATCGCGGCGGCATCGACTGCGCCGGACCGGCCGATCCGGATAACGACAGCTACGATCTGCGGCTGTTCATGACCCGGCAGGAAATCGCGGACTATCTCGGCCTGACCATCGAAACCGTCAGCCGTGTTATTTCCGATCTGAAGCGCCGCGGCGTGATCCGCGTGGACAAGGCCGACAGAATCCATCTCAACAGGGTCTGCAGCCTGTGCCAGATGACCGGCATGCATTGAGGCGAAACCCGCCCGAGATTAAAAGCCGCGATAATGTCGCGGCTTTTTTGTTTCCGACGTCGGCGGGATCTTTTTGGTCCGCGCGGACAAGGGATCACACCGCCGGCGAATGCCGTGCCTTGCCCGTTTCCTGGCTGTTTGCCAGATAGGCGTCGAAGGCGGCCGCCGCGAGCCGCACATAAGGCCGGCCGGCCTCGGTAACCTCTATTTTCGCATTGTCGTTGGCGCGGCGATCAAGCCGGACGAGGCCGTCTGCGGCGAGATCTTCCAAAGCCCTGAAAGCATCGGCGAGGTCCTGCATCGTGTGGCCATACTCCCGGCACACCGGCGTCAGGTCACACGCATAGTTCGTCATCAGCTCCTCGATGATACGGCCGCGCATCCGGTCGTCCGCGGTAAGGGCAAGCCCTTTGGCGACGGGCAACTGTCCGGCTTCCACGCTGCGCCGCCAGTTGCCCACATCCGTCCGGTTCTGGACATATCCCGCCGACAGCCTGCCAATGGACGACACGCCGAAGCCGATAAGCTGTTCGCCCTGATCCGTGGTGTAGCCCTGGAAATTGCGTTTCAGGGATCCATCCGCCAGCGCAACAGCCATACTGTCATCGGGCCGCGCGAAGTGATCGAGCCCGATGGCGATATAACCTGCCTTCTGGAGTTCGCCGCGGGCAAGCTCCGCGAGGGCCAGCCGCTCGGCTGCACCGGGTAACGCGGCTTCGTCGATCAGCCGCTGGTGCTTGCGCATCCAGGGAACATGCGCGTAGCCGAACAGGGCGATACGGCCTGGTAAGAGCGACAGGGTTTTTTCAACCGAATCAAGAACCGTTTCCGGCGTCTGGCCGGGGAGACCGTACATCAGGTCGAAATTGAGTTCGCTTATGCCGGCGGCACGCAGGTCGGCTGCCGCCCTGGCGACAACTTCCAGGGGCTGGATACGCCCGATGGCCTTCTGCACCCCGGGATCGAAATCCTGAACGCCCAGGCTGGCGCGGTTGACACCGATTGTGGCGAGCGTTTCGGCCAGCCCGGACGTAACCAGCCGCGGATCCAGTTCGATGGCGTGTTCGATGTCCGGAGCGAAATCGAACAGAACGCGCATCAATCCGGTCAGTTCGATCAGGCTTTCTTTTGGCAGCAGGCTGGGTGTGCCACCGCCCCAGTGAATATGCCGGACAGGTCCCGTCTCGTTCAAATGCTCGCCGACGAGAACGATTTCCTGCAACAGTGTCGCCGCGTAGGCCTTGAGCGGCGCCTCGCGCAGCGTTGCCTTGGTTTGGCATCCGCAATAGTGACAGAGTTCCCTGCAATAGGGGACATGCAGGTAAAGGGATAGCGAGTCGTCGGGCGTCAGCTTCGCGAGCCAGTCGGCATAGGTTTCACCGGTCACGCCGGAGTGAAAATGCGGCGCGGTCGGGTAGCTTGTGTAGCGCGGAACGTTGCGCATGGCGTGAGGAAGCGGATCTTTCATCATGAGCCGATTTTTCCGTCAATCGGCATCCGCCGCCTTGATCTTCCTCAAGTCTGCCTGCCGGTCATGACTGCGCAGGAATAACGGCCGTGTTCATGTTGATCGGTGCAATCAACCATGCAAATGATGATCAATGATTCTAAAGGGGTCAAAGCCCCGTATCTTTCGTTGGTTCCTGATGTCTTTTTCCATGCTTGAAACTTCCGCCGGGCGGCTGGCGGTCACGCTGCTGATTGCCGGTCTTGGCGGCGGCTCTTTTTATCTCATGGATCTGCCGGCAGCCTGGCTTTCCGGGGCGATGGTATTCGTCTCGGTTGCTGCGCTGAGCGGTGTTCGCACCCATATTCCGGGGCGGGTCCGCGGCGTGATGTTCTTTGTCATCGGCATCTCGATGGGGGCCGGTGTCAGTCCGGATGTGGTGGAACGGGTCGGCGAATGGCCCGTTTCCATGGGTATGCTGATAGCTGTCATGGTCAGCGTGACCTATGCCGGATACGCCGTTCTGCACTTCGGCGCCAAATGGTCGAAAGAGGCAGCCTATTTCGGCGCACTGCCGGGCGCGCTTTCCTACGTTATCGCCCTTGCCACGGATCGCGGTGCCGACCTGCCGCGTATCGCCTCCAGCCAGGCGCTGCGCCTGTTCATTCTGGTGGCGGTCTTGCCATTTGCGGTCGTTGCTTCCAATGGACAGGTGGAGGGAACCGCAGGCGCGGGGATCGTGTCCGGCCCGGTTGATCTCCTGTTCGGCCTGCCGCTCTGTCTGGCGGCAAGCTGGTTTGCTGTGAAACTGCGCGTTCCGGGAGGCGGCATGACCGGCGCGTTTTTCATGAGCGCTGGGCTCAATGCCAGTGGAGCGCTGGTTCTGGTGCTGCCGGACTTTGTCATTCTTCCCTGCTTCATGATGATGGGCGCCTTTATCGGCTGCAGGTTCGGGACGATGACCCTTCGCCAGTTCGTCAGCGTTCTCGGCGCTTCGCTGGGTGCGTTCGCCGCCGCCTTTCTGACATCGCTTCTGGGCGCATGGATTGTTGCCGAACTGGTGCATATTCCCTTCGGCCAGGCCTTGCTGGCCTACGCGCCGGGAGGCCTGGAAGTCATGACGATCCTCGCCTACATGCTCGACCTCGATCCGGCCTTCGTTGCGGCCCACCAGATAGCAAGATTTACCGGCATGGTGCTGGTGCTGCCGTTCGTCACGGCGCTGGTTCTTGGGCGGAACAATGTTTCTCGAAGCTGACCGATAGTCCGCGCGAACGGTTTCAAAGGCCCGCTTCCGTCTCCAACGCCGGGGTTTGTGCCGCGTTGGCCGCGCAAAGGTGATCGATTGTCCGCTGTGCCGCCGCGAGTCCGGCCGCCGCCATCTCGTCTCCCATCGCAAGCCCTTCGGCATAGACGAACTTGATCTTCGAGATCCCCATCAGGTTCAGCACCATTTTCAGAAAGCCGGTTTCAAGATCCTGAGGCGTTCCGAGAAATTTTCCGCCCTGGGCAATGGCGACATAGGCCTCTTTGTCCTTCAAGAGGCCGGCCGGACCGGCCTCGGTGAACTGGAAGGTCTCGCCGGCCCGCACCACATGGTCGATCCACGATTTCAGTGTGGAAGGGACCATGAAATTATACATCGGCGCCCCGATCACCAGCACATCGGCTTCCTTCAGCTCCGCGATGAGCGCATCGGAACGTGCCAGCCCGGCTTTCTGATCCGGCGTCATGGCCGTGCCCGGATCGAGGAACGTCCGGAAGGTCGCGTGATCGAGATGAGGGATCGGCTTCTCGCTGAGATCGCGTCTGATGAGCTTCGCTCCCGGATGTGTGCTCAAAAGAGCCCGCGACAGAGACGCCGCCAGTCTGGAGGAGTGCGATTTGGGACCTTTCAGGCCGGAATTGATTTGCAGCAGCGTGTTCATCCTATTCACCTGGTTCCTGGCGGGCTTCCGGTTTGTTTTTGAGGAAACCCCGTTGATGTCGAACTTTCTGCCGGAAAACTAATGTTGTTTTCGAATGGAATGAAGTTAGTTAGCATTGACAAATTCAATGGAGCTGAGGGCGCTCGTGACCACACTGGATCAATTGAGAATGTTCGTTTCGGCAGGGGAAACCGGCAGTTTCTCGGCGGCGGGCCGTGTTCTCGGCAAGGGACAATCCGCTGTGAGCATCGGGATTTCGAATCTGGAGATCGATCTCGGGTTCGAATTGTTCGACAGGTCCACCCGCAAACCTCATCTCACGCAAGACGGCGAGAGATTGCTCCCCTTCGCGCGCGCTGTCCTTTTGCAGGCGGAGGATTTCGACATCGTTGCCAGCAGAGTGTTTGCCGGTCAGGAAGCGCGGATCCGGCTGGCGGTTGACGATGCGCTGCTGCTTCCCTCGCTCAGCCGCGTTCTCATCGGCTTCGGCAAGGAGTTTCCGGCCACACAACTTGAATGCCTGTCCGTCGCCAGTCCGGAAATACCAGGCCTGATCACAAGCGGGGGCGCCGACATCGGGCTGATGTTTTCCATGGTCAAGGTGCAGAAGGGGACCGAGCAGGCCTTCATCGGCAATCTCCCCTTCGTCGCGGTCAGCAGTCCGGACTATCCGCTGGCGAAGGTGGAGACAATCGGTGCCAACGAACTACTGCCCTACCGCCAGCTGCTGCTGCGCAGCCATCAGGGAACCGCTCTCGACCAGTTTCCGCCCCTGTCGACAAATGTCTGGTACGCAACGAGCTTTCACGCCATTGGTGAACTGGTCATGCAAGGGGCGGGTTGGGCCTATCTTCCCGAACACTTCACCGCCGATGCGATAGCCGCGGGCCGGCTTGCGCCACTGAAGCTGAGATTCGAGCACAGGCACTGGAGCCCGCCGGTGGAATGCATCACGGTCAAGGATGCGTTCCCGGGACCTGCGTTTTCCTGGCTGTCGCGGGAAGCGAAGAACATTCTGCCTTAAACGGATCACCGGCGGTGCATCTTATTGACAGATGAAGTGCAGCGTGTCGAAGCTTCGGCGCCAGTCGGCCACCCGTCCGGCCATGGCCTCAGGATCGTTGGACCGCAGGGCTTCCGCGATCATCCGGGCAAGCTCCGCCATATGTTCTTCGCGCATGCCCCAGCGCACCAGTTCCGGCGTGCCTATCCTGAGACCGTTCATGTCTTCGGCCACCGGCGCGATCGGCAGACCGATGCCGCAAGCGAGAAATCCCGCCTTGCGGAGCTTTTTCGAAGCAGTCTGGCCGCCGCCGAACGCAGCGGCTTCCACCGCGAGCTGGTGCGAGGCGGTATAACCCTTGCGGGTGGCGAACACCGGCAGGCCTTCCGCCGCCAGGGCGTCCGCGAGCGTCCGGGCGGTTGCGGCCATCATCCGGGCATAGGCCGTTCCATGCTCGCGCCAGTCAAGCAGCGTGACGGCGAGCGCCGCCGACTTGGCGACATCGAAATTCGCGGTCAGGCCGGGAAAGGCGATTGCATCGAGCTTCCGCGAAAGATCCCGGTCGTTGGTGACGATCAGCCCGCCCGCGGGGCCGCCCAGGCTCTTGTATGTGCTCATGGTCATGAGGTGGGCGCCCTCGTTGAGCGGATCGGAAAAGACACCGCCGGCGATCATGCCGCACTGGTGAGCGGCGTCGAATAGCACTTTGGCTCCGGTCTCGTCGGCAATGGCGCGGATTTCAGCGACCGGGTGCGGATAAAGATTGAGGCTCATGCCGATGGTGATGAGTTTGGGGCGCACCTTCAGAGCAAGCTCCCGCAACCCGTCCAGATCGATGGTGTAGCCGTCCGGGTCTATCGGTGCTTCATGGATCTCAAGACCGTACAGACCGGCGCAGCCCGGCGCGTGGTGGGTGACATGCCCGCCGACAGAGGCCGGCGGCGCGATGATGACATCGCCCGGTTTTGTCGTCGCCATGAATGCATAGAAATTGGCGAGCGCGCCCGAGGGGACCCGGATTTCCGCGTATCTTGCCCTGAAGACCTCCGCAGCAAGCCCGGCCGCGATCACTTCGATCTCTTCGATGGCTTCCAGCCCCATCTCGTATTTGTCGCCCGGATAACCCAGCGACGGGCGCGAACCCAGGCCGCTGGAAAGCAGAGCCTCCGCTCTCGGGTTCATCACGTTTGTCGCCGGATTGAGGTTGAAGCAGTCCCGCTCGTGGATCTTGCGGTTCTCCTGCGCCAGCGTTTCGATGCGCAAGGCGACCTGCTCCGACGACATGGCCTGTGTGCGGCCGGTGATTTCATCGATACGCGCAGCCGCCACAGAAGGCAGCCAGGGGCATAGGTCAAGAGCGGTCATGCTTGAACTCCAGTGGAAACGTACCGAAAGACTGGACGAGGGGTTGCCCGGCCGCAAACCAGATTTTAGAAATATAAGGCCTAGAAAAATTAAGGCTTACCATGTCGATTTCACCGCCAGTCCCCCGGTTTCCGTCCCTCAATGCGCTGAAGGCTTTCGAAGCCGCCGCGCGTTTGGGCGGCTTTGCTCCGGCCGCCGAGGAACTTCATGTGACAGCAGGCGCGGTGGCCGCGCAGATAAAATCTCTGGAGCAGGAAATCGGCGCGGCGCTTTTTGTGCGGCAGGCCCGTGGCGTCAGCCTTACGCCTCTTGGACAAAGGGCTTTGCAGGGTTTCATTGCGGCCTTCGACATGCTGGGAGAAGCTGTCCGGGACCTCAAGCGTGACGCCGCGCCGCAAAAGGTGCATATCGCCGCGCTGCCCGCCCTGGCTCAGCTCTGGCTGGCGCCAAGACTGCCCGCTGTTCGCGAACGTCTGGACGGCATCGATATCTCGGTGACGGCGCTGGAACGGCCGCCGAACCTGAAGCGCGTCCCGTTTGATCTCTGCCTCTTTTACGGCTCGCATTCACCCCACGGCAGTATCCGGTTTGCGGAGGATGAGCTTCTGCCGGTCTGCACGCCGGAAGTCGCAAGGGCGTTAAAAAAGCCGTGGGACCTGAAACAAGCCGTGTGCCTGACGGACACGGCCTGGGCCGGGGACTGGAGCACCTGGGCGGAAAAAATCATGCCGGGTGAAGGTTTCGCGCCGCGCGGTCCGGTGTTCTCCCTCTATGCGCTCGCCCTTCAGGAAGCCCTCAGCGGGGCGGGTGTGCTGATGTCACGCCGGGCGCTGGTCGCTCCCTATCTGGCGTCCGGGGCCCTGGTCGCGCCATTTTCGAAAACAGCGCCGGCGGGGGAGGCCATCTCCCTCTGGCTGCTTCCAACCAGTCGCCGTGGCGGTGCGGCGGAGCAGGTCATGGAGGCCTTGCAGGTTATTGCGGGCGACACCGACACCTGATCCTAATTCACTCCACTCAGCAGAACCCTGTCGAAAAACGCGGCAAGGTCCGCATGGGCATCCAGCGGAAGGACCAGGGAGACATACTGGTCCGGACGGACAACCACCATGCAGCCCGAGGTTCGGTCGATGCCGCGCATGGCGAAAATGTCGCTCACCGGGTCCGGGCAGAACATCTTTTCATAGTCCCGCAGCCCGTAACGGCCTTTCGCCGGCAGCAGGAAGGCCGGCAGGCGGTTCAGGTCGAGATCGCGATGGCCTTGCTGGAATACCGCCCTCATGTCGAGGACCGCATCGATGTCCTCCCCCTTCGACGTGTATTTTCTGACCGGCGAAGCCGGTGCCGTGTCAAGAAACAGGCACAGGCGGCGGATCGTGGAACTTTCCGCCATGGGATCTTCGGCGCCTGCGAAGGTGAAGAGACGCCAGCGCCCGTCCGCCTTGAGCGTGTGGCCGAGATGGACCGCTTTGGCGTCCGCCAGGCGGATCACCGGGGCGGAGTGAAAGCGCATGCCGACCGGAAAACCGGTGGCCAGATGCTGATGATCTGCACTGCCGGTGAGCGTCGAGGACCGGTATTGCGTTGCCGTGCCGGCGGTATAGCGTCCGTGCGCGACGAAGTGCCTGCGCACGTCTTCCGGATCGACGCCATCCGGATTGCTCTCCGATTTCAGTGGGGCGCTCAGCATCCTCGACCAATTGCGGTCGAATTCGATCAGCATCCGCGCGGTCTCCTGGCGCTCTTCAGAATAGCTGTGAAGCAGAGCCGGGGAGCTGCGGCCGAGGAGAACATGGGCAAGTTTCCAGCCGAGATTGAACGTGTCCTGCATGGAGACATTCATGCCCTGACCGGCCTTCGGGCTGTGCGTGTGGCAGGCATCGCCGGCGATGAAGACATGGGGCGGGCGGTCTTCGCCGTCCGCGACATCGTCGAACCGGTCGCACAGTCTTTGGCCGATCTCGTAGACCGACCACCAGGCGACTTCCTTCACATCCAGCGCATGGGGATGGAGTATCCGCTGTGCGGCGGCTATCAGCTGGTCGATGCTAATATTGCGTCCGGCGACGCGTTCGTTTTCATTGAGCTTGTCGAGCTCCACATAGATGCGCACCAGATAGCCGCCCTCGCGGGGGATGATCAGGATACTGCCTTCGGACTTCGACTGGACAAGCGCCTTGAACCGAATGTCGGGAAAATCGGTGACGGCGAGCACATCCATCACGCCCCAGGCCTGATTGGCCGAATCTCCCGTGAGTTCGCGCCCAAGGGCCTTGCGGACGGCGCTGCGCGCGCCGTCGCAGCCGACCACGTATTTCGCCCTGACTGTCTCCGTCTTTCCTTCATGTCCCGCACCGGTCCGCTCCAGGCGGGCGGTGACCGGATAGTCACCCGCCGAAGCGGACGGATCGACCGCAAGATCCACCAGGCGCCTGGAATAATCCGGCTCCAGCCGGTTCGCCGATTTGCGCATGATATCGAGATAGAAGTCGTGCACGCGGGCCTGGTTGAGGATCACATGCGGGAATTCGGAAAGCCCGTCCTCCACGTCCTGAACCCGCCCGCTGCGGGTGATGGTTTCCGGCCGGTCCGGGTCGGGTTTCCAGAAAGTCGTCTCGTTGACCCAGTAGGCCTCCTTCATCACCTTTTCGCAGAAGCCGAAGGCGTGGAACATTTCCATCGTGCGGCAGGCGATGCCGTCGGCCTGACCGAGTTCAAGCGGTCCGGCTTTCTGCTCGACAATCCGGGTGCGGATGGAAGGAAAGGCCGCAAGCTGGGCGGCAAGCGTCAGTCCGGCCGGACCGCAGCCCACGATCAGGACATCGACGGTCCCCGGAAGCTCATCGCTGTCCGCCGGCATGCCGGTGGTATCCGTCTGCGCGCAGATGTCCGGATCGCCGGTCCTGAAACCGTTGAGATGAAATTGCATGGACTGTTCCTCCGCCCGTTCCGTCTCGGCCATCCTCGCCGGAGGCAGCCTCCCGTTTTGACAAACCTGTCGCGATGCTGACACTGGCTTCGACAGATCCGATATTTAATAAGTATACTGATCATCAGTATACTGTCAATTTAGATGGAAGGTTCGAGGAACGCCTTGAAAGACATTAATGACATGCCCGGCCACCTGGTGCGCCGCCTTCAGCAGATCGCTGTTGCCGTGTTTCATGCGCAGGTCGAAAGCACCGGCTTCGATCTGACACCGGTCCAGTATGCGGCGCTTGTAAGGGTCCGCACGCATCCCGGCATCGATCAGGCGACATTGGCGGGTCTGATCGCCTATGACCGCACGACCATCGCGGGTGTGGTCGACCGGCTGGTGCAGAAGGGGTTTTTGAGCCGCGAGATCAGCGGCACGGACCGCAGGGCCCGCGTGCTGCGCATGACGGAGACCGGCGAAGCCGCCCTGGAAAGGATTACGCCGGCGGTTGAGACCGCGCAGGAACTCATCCTGAGCGGCCTTGACGAGGTGGAGACGGTGGAATTCATGCGCCTGCTGCGCAAGGCGACGGAAGCCGCGAACGACTTCAGCCGCGCGCCGTTGCGGCAGGTCTCAAGCGACCCTCGCGAGGAGACGTAGAGATCTGCGGTGAGCCGTCGCCGTCAGTTGTTTTCAGGATCCGTTTCGGCGTGGAAGGCCAACACGGCCACGGCGACGCAGGCCCAGACCGCAGGCAGGGCGACCGCCAGGGTCAGGATGCCGAACGGCACGAGGGAAAGCATCAGATAGCCTCCCACAGACCATATGATCAGGCATGAGAAGACGAGTATCAGGCTGTCGATCAGGACAGTTGCCGAAACGACGCTAAGCAGGCTGCCGGGCGTGAGCACGCGACGCCGGCCGCGTTCGGTGTCTTCTTCGGTATTCAGGGACATCAATCCGCACTCCAACACCTTTCGGAAGTATCTTCGAAAGGCACGAACCGTCTGGATCTGCGGAGGTGCGACCACTCGCTACCCTTTCCGGCAGATCCCGGTCCTGCGCGGATGTTACGGCTCCGGTATCGGCAGGCAATTAGACGAAAAATATATTTGCCCCCGTCTTTCACGCCGTGAATTTGCCGGGATTGTGAACAGCGTTGCCTGGATTGCGGCTTTTTTCAGTCTTCGGACCTCTCCCAAAAAGGGAGTGTCCGGGCGCGAAGTCTTCCGGCGACCGACGGGTTCAGGCGAATGCGAAAGTACTCCGGCTGAAAATTCGGTCTACCGTCCCGAAATCCACTTGCAAAGCTTTTGCCATCATCCCACGTGATCTTCGCTCGCATATGAGTTCCCAGCACGACAAGCCAGCCCTGTCATGTGCCCGGTGTTGAATAATGGCGCTGGTGGAACCTCTGACATGACCCTGTTGCTCGCTGAAGTGATGGGCGAACCCGTATGGATGTGGGGTATGTTTCTCACACTTGTGCTGGGCTTGCTGGCATTCGATCTGGGCGTCCTGCACCGTCATCCGCATGAAATCGGCCCCCGGGAAAGCCTCCTCCTGTCGATATTCTATATCGGCCTCGGCCTTCTGTTTGGCCTCTGGATCTGGCTGATGCTCGGGGCGCAGGCCGCGATGCTCTACGTCACCGGTTTCGTCGTCGAAAAGAGCCTGGCGCTGGACAATGTGTTCGTCATCGCGGTGATCTTCTCCTACTTCGCCATTCCGAAGGAGCTTCAGCACCGGGTTCTGATTTACGGAATTCTGGGCGTCATCGTGCTGCGCGGTCTGATGATAGGGGCGGGCACCGCCATCGTGTCGCAGTTCGAGTGGGTGCTTTACGGCTTCGCCGCCTTCCTCGTCTTTTCCGGCATCAGGATGCTTGTTGCCCGTGAGCAGGACTTCGATGTCGCATCGAACCCGGTGCTGCGTCTGTCGTGCAAATGGCTGCCGCTCACTCCGGCTTTGCACGGACACAGGTTTTTCGTGCGGTCCGGACCGCATCTGCTTGCAACGCCGCTGTTCCTGACCTTGCTGATGATCGAGACCGCGGATGTCATATTCGCAATCGACTCCATCCCGGCCATATTCGCGATCACCACCGAGCCCTATCTCGTCTATACGTCCAATATTTTCGCGATCCTCGGCCTGCGCGCGCTCTACTTCGTGCTGGTCGTGATGATCGACCGCTTCTGTTATCTGAAGGGGGCGCTCTCGCTGGTGCTCGTCTTCATCGGCAGCAAAATCTTTCTGTCCGACCTGTTCGGTCTCGAGAAATTCCCGCCAACGCTGTCCCTGACGATCACGCTTGCACTTCTTGCAGGTGGAATTCTGCTCTCCTTGCTGGTGTCCAGGCCTCCGGCGGCGGCCATCGACAGCGGCAGCGGGCAGGCACCTGACGAAGAAGAGCATTTCGTGGCGCAACAGGCAGGCACTTTCGGCATAAGTCCTGACAGTGCGTCTTCCAACTTGCGGCGATAAGGTCCGGGGTCTGCATGTCCGATTTTCTGCTCTTCGTCGCAGTTGGATTTGCCGCGCAGCTCATCGATGGCGCAATCGGCATGGCTTACGGTCTTGCCAGCACCTCTGTCCTGCTCGGACTGGGAATCTCGCCCGCGGTCGCCAGCGCAAGCGTTCACGCGGCGGAGGTGTTCACAACCGGTGTTTCGGCACTGTCTCACTGGCGTTTCGGCAACGTTCGGATGAGCTTTGTCGTCAGGCTCGCCATTCCCGGCGCTGTGGGCGGTGTGTGCGGCGCTATGGTTCTGTCATCCATCGACGGTGAGAGCATCCGCCCCGTGGTCGCGGTTTATCTGGCCGCAATGGGCCTTTGGATCGTTTGGAAAGCAGCGCGGGGGAAAGTCCGCCAGCCCGCCGAACCCCGTATGCTGCCCGCGCTCGGTCTCGCCGGCGGTTTTCTGGACGCCATCGGCGGCGGTGGATGGGGACCCGTCGTGACGTCGAGCATCATCGGCCAGGGCGGCGTGGCGCGCACCGCGATCGGTTCGGCGAATGCTAGCGAGTTTCTCGTGACGCTCGCGATCTCGGGAACGTTTTTCCTGACGGTCGGTCTCGAACTCTGGCCGATCATCCTTGGGTTGATCCTTGGCGGCGTGCTTGCCGCGCCCCTGGCCGCGCTTGTCGTCCGGCACATGCCGGACCGGCCGATGATGCTGATGGTCGGCGTTCTGATCACGCTCCTTTCAATGCGCGAATTCCTGCGCGTCTTCGGTCACTGAAAGCCGGCGGTGTGGAAACAGATCCGGACCTCTCGCGGCACCTGAAATCTCGACACTGAAAAGACCCGCCGGAACCAGGTCTCCCTGCGCGCTGCGCCTGGCCGGGACGGCGCAGAGAAGGGTCTCCTCGCTTGGGTGACCAGGCGTTTTCACCGTTCTTTTTTGAACCGATTGGTTCCCAAGGCGTTTCCCTATCAGGATCAATCCGATGGAGAACACCATGCTGCGCCCAGAAAATAGGGAAAACGGCGGGACACTCGTTCCGGTCAGCTTCGCCACGCTCGCGGCCCTGCTCGCGCTTCTCGCCCCTCCGGCCTTCGCCGAAGAACCGCCGGGAGACTGCGAGATCGATCCCGAGCGTGAGGAAACCGAGACCCGGAATGCGGATGAAGACGTAAACGCCCGAAGACTGGCGGACTGCGACGGCATTCTCCACCCGGCCCCTGTCGGTGACACGGAAATGGTTCAGCCCGCACGGGAAACGGGAGAGATGCCGGTCATTGATCCTGAAGAACTGCCGGATCGGCAGGGAAGGCAATAGCAGGTGGCTTGATCCGGGGCGCAGGGACGAGCCCTCTCTCCGCGAACCGGTCACGCACAAGCGCCCGGACATTCACCCGGACATTAACCCGGACGTTCCCAAGGTTTACTTCTCCTTGGTGTCGAAGCGGTCTGTCCAACGGGACACCCGGGAAGACCGCGCCGCCCTGGTGATCCAGAGTGCGGCGCCGACAATCAGCACCGCGCCGAGACCAAAGCGGAGGCTTGGGATTTCATCGAAAACCAGATAGCCGACGACCGTTGTCAATATAAGGCTCAGATATCCAAGTATTGCGAGATAGCCTGCATCCGCGCGCCGATGCGCGTTCAAGAAACAATATTGCGCGCCTTGCGAAAAAAGGCCGATGCCAAGCAGCGGGGCAAGGTGGTTCGCCGGAATATCGACCCAGGCCACGATGGCAAAAGGAGCGGTCAGGATGGCCAGGCCGGCGGTATAAAAAACCATCAGCACGATGTTGGGCACGCTGACCAGGCGCCGCATGACGATCACCGCGGCGCTGCCGAAAAACACCGCTGCTCCCATGGCCGGCAGCCCCCAAGTGAAGGACACCAGCCCCGGATCGACGGCGATCACAACGCCGAGAAAGGCAATTCCTGCCGCGATCCAGCGGCGCGGGCCGATGGTTTCCGATAGAAAAACCGCCGCCATCACCATCATCACGAAAGGCCTGGTGAAACCGATTGCCGTTACCAGCGCGAAGGGAAGCCGCGATAGTGCGAAGAAACTCACGCTGAGCGCCAAGGCTGACAATGCAACGCGCAACACGTGCAGCGGCAGTTGGTGCACATGCAAAAACCGGTCGCGCCACCGCCAGGCGGACGGCAGCAGCAAAAGGAACCCGATCGACGCCCGCAAAAACACGAGCTGGGCAACCGGATAGCCCAACCCAAGCCATTTGACGATCGTCAGGGCCCAGATATTCAGGGCCATGTCGGCAATCAGCCATGCGGCACCGCTCAGATTGTGCCCTGGTTCCGCCGACCTAACGGCGGACAAGAAAGTTGGCCATCAGGCGGTATGCGCCCGGTGTTCGTTTTTCCATTTGATGATGCAGGTTCAATGCGCAATGGATGTGCCGTCCCGCACCGATATCGGCCGCCAGCAAAGCCCCTTCGTGGGGTGTTTCATCCGGGTCCGCGATCCGGATGAGGGGAACATAGGCCTGATCCCAGCTCCTGGCGAAATAAAGCCCGCGCTCCTTGTGCCAGCCGGTCCAATCCGCGTCCCCAATAGTGTTGGGTGTCGACAACAAAGGATGGTCCGGTGCGAGCACTGTTACCGGCGCGCGCTCGTTCGTGACGCGCCAGCGCAGTGACGGCTGGCCGATTTCAAGGCGTTTTGGCGGAATGACGTCCGGATCCCAATTGTCCCAGGGCCGGTGATAGAGGGTCACGAGTGTCCCCCCGGCGGCACACCAGCGGTGAAGCCTGGGCATGCACGCCGCCAGGCCGGGGCGAAATCTCATCGCGAAAATACCGATCACGATCGCGTCGAATTCGGCCAGATCCTTGTCGCTCGCCAGGACATGGTCATCCAGGTCCACGACATCCAGCCCCATCTGTTTCAACCAGTGGCCCACACGGTCGTTGCCGCCACCGACATAACCGACACGCACGTTGGGCAGCGCGACATCAAGGACTTCGATCCCGAGCTCCGCTGGCCGCAGCAAAATACGCGGTGCGATGTGATTGTAAGAGACCTTGTGAACGGTCTGAGCCGGTTCTCCGTCGAGAAGCAAGGGGACGCAATACGCTCCGGGAACCGCATCATCCGGCACGTTGATCTCAAAGCCGTTTTCCGTGGTTTCGGCTTGCCACCCCTCGGGGAGCAGCAGCGAGGGAACGAGGCCTTCAGGTTTAACCTCGCTCAGATCGACATATATTTTCCGGCGGGGGGCGGCCAGGTTCAGGACCTCCGAAAGCGGTGACAGGACGGCGGAACGGCTGGGCAGGATTTGCGGCGGAACTTCCAGGGGAAGGTCGCTCACACTGTCCACTCCATTAGTGTTCAGACAAACACGCAGGCAGGGAGCGGCCGGTTCATCGGGCAGATAGACGGCGGGATACGGGTTTGACCGCGTCTGTGCTCCCACAGTCAATTTTCCGTCCTTGAACTGCCAGCCTTCCGCGACCTTCACCGTCACGCCGGCGTTTTGTGAAGCGCCGGGGCGCATTTCAATCCGGACATCGGCATGTTCGCCGGGTTGAAGTTCATCGTGTGAAAGCCGGCCCCGAACCTCAATGCCTGAGGCGACGCGGATGACCCGCGCAAGCTGCGTCCGCTTGCGGCGCAGTTTATGGACCAATTCCGGTGCGGCATCCTCGGCAATTGCCCGCTCGACCGCCTCAAGAGCGCCGCTCGCGTGACGAAGAACCGCGTCATAGTCGGGGAAAGCCTGGAGCGCCGCATCGATACAGGTCTGGGCTTCCTTCAGGCATGAAGCCTCACCGAGATCGGCAAGCGTTGCCGGAAGTCCGCAAGAGACACTCCGGTCCGGGACGTCGACGCGGGTTTTCGCCAGATGGAGAGGCCAGTTTTTCTCGCTGCCGGCGGGGATCCAGGTTCCCATCGCCTGGGTCTTGTGAAAAGCGCGGCTCTGTTCTCCTATGCGCGCGTAACTGAACCCGGTTACAGGATCAACGCCATCGCCTTCTATTGTCAGCGTGGCCGGCGGCGGGGGCAGATCGTCATCGTAAGCCTGGCCGGCACCGGACCATGCGGGCAGATAAAGTTTCTTGACCTGCCAGGCTGGCAGGGAACTCTTCGAATATCCGGGATCGGCGGCAAGGGCAAAAACCTCGTGAGCGGCCTGGGTCATCGCCCGGTGATGGCCATGCTGACCGGGAACATCGAGAAAGGTAGGGCAGATGATGTCGGGCCGCTCGAGGCGTACGATATCGACAAAGCGTTTCAGCGTCCGCTCCTTGCCCCATTTGTCGAGCGTCTCCTTGCCGGACTTGGAAAACCCGAAATCGAAAAGCGTGTCGTCCGGATGTTCGGAATGCCAATAAAGCCGCAAACCCAGAACATCGGCTGCCCGCTCCATCTCGGCCGTGCGCAATACGCCCAGCACTTCGCTGGTCTCGGTGCCAATGTCGTTTTGTCCGCCTTCGCCGCGCGTCGAACATGCGTAACTGAGGTCCACACCGTCGCGCAGCGCCAGAACCGCCAGCATTTTCGACATTTCGTCGTCGGGGTGTGCCCCGGTGTTCATGAATGAAACGACGGATCGCAGAGGCACAAGGGCTCGCCAAAGCTCAACGATACGAGGGCTTAGTCTTTCCTGGGCGATCCGGTCCCGGTCTGAAAGGGGCATGACGTCTCCTGAATGGCAAAGAATTCACCGCGCACGCGGCGCGAAAACTGGGGGCTAAAGGACTGCTGCTTGCGGTGTGAAGGCGCGATTGAGGACCAGGGACGCCGCACCAAGTGTTGCCGTCATCCGTCCTGCTGCGCCCCGCTGTAACCGTGGAAGAGTTTTGTCCTCCCGGTTGCCGACGGAAAGAACAGGCAGATCGACATTCGAGACCATGAAATCCAGAATGCTGCCCGGCATCGCTCCTCCAAGAATAATTGTCTCCGGATCGAACAGGTTCTCGATAATCATCACGGCCTGGGAGAGCGCGGCACAGGCATCGTCAAGCCAGGCGAGAAGGTCGGCATCTTCACTGGCCATCAGCGCGCCCAAGGCCGCGACATCCAGCGCGCCTTTGTTTGCCAGGCGTCTTTGAACTGAAATCCGGCTCAAACGGGCTTCCAGCGGCATCGGTCCGTCTGGAGTGAATATCGGGATTTGACCTATCTCTCCGGCATTCCCGTAAGCCCCTGCAACCAGTTGCCCCTGGTTGACCAGTCCAAGACCGAGGCCCGCTCCAAAATAGATGTAGGCATAATTGGACAGCCCGTGCGCGGCGCCGCCGATACGCTCCGCCATTGCCGCGGCATTGGCATCGTTGCTCAGCTCCACGGCCAGCCCCAGAGCCTCGCTGAAAAGCCTTGCGACATCTATGCTCTGCCAGCCGGGTAGATCCGAGCTGTTGCCTGACAGTCCGGTCTGGCCGAAAGGCCCGGGCATTACCACGCCCGCCCCCAGGACACGGTCGGGTTCGATACCTGATTTTTGCAGCATTTCAGCGCGAAGTTTCTGCACCTGCGCGACAACTTTCCGAGGTTCAAGGGACTTCAGAACACTGCGCTGGCTGGACACCTCTTTTCCGGACAGATCCAGAATGGCCATGAAGACCGCATCGGGACGCACCTCGATGCCCAGTGCATAACCGCCCTTTGGATTCACGGAATATTGCATTGCCGGCTGACCGCGTCCCAGAGCGCGAACACCGCGTTCGATCAGGAGGCCATCCGCCTCAAGTTCGGCAATGATGTTGCTCACAGCCTGTGTGCTCAAGCCGAACGAGCGGGCAAGAGCAGCCCGCCCCATCTCGCCGGCGGATTGAATGCACCCGAGCACCGCCTGCCTGTTGGAGCTCCGCGACCGTTCGGCATTGCTGCCTATGGGTGGTTTCGAAATCGTCATTTCCAAGCATTAACTCAATTGACTTGAATGCTCAAGTGAATTGAGTTAATGCTTGGGAAAGCGGCATAGATCGTACAAGACACTACAGACACATTCGCCACTCAGAGGTGGAGCAGGGGAAGCACAACGATGAAAAGATATCTCAGAACACTCGCATTGGCCGGTCTCACGTCCGCGGCGGCATTGATGGCTAACACGGCGTCCGCGGTCGAAATCGAATATTGGCAGTATTTCTTCGATGCCCGCGTCAAGGCGATGGAACAGCTTATTGAGTCTTTTGAAGCTCAAAATCCGGACATCACCGTCAAGATGACCCATTTTCCCTACGCGGATTACCGCACGAAAGTGGCTGCCGCGATTCCCGCGGGTGAAGGGCCTGATGTCGTTCAGCTCTTCTACGGCTGGCTGAACGACTATGTCGAAGCCAAGCTGATCCAGCCGCTGCCGGCCGATGTGTTCGATCCCGCGAAAATCGACGCGGAATTTTTCCCGATGGTTCAGGCGATGAAACTGGACGGGAAATATTATGCGCTGCCGACAGCCGTGCGCAGTCTTGCCCTGTTCTACAACGAACGCCTGTTCAAGGAAGCGGGTATCGAAAGCCCTCCGGCAACCCTGGACGAACTGGTGGAGACCGCCAAGGCGCTGACGAAACTGGACGGCGCGGGCAATATCACCCAGGTGGGCATCACAACAGGCATGACAGCGCAGGATCACCATTGGTGGCGCGAAGTCCTGGTCCGCCAATTTGGCGGCGACCCCTATGTCGACGACTACAAGACCGTGAACTACAATTCGGAAGCCGGTTTGGCTGCGTTGAAGTTTTACACGGATCTTGAACAGACCCACAAAGTCACGCTTTCCACCTTCATGGACGAACCCCAGGCAGCCTTCAAGGCCGGCCGTGCCGGGATGCACATCGACGGTTCTTTCCGTATCGGTTCGCTCAATGATGTTCGCGGATTGAAATGGGGTGTGGCGGAACTTCCGGCGGCGGCTGACGGGACCCGCTCGAATTACTCGTCTTACTGGGTCAATGCGATCACCACGAAGGCGGAGGGCGAGCGCTACGATGCCGCTGTCAAATTCATGGAATACATTGCCTCCGACGAAGCGATGCAGGTTTGGCTGGACGTCGTCGGCGAACTGCCGGCAAAACCGTCCGTCGGAATGACGGAGGCGAACGCGAACGACCCGGTTTTCGGACCCTTCATTCGCGGTCTGGCCTATGCACATACGACGAAGTTCGCCGATGAATCCGCTCAACGGCAGGAAATGGTCGATATGGTCGGCCGGATCACCCTTGAAAATATGGATCCTGCGGAAAGCCTGGACGTTGCCGCGAAGGCTGAACAGCTCAAGCTGGACGAATATTACAAGTAAGTCGCAACACCGGTTCCCATGTCACCATCGCCTGGGAACCGGCTCCCATTTTTCACGCGACTTTTGGACGATCAGCCATGAGTTTTTACCGCAGCCTATCAATCCGTCACAAGCAGATTGTCTGGGCCTGGACTTTCCTGACCGTGCCTGTGCTCTTTTATGTGGTGATCCGTTTTTACCCGACTGGAAATGCGATCCTGATTTCATTCCAGGACTGGAACCTGCTGGGTGAACGAAACTGGGCAGGTCTGGATAACTATATAAAGCTCTGGAACGACCCCGTATTCTGGAAAGTTTTCGCGAATACGTTTGAATACCTGATCATTGGCACACCCTTCAGTTTGGTGCTGTCTTTCATCATCGCCTATCATCTGGACAAGACGCGCTTTCTTCACAGTACCCTGCGCATGTTGTATTTCCTGCCATTCATGACCAGCGCGGTGGCCATGGCCTGGGTCTGGCGCTGGTTCTATCAGGGTGTGCCCATCGGATTGTTCAACAACATCCTGGCGTCCGTCGGCATCTCCCAGATCGATTTCCTGAACTCGACAACAATCGCCCTGCCGTCGGTTCTCGCGCCTGCAATCTGGGCAGGTCTCGGCTTCCAGGTGATCATATTCATGGCCGGCCTGCGGGCGATCCCGACGAGCTATTATGAAGCCGCCAAGATCGATGGCGTTGGCTGGTGGACGGTGTTGACCCAGATCACGCTGCCTCTGTTGCGCCCGACGATGGTCTTCATCGTTGTGTTTTCCTCGATCGGCTTCCTTCGGATCTTCGACCACGTCTACAACATGACCACCAACAATCCCGGTGGGCCGCTCAATTCCACAAAACCCCTGGTCCTCATGATTTATGACACGGCCTTCAACGGTTTCAACATGGGCTACGCGGCAGCGCAAACTGTCGTTCTTTTCCTGATCCTGTTAGTCATCAGCCTCGCTCAGTTGCGCCTGCTGAGGAGCGATTGATCCATGACCGTTTTGGATATTCACCCGACAACATCGGCCGTTCTCGCCGATCCGCCTGTTCGCCGGCAACGGAACATGGGGCAATTCCTGCGCTGGCTGCTCCTGTTCGCGGGCGGCATCGCGATGGTCATGCCGATTGTCTACATGATCTCGACATCCCTCAAATGGCCTCATGAGGTCTACAACATCAATCTGGTTCCCGACGAACCGACGCTCGAGAACTATTTGTATGTTCTTGAAGACGGACGGTTCTACGGCTGGTTCTGGAATTCTCTCCTGATTGCAACTCTGACGACGGTCTCGAACCTCTTCTTCGACAGCCTCGTCGGCTATACGCTCTGCAAGTTCCGGTTTCCGGGGCGCCAGCTGGTCTTCATTGCCATCTTGTCCACCTTGATGATCCCGACCGAAATGCTGGTGATCCCATGGTACCTGATGAGCCAGAGTTTCGGCTGGCTCGACAGCTACTGGGGCATCATGTTCCCCGGTATGATGACGGCCTTCGGCACTTTCCTGATGAAACAGTTCTTCGAAAGTGTGCCCGACGATTTCATTGAAGCCGCGCGGATTGACGGGCTGAATGAATTCCAGATCTGGTGGACCGTCGCCATGCCGTTGGTCAAACCCGCCCTGGCTGCTCTCGCCATCTTCGTTTTCCTTGGAAACTGGACAGCGTTTCTGTGGCCGCTGGTCGTGACCAATTCCGTCGAAATGTACACTATTCCGGTCGGCCTGTCGGGCTTCGGCGACGAGGTCGATGTCGCCTGGGAACTCATCATGACCGGCGCCGCGATCTCCACAATCCCGACACTCGTCGTATTCCTTATCTTCCAGCGTTTCATTATCAGAGGTGTGGTCATGGCAGGACTCAAAGGATGAAGGACATCTCCAAGTTTCCTGATCCGACGTACAAGAAAACCGTTCTCGCACCGCTGTTTGAGGGCGTGAAGACCCACTATGCGGCCCATATGTCCGCGATAAACAAAGCTCATCTGGTGATGCTGTCGGAAACCGGCATTTTGGGCGGCAGCGAAGCCAGCGAAATAGCCGGGGCGTTGGCCGGCATTGAAGCCGAGACCGACATTGCGTCCCTCCAGTACACCGGAGAGCACGAGGACTACTTTTTCGTTGTCGAAGCGGCCCTCAAGGCGCGTCTCGGAGACCTGGGAGGCATGCTGCATACCGCGCGCTCGCGCAATGACATGGACCACACGCTGTTCAAGCTGGCGCTCAGGCAAAGAACCAGAGTCCTTCTGGAGCAGATGCAGGCTCTCTGTCATGCGTTTATCCAGAAGGCGGAGGAGGAAGCGGAAACACTGATTGTGGCTTATACGCACGGCCAACCCGCCCAGCCTTCCACCTTCGGTCATTATCTTGCGGCGGCTATCGAAGTCATCCTGCGCGATATGGCGCGTCTGGAAGCCGCGGCCCGCGGTCTGGAACACTGCCCCATGGGGGCGGCCGCGATTACAACCTCCGGATTTCCCATAGACAGACAGCGCATGGCGGAGCTGCTCGGCTTTGAAGAGCCGTTGTTGAACTCCTACGGCTGTATCGCCAGCGTTGACTATGTGACCGGGCTTTATTCCGCGATCAAACTTGTCTTTGTGCACCTGGGGCGGTTGATACAGGACATGGCATTCTGGTCCTCATTCGAGGTTGGCCAGCTTTATGTACCCAACAGCTTTGTTCAGATCAGCTCGATCATGCCGCAAAAACGCAATCCGGTGCCCATTGAACACATGCGCCATCTGGCCGCCGTGACCGCCGGTCGATGCGACATGATGGTCGACACCATGCGCAATACGCCCTTTACCGACATGAACGACAGCGAAGGCGAAGTCCAGCAGGCCGGCTATGCGGCCTTCGAGAGCGGTGGCCGCGTATTGCAATTGCTGACGGCCTTTGTTCCATCCTGCCAGATAGATGCGGACAACGTCACCCGCAATGCCGATGCCGCCTGCATTACCATTACCGAGCTCGCCGATACTTTGGTTCGCCAGGAGGCCTTGAGTTTTCGCCAGGCCCACGAGATCGCGGCGGCGACCGCTCGCGTGGTCATCGCCGACCACCAGCCCTTGCAAAAGGGATATGCCGCGTTCGCGGCCGCTTTTGAGCGTGAAACCGGCAAGGCAACCTCCCTGTCGGAGACCGATTTCAAGACAGCCACTTCCGCGGAAAATTTTGTCCAGGTGCGCGACCGGCCCGGCGGCCCGGCGCGCGACGCCCTGTGCGGGGCACTGGCCGTTTACCGGCAGCAGGCCGCTGATTTATCCCTGACTTTTCAAAGCCGTAACGCACGCCATGTCGAGGCTGACAAGCAGCTCAATCTGGCATTTGCCTCATTGATGGAGAGCTGAACCGATGGCCAATCTCGCCCTGCGCAACCTGACCAAGGCCTACGGCAAGACGGAAGTGCTCCACGGCATCAACCTGGACATTCAGGACGGCGAATTCATTGTTTTTGTCGGGCCGTCCGGCTGCGGCAAATCAACGACCCTGCGGATGATCGCCGGGCTGGAAGAAATCACGTCCGGCCAGATCATCATCGACGAAAGGGTCGTGAACAACCTGGAGCCGAAGGAACGGGACATCGCGATGGTGTTCCAGAATTACGCTATCTACCCCCATATGAGCGTCAAGAAAAACATCGCCTTCGGGCTGCGGTCTTCCCGCCTGTCAAAGCCAGAAAAAGAGGCGCGCATTTCCGAGGTGGCGGAAATTCTCAACATGACATCCCTGCTTGAGCGCAAGCCCTCGCAGCTTTCGGGAGGACAGCGTCAACGCGTCGCCATCGGCCGGGCCATGGTGCGCGATCCGGCGGTCTTTCTTTTTGACGAACCCTTGTCGAACCTGGATGCACAGCTGCGAACGCAAATGCGGCTCGAGATCAAGAAACTCCACCACCGCGTCGGCAATACAATCGTCTTCGTTACCCATGACCAGGTGGAAGCCATGACGATGGCGGATCGAATCGTGATCATGAAAGACGGCCATATTCAGCAGATCGGTACCCCGGCGGACGTATATCATCGACCCGCGAACACCTTCGTTGCACAATTCATCGGCGCGCCGTCGATGAACATGTTGCCGGCAACTCTCAACGGTCATCAACTGCAGCTCGCCTCGGCCAAGCCGATCGAAATCGGGCTGAACGCGGACACCCGCCGTGAGGTCATCGTCGGTGTGCGCCCGGATGACCTGATCCTGTCATCGGGCGAGCCGCTCGTTGCGGGCAAGGTCACGGTCCGCGAACCGCTCGGACCTGAAACGCTGATCTATGTGGAAACCCCGGGCGGGGAAATAATCGCCAAGGCGGACGGGCGAACACCACCTGAAGTCGGAGAGCACGTCGAACTAGGCGCGGATCTGGAAAATCTTCACATATTCGATGCGAAAACCGGCGTCGTGATGTCATGAAAACAGCCTCCGACACGCCGCTGATCTTGTGTGCGGGCCGTCTTTATTGCGATCTGGTTTTCACCGGGGTTCCCGGGATGCCGGTGATGGGGCAGGAAGTGTTCTCGCAGGGGCTGACATTGCATGCCGGCGGCGGCGCTTTGATCACGGCCGCGACTTTCGAAGCCCTGGGGTGGCATTCCGCCCTGATTTCCGTTTTGCCGGCCTCGCCCTTTGACGCGCCGGTGCGCGGAGACATTGCAGCCGTCGGCATTGACGGCCATCTTTGTGTGTCGGCCGCTCTCGGGCTTTCTCCCCAGATTACGGTTGCCATAGCATCCGGCGACGACCGGGCATTCTTGAGCCACAAGGCAGGGGCGGCGCTGCCTCCGGTCGATCTGGTTCGCGATGAAATCCTGCAGGGCATGCGACATCTGCACATTGGAGAGCTGCGCAGCCTTCAGGAACACCCGGAGCTGATCGACCTGGCCCGTGGAGCGGGGCTGACAATCTCGCTGGACTGCGGCTGGGATACGGAGCTTCTCGCCATGGGGGCGTCCCTTGCCCCATTGATAGCGCAGGTGGACGTTTTCCTTCCCAATGCCGCTGAATACCAAAGGTTATGCGAGGCAGGTCTGAACGAACGTGCCGCGCCGCTCACGGTCGTCAAATGCGGTTCAAGAGGCTCAAGCGCTCTTGGGCCGGATGGATGGACCGACGCGCCCAGCAAACCGGTGAAGGTGATCGATGCCACCGGTGCGGGAGATGCATTCAACGGCGGCTTCCTGGCCGGCTGGCTTGACGGGCGGCAATTGGTGGACTGTCTGAAGGCGGGCAATCACTGCGGTGCCGCCGCGGTCGGTCTGCCCGGCGGCACGGCGGGGCTCGAAGCCCTCGGCGCCCAACTTTCCATGATGCGCGTGTGAGCTGCTGAACACCGCCGTCTTTCACATGCTGAAACGCCTTTGTGGTTGCGAGAATGACAAGGCAACAGCGGTGAGCCTGTTCGCTTGTCATTCGATTGATGCCGATAGCGTTCAATGCGATAGATGCGAGGTGAAATCGCGAAAACAACCGTGGTGAGGAAGCCCAGGAATGGACCATAATTATCACGCCATGGAGGCAACCGCCGCGCTGGAGGCGCTTGGAACAAGCGTTGCGGGGTTGTCAGACGATGAGGCAGCTTCCAGATTTCAATCCTACGGCCCGAACCGTCTGCCGCAGGCTCCAAAGCGCAGTCTTTTCCTGCGCTTCCTTTCGCATTTTCACAATATCCTGATTTACGTGCTTCTGGGCGCTGCCGTCATCACACTGGTGCTCGACCATTACTTCGACGCGGCAGTCATTGTGGCGGTCGTGATTGCGAATGCCGTCATCGGCTTCATTCAGGAGGGCAAGGCCGAAAAGGCGATGGAATCGATCCGTCGCATGCTTGCCCCGCATGCCGCTGTCCTTCGCGATGGTGAACGCCGCAGCATAGACGGAGAAGCGCTCGTGCCGGGCGACATTGTCTTGCTGGAGGCGGGCGACAAGGTGCCGGCGGACCTGAGACTGATCCGTGCACACGGCCTGCAGATCCAGGAAGCGATCCTGACAGGCGAATCCGTACCCGTGGAAAAGACCGCCGAACCCGTCACGGCGGACATTTCACTTGGCGACCGTTTGTGTATGGCGTTCAGCGGAACGCTTGTCACCAGCGGGCAAGGACGCGGAGTGGTGGTGGCAACGGGAGCGGGGTCCGAAATCGGGCGCATCAGCGGAATGCTCGCGGCGGTCGAGGTTCTCACCACACCGCTCGTCCGGCAAATGAATGTTTTCGCCAAATGGCTGACGGTGCTGATCCTGCTGATCGCGGCCGTCCTGCTCGTTTTCGGGTATTTCGTCGAACATCACGATTTCACGGAAATGTTCATGGCCGTGGTCGGCCTTTCCGTAGCCGCCATCCCCGAAGGCCTGCCTGCCGTTCTCACGATCACGCTCGCCGTCGGCGTTCAGGCGATGGCGCGCCGGCATGCTATTGTGCGGCGTCTCCCGGCGATCGAAACGCTGGGATCGGTTTCGGTCATTTGCACCGACAAGACCGGAACCCTGACGCGCAACGAGATGATGGTCGCGTCGATCGCGGTGGCCGGGCAGGTGTTCTCGCTGGAAGGGGATGGATACGCACCCGATGGCGCGGTCAAGCTTGCCGATATCCCGGTCAGGGGTCTCGACCATATTGACCTGGCGGACCTCGCGCGCGCGGCGGCTTCCTGTAACGATGCATCCCTGCACCGGCGTGACGGCTTCTGGGCGGTCGAAGGCGATCCCATGGAAGGTGCCTTGCTGGCCATGGCCGGAAAGATCGGAGTGGAAGTTCGTCAGGAACTGTCCGGACGTACGCAGAGCGATACGATCCCTTTCGACGCCAAGCATCGTTTCATGGCAACCCTGCATCATGATCATCCGGATCACGCGGACATTTTCGTCAAGGGCGCCCCGGAACAGGTGTTTGCAATGTGTGCCAACCAGCGCGGCGGCTCCGGCGGCGTGGCAGCGTTCAATGAAGCGCATTGGCGCCAGGTCGCCGAAGATATCGCCGCGGGTGGGCAACGGGTGTTGGCTATCGCGACCAGAGAGGTTGCACGCGAGCAGATGGTTCTCCATTTGTCGGATGTTCAAGGAGCGCTCACCCTGCTCGGACTGGTGGGACTGATGGACCCGCCTCGCGCGGAAGCAATAGAGGCGGTTGCCGAATGCCGGGAAGCTGGAATTCGCGTGAAAATGATCACGGGCGATCACGCTCGCACAGCCTCTGCGATCGCCCGGTTGATCGGCCTGGATAATTCCGAAAAAGTCCTTACCGGGACGGATTTGGACGGAATGGACGACGCCCAATTGGCTGCCGCCGTGTTGAATACGGATGTTTTCGCGCGCACCAATCCCGAACACAAGCTTCGGCTTGTGATGGCGTTCCAGTCTCAGGGCATCACGGTGGCGATGACAGGCGACGGCGTCAATGACGCGCCGGCGCTGAAACGGGCGGATGCCGGGATTGCCATGGGCAGGAAGGGAAGCGAAGCCGCCAAGGAGGCTGCGGAGTTCGTCCTGGCGGATGACAATTTTGCATCCATCGTCTCGGCTGTGCGCGAAGGCCGCACCGTCTACGACAATATCAAGAAGGTGATCAGCTGGACCTTGCCGACCAATGCAGGCGAGGCGATGACGATCGTCGTGGCTCTGCTGTTCGGGCTGACATTGCCGGTGACCCCCATCCAGATCCTATGGATAAATCTTATCACCGCCGTTACGCTCGGCATGGCTTTGGCGTTCGAGCCAACCGAGGAAAACACAATGCGGCGTCCGCCGCGCCCGAGACAGGAGCCACTTCTTACCGGCGGGCTCCTTTGGCATATCGTGCTGGTATCGGTGCTTTTTCTCGGCGACGTTTTTGGCATATTCACCTATGCCCTCGATCGCGGCTATTCGATTGATCTGGCGCGGACGATGGCGATGAACACGCTGGTCGTCATGGAAATCTTCCACCTGTTCTTCATCCGGAACATCTACGGTGCGTCGCTGACCTGGAAGGCGGTGCGCGGAACCAGGGTCGTATGGGCTACGGTTATCGCCATCGTCATGGCGCAATTCGCGATCACCTATCTGCCGCCAATGCAGCGCCTCTTTGCCACCGAGGCGGTCCCGGTCTTCGACGGCATCCTGATCATCGGTGTAGGTGTCGCGCTGTTCGCGATCATCGAGGTGGAAAAGCAGCTTCGTCTCAGTGTTCCGCGTTGGAGGCGTTGAATTCTTAAACTGGCCTCGGTCAGAGCCGCCGCGCGGAACGGCGAGCACATCGGGCGGCCCGGAAGAAGCCACTGTGTCGCTCCGGTTCATCCTGCATCGGGCTCGCGATAAACGCCGTTCTTTGAGCCAGAGGAGACACTGGATCGGCGGAGTGGGGAATGGGCGAGCCGGAACCCGGTCGGTTGGGCGGGTGTTTCAACCGGGGCGCTCGCACGGTCAGGTAGAGGTTTTTTTAAAGGCAATCCGTCAAGAGACGTGACGGTTTTTACAATTGGCATTGTACATTCCCCGCCATATGGCGCATGATGGCGCCGTTACCGGATCGTTTTGGGCGCATGGGCCCTTTCCTGACGAACTCCTGGACCGCTGTGCCGGTGGCTTGCGTCGTCCTCTCGATCCGTTTGATCAAACACATTCCCTGCATACGAACTCGCGCGGAGCATAGACCCGGCGCGAAGAGGTCGTTGTCGGGGATACAAGCTTGAAACTTAATCGATTTCTTCCTCCACGCGCCCGGTTGCCGGGCGTGGAGGCGGTCGTCCCCGCGTGTCTTTCCGATCATGTGCCGGCGTTTACTCCCAAGGAGCCTTTATGACCGTAATTCCCTTCACGAATACAGTGAAAGCCAGACCTGTCCTGCATCTGTCATTCGCCAAGAAGGCCCTGGTTCCACCTGTTGCACCGGCTTTGAAGCCGGTGGATGCCACGATTGCGACGGCGCTTGTTTATTGCGAAGGCAATTTTGGCAAGATTGACGGCAAAACGGCAAACGGGCTCGTGCGCCACTCCGAAAAATATGAAATCCTTTCGATCATCGACAGCACGCAAGCGGGCCGCGATGCGGGCGATGTGCTGGACGGGAAGGCGAACGAAATTCCCGTGTTCGCAAGTCTTGACCAGGCGCTGGCCGGTTCGCGCCGCAAGCCCGACTATTTCATCTATGGCATGGCTCCGGCGACAGGCATGTTGTCGCCGCAGGAGCGGGAGATCGTCCTTGCCGCTCTGGGGCACGGCATGAATGTCGTCAACGGGCTGCACGAGTTTCTCGGTGACGATCCGGAGTTCGCGGCGGCGGGGGCCGCCAACAACGCTGTGATCATCGATGTCAGAAAACCACGGCCCAAGAACGACCTGAGATTGTTCAGCGGCGCCATTCATGACGTGACCTGCCCGCGGATCGCGGTTCTGGGCACCGATTGCGCCATCGGCAAGAGAACGACCGCCAGCATCCTGACCAGGGCGCTGATCGCACGGGGTGTTCGCGCGGTCATGGTGTCCACCGGCCAGACCGGATTGATGCAGGGCGGGCGCTATGGCGTCGCGCTGGATGCCGTGCCCTCGCAGTTCTGCTGCGGCGAACTGGAGGCGACGATTGTCGATGCCTGGAAAGGCGACGACCCGGAAGTGATCATTGTCGAAGGGCAGGGCGCGCTGAGCCACCCGGCCTTCTGCACGTCAGCTTTCATTTTGAGGGGCAGCGCTCCGCAGGGTGTCATCCTGCAGCACGCTCCACACCGCGAGAACCGCTGCGACTTCGAGCATATGAAGATGCCCGAACCGAAATCCGAGATCGACCTGATCGAGGCATTCGCGGACACCAAAGTCATCGGTCTGACGATCAATCATGAGGCTATGACCGACGCCGAGATCGGCGCGGCCATTTCCGTCTATGAGGCGGAGCTCCAGATTCCCGTCACGGATGCGCTGGCGCGTCCTGAGGAACGGCTGGTGGACATGGTCTTTTCGTCCTTTCCCGAACTTGAGAGGAAGCACGCCGCTTTGATCCAATGAGCGCACCGCGCCTGGAAGTCGATCTTGAGAAAATACGCCACAATGCGTCCGCCCTGGTTTCGAAGCTGGGCGGCCACGGCATTTCGGTGACCGGCGTTACCAAGGCCTGTCTGGGCGAGCCACGGGTCGCCAAAACGTTGCTCGCGGCGGGTGTAAAGGGGCTCGGGGACTCCCGTATCGAAAATATCGAGGCGATGCGCCGGGCGGGCATAGCGGCGCCCATGACCCTTATCCGTTCGCCCATGCCAAGTCAGGCCGCTCGAGTGGTCGCCCATGCCGATATCAGCTTCAATACCGAGCTTGACGTCATCGCTGCCCTGTCGAGCGCGGCCAGGAGGGCCGGCAAACGCCATGGCGTGGTGCTGATGGTGGAAATGGGAGATCTGCGTGAGGGCATCATGCCGGGAGACCTTCAGGATACCGTGCGGGCGGCCCTGCGTTTTCCGAATATCGACCTGAAAGGCATCGGCACCAACCTTGCGTGCCAGAGCGGTGTATCTCCCGATACAAGAAACATGTCGGAGCTGTCGCGTCTGGCTGACTTGCTGGATGCGGACTTCGGTCTTGTCACCAGGGTCGTATCGGGCGGCAATTCCAGCAATCTCAAGTGGGCTCTCTCCGGAGAAAAGGCCGGCCGCGTCAACGATCTCCGGTTGGGCGAGTCGATCCTTTTGGGACTGGATCCCCTCGACCGGCTGCCGATTGAAGGCCTTTATACCGACGCGATTTCCCTGGTGGCGGAAGTCATCGAGACCAAGACCAAGCCATTTCGGCCCTGGGGCACGATCGCACAGGCTGCCTTCGGCGGTACGCCGTTATCTGCGAATGACGGCAGCGCGTCGCGGACCATACTGGCCCTTGGCCGTCAGGACATCGATCCTCTTGGCTTGACCGCCGAACCTGGAATTCGGGTTTTGGGAGCAAGCAGCGACCACCTGGTTGTCGACGCGGGGACCTGTCACGTGACCGCAGGCTCAGAAATGACCTTCCAGCTCAATTACAGCGCGCTGCTGCGCGCCATGACATCGCCTTTCGTCACCAAGACCTACAGCTTGCCCGCCGGCCAGGGAGCATTCGAATCCCGTAGGGCACCCGGACCACGGTCATCGGAGGAACCGCATCAATGGCATTGAACTTTCCCAACCAAAGCCGGAGTTTCGACCCGGGGCGGCAATCCGTGCGTTTTACAGGATATGACGGTGTCTTTGAGATCTCGATCTTCGTGCAGGTCGACCTGCTCAAGACGATGACCGCAAAACCGCTGTCTGACGAGACGCTTTCGCTTGCCGCCTTCGATGGCGTGCGCGATGCGGTCGAGCGGCAGGCCCGCAAGGCCTATTCCCGGCGACGGGGCGCCACGCTCATTCTGACGGCAGCCGACATCAAATAGGCGCGCCGCGCGGCAGGGAAAACCGGACGCTCGCAAGAAGGTCCAATCGCATCCGTTTCGGAGGGCAAGAGCCGGCCTCACCGCATGACGTCAACAAATGCGGCTCACACCACAGGAGACAACCATGGCCAAATCACAAAAACGCAGCAATCGCGAGATCAGAAAACCGAAGAAAGCGGCAAAAGCGGCTGAACCGGCCCCGACTTCGTCGTCATTCCTGAACAAAGGCGTTTCCGCGTTTGCCGGTGGAAGCAAGAAGAAGTGACGTTAGAGCGTAAGGCATTAGAACAATACAGATAATCGCCTTACGCTCTTTGACGGCGGCGTCTTTAAAAATCGCCTTGACCTTCAAAATGCAACCGTGACCTGAGACCCGGACCCGCGGAATCTGGCGTCTTGTTATGAAACAACCCGGCCCCAGGCGAGCCATGCCCGAAACGGTCCCGCCGCGCAGCGGATAGCTCGTCACATTGGCCTTGAAGAAGCCCCGCGGACATCTTCGGGGAACGCCACGACAGTTGACCACGTGGGGTCCTTGTGCATGTCCCAATAGAGCGCTTTGATCTTGCCGGTAACCGGCCCGGGTCTTCCGTTGCCGATCCGGGTTTCGTCGACGCTGCTGACGGGCATGATCCCGCCGGCGGTCGATGTGATGAACACCTCGTCCGCGGTCTTCAGCGCGTCTGGCGAAACGTTCCCGACACCGACATCGATGTCCAGCATTGTGCAGAGATCGAAGACGGTCCGCCGCGTTATGCCGGGCAATACGCCGAATTGCGGAGTGCGCAGCGAACCTCCCTTGACGGCAAAGACGTTGAACCCCGGTCCCTCGGCGATATTTCCGTCGGTGTCCAGGAGCAGGGCGGTCTCCGCGTCCCTGTCGAAGGCGTCGTAGAGACCGCGTACGAGGTCGAGCCAATGATAATTCTTGATCGAAGGATCGACGGATTTCGGCGGTATGCGCACGACATCGCTGATCGCGATGCGCAAGCCGCGCTCCATTTGCGCAGCGTTTGCCACAGAGCCGTAGGGCACGGCGAAGGCTATAAACCGGTTGGCGGCATCGCGAGGGTCGCGGCTGAAACTCGGTGACCCGCCCCGTGTGCAGATCATTTCGACATAGGCATTGCGATGGCCGGAGAGGGCGACGCAATTTGCGAGAATATCTGCCACCTGGGACCGGTCGAACGGGATCGACATGTGCAGTTTTTCCAGCCCGGCGAAGAAGCGGTCGAGATGAAGATCCAGCCTGAAGAACGCGCCGTCCCACACGTGCACGGTGTCGTAGGTGGCGTCGGAATGCAGGAACCCCCAATCCAGAACCGAGACCTTGGCATCCTTCATGAGCAGGTATTGGCCCTCCTGGAAGGCGATGCCTTCAGGATAATTGTACGGGTCTTTGTAAGTCTGCGAAACTTGAGGGAATGTCATGGCGCTACCTTCGATGCATCAACTCGTCACCTGTCGCGTGTCGCGTGTCGCGTTTAAGCGGATTCATGGGTTCAGGAAGACGCCCGAGGCAGCGTTTGCATTGCAAATGCGTTCGGACGATTTTCTGAATTCAATTTAACGCGACATGCCTTAGATTAGCGAGACAGATCTGGCGAAGTGCTCGAATAAAGCCATGGCTAATGGTAATATACCTGATAATTGCGTTTTCAAAGGGTAGAATGCCGGATGCTGGATGACATAGATCGACTGATCCTGCGCGAACTTCAGCAGAACGCGCGGCTGTCGTCGGAGGAACTGGGCGAAAAGGTCGGCGTGTCACGGTCCTCGGCTCAGCGCCGTGTCCAGAATTTGCGTGAGACAGGTGCGATCCAGAGAGAAATCGCTGTTGTCAGCCCGCGGCACGTCGATGCCGTCATGACGTTTGTCGTCGAGGTGGAACTTGAACGCGAGCGTATCGACCTCCTCGATGAATTCCGGCGATCGGTGCTGAAGCTGGAGGAGGTCCAGCAATGTTACTACGTGACGGGCCACACGGATTTCATCCTCATTGTCCTCGCGAAAGACATGGCCAGCTTCGACGCCTTCTCGCGCCGGGTTTTCACCGAAAACCCGAACATCCGCCGCTTCCATACCAACGTCGTGGTCGACCAGGTCAAGGTTGGGCTTTCGATACCGGTTTGAAGGTTGGATGTTCTGTCTCGCGGAGTGACGCAATCGGTTCAGGAAATGTGCGGTAGCGTCTCCTTGCCGCTGCTTTTGTCGACTAATGAATGTCTTTCATGGCTCGGAGCTGGCGTCGGGCAGGTTTTCCGGAAACGGCCGCTTTGCGCCTTCATTCCGCTGTCCAGGCGTTTCAAAAAGTTCCTAAAGCCACCGTTTTGCATTTGGGAGCTGATCGCAGCCGTCGAGCACTCCCGGATGGATTGACCTGCAGGCTTACCGTCCCTGGATGGAGCGATACTCCATGTTCTTTAAGTCTGTGATCAGATCCGGCCCTGTTGGCTCCCAGCGCAGCTTAGTGCGCGTGAGTGCGCTGCTTGCGGGCATATCGATGCCGGCGAGCGTGGAAAACCAGCCGAAATGGTCCGGTACATCTTCCGCCTGCAAGGAGATGGCGGGCAATTCCAGACCCGCGCCAATTACCTCGGCAATTCGGCGCGCGGTTATACCCTCCTCGGCGACGGCATGATATCGTGCGCCCGGCTCGCCTTGGTTGAAAGCAAGGGCATAGAGTTTGGCGACGTCGAGAACATGTGCTGCTGGCCAGCGATTGAGCCCTTCCCCGATATAGGCGACGGTCCCTTTTTGAAGCGAAATTTGGATGTAGGGCGTGATGAGGCCCTGGCGGACCGTGTCGTGGACCTGCGGCAGCCGCATGACCGAAATGTTCACGCCGTCATTCAACAGCTCCTGTGCCGCCAATTCCGACGCAATTCTTGGGATGGGGTGATGCGGATTGAAAACGTCCTCTGAAGCTGGCCGACCGTCTCCGGCATCTCCCATACCTGTACCTGACGTAATCAGAAGTGGTCTATCGGAGCCTTTCAGAACCGATCCCAGCGCCTCGATTACGCGTCGATCCTTCTCGCAATTCGCCGCGAAATTCGAGAAATCATGGTCGAAAGCCGTGTGAATCACGGCGTCCGCATCAGCAGCTCCGGCCATGATGCTGGCAAGGTCCTCAAGGGTGGCATGATGGGGGATTGCGCCTGCGGAGACGAGGGACTTGGCTCCCACGTCTGATCTTGTCATACCCACCACCTGGTGGCCGACAGCGAGCAATTCGGGCACGATCCGCGATCCAATGAAGCCGGTCGCACCCGTTAGGAAAACACGCATTCAGAACTCTCCAACGTTGTTCGGAGAGGCAGGATGACGTATCATTCTTCATATTAAAGTAGTGACTTTATCATGGTATAAAAACTAACAGGGCCGGTATGTATCCTCAAGACGGCAACCCATTGGGCACATTTCTGCGGGATCGCCGCATGCGCCTCGATCCCGCGACCTTCGGTTTCCCGACGGGACGGAGGCGGACGCCTGGATTACGCCGCGAAGAAGTGGCTCAGCGTTCAAACATCAGCCCGACCTGGTACACGTGGCTGGAGCAGGGGAGAGGTGGCGCTCCTTCCGCAGATGTCCTGGAGCGTATCGCAACCGGCCTCATGTTGACAGAACCTGAACGCGAGCACCTGCATATCCTGGCTTTTGGGCACCCTCCGGAGGCGCGATACAGGCCGGAGAACAACATTACACCGCGGCTGCAACGCGTTCTTGATGCCATCCCCACCAGCCCGGCCCTCATCAGAACCGTAACCTGGGACATTGTTGCCTGGAACAGGTCTGCCGCTGCGCTCCTGACGGATTACGCCGAGCTTCGTCCAGATCAGCGCAACATCCTGCGGCTCGTGTTTTCGGATTCTCGCGTGAAGGCCGCTCAGGAGGATTGGCTCAGCATCGCCCGCTATGTGGTCGGAGCGTTTCGGGCCGATGCTGCACGTGCGGGCGCAAGCGCTGAAATCAGGCAGCTTGTCGAGGAACTTTCTCTCATGAGCGCGGAATTCAAGACGCTGTGGCGCGAAAATGAGGTCGTTGGACATGGTGATGGCGTCAAACGTCTCCACCATCCCGAACTCGGGGTCATAGAACTCGAATTTTCCACGTTTTCGGTCGATGGACGGCCCGACTTGACCATGATGGTCTACACTCCGGCAACGGCCGAGGTTGCCGGACGCGTTCAGGCGTTCATCGCAAAGCAATGACCGCGCTTGCAGGGGTATACTGGCGGTATTTGTTGCATCCTCGGCCAGTTGCTGCCAGCCCCGGCCCCAATCCAGTCAATAATCAGCGCCGCAACAAACGCCTACATCCCGCCCTTGCTCGTCTCCCGCCCCCCCCCAATCCTCTTTCCGCCCGACCTGCGACACAATGCGCCCATCCTGCGGCAGTTTGCGCAAGAGCCATGGCGCATCCCGGCGTCTTGATATGAATCAACGCGGCTCAAAGCGAGTCATGTGCATGGTCGTGCCATCGTTGGCACCTTGTAACGATATCTAAAGACTGGGGCGCTAAAAATGGCACAAAACAAGGCCAAAATGATTTCGCTCGAGGAAGGCGGTTTCGCCATCTTCCTTGTGCTGCTTGCATTCGCCTGCCTGATCGTGGCGGGCAAGACCTTCGATCAGGTCATGGCATTTCACGCGGGCATCGGCGCACTGGTCGCCGCCGTCAGCGTGTTTGTGATCTTCAAGAAATATTTCGACGACGGCGGGGAACCGATCCCGCAGGAAATCGGCGGCAAACCCAACTACAACTTCGGACCGGTCAAGTTCGGCTCGGTCGCGGCGATGTTCTGGGGCCTCGCCGGTTTCACCGTCGGGCTGGTGATCGCCCTTCAGCTTGCCTTTCCGGCGCTGAACTTCGATCTGCCCTGGACAAATTTCGGTCGCCTGCGCCCCTTGCACACCTCCGCGGTGATCTTCGCCTTCGGCGGCAACGTGCTGCTGGCGACGTCGATGTATGTGGTCCAGCGCACCAGCCGTGCGCGCATGCCCGGCAAGATCCTGCCCTGGTTCGTGATCGTCGGATACAACGTCTTCATCGTGATCGCCGGCACCGGCTATCTGCTCGGCGCCACGCAGAGCAAGGAATACGCCGAGCCGGAATGGTACGCCGACTTGTGGCTGACCATCGTCTGGGTATGTTATCTGCTGTTGTTCCTCGGCACGTTGTGGAAGCGCAAGGAACCGCACATCTATGTGGCCAACTGGTTCTACCTGGCGTTCATCGTCACCATCGCCATGCTGCACATCGTCAACAACCTGACGATCCCGGTGTCGGTCTATTCGACCAAGTCCTACATCGTCTGGTCCGGTGTGCAGGATGCCATGGTGCAGTGGTGGTACGGCCATAACGCGGTCGGTTTCTTCCTGACCGCCGGCTTCCTGGCCATCATGTATTATTTCATCCCCAAGCGCGCCGACCGGCCGGTCTATTCCTACCGCCTGTCCATCGTGCACTTCTGGGCGCTGATCTTCATCTACATCTGGGCCGGTCCGCACCACCTGCATTATACGGCGCTGCCGCAATGGGCTTCGACGCTGGGCGCGACCTTCTCCATCATCCTGTGGATGCCCTCCTGGGGTGGCATGATCAACGGCCTGATGACGCTGTCGGGCGCCTGGGACAAGCTCAGGACCGATCCGGTGCTGCGCATGATGGTGGTCTCCGTCGCCTTCTACGGCATGTCGACCTTCGAAGGTCCGCTGATGAGCCTGCGTTCCGTCAACTCCCTGTCGCATTATACCGACTGGACCATCGGCCACGTGCATTCCGGTGCGCTCGGCTGGGTTGGCTACATCTCCTTCGGCGCGCTCTACTGCCTCATTCCGTGGCTGTGGAACAGGAAGGGCCTCTATTCGCTGAAACTGGTGAACTGGCACTTCTGGCTGTCGACCCTGGGGATCGTTCTCTACATCACCTCGATGTGGGTGTCCGGGATCATGCAGGGCCTGATGTGGCGCGCCTACGATCAGCTCGGTTTCCTGGAATACTCCTTCGTGGAAACCGTCGAGGCGATGCATCCCTTCTACATAATCCGGGCTCTTGGCGGCGCGCTCTTCCTGCTGGGCGCCGTGATCATGGCCTATAATCTCTGGATGACTGTCCGTCATGGTGAGGCTGAGGAAGCCGAAGCCACGCCGGCCGGCTCCCTGGCTCCGGCCGAATAAGGGAGGGACGAAAATGTCAGCTTGGAAAAAACACGAAGTCTTTGAAAAGAACTCCTTCGTCCTCCTGATCGGTATCCTGATCGTGGTCGCCATTGGCGGCCTGGTCGAGATCGCACCGCTCTTCTACCTGAAGAGCACCATCGAGAAGACCGAGGGCATGCGGCCCTATACGCCGCTGGAGCTCACCGGGCGCAACATCTTCATCCGCGAGGGCTGCTACACCTGCCACTCGCAGATGATCCGCCCGATGCGCGACGAACTGGAGCGCTACGGCCATTATTCGCTGGCCGCCGAAAGCATGTACGACCATCCCTTCCAGTGGGGCTCCAAACGCACCGGACCGGATCTTGCCCGCGTCGGCGGAAAATATTCCGACGACTGGCATGTGGAGCATCTGAAGGATCCCCGCTCCCTGGTTCCGGCCTCTATCATGCCCGGCTATCCGTTCCTGGCGGAAAACCGCCTGAGCACCCGCGATATCCAGGCGGATCTCTCCGTGAACGCCTTCCTGGGGACGCCCTATACGCAGGAGCAGATCGACAACGCCGCGGCTGACCTTATGGGTCAGGCAAGGCCGGACACCGATGCGGCCTATGAGTTCGAGGAACGCTGGCCGACGGCAAAGATCCGCACCTTCGACGGCAACCTGAAGGACGTCACCGAAATGGACGCGCTGGTCGCTTATCTTCAGGTGCTGGGCACCATGGTCGACTTCTCCATCTATGACGACAAGGCAAACGCGAGGTAAGGCGATGAACGAGACATATACCGCTGTTGCGGCCTTCGCGCAGACCTGGGGCCTCATCTATTTCATGATCCTGTTCGGCGTGGTTCTGGCCTACGCCCTGTGGCCGAAGAATCGCAAGAAGTTCGATGACGCCGCCAAAATCCCGTTCCGGGAGGACTGAACCATGGCAGACACGCACGAAAAAGAAATCGACCGGATCTCCGGCGTCGAGACGACCGGCCACGAATGGGACGGGCTGAAGGAACTGAACAATCCACTGCCGAGATGGTGGCTGTACAGCTTCTATGCCTGCATCGTCTGGGCCGCGGTCTACTGGGTGCTCTACCCGTCCTGGCCGCTGATCTCCAGCTACACCACCGGTGTGCTGGGGGCCAATCAGCGGACCGAAGCGATTGCCGCCTTTGACGAGGGCGTCGCGGGGCGTTCCGAGTTCGCCGACAAGATCATCGCGGCGTCCCTGGAAGATATCTCCCTCGATCAGGAACTGCTGCAATTCGCCCAGGCGAACGGACAGGCCGCCTTCGGTGACAATTGCGCGCCATGCCACGGCTCGGGCGCAACGGGAGCCGAAGGCTATCCGAACCTGCAGGACGATACCTGGCTGTGGGGCGGTACGCTGGACGACATCCACACCACGCTGCTCTACGGCATCCGCTCGGACCATGACGATGCGCGTATCGGCGAGATGCCGGCCTTCGGCCGCGACGAACTGCTGAGCCGCGAGGAGGTTGCCCAGGTCGCCAATTTCGTCGCCTCCAAGGCTGATGTGGAGACAGAGGACGGCGTTGACCTGGCCGCCGGACAGGTGCTCTACGAGGACAATTGCGCGGCCTGTCACGGCGACAGCCTGGAAGGTATCCAGGAAGTCGGCGCGCCCAGCCTGATGTCGGCCAATTACCTCTATGGCAAGTCCCTGGACGACATCAAGGCGCAGATCCATGCGCCGCGTAACGGTGTGATGCCGGCCTGGATCGACCGGCTGGACGCCGCGACGATCAAGTCGCTGACGGTCTATGTCCACTCCTTCGGGGGCGGTCAATAAGCCGCGGCCCTGCGGCAAGGCGCGCAATGGGCGCATGAATTGATCCGGCGCAAAGTCAGTCCGCCTTGCGCCGGATTAGTGTTTGCAGCGTGACGGATCCAGCGGTCCGTCGTTATCCGCTGGATCCTGGAGGGGCAGGATCGTTTTCGACAGAAGGACGGACGGAATGTCCACGGACACGGAAAGCCATGACGACGCGCACACCGACGAGTGGTTCGCGTCCGCCAAGAAGATCTATCCCATGGCGACCCACGGCCTGTTCCGCAGGATCAAGTGGACGCTGCTCTTCATCACGCTCGGCATCTATTATTTCCTGCCGTTCATCCGCTTCGACCGTGGACCGAACGCACCCGATCAGGCCGTTCTGGTCGACATGGTGCACAAGCGGGCCTACTTCTTCTTCATCGAGATCTGGCCGCAGGAAGTCTATTATCTCACCGGTCTGCTGATCCTTGCCGCGGTGGGGCTGTTCCTGATGAATGCGGTCGCCGGCCGGATCTGGTGCGGCTATCTTTGCCCGCAGACTGTCTGGACGGACATGTTCCTGTGGATCGAACGCAAGGTCGAGGGCGACCGGCGGGACCGTATCAATCTGGACAAGGAACCCTGGACCTTCGGAAAGGTCCGCAAGCGGGCCACCAAGCATTTCTTCTGGCTGATGATCGCCTGGTGGACCGGGGGGGCCTGGGTTCTCTACTTCAACGACGCGCCGACGCTGGTCTGGCAGCTTCTCACCTTCCAGGCGCCGCTCGTCGCCTATGTCTGGATCGCGATCCTGACGGCGACCACTTATCTTCTGGCCGGCTTCATGCGCGAGCAGGTCTGCATCTACATGTGCCCCTGGCCGCGCATTCAGGCGGCGTTGACGGACGAAAAGGCCCTCAATGTCACCTATCGCTGGGACCGGGGCGAGCCGCGCGGCTCCCTGAAACAGAACAAGAAGCTGGTGGAGCAGGGTCTTCCGGCAGGGGACTGCGTCGACTGCTACCAGTGTTTTCATGTCTGTCCGACCGGGGTCGATATCCGCAAGGGCATGCAGCTCGACTGCATCCAGTGCGGGTTGTGTATCGATGCCTGCGACAACATCATGACCAAGGTCGGCAAGCCGACAGGTCTGATCGCCTACGATACCGATGAAAACATCCAGCGCAGGATCGAGGGCAAGGAGTCGGTTTATGAAATCGTCCGGCCCCGGACGGTAATCTACGCCGCTCTCATCGTCCTGGTCAGCGCCATCATGCTGTTCGCGCTGCTGACCCGGGATTTCGCCGATATCAGCGTTCTGCATGACCGCAATCCGGTCTTCGTGGAACAGTCCAACGGCACGGTTCGCAACGGCTATACGGTGCGCCTTTCCAACAAGCGCCAGCATCCCCGCAGTTTCATGCTGAATATCGAGGGCATGCCGCCCAACACAAAGATGGAAGCCATCGGTGTGGAAACCACCTTCGCCGAACGGCCGATCATCGAGGTCGGGCCGGATACCACGCGGGAAGTCCGCATCCTGGTAACCTCGCCGCCCGGCGAAAAGATGCCCGGCTCGACGCCCGTGACTTTCCGCATCACCGACAGCGTGATGGGTGAAGTGGTAACCGCGAAAGACAATTTCAAAGCACCGGACAAACCTTGAGGAGGATTAAATGTCGATGGTTCAATCCAGCATGAAGGACCCCAAGGCGATCACCGGCAAGACAGTCCTTGTCTGGCTGTTTGCTTTCTTCGGCGTGATCTTCGCCGCGAACGGGATCTTCATCTATCTCGCGCTTGGATCGTTCCCGGGCGTGGTCGAGGATCGCCCTTATGAAGCCGGTCAGGCGTATAACGAGGAAATCGCCGCCGCGAGGATACAGGCGGAGCTGGACTGGCAGGTGTCGGGTGAAGTCGTTCAAACCGCGGAAGGAACCGGCCGGTTGGTCGTGACCGCCGCCGACGCGGATGGAACGCCGCTCTACGGGGTCGAGGTTCACGCCCTTTTGCGGCATCCGGCCCGCGAAGCATCGGATATCGAAGCCTTTCTGAATGCGGATGGCGGCGGACGCTATACCGCCGATCTGGAGAAGGTTCCGGCAGGCAACTGGACACTTATTCTTGAGATCGAAGAGGGCGGTGCGCGGAAATTCAAATCCGAGAACCGGATTTTCCTGAAGGAATAAGGCAATCGACGTGACGGTTCATCAGCGCGACTGGCAGGCTTTCGTAACGCCCGGCAAGGACGGTGCTGTCCACATGGATCTTGCCGTCGACGGCATCACCTGCGCGGCCTGCATGGGCGATATCGAGCGCGGGTTGAAGCGCCTGCCGGGCATCCGCGCGGCTCGCGTCAATCTGACCAGCCAGCGCCTGGCGGTCGACTGGGTGGAGGACCAGACCGGAGCGGACGAAATCGTCGCCGAGCTGGCACGGCTTGGCTACACCGCCCATCCGTTCGACCCGGCAAGCCAGAAAGACCGTCAGGACCGCACTGGCAAGGAGCTTTTGCGGTGCTTGGCGGTGGCGGGCTTCGCCGGCATGAACATCATGCTCCTGTCGGTCTCCGTCTGGTCGGGCAACGCGACCGGGATCGAGGCGGAGACGAGGGACTTCTTCCACTGGCTGTCGGCCCTGATCGCCTTGCCGACGGTGGCCTATGCCGGACGGCCCTTCTTCAGGAGCGCCTTCAAGGCGCTGGCGTCCGGGCGCTTGAACATGGACGTGCCGATCATGATCGGCGTGGTCCTGGCTGTGGCGCTGTCCGTGGTGCAGACGGTGCAGCACCAGCATCACGCCTATTTTGAATCGGCCGTCATGCTGCTGTTCTTCCTGCTGGTCGGCCGGTATCTCGATCACAACATGCGCGGGCGCACCCGCTCCTTTGCCGAAAACATCGCCGCCCTCAAGGCGGAAGTCGCCGCCCGGATCCTGCCCGATGGCAACGTGCGGGAAGTTCCGCTGTCCAGGATTGCCGCAGGAGATCTCGTTCTGGTGTCCGCGGGCGAACGCGTTCCGGTGGACGGCGTGGTGGAAACGGGCACCTCGGAAATCGACCAGAGCCTCGTCACCGGCGAAAGCGGTCTTGTGCCCGTGGATCCCGGCCAGCGCGTCTATGCGGGAACGCTCAACGGTTCCGGCGCGCTTCAGGTGCGTGTCGAGGCCGCCTCCGGAGCGACGCTGCTCGATGAGGTCAACAGGCTTCTGGAGGCCGCCTCGCAGGCGAAATCGAAATATGTCCGCATCGCCGACCGGGCCGCGCGGCTTTACGCGCCGCTCGTCCACGGCGCGGCCGGGCTGACGTTTCTGGGCTGGCTGCTCGCGGGCATGGAGTGGCAGCCGGCGCTGGTGATCGCCATCTCGGTGCTGATCATCACATGTCCCTGCGCGCTTGGCCTTGCCGTTCCCGCCGTTCAGGTGGTTGCCTCCGGGCAGCTTTTCCGCCGCGGCGTGCTGCTGAACTCCGGCGACGCCATAGAGCGCCTCGCCGACATCGATACCATCCTTTTCGACAAGACCGGCACGCTGACCCTTGCCGAACCGGAACTCTGTGGCCCGTTCGACGCAAAGGATCGTCTGGTGGCGCTGGCGGGTCGCCTGGCGCTTGCCAGCCGTCACCCGTTGTCGATGGCCCTGGTCAGGGCAACGCACGCCATCACGCCCTTGCCGGAGGTGAAGGAAGTCCCGGGGGCGGGACTGGAGACCGTTGTGGAAGGTGAGCGCTTGCGTCTCGGCAGCCCGCAGTTCTGCGGCGCGACGGCGCGGCAGATCGAGGGTGCCTTGAGGGAGGTTCCCGGCGCATCGCTTCTCGCGATCCGCTTCGGCGACGGGCCGGTGCGGCTTCTGCCCTTCCGCCAGAGCCCGCGGCCGGACGCGCGTGCGGTGATCGATCATCTGAAGGCCGCGGGATACGCGCTCGAGATCGTTTCAGGCGACACGGAACCGGCCGTGGCCGGTTGCGCGGATGTGCTTGGCATCCCTCACTGGCAGGCCGGAATGAAGCCCGCGCAGAAGATTGCCCGTCTCGAGGTGCTGCAGCAGGCCGGCCGCAAGGTGCTGATGGTGGGCGACGGCCTGAATGATGCGCCTGCGCTCGCGGGCGCCCATGTCTCCCTGTCGCCCGTCTCGGCGGTCCACCTCAGCCAGGCGGCCTCGGACGCGGTTTTCCTGGGTGACAGGCTGCAGCCCGTTGCCGATGCGCTGCTTCTGTCGCAAAGGGCCCGCGCGGCCATCGAGCAGAACCTTTGGATCTCCGTCCTTTACAATATGATAGCGGTTCCGGTGGCTGTCGCCGGCTTCGTGACGCCGCTGATGGCGGCCGTTGCCATGTCGGCCTCCTCGCTGGCCGTCACGGCCAATGCCCTCAAGCTGCGCTGGGGGGAGGGGCGTCCCGAAGTTAGGGCCGCGCCTGCTCGGACGTCGGGCGAAAGGGCTCAAGGATGACGCTGCCATGGATGTCCTGATCTACCTGATCCCGATTGCGCTTTTCCTCGGAGCACTGGGTCTGGGCGCTTTCCTGTGGTCCTTGAAGAGCGGCCAGTTCGACGATCTGGAGGGCGCCAAGTGGCGCATTCTGGAAGATGACGACTTGCCTGACGACTGAACGAAGCTAATCCTTGCAAACCTCCCGGTGCATCGCTAACGAGTGCCTCATTGATATGGAAGAGGTACAAGGGATGGAACAGTTTCCGGACGCGCACAAGGCGGGCTATGCGGTCTATTCGAAGACATCGCTCGCTATCTATGACGCATTGGTGCTCGGGCTCTCCAACCGGCTCATCTGGCGCTGCCCGAGTCGTCATATGATTGACCTCTACAATCGCCACCTCGCCGCGGACCACCTGGATATCGGCGTCGGTACCGGCTATTTTCTGGACAGGGCGAAATATCCCGTTTCCGGTCCGAATGTGACGCTGCTCGACCCGAACGAGCACTGCCTTCAAAAGGCAGCCGACCGAATTCGGCGTTACAGGCCTCATACAGTCCAGGCGGACGCCCTGCTGCCCTGGCCGGCATCGCTTGGCACGTTCGGCTCCATCGCGCTCAACTATGTCCTGCACTGCCTTCCTGGAACCATGTCCGGAAAAGCGGTGATCTTCGATCGCCTGCTGCCGCATCTTGCCGAAGACGGCGTCGTTTTCGGCGCAACGATCCTGCAGGGCGATGTGCCCCGCTCCGCCGCTGCCCGCCAACTCATGCGCATCTATAATCGCAAGGGCGTCTTTTCCAATGAACACGACACGGCGGAAGCTTTGGAGGCCGAGTTGTCACGCAGGTTTAATCTGGTCGAGATGAAGCTGATCGGCTGTGTCGTGCTGTTTTGCGCGAAGACGCCGAAGGCCTGAGCGCATTCCGTTTCAGGAAAAAAGGTTGGAAAGCACCATGCCGGAGGCCAGCAGCAAAAGTCCGATACCGGATAAAAGCAAAAGATTGTCCCGGATTTTTTCACCGGAAACAGGTTCGGACGGCTTGCGCTCACGCGAAAGCGAATCGTCCTGTTCGAATGATTCCGGATCCCGGGACATGGTTCGTACAATCGTTGACAAAGGTCTCTCGCCTGTTGCTGTGCCCTGGCTGACAATGGTGTCCCAGGCTTGAAAGACCCGTTAACGCCGCTTCGGCAAAAAGATTAACTCCGCGCAAGATTACCGGGCTGTGAATACCGGTGTGTCGTTTCAAAATGTTCCGTAAAGCCCTGATCAGCAATGATCGGGCGCGGCCGCGATATCACGTTCACCGGAGGGCTCATTCATCGGGAATCTCGGGGCTAACCCATTGTTCAGACTTTCATGACAAGACTTGCCTTGAAACTTAGGAGGATTTGGTGAGCCTGGATCTTGCCTCACTGACATTCCTGCTGGTCGAGGACAGTGCCTATATGCGCACGATCCTGCGGACCATGTTGCAGGGTTTCGGCGCACGCCGGATCGTTGAAGCCGAGGACGGAGCGTCCGGCCTCGAGGCGATGGACCGTGCCAATCCGGATATCCTCATTCTGGATTGGGTCATGCCCATTCTGGACGGGGCCGATATGGTCCGCATGATCCGCAGCCCGAACAACCCCTTCGCTTATATTCCGATCATCATGGTTACGGCCCATACCGAGCGTAGCCGGATTGTGGAAGCGCGCCGCCTGGGCGTTCATGAGCTCCTGTCCAAGCCGATCTCGGCCAAGTCCCTATATCAGCGCGTGTCGAGCGTGATCCTGCATCCGCGCGATTTCATAAAAACCGCGACCTATTTCGGACCGGCGCCTCGGGAAATCCGCAACCGCCAGAAAATCTGGCAGGCCGGCCAGGGACCGGAACCGGCTGAGGGCGAACAAAGCGCGGCTCCTATCGGATAATTCTGGAATTTTTGAAGAGTTGCCGCCTGCTGTCAGGCCGCGGATTGCGCATTTGTTTCCGCCGCGTAGGCGTTGTTGCGCGCATTTTCGGACCTTGCTTCCAGCGCATCGGCGAACTGCGCCAGCACATCCAGATCCACCGTATAATGGTCAAGCAGAAACTGGGAGAGAACATCGAGCGGAAGGTTCTGATAGCCTTCTATGGCCGCCATCAGAGCTTCAAGAGTGTCCAGCCGTTCGCGCAGTTTGATCATGGGATTCCGTTGATCTGTTTCATTTCAAACTGGAATATTATTGTTAATAATGCGTAAACCATGTTTAGGCAAGTCGGGGTTGAAATTTATACATTGTATCGGGTCATCATCCACAATCCTATGGTGCAAGACGCGGGTTTGACTGGAACAAAACGCCGCTAAACGCCATTCTGTCGCTGCAAATCAAGGGAACTACTTATGGTTAAGGTCATCTACGTTCTGAACGGACCGAATCTCAATCTTCTCGGCAAGCGGGAACCTGAGATCTACGGATCCAGGACGCTGGATGATGTACGCCTGCTGTGCGAGGCGGAGGCCGGGAAATCCGGACTGCAGGTCGTTTTCCATCAGAGCAACGCGGAACATGAATTGATCGGCTGGGTCCATGAAGCCCGCGAAACCGCGCAAGGGCTGATCATCAATCCCGCGGCCTATACCCATACGTCCATCGCGTTGCTGGATGCTCTTTCCGCCTGCAGCTTTCCGGTGATCGAAGTACATATCTCGAACATCCACAAACGGGAGAGTTTCCGGCACCACTCCTATGTATCCGCCCGGGCGGACGCGGTGATCGCGGGTTGCGGTGTGGACGGCTATCAGCTCGCCATGCAGCACATGGCAACACTGATTTCCGCATCCTGATCCGGTCATAAAAGAAGAGGAGAGAGGGACGGTCCCTCTCTCCTCTTTCAAGATCGGCATACCTTCATCTGAACCCACATGAAGGCAGAAAAGTTGATCGATTTTGAAGTGTTGGAGCATCCAGCGTTGGTTTGAACACAGGATGCTCCCGACTCTGTTGTTATGCCGTCCTTCGTTTATTTGACCGGTTGCATGAGATCCGGTTTCGGCGTCCCGCTGGTGCTGATCGGCAGGATCGGATAGTCCACGCTCGGCCGCTCACCCGTGAGGGTACGCAGGAAGGCGACGATCGCATCGATCTGCTCCTCAGACAGGTCAGCCCCCAACTGTGACGAGGCCATGATACCGACGGCCTGCTTCAGTTCCCACACCTTGCCCGAATGGAAATATGGCGCGGTCAGCTCGATGTTACGCAAGGGCGCGGCGCGGAAGACATACTCCTCGTCCGCCGTCTGGGTCACAGCAAAGCGGCCCTTGTCTTCTACCGGCAGGATTTCCGAGCCGGGTTTTTCGATAACACCGAACGGATAATACCCCTCGCCGCCGACATTGACGCCACCGTGGCAGCTTGCGCAACCGGTATCCATGAAGAGTGTCAGGCCTTCCTTCTCCTGTTCGCTCAATGCTGCCTCGTTGCCTTCCAGGAAGAGATCGAACTTCGAAGCGGGGGTGATCAGGGTGGCCTCATAGGCCTCGATGGCCCGTGCCATCTTGTCGAAGCTTATGGCGGGTCCGTCATTATCCGCAAATGCCCGCGTAAAGCGCTCGACATATTCCGGCATGCTGTTCAGTGTGGCTTCCACCCGTTCCGGCGTGCTGGCCATCTCAACACCGGCCTGCACAGGCCCCTTGGCTTGCGCCTTCAGGTCCGCCGCCCGGCCGTCCCAGAACTGGGCTTCGTTGAAAATGGCGTTCAGGACGGTCGGCGCGTTGCGCGGCCCCTTCTGCCAGCCATGGCCGATCGACGTTTCCAGATTGTCGTCTCCACCCATGCCAAGGTTATGGCACGTGTTGCAGGAAAGCAGACCCGAGCTTGAAATGCGCGGATCGAAGAACAGCATCCGGCCCAGTTCGATTTTCTCCTGCGTCACGGGGTTATCCGGTAGCGAGGGAATGGCATGGGGAACCGGCTCGAAATAGTCACGCGCGTCTTTCAGCAGGTCGGATTCGGCTTTGGCGGCCGAAAGGGAAAGTGCGAAAACGGAGAGCGTGGCTAGGAGAAAACTGGCATGCTTCATCAAAACCTCCATTGTTTTGGGCCTGCTGGAGCCATATCCAGCTGGCTGGCCCAAATTGGTTCTCATCCGGAGCATGGGACGAAGTTATCTGCTGAAATCGGGTGTCCGCCGGACAAGATCTGAGGGTGGGCTGGCTCGGCCAGATCCCTTCAGGAACACGGACAGCTTAGAGAGGGTCTAAACTGACGGCATTGACTCACATGATTGACAAGTAATTTCTGGAGTTCCGAGATTAATTTCCAAAAATTTGATAAATCAATATTTATGTACGACATATTAGAAGTATATTTGTTGAAATTAAAGTTTTCAAACATACATAATATTAAATTATGTCGCGTCTTCTTTTCAACGTTGATTTCCTGATAGATAATTTAAATTCAAAGGCTTGAGGCGTGGCCGGAAATATTGGCATGTAAGTAGAAGCTTCCGGGAAATTGCGGCAATATTTAAATGGCCTCTAGGGAATATTTGCGAGTGTAAAAAATTTCAAAGTCTGCGGGCTTGCGGCGGATTGTCCCGACTGCCATTTCCAGCCTGCGACAAATTCAGCGCTATTCTTGGTAATCGTAATTTATAACAGGTTTGTCCGCTCGTCCGCGCGTTGAGTCCGGAAGGGTTTGCGGACGATAAGCAAAAGGCCTTAATAGCCGCTGCCCCCGAAAAATTCCTGGACGACCGTGTCGGCGAGGATCTTGACGTCAAGCAGGACCGACTGTCTTTCGATGTAACTGAGATCGTGTTCCAGGCGCATGCGGGCGGCATGCCTGTCTTTGGTTTCTCCTCGGAAACCGTTCACCTGGGCAAGCCCGGTGATTCCCGGACGGACCCGATGGCGGTCCATGTACCGGGCATCGAATGCTTCGTATTGGACCCCGGCCGCCAACATGCCGGGCACATGGGGACGCGGTCCCACCAGTGACATGTCACCTTTCAGAACGTTGAGAAGTTGCGGCAGTTCGTCAAAATTGCTGCTGCGAAGAAATCTGCCGACCCAGGTCACGCGCGGGTCATTTTCGACGGTCTGCGAAATACCGGAATTGTCGCACATGTGCAGGTGCATCGTGCGGAACTTGAGGACGGTGAAAAGCGCGCCGTTCAGGCCATGTCTTTGCTGGAGGAAAAAGACCGGCCCGCGGCTGGTCGATTTAATGGCAATCGCAATAAGGGCGAAGAGCGGGATCAGCATCGCCAGTCCTGCCGAGGCCCCGGCAAGATCGAGACTTCTCTTGAGCACTTTCCCGGTGAACCGGTGTAATTTCCACCGCTGAAACAGGACAGGGTTGTAGCCGCCCAGACGCTTTTTGAGTGGAAAGCCGAGGACCTCGTAACCGGGGAATTCCATCGCCTGCCGATGGCCGTCCTTCCGGTCATATGAAACAGTTTCGTCAACCAACTTTGACAGCCTCAACCTATTGCGCGGGGACTAAAACGTTTCCTAAAACCAACATATCCGGTTGCTTTAGCTCACGCCACGGCATCGTTACTAAATGGTTAACAAGTCTTGGAAAATTTTAATCCGTTAAGGATTTGATTACCATGCGGAACACAGCAGGACAACATCGCGAAAGCGAATTCCGCATGAAATATTGGTAACATTTCGCACGCGAATACCGGCCAAATGCAATCCGGCGTTTAAGGCGGGGTGTAGTCACGCGATGGCGGTTGGACGCGGTGCGATCCGCCGCGTTCCTCGAAAGACCAAAAGGGCCACGAAAGCGGCCCTTTTGGTCTTATGCGTTCCGGCGTTTGTGACGCCGTCCGAACTGGCTGTCAGGGAGCGGGTTTTAGTAGCTCCGGCCGACGCTGGTATATTCGAACCCATGCGCCGTCATGTAATCCTGCGTGTAGATATTGCGCAGATCGACAACTTTGGGAGCGTTCAACAGCGACTTGACCCGCTCAAGATCCAGCGCGCGGAACTGGTCCCATTCGGTGACGATCACCACCACATCCGCGTTTTCGATGGCATGGTAGGGACCGTCGCAGAACAGGACGTTGGACATGACATGGCCCGCTTCTTCCATGCTGGCCGGGTCGTAGGCGCGGATCTTCGCACCCGCGGCCTGCAGCTTTTCGACGATATCGATGCTGGGAGCCTCGCGCATGTCGTCCGTATTGGGTTTGAAGGCGAGCCCGAGAAGCGCGACGGTCTTGCCGCTGACGTCGCCTCCCATGAAGTCGATGACCTTGTCCGCCATCTTCTTCTTCCGGGCGGCGTTCACCTCGATCACCGAGTCGACGATCTTCAGGTCGCAGTGGGCATCGGCGGCAATCCTGGAAAGCGCGAGCGTATCCTTGGGAAAGCATGAACCGCCATAACCGGGGCCCGCATGCAGGAATTTCGAGCCGATGCGGTTGTCGAGCCCGATGCCCCGGGAAACTTCCTGGACATTGGCGCCGACTTTCTCGCACAGATCGGCGATTTCATTGATGAAAGTGATCTTGACGGCGAGAAACGCGTTCGCGGCGTATTTGATGAGTTCGGACGTCCGGCGCTTTGTGACGATGATCGGCGTCTCATTGAGGTAGAGCGGACGATAGAGCTCCTTCATCACGCCGACGGCCTCTTCGCTGTCGGTCCCGACGACGACCCGGTCCGGCCGCTTGAAATCGTTGATCGCCGCGCCCTCGCGCAGGAACTCCGGATTGGAAACCACGGCGAATTTGGCGTCCGGATTGGTCCTGCGGATGATGGCCTCGACTTCGTCGCCGGTCCCCACAGGGACGGTCGACTTCGTTACGATCACGGTGAACCCGTCGATCAGCCCGGCGATTTCCTCGGCCGCCGCATAAACGTAGGAAAGATCCGCATGCCCGTCGCCCCGGCGCGTGGGCGTACCGACGGCAATGAAGACCGCATCGGCATCCCTGACGGCTTCTTCCGTCTTCGTGGTGAAAAAGAGCCGCTCTTCCGCCACGTTTTTTGCAACGAGGTCCTGAAGCCCTGGCTCAAAGATCGGGATCTTGCCGGTATTGAGGGCGTCGATCTTGCCGGCGTCCTTGTCGATACAGGTCACCACATGACCGAAATCGGCAAAACATGTCCCGGAAACCAGACCGACATAGCCGGTCCCAATCATTGCAACGCGCATGGCAAGTCCTAAAGTTTTTCAGTGCCGTTTTCATCCGGACTAGGCTGCGTCCATGTCGGGTGGCACGGATGCAGCGATATCCGGAAGGCCGGGCGGAACAATCCTGTGCCACCGAAGCCGTAAACTCAATTCGAGCGCGTTGGTACCGGTTTTCGCCGCGCCAATCAATCGGCTCGAATCGAGATCGATCTCAATGCCCGGATTTTGGCGAAATGCCGCACCATTGGGCGGTAAACAGGGCGATCGTCCGGGTCACCCGTTTCAAGGACGGAAGATTCACGCATTCGTCGATCCCGTGAATGTTACGCGAGAGCGGACCATACGTGAGGGCGGGAATGTTGCCGTGGTTCATGTAGAGCGCCGCATCCAGGTAGCAGGCCATGATCGATCTTCCGAGCCGATCGCCTGTCGCCAGCTTGTGTGCGGCCGAAAGCGTTTCTTCGGCCTGTGTGCCTTGCTCCAGCCGGTAGCCGGCCTGACAGGTGCCGATCCACTCCAGCTTCGGTTGGGCTTTTTCAAGACGCGGGTCTGCGGAACAAAGGCTTTGCAGCGCCCGTTCGACTTCCTCCATCCGGCCGGCAGGAGCTTCCCCCGGGAAAAAGCCGATGCGGCCCTCGAACATGCATTCGAAGGGCACGGAAGATGGCCATTCCCCCCCTTGAATGGTGCCTATATTGAGACTTGCCGGATTGCTCAGCCGCTCGAATCCGGGATGCTTGTGTTTTTCGTCGTTCCAGCGCTTTTCTATTGTCTTCAATTCCCCGATGACGAGAAACGCAGCTTCAATAGCACTTAACCCGGCTTCGGGTTCGCGGGGATGCGCCGGGACGCCCCGGACCGAGATCCGGAACTTGATGACGCCGGAATTGGCGTAGATGACATCTTCATCCGTCGGTTCGGGAATGAGGACGGCATCGGCTGCCGCGCCGCGAAGAATGGCCATGGCCGCGCCGTTGCCGGTGACTTCCTCGTCAATGACGGACTGGAACTCCAGCGGGCCCTCGAGCTGGAAGCCTGCCGCCTCGATCGCATCGACAGCAAAGAGATTGGCCGCGAGCCCGGCCTTCATGTCCCCGGCGCCACGGCCGTAAAGCCAGTCGCCCTCGCGGATCGCGGCAAATGGCGGATGGGTCCAGTGAGCCGGATTGGCGGTCGGCACGACATCGACATGGGCATTCAGGATCAGCGACCGGCCTGCCGCGCTCTGCGGCGGTTTCCGGCCGCTGACATTGAATGTGCCCGCGTAGTCGATCGTTGCCGGCGAATAGGCCGGATGGTTTTTCAGCGCTTCGGTGTCGATCGGATAGGTCTCGACCTGATAGCCTCTTGTTTTCAGCGCGTCCGCGACGGCGCTCTGGACGCCCGCTTCCTCTCCGCGCAGGGAAGGGATGCGGACGATCTCCTGCAGAAAGGCGATTTGTTTTTCGAAGTTCAAGTCAACCGCGTCTGTAATGGCGGAGATGGCGTTTTCAGGCAGGGAGGAGGGCATGGCGGTCCATATCGGAATGTGAAGGCGGGCTGACTATATGCCCGCACCCTATCAATCCGGTCTGCTTCGTCAAATCCCGCGTTGAAGAGAAGGAGGCCTCAACACATCCGGCCGCCTCCCTGGGAGGGCCCATCCAAACAGCACTCTTGCTCGATAGCACTTCGCTGAACTGCCTCGGCAGATTGGTTGCCGGGTGGATCCCGTCACACTGTCAGAAAGCGCCTGACTTCGGTTTCCGACAGATCCGCTCCGGCTCCGGACAGAACGATCTCGCCCCTGTCCATCACGGCATAGTTGTCGGCGAGGTCCCGGGCGAATTCGAAATACTGCTCCACGAGGACGATCGCCATGGTGCCCTGGTCGCGCAGCCAGGAAATCGCCCGGCCGATATCCTTGATGATCGAGGGCTGAATGCCTTCGGTCGGTTCGTCCAGAACAAGCAGTTTCGGCCGGGTGACCAGCGCTCTGGCGATGGCGAGCTGCTGCTGCTGTCCGCCGGAGAGGTCGCCCCCCCGGCGGCCGAGCATATCCTTGAGCACCGGGAAGAGTTCGAAGATGGTCTCGGGAATGAACCGGTCCCGGCGGGCGATCGGCGCGTAGCCGGTTTCGAGATTTTCCTTCACCGACAGCAGCGGAAAAATTTCCCGGCCCTGCGGGACGATGGCAATGCCCTTTCTGGCGCGGGCATGCGCGGGCAGCGAGGAGATGTCTTCCCCGTTCCAGACGATCCTGCCGGACGAAATGCCGTGCTGACCGGCGACCGCGCGCAAGGTGGAGGTCTTGCCGACCCCGTTGCGGCCCATCAGGCAGGTGACCTTGCCCGTCTCGGCAGTGAGCGACACGCTTTTGAGAGCCTGGGCGGCGCCATAGTGAAGATCGATATTGTCAACTTGCAGCATGGGTTCTGACCTAACGGACACAATATCCTGGAAGGAGTTCCGGACTCTGTGTTTCAATTCGGCTTCGGGGATGACGGCGGAGGGACTTCATACCTGATCGTCACCGTCCCAGATAAACTTCGACGACCCGATCGTTGGCTGAGACGTGGTCGAGGGATCCTTCGGCAAGCACGGATCCTTCGTGAAGGACCGTGACCTTGACGCCCAGGGAACGCACAAACACCATGTCGTGCTCGACCACGACGACTGAGTGATCATTGGCAATATCCTTCAACAATTCTGCTGTTTCCGCGGTTTCGGCATCGGTCATGCCGGCCGCCGGCTCGTCGACCAGAAGCAGTTTCGGGTCCTGGGCCAGCAGCATGCCGATTTCCAGCCATTGCTTCTGGCCGTGACTGAGATTGGCGGCAAGCTCGCTGCGTTTTCCGCCGAGCCGGATAAGCTCAAGCAGATACTCGATGCGCTTCTTCTCGCCGCCGGTAATGACATGGAACAGGGTTGCGAACGGCCCGCGCGGCGCCTTCAGCGCCAGTTCCAGATTGTCCCAGACCGTATGGCTTTCAAAGACCGTCGGTTTCTGGAACTTGCGGCCGATGCCCAATTCCGCGATGGAGGCTTCGTCCTCGCCGGTGAGATCGATGGTGCCATCGAAAAAGACCTCGCCGCTGTCCGGCCGGGTCTTTCCGGTGATGACGTCCATCATGGTGGTCTTGCCGGCGCCATTGGGGCCGATGATAGCGCGCATTTCGCCGGGGGCGATGGTCAGGGACAGTTCGTTCAGCGCCTTGAAGCCGTCAAACGAGACCGAAACCCCATCCAGATAAAGCAGACTAGTTGCTCGTGCCATTTTTCTTACTCCGCTGGCTGTGGCTCGGCGCCGGCCGAAGCGGACGGGGTTGGGTTGGGCTTGGTGGCGCTCACATTGGCCGTGGCACCCGGTGACTGCGGTGGCGCGCCTGGCGGAACGTCCGACCCGGCTTCATAGGCGGCGGACACCTTGCGCTGCCGGAGAGCCGTCCAGCCCTGGCTGACCGTGCCGACGATGCCCTTGGGCAGGAACAGGGTGACGAACACGAAGAGGCCGCCGAGAGCGAACAGCCAGATGTCCGGCAAAGCGCCGGTGAACCAGGTCTTGGCGAAATTCACCAGAACCGCGCCGAGCACCGCGCCCACCAGCGTTCCGCGTCCGCCGACGGCGACCCAGATCACAACTTCGATGGAATTGGCCGGGGCGAATTCGCCCGGATTGATGATGCCGACCTGCGGCACGTAAAGCGCGCCGGCTATGCCGGCCATCATGGCGGAGAGCGTCCAGACGAACAGCTTGTAGTGCTCCACCCGGTAGCCGAGAAAGCGGGTCCGGCTTTCCGCGTCGCGCACCGCGACCAGCACCTTGCCGAGTTTCGAGCGGGTCAGGGCCCGGCAGATGATGAAACACAGAACCAGCGCCACACCCGAGGCTGCGAACAGGCCGGCGCGGGTCGTGTCGGCCTGAATGTCGAAGCCGAGGATGTCCTTGAAATCGGTCAGGCCGTTGTTGCCGCCAAAGCCCATGTCATTGCGGAAAAAGGCGAGCAGAAGCGCATAGGTGAGCGCCTGGGTGATGATCGACAGATAGACGCCGGTAACCCGCGAGCGGAAGGCGAACCAGCCGAAGACGAAGGCCAGAAATCCGGGCACCAGCAGCACCATCAGGGCGGCGAACCAGAACATGTCGAAGCCGTACCAGTACCAGGGCAGTTCCTGCCAGTTCAGGAACACCATGAAATCCGGCAGGTTCGGGTCGCCATAGACACCGCGCGTGCCGATCTGGCGCATCAGATACATGCCCATGGCATAGCCGCCGAGGGCGAAGAAGGCGGCATGGCCGAGCGAGAGGATGCCGCAATAGCCCCAGACGAGATCCACCGCGAGGGCCAGCAGGGCATAGGTCAGATATTTGCCCATCAGGGTGACGGCGTAGTTCGGCACGTGGAAGGCGGAGCCTTCCGGAGCCAGGAGATTTGCGGCGGGGACCAGGATGATCGCCGCGGCCATGATCGCCAGGAAGATGCCGGCCCGGGCATCCAGGGCGCGAAAGAGGAAGGACGTCATCATGCTTCAACTGCCCGGCCCTTGAGGGCGAACAGCCCCCGCGGACGCTTTTGAATAAACAGAATGATGAACACGAGCACAAAGATCTTGCCGAGCACGGCTCCGGCATAGGGCTCGAGGAACTTGTTGACGATGCCGAGGGTCATGGCCCCGACCAGAGTGCCCCACAGATTGCCGACCCCGCCGAAGACCACGACCATGAAACTGTCGATGATGTAGCCCTGGCCGAGGTTCGGCGAGACGTTGTCGATCTGCGACAGGGCGACCCCCGCGATCCCGGCAATGCCGGACCCGAGACCGAATGTCATCGCGTCGACCCACGGCGTGCGGATACCCATGGAGGCTGCCATGCGCCGGTTCTGCGTGACCGCGCGGGTGTAGAGCCCGAACGGCGTTTTCTTCAGGACCAGCATCAACCCGGCGAAAACGAGCATCGCGAAGACGATGATCCACATGCGGTTATAGGTGATGGTCATCTGGCCGATCTCGAAAGCCCCGGACATCCAGTCCGGATTGCCGACTTCCTGGTTGGTCGGTCCGAAGATCGAGCGCACCGCCTGCTGCAGCATCAGCGAAATCCCCCAGGTGGCGAGCAGGGTCTCCAGCGGGCGTCCGTAGAGCCAGCGGATGACGCCGCGTTCGATGGCGACGCCGATGACGCCGGAAGTCAGGAAGGCGAGCGGCAGGGCGATGAAGAGGGAATAGTCGAATAGGCCCGGGGCCGAGGTGCGGATCAGTTCCTGGACCACGAAGGTGACATAGGCGCCGATCATGACCATCTCGCCATGGGCCATGTTGATGACCCCCATGACGCCGAAGGTGATCGCCAGACCGATGGCCGCCAGCAGCAGCACCGAGCCCAGTGACAGTCCGTACCAGATATTCTGGGCCGCATCCCATGCGGCGATGGATTTCTGGATCCTGGTGACCGCCTGCGTCGCCGCATCGCGCACCGCGCCACCGGCACTCGACTGGACGCCGATCAGGAGAGACAGGGCATCCCGGTTGCCCATGACCGAAAGGGTCTGGACCGCGTCCAGCTTCTGGGGTTCGTCCAGATCGGAATTCAGCACTGCCGCCGCCCGGGCTTCCTCCATCACCTTGCGCACGCCGTCATCGGTTTCCGCCGCGAGCGCCGCATCCAGCGCTTCGATGCCGTCCGGGTCCCGTGCCTTGAAGATAGCCTCCGCTGCGGCCATGCGGACCTGCGGGTCCGCCGCCATCAGGGTGAGCGATCCCAGTGCGGAGCGCAGGACGCGCCGCAGCTTGTTGTTGACCTTGATCTTGGAAACGTCACGGCGGCCGGCCTCTCCGGCCTGTTCCAGTGTCAGCGGATCCGTGAGTGCATAGCCCTTGCCGGCTTTTGTGGCGATGAACACCGCACCGTCCGACTTGCGGACATAAAGATCACCTTCGCCAAGAGCTTCAAGCGCCGGGGCAACCGCAGGATCGCCGGTCGCGACCAAAGCGCCGATCTGCTTCTCTGTCTCGGCATATTTGCCTTCGGCCAGCCCGTTGATCAGCGGGCGCAGGGCTTCCGGACCGGACTGGGCGAAGGACGGCTCGCTCGCGGCGCAGACCATCAGGCCGACAAGCAGGAAGAATGACTTCAGAAGCGACATCGTGTCCGCCTTGCGAGGGTTGGTATTCTTGCGGTCTGGTTTTTTGAAAGAACCCCCCCCCTAACCCCTCCCCACAAGGGGGAGGGGGATTTGTCCCTGCCTGTCGAGACGCACTGACCCGGCCAACCTGGTTTGGTAAAGTTGGAGACAGTCGGCGGCTTCAGCCAGGTTCCCCTCCCCCTTGTGGGGAGGGGTTAGGGGTGGGGGTGTTTTCCGAGCCCGTGACCGGAGTGAGATTGGGACGGGTCCCGAAAGACCCGTCCCAACGTCGTTTTCCCTTAGGAACCGGAACCGCCGCACTTGCCGGTTGCGGTGTTGAAGTTTCCGCAGGACAGGGGAGCGCGCCAATCGGAGATCAGATCCTTGGAGCCGTCCAGATAATCGGACCACGCATCGCCGACGACGAGGCCGGAGGTTTCCCAGACGGTCTCGAACTGGCCGTCATCCTGGATTTCACCGATCAGCACCGGCTTGGTGATGTGGTGGTTCGGCATCATCGCGGAGTAGCCGCCGGTCAGGTTCGGTACGCTGACGCCGACGATTGCGTCGATGACCGCGTCCGGATCGGTGGTGCCGGCCTTCTTGACCGCTTCGACCCACATGTTGAAGCCGATGAAATGCGCTTCCATCGGATCGTTGGTCACGCGGTTGTCGTCGCCGGTATAGGCCTGCCAGGTGTCGATGAATTCGGCATTGGCATCGGTGTCGGCGGACTGAAAGTAATTCCAGGCTGCCAGATGGCCGACGAGCGGCGCGGTGTCGAGACCGGCGAGCTCTTCTTCACCGACGGAGAAGGCAACGACCGGAATATCTTCGGCCTTGATGCCGGCGTTGCCGAGTTCCTTGTAGAAGGGAACGTTGGCGTCACCGTTGATGGTGGAGACGACGGCGGTCTTCTTGCCGGCCGAACCGAAGGTCTTGATGTCGGACACGATCGTCTGCCAGTCGGAATGACCGAACGGCGTGTAGTTGATCATGATGTCTTCTTCAGCGACACCCTTGGCTTTCAGGTAGGCTTCGAGGATCTTGTTGGTCGTGCGCGGATAGACATAGTCAGTGCCGGCCAGAACCCAGCGCTCGACGCCTTCCTCGTTCATCAGGTAGTCGACGGCCGGAATGGCCTGCTGGTTCGGAGCTGCGCCCGTGTAGAAGACGTTGCGCTGTGACTCTTCGCCTTCGTACTGGACCGGGTAGAAGAGAAGCGAGTTCAGCTCCTCGAAGACCGGCAGAACGGATTTGCGCGAAACGGACGTCCAGCAGCCGAAGACGGCGTCGACGCCGTTGACTTCGATAAGCTCACGCGCCTTTTCGGCGAACAGCGGCCAGTCGGAGGCCGGGTCGACCACGACGGCCTCAAGCTGCTTGCCGAGAAGGCCGCCCTTCTTGTTCTGCTCTTCGATGAGCATCAGCATGGCGTCTTTCAGCGTGGTTTCGGAAATCGCCATCGTGCCGGACAGCGAGTGCAGGATTCCGACCTTGATCGTGTCTTCCTGGGCGGAGGCGCCGCCGATGAGCGTGGAGGCCAACAGGCCAGCCAGAGCGAGTTTGGTGAAGGTCTTTTTCATTGAATTCCCCTTGTGCATGACGCCGCCGGTTCCCATGCCGGCGGTTGGCGGCTGGAAGGAGTGCCGCTGTCGGGGAAGGATCGTGCGCCGGAACTATCGCGCCGCAACATACGTCGTTTGACGTAGTGGGAGGGAGGGGGGCCGGTTTGTCACATTGTGCGCTCGATCCGGCATGAAACGTGCTCTATAGAGGGCTCGGCGCAAACTACGGGGCGAAAAACCGCAATATGGCAAGGGGCATTTGCCTGAAAATTAGGCAAGTGGTGATTTTTGGGGCGATTACCTTAGGTCTTTCCAGTCTTAGGGCAGGAGGCAGCTTGCGGGCAGTCCGTCCTGAAGAGGGGAAAGCCACATGACTGCCCGTCAGCGCATTCTTCCGGTCCGCCGCCAGTACAACAAATGGGTCAACAACCAGACCCTTGAGGACTACGCGCTCCGCTTTACCGCCAAGAGCGCGCGCCGTTTTTCGTCCCGCGCGATTTCCCAGACAGCCATCGGCGCGATCTCCTTTCTGGCGCTGGAGGCGATCGGTGGGGCGATCACGCTCTCGCACGGGACCGCCAACGCGTTCATCGCCATTCTCGTCGGCAGCATTGTGCTGCTCGTGGTCGGCCTGCCGATTGCCCGCTATGCCATGCGCTATGGCGTCGATATCGATCTCCTGACCCGCGGCGCCGGCTTCGGCTATATCGGCTCGACGGTGACGTCGCTGATCTATGCCAGCTTCACATTCATCCTCTTCGCGATCGAAGCCTCGATCATGTCGAGCGCGCTGGAATTCGCCTTCGGCGTGCCGCTCTGGCTCGGCTATATCGTCAGCGCGGTCGCCGTCATTCCGCTGGTGACCCACGGCATCACATGGATCAGCCGGTTTCAGATCGCCACCCAGCCTTTCTGGATCGTCCTGAACATCCTGCCCTTCGTCTTCATCGCCTTCACCGACTGGCAGGCGGTCGGGAGCTGGCTGATGTTCACGGGCATCGATCCGCTGACACAAGCGCCGAAAGCCGGCCCCGGAGGCTGGGAAAGCGTCAATCTGGTCAGTTTCGGGGCCGCATCGGCGGTCATTCTTGCGCTGATGGCGCAAATCGGCGAGCAGGTGGATTTCCTGCGCTTTCTGCCCGCCCAGGACTTCGGCCGCCGGCGTCACCGGCTGGCGCTGTTCCTGGCGGGGCCCGGCTGGGTCGTGCTTGGCGCGCCGAAGATGATCGCCGGATCGTTCCTGGCCGTGCTGGTGCTTTCCCACGGGGTGCCCGTGCAGCATGCGGACGAGCCCTCGCGCATGTACGCGGTCGCTTTCGGCTACATGATCCCCAACGAGACCTTTGTCCTGCTGCTGATGGCGGCTTTCGTCGTCGTCGCCCAGCTCAAGATCAACGTCATGAACGCCTATGCGGGCTCGCTGGCCTGGTCGAATTTCTTCTCCCGTCTCACCCACGCCCATCCGGGCCGGGTGGTCTGGCTGGTGTTCAATGTCGGCATCGCGCTCCTGCTGATGGAACTCGGCATTTATCGGCTTCTGGAAGAAACGCTCGGCGTCTTTTCCATCATCGCAATGGCCTGGCTGTCCGCCATCTCGGCGGATCTCTTCATCAACAAGCCGCTCGGTCTTTCGCCGCCCGGCATCGAGTTCAAGCGGGCCCATCTTTACGACATCAACCCGGTCGGCACCGGTGCGATGCTGCTTGCCGCCGGCATCGCGCTGGCGGCCCATTTCGGTCAGTTCGGCGAGGCCGCCGCGGCCCTGGCAACCTTCCTTGCCATGGGGGTCGCCTTCATCGCCGCGCCCGCGATCGCCATTGCCACCGGGGGCAGGTTCTATCTGGCGCGCAAGCCGCGCAAGAGCTGGCAGGACATGCAACAGATTGCCTGCTCCATCTGCGAGAACCCCTTTGAGCCGGAGGACATGGCCTATTGCCCGGCCTATCAGGCGCCGATCTGTTCGCTGTGCTGCACCCTCGACGCCCGCTGCCACGATTCCTGCAAGCCGAAGGCCCGCTTCGCCCATCAGGTCGGCACAGTCGCCGGCTATGTCCTGCCCGAGTCTCTGCTGGTCTATTTCCGCACGCGCCTCGGGCGCTACGCCCTGACCTCCATCCTGTCGGTCGCCGCCATCGGTCTGGTGCTGTGGATCATCTATGGCCAGGCCGCCAGCCGGCTCGGAGACCCGACAGGCATCATCGGCCAGACTGTCGGGCTGATCTTCTTCGTCTTCGCCATTGTCGCCGGCATCGCCTGCTGGTTTCTGGTGCTGGCCAATGACACGCGCAGGGTGGCGGAAGAGGAATCCGCCCGCCAGAACGCGCTCCTGCAGAAGGAAATCGATGCCCACGGCGTTACCGACGCCGCGCTCCAGAAGGCCAAGGAGGACGCGGAGGCGGCCAACCTGGCCAAGAGCCGCTATGTCGTCGGCCTCAGCCACGAGCTCAGGACGCCGCTCAATGCGGTGATGGGCTACGCCCAGGTGCTGGAGCGCGACGAAACGCTGCCGGCGGCGCGAAAACCCGCCGTCAGCACCATCCGCCGCAGCGCGGAACATCTCTCCGGCCTGATCGACGGGCTTCTGGACATTTCCCGGATCGAGGCCGGGCGGCTGCAGATCTATTCCAACGAAATCAACATTCACGAATTTCTCGAGCAGATCGTCGACATGTTCCGCATGCAGGCGGCCGCCAAGGGCCTCGGTTTCGACTATGTCCGTGCCCCCAACCTGCCGGTCTTTGTCCGAACCGATGAAAAACGCCTGCGCCAGATCCTGGTCAACCTGCTTTCCAACGCCATCAAGTTCACGCAAGAAGGCAAGGTTTCCCTCTCGGTCGGTTACCGCTCGCAGGTCGCCGGCTTCGTCGTCGCCGACAGCGGGCCCGGCATCGCGCTGGACGAACAGGCGAAGATCTTCGAGCCCTTCGGGCGCAGCAAGGCGGCCTATGGCGCGCGCACGCCCGGCCTCGGGCTGGGGCTGACGATCACCAAGCTCCTGGCCGAATCCATGGGCGGCGCCATCGCCCTGTCCAGTGAGCCGGGCAGGGGTGCTTCCTTCGAGGTGCGTCTCATGCTCTCCGCCGTCGACCGTCCGGTGGATACCGTCCGTCTGGAGCGGCAGGTGCGCGGCTATGAGGGCGCGCGCCGTACCATCGCCGTCATCGACGACAATTCCGATCATCGTGCGCTTGTCAGCGACATTCTCAAACCTGTCGGCTTCGCGGTTGTGGAAGCGGAGCACGGCGCGGCCTGTCTGGAGCATGTCCAGGGGCTGAACCCGGACCTCTATCTTGTCGATATCCTGATGCCCGGCATGAACGGCTGGGAACTGGTGGACACCCTTCGGGCGCGGGGTGAGACCGCTCCGATCGTCATGCTTTCGGCCAATATCGGCGATCAGGCCTTGCGCCCGGACGGTCAGGTCCATCACAATGCGACCCTCGCCAAACCCTTCACCATCGGCCAGCTTCTCGATCTTCTGCAAAAACACCTGGGTGTCGTCTGGACGGAAAAGCCGCAGAACGCCGTCGCGGCGTCAGGTCCCGGCAGCCAGCTCCGCTCTCCGGGTGCGGATCATGTGGCGGATCTGATCTCGCTGGCGGAGATCGGCTATGTGGAGGGGATCGAAGCTAAGCTGAGCGAACTTGCGCAGACACCGGAGAACGGCCCGCTGATCGACACGCTGCATGGACATCTCAACCGTTTCGACTTCGACGCCTACAGGCGAGTGCTCAGCGGATTGGAAACCCATGACGGATGATCGCCGCGATACGGTCCTGGTGGTGGACGACAGTCCGGAGACCCTCGGGTTCGTCACCGAGGCGCTGAAGAAGACCGGCATTGCGGTTCTGGTGGCGACCAGCGGCGAGGCGGCGCTGACCGTGTGCGGGAAAGTGACCCCGGACACCATCCTCATGGATGCGGTCATGCCGGGACTGGACGGCTTCGACACCTGCCGGCGGATCAAGGACAATCCGGCGCTCAGGCATGTCCCCGTCATCTTCATGACCGGGCTTTCGGAAACAGAGCACATCGTCAAGGCGCTGGAATCCGGCGGTGTCGATTTTCTGACCAAGCCGATCGACGTCGATGAGCTTAAGGCCCGCATCAAGGTTCACCTGAAAAACGCAAGGTCCGTTCAAAGCGCCCATGTGGCGCTCGACGCGGCGGGTCGTCACCTGGTGGCCGTTTCGACCGACGGCGGCGTGCTGTGGTCGACGCCGCAGATCCAGCACCTTCTGGCAAGGACCGGCGCCGCGGAGGCCAGCCTGTTCCGTCTCGGCCGGGCGCTCGGCGAGTGGCTGGACAGCGCGGAATTCGCGGGCGACCGGCGCAAGAGCTTCATGCTGGGTCTTTCGGAAGACCTCGCGGTCCAGCTTCACCCGCTCGGCCGGGTCGGTCCGGACGAGAATCTCTTCCGCGTGACGGCGGAAGACGAAGCCGGCCAGATCCGTGCCCTGCAGCAGCGCTTCGAGCTGACCCAGCGCGAGGCCGAAGTGCTGATCTGGATCGCCAAGGGCAAGGCCAACAAGGACATCGGCGAAATCCTCGGCCTGTCGCCGCGCACGGTGAACAAGCATCTGGAGCAGATCTTCATCAAACTCGGCGTCGAAAACCGCGCGTCCGCGGCGGTCAGGGCCGCGGAAGTAATCTATGCGCTGTGAGGGAGCTGTTCAGGCGGCGGACGACAGCTTGGACCGGCGATAGATGTAGCGCCTTCGTCAAGGCAAGGAAAACAGATGCCCGTGTTGTCTGCGTGCGGTTTCGATTTCGCGGCGGATCCAGTCTCGCAGATGGCGGTAACCGTCCGTTTCCGCATAGGCAGCCGTCGTTACCAGCCAGTATCTTGCCTTTGAGGCGACAGGCTTTCCGACAACTTCGAGAAAACCTGCCTCGATATCATTTTCGATCAGGAGCGTCCGGCCGAGGGCAACCCCCATGCCGCTGATGGCGGCCTGGATCGCAAGATCGGCCCGGGCAAGGGAATTGCTTATCTTCCCGGGAGCGTCCGGCCAGTTGCGCCCGTTGTAATAGGCGCTCCAGCTGAAGCCCGTTCCATCCGTCTCGCCGGAACTGTCGGCCAGAAGCTGCACGCCGCCATCCCCGGACGCCGGAGCCAGACCGCCGGAAACGAGGCCCGGACGGGCGACCGGGACCAGGTGAGCGCGAATGAGGGCATCTGCGTGGAAACCCGGATAGGGCCCGACACCGTAGCGGATCGCCGCCTGGGCTTCGCCCCCGTGGAGATCGGCCAGCCGATCCTCGACATCGACCACGAGGTCAAGGCCGTCCGCCTGGGCGCGTTGAAGCGCCGGCACGATCCATTTCATGGCGAGGGACGAGGACACGGAAAGGCGAAGGGTCCTGGACGTCTTCACGTCGGCGATCCGCACCAGGGCGCTGCCCCAGATTTCCTGGCAACGCTGCGCGGCCTCGCACACGATCCGGCCCGCCTCTGTCGGCACGATCCGGCGTGTCGTCCGCTCGAACAGCTTCGTACCGAGCACCGTCTCAAGCGACTTGATGCGATGGCTGACGGCCGATTGTTCCAGACCGACCGCCAAGGCCGCCCGGGAAAAGTTTCCTTCCTCGACGATTGCATTCAGAAGGGTCGCATTCTGCATCAGGCGGTTGCGGAGAGCATCTTCGCTATTCATGAATTTCACTCATGTATTCAGGCATTGCGGCTTTGGTTTATCCGGATGATTGTTGTTATCAGTTAATGAGAACAAGGTCACGGATATGAATGAAACCAGAAAAATCGCCGCCCGTATCGTCAACGGGTTCGTCACGCGCAAAAACGCAACACAGGCCCATGGCGGCAATCCCGCCGGGGTCGTGCTCGATGCGGATATGCTGTCCGATGCGGACATGCTTGCGATAGCCGGCAAGATCGGACTTTCCGAGACGGCTTTTGTGTCGAAATCCGCATCCGAAGGCTTCAAGCTGGACTTCTTCACGCCCAACCGGCGGATTGCCCATTGCGGTCACGCCACCATCGCCGCCTTCAGCTATCTGGCGGAACTGGGCCGGGCGCGGGACGGGGTCACGTCGAAGGAGACCGTCGACGGCCCGCGGAAGATCATCATCAAGGACGGCGCCGCCTACATGGAGCAGCTCGCACCCAGGTACGAACACAGTGCGGACTGGGCCGAACGCGATGTCGGCGAGGCGGATGTGCTGGCATCGCTCGGTATTGGCGAAAACGAGCTGGACGTTCGCATCCGCCCGGTGCTCGTCAACACGGGCAACAGCTTCATCGTCGTGGCCGTACGCGACGCCGGCGTTCTGAAGCGGATTGCACCGGACCAGGCAAGGATCGACGCTATCAGCAACAAGCTGGACCTGATCGGTTACTATGTCTTCACGACCGACCGCAGTGCCACGCAGGCGGACGCCACGGCGCGCATGTTTGCGCCGCGATATGCAATCGATGAAGAATCAGCCACCGGCATGGCGGCAGGGCCTCTCGCCAGCGTGCTCCACGACCTGCTGGACATCAAAAAGCCCCGTCTGGTCATCGAGCAGGGCCATTTCATGACGCCGCCTTCACCGAGCGTCATCACCGTCGACCTCGATCTCGAGGACGGAAGGATCACCGGTCTGATGGCAGGTGGCTACGGATCGGTCATGGAGGAAATGACCGTCACGATCTGACGGCGAAAAGGCCGCGCGGTTTTACGCGGCCTTTTCGCGGGGTCACGACGTATCGGCTCATGGCGGGGACAGGCCCAGCCCCGTTGTTCGGTCAGGATCGGCCGGCGAAGACAGACAGGCATTCTTCACAGGAAGATGGTCGCTGCTCCTGGAACCAGAATGACGAGCACCAGAACACACAGCATCACCGCAATAAAGGGGAGTGTGGCGGCGAATATCTGCTCCACCGAGACCGTTGGATCGTTGAGGGTGTTGTGAACGGTGAAGACCGATATGCCGAAGGGGGGCGTCAACAGTCCGATTTCCACCGCGATCACGATGACGATGCCGAAATGGCTGAGGTCGATCCCCATGCTTTGAGCGATCGGGGCCGTAATCGGGACCATGATCAGCAGGATCGATGTACTGTCGAGGATCATCCCCATGACCAGGATGATGAGCGCGCAGAACACCAGAAAGCCGAACGGCCCTAGCCCTGTATCGCTCACGAGGCCGGCGATGGCGTTCGGCAGTCCGGCGATTGACAGCATTCGGGAATAGAAGCTCGCCGCGATCAGCAGCAGCAGGATCGAGACCGAGATCACGCCGGTCTGTTTCATCACCTGCCACAGCTTGTGCCGGTCGAGGGAACGCCGCGACAGCGCCACGAGAAACGCGCCGAAAGCGCCCACGCCGCCGGCCTCGGTCGGAGTGAAGTAGCCGGTATAAAGGCCGCCGAGCACCAGAATGACCAGCAGGACGATAGGGATGAGCTTGCCGATCATCTGTCCGGCGGGCATGCGTTCGATGTCCCGGTCGAGGCGGCGCTCGCGTGAGGCAGCCGGGTCGGTCAGGACGAAGCCCGGGAACAGCGCGGTGACGGTGATCAGCATCGTCACGAAGCCGCCCGCGAGCAACAGGCCCGGCACGATGCCGGCGATGAACATGCCGCCGATGGAAACCTCGGCGAGCACACCGTAGATGATCAGCAGCAGGCTTGGCGGGATCAGCATGCCAAGCACCGAGGACCCGGCCACCGTTCCGGCGGCAAAGGACGCGCGATAGCCGTGGCGGCGCATTTCGGGCACGGCGACACGGGTGAAGACAGCGGCGGAGGCGATGGACACCCCGGTGACAGCGGCGAAAATGGTATTCGCGGCGACGGTGGCAACGCCAAGCCCACAGATCACCCGGCGCAACAGGTCTTCGGCCACTTCGAAGGTGTCCCGGCCGACATTGGACACACTGACGAGCAGGCCCATCAACACGAACAGGGGGATGGTGGCGAAGAGGTAATCGGCGATGCCGCTATAGACCGTCAGCTCCAGCATCCGGAAGGCAAGACCGACATTGTCGCGCATGATCCAGATCCCGGCGAAGGCCACCGTGAACAGCGCGTAGGCGATCTGCATTCCCACAAGGACCAGCACGATCAATGCGCCGACAAGCAGAAGGCCGATGGTAAGCGTCGTCATGCGAGGCTCCGGAACCTGCGGGCTTCATCCTGCGCCCGGTACAGCGCCGCGAGCGCGGCGACAGCCGATCCCAGGACCGTGATCCCGCGGAAGGGCCATGTTGGAACGGTAAAGACACCCTGGACGCCGAAGAACTCCGACGTTTGCCAGGCATCGGCGAATTTCGGCCAGGAGGCCCAGAGGATCGCGGCCAGCACGATCACCCCGGTCAGCGCGAAGATCATTTCGATCATCGCGGCCGCGCGCGGAGAGCTTCCGTTCAGGCGGCGAATGAGAAAGTCGGCCCGGGTCAGGCGCTTCTGCAGGATCGCTGCCGCGATCTGCAGGAATACGATGGCGACGACGGTGCGCCCGGCGATCTCGGCAACCCCGGTGATGGGGGCATTGAAGAAGTTACGGCCCAGCACATCGGCAACGATCAGCACCATCAGGGCACCTATGCCAAGTGTGCCGATGGAAGACATGACGGCGGCGACCGTGCCCAGAAGCGCTCCGAAGGGAGCCTCCGAGTATTTCGGAATGAAGGCGTCGTCATTCTCGGCCGCAATGTCGTCGCTCATTCTTGCATCCGCTCTGTCTTGAAAAAGCCCGCCCGGACATGGTGCCGGGCGGGCCTGTGGTCAGTCAATGGTGGCGATCAAAGACCTTCGTCCCACGCCCGCAGAGGTTTTGCGCCCCGATCGCGCAAGGCGTCGAAATAGGCCTTCAGCACCACGCGTCCGGCATCGCCTGTCTGCTCGAGCCAGGGCGTCACGATATTCGGCAGGCCATTGACCCAGGCGGTCTTTTCAGCCTCCGGCAATTCGTGGATGGTCAGGCCGGCTTCCTGCATTTCGACAAGGGCCCGCTTGGCAAGGTCCTCGACGTATTGGCCATGCGCGGCGGATGTGGCTTTCGCGGCCTCGCGGAACGCCGCCTGAACGGGCTCGGGCAGGCCGTCGAAAAACGCCTTGTTGGCCGCGATGCCGCCGAAATACATCGACCCGATCCCGACGCGGGTCAGTTCGGGAGCAACTTCATAGACGCGCGTCGGCAGGATGCCGGAGGCGAAGGACAGGGTGCCCTCGGTCACGCCGGTCTGGATGTTGGTGTAGTAGGTCGTCAACGCACCGTCGACCGGTGTAGCGCCGGTTTCCTGGAGCCAGTTGGCCGATGTTCCCGGAGCGTTCAGCTTCCGGTTCTGCAGGTCCGCCATCGTGTTGACCGGGAAGGTCGCGTAGATGTCGTAGCTGTCGGTGATGAGCGAGGACAGATGCACCATGCCGTTGTCCGCCCAGCTGTCGCGCAGCTCGGGCAGGTTCTCGGAAAGGTCATCGAAAATCTCGATGATCATCTTGTGGTCTTCGGTCGCGAAGGGCGTAAAATAAGTCACGTTCTGGAGCGGCATGTTGGCGCCTTCCCAGACAGTACCGACCATGCCGACATCGACGATGCCGTCCATGACGGCTTCCCGCGTATCGGTGAACTTGTAAAGTGTGCCGGCATAGGCCTCGACCCAGTCGACCTTGTAATCGCCCGCTTTTTCAAGAATACGGTTCACCTCCGGCTGGAAGGTGTTCTTCATCGCGTAAACCCAGATATTTTGTTCCGGGTGCGACGAGCCGATATTGACCGTGATCGTTTGTTCCGCGGCGGCCCAGCCGGCGGAGCCGGCAATGATCGCGGTTGCTGTTGCTAGAGTTATGAATTTCATTTTTTTTCCTCCCTGGATGAGGGGCTTTTCCTCCAAAGCCCCCGTTGGTTCAGTCCTCCAATACGCCCAGTGCCCGCAGGATCCGCTCCGGTGTGAACGGCATCTCGGTGACCTGCGCGCCCCTTGGACGCAATGCATCGTTGATCGCATTCATGACCGCGGCCGGGGCCCCGGCCGTACCTGCTTCGCCCGCGCCTTTCGCGCCGAGCAGGCTTTCCTTTGTGGGCGTTTCCACATGTCCCACGACCATGTCCGGCATCTCGGCCGCCATCGGTACGAGATAGTCGGCCATCGACCCGTTCAGCAACTGGCCGTCCGCGTCGTAGTGGATTTCCTCGAAAAGCGCTCCGCCGAGGCCCTGAACGATGCCGCCGCGGATCTGCTCGTCGACCAGCTGCGGATTGATGATCCGGCCGCAGTCCTCGACGCACCAGTGTTTCAGCAGCTTCACGACCCCGGTTTCGATATCGACCTCCAGATAGGAGGCCTGCACACCGTTGGTGAACGCGAAGGGATAGTCGGACGTGATGAAATGGCGGGTCTGCACCAGTTCCCTGGGCAGCCCCTTCGGCAACGTGTCTCCACGGAAATAGACGATCCGGCCCAGCTCCTCGAGCGGCATGCGGCTCTCGCCAGTGGCAGCGTCGACGACCTGCCCGTCGCGGATGTCCAGCCGGGATTGCTCCGTCTGCAGCATCGCCGCCGCGACCGTCAGGATGGATTCGCGCAGCGCCCGGGCGGACTGCAACGCCGCCTCGCCGCCGATGCCGGCCCCGCGCGAGGCCCAGGTGCCGCCGCCATAGGGCGTAACCTGCGTGTCTCCGGTAATGACGCGCACCTTGTCCGGCGACACGCCGACACCCTCGGCCACGATCTGGCTGAGCATGGCCTCGGTGCCCTGGCCCTGCTCGGTCACACCGGACAGGGCGACGACGGAGCCGTCCGGATCCATTCGCACGGTGCAGCCGTCCTGCGCCGAAATGCGCGCGCCGCCGATGCCGTACATGAAGGGGGATGGGTTGGTGAGTTCGATGAAGCTCGCGATGCCGATGCCGCGGTGGATCCCCGCCTTACGCAGCTCGGCCTGTTCCGCGCGTAACCCATCGTAATCCATGAGTTCCATGAGTTTGTTCATGGATGCATGGTGCGACAGGCCCTCGAACCGCATGTTGGCTGGGGAGGTCACCGGATAGGCGTCATCGCGGAACATGTTGCGCCGGCGGATCTCGACCGGATCCATGCCCAGCTCCGCCGCCGCCTGATCGACCAGGCCTTCCGTGATCGCCACGGCGATGGGATGACCAACGGCGCGATACTGACACGTTGGGGTCTTGTTCTGGAACACCACGGTGGTCTGCGCGCGGTAATTCTTGAAGTCGTAGGGGCCGCCGCACAGGTTCACCACCTGATTGCCCTCGATGGCGGAGGTGCGCGGATAGACCGAATAAGCGCCGATCGCCGTCCAGTCGTCGATGTCCATGGCAGTGATGCTGCCGTCTTCCTCGACGGCGATCCTGGCTTCGATCTCGTGGTCGCGGGCGTGGATGTCCGTGGTGAAGCTCTCCAGGCGGTCAGCCACGAATTTCACCGGCCGGCTCATAATTTTGGCGATTGCCGCCGTCGCCACTTCATCGGGATAGACATGGACCTTGATGCCGTAGGATCCGCCGACATCGCCGCAGATCACCCGGACCCGGCTTTCCGGAACGCTGAGATGTTCGGCGAGCACCGTCTGCATCATGTGCGGCGCCTGCGTCGCGTGATAGGCGGTCAACTGGCCTTCGGCGGGGTTCCAGTCGACAAGAATGGAGCGCGGTTCAAGCGTCACGCCCGTGTGCCGGGCGGTGCGAAAGCGCGTCGAGACGACTTTATGCGCGGACTTGAACGCGGCCTCGATATCGCCTGCCTCGTGCAGGCGCCGGAAGGCAAGATTGTCGCCCATATCCTCGTGGAGGACGGGCGTCTCCGCATCGAGGGCGCTCATCATGTCGGTCACCACCGGGAGCGGGTCGTAGTCGACGTCGATCAGGGCCGCACCGTCTTCGGCGGCCGCGCGCGAGGTTGCCACCACCGCGGCGACCGGTTCTCCGACCCAGCACGCCCTGTCCACGGCAATCGGATATTCGGGCGGCGACTTCAGGCCTTTCAGGTGCGCCAGAACCGCCACCCAAGGGGTGCAGACCTCGGCGATGTCCTGACCTGTGAAGACCCTGAGCACGCCCTTGACGGACTTTGCCTCGTTGGCATCGATGCCGGCGATGCGCGCATGAGCGAATGGCGAGCGCACGAAGGCGACGTGGACCATGCGCGGCAGCACGATATCGTCGACATATCGCCCGCGTCCCTGCACCAGCCGGCCGGCATTCGGACGCGGCACGGTCTTGCCGATATAGGAGTTTGGTCGGTCGGGATTGCCGAACTCGATGGTCATGCCGCTCCCTTTCCGGCGCGCGCCCGCGCCACGGTTTCAACAGCGTCCACGATGGCTTCATAGCCGGTGCAGCGGCAGTAGTTTCCCGACATGTGCTCGCGGATCTCCTGCCGGGAGGGGATGCCGCCACGGGAAAGCAGGTCTTTCGCGGCGACCAGCATGCCCGGTGTGCAAAAGCCGCACTGGAGCGCGTTTCTCGCCACGAACGCCTCTTGCAGATCCTTGATAGCGTCGGTGTCGCTCAAGCCCTCGACGGTCCATACCTCTGCGCCGTCCGCCTGCGGGGCGAGCATCAGGCATCCCCGGATGGGGGCGCCGTCGACCTGCACGGTGCAGGCACCGCAGACCCCGTGTTCGCAACTGGCGTGCGCGCCTGTCAGCCCGAGTTCCAGCCGCAGAAAGTCCGTGAGATGCTGACCGGCGGGCACGCGTGCCTCGACGGGCTCTCCGTTCACGGTCAGGGAAATGTCCACCTTGTCGCGGAATGCCTCGTTCATGCGGTCGCTCCCTCAATCCTTGCAACGGCGCGGCGCAGGAGAACCTGAGCGAGATGCCGGCGGTAGGCGCCGCTGGCCTGGGTGTCGGAGGGCGGGTCGAGTTCGTCGTGCAGGGCTTTCGCGGCGCCTTCAACGTCACCCCGGTCGAGGGCGGTCATCGCGGTCCTGGCGAGAAGCGGTTTGGGTCCGACCGAAAACAGCGCCACACGATGACCGGCTGCCCGTTTCACCAGGCACAGTCCGGCCAGCGCGTAATCGCCGGACCGGCGGGCGACTTCCTCTATCAGATGCGCTTCTCCCGCCTCGGCTTTCGGCACCGAGATCCCGGTCAGGATTTCGCCTTCGCCGATGGAGGTCTCGAAGATGTCCTGAAAAAAGTCCTCGGCTGCGACGTCCCGCCGTCCGTGCAGTCCCTCGATATGCAAGGTCGCGCCGAGGGCAAGGATGCAGGCCGGGAATTCGGCGGCCGGATCGGCATGGGCGAGGGCGCCGCCGATCGTTCCCCGGTTCCGGATCGCCGCGTGAGCGATATATTGAACGGCCCGGGACAGAAGGGGCGCGTGTTCGCGGATGAGGGGATTGCCGGCGATCTCGACATGCCGTGTCAGGGCGCCGATCAGGAGCCTTTCCCCCGTATCGGAGACCCCGGAGAGGTCTGAAACGCGCGAGATGTCGACGAGGAGATCGCCTGCCGACAGGCGCATGTTCATCGCGGCGATCAGGCTCTGGCCACCGGCCAGAACCCGGCCCAATCCGCCAGACCCCGACAGCAGCTCAAGCGCATGCCGCAAATCGGATGCGCGGGCATATCCGCCCACCGATGCCTTCATGGCCACCCCTCCCGTAATGCCCGCAACGCCTCCTCGCGTCGCTTATTGAGCATTTGATCAATCTTATTGAGCAGATGATCTATAATTCTCGCGCGAATGCAAGTAGAATATTTGGCGAAGCAAAAGCGCGGGCGGAAATATGGATATCAATGGACAGGCGGAAGGCTCCGTCATCGAGGAGCGATCAGCCCGGCGGAGACTGCCGCCGCAGGAGCGCCGCCAGCAGATTATCGACGGCGCCGTGGCCTTCTTCGCCGAGGTCGGTTTCGACGGCAAGACGCGCGATCTTGCCAAACGCCTTGGCGTGACGCAGTCGCTTCTGTTCAACTATTTCGCCACCAAGGACGAACTGATCGAGGCGGTCTATGAGCAGGTCTATCTCAACCGGCTGGCGCCCGACTGGCCCGACCGCCTGACAGACCGGTCGGTGCCGCTGCGCGGCCGGTTGCTGGCGTTCTACTCCGAATACAGCACGCTCATTTTTCAGTACGAGTGGATGCGCATCTTCATGTCCTCCGGCCTGTCCGGAGCCGAGCTGAACCGCCGCTACCTCAAGCATCTGGGCGACGTGATCCTGAGGCCGCTTCTGGGAGAGATCGAATTCGCCGCGCGCTCCGGCGAGATCCCCACCATGGAAGACATCTGGAACCTCCACGGCGGCATCGTCTACATCGGCATCCGCCAGCACATCTACCGCACCCCGTGCCCGGACGATCCGTCTGTCGCAATCACACGCGCGGTCGACCGCTTCCTGCTGGCGTTCGGGATAGACGAGGCGTGACGGTAATCAGAGGCTTGGATGGGACTGGGCAGAGCAACCCAAAAAGGGTGTTCTCTCGCATTGAAGGTCTGAGACTGGCTGGTGACCAAACACCAACAGTTTCAGGATCGATGGATCAACAACCCGCACCGGAATGCCTCGCCCGGCCCGGCCGCGGACTGATGCGGGCTGCAAACTTCGTTGAACTTGCGAAGGCAAGTCGTCCGGGGCATGTTGAACTTCACGGTCATCCAAGCGGAAAGGTGAACTCCCGTAGGTATCTTGAAGGCTGAAAACCGGAAAATCCTGTCTCGTCCTCCCCGCAACACCTTGAGACTGCTCGCGCGGCCGGAACTGGAGCACCGCCTCATCTCCGGCCTCGACGGCCAGGTCGTCCTCATCCATGCCCCCGCCGGTTACGGCAAGACGGAAGTCATGGCGAAGCTGTTCCGGACAGCGGAGCGCCGGGGCAGGGAGGCTGTCTGGTTCAGCCTGAAGCCGGAAGACGGACTGGAAGACCTCCAGCGCCGCCTGGCGGAAGCGCTTTCCATCGAGCGCCATGGCCCCGATTGGCTCGCGGCCCATTTCACCACTCATGACAGGATCGTCGAACTCTATTTCGACGACGTCGACCGGTTGAAGGGCCCGGAGCTTTTCTCCTGGTTGCTGGATCGTCTGCCGGACACATTGCGCATCGTGATCGCCGGCCGCAGGTTGCCCGAGCTTCGCCTCTCGCGGTTGCGCATGCGCGGTCTTCTTGCGGAAATTTCCGATCAGGACCTGCGCTTCAACCGCGGCGAGACCCGGCAGTTGCTCGGCTCGTGGCTGACGACGCAGGAACTCGACAGGGCCGGCGAGACGCTCAACGGCTGGCCGGCTTTGATGCGGCTGGCGCTGATCGAACTGGAGCACGGGGTCAACGGCCTGGAGAGGGCGGCTCTGGTGGAAGGCGAGTCGCGTGTCTACCGCGAGTTTCTTCTCGATGAGGTGATCCCCAATCTGGATGAAATCGAACTCAAGGTTCTGAAAGCTGTCGAGGGCCTGGACAACTTCACGCTCAGGATTGCGTCTTCGCTGGCCGAACTGCCCTTCGACTATCATACGCTGCGCCAGATCGAGCAGCTTTCCCCTTTGATCCAGACCGAGGAGCAGAACGCCGGCTGGTTCCGCCTTTCCACGGTGGTGTCCCGTGCCCTGGCATTTCACGATATCCAGGAGGACGGCGAGAGCCGCAAGGATAGGCACATCCGGGCGGCGAAGCTGTTCGCGGAAAACGGCAATCTGGCAAAATCCGTGCTGCATGCGTCCATAGCCGGCGAGATAGACCTTGCCATCGACACGATCGAACAGGCGGGCGGCGTCGAACTTTTCCTGCGTGCCGGCTACACGGTTCTGCGCGGGATCATCGACGCGGTTCCCCATTCCGTCGTGCTGAAGACGCCGTCGTTGCGCCTCTGCCGGGCGGTGATGCTGGGCAAGACAGGGCAGATCCAGGAGGCTCGCGCGGTCCTCGATGCGCTGCTGGACGACACCAGGGCGGGACGCATTCCAGGCACGGAAAGCTGGGTCGCGATGCTGCGCCACATCGACAGTCTCAACGAAGTCTACGAGGACCGGGCGATGGATGTCGCCGGCATCGCGAGACTGAGGGAGGAAGCGGATGGCGAGCGGAATGAAAACACCTGGCGGCTCGGCTGGATCTACAATCACCTGACTATATGCTACACGCGCCTTGGAGATCTGGAGGCCGCGAAAACCACGGCCCAGCACGGCCTGTCGCTCTACCGGGAGGAAAGGTCGAGCTATCCGCAGGCCTTCATGCTGGCCCACCTGGCGTTCATCGACATGCTGGGGAACAATTTCTCGGCGGCATTCGGCCATCTGGACGAGGCCTTTGGCATTATTCACGGACAGTACTGGAACGACGCCAATCTGCTGGCCATCGCCAACGTTCCGCTCGCGGGCCTGCGTTATCGGCAGGGACAGACGGGCGATGCCGGACGGCTGATGCAGCAAGCCATTCCGATTATGGAAACTGCCGAGGGCTGGGTCGACTTCTATGTCGAGGCCTATGGCATACTCGCCCGTGTGCGGTTCGATGAGAGTGGTATTGCCGAAGCGGAGAAAATTCTCGAAGGCGGAGTAGAAGTCGCCGAGAAGCGCGACTTGCCGCGCCTCCGTCTGGCGCTCTCCATTCTGCGGATGGAGCTCCAGACATGGGCGGGTCTGCACGAGCAGGCGGAACGGGGGCTGAAGCAGTGGCCGCATCCGGAGGATGCGGGCGCCTGGCCGACGGTACGCGAACGCCGGGATGCGGCCTTGGCCATCGGGCGCCTGCGGCTGCGCCAGGACCGTCTTGACGAAGCGCTTGCGCTGCTGGCGCCTGCGGCGAAGGAGGTGCGCGAAACCCGGCGGGCCGACCATCTCATCCGGGTTTCACTGCTCCTTGCGGAGATACACGCACGCAAGGGCGACGATGCTGCCGCGGTCGCGGCGCTCAACGAGGCCGCGTTGCTGGCCCATCCCGGCGGTCAGATCCAGCACTACCGGGACGAAGGCAGGGACTTCGCCGAAGTCATACGCAAGCTCGTTCGCCGGGTCGGGCTTCGCCGGATGGGGCACACCACCTCGCAGTACCTGGCTTCCGTCGTCGTTCCGCAGGTGCGCCGGACACCGAGCGGCAGTCTGCTGAGCCGGCGCGAGCGGGAAGTGCTGACGCTGTTGGCCGAAGGCATGTCCAACAAGAGTATCGCCCGGCGGCTCGATGTGGGCGAGCCGACGGTCAAGTTCCACCTGAAGAACCTCTTCGCAAAGCTCGGCGTCTCTCGCCGTGCGCTCGCCGTCAATGTCGCGCGCACCAGCGGGCTGCTGGATTGAACGCAAAGCGCTTTAGGCTCCTCCAAGAGCGACGTAGTCGGCGTCGATCCCGAATGCGCCCGGACCGAACACGGCCAGCGCTTCCGGGGTGCGCATGATTTCCGGCACCCGGATCCCCAGGATATCGACCCTTTGCCCGTAGCGCAGCCGCTCGGTCGGGATGGCTTCGACAGTGTCGATGTCCAGCACGCAGATCAGGTCCGGCACGACCGCCAGGATCTCGCCTGACTGCTCCAGAAGAAGGTTCTCGTTCTGGATACGGATCTTGTAGGGCTCGCTGTCGTCGAACGGCACGATGGTCACCACGCCAACCGACCAGCCGTTTTCCACCTTGCGTTCGATATCCGAGATCTTGCCGCTGCCCAGAAGCTTTGCGTATCCGTAGTGGGTGGTCGACAGGAAGTCGATCAGGGTAGGGAGAAGCGCTTTCTTTTCCCTTTTGGCTTCCCGCAGGACCCGGCCGATATCCTGGGCCAGAGACATGGTGGCCGGTACGGAGACCCGCTTTGCCGTCGCGCCGTCCATCGGATAATTCACCAGGCAGACTTGCCCGCCCATGCGGATGCACAGCCCCCGGGCCAGAAACTCGGCCTTGGCGGCATCGTCCGCCTCCACCATGGCCAGATTGCCCCGTTCGTCGGCGAGTGCAACGGGAGCAGCCTTCACGCCGTAAACGTTGAAGGTCTCCATTTCCAGTTGGGGAAAAGCCCGGCCCATGCCGTCGGCGTCGATCAGAGGCAGGCCCGTCTGCGCGGCGAGCACGATCGGCAGGCAGGAGTTGAGCCCGCCGGCTTCGAACGGCATGAGCGCCGTCACGGTCTCGCCCGTCACGTCCTCGTAGTGTCTGAGGGCCATGAGCATCTCCTCGCCTGAGGGAATCTTCTCGATAAGGATCGTCGGAGCACCCATGGCACCGCAGGTCACGACCTTTGCATCGTCCGGCAGTTCCTCCAGCGAAATCATCTTCACGGGAGCGTTGGCCTCGATGGCTCCGCGGGCGAGCAGCTTGCCGATATAGGGATCGCCGCCGCCACCGGTCCCCAGGATGGCGGCGCCGACGGCGATGTCTTCCAGATCCTGGGGGTGGATTTCTCTCATGCGGAAAGGTCCTCGATCTTGGTGTAGGGCTCGTCCAGTCCGAAGCAGGAAGGGCCGAACACGGCGAGTGCCTCCGGCGTGCGCATGAGCTCGGGAACCGAGACGGAAATGACCGTCACGCGCTGGCCGTAGCGCAAGTTTTCCGTGGTGATAGGCTCGGCGGTCTCGCTGTCCATGATGCAGATAAGATCGGGAACGATGGCGCGCACCTTGCCGTCCACACGGGCAATGAGATTTTCGTTCTGGATCTCGATTTCCATCACGCCGTCATATGGAGCGAAACCGTCGATCTTCGCCCGGCCCAGGGAAAAGCCGTTGCGGGTCTCGCGCTGCAGATCCGAGATCTTGCCGGAATAGATAATCGTGGCGAAGCTGTAGAGTGTCCCGGGCATGAAGGCGAGCAGGACCTCGAACGGGTTCTGGTGGTTCGCCTTGGCTTCGCGCAGGACGCGGCCGATCTGAATGGCCAGCGACAGGGTACGCGGCACCGCGGTGCGCTTCACATCGGCGCCCGACATGGCGTATTCGGCGATATAGGCCGCCCCGCCCATCCGGATGGCGACGCCGCGCGACAGCCACTCCATCATCTCGTTGGACCGGGCCTCGATCAGCGTGCAGTCGCCCCATTCGTTGGAAACCGCCATCGGGGAGCCGGAAATTCCGTAGACCCCGAAGGTCTCCATCTGCAATTCCGGAAAAGCCCGGCCCATGCCGTCGCCGTCCACGATGGGCAGTCCGAGGCGGGCGCCGACCAGCAGCGGGATGGTGGAATTGATGCCGCCGACCTCGATCGGCATGGTATGGGTCGCGCTCTTGCCCAGTCTCTTTTCAAGCCGTTTGAGCGACAGGATGGCCTCCTCGCCGGAGGGCAGTTTTTCCACCAGCACGGTTGGCGCACCCATCATGGCGGTGGGGATAACCAGAGCGTCGTCGTCGAGCGTATCCGGATCGGCCAGTTCGACCGTCAGCCCGTCGTCGAGACATTTTTGAACCATCTGGCGGCCAATGTAGGGATCGCCTCCGCCACCGGTACCCAGAAAGGCGGCTCCGACCGCAAGGTCCTTCAGGTCCTGTGTGTCGAGTTTCATTCTCAAGCCTCCCCGAATGCGAGGTCGCCGACCGCCTTGACGCGGATACGGGTGGCGGAGCCGGGCAGATAGGCGAGAGGGACTTCCTCGATGTCCATGATCTTGACGCTGTTTCCCACCGCTCCGGCTGCAACGGCATTGGCGGTGGCTTCTTTCTTCGCCTCGTCCAGGACCTCATCGCGCTGGCGGCCTTCCATGGCATAGATCCGGTCCACCTCGCCGCCGACCTGGGCAATGGCAGCCCCGATGGCATTGGCGACGCCGGCGTTTTCCGGCCGGATCACTTCGCTCGCGGATGGCAGTTCGCGCGAAATCAGGACGGAGCCGCCGCCGACAAGAATAACAGGCAGCTTGTCGGCTGACATCTTCATGCGGTCCACGGCTTCGTCCACCATCCGGTGCATGGTCGCAATCGCGGTCTCGACCGTCGCCTTCGGGATCGACGCGACGCGGGAGGCATCGCCGATATCGGCGAGCCCGGCAGCAACGATGATGTCGGTGGTGGTGAGCGTGTCTCCACCGAAGACCAGAGCCTTCTCCGTAATCTCGTAGCCGACGGAATCGGGGCCGATGCGGGCGCCTTCATCCCTCACGAGCGAACCGCCTCCGAGACCGATGGCAAGCACGTCCGGCATGCGGAAATTGGTGCGCACTCCGCCAATATCGACGGCGACGGCACTTTCGCGCGGGAAACCCTGCATCAGCATGCCGACGTCGGACGTCGTGCCGCCGATATCGACAACCATGGCGTCGCCGAGGCCGGCAAGGCGCGCCGCGCCGCGCATGGAGTTGGTGGGACCGGAAGCGAAGGTCAGCACCGGGTAGCGCTCGACATGCTCCGGGGTCATCAGCGTACCGTCGTTCTGGCTGATGAAGAAGGGTGCGGTGATGCCCTTCTCGCCAAGAGCTGCGCGGAAGCTGCTGACCACTTTCACGGAAAGTTCGGCCAGGCAGGCATTCATGATCGCGGCGTTCTCGCGCTCCAGGAAACCGACGCGCCCGATTTCGTGGCTGAGGGACAGGGCGACGCCCGGGCATTCCTCGCGCAGGATTTCGGCGGCACGCAGTTCCATCACGGCGGTCACCGGCGAGAAGACAGAGGTGATTGCCGCCGACCGGATCCCCCGTGCCCTGATTTCCTTTGCGACCTCGAGAAGCCCGGCTTCGTCCAGAGGCGCAATTTCGCGGCCGTCGAATTCATGGCCGCCGTGCAGCATGAACGTGTGCCGTCCGAGCGTGTCGGCAAGATCCGCCGGCCAGTCCGTCATCGGCGGGACGCCGCGCGTGGCCGGCAGGCCGATCCGGATGGCGGCCACCTCAAGCAGGCGGCGGCGTTCGACGACCGCATTGGTGAAATGGGTTGTACCGATCATCACCGCATCGATGGCGTCCGGCTGGACGCCGCTGTCTCCCATGACGACGGACAGGGCGGCGGAGATGCCCGAACTGACGTCCAGTGTGGTGGGCGACTTGCATGCGGCGACGACGGTATCGCCGTCCAGAATGACGGCATCCGTATTCGTGCCGCCCACATCAATGCCTACTCGCATTGGCGGATCCTCTCTCAAAAGGCCAGATTTGTTCCTTGCCCGGCGAGCGGGTGCTCGCCGAGAATTTCGTTAAGTTACTGTGTTGTCTTCCTGTTTTCGGAGCCTGTTAACCGCTGGAACTGCCCGCTCCATCTTCGGGAAGAACCCGTGCCCTGCGCTCCGTCCAGCCGATCCTCACCACGGCTCCCGGGTCCCATTTTTCCAGGTGGAACTGGTTCTGCCGCTCCGCGACGATTTCCTGTCCGGCGACTTCGAGCCGGTACCGCAGCATCGCCCCCTGATAGGTTTCATCGAGAACCGTGGCGGCAAGCAGGGGAACGCCCTGTGCTTCGGCTTCCTGGCCCATCAGGACGTTTTCCGGCCGGATCACCAGCTTTGCCCCGGTTCCCTTGCCGATCAGGTGGTGCGTGCTTGCCTGAAGCACCTGGCCACCCAGTTCGATCGTGGCCTTGTGCTCTTTTACCTCCAGGCATTTGACGTCCAGAATGTTTGACTGGCCGATGAACGAGGTGACGAACAGCGTCCCGGGCTCCTCATAAATCTGTTGCGGTGTGCCGCTTTGCTCGATCTGACCCGCGCGCATGACGCCGATCCGGTCGGACATGGTCAGCGCCTCGTCCTGATCGTGGGTGACGTAGATCGTGGTGATGCCGAGCTTCTGCTGCAGGTTCTTGATCCAGAATTTCATTTCCTCGCGCAGCGTCTTGTCGAGCGCGGAAAGCGGTTCGTCGAGAAGCAGTATGCGGGGTTCCGTCACCAGCACACGGGCGAGGGCGACGCGCTGCTGCTGGCCGCCTGACAGATTGCGCTGAAAACGATCCTCGAAACCGGTCAGGCCGACCTGTTCCAGCGCCGCGCGCACCGCCGTGTCGATTTCACTGCGTGATTTCTTCCGCAGTTTGAGACCGAAGGCGATGTTGTCCGCCACGGACATGTGCGGGAAGATCGCGTAGTTCTGGAAGACGATGCCGATATCGCGTTTTTCCGGCGGCAGCGGCGTCAGGTTCTGACCGTCGACGACGATCCGCCCGGCGGTCGGTTTGACGAAGCCGGCAACCATGCGCAGGGTCGTCGACTTGCCGCATCCGGACGGCCCGAGCAGGGCGTAGAACTCGCCTTCCCTGATTTGGAGAGAGACGGAGTCCACCGCAACCGAATCGCCGTAGCTCTTTGTGAGTTGTTCCAGCCGAATGTCCGACACGTGAGTGATTGCCTCGTCTTGGATGGGTTCAGGAGCTTCCGCCGCGGCCGGGTGCCTCCCGCCGAAGCGGGAGGACCCGGCCGCGTCTTGCGGAGATGGGATCAGGAACCGAAGATCTCGTTGGTGGTCTCGACGATATCGATTTCGTCGACGAGATAGGCGGACCAGTCCGGAATATGCAGACCGGAGGTCGCATCGGCCGTGTTGGCCACACCGAGAGCCGCCATCTTTTCCGGTATCACGGCCTTCTTGTTGGACGGACGCATCCAGAAGGTGTCGGCGAAGGCGGACTGGTAGCCGGGATCGAGGGTGCGGTTCAGCAGCGCGAAGGCGAGTTTCTTGCTCGTCGGATCGGCGTATTTGCTGATCGTCTTGGTCTGGGTCAGGATGCCCTTGTATTCGTCCCAGTAATAGAGATCGACCGGCACGCCCTTTTCCTTCTGCAGGAGGGCTTCGGCGTCGCTCTGCACGGCGATATTGACTTCGCCACGCTCGACCAAGGTTGCCATGTTGCCGGTAAAGTCGGAGATCTTCATCGGCATGGCTTTGCGCATGGCTTCGTAACCGGCGTCGAAATCGGTCTCGCCGCTGCCGAAGGCGTTACAGGAGGCCATGAAGAACATCATCTGCAGGGTGTTGGAGGTGATGTAGGTTCCGCGCTTGCCGGCATATTCCGGCAACCAGAAATCCTTGAAGCTCTTCGGCGCCACTTCCACATCCGTGCGGTAGACATAACAGTAGCGGGAAAACGCCCAGGTGACGCCGACACCGGTCTGCATCGCGAAGTCCCACAGATCCGCGCTGTTGGGAACGTTCGCCTTGACCTCCTCGACCTCCATGAAATAGTCGCCGGCACCCGCCGTCTTGAACATTTCAGGCATGTTCCAGTTCGTCATGGCGAATGGCGGGTCCTGCGGTCCGGCGGCGACATATTTCGGGAACCAGGGGAAGGTGCTGTCATAGCGGATCTGGCAGTTGAAATCCTTCTGGAACTTGTTGAGCAGGAGCTGGTTCTGGGTTTCCTCCCAGTAGCCGCCCCATTCGGAAATATTGAGAACGGCGCCGCCCGCATCGAACACTTCGCCGGAATAGGTCACGTCCTGCGACCACACGTGATTGATGTTAAACAGGCTGACACCTGTTGCGGCGGCACCCGTTTTCAGGAGCGTGCGGCGGCTGAGGCCCTTTTTTTCATCGTTCATGCATATTCCCTTTCTGGAGGTTGACGTCTTATCGGCGGCTCAACAGCTTTTTCAGATTGGAGAGTCTTGTGCTTATCAGTGTTGAGACAGTGACGAGGCAGATGGCGAAGATGCCGGCGGCGGCCGCGGTCGGCTCGAAGGCGTAGCGAAGCGAACTGTAGATCGCGAGCGGCAGTGTCTGCAGGTCCGGCGTGGCCAGGAACAGGGTCAGTTCGAACTGGCCGAAGCTGACAATGAAGGCGAAGATCGAGCCGGCCGAGATGCCCGGCGTGATCAGCGGAAGCGTTACCTTCCAGAAGGCCTGAAGGGGTGTGGCGCCCAGGGATCGCGCGGCTTCTTCCACCGACAGGTCGAGATCGACCAGCGACGCCGTTACCGTTGCGATCACGAAGGGCATGGTAACGAGCACATGGCCGATGATCAGTCCCGCCAGGCTGCGGGCAAGGCCGACATCGGTCCAGATGAAGAAGACGTAGAGCGCGAGACCGAGCACCACACCAGGTAGCACGACCGGCAGAAAGAACAGGCCGCGCAGGAATTCGCGCGCCTTGCTGGCGCTTCGGGTCAGGAAGATCGACGCCAGCGTACCGAGCACAGTGGAAATCAGTGTCGTCGCCAGCGCCAGGCCGAAGGACAGCTTGAAGGCCGGCAGGAACGTGGGCGAGGTGAAGAAGTTCTCCACCCAGCGGAGTGAGAAGCCTTCCGGCGGAAATGTCAGGTATTCGCCGGAATTGAGCCCCGCCAGCACCACGATCAGCACCGGCACCAGCAGCACCATGAGGGCGAGGGCGGCTATGAAGCGGAAGGTGAGGGGGACCGGATTGACATCGTCCATCAGACACGGCCTCCGGCGTTGCGCCGCAGGGCGACGATGTAGAGCGCCATGGCGCACAGGGATGTGAGGAACAGGATCGCGGCGACCGCGGCGCCGAACTGCCAGCGCCCGACTTCCGCGATCTGCTGGTAGATATGGATCGGCAGGGTGATCACCTTCCAGCCGCCCATGAGGGCCGGCACGACATAGGAGGAGATCGCAAGCGCGAAGACCAGCAGCGTTCCGGCGTAGATCCCGGGAAGGGACAGCGGCCAGGTGATCGTGCGCATGACGTGCCAGCGCGAGGAGCCGAGGCTGCGTGCCGCTTCCTCGAGGGCCGGGTTGATCGAGCGGATCGAGCCGATCAGCGACAGGATCATGAAGGGCAGGGTCACCTGAACGAGACCGACGATCACGCCGACCCAGTTATACATCAGCGGCAGCGGTTCGGAGATGATGCCGAGCGCGATCAGTCCGTTGTTGATCAGGCCCTTGTCGCCCATCAGCACCATGAGGCCGTAGAGACGGATGACCATGTCGAGCTGCATGGAGCAGAGAACGAGGATGGTGATCAGTGTGGCGATGCCCGGCCTCAGGCTGCGGGCGATGATGAAGGCCAACGGATAACCGATGACCAGGCAGACCGCCGCCACCGCGGCACCGATCCAGACCGAGCGCCAGATGGCGGTGTAATAGAGCGAGCGGGTGAAGATACGTTCGTAATTGTCCCAGGAGAAATTGCCCTGGAAGGTAATCTGGCCCGGCATGGCCTTGTCGAAGCTCGAGGCGAACAACGACAGCACCGGGATCAGGAAGAAAAGCAGAATGAACAGGATCGCCGGGATTACCAGCCACCAGAGATTGGGCGTGAGCCATGCGGGTCGCGTGCCGCTCACAGGGGGGCTGTCAGGAGGGCTGGCTGTCAGCTCGGTCATTGCGTCACTCCGCCGCCACGGTGTGAAGATCCGGCATGTCGTATCCGGGCATCGCCTTGCGGGGCGGCAGCGGAAAGGTGTGCGCCGAGTGGCTCAGGTGGCTGCGCACCAGCGCGGCAGCCGTGTTGACGGCGGTGGGTATGGGGTCGATCACCGGAATATCGATGCCGTGCCCAAGCAGTCCCTGCCGAACGGCGGCCGCGCAGCCGAAGAGACCCGTGCAGCCGAAAATGACCGCGTGGGCACCGTCGATTTCAACTGCTTTTCGGGCCTCTTCGATCAGTGCGGCTCGTGTCGCCTCCATGTCCTTTTCCAGGTCCAGAACCGGAATGTCTACGGATCTCGCGGAGGCCATCCGTGTGGACAGGCCGGCAAGAGCCGCGGCGTTCTCGAACTGGGCGAGAAGACGGCGCATGACGGTGACGACGGAAAACTTGTGGCCGAGCATCGCGGCAACATGCATGCTTGTGTTGCAGGGGCCGAGCACCGGAATTGTCACAGCCTCCCGGGAGGGCTTCAGCCCCGGATCGCCCATGCAGTCGATCACACAGGCATCGACGCCCTCGCGCTCGGCTTCGATGATCCTTGCGATCGTATCGGGTGCGGCCATGGCGCCTTCATACTCGCTCTCGATGGAGCCGGGACCTTTGGAGATCTGTGTGGCCGAAACAACGAGACCTGGCGCCTCCAGAGATTTGATGTCGATATCCGTGCGAAAGCCGGTCGTGGTGATCGGGGATATGATGCGGACATGAACCTGCTGGTGCACAGAAATTCTCCCTGCCGGATTACGAGGCAATTTGCAGTCTCATAGTGTGGGGCGGAAGGGAATGAGAGGAAGACATTTCACGAATAGGTTTCGTGCTTATTTGGAGAAATTTTTCTAATCTAAAATTTTAAAAAACACTCCTATAGTATAGGGTATCTATTTTTTATATAAATAAATCAGTTAGTTGACCTGCGGATTTTTCCGGATAATAACCTTAAAAGCCTATCCTTTGTTTCCGCGTCCGCACTTGCACGACTATGAAATCGAGACCAGAATTCGCTTTGCAGCATTTTGGAGGCAGTCTTTATGTCCGGTTCTCTGCTCGAGCCACGCCCGCCGTTTTCCAGGCAGATCCGTTCCCTGTCCGCCCTTTTTGCCAACGGGTTTCGCGACGCGCGCCGGTTTTGGCGCAGTTCCTTTACCGGCCACGTGAAGTCGCGGGAAAACCTCAGGGCGCGCATCGCCATCAGCCTGCATTTTCTCGAATACGGCGGCGCGCTGAAGGGGTCTGCCCAGGGTCATGGGCTGGACCGCGCGCTCATGCTGGCGTCCGACATCGACAGCTACATCGGCCACTTCGGGCCCGATGCGACGACGGAAATCGCTTTGCGGACGCTGGAGGACTATCTGGCGTTCAACGAAGGCAGCGGACAGGATCTTGATGCGATCGCGCAGGTGGTCGCGCGGCACGGCAAAGGCGCAAGCACCGGACTGAGGGGCGGAGTGGAAACCGTCACTTCCGAGGATATCCGCGCGGCTGGCATGATCGACTTCCTCTCATTTGCGCAAGCCCGCCATTCAATTCGCACATATGCGCAAGGCGAGGTTCCGCGTGTTTCGATTGAGCGGGCCGTCCGTGCGGCCCAGCAGTCGCCGTCTTCCTGCAATCGCCAGACTTGCCGCGCCCATGTCTGGACGGCTCCGCAGAGCGTTGAACGTGTGCTTTCGCTCCAGAACGGCAACCGGGGCTTCGGCGATCAGCTTGGGGGAGTGGCCGTCATTACCTCCGACCTGTCGCATTGGGAGCATGCGCACGAGCGGTATCAGGCCTGGGTCGATGGCGGCATGTTCGCCATGAGCTTTGCATACGGGCTTCACGCTGAAGGCCTCGGTGCCGTCATGCTGAACTGGTCGGTCACACACGATCAGGATCGCAGGCTGCGCCGCCTCACAGGTCTTCCGGAAAGCGATCTCGTGATCACAATGGTCGGCTTCGGTCTGCTTCCCAAGACGCTGAAGGTTCCCGTTTCCCAGCGAAAGCCGCTTGACTACGCCCTGGTGCTGAACGCTCCGCTTTGTGCGGCCGGATAGAGAAACTCGCAAGAGCAGGTCATGAGCACTTCATGAAAAACCGGACCGTGACGACAGCTGCAAACTGCCGGTCTCCAGGAATGACGAGATAGGTACATGTCGAAACACGGGAGCCACGATGCGGCTGCTATGGCTGGAGGCTGTCAAAGGCGAGCGCCCGCACTCTGCATTGAATGACCGGGCCCTGGCTTTCCATGCGTGGACCCGGGCCAACCCAATCGCCCGCGGTTCCCCGTCAGCGAGTATGGAACACAATTGGCTGATTGCTCAAGGGAGAGATTTTGGCTCATCTTCACCATTCAGGAGCAAAGCATGAGTCAGAAGCCCAAGTCCACAGCGACGGTTTTGGGCCCAGCCCAATGAACGACAAAAGCAGTGTGAATGGGTGTTCTTGGCAAGAGCAACCGTTAATTCGAGTTCACCGGTCGGACACGCCAGATACGCTTCGAGGTGTCTCCTAAATTTCGGCTGGAAAGCCAAAGACAATGAGAACGGCGTAATCTTTGCGGTTGCAGCCTTGAACAGGCGGTGGGGTTTCTTCAGGTTTCAACGGGAATACCTGACGGTTGGCGCCTTCGGGAGAACACGTGCCGGATGCGCCTTCGGGAGTGTAGCGAGCCGAGCGGCAAGGGCCGTGCGTGACATTGCCGATGGTCTTGTCATCTGACAGTGACCACGCCTGTTTTCCGTCTGCGTCTGGTTTTTCAACAGTCAGTAAAGATGACTGATCCACGCCGTTCGTGACGTAATATTCTCCCGCGGGAATCGGGAACTCAGGCGCTTTCATGATCAAGCCGTTTTCATCCAGCCACCAATCGTCGATATTAAAACGCCAGCCAGCCGGCGCGATATTGGCTGCTTTTTGCAATGTTTGGTAGAACAACAGATAGACGCCAATAGGGCCGGGATCTTCGCGCCAGAGTCCCCATGTTTCTGCGCCAGTTCCCTTCCTTGCGTCACCTGGGGCAAGGACGGCGATGTATTGCGGTGAGACATACCGAATATTTGCCTGGGCGAAGAGCGGCCTGGAGAATGTCGTCGCCAGGAAACCAAGCGCTGAGGCGAGCCATTGGCGGCGGGTGAAATTGAGATGACGCTTCATGTCGGCCCCCCCCCATATGTTTTACAATTTGCGCAAAACTAACATAAATCTGTCATTAATGACACTGGTACGCGACCGGAACGGTAGCCATGTCAGCACAGCCGGTATCAAGAGGTACCAAACATCTACAAAAAAGAGGCCATCTTCGTCTGAATAGCTCCCGGATTTGTAGACGCCTTCTTCCCTAACTTTAAGGCAAGGAGGCCATGATGGGCACAAGCAACTTCAGTGACGCTTTCAATTGGAACGCGGTGGCGCAAATCACCCGCACCGATCGTCCGATTGCGAGGTTTCGCAATTAATATAAAGAGCTATAAAAATAATTTAATAAGCCAAATTTCCCGGTGTCGACGACGGTCTCGAGAGAGGTCGCCTGCGGCCCGCTCGCTGTCACGCGGACATGAGGGCTCGGTGCAACTTGCGGTGACATTCCCGGTGATGCGAGGATTCACTGCAATTCCGAGGTCGGGACAACTCGTGGAGACATGGCTCAAATGCCTATTTGACAATAAGCTGTATTTATAGTCTTTTCATTCGAAAGTACGATGTCCGGGTACGGGGTTCACGAGCTTCCGTCGCGGATGCAGCAGAGATTGTGGAGCCGCCAGTCGCCCCCCGGTGAGGATAGATGTACAGATTCGACTATACCGACCTGGTCGGGGGTATGCTGCTCTTTTTTGTCGGCGCCGGTGTCAGCCTTGTCTCTATCGGCAATTACCCGCTTGGGACCCTGCCGAGGATGGGGCCGGGCATGTTTCCGGCAATTCTCGGGGTGGTGCTTGCCGCACTGGGGGTGTCGCTGGCGCTGCAGGCGCTGCGCCGGACGGGTAGCCGTCCCGATATCCGTTTCTTCTCGCCACTGTTCGTGCTGGGCGGCGTCACGGCCTTTGCGCTGACGATTGTTCCTTTCGGCCTGATCCCGGCGATTGTTGCCATCGTGGTGATCTCGTCGCTTGCCGAACTGCGCATCCGGCCCGTCAGTCTTGTTCTGCTCTGCCTTGCGCTCTGCCTGATGGCGCCGCTGGTCTTTGTCGTCGGTCTCGGACTTCCCATTCCGCTGATCCGGTGGCCGTTCTGATGGAATTCCTCGGCAATATAGGGCTTGGTTTCAGTGTCGCGCTGAGCCTTACCAACATCTTCTACTGCTTCCTGGGCGCGCTACTGGGCACGCTGGTGGGCGTTATCCCGGGGCTGGGCGTTCTGGCCGCGATCTCGATGCTGTTTCCGTTGACCTTTCACCTGGAGCCCACGACCGCGCTGATCATGCTTGCCGGCATCTGGTACGGCACAACCTATGGCGGGTCCACCGCATCGATCCTGCTCAATCTGCCGGGCACGCCGGCCAACGCCGTGACCTGTCTTGACGGCTATCCGATGGCCAAGCAGGGCCGTGGCGGAGTGGCGCTGTTCATGACAACGGTGGCGTCGTTCTTCGGCGCGTCCTTCGGGATCATTCTTCTGACCCTGTTCACACCGGTCATCGCCGAATACGCGCTGCGCTTCGGTTCGGCCGAATATTTCGCCCTGATGCTGATGGGGCTGGTAGCGGCTTCCACGATCTCGGAGGGCTCGGCCATCAAGGGGCTGGCGATGGTGGTTCTTGGCATCATCATCGGGCTCGTCGGCATGGACACGCAAAGCGCCACAATTCGCTTCAGTTTCGGCGTTCTCGGCCTGTTGGAAGGCGTGAGCCTGATCGCGCTTGCCATGGGTATCTTCGGCGTGGCCGAAATCATCATGTCGGTGCGGCGTGTCAAGACGGCGGATATCGATCCCGAGACCCTGAAGCTGAGCGCGATCAAACCCACCCGGGACGACGTGCGCCGGTCCTGGTTTCCGATGCTGCGCGGGGCGTCTATGGGCTCGTTCTTCGGAACGCTGCCGGGCACCGGCCCGTCCATCGCGGCCTTTCTGTCCTATGCGGTCGAAAAGCGGATCTCGAAAACACCCGAGCGCTTTGGCAAGGGTGCGATCGAAGGGATCATGGCGCCTGAAGCCGCGAACAACGCGGCGGACCAGACAGCCTTCATTCCGACACTGTCGCTGGGTGTGCCGGGCAGCGCGACCATGGCGCTCATGCTGGGTGTGCTGATGATCCACGGCGTCGCGCCCGGACCGAACCTGATTTCCTCGCAGCCCGAGCTTTTCTGGGGGCTGATCATGAGCTTCTGGGTCGGAAACGTGATCCTGCTGCTCTTGAACATCCCGCTTATCGGGGTCTGGGTACGGATGCTGACCATTCCCTACCACATCCTGTTTCCCTCGGTGCTGATGTTCATCTGCATCGGGGCGTACACCTCGGGGTTCTCGACACTCAATATCTGGATGGTCACCGCTTTCGGCACCCTTGGCTACCTGATGCGGATCTTCCGCTTCCCCGGTGCGCCACTGCTTCTGGGCTTCGTTCTGGGGCCGTTGATGGAGGAGCATTTCCGCCGGGCAATGGTGCTGTCGCGCGGAGATTTCATGACGTTTTTCGACCGTCCCATCAGCGCAACCATCATGGCGCTTACGGGCTTGGTGCTGATCTGGAGTATCTGGAGCTCCGAAACGGTGCGCAAGCGCCGGGCTCCGCCAGAGGGAGAAGTGGCATTGGCGCGGGACGCAACCGACGCCTGAATGACTGACAACCCAGGAGGAAACCCATGAAATCCATTCTGACAGCCGCGCTGATGGCTGTGGGACTGACCCAGCCGCTTGCCGCGCAGGACTTTCCCAGCGGACCGGTAACGATCATCGTGCCCTATTCGCCCTCGGGCAATACGGACGTCTTCACCCGCCACCTTGCGCCTTACCTTGAAGAGCAGTGGGGCCAGCCGGTCGTGATCGACAATCGCCCGGGTGGCGGCTCCATGGTGGGCACCGCGCAGGCGGCGCAGGCCAAGCCTGACGGGCACACGCTGCTCATCACCACTTCGGCTTTCGTAACCGCGCCCGCGATCCAGGACGCGCTGCCTTTCGATCCGCGCGAGGACCTGACCCCGGTCGCCAATGTGGGGCATGTCTCCTACATCCTGGTGACCAACGGTGACTCGGAATTCAACACGCTGGAAGAATTTATCGATGCCAGCAAGAAAGCTCCGAAATTTGCAGCGACCGCCGGGCTTGGGACGACCACCCATTTCGCCATCGAGAAATTCATCGCCGATAGCGGCGCCGATGTCGATGTGGTGCATTTCAAGGGCGGCGGCCCGGCTGTGGTGTCGATCCTGTCGAACGAGACTGATATCTATGGCTCCTCCGTCTCCTCGGCCGGTGAAAACCTCAAGAACGGCAAGGTCAAGGCACTGGCGGTGCTCGGCAACGAGCGGATAGATGCGCTGCCCGATGTCCCCTCGACCGGAGAGCTGGGCTTCCCGGATCTCGAGATCAAGCAATGGGTCGGCGTGTTCGCTCCCGCCGGCACGGATCCGGCGATCATTCGCAAGCTCAACGCCGACGTGAACACCGCGTTGAAGAACGAGGCGTTCGTTGCCACCGTCACGCCGCTTGACTGGACGTTGCGCGAAAGCACGCCCGAGGGTTTCGCCGAGCAAGTGGACGCTGAGTTGAACAAATGGAAAGCTCTTGCGGTAAAACAGGGCATCAAGAAGTAACTGTCTTTGGGCCGGCCCGCCCGGGCCGGCCCTTTCCAATATGGATATCACCATGAACGACCTCCCGATCTGTGCCATTCTCGACGATTATCAGGATGCGGCATTTTCTTGCGCCAACTGGTCGCTCCTCGATGGTCGCGTCACGCTCCGCCGTTACGGCACACATCTGGGAGACGAGGACGCGGTCGCCGAGGCGCTTGCCGATTGCAGCATCGTGATCGCCATGCGCGAACGCACTCCATTCCCCGCCAGCCTGCTGAAACGGCTGCCCAAGCTGAAGCTTTTGGTGACCACCGGCGCGCGCAACCGCAGTATCGATCTGGACGCCGCCCACGCCCTTGCCATCACTGTCAGCGGCACGGGCGCCGCCGGAAACCCGGCTGCGGAGCTGGCCTGGGCCGGACTTCTCGCCTACATGCGCAAGCTGCCGGATGAAGTTGCCAATTTTCGTGCGGGCGGTCCCTGGCAGAGGGGTCTCGGCCGTTCGCTGCAAGGCCGGAAACTGGGTGTCGTCGGACTGGGGAAACTTGGTCGCCGGATGGTTCGCTTCGGTCAGGCCTTCGGCATGGAGGTCTGCGGTTGGACACGAACGGATCTGGCGTCCCGCGCCGGGGCGCTGGAAATCGAACCGGTGACATTGCCGGAACTTTTCCAGACCAGCGACGTGATCACCGTTCAGCTCTCGCTTGTGCCGGAAACGCAGGGGCTGATTTCCTCGGACTTGCTGCGGGAGATGAAAGGCGACGCGGTCTTCGTCAACACCTCTCGCGGGCCGGTCGCGGATGAAGAAGCCCTGATCGCCGCGCTGGAGGACAAGCGCATCGGGGGAGCCGTGCTCGACGTCTTCGGGCAGGAGCCGCTGCCGGACGATCATCCCTACCGCCGTCTGCCCAACGTGCTGGCGACGCCGCATATCGGCTACGTCACGGAGGAGAATTATCGCGTCTACTACTCCGATGCGGTCGAAAACATTCTGGCCTGGCTCGATGGCACGCCGCTGCGCGAGCTCACATGAGCGACGCCGCCCCGCCCGCTGCCGCTGCACCATGCAAAAGCGCCCTTTGGCGCTGTCTCCAGTGCGCTTGAAAGATGAAGGATGCGCGTGACATGAAGGAGGGGCCATTGAGCACCGCTTTGTCCGGCGAAATCAGGTTTGTGGAAAACGGTGCCGCCAGCATCGCCTATACGGTGAGCGGTCCCGACGGCGATGATGCGCCGACACTCTGTCTTGTCGCCTCCACCGGGCGCGGACCGGAGGATTTCGCCCATCTGGCCGAAAAACTGACCGAAGCCGGTCTGCGCGTGGTCCTGCCGTGGCCGCGCGGGACCGGCCGGAGCGAGGGGCCGCTCGACGGGATAGACTTCCACGACCTCGCGGCCGATGCCGCCGCTGCGCTCGAAACCGAAGCGGGGCGAGGCGGCGCCGTGATCGTCGGTCACGCCTATGGCTGCTGGATCGCGCGAACCGTGGCCCAGGACCGGCCGGATCTGGTTCAGGGCATCGTCCTTCTGGCGGCGGGCGGTGGAAAATGGCCATCGGAATTGTCGCGCGGGATCGATGTCGCGATGGACCCGGATGCCCCGGAAGCGGAAAGACTGGCGGCGCTGCGGTTGTGCTTCTTCGCCGAAGGCCATGACCCGCGTCCCTGGCTCAAGGGCTGGTCGGGGGAGTTGGTCAAGGCTCAGCGCGCCGCGCGCACCGAAACCGGCCGGGACAGCTGGTGGTCCTCCGGGACGGCTCCCATCCTCGATATTGTCGGGTTGCAGGATCCTTTCCGTCCGGCGGATGCGCGCGACTTCTACCTCCAGGAATTCGCTCCGCGTGTGGACCTGGTAACCGTCGACGGTGCCAGCCATGCCTTGCCCGACGAAAAGCCGGACGAGGTCGCCGCGATCATGGTCCCGTGGGTCCGGGCGCTGCCGGGCATCGCGGGCTGATCAGGCACGCAAATCAAGAAACGAAAGTGCAAGAGACGTGAACAAGATCGTTACGGAAAAAGCGCCTCACCAGTCACCGGGGCGGGTGGATTTCGCCATGCAGGGTGAAATCGCTGTGCTGACCATCGACAATCCGCCGGTGAATGCCGGATCTCATGCAGTGCGCAAGGGCATCGTCGAAGGCATCCAGGCCGCTCACGCCGCCGGCGCGAGCGGGGCGGTGCTCATCGGGGCAGGCCGTTGCTTCGTCGCCGGCTCGGATCTGCGGGAATTCGGCAAGCCGCTTGTCTGGCCCGAACTTCCCGATGTGATCGCCGCGCTCGAGCAGGCGCCTTTCCCGGTCGTGGCGGCGCTGCACGGTGTGGCCCTTGGCGGCGGGCTGGAGCTCTCGCTGGGATGCGACTATCGCATCGCCGCGCCGGACACCGAAGTGGGCCTGCCGGAGGTAAGCCTTGGTTTCGTTCCCGGCGCGGGAGGCACCCAGCGCCTGCCGCGTCTTGTCGGCCGTGCCCTTGCAATCGACCTTATTTGCCGCGCCGCGCGTATTCCGGCAACCAGGGCGCATGACATCGGGCTGGTCGATGCCCTCGCTGAAGGCGATCTGCTGGAGGCAGCAATAGCATTCCTCAAGGAACGGCGTCCCAAGCGGATCGCCAGGAACCTGACTCCGCCGAATGAGCCGGACGAAGCCATCGAGGCCGCCGCTGCTGCGGCGCTCAGGCGCGGCAAGGGACGCCCCAACGTCGCCGAAGCGATCCGGCTGGTAAAAGCTTCCGCCGGAGACGCGCAGGCGGCCCTGGCCGATGAACGTGCGGTCTTCCAGAAGTTACGATTGAGCGCGGATGCCGTCGCTCTGCGATACCTGTTTTTCGCCGAACGCAAGGCCGCTTCCATCGACGGGCTCGACATGTCGGCTGCCCGCGCGGTGACAAGCGTTGCCGTGATTGGCGGCGGCACGATGGGGCAGGGCATCGTCCGGACGTTTCTCGCTGCCGGACTTCCCGTTGTCCTGATCGAACGCGACGAGGCCGCGCTGGCGGCGTCTATGGAAAAGATTGCCGCGAACCTGGCGGAGCAGGTCCGCAAGGGGCGACTGGATACCGAGACCGCAGACGCCCGCAAGGCGGCGCTCAGTGGCGCGGTGGACTATTCCGCGTTGAGCGGTTGCGACCTCGTCATTGAAGCGGTGTTTGAGGAAATGTCGGTCAAGAAGGACGTTCTGAGCCGGCTTGAGGCGGTTCTTTCGCCCGAGGCGATCATTGCGACGAATACCTCCTATCTCGATATCGACGAAATGGCGGCGGAACTGGCGCGGCCAGAACGGGTGCTCGGTCTGCATTTCTTCAGCCCCGCCGATATCATGAAACTGCTGGAGGTTGTGCGCGCCGGCGCGACTTCCGATGCCGTGCTGGCAACCGGGCTGAAACTGGCGCGCAAGCTGGGCAAGCAACCCGTCGTTGCCCGTGTTGGAGAAGGCTTCATCGGCAACCGCATCTATGCCGCCTATCGCCGCCGGGCCGAGCTTCTGGTGCTGGACGGGGCTTCCCCGCAAGCGGTCGATGCGGCCGCGACATCGTTCGGCTTCGCCATGGGACCGTTTGCGGTCTCCGACATGTCGGGCCTCGACATCGCCTGGGCCATGCGCAAGCGGCAGGCGGCAACACGGGACCCGAAGGCGCGCTATGTCACCATTCCCGACAGGCTTTGCGAAGCCGGCCGGCTGGGACGCAAGACCGGCAAGGGCTGGTACGATTATGCTTCGGGCAAGGCGCAGCCCGATCCGGAAGTCGCGGACCTGATCGAGGCCGCAAGGGCTGAGTCCGGTGTAACGGCGCGCGGTTTCGATACGCAGACCATCCAGCGCCAGTTGCTGGCCGCCATCGTGAACGAGGCGGCCTGTCTACTGGACGAGGGCGTCGCGCAGCGGGCCTCCGATGTCGATGTGGCGCTGACAAACGGCTATGGCTTCCCGCGCTGGCGGGGCGGCCCACTTTACTGGGCGTATCAGCAGGACCGGGCGGCGCTGCGTGCCGATCTCGACGCCCTGGCCGAGGCGGTCGGGCCAGGGCGTCGCACCGGTCCGGTGGACAGAATTCTCGACCAGATTGAAATCCCACAGGAGGGCTGAGCGATGCAGACAGTCTATATCTGCGACTATATCCGCACCCCGATCGGCCGCTACGGCGGCAGCCTGTCGTCGATCCGCACCGACGATCTGGCCGCGCTGCCGCTGAAGGCTCTTCGGGACCGTCACGCGGACCTCGACTGGGATGCCGTCGTGGACGTCATCTATGGCTGCGCCAACCAGGCTGGTGAGGACAATCGCAGCGTCGCGCGCATGGCGTTGCTGCTGGCGGGCCTGCCGGAGACTGTGTCCGGCACCACGATCAACCGCCTCTGCGGCTCGGGCATGGACGCTGTTCTGTCCGCATGGCGGCGGTTGGCGGTCGGCGAGGGCGATCTCGCCATCGCCGGCGGTGTTGAAAGCATGAGCCGCGCGCCCTTCGTCGTGCCAAAAGCCACCAGCGCTTTTTCCCGCCAGAGCGCCATGGAGGACACGACCATCGGCTGGCGCTTCATCAATCCGGAGATGGACCGGGTCTACGGCACGGACTCAATGCCCGAAACGGCGGAGAACGTGGCGGAGGAGTTCGGTATCTCACGTGAGGATCAGGACGCCTTTGCGCTCAGATCGCAGGATCGCGCCGCGGCGGCGATAGCCTCCGGCGTGCTGAGCGAAGAGATCGTCCCGGTTGCCGTTCCCCAACGCAAGGGCGCCCCTGTCGTCTTCGACACGGATGAGCACCCGCGCGCGACCACAGCCGGGAAGCTGGCCTCGCTGCCCGCGCCATTCCGCAAGGGGGGCTCGGTAACGGCGGGCAATGCGTCCGGCGTCAATGACGGCGCGGCGGCGCTGATCCTGGCGACCGCCGAAGGCGCGAAACGCCACGGATTGACGCCACTGGCCCGCATCACCGGCGGAGCGACAGCCGGTGTGGCGCCGAGGATCATGGGGATCGGCCCGGCGCCTGCGACGGAGAAGTTTTGTGCGCGGCTCGGCCTGTCGCCCGCAGATTTCGACGTAATCGAACTGAACGAAGCTTTCGCCAGCCAGGCGCTGGCGGTCCTGCGCCGTCTCGGCTTGCCGGACGATGCCGATCATGTGAACCCGCGGGGCGGCGCCATCGCGCTTGGTCATCCGCTTGGCATGTCCGGTGCCCGGATCACCGGAACGGCCGCACAGGCGCTCGCTCGCGGTGAAGGTAAAACGGCGCTTGCCACCATGTGTATCGGCGTGGGGCAGGGCATAGCGATATCGCTGGAGGCGGTGTGAAATGATGAAACTGCATTGGTCCCCTCGCTCACCTTTCGTCCGCAAGGTGATGATCGCGCTACACGAGACCGGGCTGCTCGACGAAGTCGAATGCATTCGGTCCGTGGTGGCGGTTCATCTGCCGCCCAACGAGCAGGTGATGCCCGACAATCCGCTCGGCAAGATCCCGGTGCTCGTGACGGACGAGGGCAAGAGCGTCTTCGACAGCCGGGTGATTTGCGAATATCTCGACATGAAGTCGGGAACCGGCCTTTTTCCCGTCGATCCCGTCGCGCGGCTCGATCAGCTCCGCTGGCAGGCGCTGGCCGATGGACTGACCGATATTCTGCTGATCTGGCGCACGGAACTTTCGCGCGAAAGCGGCCCGTGGCAAGCGGTCACCGAGGGCTGGCTGATCAAGGCCCGCGCCGCGATGGCCCGGCTCGAAAAGGAGGCGCCGGCCCTGGAGGCCGCCGACTTCGGCATAGGTCATATCGCGCTGATCTGCGCCCTCGGGCAACTTGACTTCCGCTGGTCCGATTGCCGCTGGCGCGATCATTTTCCTGCCCTGTCCGAACTGGAAGCCCGCATGGCGAAGCGCCCTTCGGTTGTCGCTACGGCGGTTGTGGACGATCAGGACAGCGGCGCCGGTGACCTGATCAGGGGAAATCTGGCTTTCTGAAAGGCTGCCGGTCACAAGCATAAAGTATTAAAACTAGATTTTATGATTGATAGCGCCTGCCGGTCCCCTTAGTCTATGTGGGAACCAATTAAGGGAGCCTCATGGCAGACGTAAAGTCAGACAACGCGACCGTCCAGGCGTTGCAGAAGAGCAATGTCTCGCGCTACATCCAGCTCGCCAGCCTGTTCCGCCAGCGGATCGAGAGCGGCGAGTGGGATGTCGGCAGCCAGATCCCCACGGTGAAGGAACTCGCCGAACAGTGCGGCGTCGCGACAATGACGATCCGTCAATCGCTGGACATCCTTGAAAAGGAAGGTCTTATCGAGCGCTACCGCGCAAAGGGCACCTTTGTCGTGGAACGGCCCAAGCGTGACTTGTGGTGCGAGGTCAAGACCGACTGGACGGGCATGCTGATCGCGCGCGACAACGCAACGATCGAGATCCTGGGCGTGGAGCCAGGTGCTCATTTGCCTCGCCATGAAGGCGACACGGGCAATGCGGCGCCCTCCTACCGCCACTTGCGGCGCAAGCACAGCCGCAACGGCCAGGCCTTCCTGCTGGCCGATGTGTTTATCGACGAGCGGATCTGCGAGCATATCCCGGAAGAAAATTATACCAAGGTCACCGCCATGCGGCTGGTGGCGGATATTCCCGGCCAGACGGTAGCGAATGCCAACCAGATCGTGACCATCGGCTCCGCCGATCTGGAAACCGCGACGCATCTCAACATGTCCATCGGCGACCCGATAGCGCGCGTGCAACGCATTGCGGTCAACCAGAACGGCGACATCATCCTGCTTGCCAACGGAATCTATCGCGGCGACATGATGAAGATCGAAGTCAAGCTGCGTTAGAGCACCTGCCCGGTCCTTGTCGAACTCAGGTCTTGAACACCGGCGCGCGCTTGTCGCGGAAGGCCGCCATGGCCTCGGCCGTGTCCTCGGATGTGGACAGCGCCTTGGTCTGGCCCTGTTCGAACCGGTAGCCGTCGTAAATCGAAATCCCTTCTGTCATCTGGAACGATTTTTTCGCCGCGCGCACGGCGGAAGGGCTGGCCTTGGCGATGTCGGCGGCGATGCCCCGGGCGGTGTCCATGAGCGCCTCCGGCGCCACACACGCCGAGGCGGTATTCATGCGCAGAAGCTCGGGTCCGTAGATCCGGCGGGCCGTGTAGATCATCATCCGCGCATCGCTTTCACCCAAATGGCGGCGCACATGGGCGACACCCCCGGCGAGTCCCACCGTCACCTCGGTCATCTGCAGAAAGCCTTTTTCCGACACCACGAGGATGTCGCAGCACAGCGCGGTGACGCAGCCCGCGCCAATGGCGGCGCCGTTGACGGCTGCGATGATCGGCTTGGGGCACTCCAGAAGGCAGTCGAAGCTGGCTCTGACCCGGCGGTTATGCGCGGTGTAGTGTCCTGGCTCCTGCGTGGGACGTTCGGAAAGATCCGCGCCCGCCGAAAAGGCCTTTCCTTCGCCGGTCAGCACGATGGCGCGCACGTCGCTCCGGTCGCCGAGCATGTCGATTACCTCGACCAGTTCCTCGCGGAAACGGTTGTTCTGTGCATTCACCGGCGGGCGGTTGATGGTGATGCTGGCGATGAATTCGTTTACGTCCAGCGTAAGGGTTTCGTAGTTGCTCATTGGCGTGTGACCTGTCTCTGGCGCGTGGTTCAGTGTTCGGACGGCACCGGGCGCGGCATTTCGAACGATCGGATGGTGACGCTGTAGTCACGATACCCCAGCCGCGCGAGCGGTTGCATGAGCTCGATGTCCACCTTGCCGTCACGCAGCACGGTGTCGTCGATATGAATTCCCACCACTTCGCCGAAGGCGACACGGTTGGAACAGGGTGCGCCGGTCGAAGGCGACAGGCTTACGATCTGCGATAGTCGGCACTCGATGGAGACAGGCGCCGCCGCCACCCGAAGGCAGGGGATGTTGGTGCAGGGTTCAGCGGCGATATCGGCAGCCGCAAACTCGTCCACATCGGCCGGGAATGGCGCGGAGGAAATATTCATCTTCTCGCGCAGGGCATAGTTGACGATGTTGATACAGAAATAGCCGGTCGCCTCGGCATTGGCGATGCTGTCCTTCGGGCCATCGGAGGAGAACATCACGAAAGGCGGATTGGAGGCGACCGTGTTGAAGGCACTGTAGGGGGCGAGGTTCGGCGTGCCGTCCGGTGACACGGTCGAAATCCAGCCGATCGGCCGTGGAACGATCAGAGCCATCCACGGGTTGTGCGGCAGGCCGTGATCCTCGCTTCGGGGGTCGTAAAACATGAGAATTCCTGGTCTGGGTGTCAGGCGTCGGTGGTGCCGGGGATGTCCGCCAGTTTGCCGGGTTCCACGGGAAGGGAGGATGTCATTCCCTCGGGCAGGGGAATGCGGTGCACGTTCAATGTCATCGCCACCATGGAGTAATAACCGATCACTGCGGTCAGTTCGACGGCGCCGACTTCCCCCCAGCGGGAAACGATCCGGGCATAGGTGTCCGGATCGACGTCTCCCTTTTGCACCAGTTGGCCCGCGAAGGCATAAACGTCGCGGCCGTCGGCATCCGTTCCGAACGCGGGTGTTCCGCCGAGCCGGATGGATTCGATGATGCCGGCGCTCAGTCCGGCGCGGGCGGCATCGCTGGCATGGATTGTCCATTCCAGCCCACTGTTCCAGCGTCGTGCGGTCACAAGGATGGCCAGCTCCGACAGGCGCGTCGGCAACGATGTCTCGAACCGCAGCACCTGTCCCAGCCGCTGCCAGCGGTCCGCCAGAACCGGGTTGTGCAATGCCGCGCGCAAGGGCCCGACCAGCGTCCGCCGCGGACCGGAAACGATCTGCTCATAGACTGTGCGCTGCGCCTCGCTCATGGTTTCGGGTGTCGGAAAGCTGATCCGTCCGCCGCCGATAGTTGTGCCATGGCCATTCTTCATTGCTGCGTCTCTCCAAGTCCGAGTGCCGAGAGCACTTCTTCGGTATGTTCGCCCAACAATGGCGGTGCCTTGTCGAAGGACAGCGGCGCGTTGCGGAAATTCAGCGGGTTGACCACCTGCTTGACCGTACCTGACAGCGGGTGCGGAATGTCGCGCAGCATCTTGCGGTGCTGTATCTGCGGTTCCTCGAAGACACGGTCGATCGTGTTGATCGGTCCGGAGGGCACACCGGCGGCGGCAAAGGCTTCGCACCACTGGGCGATCGTCCGGCCGGCGAGCGCCTCGATCAACATGCCTTCCAGCTCTTCCAGGTTTTCGACACGGGCGGCGTTGGTGGCGAATTTCGGTTCGTCGGCCAGAGACGCCTGCCCGATCACCTCGCAGAACTTGCGGAACTGCCCGTCGTTGCCCACCGCGAGCACGATAAAGCCGTCGGCGACCGGATAGACGTTCTGCGGCTGGATATTCGGGTGACGGTTGCCGCGTCGAACCGGCTTCTGGCCGGAGACCAGGAAGTTCATCGCCTGGTTCGCCAGCATCGCCACCGACACGTCGAGCATCGCAAGGTCTATATGCTCGCCCTTGCCGGTCTTGTCGCGGTTCGAAAGAGCCGCCAGCACGCCGATGGCGGCATACATGCCGGTCATGATATCGACGATGGGTACACCGACCTTCTGTGGACCGCCGCCCGGTTCGCCATCAGGTCCGCCCGTGACACTCATCAGTCCGCCCATGCCCTGGATCATGAAATCATAGGCTGCGTCCTGGGCCTGGGGACCTGTCAGGCCGAAGCCGGTGACAGAACAATAGACGAGACCCGGATTGACCTCTTTCAGGTCCTCGTAGCCGAGGCCCATCCGCTCCAGCGTCCCTGTCTTGAAGTTTTCCAGCAGGATGTCGCTCTTTGCCGCCAGCGCGCGCACCGCGTCACGGCCCTCCTTGCTTTTCAGGTCGAGCTCCACCGAGCGTTTGCCGCGGTTCACCGAAAGGTAGTAGCCGGCTTCCTGCGTAGGGTTTCCTTCGCTGTCCTTCAGGAAGGGCGGACCCCAGCGCCTGGTGTCGTCGCCCGCGCCGAGACGTTCCACCTTGATCACGTCGGCCCCCAGATCAGCGAGGATCTGGCCGCACCACGGACCCGCCATGATTCGGCTGAGGTCCAGGACACGTACATGCGAAAGCGGGCCGGGCATCAACGGAGCTCCTTGGTTTTGGCCGCGGCGTGAACGCCGAGAAACGCAAGCAGCGCGGCATTGAAAGCATCGGCTTCCTGGAAATTGGGCACGTGGCCCGCACCGGGGATCTCTGTGAATTGCGCGTTCGGCACCAAGCTGAACTGAGCACGGATCGTTTCGGGCATTGCCCCGTCCTTCTCGCCGGCAATGCCCAGAAACGGGCATGTGAGTGAGGGCAGGACCGCGCTGTAGTCGTAACTCTGCAGCGCCTGGGTAGCGGCGGCATAACCCTCCACGGGCGTGGCGGCGATCATGGCGGTAAGGTCCTGCGCCTTCTGCGCTTCAGCGTCGATACCAGGGAGCCAGCGGGCGACTGTGTCGGTGGCGATCCTCACCATTCCTTCGGCGCGGGCGGTTTCACGCCGCTCCGTCCAGAAGGCCTCGCGTCCGGCTCCGCTCCTTGCAACCCCGTCCACCACCACGAAGGCGCTGAACCGTTCGGGCCGCGCGGCAAGAGCGGCAAGGCCGGTGGGGGCCCCCATGGACAGTCCCACGAATGTGCAACTGGTGACGTCACAGGCATCCAGAAGCGCCAGAAGGTCGGCGCCGTAGTCGTCGAAGCTCATGGGGCCCTCGGGAACGCTGGATGCCCCGTGGCCGCGCTGGTCGTAGCGCAGCACGCGGTAACGGCCCGAAAGCGCGGCAACCTGGTCCTTCCAGATGGAAAGGTCGGTCGCGACCGAGTTGGAGAACACAACCAGGGGTGCGTCCCGCGGCCCGTCGAACCGGGCATTGATCTGGCCGCCACCGGGCAAGGGAACGGTCATTTGTCCGGTCATTCGACACCTTTCACGTCTGCCGCGAAAGCAGATCTTTTGAGGAAGCCCATTCTCATCACCTCTGCCAGGGCGGGAAGCCCGGAAAGGTCCGACGTTGCATGGACGCCCTGAATTGTCTGTAACCGTAGTGATAAAACATAAAAAGTCAATCTTATAACTTATATAGGGTTCGAGCGGCCTGTGGCGCTAGCTCGGCAGGTCGAGAACAGCCTTCGCCAGCACGTTGCGCATGACCTCGGTCGAGCCGCCGAAAATTGTTGTGGGCCGGGCTGAAAGGTAGGTGGCGGCGGCGTGAAGCTGCCTGTCCGCTTCGGGAGGAAGGCGCAGGCCGGACTCCTCTTCCGCTACCTCCATCATCAGATCGGAAATCCTCTGATAGAGCTCGCTCTGGAAGATCTTCAGCATGGCAACGTCGGCGCCGATGTCTTCGCCGCCGCGCAGCTTGTCCACATAGGTTTCGAAGAGGTCGGTAAGGTCCATGACATCGCATTGCAGCGCGACGTAACGATCGCGGAAAACCGGATCTTCCCAGACCCCCGCCCGCCGCGCGATCCGCTTCAGCCGCGACATCGCGCTGGCCGAGAGGCGCGGCGCGCCGATGAACACGCGCTCATGGCCCAAAAGCGCCTTGGCGGCGGTCCATCCCTGGTTGACTTCGCCCAGGATATGATCCGCGGGCACCCGGACATCGTCGAAGAAAACCTCGCAGAATTCCGCTTCCAGCTCCAGGTTCAAGATGTTGCGGATGGTTACGCCCGGTGCGTCCATCGGCACGAGCAGAAAGCTGATCCCCGCCTGTTTCTTGACCGTCTTGTCGGTACGGACGAGGATGAAGATCCAGTTGGCGTCCATTCCCAGCGTGGTCCAGGTCTTCTGGCCGTTGATCACCCATTCGCCGCCGTCCAGCACGGCTTCGCAGCGCACCGCGGCCAGATCGGATCCAGCGCCCGGCTCGCTGTAACCCTGCGCCCAGATGTGGTCGCCCGAAAGGATATTTGGCAGGAAATACGCCTTCTGTGCCTCCGTACCGTATTTCAGCAGCAGCGGCCCCAGCATGACCGGACCGATATCGTTGACGCGGGCGCAGCCGTAGCGCTCGAATTCCTCAATCAGGATAAGATGCTTGCCGGCGTTCAGCCCCATGCCGCCATTCTCGCGCGGCCAGGTTGGGCAGATCCAGCCATGTTCTGACAGGATCAGGTACCATGGTTTAACCTCCTCCCAGTGCAGACGGCTGAGGGCATGGCGCGGGATGTCGGGGTAATTCTCCTCCACGAAGCTGCGCACGGTCTGGCGGAAATCCGCATCGTTCATGGCGTTGTAATCGGGCAGGGAAATCATGCGGCGTCCTCCTGATCGAGCAAGGCGGCCAGGGTCGCGCGCTGCTGCCGCGGACCGCCGAAAAGGTTGGCCTCGGTCATGGCCTTGCGTACGTAAAGGCCGATATCGGCTTCGTCGGTGATCCCCATGGCGCCATGCATCTGAACCGCCTCGCGCGCGACCAGCATCGCCAGGTCCGCGGCGCGCAGCTTGCAGCGGGCCGCGTCCCGGGAGCAGGTCCGGTCATCGGCGCCTGTATCGAAGCGGCGCGCGGTGGCGTAAATCGCCGCGCGGGCAAGTTCCAGCCGTATCTTCATTTCGGTTGCCCGGTGCTGAAGCGACTGGAAGCTGCCGATGGGACGGTCGAACTGCTTGCGCACCCGCAAGTAGTCCAGCGTGATTGCAAGTGCCCTTTCGGATAGACCGAGCAGATAGGCCGAATGGGCGAGCCGGGCATCCTGGAGAACCCGCTCGACCCGGTCGCAAGGGAGGAAATCCACCTCGACGCCGTTGAAGGTCAGAAGACCCGTTCGGCCGCCATCCAGTGTTTCCTCGCCGGCAACGGTCAGACCGTTCGCATCGCGCGGCACCACGGCAATGCCGTCGCCGGTGATCACCGCGAAAAGATCCGCGCCCGCGGCGCCGGGCACATTGAGTTTCTGACCCAGCAGTCTGCCGCCCGCTGAGCCGCCCCGCCAATCCTGAGCCCCTGTCCGGTCCTGCCAGGCGGTGACGATCACCGCCTCGCCGGCCAGGGCCGCCTCGGGCAGCGCTTCTTGCAGCAGGGATGCCGCCATGATGGAAGACAGCACCGGCTCGGGCACCAGCCCGCCACCCAGCAGCTCCATCAGCGCGCAGGTCTCGCGCATACCAAGGCCAAGCCCGCCAGAGTCTTCCTTGACCCGCATCAGCAGCCAGCCGAGTTCGGCAGCCTGCCGCATCACGTCCCGGTCAAATCCCGATCCGTGGAACCGGGCCTTGCGGATGCGGTCCAGGTTCCCGTCCGCAGGCACGACTGCGCGAGCGCTGTCCACGATCATCCGCGCGTTTTCCTGCCAGTCCTCGTTCATTGCTCCACTCATGGCAGCCTCCTATTTCACGATGCCGGCGTCGCGCAGCGCGGCGATCTGGCTCTCATCCAGGCCAAGTCCGGTCAAAATTTCATCCGTATGCTGGGCGAAACGGGGAGGGGGCACGGCATTGACGATGTCCGCGTTCGAGAACCTCACCGGATTGGCCACATAGCGCACACGCCCGGCGGTCTCGTGCCGCATTTCCTGCAACAGGCCGCGCGCCTCGACTTGTTCCATGCGGAAGACATCATCGAAGGTATTGAGCGGCCCGGCGGGAATGCCGATGGCTTCCAGCTCCGCATAACAGGCGTCGGCCTGTTTCCCGGCCAGCTTGCCGGCGATCATCGGCACCAGGGTATCCGCGTTGCGGACGCGGGCCAGATTGGTGGCGAAGCGTTCGTCCTCGGCAATACCTTCAAGGCCCAGATATTCGGTGAAGCGGGCGAATTGCGCGTCGTTGCCGATGGCGATCATGATCGGCCGGTCGGCGCAGTCGAACACCTGCCACGGGCATGTGATCTGCGAGGCGGTGCCATTGCGGCGCGGCAGCGTGCCCGACGAAAGGTAATTCATCGCCATGTGTGAGGCGGCGTGGATCTGCGTGTCGAGAAGCGCGATGTCGATGAACTGCCCTTCACCGGACACCGCGTCGCGCTGGTTCAATGCCGCGAGGATGGCCGAGACCGCGTATTGCCCCGCGGTGATATCGGAGATCGAATAGCCCACCAGGGCGGGGCCCGCGCCGGGCTTGCCGTCGCCAATGCCGGTCATGCTGAGCAGGCCGCTCATCGCCTGAAAGATCGGATCGTAGCCCGGCAGGTGTTTCATGGGGCCAGTCTGACCGAAGCCGGTGATCGAGCAGTAGACCAGCCTGGGATTGAGCTTTGCCACCGTTTCGAAATCCAGCCCGAAGCGTGCCAGCGTACCGGTCTTGAAATTCTCTATCAGGATATCTGCATCGGCGATCAGCCGGCGCGCGATCTCCTGGCCTTCGGGCTTCGAAAGATCCAGGGCGAGTGACCGCTTGCCTCGGTTCATGGCCAGAAACGATGACGTTTCGCCGGTGGGTTCACCGTCGGTGCCGAGATGCGGCACGCCCATGCGGCGCACGTCGTCGCCGCCTTTCACATGCTCCACCTTGACGACATCGGCGCCGAAATCGGCCAGCATCTGGGCCGCCCATGGCCCGGCAAAGACGCGGCTGAAATCCAGAACCCGGATGTGGCTGAGTGTTCCGGCCATCATGCTTCTCCTCGTTGAGTTCCTTGCGTAAGTACCCCGTGGAGGATCGTTTGCACAAGCAAAAATATATAATTATGATTCATTGATTTGATTCGCGCCCGCGGTTCCGGTAACGGGAGTGCGCCTTGCTGTATGCCATGCGGAACGAACGGATTTCGCTTGTCACGCCGGTAACGTACGCGGCGCGGGATGGTCTGGCCGGCCAAGCCGGCAGTGCAACTCCGTCCGGCTCCGCGGGAAGATTTGAAGTGTGATAACTCCAGTCTCCTCGCTCCGGTCCGAATGATCCGGCATCAACAGGATGATCTAGCCCTCCCCGAGGGGGACCGATTTGGCCTTGCTGCGTACCGCGACAATGTTTCGAATCCCGCCGAGCACAGCCCACACCAGCATCAGCGCCGAAATGGCCAGGAGGGATCCCGTCAGCGGGTCCGAGACCATGCGTACCGGGTCGCCCCGTGCCATGAGCATTGCGCGGCGCAGGTTTTCTTCCAGCATCGGTCCAAGGACGAAACCGAGAATAAGCGGTGCAGGTGAATAGCCTGTTTTTTGAAACAGATAGCCCAGGGCCCCGAAAATCACCACCAGGCTGACGTCGAAGACGCTGGTGCGCATCGAAAAGACGCCGATACATATCAGGGCGATCACCACCGGATAGATGTATTTGTAGGGGAACTGCAGAACGCGCACCCACAGGCCGATCAGCGGAATATTGAGGACCAGCAGGAACACGTTGCCGATCCAGAAACTTGCTATCAGTCCCCAGAACACGGTTGGATGATCGGAAATCAGCAGCGGACCCGGCGAGATGCCATGGATCATAAGCGCCCCCAGCATGATTGACATGGTCGCGCTGCCTGGAATGCCGATCGTCAGGGTCGGGATGAAGGCCGTCTGGGCGGCGGCGTTGTTAGCGGACTCCGGAGCGGCGACGCCCTCGATGGCACCGTTGCCGAAGCGCGTCTTGTCTTTCGCGAGGCGGACTTCCGTCGCATAGGCCATGAATGCCGCGATCACCGTTCCAGCGCCGGGAAGGGCTCCCAGGAATCCGCCTATGGAACTGCCGCGTGCTATCGGGCCGAATGTTTTGCGGATGTCTGCACGGGTCGGTATCATGCTGCGCGCCGTGACTTTTTCCGTGATCGTGCGGGTTTTCGAACCACGAATTGAACTGATAACCTCCGAGACTCCGAAGAGGCCCATCGCCATGCCGACCAGGCTAACCCCGTCGCGCAGTTCCAGAAAGTCGAAGGTGTAGCGAAAATCGCCGGTTGTGACGTCGGTGCCGATCGTTCCGAACAACAGGCCCAGCACGACCATGATGAGGCCCTTGATCACGGAGCCGCCACCGACAGTCACCGCCGCCACGAGACCCAACAGCATGAGCGCGAAATAATCTGCGGGGCTGAAACCAAGTCCGAGCCTGGCGATGGACGGGCCAAATCCCATGAGCGCCACGATGCCGACGGAGCCGCCGATGAAGGAGGCGATCGCGGTGATGAAAAGGGCGACTCCCGCGCGGCCCTGTTTGGCCATCGGATTGCCGTCGAGGCACGTCACCGCGGCCGACGGGGTTCCGGGCAGATTCAGAAGGATCGAGGCGATGGAGCCGCCATACTCGCCGCCGTAGTAGATCCCGCCCAGCATGATCAGGGCGGTTGTCGGTTCGAGATAGAACGTCAACGGCAGCAGCATCGAGATTGCGGCGAGGGAGCCCAGCCCGGGCAGGACGCCGATGAATGTGCCAAGGAAGACGCCGAGGAAGCAGTAAGCCAGATTTTCCGGCGTGAAAGCGGTCGCGAAACCCAGGAGGATATTCTCAAACATATCGGTTAAAGCCCCAGGCGGAAGAGCGGCAGGGCCATTCCCAGAAGCTGCGAGAACAACAACCAGGCCCCGATGCAAGTTATGATCGAGAGGATAACCGCAGGCTTCCAGCCATAGCCGCGCTCCGAAAGGGTCGAGAGGCCGATGACTACGAAGAAGGCCGGGATCAGGCCGAAGAACGCAATCGTAATCGCGAACCCCGCAACGGCACTCAGGATGGCCAGCAAAGGCCGCCAGTCGACTTTGGAAGAGGGGTTTTCGGGGTCGCGCTTCACGATGGCGGACACCCCTTCCGCCAGGGCGAGCAGGACCAGGACGGCAGACAATACCACTGGAAAGTAACCGGGGCCCATTCTGCGGGCCGAGCCAAGGTCATAGGTCGATCCGACGACGAGGGCGGTAAGGCCGATTCCAGCCAGAAGTGCGGCAACGACAAGCCGAAGCGATACGGTTTTCATGGAGTTCTCTGAATCCTGGCGTGCGGAGCGAGGCGGCCGCAACCGCCACACTCCATTTTATTCTTATTTTTTCGTTACACCCGCAGTTTTGATCACACTTTTCCATTTCGTGCGTTCATCGGCAAGGAATTGAGTTGCTTCTGCCGGGCTGGTGATCGTTGGTGCCAGGCCTTTCGTGGCGAATTCACCGACCACGCGGATATCCTTCATTGCTTCATTCAGAGCGTCTGACAGTTTTGCCTGAACATCGGCAGGTGTGCCTTTGGGCGCCACCAGAAGGTTCCAAAGCGTAGCGGTGTAGCCTTCAAAGCCGCCTTCGATCACGGTAGGCACATCGGGCATGAGCGAGGACCGGTCGGGCGAGGATACGGCGAAAGGCTGAATATTCTCGGCACGGACGTGCTCGGCCGCGCCCGGGGTCGTCAGCATGGCGATATCGACGTGCCCGCCCACGACGTCGTTCAACAGCGGCGTGTTTCCCTTGTAGGGGATATGCAGCATGTCGACGCCGGCGAGGCTCTTGAGATATTCCATCGCCAGATGACCCGGTGTTCCGACCCCGGAACTGCCATAGGTGAGGGCTTCCGGATTTGCCTTGGCGTATTCCATGAGTTCCGGCAGCGTTTGCGACTCAAGTCCGTTGCGGCCGACGATGACGAGGCCAAGGGTTCCCATGACGCCGATCACGTCAAGGTCATTGTCGATGTCATAACCGGAATCGCGGCCCAGGGCGTCGATCAGGATCGATGCGCCGACGCCGCTGACACCCAGCGTATAGCCATCGGGCGCGGAAGCGGCGACGTGGGAAATGCCAACCGTTCCACCGGCGCCCGGCCGGTTTTCGACCAGAACGGGCTGACCCAGTGTCGTGGCCATGTGTCCGGCGAGGATACGTGCGACAACGTCGGTCGATCCACCTGGCGGGAAACCGACGACCATCGTAATCGGCCGGGTTGGATAATCCTCGGCCATGGCGGCCCCTGCGGAAACGGCCGCGAGCCCGCCGATGACGCCTGCGGCAAGCGTGCGGCGAATTTTGTTCCAGTGAAAACTCGGCATGTGGTAAACCTCCCTATTCGAGCCCGATGACACGCGCATTATTTTCCTGCGATCTCATAAAGCTAGTAATATAGTTTTTAACTTTTTTCATCGGTGGCGCAAGTTTTTTCTTCCCCTCCGCGCCAACGCAATGGAGCGTTGATCTTCAGGGCGGGATCGGACGACCGGTTTTGAAGGCACTCTTTACCTTCTGACGGACGTTTTTGACCGGTCGTTCGCACCGGGCGTCAGGTCCCGGTTGAGGCCTTTCAGGCTTCGAAGCTGTCGCGCTCGGCGCGCATCGCGTCCAGGATGGACGCCCGCTTTTCGAGCGATTCTTTCGAGGTCCGGTCGTAGATGCTGTTGCCCCGGGCATCGATCCCGACGGTCAGGGGGCCGAGGCGTTCGACCTCGATCCGGGCGATCCGGTAGTGCGAGATCATTTCCGGCCAGCCGATGCCGGTGACCTTGCGGATACCGGCGGTGATGATCGGCGCGCCGCCCCCCAGAAACGAAAGATAGACGCAGCCGTTCTCCGCCATGGCGCGGGCACAGGCCGCATCCAGCCCGCCCTTGCCGCCGGTCGCGCGCAGGCCAAGCCCGGGGATGAGGCGGGGCATATGCCGGTTGAAGCGGGTGCTGGTCGTGGGGTTCATGTAGACAATGCTGAGCGAACCGTCCTCGGCTTCCTCGTTCAGGCTGCCAAGATGAAAGAGCGCGCTTCCGCTCATGTCGAACGGCAAGGGTTCGGCGCCCTCCAGGCATTTCAGCAGCCGGTCATGGGTCGGAAGGCCCGCGGTGGCGAAGATTTCCCCCGTCAGATAGACGAAATCCCCCAGGTTCAGCTTTTGCGCCGCCTCATGGCTGAGGGGCAGGGTCAGCTCATGCTCGGTTACGCTCATTCCGACCACTCCATGCGTCCGTCTCCCCAGATACGCACACGGGCGCGGCGGTTGATCCAGCAGTTGAAGCACACAGCGACGGGGGTAAAACCATGCCCGCTCGAAAAATCCACATGTACGCCCAGGACGGTTGTGTCGCCGCCTGTTCCCATCGGTCCGAAGCCAAGCCCGTTGATGGCTTTGGTCAGCCTCGCCTCCATCGCCGCCAGCACGGGGTCCGGGTTCTTCTCGCCGATCGGCCGCAGGGTCTGTTTCTTGGCGAGACCCGCGCAATGGTCGAAGGTTCCCCCGATGCCGACACCCATGAGGACAGGCGGGCAATGCTGCGCGCCGGCCTTGATCGCGACATCCAGGATATAGGTCTCGATCTCCTCAAGGGTGGGGAAGGTGAAGAGTTCCAGAGCGGCCCAGCGGCCCGACCCGAGCGCCTTGGGTGAGCAGACCATCTCGACATAATCGACGCCGCTCTCGAAATCGTAGGTCACGATCGGCATGTCCTTGCCGTGATAACCGCGTTCCAGGGTGATCGGGTTGGTGACGTGTTTCAGGAGCGGGGGATCGATGGTCTCAACCAGTGTTTCATAGCCTCTTCGGATGGACGCCTTGAAATCACAGTCAAGCTCGGCCTTGCTGCCGACCTTGACGAAATAGACAGGCACACCACTGTCGGAACAGACGAAACTGTCCTTGTTTTCGGCCATCTCGGCGCTTTTGAGCTGAAACTTGAGGGTCTGTCGCGCGGTTTCGCTGGTTTCCGTCTGCATGGCGGCGGCCAGCGCTGCCTTTGCATCTTCAGGGACTTTCCTGAGCGAGCGGGAATAGAGCTCCCCGGTGGCTTCGATTATCATGTCGTCGGTGATTGGCATGGCGGCTTGCTGGCCTCGGCTTGAACCGTGGACGCACGCGCGTTGGCGCGGTCGGCGGTGAACGGAATTTCAATCCGGTCGGGCTCCGGAGGTGCCCCCACGCTATGGGGCGAAATTATAAAAGTCAATTATATGATTTTTAATTAAATTCTCCCTTGCTCCACATGAATGAGCAACCCTGCAATCTCTCGCCTTCTCGTTGGTATCGCTCTTTCGAGTGACCGGAACCGGTCGCTTGCGCGAATAAAAATATATAATTATATTTTATTGAGTTTATGCACCGGACAAATTGTCGATCCTGGGGGAGGATATCAAAATGCTTTGCTTGGCCGAACCAATGGATTTCGCGCTTCATGCCGGTGCGGACCTTGGTGTGACGGACTGGACGGAGATCACCCAGCAGCAGATCGACGCTTTCGCCAAGCTGACCGGCGACGATCACTGGATCCATATCGACGAGGCGCGCGCCGCCCGCGAACAGCCGGACGGCCGCACCATCGCCCACGGGCTTTTCCTTCTGGCCCTGATCCCGCGCCTGCAGCGCCAGCTCTTTTCCATCGCCAGACGCGGCGCCGGTCTCAATTACGGCTATGACAGCGTGCGCTTCACGGCGCCGGTTCCAGTCGGATCCAACGTCCGATTACGTCAGCAGGTCGTAGGAGCCAGCCAGAGAGGCACAAGCGTTCGTATCGAAATCCGGTCCACAATTGAGCTCAAAGGGTCCGACCGGCCAGCGCTCGTGGCAGAGGGTATATTGCTGATCGCTGAGGTGCGGTAGACGCTCGAAACCGGAGCTTTCGGCTCTGATCGCATCGGCGCCTGAAGGGCGCTCGCAATATTGACTGCGAGTAGCCCCACTCGATCTGGTGGTTGCTCTCGCCGTGCAGGAACATGTTCATCTTGGCGAGCGCTCAGGTGGATCCGATGGCCTCCTGACCGAACAATGCAAAGGGAGGCTTGCCGTTGCCTGATCTGATTTCACGGGCACACTTCAGGAGCAGGGAGCCGGACCCGCAGGTCGGGTCGCAGAGCTCGTCGCCTTCCTGGGGTTCCACCAGCCTGGCCATGAGCTGTGAAACCTCGGCGGATGTGTAGAACTCCCCGGCCTTCTTGCCATCCGTGGCGGCGAAGCGGGAGATCAGGAACTCGTAGGCCCAGCCGATAATATCCAGAGTGCCGACCCGCGAGGGCCGCATGTCCAGAGTCGGCTTGGCGAAGTCTTCCATCAGGTGACGCAGGATGTCGTTCTTCTGCTCCTCGTCGCCCAGCTTGTTGGCGTTGAAGGAAATGTCCTGGAAAACGTCTCTCAGCTTCGTTCCATTGGTTTCCTCAAGGGCATGAAGAGCCCGGTCGATCCGCTCCCCGTTCCCGGCCTTGTGGCGCTGAGCATGGAGAGCATCAAAGCTGGCCCCTCCGGCAGCACGAACTGCTCGTCCTTCATCATCGCCGCGATCAGCTCGGGATGATCGCCATGCGCTGCCTTGTAGGCCTCATCGTGGTCCTTCCACACATCCGAGATGTACTTCAGGAGCAACATAGTCAGGATATAGTCCTTGTAGATCGACGGATCGACCACGCCCCGAAACGTGTCACACGCTGCCCACGCGGCCTTGTTCATCTGATCCTGCGAACCCGTTCTGCGGACATCTGATTCCTAGTGGTTGTCTGTGGTTGTGGTGACGTTAGCGGGGGAGAGGAAGGGGGCGACGTGAACTATGGACAGTCAGCTGATTCTTCTCTTAGTTTTATTTTGTGAAATTCGCTCTCAATGATTGCCGGGTATGATCTTAGCCGACCTCTTGAAGGCCCGCTGATCTGGCAGAAGAAGAGCAATCGCTCGAAAATGAGCGAAAGACAGAGGTTAGAGAGCAGATGGCGGCCAAGATTTTCTTTTCCTATAGCCACCAAGATGAAGCCTTGCGAGATCGGCTTGAGGTTCAACTTACCATGTTGCAACGGCAGGGGCTGATAGAGGTTTGGCACGACAGGCGCATGTCCCCCGGCACAAGATTGAACTTTGAAATAGACCGGCAACTGAACGAAGCTGACGTCATTCTTCTGCTCATAAGCCCTGACTTTCTTGCTTCAGACTATTGTTACAAGATTGAGAAAAGCCGCGCACTAGCGAGGCATAAGAACAACGAGGCGCGATTGATATCCGTCATCTTGCGACCTTGCGACTGGACGCATACCGAGTTGGCGGACTTTTTAGTAGTGCCGACGGATGGCAGGGCCATAACTCAATGGCCGGACGAGGATGAGGCCTTTTTAGACGTCTCTAACCAGATTAGGCGTGCGGTCGAGGAATTGGATCTGGGACAAGATTCGCTGGATACGCACTTATGGATTGAGGCAGATATGAAGGCAACGGAACCTGTAGAGGCAAAGGTGTCCGCGCTGCCTCGTTCCTCAAATCTTCGACTCAAAAAGTCGTTCACTCAAGCTGACAAAGATCAGTTTCTCGATGAGACGTTTGAACATATCGCAAAGTACTTTGAGGGTTCACTAAACGAGTTATGCGAGAGGAACGGGGGCATAAGTCATCGGCTTAGGCAAGTGAATGCGAACCTATTCCAGGCCAAGATCTACAGGGAGGGTGAAGAAGTAGCCTCCTGCACAATATTCCGCGGCGGTGCATTTGGCGCTGACGCCATCAGTTACAAGGAGGGGACTACGGAAGACACCAACAGTTTGAATGAAAGCCTAACTGTTGAGCACGATGACCAGTCCCTATATCTCAAGTCTATGGGATTTTCGATGATGGGCGACGGTCGCGAGGACGCAAAGCTTTCCATGGCTGGCGCAAGTGAACTCTACTGGTCTAGGTTAATTGCGCATCTGCAGTAACAGCGAAAAAGATAGGCTGGGAGTGTTCGATGAGCAATCTTTTTGAAGTTTCTGCAGGCAGGCTGAAGCCGATCGCCAAGGCGTCTCTTGCGACTGAAGATCAAATTGAAACCTGGGTGGCTGAAAATCCGGCGATTCTGGGGCTGGATGTGCTGATCATCGGTCGGCAGATAACCATCGACAACCGTGGTCGGCTGGACCTGCTGGGGCTGGATGCGTCTGGCGATCTCGTAATTCTCGAGCTGAAACGGGATCGTACCCCGCGCGAGATCGTGGCCCAGATCCTTGACTACGCCAGTTGGGCGGTGATGCTTCATACCCGTGAGGTTCACGACATCGCCAATGCTTATCTTTCCAAGCCGCTGCCGGCTGCCTTCAGGGAACGGTTCGACCGGAGCTTGCCGGAAACACTGAACGGCGATCATCAACTGGTCATCATCGCGAGTGAACTCGACCCCACGACGACCCGCATCGTTGAATATCTCTACGACCGCTACGACATGGCCATCAACACGGCGTTGTTTCGGGTGTTCCAGGACGGTGAACGGCAACTTCTGGCGACTGACTGGCACTTGGACCCGGAAGAGGTCGAGGAGCGTTCTGCCGCCAAGGTCAAGGCTCCCTGGACAGGCTATTGGTATGTCAATGTCGGTGAAAGCGAGCACCGATCGTGGGAAGACATGCGCCGTCATGGCTTCATCGCCGCAGGCAATGGACGGCTCTATTCGGGCAAGTTCGATCAGTTGTCCGTCGGCGACAAGATCTTTGCCTATCAGAAGGGGCGCGGCTATGTTGGCTATGGCGAAGTGACCGCGTCATCTGTCATGGTGAAGGACTTTGTCACCGAAACCGGCAGCCTTTTGTCCGCCGATCTGGTTCAACCCAATCTCGCCCATGACAGGGATGACGAGGACCTCGCTGAATATGCGGTAGGCGTGAACTGGATCAGGGCATTTCCGTTGACTGAGGCAAAGACTTTCCGGGGAGTGTTCGCCAACCAGAATGTCGTCTGCAAACTGCGCGATGCGGCAACTCTGGAATTTCTATCCGGTGAGTTTGGAGTGTCCATGGCCTCATAATTGCGGGAGCGGCGATGGGAATGTTTTTGGTAAAAAATTCTGAGCGGGCAATCGGAGTATAGGCTCACACGGCCCCGGGGTGCAGTGACTGTAGTGTACTCAGGTCAATACCAAAAAAATATGTGAAATCAATGGTTTGGATGGTGCTGCCGGAGAGATTCGAACTCTCGACCTCTCCCTTACCAAGGGAGTGCTCTACCCCTGAGCTACGGCAGCATCCGGTGCGTCTTTGAGGCGGGCCGCTTTGGGCTTTTCTAGGGGAAAAGCGCGGGTTTAAGGACGCAAATGCCTGGTCCGATCAGCGGGGCCGACCGGATTGAGGGCGCTTTTGCCATATGCGGGCCGGGGACGCAAGCGGTGATTTCGATTTTTTCCCACCCTCGAATCCGGCCGGCGGAAGACATCGCCTCACGGGACGGATTTCGCCCTGTAACCTGCTGCGAAGGCGCGGGTTTTGCCGCCTGTGGATATCGGGTGCGGTCGGGCCGGGGGTGGTTCATATGGGAGCCGGGAGCGAAAAGGGGGTGTCGACGCCGGATAGGGGGCGACATGCGCTGCCCGATGGAAATGCGACACTCGGACCGCGCCACTTGATGAAGAGGTCAGCCCCCGATCCGACAGGCTGGGCCGGGTTGCAAGGCAGATGCAGGGAGGAAGGCGATGGCTGCATATCGACAAAGCGGACTGTTCACCGCAGGGCGGGCTTGGTAAAGAGAAGGGGATCCAGTCATTTGAAGCGCATTGCCATGAGCGAAAAAGACCAGCCGGGCCAGCCGGTTGCCAACGAACCCGGCGAGGCGGCCGGGACCGGGGACAAGGAAGTTCGCAAGGACAGGGAAACTTTGCGGCAGGAGCGTCTTGCCGAGGCCCTGAGGGCCAACCTGCGCCGCCGCAAGAGCGCCGCCAAAAGCCGCAAGGAGGAGTGAGGCGGACTGACGGGACAATTAAGGCGATTGCTCGCCCGATTGATTGCCCCTGCAATGCCCATGGTCTGCCTTGCATGGGCCACAAGTTGCGTGTAGATCGCAGGACTTGTGTGAGTTTGGCCGGATCAGCCTTGTTCTTAAGTGCTCTATATGAAGATGATCGGCCGTGAAATATTCAGAGCCTGCGTTCATCCGGACGCGGGAGATTCCAGGAAAAGACCGCGCCGGTCCGCGGTTCGGGTTCGGGGAAGACTATGGACAGTATCAAGGTTGTCGGCGGCAGGGAACTGAACGGGGTCATCCCGATTTCCGGAGCCAAGAACGCCACGCTGCCGCTGATGATCGCCTCGCTCCTGACGGACGAGACCCTGACGCTGACCAACGTGCCGCGCCTGCGCGACGTGGCGCAGCTGACACAGATCCTTTCCAACCATGGCGTCGACTATTCGGTGAACGGCAAGCGCAACGGCCAGGATGACCTGGCCGGACAGACGCTGAACCTCACCGCCCGCGAGATCGTCGATACCACCGCGCCCTATGAGCTGGTCTCCAAGATGCGCGCCAGCTTCTGGGTTGTCGGCCCGCTGGTCGCCCGTTGCCGGGAAGCCCGGGTCTCGCTGCCCGGCGGCTGCGCCATCGGTACCCGTCCGGTGGATTTCTTCATCGACGGACTGGCCGCGCTCGGCGCCGATATCGAGATCGAGGCCGGCTATGTGGTCGTCAAGGCCCCCGGTGGCCTCAAGGGCGCCCGCGTCGAGTTTCCGAAAGTTTCCGTCGGCGCCACCCACACGATCATGATGGCCGCGACGCTTGCGCAGGGCGAAACGGAAATCGTCAACGCGGCCCGCGAGCCGGAAGTGGTCGATCTCGCCAAGTGCCTCAAGGCGATGGGCGCGAAGATCGAAGGCGAGGGCACCTCGACCATCCGCATTCAGGGCGTGCCGCGCCTGCATGGCGCGCGCCATGCCGTCGTGCCGGATCGGATCGAAACCGGCACCTATGCCATGGCGGTCGCCATGACCGGCGGCGATGTGCTGCTGCGGGGCGCGCGGTCGGATCTTCTGGAAACGGCGCTGGACACCCTGCGCCAGGCCGGCGCCGAGATCACCCAGACGGCGGACGGCATCAAGGTGTATCGCAACGGCAACGGCATTCAGCCCGTCGATGTGACCACTGAACCCTTCCCGGGATTCCCGACGGACCTGCAGGCGCAGTTCATGGCGCTGATGACAAAGGCGGGCGGGGCCAGCCGGATCACCGAAACCATCTTCGAGAACCGTTTCATGCATGTGCAGGAACTGGCGCGGCTCGGGGCCAACATCCATGTGGACGGCCGCACGGCGACTGTCGAGGGTGTCTCCACCCTGCGCGGCGCGCCGGTGATGGCGACCGACCTCAGGGCCTCCGTGTCGCTGGTGATCGCCGGTCTCGCGGCGGAAGGGGAAACCACCGTCAACCGCGTCTACCACCTAGACCGCGGTTTCGAGCGCCTGGAAGACAAGCTCACCCGCTGCGGCGCTCAGATCGAGCGGATTTCCAGCTAGGTCCCGCCAGGTACGGGCAGGCGCGGGCGCGATAGCCGGAAAGCCGTCCGGGTCAGGGGTGCGCCTTATTCCCGATTGCCAAATCCCTCATTCCCCTTTACGTCAACAGCCTTGGGAACCGGGCAGGCCGGGCTTATATGCGGTTTGCCGGAAAATGTATGACGGGAGCAGAATTCGACCGCTATGGATCAATTGAAACTCGCCGCCCTTGATCAGGAGGACCTTCAGGTTCTCTCCGCCCATTTGCAGGACGCCGTCCTGACCGTCGCCGATATCCGTTATCTGCCGAAGGAGAACAAGGCGGTTTTCGTCGTGAACCGCTTTGTCTGGGACAAGCAGGCCGACAAACGGTCTAAAAAACACGAGCGCCGCCGCTCGGCGCTGGCCTTTGCCCAGGTCAACGCCATGAAGGCGCAGAATATCCGCCAGGATGCCAAGGGCGCCGTGCTGGAGCTGCTCGCCGTGACCTTCAAACCCGAGAAAGAACCGTCCGGCCAGATCGAGCTTGCCTTTTCGGGTGGCGCGAGCCTGATCCTGGACGTGGAATGTATCGAGGCGCAGCTCTCCGACCTCGGCGCTGCCTGGTCGACCCCCAACCTGCCGCGGCACGATCTGGATTGATTGCGCCAATGCCTGCACGCCAGGACCGGGAATTGGGGCTGATAACAGCCGCTGAGAATTGTCGCTCAAAATAATGGAGAGTTGCGTGGTTCAACGCCTTTCAGACAAGGACGCCGGTTTCGAGGCGAAATTCGCGGACCTGCTGGCCGGCAAGCGGGAAGTGTCGGAAGATGTCGATCACATCGTCCGCGATATCCTTGAAAATGTCCGCACCCATGGCGACCGGGCCGTTCTGGACTACACGCGCGAATTCGACCGGCTGGACGCGGCCGCCATGGCGGAGCTGACGGTCACGTCCGCGGAGATCGAAGCCGCCGCCGGAAAGGTTCCGCGCGAAACGTTGGATGCGTTGCAGCTCGCCCATGACCGGATCCACGCTCATCATGCCCGGCAGATGCCGAAGGACGACCGCTACACCGATGCGCTCGGCGTGGAACTGGGATCCCTGTGGACCGCGGTCGAAGCGGTCGGCATCTATGTGCCTGGAGGAACGGCCAGTTATCCGAGTTCCGTGCTGATGAACGCGGTTCCGGCGAAGGTTGCCGGCGTGGAGCGCATCGTCATGGTGGTGCCGAGCCCGGACGGCGTGCTCAGTCCACTGGTTCTGGCGGCGGCAGGGATCGCCGGCGTCACGGAAATCTACCGGATCGGCGGCGCCCAGGCGGTCGCGGCCCTTGCCTATGGCACCGATACGATTGCCCCGGTCGCCAAGATCGTCGGTCCGGGTAATGCCTTTGTGGCTGCGGCCAAGCGCCGGGTGTTCGGCACGGTCGGCATCGACATGATCGCGGGCCCCTCGGAAGTCCTGATCGTTGCCGACGGCGATAACAACGCGGACTGGCTGGCGGCGGATCTTCTGGCGCAGGCCGAACACGATACCGCTGCCCAGTCGATCCTGATCACGGACAGCGCGGATCTGGCCGATCAGGTGGAAACCGCCGTCGAGGCGCAGCTCAAGACACTGCCGCGCGAAGACGTCGCCCGCGCGAGTTGGCGGGATTTCGGCGCGATCATTCTGGTGGACAGTCTTGAAGCGGCCATGCCGCTCGCCAACCGGATCGCGCCGGAGCATCTGGAGCTGGCTGTGGCCGATCCCGAAGCGCTGTTGAAAAAGGTGCGCAATGCCGGGGCCGTTTTCCTCGGTCATTACACGCCCGAAGCCATCGGCGACTATGTCGGCGGCTCCAACCACGTTTTGCCGACGGCGCGCTCGGCCCGGTTTTCCTCCGGCCTTTCGGTGCTGGAATTTGTCAAGCGCACGTCGGTTCTCAAATGCAGCGCGGATAATCTGAGAGCGCTCGGCCCGGCGGCCATCGCCCTTGGTGAAGCGGAGGGGTTGTGCGCGCACGCGCGCTCTGTTTCCATCAGACTGAACCTGTAGCCGGGACGTAAGAGAGGCTTTTGAAGCATGAGCGAACCGCAAGCGGACACCGATCCGAGCGCCTCCGGCGGCAAGCTGGTGGATGTGATCCTTGACGAAGCCTCCATTTCCCGTTCGACCCCGGAAGTGGAGCACGACAGGGCGGTCGCGATCTACGACCTGATCGAGGAAAACAGGTTCCAGCCGGTGGGCCATCCGTCCGCCAGGTTCATCCTCAATCTCTCGGTGATCGAAAAGAAACTGATTTTCGCGATCAGGACGGAAGACGGGCAGGAGGTCATCACCCACGTCCTGTCCCTGTCGCCGCTGCGCAAGATCGTCAAGGACTACGACCTGATCTGCCAGAGCTATTACGAGGCGATCCGCCATGCGACGCCCAGCCAGATCGAGGCCATCGACATGGGCCGGCGCGGTGTCCACAACGAGGGCTCTACCGTCCTCATGGAGCGGCTGGAGGGCAAGGTCGACGTGGACATGCAAACCGCGCGGCGGTTGTTCACGCTTGTCTATGCCTTGCACTGGAAGGGTTGACCGGCATGACCGGGCCGGGCCTGCGTCCGACTGCGGTAATGTTCGCCTGCGGGATGAATTCCGTACGCTCGCCCATGGCCGAGGCCCTGACGCGGAAACTGTTTCCGAACCAGGTCTATGTACGTTCCGCCGGCGTGCGCCAGGGCAAGATTGACCCGTTCGTCGATGCGGTCATGGCCGAGATCGGCGTGGATATGAGCAAACACCAGCCGAGGACATTCGAGCAGCTGGACGAATCCGGGTTCGATCTGGTTGTGACCCTGGCCCCGGAAGCCCACCACAAGGCGCTCGACATGACCCGGACCGAGGCCGTCGACGTGGAATACTGGCCGACGCTCGACCCGACCATGGCGACAGGCAGCCGCGAGCAGATTCTCAACGAATACAGGGCCGTCAGGGATCAGCTGATGATGCGCATCAAGAAGCGCCTCGACTGGGCCCCGCCGCCGAGCGGCTGACCTGCCTGAGAACTGCCGGCGTGCCGGAAATTGGTTTCCAGATCGGGACGCAACGGGTTTCCTCGCGCCTTGTAACGACGCGGCAAATGGCGCAATTGCGCGGTCCTTGCCTTCCATACAAGGCTTGAAGACCCATATTCGACGCAGGGGAAATGCGGACGCCAATGTTTCTTTGTTGAGCGGTGGAAAGAAAGGTTCACTTTCTGTCCCTAATCCGCTAGTTTCCCCCGCACCCGCGGGCAGCCCCGCTTTATTCAGGATATCAAATGGCCAAAGAAGAAGCTCTGGAGTTTCCGGGCGTCGTAACAGAACTGTTGCCGAACGCGACGTTCCGCGTAAAACTTGAAAATGAACACGAAATCATCGCCCACACAGCCGGGCGCATGCGCAAGAACCGGATCCGCGTTCTGGCGGGCGACAAGGTTCTCGTCGAGATGACCCCGTATGACCTCACCAAGGGGCGGATCACCTACCGCTTCAAATAAGCGGATTGCAAGGTGACCCTGGCTGCAAGGTTCGCGTTTTCATGATGAATGCCCCTCAGTTGATCCTGGCCTCCGCATCGCCGCGCCGCCTCGCGCTGCTGCAGCAGATCGGGCTGGAACCGGATCATCTCCTGCCTGCCGATATCGACGAGACGCCGAAGAAGCATGAGACGCCGCGCGCTCTCGCGCTGCGGTTGGCCCGCTCGAAGGCCGAAGCCGTCCGTCAGACGGTCGACGCTTCGGACAGCCTGCGGGACAGTGTGGTTCTGGCCGCCGATACGGTCGTCGCCGTCGGCCGCCGGGCCCTTCCGAAAGCGGAGCTTACGGATCAGGCGCTCATGTGCCTGTCGCTCCTGTCCGGCAGGGGACACCGGGTCTTCACAGGCGTTGCCGTGGCTGAAGCCAACGGCAAGGTGCGCTCAAAGCTGGTGGAGACGCGTGTCCGCTTCAAGCGCCTGTCGCGCAAGGACATGGACGACTACGTCGCCTCCGGTGAATGGCGCGGCAAGGCCGGGGGCTATGCAATCCAGGGCCTGGCGGGCAGCTTTGTCGTCAAGCTGGTCGGCTCCTATCCCGCTGTCGTCGGGCTGCCGCTGGTGGAGACCGCGTATCTGCTGGCCGCGGCCGGATATCCGGTTCACAAGGGCTGGGCGACAGCCGCCGCCTGATCGTCGGCCGGGCCATTCGCTCAGTCACACAAACAAGGGGAGGCCGTCATGGCCGGGACCACATCCCAGAAACCGCAGCGCCGCATGCGTCCCTGTCCGATCTGTTCGAAACTGTCGACGCCGGACGACTACCCGTTCTGCTCCGACCGTTGCGCCAAGATCGATATGAACCGCTGGTTCACGGGAAGCTATTCCATTCCCGTGGTCGAAACCGACGATATTGACGACAGTAATATTCCGGACGAATGACCGGCGCGCCCAAGCGTCTTTCATCGCGCCTTCCATCCTGCCGGGGCGCAAACGGCTCCCTTGATTGCGCAATTTATTTATATGGCTAAATTTCAATCGGCCTGACTTTGCGTAAGTCACTTGCAGCCGTCATAAATCTGCACCAAGATCGCTCTACACCGACAGGCCCGGTCCGTTCGATCCCGGTTGTGGTTTGCCTGGCCGCACCAGTCGGCGGCAAGCCGGCAAGGGGTCCAGAGCGGAAGCGGGGGGTGAGAGCCGGAGCACACGACCTCCGGGCTCGGCACGATAACCAATCCGAAGGGCGAGGGTCCGATGAACAAACGTTTTCTGAGCGCCGCGGTGCTGTCCATGACGACAGCGCTGTCGACAGCAGCTTTTGCTGATTATTCTCTGACGATCTTGCACACCAACGACTTTCACAGCCGCATCGAGCCGATCAGCAAATACGATTCGAGCTGTAGCGCCGAAGACAACGCGGAAGGCAAATGCTTCGGCGGCACCGCGCGTCTGGATACGGTCATCAAGGACCGCCGCGCGGCCAGCAACAACGCCATCCTTGTCGATGGCGGCGACCAGTTCCAGGGCACCCTGTTCTACACCTACTACAAGGGCAAGGCCGCTGCCGAATTCATGAACAAGCTCGGTTACGACGCGATGACCGTTGGCAACCATGAGTTTGACGACGGCCCGGAAATCCTGCGCGGCTTCATGGATTCGGTCGATTTTCCGGTTCTCATGTCCAACGCGGATGTGTCCGGCGAACCGCAGCTCGCCGACGTCCTCAAACCCTCCATCGTGATCGAGCGCGGCGGCGAGAAGATCGGCCTGATCGGCCTGACACCGCAGGACACCGACGAACTGGCCAGTCCCGGCCCGAACATCACCTTCTCCGATCCGGTCGAGGCGGTGACGAAGGAGGCTGAAAAGCTCGCGGCCGAAGGCGTCAACAAGATCATCGTCCTCAGCCACTCCGGCTACAAGGTCGACCAGAAAGTCGCCGCCGGGGCGCCGGGCATCGACGTTATCGTCGGCGGCCATTCCAACACTTATCTGTCCAACACGTCGGACAAGGCCGAAGGCCCCTATCCGACCATGATCGACGGACCGGACGGCACGCCGACCGCCATCGTCCAGGCCTACGCCTATGGCAAGTTCCTGGGCGAACTGAACGTGACCTTCGACGACAACGGTGTCATCACCGAAGCCGCCGGCGAGCCGATCATCATCGATGGACAGGTCGTTGAAAATCCGGAACTGGTCGCCCGCATCAAGGCGCTGGCCGAACCACTTGACGAAATCCGTCAGAAAGTCGTTGCCCAGGCCACGGCGCCGATCGGCGCCGACCGGGAAGTCTGCCGGGCCAAGGTCTGCGAAATGGGCGTTCTGGTCGCCGATGCCATGCTGGAGCGTGTGAAGGACCAGGGTGTCCAGATCGCCGTCCAGAACGGTGGCGGTCTGCGCGCCGCCATCGATGGCGGTGAAATCACCATGGGGGAAGTTCTCACGGTCCTGCCGTTCCAGAACACGCTGTCCACCTTCGAACTCAAGGGATCTGACGTGATCGCCGCCCTTGAAAACGGCGTGAGCCAGGTGGAAGAAGGCGCCGGCCGTTTCCCGCAGGTCGCCGGCCTGAAATACAGCTTCGACGCCGCCAAACCGGCAGGCGAGCGGATCTCCGATGTGATGGTCCAGGAGGGTGACAGCTTCGTGCCGCTCGATCCGGAAAAGGTCTACGGCGTCGTCTCCAACAACTACATGCGCGGCGGTGGCGACGGTTACGACATTTTCGAGACCAACGGCATGAACGCCTATGATTTCGGTCCGGACCTGGCCGATGTGGTCTCCGAATATCTCGCTGCCCAGAACGGCTACACGGCCTATACCGACGACCGCATCACCGTGAAGTAAGTCTGCGGCCGGCCGGAAACGTCCCAAATCACGAAAGCGCGCCGCCACGGCGGCGCGCTTGAGACCGCCTTGTCCGGCGACTTTCAAGACGGCTGGTTCGCGGTGCCATCGCTCACTGTTGCGGCCTTGCCGGAGCGAAGCTGTCAACGGTATCGACGCGATGAGAAAATTATTGTTTTTCAGACATTTAACCGCTGGAGACGTTTTTCCCTGTTGCCTTGCCGCGAACCGGCAAAAAACTTTGCCGGGGCGCTGGACAAGGTCATGGCGAGCCTCTATAAGAACCGGGCTTTCAGCGAACGGATACCGTTCCGGACGCTTCGCAAGGCACGCCCAGATAGCTCAGTTGGTAGAGCAGCGGATTGAAAATCCGCGTGTCGCTGGTTCGATTCCGGCTCTGGGCACCACTTCCCCTTCAGATTTTCATTTGAAATACGCCGTGCCAGGTAGTTCTGCGCGTAGGCGGATGCGCCGGCGTTGCTTCTGTAGCAGGCTGGGTTTGGATGATCGCGAATTGATCTGGCCTATAGCATGTCGCGTTTAAGCGGATTCATGGTTTCAGGAAGACGCCCGAGGCAGCGTTTGCATTGCAAATGCGTTCGGGCGATTTCCTGAATTCAATTTAACGCGGCACGCTTTAGCTGGCGGTATCTGCCGGCAATTTTACCTGAAATGGCTTTTGCAAGAAATGAAAACAAGCTATAGCTGCATCTGAATTTAATCCAATCTCTGGTAGCGCGTGACCGTGACTTCAATGGAAGCCAACAAGGATTATCCGGAAAACAGAACGAAGAGTGCCGTTGCTGCATCAAACCTGCGGCCAGAAAGCGTATATGATTGTATTGACTTGTCTTTTTGCGCTTACCGGGAAAATATAGCCGTCACATGCGAGGGTTTCGACTATTCCTACGGCGATCTCGCACGCAGAGTGGACGACATTGCCGCAAGTCTTCTGGAGGCCGGCTGCGGCGAAGGCACCAGGATCTGTGTTGTCCTGTTTCATAACCTGGATCTGATTGCATCCGTACTTGCAATTCTCAAGATCGGAGCGGTTTACGTCCCGATTGATCCGCGCACTCCCGATATTCGCGTCAATTTTATTATTCAAGACAGCGGTTCAAGGTTCGTCCTGTTCAGCGATGAATATGCGGGTGTCGTGTCCGGCGTGACGATCGGCAAGATCTGTCTGGAGGAGATCGCTGAAGGCTCGCCGGCGGTCACGCCGCGTTCATCCGGAAAGGGACTGGCTTACATACTTTATACGTCCGGATCGACAGGACGGCCGAAAGGCGTCGAGATCACTCATGAAAACCTGTTGAATTACTGTTTGTGGGCCAGCCGGACGTATTTCGATGCCGAAGATGACAGAATCGCGCTTTATTCCACGCTGGCCTTCGATTTCACGGTCACCTGCATATTCCCGCCGCTTATGCGCGGGGCGTCGATTGCCGTCGTCGATGGGGTAAACAACCCGATGGCCATTCAGGAAATCGTTGATGATTATTCGATAAATATCATCAAGATAACGCCTTCATACCTTTTTCTGCTGTCCACCATGATTGACGACAGCTCCAGTCTCCGCAGGTTGATCGTCGGGGGTGAAGACCTGGCGGCTTCGCTTGCCGAGAAGGTCCAGGAGCGTCTTGGCCCGGATGCCGAGATCGTCAACGAATACGGGCCGACGGAGGCCACGGTCGGCTGCATAACTCATACATTCGATCCCGAAACCGACATCGGGGGTTCGGTGCCGATCGGCCGTCCCATGGGCGATATGGAAGCCTATGTCGTCGATGGCGGCGCAAACGTGATCGAAGATGGCCGTGAGGGAGAACTCTACCTGGCCGGCCCCGGTCTGGCATCGGGCTACGTCAACCTGCCCGAGCAGACACGCCAGGCATTCACAAGCCTGTCAGCACTTCCCGGGCGGCGCGTCTACAAGACCGGAGATCTTGCCAGGCGGAACCCGGACGGCAACCTGGTGTTTTTGGGCCGTATCGACGATCAGGTGAAGATACGCGGAAACCGGGTCGAGCTGTCCGAAGTGGCCGCGGCCATTCGAGCGTATCCACGCGCTGAAAACACCTATGTGACGGCGGTTCCCGAACTCGGGACATATTCCCTGGTCGGGGTTGTGACCGGATCGCCGGAACTACGGAAGGCGGACCTGCTGGAAGCGCTCAGACGGCAGCTCCCGGCGTATATGGTGCCCACGACCCTGGAAGTGATCGACGAGATCCCGATGACTGCCAACCAGAAGGTCGACAGGGACAGCGTTCTGAAAATTCTCGGCAAGACCTGAACCTGGGTGCGGGGCTCGTCCGTCGCGGGCAGCCGCCGGGGGTTTCTCCGGTACGTTTCGTCTTTATGGCGCCACCTGAACATCCAGCAGCGCCAGCGTCCCCTGATCGTCGATATGCTTCAGTGCCGCCTCGATGGCCCCCGGCAGGTCCGCGCCGTGCTCGACGCGCTGGGCGTGGGCGCGGCTTGCCCGGGCGATCATCGCGAAGTCGGGCACAGGCGAGAGGCCCGTCAGGGGGACCTGATTGCTACGGGCGGCATGGCCGTCCGGATAAAGGCCGAGCACAGACTGCCGGACCGCGCCCCATTCCGCGTTGTTGAGGATGACGAGCAGGATGGGAAGCCGGTGGGCTTCGGCGATCTGGTGGCAGGCGACCGGATTGGAAAAGATGTAGGAGCCGTCGCCCATGGTGGCCACAATAGTGCGCTCCGGCGCGCCGATCTTCATGCCGAGCGCCGCCGGGAAAGACCAGCCCAGCCCGCCGGAATGCGGCTCCTGGTACCAGGCCTTCGAATGGGTGAGGGACATGGCGTCCATCGGGCAGCCCAGTTCGGACAGAACGGACGCGTCCCGGCCTGCAAGCGCTTCGGACAGGCAAAGGCTGACCCAGCTTTTTGTCATCGGGTCCCGTTCGCCGGCCTTTGCGGATGCGATGGCCTTCTTGCGGGAGCCGGCGTTTGTTTCCGCCCAGAATTTGCGCCTTGTTTCCTCACGCCCTGACGGGGTGAATGCCTCGAGTTTCTTCTTCAGGGCCAGCAGGCCGGGCTCCACGTCCGCCGCGAGGGCCAGATCGCACTGGAAGTTGCGCACCGGGACGCGGCTGAAGAGCGGATCCTGGCCAAGATGAATGACTTTCGCTCCCGGACGCGGGCCGTGGGCGTCCGGCGCCCAGGGGGCGAGGCAGTCGATCACCAGAATGACGTCGGCCTTTTCCAGAAGCGGGGCGGGCGGGGCCGCCGCCGCCATGGGATGGTCGCTGTCGATCGCGCATTGCACGGCCCAGTACTGGCACACGGGTATGCCCCATTTTTCCGCCAGTTCACCGAGTGCGGCAAAACCGTCCGGGCCACCGGCGCCGTGCTGGGCGAAGATGACCGGATTTTCCGCTTCCGCGAGCCAAGTCGCCGCGGTCTCGAAATCCGCCTCGCTCAGGCCGGGACGGGCAGGGCGCATGAGCGGCGGAAGATCGAGTTGCTCCGTGCCTGTCGGCTCGCACAGCACCTCGCGCGGCAGGCTGACATAGACAGGGCCGCGCGGCACGGTTTCCGCGATGGCCTTGGCCCGGTCGGCGGTCTCCACCGCCTGTTCGGGGAACCGTAGCTCGTAATCCCATTTCGAGGCTTCGCGCACCAGGGCGGTCTGGTCGCGCATCTCCTGGCCCCAGCCGATGGGCACCGTCCGCGATCCGAACCGGCCCTTTTCCGTCGTCGGCGTGCGCCCGGAAAACAGCAGAACCGGAACATGCTCTGTCGCCGCGTTGATCGCGCCGATGGCGCAGTTGGCAAGGCCGACATTGGTGTGCGCCATCACCGCCGCCGTCTTGCTGGTTGCCAGGTAATAGCCGTGCGCCATGCCCATGGCGGCCGATTCATGCGGAATGACCAGGCTTTCCGGCAGGTCTATGCCGCTCGCGGCAGCTTCCGCGAGGCCCTCGATGATCGGCGGGAAGTCGGTGCCCGAATTGGCGAAGATGTAATCGATCCCGAGCGCTTTCAGCCGGGAAAGAAGCGCGCCTCCGCATGTCATCCTCGCCGGGCCGGCCTTGCCTGCCGCATTCGCGGTTTCCGTCTGCTGCACTTTGGACTTCGGACCTGCCGCCATCTTGACATTCTCCATTATTACTATAATAGTAATTCATATATCTTATATTGAAATAACTGACTTCATCCGTCAACAGTCCCGTTCGCGGACCAGGAAAGCAGGCTCAACAGGCGATGGTGGCGCAGATCAACGGTTCCGTAGTGAAGGCCTTTGAAATCCTGAAGCTTTTCAACGCGGACCGGACGGTCATCTCCGCTGCCGACGTGATGGCCGAACTGGGCGTGAATGCCGTCACCGCGCACCGTTTCCTCAAGACGCTGGAGCATGTCGGCGCGCTCATCGCCGTTGAGCGCGGCCGCTACCGGCTGGGGTTCCTGTTCGCCGGCCTGGCGGAACGGCTGCTTGACGGCGGGTCGCTCGCGGGTCTCCTGCAGCCGGCCCTGAACGCGCTGACGGACCGTCTTGGTGAAGCCTCCATGGCAACCCTGTTCCGCTCGGACAAGGTGGTCTGCATCGCGCGGGCCGTTCCCGACCGGCCCGTGCTGGTCGATATCCGGGTCGGCTCGGAACTCGAAGCCTGGTGCACCGCGCACGGCAAGCTCTGGCTGGCGCATCTGCCGGACAAGGACCTGGACGCCTATTTCAAACGGGTCGAGCGCAGGGCATTTACCGGCGCGACCATCACTGGCGAGGACGCGCTGCGCGCGGAGCTTGAACAGGTCCGCCGCGACGGATTTGCCGAAAACCGGGGCGAACGGGAAGACACGCTCCACGCGGTCGCCGTTCCCCTTTTCAGCGGCAGCGGCCGGATGATCACCGGCCTGTCGGTCTTCGGCCCGGCGGCGCGCCTTTCGGGCAAAGCAGCCGGGACGGCGCTGGCGCATTTGAACCGTGCGGCGGAAGACCTTCGCAGCAGCCTCGCCGAGCCGCAACGATAGCCGTTGATCAGCAAACCCATGCGCAAGCTGCGCTTCTCTCCTTACACGGGAACGGTCTCCTCAGGCTGCTGCCGTCTTTGCCAGAATGCACTGTCCAAAAAGCGCGTTTCCTGCGCATAGATGCGCCTGCGGCCGGTCAGAAATTCCTGAACGCCATTGGCGACGCGCCGCGCATAGATATCCGGTGCATGCGGATCTCCCCCGAGCCTTGCCGCGGCGGCCTGAGCTCCCTGAATTCCTGTCCACAGCGCCGAGGTCATGCCGTGCGAGGACAGCGGATCGAAGGCGGCGGCTGCATCGCCGACGGCCAGCCAGGTGGCCCCGGCGCATGGCGCGAACCAGGTGGTGGCGGCGCTGGCGAGCATCGGTTTTTCCGGCAGCCGGAAACCGGCCTCTTCGATCCATCGCCGCACGGATATCGAGGATCTCAGAACGGCTTCCCAGGCCGGTTCCTTTCCGCCGGAGGCGTCGCGCATAAGGTCCGCGTCGGTGTAAAAATTCAGGGCAAGACGGCCGTCGGCAAGACATGTGGCGTAGAACCAGCCATCGGGCACGGCCTCAACCAGCGTTGCCGGTGTCGGCTCCACATCCGAGCCGGGGTCCTGTTCCAGAAACCCGTAAAGCGCAGCAAGCCGGTCGGCGCGGAACCGGGTGGCCCGGTCGCGGACCAGGACGGCCTTCCGGCCGCTGGCATCGATGGCCAGATCGCAGGATACCTTGCGGTTTTCGCATTCAAGCCGCCATCCCTGCCCTTCCGGAGCGCAGCGTAGCAGGGGTTCCCGGACGAGCTCCGTTCCCTGAGCCGCAAGACCGGTCAGGGCGCGTTCGAAAACCGCGCGGTGCAAAACAGTCTGCGGTCCCTCCAGATGCACGATGCTGCTGCGTTCAGCCAGACTGTCGCTGCCCCAGGCGGAAAACATGCTGTGCGCGGGCCGGTGCGCGCTCGCTGAAAGAAGTCCTTCCGCATCCAGGGCCGCAAGAAGCGGCCGGGCGGCGGCGGACAGCAACTCGCCGGGCTTGTCCCGCACCGGTTCGGCGGGCGCGATCCACAGGGGCCGGAAGCCGATCTGCGTCAGCCTGAGGCAGCAGGCGGCGCCTGCGATACCCGCCCCGACCACTGCGATCCGATGATGATCTGCCATACCTATTCGGGCAACATGCCGTCAGCCGGTGACCAGTTGAACCGGAATTCCATCTCGGCCCGGCCGGTCTCCACATACAACTCGTCCGGCACGCCCTCCGGCCGGCCCGGATCCTCCGGTGCCGGTTTCCTCACCACGAAGCCCATGCGCTCCCATAGCGTGATCATGTTGGTTATGCCGTCCCAATAGCTGGCGTTGGCATGATAGCCGATGCCTGCCACACCGCGGGACCAGGCAACCCTGCTGTTCAGAAACTTGAGCCGGTCCTGTTCCGGCAGGTCCGGACGCATGACCTGCAGATAATATTCTTCCGGCAATACATCGATCGGCAGCAGGGCGGGCCACCAGACCGCGGTCGGCAAGTTTTCCTGCATGAGAACCTGCTGGCAGCTGAAGGCATCGCATTGCCAGGGCAAACCCATCCATCGGGTCAGGTCTCCGGCCGATTGCGGTCCGATTGGCGGCGGCGCGCCATTGCCTCCTTCTGACGCCTTTTCCAGTGTCAGGAGCCGGCCGATCGTCTGCACCAGCTTCGGCCGGTTGCCATGGGCAAGCCGGAACGGCTCGGCGGTATTGTCGGTGTGGCGGGCATACATCGGTGCGAGGCGCAGATAGTAGCTCAGCTCGACACCGGGATGAAACCCTCCGCCCGAACAGGGTTCAAGCGCGGCTTCCGTCAGTGCGGCCGGCTGCTGCTCAAGCGGGATATCGTCCAGCGTTTCGATGGCATCATATTGCGGATCGTCGAGATCGTTGCGAAAGTCGCCAGCCGCCCAGGCCTTCAAGGCGTCATATTGCAGGGCCGGGAACTGAAACCACTGAAGAGGGCTGCCGTCGTAATTGACACCGTCTCCAAGCATATAGGGAATCTTGAGGCGTTCTTCCTTGAAGGCGTCCGGACCCATGTTATCCGGATTCCGAAACAGGCTGAAAATCTTCTTGCGAAAGGCTTCGTTCTCCGGCGAGGGATCGGCCAGTTTTTCAGCGAAGCCCGGCGCCGAGAAATCGACGTCGAGCCATCCGGACCGGTGCAGGGCTGCATTTGTCAGCCAGTCCATCAGTGCGACACGGCGGAAAGTAGGGTAAATGTCACGCCGGAAAGACAGCGGCAAGGCCGGTGAAGGCGTCCAGCCCCGGGCGACATTCAGGTTTTGAATCGTATCGTAAAGTGTTGTGATCGAAGGAATTTCAGGGGCGAAATTTGGTCCGACACTGGCAACCCAGCTTGGCTCGGCTACAAGTTTCCGCCCGTCCGCGAGCGTAACGGTTGCGGTGACGGGACCGTCACACCAGTCATCGTACCACCCGTCATTGTCGGCAAAACTGGAAATAGGAGCATTGGTTGGCGAGGACGAGACCCCATTCGGTGGGAACACGAGCAGGCGTCCGTCCGCATCGGTTCGCAGCTCACCCAGAGCGACCGGATAGCGTCCCCAGAACGTTCCCTCGAAACGATAGGCGGGATTGCCGCCACCTTCATTGGTGTCCTTGCCTGAAATTTCCTTCAGACCACCGTCGATGACGAGATTGGCTTCACGCGCCTCATCGTCGACAAAATACTGGTTTCGCATCTGTCCTGGCAGACCTGGCGCGGCCTCGCCGTTGTCCAGTGGATTGTTGAACCCGTACCAGGCGGCCTTGGTGTTGGCCAAACGCACCTGCCAGTCGATCGTCGCGTCATCGGCCTTGATCTCGCCGATCACCCGGTCCTGATCGTCAAAGGCGTAGATCCGGAACCTCTGCACCTGTTTCTTGATCTGCCGGTCGCCATCCTTGAAACCGCCTTCCGGCTTTGGCGGCAGGCCAGGGACCTCGGGGGCCAGAAACCAGCGCGGGCTGCCTCCGACCCGGCAGATCCCGATGGCCGGATAGACCCGCACCCGTGCGGGTGTGGCGCCTTCAGGAGCTGGCTCGGCGGAGCCGGATTGCGCAATCGCCGGTTTGGGCAGAAAGGCCAGACCGGTCAGAGCCAGGGCGGCTGTTGATTGAGCGAGGAAATCCCGCCGTTTGATACCATTTGAATCGGTCATGTTTCTCCACGGGACTAGGCTGTAAACCGGATCTGAATCGCGCTGCTGCCGTATGTTGACCTGGACAACGTAAAGTCAATCAGCCGACTTTTGCAAATTGTGATTGCAAGTTGTGAGAACTCGCGACAGCGCGCTTGTTTCGTCCGTCTCCTGACTGAGCTATCCGCTGCCGGCAGTCATTGTGGAGACCAAAGCGATCACCGCGACAGCCGCCAGGTTCACCAGAAAGCCCGCCCGCATCATTTGAGGAATGCTGACCTGCCCGGTTCCGAAAACGATGGCATTCGGAGGCGTCGCCACGGGAAGCATGAAGGCGCAGGACGCGGCCATGGCGGCCGGCGCGGCCAGGAACAGCGGATCCAGGCCGGCCTGCATGGCAACAGCCCCCACGACCGGCAGGAAAGCGGCGGTCGTCGCCGTGTTGCTGGTGAGCTCGGTCAGAAAGATGACGAGCAGCGAGACGGCCAGCACAAGAGCGAAAACCGGCCAGGTTTCAAAAAAGGACAGGCCGTTGCCGATCCACGAGGCAAGACCGGTCTTGTCCACCGCCTGAGCCAGGCTCAGGCCGCCGCCGAACAGGATGAGAATATCCCAGGGAGCCCGCTTCGCCCAATTCCAGTCGAGCAGAAAGACACGCGCATGTGTGCCGGAGGGGATCAGAAACAGCAGCAGCGCGCCGGAAACTGCAATGCCTGCGTCATGAAGACCGGACAGCCCGGTCAAGTCGGCGGTCAGGGGATTGAAGATCCAGAGCGCCGCGACGAGCGCGAATACCGCCGCGACCCGTTTTTCCGCGGCGCTCACCGGGCCCATTTTGTCCAGTTCCTGCCTTATGACCTCAGATCCCGCCTGGGAAGAGGTGTCTTCCAGGTGAAAATCCACCCTGGTGAGGAGGAACCAGGTGATCGGCAACATCGCCAGAACCACCGGGAGCGCGATCACCATCCAGTCCATGAAGCCGACATGAATGCCGTGGCGTTGCTCCATATATGCGGCGAGCAGGGCATTGGGCGGCGAGCCGACGAGGGTGGCCAGTCCGCCTATCGATGCGGAATAGGCAACGGCCAGCAGAAGCGCGGACGAGATGCCTGACTTCTCGCGTTGTCCCGCATCCGTCAGGACTGATGTCAGGGACACGGCCAGCGGCATCATCATCATGGCGGTGGCTGTGTTGCTGATCCACATGCTCAAAAATGCGGTTGCCGCCATCACGCCGCCAATGAGCGCGGACGGGCTGCTGCCGACGACCGACAGGATATGAAGCGCGATGCGGCGGTGGAGGTTCCATCGCTGCATCGCGAGCGAAATCAGGAAGCCACCGAGAAACAGAAATATCAGCGGATTGGCGAAGGGGGCGGCTGTCTGACCGAAATCGGAGATGTCGAACAGGGGAAAGAACAAAAGCGGCAACAGGGCCGTCACGGCCACCGGCAGGGCCTCGGTCGCCCACCAGATCCCCATCCAGACGGCAATCGCGGCAGTCGCCCAGCCCTGGAATGTCAATCCCGCGGGAACGGGAAGTACCAGCATCGCCAGCGCGGCAGCCGGGCCGATCAGCATTCCGGCCAGGCTGTAGCCCTTCACCACCGTACCCCCCGGATTTTCTTCGCTCATGTCTTTCCGGGGGTCATGCATCGGGGCGTTTTCCGTTTCGGCGTGTGGGTCCGCTTCCCGCGCGGCGAGCGGACGCCCTGGACATCCGGGGTGGATAAGACCTGGGTTCCCTCAAAGCTGTATACGGACATTCCAGCGCGGCATACCCCGGTTCAAGCGTCAGTCCTACCGTGCCACGGCCGGGGTCGAAACAAAATATATTTCAAATACCTACTGCCACGCTCGCGTTCTCAACCAGGATTCCCTTTCTCACCGACCGCCCTCAGCACCTCGCGCGCAACGACCTGTGCCACCGGCGTCAGCACCTGACCCTTGCGGGTCAGGAAAGAGTAAGTCTCCACGGACAGCGGCAGGTCGCTTTGAAGTTCGGTGAGAGATCCGGGTGTGCCGTCCGCACCCTCGGCGAAACTTCTGGCGACGGACTGGGCCACAGGAGCGATGGCATTGGTCCTCTGCACGGTCGCAAGAGTGAACAGGAAGGAGGACGTGGTCAGCACTCTCGAGGGCAGGGTCAGCCCCTTGTCCCGCAGTGCCTGTTCCGCCGTCGCCCGGATCGGTGCGCCGGCCGGGGGCAGAACCCAGTCGAAACCGAGCAGGGCTTGCGCGGGAATGGGGGTGTCGGTTCGTGTCAGCGGGTGATCGATGCGGGCGATGATCGAGGCCGGTTCCCTGAGAAGCGGCCGCTCCTCGAAGAGGGCGGGGTCCTCATCCACCGGGACCCGGCTCAGGGAGAAATCCAGCCGGCCGTCCTCGAGTTTCGGCGCAAGGTCCCGGCTGGGAGCGACATCGACGGAAATCGAGATGTCCGGATAACTGAGCCGGATATGGCGCAGTGCGGGCAGGACATATTCGATGGCCGGTCCGGTAACCGAGCCGATGCTGACATGTCCGCTCTGGCCGGACATGTGCTGGTCGATGTCCCGGCCCGCATCGTCAAGTTCCTGCAATATACGCACGCAACGTTCCGCTAGCTTCCGGCCCACTTCGGTCAGCTCGATACCCCGGCCGCTGCGCACATAGACGGCGGCTTCCGTTATCCGTTCGATTTCCGAAATCAGCCGGGAGGCCGCCGGTTGGGTGATGCCGATCGCGGTAGCGGCGTTGGTCAGCCGCGATTGCCGGGCCAGTTCGGCGAGCAGGCGCAGGTGCGATATTTTCAGACCGCGACGCAGCAGATCCAGGCTCATGATGGCTCACTTCAAAGAACGTCAAATTTATACCGGTATCGGTATGTAAGGATAATGAATAATAATTTGACCGTCATGTTGTTTTTCTCGCATCTGTAGCCGCGGCATCATCAGTACATGCCTGAAATAAGTTTTGTGGCCGGTCGGAAACCGGCCTGGGAGGAAAATATGAAGTTTGTTTCCAAGGCTCTGGTCGCGGCTGCGGCCGTGGCAACTCTCATGTCCGGTGCCGTGATGGCGCAGGACAAGGGCACCATCGGTATCGCAATGCCGACCAAATCCTCGGCCCGCTGGATCTCCGACGGCAACTCCATGGTCGAGCAGTTCACCGAAGCCGGCTACACCACCGATCTGCAGTACGCCGAAGACGACATTCCGAACCAGCTGGCCCAGATCGAAAACATGATCACCAAGGGTGCGGATGTGCTGGTGATCGCGGCGATCGACGGCACCACGCTTTCCAATGCGCTGGAAAATGCAGCCGCTGCCGGCATCAAGGTCATCGCCTATGACCGGCTGATCCGCGATAGCGGCGATGTCGACTATTACGCGACCTTCGACAATTTCAAGGTGGGCGTTCAGCAGGCGACCTCTCTGGTCGGAGGCCTGAAGGAGCGCTTCGGCGACGGTCCTTACAATGTTGAATTGTTTGGCGGTTCCCCGGACGACAACAACGCCTATTTCTTCTATGACGGCGCCATGTCGGTTCTCCAGCCGCTGATCGATGACGGCACCATCGTCATCCAGTCCGGCCAGACCGGCATGGACACGGTCGGCACCCTGCGCTGGGACGGCGCGGTAGCTCAGTCCCGCATGGATAATCTCCTGTCCGCCCACTACACCGACAAGACGCTGCATGGCGCCCTGAGCCCGTATGATGGCCTGTCCATCGGCATCCTGTCGTCCCTGAAGGGCGTCGGCTATGGCTCCGGCGACCAGAAAATGCCGATTGTCACCGGTCAGGACGCGGAAGTTCCGTCCGTGAAATCCATTCTCGCCGGCGAGCAGTATTCCACCGTCTTCAAGGACACGCGGGAACTTGCCCGCGTGACGGTCGGCATGGTCGACGCGCTGCTGGAAGGCGGCGAGCCGGAAATCAACGACACCAAGACCTACAACAACGGTGTCAAGATCGTGCCCTCCTACCTGCTGGAGCCGGTCGCGGTCGATGCAAGCAACTGGGAAGAGATCCTGATCGGCAGCGGTTACTACACGGCTGACCAGGTCAAATAAACAAGACTTTCCAAGCAGCACCTCCCGCCCGCAGATCCGGTCACTCCTTCATTCCCGCGCAGACCCGGGAATGAAGGAAGCTGATCGAACCCGGGACAACCGGATCTGCGGGTGGATTTTTTCGGAATTCGGAGATCGGGGTCCATGGCACTCCTTTCCATGCAGAACATCAGCAAGACCTTTCCGGGCGTGAAAGCGCTGGATCGCGTCAATCTGGATGTTCAAAAGGGCGAGATCCACGCTGTCGTCGGCGAGAACGGCGCGGGAAAATCGACGCTCATGAAAATCCTGTCGGGGGTTTACGCCCACGGCGATTATGACGGCGACATTCTGTTCGACGACAAGCCGGCTCGGTTTGCCGGCATTTCGGACAGCGAGAAACAGGGCATCATCATCATCCACCAGGAACTGGCCCTCGTGCCGCAGCTCTCCATCGCGGAGAACATCTTCCTGGGCAACGAATGCGCGTCGAACGGCGTGATCGACTGGCGCCGGACCAACCGGCGCACCGACGAACTCCTCGCCAAGGTCGGCCTTGTGGAGGCTCCAACGACCAAGGTCGACAATATCGGCGTCGGCAAGCAGCAGCTCGTCGAAATCGCCAAGGCGCTCTCCAAGGACGTCAAGCTGCTCATTCTGGACGAACCGACAGCCGCGCTGCAGGAAAACGACAGCCGCAAGCTGCTCGACCTGATGCTGGAACTGAAGGCGCAGGGTGTCACCTGCATCATCATCTCCCACAAGCTGAACGAGGTCCGTTACGTGGCCGACAGCGTGACGGTCATTCGCGACGGCATGACGGTCTCCAAGCTGGACGCCAAGGCGGGTCTCAGCGAGAACGAGATCGTCCGCGACATGGTCGGCCGGGACATGACCCATCGCTTCCCGGATCACAAGCGCACACCCGGCAAGATGCTTCTGGAGGTCGAGGACTGGAATGTCTGGCATCCCGAACACGCCGGGCGTCAGGTCATCCGCGACGCCTCCTTCAATGTGCGCGCGGGAGAAGTCGTCGGCATCGCTGGCCTGATGGGTTCCGGCCGGACCGAGCTTGCCATGTCGATCTTCGGCCGCTCCTACGGCCGCAACATTTCCGGCGCCGTCAGGCTCAATGGCAAGCCGGTGGATGTCAGCACCGTGGACAGGGCGATTGCCGCAGGGATTTCCTATGTGACGGAGGACCGCAAGGCGCTTGGGCTGGTGCTGGACGAAACCATCCGGTTCAACACGACGCTTGCCAATCTGGACGGCGTTTCTTCCGGCTCCGTGCTGAACCGCAACGAGGAAACCAGGGTCGCGGAAAGATACCGCAAGGCGCTGGCGATCCGGACCCCGTCGGTGTTTCAGAAAACGGTCAATCTGTCGGGCGGAAACCAGCAAAAGGTGGTTCTGGCGAAATGGCTGTTCACCGCGCCGGAAGTCCTGATCCTGGACGAGCCGACGCGAGGCATCGATGTCGGTGCGAAATACGAAATCTATTCCATCATCAACGACCTCGCCGCCGAAGGGAAGGGCGTGGTCATGATCTCGTCGGAGATGCCGGAACTGCTCGGCATGTGCGACCGGATCTACGTCATGAATGAAGGGGCTCTTGTCGGCGAACTTGCCGTCGGCGATGCGAGCCAGGAGCGCATCATGTCGCTCATCGTCAACGAATGAAAGAGTGAACTCAATGGAAGTGGCTGAAAGCGACACCAAAGCGGCGCCGGACGTAAGGACCAAAGGCATCGGCGCGTATATTTCCGCGCATCTGCGGCAATACGGTCTGCTCTTCGCGCTGATCGCGGTGATGTTCTTCTTCCAGGTCGTCACCGACGGCACGCTGCTGCGCGCGGTGAACGTCACCAACCTGCTGCTGCAGAATTCCTACATCATCATCATGGCGCTGGGCATGCTGGTCGTCATCGTCTCCGGCAATATCGACCTGTCCGTCGGGTCCGTGATGGGGTTCATCGGCGCCCTGGCCGCGGTGTTGATCGTCGAGCTCGACCAGCCGGTAATTCTTACGATCCTCATTTGCCTGGTCGCGGGCGGTCTTATCGGCGCGGCCCAGGGCTATTGGGTCGCCTACTGGAAAATCCCGTCCTTCATCGTGACGCTCGCCGGCATGCTGGTGTTCCGCGGCCTGTCGCTGTTGCTTCTGGAAGGCCAGTCGGTCGGCCCGTTCCCCAAGGAGTTCCAGTTGATCGCAACCGGCTTCGTGCCGGATATCTTTCCGGCCGGTCTGGGGGAATGGCTCGCGGATTTGCTCGGCGCGCGCAAGGTGAATGTCCTGGCGCTGGCGACGGGAATTGCCGCCGCCGCGCTGGTTGTCTGGATCGGTCTGCGCCAGCGGGCCCAGAACAAGGCCTACGGCATCGAGGACGAGCCGAAAAGCTTCTTCATCGCCCGCACAACCATCATCGCCGCGGCGCTGATCTTTGTCATGTACAAGCTCTCCCTGTTCCGGGGGCTGCCGAATGTGCTGATCACCATGGGGGTCCTGACGGTGATCTATGCCTTCATCACCGAGACCACCACAGTGGGCCGGCGGATCTATGCGCTTGGCGGCAACCAGAAGGCCGCCAAGCTGTCCGGCATCAAGACCGAGCGGCTCACCTTCCTGGCCTTCGCCAACATGGGCGTTCTGGCCGCCGCCGCCGGTCTTGTGTTCGCGGCCCGTCTCAACACCGCGACGCCAAAAGCCGGCTTCGCGCTTGAACTGGATGTGATCGCCGCGGTCTTCATCGGCGGGGCGTCCATGTCCGGCGGTGTCGGGACGATCATCGGCGCCGTGGTCGGGGCCTTCCTGATGGGCGTGCTCAACAACGGAATGTCGATCATGGGCATCGGTATCGACTACCAGCAGATGATCAAGGGCCTGGTGCTGCTCGCCGCCGTGATTTTCGACGTCTACAACAAGAACAAGCAGGGATAAGAGGATGCTGATTTCCCAAATACTGGATGAGCGCGGCAAGCTGGCTGTTGTCGTCCGCGATGGCAGCGAGGCCTGCATCCTGAAAGGTGCCGGATCGACCTATGAGCTTGTCCGGGAGGCGATCGGCAAGGGTCAGAGCCTGGCGGAATGCATTCGCGGTCATGAGCTCGGCAAGGCGGTCGACCTGGAAAAGCTGGCGGAGGAAAAACGCCTCCTGCTGCCGATCACGCATCCAGATGCCGCCCACCTGCATCTGACCGGCACCGGTCTCACCCATCTTGGCTCCGCGGCGACGCGCGATGCCATGCACGCCAAGACCGGCACCGGGGAAGAGGATGCCAATGTCTCCGATTCCATGAAGATGTTCCGCATGGGGCTTGAAGGCGGACGGCCGGAAGGCGGCAGGGTCGGCGTGCAGCCGGAGTGGTTCTACAAGGGTAACGGCGCGTGTGCCGTCGCGCCCGGCGGCGATCTGGTCAGTCCGGGATTTTGCGAGGACGGCGGCGAGGAACCGGAAATCGCCGGAATCTATTTCATCGCCGATGACGCTACGCCGTTCCGGGTCGGTTTCGCGCTCGCCAACGAGTTTTCCGACCATGTGATGGAGCGGCGGAACTATCTCTATCTGGCGCATTCCAAGTTGCGCCCGGCGTCCTTCGGTCCCGAGCTTCTGGTCGGATCCCTGCCGGAAAGCGTCAACGGCACCAGCCGTATCCTCCGCGACGGCAAGGTCCTGTGGGAAAAGCCGTTCCTCTCGGGTGAGGCAAACATGTCCCACACTCTGGCAAATCTGGAACACCATCATTTCAAATATGGCGTCTTCCGCCAGCCGGGTGACATTCACGTTCACATGTTCGGCACGGCGACACTGTCCTTCGCCGACGGCATTTCCTGCCGGGACGGTGACGAGGTCGAAATTTCCGCGCCGGGCTTCGGCGTTCCGCTCAAGAACCGGCTGACCTTCCAGCCTGCGGAGACGGCGGCCACGCAAGTGAAAGTTCTTTAGATCATGAGCTTCAAACCGGCGAAATGGCCCCGCAAGCTGCGGTCGGCGGAATGGTTCGGCGGCACCAGCCGCGACCACATCTATCATCGCAGCTGGATGAAGAACCAGGGGCTTCCGGACGACCTGTTCGACGGCCGCCCGGTGATCGGCATCTGCAACACCTGGTCCCAGCTTACACCCTGCAACGCTCATCTGAGGGATCTGGCCGAGCGGGTGAAACACGGAATTTACGAGGCGGGGGGATTTCCCGTCGAGTTTCCCGTCTTCTCGACCGGCGAAAGCACGCTGCGTCCCACGGCAATGATGTTCCGCAACCTCGCCAGCATGGACGTGGAGGAAGCCCTTCGCGGCACGCCGCTCGATGGCGTCGTGCTTCTGGTCGGCTGCGACAAGACAACCCCGTCGCTTCTCATGGGTGCCGCGTCCGTCGACCTGCCGGCCATCGTGGTCACTGGCGGTCCAATGCTCAACGGCTGGTTCCAGGGCGAGCGCGTCGGGTCGGGCACCCATCTGTGGAAATTCTCCGAGGCGGTCAAGGCCGGGGAAATGACTCAGGAGGAGTTCCTGGAGGCGGAAGCGGCCATGAGCCGGTCACCCGGCTCATGCAACACGATGGGCACGGCCTCCACCATGGCTTCCATGGCCGAAGCGCTCGGCATGGCGCTGTCCGGCAACGCGGCCATTCCCGCCGTCGACAGCCGCCGCCGCGTCATGGCGCATCTCTCCGGCCGCCGGATCGTCCAGATGGTCAAGGACGACCTCAAGCCGTCGGACATCCTGACCCGGCAGGCGTTTGAAAACGCCATCCGCACCAACGGCGCCATCGGCGGATCGACGAACGCCGTCATCCATCTGCTGGCGATTGCCGGCCGGGTGGGCGTGGATCTGTCGCTTGAGGACTGGGACAAGCTCGGCCGGGATGTTCCGACCGTCGTCAACCTGATGCCCTCCGGCAAGTACCTGATGGAGGAGTTTTTCTATGCCGGCGGACTGCCGGTCGTGATCAAGCGCCTTGGCGAAGCGGGCATGCTCAACAAGGACGCCATCACCGTCGCCGGCGAGGCGATCTGGGATCAGGTAAAGAACGCCAGGAACTGGAACGAGGATGTCATTCTCCCCGTGGAGAAAGCTTTGACCCAGCAGGGCGGCATTGCCGTCCTGAAAGGCAACCTCGCTCCTCATGGAGCCGTTCTGAAACCCTCGGCGGCTTCGCCGCATCTGCTGCGGCATCGGGGCAGGGCGGTCGTCTTCGAGGATATCGACGACTACAAGGCCCGCATCGATGACGACGCGCTCGACATCGACGAGACCTGCATCATGGTCCTGAAGAACTGCGGACCCAAGGGCTATCCCGGCATGTCCGAGGTCGGCAACATGGGCCTGCCGCCGAAAGTGCTGAAAAAGGGCATCACCGATATGGTGCGGATCTCCGACGCGCGCATGTCCGGCACGGCCTATGGCACGGTCGTCCTGCACACTTCGCCGGAAGCGGCCGCCGGCGGCCCCCTGGCCGTGGTGCGCACGGGTGACATGATCGAGCTGGACGTTCCGAACAGGAAGCTCCATCTGGGGGTTTCACAAGAGGACCTTGCCCGCAGGCTTGACGAGTGGACACCGTCCCACCACGTACCCGACAGTGGATACGCACGCCTGTTCCACGATCATGTTCAAGGCGCCGACACCGGTGCCGACTTCGACTTCCTGAAAGGATGCCGCGGGTCCGCGGTACCAAAGGACTCTCATTGATGGCTGAAAAACTGGCGCTGGTGGGCATCGGAAAGATTGCCCGCGACCAGCATATCCCCGCGATCGGGGCAAACCCCGACTGGTCACTGGAAGCGGCTGTCAGCCGCCATGCCACAGTCGAGGGCATCGATCATTTCGAGACGCTGGACGCCCTGCTGGAAACCCGTCCGGACATCACCACAGTGTCGCTCGCAATCCCGCCGCAACCGCGCTTTGCCTATGCCGCGGCGGCGCTCAGGGCCGGCAGGAATGTCATGCTGGAAAAACCTCCGGGCCAGAGCCTTGCCGAGTGCTACGCGCTTGAAGCGCTGGCGAAGGAAAACGGCGTGACAATCTTCGCGACCTGGCATTCGCGCCATGCCGATTGCGTTCCGGATCTGAAGGCCTGGCTGGCGGAGCGGACCCTGAAGAAGCTCACGATAACCTGGAAGGAAGATGTCCGCCTCTGGCATCCGGGACAGGAATGGATCTGGGAGCCCGGCGGAATGGGTGTCTTCGATCCGGGCATCAACGCGCTCTCGATCCTGACGGAAATTCTGCCCCATCCGGTGCACCTGTCCGGCGCGACGCTGGAGTTCCCGGAAAACCGCGACACGCCGATAGCCGCCCGGCTCGAATTCGCCGATCCCTCCGGTGCCCCGATGACCGCCGATTTCGATTGGCGGCAGGAGGGTCCGCAGACCTGGAACATCGAAATCGACACGGATCGCGGCAGCGCCCGGCTGTCGCTTGGCGGCGAACGGCTGGAGATCGACGGAGCCCTTGTCAAACAGGGCGCAAATCATGAATATGCCAACCTCTATGCCCGCATGGCGGCCTTGGTAAAAGCTGGCGAAAGCGATATGGATCTCTCACCGATGATTCACGTCTGTGACGCCTTTTCCCTTGGAAAGCGGGTCGTCACCGCACCGTTCCACTATTGATACCCTATTGAAACCGGAAGGTTTATCATGACTTTTATGCCGCACGGAAAGCAGCTTATCGCGGGCGAATGGGCCGCGAGCGAAAACACTTTCAGCTCCCAGCCGGCCCACGGCCAGTCCTTCGATTTCTCCTCCGGAACCGTCAAGGACGTCGATGCGGCCTGCAAGGCCGCGGAAGAAGCCTTCTGGAGTTACGGTTATTCCTCCAGCGAGGACCGGGCGAAGTTCCTGAATGCTATCGCCGATGAAATCGAGGCGCGCGCGGACGCGATCACGGCCATCGGCACATCGGAGACCGGTCTTCCCGAAGCCCGCCTTCAGGGCGAGCGCGGACGCACGAGCGGTCAGCTCCGTCTGTTCGCCAGCCATATCCTGAAAGGCGACTATCTGGACCTGCGTCACGACGGGGCGCTGCCGGACCGACAGCCCCTGCCGCGTCCGGACCTGAAGCTGGTGCAGCGGCCGATCGGGCCTGTGGCCGTCTTCGGCGCGTCCAATTTCCCGCTTGCCTTTTCCACCGCCGGAGGCGACACCGCGTCGGCTCTGGCCGCCGGCTGCCCGGTCGTCGTCAGGGGCCATCCGGCTCATCCCGGAACCGGCGAAATCGTTGCCGAAGCCATTGCCGCCGCCGTGAAGTCCTGCGGACTGCATCCCGGCGTGTTCTCCTTCATCCAGGGCAACGGCTACGATGTCGGCCAGGCACTGGTCCAGCATCCGCTGATCACGGCCGTCGGCTTTACCGGCTCGTTGCGCGGCGGACGTGCCCTGTTCGATCTGTGCGCCCAGCGTCCGGTGCCGATCCCGTTCTTCGGAGAACTTGGCTCGGTCAACCCGATGTTCGTTCTTCCCGTGGCCCTGGGGGCTCGCGGCGAGGCGGTCGCCAAGGGCTGGGCGGGTTCGCTGACCATGGGGGCAGGGCAGTTCTGCACCAATCCGGGCATCGTGCTTGTCCTCGAAGGACCGGATGCGGACGCGTTCGTCAACACGGCCAAGGACGCGCTTTCGCAAATCGGCGCGCAGACCATGCTCACCGACGGCATCGCCGAGGCGTTCCGCTCCGGAAGCCGGAAGGTATCCGGCTCGACCGGTGTCCGCGAGCTGATCGGCACCTCCTGCGAAACCCGTGAAGCCGCGCCGTATCTCTTCGAGGTCAGCGGCGAAGCATGGCTGGCCGACGAGGAACTCGGCGAAGAGGTCTTCGGACCGCTTGGCATCGTCGTGCGCGTCAAGGACGAGGCGCAACTGCTGGAAATAGCACGGAGTCTGGTCGGTCAGCTCACCTGCACGCTGCAGATGGACGACGGCGACACGGACCTTGCCCGGCGCCTGTTGCCTATCCTGGAACGCAAGGCCGGCCGTGTCCTGGCCAACGGCTTCCCGACCGGCGTCGAAGTGGCCGATGCGATGGTTCACGGCGGACCCTATCCGGCGTCCACCAACTTCGGCGCGACTTCGGTCGGAACCCTCGCCATCCGCCGCTTCCTGCGCCCGGTCTGCTACCAGAACATCCCGGACGCGCTTTTGCCGGCGCGCTAACCGGGACAGAGCGGGCAGACGTTTTGGAGCCTGTTCCAAGAAGATATCCTCATCCTGAGGAGGACCGTCATGTCCGCTTCAGGGTGAGGTTTTTGAGTTTTGAAAGACATAAAAGATTTTTACCAGCGGCGGTAGATATTACACGTTCAGCTCGATCTTCCGCCCGGCCAGGATGACCGCCTCCATCGCGTCATAAGCGCCCTTCGCATCGCCCGCCTTGATCGCGGTGACAATCGCCCTGTGGCGTTCGACGAAGTCGTAGGTTTCCTGATCGTTGCGCTCGTTGGCCTCGGCAATGAACAGCGAATAAAGCGCGGCCTGTACAAGATCTCCAAGGGACTGCAGGAAGCGGTTGCCGGACAGTTTCAGGATCAGCTTGTGGAATTCCAGATCCGCGACCGCAACGGCGGCCCTGTCCTTGCCGGTCGCGAGATTGTCACAGAGCTTTGACAGGGCGGCGCATTCGGCATCCGACACCCGCCGGGCGGCCTGGCTGGCGGCGGCCGGTTCGAAAATCAGCCGGATCTCGAAGAGTTCTTCCAGGAACGGACGCTGGTTCTTGAGCGCGGCATGCCAGCGCAGCACGTCGGGATCGAACATGTTCCATTCCGAAGCCGGGCGCACATGGGTGCCCACCTTGGCCTTGGACTGGATCAGCCCCTTGGCGATGAGGGTTTTCTTCGCTTCACGCACGACGGTGCGCGACACGGCGAACATTTCCGAAATGTCCGGGTCCAGCGGGATCATCGTCTCCGGCGGATATTCGCCGGCAACGATGGCCCGGCCGATCTGTTCGACAACTTGATCGGTGTGATTGCCGGTCTGACTTCCCAATCCGCCGGTGGCGACGAATGTCATGATTGCGCGGCGAACTCTGGCGCTGGTTTTCTGCGCAGTGTCGTTGCCCAAGTGAGACCCTTCTGAAGCAGGATGAAGCCAAAGAGCAGACCGCCAATCACGATTTTGGTCCACCAGCTCGACAGTGTTCCATCGAACACGATAAAGGTTTGTATCAACCCCATGATCAAAATGCCAAAGAATGTACCCGCGACGAAACCGGTGCCGCCGGTCAGCAGCGTGCCGCCGATGACCACGGCGGCGATGGCGTCAAGCTCGACGCCGACGGTGGCGAGCGAGTAGCCCGCCGAGGTGTAGAGCGAAAAGACGATCCCCGCCAGCCCGGCCAGTCCGCCGGAAGTGGCATAGATCCCGATAGTGGTTTTCGCCAGCGGCACGCCCATCAGCCGGGCGGTCTGAAGTCCGCCGCCTAAGGCGTAGACATTCTGGCCGAAGCGAGTCCGGTGAGCGGCGATGATCCCGGCCGCAAAGGTCAGCAGCATGATCAGTCCGGTCAGCCGGAAGCGCCCGCCGCCCGGAGCCTTCCAGTAAAGCGACTGCAGCGTGTCGTAGAATTCATGCGTGATGGGAACGCTGTCGGTCGACAGGACATAGGCCGCCCCGCGCGCCAGGAACATGCCCGCCAGCGTGACGATGAAGGGCGGCATTTCCAGATAGTGGATCATGGCGCCCATGGCGGCGCCGAACGAGATGGTGATGAGCAGAATGAGCGCGAAGGCAAGAAGCGGGTGGATCGACGTATCGCGCAGGATCACCGCGAGGAAGACCCCTGTGAAGGCGATCACGGACCCGATCGAGAGGTCGATGCCCCCGGACAGGATGACGAAGGTCATTCCGACCGCGGCGATGCCCAGAAAGGCGTTGTCCGTCAGAAGGTTCGCCAGAACCCGGGTCGACAGCATGGCCGGATACTGCCAGCCGCACAGCGTATAGGCCAGCAGGAAGGTGGCAATGGTGATCAGCAGCGGCAGATGGGTGGAACGGATCATTGCGGACTTTCTTTCGCTTCCTTGATGGATCCGGGGGGCAGGGGGTCCGCCGACGCGCGCAGGATGTAGAGCGCGTGTTTGACGGTCGGCGACTGGATCACCAGAATTGCGATGATGATCAGCGCCTTGATGACGAGGTTGAATTCGGGCGGCATGCCGGACAGCAGAATGACCGAATTGACCGACTGGATGATCAGCGCCCCGAGGAGCGAGGCGATGATGGAAAACCGGCCGCCCAGCAGGGAGTTGCCGCCGATCACCACCGCCAGAATGGCGTCGAGTTCCAGCCAGAGGCCGGCATTGTTGGCATCGGCGCCCTTGATGTCCGCGGCGACGATCACGCCGGCCAGCGCCGCGCAGAAGCCGGAAATCAGATAGACCGAAATGATCAGCACCCGGCTGTTGATGCCGGCAAGGCGGGACGAGCTTTCATTGATGCCGATTGCCTCGATCAGCATGCCGAGCGCGGTTTTGCGGACGACGGCGGTGACGATCAGTCCGAGGCCGAGCCAGATGAGGATGGGTGTCGGGATGCCCACGACCGTTCCGGAGCCAAGATGAACCAGACCGGGATTGACGAAGGTCAGGATCGTTCCTTCGGTGACGAGTTGGGCAATGCCGCGCCCGGCCACCATCAGCACCAGGGTCGCCACGATCGGCTGGATGCGCAGCACGGCGACCAGGACGCCGTTCCATGCGCCGCACAGGGCACCGGCGCAGAGCGCGCCGAGCAGCGCCACCTGCCAGCTGTGACCGTCCACGACCAGAGCCGCGGCGACCGCGCCGGCAATCGCCATGACCGCTCCCACCGACAGGTCGATGCCTCTCGTCGCTATGACAAGGGTCATTCCGATGCACAAAAGGGCGGTGGGCGCACCTCGGTTGAGCACATCGATCAGGTTGCCGAAAAGGCGGCCATGCTGGAACTCGATCCGGAAAAAGTCCGGAAAGACCAGGAAATTCAGCAGCAGAACGCCCGCGAGAATGACCAGCTGCGGCGCGATGCGCCTGAGGGTGGAATTGACGTGGTTCATCATCGGACCGCCCCTGCCATGGGTTCGTCGGCAATCGCCGAGACGATGTTGGCGGTGGTGATCTCCTCGCCTTTCAGTTCGCGCATCTGGCGCCGGTCTCGCAACACGATGACCCGTGTCGAATAGGCAACCAGCTCCTCCATTTCGGAGGATGCGACCAGCAGGGCAAGGCCGTCCTCGCGCAGCCGCTCGATCAGGGCGATGATTTCCGCATGGGCACCGACATCGATGCCGCGTGTCGGTTCGTCGAGGATCAGGAAAGCGGGGTTTGTCGCCAGCCAGCGGGCCAGGAGCACCTTTTGCTGGTTGCCGCCCGACAGCAGCCGGATGGGCATATCGAGACTGGCGAGACGGATATCGAGCGCCTTGACGTAGGCCTCCGCCAGTTCGTTGACCTTCGCCTTCGGCAGTGGCCGGAACCAGCCCTGCCGCGCCTGAAGGGCCAGTATGATGTTCTCGCGAACGGAGAGGTCGCCGACAATGCCGTCGTTCTTGCGGTCCTCGGGGCACAGGGCGAACCGGTGCGCAACCGCCTCTCGCGGGTTTTTCAGACTGATCTTGCCGCCCTCCAGCAGGGCCTCGCCCTGATCCGCCTGGATGGCGCCGAAGATCAGGTTCGCGGTTTCCGTCCGGCCGGAGCCCAGCAGCCCGGCCAGGCCGACGACCTCACCCTTGCGCACGGTCAGATCGAACGGTTCGATGACTCCGCGCCGGCCATAATTGCGCAGTTCCACCAGGATGTCGCCGGTCTCCGCCGGGGCGCGGTCCTGGACACGGGCCTCCAGCTGACGGCCCAGCATGAGCGTGATGATCTCCGTCTGCGTCGTTTCCGCAAGCCGCCGCGTTCCGATAACGCGGCCGTTCCGGAGAATCGTGGCGCGGTCTGAGATCTCGAACACTTGATCGAGGAAATGGGTAATGAAAACAATGGCAAGGCCACGGGCCTTCAGCTTTTCGATCACCGAAAAGACGAGCTCCACCTCGTCCCTGTCGAGACTTGCCGTCGGCTCATCGAGTATAAGCACCTTGCCCGACAGCTCGACGGCCCGGGCGATCGCAATGACCTGCTGGACCGCGACGGAATAGGACGACAGCGGCTCGGCGGGATTGATCACAAGTCCGAATTCCGCCAGCAGGTCGCTGGCCATCGCGTGCATCTTGCGCTGTGAGATCAGCCCGCGCTTCATGGGCTGACGTCCGAGAAACAGGTTTTCGGCAACGCTCAGGTTCGGCAGCAGGTTGACTTCCTGATAGACCGTTCCGATACCGAGCTTCTGGCTCTCCTGGGTGCTGTTCGGCGAGATTTCGCGGTTCTCCAGCACGATCGTTCCCGCGTCGCGCCGATAGGCTCCAGTCAGGCACTTGATGAGCGTGGACTTTCCGGCGCCGTTCTCGCCAAGGAGGGCATGAACCTCTCCAGGGTAAAGGGTCAGGTCAACCGCATCCAGGGCTATGGCCCCGGGAAAAAACTTGGAAATCCCCTTGCATTCAAGCACAGGGCCAATCGCACTCGCCATCTATCGGCGTCCCCCCGAAATCAATCCCTGATCGGTTCCTTAGTGTTAGAGCATCTTTTAGGGCGTTTCTTAAGCGCCCGATGCTCTAAGTCGTACCGGGCGGTATAACCGCCCGGTACGGGATCGTGATCAGTATCCAAGGTCTTTCTTCATCTCGTAGATGGCCATGTTATCATCATTGAGAGTGTAGAGTTTGGACTCGGTCTGGATCCATTTCGGTGGCGTTGTGCCATCCGCGAGATAGGCTTCGAGCGCATCCAGGGCGGGGCCGGCCATGTTCGGGGTCAGCTCGATCGTGGCATTCGCCTCGCCGTTCGCCATCGCCAGATGAATATCCGGAACGCTGTCGATCGACACGATCTTGATGTCCTCTCCGGGCTTCAGACCCGCTTCCTTGATCGCCTGGATGGCACCGACGGCCATGTCGTCGTTATGGGCGTAAAGTGCACAGATGTTTTCGCCGCCGACAGCTTTCAGAAAGCTCTCCATCACGACCTTGCCCTGGCTGCGGGTAAAGTCGCCTGTCTGGCTGCGGACGATGGTCAGATTGTCGTGGCCGGCGATGGCTTCCTCGAAGCCCGTTTTCCGGTCGATCGCCGGTGAAGAACCGGTGGTGCCCTGCAATTCGACGATGTCGCATTTGGCGCCTGCCGTCTCATCGACGAGCCATTGTCCGGCAACCCGTCCCTCATGCACGAGGTCGGAGGTGACGGCGGTCATGTAAAGATCGTCGGGCGCATCGACTGTCCGGTCCAGCAGGATCACCGGAATTTCGGCGTCCCTGGCTTCTTCCAGAACGTTGTCCCAGCCGGTCGCGACGACCGGCGCGAGCAGGATGGCATCGACGCCCTGGGCGACGAATGACCGGATCGCCTTGATCTGGTTTTCCTGTTTCTGCTGGGCATCGGCGAATTTCAGATTGATGCCCCGCTTCTCCGCTTCCTGCTTGGTGACGGTGGTCTCGGCGGCGCGCCAGCCGGATTCAGATCCGATCTGCGAAAATCCGATGGTCAGGTCGGCCGCCATGGCGGTCATCGGGACGAACGACATCGCCCCGGCAATGAGCATTGCCTTGAATTTCATAGTCTCCTCCACAAGGTATATTTTCCTCACGAAGCTATTAAGTAATACTTTATTACTTTTGTAAAGTGGATGGCTTATACGGAAGAAAAATTTGAATTAACAGTCTGATAAATATAGAAAAATAAGGAAATTTTCTCCCGCTGTCCAAGAGAGTGTCCGACAGGTAACACTGTTTGAAATACCAAAAGGCCCGGGCAAGGGAATGCCCGGGCCGTGTGCAGGAAAACCAAGGTATCTACCCGTCCAGTTTCACCCAGGCGGCATTTCGGGACGAGGAGCGGACGCAGGCGTCGATGAACCGCTCGCCAGCCAAACCGTCCTCAATGCCGGGCACCAGCGAGGCGGCGGACTTGCCGCTCTGGTGCGCCCGGATGGCGTCGGCCGCTTCATTGTAAAGGTTGGCGAAGCCTTCCAGATAGCCTTCCGGATGGCCGGGCGGGACACGGGTGGTCGGCGCGAGCGCGGCGGACATGCCGGCACCGCCGCGAGTGAGCAGTTTCTGCGGCTCGCCGAGAGGCGTGAACTGGAGATAGTTCGGGTCCTCCTGGTGCCATTCCAGCCCGCCCTTTTCGCCATAGACCCGGATCTTGAGATTGTTCTCGTTGCCGGGCGCCACTTGCGAGCACCACAGCAGGCCCCGCGCGCCGCCGTCGAAGCGCAGCATGACATGCGCGTTGTCGTCAACCTGCCGGCCCGGCACGAAAGATTGCAGATCGGCCGCAAGGCTTTCAGCGGTAAGCCCGGTGATGAAACAGACCAGATTGAAGGCATGCGTGCCGATGTCGCCCGTCGATCCGCCGATTCCGGAGCGGGCCGGATCCGTGCGCCAGTCCGCCTGCTTGTTGTGCACATCGGTCGATAGCCAGTCCTGGGCGTATTCGACCTGCACAACGCGGATCTTGCCGAGATCGCCGTTCCCCACCAGCTCCCGAGCCTGGCGGACCATCGGATAGCCGGTGTAATTGTGGGTCAGGAAGAACAAGGCATCGGAGCTTTTCGCCGCTTTGGCGAGTTTCTTGGCATCGGGCAGTGTCGAGGTCAGCGGCTTGTCGCAGATCACATGGATACCGCGCTTCAGGAATTCCTTGGCGGCCGGGTAGTGCACGTGATTGGGCGTCACGATGGCGACGGCCTCGATGCCGTCCTTCAGCCGTGCCTCGCGCTTTGCCATATCCTCGAAGGAAGCATAGATGCGATCTTCCCTGAGGCCGAGCGCCCGCCCGGATTCCAGCGCTTTTTCAGGCGTGGAGGAAAGAGCCCCCGCAACCAGTTCATACCGCCCGTCGATCCGGGAGGCGATCCGGTGAACCGCGCCGATAAAGGCGTCCTTGCCTCCGCCGACCATGCCAAGCCGGATTGGGCGCACCTGCGGGTTGTCTTTTCCTTCATTCGCCATTTTTGTCCTCCTGTTTCGTCTTCCCGGGTCTTCGACGCCGGGATTTCAATCGATTTTATCTCTACAAATAAATTGCATCCTGAGGAAGCGCGAGAGCTGTCTTAAGGGATGGCGGTCTGCTCTTCATGGGACGAACGTCCTTCGGGACGGACCTTCCGGAATTCCCGAAATGAGATCCCGTGCCGCGTTGTCCTTCAGTTTGGGTAGTGACAAGGATCTGAGTATCGAAAACTAACCGATGCCCAGCATCTTCCGGTTGGCTGCCTCATCAGTACCGCCACCGGCAAAATCATCAAAGGCTTTTTCGGTCACGCGGATGATGTGATCGCGGACGAAGCGTGCCCCTTCGCGGGCGCCGTCCTCAGGATGTTTCAGGCAGCACTCCCATTCCACGACCGCCCAGCCGTCGAAATCGTTGGCCGCCAGTTTCGAGAAGACGGCGCCGAAATCGACCTGTCCGTCCCCGAGTGAGCGGAACCGCCCGGCGCGGTCGATCCAGGGCTGATAACCCCCATAGACACCCTGGCGCCCGGTCGGATTGAACTCCGCGTCCTTGACGTGGAACATGCCGATCCGGTCGCTGTAGATGTCGATATTTTCGAGATAGTCGAGGCACTGCAGGACGTAATGGGACGGATCGTAGAGCATTTTGCAGCGGCCGTGCCCGTTCAGACGCTCAAGGAACATCTCGAAGGTGATGCCGTCGTGCAGGTCTTCGCCGGGGTGAATTTCATAGCAGACATCGACACCCATTTCGTCCGCATAGTCGAGGATCGGCCGCCAGCGCCGGGCGAGCTCGTCGAAGGCGGTCTCGATCAAGTGGGCGGGGCGCTGCGGCCAAGGGTAGACATAGGGCCACGCCAGCGCTCCGGAAAATGTCGCGTGCGCCGAAATGCCGAGATTGCGGCTCGCCGCCAGGGCAAGCTTCACCTGGTCCACCGCCCAGGCCTGCCGCGCCGCCGGATTTCCGCGGACTTCCGGGACGGCAAAGCCGTCGAAAACCGTGTCGTAGGCCGGATGCACGGCGACCAGCTGGCCCTGAAGATGGGTGGAAAGCTCGGTGATCTCAATGCCGTTGTCGCGGGCGGTTCCAACCAGATCGTCGCAATAGGTCTTGGAACTGGCGGCTTTCTCCAGATCGATCAGCCGGCCGTCCCAGCTGGGGATCTGCACGCCGGCATAGCCGCAATCGGCCGCCCATCTGGTGATCGAGTTCCAGGAATTGAACGGTGCGTCGTCCCCGGCAAATTGCGCAAGAAACAGAGCGGGGCCTTTTATCGTCTTCATGACTGCCTCCTGGCGTTGGGAGTTGGGAATTTTGGAACAAAAAAAGAGCCGGAACCCCATCGCGACAGGTCCCGGCCCGCTAGTTGCCGGTGCCTTAGAACGGCGATTCCGGGAAGTAGTAGCTTTCAGCGTTTTCAGGCGTGATCAGTGTCGCGCCGAGGATATAGCGGCCCGCGACCGGTCCGTTTGACTTGAAGGCCGCGACGGTTGCGTCCATTGCGGTGGCGATCATCGCGGGCGGGTAGAGCACATCGACCGGAATCAAGGTGTCGCCGTCCATGATGCTCTTGATGGTTTCCTTCATGCCGGCGCCGCCAACGACAAACATGCCGTCACCGTCGCGGCCTGCCTGTTTCAGGGCCGCGACCACACCGATGGCGATATCGTCGTCCTGCGCCCACACCGCGTCGATGTCCGGGAAGCGGGACAGGAAATCCTGCATGACTTCAAAGCCGTCATCGCGGTTCCAGTTGGCGTGCTTGTGGTCCAGGACGTTGATGCCGGAGCCCTCGATCTCTTCCATGAACGCGTCGAAGCGCTCATTGTCGATCACGGTCGGAATGCCGCGCAGGACAACGATGTTGTCGCCATCCTTCAGACGGGTCTTCATGTACTTGGCGGAGACCCGTCCCAGTTCCGGGTTGTTGCCGGCGACATAAAGGTCCTCGATGCCCGGCTGGCTGAGACCGCGGTCGACGACCGTGATCCAGGCGCCGGATTTCTTGACGTTCAGCACCGGATCGGTGAGCGGCTCGGACTCGAACGGCAGCACCACCAGCGCGTCGATCTGATGGACCGAGACAAGGTCTTCCAGCGCGCTCGCCTGAGCGCTCGGATCGGGAGAGTTGACCAGGATCAGGTCCACATCCGGATAAAGCGCTTCCAGACGCTTTTCAGCCTGCTCGGCGTGCCAGTTCATGCCGGCCGCCCAGGCGTGGGTCGGGGTCGGGTAACTGACGCCGATCTTGATTTTGTCCTGTGCAATCGCGGATCCGGCAAATGCCAGGGCCCCGGTCACGGCCATCACTCCCAAAGTTTTCTTCATGAGCATTGTTTCCTCCTCCAACGCAGGTGATCTGGACGCACCTCTCCCGTCCGGTGCGAGCCGTTCTTATTGAATTTGGGGACGGGTCCCGATCTCTATGGGTTGCGCGTTACGACTTTTTGTTCTTGCCGAGCTTCCAGTCGCTGCGCTGTAAAAAAACCGCAACGATAATGATCAGGCCCTGCATGGTGCCATTCAGGTAATTGGAGATCATATCGGTGAAGTTCAAAATGTTGCCGATGGTCGTCAGGATCAGGGCGCCGAGTATGGTGCCGCCGATCCGTCCGTAACCGCCCTTGAGCACGGTGCCGCCGATGATGACCGCGGCAATCGCCTCCAGTTCCCAGAGCACGCCGGTCGAGGCTGACGCGGAGCCGAGGCGGGGAACATAGATGATGGTGGCGAAGGCGACGCACAGGCCCTGAATGATGTAGGTGAGCGTTTTGATCCGGTCGACATTGATGGCCGAATATTTCGCCACCGCCTCGTTTGAGCCTATCGCCGTGCAATAACGTCCGAACGCCGTCCTGTTGAGCAGCAGCCAGCCGCAGATGGCGACGGCGATGAACACCCAGACGGGGAAGGGGAGGCCGAGAAAGCTGTCGTAATAGACCGGCCGGTACGTGCCCCGGACCTCGAAGTTCAGGGAAAGCGTGCCGCCATCGGCAAAATAGGTCACAAGCGAGCGGTAGATTCCCATAGTTCCGAGGGTGACGATGAAAGCCTCGATCTTGCCCTTCGTCGTCAGCACGCCGTTGATCCAGCCGGCGCCGATACCGAGTATGATGGCGACGCCGCAGCCCAGCAGCACGGTCGGAACGCCGGTGCCGAGCGTCTCCACCGCGTTGTCCATGACGATGATCATGACCCCGGCGATGGCGGCGGCCATCGAGCCGACCGAAAGATCGATGCCGCCCGCGGTGATCACGAATGTTGCGCCGACGGCGATGATGCCGATGAAGGCCGACCGGGTCAGCAGGTTGGTCAGGTTGCCCTCACTGACGAAGGCCGGATTCAGCAGGAAACCGATTATGCAGAGCAGCAACAGCGCCAGTGCCGGGCCGAGCGTCTTGAGATCGACGGAAATCCGTCTGGGGCTCTTGCCTGCCGTGCCCTCGGATGCACTCGTCATGGTCAATGGAGTTCCTCTCGCTTCAACCCTGCGGCATAGCGCATTATTTCGTTTTCATTGATGTGATCGCCGGTCAGCACGCCGGTGATATGCCCTTCCCGCATCACGATGACGCGATGGCAGATGCCGATGATCTCCGGCATTTCAGACGAGATGACGACGACGGAAACGCCTTCGGCGGCAAGCGCGGCGATGAAGTGATAGATCTGCTGCTTGGTGCCCACGTCGATGCCGCGCGTCGGCTCGTCGATCACGACGATCCTCGGATCGCACTCCATGATCTTGGCAAGCAGCAGCTTTTGCTGGTTGCCGCCGGAGAGTTTTCCGACCGTGATTTCCGGATCGAGGGCGCGCACGTCGAAGCGGCGGATAGCGCGTTTCAACGCGTCTTCTTCCGCCTTGCGGTCGATGGCGAGGTTCTTCACGAACTTCGGCAGCGCGAACAGGGTCAGGTTCGGCCGCATCTTCTTGTTGAGCAGCAGCCCTTTTTCTTTCCTGTCCTTGGTGAGATAAGCGAGGCCCACGTCCCGGGCCTCCGCGACGGTCATGGGGCCAACGTCGCGTCCGAATAGTCTGATTGTGCCGCTTTCGATCGGAGCCAGGCCGCAAATAGCCTCGAAGACGGCCGTTCTGCCGGCGCCGATCAGACCGGAAAAGCCCAGGATCTCGCCCTTGCGCAGGCTGAAACTGACATTGTCGACATCGTGTGTACAAAGACTGTCGACCTCAAGCACAAGTTCCGCATCGACATCGGCCTCCTGCATGGGCGGGTAAAGATCGGAGAGTTCACGTCCGACCATCATCTGCGCCATCATGTCCGGCGTCAGGTCCCGCGAGGGGCGCGTGTCGATCCACTGTCCGTCGCGCAGAATGGTCACGCGGTCGGCAATCGCCTTTACCTCGTTCAGCTTGTGAGAGACGAAGACGATCCCCACGCCGCTTCTTTTCAGCTTTTCCACCTGCCGGTAGAACACCTGGGTCTCTTCCTCAGTCAGAACCGCGGTCGGCTCGTCCATGATCAGGATCCGGGCATTGCGGCTCACGGCCTTGACGATTTCCACCATTTGCTTCTGGGCAATCGTCAGGCTGGAAATCCGGTCCGTCGGCAGAATGTCGAGGCCGATTTCATCGAGATGTTTCTGGACGATCGCCCGCATGGCCGCGCGGTCCAGAAAGCCGTTTTTCTTCATTTCCCGGCCGAGAAAGACATTTTCCTCCACCGTCAGTTGTTCGGCGAGGTTGAGTTCCTGGTGGATCAGCACCACGCCGAGTTTTTCGGCGGCGCCATTCGGGGGGAGGGAGGCCAATTTGCCGTCCAGCCGGATCTGGCCGGAGGTCGGATCGTGGAAGCCGGAAAGAATTTTCATGAGGGTCGATTTGCCCGCGCCGTTTTCTCCGATCAGCGCATGGACCTCACCGGGGCGCACATCCATGCTGACGCTGAACAGCACAGGGACCGGCCCGAAAGATTTGCTGATATTCACAGCCTCGATGATCGCCGCCGGAGCGGACGTTTCAGCGTGCATGCATGTTTCCTCCCAAGCGCCGATGCCCTCTTCCACATTGGCGCCAATTTCAAAATGTAAACGTTTTCATAGGCGATGTAAACCTTTACATAGATCAATGTAAACCTTTTCATAAGTCGGAATAGGAACTATACAGCTTAGACAATGTTGAAAATCATGCACTTAAATAAGGCCCGCACTGCAGCAGGGGCGAGAGCGGATAATGAGTGAAACGGCGGACCGGCCGGCGACAATTGAAGATGTTGCAAAGCTTGCGGGCGTGTCCATCGCCACCGTCAGCCGGGCCTTGCGCTCGCCGGAAAAGGTTGCCGAAAGCACTCGGAAAAAAGTCACCGCCGCGATCGCCCGCACGGGCTATACCGCCAATGCCATGGCGCAGAACCTGCGCATGCAGCGATCGCAGATGGTTCTGGTTCTGGCATCCTCGATCGCCGATCCGAATTTCGCCGGCATCCTGACCGGGCTTGAAAAAGCCGCCAATGACAGGGGCTACGGTGTTCTGATCGGCAATACCGAAGGCACGACGGGTCTGGAGCAGAATTACCTGCGCTTCCTGTCGACCGGCATGGCCGACGGCCTGGTGCTTCTGACCGGGCATATTCCCGTGGCGGGTGAGCCGCAAGCGCCGCTGACCACGCTGCCGCCGATTGTGGCGACGGAACGGCCTGTCGCCAATGCGGAGATATGCTATGTGGGCGTCGATGACGTGGCCGCCTCCAAGATGGCGACCGAATATCTGATTTCCCTCGGTCACAGGAAGATCACCTATATTTCCGGCGGACCGGCGGACATCCGCAGCGATTTGCGTCATTCCGGCTACAGGCGGGGATTGATGGAATCGCCGGAGTTGCTGCGCGACTGGCGGGTGGAAGGCGAGGGCACCAGCGAGAGCGGCCGCGCGGCGGTGGAACGGCTCTTCATCAAGGATGACCTGCCGACGGCGTTTTTCTGCTTCAACGACAATACCGCGATCGGAGTGATCTCCGCCCTGCAACTGCGCGGCTATCGGGTACCGGAGGACTTTTCAGTTCTGGGCTTTGACGACATTCCCTTTGCCAACAACTTCACCCCGGGCCTGACCACCATCCGCCAGCCCCGCCATCACATCGGTGAAAAGGCGATGAACATCCTTCTCGACCGCCTGGCGAACCGGTCCCTCGCCAGAGAAACGCTGCTGCTTCACGGCGATCTCATCGTGCGCGAGAGTTGCGCGGACGTCAGCAGAAAGACCCGGTAGACAAAGCCTGTACGGAAATCGGCTTACCCGCCCTGCCAGACCTTGATCGCCTCGACCGGGTAGACCAGCATCAAAACGTTCAGCGTCAGATTGTCCCGGATCACCCAGAGCGCCAGCAGTTCGAAGACAACGCCGGTCAGGACCGTCACCCAGACCGGCAGGCGCCAGGCAAGGAGGAACCCGGCAAGCATCCACAGGATGTCGAAGACCGAATTCAGGACGCTGTCGCCGGTATAGGCAGCCGCGATGGTCGCCTCGCGGTAGCGGTCGATGATCCAGGGGCTGTTCTCGGCGATTTCCCATGCGGCTTCGATGAAGATCGCGCCAAGCGCCCGCTCGCACACGCTGGTGCGCCGGAACACGAGCCACAGGAGCCAATAGAACAGAAACCCGTGGATGACATGCGAGAGCGTGTACCAGTCGGCAATATGCTGGGACGAGCCGGCAAGATCGTCCGCCGGGGTCCAGAAAAGCACATAGCCGCATTCGCAGATCGGGATCCGCCCCATTGCCAGCAGTATGGCGGCGGTGGCGGCGATCATCACAAGGCCGATGATCAGGCATTTACGGTGGCTCAAGACAAACTCCTTGCGGCGGAAAGAGACCCCCGGCGATTCAATGCTGGAAATTTCGCCGGATTCTCTCTATGACCTTGCGCCAACGAAACATCAATCCGTCCGGCCATGAAGATTGAAGGTGCGCCCCGGTTTCAACCGTCGCGTTTGCGCAGCTCTGCCGGATCAGCGGACCAGGAGACCTTCATGACCAGCCTCAATGGCGTGGCGCCTTATCAAGCCCGGCGCACCTTCGCGATCATTTCCCACCCCGATGCCGGCAAGACCACGCTGACGGAAAAGCTGCTGCTGTCAGGCGGCGCGATCCGGGCGGCCGGTCAGGTGCGTGCCCGCGGCGAGCGCCGCCGCGCCCGCTCCGACTGGATGAAGATCGAGCAGGAACGCGGCATCTCCGTGTCGTCCTCCGTCATGACCTTCGAGCGCAGGGGCATCGTCTACAATCTGCTCGATACGCCGGGCCACGAGGACTTTTCCGAAGACACCTACCGCACCCTGACCGCCGTCGACGCCGCCATCATGGTGATCGACGCGGCCAAGGGCATCGAGACCCAGACCCGCAAGCTGTTCGAGGTCTGCCGCCTGCGCGACATTCCGCTCATCACCTTCGTCAACAAGATCGACCGCGAAGGCCGCCATGCCCTGGAACTCCTTGACGAGGTGCAGGAGGTCCTGGCGCTGGATGTCAGCCCGCAGACCTGGCCGGTTGGCATGGGATCGGACTTCTTCGGTGTCTATGACTGGCAGAAGAAGAAATTCCACACCTCCGCCGGCGAGCGGGGAGGGGCCTACACCCAGACGAAGGATGTCTCGGGTCTGGACGACGAGATCCTGACCGGCACGGTCTTCGACCGGGTTCTGAACGAACTTGAAGAAAACGTTGAACTCGGTGCGGAAGGTTACGCCGAATTCGACCGGGAAAGCTTCCTGGAAGGCCATCTGACACCGGTCTTTTTCGGCTCTGCGCTGCGCGACTACGGCATTGAGGAACTGCTCGACTTTATCGCCGAATTCGCGCCGCCGCCGCATTCGCAGCCGGCAACCGGCGGCCGCACGATCATGCCGGGCGAGGACAAGGTCACCGGCTTCGTCTTCAAGGTCCAGGCCAACATGGACCCCAAGCACCGCGACCGGATCGCTTTCCTGCGTCTGTGCTCGGGCACCTTCAGACGGGGCATGAAGCTGAAGCACGTGCGCGCCGGCAAGCAGATCGCGGTCACCGCACCGATCTTCTTCTTCGCCGAGGAGCGCGAGATCGCCGATCTCGCCTATCCGGGCGATGTCATCGGCGTGCCCAACCACGGCCAACTCCGCGTCGGCGACACGCTGACGGAGGGCGAGAATATCCACGTCACCGGCCTGCCGGCCTTCGCGCCGGAAATCCTGCGCAGGGTGCGTCTTGCCGACACCATGCGCGTCAAGCAGATGCGTCAGGGGCTTCAGGACCTGGCCGAGGAAGGCCTTGTCCAGATCTTCAAGCCGGATCTGGGCTCGAACTGGATCGTCGGCGTCGTCGGCGCGCTGCAGCTCGATGTGGTGGTTGACCGGCTGAATGCCGAATACGGCACCGAGATCGGCTTTGAAACCGTGCCCTATACCACTGCCCGCTGGATCGAGACCGACAGCCAGACGCTTCAGAAAATGATTGAAGGCCACCGCATGTCGATCGCCAACGACCGCGACGACAAGCCGGTGTTCCTGTTCAAGAACGCCTGGGAAATCGGCCATGTGACCGAGAAATACCCGGATGTGAAATTCCGCGAGACGCGCGAGATCGTCTACGAGGCGTAACCGCGCAACAAAGCGCCGAACAGGGAAGGGCGGAGAACCTGCACGATGCTCTAACGGACCTTGACGTTGATCGGTACCTTTGTGCCGGAGCATCCCGGTTGCGTTTATGCGAACGCCAGAGGCCCTAATGGGAGGGTTGGGTCTGAAGCACTGTTTGATAGGTGTGCTTGCTGCCCGTTGGCCCGATCTGCGCAATGTAGCGGGCACCCCACCCTTGCCCGTAGGGCTTGCCGGTGTCCCAGGACCCGGACTGCTCGGTAGCCCAGGTCTCAGCGACAACGTCGCCGCTCGGAAACTCAAACAGCTGAACCTTGGATTCCTGAGCCCTGAACGGGGCGTTGCTGGACCAACTGATAAGGCAATTCCCGCCGAAGTCGGTCAAGGTCACCGACCATGTCCACTGGCCTGAAGCCGTAATGGACGCTGACGACAGTGTGCCCTTATTTTTTTCTGTCATGAAACGCTCCCCCTGGATAAATATTTTAAATATGTGCAATTTATAACTATGCACCAAATACGTGCATCAACAATGTATGCATGGAGCAATGGTTTTCTGTTTCGATGGAAGCCAGGACAAAGCAATCGTTGACTGTTCCCGGGGTCTCGGCACGGCTTTCCTTCGCGAGGAAGGCAGGCTCTGACATGTCCTTGACGTGTGGCTCCGATCCTTGCAGCGCTGTTTTTCCCCTCGAATGACAGATTGGCCTCTCTCCTGTCCGCCTTTGCCGTGCTTGCGGTCGGTTAAGCAGCGCGGCCTGTCGGCAGCGTGATTTTCGGTCACATTCGGTGACAGGACCGGGCGCAAACCGGCCCTGATGATCTCTGTTCTGCTTATGGGCGCCAGATCACAGGTATTGGAACAAGGGGCGCGGCAATCAGATAATAGATCGGCGCATAGTCGTCTCCGGACCGATCTTCCCGGCATTTATTCGAACGCAGGGCAATCCGGAGGCTTTTGCTTCAGTCCTGCCACTGGCTACGACGCCCGCGCGGCGGGCAATTCGATGTCGATCCCCAGTGTGGTGACATCGCCGGTCCGGTCCATTTCGAGGCGCACGGAATCCGGGTCGATATTGACGCGCTTGGCGACCACGGCGAGAATGTCTTCCCTCAGGCTTGAAATCAGCAACGCGTCGGAACCGTCATCCGCCCGTTCGTGGGCCAGGAGGATCTGCAGCCGGTTTTTGGCAACGGAAGCGCTCTCATCCCTTTTGCCGAAGAAGCTCAGGATATTCATGCGGCTCTCCCCTTGAAGAATTTGCCGAGCAGGCTCCTCTTCTCCTCGGGAATGGTCACCGGGATGTTCTCGCCCAGAAGCCGGCGGGTCGCCTCCGTATAGGCCTTCGCGGCCGGGGAGTTTTCGTCCGACACCGTGACCGGCACGCCGACGTTCGAGGCTTTCAGCACGTCCTTGCTTTCCGGCACGACCCCGATCAGCGGTACGGAGAGAATATCCACCACATCGTCGGTCGCCAGCATGTCGCCGGCCTTCGCCCGTTCGACGTCGTAACGGGTGATCAGCAGATGCTTGGGCATGCGGTTGCCATCTTCCGCGACCTTGGTCTTGGCGTCCAGCAGGCCGATGATCCGGTCGCAGTCGCGTACCGAAGAGACTTCCGGGTTGGAGACGATGATCGCCTCGTCGGCGTAACGCATGGCAAGCGTCGCGCCGCGCTCGATGCCGGCCGGGCTGTCGCAGATCACCCAGTCGAAATACATGCGCAACTCGTTGATGACGCTGGCCACGCCTTCCTCGGTCAGGGCGTCCTTGTCCCTTGTCTGCGACGCGGGCAGCAAGAAGAGATTGTCGAGCTTCTTGTCGCGCACGAGAGCCTGTTTGATGGACGCTTCGCCGCGCACCACATTGACCAGGTCGAAGACGACGCGGCGCTCCGCGCCCATGATCAGGTCGAGATTGCGCAGACCGACGTCGAAATCGACGGCGCAGACCTGATAGCCTTCCTTGGCGAGCGCCGAGGCAATGGCGGCGGTGGAGGTGGTTTTGCCCACGCCGCCCTTGCCTGACGTGACCACGACGACTGTGGCGTTGCTCATGTGTTTGTCCTGTTTTTGTTGTCGGCGCCGGTCCCCTGGGGAAAGCCGGTGCGGTGTTAAATCAGTTCTTCGAAGACCAGCGTCTCGTTCTCGAACCGGATCTGCGCCGGTACGTTGCGAAGTGTTCCGTCAAAATCGTCCGCGACCTTGTAAAGCCCGTTTATGGAAACCAGTTCCGCATCCAGCTTCGAGCAGAAGATGCGGGCGCTGTCCTTGCCCGAGACCCCGGCCAGCGCCCGGCCGCGCAAGGCGCCGTAGATGTGGATGGAACCTCCGGCGATGATCTCCGCACCGGAACTGACGGAGCCGATCACCGTCACATCGCCGTCCGGATGAAGAATGCTCTGCCCCGAACGCACCGGTTCGGTGATGACGATGGACGACCCGTCCGTAAAGCTGGCCGGTCCGGACGGCGTTTCGACGACCGGTTCGCCGCCGTCGCCCTTGGACGTGCCATTGATTTTCGAAGGTTCGGTGGCTTTCGCGGATGCGGATTTAGCCGCCTTTCCGGTGCCCTTCGCCGCTGTCCGGCTGTCCGGGGCGGTTTCTGCAGCGCCGTTGCTTTTCCTGTCCGCTTCGCCCGCAGGCTCGGGAACGTCCACATCAGATGTCAGGCGGCCGCCGGAAAAGCTCGGCGGCATGCCGGGTTTCAGCCGGGTTCCGGCAACCCCGTCGATGCCCATCACCCGGACGGATCTTTGCGTCAGGCCGCCGAGAAGATCTTCAAGCTCGTCGATCGGGATCTTGCTGCCGCGCACGTCCAGAATGATGGGCCGGTCGATGAAAAACCCCGGCGAGCGCGCGATAATGCGATCGATCTCCTTGAACCAGTCCGGGAAGGGCGGTTCAGGTGTCAGAACGATCGCAATGAAGGATTTTCCCTTGAACTTCATTAATGAGGAGGTCCGGCGGCGCACGAAAAGTAGGGTTGATTTGCTCGTCTGAACCTATCATTAACCGAACCGGACAATCGGACCGCCATCCGTTTTCCACCGATATCGATTTTCCTCAGATATTTCAGAGGATTGGTGGAACCAACAGTTCGCTCCAAGTGTTACTCCCGCAGTCACCTGACAGAATTGACGAGTTCATGCGTGAGAATCGCGGGTTCCTGCCTTGCGGGGATCATTTGCCGGTGCAGGAGTTAACTAAATTCTTGTAAAGGGCTGGAATTTTGCCATATTGCAGTGCAATATAGTTTTTTGAATATCAGGGGCGCAACAGCGTCTGGAGAAATTAATGAGTAATTTCAGCGATATAATGAGCTATATCGGTCTCAGTTCCGAAGAAGCCGCAGTGGCTTTGAACGTGTCGGAAGATGAAATTGTTCGCTGGTGCAATACGAGTGAGGCGCCGCCGCTGCACATTTGGCAGGGGCTCGTACGGATGCTCGACGAAATCCGCTTTTCCGCCGAGGAAGCCGCGAAATCCGCGGATCTCGATCACCTGGACGCATCCGATCTCAACCGGGTCATATTGATGGTTCCGGGGCGGACGGCCTCCGAGTTCGCAGGCCCCAAGCGCGCCGCGACCGCCCTGGCCGTGGCGGCACTGGCGCGCGTCTTCGTCTGAATTCCCTGCCCTGAGCCATGCGCCGAGCGATTTGCTGGGTCGGGCCCTCTTTGCTTGGCCTTCTTTGGTCGTCCACCTCTTTGGCCATCCCCTCTTTGGCCATCAATGACTTTCTGATATCAATTTGAAGATGGCCGGATCGAACACGCTGGCGATACGCCTCTGGCGTGACGGCGTGGAGCGTTTCTTTTAATCCGGAACTATTCAAATATCGGCGTTCGGAACCGCGGGCGGTCGACTTCAAACCATAGAAGGCTCATGCGATGAATGCAGCTTTGAAGGGACTGGTTGCCGCGCTCGTGGCTTTCGCCATCTTTTCCAGCCACGACGCTGTCATCAAGTCGCTTGGCGGTTCCTATCCGGTGTTCCAGATCATCTTCTTTTCGATGCTGTTTGCCTTCGTGCCCATGTCGATGCTCATGCTGGCGGACAAGGCGGTCGACAACTTCCGCCCCCGCCATCCCTGGCTCGTTCTGCTGCGCTCCTGCCTGACCATAGTGTCCATGTCCTGCGGTTTCTATGCCTTCACCGCGCTGCCGCTGGCCGAGGTCTATGGACTTCTTTTCACGATGCCTCTCCTGATCACGGCCTTTTCCGTGCCCCTGCTGGGGGAGACCGTGAGGGCGCAGCGGTGGGCTGCGGTTGTTGTCGGTCTGGTCGGCGTGCTGATCGTGCTCAGGCCCGGCATGGTTTCCATGTCGCTTGGGCACCTGGCCGCTCTGACGGCTGCCTGCGCCAATTCCCTGGCGACCATCCTGATCCGCAAGCTCGGGGGGCAGGAACGCTCCGCCGTACTCATCCTGTATCCGATGATATTGTCGATGATCGCGATGTCGCTGACCCTGCCGTTCGTCTATGTCCCGGTCGATCTGCCCGACCTCGGCCTGATGGCGACCATCGGTTTCCTTTCCGTGATCGCCCAGATCTTCATTATCGGCGCCTACCGCGCGGCGCCCGCCGCCGTCGTCGCACCGCTGCAATACAGCCAGATCCTTTGGGCGACTTTGTTCGGAGCGTTGTTTTTCGCCGAAATACCCGACATTTATGTCGCCGTCGGCTCCTCGATAATCATCGCTTCCGGCATCTTCGTCGTCTGGCGGGAAAGCCGGGAGAATGTCTCCATGCAGACACCGGTTCTCAAGACGGCCAACCCGCGCTTCGACACCGGTCCGCAACCGAAATGAGCCTTGCGCCCGCCGGCCGGGGAAGTGTCAGTCCAGCCGCTTCTTGAACCTGAACGCGGCGACGGCCAGGCCGAGCACAAAGAAACCGCACATCCACAGGACGTCGCGGTACATGTCGAGAAGCCCCGCGTCGCGCAGCACGAAGCCGCGCACCATGCGCATGAAATGGGTCGCCGGAAGTGCTTCGGCGATATATTGGGCGATCACCGGCATGCCTTCGTAAGGGAACATGAAGCCGGACAGCAGGATCGACGGCACCAGCAGGAACACCGTCATTTGCGTTGCCTGCAACTGGGTCTGGGCAATGGTCGAGAGCACCAGCCCCAGCGACAGGCTTGCGCCGATGAACAGCAGCGTTCCTGCCAGAAGGTCGAACGGCCTGAAGCCCAGGGGAACATTGAACAAAAGATAGCCGAGCCCCAGAATGATCGCGGTCTGCAGGAGGCCGATGAAGATATAGGGAATGATCTTGCCGATCATCAGTTCCATCGGCCGCACGGGGGTGTTGATCAGCATTTCCATGTTGCCGCGCTCGCGCTCGCGCACGATGGCGGCGGAGGTGAACATGATCATGGTCATGGTTAGAATGATCCCCACCAGCCCGGGCACGATGTTGACGGCCGTCCGCTGCTCCGGATTGAAGAACAGGGCCACCTCGAAGGTCGGTGTCGACCGGTTCGGCGCCTTTCGGAAAAGTTCGGCGAGCGGCATGTTGCGCAGGCCCTTGATCGCCCCGGCAATCATGGTGTCGGAACCGTCGACGATCCATTGCGCCACAGGGCGGCTGGTTTCCTCATCGGTCGAGGGAGGTGTCCCGAAACCCGTCGCGGGAGAGCGCACGATGCGCTGGGAAAGATCGTCGGGCAGGATGAAGGCGGCCCGAACGCGCGCGGACTTGATTGCCGCTTCCGCTTCTTCGACCGAGGTGTAGCGCTCCGTGACCTCGACCACCCGGGTGGCCTCGACCATCTGGATCAGGATCCGGCTGATGGCGGTCTGATCCTGGTCGACGACAGCGATCGGAATGTCGCGGATATTGGTATTGATGGCATAGCCGAACAGGATGAGCTGGATCAGCGGGATCATGATCACCATGCCGAAAGTCATCCGGTCGCGGCGGAGCTGCGCCAGTTCCTTGAAGAAGATCGCGGCAATCCGGGACAGCGGTCTCATTGGCGGCCTTCTCCCGTGGCCGTGACGAAAACGTCTTCCAGGTTGGGCCGGACCCTTTCGATCAGGCTGGCGCCGCCGGTCGCTGCCTTGGCCTTCAGGAAGCCTTCCGGATCGGCGATGTCGTCCTTGACGAGCACCCGCAGACGCGCGCCCAACTGGGCGGCCGCCACGATGCCCTCGGCACCCAGAAGCTCCCGGCGGATATCGCGCAGGTTCGGCCCTTCGATTTCAACCACATTGGCGCCCATGGCGGCCATCAGGTCCTTGGGCGCGCCGTCGGCGCGCTTTTGTCCCGCTTCCATGATCGCGATCCTGTGGCAACGCTCGGCCTCGTCCATGAAATGGGTGGTGACGACAATCGAGGTTCCCCCCTCGACGAGATCGAAAAGCTGTTCCCAGAAATGGCGGCGCGATTCCGGGTCCACTGCCGAGGTCGGCTCATCCAGGAACAGCAACTGCGGTTCGTGCAGGACGGCGGCCGCAAGGGCCAGTCGCTGGCGCTGGCCACCGCTCATCTTGCCGGCGAAACGGTCCTTGAGATCGGTCAGTTCATAGCGCTCCATCACCTCGCCGATCCGCTGTTTCCGCTTCTTGCCGGAAAGCCCGTAGATCGTCGCCATGAAACGGAGGTTTTCCAGCACCGTCAGATCGCCGTAGAGCGAGAAGGTCTGGGTCATGTAGCCGATCTTGTATTTCAGCGTTTCCGCGTCCTTTGGCACGGAGAGGCCGAGAACCTCGACCTTGCCCTCGGTCGGGGTCAAAAGACCGGTCAGCATGCGCATCGCGGTGGTCTTGCCGCTGCCGTTGGGGCCGAGGAAACCGTAGATCATGCCGCGCTCGATGGTCAGGTCGAGACCGTCTACAGCACTGAAGTCCTTGAATTTCTTGACGAGACCTTCAGCCCGGACGACGATTTCCGGCATCTCCGCACTCACGGCAGCAGAACCTGTGCCGGTACGCCGTTCGGCAGATCCGAGGCGCTGTCGGGCAGCAGAACCTCGGCGACATACATCAGCCGGGCGCGTTCGGTCTGGTTGAGCGCGTAGTAGGGCGTGAAGGAAGGCTCGGAACTGATCCAGCGGACGGAGCCTTCGATGGGCTCGTCCAGGCCATCGACACGCACCTGCAGCCTGTCGCCTTCCTTGACCTTCACACGATAGGGCTCGGGCACATAAACGCGCGCATAGGGCGCTGTGCCCGCAAGCAGGACCGCCACCGGGCTGCCCAGGGTCACCCGTTCGCCGAGATTCCACGGCAGATTGTCGAGCATCCCGTCGCGCGATGCGGTGATCGTCAGCTCGGCCAGGATCGTCTCCTGTGTCTGACGACTGGCTTCCGCCGCGGCGAGTTCCGCCCTGGCGATGTCGAGGTCCTCCGGCCGCGTGCCGGCGATCAATTCCTTCAGCTGCTCCTCGGCGCTTTGCAGCGTGGCTTCCGCGGCGTCGCGGGTGGCGCGGGCGCTGTCGAGCTGGGCCTGACTGGTGGTGCCGCGCCCGGTCAGGTCCTTGACCCGGTCGAAGGTGCTTTGCGCGTCAAGCAACCCCGCCCTGGCGCCGGCGACATCCGCCCGGGCCTTGGCGATCACTTCTATGCGGGCGCCGTTCTCCAGCTTTGCAAGATTGGCCTTCGCCTTCTGCACTTCCGCGCGGGCCTGATTGACGATGGCCTGCTGCTCCGCCGGATCGAGCCGGGCCAGAACGGTTCCCTTTTTGACGAAGGTTCCCTGGGCGACGGGCAGGTCGATCAGAACCTGGTTCGCGGTCGCCGTCAGCGCCACCCGGTCCCGCTCCAGCGTGCCCAGCGCGACGTTGCCGTCTTCGCCATTGCACGCCGCCAGCAAGAAGCAGATGGAAACGGCGAGGGCAGGGCGCAAAAGGAGTGACGGCATGAAGACCTCCCTGAGGGCTGGCGCGTTGGCGGGAGCAAAAGAGTCGCACCGACTTTAGCGTGCCTGAGGAGCCTGCACCATGTCTGAAAATGCAAAAGGCGGGGGGAGAAAACAGAGCAGGGTCATGCCAGGGCTTGCCCAGCCATCAACGCCCTGCAACTGACATGCGCGGCATTCGATTTTTCAGGGTAGCCACGCGTGCATTGCAGGGTCACGCCCTGCAATGCTGTAAATGTCTGAAACGTGTCAGATCCGCGATCTCGTGCCGGCTATTCACCGGACGGCGGATAAGAAGAACGGTCTTGAGCGTCCTCAGCTGGCGCGCTTGAAGACGTTGTACCAGCGCTTCTGCGGCACCGCGATTGCCCGCTCCAGCAGCTCGGCGGTGTAAAGCGAGGCGTTTTCCTTCGCCTTGGCGACACCGGACACTTGCGAGGGGTTGAGATTCGACAGGCCGCCGCCGAATTCGAACAGATCGCGGAAAGCCGCGCGTTCGACGATCGGTGTCATCAGCACATCGATATTCTGGGCGCACAGGAAGTCCTGCACGGCTTTCATCGCCCGCGTCGTCACGGCGGCATTGGTGCGGGTAAGAACCACGCAATGCTTGATGTCGTGGCGAACGATTTTTTCCAGTTTCTTGATCAATGAGAGGATCTTGGCACCGCCGCGGGCGTCCATGGACGAGCCCTGGATCGGCACCACCACCAGGTCGGAAACCGAAAGCGCGTTGGCGACGATCAGGTTTTCGGTGCCCTCCAGATCGACGATGACGTAGTCGGAGTGCGTGGCGGCAAAGGTGATCTGCTCGGTGATCGAAGCCGGGGAGATCTGGTTGACCACCGAGATGCCCGGGCATTTCAGGGGCAGCTCGTGCCACCTGGAGATCCATTTCTGCGGATCGGCGTCGAAAATGGTCACGCGCTTTCCCCGGGCCGCGACTTCTGTCGCCAGCAGCAATGCGGCCGTGGTTTTTCCGGCGCCGCCCTTTGCGTTTGCGAAGGAAATGACTGGCATTTTGGTTCTCCTGAACTTGCCGAGCATCGTCTTGCGATCTGATCAGTATCGGACCTGTCTGACTGGCAGTCTTGGAAGTTTATGGTTACCAAATCCTTAAATTGGCATATTGAGGATCGCATATTCAGAAAGTCTTAGGATTTTCGGCAAATACGGCGCAATACCCTGGCGATAAATCGCGAGGTTCGGCGGTTGGCGATTGATCTTGTTCATGTTTATGAAGTCGGGACTTTCGAAGAAATGCCGCCTGAATGGTCTGGAATTGAATCGGCGGGCGTGGCCTCCGGTGCCGGCGCCCGAAGTCTTTGCCGGTAACAGAATGTGCGTGGATTACACCCCGGCTTCCGATTGCATGAACAAGGGACGCCGCGTACCCTAAGGCCGAACAGGATCGATCCCGTGATTTGCTTCGACAAAGGATGTTTCATGTCGCACCGGTTTCCGGTTGCCCGCCCCGTCCGTCTCGCCCGGAACCTTCTGCTGGCAGCCGCGGTCCTGCTTGCCGGAGCCCTTGGGCCAGCCGGGGCCGAAACCCTGAAGCCCTACAAGGACAGGCTGTTCCGCTACAAGAAGGTGACCGAAAGCCTCTATGACGGCGCCTTCATCGTCGTGGAATATTCCAAGCAGCGCGACCTGCGTGACCGGGACGAGGTCGACGAGCGCAAGGTGTTCGGCAACTACGTCTCCTATCATCCCAAGCGCGGCCGGGGCAGCGCCGAGCTGAACGCCAACGGGCGGACGGTAAGCTATATGGGCAGCGGCAAGTGGAAGGGCGGGGCGAATACCATCGTCATCTACGTGCATGGCCAGGGCGGCAACCGCTTCCAGGGCATGAACGATGTCTCCTTCGGCGGAAATTTCAACCGGATCCAGAACCTGATGGCCCGCAACGGCGGCGCCTATCTGACCGTCGACGTCAAGGACTTCGACGGCCGGGGCACGGGCGATGTGGCCGCGCTGATCCAGCACCAGAAACAGCTGTCGCCCCGGGCTAAGGTCGTGGTCGCCTGCGGCTCCATGGGCGGCATCATCTGCTGGAACCTGCTGAAGAACGGCAATACCGCCCGGATGCTGAACGGCGTCCTGCTGCTCGGCTCTCCAAAGGATCCGGGGTTCCTCTCCTCCGGGGCGCTTTCGCGCAACGTGCCGATCTATATGGGCTACGGCACCCTGGACAGCGTCTATAATTGGGAAACCCAGGCGAATTTCTTCAAGCAGATAAAGTCCGCCGCACCGAACTACCCGATCTGGTTCACCCTCTTCGACACCGGCACCCACGGCACCCCCATCCGCATGACCGACTGGCGGCTGGTGCTCAACTGGATGCTGGGGTGAGTTCCTGAGCAGCTTTGCACCACACTGCGCTGTCCCGGCCTTGAGCCGGAACCTGCCTTCGGCTCAAGGCTGTTCGTTGAGGGTCCAGTGATCCGGAGGAGGACGGGTTATCGAGCGCGTCTCTCCGGTCTCACCCGCAACAACCCCTCCGCCAGATGATCGAACACGGTCCTGATCCGCCGGCTGGTGTGCAGTTCCCGGTGGGTTACCAGCCAGATCGGGAAAGTGATCGGGTCGACATCCTCGAAGGCGGGTACGATGCCGGGAAACCGCGCGGCGATCTCGTCGGCCATGATGGACAGACCGAAGCCCTGTCGCACCAATTCCCAGGCGACCACGCCATTGGGGGAACTCAGCCGGATATTGGCCTCGCTGACATCAAGGCCGAAGGCCCGCAGGTAAACAACCAGTTCCTCGTTGTTGTCGAAGCCGATGAAATCCAGTGTCGGGGCGTCGGCTCTGGTGAGCTTCCGGCCGTGGCCTTCCACAAATGAGCGGGCGCCGAAGATACGGGCGGGGGCCTCGCGTATCTTGCGGGCGTAAAGGTCCGGATGGTCCGGTTGAACGTGGCGGACCGCGATGTCCGCCTCGCGCCGGCGCAGATCGCTGAGACTGTTGGTGCACAGGAGCCTGATCTCCACGCCGGGCGCCTTCTGGCGCAGTTCGGCCAGGATATCGGGAAGCACGTGCGCGGCCATGAGATCGGTTGCCGAAATCGTCACCAGCCCCTCGATCTGCTGCGACTGGCCGGAGGCGGATAGCGAAACCCGGCTGGCCGCATCGCCCATGGTGCGCACGTGCTCGACCAGTTCCAGGCCGGCTTCGGTCAGCACAAGCGATTTGGCGACCCGCTCGAACAGCGTCACGCCAAGCGCTTGCTCCAGCGCGGCGACCTGTCGGCTGAGGGTCGGCTGGGTCAGTCCGAGCGCGCGGGCCGCCGCCGACAGCGTTCCCTCTTCAGCGGTCACGAGAAAGGCGCGGGCCTGATTCCAGTCGAAGGTGATACTCTGCCAATTCATGCGTATATGTATATCACTCAGGCAAATTTCCGCAATTTACCTTCGAAAAACGTATCGATATGAAGTGCCATCAGCTTTTGATCTGCAGGACACAATGAACAAAAACGCAAAATTCTGGACCCGGCTATCCCGCAAATATGCCAGCCACCCGATCAAGGATCAGGCGGCCTATGAAAAGACGCTTGCCCGCACCGTCGAACATCTCGGTCCCGAAGATGCGGTTCTGGAACTGGGATGCGGCACGGGAACCACCGCCATGCGTCTGGCCGGCAAGGTCAGATCCTACCTGGCAACCGATTTCGCCGGCGGCATGATCGAGATTGCCGAGGAAAGACTGGCCGATGAACGCCGGCAGGAAACAGCGCATGAAGGTCTGGGGTTTCTCGTGGCCGACGCTTTCGACGCGCGGGTCGCGCCGACAGGCGGGCACGCAGGCTATGATGCCGTGCTGGCCTACAACTTCTTCCATCTCGTCGATGAGCCGGAGGAATTGCTGGCCCGGGTCCGGTCCCTGCTCAAACCCGGCGGGCTTTATATTTCCAAGACCGTTTGCCTGAAGGACCGGGCCTGGCTGTTCGCCCCGCTCATCGGCTTCATGCGGCTGATCGGCAAGGCGCCTTACGTCAACCTGCTGTCGATCCGGTCTCTGGAAGAGACGATCCGGCAGGCCGGGTTCGAAATCATCGAGACGGGCAATTACCCGGAGCCGCGCAGCCGGTTCGTGGTGGCCCGGAAACTGTGATCGGCTGACCGCCGCCGGTTTACGGCGGCGGCCTTGCTTGCGGGCTGGTGCCCAAGCCGATTGAAATGACCTGAATGGGGCGCTTGTTGCATCGCAGGACGGATGCTACGAATGCGGCACCTTCCGCTGTCATGTCTCCGAAAGCCTGTGCATGCTGGTTCGCGACCGCGCGTTTTTCGCGTCCATGTTCCTGACGATCCTGGCGGACCAGATCCTGCTTTTCCTGGTGCCGCTGGTCATCTTCCAGATTACCGGCAACGTCGCCTGGTCCGGGCTGGCGTTCTTTTTCGAGACGCTGCCGCGCTATCTCACCTTTCCCGTCGCCGGCATCCTGTGCGACCGGTTCCCGCCGGTCCAACTGCTGCGCTTCAGCCGTCTTCTGAGAGCCGCCGCCTGCGTCATCGGCATATCCGGGCAGGTGGTGTTCGGCGGGGTCTGGTGGCTGATCGGTCTTTCGGCGGTGGTGGGCATCCTGACGACGCAAGGCATGCTCGCCCTGGAATTGGTGCTGGTGCGGGCCTTTTCCGACCAGCGGTTCGAAAAGGTGGCAAGCTACGGCCAACTGGCCTCGCAGATGGGCGTGATGCTCGCCCCGCTGGTTGCCGCCTATCTGATGATCTTCTGGCCGTGGGAGGCGGTAGTGGTCGTTGCGACGGCGCTCTTCGTTCTCGCCGACGTCGCGTTTATGTTCTGGCCGGGGCAGGCCCGCATGGAAACGCTGCCTCCGGCGCGCAAACAGCGCCATCCCGTAGCGGATCTCAAACACGCGCTGCTGCTTGTCTGGCGTCTGCCGGGCCTGATGCGGGCCATCCTGCAGGCGTCCGGCGTCAACCTGATCATCGGCGCCACGCTGGCCACGGCGGCGGCGATGATGACCGGGTTCTTTGCGCAGAGCGAACAGACCTACGCATGGCTGCAGGTCGGCGGGGCCGTGGCGACGCTCGCGGTCCTGAGCCTGACCGCTCATGTGCATCTCGGTCTCGCGACGCTTGGCCGGACCTCCTATGCCCTGATCTGCTTCGGCGCGGTTCTGACCGGCCTTGGCGCTCATCCGCTCATTTACGCGGCCGGGTTCCTGCTGATTGCCGGCTTTGACAAGATGTTCAACATCTATGTGCGCACGCTGCGCAAGGAAATCATCCCGCCGGAGGACTTCGGCAAGACAACCGGTGTCATCATCTGTCTCAACAATCTCTCCCAGCCGCTGGCCGGACTGGTCGTTGCGATGTTCGCCGCCGGCGATGATGCCAGGGGCGTGCTTTTGGGACTGGCCGCGGTCATGGCGGTTCTGGGCGTTGTCACCTATCGGCGGCGGTAGGTCTTTTCAGGACCGCAGGTTGTCGTTGGTCTCCGTTCCCAGGCGCAGTGGCTCGTTCGCAAGGCTGTCGGCCGCCTCGCGGACAATATCGGCGATTTCCGACAGCTGTCCCGCCAGCGGGCTGGATTTGCGCCAGACCATGCCGACGGTGCGCCGCGGTTCCGGGTCCTCGAAGCGGGAAATGGAAACGGACGCCGAGCGCGTTTCCACCGGCACGGCCATTTCCGGGATCAGGGTGACGCCGATCCCGGCGCTGACCATCTGCACCAGTGTGGACAGCGAACTGGCGTCAAGCACCTCCCGTGGGGGTCCGGAGGAAAGGCTGCAGAACGACAGGGCCTGATCGCGGAAACAATGGCCTTCCTCCAGCAGCAGCAGCCGCATCTCACGCAAGGTCTCGGCGTTGGGCAGCGGCGCGTTCGCTTCCCGGGCCGAGCGGACGAGGACGAACGCTTCCTCGAACAGCGGCGTTTCCTCCAGGGAGGTTTCTGAAACGGGCAGGGCGACGATTGCCGTGTCCAGCCGGCCGTCTCGGAGTTCCTGGATAAGCTTCGGCGTGACCGTTTCGCGTATGTGGATGTCCAGGCCGGGAAAGCGTTCGGTCAACTCGCCGATCACTTTCGGCAGCAGATATGGAGCCACTGTCGGAATGACGCCGATGCGCAGACGGCCGACAAGCCGCTCGCGCGAGGCGCGGGCAAGGTCACCCAGCTCGTCGGCGGCCCGCAGGATGTCGCGGGCCCGCTCCGCGGCGACCTCGCCGAAATGGGTCAGCCGCACCTGCCGGGCGCCGCGTTCGAACAGGGTGGCCCCAAGCGCATCCTCCATCTCCTTGATCTGCATTGAGAGGGCAGGTTGGGAGATCGCACAGGCTTCCGCGGCCCGGCCGAAATGCCTGTGGCGGGCGAGTGCCTCGAAATAGCGCAGTTGTTTGAGGGTGATATTGATCATAAGTATATCTTATCAAAGTGATCAGTAAATTCAACTTCCTCTGATGGTCTGGGTTTGGTAGTCTGAAATCAGAAAAGGCTGAAAGGACGCGGTCACCGGTTCGCCGGTGGCAGAAATTTTGGCTTCTTCCATCCGAAATTCGCCACTCTTTTGACTTTCGTCAGTGCCGAAACCGGCGAAGCGCCTCATTTGAGGTTCGCCGCCATGTTGTCAAACGGCTGAGGTCAGATCAGGGCTGCATAGATTGGTGCCAGGCACCGTAAATTGAATTGGAGAGGAAAATGGACGCTAAAGTGGAAAAGACAGGTGGCTGTCCTGTCATGCACGGCGGTAACACGGCGATGGACAAGTCGGTCACCAAATGGTGGCCGAACGCGCTGAACCTTGACATCCTCCACCAGGGCGGTGCGCGCACCAACCCGATGGATCCTGACTTCGACTATCAGGAAGCCGTCAAGGGGCTGGACCATGAAGCGGTCAAGGCCGACGTCCGTGCCCTGATGACCGAAAGCCAGGACTGGTGGCCGGCCGACTGGGGTCACTACGGCGGTCTCATGATCCGTCTGGCGTGGCATTCCGCCGGGTCGTACCGCATGCAGGACGGCCGCGGTGGCGCGGGCTCAGGCAATATTCGTTTTGCACCGCTGAATTCCTGGCCGGACAATGCCAGCCTCGACAAGGCTCGCCGTCTGCTCTGGCCGGTGAAAAAGAAATACGGCAACGCGCTTTCCTGGGCGGACCTCATCATTCTCGCCGGCAACATGGCTTATGATTCCATGGGGCTCAAGCCCTTCGGCTTCGGCTTCGGCCGCGAGGATATCTGGGGCCCGGAGACCGACGTCTATTGGGGCTCCGAGAAGGAATGGCTCGCCCCGTCCGAAAACCGCTACGGCAACGCAGAAGATGCGGCAAGCCTGGAGAACCCGCTGGCCGCGGTGCACATGGGGCTGATCTACGTCAACCCGGAAGGTGTCGACGGCAAGTCGGACCCGGCCCGGACGGCAAAGCATGTCCGCGAAACCTTCCGTCGCATGGCCATGAACGATGAGGAAACCGCTGCTCTGACATGCGGTGGCCACACGGTTGGCAAATGTCACGGCGGTGGCCAGGGAGCGTTTGAGAACATCGGTGTCGAGCCGGAATCCGGCGGTGTTGAGGGGCAGGGCTTCGGCTGGGCCAACCCGGGTCAGGAAGGCAAGGCAGCGAACGCCTTCACTTCGGGCATCGAGGGGGCCTGGACGCAACATCCCATCCAGTTCGACATGGGCTATTTCGACTATCTGTTCAACTACGACTGGGAGCTGAAGAAGTCTCCGGCCGGTGCCTCTCAGTGGGAACCGGTGAATATGCCGGAAGACAAGAAGCCGGTCGATGCGACCGATCCTTCGGTCCGCCGCAACCCGATCATGACCGATGCCGACATGGGCATGAAGGTGGATCCGGTCTACAACGAGATCTGCCGGAAATTCATGGCCGACGAGGCCTATTTCCGCGATGCGTTCGCCCGCGCATGGTTCAAGCTGACTCACCGCGACATGGGACCGAGGGTCAACTACATCGGCCCGGATGTCCCGGCGGAGGACCTGATCTGGCAGGACCCGATTCCGGCGGGCTCCACGTCTTTTGACGTCGATGCCGTCAAAGCGAAGATCGCCGCAAGCGGTCTCTCCGCTTCGGAAATGATCGCAACGGCCTGGGACAGTGCCCGAACCTTCCGCGGCTCCGACAAGCGCGGTGGCGCCAACGGTGCGCGGATCCGTCTGGCTCCGCAAAAGGACTGGGAAGGCAATGAGCCGGAGCGCCTGGCTAAAGTTCTGGACAAACTCGTGCAGATCGCAGCGGAAACCGGCGCATCCGTTGCCGACGTGATCGTTCTGGCGGGCAATGTCGGTCTGGAACAGGGTATCAAGGCGGCCGGCTTCGACGTGGCTGTTCCCTTCGCTCCGGGGCGCGGCGATGCCACGGTCGAACAGACCGACGCGGAATCCTTTGATGTCATGGAGCCTCTCGCCGACGGCTTCCGCAACTGGCAGAAGGAAAAATACGCTGTCAGCGCCGAAGAGATGATGCTCGACCGGGCACAGCTTCTGGGCCTGACCGCGCGGGAAATGACGGCTCTGGTCGGGGGTCTGCGCGTTCTGGGCACCAACTACGGTGGCAGCAAGCACGGCGTCTTCACGGATCGGGAAGGGGCCCTGACCACGGACTTCTTCGTCAACCTGACCGACATGAAGTACAGCTGGCTTCCTGTCGCGGATGGCATCTATGAAATCCGTGACCGCAAGCTGAACACCCTGGAGTGGACGGCGACAAGCGCGGATCTCGTGTTCGGCTCGAACTCGATCCTGCGGGCCTATGCCGAGGTTTATGCCCAGGACGACAACAAGGAGAAGTTCGTCAAGGACTTCGTCGCCGCCTGGACGAAAGTCATGAACGCGGACCGGTTCGACCTGAACTGACACCGGCCATACCGGTAAAACCCATTACGGCGCTCCGGATCTCCGGAGCGCCGTTTTTTTGACAAACCTTCAATCCGTCTACAAATCTGATCGACGCAAAGGTGTCAAACCCTCGGGATTGCTCAGTCACTGCAGCACTGGTTCCACGGTTGTGCCAAGCGCGCGGTCGAGTCAAAGCCCGCGGTCTTTGGACCAACCCGGCCCGGACTTTCAGGTTTGTGTCTGGCGGACGCCTGCTTTGTCTGACCGCTTGCCCAAAGCCCCGCTATGGACTTCGCACCCCTGCGCGCGGCGCGCCTCCCCAGACATCAAACAGAATGGGCCAATATTGCCGGGACTAAACATCTAGGCACTGTCACGCGGTTCCCGAGGCGGTCATCCCCGGCCCGACCGGGGATCCAATCCACCTTGCTGCTGGGCCGAACGGGGCTTGGTCATCTCGGTAACGCCGTTCCCTTTTCCCACTTCTCTGGAAATGATTGGATCCCCGGTCACGCTGCGTTTGCCGGGGATGACCACGGAGGGGGAGACGCCATCTCGTCTTGAGCTCCGGTTTCACCGTCGCGCTTCGCTTTGCCAAACCATCACTGGCGCGGTGGGTGTTTTTCGCGTCGCAACACAGGTTTGACATCAGGATTATTCCGTATTTCCCAATAAGGTCATTGTTCCGACATAAGGATCATGTTGCACTGCAAACTGGCTTCAGGTTTCGCTTGTAATCGCCTGAGGCAGGGCTGGCCGGAAGGCCTGCCGAGCGGTTTTGGAGCAGAACGCGCATGTTCGATTTGACGGGCCAAAAAGCCCTGGTTGTCGGGATCGCCAACGATCAGTCCGTTGCCTATGGCTGCGCGAGGGCTTTCAGGGCCCAGGGCGCCGATCTCGCCGTGACCTATCTGAACGAAAAGGCGGAACCTCATGTTCGTCCGCTGGCAGAGGCGCTGGGTGCGCAGATCATCGCCCCGCTGGATGTGCGCGATGAAACACAGCTCAACGCGCTTTTCGCTCAAATCGCGGAACAATGGGGCAGGCTGGATACGCTGCTGCATTCCGTGGCCTTCTCCAGGAAGGAAGACCTCCACGGGCGGGTGATCGATTGCTCCGCCGATGGGTTCGGTGAAGCGATGGACATTTCCGTGCATTCCTTTCTGCGTCTGATCCGCAGGGCGGAGCCTCTGATGAGCCGGGGTGGCACCTGTATGACGGTCTCCTTCATGGGGGCGCAGAAGGTGGTCGACAATTACGGCGTGATGGGTCCGGTCAAGGCCGCGCTGGAAGCCGTGACCCGCTACGCCGCAGCGGAACTGGGACCCAGGGGCATTTCCGTTCATGCACTGTCGCCGGGCCCGCTGAAGACACGCGCGGCCTCGGGAATCGCGGCGTTCGACGCGTTGCTCAACGATGCCGCCGAACGCGCTCCGACCCATCAACTCGCAACGATTGACGATGTCGGCGCCTATGCGGCGTTTCTTGCCAGCCGGGAGGCTTTCAACGTTACCGGCGTCGTTCATCCGATCGACGGCGGCTACAGCATTCTTGGATAGGAGGTCCTGATGAAGGACATTTTTGACGCTTTCGAAAAAGGCCACAACGAATTCCTGAATTCGCTCAACGACGCCACCGCCTGGACACCGTCCGAGCGGTTCACTGCCCTGCAGGCCCAGTCCACGGAACTCTCCAATCTTGCCGAACTGATGGGCCGCGGACTCAGCAAAAGTCTGACCAAGATCACCGAAACCCACAAGGAACGCTGGCAGAAAAGCCTGTCGAACTTCAACCAGTCCATGGAAAACATGGGCCGGACCCAGAAAACCGGCGGGCTTTTCAGCGCCTGGGAAGACTACTGGAAGGATGCTTCCCAGCGCATGGTCCTGACAATGGACACCCTGCGCCAGCGCGGCGACAATTTTCTCGAGCATGAGGAAGCAGGCTGTCCGCCGGTTCTCAACTACGACTATGAAGTGGTCCTGGACGGAGCCGATCTGCCGCATCCGAGCTGCTATATGCTGCTGAGGATCGTGCCTCCCAGGGACGCGCACTGCCGGGAGCACAAACCCTGGAAACGACCCTACATCATCATCGATCCGCGCGCGGGCCACGGAGCCGGTATCGGCGGGTTCAAGCCGGACAGCCAGGTTGGAGTCGCTCTCCATGACGGCCATCCGGCCTATTTCGTCGCGTTCAGGCGTATGCCGGAAAAGGGGCAGACGCTGGCCGATGTCACCCGTGCGGAAGCGGCTTTCGTCCGGAAGGTGATGGAACTTCATCCGCAAGCACCGCACCCGGTTGTTACCGGCAACTGCCAGGGCGGCTGGGCGACGCTGCTTCTGGCGGCCACGAACCCGGATCTGACAGGGCCGGTCGTACTGAATGGCGCTCCCGTTTCCACATGGTCCGGGCGGGTGGGGGAGAACCCAATGCGCTATAATGCCGGCGTTCTGGGCGGGACCTGGAACGCGATGTATTATTCCGACCTCGGTCATGGGGTTTTCGACGGGGCGGACCTTGTCCAGAATTTCGAACTGCTCAACCCGTCGCGGAATTATTTCGGCAAGTATTACGACCTCTACGCCAAGGTCGACACCGAGCCGGAGCGCTTCCTGGAATTCGAACGCTGGTGGGGCGGCTATTTCCTCTTGAACGAAGCGGAAATGAGGTGGATCGTCGAGCAGCTCTTCGTCGGCAACCGGCTGTCCAAGAATGAGGCCCAGCTTGAGCCGGGCCGCAATGTCGATATCAAGCAGATCCGCGCGCCGATTATCGTTTTCGCAAGCTGGGGCGACAACATCACCCCGCCTCAGCAGGCGATCAACTGGATCATGGATACCTATACGGACGAGCGGGAAATCGCCATCCGTGGCCAGCGGATCATCTACATGATCCACGACCAGGTCGGACACCTCGGCATTTTCGTTTCCTCGAAGATCGCCAAAAAGGAACATACCGAAGTCACATCGACCCTGAAGACCATCGAGGCGCTGGCTCCCGGCCTCTATGAAATGACCATCGACGATTACGAGGGCGACCTTTTGGAGCGCGAATTCACGGTCAGCTTCCATGAACGCACGATCGACGACCTGAAGCTGATCGACGATGGCCGGGACGATGAAATCCCTTTTGCCGCCGTCGCCCGGGCATCCGAGCAGCAGGCCGAATTCTACGATGTCTGCATGCGTCCGCTCGTTCAGGCAGGTGTTACCGAACAAAGCGCGGATCTGCGCCGCAAGACGCATCCGCTCAGAGTTCAGCGGGCGTCGTTTTCAAGTCTCAATCCCTTCCTGGGCGCGCTGCCCGGTCGGGCGGAACGTGTGCGCGAGGAAAGATCTCCGGCCGCGCCGGACAATCCGTTCGTCGAACTCCAGCATGTCAATGCCGCCCTGATCGAGCAGTCGATGGATCTCTGCCGGGATCTGCGCGACACGATGTACGAGAGCCTTTTCTTCTCGATCTGGGGTTCGCCCTATATGCGCTGGTTCGGCCGCACCAGGCAGCCGGGCCGGACACTGAAACGCAAGGACGAACTGCGCAACCTGCCGCCGGTGCAGGCCGCGCTGATGCATATCGAGGAAGGCGGGTTCTGCGAAGCGGTGATCCGCATGTTGATCCTTCTGGCGGAAAGCCGCGGCAACGTCCGCCGCGACCGGCTAGAACGGTCCGCCCGCGTGCTCACACAGGACGAGCCGTTCAAATCGTTGAAGGCGGAAGAGCGCAGCTTCATGCTGCACGAGCAGACCCTGATTGTGGAATTTGCCCGCGATCAGGCAATCGAAACCCTGCCCAAACTCCTCAAGACCAAAGAAGACCGTGAGCTGGCTTCCAACGTCGTGCGCTACGTGCCGGGGACCATCGACGAGATGGCGCCCCATACGCTGGAAATGCTGCGGACTTTCAATCGTGTTCTGGGCCTTCCGTCGGTATCGGGAGATATTACCGACGATCCGCTCCTGTCAGCCAGTCCGCTTGGTACTGCGCAAACGGTGCGCCTGCCGGAACAGTTCGAGGATACCTATGGCAAGTTTGTGGACGAGGCGGTTGACAAGACAGAGGTAAAAGCGGCTTCCGCCTCTCCTGCGCCCAAAAAAGCCTCCCCCCGCAAATCGCCAGAACGCAAACCGGCAGAACGCAAGGCCCCCGCGCGCAAGGCCGCCAGGCCTGCGGCCACTAAATCCGCAGGCCCTTCCAAGCCGCGCGGTACGGCGAAGACGTCGGAAGAGCCTGCCGAATGAGAAATGCCGAAATAAGGAAAATTGGGGCGTCCGGGCCTCTCGGACGCCCCCAGAGCCCCTCTGGATTTTTTTGGAGTTAGGCTCTGAACTGCAAAGTATTTCGTTTGTCCGGCTCATTTGGAGGAGCGCGGCTTGCGTATCCGCCAGGCCCGTCCAGGATCCGGTAAAATTACCTATGTCAGAATAGCAAGAACGGCGGGCACGGCAAGTCCGTCCCGGTCGGAAACCCGTAAAATCGGTATTGCGCCGCACGCAACATTTGGCCAAAGGTGGAGACCGACCGAAGTGCCAACACGAGGCGGAACCCTTCTGCATGTTTGACTGGGCCTACAAGAAACGTCTGAAAGACGATCTGGAGATTTGGGCCGCGAAAGGCTGGGTAACCTCCGACGGTGCCGCCGCCATTCTCAGGGATCAGGACCTTGACGACGGCCGCTCGCGCCTGCCCATGGCTCTTGCCGGCATCGGCATGGTGTGCGTCGCGCTTGCGGTGTTTGCCTTTGTCGCGGCGAATTGGGAAGCGATCCCGAAATCCGTGAAGCTTGCGGGAATTGCCGTTCTCGTCGCGGGCAGCCACTGGCTGGCGGCCGCGGCAGCCGCGACAGGCCGCAAGGGAATTTCGGACCTGGCAACCGGGTTTGCGACGCTTGTGTTCGTCGGTGGCATGGCGCTGGTCGGCCAGATCTTCCATCTGCCGTCCGATTGGGCAGGCGGGGCTTTTCTGGTCGTTATCGGCGGCCTTGCCGCCGCCGGGCTGACCGGCTCGAAAACTTCGCTTGTGGTGGCTTGCGCCGCGGCCATCACCTGGCAGGTGACCCGGTCGGATATCGGAGCGTCCGACCCGCTTCAGGATCTCATCGGGCTTGTGTTTCTGGTAGCCGTCGCTGCCCATGCGGTAGTTTACCCCGCCCGCCTGTCGCGCTGGGCGGCAATCAGCCTGCTCTGGGTAACCTATGGCCGCTGGTTCGCCGATACGGCGGACTTGCTGGGCGGCGGTGACGATGCCGTATCGGCCATGGCGCTGGCCGGCGCGGGCGGCCTTGCCGCCGTCCTGTTGCAGCTCGACCCGGTCGCGGATCTGTTCGTCAAGTGGTCCAGCGGCAGGCCTTTGCGGCGCCACGGCCACTGGCTGATGACACGTTCGCTGCAGGACGCCGGACTTCTGGTCCTGTGCGCTCTGATCGTGCTCGCCCTGGTGCTCCAGCCCGAATTCCACGGCAACCACTATGCGCGCGGCTTGCTGGCCATGCCGGGCCTGCTGCCTCTGGGGCTGGCGGTTCTCCTGTGCGCCACGGGGCTGCTGCTGTCCTTCAAATCCGCGAAATCCATGGCGCTGTTCGCGGTGACCGGGCTCGTTCTCCTGGCGCTTCTGGCGCCGCTCGCAACGGCCAATATCCCGGTCCGGGCCGCAATGTGCCTGGCGGCGCTGACCGCGCTGTGCGCGCTGGGGACATGGTACAACAACCGTTACTGGATGCTGTGCGCCTATCTGGGCCTGACGGCGGTTGCGCTCTGGCTGTTGCAGGTCACGATCGGATCGTTGCTGGGCCAGTCGCTGTTCTTCCTGGTCGCCGGTATTGTTCTGCTCGCCATGGCGCTCTGGCTTGCCAGGATTTTCCGCAAGAAACAGACCGTTGCCGATAGTCCGGCGGATGCGAAGGAGGCAAGCTCATGACGCAGTCCGCGGATGCAATCCCTTCAGCTATGTCTGCCCGCGTTCGCGCACCCTTTCTGATCTGGGGGCTGCTTGCGCTCATTCAGCTTGCCCTGATTTCCATTCCTCTTGTCGACCGGCTCCAGGTCCAGATGACGGGAGAGGCCGTTCAACTGGAAATCGTTCCTGTCGATCCACGGGACCTCCTGCGCGGCGACTATGTCGTGATCAATCTCGCAATCGCCAATGTTTCAAAGGACATACCGGGAAGCGATACTTTGCGATCCGGCGATGTGGTCTTTGTCGGGCTCTCTGCCGAAGGCGGTGGGCCGGCCGGACCCGTCATCCTTGCAAAGGCGCGGGAAGAGGCGGGACCTCTCGCGATCTCGGGGACAGTCCTCTCCGTGTCCGATGACAGTCTTCGCATCGATTACGGCATCGATGCCTTCTTCCTGCCGGAAGGCGAGGGCCGGATTATCGAACGGCTGGACAGGAAGCGCGTGCTTCTGGAGGTCTCCATCGCCGGAGACGGGCGATCCCTGCCGCTGGCCCTGCTTGTCGACGGAAAAACCTTCCGCTCGGACAGCATATTTTGACGGATGCCTCGTCTGGCGTTATGAGCGCAGCACCTCTTTCCTCCGTCCAGGGTTTGAAATGTCCGATCCAGCGCTCGAAACGCTTTTGCTGCCTTTAGAAACCGAAGCCGTTGAGCTTGCCCCCGGAGCGAAGGTCCTGTTTCTGCGCGCCCGCGCGGGCCGGGAGCTCGCAGCGCTCCAGGACCAGGAGACCCTGTGCGTGCAAAGTTTCGCGCCGGACCGGGATGCCCTGGTGAAAGCGGGTTTCCGTGTGGAAGCTGAAACGGACGAGGACGGCTTCGACGCGGTGCTGCTTTTGCCCGGACGCCAACGCCAGGAGGCGCGGGCGCAACTTGCTAAGGCTGTTTCCAGCGCAAGGGAAGGCGGGCTCGTCATCGCCTGCGCGCCGAATACCGAAGGCGCGAAAACCCTGGAAAGCGATCTGGCCGACCTCATGGGCGGATCGGAAAAGCTTTCCAAGAACAAATGCCGCGTTGTCTGGCATCGTGTCGCGGCGGATGCCCTGAACAGGGAGCTGCTGGAAGACTGGCGGGCGCTCGATGCGCCGCGGCCGGTTCTGGAAGGCAGCTATATCAGCCGTCCCGGCATTTTCGCCTGGGACCGGATCGATCCGGCGTCGAAACTGCTGGCCGGCCTGTTGCCGGAAACGCTGAAAGGGCGCGGCGCCGATCTGGGTACAGGCTTCGGCTATCTGGCCCGCGCCGTTCTCCAAAAGGCGCCGAAATTGACCACCCTGGATCTTTATGAAGCCGAAAAGCGCGCGCTCGATCTGGCGGAACAGAACCTTGCCGCCTTCAAGGGCCAAAAGCCGCTGACCGGCATCTGGTCCGACGTGACCAAAGGCATTGATGGACCCTATGATTTCATCGTCTCCAACCCGCCGTTCCACCAGGCGGGCAGGGCCGAGCGCTCCGATGTAGGCCAGGGTTTCATCCGCGCCGCGGCTGCTGGTCTCAGACCCGGCGGCGATTTCTACATGGTCGCCAACCGGCACCTGCCCTACGAGAAGACGCTCGGTGAAGTCTTCGCCACCGTCATCCAGCTGGCCGACGAAGGCGGCTACAAGGTGATCCGCGCGGTCAAGGCGAAGGGAGGGCGCTGAGATGCGGCTGGTGAAGCTTCTTGCCAATCTCGGTTACGGCAGCCGCAAGGAAGTCCAGACGGCGATCCGTCACGGCTGGGTGACCGACCGGGACGGCAAAGCACTGAAGGCGGACAGCCCGACCGCGCATGAGAATATTCTCTTCGACGACGAGCCGCTCGACCCGGCGCAAGGCGTGGTTGTGCTGATGAACAAGCCGCTCGGCTATACCTGCTCCATCAAGGACAAGGGACGGCTGGTCTATGATCTTCTGCCGGACCGGTTCCGGATGCGCAAGCCGGTGCTGTCGACCATCGGCCGGCTCGACAAGGAAACCTCCGGCGCGCTGCTTTTCACCGATGACGGCACGTTCCTGCACAAGGTGATTTCTCCCAAGGCGGAAGTCCCGAAAGTCTATGAGGTGACGCTGGATCGCCCCATGAAAGGCGACGAAGCCGCGCTGTTTGCCTCGGGCGGGATGATGCTGGAAAGCGAGGTCAAGCCGTTGAAACCGGCGGGGCTCGAGGTTCTGGACGAAACCCATGCCCGCCTGATCCTGCACGAGGGCCGCTATCATCAGGCCCGGCGCATGTTCGCCGCAACCGGCAATCATGTCACCGCATTGACCCGCAGCCGCATCGGCGCGCTCGGCCTCGACGGTCTGGAAGAGGGCGGCTGGAAGGCTCTTTCGGAAGATGAGAAAGCGCTGATTTTCGCCGCCGAATGAGCTTTTTTAAATTTCCCTGAATTCAACTCCGCGCCGCCCCGGCCTTGAGCCGGGGCCTCGGAACAGGTCCCGCTCAAGGCCGGGACGGTCAGGAGTTTGCTGTATTGGGCATTCTTCCTGGCGAAGGGTTACTGTTGACGCCGTGCGTCTCTACCCCGCCTTTTGCGGCTGAGTATGTGGATGCGGCTGACGAATTCGCCGCGGTCCACATATCGGCTGCGCGGTTGGCGAAAATCGACCTCAGGCTTTTGCCGCCCGCGCCGCCAGGGCGATCGCGATATAGCTCCAGCCGTTGACGAGCACGGAGATCCCGGCGATCAGGCCCAGCGCCCAGGCGGCGGAGCCCGGCAGGTCGAGCCAGATCATGACACCGGCGGCCAGCGAGACGATCCCGGCGATCAGCACCCAGACCCAGCCTTCATGGGGCTTCAGCTTGAAGGCGAACAGGATCTGGCTGACACCCTGGGCAATGAAGATCGCCGCGATGACAAGGGTCAGCGCGAAGGTGCCTGCCAGCGGGTTCATGTAGATCACGATACCGCCGATCACCGCGATGATGCCGGTAATCAGGTTCCAGATGAAACTGGAAGTGCCCTTGGTCTTGAAGGCATTGTAGATCTGCACCAGCCCGCCGACGAACAGGACGACGGCGATCAGGATCGTCACGGCGATGGATGTCGCGAGCGGCGCCGCGATCAGGATGAGGCCACCAATGACGAGCGCGATCCCGAGCACCAGAAACCAGCCCCAGTTCTCCTGGATCTTCGCCCTCATATCTTCAATTGCCTGTACCGCATCTGACATATCGATCTCCTCATTTCGGTTGTTTTGCGCAAATGTAACCGAATCGGGGACGACGCTAAATGGACTTGGCAGTTCCTGCAAGGTTCGCTTTCGAAACAGCGGGTTGACATATGGTGTGTATATGCACACAAGAGATCATGGAAAAAGACGACCTGTCGCTCTGTGTGCTGGACAATGCCCGCAAGGCCGCCCGCGCGGTCAGCCGTCACTATGACCGGCTGGCGCGCAGGAGCGGCATAACGGCGGCGCAGTTTTCGGTTCTCTCGGCGATTGCGCGAACGGACCGCAGGACCACCGGTGAACTGGCGGACCGGCTCTCGATGGAGCGGACCACGCTGGTGCGCAATGTCGCGCTTCTGGAGAGGAAAGGCCTCGTGAGGTCGTCGGTCTCCGGGGAGGCCAGAGGCAAGTGCCACCGGTTGACGGAGCGCGGCGCGGCATTGCTGGAAGAAGCCATGCCGCTTTGGAGACAGGCGCAAAACGATGTGAGGGAACATCTTGGCAGTGAGGAATTCATCAAGACGATCAATGCCTTGAAAAGACTTTCACAAATCTGATTGAGGGTTTTCATGCATTGGCTGAGCACCCTGGCAATTCGCCTGAAGAAACATTATCTGCCGGACGAGTGAGGGCCGGACGCTAACTTGATGAGGTTGAAAATGCGGCGTGTAGTAGTGACGGGAATGGGGATCGTTTCACCGGTCGGGACCGGTGTGGACGCCTTCTGGCACAGGGTCACCGAGGGGGCCAACGGCATTCGTGCGATCACCCGTTTCGACGCCGGTGAGCTCGCCTGCCGGATCGCGGGCGAAGTGCCGTCCAGGGCGGAAGACGAACACGGCTTCGATGTCGACGCGGTGATGGACCCGCGCGAACAGCGCCGCTCCGACCGTTTCATTCACCTCGCCATGGGCGCGGCGCAGGAAGCGCTGGAAAACGCCGGCTGGGCCCCGAAAACCGACCGGGAAAAGGAACGCACGGGCACCATCATCGGAACCGGTGTCGGTGGATTTCCGGCCATGACCGCCGGAACGCGCCTTGTGGACGAAAAGGGCCCGCGCCGGGCCTCACCGTTCCTCGTGCCGTCTTTTCTCGCCAATCTGGCAGCCGGCCAGGTCTCTATCCGTCACGGCCTCAAGGGCCCGCTCGGCGCGCCGGTGACCGCCTGCGCCGCCAGCCTGCAGGCCCTTGGCGACGCCGCCCGGATCATCCGCGCGGGCGAAGCCGAAGTCATGGTGGCCGGCGGGGCGGAAGCCTGCATCGACAAGGTTTCCTATGCAGGGTTCTGCGCCGCCAAGGCGATGTCCTCCAAACGCAATGACGATCCGGCCCATGCCTCGCGGCCCTTCGATCAGGACCGCGACGGCTTCATCATGGGCGAGGGCGCCGGAATTCTCGTTCTGGAAGAACTCGAACACGCCAGGGCCCGCGGCGCGACCATTCTGGCGGAGCTGGCCGGCTACGGCACCAGCGCCGACGCCTATCACGTCACCGCCTCGCCTGCGGACGGGGAGGGCGGCCTGCGTGCCATACGCCAGGCACTCGCGACATCCGGCCTCTCTCCGGCCGATATCGGCTATGTCAACGCCCATTCCACCTCGACACCGGTGGGGGACGCCGCCGAAATCGCGGCCCTGACGACGGTGTTCGCGGAGCGCGGCAAGGATCTGGCCGTTTCCTCGTCCAAATCCATGTTCGGCCATCTGCTCGGCGCCGCCGGCGCGGTCGAGGCGATTGCCTGCGTCAAGGCGCTGACAAGCGGCCTGCTGCCGCCCTCGCGCAACCTGGAGAACCCGGACGAGGCAATGGCGCGCTTCGAGATGATCCTCGGCAAGGCCATCGCCCGCGATGTCTCCCACGTCCTCACCAACGGCTTCGGCTTCGGCGGCGTCAACGCCAGCGCGGTGTTCTCGAAGATCTAACGGGGCTGATCTCGTCATCCCTTGTGTCCGGAACAGCCTTGTCGGAATGCTGTTAGGGGCAGAAAAGCAAAGAAAATCTGCCCTTCTCGGCGTTTGATGTTTAAGGCAGAACCTCGTCTTCCACCCCTCTCCCCCCTTGAGGGGGAGATGTCAGCTTTGCTGACAGAGGGGGGTGACGCGGCGCTGCGAATTTCGGAAATGCCGAACTGTTCCGAGACATTTGTACCCCCCTCTGTCTCCTGACGGAGACATCTCCCCCTCAAGGGGGGAGAGGGGGTGCAAGCCGCAGGTTTTCAAACAACAACAATATCCAAACCGGACATCAGTGCGACAAGCCTGTAGCGACGCGGCAGGCGGCTGCGTTTCACATCAAAAACAAATCTTGGCAACATGGCGATTCCCGTATATGAGATAATTCTCTGATATGGGAAATTATATGGCGAACCTGGAACAGGATCTTGCCCGCCGGCTGACGGAGCTGCGCCGGGTGCGGGGCTGGCCGCTGGAAGAGCTGGCGGAGAAAACCGGCATCAGCCGGGCAACGCTGTCGCGGATCGAACGCGGCGACACCAGTCCGACGGCAAACGTGCTCGGCAGGCTCGCCGGCGCCTTCGGCCTGTCCATGGCCGAGCTCTTCGGCGCGGCGTCCGGATCGGCCGAACGTCACATTCCCAAAGCGTCGCAACCTGTCTGGAAAGATCCGGAGAGCGGATTTCAGCGCCGGGCGCTGACGCCGGCCGCCAGCGGTTACAGGGGCTCGGTCATCGAGGGCTGTCTGCCGGTGGGCGCGACGGTCGCCTATGCCGCGCCGCCCATTCCAGATCTTGAACACCACCTCGTGCTTCTTGAAGGCAGTCTGCGCTTCACCCTCGGCCCGGATATCTATGACCTTGCCGCCGGCGACGCACTCCGCTTTCGCCTCAATGCCCCCAACAGCTATCACGCCTCCGGCGATGCGCCGGCGCGCTATATCCTGACGGTGATTACCCCATGAAACCTTCCGCGCCCGCGACCCAGGCCGAATTCCGTCCCGATCCTCCCGTCTGCCTGCTGACTCCCGAAGAGGCCCGCGCCGCGCTGCCGCAGCTCGGAAGCCTCCTGAGGGTCTGTGTGGAGGACGGGGCGGGCATCGGCTTCATCCTTCCCTTGCCGCAGGAAAAGGCCGTGGCCTTCTGGCAAAGCCGCCTGCCGCTTCTGGAAAGCGGCGAGGCTTTTCTGATGGCCGCGAAGGAAGGGGAGGAGATCGCCGGTGTCGTCATGCTGATGCTGGCCGGTCAGGACAACGGCCGCCACCGGGCGGAAGTCGCCAAGCTGATGGTCCATCCCCGCCACCGCAGAAAAGGCCTCGCCCGCAACCTCATGACCGCGATTGACACCCTTGCCCGCGCGCAGGGGCGCTGGCTGCTGGTGCTCGACACGGTCACCGGCGACCGGGCGGAAAAGCTTTACCCCGCTTGCGGCTACCACAAGGTCGGCGTCATCCCCGACTACGCCTTCAACAGCCACGGTCATCTCGACGCGACAACTGTATTCTACAAGGACCTGCGCGGAGAAATCCCCGATACCTCCATGCCGTCCCGGACTTGATCCGGGACCTTTTCCCGAGATTCCATCTCCAAAGGCCCCGGTTCAAGACCGGGGCGGCGCCGTATCTGTAGCGGGCGGACGCCGGCCGCATGACGGACGGGCGGGTTTCTCCGCATATGACTAAGCCATACCCCCGCCGTCGTCATCCCGGTCAAGCACAGCGCGAGCCGGGACCGGTGAGCTACGTGCCCTTGCCGTAGCGGCACTATTCTATCGATGGACCCGGGCTCACCGGTCCCGGATCTTCGCTACGCTGCGTCCGGGACGACGCGCTGGTGGGGCGTCGGCAAACTGCTACCTCGGTTGGAAACCGCCAAACCCGGTTTCGTCATTCCGGACCAGTGAGACGTAAGTCGAGCGCCGATCCGGAATCCAGACATATTCTGCGCCGCAGGCGCACGTTACATCTGACCAGGTCACGATTTGGCGGGTAGTGCTCGCATGCGTCCTCGCTGGCCACTGGATTCCGGATCACGCTTCGCGTCACGCTGCCCGGAATGACTTGAGAGGTTGTCGGCAGTGTGGAGTTTCTTTGGAACTCAATCGCTGAAATCGACCGAGTCCGCCTTAACACCGAGTTCCTCCAGCACCTCTTCCAGAGCCTTCATCATTGGCGGCGGGCCGCACAGGTAGAAGCGCTTGTCGAGGTCCGGCACCAGGTCCTTCAGAAGATCCGCGTCGATCTCGCCATGGTGGGTGCCGGCGGTGTCCTTGTCTGACAGAATATGATCGACCTTCAGGCCGTCCATCGCTTCCAGCTCCTCCTTGTAGATGATGTCGGCGGTGGACTTGTTGGCGAAAATCAGCTGATTGCCGGCCAGCTTGCCCGTCTTGTCGAGGTGGCGGAAGATCGCCATGAAAGGCGTGATGCCCGCGCCGCCGGCGATAAACACACCCGGTTCCTCGTAGCGGAATGTCTCGAAGGGATCGGCGATCAGCACCGTGTCGCCTTCCTTGAGCCTGTGCAGCTTCTCGGTGACGCCGTCACGTTCCGGATAGCCCTTGATGGTGAACTCAAGCGACTTTTCCTCCGGCAGGGAGGTCATCGTGAACGGCCGCGTTTCGTCCCGCCAGCCATCCTCGTCCAGCGCGATTTCCGTCGCATCGCCGACATTGAACGCAAAATCCTCCGGCTCCGCGATCCGGAACCGCTTCACGTCATGGGTCACCTGGTCGATCTTCAAAATGCTTGTCTTGTGCATGGCAGTCTCCTTCGTGTCTCTCAAGGAGAACGCGAGGGCGGGGACGGTGGTTCCGGCTGGACACCTGCTGCGGGCGGGAACAGCGTTCAGAGTGCAAGGCAGCCTCCTGCACCCGACGACCTTAGCCTTCTTGGCACAAGCGCCGCCCCACCCACGGTGTAGTCCCGTCCTCCGAGCCGGTGGGCTTGAGCACGAGTGTGCGGCTTACAGAAGGATCGGCAGCAAGGTCGTGCACGCGCGGATAGGCCAATGGATCCCGGGTCAAGCCCGGGATGACCTGATAGAATGGCTGTGGTTGAACACTGAGTTGGAGCTCGCAGTTGAATCAGAAAGAGAAGCGGAGGGCTCGTGCCCGTCGCTTTTTATCCGCCGATGCGTTTGAGGCCGGCTCCGAGCGTCGCGGGTTCGGAGGATAGCAAAGATTTCCCGCTCATGAGCTCACCTCACCCTCCGAGGTCATCCCGGGCCTGACCCGGGATCCACTCATTATCCAGAGCATCGGTAACGCGAATGCGGGCGGGCGGACCGGGAAGACATAACCGAAAGTTGTTCCAAGGCGGATAGGCCAATGGATCCCGGATCAGGTCCGGGATGACTCCGTTGAGAGGCTTTTTCAGCGGCTCGCGGCAGTGTTGGCAGTTGAATCAGAATGTGAAGAGAGGCGTGCCTGGTGTTTGACTGTCACGCCTCGTTCAGCATTTCCAGCTCCAGCCACTGCTCTTCGGCGGAATCCTTTTCTGTCGTCAAATCAGTGATTTGCTGCGAAAGCCTGGCAAATTTATCAGGGTGCTTCACGTAAAGCTGCGGGTCGTTCATGTCGGCGCGAAGGGCTTCAAGCTTTGCTTCAATTTTTTCGATCTGGCCGGGCAAAGTCTTCAAAAGATGCTGCTGCGTGAAGCTGAGTTTGGATTTCTGCTGTGGTTTTTGCGCCGAAGCACTTGAATTCGCGGGCTTTTCCTTCTTTGCCGGGCCCGCGGCCTTGTCGATCTTGCGGGCGGTGACGCCTTCGCCGCGCTGGGCGAGCATGTCGGTATAGCCGCCGGCGTATTCGCGCCACAGGCCGTCGTCTTCGGAGACGATGACGGATGTCGCCACCCGGTCGAGGAAGTCGCGGTCGTGCGAGACGATCAGCGCGGTGCCGGGATAATCGGCCAGCAGTTCCTGCAGGAGGTCGAGGGTCTCCAGGTCGAGATCGTTGGTCGGTTCGTCGAGCACCATCAGGTTGGAGGTGTTGGCGAGCGCCCGGGCGAGCATGGCGCGGGCGCGCTCGCCACCGGACAGCGCGCTGACCGGGGTGCGCGCCTGTTCCGGCGAAAACAGGAAGTCCTTCATGTAGGACATCACGTGTTTGGTTTCATCGCCGATGACGACGGTGTCGCCGCGCCCACCGGTCAGAACGGAAGCGAGAGTGTCGTTGAGGTCGAGATTCTCGCGCTTCTGGTCGAGCGTGACCATCTCCAGGTTGGTGCCTAGCCGCACGGACCCGGTGTCCGGGGCAAGCTCCCCGGTCAGCATTTTCAACAGCGTGGTCTTGCCCGCGCCGTTCGGGCCGACGAAGCCGACCCGGTCACCGCGCTGGATGCGGGTGGAAAAATCCTTGACGATCTCGCGCGCGCCATAGGTCTTGGAAATTCCCTTGGCCTCGATCACCAGCTTGCCGGAGACTTCGGCCTCCGTGGCGCTGAGTTTGGCGGTGCCTTGCGGGCCGCGATGCTCGCGCTTCTGTTTGCGCAGGTCCGCCAGTTCGCGCACCCGGCGCATGTTGCGTTTGCGGCGCGCGGTCACGCCGTAGGTCATCCAGTGTTCTTCGCGCTTGATCTTCTGGGCGAGCTTCTGCTGGTCGATCTCTTCCTGCTCGAAGACTTCGTCGCGCCAGGTCTCGAAATGGGCGAACCCCTTGTCCATGCGCCGGCACGTTCCCCTGTCGATCCAGACCGTGGCCCGCGACAGGTTTTCCAGGAAACGCCGGTCGTGGGAAATCAGCACCAGGGCGGATTTCATGCTCTTCAGCTCTTCTTCCAGCCATTCGATGGCCGGCAGGTCCAGATGGTTGGTCGGCTCGTCGAGCAGCAGGATATCCGGTTCCGGCGCAAGGCAGCGGGCGAGCGCCGCGCGGCGCGCTTCGCCACCCGACAGTGAATTCGGGTCTTCCTGGCCTGTCAGGCCGAGCACGTCCAGCAGATAGGCGCCCCGGTAGGGGTCGTCGCCTTCCGTCAGGCCCTCGTTGACATAGTCGAGAGTGGTCGCATAGGCGGAAAGGTCCGGATCCTGCGGCAGATAGCGCAGGGTGCGGCCCGGCTGAAGGAAGCGCTCGCCGCTATCCATCTCCACCATGCCGGCGGCGATTTTCAAAAGCGTCGATTTGCCGGAGCCGTTGCGGCCCACCAGGCCCAGGCGATCGCCCTCGGAGACGGAAAGCTCCGCCCCGGTCAGGAGCGGCGTGCCGCCGAAGGTCAGGTGAATGTCGCGCAGGATGAGAAGGGGCGGGGCCATGAGTGCCTTGTTGGTGGCTTGGACAGCGGTTCGGATCGGCGCCCGGTTTACTGGCCGGACCGGAGCCGCGCAAGCGTGTTGGTGAGGAGCGCCTGTTTTTTTGATCGGGGCCGTCGAGATTTTCGCAAATTATTCGGTTATGATCTTGCGACGTGGACAGGGGCCGATCACCACAGCGCAGTCTAAGGGCAAGCCCCGGCTGTCAGGAGGAAGCACCATGCCTGATCAGATGAAACGGATCGAAACGGCCGCAGTCAAGGAACTGCGCCCGGCCGGAGCAGCGACCCTGTTCCGGATATTGAAATCCTTCGCGGCCGTCGCGCTGCTGTGCGCCGTATCGGTCGGCGCCACTGTCCTGACATCTCCGGGGCAGGCCCGCGCCGACGGCATCTACTTCAGCGGCAACGGCTTCAGCGTCGGCATCGGAACCCGAGGGTTTCGCGGGGCCTACTTCAACGGGCCGGTCGGTTTCTACGGCCCGCCCTACCGGCCTTACGGCGCGCCCTATTATTATCACCCCTATGACTCGCGCGCCTATCCCTACCGGTCCCGCGTCTATGTCAATCCACCCCGTCACAGAGGGTATCAGGGAGGGCAGCCCAGGCGTGTTCCCTATTCCAAGACCGGCCTGGCTCCGTTCACACCCGCCTGGACGGCTTATTGCGCGCGCAAGTTCAAATCCTTCAATCCCAACACCGGGACGTATCTGGCCTATAGCGGAAAATATCGATTTTGCCGTTAAAATTGAAATAAAATTCCCTGCAATCTCGGAAAGAAAACGGGATGCAGGGCAAAGTCTGGGAAAATTATTCTCGCAAATCCGAGAAATCGGCAATAACATCGCCTTTTTAAAGACGTGAACGGAATGTGTCGTTGGGGAACGCTTGATTACACGTAAAGAGCGTGAAATCTTCTGACCCGTCGTTTCTGGATGTCAACAATAACCCTCGAGGGGAGAGCGATATGTCCAAATCCATGCGCGTCACCGCGCTTGCGGCCGTTCTGATGGCCGCCACCACGCTTACCGCGACCGCGGAGGTGGTCTACCACCGCGGCAACACCGCCGATCCGGAAACCCTGGACCAGCACAAGACCTCCACGGTCTATGAGGCGCATATCCTGCGTGACCTTTACGAGGGTCTCGTCGCCTATAGCGCCGCCGGCAAGATCGTTCCCGGCGTCGCCAGCGACTGGGCCGTCTCCGACGACGGCAAGGTCTACACCTTCACGTTGCGTGACGATGCCAAATGGTCCAACGGCGACCCGGTGGTCGCGGGCGATTTCGAGTATTCCCTGCATCGCATCATGGCACCGGAAACAGGCGCCAAATACGCCAATGTGCTGTACCCGATCCTCAATGCCGAAGCCGTCAACAAGGGCGAAATGAAGCCGGAAGATCTGGGCGTCAAGGCACTCGACGATCACACTCTGGAAATCACGCTCGCGTCGCCGACACCTTATTTCATCGATCTGCTCGGCCACCAGACCGGCCTGCCGGTGCACCCGGCTTCCGTTGAGAAATTCGGGTCCGACTTCGTCAAGGCGGAAAACATCGTCACAAACGGGCCGTTCACCCTGACCGAGTTCGTGCCGAACGCGCATGTGAAGGCGGTCAAGAACCCCTATTACCACGACGCCGATAATGTGAAGATCGATACGGTCTATTTCCATCCGACCGAGGATCGCGGCGCGGCGCTGCGCCGCTTCCAGGCGGGCGAACTGCACACCAACAACGATGCGCCGACCGAGCAGGTCGCCTTCATGCGTGAAAACCTGGGCGAGCAGTTCCGTGTCGCACCGTATCTGGGCACCTACTACTACGCCTTGAACCATGAAGACGAGGCGCTGAGCAATCCGGACGTCCGTCAGGCCCTGTCCATGTCCATCGACAGGGAATTCCTGGCCGACGAAATCTGGGGCTCGACCATGGTCGCCGGCTATTCCTTCGTGCCGCCGGGGATCGGCAACTACGGCGATCCTGCCTTCGCCGACTACAAGGACATGTCCCAGATCGACCGCGAGGAAAAGGCGCTCGAGCTGCTTGAGAAGGCCGGTTACGGTCCGGACCATCCCTTCAAGCTGACGATCAACTACAACACCTCCGAAAACCACAAGAACACGGCCGTTGCCATTGCCGACATGTGGAAGCCGCTGGGTGTCGATGTCTCGCTGATCAATACCGACACGAAAACGCACTACGCCATGCTGCGCGACCGTCAGGATTTCGATGTCGCCCGTGCAGGCTGGATCGGCGATTATTCCGATCCGCAGAACTTCCTGTTCATGGTCGAAAGCGACAATGACGGCTTCAACTACGCCCGCTACAACAATCCGGAATATGACGCGCTGATGGATGAGGCCGCCGTGACGGTCGATCTGGAAAAACGCGCCGACATCCTGAAGAAGGCCGAAGAGATCTTCATGCGGGACCTGCCCTTCATTCCGATGATGTACTACGGCTCCATGAACCTTGTCTCAGACAAGGTCGCCGGATTTGAGGACAACCTCCTCAACATCCACCCGAGCCGTTGGCTGACTATCTCCGAATGACCTGACACCACCGGACCGGCGGGCTAGGGGCCGTACCCTGGACCTGCCGGTTCTGGCAAGGCGGCGTTGCAAGACCGCCGTTGAACGACAGGGGCAAAGCCTATGCACCGCTATGTGCTCGGTCGATTGCTTGGCGCAATTCCGACCATCTTTCTGATTGTAACCATCTCCTTCTTCCTGATCCGTATCGCCCCGGGCGGTCCCTTCGATCTGGAACGGCCTCTTGAGGCCAAGGTGATGGAGAACCTGAACAAGATCTACCATCTCAATGAACCGCTCTGGAACCAGTACCTGCTCTATCTGAAGAGCGTCGCGCAGCTGGATTTCGGCCCGAGTTTCTATTTCCGCGACTTCACCATCAACGAACTGTTCGCGCAAAGCCTGCCGATCTCGATCCAGCTGGGACTGTCGGCCCTTTGCCTGGCGCTGGTCGCCGGTGGAACGATGGGCGTCTTCGCCGCGCTGCGCCAGAACAAGACGGCCGATTACACGGTCATGGCGGCGGCGACCCTCGGCGTGACCGTTCCGAATTTCGTCGTTGCACCGATCCTCACCCTGATCCTCGGCGTCTGGCTCGGCTGGCTGCCGGTCGGCGGATGGGACGGCGGCAAGTTCGTCAACGTCATCCTGCCTGTCGTCACACTGGCGCTGCCGCAGATCGCCGTGGTCGCGCGTCTGACGCGCGGCTCGATGATCGAGGCTCTGCGCTCCAACCACGTGCGCACCGCCAGGGCCTACGGCCTGACAGGCTTCATGGTCGTTGTGGTGCATGCGCTCAGGGGCGCGATCCTGCCCGTGGTCTCCTATCTTGGCCCCGCGGCCGCGGCTCTCCTGACGGGCTCCGTGGTGATCGAGACCATTTTCGGCATTCCGGGCATCGGCCGCTACTTCGTGCAAGGCGCCCTCAACCGCGACTATACGCTGGTGATGGGGACCGTCGTGGTCGTCGCCTGTTTCGTCATCCTGTTCAACCTCATCGTGGATCTGCTTTATGCGCTGCTCGATCCGCGTGTGCGCTACGATTGAGGAGGAGCCCGACCCGTGACCCTGACCGTGACAAACACTGAAGCGCCTGCAAAGGGACGCTCCCTGTGGGACGATGCCCGCGACAGGCTGCTGGCGAACCGCGCCGCGGTCGCCAGCCTGATCGTGCTGGCATTCATCGCTCTCGTTTCCGTCTTCGGACCGATCCTGTCGCCGCACAACTTCGACACCGTCTACCGCGACTACGTCAAGGTGCCGGCAAGCCTTGAAGCCTATCCGCGCGCCGACCAGGTCGAGCCGGGCTTCCTGTCCGCCGCCCGCCGGGCCCGCGTGAACGTGGAAAGCTATGAGCGCGAGGGCAACAAGGTGATCGCGCAAGTCAGCTCCAGCCGCGAGATCGACCCGCGCTCCGTGCGCTATATCGACCGCAGCGACCTCTTCCGCGATGCCGAACTGACCGGCCTGTCCGCGGACGGCAAATCCGCGACGCTGAGCGCCGGCATCAACTTCATGCATTTTTATTTCGGCACCGACGCCAATGGCCGGGACATGATGACCCGGACTTTCATCGCCGGCCGCGTGTCGCTGACCATCGGGCTGCTGGCGACGGTCGTCGCGATCGCTATCGGCGTGCTCTATGGCGCAACCTCGGGCTACCTCGGCGGCCGGATCGATCAGATGATGATGCGGGTCGTCGATATCCTCTATTCGCTGCCCTTCATTTTCTTCGTGATCATGCTGGTGGTGTTCTTTGGCCGCAACTTCATCCTGATGTTCATTGCGGTCGGCGCGGTGGAGTGGCTCGACATGGCGCGCATCGTGCGCGGCCAGACGCTCTCCATCAAGCGCCAGGAATATGTTCAGGCGGCGGAAGCCATGGGGGTTTCCGACCGTGGCATCGTGCGCCGGCACATCATTCCGAACACCCTCGGTCCTGTGGTGGTCTACATGACCCTGCTGGTGCCGAAGGTCATTCTTCTGGAGAGCTTCCTGTCCTTCCTGGGGCTGGGCATTCAGGAGCCGATGACAAGCTGGGGCGTTCTGATTTCCGAAGGCGCGCGCAACCTGCAAGGCGCCTCCTGGATGCTGATCTTCCCCTCCATCTTCCTGACATCGACACTGTTCGCGCTGAACTTCATCGGCGACGGGCTGCGCGATGCGCTGGATCCAAAAGACCGGTAAGGAGCGGAACATGAGCACGCAAAGCAAAAAACCGGTCCTCGCCATCAGCAATCTGACCGTCGATTTCGAAACCGCGACGGGGACGGTGAACGCGGTCCGGGGCGTCGACATTCACGTGAATGCGGGCGAAACGGTCGCGATTGTCGGTGAAAGCGGTTCCGGCAAGAGCCAGGCCATGATGGCGGCGATGGGGCTGCTGGCTTCCAACGGGCACACCGGCGGCGAAGTCATTTATGAAGACCGCAATATTCTCGGGCTGCCGGTGAGCAAGCTCAATGCGGTGCGCGGCAGGAAGATCACCATGATCTTTCAGGAGCCGATGACCTCTCTCGACCCGCTCTATACGATCGGCCGGCAACTGGCCGAACCGCTCGTGGTGCATGGCGGGCTTTCGTGGAAAGCCGCCCGGGCGAAGGCCCTGGATCTTCTGAAGCTCGTGAACATTCCCGAGCCGGAGCGCAAGATAAAGTCCTATCCCTACGAGATGTCGGGCGGTCAGCGTCAGCGTGTGATGATCGCGATGGCGCTGGCCAACGATCCGGATGTGCTGATCGCCGATGAGCCGACAACGGCGCTTGACGTGACCACGCAGGCCCAGATTCTCGATCTCCTGGCCGATCTTCAAAAGCGGCTCGGCATGTCGGTCATCTTCATCACCCATGACCTTGGCATCGTCCGGCGCATCGCCGACCGGGTCTATGTGATGAAAACCGGGGAGGTGGTCGAAAGCGGCGAGACGGCGGCGATATTCACCAGGCCCGCGCATCCCTATACCAGGATGCTACTGGATGCCGAACCGACGGGCCACAAGCTGCCGGTTCCCGACAGCACGCCCGTTCTTCTGGAAGCGCAGAAGGTCAAGGTGGAATTCGAGTTCGATACCGGGTTCCTGCAGCCGAAGCACATTTTGCGGGCGGTCGACGATATCAGCTTCTCTCTGCGCAAGGGCCAGACACTTGGCATTGTCGGCGAAAGCGGGTCCGGCAAGTCGACGCTCGGCCGGGCGGTTCTCAATCTGCTTCCGGCGGGCGGACGGGTTGTCTTCAAGGGGCGGCAGATTTCAGGCCTGGACCGGGCGGCCATGCGGGTATTGCGCAAGGACATGCAGCTCATCTTCCAGGATCCTTTCGGGTCCCTCAGCCCGCGCATGACCGTCGGACAGGTCATATCGGAAGGGCTGCTGGTTCATGAACCGGCCCTGACGGCCAGGGACCGCGATGCGCGGGCGTGCCAGGCGCTGGAGGAAGTGGCTCTCGACCCGGCGATGCGCAACCGCTATCCGCATGAGTTCTCGGGTGGGCAGCGCCAGCGGATCGCCATCGCCCGCACCATGGTGCTCAAACCGGAGCTGGTTGTGCTGGACGAGCCGACCTCGGCACTGGACCGCACGATCCAGAAACAGGTCGTGGAGCTGCTCAGGGAGTTGCAGAAGGCGTACGGCCTGACTTATCTCTTCATCAGCCATGACCTCGCGGTCGTGCGGGCCATCGCCGATACGGTGATGGTCATGCAGCGCGGCAAGGTCGTTGAAGCGGGCACCGTGGATGCGATTTTCGAGGCGCCGAAAAGCGATTACACCAGGGAGTTGATCGGCGCGGCCATGCTCACGCAGCAGCAGATGATGGAAACCGCCTGACAGAGGCCTGACCCCTTGCAGCGTGAAAGCAATCAGTGCCCGGACAGACCGGTGGTCCGGACGAAAGCGTTGTCATATTCATCCCGCAGAAGAACGAGGTCCGTTCCATAGAAGTGGGGTGCGAGCAGAATGGCGCTCGACAGGATGTGGGCCTTGAGCGCATCGATCGTCTGATGGACATCCTGCGCTTCCAGCGCGTCGAAAATGGCGCGATGTCGCGTTACAGAAGGCTGTTTCCAGGCAGCTTCCGGCCGGGGTGTCGACAGCATGACACGCTGCAGGATCATTGTGGTCCTGACGAGCATGGGTTCCAGGATCGGCATCTGGGCGATCCGGAAAAGCTTAAGATGCAGGCACCGGTCCAGTTCCGCGCCGCCGAAGACGTCCCGGCGGAGCCTGCACTCCTCGAATTGACGGTCGAGATTGCGAAGTTCGGCCACCTGGCCCGGCGTCACACGTTTGACCGCCTCGGCAACGCCTGTGGCTTCAATGTCGATGCGCAGCTTTAAAAGGAGCCGTGCCTCGAGCAGGCTCGGGTCCGTGACATAGGTTCCCTGGTAACCGCGCCGGATGACCAGACCATATTGCTGAAGCTGCATCAGGGCTTCGCGGATCGTGCTCTGGGAGCAGCTATAGTCCTGGGCGAGCGACTGCTCCGTGATCGGACTGTGTGAGGTCATTTCACCGGTCAGGATCTTGCGCTTGAGGTCCTGATAGACTGCGTCCGATTTGCGTGGCCGCTTGGCGTCGGTTTTCAGACCGGTCTGCAAATGCTTGTTCGCAGAGGAATGTATGTTCACGCCTGTGCCCCCGATAACATCATTTTGAGCGGCAAGACCCGACAAATCTGCAGCCGGAGAACCATAGCGCCGGCCGCAGACTGGTATTCGTTATCATCCGTCCTTCCCTCAAGGGGAAGACGCGGTCATTGGGGCGTGCCACTCTAATCCAGTTACTTGCCCTGTCTTTAGTCCCTGTCTGTGTCTTTTCTCCGCCGAAAACGGTTACTCACACGAAAGCACAGTTCAGTGACCAAGCCGGATTCTGATAGTCCGGTGGCTGCTGGAAATTACAATGAATGCATTGTTTCGTGGCGTTCAACCAAAAGCAATTGTTTATTCGAAACTTTTAGTAACAAGTTTGCGAGCGTGGAAACAGATTTGCCGGAAAAGCAACAACGCATGGGCGCCAAGGCCTCAGGTTGGGCCTCAGGTTGGGCCTCAGGTTGGGCCTCAGGTTGGGCCCCAGGTTTGGCCCCAGGTTTGGCCCCAGGTTTGGCCCCAGGTTGGTATGAGCACACGTCCGTGAGGTTCAAAGAGTACGGGACAGGGCGAAAGTCCCGTCGGGGATCTCCGGCGTCGAGCTCGCCCTGCGCGAACAGCCTGTTACGCAACCGCCTTTTCCAGGGCCGCGATCCAGTTTTTGGATGCGATTTTTTCCAGCACCTGGGAACTGAACCCTCTTGCGTCAAGCACTTCCATGAGGCGCGCGAGACCGGTTACGTCGCCAAGGTCGCTGGGCACCATGCTACCGTCGAAATCCGATCCGAGCGCCACGCAATCCTCTCCCATCCGGTCGAGGAGATAAGCGGCGTGATCGGCGAGAACGTCCAGGGACGTGTCGCGTGAGAAACCTCCGTCCGGCCGCAGGAATGCCACATGGAAATTGATGCCGACAAGCCCGCCGCTTTCCTTGATCGCATCAAGCTGCTTGTCCGTCAGGTTGCGGCTGTTGGGGCAGATCGAATGAACGTTGGAATGGCTGGCGACGATCGGGCGCTCGGTGATGCGCGCCACATCCCAGAAGCCCTTTTCATTGAGGTGGGACAGGTCGAGCAATATGCCGAGCCTGTTGCAGGCCCGAACGAGATCCCGTCCGGCTCCGGTCAGGCCCGGGCCGATGTCCGGGGAAGCGGGATGCGCCATCGGAACGCCGTATCCGAACGCATTCTCCCGGCTCCACACAAGACCGAGCGAACGCAGGCCGCGCTTGTGAAGTTCTTCCAGCGCATAGAATTGCGTATCGATGGCCTCCGCGCCTTCAATGTGAAGGCTGACGGCTAGTTTCTCCCGTTCGATGGCCGATCTGTTTTCCTCCGGTGTCCGGCAGATCACGACGGCGCCGTCGGAGTCCGCTGCGATCCGTTCCGCGCGCTCCAGAAGCCTCATGGTGAAGTCGAAGGCCAGTTTCTGCGGAACCGCCTGGAAATTGACCGCATCCTTGGGATTGAAAGGCCGGGAGAAATCCTGCTGCGGATTGGAGGGAACGAACATGGCGAACAGACCGCCGGCGAAGCCGGCCTCCTGTGCCCGCACCAGATCCAGATGGCCCATGTCCGACCGGTCGAAAAAGCTGCGTTCGGTCCCCTTGATGGCCTCGATTTCCAGCTTGAGAAGCGTATCGTTGTGGCCGTCGAACACGGGAAAAGGGGATTTGATCGTCTCGTTTTGCACAAATTTTCCTTGAAATAACTGACTGTCGCCGGACGCGTGCCGTGGCCTGGGGTGTGAACTCATAGATGAAGATGAAATGGCATCGGAAATGGCTTCACACCGTATCGTCAGCGTGCTTGACTAGGCAGAAAGCCCGCTCCGCGCACGCTTCCTAACGGTGTTTCGCCATTTCCGATGCCATTTCATCTTCATCTATGAGTTCACACCCTAATCTAGGTGATCCTGAAAAGAATGTAAGGCACTTCGGCTGAATGTGACTTGCAACTGTTGAAAAGCTGCCGCAAGAAAGAGCCGGAAATTCCGGAGGTTCCATGAAGCGCCAAAAAACGCCGTTCGAACAAGCGCCCGCACAGAAAGGCCGTCATCTGGACCGCCGCATGTTTCTGGCCGGCGGACTGATCCTGGCTGCGGCTCCCCTTGCAGGCTGCCAGACGTATCCGGGGCTGCCGGATCAGGCTGAGCTGCCCGATGAGGAGTTCGACTACGCAGTCGCCTACGCGGCGCTGCCCGACGGCGACTATACCTGGCCGGCGATCAACTACAAAAGCTTCGACCGGCAATACTTGCGGCAGGTGGTCGAGTACAAGACCCGCGAGAGGCCCGGCACGATCATCGTCGATCCCTACAATAATTTTCTTTACTGGACGCTCGGCAACAAGAAGGCCCTGCGCTACGGCATCGGAGTCGGCAAGGCCGGCTTTGCCTGGTCCGGCGATGCGCTGATCCGCGTCAAGCGGGAACATCCGATCTGGCGCCCTCCACGGGAAATGATCGCCCGCAAGCCCTCGCTGGAGCGCTACTGGGAAAAGGGTTATCCGGCGGGCCTGAAAAATCCGCTCGGCGCCCGCGCAATGGATCTGTGGCAGGGAGCGACCGATACGCTCTACCGCATCCATGGCACCAATCAGCCGTCTTCCATCGGCAAGAGCGTTTCTTCCGGCTGTATCCGCATGTGGCAGCAGGATGTGATCGACCTGTTCAGCAGGGTGCCCCTGCGGACAAAGGTTATCGTTCTCGCGAAGGATCCGGACGCCGCCGCTTAAAACGCATGCGTCGCGTTCCATTGCCGTCGACATGCGTTGAGCTGATACATCCCTCGATCGGAACGGTGGTCTCGGTGACGAGACTTTCGGAACGCGAGGATCATGAGCTGGATGAACGCATACGTGCGTTCATCGGCGGGCCGGTTCAACCGGCCGAACGTCGGAAAAACCCGATAACTTCAATAAGCGCAGGCTCTCAGAGCGCCAGCGCGACGTCGTGAAAGACCGCTCCGAAGTGACAGATCGCGGCGGCAAGCACGAACGCGTGCCAGATCGCGTTCTGGAAGGGCAGGCGCTTCCAGGCGTAGAACATGGTGCCGACCGTGTAGAGAAGGCCGCCCGCGAGGATCATGTAAAATCCGAATGTCGAGGCGCGTTCGATCAATGGCTCGATCGCGAACACGACCACCCAGCCGAGCGCCAGATAAATCGGTACGGTCAGACGGTCGAGGCCGGTCAGATGGGCCAGTCTCACGATCGCACCCGTCAGGGCGCCCGTCCAGACGATGGCCAGAATAATTCCTCCCGTCCAGCCGCCGATGATGATGGCCGCGAGCGGCGTGTAGGTGCCGGCGATCATCAGGAAGATGGCGGCGTGGTCAAGACGCCTGAGGAGACCGGTCTTGTGATCTTTCGCAAGCATGTTGTAGAGCGCCGAGCAAATCAGCATCGTCATCAGGCACGCTGCGTAGATCATCACGGTGATCTGTCGCGCAGGGTCGCCGTTTTCGCGCAGGGTCAGCGCAAGGACGAATGTAGCTGTCAGGCCAAGGCCGATCCCGATCACGTGAATTGCGCCGTCGGCGATCAATTCAGCCAGTGTCTGGGGCCTGGGCGTGGACATTAATGTTTCCTCGAGAGCTTGGGGTGCGGACTCATAAATGAGCATGAAATTCGGGGAAATTTAGGCAGGTTGTCACTCGCATGGGGATTGCGGCCTTTTCGTGCCGTGAAATGGCCGAAGGAGCTTCGCCGGATTTCGCCTGGTGCCGCAGCGGCTCCCGGGAACCGGAAAACCAGCGTGGCCCGCATATGTCTGCGAATCTCAATACTGGCGTTCTGCCATCGGATCGCCGAGATGCCCGGACTTTCTCCACACCCGCGCACCCCGTGTCGTCTTGACGGTCTGACGGCTTTCGGGCGGCAGGCGCAGCCAGGTACCTTGATCGTAAAGGCCGTTCTCATCCTCGAAACTGCCTTCGACGACGAAATATTCCGCTCCGCCGGGAAACGTCTGCGTGCCGAGAGCGGTTCCCGGTTCCCACTCGAGCATGACCACCTCCTCCTCCGGGCGAATGAAGAGGGGAAGGATCTGCTCGCCGGCGCGCCCGGTTTGCCACGCGGTGGGGTCGAGCGTATTGACCCGCACGAAAGTATCGTCGTCGGGATGCATCTGGCGCAGCTTGACGAGGATGACGGCCCCCGGTTCGCTGGATGGCACGTGACGGGAGCCGGGCGGATTGCGCACATACATGCCCTTGGGAAAGTCGCCTGTCTCGTCGGAAAAGACCCCGTCGAGAACCAGAAACTCCTCGCCGAGATCATGGTTATGGGCGGAAAAGGCGGAGCCTGGCGCATAGCGGACCAGACTGGTCGCGCGGGCGACCTCTTCGCCGTCCCTTTCCAGCATACGCCGCTCCACGCCCGCCATGGGGGAAGGCACCCAGTCGAGCCCGGTGCTGTCGACGACGGCGCGCTGTGTCAGGTCCGCATGAATTTTCATTCTGTATCTCTCCCTTTGCAGGTCACTTATAAGCCATCTCTAAAGCCCTTTTTTCAGAAATGGTGCTCCGGGCCGGGAAATGAAGTGAAAAGCTCTGAATTTGCCGTGAGAGAAGGGGATGGCTTTGCCGACAGATCGGTGGATTTCCGGGAAAACCCGGATATGCGGTGTCCGCAGCTTTGCATGAGGCGAGGAATCATGCTGACTACCGCACTGCACGAATTCACATGACGGAGTTTTCTCCGCACGGCGCAAGGTCGTGCCAGAAGTGGTTGCATGACGGTACAGATTGACATTGGAGAATTGACAAGCGGCGCGCGGGCCGGGCTCGACCTGGAAGAGCTGCTGGCCACGCGGCTACTGGTTCAGGGCAATTCAGGCTCGGGCAAATCGCACCTGTTGCGGCGTCTTCTGGAGCAGTCCGCCAACTGGGTGCAACAGGCGATCATTGACCCGGAAGGCGATTTCGTCTCGCTGGCCGACAAGTTCGGCCATGTGGTGGTCGATGCCGTCGGCACGGAAAAAGACCTGCAGATGATCGCCGCCAGGGTCCGCCAGCACCGGGTCTCGGTTGTGCTGAATCTGGAAGGGCTCGACGCCGACCGGCAGATGAAAGCCGCCGCCACGTTCCTGGACGGGCTTTTCGATGCCGACCGGGACCTGTGGTATCCGATGGTCGTGGTTGTGGACGAGGCACAGCTTTTTGCCCCCTCCGCTGCCGGCGAAGTGACCGAGGAAGCCCGGAGGCGTTCGCTCGGTGCCATGACCAACCTGATGTGCCGTGGCCGCAAACGCGGTCTTGCCGGCATTATCGCCACGCAGCGTCTGGCGAAACTTGCCAAGAACGTCGCCGCCGAAGCGTCGAACTTCCTGATGGGCCGCACTTTCCTGGATATCGACATGGCCCGCGCGGCGGACCTGCTCGGTATGGAGCGCCGTCAGGCGGAAAGCTTCCGCAATCTGGACCGCGGTCATTTCATTGCTCTTGGACCGGCGCTCTCGCGGCGGCCGGTGCCGGTCAAGATCGGACCCGTCGAGACGACGGGCCGGGGCGGCAGTCCGAAGCTGATGCCCTTGCCGGAGCAGCCGAAGCAGGATGCGATGGATCTGATCTTCACCCCTTCGGCGGACGAGGTGCAACCGGTCCGCCAGCGTTTCGCCGAGCCCGTCATGTCGACGGGCGAGATCCTAGACCAGCTTTCCAGCGCGCAGCGGGCGGGGGAAGAGGCGGAGCCGCAGGCTGAAAGCCTTCTGGATTTCGGCGAGCGGGAAGAAAAGGTCGCCGGCATCATCGCCGAAATCCTCAGCGAGGAGGATGCCGCCTTCCAGCCGATCGCAACGCTCTATCAGGATTTCCAGGTCCGTTGCCGGATCGCCAAGCTGCCCGGCGGTGCGCCCGATCTTCAGGCCTTCCGTGAAAAGCTCTCGGTTGCCCGCGCGGGCGTCGAAAAGGGTGAGATGGATGACAGTGCCTGGGCGCAGGCCGAGCTGATCGCCGCCGAACTGCCGCAGGACATGCGCGGCGTCTACCTGCTGCTTGCCAAGGCGGCTCTCGGCAAGACGGCTTGTCCCGGCAATCTGGAAATCGCCACCGCTTACGGCACACGCTCTCCGGGCCGGGCCCGCTGGCTGCTGAGTCATATGGAAGAGCGCGGCTTTCTCGTCTGCGCCACGGACCTGCGCGGCAACCGCATCGTGACCCTCACGGACCTCGGCTGGCAGACCGCGCCGGGCGATGAGGCGGCGGCATAAAGAGTTTCTCCTTGCCGGTCACCTCGGATAAGAGCAACCGAGCTGCGAACTGATCCGCTGTATGTCCGCGCGTGCCCGGCCATGCCGGAACAGATATACGGCAGGCACACGGGAGCCCGCAAAGATGCTCAACGCACACTCTCGCTCATCCTGAGGAAGCGCGTCAGCGCTGTCTCGAAGGATGGGCCGCTTGCTCCGGAGTAGGCCGCCCATCCTTCGAGACGGACCTGTCGGTCCTCCTCAGGATGAGGTTTTGATGAGATGACGTGGCGGATTGTTTACGAAATGTGCTTACCAGGCGCGCGGGGAATCCATGGAATCCGGATCAGCGTTCGGCTTCGCCTAACTTGTCCGGAAGGACGGTGAGGCCGGCCGGCAATCTCCGAGCCGATTGCAAAGGATGTCTTTGCTTAAATCGCCGGCCGCATCCGCCGAGCGTGCATCACCACGTTCGCCGGCCTGGATGTCAAAAGATAGTCGAGCTGCGACAATTCCAGTGTCAGGCTGTCGATCGTGCGGGTCAGGACGGTTTCAAGATAGCTGCCCGCCGGGGACCGGTCGCGGATGTCGATGGCACGGTCGCGCGCCTTGCGCAGGTATTGCGTCATGGTGCGCACGTCTTCCGGCGTGACATCCGTCTCCCGCGCCTCCGGTGAGGGGGAGGATGAAGACAGCGCAACAGAAGACTGTTCGAGGGTGGGGTCGGCCAGCCGCATCGGAAACCTCAAATGTTCATGTTATGTTCTATTGTTTAGCAGGTCGTTCCGTTTGTGGCAAGCCGGATTCCTCTTTCAGAGAAAACTTGGGCCCAAAAAGACATCAGGTTACTCTCCTAAACAGAAGGTGTAGTAAAAAACATGATATTTATCAATGTATTAGATCAAAGATCCGTCCGCGGCAGGTCGGAACGCAGGAACCGCCTTGACGTTCAAAAGGCAAAAAGTTACATCTGTAACTAATTATTTCTCCGGACCGGGAGGACATCATGGACCAGAGAACGGACAGCAGTCCGGACCAGGCGAAAAGCGGCCGCATCGCGCCGGATCCCGGCTATATGCCGGGCTTCGGCAACGACTTCGAGACCGAGGCCCTGCCGGGCGCGCTTCCCCAGGGCATGAACAGCCCGCAGAAATGCGCCTATGGACTTTATGGCGAACAGCTTTCCGGCACCGCCTTCACCGCGCCTTCCCACCAGAACGAGCGCACCTGGTGTTACCGCATCCGCCCGTCGGTCAGGCACACCAGCCGGTTCAAAAAGATCGAGCTGCCCTTTTGGAAGTCCGCTCCGAACATCTGCGAAGATGTGATTTCGCTCGGCCAGTACCGCTGGGACCCGGTTCCGCATCCGGACAGGGACCTGACCTGGCTCACCGGCATGCACACCATGACGACGGCGGGCGACGTGAATACCCAGGTCGGCATGGCCAGCCATATCTATCTGGTCACCAGGTCCATGGAGGATGAATATTTCTTCTCCGCCGACAGCGAGCTTCTGGTCGTGCCGCAGGAAGGTGTCCTGCGGTTTTGCACCGAACTCGGCGTTATCGAGCTGGAACCCAAGGAAATCGCAATTCTGCCGCGCGGACTGGTCTACAGGGTCGAGGTGGTCGAGGGCCCGGCCCGCGGTTTTGTCTGCGAAAACTACGGCCAGAAATTCGAGCTGCCGGGCAGGGGGCCGATAGGCGCCAACTGCATGGCAAACCGCCGCGACTTCAAGACCCCGGTCGCTCATTTCGAGGACCGCGAGGTGCCGTCCACGCTGACCGTGAAATGGTGCGGCCGGTTCCACGAGACGAAGATCGGCCACTCGCCGCTGGATGTGGTCGCCTGGCACGGCAATTACGCGCCCTGCAAGTATGACCTTCGCACCTACTGCCCGGTCGGCGCGGTCCTGTTCGATCATCCCGATCCGTCGATCTTCACGGTGCTGACCGCCCCCTCCGGCGTTCCGGGAACCGCCAATATCGACTTCGTGCTCTTCCGCGAGCGCTGGATGGTTGCGGAAAATACCTTCCGTCCGCCCTGGTATCACAAGAACATCATGTCGGAACTGATGGGCAACATCTACGGACAGTATGACGCCAAGCCGCAGGGCTTCGTGCCCGGCGGCATGAGCCTGCACAACATGATGCTGCCGCACGGTCCCGACAAGAATGCCTTTGAAGGCGCGTCCAATGCGGACCTGAAGGCGGAAAAGCTCGACAATACGATGTCCTTCATGTTCGAAACCCGGTTTCCGCAGCAACTGACCGAGTTCGCCGCCAAGGAAGCGCCCCTGCAGGACGACTACATTGACTGCTGGAACACGCTGGAGAAAAAATTCGACGGCACCCCGGAGGGAACCTGGGAGAAATGAGGCACAGTGGGCAGGCGGAAGTCGAACGCCGCATGCAAGGGAGCGAAGAGCGATCATGAAACTGGCAACGCTCAAGGACGGCAGCCGTGACGGCAGGCTGGTGGTGGTCAATGACCGGCTGACCTTTTGCACGGATGCGAGCCATATCGCGCCGACATTGCAGACCGCGCTGGACGACTGGGACGAGGTGGCGCCGAAACTGAAACTGCTTTGCGAAAGTCTCTCCCACGAAGCGGTGCCGACAATCCGCTTTCACGAGCACGAGGCTCTCTCTCCACTGCCGCGCGCCTACCAGTGGGCGGACGGCTCGGCCTATGTCAATCACGTTGAACTGGTGCGCAAGGCGCGCGGCGCCAAGATGCCCGAGAGCTTCTGGACCGATCCCTTGATGTATCAGGGCGGGTCCGACACGTTCCTCGCGCCGCGCGACCCGGTCCGGATGCGCAACGAGGCCTGGGGCATCGACATGGAGGGCGAGATCGCCGTCATCACCGGCGACGTGCCGATGGGCACAGGCCCGGCAAAGGCCCGCGAGGCCATCCTGCTTGTCCTGCTGGTCAATGACGTCTCCCTGCGCGGACTGATCCCGGCCGAGCTGTCCAAGGGGTTCGGCTTCTTCCAGTCCAAGCCGTCCTCCGCCTTCTCACCGGTCGCCGTGACGCCGGATGAACTCGGCGATGCCTGGAAGGGTGGCAAGCTGCATCTGCCGCTGCATGTCGACCTCAACGGCGCGCCTTTCGGACGGGCGAATGCCGGCATCGACATGACTTTCGATTTCGGCGAGCTGATCGCCCATGCCGCCAGAACGCGGAGCCTCTCCGCAGGCACCATCATCGGCTCCGGCACGGTTTCCAATAAGCTCGACGGCGGCCCCGGAAAACCGCTGGACCAGGGCGGCGCGGGCTATTCCTGCATTGCCGAGCAGCGGGTCGTGGAAACCCTCCTGGAGGGCGAGGCGAGAACCCCGTTTCTGAAATTCGGCGATACGGTGCGCATCGAGATGCTGGACGGCAACGGCCATTCGATTTTCGGAGCGATCGAGCAGACGGTTGAAAAACTTGAGGCGGTGGACCCCCACCCCTAACCCCTCCCCACAAGGGGGAGGGGGACTGACCTCGTTTCAGGTGAGACCCAGAAAACCAGTATTATATTTTCAAGAAAAAACCTCACTGCCGGCAGGCTCTGCGTGATCCCCCTCCCCCTTGTGAGGAGGGGTTAGGGGTGGGGGTACCACACAGAAGTCTTGTGACAGGCTCTAGGAGAACTGATGACCAAAAAATTCGCATCCGCCGGAGATATGACCGAGAAGGAAATCTCTTTCACGGAAATCGGCCGGGATCTGTGGGCTTTCACCGCCGAGGGCGATCCGAATTCCGGGGTCATCATCGGCGACGACAGCGTGATGATCATCGAGGCGCAGGCAACGCCGCGCCTTGCCAGCAAGGTGATCGAAAAGGTGCGCTCGGTTACCGACAAGCCGATCACCCATCTGGCGCTGACCCACTATCACGCCGTGCGCGTGCTCGGGGCTTCTGCGTACGGCGCGCAAACCGTCATCATGAGTGAAAAGGCCCGTTCCATGGTCGCCGAGCGCGGCCAGGAGGACTGGGACAGCGAGTTCGCCCGCTTCCCGCGCCTCTTTCAGGGGCACGAGAGCATTCCGGGCCTGACCTGGCCGACGACCACCTTCACCGACCGCATGAGCGTCTATCTCGGCAAGCGCCGCATCGACCTGATGTTTCTCGGCCGGGCCCATACCGCCGGCGACATGGTGGTCTACGTTCCCGACGCCAATGTGATGTTCACCGGCGACATCGTCGAATATCACTCGGCCTGCTATTGCGGCGACGGTCACTTCCACGACTGGCCGGGCACCGTGGAGCGCATCCGCAATTTCAATCTCGACGCCATCGCCCCCGGTCGTGGCGATGCGCTCATCGGTCCGGACATGGTCAACGCGGCGCTCGATTCCACCCGGGATTTCGTCCGTTCGACCTATCTGCCGGTCGCCCGTGTCGCCCTGCGCGGCGGCTCCCTGAAGGAAGGTTGGGACGCCTGCCGGGAGGCCTGCGATCCGAAATTCTCCGACTATGCGATCTACGAACACTGCCTGCCGTTCAACGTCGCCCGCGCCTATGACGAAGCGCTCGACATCGACACGCCGCGCATCTGGACGGCGGAACGTGATGCGAACATGTGGGCGGATCTGCAAGGCTAACCGATGAGCATGGTGCCGGGCCACGACCCGCGCGAACGACGGGCTGTGCCCTGCTGCACCAGCTTCGGCCACGGGTCCGTTCACGCGGTCAGGTTCACGCCATGCTTTCGGGCACCAGTGTCGGGCCGCCGCAACTGGACGAGTTCTTTCTGAAATTCGAACGCCATCCGGCGGCCGAAAGATATCTGTGACGCGGGAGCCGGGAGGAGAGCCTGTGACCAAATTGTTTGAAGCGCCGCTGTATCCATACAAGCGCTGCGCCGACCAGGACGCCGGCAAGCCGGCACGTCATCCGGTCATCATCGTCGGCGCGGGGCCGGTCGGTCTGGCCATGGCAATCGATCTTGCCCAGGCGGACATTCCGGTTGTCGTTCTGGACGACAACGACAAGGTGAGCTCCGGCTCGCGCGCGATCTGCTTTTCCAAACGGACGCTGGAAATCCTCGACCGTCTCGGCTGTGCTGACGAGTTGGTCCGCAAGGGCGTCGTCTGGAACGTCGGCAAGGTGTTCTTCGGCGACCGGCAGGTCTACGAGTTCAACCTGCTGCCCGAGGAAGGCCACAAACATCCGGCTTTCATCAATCTGCAGCAGTATTATTGCGAGCTCTACCTGGTCGAGCGCATCCGGGCGCTGCAGGTGGCGGGCAAACCTGTGGAACTGAGGGGCGGCAACAAGGTCGTCGGTCTCGACCGCAAGGTGGACCATACGGCCCTGACCGTGCGCACCGTGGACGGCGACTACGATCTGGAAGCCGACTGGCTGATTGCCTGCGACGGGGCCGGATCGCCCACCCGCAAGATGCTCGGGCTGGAGTTCGAGGGGCGCGTTTTCGAGGACAATTTCCTCATCGCCGATGTGGTCATGAAAGCGGATTTTCCGACCGAACGCTGGTTCTGGTTCGATCCGCCCTTCAATCCGGATCAGTCGGCCCTGTTGCACAAACAGCCGGACGGGGTCTGGCGGATCGATCTTCAACTCGGCTGGCATGTCGACAGGGACGAGGAAAAGAAACCGGAAAATGTCATTCCGCGGCTTAAAGAAATGCTTGGCGAGGGCGTCGAGTTCGACCTGGAATGGGTGTCGGTCTATTCCTTCCAGTGCTGCCGGATGGAGAAATTCCGCCATGGCCGGGTGATCTTCGCCGGCGACAGTGCCCATCAGGTCTCGCCCTTCGGTGCGCGCGGCGCCAATTCCGGCTTTCAGGATATCGACAATCTCGGCTGGAAGCTGAAGCTGGCTCTTTCCGGCAACGCACCGGAAGCATTGATTGAATCATATGATTTCGAACGCGAGACGGCGGCGGACGAGAATATTCTCCAGAGCAGCCGCTCGACGGATTTCATTACACCGAAATCGGAGATCAGCCGGATCTTCCGCGACGCGGTTCTGGATCTCTCCGAGCGTCATGCTTTCGCCCGGCCGATGGTGAACTCCGGCCGTCTTTCCGTACCCTGCACATATGACGGCTCGCCGTTGAACGGCCCTGATGCGCAAGGCCTGCCCGCCCGCACCCGTCCCGGCAGCCCGCCGGTGGATGCCCCGGCCGGCCGGTCGTGGCTGCTGGAGGGAGCCGGTGGCGACTTCACGCTTTTGGGGCTTGGCATCGAGGTGCCCGCGCGATCGGAGCTTCTCGGAGTACCGCTGAAGGGTCTGACTATTCAGCACGAGGACATCGGGCCGGAGCTGAGGGCGCGCTATCTGGGGGAAGCGGAAGAGGCGGTCTACCTGATTCGCCCGGACCAGCATGTCGCGGCCCGCTGGCGGAGCCTCGACTGGACGGCCATAACAGCGGCGCTGTCGATTGCGCTCGGCAAGGGAGGGGAGATCTGATGACGGATATCATCACCAGTCCTAATCTGAAGGAGCCGGACACCTTTTACGCCGATCTTCTGACGGCGCATGAAGGGCTGAGCAAGGCTGAAAGCGATGCCTATAATGCCCGCCTTATCCTGCTGATGGCCAACCAGATCGGCGATCATGCTGTGTTGAGGAAACTGCTGGACGAAGCGCGCATGATGTCCACCGGGGCGTGAAAATCCCCAGCCTTGGACAGGTAAACCGGTTGGTGTTGCCGCGCCTACATTTTGCGACACAATTTCGATTGTTGGAACGGGGGACATGGCGTAGATAATTTTCACGGGGGATATGTAAAAATACACAGCATGGATTGCTGAAGCTGAGGGGATTTGTGAGTGTCGGTTTGGAAACAGTTCTTGCTGACCCTGCTCGTGATCGGCATCGCGGCGGTGATCTGGGTTCGCTACTATCCGGGCGCCGGGGCGCAATTGTCAGCTCTCGGCATTGACTGGCTGTCCTTCGCGGTGGCCGAGGTCGCGCCGGACGGCGACGGGCAGCCAAGACGCGGACGGGGCGCACCGCAGGGCGCGGTCGTCGTCACGCCTGTGGTGGAAGTCACCATCAACGATCGTCTTTCCGCCATCGGCACCAGCATCGCCCTGCAGTCCGTTGCCCTCACACCCTATACCAGCGGCCGGATGACCGAAGTTCTGGTCAAGTCCGGGGCGGCCGTAAAGCCGGGGGACGTGATCGCCCGGCTCGATTCCGATGCCGAAGAAATCGCCGTCGAGCGCGCGGCCAATGCGCTCAAGGACGCGGAAGCGCGGCTCCAGCGCATGCAGGCGCTGCTCAGAACCAACACGGCGACCGCCGTTCAGGTCACCGATGCGGACCTTGAGGTGGAGAACGCGCGGCTGCAGCTTCAGGAAGCCCAACTGGCCCTGTCGCGGCGCTCGGTCGAAACCCCGATCGGCGGGGTCGTCGGCATTCTGCCCATTACCGCAGGCAACTACGTTTCCTCGCAGACCGTTATCGCCACCATCGATGACCGCAGCGAAATCCTGGTCGATTTCTGGGTTCCCGAACGCTACGCCTCCGCGATCCTGGTCGGCTCGCCGCTGACCGCGACCTCCGTGGCGCGCCCGGGTGAAACCTTCTCCGGCGTGATCAGCGCCGTCGACAACCGGATCGACATCGACAGCAGAACGCTCCAGGTGCGGGCGCGCATTCCCAACAGGGCCGACAAGCTGCGGGCAGGCATGTCGTTTCAGGTGGCCATGACATTTCCCGGCGACGAATACCCGGCGGTCGATCCGCTTGCCGTGCAATGGGGATCGGACGGTGCCTTCGTCTGGACAGTGCGCGAGGGCAAGGGTGCGCGCGTGCCCGTCAACATCATCCAGCGCAACACGGACAGCGTGCTGGTCGATGCACCGCTCACGCCCGCCGACGAGGTCGTGACCGAGGGCATTCACCTCGTTCGCCAGGGCGCGGAGCTGGCCATCGCCGGCCGCAAGCAGGCCCCGTCAGCGGATGAGCCTCCCGGACCGGCCTCGACCGAAAGCGGTTCGTAAAGGATTGTGAGAACGCGATGAAGATGGATCGTCTCAAGGACCTCGGTTTCACCGGCCTGTTCGTCCGGCGTCCCGTTCTGGCATTCGTGATCAACATGCTGATCGTGGTGGCCGGTGTCGCCGCGATCTTCGGTGTCGAGGTGCGCGAGCTGCCCGATGTGGACCGGCCGGTCATCACCGTCAGCACCGAATATCCCGCCGCCGCCGCCGAAACCATCGACCGCGAGGTCACGGGTGTCATCGAGGGCGCCGTCGCGCGCGTATCCGGCGTCAAGTCGATCTCTTCCTCGTCGTCCTTCGGCCGCAGCCGCGTGACCGTCGAATTCGCGGACAATGTCGATCTCGACGTCGCCGCCTCCGATATGCGCGATGCGCTGGGCCGCATCGTCAACGACTTGCCGGAAGACGCCGAACCCTCGCGGATCATCAAGGCGGACGCCAACGCGCAGCCGGTGGTGCGGCTCGGCCTGATCTCCGACAGCATGACGGTCGAGGACATGACCGTTCTGGTCGAGGATGAGATCGCCGACACGCTCGCCGCCGTTCCCGGCGTCGCCGATGTCCAGGTCTATGGCGACCGCAGCAAGATCTTCCGCATCGATATCGACCAGGCCAAGATGGCCAGCCTTCACCTGACGATTGCCGATGTGGCCAATGCCCTGTCGTCGATGGCTTTCGACACGCCGGCCGGATCCCTGACCAGCCAGAACCAGGACCTGATCGTGCGCGCCACCGCCGCGATCGATACGCCGGAGGCGTTCGAGAACATCATCGTCAACCGGCGCGCCCGGCTTCGGGATTTCGTCACCGTGACGCTCGGGCCGGATCTCGGCCAGACCCAGCTGCGCGCCAACGGCAAGTCCGGCATCGGCCTCGGTGTCATCCGCTCCGCCCAGTCGAACACGCTGGAGATATCGGAAGGCGTGCGCGCCACCGTGGAGCGCATCCAGGAGAACCTGCCGGCGGGGACTTCAATCGAGGTGACCAGCGACGACGCCACCTTCATCAACGGCGCCATTCACGAGGTCGAGATCGCCCTGGCCATCGCCGTCAGCATTGTCCTGCTGATCATCTATATTTTCCTGTGGGACTGGCGCGCGACGCTCATTCCCGGTGTCTCCCTGCCGGTGGCCCTGATCGGCACGCTGGCGGCAATCTATCTGGCCGGTTTCTCCATCAACATCCTGACCCTGCTGGCGCTGGTGCTGGCCACCGGGCTGGTTGTCGACGACGCTATCGTGGTGCTTGAAAACATCGTACGCCGGCGCAACGAGGGCATCGGCCCGCGCGCGGCCGCCGTTCTTGGAACGGAAGAGGTGTTCTTCGCCGTTCTGGCGACCACCGCCACGCTGATCGCCGTCTTCGTGCCCCTGTCGTTCCTGCCGGGCCAGACCGGCGGCCTGTTCCGCGAATTCGGCTTCGTGCTCGCCATCGCCGTGTTCCTGTCGTCCATCGTCGCCCTGTCGCTGTGTCCGATGCTTGCCTCGCGTATCCTGAAGGCCCATTCCGGTGAGCGGAAGGAAGGTCACAGCGGTCCCGTAGGTGCTTTCGGGCGTTTCCTGGGCGGGCTTTACGGACGCTGTCTGAAAGCCTGCCTCGACGCGCCGCTCGTGGTCGTGGTGGTGTCCGTCCTCTTCGCCGCTTCGGCGGGAGCCCTGTTCGGAACGATCAAGTCGGAACTGACGCCGACCGAGGACCGCTCCATGGCTTTCCTGCGCATTTCGGCCCCGCAAGGGGTCAGTCTCGATTATCTGTCCCTGCAGATGCGGCAGATCGAAAATCTGCTGCAGCCCTATCGCGACAGTGGCGAAATCATCAGCACCTTCTCCATTGCCGGAACAGGCGGTTCCAAGAACAGCGGCTTCATGGTGATGCGGCTGGCGTCCTGGGAGGACCGGACCCGCTCGCAGCAGCAGATCCTGTCGGAAGTCAATGCCCTGGTCCGCGATGTTCCGGGCGTGCGCGCCTTCGCCTTCCAGCCCAACAGCCTCGGCATCCGGGGCGCGGGATCGGGTCTTCAGTTCGCCGTCGCCGGCAGCGACTACGCCCAGCTCGGCGCGGCCGCGGACCGCATCATAGCGGCGATGGAAGAGGACCCGCGCTTCCGTCAGGTGCGCCTGTCGACGGAAGCCACCCAGCCGCAGCTGTCGGTCTCCATCGACCGGGAACGCGCCTCCGATCTCGGCATCGACATCAACGGCCTCGGCTCGGCCATGCAGGCGATGCTCGACGGACGCAAGATCGGCCAGGTGTTCATCAACGATCAGGCCTTCGACGTGAAATTCGTCTCGACGACCAATCCGGTCAACGACCCGACGGATATGGAAAACATCTTCATCAGGACCGGCGACGGCCGCTTCGTTCCGGTCTCCACCATCGCCACGCTGACCGAAAAGGCCGTGCCGCCGTCGCTGGCCCGCGAGCAGCAGCTGCGCTCCGTCGCCATCACCTCCGCCCTTGCGCCCGGGGTCGCCCTTGGCGAGGCCTATGGCGCGGCGCAGCGGATCGCCGACCCGCTTCTGCCGCCCGGCGCCCGCATCATCCCGCTTGCCGAAACCGCGACGCTGGGCGAGCAGTCCTCCAGCATGGCGCGCACCTTCGGTTTCGCCATCGTCATCATCCTGCTGGTTCTGGCCGCCCAGTTCGAAAGCTTCATCAGCGCCATCATCATCATGGCGACCGTGCCGTTGGGTCTTGCCTGCGCGGTGTTCGCCATGCTGCTGACCGGCACGACGCTGAATGTCTATTCGCAGATCGGCCTTGTGCTTCTGGTGGGCATCATGGCCAAGAACGGCATTCTGATCGTCGAATTCGCCAACCAGTTGCGCGACCGCGGCCAGAGCGTGCGCGAGGCGATCGAGAACGCCGCCAACATTCGCCTGCGGCCGGTAATGATGACCATGATCTGCACGATCGTCGGCGGTGTGCCGCTGATCATGGCCAGCGGCGCCGGCGCGGAGGCGCGTATCGCGCTCGGCTATGTCATCGTCGGCGGCCTGGGTCTTGCGACCGCCTCCACCCTGTTCCTGACCCCGGTCGCCTATCTCCTCCTCGGCCGCTTCATCGTCCCCGCCGCCCAGGAGGAGGAACGCCTCCACAAGGAGATCGACGCCGCGAGATCGATCGGCCAGGTGCCGGGCGAGTAAGACGCCCCTTCACGGATTTGTGGGGGGCTGCGCCTCGGAGAGCTCGCGGGCTTCCGGACGGGGCGCGGTCGCCTGACCTGACATCTCGATCCGTCACGGACCCGTGTCATCAGGTGCGAACTCTTCGCTAAATCTTTGAAAAAATGGTCGGAGTGAGAGGATTCGAACCTCCGACCCCCTCGTCCCGAACGAGGTGCGCTACCAGGCTGCGCTACACTCCGACATGATACTGGGCTTCACTAAGCAGGCCCACCGGGAACAGCGGGCAAGGCCACGCTGCGTGGAGGCTCATTTAGCAAAGCTGACCTCTCCCCGCAAGAGCTTTGCTTCGGCGCTGCCGCTTTTTTTGAAAAGCTTGAAAAACCGCAAGGAATTAGGCTGATCCGGCGCGTATTTTTTCATATCGCGAGGCCGGTCGGGCCGCTGGCCGGAAGCTGGCGTCGTTTCCTGTCGACGCGTCTTCCCGCGCGGGCCGCGCGCGGCGCTGTCTCCCGGCGTGGCAGGCCCCCCGGTCCTCTCGTGCTGCCCGTACCGGCTCCCCGAGCGTCCGGCCGGTTCTGTCTCCGGCCCCGTTCTGAAGAGGCGCCCGGTGTAGCGCCTCGCCGCGTCCCGAAAGCCCTGAAAATCCGTCTGGGGAAAACCGTGCCTGGGGGGAGGGGCAACGGCCGCGGGAAGGCTTGCGCTCGCCAGACGACATCGCTATACAGCTTTCCCACGGCGTTGGGGTGTAGCCAAGCGGTAAGGCACCGGTTTTTGGTACCGGCATGCGAAGGTTCGAATCCTTCCACCCCAGCCAGTTTTCCTTTTTCCGATAAAAACGATTGATCCACTTGTAGCGTGCGAAACGCGCATAATATGCAATATGAAACGCCGAGACTGAACGGGACCAGGAAATGTAACCTGAAGTGCGTACAGAAAACTCGAGGATATTCAGTTCGGTATGAAGGCTGTAGCCAGATTCGCGGAGGTGGTTCGATAATCGGAGGCGCTACCGGTCTGGCAATTGGTCTCAGAACAAGACTTTTACGGCGTTCCGAGTGAACGCAGGCAAATCGGGGGGAAATAACTGGGATGGCGGAAATCGAGTTTTCGGAAGCCGAACGTCAGCATGCGCTGGTTCTCATCATACACAACGAAAAACCGCTCGATGCATCCGAGATTGCCAATGTTCTTCGCGATCTCAATACGGACTACAAGCGGCTGACTGGAAGTCGCCTCGTTCTGGCCCGTTTCGAAACCGGCTCGTCCGGCTTCTTGATCTACGACTATCTCATCCTGGCGGGTCGCGCTGCGTCTGCTGTTACCGGTATTGCTACGGCTACCGGTCATATGTCCAAATTTGCTGCGTGGTTGAGATCTCTGTTCAAAGGGACACAGGCGGCTAAGGAAGTTCAGCAAGCGGCGTCTGCAGAAACGCCAATTTCAGCCAAAACGGTTGAGCGTCTGGCCAAGCTTGCGATCAAACACGGTGTTGGATTTGAGTTCAGCCATGATGCCGCTGCGCGGAAAACTGCCTTCCGGGTAACGCCTTCAGAGGCGATCGATGCTCGGAAACGGATGGAGGAAAGACAGCGTTTGCATTCCGGCCAGGAGCGGATTGATTATTTAAGTTCTCCTCATTCTGGCGTTGAAGTTGAAGCCTTTGCCCAAAGAGTGATTTCTGACGCGTCGTCTGGACGTTCCTTCGACCAAATCGAAAACCTGGTTGAGGCATTTGTTGAATTCATGAAGGCGAACGGCAATTCCTACCAACTTCCTCAGCTCGCGATGTCGTTTGCGATGCAAGGCAGATCGGAGATTGCGGACATCGTAAGACGCCACATTAACAACGGACCTGACACTATCAGCCAAAACTGGAAAGACTAGTTGCAGCCTTGCGCGCCGCTTGTAGCGGACCGGGCCGGAGAGCCTAGATTTGCATAATTTGGAATATGAAACGTCGAGATTGAACGGCTGCCGATAATGTAACCTAAAGGGCGTCCAGAAAACTCGGAGAGCTATTCACTCTGCGAGTCGGCTGTGTTGATGAGCCGTAGGCGGAAGATTTTGGCAGTATAATAGGGACGTCTTGGTTATGCCTAAAACAGCTTTCTCATCCCATTTCAGACGAGAACTTGATCCAGAGCAGCTCTTAGTGCTGATAGAGGTTGATTCGATTGATGCCATCTCGTCCGAGCAACGAGATTGGATCCGAAAAGATGTGGTGTGTTCTTCTTGCGGCGCTGCAGGGGCCCAGATTGTAAGAGAAGCCAAATCACGTTCGACTACAAAGGCGCTACGCCAGCCTCATTTCAGGTTCATAAGTCTGACCGGGCAAGACGCTCACCACGCATTCTGCGAATTTAGCAATGAAACGACTATGCGGTCGAACGATAGCTTGATCGATTTTGCGACTGAACGAAGCGCGGAGACACGCTATGTTCGTGCATTAGTCTGCAAGGGTATTGAAATCGGAATATTCGATCAGGGCTCGATCCGCGCCATGCGCCAATGGTTCTTCGAGTTGAAACTCAAAACGCGTATTCGCGTGACCACAACGCCAGACGCTATCGATTGGATGGAGAGTCTGTGGCGACATCCATCATACCATCGTTGGCCGTTCCAGCCGGTCCATGCAGAGATGCCCAATTTCAAATGGAAAGAAGCTGCAAAGTATCAGTTTACAGAAGACCATCTTGATCTGTTGCAGTGGTTACGTGAGAGAAAAAAAAGAGTGGGCTCCCTTGAGAACTCATATGGTCGGGCAAAAAAGCTTTTGGATAAGTATTTCGGGCAAGAGGTATTTGATACATCTGTGCTGCAACCTTACTACGATAAATCCGTGCAGTTGGCCTTCTTCTTTGCTTCAAACTCAGACTTTCCCAAGAAGGTGCGTCCTTGGAAATACCGATTGAGTGGAGTGCCGGTTTCCTTGCTTGCCCTTTGCGCATTGCTGCTCTTCATATCGGACTGGAATATGGACGATGCTGTAGGGCGCTTCGCAAGTATGATCACAGCGCCAAACGCGAACGATGAAACACTAGGAAATGTAATAGGTCTTAACCCATTCCATGACTATGCTGCTTGGGAAACAATTTTTATTGCATCAGAACTTGCTGCTCGTAGCACATCCAACCTCGACTACGCTGCAGTTTTGGATGCAATTGAGTTGCGCCTGCGCAAGGAGCATCGACGCTGGCGTGAAACCATGTCCCAATGACTGGCCCTGGGCACAGAGCATCAGTCTGCGGCTCTTGTCCGTTCCAGGGGCTTGCCAGCCATGCGACTACTCCAAGATCATTGGTGAAATTCGTCCCGGCTCTGAACCGGTCGTTCAACCTAGGTTGAAAGTTGCTACCTTGGCATGAGACGACTTCGAGGCCTATCACCGTTCCACCGCAGACTTCTGCGGATTTTCACAAGGTAGCAACTCGTCGCCAAAATCCAGAAAAAGTTGCTACCTTGAAATTGCGCGGCAACTGATTTCATTGCGCTTTTTCAGATGGCGCAATCCGTCCGCCTTGGGGCGTCAGAGTTTTCCGCCAAGTGAAGTTGCGCACCCGGTTTTGTCCAATCCCGCCTGCACTGGCAGAAAACCGCCAAAAATCACTCGTTCCCACTTAATCCCGGAAAAGCCTTCAGTGCCAAGTGTTCTTGCGCGTTACACAAAGGTCTGGTTTGAGCCCTTCTTGCAAAGTTTCTGCTCTGCAGCCAAAGTCCACTTACCGGAAATCGCCCTGACGCTGAGGTAGCCCAGTGATACTCGATCCCACGTTGACCACTGCTTACATTCTACTTGCAACGGCCCTTGCGATTGCCCCCGGACCTGATGTGCTCTTCGTTGTCGCCAATGGAATGCAACATCGAGTGAAGGGAGCTATCGCGTCAGCTCTTGGAATTGGCGCTGGATCAGTGCTTCACGCATTGGCAGCTGCTTTGGGCATCTCTGCAATTGTCGCAGCGTCACCTACAGCCTTTGAAATACTAAGATATGCAGGGGCAGCGTATCTCGCTTACCTTGGTGTTCAGGCGTTCAAATCGTGGTGGAATCACTCAAACAATCTTGATCCTAATCAAGCTGTTGTAGAAGTTTCTGTTTGGAATGTTTTCCGGCGCGGCTTGGTTACAAACATCCTGAATCCAAAAGTGGTCGTGTTTTACTTGGCACTTTTGCCGCAGTTCATAAATGTTGAGCTTGGCAATATCGGTCTCCAAATTTTCCTTCTGGGGTGTATTCACAACGTCATTGGTATCACGTTCCTTATTTGCATTGGCCTCGCCGCTGGAAAGGCTTCAGGTTGGCTGGCCCGAACGAGTTTCGGAAAGTGGATGGACGGGATCGCAGGGGTATTCTTCCTCGGGCTCGCCGTTCGGCTTTTGGTATCTGGCAAGCCAGAACAGTAGCTTTTAAGACCACCCGACTGAACTTAGCGGACTTTCAACTCAATGGGTCCGACGGCTGCTATGTCCGCATAGCTGCCAGTCCCGAGAAGAAGGTCGACAGTCCGCTTTGGAGCATTTTGACCAGTGACGGCGGTTTTTGGCCATCCGCCATTCGGCATCCGCGCCCTGGAAAGGCCACGAGCCCGGCATGCGGCCGTCAGGGGCGGGATTCGCATAACATGCAACATGAAATGTTCTCAAAAACTCGATCGCTGCCGTTCGTTTCATATGCGGTAGAAGTCCGGTTTGAGCCCTATTGACCGATGCCGCACTTCATATGAAGGTCGGCTTTGCTAGCGGTTGGCCTATGCGCCAACTCCGTCGAACCAGATAAGGGCACCGGTTTTGAAGTTGTTGCATGTAAGTCTGACTGCACGCGATGCAGACGCACTCTCGGCCTTCTACAAAAGGGCTTTTGGGTTCGTTGAAAGAAGACCGCCAAAACGACTGTCTGGGGAAATCGTCTCGCGTGGTAACGGTCTTCCAAACTCCGACATCTATGCAATCTGGTTAAACTTGCCTGACGTTCAGGGGCCGTTTCTGGAGATATTGGCTTACAGCAAGACCTTGGAACGACCTAAGCCTGCGGTCAACGAAACCGGATATGCACATCTCGCGTTCGAGGTAGATGACTTATACGATTCTATCAGCACGGTGGTGCAGTCGGGTGGAAGTCTGCAAGGGGAAGTCACAAACTTCGGCACGCAGGATCAGCCCCACTTGATCGTCTATGTCCGCGATCCGGAAGGCAACATTTTAGAGCTGGAACAACCGGCAGGCTAATAAAAGCGGCCATCCGCCTAAAAACCACGAACGGCAACTTCGTCCGCATAGCTGCCAGTCCCGAGAAGAATGTCGACAGTCCGCTTTGGAGCATCTTGACCGGTGACGGCGGTTGTTGGCCATCCGCCATTCGGCATCCGCGCCCCGGAAAGGCCACGAGCCCGGCATGCGGCCGTCAGGGGCCGGATTCGCATAACGTATGATATGGAAACTCTGGTCGAGGGCAGGGCGGAATTCGGTGGCACTTGACGAACGTTTGAAGCGCTCCGAAACGCCCCTTCAACCGATCTTGAAAGTTGCTACCTTGGCATGAGGTGAATTCGGGACCTGTCACCGTTCCACCGCAGACTTCTGCGGACTTTTACGAGGTAGCAACTCGCCGCCAAATTCCGGAAAAAGTTGCTACCTTGAAATTGCGCGGCAATTGAATTCATTGCGCTTGTTCAGATGGCGCATTTCGCCTTCCCGCAAATCGCCGTATTTTCTGCCAAGTGAAGTTGCGCGATCGTTTTCGCTTGGTTTCGGCCGAAGTGGCAGAAAATCGCCAAAAATCGCTCGATCCCACTTAATCCCGGAAAAGCTCAAACTGCCAACTGAAGTTGCGCGTTACAGCAGGGTTGGTTGCACCCGTTTGATCGAAGTGCGGCACTTGTTGGCTTGGAGCCCATTTTACCAATTGCAGCGATTTGACGAACCGCCGCTTTGCATGAAAGGGTCTCAAATCGAGCAGCTATTCCAGGCAGTTTCGAGTTCATTGCGACATTCAAGGCCACTACGACATTCAAGGATCGTGTGCATGTGGCACGGTCATTTGCCACGCTTTTGGGAAAGAGGAACGATTGGATTACCGAGGGCGCGACCTGCCTTGACGCTAACGCACCTTCCTTTCCGGTTGCAGTAGCAAGACCAGAGGCAGGCTAAGCGCGTAGACGGCAACCACCGTCAGCCAAATCGCGCCCGGCCATTGTGCCTGAACACTGAAATAGGCGCTCGAGAACCCGACCGGGGCCGTGATCGAGGCGAGGCTGACCACAGAGGCCAGAACGCCCTGGAATTGCCCCTGAAGGGCATCCTCCACCTGCCGCGTCGCCAGTGATTGCAGCGCAGGCACACCAATTCCGCCGAGTGCAAAAAGCGGGAGGATCGCAAATATGATCCAGCCCTGATTGGCCAAGGCCATCATGGTCAGTGCAGTGCAGGCACAGGCGATCCCGGCCACAATCGCACCTCGCTCTCCCAGCAGCCTGACCGCCGGGCCGGGAAGGAACGCCTGGGCCAAAGCCTGACAGCCCCCGAATGTGCCCAGCGACAGACCGATCATCAACCCGCCCCACTGGAAGGTATCGCTGCCCCATAGCGCCCAACAAATCGCATAGGCCTCACCTGTTGCACTGAACAGGAAGAAGAGGAGCAAGATTGGCAGGACATGCGTCATCTTGGCAGCCCACCTCAGCGGTCGCAGCGGGTTGAGGGTGGCAAGGCCGACCTTCTCGCCATTGGGTTTGCGCGATTCCGGCAGCATGAAAAATGCCAACGCGAGATTGCCGCCGTTCAGAGCCGCCGCCACGATGAATGGCAGGCGCAGCCAGTGGTCGCCCAACACGCCGCCCAGCACGGGCCCTATGATGAAGCCAGCGCCGAACATTGCACTGAACAGGCCAAAGCGGCGGGCGCGCTGACCCTCGGCTGAAATATCGGTGATATAGGCCATCGCGACCGAAACATTGGCGCCGGTCAGTCCCGCTATGGCGCGGCCCAGAAACAGCAGCCAAAGGCTTGGCGCGAAGGCCAGACACATGTAGTTGATCGCCGCCCCGCCGAGTGAGATCAACAGGACGGGCCGTCGCCCAAGACGGTCGCTTAGCGCGCCCAGTACCGGGGCAAAGACGAATTGCATCCCGGCATAAAGCGCGATCATGGCACCGATATAGGGGGCCACGTTTTCGGATTGTGTGACCTCGCGCAACAGCGAGGGCAAGATTGGGAAAATCAGGCCTATGCCTACAGCATCAAGCATGATCGTGGTGAAAATGATAACGAGCGGTTTGTTCATACGCGTTCCGATCAACGCAAAGCACCTGCGCTGAACCGGCGCACAGGTCTTGCGATCTAGCCCGACTGGTACCGGGTGATTTCAGGGAGACGCTGACCGAGCAACGCTAAAGTATGCGCGCTGGCGTGTATTCGACCTTCTTTCCTGTCCGTCTGAATTCTCGACAGGGAAGCCGTCGCTTTTCGCGATGGATGTGGCTTATGCCAAATACCGCTTTGCAGCAAGGTCAGATTTGGCGAGCAAGCTCATCGTCCGGCATACGAGCTAATGACTGCTTTGTCCGCATACCGGGCGCGCGCCTGAATATTTTTGAATGGCAGCAACCAGGCTAAACGCTTCCGGTTCGAGTGCCCACCTCAAAGGCTCATGTTCTCTTTGCCAGATGAAGTTGCGCGGTCATTCTTTAAACTCTCGGCCTAATTGGCAGGAAACCACCAAAAATTGCGAAAACCCACTTGTTCCCGGAAATACGCTGAGTTCCAAGTGTTCTTGCGCGTTACACAACTGTGAAGCGCTATTGGTCCGACTGCCGACTGATTTTCTGCAGCGATCAAAGCAGGGTTCGGCTCGCGATTTTTGACCGTCCTCCAACGCCGAGTGATTTCCTGAACCGAATGGTCGTGACCAAGCCCGCGCATGAGTTCGGCTATCGATTGCCTATCCCCAGAGCCCCCCGGGACGTAATTGAAATTGCTCGGGCAAGCGTCTTCTTCCTTTTGGCATTGACCTCCGGATCGTTCGTGAAATCCGTCCTGTTGTCACTGGCGAAAAAGGCCACGATTTCTGCCGGACAGAACGGTCACAGGTGAGGAAGCAGCGGGCGGAGCAAGGCTGACGGGAATTTGAAATCGACGGATTTGAATATCCGGCGAACCAGCCGCCGTGATATTCTGTTCCTCTCCGAAGAAGCGGCGTTCGTCGCCGGGCGGACACTGTCCGCCGACGGCGATACGTCAATCGGCAAGGTGCTTTTCTGAAGTTCCCGCAACCAACCCGAAAGTCAGTCCCATGCGGTTGATCCTTTCTGCTGTTCTGTCGTTTCTGGCGCTTTCCGCTGTTTCCAAGCCGGCGCCGGCTGTCACGCCCTATTCCGCCACATTCCATGAGGAAAAGGTGGGAACCAACGGCACGGTTCTTCATGTTCGCGCCGGCGGCACAGGACCCGCTGTCGTGCTGCTGCACGGTTTCGCCGATACCGGCGACATGTGGCAACCGCTTGCCGAGATCCTCGTCAGGGATCACACCGTCATCGTCCCGGATCTTCGGGGCATGGGCCTGTCCGCTCACCCGGAGACCGGCTATGAGAAGATCAATCAGGCGAAGGATATCGCCGGTGTGATGGACCATTTCGGGGCAAGCGATGCCGTCCTCGTCACCCACGACATCGGCAATATGGTCGGTTACGCGCTGGCGGCACAGTATCGTGACCGGATCACCCGTTGGGTGGTCATCGATGCGCCCTTGCCCGGAATCGGCAACTGGAATGCGGTGTTGCTCAATCCGCGGACCTGGCATTTCAACTTTCGGGGACCCGACGTCGAAAGGCTGGTCGCGGGTCGGGAGCGCATCCTCCTCGACCGATTCTACAACGACCTGTCAGCGACACCGTCAGCCATCGATGAGGAGACGCGTGAACATTATGCGGCGCTCTATGCGTTGCCGCACGCAATGCACAACGCCCTTGGCGGACAGTTCGCCGCATTCGCCCAGGATGCCCGGGACAACCAGGCCCTGTTGGCCAAAGACGGAAAGCTTTCCATTCCGGTTCTGGCGATTGGGGGCGATCATTCGTTTGGAGCGGGAATGGCGAGCGAACTCTCGTTTGTCGCCACTTCGGTACAGGGAGCCGTGATCCCCGATGCAGGTCACTGGATCATGGAAGAACAGCCACAGGCCGCGATCGACCTTATCGCACCGTTCATCATGCTGAAGTGACCGGAGGCATCACGTCGTAAAGCCGTGTGTACCCACAATTCGGGATAGAATGTGCCCACCATACAGTTACTGTCAAAGCTGGTTGTGCCAAAGCTCGTTGGAGGTGCGGCACTGCCAGCCAGATAGTATTTATGATGATATATACAGCACTGCCTTAATTGCGGATGTTATTACTAAGGAGATAACATAAATTTCAGCGTATAGATTGTATAAATATTTTGCAGATACGTTTAGAAGGCGAAAAATAAAAATAATGCAGTAAGTGGTAGAAAGAAATCTTCTTATGATTTTAAGTATATTGCGAATTTTCGCAATAGCCATCGTCTATGCTGCGCTTGGAAAGTTTGGGTTGCAGCTTGCCATCCCGCCTGGCTACGCAACCGTGATTTGGCCGCCTTCCGGAATTGCCGTGGCCGTTATATTGGCCTACGGCCACAGGGTATGGCCCGGTATCTTTATTGGATCCTTTCTCACCAATTTCAGCCTGGACACTGAAGCGGGATCTCTTCGCGATGTTTTGCAGACCGCGGCAGTCCCTGCCGGTATTGCCGTAGGGGCGGTTCTTCAAGCGGTGGCAAGTTCCGTCCTCGTGCATAAATTTGCAGGATATCCAAACCGCCTCGAAACGGAAAAACAGGCATTTTCGTTTTTCTTCTGGGCGGGACCTGTCGCATGCCTGATCAATTCGACCATCGGGACGTCGATTCTCTACGCCGCCGGCAAAGTCTCGATCACGGACTATCTGACAAATCTGGGGACCTGGTGGGCAGGCGATACGATCGGCGTGTTTATTTTCGCACCTTTGTCTCTGGTCTGGATCCTGGGCTTTTCGGCAGACTGGAAACCAAGGCGCATGATGGTGACGGTGCCGATCCTGGTATCGTTCATGCTGACTGTCATATTGACTGTGGCCGGAACGAATTTTGATCGTGAGCGCCTGCAGTTGAATTTTGCCCGGCAAGCCGCGTCACTTCCTCCCGCGCTTGAACGCACGCTTGAGCAACATATCAACGTGCTCGATTCCCTTGCCGGCCTGCGCGTTGCGTCGCCAGACCTGGACAGGCAGATTTTCAAGGCGTTTTCCGACCGTTCGTTCAGATCATTCGAAGGCATTCAGGCGCTGTCCTGGAATCCGGTGATCTATCCGCAGGATCTTGCGGAATTCGAGCAGCAGACGCGAGACGAAGGCTTTGAGGAATTTGCCGTCGTCCAGCGGGACGCCACCGGCAAACTGGTGCCCGTTTCCGATCGTCAGGACTACATCGCTGTGCATTTTATCGAGCCGTATGACATCAACAAGGGCGCACACGGGTTCGACGTCGGGTCGAACGCGACCCGCAGACAGGCATTCGAAAAGGCCAGGGACACCGGACAGCCGGTCGCGACCAGCAGAATTACACTCGTGCAGGAAAGGGGCGAACAGTTTGGCGTGCTCGTCTTCATGCCCGTTTACAAGCAGGGAACCGCCCCCGAAACCATTGAGGAACGCAGACAGTATATTGACGGCTATATGGTCGGTGTTCTCAGAGGTGACGACATTGTAAATGCCGCGCTTGATGACATCGCGAGGGAGCAGTTCACTTTCCGTCTGTTTGACGACAGCGCCCGTCCCGACGAACAGTTCCTCTTTCAGAGCCGGCGCGCCGACGACGGTGTCGGAGGTCTCGACGAAACGGGCGTTTTCGGTGGCGCGACACAGTTCACTGTCACAACGCTCATTGACTTTGCCGGCCGCCATTGGCGCTTCGAAATCAACCCGACCCCGGAATTCCTTGCTCAGAATCGCTCGGCGAATTCCTGGATCATCTTGTTGGGCGGCGTTTTGATAACCGGATTTATTGCCTCGTTCTTCCTGCTTGTCAGTGGCAGAAGCGAAATGCTTCGGGCAATGGTCATGGAAAAGACCAGGAGTCTCTCGATCAGCGAGCACAGATTGGCTCAGGCACAACGTATTGCCTCCCTTGGCAATTGGGAACTGGACATTGAAACCGGCGTGTTCTGGTGGTCCGATGAAGTCAATCGCATCCTGAATACGAAGCCCGACAAAGCCTCGAAGACCGTAGACCTGTTCCTTGCCTTCATTCATCCCGACGACCGGTCGCTGATCAGCTCTGAAATGACCAGGCTGCTGAACAATCGAGGCGCCTTGAACATCGACTGCCGCCTCCTGCTGTCCGATGGTGCAGAGAAGGTCGTGCAGCTTCAGGCGGAAGTCGCCTGCGAGGAAGGAGAACGTCCAACCCGCGTTATCGGCACCCTTCAGGACGTTAGTGAGCGCAAGAAACTCGATCGCATGAAGGATGAATTCATTTCAACCGTCAGCCATGAATTGCGCACGCCTCTCACGTCAATTCAGGGGTCTCTGGGTTTGCTTATGGCCAAGGCCGGCGCCAATGTTGACGAGAAAAGCCAAAAGCTTCTTCAGCTTTCCTATGACAATTGTCAGCGCCTGTCTCGTCTCGTCAACGATATACTCGACATCGAAAAGATCGCCGCCGGCAAGATGGAATACCGGCTGGAGACCGTCGAAATTTGCCGTCTTGTCAGCGATGTTGTCGAGAGACAGCAGTCCTTCGCTGAAAAATATGGTGTCGAATTCGAACAGCAATTCGACGTGCCGGAAGTCCATGTGAAACTCGACCAGGACAGGTTCAACCAGGCGCTGGTCAATCTGTTGTCAAACGCGGCCAAGTTTTCCGATGAAGGCGACAAGGTTGAAATCCGCGTGTCCCTGAATTCCGCTGGCGAGGCGTCAATTTCGGTGCGCGATCACGGTCAGGGTATCCCCGAGGCCTTCCGCAGCAAGGTGTTCGAAAAGTTTGCTCAGGCGGATGGGTCCGAAACCCGCATGAAAGGCGGCAGCGGGCTTGGATTGAACATTACCAAGAAAATCATCGAAGCATTTAATGGTACAGTGGAATTCGAGAGCGAAGAAGGCGTGGGGTCGATCTTCACCTTTACTCTGCCTGTCTGCCTGCCTGATGAGAAGGCTAGCGTGAACAATGCCTGAGAAGTTGACAAGGATCTTGTTCGTCGAAGACGACGAGTCGATCGCTCAAGTCGTCATGATGACCCTTGAGGATCTCGGTGGCTTCAACGCTAAACATTGCGACAGCGGCTCAAAAGCGCTTGAGACGGTCATCGAGTTCGCTCCGCAGCTCATTTTGATGGACGTTATGATGCCAAAAATGAGCGGCCCGGAAACCTTGGAACATCTTCGCAAGATGCCCGGAGCGAAGGATATCCCGGTCGTCTTCATGACAGCCAAGGCTCAAATTCATGAGCAAGAGGCCTATATGAAGCTTGGCGCAGCAGGCATCATCGTAAAGCCTTTCGATCCAATGACGCTGTCTGCGGAGATAACCTCACTATGGGACCGGTTTAATACCGACATCGACAGGTAAGACCAATCGTAGTTGACAGGAACCTGTCTGACCGCATTTGCAGACTGTTCTGCCGCCCCGGCAGGCGGGACGTTTCGAATTGGCTCCAGCAAGCGCCACCTGTCCACTTCACATTCCTTGAATGGCGGCTTTTAGACGTCCAATCAAAGTGGCTTTAGTGCCGGCTATGGTTTCAGCCGTGCAAAAGGGAATTTCCCGAACGAGGTTACACACCGCCCGAGTGTGAGTGGCTGCTAAAGTTGTGTCCGATCAGCGGACTTAGTTGTTGTTCAACTTTCGCGCAGCTTGCGTGTTTCGGGCCGCTCTGCGAAGTAGGGGTATGGCATCGGAAAATACCCTCCTGACCGATTTGAAGCCTTCCCGCGCCGATATCGAACGCATCAGCAGGGAAGGACAGGCGGTCACGCTTACAAACTGCGATCTTGAGGATCTGGATCTATCGCGACTGGACCTGTCAGACTGGTGTTTCGATCGCTGCAATCTCAAACACGCCTCGTTCAATGGAGCAAGGCTCGAAGGAGCTTGCTTCAAGGGATGCAGAGCCGCGGCATCCAGCTTCCACGGCGCTGACATGCAGGATGGCACAATCGAGGGCGGAGACTTCAGCAACACCGATTTCCGGGGCGCTACGCTTTCCGCCGTCACGATCCACCGCTGCAAGATGACAGGCGCCAATCTGAGGGAAGCAAAGGCCATCGGCCTTGAACTTGAAGACGTTCTGTTGGTTCTCGCCGTTCTGCCGAAGCTTTCGTTTCGAAAAATGACGCTGAAACGAGTTGATTTTAGCGAAACGGACATGAGGTTCTGCGATTTCCGGGATGCGGTTTTCGAAGACTGCTCTCTGCGGGATGCCCACCTGACGGAATGCCGGTTTGAGAACGCCGATTTGCGCGGTGCTGATTTGGGAGGTGTAAAACTGACTGACGCCCGACGCTTCAAAGGGGCCGTCATATCGAAGAGACAAGCAGCCGACCTGCTTGGTCAACTTGGGCTGCGCGTTTTTTAGGGCGGACGGGATCATATAGTCGCTCCCGCCGGCAATGGAGGTCACTGCTCTTGCTGAAGCTCGACCACATCACGGTCATAGCCCCGACGCTGGTCGAAGGGGTGTCGCATGTTCAAAAGTGCCTCGGCCTCGATGTCCCGTTCGGGACGCGCCATGCGTACATGGGGACGCATAATCATCGGCTTCAGCTCGGAAACTCTGTCTATCTCGAGATCGTGGCGCTTGACCCGGACGGCACAGACCCCGGGCGGGCGCGCTGGTTCGGTCTCGACAATCAGGAAAAGGTCAGGGCCGATTGGACTGAAGGCCGGCGGCTGCGCGGCTGGGTGGCTGCCACCGATGCAATCGACACCGTTGCAGCAAACCGCCGCGCCATTTTCGGCGGCACGGTCCCGCTTCCGCCCGCCGGACCGGAGTTCGCCTTCTCCATTCCCGAGGATGGCTCGCTGCCCCTCGACGGCGCTGCGCCTTCGCTCATCGACCATTGGGGCGACCCCACCTCGATGGCTGAAATCCCCGATATGGGCGCCCGCCTCAGATCGCTCACTCTCGAACATCCAGAGCCTGCCGCCATCGGTGCGCTGTATCGCCAGCTCTCCATCGATCGTCCACCGGAGATCGTCCGCGGCGATAAAGTCCGGTACCGGGCGCGGATCGAGACACCGGCCGGATTGAAAGAACTGACCTGAGCGCTCACGCAAGCCAACCATAGACATAACCTGCCATCAGCGACCCGGAAACCGCGAGGGCGAGATAGAGAAGGAACGGCTTCAGCCTGAGAACCGGAAAGATCGCCATCGCGCCCCAGATGCTGACGACACCACCGGAGACCAGGAAGGCCATGGCCGCCCCGGGCGACATGCCGTGCTCCATCAGGCCGCGTGTCAGCGGCAGGGCGGCGTATCCGTCCAGATAGGCCGGCGCGCCGACGAAAACGGCAAAGGGGATGGCCCACCATACATCGGCGCCCACATAGGCCGCCAGCGCTTCCGGCCGCAGGGCGGCATTCAGCGCGAATTCCGCCGCGAAGGCCGGGATGAGGCAGATCAGGATCAGCCGTGTCGTGGCGGTGAAGGTGCGGCGGAAGATCCCGCGCCGCGCCGCGTCCTTCCAGATCCAGGCATCGAAGGGCAGAGGTGTGCCGCAACCGCATTGCGACAGGTTGCCGGTGATGCCGTTGCTGCGCAGGGCGGCCTTCGCCCAGCCTTTTTTTGCAAAGACCGAAGTGACCATCCCGCCCCAGAGGCCGAGGCCGAAGGCCGCGAGCGTCTTGCCGGCGGCGAAACCGATCCCGAGTGTCGCTGCCGTCGTTGCCAGCATCGCCGGATCGGTGACCGGTGACGACAGCCAGAAGGCCATGACCGGCGCCAGCGGAATGCGGGCGGCCAGCAGGCCGGCCATCATCGGCAGGACCGTGACCCCGCAGACCGGTGTCACAGCGCCGATGGCCGAGGCCGCAAGGATGGCGGTGAAGACCCGTCCCTCGAATGCCCGGGCTATGTGAGCGTCCGCGCCGCTGGCCATCATCCAGGCGGAGAGAAAAATGCCCGCAATGACAAGCGGCGCGACCGACACCAGTCCAAGCGTCACGAACTGGGCCATCTCCCAGGCCTGCCAGGGCCAGATCAGCGTTCCCGCAACCGCCAGGCCCGGCAATCCGAGCAGCGCAACGGTTCGGAATATCGGGCGGGAAACGACTTCCGCACGCTCGGACATGGCAGCCTCCTTGAAACGGTTCTTTGACTGTCGGGGATTGTCTGCCATATGTGAAACGGGTAATTCACAATACAGTCATGAGGATATCCGATGGCGCAGCTCAACAGCGATATACTGCGCACATTTCTCGCGGTGGCCGAAGCCGGCAGCGTCACGCAAGGAGCCGCGCGGATCTTCAGGTCGCAATCGGCCGCCAGCCTGCAGATCGGGAAACTGGAGGCGACGCTCGGCCACCCGGTCTTCGAACGGCACGGGCGCGGCGTTGTTCTGACCGAAGCGGGCGAGCGCCTGCTGCCGGTGGCGCGGGAGGTGACCGGCAAGCTGGACGCGGCCCTGCGCGACCTCACCTCGGACGATCTCGACGGCAGATTGCGCCTCGGCATTCCCGACGACCAGAGCAAGGAAACGCTTTCAAGGATTGTCGGGGAATTCGCGCAATCCCACCCGCTTGTCGATCTCGAAGTCACTTGTGCCATGAGCGCGGGATTTCCCGATGCGCTGGCGTCGGGATCTCTGGATCTGGCCATTTATGAAGTCGCGCATCCGCCGCGTGGGACCGACGTCCTGCGCCGGGAGCGAACCTGCTGGATGGTCTCGCGCCATCACGATCTTCTGGCCCGGGACCCGCTTCCGATCGCGCTGTTCGATCGCGACTGCTGGTGGCGCGACGCGGCTCTGGACGCTTTGCGCGCGGCGGGCCGACCCTTCCGGGTCGTCTATTCCAGCCAGAGCGTCGCCGGCGTCGCCGCGGCTCTCGAAGCCGGCATCGCGGCCGGATTGCTTGGCGAGACGAGCATGAGCGAAAACCTGCGGCAGGTCGATCTGGGTAGCGGCGAGATGCCGGTCTCGAGCCTGGTCCTGGGCCTGCGCCCGGACGCCGCCACTCCGCCGATAGAGGCCATGAGGCACGCAATCCGAAAGGCATTCGGCGCGGAATAAGGGGGAGAGGTGTCGGGCGCTGGGGACGGGCTACCTGCACTGACAGAGCAGGACAAGCCTCTGGAGCCGCAATGGCGAACCGGGAAAAGCGTCAGGTGGCGACTACCGCCGTTTCCCGAAAGTCGGCTTGCCGCCGCCTGCCGGTCCGGTACGTTGCGCCGATCCCCCGGGCTGTTGCGGTTTTTCCGCTGCAAGCTTGCGGGCAAAGAAGTTGTCGAGGCTTTCCGTACGTTCGTTGACCTCGACTTTCAAGGCTTCCTCGGAGGTCTTGAGTACCTGGGCGCGTTGCTTGGAGGTATGGCGTTTTTCGCCGACGAACTGCACGCCGCAGCGCAGGCCGTCTTCCCAGCGGCGCTCGCAGGTGACTTCATAATCCTCCAGTTCGATCTGCAGGTCGAATTCCTTCGGCAGCAGAAAGGCCTGCTCGAATTGCAGCATGGCGCCGCCTTCGGAAATGTTGCGCACCGTGCAGGGAATGGACCGCAGGCCGTTCTGGAAAATCATCTTTCCCTTCTTGAACACACGCGCGCGCCGTTGGCGCGGCAGCAAGTCGCTGGGGTCCTCTTCCGGATGAAAGGACTGCGGTTCTGGCTTGGCGTCCGACATGGTCATCTCACATCTCTTGGTTACGCACGATAGATTTTACCCTCTTTCAGCAATCCTAACAGGAAATGCCTTGCCAATCCGTGAATCTTCGGAGCATTCCGGATCCGGGCCACCCGTAGTTCTCTTGAGTGCCGGAACAAAACCCCCTAAGGCGGTGCTCCGGGAGTGGAAGCTTTTTCTTTTCAGCGGCATTCGTGGAACGCCATTCCTTGAAATGATACAGTTCTTTCTTTCTATTTGCGGACAGGAAAAACAGGCGGAAATTGTGAAAATGTTTCGGAATTTGAACGGGTTGAAGCGTTGATGACAAAAGATCAGATATCCTTCCTGAACCGGCTCGCAATCCGGGCCGGCGAGGAAATCCTGAAAATCTACGCCGAGCCGTTCGACGTCGAGGAAAAGGCCGACGGCTCTCCGGTCACGAAAGCCGACGCCGCAGCGGAGAAAATTATCCTGGCCGGTCTGGCCGAACGCTTTCCGGACGTGCCGGTCGTGGCGGAAGAAGCGGTCGAGGCCGGGCATCTGCCGGCCGTCGGCGACCGCTATTTTCTCGTCGATCCGCTCGACGGCACCAAGGAATTCCTCAAGAAAAACGGCGAATTCACGGTGAATATCGCCCTGATCGATCAGGGCAGGCCGGTTTTCGGTGTCGTTTCGGCGCCGGCGCTCGGCGAGATTTTCTGGGGCGGTGCCCTGGAGGAGGGTGGCGATATGGCCCGGCAGGCTTTCACCGGCCGGATCGAAGGTGGCGATATTGCCGCTGTCCGGCCCATCAAGGTCAGGACGCCGCCTGCGGAAGGCTTGAGTGTGCTCGCCAGCCGGTCGCACATGTCGGACGAGACGGCCGAACTGATCGGGCGGCTCAACGTGGCCGAGCAGTTGTCAGTGGGCTCGTCGCTGAAACTGTGCTGGGTCGCGGCCGGCAGGGCGGATCTCTATCCGCGCCTCGCGCCGACCATGCAATGGGACATCGCCGCCGGAGACGCTGTGGTGCGCGCGGCGGGTGGCGCCGTCGTTCTGGCCGCCACCCATGAGGATTTCGTCTACCGGGTGCCGAAGGGGGCGCGCAAGGACGATCTGCGCAACCCGCATTTCATCGCGGTCGGCGCGCGGGAGCTGCTGCCGGACCTGGCATCGGCCGCCTGAAAAGGCGGCCAACGGACCATTCCGCATACTGACCTGAGTTGAGCCGGACCGCCGGCACGAACGGAAAAGTGAACATGAACATGCAATCTCACGGCGTCACGCCCGAGCGCCTCAGCAATCTGAAGCGCCTTGAAGCGGAAAGCATCCACATTATCCGCGAGGTGGCGGCGGAATTCTCCAATCCGGTGATGTTATATTCCATCGGCAAGGACAGCGGAGTCATGCTGCATCTGGCCATGAAGGCATTCTATCCCTCCAAGCCGCCTTTCCCGCTGCTGCATGTGGACACAACCTGGAAGTTCCGCGAGATGATCCGGTTTCGCGACGATACCGCCAAACGACTCGGCCTGGACCTGATTATTCATACCAACCCGGAAGGGCTGGAAAAGAACATAAGCCCGTTCGACCATGGCTCCTCCGTGCACACCCGCATCATGAAGACCGAGGCGCTGAAGCAGGCGCTGGACAAATACGGCTTCGACGCGGCCTTCGGCGGCGCGCGCCGGGACGAGGAAAAATCCCGCGCCAAGGAGCGTGTCTTTTCCTTCCGCAACGCCAATCACGGCTGGGACCCGAAGAACCAGCGTCCGGAACTGTGGAACCTTTATAACGCCCGGGTCGCAAAGGGCGAGAGCATCCGCGCCTTTCCGCTCTCCAACTGGACCGAGCTGGACATCTGGCAGTACATCCTGACGGAAAACATCCCGATGGTGCCGCTTTATTTCGCCGCTCCCCGTCCCGTGGTGGAGCGCGACGGCATGCTGATCATGGTCGATGACGAGCGCATGAAGCTGCAGGCCGGAGAAACAATCGAGGAAAAGATGGTCCGTTTCCGCACCCTCGGCTGCTATCCGCTGACGGGTGCGATCGAATCCGATGCCGACACTCTGCCCGCCATCGTCCGCGAGATGCTGATCGCCCGCACGTCCGAACGCCAGGGCCGTCTGATCGACAAGGACGAAAGCGCTTCGATGGAAAAGAAAAAGCGGGAAGGATATTTCTAGGATGACCATCGCAGATATTCAGGAAACCGCCGAGGCAGCCGTCAACGATTATATCCTCGCCCAGGAAACCAAGGATCAGCTCCGGTTCCTGACCTGCGGCTCCGTCGACGACGGCAAGTCGACCCTGATCGGCCGCCTGCTTTTTGATACCAAACTGATCTTCGAGGACCAGCTTGCGGCGCTGGAACGCGACTCCAAGAAGCACGGCACGGTCGGCGAGGATATCGATCTGGCGCTTCTGGTCGACGGGCTGGAGGCCGAGCGTGAGCAGGGCATCACAATCGATGTCGCCTATCGTTTCTTTGCCACGGACAAGCGCAAGTTCATCGTCGCCGATACGCCCGGCCACGAGCAGTATACCCGTAACATGGCGACCGGCGCTTCCACCGCCGATCTTGCCGTGCTGCTCGTCGATGCCCGCAACGGCCTCATGGTGCAGACCCGGCGGCATGCCTTCATTGCGTCGCTTCTGGGCATCCGGCATGTGGTTCTGGCGATCAACAAGATCGATCTCGTCGGCTTCTCGCAGGAACGCTTCGAGGAAATCCGCAAGGACTTCGAGAGCTTCGCCAACGGGTTCGATTTCGAAACCCTGGAAGCGATCCCGATGTCCGCGCGCTATGGCGACAACGTCACCGCGAAAAGCGACAAGATGACCTGGTATTCCGGTCCGACGCTGCTGGAGCATCTGGAAACCGTGGAGTTCGGCGAGCACGCGCTCGAGGCCCCGTTCCGCTTCCCGGTCCAGTGGGTCAACCGGCCGAATCTCGATTTCCGCGGCTATTCAGGCACCATCGCCAGCGGCCGGGTGACGCTCGGCGAGGAACTGGTCGTGGCCGGTCCGGCGAAGACCTCCAGGGTCAAGGCTATTATCGGCCCGGATGGCGAGGTGCCTGAAGCACGGGCGGGGGAAGCCGTCACCCTCACGCTGGAAGACGAGATCGACATCTCCCGCGGCGACCTGCTGTCGGCGACGGCGCACCGGCCGGAAGTCGCGGACCAGTTCGCCGCCCATCTCATCTGGATGTCCGACGAGCCGCTGCTGCCGGGCCGCCCGTATATGCTGAAGATCGGCGCCCGAACCGTCACCGCGACGGTTTCGGAGATCAAGCACAAGATCAACGTCAATACCTTCGAACATATGGCCGGCAAGACGCTGGAACTGAACGAGATCGCCTTCTGCAATTTCGCGCTGTCCTCCGCCGTGCCCTTCGACCCCTATGAGGCGAACCGCACGACCGGCGCGTTCATCCTGATCGACCGCATCACCAATGCGACGGTCGGCGCGGGCATGGTCTGGTTCGCTCTGCGCCGGGCGAGCAACATTCACTGGCAGGCGCTGGAAATCGACAAGACGGCCCGTTCGGAAAAACTCGGTCAGAAGCCCGCGGTTCTCTGGTTCACCGGCCTGTCCGGCTCCGGCAAGTCGACCATCGCATCGGTCGTGGAGAAAAAGCTGCATGTCGACGGCCGCCACACCTATACGCTCGATGGTGACAACGTCCGCCACGGCCTCAACAAGGACCTCGGCTTCACCGATGTCGACCGGGTGGAGAATATCCGCCGGGTGGGCGAGGTTGCCCGGCTGTTCACCGATGCCGGTCTGATCACGCTCGTTTCCTTCATTTCCCCCTTCAGGTCCGAACGCCGGCTGGCCCGCGACCTGATGGGCGAGGGCGAGTTCATCGAAGTCTATGTCGATACGCCCATCGAGGACTGCCGCAAGCGCGATCCCAAGGGTCTCTACGCCAAGGCCGACAGGGGCGAGATCAAGAACTTCACCGGTATCGACAGCCCTTACGAAGCTCCGGAAAATCCGGAAATCCACATCAGGAACATCGGCCGCGATCCGGAGGAGGTCGCCGAGGAAATCATCGCCTACCTGCGCGAGCACGGGTTCCTGGCCGGCTTCGCGGAGGATGGAGAAGGCATTTAGGCGGTCTCCGCTGTGTGCCGGCATTTCGACAAGGCATCCGTCTCTCCGCGCGCGAAGAGACGGATGCCGGCTGAGAAGCTTCCCTGCTTTCAGTCAACGGGATGGCTCAGTGGAGCCAAACCGGACTTTGCCGTTGCCCGCGCGCCCGAAGCCTTTTAAGACCTCACCCATAATTTGTTTATTGGTTGAAGGACCTCGTGCAGCGAATGAAAACCGTTTTGGTGACCGGGTCGGCGGGATTTATCGGCTATTTTCTGTGCACGCGCCTGCTTGAGGACGGCTTCCGGGTGATCGGACTCGACGCCATGACGGATTATTACGATGTCCGCCTGAAGGAGCGCCGCCAGCAGATGCTGCTGCAGCACGAGCATTTCAGGGCCGTGAACGACCGGGTCGAGACGGCCGATCTGCTCATGTCGCTGTTCAGCGCGGAAAAACCCGACTTCGTCATCCATCTGGCCGCCCAGGCCGGCGTGCGCTACTCCATCGAGGCGCCGCGTTCCTATCTGGAAAGCAATATTTGCGGCACGTTCGAGCTGCTGGAGGCTGCCCGGGCGTTTCCGCCGGAGCACATGCTGCTTGCCTCGACCTCGTCCGCCTATGGCGCCAATACCGAGATGCCCTACAAGGAGACGGACAAAGCCGACCACCAGATGTCGTTTTATGCCGCGACCAAAAAGGCGACGGAATCGATGGCGCATTCCTATGCCCATCTTTATCACCTGCCGGTGACCATGTTCCGCTTCTTCACCGTTTACGGCCCCTGGGGCCGCCCGGACATGGCGCTTTTCAAGTTCACCAAGGCGATCCTCGAGGGCCGGCCGATCGATGTTTACAATTACGGCGACATGCGGCGCGACTTCACCTATGTGGAAGATCTGGTCCAGGGCATCCGCCTGCTGATGGATGCGGTTCCGGTGCGTCCCGCCGAAGGCGAAGACGTCCCCGAAGGCGACAGCCTGTCGCCGGTCGCTCCCTGGCGGGTGGTCAATATCGGCAATTCCAGCTGCATCCAGCTCACGGAGTTCATCGAGGCGATCGAAGCGGCGACAGGCAGGCGCGCGGAGCGCAACCTGATGCCTATTCAGGCCGGCGATGTGCCGGCAACCTGGGCCGATGCGGACCTGTTGCAGACCCTGACGGGTTACCGGCCGAAGACCACCGTACGGGAAGGCGTCGAGCGCTTCGTGACGTGGTATCGGGAATATTACCGGATCTGACACCCGCTGGAGCCCGCCGACGGGTCTTGTGTATGCTCAGATAATCCTCGAATCCTGATCAGACCTTAAAGTGTGTCAGCGAAGTCGAAATGATCAATGGGGGGAAGGTTCGCCGGTACCGGCGTCGACCGCAGGCCATGAAGGCGTTTTTCCATGGCCATCGCCGGGGCCACGAAAGGTTCCCTGTGGGCAAGCAGGACCCCGGCGTAGAGCACGCGCGCGGTTCGGCCGTTGCCGTCCTTGAACGGATGGGTGGCGATGAAGGCGCCCAGAACGAAACACGCCAGATCGAGGGCCGACGGTCCACGCTGCCCAGAATCGCGTTCCTGGGACAGTTGGGCAGACAGGGTCTGGGCCTTCGGGAAAACGAAATTGTAGAGAAAATACTGGCCCGAAATCGTCCCGGGATAGGCATCGTCCGCTTCCGCCCAGCGGACGGCGGAGTTCGGGCTGGTCTGGTATGACGTCGTTGGCCGACCGATGTTCTCAAAGTCAGCATCGGTGAACGGGGTCGCACGGCGGGGGAGGCGCGGCCGAAGGTATTTCAGCGTTGCCAGCGCCCGGGACGCCATGGAAGGTCTCGGCCCGAAATAGGTTTTCTTGCGCACGTAAGTCACAGTTTCGGCCGAGAACATCTGACGTTTGGCCGCGATTTGCCTGATGGCCGTTTCAATGTCGTGCTCGGTGACCGGGCAACCCAGATGGTCCATGGAACCGGAGGCATGCGCCACCCATTTGGCTGCCTTCGCGGCTTCCTCCATGTTGGTGCCGGCATTGTAGCTCGCCGGGGGCATCTGGTTGTGCGGTTGGGCCAGATCCCGTGCCAGGCAGCCGTTCAGGGCCTTTCCATAGATACCCATGGTCTGGCGGCGGGTTCTGCTCAGCTTGTCCTGTTCCCTCGCCATCCGACGGGACGTCTTCTGCACGATCTCCTGGAGCTTTCGCTGCTTTTCCTCGGCGTTCTCGAACTCCGATGGCAGGTTTGCCATGGTTTTCCAGGCCTCACTCGCGAAGTGGTTCGCATACTTGCCTGTCGTCCTGGCGTAGAGTGCAAAAGATCGATCCGCATTCAGTGCGGCTTTGAATTCACTTTCGGAGATCCTGCGGGTCATGGGGTTGCCACCTCGTGAAAGGTTTCGGGTCAATGGTGAAAGCAAGACGCGACACCGTGAGTGCGTCTGTCCCGACCAGGATGTAGTTGAAGAGGAACCCCTTTGCCTGTGACCGCGAACACAGGGAAAAACGCCCCGGCTTCCGAGCCAAGGTTCTCAGTGGCGTGAAGGCCGTATCGTTCTCAGGTTCGATGCAGGCCCGGTAGGCCACCCGTCCTTCGGCAGCTGCCGGAGGGATCAGGCCGTTGCCGGCGGCTGGCAGACATCGACCCATTCGGCGGCGGTTATGTCCGCCATGCTCTCCGGCGCGATCCTGACGGCGGCATTGGTCGCCCCGGCCGCCGGAATGACGATGTCGAAGTCCCTCAGGGAGACATCGCAATAGACGGGCAGGGGGCGGGCCAGACCGAAGGGACAGACACCTCCGACGGGATGGCCTGTCAGGGCCTCGACCTCTTCCAGTGCAAGCATTTTCACCTTTCCGCCGAAGGCCGCCTTGGCCTTTTTGTTATCCAGCCGGGCGTCGCCTCTGGTGACCAACAGAAAAATCCGGTCCTTGACCTGCAGCGACAGGGTCTTGGCGATCTGGCCGGGCTGAACACCGTGTGCTCGCGCGGCCAGATCGACGGTGGCGCTGCTTTCCCCGGTCACGAGAACTTCGAACTCGGGTGCTGCGCTTGCAAGATGTTCGCGGACGCTTTCAAGGCTCATGCTGGACTGTCTTTCGTGCTTTTTTACTATGGGTGTTCCGGAAAACTGCCATGCTCCGGCAGCCGAGAAAACCTGAATCACTTGTGCATATTATCAATTTCGGCATGATGTGAATTAAGATTGCGTTCATAGTGATCTTAAGCGGGTGTTAACCCTTTGCCTTTTAAACGCTATGGTAGGCGGATCCGGAACTTTCCCCGTATATCCGCGATATCGTCATTTAAGGGATCGTCGAAATGGCAAGGGCCATGACCGCCGCTAATGAAGTCTGCCCGTCCGAGCTGGATGAGGACGAGCGGATCATGCAGACGGTTCATCGGGACGAGACAGTGCATTTCCCATTGATGGTGGTGAAAAATCTTCTCTTCTGGGGATCCATATCGTTGAGCATCTACGCCCTTTACGCGCTCGCCGCCGCTCTTTGAACGCTGGCGCGTTGACCTGATCGCGGGTCACTCCCCCATCAACCTTTGAAAGCTGTCGAACCCGGATCGGGTTCTATCTGTCCGCGTCGAGGCGGCCGGCGCCGAAATGGTTGTCCGGCCGGAAGGTTGCCGGAAGCGGGTGTCCTGGCTCCCGGTCCGTTATGTCCGCGACGAGGCAGTCGGCGACCAGATGGGCAATGCCGAAGGAAATCTTGAACCCGCCCGTCGCCGCATAGATGGCGCCGAAACCCGGCAGCCGGCCGATCAGCGGGTCGCGCTTGTGACAGCGCGGGCGGATACCGGCCCATTGTGAAATCATCGTGCGTCCGGCCAGCTGCGGGCAAAAGGCGGTGGCGCGCCGCAGCAGCTCGGCCGAGCGGTCGGGTGAGGGCGCGTTGTCCGTGAAGTCCCGGTCCGATGTGCTGCCGATGGCGACCGTGCCGTCGTCATGGGGCACCACATACAGTCCGTCACAATAGATGGCCGGTTTGCCGTCAAGATCCGCCCCTTCCAGAAGCAGGGCCTGACCCTTTTCGCCGCGCCCGATCCGTTCGCCGGTCAGCGTTTCGATCAGCTCGAAAGCCTGAAATCCTCCGCTGATAACCAGGCACCCGGCCCCGACAGGCGCACGGTCTCCTGAAAGCCGCACCAGCTTCGAGGTTTCATCGAAACCGGTCACTTCCACCCCTTCCATCAAGGTGCCGTGGCGGCGGACATAGGCGCTGAGGGCGGCAAGGTAGGCCCGCGGGGAGATGCGGGCCGCAAGGGTCTCGTAGACGATGCCGAAGGGGGCGGCCTTCGGCTCCAGCCAGTCCGAACGGCTTCCGGCCGCCTCCACCCGGTAGGAAAAACCGGTCTCATCGGGATGCCAGCGCAATCTGCTCTCTTCGGCCCGTTCCAGATGATGCTCGAGCTTGTCCCGGGTGGTCAGCGGCAGAATGCGGCCGCAGCGGCGGTAACCGCAGGAAAGGCCGGTATCGGCTTCGAGTTGCCTGACATGCGCTGCAAGGCCTGAAAGCGCCTGAAACTGAAACTCCTTTTTAGGGTTCCAGCGCGCCGGCATATGCGGCATCAGCGCGCCGAGAAGCCCGCCGCTCGATCCGGCCCCCACACGGTCGGCTTCCAGCACGGCCACGTTCAGCCCGGCCCTGATCGCCGCATGGGCAATGGACAGGCCGAAAATACCGGCCCCGGCTATGGCGACGTCGAACGGTCCGGCGGAGGTCTGCGCCATGTCCAGGCGGGTCCTTGTCGATTGATTGTTCAGCTTGGCTCTCTTATGAGAACCGGGAAGCCAAGGCAAAGTCTTTCGCAACACAGCCCCGCTGTTTGCCCTTGTATCCGCAAACCAACAGAAACAGGAACGATGACCACCAAGGCGCCCGATCTGGAATGGCTTGAAGGCGATGTGCCCAGGGCGCAAGGCTTTGACGACACCTATTTTTCCAGGGCCGGCGGGCTGGAGGAAACACGTCATGTGTTCCTGAAGGGCAATGATCTTCCCGAACGGTTCCATGGCCGCAAGTTCTTCACGATCGCCGAATTCGGCTTCGGCACCGGACTGAATTTCCTGACCACTCTGACGGCGCTCAGAACCGTGTCCGACGCGCCCGCGCTCACGTTCCTGTCCTTCGAGCTTTATCCGATGACGGACGATCAGCTTCGCCGGGCCCTTGGCGCGTTCCCGGAACTGACAGGACTTGCGCAGGACCTCATTGCCGCATGGAAGCCGGAGCCGGGCTGGAACCGGCTGAGTGTGGACGGTGCACAGTTACTGGTCGGAATTGGCGATGCCCGGACCTTGATCGGAGAGCTTCGAACACAAGGAGAGCAAGGAGGACAGGAGGACATTTTTATCCCGCCTGTCGATGCCTGGTTTCTGGACGGCTTCAGTCCCGCGAAGAACCCCGATCTCTGGGACGCGGATCTCCTGAAGGCCGCGGCCTCCCTGACCGCCGGCGATGGCACCCTGGCAACCTATACGGCCGCCGGCTGGGTGCGGCGCAATCTCCAGACGGCCGGTTTCGCGGTTGAAAAGACGTCCGGGTTTGCCGGCAAGCGGGAAATGGTCATCGGCCGCAAGGTCTAGGCTTTTACCTGCAGAGGCCAGCCACCTGCAATTCAGGCCAGGCAAAAGTCAGGCCACCGCATCGAGAAGCCACGTCCGGAACTTCTGCATCGCGCCGTTTTCGTCCCGCGATTTCAGCCAGGTCAGCCAATAGTTTCCGGTCGTCACACATGTCCTGAACGGCTGAACGATGCGTCCGGAGCGCAGGTCGTGCCGGAACATGTCCACCGGCACCAGCGCGGTTCCCGCGCCCTGGACAGCCGCCTCGACCATGGCGAGAGAACTGTCGAACATCCAGCCGCGCGCCCTGGGCGGCGCCAGTGAGACCGCCTGAAACCACATCGCCCATTCGTCCATGCGGTAGGACCTGAGCAGAGGTTGTTTCAGCAGGTCTTCCGGGCTGCGCAGCCTGCCGGCGGTCCCGGGGCTACAGACGGGCGAAAGCGGTGCGGGCATGAGCCTTTCCGCGTTCGTTCCATGCCAGGCGCCGTCACCGAAACGGATGAAGCAGTCGAGCCCGTCGCTCAGCATGTCCGCGCGGTTGTTGTTGGTTTTCAGGCGCAGGTCGATATGCGGATGGATGCCGGAAAATTCCGGCAGGCGTTGCAACAGCCAGCCGGTCGCGAAGGTGCCGACCACGCCCACGGTCAGCACCTCGCGGAAATTGCCGTCCTCGAACCGGCTGAGGGCCGCGCTCATCCGCCTAAAGACATCGCTCAGGACCGGCAGCAGCGCATGGCCCTCGTCGGTCAGGACAACGCCGCGCGGCAGGCGTTCGAACAGGGAAACGCCGAGCAGGTCCTCCAGCGTCTTGATCTGATGGCTGACCGCCGTCTGGGAGACGCGCAGTTCCAGGCCCGCGCGGGTGAAGCTGTTGAGCCTGGCGGAGGCCTCGAAGGCCCTGAGTGCATTGAGCGGCAACTGGGAGATATCCATGGGACGCCTTGTGAAGACCAAGTTTTTCTCATGACTAACCCGATTATTGATCATTTGCCTAATGAATTCGCGGGCGGCATGGTGAGGTTGCCCCGGCAAGCGCGGCGTCAGGGGGGCGGCGCATAGCAACAGCCGGGACGAGCACAACCACTATCAGGAGAATTCGATGATCCCTTCACTGCGCCACGGAGCGTTGACGCTGGCCTTTGCCTTCCTCCCGGTCCTGTTTCCGGCCTCTGGCCCCGCGAAGGCCGCCGGCTTCGACCCGGCGCCGCTCGCCCGGGCCGTCGAGGATATTTCGAGCCGCCTCCCGGCAAGGGTCGGGGTCGCCGTGATCGATATGGAGACCGGGACCCGCTGGGCCCACAAGGGCGACGAACGGTTTCCCACCAACAGCACCTTCAAGGTGTTTCTGTGCGCCGCGCTTCTCGATGCCGGGGTGCGGGGAACAGCTGATCCCGACAGCCGGGTGACTATCCGCCGGGGCGACATCGTCTCCTATTCTCCGGTGACCGAAAAACGGATCGATGGCGCTCCCGTCACGCTTCGCGAACTGTGCGGGATCACCGTGACCATAAGCGACAACGCCGCCGCCAACCTCGTCATGAAGGAGATCGGCGGACCCCAGGCGCTGACGGCCTATCTGCGTGGCATCGGCGACAGCGTCACGCGCGCCGACCGCTGGGAGCCGGACTCCAACAGCGGCATTCCGGGCGACGACAGGGACACGACAAGCCCGAACGCGGCGGCGGAAACCCTGAAGAAGCTGGTACTGGAAGAGGCGCTGCCGGCGGACGCGCGGCAAACGCTCACGAACTGGCTGACCGGCAACAAGGTCGGCGATGCCACCTTGCGGGCCGGACTGCCGGACAATTGGCGCATCGCGGACAAGACCGGAGCCGGTGCCAACGGGTCGCGCAACAACATCGCCGTCATCTGGCCGGACGGCCGCGCTCCGGTGGTGATCGCGGTCTATATCACCGAAACGTCCGCGTCCTTCGAGGCGCGCAACGGGGCGATCGCCGAAATCGGCGCGGCGCTGGCGGACGGTCTCATAGACTGATCCCGGTTTCCGGGTGGTTCCCTGAACGGCCCGGAAATTCTCAGCTTCGATGCCGAAGGAGGTTTGCCATGTCCATCCGTGAATTAGTCGGGGTTTTCGCGCTGGCCGCTGTTGTGCTCGGATCTGCGATACCGGTCTCCGCCGCACAGGAAACGCGGGACGCGCGGCGCGCGAAAAACTGCGCCTACTACCGTGAAATGATCGCCCATGCGCTTGAAGGCATTGACGGCGAGGCCCTGTCGCCGAGCTTTGTCGAGGAGCATGATGCGTTTGTCGCCGGTGGCTGCCTTGCCACAAGGCCTGCCTGTCCGAAGTCTCCGGCCGATTTCGCCTTTGCCGATCTGCTGACCATGATGACAGTCAGCGCGAATATGGGCAGCACCTTCACGCCGTTCTGGTGTCCGGCGGCGCGTGGCGGCTGAACTTGCCGCATCTGGAAACGCCCCGGAAGGGCGTTCCCCTGGAGTGCCGGCCCGGTCATCGCGTGTTTTCCACGTCCGCTGCGGGTCAGCCCATCTCCGGCACCGGGGTCACCGCCTTGCCGGTCTCGAACCAGGTTTTCAGATTGTCGACCACAAGCTGGCCCATGGCGTTGCGGGTCGCCTGCGAGGCGGAACCGACATGGGGCAGCAGGGTGACCCGGGGAAGCTGCATCAGCTTTTCCGGCACGTTGGGTTCGTCCTCGAAGACATCCAGCCCGGCGCCATGGATCGTGCCTTTTTCAAGCGCGGCGATAAGCGCCGCCTCATCGACGACCGTGCCCCGGCCGATATTGATCAGGATGCCCTCGGGCCCCAGCGCTTCCAGAACCTCGGCGTTGACGGCATGCTTCGTCGCCGCGCCGCCGGGCGCCACCACCATAAGCGTGTCGCAGGCGGCCGCCAGTTCCTTCAACGTCGGGTGATAGGGGTAGTCCACGTCTTCCTGCCGGTTGCGGCCGTAATAGTGGATCTCAAGATCGAACGCCTCGGCGCGCTGGGCAATCGCCTTGCCGATGCGGCCCAATCCGAAAATCCCCAGCCTGCGGCCCTGAAGCGTTGCCTGGGTCAGCGGGTAGGCGCCTTCGCTGACCCACTTGCCGTCGCGCAGCCAGGTTTCGGCCTGGCCCAGCTCCCGGACGGTCATCAGCAGCAGTCCGAGGGCCGTATCGGCCACTTCGCTGGTCAGCACATCCGGCGTGTGGGTCACCACCACCCTGGCGGCGAGACAGTCGCCGGTGTTGATATGATCGTAGCCGACCCCGAAGCTGGAGATGATTTCCGCGTTCGGGACCTTCGCGAGAAACGCCGCATCCAGCTTGCCGCCCATTGCCGCCACACCGCGGATCTTGCCGCCGACCTCTTTCAGGAGCGCCTCCGGATCTTCGGCTTTGAACAGCTTGTGAACGACAAACTCCGCGTCCAGCTTCTCCTGAACGAGCGGCGGCATCGGGCGGGGCATCAGAATATCGACGGGTGTCATGGCGGATCCGGTCTAAACATTTGAACCAATTTGGGCGACATTACGAGGAAGTCGTGCTGGATGAAAGGTTGAAAAAGGGAAGTAGTGTACGGTGAAACTCTGCAGGGCGCTTGAACGAGCGCGGAGTGTCGCGTTAAATTTCGGGGAAGATAGACAGTCAGATGTACGTCTTACTTTTGCCGGTAATTGGCTTATGGAATCGCGCTTTCGCCCATGTTGCGCGTTCTTCTCTATATTGCAGTTAAAAATAAACTTCTTGCATATTTACAGTAGAGTAGGTGCAAAAAATAAAAAAATCTATATATGATGAAATATGAAGTAGAAATTTTATTATAAAAGGAAGAGTTTAACTAGAAAAAGTGTGAGGGGCAGGTGGTTTGTTAAACTGGATGGAGACTACGAGCTATTGATTGTGTAATTTCGTTTTACGTATCGATGTGGAAGTGAGCCAATATGTCTAAAGGGAAATTGCCAAAAATAATCGAATTTAATCGGCCTTCAAAGTACAAGCCGGTCAAGGTTTTAGGCGGTGGGGCTTGCGGCCAAACAGTTCATATCCGTGATGAAGACATGAATATAGATTTAGTTGCAAAGAAATATAAGCCAATCGTTGCTAAATCAGACAACCCTTCTATTTTTTTTGAATTTCTTGCGAGGTTCAGGGATGAGGCAAGGATATTATTTAGAATAAATCACAAGAATATTGTTAGAGTATTTAATTTTTATGATTACGAGGAGTTTGATACCTCATATATTATTATGGAATATATCTCGGGTGCTGATATATTAGATTATCTAAATAAATACCCGATGTTTGTGGAGAAAGTCTTCGAGCAGGTAATTGATGCTTTTGCTCACTTGCAAGAAAACAATGTGCTCCACAGAGATATTCGACCTGCAAATATATTGGTAAACGATAGTGGAATTGTTAAGGTTATAGATTTTGGTTTCGGGAAATTGTTAGAAAATAGTATTTATGAGAAAGATAAGAGTATTTCTTTAAATTGGTGGTGCGTGCCACCTGAAGAAATTAGCGATGGAAAGTACGACGCTCAGACGGAGGTTTACTTTGTTGGAAAGCTTTTCCAAAAAGCAATAGAAGAAAATAACTTGTCCGAATTCGCTTACATGAGAGTTTTGCACAGTATGTGCATGTATGAAAAAGAAAAAAGGCCAAAAGATTTCGCAGTCTTGAGGAGATTAATTCTGGAAGGTAAGTTCGAGGAATTAAAGTTTTCAGACGAAGAAATTGAGATTTATAGGAATTTTTCGAATGAAATGGGGGAAGTAGTTGCAAGTATTTATAGTGGCGCAAAATATAATAACGATATGGAGGATATCGAGGAGAAACTCTCCTCATTGTATCGAAGTGTAATGCTTGAGAGCAATATTCCAGATTGTTCAAATTTAATCCGGATTTTTGTTTTTGGTGGATTTCGCTATTACCAAAGACAATATTTTGATGTGAAAATTCTGAAAGAATTTATTGAACTATTACGAGGTCTCTCTAACGAGAAGAAAAGTATCGTAATGGCGAACCTGTACTCAAGGTTTGATGCTGCAGAGAGAGTAGATCCGGAAATTTCACAAGACGATGAAATACCCTTTTAGCGGAGTAATTTTCCCTCAATTGTCCAAACGTTTTTCCTGTCGTGTTGAGCATACTTTGCCTCAACTTCCCCCATTGCCCCGGGCGTCCATTTCCCCTAAAAGACCGGGCAGAAATCCAATCGATCCCGACAGTTTTTTTCAAGTGGAGAAGCGGAGCCCCATGGCGCGCCAGTTCATCTATCACATGCATGGCCTCTCCAAGGCCTATAACGGCAAGAAGGTCCTCGACAACGTCAACCTCTCCTTCTACCCGGATGCCAAGATCGGTATCCTGGGTCCGAACGGGGCGGGAAAGTCGACGCTTCTGAAGATCATGGCCGGTCTCGACAAGGACTATACCGGTGAGGCCTGGGCCGCCGAAGGCGCCAAGGTCGGCTATCTGTCGCAGGAGCCGAAGCTGGACGAGACCAAGACCGTGATGGAAAATGTCATGGACGGTGTCGCCCACAAGCAGGCCAAGCTCGACCGCTATAACGAGCTGATGATGAACTACTCGGACGAAACCGCGGACGAGGGTGCCCGGCTTCAGGACGAGATCGACGCCCAGGATCTGTGGAACCTGGAAAGCCAGGTGGAAATGGCGATGGAGGCCCTGCGCTGCCCGCCGGGCGATGCCGCTGTCGACAACCTTTCAGGCGGCGAGCGCCGCCGCGTCGCGCTCTGCCAGTTGCTGCTGTCGGAACCGGACCTGCTGCTGCTGGATGAGCCGACCAACCATCTGGACGCGGAAACCGTTCACTGGCTGGAGCGGCATTTGCGGGAATTCAAGGGTTCCGTGCTGATCATCACCCACGATCGCTACTTCCTCGACAACGTCACCGGCTGGATCCTGGAACTCGACCGCGGGTCGGGTATTCCTTACGAGGGCAACTACTCCGCCTATCTGGAGAAGAAGACCAAGCGCATGCAGCAGGAAGGCCGTGAGGACATGGCGCGCTCGCGTGCGATTTCCCGTGAGCGCGAATGGATGGGCATGAGCCCGAAGGGCCGCCAGACCAAGTCGAAAGCCCGTATCCGTGCCTTCGAGGACCTGCTGACCGCTCAGGAAGAGCGCATGCCGTCCATCGAGCAGATCCTGATCCCGGTCGGCGAGCGTCTCGGCGCGAACGTCATCGAGGTCAAGAATGTCTCGAAAGGCTTTGAAGACCGCCTGTTGATCGACAATCTGTCCTTCAAGCTGCCGCGCGGCGGCATTGTCGGTGTCATCGGTCCCAACGGCGCCGGTAAATCCACCCTCTTCAAGATGCTCACCGGTCAGGAAAAGCCTGACAGCGGCGAGGTCATTGTCGGCGACAGCGTCCATATGGGCTATGTCGACCAGTCGCGCGATGCCCTCAACCCGTCGAACAATGTCTGGGAGGAAATCTCCGGCGGCGCAGAGATAATCTATCTCGACGACAAGGAAATCAATTCCCGCGCCTATTGCTCGTCCTTCAACTTCAAGGGACCGGCCCAGCAGGCCAAGGTCGGAAATCTCTCCGGCGGTCAGCGCAACCGGGTGCATCTGGCCAAGGTTCTCAAGCAGGGCGCCAACGTTCTCCTCCTCGATGAGCCGACCAACGATCTCGACACCGAGACTCTGGCCGCCCTCGAGGACGCTCTGGAAAACTACGCCGGCTGCGCTGTGGTCATCTCGCATGACCGCATGTTCCTCGACCGCCTTGCCACCCACATGCTCGCCTTCGAGGGCGACAGCCACGTGGAATGGTTCGAGGGCAACTTCGAGGACTATGAAAAGGACAAGGTCCGCCGCCTCGGCGCTCACGCCGCCGACCCGCGCCGGATCAAGTACAAGCCGCTGACGCGGTAGTCGGCACGACAGGCAATTTCAGGAAAGGCGGTCCCCGGGGCCGCCTTTCCTGCTTTTAGGCGTAATCCCTGCCGTCGTTAACAGGAGCCTGCCTGATAGTGTTATCTCTGTTCACCGGCGCGGTGCGGGGAGGCCTTTGAAGAATTGGTTGCCCGATCGGTGTGCTGACGTCCATCCTTCGGATCGGATCTGTTGTTTTCCTGCGAAATGAGAGGCGATGCGATACGGACATGTCGATGTTGCAGCAAGCCGGCCGGATGGTTTCAAGATCAACAGGTCTCCAAACGGACTTGATTGGAGGTCAAAAAGTTGATCGATTTTAAAGCACCATGGCATCGTGTCTGCGTTCGAGTGAGCGCAGTGTGCTCTGGGCTGCTGCGCTACGATCCCGGCGCCATACGTCTCGCGCGCGGCGTGGACCTGATGCTGACCGTCATTGCCGCAGCAATGTTGGCGGAATGGCTCGGGCAATTTGAAACGTCCGTGCCGGCAATCCCGATGGCTGTCCTTGCCGGGTTCGCGGGCGCATTCGCCATCCTGTTCACGCCTGTTTCGACGCGCAGCCAGGAAGCGGCGGGTATTCTCAGGATGGGCCTGATCATCACCTGCGTGTACGCAATTGGCGCTTTGGCTGGAACCCTGTCCGGAAGTTCGGGGCCCCTTGTTCTGGAAGTCCTTTGGATCGGGGCAATAGCTTTCGGCTTCGCGCTGGACGGGCTGGGAGGGTTCTGGCAACGGGCCGGGCGTGTAATTGCGTTGTCCTGGCTATTCGTATTCATTTTCAACCAGCCTCATTCTCACGGCCTGTGGTTTCCGGTGATGGGAGCCATGGGAACCGCAATCGCGATTTGTATCCGGATCTTTCTGTGGCGGCCTTCCCCTGAGCGGACATACATGCGGATCGAAAAGGCGTTTCGTCAGGCCATGGCCGAGCAGCTCGAAAGGATAATCCTCAGCGGAAGCGTGGAGGCATCGGCAAATGGCAAATCCGCGGCGCAACTCTCCAGCCTCAGAGCCGAGTTGCAGCTCTCGGCCGATTTGATCGGGCAGGGGGCTGCCTTCAAGAGACTGCCGCCGGAATCTGTTGTGATGCTGCAGTTGGCCCTGGAAGTCGTGCGGGATGCGGCCTCGCAACTTACGACGGCCGGCCGCACCTGGCTTCTGCACAATTCCGGTTTCCGCGAAACGGCGCTGCGGCTCCGCGACGATATCGCACATGAGCAAAAATCTGTGCCGGCACCGCTCGATGAGGACTGGATGCAGGATGTTGGAATGCTTTCGCGGGACGACCAGTTTCAGGTCGTCAGAATCGCGCAGGCTTTCAGGAGGCTTTCGCTGCTTTTATCAAAATATGCCGCTCCTGCAGCACGTTCCGCCGGAGCGCCGGACGAGGTGGCGGCGGGTTTCTGGCACAGGCTCTCCTGGCGTCTCGCATTGCAGGCAGCCGTTGCAGCATCGGTCGGCTACGGTGTTGCGGCCTTTTTCGACCTGAACCACGCCTACTGGGTAACGCTTACTGTCATCATCGTCCTGAACAACAGCCTCGGGGCAACCATCCGGAAATCCGTGCAACGGACGCTGGGGACGGCCGGGGGGGTGCTGATCGCACTTGCTATCGATCCTCTGCTTTCCGTCTATCCGGACATCATGCTCACGCTCGCGGTACTATCGATCCCGGCCATCATCTTGTTCTTCGACCGGAACTACGCAATCGCGGCCGGGTTCATCGGTTTCATGGTCGTGATCGGTCTGCAGACCGTGCTGCATCTTCCGGTCATTGAGTTTTGGGCCCGCATTTACGATACGGTAATCGGGGCGGCTGTCGGGCTTGGCGTCTCCTGGCTGTTGTTTCCAAGGCGGACAGGGCAAAGCACCCATGATCTCGCCACAGCCTACCTTTCCTCCTGCGCGCATTTTCTGACGCGTCGGGACGGGACAGAAGGCGAGGAAAGGGCCGCCTATGCCAGCCTGAATGAGACGGCATCCACGCTGGTTTCAACAGCCCGATCCTACCGGTCGGAGCAGGCGCCCTGGTCGTGCTTTTTAAGCTCATCGAACGGTCTTGACGTGATGGTCGTGGTTCTTGCCGACTATATCGTGCTTTACCGCGAGGCGCGGACGACCGTTCTCGCCGAGGCCGGGGAGGGTCCTTTAGATCCGGCAATCGTCTCGCCGCAAACCCTCTCAAATGTCGCCAGAATGGATAAACGCGTTCTGGCCGAATTCAATGCTGTTCTTGAAGGGCGGGAAAAGCAGACCGACCCCGCGCTGGCCGAGGCGTGGATGGCGGCCATGCCCGAGACGGCGACACCCGGATCGCGGATCATGGCTGACTGGGTCGCCATGCTCTATTACGCCCGTAAAGTCGTTCAATGCCTGGACAGCCTGCGCCAGGACGGCATGTGGAACAAGGCGGTCACCCTCACCGGCCGGCCGGATGCGGCGGCTTGACAGGCCTTGCCCGCAGCTAGGTACAAGTCACATTGTGATATTAATCACAATTACAGTGGTGCGCATGTGCAAGGTTTGAAGATCTGCACAAGGGCAAGCTGTCCGGTTGGGGAGAAGGAAATCGACAATGACCAGTTTAAAGTTCTCGCGTGCACTGCTGTTCGCCGCCGGCCTTCTGGCAGTCGCCGCGACCGGCCCGGCCGGGGCGCAGGACCCTCAGCCCGAAAATGCCGATCCGTCGCCGCCGCCCACCTATGACTATGTGCAGCAGGCGGGCGCCATGTCCTTCGACGGCAGCACGCTGACCCTTTCCGACGCCAATACGGGCGTTCTGTTTTTCTCCGACCGCCCCTACCGGCTCGGCGGTCAGGTTTCCAACGCGAACTTTGCTGGATACTGGCAGGCCGACGACGGTTTCAAGGGCGATCCGCCCAATGCGGTTGTCAGCGTTTTGAGCGAAGCGGACAAGGCTCCCGCCCTGGTGGAACTGACCTCCGCCAGTGTCGAGGGGGCTTCGGTCGTCTACGGCGTCAAGGTTTTGCGCGGCGACCTGCCGGAAAGTGCGACTGGCGTCGCGCTGTTCATCGATCATGGCCCGCGCCCGCACCAGCGGGCAACGGGTACGGTCGGTTTCGAGCCTTACGGCCCGTACTGTTATCATTCCCCGCAGGATCCGCGCTGCCAGGCCTGGCATCACCCGTATCACCCGCCGCACCACCCCTATTATCCACCGCATCAGCCCTATCATCCGCCTTACTACCATCCGGACGCGGCCTATGCGGCGGGTGTGGCGACAGGCGCGGCGATGGCCAATGCCTCCAAGCCGCCGGCTTATTATTACTACCCGATCCCGACCGGCCCGCTGCCGGCCAATTGCTGGATCAATTCCCAGCACACCCGGATGGTCTGCTCGGTTCCTCTGCAATGAGGTGACCGGGTAGCCGGGTCCGCATATACCCGCGGATCCGGCTGCCCGATCGATCAACGGAAGCGATCGATGCATCAAGGAGATTTGCTGGTTCGCGCGGGCTCTCCGGCCTAAAGTCCTGCCCGGAAATGGACAGGAGATCTGCATGACGGACCAACTCGCACTCTGGACTGACGACATCAAGGTCACACCGAAATTCAAGGCGTTCGGCAGGGTGGAAAGCACATACCGGACACCGTCACCGGAGGATTTCCAGACCGAGGCCGTCGATTCCCTGGAACTGACCTTTGAAGGAATCCCGGGCGACAGGCATTCCGGGATCACCCGCAAGTCGGGCGGCCGGGAGCCCTGGTATCCGCGCGGAACGCAAATGTGCAACGAAAGGCAGGTTTCCCTGCTTTCGGTCGAGGAACTGGGCCTGATCGCGGATCGCATGGAGCTTGATGACGTCAGGGCGGAGTGGATCGGCGGCAACATTCTGGTCACCGGGATCGCCAATTTCACCCGCGTGCCGCCGCGCACACGCCTTGCCTTCGAAGGCGGCGCCGTCATTCGCGTCGATGGCGAGAACATGCCCTGCCGGTTCGCCGGGGCGGCCATTGCCGCCCGCAATTCCGGACGGGAGGGACTGGATCTCCTGTTTCCGCAAAGGGCCGCCGGATTGCGCGGACTGGTCGGTTTTGTCGAAAAACCGGGTATTGTCAGTGCCGGGCAGGCGGTGACCGCGCATATCCCCGAACAATGGATTTATACCAACCTCAATAAATAGGAACCCATTTGATGGCCATTTTCCTGTCTGCCGGCAAGGCGCGTTGCACAGAACGGCCTGCTTGGCCGTTCAAGCAGCGCAACGCTGTCCGGCGGGCTGGAAAAAGCCACCGAAGGCCGCGACTGGAACCTGTTCCGCCACGTCGCGCGTCTTGGCCGATGTCCCACATCGCCCTGCAACACGCTCCTCGCGGAACAGGCTCCAGTCGCGGTCAAATAGGTTCTTATTTATTGAGGTTGGTATTACCCCCGCGCCTGAGAGGGTACTCTGACCGGCATGTTTGACCTGCCGAAGGAGACCTCCATGCTTCCCATCCACCACATGGTCGACCGGGCGCCCCGGCCTGTCGCCCCGTTCTCGCATGCCGTCGAAGCCGACGGCTGGATGTTCGTCACCGGCCAGATGCCGACCGATCCCAACGCCCCGGATGCGTCCTTGCCGGACGGGATCGCGGCGCAGACGGTCCGGGTGATGGAAAATCTCGAGCTGGTTCTGGCAGGGGTTGACCTCGGCCTGGAGAACGTAACGTTCGTAAGGGTTTATCTGACCGAGTTCAAACGCGACTATCAGACGATGAACGAGGCGTACCAAGCGTTTTTTCCGGAGGGCCGATTGCCCGGCCGCACATGCGTGGGCGTGTCGGGTCTGGCTGTCGATGCACTGGTGGAAATCGACCTGATCGCGCGGCGGCCTTGACGGGAAGGCTCTATTCGACCGGGCTGTCCTCGCTCTGGACTTCCCTGTTGCAGCCCCAGCCGCGAAGAAGATCGTTCATCTCCCCGGCGACGAAATAGCGGGCCGCGTCACGGTCGTAGCCGTCGTCCAGAAGCGCGTCATAGTCGGTATGTTCATGCCGTATGTGGCTTGTCGTTGCCTGCCAAACCGCGATGGAAGGCGGCAGGTGGCGCAGGTGACCGGCCAGCGCGAGAGTGAGGATCGCTTCCGCATCGCTCATCGGCACCCGGGGCAGCAGCGCCCGCAGCACCTTGCGCATCTCCTTCTGCCGCTTTGTCCCGCCTGCCATTTCGATCCAACCTGTCCGCGCTCTAAGCGCTGGAAACCTGCCGTTTTTCGCTGCCGCCGCACCCGGAGAGAGAAAGGCCGGCGACGGTGCCGGTCTTGTGAGCGCCATCATGGACCTCCGCGAAGGGCAGGGCCGGACTGAAGTGATACCCTTGCACCAGACGGCACTGCAGTGACTGAAGCACGTCCAGCTGGCTGGCTTCTTCGACACCTTCCACGACACAAAGCATCCGCATGGACTGGCAGAGATTGACGATGGATCTCACCACGCCTTTCGCGACCGGATCGTCCAGTCCCGAAACGAAGCTGCGGTCGATCTTCACGCAGTCGATCGGCAGCCGGTGAAGATAGCCGAGGCTTGAATAGCCGGTTCCGAAATCGTCGAGCGCCAGTTTGACGCCTGCCTCGCGCAGGGTCTGCAGGCAGGTTTCCGCCGCCTCATAACTGCCGATAACAGCCGTTTCGGTGATCTCGAAAGTGATCAGGCGCGGATCGTACTGGTGCCGTCGGATGACGTCGAGCAGAGAGCCCACCGTTTCGGGAGACGTGATGTCATGCGCCGACAGATTGAACGACAGGCCCAGTTCACCGGGAAGCGACTTGATCTGCCGCACCGCCGTGTCGAACAGCGAGAGGGTCAGGCGGTGGATAAGACCCGTGCGTTCCGCGATGGGAATGAACGTATCGGGACAAATCCAGTTCAGGTCCGGGGTCTGCCAGCGGGCGAGAGCCTCGAACCCGATGACCGTGCGGTCCGGCAGGGAGACGATCGGCTGAAAGTAGACCTGGAACTCCTTCGACAGATCCGCGCTTTGCAACGCGCATTCGATGGCCCGTTCGGAACGGATGCGCGCCTCGTGTTCGCTCGAATAGACAGTCGTTCTGCCGCGTGTCGTGGTCTTGGAATTGTAGAGTGCGTAGTCGGACCGGTCGAAGAGAATATGGGCTGAATTCCCGGCTTCCGGATAGAAGGCGATGCCGCAGGAAGCCCCGACGGACATCCTCAGCTCGCCGACCTTGTACGGCTCGCTGATCCGGGCACACATGGCCTGGCCGGTTTTTTCGGCTTCCGTGAGGTCGCCAAGATAGAGAAACCCGAATTCATCGCCGCCGAGACGGCAGATCTCGACGTCGGACAGTTCCATCGCCTTCAGGCGGTTGCCCACTTCCGACAGGAGAAGGTCTCCTATCTGGTGACCGTAGGTGTCGTTGATCGGCTTGAAGCGGTCCAGATCGACCACCCCGACGGCGAACTGCTTTCCACTCTTCTCGACCGTCTCGATCAGGGTTTCAAGGCGGTTGAAGAAATAGCGGCGGTTCGGCAGCTCGGTCAGGGCGTCGGTCTGGGCGAGGCGTTCGTTTTCGGCATTGAGCCGCGCGGTTTCGAGCTGTTTTGCGGCAAGCTCCGCCTGAGACTGGATGAGTTTGCAGAAGCTTCTGTAACTGCGCAGAAGAACCTGCAGGACGACCACGCAGACCAGGAATATGTTCAGTGCGATGGCGGTATAAACATCCTCACCTTGCCTGATGTAGTAAATGAGGTAGGGCCCTGTCACGATGAACATGACCATCAGCGCCGCTTGCGGCAGGTTCATCAGGCAGAAAATGCAGCCGATCACCGTGATCGCGATAAACAGCGCGACATGGCCGCGTTCAGCCTCGCTGCCGTAGCCGTCCAGGCTGAGCGACCACGCGATATAGATTGCCGCCATGAGACTGCCCGTGAGAACGGTCCGCCGCATTTTGCTGATCGCTTCGTCCGGCCCGAGTTCATATGCGCGCGAAGTGGCCCACATGATGAGCCGGATTGAGGTGAAAACCAGGATGGGAGCAAGGATGCCGACGGTCAGATAAAAGGGGGTGCTGTCGTAATGGGTGTAGGAGACCGCGATGGCGTTGACCATCAGCAGGGCGTAAAGCGACGGGATCTGGGTCTTCAGCTCGCGATACTGAGCCTGGGCAATCTCGGGATGACGCGGGTCGATCATCATCCATCTTGCGAATGCCCTGATTTTGTCCATCAATATCTTCAGCATCGTTTGTTTCTACGTGCAAGAAGGTGAAAGAATAGTTAGGTCGCTTGTCATGAATAAATTCCGGATATTTCGACGTCGCTGAGAATCAATACAATTGGACAGCTTATTAAAATGATCGTGCCGGATAGTGTGCTGACGTCAAGGTAGCATAACATTTCAACTCATGGTTAGTCCGGGTTGTGCTTGTCCGCCTGCGCTTTGACGAAAAGCCGGGAACAACAGAACCCGCTGCGTCAACTCCCTCTTGCCGCACAGCATTTATCTTATACCAACCCTCGTCAATAGGAAGCCGCGGTCAGGGCTAATAAGAAAAGCCAACTATTTTTTTATGATGGAATTAGAGTATATAGAACACCATGGCTGACCGTACCCGAACCAGACTTTTGAATGCGCTGAAACGCTCCGGCCCCCAGACCGCGGCGGATCTCGGGGAAGGGTTGAACGTGACATCCGTAGCTGTCCGGCAGCACCTGGACGGGCTGCTTCAGGAAAAGCTGGTGGCCTTTGACGACGTCAAGGGCTCCGTCGGTCGGCCGAAGCGCGTCTGGGACCTGACGGCCACGGGCCATCAGCAGTTCCCGGACAATCATTCGAACCTTGTTCTGGGACTGCTCAACGGACTTACCGACCTGTTCGGCGCGGACGGCCTTGAAAAGCTGATATCTCACCGGGAAACCCAAAGCCGCCGATCCTATTCGGAGGCCTTGAGCGGTGCCTCGAAACTGTCGGAAAAGGTTGCGGTTCTGGCCGGTTTGCGCAATCTGGAAGGCTACATGGCCGAGGTGGCCGAGGATGAAGACGGCTATCTCCTGATTGAAAACCACTGCTCGATCTGCGCTGCCGCGACCGCCTGCAAGGGGTTCTGCCGGTCCGAACTGAGCCTGTTCAGGGATGTCCTGGGGGCGGATGTGGCCGTGACACGCACGGAACACCAGCTTTCCGGTGACCGCCGCTGCGTCTACAGGATCGAGCCAAGGGTATGATTCAGGTCAGCGGCCCGGACTCAGCGGGGAGTTAGGCGAGTGTCATTTGCAAGGCCGTTTCTGGCCCGGCTGATCGACGGATATTTCCGGCCTTTCGAAGCGCATCTGAAGCCGCTCGATATTCCGGTGACACCTTTGCCGGACAAGAGCCCGGTGCATCTTGTCTGGCACTTCGCCAACATGTTCCGCACACAACTCGTTATCGTCTCGCTGCTTGCCATGATCTCCTCGGGACTGGGTCTGGCGGGGATCTGGACGATCGCTTATGTCGTCGACGGTGTGACCTCAAAAGGTGCGCAGGCTTTCCTCAATGGGCACACCTGGTTCCTGACCGGAATTTTCGTGCTCTTCGTCATCATTGATCCGCTGGCCTTCCTTCTGCGCCAGACCTTTGCCTTCCAGACGGTGCGGATCCTTCTGCCCGCGGCGATGCGCTGGCAGGCCCACAAGGCGGTCGAGGCCCAGGACCTGGCGTTTTTCGAAGACACGTTCGCCGGGCAGGTGGCCTCCCGGATCGCCCAGGTGACCATGTCGGTCCATCGCCAGATGATGCTGGCGATCGAGACCGTCCCTTTTCTGGCCATCCAGTTCGGCGGATCGTTCCTTCTGCTTCTGGCGCTCGCCTGGCCGTTGGCGATCCCGGTCTTTTTCTGGATTGCCGCCAACATCCTGGTGGCCTGGCTGGCCATTCCGACCTATCTGCAACGCTCCGCCAGGGTGGCTGCGGCCAATTCCCGGGCGACCGGCGCGATGACGGATGTCTATTCCAACATCGCCATGGTGAAACTGTTCGCGGCCGAGGATTCCGAGGCCGGCGCCATCCGCAAGGTCATCGGGGAGACCATCGATACCCGCCACAGTGAAAACCGGTCCTACATCCTGACCGACAGCGCCGTCTATGCGCTCAACGTCCTGATGATCCTGGCGGTCGTCGCGATCGGTTTCTGGGGCATGACCGGCGGCTGGGTCACCATTGGCGATTTTGTTGCCGGCCTGACGGTTACCCGCTCCCTGTCGCATGCCTCTTCCAGTTTCATCGGGGTCGGCCAGGCTATCACCAGCACGCTCGGAACGATCCGGGACGCCATGCCGATCATGACCAGCCGGCCGAAGATCACCGACAAACCGGAGGCTTCCGAACTCGATGTGACCGCCGGCGGGATCCGTTTCGAAAATGTCACCTTCGCTTATCAGAAGGACCGGGCGCCGGTTCTGGAGAATTTCAGCCTGACGATCGATCCGGGCGAGCGGGTCGGACTGGTGGGCCTTTCCGGAGCGGGAAAATCGACGGTGATCGCGCTGTTGATGCGCCTGCGCGATGTGTCCGGCGGGCGGATCATGATTGACGGGCAGGATGTGCGCGACGTCACCCAGGCCTCGCTGCGCGGCCGGATCGGGGTGGTCACCCAGGATATTTCCCTTCTCAACCGGTCCATCCGCGACAATATCCGCTACGGCAAGCCGGATGCGGACGATGAGGACATCCGCGCAATCGCCAGGGCCTCCGAAGCGCTGGAGTTCATCGAGGAGCAAAAGGACAGCAAGGGACGCAAGGGCCTTGACGCCCATGTCGGCGACCGGGGTGTGAAACTCTCCGGCGGTCAGCGCCAGCGCATCGCCATCGCCAGGGTTCTGCTGAAAGACGCCCCGGTTCTTATCCTGGACGAGGCCACGTCCGCCCTGGACAGCGAGGCCGAACTCGCCATTCAGGAGAACCTCGCGCGGATGATGGACGGCAGGACCACCCTGGCCGTCGCCCACAGGCTGTCGACCATCGCCGCACTGGACCGGCTGGTGGTGATGGATGGCGGCAGGATTATCGAGGAAGGCAGCCATCAGCAGCTTCTCGCCAGGGGCGGGCTCTACGCAACGCTCTGGGAGCGCCAGTCAGGCGGGTTTCTGGCGCTCAGTGCCGCCGAGTGAGCGGCCGCCGGTTTTCCCGCCCGCAAGTTCGATACCTTGATCCTCGTCATAATCTCGAAAAGAGCCTTCTTCTACAATGCAGCGTCAGTACCGGTCCGTCACCCCGGGCCGGGCTCGTACCGGGTTATCTTGGAGATGCCGCATGGAGCTTCAGTCAAACGGAACCTCAGACGACGACAGCAGCGTCCCGGGCGGACAGACGTCTGTTCCCGCGAAGGAAGAACTGGTCCGGCTGTCCGGTGAGGTTTCGGCCCTGCGCGCGCAGGTACTGAAGGGCGCGGAGGACCTGCTCGCTACCTATGGGGTCACGGAACCCTCTCGTGAAATCCTCAATCTGTCTCATTACGTAAGCCTCCGCCGTCATGACATCCGCCCCCTGCAAAGGCGGCTGATGCGCCATGGCCTCTCCTCCATGGGCCGTCTTGAGAGCCGCGTGCTGCCAACGCTCGATGCCGTCCTCGCGGCCCTGTCGACGATGACGGGGCAGGGCGCAAATCTGACGGTTGCCCCGGAAACGGCATTCTTTTCCGGAGAGCGGCAGCTTGAAGAGGCGTCGGCCGTTTTGTTCGGCCCCAAACCTGATAACCGCCGGGGCCGGATCATGGTCACTTTCCCGAGCGAAGCGGCGGAGCAGCCGGACTTCGTCCGCGATCTGGTGCGCAAGGGCATGAACATCGCCCGTATCAACTGCGCGCACGATAACCCGGACACCTGGCGGAAGATGGCCGCCCTGGTGCGCAAGGCGGCGAAGAAGGAAGGCCGGGAAGTGCGGATCCTGATGGATATCGCCGGACCGAAAATCCGCACCGAAACGGTGCTGCCCGCCAAAAAGGTTCCCAAACTCGATGCGGGTGACCGGTTTCGTCTGGTTGTCGATGGCAAACCAATGGCCCATCCGGACATTGCGGTGACGGCTAGCGTGTCGCTGCCGCAGATGGTCGAGCGCCTGCTGCCGGGCGACCGCGTTCTCTACGACGACAGCAAGCTGGAAGGCGTCGTGGAGGAGGTCTCTGGCGGCGAGGCCGTCATCCGTGTGAAGCGGGCCAAAAGCGGCGGCACGAAAATCCGCCCCGGCAAAGGCGTCAACCTGCCGGATACGGCGCTTGGCGTCTCGCCGCTGACTTCCAAGGACCAGCAGGATCTTGAAACCGTCATCGCCTGCGCGGACATGGTCGGCTATTCCTTCGTCAGCCGGCCGCAGGACATAGACCTGCTGGAAGAGGCGCTGGCCAGGATCGGCGCCGCGGGGCATCCTCTGGGACTTGTCGCCAAGATCGAGCGGCCGGAAGCCGTTGAGAACCTTCCCGCGCTGATCGCGCGCGCCAGCGGCAGGCGGCCTTTGGCGGTAATGATCGCCCGCGGCGATCTTGCCTCGGAGATCGGCTTCGAACGGCTGGCGGAAATGCAGGAGGAAATCCTGTGGATCTGCGAGGCGGCCAGCACGCCGGTAATTTGGGCAACCCAGGTTCTGGAAAGCCTGGTGAAGTTCGGCAGCCCCTCCCGGGGGGACATGACCGACGCCGCGATGGCCGCGCGCGCCGAATGCGTCATGCTGAACAAGGGGCCGGCGGTCGGCGAAGCGGTCGAGCTTCTGGACCGGCTGGTTTCCCGCATGGAAGGACATATGGCCAAGAAAACCCCCACCCTGCGGGCGCTGCATTCCTGGTAGCCGTCACGCATCGTGCCAAGGGCGGGTATAACGCACCCTCCTGTTGATTTTTCGAAATCCTGGAGACAATACTCCCGGCATGGATAAAAGAGACCGTGCCGAACTCTTCCGCGAACGCCTGTCCGACGCCCTGCGCAGCCGGGAGATGAACCGCAGCGATCTGGCGCGCGGGGCGGGACTGGACCGGTCCACGGTCTCGCAACTCCTGTCCGAGGAAGCGCCGCGTCTTCCGAACGGACAGGCTCTGGCGGCAATCGCAACGGCGCTCAGTGTCTCGTCGGACTGGCTGCTGGGGCTCTCGACCCACCGGGGCGCCGCGGCGGAAATTCTCGATCAGGCTGTTCAGGTGGCTGAAACCGACCGCCATCCGGTCGATGAACATCTGCTCGCCTGGTACCGGGATGCGGTGGGTGCGAAGATCCGTCATGTCCCGGCCAATCTTCCCGATGTACTCAAGACCGAAGCCGTTCTTGCCTTTGAATATGCCGGCGAAACGCTGCGCACCGCGGATCAGGCCATTATCGGTACCCGCGACCAGCGGGCGCTCCTGAGCCGCGCCGAATCCGACATGGAGATAGCGCTGCCCAGGGAGTCCCTGGAAGGGTTTGCCGAAGGAGAGGGCATGTGGGCCGGGCTGCCGGCCGCCGCCCGCCGCGAGCAACTGGACGTCATGGGCAGGACATTGGAAGACCTCTACCCCTCCCTGCGCCTGCACCTGTTCGGTGCCAACGACCGATATTCGGCGCCCTTCACGGTTTTCGGCCAGAAATGGGCGGCACTATACCTGGGCCAGCGCTACCTGACATTTTCCAACACCCGCCACGTGCAGCTCTTTTCCGGGCATTTCGACGACCTCGTCCGCCATGCGGTGGTCCGTTCGCACGAAGCCGGAGAGTTCGCGGTCCGCCTGGCGGAAGGGATCTGACAGGGCCAGTCCGCTGATCTAGAGGGGCGCGCGTTTGAGCGGATTCATGGATTTAGGAGGACGCCCGAGGCAGCGTTTGCATTGCAAATGCGTTCGGGCGATTTCCTGAATTCAATTTAACGCGACACGCTTTAATGATGCCCGTGGTGACCGTGCAAGGCCTTGGCCGACGCGACGGAGCGGGCCGGTTCAAAACTCTCCGCGACGGCCATGTCCCAATAGGTCGAATAGCCCGGGATGTTATGCGCCTCGTCGAGCAGGGCGCCTTTTTGCACCCAGGTGAGAGCAACGCTCGCGGGCAGGATTTCGCGCTGACCTTCACGGAGATAGAAATGTTCCGGTTTGAAATCGCGCGGGTGGTCGAGGCCCGCGGCTGCGGTGAATTCGATCAGCGCATCGAGCGTGTTGGTGTGGAAATTCGTCACCCTTTCCGCCTTGTCGGGAACCACAAGAGCCTGCTGGCGCTTCAGATCCTGAGTGGCGACACCGGTCGGGCAGCGGTTGGTGTGGCAGCTCTGGGACTGAATGCAGCCGACGGCAAACATGAATCCGCGCGCTGAATTGACCCAGTCCGCGCCCAGGCAGATGGTTCCGGCGATATCGAAAGCGCTGATCAATTTGCCGCTGGCACCGATCTTGATGTCATCGCGCAGGCCGGCGCCGACCAGACAATTGTGAACGAAGGAAAGTCCCTGACGCAAAGGCGTCCCGAGCCGGTTGGCGAATTCGATGGGGGCGGCGCCGGTCCCGCCTTCGGAGCCGTCGACAACGATGAAGTCCGGCTTGATCCCGGTCTTCAGCATGGCCTTCAGGATCGCCATGAATTCCCAGCGGTGGCCGAGACACAGTTTGAAGCCCACCGGCTTGCCTCCGGACAGTTCCCTCAAGGTCCGGATGAATTCCAGAAGTTCAACCGGCGTGGAAAATGCCGAGTGGTGCGATGGCGAGACACAGTCCTGGCCCATGGGAACGCCCCTGGCATCGGCGATTTCCTGAGTGACCTTTGGACCGGGAAGCACGCCGCCGTGGCCGGGTTTCGCGCCCTGGCTCATCTTGATTTCGATCATCTTGATCTGCGGGTTAGCTGCCTGGCTCTTGAATTTATCCGGATCGAAGGTTCCATCCTTGGCCCGGCAGCCGAAATAGCCGCTTCCCAGTTCCCACACGAGATCGCCGCCGCCTTCCCGGTGATAGCGCGAGACGCTGCCTTCACCGGTGTCGTGAAAGAAATTGCCGGCCTTCGCACCCTTGTTGAGCGCCAGAATAGCGTTACCTGAAAGGGCGCCGAAGCTCATCGCCGAGATATTGAAGAGCGAGGCCGAATAAGGCTGCTTGCATTCCGGTCCGCCGATGGTGACGCGCAGATCCTCGTGGCTGACCGGCTTCGGGCAGACGGAATGGTTCACCCAGGAATAGGTGCTTTCGTAAACGTCCAGCTCCGTTCCGAAGGGAAGCACATCCTCGATGTTCTTCGCCCGGTCGTAGACCATGGACCGGCGCTCGCGCGAAAACGGTTTGCCGTCCTGGTTGCTTTCGAAAAAATATTGCCGGAGTTCCGGGCGGATGGATTCGAAAAGATACCGGAAGTGACCGGTCACCGGATAATTGCGCAGGACCGCGTGCGCGTTCTGGCGCAGGTCAAGAAAACCAGTCACCGCCAGAGCCGCGAAAACCAGAAACGGCCAAAAGAAATGCCCCGAAACGGCAAACATCAAAACGAAACTGATGGCGGCGAAAAGGATGCAAAGAACAAAAACAGTATAGCGGGCAGGGAACACGGGCAGGTGACTCCTTGAAAAGCTTGCTCCGCTAGTTGTGTCAGGCCCGGCAGGAAAAGAAAAGGGCGGTAGGCGGCATTGGAGCTCTGACCCGTTGATAAGACACGGCGGCGTCAATGAAAGGCCGGTCCCGTCTTTCCGCATTCCCCGGGCCGGGTTCAACTCCGCAGGAATGTCTCGATCAGTCGCGCTGCCGTTTCCCTTGCGCCGGGTTCGCTCGACATGAGACCAGCCGCACGCTCCGCTTCTTCCCGGTAACCAGGGTTTTCAAGGTCCCGAAGCGCCTCCGCGAGATTTTCAGGTGTCAGCTTTTTTTGCGGGATCGGCACCGGGCCGGCGCCGATGTCATGCACACGGGCGCCCCAGAAAGGCTGGTCGGCGAAGACAGGGCAGACGAGGGAGGGCTTGCCCCAGCGGACAGCTTCATGGGTGGTGCCGGCCCCGCCGTGATGGATGATGGCGGCGCAGCGCGGGAAGAGCCAGCTGTGCGGTGCCTTGTCGAGAAGGAAAACGCGCTTCGCCAGATCCGCCGGGAGAACGTCTTTCCCAAGACCACCCCAGCCGCTGGCAAGAATAGCCCGATGGCCGCTGATCTGGAGCGCGGAGAACACTGTCTCCGTCAGCGTCTCCGGGTCCTTGCTGGGCATGGATCCGAATCCGAGATAAACCGGCGTGGGGCCGCTCTCCAGAAAGGCGGCGAGATCCGTTGGCGGCTGATAGAACTGGTCCGGTTGGCTGAACCAGTAACCGCATTGCCAGTTTTCGTCTGTCCAGTCGCCCGGGGTCGGCACCAGCGCACGGGAAAAAGCTTGTAGCGAGAGCGCTTTGCCGCCGCCCGGCATATACCCGTCGATCAGCGAGCCAGCCATGGCGATTTCCGTTTCCGCCTCAGCCCGCAACGGTTTCATCGTCGAGGCGAGCCCCGCTCTCATCAGTTGGCGAAGAACCGAGTAGCTCGCGCGGTTGAAGATTTTACCGAAATCCGGCAAGCCGAAGAGAGGTACGGGAAAGTCGCCGGTTGGTGCGGTCACCGGTTGCAGGGCCGTCGGCAGGGCCGGAACATTCAACCGCCGGGCGACGAGGGTCATGACCATGGCTTTCAGGTTGAACAGGATGAGATCCGGCTGTTCCTCAAGGCCGATGGTCCAAAGAGCCCGCGTGAGGTCCTTCTGCAGGTTGATGTTTTTCCGGGCGGCTTTGAGCGCACCCTTCACGGAAAACAGCGCGTCCTTGACGTCGGGCTTCTGAAGAAGCTGCTGATAATTGATCGGGACGGGACGGGCCGTGGCTCCGGCTGCCTCGATCATGTCCTCGAACCCTTCTCCTGTGGACAGCACAACCTGGGCTCCCAGGGACGAAAGTTCCCGGCCGAGGGCGGCATAGGGCTGGACGTCTCCACGCGTGCCGAGCGTTGCGATCAGGATCTTTTTGCGGGAAACAGTCATCGCAAGCCTTCAACATGGGAATGGCGGACAGAGACATCTTTCAAGTGGCGGCTTTCAGCGGCAATTGCAACGGCGATGCGGATCGCCTAAGCCTTGCGGAAGCATTGCCAGACGTTCTTGAAGGTTTTCATGCAGACAACATTCTCGATCCGGACCGGGGGGCAAGGTCTTTATGAATTCACCGGTTCCGCCGCCGGCTGGCTGGACGGGGAGAGCGCCGGTGACGGTCTTCTGACACTCTTCGTCCGGCATACCTCCTGCTCGCTGCTGATCCAGGAAAACGCCGATCCCGATGTGCAGGTGGACCTGAAAGCCTTTTTCAGCCGTCTTGTGCCCCCGGCGGATGATCCGTCCATGTCCTATCTCGTTCACACGTTCGAGGGGCCGGACGATATGCCCGCCCATATCAAGGCGGCGCTCATGCCCGTATCCCTGTCCATTCCGGTTTCGAGCGGGCGGATGGCGTTGGGCACCTGGCAGGGGATATATCTTTTCGAGCACCGCAGCCGTCCTCATGAGCGTCAGGTGGCCGCGCATTTTCGAAGCGACGGCGCGCAAGCCTGATCGAGCGGAATACTGATGCAAAAGGGTTTTTCAGAAAATCTGTGACGATTGTCACTTTTTGAAAGCAGGCAGGTTGAAGCAAGTGCTCTCGAACTCTCCGCCACGTGGAAAATCGGTCTACTCGATCGGTCCGATCAAGACGTCGCAGGCCCCGGTATTTTCCAATCCCTGCGATGTCATGGCAAGCTCTTTGTTGTCCCGGTCCGGCATGGCGACCTGCCGGACCTCGTCGAGCATGAACCTTACTATGGCCTGACCGATGCCCCTTGCCGCGCCGGTGATTAGAACAGTCCTGTATGTTGTGTACCGGCTGTCCCTTGAAAGGGGAGGCGGAGGTCTGTTGTTAGCGCATGGAAATGCAGATCCGGATTACGCCGGCATTGTCCCACAGGGCAATATCCTTGTCGTTGATCCGGAAGGCGTAGACCCCGGCGGGATCGCGGGCGTTGACGGCAAGCGCCGCGAATTCGGCGAAAGGAACGATCCTCCCGGCCTGGTCGCGTACCAGCATTTCACCGAAGGCGTAGGACTGGTCGTATTTGTATCCGAACAGCGGGCCGAGTTTCCGGGCGCCCTGTCCGGAATAGCCGCGCGGGCCGACAGGTGCGGCGTGACCGCCGATCACGCTCCAACTTCCCGAATAGCCGATCTTGCCAATCTTGCCGGCTGGTAGGGACATCTGCTGCCATCCCTTTTTTGCCTGAACATCGATGCAGTGATCCGCGGCTAGGGCCGCGGACGGGAAAATCAGGAGCAGGAACAGCGCGAAACGGGCAGGTACCATGGGTCGGGTCCGAAGTGGTGCTTTTCGGCACTAAGACGCCAGTGCTGCCACCTCGTCAAGGGTTCCCGGGGGGGACGACAGGCCGCGCCTCAAGTCTTGCCTTGCAAGTCTGGGTCCGAGGACCCACATCCTCAGGTGAACGATGAGGGTCGTTCCTCCCCAGACTGGCGCCCGGCTTTTTGTAAGCTGCGGCGCCTTCTTTTTGCGGATATGCTTTTCGTCCCGGCGCCCCGCAGGATTGTACACAGACGGGGCGGCCGGGAAGCCTTGTCGCTTGAGACAGGGTGGCCCGCGCCGCCGGACGGGGGCGGCGCGGGCTCTAACACCGGCCCGAAAAGGAGGGGCTCAGGACGCGGTGTTAGCCGCTGCCGCCAGAAGGGCGGCAATCTGATCTTTCAGGAGCAGGCGTTTTTTCTTCAACTCCTCCAGAGCCTCGTCGGAGGCAGGCTCCACATCCGTTTCGATGCGATGCACTTCCCGGTTCACGGTGTGATATTCGTCCGCAAGCCGTGCGAAATGGGCATCGTTGGTTTTAAGAGCATGCAGCGTATCGGCCGCATCGGGGAATTCTTCATGCAGTTCGTGGGGAACGTGGCTCATTATTGCCTCCTTATGAGACCCCCAAATTGCCGTTTGCAGTGGCAAACCACCTTGAGACAGATCAATCGGAGGACAATCGCAGCCCCGATTTTTCAAAGACATGGAAACACAAGGCACGCGGGCGTCCGCTTTGGCGCCGGATCTGCTCTCCTGCCATATGACGGGATGCCTGACCGGAGCGAAGTCAGGACGGGCCGCCTTTCCAGTGCTTTAATTCGCACGGGAGCGTCACTATCCTGACAGGAGGCTGTCAGGAGGGCCTTGATATGGTGATGTCCGTTGCAGCACCAAAGGAGACTTTCCATGACTTTCATTCCCGATCACTTCACCGTCTGGATGGAGATCCCGGTCACGGATCTGGACAAGGCGGTCACGTTCTATAACGAGGTTTTTCAAACCGAACTGGTACGCGTCGCCGATATGGGGCCGAACGAATTTGCGATGTTCCCCGTCAAGGACGGTGGCCGGGCAGGGCATCTTTATCCCGGTAAACCGCCGGCAAGGGGCAGCGGAGCAACCATCCATCTTGCCTGTCCGGACAGCCTGGAGGAGACGATGGAACGCTTCGCCACGGCGGGCGGCGAGGTCATTTCCGATCCCGTCGCCATTCCGGCGGGACGTTTCGCCTACGGGATCGATCCCGACGGCAACTCCATCGGCATGTTAGCGCAATAAGGAGCCCGCACCATGAGACGCGCCGACCGCCTCTTCCAGATCGTGCAATATCTGCGCGGCGGCCGACTTGTGCGGGCGCGTCAGCTCTCGCAATGGCTGGAAGTGTCCGAGCGGACCGTCTATCGCGACATCGCCGACCTGCAGGCCTCCGGCGTTCCCATCGAAGGGGCCGCCGGGGTCGGCTACATCATGCGCGACGGCTATGACCTGCCGCCTCTCATGTTCACTAGGGACGAAGTCGTCGCCCTGCTGGCCGGTGCGCGTCTGATCCGGGCCTGGGGCGGGGCCGCGATGGCCCGGGCCGCCGAGGAGGCGATGATCAAGATCGACGCGGTATTGCCGGAAAGAATGCGCGTGCGTCACAACGAGGTGGAGATCCACGCGGTCGCATCGGAAATGACCCACCAGGTCCGGGCGTATATCGATTTCCTCGAAGCGGCGGCGGATGCCCGCAAGCGTCTGTCCATCGCCTATTGCGATGGCAAGGGCGATGCATCCAGCCGGGTGGTTCGTCCGCTGGGCCTGTGGTTCTGGGGCAAGGTCTGGACGCTGGTCGCCTGGTGCGAGCTCCGGCAGGATTTCCGCATGTTCCGCCTGGACCGTATTTCGGAAATCCGCGAGACGGGGGACAGATTTTCCAGAGAACCGGGCAAGACGCTGAAGGATTTTTACTGCCTGATGGAACTGGAAGGACACAAGGGCCCGGGAAACTGATCTCTCCAGATTGATTATAGCATGTCGCGTTTGAGCGGGTTCATGGATTCAGGAAGACGCCCGAGGCAGCGTTTGCATTGCAAATGCGTTTGAGCGGGTTCATGGATTCAGGAAGACGCCCGAGGCAGCGTTTGCATTGCAAATGCGTTCGGGCGATTTCCTGAATTCAATTTAACGCGACACGCTTTTATTGCGGGAGGTCAGCGCAGGGCGGCATATCCGCTGCCGAAAATCTCGCGCAGCAGCTTGCGTTTCATCGCGCGGGCATAGTCTTCATAGTCATCCGCCACTTCGATGAACGCGCCGGGACCTCTGAGAACACTGTTCCGGTAATAGCTGACCGGGGCCGTGTCCTGACCGGCGATGACGAGGCCGTTGACGGTGATGTCTTTGAAATCGAAGGCGCGATAGGCGCTCTCCGGGCCGAAGCCTTCGTTGTTGATGCCGTCGCCGGCGATATCGATCACCTTGCGGGAGCACGGTTCCGGTGCTTTTTGCATCGAAACGGAGGCGTATCCAAGGGCATATCCGATGGCGGTGGGAAATTCTGTGAAGCCTCTGGGAGACCGGCGCAGGGTGGCCGCGGCCCTTTTGGCGCTTTGCGTGTCGGCAAGGTTCTGCCAGGTGAGCTGAAGCAATTGCTGATACCTGCCGCTCCATTCGAAACTCGTCACCCAGATCCCGCCGACGGCTTCTATCGCTTCCACAACCTCCGGGTCCTCGAGGGCATCCGCCAAGCCATTGAGCTGAAGGTCATGTTCGCGCGCATCGACACTCGCCGATCCGTCCATGGCGAGCACCAGCGACAGGGAACAGGAAAAGGCGTGTTGTGCCGTCATTGGCATGGTCAGGCATAAAAAGGCGCCCAGGCAAACGGTGATAGCCCGCCCGAGGGAGAGCGGCGACACGATCGGGCGTGGCGGGTTCGGCATCCGAATGCGGCGATGCATGTATCAATCCTGGGCTTTTGTGGCATTCTAGAGCACTTTCCGCCCATATTGAAGCACAGCGGGAAAGAGATAGCTGACATAAAGGCGACGTTAAATGCTGCAATGCAAATTTATCGGCCACAGGACTTGAACGAACGCAAGCAACTGGGGCAGGGTTAGCACATGTACGCATCCCATGGATTTCTTAGATCTGACATCGGCGACGTCGATGTCGTTTTCCATGATGGACTATTTCATCTCTTTCACCTGGTTCTGCCCAATCACGATTTCATAGCCCATGCCGTCAGTCCGGACGGCATGACCTGGCGCCGCGTCAAGAACGCGCTTTTTGTCGGTGAGCCCGGCGCGTGGGACGACGACATGCTGTGGACCATGCATGTGACGGCCGATCCCGATCGCCCGGGGGAATGGCGCATGTTCTATACCGGCCTGGCGCGGTCCGAATACGGCCGGGTCCAGCGTGTCGGTCTTGCGCGTTCAAAGGATCTTTACCGGTGGGAGCGCTGTAACGGAGGGATCTATCCCCTTGAAATCCCAGCGCCTTATTATGAAAGTTCCATCGACGAAGGCCGCCGTTGGGTGAGCTTCCGCGATCCGTTTTTCTATCATGACGCAGAAACCGGCGAGCGGATGCTGTTGAGCTCGGCCCGGGTGAAGGAAGGGCCGGTTATCCGCCGGGGCTGCGTCGGCCTCGCACGCGAGACCGCTCCCGACAGGTTCAGCTTCGAGGCGCCGTTGCACCGTCCGGGCCTTTACGACGATGTAGAGGTGCCAAATCTCTTCAAGCTCGACGGCCGCTATTACCTCCTCGGGTCGATCCGCGAGGATACCAAGATCCACTACTGGTACGCGAATTCCGTTATGGGTCCATACGAGAATTTCTTCGACAACGTGGTCCTGCCTTCGGGCAATTATGCCGGACGGATCTGCCGGGCCGACGGCGATCTGCTTCTCTTCAACTTCTTTTCCAAGACGGAGAATGTCCACGGGCGCGAAACCGTCAAGAAACTGCTGCCGCCGCCAAAGCGGCTGGTGAGCGACGAGGCAGGCCGGCTGAAGGTCAAGTCCTATTCGGGCTTCGACGATCTGGTGACGCATCGCGAAAGCGTGACGGCCTCCTATCAGTGCAAATATCTTTACGGAAATCCCCACGCATCTGCGATCGACCGTTCGGACGGCCTGCATCTGTCCTGCAAGAGCGGCTATGAAGCGTTCCTCCTGCCCGGAAAACACGAGGATTTCCGGCTGCGGGCACAGTTGATGCTGGAAGGGTCGGGCAAGACCGGACTGGTTCTGCGCACGAACGAAGAAGGGGACGGCTATTATCTGTCGCTCGATCTGGTCAACGGTATGGCGCAGATGCGGGCCTGGGGCGCCAACCCGACACCGGAATTCGAACATGCCTTCCGCTTTGACCCGCTTCAGGACGGCCACTTCCGCGGTAGCGGTCAGGGGCCGTGGCAGATCGAAGTCGTCGCCCATGGCATGTATATCGAGTTTTCCATCGACGGCTATGTGGTGCTCAGCCTCGTCGACGACAGTTTTGCGGAGGGCGGCATCGGATTTTACACCGAAAGCGCCGCCGTCTGCCTGAAGGACCTCGAAATCGGAACCTTGCGGCGCCCGGTGACTGAGGACACCGCCGCGCAGGTCTACACCACGACGTATGTCGCCCCGGAAGAGGAGGCGGAGGGACTTTGAGCGGGGAAACAGGCAGTCCCGAGCCCTGGCTTCTGGTCAGCGACATCGACGATACGCTGACCGGAAACCGCGAAGATCTGAATCGGCTCTGGCAATCGCTCAAATTACGGCACAAAGGAGCGAAGCTGGCGCTGAACTCAAGCCGTCCGGCGGTCAGCGTCGACCGGACGCTGGCGGAGTATTTCCCGGCGGATTTCGCACCCGATGCGATTATCACCGGTTTGGGAACCGAAATCCGCCTGGGCCGTTACTGGTTGGAGAGCTGGCGGAAACAATTCCTCGACTGGCCGGACAAGGATATCCGCAAGCTGGTCGCGGAACTTGGATATGCGCCGCATGCCGACGTTTTCCAGACCGAGGGCAAAGCCAGCTTCTCTGTCCCGGGCAAGGCGGAGGTGGAACGGATATTGGAACGGCTGGAAAAGGAAGGCATCCAGCATAAATATATTTATTCAGGCGCGAGCGATCTCGACATCCTCGCGCCCGGTGCCGGTAAGGACGCGGCCATGCGCCACCTTGCCGGTCATCTCGGGATCCCGATGGAAAACACGGTAGCGGCGGGGGACTCGGGCAACGACCTGGCCCTCTTCGAAGCCGCCGGGAAGGCGATTGCCGTCGGCAACGCGCGCGAGGAACTCCTTGCGGCGATGCCGAAGGAGAAGACCTACCACGCGAGCGCGAACCATGCCGCGGGGGTCCTTGAAGGATTGATAAAACTTGGATTGCTGCGCGAAGCGGCAGCCTGAACGACACGAGCCAAACTGAAGCCTGGGAAGACGGAGATCGAAACACACAACAAGAAGGTTGGACCACATGAACAAGCACAACATCGGATCGCTCCTGATGATTTCGCTGCACGGCTATGTCGCGGGGTCACCCGAACTCGGTAAACCGGACACGGGCGGCCAGGTGGTTTTCGTGCTGGAGCTTGCCAAGCGGTTTGCCCGGCTCGGCTACCGGGTCGATGTCATGACCCGTCAATTCGAGGGTCAGCCGGCCGAGGACTTCGTCAATGACAACCTGCGCGTTGTGCGCATTCCCTTCGGCGGCGAGGATTTCATCCGCAAGGAAGACATGCACGACTGGTACGGCGATTTTGTCACCAATGCGCTTGCCATGATCCGTCACCGCAACATCGAGTACGATGTCATCAACAGCCACTACTGGGACGCGGGCGTCGCGGGACAGAAAATCGCCGAGGAACTGCAGATCCCGCATATCCACACGCCGCACTCCCTCGGCTGGTGGAAACGCCACGACATGATTGGCGCGGGCGAAGAGGAGATGACAGGTTACCGGTTCGAGGAACGCATCCAGAAGGAATTCGTGCTCTACCGCAATTGCGATCATGTGATCGCGACGACGGAGCAGCAGACCGATCTGATCGTCGAGCAGTACCAGCTTCCCAAGGAACATATCACCATGATCCCGCCGGGTATCGACGAGGGCAAATTCACGCCGTCGACGCCGGACAGGGTGGCCGCGGCGCGGCAGAAGCACGATATCCGCGAGACGGACATCTACGTCGTCGGCCGCGCGGCGGAAAACAAGGGCTACGACCTCATCATCGAAAGCCTGCCGCATCTCCTGAAACTGCAGCCCGATGCGCGCCTGGTGCTGGCGGCGGGCGCCAATTCCGACAGCGACATCGCCCTCCTCAACCAGTGGAAGCAGGTTGCCGCCGACATGGGTGTTTCGGAGTCGATCAGCTGGCGGGGCTATGTGGAGGATGACGACCTGGCCGATTTCTACCGCGCGCCGGGCATCTTCGCGCTGCCCTCCCGCTACGAGCCTTTCGGCATGACGGCGGTGGAGGCGATGGCCTGCGGCACGCCAACGGTCGTCACCGTTCACGGCGGTCTTCATGAACAGATCGAATTCGGCCGCCACGCCCTGGTCGCCGACCCGAAGCGGCCGGAAGAGTTCGCCGCCATGCTCAACATGCCGATGCAGTATCCCTGGCTGCGCGACACGCTGGCCGTTGAAGGCGCCCGCTTCGCCCGCCGCTCCTTCGGCTGGACCGGAATCGCCCGCCGCACCCTGCAGGTCTTCGAACACTTCAAGGGCCGCTACGACGATCTGCAGACGGAGGAGCTGGTGGCGCTGTAGAGGGCGTTGTTTTAACCCGCATGGCAAGCGCGGTTCAGGACTGGACAGGACAGGCAGGGGCTGATGAGCCCCGGAACCTGTCCTGAATGGGTGCGCGTGGTGTGGAAGTAGTCGGGAACTCCTGCGAAAAGGGACTGGGTGCATAGGAAAGACAGGCCGCCTCGCTTTATCCTTATATAATCGAAACTAACATTGCTTTAGGTGCACGCTCCGGCGACAAGAACGCCACGTCACAGCGCAGGACATGCTCAGCGAAAATGCCGGAATTCTTCAAATTTACTGGCTTCAAGAATGGATATTTTTGTGGCGACTTGTGGAATGCTATTAACGCCACGAATTCGACGAATACTGTCTAGAGGCACTGGGGAGATAGGTTCGACATCGCCTAGCTGAATTGCACATCCTAAATCGCAACCTCCAAAATATTGAAAGAATAGGGTTTGTGAGACTGCAGCTTCTGACTGATATCGCGACCACAACGCAGATGGAGAGTCATAATCAATTGCAATAATAGTCGCTGTAGCGACAAGCGCCCCCACCGGTAGCGTTGAGTAAATCCAGAGCCGTGAGCCTGGCGGCAACGACATGAACCGTCGGCGCAGCTCAACTGATTTTACACCGCTAATGATATTCGCCGCGTGATCGCAATGAATTGAGATCATTGCATGAGAGTCAGCGTTCATTCGCCCAGCCCCGGTCGAAGATCTCCTGCGCGACGGCTGTGGCAATGACTGTGGTGGTTTGCAAATTTTGAGTTCCAACTGCGCCCAACATCCGAAGTTCATCGAGGCTAACTGGGCGGGGGAATCGCAACAGCGAGCTGAAGCCGGTCAAAGTAACCTCTTCGCTTGCTGAAAAGCGGTCGACACTTTCGAGAACTGTCCTCTTCATATCGGATTGGAGTGTTTCATTCTTTTGTTGTGTCACTACGTTATCGATGCGTGCGGCCGCGATCACTGCTCCACGCCCACCTGTTCGGGTAGATTCATAGAACAGAATGAGCTGATTTGTCTTGAATAAATTCTTGCTTCGCCCACTGCAAACATAGGTTTTCTGAGAACGAAAAGCCCCTTCGAACTGATCCAAAAGACTTGTTTGAGGTGACGTGCCAAGAAGTTCGTCAGCGTAAGGCCGCGCGATAGGCTGAATGCTGACTTGCCGGTTGTTGGTAACTATCAAAGTTGGGCTGAGCAAATCCTCGGTACGCCGAAATTCTGTTCTATCCGTCGAAAGAAGCGCATCAAAACCGTCGAAACTGGCCGGAAACAACTGAGGCGCCTTAGAACCGAACGCTAGACCTGCTCGTTCCGAGAGGCCAGAGAAACTTGCTGGTGTAATTGGTGCTCCCAAGGCTGGTTTGCTTAGGAACTGATCTGTATCGTTTGATATGAAGCCTGCTTGCAGCGCCGCTTTGCGCGCTGCGATTTGCCCCGGAATGTCTTCGAGGTTTATCAAATTCAATCCAGCTCTTCCAATGGCATCGATTATATTGCTGAGCAGCATTTCCGCTATAAGTTCAGCATTCGGACGCTCATGATCCACGAGTAGCAGAACTCGATGAGCGTCGCCGAGCGTGACGGGAGAAGAGGCGGCGAGTAGTGCTGTTGCAGCTTGCCTGTCGTCGAAAGCAACTAAGAAATGGGCAGAGGCCCTTGTGGCATGTTTGACGAAATAGCTGTAATTAAGACCCTTGGGTTGTAATTTTTCTGCAATTCCTCGTGCGACCTCAGCACTCACAGTACAGGTTCGGAACCCTTTACCTCGTACCGGCTTAAAATCATCGGTCAAATCCGTGGATGTAAGTACATCATGGAAGTCTTCAAGCGCGACAACTTCTAGGCCCCAAGTTTCACGGATAAGGCGGCGATTTCTCAGCAAAACGCCATCGCTCGTGACGAATGCTGATGCATTTCCAGCGATACACTCTGCGAGGTGCATACAGTCGCTGTGCGCCTGAGGTGTTCCTGCCTGTGATGGTTTTCTTTTCGTGAAAACCGCAGTGTGAATAATCTCAGCTAAGTCTTTGACGTTTTTCTCGGCATTTCCGCGTAGTCTTGGAAGTGCATCTGCTAGTTTTAGTAGTGGGTCATCTTTTATTGCCGCACTTGCACGAGTGAGTTCGTTCGAGAATTCTGAAGTCACAGCAATTCTCACTCGCCCCTCAAGCGCGGCGGCAAAAACCCCTACAGCCATCTTATAATGAGTGCGCCTCAGTTTTAGCAGATCAAAGAGAACATTAATGTCGATGACCCAAAGGTTTGAGTGGGCGTCTGATCGAAGCAAAAGCGGGGGCGGTTGGCGTAACTCCATTGCCGTCAGCAGGCTTGGGCTTTTCAGAATTCTCTCTCGTACAACAATTTCTCGGTTTCTAGCTGCACCGCCACTCTGTATTCTAACCGTGAGGAAGTGGTTCTTTTCGTAAAAATTTTGAGCAACTTGCAAGTCCTTGGCTGGCTTCGCAAGAATCGCCAAATAGCCTTCAGACTCCATTCTTGCAACCACATTGTCGACTAGGAATTGAGCAACCCCCTGCCTTAGGGAGGTCGGATCAACTGCGACAGCTTGAATGCGTCCGTTCGGAAAGACGCCTCCAAACACAACAAACCCAATTGTTGTTTCGCGCCCTTCGATTGTGCCATCGGCCGCGAGCAAGCGTCCGCGCTTGATCCCATCCTCAAGGCTGCTCCGTGGCCAGAATCCGAGTTCCGTTTTGTAGTTGTCAGCAATGGCAACTATGCGGTCAAGGCGATCTATTAGTTCGGACAGATTCTCAACTATTCTCATGATAACGGTGCTTTTTGAGTACAATGGAAGAACGAACGCTTCAATGCAACCATTAGATGAGTAGAAGTGGGGGCCGCAGCTTTATCAACTCTCAAATTAGAGACAAACTACGTACACGACCATCGTTCAAGTCAAGCACCGGCCGCGGACCCTCCCGCTTTTATGTCGGGACCGAGGCATTTTTCCAAAGCCCCAACGAACCCACCAACCAACCCCAAACAACCGGTTCAGCTTGCGTTCATGTGAAATTGATTACACCTTGCCCAACACTTCGTGAGCAGAACCGGAATCGAACCCGTGAAACACATATTTGTCATTCTTGTCCTCCTTTTCGCCGCGGTGGGACCGGCGCAGGCGGCCTGTCTGTCGGACGCCGCGGCCCGCAAGGTCGTTGCCAGCGGCCAGGCGGCTTCGCTGGGGTCTGTCAAGGGCCGGGTTCAGGGGGAAATCCTGAAGGCCCAGCTCTGCGAGCAGGGCGGGGGTTATGTCTATGTTCTCTCGGTCAAGAACGGCGGCAAGGTGACGACGGTCACAGTCAGCGCCCGCTAGATGGACGATCAAGGTGCCGGCCCCACGCATGCGTGGGGGCCGCCGGGTCATTTCACTGAACTTCGAAAAGTCGGACCTCATGCGCATTCTTGTTGTTGAAGACGATACCGATCTGAACCGCCAGATCGTCACCGCTCTGGAAGAAGCCGGCTATGTGGTCGACAGTGCGACCGATGGGGAAGACGGGCACTATCTGGGCGACACCGAACCCTATGACGCCGTTGTGCTCGATCTCGGCCTGCCTACTCTGGACGGGTTGTCGGTTCTGGAAACCTGGCGCCGTGACGGCAGGACGATGCCGGTGCTGATCCTCACCGCACGGGACCGCTGGTCGGACAAGGTCGCGGGTATCGATGCCGGGGCGGACGATTACGTCGCCAAACCCTTTCACATGGAGGAAGTGCTGGCCAGGGTCCGTGCGCTTGTCCGCCGGGCGGCCGGTCACGCCTCCAACGAACTGACCTGCGGGGCGGTGCGTCTCGACTTGCGCGCCGGCAGGGTCACCGTGGATGGCTCCGCGATCAAGCTGACCTCCCACGAATACCGGCTGCTGTCCTATCTGCTGCATCACCAGGGCAAGGTGATCTCCAGGACGGAACTGACCGAACATCTGTACGATCAGGATTTCGACCGCGATTCCAACACGGTCGAGGTCTTTGTCGGCCGTTTGCGCAAGAAGATCGGCTCGGATCTGATCGAAACCATCCGGGGGCTCGGTTACCGGCTGGGAGCAGCCGGTGACAAGTGAGGCTTCGCCGGGGCCGGGGCCGGATCCTGACTCGCCCCGCAGGCCGCAGCGCTCGCTTGCCGGGCGTCTTGTTTTCGTTGCCGCTGTCTGGTCCACAGTCGCGCTCGCCCTGGCGGGTATCTTCCTGGTGAGCCTCTACCAGCGGGCAAGCGAGCGCGCCTTCGACGCCCAGCTTGAAATCCACATCAACGCGCTGATTTCCGGAATGCTGGAGACGGAAGCCGGAGCGGACGGAGCGACCGCCACGCTGTCGGCTCCGGACTATAGCGGCGATCCGCGTTTCTCCCTGCCGCTGTCCGGCTGGTACTGGACGGTTCGCCACGCCGAAAACGCCGATATTCTCTATGCCTCGAAATCGCTTGTGGGCGATCCGCTCAACGTGCCCGGGATCGGTCGGAACGACAGCAGCGCCGGGTTCATTTCCGGTCCGGGCGGCGACGAAATCCGCGTCCTGCAACAAAGGATTTCGATCGGGGATACGTCCTACATCATTGCCGTCGGAGCGGCGACCGCCGGGTTCTGGACCGATATCTACGAATTCGGCCGCATGGTCACTCTGACATTGTGTCTGGTCGGCCTCGGCCTGATTCTGGCGATCTTCCTGCAGGTACGCATCGGCTTGAAACCGCTCGCCCGCTTGCGCGCGTCCCTGTCGGCCGTCCGTCAGGGCGAGGCGGAGCGGATCGACGAGGCCCTGCCACGGGAAATCGCGCCGCTGGCGGTGGAACTCAATGCCCTCATCGTTTCCAACAGGGAGATCGTCGAAAGGGCGCGAACCCATGTCGGCAATCTGGCGCACGGACTGAAGACGCCGCTGTCGGTGATATCGAACGAAGCCCGCGCCGCCGGCGGTCCCCTGGCTGAAAAGGTTTCCGAACAGGCGGCGATCATGTCCACCCAGATCCAGCATCATCTGGAACGGGCGCGCATGGCGGCGCAGCGCCGGGTGATCGGCGTCTCGTGCGAAACGCAGCCCGTGCTTGCCAGACTGATTCGCGCCATGGACAAGATCTACCAGGACAAGGGCATTTCCGTCGGCTTTGAGCAGAGCGGCGAGATCCGGTTTCGCGGAGAAAGCCAGGATCTTGAGGAAATGGGCGGCAATCTGATCGACAATGCCTGCAAATGGGCAGCTTCCAGGGTCTCGGTGAAGGTGGCGCCGTTGAGCGACCCGGCGACGAACCGGGATATGTTCACCATAATCGTGGAAGACGACGGTCCCGGACTGACGCGCGAAGAGCGGGCCGAGGCGGTCAAACGCGGCAGAAGGCTTGACGAAACCGTGCCCGGCACCGGGCTTGGCCTGTCGATTGTGGCGGACCTGGCCGCCCTGTACGGCGGTACGCTCGAACTGGACGGATCGGCGCTGGGCGGCCTGAAAGCCACGCTGACCTTGCCGGCTCTTGGCCAGGTCTAGGCCAGGTCCGGGCCAAGGCTAGGGTTGCGGCTGGGGGCGAGGTCAATGATATTGTGATGAAAATTGACGCAGATAGTGGCTTTAAAGACTGGACGATGGCCAAGTTCGGCCACAAATTGTAAATAACAAGGATTCATCTGCGGGTTCACACCGGTTTTCATGTTATCCGGATCATCCCGTGTCCATAGGGACGCGATTGGATGCTCCTGTTCGTGAAACACCGGCGGCCTCCTGATGTCAGGAGAACCCGCCTGGAAACAGATTGCTCCGGGAGCTTTCGAGCATGTTTTTGCGCGCTGCCACATGTCTTGCTCTTGCCACGGTTCTGGCGGGATGTTCCATGACGTCCGGTTCGAGCGATACCGCCGGACTGGGCTCGTTTTTCGGCGATCCGAAATCCGACGTGGCCGGGTCCGAGGCGAATACCGCCATTTCCGTTCTGGTGAACAACGAACTCGGCGACGCGCTTGAGCCCTCCGACCGCCGTGCGGCGGAAGATGCCCAGGACCGGGCCCTGCGGGCACGGGGCCTGGGTGTCGCGGTTGCCTGGCAGAACGAGCGCACCGGCCGCAGCGGCCAGGTGCGTCCCGGTCCGGTCTATTTCGTCAACGAGACGAGTTGCCGGGAATTCACCCATGAGATGGTTCTGCAGGGACGGATGCTGCAGGCCAGGGGCACCGCCTGCGAAACGGACAAGGGCGCCTGGCAGGTCATCGGTTAGACCGGGTCCGTGGCCCGGGGCTCAGCGGGATCGCCGGTCAATCGGGTGTTTCGAAATCCTGAAATTATTCTCAACACTTAGTTAAACCTTATGCCGCTAATATCGCGTGGATTCGGATCGCGATTGACGCTGTGAATGACCCACTCGGACCAGCTTGAATACAAAATCAAATCCTATCTGAGCAGTCTCCGGCCGCAGGCCGTCGAGGCTTTGGTCCGGAATATGGAACGGGCCCAGTTTCAAAAGAATCCCGATCCGAACCTCCAGCTGATTCTCACCGCGGCTCTTGCCCTTTTGCGCAGACCGCGTTTGCTGGCGCCGGAACTCCCCGGGGGGCCCCAGAGACAAAACCAGATCCAGCGCATGTTCTTCTCGCCGCTGGAGGATTTTCTGATCAACGAGACCCTGATGATCCGGCAGGAAGCTCGCATCCACCGCGGCATGCTCAACCGTGTCTGGAAATGGCTCGGACGCGATGTCATGCCGGACGATTTCCAGACCGTTCTGGAACAGGCGGGAAATGCGGCGGTCAGCGGCGAGCGGGTCGCCGCTCTCGTTCAGGCCCTGCGCACCCGCTCCGTGGATGCCGTTGGCGAAGCGCTGCACCGCAGCGAGAATTCGGACACGGAACGGCGGCGGATGGGCATCGAGCTCGGCGGAGAACGCGGGATCGCCGAACTGCGGGACATTCAGAAGATTTTTTCCGCCGAGCGCTGGCTTGTGCCGTTTCTGCAGAATATTCCGGAACGGATCAACGAACAAAGGCTGAAGCGCGACACGGATGTCCTGCGTCTGGTGGACAAGTGCTCCTACCGGTTTCCCGACCATGTTCCGGTCATCGCGGCCGCTTTGGTTGACCGCTCCGACGCACCGGCTGCCCTGTGCAGTTTCGCCGGGCGCCTCGTCGGCGACGACGATCCCAAGGCGATCGAGAACTCGCAGTTCGCGCCGTTTGTCGATGTCGTGATGAGCGAAGCCGAGCGGCTTCAGATCCTGGCTCTCGATCACTGCAAGCACAATCCGGATCCGGTCGCCTTTTCGCAGGCGCTTCTGGAATACCATGCGCTCGTGCGCGGTGTCGAACGGGACATGGATCTGTCCCACTCCGGCAAGTGGCACAAGCGTCTGGCCGAAAGCAAGCGCACCATTTCCAACGTGGTGACGACAGAACTGAACACTGCCCATGGGGCTGTCCGCCGTGCGCTCCAGGTGCCGAAATTCGACCAGAACGGCAAACTGCAGATCAATCAGGAAGCGATTGACGACGCGGTGCGGACATTGCGCGTGGTGACCATGGTCCGCAACGCTTCGGAGACCTTCGCCGTGAACGAGGTCGGCAAACGGACCAGGCAGGCCGTCGAGCAGACGCTGGAAATCGTCACCCGGTCGCAGATCTCCGATCTCGGCAAAGCCCGGGGACAGCAGTTGCAGGCACATCTGGCCGCGGCCGATGTGGCGATCATGCTGTCTGAGATCTATTTCGGTTCCGATTATGCCAATCAGCTCCGCCGCAGCCGCCAGGCCGCTGTCGCCAAGGCGCGGAAATTGACCGCGTCGGGAGAAAGCAATCCGGAGCGCAAACTGGTTGCCACCGCATTGGGCCGCAAGTAGGGCCCACATCCATTTCAAAGCCGCTGCTCACCGCCGGTGCCGCGACCGCCGGTCACAGTGGTACCATCTTGCTTTTGTCCAAATTGGGCGGTCTATAGTGCATCCATGGTATTTTGGATCCTGATAGCTGTCATGACAGCGGCCGCCGCCCTGTCCGTGCTTGTGCCTTTGTCGAAGGCGCGGCGTTCGGCGGGCACGCCGTCCGGGAGCGCGGACGAGGCGGTCTACCGCGATCAGCTCGGTGCTATCGAAGCCGAATTGGAACGTGGACTGATCGAACCGGAAGCCGCCGGCGCCGCGCGTACGGAAATCGCCCGCCGGCTGCTCAGCGCGCACGAAAATCATGCGCAAGAGGCCGGCGGGATCACCCGGGGGCCAAGACTGAAAATTGCCCAGGGACTGGCGCTGTTCGTCCTGCCGGCCGCGGCCGTCGGCATTTATCTCCTCTTCGGAGCTCCGGATATGCCCGACGCTCCGCTTGCCGCCAGGCTCCAGGCGCCGGCGGAAGAGCAGTCGGTTGATATACTCGTGGCCCGGGTCGAGCGGCATCTGGCGGATAACCCGGAGGACGGGCAGGGATGGGTGGTGATCGCACCGGTCTACATGTCTCTCGGCCGGCCGCAGGATTCCGCTCGGGCTTATGCGCAAGCCATCCGCCTTCTCGGGCCGAGACAGGACTGGCTGACCGATATGGGCGAGGCGATGACCATCGCCAGCCAGGGCCTCGTCACGGCGGAAGCGCGACAGGCTTTCGAACAGGCGGCGGCGATGGATGCTTCCGCGGTCAAGCCACGCTTTTTCCTGGCGCTTGCCCTCGGGCAGGAAGGCAGGAAAGCGGAGGCGATCGCGGCCTGGCGCAATCTTCTGGCCGGGGCTGAGGGCACGGAAGCCTGGGTAGGCGCCGCGCGCAATGAACTGGCGGAACTTGCGGGGCCGGACGGACAATCGGATCAGGTCGGTCAAACGCCTGCGCCGCGCGGACCTTCACAGGAGGATGTCGCGGCATCGCGGGACATGAGCACGGGCGACAGGCAGGCCATGATACGCGCAATGGTCTCCGGCCTTGCCGAACGGCTCGCCGATGAGGGAGGTTCCGCAGCGGAATGGAAGCAGCTGATGCAGGCCTATATCGTATTGGGCGAAAGACAGAGCGCGGAGAATGCGCTCAAGGACGCGCAAGCCGCTTATGCCGACAAGCCGGAGGATTTGTCCTCAATCAAGGACGCGGCAACGCAACTTGGTCTAACAGGATCTTGAGACAAGAAGAGACTTCCGCGCCTGAAGGGGCAGCAGGCAGCGGGAAGCGGGCGGAAAAGCAATGACACGCAAACAAAGAAGGTTGACCCTCATCGGCACGGCGGGTGTGGTACTTGCCACGGCGTTCGGCCTGATCATGTTTGCCTTGTACGACGAACTCGTCTTTTTTCAGAGCCCGACCGACATCGCGCGCAACACCCTCCCGTCCGGACAGCGGATCCGGCTGGGCGGTCTTGTCGAGGACGGCTCGGTCGTGCGCTCCGACAACGCGGAAGTCAGCTTTCGCGTCACCGACATGGAGAACACGGTTTCCGTGACCTATAAAGGGATATTGCCTGACCTGTTCCGTGAGGGGCAAGGCGTGGTGACGGAAGGTATCGTCAGGCCGGACGGGGTTTTTGTCGCCGACAGCGTGCTTGCAAAGCACGATGAAAACTACATACCCAAGGAAGTGGCCGAAGCACTGAAGAAACAGGGCCATTGGCAAGGCGACAAAACCACGGCCAACTGACCTTATGGGTCTGTGACCTGGTGGAAACAGGATTTGGGAGGGGCAATGATCGTCGAATTCGGACATTACGCGCTGGTGCTGGCTTTCGCCCTGTCGCTTGTGCAATCCGTTGTCCCCTTGTGGGGCGCGCTTGCCGGGGATGACCGGCTCATGGCCGTCGCGCCGCCTGTTTCCGTGACGATGTTTGTTATGGTGCTGGTGTCCTTCGCCGTGTTGACGAGCGCCTATCTGACCGCTGATTTCTCGGTTCTGAACGTCTTGGAGAACTCCCATTCCGCCAAGCCGTTGCTCTACAAGTTCACGGGAGTCTGGGGCAATCATGAAGGCTCGATGCTGCTGTGGGTGCTCATTCTGGTGTTCTTCGGAGCGCTGGTCGGGCTTTTCGGAGGTAATCTCCCAAAGGATCTGCGCGCAACGACATTGGCTGTTCAGGGCTGGATTTCCGCCGGTTTCATTCTGTTTCTGCTGGCCACATCCAATCCGTTCGCCCGCGTGATCAATCCGCCTCTGGAGGGCGCCGACCTCAATCCCATCCTTCAGGACATCGGCCTGGCGATCCATCCGCCGCTTCTTTATGTCGGGTATGTCGGCTTCTCGATCACATTCTCCTTTGCCGTCGCCGCGCTGATCCTGGGGCGCACGGATGCCGCCTGGGCGCGCTGGGTCCGTCCCTGGACGCTGCTTGCCTGGTGCTTCCTGACCCTGGGCATCGCGATGGGCTCCTACTGGGCCTACTACGAACTCGGCTGGGGCGGCTGGTGGTTCTGGGATCCGGTCGAGAACGCAAGCCTGATGCCGTGGCTGGCCGGAACGGCCCTGCTGCATTCCGCGATTGTCATGGAAAGGCGGGAAGCGCTGAAGATCTGGACCATCCTTCTGGCGATATTCACCTTTTCGCTGTCGCTGCTGGGGACTTTCCTGGTCCGGTCCGGTGTCCTGACCTCCGTGCACGCATTTGCCACCGATCCGACACGCGGTGTCTTTATTCTGGTTCTGCTGTGTTTGTTCATCGGCGGGTCTCTCTCGCTTTACGCCTGGAGGGCACCAGCCCTCAGACAGGGAGGGCTCTTCGCACCGATCAGCCGGGAAGGGGCGCTGGTGCTGAACAACCTGTTCCTCACCTCCGCCTGCGCCGCGGTCTTTGTCGGCACACTCTATCCGCTGTTTCTGGACGCGGTGACGGGAGAAAAAATCTCCGTCGGCGCGCCATTCTTCAATCTCACCTTCGGACCGCTGATGGTGCCGCTTCTGATCGCGGTCCCTTTCGGTCCCGTGCTCTCCTGGAAACGCGGCGACCTGCTCGCGGCATCCCAGCGGCTTTACGCGGCCTTCGGCCTTGCAATTTTGATGACGATCTTCACGTTCTGGCTTTGGGGCATGGAAAAGGTTCTGGCCCCGCTGGGTGTCGGCCTCGCGGTCTGGGTCATGGCCGGCGCGGTCTCGGAAATCCTCACCCGGGTGAAAATCTTCGAGATCGGTCCGAGCCGCGCCTTCTCGCGCCTGATCGGCTTGCCCGGATCTGCCTGGGGAAGCATGTTGGCTCATTTCGGCATCGGCCTGACCGTTCTGGGCGTCGTGACCGCGTCCGCGTTTCAGGACGAGCGGATAGCGACCATGCGGCCGGGAGACACGGTGGAACTGTCCGGCTATCAACTGACATTCGATGGCGCCGCGCCGCGGCGCGGTCCGAATTTCACCGAGGAAGTCGGCCATTTCACCATCCGCCAGGGCGGTATCTTCGTCACCGAACTCGATCCCTCCAAGCGGATCTATACCGCCCGTCAGATGCCGACGACGGAGGCGGCCATCTTCACCACCGGTTTCTCGCAGCTTTATCTGTCGCTCGGAGAAAGCCGGGGCGACGGCGCTGTCGATGTGCGTGTCTACTTCAAGCCGCTTATAACGCTGATCTGGATCGGCTGCGTGATCATGGCTCTGGGGGGGGCTGTGTCCATCGCCGACAGGCGGCTTCGCGTCGGCGCGCCCAAACCGGCCAGAAAACGCAATGCGGGCGCGGCGGCGCCGGCGGAGTAGACATGCGATGATCCGGTCCCTTCTCACCAGCCTTTTCCTGTGCCTCTGCCTGTTGGCATCGCCCGCCCTTGCCGTGGCGCCGGACGAGGTTCTGGGCGATCCGGCGCTGGAGGCGCGGGCGCGGGTCCTGTCCGCCGAGCTTCGCTGCATGGTGTGCCAGAACCAGTCCATCGACGACAGCGACGCTCCTCTCGCCAAGGACCTCCGGGTTCTGGTCCGTGAGCGGCTGGTCGCTGGCGACAGCGACGCGCAGGTGATTGACTATCTCGTCTCCCGCTACGGCGAGTTCGTCCTGCTGAAACCCAGATTCGCCTGGCATACGCTGGCCCTTTGGGCGGCGGGGCCTCTCGCGCTGATCGCGGGTCTTTTTGCGATTGTCCTTGCGCTGCGCAAACGCTCATCGCAGGCAGCGCAGACAGCTGACACTCCCGTTGCGCGGCTTTCCGAGGAGGAAGAACGCAGGCTACGGGCGCTGCTGGAAGAGCAGGGGTAGAACAAGACTATCGTTATTCGCGCTGCTGGGATAACAATGGAACATTCAGTATTCATGTCTTTCCAAATTTTATTGGTATTTCGGAATGTCAGGAATGTTATCTCAGGTTAAATTGTACCGGTGGCAATCGCGGCAGTTCATTATCGGGGCCCTTTTGGGTCTGGCGCTCGTCGGTTCGCAGCCAGCAAGGGCGTTCGGCGAAACGGCCGATTTTCCGGAAAAGCGCCTGGCGCTGGTCGTGGGTATTGCCGACTACCTGAATGTTCCCGATCTTGAAAACACGGTTCGCGATGGCGCGCTGATCTCAAATACACTCAGATCGCTGCAATTCGATGTGGTCGAGAAATACAATCTGGGACTGAGTGAATTTCGAGAGTTGCTTGAGAAATTCGCGTTCGAGGCGGAAACCGCAGATGTTGCGATGGTTTATTTTGCCGGGCATGGCGTTGAAGTCGGGGGACAGAATTTTCTCATTCCCGCCGACTCCGCGGCGGCATCCAGGAAGGAAGTCGCTCAGTCTTCAATTTCCCTGAATGAAATCCTGGGAGCCGTCGACAAGGCCCGTCAACTGCGGATCGTGGTTCTGGATTCCTGCCGCAACGATCCGTTTGGAGACCATGAAAGTGTCGAAATCATCGCGCTCGACGAGCCCGTCACTCTAAGCGGATTGGCCCCGCCATCACCGGAACGCGGGACATTGGTCGCCTATGCCGCAAAGGCCGGAGCGACCGCGTTGGATGGTGACGGCAGCAACAGTCCCTTCGCACGAGCGCTCTCGGACACGTTGCAGATAAGGGACCTGGAAATCGGGCTGGCTTTCCGGCAAATTCGCGACACCGTCCTTCAAACGACCGGCAACATGCAGGAACCGCACACATATGGGTCCTTGTCCGGCGAACCTTATTTCCTCGCCGGCAAGAAGCAGCTGATCAACGCCCTGGAGGCTACCGAGAGAAAGAATGCCTGGGCGACGCTTGAAGTTGACCAGGAAAATCAGCTCACGGCGCTTGCGGACAAGGGCGATATCCGGGCCTTGAAGGGACTGGCCTACATGCGGCTGGATCCGAACGAAAAACGCTATGACCCGGAGCGTGCGGCAAAGCTGTTGCGGCAGGCTTCCGATGCCGGTGATCCCGAAGCGATGTTCGAGCTCGCCCGGCTCTACGAAAGGGGCATCGGTGTTGATCAGGATATCGAAGAAGCGTTGAACCTGTACCGTCAGTCGGCGGCCGAGAACTTTGCCGATGCGATAAACGATCTCGGGTTCCTTCATTTTCAGGGAGGATTGGGTGTCCCCCGCGATCCGGTCAAGGCGATCGGATTTTTTGAACGAGCGGCTGACCTGCGCCATCCGGAGGCCATGTTCAACTACGCGGCTCTCATCGATGACGGTGATGTCGAGGGACGGTCCCTGGATGATGCCGCGAACTATCTTTATCAAGCGCTCAGGACCGGGAACGAGCAGGTTTTGAGCTTGCTGTCGGAGAGCCCGGACATGTTCAAGCGGGGGACCCGGCGGGCGTTGCAGGCGAAACTGTCTGAACGGGCTTTTTATGAAGGTACAATCGACGGACAATTCGGTCCGCAAACCAAACGCGGATTGCGCAGGGCATACGGTCTTTCAAAATAATACTGTTCCAGACGCTCCTTTGCAGTTTGGGAGAAGCTCGGCTAGGTTCTTTTTTTAAATCTGATAAATATTGGGGGAAGTTTTGATGCAAGTTTCTATTTCCGTGAAAGCCATTCTGGTCCTTGCCGGTGTCGCAGTCTCCGGTTTTTTCACCAGCTCCGGTCAAGCCGCCTGGACGGGGGCTTCCGATGACAGTTCGTTAGACCTGTCCGTGGAAAGCTTCGGTTCGCACGAGATCCTCGGGGAATTCAAACGGCCGGACCCAAATGCCGGTCTTTTGCAATTGGCGTTTTCCGATGATGTGACGCAGGCGATCGTCAACCAGATCCAACGAGGTGCTGGGGAATGCAGCCGCCTGGAAGCCGTTTACCGGTTGGACTGTTTGCAGCGCGTCTTCGCGCAGGCGAGCGGCGCCGCCGGAAGAAAGCCTGATTATTCCGCTGCGAACGGGGAGTTGCGAAAGCTCTCGAAGACGTTGAAAGGGATTGTCGGCAAGAACCAGGATCGGAAAGCCCCGAAAGCGAAGCTGGGCAACAAGTCCTACCGGGCAGTATCCCAGGCGGCACTCCGTGAGGTGAACAAACTTGCATCCAAGGCGATCGAGGAAGCCACGACAAAGCTGCTTCGTTCCGCGGGGAATTCGAAAAAGCGGAAAGTGCATTACACGCGTATCGCCAATGCCGTGAACTCGACCAAAAAGATCCTGAGGTCCTGAGCCGCGATTGACCGGAAAATATTGACCGCCCGGCAGTCGATCCGCGCCGGGCGGTCATTCCCTTCACGAAGTTGCACCGGGCTGTGACTTGCATACCCGGCCCGTGTGCTTACCTGTGATGCGACACATCGCAAGGAGAGCCCGCAAATGGCAAACCGTCCGCTGAAACTGGAATTCGACGGTGCGCATGGCGCGCGGCTCGCAGCCCGGCTGGATCTGCCGGCCGGAAGGATCACGGCCTTCGCGCTCTTCGCGCATTGTTTTACCTGTTCCAAGGATATCGTCGCCGCCCGCCATATCGCCGCGGCACTCAGCGCGGAAGGCATTGCGGTTCTGCGCTTCGATTTTACCGGGCTGGGCGGCAGCGGTGGCGATTTTTCCTCCACGGGGTTTTCCTCCAATGTGGAGGATCTGAAGCTGGCCGCGGATTTTCTCCGCAAGACCTATGAAGCACCGCAGCTCCTGATCGGACATTCGCTCGGGGGCGCCGCGATGCTTGCCGTGGCGGGCGACATTCCCGAAGCGCGGGCCGTGGTGACGATCGGAGCCCCGTCCGATGCCGATCACGTCCTCCACAATTTCAACGGCTCCATCGAGGAAATACGCGAAAAGGGGGCAGGGGAGGTAAACCTTGCGGGCCGCCGTTTCACGATCCGCCGCGAGTTCCTGGACGACCTGCAGGCGCAGTCGGTCAGGGAAAAGACCGCGGAACTTCACAAGGCCCTGCTGGTCATGCACGCGCCGCTCGACGAGACGGTCAGCATAGATAACGCCACCAATATCTTTGTGGCCGCCCGGCACCCGAAAAGCTTTGTCTCACTGGACACCGCCGACCATCTGCTTTCGGCAGAGGAGGATGCCGCTTATGCCGCCAGAGTGATTGCGGCCTGGGCGTGCAGATATCTTGACAAGGGCGCGAGCGAGACCGCCAACGAGGTGAAAGACGGTGTCGAGGTCCTGGAAACGGGCCAAGGGAAATATCAGGTGATGGTATCGAGCGGAGCGCACAGGTTGCTTGCCGACGAACCTGCGGATGTCGGCGGTCTGGACAGTGGCCCGTCGCCTTACGGCTATCTGTCGGCCGCGCTTGGAGCCTGCACGGTCATGACGCTGCGCATGTATGCCGACAGGAAAGGCCTCGATGTGGACAGGATCGGTACGCGTATCCTGCACGGCAAGGTTCACGCGGCGGACTGCGAGGAATGCTCGGAGGAACTCAGGGCGCATGGCGGCAGGATCGACAGGTTCGAACGGCTGATTTCCCTCGAGGGAGATCTGGATGACGCGACACGGAAACGCATGCTGGAAATTGCCGACAAGTGCCCGGTTCATAGGACACTGGAGGCCGGTGCGGCGGTCGTGACGCGCGAAGTCACGTAAAAGGCCTGAAGAAAGGCGGGGCAATTCCCGCCAGAGGATCTTTTCTGCGTTCCCCAAAGCATTTCTTCTGCGTTTCCATGAACGCGGAAGCTTCAGGCGAGTTCTTTTTCCAGCGTGCCGAGCCGGATTTTCGTGAACGATAGCAGACGGCGTGCGTCCTTGTCGGAAAGCGACCCGTAATCGTCCGACCATTTTTCCACGGTCGATTGCGGCTGTTTGCTGTGGGCCGCGCGCGCGCGGCACAATGCCGTATATTCACCATCGTCGATGCCCATCGCCCGGCAAAGGATCGCAACACCCGTGGCATCGTAGCGAAGCATGACATTGGTCACGTATTTCTGCTCCACGCCGGCCATCTCGGCGAGCAGGAAACTGATATCGAACAGGTTGTTGGACAGCGAAAGCTGGGTGACCGCCTTTCCCAGCGAGCGTTGGCCGGTCCGGATTTCCATCAAGGTAACCTTCGCACAGATGCGTGTCGCCTTGCGCTCCAGTTTGCTGCTTGTGACGACTTTGCTCGCCTTGCGGAAGAGGTCGTGGATAAGCGCTTCATTTTCGTCGCGCAGCTGACGGATCCTGGTCTGCTGCTGTTCCGGCATCAGGCTGATCAGGTTGTCATAGTCGCCTTCCGTGATGTCTGAACGTTCCATCATCGAGTCGCGAATGGTATCGTCGCTTTCCGCCAGCTTGATCAGCATGCGGGCGCCCCAGCTGGAAAATTCGGCGCCCGGGTTCGCGGCGACAGATTGTTTGACGGTGGTTTCGCCCCGTTCCAGAAGGACGTCCGTCACCCGTGGCTCCAGATGCTTGCGTTTTGAAATCGCGAGAAGATGACCTTGCCCCATCATTTTCGCGAGCTTGAGAATATCGGCCGCGTCGAGGGCGTTGGAAGAGGTCAGCATAGGCCGGGCGATGTCGATTTCCTCACGGCCCAGCTCATAGGCAACCTGGTGTGAGGTACTGTCAATCGGAGCAAGCTTTTCTGAGATCGCCTTTTTCTGAGCAGGCTCCATCGTTGCAAGCATGCTTTCCAGCACCGAATTGAAAATCGCGATCTCTTCCGTCTGGCAACTGTCCGCGCCCGTTACAAACAGACGCGTGACATGCTCAACCAGTTGATGCCGCTTTTCCGGTGAGCTTTCCTGGGCAAGGCTGAGGAGTTTGGTGATCATGTCGTGTCATCCGCTTTTATTGCTTCACGACTAACGGAGAGACGTTACAACAAGATAAACCAACGCAGAAAAATTTGTATTTCTCAAATTCTATAGGTTAAAATGACAATGTATTATTTTCGGAATAGAAAATAGGTACTCATAACGATGTCTGAATTGGGTGGTATATAGTAATCACATTTATCTACGTAAAAATCATTATTTCACTGCGCTGCAAGTGACATCGCCCACGGGAACATTCCACACGAGTGTGCCTCACATGAGGACAGCACACCGGATTGATCTGAATTCAGGTGGAAACACATGAAAAAGCGGGGCGAGTAAAGCGCTTTAAATGCGCCTGAAATGGTTAGAGACCGCTCAATCAGGTCAGTTGTTGAAGCATAATTTCATGAGTTGGTACCCCCGGCTCTAAAAAACTAAGCCGCCTCTTTCTGTCTGACCGTTTTCAGTTTGATTTTCATGAGGGCCAGCAACCGCCTCGCATCTATTTCGTCCAGCATGTGGTAATTGGTGAGCCACTTGCTGCCGGTGCTTTCCGGAAATTTCAGATGTTTGCAGCGTTCCTTGCAAATGGCCTGAAATTCCTTCGCGCCGATGCCCGTGGCCCTGCAGACCGTGGCAATGCCGGTGGAGTCGTAGCGGATCATGAGCTTGTGAACGTATTTCATATCCAGCGCGGAGAAGAAGGACAAAAGCGCGACCGCGTCCAGAAGATTGTGTTCGAGGGCGAGTTGATAGACCGCCTTGTTCAACGTGGTCTTGCCCAGCCGGATACCCAGAAGCCAGGATTTGGGACCGATTTTGGAAGGCCGCTTCACCAGCTCGACGCCCGCGGCGATTTCCCCATCGTCCTTGAAGAGGTCCTCAAGCACCTCCTCGTTGGATTTGCGCAGATGCCGGATGCGGTCACCCAGCTGCCGGGGCATATCCTTGACCAGCTCCTCGAACTCGGCCTCGGTGATGTCGGCGCCCAGATTGGCGGCAAGGGTCTGCCTGACCTCCCTGTCGCCGCGTTTGAGCATGAACTTGCTCAGGTCTTTGCCGACATGGTCACGCTTGGCCATGGCCAGGAGATGTCCCTGACCTTTGGTCTCGGCGATCTTTAGAAGATCCGTGTCCTTCAGGGATTGCGAGCGTTCCAAGACGGCTTTCGCGACGGGCAGGTCGTCCGCGGCAATTACGGCTGCCAGCTGTGAGGATGTAGCCTGAACGTCAGCGAGACGCTCCGACATCTTCTTGCGCGTGTCCTGCTCAAGAGAACCGTAAACGCCTTCCAGCATGCCATTGAGAAGATTGGATTCTTCGGAGCCGCCATCATCGGCCCTTGCCGCGAGCAGGTCCGTAACATGCTCGGCGAGCTGGTGTTTTTTCTTCGAGGAACTGTCCCTGGCAAGCTGGAGCAGTGAATCTGTCATGGCGACACCCTGTTGCCATGAGTTTCGCGATATTTCCTTTATAAGCTGTGAAGAATGTAGAAAAGACCATGACGAAATTACCTAGAATTCGCGGGCTTTGTCTGTAGAGCTTGGTCTCCTCAATCTGACTGCGCGACTGACACTGTTGACGGAATTGCGGCTTTGCCTCATGTGACGGGCATGTCCGAGCGTCCGACCCTCTATTCTTTCCGCCGCTGCCCCTATGCCATGCGGGCCAGACTTGCGATCTCCGTGAGCGGTCAGACGGTCGAACTGCGCGAAATCGTCCTGCGCGAGAAAGCGCCTGAATTCCTGAATACCTCTCCTTCCGCCACTGTTCCGTGCCTCAAGCATGGAGATACGGTTCTGGACGAGAGCCTGGACATCATGCTCTGGGCGCTGGAAAGCAGCGATCCCGAACATTGGCTCCTCCCGGAAGACGGTGACAAAACAGGAATGTTCAGCCTGATCGAGGAATGCGACGGTTCTTTCAAGCACCATCTCGACCGCTACAAATACGACACCCGCCACCCCGATGCGGACCGGGAAGAGGAGCGCTCCGGGGCGTCCGTCTTCCTGCGGTGTCTCGACGATCGGCTGACAGCGGGGCCATGGTTGTTCGGGGCGAGGCCCGCGCTTGCCGATTTTGCCATTCTGCCCTTTGTGCGCCAGTTCGCCAATACGGACAGGGACTGGTTCGACGGGGAGAACTGGCCGGAACTGAAGACCTGGCTGGGCGCGTTCGAGACCTCCGGCCGGTTTTTGGCGATCATGCAAAAATGGCCAAAATGGCGGGCGGGAGACGAGCCGCTGCTGTTCCCCGCGGCTCCTGCCGCCGACCTTACAAAAATGTAATATGGCCGACAGGTCGCCGTAAGGCTGGGTGACCTACTTTCCTCTTCGAACCAGAAGCGCGAATCCCCGCTCGCGTTCAAAGTGACCTTCAAGTCGAATGTCGGTAGAGGAAAAAATATGAAAAATCGTGGCTCAGTCTCTCTCTTGCGGTCCCACCGCGCCAAGCTGATGGCGGGTGCGGTTGTACTCGGTGCCGCCGGTCTCATGAGTGTGCAAACCATTGTCCCCGGTCAGTTCGCGCTGGCCGATGCGGTTCGTGTCGATGCACAGGCGCCGACGGACTTCTCCGAGGTTGTTCGCACTGTCAGCCCGGCCGTTGTCAGCGTTCAGGTGAAGCAGGCTGTCGAGCCGCGCATGATGAACTTCGGCGGCAAGGACAACTCCCAGGAATTCTTCAAGGGACTTCCGAAGGGGCATCCGTTCGAGCGGTTCTTCCGGGAATTCGGCGGCCGCGATGGCGAAGAGGGAGAGAACCAGCGCCGCGCACCGCGTCAGTACGGCATGTCGCAGGGCTCAGGCTTCTTCATCTCCGAAGACGGTTATGTCGTCACCAACCAGCACGTGATCGACAAGGGGACCGAGTTCACGGTCATCGATCAGGACGGCAAGGAATTTTCCGCAACCCTGATCGGGGCGGACAAGCGTACGGATCTGGCGCTGCTCAAGGTCGAAAGCGACAAGGATTTCACCTATGTCGAGTTTGCCAAGGAGGCACCGCAGGTCGGAGAATGGACCGTCGCCATCGGGAACCCCTTCGGTCTTGGCGGATCCGTTACGGCCGGTATCGTCTCCGCGCGCGGCCGTGATATCGGCGCTGGTCCCTACGACGACTTCATTCAGATCGATGCGCCAGTGAACCGCGGCAATTCCGGCGGTCCGGCCTTCAACATGCACGGGGAAGTCATCGGCGTGAACGCTGCGATCTTCTCGCCCTCCGGGGGGAATGTCGGTATCGCCTTCGCTATTCCGGCCTCGACCGCGCAAGATGTCATCATGGAGCTGAAGGATGACGGAACCGTCGTCCGCGGCTGGTTGGGCGTTCAGATCCAGAACGTCACCGATGACATCGCCGAAAGCCTTGGCCTCGATGAGGCCCGCGGCGCGATTGTCGCGGAAGCGCAGGAAGACAGCCCGGCCGAGAAGGCTGGCCTGCGCTCGGGCGACACTATCCTGGCCGTCGACGGTACCAACGTGAAAGGCCCGCGCGAGCTTTCCAGGATCATCGCCACTTACGATCCGGACACAAGCATCGACGTGACGATCTGGCGCGATGGCAAGGAGCAGGACGTCACGGTCACGCTGGGCCGCTTGCAGGAAAAGGAGCAGGCCGCTGCGGCACCGCAGACTGAAAAGACCCAAACCAGCCTGGACGAACTCGGCCTCGTGCTGATGACCAGGGAAGAAGCCGGCCTTGAAGGGGAGGGCGTTTTCATCGCCGAGATCGACCCGGACAGCCCGGCGGCGGAAAAAGGCCTCAATATCGGCGATGCCATTCTGGAAGTCGCCGGCATGAAGGTCGCCAGCCCCGCCGATGTCCTCAAGGCTCTTGAAAAGGCCGAAAAGGAAGGCCGCAAGGCGGTCCTGTTCCGGGTTGAAACCAACGAAACGACACGGTTCGTGGCCCTTCCCATGAACCTCGCCTGATCGGGGACCGGCTCGCAAGAGCCGGGACCTGTATGGCAGGGCCGGTCCGCCCTCTGCCCCAAACCCCGACGGACCGGTCCTTGCCTTGGGTTCAGCATACAGAACCCTGAATGGCTGGCGGCGGCGCCTCACATCCCAAGCCGCCGCCGGCCATTGTTATTCCGACACAACTCAAGGTAAAAGGGGGGTATGTTGAGAATTCTCGTTATTGAAGATGATCCCGAAGCTGCCGGCTATCTCGTCAAGGGCCTGAGTGAGCTCGGCCATACGGCCGATCAGGCGGCGGACGGACAGACCGGGCTGCAAATGGCCGTCGACAGCAGCTACGATATTCTCATCGTCGACCGGATGCTTCCGAAACTGGACGGGCTTTTGCTCATTCAGGAACTGCGCCGGGAAAACAACCACACCCCGGCCCTGATCCTTTCCGCGCTTGGCCAGGTGGACGACCGCGTCAAGGGTCTTCAGGCCGGAGGCGACGATTACCTGCCGAAACCCTACGCTTTCACCGAGCTTCAGGCCCGAGTCGAGGCTCTGGCCCGCCGGCCGAAATCGACCCAGCAGGTGGAAACGAGCTATACCGTCGGCGATCTGACGCTCGACCGCATGACCCGCTCCTGCCGGCGCGGCGAGACGGACATTCCTCTCCAGCCGCGCGAGTTTCGCCTGCTGGAATATCTGATGCAGCATGCGGGCCAGGTGGTCACCCGCACGATGCTGCTGGAAAACGTCTGGGAATATCACTTCGATCCGCAGACGAATGTGATCGATGTCCATATTTCCCGGCTTCGCGGCAAGATCGACAAGGGATTTGACACACCGCTCCTGCATACGATCCGCGGCGCCGGATACACGATCCGTGACACGGTTTACTAGGTTCACCAGAACGACCGCTTTCAAGCTGTCGCTGCTGTATTTTGCCGTCTTCACGGTGATGTCCGGATTTCTGCTGTTTTATATTTCCGACAGCACCGACACGCTGATGTCGGAACAGGTTGTCCAGACCGTCGACGCGGAACTGAAGGGGCTGTCCGATATCTACGTGCGCGGAGGGCTGCGCGATCTGGTGGACACCATCGATCGCCGCTCCCGCCACCCCGACGCCAGCCTTTACCTGCTGGTGGATTTCGCCGGCAACGCTCTGGCCGGGAACATCGCCCGCCTGCCGACCATCGTGCTGGAAGAAGCCGATGGCGGACTGCGCAGGGTGCGCTATACGCGCCTCGGTCAGGATACGGAAGACATCGAACGCCAGGCCATGGTGCGCATATTCGAGCTGCGGGGCGGTTTCCGTCTGCTCGTGGGCCGGGATCTCGGCGACCAGTTGCTGTTTTCCAATCTTCTGGCCAACGGGCTCCGGCTCTGGCTGATCCTGGTTGTGATCATGGCGGCGATCACCTGGCTGTTCGTCAGCCGCAGGGTGATGAAACGCATCGACGAAATCTCCGCCACCGCCCGCACGATCATGAACGGCGATCTGTCGAGACGGCTGACGCTGGCGGGAAATGAGGACGAATTCGACCGGCTGGCCGTCAGCCTCAACGCCATGCTGGAGCGGATCGAACTGCTGATGCAGTCGATGAGGGATGTGACCGACAATATAGCCCATGACCTCAAGACCCCGCTGACGCGGCTCAGGACCCGCGTCGAGACCGTATTGCGTGAAGCGGAGGGGGAAGCGGGATATCGCGCCGCGCTGGAAGCCACGCTCGAGGAAACCGACAATCTGCTGCGCATCTTCAACGCGCTTCTAAGGATCGCCCGGATTGAATCCACCGCTCCAGGATCGGTCATGGGGACGGCGGATCTGGACAAACTGGTCGCGGAGATCGCCGAGCTTTACGAACCCCTGATCGAAGATGAAGGTGGCCGGCTTGAAACGGATGTGCCCGTGGGTCTCAAGGCCGACTGCAACAAGGACCTGATCAGCCAGGTCCTCGTGAATCTCATTGAAAACGCACTCAAATACGGCCGATCGGAAAACGGGGAACTGCTGATCCGCCTGTCCGGCAAGGAGGAGGGCGGCCGCGTCGTTCTCACTGTCACGGACAATGGTCCTGGAATTCCGCGTAAGGACCAGGATCGGGTCAAGGAACGTTTCGTCCGCCTGGAGGAAAGCCGGTCCGAACCGGGCACGGGCCTGGGCTTGAGCCTTGTCAAGGCGGTGGCACGCTTACATGGCGGAGAATTGCACTTCAACAATGAGGGTCCGGGCCTTTCCGCACGGATCGATTTGGCAACGGTCGGTGACGGGCATGGTGATGGACGGGGCAGGACATCCGAAAAAGCAAGGCAGTCACTTGCAAGGTGACGGTGGAGAAGGCGTTCTCGCCGATCGCATTTCCGTGGTTCCGGTCGCTCCCAATCCGGTTCACGCGGAACTTTTCCTGAAGGACCTTTTCGCGAACGCGGAAGCGGGGGCCGCTCTCGGCGCGCTTTTGCAGGCCAAGCCGGATCTGAAGGACTTCCTGACGGGCATTATTGGCAACACGCCTTTCCTGCGCGATCTCATGCTGGCCGATCCGCCAAGGCTACTGGAAATTCTGAAGGAAGCTCCCGAAACCCGGATCGGGCGAATTCTGGCCGATGCCGCGCAGGCGCGGGCCGAGGACGAGGCCGGCATCATGCAGGCTCTGAGGCTGCTGAAACAGGACCTTGCCCTGACCCTCGGTCTTGCCGATGTCTGCGGGGCGGCGGATCTCGACCTGGTGACCGGGGCGCTTGCCGGCTTTGCCGATGCGGCGCTCACGGCCGCGATCCGGTTCTGCCTGGACGATCTTGCCCGCCGCAACAAGTTCAATCCGTTCGATCCCGAAAGACCGGAGAGAGACAGCGGCCTGATCGTGCTCGCCATGGGCAAGCACGGCGCCAACGAACTGAATTATTCCTCCGACATCGATCTGATCGTTCTCTACGATCCGGAGAAGGCCCCCATGGCGGGCACGGCGGAAGCCCCGGTGGAATTCGTCCGGCTGACCCGGCGCCTGGTCAAGATCATGCAGGACAGAACCGCCGACGGTTATGTCTTCCGGACCGATCTGCGCCTGCGGCCCGATCCCGGGGCGACGCCCCTGGCCATGTCTGTTCCCGCGGCGCTGGTCTACTACGAGTCCCTCGGCCAGAACTGGGAACGCGCGGCGCTGATCAAGGCGCGGCCTTGCGCGGGCGATATTCCGGCGGGCGAGGAATTCCTGCAGGAGATCGTCCCGTTTATCTGGCGCAAATACCTCGACTTCGCGGCTATCGCGGATGTGCAGTCGATCAAGCGCCAGATCCACATGCACAAGGGCCACAGCGTCATTGCCGTGGCAGGGCACAATGTGAAGCTCGGTCGTGGCGGCATCCGCGAGGTCGAATTCTTCGTCCAGACACAGCAACTCATCGCCGGCGGCCGCAATCCGGCCCTCCGGGGCCGCCGGACGCTCGACATGCTGGACGCGCTTTGCGAGGCGGACTGGATCCGCCCGGAAGCGCGCGACGAGATGGGGCAGGCCTACCGGTTCCTGCGCAATGTCGAACACCGCATCCAGATGCTGAACGACGAGCAGACCCAGCTTCTGCCCAAGGATCGCGAGGGTGTGACGCGGGTCGCGGCCCTGATGGGTTTCGGCAGCCTTGAGGCCTTTGAAACGGTGTTCCTGGAACACGCGCGCAAGGTCCAGCATCATTACGCGGAGCTTTTCGAGGATGAACCGGCTCTGTCGTCCGAACTCGGCAACCTTGTCTTTACCGGCGACGACCATGACCCGAATACGCTGGAAACGCTGTCCGGGCTCGGCTTCAAAAATCCGGCGGACGCCGCCGCCATTGTCAAATCATGGCATTTCGGACGCTACCCTTGCACCCGCTCGTCCCAGGCGCGCGAACGGCTCACGGAACTGCATCCCACCCTTCTCGGGGCTCTGGCCGCCACCGAAAACGCCGACGCGGCGCTGCGGTCCTTTGACAGTTTTCTGGCGAAATTGCCGGCGGGCGTGCAGCTCTTTGCCCTGCTGAAATCCAACCCGCACCTCCTGACGCTTCTCGCCACCACCATGGGCGCCGCGCCGCGCATGGCCGAGACGGTTTCCAAACGGGTGCATGTGCTCGATGCCGTGCTGGATCCGGCCTTTTTCGGCGCGATGCCGAGCGTCGAGGAATTTCGCACCGGCCTGGACCGGACGCTCGCCCAGGCAAGATTTTACGAAGAGGCCCTGGACCGTGCGAGGATCTTCACTCAGGAACAGCAGTTTCTGATCGGCCTGCGTCTGATTTCCGATACGCTGTCCGCCGACAGGGTCGGCTTCGCTCTGGCCCGGCTGGCCGAGGTGGTGGTTGACCGTATCCTGACGCAGGTCATGAACCATGTCGGGGAGAGCCACGGCAAGGTTGAGGGCGGGAATGTCGCCGTGCTTGCAATGGGGAAACTGGGTGGCCGGGAAATGACCGCTGCCTCGGATCTCGACCTGATCCTGCTCTACGAGGCCCCGCCGGACGCGAAGATGTCCGATGGCAAGCGGCCGCTGGCGATCTCCCAGTATTACACCCGCCTGACGCAGCGCCTGGTCACCGCCCTGTCCGCGCCGACGGCGGAGGGCTCTCTCTACGAAGTCGATTTCCGGCTGCGTCCGTCCGGCAATGCCGGGCCGCTGGCGACCAATCTGGACGGCTTCCTCGACTATCAGGAAAAGAGCGCCTGGACCTGGGAGCACATGGCCCTGACCCGTGGCCGGGTGATCGCCTCCACGTCTCAGGAGTTCCGCCAGAAGATCTACGAAAATATCTGCAGGACACTCACGCAACCGCGCGACAGGAAGAAGCTTGCCGACGATGTGCGAACGATGCGCGCCCGGATTGAAAAGGAAAAGGGAACAAGAGACATCTGGGACCTGAAACAGGTCGCAGGTGGTCTGGTCGACATCGAATTCATCGCCCAGTGCCTTCAGCTTGCGCACGCTGGGGAAAACCCGGCCGTGCTGGCGCAGGGAACCGAACAGGCGCTGGAATTCCTGCGCGATGCCGGCTGCCTGGACATCGGCGAGGCCGAACTGCTGCTGGAGGCGTTGCGGCTCTATCAGCGCCTGACCCAGGTTCTGCGTTTGACCCTCACCGGAAAATTTGTCCCGGCGGAGGCGCCCGGCGGCGTTCTCAACCTCCTGGTTCAGGTCTCGGGAAGTCCCACCTTCACCCGTCTGGAAACGGAACTCGCCGATCTTCAATCGCAGGTAAGGGCGGCATTCGAGCGCCTGGTCGGGAAGGTGCAGCCCGACGAAGGCTGAGCGGACGCTTTCCGCTCAGCCTTCGTCACAGGGCTGCCGGACTTTTCACATTGAGCATATCGCGCCGCCGCGGAGCGCTCGAGAGTCGCCTCGATGCGAGCAGGGTGACGCGCGGCACAGGAATGCGCCGGGATTTTCCTTAAATCTGGGAATGTTGATTGTGTCTCATCCGGCCGCACCGGCGGCCCGCGTCCTGCCGACGGGCGAGGGCTCGCGCAGCGTACTCTGCCGGCGAAGCGAAACGGGTCACGATCAAAGCCTTTTGACATCGGTTGTCGGCTGGAGCGGCAACATGACCTTTCATCGTGAACTCAGGGAATTGGTGGACTGGACGTGGCAGCATTGGGAGGAGATCCTTCGCGTCGCCGTTGCCCACACCGGCAGGCCCAAGGGGCAAACCCATATGGAACTTGCGCCTGCCCAGGGCGGCAATGGAATGCTACAGTACAACAATCCCGGAATCGACAAGATCTAAAAGCAGTACGGTACCATCGAGCGCACCGGACAGGTCGATGAGGATCCGAGGGCTGTCGAGATATTCGTCGAGGAACTCATTCATCGAGTGGATGCGAAGCTCACGCCCAAACCGGAGCTGATGTTGCAGGGCTCTTTGCGCTGGGTCGAACTGGACAAACTCAGCCTTCTGAGAAACCGCGGCGATATGAAAGGGGGCTTTGTTCATTTCAACAAGCCTTATGGCGGTTCGTGTCTCGAGCGGGTCTACATCAACTTGAATGAATCGCTGCGCGGCAGGACCTTCGGCGGCATCCTGCTGAAGATCTGGGAGCTCGACGGGGTCCTCACGGCAAAGGTCGCCGTTTCCGGCCGGGAAGCTGTGGATTCCGTCGTCGTCTATTGCAGGAATGCCGCCACGCGGGACGAGGTCCTCAGAAAGGTCAAGAAATACCAGAGGCACCGTCTCGACCGCTTCGGTTCGGCGCTTCCGAAGATGGTCGCTCAGACCGGCAAGCCCGGCATCGGCTTCGGTGCCGAGCCGCCGAGGCGGCAACCGTTTCGCCCGAACAGCCAGACGTTCAACGGAGCAAACGATGTAATGCAGAGCTTCGGTCTTTATCGCTCGTCGCTCATCTTCATTGCGCTGGAACGGACGTTTTTCCGGAAGAAGTAAGATTTGACCCCAACCCCCGGCATGCGTTCAACGGCAAAAAGGTCTTCATGCAGCAAAAACAGGATTTCGAACGCCGGGTCGAGGAACTCTTCAGACTGGCCGGCCTCTCGGTCGTCCATCCTCATACCCAGGCCAATGTGACGTTCGACAACGATCGTGCGGGCCAAATGCCGCCGCCGCCACCGCCGCCACCGCCGCGTGGTCATCGGCGCAACTGATCCCGCAAGAATCCGACTGCCCAAGACAGGAGTTCCGGATCCGGGTCGGGTCCGGATATTCCGCTGACCGGAACGACCCTTCGGAAAAAGACCGGCGCGTGCTTGCGCGGTGACGCGCGGCACAGGGAAGTGCTGGCCCGATCCTCCATATTCGCTTCAGGCGAAGTGCACGGAGAGATCAAATGGCGCTGCATCGGGACTTGAAGAACATTGTGGACTGGGCCTGGTTGAGACGGGCGGAACTGATGGAAAAGGCCCGGGCCACAGGTCGGCCGAAAGGACAGACGCATATGTCGCCAGGCAACCGGGCGGTCAGGGAGATCTATGGCTACATCTGCGGCGCGACCGCCGGCAAGCGTATCACTGAAAGGACGATGACCACCTTCTCCGGAACGCTCTACAGGAAACTGCACAACAAGCTTGAAGGGCGTATCAGATACCTGTGCCAGACCAACGAAGTGACCGTAATGAGGGATCTTGCAGATTTCCCGGAACCGAGAGACTGGGTCGGCGCATTCATCCATTTTCAGAAGCGTCCGATGCCCCGGTGCACCGAACGTGTCTATGTGAATCTCAAGGAGCCGACGAGGGCGAATGCGTTCAGTGCGATCCTGAAGAAGATCTGGCATCTGCCCGGTGTCACCAGCGCGAAAGTCGCAGCACCCGGTGCGGTCAAGTCCGACACCGTCCTTGTCTACTGCAAAGACAGGGAAACACGCCAGGAAGTCATCAGGATCATCACCAAGTACAAGAAAAGAAACCTGAGATACTTCGGGTCGGAACTTCCCAAACTGGTGGCGTCAGTCGGAACGGGCATCGGACACGGCGCCGAGCCGCCGGACATTCACCCGGAAAGGCCGAACAGCCAAAGGTTCGAAGCCGGCGAGACAGACGGTCAGAGCTTCGGAATGTACCGGGCAATCCTCATTTTCACCGCGCTGGAGCGCACTCAGTTTCCCGAAGAGATGAGCCAGGATTTCAGCAGGGCCGGTATCGACCTCAGCAGGTTCCAGAACGCCAATCCGAGACACGGGATGCATCTGGACATTGCCGGGGAACAGAAGAAGCAAGTCGATTCCGTCAGGAACATGGCGCAGAAGATGGAGTTTGAACAGCGGGTGGAGACAATCTTCCGGCTAGCGGGCCTGGACACCGAACACCCGGAAACGCAAGGCAACCCCATCCTGAATGCTCCGCCGCCACCTCCGCCGGTAAATTAGAGCCTGTCGCGTCCAATCGGAGACATGAGTTTCAGGAAGGCGTCCACAGCTGCTTTTACATAGTAAATGCGTTCGGGCGATTTTCTCAATTCAACGCGACATTCTCTAGGGTCTGTGGCCAATTAGGTTTGGGGAGCGGCGCGAGCCGGATTTCGGTGTCCGAACAGGAGGAAAGTCCGCAGTGGTGCCGCCCACCACAAGGGCTTTCCGACGCAGTCGGGACCGAAATCCGCAGCGTCTCGAAGAGATTTGGCGCAAAACGCCCATTTCAGCGTCCCAATGTCTTGAAAGGGAACACCCTTCCTGCGACCTTGCTTCTTGAACTGGGCGTTTTGCATCCAAACCTCGACCAAATCCTTATTGTCCCAGACCCTAGAACCGTGCCGAAAGCCTGGCGAATATGCCGTGATCGCGAGCGGTTGCGCCCAGTTCGCCGTTGTAGCTGAGGGAGCCCTTGATACTGTCGCTGAAGCCGAGGTTCAGGCCGGCCTCGATCAGGGCGGCGTCACGGTCGAGTGGCGTTCCGGAGATTTCGAACGCATCGCCGCCGGAAAACCGCATCGTCGAAGCCGCATCGAGATCGCCGACGGCGTGACGCCAGCCGAGGCTGCCGAATAATGCGGCGTCGAACGCGCCGGTGGCGGCGATCTGTGTTTCCGCCCGAACGCCAAGCGTGGTGGTGCCCAGGGTCTGCGACGTCGAGGCAACGGTGAGTGCCGCCGCACCGCCGGTCTCGGTGAAGCCGTCGCTGTGCTGGTGGATAAGGGCGGCCCCCGCGAAGGGTTCGATACGGGCGAACGGCGTCTCGAACATATAACCTGCTTCACCGAAGACATGCGCGGTGGAGGCCGCGTAGTCGGCCCGCAGGGTATTTGTCAGCGTGCCCGCGCTGACATTGCGCGTCGTGGAGACATCGTGCCAGGCGTAACCGGCGCCAAGATGCAGAGCAATCGCGCCGAACCGGCGGCCGGCATAGGCGCCGAGTTGATAGCTGTCGGCATCTCCCGACGAGGCGCGGGCATCGGCGTCGAAGCTGCTTTTGCCATAACCGGCCAGCATACCGGCGCGCCAGCCGTTGAAGATGTCCGCATCGAGACCGAGAAAGAAACCGCCGCTGGTTTGATCCACCTGTGCCGCGTTGCCGTTGCCGCCGGTCTCGCCCCAACTGCCGTAGGCCTTGCCCCAGGCGGTGACGCCCACGGAGCTGTCCGGCGCCTCGCCGGGTCCGTTGAAGGCGATCATCGGCAGATCGCCGGCCGCCAGCCCGTCGAAGGCGCCGCGAATGCGTTCGCCGACGGCATCGCGGCCAAAGCGGCTTTGCTGAACCAGAAGCGTGTTTGCGGAGGCATGGACTTCGCCCGAAAGACTGTCGAAAGCCTTCCTTGCGTCCGCCCCGCTGAGCACGACGACCGCGTCATAGACGGTATTTCCCGAACCCAGGCTGTCGACACCATTGGCCGTTGCGCGCTGGTTTCCCGTATTGGCCGTGGACGCCAGACCGGAACTGTTGCGTGTCAGTGTCAGGGTGACCGCGTTGGCGCCATAGCCGAGCGCGGCGTCGAGATAGGCGAAGTTCTCGCTGACGGAGCCGAAGGTGCCGGTGACACCGGTGCCTGCGGTCAGGATCGTGTAGGTGGTCGAGGTATTGTAGGTCGAACCGTCGTCCGTGCCGTTTTCGGCATCCACTGTGACCTTGGCGCCGCTGTCGATGGTCACCGTACCGGTGGCCGCCAGCTTGTCGGCGTTGCCGTCCTTGTCGACCTCTACCGCGTAAGTGGAGCCGGAGACGAAGTTGACATCTCCCGCTACATTAAGCGTGCCGATGGAATTGCCGGGCGCGACGGTGGCCCCGGACGACAGCGAGAAACTGCTCACCGTTCCCGTGCCGCCGATGGTTCCCCCGCTGGCGACCGTGATCGCCGTGGTGAAGGTGCTGTTGAAGGCAAGGGTGCCGCCGGTGATCGTCGTGGTCCCGGTGAAACCTGACAGGTCTCCGCTGAGCTTTGTCACACCGGCCTCGTTGAGGAGGGCTCCGCTGCCGGTGATGTCGGCATCGAAGGTGTAACCGGTGCCGGTGTGATTGAACACGATCTTGCCGGTGCCGCTGCCGAAGGCCACGGTATCGGCGTTGAGCGTTCCGGCCGCGGCCGCCGCGCTGCCCGATGCCGCGCCGATGTTCAGCGTGCCTGAGGACCCGCCGTTTTTTGCGACGCTCAGCGTGCCGCTGCCTTCGTTAAGGGTCATTTCGCCGCCGCCGGCGAGTGTCAGGCTTCCCGAGCCGTCATTGCCCAGAACGGACCCGTTGGCCGCCTTGATGAGGGAGCCCTGACCCGTGACGGTCGCGGTGCCGGTCGAGCCCGTGAGCCACCCGATATCGAAGTCGTCGCCGCTGAACTTGCCGCCGTCGGAAACCATCAGCGTGCCCGTGCCTTGATTGCCGACATTGACACCTGTGGTGGTGACCCATTGCGACCCCGATCCGGTCACTGTCACCGTTCCCTCGGAACCGGCCTGGTTGCCAATCTGCCCGAGGACGGTCGTGACCTTGCCGCCGTTGGTAATGGTCAGTGTCCCCGTGCCCAGCTCGCCAACGCCGAGGTCGACGCTGTTGAGCCATTGAGACCCGGCCCCGTCCACAGTGATTGTTCCCACGGAACCGACCTGTTTGCCGAGAGACCCGCCAGCGCTCGTGACCTCGCCGCCGGCCGAAACGGCCACCGACCCTGTGCCGCTATCGCCAATGGTGATCGCCCCGCCATTCGCCCACGGGTGGCCCAGCGTGCCCGGGGCCCCGGCGCCACTGCCGATGACCGTTTCGCTCGAGCCGTCGATGATATCGATCGTGGCCAGGGCAGGCGACATCGGGGCCAATAACAGAACGAGACTGCCGGTCAGAGCCGTTGCCAGCAGCAGCGTTGCGCGGCGCTGTCGCGATGCGCAGGGAACAAATGCGGCGGAGAGACTTTTGACATTCCGCGGAAAACGGATCGGTGAGAAGGACATCGGTTCCTGCCTGCATTCGATAGTCGGTGGCTAAGCCGCTTGGCTCCAGTATGAGCGCGTGACGCAGGGCCCTCCCCAAAGACACAAACTCTTGATAAGACAGGTAGAAACAAAAAACTTGCATGCCGCAACCGCGAATCCGCGGAAATGACGGGGTTCAAGTGATTTTTAACACTTGATTCACATGTATTTGGAAACAGACGCCTCGGGCAAGCTGGCTGGAATACCGAATAAACAGGCGACTGACCGGGAGACGCCCAACCTGAAGATTCTGAACTGTCCTGAAAGCCGGCGTCACCGGGTCAGGCAGCGTCCGGGTCCGCCAGCGGCAGCGTGAAGCTGACTGTCGTGCCCTTCCTGACTTCCGACTGGATTGTCAGAGTGCCGCCGTGCAGCTCGACCAGGGAACGCGCGATGGCAAGACCGAGGCCGGAGCCCTGGTGGGTCTTGGTGAACTGGTTTTCCACCTGAACAAACGGCTGGGCGAGACGTTCGATGTCCCGTTCGCAGATGCCGATGCCGGTATCGCTCACCTCGAAGCGCAGCTTGTCGCCGCGCGGGCGCGCCCTGAGTGTAACAGTGCCGTCGTCGGGGGTGAATTTCACCGCGTTGGCGAGCAGGTTCAGCAGGATCTGCTTCAGGGCCCGCTTGTCCGCCTGGACGCAGATTTCCGCGGCCAGATCGGTGTTCACGGTGATGTTCTTTTCCGTGGCGGCTCCCGTGACGATCCGGCTCGCGTCCTCGGCGGCGGCGGAAGCATTGACCGCTTCCGTTTCGATGCTCATCCGGCCGGCTTCGATCTTGGACATGTCGAGAATGTCGTTGATCACGTTGAGCAGGTAGGTGCCCGAGGAATAGATGTCCTTGCAGTAGTCGTTGTACCGCTCGGTGCCCATCGGCCCGAACATTTCCTGGGTCATGATGTCCGAGAAGCCGATGATGGCGTTGAGGGGGGTTCTGAGCTCGTGCGAGATATTGGCCAGGAACTCGGACTTCGCCTTGTTGGCCGCTTCCGCACGGGTCTTTTCTTCCTGATACTTGTCCGCCAGATCCACGAGTTGACGGGCCTGGACTTCCAGCGTCTGGCGGGATTTCTGCAGGTCGGTGACAGTGGCTTTCAGCCGTCTTTCCGACTCCAGCAGCTTTTCCTCGTGTTTTTTCAGCGCGGTGATATCGGTGCCAACGGAAACGAAACCGCCGTCCTTGGTGCGGCGCTCGGAAATCTGCAGCCAGCGGCCGTCTTCCAGTTGCGCCTCATAGGAGCCGTCCGGCGCGCCGCCGCGCTGGGTGACGGTGACCGGCTGCGGCGCGACTTCCGCGTTTGAGGCGGCGGCCATCACGTCATTGTAAGGGGTTCCCGCCTTGATCACCGAACTCGGCAGGCTGTGCAGCGACTGGTAGTTGGAATTGCAGATCACCAGTTCGTTTCTGTGGTTCCAGAGAACGAATGCTTCCGAAATCGTCTCGATCGCATCGCGAAGGCGCAGGTCCGCCATCCGGCTTTGTTCTGCCAGCCGGTGCTGTTCGGTAATATCGATGCAGATGCCGATCAGATGCGGTTCCGCCCGGCCCGGCTCGGACTGGATCTCGCCCCGGGCGCGCAGCCAGATCCAGCTGCCGTCGGCGTGGCGCATCCGGAACGTCTCGTCGACAAGCGTTTCGCCGCTTTCAAGCAGATGTTCGGCAAGACCAAGCAGGTCGATGTCGTCCGGATGGGTAATGTCGGCGACGTCGGCAAAGCTCAGGATGTCGTCCTTGGGCTCCCGGCCAAGAAGTTCATAGAGCGAAGACGACCAGAACATCCGGCCCCTGGACAGGTCCCAGTCGAAAAGTCCGCAGCGTCCATGGGTGAGGGCGGTGTCGATCCGGGCCCTCGTGGCGGCATACATCTCATCCGCGGCCTCGGCGCGTGTCGCCTGGCTGAAGAAACCGTAGATCATCGCCAGCAGAACCAGCGAGGTGCCGACAAAGAGCGTCACATTCGTCGAAAGCTCGTCCCGCCAGTCGACATAGATGTGGCTTTCCGGCTGCAGGACGGCGACCATGCCAAGACGGCCGTCGAGGTGATGAACGGTGGCAAGCACCTGTTCGTCTCCATCGCTGCCGCCGATGTCGGCGGGAACCGGCAGTACGCCAGCCCGGGCTCCGAAAACGGTCAGGGGCTGCGACGGGCCGAGAATATCGGTGATTGGACGGCTTTCCAGATCCGGTTGGGGCGGTGCCGAGGCCACGATCGTTCCCGCCTCATCCGTGACCAGGAAAATCCGGCCCTTGCTGGTCGCACCGGCCGGCAGGCTGTCGGCGAGATTGCGTTTCAGCGTTGTCCTGTAACCGGCTTCCGGCAGAGTGGTTTCGGCATCGCCAAGACTGTTGGCGACGACGGTCGCCATGAGGCTGAGCGTGCTTTGCGCGGTTTGCCGGGTTTCGGAAAAGCTCTTGATCAGTTCGCCGGCACGGAACATCGCCAGTATGACGATGAAGACGATTGCCAGGGCGGGAATGGCGCGCCGCATGAAACCGTCCGTGCGGGCAAGGCTTTCCAGAAGGGACGCAAACAGAGGCTGCAAAGGCAAGCCCGTCTGGCTTGCGCTTGTCTTGCTGTCCGACTCCTTCTCGCCGCGCCGCTCAATTGCGTCGCCAGCCAATGCTCGCGCCATGGGAAGTGTGCCTCAAATTCCGCCGCCTCGGAGCGTACCCCGAATCACTTTCATTTGAATCAAAACGTCTGTTTTTGTCCAGCCCCGGCAAAGAAGAAAATGGTTAACGCCGATCCGCTTTTGCTGATCTTGCGTTAACTTCTCACAGTATTGCTCACTATTGCAGTGTTCTGTCGACGATATCGCGGCTGTCTCTTGACAGATCTTCGCATGAAGAAACCCTCAGGAGGGCAGATTCAGCAAGGGCAGATCGTTGTGGGTCAAGGGCTCGCCAGGAGCGGAAACTGGTGAGGAGGCGCGAGGCGACCTGGGGATTGCGCTTGTCGATCTCCAGAATCGATTCGGCAATCAGCTCAAATCCGGCTCCGTCGGCACGGGCGAACTGGGTAGGGTTTCCGGTGGCGAAGGACTGCAGCAATGCGCGTACCCGGTTCGGATTGCCGGCATCGTAAAGCGGCTGGCTCATCAGGGCGCGGACCTTCGCCAGCGTTTCCTCTCCCGGTGCCGTTGCCTGAACCATGAACCATTTGTCCATGGCGAGCGAATTTGTCTCGTGCCGCGCCTTGTACCGGTCGAGGGCCTCCGTTTCCCGGGGCATGTGGTCATGGACGAGGAGGGTCAGCGCCGCCAGCCGGTCCGTCATGTTGTCGGCGGCGGAGAACCGCTCCCAGACCAGTTCGGCTGCGTCAGGGGAACCGGTGGCCGCATAATAGTAAAGTGCCCGGTTGGACAGGGCGCGTTTCCCGGCCGCTGCGGCATTCGGGGAATACGCACCATCGCCGGACAAACCGGTCACCACGGCGAGAAATGCATCGCCGTGCTGGCGGGAAACGGCCTGTCGGAGCAGCCGCCGGGCGGCATGGACGGCATCCGGATCGACATTCTTGCCGATCTCCTGGGCGATATCGGCTTCGCTCGGCAGGGTGAGGGCCTGGGCCTTGAGCTGCGCGTCAAGGGACATGTCCGACAGCACGGATCCGAAGACCCGAATGACATCCTCGGAAGGCACACCGGGTTGACCCTTCCGGATTAGTCCCGCCAGCCGGACGAGGTCCTGCATGGCGAGGGTCTGGACCGCCTGCCAGCGGTTGAAGGGGTCGCTGTCCTGGGCTGCCTGGAACTGAAGCTCCTCCAGCGTGAGTTTGTGATCGAGGCGGACAGGCGCCGAGAAGTCGCGCAGCAGCGACAGCACCGGCGCGGAAGGAATATTGCGGAACGTCACTTCCTGCTGAGCCTTTTCAAGCACAATGACGTCGCCGGCAATCCGGGCCCCTTCCGCCGGGGCCGTTATCTCCATATCTTCCCCATTGGGCCCGAGAAGACCGAACCGAAGCGGGATGACCGCCGGTTTGCTGGACTTCTGTCCCGGCACGGGCGGGATTTCCTGGGAGAGCGACACGCAAAAGGTCTGGCGCTCGGGATCATGGTGCGTCTTTACAGTCACCACCGGCGTGCCGGCTTGATCGTACCACAGGGCGAACTGGCTGAGATCGATGCCGGCGGCATCTTCAAAACACGCCAGAAACGCTTCGATGGTCGTTGCCTCGCCGTCATGTCGCTGAAAGTACAGGTCGAGCCCCGCGCGGAATTCCTCGCCGCCCAGCAGGGTCTTGAGCATACGCACGACTTCGGCGCCCTTCTCGTAAACGGTGGCCGTATAGAAGTTATTGATTTCGTGATAGAGCCGCGGCCGCACGGGATGGGCCAGCGGTCCGGCGTCTTCCGGGAACTGGTGGGATTTCAGCAGGCTCACATCGGCGATGCGCTTGACCGGACGCGAACGCATGTCGGCGGAAAATTCCTGATCGCGGAACACCGTCAGGCCTTCCTTGAGGCAGAGCTGGAACCAGTCGCGGCAGGTGATGCGGTTGCCGGTCCAGTTATGGAAATACTCGTGCGCGATCACCGCCTCGATATTGGCGTAGTCCTGGTCGGTCGCGGTTTCCGGATCGGCCAGCACATATTTGTCGTTGAAGATGTTGAGGCCCTTGTTCTCCATCGCGCCCATGTTGAAGTCCGACACGGCGACGATGTTGAAGACGTCCAGATCGTATTCGCGGCCGAAGACCTCTTCGTCCCAGCGCATGGAGCGCTTGAGCGAATCCATGGCCCAGGCGCACAAGGTCTCCTTGCCATGCTCCACATAGATGTTGAGCGCGACTTCCTTCCCGGAGGCCGTGGTGAACCGGTCCGGGACCTGTGCGAGATCTCCGGCAACCAGGGCGAACAGATAGGCCGGTTTGGGATGCGGGTCGTGCCAGAGGGCATAGTGACGGTCCGTCCCGTCGACCGTGCCCGTTTCCACGAGGTTGCCGTTGCCGAGCAGCACAGGGCATTCCGCTTTCGACGCCTCAATGCGCGTTGTATAGACCGCAAGGACGTCGGGCCGGTCCAGGAAATAGGTGATGCGCCGGAAGCCTTCCGCCTCGCACTGGGTGCAAAAGGTTCGCGAGGACCGGAAAAGCCCCATCAGCTTGGTATTGGTGTCCGGATTGATTTCGGTCTCTATGGTCAGCTCGAAAGGCGCGGCCGGCGGGTTCTGGATTTCCAGCCGGTCGGGAGTGGCGGCATAAGCGGTTTGCGGCAGGTCCTCGCCGTTCAGTTTCAGGCCGGTCAGGGTAAGCTCATCGCCATCGAGAACCAGAGGCGTGCCTTCTTCCGTGCTTGCGGCTCTGGCGAACGACAGAGTGGCCGTGACCTTCGTGGCCGCCGGCTCGAGCAGAACGTTCAGATGAACCTTGTCGATGCGGTAGGCAGGCGGTCGGTAGTCTTCCAGCCGGATAGCCGGCGCCGTTTCGGAACGCATCGATGTCTCCTGAAGCAAATTGGGCAAACGGATTGCGGCGACCGGTGCGCGAGGGCCGGGCCGGAACAACAGCCGTTAGCATGATCGGTGATTGTGGCAAAGTCCAGTTTCCCCGGAATGGCCAACGGGTAGCCGGGAAACCGTAACAGCGAATTGTCAGAGACGGCTTTGACCTTGCGCAAGGCATTGTCTATGTGAGAGGCGTTGTCAGCAACAGGAACCTTCTTAATGAGCCGTCTGGACAGTTTTATCCGCCGCATGACCTCCCAGAAAATCCTGCTGGAATATCTGGTCGACAAGGTCAACGAAGTCGATGGACCTGTCCTCGAACTGGGCCTGGGCAACGGCCGCACCTACGATCACCTGCGGGAAATCTATCCGGCAAAGGAGATCTTCGTGTTCGATCTGGCCATGAACTGTCATCCGAGCTGCGCGCCGGATGCCGAGCACATGATCCTGGGCGACATTCGCGACACGCTTGCCTTTTGTGGCCCCCGTGTCGGCGCCAGGGCGTCCTTTGCCCATATCGATATCGGCTCCGCGGATCCGACCAACGATCTTGCCATCGTCGACTGGCTCGAACCGCTGGTAAATGAGCGCATGGCTGTCGGTGGATACGTTCTGACAGCGCTCGAGCTTCATCTGTCGAATTTCGAATCCCTTGAGAAACCGGAAGGCATTCATCAGGGCCGCTATCATATCTACCGCAAGGCCGCGGAAGTCTGAAATCCGAGGATCCGTGCATGACCGCGCCGCTCAAGGGCATCAAGGTTGTCGAACTCGCCCGGATTCTGGCCGGCCCCTGGACGGGGCAGACCCTTGCCGATCTGGGCGCGGATGTGATCAAGGTCGAAAGCCCGCAAGGGGACGACACCAGAGGCTGGGGGCCGCCCTTTCTCAAGGACGAGGCGGGGCAGGACCGGGACGCGGCCTATTTTCATGCCTGCAATCGCGGCAAGCGCTCGATTGCGGTCGATTTCCGCACCGATGAAGGCCGGGCGATCGTTCGCAGGCTGGTCGCGGACGCGGACGTCCTGATCGAGAACTTCAAGGTCGGGGGACTTGCCAAATACGGGCTGGACTATGAAAGCCTGCGGCACATCAACCCGAAGCTGATCTACTGCTCGATCACCGGATTCGGTCAGGACGGACCCTATGCCCGCCGCGCGGGATACGACTTCATGATCCAGGGCATGGGCGGGATCATGGACCTGACCGGCGAGCCGGAGGGAGACCCGCAGAAGGTCGGCGTTGCCTTCGCCGATATCTTCACCGGTCTTTACGGCGTCGTCGGAATTCTCGCCGCGCTGCGGCGGCGCGATGAAACGGGCGAGGGCGAATGGGTGGACATGGCGCTTCTGGACACCCAGGTCGGCGTTCTCGCCAATCAGGCGCTCAATTATTTTGTCTCCGGAAAATCCCCCAAGCGGCTTGGCAACGCCCATCCGAATATCGTGCCCTACCAGGTTTTTCCGGCAAGGGACGGCCATCTGATCATCGCTGTCGGCAACGACGGCCAGTTCCGGCGTCTATGCGGCGTGCTCGGCCTGCCGGAGCTGACGGAAGAGGCGAAATTCGCCACCAATGCCGCCCGGGTCGCGGCAAGGTCGGAGCTGGTTCCGCTTCTGTGCGCGCAGACCGCGTCGCGGATGCGCGACGATCTTCTGGAGGCGCTGGAGCTGGAAGGCGTGCCCGCCGGGCCGATCAATTCGGTGGAAGATGTCTTCAACGATACGCAAGTGAGGCACAGGGACCTGAAGGTCGAACTTCCGGCGGGTGGGGTCGCGGGCGGTTCGGTCGCCTCGGTTCGCACGCCGATCCGTTTCAGGAACGCTTCGCTCGTTCTGGAGCGCGCGGCACCCGCGCTCGGGGAGCATACGCAGGAGATTCTGGCCGAGCTCGGATTGGCACCCGATGGCGACGATCCAGACATGTCCGATTGACCCGCCGGCCGGGCATATTCCCCGCGGGGCGTCCTCGAAATCTGAAATCTGGGTGACATCATGGCTGAACCGGAGTTCCTGAAAATCCTGGCGACCAGCGTCCTTTCCGACGACTGGGGAACACTGACCAGATACAGATTCAGGTTCCGGCGCCGGGACGGAACCTGGCAGGAACAGACCCGCGAAGCCTATGACAGGGGGAACGGCGCAACCTGCCTGCTTTACAATCCGGACACGGATTGTGTTCTGCTGACCCGGCAGTTCCGCCTGCCGGTGTGGTTGAGCGGCAAGGACCCTTTCCTGATCGAAACGCCGGCGGGCCTGCTGGAAGGCGCCCACCCGGAGGACCGGATGCGGGCGGAACTGATCGAGGAGACCGGCTTCGACGTCTCCCGCCTGGAACATCTCTTCGATGTCCACATGAGCCCGGGATCAGTGACAGAATACCTTTGTTTTTTCGCCGGCACATACCATTTGAACGACAAGGTTTCCGAAGGCGGGGGCGAGAAACGGGAAGGGGAGGACATAGAAGTCCTTCACGTACCGCTCTCAAAGGCGCTGGAAATGATTCGTACCGGAGAGATCTGTGACGCCAAGACAATCATACTTCTGCAGGATCTTGCCTTGCGTAAACTGGTGCCGGCCCGGTCCTGATACAATTTTAAACCGTTCAGATACGTTGCTTGCGGAATTTGCCTTAATTTGATGCCAACTCTTTGGCAGGTAAGCTGCCTTTTGGATCGACAGACTTCCAGTCGGAATCGATTGCGGATCTGAAATTGATCGACTTTTAGAGTGTTGGAGCATCGTGTCTGCGTTCAACGGAACGCCGGATGCTCCAATTAAGATAAGGACACCGCCCGATGGCGATCAGGTTACGCACAGGACGGCGCATGAAGTGGCCTTTGACGATTATCGTCGGGGTTGGTTTCGGTGCCTTCGTGGCAATCGCCATCGGCCTCGTCCTGGGCCTGTCCGGCTCGGCGAATTACCGCAATACTTTTTCGCTTCTCAACGACAAGGCCATACTGAGTACCGAAGCGCTCGAAGCACAGCTTCGCACGCATTTCAGGTCCCTGGAAAACGTGGTTGTCGGACTGAAGCCCTATTTTGACGACGGCAAGATCGGGTTCGAAAACCCGGATAAGGCCTTGGAAGACCTCGCGATCGTCCTGAACTCCAATACCGATGTGAGTACGCTGGCGGTAACCGATCCGGAGGGCAGACGGATCGGTTTGTACCGGTCGCCGTCGGGAAAACTGTGGCGGATCGAATCGGACGTGCCGCCACCGGGCATGGACATGCATGAAATTCCCCAGCTCGCGGCGGACAGCCCGCCGAAGTGGGGGCCGCTCGTACAGCACGAAGTGGGTCTGTTTGCCAATGTTTCGGTTCCGCTCGTCCGGGATGGCGGGGTCGTCGGCATTCTGACCGCGGCCAGTTCCATGGAAGACCTGGCTCACATCGTCACCGCCCAGGATGAGGGGGCTGAGAATACTGTCTTCATCATTTCCGGCGACGGTCAGGTCATCATGCATTCCGACGAGGACTGGCTGCAGTCCGGAGGAAGCATAAAGAACAAGCTCCCGGCTTCCTGGCAATCCGCGGGAGACCCGGTGCTTGCCGCCATGGCGAACGAACAGCCGCTTGATGAATTCAAGAAAGCCGCTGATCGCGGTATCGGCGTATTTGTCGTCGAGACAGCCGATGAAAACGAGTTCATCATGATGAAGGCCAGCGTCGAGGGCTTCAGCGACAAGCCGTGGATCATCGGGCGGTATTATCGCGATTATCGCGGCGCGGCCATCTCCCGGGAAGTCACGCGGCTGGCGGGGTCGATGTTCGTCGGCCTCGGCGCATTGGTGGTCTCCGTTCTGATCGCCTTCTGGCTGGGCCGGAGGGTCGCAAAACCACTGCGCAACCTCGCCATTCAGTCACAGCGGGTCGGAACCTTGTCCCTGAATGAAGTCGAGCCGCTGCCGCGCAGCCGGGTTGCGGAAGTCGATCAGGTCGCCGTGGCGTTCAACTCAATGGTGGAAGGCCTGAAGGCCATGAACACCTATGTGCCGCGCTCGCTGTTCATCAAACTCATGCGTCTTGGCGGCGGGGACGCGGCCGAAGCACGGGAAGCGGAGCTGACGATTGTATTTACCGATATTGTCGGTTTCACAGCCCTGTCCGAACATCTGTCCGCCGAAGAAACGGCGCGGCTTCTGAACGATCATTTTGCCATTCTGGTGGAAGCCGTTGAAGGGGAGGGCGGCACGGTCGACAAGTTCCTGGGCGACGGCATGCTGGCCTTCTGGGGCGCCCCGGACGCGCGGCCCGATCATGCCGAAGCGGCGGTAAGGACCGCCCGCCGGATCGCCTCGGCTCTTCGCATGGCCAACGAGTCGGCTGAGGAGAATGGCCGCCCGAAAATGTCCCTGCGGATCGGCATTCACACCGGGCAGGCGGTTGTGGGCAATGTGGGCGCGCTCGACCGCTGGAACTACACGGTCGTCGGAGATACGGTGAATGCGGCCGAGCGCCTGCAGACACTGGGCAAGGAAGCTCCCGGAAGCCCCGAGGTGATCATCCTGGCAAGCGCCGATACCATCGGGCAGCTTCCCCTGGAGCGTAACCACCGGCCGGTCGGGGCGCATCATCTGCGCGGCCGCAGCGGTCTCATGGAAGTTTACTGGCTGGATCCGTTTCCGGCACCCGAGGCCGCCCAGGCCGCAACCCAATCCGTCACCGCAGCGCAGTAGTCCCGAAAACCAGCCGAATGCCCGGGCTTGAGGGTTTTGTCGGGACCGGTCATGTTGGCGGCCGTTCCCGCGCGACCAGTTCTATGAAGGCTCGAAGCGGTGCCGGCACAAGCCGGCCGGGATAGTAGAGGCGCGGACCGTCGAGCGTCGGCCACCAGTCTTGCAGCACGGGCCGCAGCGTTCCTGCGTCGAAGTCATCTTCGAGCCAGTTCCGGAAGGTCCGGATAATTCCGTGTCCGAGGCGGGCGTAGATTATCGCCGTATGCACCGAATTCACGCTGAGAATCAGGCGCGCCCGCGGGTCGACCGTTATCGCCTCCTTGCCCTTGCGCAACTCCCACGGCAACAAAGGGCCGCTGGGAAGGCGGTAACGGATGCAATCGTGATCGAGCAGTTCGTCCGGTTCGCAAGGGACGTTGCGAGCCGCGAGGTAGGCGGGCGCGGCGGCAAGCGCAAGCTGTTGAGAGCGCGGGCCGATGGGCACGGAAATCATGTCCTGCGCCAGTTGCTCACCATATCTGATACCCGCATCGCACCCCTTGGCGATGGCGTCCACCAGACTGTTCTCGACCACGAGTTCGATCTTCACGTCAGGATGAAGCAGCAGAAAACGGTCGATGATGGGCGGCAGAACATCCGGCACGACCGCACCGGGCACGTTGAGCGTGAGCCTGCCGCTGACCTTGCCTTTGGAGCTTGCCGCATCGGCGAGAGCTGCCCGTGTTTCCGCAATCAGCGGAGTGATGCGTTCGGCAAGGCTGCGCCCGGACTCGGTCGGCATGACACTGCGTGTCGTCCGCAGCAAAAGCGGTACTCCGAGCCGTGCCTCGAGCCGTGAAACGGTCTCGCTGACGTTCGACGGAGAAATCCCGAGCCGCTTTGACGCGGCGCGAAACCCGCCCTCTTCCAGCACGGAAAGCAGGATGGAAAGGTCATCGAGGCTCGGGTCATCACGATTGTTCGCCATAGAGAACAGAGTATTTGGAATGCGCCGGATTATCAATCACCAGGAAACAGTCATTCTGGTCAGCGGAAGTGGTTCGGCAACGCATATCGAGGCTGTCGTCTGGAGCGCTTCTCTCTCTTTGTTCAGCCAGGGAACGGAACACCATCATGCTGATTGTCACAGGCGCTACAGGCCAGCTTGGCCGCAGGATCGTCGAACATCTTCTCTCTCTTGTGCCCGCAGGCCGGATCGGGGTCAGCGTCCGGGACCCGGAGCGCGCGCGCGATCTGTCCGCCCTCGGCGTCCGGGTGCGGCGCGGCGACTACACGGACCTCCCAAGCCTGCTGACCGCCTTCGACGGCGCCGAGCGGATTTTGCTGGTTTCCTCCAACGCGGCCGCCACCGGCGGCGATCCGCTCGCGCAGCACAGCGTTGCGATAGCCGCTGCAAAGCAGGTTGGCGCCGAACGATTGCTCTACACGAGCCAGGTCTCCGCCTCTGAAGCCTCGCAGTTTCCACCCGGACGCGATCACGCGGCAACGGAGCGCATGCTGGAGGGATCCGGACTGGCCTGGACCGCCCTTCGCCACGGCTTCTATGCCGCCAGCGCACTTATGATGAATGCCCGGGGCTTTGCGGACGGGCTGCTTGCAGTCCCGCAGGACGGCAAGGTTGCCTGGACCACGCATGACGACCTTGCCACGGCCGATGCTGCCATGCTGGCGGGCGTTGAGGAGGTCGATGGCCCAACGCCGCCCCTTGCCGCCGGGCAGGCGCTGGATCTTGCCGGTCTCGCCGCACTGGCCTCCGGTGCCCTGGGTAAACCGGTGACACGCGATGTGGTGGACGATGAGGCCTGGATGGCGGGTGCAAGGGCAGGCGGCATGCCGGAACGTGCGGTGGAGATCATGATGGGCTATTTCCTGGCCGCACGGGCTGGAGAATTCGCCGCCACCGATCCGATGCTCGAGCGGTTGATCGGACGCCCGGCCGCATCGGTGCGCACATTTCTGCAGGAAAACCTGCAAGGTTGACTTCTGCCGCGGACGCTTGCTGGCCGCGGCACGATCTGTCTTCCGGTCGTTTAAGGCCGCAACAGCCTGCCGGAACAGCAGGAAGGCAGAAATTCGGGAATCCGTATCTGAAAGGACTTGCCCCAAATCCTCGCCTGGACCCGGGCCGGGACCAAGATTCTGATTAAAAAAAGGAATTTTTTCAAATGTGATGCAAATCACAGACACTGCCACCGCTTTTCTGCATTGCTATCCTCTCGCGATTTTGGTTGTCTTTGTATTGCAATATGGGCTTAGTAAGCCACTCGCAAACAATCCTGGGCGGGAAGGAAAAGCGCGGTGAATGTTCTCTCGATCGAGGGACTGACAGTAGATTTCAATACAGCGGAAGGTTTTATCCGGGCCGTCGACGATGTGTCGTTCGTGGTGCCCGAAAACCGGACGGTTGCGCTCGTGGGGGAATCCGGTTCGGGCAAGACGGTCATCTCCCAGACGATCATGGGTCTGTTGCCTCAGGCGGCGGCGATCACGTCCGGCAAGGTGATCCTGGCGGACCCGACCGGCGCCGAGCCGCCTGTCGACATCGCCACGCTGGAGCGCAAGGGGCCGCGGATGCGGCATCTGCGCGGCAACCGCATCGCGATCATCTTTCAGGAGCCCATGACCTCCCTGTCGCCGCTGCATACGATCGGCGACCAGATCGGCGAGGCGGCGCTTCTGCATCGCAATGTCTCGGGCGCGCAAGCCCGAAAGCTCACCAGGGAAATGCTCCGCCTGGTCCAGTTCCCGGACCCCGAACGGGCGCTCGACACCTATCCGTTCGAGCTCTCCGGCGGCTTGCGGCAGCGGGCGATGATCGCCATGGCGATGATCTGCCGGCCGGCGCTGCTGATCGCCGACGAACCGACCACCGCCCTCGATGTGACGATCCAGGCGGATATCCTCAAGCTCATCCGTGAGGTCCAGGCCGAACTGCGCATGTCGGTGCTGCTGATCACCCACGATTTCGGCGTGGTCGCCAACATGGCCGACGAGATCGCGGTCATCTACCACGGCCGCATCATGGAAAAGGGCACCGCCCAACAACTTTTTACCGATCCTCAGCACGATTACCTCAAGGCCCTGCTCAACGCGGTGCCGAGTTTCCACATGGACAGGGACGAACGGCTGGTGCCGATCCGTCCGATCATCCTGAAGTCCGGGGATCTGACCCGCAACCGGCCGCATTGCGACGTCGCTCCCGGCGAGCCGCTGGTGGAAATGCGCGATGTCACCAAGACGTTCACCCTGCGCAAAGGCTCGCTTCTCGGTGGCAAGGCCAAGACCCTTACCGCTCTTGACGACGTCAACCTGACCATCCGCCGCGGCGAATGTCTCGGGCTGGTCGGCGAATCCGGTTCCGGCAAGACCACAGCCGCCAAGGCGATCCTGCGGGCAATCAATCTGCAGGGCGGCAAGGTTCTTTATAACCGCGGCAAGGGACTGGAAGACATCGCCAAGCTGAAGGGGCCGGATCTGATGGATTACCGCCGGCGGGTGCAGCTGATTTTCCAGGATCCGTTCTCCTCGCTCAATCCGCGCATGACCATCAACGATATCCTGATGGAACCTTTCGAGGTGCACGGCATCGGCACGCCGCAGGAGCGCGCGGAACGCGCACGCAGCCTGATGGACCTGGTCGGTCTCGATCCGCGCTTCCTGCGCCGCTATCCGCATTCCTTCTCCGGCGGCCAGCGCCAGCGCATCGGCATCGCCCGGGCGCTCGCGCTCAATCCGGAATTCATCCTGTGCGACGAACCGACCTCCGCCCTGGACGTGTCGGTTCAGGCGCAGATCCTCAACCTGTTGCAGGATCTGAAACGGGATCTCAATCTTACCTACCTGTTCGTCAGCCACAATCTGGCGGTGGTAGACTACCTTGCGGACCGGATTGCCGTGATGTGCCGCGGCCGCCTCGTGGAAATGGGCGAGACGCGCACCGTGACCGGCAATCCGCTTCATCCCTATACCAAGGCGCTGCTGTCCGCGGTTCCCGAACCGGACCTGTCGGCGCAACTGGATTTTGCCGCTCTCGATGCCAAACGGGCATCGGAGCCGCAACTTTGGCCGGAACCCTTCCGCCTGACAGACGGTCTCGAGCCGTCACTCGTCGAAATGGAACCGGATCATTTTGTCTGTGCACCCGGCCTGAAGAATGCCGGGGCGCTTGAGGGGACTGCAGCATGACGCTTTTGAATTCTCTAAGGGCGGGTCTGTTCCTGACCGCCGCACTGATCGCGGGGCCGCTGGCCGCGCTGGACCTGAAGGAAACACCGGGCCTCGATCCTTCCCTGCCGCCGGTGGCGGAGCGGCTGCCCGCCGAACCACTGGTCGTGGACCTTGAAGCCAAGGGCCGCCAGATCGGCAAGCAGGGCGGATCGATCGACACGCTGATCGGCCGCGCCAAGGATGTCCGCCTGATCAACGTGTGGGGCTATGCGCGCCTGGTCGGCTACGACGAGCAGCTCGAACTTGTTCCGGACATCCTGAAAGACGTGCAAGTCGAGGACGGCCGGATCTTCACGCTGCAGACCCGCAAGGGGCACAAATGGTCGGACGGCCACCCCTTCGGCGCCGAGGATATCCGGTATTATTTCGAGGACGTCGTCAGCAACGAGAGCCTGAACCCCTCCGGACTGCCGCCCTTCCTTCAGGTCAACGGCAAGCCCCCCGTCTTCGAGGTTCTGGACGAGACCACCGTGCGCTTCACCTGGGACGATCCGAACCCGCTTTTCCTGCCGGAACTGGCCAAGGCGCGCCCGCCGTTCATCTACCGTCCGGCGCATTACCTGAAGCAGTTTCACGAAAAATACGGCGACCCTGATTTCATCGCCGGCGAAGCGGAAAAGGTGAAGGCGCGCAGCTGGGCGCCGCTGCACAACAAAAAAGACGACATGTACAACGCCCAGAATGTCGATATTCCCAGCCTTCAGCCCTGGGTGCGCAAGCGCGACGACAGCGATCTGCGGTTCATTCTGGAACGCAATCCCTTTTACCACCGGGTCGACACCGAGGGTCAGCAGCTTCCCTATATCGACGACGTCGTCATGACCGTTGCCGACGGCAAGCTGATCCCGGCGAAGTCCCAGGCGGGCGAGAGCAATCTTCAGGCACGCAATCTCAACTTTGCCGATATCACCGTGCTCAAGAAGGGCGAAAAGCAGAACGACTACACGACGGCTCTCTGGGCAAACACCAAGGGGTCGGAAATCACGATCCAGCCGAACATGACGGTCAAGGATCCGGTCTGGCGCGAGTTGCTTCGGGACACCCGTTTCCGCCACGCGCTGTCGCTGGCGATCGACCGCAAGCTGCTCAACCGCGTGCTGTTCTTCGGTCTCGGCAAACCGGGCAACGATACCGTTCTGCCCGCCAGCCCGCTCTACAAGGCCGAATATACGACCAAGTGGGCGGATTACGATCCGGAACAGGCGAATGCGCTGCTGGATGAAATCGGCCTGACGGAACGTAACGACGACGGCATCCGTCTGATGCCTGACGGACGTCCGCTGGAAATCATCGTTGAGACGGCGGGCGAGGAACAGGTGCAGGACGATGCCCTGGAACTCGTCACCGAGATGTGGAAAGAGGTCGGCGTCGAGCTGTTCGCGAAGCCGAGCCAGCGCGACAACATGCGTGAACGGTCGATTACCGGCGAGTTGGTCATGTCCGTCTGGTGGGGCTTCGAGAACGGTATCCCGACCTCCGAAATGCCGCCGGAAGACTACGCACCGGTGCATGGTGACAGGTTGAGCTGGAATGCCTGGGGTGACTATTACGAGACCGGCGGCGAGGGTGGCGAAAAGCCGGACTGGAAACCTGCCGAGCGCCTGATGGAACTGTACAATTCCTGGCTCACTTCCAGAACGCCGGAAGAGCGGACGAAGATCTGGGAGGAAATGCTGCAGATTCACGCCGACGAAACCATCCATATCGGTCTGGTTTCCAGCGTTCCCCAGCCGGTGGTGATCAAGGATATCGAGAACGTTCCGCTTGAAGGCATCTACGGCTGGGACCCGGGCGCGCATTTCGGCATTCACCGCATGGATGAGTTCTACAAGGCCGACTAAGCCCGGAGCGCAATGAGGCAGGGTTCGCGGAATTGCATGGATATTAAGCGGCGGCCGGTTCCGCCGCTTCAGCCTGAAACGTCCGCATCTTAAAACGCCTGCCGGGGAAAATCCGTACCGCGACGATTACCGTCGTTTTGGAAACGTCATACTGTCGAAACGGAATTTGACCTTTAGTGCGGGCTGCCTGAGCGGGATAAATCAGGATCAAATCGCTTTCGAATGAGGCCAGGAGAAAGCGGACAGGTTGATCGGTTGAAAAATGTTGGAGTAACCTGCGTCCGTTCGAGAACAGGTTGTTCCGGGGACTGCCCTGCGGACAAGGTCGGGGCAGAGGGGATATTAGGTGCTTTATTATATTTTTCGCCGGATATTGATGATGGTCCCGACGTTGTTGGTGATCAGCCTGCTGATATTCTTCATCATCGAACTTCCCTCCGGAGATTATATTTCCAACCAGATCGCGGCGCTGAAATCCACCGGCGAACAGTCCTCCATCGCCAAGCTGGAATTCCTGCGCAGGGAGTTCTCGCTCGACAGGCCGTTTTTCGAACGCTACTTCGTGTGGGTCGGCCTGTGGCCGGGACCGCACGGTCTGGACGGCCTCATCCAGGGCAACTGGGGCTGGTCGTTCGAGTTCGACAAGCCGGTCGACCAGGTTGTCGGCCCGACGCTGCCGCTGACCGTCGTGCTCAACTTCGCCACGATCCTCTTCGTCTATGTCGTCTCCTTTCCGATCGGGATCTACTCGGCGACCCGGCAATATTCCTGGGGAGACTACGGCTTCACGTTCCTGGGATATATCGGGCTGGCGACGCCCAACTTCCTGCTGGCGCTGATACTGCTGTATCTTTTCAATCTTTGGTTCGGCCTGTCCGTCGGCGGCCTGATGGCGCCGCAATATATCGACCAGCCCTGGAGCTTCGACAAGGCGATGTCGGTGCTGGCGCATCTGATCATCCCGACCATCGTCATCGGAACGTCCGGAACCGCCGCCATGATCCGGCGCCTGCGCGCCAATCTTCTCGATGAACTGCACAAGCAGTATGTCACCACGGGCCGGGCCAAGGGCCTGAAGGAAACCCAGCTTCTGATCAAATATCCGCTGCGGATGGCCATCAACCCGTTCATCGCCGATATCGGCAACCTGATCCCGTCGCTGGTCTCCGGCTCTGTGATCGTCTCCGTGGTGATGAGCCTGCCGACCGTCGGTCCCGTCCTGCTGTCGGCCCTGCAGTCGCAGGATCAGTTCCTCTCCGGCTTCATCCTGCTCTTTGTCGCGGTGCTCACACTGATCGGGATGCTGATCTCCGATCTGCTGCTGGCGGTCCTCGATCCCAGGATACGTCTCGGCGGGAGGGCCTCGTCATGAGCATGGACCAGAAAGACAAGAGCGCGAAAGACCAGACCCCGGCGCGGAATGTGGAACATTACGTCGATCCGGCCCCGTTCAATCCGGCCGTCACCGAGGAGATGACGGCCGCGCAGGAACGCTTCTTCCAGGCGTCCCAGTGGCAGATCATGTGGTGGAAGTTCAAGCGCCACAAGCTTGCGGTCTGGTCGGGGGTCGTCCTGATCCTGTTCTACCTCTGCGTTCCCTTCGCCGAGACGATCGCGCCCTATACGCCGAACCTGCGCGACAGCGACCACCTTTACGCGCCGCCGCAGCCGGTTCACCTCTTCCACGAGGGCCGGCTGGTCGGGCCGTTCGTCTACGGCATGACGTCGTCCCTCGACATGGAGACCCTGCAATGGGTCTTCACGGACGATACGAGCGATGTGCAGCGGATCCGCTTCTTCTGCGGCGGTGCGCCTTATGAATTCTGGGGGCTGTTCGACACCGGCTTTCACCTGTTCTGTCCGGCGGAAGGGGGAACGCTTTTCCTTCTGGGCACCGACAGGCTCGGCCGTGACCAGTTCTCCGGTCTTGTCTACGGCGCCAGGCTGTCGCTCACGGTCGGCATCGTCGGCGTGACGATCTCGATCGTGCTCGGGCTGTTCTTCGGCGGCATCGCCGGCTATTTCGGCGGCTTCCTCGACAACATGATCCAGCGGATGATCGAAATCATCAGGTCCCTGCCGGAACTGCCCCTGTGGATGGCGCTCTCGGCGGCGCTGCCGGTCACCTGGGGTCCGGTGTGGATCTATTTCGGCCTGACGATCATTCTCGGCCTGCTCGACTGGCCGGGGCTGGCGCGCGCGGTGCGCTCCAAGCTGCTGTCCCTGCGCGAGGAGGAATACGCCAAGGCCGCGGTGCTCATGGGCGCCAAGCCCGGCCGGGTGATCACCCGCCATCTGCTGCCCGGCTTCACCAGCCACATCATCGCTTCGGCGACCCTGTCCATCCCGGCGATGATCCTGGGCGAAACCGCGCTGTCCTACCTCAATCTCGGCCTGCGCCGTCCCGCCGTCTCCTGGGGCGTTCTCTTGAACGAGGCGCAGAACATTTCCGTGGTCACCGTCTATCCCTGGCTGATGGCGCCGGTGCTGCCGATCATTATCGTGGTTCTGGCGTTCAATTTTCTCGGCGACGGTTTGCGCGACGCGGCGGATCCCTATAAGTGATGCACTGAAAATCCATTCGTTCCGGCGGGCTTTGCGGCCCGCCTTTGCCGTCAGGAAACACCATGTCGAAAAACGCCACCACCGCCGAAGGCTGGGATGAGGAATACGAAGCCGGGCGCTGGGCCTTCCTGCGCTCGCTGCCCGAAAGTGGCCGCTACGGCATCATCGGCATGTGGCTCTCTCTGACCGGCGCCATGGACGAGGTTCTCGACATCGGCTGCGGCGAGGGGCTGTTGTACGAGCGCCTGCAGCCGATGGGCATCAAGCGCTATGTCGGCATGGATCTCTCCCCTGCCTCGCTCGAAATCGCCAACGTCGATCCAGCCATCGCGAGCTTGCGCGCCGGCGACATGCACACGTTCGAGCCAAAAGAAGGCGAAACCTTCTCGGCAATCGTCTTCAACGAGGTCCTGCATTTCGCCGAGGACCCGGCCGCCCTCGTCGCCCGCTATCGTCCTTTCCTGAAACCCGACGGCGTCATTGCCCTGTCCATGTACTCCCCCAAACGCCCCGAATCGGGCGCCAACCGCCTGATCGACGCCCTGTGGCAGGCAACCGACGACGCGGCGAAGTGGGACGTGCTCGACGACTACCGTCTGGTATCGGACAAGAAGGGCGTGACGTGGCGGATGCGGCTGGTCAAGCCGGTGGCGTGAGGGGCAGCACTGCTTTTAAGGCCTGTCCGGCGCGCACCGCCGCACAGGCCCAATTTCCGTTTCTCAAGTCCTACTTGATAAACAGCATTTCCTGATAGGTCGGCAGCGGCCACAGGTCGTCGGCCACCAGTTCTTCCAGCGCGTCCACGTAGCCGCGGACTTCCAGCATTTTCGGCAGCACCGTCTCCTTGATCATGAAGCAGTGGGCGGCGACGTTCTGTGCGTCGTGCTCGCTGGCCTTCAGGGCGACCAGCTCCGCGACGGAATCCTGAAGCTTCTTGATGAGGCCGGTCACCTTGGTAAGGGTGTCATGGTCCGCCTCGATGCCCAATGCCTTCAGGTTGACGAGGCTTGCCGCGAGTTCGCCCTGGTAGCGCACCGCCGCCGGGAAGATCATCGTCCTGGCCATTTCCACGACCAGGTTGGATTCGACGTTCACGCTGGCGATATATTGCTCGGAATAGACCTCGTAGCGCGAGTCCAGTTCGCGTTCCGACAGGACGCCGTATTTGGCGAACAGATCGGTGTAGGTCTGTTCCTTGATGACACCGAGGGCATCCGGCGTCGCGACAAGATTGGGAAGGCCGCGCTTTGCCGCCTCGACCTGCCATTCAGCGGCATAGCCGTCGCCGTTGAAGACAACGCTCGAACAGTCCTGCCAGACGGTCTTCACGTAGGCCGCAACGGCCGCGCCGAGCTTCTCCTGCGTACTGGTATCGGACGCCTCCAGTGCCGTTGCCGCTTCATCGAGCGCTTCCGCCATGATGGTGTTCATGGCGACCATCGGCCCGGCGATGGACTGGTTGGAACCGACGGCACGGAATTCGAACCGGTTGCCGGTAAAGGCCATCGGGCTGGTGCGGTTGCGGTCGCCGGAATCCTTCGGGATCTGCGGCAGCACATCGACACCGATGTTGAGCGGCGTTTTCCTGGAGGTCACCGGGCTGCCGTTGACGATGGATTCCATCACCTGGTTGAGCTCGGTGCCAAGGAACACGGAGAGGATGGCGGGCGGGGCCTCGTTGGCCCCCAGGCGGTGATCGTTCGAGGCGGAGGCGACGACGTTGCGCAGCAGCTTGGCGTGTTTGTAGACCGCCGAGATCATCGCGGCGCAGAAGACGAGAAACTGTGCGTTTTCCGCCGGTGTATCGCCGGGATCGAACAGATTACCCGCCTTCGGAGACCCCATCGAAAAGTTCACATGCTTGCCGCTGCCGTTGACACCGGCGAAGGGCTTCTCGTGCAGCAGGCACGTCATGCCGTATTTCTGGGCCACCTTCTTCAAGGTGGTCATGACCAGTTGCTGGTGATCCGTCGCGACATTCGCCATTTCATAGACCGGGGCGAGTTCGAACTGACCGGGGGCCACCTCGTTGTGCCGGGTCTTGGCCGGAATGCCGAGCTTGAAGCATTCGCGCTCGACTTCGAACATGAAGGCCTGCACACGTTCCGGGATGGCGCCGAAATAATGGTCGTCAAACTCCTGACCCTTCGGCGGTGGCGACCCGAAAAGGGTTCTGCCGGCAGCCAGCAGATCCGGGCGCGCGTAGAAGAAATGATTGTCGACCAGAAAATACTCCTGCTCGGCGCCGGCCGAGGAAGAGACAAACGGGCCATTGGTGCCGAAGAACTTCAGGACCCGCTGCGCATGTTTGTTGAGCGCCTGCATCGACCTGAGGACCGGCGTCTTCTTGTCGAGCGCTTCTCCGGTCCAGGAAACGAATGCCGTCGGAATGCACAGCGTCGTCCCGTTGGGGTTCTCGATGATATAGGCAGCGCTCGTCACGTCCCAGATCGTGTAGCCGCGCGCCTCGAAGGTCTGGCGGATGCCGCCATTGGGAAAGGAGGACCCGTCGGGCTCCCCCTGTATCAGCGCCTTGCCCGCGAAGGTGCCGATGGTTCCGCCGTTGCTGTCGGGATCGAAGAAGGAATCGTGCTTTTCGGCGGTCAGGCCCGTGAGCGGATAAAAGACGTGCGCGTAATGGGTCACGCCCTTCGAGATCGCCCAGGTCTTCATCGCCTCGGCGACGGCATCGGCCGTGTCGATGTCCAGGGGCTCACCCGATGTGATGGTGTTTTTCAGCGACTTGAAAATCGCCTTGGGAAGGCGCTGCTCCATCTCGTTCAGGCTGAAAACATTCTGGCCCCAGACGCTGCTGGTCGGGCTGGAAGCAAAATCGAAACCCGATTCAACCGGCGGTGTCGATGTGATCGTTGAAATTGCGCTTAGACGCGCTGCGTTTCCGCTCATGTTAATCCCCCAATGCGGTCCTTTGACCTCGGGAGTAATCGCAAGTTTCGTGCCACGTTATTGCGGACAAACCTCCGGTTTTTCGGGCCAACGACAGGCAAGCCGCCTAAAGAATGGACGATGGGACAAGGCTTTGCCCTCCGCGCAGGCAGGTGCGAAGGCAACAGGCGGAAATCGGACTTGGCACTTGCTCCCGTCTCCCCCCTTGAGGAGGAGATGTCTCCGACAGGAAACAGAGGGGCAGCCTCTCGGAATGAAACGGCTTTTCCGAATTCGCGGGACCGCTTCACCCCCCCTCTGTCCGTTTCACGGACATCTCCCCCTCAAGGGGGGAGAGGGGAGCAAGCGGGTATGGCTTTTGGAGCCGGAAGGCCTGGTGACTGCGAAAACGCATTGATTCCCAGCGCCTTATAATTGGTCGGCAGGGCTAAATCGGAGGCCAGTGGCCAGACCTCGGGCCGATAACGGCCGGCTCGAATGGGAATAATCGAGCCGACCGGAACACGTCAGCTTACGCAAACAAAAGCCCTGCCTCTCGTTCGCCTCAGCCCGGCAGCATGACGATCGTCGACTTGCCGCCCTTGTTGCGCAAGGCGTGCGTGGCGGCGAGCTCCGGGTCTTCCCGCCAGGCCCTGGCCGATTCCAGGTCGGGAAAGGACAGGAGGGCGGCGATGTCGGGCGTTTCGCCGGCAGCTTCCAGAACCAGCGGTTCCGGATCGACGGCAATCAGGCTGCCGCCGTGTTTGGCAAGCGCTTCTGCCGCCTTGTCGCGATAGATGCTGAGCGTTTCCCTGTCGGTAATCGTGATCAGCGCGAGGGCTTGAACTGTCATGTCGGTCTCCTTTTGAAATGACGTCCGCAGGCTACATCAGACGGGCCTTGCGAAAAATTCTTCAAATTCGGAAGGAAGATGTGCAAATATGCACAGCATGGATAACTGGGATGACCTGAAATTCGTGCTCGCGGTCTCCAAGGCGGGCAGTCTGGTGAAAGCGGCGCGGGGATTGGGAGTGACCCATTCCACCGTTTCCCGGCGCTTGTCGGCCTTTGAAAGACGCATGGGCACCCGGCTGTTCGACCGCCTCCCGGAAGGCTTCACGCCGACGGCCGCCGGAGAAGAGGCGATTACCGCCGCAAGGCGCATGGAAGCGGAGATCCTGGCGCTCGACACCCGCATCACCGCGCAGGATACCGAGCTTGAGGGCGTCCTGCGGGTCACAGCCGCCCAGCTCCTGTTCCAGGTGCAGCTCGCGGATATCATGAAGCAGTTTGCCGAACGCCATCCGCGCATCGAGCTGGAGATGATCGCGGCGAACGAGGTGCTGAGCCTTCACCGGCGCGAGGCCGATGTCGCCGTGCGCGTGACCAACAATCCGGACGCCAACCTCTTCGGCCGTCTGGCGACGGGGCAGCGCCGGGGATTTTACATGTCCCGCGACTTCGCGCGCAGATTCAGCGACACGCTGGGTGTCAGCCACGACCCGGCGCCGCTTGCCTGTGTCGCCTTCAAATGGTGGGGGCGGGGAGTTCCCAAGGATATCGCTGCCCGCTATCCGGGCGCTTATGTTTCCCTGGTCACGGACGACATGATCGCTCACTGCGCGGCGGTGAAGGCGGGCATGGGCATCGGGCGGCTGCCGTGTTTTCTCGGCGACCCGGACCCCGGCCTCATCCGCTTGCCCGGCCTCGAACCGGCGCCCTATTTCGACATCTGGATCCTGACCCATCCGGACCTGAAAAACGTTTCCAGGATACGCACCTTCCTGCGGTTTGCCGCGGACGCCTTCAAGGAAAAGAGCGCCCTCTACATGGGGGACTGACCCTCAGCACGGCGACCGTCAGATCCAGCGGCGCACCCGGCCCAGATAGTCGCGATAGGACGCGCCGAAGCGTTCGCCGAGCCGTTCCTCTTCGGGCTTGATCTGGAACTCGGTCATGTACCAGACGAAGCCCGGCACGATGATCAGCGCCGTCAGCGTTCCGAGCCACAGGGTCACCGCCAGCAGCAGCGCCAGGATGCCGAGATACATCGGATTGCGGGAGAACCGGTAAACGCCGTCGGTCACCAGTACGCTCGCGGTGTCCGGCGCCATCGGATTTGTCGTCGTCTTCCGCCGCCGGAAGGCCAGGATGGCCTGAATGCCGGGAACGAGCCCGGCGAGGACCAGCAGCACCGCGAACAGCCGTCTGCCGGGAAAGGCGATGCTCAGATGCGGCATCAGCCAGGCGCCCACCCACAGCAGGAGCGCTGCGAGCAGAAAGACGATGGCAGGCGGGACTTTCAATTCCATCTCAGATCAGCCCCTTGTCGAGTTCGATGGGCTGGCCATGAGGCGTCGCATGGGCGGCTTCCTCCCAAGCGTCCCTGAGGGCGGCCAGTTGCCCCCCGGCCGCAACGCCCTTGGCCGTCAGCAGGGTCTCGAACGCCGCCAGCCAATGGTCGTAATAGCCGGCATTTTCTCCGTCATTGGCAAGCTCCGCACCAAGGGCGTCCGTCCATTCCCTCCAGGAAAAGACACCGGCCTCATGGGCCTTCACGGTCATCGCGAACACCCTGGCTTCCCACGGCGCGCCGAAAACCGGGTCGCCATTCCGGTCGAAGGGCAGGTCCGCAAACACGTCCATTACCGATCCGGCATTCTCAGGCCGGGCATCCTTAGGCCGGGCATCCTTAGGCCGGGCATCCTTAGGCAAGGTCAAGATAAGGCTCCCAGAGATCGAGGCGCAAGCTCAGGTTCGGGTCGCTGTCCGGTCCCCAGATATCGGTGCCCTTGAAGGCGATGCCGTAGAGCCAGGCGGGCTGTTCGCCCTTGTCGTGGGCGTTGGCGTCGGGAAAGACATGGACGCCGTGGATGACTTCGATCCGCCCGGCAACGTCGCGGGCATAGCGGGGCAGACGGGTATGCGTTACCGGATGCATGCGCTTGGTGTGCACCCTGTCGCCCACCCGGTATCTGGCCGCCTGCTGCCTGGGCCGGTCAACCGGCGCACCTTTCGCCAGTACATCTGCAACGTCTTCCACCTTCAGCACCCGCTTGATGGGTTTGGCCGGCACCAGGACCTTTGCCTGCTTCAACTCCTCGTCGGTCGCCAGGCCGTGGGTAACCACCAGCCTCTCCAGGCCTTTGGTCCAGATCTCGTAATAGCTTGAGGACAGATAGTCGGCCGGATGCAGCGCTTCGCGGGCATGGCGCGAGGCATCGAGTGTCCATGTGCCCGTCGCGCCCATGGCAAGGGTGATGGCAAAGGCGCGTTCTTCCCATCCGGCGTGGAAATTCAGCTCGTCCTTTTCCGTTTCGATCGGCCCGAAGCCCATCTGGCCGCCAAGATCCTGGGCACCGTTCATGCGGTCGGCTCCTTGTGCAGCGGATCTATCGCCAGACCCGTGCCGATCATGCTGTCGCGGGTGACAAGCGCGGCAAGGCCGTCTTCGCTCCAGCCGTCGGTTCCAAGCGGCCTTTGCGGGATGACCAGATAGCGGACCTCCGCGGTCGAGTCCCACACCCGGATATGCTTGCCTTGCGGCAGACGGACGCCGAATTCCTCCAGAACCCCGCGCGGATCGCTCACGGCGCGCGACCGGTAGGGCGCGGATTTGTACCACACCGGCGGAAGGCCAAGCACGGACCACGGGTAGCAGGAGCACAGCGTGCAGACGACCATGTTGTGGGTTTCGTCGGTGTTCTCGACCGCCACCATATGTTCGCCCTGGCGCCCGGTGAAGCCGAACTCGGCAATCGCCGCCGTGGCATCCTCCAGCAGCCTGTCCCGGTACTCCGGGTCCACCCAGGTCCTGGCGACGACCGTCGCGCCGTTCTTCGGGCCGATCTTCGTCTCGTAGGTCTCGATCAGCGCCTCCAGAGCGGGCGGATCGATATAGCCCTTCTCGGTGAGCAGCGTCTCCAGTGCCCTGACCCGCAGCTCGATATCGGAAAGGTCTGAATGGTCGTGATCGTGTGACATGGGAACTCCATTGGCGATCCTGTAGTTGATCCTAGAATGACATGGAGACAGCGCCAAGGGGCGTGTGGCCGCAATCGGAAAATTTGCTCTGGGGGAATCTCCGCCAAGGCATTTTGCAATCGGCGCGGACACCGGCACACTTGCAAGAGAAGAAGAATGACCTCGGAGGCAATGGTGAAAATCGGGCTGGGCGGCGGGTGCCATTGGTGCACCGAAGCCGTCTTTCAGGCAGTTGCGGGCATTTCCAGGGTGGAACAGGGCTTCATCAGCTCCGATCCGCCTGAAGACAGCTGGTCGGAAGCCGTCATCGTCACCTTCGATCCGGCGGCGCTGCCTCTCGAGGTGCTGATCGAGATCCACCTGCGCACCCATTCCAGCACCTCTCACCACAAGATGCGCGGCAAGTACCGCAGCGCGGTCTATGTCTATGACGCTGGAACCGGCGTGAAAGTCGGTCGTGTGCTGCGCGCCCTGCAACGCGGCTTCGACGCCCCGCTGGCGACGAAGGTCCTGACCCTGACGGCCTTCAAGTCCTCCGACGAGCGTTTCCGCAATTACTACCTGAACGGCCCGGAGCGGCCTTTCTGCAAGACCTATATCGATCCCAAGCTGGCGCTGCTGAGGAAGGATTATTGCAGGGTTTTGCGGCATCAGGTCGAGGCGGCGGAATAACGCGTGATGCGGGGATGTTTGTTTCTTTGGCGTCGTTCTGACCTCGACGTCATTCCGGACCAGTGAGGCCGAGCCGAACGCAGATCCGGAATCCAGACATATTTCGCGCTGAAAGCGCGGCTTGTTGAAAGAATTGAGTTCGCTGCGCTCACGCCGACATCTGGATTCCGGATTTGCGTGCACCTTGGGTGCACTTGTCAGGAATGACGGGGGTCATTTATGCGCGGCGGCTCACGGATGCGGGTGGGGAAAGCCGTGGCGCGTGCTCAGGGCCTCCAGGATACCGTCCTTGTCATCGATGAACCCGCCCTCGGCCAAGACAAGGACCGGCAGGGACTGGTTTTCCTCGCCAAGAAGGTCGGCGATTTCGCGACGCGGTCTCGGCCAGGAGATCCGCCGGACTTCGATCCCGGCGGCAAGGCCAGGGAAGGAGGCGAGCACCCCTTCCAGCAGGGCGCAATGCCAGCAGTAGAAAGACTTGCCGGGATATGCCGGATCCTCGAAACCCGGCGCGAGGAGATAGAGTGTATCTTTCATTATGCTCCCAACTCCCCGTAAATAGCTGCGATATGCGATCAGGCCAGACCGGCAAACAACCCTCTCACTCCCGGCCAGTCCGCCCCTTCATGATGCGCGGCGATGGCCAGAAACTCTTCCAGGAATTCAAAACAGCCCTCGTCATGGGCGAGATGATGCGTCAGCAGCCCCAGCGGCTCAGGCCCCGTGTTGCGGCGGCGGGTGAGCTGCAGGTCGAAGCGCAGGCGGGCGCTTTCCCAACCGATGAAACGCACGTTCTTTTTCCATTTCAGAATGTCGACATGCGACTGGACCTGATGGGCACGCGGAAAATTGTGCCAGGTGAAGGTGGAAAGACCCGGCAGGCCGATCTCCGGCAGACGGCGGGAGATTTCCGCATCGATCCAGTTCCACGGCGGAACCATGGCGGGAATGAACTTGTCGCCGAACAGGGCTCCCAGCCGCGCCTTGCCATCTTTCAACTGTTCCATCAGCTCCTGTGGATCGCGGCGCGAACCGAGTTCGGCGGCCTTTTCACCGAGGTCCTTGCGCTGAAAGTTCCTGTGCTGCCAGCCGTGCTGCAGAACATGGGCATGCGGCTCGTTGCAAAGCCGGTCGGCCAGCGCTTGGGTGGCGTCCTTCGGGATGACCGCAAGGGCGATATCGACACCGTGCCGGCTGGCAAGGCCGAGCATGCGCTCAAGCGCCGGGGTCGGCTCAACCGCATCGTCGTCCCGCCACCAGAAGCGGACCTTGCGGTTTCGGTCCGCGAACCAGTCCAGATGGGCGGTCAGCTCGTCCCTGAAGCGTTCCAGTTCAATCGTCATCCCTTGCGGGCCTCCAGATCTTCCAGAAGGATATCGGCGCTCTTTTCCGCCCCGCCAAGCATCACCCGGTGGTGGCTGCGAGGCAGGGCGAGCGCGTCGTCGATGGCGGCCGCCAGCCTCTCCGGGGTGAGGCCCGCTTCCGGCACGACGATAGCGCGGCCATGGCTTGCCAGCGCCTGCGCCCGCTGGCTCTGTTCCGTCTCGTTGGCCTGGGCAAACGGCACGAACACTGCCGGAACACCGGCAATCAGGATATCGAGCACGGTATTGTAGCCGGCCTGGCTCACAGAAAGCCGCGCGCGTTTCAGCAGCTCGGGAAAATCCCCGCGGGCACGCTGCACGATCACGCCTTCGCCGGCGCTTCGTTGATAGATCGCAAAGGCGTCCGGCGACACATCGTGACCGATCAGGACCCGCCAGGGTGTGTCCTCCGCGCGTCTTGACAGCGGACGGGCGTCCAGGGCGGCCGACAGCAATCCTTCGGCGACCGCGCCTCCGCCGCAGGAGATGATCACCTCATCCTCGCCATCGCTTCCCTCCACAGCGGGGCGGGCGCCGCCGCCGACATAGCCGGTGTAGCGCACGAGAGGCGCGACCCGGTCCGCGAAGGGAAAACTATCGGCGAGCTGAATGAAATCCGGATCGGAATGGATCAGGATGCGGTCGTAGTATTTGAGCGCCTGATCCGCCATCCAGGCCTCTTTCCACAGTTCCTTCTTGCGCACGAGAATGTCGCGGATGGAGGTGGAGATATGCGGCGGCCTCGCACGGGCCCTGGCGCTTTCCAGAAGGGGTGTCAGCTCGAAATCCAGCTGGCGGCGGCCGAAGGGGTAGGTCTCCGTCAGCAGCAGATCGAAGTCCTTTGCTTCGAACGCTTGAATCGATGCTTTAACGCGGGCGGATTTCCAAGTTGCGTCAATAACTTCATTGTCCAAAGTAACAAGACGCTTGAAGGCCGCGTCCGGGCTCTTGCAGGCCGGAAGCTCGACGATTGCAAGTGGCCCCGTATCCAGCGTGGGCGGGATCCTGTTGCCGCTGGCGAGCGTCACCTCGACGCCTCTGGCGGCAAGCGCCTTGCCGATGCTTGCCGCCCGGACCACATGGCCGGTGCCCAGGAGATGCTGCACATGGATGAAGGCCTTGAAGCTCATGGAACGGCAGTCTCCGCGCGCGCTTCGTAGGTTTGCACGGCCTTGCGGACAAAGGCATCGAGCCGCGCGGCACCGGCCTCAAGCGAATGGCGGCTCTCGATATGCCGGCTGGCGGCATGCCCCAGGCGGTCGGCCAGGGAGGGGTCGTCAAGCACCCGCTCCAGATTGGCCGCGAAGCCGTCCGCATCGCCTTCCGCCGACAGGAGGCTGGTTTCTCCGTCGATGACGATATCGGGCACGCCGAACGTGTTCCCGGCGACAATGCCGATACCCGCGGCCTGGGCTTCCAGAAGGACAAGACCGTAGGCCTCGCGGATGGCGGGCCAGACGAGCAGGTCATGGCGGGCGTAGTGGACGGCAATCCGGTCCTCGGGCAGAGCGCCCAGCCAGGCGACCTTTTCCGGCGGGAACAGCTTCAGAACATGATCGCTGTTGGGCCCGTCGCCGATGATCGTCAATTGCCAGGACCTGTCCCGCAATTGCGCCAGCGCCTCGGCCAGAACTTCGTAGGATCTGGTCTTGTCACCTTCGCGCATCATGCCGACAGCCAGCAGCTTCAAGGGGAGTGCCGCCAGCGGCTTGGCGACCTCGGAGGCACGCCGGTAAGGAGCCGTATCCAGAAACGGCAGAAGCACCTCCAGACGATCGTCCGGAACGGCCGCGCTCAGGCACTGCGCGTCCGCGTTGTGGATCGCCGCAACCGCGTCGGCCCGCCGCAGCGCGGCATCGGCGGCGGCGAAACCGAAGGCCCAGTCGCCTTTTTTGCGCTTCGGGGCGCGGCTTGCCTCGACAATCGCATAGGGCAGGCCGAACCGGTCGGCCAGGGCAGGGCCGATCCAGTCCGGCGCCTTGTGATAGAGGTGATAGGTCAGAAACAGGTCCGGCCTGTAGCCGGTCCGTTGCCAGTCGCCGGCGATCCGCTCCGCGTCCCGCAGGGCGTCCGCCTTCACGGCTCCCTGAATGTCGTCGCTCCCGTCCTTGCGCCAGGAGCGGAAAGTGCTGGCGACGGTGACCTCATGCCCGGCCGCCTCCAGCGCCTTGACCATCAGGCGTCCCATCGTCCGGTCCCCGGAGGGCACGGGATGGTCCAGCGGTTTCATCGGAGCGGTAAAGGCGATCTTCATGAGGATCCTTGTTGGAGCTTAACGTGTTAAAACGGCACCTCAGAGCACCTTACGGAATTTTTCCGCCAGACGGTCAAGCCCGGGATCGGTGGCAAAATCCTCACGGACCAGCCGGGAGGCCGCAAGGCCGAGCGCGTTGCGGCGCGCCGGGTCGCGGATGAGGCCCTCCATGGCCGCCGCAAGTTCCCCCGGCGCACCGGGGGCCACAAGCACGCCGGTCTCACCGTCCCTGATGAGTTCCGGAATGGCCGATACGCGTGTCGACAGACAGCAAAGGCCCATGGACTGGGCTTCCATCAGGACGTTGGGCAGCCCGTCCCGGTCACCTGATTTTGCCAGTTTGGACGGCAGGACGAAGAGATCGGCCCCCTGGCAGGTGGATATCACTTCCTCGCGCGGCTGCGCGCCGCGCCATGAGATGTTTTCAGACAGGCCCAGTCTGTCGGCTTCGGCTTTCAGGATATCCGACAGTTCACCACCGCCGATATGGGTGAAGTGCCAGTTGAGTTCGCCCGGCAGACGGGCGAGCGCTGCGAGAAGATCGTCATAGCCTTTCTTTTCCACCGCCCGGCCGACGGAAACGAGCCGGACCGGCTCCCCCGTGCCGTCCCGGCGGGACGGCGTTTGGGCGGGAAGCGGAAAGCCCGAAAAATCAAGGCCATGATAAAGCAGCTCGACCTTTTCCGGGTCGTCCGACAGGCTGTTCAGATGTTCGACGTTGACGCGCGTGCAGGTGACGCCCCAGGCCGCATCGTTGATCTTCGTTTTCAGATCCCATTCCGGACTGGTCCAGATATCCTTCGCATGCGCGGAAAAGGACCAGCCGCGCCCGGAAAGATGGGCCGCATAACGGGCGGCCGAGCAGGGTGTGTGCAGGTAATGGGTATAGATCCAGGAAATGTCGTCCGGAAGTTCGTGAGCGAAAACGCAGCCCTGCGCCCAGCGGCGGCGGCGGTCCGCGTTGGGCTGACGGGCAAGGTCCGCATCGAACAGCGTCCTGGCGGCTTCATAGGTCGGCTGTCTTTCGGCCCAGCGCCGGGCCCGCGCGACACGGGCCGGATCGTCCTTCACATATTCCGGCAGATACATTACCTCGGCGGAAATCTGCCGGTGCAACTCGTGAATGAAAGGGTCGTAGGGCTTGCGCAGGGCGACGATCAGAATGCCGATGCCCCGCCGTTCCAGGCCGAGGATCTCCTGGGCAATGAAGGTCTCGGACAGGCGCGGGTAGCCTTTGACCACAACGGCGATACGGGACATCGATGGGCTCTTGACGCGGGAGTGTGAAGCGGCTGGTGCCGCCGGTTAGAAATTAACCAGTTTGCGGCCGTCAACGGCCAACTGTTCTTCGAAAATCTCGCCCACACGGGTGGTGATGACCTCAAGCCCGCCGAGAAGATTGTCGACGCCGGCGGAGGAGGGGGCTGCCATTCCGGGCAGTTCCGACAATGCCGTCGCCATCAGATCCGGTTCCGGGTAGCGATCGATCGGCAGGACCTTGAGCAGGCCGCTTTTTTCGGCCCGTTCGGCGCGGATAGCCTGTTCCCTGCGCGGGATCACGCGGGGCACCATCAGCGTCGGCTTGTCGAAGGACAGGATCTCGCAGAAGGTATTGTAGCCCCCCATGCCGACAATCGCTGTGGCATGGGCGAGGTACGGTTCGATCTGCGGCGTGAAGCGGATGATCTCGACGTCGCGCAAATGTTCCGCCCGCTCGCTGAACTGGGCCGTCGCGGCCGCCGGCATGAACGGACCGAGCACGATCAGAGCCGGAAACAGCGGTCTTTGCCGGGTTTCATAGGCGCGCATCACCCAGTCCACCATTTCAACGCCGTCGCCCCCTCCACCGGGGGTGACCAGAACATAGGGCTCTTCTCCGAAAGGCGTCGGCGGCGGGTCGTTCTTGACCGCATTCGGCAGGTCGCGCCGCAGGTAACCTGTGTAGCGCAGCTTGTCCGCGACGTTGTCGGGCAGGCTTATGCCTTCCAGTGGATTGCAAATGTCTTGCGGCCCGTAGATCCAGATATCGTCGTAAAGATCCTTGAGCGCGGGGTAGACGTTCTTGCGGTCCCATTCTTCCTTGAGAACCGCGGGGTCGTCCATCACGTCGCGCAGACCGAGCACCAGCCGCGTGTCGGTCTCCTTGAGCGCCTCGAGCGTGCGCAGCACCTCGCCGCGCAGGCCAAGCGGCTCCTTGTCGACGATGAAGATGTCGGGCTCGAAGACTTTTGCCGTGTGTTCGATAATCGACGAGCGGATCGCCAGCGTCTGATCGATGTTGATATGCAGGGAAAGCGGCGTGTATTCGCCGTTGCGCAGCTTGATGACGCCGGGAATGCGGACGAAATCGACGCGGGACCGGAACTCGAAACTGCCGATGATCGGCGAGCCTGAAAGGATCAGCACGGACAGCGTATCGAAATCCCCGACAAGGGAATGAGCAATCGCGCGGCATCGCCGGAGATGGCCAAGTCCGAAGGAATCGTGGCTGTAGATCAGGATCTTCGGCGTCTTGGAACTCATACTGCCCCTGGAATTGTAAAGCTTCCCCAAGCCACATACTTATTAGACAGGTCGAAAAGGTGCAACAAACGACGACGCGCCGTCTGAACCGGAGCGCCATGCGGGCTCTTTTCGCTCAGGCGCAATGAGCTCGCGGGCCACGATGGTTTCCGCGCTTTGACGGAGGGGAGGTATCGCCCGGCGGGGATGCGGTAATGTTTCGGAATCCGCAAGGTACCCTGCCTTCTTGCGCTTCTTGTCCGGACGAAATCATTCATGTCGATTCAGCCTGCATTCGTAGGGATTGGCCGAAGGCCTTATGTCTCAAGTGATTGGCCTTTGTCACGTCCCGTTATGGCTTGACACGAAACTTTCGACAGGGAACGGTCTAATGACACTATCAAAGTGCTTGTGGCAAATGCTAATCCAGGCTGGCACATCGAATTGGGATCGTTAATATACCGGATATGATCTGCTTGCACATATTTGATCCATGTCTGTTTGGATGACCTGATGGAAAAAAGCCTTTTTAGCTTTATTTGGAAGTATAGCGCCCGGCAACAGATCTTTATCCTCATGGTCACCGTTCTGTCCTATCCGGTGGTCTATGTTTTGCTGGAACTGCCGAAACTGATCGTGAATGACGCGGTTCAGGGGGATAATTTTCCGCGGACGATACTGGGTCTTGACTTCGATCAGGTGCCATATCTGCTTCTGCTGTGTTTTGCTTTTCTCGGTCTCGTGGTCGTCTCCAACGGGCTGAAATTCTATCTGAACGTTTTCAAGGGACGTTTGGGCGAGCGCATGCTGCGGCGCCTGCGCTTCGAACTCTTCCAGCGCGTGCTGCGCTTCCAGCTGCCGCATTTTCGCAAAGTCAGCTCCGGCGAAATCATTCCGATGATCACGTCGGAAGTGGAGGATGTCGGCGGTTTTATCGGTGAAGCCTTCGCGCTTCCCGCCTATCAGGGCGGCATGCTGGTGGTTCAGATCGGGTTTATCTTCATGCAGGACCCGCTGCTGGGCCTGGCCGCGATCAGCTCCTATCCCATTCAGGGGTATGTCATTCCTTATCTGCAAAAGCGGGTCGTCATTCTGTCGCGCCAGCGGGTCCGCAATATCCGCGTGATCGCCGACAAGGTGGGCGAGAGCATTACCGGTGTGGCGGAGATCCACGCCAACGACGCGGCCGCCTGGCATTCGGCTGATATTTCCGAACGTCTGTATGAGAATTTCAGGATCCGCTACGAAATCTTCAACCGGAAATTCCTGATCAAGTTCCTGAACAACTTCATGAACCAGCTGACGCCGTTCTTCTTCTATCTGATCGGCGGCTATCTGGTGATCGAGGGCAACTTGAGCATCGGCGCGCTGCTGGCGGTGGTCGCGGCCTACAAGGATCTGGCCGGCCCGTGGAAGGAACTTTTGTCCTACTACCAGATGACGGCCGATGTCAGCGTCAAGTATCAGACGGTTGTCGAGAATTTCGATCCGCCGGACATTCACGATATCGAACGGCTGACGAGGGATGAGAAGGCCGAGCTGAGCGGTGATCTGAAGTTCGACAATGTGAGTTTCTCGGGAGGCGCCGCCGGCCAGGAGGTCATGGAAATATCCTTGACCGTGCCCGCGGGAACTGCCTGCGCGATTGCCGGGCCCGACGGCTCCGGCCGCTCGGAAGTGCTGCAACTGGCGGCTGGGCTGGTGTCGCCTTCGTCGGGCAAGATCTGCATTGGAGATCACGATCTGGACAAGCTGACGGATTCGACGCTTGGACGTGAGATCGCCTATGTCGGCGGAGCCGTCCATGTATGGACCGGCACCATCCGCGACAATCTTTATTACGGTCTGCGCCACAGGCCGCTGATTCTGCCGGAACGCGAAGGCGAAGCCCTCAAGGAGTATAAACGGCGGGTCAGTGAAGCGAAGGAAACCCGCAACCCGCTCTACGATATCGAGGCCGTCTGGGACGATCTGGAAGCGGCGGGTGCCGACAGCATCCATACGCTCGACGAGAAGGCGCTGCAGCTTCTGGAAGCCGTTGGGCTCGACAAGGACATCTACCGCCTCGGGCTGCAGTCGCGGTTCGATCCATCGATGGATGACACATTCGCCGGCAAGATCCTGAACGTGCGCAAGAATCTCGCGGACCGCATCGTGCATGAACCCGCTTTGGAAGGCCTCGTCGAGCTCTGGCATCCCGATCGCTTCAATGCCAGTGCGAACCTTGCGGACAACCTTTTCTTCGCCGTTCCGGCCGATCCTGAAATTACCATGGATCAGGTGCCGGAAATGGAGGAGGTGAGAGCCTTTCTTACCGAGACCGGGCTTGACGAAAAGTTGCAGAAAGTCGGCTTGAAGATCGCCGAAACCATGCTGGAACTGTTTTCGAACGTCTCCGGCGACAGCGGACTTCTGGGCGCTTATTCCTTCATCACCCAGGATGAAATCCCCGAGTTCGAGAGGATCGTGCGGATCGGCAAATCCGAACAGCAGCGGCCCGGGCTGAGCGACGCGGACAGGTCCAGGCTCAGGGGCCTGGCCTTCAAGCTGGTGCCTGCCCGCCATCGTCTGGGAATCATGACCGATGAGCTTCGCGATAAGGTCATCGCGGCCCGCAAGACGTTCCTGGACACCGTGGTCAAGGACAATCCGGGCTTCGTCGCCTTCGACCCGGACGTTTATCTGCCGCCGCTGACGATCGAGGACAACCTTCTTTTCGGTCGGGCTAGGGTCGACCGGCGGGATGCGCGCCGGCGCATCGACGACGTTATCCGCACGATCGTGGAAGAGACCGGCTTGCGGCGTCCGATCATCTATGCGGGCTTCGGATATCATGTCGGCGTGTCCGGGTCCCGGCTGTCGGCGGGCCAGCGGCGGCGTATTGCACTTGTCAGAGGTCTTCTGAAAAATGCAAAAATCACCATATTGGATGATATCGCCACAGGAACGACCGAAGACGACAAAGCATTGCGCCGTGGTCTTCAGGAAATATTGTCTGGAAAGACTTTCCTGTTCGGGACGTCCAATGCCGATATAGCGGCCGAATTCGATCAGCGGTTCGTTCTGGACCAGGGGCGTATTTCAGATAAAGGGTAGCGATATGGCGGCGAATACTGGAGCGCGGCGGGTCTACAGACCCCTGTCTGATGCCAAAATGCGAATAGGCCGGGATATGTACGATCTGTCCGGGAGAAGAAAATGACACTGGAAACCGAAGTAGAAGCCCTGCGCAAGGTTCCGCTGTTCCACGGTATCGATGAAACCAAATTGCGTCTTCTGGCATTTATCAGTGACAGGACGGAATATCCGGCGGGCGAACGCCTTTGTTCCCAGGGAGAAGAGGGCGACTGCGCGTTTATCATTCTCGCGGGCGATGCGGATGTTCTGGTTCACACGCCGGAAGGGGAGAAGAAAGTCGCCCAGGTCTCGGAGAATTCCATTGTCGGCGAAATAGCCATTCTTTGCGATGTCCCGAGGACCGCCACACTGGTTGCCGCGAATAACATGGACGTTCTAACGGTTTCGAAAGATGATTTTCTGAAACTGCTGAAAGAATTTCCGGATATTTCGCTGGAAGTCATGCGGACCCTGGCGCTGAGGCTTGAGCGGACGACCCGTGATCTGGCCGATGCGCGCCGGGGAGCGGCCGGCGGTTAGGGAGTTACACGTGTCTGATGAATTTTCGCTTCGCTGTTGGGGCGTCAGGGGCTCGACCCCGACACCCGGGTCGAGCACATTGCGGTACGGAGGAGAAACCGCCTGTTTCGAGATTCGGGCAGGCGACGCACTCGTACTTGTCGATTGCGGCTCCGGCGCGCGAAATCTCGGCATGGAACTGTGTGGATGCAGGCCTCGTTCGTTCGATCTGCTGTTCACCCACACGCACCTCGATCACATTTGCGGACTGCCTTTCTTCAAGCCGGCTTACGATCCGAATTTCGAGGTTACCGCCTGGGCGGGACACTTTCAGGACGATACCAGTCTGGTCGATATCGTCAGCCGCATCATGTCGCCGCCGATCTTTCCGGTCGCGGCCAAAACCCTGAAAGCGGTCGAGTTCAAATCCTTCACCGCGGGCGAACTCATTCCCCGCACGGACGATCTGGTGATCAGGACAACCCGCCTCAATCATCCCGGTGGAGCCTGCGGCTACCGCTTCGACTATCACGGCAAGTCGATCTGCATCATTACCGACCATGAACACGGAGACCCGGAGATCGATGCCGCCCTGCCGGAATTCGTCAGGGATGCGGATGTGATGATCTACGACGCCATGTTCACGGACGAGGAATATAGGATCTTCAAGGGGTGGGGACATTCCACCTGGCAAAAGGCCGTAGAGCTCTCCAAAGCCGGAAACGTCAAGACCCCTGTTCTCTTCCATCACGACCCGCGCCGCTCGGACGATGAGCTTGATGAAATCGGCCTTGCCGCCCAGAAAGCCTATCCGGGCATGCTGGTCGCAAAAGAGGGCATGATCCTGCGGCCCTGAGCGCGAAGGCTTGCCGATCGATTTTAGGTGACCTAGCCCTACGCCGTCCCGATCTGCGTCACCGAACGGCAGGCGAGCGCCAGCATGGTCAGGGTCGGGTTTTCCGTTCCGATCGAGGGCATCGATCCGCAGCCGCACAGATAGAGATTGTTGTGGTCCCAGGACTTCTGGAAGGAATCGACCACGGAATCCGCCGGGCTTGTTCCCATGACATGTGTGCCGCAGATATGGCCCGCTCCCTGATAGTTGTAGTCCAGGCCGCCATAGTTGAACTGTGCCGCGGACGTGTTGTCGAACGCGGTGTATTCCGTGCCGCCGAGCAGGGTTTCAATCAATTTGGTTGCCGCCAGTCTGGCTTCATTAAATCCCGCCATGGTGTAATCGTCGAGAACGTAAGTCAGCTCGGGCCTGGGGATGCCGAGATTGTCGGTATAGGTCTCCGACAGGACCATGCGGTTCTGTGCGGAGGCGGGCTGTTCGACCAGGAAGGCAACCCGGAACTGCCGGGTCAGTATGTCGTTGAGGCGCGTCAGATATTGAGCGTTGCCCATCACCGTATCCGGGCCGGTATTGGTTCCGGCCTTGTTGATCCCGTAGAGATAATCCATGCCGGACGTGTAGGGGTCGCCGGTTGGCCAGTTCCAGGCCTCGTTGCCGATCTCTATACGCCAGGGCGCCCGCGTGGACCGGAAGACACCCGTCCGCAGGTTTTCAATGCCGGAGGTGGAAAGCGGGCCACGATACCCATAGGCCGGTTTGCCCTGCGCCATCAGCCCCCAGGCCAGATAGGTCGGGTGGTCCATCAGGTTGCACCCGACGAGACCCGACGAATTGGCGATCGGCTTGCCGGTCACACGGCTTGAATTGAGCAGGATTTTAGCCGATTCGATCGCATGGGCGGCGATCACCACACTGGTCGAAGCATCGATTGACAAGGTGTAATCGCCCGTCGCGCCTGATGTTGCCGGGACGGCATTGGACTCATAGGTGATGTAATGGATGGTGTTGACGTTTCCATCCGCGTCGACATCGATCCAGTCGACAACCGATTGCGAGATCATGTCGACATTGCCCGTATCCATCGCCAGGCTGAGCGTGAACTGCGGGTCGTATTTCGCCTGGATCGGGCAGATCGGCGTGCAGTTGGTGTTCCCGTGGCAGACCCGCCGGTTCATATAGGGTTCGGAATTCCGCCCGGCCGGCGTCTGGGAGACGAGCGCGGTGTTCGGGTTGTCGTCGGTCAGCGTCTGTCCGGTCACCGCATCGGCGATCATGCCGTCGAGATGGCTCGGGGTGATCGGCCGCATGGGATAGGCGTAACCTGAAGTGAACTGCGAGTCGTCGGGCCATTCGGATCCGACCGCCGTGTCCTGCTGGCTCACATCGGCGGAAACACCGATCAGCCCCTCGGCCTGATTGTAGAAATCCGTCAGATCGTTGTAGTCGATCGGCCAGTCGCGCCCGACACCGTATTCCGTCTGGATTTTCAGGTCCTCCGGCGACATGCGAAGGCAGGTCCCCATCCAGTGGTTGCCGGTGCCGCCCGCGACCCGTTCATAGGTGCTTGCGAACGGCATCGAATTGGCGGTGTAGGTCAGATAGGACTTTTCCGGCAGGTTCTGGTACTTGCCGACGGTATCGACCGCCCAGCCGTTGACGAGGTCCTGGACCGTCGCGCGCGGTGTGTTCACCTGCTCCGGCGGCACGTCCATAAAGGTGGCGTTGTTGTTGGGCGGATAGGGGGAGGAGGGCGACTTGAAGGTGTTCAGGTAGAAGTTCTCCATATAGTCTTCGCGGCTGCGCTGGATGCCCTGGCCCGATTCGATGATCAGCACCTTCTTGTTGTAAGGAGACGAGCCGAGCAGATACGCCATGTTCGCGCCGGCAAACCCCGATCCGACAATGATGACGTCATATGTGGTGGCTGCGACTTTTTCGTGTGGAATGTCATACCCCATGGCAGGTCTCCGGAATTGAACGGGCGAGGTGGCGGATTAACTCTGCACGGTGAGATAATCGGACAGCTCCGGAGGTTCTGAGCCCCAGGAACCGTAGTTGAAATGGCTGAAGCCCATCGGGTGGGCCTGGGCGATGCGCCAGATCCAGCCATTCTTGTAGGCACGCGATGAAACGATGAAGTCGGCCTGATAGTCCGCCGCGATATAGCTGGCTGACCCGGGAATGTTGGTTATCTCGGTGCCGCCATACCAGACGCCGAAAAGCCACATCATCATTGTCAGTCGCGAGGCAACGCCGTAATCGGCTATCTGCGGTTCTGTGGTGCTTTTGTCCATTCGCAAAAGCGTGTTGGCGATGGTTTGCGGCGGGTTCGAACTCAGTGAGCTGTATTGCGACAACATGCTCGCAACGGCGCCCGGCATTCCGGCTTCGGCGACGGAATAATAAAGATCGCCAAGCGAGATGCCGTCCTGCTTGAGTGGCGGCGTGAGCGCTGTGGCGCTGATACCGACAAGCGCGGAGGACGCCGCCACGAAATCCGGTGGTGCGGCGGCCTGCGGTGTCTCGTGGGCAAGGGCCCACATCGGCAGGTTGGGAGCAAGCAATCCTGCGCCCAGGGCTCCGGCGCTCTTGATCACGAATCGTCTGGTCTGCGTCATTCCCGGCTCTCCCGTTCGAGGAACTGCATGGACAGTGGGTGTGTGATTACTGGGTCGCCGCGCCTTTCAGGCGCGATTGTCCGGTGTCGGCGGGCGATTTGGCGCGGCTGAGCGAGAAGACGAAGCTGGACGAGGTCCCGTTGGTCATCGCCGCGTCGCCGTGACAGCCGAGACAGCTTGAAGTGTTGCGCTGCGCGCCGCCGCTTACGCCGTATCCTCCCCAGTAGGACCAGGGGTCGACGTTACTGCCCTGCGTGGTGGTGTTGACCCGCTGCATCGTGTCTGACAGGGGAACGTCGTTGCCATTGGACGTCACGTCGCCTTCCATGAAGCCCTGGATATAGGTTTCGATCAGCGAATTGGAGAGGAAGGTCGGCGTGGGCAGGCCGTCGGGATAGGCGGGATTGATCTCCCGGATGTCGCTGGTGCCAGCGAGCGTATTGGTGGGAAACTGCACATCGACCAGAAAGTAATTCTCCCAGACCGTGTTGCCGCTGCCATATCCGTTATAAAGCGCAACCCGCGTGTTGTAGTTGGACAGAAGGGCATGGAAGCCCGGCACGCCGAGGCGAACCACTTGCGTGGGATCGAGACCGGTGCGTCCCGGATCCCAGGGATGATCGGGCAGCATGTTGATCTCGCAACCCGGTTTTCCGCCGCTGGCCGGACAGGTCGCAGGGTCGAAGAAACTGTAGGATCCAGACGGCGTGCCCTGCTGGAAATCGGTATACCAGGGAGCATTGTCGATATGCTCGAAGGTGGACCAGATCCATTGGGGCCCGCTGTTGGAGCGGTGGACGATGTGGAACCCGACCAGTGCGACCGTTTCCAGGCTGCAGCTTTCCTCGACCGTCGGCTCCTGTCCGAATGCTCCGCCCGCGGCGTTGTGGACATAAGCCGAAATGCGGTGGAAACGGGTGGGATCGTCGGTGCCGCCAAGGATCTTCCAAGCCGCCTTGACCATGATCGAGCCGATATCGTCTTCCACGACATCCTCGCTATAGGCGCCGCGCGGCCACTGCAGCGGTGATCCGCTATGGTCGGGGTCATTGGTGTCGAAGGCCTCCTGGCCTTCCGGCGTATAGAGGGTGTTGTCGACCACATAGTCGTACATTGTTTCGTTGAAATTGAGCGCGAAGCGGGCATATTGGCCGTTCTGATCGACCACGGGTCCCATGCGGTTTGCCTGAATATATTCGTCAAGCACATCGCTGCCGCTTGTCGTCCGCCCCTTCGCGATGGGCGAAACCATGACTTTCACGCCCTCCTTGCCCTCTTTCCTGGCCTGTTCGAGGCAGATATCGGGCACGCTATGGCCTGAGCCGAAGGCCGGAGGCGCGGAACCGTCATCCTGAAAGAGGTCGCGCGCCTCGATATAGGTTTCCCAGACAGTAGTGTATTCGCCGCCATTGTAGTTGAGCCCGTTGGTGCTGCTCGGCTCGGGCGTGGGAGCGCCGTCGGAACCGATTGCGGCCGGGAAATTGAGGGCAAGAAAGTCCTGCCAGGCATAGGCGGCATAGGCGTAGTACATTGAATCCATCCCGGTCCCGATAAGGGAAGGATCGATGTCGCCGATGGAATAGCAGTTGTAAGGCGCCGGACCGAAGCAGTTCTGCGGTTGGCCATCCTCGGCGGCGCCTGGCCCGGCAGCCAGAAGGAGGCCTGAAATGACAGCCAGGAGAAAATGGAGGATCTTCAAGTGGATGTAGAAGAATTTACCAGACGCGATGTTGCTTTTCTTTTCGCGAGACCGCCGCGTCCGCAGAAATTCAATCATGCCCTTGTCTCCCGAAGGTGATTTGAATTCCGTGGAAGTCTGACAGTTGAGGGAATGAAGTCAACTTCAGAAATTCGATTTGCGTAGTGTATTTTTGGCAACGGCTGGTTGTGAAAATAATTCACAGAATCGGTTTTCATCGATTGGAGGTGGTGGGGCTGGTTTGAAAAACTGTGACCGCTGGGTATTCGAAGAGGTATGCCGAATTGGCAACGCGTTGCCCGAAAATCGCTTCTTCTTTGCAACGCTGCCGGTGGGCTATCTATCGTTATGCTGAGGAGGGATGGTCGGCACCGTGACTTACGTGATCACAGAACCCTGTATCGACGTCAAGGATGGCGACTGCACGCTCGCCTGTCCGGCCGACTGCATCTACGAAGGCGGAAGGATGTTTTACATCCATCCCGAAGAATGCATAAACTGTGGATTGTGCCTGTCCATCTGCCCTGTCGATGCCATCTTCTGGGACGGCGAGATCACTCAGGAGCAGAAACCGTTCGAGACGATCAACCGGGAGTATTTCGGCGCAGCGGTGACGGGGCTCGGGTCTCCGGGCGGATGGGACGAGAAGAGCACGACGGACAAGGATCACCCCGCAATCGCCGCCTATCCGAAACGGGCGGGCGCGGGGGACGCGGGATAAGGAAGGTCCGACATTGGCCAATTTGCAACTCACCGGCATACTTGCCGCCGTACCCACTCCCATTGATGGCAGCGGCAGTCCGGATGCGGAGCGTTTTCTCGTGCATGCGCGCTGGGCGCTGGACAATGGCTGCGACGGGCTCAACGTGCTGGGCACGACGGGGGAGGCCAATTCGTTCTCCTTCGCGCAGCGTGTGCGGCTCATGGAAGCGGCGGCCGGCGGTCTTGAAAGCTCCCGCCTTATGGTCGGTACGGGAACGCCCGACGCGCCCACGACCATCGACCTGACGCGGGCGGCGGAAGATCTCGGTTTCGCGGCGGTGCTTGTTCTGCCGCCTTATTATTACAAGGGCGTCACCGATGAGGGGTTGTTCCGCTGGTTTGCGGACGTGTTGGATGCGACAGGATCGATTGCGACCTATCTCTATAATTTCCCCCAGATGTCGGGCATCAGCCTCTCACCCGAGCTTGTCCGCCGGCTGGCGGAAAGCTATCCGGAGCGGATCTCCGGCGCCAAGGACAGCTCCGGCGATCTTGCCTATGCCAGGGAACTCGCCGCCATCGGCGGTCTGAACGTTTTCCCGAGCGATGAAACCGCGTTGGCTGCCGCGGACCGGGACGGCTTTGCCGGCTGCATTTCGGGATCCGTCAACGTCACCGCCCCGCTTGCCGCTGCGCTCTGGCAGAATCAGTCCGATCAGGCGCTGGCGGAAAAGGTTCGCGCCGCACGGCAGAAAATCACCGCGCTGCCGATTATCCCGGCCGTCAAATACCTCGTCAGCCGCCTGCATTCGGATATCGGATTTGAACGGCTGCTGCCGCCGCACCTGCCGTTGAACAAGGATCAGAAGGCGATGCTGGCGGACTTCGAAGCCTTTTGACGCCGCTTACAGGTTCCGCTGTAAAACGGCATGAGCACTGGAACAACTTCGGTGAACCGGACACCGTCCTGTCAGGCAAAACAGCGTCACGGCCCCCCGTCGCGGTAAAACCGGCGGACCGCCTCGCCAAGACGGCGGGCGAATTGGCGTTCCTCTTGCTTTTCGGGTGCGGAGGCGCGGGCCTGGCCGACCAGTTCCTTTAGCGCCGCTTCGAAATCGAAACCCGTGAGACGGCCGTCCGCAACGACGGTTTTGCCTGAAATGACGAGATCCTTCACATAGCGCCCGCTCATGCGGGTGAGGATTGCTTCCGCTTCGTCGACATCATCGAACATCCGCTCGGACATCATGGCGCCGTAGTCGATAACCACAAGGTCGCCATCCGTGCGCTGGTTGATGACGGCGGCGCCGTTGATCGTCGCCGCATCGAAGATTTCACCGGCCTGGATGGCTGGGTCGATCGACGTGCCGCCCTGAAGCAGCCGCAGCAGCCGCATCTCCTGCCAGATGTCCTGATCGTCGGAAAATCCGGTGCCGTCGAGACCAAGCGCAAACCGCAAACCGGCTGATCTGTAAGCCGAAACGGGCGCGACCCCCGAGCGCAGACGCAGGTTGGCGGCCGGATTGGACGCAACGACGACGCCCCTTTCAGCCAGCAGTTCGCATTCCCCGGGTGTCAGGTGTACCCCGTGGGCGACGGCCAGGCGCGGCGACAGGAACCCGATGCTGTCCAGATACCGCACGATGCCGTCCGGGAAGCGTTTATCCAGCCAGTGCCTTTGGCGCCTGGTTTCCAGCAGATGCATGTGGATCCGGCAATCGAGGGTCCTGGAGGTTTCCGCAATCGCCTCCAGCAACGCGTCACTGCACCATTGCGGCCCGATCGGACCGAACTGGACATCGACCATCGGGCCGGACTGGGTCCTGACGATGTCGCTGACAACAGCGATCTGTTCCTCGATCGATGCATAGGCCGGCCGTCTTTTTTCGAACGCTTGCCAATCGTCCTTACCCACATGGGCGCGCAACGCATCGGCGCCCGCATAGGTCCATGGCGCCGTATCGAGCAGCGGGCAGGAGAGCGCGAGCCTGATGCCGCAGTCGCGGGCCGCCCGGATGACCATAGCGGCTTCATCGGCCAACCCGTCGATCCTGAGCGAGTTGTGGCAGTGCATCGTCGCGCCGCAACCGTTCAGCGCCAGGCGGCCGAAGGCGACCAGCGCCTCCAGGTAGGGATCCGTGGGGGGACGCAGGCGAAGGCCCGCGATCCAGGGTTCGAGGGCATCGTCCGGACAGCCGAAATCCAGAGTGCGGATGCCGTAACCATGGTCATGCGCGTTAACGGGGGCGGGCATGGCAAGCCGGCCGTCCGCATCCGGCGGAGCACCTTCCGTGACGGCGACACCATGCGGCCCGGCGGTAAGCCGGACATCGCGGATTGCCGGCCCGCGCCCCGGATGCGGCAGATACCGCCCTACGCTGATTTCCATCGCGCTTTCCAGGAAGGAGAGTTCCAGGTGACATCGAGGTCTTTCAGCGCCTGGCCAAGCTGGTCGATCATCGCTTCGGCCGCATGGGTCAGGCGGCGGCGGCGCGGCACGAGAATTCCGAGCCGCAGCGAATCGAGCTTGGAGCCCCGCAAGGGAATGCCGACGATGGTTCCCGCCCGCATCTCGTCGATCATGCCGATGGGTGTGTAGAAGGCGATGCCCGCGTCCATCAGCACCATCGATCGCAGCATGTTGAGGCTGTTCGACGTGACCAGCGTGCGCCCGGTGCGCTCGAACACCGACAGTTCAACATCGATGAGGAACCGCGTGGGCGTGCTGTCCATATGCAGGAGCAGATTGTAATCGGCGCAATCGGTCAGAGACACGGATTCCTTTTTCCCCAGCGGGTGGTCGGCCGCGACCATGGCCATCAGCGGCATGGGGACGTCGTGCACGAATTCGGTGTCTTCGGGAAAATCCAGGCCGAAAGTCGCGGCGAAATCCGCTTCGCCGTTGGCGACCAGGTCGGTAACGCGGATATGCGAGCCGCCATGGACGCGAAAATCGACGTCCGGATTCTGCTGGTGAAAGGCCATCACCTGCTCGGGCAGAAAATGGACAAGCAGGCTGTCGAGTGCGGCGATTTTCACCGTACCCGTGTTCTTGCCGCCGAGAGCGCCTATCTCGCTTTTGAGAAACTCGAAGTCCTCGAGTGTCGCCTTGGCGTGGCGCAATGTAACGATACCGGCCTGGGTCAGCCGCAATCCGTTCGGCAGGCGTTCGAACAGCGGCGTGCCGAGCTCATCCTCAAGTTTCTGGATTTGGCGGCTGACGGCGGAACTCGCCACGTGCAGTTCTTCCGACGCCTTGCGGATGGATCCGGCCCGGGCGACGACGACGAAATATCGCAATACGGCGGCATGCATGTCCGTGTTCCTCGTGCCAATGGTTGCCGCCGTTCGGTTTTCTTTACCTGCCTTGCCAGACCGGCGCCCGTTTTTCCTGAAATGCCTTCACACCTTCGATCCCGTCCTCGCTGGTCAGCGCCGCGATGAGTGCGGGTAGCTTCAGCGCCTGTGCCTCCGCGGGCGCAAGATGCGCGGTGCGGTTGACCGTCTGCTTGATAGCCCGCAACGATAATGGCGCACAGGCGAGGATGTCCGCAACCCACCTTTCGACGGTTGCGTCGAGATCGTCCGGTGCGCAAACCTCGTTGACGAGGCCCCAGCGGTGGAGTTCACCGGCGGGGACTTGCCGTCCGGTCATCAGCATGCCCATCGCCAGGTTGTGCGGGATCTTCCTGGGCAGCATCACCATGCCGCCATCGAGCGGCATGCGTCCGACCCGCCCCTCGGGAAGCGAAAACCGCGCGGTCTCGGCGGCAACAACGATATCGCAGCCGAGCACCATCTCGAAGCCGCCGCCAAGCGCATAACCATTGACGCGCGCAATCACGGGGATGTCGAGCGTGCGCCGGAAGGCGATGCCGCCGAAGCCGTTCGGGCGGGGATCGGCCCAGTAGTCAACGCCCTGCTTGCCGGTGTCCTTCAGGTCGGCGCCAGCGCAGAAGGCCTTTTCTCCCGCTCCCGTCAGCACGATGCACGAGATGTCGTCTCGGCTTTCGAGGTCCGACCAGATTCGTTCCAGTTCGGTGTCCGCGTCGGCATCGACCGCATTCAGCCGCGCCGGACGGTCTATGGTGACGCGCGCGATGCGGCCTTCGGTTTCGTATCTGACCGTCACGCCACGTCCACCTTCTGGCGTGCCGGAGCGGGGTTCAGATACTCGTCATTGTGCTCGCCAAGCCTGGGTGGCTTTTGCCGTACGGTGACGACCGCCGCCGACATGTCGATCGGGCTGCCGATGAGACGGACCGGTCCCGCCTCGGTGCGTCCGGCCTCGATGATCATGCGGTTGACCAGCGTCTGCTCGTCTTCGAGCGCTTCCCCCAGGGTCTTGACCGGCGCGCACAGGATATCGACCTCTTCGAGACGTCCGATCCAGTAAGCGCTGGTGTTCTTTGCGAAATGCTCACGGAAGATCGCCTGAAGGTCGGGCCTGTGTTCCATCTGGCGGTCGAAATCGCTGTAGCGCGGGTCTGTCGACATGTCGTCGATCTCAAGCGCCTGGCAGATGTCGCGCAGCGGATTTTCCTTGAAGGCGCCGACCATGACGATCGGCCGGTCGGTCGTGTCGAAGACGCCCGAAAGCGGAAAGGCCGCCCAGTTGAGGTCCTTGTTGCGCATCATCAGCGCGGCGGCTTCCTGCATCTGCATGGCCAGCATGGAATTATAGAGGCTGACGCTGACCGTCTGTCCTTCACCGGTCTTCTGTCGCTGCAAAAGAGCCAGGAGAATACCCTGAACGAGGTGCATTCCGGCCGAATAGTCGCACAGCGCCGTCGGATAGATCGAGGTCGGCAGCGCCGGATCCTGCTTGCGGTTCATCACGCCGGTCATCGCCTGGGCGAGAATGTCCTGGCCGCCCTTGTGGACATAGGGGCCCTTGAGGCCAAAGCCGGTGCCGATGGCGAAGATGACACCGGGATTGGTTTTCCTCAAGTCCTCGAAGCCGAAGCCCATCCGTTCCATGACGCCGGGTCGGAAATTGCTGACGACGACATCCGCGGAATCGATCAATTCGTGTATCCGCTGCCGCGTCTCGTCCGACTTCAGGTTGGCCGCGACGCTCTTTTTGTTGCGGTTCAGCGAGCAGAATACCGGATTGTTCAGTCCGTCCGGATCGCTGCCGAGCGACCAGCGCGACAGATCGCCGATCTTCTCCTTTTCGATCTTGATCACCTCGGCGCCGTAGTCGGCCAGCACCTGGGTACACGATGGGCCGAGCATAACCTGGGTGAAATCGATCACCCGGATACCGTCAAGTGGCAGACAGGTCATTCGGCTGCCTCCAGCATGTTGGCGTTGGCCGAGGGCACATCGCCCGGATCGGCGCCCTGGGCGCGCATCTGTTTCTGGATGGCGGCGACATCGGCATCGCGTACCGGCACACCGGCATTGAGCGCGACGGTCGCGGCGATGCCGGCGGCCTCGCCCATCGCCATGCAGGGCGGGATCTCCCTGCTGGATTTCTGCGCCTGCGGCGTTGCCGAATAATGGCGGCCGGCGACCAGCAGCTGATCGACATCGCGCGGGACCATGGCCCGGTATGGGGTATAGTAGTCTCTGCCCCGGCAGACCGAGTCGGTAAAGTGGCGGCGGTTCATCACGTCGTCCTTGGTCACGACGTATTCGCCGACAAGCTGGCGGGTCTGGCGCACACCGGTCTGCGGCGCGAAATCGACCACGTAAGCCTTTTCGAAGCCGGGCAGGTTGGCGCGGGCGAATTCCATCAGCCGCTGCATGCGTTCGCGCCCGTCCAGTTCGGCCGCCGTCAGGTCGGCGACCCGGATCCCGGAATATTTCGGCATATGCGGGCAATTGAGCCAGATGATGCCGGGCAGGGGGGTCTTCAGCCACCAGAAGTTCCAGCAGCCGCCGATGATGCGCTTGGCCTGATGATCGAGTTCGGCGAATTTCTCGGGCTCGGAAAACTGGAATTCTTCCGCCGCGTCCGTGTCGACACCTCCCCAGCGCGACACGGTGGTCAGGATGAAGGAGCTTTCCTCGAAGCGGGCGCCGGCGCTCGCGGCCACGTCCAGGTCGCCTGAGGTGTCGATGACAACATCTCCGAGGATGGCCTGACGGCCCTCCTTGGTCTCGCAGATAACACCCTTGATCACCCCGTCCTCGACGATTGACGAGGAGAACCAGCTGTGCAGCCGCAGCTTGACATTGGCGCCGGCGGTCAGCGCGTAGGAGGAGCGCTTGAAGGCGTCGGGATCGAAGGCGGCAGCGAAGCAAATCGGATGCGGCATCGAATTCGTGTGGAAGTCGAACAGTCCCCAGCGGGCCCATTTGCGCCACATCTGATCCGTTTCACGGGTGATCGGCATGCGGTCCTGCATGGGCGGGACAACGCACAGGCCCCAGGAACGCATCTGTTCGATCATCTCAAGACAGATGCCTTTCACCGTGATCTCGGTGTTGTTGTGCATGTCGTCGAGAATGAGAACCATGCCGCCCGAGGCGAGACCGCCGAGATAGGGATATCGCTCCAGCAGCGTGACCGAGGCGCCGTTGCGGGCGGCCGAGACGGCGGCTGCAATGCCGGCGGGGCCGCCGCCGACCACGACGACATCCGTTTTGTCGACGATTTTCGCTTCGCGGGAAGCTTCGTGGATGGTCGGCGTGGTCATGGGTTCCTCCGTTTATTTCCGATTGTGCGTTCAGTGCGCGTCGGGTGTTTTCCAGTGGATCAGCCGCGCTTCGGCGAAACTGACGAGAGAAAAGAGCGTCACGGCGAGAAGCGCCGCGGTGAACACCGTCGCGTAAAGCAACGGCGCGCGAAAATTGTAGGTCGCCTCGATAATCAGGGCGCCGAGGCCGAAATTCGAGCCGATCCATTCCGCCACGATGGCGCCGATGACGCAGGTGGTGCTGGCGATTTTCAGGGCGGCGAACAGGAAGGGCAGGGAACTCTGGAGGCGGACCTTCCAGAAGACTTCGCCATTCGACGCCGACAGGATACGCATCAGGTCGAGGGTCGCCGGCGAAACCGCTTTCAGGCCGCGCACCATGTTGACCAGGGTCGGGAAGAAACAGATCAGGGCCGCGATGATGATCTTCGGCGCAAGCCCGTTGCCGAAGATCAGCACGAGGATGGGGGCAACGGCGATGATCGGGATCGTGTTGATGAATACGGCGATCGGATAGAAGGCCCGTTCCGCGAGCCTCGAATGGACGAACCAGACGGCCAGAAGGATCGCCACCGCATTGCCGAAAATAAAGCCGAGCAGAGCCTCATAGAGTGTCGGCCAGAAGTTGCTGAACAGCATCCAGCCATTGGATCTGAAGGCGCCCACAACGTCGATCGGGCTCGGCGCCATGTAGGTGGGAATGGAAAAAAACCACACGATGAACTGCCAGGCGGCCAGCAGGCCGACTACGGCGGCAACCACCGGCAGGCGGTACCTGACCCGTTCGGCGAATTCGAACAGGCCGGCCGGACGGACGTTTGAATCCTGCGACACCACGCTCATCAGCATTCTTCCAGCAGTCGGCGCAAATGCGCCGAGATTTCAACAAACGCCAGCGTGTCACGGTCGGTCAGCCTGCGCGGATAGGGCAGGTCGACGGCCATGAACTCCTTCACCCGACCCGGATGCGAGGCAAGAACCAGCACCTGCTGACCGAGAAAGGCGGCTTCGGGAATGGAGTGGGTGACGAATACGATCGTCGTCCCCGTTTCCTGCCAGATGCGCAGAAGTTCCTCATTCAGCTTGTCGCGGGTGATCTCGTCGAGCGCCCCGAAAGGCTCGTCCATCAGCAGGATCTTCGGCTTGGTGACGAGGGCGCGGGCGATCGCCACGCGCTGGCGCATACCACCGGAGAGTTCCGAAGGCAGCGCGTTCTCGCGGCCCGCCAGACCGACAACCTCCAGCAGCCGGGCCGGTTCGCCATCATCCACGGTACCGCCGCCGCCCACTTCCAGCGGCAGGCGGACGTTGTCGATGGCCGAACGCCACGGAAGAAGGGTCGCCTCCTGGAAGACGAAGGAAAAGTTTCTGTCGCGGCGGGCATCGGCCGGCGTGTGCCCGAGAACGACGATTTCTCCCTCGCTCGCGGGCACAAGATCGGCAATCGCGCGCAACAGCGTGGATTTTCCGCATCCGGAGGGACCGATCATCGTGACGAACGATCCCGCCTTTATCTCCACGGACACATCGGACAGGGCGGTGACGGCGTTTTCGCCGTCACCGAACCGGACATCCAGATTGCGGACCGAAACCGCGGCCTGGTCGGGGGAAGTCATCCCGTCGGGGCTGACGCCGGACGGGATCACCGCCGCCGCCTGCCCGATCATCCCGCAACCTCTTTGCGGATGCCGGTTGTGGCATCGAGGATCGCGGTCGTCATGACGTCGTCCACGGTCGGTACGGTTCCCTTGAACTGGTCAAGCGAGGCGTAGGTATCGATCTGGGCCGCCCAGTTTTCGCGGTTCATGGTGGCCCAGCCGTTTTGATAGGTCGTCTCGTCGAAACTGAAATCGAGCACCGATCCGACCGCTTCCAGCTCGCTCGCCTTGTCGAGATTCGGATAGGTCTCCACGAGAAGCGAGACCGCCTCTTCGGGATTCTGTCTGGCATAACCCCAGCCGCGCGCCGAGCCACGCAGGAAACCGGACAGGACTTCCGGGGTCTCGTTCAGCGTTTCGTCGGTGGCGAAATAGACATTGGCGTAGAGCTGAATGCCCGTGTCCCACAGCATCATGTCGACCCGGTCATCGCCGAGGATCTTCAGGGCATTGGTGTTTGTCAGCCAACCCGTGACCGCCTGTGCCTGTCCGGTCAACAGCTGGTTCATGTCCGAACCCATGTTGACCGCATTAACCTGATCTTCGCTGATATTGTTCTTTGCAAGCAGCGCGCGCAGCAAAATCATGGCGGTCGGTTGTGTCGCGATCGTCTTGCCGATCATGTCCTTGGGAGTGCGGATCGGATCGCCCGTCAAGGAGTAGTAAGTGAAGGGATGTTTCTGATATCCGGCGGCGAAGGCCTTGATCGGGATGCCGGCGGAACGCGCGAGCATGACGGACGGGCTGGAAGAGGTCTGGCCAAGTGTCTGATGACCGGCTGCGACCCCGCCGACACCGTCGACATTCGGTCCGCCCGGCGTGATTTCGAGATCCACGCCTTCCTCGGTGTAAAAACCCTTCTTGGCGGCGACGACCTCACCGAGGATGCCGTTGGATGCAAGCCAGCCAAGCTGCATCTTCACTTTCGCGGCGGACTGTGCACCGGCCGGCAGCACGCTTATCAAGCTGCTTCCGGCGGCAAGACCCGCTAATGTTGCTGTATTTTTGAGAAAATCGCGTCTTTTTACCTCAAATTCCGGCATTCGTACCTCCATTAGACGGGTTAGGACATGCCTTGCGGTGTGCCATCGTCGGATGAAGATTTAAGAATGTGCAAATTTACCGTTCGAATAAAGAAGAATGATTCGGACTAAACATTGCCAAAAAAGCAACGCTGTCACCGGAGCGGGCTGGTTGCCGCTGCGGATACAAGCAATTTTGCGAACGCCGCGCACCGGGACAAAAGACCTTCCCGGACCAAATCAGGTGGTACGAAATAGCCCGGCCGCAAGTTTCCACAGTGCCTCTTCTGGTTCAGTCGATAGAAAAAAAGGGCGGCCCAAACGGCCGCCCAAAAAAAACACTACAGCTAAAAAGTTGATCGAATGCCGGTTGCAGGAATGCGGGAATCCCTTAAACGCAACCGGAAAACTGCCCGCCGAAACTTGAAAAGAATGCCCCGATCAACAGTCCAATACGATCAATAGTTGTTTACAGGGTGTATACATTAGGTGCATGGTCCATTTGGGCTATGCAGTAATAAAACCGTCAACTGAAGGATTGGTGTCAAGCCATCTGAGTCCGTGACCCGGGATATTTAACATCGGGCCTTGGGGGTATCGTGGGCGTTGCCGCGGAAAAATATTTACACCTCTCGAATCTTGCCGTTGCAGCGGCGATGGATCCGGACTGCTGGCAGCAGCTTCTTGACGAAATGGGACAGGCCATCGGTACGCACGTTTGTACCCAGCTCATCGGCTATGACCAGCTTACCAAGGCAGCGCCGCTTGCCTATACCTCGGGCTACGATCCGGATCTTTTGAAGCTTTACGAGGCCCACTACGCCGACAAGAACCCGTTCGCGGCCAATTTCGGAAAATGCGCGGTCGGTGGGGCCATTGCCGCCGACCAGCTCTGCACGCCGGAGCGATTGAAGAAAACCGGGTTCTACGCGGATATCATCCGTCCGCATGAGGATATCTACGGCGGCGGCGGCTCAATGCTCGCCCGCGATTCAAGCCGGATGGTCCTGATAGGTGGAAATCTGCGGGCGAAGGACCGCGACAAATACGAGCGCGAATGGCTCCGTCTTTGCGAAACATTGACGCCGATTATCCGCCAGTCGCTGGAAATCAGCCGCGCGATCTCCGGACTTTCCTTTGAGAAATGGGCGGCCGAGCAGCATATGCTCGGTGCGGATACGGCGATATTTGTCGTGGATCCAGCCATGACGATCCACCATGCTTGCCGCGAGGCGCAAAAGATGCTGGACAAGGGAACCCCGGTGGGCAGCGGGTTCAATCGCCGTCTTCGGTTCTGTTTCGATGAGGACCAAAGGCAGTTCGCAACTCTGTGCCGGCTCCAGCTCAAGGGAAATCAGAATATCTTCAAAAGCTGGCGCGTCACCGACGGCAGCGGACAGGGTTGGACCTGTCGGCTTATGGGCCTGCGCATGGGTGAACTGGACTGGTCTCCCTTCGCGGGCTTTTTGACAAAATCGATCACGACCATCCTGCTGGCGATCAAGAAGGATGTCAGCCCCATATCCATTCAGGAAAAAATGCAGACGGCTTTCGGCTTCAGTCAGGCCGAAGCCCAGGCGGCACTGCTGCTGGCGGACGGTCTGACACTCGCGGAAATCGCGCGAACCCGCCAGGTCAGCATTTATACAGTACGGAACCAGATCAAGGCTGCCCTGTCGAAATCCGGATGCCGGCGCCAAAGCGAACTCGTCCGGAAAACCGAGCAAATGCGGCTGCAGGGCGGCTGGTAGGAACAGCATAGCCGCTCGATCCGGCCGTCAATGTGCAATGCCATCGTCGTGCCGGCGATTTCACGCAATGGTCAATTTCCCGTTCCGCTTGTTGCACATTCCGGTTTGAAAGTTGAAACTCAAGATCTTCATTCAGATCCAACCGCGTTCATCTGAACGCTGGATGCTCCATACCGGATACGCATGAGCTCTTTTCGCGATACCTTGTACTACATTTTCCGGGGCGGCCCGCCGGACGCCGGAATTCCTGGAAGGGTGCGGGCGGAAATCCGGTCCAGCGAAGCGACTTCGGAGCGGCTGATCGGCTGGGTCCAGCTGGGGCTGGTGCTTTTCTTTTCGACCCTTTATGCGATTGCCCCGAGGGCGGAGGGCTCGGCCGGGTTCAATTTTGTCCCCATCGCTCTTGGTATCTATTTCCTTTTCACTGTGCTGCGGCTGTTCCTGTCCTACAGGTTCGAACTGCCGAACTGGTATCTGCTGGTCTCGATCGGCGTCGATATGGCGCTTCTGGTCGGGCTGATATTTTCCTTCCACATTCAGTATGGCCAGCACCCGACATTTTATCTCAAGACGCCGACCCTGATGTATGTGTTCATATTTATCGCCTTGCGGGCTCTCAGGTTTGACCCGCGCTTTGTTCTGACCACGGGCCTCGCCGCGGTCGCGGGCTGGCTCGGGTTGGTTTTTTATGCGGTTCTGGCGGACATGGACCACATGCGGGTGACCCGCAACTACGTGGAGTATCTGACCGGGAACACCATCCTGATCGGGGCGGAACTCGACAAGACAATGGTCATCTTCGCGGTGACGGTCATTCTCTCCGTCGCGCTCTATCGCGGGCGTTCGATGCTCTTCGAGGCCACCCGCGACCATGCGGCGGCAATGGATCTGCGCAGGTTTTTCGCTCCCGAGGTCGCCGCGTCGATCACCGGAGCGGATACGCAACTTCAGGCCGGAGAGGGCAGTCTGCGGGAAGCCGCGATCCTCTATGCCGACATTCGGGCCTTTACCGCCACATCCGCCGGTTTGCCACCGGAGGCTGTTCTGGCGGTCCTCGCGGAGTATCAGAACCTCGCGGTTGACGTGATCAATCAGGAGGGTGGGCGTGTCGACAAGTTTCTGGGGGACGGCATCCTGGCGACCTTCGGCGCCATTCAGCCATCGACGACCTTCGCCGCCGACGCGCTGCGGGCAGCCACACGCCTGATTGAAACTGTCGACGCGAGCCAGCAACGGTTTTCGGCGGCCGGCTGGCCCGGCTCCCTGAGGGTCGGCACGGCGGTCGCCGCCGGAAAGGTCACCGCCGGGGTGATCGGATCGAAGTCCAGGCTGGAATTCACCGTCATCGGCGATGCGGTCAACCGGGCTGCGAAGCTGGAAGACGCCAACAAGGTGCAGAACACGAAGGGTTTGACCGACAAAGCCACCTGGGATCTGGCTCGCGCGCAAGGCTTGCGGATGCCTCTGATCGAGGAGCGGCCCGGCGCCGATGTGCCGGGCCTGACGCAACCGCTCGATCTGGTCGTCCTGTACCGCTGATCCGCAGCCGCGTTGTAACCGCCGCCGCGAAGGGGGCTGACGACGAAGCAAACAAGCTTGACCGGGACGTCAATCTCGGTCACCTTGCGCGCAGTTTGACTTAACCGTCAATAGGATGGATTTAATCCACTGTTTTCAATGGATTGTGGAGGTTAAAATGAAGCTGGATTCGACTCTCTCGGCCATCGTGACCGGAGGTGCGTCAGGCCTTGGCGCCGCAACGGCCCGCATGCTTGCCTCCGAAGGTGTCAAGGTGACCCTTTTTGACCGCAATGCCGAACAGGGGGAGACGGTTGCCGCCGACATCGGCGGGCTGTTCGCCGATGTCGACGTGACCGATCAGGCCAGCGTGGAAGCCGGCTTTGAAAAGGCGCGCGCCACCCATGGCCAGGAACGTATTCTGGTCAATTGCGCCGGGATCGCGCCGGTCGCAAAAACGACGTCCCGGGGTGAAGCGCATCCGATGGATATGTTCGAGAAGGTGATCGCGGTCAATCTGGTCGGCTCTTTCCGCTGCCTGTCGATCGCGGCGACGGGCATGGTGGAACTTGAGCCGTGTACCGCTGACGGCGGACGGGGCGTGATCGTATCGACTGCTTCGGTTGCCGCCTTTGACGGTCAGGTCGGCCAGGTCGCTTATGCGGCTTCCAAGGCAGGGATCGCCGGAATGACATTGCCGGTTGCGCGGGATCTTTCCAGATCCGGCATCCGGGTGATGACCATCGCCCCCGGCATTTTCGAAACGCCGATGCTGCTCGGACTTTCGCAGGAGGTGCAGGATTCACTGGGCCAACAGGTGCCGTTTCCCTCCCGTCTCGGCAAGGCGTCTGAATACGCGCAGCTCGTCAGAAGCATTTGTGAAAACGATATGCTGAATGGCGAAACCATCCGCCTGGACGGCGCCATCCGCATGGCCCCCAGGTAAAAAGCGACCGGCGGTGCGCACGTGCCGCGCCGCCGGGGACCGCAAGACCTTTTAAGCAGGCCGGTTTCAGGTCCTGTAGCTCACCACTTCGAATTCGATGCCGTCGTCATCGTGGAAATAGAACCGCCGACCGGGTTCGTAATCGCCGTGATTGACCGTCTCATAGCCACCGGCCTTGATGCGCGTTTCCGTTTCGTCCAGATCGTCGACGACCACCGCGATGTGATTGAGCCCGCCGTGCTGGCTGTAGCTGTCTCCCGCCACCCGCGTGGTTGCATCGGGTGGCGAATAGGCGGCGACATAGCTGCTGTCATTGCCGATATGATAGGTCGTCCCGCCGCCGAGGCTGGCGCCTTTCCAGCGGATCTTCCAGCCGAACCAGTCTTCCAGCCGTTTCGCGGTCGCCGCGGGATCGCTCACCGTGACGTTCACATGTTCCAGGAATGCGGTGCTCATGAGGTGTCCTTTCAAGGTTTGACTCAAACAGGACACCTGAGATAATACCTCAAGTTAAGTTGAGGTCAAGAGGGGAGGCCGGAATTTTGAAGAAGCCCATCAGGGCCGGCGATCTCACCATTGGCGACCTGGCGGATCGCACCGGCCTTTCCGTGTCCGCCATCCGGTTCTACGAAGAAAAGGGCCTCGTCCATCCGACCCGCAATTCCGGTGGCCAGCGCCGTTTCATGCGTGCGGATATCCGCCGCCTTTCCTTTGTCCTTGTGGCGCAGGAATTCGGGTTTTCCATCGCCGAAATCGCCGAGCAACTGAAATTGCTTCCGGACGGCAGGGCTCCGACAAAGGCGGACTGGACACGCATCAGCAGGCAGTTCCGCACGCATCTGGACCGGCGGATCGACCGCATGAAGGCGCTCAGGGACAAGCTGGACGCCTGTATCGGCTGTGGGTGTCTGTCTTTGAAAAGCTGCCGGCTGTACAACGCCGGTGACGCAGCCGCCCGGCACGGCCGGGGCCCGCGATATCTGCTGGGCGATCGGTCCGACTATATCGAGCCGGAGGGAGAAGAAGGTGCCGAAAGCAGGAATTTGAGCGGGAAACGCTCTGGAGCGTAAGGAAATATATGCGCGCCGGAAACCCGGCGCGCATTTTCCGTTTTGGTAGCGTGATCCCGTCAGCTCACCGGTTATCCGGTTGTGATCGTACCCGTCTCAGACCCAGTTCGGTGATCTTGTAGGGGCCGCTGTTTCTGGACGCGATCAGACGATTGTATTTCAGTTTGCGGAACAGGCGCACGGAGCAGCCTCCCCAGTACCATCCGTCCCGCGTGACGGTGTCTTGTTTGACGATGCGGCCGTTCTCGTCCTTTTCCACGAGAATGCAGCCGCCTTGAGCCAGCAGGTGCAGGACCCGCTGTTCGGCTTTGGAAATGTCCATTGAATTTTGAGAAGTCCGATTTCGAATGCAGATCGGCAGTCACCGCAGCAAGTCGCATGCGGTGCTGATGTGCATCGCCCGGCTGTGTTCAGCCGGGTATTACCGGGTCTCGCGTGATCCGCGCATAAAGCCTCTCAAATGGGTGAGATGCCTCTACCATGCACAAGGGGGGTAGGCAATGCGGCAAAATGTGAATTGGACATGGGGAAGGTCACAGCGTGACAATTGCACCGGTCAGCTGCACTCCGCCGGCCAGTAGCCGTTTCCGGGATTGCGGGAGACGGCGATCGCGTTGACATCGCTTGACCCGCAGGTGCCGCAGGTGAGGGTCTTGCTCAACGCTGAAACCTTCTTGTCACCGGAAAATCTGGAGGCGTTCATATATCGGAACCGGCCGCAGCAGTCGCAAAGGATCGCAAGTCTGCGATCGGATTTACTCAAAGCTTCCACGGTGGGGTCGTCGGCTTCAATAGATGTAAGTAATGACATATGTATTAAATCTTATCTAATAGATAAAGAGTTCGCTGAAAGCAGATCTTATTATTTGCTTTCCAAGGAGAGAGTAACACAAGGATGCGGAAAATAAAATGACAATATTAAGGTGAGTACCTATTCATGTTGTTGAATATGCGTATATATTTTCAGGGTTTTTTCCGGATGATGTAGTATTTTGACCTATTGGTCCAAGATAAACGCGAAAATACTGTAACAATTTGTCGCGCCCCCCGTATGTGTCCTGAGGCGAAAGGCCTCGCTTTTTCATGTGGCCGATTGTAAGAGGAGTCCATGACGATGCTCTCTGACACTTGGCTCGATCTCTTTGGACTATCGGGTCTTTTCAATCCGTTTGCACTTCTTATCGGCGCATATCTTGGTTGGCGCGCGGATCAGCCGCAAAAGCTCTGGATTGCCGGCTTTGCCGCGGCCGCTTTGTCCCTGATACTTGAAGCCGCCGTTGGAATGCTGCAGTTGCCGCTGCCGATCTCGCAGGATGCTGGCGCCCTGGCAATGTTTCCGTTCAGGTTTACGGGCGGCCTGCTGGCCGGCGGGCTGGCCTATTGGGTCCACAGCAAAAAGAAACGGGCCTCCTCTGACCGCGGTTGATATCGTCATACGGCCTGATGGCCCGTTACCAGGCTAATCGTCGGTCCAGCTGTTGAAAAGGGACGCGTTCGGGCAATTGGGCAATGCCTTGTCAGCCCCTTCCGGGTGATCGTTCAGCCACTTCTTGCAGGTCTCCGTCTCCGTGCAGTATATGCAGCGGTAGGCTGCGGACCGCAGGGCCTGGTCGGCTTGCATTCCCACAGGAACATGCTTCATCGCCCCGATGGTTTCGAGCATTCTTCCCATCAGTTCGGCGCGTTCGTTGAGGCGCTTCATCCAGTTCACGTTCGCTCTCCTCTGCCGGACGGATATGAAGGTGAATCCGTTGGATCAACCCGCATTCGCATTGAGCCACGGGAACGCAGTGCGCGCGCGGCCTTCTGTTGGTTCGACCGGCGGCATCCGGCCTTTCCCGGTTGAAAGCCGAACTCTGCATGATCCGCCCGGCCGAAGCCTTGATCAGCGTCAAGTCTGGGCAAGCAATCCCAAACCGGCCATACTCGCCATTCTCGAATCTCTGACTGTGCGAAACACCCGGGAATGGTGTGATGGTTGAAACGGTGACTGCGCTGCCGATAGCTCAGGGAACCGGAGGCAGCGCCTCCGCCCAGGGGCTGGAGCCGGGAACGGAAGTGAAGGCCAGGGTGGAGGCTAATCTGCCCGGCGGTGTCATCCGGCTGGCAACAGCGGATGCCCGGATCGACCTGCGTGCGTCCGCTCCACTTCCCCCCGGTGCGGACGTCACCGTCACGGTGTCGGGCAGCAAACAGCAGCCGGAAATCCGCATTACGCTGGCGAACGCCTCCGGCAAGGCACCCCAGCCCGACCAGCTTCTTCGGACGCTGCCGGGATTTCAGCCGGGTGCGGCGGGCCAGCCATCGGCCGGAAATCCGCAAGCCGTGGGAAGCAATACGGTCTTGCGCACCGATCCGACCCTGACGCATCTGGTTCAGACCTTTTCCGCTCCGGATCGGACCGGTGCAACCGGCTCCGCTTCCCCACGTCCCGTACAGGCTCCAGGCGTCCAGCCGGCACCTCCCGCGCCTCCCGCAGGCTCACAGGCCGCAGCGCCTCTTCAAGGTGGAGCTGCGGCAGGCGTCCAGCCACAGGCTCCGGCGGTACCCGCCCCACAAGGCGGTGCGGTCGCTTCAACGAGCGGAAATTCCCCGATTTCTCCATCCGCGCCCGTGGTCTCCGGACAGGGACCGGCGGCCCCAACGCCGCCGGTTCCGGCTCAACAAGTCCCACAGGCTACGGGAAGCGGCGGACAGACTGCCTCGGTTCCCGGAAATCCCGGGCTTCCTCAAACGGCAGGTCAGGCCACTCCGCCTGGACAAGCACCCGCCGGGACCGTGGCGGCGCCTCCTTCAGGTACGCAGGTCCCGCAGGCATCGGCGGCGGCACAGCAAACCGGCAATTTTCAGGGGCCGGGCAGCCAGACCGGTCTGCCGGTGCAATCTTCTGCCGGGACCGCGGCCGGCACGCCGGTCTCAGGGACCGTTCCCTCTGCCGCGCCGTCGGCTACCGGCGTGAAACCTGATGGCGCGCGGACTGTGCAAGGCGGGGCGGGGAGCCAGGGAACCGCCCCGGCGGCTACGGAAAACCTTGCTTCCGCATCCAGCCGAGGTCAGGCGCAACCGCCGACTGCTGCGCGCGCACCCGAAACGCAGGCCACGGCTCAACCGGGACTTCCGGCCGGTGCCGCCGTCCGGGGAGCACTGCCCGATACGCCGCTTTCGCGCGCCATACCCGCGCAGCCTTATCCCGCCGCCAGCGGGGTCTCGATGCAGGCCAATACGGCAGGAGAGGCTGTTTCAGCCGGGCGGAACGTGTTGCAGCAGGCCGCCGCCGTGGTGCGCCAGCCGCTGGCCGAGCAGCAAGCGGGCCTCGGGGGCATGTTTGCGCAAGTGGGGGCACTGATGAGCGCGCAGGCGGCCGGCAAGGTTGCTCTCCCGGATACGGTCGCAAAGGCCATGCAGCAAATTCTTGGATTGAGATTGAATCCGGCCAACTCCGCCGGCAAGGATCTTCAGCAGGCGGTGCGCCTGTCCGGTCAATTCAGTGAGGCGCAGGCAATGCGGCCGAGCAGTGGACCGCAACCTCTTCCGGATCTGAAATCCGCGCTGCTTTCGCTCAAGACCCTGCTGCAGCAGTTGGGCGCCGAGGCTCAGGTGACGCGTCCTGCGGGGCAGCCGGCCGTGCCGTCCAGACACGCGGCGCCGCGGGGACAGGCGCAACAGGGCGCAAGCGGTTATTGGTCCGGGAACGCACCGCAGAACCTCCAGTCCCTGCTTCAGGAGGTGGATTCAGCACTTGCCCGCATGCGATTGACGCAACTGGTCAATTCGGGTCTGGCGGGGGACGATCGACCGCAATCGGCGGGGCGCCCGATGGAGCTTGTGCTTGAACTTCCCCTGGCGCTCGGTCAGGAGACCGCGGTGATGCAGATGCAGATCGGCCGCGACGGCGGCGGCCAGGACGGCGAGGAGGAGGCGGAACCCGCATGGCGACTGCGTTTTGCCCTCGATCTGACGGCGACCGGTCCGCTCGAGGCGGCGATCAGCCTGCGCGGCGGCGGCACTTACACCAGTGTGTGGATCGACCGCAGGGAGACCTTCGACAAACTGAATGCCCTTCGCGAAACCATGGAAGCGGCTTTCGCGGACGCCGGCCTGGATTTGCAGGAGCTCAGGCTGATCCGCGGCCTGCCGCCCGCAACGGCCGCCAGATACGGCGCATTGATCGACCGGCAATCCTGACGGGGGAAAACGCGTGACGAAAAAAGACAATCCCGGCAAGAAACTCGCCGTTGCCCTTCAATACGACAATGAGGGCACACCGCTGGTCACCGCCAAGGGTGAAGGCACGATTGCCGAACAGATCGAGGAGATCGCGCGCAAGGCCGGAGTTCCCATAGAAGAGAACCCGATGATGGCCGAGGCCCTGTCGCAGATCGAGATAGACCAGGAAATTCCGGTCGAACTGTATCAGGCCGTGGCCGTCCTTATCGGCTTCATCATGCGCACGGGCAGGGCGCAGCATCCGTCATCTCCCAAGGTGACGTCCGAAGGGGACTGAAATACCCATGGTGGTCCCTGAGGCCTTGTGAGGATGACCGTAAATCTCGGCAAACCTGCTCGTCCGCGCAAGGAAAACCTTGCAGGCAGGGCAATTCCCGACTAGATCAACAGACCTCCGATCGGAAACGATTGGAGGTCTAAAAGTTGATCGATTTTAGAGTGGTAGAGCATCACTCGGCTGGTAAAGCGCGCCGCAGCAATGCTTCCCCCCGCTGCCGGCACAGGCGCGGACAAGACTAGAACAGGATTTTTGACGAACATGACGCTTGTCGACGTACGCACACCCGATCCGAAGAAATTCATCAAGGGCGCGACCGGCGATTGGGAAATCGTGATCGGCATGGAGGTTCATGCCCAGGTGACGTCCCAGGCCAAGCTCTTTTCCGGTGCCTCGACCGAATTCGGCAAGGATCCGAACGACAACGTCAGCCTTGTGGACGCGGCCATGCCCGGCATGCTCCCGGTCATCAACGAGGAATGCGTGCGCCAGGCGATCCGCACCGGTCTTGGCCTGAAATCGGAGATCAATCTCAAGTCGGTCTTCGAACGCAAGAACTATTTCTTTCCCGACCTGCCGCAGGGCTACCAGATCTCCCAGTTCAAGCAGCCGATTGTCGGCGAAGGCAAGATCCTGCTCGACATGCCGGACGAGCAGGTCGAGATCGGTGTCGAACGCCTGCATCTGGAGCAGGACGCCGGCAAGTCGATGCACGACCAGCATCCATCCATGTCTTATATCGACTTGAACCGCTCCGGCGTCGCGCTGATGGAAATCGTCTCCAAGCCGGACATCCGCTCCTCGGATGAGGCAAAGGCCTACTTCACCAAGCTGCGCATCATCCTGCGCTATCTCGGCACCTGCGACGGCAACATGGACCAGGGCTCCATGCGGGCGGACGTCAACGTCTCCGTGCGCCGTCCGGGCGGCGAGTTCGGCACGCGCTGCGAGATCAAGAACGTCAACTCCATCCGTTTCGTCGGACAGGCGATCGAATATGAAGCCCGCCGCCAGGTCGCTATCCTGGAAGATGGCGGCAAGATCAATCAGGAAACCCGCCTGTTCGATGCGGTGAAAGGCGAAACCCGCTCCATGCGTTCCAAGGAAGAAGCGCATGATTACCGCTATTTTCCGGATCCGGACCTGCTGCCGCTCGAGTTTACTCAGGCCTATGTCGACGAACTGGCCCGGGACCTGCCGGAACTGCCGGACGACAAGAAGAACCGCTTCATCAAGGATCACGGCCTGTCCGCCTATGACGCCGACATCCTGGTGGCTGAAAAGGCTTCCGCCGATTTCTTCGAGGACGTCGCGAAGGGGCGGGACGCCAAGCTCGCCGCCAACTGGGTGATCAACGAATTCTTCGGCCGCCTCAACAAGGAAGGACAGGATCTTTCCGAAAGTCCGGTTTCCGCCGAGCAGCTCGGGGCCATCGTCGATCTCATCAAGGAAGGCGTTATCTCCGGCAAGATCGCCAAGGACCTCTTCGAGATTGTCTGGACCGAGGGTGGTGACCCGTCAAAGATCGTCGAAGAGCGCGGCATGAAGCAGGTGACCGATCTAGGCGCCATCGAGACGATCGTCGATACGATCATCGCCGCAAACCCGGAAAAGGTCGAGCAGGCGAAGGACAAGCCGGGCCTTCTGGGCTGGTTCGTCGGACAGGTGATGAAACAGTCTCAAGGCAAGGCCAACCCGCAGGCTGTCAGCGACATGCTGAAGCAGAAGATCGGTCTGGAGTAACAGCGGCTCTTTTTCCCTTCCTTGCTTTGGAGGGAGGCGGGTGTTCCGAGAGGGTCTGCAAACGGGAGGGATCTGAGATGTCCGAAGATCTGGCGAGCCTGTTTCTGGCGCTCGGGATATTCCTGGTCGGTTTCGTCAGCATCGGGCCGAACATTCTTGCCATCGTCGGTACGTCCATGGAAAGAGGCCGGCATTCGGGTATGCGGCTCGCGCTGGGCGTCGGTACCGGGTCCGGCCTCTGGGCGATCCTGACCGTTTCCGGACTGACCGCGCTGGTCAGCGCCTATGCTCAGGCGGTCACGGTCCTGAAGGTGTTCGGTGCGTTTTATCTGCTCTGGCTGGCGGTCAAGGCCTTCCGCTCGGCCGCGAGACCCGGTGAGGTTGTGACAGCCCGGTCCGCCAAGGGAAACAATCTGTTTTTACAGGGCCTGGCCATCCAGATGACCAATCCGAAAGCGGCTCTCCACTGGATCGCGATTGTCGGCATCGGACTGGGCGCGGACGCGCCTTTATGGACCGGGGCAACGCTCATCCTCTCCTGCAGCGCCCTGTCCGTTCTCGGATATATGGCTTATGCCGTGACATTTTCCACGCAGCCGGTCATCGCGTTTTACCGTCGCGGCAGACGCTGGATCGAAGCCGGACTGGGCGTGTTTTTCACCTTCGCGGCCTACAAGCTCGCGACTTACCGCAGTTGATAGCTGGGAATTTCGATCCGAATAAGCTAAACGGCAGTCAGACAAGACATCACGCCTGAGCCGAATGACAATCTCCACCGAAATGCGATCCGCCGATACGCCTTTTTATACAACGCCACTCGGCGTCTGGAGCATTGCCGCCGCGTGGGGATTGGCGCATCTGCTGTTGCGCGCGCTTTCGACACCTGTTCTCGGCACGGACGACATGTTCGAGAACGTGCTCGTGCAGACGCTCGACCCCGGCTACATGCTGCGTCAGCCGCCGCTATATGAATGGCTGCTCTGGTCGGCGCAGCGGATATTCGGACCGACGGTTCAGGCCGCGCTCGCCGTCAAATACGGGCTGATCTCGTTCGCCGCCCTGTTCCTGTTTCTGATCGCCCGCAAAGCCATCGCCGATCCGCGTCTCGCGGCGCTTTGCGCCTTCTCCTATTCGCTTTATTACCAGTTTGGCTGGAACCTGCATGAAGGCGTCACCCACACGGTGGTGCTGACCGCCGCCTGCGCGGCGAGCGCCTTTTTCTTCGTTAAGGCCCTGGAGACGGGCAGGCTGGGTTTTTACGTGCTCTTCGGTCTGACCGCCGGCGCCGGCCTGCTCGGCAAACATTCCTATCCCCTCTTCGCGCTGGCCCTTATTCTGGCCGCCTTGAGCGACGGTCAATGGCGTCCGCGGTTTCGCTTTGCAGGACTTCTGCTTGTGCCGCTGGCGGCGTCGCTCGTCTACAGCCCCTACGCGTGGTGGATCGCAAGCGAAGGTCTGACGCTGCTGTCGTCGGTTTCCCAGACCATGGGCGTCACGGCGCAAACCTCTCACATCGCAAGGGTGGGCGAGGGGCTCGGCAAACTTGGATTTGGGCTGATTGGATTTTCCGTGCCGCTGCTGCCGCTGCTGCTGCTTCTCTTCTGGCCGCGCTATCTGGGGCGCAAAAACCCGGTCGAACCGGCAGTCAACGATGTTGCCCGGCTGTGCGGGCGCACGGTCCTGTTCATGATCGCCCTGACGGCACTGCTGATCCTTGTGACCGGTGCGACTCATGTGAAGGAACGGCATATGCACCCGCTACTGCTGCTGCTGCCGGTCTTTCTGTTCGCCGATCTTGAGCGTTTCGGTTTTCACAGGCAGTGGCGCTGGCTTGGTGGCAGTGTCGCGGTCGTTGTGGCCGTCGCCTTTCTGGCCCGTGTCCCCGGGTTGGTGGCACCGGACAAGTTCTGGTGCGGCGGAAAATGCCGGCACATGAAACCCTATGCGGACCTGAAAGCGCCTCTCGGCGAACTCGGAGCCGCGAACGCGACGCTGATTGCCGACGACGGCTACACGGGCGGAAATTTGCGTGTTCTCTTCCCGGACGCCAGGATCGTCACCAAGGCAATCGCGGCCAGAACCGCGCCGCGCGACAAATGTTTCTTTGTCTGGGAAGACGGCGAGAGCGAGCCGGATGAGATCGCGGAGATCCGCTTCCCGAAGGCGGCGTTCTGGCAGACAAGCGACCCGGTTGCCGTCCGCTATCTGAGCGGTTCCTGGCCGCATCTTTGGAAGCCCGAGGGCTGGCGAACCACCTGGTGGGGGGTTGCGGAGCTGGACCCGTCCAGCCCGATATGCCGGTAGGGACAAGCGCCGGTCATTTTCAATCCAGCCTCCAGGGGCTTCAGAAGTCGGATCAGCATGTCGCAGACAATCAGGATCGAAAAAGCCCGCCCCGAACATCTTCGCGAGATCGTCGCGGTTATCAATACAGGCGCCACGAGCGTGCGCCGGGACAGGGAACATTCGGATTGGCGGGCATACCGCCCGGCCTTCGACGCCCTGTGCGCCGCGCCGGAAGCCGATATCTATGTGGCCGTGAATGAGGACGGCGAAGTGATCGGCACTTTTCAGATCCATTTCCTGAAGGGGATCGCTTTTCAGGGCCGCCCGCGGGTGGAACTGGAGAGCGTGCATGTACGCCAAGACCAGCGCGGAACCGGTATCGGCCGCCTGATGATGGACAAGGCCGAGGAGCTCGCCAGGCAGGCGGATGCGTGTCTGCTGCAGCTCACGTCCAACCGGGAACGCGAGGGCTCGCATCTCTTCTACAAACGCCTTGGTTACGACCAGAGCCATCTGGGCTACAAGAAGATGCTGGTCTGAAGGAAGGACGCGGTGACAGGCCCGTCAATCCAGACCGCGGTCTCTACGTCCCGGCTGAATCAGGCCGAACCGAAACCTTGGACACCACATGTTGCGGATCGCGCAAGGCAAGAAACCAGGGATCTATCTTCAGGACTCTTTTGACAAGGTTTTGTACCTCTTCTTCGGGGACCTGCGTATCGATGACAATGCCGATACGGGTTTCGAGAGGCGCGGCGCTGCTCGAGCCGAGTTCGAATAGAGCAGCGTCGTCGAAGTCGGTTTCCACGGTGACCTCCAGTGCATCAAACACCAGGCCCTCGCGCGCTGCCAGCATCTTGATGCCCATCGCGACACAGCCCGAAATTGCCGCCCGCGCGAAGAAACCCGGTGACGGGCCGGTGGACTCGCCGCCCATGCCCGGGCCGAAATCCATGCGCGTTTCAAACTTGCCCTGACGAACGGAACAAGCCAATCCGGCATCGATGCGCCCGGTGGTGGCGATCGTGCTGCGCGCCTTTTCGGGATCGGCCCGCATACGGGCGATCACCTTGTTTTGCGCCTTGCGGATGCGGGCGTCCTTCTCGCGGTGTGTTTCAATTGTCGCTTCGGTGGCGAAGGTCATGTTTGTCTTCCCTTTCAAGCTACTCTGAGGCCGCTGGTTCGCATGATGTGGTCGGCATGGGCGCCCGCATCAGCGCCGACGCCGTCGATCAGCGCCGATTTACGGCGGCGCATGAAGGGCAGCCCGAGCGCGTATATGCCCGGCGCAACGCGGCCTTCGTGGTGGATCAATTGCCCCTTTCCGTTGAAAACGGGCAGCCGCAGCCAACTGAAATCCGGCTCAAAACCGGTGGCCCAGACGACGGTGCGGATGCGGCCGCCGGTCAGATCACAGCTCAGCCGCGGGGAGGCCGGAACAAGTGTGGGTCCAAAACGTTCGGGGACGCCGAGATTGCCGGCTTCGTCCTGTCGCTCGGCCCATTTGTCGAACTCCGCCAGCAGGCGGTTCATCTTGAGGTCGGACAGGGCGCAGTTGTTGGCGAGCGCGCCGGAAAACAATGCAACGCCATCGCGAATGCCGGCCAGCTTGCCGGTGACTTCGACACCGGCCGCGCCAAGAGCATTGAGATCGTGGAACTGTATCCGGTGGTCGCCGATCAATTGCAGCGAGGGCACGCGGCGCGCCCTGACGATGTCGTCGACCTCACGCGTTGTCATGTCGAGAACGCCTGTCGTGTCCATCCACCACTGAATGTCGCGACCGCGATAATGACGCGGCACGCGGACATGCTGTCCGGCGGCAAGAAGCACTTCGTGACCCGCCGCGGCGATCTCTGCGGCCAGCTGTACGCCGGAGGCGGAAGCGCCGACAACCAGAACGCCGCCTTTGGGCAATTGCGCAGGATTTTTGTAGCCGAGTGGCGTGATCTGTAAAATATCTTCAGGCAGAGCGGCGGCAAAACCGGGTATCCTGGCGCGGTTGCAGGCACCGGAGGCCAGAACCACGTTGCGGCAAAGCCAATCGCCCTTGTCGGTGGCAACCCTGTAGTTCCGGTCCACGCCGGTGACCGACAGGACCGTGGTGCCCGTTTCGACCGGTGCGCGGGAAATTTCCGCATAGGCTTTCAAATGCCCCGTGATCCCGTCCATGTTCATGAACCCATCGGGATTTGGTCCGGAATAGACAAAGCCGGGAAGCCGGCTTTGCCAGTTCGGTGTGAGGAGCCTGAGACTGTCCCAGCGCTCCGAGCGCCAGGAGTTAGCCACCTCACCGCGTTCGATAACCACGTGGCGGATCGAACGGTCCGAAAGGCACCGGCTCATGGCAAGCCCTGCCTGCCCGGCACCGATGATGACTGAATGAATATGTCTCACTTCAGTTTCTCCTTTCGGACCCGCTCGCGGTCAGGCGACGCTGACGGCGACGTTTGTGGGGTTGGTCAGGATGTCGAACACCGCGGAGCGCTTCTGCGACTGGGCGACCAGAGCGTTGATGTCGTCGGCGCTCGCATCCGCATCGATTTCGAACCGCACACGAATGGCGGAGAAGCCGTTGCGGATGTCCGGGTCCATGCCGAGGATACCCTGGACGTCGATATCGCCTTCGACCACGGCGCGGACCGAACGCAGCTGAATACCGCGATGCTGGGCGACCGAAGCCACACCGCCTGTCAGGCAGCTCGCCAGAGCCGAGAGCACAATTTCGGGTGGGGTCGGTGCGCGATCGTCGGCGGCGAAAACTTCCGGGTGATCGGCTTCGATCGTGAAAGTCCGCTTGCGCTCGTGGTTCTGGCCAAGGCCGAAATAGCTGTTGATCGTGTTGCGGTTAAAGGTGCCTTCAATCCAGTCACAGGTGCTGTGGAACGTGAACTGAGCGGCTTCGGGTGTCTGTTCGAACGCGCCACGGGCGCCGATCAGGGCTTCTGTGTTGACGCCGTTGGAAACGGTGGTGCTCTGGGTCGAGATGGTCATTTTGCTGGTCCTTTGATTTGAGGTTCTTGAGTACGGTGCGACCGGATTATCCAGCCGCACCGGGTATGTGCTCATTGATGGATGAGCAGGTGAGCGGGCAGCACGTGCCACGCTGAATTCCGGCCGGGCGGGGTACTGCCCAAAGCTGGAAATTTCTGGATTGCAGGTCACAAGTTCCTTCCTGGCGAGGAAGGGGGAACCTGTTCCATTCGTTCGCGGCGACGCGGCGCGCAGTCCGCGCATCGTTCAGCGGCCAGGCCACGGCCGCCCGGATCCCGCCTGCGGCCTTTGCCAGGCTGCGGGTAACGGGACCGCCAGGAATGAGGGCAATGCAGGTCATCGTTTAAGGTTCTTTGACTGAATGGCAGTGGCTGGGATTAGATTGCCGGGTTCCGGGCGGTGATGAGCCAGGACGAACTGTCCATCCAGAGCCCGCCTTCGCGTGCCTCGACTTCGCGGAAGAGTTCGCTTAGAGCCGCCACGATTTCCGGGCGTCTTTGTTCGGCCAACGCTCCGGCTTCCCGGAAGGTCTCGCCAGCAGGTCCGATGGCCAGCTGGAAGTTGACGGCGTCCTCGATGTCGCGGCCGACAAGAACCTTGGCGTCGACGCGCTTGAAGGCGATGTCGGTGAAACCCGCGATTTCCATCCGGGTCCGCGTCGTCTCCTCATCCGCCATGGAAAAGGGGCCGGGGCCGCAGGTCAGGGCGTCCGCGCCGGGCGCCGGCAGGAACTGGCGCACAATGTCGCGGGCCGCGATGAGCCAGGGATTGTCAGCGCGCTGGCGCCAGACGATATGTGCCAGTTCACCACCGGGCTTGAGGCAGACACGCATGGCGCGCAGTCCCGCAACCGGGTTGGAGAAGAACATGGTACCGAAACGGGCGAACACGAAATCGAAGAGGCCTTCGTCCATGCCCTGCTCGATGTCGCCTTCGGCGAAACGAACATTGTGAATGCGATGCTGTTCGGCGAGGTCGCGACCGAAATCGAGGAAAGCGTTGCAGCAGTCGATTCCGACGACTTCACCCGACGGTCCGGTGCGTCCGGCCAGATAGGCTGCGGTGTCGCCGAACCCGCAGCCCACGTCCAGGATGCGGCTGCCGCTTTCAATATCGAGTTGCGGCAGGACCGCCTCGCTGTGGCGGGACAAACCGCCCACGAGGACATGCCGGTAGCGAATGAACTTCGGGGCCAGAATCTGGTTCCAGAAGTCGACCAGCGGGCTCGGCTGGTCAACCGGAGACGCCAGCAAATTTGTGTTCATGGAAATGGTCATTTTGGTTTCCACCTGGTTTTGGATCTGGCGGGAGGGTTGATCCATCCGCCGTTGTGGAAACCAATACGGGAATGCCAGGGCGCAAAATACTTCACGTCCGATAGCAAACCGCTACAAAAAGCAGAGTAACGTGCTACATTATGTGAAGTTAGCGGCTGATTTCAGTGCTGCGAGAGAGGCGTGGATGAATTATAATCAATTTTGTCCGATCGCTAAGGCGAGTGAAATTTTAGGCGAACGCTGGACGATCCTGATCCTGCGGGAATTGCTGATGGGCGCGCGGCGCTTTAATGTCCTGCAAAGAGGGCTGGGTGATATTTCTCCAGCGCTCCTGACCAAAAGGCTGCAGGCTCTTGAAGAGCAGAACATGTTGATCCGCCGCAAAATCCAGGGTCAGAAAGGTTATGAATATTACCCAACGGAAGTCTGCGAGGCTTTGTTGCCGGTGTTGTTTGCACTGGGGGAATGGGGCATCGTCTGGGCACGCGGCACTATTCTCGATCAGGATTTCGATGTGGAATTCCTGATGCTCTATTTGGAGCGGAGCATTGATCGTGAGAAGATCAAGGGCAGCGAGACGATCATCAAGTTCAAGTTCTCGGATCTTACCGAGCAGGCGGACTGGTGGCTTATCGTCAATCCGGATCGCGCCGAAGTGTGCCTAAAGGATCCCGGCAAGGACATTGATGTGTATTTCAATTGTTCGGTGCGCACCTTGTCCGAGGTGTGGATGGGTGATCGCACCTACCGGGACGCCATAAATGCGGGCGATTTGTCTATTGAAGGCGATAGAAATCTGACCCGCACGGTTTCGCATTGGTTGCGGCCGAGCATTTTCGCGGATTCGCCGCGCGAACCCAAGCGCGCCTGATGCTCCAAGGTCTGAAAAGCCTTCGCCGCCATCGACGGTCGCGGGCCGCCGCAACATCACCCTGCTCAGTTCACCTTCCGCCAGATTTCCTTTTCGCAGACATTGAACACCACGCGGACACAGCCCTGGACTTCCAGCTCTGAGCCACCCGTCTTGCGGATGGTGGCATTTGCGCTGAAACCGCGCCGCGGATCGTAGACCCGGCCGTTCCAGCTGTTGCTTTCCGGTTTCATGCGCCAGAGCACCGTCAGCCCGAGAACCTTCCGGTTGCGTTTGGAGGTGTCCTTGTTGTTGGCGTCGCGCGTCGATTGGATCGTATGGCCCTTGGGTGGTTTGAAATCGACGATCTTTCCGCAAGGGACCTTGCCGCAATCGGCGATCCGGATCACCGCGCCTTCCGGTGTCCGCCAGGAGCCGGTTATATCCGGAGCCGCGCAGGCGGACCCGCCCGCGAAAAGCATTCCGGAAGCGATCAGGCCGGCCTGGACCAGCTTTCCGACAGGACCGGTAGGCGAAAGACAAGAAGAAAGAAAGAGCATGAAATCACCCCGGTGCTGTGCAGGTAGGAATTGCGCCACAATTTCTTACCGGCAATTGCGACGGAGCGATGGCCAAATCGCAAGGATCTGGCGGTGAGCGGCGAAATCCAGAGTTTATTGCATCCGGGTCCAGGTCTCTCCCTTGCCGATGAGCCCGCCCAGGAGGCTGCCTTGCGGTTTCAGCCCTCCGTGCCTGTCGGCGCGATGAAGCCGGCCCGGCATCGCAATTGACGGAAAGCCGGGCATTTTTGTGAGGAAACGAATCCATGGTGAACGAAACCTTGATCGCACCTGTCGATTTTTCGGATAATCGCACTGATTTATAAGGGAAAATCGAATTCACATGCTTACCGTAATGTGAATTTCAGACTTATTTAAAATTTTGTTCTCATTACGTTAAACTTACATCTTAACCAGTCATTTAAACGCAACTGATCAAGTAGTTGTCAAGAAACGACAGGGAAAGCTTCGCAAAAGCTTGCGTTTCTAGGGAAGTCTAACAGAGATTGAAAAGGGGAGCGTTATGGCTCGTTTTGAAATGCATTCGGCCGATATGGCCATCATGGGCGAAAAGCTGGTTACCGCCGACATCCTGTTCCAGATGGGTCTGGACAGCGCCTGCGGCCGTCACGGCAGCACGGACCTCGTCACCGCGCACAAATGGTTCAATATCGCGGCCTTGAAGGGCAACGGCGATGCTGCCCGTTACCGCAAGGAAATCTCCGGCGAAATGAGCCCGGGCGAGATTGCAGAAGCTCAGCGCTCCGCCCGTGAATGGCTTTCGATGCATTGAGGCCGGTAAAGGCCGCCTGCCTTACGGTTTCTAAATTGCCCTATCTGTTCTGACGCAGCGGTTGGTTCGCCCCGCCGCGTCAGGATTTCGGAAGTTTTTATTGAAGCGTTCCGCCAGTCAGTGGCCCGGTCAGTGGATAGCGGCAAGGCCAAGCTCGTCCCAGAGCGCGCGTACGATCGGCGCGCCGAGCGCATATTCGAAACCGATGATCGCCGAACCGCTGGCATCCAGCCGGCACTTATAGGCTATTTCGTACCAGATCCGATTGCTCCGCAGTGCGCCTGCCGGTGCGAACACCGCGTCGTCCTTCCGGAACGAATTGCGCCTTGCATGCGGCATGAGCCGCGTCGGGCGGAAATCGGGCAGAGCGTGGCGGACCTGTTCCATGGCTTCGAGCGCGCAAAGCTGCTCGACCCTGTCGTCCTCCGTCACCGACGTCAGCGCCTGCCGGGCCTGCGACGACCGCGGATCGCTCAACACATCGCTCGCATAATATCCGGTCGCGGTCACCCAGCCGGTTTCAGGCGTTTTTTCCTGCGGTTCGGCCGGCGCCGTTTCCGGGCTGAGAGTGCCCGGCGTGAGGGCCGCCTGTTGTTCCGGTTCCGGCAACACCGATGCCGCATTATCCGTCTCAAGCCTGCCGGAAGCCGGAGGCTCCGCCGTTGGGAAAAGGGGGGGCTGAACGACTATTTCGACGGAAATAGGCTCGGGCGCGGGGCGCACGGTCCGGTCTCGCGCTGCCTGGCCTGTCAGAACCGCGAAGAACAGGAGGTGAAGCCAGATCGCGCACATCCAGGCAAACCGGTCTGCGGTCAGATGGTTGATATTTGCACGTTCTGCAAATCCCACCGATGCCCCCTGTTTCCGGCAGTCTCCATAAGGATTCCAAGCCGAACACTGTGTCGGATTTATGGTTCGCGGGTGTCCCGGGGATGCATCTTGCGGTCCCTGCAAGCCAAGGCTGGTTGACCCCGCTTCCGGGCGCCGTCAGCTTGCGAAGGCACTTCCGGCAGCCGATTCGGGCCTTCACCGGCCAACTGCCGGTGATCTCCTCATGGTTGAAGCGCCGATCCCATTCACCTCGCCCGAGGCCACACCGGCAGGGCAGGGCAATTCAAATTTTCCCGGTTCCGCTGAGAAAATTGCAATAATTTTGTAGCCGGAATGGCGCGCGGATCGTCTTGAGCCTGATTCCGCGGGGGGCTTCGTTTGGCAAAGTTATCTTTGTCATTTCTAAACGCCCGCAATTATACCAACCTGTGACATACAGATTCGAGGGGACTTTCCTTGGGGCCGGAAGACATTGCGACATTGATAAATGCCTATTCTGCCTGTCGTTCGCGGCTTCTGGCGCTTGGTTGTTCGGTCCAGGTGCTCAATGATTTCGAGGAAGTGGAACTGCTGCTGACGAACGCCGGCAAGGATGTCACGCCGTTTTTCCAAAGCCGGTTTTTCGATTTCAACAAGCATAACGGCTTTTGTCATGTGGCTCTGGCGGACGGCAATCCGGTCTCGTTTTATTGCAGCCAGCTCTTCGACACGGGCGGCATGGACTACCTGAACTATCACCGGACTCAGCTTGCGCGGATCTATGGCAGCGAGTTCCCGGTCGACCCGTCATGGGAATGTCCACCGATGCTGAAGATCAAGGGGAAGGTGATCTATTCCGGCGATGCGTTGAACGTGCCGGGATACGCCTCGGCGCGAAAGTCCCTCGAACGCCTGGCGCTTATCTCCAGGATGAACCTCTATCTGGGCTTCGTGACCTGGCGGGGGGCGATTGCCAGTGTGGGACTGGCGCGGGCGGACAGGGTGGGCAAATCGCTGGGCGAGGTCTATGGCGCGCTGCACACATACCCTTACGCGACAAGGTGGCTCAATCTTCCGCCCGACAGGCGCCAGAATGACATGTTCCTGTTCAATTCGGCCAGAGATGTGCTCTATCTTGCAAGAATTGAAGTTCGTGAAACTGGGTTAATGTCGGAAGAGTCAGATTGACGAGCACGGGGCTGGGCGCGCCCAGCCAGAGACGGTCGATGAACCGGTAATAGCTGACCGGAATGCCCTTGAGCGCGCCGGGCGGAGTGACTTCCATCTCCACCAGCTCGCAAACGCGGTGACCCTGGGCGGCGCGGGCGAATCCGCCAGCCACGGCAGCATCGAAACGCGGATCCTGATTGCGGATCGCGGACGCGAAATCGGCGCCGAACTGGCCGGACATCACATCCTGAATGTAGCTTCCCTTGCCCACATAGCCGATTTTCGGGATATGATCACCGTCCGCGCGCGTTGATGTAAACACCACACGGTCGAACAGCGGCATGCCGGGACGCAGAACGCCGGACGTGTGTTTGAGGAACGCTTCGAGTTCCTGAATATACTGACCGGACAGGCCCTTCATGTTGGCCGGGTCGATGCGCTTGATGTGCACTTATATACCCTCCGCATCCTGCAGAAGCTTTGTTGTCAATTGAAAACGCATGCGGGTTTCTTTTCCCACTTCACGTTCGATGGCCCGCCGTCCGGCTTTCCACGCACAGGCCTCGGGCGGGGATGGGAAAAAAGTATTCAAGAGAGAGCCTTCCTCAGGATCCTGAGCGCTCTCATCCGGGCAGGCATGGTACTCTCCATCAGGAATGTCTCGTCTTTAGTCTTCAGCATGTCGTCCGGTTTGCCGCAAAGACCGGCGAACGTTCGCCCGCCGCTCCGCAATGCCGCTATGAATTCAACCACCCATCGCTAATTTACCAACAAAGTGGTTTATTATTGGTTCCATCGGTGGAACGGGTATCCGTGCGGGTCCCTCTCGCAGCAGTCTCCCGCATGCGCATAACAGCAACGCTGCGTTCTTATTCCGGCAACGCAATCAGCTCGAAGTGGTGCATGCCGTGCGTGATAAGCCTGTGAAAATTGCCGTCTTGTCGGGGGCTTGCGCGGTGGAAACTTTCCCTATCGTGAAGGAAGCCTGGAGAAAACTCTCCGGATTTTAATCAAAGGTCATACCGCGACCCTGCGGGTGGCGCCGGCATGAAAGCGCTGATGCGCCCGACATCGCCAGCGTACCGAGGTTCCGCGACAATCCTTCACGATCCGTCTCAGTCGCTCATATCCGAGGAATCGGAATAGCTGGAGCCTTCGGAATCATCGTCATTGAGGCTGTTCAGGAAATCGAAGCCGCTCATGCTGTTTCTGCGTTGAATGATTACCGGTTGAGCTCCGGGAAAGCTGGGGCTTGGGGAGAGGGGGGGACGCGTGTCCTCGGAAATGTCGGAATCGCTATCTTTCAACTCCAACTCGTCCGCGACGCGTTGGAACATCATGTCGTCAACGGAGCTGTGGGTGTTGTCGATCGTGTAGCTTTTGTGCAACCCGCCGGTATCGTTCAGACTTAAATCGACCTGAAACCTCGACGGACACAGCCAGCGCGTGTGCGATTGAGAATTCGTGTAAAACAGGGAGACGGTCATTTTCACGAGATTGTCCTGCTCTTCCTGATCTTGTGCGATCTTGTGAATCTCGACCTCCATTCGGCGCCACTCTCCATTGCGCTGGAATTGGGACCATTGAGGACAGATGTTATACGAAACATCAGGGCCGCCCAGTTCCAGGGCAATTATGTGACCCTTGTCCATGTCCACCGTTCCGGTGTTGCGGGGGCTGATCAGCTTGGCCTTCTTGGGAATGCGCTTGGTCATGCCGATCCGGTAGCTCGGAGGCTCCGGTGCCGACTTGCGACCCGAAGTGGTATCCAGAGGATAGACGTATCCGTAAACGGCCGTTTGCCGTTCATACTGACGTGATGTCCCGGGGAACAGGATTTCGCTCAAAACTGTTACCGAGCCATATTCATTTGGACGTTTGGTCCCGTCGTACAAGGTGTTGTAGGTATATACTGGCATCGCGCGGATCCTTCCAACTCGCACTCAATACCGACTTTTACGGGTGAGAGAATTGCGTGGGTAGGTATTTATATATCAACTGTCGATGGTGAGATAGCGCAATACAATCACGTTGCCTTGGTTGAATTGCCCCTGCTGCGCAACCTGGCCTGAGCAACGACGATAATCTGGCCGTCGCAGCCACGGGGAACCCGCTTTGCGAACAGGCGTTTGACCGGGAGGCCTTTTCGATGCCGGCCGATGCTCAAAGGCTACAGGAAGCCGGAAACATTCCCGAAATTCCGGAGTGAATTGATAATATTGCATTTTTGAGATCCAACAGGATCCAGAGCCAGGACAACGAGGCCTGCAGGGTGAGAAGATCGACCGCCGGATGAATTCGTCCCGCGTTTGTTGGGGCGGGCCGCAAAACTCGGCTCCCGCCACCGCGAAATGTCGACGGTTCGCTGTCCGTGGAAAAATCGGCGAACTCCAAAAAACGCCTTGAACTCCGAGGCTTTTGTTCGTAAACGGGCTTTACCGGAGAGGTGGCCGAGTGGTCGAAGGCGCTCCCCTGCTAAGGGAGTAGGCCCGGAAGGGTCTCGAGGGTTCGAATCCCTTCCTCTCCGCCATTTTCCATAAAACTGCGGTGTTACCGGGGCTGATTGCAGCCCCAGAGGTGCGTCTCCTACTGTTTTCGCCACTCTTAGAATCTTGTCCAAAAAGCATCGGGCGGATGTCGGGCGTTATCGGCTTGGCAGTTTCTGCTGCAGTACCAAGTCAATTCAAACGGGCTTCAGTGCGCTGTTCTCGCCATGCGCTTGGCCTGCTTTCTTTGCTTGGCCTCATGGGCGCGGCGCTGCTTCCGGCTCATGGTCGGCTGGTTGGCAGCCCCCCGCATGGAGACCGGAATATTAGGCGGTCGATTGTCCTCGCCACCGGGCGCTAGGAGGCCGCCGTTGATGCTCACGAACGATGGCCCGGCCTCACCCCGGTACGGTGGCGGAACCTGAGGCGCAACGGCTTCCCATTCATCCGCCTCGTAAATGTCCGCCAATGTCACCTGACTGCGTTGCAGGACGAAGTCTTCCGGCTTCGGCAAGCGGTTGGTAAAGGTCCAGATGAACGGGGTCTTGGTAAACCCGTCCGACAGGACGACATAACCGTCGTCGGTCAGAGTACCGCCTGTCCGCCGGATGATCTCCAGAACCGTTATGTCCGCACCAGTAGGGTGCATGAAGCGAGTCCCGAGCCGGATCCGTCCGCTCTTGATAACGCGAACACTGTCGGTCCCCGGAACATCCTCCGTGACGATGGTATGGACAAAGCGGTCTTCGACGGACCCAACGGCAAAATTCGTCGCGGCGCGTTTCATGGACCCGTCTTCCAGGACCAGCGCTCCATCGGACCGCAAGATATCTATCATCGGTACATGCTGGCCTTCGAACTCGCCGTCGCCGCACAGGGTGACGTGTCCGGGCGTCAACATCAGCCCGAAAACATCCAGAATGTGCTTGACCCGGTTCTCCTTGGTCTTCGAAACACGACCCGGAACCAGTTTGCCGTGTTTGTCGTATGAGGTTACAACATCGCCCGGCTTGACAAACTCAATCGGCTTTTCCGTGCCGTCCCACATGGAAATGGGAGTGCCAGCGAGGAAGCAACGTTCAATTCCAAAGTGATCATTGAAGTCCGCTGCTGACTGGAGAATCTCTTCAGGTATTAATTTCTCAAAGTCTTCGATGTTGTAACCATTGTAGTTCCCGCCTAATCTTTGAGCCAAGAAATAGTGGCTCATGATTTGCGCCTGTTGCTCAATGTTTAATGAATTGAAATCCGAAACAGAACCCAAGTCGCCATAGTCGTAATAGTCACCACCTCCACCCATGAAAGGGTTTCTTTCAAAGAACAGATTTTTGAATGGGCCTAATGCACTACTACTCTGATATTGCTGGACATGCATCATCTCATGCACGAAATGCGCTTGTAAGCCAAGATTAGTTTTTGAAAAATCTGAACTATAATTGGGGGAGTATTCGTGAAAATATATGTTTCCATTCGGCGCCATCGTTACATTCTCTGACTGAAAAGGAACGTACCTTTCATGATAATATTTACTTTATCATAGTTTATCGTATATCCATAAACTGTACTCGCAAGATCTACTTCGCCTTGTGTCAAATTTCTATAATCCACGATCACCCCCACTAACGTCTAAAGGATTTACATTTTGGTTGATCAGAAGAAACTTGTTCTTCCTCGACTTCTGAAACAAACTCTTCAAAACTCGGGATTAACTTTGCTTTTACCGCTTCATCCACGCATCGAGAGCGCTTTTCATCGTTTTCCAAGCACAGCGCGACTTTCTCTCCGGCTGGTTGCGCCAATAAATCTGACTTAAGCAGTTTAAGCAATTCAAGACCAGCTAAGTTGCTTTTGGCACTGTATCCATTTACTGCCAAAAATAGATATGTTCGCTTCCACCCCAGATCATCCTCGGGAAGCCCGGGCGGATTGAGCCCAAGTGCGACTAAGCTCTCCGCTAATAGGGTGAAGGCTTGCGCATTTTGTGCCTTTGCTTGTGGCCAGAGTATTCTCCAAGCCGCTGGACAATCTCCCGTTCTCAGAAGCGCTACCGACTTTTGGAAAGCATCACCTTGCGTTGCTCGCTCAGCGGAATATGCAAAGTTCACCAAAACACTGCCAAAAATGCCAGCAGCCAAAACAACAAGTTTGCCACCAGTCATCATTCTTTTCCCAAGTTTATGAGTACGAGTACGATACCTCTATTAGCATTTAACACTGGAAATTTCACCAGTGTTTACACTCTCAAATTTATTGAGGCCAAATAGAAATGCCGCTGTTTCGAATCGATTGCGGTGCGCATGTCAAGGCTCCCCTCGCTTTCCCCACGTCGATGCTTCACACACGGTGCGACCAGCGTATCTGGCGGGCCACGGGTCAGAGGTGGCTCGGGAAATCTGAACAGCCAGGATAAGTGGAATTTCTGCCTGACTTTGGCTTAGATGCCGGAAACAGGAGAGACCATGACGAGACG
>NZ_PPCN01000004.1 GCF_002906165.1 Roseibium marinum
TGCGTTGAGGCGTTGAACGAAGCAATCTACCGCTTCGGCCCGCCCGAAATAATGAACACAGATCAGGGTTCGCAGTTCACGTCCTTTGCCTGGACTGACCGGCTGAAGCGGGTCGGCACCCGGATCTCGATGGACGGCAAGGGCCGTTGCCTCGACAACATCTTCATCGAGCGCCTGTGGCGTTCCTTGAAATACGAATGCGTCTATCTGCACGCCTGGGAGACCGGATCGCAGGCCAAAACCGGCGTCGCCAAATGGATCACCTTCTACAATCACCAGCGGCCTCACGCCGCCCATGGCGGACAGCCGCCCGCCATGGTCTACTTCAACCAGATCGAAACCGACCAGCAGGGGCAGAGAGTAGCTTAATTTGCACCTGAAGTTGTCCAAGTGATGGGGAGTAGCTCCCGCCCAAGAGGAAGCTGTTTCCACGACAGCGACGAGCGTCGCATAAACTTTTTCCGGCGCTGCAAATGCCCATGCGCTTGCAATTGGAACGCCCCAATTGATCACACTATCGATTCCGGCGTCCGCTTTTCGAGCGATCCACGAAAGGATCGAGCCCGCCACTTTTCGAAGGGTCGCAGCCCGTGTTTCTAAAACCTCGGCCTGCGGTGAAGATTTCTTAACTTCTTCCTTCAAGTCACGAGCCGCCTCAATGACTATCCTGATTTCGATTGGGGAAATGGGATCAGGCTCAACGAGCTCAGGCGGATTATTGTGGTTCCGCGGAGGCAGATGTTCTTGATAGTTACTTAACGCTGCTTCGAGACCATCCAAGCGCGAAAGCAATTCGCCGCGCAGACGATCTGCCGACAGACGTTCCGTCTGTTGCGGTAGTCTTGGACGGTTCCCTATCAATCTGCGTCCATTAGCATCTGTAAGAAAACGCCCACTTGCGTCCGTTAGGTGAGCTTGGCCTAGCGGATTGGGAAACTCACCGTCTTCGTACTCCCCCACCTCATCGTCATCAAAGGCCGAAATATCAGGCAATGGCTCATCAATTGAAAAGATGCCATCATCCAGTTCATCGTTCTGATCGTAATCCTCGCTCCTTTCCACGGGAGCTCATTCGAACAAACCATCACGTGTAACTTCCGTTATCGCCACTTCAATTTGATTGTCGTCGGCAAGGTCCGAAAACTCGCTCCCAATCTCTTCGCTAGCATCGTATGCCCCCCCCCAAATCCACTGATAACCTCCTTCTCGGCTTTCATAAGGCGTCCGAACAACGGGATCTTCATAGTTCTTGTGAAACCATTGAACCATCGCCTTAACCTTGCGTGCACGCGACAACTTACGAAATGCCGACGGTGTGAAACGGTCTTCGTCAATGTAATACGCGCGTCTTTCGTTGCTCTGCCGCTGAAGCTGTTCTTCGAATCCATCGTCTTCCGGTTCATCAAACGCATTAATGCTCAACTGACGAGTGAGTTTCCCAGGTCGAAGTCCCAATTTTGTAAGCACATCCGGGTCAGTCCCTTCATCAAAACGCACTAGATAGCCATGTAGCTCTCCGTCATTGCCGTCGAGCGTCTCCAACTCCCAGGATGTGTCGTTTAACAACTCGACACTGACGCCCCACGCATCCGCGATGGCTTCCGCCTGCCGATCTTCAAAAAACTCCATGATACGTCCTGTGACTCGAGTCTTTCAGTTCAATCTACAGATGAAATGTGGGCGAAGAAAACTTGCCTGCGGATGTAAAACTGAATTGGGTCTTCCCGATACCCTCAGCGAAACACTTACTTCAGTGATGAAGAAACTATGCGAAGTCGAATCCGACACATTCAAGTCTACAATTCTACCTAACCTGACGTGTCAGTCTATCTTGCTCTACGTGAAGAGTGAATTATCCTAGATCTGTAGACGTCTTCTTCCCTAATTTTGAGGCGGGAAGGCCGACATGGCACAAGCAATTTCAGTGACAATTTCAAACCGGATTCCGAGTGCCAGCATCAGATCCGTTGAGAATCTCCACGCTTGGCCCGAAGTGGACTTTCGCTACACACGGCACAATCCACCACTCCGCCAAAAAACTACCGTTGCCCGAATGGCCGCACTGACAAGCCGCATCGCGGAACGCTGCGCAATGATCGACCGCAACTCCGCCCCAAATCCAAACATGCCAAAAGCCCCTGTTACACCGCCCTGACCTCCGCTACGTTGGTCGCAAATCAGCTTGGAGGCCGGATATGGAACTTATCGCGAAGGCAACGGAACTGGTGGGGGGCGCTGTGGCGCTCATGCGGCGGATCGGGGCGCCGTCCCATCAGGCCATGGGGGCGGCGCCGTCGATTCCGGAGGCGAAGAAACAGGGGATCATGACCCTGAAGATGCCTGTTGCGAAAGGGTGGCAGGACGGCCGCCTGCCCGTCTGCGCGAAGGGGCTGAAGGTCAACGCTTTCGCCTCCGGTCTGGAGCATCCAAGGTGGATCGAGGTTCTGCCGAACGGCGATGTTCTGGTGGCCGAATCCAAGGAAAAGGCCGGACCGCCCAAGACACTGATGGACCGCGCGGCCCAGGCAACGATGCGACGGGCCAAAGCCATCGGGGAAAGCGCCAACCGCGTGTCCCTGTGGCGGGACGCCGATGGAGACGGGGTCGCCGAGATCCGGGAAGTCTTTGTCCAGAACCAGAACCAGCCCTTCGGCATGGCGCTGGTCGGGACGAAATTCTACCTCGGCAACACCGACGGCATCTCGGTTTTCGACTATAGCCCGGGGGCCACATCGCTGTCCGGGGACGGCAAGAAGCTCGTGGATTTCAAGCCGCACGGCCACTGGACACGCAGCCTGATCGTCTCGCCTGACAAGTCCAAAATCTACGCCGGGGTCGGATCGCTCACCAATATCGCCGATCAGGGCATGGACGTGGAAGAAGGGCGTGCTGCGATCTGGGAGCTGGATGTCGAGAGCGGAAAGGCGCGCATCTTCGCGTCGGGCCTGCGCAATGCCGTCGGCACGGCCTTTGAGCCGGTGACCGGGGCGCTGTGGACAGTCGTCAACGAACGGGACGGTCTGGGCGACGAGACGCCGCCGGATTACCTGACGTCTGTACAGGACGGCGGCTTTTACGGCTGGCCCTATTGCTACTGGGGCGACACGGTGGACGACAGGGTTCCGCAAGACGCGGACCTGGTCGCCAGAGCGATCACGCCGGATTATGCATTGGGCGGACACACGGCGTCTCTCGGGCTGTGCTGGATGCCCAAAGGCACCCTGCCGGGGTTCGGCGATGGCATGGTGATCGGGCAGCATGGATCGTGGAACCGCTCGAAGCTGAGCGGCTACAAACTGATCTTCGTGCCATTCGAAAACGGAAAGCCCAACGGCCCTCCCCGCGACATACTGAGCGGCTTCCTGTCCGAAGACGAAAAGATCGCCTACGGACGCCCTGTCGGCGTGACGATCGGGGCCGACAGGAAGTCGCTTCTGATGGCCGATGACGTGGGTGACATTATCTGGCGCGTGACGGCTGCCTGAGCGCTGCCGACCACACCGTGCGCGAACGAGGTCCCTGGGCGGTTGTACAAGCCCAGAGACCTCGCTTTGCTAACGGGTTATTCGGCCCTGCGTCCGGTCTCGTTCAACTCGGCATCGAGCTCGATGTCGAACTGCTTGCCACCCTTGCAGATGACGTCGTCAAGCTCGTAGCCGTCCTCGGTGACCTCGATGTCGTCCGGCGACATCTGGCATTCCATTTCAGTCAGTTTGGCCATGATCGCCGCTTCCGTTTCGGCGCTGACCTCCGCTTCGCCGGCGGCATATACGCCCGTGGAAAAGGCGAGCGCGGCGGCCATGGCCATGATCGATGTTTTCATCTGGTTTCTCCCTGTCACTGAATGATGAATGTCACTGGATGTTGAACGTTACTTTTTGAGACCCGCCCGTGGAGCCGGGAATGCGGAGCGTATGGCTTCCCGGCTTGATGGCGACGAAGGAGAGTTCCGCGGTTCCCGCCGCGTCGAACTCAAGGCTGTCGATGGCCATCGGCCGGACTTCGATCTGGTTGATGACGATCTCGTTCATCCAGATCGCCCGGAAGAAATCGGGACCGGAAATCGCAAGCTCGGCCGACCCGTCGGCGGTGATGAAAATCTTGTAGTAGGCGCCGGACTGAAGGGCATAGGAGCCCTCCTTGGAAAGCGGCTGGCCGGATGCCAGGGTCAGCTCGATCGGCTCGCCCCGGTTGCAGGACGCCAGAAGCCCCGCGAAGCCGAGATCGTCACACAGCGGCGCGGCGAGCGCGGGGTGGGCCAATACCGCCATGAGCGAGGCCAGAAATATGCGTTTCATCGAAGTGTCTCTCCCTGTTGTTTACCGGTCCGGCTGCACGACAACACCCCAGGGCTGCTGCCCCACCTGAACGGATTTGATGGCTTCGCGGGCCTCGACATCGATCACGGTGACGTCGTTGGAATTGCCGTTTGTCGTGACCAGGTATTTCTCGTCAGGGGTGAAGTCGAGTTGCCAGACGCGCTGGCCGACGAGAATGTATTTTTCCACCTCGTAGGTCTCGGCATTCACCACGGCGACACGGTTTGCCGGACCGAGCGCGACGAACAGCCATTTGCCGTCCTTCGTGATCCTGGCGCCAACCGGCTGCAGCCATTCCGGCAGGACACCGGGGACCTGGAAACCGATCTTGTGAACGAGGGTCGGCGCGCCTTCGTCATCGATCTCCATGACGCTGACCGTGCCGCCGATCTCCGAGGTCACGAAGAGTTTCGATCCGTCGCTGGAATACTGCGCGTAGCGCGGGCGCTGGTCGACCAGCACATTGTGCCTGATCTTGTAGTCCGCCGTGGAGATGAAGTGGGCCATGTTCGTCGTTTCCGACGTGTTGACAACCCATTTCGCATCCGGGCTGATCGCCATGCCCTCGGGCTCGACCCCGACCGGCACCTCGGCGAGAACCGTATGGCTGTGCGTGTCCGTCACCGTTACGAGATTGTCGTCCTCATTGGCGATATAGAGCCGGTCCCCCGAAGGATGAATGACGAACAGCTCCGGGTCCGGGCCGGAGGGAAGCGTGTAAAGCTCCTCATAGGTCTCGGTGTCGAAGACACGGACCGCATCGTCGTCGGACGCGCAGACATATAGCAGCGCGCCATCCGGGCTGATGGTGATGCCGCGTGGCCGGTTGCCGGCGGGAAACTCCTCAAGAACCTCCCATGTGTCACTGTCGATGACCGTGACGGTGTTTCCCTTTTCGTTGCTCACAAACACCTTGTTGGCAAAGGCCGGGGAAGCTGCCATGACGGCAAGGCAAAGGATCGCGAAGAGACGTCCGGTCATCGGGCACACGTTATTCAAACTCCTTGCAGGAAGATTCCGAGGCATCCAGCCCCAGCGTGTCGAGCGGCGATGTCTGATGCAGGAAGCCCTCCTGAGGAGAGACGCTCACCGTCATGCGGCCATTCGACAGCAGAAGAGGCTGGCGCACCTGGCCGTTCCAGGAACGCACGGTCAGGGGCACGCCCTTGAACGCGGCCAGTTCGAACGCGTCGGACAGGATATAGGTCCGCAACGTAGCGGCATCTGCGGCCCCCGTTCGCGTAACGGCCTCACCGATGATCCGGAGCGACAGCCAGGTCTGGTAGTCCGCTTCCGCCATATAGCGCCCGGCGAGTTTCTCGAAGCGCCGCTGTATCTGGGTCGCCCCCCAGCTTTCGTGAGTGGGGGCCCATGAGAGCGGACGCAGGCCCGCGGACCCGGCGACCGGTGCGGCATCCCAGGTATGGTAGGGCAGATATTCGGCGAAAACCTCGCTGGCATCGGCCGCAACGACGACATCGTGGTCCGCCGCATCTTGTGTGAACACCGGAATTTGCCGCTGAACCAGCACGTGGCCCGAATCGGAAACCCGGGAGCCGCCGGTGTCTTCAAATGTGCGGCTTTCCACGACCTGTGCGCCGAATTTTTCCGCGGACGCGGCATAAGCCTGCGTCAGCCGGATGTCCTTTTCGTTCGACCCGCCGATCAGGAACCAGCGGTTCCATCGCTTCCAGGCCAGAAACTGAGCGACCGCGTCGGCGCGCATGGCGTCGCTCGGCGCAACATGCAGCGTATTCGCACGGCAGTTTTCGGACCTGAGCGAAACGTCGCCCGACCAGGCATTGAACAACAGGGTGTCGGCCGGGGCACCATCGGACAAAGCCAGAAGGTCTTCCGCTTCGGCCACAATGACAAACAGGCGATACCCCGCGTCGACCAGTGCCTGGAAATCGGCACGGGCGTCTTCCGGCGTCGTGGCCACGGTTTCGGTCTGGAAGTCATGCCCGAGAAATTGCCCCGTGGTGCGATTGTCTTCCGTGGCCAGCATGCCGCCGGCAAATGCGCGGTCCTCCCCGGGAAGGTCCATTCGGGAAAGAGGAAGGAGCGAGGGATAATCAATCCGCAGGACAGCGGCGCGAATATCCAGCGCTGCGGCGGGGAGTGTTGCCGCAATCGTGAGGAGGCACGACAGGACAGACCAGTGTCCCAAGCGCTTCAGTTTGGGTGCCAGGTGATCCGGCTTTGATGCGAACCGTTCGATTTTCCCGGCTCCTTCCTGCTTTTCCGGTTTGAAAGCTAACAGTGGCCCCATGCGCCGCGCCTCCCAAAAGTCACCGGGAACATTCGGCAAGCCTGTTGCCAATAGTTCCCGCAAGCCGGTTCTTTCATCGACGGATGTCGTTCACCGCGCTACGGTTTCCTTGTCGGAAATGAGGAGGAGTTCGTGTTCGGCCGAATGCATTTGCACCATCAGGCAGTCCTTTCGATCTGTCTGATCCATCTGGCCGCGGTCACCCTGACGACCGCAATTCTGGTTTCAAATGCCCGGGAGGCGGTCCGCCTGGAGATCGATGCCAGCGCGAACAGCGCAAGGGCGCTTGTCCTGTCCACGGTGGGTTACGCCCTTCAGCAGTCCTCGCCGTCGGAAGTCCTGCCGCGTCTCGCGGAGATCCTGGTGGAGCCGCGGCATGTCAATATCACACTGCTCGACGCGCGCCGGGGTGTCCTGCCCTTGCGGAAGCTCTCCAGGGCCGACGAAGAACCCGGCGCGGCACCCGGCTGGTTCGTGCGCCTGGCAACGCCCGGGCCACGGGAAACGCGAATTCCGATCGAGACCAAGGGCATATTGCATGGCTATGTTTCGATGACGGCGGCCCCCGGCGACGAGATCGCCGAGGTCTGGCATGACGTTGCCAGCATGATCTGGATCGTGGCGGGAACCGCGCTTGTGTCCGCGTTGATCATGGTGGTGCTGGTCAACCGGACCCTGCGCCCCCTCGATACGCTGCGCACGGCGCTCGCCCAGCTTCGGCAGGGAAAGCATTCGGTCCGGGTTGGGCGCGGCGCAAGTGCTGACCTGACACCGATATTCGAGGGCTTCGACGCGCTTTCGCAAGCCTTGGAGACGGCCGAGGCGGATCGGGCCAGGCTGAACCGCCGGATTGTGGAGCTTGGCGACGCGGAACGCCGCTCCATCGCCATGGAACTCCATGACGAGTTCGGGCCATGTCTCTTCGGATTGAAAGTCAAGGCATCGGCTGTTGCCCGCGCCGCTGAAGCCAACAACGACGCGGACCTTGCGCGGGACGCTTCAAGCATTCAGTCGATTGTCGCGCAGATCCAGGCCTCCAACAGCCGCCTGCTGACGACGCTCAGGCCGATGGCAATCGGCCAACTGCCGCTGATCGATGCTCTTCTGGATCTTTTCGCGGCGTTCCGCAAAACCCACCCCGCTGTCGACTGGCGCGTGGATTTTCCCAAACTGTTGCCGCAGACACCCGAGATCGTCGATCTCACTGTTTATCGCTTTTTCCAGGAAGGCGCGACCAATGCACTTCGGCACGGCAGACCCGGCCGCATCATCGTGTCCCTGTCGCGGCAGGAAACAGAGTGCGGCCCCATGCTGCTTCTCGGTGTTGAGGACGATGGCGTGGGCATGACCGGCGAACGAAACGAAGGCAGGGGTTTGACGGCCATGCGGGACCGGATCCGCGCGGTTGGAGGCCATTTGAGCATCGATGCGACTGAAGGCGGGGGAACAAGACTGGTATCGCGTCTGCCCATGCTGATATCTTCCGACCATCCTTCGCTATTGCAGGCAGCTTCATGAAAACGGCGCTCATCATCGACGATCATCCGGTCACCCACCTGGGGTGCGGGCAGCTTCTTCGCGAATTGGAGTACAGTCAGGTTCTGGAGGCCCTGACCGACCAGGACGCCCTGTCCCTGGCGAAAGCACACACCCCCACCCTCATCGTTCTCGACCTCGGCATGCCCGGTCTCGGCGGGCTGAACCTGATCGAACCTTTGCTGCGGCATGTGCCGGCAGCGCGCATCCTCGTCTTCTCGATGAACGAACAAGCCGTTTTCGTCGCCAAGGCCCTATCCGCGGGTGCCGCGGGATATCTGACGAAGAATTCCGGCCCGGAACAATTCCATGCCGCGGTTCAGGCGCTGGAAGCGGGAAAAGTCTATCTGGAACATGAAATGGCCATGGCGGTCGCAACGTCGAAGATCGGCGGGCATGCCGACCCGCTGTCCATGTTGAGCGAACGCGAGTATCAGGTTCTGCGCCTGCTTGGACAGGGCGATGACCTCCAGAAGATCGCGGACGCGCTTCGCGTCAGCTACAAGACAGCCGCCAACACCTCTTCCGCGATCAAGAAAAAACTCGGCGCCAGGAACACAACCGAGCTTATCCGCTATGCGATCTCGGCGGGGGTCGTCGACAATTGATCCGCGTTGACCTGCGCTCCTGAAAGCTCAGCGTTTTGGGGTCAGTCGGTTTCCAACGGCTCTGGCACCGGCGTCTGGAGTTTGCCGGTGCCGGTCACGATGGCGAACAGCTGAAAACGCATAAATAATACACAAACCGGGCAAACCGGATCCGGTTGGTCCGGCCGCCCTTTCGGTTCACATCACCACTGATTGTAAGGCAGGAACTTGCCGCACATGGTCACCTTGACCCGGTCGCCTTTCGGGTTCTCTTCCCGCTCGATCTTCAGGTCGAAATCGATGGCGCTCATGATTCCGTCGCCGAACTCCTCATGGATCAGCTCCTTGATCGTGTCGCCATAGACATAGGTGATCTCGAAGAAGCGATAGATCAGCGGATCCTTGGAAACCGTTTCGGCTTCCTGACCCTTTTTGGGCGGCAGTTGAAGGGCGATCTCGACGTCTTTGGTGCGATTGCCGAAGCCGAGGAAGCCGGCAACCTTTGCAGCGGCTTCCGCTGGCAGGGCATTCTGGCCCAGGCAGGCCGACACCACGAAAACATCGGACATTCCGGCGGCTGCGGAAATGTCCGCCCAGCTTGCCTGCTTTGCGAATTTCGCGGCCATGACCAGTTCGGTCATCTCCAGCTTGGTCATCAAGGGCGCCAGTGTGACATCGGCGGATGGCATGCTCGTAACGGTGCTCATGTTTGCTCTCCTGGTTTGACGTGGTTATGCAATTCGGTTTCAGGCGGCAGCAGCCTCGGGCAGCTGCGCGAGTTCTCTGCGCGCCAGCATGTGCTGACGCGGTGCGTTGATGGCGTCGACGGCCAGAAGCCGGTCGCCGGAAAAGTAGCTCAGGGAAAAACTGCCGCTGTCAGGATCGCCTTCCAGCCGTGTGCGATCGTAACCTTCGGACAGGCCGGCGATCTGCAGCTTGGTGTCGAACTGATCGGACCAGAACCAGGGAACCGGATCGTAGGCGACGCTTTCGCCCAACATCGCGCAGGCCGCCGCCTTGGCCTGATCGATTGCATTCTGGACGCTTTCGAGGCGGAACTGCCTGCCGTAGCGCTTCGAGGGATAGAGACTGCAGTCACCGGCGGCAAAAATATCCGGCGCCGATGTCCGGCAGGCCTCATCGACGACGATGCCGCTCGAGACCTCAAGCCCCGCCGCCTCGGCAAGTCCGGTGACCGGCACGGCGCCCACCGCGACCAGGACGAGATCCGCCTCCAGTGCACTGCCGTCAGCCAGCTTCACCGCAGTGACAGCACCACTGCTCCCCTCAAGGGCCGCGACATTGACGCCGAGATGGAACCCGACCCCGTTCCGGCCGTGAAGCGTTTGAAAATACTCCGATATCTCCGGAGCAACCGAGCGCATGAGCACCCGGGACTGTGCCTCGACCACCTGCACCGACTTGTCCATGCCCGCAGCTACTGCGGCGAATTCCATTCCGACGTAGCCTGCGCCGATGATGACGATGCGTCTCGCGCATGCCAGCGCCTCGCGGAGAGGGGAAATATCATCCATGCTGCGGAGGGTGAAAACGCCGTCCAGATCTGCACCCGGCAATGGAATTTGCCGCGCCCGCGTTCCCGTGGCCAGCAGCAGCCTGGAGTAAGCGAGCTTTTCGCCATTCTCCAGCCAGACCCTGCTGGACTGGACGTCCAGACTGTCGACCCTGGTTCCCAACCGGAGATCGATCGCTTGTGCCGCGAAATAGGCTTCAGGCCGCAGGTAAAGCTGCTCTTCCGCCATGCTGCCTTTCAGGTAGGCTTTCGACAACGGTGGCCTCTGATAGGGAAACCAGCGCTCATCCCCGAAAAGCACGAGATCCCCGTCATACCCCTTGGACCGCAATGTCTCAGCGGCTTTCATTCCGGCCTGCCCGGCTCCAACAATCACAATCGGCGCGTTCATTCTCTAAGTCCTGTTTTCCCGTCAGGACACCGGCGGCAGGCTGCCGCCGCCGGTGCGGTTCAGCCTTTTAAAAAGGCAGACCTTCCTCGATCGGAAGCGCGGGATCGCGAGACCACTCGTTCCAGGAGCCGAAATAGATCTTGACGTCTTTCACGCCAGCCTCCTTGAGCGCCAGATAGGTGTTCGACGCACGCGCGCCCTTGAAGCAGTAGATGGCAACCGGCGTTTCCGGCGTGATGCCCACCGTGGCGCATTCCGCGAGGACCTCGTCCTTCGACTTGATCATCGGCCCCGATGCCGTCGGCTTCATCATCCGGTACCACTCGATCCATCTGGCACCCGGAATCCGCCCCTTGCGCGGGCAAAAATCCTTGCCGTATGGCGACGAGCTTTCCGCGATCCACTCGTCGATGTCGCGCACGTCCAGCTTGACGACACCTTCGCTCTTGATCGCCTCCATCATGTCGGCGACGTCCATCATCAATTCCGCGCCGATGTCGGATACGGGGAAGGTCTTCGGTTGCGGAGCGACAGCGTCGGTTGATGTCGAAAGACCGGCTGCCTCCCAGGCCTCATAGCCGCCATGCAGGACCTTGATCTTCGGATAACCCAGATATTGCAGCAGGAAATAGCCGCGGCAGGACTGACCGAAGCCGGTTGCCATCGACTGTTCGTAAATCACGGCCGTTTCCGCGCCGGACAGGCCGACCGAGCCGAACTCCTCCGCGAACTTGCCCCGGAGTTCCGCAATGCCTTCGGGCGAAGACGTTGCCAGATAGGTGAAGATGTCATGCAGATTGACCGCGCCCGGAATATGACCGGCGGCATAGGCTTCCGGTGCACGGGTATCGATCACGACACAGGGCTCACTTGCGACGAGGCTTTCAAGGCCTGCGGGAGAAATCAAACTTCCATCCGTCATAGTCATTGCTCCTTGGTTTTCAAAAATTCGGTGTGATCAGGCAGCCCCAAAATCCGCCAGCATCTTTCTGAGCTGTTTGGTGGCGGGTGTTACGATGGCCACGAAATAGGCCTCACGAAGTTTCCTCTGAGCCGCGCCGCGCCGCACATAGCCTCGCGCGCCGCAATGAAGCATCGCGTTGTGTGCGGCTGCGACCGAAGCATCGCCTGCCGCAAGGCGAGCCTTGATGACGCGAATGAAATACTCCCTGGACGTATCGAACGGCGTCCTGGCCAGCTCGAAGACCTCCTGCTCCATCGCTGCGAGTTGCTCGCGAAAATCATCCGGCTGATCCGGAAGATGGCAATTGACGTGGGACAGGGATTGTCCGGCCTGATCCATGAGGTCGATACACGACCGGATCATGCCGAAGGCCATGCCGGCCTGAAGCAGGATGAACCCGGCCCGGATGCGCGGAATGTAGTCGTCTATCGGATCTGCAAGCACGCTCTCCACCGGGATAAACGCCTTGCGCAATTGAATGCCGAAAGTCCGGGTGCCATCGAGCGCGACGAAATCATCGTTCTCGGAGATCTTCACGCCCTCACCGGAACAATCGGCAACGGCCATGACCTTCCGTTCGCCCTCATCCGGCAAGGCAAAGACGATACCGAAATGATGGTCCTCACCCAGGTTGGACACCCAGGGCAAGGTGCCGGTGACCTCATAGCCTCCTTCTACCCTGACGCCCTTGAGGCGGAGCTTTTCAATGCCGAAGAGCGATTTCATCGGGTTGGACAGGCCGGTGCCGCCGAGGACGTCTCCGCTGGCGATCTTCGGGCCCAGGGTCTGCTTGAGCGTTTCGTTTTCGGAATTGGCGATGTACCAGGCGAGCGCGTCCTGGCACCAGACGCAAAAGGCCGTCGAGAGGCATTCCTCACCGACCCTCGTCATGGCACGGATAGCGGTTTCGAGATCGAAGGCATCCGGGGCATCGGCCTCCGCCGCGCTCATCGGGGCATGTTGGCCAAAAGCGCCGGCGCGACCGAGCGCGCGCATCACGGCTTCCGGGTAAACGCCCTTCAGATCGATGTCGTGGACGAGAGGAGCAAGGTCGGTCTTCGCGATCTGCGCCACATTCGCCAAAATGCTCTCGACGCTCTCCGGCGAGATCGCATCTTCGACCGTCTTGAGCTGTACCTGTGCGTTCATCTTCACACCTCCTCGTTCCACGGACGGGAATTGATTTTCGGGACGATCCGCCCCGCCTGCGGCGGGGCGGATCGGTTGCATCAGAGCGACGCCGCGACCATGTTCACGGGCCGTGAGAAGGTGTTGAACACCGGCGACCACTGGCACACATGAGCGATCAGCTCGTCGATGGTTTCCTGCGGAGCGTCCGCGTCCATGTGGACGTTGATCCGCACGTCGGTGAAACCGACCGGCTTTTCGCTGACATCGCCCGTGCCCCAGACAGCGGTGATGTTGAGATCGCCCTCGAGTTCAACTTCGAGCGAATTGATGGTTATCCCCCGGTGCACCGCGTTGGCGTGCAGACCAACGGCAATGCACGAGCCAAGAGCTGCCAGAGACGCTTCGGACGGGTTCGGCGCGGTGTCATCACCCAAAAGGCCCGGCGGTTCGTCGACGATGTAGGGATCAAGGTCGCGGATGTAGTTGGCATGCCGGAAGCGGCCTTCGGCAACCGTCTTGCACTTCAGGGTCTTGACCGCTTTCGGATTCTTCTTGCCATTCTCGATCAGGGCATCGAGACCGCCCTTGTCGATAGGCGCCAAACATCCCGTCAGGGCTGTTGCAGGTTCGGACATTCGTTTCTCCTTCTTGGTTTCCTTGGGCAAAATGAAATCAGGATGATCGCAGCCAGCTGAGTTTTGCGATGGCCAGCTGCAACAGGGAATCGAGGCTGAAACCAATCACCCCGATGATCACGACGGTGGCCGCGAGCCGGTCGTATTCGAGCGTGTCGCGGGCGTCGTTGATGGCGTAGCCGAGCCCGGAGGTGACCCCGAGGTATTCGGCCGGAACGAGGATGATCCAGGCGACACCGAGCGCCAGGCGGATGCCGGACAGGATGTCCTGGGAGATCGCCGGCAGGATGATGACGAACAGCATGTGCCAGGGCCGGGCGCCCAGGTTGCGGGCGACCTTGAACCAGGAAGGTTCAATGCGCCTGAGACCGGAGGCCGTCGAAAACAGGACCGGCCAGATGGCGGCAACCGAAATCAGGAACACAATCGCGCCTTCCCAGGTGGCAAAAGCCATGACCGCGATGGGCATCCACGACAGCGGCGAAATCATCCGGAGGAACTGAAACGGCACATTCGTTAGCTTGCGGAAGCCCGCGATGGCTCCGACCAGAATACCGACAGGCACTCCGATGGCGATGGCCCAGAACAACCCGGAGGCGATCCTGAACAGGCTGGGAACCGTTATCTGAAACGCTTCCCCTGTCCGGATCATGTCCGTCAGCCGGATCAAGGTCGGCACGGGTGCGAAATCGGCGAAGGCATAGAGATCGTCGGAGGCCGCAACCATGCGCCCTCCGAGCCACCAGACGGCCAGCAGCAAGACCATTCCGGCCAATGTATAGCCGAGGCTTTCCAGTCCGCCGCCGATACGGCTTTTCATGTTCTCGGACAGAAAGGCCTTGCTGCTGCCGGGTGAGTAGGCCGGTGCGAATCCGGCCTCCCGCGTTGTGATTGGGCTCGCCTGACTCACAGCGACAGGACCTCCTCGCGGTTGTAGGGGTCACCCGGATTGACCGAAGGATCGTTCTTCCACTCCGGGTATTTTTCCAGCGACGCCTTCACGAAGCTGCGGTCGACCAGATCGTCGGCGACGAAGGCCGGATCGAGACCGGCGAGAAATTCCTTGTCACCGCCAACCACGGTTTCCTTCATTTGCTCGACGGTCAGCCTGGTTGCCGAGGGGTAAGGCCACGGCTGAAAGTCGATCCGTCCGTTTTTCCACTCGTCAACATGCTTGACCGCACCGCTCTCCCGGTAGGCGGGCATGTCGTATTCGGTCATCGCACGTTTGACGACCGGCCCCGGGGCCGGAAGATAACCTTCGCCGTTCTTGGAAATGATCTGCGCGACCTCAGCCTTGTTGGTCGAGGCGTAGATCGCACCGCGCACCACCGCGTTGACCACCTTCTGGGTCCACTCGGGACGTGCCTTCGTCGCTTCCTCATGCATGCAGAGCACACAACAGGGGTGGTTCTTCCAGATATCGCCGGTGAAACGCAGCATCCGTGCACCGGCCTTCATTTCACCAAGGGCGTTGAAGGGTTCTGCGACGATGTAGGCGTCCAGTTTCCGGGCAGCGAGAGATGCCGGCATTTCCGGTGGTGCCATGACCTGAAGATTGCACTCGTTTGCCGCCAGCGGCTCGCCCGGCCCCTTGATCACCGGCGTTACGCCAGATGCTCTCAAGGCGTACTGCAGGACGATGTTGTGCATCGAATACCAGAACGGCACCGCGACCTGTTTGCCGCCAAGCTGGGAAAAGTCGGTGATGTCGGTGTGTTTACCAACGACAAGGCCGGAACCGTTGGTATGTGCCCAGGCCATGATCTTGACCGGGAAGTTGTTGTTGTAGCGCATCCAGATCGGAATCGGATTGAGGAAGTGCACCACATTGAACTTGTTGGAGACGAAGCCCTCGATCAGAGGCGACCATCCGCGGATCAGGGTCGGGCGTTCCGCCTCCAGCCCCTCATCGGCGAAGAAACCCTTGGCATGGGCCACCAGAAGTGCGGTCGCATCGGTGATCGGCAGATAGCCGATACGCACGACTTCATCGTCCTGGGCATAAGACATCTGAGGCAATGACGACAGAAGTCCGGACAGCGACGCGAACAGACCGCCCTTGGCGAACATGCTCAGCATTTCACGGCGCGAGTAATCTCCTGCATAGGCCTCGCCGGCCCATTTCTGCATCGCCCAGTCAAACTCTTCGTTTTTCAGGCTGTCGAGATAATTGCTATCGGATTTGCTCATGGTCAGGTGCCTCTGTTGTCTGGAAAACGGGTCAATTGGCGGCCAGCCGGTCAATGGGCGTTGGCGTGTTCAGGCTGTCCTGGGGAATGAAACTCTGCGCCTCGGCCATCGCCATGCCTGCCGCGGCCTCATAGGCGGCGACGAGTTCACGGCGCGCATCGCCGAAGGCAGCCATCGATGGCAGGCGGTCACCCGAGATCGGGATCCTGATTTCGGCTTCGATGTCGCCTGGATCGGCTTTCATCACCAGCGCACGGTCCGCCATCATCACAGCTTCGTTGATGTCGTGAGTAACGAGCACAAGCGTGATGCCGAGGTCCTTGCAGATCCGGCGAATATCCCTTTGCAGCGCGTGACGGGTGAAGGCATCGAGAGCCGAGAGAGGCTCGTCGAGCAGCAGAACCTCCGGTTTCAATGCAAGGGACCTGGCAAGAGCGACACGCTGTTGCTGACCACCGGAGAGATCCTGAACGTTGCGTTTCGCATAATCGCCCAGTTCAACGAGCTCCAGCACTTCGGGAATGCGTCTGCCGGCCTCGTTCATCTTGCCATTGAAGCGCAGGCCGAGCCCGACGTTCTGCTCGACGCTCATCCAGGGATACAGGCTGGGCGCCTGAAACATCATGATCCGGCTCGGTGATGGCTCCGTTATCCGGGTGCCGTCGACCAGTACCTTACCTTCGGTCGGCAATGACAGCCCGGACAGGATGTGCAGCAGAGTAGACTTGCCACAGCCTGACCGCCCGATCAGCGCAAGCGCTTCACCGGGACAAATTTCCAGATCGATCTGCCCGAGAGCCCGCGTCCCTCCCCCCTTGTATGTGTGGGAGACCCCGATCGTCTGAATATGCGCACCATTTGTCATAGACCGCCTCAAGCATGATACATACCGTTCTGTTTCCTATAAGCAGGGACCATGCCAATTGGTCGTTTTCTTCATTTCCAATTGTTTTCATTGATATTTTCTGCTTTTCGGCAAATTTCCGAAACGGCTGCGCTGCACAAATTGAGATCGAATGACCATGCCAAGCGCCTATTTCCGCGCCCGGTGCACCTCAGGTTCACCTTTATTTGCCTGCCGCTACCGGCCGCTACCGGATTGAAATGCGCAAACGGGTCGGCTAAGCAAAGGATACAGATCGGTCGGTAGCTTTAAGAGAGGTCCCCGTGCCCCTTTCACAAAATGCCTGTTCGGAAAACTCCGGAATCACATCCCAGGCTTCCGGACGGGGGGCGGCACGCGAGCGGCTCTTGCTCGCCGCGTCAGACCTCTTCTGCAAGCAGGGCATCAATGCGACCGGAGTAGACGCCGTGATCGCTGCCGCGGGAACCGCGAAAACAACTCTCTACAAGGCCTTCGGTTCAAAAGAAGGCCTCGTCGAAGCGGTTCTGGAGCGGGAAGGTGAAACCTGGAGAAAATGGTTTGTCGAAGAGGTCGACGCCCTGCCCGGCAGTCCCTCGGATAAGCTCGTCCACCTGTTCGATATCCTGAAGAAATGGTTTGCCGAAGAGCACTTCTACGGCTGTCCCTTCATCAACGCCGTTGCGGAGCACGACAAGGACGATGACCGCATGCGGGCTATCGCCCTCCGGCACAAGACCGTCGTCCTCGACAAGATCCGCGAGCTGGCCCGTGAGGCCCGGCCGGAAGATGCCGAGGGACTGACCCATGAACTGGCGCTACTGATCGATGGCGCCATTGTCGCCGCCCTGATCACGCGGGATCCGAATATCGCCGATCACGCCCGCAATGCCGCAGCCCGGATCCTGAACAATTACAACTTGAACAGATGAAGCAGTTGCCTTGACCGGTGCATTGAAAATCACATGCAAGGCGGGATAGCTGAAAACCCAATTCGGCCAGATCCACCGTCCGTTTCAGGTCAAGCTATTGCGCCGATGCGGAAGGGCCTCAATCAACCTGACGGCTGCCGCGATACCGTCGATGACCGGGATCTTGAATTTGTCACTGAGATCTTCGGCAAGATCGGCCATTCCCGCGCAGCCCAGCGCGATGGCGCCGATGTCGTTTTCCGCCAGGGCCGCCGCGATCTCGGTTTCGATTTTCGATCGCCCTGCACTGCCCTCCTCTTCAAGCGCCAGAACCGGAACCTCCGAGGCACGAACCTGCGCGCACCGCGCCATCAATCCTGTCTTGCGCAGGTTGTCCTCCAGAACCGGGACGGAAACGGACAGTGTGGTCACGACCGAAAACCGCACGGCACTCAAGGCCGCCATGTGATAGGCGGCCTCGCCGATGCCGAGGACCGGAAACGGACACCGCTGCTTGAGCTCCCAAAGGCCGGTATCGTCGAAGCAGGCGATAATGATCGCATCCACGTTCTGCGGTCCCGCGAGCCAGTCCTCCACAAGCGCGAACAAGCCGGGAAGAGCCGCTTCCCCATCCTTCCTCCCCTGGATGGCGGCCGGACCGGTGTGTGGATTGACGGCGGTTATCCGGGTGGACGGACGTGCGGCGGCAATTGCCGCCACCCCGATCTTGGCGGTCATCGAAGCCGTCGTGTTCGGATTGATGACCAGAATATGCAGGGGATCCTTGCCGCGAACCATGCCCCTCACACCAGCCCTGATCCGGCATCGGAACTGCTCCTGGCCTGACGCTTGCGCATCACGACAACGATGGTCAGGAATGTGCCTATGATGAAGAACGAAAACACCGTCGTCAGGGTGCCGAGGGCATAAAGAACCGGCGACGTGACATTGGTCGTCATGCCGAAGATTTCCAGCGGCAGGGTGTTGTAGGACCCCGCCGTCAGCAGGGTGCGCGCGAATTCATCGTAAGACAGGGTGAAGCCGAACAGGGCGACGCCGATCAGCATGGGCGCGATGATCGGCAAAACCACATGACGCACGGTCTGCCAGGGCGACGCTCCAAGATCGCGGGCCGCTTCCTCATAGGATTTGTCGAAACGATTGAAGACGGCGAACATGATCAAAAGCCCGAACGGCAGCGTCCAGGTCAGTTGCGATCCGAAGCCCGACGTCGCCCAGTGCACTTCCAGATCCAGAATGTTGAAGATCAGGCCGACACCCAGCGACACCAGGATCGACGGGACGATCAGGCTGGCGATGATCAGGTAGAACAGCACGGAGGATCCGCGAAATTTGCGGCGGAAGGCCATACCGCCCATGACCGACAGCACCACGGTCACACTCATGACCATCAGTCCAAGCGCGAAGGAGCGGCGGAAGGAGCCCCAGATATCGCCGACCGCCTGCTGCTCGAACAGATCATGGAACCAGTGGACCGAAACCCCGTTCATCGGAAACGTCAAGCCGCCCCTGGGCCCCTGAAACGACAGGATACCGATGGTGATCACCGGGCCGTAAAGAAAGATCACGAAGAGCGCGAAAAAGCCTGCGAGAACATAAAAGGAGCGGGATCTCGGTTCCATGGTCACAGCTCCTTGCGAATGTCGACAAAGCGCATCATCACACCGATCATCAAGAGGACGGTGCACAGAAGCACCACGGAAGACGCCGCCGCCGCCGGATATTGCAGAAGCGCGATCTCGTTGGAGATGATCCGGCCGACCGAGGCGCTTTGACCGCCCGACATGTGGCGCACGGTGATGAAATCGCCCATCACCAGGGTCACCACGAAAATCGACCCGATCATGATGCCGGGTTTGGCCAGCGGTATGATGACGTTGGTGAGGATCTGCAGGCCGCTTGCACCCGCATCGCGCGCCGCCTCGATCAGGGATTTGTCGATCCGCATCATGGTGTTGAAAATCGGAACGACCATGAACAGCGCGTAGAGATGCACGAAAGCGAGTACCACCGCGAAATCGGAATAAAGCAGCCATTCCAGCGGCTCGTCGATGACGCCGAGACCGATCAGGCTGGAGTTGGCGATGCCGTTGCGCCCCAGGAACGGGATCCAGGAAATCATCCGGATGATGTTCGAGGTCCAGAACGGAATGGTGCACACCAGGAACAGCGCGATCTGTACCGGCAGGGAGCGGACATGAAAGGCGAGGAAATACGCCACGGTAAAGCCGATGACGGCACAGAAGCACCAGGTCAGCACCATGAATTTCAGCGTCTTCAGATAGGTTGCCCAGGTCACCGCCGACGTCAGGTGGTAGGCGTAGTTGTCGAGAATGAAATCGGGAAAGAACGACCACTCGTTGAAGTTCCAGAAGCTGACCGTAACGATGGTCAGGATAGGCAGCAGCAGAAAGAACCCGAGAACGCAGGCCAGCGGCGTCACCAGCATCCAGCTGACGCGTTCGGCCCGTTTCGATGGATCGATCTTTTTTGTTGTCTTCATGAGGTCAGGTCTGCCCGGAAGGTTTGATGCCCCTGTCGAGGGCCCCTGCCCGGCACAGCGCCGGACAGGGAAAGCTGGAGTTCTCGTTGCAGCGGTCAGGCGGCGATGAACTCGTTCCACTTGCGGACCATGTAACGGTTTTCGTCCATGACCGCGTTCCAGCAGGCAACGGAGCCCATGCGGTCGTAGAAGGAACCGCCATCGCGCACGGCACCGGCTTTTTCCATGACATCGCCGAACGGGTTCTTGATTTCACCTTCGGCAGGCTTGCCTTCGAACCAGAAGCCCCACTCGTCCTCGGTCATGAAGTTCTTGGAGGTTTCCGGCACGGCGGAATAATAGCCCTGACGCATCAGGAAGCCGCCGACCCAGCCGTCGAGATACCAGTTGATGTACTCATAGGCCGCGTCCAGCTCGAGGCCGGACAGGTTCTTGGAAAGACCGAGACCGCCGCCCCAGGACCGGTAGCCTTCCTTCAGCGGCTGATAGACGCAAGGAATACCCTTGGCGCGCACGGCGGTGATCGCCGGCGACCACATGGACTGGATCACCACCTCACCGGAGGCCATCAGGTTGACGCTCTCGTCGAAGGATTTCCAGAAAGCGCGGAACTGACCGTTCTTCTTGGCTTCCGTGAAGATGCCGAGCGTCTTGTCGATCTCTTCCTTGGTCATGTTGCCCTTGTCGGGATAGGTGTATTCGCCCATGGCTTCGACAACCATGGCCATGTCCATGATGCCGATGGAGGAGATATCGAGGATGGAAGCCTTGCCCTTGAACTCCGGGTTCAGCAGCTCGGCCCATGTGTCGATCGGACGACCGATGAGATCCGGGCGAATGCCAAGCGTATCGGCGTTGTAGATGGTCGGGATCAGCGTCATCCAGCCGGATTCTTCCTGAACGAAATCCGTGCCGTCCGGGCCCGAGGTAAAGCCGACCGTGTGCGGCGCCGTGCCCTGGGCGATAACGCTTTCCGGGGTCAGCTTGCCGCTTTTGAAGGTGCCTACAATCTTGTCGTAGTTCTTGATCTTGGAGGTGTCCATCGCCTGAAGGTTGCCGGCGCCCCAGACCTTCTTGCAGATCCAGTATTCGATGTCGGCGATATCGAAGGATTTTGGCTGGGTGGCCGCACGCTGGGTCACGCTGTCGCTGTCGAGCGCGGTCATCTCCAGTGTAAAGCCAAGGTCTTCCCTCACCTTGGCTGCAACTTCATTGATATTGGAAACACCGGTCCCGAACTGGCGCAGTGTCACATCCTTGATGTTCTGCGCCCAGATGGTCGGAAAGCCGGTCACGGCTCCGGATCCGATGGCGGCACCCGCGGCGGCGGCGCTGCCTTTCAGGATGCTGCGACGGCTGATGCCTTTGGTGTCTAGCTTCTTTGTCATGCGTTTCTGCTCCTGTTCCCTGAAAAGGATTTGTTCCGGCGTCCCCTGCCGGCGTTTCAGACGGCTTACACCGCCAAGGCGTGGGCATCCTCAGCCTTCCACGCGAGGAAGACGGTGGTGCCGATTTCAATCGGATCTGTGAAAAAATCCGTATCCGACAAGGCAGCCGTCAGATCGCCCGCGCAGCCTGCATCGAGTGCCAGATTGACTGACGACCCGAGATATTCGACGTCCCTGACGGCGGCGGTCAGCATTGCTCCGCCTTCGCCGGCCTGTCGTTTGACGTCCAGTTTGTCCGCTCTGACGGCAACGGCCTCGCCGCCGACCCGCAAAACGTTGTGACCACCTATGAACCTGGCAACGAATTCAGTCGTCGGCGCATTGAAGACGTCCCGGGGAGAGCCGGCCTGTTCAATTTTCCCGCCATTCATGACGATTATGTCGTCGGCCAGCGCCAGAGCTTCGTCCTGGGAATGGGTCACGTGGATGAAGGAAATTCCAAGTTCACGCTGCAACCGCTTCAGTTCCAGCCGCATCTTGATGCGCAGAAAGGGATCGAGCGCCGACAACGGCTCATCGAGAAGAAGCACGGAAGGTTCGGTGATCAATGCCCGCGCCAATGCAACACGCTGCTGCTGGCCGCCGGAAAGCTGATCGGGAAGCCGATCCGCATAGGACACCATGTCGACCAGATCGAGCAGCTCCATCGCCCGCTTCCGGCGCACCGATTTCTCGATACCCTTCATTTTCTGGGAAAAGGCCACGTTGTCCGTAACGCTGATATGCGGAAACAATGCGTAATTCTGAAACATCATGGCCGTGCCGCGGCTGGCGGGTGGGCGATCGGTGATGTTGACATCGCCCAGAAGAATATCGCCCTCACTGACCTGTTCGTGGCCAGCGATCATCCGCAATGTCGACGATTTTCCGCAGCCGGACGGACCGAGCAGGCACGAGTAGGTTCCTGACCTGAAAGTGTGATCGATGGCGGCCACCGCCACGGTTTCACCGTACCGCTTGGTGGTCGCGACAAGTTCCAGGTCAAGTGCTTTGCTCATATGCTCGGTTCTCGGGTCGCCTGACGATTTCGCCAGCTCCTTCGCAATCACCGTGCCAGATTATTTTTTTCGCGGAATTCCGCTATTCATGAGCCAAATTGTTCTGATCAACACCTCGGCGGAAAAGTTGAAGTGCACAGTTTCTAATCATATCGAATACATTATGCACAATAATTGTATACAATTTTGATTGTACCTGCGAATGACGTAGGTATGATGGCGGCACAACAACATTCAGCCTGCTTAATAGGCCATGCAGAACGTAGTTTGATGCCCGACAGAAAAGACGCACACCGCCTCCATGACCTGTTCCAGCTCCCGCAAGGACGAACACTCGATATTTGCCTGAAGATTCACGGCGCGATATTGGAACATCGTCTCGCACCGGGAACGAAACTGTCTGAAGATGAAGTCGGTGAGATCTATGGCGCCAGTCGCACGGTTGTGCGTGCGGCCCTTCAGGCATTGGCTCATACGGGGCTGGTCGCGATTGAAAAAAATCGCGGTGCGTTTGTCGCAAAGCCCAGCATTCGCGAAGCGCATGAGATCTTTGAAGCCCGGGCGCTCATAGAGCCGAGAGTTGCCCGCATGGCGGCCAAAGCGGTCACCGGGAAGGATCTCGCACGTTTGCAGGCCCATATCGATGCGGAACACCAGGCCCTGCATGCCGGAGACATGGGCAAGGCCCTGTTTCTATCGGGCGCATTTCACACGACGATTGCCGACATTGCGGACCAGCAGGTTCTGGCCCGTATGGTCCGGTCCCTCATTTCCCGGTCCTCTTTGATCATCGCCATGTACTGGAAACGCCCGGACACGGCCTGCGAAAGCCACTCACACCATGCATTGATGAAAGCTTTCGCCGAACATGACAGCGATGCGGCGGAAGAAATCCAGAAAAGTCATTTGATCGATCTTCATTCAGGCCTCAACCTGGTCGAAGTCCGGCAGCAGAACGATTCCTTGAAAGACATCCTTCGAGCAGGATGACGGTTCAGGTTTTCCCGTACTTTCCACCAGGAAGCAGCGTCACTTGGACATGGCGAGCACATGGTACATGTCCCGGTGCAGAAACCATTCGCCGTTCACCTTCTTCCAGATGTGCATGGACCGGCCGGTGATGGTCTGCGTGTTGAACGCGACCAGCGTCTCGCCGATCTCGATGGCAGTATCTTCACTGGTCTGGTCGATCTCGATCACGCGGTATTTGAGGCCAGCGACACCATTTGCAAACGCATTCGCGTAATGCGCCGCAATCGCCGGACGCCCGATAAGGGCTTTGCCCTGGGGCGGAAGAAGCGCACCTTTTTCAGCGTAGAAACCGGAAATGACCTCGGCATCCTTGGCGTTGTAGGCCTCGGTGAAGGCGGCCATTCTTGTCACGATGGGATTGTCCTGAGATTGGGCAGGACCGCAGACCGTCACGGCAATCAGGATAAAAAGACAGAAACGAATAATCGACATTGTTCACTCCAATTCATGTGGCCTGTCCAGCAGGTAAATGTAATCGCGTCGGTAATATTTTTTGAATATATGTCGGGAGTGACCTGTCCTTCCCGAGTTCGTTCCTCGCTTTCAAGTCAGCTCGGCGCGCGTTCGGCAAGGGTCTGATCCTCTTGATAGTCCCCGGACCGCGGCATGTGCCGCGGCCTGGAACAATGCCCTTAAAGGGCGGGAATGCGCAGGACCTGGCCCGGGTAGATCTTGTCCGGATGGGACAGCATCGGCTTGTTGGCCTCGAAGATCGCCTGATACTTGGAACCGTTGCCATAGGCCTTTTCAGCGACTGCCCAGAGCGTGTCGCCCTTTTCGACCCTGTGGAAGGTCGCTTGTGGCTCGCTGGTCTCGACCGTAATCTCCTCTTCGACCTTGCCGATACCCAGAACGTTTCCGGCGGCGAGGATCAGCTTTTCGCGCGCTTCCTGCGTCGGCGCCGCCCCTGCGATCTTGACCGTATCGCCGTTCACCTCGACCTTGACGTCGCCGTCCAGTCCGAGCGCGGCAACTTCCTTTTCGATGGCATCGGCGCTCGCTGCCGGCGCTTCATCGTCGCCGAAAAGCTTTTTGCCGGCATCCGTTACGAAATCGAAGAAACCCATGTCTTTTTCCTTTTAAACGTGCACATGCGAAAACCTGCCAATCCACCTGAATGGAGGCAATTTCACGTAACGGAATCATATTGCAGAATTGTGGAGTGTACGGAAAGAAATTTACGCCCCGCGTCCTGAGTGATCTTGGATTCAAGACGCACGCGGCCGAGCCGGTTCCGACAGACGGCACATTTGAGTATGTCACCTGTCCGCTTAAGCTCCCTGACCCGAACCAGCTCCTTTTTCATAAGGCCGTGCTCCAACGAACGCACAATCCCAATCATGGCTGCCGCTCCCGATTGCTGCAAAAAACGCAATTAACTATCGCTTTATTGCAATTGTTGGAAGTCCCCGGCCCGCTTAGTCTACCGCCTGAACTCATGGGAGGAGTACAAGATGCTTACATACATGCGCATTGCCGCGCTCGCGGCAATGATGCCGTTCATGATTCCGGCCGAAGCGAGAGCTGACAAGGCGGATGACACGATGCGTGTCGCGTTCGGCGAAGAGATCCTCAATCTCGACTACAACAACACAACCAAGCGCGAATACATCATCCTGTCGGACCTGATCGACGAAGGTCTTTTCGACTACGATCCGGAAACAAACACCTACATCCCGTCGGTCGCCACCGGCTATGAGTATCTCGATCCGCTCACGATCGAGGTGAAGCTGCGCGACGGAGTGATTTTCCACGACGGAACCGGCCTCACAGCCGAGGATGTGGCCTACACCTACAACTGGGTCATAAGCGAGGAGAGCGAGAGCGCCGCGAAAGGTACGATTGAACGCTGGCTCGACAAGGCGGTTGCCGTCGATGACAAAACCATCCGCTTCCATATGCTCGAGGAATATCCGCTGGCGGTTCGCGACATGGCCAATCGTATCCAGATCCGCAAAGCCGGCACCTACGACAACGACCCGAACGCCGCGGCGACCAGCCTCGTCGGCCTCGGCCCCTACAGGGTAGAGTCTTTCGAGCCCGGCAAGGAAGTCGTTCTGAAAGCCTTTGACGGCTATTTCGCTGAAAGCCCGAAGCAGCCCGTCTCTATCGGAACAATTGTGATCCGCAGCCTTCCGGACACCGGAACCCAGCAGGCCGAACTGTTTTCGGGCGGCATCGACTGGATGTTCAAGGTCTCGCGCGATGTGGCTGAATCCATGGGCGCGGCTCCCAACATCGATCATGTCGTGTCCACCGATCTGCGCATCGGTTTCCTCGTGCTCGATGCCTTCGGGCACACGGACCCGGAAGGCCCGCTGACAAACGTCCTCGTGCGCCGGGCCATGAACCATGCCATCAACCGCGACGAGATAGCCGAGTTCCTGATGGGTGGCGGTGCACAGGCGGTCCATACGGCATGCCACCCGGCGCAGTTCGGCTGCGATCAATCCGTCGCGGAATACGACTACGACCCGGAAAAGGCCAAGGCCCTTCTGGCCGAAGCCGGATACCCGGAGGGGTTTGACCTCGAGCTGTGGTCCTACCGCGACAAGGCTGTCGCCGAAGTCGTCCTGGCGAAGCTCCAGGCTGTCGGCATCAACGTGTCGCTTCGCCACGGCAAGCTTGCTTCGCTGAACGAGGCACGTGCCAACCGCCAGATCCAGGCCTATTTCGGGACATGGGGATCGGGCGGCACGCCGGACACGGCGGCAATCGCCCGGGTGCACTTCAGCGCCGACACCGACCGCAACATGTCCAACAACCCCAAGGTCACCGATCTCGTTCTGGCCGCCGAAGTGACCGGCGACCAGGAAAAGCGCAAGGCGCTTTACTCCGAGGCGCTGTCGATCATCGCGGACGAGGCTTACTGGGTCCCGATGTTTTCCTACGCGCAGAACTTCCTTGTAAATTCGGAACTGGAATTTCCGACCTACGCGGATGGTCTGCCGAGGCTTTATCGCGCAAATTGGAAATAACGGCGGACGGCGCACCTGGATCAACAGACCTCCAATCGGTCTCGATTGGAGGTCTGCAAGATGATCGGCCTTAAAGTGTCAGAGCATCTTGCCGGCGTTCAAGCGAACGCGGGATGAGCAGGCGCGCCGGACTGTCCCAGATTTTTCTCCGACCCGTAAAGTCCGCAAAATGTTGAAATACTCCCTGAAGCGATTGTCGCTTGCCGTCGCGGTGGCCGTTATCTTGTCCTTCGTGACCTTCCTGTTGCTGAACTTCGCCACCGATCCCGCCCAGGCAATCGCTGGCGAAGACGCCGAGCCGGAAGTCGTGGAGCAGATCCGCAAGACCTACGGCTTCGACCGTCCGTTCCTCGTGCGCTACGCCGAGTGGGCCGGCGGTGTGCTTCGCGGAGATTTCGGCGAAAGCTACTACTGGAACAAACCGGTCGCGGAGATCGTTATGAACCGCACGCCGGTGACGCTGCTGCTGGCGTTCATGTCGATTTCCGTCACCATCATCATCGCCTTGCCGCTGGGGATCGTGGCGGCGTTCAGGCCGAACACGGCAATCGACCGGATGGCACTCGGGGTCGCCGTCTCCGCGCAGGCAATCCCGAATTTCTGGCTCGGCCTGATCATGATCATTCTCTTCGCGGTCACATGGCAGATATTTCCGGTCTCCGGCGACAGCTCCCTGTCGCATTTCGTTCTGCCGTCATTCGTCCTCGGCGCCAGCTCGGTTCCGGCGGTGATGCGCCTGACGCGGACCGGCATGCTTGACGTCATGGAGAGCGACTACATCCGCACAGCGCGGGCCAAAGGCTATCGAGGCTTTGCCCTCGTGCGCCGGCACGCTCTCAGGAACGCCATTTTGCCGGTCATCAGCGTTCTGGCGGTTCAGCTCGGCCACAAGTTCGCCGGCTCCGTCATCACCGAAACCATCTTCGCCATCAACGGAATCGGACGGCTGGCACTGGAATCGATCCTCGGGTCGGATATCCCCACCGTGCAGATGCTGATCTTCCTGTTCGCCATCGTTTTCGTCGCGATGAACCTCCTCGCCGACATCCTCAACGCGGTGCTCGACCCAAGACTGAGGATCGCATGATGAGCGATGCAAAGGCTGACATCTCTTATATCGAGGCAGACGCTGCCGACGCCACACCGGCGCCACTGACACCCGGACAGGTGCTTCGCATGCGCGCCCGGGGTCACCGCGGCCTCCAGATCGGCATGGCCATTCTCCTCGCCCTGCTCCTGATCGCCCTCTTCGCTCCGCTTCTGGCGCCGCACGATCCCTTCGCCCAGACCCTGTCGGCGCGCATGTTGCCACCGGTCTGGTCGGAAGGCGGACGCTGGGAATATCCCTTCGGTACCGACCAGGTGGGGCGGGACTACCTGAGCCGCCTGATCTACGGATCCCGGATCTCGCTACTCGTCGGCTTTGGCGCCGCGACCATCGGGATGCTGATCGGCGTGACCCTGGGCGTTCTGGCGGGCTTCTTCGGCGGCCGGATCGACTATGCCGTGAATTTTGTCCTGACGGCACAGCTCGCGCTTCCGGGCCTGCTGCTCGCGATGGCCCTGGTTTTCATCATCGGGCCTTCGGTCTGGGTGGTCATAGGCATCGTCGGGGTGCTGCACTGGACCTATTACCTGGTGGTCACCCGGTCGGCGACGATGCGGCTTCGGGAGATCGATTTCGTCGCCGCCGCCGAGGCCATCGGAGCATCGCGACTGCAGATCCTGTTACGGGAGATCCTGCCCAATCTCGTGCCACAGATCCTGGTAATTTTCACATTCGAACTCGGCGTGGCGATCCTCGCGGAAAGTGCGCTCAGTTTTCTCGGAGTGGGCATCCCCCCGCCAACTCCCTCCTGGGGGCTGATGATCGCGGAAGGCAAGGAAGTGATGTTCTTCCGTCCGTGGCAGGTCGTGCTGCCGGGGATCGCGATCTTCCTGCTTGTGGTCGCGGCCAACCTGGCGGGCGACGGCCTGCGTGACATTACCTCGCCTGAAGGGAGGAACTGAGATGTCCGACACAGTCATCGACGTCGCAGACCTGTCCGTCACGCTGGATACGCCCAACGGGCCCCTGAATGCCGTGCACGAGGTGAGTTTCAACCTCAAACGGGGAGAAAGCCTCGGGATCGTCGGCGAAAGCGGATCGGGCAAGTCCATGACGGCGCTCGCGCTCATGAACCTGCTCCCGCGTTCGGCGGCAAGAAAGGCCGGGCATCTCCGGTTTCTGGAAGATGAGCTGACCGGGCTTACGGACCAGGACTTCGCGCGCCGCCTTGCCGGGCAGAAGATAGGGATGATTTTCCAGGAACCGATGACGTCGCTCAATCCGGTCTACAGCGTCGGGCGCCAATTGACCGAGGGTGTCGTGCGCGCCGGTCTGATGGGCGAAGCAGAGGCTCGTCGCCTGGCCCTGGATCTGATGGACCGCGTTGGTCTGCCTGATCCCAAAGCGCGTTTCGACCAATATCCGCACCAGTTTTCCGGCGGCCAGCGCCAGCGCGTGATGATCGCCATGGGTCTGATGTCGAAACCCGACCTGATGATCGCCGATGAGCCCACCACGGCGCTCGATGTGACGGTCCAGGCGCAGATTCTTACACTCATGGCCGATCTTCAGCGCGAATTCGGCATGGCGATGATCCTGATCACCCACGATCTGGGCGTGGTTGCCCAGACAGTCGACAAGGTCGCGGTGATGTATGCGGGCGAATTCGTCGAAACGGGGCCTGTGCGCAAGGTGCTCGGACAACCCAGGCACCCCTATACGGCCGCTCTTTTGCATGCGGCGCCGGAGCTTGGCAACGAAAGGCGGCGCCTGTCCGCGATCCCCGGACGGATCCGGCCGGTCTACGGGGAGCGCACAGCCTGCATTTTCGAAAACCGCTGCACCATGGCTGAGGCCCGCTGCCGTGCGGCACGCCCCGGTCTGCAGGCAGCGGACGCCGGCCACGGCTACCGCTGCATCATGCCGCCGCAGCAGGTCAGGGTGTTGGCCGAAAAAATGCCGTTACTGCCCTCCGCCACGGTTTCGGGCGGTGAACCGGTGATCGAGATCTCGAAGGTGGCGCGAATTTTCACCACACGCCGGACTGCCTTTCAACCCGTGCAAAGCCTGCGCGCGGTCGACGGCGTGGACCTGACCGTGTCGCGCGGCGAGACCTTTGCCCTGGTCGGTGAAAGTGGATCCGGCAAGAGCACCCTTGCGCGCATGCTGCTTGGCCTGGACACGCCGAGCGAAGGGGATATCCGCATCTCGGGACAGCCTGTGTCCGAACTGAGCGGGCTCAATCGCGCCAGGCTGGTTCAGCCGATCTTCCAGGATCCGTATTCCTCTCTCAACCCGAGGCGAAGCATCGGGGAGACAATCGCGCAGCCGCTTGCCATCCATCGCATCGGCACACGCGAGAGCCGGCGCGACAAGGTGCGCGGCATCATGGATCTCGTCGGTCTGCCCGGGGCCTTTCTGCACAATTATCCCAGCCAGCTTTCCGGTGGCCAGCGTCAGCGTGTGGCAATCGCACGCGCGCTCATCATGCAGCCCGAGATCCTTGTCTGTGACGAACCGACATCGGCACTCGACGTCTCCGTCCAGGCCCAGATCCTGAATCTGCTCGCGGATCTGAAGGCGGAAGTCGGCCTGACGCTCTTCCTCATCACCCACGATATCGGTGTCGTTCATCAAATTGCCGACCGTGTGGCGGTGATGAAATCGGGCCGGATTGTCGAGGCCGGATCCTCGGCCGAAGTGCTTCAATCGCCTAAAGAAAATTACACCCAGGCGCTGCTGTCCGCGGTTCCCTCAACTGCGCGGGCCCTGAATAGCGAACCCTCGGGAGAAGAAATACATGCTGGCTGAAACACAAACCGGTTACTTTAGCGACGAGAAGCGCTGGCAGTCCTGGCTGGATGTCGAGGCCGCGCTGGCGCGCGTACAGGCCGAGGCAGGCGTGATCCCGGACTGGGCCGCCCGGGAGATCACCGCCGCCGCGCGGCTCGAGAAACTCGATGTCATGAAGTTTCGCACCGAAATCCGGCGAACGATGGCGCCCGTCCACGCACTCTCCCGCAGCCTCGCCGATGCCTGTGGCGACGCCGGCGCCTGGGTGCACTGGGGGGCGACGACGCAGAACGTGATCGACGCCGGGCGCCTCCTTGTGTTGAAGGAGCTGCAGGCTGATCTCAAGGGCGGCTTCGCCCTGGCTCTTCACCGCATGGCCGGCCTGGCGGAGACCCATGCGGAGACCGCGATGGTCGGACGAACAAACCGCCAGCACGCGCTCCCCATAACTTTCGGTTTCAAGGTCGCCGGCTGGATCGACGAGTTCTTACGCGTTGGAGAGCGGATCGAGGAGTGCGAACAGCGGCTCTTCCAGCTGCGCTTCGGCGGCGCGATCGGTGCGTTTCAGAGCCTCGGAGAAAAAGGGCCGGCGCTCTCGGCACGGCTCGCGGAGGAGCTGGGACTGAAGTCCGCTCTTTATGAAGGCCGTGCCCAGGTGGACACGCTGATTGAGTACATCTCGTGTCTTGCCATGCTCGGCGTCGCGGTTTCCAGGATCGGCAACGACCTTTATGTCCTGATGCAGACCGAGATCGGCGAGGTCACCGAGGATCTTGGCCACGACGTCGTCGGCAGTTCGACCATGCCGCACAAGGTGAACCCCAAGCTGGTGGTCGCGCTCACGTCGGAGGCGAACCTCCTGCGAGCAAAGGCGGCAAGCGCATACGCGGTGACACCGCCAAGCCACGAGGGAGACGCGGTCACCAATCGCGAGCTGCGCATCCTCGTCGAAGAAACAAGCCTGCTTGCCCTGAGCGTGACTGACCGCCTCGCCGGTATCCTGGACGCCGTGGTCGTGGAAACCGGTGCGACGAACCGGAACCTCGCCTCATCGAGCGACGGGACGGCCCTTGAAAGCGTGATGATGCGCCTAGCTCCCAAGCTTGGCCGCGCTGCCGCCCATGATGCTCTGCATGCGGCCGTAACGCGCGCCAGGACAACGGGCGAGCCGCTGGACAGCCTGATCCTGAGCATGCCGGAGATCGAGGGCGCAATTGACACGGCGGCGCTCAAGCAGCTCTTCGATCCACGCCGGAACACCGGTCAGAGCGCGGCGATCGCCCGTCAGTTCGCGGTGGCGGGCAGAGAGCGGGCCGGCCGGCTCGAGACGGCTTCGGGCGCGAACCGCAACACCCGGGCCAGTGCAGGGCTGGAGTAGCAGCGTTCCGTAAGCCATGCCCGAATCCGGTTCGAGAAATCGCGCGTTGCCACCGACGTTCTCCCCTTGCCGGTGACCAGGCAATAGTCGGTCCACATGTCCGGCTCAAGCGGTCTGAGCACCAGGCGTTCATCCTCCTGGAGACCGGCATGAATTCTGTCGGCGAGCGTCACGCCGAGCCCGTTGCGCACGAGATCGAGCGCTGCCGCGCTTGAGCTGGTCTCCGACACGATCCGCGGCGCGAAGGAGTGGGACATCGCCATGGCGTCGAGGCGTTTGCGCCAGCGCTGCGCCGGCCGCAAGGCGACGAAATCCTCATCGACGATATCCTGGATGGTGAGCGTTTCCCTGTTCGCGAGCCGGTGCCCCCTCGCCATCGCCACCTCGTAGCGCGCGCTGACGAGCGGCTCGACGTCGAGATCGACGATCGCGTTTTCGACAGGAAGGGACAGGATGCCGAGATTGTATTCCCGGGCCGCCACCTTGCTCTCCAGATCGAAGCGCGTCTCGATGTTCAAGACGCTGCGCACCCCCGGGTTCTCCGCCTGCCAGATCGCCAGAACCGGAGAAAAGACGGAGATCGCCAGGGGAACCGTACTGACCAGCCGGAGCGGATCTGAATCGACCGACCGGACCTGGGCCGCAATGTCGGTGAGCCGTTCCAGACCTTCCAGAATGTGCTGGGAGCGCCGCAGGAATTCACGCCCCTCGCCGGTCAGGTCGAGATTGCGGTTGCGCCGCGAAAACAGCGTCAGCTTCAACTCGTGCTCGAGCACGCCGATCATGCGGCTTGCCGCCGACGGGCTCATTCCCAGCCGATCGGCGGCCGACGCGAGCGAGCCCGTCCGCACGATCATTCGAAAAAGCTGAACGGATCGCAAATTCATTGCGCGAACATACGTGTGTTCCCGCCGCGCGCCAAGTCATTGCGGCATCGGTATGGCAGTCCGGGTTTGCGGAGAAGCGCCTTCGGCACCCGCCCGATGCTTCTGGAACGCACACACGCGCAATCGGCAAAGCGGATCTATTCCACCAGAAGACTGTCGCGGTCCTCATAAGCGGACTCGAACCCGGCAGCGGGCTTTTCGCCCAGAATGCGCTTCAGCAGCATGTCGAGTACATCCGTGCGCAAATCGAAATCCCGGTGCGGCACATCCAGCGGATAGATCTCCACACCCGGCTCACCCGCCAGGACCTTGGCCGGTCCGCCGAGAGCCAGAAGATTTGCATGCCATGCCTTGTCGATATCGCAATAGCTAATCCCTCCCGTTTCCATCCCGGCATAATCCCCGTTGGCCCGCCTTTCCGCGATCGCCAGGACCCGTGTCCACAACTGCGGCCAGTTGCCGGTGTATCCGGGAAGAGGCCTGTCGTCCTCCATGGCCTCGGCGCTCTGCAGATAGAAATCCAGATGCTCGATCACCGCATCCTCACCATGCGCCCTGCGGCTGAGCGGCAGGTCATGGGGATGAGCCAGCCGCTCCAGAAAAGATTGCCGGACAGTCTCGACCGGCAGCATGGGCGAATAGAGACTGATCGACGACAGGACGGGATGCCGGCTCCAGTGCTGCGTGTGCGACAGAAGCGCGGCAAGCAGTGACGCTCCAAATCCATGCGCCGACAGGTGGTAGGAGACCTCGCCGCGGCGATGACGGTCGCCGAGCGCGTCGAACAGGTCGTTCAGGATATCCAGTCCTTCACCGAGCCGCCCGTCGCCGTTCCCGTAGACCACCGACATGGAACTGCGCTGAATTTCCTCCACGATCCTGAGCGCCGACGCCGAGAGACGGCCTTCGATGCGCCTGTCTTTCTCCTGACTTTCACCCAGCCCGGCTATGACGTTGGCACGCTCGACCTCAGCCTCGACCATGTCATGCACGGTGGAAGACAGTTCGTTTTCGACGGTCACGAAGAACGGATAGATGCCGTTGCTCTTGAAGACCGGCACCGCATCGCGAATTGCGGTCATCGTCGCGTTCTCGTGGCGCTGCAGCCCCATGAAATGGACGAGAATATGCTTGTATTTGGGGCTGTCCTGCAGAATCCTGACCGTTTCCTGGAGCGTCCTGGGATCAACATGATACGCGCCATAGCGGTCCAGACGGCCGCGCGATGTCGACGCGATATGTCCCAGGACATCGAACCGCGTCGGCGGTGTGGCCGGCCGCAGCGAGTCCGCGTCGAAGGCGCCTTCTCCAATCCGTAGTCCCCGGCTCCGGGAGGACATCGGGTTGACCGCCGTCGACTGGCTGGTGACCTGCACCGCCAGCCTGAGCACCCACATATCGACGACATTTGCCGACCAGTCCTCGTAACTCCACAGAGCCACACCCTTGTCGCCCCAGGCGGTCCCCCAGGAATTTTGAACAAGGAACCCCTCTTCGGTGTAGCCGATCAGGATGAAGGCGTGACGGCCCTTTTTCTCCGCTTTCTTTTCGCCGAAAGGAATGCGTCCGCTATCGGTTGCCCAGCCCGGGTGCAAGTCGGCCGAGGCAAGGACCAGTCCGGCTTCGTTGAGTGCGGCATGCACGTCCGACAGCCGGGGACGCACGCGGTAATAGGCACCGAGTTGCACCCGGCGCGCGCTTTCCAGAATTTCGCGCGTCATGTGCCACTGCTGGCCCGAGAGCCCCCTGGTCACCGCCTCGGCACACGCCCCGTTGAAATAAAATGCTTTCAGCGCGCCTCGGATCGACGAACCCGAATAGGATTCGCCGGGGAATTCGTCATGGAACCGGGCAATGTTGTAGAGCATGTCCGCCGATGCCCACGAGCGCCGGTCTTCCGCGGGGAGCGCCGCATCCGCGGGCAGATTGAGCATCCGGTCACGCGCGCGCAAATGATCGATTATCCCGGCCAGCGCATGAGCGGTGCAACTGCCTTCGCTTCCCTGGTCGCGTATGCGCCCGTCGCTCCACCACGGCGCGGCCGCGTTACGCGGATCTATCCGCGCCGCCAGACCGGCCAGAGTGGGCTTATAAAGATAGTCGCGGACATCACCGACATCGGCGCTGGTCTCCAGCAACCGCGTCTCACCGAAAAACAGAGTGGAAGGCGGCTTACCCAAATCGGTGTCCCCCGGCGCGCAGCCTCGAGCCATCCAGCCCCCGCCGAACTGCGGTTGGCGGGGGCTGGATGTTGACCTGTGGCGGCATCTTTTTAGCGCTCATCGAAGGCAGGCCTAACCAGCTTCCACATCCGCAAGAGAGCCGAGCGGCTTGATGTGATCGGAGGAACCGGTGAGGAGGCCCGTCACGGATTCCAGCTTTTCCTTATGCTCGGCCCGCATTTCCGGGGTGACCGCGAACGTGTCCGCGTCCCGAAGCGGACCGAAGTCATGCCCCGCGAGCCGTTCCAGCTCCTCGATCGTCACCTGGTATTCTTCGAAACCCTGCCCGAAGACCAGCTCAAGGTCCTTTGGTTTGACAAGATGCTCCTGGGAGAGAATGAAGGCCTGCGCCTGAAGCACACGCCGGTTCGACCGTCCGCGCCGCGTTCTGCCGATCGAGGCAAGAACCTTCCAGAAACGCATCGGCACCTGAATGCCGGAGCGTTTCTGCACCGGGTCGCCATCATCGAACAGGCAGCCGACGAAAACCGAGATCCTCGCATCCGCATCGTCCGTCTTGTCGAGAACATGCTCCTCGAGCTTGAGCCATATCTTCTGGTTCAGATTTTTGTGCTGGGGCGCGATATTCGGGAAATACATGGAATCCCGATTGGCCAGGTCGGCCTCCGCCTTGGTTCCCCAGCAGGGATCGAGCCGGCGGATCAGGTGGCCACGGTCCAGGTCGTTTCTGGAATAAAGGTCTTCCCCCGCCTGTTTGTCTTCCGCAAGCCTGGGATCGAGCTTGAAGGAGTTTATCCTTCTCGGCCGGCGAAGTTCGTTTCCGTCGATATTGGCGGCCGCGTAAAAGGCGAGCCGACGTTCTCCGTTTATGACGGCCGAATAATGGGTGTATTTCAGTTCGGTGTCACCGGAGTGCGTCCGCGCGAGTTTGAGAACCTGCACACTGTTCAGTTCCGGAAGCGGAACCCGCAGGGAGCCGTCGCCGAGGAAGTCTGGCTGATAGCCCTGCCTTCCCTCGAATAGCCGGGCGTCTTCCACCGAACCGGAACCGTTCGATCCGCCGGCTGACTTCGTGTCCTCGTCTTCGTCGCCGGTTCCGGTTTCGAAATAAACGGAATGACGCGTCAGGATATCGGCGACGGCGTCAATCTTGACGGCGTAGTTCTGCGTCAGCGCGCTTCCGGCGTAGTGAAGGCCGATGGCCCCCCCCGTATCGACATCGATAATCATCGAACCGGAATTGCCGCCAAGTGTAGTAGCGTTGTGAGTGAACTCGGTGGACGAGTGGTTCTCGTCCATGATCTCGCCGGGTGCGAACCGTTTCACATTGTAGATATCGTTGAAATACCGGTCCATCGCGTCGATGGGATTGTCGCGGATGGCTTTGGCGGGATAACCGATGACGCCGATTGTCTCCGGTTTCCGCCCGCCAAGCTGCAGAGAAACAGGATCGGCCGTGTCGCGCAGGGCCGTCTTGTCAATCCTGAGAATCGCCACGTCCGGCAGACCGGTCGGTTCGATATGCAGGATCGAGGACACCAGCATCTCAAGTTGCTCGTCGGACTGATGCTCCTCTCGCAGGTCCATATAAACTTTTATACCGCGCGCGAAACCCCAGCCCTCGTGCCTGAGCTGGGCGAAATAGGCGGCAACATGCCGGTTGGTGACGAATGTGTCTTCATTCACCCGCCAGCCGGTGCCGATCCATTTGTTCTGGGGATCGTTGACCAGATCGACCCGGCCGACATTCGCGATCGCCCGATCGATCACGTCGCGTCGGTGAAGAAGAATGTCTTTCCAGTTTTGCAGCTTGGGCGTTTCGAAGGTGCCGTTTTTGACCAGCAGCGACGGATAGCCGGTGCGCATCACGATCGCTTCGGTATAGGTTGGCGCGCTCAGGTCGGTCTGTCCCTTGCGCAAGCGGTCGACGGCTTCTTCAAGCGTGGCGGGACCACTCCTGGCCGTGACGCCTTCGAGCATCTCATCCTGCAGGAACGGCGCTTCCGCGACGATCTTGCTCTCGTTGTTGAGAAGACTTTCAAGCGCTTGACGGTTTTCAAGCTGGGACTGGAAAACAGTTTTCATGACAGATACCCAAATGTTTGAACCAAGAATAAGAAATAACTGATCGGAAAATTCGACCCTGAGGCGATAAAGGCAAAATATACACTAATAGAGTTCGGATTTACAGTTGTAAATTTGAACTGCCGCAGTCGTTTCGCATGATGTCGCAAAGAAGCGGCAGCCGGATCTTGCGGCAAGCAAACCTGGTCCGCGGCGATGTTTAAATTTGCAAAGGGGCGGAAACACCGCTTACGGCACCTATATGTCTCCTATAATCAAGCAGACCAACCACCGGATTCGCATATGACCGCCACACCTCCTCTCTTCCAGTTCGACAATTCCTATGCCCGGGACCTGCCCGGTTTTTATGTCGATTGGGAAGGGGCAAAGTTTCCGCAGCCCGGGCTGGTTCTCTTCAACCGTCCTTTGGCGGAAGAACTCGGCCTCGATCCGGCTGCTCTGGAAACCGCCGAGGGAGCGGCGATCTTCGCCGGCGTGAAGCAGCCGGAAGGCGCCTCTCCCCTCGCCCAGGTCTATGCCGGCCACCAGTTCGGCGGATTTTCACCGCAACTTGGAGACGGCAGGGCCCTGTTGCTGGGCGAGGTCATCGACACGCACGGACGGCGGCGCGATATTCAGCTCAAGGGCTCGGGACCGACGCCGTTTTCGCGCGGTGGCGACGGCAAGGCGGTCATAGGCCCGGTGCTGCGCGAATACATCATCGGCGAAGCCATGTACGCACTGGACATCCCGACCACGCGCGCCCTGGCCGCCGTGACAACAGGAGAAACGATCTACCGGGAGGGCCCGAAACCCGGCGCTGTCCTTGCTCGTGTCGCCGCAAGCCACCTGCGCGTCGGCACCTTCCAGTATTTCGCGGCTCGCGGAGAAACCGACAAGGTTCGACTTCTCGCCGACTATGCCATTTCCAGGCACGATCCGGATCTTGCCGAAGACCCGGACCGTTTTCTCAAGTTTTTCCGCCGTGTCACGGAACGCCAGGCCGCGCTGATGGCCCGCTGGGTACTCGTCGGGTTCGTCCATGGCGTCATGAACACCGACAACACGACCATCTCCGGCGAGACCATCGATTACGGTCCTTGCGCCTTCATCGATGCTTACGACCCGGAAGCCGTGTTCAGCTCCATCGATCACGGCGGGCGCTATGCTTTTGCCCGCCAGCCGCAAATCGCCCAGTGGAACCTCGCCCGCCTTGCGGAAGCGCTGCTTGCCCTGATCGAGCCGGAAGATATGGACAAGGCGGTGGATCTGGCCGGTACGGAACTCGCCCGTTTCCCGGAGCTCTACAACGCACACTGGCTGGAAGGCATGCGCGCCAAGCTCGGGCTTGAAACGAATGCGGAAGGCGACATGGAGTTTTTCAAGGCGCTGCTGACCGTGATGGCCGAACAGGGCGTCGATTATACCCTGTTCTTCCGCGCGCTGGGTGAGGCTGCGGAAGGTGCGCCGGAACAGGCACGCGCACTCTTTGTCGATCCGACGGCCCTCGATCCCTGGCTGGCCGAATGGCGGAAAAGACTGGACGGGAAAGGAGTTGCACCGGACCACGTCAGGACCCGCATGGATGCGGTCAACCCGCTCTACATCCCCAGGAACCACAAGGTGGAAGAGGCGCTGAGCGCCGCCGAAACAGGCGTCTACACAGCTGCCAGACAACTCCTTGACGTTCTAAAGACGCCCTTCACCGAAAACCCCGACTTCGAAGCCTATTCACAGCCGGCGCCGGACTCCTTTGGCCCCTACCAGACCTTCTGCGGCACCTGAATCGGGGGGACCCATGCCAGGGCAAAGTGGATTTTTCTGACCCGTCGCACCCTGCAGGAAATTTTGCGCTGACGGTAAAGGAGCACCGGCGGCAATCACTTGCCTCTTGCCCCCTTCCCGCCTGTCCGACTAATCTCGCGCCAACAGCACAAGCTGACCGATCCTTGCCTTTCAGACCGGAATTTTCAGATATGCCCACGCCCGCCTACGACGACCAGAATGTCTTTGCCAAAATCCTGCGCGGCGAATTGCCGTGCCACAAGGTTCATGAAGATGACATGACGCTGGTCATCATGGACATCATGCCGCGCGGAGAAGGGCATATCCTGGTGGTCCCGAAGGCCCCCTCCCGCAATATTCTCGACATCGCCACCGACGATCTCAACGCCGTCATGGCGACGGTCCAGAAGATGGCACGCACCCTGATCGAGGCATTCGATGCGGACGGCACGACCATCCAGCAGTTTTCCGAACCGGCGGGAGGACAGGTCGTTTTCCATACGCATGTCCACGTGATCCCGCGCTTCGACGGCGTGCCTCTGAAACCGCACACCGGCGAGATGGCCGACAACGATCTGCTCGCCACCCAGGCGGAGAAGATCCGGGCAGCGCTCGGCTAGGGTGTGGACTCATAAATGAAGATGAAATGGTTTGAGTCGAATTGGTCTTCATCAAGGAGCGAAAGCGCAGGAAATGTGGTTCATTTTCAAGCCTTTCGCGACGCTCGAGCATCCCGTGTTCACTCGAACACGGACAAGATGCTCGACCACTTGGCATGCGATCAACTTGTCGGCTTTCGTGTTCACACGAAAGCAGGTTGATCTTTGGAGGACCAATTCGGTCAAATTCGAAGGACATGGAAATGGCTTCACCCCGTGTCGTCAGCGTGCTTGACCGGGCAGAAAACCCGCTCCGCGCACGCTTCCTAACGGGATTTTGCCATTTCCGATGCCATTTCGTCTTCATTTATGAGTTCACACCCTAGAAGCACTTCCCGGTCATATTGGATCATTTGACCGGAGGTCTGTTGACCTGGCGCCCAAAGGCGTCAGGAAACACCTGCTTTTTCGGCCGCTTCCTGCTGCTCGGCCGCAAACCGCTGGTCGTCCTGAAGCACGGTTTGCGGCGCGGGACGCTGAAAGTAGCGATCGGTAAAGACCTTGAATTCCTCGAACTCCGGCACGATGCCGAAAGCCATGCCCCAGCGCAGCCCCGTGGCCCACAGAACATCGACAGCGGTTATTCTTTCTCCCAGCACATATGGCCCCGTGGCAAGCTGCGCGCGCATGGTTTCCATCACCGTGTCGTAGCTGCCATAAGCCGACATCACATGCGGGGTTTCCTCCCGTTTCATGGCGCGGTCGATCAGGGCCGGCTCGAAACAGGACGCCATATAGACGAACCAGCGCAAATACGGCCCGCGCAAAGGATCGCTCAAGGCAGGCGCCAGACCTTTGCCCGGAAAGAGATCCGCGAGATAGAGATAGATCGCGACCTGCTCGGTAACGATGGCCTCCCCGTGGCGCAGGACCGGCACCTTGCCGACAGGATTTATGGCGAGATAGTCCGGACGGCGGTTTTCGCCCAGCTTCAGATTGAGAACATTGAGTTTGTAAGGGGCGCCCAGCTCTTCCAGAAGCACGCGAACGCCGGTTGCGCGGGTCTGCGGGGCATAAAAAAGTTCTAATTGATCGGACATGCCGGCCTCTTGCGATTGGGTTCGGTTCCTTCGCGGTCAACCTAGCCTATCGAGGGCCAGCCATCCACACAGCAGGAACGCCTCTGCTGACAGGACGCCGACAACAACTCTTTGCCGCGCGGCGAAAAAAGCGGCGAAACCAACACCTGTCGCGGCCAGCCGGAGCCAGATAGGCGTTTCCGCCAGGATGCCTTGTGGAAACAGGATCAGTTTTGAAATAACCCCGGCGACGAGGGCGGTTGCCACGCAGCGAACCCAGATGAGCAGTTCGCCGTCCTCACGCAGCCTGCCTCCGGCGAAAACACCCAGCCAGCGCCAGACATCGGTGGCGAACCAGCCCGCCACCAGGATCATCACGAAGGGCCACCACCAGGTTTCCGTAAGGAGCGCGTCCGTCATGCCAGCCCCCTGCGGTAAAGCCGCGTGCCGACATAGGCCAGTGTGCCGCCTGCAAGACCCGTCCAGAGCAGGTCAAGACCGGGAAAATAGATGAAAAACAGCGGCCCCAGGGCCAGACCGGCGACCATGGCCACCCTGTCGGCATTCAGCCGGGAAGCCCCCCACAGCGAACACAGGAAATAGACCGGCGTCAGCAGGAAAAGCGCTCCCGCCACGATGTCCGGCAAGCGTTCGACAAGCAGATAGGCGATCGCGGTCATGCAGAAGACGAAACTGGAGACCGAACCGCCGAAGCCGACAAAAAACGGCAGGCGTCCTTCTCTCGGCAGGTCCGGCAGGTGTTTCATCGCATAGACCCAGGCTGTCACCGCGACAAAATGGGAGGCGACCAGAAGCTGCCAGTTACGGGTCTTTCCGGGGACCTTGATGAGTGGCATCAAAGCCATCGTCATCGGCATGAGACGAACGGAGGCAAGCGCAACGGCAAGTCCGGCCGGCAGCAGCCCCATGCCGGAAGAAAGCGCCCCTGTCAGGACCACGATCGACGGCAGTGCCCAGACAAGGCCGGTCATGGCGAGCGTTTCGGCGAGTGTCAGCCCGGTCTCGCGCGCAAGTCCGGCATAGCCGACAAAGGCCGCGGTGAGGATAAAAGCCGGAATGGAGATGGCGGCGCGCGCCCCGCGCAGCATCCAGACGCGACCGGGAACCGGCGTACCTGGCGGCGAATCCGGCTGCTCGGGTCTTTCAGGGACTGTCATTTCACAGGACTCGAAATAAGATAGATAGTAAGGGAGCCTTACCTTTTTCGCTCAAAGCTGTCCAGTCCGCCCGGTGGATAGATCGCCTGTCTCAGACCGATCGCGTCAGGCCGCCGTCGATCCGGATATTCTGCCCGGTGATATAGGCCGCCTGCTCGCTGGCAAGATAGGAAATCAGTCCCGAAACCTCATCCGAGCGGCCATAGCGGCCCATGGGAATGCGCGCCTTTCGATCGTCGGTTTCGGGCAGGCTGTCGACGAAGCCCGGCAGGATATTGTTCATGCGCACGTTTCGCACCGCGAATTTGTCGGCAAAAAGTTTGCTGTAAGCGGCAAGCCCCGCCCGGAACACACCGGAGGTCGGGAAAAGTGGGTCCGGTTCGAATGCAGCGAAGGTGGATATGTTGAGGATGGTGCCGCCGCCCTGGTCCGCCATCACCGGCGCGACAAGCCGGCTCGGGCGAATGACATTCATAAGGTAGACGTCCATGCCCAGGTGCCAGTCATCATCGGTTATTTCCAGAATGTCCCCCTTGGGACCATGGCCAGCGGAGTTCACCAGAACATCTATCTTTCCATAAGCTTCCAGTGACTTGTTGATAAATTCATTCAAGTCGTCGGCAACAAGGTTGGAGCCCGTGAAACCGATCCCGCCCAGCTCCTTCGCCAACGCTTCCCCCTTGCCGGAAGACGACAGGATAGCGACCCTGAACCCATCCGCCGCCAGACGTCTTGCAGCTTCCGCCCCCATGCCGGACCCGCCTGCCGTAATCAGAGCAACTTTTCTCTCGGACATCCCGTTTCTCCTGTCTTCAATGCGAAAGTTAGGGAGCCGGTCAACGATGCGCAAACGATTTGGAAGAATGGAATCGATCAAGGATGTGAATGGAAACGCCCGTGCACCGCACAAGTTTTCCGTCACGGCAGGCGTAAACCCGATTACAAAAGTCGTGAATTTTGATAACCTATACCCTTGATTGTTTTTTATTGTATTTTTGAAGGAAGATCCCATGCCGATCGGACTTGTACTGGGCGGTGGCGCCCCGAATTTGCCGCTGATGAGCGGCGCATTACTGGCACTGGATGAAGCGGGGGTTGAGTTCCAGGTGATTTCCACCACAGGCGCGGGCATGCTCGCCGGTCTGCTTTATGCTTCGCCGCAAAAAGCCGCTCCCGATGACGCCCTTGCCTCGACCCGCCGGGATGCCCTGAAAGCCACCCGCCTCATGGGCATCGACGATCTGATTTATCATTTCATGCCCATCAACTTCAAAATCTTCCAGAAGCCCGGCCCGATCGCGGAAGCCCTGGCCCCGGCCTTCAACACCTTCCTGTCTTCCTTTCCAAGGGAAAGACGGGACCAGCGCCTGATGGGAGACTGGCTGTCTCTGGTTGTGGCGACCATGATGCCATCCAACCTGAGCACGAAGAGCAAGGGCCTGTGCCAGGCGCCGTCCTGGATCGAGGCCATGGTCGATTTCGACGATCTGGTGAAAAATCTCGGCGAGACCCGCTTCCGCCTCGGCGCCTACAGCGTCGAGGACAGGGACGAGATCACTTTCAACCGGGAAGACATCACCATCGATCATTGCAAGGCCGCCCTGGCGATGCCCTTCATCTATGAGCCCTACAAACTCAGAGATCCGAAAACCGGTGAGGAAAAAACCTACCTGGAAGGATCCGCCTTCGATCCCCTCAAACTCGATCCGGACGATGTCATGGTCGAGCACGACGTCGACACCATCATCTTCTTTGACATCCTGGGTCACCGCAGGCTGATCGACGAGCCGCGCGACCTGACGGACGCCTGGGTTCAATCGATCATTGCCCCGCTCACCAGGCTTGCCGAAAACAGTGTCACTGCTTTCAAGTCGAAGCGCGCGCAGCATGCGAGGGACCGGTTCCTGACGCAGATGGACCGGATCATGGATCTTGCCGAAAGCGACCCCGAGGCCTTCCAAAAGCAGCGCAAACAGGTCCGTAACGACAAGGAGCTTTACGAGCTGGTGGATCTGCTCGGCAGCGCGGATGTCGATCTTGCGGCATTCGACAACCGCGCCCAGGCCTATCTCGACCTGAAGCCAGATCCGGAACTGGCCGAATTCGTAGGTTTGGCGCTAACCGACTACCGGGCCTTCGTGCTGAAGCGCGAAGCGTTCCTGAAAAAGCGGGAAAAGGCGCTCGGAGGCAAATCCGTTTGCAGGAAGACCCACAGCAGCCGCTCGGAACTGCTCAGAATGCCCTTCCGACGGCACATCCCGGAAGAGCATTGGCCGAATGTCCTCGACTGGAGCCACTCCAACATGTCGATGCTTTTCGACATCGGCTACGAGACCGGCAAAAGCTTTGTCGCCAATCACAGGGAGCGGCTGGAAAGCAGCATGGGAAAGACACTCGCCGGTGAACCGGAACTGGCATCCGTCTGAAGCAACAGCCCAGGGCCTGTCGATCGTTGGGAAAGACCTTTGGCAAGGACAAGCCTTTGTCGACAAACTGAAAAAGCCCCGGAAGGTTCCGGGGCTTTTTCATACGGTGAGCCGCGTTAATCGGCCAGCGGCACTTTGGGAACCAGGCTTTTCTTCGCAGATCCGCCTTTTCCTGCAGGCGGTTTCGTGTCCTTTGCGGCGACTGCCTTGGCCGCAGGCTTGCGCTTGCGTTTCGGCTTCGGCTTGGCGTCCGTCTTCGCCTTGCGTTTCGGCGGTATCGCGCGTTCCTCGATGCTTTCCAGCAACAGGCCTTTGCTGTCCTCGGAAACGGATACCTTGACCATACCGCCCTTTTTCAGCTTGCCGAAAAGAACCTCGTCCGCGAGCGGCCGTTTGATATGCTCCTGGATGATCCGGCCAAGTGGTCGGGCGCCCATCTGGTTGTCATAGCCCTTGTCGGCAAGCCATTTTACCGACTCATCCGTGAGTTCGAAGGTCACGCCGCGATCCGCGAGCTGGACTTCGAGCTGCATGACGAATTTCTCGACGACCTTGTAGACCACTTCCATCGGCAGATTGCCGAACGGAATGATCGCGTCGAGGCGGTTTCGGAATTCCGGCGTGAACAGCTTGTTGATCGCTTCCGTATCGTCGCCTTCCCGCTTCACGCGGTTGAAGCCGACCGGCATCTTCTCCATGTCCGCCGCGCCGGCGTTGGTCGTCATGATCAGGATGACATTGCGGAAATCGACTTGCTTGCCGTTGTGGTCGGTCAGCTTGCCGTGATCCATCACCTGCAGGAGGATGTTGAAGAGGTCCGGATGGGCCTTTTCGATCTCGTCAAGCAGCAAGACGCTGTGCGGATGCTGGTCGATACCGTCAGTGAGCAGTCCGCCCTGATCGAAGCCGACATATCCGGGAGGCGCGCCGATAAGGCGGGACACCGTGTGCCGTTCCATATACTCGGACATGTCGAAACGGATCAGCTCCACCCCGAGCGACAAGGCCAACTGGCGCGCGACTTCGGTCTTGCCCACACCGGTCGGGCCGGAAAACAGATAGCTGCCGATCGGCTTGTCCGGTTCGCGCAACCCCGCCCGGGCAAGCTTGATCGCCGAAGCCAGCGTTCCGATGGCCTCGTCCTGGCCGTAGACCACCCGCTTCAGATCCTTGCCGAGATTTTCCAGCACTTCCGCATCGTCCTTGGAAACGGATTTCGGCGGGATGCGGGCCATGGTGGCGATGGTGTTCTCGATTTCCTTCACACCGATGGTCTTGCGCCGCCGGGCCAAGGGCACCAGCATCTGCGAGGCACCGGTCTCGTCAAGCACGTCAATGGCCTTGTCCGGCAGCTTCCGGTCGGAAATGTATTTCGCCGACAGTTCAACCGCGGTCTTGATGGCGTCATTGGTGTAGCGGACCTTGTGAAAGTCCTCGAAATAGGGCTTCAGCCCCTTCAGAATGTCGATCGCATCCGGGATCGATGGCTCGTTGACGTCGATCTTCTGGAAGCGGCGGACAAGAGCCCGGTCCTTCTCGAAGAACTGCCGGTACTCCTTGTAGGTCGTCGAGCCGATGCAGCGAACCGCACCGGAAGCCAGGGCCGGCTTCAGGAGATTGGAGGCATCCATCGCCCCGCCCGAGGTCGCGCCGGCTCCGATCACGGTATGGATCTCGTCAATGAACATTACCGCGCCGGGATAGTCCTCGATTTCCTTGACCACCTGTTTCAGGCGTTCCTCGAAATCGCCCCGGTAACGGGTACCGGCCAGCAGAGAGCCCATGTCGAGCGAGAAGATGGTTGCGTTTTTCAGGACATCCGGCACATCCTCGTTGACGATACGATGCGCCAGGCCTTCGGCGATGGCGGTTTTGCCGACCCCCGGATCTCCCACGAAAAGCGGATTGTTCTTCGAACGGCGGCACAGGATCTGGATCGTGCGCTGGATCTCGCGGTCGCGGCCGATCAGCGGGTCGATCTTGCCGTTGATCGCCTTCTCGTTGAGATTGACGCAATAGGCTTCAAGGGCATCGGTCTTCTGGGTGGCCTTTTTCTCGGCCTCAGCACCCGGCAGCACATCTTCCTCGTCCGCCCCGTCCACCGGACGTGCCTCGGACATGCCGGGGCGCTTGGCGATGCCGTGAGAGATGTAATTGACCGCGTCGTAACGGGTCATGTCCTGGTCCTGAAGGAAATAGGCGGCGTGGCTCTCGCGCTCGGCGAAGATTGCAACGAGCACGTTGGCTCCGGTCACCTCTTCGCGCCCCGAAGACTGAACATGGATCACCGCGCGCTGGATGACACGCTGGAAACCGGCCGTTGGCTTGGAATCCTCGTCACTGTCCGTGACCAGATTGTCCAGCTCGGTCTCGATATATTCAATGAGGTTCCGGCGGATCGTGTCCAGATCGACATTGCACGCGCGCATGACCGCGGCGGCGTCCTGATCGTCCAGCAGAGCCAGAAGGAGATGTTCAAGCGTCGCGTATTCCTGCTGGCGTTCATTCGCGAAAGCCAAAGCCTGATGCAGGGCTTTTTCAAGACTGCGTGAGAAAGAAGGCACTTGCGTTTGTCCTCACTTTTTTTCCATGACGCATTGCAAAGGATGCTGATGCTTGCGCGCGAAGTCCATCACCTGGGTCACTTTCGTCTCGGCGACCTCGTAGGAGAATATTCCGCATTCCCCTACGCCGTGATGGTGAACATGCAGCATGATGCGGGTCGCCTCTTCCCGGTTTTTCTGGAAGAAACTCTCCACGACGTGGATGACGAACTCCATCGGAGTATAGTCATCGTTTAAAAGCAGCACACGATAGAGATTAGGCCGCTTGGTAACTGTTTTGGTACGGGGGATAACAACCGTTCCGGCGTCACCACCGTCATTGTCATAATCTGAACCCGCCGACATTGCCGTTTCTACCGCCTCTAAAACTCCGGCCATCACTTTACTCTGCTCCGGCCCAGCCGCAACCGGCCGGTCCGCAGTTCGGTCCCACAACGCAACCCGCGCCGCCGGTCGATATTTTGTGATGTTAATCCTGCCGCGCAAGTCGCGCTCGCGCAATGGTCGATTTCATCAACATTCCGGTATTCGGCGCATTTGAAGGATGCCCTTGTCCGTTGAACCTGAATGTAGGTGTCCGGAAAGGAATTAAAAGATGGGAACGAAAGGCATTTCCGGCATGTGCCCGGAAAGGCGGCCGCAACAGGCTGCGGGAGGGCAAATCTGTGCATATACGAAAAAACCCGGCTCATCCCAGCCGGGTTTCAGTCACTTCGCCTTTTGCCGGCGGATGTAAACGGCGGTTACTTCGCCATTTTACCGAGCACGCCTTCATAAGGCTTGTAAGCGTCCTTGGACAGGTCGGTTACCATTTCACCAATCTTGGTCATTTCTCCGACAAAACCTTCGTAGGAGGTCTTGAAATAGTCGGCCTGAGCTTCGAATGCCTTGTCGAGAGACTTGGAAGCAACCAGTTTCTCAACAGCGGCGGATCCGTCCTCGAAGGACTTTTTCTGGTAGTCGGCAACTTCAGCGGCGATCGCCTGAAAGCCCTTGCTCATGGACCCTAAGGTTTCCATGGCGATGTCCATGTTCTCTTTGCTCAGCTTCTGCATTTCTTCAAAGTTGCTCATCATACCTTGCCCTTTTCCGGCGAACCGGTTCCGGAGGCAGCACAACGGCCCAACATGCCTCCCCGGTGCGCGTGTCGCGTTACGCAAGGTTTTGTCGTAATGCACTGCACAATAACTGTCAAGGCGATTTTGCAGCGCAGCAACAACCATTGCGCGAAGAAACAAAGCCAGGAATAACGTTCCGTATTCAAGGAATTAAGCGGAGCGAAACAGAGATTTCAGCCCAGACACAACCCGAAAAAAGCAAGCATGCTTTGCATCGCAAAAACACGACAAGCAAAACAACGACCTATATTATAAAAACAAATAATTATTCAAAAATAACAAATTAAACAAACAACCTCGCCGAAAATAAAAGAACATCTATGTAAAATTATTCACAGTTTACTATAACTAACCCGTATACGTGAATTAACTAAAGGTTAACCCTATATAAAAACTATTATTTTAAGTGTTTTTTATGCCGACTATTTACACATTCGTAACCGTGTTTCCCTCAAATGTCTCCAGAACATTGGAGCGGCCGGGTTGAATCGCTAGGGGGTTGAGATCCGACCCGGGCAGCTCCAGCCACGAACCACCTGACCCGGAATGGGATAGTAACTGTGTTTGGTATGCGTATTCTTCGAAATGCTCGGGCGATTGCCCGGACGGGAAAAATTCTGACCCTCGGCGTCCTTCTCTTCAGTGTTCCGGCAGCTGCGCTGGCCAACCCGAAATATGCGGGCATCGTGGTGGACGCGAAGACAGGCAAGACGCTTTATTCCTCATCTGCCGATTCCTACCGCTATCCGGCTTCGCTCACCAAGATCATGACCCTTTATGTGGTCTTCGAAGAGCTGGAAGCCGGGCGGCTGTCTCTGGGTTCCCCCCTGAAAGTCTCGAAATACGCTTCAGGCCGTCCGCCGTCGAAACTTGGCCTCAAGCCGGGAGAGACCATAAAGGTGAAGGACGCGATCCTGGCACTGGTGACGAAGTCGGCCAACGACGTCGCGTCGGTCATTGCCGAGAATATCGGCGGTTCGGAACGCGCTTTCGCCGAACGCATGACCCGCACCGCGCGCCAGTTGGGCATGAGCAAGACCACCTTCAAAAATCCGCACGGCCTGCCGGATTCGGGCCAGCGGACCACCGCACGGGATATGGCGACACTCGGCCGCGCAATCCAGGAACGCTTTCCCAGCTATTACGGCTATTTCAAAACCCGCGCCTACAAATACAAGGGCCGGACCTATGGCAACCACAACAAACTGCTGGGCCGGGTAAAGGGTGTCGACGGTATCAAGACCGGGTACATCCGCGCCTCCGGGTTCAACCTGGTCACCTCGGTCAACCGTGACGGCCGGCATATTGTCGCGGTGGTGATGGGTGGAAACACCGGTGCGTCGCGCAACGCGCAGATGACCAAGCTGATCAACACCTATCTTTCCAAGGCCAGCCGCGGACCGAAGACGGCGCCGGTGGTCGTTCTCCAGGACGTGGAACCGACCTTTGTCGCCACCGCGCTCAAGAACCCGCCCCTGCCGGCCGCAAAGCCGGGAAGCGAACCTGCCCCTGCTTCAGGTACGCCGATGGTGCTCGCCTTCAATCCGCCCGCGACGGCCTCCGTCGTGCCGATGCCCGCTCCCGCGACTGTGCCCGGATTTGGGGACGACGTGCCGCTGCCGCCGAAATTGATCAAGCAGCGCGTCGACACGACCTTTGCCGTGGCGAACTCCCTGCCGCCGATCCCGCCGGAAAGCCCCGACGCGCCTCTGACCACGAATTCGATCTCGGAAACAGCACTGCGCCAGGCTGCCCGCGACGACGCCACCCGGACCGCAAGCCGCCAGGTTGCCTCCGCTTCGGCGCAGCCGTTCAAGACCGTCAACGTGGAAACGATACGGGTCGATACCACTCCGGTCGAAACGATCCGTGCGGAAATTGCCGAAGCGGCTGAAAACGCGTCGGAAACCGCAGAAGATTCCGTGACGGTCGCCACCAGCGACACGCGTGACATCGAGCCGGGCTGGCAGGTTCAGATCGCCGCCGCGGAGACGGAAGGTCAGGCAATCACGATGCTCAAGAACGCCAAGGCCAGGACCGGTGGCGCGCTGCGTGGCCGCTCACCCTACACAGAACCTGTCGAAGCCAACGGGCAGACCCTGTACCGGGCGCGTTTCGTGGGCTTTGAAACCAAATCCGCAGCCTGGAATGCCTGCAAAACGCTCAAAACTGCAAAATACGCCTGCTTCGCCATCTATCAGTAACCGCGTAACGGATGCCATCAATGTCCTCTGAGAAGCGTGTCTTTAGCCTCGTTGATTTTCGCCGCGAGGAAACCGGAGCCTCCCTGATCGGGGTGGACCCTCTTCATAAGCCGGCGGTGCGCGGCTCGAATTTCCGCGTGCCCGGCGTCGGGAGAAAGCCCCAGGATCTGGTAGGCCTCCTCATCTGTCATGGGGCCCGCGCTCGCCGCGCTTCCCTGCCGATCTGCTCCATTCGCCTGGAAGTGTTCGCGCCATCCGGCAAGCCGGCGGTCGAGATAAGCTTCGATTAGCTGCTGGCTTTGTCCATCCTGAGCCGTTTCGCGCCAGAAGGCCTGTAAATCGTCTTCGCCCAGATCGTCCAGTCCGCGGCCCTGATAGCCGCCGGTCAGCACTGTCCCGGTCATGACCCCGGTATCGTGGTCCAGCTCCATTTCAACCATCGCGGTGCGGACCCGCGATTGTTGTCCTGATGTCTTTGTCGGTTTGTAGCCACCCGACAGGCCGCGCAAGCCGGACGATCCCAGAATGGAAAGCCCGAGCCCGAAGAGCGGGACCGCGAAGACAAATCGTCCCCCGAATGCGAACACGGCTGCAAGGACGATCAGGAAAATACCGCCGTAGATCCGGAGATTGCGGGCAAGCACCGTCGGATTGGCGTTGACGAAGCTCCGGCCCGCGGCGAGGAGCACCACCAGCAGGATGCCACTGATCAGAAGATAGATCATTCGGCGGTTCCTATCCGGATGGTCGATTGCCGCCAGAATCCTGCCATGGCCGTGCCTCCCTGCGAACCCTCCCCGACCGTGTCAGGTCAAGCGTAATCAAAAGGGTCTGTCTGACCGGAGCCCTTATTGGAACTCCGTGACACCCCGCTTGCGGCAATTCACCGGAAAAGGCAACCGGCAAGGAAGCCGCCGTGAGCCTGTCCCGGGATCGCGGAGCCGGGCCTATCTCCGGCTGGGCTTCAGTTGTTCCAGCAGCAACCGCGCGCCTTGCCCACCCTGCTTTCCCAGTGCCTGGAGCGCCGTGTGGCCGCCGCTGGCGAAAACGGCTACGGCCTTGAGCAACTCCGCCAATTGCTTCGCGGAACCGGCATCGAACGGGCAGTATGCACCATTGGTCAGGCGCGCCATTTCCCGAAACGCCCTCTCGGCGACACTGTCGCGCCCTTCCTGGAAGAGAAACATGGGGACACCGAGCAGTCCCAGCTGGCCTGCCTTTTCGCACAGAAGATCGACGTCCTCCTCCATGCAATCGCCGACATAAACCAGAGCCGCAATCTTCTCCTTGTCCGCCGCCCCAAGGGCTGCCGACAGGACCTTTCGGATCTGCGTCCGGCCACCCTGGCAGGCAATGCCGCCCATCGCACGCGCCAGGTCCTCACCGCTTTCGAACCAGCGTGAAGCCCTGCACTCCCCAAAGCCGCGAAAATAGACAAGCTTGATCTTCAACCCGCCGACCTTGCCGGATTCCTGAAACATTTCCGCCTGGATCTGACACGCCTGGTCCCAGGTGGGCTGCCGGCTCATGGTCGCATCCAGTGCAAAGATCAGCCGCCCGCCGGTGCCGGGCCGGGATTTGATTTCCTTCGCTTTTTCCAGAAACCGGTTGATTTCAGGCGTCGCCGACGGAACCGCGGTCTCCTGCCGGACGATTGCCTCTTTTTCGCTGTCCCTGGTTTTCACCATGCCTGTCGGTTCCTCGCGCCGGATATCTGTCTTTCAAATTGGGGCCGGCATTGCGTCTTGGCAAGGTTGCCCCGCAGCTCCGGCGCTCGCAGGAAGGAACAACGGCAACCGGATCCGAGGCCCTTCAAAGCAGGCAAAGTTCTGTCAGGTCGCGGCGCATGGCGTCCGGCATGGCCTTTGCGCTGCCACCGATCCTGAGATCCGCCGGTGCATCTGTCGCTTTCAGATACCGCCAGCCCTGAAAAGGCCGCCTGGGCTGATACTGCGTCAGCACCAGCCGCGGTTCCATCACGAGATCGCACCGCTTGACGCCGGCCTCGTCGGTAAATGGCCTGATATCGAGAAGGTGCTGGCGCGCCTGGATCTTGCCCTTGATGACCCAGTAGAGCGACCCGCCCTCCAGCAGGTCCTCCCTTCGCGTCGGCACCATGCGCGTCGTATGCGTCGTTTCCTCGGCAAGCCCGGCCATGCGGGCCTGATCCACCCGGAAATCGATCCAGGCTTGCAGGGTCTCGACACTGTCGGCGCCCACACACAGTTTTACCAGATGCAAGGTCATATCCCTGACGTAACAGGCCTGCCGGCAAGGTCAAGCAGCCGCCGGACCGCAACGGTGGATTTTGCACAGGCGCAAACAGGTTGATCTTGCACCGCACTGCCGAAAAGAGTTCTCTTTGCCCATGGATGTTTTTGTAACGGGCGGCACCGGCGCGATCGGTGCGGCCGTGGTGAAACGACTGAATGGCGAAGGCGTCAGGGTCATCGGGCTGGCCCGTTCCGACACCGCTGCGGAAATGCTGAGGGCATCGGGCGCCAGCGCTTATCCGGGCGACTTGCGCACCCCTGAAAGTTGGGTCGGCAGGGCGGCCTCATGCGACGCGGTCATTCATACCGGCGCGACGTTCACGGAAGATATGGGACGGGTCGACCGTCAATCCATGCTGGCCCTCAAGCAGGCCGCAAGACACCGCAAACAGCCTTTGAAAATTGTCTATACAGGCGGCATCTGGCTCTACCCGGCCGTGACGGGCACCAGGCTCATCACCGAAAAGACGCCCTTTTCTCCCCTGCCCGCCTTCCGTTACATGACGGAAACCATCCGAACCCTGTCCAATGGCACGGACCTTAACCTCGCCGTCATCCATCCGGCCCTGGTCTGCAGCCGCAGCGCCGGCCCGATCGCGGAAATGACCGCTGCGCTCGGGAAAGGCGTCCCTTTCGAAACGCGTGCCACCCCGGATACGCTCTGGCCGCTGGTGGAAGCGGACGACCTCGCCGCGCTTTACGCGCTGGCGCTCAGGCAGCCGCGGTTCCGGATGTCGCTCATCGCAAGCTGCATTCAGGGCATTTCGGTCGCACATCTCGCATCGCACATTTCCGCAAGGCATGGACTGCAGTTGGACATCGAGACACAGCCGGTTCCGGAAAACGCCAACCTGGATACGGATTGGCGGGCGGGTTACGCGCTGTCCCAGTCCGTCGATATCCAGCATGCCCGGCGCGCCACCGGCTGGCAGCCGGAGCATTCCACGATTGAAGATCTGGTCGTCGCGCTCTCCAGATAAATATAATTTCCAAAATATGCGACCTGCCCCGTGAAATAGAGCTTTGGAGCAAAACTTTTTAAAGTTTTATCTAACTACAATCGCGAAATATGCCAATTTCGGGATCCCGCGATGCTTAGATTATTTGCCGCATTTCTGGCCGTTGTGTTTTTTGCCGTGCCGCTTCAGGCCGGAAACGATTATCCAGTGGGCGAATTTCGTGTGATCAATTCCACCGGCTTTGTTGAAATGGACGGAATCCGCCAGGAACTCGAAACGGATCGAACCGTGGCAACAGCACGTATCGCCCGGGATCCGGATGACAGCGTGACTGTTATGATCAACGGCTCGACAATCCGTCTCCATCCTTTGAAAAACGGTCTGGCCTCAGTTGAGTGGAATGCCCGGGGAACGGCCATGTTGCACAAAGCCGATATTCAGGCGCTCATGAACGACAGGGCACCCGGTGAGATCCCTGCCTGGGGCGCTGAACTCGTCTGGCCGGATCTGGGGCCGGTTCAAATGGTCCTGCTGCCGTTCGGCTTTACCGCCTATACAGGCTTCTTGGTCAGCCATCCGGGTAAAAAAACGGTGGTCAGGGAAATGGAATTCCAGCAGGTCTTCGGTCCGACGGACCGGCCGCGGCTTTCAGCCAATTCCCACGTCGCAGAGTTTGAATAGGGTTGAAGACCAACCCGTAACGATCCAGCACCGTGGAAACAAAAAAGGCGCAGCCTGTCGCTGCGCCCTTGTTCTGAAAACCTTCCGCTGGCCTTATCCGGCTGCGGCGATGGCTTGTTGAGCACTCTCCACATCGTTGAACAGGAGAACCATCGTCAATGCGATACCAACTGCAGCGACAGTCCAAAGAGTGACGCTCCAACAAGATTTCTGCACGTTTTCGTCCATTAAAGCCCTACATTTTGTTATTTGGTGCCAGGCCCCCTGTGGCCGTGAATGTGGCACCTTTGAGGCGACGAGGTAAACGATCCCTTACCATTTCGCAAGTGCAAAAAAAGTGTATCAGCAATGACATTTTCGCGGGTCTGGAATTCCTGTTATTTTTCATGTGTTTGATGTTAAGAATCCGTCTTTTGGAGACGTGGGGGAAACTCTGCTATGACTTCACAATCCTGTTTCGCTCCCGTCTGAACGACTGAAAGGTTCGCGATGCATCCCCTCTCACAATTGGACATGGCTGCGGCGGCCTGGTTCCTTTTCGCCTGGCTCGGGTTCAATTTGCTGATTGATATCAGCCCCTTGAGGAAAAAAACCCTGTCAAGTGCAATGGATCGGTACCGGCTCGGCTGGATGGAGGCGATGTGTTCACGGGAGGTGCGCATCATGGACACGTCCATCATGGCGGGGCTTCAGCAGGGAACCGCCTTTTTCGCCTCGACCGCACTGCTGGCGATTGGCGGCGGATTTGCGCTTCTGGATGCGACCGAGCGCATCCTGCAGGTTGCCGGCGATCTTTCGATCCCGGTTGCGGACAGCAGAGCGCTATGGGAAATCAAGGTTCTGGGCCTGATGACGATATTCGCCTACGGCTTTTTCAAGTTCGGCTGGGCCTACCGGCTTTTCAACTATTCGAGCATCATCATGGGGGCCGTCCCGGAGCCGGGCAAGGCGAGCGACGAAGCTATCCGCACCATGGCGAAACAGGCAGGTGAACTCAACGTTCTGGCTGGCCGCCACTTCAATCGCGGCCAGCGGGCCCTTTTCTTCGCGATCGCCTTTCTGGGCTGGTTCGCCGGTCCCTATGTCTTTGCCGGAACGACCTTCGCGGTCCTGCTTGTCCTGCTCCGCCGTCAGTTCGCCTCGCGCGCGCGCAACGCGGTGTTGTCCGGGCAATATCCGGTCACCGCCCCTGCCGAAAGGTCAGGAGAATATACCGCGACCGGATCGTCAAACCCCTTCACCTGATAGCGGCCGAAGAGACCGGAGCGGCAGCCCATGATCTCCGCCAACGCATCCGAGACGAGAACCTGGCGTTCCAGGTCCTTGGCCAGCTCCGCGATGCGCGCGGCCAGATTGACCGCCGGACCGACCACGGTAAAGTCGAGCCGGGTCTCGCTGCCCACATTGCCGTAGAAGACGTCCCCGGCATGAAGGGCGATGCCGACGCTCATATCAGGTGTCGCTGCACAGGTATTGGAACTGTTGATATCGTCGATTCGCTCAAGCGTTTCCCGTGCCGCAAGCAGTGCCTGAAGCGCGGCTTCCCTGGCTTCCTCTTCCGTTTCGAACGGAAAAATTGCCATCACTTCATCGCCGATGAACTTCAGAACTTCACCGCCATGAGCTTCCACGGCCGCTGTCATCGCCCCGAAATACTTGTTCAAAAAGACAATGATCTTGTCCGCCGGCAGCGTGTTGGACAGCCGCGTGAAACCGCGGATATCGGCAAAGCTGACCACCGCCTTGATCCACTCGCCGTCTCCCCGGCGCGTGGTGCCGTCAAGAACCTTCAGGCCGGCGCGTCTGCCGACATAAGTATCCAGTACGGTCTCCGCGGTTCTGCGAAGCGTTTTCAGTTCACAGACAAGCGCCAGTGGCCGGATCAGGGAGTCGAAAACGCTGAGATGAGAAGCGGAAAACCCACCCGGCGCCTTTGTCGCGAAAGAGACGACCTTGATCGACCCGTCGGAGAAAGGCATCGGCAGGGCGATGTAGTCCGTGTACCCTTTGTCACGAAGCTCGGTGGCTACCGGATATTGATCCGTCGTCGCGCTGTCCTTCGCGATTTCAACACGAACGCCCGCCCGCGTCTCATGAACGCGCTTGATCGGACTGAGGGCATATCCCTCTTCCTCATTCCGGTCGGCTTTGTAGAGCAGCAATTCCTTTGTTCCGTCGCTGGTCCACACAGAGCCCTCGGCGCGCACATTGGGATGCACCACCCAGATGGCGGTGTTCACCCTGTCCACCGGCACCTTGCCGATGCGCAGGCGGCGCCCAAGATCGCTGACGATTTCCAGCGTGTCTTTCAGATGAGATGCATCGCTGTAAAGCCACTGAACAATGTCCGCCGCAACAATCGGCGCTTCTAACACCATCCGCCCAAGTCCTTTCAAATATCGTGGCCGCCTGGAGGACACCTCCCGGTGTGACCGAATATCGTTCCTGCGTTCAGACGAACGCAAGTGATTCCAACACTTTAAAACCGATTGACTTTTGCCTGTCCAGACACCAAACGCGGTCTGGCGGCGGGTCTTCATCCTGCCGCCTGCATGTCCTGCAGGCATTATATGGTGCGATGTGGCCGGCTGTAAAAGGGTCTTGATGCGAATTGCCGCCCTGAAGGTGAAGCGATTTTCCAGGATCAGGGCCCGGGGAAGAAAGCCGTGCTCCGCCCGCTCATCCGATAAACGATAAGTCCAATCCATTCACGAAAAGCGACGTCGAACCGGCGCAGTCCCTTCGACGCACCGTCAAAGCCCAGTGTCAGATCCTCTTTTCCCCGCGTTCGGTAGTCGACTGGATAAGCCGTTACGCCGGTCCAGCCCGCCTTCTCAAAAACCCCCATCGACCGCGGCATATGATAGGCGGAGGTAACGAGAAGCCATCTCTGGCCGGGCCTGGGATCGACAAGCTCTTTTGTAAAAACCGAATTTTCCCAGGTGTTGCGCGCGGCATCTTCCAGAACCACTCTGTGGGCTGAAATGCCGAAATCGGCGAACAGACGGGCAGCCCCCTCCGCTTCACTCGCCTGGGAGGCAACGATGACGCCTTGTCCGCCCGTGTGAATAACCCTGGCGGCGGGAAGCTGGCTTGCAAGGCGCGCGGCAATTGTGATGCGCTCGGCGGACGTGGTCAGCGCCGTGTCGCCGCGCCCGCCGGTCACGACGGTGTCGACAGCGCCACCCAGTACGATGATGCCGTCATATCCACTCAGCTCCGCCGGTTTGGGAAACCGTTCCTCCAGCGGCAGAATCAGCCAATTCGCAGCTGGAGAGAACCCGCCGACCGCGAGCCCCAACACACCTGCCCATGCGAAAAGGCGCCCGGTCTTTCGCCAACTGGTTCCGGCGCTCACAATCAAACCGGCCAGAACCAGCGCGATCAGGAAATTCGAGGGCTGTATAAGAAAATAGCCGATCTTGGCCACGTAAAAAAACATCTTGAGGGGCTCCACCGGTCGCAGTCTCGCAAGCGCGACAGGATCGAGCGAAACCGGCTTTTTTGAGACCGGAACCGAAGAACAGTTCCGCGGAAACAGGCTGCGCGCCGGGAAACATCGGACCGGCGGAAACCGCCAGGTTCTCAGATCAGCCGAAGGCGATATCCGGTTTCAGATTTCCCGCCTGGAAACAGCCCAAAGGAACAGGAATTGCCGGGCCAGGTCACTGTAATATTTCTGTTACCCCAATGACACATTTTACCGACATCTTGCGCCCCGCCTCGCTCCGGAACCACAGGGGCCCGTCAGAGCTAAGGCGTTCCAATTCCTCTGCAAAAATCCACGATCCTTTTGCAAAGGAACCAATCGTGATCAGGGTCACAGGACTATTGTCAGAATTGCGGCAGTTAACGAGCATCGTTTCGAAGGCAATCGAGGTTAGCCAGATGACACTCTATATGAAACTCGGCGGACGCAAGGCAATCAAGCAGGCAATGCCGCGCCTGCGGGCACGCCTGGAACAGGATCCTTGTTTCGATCTGTCCAAATTCCGCCAGGAGTTCGAACGCTCGGACGATTTGACCGAATTCCTGATTTTCCTGTTCGGCGGCGCGCCGTTTTACGACGGCAAACCCGTAACCGAATTGCTGTCGCCGGTGTGCCCGTCGCAGGAAATCTATCAACGCTTTGTCGATCACCTAGTGACGGTTATTTTCGACGGACGCACATCCGGTGAGGAAACCGGCCTGCGGGACCTGATGGAGCGTCTGCGCCCCCAGGTGCTCAATCCCAAACCCGTGGCTCCCGTCCTGGTCTATTCGGTCGATCGGGAAACCCTGAGCGCATAAGGCAACATGCGTCTGGGCCGCTTGTCCGCTCGCAGGCAAACGCGGTGTTCGGCAGGCACAAACAAAAACGCCGGAAGACGGTCCTCCGGCGTTTTCAATTTTCTCAGGCATTCTGCGTTCAGATGAACTCTTGCAGGATGCCCCGTGACTTTACGAGCGACCGTTTGACCCTCAGCCCAACTCGTCGACGGTGGTGACGACCTTGCCGACCAGACCGTATTCGATTCCCTCGGACGGGCTCATCCAGTAGTCGCGATCGGTATCTTTTTCGATCCGGGCGATGGGCTGCCCGGTCGCATCGGCGAAGATCTTGTTCAGGCGATCCCGCATCTTGATGATTTCCCTGGCCTGGATTTCGATATCCGTGGCCATGCCGCCGGCGCCACCGGACGGCTGATGCAGCAGGAAGCGGGTGTTCGGGGTGCAGAAACGCTTGTCCTTCGGCACGGAGACATAGATCAGCGCGCCGGCGCTCGCGACCCAGCCCATGCCCAGGATCCGCACTTCCGGCGCGACGAACTTGATGGTGTCGTGGATCATGTCACCGGATTCGACATGACCGCCCGGAGACGAGACGATGACCGTGATCGGATCGTTGGAAACCTGTGCCAGCGCGAGAAGACGGGCGCAGACATCGCGGGCCATCTCCTGGTTGACCTGACCGGTGATCAACACCGTCCGCGCTTCGAACAGATGCTTGTCGACCTGAATCGACGGCTGGCTCTTGGCTTTGTCCTCCTCGTCATCGTCGAGGCGTGCAGGCACCGTGGTCGAATAGTTTTTCATGCGCAGGATTAAGCTCCCTTGGCTGCTGCGCCGGCGATACCGGCGTTTTCTGAGGCATCCCGTGTTCCCTTGAACACGGACCGCCCATCGATTTTCAAGTTCGTGGGGGCGATTCCACCGCCACGGCATTTGTCCATGTGTATGCGAAGTGACGGACGCTCGCAAATCATGAGACCGTCAATAGCGCGAAAAGAGTTAGCAGATCGGCAACGCGCCGCGAGATACATGGTCTCACTCGCCATGCTGGGGACCGCCACCCAGCTTCTTTTCCCGCTGGCCGACCAGGAAATGCCAGACCAGCATGACCGCGAAAGGCAGCGACGGCCAGACGAACCACAAGGTGGAGAGGCCCGACGTGAGCAGATTGAGAACGAAAAAGAAGCCGATCATGAAAACGCAGCTTCGCACCCGCTTGGGCTGTGCCCTGAGCCAGCGCCGCGCCTGTTCGAAACCGTTCGCCACGGCTTGCGTGTCCCTGTCCAGATTCGGTTTCTCTTCCGCGGTGTTCCGGCCGTTCCGTGACTTGCCGCCGTTTTCCTTCGTCGGATCCCTATCGGATTTTGCAGGCGCGTTCCGCCCGCCCAGCCGGACGGAATAGGTCTCCACGGGCTCGCTCACGTTCTTGACATGCTGCGGTCCGAGCGGCTCGAATCCGACAGCCATCTTGGTCTTGACCTGATCGTGAACGGACTTGGACAGCATGATGCCGCCGCGCGGCGAAAGCTCCTGCAGCCGGGCCGCCACATTTACCCCGTCGCCGTAGATGTCCTCGCCTTCCACCATGATATCGCCGAGATTGATACCAATGCGGAATTCCATCCGGTTGATGTCAGGCAGATCGGCGTTGCGGTGAGTAAGTTCGTTCTGGATCTCGACCGCGCATTGAACGGCCTCCATCACGGATCCGAATTCGATGATCACCGCGTCGCCCCAGGTGTTGACGATACGACCGTTGTGACGGCCGGTCAGCGATGACATCACGTCGCGGTAATTTTTTAACCGGTCCAGCGTGCCGTCTTCGTCCCGCTCCATGAGCTTCGAATACTGCGCAACGTCCGCGCACATGATTGCCGCAAGACGCCGCTTGACCCGTTGCATACTCTTACCCCTGATTGCTCCTGCTTAGGAATGGTAAGCCGCCGGCGAAATTGCAAGGAAAAATGCTTCAGATACGCCTGGAGGGTGCGCGGAAAAGAGCGCCGTGCGCCTTTCATGTTACGCGGCGCCAGTGAGTTCGCGCAGCACGGCAAGCGCGTCCTGCGCTCGTTCTTCCGGAACAAACACATGGTCATGGAAGAAGGCAGCCACGACATTCGCGGAAATGCCCCTGGCGGCAAGTGCCGAGGAAACCGCGGCCGTCAACCCGACGGCATCGAGCGAAGAATGAACTGTCAGCGTGATTCTGCGAAACCATTCGGCCTCTGCCAGTCCGAGTTCACGCGCCCGCTCGAGCGGAAGGATGGCGGTGACGCCTTCCGTTTCGGCAAAAAGACCGATCGGCTCATATTCGGCAAGTTCCGCCAGGCTTTTGGACACAAATGTGCAGAAAACATACGGCTTGGGATCGAGCATCGGCCGCATTTGCGCGATCAAGGCGTCAAGATCGGTTATGCCGGGCATTTTCAACCTCCTGACGAACCTCAAAAAGCAATTGTCTCGTTTGCCAAGCGAGCATGCCACATTTTGCACATTGCTTCCGACCTGACCAGTGCCCCCAGCAAACCGGTCAAAACTGTCAGGCCGCCCGTCAGGGTCTGTGGAGAATTGCGTTTGGGTCGCGGCGCGAGTCGGATTTCCATGGCCGGCCAGGAAAAAAGGCCTCTGTGGTGCCTCCCGCCCAAAGGGGCCTCGACGCCTTCGGGACCGCAATTCGCCGCGCCTCGCTCAGCAGGTTCGCGTCCGCGAAATGCTGCAAGGGCCTAGATGGGACTGCTGTTTCCCTTTCCCAGGGTTTCCGCAAAACAGGTCCGGCAAGCCTGCCTGCAGCACCGCTACCCCTCCAACAGCATTTCGAATCCGCCAAAGATCATGCGTTTACCGTCAAATGGCATCTCCGGCCCCATCGCGATCATCTCCGGATCTTCCATCACCTTCTTCATACCTTCATCGCGAACCTCTTTTGACGGCCACAGGATCCAGGAAAAAACGACCGTCTCGTCCGCTTTCAATTTCACTGCCATCGGAAACGACGTCACCTCACCGGCGGGAATGTCATCGCCCCAGGCCTCAAAGATTTTCAGAGCGCCGTATTTCCTGAAGTATGGCCCGGATTTTTTGGCGAACCGCAGATAGTCATCCTTTCTGGCAGTCGGAACAGCGGCAACAAATCCATCGATATAAGGCATGATTTTCCTCCTTCGCTATGCAGTGGCTTCAAGACCGGCAATATCGATCTTCTTCATTTTCATCAGCGCTGCCGTCACCCGGCCCGCCCTTTCCGGGTTCCCGGAATGCATCAACCTCGGAAGGGCTCTGGGGACGATCTGCCAGTGAATTCCGAACCGGTCCTTCAGCCAGCCGCACCGCCCTTCCTCACCGCCATCGGCCAGAAGCGCATCCCAGAGCCTGTCCGTTTCGGCCTGATCCTCCGTCAGTACCGAAATCGACGTCAGAGGGCTCGGCTGCACCTGGGAATTGCCATTGAGGATCATGTAGGGCGTCCCCGCCAGGGTGAATTCCGCAACCAGCACCGGACCGTCCGGATCCGGACGGCAAACGGTTTCCATCTTGCTGCCAGGGAGCATTGAAACATAAAACCGCGCGGCTTCCTCCCCCTTGTCCCTGAAAAACAGGCAGGTCCTGACCTTCGAATTGGATCCAGGGTGCGCTTCCACCACGGAACCAGCCTCCGCAAGCGAGCACGCAAGCTCCTCGAGTTGGCCGGAAGCTGCCTTCCAACCCTCTTCGAAGCCCATCTCCAGATGTTTGTCCCGATCGGCTTCATTCGCGTGCCGGGCTCCCCAGATCAGACGGGTCCTGCCATCCGGCAAATCCGTGAGATCGACATAGCCGGTCATGAAAGGCGTTTCCCGCGGCACGAAGTTTTCCGAAAAGGCATCGGTGAAGGTCAGACGGGTTCCCTCCCCGATCTCGAGGAAAATTCCCTCGTTCTCAAACCGTTCGCCTTCGGGCCCGCTCATGACAGTATTCATGCGCCCGCCCGGGCGAAGGTCGAAATCGGCTTCAGGAACCGTCCAGGGTTTCGGACAGAACCATTGCTTCAAAAGGTCGGTATCCGTCCAGCAGCGCCAGACAATGGCGCGCGGCGCGGCTATCACGCGGCTGATTTCAAGTGTCAGCCCGTCTCTACGAACTTCAAAGTCACTCATTGCTTGCTCCCTTGCGACATAACCTTGAACACCGTTCGATATAAAATTCGAGTGGATCGATACCGCCGGTAGCGAGCTGCCCGCCCCCTCTTCGCCTCCACAAGAACAAGAGTCGCGGATTTCCCGACATGTTCCAGCGTCCTTCTTCATCACAACATACCAACCAGTTGGTATGTTGTCAATTTGAACGTTGTCTGCATGAGCCCCTGCACGCCCAATTTCAGCCGGAGCCCCTGATGCTACTCGGGGAGTAACGAGGCAGCGCCGGACCTGAGCGGCTTGTGATTTAGAGAAACCGCCTTCCGGAAAGTCCTGTTAACGGCCGGACGTGAGCGACACCGCCATGTTGCACAGCAATTCGAACATGATCGACACACCGAGAAAGGCGGTGCCACCGGTTGCATCGAAGGGAGGCGAGACCTCGACAAGATCCGCGCCGACGATGTTCACCCCGTCGAGCAACCGGGCCACCTGCAGGGCCTGAAAGGAATTCGGCCCGCCGACTTCCGGCGTCCCCGTTCCCGGTGCGAAGGCCGGATCGACGAAGTCGATGTCGTAGGAAACATAGGTCTCGCCAAGCCCGACAATTTCCCTGGCTTCCGTCATGACGTCCTCGGGCCCTCTGGCGTGAAACTCCTCGATCGGGATCACCCTTATGCCGACGCTTGCCGCGAAATCCCGGTCTTCGTTGTCGTAGGCCGTGCCGCGGATACCGATCTGGACCACGCGCTTTGGATCCAGAAGCCCCTCCTCCACCGCCCGGCGGAATGGCGTGCCGTGCGTATAGAGCATGCCGCCGAAATAGCTCTTGTAGAGGTCGGTATGACTGTCGAAATGGATCATGCCGAGCGGGCGGTCCTTCGCCAGCGCCCGCAGGATCGGCAGGGAACACAGGTGATCGCCCCCGGCCGACAACGGCACGATCCCGGCGGCGACCACCTTGTCGTAGAAATCCGTCATTCGCTTCAGACTGTCATCGACGCTGGCCGGATTGGGACCGACATCGCCGAGATCCGCGCAATTGACCAATTCGAACGGCCGCACGCCCGTCGCCCCGTTCTGCGCCCGGATCATGGTCGACATGTCGCGCAGCTGGCGCGGCCCGTGGCGGGGCCCGGGCCGGTTGGTCGTCCCGCCGTCCCAGGGCGCTCCTATCAGGCCGATCCGCACGTCCTTCAGGCGAGGATGATCGAGATCGACCAACGGCAGGCGCATGAAGGTCGGTACGCCGGCGAAGCGGGGAAGCTCGAAACCAGAGACGGGATGAAAGAACGAATCCGGCATAAGCCTCTCCTATCACGGGAAAACGGTCCTCCCGATCTAATCAGATGATGTCAGCCCGTCCAGAAGAAGTTATCGCGAGGTCCCCGCAGCGCCGAAACACACCGGGAGACAGGCGCCGACGTTTCCGCCAGAACGCTCACGCGGTCTTGTTGAAGATCTCCCGTCCGATCAGCATGCGCCGGATTTCGGAGGTGCCCGCGCCGATTTCATAGAGCTTGGCGTCGCGCAGCAGGCGGCCGGTCGGATATTCGTTGATATAGCCGTTCCCGCCAAGGAGCTGGATGGCATCGAGGGCGATCTTGGTGGCGTTTTCGGCTGCGTAAAGAATGGCCCCGGCGGCATCCTCGCGGGTCGTTTCGCCTCGGTCGCAGGCCTTTGCGACGGCATAGACGTAGGACTTGGTGGCGTTCATGGTGACATACATGTCCGCGACCTTGCCCTGCACCAGCTGAAAGGTGCCGATCGCCTGGCCGAACTGTTCTCGTTCATGGACATAGGGGATGACAACATCCATCGCCGCCTGCATGATGCCGACAGCTCCTGCCGCCAGAACGGCCCGCTCGTAATCCAGGCCGGACATCAGCACATTGACGCCCTTGCCGACCGCGCCGAGCACGTTTTCCTCCGGCACTTCACAGTCCCGGAACACCAGCTCGCCGGTTTCAGACCCGCGCATGCCCAGCTTGTCGAGCTTCTGCGCGACGGAAAAGCCCGGGAAATCCTTCTCGACCAGGAAGGCGGTAATGCCTTTCGCTCCGGCGTCCGGATCGGTCTTGGCATAGATGATCATGGTATCGGCGGAGGGACCGTTGGTGATCCACATCTTGGATCCGTTCAGGATGTAGCGGTCACCCTTTTTCTCCGCGCGCAGTTTCATCGAAACGACGTCGGAACCGGCGCCTGTCTCGGACATCGCCAGCGCGCCGAGATGTTCGCCCGTCACCAGTTTCTCCAGATAGCGCTTCTTCTGCCCGTCATTGCCCCAGCGGCGGAGCTGATTGACACAAAGGTTGGAATGCGCGCCGTAGCTGAGGCCGATGGAGGCGGACGCCCGGCTGACTTCCTCCATGGCAATGCAATGTTCCAGATACCCGAGTCCGGAGCCGCCCCAGTCTTCCTCAACCGTGATGCCATGCAGGCCGAGCGCGCCCATTTCCGGCCAGAGCTCACGCGGGAACCAGTCCTCGCGGTCGATCTTTGCGGCCAGCGGCGCGATGCGGTCCTGGCTGTAGGAGCGGACGGTGTCGCGCAGCATGTCTGCGGTTTCGCCGAGATCGAAATTGAAACCCGGAAAATCATTGCGGATCATTTTGGTTTCCTCCCAATGCTCCGGAAATCAGGAGCGCTCATATCGGATGAAGTCGCTTAAAACGCCGACCCGGTCATAGAGTTTCCGGGCGCGCTCGTTGTGGTGATGCGTGTGCCAGTAGACTGTGCCGTCGGCCCCGGGCTCGCCGTCGGCGGCCGCATAAACAGCCTCGATCAGCTTGCGTCCCGCGCCGGTGCCCCGGCCGGTCTCGCTGACGAAGAGATCCTCCAGATAACAGGTCGACCTCTTCGACCATGTGCTGGAATGGAAGAGATAGTGGACAAAGCCGACGAGGCTGCCCTCCCTGACGGCCACGAAGGCGTCATGACCTGCCGTCGAAAGCAGGCGTTCGAACAGGGTTTCGGTCACGTCCGCGGGCAGATCCTGCCGGTAAAATTCGAGATAGGCGTTCCAGAGGACCTGCCAGGCCGGGCGATCTTCCCGCCGAAGCGCCCGTATGACGGTATCTGCCATGGCTCAGTCCTTTACTCCGGGAACGCTCACAAGCGTAAAAAGGCCGGTGGCGACATGCACGTGGACACCCTCATCAAGACCGTAGACATCGGCTTTCGCGATCGTCAGCGTGCGGCCGGGCTTCACCACCCTGCCCCGGGCCATCAGGACCTTTTGCGCGGCTGGATTGAGGAGATTGATCTTGTATTCGCTCGTCAAAACGCCGAAGCCGGGCGCGAAAAGGGACAGGGCCGCGTAGCCTGCGGCGGAATCGGCGATCGAGGACGTCACGCCGGCATGAAAATAGCCATGCTGCTGGGTGAGATCTGTGCGCATTTTCAGCTCCAGATCCACCGCGCCCGGCGACAGATGGACCAGTTCGGCGCCCAGATTCGTCATGAATGCCTGTGCCGCGTAGCTGGAGCGGACGCGGTTTTCCCAGTTTGGATCTCGTGGGGTGAAATCCATCAGACCTTCTCCGGGGACAGCCTGGTCCCCAGTTCGCAGATGCGCGCACGCGCACCGCTCTCGACCTCGTCAAGCTCCAGGAGGGTCAGTTCGATATCCCGTTGCTTTTCCAGAAGCTCTTCCCGCCGGGCGGCGATCCTCGCCAGCAACAGCTTCAGTTGGCCGGTTTCCCCAGGGTCGCTCGCGTACATCTCGATGATTTCCCTGATATCGTTCAGGGAAAAACCGAGACGTTTGCCACGCAGGATCAGTTTGATCCGCGTCCGGTCGCCGGGAGTATAAAGGCGCTGACGCCCGCGGCGGCTCGGAGACACCAGCCCTTGCGCCTCGTAGAAACGCAAGGTGCGGGTGGTGATGTCGAATTCCTGTGTCAGCTGGGTGATCGTAAAATAGCGCTGCATGCCCGACCCTTCCTGGTTGAGGCACAATTCCGGCTTTTTACGTTAAAGTCAATAAGTTGATTTTCTGTATTGAATTACAATTGGTTAGTGATCATGATTTTAGGCTTTCCAGCCCCGTATCCTTGTTCAGGACATTCAGGTCCACATCGCCCGAAATCCCTTTCACCGTGCCGCGGTCATGATACTGCCAGCCGGTCCACTCATTTGCATAGGCGGGAGAATGCCAGACCGAGCGGGCCCAGAGCCTGCGGTTCAGGCCACTGCCCCTCAGATAGGCGAAATAGAAATCCTGCGGCGAATAGAAGATGATCCGCTTGCCGCCCGCCTGCTCCACCAGTGCGGTAAAGTCGCTGATTTCACGCAGAACTTCTTCGACGGGTGGACGGCGCGCGCAATTTCCGGTGAATTCGAGGTCCACCATCGGCGCGAGCATGTCGCGGTCGTCGGGAAGGACAGAGAGGAAATTTTCCGCCTGCTTTCTCCCTGACTGGCACAGGCTGAAATAGTGATAGGCGCCGCGCGCAAGTCCCGCCGCGCCGGCACCGGCCCAGTTCTTTTGAAAAGCGCCGTCCTTGAAGTCGCCGCCTTCGCTCGCCTTCATATAGACAAAAGCCACGTCGTCCGCCGCGACCTGGTTCCAGTCGATGTCTCCCTGATGATGGGAGACATCGATGCCGCGAAGCGGATAGTCGTCCCGGTCAGGTTCCCAGTTCATGAAAAAAAACGCCGCTCCGGCAACCGAAATCACACCGCCGACCGCTATGTAAAACAGCACCCGCAATGCCGCCTGCAAGAAACTCATATCGCCGCACCCGCATTGTCCCCCAAGTAAAAACAAACCTGCCGCACAAGGCGTTAAAATTCAGGATAGAAAATTCGGCCAGAGCGGAGCCGCGGCCAGTTCCAGGACATTTCCGTCCGGATCGTTAAAATAAAGGCTTGTCCCGCCCGCCGGCCAGGTCACCTCGCTGATGATGTCGATCCCGTTTTCCGTCAGATAATCGCGCCATGGCTGCACCTGTTCGCCGGAGATCCGGAATGCGAAATGACTGTGACCGGTGGTATCGTGCCCGGGAACGGTCCCACCCTCGGTCTCAACATCTTCACCCGTATGACCGCGATGAAAAACCAGCAGGGTCTGCGCGGGTCCGGCGTCGTAGGCGTAGAGACGCTCGCCCGCGACCATGCGTTCAAGTCCCAGAACACCGGAATAAAAGCCATGCGCGGCCTCCATGTCGTCGACATAGACGGCGGTCTCCAGAATGCCGTCGATCTGTGGCGCGTGCATTTCTTATAAGCTCCCCATGACGATGCGCATCGGCTCGAAATAACTCTACCCGATCGGGCGGCAAAGGCTAACCGCAGGGCAATCACGTCCTGTTTCAGTCGCGACTACGCCCGGCAAAACCGAAATCGCCCCGCAGGTTGCGGGGCGAATTCGAAAGTCGCCAGGTCAAGGCGGCGGTCTGCCTTGCCACTGGACCCGAGGACGTCAGACCACCGTCAGCTTGACATCGATATTGTTGCGGGTCGCGTTGGAATACGGACAGACCTGATGCGCTTTCGCGACGAGATCTTCCGCGACCGTCCTGTCGAGGCCCGGCAGAGAAATCTCCAAAGCGACCTCCAGACCGAAACCGCCCTCCGAGCGCGGCCCGATACCCACCGTCGAGGTGATCGAAGTATCGGCCGGAACGGCGATCTTTTCCTGACCCCCGACAAATTTCATCGCGCCGATGAAACAGGCGGCATAGCCGGCGGCGAACAATTCTTCCGGGTTGTTGCCATCCCCGCCGGAACCGCCCAGTTCCTTCGGCGTCGCCAGCTTGACACTGAAGGAACCGCTCAGGGTTTCCGCCGCGCCATCCCGACCGCCGGTCGCCCGGGCTTTTGTCTCGTATTTTACATCTACAGCCATCTCAATTCTCCTTCATTTCATTCCGACCACGGGCAGCCGCAAAAAGATTGCAGGCGCCGTATCACTATATCGCGCAGGTTTTTATCGTGCGCGATATATTTGTTCACATATGGTGCGCTCGCAAAAACGTCAAGAACTTGCGATCATATCGCGCACGATTTATAAGGAGGCGCATGACCCAGACGACAGAGCAGATGTCTCTTCTGGACGCGATCGGATTAACCGCGCCCGAGGAGCAGAAAACACCGAAAAAAGACAAGCCCGCCAAGGCTGAAGCGTCCGAGAAAAAGCCGCGTAAAAAGACCTCTGCCAAAAGCGGAACCAGGCCGGCAGCGAAGCCGGAGAGGACGGCCGGGGTGGAGATGCCCCCTGCCGCGACAGATGCTGGCACCGCTGTTTTACCGGAACCTCCGGCGGAAAAGCCGGTACCCGGTCCTGCTGAAATCGCGAACGATCCTCTGCCGCTCGATAGATTTCTGTGTTTCGCGCTCTATTCCGCCAATCATGCCATGAACGGTGTCTACAAGGCTCTCCTGAAGGAGATCGGCCTCACCTATCCGCAATTCCTCGCCATGACAGTTCTGTGGGAAACCAGCAATGTACCGGTCGGAACGATCACAGCGAAGCTGCAACTCGACACCAACACGCTGACCCCGCTCCTGAAGCGGCTGGAAGCCATGGGCCTGGTCACGCGCACGCGTAACATCAAGGATGAGCGTCAGGTGATCCTCAAGCTGACCCGCAAGGGCCGCGCGCTGCAGAAGAAGACACAGCATTTCGGCAACTGCATCCTGTCCTCCGCCGGCCTGGAGCTTGAAGAAGTCATGGAACTTCAGGGCAAGATCATGAAACTGCGCGATAATCTGCGAAAAGCCGACACCGGTTCGTGACCGGCTCCCGCCTTTCGGGCGTTCACGTTGCGGCGAAGGAAAGCTTCGCTACAGCGGCAGGCCGAACCAGAGCGCGGCTATGCCTAGAAAGGCAAAGAAGCCGACGACGTCGGTGACCGTCGTCACGAAGACGCTGGAGGCGATCGCCGGATCGACATTGAGCCGGTCGAGCGCGATCGGGATCAGCAGGCCGGAAAGACCGGCAAACAGCATGTTGATGACGATCGAACCGCCGATCACCACACCCAGGCCGGGACTGTCGAACCACAGCCAGGCTGTCAATCCGATCAGTATGGCGAGCGCGACACCATTGAGCGCGCTCACCAGGATTTCGCGGTTCAGCACCCGCATCAGGTTGCGGGTGCCCAGTTCCTGGGTCGCGATCCCGCGCACGGCGACGGTCATGGTCTGCGTACCGGCATTCCCCCCCATCGACGCCACGATCGGCATCAGAACGGCGAGCGCAACCATCGCCTCGATGGTTTCCTCGAAGAGCGCGATCACCACGGATGCCAGGATCGCCGTGCCCAGGTTGACCACCAGCCAGGCAAATCGCGAGCGCGCGATGGTCATCACCGTGTCGGAGATTTCCTCGTCGCCGACCCCGGCCAGCGCACGAAGATCTTCTTCCGCTTCCTCCTGGATGACATCGACGATGTCATCGACGGTCAGAACACCGACAAGACGCTCATTCTCGTCGACAACGGCGGAGGAGACGAGATTGTAGCGCTCGAAGCGGCGGGCCACCTCCTCCTGGTCCTCGGTTGCCAGAACCGCCTGCCGGGTTTCCTCCATGATGGAGGTGACCTTTTCCCTGCGTTTGGTGCGCAGGATCTTGTCCAGATGCACCGACCCGAGCAGCTTGAAAGCCGGATCGACGACATAGATCTCGTAAAAACTGTCCGGAAGGTCGCGCGCCTCGCGCATGTAGTCGATTGTCTGGCCGACCGTCCAGAACTGCGCCACAGCGATAAACTCGCTCTGCATGCGCCGTCCGGCGCTTTCTTCCGGATAATCCAGCGCTTTTTGCAGCTGTGCCCGGTCCGCATAGGGCAGCTCATCGAGGATCGCGGCCTGATCCTCCTCGTCCATATCCTCCAGGATGTAGACGGCATCGTCGGAATCGAGTTCGCCGAGACCTTCGGCGATGGCCTCCGTCGGCAGATCCTCCAGAACCTGCAGTCGGGTCGCCTCGTCCATTTCGGTCAGGGCCGTATAGTCGAAGTCCTCGCCCAGCAGCTGGATGAAGGTGGCCCGCTCGTCCGGGTTAATGGTCTCAAGGAGGTCGCCGGTATCGGCCTCGTGCAGGTCGGCGGCAAGCGCTCTCAGACCGAACTGATCATTCGCCCTGATCGCCGTTTCGACGGCGGCGATGAAATCCGGATTGAGATGATCTTCCGCGTCGCGCACCGCAATAACCGGTTCGGGAGAGGCTATGACATCGAGATCGGCTGCTTCACTCATACGATGCTCCCCCTTCTGCGCGCGTTTATCTTCACCGGCGAAACGGGAGCCGGCATGTCGTGACCAGAACTAGCGTCTGGCAGGGAAAAGCGCCACCGGAAAAGAGGAACCGGTCCACAAGACTTGCAATCGAAATGCGAAATGCGCGCGGCGCGCCTGCCATCTGCCGACAGGCGCGAATTCCGTTCGACTAGAACCCCGCGCACCCCTTGTTCCGGGCCGCGCTTCTGAGCTGCTCCAGATAGTCGCGTGTCTTCTTCGGCAGGATGGTCTCATCGGAAGAAATGCAGCGTTTCGCCCGCCGGAACGCCCGCCGGGCCCGCTCGCTTTGAAGGCACACCCGGCCCTCGGCCAGGACCTCCTGCTCGATATACCAGAGTTGCTGGCAGGTCATTCCGGGAAAATTGGCCGGGTTCGTGGAAAACGATTGGGCGGCCACAGGAAAAACCGTCAGCGCGGCAGCCAACAAAGCATACACGTGGCGCAGGACCTCGCGCCTGTATCTCCGTAGGATCTGTTTCATGGGCCTGTCTGATCGAAGTGTCTGAATTTCACGATGCTCGATGCGGACCGGCTGCCTACTCGACCGCACATTCCGGCGGCCACGTATCCATGGTCCAGTCCCCGACAGCCAGCGTTTTAAGCGTGGTCCTGAAGCTCTTGCCGTCCTGGATACCCTTCCCGGTCAGAAGATTGACGTCGCACTGCCCGGAGGCATCCGGATCGAGGGTATCGTAATGGGAATAGGTGTATCCGGCGACCACGAACGCACCGCCGCGATAGGCGATGGTCAGCACCTGCTCCCAGCGGTTCCGGCCGATAGCGGAGTTTTCGGAATAGATCTTGAGTGAGCCGTGCTCGCTCACTTCCATCCAGGGTTCCTGCCCGTACATGCCACCCCGCCAGACGATGTCCGGGGCATGGACAGCCTGCTTCCAGCCGCTGCCGGTATCGGTGTAAATATAGAAATCCGCGCCGTCTTCCGTTTCAACGAGAACCGCCCGGTAGCGGTTGATATCCCCGTCGACCGGCACCGTCGCCACACCCGCAACGGCATCGGCCCGCACCATCGCCTGTTGCGCGGCAGACGGTAGAACACCGAGCCAGCAAAAAGCGGCGGCGCTCAGAAACAGGGAAAGTGCGGATCTTGTCACCATGAAGTCCTCTAGGGTCTGTGGACAATTAGGTTTGGGTCGCGGCGCGAGCCGGATTTCGGTGTCCGAACAGGAGGAAAGTCCGCAGTGGTGCCGCCCACCACAAGGATTTTCCGACGCAGTCGGGACCGAAATCCGCCGCGTCTCGAAGAGATTTGGCGCAAAACGCCCATTTCGGCGTCCCAATGTCTTGAAAGGGAACCCCCTTCCTGCGACCTTGCTTCTTGAACTGGGCGCTTTGCATCCAAACCTCGACCAAATCCTTAGTGTCCACAGACCCTAGTGGTCCGAGAACCGGCATGAACTGCGTGCTGCCGTTGCACGGCCGCCGGCAAGTCTCCCGGCAATCTAGCAGGTTCCGACCGCCGATCCCAAGCTGGTTCCGGTAAGGACACGGAAAAATCGACAACAAAAAAGGCCACCCGAAGGCGGCCCTTTTGAAAAAAAGCCGTTTCTGTCGATTCAGCAAGCCGAATACCGGGAAACTTCGCTTTTGGCGCAGGAGGAAAGCCCCGAACCGGAACAGCGCTCAAACAGCCTCATGGGCAACAGAGCCTCGAATATGGTGCGGTCGAGAAGACTCGAACTTCCACGGGTTTTACCCCACAGCGACCTCAACGCTGCGCGTCTACCAATTCCGCCACGACCGCATATTCGATTGTTCCCGGCGCCTGTCAGCGTCGAGGCGCTCCGTGTAGCAAAAGGAATTTGGGGGCGCAAGAGCCGAATTCGCAATAATGCACAGGCACATGCTTTTTCTTCGGCCGGCCGCTACAGCGGGCCCTCCGTGCGCATCGGGCGGATTTCCGGCGGACGCAGCAGAACCTCGGTGATGGAGATACCGATCCGCTCTCCCAGCAACACCACCTGCCCCTTGGCGACAAGCGTGTTGTTGGCGTAGATCTTCACATCGGCGTCTTCAGCGACATCAAGATCGATCACCGCGCCACGGCCCATGCGCAGCAACTGGTGAACCGGCATTTCGGATTCGCCGAGCACCACGGAAATGTCGACATTGATCTCATCAAAGGTGGTCATTACAGGCCAGAATCCCTAAATATGGCGGAAGCCGCCAAGGCCTGACCATACCACGGCATGGCCAGCCAACTCAAAAAACAAAGAAGTGTCATCCACATGTCACCTGCCGATCGGGACGCGCTGAACGTGAGTTTTCTGCCGGAACCGGGTTCACAGCCGGTCGAATGGCGCATTTCCGACACGCCCGTCGACTACCGGCAGGCGCTCGCGGAGATGGACGAGCGGGTCGAAAGAATCATCAAAGGCGATGCCCCCGAACAGGTCTGGCTGCTGGAGCATCCACCGCTCTACACTGCGGGAACGAGCTCGAACGATGCCGATCTCGTGGCGGCGGACAGGTTTCCGGTCTACCGAACGGGCCGTGGCGGTCAGCACACCTATCATGGCCCCGGTCAGCGGGTTGCCTATGTCATGCTGGATCTGAAGCGCCGCCGGCAGGACGTGCGCGCCTTCGTCTCCGCCCTGGAGGCCTGGCTCATCAATTCGCTGTGGGCCTATCACATCAGGGGCGAACGCCGGGAGGACCGGGTCGGCGTGTGGGTCCGGCGGCCGGACCGCGGGGTGAACGTGGAAGACAAGATCGCCGCGATCGGCATCCGCTTGCGCAAATGGGTGACGTTCCACGGCATCAGCTTCAACGTGGAACCGGATCTGGAGCATTTTTCCGGCATCGTGCCCTGCGGCGTGAGCGACCACGGCGTCACGAGCCTCGTGGATCTCGGCATTCCGGTGACCCTGGCCGAGAACGACAGTGTCCTGCGCGCCGAATTTGAAAAGATCTTCGGACCGGTCGCGACCGCCAAAACCTACGCGGAAGTCTGAAGGTCAGCGCAGCAGGCCTTGAGAAAGTCCCGCAGACGCTCCTGCCCGCCCGGCTGCCACCCAAGCGCCTGAAGCTTCGCCGTATCCATGATCCCGGGTGTGGAAGTTGCCGGCAGGGGCAGCGTTCCTGTGCAGTCGCACAGGGTTTTCAGCTCTTCCAGCAGCTCCCGGCGGTCGATGACCACATCGGACACATTGAAGACCTCGAAACGCGCCAGGCGGCTTTCCTGCCGCCCTCCCTCGTCAAGCAGGAGGGAAACCGCCGCTGCCAGATCCCGCCCATGCACTTCCGTGGCCTTGCGCGGCTCGATCGTTTCGCCGCAAGCAAAAGCCCTGAAGAGGCCGGTCCACTTGTGGCCGGCAAGGTCCGGCACATGCCCGTAGACGCCGGTTGCCCGCAGCGCGGCTCCCTGGAACGCAGGACCGGTCAGTTCCTCCAGGATAGCCTCTCCGGCCAGCTTCACCTGCCCGTACAGCGTATCGGATGCCGCCCGGTCGGTTTCCCGCAGCAACTCGCCCCCGCGATGATCGCCGTAAACCGCGCGGCTCGACAGGAAAACCGCCTGTGTGCAGCCCACTTGCCGCGCCGCCTTGAACAGCACCGCCGTTCCCTCGACGTTCAGGCTCCGGAACCGATCCGGATCGTTCCCCTCTCCGCCCCGGAATTTTCCCGGTTCATGAGAAAGCGCGCAGTGGACCAGCGCATCAGCCGCCGGCAGGCACGGTTGCGGATCGGCAAGATCGTAGTGGCTGAAGGCAGTTGGCCAGCCTTCCAGCGGCCGGCGGCCCAGAACGGTGACATGATACCCGTCGGCCAGCATCCGCCGGGCGATGAAGCGGCCGACCGTGCCGCCGGCCCCTGTTATCAGGACATGCATTCAGGACGCCCGCTTGTCCGCCGGGGCCTCGGGGCCGGGAAGCCCCGACAGATCATCGGGAATGCCGTCGCCGGAGGCATAGGCCTGCCACAGATCGATCAGCAGCCGTAGCCGTTCGGCTTTCTCATGCCCTGCCTGCCAGGGTTTTTCATACTGGTAGTGCAGCACATGGATCTGGCCCCAGTCCCACAGATCCGGAAGGTTGAACCAGACATATTGCAACATGTTGTAATAGACGGGCAGGCCGTGCCAATCGGGGAAAAAACTCTCCAGAAAGCTCTGGTCGGTGCGCCGCCAGAAGGTGCCCGGCCGATCGAGTTGCGACAGCATGGCGTCAAAGGTGGCTCTGTCCGGACGGGCCGTGAAGACGCCGCTGTTCATGCGCTGAAAATCGGCCAGGCCTTCATAAACATTCGGCGCCGCGCAGAATTCCGGATAGCTGAACAGCTTGTCGCAGTTCTTGAGGACAAGCGCGTCGGCATCGATGAACACCACCTTCTCGTATTCGTCGAGCTGCCAGAGGCGCAGCTTCACGAAATTGTCGAGCGGCGTATGAAACACCGGCTTGCCGCCCTTGGTGAACGGGGCCGCCGCGTGCAGACGGCCGCGTTCATGGAGCTGGTTGAATTCGGCCGAGGTCGGCAGCCGGCCACAGCGGCCGAGCCGCGGCTTGAACGGCCGCAGAACGGACAGATCCTGCTCGTCGACGCCGGGCGTGAACAGAACCACCAGATCCGCACCGGTGTCTGTTCGCCTGAGAGAGCGCAAAAGAGCGGATGCACCCAGCACATAGTCCCGATTGGTCACCAGGGTCACATAGGCAAATGAGCTGGCGGGAGCCCTGTCAAACTCGGGTGCGTCGCTCATGAAATCCCTCAGGAAACCGATTTGAGGCGCGGATGTTCGGGATCGCGTTCGATCTCTTCCGCGATTTCCTTCGTCCAGGCGGACACGGCCGGCACCCGGCCGCGGTCGACCCGGTAGGCGAATGTCTTGGCCACATCCACCACCTCGCTCAGGAGACCGTCCGCCAGCGTCGTCGGATCGAGCCCCAGTTCCAGGAACTGTTTGTTTTCGACCACCAGATCGTTTTCGGGCGCTTCCTTGCGCGGGTTGGGCAGGTAGGCGACCTTGGCGCCGGTCAGGCCCGAGATCAGTTCGGCCAGATCGCGCACCCTGTGGGTTTCCGTCATCTGGTTGAACACCTTGACCCGGTCACCCTTCTTCGGCGGGTTGTCGAGCGCAAGCTCGATGCAGCGCACTGAATCCTGAATGTGGATGAAGGCCCGTGTCTGACCGCCGGTCCCATGCACCGTCAGCGGATACCCGATTGCCGCCTGAATGAGGAAGCGGTTGAGCACTGTTCCATAATCGCCATCGTAGTCGAACCGGTTGATCAGCTGCTTGTGGCGCCGGGTCTGCTGCGTATGGGTTCCCCAGACGATCCCCTGATGAAGGTCGGTGACCCTGAGGCCGTCATTCTTTGCATAGAACTGGAACAGCAGCTGATCCAGGCATTTGGTCATGTGATAGATCGATCCGGGATTTGCCGGATAAAGGATCTCCTGAGCCGCCTTGTCGCCGTTCAGCGTCTCGACATCGACGCTCAGATAGCCTTCCGGAATGGCCGCGCCGACACTGGAATAGCCGTAAACCCCCATCGTGCCCAGATGGATGAGATGCGCGTCCAGATCGAGTTCCACCATGGCGTTCAGCAGATGATGGGTGGCGTTGACATTGTTGCTGACGGTGTAATTCTTGTGCTGATCCGATTTCATCGAATAGGGCGCGGCGCGCTGCTCTGCGAAATGGATGATCGCATCCGGCCGGGCTTCCGCCAGCCAGGCTTTGAAAATCTCGTAGTCCCTGGCGATATCGATCAGATGGAACTGGATCGTGTTGCCGGTCTCCTGCTTCCAGATCCGTGTGCGTTCCTGAATGGAATCCATCGGCGTCAGGGACTGCACCCCGAGTTCGGCGTCGATCCAGCGGCGGCTGAGATTGTCGACGATGTGAACTTCGTGGCCTTGATCGGACAGGTGCAGGGATGTGGGCCAACCGACAAAGCCGTCACCACCGAGGATCGCAATCTTCACCAGAATTCTCCTTGAGTTACGCTGCGGATGCCAAATGGAACAGCCTCGATTGTTCCACGTGACAGAACAGAATATTGCGATAATTCAATGACAACACAACAGCTGAACGATGCGATTGTTACACAAAAGACTGTTGAGAACCGAGATTTCCCCACAGCTTGAAAGCCGGATATTTTCAGGATGCGGCAGAACTCCGGGGGGCTGACGTCAAGCAATTTCCCGCGTCAGACCGTCTCCCGGACGGCGAATGCGCCGCTTGCGGGCTCGGCCGGCTCGAGATCCCTGACCAGGTTCACCCGGGCAAAGGACGGGCCGTGCCACAATACGTCGAGCATATCCACGACGGTATCCGATGGACCGCTGAAGACAGCTTCCACCGCTCCGTTCTTCAGGTTGCGTACCCAGCCGGACAGACCGCGCGATTGCGCTTCATTCGCGCACCAGGCGCGATAGCCGACCCCCTGCACACGGCCTTCGATCAGCACATGAACGGTCAAAGGATCGGTTGTCATCGCAATCTCCTGTCCGGCTCGCCATAGCGAAACCTTAAATCAAGACGCCCCAAACGGAAATGTGTTCCCGGAAGGCCGTCAGGCCTTTGCAGCGGCTGCCGACTGACGCGAAGCCCGCTTCTGTTCGTCCAGCATCACCAGAAGGGAGGCCCCGACTATAACGAGCGCCCCGGGCCAGAAAGCCCCGGAAGGGGCAAATCCGAAGGCAAAAAAACCGACGGCGATGTTCAGCGGCAGTTTCAGATGGTCGAAGGGCTGCACGAAGGCCGCATCCGCCTTCTGGTAGGCAAGGGTCAGAAGATAATTCGCCAGCACGGTCAGAACGCCGGCGCCCACAAGAAGCCACAAAGCGGCGCCTGAGGGCACGACCCCGCCCTCGCCCAGCGCCAGGAGGGCGTTTACCGGCGTCAGCAGCAAAAGCAGATAGAGCGTGATGGAATCGGCGTTTTCGGTTTGTGTGAGCTTCTTGGTCACCAGCGAGGTCCCGGCCCAGAAGGCGGCCGCGGCCACCGGCAGCACCGCGCCCCAGTCGAACCCGTTGTTCCAGGGTGCGAGAATGACCATTCCACCCGAAAATCCGGCAAGGGTCGCAAGCCAGCGCACAGCGCCGACCCGCTCGCCGAAGAAGAGTTTCGCACCGATGATGACAAAGAAGGGCGAGGTCATCACCAGGGCGATGGCCTGCCAGATTTCCACGCGCGCAAGGCCGGCTACCCACATCTGAATACCGATCACGGCAAGCACCGCGCGCAGCAGATGCAAGCCGATCTGCCTGGTTTTCAGGGCTGTCAGGCCGCGCCTCAACACCCAGGGCAAGGCCACCAGCAGGCCGAGCGCATATTGCCAGAAGGCCGCAGAGGTGGACGGGACGCCGAGTTGCATGGTCGAGGCCTGCAGGGCGCCGTTGACCAGGGCGAAGGATGCCCCTGCCCCGACCATCGCCAGGGCCGCCAGCAGCGGTTTTTGAAATGATTTCGATAAAGTGGCGGTCATGTCCGAATTCCGTTCCAGTTGCGCATCCAGAACAGTCTCAAAAGACACCGCGCCTGCCGGTCCCGTCACGGGATCCGCAGCCAAGTTCTCTCTCATCCGGACTTTCGGGTATGATCTCCCTTTCGAAGATCGCACCTCAACCGTCGGCTCCGGCTTCTCACCGGATCTGCTGACCCATGAAACCCGACAGGTTCCATGGCGCTCGCGGGCTCCAGGTCTCCCTGATACCGCCGGTGGGGAATTTCACCCCGCCCCGAGAACTGTTCTCATGACAGTTTCAGTATCGCTGAAAGCTGTAAAAAGCAATGCCAATCTCGGCTGACGGGCTGCGGAGAAAGTCAGCGGCGCTGCTCAGCCGGCACCCATATGCCGGGAAATTTCCACCGGAGTTGTGGCGATCAATACCGGGTTTTCCATTTCGAGTTCCTCCCGGCTGCCATAGCCCCACAGAACGCCAATACCGGCGACCTTGTTGGCGTTGGCGCCGATCAGGTCATGCTTGCGGTCGCCGATCATGACGGTTTGCGACGCTCCAATCCCCTCCTCCTGCAGAATATGGGCAATCAGCTCCGCCTTCGCCGAACGCGTGCCATCCAGTTCGGCCCCATACACCTTGCCGAAATAAGGCATCAGCCCGAAATGCTCCACGATCCTGCCCGCATAGGCTTGGGGTTTTGAGGTGCACACATGCAGGCGGTGGCCTGAGGCCGTCAAACGCTCGAGCGTCTCCGGAATGCCGTCAATCAGCGCGTTCTCGAAAAGCCCTGTATCTGTATAGCGCTCCCGGTAGAAGGCGACAGCCCGATCCAGTCTGGTTTGATCGTCGGTCCCCAGCAGGATCCGGAAGCTCTCCCACAGGGGCGGACCGATGCACCAGCGCAGCTCCTCCGCTTCCGGCACCGGTGCCGCCATATTTTCCAGCGCATAGCGGATCGAGCGGGTGATGCCGTCGAAGGGATCTGTCAGGGTGCCGTCCAGGTCGAACAGCAAGGTCGTGAAAGGCATCGAGCCTCCGGGTGATTGGGGGAACCGAAAACGGGCTGTGGCGTGGGGCCACCGGCCGCTGCAATAACGTTACCCCCGTTCACCTGTCAACCGAGGCAGGCGTCAGGAAAACTCCATGATCACCGCATCCACGGCCAGGCTGTCTCCCGCAGTTGCCTTGATGGCGGTAACGGTACAGTCCCGCTCGGCCCGCAGCACATTTTCCATCTTCATGGCTTCCACCACGGCAAGCTGTTCACCGGCCTTGATTTCCTGCCCCTCGGAAACCGCGATGGAGACCACCAGGCCCGGCATCGGACAAAGCAGCAGTTTGGACGTGTCAGGCGGAAGTTTCTCCGGCATCAGCCGATCCAGTTCCGCGGTGCGGGGCGTCATCACCTTTGCGATCACCGAACTTCCCTGCCAGTCGAGACGGTATCCGCCGGTCACCATGCGCACCTGAACCGTCACCGGCCGCGAGCCGACCTTGCCTGACCAGAGCGGTTCTCCCGGCGCCCAATCGGATTCGACAGTCATCACGGGATCGTCCCCGATCGCCACATCCAGTTCCACCGGGGTTCCCGGATAGCCGGCGGCCAGCCGGATCGGAACATACGTCTTGTCCACCTTGACGACCCAGTCTTCGCGGAGCGCCCCGGAATGCGGCCGCAGGCGTCCGGGCAGATGATCCAGCCGTTCCCTTTCAAGGGCGCCCATGGAAAGCGCGACGGCGGCCAGCACCGAATAGGCGGCTTCATCGGGAAGGGCCGGAAAGAATCCGTCCGGATACTCGTCGGCGATGAAGCTGGTCGAAAGCAGGCCCGACCGCCAGCGCGGATGGTTCATCAGCGCCGTCAGAAACGGCACATTATGCTGGATGCCGTCCACGTAAAACGCGTCGAGCGCCAAACTCATGGCATCGATCGCCTCTTCCCGGGTCGGCGCATGGGTGACCAGCTTGGCGATCATCGGATCGTAGAACATGGAGATTTCCGACCCTTCGACGACGCCGGTGTCGTTGCGGATTGTTACTCCGTCGATGCACATTTCCTCGGGCGGCCGATAGCGCACAAGACGTCCGATGGAGGGCAGGAAGTTTCGGTAGGGGTCTTCGGCATAAATACGGCTTTCCACCGACCAGCCGTTCAGTTTCACATCCTGCTGCGCAAGGACCAGCTTTTCGCCGGCGGCAACACGGATCATCTGCTCGACCAGATCGACGCCGGTGATCAGTTCGGTCACCGGATGTTCGACCTGCAGACGGGTGTTCATTTCCAGGAAGAAGAAGCTCTTGTCCTGCCCGGCGACGAATTCGACCGTGCCGGCGCTGTCATAGTCCACGGCCTTGGCCAGAGCGACCGCCTGTTCGCCCATCTTCCGGCGGGTTTCCTCATCCAGAAGCGGCGACGGGGCTTCCTCGATGACCTTCTGGTTGCGCCGCTGAATGGAACATTCGCGCTCGCCCAGATAAATCGCGTTGCCGTGCTTGTCGCCAAGCACCTGGATCTCGATGTGCCGGGGATTTTCGATGAATTTCTCGATGAACACCCGGTCGTCGCCGAAGGAGGACGCCGCCTCGGATTTCGACCGAACATAGCCGTCGCGCGTTTCTTCCGCGTTCCAGGCAATCCGCATGCCCTTGCCGCCGCCGCCGGCGGAAGCCTTGATCATCACCGGATAGCCGATACCTTCGGCAATCTCGACCGCATGGTCCGCAGAATCGATCTCACCAAGAAAGCCGGGCACCGTACTGACGTTCGCGGCGTTGGCGAATTTCTTGGATTCGATCTTGTCGCCCATTGCCTTGATGGCGCGCGGATGCGGGCCGATCCAGACGATCCCCTCCTTGGCGAGAGCTTCCGGAAAACTGGCCCGTTCCGATAGAAAGCCGTATCCGGGATGGACGGCTTCAGCACCGGTTTCCTTGCAGGCCGCGATGATCCGCTCAGCCACAAGATAGGACTCCGCCGCGGCCGCCGGACCGATATGTACCGCCTCGTCAGCCATCTCGACATGAAGAGCGTCACGGTCGGCGTCGGAATAGACCGCCACCGTCCTGATACCCATCCGCCGTGCGGTCTTGATGACCCGGCACGCGATCTCGCCGCGGTTGGCGATAAGAATTTTCGAGAACATGCGTTTCCACCCAGCTGGAGCGTTTTCAAGGTTGTAGGCCGGGCTTTTCTGCCGCGCAACTTATCCAAAGGGCGAGACGTGATTATGCGGATAGCGTCGGTCAGGCGCGACCGGTCAAGGTTTCCCGTCACCAGCGAAGCTGGCACAGGAGAGTTTCCGCCAGGTTTTATCCGATTATTAATAAATATATAGTTATAAATACCAAAGGGGATTATCAAAGAATGAAGACATTTTTTACAACTTCTTTTCTGGCAGTTTCTTTACTGTCCAACGTGGCGGGCGCTGAAACCGTGGAGAAGTGGAACAGCGGAGAGGTCAACGGATTCACGCGTTTCTGGACCACCAACAACGAAGGATCGAATTTCGTCGTTTGGTGCCACCCCCAACGCAAGGTGAATGGAACGTTGCTTCACATCGTTATCGCGGGAGACACCCCGCCTCCCGATACCCGGGTCAAACTGATCCTGGACCGGGAAGTGCTGGATTTGCCGGTCAACAAGCAGGGCTATATCGACAGCGGATGCGCGACCTGCGCCGACAGCTTCGATTATGTCTGGCATAAACTCAGATCTTCGCGCTCACTGGCCGTCAAGTTTCAGGATGAGCGCTATGCCGGTTTTTCGCTGAGAGGCGCGCGGCAGATCATACCGGGCTCCGTCTGCCCGACCGACTGGGACAAGCGCAAACCCAGCTCCTGATCGGCATCGACATCACCGGCCCTCTACCCTATCGCCTTTGCGGGTTCAGCCCGATCACGACCTGATCAGGTTTACCGCCGGTTCCGACAGCTACATCCACAACGACTGCCCGGATAATTTCACCAATTTCCGGTATCGGCTGCGGTCTGCAGGAAAATTTGCCGTGCGGTTTGAGGACAAGCGTTACGCCGGATTTTCTCCCAATAGTGTCAGCGAGGCGACACGCCATGTTGCCTGCTCGAGCCAGGTCAGCGGAAAAGCACGGTAGACGGACAGGTCACATCCACCGCGGCGCTCCGTTTTCACGGGCCAAAGCAACAGAATGTGGTCACGATCACATTTTCGCCGCACCGCCTGCCGCACACTCCCGTTAATGCCAGCTCAAGGGCAGGATCTGAATGTTCTTCTTTCGAACTGGATTTGACCGGAAATTGTCTTCCGGCCTGAAACGGGAGCCACGGAGGCCAATATGCGAAAATACCGTCTCTTCATCGCCGCGCTCGCGCTGGCAAGTACCTGCCAGCCCGGCGCCGCGCAACAGCGTCCCGATCTTCGAACCATGACCTGCGGCCAGGCCCAGTCACTGGTCCGCCAGCACGGGGCGGTTGTTTTCACCACCGGCCAGCACACCTATTCGATGTTTGTTTCCAACATCAGTTATTGCGACCGTAACCAGCAGCTATTCGTTCAGTATGGCCCAACGCGCGACTATCCCAAATGCCCTGTTGCCTATGAGTGCAAGGAACCCCTGTTTCCGCGCGGCGGCTTCAACCGCTGGAACTAGGTATCCGTGTTGGTCACGGACTGCCGCTGATTGCCTAAAGTGGAATGTTGTCGTGTTTTTTCCACGGCATTTCCACCTTCTTCGAGCGCAGCAATGCCAACGCCCTGGCAATCCGCCGGCGGGTCGAGTGTGGCCGGATCACGTCGTCGATATAACCACGCTCGGCGGCAACGAAGGGATTGGCGAACCGGTCCTCGTAGTCCTTGGTCCGCCTGGCGATCTTGTCCTTGTCGCCCAGTTCGGACCTGTACAGGATTTCAACGGCGCCCTTTGCCCCCATCACCGCGATTTCAGCAGTCGGCCAGGCATAGTTGATGTCGCCGCGGATATGCTTGGAACTCATCACGTCGTAGGCACCGCCATAGGCCTTGCGGGTGATGATCGTGATTTTGGGAACGGTTGCCTCCGCATAGGCGAACAGCAGTTTCGCTCCGTGCTTGATGAGCCCGCCATATTCCTGGGAGGTGCCCGGCAGGAACCCCGGCACATCGACGAAGGTCAGCACCGGAATGCCGAAACAGTCGCAGAACCGCACGAACCTGGCGGCCTTGCGGCTCGCGTCCGAATCCAGCACCCCGGCAAGAACCATCGGCTGGTTGGCGATAATTCCGACGGTGCGGCCTTCGACCCGTCCGAAACCGGTGAGGATATTTTTCGCGAAACTTCCCTGAATTTCGAAGAAGTCGCCTTCATCGACGGTCTTCAGGACAAGTTCCTTCATGTCGTAGGGCTTGTTCGGATTGTCCGGAATGAGCGTATCCAGACTCATGTCCAGCCGCTCCGGATCGTCGTAGTGGGTCAGCTCCGGCAGATCCGCAAGATTGTTCATCGGCAGGAAGTCGATCAGCCGGCGCATCTCCTGCAGGGCTTCCACGTCATTGTCGAAGGCGCCGTCCGCAATGGAGGATTTGGCCGTATGGACCGAAGCGCCGCCCAGTTCTTCCGCCGTGACGGTCTCGTTGGTCACGGTCTTCACCACATCCGGTCCCGTCACGAACATGTAGGACGTATCCCGCACCATGAAGATGAAGTCCGTCATGGCCGGAGAGTAGACGTCGCCGCCCGCGCACGGGCCCATGATCAGGGAAATCTGCGGAATGACGCCGGAGGCCAGCACATTGCGCTGAAAAACTTCCCCATAGCCGCCCAGCGCCGCGACGCCTTCCTGGATGCGGGCCCCGCCCGCATCGAACAGGCCGATTATCGGCGCGCGGTTCTGCAGGGCCATGTCCTGCAGCTTGATGATCTTTTCCGCGTGGGTTTCGGAAAGCGAACCGCCGAAGACGGTGAAATCCTTTGAAAACACATAGACAGTGCGGCCGTTGACAGTTCCCCAGCCGGTCACCACACCGTCGCCGGGGATATGCTGTTCTTCCATGCCGAAATCGGTACAGCGGTGCTGCTTGAACATGTCGAACTCTTCAAAGGAGCCTTCGTCCAAGAGGATTTCAATACGTTCGCGCGCCGTCAGCTTTCCCTTGGAATGCTGCGCGTCGATGCGGCGCTGTCCGCCGCCCTGCCGTGCCGTCTCCCGGCGCTGTTCCAATTCGGCCAGAACTTCTTTCATCCGGTCCTCCCGATACTGAATCAACCCGCTCTCATCCCGGTGCACACAAGAAGCTGCACTTTAGAAGCAGACAGGTTGATCGATCTTGCAATGCTCCAGGGTCAGGCCGTAGCACGATCCCCGGTACGCTCATAGTCAGCACATGGGCTTATGGGAGATCGGCCTTCCGGTTTTCCTGCACCCAAAATCACCCGCAACAGCATACAGCCGCTTCTCCGGCCCTGCTCTTTGACCGCCGGGTGTATCCAACACCTTGATGAAGTACCGTTACGTCAAGGGAGCATCGGCCCAAGAGTGACGGAAACCGGATTCGGACTTGGGGAACTGCTTAATCTATGTGCAGCCGGAGAATATACGTTTTTTCGCCCGATCCCGGAAGACCGCGTGAATCACAAACAATTTTGCGCCGTCAAGCGTGCTTCGGGCATCCGGCGTCAGCAAAAAAAGGACCCGCTTCAGCAAAAAAACGGACCAGCTACGGGAAAGAAGCCGCCAAATCCGACGTACAATCCCGGATTTCTTGTCTGAATTTCTGCGGACCGGACTGCCGTGACACAATTGCGACGTAGTCGCGGAGCATTGAAGGTTCCAAAAGGCTAGCTGAGTCAAAGGGTTATTGGGCAGGACGATCACCATATGCCTAAACACCGGGCACATGCGCCGTCATATTGCTCTTTGACACGCCTTGGAATTTTGCGATGATTGCTCAAGAAGCATGCACCTGCGAAGGGGAGGCAATGGCGGACGAACGTACTTTCTTCAATGAAATGCTCGACGAAACTGGCGAGCCGCGTCAGGCCTATGCCAGACTTGCCCAATGGCTGGAAGACAAGCCCGCCAACTTCCTGACGAAAAAGAGCCGCGATGCGGAGATGGTGTTCCGCCGGCTCGGTATCACTTTCGCTGTTTATGGCGCGCAAGAAGCCACCGAACGGCTCATTCCCTTCGACCCGATACCACGCATCATTTCCGCCGCGGAGTGGCGGCGGCTTTCCGCCGGCATAGATCAGCGCGTCCGGGCCCTGAATGCCTTCCTGCATGACATTTACCACCGTCAGGAAATTCTGCGCGCTGGCAGGGTTCCGGCCGATCTTGTTCTTCAGAACGAGGCTTTCCTGCCGGAAATGGCCGGTTTCACCCCGGCCCGGAAGGTCTATGCCCACATCATCGGCACCGACCTGGTCCGTGTCTCCGAAAATGAATTCTATGTTCTGGAAGACAATACCCGCACCCCTTCCGGGGTCTCCTACATGATGGAGAACCGGGAAACGATGATGCGGCTTTTCCCCGAACTCTTCCAGTCACACCGGGTCGCGCCGGTGGAGCAGTATCCGGAAAACCTTCGCCAGACCCTGGAAAGCGTCGCTCCGGATCCGGCCAAATCGAACCAGACCATCGTCGTCCTCACGCCCGGCATCTACAATTCCGCCTATTTCGAACATGCCTTCCTGGCCGATTCCATGGGCGTCGAGCTGGTCGAGGGCCGGGATCTTTTCGTCGATTCCGGCAAGGTTTTCATGCGCACCACGCGTGCGCCCAAACAGGTGGATGTGATCTACCGGCGTATCGATGACGCGTTCCTCGATCCCCTCACCTTCAATGCGGACAGCATGCTCGGCGTACCGGGCCTGTTCGACGCCTACAGGGCCGGCAGCGTCACCATCTGCAACGCGCCCGGCACCGGGATTGCCGACGACAAGGCCATCTACGCCTACGTCCCGGACATCATCGAGTTCTACACAGGTCAGAAGCCGATCCTGAACAACGTTCCGACCTGGAACTGTTCCCGGCCGGACGATCTGGCCTATGTGCTCGACAACCTGGAAGACATCGTCGTCAAGGAAGTGCACGGCTCCGGCGGCTACGGCATGCTGATCGGCCCGACCGCCTCCAAGCGCGAAATCGCCGAATTCCGCCGCGTTCTGGAGGCCAACCCCTCCAACTACATCGCCCAGCCGACCCTGGCGCTTTCGGCCTGCCCGACCCACGTCGCCTCCGGTATCGCTCCGCGCCACGTGGATCTGCGTCCGTATGTCCTGATCGGCGATCAGGTACGGATCACGCCGGGCGGGCTGACCCGTGTGGCCCTGAAAAAAGGCTCCCTTGTCGTCAACTCCAGCCAGGGCGGCGGCACCAAGGATACCTGGGTACTTGAGGACTGAGAATTAGATGCTCGGAAGAACCGCCTCTTCGCTGTTTTGGATGTCGCGTTACCACGAGCGCGCCCAGAACGTGACCCGTCTTCTGGAAGTGGGCTTTCGCGGTGCCATTATTTCCCATTCCGGCCAGGAGGACGGCACCCATTGGACCTTCGCGCTGTCCTGCTCGGGGTGCGAGAAAGACTTTGCTCAAAAATACGACGAGTTGAACCTGCGCAATGTCGCGGCATTCATGATCTTTTCGAAGGACAATTCGGACAGCGTGCGTCATTGCCTCGAACTGGCCCGCAACAACGCAAGGGCCGTCCGAACCAGCATCACCGCGGAGCTCTGGGAAGCCATCAACACCACCTGGATCGAGTTCAACGAGGTCAACCCGCAGACCATCACCCAGGATACGCTGCCCGATTTTCTCGCCTGGGTGAACCAGCGCTCGCATCTGTTCCGCGGCGCGCTTTTGAACACCATTCTGCGCGATGACGGCTATTTCTTCAGCCAGATGGGAAATTTTGTCGAGCGTGCGGACAACACGGCCAGGATCCTCAACACCCAGTACTGGACGCTGCTGCCGGACAGCGACATCGTCGAGGACGGGTCGGCGGAACGCTATCAGTGGTCGGCGATCCTCAGAGCCCTGTCGGGACGCAGAAGCTACCGCTTCGCATATCCCAATGCCCGCCTGAAGGCCTTCAATATCGCGGAATTCCTGATCCTGAGAACGGAGATGCCCCGGTCGCTTGCCCATTGCTACGACTGGATCGCGGACACCGCGGAGGATCTGGCCCAGTTCTACGGATCGCGTGAACCGAGCCTGGACCTGGCATCGGAGATTTCACGCGAATTGTCCGAAAAGCAGATGCGCGAAATCTATCAACAGGGACTGCACGAGTTTCTGACGGAGTTTGTCGGAAAAAATAATCAGTTCGCAAAGCAACTGAGTGAAGACTACAATTTCGCCTGATCCTCGAACCAAGCTGATCCCCGGTGCCGCATGCGATTGACCGTCAGACATACCACCAGTTATCGATATGAGACGCCGCTGGCCAATGCCATGCAGCAGCTGCGGCTGACGCCAGAGGACTGCCAGTCGCAGAAAATCGTCGAATGGTCCATCGATACGCCGGGCATCGAGCGGGCGACAACCTACAAGGATGCCTTCGGCAACCAGGTTCACATGGTTTCCGGAGAGGGACCTGTTGAGGAAGTGGAGATCACGGCGTCCGGCATCGTCGATACCACCGATACCAACGGCATTCTCGGTCATGAGCTGGACGCAGGCACCCCGCCGCGCCTCTTCACCAGGGTCACCCCGCTGACCCAGTCGAACCAGGCGATCCGGAAGCTGGCAGCTCACGCGGAAGGGCATGACAGGATCGCCGGTTTTCATGCGCTCATGCATGCCATTCGCGACAAGGTCGATTACAAGATCGGTGTAACCGAAACCAGCACCTCCGCGACGGCCGCCCTGGCCGCCGGCGAAGGCGTCTGCCAGGATCACGCGCACATTTTTATCGCGGCGGCACGTTCCATCGGCGTCCCCGCCCGCTATGTGTCCGGCTATTTGCTCCTGGAAGAGGAGCAGGCCTCCGAAGCACATCACGCCTGGGCGGAAGTGCTGGTCCAGGGCCTCGGCTGGATCGGTTTCGACATATCCAACGCTATGTGTCCGACGGATCGTTATATTCGCTTGACGGTCGGGCTCGATTCCCGTTCTGCTGCACCGATCAGGGGCATCCGTTTCGGCGGACTGGAGGAGAACCTGCGGGTTGAGGTCGACGTCGCTCAAGCCGCCTTGCAACAGCAGCAATAGCTGTCATCTTCCTTTCGCGATATACGGAGCTACCGGCACGCTGCAACCATCCGCGCCCACCCCGGGCGGGACGTTCGGCAACGTAACACTAGATCAACAGTCGTGCTTTCTCGTGATCCCACCTGAAGACGGGTTGATCCGGCGTTTCGGATTTTTGTCAGAAGGACAAGGGAATGACCTATTGTGTCGGCTTGAAACTGGATCGTGGCCTGGTCTTTGCCGCGGACACGAGAACCAACGCCGGTGTCGACAACATCTCCACCTTCAAGAAGCTGCATGTCTGGGAGGAGCCGGGCGAAAGGGTGATCACCCTCGCGTCCGCGGGAAACCTGGCTGTTACGCAGGCCGTCATTTCCCTGTTGAGCGAACATATAGCCTCGGCGGAAAGTGACCGGGCGACGCTGATGAGCGCCAGGACCATGTTCCAGGTTGCCCGCCTGGTCGGCAGTGCGGTCCGGGAAGTCAAGGAGATCGACGGAGAAGCTCTCGCGGCCAGCGCGGACAACTTCTTCGTGACCTTCATCCTGGGTGGCCAGATCAAGGGCGAACAGCCCCGCATGTTTCAGGTCTATGCCGCCGGAAACTTTATCGAGGTGGGCGAGGATACGCCCTACCTGCAGATCGGCGAGCACAAATACGGCAAGCCTATCCTGGACCGCGTGACCCGTGCCGACATGCGCCTTGGCGAAGCGGCCAAGCTGGTTCTGCTGTCCTTCGACAGCACCTTGCGCTCCAATCTGTCGGTCGGCATGCCGATCGACATGCTCCTCTACAATACGGATACCTTTTCCACCGAGCGCCAGGTCCGGATCGAGCAGGACGATCCCTATTTCCAGAAACTGTCCCACGGCTGGTCGGAAAAACTGCGCGCGGCATTCGCCGAACTTGAAGAATTCGAAGTTTAAGGGTCATAGCCGGCTCACCAGTCTGTCAGGACGGCGTCACAAACCAGCATTAGAAGCGGACCGGTCAATTCCGGAGGTTTACCCATGAGCAATTCCAGCGCCGAGCCAGACTTGGACACCATTGTCTGGATAAGGGAGCCGGCCCAGAAACATCTGGACGCCAATGACGCGTCCCTCAGGGCGGTGCGCGACATGATCAAGGCCGGCAGGCGCCAGCAGGTGGTGGATCTGCTTAAACGCTGGGATCCGGTGGACGTCATGCAGCTTCTCACCCGGCTGCGGCTCAAACACGCGCGCAAGCTGTTCCAGTGGCTTCCCGCCAATCCGTCGATCAAGGTTGTCGCCGAACTGCGTCCGGAATTCCGCTCCATCCTGATGGAGGAAACGACGCTCGAGCAGTTCCGCGACATTCTCGCCGGGCTCGACCCGGAGGACACGACCGAAATCCTCAACGAGTTTCCCGATGACGTCGCCGACGAACTGATCGCCCGCCTTCCCGACGTGGAAGACATCGCCACGCTTGCCACTTACGCCGACGACACGGCCGGCAGGGTGATGGCCCGCAAATTCGTCGCCCTGCCCGAGGATTGCTCCGCCGGGGAAGCGGTCTCGCAGATGCGCGAGCAGGCCGACCGCATCCGCAAGATCTTCACGGTCTACGTCACCGATGCAAATGGCAAGCTGACGGGAACCGTTGAAGTCGGCAAGCTGCTGCTGGCTCCAAGCGAGACCCCGCTCCGCGAGATCATGAACCGTGATGTGCTCGCCGTTTCCGCCGACACGGACCAGGAGGAAGTCCTGCGCCTTGCCCGCAAACGCGACATGCGCACGGTGCCGGTCGTCTCCGGAGACGGCCATCTGCTCGGCCGGATCACTCCGAAGCAGCTCACCAGGATCGCCTCCGACGAGGCCAATGAGGACATGCTGCTGATGAGCGGCGTTTCGGCCGAAGCGCGCGCGGACGACACGGTCCTCAGGATCGTCAAGGGCCGCCTGCCCTGGCTGCTGGCCGGGCTGGTTGGAGCAAGCGTCGCCGCGACCGTCGTCGGCTCCTATGAGGATCAACTCGCCGAGGCCGCCATTCTCGCGGCCTTCATTCCGGTCACCATGTCGATGGCGGGCAACGCGGGCCTCCAGGCCTCCGCGGTGGCCGTCCAGGGCATCGCCACCGGCGCGCTCTGGTCCGGCGATATTTTCTATCGCCTGATGAAGGAGTTTTTCGCCGCGCTGTTCAACGGAGTGATCGCAGGGATCGTCCTTGGCTGCCTCGTCCTGATCGCCTCTCTGGTGGTACCGCTGGAGGCGCCGCTGCACCTGGCTCTGGCGACATCCCTGTCCCTGGTGTGCGTCACCACCCTCGCCGCCACGGTCGGCGCGAGCATTCCCATCATACTCGACAAGATCGGCATCGATCCAGCCATGGCCATCGGCGTGTTCATCACGTCGTCGAACGACGTGCTTGGCGTGCTGATCTTCTTCCTGATGGCGACGACGTTTTATCTGGGCTGAAGGTCAACCCATGCCAGGAACCTGAATTCGAGTGCGTGGCCGAATGTCTCCGATCGGCAAAGGCGGATTTTCCGGGTTGCCGGTCAACCCGCTTGCAGTATCAACACAGCCGCATCGAATTCCGTGCGTTTGTAAGCCCGCAGGCTGGCCGCGTCCGCGTCCTCTCCCCAGCGCTCGATGTTGAAATCCTCTTCCACATGCGCGGCGGTCCAGACGCGGTCTGCATCCAGGTGGCCCTCTTTCAGGGACAGCGCCAGGATAGCCGAGCCGGTCAGGCTGGTGGCCGTGTGCAGTGCGGCAAGGCGAAGCGGTGTCTCCGCGCCGATCCGCCGCCGGTAGGCCTTGAGCAGGTCCTCCGGCTGGGATGCATGGACAATGCCCTCGATCAGCACGAAGCGTCCGCCGAGCAGGCTCCCCGCCCAGTCGATGACCGGGTCCCAGAGGCCGCGCTGCGTCTCCACCAGGCTTTGCGGGTCGTCGGCGCGGTAACACAGCGCATCGCTGCCGGCGAAGCGGGTGATTTCGTCGGCGACTTCGTCATACCGGACAGAAACCGCATCCTGTGCCGAGTTGGCGATACGGGTCAGCGGCATGTTTGCCGGATTGATCACCTTTTCCTGCGCCATCCATTCGGCCGCGACCGCCGCGCCCAGCGTCTCGTTCGGCAGGAGCAGTGTTGTCCTGCCGGGCGTTTTGACCGGCCGGCCGTCCAGGTGGATGGCAAAGCCGCCTTCCGCGGGTTCATGGGCCGCTTCCTTGTAGAAGCGCTTGGGCAATTCGCGCCGGGAAAATTCGCGCGCGCGCTGTTCCGGATCGCGCGCCGCATCTTCCTGCAGAACTTCAAGAAAATCGCTCATCAGACTGATACCTCGGAAAATTCCAGAATTTCGTTCAAGGCAAGATCGAGATCCTCAAATCCCTCGATGATCCGGTTCGCTCCGCCTGCGGTCAGTTGCGCGCGGTCGTGATATCCCCACGTGACCCCGACCGCATGAGCCCCGGCCGCCCTTGCCATCGCCATGTCGAAACCGGTATCGCCGATCATCAGCGTGCGATGCGGGTCTGCCCCCGTCTCCGCAATGGCCCTGAGGATCATGTCCGGATGAGGCTTCGAAGGTGAAGTGTCTGCCGTCTGGATCGTGACGAAACGGCCGTGCAGGTCATGGGTGTCCTGCATATGCCTGACGCCGCGCATCGCCTTGCCCGTCGCGATGCCGAGCAGGATGTCGTCCTGCGCGTGAAGCTTTTCGACGGCTTCCCTGGCGCCCGGATAAAGCGGGTCGACATCGAGCCCCAGTCCGCGCCGGGAGATCTTGGACGCCCTGTAGGCATCCGCCATCTCCTGTGCCTTGTCCGCATGCGCGGGCCCGACGAGATCCGCAAAGGCTTCCTCCAGCGATCGCCCGACAATCGACAGGGCGGTTTTCCGGTCGGGCATGGGCAGACCGACCGCCTCGAACCCCACCTGGAGACCGTGCAGGATGGTGTTCTGGCTGTCCACCAGCGTGCCGTCGACATCGAAAACGATCAGATACATGGGAACCCAACCTGTGCTTACGGCCCGCATGTGCCGGGTTTTGGCGCCACGGTCAAGACATTGCGACACCATTGATCAATGAGATCTGGAAATATTGACCCAGCGCAATGACCCCGGCTGCATGGGGCGATCTGGTGAAATCCACAGCTTGCGGCACATGGACCGGTTATTTCTGGATATCGCCGATTTGGCCGGTGCGCCCGAAAATCGCCTCTTTAAGGTGGTTTGCGACAACAGGGCCCATTACGCGTGGGTCCGTAAACACGTTGGTTACCATGTTTTGCGATATTGGTCGCTTCTGGTGGGCATGATCGTTTGGGGCAAGCTAGCCGCCAAAGAAATACGGATATGAACCGCAGCCGCAAGGCTGCGGGCAGAAGATTGGTTTTGCCTGAATGCAGCAGACAAACAAACGGATAGGCGACGAGAGCCGGATGGCAGCAAAAAAGAAACAGCGACCATTCTACGCGCTCCTTGCGGGATCAACCCTGCTGATTGCCGGGTTCGCCGTATCCGCCGTCTCCATCGGCCCCTCGCTGGCGCCCTCCAATTTGTCGCCGTCGGTCTCGACTTCCAAAACGCTGACCTTGGCCCATGTCACAACCGGAATGCCCGCTTCCACCCGGGTTCCTGCGAACACGGGAGCGGCAGAGAAGACGGCGAAATTCGCGAAGCCGTCTGTCCGATTGCCGGCCACCAGCTTCCCCGCAAAGCCCGCGCCTTCCGCAATTCCCGTTCAGGCGGAAGACGCCGAGGCGTCATCTCTCCGGCCAAAGGAAGACGACGCCCTGGCGAAGGCCCGGCGCACCGCCAGGAATGCGCTCGCAGGAAAACTCGCAAAGCTCAAACTCACCCGCACGCTCCTTGCCGCGAAGGCCAGGATGACGCCCGCTACAGACAAACCCGCGGCCGCGCAACGCGCCTTTGCCGAAGCACCTGCGGAAGCCTTGCCGAAAGTTCTGCCGCAGATCCTGGCCGAAAAGACGGGGGCATCCTTGCCGGAGATTGCCGCCGAAGTCGAGGTGGCCTCACTTGATCCGCAAGCTTCACGAACTTTGGCTGAGACCACGAACCCGGCCAAGCCGGGAGCCATACCGACCCGCATCCCCGGCGCCAAACCCGAGGTTGCACGCAGCGCGAAGCCGGCCGTCTCGAAACCCGTCGCTACGAAACCGAAGCAGGAAAAGCCGCAGGAGGCCACGCCTGTTCTTGCCTACGCGACGCCCGGAAATCCGGAAGAGGATGAAAACGGCGTCTTCAGCGGTCTCGGCAAACTGTTCGGCGGCGGCAAGGGCGGATTGCCCGGCGCGCACAGCAAGGTTGCGGTCTATGACATCAGTGCGGCGACGGTCCACATGCCGGATGGCACCAAACTCGAAGCCCATTCGGGCATCGGAGCCAAGATGGACAATCCTAAATTCGCCTATGTGAAGAATTACGGGCCGACGCCACCGAACATCTACAAGCTGCGCATGCGCGAGCGGCTTTTCCATGGTGTCGAGGCCATCCGCATGCTGCCGCATGACCGGAGCGCCATGAAGGGCCGCGACGGCATGCTGACCCATACCCGGCTGCTGCGCCGGTCGATCGGCTCCCACGGCTGCGTTGCCTTCAAGGATTACAACAAGTTCCTGAACGCCTTCAAGGCCGGCAAGATCAAGACCTTGATCGTTGTCCCATCCATGGAAAAGCTTCCCACATACATGGCAAAGCTTCAGCGGAACGCCGGCGCCTGATCCGATCCGCCTTGCAGTGGAGCGAAGGATTGGCTAAGCCGCATGGGACAGCCTTCCCCCGCAGCCGGAGCTTTCCTTGACCAAGATCCTGATGGTGCTTCTTTTCCTGATTGCCGCCATCCAGGTAATCAAGCCGATCGGCTGGCCGGGTCTGAAAAAGCGCTCCGACGCCTGGAAGCTGGTCGCCGGTGTCGTGGCCGTCACCTTTGCCTCGGTGATCCTGAGCGCCATGTTTCAGGGTTTTTGAAATATTTGCGTTGAAGTGAAGGCGGAAACCTACCGCTTGATCAGCGTTTCGTCCGGATCGTCCGCTTCCGGATCGTAATCCTTGGCATTGAAACCCAGAAGGTTCCAGGTCTGCTGCATATGCGGCGGCAGCGGCGCGGACACGTCGATCGCGCCATGGCCGGAAGGATGGGGAATGACGATCCGCCGGGCGAGCAGATGCAGCCGGTTCTGGATGCCGCCCGGCAACTCCCAGTTTTCGATGTTGAAATATTTGTCGTCGCCGATGATCGGATGGCCGATATGGGCGGCATGGGCACGCAGTTGATGCGTGCGCCCCGTGACCGGCTTCATGGTCACCCAGGACAGTTTCTGGGCGGATTTCTCGAAGACCGAATAAAGCGAGACGGCGTGCTGAGCCTCATCGTCACCCTGACGGACGACCTGCATGCGCTCTTCGTCCTCGTTGCGGGCGAGAAAGGTTGAAATCCGGCCCTGATAGGGCTTGGGAACGCCGGCCAGCATCGCCCAGTAGATCTTGCGGGTATTGCGGTGGCGGAAGGCCTTGGTGAGTTCCTGCGCTGCCTGACGGGTTCGGGCAACGAGGATGATACCGGAGGTTTCCCGGTCGAGCCGGTGCACGAGGCGGGGCTTGTTGCCTTTGGCGTCGGTGAAAGCGTCCAACATGCCGTCCAGATGCCGGCTGAGGCCGGACCCGCCCTGCACCGCAAGGCCCGCCGGCTTGTTGAGGACCATCACGTGACTGTCCTCAAAGAGAAGCATGTCCTCGACGGCCTTGCGGTCGTCCGAGGTCAGTTTGGTGGATTTCGGCCTGGCGTTCTTCTTGTCGTCCGCGCGCAGTTCCACGCCGAGCGGCGGAATGCGGATCATCTGGCCTGTCGCGATGCGCGTATTGGATTCGGCGCGCTTGCCGTCGACCCGCACCTGTCCGGTACGCAGCAGTTTCTGCAGATGACCGAAGCCGAGCCCCGGAAAATGGTTTTTGAACCAACGGTCCAGGCGCATGCCCGCCTCATCGGCGGTCACTTGTTTCTGTTCAATCGCTGACATGTTGTTCTCAAATTCGGCAGCAGGACACTTTTCGCGGCCCGGCGCATCCCACAGCCCCGCGCTTGAAGGCGTTGGGGCGAAAAATCGTTCCGGAGCGTATAGGCGGAATTGCCGTTAAAGGGAAGGGAAAGTTAGGACCCGACCTGACGCATGATCATCAGCCCGGCGAAGACCGCGACGATCGACAGAAGCACCGACGCGGCTACATAGACCAGTGCAAGTTGCGTGTCGCCGCGTTGCCAAAGAACCGCGGTATCGAGGGAAAAGGCCGAGAAAGTGGTAAAGCCGCCAAGTATCCCGGTTGCCAAGAAATAGCGCAGCGACTGCATATCACCGGTCTCGTGCCTGACCAGCCAGCCGATGAAAAGCCCCATGATCAACGATCCGATAACATTGACACTGAGCGTGCCGACAGGAAAACCCGGTCCGAACAGTCTGAGCGTCCCCATCGACACCAGATGCCGCCCGCCGGCGCCTATTCCGCCGCCGAGCATTATAAGAAGAAGATGATTCAAATCACGGCCCCAGTCATCACTCAGCTATTGCAACGACCCCAACAGCGCCGGTTTCGGTCCCGGCATCCGCTTGGTACCGTCACGCCCCGCTCCGGAACTTCTTCAAACACGCGCCTGGTGAACCTGGATCAAACCCGGCACAGCGCAAGCAGAACGACCTGGAAATTAATAGGGATCTGTTGCAGTCCCTTGATCCCTGCCTGTGAACGACAGCGGTGTCAATCCGTCATATAACTGCCCTGTCCGGGAAGACCCAACCGGGCGCTATTCCCCCGGCGCCACGGGTTTCGCAGCGTCGCCCTGCCCCATTTCCTCGAACACCTTGACCTGCTCGTCATATTTCGGATCGATCGTGCCGCAGACCCGATCCCAGAAAGAAAAGAAATTGGCGAAGTTGTAGCGGAAGCGGGAATGGTGCTGATCGTGGAAGGTTACGCACACCATCGGCGAGGGCATGCGCGACATCGGCGAGGCCCAGAACTCAAAACCCGAATGGCCGATGGTGCCGTTGAAATGGTCCCACAGACGATGGACGATGAGAACCGGGATCGGGATCGGCAGAATGACCATGGCCCACAGATAGTAACTCTGCATGATGAAGGCGTCGACTAGGTCGTCCGAATAGGTGCTCCAGACGGTCGGGGCAACGGAGCGGTGATGCTCGGCATGGAACCGGTACATCACCTTGGTGTGCATGAAGCGGTGGCCCCAGTAGAACCAGGTGTCGAATGCGACAATGGAGACCGCGAACATCAGGAGGACGGACCACCAGGAAAGCTCCAGCGGTGAGACCAGCGTCCAGCCCTTCAGCGACAGGAAGATACCGCCGGCAAGACACCCCGCCGTTACCGTCAGCGACAAGACGCTCGCGCGGATTTCCTTCCACATGCGTTTTTCGCCGCGCCGGTTCTGTTGAATGCGCCGCTCCGGATGCCTGTTCTGGATCTGGATCAGCACCCAACCGGTCGCGAAATAAAGAAATACGTTGATCGCATAGACCGCCGCGTAAATCGGCAGAAATTCGAGCAGAACGGATAGCGCCTGATCCAGCATGATTTTCCTTTAAGTCCGTTTAGCAGGTTGGCTGACACGACGTGTAAACGCATGCGGGCTTACCCGGTTGCCTTGACCCCGGTTGCCCCGCCTCCGGTTGCCCCGCCTCCGGTTGCCTTGACCTTGGTCTCTTCCGACTCCGGAATTTCTCCGGTTTCTTCCATCGAACGCACCAGGGCATCGTATTTCGGATGCACAGTACCGCAAACACGGTCCCAGAACGAAAAGAAGTTTCCGTAATTATAGTGGAACTGGGAATGATGCAGATCATGGAAGGTCGTGCAAATCAGCGGCGAGGGAAAGCGCGAGGATCTGGACGCGAAATATTCGAAGCCGGAATGGCCCACCATTCCGGAGATCTGATCGAACAGGCGCAGCGCGAAAACGCTGAGCGCCGGAACGGGCAGAAAGAACCAGACCAGAAAATAGAAGAAATGCTCGATCAATGTATCGACCGTGGTCGAGCTGTCGTTGCTCCACACTGTCGGCGCGATGGACCGGTGGTGCGGCACATGGAACCTGTAGAGCGCCGGCAGATGCAGGATCCGGTGGCCCCAGTAGAACCAGGCATCGAAGAGCACGAAACACACGGCGAACATCAGTGGAAACGACCACCAGGACAATGCGAGCGGTTCAAACAGCGTCCAGCCCTGCGTCTGCGCGAAATATCCGCTGGACAGCAGCAGCGAAGAGGTCGCCAGCGCCTTCATCGAGGCGCGGATTTCCTCCGCCTGCCGCTTCAGTCCGTCGCGATGCTTCTGGATGCGCCGCTCCGGATGGCGCGAGTTGATCGCGAGCAAGGTGATGCCGGTGACGAAATAAACCCACACCATCGCCAGATAGGTCAGCGCGAACACGGTGAGATAATCGACCAGAAGTCCCATCAAGCCTGGTCCTGCTTGCCGGAATAGAGCGCCTCGAAGCCTTCCACCTTGTTGTCATAGGTCGGGTGGATCGTGCCGCAGAACCGGTCCCAGAAGGAAAAGTAGTTGGCGTAATTATAGACGAAATACTGATGATGCTGGTCATGATAGAGCGTGCACAGCAGCGGCCAGGGCTTGCGGGCCGACGGGCTGGCGAAATGCTCGTAGCCGCAATGGCCGATGGCGGCCGAAACCTGATCGAACAGTCGGTGGCCCAAAAAAACCAGCGGCGGGATCGGGACCACGAAGAGCACCAGTGCATAATAGGAGTGCGCGAACAGCGTGTCGACGCTGGACCCGGCGTCGTTCGACCATACGGTCGGCGTGATCGTCATGTGATGCGGCTTGTGAAACCGGTAGAACAGTTTTGTGTGCAGGATCCTGTGGCCCCAGTAGAACCATGTGTCGTGCAGCGCGAGGGACAGCACGAAAAAGACCGGCACGGACCACCAGCTCAGCATCACGGGTGCAAAAAGCGTCCAGCCGCGCATCTGCGCGTAAAGACCGATCGACAGGCAGCAACTGGTGATGGCCAGCTGCTTCATCGAGGACCGGATATCGCGCAGTGCGTCGTGGGTCGGCTCCCGCTTCTGGATCTTCCGGTCCGGATGGCGCCTGTTTAGCGCGGTCATCGACAGGCCCGTCGTGAACAGCACGATGAGACTCGCGGAATAAAGCCCGGCGAACATCGCCAGGAAAGCTCCCGGCCCGGTACCTGTGTAGTCAGTCAGAAATTCCATGAACCCTTACATTCCGCTCGCGGGACAATAGCCATGCCATACCAGAGTGCGTAGCGAAACAGCCGCCGCGCCGTCAAGGAGACACTTGCCGGTTTTCGGCAATAACAGTCTATACGTCTTCCTTCACATGGGCAAAATCGGGGTAAACCGACCGGACGAGATCATCTACTCTGGCTATTTCCTCCGGTATTTCAATGAGTTTGTCCCGCTCTTCCTCCAGGATCGCCAGGAAAATCCGGGCGCGGGCCTGATTGACCTGCATCTGCGGCAAAGTGCCCTTGCCCGCCGCCGACAGAATGATGCTGACCAGCCTGTCGGCGGCATTGAGCCGTCCCCACAGGTAATCATGCTCCCGCCAGCCGCGATTGAAAAACGCGCCGAAGGAATTCAGCGACTTTCCCTTGAGGTCGAAATTTTCCGTATGCAGGCTTTCGGCATCCCGGGGACTGATCCTGTCGACGAGGATTTCCGTCACCTCCGAAAAGTCGTTCCGCTGCAGCACCGGGAATGTGATCAGATCGTAAAACCCGAACCCGATATAGGATCGCATCAGCGACGCGTGCCGGTCCTTGTCCAAAAGGCCCCGCGCGGTTTCCGCGAAAAGCTCGTCCTGCAGCCGGTCGAGATCCGCCAGACCCATCATTGAGGACATGCATTTAAGCAGCGGGACCACCTGGTCGCCGGCGGACTCGGCCCCCGCCGCGAGGTCCTTCACAAATCGCTCGGCATGATCCCTGCACCGGCTGCCGAAAAACGGCTCCGTCCAGCGCCAGCTCAAATGATCGATCTGATCGTAAAGCAGGCCCTTCATGTGATCGAGGACATCGGTGTTCGGTGGCGGAAGCCCGGATCCTGGATCGAATTGGTAAAATCCGTTCAGCTTGCGGATCGCGAAGCGCAAACGCCGAATGCGATAATCGACATCCAGCCCGCGCAGCAGCGCAACAACATGCGGGTCGTTTCGCCCCAACAAATCCTTGCTCTCCACCGTCAGCGTGGAGAAGTACCGCGCCAATTGCGCCAGAACGGGCTCTTCCAGTTTGCGGGCATCCCTGACACCGCTCAAGCGGGTCGTCAGCCCCGCGAGACGCTCTCCAAGGGCATGCAGCTTCAGCGACTGGTAGTTCAGAAAGGCGAAACCGGCCTGCCGGAAGGCTGCGTCGGTCGCGTCCTTGCGGCATTTGGCAAGGATTTCCGGAGTAACGGTCCTGCGTTTGGGCAACAGACCCTTCACCGCCTGTTCGACCATCGGTCCCGCCGCGTCGATCAACTGTGCCAGCCAACGGCTGCGCCGGTTGTTCTGCTCCAGTTCCTTCAGATCGTCGCCGATCGGCTCGTTGCGCGGGATATGCGCCAGCGACGCGAGGATGACCCTGAAGAAACCGGGCAGTTCGACATGCCGGCCATCGGCCTCAACCGGTTCGACAGGCGCCGGATCGATGTAGATCACCCGCCGGGCGACTTCCTTTGTCGCCGGCCGGTCCTGAATGACCTTGATGACAGGCGCGAACGGCTTGTTCATCACGACACTGCCATCGACAAAGCAATGCCTGCCAATCGCCTCCGGCGTCAGGTTCAGTCCACGCTTCAGGAAGGCCTCCCGATGGGGCCAGGCCAGATGCTGCCTGGCAAGGACCCGCTCCATCTCGGCAATCGTGGCGGGAGGAAAGGCCCCGGGAAAAGAAGACGTCGCCCGGGCGGCAAAGACCAGCTCGGGAATATTTTCCGCGGCGAACTGGCTGTCGACGACCCCCGGTGCACGGTGCACCGCGTGGAAATTCAAAATGCGGCGATGATCCCATTCCTCGACATAATCCGGATCGTCGAGATGAATGCGCCGCTTGATGCCGTTGTAGTCCGTGATGGTCACGAACAGGTCCAGCGTCTGTCCGCGCGGAATGAGCGTCCGGCCCGGTTCCGCGGTTTCTTCCATCTGCTTGCAGGCATCGAGCATCCAGCCGATAAACCTGTCGCCGGAAAACGGCGGCGAGAACCATCTCGCCTGCATGAAACGGCGCAGTTTCTCGCGGGTTTCCGTACTTTCGATCTGCTTGTTCAGCCGGGAGGAAATCAGCCGGTCAAGCACCGGTGAAACAGAAATCTTGAGATAGCGCGAAATCCCCGATTGCGGCCGTGCCAGACGCGTGACATCGGCGTTCTCCAGCCACAGCCGGCTGTGGCTGTCGAGAGGCAGATCGTGGGCGATCGCCCTGGCCAGCATGATACCGTTGACCCCACCCGCGGACGCTCCGGCGATCGCATCGACCACAACCCGGACATCCGCGACCGGGGACAGGATATCGAGCAGTTCCTTGTAGGCGCTCTGGACGGGTGGCAGATCCCGCTCCGCGGCGCCCTCGCCCGCTCCGCCGGCCTTGCGGTCCAGACGGAATCCCGAGGCGCGGACCAGGTTCAACATTTCGCGGCTCACGCCATGCATGTAGATGGCGAGCGAAACCCCGCCGTAGAAGACAAGCCCCAGTCTGAGTTCGATTTCCTTCATGAAGCCGCCGAAATGGTCACTGACCTTCTTGCAATCCCAGCCATCGTCAACGCGGACCCGCCCGACCGCTTTTCGAGACTGTTCGGCAAGGACCGTGTCGCGGGCGATGTGGATCATCGGTCAAGACGTGCGACGCGGCGGAACAGTCTCGAAATGCGGTCTTCAACGGGTCCGTATTAACTATCCTTGGTATAACCTGAATCCGCATAAGAAATGGTTACGGTTCCAGGTCGGGCGGACAGGCTGCCGCGATGTCCTGCCGCCAGACACCGCCTCAAGATCATGGGCTCAAATAACGAGCGTGAAATGGCGTCGGAAATGGACACAAAAGAATACATTTTTCCCCTCATGACGCGGGAATGTTACGGTAAGATAAATTATGTAGCTAACAGTGATTCTTGAGGAATAGCTGCGGACGAGATGTGCCGCGACTACGGTATTGCGAATTGAAATGGCAAAGAGTTTGAAAAAAAAGACGCCTGCGCCCGTTTCGGAAGGCACCGCCGATCTGGAGCTGGCTTTGCGCGCGCAGCAGGAAGAAAACAAATATCTGCTTTCCGAACTGGAAGACCTGCGCGTCCTGTATGAAGCGACCATTGAACACGGCGAAGCCGTTGAGGACCAGTTGGCGGATCAGTCGACCCGCATGGAAGACCTGTCCAAGCAGCTGGCAAAGTATCTCTCGCCGCAGGTCTACAAGTCGATTTTCGAGGGCAGCCAGGAAGTCACGATCACCTCGACACGCAAGAAACTGACCGTCTTCTTTTCCGATATCGCCGGGTTCACGGAAACCGCGGAACGGCTTGAGTCCGAGGAACTGACGTCCATCCTCAACCAGTATCTGACCGAAATGTCGAAGATCGCTCTCAAATACGGCGCCACGATCGACAAATATGTCGGCGATGCCATTCTGATTTTCTTCGGCGATCCGGAAACCCAGGGTGTCATGGAAGATGCCGTGGCCTGCGTCAGGATGGCGATTGAAATGCAGGACCGGATGGCGGAACTCCAGGACGTGTGGCGCGAAGCGGGGATCTCCAAGCCGCTGAAATGCCGGATGGGAATTCACACGGACTACTGCACCGTTGGAAATTTTGGCAGCAACGACCGGCTGGACTACACCATTATCGGCCGGGGCGTGAACACGGCGTCCCGCCTGGAGAACCTGGCGGCACCCGGATCGATCCTGATCTCCTTTGAAACCTTTTCGCAGGTGAAGGACCAGATTCAGTGCATCGACACCGGCGAAGTGACCGTGAAGGGCATCGCCTATCCGGTCGCGACATATGAAGTCATCGGCTTGCGGACCGATACCGCTGACGGGCCGGATCTGGACCTGGCGGTGGTTTCGCGGCAGTTGAACCAACTCGCTCTCCACCTGCCCGGTTCTGTGAGCTCACAAGAACGCGAACAACTTGCCGCTTCCCTCAGGAACGCGCTGGACCGGCTCACCACGACGCAGTCCTGACGCCGCGCCGCCCTTTGCACTACAAATGCGTCAGCCGCGGTCCTTGCGCAATTTGTCCCAATAGTCCAGACGCTTCCGCAATTCCCTCTCAAAGCCGCGTTGCGGCGGATCGTAGTAAGTCTGCCGCCCCAGTTTCTCGGGAAAGTAATCCTGCCCGGAGAAGCCTTCCGGCGCGTCATGGTCATATTGATAGCCCTCGCCGTAGCCCTCCTGCTTCATGAGCTTCGTCGGTGCATTGAGGATATGCTTGGGCGGCAGCAGGGAGCCGCTGGTCTTCGCGTCACGCATGGCCGCCTTGTAGGCCATATACGCCCCGTTGGATTTGGGCGCGGTCGCCAGATAGACCACCGATTGCGCCAGAGCCAGTTCGCCTTCCGGCGACCCGAGCATCTGATAGGCATCCCGGGCGGCGTTCGCCTGGACGAGAGCGTTCGGGTCGGCCAGGCCGATATCCTCGACAGCCATGCGGATGAGCCGGCGGGCCAGATACATCGGGTCTTCGCCCCCGTCCAGCATGCGGCAGAACCAGTACAGAGCTGCGTCGGGATCGGAGCCGCGCACGGATTTGTGCAAGGCGGAAATGAGGTTGTAATGCCCATCCGCGCCCTTGTCGTAGATCGGGGCCCGCCGCTGCACGATCTCTTGCAGGCGGCCCGCATCGAAAACCTCGTCTTCCGCCGCCGCCCGCCAGACATCCTCCGCCAGTGTCAGGGCGGACCGGCCGTCTCCGTCCGCCATGCGGATCAGTACCTGCCTGGCCTCCGCATCCAGCGGCAACTGCTTTTCCTCGGTCTCCTCCGCCCGGCTCAGCAGACTGTCGATCGCTTCCTGGGAAAGCGAATGAAAGGTCATCACGTGAGAGCGCGACAGGAGCGCGGCATTCAGTTCGAAGGAGGGATTTTCCGTCGTGGCGCCGACAAGCGTGATCGTGCCGTCTTCCATCACCGGCAGAAAACTGTCCTGTTGGGCACGGTTGAAGCGATGGATCTCGTCGACGAACAGCAGAGTCGCCCGCCCGCCCATACGCCGGACGCGGGCGCCCTCGAAAACCTTCTTCAGATCGGCGACACCGGAAAAGATCGCGGACGTCTGCTCGAAGGCCAGGTCGGTCTCGTTGGCCAGCAGCCGGGCGATGGTGGTCTTTCCCGTCCCGGGAGGTCCCCAGAAGATCAGCGACCCGAGCGTCCGCGTCTTCAGCATCCGCGAGAGCGTTCCCTCCGGACCAAGGAGATGGTCCTGACCGACGACATCGGCAAGCCGGGTCGGCCGCATCCGGTCGGCGAGCGGTCTTGGACCCGACTGCTGCAGACCGGAGGCTTGGAAAAGATCGCTCAACCGGTCCTCCTATCCGCGCAAGGTGATCTGCGAGACCTTGCCGTCGCGTTCGATGTCAAGCTGCCAGACGCGCGGCGGAGCTTTCGTGATTGCCTCCAGCATACGCGTCGTTTCAATCTTTTGCCGGTTCACACCGCGAACGATATCTCCGGGCCGTAGTCCGACCCGGTCGGCGGCGCTGCCCCCTTTGACCTCCGCGATGACGACCCCGTCGAAGACGCCTCCCTCAAGACCGAGTTCCTCGGCCACCGCCGGAGACAGGTTCATCACGGTCGTTCCCTCGAACGGGGAGTATTCCTTCATTTCGCGGGTATCGCGCGAGGTCGTCTCGGGCGCGGGTCTCAGGGAAATGGACAGCGTGATCTCCCTGTCGTCACGCAGCACCTGAAATTCCGTCTTCTCGCCGATCATCTTGGTCGCGAAGCGATAGCCGAAGGAATTCGGGTCGACCACTTCCTTGCCATCGACCGCGATCACCAGATCGCTGACCTTGAGGCCGGCTTCCTGTGCCGGCGAACCTTCGAAGACCGCCGTCACCAGCACGCCGCGGGGCCTGTCCAGGGAAAGGGCTTCGGCGATCTCGGCATTGACGATCTGAACGGTCGCTCCCAGCCAGGGCCGTTGCACCTTGCCGCCATGATCTGCCGCCTGCGCCACAAACCGCGCCATATGCGCCGGTATGGCGAAGCCTATGCCGTTGGACCCGCCGGAGCGGGAGAAAATTGCCGTGTTGATGCCGACAAGCCCGCCGGCCATGTCCACCAGCGCTCCGCCGGAATTGCCGGGATTGATCGCCGCATCCGTCTGAATGAAGAACTGGAAATCCGTTACCCCCACCTGGGTCCTGGCCGTCGCGGAGACGATGCCCTGCGTCACGGTCTGCCCGACGCCGAAGGGATTGCCGATGGCAAGAACGATATCGCCGACCTCCAGACTGTCGGAATCGGCGAACGCCACATGTTCGAAGGGGCCTTCCCCGCGGATTTTAAGCACCGCCAGGTCGGTGCGCTCGTCCATGAGAACGATATCTGCGTCGAACTCGCGCCGGTCGCTCAGGGCCACCCGCACTTCATCCGCGTCCTTGATGACGTGATGGTTGGTGATCACGGTTCCGTCGGCGGAAATGATCACCCCCGAGCCAAGAGAGGATTCCACCCTTTGCCGCGGCCGGTCGAAACCGCCACCGGGCTGGCCGAAAAACCGGCGGAAGAAGGGATCGTCGAAGAAAGGCGAGACCTGCCGGCGCTGCACGACCTTGCGGCTGGCATAGACATTGACGACTGCCGGGGCGACCTTTTTGACGATCGGAGCGAACGACAGCTTGATCTGCGTTTCATTCTGCGGGACGAGCCGCAGATCGGCCGGTGAGGGCTGCGCGGTCTGTGCGCCCCCCGCAACAGGCCAGAGTGCGAGCAGTCCCGCCAAAATCACCCGCAGCATATGCCGGGTGTTACCAGAATTCGTCGGGCGCATTGCCGGACCCCTTACCTTCGAATCTATCAAGTTTCCTGCGATACATGGCAGATAGGGAGGAAAAGAGGCAAACACAAAAGCAAAGAGCCGCCGGAAATCCGGCGGCTCTTTTCATTTCAGACATGTTCGCTGTCAGGCGGAGCGGACCTGATCCAGGAAGCTGCGCACTTCCTTGTCAAGCTGTTCGGCCTCCATCGCCATGTCCGCGGCTTCCTCGGAGAAGTTCTGCGCGGCCATGTTGGTGTCGTTGGAAAGCGACGACACGTTGCGGATATCTTCGGTGACCTTGGAAGTCCCGCCGGCTGCCCGCTGGGTGTTTTCCGCAATCCCCTGTGTCGCGTAGCTCTGTTCCGTCACGGCCGCGGCAACTTCGCTCACCGACTTGGTGATGTCGTCGATGGTCTTCTGGATGTCGCCGATCGCATCGACCGCATCGTCGGTCGCACCGCGGATTGCATCGATCTGCTGCTGGATCTCTCCGGTCGCCTTTCCGGTCTGGGCCGCCAGATCCTTGACCTCGGACGCCACGACCGCAAAGCCCCTGCCCGCCTCGCCGGCTCGCGCCGCCTCGATGGTGGCGTTCAGGGCAAGAAGGTTGGTCTGGTCGGCGATGTCGCTGATCAAGGTAATGACCTCGCCGATACGGTTCGCGGCTTCGGCGAGCGATTTCACCGTCTCGTTGGTCGTTTCCGCCCGTTTGGTCGCGGTGGCGGCAACACTCGAAGATCGCTCGATCAGCGTTGAGATTTCCTGGATCGAGCTCGACAGCTGGTCGGACGCGGCTGCGATGGATTCCACCTCGGCCAGCGTATTTTGCGACATCTCGGCCGCATTGGCGGAAGTCTCGCCGGCGCTGTCGGTCATTGCGCGCATGTTGGTCGCCGACTCGCGCAGTTTGCTGGCCGAGCGGGCAACCTTGTCGACCACTGTGCCGACTGTCGCCTCGAAGTCTCCGGCTAGGCTCGACAGCATCTCGTGACGCTGCGTTGCCTGACGCTGGGCGGCATCGGCTTCTTCCGTCGCGCGGCGTTCGTTTTCCTCGGCCGCGTTCTGGCGGATCTGCACAACGGCGCGGCCGATGTCGCCGATTTCATCCTTGCGGTTCGCCGCGGTGATTTCAGCTTCCAGATCGCCGGAAGCAATCGCGTTCAGCGCCCCGACAAGAGTGGAAAGCGGCCCGGTTATGGAACGGGAGAAGAAAAGCGCGATAACGGCGGCAACGGCAATCGTGATCAGCGACCACATGAACATCTGATTGCGCATGTTGGCCACGGCCGAAAGCGTTTCCTCAACGCTCTTTTCAGCAACAATCGCCCAGCTCTGTCCCTGGAAGGTGAGAGGACGCGCCACCATCAGGTCGGCCACACCGTCGGTTCCGGTGACCACCGCAGCAGTTTCCGTACCGCCCGCAGCGGCAAGGGCAGGTTCTGCAGTGCTTTTTACAACCAGCGCAGTCCGCTCGTCTGCCAGCGGCAAATCGCTGAGCAGGGTACCGTCATGATCGACGACATAGACCTGGCCGGTTTTGCCGAGATCGTCTCTGCTTGCGACAACATTGTTGAGGAAGGAGGAATCGATCCGCATGACAACCACACCGGTCAGGGTGATTGTTCCAAAGGAATTCATGAACACGGGTGAAGCAAGAAACAGCGAACTTACGCCGCCCGCCGGACCGTAGGATTCAAAAACGCTTGTTGCGATCTCACCCTCGCCCAGGCCCCTGGCGGTATTATAGACAGTCTCCAGCCCGGAGCCGTCCACGACACTTCCATCGCCTATTTTCGAGAGGAACTCGCCGCCCTTGGTCACCGAGTAAAGGATAAGCCCGTCGGAATCGATCAGATAGACATCTGAGTAACCGCCATTCTTCCAGACATTGTAAAATGCCGGATGCGCCTCGGAGTGGCGCCAGGCGTACATGGTCTTCTGTTCCTTGCCGGTAATAGCCGCACGCTCATCGGCGGTCTGCGGCCCGTGGAACAGGCTGAGAATTTCTTCCTTTTCCTTGGAAAGGTTCATCGCCGCGTTGCCCAGATTGCTCAGGGGATCCGCTACGCTCGACGCGAGATTGACGATCTCCGCCTGAGCGGACTTCAACCTGGATTCCAGCAGGGCGGACCGTGCCGTAATCACCATTCCAAGTTCCGCTTCAGCGGCTTTTTGCAAACCATCCCGGCCGGTCATATATCCGATCACGCCAACTGCGGCACAAGCCGCAACCGTGACCACAATCATCAAAGCAGGAATGACAAAGGAAAGACGTAGAGACGATAGTTTTCTCTTCCCGCCTGAATTTTTCTTGCCAATCACAGTGTATCTCCCCAGCCTGATCAAAACGTAGTTAAGGCACTGAAAGGCAAGATAAACGTGACTTCTTAAATCATTGATAATGTAAAAAATTGCTAGGGGAAAAAACGTACCAACCCGCTGCCGCACTACGGGAAACGACAAAGGCGGACCAATGGCCCGCCTCTACAATCATGCCGCGAAAGTTTTTCTTACGCAGCGTTTTCTGCCGCTTCTGCGGCTTCGGTGCGGGCACGGTCTTCTGCGCCGCGCGCTTCCGGATCCCGGTCAACAAGTTCGATAACCGCCAGAGGCGCGTTGTCGCCGTAGCGAAAACCGGCCTTCAGCACACGGGAATATCCGCCGTTGCGGTCCTTGTAGCGCTCACCGAGCGTTTCGAACAGCTTCGCGACCATCGCCGTGTCGCGAATCTGCGAAATGGCCTGGCGGCGTGCATGAAGACCACCGCGCTTGCCCAGGGTGATGAGCTTGTCGATGATCGGCTTCATTTCCTTGGCCTTCGGCAAGGTCGTGACGATCTGCTCGTGCTTGATCAGCGACGCTGCCATATTCGCGAACATAGCCTTGCGGTGGCTAGAAGTCCGGTTGAGCTTGCGGCCGGATTTACCGTGGCGCATGGCCCTCTCCTTTTTCTGTCAGGCAGTCTGCTTGAACCATTGAAGCACTTGCCCGGTTTATCCTCAAGAGCAACCCGTATTCAGGCGGATCACCTGACTACGGACAAGTCGCTCAATTCTTTCGTCGGCGAGCATCTTGTCCGCATTCAACCGAACGCGGGATGCTCTAGGGACGCGTACGTCCCTTAATACTGATGGTCTTCGTAGCGCTTGGCGAGATCGTCGATGTTCTCAGGCGGCCAGTTGGCGACTTCCATGCCGAGATGGAGACCCATCTGGGCGAGAACTTCCTTGATCTCGTTGAGCGACTTGCGGCCGAAATTCGGTGTCCGCAGCATTTCCGCTTCGGTCTTCTGAATTAGATCGCCAATATACACGATATTGTCGTTCTTCAGGCAGTTGGCGGACCGGACGGACAGTTCCAGTTCGTCGACTTTCTTGAGAAGCGCCGGGTTGAACGCGAGTTCCGGAACGGAGTCCTCGGCCACTTCGCGCTGAGGCTCTTCGAAATTGACGAAGATGGAGAGCTGATCCTGCAGAATACGCGCCGCAAAGGCCACGGCATCATCCGGCTTGACCGAACCATCGGTTTCGACAGTCAGGGTCAGCTTGTCATAGTCAAGAACCTGGCCTTCACGGGTGTTTTCCACCTTGTAGGAGACCTTCTTGACCGGTGAATACAGGCTGTCGACCGGAATGAGGCCGATCGGAGCATCTTCCGGACGGTTGCGATCGGAGGAGTGATAGCCCTTGCCGGTGTTGACGGTGAATTCCATGCGGATTTCAGCGCCTTCATCCAGCGTGCAGAGCACCAGCTCCGGGTTGAGAACCTCGACATCGCCGACTGTCTGGATGTCACCGGCGGTGACGGCACCCGGACCCTGTTTGCGCACGACCATGCGCTTGGGACCTTCGCCTTCCATGCGGATGGCGATTTCCTTGATGTTGAGCACGATGTCGGTGACATCTTCCCGGACGCCCGGGATCGACGAGAATTCGTGCAGAACACCGTCAATCTGGACCGCGGTCACGGCGGCACCCTGCAGGGAGGACAGCAGGATACGGCGCAGCGCGTTGCCCAGGGTCAGACCGTAGCCACGCTCAAGCGGTTCGGCAACGACAGTCGCCAGAAAGCGGGGATCGTCGCCCGGCTTGATCTCGAGTTTGGTCGGCTTGATCAGTTCTTGCCAGTTTTTTTGAATGGTCACGTTTTCGTCCCTTCGGCTATCCCGCCCGGCTTTGAAGGCCGAGCCATTCCTTGCCATTTGGAGAAACTAGTAACTAAAGCGGGAAGCCTTAGACGCGGCGGCGCTTGCGCGGACGGCAGCCATTGTGCGGTATCGGCGTCACGTCGCGGATGGACGTGATGAGGAAACCGGCGGCCTGCAGGGCGCGCAGAGCGGATTCACGACCGGAACCTGGACCGCGAACCTCGACTTCCAGCGTGCGCATGCCGTGTTCGGCGGCTTTCTTCGCAGCATCTTCCGCGGCAACCTGGGCTGCGTACGGCGTGGATTTGCGCGACCCCTTGAAACCGAGAGTACCGGCGGACGACCAGGAGATCGTATTGCCCTGTGCATCGGTGATCGTGATCATCGTGTTGTTGAATGTGGAGTTCACATGCGCGACGCCAGAAGAAATGTTCTTGCGTTCGCGGCGACGCACGCGCGTCGTTTCTTTAGCCATTTTCTTGTCCTTGTTTTGATCTCTTCACTGCCGTAATTCCGGCAGCTCCACCGCCAATCGCTGTGCGGTAATTATTTCTTCTTGCCTGCGATCGGCTTCGCCGGACCCTTGCGGGTACGAGCGTTCGTATGCGTCCGCTGACCGCGAACCGGAAGGCCGCGACGGTGACGCAGGCCGCGGTAGCAGCCAAGGTCCATAAGACGCTTGATGTTCATCGCGGTGTCACGGCGAAGGTCACCTTCCACCATATAATCGCGGTCGATGGTTTCGCGGATCGAGAGAACTTCCGAATCGGAAAGCTCATTGACGCGGCGGGCAGCATCGATATTGTTCTTTTCGATGATTTCCTGAGCGAATTTCGCGCCGATGCCGTGAATATACTGAAGCGCGATGATAACGCGCTTGTTCGTCGGGATGTTAACGCCTGCAATACGTGCCACGTTCGTCTCCATGTTGAGCGGCCAGCCGCAAAGGCCGTGCCGCAGAGAGCAAAAACCCGCGTCCGGTGGAGTTCCGGCCCTTGCGGGGTACGAAAATGCCGGGGCAGCCCCGGCACAGAGAATGCCGGTCCCATTGTCATGGAACCGGCTAAACTGTAAGGTAGAGCGCGTCGTTTAACGGCTCTAAACCTTTTCGTCAAGTCCTTGCAGCGCGGTTTCTATGGAAGCCGTGACTTCATCGATAGACTGCATGCCGTCAATCACAGACAGCAGATTTGCCTTGTCGTAATAAGGCACCACGATTGCGGTATCGCGATTGTAAGCTTCAAGGCGCTGCTTGAAAACTTCCGGGTCATCATCCTTGCGCACCGGCTGGCCGGCGGCCTTGGCGTCTGCGGCGCGTTTGATGATCCGATCGACAAGTTTGGTCTGGTCGACGCGCAGTTCAAGGACGGCGTCCAGCTTCTGATCGTCGGCCAGAAGCATCTTGTCGAGCGCTTCCGCCTGAGCGAGAGTCCGCGGAAACCCGTCCAGAATGAAACCCTTCCTGGCATCGTCTTCCGCGATCCGGTCGTGGATAATGCCAACGACGATCTCGTCAGAAACGAGACCGCCGGCATCCATCACTTCCTTGGCCTTGAGGCCGACCTGGGTTCGGGCCGCCACGGCGGCCCGCAACATGTCTCCGGTGGAGAGTTGCGGTATGCCGTGTTTCTCGACGAGGCGCGCGGCCTGCGTCCCCTTCCCCGCTCCTGGCGGTCCTACCAGAATTAGCCTCATCGACGCCTCCCACTTAATTTCGCTTTTTTCACCAGACCTTCATATTGATGCGCAAGCAGGTGTCCCTGAATCTGGGATACGGTATCCATTGTCACGCTTACGACAATCAACAATGAGGTTCCTCCGAAATAGAACGGAACGCCCGTCGCCGAAATGAGGAATTCGGGTAATAGACAAACGATGGTGATGTAAATCGCGCCGACAGTGGTAATGCGCGTCAGCACGTGGTCGATATACTGAGCCGTCCGCTCCCCCGGACGGATCCCCGGTATAAAGCCTCCATGCTTCTTCAGGTTATCGGCGGTATCGCTCGGATTGAAAACGATGGCCGTATAGAAGAAACAGAAGAAGATGATCATGGCCGCGTAAAAGACCATGTAGAGGGGCTGGCCGTGACCGAGCGCCGCGGTGATGTAGGTCAGCCATTCATTGCCCGACCCCTGGCCGAAACCGGCGACCGTTGCCGGAACCAGCAGCAGGGAAGAGGCGAAAATCGGCGGAATCACACCGGCGGTGTTGAGCTTCAGCGGCAGGAACGACGTCTGTCCCTGCATCATCTGATTGCCCATCTGCCGCTTTGGATACTGGATCAGCAGGCGGCGCTGTGCCCGTTCCATGAAGACGATGAACGCGATCACGACGATTGCAAGAATGATGACGGCAAGAATGATCCAGGTCGCAAGCGAGCCCTGACGCCCGAGTTCCAGCGTCTGCACGATGGCGGACGGAAGACCTGCCACGATGCCGGCGAAGATGATCAGCGAAATGCCGTTGCCGATGCCGCGCGAGGTGATCTGCTCACCCAGCCACATCAGGAACATGGTGCCGCCGACCAGCGTGATGACGGTGGACGCGCGGAAGAACCAGCCCGGATCGGTGACGACATTCGCCGCCCCTTCCAGCCCGACCGCGATGCCGTAGGCCTGGAACGCAGCCAGGATGACCGTTCCGTAACGGGTATACTGGTTGATGACCTTGCGGCCCTGTTCGCCATCCTTCTTCAGCTGCTCCAGTGTCGGCACGACGGTCGTCATGAGCTGCATGATGATGGAAGCGGAAATATACGGCATGATGCCGAGGGCGAAGATCGCCATGCGCTGAACCGCACCACCGGAAAACATGTTGAACATGCCGATGATGCCGGACTGGGCCTGGTTGAAGGCCTGCGCGAAAGCTTCAGGATTGATACCGGGCATCGGAATATAGGTGCCCAGTCGATAAACCAAAAGCGCCCCCAGTGTGAACCAGATGCGCTTTTTGAGCTCTTCAGCCTTGGCGAAAGCTGAGAAATTGAGATTTGACGCCAGTTGCTCGGCGGCCGATGCCATGCCCTACTCCGGTCAGATACTTGCTGACAAAATGGGAAAAGCCCAGGCTGTTAAGCCTGAGCTCCCAGAACGGCAACCTTGCCGCCCGCTTTTTCAATCGCTGCTACGGCGCCCTTGGAGGCACCGGCAACTTCAAAGGTCACTGCCGCGGTGAGTTCACCATTGGCAACGAGACGCACACCGTCACGGATCCGCTTGACGACGCCAGCGGCTTGCAGCGCTTTGACGGTGACCGTCTCGGACGCATTGAGCTTGCCGGCATCGATGGCTTTCTGAACACGGCCGACGGACACTGTCGTGTAGTCCTTGGCAAAAATGTTCGTGAACCCGCGCTTCGGCAGACGCCGGTGAAGCGGCATCTGACCGCCTTCAAAGCCTTTGATCGCGACGCCGGACCGGGACTTCTGACCCTTGACGCCACGGCCGCCGGTCTTGCCCTTGCCGGAACCGATACCGCGGCCAACGCGGGTGCGGTCTTTCGCGGCACCTTCGTTGTCACGAAGTTCGTTGAGCTTCATGTTTTTCTCTCCTCACCCCGTTGTTACGCGTTGTCTTCGACAACACGCACGAGATGCTGGACCTTATTGATCATGCCGCGCACTTCCGGAGTGTCCTTCAGTGTTTTACGGCGGTGCATCTTGTTCAGGCCGAGACCGACAAGCGTCGCGCGCTGATCCTTCGGACGGCGCAGCGGGCTGCCGATCTGTTCGACCGTGACAGTCTTTTCGGTGTTCGCCATGGAACCTACCCTCTTTCAGCTGGGAACCGGTACCGCTAAGGTCAAGCCTCAGCGGCAGCCGGAGCCGCCTCTTCGTTGTTGTCACGGCGCCGGGACTGCAACACAGAGACCTTGAGGCCACGGCGGGCAGCGACGGAGCGCGGGCTGTCTTCCTTGGTCAGCGCGGCGAAAGTCGCGCGAACCATGTTGTAGGGGTTGGAGGTCCCCAGCGACTTGGCCACAACGTCCTGAACGCCGAGCGTTTCGAAGACGGCACGCATCGGGCCACCCGCGATGATGCCAGTACCGGCCGGAGCGGCCCGCAGCAGCACCTTGCCGGCGCCATGACGGCCTTCCACATCGTGGTGCAGCGTCCTGCCTTCGCGCAGCGGCACACGGATCATCGTGCGCTTTGCGGCTTCTGTTGCCTTCCGGATGGCTTCCGGCACTTCACGCGCCTTGCCATGACCGAAGCCGACACGGCCCTTCTGATCACCAACCACAACCAGAGCTGCGAAGCCGAAGCGACGGCCACCCTTGACCACTTTGGCTACGCGGTTGATGTGAACGAGCTTGTCGACGAATTCGCTGTCTCGCTCGTCGCGATCGCGATGTTCCTGTCTCGCCATATTATACGTCTTCCGTTCTTAAAAGCGCCAGCGGGCGCTGGTCAGAATTCAAGTCCACCCTCACGAGCTGCATCAGCAAGCGCTTTCACACGCCCATGATACTGGTACCCGCCTCGGTCGAACACGACCTGCTTGACGCCGGCCGCGACTGCGCGCTCGGCGACAAGTTTGCCAACGGCTGCGGCTGCAGCAACGTCGGCGCCCGTTTTCAGGTTGCCCTTGACATCTTTTTCGATCGTTGAAGCAGAGGCAATCGTATGCCCCTTCGCATCGTCAATGATCTGGGCGTAGATCTGCTTCGACGAGCGGAAGATAGAAAGACGCGGACGCTCTCCTGCGGCTTTCCTGATCGAACGACGCACGCGATCGCGACGGCGCTCGAAAGCTTGTTTGCTATTCGCCATGATCCTGGTCCGTTACTTCTTCTTGCCTTCTTTGCGGACGATGAACTCGCCTGCATATCGAACGCCTTTGCCCTTGTAGGGCTCAGGCGGGCGGAAATCACGAATTTCAGCAGCAACCTGACCGACACGTTGTTTGTCGGTTCCGGAGATGCTGATTTCCGTCGGTTTCGGGCACGCGATATCGATCCCTTCCGGAATCTGATAAATGACGTCGTGCGAGAAACCCAGCGCCAGCTGAAGGTTCTTGCCCTGGATCTGGGCGCGGTAACCGACACCGGTCATGGCGAGGTCTTTCTTGAAGCCCTCGGTCACGCCGGTGATCAGGTTCGCCACCATGGTCCGGCTCATGCCCCACATGGAGCGAGCCGGTTTGGTGTCGTTGCGCGGATCAATCCTGATACCGTCATCCGTCATTTCGGCCAGAACGAGATCATTGAGCATGAAAGACTTTTCGCCTTTCGGACCCTTGATCGTAACAGTCTGACCGTCGATCGATGCCGTTACCCCGCTTGGCACGGGGACTGGCTTTTTGCCAATACGAGACATTTGACCAACCTTGTCGTTGTTTCAAAAGCGAGACTGACGCATCAGAAGACGCGGCAGAGTACCTCACCACCTACATTTTCATCCCGCGCCTGATGGTCGCTCATGACGCCGCGCGGAGTCGATATGATCGACACGCCCAGGCCATTGGAGACATGCGGGATATTTCTCACCGATGAGTAAACGCGGCGACCCGGCTTGGAAACCCGCTCAATCGTGCGGATAACCGGCTCGCCATCGAAATACTTCAGTTCGATTTCCAACTCGGACTTACCGCCCTCGTATTCAACCGTGGTGTAGCCACGGATGTAACCCTCTTTTGCGAGCACATCAAGTACGTGCGCGCGCAATTTGGAATTTGGTGAACTGACCTTGTTTTTGCGACGCATTTGAGCGTTGCGAATTCGGGTCAGCATATCCCCCAACGGATCAGAAATTGCCATCGGAGTTTCTCCTTACCAGCTCGACTTGACCAGGCCCGGGATCTTGCCCAGGGAACCCAGTTCACGAAGCGCAATACGCGACATCTTCAGCTTGCGATAATAACCGCGCGGACGGCCGGACACTTCGCAACGATTGCGAACGCGGTTCGGCGCGGAATTCCGCGGCAATTCAGCCAGCTTGAGACGGGCGTTGTAGCGCTCTTCCAGGGACAGGCTTTCATCTTTCGCCAGTGCCTTCAGAGCAGCGCGCTTCTCTGCGTATTTCTTTACAAGCTTCTCGCGGCGCTTGTTTTTCTCGATTGCGCTTTTCTTCGCCATCGTCGATCCCTTCCTTGCCCGTTACTTCGTGAACGGGAAGTTGAACGCGCGCAGAAGCTCGCGTGCTTCGTCATCCGTCGGCGCCGTGGTGCAAACGATCACGTCCATGCCCCAGATCTGGTCGACCTTGTCGTACTCGACTTCCGGAAACACGATGTGTTCCTTGATACCCATGGCATAGTTGCCGCGGCCATCGAAGCTCTTCGGGTTCAGACCCCGAAAGTCACGCACGCGCGGTAGCGCGATGGTGATGAGACGATCAAGAAATTCGAACATCTGCTGGCTGCGCAAGGTGACCTTGACGCCGAGCGGCATGCCTTCGCGGACCTTGAAGGTCGCGATGGATTTCTTCGCCATGGTGATGACCGGCTTCTGACCGGCAATCGCCGCCAGGTCGTCCGCTGCGATGCGGGCCTTCTTGGAATCGCCGACGGCTTCACCGACACCGATATTCAAGACGACCTTTTCCAGCTGCGGAACCTGCATGACGTTCTTGTATTCGAACTTTTCAAGAAGCTGCTTGCGCACGACTTCATTGTAATGCGTCTTGAGACGCGGCACGTAAGTAGTCTCAGCCATCGATCAGGTCTCCCGAACGCCTGGCCACACGAACCTTGGTGCCATCGTCCTGAACTTTGAAGCCGACGCGGGTCGCCTTGCCGTCCTTCGGATCGGCCAATGCGAGGTTCGACATGTGGATCGGAGCTTCCTTCGCCACGATGCCGGCTTCCTGCGCCTGGGTCTGCTTCTGGTGACGGCGGACCATATTGATGCCGCGGACCAGAGCCTTGTTGTCGGACGTCAGAATCTGAATGACCTCACCCGACTTGCCCTTGTCACGACCGGTCAACACGACCACCGTATCGCCTTTTTTAATTTTCGCAGCCATCAGAGCACCTCCGGCGCGAGCGAAATAATCTTCATGTGGTTCTTTGCGCGGAGTTCACGCGGCACCGGTCCGAAGATACGGGTGCCGACGGGCTCCTTGTTGTTGTTGACCAGCACGGCCGCATTGCGGTCGAACCGGATCACGCTGCCATCGGGACGGCGGATATCCTTAGCCGTGCGCACGACGACAGCCTTCATCACGTCGCCCTTCTTGACGCGCCCCCGCGGAATAGCCTCTTTCACGGAAACGACGATAATGTCTCCGACCTTGGCGTATTTGCGCTTGGAGCCGCCGAGCACTTTGATGCACATGACACGACGGGCACCGGAATTATCGGCGACGTCGAGGTTTGTTTGCATCTGAATCATGACTGGCTGCCTTGTTCTTCTAGTGGCGCACGGGTCGCGTGCGCTTGATGCTCACTGAATGGAGCGCGATCACTACTGGGTGACCACGGTCCAACGTTTGTTTTTCGAGATCGGCGCGCACTCTTCGATCTGAACAGAATCGCCGACCTTGTAATTGTTGGTTTCGTCGTGCGCCCGGTACTTCTTCGTCCGGCGCACAGTCTTCTTCAAAAGCGGGTGTGTGAAGCGGCGCTCCACGTTCACCGTGACCGTCTTGTCATTGGCGTCGCTGACAACGGTGCCCTGCAGGATACGCTTCGGCATGGCCGTCTCCTTACGCGTTCGCCGTCACACGCTTATCGCGCATGATCGTCTGGATGCGCGCGACATCGCGGCGGATTTGCCGGACACGCGCAGTATTTTCAAGCTGACCCGTTGCCTTCTGGAAGCGCAGGTTGAACTGCTCTTTCTTCAGGCCCTCAAGCTCACTGCGGAGCTCATCGAGGGTCTTTGCCCTTACATCGGAAGCCTTCATGGCTGTAACTCCTCGCCTGCCCTACTCGCCGATACGCTGAACGAAACGGCACTTGATCGGCAGTTTGGCGGCGGCAAGACGCATGGCTTCACGCGCAATGTCTTCCGGCACACCGTCGATTTCAAACATGATCCGGCCAGGCTTGACACGACAAGCCCAGAAATCCGGCGAACCCTTACCTTTACCCATGCGGACTTCGGCAGGTTTCGAAGAAACCGGGACGTCCGGGAAGATACGGATCCAAACACGACCCGCACGTTTCATGTGACGGGTCATAGCACGACGGGCCGCTTCGATCTGACGTGCTGTCACACGTTCCGGCTCCAAAGCCTTCAGACCGAATGCGCCGAAGTTGAGGTCGGTGCCTCCCTTCGACAAGCCGTGAATGCGGCCTTTGTGCTGCTTGCGGAACTTTGTGCGCTTCGGTTGCAGCATCGTTCTTCTCTCGTCTTTCTTTTCTTACGAGCGGCGGGCAGCTTGACTTAAGCTGCGCGCTCGCGGCCCCGATCCCGGCGTCCGCCGCGATCACCCTGATGTCCTTCGGAAGCAGCGGTCGCGCGGCGTTCGGACGCCATCGGATCGTGCTCCATAATTTCACCTTTGAAGATCCAGACCTTCACACCGCACACGCCATAAGCCGTGTGAGCGCTTGCGACACCGTAGTCGATGTCGGCACGCAAGGTGTGAAGCGGCACGCGGCCTTCACGGTACCATTCGATACGCGCGATTTCCGCGCCACCGAGACGGCCGCCGCAGTTGATCCGGATGCCCTGGGCGCCGAGACGCATGGCGGACTGAACGGCCCGCTTCATGGCGCGGCGGAAGGCAACACGGCGTTCCAGCTGCTGAGCGATCGAAGCGGCAACCAGGGTCGCGTCGATTTCCGGCTTGCGCACTTCAACAATGTTGAGATGCACTTCCGAATTCGTGATTTCAGCGATCTTCTTGCGAAGACGCTCGATATCGGCGCCCTTCTTGCCGATGACCACACCCGGACGACCGGAATGAATGGCAACACGGCACTTCTTGTGCGGGCGCTCGATAACCACCTTGGAGACCGCTGCCTGCTTCAGTTCCTTCAGCAGGAACTCACGGATGCGGAAGTCTTCATGAAGAAGATCGCCGTATTCGTTCTTGTTCGCATACCAGCGGGAATCCCAGGTGCGGTTGATCCCGAGGCGCATGCCGATCGGGTTTGTCTTGTGTCCCATCAGGCAATCTCCTCAGTTTCACGAACGACGATGGTCAGGTTCGAGAAAGGCTTCTCGATCCGGCCGACGCGTCCGCGTGCACGGGCCTGGAACCGCTTGATGACAAAGGCCTTGCCAACATGAGCTTCGGCAACCACCAGGTTGTCGATGTCCAGGTCATGGTTGTTTTCCGCGTTGGCGACGGCGGACATCAGGGTCTTCTTGACGTCCTGCGCGATGCGCTTACGGGAGAATGTCAGGTCCGCGATGGCGGAGCCGACTTTTTTACCACGGATCGAAGCCGCAACGAGGTTCAGCTTGCGCGGCGAAACGCGCAGCATGCGGGTCATCGCCCGGGCCTCATTGTCAGCGAGCGTCCGCTCACGCTTCGGCTTGCCCATCGTTACTTCCTCTTCGCCTTCTTGTCGGCGCCGTGTCCATAATAGGTCCGGGACGGTGAAAACTCACCGAGCTTGTGACCAATCATCTCTTCAGACACCTGCACCGGGACGTGCTTTTGACCGTTATAGACGCCGAAGGTCAAACCTACGAACTGCGGCAAAACCGTTGAGCGGCGGCTCCAGGTCTTGATGACCTCGTTCCGGCCGGATTCACGAACCTTGTCCGCTTTTTTCAGCAGATACCCGTCGACAAACGGACCTTTCCAGATCGAACGTGCCACGATCCTTGTCCTTTACTTCTTACGCGCGTGGCGGCTGCGGACGATAAACTTATCGGTCTGCTTGTTGCGCCGTGTGCGTTTGCCTTTGGTCGGTTTACCCCAAGGGGTAACCGGATGACGTCCACCGGAAGTCCGGCCTTCACCACCGCCGTGCGGGTGGTCGACCGGGTTCATGGCAACACCGCGAGTGTGCGGACGAATGCCGAGCCAACGGGATCGGCCTGCTTTACCCAGGTTCACGTTGGAGTGGTCCGGATTGGACACGGCGCCAACGGTTGCCATACAGGTTCCCAGAACACGGCGCTGCTCACCCGACATCAGGCGCAGCGTGGTGTAACCCTGGTCACGGCCCACGATCTGAACGAAAGCGCCCGCGGAGCGGGCGATCTGGGCGCCCTTGCCCGGCTTCAGTTCGATATTGTGTACGATCGTGCCGACCGGAATACGCGACAGCGGCGCGGCGTTGCCCGGCTTCACGTCGACGCTTTCGCCGGCCACCACGGTATCGCCCGCAGCCAGGCGCTGCGGCGCCAGGATGTAGCTAAGCTCACCGTCTTCGTAACGGATCAGAGCGATGAATGCGGTCCGGTTCGGATCGTATTCCAGGCGCTCGACCGTTGCCGGCACGTCCCATTTGCGCCGCTTGAAGTCGACAAGACGGTAGGACCGCTTGTGACCGCCACCGCGGTTCGGAGACGTCAGGCGACCGGTATTGTTGCGTCCGCCGGACTTGGACAGGCCTTCGGTCAAAGTCTTGACCGGCTTGCCCTTCCAGAGACCGGCGCGGTCAACCTGAACCAGCTGACGGCGGCCTGGGGACGTTGGGTTGAATGTCTTAAGTGCCATTTTTCTTAAGTCCCCGCCTTAGAGCCCGGTGGTCACGTCGATTGCGTGACCTTCCTGCAGCGTTACGACGGCCTTCTTGAAGTCAGACTGACGGCCCAGACGTCCGCGGAAGCGCTTGACCTTGCCCTTGCGGACGAGGGTGTTCACCGCCGTGACCTTGACACCGAACAGCGCTTCGACTGCGGCCTTGATTTCCGGCTTCGTTGCATCGTTCGCAACTTTGAAGACAACCTTGTTCTCTTCGGAAGCCATTGTCGCCTTCTCGGTGATTACCGGGCCGACGATTTTGTCATAGTGAGGAAGTTTGCTCATTTGAAACGCTCCTCAAGTGCGGACACCGCGGCCTTCGTCAACACCAGGGTGTGAGCCCGCAGAATGTCGTAGACGTTGATGCCCTGTACCGGCAACACATCCAGATGCGGAATGTTGCGCGATGCCAGTACGAAATTGTTATCGACTTCGGCGCCGTCGATCACCAGGGCACTGGTCAGGCCAAGCTTTTCAAGCTGTGCCTTCAGGGCCTTGGTCTTCGCTTCGGCCGCCTTGGCGTCTTCCACGATAACGATACCGTCCGCCTTGGCTTTCGCCGACAGCGCATGTCTCAGGCCGAGGGCGCGAACCTTCTTGGGCAGATCGTGGCCATGGTCGCGAACGACCGGGCCGAATGCTCTGCCGCCACCGCGGAACTGCGGGGCCTTCTTGTTGCCGTGACGCGCGCCGCCCGAACCCTTCTGGCGGACGAATTTCTTCGTCGTGCCGGAAACTTCGGAACGGCCCAGCGTCTTGTGGGTGCCGGCCTGGCGTTTCGCCAGCTGCCAGCGCACCACACGGTGGATCAAATCGGTGCGCGGCTCGAGACCGAAGATCTCGTCAGACACCGTGATCGAACCGGCCGCCCCACCTGCGAGGGTCTTGACCTGGAGTTCCATCACTCACTCTCCTTCCCGGCGGCTTCAGTCGCTTCGGATGCCTTGAATGCACCCGGAACCGGAACATTTTCCGGCAGCGCCTTCTTGATCGCGTCGCGGACCAGGATCCAGCCGCCCTTGGCGCCCGGAACAGAACCCTCGACCATGATCAGGCCACGCTCAACATCGGTGCGCACAACCTTCAGGTTCTGCGTGGTCACGCGGGCATCGCCCATGTGACCGGCCATTTTCTTGCCCTTGAACACGCGGCCCGGGTCCTGACACTGACCGGTGGAACCGTGTGCGCGGTGCGAGACCGAGTTACCGTGCGATGCACGGCCGCCGCCGAAGTTATGACGCTTCATCGCACCGGCAAAACCCTTACCGATGGATGTACCCGTCACGTCGACGAACTGGCCTTCGACGTAATGGTCCGCAGTCAATTCGGCACCGACGTCGATGAGGTTATCCGCGGTAACGCGGAACTCGGCGACGGTTCGCTTCGGTTCGACCTTTGCAATGGCAAAATGGCCGCGCAACGCCTTGGGCGTATTCTTTACTTTACGGATACCGGCGCCGAGCTGCAGCGCGGTGTATCCATTTTTTTCGTCAGTCCGGTGGGCAACCACCTGGCAATTTTCCAGCCGCAGAACAGTGACCGGAACATGCTCGCCCGCATCATTGTAAATGCGGGTCATGCCCACTTTCTGAGCGATCACTCCAGAACGCATGGATGTGTCCCCTTTGACCCGCTTTAGAGCTTGATCTCGACGTCAACACCAGCGGCAAGGTCGAGCTTCATCAGCGCGTCCACCGTCTGGGGCGTCGGATCAACGATATCGAGAAGACGCTTATGCGTGCGCATCTCGAACTGATCCCGGCTTTTCTTATCGATGTGCGGACCGCGAAGCACCGTGTACTTCTCAATCCGCGTCGGCAGCGGTACGGGACCCCGCACCTGAGCACCGGTCCGCTTTGCCGTATTGACGATCTCCTTGGTGGAGGCGTCCAGAATACGGTGGTCAAACGCTTTCAGGCGGATCCGGATATTCTGACCGTTCATTGTTATTGTTCCCAATAAGACTGCGGGCCTGCCCGCGCTTCATTCAAAATCACCGGCAGGCCCGGCTGTCGATTATTCGACGATGGATGCGACGACGCCAGCGCCGACGGTACGGCCGCCTTCGCGGATAGCGAAACGCAGGCCTTCTTCCATGGCGATCGGCACGATCAGTTCGACGTCAACGGACACGTTGTCGCCCGGCATGACCATTTCCGTGCCTTCCGGCAGGGACACGACACCGGTAACGTCCGTCGTACGGAAGTAGAACTGCGGACGGTAGTTGGTGAAGAACGGCGTATGACGCCCCCCTTCTTCCTTCGTCAGGATGTAGGCCTCGGCCTTGAACTTCGTGTGCGGGGTCACCGAACCCGGCTTGCAAAGTACCTGGCCGCGCTCGACGTCCTCACGGGCAACACCGCGGATCAGGGCACCGATGTTGTCGCCTGCTTCGCCGCTGTCCAGCAGCTTGCGGAACATTTCAACGCCGGTAACCGTCGTCTTGGTGGTGTCCTTGATGCCGACAATCTCGACTTCCTCGCCAACCTTGACGATGCCGCGTTCCACACGGCCGGTGACAACCGTGCCACGGCCGGAGATCGAGAACACGTCTTCGATCGGCATCAGGAACGGCATGTCCTTCGGACGCTCGGGCGTCGGGATATACGCATCGACCTGAGCCATCAGCTCGCGGATCGCGTCACGGCCGATGGCCGGGTCGCGGTTTTCCACAGCCGCCAGAGCCGAACCCTTGACGATCGGAATGTCGTCGCCCGGGTACTCGTAGGAGGACAGAAGCTCGCGGATTTCCATTTCGACAAGCTCGATAAGCTCTTCGTCGTCGACCTGGTCAACCTTGTTCATGAACACGACAAGCGCCGGAACGCCGACCTGACGGGCAAGCAGGATGTGCTCGCGGGTCTGCGGCATCGGGCCGTCCGCGGCCGAAACCACGAGAATGCCGCCATCCATCTGCGCCGCGCCGGTGATCATGTTCTTCACATAATCGGCGTGGCCCGGGCAGTCGACGTGAGCATAGTGACGGTTTTCCGTCTCATACTCGACATGCGCCGTGGAGATGGTGATGCCGCGGGCCTTTTCTTCAGGCGCGCCGTCAATCTCGTCATAAGCTTTTGCTGTCGCACCGCCGGTTTCAGCCAGCGTCATCGTGATTGCAGCTGTCAGCGTCGTCTTGCCATGGTCAACGTGGCCAATCGTGCCAATGTTAACGTGCGGCTTCGTACGCTCAAATTTTTCTTTCGCCATCGGATTACTCCGTTTCTCTATTTCTTAATGACTGCAAGAGGTTGGGGTCAGGCGTATTTCGCCTGGACCTCCTCGGCGACTGCCTGCGGCACCTGTTCGTAGTGATCGAACACCATCGAATATTGCGCGCGGCCCTGAGACATGGAACGCAGGTTGTTCACGTAACCAAACATGTTGGCCAGCGGGACCATGGCGGTGATAACCGTGACAACACCGCGGTTTTCGGTACCAGCAATCTGGCCGCGGCGGGAGTTCAGGTCACCGATCACATCACCCATGTAGTCTTCAGGGGTGACAACCTCGACCTTCATGATCGGCTCGAGAAGTTTCGGGCCGGCTTTTTGAATGCCTTCGCGGAAACCGGCACGGCCGGCGATTTCAAAGGCCAGAACGGACGAGTCAACGTCGTGATATGCGCCGTCGGTCAGGGTCGCCTTGATATCGAGCATCGGGAACCCGGCAATCGGACCGGAGGACATGACGCTTTCGATACCTTTGGCAACGCCCGGAATGTATTCCTTGGGAACGTTACCGCCGACGACCTTGCTTTCGAAGACAAAGCCTGCGTTCGATTCACCCGGCTCGATGGTGAGCTTGATGCGGGCGAACTGGCCGGAACCACCAGACTGTTTCTTGTGGGTGTAATCCACTTCAGCCACTTTGGTGATGGTCTCGCGGTACGCCACCTGGGGCGCACCGATATTCGCTTCGACCTTGAACTCGCGCTTCATGCGATCGACGATGATGTCCAGGTGCAGCTCGCCCATGCCGGCGATGATGGTCTGACCGGACTCTTCATCAGTTTTCACGCGGAAGGACGGATCCTCGGCAGCCAGACGGTTCAGGGCAAGGCCCATCTTTTCCTGGTCGCTCTTGGTCTTCGGCTCGACGGCGATCTCGATGACCGGCGCAGGGAATTCCATGCGTTCAAGGATCACCGGCTTCAGCGGATCACACAGGGTGTCGCCGGTCGTGGTGTCCTTCAGGCCCGCGATCGCAACAATGTCGCCTGCATAGGCAACATCGATGTCTTCCCGGGAGTTCGAGTGCATCTGCATCATCCGGCCGACACGCTCGCGCTTGTCCTTGACGGTATTGAGCAGGGAAACACCCTTGTTCAGAACACCGGAGTAGATGCGGCAGAATGTCAGGGAGCCGACGAACGGGTCGTTGGCGATCTTGAAGGCCAACAGGCTAAGAGGTTCTTCGTCGGAAGGCCGGCGATCGACTTCAGCTTCGGTCTTAGGATCGATACCCTTGATCGCCGGAACTTCGATCGGGCTCGGCAGATAATCGACAACCGCATCGAGAAGCGGCTGAACGCCCTTGTTCTTGAACGCGGAACCGCAGAAGACCGGAACGAATTCGTTGTTGATGGTGCCCTTGCGGATCATGGCCTGAAGCCTCTCGTAGGTCGGCTCCTCGCCTTCCAGATAGGCTTCCATCGCTTCTTCGTCAGCTTCGACGGCGGTCTCGATCAGGAGATCGCGCATTTCCTGCGCGCGGTCCGCAAGTTCAGCCGGGATATCGACTTCATCCCAGGCGGCGCCGAGATTTTCGGCCTGCCAGATGAGCGCCTTCATTTTCAGAAGGTCGATGCACCCCAGGAAATCGTTTTCCGCACCCACCGGGATCTGCATCACAAGCGGGATCGCGCCGAGGCGGTCCTTGATCATCTTGACGCAGCGGTCGAAATCCGCGCCGAGCTTGTCCATCTTGTTGACGAAAATCATCCGCGGGACGTGATACTTGTCAGCCTGGCGCCAGACAGTCTCGGTCTGCGGTTCGACACCGGCGTTCGCATCCAGAAGAGCGACCGCACCGTCGAGCACGCGCAGGGACCGTTCAACTTCAATAGTGAAGTCGACGTGACCCGGGGTGTCGATGATGTTCAGACGCTTTTCTTTCCAGAAAGCGGTGGTCGCAGCAGAGGTGATCGTGATGCCACGCTCCTGCTCCTGTTCCATCCAGTCCATGGTGGCCGCGCCGTCATGGACTTCACCGATCTTGTGGCTCTTGCCAGTGTAGTAGAGGATCCGCTCCGTCGTGGTGGTCTTGCCCGCATCAATGTGAGCCATGATGCCGAAGTTGCGGTAGTCCTCGATTTTATGCGTGCGCGACATAGCGTCAGCCCTTCGAAGTCACAAATTACCAGCGATAGTGCGAGAACGCGCGGTTGGCGTCGGCCATCCGGTGCGTGTCTTCGCGCTTCTTGACTGCGGTACCACGGTTGTTTGCCGCATCGAGCAGTTCGCCGGACAGGCGATCAACCATCGTGGTTTCGTTACGGTTGCGCGCGGCTGTGATCAACCAGCGGATTGCCAATGCCTGACGGCGCTCGGTACGAACTTCAACCGGCACCTGGTAGGTCGCACCACCGACACGGCGGGAGCGCACTTCCACTTGCGGCATGACGTTCTCAATAGCCGCGTGGAACACTTCAATCGGGTTCTCGCGGGTCTTGTTTTCAACGACGTCGAAGGCACCGTAAACAATGCTCTCGGCGACAGATTTCTTGCCGTCATACATGATCGAGTTCATGAACTTGGTGACGGTGGTATCCCCGAATTTCGGATCCGGGTTGATTTCGCGTTTTTCAGCGCGGTGACGACGGGACATCTGGTGTGCTCCTTACTTCGGCCGCTTCGCGCCGTATTTCGAACGGCGCTGCTTACGATCCTTGACGCCCTGGGTATCGAGCACACCACGGATGATGTGGTAGCGCACACCCGGCAAATCCTTCACGCGGCCGCCACGGATCATCACCACCGAGTGTTCCTGAAGGTTGTGGCCTTCACCCGGGATGTAACCGATGACCTCGAACCCGTTGGTCAGGCGGATCTTGGCCACCTTACGCAGAGCCGAGTTCGGCTTCTTCGGAGTCGTCGTGTAGACGCGGGTGCAAACACCACGCTTCTGGGGGCAGGCCTCCATGGCCGGCACCTTGTTCCGCTTAGGCGGATCTTTCCGCGGCTTGCGGATCAGCTGGTTGATGGTCGGCATTCTTTGCCCTTTACCTTGTCCATCCAAAAATTCGTATGCAACTGCAGTCAATCGCTGACCCGGCGCCCTGAAAGGAGAACCCTTCAAGACATGCAGAATCGCGCCCGCACGCTCCTGAGAGCGGCCGGCGCTGCGAAAAACCAGAGGACCACGAGTTACCTCGCGGTCATGCAATCGACGCGTATTCGCCTATGTAACCCGGCAGCGTTTAAAAGGATTGGGTCCTGCGCTTAAGATCGCGCTGGACGGTTCACTCTTACCGCCTGCCCTTGGGATGCGCGGAAACTACTCATATGCACCCATTGCGTCAAGTGATTTATCGAAAAAACCGCATTTCCCGCGAAGGCAACCCGGTCGCCCTGTTTTCGACATGATTTCCGCCCCTTAGCTCGCATTATTGCAACATTGTGACGGATCTTTTGAAATATTCTTTCGTGGCCGGATTCGCCGGGGCGCGGGAGATGCCTCCGGGACCGGAATCGCCTGCCCGTTCCGGGCGCATGCAACGGCAGGACAGCCATGCGGATTACGCGCGGCACTTCGACTCGCCCTCCCCGGCAGGACCGCCGCCACGAAGCGGTCAGGCCGAGAAGGTCACGATCGCGACATTGCCGGCGAGCGCGTCCTGATAGGCTCCTTCATAGACGGCATCGTCCGGTTCGCCGTCCATGACACCGATCTGATCGAGATCGGCTTCGGCGAAGCCCTGGGTGGACAGAGATTCCAGTGTCTTGCGCACGGCATCGTCTTCATCCGCCGCGGTCAGCAGCGCATGGATCGTGACGGCGTCGTCCGGAGAAGCGTTCTCCTTCTCCCAGACCCTGCCGATCACGATGTAGACCACCGGCTCCATTTCCACGTCATTGTCGTTCATGTGTCAGATCTCTTTTTCACGCTTTATACAAGAAAGGCCGCCCGGAGGCGGCCTTTTTTATCAGGTCGGTCGTCTCGGTGCCCGCTATTCGGCGGCGCCGGACATGTCTTCCAGAAGACCTTCCGCCGCGCTTTCCGAAGACTGCTGACGCTGCGCTTCCTGGATCAGGTCGTCGCGATGCGCCGCAATCTTGCGGATCCGCTTCATCACCCCACCGGTACCGGCCGGGATCAGACGGCCCACGATGACGTTCTCCTTCAGACCGACGAGCGGGTCGGTCTTGCCGTTGACAGCCGCGTCGGTAAGAACGCGGGTCGTCTCCTGGAAGGAGGCGGCGGAGAAGAAGGACCGGGTCTGCAGAGACGCCTTGGTGATCCCCAGAAGAACCGGAGATCCTTTTGCCGGATCGCGGGCCTTGTCGACCGCGCGGCGGTTGGCGTCCTCGAAATCGAGCTTGTCGACCTGCTCGCCGGAGAAGAACTCCGTATCGCCCGGATCGGTGATCTCGACCTTCTGCAGCATCTGACGGACAATCACCTCGATGTGCTTGTCGTTGATCGTCACACCCTGCAACCGGTAGACTTCCTGGATCTCGTTGACGAGATAGGCGGCCAGCGCCTCCACGCCTTTCACGGCCAGAATGTCGTGCGGAGCCGGGTTACCGTCGAGAATATACTCACCCTTTTCAATGGCATCGCCTTCCTGCAGATGGAAGTGCTTGCCTTTCGGGATGAGGTATTCGACGGGCTCGGCGCCTTCCTCGGAAGGATCGATGATGACGCGGCGCTTGTTCTTGTAGTCGCGGCCGAAGCGGATCGTGCCGTCGATTTCGGCAATGATCGCGTGATCCTTCGGACGACGGGCCTCGAACAACTCCGCAACACGCGGCAGACCACCGGTGATGTCCTTGGTCTTGGCGCTTTCCAGCGGGATACGGGCCAGAACGTCACCAGCCTTGACGGTAGCGCCGGGCTGGACGGACAGGATCGCGTCCACGGAAAGCATCAGGCGGGCATCGGAACCGCGCTGGTTTTTCGAGATCGTCCCTTTTTCGTCCTTGATGACGATGGCCGGCTTCAGGTCCGCGCCGCGCGGCGAAGACCGCCAGTCGATGACGACACGCTTGGTGATGCCTGTCGCCTCGTCGGCGGTTTCCTGAATGGATGAACCGTCAACCAGGTCCTCGAGGTCCACGATACCGTCAACTTCCGCAAGCATCGGCCGTGTATACGGATCCCATTCCGCGATTCGCTGGCCGCGCTTGACCGCATCGCCCTCGTCCACATGCAGCCTGGAACCGTAGGCAACACGGTGCACGGCGCGTTCATTGCCGTCGCTGTCGATGACAACGATGGACATGTTGCGGACCATGGCGATCAGGTTGCCGTCGGAATCGCGCTGAACCGAACGGTTGCGGATCTTGATGGTGCCATCGACATTAGACTCGATGAACGAGCTGTCGACGACCTGCGCCGTGCCGCCGATGTGGAACGTCCGCATCGTCAGCTGGGTGCCGGGCTCGCCGATGGACTGCGCGGCGATAACGCCGACAGCCTCACCGAGGTTGACCGGGGTACCGCGGGCAAGGTCACGGCCGTAGCAGGTCCCGCACACGCCTGTTTCGGTTTCACAGGTCAGAACCGAACGGATCTTGATCTGCTGAACCTTGGCGGCCTCGACGGCGTCAACATCCTTCTCGTCGATCAGCTTGCCCTTTGGAACAAGCAGTTCGCCGGTCAGGTTGTTGAAGACGTCTTCGGCGGTCGTGCGGCCGAGAACGCGCATGCCGAGAGTGGCAATGACGTTACCGGCATCGACGATCGGCGCAACGGTGATGCCGCGCTGGGAACCGCAATCCGGTTCCAGGATGATCGAATCCTGCGCGACATCCACCAGACGGCGGGTCAGGTAACCGGAGTTCGCGGTCTTCAGCGCGGTGTCGGCCAGACCCTTACGGGCACCGTGGGTGGAGTTGAAGTACTCCAGAACCGACAGGCCTTCCTTGAAGTTCGAGATGATCGGGTTCTCGATGATGGAACCGTCCGGCTTGGCCATCAGGCCGCGCATTCCGGCCAGCTGTTTCATCTGCTGGGGCGAACCACGGGCACCGGAGTGAGACATCATGTAGACCGAGTTCATCGGCTTCTGGCGTCCGGTCTCCTCATCGATCTGGACCGCCTTGATGCGGGCCATCATCTCGTCGGCGATCTTGTCTGTGCATTTCGCCCAGGCGTCGACAACCTTGTTGTACTTCTCACCCTGGGTGATCAGACCGTCGTTGTACTGCTGCTCGTATTCGGTGGCGAGCGCGGTCGTTTCGGCAACCAGCTGCGTCTTGGTGTCCGGGATGACCATGTCGTCCATGCCGAAGGAGATGCCGGCTTTACAGGCATTCCTGAAGCCAAGCTGCATGATCCGGTCACAGAAGATGACCGTCTCTTTCTGACCGCAGGCACGGTAAACCGTGTCGATCATCTTGGAGATGTCCTTCTTCGTCATCAGCTTGTTGCAGACGTCGAAAGGCACTTCGTGATGCTTGGGCAGAAGTTCCGCGATCAGCATGCGGCCCGGTGTGGTCTCGATGATCTCGGAGGTCGGATTGCCTTCGGCATCGATGTTCTTGTACCGGCCCCTGATCTTGGTGTGCAGCGTGATGACCTTGTTGGCCAGCGCATGGTGGATCTCGCCGATGTCGCCGAAGGCCATGCCTTCACCCGGCTCGCCCTCTGCCATGATGGAGAGGTAGTAGAGACCGAGAACGATATCCTGCGACGGCACGATAATCGGACCACCGTTCGCCGGGTGCAGAATGTTGTTGGTGGACATCATCAGCGTCCGCGCTTCCAGCTGGGCTTCCAGCGAAAGCGGCACGTGAACGGCCATCTGGTCACCGTCGAAGTCGGCGTTGAACGCCGAACAGACGAGCGGGTGCAGCTGGATCGCCTTGCCTTCGATCAGCGTCGGTTCGAACGCCTGAATGCCGAGACGGTGCAGCGTCGGAGCGCGGTTCAGCAGAACCGGGTGTTCGCGGATCACCTCGTCCAGGATATCCCAGACTTCAGGGCGTTCCTTTTCCACCAGCTTCTTGGCCTGCTTGACCGTCGAGGAGAAGCCTTTGGCGTCGAGACGCGAATAGATGAACGGCTTGAACAGCTCAAGCGCCATCTTCTTCGGCAATCCGCACTGATGCAGCTTCAGTTCCGGACCCACGGTGATCACCGAACGGCCGGAATAATCGACGCGCTTGCCGAGCAGGTTCTGACGGAAGCGGCCCTGCTTGCCTTTCAGCATGTCGGACAGCGACTTCAGCGGACGCTTGTTGGCACCCGTGATGACACGGCCGCGGCGGCCGTTGTCGAACAGGGCGTCAACGGATTCCTGCAGCATGCGCTTTTCGTTCCGGATGATGATGTCCGGAGCACGCAGTTCCATCAGCCGGCGCAGACGGTTGTTGCGGTTGATCACGCGGCGGTACAGATCGTTCAGATCCGAGGTCGCGAACCGGCCGCCGTCGAGCGGTACCAGCGGACGAAGATCCGGCGGAATGACCGGAACGACGGTCATGATCATCCATTCCGGACGGTTGCCCGATTCCATGAAGGCTTCGATGACCTTCAGGCGCTTGGCCAGTTTCTTCGGCTTCAGCTCGGTGGTCGCCTCGATGATTTCCTGGCGCAGCTTCTCGCTTTCGCGCTCCAGATCCATGCTCATCAGGATCTCGCGGATCGCCTCGGCGCCGATCATTGCCGTGAAGGCATCCTCGCCATACTCTTCCTGAGCGGTGGCGAAGTCCTCTTCCGACAGAAGCTGGTGCTGCTTGAGCGGCGTCAGGCCCGGCTCGAGAACCACATAGTTCTCGAAGTAGAGAACCCGCTCCAGATCCTTCAGCGTCATGTCGAGCAGAAGGCCGATGCGGCTCGGCAACGACTTCAGGAACCAGATGTGAGCGACAGGAGCGGCCAGTTCGATATGGCCCATGCGCTCGCGGCGAACCCGCGACAGGGTGACTTCGACGCCACACTTCTCGCAGATGACGCCCTTGTATTTCATGCGCTTGTATTTGCCGCACAGGCATTCATAGTCCTTGATCGGACCGAAGATGCGGGCGCAGAACAGGCCGTCGCGCTCGGGCTTGAACGTACGGTAGTTGATGGTCTCCGGCTTTTTGATTTCGCCGAAAGACCATGACAAAATCTTCTCCGGGCTCGCGAGCGAAATCCGGATATTGTCGAAGGTCTGTGCGGGAGCCTGTTGATTGAACAGGTTCATGACCTCATGATTCATGGTCCATCTCCTTCGATGCACGGCCGGGAAGCGGGCGTTGTTGCCCCTCCCCGTCACCGGCATACCAAGTCATTCGGGGTCCGTTGCCGGGGTTATTCCGCAGCGTCCGCGGTTTCTTCCCCGGCAATCATGGGCTTGTCATTACGTTGCAGTTCAACGTTGAGACCCAGCGACCGCATTTCCTTCACGAGCACGTTGAAGCTTTCCGGAATGCCCGCCTCGAATGTGTCGTCGCCGCGAACGATGGCCTCATAGACCTTCGTACGGCCGGCAACGTCATCCGACTTGACCGTGAGCATTTCCTGCAGCGTGTAGGCCGCACCGTAAGCTTCAAGAGCCCAGACTTCCATTTCCCCGAAGCGCTGTCCGCCGAACTGCGCCTTGCCACCCAGCGGCTGCTGGGTAACGAGCGAGTACGGACCGATCGAACGGGCATGGATCTTGTCATCGACCAGGTGGTGGAGCTTCAGCATGTAGATGTAGCCCACGGTCACCTTGCGGTCGAATTCCTCGCCGGTCCGGCCGTCATAGAGGACGGACTGACCGCTCGGATCGTAGCCGGCGGTGTTGAGCGCGTCGACAACGTCCGGTTCGCGGGCTCCGTCGAAGACCGGCGTTGCGATTGAAACGCCTTTCTTCAGCTGGTCCGCCAGACGCACGATGCTCTCGTCATCATATTCCTGAACGGGATCGCCCTTGAGGTTGTCGCCGTAGATCTCGACGATCTTGCCGCGCAGCTCGTTGATTTCGCCGGACTTCCTGTACTCTTCGTAGAGTTCGCCGATCCGGTTGCCCATGCCGCGGCAGGCCCAGCCCAGATGGGTCTCCAGGATCTGACCGACATTCATGCGCGACGGCACACCGAGCGGGTTAAGCACGATATCGACATGGGTTCCGTCCGCAAGGAACGGCATGTCTTCACACGGGTTGATCTTGGAGACCACACCCTTGTTGCCGTGACGGCCGGCCATCTTGTCGCCCGGCTGAAGCTTGCGCTTCACCGCAACGAAGACCTTGACCATCTTCATGACGCCCGGCGGCAGTTCGTCTCCGCGCTGCAGCTTCTCGACCTTGTCGATGAAGCGCTGCTCGAGGCGCTTGCGGCTGTCGTCATACTGACCGCGCAGGGCTTCGATCTCGGACATGAACTTCTCGTCGTCGCTGGCAAACTGCCACCACTGCGAGCGCGGGAAGTCGTTGAGAACGTCCCCGGTCAGTTCCGTGTCCTTCTTGAAGCCCTTGGGACCGGCAATGGCGGACTTGCCCAACAGCATCTCGGCCAGGCGGCCATAGACGTTGCGGTCAAGGATCGCCTGTTCATCGTCGCGGTCCTTCGCCAGGCGCTCGATTTCCTCGCGCTCGATGGCCATCGCGCGCTCGTCCTTTTCAACGCCGTGGCGGTTGAAGACGCGCACTTCGACGACCGTCCCGGAGACCCCCGGCGGCAGGCGCAGGGAGGTGTCGCGGACATCGGAGGCCTTTTCACCGAAGATGGCGCGCAGAAGCTTTTCTTCCGGCGTCATCGGGCTTTCGCCCTTCGGCGTGATCTTGCCGACGAGGATATCGCCCGGATGGAGCTCGGCGCCGATATAGACGATACCGGCTTCGTCGAGGTTCTTCAGCGCTTCTTCCGAAACGTTCGGAATGTCGCGGGTGATTTCCTCAGGTCCAAGCTTGGTGTCGCGCGCCATCACCTCGAATTCTTCCAGATGGATGGACGTGAACACGTCGTCGGAGACGATCCGTTCGGACAGGAGGATGGAATCCTCGAAGTTGTAGCCGTTCCACGGCATGAACGCGACGAGCACGTTCTTGCCGAGCGCCAGATCGCCGAGATCGGTCGACGGACCGTCCGCGATGATATCGCTCTTGTTGATCTTGTCGCCCACACGCACCAGCGGACGCTGGTTGATGCAGGTGTTCTGGTTGGAGCGCTGGAACTTCTGCAGACGGTAGATGTCGACGCCGGACTTGCCCGGGTCGAGGTCTTCCGTCGCGCGGATAACGATACGGGTGGCATCCACCTGGTCGACCACGCCGGCACGGCGGGCACCGATGGCGGCACCGGAATCGCGCGCCACGATCGGTTCCATGCCGGTTCCCACGAACGGCGCTTCGGCGCGCACCAGAGGCACGGCCTGACGCTGCATGTTCGAGCCCATCAGCGCGCGGTTCGCGTCATCGTTCTCCAGGAACGGAATGAGCGCGGCGGCGACGGAGACAAGCTGTTTCGGCGACACGTCCATCAAGTCGACCTTGTCGGACGGAACCATCATGTTTTCACCCGCGTGACGGCAGGTGATCAGCTCTTCGGTGAACTTGCCGTCGTCGTCATAGACCGCGTTGGACTGAGCCACATAGTGCTTGGCTTCCTCCATGGCGGACAGATAGACGACTTCGCTGGTCACGGCGGCGTCCTTGACCTTGCGGTACGGGCTTTCGATAAAGCCGTACTTGTTGACGCGGGCAAAGGTCGCAAGCGAGTTGATCAGACCGATGTTCGGACCTTCCGGGGTCTCGATCGGACAGATACGGCCGTAATGCGTCGGGTGAACGTCGCGGACTTCGAAGCCCGCGCGTTCACGGGTCAAGCCGCCCGGCCCGAGCGCCGACAGGCGGCGCTTGTGGGTAACTTCCGACAGCGGGTTGGTCTGATCCATGAACTGCGACAGCTGCGAGGAGCCGAAGAATTCACGCACGGCGGCAGCCGCCGGCTTGGCGTTGATCAGGTCCTGCGGCATGACGGTGTCGATTTCGACAGAGCTCATCCGCTCCTTGATCGCACGCTCCATACGCAGAAGGCCGACGCGGTACTGATTTTCCATCAGTTCGCCGACGGACCGCACACGACGGTTGCCGAGATTGTCGATGTCGTCGATCTCGCCCTTGCCGTCGCGCAATTGCAGAAGCACCCGGATGACTTCCAGGATGTCTTCCTTGCGCAGGGTCCGGACGGTGTCCTCGCACTCCACGTCGAGACGCATGTTCATCTTCACACGGCCGACGGCGGACAGGTCATAGCGTTCTCCATCGAAGAACAGCGACTGGAACATCGCTTCGGCGGTGTCGATGGTGGGCGGCTCGCCCGGACGCATCACGCGGTAGATGTCGAACAGCGCGTCTTCGCGGGATTCGTTCTTGTCGACCGCAAGCGTGTTGCGGATATAGGCACCGGTATTGACATGGTCGATGTCGAGCATCGACAGTTCGTGATACCCGCGCTCGACCAGTTCTTCCAGCAGCTTGCCGGTGATTTCCGCGCCGGCTTCGGCGAAGATCTCGCCGCTCGTCGCATCGACGATGTCCTCGGCGAGATACTGCGCGTGCAGATCCTCATCGGTGACCTTCAGGGCGGTGACACCCTTTTCGTCCAGCTGCTTGATGGTCCGCGCGGTGATCTTGCGGCCGCCTTCGATGACGACTTCGCCGCTGTCCGCGTCGATCAGGTCATAGGAGGCCTTGGTGCCTTTCAGCCGGTTGCCGTCGAACGGCATGCGCCAGGACCCGTCTTTCTGACGGGTATAGTCGACGCGTTCGTAGAAGGTGTTGAGGATCTCTTCGCCGTCAAGGCCAAGAGCCATCAGCAGGGACGTGACCGGGATCTTGCGGCGGCGGTCGATGCGCGCATGCACGATATCCTTGGCGTCGAACTCGATGTCGAGCCAGGAACCGCGATAGGGGATCACACGGGCGGCAAACAGCAGCTTGCCGGACGAATGTGTCTTGCCCTTGTCATGATCGAAGAATACGCCGGGAGAACGGTGCATCTGGGAGACGATCACACGCTCGGTACCATTGACGATGAAAGTGCCGTTGTCGGTCATGAACGGCATGTCGCCCATGTAGACATCCTGTTCCTTGATGTCTTTCACGGACTTGGCGCCGGTATCCTCGTCGACGTCGAACACGATGAGGCGCAGGGTGACCTTCAGCGGCGCGGCGAAAGTCATGTCGCGCTGACGGCACTCGTCGACATCGTATTTTGGAGCTTCAAATTCGAAGGAAACAAATTCCAGAAGGGAAGTGCCCGCGAAATCGGAAATCGGAAATACAGACTGGAAGACCGCTTCAAGGCCTTCTACTTTGCGGCCGCCACCCGGCATCTCATCGACCTGCAGGAACTGGTCGTAGGATGCTTTTTGAACCTCGATGAGATTGGGCATAGCCGCGACATCGCGGATCGATCCGTAATATTTACGGACCTTTTTGCGACCGTTGAACGTTTGGGTCATTGTCGCTCCTCGTATCGGCCGGGTAACGGCTTCCCGAAACGCCCCTTATCCAATCGGGCCACCGCCCGGGCGCTTCGGAAAACCGTCCCCCTGGATCAACCTGCCTTGAAGTGCCATCACCTCAAGTCGGACCGGTTGATCGGTCTAAGGGGTCCAGGACATCTTGATCCGCGTCCTCTCGAACGCAGGATGCCCTAGTGGTACTTTTGCCCCGGAAACGGGAAGGACCCGCCGGGGCAATAAACGGTCCCGGGAACCCCGGGACCGCCTGAAAGGCAAAAAGCCTTTATTACTTCAGCTCGACAGAAGCGCCTGCTTCTTCCAGCTTCTTCTTCAGCGTTTCTGCTTCGTCCTTGCTCACAGCTTCCTTGACCGGCTTCGGAGCGGATTCAACGAGCTCCTTGGCTTCTTTCAGGCCAAGACCGGTGATTGCACGGACTTCCTTGATGACGTTGATTTTCTTGTCGCCGGCGGCGGTCAGAACAACGTCAAATTCGGTTTTCTCTTCAGCGGCGGCAGCTCCGTCGCCGGCACCGCCGGCAGCAGCGGCAACTGCGACCGGAGCAGAGGCGGAAACGCCCCACTTCTCTTCCAGAAGCTTGGAAAGTTCAGCAGCTTCCATGACGGTCAGTGCGGACAGTTCTTCTACGAGCTTATCAAGATCAGCCATTTTCTCAGTACCTTAAGTTCGAACCAGTATCGGTTTCGTCAGACAGTGTGTTTGGACGCCTTACGCGGCCTCGTCCTTCTTGGCATACGCGCCGAAGACGCGGGCGAGCTGCCCGGCCGGTGCGTTGACAACCTGAGCAATCCGGGACGCCGGGGTCTGAATCATGCCAACCAGTTTCGCGCGCAGCTCATCGAGCGACGGCATGGATGCCAGAGACTTGACCCCGTCCGGGTTCAGATTGGTTGTGCCCAGAGCACCGCCAAGGATCGCAAACTTTTCGTTTGCCTTGGCGAAGTCGACGGCTGCTTTCGGAGCGGCTACCGGATCGTCGGAGTAGACGAGTACGGTCGGGCCCTGAAACAGGTCGGAGATGTGCTCAAGGTCAGTGCCTTGAAGGGCGAGTTTGATAAGGCGGTTTTTTGCGACTTTTACAGTGCCGCCGGCTTGACGCACGGATGCCCGCAACGCGGTCATCTGAGCAACCGAAAGACCTGCATAGTGCGCAACGACAACAACACCGGTGTTAGCCAGCTCGGTGTTGAAAGACGTCACGAACTCGTGCTTTTCCGCTCTTTCCACTTGCCTTCTCCATTTGGCGGCGTTGCCGCCGCCGGTTTACCTTTGCCGCCTGGCGGATGGTCCCGAACCCGGAACCGCCCGATCAGGCGACGCTCAGGGTCCTGTCCCCTCACCTTCACGCCAGTGCGGCGCGCGGCAAGGCCTGGTTCGAACCTCGGTTTTCCGCATTCGCGGAGAATTCGGTTCTCACCCATCTATGCAGGCCTTTGTGGCTTAAACCGGTCTCCCGGCACCTGCAGTCTCGGACAGGGCAACCCGGCAGCGAGCCGCCGGGTCTTTCCGGCCTTACGGCCGAAATCTTGGTTTCAATCCGGAAAACCCGGATTATTCGCCAGCAATGCTGGCCAGATCCACTTTCAGGCCCGGGCCCATCGTCGAGGAAACGGCGATGCGCTTCAGATAGGAGCCTTTCGAGCCGGAAGGCTTTGCCTTCTGGACGGCATCGATCAGAGCCTTGACGTTCTGCGTGATCGCCTCTTCTGAGAACGACACCTTGCCGACGCCCGCATGCACGATGCCGGCTTTTTCAACGCGGAACTGGACCGCGCCGCCCTTGGCATCGTTCACCGCGGCGGTGACGTCCTGGGTCACAGTGCCGACTTTCGGGTTCGGCATCAGGCCACGCGGGCCGAGCACCTTACCGAGACGGCCGACCAGCGGCATCATGTCCGGGGTCGCGATGCAGCGATCGAAATCGATCTTGCCGCCCTGGACTTCCTGGACCAGCTCTTCAGCACCGACGATATCGGCGCCTGCGGCCTTGGCTTCGTCGGCCTTGTCGCCACGGGCGAACACGGCGACGCGGACGTTCTTGCCTGTGCCGTTCGGCAGCACACACACGCCGCGGACCATCTGGTCGGCATGGCGCGGATCGACACCGAGATTGATCGCAACTTCGACGGTTTCGTCGAACTTCGTCTTGGAGCGCCCCTTCACAAGACCGATGGCCTCGTTCAGCGGATATTCCTTGTTGCGGTCGATGCCTTCACGCGCTGCCTTGGTACGTTTTCCAATTTTCGCCATGATCTTACTCCGATACCTCAATGCCCATGGACCGGGCGGAACCTTCGACCATCAGCATCGCTGCTTCGATGTTGTTGGCGTTCAGGTCCTTCATCTTGGCTTCGGCGATTTCCTTCACCTGCGCCCTGGTCACGGAACCGACCGTGCCGCGGCCCGGGGTCTGCGAGCCCTTCGGCAGCTTGGAAGCCTTCTTCAGGAAGAAGCTTACCGGAGCCGTCTTCACTTCGAACGTGAAGGACTTGTCGGAGTAATATGTAATTACGGTCGGGCACGGAGCACCCTTCTCGACATCCTGGGTCTGCGCGTTGAACGCCTTGCAGAATTCCATGATGTTGAGACCACGCTGGCCGAGCGCCGGCCCGATGGGCGGCGACGGGGTCGCGGATCCTGCAGGCACCTGAAGCTTCAGGAAGCCGTCAATTTTCTTCGCCATATCTGTCTCCAGTCATTCGCAGCCGGACGGCAATCCGCCTGCATGGGAGCTGGTGGTACGGCCCTTGCCGATGCCCGGCGAAGAGCATCAGGACCTTCCACCTGTTTCATCCCGTCGGATCGCCTTTGAGGCATTCCGGCCGGGCACTCGAGCCGTCTTTCAAACAGTCCGCTTTCACATGACGTCACATGAAGGCGCGCCGATCGCAAGACGGCAAACAGTCAGAGCTTGTCGACCTGACCGAATTCCAGTTCCACCGGCGTCGCGCGGCCGAAGATGGACACCGCCACCTTGAGACGCGCACGCTCGTCGTCGACTTCCTCGACAAGGCCGGAGAAGGATGCGAACGGCCCGTCGGACACACGCACCTGCTCGCCCACCTCGAAGGTGACGGACGGCTTCGGCCGGTCCACGCCTTCCTGAACCTGGTTCAGGATACGCAGGGCTTCTTTTTCCGGGATCGGCATCGGCTTCTGGTCAGAGCCCAGGAAACCGGTGACTTTCGGCGTGTCCTTGATCAGGTGAAACGCCTCGTTGGTCATGTCCATCTTCACCAAGACATAGCCCGGGAAGAACTTGCGCTCGGCGTCCACCTTGCGGCCGCGGCGCACTTCGACAACCTTTTCCATCGGAACGAGAATTTCCTCGAAAAGATCGGACAGCCCTTTCTGCACGGCCTTTTCGCGGATGGACTCGGCGACCTTCTTCTCAAAATTGGAATAGGCGTGCACAATGTACCAGCGCTTGGCCATAGATCTCAGTTCCGTTTCTTGTTCTTTGTCTTCAAACCGGGCGGCGGGTTTCAACTAGCCGCCGACACCCAGCAGATAGCCGATTCCGAGGCTCATCAGCTGATCCGCCACGAGAAAAAAGATCGAGGCGATCATCACCATGATGAACACCATGACGGTGGTCACGGCGGTTTCGCGGCGCGTCGGCCAAGTTACCTTGGACGTTTCAGAGCGCACTTCCTGGATGAATTTGAAGGGATTGGTCTTCGCCATTCCGGTTCCGGTCTGTTAAATACGAGTGGGCGCGCGAAATGACTTCGCGCGCCTCACTCGAGGAAACTCTTAAGCCCTCGAGGGCGATTAATCAAGAGCAAATTGGCAGGGGCAGCAGGGTTCGAACCCGCGACCTACGGTTTTGGAGACCGTCGCTCTACCAGCTGAGCTATACCCCTACACGAGGACCGCTTGCGACGGTCCCGCTCCTGATACCCCCTGATGCCGCGTACCGCAACATTTAAGAGGGCAAACTGCCGGGCGCAAGCCCGACAGCCCGTTTCATCTTAAGCGATGATGGATGCGACGACGCCGGCGCCGACGGTACGGCCGCCTTCGCGGATAGCGAAACGCAGGCCTTCTTCCATGGCGATCGGCACGATCAGTTCGACGTCAACGGACACGTTGTCGCCCGGCATGACCATTTCCGTGCCTTCCGGCAGGGACACGACACCGGTAACGTCCGTCGTGCGGAAGTAGAACTGCGGACGGTAGTTGGTGAAGAACGGCGTATGACGGCCCCCTTCTTCCTTCGTCAGGATGTAGGCCTCGGCCTTGAATTTCGTGTGCGGGGTCACCGAACCCGGCTTGCAAAGTACCTGGCCGCGCTCGACGTCCTCACGGGCAACACCGCGGATCAGGGCACCGATGTTGTCGCCTGCTTCGCCGCTGTCCAGCAGCTTGCGGAACATTTCAACGCCGGTAACCGTCGTCTTGGTGGTGTCCTTGATGCCGACAATCTCGACTTCCTCGCCAACCTTGACGATGCCGCGTTCCACACGGCCGGTGACAACCGTGCCACGGCCGGAGATCGAGAACACGTCTTCGATCGGCATCAGGAACGGCATGTCCTTCGGACGCTCGGGCGTCGGGATATACGCATCGACCTGAGCCATCAGCTCGCGGATCGCGTCACGGCCGATGGCCGGGTCGCGGTTTTCCACAGCCGCCAGAGCCGAACCCTTGACGATCGGAATGTCGTCGCCCGGGTACTCGTAGGAGGACAGAAGCTCGCGGATTTCCATTTCGACAAGCTCGATAAGCTCTTCGTCGTCGACCTGGTCAACCTTGTTCATGAACACGACAAGCGCCGGAACGCCGACCTGACGGGCAAGCAGGATGTGCTCGCGGGTCTGCGGCATCGGGCCGTCGGCGGCCGAAACCACGAGAATGCCGCCATCCATCTGCGCCGCGCCGGTGATCATGTTCTTCACATAATCGGCGTGACCCGGGCAGTCGACGTGAGCATAGTGACGGTTTTCCGTCTCATACTCGACATGCGCCGTGGAGATGGTGATGCCGCGGGCCTTTTCTTCAGGCGCGCCGTCAATCTCGTCATAAGCTTTTGCTGTCGCACCGCCGGTTTCAGCCAGCGTCATCGTGATTGCAGCTGTCAGCGTCGTCTTGCCATGGTCAACGTGGCCAATCGTGCCAATGTTAACGTGCGGCTTCGTACGCTCAAATTTTTCTTTCGCCATCGGCGTCGCTCTCTGTCCACTACTCGGGTCGGTCGATAAAAGGCTCGAGCGGGACGCCCTCCGGCGCCTTGGACAGATCCGCGAGCGACGAATTGCTTCCCGTAGAACTTCCAGAGCGTCCGCTCGCAGGCGATTGGACACTCCGCAACTTTAGGGTCGATCAGCTTTTCGCCTTCACGTGAGCCCACATGAAAACAGGCTGATCCGGTCAGGATTTCCGGGCGGAAGAACCTTCCGTTCCGGACACTCCGATCAACACCCATGATGGAGCGGGTGAAGGGAATCGAACCCTCGTCGTCAGCTTGGAAGGCTGCTGCTCTACCATTGAGCTACACCCGCACAACAAGGAATCAGAACGATGGTGGAGGAGGTTGGATTCGAACCAACGTAGGCATAGCCAACGGATTTACAGTCCGTCCCCTTTAGCCACTCGGGCACTCCTCCATCTCGTCCTGCTTCACGCCGAAGCTATCAGGATGGCTTGACCTGAGAACCCGCCCGAAAGGGGCGAGCAATCCTGTGGCGCGTGTTATGCAGATGAGGACCTGCCCTGTCAACGCCGATCTTGCAAAGAAATGAACAAAATCAGGGAGACACCCGAAACAGCAGCTTCGAGCGCTGGAGATTGCTCCGGCAACCGGCATTCAAAGAGTGCCCCGATCCCGGCAACTTGTCACGCTCCTTGGTAATCATCCCCGTCAGTGGCCGCGTTTTCATCTCCGGCTGTGGACAACCGGCCGCTGCTTTTGCGTCTTTGAGGGCCTTCGGGCGGCGGATACGACCCCCTGCCTGTGCATCGGGTTTCGAGCCCGTCCGACACACTTCCGGCTTGCCGTGATTCACCCTATGTTGTAACTACAACAAATGTCTTCTTCCCTTCAGGATATCGACTTCGTCCATATGGGCCGGTCCTGTCTCGGCCATGCGGCCCGGCGGACGGCCAATCTGCTCACCCGGCACTTCAACCGGCATATGGCTCCGCTTGGCCTGGAACTCACGCAGTGCCAGCTTCTGGCCGCCATTGCGGACGGATCGGCCGGATCCGCCTCCGGGATTGCCCGGTTTCTCGGCATCGACCGTTCGACGCTGGCCCGCAACCTGAAACCGCTCGAGGCCGCTGGCCTGATCGCACGGCGCGAAGCCGGCGGCCGCAGGGTCCTGCCCGTCCTGACCCCCGCCGGGGAAAGGAAGGTCCTGGAAATTCACCGGACCTGGCAACAGGCCCATGCGGAACTCGGCGACCTCCTCGGACCGGAGGGAGCCGACGCGGTCCGCGCGCATATGTCGGCGCTCCGAAAGGCCGTCCATATTCTCGAGGAACGCACCATTGCCGCCAGATCTCCCGGCAAGGATCAATCGCCCGGTCCTCCCGTTGGGGACACAAAACAAGGCAGGACATGATATCATGAGCGACACACAGGCCAGAACAGAAAAAGGCGGGATACATGCGCCCGGAGCGCTCCCGAAGGCCGCCTTCGCCAGCCTGTCCGGACTGGAAATTTTTGAAAAGATGATGGCGGGTGACCTGCCCGCCCCGCCGATCATGGCGCACATGAATATAACGATGAAGGAATTCGCCGAAGGCAGGGCCGTCTTTGCCGGCATGCCGGCACACCAGTTCCTGAACCCGCTCGGCACGGTGCATGGCGGCTGGATCTCGACGCTGATCGACACCGCCCTCAGCTGCGCCGTGCAGACGGCCCTGAAACCCGGCGAATCCTATACCACCACATCCTTGACCGTGAACATGGTCCGCCCGCTTCTGGCCGACAGCGGCGAGGTGACCTGCGAGGGCCGTCTCGTGCACCGGGGCTCCCGGCTCGCCACATCGGAGGGCGGACTGAAGGACGCCCGCGGCAAACTGATCGCCCATGGCACGGTGACCTGCATGATCCTGCGCGCGGCATGATCTGCGGCATGATCTTTGGTCCGCGCGCGCTGCGTGGCCTCTTCCCCTCTCCGCTTTTTGCCGCTAGATCTTCGCCATGACGGATAACAGCAAATCAGCACGGCCCCGGTCCCGTCCCGGTCAGGGAGCGGGCAGTTTCAAGACAGGTCACTACAAGAAGGGTGGCGGCAAACCGGCTCCGCGCCGTCCCGGCCTGCCGCCGGAAGGCCCGATCCTGCTTTATGGCCTGCATACGGTGGAAGCCGCCTTCGCCAACAGCGACCGCAAGCGGCTGAAACTCTACGCCACGGAAAACGCCCAGCGGCGTCTTGAGGAGCGCGGCGTCACCATAGATGTGCCGATCGAACCCACGATGCCGAAGGCGCTCGACCGGATGGTGACAAAGGATGCCGTGCACCAGGGCATGATCCTGGAAGCCGATCCCCTGCCCGCCTATGGCCCGGAGCATCTGACGGGTGCCCGTCTGGTGCTGGCGCTCGACCAGGTCACCGATCCGCACAACGTCGGCGCCATCCTGCGCTCCGCCGTGGCGCTCGGTGCCGATGCGGTGGTCACCACCGAGCGCCATGCGCCGGAAGAAGGCTCGGTGCTGGCCAAATCCGCCTCGGGCGCGCTCGACATGATCAAACATGTGCGGGTGAAGAACATGGCCCGCTTCATCGCCGAAATGAACGACGAGGGGTTCGGCTGCATCGCACTCGACAGCGACGGTGACGCCAGCCTGGAAGACACGCCCTTCACCGACAGGACAGTGCTGGTGCTCGGCTCGGAGGGAAAAGGCGTGCGCCACGGCGTGCGCGAGGCCTGCGGCCTCACCGCCCGCCTCGACATGCCCGGCGAGATCCGCTCCCTCAACGTCTCCAACGCGGCCGTGCTGTCGTTATATGTGGCGCGGATGAAGATGGGGCTGTGATCCCCGGAGCCGCCGGATGGCCGGTGGCAGACGGCGCCACTCAATCGGTGGACAACCCCGCCAAGCCCGTAGCCTTTGCCGCCCCAGCCCCTCCCAGGCCTCCCCGGCCTTGAGCCGGGGCCCTTTCCATTTCGCGGCAGATCCCGGCTCAAGGCCGGGACGGCGACCGGTATCACAGAACTCAAGCAAATCTCCGCACCGGAGTTTGCCTTCACCTCCCCGTCGGTGGCGGTCCCTTGCGGCTTTGTGCCGCTCCGTCATAGGGCGTGAACGTCTTCAGGCCGGAGATGTCAAAACCGGATGGACAGCCGGAAGCGATATAATCGTAATAGATCGCGCGGCCGCCGAACTTCCGGCTCCTGTCCGCCTCGAAGAACAGCCCGTAGCAGGCCTTGTTGCAATGAAACAGCGCGCCGTCCTGCGCCTCGATGCGCCGCGCGCTGCCATCGCCTTGAAGGATCTGCTCACCCTGCAGCAGTCCGCTCATCACATGGCAGACGCCGCGGCCATGAGTGGTTCGCGAACTGTCCTTTATGGCGAAGCGAATCGGCAGGCCGGTGATCTCCTTGCCCGTGCGGTCCACCCGGTGCTCCCAGCGGTCGCGCGCGAAATGTTGCGGCCTGCCCGACAGGCAGGTGAGGACATCCCAGCTTGAGGTCGTCTTCACATTGTAGAAGTAGGCTCCCGACGCGTCCTTCATGCCCCGGCAGCGGTCGAGATCGGCTTCGACGGAATTGCTTTGATCGAACCAGCCGAGGGCGAGAATCGGAAAGCCGTCCATGGCGTAGCCCACCGGCTTTTTGTCGTCCTCCACCCAGACCGGCCCGAGATCCTCGATAAGGCATTTGGGCGCGATATGATAATGATAGTCGTCTCCCCGGCCCGCATGGCCGCCGCAGACATCCAGTTCACCGGCATCGAAGGCGCTCGGGCGCTTTCCCGTCGTCCGGTCGGCCGGCCCCTGCGTGCTTGGATCGAAGATCGGCACACCGTTGACCGCGACCCCGACCGGCCCCGCATCCGTTGCAGTCGCACTGGCGGCTAGTTTCGGGTCGAGCAGGATCTCGAAATCGAAATTGTGAACGGCGGGGAATTGCTGGTTGGTGCCGATAATCCCCCGCATGAGCGGATCTTTCGGACCCGGCAGGCCGTTTGAGGAAAACCGCGCCTTGCCGCCGGAACACGAGAGCTTGCTCACCTCCTGCGTATAACAGCCGGTCTCGCATTTGCAGGATTTGATATCGTGGGCCGCAGTGTCTGAAACAACGCAAAACAACAGGGCGGCGGCGGCAAGTCCCCGGAAAATGATACTTGAGAATGCCATGCAGCACAGTCCTCGTTCCCTGGCCGTTTCCCTCAGGGCTCACGCCATAACGCGGCTGACAAGACAGAGCGACGTCAGATCATCCGTATTTTCTACAGGGACACCACAAATCCCGCAACCCCGGTAGGGCTTTGGGTTTTTTGTGGTTGATACTGAATTTTTCGTTTTGGGGCATGGACAAGTGCGGCCAATCTGTTAGAAGCCATCCCCGGCGCCGGTATAGCTCAGCTGGTAGAGCACGTGATTTGTAATCTCGGGGTCGCGGGTTCGAATCCTGCTGCCGGCACCATTTTTCCAAGGGTCCATTCGTGTCACACGGTTCACACCGTCTTCGGTCTGCTTCCAGTCCCGTAGCACCCAAGATCACTTGATTCCCAAATTTGAACTCAATCAATTTTCCTGGGCTTTCGGAAAACCTGCCGCTTTGAGCTTCAGTTTTCTGTGATGGTCGCCTAACAGTGTGCCTCTCGTCACGATCATAACATCACTAGGTGTGAATTGGCCTCTCCGAGTGCTCCTTGGCGCAGTTGCGAAGCCGTGGAGTTTGCCACACTCAAATGGGTCGGCCGGTTCAATCACCGGCGTCTTCTGGAGCCCATCGGAAACATTCCACCAGCAGAAGCCGAATAAAGATACTACGCCTTGCTGGGCGCGCCAGCCGTGCCCGCATAACCTAAACTTACGGTCTCCGGGAAACCGGCGCGGTTCACTGCGTAACAGTCAAAAACTCGACCGAAAGGTCGGGATCGGCGGACGCTCAACACTGCAAGAGCTTAAAGACCTATTCTCTCCTGCGCTCGCATGCTGAAATTATGGAACGAGTGCGTGATGACCGCTGCCGGATAGCCGCGAAAATGCATCATGAGACCAAAAACAATTCCAGAAATCAGCGTCTGTCTGAACTGAGGATCCCTTGGGTCCGGACTGTGCGCTCCTGCAAACAGGGTTGTGGCAATCACGCCGGAAAGTGAATGCGCGACAGGAGACGGCACGCCGAAACGCGTCAACGCAATCCCGATACCACTTTGTATTCCGAGCCTGAAGATGCCCTCCTCAAGCACAGGCGCGATAAGCTCCGTTACCGTGTCTTCATTCACCCAGAGAAGAATTTGCGGGCCCTGATTGCCCCTGTTCTTGACTGCTGTTGAAATCGCTCTTTGCGGCGCCCCAACCGTTCTCGTCAACTTGAAATAGCCCTGTGTCACGTTTTGCGGTGCCTGATCGAGCAGCCAGTCATACGCATCGGCCAAATGCCTGTGGTACCTTTGATCAATCTCCTCGGTCAGCCATGTCGCGCCGCGAGAAACGATGGCGCCAGCCAGCGCGACTTTCGTTTGTTGCGGGAAAATATATGCGCCAACGGCAACGGAAATGATGACGCCGCTGTTTTCCACAAAAATGCGACCGGCCTTGGCGGCATAGTAGTAGAGCCCCCGCGCGCCATTACAAAACATGATGCCCATGCCATCCGGAAACATCACCTTCCCTCCAGCTCTCCAAAACCGACAAGGGAACTGATCTTCGCACGAGACAACAGATTGCAACTGTCTGAGGGCGCCCCCACCTGGTCGAACGCCGCAATACAATCATAGAAGAAGGATTGAGTCGACAGCAACTCAAAGGGGAAAAGAACCAAAAGCAATAGCGACAATTAAAATCGCCCTGAGTATCGCGGTTCGCACCGCACCCGCGCTGAATTTCACATTTGCTTCACGGAGGTCTACGTTTGGTGTGCAGTCCGGTGCAATCAGGAGACGGCCGGCCGACGCTTACGGGGTCTGGCCGTGGCCGACGATTACAGCTTCAAGTACCTGACGCCGGTGAGGCCACAAATCAACCAACGGGGTCCGCGCTGAATTGGACGACAATGGGGTGGTGTGTTACGCGCTACCCTCCAGTAACGCGCAGGAAGCAGGCATCGCAAAATTCGTAGGCTTGATCGCTGCGAAGCTGTTTTTAGGCTGCGTCGAAAGTTTACACCTCGAATTTGCCGGCTATTGATTTCTAATGGAAATTTCGAATGGCAGGAAAATCGTGTGCTGCAATCCGCCCCACCCGAGCCATCCAATCTTGCGCGCGTGTTCCAGTAGCAAATGCGAGGAACGTCGGAAAACCGCGAATTATCAGCTAATCCCAGAAATACCCTTAGCGCCATCCGTTCTTGCGCGTTACAAGTCCGCGCCGTCCAACGGCCAGCCGCTGTCAGTCCGATTCGGCCAGGGCGTTGAACCTGTAGCGCGGACGCGAGGATGGCGGATAGGCGGTTGTGAACCAGTCCTCGATATGGCCCAGCAGGTCCTTCGTTCTGCGGCGGGCCTCCTGCTCCTGCGCATCGGGCGCCGAGTTCAGGCGGTCGGCGATCTCTTTCAGGACGGCTTGCCTGTCGATGCAAGTGACCTTTCCCTGCGAGACGACCTTCTTTCCGCCGACAAACACTGTTTCCGCAGGCATCTGGCGCGCGCGCATCAGGAGCGCATCGACGATCGGAATGCCGTCATCGATGAAGGGGCGTGCAATGTCGTCCCAGTCCACCAGGACGATATCGGCCGCCTTGCCCACATCGAGGCGGCCGATCCTGCCTTCAAAGCCGGTGGTCGCCGCCCCGTGTTCGCTGGCCATGCGAAACACATGCGCGGCGGAGGGCCGGAAGCTGCGCAGGCCGGGTTCGCGGTGCAGCGCCCAGACCAGCCGCATTTCCTGCAGCATGTCGCGGTCGTCGTTGATGCCCGCCTGATCGATCCCCAGCGCCACCGGAATGCGCCGCCGCAGCATGTCGTTGACCGGTGCGACACCGCTCGCCAGCCGCAATCCGGAGCTGACGTTGTGACACACGCAACAGCCGCAGCCCGCGATCAGGTCCAGGTCTTCGTCATCCACCCAGATACCATGGCCGAGGGTGAGGTTTTCGCCGAGACAGCCGAGATCCGCCAAATGCCGGACGGCGGATTTTCCATAGTGGCGCTGCGCGAATTCCGCCTGGAGACAGGTTTCAACCAGATGCATATGCACCTTGGAAGCGGTTTTGCGCGCCGTCTCGAAAATGGCGATCAGGGTTTTGTCGCTGCACCAGTGCAGGTTCGCGGGCGCAAGCTGCCAGGAAACACGGTCCGCATCCGATGCCGCCCAGGCCGACTTGCGATCCTCGAACCAGCGCATGTGCTCTGAAACCGGCGCTTTGCTTGCTTCCAGTTTCGGACGCCAGTATTCGGCCTCATCCTTTGGCAGCTTCTTCAGAAAAGGCGCATCATCCTCATGAACGAGTTGGTTGCGATCGCGGATCATGAAGGAAAAGGACACCCGCATGCCGATGTCCCGGTAGGCGCCGATGACGCTGTCCGACAGGGACGTCCAGTCATCGCTTGAACCGGAGAGGCCGGGATGAATGTGCAGGACGGTGGTCGTGCCGGATTCCAGCATTTCGATTGCCGAATAAAGCGTATCGAGACGGTGGCCGACGTAGCGCATGCCGCGGAACTGCGGCAGCCAGAACTCCAGCGGACCGTAAGGCACGCCGAGCTGGAAGGGCGTCAGACCGGAATGGTGATGCCCGTTGATCAGACCGGGAAAGACAATCGCCCCGCTTCCGCCCTCCACGGGCAGATCCGGATTGGCGCGGCGCAGATCCTCGAAATCGCCGATTGCCGCGATGAGCCCGTCCCGTACGAGAACACCTCCCGCCTCGATGACTTCCCCTTCATTGTCGGCATCGACACCGGCAATGACGGCCCGCGAGCGGATCAGAAACTCGTTGGCGTCCAAGCGCATGCCCCTTCCCCGTTAGCTGATGAGGCGACACCGCCCCTTCGTGCCAAAAGGCCGTTCGGGCTGACAAGCCTCTTCTGGCGGACGGCCCTCACATCATCCGGTGATGCAGGTCGAACATGATCCACAGGCTGCCGCCGACCATGATGACGATCAGGACGGCTGCGAAGCCGAGGAAGAACAGGTTTTCCGCCGGCGTCGATTTCAGGTCCAGGTGCAGGAAGAACACGAGATGCACCAGCACCTGCAGGATGGCGGCGACCGCGATGATCGCGTAGACGGCCATGCCTGTCAGGAGGCCGCCCCAGACGATGCCGAAGGGGATGGCCGTCAGGACGATCGCCAGGACAAACCCGGTGAGATAGGTCGAGACGCTGCGTTCGGCGGAGTGGTTCATTGTCGTGGCTCCTACATGACGCCGGGCAGGTAAACGACCGAGAAGATCCCGATCCAGACGATGTCGAGAAAATGCCAGAAGAGGCCGAGCCGCAGCAGTCGCGAGCGCACCGGCGGCGTCAGGCCCTTCAGCGGTATCTGGACGATCATCGCCAGGATGCCGAGCGAGCCGAAGGTGACATGCAGGCCGTGTGTGCCGACCAGCGTGAAAAAGGCACTCAGGAAACCGCTGACCTCAGGCCCCGCGCCCTTGGCGATCATGCCGCGAAATTCCATCATCTCCATCGCCAGGAAGGCGAGCCCGAGCAGGAGGGTCACCACCAGCCACATGATGACACGGCCGCTGAGCCCTTTCGCCATGGCGATGGTCGCCATGCCGAAGGTCAGGCTGGAGATCAGCAGCAATGCCGTTTCCCCCGCCGTATGACGAAGATCGAAAACGTCTTTCGATGTCGGGCCGGCGGCGGAATTTTTCGACAGCACCACATAGGTCGCGAACAGCAGCGCGAAGATGATCGCGTCCGTCATCAGATAGACCCAGAAACCGAATTCCCGCGAGCGCAGGGATATCTTCTCTTCCTCTTCGAGGAGGTCGCTTGCCGTCCCCATCACAGCCGTCTCTGTCATTACGCCCTCCCCGGCAGGATTTCGCCCGAAGCCGGGCCGACCGGCAGAAAATCGCGCATGTCATGCAGGTCCGCCGGCGTGATCTGCTCGAGCCGGGCCTTTTCCATCCGTTCGACCTCGGCGGCCGGCAGGATGTAATCGCTGTCATCGTCGAAGGCGCGGATGCCGATGCACACAAGGACAAGCACCAGGCACAGCGCCGCGAGCCACCAGATGTACCAGACCATGGCAAAGCCGAGCACGAAGGCCAGCCCTCCGAGGATCGGCCCCAACCCCGTACTCTTCGGCATGACGATATCCTCGTAGCGGTCCGGCACCTGATAGGCGGTTCCGCGGATCTTCATGTCGTGGAAGGCGTCGATGTCGTCGACCACCGGCAGGACCGCGAAGTTGTAAGGCGCGGGAGGTGAGGAGGTCGCCCATTCCAGGGTGCGTCCGTTCCACGGATCGCCGGTGATGTCGCGCGCCGAGCCCCACTTCTTCGCCGAGACATAGAGCTGCACGGCGATGCAGGCGATGCCGCACAGGACACAAAGGGCCCCGAGCCCCGCGACGATCAGGTAGGGCTGCCAGGTCGGATCGGCATAATGCTCCATGCGCCGGCTCATGCCCAGGAAGCCGAGCACATAGAGCGGCATGAAGGCGAGATAGAAGCCGATGAACCAGAACCAGAAGGAGCGGATGCCCCATTTGACGTCCAGCTTGAAACCGAACGCCTTCGGGAACCAGTAGTTCATCCCGGCGAAATAGCCGAACAGGGCGCCGGGAATGAGCATGTTGTGAAAATGCGCCACCAGGAACGTCGAATTGTGCATCAGGTAGTCGGCGGGCGGCAGGGCCAGCAGAACGCCGGTCACGCCGCCGATCACGAAGGTCACCATGAAGCCGATGGTGAACACCATGGCGGGGTGAAACTCGATGCGGCCCCGGTACAGGGTGAACAGCCAGTCGAAGATCTTCACGCCCGTCGGCACCGCGATGATCATCGTGGCGATGCCGAACACCGCGTTCACATTGGACGACGAGCCCATGGTGAAGAAGTGGTGCAGCCAGACGGTGAAGGACAGCAGCGCGATGCAGGCGGTCGCATAGACAAGCGACGTGTAACCGAACAGCCGTTTGCGGGAGAAGGTCGCCACCACTTCGGAAAAGATGCCGAAGGCCGGCAGGATCAGGATATAGACTTCCGGATGTCCCCAGATCCACAGCAGGTTGGCGAACATCATCATGTTGCCGCCGTCGCCGTTGGTGAAGAAGTGGAAGCCGAGCGTGCGGTCAAGGGTGAGCTGGGCCGCGACGACCGTCAGGCCGGGAAAGGCGAAGGCGATCAGGATCGACGCGCACAGCGCCGTCCAGGTGAACAGCGGCATGCGCATGAAGTTCATGCCCGGACAGCGGTTCTTGAAGATGGTGACGATGAAATTGATACCGGAGAGCGTGCTGCCGACTCCGCTGACGATCAGCGCCCAGAGCCAGTAGTCCACGCCGACGCCGGGACTGTATTCGATCCCCGAATAGGGCGGATAGCCCGTCCAGCCGGCCTGCGAGAACTTGCCGACCACCAGCGAGACCAGCACCAGCCCGGCCCCCGCGGCCGTCAGCCACAGACTGACGGAGTTGAGGAACGGAAAGGCGACGTCCCGCGCGCCGATCTGCTGCGGCACGACGATATTGATGAGCCCGGTCAGGAACGGCATGGCCACGAAGAAGATCATGATCGTGCCGTGCGAGGAAAAGATCTGCTCGAAATGCTCGGGCGGCAGATAGCCGTCGTTGTTCAGAGCGAAAGCCTGCTGCGCCCGCATCATGAGCGCATCGACAAAGCCGCGCACCAGCATCACCAGCGACAGCACCACATACATGATGCCGATCTTCTTGTGATCGACACTGGTCAGCCAGTCCGTCCACAGCACCTTCCAGGCGCGCAGATAGGTGACAAGCAGGAACACCGCGACACCGCCGCCGATAGTGACGCCGGCCCCGCCCATGGCGACCCAGGAATAAAACGGCAACGCGTCGACAGTCAGACGTCCCAGCATCATGCAGCCCCCCGGCAGATCAGTTCGGCCGCTTCACTTTCGTACGGGCCCATAATCGGCGCGTATTTGCGCAGGATGATTTCGAAGAGCTTCGCTTCGGTTGACGAATAATAGCTCACCGGATTGGCCACGCTCTTCTTGTGAAGCTCCAGATAGGTCTTCGCGTCGAGCACGCCCGGCGATGCGGCGACCTTTTCCTTCCAGGCCGTGAAATCGCTTTCGTTCAAGGCGTGCGCCTTGAAATGCTGATCGGAAAACCCGCCGCCTGAATACATCGTGTTGCGTCCCGTGAAGACACCCGGCCCGTCGGCCAGGAGATTGAGCTCGGAGCGCATGCCCGCCATGGCATAGATCTGCCCGCCGAGCGCCGGGATCATCAGGGAGTTCATCACCGTATCGGAGGTGATTTCGATGGAAAGCGGGCGGTCCGCGGGAAAGGCAAGTTCATTGACGCTGGCGATACCCAGTTCCGGATAGACAAACAGCCACTTCCAGTCGAGCGCCACCGCCTGCACCCTGAAGGCCGGCTTGTCGGAGACCAGGGGCTTGTAGGGATCGAACTCATGGGTCCGGGTCCACACCAGCGTACCGAGCACGACGACGATGGCGCCCGGAACCAGCCAGACAACCGCTTCGACAATCCATGACCCGTCCCAGTCCGGCATATAGACAGCGCCGTTCTTGCGCTTCCTGTAGCGCCAGGCGAAGAAAAGCGTCAGGACGATCGCCGGGATGGCGACGATCATCATTATTGCGAAGGCGGTGAAAAGAAGGTCCCTTTCGGCCAGCGCGATCGGTCCCTTCGGAAAGAGGACCGGCGCATCGGACAGGGCGCAGCCCTGCAGCAGGCTGCCGGCGGCCAGAAGCAGGACGACCGCGAGAGGCCTCGAAGAACGGCGGACCGACCGTCCGGAATTTGCTTCGATCATTTCTCCCCCCCCTTGGATCAGGCTGCTTTCATGCAGGTTCGCATGAAAGCAGAAAAGCGACCGGTTTTAGACGTCTAAAGCATCTGATCTGCGTTCTTGTGAACACAGGTGGCTCCAGGACAGGCCGAAGACGATCTCGTTTACTCGAAAACTCAGGGAGACGCGGCGGCACTGCACATGATCGGAATACAATCGGCATGAAGCGCCGAGGGAATCGTTTGACTGACTGGCAAAAGCCTAGATCAACCTCCGTCCATTTGGAACCGCATGAAAGCAGAAAAGTTGATCGATCCTAAAGCGATAGCCCGCCTTGTCCGCTTTCGGGTCGGCGCGGAATGCTTCCCGAGTCCCACCCCTATGTTCCGCTCTATGTTCCGGGTGCGAAAATCCGGGCGGGTGCGTGCTCGAAGGTCATGCGCCCGCTTTTCATGCCCCAGAGCGGACGGACGATTTCCGACACGACCTGCATCCCGCATTCGGCGGGCAGCGCAACGAAAGTCGCCTCCTCCCCCACCTCGATACCGCGTGCGTGGTTGATCAGGCGTCCCGGAGCGGAGGTGACCATGTCGAAACAGGCTTGCAGTTCCGATTCCGTACCGAGCTGATGGATGTTGGCGTAAAGGTTGGCCATGCGGGAGAGTGAACAGTCACCGTAAGGGGTGAACGGATTGAGCACATTATTCGTCGCCACCGTGCAGCAGACGCCGTGTTGATGAAAGACATGCGCCGGCGCGACACCGCGCGGCACAAGGTGATCGCTGTCCCTGCCCATCAGGAACAGATCGGTGGAGGGCAGAACCGTCAGGGCGATGCCGGCGTCTTTCAGGATAGTCACTACCTCCATGAGTTGAGGTTCGGGCATAGCCGACAGTTTGGTTACATGCCCGATGGCCACCCGTCCCTGCCAGCCGTGCGCTACGGTCTGCCGCGCGATCTCGTCCAGGTGCCGCCACTTCGGATCCAGGTCGAAGTCGAGATGGAAATCGAGATCCACGTCGAACCGCCTGGCCATCTCGAACAGGATGGCGATCTGGGCATTCGGGTCGCTGTCGGTGTAGGGACAGCCGCCAAGCAGATCCGCGCCGTTCGCGAGCGCCTCCTCCAGCAATTCCCCGGTGCCCGGGTTGTTGGTGAGACCTTCCTGCGGAAAGACGCAGATCTGAAGGTCCAGTGCCCATGCGAACTCCCGCTTGAGCTGCAACACCGCCTCAAAGCCCATGAGCCCGATGCCCGGATCGATTTCGACATGGGTCCGGATCGCGTTGGTTCCCTGCACGATGGCCTTTTCAAGGACCTTCCTGCCCCGGTCATGGATATCCGTGCGCGTAAAGGATTTCTTCGCCTCTCCGACCGAGGCGATGGCCCCTTCCAGCGTGCCGGTCTGGTTGTGGCATTTATCCAGTATGCACGCCTTGTCGAGATGAAGATGGCTTTCCACGAAACCGGGGATAAGCATGGCTCCATTGCCTTCCAGGGTTGTCACCCCTCCGCCGAGGTCCGAGCCGATATCGCTGATGCGCTCGCCGGAGACGGCAATGTCGACGGTCCGCGCCTTGTTGCCGATGCGGACATTGCGGATAACAAGCGCACTCACGCCCGCGCCTCCTCGGCCGACGCGGCTTCCTGTCCGCCGCCCAGATAGGCCGTGGTCAAACGGGGATCGGAAGCAAGGTCAGCAGCCTTGCCTTCAAAGACGATCCGTCCCTGTTCCAGCACATAGGCATAGTCGGCAACCGCCAGCGCCATGGTCGCCACCTGGTCGACAAGAAGGATCGTGATGCCGGCGTCCCGCAATTCGCCGAGTATGGCGTAGAGTTCGTCGATCATTGCCGGAGCAAGTCCGAGCGAAGGCTCGTCCAGCAGCAGGACCTTCGGACGTGCCATGAGCCCGCGCGCGATCGCCATCATCTGCTGTTCACCGCCGGACAGCAGTCCCGCGCGGCTGGACAGCCGGTCCTTCAGGCGGGGAAAGCGGTCCAGATGCGCGGCGATTTCGCTGCGCGACATTTCGGAGCGCCGGTTGTAGGCCCCGAGCTCGATATTCTCCAGGACGGTGAGTTCGGGAAAGACCTGGCGGCCTTCGGGAACAAGGACAAGCCCCCTGCCGACAAGCTCGTGCGGTTGCAGCGTCTGCACCTGTTCGTCGTTCAGGATGATGGTGCCCGATACCGGCCTATGCAGGCCGGACAGGGCGCTGAGGAAGGTGGACTTGCCGGCACCGTTTGCCCCCAGCAGCGCCACCATCTCGCCTTGCCGCACCTTCAGCGAGACATCCTTCAGGACAGGCGCCGCTCCATAGCCTGCGGTCAGGCCCAGCGTGGAGACGACGGGTGTCTCTTCCGTTGTCAGCGGCTGCTCGCGCTTGAACGACGCGGTGCCACCCTCGCCGAGATAAGCGGCGATCACCGCCGCATTTGTCCGGATTTCCTCCGGCCTGCCATAAGCGATCGGTTTGCCCGCATCGACGGCCTGAATGCGGTCGGAAATCCCCATGACAAGGCTCATGTCATGTTCCACAAGCACGACCGCGATCCCGAGATCCGCGATCTTGCGCAAAAGCCCGGCGAGCGCCTCCTTGTCGGAACGCATCAACCCGGCGGCCGGTTCGTCCAGAAGCAGGAAAACCGGCTTCGTCGCCAGTGCCCTGGCGATTTCGACCAGACGCCTGTCCACATGCGGCAGGTCCCCGGCGCGCTTTTCCAGTGCCCCCCGGTATCCGCAGAAGCGCAGCAGCCCCGCTGCAAGGGCCAGGTTCCCGTCGGAGCGGATATCCGACCATGGATTGCCCGGTGCGCCGCGCGGCAGGCCCGACACCACGTTTTCCTCCACCGACAGGTTCTCGAAGAGTTTCGTCGTCTGGTAGGTGCGCGCGATACCGCTTCTGGCGACCGCATGGGCTGGCGCACCCGCAAGGTTGCGCTCGCCCAGTAGGATATCCCCTTCGCTGGGGCGATAAAATCCGCTGACCATGTTGAGAACCGTCGTCTTGCCCGCCCCGTTCGGGCCGATCAGCGATGTGACTTCACCCGGCCGGATATCGAGGTGAACCCCGTCCACGGCCCGCACACCGCCGAAGGAAATCCCGAGGTTCCTGATCTTCAGTGGCCCGGGCGAACGATCCACCCTCAGGAACGTTCCAATTTCATCGGCGGGAAGCGCTGAAATCCCCCTTGCCGCTCGTGGCAGAAACGCGGCAAGCGTCCCGACAAGGCCCCGCGGGGCGATCAGCAGCACACCGACAAGCAGGCCGCCGAAGACAAGCAGACGGTATTCGGCAAGACCGGACAGAAATTCGGGCAAAAGAACCGTGACCAGCGCGCCCGCGAGCGGACCCAGAACCGTCCCGGCACCGCCGATCAGGATGGCGAACAGGAACAGGATCGACTGGGAGAAGGGAAAATTGCTCGGTGCGATGAACATCATCAGCGGCGTGAAAAGACCACCGGCAAGGCCGGCCATCGCAGCGGCGATGGCGAACGCCGCCGCCTTGACGACGAAGGGCCGGTAGCCGAGGGAGGATGCGGCGAGCTCCGCGTCCCTGATCCCCGTCATGGCCATGCCCCAGCCGCTGTCGGCAAGACGCCTGAACAGGTAGAGCGACAGGCCGGCAAGCACGATGGCGAGCAGCACGAGTTCGCGCTCGGAAAATATGAACCCGGCCAGTTCAGGCATTGGAAAACCCATCAGGCCGTTCTGTCCGCCGGTCAGCGAGCGCCATTCAACGGCCCCGTGCTCGACAATGAAGGCGAAGGCAATCGTCACCATCGCCAGAAACGGCCCGGCCATCCGAACGGCGGGAACAGCCAGCAGTATGCCCGCCGCACCGGCAATCAGGGCCGCGACAGGCAGGGCCAGCCAGAAACTCAGGCCTGACAGGGTCAGGATGCCGACCCCATAGGCCCCGATCGCGAAAAAGCCGACCTGTCCCAGCGAAACGAGCCCCGTGAGCCCGTAGAGAACATTCAGCCCCACCCCGAGAATGGTGGTCAGCGCGACAAGGCCGATCACGAACTGGGTATAGCCCCCGCTCATGAGCGCCGCCGCGCATCCCGCAACCGTCAGGACGAGCAGAAATCCGTCCAGGTAAGCGCGCTGGTTGGTAAATCGCATCGTGCTTCCTCAGACTTTCTTGACCGCGGGACGCCCGAAAAGCCCGTCCGGCTTCAAGGTCAGCGCCAGGATGACGAGGCCGAAAACAACAATGTAGGTGGAGGACGACCCCAGATAGGCGGTCACCAGCGCTTCCGTGACACCGAAGATGAAACCGGCCAGCATCACGCCCGACGCGGACGTCATGCCGCCCAGAATGGCAACCGCGAACGCCTTCAGCCCGAACAGGGTTCCCATGTCCGAATGGACGGAAAACAGCGGGGCGATCAGCAGTCCCGCGCAGCCTGCGAGCATGGCCGAAATCGCGAAGGAGCCGGACACCATCAGCGTCGTGTTGATGCCCATGAGGCGGGCCGCCTGGGTGTTCTGGACCACGGCGAGCAACGCCCTGCCCTGCAAGGTCTTGCGGAAGAGAAAATGCAGCCCCAGCGCGACGCCAACCGCCGCCACAGGAATCAGCAGCTGCTGCGGGTAGATGCCCGTTCCGGCGAATTGCCATGCGGACTGCGCCAGCGGCGACGACAGCGAGCGAGGCTCGTTGCCGAAGGTAAAGAGAACGGCATTGTCCAGAAAAATGCCTCCGGCGACGGTGGCCATCAACCACGCTTCCGATTTGCGTTCCACGAAGGGCCGCACAAGAAGCATCTCCACCACAATACCGAAGAGACCGCAGCACAGGATCGCCAACGGATAGGCAACTATCCAGTTGATCTCCAGACGCTCGCTAAAGACATAACCGAGAACGGCTCCGAGCATGACCACGCTCCCCTGAGCGAAATTGACCGTGGACGAAACGGAATAGGTGATCTGGAAGCCAAGGGCGATCAGACCGTACATGCTTCCAAGGCCGATGCCGGTGACGAGCGCGGCAATCAAGAGGGTCATGGGCGTTTCCTGGAGAATGCTTGGGAGGAGAGCCCCCCTTGGAGAAAATACGCCTCCCGCAAACTGCCGCGGGAGGCGCCGGCATCACTTCTCGATCGGAATGATTTCACCCTCGACGAAATGCGCGAAGACATAATCTTCCGGCGAAATCGCATCCTGATCCTCAGGCGAGAAAGGATCGGCGTAGGTCTTGATCAATCCCTCGATGTTTTCGATGTCGTACATCGCCTGGCGGATCGCCGGACCGTCGGTGGACCCGGCCTTGTCAATTGCCGCCGCGAGAAGCAGCATCGCGTCATAGGCATTCGCGATCCCCGTCGCGGGGGTCACATCGGCCATGGTCTCGATTTCCGGGAAGGATTCCTGCAGCTTGGCGAACATCGCTTCCCCCTTCGGATCCCCTTCGTTGAACAGGTAGGTCTGGATGAAGTGCAGCTTCTCGCCGCTCTTGCCCGCCAGTTCGGTGAAACGGCCGCCGGCCGGTCCCCAATGCGAGGCCATGGGCACATCCCAGCCCATCCGGTCGAGGGATTTGACCACCTGGGCGGTCGGCGCGACATTGGCCACCACGAAGAGGCCGTCGGCGCCGTTTTCCTTGAGCCTCGTCAGCTGCGGAACGACATCGACATCGTTGGATTCGAATTTTTCGATACCGGCATGGTCCATGCCGCGCTTTTCCAGCGCCTTGAGAAGGCCTTTCTCGTTGGATTCGCCCCAGGGATTGTTGATGAGGATCATGCCCGGCTTCTTGGAGCCGTAGTTCGAAATGAGATATTCGGTGATGGCTTCATCGACATATTCATCGACGGCGGAAACCCGGAAAATATAGTTTTCCTCGGCGCCGTTCTTGGTGATGCCGGTTCCCGCGGCCCAGGGACCGACGAACGGAACCTTCGACTGGTTGGCGAAGGGAACGATCGCGAAGGACACCGGCGTATCGAGACCGCCTATCAGCGCGGCCACGCCTTCGCGCTGTACGAGTTCACGGGCGGCGACCAGTCCCTTGCCGGGATTGCTTTCATCGTCGCGGCTGACAAGCTCGAGAGGCTTGCCCAGAACGCCCCCCTTTGCATTGATTTCGTCGATGGCAATCGTAAGCCCCCGGGTGATCGCCTGACCGGACTTGGCCGACTGGCCGCTCAACGCGGCGACAAGACCGATCTTGATCGTGTCTTCCGCGAAGGCCGGAAGCCCCGTCAGGACCGCAAGGCCGACAACACCCGACATGAGGACGCGGCGTGTCACCTTCGGAAAAATGCGTGTGGATTTCATAAGAGTCTCCTCTGGTCTTCCGGACGACACGTCCGAACCCGCCTCCTGTCGCAAGCGCTGTGCCAGAAATTCAAAAGATATATTTTTCAGATACTTAATAGAAACAAGCCATAAAATGACCGCTTGAGTTTCAGGGCATCGCACAAATTGCATGCAATCTTTGCATACAAAACTTGCATGCAAAATATCCGGCATCCCTTATGCTGAAACCATCCCCTCCGCCAAGGACAAAGTCGATGCCCGAACGAGACGACCCAGATACGCAAACCCTTCCGGCCGAAGCCGGGATCGTCCGGAATTTTCTTGAGGCCTCCATGAAGCCCGATCCGGATCTCGCCGCCACCTTCATGGCCGAGGACGTGGTCATCACCTTTACCGGCGGCCGCGAATTCGACCATCCCTCGGGACCGACGGGGTTCAACGCAGGACGCTACAAGTGGGTGAAGAAGAAGATGGACCGGTTCGACGTCGCCGAAGGCAAGGACGGTGTCGTGGTCTACTCCGTGGGCACGCTCTACGGCGAATGGCCCGACGGGACACCGTTCGAGGGCAACCGGTATGTGGACCGGTTCGAGGTACGAAACGGCAAGATCACCAAAATGGATGTCTGGAACGACAGTGCGGAACGGATCCTGACGCGCATGGGCATCGACGCCTGAAGCAATTCTTCAGTCGTTTCCGCGAACAGCTCTCACATAGGGCTCAAGCGCATCGAGATAAAAGGTCTGGCCTTCTCCTTCCGGCTTGATCAGGGCGCGGTCGGCAACCGCGCCCAGATGATGGCGCATCAACTCGCGCGCCCGCGCCGCATCCCCCTTGGAGAGAGCCTCGATGATCTCGCGATGTTCCTGGATGCCGCAGTCGGTGGAGTGTGGCCGCGAATAGAGCGCCAGCGTCAGTCCGCAGCGATAGCCGACATCTTCCACATAGCGGATCAGTACAGGGCTCTCGGTCAGTTGCGCCATCAGGATATGAAATTCCGTGGCAAGACGGATCGAGACCGGCTCCGGGCCTTTCTCGGCCGCGATTTCCTTGTCCAGATGCGCGTTCAGCGCGTCCAGTTTCTTCGCGGAGAGGTTCACGATGAGCCGGCTGACCACGAGATCCTCGATCTGCGAGCGCAGGTCGAAGAGGTCGCGGGCCTCCTCCAGGCTCGGTGTCGCGACCACCGCCCCCCTGTTTCGCCTGAGTTCCACGAGCCCCTCCGCCGCCAACCGTTCGAGCGCCTGGCGCACGATTGTCCGGCTGGAGCCGAAACGCTCGCCAAGCGAGTCTTCCGGCAGTTTCATGCCGGGCATCAGGGCGCGTTCGAGAATAGCGGATCTCAACGCGGAACAGATTTGTTCGGAGCGGTTCATTCAAGCATGGCCAATCGATAGGGCGTCAGCCAAACAAACCAAATTCCTGGTGGTTTGCCAAGTCCTTGCTGCATTGCACGGTTACAAGCTGCCAGCCACTTGCATCTGGAGTGCATCTTCACGCGCGGTTTGCGGCGCTCCGGCCTCCTTTCGGGACAGGTTCTCCCGAAAGACGCTCCCCACACCGATCAGAACCGGATCTTCCAGCCCCAACCGGTCGACACCGGCTGCAAGCGCGCCCAGCGTGCCGACCCATTTTCGTTCGCCTTTCCGCGAGACAGCGGCAACGGCGACCACGGGCATGTGCGGTGACATGCCTTCTGAAATCAGTTTCGCGCTGATCTTTCCCGCCATGCGCGCGCCCATGTAGAAAACAGTTGTCGTTGCCGCATCCGTCAGGCCGTGCCAGTCCACCGTGTCCGGCAGATCGCCATGGCGGCCGTGGCCGGTGACAAAACGGACGGACTGGGCGTGATCCCGGTGCGTCAGGGAAATACCGAGACGCGCCGCCATGGCGGAGGCCGCCGTGATGCCCGGGACGACGCTGGCGGCAATGCCTTCGGCGGCCAGCCGGTCAAGTTCCTCGCCGCCGCGTCCGAAAATCATCGGATCGCCGGATTTCAGCCGCACCACATGTTTGCCCTGGCGCGCGAGGCGCACCATCATGGCATTGATATCTTCCTGGCGGCAGCTTTCCCGCCCGCCGCGTTTGCCGACCAGAAGCCGTTTGGCTTCCCGGCGGGCCAGCTCGAGAACCGCATCGTCCACCAGATCGTCAAACAGGATGACGTCTGCCGCCTGCAGCGCCCGGACCGCTTTCAGCGTCAGGTATTCCGCATCCCCCGGCCCGGCCCCGACTAGCGTCACCCTGCCCGACCCGCTCGCCCTTGCTTCACCAAGCAGCGAGGACTCGAGCTCTCCGGTCTCCTCAGGCGCATCCCTTCCCGAAAAGGCAAGATCTGTAAACCGTTCCCAGAAGCGCCGCCGTTCCTGCCCGGCCTTGAGGAAGGAAAGCGCCCTGCCCCGCACTCTGCCCGCAAGGCCCGCCCAGATCTGCAAGGATTGGGGCAGCAGGGTCTCGATGCGTCTTCTGATCGCCTGCCCCAGGATCGGCGCGACCCCGTTGGTCGAGATGCCGATCACCACTGGTGACCGGTTGACGATGGAGCCGAACTGGAAGTCGCAAAAAGGAGGATTGTCGATCACGTTGACCGGTACACCCGACTGCCGCGCGGCGTGAACGAACGCTTCCGCTTCGCCGTCACTCCGCGCGTCCGCTATCGCGAGTGCCGCGCCGTCAAAGCTGGCCGGCGTCCAGGGCTTCGCATGATGCACCAGCCGGCCCGCGGCACTGCCTGACACCAGCAGCGCGGCGAAGGAAGGCTCCAGGTCCACGGCATAAACATGAACCTCGGCGCCAGCGGCTGCCAGAAGCTCGGCTTTCCAGGCGGCTGCTTCCGTTCCCCCGGCAAGCAGCACCTTGCGGCCTTGAAGCGGGAAGAACAGGGGCAGACTGGCCAGAGCGCCGACATGCGCCGGACGGCGGCGACTTTCGACCTCAACCGGCTTGCGCGATGTCGGTGTCATTGACGTTTTCCTTTGCGATTTCGTCCAGAAGCGTCTGGATTTCCGAGCGGCAGGAGCCACAATTGGTTCCGGCCTGAAGCGTTTCACCGATTGCCATGACGCTGTCGGCGCCGCATCGGGCAGCTTCGGTGATCTGGTTGCAGCCGACCTGGAAGCAGGAGCAGACGATGGCCCCGCAATCGGGACGGTCCGCCGGGGCACGTCCGGCGAGGATCTGCGAGCGCAGGTCCTTGCGGCCCGGCGCGGCGGCGAGCAGCCCGCAGGCCCATTGCCGCGATACCTCGACCGGTCCCGCCGAAAAGAAGAATGCCGCCTGCAGCAGATCGCCGTCCCAGTATGCCTGCCGGCTCAGCCGTTCCGCCGCATCCTCGATGCAGATCCGGTCGTCGCCGAAGGATCCAAGCGAGGCCGAGACAGTCTGAAAATCCGGTTTGATCCGGCCCGCGAACTCCAGCCGGTATCCGCCCTCTATCGGCGCAATCGCCCAGTAATCGGCCCTGATCTCTGACGGGCGTTCTCTCAGAACCGCGAAACCGAACCAGGCCATAGACACTCTTGAGACGGCGACCGGTGTGAATTTCGATCCCGGCTGGCCGGAATGCGGATCGGTTTCGGGCGCGACAACCGCGTCGATCCGGGCACGCGAGGCGAATTGGTCGGTCCAGTGCATCGGCACATAGACCTCGCCCTTGCGCACCCGAGGCGTGAGCAACGCTCGCACGATGACACTTCCGTGTGGACTTTTCACCTCGACAAGTTCCGCCGCCGCGATCCCGAGCCTGGCGGCGTCATCGGGATGTATTTCGGCGAACGGTTCGGCGATGTGCGACATCAGCCGCGCGGTCTTGGCGGTGCGGGTCATCGTATGCCACTGGTCGCGAACCCGGCCCGTGTTCAGGATGAACGGGTATGCCCGCTCCCGCCTGCGGGGTGCCTGAAAGGCGACTGGAACAAAGCGGCCCTTCCGTCCTTCGGTGAAGAACCCCCCATTGGAGAAAAACCGTGTGTCCGCCGGAGGGCTCTCCGCCGCCTGCGGCCACTGGAACGGCGGCAGGCTGTCGTAATGCGTATCGGAGACATCCTTGTAGGCGCCGATGTCGAAATCCCTGCTGCCGCCGTTCCGGTAATCGGACAGCGCGGCATGTTCGCGGAAAATACCGGCTGCGTTGCCGTAGGAAAACGCCTCGCCGAACCCCATTTTCCGCGCGGCCTCGTTCATCTGCCACCAGTCCGGACGCGCTTCGCCCGGCAGCTCGAGAAACGGCCTCTGCCGCGAAATCCGGCGCTCGGAATTGGTCACCGTGCCGTCCTTCTCGCCCCATGCCGCCGCCGGCAGCAGGACATCGGCGAACGGCACCGTATCGGCGGTGCGGGTCACTTCCGAGACCACCACGAACGGACAGACCCTCAGCGCTTCGGCGACGCTGTCCGCGTCCGGCAGGCTGTCCACCGGACTGGTCGCCATGATCCACAGCGCCTTGATCCGGCCCGCTCCGACCGCCTTGAAGAGATCCACGGCCTTCAGCCCCGGCTTGTCCGCGATTACCGGGCTTTGCCAGAAATCTTTGACGACACGACGGTGATGCGCATTTTCCAGCTCCATGTGGCCTGCAAGCATATTGGCAAGGCCGCCGACTTCGCGGCCGCCCATGGCGTTCGGCTGACCAGTGACCGAGAACGGTCCCATGCCCGGTTTGCCGATCCTTCCCGTCGCCAGATGGGTGTTGATGATGGCGTTGACCTTGTCCGTTCCAGCCACCGACTGGTTGACGCCCTGGCTGTAGACGGTCACCGTCTTTTCCGTCCGCGCGACCATCTTGTAGAACAGGGCGATATCCCGCCGCTCCAGACCGGTGGCCTCGGCGATGGCGCCGATTTCGCAAGGTCCGGCTATCTCAAGCGATTTATGAAAACCTTCCGTGAACCTGTTGATATAAATCTTGTTAAGTGCATTCGATTCAGCGAGAAAACTCAGCAGACCGTTAAAAAGGGCGACATCCGTGTCCGGTTTCAGCGCGAGATGCAGATCGGCGATGGCGCAGGTCGCCGTCCGGCGCGGATCGATCACCACGACCCGCAGCGCCGGGTTCGACGCCTTGGCCGCTTCGAGCCGCTGGAAGAGAACCGGGTGGCACCAGGCCAGGTTGGAACCGACCAGAACCACCAGATCGGCCAGTTCCAGGTCCTCATAGGTCCCTGGCACCGTATCGGTGCCGAAGGCGCGCCTGTGTCCAGCCACTGAAGACGCCATGCAGAGCCTGGAGTTGGTGTCGATATTGGCCGAGCCGATAAATCCCTTCATCAGCTTGTTGGCGACGTAATAGTCTTCGGTCAGGATCTGCCCGGAAACATAGAACGCGACACTGTCGGGACCGTGGTCGCGGATCGCCTCGGTGAATTTTCCCGCGACGAGATCCAGCGCCGTGTCCCAGTCGCTGCGCTTGCCGGCAATTTCCGGATAGAGCAGCCGGTCGTCGAGCGAGAGCGTTTCTCCCAGCGCCGAGCCCTTGGAACAAAGCCTGCCGAAATTGGCCGGGTGATGGGGGTCACCTGCAACGGTAACGGTCCCGTCCTCGCGCCGGGTGGCGAGCACGCCGCAGCCGACACCGCAATAGGGACAAGTGGTCCGGGTGGTTTTATCGTTATCTGTCATGTCATCCCTCCCCGGTCCGGTCTTACCAGGCGTTATAGGCGAGATATTTGCCGGACATTTCTATCTTCACCCGGTCACCCTTCGGGTTCTCGACCCGGGTCACCGACATGTCGAAATCGATGGCCGACATGATGCCGTCCCCGAATTTCTCGTGGATCAGCGCCTTGATCGTCGGTCCGTAGACACCGACGATCTCATAAAGACGGTAGATGCAGGGATCGGTCGGAACAGTCTGTTCCCAGATCTTGGTCGGGCTTTCCTGCAGGATGAGGGCGGCTTCCTGGGGCAGCCCAAGGATTTCCGTAATCGCCGATGCCTTGTCCTGCGACATGGCGTTCATGCCCATGGCCGCGGAATGGGTCCACACCGGAGACATGCCGATCTTTTCGGCGATGCCCTCCCAGGTGAAACCGGCCTGGCGCTTGGCCGACAGGATCATTCCGGTAACGTCTTCACGGGTGAGACCTGACATCGATACCTCCTAAGGGTTGCCGAACAATTGGACGAACAGCGCGGCGCACAGCAACGCGAGAGCAGCCGAGACAAGCTGCCAGAAGCGGACAGGGTCGCGTTCGGCCAGGGGAACGAACGTGCCGGATGTGTAAGCCGGGTTGGGGCGGCGGAGATCTTCCAGAAACGCGCTCAGCGCTTCATGGCGTTTGCCGGGAACCGGATGAACCGCGCGGCACAGCGCGCCGTCGACCCAGTCGGGCACGCGGGTGGTGATCGCCGAAGCGCTGCGATAACGGAGCGCCGCCTGGGCTTTCGCGCTGGTGGCCCTGGCAACAGCCGCGCCATAGGGCAAGCGCCCGGTCAGCATCTCGTAGGCGATCACCCCGAGGGAAAAGAGATCGCTGAGTTCGGTGCCGAGATAGCCGAGAAACACCTCCGGAGCGGTATACTGATGCGTCCCGAGGATTTCCGCCCTGTCGAGCGCCGGTGCGGCTTCCATGACACCGGCAATGCGCACCGAGCCGAAATCGATGATCTTCACCGTCCCGGACGTGTCGATCATGATGTTTTCGGGCCTGAGGTCCTGATGAACCATTTCCTTGCGATGAAAGGCGTGCAGGCCTTTCACGATCTGCTCCAGCAGTCCGCGAACGGTTTCCAGGTCGGGATGCGGATTGTCCAGCATCCATTGCCGCAGGGTCTGGCCCTCGACAAACTCGCTCGCCAGAAAGAGTGATTGCCGTCCTTGTGGATACGAGGCCGCCTTCAGGACATGCGCGGAAGCCATCCGGCGGGCGATCCACTCTTCCATTGCGAAGCGGCGCAGATAATCCGCGTCGCCGCGCAGGTCGATGGAGGGAAATTTCAGGGCAACCTGTTCGCCGCTGGTCTCGTCCTCGGCGAGATAGATGTGGCTGCGGCTACTGGCATGCAGGCCGCGGAGCAGCCGGTAACCCTCGAAATATCCTGGAACGCGCGGCAAGGGTGCCGGCGGCAAGGCCTGTTCGTCCGCCAGCATCTCCGGCGCCGCCGGATCCGGCAATGCGGCGATCCGCACGATCTGGATGGTCAGATTGTCCGTGCTACCGGCTTCAAGCGCCTGATCGACAATCTTCCCGGCCGCGGTTTCCAGGCTCTCCGCTCTCACGATCTCGGCCGCGATCCGCTGCGGCGTCAGGAAGTCATGCACCCCGTCCGTTGTCAGAACGAAGACATCGCCCGGCCGAAGGTCCGCGGCCAGATAATCGATTTCCACGGATTGTGAGAGCCCAAGGGCCCGGCCGAGATAGTTTTCGTCCGGCGAGACCTGCACGCGGTGATCGTCCGTCAGTTGCTCGAGGCTTTGCCCTGCAAGCCGCCAGATCCGGCTGTCTCCCGCGTGAAAGAGATGGGCCTTGCGCCCTTTCAGGACCAGAGCGGAAAAGGTACAGACATATCCACTGTCGCCGCTGCCGCCGGCGCGTCTCGACTGGTCGAAGAGCCAGGAATTCGTGGCCGCGATCACCCGGCTTGCCGCGGTTTTCACCAGCCAGGCATCCGAGGTGCAGTAATAGTCGTCGAGGAAGGATTTGACCGCCGTTTCGGCAGCGACACGGGCAACCGGACTGGAGGAAATACCGTCAGCGATCACGAAGGCGATACCCTTGTGAACCAGCGCCTGCCCTTCAGGAACAACAGCGCCGTGGAAATCCTGATTCTCGGATTTCCTGCCTGCCAGCGAATGCTGACCGGAATCGATGCTCAAATGTGTCCTGGAGGCTTGCATCAGCACTGGAGGCGTTTCCTGCGAAAGAGAAGCATCCCGCCGCGATTGCGGCGGGATGGATGTCGGGCCTATTCGGCCGGTGCTGTGACCGGTGCCTTTTCGTAACCGGAGTTGCGCTTCGGCGAGGTCTTGTAGTGGGTGGCGTAGATCATCCCGCCCACGAAGGTCAGACCGCCGACAAGATTGCCGATGACAACCGGAATTTCGTTGTAGGCAAAGTAGTCGAACCAGGTGAACTGGCCGCCGAGCATGATGCCGGACGGGAACAGGTACATGTTGACGATGGAGTGCTCGAAACCGAGATAGAAGAACACTAGGATCGGCATCCACATGGCCATGATCTTGCCGGAGACGGAATTCGACATCATCGCCGCGACCACACCGGTGGAAACCATCCAGTTGCACATCACGGCGCGGATGAAGACGGTCAGAAGGCCTGCCCATCCGGCTTCTGCGTAACCGAGCGTTCTGGCCTCACCGATCTGGCCGATTTTCTGGCCGATCGCATTCGGTTCCTGGCTGAACCCCATGGTGAAGATGATCGCCATGAAGACCGCGGTGGTCAGCGCCCCGGCGAAGTTGCCGCAAAAGACCAGCCCCCAATTGCGGAACACACCGCCCCAGGTGCAACCGGGACGCTTGGCGATAACAGCCAGAGGCGCCAGCGTGAAGACACCGGTCAGCAGGTCGAACCCAAGCAGATAGAGCATGCAGAAGCCAACCGGGAAGAGAACCGAAGCGACGAGAAAATTGCCGGTATTGACGGCGATGGAGACGGAAAAGGCGGCCGCGAGGGCGAGAATGGCGCCGGCCATATAGGCGCGGATCAAAGTATCCTTGGTGGCCATGAAGATCTTGGATTCCCCCGCGTCGATCATCTTCGTGGCGAATTCCTGTGGAGTTACATAGGACATAGAAGTTCCTTTCGCGGTTAGTACGTCCGGTCAGACAGCTTCGTGTGAATGGGAAAGGTCGATATAGATCCGGCTGTCCTCCAGCCGGACCGGGAAGGCCAGGGTCCGGCCGTCGTCAGCACCCTGCGCGGCGCCCGTTTCCAGGGAAATCACCCAGTTGTGCAGCGGGCACGTCACGCAGCCGTCATGCACGATCCCCTGACTGAGGGGCCCTTTTTTGTGCGGGCACTTGTCTTCCAGAGCGAAGACGTCGTCCGTGGCGGTGCGGAACACCGCGACTGTCATCCCCCTGGTCTTCACGCAGCGCGCGCCCTGGCGGGGAATGTCCTCCAGGGACCCGATCTGGATCCAGTTGCGAATTTCGGCGTTCATTCTGCAGCCTCCTGGGAAAGTACGGCCATCGGCTTGAACTCGTGCTTGTCCTTGCCGGAAACGCGCTCCGACCACGGGTCAATCTGGGCAAATTTCTGGGAGTGGACGAAGCGGTCGAAATAGGCCGTGCGCTTTTCCGCGTCGTCCATGATCTGGCGGCGGACCTCGTCGTAGCCGATACGCTTGGCCCACTTGTAGATCCGTTCAAGGTAATGACCCTGTTCGCGGTACATCTGGGCAAGAGCCACCACATGCTCCAGCGCGTCTTCCTCGGTCTTTACCTGGCCGAGCACTTCCGTGCCCTTGATGTCGAGACCGGCGGCACCCGCGAAATGAATCTCGAAACCGCTGTCGACACAGATGATGCCGATATCCTTGCAGGTCGCTTCCGCGCAGTTGCGTGGACAGCCGGAGACCGCCAGTTTGAGTTTGGCCGGCGTCCAGGAGCCCCACATGAACTTTTCAATCTTGATACCGAGACCGGTGGAATCCTGGGTACCGAAACGGCACCAGTCTGTTCCAACACAGGTTTTCACCGTTCTGAGGCCCTTGGCATAGGCCTGACCGGAGACGAAACCGGCCTTGCCGAGATCCGCCCAGACCGCCGGAAGATCCTCTTTCTTGATCCCCAGCATGTCGATCCGCTGGCCACCGGTGCATTTGACCGCCGGGATATCGAACTTGTCGACGACGTCGGCGATGGCCCGGAGTTCCTTGGAGGACGTCATGCCGCCCCACATGCGCGGAACCACGGAATAGGTGCCGTCCTTCTGGATGTTGGCGTGAACACGTTCGTTGATGAAGCGGGACTGGTAGTCATCCGCGTATTCGTCCGGCCAGTCGGAGACGAGATAGTAGTTGAGCGCCGGCCGGCACTTGGCGCAGCCACCGGACGAGGTCCATTCCAGTTCCTGCATGACCGCGGATATGGTCTTCAGTTCCTTGGACTTGATCAGCCGGCGGACGTCGTTATGGCCCAGATGCGTGCAGCCGCACATCGGTGTGACAGCAGCGGGATTATAGGCATCGCCAAGCGTGACCTGCAGAAGCTGCTCGACAAGCCCCGTGCAGGTGCCGCAGGAGGCGGACGCCTTGGTGTGGGCCCTGACACCATCGAGGTTGGTCAGGCTCTTTTCCGTGATGGCGGAAACGATCTTTCCCTTGCAAATGCCGTTGCAGCCGCAGATTTCCGCATCATCCGGCAAGGCTGCAACGGCCGCCGTAGGGTCCAGGGGGGCGCCCCCCTGATACGCCTGGCCGAAGATAAGCGTCTCGCGCATTTCGGAGACATCGGTTCGTTTCTTGATCAGGTCGAAGAACCAGGGACCGTCGGAGGTTTCGCCGTAGAGCACGGCGCCGATGATCGCGTTGTCCTTGAGAACAAGCCGCTTGTAGACCCCGGCCGAGGCATCCCTGAGGACGATCTCCTCCCGGTCCTCGCCGTCGGCGAAATCGCCTGCGGAATAAAGATCGACCCCGGTCACCTTGAGCTTGGTCGCGGTGGCGGACCCGGTGTACTCGGCCTCCCCCTCGAGCAGGTTCTCCGCGATGACGCCCGCCATTTCGTAAAGAGGTGCGACCAGGCCGTAGCACATGCTCCGGTGCTCGACGCACTCGCCCAGCGCGAAGATGTCTTCGTCGCTGGTGCGCATGTCGTCGCCGACAAGAACGCCGCGATTGACCTCCAGGCCGACTGTCCTGGCAAGCTCCGCGGACGGCCGGATGCCGACCGCCATCACGACGATGCTCGCCTCGATTTCGGTGCCGTCATCAAGGCGGATGGCTTTGACCCTGCCCGCCTCATCGCCGACGATCTCATGGCTGTTCGCCTTGGTGCGCACGTCGATGCCGCGCCGCTTGAATTCTTCCTCCAGCAGGAAGCCGGCAGCCGGGTCGAGCTGGCGCTCCATCAGCGTCGGCATCAGGTGCAGGACGGTCACTTCCATGCCCTGCATCTTCAGGCCTGCCGCAGCTTCCAGCCCAAGCAGACCACCGCCGATGACGACAGCGCGGCCACCGCGTTTGGCGGCGTCCAGCATCCTTTCGACGTCGTCGAGGTCCCGGTAAGTCAGGACACCGTCGAGATCCTTGCCCGGCAGAGGAATGATGAAGGGGTCGGACCCGGTGGCGATCACCAGCTTGTCGTAAGGCTCCGTCACGCCGTTCTCGGACGTAACGGTTTTAGCCTCCCGGTCGATCTCGCTCACGCGGGCCGATTTATGCAGCGTCACACCGTGTTCGCCGTACCAGTCATCGCCGTGGGTGATGATGTCCTCATAGGTCTTTTCACCCGAGAGAACCGGAGACAGCATCAGGCGGTTGTAGTTCACCCGCGGCTCGGCGTTGAAAATGGTGACCTTAAAGGCGTCCCTGTTCCTGTCGAACAGATATTCCAGCATCCGGCCGGGTGCCATGCCGTTGCCGACGATTACGAGTTTCTGTTTTCTCATGGGATTACTCCACTGACGCAGCGTTGGAATAGGCCGCATTGATCATCACGCCCGAGAGCGTTCCATAGGCCGTGAGCCAGGCAAGCCTGGTCTCCTCGGTAAAGGCTTCGCCGAGGCCCTTTTCCAGGGTCCACAAAAGTGCCTCGCCGACAGGCTGGTAATGATCGGCTGCCACGCCGTAGCCGACATGTTTGACGGCCAGCGTCTCGGCAGCCGGCAGGATGGTTTCAAGATCGGCCAGACCGTTCACCACCACGCCCAGCGTCGCCATGAGCTTGCGCCCCTGCGCGCCGAGTTCGGACTTGAACAGCGGCCTGACTTCCGGCGCGATCTCGAAGAGACGGCCATAGAAAAGAGCGGCGGCGTCATCGGCGATCGGCGCCACTTTGGAAAAGGAGGTTTGCACGAGCTGGATTTCATCTGGCGTCATGTCGGTCTCTCTTCGTGTCATTCAGCGGCCTGGATGGCGGCTTTCTGCCGGGCCATGCGGGTCGCGCGTTTCTCCTGAATGGATTTCAGTTGTTCCGGACTGGGATCGGCGCCGCCCTCATAGGCCTCCAGGAAATCCAGAAGTTCTTCGCGGTAGGCGTAGTAATCCGGGTGGGCGAGCAGTTCCCTGCGCGAGCGCGGACGCGGCAGGTCAACCTCCATGATGTTGCCGATCCGGGCATTCGGGCCGTTGGACATCATCACCACGCGGTCGGCGAGCAGGATGGCTTCATCGACGTCATGGGTGACGCAGACCGCTGTCACCTGAGTGCGCTTCCACACATCCATCAGGACGTCCTGCAATTCCCACCGCGTCAGGCTGTCCAGCATGCCGAAAGGCTCGTCGAGCAGCAGCAGCTTCGGCGACAGGGCAAAGGCCCTGGCGATGCCGACACGCTGTTTCATGCCGTTTGAAAGGTCTCCGGCTGCCTTTTCCATGGCATCGGAAAGCCCGACCTTGGACAGGTAGTATTCGATGACGTCCCGTTTTTCGGCCCTGGAGGCATCCGGGTAGACCTTGTCGACGCCAAGCTCGACGTTCTCATAGGCCGTCAGCCAGGGCATGAGGCTGGGCGCCTGGAAGACGACTGCCCGGTCCGGACCCGCCTGGGTCACGTGAGTGCCATCCAGCACAATCGCCCCGTCGGTGATCGGATTGAGACCGGCGACCATGGACAGAACCGTGGATTTGCCGCAGCCGGAATGTCCGATCAGGGTGATGAACTCGCCCTTCCGCATCTTCAGATCGAACCCGTCGACCACCGTCAGCGGCCCCTTCGGCGTCGGGTAGACCTTCTTGAGGCGGGAAAATTCCAGATACCGGTCCTGTTTGGCCGTTTCGGCCGCACGCTCATAGGCGTCAGGCAGTTTGTCGCCACCCTTCGGCCGCTGGGTGATCGGAACGATGTTCGGCAGGACGATATCCCGCTCCGTATCCGCTCCGCGCTGCGCGCCGGCCTCCATCAGATAGGCTGTTACATCGGCGCGAAGACGGATGAAGTCCTCGTCGTGATTGAGTTCTCCCCGGTCCCGGGGACGCTTGAACGGTACGTTGAACTCAGGGCCGAGCGTCGCGTTTGTTCCCGGTTTCAGGGGAACGATCCGGTCCGCGAGCAGAATTGCCTCGTCGACATCGTTGGTGATGAGGACGATGGTCTTTTTCTCCTCCTCGCAGATCGCGGCGAACTCGTCCTGCAACTTGGCGCGGGTCAGCGCGTCGAGCGCCGACAGCGGTTCGTCGAGCAGCAGAAGTTCCGGCTGCATCGCCAGCGCGCGCGCAACGGCCACCCTCTGGCGCATGCCCCCGGAAAGTTCCGCCGGTTTGCGGTCCCTCGCGTGCGCCAGCCCGACCATCCCGATATACTTGTCGCAGATGGCTTTTCGCTCGGCGGAGCTCTTCTTCCGGAAGACACTGTCGACAGCCAGCGCCACATTGCCCGCGACCGACAGCCACGGCATCAGCGAATAGGACTGGAAAACCACGCCCCGGTCAGGGCTGGGTCCGTCAATTTCCCTGCCCTTGAAGACGATGCCGCCGGTGTCCGGTTCGATGAGGCCGGCAAGCAGGGAGATGAGCGTCGTCTTGCCGGTTCCGGAGAACCCCACAATGGCAATGAACTCCCCCTCTTCCACCTTCAGGTTGATGTCTTCCAGAACATCCGTCCGGTTGGCGCCCTCGCCATAGGATTTGGAGATGCCGGAGATTTCCAGAAAGGCCATATCGGTCTCCTTACCGGTTCGCCGAGAACGTGAAGGCGCGTTGCAGGGCGAACATCAGCCGGTCGAGCAGGAACCCGATGACGCCGATGGTCAGCACAGCGACCATGATCTTTGCGAGAGACTGCGAAGAGCCGTTCTGGAACTCGTCCCAGACGAATTTTCCCAGTCCCGGGTTCTGCGCCAGCATTTCCGCGGCGATCAGCACCATCCAGCCCACACCCAGCGACAGCCGCAGCCCGGTGAAGATCAGTGGCAGGGAGGACGGCAGCACGAGCTTGGTGATGGTCTTCCAGGTCGGCAATTGCAGGACACGGCCGACATTCATCAGGTCCTTGTCGACCGACGCAACGCCCAGCGCCGTGTTGATCAGGGTCGGCCACATGGAGCACAGCGTCACGGTAACGGCGGAGATCAACAGGGATTTCGACAGCCAGTCGACGGGATCCGCATAGGTCGCGGAAATGATCATGGTAACGATCGGCAGCCATGCGAGCGGCGAGACCGGTTTGAAAATCTGGACAAGCGGATTGATCGCGCCGTTGAAGGAGCGCGACAGACCGGATGCGATCCCGAGGGGGACGGCGATGATCGTCGCGATCAGAAAACCGAGCCCCACGGTTTTCAGCGACGTGCCGATCTGGTCGATATAGGTCGGCTTGCCGGTATAGTCGCGCCACTTGACCTTGTCGGACTTGCCGTCCGCTACCAGCTTGGCATTGCGCTTTTCCTGGCGTTCGAAGAAAGCGTCGGCCTTGCCGCGCTCGCGCACATGATCTTCCCAGAGATTGACGGTCTGGTCCCAGACCTGCGCCGGACCGGGCACGGCCCCCAGGGACGTTTGAACCTGCGGCGCCAGAATGCCCCACAGGACCAGAAAGGCGGCGATGCCCAGAAGCGGGATCACAAGCACCCGCTTGAGTTCCCCCATCTGTTCCCTGGGGCTGTCGCCGGCGGCGATCTTCAGGAGCGGCACGGTCCACGACAGACCGAGCGCATCCAGCCAGCCGGCAGCCTTGTTGATCCGCGTGAAGAGCTTCTCCCGGCGCGCGGCGCGGGCAATATCCTGACTGCCTGCGGTGTCGGCATTGGCCATAATGAGGGTCCTCGTCTCGAATTTCTGATGCTCAATGGGAAAAGAAGGAGCGGCGGTTTGTGCCCTCGCCGCTCCGCTTCCGGCCCTTATCCGCCGACGACATCGCTGCCGGTCACGACCTGATTGCCCTTGAGGCCGATCGGCAGGCTGTCGATATAGGCGTTCGGCTGTTTGCCGTCGTAGGCGATGCCGTCGATGACATCCCCGGCCGGGGTCGGCGCCCGGTAACCGTCGGTGTCCCAGGGGAAGTCTTCCCTCGCGACATGGCCGTCCTCGACCAGCAATTCAGCGGCTTGGAGATAGATGTCCGGGCGGTAGACCGACTTCGCCACCTCGTCGTACCAGCTGTCGGGCTTGTATTCGCCGATCTGGCCCCAGCGGCGCATCTGGGTCAGATACCAGACCGCGTCCGAGTAGTAGGGATAGGTCGCGAAGTAGCGGTAGAAGACGTTGAAGTCGGGAACGTCGCGCTTGTCGCCCTTTTCGTATTCGAAGGTGCCGGTCATGGAATTGGCGATGACTTCCGCGTCCGCACCGACATATTCGGACCGGGCGAGGATCTCGACCGCTTCCATGCGATTGGCGTTGTCGTTTTCATCCAGCCACTTGGCCGCACGGATCAGCGCCTTGGTGACGGCAAGCGTGGTGTTCGGATATTCCTCGGTGAACTCCTGCGTCATTCCGAAGACCTTCTCCGGATTGTTCTTCCAGATTTCGTAGTCGGTGATCACCGGAACGCCGATCCCCTTGAAGACCGCCTGCTGGTTCCACGGTTCGCCGACGCAATAGCCGTAGATGGTGCCGGCCTCGAGCGTTGAGGGCATCTGCGGCGGCGGGGTGACCGACAAAAGCGCGTCCGCCTGGATCTGGCCGGAGATGTCCGTGTCGGAATAGAAGCCGGGATGAATGTCGCCGGAGGCGAGCCAGTAGCGCAGCTCGTAGTTATGGGTGGAGACCGGGAACACCATGCCCATGTTGAACGGCTTGCCGTCGGCCTTGAATTTGTCGACAACCGGCTTCAGAGCGGTCGCCTTGACAGGATGTACCGGCTTGCCGTCGTCCTGCATTTCCAGATGCGGCTTCATCATCTCCCAGATTTCGTTGGAAACGGTGATGCCGTTGCCGTTGAGATCCATGGAGAACGGCGTGACGATATGCGCCTTTGTACCGAAGCCGATGGTAGCCGCCAGCGGCTGACCGGCCAGCATATGCGCCCCGTCCAGTTCCCCGGTGATCACCCGGTCGAGAAGAACCTTCCAGTTGGCCTGCGGCTCCAGGGTGACGAAAAGCCCCTCGTCCTCGAAATAACCGAGCTCATAGGCAACCGCGAGCGGCGCCATGTCGGTCAGCTTGATGAAACCGAAGGTCAGCTCGTCCTTTTCGACATCCAGCATCTCGGCAAACGCACTGGAAGCGGGCGCCAGCGCCGTGGCCGCCATCAGGGCGCCAAGAGCAACCCGGCGGGTGATCTTTATTGTCGTTGACATCGTTTCGTCCTCTTCCCTCATCTGCCCTGCGCCAGCCCGGCTGGGCCCAGGCGCAAATAAAAAAGCCGCCGTCTGACCAGCATGAATGGAAGGAGACCATGCAGATCAGAGCGGCGGCTTTGCCTGAGCACCCGGCAACGGGCGCGATATCACTTGGGCCAGCGTCGGCCACGCCTCACTTGAAGCACGAAACATGCCAACCAGGTGATTTTCGAATTTACCGATAATTCACAGATGCTTACGCAATAGGTCGCTGTAGGCCCGTTTGCGCTGCCTGCATGAATTAAGGGCTGCAACCGCAGGCAGTTGAACTTTTTTTGTGCATTGCAGCGCACCTGAGCGGAAAGTGCCGCGCTTTTTCGCGGCTAGAATTCCCGGCCGTCGAACATGCGGATTGGCGCATCCCGGGGCACGTTTTCCAGCCCCAGAGCCGACAGATAGATGTCCGGGGAAAAAATCCTGGCCACCTCCGCTGAGGCATCTTCCGATCGCTCCGCCTGACCCCAGCGCACCATCTGCTCATGGAACCACTTGCCGTGCACCGGCATCGGCGCCATCTTCGCCCCGCCCGGGAATGTCAGAAAGTCCGGCACCTGCTTCATCGTGTTCCGGCCGAGGCGCATGCTGCCCTCAAGCGCCGGAAGGCAAATCTCCACCGGACAGCCGAGCATATCGGTGCGCGCGAGCAGTCCCGCGAGCTGCTCCACGTTTTGTGCGGAAGCGCACCAGTCGGCGGCCCTGGACAAGGCACGCAGAAGGGCAGCCAGGGTCCGGGGATTGGCCTCCGCCCATTTCCGGGTGACGCCGAGCACCTTTTCGGGACTGTCGGGCCAGATGGCCTGCTTGTAGGTTGCGATCCGGCCCGTCCCGGCCGCCACCGCCGCCGTATTCCACGGCTCTCCGACGCAATAGCCGTCAAGCTGGCCGGTCGCGAGCGCATCCGCCATGATCTGCGGCGCAAGGACGGTGATTTCCACATCTCTGTCGGGATCCAGACCGGCGGCCGCGATCCAGTAGCGCAATTCGTAGGCGTGTCCGGAAAACGGATGGACCACGCCGAAATGCAGGCGCGGTGCTGCTTCTGAGCGCCGGCTCTCGATGACTGCCGCCAGCGCCCTGCCGGTCGAGGCGGGATCGCCCTCCGTGTCGGCGCCCCCGGCCGCCATGTCCGCCCAAAGGCTGGTCGAGACCGTTATGGCATTCCCGCCCAGACCGAGCAGCATGGGCGCCAGCATAGGCACGGCCAGACTGGTCAGATTCAGGCTTGCCGCGATCGGCATCGGCGCCAGCATATGAGCGACATCGAAATGACCGACGGCGATCCGGTCGCGGATATTCGCCCAGGAGGTTTCCCTGACGAGCTTCAGCGCGATGCCTTCCTGCTCCGCGAACCCCATTTCCGCGGCAGCCACCAGAACCGCGCTGTCCAGCAGAGGAATAAAACCGGCAATGACGGGTGTTAAGCTCTTGTCCATAATCCTCCGGTCTCCCGACTGGCCGTTCCGCCCCGACGGCTTTTTTCAATCAGCATGGCTCAGTCCTCCAGCAATCCGCTGGCGATAACCAGGCTCCTGGCCACATCTATTATCTTGCGGCTCTGGTTCATGGCCGACCGGCGCAGAAGATCGTAGGCCTCCTGCTCCGACAGACCTTTTGATTTCATCAAAATGCCCTTTGCCCGGTCAATGGTTTTCCGGTCGGCGAGTTCGCTACGGGCTTCCTCCAGCTCTTCGGTCAGTTTGGAAAAAGCCCGGAACCGGCTGATGGCCATGTCCAGGATCGGCTTCACCCGCTCCCGCTTCAGCCCGTCGACGACATAGGCGGAGACGCCGGCGTCGACTGCCGCCTCAATCGAGTGGCTGTCCGACTTGTCGACAAACATCGCGATCGGCCGCCGAACCGCGCGGGAAACCTGGAACATGTGCTCGAGCTGGTCTCGATTCGGATTTTCCAGATCGATGACGATCACATCCGGATTGATATCCGCGATCTGCCGTAGCAGTCCGCCCATCTGGTGCACGAGCATGACCCGGTCGTGCCCGGCATCGCGCAATCCCTGCTCGATGATGGACGCCCGGATCTTGTTGTCGTCAATGACCAGAATGGAAAGCCCGAAGATCATGACGCTATTATGCGCAGGGCTACTTTTTATGCAACAATCATGCTGCAGCGCAGCAACAATTTTATCACCGGATTGTCAACAGCCCGGAATTTCTTCCCGTTTCCTGTATGTCTTCCCGTATATGGCCATCGAAGGAACATTGTTGCCTGCCGCCCTTTCTCGCGGGAATGAGACCGCTTTTCAGGCCCATCAGAACGGACTGAGGGGGCAAGACAGGTGAAATGCGCCTGGCGATGCGATACAAGCAACGCATGAAGCCAGCAAGACAGCTTATCATCCGGCGCCGGGCCGCTACGCTGCTGGCGGCCTGTCTCTCGATATTCGCCCTGGGGCCCGCGGATGCCGCCAAACTCCAGGTGATCGACAGCACTGAAGCCCCCTGGCCGTCCATAGGACGGGTGAACGTTGCCGGCTATCGGACCACCTCCATGTGCACCGGTACGCTGATTGCCCCCAACATCGTGCTGACGGCCGCGCACTGTCTCTACAACAAGCGAACCCTGAAACCCTTTGCGGTTGACGATCTGCTCTTCATCGCCGGCGTCAGACGCGACGAATATGCGGCCCGACTGGAAGCCGCCTGTTTCAGAACCGCTGAAGGATTTGCGCCTTCAACAGACGTCAAACTGGCCGATATCCGCAATGACGTCGGCATCATCATCCTGAAGGAGGCCAGTTCGCTGGCGCCCGTCCCGCCCCTGTCCCTGCAACAGGCCGCCCGCCTTACGAAAGACACGCGGTTTCGATCTGTCGGATACCGGCGGAGCCGCCGGTATCTGCCGACCGTCGTTCCGGCCTGCAGGGTTCTGGGCAATGCGGAAGAAAGCTGGGTCACCGACTGCTCCGCCGAAAGCGGCGCGTCCGGCGGTCCGCTGCTCGTCGAAACACCTGACGGCCCGCGGGTGGCGGGCGTGATGTCGGCAAGGATCGACAAGGAACGGTCCGCTATCGTACCGTTTTTCAACTGGCAGGCCTTGCTGGAAAACCCGTCCTGCGGACAAACTCAGTCACTATCAGGCGCCGCAGCGAACCGGCCCGCCTCCACGGGAAACTGATCCGCTCCGGCCTTTCGGCCAAAAGACGATTTTTCACTGCCCCTTGCCACATGGCCCGGCTATGGTGCTACCGGCGGGCAACGATTGGTCCGACAACGCGTTTTGCTCGCCGGACGCCAGATCGACAGATGCAAAGATACATTGGACGATGAACCAATCCGCGCCGCCGCTTCAACCAGACCAGATCCGCGCGATCCCGCTGAACAAGCTGGCCTTCGTCGCAAGCGACACGGAGGAAGCACGCGCGGCCCTCGACAGCCTGTCGGAGCGCTACGGAAATTATTCGGTCGAAGACGCGGATGCGATTGTCGCCCTGGGTGGCGACGGGCTGATGCTGCAGACGCTTCACGCCCATATGAGCAGCGGCAAACCGATCTACGGCATGAACCGCGGTTCGGTCGGTTTCCTGATGAACGAGTACCGCGAAGACGGTCTTGAGGAGAGGCTGGCCAAGGCGGATATCACCACGATCCGCCCGCTTGAAATGACGGCAGTCGGAGAGGACGGCACCACGCAAAAAGCGCTGGCGATCAATGAAGTCTCACTGTTGCGCCAGACTTCGCAGGCCGCACGCCTGAGAATTTCCGTCGACGGCCGGGTCAGGCTGGAGGAACTGGTCTGCGACGGCTGTATCATCGCCACCCCTGCCGGCAGCACGGCTTATAACCTGTCGGCTCACGGCCCCATTCTGCCGATCACGGCCCATCTTCTGGCCTTGACACCGATCAGCGCCTTCCGCCCGCGGCGCTGGCGGGGCGCCTTGCTGCCGAATTCGGCAAAGGTCGACATCGAAATCGTCGATCCCGCGAAACGGCCCGTCAGCGCGTCCGCCGATCACAGGGAATTTCGCAACGTCACCCATGTCGCGATCGAGGAATCGACCCGCCTTGAAGGGCTGATCATGTTTGATTCCGATCACGGCTGGGACGAGCGTATCCTGACGGAAATGTTCCGTTATTGATCGTGGCCCGGTCCTGTCGCGGTCAAAGGCACTGATAAAAATCACTCCGGCAAGACCCTGTTAAGTATGATTGACCATACTTGAGCTGACCGGAGCGTTTCTCGCTCATCCCCTTGCAGCACTGCAGACGAGGACGAAAGCTGCCATGGCCGACACTGCCAAGGATCAGAATTACGAAATCCTGTCACCGCCGGGCGATTTGCGCAGCAAGGTGCGTGAACTGACACCTCGCGAAGCCAAGAAATTCGATCCGGTCAAGGCCGCCGAGGATGCGATGCACCGCCTCTCCCAGCATTTCGGCGCCTGGATGGACAATGAAACAAGGGCGCTCACAAGCGCCTGGGAAGCCGTGCAAGCCGAAGGCATGTCGGAAGAAACGCTGGCGACACTGTTTCAGGCCGCGCACAATATCAAGGGTCAGGCCCTCACACTCGGCTTTCCGCTGGTCGGCGAAGCGGCCGCCAGTTTCTGCCATCTGATCGAGACCGTCCCCTCCCCCGCCGCCTTGCCGCTTGACCTGACCGAACGCTATGTGGAAGCCATCCGGGCGATGGTCAAGGAAGGCGCAAGGGACGACGCCAACAGGACAGGCGTTCAGTTGCTGGAAACCCTGAAGACCGTGACCGGCGATTTTCTGGCGCAGTTTCCGCCAAAACCTGACGACGTGTGATCTTCGCAACCTTATGGATCTTCATGAGTCCGCATGGGCGCCAAACGCGTTTTCGAAATGGCGCGGCGCCTGACGGGTGACAATGCCGGCTGGCATGCATTTCGCCTCTGGTTACAACGGGTTGATTGACACCCAAATTGGCAGGTTTTATCGTCTGAACTTTCATGGAGAACTGCCGTGAAGCAGATTTTATTTTTGTTTTTGGTTTTATTTCTTTCCGCGACCGTCGCTCAGGCTGAACGAAAGGTGGCTCTCGTCATCGGCAACTCGGGCTACGAAAACGTTGCCAGGCTGAAAAACCCCGATAACGATGCTCGAAGCATGTCCGGAAAGCTAACCGATCTCGGCTTTGACGTGACCACCGGTGTCGATCTGAATCTCAGGGACATGCGTAAGACCGTCAGGGAATTCATCAGAAAGCTGGAAGGTGCGGATCTCGCGCTGTTCTTCTATGCCGGACACGGCCTTCAGGTGAAGGGTGACAATTATCTGGTTCCGGTGGACGCGCAACTGGGCTCCCATCTCGATCTCGACTTTGAAGCCATGCCGGCCAATCTTGTCCTGAACGCCATGGAACAGTCCACAAAGGTCAATCTGGTGTTTCTGGATGCCTGCCGGAACAACCCGTTCACGGAAAACCTCGCCCGTTCCATGGGAACGCGTTCGGGAGCCGTTGGCCGCGGCCTTGCCAAAATCGGTTCCGGTGTCGGCTCGCTCATCTCTTTTGCCACGCAGCCGGGCAATGTCGCCCTTGACGGCGACGGCAAGAACAGCCCCTTCACGACCGCGCTCCTGAAACATCTGGGCACACCGGGCCAGGACATTACCCGCGATCTTGTCATGGTGCGCCGGGACGTGCTGGCAGCCACCAATGGGCAACAGGTACCCTGGGACAATTCCTCCCTGACGGGAGAGGTCATCCTGAAACAGATGGAAATCGTCAAGCCACCGGAGAAAAAGCGCCCTGATATCAATCCGCAGATTGAACTGACCTATTGGGACTCCATCAAGTCCGGTGAAAACGTCGCCTATTTCGAGACCTACCTCAGCCGTTACCCGAACGGTCAGTTCGCCGACATCGCACGCATACGCCTGGTCGATCTGAAGGCCAGGGCGGAAAACGAGCAGGACAGGCAGGTCCAACAGGATACATCCGGGGAAATCGCCTTCTGGCAATCCATCCAGAACTCCACGCGGCCGGAAATGTTCGAGACCTATCTCGATCAGTATCCGGAAGGCATCTACGCAAGGCTCGCACATCTGAAAATCGATGCCATCAAACAGAAGGCGGAAGCGGATGCGCGCGCCAGTGTGCAAGCGGCGGCGGATGCCGCGGCGGCTGTCACCAGAAAGGAAACCGCGGATACACCGGCGCAAGACCTCACAGTCGCCGTGCTGACGCCGGAAGAAACGCCGGCCTCACCCCTTCCCGAGAGCACCAGCCGCACGCTTACCCCGCAAGAGCTTGCGACATCCATGCAGACCGAGCTGAATCGTATCGGCTGCTCGGTCGGCAGGATCGACGGGGATTGGGGCAACCGGAGCCGCCAGGCGCTCCGGACCTACGGCCGCGAAAGCGGGATAGACCTCGCCTCGCTCGATCCGGCCCCTGCCGTTCTGGACCAGCTCAAGCGCGCGACGGGCCGGGTTTGTCCGCTGACCTGCGGCCGCAATCAGGAACTCAAGAACGGCAGATGTGTCGCTGTAGGGCAGGATACGCCCGCGAAAAGCGGTACCAAGCCGAAGACCACCGCGAAAGCCAACGAAAACTGCCCATCGGACCCCACCGCTTATGGCAATGCGCTGATCGGGAAAGCCCACGGATCAGGGCGTCAGACCCTGACCCATCCATGCGGCAGAAAATTTATCTGCGGTGGGTCGAGGGCATCCTGGACGCTGTCCTGCAGATGGCTCTAAAGGGCTTCAGGCGGCCGCTGTGGTCAGCAGTCCGCCGTTCCTGATCAGCAGGCGCGCTTCCAGCCGGGCGACATCGATGGCGAAACGGCGGAGGAATGCGGTGACATCCTCATCCGCTCCCAAAGCCCCGTCCTGCATTTCCGCAAGCAGGGTTTCCGTCAGCATTCTGGCTTCGTCGAGCGCCAGATCGTAGGTGAAGTCGGCATCGGCCTGACGGGCAATGTCGATGGCCAGCAGGAACGCCTGATGCGCCCTGAGCGGCAGGCCGGCCTTGCGCAGCATCGCCTGCAGGGCCGAGCGCCGGACCGTTATCAGGAGACTGCACAGGCGCGGCAGCGGCACCTGGCCCAGATTGGCAAGGGCGGCCGCGAAGAATCGCAGGCGTCCGCAACATACCGCGCGCAGCAGCAGGCGGGTGGTCAGTTTGCCTCTTACCCGCAGATGTTCAACGAAATCGGACAGATCCTCCACGCTGGCTTCCAGAGCCAGACGCAGCACCACCTTGTCTTCGGCGTCGCTCAGGAATGTATGTCTTTGATGTTCGGGAACCCGTTCCAGCACGATCGGATGGTCGTCCAGGTTCTCGGCCAGCCGCATGAGCAGCTCATAGCGGGTCGGCAGAGGCAGGTCCCGCGTTTTCAGGAGTTCGTCGCAGATGTCCGGACGGTTTTCGAACCGTTGCGCCAGACGCAGCAGCGAGGATTGCAGCACCTGTGCGCTGGTATTGCGCAGCAGCGTCCGGCAGGAGATTTCACTGCCGACCTCGCAAACCGCGGCACAGATGGACGCGGGCAGCCCGGCCCGCTCCGCAATCGCGCATTGCACCGCATCGCTGCCCTCAGCGAACAGATCCACCAGCTCGGCATCCGACAGAATTGGAGAGAATTTGAGGACCGGGACCGCGACTTCATCGACATCCCCCGCAAGGCACCGCACGACATGAGCCGGCGCATACGGACTGGCGGCGAGAAACTTCGCGATCGCCTTGCGCACCCCCCGGCTCGGGTCATCCAGAAGAATTGTCAAAGCCGCAACCATGCTGCTCCATTCCCGGCTACCGGGCTCCGCTGCCAGACAGCGCTCCGCGAGTTCCTGCGCGGCCTGGATGTCCAGGGTGCTCTCATCATCGTTATTCAGCTGTAGAATGTCGTGTACGGTCATGGCGGTGAAACAATCTTCCCAAGTGTCGGATGTTATCCTGACATCAAAGGCTTAACGATCGGTTCACCATAATTTTAACAAGGGTGGCCGGTTTCCGAAGATCAGGCCGGCGGCAGCAGATCCTTTTGTTCCTCTTCCGCCTTCAGGCGCAAAAACCGCGTGAGATCCAGCGGCCCGCCCTGGTCGGCCAATGCCAGTTCCTGGGCCGCCACCTGATTGGAAGCACCGGACAACCCACCGAACAGAGCCACTTCATCGATAGCCGCGAACGCTGAAGCGAACCGGGGATTGACCCCGGCCTGTGTGGACCCGTCGTCATTGCGGAACAGCGCTTCGAACGGATTGACGGTTTCAGCCGCCTGAAAAGCCGACAGGACACGAGTCGTGGCTTCGTCCGCGGCACCGCCATTTATGGAGGCCTCGGCCGGATCCTGCGGTGCGGTTCCGCCGGGAGTTGCCGCAACCCGTTCCTCCTGAAGGAAAACGGCGCTCGCCGCCGGGCCGGTGGACTGGCCGGAGCCGGAACGCGTTTCGGGAAGCGCAAGGCGCGCCTGCGCGAATTCCGGCGAAATCCGGTTCGAAAGCGCCAGCGCCGCCTCACCCGCGGCGGCCAACTGGACGGACGCGGAAGGCTTGGAGCGCATGGCGAAAGCGGCTGCCGGATCGCCTGCCAGATGATCGAAGGAATTCTGGTTGACGCCCGGTGCGCCACCTTCCGGTTTCGCGTTCGGCAAGGCAGCCACACTGGTGAGCGCACCGGAGGTCCGCAGGTTCTTCTTGCCGCTCACTCCGGCGATCATGCTCACCGCATCATGCTTTGAAACGATGACCTCATAGACCTCCTGCATCGATCGGGCGGTGCCGTTGCGATTGTAGAAGATCGGTTTGTTTGCCCTTGCCTGGGCGGAAAACATGCTGTCAGCCCGCACGTCCGGATTTGCGGCCGTGGTTTCAATCAGCTTGCTGGCCCCGTGCGCTCCGAGAAAATGCGCCATATAGAGCTCGCCATCCGACGGCTCCCGGCCGATTCTGTTCTCAAGATAACTGGCGTTTTTCTGTGTCAGCGCGCCTGCCATCATGGACGAGATTTCAGGATCCTTGCGCAGTTCGAGAATCTCGCGCCGCATCTGGGGATCGCTGACGTAAAATTTGCCGTTCTTGCTCTGTTTGATCTGATCGGAGTATTTGTCCAGGCCGTGTGCCGGCCCGGCCTCCTTCATCGTTTCCAGCCATGTCGATTCAATGAACTGGAACAGCCCGGTCGCGCTCGAGGTTTTCGCCTTAGCCGCAGGATTGAACGACGATTCTCGTGCAGCGGTCTTCACCAGGTAGTCGAATGACGTACCTGTTGAACTACTCGCAGACTGAAACGCTAGCTCGATCCGAGACGCGATCGAGGTGGTGTCAGCTACTTGCATGACCCTGTCTCCTCGACGGAACTAAATTATGACTTCGTTAACCTTAGGGCTCACTTCACGCTCAAAAGGTTAACAATACCTTAACAACACACAGGTGGTGGACAGAGCAACTACAGGCGCTTCTTTTTTACTTCTGCCTGCGGAGTTCTACGCATGTGATCTGCCGGATTTGTGGACATCAAAGGCCATCCGGACTTTTTCTTGGGAAAAAACGCTAACAAAAAATCTACTGATAATTCGAAATACTGGTGAGTCGGCAACCCTTAAAGCAGAAAGACGCCGACTTCAGCGGCGTCTTCTCAAGTGTCATATCCGCAGCGCCGCGGATCTTCAAAGCCGGATACCGTCGTCAAACCCTCTTGTCTGCATTCCTGACCTAGACCTTCGGCCGGGCCATCTGGAAGACTTCGGTAACGACGCCGTAGTCCATGTAACCAAGGCGCGACAGCGGCTTGTAGCGGGTGACATCCACACGTCCATCGACAATGACACTGTCATCGATGTGAACGCCGACCACCTGACCCATAACCATGTAACTGTCGGTTTCCGCGCCGTCGAGGCCCTTCAGATGCAGCGTCTGCAGATGCTTGCACTCAAGCGCGGTCACCGCTTTTGCGACCCGGGGCGCCTTGACCAGCCTGCAGGGCGCCATGTCCAGACCGGACAGATCGAATTCCGACGTTTCGTGCGGCACGGCCGCGGACGACACATTCATCTCGTCCTTCAGGTCCCAGCTTGCCATGTTGCAGACGAATTCACCGGTCGCGTCCACATTCGCTACACTGTCCTTGTAGCCGGTGGACGAAAACATCACGATCGGCGGCCGGTCGCAGACACAATTGAAAAAGCTGTACGGCGCGAGATTGGCCCGTCCCTCTCCGTCCAGAGTGGAAATCCAGCCGATGGGCCGCGGAGCGACGATCGCCTTGAACGGATTGTGGGGAAGGCCGTGATTATTCTTTTCCGTTTCGTAAAACATTGGCTACTCGGTCTCCGTCCATGTGGTGATCAAATCCGAAAGCTCGGGGCGCGGACGCTCGAACGGCGGCTGGGTCGGCGTGCCGATCTGCACGAAACCGGCGAACCGCTCGCCCTGACGGGCACCGAGGTAACGGGCGGCCTCGTCGTCGAGGCAGTACCATTCGCTCAGCCATTGCGACACAAAACCGGAAGCGGCCGCGGCCGTCACCAGGTTCATGCACACAGCGCCAGCCGAGAGTTGCTGTTCCCAGAGCGGGATCTTCGGGTGTTCCGTGGCCGTGCTGAGGACGCCGACCACGAGCGGCGCCCTCGTGAAACGGGTCAGTTCCTTTTCGCGCTGATCCTGATCGAGCGGTCCGTTCCTGCGCTCGCAGAGCTCCGCCAGCCAGGCGCCGATCCGCTTTCCCTGCTCCGCCCGGTACAGAACGAAGCGCCAGGGAATCAGCTTGCCGTGATCGGGCACGCGCGCGGCGATGGTCAGGATGTCTGCGATCTGCGCCTCGTCCGGTCCCGGCCCCGTCATGGTCACCGAAGGATGTGAGCGCCGCTTTCGTAGGAATTCGAGAGTTTCCGGAGAACCGGAATGAAAACTCGGCATGAACGTGTCCTGTTCAGATAGTCGCATTTGCAACCATCCCCCTAATCGATTGACCATATTTGTCAACTTCTAGCACCTGAGCGTTGAAAGGATTGTGCCCAATCGGCGCTTCGTTCCATTCAAACGAGGCAAAAAGCGGATCCTGTCGCTCCGAATGAAGTCACGCATTTCAACATCGGCAAGGATATGGGTGACATTCCGGCGGACACCAGGTCCGTTTTCCTTCCATGGTCTTGAATTTGCCCGATTTTCAGTCCCAATAAAGAAAAAGGGCTTTCGACTCAAAAGACGGGTTTTCCCGTCGGGGAAAAATGATATTGAAGTGGGCATGTTGAACGCAGGAACTGTTTCAGGCCGGATGTTTTTCGCAAGTCGCATCATCAGGAGTGTGTTGCTTCCGTTGATGCTTTTCGCGTCCCTGCTGTCCGGCGGCGGCCTTGCGGCCCATGCGCAATCCACGCAGACGCCTCTTCCACCCGCGGTCAAGCCCGATCCCAACGCGCCTTCCGCCCCGCCTGAAGAGCCGATCATCAATCTGCTCGACCGGGAGCCTGAGCCGCTCTTTTCCGATACGCTGGTCCCCTATGCTCCCGCACGCTCCGTCACTACGGACGTCCTCGAAGGCCTGGACCAGGGCGCCCTCTATCTTATGGCGAAACTCACGCCGGACAGTTCTCCCCTGAATGACGGCCTGATCTGGCGCATCTACTCCGAGACCACAAATACCGACGGCCGGCTTCAACTGGTGGCGACTTCGCAGGGTGGCGACGCGGAATTCCGTCTCGACCCGGGCACCTATCTCGTCCACACCGCCTACGGTTTCGCCCAGGCAACGAACCGGATCGTGATCGGCAAGGAAGTCCAGTCCAAGATGCTCACCCTCAATGCGGGCGGCATCAAGTTCGGCGCGGCGCTCAAGGACGGGGAGGATCTTGACGACCGGATAGTGTCCTTCGACATCTACGGCATGGATTTTGACGAGCGCGGTGAGCGCGATCTGATCGCCAGCAATGTCAAACCCGGCTCAATCCTTCGCCTTTCCGCCGATACCTATCATGTTGTCAGCCGTTACGGCGACGTGAACGCCGTGGTGCGCGCCGATATTCAGGTCCTTCCCGGCAAGCTGACCGAAGCGACCATATTCCACAAGGCCGCGGACATTACCCTGAAGCTGGTCAATGAACGCGGCGGCGAAGCCATTGCCAACACCACCTGGTCCGTGCTGAGCCCTGGAGGCGACATCGTGGTGGAAGCCACCGGCGCTTTTCCGGATTTCGTGCTGGCCGAGGGGGAATACGAAGCGATTGCCCGCAACAACGGCCGCACTTACCTGCACACCTTCGAGGTCGCGCCGGGAGAAGACCGCGAAGTCGAAGTGGTCACCAGCATGGCCGAACTGGCAAGCCAGGAAGAAACAGTTTCAAGCAACTGACCGGTTGACCACTGCCGCCCTCAGGCCGTCGCGCGGACATCCAGGCAGGTTTCGTTTTTCGAAAAAATACCTTACAGGCGCCGTCCAAGCACTCGCTGCGCCTTTACCGCTGGCGCCATTTCCATGACCTTTGTCTGCAGGAAATCCATGATTTCCTTCTGGTCGCCGAACCCGGACAGGGTTTCGAACGGTATCGGCTGACCGGCGCGGGCAGTCATCACCGATCCGATGATGCGGCGGAATTCGCGCACCAGCAACGACAGGCGCAGGGTCAGCGAATATTTGCTCACCAGGTGGAACAGCCAGGAGTTCTGGCCATCGAAATAGAGCGGCAGAACCGTCGCCCTGGAGGAGCGGATCATCTTCGCCGTGAAGGTCTTCCACGGCAGTTCCTGCGCGCGGCCGAACGGCTTTGCGGCGGTCGCGACACCGCCCCCCGGAAACACGATGATCGTCGTGCCTTCCTGAAGAAGGCGGAGAGCCTCCTTGCGGGTCTGCATATTGGTTTTCAGGGCTTCCTTGGTTTCCTCGAAATCCACGGGAAGAGAAAACGGCCGGACCTCCGGCACCTTGAGAAGCTCGTTGTTGATCAGGATCTTGAACGGCCGGTTCAGTTTTTCCGCCAGGGCCAGGATCGCCAGGCCATCGCCGATGCCATAAGGATGGTTGGCGATCAGAACCAGCGGGCCTTCCGGCAGGTTCTGCGGCGGCCACTCGCCACCGGCGACGGACACGTTCAGATTGATCAGCCCGAGAAGATCGTTCCAGATATATTCCGACGTGCCGACCATGGTGTCTTTCCACACCTCGTAAAGGTCGACAAGCTTGCGCCGGCCCGAAAGACCCTCAATCGCCCGAATGGTCCAACGCTTGAGCGGCGGCTGTTCCGGATTGGCGTAACTGAATTCGGTGTGGTGCACGGCGGTCGTCTTGAACCTGATTTTGCTCTGGCAAATTTGGAACCCAGTACCAGAAGCAGTGTATCACGAATATGACAGTAGATCGCCGAAGATCAACCTGCTTTCATGGGGTGGTCCATGAAAGCAGGAAAGTTGATCGGTCCCGAAGCGGCAGGGCATAATTTCATCAGTCCATACCTTCGGGGAAGGACATCGCGCAAGCTGTCAGTTTTCCCCGTAAATCCGCAAACCGGCGGCTATTTCATGTCCGGCGGCAGAGCCTCTTCGGTGAAGGCCGTGACCGCCTCGTCGAGCCCCATGGAGGTCTGGTCCTTGGAGCCGAGACGGCGGACATTCACAGTCCGCTCTTCCGCCTCGCGCATGCCGCAGACGACGATCACCGGCACCTTGGCGAGCGAATGTTCCCGGACCTTGTAATTGATCTTCTCGTTGCGGAAGTCGGTTTCCACTTTCAGACCCTTGGCCTTCAGAAGATCGGCGACTTCCTGGCCATAGGCATCCGCCTCGGACGTGATGGTCGCCACGACGATCTGCAGCGGTGCGAACCACAGCGGGAAATGACCGGCATAGTTCTCGATAAGGATGCCGAGAAACCGCTCCATGGAGCCGCAGATCGCCCGGTGGATCATCACCGGCGTCTTCTTTTCGCCGTCACTGTCCACATAGAAGGCGCCGAAACGCTCCGGCAAGTTGAAGTCGACCTGGGTCGTCCCGCACTGCCATTCGCGGCCGATCGCATCGCGCAGGGTATATTCGAATTTCGGGCCGTAGAACGCCCCCTCACCCGGCAGAATATCGGTTTTCACCCGGCCTTCCGACTGGGTCTCGATCTGTTTGAGAACCTCGCCCATGACCTCTTCGGCGTGATCCCACAGATCGTCGGAGCCAACGCGCTTTTCCGGGCGGGTCGACAGTTTGACGACGATCTCGTCGAAACCGAAATCCTTGTAGACCGACAGGATCAGGTCATTGATCTTCAGGCACTCGTCCGCCATCTGCTCCTCGGTGCAGAAGACATGGGCATCGTCCTGAGTGAAACCGCGCACGCGCATCAGGCCGTGCAGCGCACCGGAGGGCTCATAACGGTGCACCACACCGAATTCCGCCAGCCGCATCGGCAGATCGCGATAGCTCTTGAGGCCGTGCTTGAAGATCTGGACATGCCCCGGGCAGTTCATCGGCTTCAGCGCGAAGACACGGCTGTCCTCCGCCTCCGGATCGGCAGACTGCACGGAGAACATGTTCTCCTTGTACCAGCCCCAGTGACCGGAGGTTTCCCAAAGCGAGGTGTGCAGGATCTGCGGCGCGTTCACTTCCTTGTAGGTGTCCTTCAGGATACGGCGCTTGTAGGCGATGAGCGTCTGGAACATATCCCAGCCGTTCGGATGCCAGAAGACGACGCCCGGCCCCTCTTCCTGGAAGTGGAACAGGTCCATTTCCCGGCCGAGCTTGCGGTGGTCGCGCTTTTCAGCCTCCTCCAGCATGTGAAGATAGGCCTTCAATTCCTTCTCGTTGTGCCACGCCGTTGCGTAGATGCGGCTCAGCATCTCGTTGTCGGAATTGCCGCGCCAATAAGCGCCGGCAACCTTCATCAGCTTGAACGCATCGCCGATCTGCCGGGTGGAGACCATATGCGGGCCGCGGCACAGATCCAGCCACTGGCCCTGCTTGTAGATCTTGAGTTCCTGGTCCTCGGGAATCGCGTCGACAAGTTCGACCTTGTAGACCTCGCCCTTCGCGGTGAAGTAGCGCTTGGCTTCCTCACGGGACCAGACTTCCTTGGTGAACTGCGCGCCGCGTGCGATGATCTCGCGCATCTTCTTCTCGATGACCGGCAATTCTTCCGGGTGGAATGGCCAGTCGTCGCCGCTGTCCGGATGCACACGCTTGAAATCGTAATAAAAGCCGTTTTCGATCACCGGTCCGATGGTGACCTGGGTACCCGGCCACAATTCCTGAACCGCTTCGGCCATCACATGGGCCGCATCGTGGCGGATCAGTTCCAGCGCGCGCGGATCGTCGCGGGTAACGATCTCGATCTTGTGGCTGGTGCCGATCGGGTCGGTGAGATCTTTGAGTTCCCCATCCAGAGCCATTGCTACAGCCTTTTTGGCGAGCGACTTGGAGATGCCCTCGGCGACAGCCAGGCCGGTGATGCCTGCTTCGTAGTCGCGCACGGAATTGTCGGGGAAAGTCAGTTGGATCATCGTTTTTCTCCTGCTCACTCCTGCAGACAAGGCAGGTAAGCTGTTCAAAGGAATTGGAACGGGCCGGGAATACGGGATTCAGGATAATCCGGCAACCTTTTCCGAAGATTTCCTTGCGTTTTATATCGGCGGGCACTCACCTGACTTCAAGCCGGCGTACGAACCAGCGGATGAGACGCTCCCAGACCGTATCCTTTTCGGCGAGGTCCTCAACGCCGTGATCCAGATTGGGATTGTCGTTGATTTCGATGACCACGACCCGGTCATCGATCATTTTCAGGTCCACGCCATAAAACCCGTCGCCGATCAGCCGGGCGGCCCGCACGGCGATATCGACAACGGCCGGCGGGGTCTCCGCCAGGGAGACAGTCGTGAAGCCGCCTTCGACCGACTTCTTTCCCGGTTCGTGGCGCACGATCTGCCAGTGCCGTTTGGCCATCTGATACTGGCAGGCAAACAGCGGTTCGCCGTCAAGCACCCCGATGCGCCAGTCGAAATCGGTCGGGCAGTATTCCTGGGCCAGCAGAATGGCGCTTTCCTGGAAGAGTTCCTTCAGCTTTGACCGGATCGGCTCAGTGCCGGCAACCCGGAACACACCGCGGCTGAAGGACCCATCCGGGATCTTGAGCACCACGGGCGATCCGAGCCGCTCTTCCAGATCGCCCGCTTCCTTCAGGGACGACAGCACGATCGTCTTCGGCGTCACGATGCCGTTGCTGTTCAGGAGTTCCGTCAGATAGACCTTGTTGGTGCAGCGGATCATCGACACGGGATCGTCGATCACGGGCATGCCTTCCTGAACCGCCCGGCGGGCGAAGCGGTAGGTATGATTGTCGATATTCGTGGTCTCGCGGATAAACAGCGCATCGAATTGGGCAAGTCTGTCGAGATCGCCCCGGCCGATGGGAACCACCTCCACCCCCTGGCGCGCGGCGACCTTCGCCATGTGCTTGAGCGAGGCAATGCTGGAGGGCGGCAGATCGTCCTTCGGATCGGACAGGACGGCCAGCGAATATTTCATCACCGCCCGCTGCTTCGGGGCCCGCCAGGGCCGCGTCGTATAGGTTTCGACGGCCGACAGGAAAAGCGACCGCTCCTGCGCCGACAGACCGTCCACCGCGAGAACGCGGATCCGTTTGATGCTGCGCCACTCCCCCGGCTCGAGCACGACTTCCAGAACCGGTGCCCGGAACCAGTCGAAAAGCAGACGGGCGAAAGGTTCCAGAACCGGGTCGCCGGTCTGGCCGAGATGGACAAGCATCCGAGTCGTGCCATCGGCCTCCGCCGCCTCCATCTTGCGCAGGCACCTGTTCAACTTGTCCTCCAGTTCCGGCAGGGCATGCTGATAGAGCTGCTTGCGCGACAGTTCGATCATCGTTTCGACGGCCGGAACGACCCGGTGCTGGCGGGCTTCCGCCAGCAGCGAGGCGTAATAGCCGGCGCCCTGATAGGCATAGGAGCGCGACAGGTTCAGGATCGACGGATTGGCTCCGGCAAACAGCTTCGGATGCATGAGATATTCATGCACCGTCATGACCTTGTGCGGGGTATCGCCGTTGGAAACATCCTTGAGATTGTCGACCAGAATGACCCAGGAGGACATGGGATCAGGGTTCCTTTCGTATGAGGACCTGCGCGCGAACGCCGCCCCGGCCCCAACGGGCCATGCGGTCGAATTCGGCGAACGGTACGGGAAGATTGGCGGCGTCCGCCGGGCTTTCGTGGCGTTCATGCCCGAGCCACGGATCATGCAGGATCAGATGCCGGTCGTCCGCATCGTGAACCAGAACCCAATGCGGCACTTTCTCACCGAACATCCGGTAACCGGAGATCAGCACGATCGCCATCGCCCCGGCGCAAACATGTTTTGCAAGTGTCACCGCGTCATGCGGTCGATTGGACCGGGAGACACCAAGCTTTTTCGCTTCGGCCCGGTAGCCTTCCTGCACCAGGATCAGGATCTTGCGTTTTTCCGGATCCCGGACGGAACTCACGAACAGCGGTTTATCGGGGGACAATCGCACTTCAGTCGAAAGTCCGCGGCGCGCCAGCGCATTGGCCAGGCCGAAGGGGCCGCAGCCGCCGTGACCGGTGGCGAGATAAATCGTCGTCGCCTCGCGCCACAGCGTCAGTTCCTGAAGCGGCCCGGCGGAAAATTTCCCGTCGAAATGCCGGATCGCCATCAGCGCGCAGGCGGGCCCGCAGGTAAAATCGGTTGTCTGCGAATAGTAGGGCGCTCTGCCGGAGCCGAGATCCGGCCCGTGAAGAAGCCTTTCCATGCGAAGGGCCGCGCAGCCGTCATCGTAATAGTTTTCGACGCGTCCAAGAACACGGTAGCCATTTGTTTCGTAGAGGCGCGTGGCGGCCTGGTTGTCGGCCCGCACCTCAAGACGCAGAACGATCCTGTCCGCCTCGAAGGCCGCTGCTTCGGCCGCTTTCAGCAGGGCGGCTCCAAGTCCCTTTCCCCGCCGGTCCGCGTCAAGTGCCAGCGAATAGAGCCGCGCGAGTGCCGTTCCCCGGCGCAGAAGCAAAAGCGCATAGCCACAAAGGCCCGCTTCCCCGCTGGCCACCAGAATGCGGGCTCTCGGACTGTCCACAAACCTGCGGAAGCTGCGCCTGGAGATCCGGTCGCCCGAAAAAGCGCTGTTTTCGATGCGAAGGAGTTCGGCAAGATCGTCTGAATTTGCCGTACGGATCTGGATATCCCCGGTTCCGGCCTGGGGAAGAGCCTTTTTCATGGTGCCCTTGAAGACCCCAATCGTCCGGTGCGCCGCACCCGGTTTCCATCCATGATTGGCGACGGTCCGGAACGGCGCTGCTGTTGGCGTCCTGCCCTCCGGGAACCTGTCGACGGCCTTTGCCGAATACACCGAATTTCATACACTGTCTTTCGGTTTTTTGAACCCGCAACAGATTTTTGTCAGCATCCGCGCGTGTGACTGACGAAGGAGAGTTTCTTCGTTCAGCGTTCCTCGCCCCGAATGACAAGCGGCGTTGAAGGGCGACGTTGGAGGGCGGCGATGCAGGGAAGCTTGTCCGCCATACGGCGTGCGCCAATCCCTTCACAAGGAGGCGGCTTTTGCCCGGTCTTTCCCCGCCTTGCTCAAGGCCGCGTCGCGGGATTTCTTGGCCACGGCTTCCGTACCGCCGCGCGTTTCACGGATCATCGCAAGGTCCTCTTCTCCCGTTCCGTCCATGGCGGCGATCGCCAGATCGGAATAGCTGCGCCGGTCCGGCGAGGATTTGACCTTCCTGTAGATCCTGTAGACCCGCCACGTGGCGGCCGCGTAGGCCCAGTGCTTCGCCAGGATTTCCAGAAAATAGCGCGCATAAAAGACCAAAGGATTTTCGACCGGCAGGCCGCTGCGCCGGTCAGTGCGGATCTTGAGGCGGAAATAGCCGCCCTCAAGCGGATGCACCCCTTCACATTGCACCATCAGCCGGAACCACATCATCAGGAACAGCTTGTTGCCCGGCCGGCCCTTTTTGTGGGCGGCGGCTCTGCGCAGCACGGTCTCGATATGGGCGTCGGAATAATAGCTCTCCCAGGCCAGGCGGTAGGCCTCCTCCCAGTCCGTATCGCTCATCCTGGGATGATGGGTCACCCGGTGATTGAGATCGTATTTGTTGAGATCCGGGTCCATCCAGATCCCTTTCGACAACAGCACCTTGTGGTCTTCCGATCCCGGAAGCGGGGTCAGGTAGAAGAATTCAAGAAGATCGAGCGGCAGCTCCTTCTTGATGATCTCGACATCGCGCAGGACCGATTCCTTCGTGTCGCCCGGAAAGCCGATAATGTAGCCGGCATAGGTGGTGGCCCCGTGCGCGCGCCATTTCTGCAGCATCGCCCGGTACTCGGTGATCTTGTTCTGACGCTTCTTGGCCGCCAGGAGATTGTCCGGATTGATGTTCTCCAGACCGATAAAGACGCGATTGACGCCGGCCCGGGTCGCCTTTTCGATGAAATTTTCGATCTGGTGACAAAGCGTGTCCACCTGGATGATGAACTTGATGTCGAACCCTTCACCCTCCCGCAGGGCGATCAGCCGGTCGAACAGCGGTTCCCAGTCGCGGTTGCGGGCGAAATTATCATCGGTGATGAAAAACCGGTTGATCCCCTGGGAATAATTGTCCCGGATGATCTGTTCCAGATCGTCGGCAGACCGAAACCGGCTCTTGCGGCCCTGAACATTTATGATGGTGCAGAACGAGCACTGAAACGGACAGCCACGGCCGAGATCGAAACTGGAATGGGACCCGGCTGTGAAGCGGATATGTTTCAGGGGCAGGATCGGTGTCGGCTCGCCCTGAAGCGACGGCAGATCCGCCATGAAATTGTACAGCGGTTTCATATCGTCCGCGAAGGCGTCCCGGAACACCTGATCCAGTCTCCGGTCTTCCGCCTCGCCGGCAAACAGGCTGCCCCCCTCCTCCTGCAGACGGACCATTTCCTCGGGCATCTTTTCGAGCATGGAGATGCAACCGGAGACATGGAACCCGCCGACCGCCACCTGCAGCCCTTCCTGCAGGAACTTCCGGGCGAGATCCTCGGCTCGCGGAAACTGGTTCGATTGAACCCCGACCAGCGCGATCAGGGCCTTGCCGCCCTGCTTGCGGATTTGTCTGGCGATCTTTTCCGGCCGCACCCGCTTGTTGGTTTCGTCATAGGTTTCGAGGTGAATACGGACGTTTTGCCCCAGCACCTGGCGGTCTTTTGCGGCTTCCGCCAGGCCGTTCAGACTTGCAAGCGTATTGGAGGGTATGGCCGAGCGCAGCCACTGGATCGGATAGCCGTCGTCATCGTAATGGGTCGGCTTGATCATCACGAAATGGAAGTCGCATGCGTCCATATGCCGTTCCGCCTTCCGGTTGATGGAAAGAGCGTCGCACCCGCCTTCTCTGACGTCAATCGAATACCGACAAGGACAACAAACCCTGCCGTGCAATTCCAGGGTCAGCTCAGTCCAATCGGTGTTCGTCGGGGATATGCCGGCCCGTCCAGTGGCCGTAGCGCCAGGGCTGCCACCAATGGGCGTTTCCCGGCAGTCTTTCCGGCACGGGGTCAAAACCCGAAGCCCCCCAGGGATTGCATCTGAGGATCCGCGCCAATCCGATCCAGCCGCCCGCCCAGAAGCCGAAGCTGCGGATGGACTGCTCGGTATAGTCCGAACAGGTCGGCGCGTAGCGGCAGCCCCGCCCCATGACAAGGGACAGGGAATGGCGGTAGATCCAGATCAGTCCGATCGCGGCCCGTCCCGCGATGGAGAGCGGCCTGCCGGGAGCGATGCCGGGTTTCGGGGAAGGACACATGATGTCAATTGAGGGCCGCACAGCCTTCACGCCGCGGCGCCATCCTCTTTCTGTTTGGTCTCGATCTGCTCGAGCGCATCCACCACGGCGTCGAATGTCAGCATGGTGGATGCATGCCTGGCCTTGTACTCTCTCACCGGTTCAAGGAATTTGAGGTCGGCGAAGCGTCCCCCCGGCGGGGTTCCGCCTTCCTTCAACATCGCGCGCATGGTGTCGCGGACATCGCGCAACTCCTCGGCCGTCGACCCGACGACATTTTGCGCCATGATGGCGGAAGACGCCTGACCGAGCGCGCAGGCCTTTACGTCATGAGCGAAATCCGTCACCACTCCGTCCTTCACGCAAAGATCGACGAGAACGGTCGAGCCGCAGAGTTTGGAATGCGCCTTCGCGGTCGCGTCCGGATGCTCCAGACGGCCGATCCGCGGGATATTTCCGGCAAATTCCAGTATCCTGGCGTTGTAGATATCGTCGAGCATACTCGCCTCTTCGTGAATGCCTGTGATACGCGACACATTGATGGCGCACATCTTTCATATATATAGATCAGACGCCACGGCAATTTCGCAAGGGGCTGAGTGGTCGCAGCCGGTGATTGCAAGAGACGCATAGGCGCTTGCAACCGGCCAGCACCGCCCGGAGACTGTGAGTTGGCTTTTGGACGGAGTATGATAAGGATCCGCGGCGTGAAAACCCGATCTTTATCATTGGATGTCTTGATCTGTGCACCAACGAGCGCCGTATGACGAGTGACAAAGGTAATATTGCGAGGATTTCCATGGACGCCGTCCTCAAGCCGGTAGCAAAACCACTTGAACGCAAGACCCCGGACCAGTTGCATCGCCCGAGCCGGGAAGAGGCGGAGGCCGCCGTGCGCACGATCCTTGCATGGACGGGCGACGACCCGGACCGGGAAGGCCTGGCCGACACGCCCAAGCGGGTCGTCAAGGCCCTGAGCCAGCTCTACAGCGGTTATTACGAGGACCCTGCGGAACATCTTGAGCGGACGTTCGAGGATGTCGGCGGGTATCGGGACATCGTCGTTGTACGCGGCATCCCGTTCCACTCCCACTGCGAGCATCACATGCTGCCCTTCATCGGCGAGGCGCATATCGCCTACTATCCGGCTGAAGGGGTCGTCGGGCTTTCAAAACTTGCCCGCGTTGTCGATATCTACGCCAAGCGGTTGCAGACCCAGGAGAACTTGACGGCGCAGATCGCATCGGTCATTGACGATACGCTGGCACCGCGCGGCCTTGCCGTGATGCTGGAAGCAGAGCATCAGTGCATGACCATGCGCGGCGTGCAAAAACCGGGGGTCTCCACGATCACCACCCAATTCACCGGCGTGTTCCAGGACGATCCGGCCGAGCAGGCCAAATTCATGACCCTGGTACGCGGCAAGGGCTTTTAAGGTTCCCGCCCCTGCCGGTCTTTATCTTCTGGCAAGGGCTTCTCCCAGATGTCTCAAACTGAATTTTCCGAGCGCGGCGACAAGAAAGCGGTCGAAGACGGCGATCTCCTGATGCCGAAATTCGATGCCGACGGCCTGATTGCAGCGGTCGTGACGGATATCGCCACCGGCGATGTGCTCATGGTCGGCTACATGAACGCCGAAGCGCTGCAACGCACGATCGACACCGGAGAGGCCTGGTACTGGAGCCGCTCGCGCCAGAGCTTCTGGAAGAAGGGCGAGACCTCGGGCCAGATCCAGAGCGTTCACGAAATCCTCACCGACTGCGATCAGGATGCTCTCGTGCTCAAGGTATCCGTTGCCGGCAACGGCGCCACATGTCACGTCGGTTACAGGTCGTGTTTCTACCGCAAGATCGTCGCGCCCGACACAGGCCCGCTGCGCCTTGAAAAAGTCGAAGCCGAAAGGGTCTATGACCCGCAGGATGTCTACGGGAAAGTATAACCGCCGGTCAGCGGCGGCACCGCAACCCGGAGAAAAGCCGGCCCATCCGGCCGGTCGTTTCCTGTCAGGCCGCCTTTTTTCAGGCCATCGTGATGTAACTGCGCATCTGTTCGGCTTCGAGTTCGACCTGCGCAATTTTGAATTTCACCACGTCACCGATGGAAATCACACCGGCGAGCTTGCCGTTCTTGACCACCGGCATATGCCGGAAGCGCCCCTTGGTCATCCGTGCCATCACCTCGTTGACACTGTTTTCTTCCGTGCAGGTCATGACATCCTTTGTCATGACGCTGGAAACTGGAAGCTTGAGCGCCGACTCACCCTGCGTTCCGACGACACGGACGATGTCGCGTTCGGACACAATCCCTTCGATCGCCTCGTTGCCGTCGCAGACAACGACAGCACCGATCTTGTGTTTTGCCAGGGTTTCACAAACTTCGCTCAACAACACGTCACTGCGCACAGTGATCGTGTCGTGGCCTTTTCCACTCAAGATTGCGGCAACGGTCATTTTTGCACCTCTCCCATGGCATCAACCGGCCCGTTTCACACGGGGCACGCGTATCATGGCAAAAAAAACCGTTCACGCAAACCGTTGAGGTGACAACCAGTTAAATTCGCCGCCGGGGAACCGGATCCAGAAAGGGGAAAAGCGCGAGGCCGGCGACAAATCCGCCGATGTGCGCCTGCCAGGCGACGCTGGCCGGCTGGCCGGCGACCGGACCGCTCATGATGCCGAAAAACAGGTTCAGGCCAAACCATACGGCAACGAACACCAGCACCTGCCGGTTCTGGAAACAGTCGGCCAGCGGCTGAGCGGGAACGGAATAGGCGCCCTGGTCGGAGCGCCGGAAGGCTCCCAGCGGACCGCCAAGTTCGAAAACGAACCGGATTGCGGCCGCCATCTGGCCGGAAACCGCGGCCGAGGCGCCGATCATCGGCGCGGTTTCACCCCAATGGGTTGCCAGATGCGCGGCGGCCCCGCCTATCGAACACAGGGCGGAGAAGACCAGAAACCGCATTGTTCCGAAACGGCGCGCGACGGCGCTGCCGAAGATCGCCATCCAAAGCAGATTGAAGATGATATGCATCGCGCCGCCATGCAGCAGGCTGTAAGTGACGCTGCTCCAGACGCTGGAAGCCATGTCGAGCGGGCTCAGGCTCGAGAATGCGGCATATTTGGCCGGCCAGAAGGCGAAAAGGTAAATGATCCAGTTGTCCCAGCTCAACGGCAACACGTAAGTCCGCAGCACATGGATTGCGATCATCGCCCCTCCGAGCCAGACGATGACATCGGGAAGATTGAACACAGGTGGAGCGGAAGGTGGCTGAGGTCCCCTTTCCTGCCCGTTTTGCTCACGCCGGGCGCGCTCTTCATCGAATTTGTAGACGTTCATGGACCCTGTGCCTTTGACTGATTTTTCTTCCGGAGCAACCTGCTTTCAGATCGTCCCATATGACAGCAGAAAAGTTGATCGATCTTGAAGCGCCAAGGGGCATCTTATCCGCGTTCGAGCGAATGCGGGATCATAATACCAAAGAGTATTGCTTGTGACCGCTCTGATGGCCCATTGCCGTCTACCGGCGAGGCGCATCGCGTAGCGCGGTCCGGTTGACCGGGCGAGCGGTGCAACGAAGTCCGGCGGGCGTGAATGGGCCTCCAAACGCGGTCTGATGAGTCATAGTCGACACTCTTTGGTACAAGAACAAAAAAACGAAGCGCCAGCCATCGAACGGATGACCAGCGCTTCGCCATGCCCCCCTTGAAACGGTCGCGTCCCCACACGTGCCGCCCAGGTAAGTCGTTCACGGGTTCTCCGGCGTCTGTTTTTCCCGGTGTGCCTTTTGCGGCCATTTCTTCCGGTTCGCAGCCTGGAAAACGGCGGCTTCCTCCCACCCGCAACTTGTCGTGAACAGAACGTTAAGCTGCCAGCGTCCGCGGCGCAAAACAAGCTTTACCGGAATTTAACCTTAATAAAGCCGCCAGAATTCAGGAAAACCCTCGATCCGCCGACTTGGCACACCGCCTGCTTAGCATCAGCCAGAAACCAACAGGGAAGAACATTCGTCCCGTTTTGAAACAGACAGTGTCTTGAGACGGAACACCGGACGAAAGAATGGCGAAGAGGCGAAACAAGATGAAACACGGCGTAACGCAAACCCTTTATTCCTACTGGGACAATCTGCGCGGCGCGCGCCCCGCTCCTAACCGCAGTGAAGTCGATCCGGGTGAGATTCGCGGTCTTCTGGGAGATACGTTCATCCTTGAGGTGAACAATCCGCAGGATGTCCGATATCGCCTTGCCGGAACCCGGCTGTGCTCGGCGCATTGCCGGGAGCTGAAGGGCCGCAATTTCCTGCGCGGCTGGAGCACCAAGGACCGGGAAGCCCTTGAGAGCCTGATCGCGGCCATCTCCGAGGACGCAGCCGCGGCGGTCATCGGTGTGAACGGCCAGGCGGAACGCGGCCAGGTCCTGCAGATGGAAATGCTGCTGGTACCGCTCAACGTTCCCGGCGAAGGACGCATCCGCATTCTGGGAAGCTGCACGCCGATGGAAAAACCCTACTGGATCGGACTGCATCCGATCCTCAACCAATCCATAAGCAGCCTGCGCCTGGTCTGGCCCGACGAACGTCCCTATTTCATGGAACAACGGGCAACACTCAATCCGATTCTTCCGCGCTTCACCGCGGAAGGGATGACCATGCCGACACCGCCGCTCCCGCGGGGCGCCGAAAAGAAAGTCGGTCATCTGACCGTTTATTCCGGTGGCAAACCGTAGCGCCGGGCGGACTCCATTGCTGCACCGCTGGACCGGCCGGTCCGGACCAGCGGCGCTCGGACTGAAGGGATGCGGCATGAAAAGTTGCGCCCTTGGAAACTTCAATTTCTAATCGTTATTTCAACCCTTCCTTCCGTCTTCCTCGTGTTTTGCTCCGTGGAAGAGAAATTAATGTGTCCTGACCCTAGACCTGAGCGATCTGTAGGCTAAACTCTTACACATCGTTAACCTCAACTGCCTAAAGTGCTTAAGATAAATACCGGGAATCCCTTCCCGGCCGGAGGCAGTGCGGGTCCCGCACGGTATTGGAAAAACAGGCATGGGCGCCGGATTGGCAACAGCACCAGAGGGAAGCAGATCGCTTCAAGTCACTGATCGCCGGCGACATCAACGGGTTCAGGTCAACATTCTGGGCCGGTTCATGCTTGAGGACCGCCGCGAATATCCTTGTCAGGTGATCGACATGTCTCCCGGCGGAATGGCGATGATCACGCCTGTTACCGGACGCGTCGGCGAACGTGTGATCGCCTACCTCGACCATCTGAGCCGTGTGGAAGGGCAGATCTCCCGCCTGGTTGACGGAGGCTTTGCCGTCGAACTGCGGAACACGGCGCGCAAGCGCGACAAGATCGCCAATGTCCTGACATGGCTGGCCAACAGGGATGAGCTCAATCTTCCCGAAGACCGTCGTCACGACCGCTTCGTGCCGAAGAACCCGATGACCCGAATGATCCTGCCGGACGGTTCCGAGCACATGTGCCGTATTATCGACGTCTCCCTGTCCGGAGCGGCAATCGCGACCGAAATCATGCCGCATATGGGCGACGCAATAACCCTGGGCAAGATGCATGCCCGCGTTGTCCGGCCCATCGAGGGTGGCATAGCGGTGGAGTTCGCCGCAGTCCAGAACCGCGACATTCTGGAACAGCATATCTCGTCTTCCGGCGACAGTTGATTTCTGATCATCGATTTCAGGGCACGGACCCTCGGGTCCGGCACCTGCTTTCCGGACAAATCGGCTCATCCCGCTTCATATTGCGGTAATGCGTGCAATCCTTCCGGTGCGCACCGACTTTTTTTCACGCAAACCTGTAAAAATTTTTCGGGACCGCGAAGCCGCGAAACGCGCTTGCCATGCGCGCTGAACGGTGGCTAATCCGCACTCGCCGTCCTCGCAATTTCCGGGCTTCGAACACTGCATCTCTTAAATTTCAGACACTTATGGAGGATATGTCGAATTTTATGAAAATTCGACTACAACTTAGCTAAAACAAGTATCAAATAAAATTATAACTTAGATAAAACAAATCTAGAATTCTATTACTATTTTACAACCGAGATTTTCTTGAAGTAAAACGACTGGATGCATCGTTACGTCAGCCTTGGGGAGGGCGAAACGATGAGTTTACTTCGAAAGATCTTGATAGCATCCGCCATGATGATGCCGGCTGCCCTGATGACAGGGACCGCCGCCAGTGCCGACCCCGGCCGTTTCATGGAGATGAACACGGTGGTGAAAGCCCCCATCGGTCACAAGCAGTTCTGCCGCGACTACGCCTGGGCCTGCCCGAAAGAACGTTACGAACCGGTCGTGGTGCGCCTGGACGAAGCGCGCTGGCAGGAACTCATCGACATCAACACCGAGGTCAACCGGCGTGTCCGGCCGATGACCGACGAGGATCTCTTCGGCGAGGCCGAACGCTGGACCTATCCGGTCGAGGGCTATGGCGACTGCGAGGAATACGTTCTGGAAAAACAGCGCGTCCTTGTTGAGGCGGGTTGGCCCAGAAGCGCGCTTCTGATCACTGTTGCCAAGGACGTCAAGAATTCGGGGCACGCGGTGCTGACAGTCAGGACCGACCACGGAGACGTGATCCTCGACAATCAGATCGAGGCGGTTCTGCCATGGTATTCGACACCTTACCGCTACATCAAACGCCAGTCGGCCAGCTCGACCGTGGTCTGGACGGGCATTTCCGACACCCGTGTCACGACGGTCAGCAGCGTGTCCAGATAAGGCCGCAACCGGCCACAACAGGATAGGGATTGGTTCGGTTCGCCGAACCGCTTGGACAATCCGGTCGCGTCCCCACCCTCCCCATCCCTACCACGACCGGATCCAGGAAGCCGGCCTGCCCCCGCAGGCCGGCTTCCGCCTTTTCCGATCATGGCAGGCTGTTCAAATCTCGCTCAATCCCGCCTTGAAGCGCCGCCAGTTGCGGACATAGCCTTCGGCTGATTTGCGCAGACCGTCCACCGCCTCTTCGCTCAGCGTCCGGATGACCTTACCCGGCATGCCGACGACCAGAGAGTTGTCGGGAATTTCCTTGCCTTCCCTGATCAGGGCATTCGCGCCGATGATACAGTTTTCACCGATCACCGCACCGTTCAGGATGGTGGCGCCCATGCCAACGAGGGAATTGTCCCCGATGGTGCAGCCGTGAAGAATGGCCTTGTGGCCAATGGTACAGCCCGCGCCGATGGTCAACGGAAAGCCCAAATCCGTGTGGAAGACACAGCCGTCCTGTACATTCGAGCGCGGACCGACCGTGATGGGTTCGTTGTCGCCGCGCAGGATGGCCCCGAACCAGACGCTTGCCTCTTCCAACAGGCGGATATCCCCCATCAGCGTGGCGGTCGGGGCAATCCAGTATTCACCGTTACCGGGAAAGGCGGGCCTGCGGCCCTCAAGCGCGAAAACCGGCATGGGACCTCACGAATAGCCGACGAGGACAAGTGCGACATTCATCACCATGATACCGGAACACATGCTCCACATCCCGGCGATTGTGGAGGACGCGACCAGCCAGCCCAGGGGCCTGTTTTCCATACGCCGCCCGCGTATGGCGTTGCGCATGATGATGAACGGCCCCGCGAAGATGCACATCACAACGCCAGTCAGAAACGCCATGACGCTCTCTCCCGCGAAATTGAAGCGCGGCGGTTCTCTCGTGACCAGCTGATAGAGACTGCCGAGCACACCCGCGGCCACAAACCCGGCGCATGCGATATATCCAACGAGAAGTAGATCGAAAAACACGCCCGTTAACCCCTTGTTAACTCTTCCGTCCGGAAAGTGATTAAGAAATCCTAAAGGGTCAAGAGCAAAGACTGTGCCGGAAGGGCAAATGGGCGTAATCCCTGTAAAACGGCCACTTCGGCCCTCGACAGAAACATCCCCGAGCGGGACGTCTGTTCCGATTCAGGACAAGATGTCCCAGAACCGCGCAGTTTCCGCATTGGAGTCTGACCGGTGATACCGCTCTCGCTGCCCGCGCCGATCGGGCTTCAGACCCGCCGTTTCACATATCTTGCCCTGGCGATCTGCATTCTCGGCGCGGCGCACATTGCCACCCGGGTAACTTACTGGTCGAAGATCTGGCACGACAATGCTGCCGTTATTCCCGGCGATGGACCCGTTTCCCTGACCGTCGGAGCGGCGCGGTTCCGCGTTCCATCGGACTATCTTGTCAGCGCGCACCGCCAGTTGCCCGAAAAAAACAACCGGTTCGACATCCTGCGTCTTGCGATGAGCTGGCCCGGCCTTGCCGGTCACGGGGGAGCGCCCCGCGCGAACGCCGGTCCGTCCCGGCTTTCCGGCACCATTCAGGTCGAGCTGGAACACAATCCGGGCAGGGAGAGCCTCCGAGCCCGGATGGACCCGTTTTACCGGCGTCTTGCCCGGGGTGGAGAATTGGCGGGCCCCGACGGATTGAAGATACTCAACCTTTCGTCGCGCGGCGCATCGCGAACCGAGCTGATCGTCTACGATCCATCGGTTCAAAACGGGTTCATCGCCCGCTGCCTCAAGCAGCCATCGAATGAAGATGACACAATTTGCAATCGCGCGATCCTGCTGTCCTCGGGACTTGAGCTGCGTTACCGGTTCGCTCGAGACCTTCTGCCTGACTGGCGGCAACTGGACAACGCCATCCTCCGGAAAATCGACAGTTTCAGGGTCCGCTGACCGGCACAAACCCGCATCGCGGGATAATCCTGGCCGAGAGGACAGCCACCTCATGAAAAAGGCGGCCTTTTGCAAGGGCCGCCTGTTTTCTTGTCCGCACTGATATCAACCCGGGCTCAACCCTCCAGATCGATTTCCAGAATGGCCATCTGGAAGTTCCAGCTGAGATCATCGTCCTCGTCGTCCCGGAAGATCACGCCGATAAATTCGTCGCCGATATAAACTTCCGCGGAGTCGTCCTTGATCGGACGGGCACGCACCTGAAGGCTGACCAACTCGAATTTCGAGCGAAGGTAAGCTTCGATCTTGCGGATTTCATCGGGTTTCAAGGCGCTCTCCTAATAGTCTTCATTCTGCATATGCGGCGCGGACCCTACAAGACGGGAGGGAAATGCCAAAGCTTTTCCGCCGTCTATCCCCGTCTTCCTGTTGTCAGTCCGGATGGACCGCGTCTTCGCCCAGAAGCTGGTTCATGCTGCGGGCGGGTTCCGCGCAGCCCGCCTTGCCGACAATTCTGGCCGGCACACCCGCAACCGTGGTGTTCGCAGGGACGTCCGCCAGCACCACCGATCCCGAGGCGATCCTCGAGCAATGGCCGATCTCCAGATTACCGAGTACCTTCGCACCCGCACCGAGCAGGACACCATGGCGGATCTTCGGATGGCGGTCGCCGCCTTCCTTGCCCGTCCCGCCAAGGGTCACACCCTGCAGGATCGAAACGTCATCCTCGATTTCGGCGGTACCGCCGACGACGATACCGGTGCCATGATCGATGAAAATGCCGCGCCCGACCGGTACGGCCGGGTGAATGTCGATCTGGAAGACCTCGGAGGCCCGGCTTTGCAGGTAAAGGGCAAAATCCCGGCGCCCCTGACGCCACAGCCAGTGCGCCAACCGGTGCGTCTGGAGTCCATGGAACCCCTTGAAATAGAGAACCGGCTCAAGGTAGCGGAAGCAGGCCGGGTCGCGGTCGAAAACGGCAACGATATCCACGCGGAAGATCTCGGCGAGCTCCGGTTCGTCCGCCAGTGCCTCCAGATAGGTCTGACGGATCAGCGACGCCGAGACGATGTCCCTGCCCAGACGATCCCCGAGGCGATGGACGACTGCTTCTTCCAGACTTTCGTGATTGAGAACGGTCTCATAGACGAAAGACGCCAGGGCCGGCTCCGCGGCAACCATATCCTGCGCCTCTTCCCGCAGCTTCTGCCAAACCGGGTCGTGGGTCGCAACGCGCTGGTCGGACTTGCTGATTGGTGCCGACATGGCCTGTCTCCTTTTCAAGCCGTCATGTTCGAGCCCTTAAAATAGGACTGTCGCCTGATATTCCAAAATCAAACTTGCTGATATCAGATATGAAACCCTGTTATGAACGCTGAAATCTTAAAATTTCCAGCATCCTGTAATTCCAAAGCGAACCATCGAGGACGAACGATGCCGACCGTCAGCCCGCAGACCGGAGTTTCAGCCAATCCGCTCCTGAGTGTCAACGGACCGGTGGCAGAATTGCTGATAAACGCGCCGGATCGAAAAAACGCGCTCCCCCTCGCCGCCTGGCAACGTATCCCCGACCTGATGGAGACTATCCGCAAGAACCCGGCTGTCCGTGTCTGCATCGTCAGGGGTGCCGGCGGCGAAAGTTTCTGCGCCGGTGCGGATATATCGGAATTCGAGGCCATTCGCTCAACACCGGAAGCCGCCAGGCGCTACGACGACATCAACGTGGCCGCGTTCCAGTCCCTGAAGGCCCTTCCGGTGCCGGTCATTGCCGCCATCAACGGCCCCTGTCTTGGGGGCGGGCTCGGCCTCGCCCTTGCCTGCGATATCAGGATCGCCGCCCGGCCGTCCGTCTTCAGTATACCGGCGGCCAGACTGGGCCTTGCCTATCCGCCCGAAGCGCTCGCGGATCTGCTGGAAGCCGTTTCGGTTTCCGATGCCAAACACCTGCTGTTCACGGCGGAACGCATTCCAGCGGAAAAGGCCCTGGCAATCGGCCTGATCGACGAAGTCGTGGAGGACGCCGGTCTCGACAGCCGCCTCACGGCCTTGTGCGAAAGGATTGCCGCCAACGCGCCGTTGTTGCTCAAGGCGGCCAAACATGCCTTGAACCAACTGGCGTGGCCCACACAGGCCGCCGATCTGAGCGATGCGCAGACCAACGCCCGCATCTGCGTTGACAGTGAAGACTACCGCGAGGGGTGCAAGGCTTTCCTGGAAAAGCGGACTCCGTTGTTCAAGGGGCTGTGAACGCAGCATGCCGGAATCAATTTCTTAAAAGAACCGCACAAGCAACTGACGTAACGTCAATTTTGTCCATCAGGCGATCGCAGCACCGGCTTTCAGATCGAGCAGAAACTCCTCGACGGCGGCAGCGAAGACATCGTTCTTGTCACCGGCCACCATGTGTCCGGCGTCGCGGATGTCCGTGAACCTTGCCTGCGGAACCCGCTCGCGAAACTCCCGGACATGGTCAAGGGAGACCAATTCCGAATTCTGACCGCGAATGAGCAGGACCGGAAGGGTGAGATTGGACGTGGCGGCCAGCACCTCCTCCTGCATCGATGCCGATACCTCGGCATCCTGATGCTGCCGCGATTGCAAAAACGCCGGGTCCCAGTGCCAGCGCAGCCTGCCGTCGTCATGAAGCCGCAGGTTCTTGGAGAGCCCGGAGAGGTCTTTCGGACGTGCCCTGTTTGGCAGATAGCGTGCGATCGCATCCGAGGCCTCCTCGACACTCGCAAAGCCTTCCTCGACCCGCTCACCCATGAACCCGAGTATCTTGCTGACGCCGCCCATGTCGATCCGCGGCGTGATATCCACCAGAACCAGCGCCGCCAGCCCGCCGGTATTTTCCAGGCCTTCGGCCAGCATGCCCGCAAAACCGCCGAGCGATGCTCCAACGACGACCGGCTTCGCGCCGTGACGGGAATGGACCTCCCGCGTCACCGCGGCAAGGTCCTTCGCGAAGTCGAAAAAGCCGTAATTGCCGCTTTCAACCCAGTCACTCTCGCCGTGACCGCGCTGATCGAGCGCATAAACCGGATGACCGAGGCCGGCGATCCGCCGGGACGCGGCATCCCAGGAGTGTCGCGTCTGACCACCGCCATGCAGCATGATCACCGGTTGCCCACCCTCTCCGTAGAGGTCGGCAACCAGCCTGTTGTTCTCGGCGCCGCGAAATTCGATGCGTTTCGGTTCCATGACACCTCCCGTGTGACCGCTATCCATGCTGCTGCTCAGGCGTCCACATTGTTCAGAAACGCCAGAACGCCCTGTTTGTAGACCTTGTCCCCGACCGCCACCATGTGGTCGCGCCCCGGGATATCCAGAACCTCCGCATGCGGCATGAGATCCGCCAGTTTCTGCGGCGATCCGGCAATATCGTCCCTGGTTCCCACGGCAACGAGGACCGGCCGCTCGATCCGCGCGACATCCGCTTCGCTGATCTTCTGCCGAGAGGACCGCATGCAGGCAGCAAGGGCCCGCCGGTCGGAGCCGGTCTGGTCGGAAAATGCCCGGAAGGCGCGGCCGGTCCGGTCGGAAACGTCCTGCAGACGATCCGCTTCAAGCGCGGCCGCGATCGGCTCGGGATCGCCCACACCTGAAACCATGCCGTAGCCCAGGCCGCCGAATACCGCCCGGCGGACACGGCCGGGATGGTTGAGCGTGAGGAACGCCGAAATCCTTGCGCCCATCGAATAGCCCATGACATCGACCTGTTCGATCTCCAGATGATCGAGCAGATGGCGTGCGTCTTCCGCCATGACCGGTGCGCCATAGGCTGCCGGATCGTAAAATTTCTGGCTCTCTCCATGTCCGCGGTTGTCGATGGCGACCACCCGCCGGCCGTCCTTTACAAGGAGATCGACCCAGCCAGGATAGATCCAGTTCACCTGTTTGTTTGACGCAAACCCGTGAATCAGCAGGATCGGATCCCCCTGCCCCTCGTCGAGATATGCGATCCTCACTCCATCGAATTCAAACTGAGGCATGAATGCTACTGACCTTTACGTAAACGGAAAATCAAAAAGTCACGGTTAAACTAGGAGGTTTGCGCACTGATGGCAAAGGCGAATTGGACAACAAGGCGATAAACGGCGCCACAACCCGGCGGGCTCTGCGGCGGTGGACCGCAGCCTTCACCCCCTACCCTTTTATTTAACGAATGGATATGGTTTGAAAAATTTGCTATCGGGGTCTGCGACAAAGACCCCCGGTATTGAGAGGAATGTGACAATGGCGGATCACGTTGTCCCGCATTTTCAGAACTCGAGCGGACATGATTCAGTTGCGATCGGTGCCCATGAGTTCATGTGCATCGGCGCAAATCCCCCTTTCGATCATCCTCACGTCTTTCTGGACATGGGCAGCGAGAAGGAAATCGTCTGCCCCTATTGCTCCACGCTTTACAAGTTCGACGCCACATTGACGGCGCACGAATCCTCGCCGGTGGACTGCACCTGGACACCGGCCGCAGCCTGACCTGAAAGCGGCTCCATGACCCAGACCGGGGATGCCCTTCAGCCGATCGTGATCGCCGGGGCCGGTATCGGTGGCCTCACCGCCGCCCTTGCGCTGCGCCAGCAAGGTCATGAAATCGTCCTGATGGACAAGGCCGCTGGGCTTTCGGAAGTCGGAGCGGGACTGCAGCTTTCCCCGAATGCGTGTTCGGTTCTGGACCGGATCGGCGTGCTGGACGCCCTGGAGCCGCATGTCTGCGCCCCGGACTATCTGAGGATCCGGTCGGGAAAATCCGGTCGCCAACTGGGCCGCGTGCGCTTCGGCGATTTCCTCAAGGAACGCCACGGATTTCCGTTCTGGGTGATCCACCGGGCGGACCTGCAGCGCGTCCTGCTGGAACGGGTGGAGCGGACACCGGGAATTACGACCCGCCTCGCCACCGAGGTGCTGGGGCTGGAGCCATCCCCCTACGATCACCTGTCCTGCATCTATCAAAACGATGAAGTGACCGCAAACCTCGCCTGCAAGGCCCTTGTCGGTGCCGACGGGGTCTGGTCCAGGACCCGGCGAATTATCCCGGGTCATGAAAACGCACGGTTCAGCGGTCAGGTCGCCTACCGGGCGACAATCCCGATCGAGGCCGCCCCCGCCAACTGGAGAAAGGATTCCGGTCTGTGGATGCACCGGGACTCCCATCTTGTTCATTATCCGGTAAGAGGCGGGCGGGAACTGAACATCGTGGGTCTGGCGGAAGAAGCCTGGAGAGACGAGACATGGTCGGCCAGGGCGGATACGAAAACCGTCCTTCACGTATTCCGGGACTGGCCGTCCGAAGTCCGCACCCTGCTCGGCAAAGCCGAAAATTGGTTGAAATGGGCGCTGTGCAGTGTGGACGCGTCCGGACCCTGGACCCATGGTCACGTCGCGCTGATGGGCGACGCGGCACACGCGATGCTGCCCTACATGGCGCAGGGAGCCGCGATGGCGATCGAAGACGCCGCCGTCCTGGCGAGGCATCTGCCGCCGGATATCGGCAATATTCCCGCCGCGCTGCGAGCCTTTGAGCGCGAACGCAAGCCAAGGGTCACCCGTATTCAGGGCATAGCCTTTCGCAACGCAAAGGTTTTCCACTACTCCGGCATAAGGGAGTTCGCCCGTGACACGGTCCTGAACCTGTCGGATCCTGAAACCCTGGCCGCCCGGTTTGACGATGTCTACGGCTGGTCACCCTCGGATTGAAACCGCCTCAAGCCATTTCATGTTCATTTATGAGCCAATGACCTAGGCTACGGACCCTAATGCTTGAGCTGTAGGGTAAGCTGGGATAAAGCCAATCCCATCCGAATTTCAGGGAGTTCCAAGATGACCGGTCAGAAGGCAGACAACGTCGTAACCGCTGCATTCCTGGTTATCGGAGACGAAATCCTCTCTGGCCGTACCAAGGACAGGAACATCGGCTTTGCAGCCGACTACCTCACATCGATCGGCATCGATCTCAAGGAAGCCAGGGTCGTGCCGGACGAACGGGAGGAGATTGCCGCGGCGGTCAACGCCCTGCGCGCCAGATACGATTATGTCTTCACGTCCGGTGGCATCGGCCCCACCCATGACGATATCACCGCCGAATGCATCGCCGAAGCGCTCGGTGTCCCGTTGATCCTGGATCCCCGGGCCGTGGCCATTCTGGAAGCGCATTATCCTCCCGGCCAGTTCACGCCCGCCCGTCAGCGCATGGCGCGCATTCCCCAGGGCGCGGATCTGATCGAGAACAAGGTCTCGAAGGCTCCCGGTTTCAAAATTGGCAATGTCTATGTCATGGCCGGGGTGCCCGCCATCATGCAGGCCATGATGGACGCGATCGCCCCGACGCTCGCGACCGGAAAGAAAATGCTGTCGGAAACCGTTCCCGCCGACATGCCGGAAAGCCGGATCGCGGAACGGCTCGCCGCCATTCAGGACACGCATCCCCAAACGCTCATCGGGTCCTATCCCCAGGCCGACAATGGAAAATTCACCACACAGATCGTCATCCGTTCGCGGGACGAGGCAATCCTGAAGGCTGCGGCGGAAGACGTTGCGAAGGCCGTTGCCGAACTGTCAGGATAATCTGAAGGAAAAAATATGGAAAACCCTGCTCAAAACAAAGCATTTCCGGTGTCATGGGACATGTTTCACCGGGATTCGCGCGCCCTCGCCTGGCGGCTTTCGAGCGAGGGCGAATGGAAGGCGATCGTCTGCATCACCCGCGGCGGTCTGGTTCCGGCAGGTATTGTCGCGCGCGAACTCGGTATCCGGACAATCGAAACCGTCTGTATCGCCTCCTATCATGATTATGAAAATCAGGGCGAACTGAAGGTGATCAAGCCGGTCGACCCCAAGGTCGTCGATCTGGAAGCGGGTGAAGGCAGCGGCGTCCTCGTCATCGACGATCTGGTCGACACCGGCAAGACCATCAAGGTTGTCCGCGAGATGCTGCCGAAAGCTCATTACGCGACCGTCTACGCAAAGCCGGTCGGCGTCCCCATGGTCGATACCTTCATCACCGAGGTTTCCCAGGACACCTGGATCTATTTTCCCTGGGACATGGGATGGCAGTTCCAGCCGCCGCTCGCAAAGGACAGCGCCGGATAAGCAGCGGCACATTTGTCACACGTACCCTCTGGGTCAAGGGGGTCACGGCAAGGTGAAGGCCCTGCCACTTTTCCGCCGGAATAATCCTGCTAAGGCTATCCGCGACCGGTCAGACATTGCGTCTGGCCGGTCGTTTTACGTGTGCGTAATCCGGCCAGATTTCGGGAGGAAACTCAAGACCGGTAACAAAATCACGTCAAATCAGAACTTTGGAGCTTGTCGCGCGTTTCCTGCAAACCGAACTCCGCTCTAAAATCCATCATGAAGGTCATACGGAACCAGGAATGCTGAACCGACGCCTGTTTATTGCCTCCGCCGCCGCCGCGTTCGCCTCCGGCTGCGCGTCCACACGCCAACCTCTGCCGCAACCGGCCGGGCCGACATACAACGGTCAGCGGATTTCTCCCGAATATCTGCAGATGTACCGGGCGATGCCCGAGGAACGCTTTCCCATTCCTGCCGTCGACCTCACCAAGATCGACCCGGCCTATTACCGTCGTCTGGTCGATTATCCTTCGTCGGAACCGACGGGAACGATCATTGTCGACACGCCGAACCGGTACCTCTATCTCACGATGGAAAACGGCAAGGCCATGCGCTACGGCGTCGGCATTGGCCGCGCCGGCTTCGCATGGGGCGGCCGGGCGCGCATTCAGTACAAAAAGGAATGGCCGACCTGGACGCCGCCGGCGGAGATGATCGCCCGTCAGCCCGAACTGGAGGAATTCCGGAACGGCATGCCACCCGCTCTCGACAATCCGCTCGGGGCACGCGCACTCTACATTTTCGAAGGTGGCCGGGACACGCTCTACCGCCTGCACGGAACCTCCGAATACTGGTCGATCGGCAAGGCGGTGTCCTCGGGCTGTGTCCGACTGCTGCACCAGGACATCATCGACCTTTACAACCGGGTTCCCGACCACACACCGATCACGGTCAGGCAGGCCTGATCCGGCCGGTTTTCGAACACACGGGTCAGATCGATATGTCCACCGGTCTGACCGCGTCGATGCCGTCCAGCCGGACGTCGCAGCCGATGGCGTAAACTTCGACCCCGGCAGCCTGTGCAACTTCAAAGGCTGCCGCATAGGTCGGATCGATGTCCGCGGCGAGGCTGATGCGACCGCAATCGGGCCGTTGAACGAGAAACACCATGGCTGCCCGGTGTCCCTCGCCGACCATGTCGGCGAGCTCGGCCAGATGTTTTGCGCCGCGGGCGGTCACACTGTCGGGGAATTCCGCGAGCCCTTGCTGCCGCATCAGGTGAACGTTCTTCACCTCGACGTAAGTCTTTGACCCGCCCTCGTCTTCCAGCAGAATATCGATCCGCGAATTCTTGCCGTATTTCACTTCCCGCCTGAGGGAGTGATAGCCGGCGAGCGGCCCTATCCTGCCTGCCACAAGGGCTTCTTCGACCAGCTTGTTCGGATGAGCCGTGTTGATCCCGACCAGTGCGCCGTCCGCCTCCATCACTTCCCAGGAATATTTCAGCTTCCGTTTCGGATTGTCGGATTGGGAGAGCCAGACGCGCGATCCCGGTTCCTTAAGTCCGAGCATCGAGCCCGGATTGGCGCAATGGGCGGTGATCGCCGCGCCGTCCTCATCGAGTATCACGTCGGCCAGAAACCGCTTGTAACGCTTGACGAGGCGGCCGCTGACCAGGGGTTCCGGGAATTTCATCTTGGGCCTCATGCAAACGCGAATCGGGTGGCTTTCGCGAGCCTATTTCGACCAGAAATCCGGATCAAGAAGCACCAGCACTGTGAAGAGTTCAAGACGGCCAACCAGCATGGCGATGGACAGCAGCCACTTGGCGCCATCCGGCAGCGGCGCGAAATGACCGGCCGGCCCGATGACGGGACCGAGCCCGGGTCCGACATTGCCGACCGAGGTCGCCGCCGCCGAAATTGCGGTAACGAGATCCAGATCGAAAAAGGACAGGGCGACGGTGATGACACCCACCGAGCCCATATAGACGACGAGGAAGGCCAGGACCGAAAAGGACAGGTCCTGTGTCAGCCGCGTTCCGGCATATTCCTCCGACATGACCCGGTGCGGCCGCACCATCCGGCGCAAATGCGCGCGCACGGTTCCGAAGAACACCAGAAAGCGGAACATCTTGATGCCGCCCGTGGTCGACCCGGTGCAGCCGCCGACGAACATCAGCATCAGCGTGACCCCGACGACGGGAGCGCCCCATTCGGAAAAATCACCCATCGCATAGCCGGTTCCCGTGACGATCGACACCACGTTGAACGTTGCCTTCAGCAATGCGTCGTCGAAGGGAAAGTGCATGTTGATGCCGAGATAGACGGTCATCGTCAGCGATACCAGCGCCAGGAAGCCCAGCAGCGCCCTCACCTGCGGATCGCGCCACAACAGAATCGGATGTCCGCGCAGCGCCTGGATGAGCAGCACGAACGGCAGGGATCCGATGATCATGAAGAAGATGGCCACCCAGCCCGATGCCGGGTTGGTGAAATATCCGAACGACTTGTCATGGGTCGAATATCCGCCGGTCGAAATCGTGGTCAGGGCATGGTTGAACGCATCGAACAGGTCCATGCCCGTAGCCAGATAGGACGCAATGCATAAAACGGTCAGGAAGACATAGGCGAGCCCGAGCAGACGGATCAGCTCGACGGACCGGCTGACGATTTTCTCCGACCGGTCGGAATTCTCGCTCTGGAACAGCTGCATTCCGCCGATCCTGAGAAAAGGAAGCAGGACGATCGCCATGACGATAATGCCCACCCCGCCCATCCACTGCATGATCGAGCGCCAGACCAGCAGGCCGGGCGGCAGACTGTCCAGCCCGGTCAGCACGGTGGATCCTGTCGTCGTAAATCCGGAAACCGCTTCGAAAACGGCGTCCGCGTAGTCAATCCCGAGCCAGAGGAACGGCAGCGCCCCGAACGCGGGAAGCGTTGACCAGGCGAGTGTCGTCAAAATGAAGGTCTGACGGGTATCCAATCCTTCCAGAAGCGCCCCGCCGACGGCAAGCGACAGCAGCATGCCTACCATGCCGGTCAGCAGCGCGGAAAAAACGAAGGCTTGCCAGTCGGCGTTTTTCTGCGCCACGTCGACAATGGCCGGAATCAGCATGGCGGTTGCAAGGCCGACATACAAAAAACCGAGAACGTTCAAAACTGGTCTGAGAGAAATCAACTATTGTTCTTCCCGAAAACCCCTGGCCGAAGCCTTTGGCCCAAAACGCTTCGCCGAATGCCGTTGCCCTCCGGCCCAATTTCGCGGGCGCGAATGCTCCCTCTGGACGGATCTGTCCGGAAGGATGCAAAGGCCCCCCGTCCTAGCCTCTTTCGAATAATTTTCCAATGGGGAGGGTGTGGCGTACCCCCAAAGAAGCGTTCGCGCGCCACCTTTATCGCGTATTTCGCCTCGCCGCCCCAAAAACTCACACTATTAATGCGTTGAATCTCATCGCGAAATATACCGATTCCTGCCAATTTTCCGTACGTAGAAGCCCTTCCTGTCTGTTTTAGTCATATTGATTCATTTTCGGGGGCTTTGTTCAGAATTTCGTAGCGAATGGATTTTACTTTAACGTGCTCGCATGCTGATAAGCTCTTCATACGTGAATTTGGCAAGGAACTGGTGCGATAAAGAGGCTTGGTCCACATTCGCTTGTTTACCGGATTAGCGTCATTCTGGTTATCATGGTGCTCTGCAGCATCGGCCTGGTCTCGGGCCTGAGCTATTTTGAGCTGTCCAGGACGACCGAAGAAAACGCCTCCGTCCGCATTGACCGCGCTGCCAGGGCAGCCGTGGCGATCCTGTGTTTCGGCACGGACAGGGTCTTTCATCCGCAATTCGACGCCAAGAACAACCCTGTCTCCCTCCGCATCGCAACGGCTCCCGGCGTCAATCCGCTGGCACCAGACGAAAAGCTTGATCAGCTCGTAAAAGCCATCGGCCTGACAAACCAGGGTGCGGCTAATCTGTTCGCATGGTCCCCGCAGACATCGTCCTTCGACCGGTTCGCGACGACCTTCACCTCCCCCGACGGTGGTCCTCCAGCGGCATTTTCAATCGGCGAGGGTCATCCGGCCTATGCCAGTCTCGCGGCGGGAAGGCCCTTCACCGGTGAGGTTCCGGTACAGGGGCGCCTGAGGTTGGCCTATATGACGCCTATTCTGGCGGAAAGCGGCAAGGTTGCCGGTGCACTCGCGGTCGATGTCGGTTGGGTGGATGATCTCAACCTTGCAGAAAACCGCCTCAAGACCCGGATCACCTCGGCCGCGATCGTGATTCTCACGGGCGTCATACTGATGGGCGGCATATTCCTGCGCTTTGAGCTGCGCCCCTTGCGCCAGCTCGCCAGAACTGCGGACGACCTTGCGGCCGGAACGCAGCCCCAGCACATCCCCTTCACGGATAGGCTTGATGAAATCGGCGATCTCGCGCATGGCCTGGAACGGGTTACCGATCTTCAGGACAAGCTGCAGAAACTCGCCTATACCGACCCGGTCACCACGGCCGGCAATCGTGCGCGCTACTTCTCCGATCTCAACAATGCCCTGAAACGGGCAAAGGACGGGAAGTTCCGCGCCTCCCTGATCCATCTCGACTTCAACGGTTTTGCCAAGATCAACGACACGTTCGGTCAGCAGGTCGGCAACCGTGTCCTGCTCCAGGCCTATGCCCGCCTTGCCAACATCTTCGGACCCAGCGCGCAGATTGCCCGTATCTCCGCCGACGATTTCTGCATCCTGCTGCCCTTCGATGCCCAGGGGGCCATCGCCGAAGACTATGCAATCCAGGCGATCGAGATGCTGTCGGTTCCCTTCCATATGGAAGAAGGTGAAATTCGCGTGGAGCCGAGCATCGGCATCGCCCTGCTTCCCCAGGACGCACATGACGCGGAAACCGCCCATCGTGTCGCCGGACTTGCGCTCAGAGCCGCCAAGGAAAGCAAAAACGCAAGGCACATCTTCTTCTCCGCCCCGCTCAACGAGCGTGTCCAGACGGAAATGCTGGTGGAAACCCTTCTACGGGCCGCTCTCAAGACCGGACAGCTGGAGCTTCACTACCAGCCGCAGATCTGTCCCGCCGACGACAGGCTGATCGGTCTGGAAGCTCTGGTCCGCTGGCCGAACGAAAAACGCGGTTATATCCCGCCGGGCGAATTCATACCGATCGCTGAAAAAACAGGGCTCATCCTGGAACTTGGGCAATATGTCCTCGAACGGGCCTGCAAACAGGCCGCCGCATGGCGGCAGGCCGGTTTCGATTTCGGCCAGGTCTCCGTGAACGTTTCTCCCCTGCAATTCCGCCAGCCCAGCTTTGCCTCAACGGTCAGGCAGATGTTGAGTGCCTACCGGCTTCCCGCCCCGATGCTGTGTCTCGAACTGACCGAGAACGTCTTTGTCGATACTGGCGAGCAAATGGTTCTCGACATCCTGTCCGAACTTCAGAACATCGGCGTGCAGCTTTCGCTGGACGATTTCGGCTCGGGATATTCCTCGCTGAGCTATCTCCACCGGCTGCCATTCCAGGAGCTGAAGATCGACCGCGCCTTCCTCGCCGATGCCGACAGGGATCTGCAGAAGGAACAACTGTTTCAGGCCATTGTCGGTCTTGGCCGAAGCCTTGGCCTGCGCGTGATCGCGGAAGGCGCGGAAACGGCCGGAGAATACGCGCTGACGGCAGCACACCACTGCGACGGGATGCAGGGTTTCTTCTGCTCGCCCGCCGTGGCCGCGCAGGATGTCCGGGCACGTATCGAGGCATTCCACAAATCCAGACCGGCACGATCCGACCGGATGGAAAAGAAGCGGGCATGAGGAAACAGTCTAAAACACCTTCGAATTTTTGTGGACGAACATGAATTCACACCAATCCGCCGCTTCGCTCAATCGGGCAACTTGCCTGTCATCAGGATCGGAGCCGCGTCCAGCTTGTGTGCATTCATCATTTCCGCGATCTGCTCGATCGCGCCAACCAGTTGCCGGCGCTCCGCGGTATCCAGGCCGGCGAACTTCTTTTGGAATTCCTCATGCAGCAGCCCCGGAAGATTTGAGGCTGTCTTTCTGCCATGCGCGGTCAGTTTCGTGTGCACGATTCGCCTGTCGGAAACCGATCTGTAGCGTTCGATCAGCCCCTTTTCCTCAAGTTTGTCCAGTATGGTCACCACGGTAGCTGAGCTCAGGTCGGCGTTGTCGGAAAGAACCTTGGTCGTCACCTCGCCCAGGTCCCGGACGCCTTGCAGGACAACGATTTGCGGGATGGTGAGCCCGGTCAGACGGGAAACTTCCCGGGACCGCAAATCAATGGCCCGCACGATCCTGCGGATGGCTTTGATCACTTGCGACGACTCCACCGCCTGCATCGTTACACCCCTGTTAATTTGAACTCTAATAATCAGAGTTCTATATAGTGTCCGTGTTTTCAGGAAACAGAGAGACTTGTCAATATGTGCGGCATTTGCGGCGAAGTGGTTTTCAAGAACGATCAGGCCGATGTTATCCGGGTCCGCCGGATGGCGGACGCGATGGAGGCGCGCGGTCCCGACGGCATGGGCGTGACCCAGCGCGGCCGGGTCGCTTTCGGCCACAGGCGTCTGAAAATTATCGATCTGAGTGACCGTGGCGCCCAGCCCATGACCGATACCGCACTCGGTCTGTCGCTGGTCTTCAACGGCTGCATCTACAATTACCAGGAGCTGCGCGCAGAACTGAGCGCCAAGGGCTATGCCTTTTTCTCCACAAGCGACACCGAAGTCATCCTGAAAGCCTGGAAGGAATGGGGCAAAGACTGTTTCTCCCGCTTCCACGGCATGTTCGCGGTCGCCATTCACGAACATGACAGCGGCCGCATCCACCTTGCCCGCGACCGGTTCGGCATCAAGCCGCTTTACTTCAGCGAAGCCGACGGCAGGCTTGCGTTTGCCTCCTCCCTGCCCGCCCTGCTGGCCGGTGGCAATATCGACACCTCCATCGACCGCGTCGCCCTGCACCACTACATGAGCTGGCACGCGGTGGTCCCCGCGCCGCGGACGATTCTGAACGGCGTCCGCAAACTGCCTGCCGCAACGATCAGGACCATCGAATCCGATGGCCGCGCCACCGACGAGACCTGGTGGGAGCCGGTGTTTGAAAAATCGGCCGAAGACCTCGCCCGCAGCCCCGGCGAATGGTGCGACATGGTTCTGGAAGGTCTGCGCAAGGCGGTTCGCCGGCGCATGGTCGCGGACGTGCCTGTCGGCGTTCTGCTGTCCGGCGGCGTGGACTCCAGCCTGATCGTCGGCCTGCTTGCCGAAGAAGGCCAGCAGGGCCTTGCCACCTTTTCAATCGGCTTTGAGGAAGCCCATGGCGAAAAAGGCGACGAATTCCAGTATTCGGACCTGATCGCCGAGCACTACGGCACCAATCACCACCAGATCTTCATCCCGTCCTCGGAACTTCAGGAGAACCTTCCAGGCGCGATCCGCGCCATGTCGGAACCGATGGTCTCCTACGACAATATCGGCTTCTACCTGCTGTCGCGGGAGGTCTCCAAGCACATCAAGGTGGTCCAGTCCGGCCAGGGGGCGGACGAGGTCTTCGCCGGCTATCACTGGTACCCGAAACTGACCGGATCGAACCGGCCGGTTCAGGACTATGCGGCCGGTTTCTTCGACCGGACGGAGGCGCAGATGGCGGAAGCCGTTTCCCCCGACTATCATTGCGGCAGGGACGAAAGCCTGGCCTTCGTTGAAGCCCATTTTGCCCGCGCCGGAGCCGAGGATCCCGTCGACAAGGCTTTGCGCCTCGACACCAATGTCATGCTGGTCGACGATCCGGTGAAGCGTGTCGACAACCATTCCATGGCCTGGGGCCTGGAAGCCCGCGTGCCTTTCCTGGATCATGAACTGGTGGAGCTCGCCGGGCGGATACCGGCTGAATTCAAGCTGGCCCAGCAAGGCAAGGGCGTCCTGAAGGACGCCGCCCGCAAGGTGGTCCCGAGCGCGGTGATCGACCGTCCGAAGGGCTATTTTCCGGTCCCGGCCCTCAAATATATTCAGGGTGACTATCTGGACATGGTGCGTGATACGCTGTCCAGCCAGGCCGCCAGGGAACGCGGTCTCTTCAACAGCGTTTATCTGGAGAAGCTCTACGCCGACCCGACCAAATACATCACACCGCTGCGCGGCTCCGAACTCTGGCAGGTCGCACTGCTGGAAATGTGGCTGCAGGCACAGGAGGTCTGATCCGTGGCCGAGAATGAACCATCGCGGCCGAAGGGCGCCTTCGATCACCGCCTGAAGCGCATGCGCGAACATGGCCTCAAGCCGGAATTCCGGCTTGAGGAAAGCGAACTCCAGAAAGACCGCTATATCAATTGCGGCTGGGGCCGCCTTGTCTTTGCCAACACCTATCAGCAGACGGACAAGCTCGTGGAGGTGCTGCGCAACGAGCGGCCCGACCGGCGCGACATCGCCTTTTACGTGCGCGACCCGCATGTGCTGGTGGGAAGCGCGCCGCAGGAGTTGTTCCTCGACCCCTCTCACACATTCCGCCTGAATCTGTCGACCTACCGCCCCGCCCGCAACCAGCGCAAGGGGTTCACCGTCCGGCGACTGTCCTCGCGCAGTGACGCGGAAGCCATCAACGAGCTTTATATCAGCCGGGGCATGGTGCCCGTTCCCCCTGAATTCTTCTGGTCGGACCTCGATCCCAGAACCATCACCGTGCTGGTCGCCGAAGAGGATGAAACCGGGCTGATCGTCGGAACCGCCATGGGCGTCGATCATGGCCGGGCGACCAACAATGCGGTTCACGGCAGCTCGCTCTGGTGCCTTGCCGTTTCGCCGCAGGCCCGTTTTCCCGGCGTCGGGGAAGCGCTCGTGCGGCGCCTGGCAGAAGTGTTCAATGGCAAGGGAACGCCCCATCTGGACCTGTCCGTGTTGCACGACAACGGCCTGGCCATCGGCCTTTATGAGAAACTCGGGTTTGAACGGGTGCCGTTTTTCACGGTCAAGCGCAAGAACACCATCAACGAGGCCCTTTTTGCCGGTCCCGCTCTGGAAGACAACCTCAACCCCTACGCCACGATCGTCATCAACGAGGCCAGGCGGCGCGGCATCCAGGCCGAGATCATCGACGCGGCCGGTGGCTTTTATCGGCTTTCCTACGGCGGAAGATCCGTGGCCTGCCGGGAGTCCCTGAGCGAGTTCACCAGCGCCGTGGCCATGTCTCTATGCGACGACAAGGCCACGACGCGACGCATCGTCAAACGCGCGGGTGTTGAGGTTCCCGGGCAGATTCTGGCGGGATCGGCGGACGAAAACGCGGCATTCCTGGAAAAGCACGGCTCCGTGGTGGTCAAACCCGCCCGCGGAGAACAGGGCAAGGGTATCGCCATCGACCTGAGCACCCCCGAAGAGGTCATGGCTGCGATTGAAATCGCGAAAACCTTTTCCAACGACGTTCTGATTGAGGAATTCGTGACCGGTCAGGACCTGCGCCTGGTGGTCATCGACTACAAGGTCGTGGCCACCGCGTTGCGCAAGCCCGCGGAGGTGACCGGCAACGGCCGGGCAACCATCGGGGAACTGATCGACATCCAGTCCCGCAGGCGGGCAGCCGCGACGGGTGGCGAATCCAAAATCGTCGTCGACGATGAGGTTGAGCGCTGCCTGAGCGCGAAGGGTTTCAAGCTTGAGGACGTTCTGCCCGAAGGGAGCAGACTTGCGGTAAGGCGCACGGCCAATCTGCACACCGGCGGCACCATTCACGACGTCACGGGAGAAACCCATCACACGCTTATCGACGCCGCCGTAAAGGCTGCCCGGGCAATTGAAATTCCGGTGACGGGCATTGACTTTATGGTCAAGGACCCACGACAACCGGAATATCGTTTCATCGAAGCCAATGAGCGGCCCGGACTGGCCAACCATGAGCCGCAGCCGACCGCCGAGCGCTTCGTTGATTTTCTGTTTCCCCTGTCGGTACCGCAGCCGGTCAGGACCACAATGAACCGGACCGGGCCATGACACTTCTGAATATTGACATCCCCTATTTGTCAAAAAAACTTCAGGATCTGCTGAAAATTCCCAGCCCGACCGGATACACGGACGAAATCGTAAGACATGTTTCAAAGGAACTTCAGTCCCTCGGCGTCTTCTACGAGATCACCCGCCGGGGCGGCGTGCGCGCCAGGATCCCGGGCAAGAAGCGCAAACCGGCACGGGCCTTCGTCTCGCATCTCGACACGCTCGGGGCGCAGGTCAAGTCGCTGAAAGACAACGGCCGGCTGGAACTCATCCCCATCGGACACTGGTCCGCGCGCTTTGCGGAAGGCGCCCGGACGACGATATTCTCCGAAAACGGTGCCTATACGGGCACGATCCTGCCGCTGAAGGCATCGGGCCATACCTTCAACAAGGGCGTCGATGAATTGCCCATCGGCTGGGAATATGTCGAACTCAGGGTCGATGCCTATTCCAAATCGGCGACCGACCTGCACCGGCTCGGTCTGGATGTCGGCGATTTCGTCGCCATCGATCCGCTTCCGGAATTTCTGGACAACGGCTTTATCGTATCCAGGCATCTGGACAACAAGGCCGGTGTCGCGGTGATGCTGGCCGCAATAAAGGCGCTGGTGGAGTCGGATGTCGAGCCGACAGTCGATGTGTTCTGGCTGTTCACCATCGCGGAGGAAACCGGCCATGGCGCGCAATCTATCCTGACACCCGATATCGCCTCGCTGGTGGCCATCGACAACGGCACCACCGCGCCCGGTCAGAATTCCGACGAGTTCGGCGTCACCATCGCCATGGCCGATCAGACAGGACCCTTTGATTTTCATCTGACACGGAAAATGGTCGAGTTGTGCCGCGACAATGACATCAAGTATCAAAAGGATGTCTTCCGCTTCTACCGGTCGGATGCCGCCACCGCCATCGAGGCCGGCGCGGACGTGCGAACCGCCCTGATCACGTTCGGCGTGGACGCCAGCCACGGCTATGAGCGCATTCACATGCATGCATTGAGATCGCTGGCGGAACTGGCAACCGGCTATGCCCTCAGCCCGGTCCAGATACAGCGCGACGCCCGCGAGTTCTCCGACCTCAAGGGATTCACCCGGCAGCCGACGGCGGACGCCGATCAGGATCTCAATCCCGAAGTCGACGTTCCATTGCCCGAAACCGCCGCCGAATGACCAGATCGGCAGGCCTCCTGCCGGATTCGGTCGGCGGCCTGAAAGGCTGACCGATTTTAAGGGTTACAGCTTCCTGCATTCAATTGAAGGCGGGAGGCGACAGGCTCGCTGCGTTAAAGCACCCTCTGCCCGGCGCGCCAGGCCTGCTTCACGAAAGGGTGTCCATTGTGGAGGCCGACATGCAGGAGATCGGCACGTTTACCGGCGGCGATCTCACCGCGGTCTGACAGGCCGGCGACTTCGGCGGGCGTTTTGCTCACCATCCGCACCGCCCCCGGCAGATCGGCCATGAAGGTCTCACCGGCGGCAATCATGAAGACGCTGTCGAGCAGCGAGCGGGGCACATAGTCGGACGCCAGGATATCGACGAGATCCTCGGCCATGAGCTCGCTCACCGCCACGTTGCCGGACTGCGATCCACCCCTGAGAACGTTCGGCGCGCCGCCGACCACATGCATCCCGTGCTCCCTGGCCTTGCTGGCGGCCTCACGCGTGCAGGGAAATTCGGAAACCGCAATCCCTTCTGCTACCGCCTCTTCGATGTGGGACAACTCGGTGTCGTCATGGCTGAGCAGTGGCAGCTTGTGCTGATGGGCCAGCGCCACGACGGCGGGACGGACCCGTTCGCCGATTTCGTCGGAAAAGGTCAACAGCTTCTCCATGTCCTTTTCGACCATCGCTCTGGACAGGCCGCAATCGGCCATCTGGCGCGCGATGTAACCTTCAATGTCCCGGCTCTGCCGCCTGCCTGGAAGATGTTCCATCACCGAAATCATGCGCACGATGGTCTTGGCGATGTTTTCCTCCGTCAGCCGGGCTGTCTCCGGGTCGGTGATCTCACAGCGCAAGTGAACCAGATGCTCCGCCCGCAGCATGCCCGCGTTCTGCGCCTGCTCAAGCGCATCGATCATCGGCGCCAGAATTTCCCTTCGCTCCGGGTTCTTGAGGGTTGCGCCGACGCATAGACTGTCGAAGACCGTGGTGACACCTCCGCCGATGATTTGCGCATCGTGGGCCAATGCCGCCCGCAGCGGATCCCAGCGCACATGGGCGCGCGGATAGACATGCTTTTCGAAATGATCGGTATGGATGTCGACAAGTCCGGGCAGAAGATAATCGCCGTCCAGGTCCATGCCCGCTCGAGGCGGTATCCCCGTATCGACGGATGCGATTTTCCCTCTGGCTATCGACACATGGCCGGTGAGGATCTCGTCGCGGAGCACGACACGCGCGTTTTTGAGAACTGTCAGTTCACTTCCGGTCGGTGTGTGCCTGCCTGCAAATGTCATGATCTCTCCTTCCGGTCGGCGCGTTTCACGGCTTGCGGGAACAGGCGCCTTCTATCCTTGTTCCCGGCGCAAATTGTGACCGTTCCGGAACAGGATTGTGACAGGACGCAAAATCCGGGAAATATGGCGGGAATTTTCTCATGCTATTTGGGTCCGTACCCTAGCACTACTTTGGCAGAAGTGTGGGTCACCGTTTCTCAGCATGTTATGGCCACGGTTATTGCGGTGGTGGAGTGCGAATGCGCTGTCTGTCGGCTGAAACGGACCTCAGATGCAGTGGGCGCAAGACAATCCGAATCGGTAAAATCAACAATGAAAAAGTGTTCGAAGGTACGAATACATAACTTATGAGTGCAATGAATAATTTTTCAATTCAAAAACCCCGAATATATTGGTGACCAGACTATGACAAAGGCTGAAAAACGCGAATCAACTCGCCCATCGTTGTATTCCGGCAACACTAGGAAGTTTAACGAGTGTTAATTTCGAGTCGGCACTTGGGAATGCGCGCAACGTATAATATTGTCCGCGAATTGAAATTTTATGGGCATGGGTAGGCAATGCGAGTTTTTTTGGCGCTTTTGATAAGCACATGTTTGGTTGACATATCGTCCGCCGCCGACCTGAGGCAGGTGGTTCAGGAAGCTGTTTCAACCAATCCGGACGTATTGGAATCAGCGGCGAACCGCCGTGCCCGCGATCAGGAATACCGCCGGTCACAGGGCGCCTTCCTGCCGTCGGTCGATGTGTCCGCCGAAATCGGACCGGAACGTCTTGACCGGCCGAACTCCTTCACCGCCAATGACAACGACAAGTGGCGGACCGCCAAGGAAATTTCCGTTACCGTTCAGCAGTTGCTGTTCGACGGTTTCGCCTCCGTGAACGAGGTCTATCGTCAGAGCGCCCGCGTCGACGGAGCCGCTCTCAGAGTGATGGAGCGTTCGGAAGCAACGGCGCTTGACGCGGTTGAAGCCTATATCGACGTCCTGCGTCATACGGCCATCCTCTCCAAGGCCCGCATGAATGTGAGCAAACACCGCCGCATCTTTTCGGATGTCGACGAGCGGTACCAGGGCGGTGAAACAGGCGCTGCCGATCTCGCCCAGGCAAGGGAACGGGTCGCGGCGGCCGACGTTATCGTAACGGAGGTGCACAAGTCGCTTCTCGACACGATCGCCAAATACGAACGCATCGTCGGGAACAAGCCGGCAAGGCTCGCGCCGGCAAAACCGGCCAGCATCCCGGCGGGACCGGTCAACCGCCTTGTCGACGTGGCCGCCCAGCAGCACCCGCAGGTGCGCGCGGCACTTGCCGATGCGGATGCGGCGAAATACCAATATGACTCCAGCAAGGGAAACTTCCTGCCTGAGATTTCCCTGAGGGGCCGGGCCGCCGTGGGCGACGATCTCGGCGGCATCGAGGGTCGCAACAACGAATATTCCGGCAAGCTGGTCTTTTCCTGGAATCTTTATAATGGCGGTCGCGACACGGCCCTGTCCCAGGAATACAACGAGCGCCTGACTGAAGCCCAAATCGCAGTCGACCGGGTCCGCCGGGAACTCAAGGAGGGCATCGAGCGTTCCTGGGCTTCCGTGACCACGCTGACGGACAGGATCAAGGCGCTTCGCGAGCAACTGGAAGCCAACCGTCAGGTCGTTGGAGGCTACCGTCAGGAATACGATATCGGTCAGCGGACGCTGCTCGACGTACTGAATGCGGAAAACGCTCTGTTCAACAGTGAAATCGAACTGATCTCCGCCCGGGCGATCTACACCTTCTCCACCTATCAGCTGCGTGCCACATCCGGTGACCTGCTCGCTTATCTGAGTGTCACCCCGCCGGCGGAAGCGATGGACGGCCAGCGCGACAATGCGTCGATTTTCCCGCAGAGCGCCAACTTCAATATCGAGCCGTTACGTAAATTCTAACGATTTGCCGGCAGATTTGACCTGCCGGACAACCGGCAGGCCTTTCGATCAATTCTGAGCACCGCAGTAGGATGTCAGGCCGGGGAACAAGTCACCAGTCTGGCTCCTGTTCGCCCAGGGGCCGTCAATGGGGGCCGACGGGTTCCGCTCACCCGACGCCCGGCTAGAAGTTTTTCGCGGCGACACAGCCCATGGGCGGCACCGATATGCTGCAGAATACCAACGACAAAAAGCCGAAATCCGAAGCCCCGACAAAACCCTCGGCTAGCCCGGATCCGCTTGCCGCGGCTCTGAAATATATTGCCCGCGTGCATGGTTATCATGTCACCGACTCGGTGATCTGGAGTGGCCTGCCCCAGACCAGCAACACTCTCGGCATCGGCATTCTCGGCCGCGCGGCCGCCAATTGCGGTCTGAAGGCACTGCCCGATCGCAAGGATATCGGTTCCATCCCGCCGGCGGCGCTTCCGTGCATCGTTGCGATGAAAAATTCCGAAATGCTGATCCTGACCGGCTTCGACAAGGAGGCCGGAACGGTTGAACTGCTCGCCCCCCTCGTCCAGGCGGCCAAGCTTCACCAGTCCCTGGCCGAATTCGAGGACAACTACAGCGGATACGCCATCTTCTTTCAGCCGGCGGTCGACAGTTCCGGCAAGAGCGAACGCGTTCTCGGTTTTGACGGACACTGGTTCTGGAGCACGATCACCTCCTACTGGCGGGACTATGTCCACGTCGCCCTGGCCGCGCTTCTGATCAATCTGCTCGCCCTCGCCTCGCCGCTTTTCACCATGAACGTCTATGACCGGGTGGTGCCGAACAACGCCATCCCGACCCTGTGGGCCCTGGCGATCGGCGTCATCCTGTCCCTCGTGTTCGACGCCATTTTGAAAATCGCTCGCGGGCAGATCATCAACGTGGCGGGCAAACAGGCAGACAACGCGCTGGCCAGCAAGATCTTCGCGCACGCCCTGGCGATCGATTTCGAAAAGAGGCCGGCCAGTTCGGGGCAGTTCGCCAATCACATTCGCGAATTCGAAAATGTCAGGGAGTTCATCACCTCCTCTTCCCTGGTATCCCTGATCGATCTTATGTTCATCGGCATCTTCATCGCCGTCCTGTTCCTGCTGGTCGGATCTGTTGCGGTCGTTCCTCTGGCGGCAATTCCGGTCGTCCTCGGCATCAGTCTGTTCGTTCAGGCGCCCCTGTCCGGAGCGATTGAAAAATCCCACAAGGAAAGCGCCATCCGGCATGCCATTCTGGTGGAAAGTATCGCCAATCTCGATACGGTCCGGGCGCTCAATGCGGAAAGCAGCATGCAGACCAAATGGGAACGCTCTGTCGCCGCCAGCAGCGGGGCGATCATGAAAGGCCGGTTCTGGGCCCTGATCGCGCAATCCGGGACTGGCTTCGTTCAGGCCTTCGTTTCCATCGGCATCGTTGTGTGGGGTGTTTATCTCATCTCCAGCGGAGACATCACCATGGGCGCGCTGATCGCAGCCATGATGCTCTCCGGCCGGGTGCTGGCGCCCCTCGCCAATGTTGCCAACACCCTCACCCGCCTGCGCCAGACGTTGCATTCCTACAAGATCCTGAACGACATCATGAACACCGAAACGGAGCGCAAGCCGGGCAGGACCTATATCAACAAGCGCATCACATCCGGATCCGTGGAATTCAAGGGTGTGGATTTCCGCTATCCCGGCGCCGAAGACGACAGTCTGAAGAACATCTCCTTCAAGATTGCGCCAGGGGAAACCGTCGGCCTGATCGGCCGAGTCGGCTCCGGCAAAAGCACGATCGGCCGGTTGACCTCCGGCCTTTATTACCCCTCCGATGGCGCTGTGCTGATCGACGGCACGGACACCAGGCAGTTCGACCCTGCCGATCTGCGCGCCAATGTCGGCTTTCTCTCCCAGGACAACGTGCTTTTCAGTGGAACGGTGCGCGAAAATATCAGCGCGGGCGATCCCTTCGCCGACGATGACGCGCTCATCGAGGTGGCCCGGATCGCCGGTGTCGAGGAATTCGTGGCGCAGAACCCGCTCGGCTACGATCTTCAGGTCGGCGAAGGCGGCCGTTTTCTGTCCGGCGGTCAGAAACAGTCCGTCGCCCTTGCCAGGATCCTGCTCCGCAAACCTCGCGTCCTGTTCCTGGACGAGCCGTCCAGCCATCAGGACCTTGCCTCCGAGCGCCGCCTGATCGCCCGGCTGAAGGAACATAACAGGGCCGATACGACCGTCATCATCAGCACGCACCGCATGAGCCTCGTCGAGCTGACCGACCGCCTGATCACCCTCGACTACGGCAAGCTCGCGCTGGACGGCCCCCGCAAGGAAGTGCTGCAAAAGCTCCAGGAGCTCGGCGCGGTGAATGCCTCACAACAGGCCGGCAAGGATGCCGCGTTATGAACCCGGGCGACTGGAACTACGCCAACGATATCCGCGATATCATCCAGACCAGGCCGCCGCGTTACACGACCAACGTGATCCGTATCGGCCTGGCACTGTTTGTCGTCGGACTGGCCTGGGCCTATCTGGCCACGCTGGAGGAAGTCACCAGAGGCGATGGCCGCGTGATCCCCTCGCGGCAGATACAGGTGGTGCAGGCGCCCGACGCGGGCATCGTCGACAATATCTTCATCCAGGAAGGCGATATCGTCGAGGAAGGCCAGTCTCTGATCGAAATCGACGACACCACGTTTTCCTCCCAGCTCGGCGAAATCCGGCAGCGCCAGTGGGCGTTGATGGCGCGGATCGAGAGGCTGCAGGCGGAGGCCGATCAGAAACCGCTGGTCTTTCCCGAAGTGCTGGAAAAGGAAGTCCCCGACCTCATCGCCGGTGAAAGCAATGTCTACCGGGACAAGAAGACAAGCCTTGAAAACGAGCTGAGCGTCCTCAGGAACCAGGCCTCGCAGCGCGAACAGGAATATCAGGAGCTCCTCGCCAAGCAGGCCAAGCTGGACTCCGTCATCAAGATCATGGCGCGCGAAGTCGAGATCAACCAGCGCCTCTACGAACGCAAGGTGCTGCCGGAGATCGAATTTCTCCGCCTGTCACGCCAGTTGAAGGAGAGCGAGGGTGAGCTGCAGATCACCAAGGCCTCCGTCCTGCGCTCCCAGGCGGCAAAGGAGGAAGCCCGCGAACGCTCCCGCAGTGCCGTTTCCACCTTCGTTTCCGAGGCAAGACAGCAGCTGGCCGAGTCCCGCGGCGAACTGGCGGTCATTAACGAAAGCCTGAAAGGGGCGGCCGACCGGGTCCGCCGGACCGAGTTGGTCTCGCCGGTCAAGGGCATCGTCAACAAGCTGAACATCACCACGATCGGCGCGGTCGTGCAGCCTGGCGCCGATCTGGTCGAGATTGTCCCCCTTGAGGATACGCTCCTGATCGAGGCGCAGATCCGCCCCAAGGATGTCGCCTTCCTTCACCCGGGCCAGAAAGCCCAGGTGAAGATAACCGCATACGATTACTCGATTTATGGCGGGCTTGAGGGCGAACTGGAACGGATCAGCGCGGACACCACCGAAGATGAGGAAGGTAATCGTTTCTTCCGCGTCACGGTCAGAACAGATAAAAATTATCTTGGTTCAGATACGGATCCTTTACCAATAATACCAGGAATGGTCGCGTCCATCGATATATTAACCGGAGAGAAAACGGTTCTGGACTACATCTTGAAGCCGATCAAGAAAGTTCGGGACCAGGCACTCAGGGAGCGCTGACGTCTCGACAAATAATGAGGCGATCGGCAGATGGAACACAGAGCGACCGCGCCGGCAGTGCCGGCTGCGAACGGGAAAGCTGCGCGCAAATTCGGATGGGCACTGACTTGCGCATTCGTGCTGCAGGCGGCATTCGTCACCGCCCAGGCGGAAGACGGCCCCTTCGCGCCGGTTGATATGACCGGCATTTCCAACGTCCACGACTTTATCAAGGTCTCCCTGCTGGAGACCGTTTCCGCCGACGCTCTGCCGGTGAAACTCCATTTTGCTCCGCTTCCGGCTGCAAAGGCGGTGGAACTGCGGACCATCCGCGTCGGCCCCCTCGCCAAGCCGGACATTCAGGGCCCGCCCCTCGGGAAAACCGCTCGTCAAACCATCGACCTGCCCGCGGCGGACACCGCGGAGCTGAAGCCGACGCTGCTCTTCGGTACGCTCGGCAAACCGGTCGCGCTGTCCCCGGTGACGAAGCGCTGGACGCGCGCGCTGGGTGAATTTCGCGCCGACGGACAGGGTCCGTCAGCCGGCCGCAACGGGTTCCGCGCCTATACCGCCATTTTGGACGATGTAAAGGACAAGCGCCGCGGGCTGCAGATCCCGAAGGTGAATTACATGGTCAACCGGGTTCTGGCCTACAGGGACGACGCGCGTCTGTGGCAGACCGGTGAATACTGGGCAAGCCCGGTTGAAAGCCTGACCAGGCGTGCCGGTGACTGCGAGGACTACGCGATCCTGAAATATGCGCTTCTGCGGGATCTGGGTGTCGAGGACCAGGACATGCGGATCGTGGTTCTGCGCGACACGGCGGCCCGCCAGCATCACGCTGTACTCTCCGTTCGCCACGAAGGAAAATGGCTGATCCTGGACAACCGCTTCTCCCGCGTGCGCTTCGAGCGCGACCTGCCGCATTATCAGGTTCTCTATTCGGTGAACGCCGCCGGACAGTGGTCTCATGTGCCGACACCCGGCTCACCGGTACGGCTCGCATCCCGTCTGAAGTCCGCGACAAAATAAACACAAGCCGCCGGACTGTAGTTTCGAGCTCTTTAGCCTCCGCAACCGAGGCGAAACCTCATTTCCGTCTCCCCAAACGCGGGCGCTGCGTGCTATACGCAATTCATGTCAGATCGACACCAGAGCGCCACGATTCGAAACCCCCTGCGGATTTCCGCCGCCTTCGGCCTTGGCCTGGGCGGTTGCCTTCTGGGTGCCGGTCTCGCACTCGGCGGTTTCGCGCTCGCCGAAAGGCAGCAATCGCTGCTCGACGCCCGGCTAACGGCGACCTCGCAGGAACGCGATCTGCTTGTCGGCGCCCTCAAAGACGCATGGCTCACAGGTCCGCGTCTTCGCCTGGAAGAACTCGCGGCGCTGCCTCTGATACCCGAATATCTGTCGATTGCCGAAAATCGGCCGGACAGCGTCGATGCTAAAGAGCTTGAAGACTATCTGCGCACGGTTCTGGAAGCCGCGGGACGGGAAACCGGCCTGCAACGCATTGCCCTGGTGTCTGCCAACGGCAGCGAATTGCTTGCCGCGGAAAATCCGGCAGCCGCTTCCCCGGACGCAAAAGCCGTCCAGGTGGAAGCCGTCGTCTACGACTTCGATGATCCGCAAACCCCCGCGGGCCGGCTGACAGGCGCCCTTGCCGACAGCAGCCTGACAATCCTGCCGCCCGATAGCGCCACCGGCACGGACACGACAGCAAGTACCGCCGGCGGCCCGGCCCGGCCCGGTAGCCTTGATGCAAATTCATTTGGCGTTGCCGACCTGACCCGCCTTCTCGCCGCCCTTGCCGGCATTGCAACAGCCCTTTTCGGGCTCACCGGCGCGGCGCTTCTCCGCACCCGGCAGGCGCAACGCTAACACCAGCCAGCCATCGTTGATGGAAGAACGCGCGGGCTCGGTCTCTCGCCGGACACCACTGTGTGCCGCGTGAAGCTGGCCTCATGCTGAATAATGCATTTTCAATGCAAACGCTGCCTCGGGCGTCTTCCTGAATCCACAAATCCGCTTAAACGCAACATGCCCCGGTCATCCCGACCAGGCGAAGCGCGAGCCGGGACCGGAGAGCCACAAGTCTTTGCGTTCGCGGGAATTTTTCACCGACAGACCTCAGCTCCCCGATCCCGGATTTTCGCTGCGCTGCGCCCGGGATGACGAACGGGAGGTTTTTACAAAAAAAGGCGGGCTCAACGGCCCGCCTTTCTGTCTCTCCTAAAGTGCCGTTTCTCAGGCGACGTTGACAGCGATGTCGACTTCCGTGCCATCCTGATCCATCACGATGCGGATGGTTTCACCCATGGACGCATGGTCCTGAAGGGTTGCTGCCGCCATCCAATCATGGCCGGCATCCGAGCCGTCGAGATCGACCTCGATGGTCACGCTGCCGTCCGGGCTTTCTGTCGCCCGCACCAGCGTGCTCTCGTCGGCACCCGGGTTGAATGCGCTGTCGAGCAGGCTGCCGAGGTCGATCCTGTCGCCTTCATCGAAGTTGTAATCGGTGATGATGTCGGCTTCGGCCAGCGAGGACAGGACGAAGGTATCCGCCCCGGCACCGCCGGTGAGAAGGTCGGCTCCAAGCCCGCCGGCGAGGATATCGTCGCCATCGGTCCCCATGAGAACGTTGTCGCCGTCGTCGCCGGTGATGAACGAGGAGGTGACCCTTGCGGCGAGTTCGGGTGCAGGCCCCGAAACGTCGCTGCCGGAGGTCTCGGCGGTGTCGGTGCCCGTGTCCGGAATATCCGCTGCGGCCCCGGTCGAGGAGCCGGTTACCGCCACCTCTTCGGCAAGAACCTCCAGCTCGACCGACCGGCTCACGATGGAACCGTCCGCGAAGACCAGGCTGATCTCGACCGCGTCCGCTCCCTCGAACCCGTCCATCGAGGTGTAGGTGACCGTGAAGTCGTCGGCGACCGTGACCTCGCCGTGGAGCGGCGTGCCGTCTATCCGGACTTCGCTCAGGCCGGCGGCAACCTCCGCGCTCGAGGCGGCGTAGACGATCAGCGCGGCGCCCGCGGCCAGAGCCGCCGACTGACGGGTGGTGTCTTCGCTGTCGACTTCGTCGTCATTGGCCGCCCCCAGGTTGACGCCGACATAGGTGCCGGTGCCGCCGTCGGACTTGGTGTAGGTGCCTTCCGCGAAGACGGTGTTGCCGTTGACCGACTGGTTGACTTCGGCGGTTTCGAGATTGATCGCCTCGATGCCCTGTTCGATCAGGCTCAGCAGTTCGCCTTCCTGGGTGACACCGTCGGAATTGCCGTCCCGCCAGACCTTGATTTCGCTGAACGCCGCATCGTTGGCGTCGATCACGCCGTCGCCATTGTCATCCAGAGATGCCAGGGCTTCCAGCGAGTTGGCGAAGGAACCGCCGTTGAAGACCTCGGAGAACAGTTCCGATCCATCCTCGATCTTGCCCGAGCCGTCCAGATCCATGACCAGCAGGCCGTCCTCCGGACCGGTCCAGCCGATCTGGTCGAGATCGCCGTCGGCGTCGATGTCGAAACCGGTCGTCGCCGACAGATCGACGCCGTCGCCGTTGAGGTCAAGGGCAATGGGGTCATATGCGCTACTGTAGACGACGATGTCGGACGCGGTGATGTTATTGAGCTGGGCAACGGACGTTATATTGTTCAGCGTAGCGACGTGGTATCGACCGGAAGTCGACGCCCAGTTCACGTCAAACCAGATTTCTCCCTTCCCGGTATCCGAGTTGAAGACGATTACATAATTGTTCACCCTGGTATAAGAGCCAGGGTCGTCGTTTTGAATCTGGTCCGTCGTTTGCGCCGTGGTAATCCGGACAACGTCATAGTCAAAATTACTGCTCATATTCGCAATGGAACTTGCAGTCTTGAAGTCCGAACTGTTGAGCGATGCGCCACCGGCGGTGCCTTCCGTGTTCTTGAAATTCACACTTCCAGGGGCCACAAAAGGACCGGTGTCGAGGAAGCCGATCTTGTCGGTACCGTCGGTATAGTCGACGATCGTCTTCGTGCCGGTATTATACACCAGGCGGAACTGATCCGCACCGCCATTGCCGGTGAAACTGTCGGTGCCTTCCTGACCGTTGATGATGTCGTTGCCGGAGCCACCGACAATGGTGTCGTTGCCGGATGAACCGAGGATCTTGAACCCTTCGCTCTGATTCGACAGGTCCAGCGTAGCCGCCGACGTCAGCTCGACGGTCTCGACTTGGACGATCTGGGCATCGCTGGTGCTGGTGAAATTGGCGCCGACTTCGAGTGTGTCGTTACCGCTGCCGCCATCGAAAACGTGGTCGTCCTGATCGCCCCGGATCGTGTCGTTGCCGCCGCCGGCAAAGAATGCGTCCTTACCGCCACCGCCGGTAAACGTGTCACCATCATTATCGCCGGCGAAGATTTCGTCGGCCGACGAACCGGTAATCGAGTTATTGTCTTGAACGACCGTCACGGTTGCGTTTGTCGATGTCGTTCCGTCGGAGGCCGCATACTGGAACGTACCGTCCAGCCCGGAGCCATTGTCGCCGTCGATCCTGACGTACCCGTTCGGGCCGGAGCCGGCCGTGTGGTTCACGCTGTCGAGGCTGCTGACATTGCTGACACCGGAAACGTCGAGCGGGTCGCCTTCCGGATCGGTATCGTTGAGCAGGAACGCCCATTCCGGGATGTTGAACGCCGTGCCGCCAAAGTTCTTCAGAACGATGTCGTCCCCTGGCGTTGGAGCCGCGTTCAACGTCGTGACCGTGTCGGTCTGGGCGCTCTCGATGTTCTCGGAGAAGCCCTGACCGTCGGTGTAGGCCACCTCGACGGTGATCTTGGCGCCGACATCGGCGGCCACCAGATCGTAGGTCGACCCAGTCGCCCCGTCGATGTCCGCACCGCCGCGCTGCCACTGGTAGGTGACGCCCGAGGCCGCACCATCGGGATCGTCATCACCAAAGTTCGCGGTGAGCGTAGAGCCTTCTTTGGCCGTGCCGGTAATGCCGACAGAAGCATTGCCGTCGTTGACAGGCAGGAATGTGATCTCGGCCGTAGCCGTGTTGCTTGTCAGACCGCCAATGTCCGTCACGCTCACCTCGACAGTTCGGGGCGTTGTGGTATCCGCATCGTCATTGGTGTTTGCGAAGGTGATCGCCTGGATTGCAGCCTGGTAAACCTCGAGCGAAGCGTTCCCCGTGAGGACGACACTCGTGGCCGTCGACGATCCGTCAACCGTGACGCCCGTAACACCGCTGGTGTTCAGGATATCGCCAGCCTGCGCGTTGGTCAGATGGATGGTCGCCGACTGCAGTATGGTATTGTCGTCCGTGATCGTCGGACCGGCAGCGGCAACCGAAACGGCCGCATCGCCTTCGGTGTAGCTGGTCACAAAATCGGTCGAGGACACTTTCGCCAAATTTGTCACACTTACATTGTCGATATAGAAGTTTTCCGAGCTCTCCCAATTTCCCTGTGCCAGGAACCTGATTTGCGTGTGAGCGCCTATCTGGGCCGAGGATAACCCGATGGAGAAGTTTCCGCCGGAATCTCCGCCAAGCGTGCCCAGAGTATCCCAACTACTGCCATTCCATGCCTGGATTTGAACGTTTTCGCCAAAATCCAGATCGTCACCGCGATAATCGAAGGAAAGAGTGGCCGTCGACATTCCGCTCAGGTCGATTGCACGCGAGATGCTTTCTCCACCATCGGTGCTGTCATCAAACCGAAGTCGTCCGCTCGATATACGGATGTCATTTTGGGAGCCGGGATCGATTTCGTTCCAGTTGCCATTCCAGCCGCTTCCACCGGAATAGTTGCCGGAAGAGAAGTCATCGAATGCTGTCGCACCCGCGGCGATATCGTTCAACGCCAGTACCGGAGCCGCGTTCAACGCCGTGACCGTGTCGGTCTGGGGGCTCTCGATGTTCTCGGAGAAGCCCTGGCCGTCCGTGTAAGCCACCTCGACGGTGATCTTGGCGCCGACATCGTCGGCCACCAGATCGTAGGTCGTCCCCGTTGCCCCGACGATGTCGGCGCCGTCGCGCTGCCACTGGTAGGCGACACCCGAGGCCGCGCCGTCGGGATCGTCATCGCCAAAGTTTGCGGTGAGCGTGGAGCCTTCTGCGGCCGTGCCGGTGATCGTCACCGTCGCTTCGCCGTCGTCAACCGCAGAGACCGTGATGTTGACGGTCGCAATCGACTGATCGCCATCAGCATCCGTGATGGTGTAGGTGAAGCTGTCCGCACCGGCATAGCCACCATTCGGCGTGTAGGTGAAGGTCCCGTTATTGTTGTAACTGACGGACCCATTCGATGCGCCCGATGCGACCGCAACATCGGTGCTCAGATCCACGCCATCCGCACCAGCCAAATCATTGGCGAAGACATCGATCAGCACCGCGGTGTCTTCAGAGGTCGCAGTCGTGTCATCGTTCGCAACTGGACTATCGTCGTCCACATTGATGGGCAGCGTGCCGTCGATGGTGTCACCGTCAAGGTCGGTGACGCGGTAAGTGACGTCGAAGGACACATTGTTCTCCGACGAGCCGTCGGGGTGATCGATCGGCGCGAGCTGCTCCACCGTGTAATCGCCCGACGTCTCACCGTCGAGGGTCACCGACAGCACTGCAACCGCTACCGAACTCTGGATCTGGTAGATCGTCAGCAGCGTTCCGGCCGCGTTGACCCCATAGTAGAAACTCTCTTCCGCCGTGGTGGGCGTCGAGGTCAGGGTATCGACGCCCGTCAGCAGCAACGATCCGGCGCCGTCAGCGCCATAAAGATGCGCCAGCGTCCCGGTCAGATCCGTGTCCTGGGTCTCGTCCGGGGTCGTGCCTTCCGGGTCGGTGCCGACACCGGCATTGCCATCCGTACCGACATTCTCGTCGTCCAGCTGGACCGTGGTGTTGGCCGTGCCGATCACCGGCGTGTCGTCGTCGACATTGACCCACAGATAGCTCTGCGCGGTATCGCCGTCTCCGTCCTTGACCTCGTATCTGAGCTGGAACGTGACCTCGTTCTCGTCATTCCCGATGGGATGGGAAACGGGCGCTTCCTGGATGATCGTGAAATGGCCGGTCTCCTGAACGACCTTCGCCGTCATAACCAAAGTGCCATTCTGCCTGATCAGCAGCGTCGCGCCGCCATCGGCCACCTCGTAGGTGAAACCGAGGCCAGGCACTGTCGCCGAACTCGTGTCGAGCCAGGAAATCGACGCACCGTCGGAATCCGCTCCGAACGAATGGTTCAGCATACCCGTCAGGTTGAGCGGGGCGTCCGTCTTGTCTCCCACACCGCCGGGGTTGCCGTCGGCGCCGGGGACATCCTCGTCGTCAACCCAGACCGTCGTGCTCGGGCTGGCCGTCGGCGTATCGTCATCGACATTGACCCACAGATAGCTCTGTGCGGTATCGCCGTCTCCGTCCGTGACCTCGTATCTGAGCTGGAACGTGACCTCGTTCTCGTCATTCCCGATGGGATGGGAAACGGGCGCTTCCTGGATGATCGTGAAATGGCCGGTCTCCTGAACGACCTTCGCCGTCATAACCAAAGTGCCATTCTGCCTGATCAGCAGCGTCGCGCCGCCATCGGCCACCTCGTAGGTGAAACCGAGGCCAGGCACTGTCGCCGAACTCGTGTCGAGCCAGGAAATCGACGCACCGTCGGAATCCGCTCCGAACGAATGGTTCAGCATACCCGTCAGGTTGAGCGGGGCATCCGTCTTGTCTCCCACACCGCCGGGGTTGCCGTCGGCGCCGGGGACATCCTCGTCGTCAACCCAGACCGTCGTGCTCGGCGTGGCCGTTGGCGTATCGTCGTCGACATTGACCCGGAAGAAGCCATTGACCACGTCGCCGTCGCCATCGGCGATGGCGACCTGCGCATCGATACGCAGTCCGGCAATCTCGCCAGAGCCGTTAAGCGCGATATGATCGAGCGGACCGAGAAGTTCAGCTATCGCGCCAGTATCGCCTGCGGCAAGTGTCAGCCGAATTATCTCGACATCGCCCACCCCGCCATTGTCTACAAAACCAAGGATCGTCTGTCCGTCCGCCGACAGTTCGAAGGTGACCGGTTCACCTCCGGACGTCAGGCCGGATGTGCTGTTGGGCCCACCAGCCAGGTCGATTGAGACGTTGCCGGCGGTTCCCGGGCCGATGTTCAGTCTCACGGTCCCCGTGAAATTGGTCGAGCCAAACCCGTCCGCACCGAAATCGACATTGAAGGAGTTCGATCCACTGTCCGAAATATCCGCTTCGTCGACGGTTACTGAACGGTAGGTTTGCGCCAGAACCGGTCCGTCATCCGTGACCGTCGTGCGCAGCTTGACAGACAGGAGATCGTCGTCACCGTCGTAGAAGCTGATGCCGGTATCAAAGACCAGACCGTCAATTGGCGAACCGTCCTGAGCCGCCACGTGATCCAGCTCTTCGAACAGATCGAAGGTCACTTTGGTATCGGACAAGGTGATTTCGAGAACCTCGACCACACCGCCGCCGCCATTGTCGACGTCCGAAATATACCCCCGGATGGTGGTATCATCCACAAGTTCGAACGTGATGACCCTGCCGTCTGATGTCAGCTTGGGGGTCTGGTGAACACTCGGGTCGGTGAGGTCGAAGGTCACGTTTCCAGCCAGCCCCGGACCGATGTCGAGTTTCAGATAGCCGTCGAATTTCGAATCTCCGGCACCATCCGCGCCGTAGTCGACATCGAAGGTATAGGTACCTGTCGCGGTTCCTGAGGTCGTGACGGCTTCATCGACGCTTGCCCAGCGAAGAGCATGCGGTGTTTCCGGCGCGTCGTCGGTGATGCGGAGGGAAAGGTTCACATCGACATAGTCGCCATCGCCATCCGTTGCACGGACGTCAAAATTGATCGACTGCGCGAGGCCCCGCCCGGCACTGCCCGGCTGATGGTCGATGTTGCCGTAGAGATTGACCGTGTAGCCGCGGTCCGTGCCGTTCAGCGTGGCGTCGAAGATTACTTCCTCCGTGCCGCCATTGTCCTCGGCCCGCACATAGGCTTCGATCTTCTGGCCATCCTCCACGAGGCGGAAATAAACCGCGCGGTCGTCCGACGTCAGGCCGGAATCCGCCCCTACCGTGTCATTGGCCGCAAGCGTATTGCCAAGTTCGTTCGGAACCTGGAACACACCGGAAAACGTCACAGAGCCGAAACCGTCCGCGCCGAAGTCGACCTTGCCGATATTGCCGGTGAACTGCGTCGGGCCGGTGCCATCCGTGCCGGCGCCCTGAATGACGCCATTGACCGGAATGTCGTCCTCGTCCATGCCGACATTGTGGTTGCCGTCACCGGTCTGAACCGGCGCGTCGTCGGTGATGCGGAGGGACAAGTTCACGTCGACATAGTCGCCGTCGCCATCCGTTGCACGGACATCGAAATTGATCGACTGCCCATTGCCCCGCCCGGCACTGCCCGGCTGATGGTCGATGTTGCCGTAGAGATTGACCGTGTAGCCGCGGTCCGTGCCGTTCAGCGTGGCGTCGAAGATTACTTCCTCCGTGCCGCCATTGTCCTCGGCCCGCACATAGGCTTCGATCTTCTGGCCATCCTCCACGAGGCGGAAATAAACCGCGCGGTCGTCCGACGTCAGGCCGGAATCCGCCCCTACCGTGTCATTGGCCGCAAGCGTATTGCCAAGTTCGTTCGGAACCTGGAACACACCGGAAAACGTCACAGAGCCGAAACCGTCCGCGCCGAAGTCGACCTTGCCGATATTGCCGGTGAACTGCGTCGGGCCGGTGCCATCCGTGCCGGCGCCCTGAATGACGCCGTTGACCGAAATGTCGTCCTCGTCCATGCCGACATTGTGGTTGCCGTCACCGGTCTGAACCGGTCCATCGTCGGAAACCCGAATATAGGCCCCCGCGCTGTCCGTGTCGCCGTCCCCGTCAGTTACGGTGAAATCAATGCGCAGAGCGATAATGTCTTCCGCACCGGTTTCGTTTTCATCCGGATGATCGAAGGCAGCGAATTGCTCGTAGGTGTAGCTTCCATCCGGCTGGATAACGATCTGGAAAACAGGCGCGCCCGTTCCCTCGGTTGTTCCGTCAATCGTGATGATTTTGGTTACCGGATCCGTCGTGACGGATTGCGTCACCCGTTCACCGCCAACGAGCAGATCGCCGCGCTGAGAGCCTGCCGGTTCTTCCTGGTCGAACCTGCGGACAAACCCGCCGCCGGTTCCCATGGAAGCAGCCGTCACCGTCGCACCGTCTGCGCCCGGGAAGAACTGCAGTTGACCGGGGACCACCGTAGTTGAGAGGTCAGTCGCTTCGTCGACGGCGATATGGGACCCTGCCCAGCGGGCGTCCGCGGAATCGTCGTCCACCGTCACAGTGAAACTGTCGGTCGCCGTGTCGCCATCGCTGTCTGTTGCAACGAAGTCGAAATCGAGATTGATGTCATCTTCCGTGGTTCCATCCGGATGATCCAGAGCGTCCACCAGCGTGAATGTGTAACTGCCCGTGCCGTCGTCATCCAGCGCCACCGTGAAGACAGTGGTCCCGGAAACAGCTTTCGTCGCCGTCAGCAGCGTTCCGCCATTCGACAACGTGTAGAGCACCTGCTCGCCGCTGGATTCCAGGCCTACCGGTGTCGCGCCGTCAAGACCCGTATCGAAGGTCAGACTCCGCCCGTTACCGTCGTCGATGCCGGCGGCACCGTCGGTGTCATAATCATCGACACCCCAGTCGATGCCCAGATCACCGGTGAAGGTTGTTTCGTCGCTGTCGCCATCGGCATTTGCATCCGCTGCATCGCCCGACTGATTGTCGTCGTTACCGTCCGTCAAACCGTCTTCATCGACGGTTCCGTCCGCGATAGCGCCAATCGCGGGTCCATCGTCGGCGATCCGGATCAACGCCGCTGCGCTATCCGTGTCGCCGTCGCCGTCGGTCACCGTGAACCTCAGACGCAATGCAAGCCGGTCGTCGCTTCCTGTCTGATTTTCATCCGGATGGTCGAAGGCAACGAATTGCTCATAGGTATAGCCGCCGTCTGGCTGCACGACGATCTGGAATGCGAGCGTGGCTGTGCCTTCCAGGAAGCCGTTGACAGTGATCACATCATTGACGTCGGTGGACTGGCTGACCGTTATGTTCTGCCCGTTCGACGTTAGATTGCCACGGCGGGCCGCGCCGCTCTCTTCAAGATCGAGACCCCGGACATAATCGCCGTTCATGACCAGGCTGACATCCGTGACGGTCGCGCCATCGGCGCCGCCGTCGAACTGGAGCTGGCCGGGGACCTCGGTTCCTATCTGGCTTGCTTCATCCGCATTGATGCGGGAACCAGCGCTGTAAGCCGTCGGTCCATCATCGTCGAAGGTGATGACGTTGGCGCCGATCTGCACGGTCGTCGAAACGGCATCGCCATCGGCATCCGTCACCGTCACGACGGCCGAGACCTTTTCTGTCAGTGAAATATGTTCGTCCGATGTGGAAACATCCGGATGCCACAGTGACTGATATTGAACGATGCTGATTTGGCCGTCATCGTCGATATGGAGGGCGAAGACCGGATCGCCGGAAGTTTCGCCGCGCCCGACGATCAGGTCGCCTTCGGCATAGAGCTTGACAGCTTCGCCTTCGGTCGTGGTAAGCCCTGAATCAATGCCATCGCCGCCAACGATCTCAAGCGACATCTCAACGGTCGCATTTTCATCCGCACCGACATTGGCGATATAATCGATCACGTCATCGCGCGCAAAGATCGGGCCGGCCAGATCAGCGTCGACAACAGCCGTGACGGTAATATCGGTGAAAAGATCCACGACATCCTGATCGTAAGTACCCGAACCCGGATCAAAGACATTGTCGCTGTGCAGGCCAAATGTTTCGTCAATCCTGACGGATTGGCCAGATCTCACCCAGGCGGACGGTGCCGGAATGTCGTCGGTGACTGTCACCTGGAACAGTCCGTCGAGCGTCATCGTATCGCCATCGCCATCGGTTGCCTGGATGACCGAGCCGAAATCGATCTGGTCGAGCGTGCCGGTTCCCGAAACCAGGGTCGGGCTGTCGGTGCCGTCGCCGTACTCATGGTCGAGCTGGTCGTGAAGGCGAACGGCATAATCACCGGAACCATCCAATTGAACGCTGATGACCCAGCGGTCGAACAAGCGATTGAAGGTACCGTTGCCGTTGTCCACATAACCGATCAGGAACGTTTCACCGAGGACCGTGGTGATGGTGAAGGAAAGTGTTTCGCCTTTTGATTGCAGTTCGAGCGCTTCCATGTCGGCGGCGGCGGTCGAAGTGAATGCAAAGCCACCGGAGGAAGCTGCACCGTCCGCTCCAAAGGAAACGGCATCTGCCAGCGACCCTGAAGCAAATGCAGGTCCGGCCAGGTCCAGGGCACCGGTCGTGGAGCCATCATCGTCAGCTGTGTCCCAAGGGTCCGTTCCGAGCGATTGCAGATTGACGATATCGTCCTCGTCGACGGTGACATTCTTGACGGTGGCGGCGACGGGCGTGTCGTCTTCAACGCTGACGCTCGCGGTGCCGTCCGCGGCCTGGTCGCCATCCGCATCGGTCGCGGCAAAAGCGAAGTCGATGTCGAGGTTGTCGGACCCGCTGTCATGGTCCAGTTCGCCGACAAGCTCGAACGTGTAGCTGCCATTGGCCGCCGTCGGGTCCAGCGTGATCGTGAACACTTCGTTGCCGGTGCCGACGCTGCCCTTGTAGGCCGTCAGAACCTGGCCGCCCTCATCGGTCGCCGTGACCTCATAGACCAGAGCAACGCCGCCGGAAGTGAAGCTGCCGCCGGTGATCGTCAGACCCGCCTGGGCCGCGGTCACCGTGCCGGCGGACGCCAGCGTGGCGGCGCCGTTGGAGAAGGCAACCGTGCGGCCGAACGTGTCGCCCGTCGCGCGGGTGTCGTTGTCCGCGCCCCAGTCGATGCCGAGGGAGACCGCGCCTGTCGACAGATCGTCAACGGCGTCAAAGGAGCCGCCGGTCGCGTTCGCATCGCCAAGCCCGTCCTCGCCAACCGGGGCTGCCGTCCCGGCTGTCCCCTGAACCGGCGTGTCGTCTTCAACGCTGACGCTCGCGGTGCCGTCCGCGGCCTGGTCGCCATCCGCATCGGTCGCGGCAAAGGCGAAGTCGATGTCGAGGTTGTCGGACCCGCTGTCATGGTCCAGTTCGCCGACAAGCTCGAACGTGTAGCTGCCGTTGGCCGCTGTCGGGTCCAGCGTGATCGTGAACACCTCGTTGCCGGTGCCAACGCTGCCCTTGTAGGCCGTCAGAACCTGGCCGCCCTCATCGGTCGCCGTGACCTCATAGACCAGAGCAACGCCGCCGGAAGTGAAGCTGCCGCCGGTGATCGTCAGACCCGCCTGGGCCGCGGTCACCGTGCCGGCGGACGCCAGCGTGGCGGCACCGTTGGAGAAGGCAACCGTGCGGCCGAATGTGTCGCCCGTCGCGCGGGTGTCGTTGTCCGCGCCCCAGTCGATGCCGAGGGAGACCGCGCCGGTGGACAGATCGTCAACGGCGTCAAAGGAGCCGTCGGCCGGATTCGCGTCGCCAAGACCGTCCTCGCCGACCGGGGCTGCCGTTCCGGCAGTCCCCTGAACCGGTACATCGTCGTCCACGCCGACGGTGAAGCTGGAGGTTGCCGTGTCGCCGTCGCTGTCGGTGGCGGTGTAGCCGAAGGTCAGGACGATATCGTTCTCGTCCGATCCCCCCGGATGGTCGAGCGCGTCCTGAAGGTCGAACTTGAAAGAACCCGTATCCGTATCGAACAGTTCCACCGTGAACACGACACGGCCGTCTTCCGACGTCGCCGTGAGCAGGTCGTTGGCCGGGTCATTTATGGCGTAGGAAAGCGGCTCGCCTTGCGAGGTGAGGCCAAGCGCGGTTAGCGCCGCGACCGTGCCGGAGGCGAAGGTGACCGCGCGGTCGCCGTCGCCGGCGGAGGTGCCGCCGTTCTCAACGTCGTTGGCATTGTCAGCGCCCCACGCAATAGCAAGATTGCCATAGACCGTGGTCGCGTCGCCGTCCGTGTCCAGGCCGCTGTCGGTGCGGGTGACGTCGTCGCCGGCTTCCGTATCACCGTTGCCATCGGTCAGGTCACCTGTCGCCCCGGACAGATCGTCCTCGTCGACAATCGCGTTGACACTTGCGGCGCTCGTCGGCCCGAAATCAAGGCTCCAGGAGCGCAACGTGCCCGTGCCTCCCCCGCCAACGTCCACAATCTCAAGCGTCCAGGTGCCGCCCTGATCCAGTCCATCCAGGCCGGACAAGGCTTCGTCGGTCGGCCGCCAGGCGCCCGTGAACGGCGGGAAGGCGGAATCGAATCCCTGCGCGGCCTCGTCGTCGAAGGTGATGGCGCCGTCGGCACCACCGCTGCCGTCACGGGTGATCAGTGTGATCCGGGTCCCGTCCGGAGAGACCAGTGTGATCTCCAGATCCGCCAAAAATGTATGGACCAGGTCGATCGTGACGTTGACGTCGGCGATCGTTCCCCCGGCCGGAACCTCGATGGTGGATAAGATCGCGCGGTCATCTATGGTTGGCAAGTCAACATTGCCAGATTCGTGGCTTCCCGCCTCCATCTCAAATTCAACCGGGGCGCCGATCACCGGCGCATCGTCGTCCACCGTCACCGTGAAGGTGGAAGAGGCGGTGTCGCCGTCGCCGTCCGTTGCGGTGAAGGCGAAGGTCAGGTCAAGATCGTCTTCCGTGTCGGCATCCGGATGGTCGAGATTGTCGACCAGCGTGAACGCGTAGCTGCCACTGTCGGCATCGGAAAGCGTGGCGAAGAAAACGACACCGGCATCGCCGGTCGCGGTGGGGACGGAGCCGCCCGTGTAACCGACAAGCGTCCCGTCGGACAGAACGGCAATTGAAACGGCCAGGCCGTTCGAGGTCAGGCCTTCCAGCCCCGGCTGGCTATCGCCAAAGGCGACAGACCGGTCGCCTGTGCCGCCGCCCGCGGTCGGGTTGGCATCGTCGGCGCCCCAGGAAATCGCAAGGTTGCCGGAAGACGTGATCGCGGACCCGGCCAGATCGCCGTCATAACCGCTGTCGACGTTGCCGCCCAGGCCCTCTTCATCGACCGAAGACGCTTCCGCGTCGCCGATGACAGCATCATCGTCGGTCACATTGACTGTGAAAGCCGTACCGATGGATTCCCCATCCGTATCCTCGGCGGTGACGCTGAAGGAAACCGGCAGAACAACATCTGTCGCCGCATCCAGGTGGTCCAGGTTGCCGATGAGCGTGAAGGTGTAGGTCGCACCGGACGCACCTCCGTCAAAGACGTCGGGAACGATTGCAAGCGTTACCGTGAAGACGACTTCGCCTGTGCCTTCTTTCGCCGCGGTGAGCGTTTGACCGCCGTCGCCATTGCCGACAATCGTGTAGGTGAGCGCGATGCCATCCGAAGACAGGTCCAGCGGAGCGCCGGAGGCATCCAGCGGAATGCCCGCACCATTGGTGTCGAAGGTCAGGCTTGGCGACGGGCCGGCGTTCTCGCCGAAATTGATCCCCAGGCTGCCTGTGGCGACAAGCGGCCCCTCTCCCGCTTCATTTCCTTCGGCGAGATTGCCTTCGTCCAGAAAACCGGAATCAGCATCGGAAACGAGTGTCGGAACGGTATCCAGTTCACCATCGGCGAGTGTGGTCCCCGCCCCACCACCGGCGCCGAGATCGTCGGGGCCCAGCAGCCCGAGCGTAGTCGTGCCGCCGCCGAGGCCTTCAATTTCCGTGTTCTGAAAATTCTGTCCGGAGCCCTGCGGCGCGCCCAGGGCCGTCGCCAGATTGCTGGTCTCTCCCGCCGCGGTCTGAATTTCGTCGGCGGCCTGCAGATTTGCAACCGATACAAACTCACCGATCGAAAGAACCTGGTCCTCACCGACGAGCGCGACCTGTGAACCGCTGTCTCCCAGAAAGAAGTCCTGAACGATGACCATGCCGCCATCGGCGAAGATCATCTGCAGGTCGTCGCCGATCTGAATGAACGAGATGTCCTCGCTGAGGATCTGGCGGAAATCGACCAGTTGCCCCGGAAGCCTTAACGAGACCACGCTTTGCTGTGCTTCTGGCCGAGAAAGCGCGAGTGTCACACCTGCATCACTCGGGGGTTCATTGCCACCCGTACCAGAAACGGTGGTGGCCTGTGCGATCCGAACAAACTCATTCATGGCAAGTCACTCTGCGCTGTAAGTCAAAATTGCATAAAATTGTCATCATTCATTTACCCAATTTTAACAGTGGGAGAAACACAAACTTTCACTTCTTTAAAAAAAGGTAAACGCACGAAGACAAGTTAAAGAGTGTGATCCAGATCACAGAAGAGGTGAAATCTGGTATTAATTTTATTTAATTTTTATCTACTTAAGCAATAATATGAATAGAAATTTGTTTTCAAAAATATTATCTACAAATATTATGTATTTTTTAGATTGAATACAAAATAAATAGAATTACCACTATAACCATATAAAAAATTATTTATTTAAACGCAAAGATACACATAAGAAATAAGAACATTCAAAAAAAACATCCAACTGATTTACTATTCCAAGATCAACATCAAAGGTTGCAGGTTCAAAATAAAGACATACGATTTTCATGTAACTGAAATGAAGTCAAAAAAATACACATTCGCGAACAAATTGCGACGCCTAAATAATTTTATGGTACAATTTATTGTTCAGAAAATATTTTTGTAAAATAACAGCGGCATAATTGAGAAATATCACGATAAATTTCATAAATATATTTGCAAATTCTATTCATTATAAAATAAATTAAGTATAGATTAAATAGCATTAAATAAAACTACTTCTCAGAATTTCCCTTACCCGTACCCCTATTGAGTGAAGTCAACCAATAAGCAACCAAAGGTTTCATCAGCGTTGTATGCTGTGCCCCACCAAAGCGAGTCAGTTCCCTCGCTGTCAGGAAAAAGCGTGGCTCCGCCGAGCTATTTTCACTCCGAAAGGCACAACCGGATCCGTTCTGCCTGCCTGACACTCACCTCCCGCCGTACAACGGCAAGCCCCTGTCGAAGGGCAAAGATCGGAAAAGGTCTGGAGCAACGGCCCGGCAAACTTTTTACGATCCTGAATGCGATGTGCCGGCCGTCACAGGCTGGTCCCTGGTGCCTCCCCTACATGTGTCGTGACCGCGAAGGAGGACTTCGCTGACATGACGTGAGACCCGCAGGAGATGTGCCATGTTTCCACGAACCCGCCCCTCTTCAACGGCGACAGGCCGCTCGCTGTTTCTTGCCGCCAAAAGACTGTTGTCGGTGTTTGCCGGTTTTGTTGGCGTTGCGCGCGCGTTCAGGTCCGAATGGGGCCTTCTCAGCTTCCCCGAAACCATGACCAAGGGCTCCTTTTTGCGCCGGCACGATCTGCGCGGATGGTTCGACCATGAACCGGCGCCGCGAAAAGAACGCGATATACCTTCGCCGAAGGGCCGGGGCCACGCGCCCATGCAAACGGAAAATGCCCGGGTCCTGACAAATTCCCGAGCGGATTCAAACGGTAGCGACAACGCCGAACGGCTAACGCCGGACATGCCCCGGCCCGCAACGGTGGCCGGCGGTATCAAACAGCAGTCTCCCGGCGCCTTTGTCCGAGAATGACTTGCACGGAACACGGAGACTGTGATGCTGAACAAACCGGAAAGCGGTACGCCTGCGACGGCTTTGCCTCCCCTCGACGAACCCGCCCGTCACACAGGAGCGACCCGGATCCTGCACTGGCTTGTCGCCGCCCTCGTTCTGGCGACCTGGCCCCTTGGCCTCCTCATCGGCTTCGTCAAGAATGAGGTTTCCCTGGACTTCTACCTGCTTCACGAGAGCTTCGGCTTCCTGGTCCTCTGGCTCATGCTTGTGCGCGTGGGAAATCTGATGATCGCCCGCAAGCCACCGGCTGACGGGCCGTTCATCGAGCGCTTTGCCGCCACCAGCGTGCACGGCCTTCTGTATCTGTTTCTGATCATCATGCCGGTCAGCGGATTTCTGGCAACCAATGCGCACGGATTTCCGCTGACATGGTTTGGAATCCTGCCGGTCTGGAGCCCGATCGGAAAGTCGCCGGACATCGCCTGGACGCTTTCCGGCATCCACGCCTGGAGCGCCTGGATTCTCCTGGGTCTGTTCGCCCTGCATTTTGCCGCGGTGCTGTTTCACCACGTCATCAAGCGCGACCACACGCTTTACAAGATGCTCTGACGCGCGCTCCGTCTGCTACGAAGGCATCCTGCCTTCAACTGAACGCAGGATGCTCCAACACTTTGAAATCGATCAACTCGCTCACCTCCAATCGAGCCCGGTTGGAGGTATGTCACCTGGCGCGAACCGCGGCGCTACCTGATCGCGGCAATGCTCTTTCTAAAACGCAACCCCGCGAGGGCGAACAGCGCCAGACCGACAACGGTCACCATCAGAAAATGCGGCCAGACAATGTCGATTCCGGCACCTCTGTAGAGGATTGCCTGGGCGAAGCTGACGAATTGTGTCGAGGGTACGAGACGCATCACGTTCTGAAGCACGACCGGCTGGCTTTCCAGAGGCGTCTCTCCTCCGGAAAGCAGCATCATCGGCAGAATGAGCAGGATGAACATCAGACCGAATTGCGGCATGGAATGGGTCACCGTGCCAAGCAGAATGCCGAGAGCCGAGGCAAAGAACAGATAGAGGGCGACACCCGCCAGAAACAGGGGGATCGACCCGGCAATGGGCACGGACAGAACGCTCTCCACAATCACCCAGAGCGCGAAGGATACCGCAAGGATGATGACAAGCCCGTTTGCCCACACCTTGGCCAGCATGATCTCGAACGGAGCAAGCGGCATGACCATCAGGTGTTCCAGGGTGCCGTGCTCGCGCTCGCGGATGAATGCCGCACCGGTCAGCACCACGGTCAGCATCGTCACGTTGTTGATGATTTCCATCACGCTGGAGAACCAGGGGCTGGAAAGATTCGGGTTGAAGGCAAAGCGGGTGACGAGCGACAGGGGCAGCGATGCATCCTGCCCCTGTTCCTTTCCGTAGCGCTCGATCTCCTGGGCAAGAATACTGGCGATATGGTTCGCGCCGATCCCCGCCTGCATTGTCGCGGTGGCATCGATATTGACCTGGATTGCCGGACGGTTTCCCCTGACCACATCCTTCTCGAAATCCGGCGGGATCACCAGGATGAAGGAATAGCGGCGCGTATCCAGTCCGGGGTCGATCTCGTCGAAGGAGATGAGTTCGGGCCTGCGGAACTCCGGTTTCAGAAAGGCCTGGCTTATTCTGGTGGAAAGCTGGGAACGGTCCTCGTCCACTATCGCGATTGCGGCGTTGTGCAGATCCGTCGAAAACCCGGTTCCGGCCGCATAGATCCCGACGCTGAAGGACCAGCCGATCAGGATAAGCAGCACCGCATCCCTTCTGAGGCTGTAGAGTTCCTTCATTCCGAGACGCAGAATATTCTGGAGGCTGTGCATGTCAGGTTTCCTGCTTGGCCAGGAGAATGACGCTCAGGGCGATCAGAACGGGTCCGGCGGGAGCCAGGGCCAGGAAACTGGCCGTCAGGTCGGAGAAGGACAATCCCTTGGTGAACGTCCCGACGCTGATCGTCAGGAAATGGGACATGGGAAAGACCGCGCCGATGACCGCGCCAAATCCATCGAGCGTATTGACCGGCTGCATCATCCCCGAAAACTGGATGGCGGGAAGCGTCGTTCCGATCGCGGTTGCCGCAAGCGCGGCGACTTGTGTCCGGGTCAAACTGGAGAAGAACAGTCCGAACGCCGTGGAGGCGAACACATAAAGGACCGCGCCCGCAACAAGGGTCGTCAAACTGCCTTTGACGGGCACACCGAACACTGTCACGGCCATCGCCGTCATCAGGGCGAAATTGACAAGCCCGAGGAGAACATACGGCAGTTGCTTTCCCAGCAGGAACTCCAGTTTGCTGACGGGCGTGACATAGAGGTTGGTAATGGACCCCAGTTCCTTCTCACGCACCACGCTGACGGCCGTCAGGATGGCCGGTATGAATATCAAAAGCAGTGCGATTACCGAGGGAACCATGGAATAGACGCTCTTGAAGTCCTGATTGTAACGGAACCGGGTCTCAATCACGGCTTCGAGGATTTCCGGTCGTTCGCCGTAAAAACGGCTATACTGGTCCAGCATGTATTCCTGGTGCATCCCCGCGACGTATCCGGCGGTGGTCTCGGCCCGAAAAGGCATGGCGCCATCGATTGTCGCGGCGATTTCCGGGCTTTGCCCGCGCAGCAGGTCGCGGCCGAATTGCGGGGGGATCTCGATGGCGAGGACGATATCGCCGCTCCGCAGGCGCTTTTCCATGTCGGCATGATCCGCCAGGGGGGCCTGCCCGGAAAAATACCGCGATCCGGAAAGACCTTCGAGATACTGGCGGCTCTCCACCGAACGGTCGAGATCCAGAACCGCGTAGTTCAGGTTTTCAACGTCTGTGGTGATCCCGAAACCGAACACCATCAGCAGGATCATCGTCCCAACCAGGGCAAAGGCCAGACGAACCGGATCCCGCAGCAGTTCCTTGCTCTCGCGCTGTGAATAGGCGCTCATCCGGCGCAGGGAGAACCCTTTGCGCGGCGCGGCAACCGTGGCAGGCTGCACCGCTTGCCTGCCCGCCTCTTCGAGCGCCTCACTCTCCGGCCCGGTTCCGATCGCTTCTTCCAGATATCCGATGAAGGCGCCTTCCAGCGTCTCCGCACCACAGGCTTCAACTAGGGCCTCTGGCGTATCGCAGGCCAGAACCTTGCCGGCATGCATCAACGATATACGGTCGCACCGCTCACCTTCATTCATGAAATGCGTGCTGATGAAAATCGTCACGCCCTGATTGCGCGACAGGTCGATCAGCAGTTCCCAGAACACGTCCCTGGCAACCGGGTCGACCCCGGAAGTCGGTTCGTCGAGGATCAGCATTTCCGGCTCATGGACAATCGCGACGGCCAGCGAGAGACGCTGGCGCACCCCAAGCGGCAGTTTTTCCGGCAGATCGTCCAGATGGGAGCCGAGATCGAAGCGCTCGATCAGCTCGCCGATGCGCCGCTCCGCCTTGTCGGGCGCCAGGTGAAAGAGCTGCGCGTGAAGAACGAGGTTCTGGCGCACCGTCAGCTCGCTATAGAGCGAGAACGCCTGCGACATGTAACCCACGCGCTTGCGGGTATCGACCCCGTCCCCACCCACACTCTTGCCGAACAGCCAGGCCTGACCGCTGGTTGGCTTCAACAGCCCCGTCAGCATCTTCATCGTTGTGGTCTTGCCGCAGCCGTTGGAGCCGAGAAATCCGAAGATCTCCCCACGCTCGATCTCGAAGCTGACGTCATCGACGGCGGTGAATGCACCGAACTTCTGGACAAGATTGCTGGCAACAATAGCCTTGTCATGATCGGCGAAGGATCTTGGCGGAATCTCCAACAACCTGTGATCCCGCCGATCCTCCTCCGGCAGAAGCCTGACAAATGCCTCCTCGAGATCGCTCGCCCCTGCCGTTTTGAGGATCTCCGCGGGCGTTCCTTCCGCCAGTACCTTGCCGTCGTTCATCGCCACCAGCCAGTCGAAGCCGGACGCCTCGTCCATATAGGCGGTTGCGACCAGAACGCTGACATGCGGACGGTCCCGGCGGATGCGGGCGACCAGGGACCAGAACTGGCGGCGGGAAAGTGGATCGACCCCCGTTGTCGGTTCGTCCAGAATAAGCAGATCCGGATCGTGGATGAGTGCGCAGCACAGTCCGAGCTTCTGCTTCATTCCGCCCGAAAGCTTGCCGGCCGGACGCGCGAGAAACGGCCTCAGTCCCGTGCTTCGGGTCAGATCGTCAATGCGCGCGCGCCGTTCCGCAACGCCCTGGTCGAAAAGCTGGGCGAAGAATTCCAGATTTTCCCGGACCGTCAGATCCATATAAAGGTTCTTGCCGAGCCCCTGCGGCATATAGGCGATGCGCGGCAGCACCTTTCTCCGGTGGCCCTTGTCCGCCATATCGCCGCCAAGCGCCGTCACCGTTCCCGTCTGGATTTTGCGCGCGCCCGACACCAGGGCCAGAAGCGTCGACTTGCCGACCCCGTCCGGCCCCAGGAAACCGACCATGCAGCCGGCGGGAATATCCAGGGTGACGCCGTCCAGCGCAGCCGTTCCGCCATAAAGATGACGCACCCCGGCCAGGCTGGCGACCGGTTCGGCACGACGTTCGCCCGGTAAATCCGCGGTCATGAAACACTCCTGCATCAGGTCACCGACCGCCTACTTCACGGAAGGCAGATGCACCGCGAGATCCGCGGGCCACGCCGTCCCGGGCGCCATCATCACATAGGCCACTCCGGGAAGCCCGGTGCGCACCTTTTCGATGTGTTCCTTCAGCAATTCCGCCGGAATGCTGATCTTGATCCGGAACATCAGTTTCTCGCGTTCGGTCCGGGTCTCGACCTCGCGCGGCGTGAACTGGGCGTCAGCGGCGACGAAAGAGACGTTTGCCGGGATGACATATCCGGGCGCCGCATCGAGAACGATCCGCGCCTCCGCCCCGATGTAAACCAGGCCGACTTCCGTCGTCGGCAGGAAGATGGTCATGTAGACATGCGCAAGATCGAGCAGGGTGATCACCCGCCCTCCTACCGAAAGCACTTCCCCGGGCTCCGCCAGCCGGTACTGAACCCGCCCGGCGATCGGTGCCTTCAGCTCCGCTTCCTCAATGAGGGTTCCGATCCGGTTCACCTCCGCACGCGCGGCTTCCACCAGGCTCCCGGCATTATTGAACTGGGCCTGAGCCGCCGCCAGCGCTGCTTCCGCCGTTTCCTTGGCGGTCTGCCGCTGGTCCGCCTCCTGCTGGGAGATGTGTCCCTTGGCCACGAGTGTCTGTGACCGCTGCAACGCCTGGGCAGCGTATTTCAGCTCGCTTTCCCTCTGCGCGGCCAGGGCTCTTGTCGACGCCACGAGATCCCTGGCCGCGGCGACATTCGCTTTTGCTCCGGCGAGCGAGGACTGAAGTTCGTCCGTGTCGATACGGGCCAGAAGCTGGCCTTCTTCGACAAGATCTCCCTCATCGACCAGCACCTCCAGCACACGTCCGCCGTTTTTAGTGGCGATCTGCACGGTCTCAGCCTCGATCCGGCCGTTCCCATAGGCAATCTCGTCCGGCAGCCTGTCCCGGTTCACATACCACCAGTATGAGCCCCCTCCGACGGCTGCCAGAAGGAGCAGAACCGGAAAAAGAACCTTGAAATTGAGAGACATGGTTGCATCGCCTTGGGTTTGCAGGACCCCGGAAGACATCGGCAATCCGTGGTGAAACGCATGAATAATATAAAGACGGCCGAACTATAGCGCGGCGATCCATCCATGGAGTTGAGGTAGCGCAAATCTCCCGGCGGCGACACGAAAAACCGGAACGAAGTACAAATCCGGTCACGCAATGCGGTCGACTCCAGGCATTTCTCCGGAAACGAGCCTCAGGAGCCCGCCGCTTCCGGCAATCCCGCACAGTGTCGCCCGTCACACGTTTCTGAACGAAAAGCGACTAAATCAACCTGATCAGCGATGAGGAACCTTACCGCTGAGACCCTGCAGGAGATCCAACATGTGTCGGCAGTGCCGGCAGGAGACAGGGCGGCTTCCCGGGAAACCACCGGGAGGCAACTCCCTTTGATCTGTCCGTTGCAAAACCGCCCTCACCGATACGCACCGTTTCGCGTTTCTGTTTTGGCGAAGACGTCACCGCGCGATCTGAGCACCGGATTTTCACTGATGAACTTGAATGAATTATTGCCCTCGAAAGGAAGGAAAAATGGTTTTTGACTACGCCCCACCGGCAGGAAAATATCCTGGCCGTCCAAACGGACCGGCATTCGACACCCGGAATCCGGTCGCCCTCTGGCGGAAAATCCTCAATTTCAGGATGTTCTCCCGGAACCGGAAGGTCTACGGGGAGCTTCTGGATTTGCCGGACTACCTGCTCGATGACATCGGGCTCTCGCGCTCGGATGTCATGGCGGCGAGGCTCAGACAATCGCAGCACAGCCTGAACCGCCGATAACAGCACATTCCCCAAAGAGCCCGGCCCCAAAAAGCCCAGCCCCAAAAAGCCCGGCCCCAAAGAGCCAGAATCGTTCCGAAGTGGCTATTGCAGAGGTCCTGCCGAACGGGATCCCGCGTCCCACCGCGGTCGCCCCGGCGGCGGAACGGGTGGACGGAGGTTTTCCTCCGTCCATTTCCTTTAGATCACGGACTTTTAAATGAGGACGGTCTGCACCGCCTGGCAATCGGGCCGAATTCCACCTTATTGGAATCTACACCTAAGCCTCGCCACTCGCCGCAACCTGATCCTGGCCGTTGAGGACACCGGGCCGAAGCGCACCGGCCTGAAGCGATGTCCAGAGCGCGATCTGGACGTTCTGCCGCCTGCCGCGGATGGCGACGGCCTCCAGCCGGGGCGGAACCAGAGTGCACCGGTCTGCCGCGGCAATCAGGGTCGCGGACAGGGCAACCGAAGCCTGGAAGGCCTTGCCGGTTTCCATCAGACGGCTGGCGACATTGACGCAGTCCCCGGTCGCCGCGATCTGCTGCTGGGTTTCATGACCGAGACGCGACAGGACCACCGGGCCGTAATGGCCGCCGATGCGGACATCGTTGATATCCTCGCCAAGGTCGGACGAAACGATCCAGTCCTGAACCGCTGCCACAAGATCGAAGGCACACAGACAGGCATCGGAAGCGTCCCGCGACCGGGCATCGGGGATACCGAAACAAATCATGGCGCCGTCGCCCATGAAGTCCAGCACCACGCCGTGATGCCTGGCGGTTTCATTGACGACAAGCGTGTGAAAGGCTTTCAGGACATCGCGCGTGCCGGCAGGTCCCAGCCGTTCGGTCAATCCCGTGTAACCGGCGAGGTCGATGAACAGGATCGCGACGTCCTGCTCCACCGGACGAAGCAGGAAGCCAGGATCCTCCGCGATACGCCTTGCCAGACCCGGTGCCTGAAATCGGCTGAGGGCTTCATTGGCAACCGCGAACCGGCGGGTCTGACGCCGGTCGAAAACCTCACGGATAATCGCAATCATGACAAGGGGCGGCAGGCTTGCCGCCACCGGAAGCGCGCCGTTAAACCAGTACCCCTGCCCATAGGCGAAGGTAATGACGACGAGCCAGAAGCAGACGAGCAGAAGATAAAGGATTGTCGCCTGCGCCAGCGGCAGCAGAACCACCGCGATCATGGAGATCAGCACGATTGAAACCGCCGCAATCGCGTCGATGCGCCGGACGGTGCTGTTCCTGACGAGAGCCGTACCGTCGAGGAGGTTGGCGACGCCGGTTGCCAGAACTTCGACACCCGGAAGGATCTGGTCGAACGGTGTGCTGAACCGGTCGCCCACACCGGTTGCGGTCGCCCCGACCAACACCAGACGGCCTTCGAGCGCGCCCGCCGCCACGCTGCCGTCGTAGACGGATTGCGCGCTCACCGTTCTGATCGTCCCACGCGGTCCGTAGTAGTTGAGCGGCAGGTGCCAGGCGAAGTCGAGAGGCTGGAGCCTTTCCCGCAGGCGGACTGCATTTCGTGTGAGCGTGGGATCCGGACCGAGATAGCGTCCCGTCGCCGAGAGCACGAAGGAGGGAACCGGGCCGTCTTTCGTGGCGAAGACAAGAGGGATATGACGCGGCGTGCCTCCCGCGTCCGTGGATACGTTGACAAGTCCCGTGGCGGCCACATTCCTCAAGGAAGGCAGCGGATTGAGCACATTGTCAGGTTTGGGAAGATAGGATCCGCCGGTGCGCTCGTCCGCGAATTGCCCCGCTGCGGCGATAACCGCCGGAAGTGTGCCCAGCGCGGCGGCAAGATTTTTGTCCCCGCCATTCGGGGCGTTTCCCGTCAGTAGAATGTCGATTGCAAGCGTCCGTGCACCGGCCTGCCTGATCTTGTCGATCAGCCGTGCCAGGTCGTCCTGTCCGACCGGATAGCTGCCTGTGCCTGCCACGGTTTCATCGTCAATCGCGACAATGACGACTTCATCGGAAGCCTTGCGCGGTCCGTTGATCAGAATACGCAAATCAAGCAGAACCGTTTCAGCCCGGTCCAGCACGCTTGCCCGGCCTGAAAGATGCGTGTGAACGAGCCACCCGGTCCAGATACAGCCGACAAGGAGAGCGACGAGCGCAAGCCTTATCGGTAGTCTCGATTTCATCGCGCGAAGCGGGCAAGCAGCCTTTCGGCTTTTTCCTGCGGCCATTGTTTCGCGATCAGGGGATTGTCTTCCGTGACTTCCACACCTTCACCGTCAGACAGCGTCACGAGGTCCGAGCCGTCCGGCCGGGACACCGCGACCTTTCCGCGAACGACGAACACGGAAGTCATCTCCCGTGTTACGTCCACGACAAAGATCGTGCCCCGAACCGCGGCGATTGCATGAGGGGTGAGTATCTGAAAAGGTCCGCTGTCCGGCTCGACCTCGATAAGCACCGCATCCTCGGTAAGTTGGACCGCCGCGGGGCGGTCCTGTCCCGGAGAATTTTCAACCGCGATTTCGGCGGCTGCTTCCGCTTCGAACACAAGTCCGTTCGCGCACTGGTAGACGATCCTGGGCGGATTGGGCACATTCGCCTTGACGCAACCGTTGACGTCCTGAGCCGCGCCTTGCGTACAGGCTGCAGCCAGAAACAGGGTTGCCGTTAAAAATGTTTTTATGCGTATAGTTGACATGATTTTCTCAATAGGGTTCTAGAAATAAGTCTATTCGTCCTGTGAATTTTGGCAATGCTAGGGTCTGTAGACAATTAGGTTTGGCTCGCGGCGCGAGCCGGATTTCGGTGTCCGAACAGGAGGAAAGTCCGCAGTGGTGCCCCCACCACAAGGACTTTCCGACGCAGTCGGGACCGAAATCCGCCGCGTCTCGAAGAGATTTGGCGCAAAACGCCCATTTCGGCGTCGCAATGTCTTGAAAGGGAACACCCTTCCTGCGACCTTGCTTCTTGAACTGAGCGTTTTGCATCCAAACCTCGACCAAATCCTTATTGTCCACAGACCCTAGGTCCAAACCTCACAAATCAGACTGAATTTTCGCGGCAAGTGGCCTGAAGCCGACCGGACATGCGCTAAGCGGATATCCTGCCCGGGCTCGGGAGCATTGCCGCAGCAAATCGAAACCGTTTTTGCCGCGCTTCGAGTGAGACAGGAGCTTATCCGGCTGCAGCGTCGCAAAGCGTCGGAAAACAGACGGTTCCCGGCACTTGTGCGCATCTTATCGCAACAAACTCGTTCCTGCCCCTTCAATCTCTTTTATAAGGGTAGGTCCTAAGACACCTGTAACGTTGTAGCCAGCGTTGTACAGCGAGAAAAATGTGAAGAAAGTGTAGCAGATGACCGCAGACGAGGCCGTAAACAAGGAAAAGCTGTTGGGAAAAAGCTTTATCTTTGAAGCGCTTGATGAGCAGTCCCGGCGGGACCTCACCGCCTTTGCCCATGTCAAACGCTATTCTGCCGGTGACACGGTCTTTGACATGGGAACGCCCGGCCAGAGCATGATGGCCATCGCCGAAGGCACCGTGCGTGTCGCCATGCCGACGCCGAACGCCCGCGATGTCACGCTGGCGGAGCTGACAACGGGGGATGTCTTCGGAGAAATAGCCCTTCTGGATGGCGGCGAACGCTCGGCGAATGTGCGCGCACTGACCAATTGCACGCTGGTGGTGCTCGAAAGACGCGCCTTGCTGGAAGTCCTGCAACGCAATCCGGCATTTTCCATCCGCATCATCGAACTGCTGTGCAAGCGCGTCAGGCGGTCGGACGAGCGGATGATGGAAATCGCATTCCTCGGGTTGCCCGCGCGCCTCGCCCGGCTACTGCTGCGCATAACCGTGGCCGCACCCGGAAGCGAGGAAAAGCCCCTGACGAAATTGTCGCTGTCCCAGTCCGAAATGGCCTCCATGATAGGCAATACAAGGGAAAACGTGAACCGTTGCCTGCGCAAATGGCAAAAATCGAACCTGGTGGACCTGAAGGAGGGCTGGCTCATCCTGCTGGACCGGAAGGGCCTGGAGGCGATTGCCGAAGGCGAGTAGTTAGGCCCGAACCTCGGGCAGGATCGTGTGAACACGGAAAACGCGCCGGTCCTCAGGGGGCAGGCAACGGATTTCCCGACAGAATTTTCAGGGCCTCGACCGTGTGGTGTTGCGCGTCACATGTGCTGCCAGGGGGGCAAACCTAAGTATTGGTTATCGGCGGAAACGATTTCGCCGGGACCAACACAAAGGCAAAATCCTGATGTTCAAGAAAGCAATTCTCACCACCCTGGCGATCATCGGCCTGGCAGCGGCTCTGTCCACGACCTCCGCATTCGCCGGAAGCCATGGTCACAAAGGCGGCTACCACCACAAGAACCACGGGTATCATCACAAGAACCACGGCTACCACCACAAGAACCGCGGTTTCCGCCACAACAATTACTGGTACCGCCACAACACCTACAAGGTTCAGCGTGGCAACAACTGGCAGCAGCATGTGGCCTGGTGTTCCGACCGATACAGATCCTACCGCGCCCAGAACAACACCTTCCAGCCATTCAAAGGCCAGCGCAGGCTGTGCAGCTCTCCCTACTTCAAGGGCTGACTCTGCCGAATAGCTGACTGCTTGGGCTTCCCCCTGCCCGAGACCTCCACCCGGTGAATGCCGGCGACACCCCCGGCTGAAGCCGGGGGTTTGTTTTTGCGCACTGCGTTGCTCTGGAGCGTGTCACGTTCAAGCGGATTCACGGGTTCAGGAAGACCCCGAGACAGCGTTGGCACTGCAAATGCGTTGGGGCAATTTCCTGAATTCAATTCAACGCGGCCTGTTCTAGATCTCGTGTTTCTCGAGGAACGCGCTGATGGCATTCAGGCAGACCTGCCATGCAGGTTCCTGGTCGACCAGGATATGGTTGTGACTTTCCAGCGGCACGAATTGCGCGCCCGGGATGCCCGAGGCAACCGCCCGGCCCTCGTCCAGCGGGATCCGCTGATCATGCCTTGAATGCAGAACGATGGTCGGTGCCCGCACATCCGCCAGCCGGTGGCGGACATCGATATGGCCGAAGGCGTCCTGAAAGCGGGCTGCATTTCGCGGCGACGTTGTCAGCCGCTGGAATTCGTCGAACCAGGCCAGCGTTTCCGCACTCGCCTCGGGCATGAAGGTCTGCGAGAAGATATGCCGGTAGGCGGGATTGTCGGTTCCCCATCCAAGCTCGGTCAGGGTCAGCACCGCTTCGCGCCTTGCTTGTTCTTCCGGGCTGGCAAGATGCCGCCAACCGGCCGCATAGCCACCAATCAGGATCAGCCCGGACACACGATGCGGATGCCGCACGGCATATTCGATCGAAACCGCGCATCCCTGTGAGATGCCGATCAGCGGGAAGCGGTCCAGGCCCAGTGTATCGGCTACTGCCTCCAGATCCTCGACAAACGCATCGAAACTCAGATCCTTCACGTCCCAGTCGGACAGACCGCAGCCGCGCTCGTCATAGCGGATGAAGGTGCGGCGGCGGGCGATCTCGGCGAAACTCCTGCCCCAGATCGGGCTGGACCAGTCGAATTCAAGATGGTTCAGCCAGTTCGCCGCTTTCAGCACCGGAGGCCCGGACCCGATACTCGCAAAGGCGATCTTCGTACCGTCGGCAACCTCGCAGAACCCGATGCGCTGCGCCCGCAGGGCCCGCGCCCGCGCTTCCTTGACCCGCTTCTGGGCATCCTGCGTTCTTGTTTCGGAAGCACCTTGATCCGGCCTCGTCGCGCGCGCGCCTGCCGCTCCCCCGGCGCTCCTTTCAGCGTTCATCCTGGCGGCCGACTGCCGATGGGCGTCCGCGCCGTCGGGATCGGCTTCCGCCCACAGCCGCATCCACTTTCTGGCGGCGATCGAGCCGGTGTCCGGATGGGTTGCGAGCCTTTTCAGCACCTCCACCTGCGCGGTCCGGGCGTCCTCCCGCTCCGCCGTCAGCCAGGCGTCGAACGTGTCGTCGCCGGCGCCATCCAGACCGTCGAGCAGCACCTGTTCCAGCCGGCGCGCCATCTGTTCCAGGTCCTCGACCGCAGGCGGATTGTCCCTGTCGCGCAATCTTGCATGAATATCGGTGATGTCGATCTGGATGCCGCCGGGCACGAACTGCACCCGTTCGCGATCGGCAACGATCCTGACCTCGTCCGGCCCATCGACGGTCTTGCGCAACTTGCTGAGCGCCCAGCGCAATGCCGCCTTCGGATCGTCGGGAATATCCCAGAACAATTCGCAAAGACGCTCCCTGCGGTGCGGCCGCCCGGTTGCGATGAGAAAGGCCAGCAACGCCCGGGCTTTCCGGGAAGCGGGCAAGGAGACCTCTTCACCCGAAGACATGACCCGCAATTCGCCCAAGAGAGAGATCTCCAGGTCCTGAGACATCCGGGGTTCCTGACTGAAAAAAACAACGCAAGATAGGCATAATTACCACTATCTCGACAACGCTGACAACAACGGTAGACGAATAACGAACGTCTCCCCTTGCCCATCCACTCAGTCGAGGGAAAAACCCGCCGTCCACCTCTGACCGTCCGTATCAAAGCCTGCCGCCCGGCAGACCCGTGAAGGTCGCACTTGTGTACAGTTCATCGGCTGCAGGACCGGATTCGGTCTTGCGGGTTGCGCTTCAAAAGCCGTGTCGCTATTCACCTAGATCGCTTCGGCCAAATTTCAGCTGAAGCGAAGCGGGCGTGATGGAATTGGTAGACATACCGGACTTAAAATCCGGAGGCCCTAGGCCGTGCGGGTTCGAGTCCCGCCGCCCGCACCATTTCGACCTTTCCCAGGTAAAGGTCTGGCAACGCCTTGAAGGGCAAGGTGTGCTTCTGCCGCCTGATCCGGGCCATCAGGCTCAAGTGCCTCAGAATTCCTGCCGGCCAATTACGGCCATTACCTCGACGGCGGTGTCTGTCACTTTGAAGTAGATGCTGTGAACACCGCAATTGCTGCGGCGATAACCTGGACGGATATCGTCTACGGCGGCATATAGAAAAGGCGTGTCGCGAAGTTGCTGTAAATGGTCGATCAGTGCGTCATAATAAAGGTCCGCGCGTTCTTCACCCCATTGCACAAATCCATACTCATAGATCGTCGCCAGATCACGTTCCGCCGATAAGCTGGTCTTGAGCTTATATTTTGGCGGCATTCTTGAGCCTTGCCTTGGCATCGGCGCGTATCTGATCCGGCAAGCGTTCTGAAAATCCGCTTTCCTCCGCTTCAATCAGCTTCTTGCGTATGGCCTCGACCTCACGGGCTTTGCGGATAAGGTCGTTCACAACTTCGCTCTTGCTCGTATATTCCTCGCTATCGACCTGGGCTTTGAGCCATTCGTCATTTGGACGGGTCAAGGAAATACTCTGTCTCGTCATCTTCGGATCTCCATGTGACATACAGAAATATTGGTGTAATTATACACCAGCTACGCATCACGGAGCAATTTATAGATCTCGCCCGGAACATCTGTCCATGGCAAAGCCGCGGACATCCGAGATCGCAAGGACTGAACGGCTGTTTTCCGTATTTGATCAGCCCGCCGGAAGCCGCATGTGCCGGTTCGCGGAGCGGGAGAGAGCCATTCCCGTCACTTTACCGCAAGTGGAACTGGAAATTGCCACTCCGTGACTGTATGTGATCATGTGAGACAGAAGAACAATCAACGGTGCCGGGCTGCACGACGAACCTCGATCGGGCCGGTGCGTTCCAGCTGCAAGACACGAGTACACGATGGTCAGTTACATTGACGCCGCAGAAGCTCCCCTGAAGAACACCGGTCAGGTCCGCCTCTACGGCCCCGCGGATTTCGAGGGCATGATGCGCGCCGGCCAGTTGACGGCTGCCTGCCTCGATGAACTCGCCGATATCGTCAAACCCGGGACGACCACCGAGGAAATCGACGATTTCGTCTATCAGTACGGCATGGACCACAACGCCATTCCGGCGACGCTCAACTACCGCGGCTATACCAAGTCATCCTGCACCTCGATCAATCACGTGGTCTGCCATGGCATTCCCAACAACAAGGCTCTGCGCGAAGGCGATATCGTCAATATCGACGTGACCTTCATTCTGGACGGCTGGCATGGCGATTCAAGCCGCATGTATCCGGTCGGTACGGTCAAGCGCGCGGCCGAGCGCCTGATCGACGTGACCTATGAATCGCTGATGCGCGGCATCGAGGCGGCCAGGCCCGGCAACACCACCGGCGATATCGGCGCCGCGATCCAGACCTTTGTGGAAGCCGAGCGCTGTTCGGTGGTCCGCGATTTCTGCGGCCACGGACTGGGGCTTCTGTTTCACGACACCCCGAACATCCTTCATTACGGACGCCCGGGCGAAGGCGTCGAACTCAAGCCGGGAATGATCTTCACCATCGAGCCGATGGTCAATCTGGGGCGTCCCCATGTGAAGGTTCTCAGCGACGGCTGGACGGCCGTGACGCGCGACCGGTCCCTGTCGGCCCAGTTCGAGCATTCCATCGGCATCACGGCGGACGGATGCCAGATCTTCACGACCTCGCCCAAGGGACTTCACAAGCCCGGTCGTCCGGACGATTAGGTCTCCGATCATGGGAGCCGAAGATCACAAGGGGCATCGCCAGAGATTGCGGGAAAGGTTCCGCAATACCGGCGCGCAGAGCCTCGCCGACTACGAGCTCCTGGAATTCCTGCTGTTCTCCGCCCTGCCCCGCCAGGACACCAAACCGATCGCCAAGGCGCTTCTCAAGCGCTTCGGGTCCTTTTCCGCCGCCCTTGCCGCACCCAGAGCGCGCCTCAAGGAAATCGACGGGCTTTCCGACATCAGCATCGACGCTCTGCAGGCGGTCCATGCCTCCATCGCCCGTTACCACCGCGCGGAGCTGGACAAGCGCCGGCCACTCGACAGCTGGCAGAAGGTCATCGACTATCTGCAGGCCTCCATGGAACATTCCGACGTGGAACAATTCAGGGTGATTTACCTGGACAAGAAAAACGGCCTGATCGCCGATGAAGTCCAGCAGACCGGCACGGTCGATCATACGCCGGTCTATCCGCGCGAGGTGATCCGGCGGGCGCTGGACCATTCGGCAACGGCCCTCATCCTGGTTCATAATCACCCCTCCGGCGATCCCACTCCCTCGCGTGCGGATATCCAGATGACCCGGAAGATCATCGACATAGCAAGTCCGCTCGGCATCGAGGTTCATGACCACATCATTGTCGGCCTGAGAAAGAATGTGAGCTTGCGCGGCCTGCGGCTGATCTGACCCGTATTGCAAACTCGAACCGGGTCAACGCGCGAAGCCCGCCGAACCGCGGATCACCGGAGATCGCGGAAACCCATTACTGAATGATTTCTTTGAAATTTCCGCAGATGTTCTCACTCCGCTTTACTGTAATTTTACTATGAACCTAGGGGCATTCCTTAACCCGGGTGGACGATATTGGCCCAAATTCAATTGGGCGGCAGATGAACTATTCGGTAAAAAATTCAGGCGGGCAGATTGCAAGTGCGATCATCGTTCCGATGGTCGTCATTGTGCTTATTTCCGTAATCGGCATTTTCGGCGTGATGCACTGGTCCGCCCGTCTTTCCGATCGAAATGCCGAACAGTCGCAGCACACACTCATTGCCGGTGCCATGCAGCTCTCACAGAACTACCTGGTCAAGCAGCAGACCGGTGTGGTGATCTGGGAAGAAGCGTATCACGTTGTCAATCAGCCGGATCCGGATGCAAGCTGGATTTACAACAACATGACGCACTGGCTGTACCAGAACCACGGCTTCAGCAAATCGATCCTGTTCAACCGTGCATTCGCCGTTCAGAACGTTTATGCGCATGACCTCACCAAGATGTGGATGACACCGGACCTGATTGAAGACCTCCGGCCGGCCATCGCCAAGGTGCGCGCCCGCTACATCGTTTCCATGAAGAAGACTCCGTCCGGCCTTTACCGGTTCGCCCCCGAATACAGCGAAACCCGCCGGTCGATCGCCGAGACCGGCGTCACAAGCATAAATGGCCGGCCTCACCTGTTCACCGCGTCAGCCGTCGTGCCGCAGATCCTGTCCATTTCCAAAACGCGCCGTCCGCCGGCGACACTCGTGAGCCTGGTGCCGCTGGATGGGGAGAAACTGGACGATATCGCGGAAATGTCCCGTCTGGACGGGTTCGCCCTGGCAGGCTCACAGACAGGCCGGAACGGTGCCGGCCGGTATCTGCTCCACTCGCCGCGCGGCAGGAACGTAGGGGTCCTGGGCTGGAACACCAATCTTCCCGGCAGCCAGATGCTCGACCGGATCACCCCGTTCCTGGCGCTGGCCGCCTTCATGATCGCCGCTGTGGTGATCGCCGTGATCGTCTTCACCCGGCTGATGACGAAACGGCTGGCAAGGAGCGAGGCAATGGCCGTTCATGCGGCGCGCCATGACGCTCTTTCAGGGCTTCCGAACAGATCCAGGTTCCATGCGCTTCTGAAAGGCATCCTTGAAAAAGGCTTCGGAAAAAATACCAAGGCCGCCGTGGTCTACATCGACCTGGACCACTTCAAGGACATCAACGATACGCTGGGCCACTCCGCCGGTGACCAGGTGATCGTCGCGGTCGCGCAACGCTTGAAGCGGGTCATTCCGGATGCCTCTATCGTCTCGCGGATCAGCGGCGACGAATTCGCCATGGTGATCCGCAACTGTGAAGATGACGAATGGCTGGAATATATCCTGGACCAGGTTCAGGACGAGATCGGACGCCCGGTCATGATCGGCAGCCGGGAGCTGTTTGTCAGCCTTTCCATGGGCGTGGCGGTCGCGCCCAGGGACGGAAACGATCCCGACGAGCTGCTGCGCAAGGCCGATATCGCCCTGTACGATGCCAAGGCCAACGGCCGCAACCGGCGCTCCTTCTTCGAAGCGAACATGGAACACCAGGTCCAGTCCAGGGACAGGCTGTCCCGAGATCTCCGCCTGGCGCTGAAGAATGACGAACTGGATCTCGCTTATCAGCCGCAATCCGACACCGGCGGCCGGCGGATCGTTTCGGTCGAGGCACTGGCCCGCTGGACCAAGGCGGACGGCACTATTGTCTCCCCGGCCCAGTTCATTCCCGTTGCCGAAGAGACCGGCCTGATCAACGAACTCGGCATCTGGGTGCTGAACAAGGCCTGCGCCAAGGCGCATGACTGGCCGGGCGTGATCGTCGCGGTGAATGTCTCCCCCAACCAGTTCAAGCATCCACGTTTCGTGGAGAAGGTCATGGCGATCCTTGCGGCGAACAATCTGCCGCCGCAGCGCCTCGAGATCGAGGTCACCGAAAGCGTGTTCGCCGGGCGCAACGATTCCGTTCTCAAGGCGCTGCGCCGGTTGAAGAACCTCGGCGTGAAGGTGGCCCTCGACGATTTCGGCTCCGGATATTCCAGCCTGAGCTATCTGCGCCGCTTTCCCTTCGATACGCTCAAGATCGATCGCGATTTTCTGTCCGGCATGAATGGCAATCCGGAAGCGGAGGCCATCCTGGTGTCGATCATCCAGCTCGGCAAGGCACTGGGAATGACAATCGTCGCGGAAGGTATCGAAACGCTCGAACAGCTCCGCTTCCTGCAGGCGCATGATTGTCACCGGATGCAGGGATTTTACATCTCCAGACCGCGTTCCGAATCCGACCTTGCAACGTTTCTGGCGGACTTCAACGGAGACAGCACCGGCGGTTTTGGAACAGATCTCAGCTACCAGCCCCGCGAAGCCGGCGCGAATTTCTAAAGCTCCTCCCGGCAAGATTGACCGGATGAGGATCGTCAGCCTAGACGGCGCCTGAAATCGGAGGCGAAAGAGGCAAAACTCGTGAAGGGTGCGGTCTTCGCCATGTCCATCCAGACACCGGCCGGTTCCTCCGTGGCCAATCGAAGGCCCGTCAGGCCGAATTCCGTGCGTACCATGTCGCGGAACCAGGCGGCATGCTGATGCTGGCGCCGCAGGTCGAGAGTGCCGCTTTCCGCCAGATGGGCGTGGTGCCTGTCGGTGAGCGCGGCAAGCTCCTGAATGCCCTGCGCGGTTGCCGCCGAAACCTCGCACACCGGAACCTGCCAGGACCTCGATCCGCCTCCGCTGAGTGACAGCGCTCCGCTGACATCGGAGGCCGCCCTGCGCGCCAGAACTCCCATATCCGCCTTGGTCACGGCGACCACATCCGGCAATTCCATGATGCCGGCCTTCATGAATTGCAGGCTGTCGCCGGAACCGGGCTGAATGCACAAGATGACCGTATCGACCGCCTGCTTGAGATCGCCTTCCGACTGGCCGGTACCGACGGTTTCCACGATGACGCGGTCGCAGACGGCTCTCAGGACAGCGATGGCCGCAACCGCGTGGTCGGAAAGCCCGCCCAGCCGATCACGAGCCGCCATGGAGCGAACGAAGACGTTTTCATCGGACGGATCGGTCTTCAGCCGGGTGCGGTCGCCAAGAAGAGCTCCTCCCGTCAGGGCCGAGGACGGGTCGATGGCAAGGACGCCGACCTTCTTGCCCTCCCTCCTGTAAGCCTTGATGAGGGCATCGCTCAGGCTCGATTTGCCGACGCCGGGCGGGCCCGTCAATCCGACGACCTCGGCGCGCGGGCTCATGCAGATGCGGTCGAGGAAAGCAGCCGTTTCGGCATCTCCGGCATGTGTTTCCAGCCTGGATAGCACCCGTGCGAGCAGCAGTTTGCCCCCCGCACGCAGGTCTTCCAGCGAGGGGAATGGCCCGCTCATGCCGTCATTCCGGCGACGATCGCCTTGTCCCCGCGCCGCATCGTTCAGCCCGACCTGGACTTCAGGGCAGATTGCGCGGCGGCGAGCCGGGCAATCGGTACGCGAAAGGGCGAGCAGGACACATAGTCGAGCCCCACCTCTTCGCAAAAGCCGATCGAGGCGGGATCGCCGCCGTGCTCACCGCAGATCCCCAGCTTGATGTCCGGCCGGGTGGAGCGGCCGCGTTCCACACCGATGCGGATAAGCTCGCCGACCCCTTCCTGATCGAGGGACACGAAAGGGTCCTGTTCCAGGATGCCCTTCTTTTGATAGGTGCCGAGGAACGAGGCGGCATCGTCGCGCGAGATGCCGAAGGTGGTCTGGGTAAGATCGTTGGTTCCGAAAGAGAAGAATTCCGCGGATTGCGCGATTTCAGCAGCCTTGAGCGCAGCGCGCGGCAATTCGACCATTGTGCCGATCTGATAGGTCAGCTCGGCCCCGGTCTCCTTCCTTACGGCAACGGCCATCGCTTCGATGCTTTGCCGGACCAGGTCCAGCTCCTTCTTCAGGCCGACCAGCGGCACCATGATTTCCGGAACGACCGGTGCGCCGGTCACCTTGGCGGCTTCCACCGCGGCCTCGAAGATCGCCCTGGCCTGCATCTCGGCGATCTCCGGGTAGGAGACCAGCAGACGGCATCCGCGATGGCCAAGCATCGGGTTGAATTCCTCCAGGGCAAGGGCCCGGTCCCGCAGCAGTTCGGGATCGGCTCCCATCGCCGCGGCGACTTCGGCAAGCTCATGGTCCGTTTTCGGCAGGAACTCATGCAGCGGCGGATCGAGCAGGCGGATGGTCACCGGCAAGCCATGCATGATCTTGAAGAGTTCGACGAAATCCTGCCGTTGCATCGGCAGCAGTTTGGCAAGAGCCGCGCGCCGTCCCTCCTCCGTCTCGGCGAGGATCATCTCGCGCACGACAACGGTGCGTTCCCCCTCGAAGAACATATGCTCCGTCCGGCACAGGCCGATCCCTTCGGCTCCGAAGTCGCGCGCGACCTTGGCGTCCTGAGGTGTCTCGGCATTGGCGCGCACCTTCATCCGCCGGACCTTGTCCGCCCAGCCCATCAGCGTACCGAAATCTCCCGAAAGCTTTGGCTGGAGCATGGTCACTTCTCCGGAGAGGACCTGGCCGTTCGCCCCGTCGATGGTGATGATATCGCCCTCTTTAAGCTGGCGTCCGGCCGCATTGATGACGCCGTTCCGGTAATCGATGCGCAGCATTCCTGCGCCGGCGACACAAGGCTTTCCCATGCCCCGGGCGACCACGGCCGCATGGCTGGTCATGCCCCCCCGGCAGGTCAGGATGCCCTCGGCGGCATGCATGCCGTGAATGTCTTCCGGGCTTGTCTCCACCCGCACCAGAATGACTTTCCTGCCCTCGGCCTTGGCTTCTTCCGCGGCCGCGGACGTAAAGACGATGGCTCCGGAGGCCGCTCCCGGCGATGCGGGCAGGCCGGTCGTCAGCACGTCGCGTTCCGCCTTTGGATCGATGGTGGGATGCAGAAGCTGATCCAGCGCGCCCGGTTCGACCCGACCGATCGCCTCTTCTTCACCAAGCAGACCTTCGGAGACCATATCGACTGCGATCCGAAGCGCGGCCTTTGCCGTCCGCTTGCCGGCGCGGGTCTGCAACATCCAGAGCTTGCCGTCCTCGATGGTGAATTCCAGATCCTGCATGTCCGTGTAGTGGGCTTCCAGCCTGGCGCAGTAGGACTTGAACTCGGCGAAGGCTTCGGGCATCAGCGCTTCGAGCGAGGGACTGGTCGAACCGGCTTCCAGCCGCGCCTTTTCGGTGATGTCCTGCGGAGTACGGATCCCGGCGACAACATCCTCGCCCTGGGCATTGACCAGAAATTCGCCGTAAAGCGCGTTTTCTCCGGTGGACGGATTGCGCGTGAAGGCAACGCCGGTGGCGGAATTCTGGCCCATATTGCCAAACACCATCGCCTGGACGTTGACCGCGGTTCCCCAGGTCCCGGGAATATCGTGCAGCCGCCGATAGGTAACCGCGCGCGGTGTCATCCAGGATCCGAAAACCGCCCCGAGCGCGCCCCACAGCTGCTCCTGCGGGTCCTGCGGAAACGGTCTTTCCAGTTCCTCTTCCACCAGCGCCTTGAACTTTTCGATGAGACCCAGCCAGGCATCGGCGTCGATTTCGGTATCCAGCGTCAGCTCGTTGCATTCCTTGTAGTCCTCCAGGATTTCCTCGAATTCGTGATGATCGACCCCCAGCACCACATCGGAATACATCTGGATGAAGCGGCGGTAGCTGTCGTAGGCGAAGCGGCGGTCGCCCGCTTCCAGGGCAAGGGCTTCAACGGTCCGGTCATTCAGTCCGAGGTTGAGCACGGTATCCATCATGCCGGGCATGGAGACGCGGGCACCGGAGCGGACCGAAACCAGGAGCGGCCGCTCAAGGCCGCCGAACGTCCGGCCGGTCGCCGCGCCGATCCTGTCCAGCGCTTCCACAACTTCGGCGGCAAGCGTCTCCGGATAGGAATTGTCGTGATCGTAAAACCAGGTGCAGACTTCGGTGGTAATCGTGAACCCCGGTGGAACAGGCAGGCCGAGGCTGCTCATTTCAGCAAGATTGGCGCCTTTTCCACCGAGAAGGTTGCGCATTTGCGCGGCGCCTTCCGCAGACCCGTTGCCGAAACTGTAGACCCACTTGCCCATATCAACTCTCCTAGCATTGCGCAGGGAACGTCCGCGCCTCCTGTTGCAGGGCACATACCTGCTACGGCAAATCACCGTCATCAAGCCCTTTTAGGCCGAAATCCGCTTCCTCGCACTCCAAGCTCCGAGAATTATGACGATTGGCAAAATTGAAAGGATTTAAACCCTCAGAAAGTTATCCCGGCTGCCTTGCCGGTCAGCCTTAAAGACGCCATTGTCAAAGGCAATAAGCAACAATCGAACCGGCTTAGTAAACGGAAGTGCGAGGAATGATGACACAAGTGACCGGCGCCGTTGCCAGGATGGACCGCAGGCCTTTCAAACTGAAGCTCCTTGCGCTGGTGAGCGCAATCGCCCTTCTTCCCGCCGCGGCCGGCGCTGAAACGAATGCCCGGGCCGACACCTTCGGCACCCCCACCGACCTGCCGTTCACCCTGTCCGGAAGCTATTTGTCCGGACGCCTTGCCGGTTTCGAGAAAGATTACGCTCAGGCTGCCGCCTTTTATGAAGAATCCCTGGCCGCCGATCCATCCAACTCCATGCTTCTGGAACGCACGTTTCTTCTGAAGCTGGCCAATGGCGACGTCGAGCAGGCGGTCGTCTATGCCGATGAAATGGAAAAAGGCGGACTGGAGAACTTCCTGGCCCAGATCGCCGTTGGCGCGCAGCGCATGGTTGAAGGCAGCTACGTGGAAGCGGAAGCTGCGCTGGCGAAAAGCAGAAACGGCCCCCTCGCCCAGTTGTCCGTCGGCATTTCCCGCGCATGGGCGCTTTACGGCGCTGGACAGACCGACGCAGCAGTCGAGATGATCGACGCTCTCAGCGGACCGGACTGGTTCGAGGTCTTCAAGGCAACTCACAAGGCCCATCTCCTGTTCGCCGCCGGACGCAACCAGGACGCCCTTGAGACGATTGAAGGCGCCTACGAGATCGACCAGGGCGCCATTCGCGTCGTGGATGCCTATGCCCGCATTCTGGCTGCCAACGGCCGCCAGAAAGAGGCGTTCGACGTCCTCAACCAGTATGACCAGCAATTCCGCGGTCACCCCAAGCTCGACCAGACGAGAGCACTCCTTGAAAGTGGTGCCGTCATCCCGCCGCTGGTCACCGAACCGGCCGAGGGCATGGCGGAGATCCTTTATGGTCTGGGTGCCGTGATCGGCCGCGACGGCGGCGAGGAACTGTCGACCTCCTATCTGCAGCTGTCGCTTTACCTGGACCCGAACGCGGAATTCGCGGCCATCGCGCTCGGCGCCGTTTTCGAACGCATGGAACAGCCCGAACGGGCGATAGCCGCCCTGACGAAAGTGCCCGATGACAGTGTCCTGAAACGCGAAGCCGAGATCCAGGTCGGGCTCAACTACAATTCCCTCGACAAGCTGGAGGAGTCCCGGTCGCATCTGCAGAAACTGATCGATCAGGATCCCTCCGACCTCGAAGCGGTCGTCGCACTCGGCAATATCCTGCGATCCCATGAGATCTATGACGACGCGGAAGCCACCTACACCAGGGGCCTGGACACGATTTCCGAACTGGGGCCGCAGCACTGGCTGCTGCTTTATTTCCGCGGCATCAGCCGTGAACGTCTGGACAAGTGGGACCTCGCGGAAGCCGATTTCCGCAAGGCGCTCGAGCTCAACGACAACCAGCCGCTGGTCCTCAACTATCTCGGCTATTCGCTGGTCGATCAGGGCCTGAAGCTCGACGAAGCGCTCAACATGATCAAGACCGCTGTCCAGTTGCGGCCTTCGGACGGTTACATCGTCGACAGTCTGGGCTGGGTCTATTACCGCCTCGGACGCTACGAGGAAGCGGTCAAGGAGCTTGAGCGGGCAATTGAACTGCGCCCCGCCGACCCGGTCATCAACGACCATCTGGGCGATGCCTACTGGATGGTCGACCGCCGCAACGAGGCCCGGTTCCAGTGGAACCATGCGCGGGACCTCGGACCGGACGACAAGGATCTGCCCAAGATCCTGGACAAGATCGCGAACGGCATGCCGGATACGCCGGTGACGGACGCCGCCAAGGCGGAAAACGACAAGAACGGCGGCTGACCGCGACCGCCATGGCCCCTTCCCACCCTCCCTCTCCACGGGTGGAACTTGCCCGTGCCAAGGTCAACCTGGCCCTGCACGTTACCGGGCAACGCTCCGATGGCTACCATCTGCTGGAGTCGCTTGTGGTTTTCCCGCAGATCGGTGACCGCATCGCGCTGGAGTCTTCGGAAAAGCTGGAACTCGTTCTGGAAGGCCCCTTCGCGCGCGATATCGAGGGACCCGCCGAGGCCAACCTCATCCTGAAGGCCGTCCGGTCTTTCGCGGAAAGGGCGGGGCTTCCCTGCCCCGACATTCGACTCACGCTCACCAAACGCCTGCCCGTCTCTTCGGGGATCGGCGGCGGCTCCAGCGACGCGGCCACGACACTGCGTCTTCTTGAGGACTTCACCGGAACCTATCTGCCCGAGGAGGAACTTCACGCCCTTGCGCTGTCGCTCGGCGCCGACGTTCCAGTGTGCCTCATTCCCGAACCCCAGATCATGCGCGGTATCGGCGATGAGCTGGCAACCGGACCGGACCTGCCGGCCTGCGGCATTGTTCTCGTCAACCCGAAGGCCGGTGTCTCCACCCCTGAAGTGTTCAGGTCCATGACGCGGCGCGACAACCCTGCACTGCCTCTGGTTCCGGAAAGCTTCGACACGCTGAGCCAACTGACCGGCTATCTGGCGAGCTGCCGGAACGACATGCAGGATGCGGCCATTCAGCTTTGCGGCCGGATCGGCGATGTACTGTCGGTGCTTAAGGCGGACAGCCGGATCGATCTGGCCCGCATGTCCGGCTCCGGAGCAACCTGTTTCGGTCTGTGTGAACCCGAACACGCCCCGGATATCGAGCGCAGCCTCAGGGCGGACCATCCCGAATGGTGGATCGCCTCAGGGCCGTTGTCGTAGCGCGGCTGCGACAGGAATGCCGCTTGTCACAGCGAAAACGTATTCTTCTTTTATTTTGAAAATTAATAACTTACGTCAATCAGCTCACACGTGAGATGCAGAAGGCGACGGCATCCGCCAGAGCGTCGTTGTGAGAGCCTTTTGGAAGCGGGTCGAGAGCCCGAAGCGCCTTTTCACCGTAATTGCGGGCACGCTCCACGGTGTCGGAAAGGGCATCGTATTTCCTGAGCAGCTCGATGGCCTGGTCCAGATCGCCAGTCTCGATTTCTTCGCCTTCAAGACAGCGGCTCCAGAAGGTCCGCTCGCCGTCCGTGCAGCGGGCAATGGCCAGCACGACCGGCAGTGTGATCTTGCCTTCGCGGAAATCATCGCCGATATCCTTGCCGAGATCCGCGGAGGAGCCGCCATAGTCCAGCGCGTCGTCGACCAGCTGGAAGGCATAGCCGAGTTCCATGCCATAGGTGCGCGCGGCCTGTTTCATCTCGTCCTTCTGACCGGCGATCACCGGCCCGACCTCGGCGGCGGCGGCGAACAGGGCCGCCGTCTTGGCCTCGATCACGCGCAGATAATCCTCTTCGCTGGTGGCAATGTTCTTGGCGGCCCCGAGTTGCAGCACTTCGCCTTCGGCGATGATTGCGGACGCGGAGGCCAGAATGCGCAAGGCTTCGAGCGAGCCGACATCCACCATCATCTTGAACGCCTGTCCGAGCAGGTAATCGCCCACCAGCACGCTCGCCTGGTTGCCCCACAGCTTGCGCGCCGCCAGCTTGCCGCGGCGCATGTCGCTTTCGTCGACGACATCGTCATGAAGCAGCGTTGCCGTATGCATGAACTCGACGCTGGCCGCCAGCGTGACATGTCCGTCGCCCTGATAGCCGAACATGTCCGCGCAGGCGAGCGTCAGCATCGGGCGAAGACGCTTGCCGCCGGAGGAGATCAGATGCTTGGCGATCTCCGGAATCAGGTCGACGTTGGACCCCGCCTTGGAGAGGATCAGTTCGTTGACACTGGCCATGCCCGGGGAAACGATTTCCACAAGAGACTGAATGCTCGCACGGCGCGGCTGGCTGTCAGAATAGGTCGCAACAAAGGCCACTCACGGCACTCCCCTGAATATTTGAGCGGACAATATGGTGCGATTGCGCCTGGGGCAAGACGCCAATCCGCAGACAAACTGTTGAAATGCCGCATTCGGTGGGTTTTGCTGTACACCGGTGCCGGATGGTGCTTGTTCGCACCGTATCTTGGTATGCAGCTAAAACCGGGAATCCAATGGAAGAACTCGTCAGAACAAACGATCCGGTCATGATCTCGTTTCTGGAATCGATTTTGGAGGAGGCCGGCATCAAACATTTTGTCGCGGACGGCAATATGAGCATTCTGGAAGGCTCCCTCGGCATCATCCCGCGCCGGATCCTGGTTCATTCCGACCAGATCCTGAAAGCACGCATGCTGGTGCGCGAAGCGGGCTTGGGGGACGAACTGCGGCCGGACACCGGACAGGCCTGACATCATGAACACGCACCTTGCCGAGACCGAAACAGAGACGACACGCGATGCCTTTCTCGGCGGCCGGGTCTATGTGCATCAGCCCAGGCAGGGCCGGCACCGGGCAGGACTCGACGCGGTTTACCTGGCGGCCGCGCTGCCGGAGATGACGAGCGGACATGTGGTCGACCTGGGCGCCGGTGTCGGGACAGCGGGATTTTGCGCCGCCGCCCGTCTGCCGGGCATCAGCGTCACCCTTGTCGAGCTGGATGCCACCGTGCTGTCGCTCGCCGCACGCGGACTGCGGGATGCGGATAACGCAGCCTTCGCGGACCGGATCTCGCTGCTGGAAGCCGACATAATCGCGAAGGGCACTGTGCGCCATGCCGCGGGCCTCAGGCCCTCGATGGCCGACCATGCGATCATGAACCCGCCCTATTATGAGGCCGACAGGTTCCGCGCCTCGCCCAAGGAAGCGCGCGCCGGCGCCCACATGCTCGATGAACGCGGCCTTGAGCCCTGGGCGAAAACCGCAGCGGACATCGTCCGCGATAGCGGCAGCCTCACCGTTATTTTTCGCGCCGACGGTCTGCAGGACCTGCTGAATGTCCTGCAGGGCCGCTTCGGGGCGATCGACGTCATTCCCCTGCGTCCGCGCCTTGAGGCTCCCGCGACCCGGGTCCTCATCCGCGCCATTCGCGCCAGCAGGGCCCCCTTGCGGTTGTTGCCGGGCTTTGTCCTGCATGAAGGCGATGGATCCGACTTCACTAGCCAGGCCCAGACCGTCATGCGCGACGGCGAAGGCCTCGGGCTTTCACCTCGCAGATGAGGATCCTCTCAATGCACCACGATCTCGCCATCTGCAAAGCGGAAGTCCATCGGAGTGATGAGATTCTGATGCGCGATGCGCACAGAGTAAATGCTGCCCTCGACTTCTCTTTCCCAGAATTTCAGGAACCGGTTCAATTCCGGAAATTTCGGGGCGAGATCCTCGGTCTGCCAGAGAAAGCTCTGCAGCAGTTTCGGATGGTCGGGAATCCGATAGAGGATTTCGGCCGTAAGCAGGCCATAGCCGAGAAGCCGCTTTTCAAAGTCTGAGCTGGTTTTCATGCCGGTCCTTTCTCTGTTGCAAAGAAAGAATGTCACGAAATCAGGATAACCTGACCCGGCTATCGATCAAATACTGTTTATAACCAGTACTTTGGCAGCAGATGGATAAAGCTGCTAACAAAACGGCCTGCACGGCATCACTGGGATTGAATGGAAGCCAGATACCCCAGAAAGGCGTCGATGTCTTCCGGAGCGAAAGCAAATTCGGGCATGCCGTCATGACCGGTGACGATGCCCTCGGCCAGCGGCTCCTCAAGGCTTTCCAGCGGATAGAGGCTGGAAAGGTCGCGGAACGCCGGTGCTCCTGTCTGCGCGCTCTCATCATCCGGTCCCACCGCGTGACAGACCGCACAGTGGATCTCCGCCAGCTCCCGTCCGGAAGCAAGACTGGCGGCGTCAGCCGGATAACCACCGTCCGAAGCAGCGGCATGACCGCAGGACATGGACAGGACGAAAAGCCCCAGAACCGGTACCCATTTCAACACGAACGTATCCTCTCCTTGAATCCCTCACTGATTTATAGAGGGTCCGGGACGGGAAATACATTAGGGTGTGAACTTATAAATGAAGACGAAATGGCATGGGAAATGGCGAAACACCGTTAGGAAGTGTGCGCGGAGCGGGCTTTGTGCCCGGTCAAGCACGCTGACGACACGGGGTGAGGCCATTTCCATGTCCTTCGGATTTGACCGAATTGGTCCTCATCTGCGTCGCGAAAGGCTCGAAAATGAACCACATTTCCTGCGCTTTCGCTCCTTGATGAAGACCAATTCGACTCAAACCATTTCATTTTCATTTATGAGTTCACACCCTAGGATGAACACGGGGATGACGCTTTGGGCCGAACTGTGGCATGGCTTCGATGCGCATCTGACTATATATAATTCGAAGAACACCGACGCACTGGAGGACACATGAGCCCGACCCCGCTTCCCGATTCCATCGAGGGCACTCTGGAACTGATGGACCGGGCGGGCTATGTCGCGGACCGGTCCCTGGCGACGGTCCTGCATCTTGCGTTGAAGATGAAGCGGCCGCTCTTTCTGGAAGGTGAGGCCGGTGTGGGCAAGACGGAAATCGCCAAGGTGCTTGCCACCACCCTCGGCCGCGATCTCATCCGGCTTCAATGTTATGAAGGCCTCGACGTCGCCTCCGCGGTCTATGAGTGGAATTACGCGGCGCAAATGGTGGAAATCCGCGTCGCCGAGGCGTCGGGCGACATGGACCATACCGAGCTTTCCAAATCGATCTTCGACGAGCGCTTCCTGATCAAGCGCCCCGTCCTGCAGGCTCTGGAACCATCCCTCTCAGGGGCTCCCGTCTTTCTCATCGATGAACTGGACCGCGCCGACGAGGCGTTCGAAGCCTTTCTTCTGGAAGTGCTCGCGGACAATCAGGTTACCGTTCCAGAACTTGGAACCATCCGGGCGGACGAACCTCCGATCGTCATCATCACCACCAACCGCACCCGCGAAATTCACGACGCCTTGAAGCGCCGCTGCCTCTATCACTGGGTCGATTATCCGGATGCGGAGCGGGAACTGGAGATCGTCCGGCGCAAGGTTCCAGGCGCCGCGCAGCGGTTGGCGGGTGAAGTTGTTGCCTTCGTTCAAAAACTGCGCGCTGAAGAGGATCTGTTCAAGCAGCCCGGTGTCGCCGAAACGCTCGATTGGGCAACAGCGCTTTCCGAACTGAATGAAATCGCTCTCGACCCGGACATGGCGTCCGACACGCTTGGCGTCCTGTTGAAATACCAGGACGACATAGAACGCGTACGCGGCTCGAAGGTGCGGCAGATGATCGATGACATCCGCAAGGAAACGCCTCACCAGCAGTCGATGCCGACGGTATAGATTGGCAACTATCCCGCTCCCCGCTACGCGCCGACATGGAGGCTCCCATTCAGCCCTCGCCTGAAATTCGCTCGCGCATAACGGACAATATCGTCTATTTCGCCCGAACGCTGCGCAAGGCCGGTGTCCCCGTCGGGCCCGCCTCAGTCGTCGACGCGGTCTCCGCCGTGGAAGTCTCCGGCATTGAAAACAGAGACGACCTCTATTGGACCCTGCACGCGGTCTTCGTGCGCCGCCACGAGCATCGGGTGCTGTTCGACGAGGCTTTCCGGATCTATTGGCAGAGCCGTGGCCTGGTCGAGAAGATGCTGGCGATCCTGTCGCCGGTTGCGCCCCCCCGCGGCGCGCCGCAAAAACCCCGGGCCGGCCAGACGCGCGTATCGCAGGCCTTTGAGGCCAACCGGGAGCGTATCGCGGAGGAAACCGTTCCGGAAATCGAGGTGGACGCCAAATTCACCGTGTCCGGCAAGGAATTGCTGCAGGCGAAGGATTTCGCGCAGATGACCGCCGACGAGATTGCCGCGGCGAAATCCGCGTTGCGCAAAATGGCCCTGCCGGTGGACAGGATCCGGCTCCGCCGTCTCAAGGCGGCCACAAGGGGACGCGTCGATCCGCGCCGGACGCTGCGCGCATCCATGCAGGCCGGCGGGGGCATCATCGACCTCAAGTTCCGAAAACCCGGTGAGAAACGCCCGCCCCTGATCGCGCTTTGCGACATATCCGGTTCCATGAGCCAGTATTCGCGCCTGCTTCTCCATTTTCTCCACGGGCTGACCGCCGAACGGCGCGACGTGCATACTTTCCTGTTCGGAACGCGGCTTACCAATGTCACCCGGCAACTGAGAATGAAGGATCCGGACGAGTCCCTGGAAGCCTGTTCCGAAGGCGTGAAGGACTGGTCCGGGGGCACGCGGATCGCCTCGGCCCTGCACGAGTTCAACCGGCACTGGTCGCGCCGGGTGCTATCGGGCCAGCCCACCGTGCTGCTGATTACCGACGGGCTTGAACGCGATACCGACGAGGATCTGGAACGGGAGATGGACCGTCTGCACCGCTCCTGCCGCCGCCTGATCTGGCTCAATCCCCTGCTCCGCTTCGAGGGTTTCGAAGCCAAGGCCAAGGGCATCCGCGCCATGCTGCCTCATGTCGACGAATTCCGCGCCGTGCATTCGCTGGATGCGGTTGCGGACCTTGTAACGGCCTTGTCCGGCTCGCGCCGCACGGCAACCGCGGATCCGCGAAACTGGCTTCACCCCACTGTGTCGGCGCAGGATCGACCTGCTTCCACGTGAAAGCAGAAAAAATCATTTATTACAATTTGTTATAGCATCCTCAAGGAATGTGATCGAAGCCGTGGAGGCCGTCGTTCCCACGGCTGACCCGATCCGGCAAGTTGCCTTGATCGCGGAGCCGAACGAAGCCTTGCTCATGCTTGCGATTGTCCAGATAGAGCCCCAGGACCAGGGCGAGACAGAGCAGCAGCCAGCTTGTGCCGGCGAAGGCAAATTCGAACGGCGTTCGGAATGCCGGAGAAATCTCGAATTTGTGAAGCAGAACCGCGCCCATGATGATCGGCAGCAGGTAAAGCGCCAGCACAGTGAACTGGAAGTAAAACGATGACCGTGCCGTCCGGAAAACACTGTGAAACGGCAACTGGTCCCGCAACCGGTATATCAGATCGAGGCAAACAAGGATCATGGCGACCTGGGTGATAAGCGAAAGCCCGTTGCCCCAGAGAAAAAAGGAATAAGCGGTTTCGATCAGCCCGAGCGAGAGCACCGCCAGGCTGCAGGAAACCGCCAGCAGCTTGACGGCCATCTGGCGCTCAGGCGCCAGCTCATATGCGAAACAGCACAGCAGGAACAGCGCGGTTTCCACCGAAAAGCGGCCGTAAAGACCGACCGTTTCCAGCGCAACCACAATGTGCCCGCCAGTGAAGGCAGACAGGTGGCTCGGATAAAGGGCTTCCAGTATCCGCAGTACGCAAAGCGCTATGAAGATCCACGACAGACCGCCCCTGATCCAGACGGAGCTGTCCCATTCCGGACGAAAGAGGATCGCGCATGCGAGAACCAGAAATCCGGCGGCGGTCACGGGATGCGTTGACGGCAGATTTCCTGAAAACGGGTCTCCGACCGAAAGAAAGACGTTATGCGCCAGACCGAATAGCACCACGAGCAGCAGCGAACAGCCAATGAGCTGGTGGAACAGGGGACTTTCAAAGTCTGACAGTTCGAAATCGGTCATGTTCAGCCAATATCTGTCACCCGAAGATCGGGAACGCCGCATAGCAAGAACAGGTTATAGTGAACATGGATATACGCGCAATAGTTGAGCCGCTTTTAAAGAAGCTTTCATGGTAAGATCTACAAGAGATATTTTTTTGGATGCGAAAATTACAGAAGCCTCACACGCCTAGGCGATTGATTCCGGACGCTTCTTCGTATGACCTGAGGCCAGAGCCTATTCATGTGCTTGCTATGGGTTATGAACTCTAGGGAAGCGCAATAACAGGCGTGCTGACGCTGACCCGCTGAAACAGGTCCTGAATATCGTGATTGGCCATGCGGATGCATCCGTAGGAAACGGCGCGGCCGATCGATCCAGGCCGATTGGTGCCGTGAATGGCGTAGTTGCCGTTCGACAGGGTCATCGCGGCAACGCCCATCGGGTTGTTCGGCGCCCCGCCCCGGATGACGGTGGGAAGATGCGGGAAATCCCGGCGCACTTCCGGCGACGGCGCCCAGTCGGGTTTGACGTATTTCGCCGTGATCAGAGCATTGCCCGTCCAGGCTTTCCGCCGTTTGCCGACGGCCACACTGTAGCGGATCGCCCTTTGCCCCCTCAAAACCAGGTACAGCCGTTTCTCGGAGTTTTTGATGACGATTGTGCCGGGCCGGAACCTGGCATCGGCAAACCCGACCATTTCGGCCGCATGAGCAGGCGGCGTCACCCCGCTCAGCGGCATCAAGGCAAGCACCGGCAACATCAATCGGAACAAGAACTTTAAATACATGGCTTTTCCCGAACTTTTGCCGGACAATACAGCCGAGGCTCGTCGGATTGAACGCGTCCACCATCATTTTCTTTCCGAAAGGTTAACGGGGCGGTGACCGGCACGGCGCTTGGGCCACGGACCCATCCGCTGTGACGCTGAACACTATGCCGGGCGCGGTTCAACGCGATAATTCCCCTGCAGCTTCGGTCCGGAGAGCGAGAAGCCTTTCCGTCTTCGCCGATTGTGTAGCCGATGATCCAGTAGAAGGACTGAAAAATGACCTCTTTCGATACCGTGCAAACCACTTTCGCCGGACGCCTCGTAGCCTCCTTGAAGGTTTTGGCCCTTGCCCTTCCTGTTCTCTCCGCCTCCGTCCCGGCTCTGGCTGGACCTATTTCCGGAACCTATGTGCTTTCGCCGGCCCAGATCGACACCGGCTTTTCTGTGCGCGTCCTCGGCCGCGGCTCCGTGAACGGACAATTCAACAAGGTTTCCGGCAAGATGGTCCTCGACCAGAACCGGCCGGAAAAAAGCCGTGTAAGCGTGACGATCGACCTTGCAAGCGTGCAGACCGACAATGACAAGGTCACCGGTTTCCTGAAAAGCGCGGCCATGTTCGACGTCGCCAAATATCCGCTCGCGGATTTTCGCAGCACAAGGGTTCGCATCACCGGGGCGAATTCCGCCGAGGTCGAAGGTATCCTGACGCTGCGCGGCATGAAGAAACGCACCAAGCTCTCCGTGACCGTGACCGGCACCGGAGCGGGCGGACGTGTCGGTTTTGAAGTCACCGGCGGTTTCTTGAGGAGTCTTTACGGCATGGAGATCGGCCTGCCGATCTACGCCGACAAGGTCAACCTGAAGATCACCGGCACGGGGCAGCGCGGATAGAACCCGTCACACTCATATTCTGAATTAACCCTTCCGGATCATGCCGGAAGGGCTATTTTCGCAGGACCTCGCCGTCCCGCCATTCATACCAGACATAACCCGGTACATTGCTGTCGCCGTTCTGATCGAAGGAAACGGCCCCGATCACGGTCTGGAACGTACCTTCTCGGAGAGCAGCGGCGACCGCTTCTTCAGACGTCCCGCCCGCGGCTTCCGCCGCCTGGGCCCAGGCCTGAATAGCCGCATAGGTCGTCAGGGCGTAGCGTTCCGCCGGATTGCCAGCTTCCTCCAGAACGCTTACCAGATCGCGGGCGGAAAGAATGTCGCGCGGATCTTGCGGATAGCTCACCAGGGTGCCGTTGCCCGCCGGTCCCGCCACGGACCAGAATTCCTCCGTCATCAGTGCGTCCCCGGAAACCATCACCGCTTCCAGGCCCTGACGGTTCATTTCAAGCCTGATCAGTCCGGCTTCCGGATGATACCCGCCCAGATAGACAACGCCGACATCTTCCAGGCCCAGCCGGGACACAAGCCCGCTGTAATCCTGGCCGCCGGAATCGAACCCGTAAGACATGCTTTCCGACTTGCCCAGGCGGTTCATCTCGATCTTGACCGCGTCAGCGAGGCTTTTTCCGTAAGCGGTCTTGTCGTGAAGGATCGCGACACGCGCGTCGCCGAACTCCTCCGCCAGAAGGCGCCCGGCAAGCCTGCCCTGCTGGTCATCTCTAGGCGCCAGCCGGAAGATGCCGGCTCCAGGACGCTGATCGGTGTAACCTGGCAGGGTGGTCGCCGGAGAGATCTGTACGATACCCGCCCCGGAATAAACCTCGCTTGCCGCGATCGACCCGCTGAAACAGAAATGCCCGGCAACGAATTTGACTCCCTTGCCGATCATCTGGTTGGCAACGGCAGTTGCCGTCTCCGCACCACAGGAATCGTCCGCGACTTCGAGAACAAGCGGCTCACCATTGACACCGCCGGCTGCATTGATGTCGGCGACCGCCTGTTCGGCACCCGCCAGCATCTGGGCGCCGAATGCGGCGAACTGGCCTTTCATCGGCCCGGCGACCGCAATCGGAATATCGGCAAGGGCCGGCCCGCTGAGGAGACTGCAAACCAGAACGGTCACTCTGGCGGCAAGCTGCCGATTTTTCATCATTCTCCCGAAAATCCTTTTTTCTCGCCTCCTACCCCTAACCTGAGCGCAAACCGAGCTCAATCCGGCTTGTCTAAATAATGTTATCCCGCTCGAATACACGTTCGCGAGCCGGTCCAGCCGGATCGCTATGATTGCGCCTTTGATCTGGGACCCATAAACTTCCGCCGCACCCTGGGCCTTGCCCGATTCCATCGCCGCTGTCCCATGGAGCAGACAGAATGTCCCCATCCTCTTCAGATCCGGCAGATCAGGCCAGGCTGCCGCTCGACATGAAGATTTTCCGGGAAGCGATGAGCCGCATTGCCGCCGCCGTCCATGTGGTTACCACAGACGGACCGGCCGGCCGCATGGGAGCAACCGTTTCCGCCGCCTGTTCCGTCAGTGACGATCCGCCCAGCATTCTGATCTGCCTCAACCGGGAAACGCGTATCCACGGAGCGGTTCTGAAAAACCGCTGTTTCTGCCTCAACACGCTCAGCGACGATCACGAGGCGATTTCCGATGCCTTTGCCGGACGCGAAAATCTGGACATGCCGGACAGGTTCGCCAAAGGAGACTGGATACCGCTGGCGACGGGCTGCCCGGCACTGGACAGCGCGCGTCTCAGTGTCGATTGCGACGTGTTTTCGGTCACTGAAATGGGCACGCACTCAATCATCGTCGGCACGGTCGCCGATTTGCGCATGACCGATCCGGGCAAATCCCTGCTCTATGTCCGAAGGGGCTACAAAAGCCTCGACACGTAAGCACTTGACGATCAAACTCGTCTTTCCGCCACGCGACATCTGGGACAGACACCTCATGGCCGGCCTGCGCAATCTGATCACCGATGTTCCCGGCCTGAAAGTCGGCAACGCATCCGACCAGGAGCTGAAATCCGGGGCGACTGTCCTTGTTCCGGACGAGCCCGCGGTTACCTCCGTCGCCATTCACGGCGGTGCGCCGGGAACGCGGGAAATCGCGCTGCTGGAGCCGGAACAGACCGTGGAAAAGATCGATGCCATCGTGCTGGCGGGCGGCTCCGCCTTCGGCCTGGATGCCGGCGCCGGGGTCCAGGGGCGCCTGGCGGAACTCGGTTACGGCTTCCAAATCGGTCCGGTGCGGGTGCCGATCGTCCCCACAGCCATCCTGTTCGATCTCCTGAACGGCGGCGACAAGAGCTGGGGCCAGGCGGCCCCTTACCGCGATCTCGGCCGGGCCGCGCTGGATGCGATCGGTCATGATTTCCCCCTCGGCTCGATCGGTGCGGGAACCGGGGCGACAACGGCCAACCTCAAGGGCGGCCTCGGGTCCGCGTCCATGGTTCTGGAAAACGGCGTCACGGTCGGGGCAATTGTCGCGGTGAACGCCCTCGGCCGCGCAACGCTCGGGGACAGCGCGCACTTCTGGGCCGCCCCTTTCGAAATCGGCGGCGAATTCGGCGGTCTGGGCATGCCCCACCCCTTCCCGCAGGACGCAGTTCTGGTCAGAACCAAACTGGACGGGCTGAAAGCCGGTGCCAACACCACGATCGCCGCCGTTGCCACCGACGCGATCCTGACGAAGGGTGAAGCCAAGCGCCTCGCCGTCATGGCCCATGACGGGCTCGCCCGGGCTTTATGGCCGGCCCATACCCCGCTCGACGGAGATCTGGTATTCGCGCTGTCCACCGGCCAGCGCAGAATGGAAAACGGTCTGGAGGATATGGTGCAACTCGGTGCGGGTGCGGCCTCCTGCCTCGCCCGCGCCATTGCCAGGGGCATATATCACGCGACGCCGGCTGTGGGCGATCCCGTTCCGACGTGGCGGCAGCGCTTCGGATCCTGAGGGCTCGATGAGTTCGCACTCTTGCGTCAAAGGTCAATTTTCCGAAAGACACATATGACACTGAAGTCCATTTTCGCGTGTCCGTTCCGTTTTGCTTTTCTTCTGCTGCCGATTGCCGGCTGGTGCCTGACAGCGCTCCCGGTGGCGGCAACTGAAACGGTGCTCGCGGACAAACTGGAAGAAAAACTGAGAGAACCGTTCCACGGCGACCTCGATGCTCTTATCGAGCGCGGAATTATCCGTGTCCTGATCCCGTTCTCGAAAACCGGATACTTCATCGACAAGGGCGTCCAGCGCGGCATCAATGCCGACCTGATGGTGGAATTCTCGAAACATCTCGACAAAAAGCATGGAAAAAAGACCGCGGACGTCAAGGTCTTCCTCGTGCCGACCTCACACGAACGCCTGTTTACAGACCTGGCGCAGGGGCGCGGCGACCTGGCGCTTGGCTATCTGACCGTCACGCAGGACCGGGAGAAACTCGCCGCCTTTTCGATACCGCTTTTGAAGGACGCCCGCGAAGTCCCGGTCACCGCGGATTCGGTTGCCGATTTCACCTCCCCGCACGACCTGTCCGGCCGGACCGTCTATGTCCACAAATCCGCTTCCTATTTCCAGAGCCTGGATGCCCTGAACAGAAAACTTTCCGGCGAAGACGGCAAGACCGTGCAAGTCGTCTCGGTGGACGAACGGCTCGAGGAGGAGGATCTTCTGGAAATGGTCGCCGCCGGCGCCGTTCCCGCCATCATTGCCGACCAGAACAAGGCGAAACTCTGGATCGATGTTCTGGAGGGACTGAAAATGCATCCGCAGGCGGCTGTGCGCACGGATGGAGAAATCGCCATAGCCGTGCGCAAGAAGCCTCCCGGACTGCTCAAGGAAGTCAACGACTTCGCCCGGACCGTGCAAGAGGGCACGCTGCTCGGCAACATCATCTTCAAACGCTATCTGAAGGACGCGGACTACCTGAAGGCTCTCCACAAGGGCAGCTATGATGAAAACCTGACCGAATTCCATGCGGTCTTCGAGAAATACGCGGCAAAATACAATTTCGACTGGCTGCTGATCGCCGCCCAGAGCTTCCAGGAATCCAGGTTCGACCCAAAGGCGCGCAGCCGGGCGGGGGCTGTCGGCCTCATGCAGATCAAGCCCTCCACGGCGACGCCCCCCCCGGTCGCAATTGAGGGCGTTGCGTCGGATCCCGATAAGAACGTGCAGGCCGGCGTCAAATATCTGCGCTATCTCGCCGACCGCTATTTTCCCGACCTTGCAGGGGATCGGGCGGTCCAGACGTTTTTTGCCCTCGCCGCCTATAATACCAACCTCCATAAATAGGAACCCATTTGATGGTCTTTTTCCTGTCTGCCGGCAAGGCGCGTTGCACAGAACGGCCTGCTTGGCCGTTCAAGCAGCGCAACGCTGTCCGGCGGGCTGGAAAAAGCCACCGAAGGCCGCGACTGGAGCCTGTTCCGCCACGTCGCGCGTCTTGGCCGATGTCCCACATCGCCCTGCAACACGCTCCTCGCGGAACAGGCTCCAGTCGCGGTCAAATAGGTTCTTATTTATGGAGGTTGGTATAATGCCGGCCCGAGCCGCTTCGACGCCATGCGCAGGAAAGCCGGGGACCGGGGCTATGACCCGGATAAATGGTTCGGCAATGTGGAGTGGGTCGTCGCGTCGGAAATCGGCCGGCAGCCGGTCGATTATGTCGGCAATATCTATCAGTACTACGTGGTCTTTCACAACGGCCTGCAGCAGCAAGACGCCGATGCCGCCGCCAGGAAGGCGGAGGCAGGCAAATGACCGTCACGACACTCGCAACAGGCGTGGTTCTCAGGCTGCTTTGCGGCCGAGGGCTCCGGCCCGCGCGAGCATTTTCGCCCGTTGGCGCTCCTGCGTTCCCCTGATCGGCGAAAACATGTGGTAGCCCTTTGGTTTCAGGCCGCAGAAACCGAGAATCTGCTTTTCGGTCTGCTTCCTGACGCCCGCACCGTAGATCCAGCGGAAATACCAGCCGGGCGTGTCCGAGGTAACCAGCACTTCGGCGGTGCGCCCCTTGAGCAGTTTTTCCGGCAAAGGCTTTCCGGCAACATACTGGAACGCCTTGCCCGGCAGCAGGATCCTGTCGAAAACGCCTTTCAGCTTCGCCGGCAACCCGCCCCACCACAGGGGGTGGGAAACGACAAAATGCTCGCACCAGACAATGTCGTCCCACAGCGCCTGAAGATCGGGTTCCAGCGGCGGTGCATCCTTGAACCGGGAAACGCCGAAATCCGGATTGAAGTCCGTCGCGCAAAGATGCCGCACGCGCACCTCATGTCCTCTCGTTTCGGCATTGCCGGCATATTCGCCCGCAAGGGCGCCGCAGAATGTGCCGCTGGCCGGATGTCCGTCGAGGATCAGAATACGTGTCATTTTAAGTCCGTTTCTGGCAGGAAGTGAAAATTGACCATGGTCATTTTTTGACATCTCCCTGTTGTTGGGTCAAGATATTTTTTGACCGTGGTCATTTTTCGGAGAATGCATGACACGCAAGCCGCAGCAGCGCAGCATTGCCACCCGGGCCCGCGTATTGCAGGCCGCAAGGGACCTGAGCCGGAAACACGGTCTGGAACTGGTCACGGCCGACGCCATCGCCCAGGAAGCCGGCGTTGCGAAAGGAACGGTTTTTTCTCATTTCGGCGACATGGACGGGCTGTTGTCCTATGTGCTTCTGGACAGGCTCAACGCGCTCCGCAGTCCTTCGCAAAATGAAGAGGTCCCGGCTGAAGACCTGTCGGATCCTGTCGGCACACTCCTTCGGCGGATGATGTCCCTTATTGCCGTGATCACCGACAATCCGACAATCCTGCGCCTGTTTCTCGACAATATCGGAGTGACCAAGCCGCATTGCGCTTCGGAGTTCGTCGAAACGCTCGATGCGCTTGACGCGGATCTCGCGGCTTTTCTGCAGGTCTGGCGGGACACCGAAGCCATCCGGCCGGCCTTGCGGCACGACAGGTCACCGGCGGAAATGGTCGACGGTCTGGTTGCTTTCATGGTGCATGGCGCGATCCTGCTGAAAAGTCATCAGCTTACGGATCGCGGGGTGCTGGAGGTCAGGCTTCGTCGCCACGTGGAAGCCTATTTGCTGACTGCCTGAGGACAGCCTCACGGGAGACAGGACGGCTGGGCCCGTCACCGGGTTTCAGGCAATTCCCCGGGCCAGGCGACGACGTGAAATTCGTATTCCTCCAGAGCCATCCCGTCCTCCGGCACGGATCTGCCACGCACGGAAATGCCGGCCTGATGCACCGTTTTCGGATCTTTCGACACAAGCGGATGCCACCAGTAGAGGTCCTCGCCATCGCGCACGAGCCGATAGGCGCAGGTGGGCGGCAGCCAGGTGAGCGTGCGCACCTCTTCCGGTGTCAGACGAATGCAATCGGGGACGGTTGCCGCGCGGTGTTCGTAATCCTTGCACCGGCAACTGTCGCCATCCAGAAGGGTGCAGGCGACATCGGTCCAGACGATTTCTCCCGTGTCCCAGTCTTCCAGCTTGTTGAGACAGCAGCGGGCGCAGCCGTCGCACAGCGATTCCCATTCCGGGCCGCTCATTTCCTCAAGCGTCTTGGTTTTCCAGAACGGAAGATGTCCCTCGGTATCTGCCGGTATCATATTGTCCGCGCCTGTCAGATCGATCTGCCGTTTTTCAATCCCCGCCAAGGCAGCTGGAAATGGAGCATCCTGACCGCAATTGGAAGCATGCGGAACCTCAGGGAAATCCGGGATCTGCCGGTGCGCCTAGCATGCCTTTGCTCCTCCGGCAAGCGCGGCCCGCCCGCCCGCCAGCCTAATTTGCGCAAGTATTACCATCAGGAAGCTGGTATTCAGGATCGATCGGCAAACTCAGAACTTCAAGGACAGCCGTTCGAGACTGGTTTTCACGCGGACAAAAAACCGGTAATTTGAATTGATCCATTTTGATCCGGAGAACCCGTTCGCGTGGCCGACGAACAGCATTCAAGTGACATCGACGGCAATGCGCCGCCGCGCAAGCGCCACCGTATTCGCCGGTTCTTTCTCGGCCTCGATGCGGCTGTCGACACCGCTTTGTGGAAAAGCGGCGCGGCGATACGCCGGACTTTCGAAGGCTATGACGCCTTTTTGCGCCGCTTTCGGGCGAAAGGCATCTGGCGGGCCCTGGCGGAGCTTTCCTCCGATTCCCTCACCTACGGTCTTGCGGGCTTCATCGTCGTCCTGGCCTTCGCCCAGCCGGCCTTCGAGGCCACCCGTTACGCCGATTGGAAAACCACCGACGATTTCGCCGTCACCTTCATGGACAGATTCGGCAATGAAATCGGCCGGCGCGGTATCGTGCTGAATGACAGTGTGCCTCTGGAGGAAATTCCGGATTCTCTCGTGAAAGCCACGCTGGCCACCGAGGACCGCCGGTTCTTCATCCATTTCGGTATCGATTTTGTCGGCACCTTCCGCGCAATGGTCGAAAACGCCCGGGCGGGCGGCGTCGTCCAGGGTGGCTCGACCCTCACCCAGCAGCTTGCCAAGAACCTCTTCCTGAGCAACGAACGCAGCCTGATCCGCAAGATCAAGGAAGCCTATCTGGCGCTGTGGCTTGAGGCCAATCTCTCCAAGCAGGAAATCCTCAAGCTCTATCTGGACCGGGCTTATATGGGGGGCGGCGTGTTCGGGGTAACCGCGGCGGCCGAATTCTATTTCAACAAGAATGTGCGCGAACTGACCCTCGCCGAAAGCGCCATGCTTGCCGGGCTCTACAAGGCGCCCACCAAATATGCCCCGCATATCAACCTGCCCGCCGCCCGCGCCCGCGCCAACGAGGTGCTGACCAACATGGTGCAGGCCGGTTTCCTGACCGAGGGCCAGGTCATCGGTGCCCGCCGCAATCCCGCGGTCGCAGTGGATCGTTCGCAGGAACAGCTGCCGGAATATTTCCTCGACTGGGCGCTTGAGGAAGTCAAAAAGCTCGCACGCCGAAATCCGGCTCTTGCCCGGGACCGCATCGTCACGGTGCGCACGACGCTTGACCCTGCCCTGCAGCGCCAGGCGGATCTGGCCGTGGAAACGATGCTGAGGGAAAACGGCAAGCTGCGCGACGCCAACGAAGCCGCTCTGGTGTCGATAGTACCCGATGGCGCCGTCGTCGCCATGGTCGGCGGCCGGTCTTATGGCGAAAGCCAGTTCAACCGCGCGGTCAATGCCCTGCGCCAGCCCGGCTCATCCTTCAAGCCCTTCGTCTATATCACCGCCTTCATGAACGGCTACGGCCCGGACAGCATCGTGCCGGACCGGCCTGTCTATATCGGCAACTGGACGCCGCGGAACTACGGCAGAAGCTATCGCGGCCCGGTGACGCTGAGAACGGCCCTCACCAAATCGATCAACACCATTCCCGTCCGGCTTTCGCTGGATTTCGGCCGGGAAAAGATCATCGAAACCGCATACGCCATGGGCATTACCCACGAACTTCAAAACGGGATTTCCCTGCCCATCGGTTCATCGGAAGTAACGGTGATCGACATGGCCTCCTCCTATTCCGTCTTCGCCAACGGCGGCCTCAAGGCCACCGCCTATGCCATCCTGGAGGTTCAAAACAGCGCCGGCGAGGTTCTCTACCGCCGGGAACGGGACGAACCGGCACCCAAACGGGTTCTGCCGGAAGACAAGGTGCATCAGATCAATGACATCCTGGTCAATGTGGTCGAGGCCGGCACCGGGAGGCGTGCCCGCATCGACGGCGTGGTCGCGGCCGGCAAGACCGGAACCACCAATGCCTACAGGGATGCGTGGTTCGTTGGGTATACGGGCAATTTCACCACCGCTGTCTGGTTCGGCAATGACGACTTCAGCTCCACCCGGCGCGTGACGGGCGGCAGCCTGCCCGCCATGACCTGGCAGAAATACATGGAATTTGCCCATAGCGGCATCGAGCTGGCCGCCATGCCCGGCGTCGATGCGGACAACCTGCCGAGGCTGGCACGCGCGAGCCCGGCCAAACCGGCGGCGCAGGACGCGCAAGCGCCGCAGCCGCGTGTCCTGAAACGGCGCACACAGGACCTGCTGCTGCGCATCGGCAAGGACTTCCGCCTGCTCCTGGAGCAATCCAACGCCAGCGCCGTCCCTTCACCGGCATCCGTCCCGGCCGACTACGCGGCCGCGCAATGAGTGAGACGTCCCTCAAGCCGCGCCTCACCAGCGGCGAAACCGACTGGTACGAGAACGAACTGCCAAGGGTGATCCGCCCCTATCGCAGCCACCCGCTGCGCACGCTGACGGCAATCGCCCTGGTACTGGTCCTGGCCTCGCTTCTGGGGATCAGTTCCGCCTATCTGGTCATCGAGCGCGAACAGCCACTCGATGCGGTCACGATCGGGCCCTGGCAGGCCTATCCCAAGGCGGGAACGGCGGAAGCGGACCCATATTCCGTGGCCATCTACACGCGCGGTGCGGTCATTCCGCTGGCAAGCGGTGAAGGCCTGGCGCTGGTCGCACGCCAGGACAGCAACGGCCACCAGCTCGACCCGACCTGCGTCTACCGGATAGCCGGACAGACCCCGTCCGCGCGCCTGTGGACCCTGACCGCCGTCAACGGCCGAGGCGACCTCGTTGAAACCCTGCCCGGCCGGGTTCATGTGGTCAGCCAGAACATTCTGCGCGCCCCGGACGGCACCTTCGAGATCGCGGCGGCGGCGGCACCGCACTCCGGCAACTGGCTGCCGCTGGCCGCCGGAGCCAGCGCCAGCGACGGTCTGCGTTTCGTCCTGCGGCTCTACGATGCGCCGGTCACCACAGGCGCGGCTCTGGACGGCGTCAGCATGCCGGTGATCGAAAGGACGGGCTGCCCGTGAGCCTTTCGCCCCGCTTCACCCTGACGGTCGGTATTCTGGCGACGCTCTGCCTTGCGGCCGTCATTCATATTCTGGTGGTGCTCAGCATTCCCCGCAATGTGCAGCATAGCGCCTATGACAACATCGCCACCTACGGCACCGACCGGAAGTTCAACCTGTTGCCCGACGTCAAACGCGGCCAGGAAGCCTTGCCGGATCTCGATCCGGCGATGAAACACGCCACCTGCCGTTTCCAGCTCGCCGACGGGCCGGTGCTTTTCGACGCCAGCATTCCCGTCTCTTTCTGGTCCATCGGATTGTTCAACGCCGCCGGCGAGGCCGTCTACAGCCTCAACAACCGCACCGCCGGCGCCGAACGCCTTTCGATGCTGGTTCTGACCACCCAGCAGCTCTCCATCCTGCGCGAGAACCCGCCGGAAAATCTTGAAGACCTGATCGTCATTGAAACCCCCGAGCCGATCAGCGGCTTTGCGCTTTTGAGGGCCTTTGTTCCGCACTCTTCGAAAGCCGATGAGGTCGACCTGGCACTGAGGGCGGCCCGTTGCGGGACGATTTGACGGCATTCGAATTCCGCCACTTGACCCTCTAAGGGCGAATTCCAGGCTGCCGAAACAGACCGGATGCCGTTGACCGGATGCTTGAAATCGGACCGGATAAGAGTGCTTTCAACTAATGGCTCGTGAAAATGTACAGAGTCGGCTGGCCTACTTCACCACCGGCGCGCGCTCGACTCCCCAGCCCGTGAATATCCGCGACCTTTTGGCAGGCGCCTCGCTGAGGTAGCCGCCGCCGCGTTCGCAGCTTTCCTCGGCCAGCTTCACCTGGCCCTCAAGTTCGCGGATGGCATTGTTGACCTTCCAGACCCTGTTCTGGGTCGGGGTTTCGATCTCCAGCCCCTCAAGCGCCTTCTTGTAGGCGATGATCCGGTAGCGCAGCGCCTGGCCGACCCATTTGGTCATCACCCGGTTTTCCCAGACCCGTGCCTTGGCGCCGTCATAGGTTTCCTCGGTGGTCACCGTCTTGTTGCGCAGAACCCTCAACCGTTCGTCATCCGCCTTCTGGACCCGGATCGCCACCGTGCAGAACGGCATGACCAGTTCCGCGTCGCCGGTGGCATCCGACGCGATCTTGTCGTAGCGGGCGTCTGAAGACTTGAATTTGTCGGAGCGCAGATAGATCAGGTAAAGATCGGGCGGCACCCGGCCTTCGGTTTCCGGCATGACACGCGTGCGCGCCAGTTCCACTATGGTTCCGCCGATCCAGTCCTTGGTCCAGGGCGGCCGGATCAGCGTCCAGCCGCGGTTGCGCAGCAGCTTTTCGTCATTGGTGTAATTGAATTTCGACACCGGATCGCCGCGCAGCCGCGCGGCCTCGTCGCCGGCCTTCGGCATCAGATCGTCATGGATCACGGACGGTCTGGCCCGGTCGAAGTCACCCGTCGGCCGCACGCAGGCGGCCAGGGTGGCTGTCGCGAGAAAAACGGCGGCCAGCGTCAAGGCGCGCCCCCGCCTGTGTCTCCCGCCCCGCGCGGAACCGGAATGTACCGCTTCACATTTGCCCATAGGGCGTTTCTCCAGACCGCTAAAGACGTCGGCAACACGGCTGGAGCGACACGACCGTCAGTCCTTGTCGGAACCGGCTGGTCCAGCAGCCTTCCCGATGGTCGCGATTCGTGCGGCAAGATCAAGGTCATGGCGCTCATACCGGACACCTGGGAAGAGGATAACTTCTCCATAGGCCTCCCGGCTGGTCGAGTGCCGGCTATTGGAATGACGACCCACGCGTGCAGTGGGCCGGTGTGCGGACGCAAAGTCCAACAAATTGCCCATCGTCTCCTCCTTCGGTTCCTGCTGTTCCGGCGGCGTATTACCGGCGGAACACGGTCAAACGGGCGACGCATTACTTCCTGCGAGCTTCATTAAGAAGCCGTCAGGGTTAACAGGATGCTAACGCTTTTAAGGCAATTTGAATGAAACAACTTCAGCCGGTGGTCCGGTCTTCTGTATCTTGTAGACAGGTGTCATGCGTCAAAGGCCTCACTTCAATCAACCCGTTGAGACTTCCGCACCAAGCCGGAAAAAGCCCCCGCAGGAGCGTTGCGTCCTGCTCGCGGCGACAGAACTATTCGTCGGAAAGTCCCGACATGACGTTGAAGAACAAAAGATATTTCTGGAATTGGCGCGCAATCTCCTGCCGGCAACCACACTTCCGGACCGCCGCCGGATTGCCTCCATGCTCGCAGCTCATCCGGAAATACCGGACGATCTGCTGGAAATTCTTGCCTCCGACGAGGACGAACTGACCGCCTATCCGGCGCTTCGTTACACTCAAAGGCTTTCTGTGGATCTCCTCTTACGCAAGGTTAAGTCAGGACCGGAGTCTCTCAGACGGGCAATTGCAAACCGCCCATCGCTGCGCGAATCGGTTCTCAGCGCCCTGTGCGAGCATGGCGGCGCCGACTCCATACGGATTCTCCTGCAAAGGGACGACATCCGCCTTGCGCCCATTCATCACGACAAGCTCAGCCGCCGGGGCGATATCGTCGCCGCGCTCGGCATGGAACTGGCCGGCCAGGACGCGCTGAGTCCCGACGGTCTCATGGGCCAGTACCTGCACCTTCCGGCCCCGCTCAAGGCAAAAGCCATTGCCGCGGCCGAGATGGCCAGCCTGGTCAAACAGGCCCGGACGCCCGGTCCCGTTGCGGTTCACCGCCAGGATAGCGCCGGCCTCCACCTTTGCGATGCCCTTGTGGCCGAAGCCCTTGTCAGCGACCGGCCGCGCTTCGCCGATCTCCTCTGTCAGGGCTTGAGCCTGCCGCAGCCGGTGTGCGACCTGCTGCTGCAGACGGACCAGAGTGACGGTCTGACGATTGCCCTGAAAGCTCTCGGCATGTCCGCCTCACAGACCGCCACGGTGTTGATCCGGCTGTTCGGAGAACATATGCCGTTGGCGGATCTGCGCGGTCTGCTGCGCCTCCACCGGACGCTGAGCGTCGGCGCCGCCGGGGTTCTGGCAGGTCAGTGGATGCTGCAGGACCAGACTACGGAAACCCCATCCCCCCGGCATGTGCCCCAGTATCAGGAGAGCAGGCGCCGCACGGAATCCGCACGGACAGCCACGAACAGCGAAATCAGCCCCGCGCGCCAGAAAACCGGCGGCTGACCCGGGAACCACCCGGTTTGCACCTCCTGTTCCAGGTCATGATGCTGAATTCCTGCGAACGCAAAACGCTTAAAAACGGAACACGCCCTTGCCGGGATCGGTTTCGGGCTCCTCCCCGGCGAGCGGCAGGTCCACCTGCCCGTCCCGCGCCTCAATCTCCACCAGCCAGTAATCCGGGTCCATCCGGCGTTCCTTTTGAAGGCGGTCGGCCAGCATGTCCCGGTCTGCCTGCAGGAGAACACGCTCGAACAGGCGTCCGTCAGGCAGGTCGCTGAACATGGATTGCGGTGCGGGGCCGTAAAAATCGTAGGTTCCATCCAGCCGGTCGACGCTTACGAAAACAGCACCCGCTTCCGGCGCTCCGCGTTTCGAAACAGCCGCGAAGCCACCGGCGTTGAAGATCCGGCGGACAAGCGCGCTGACAAAGAAATCGGACGTGACCCGCATTGATCGGTCCTCGACTGGAAACGGCGCAATTCACCGGCGGCATGATTGCGCCGCAGCTGAACTTTCAACGCAGCTGTCTCATATCAGAAATCAGCCGGAAAGCGAGCGGCCGCTGATCATTTCCAGGCGCTCGATCACTTCCGCGCCGGGTTCGCCCGTCAGCGGCAGACCGCGGTCGAGTTCGAACCGTTTGATGGCCATCGTCGTGTTCGCCCCTTTAAGCCCATCGGCTTTCAGCGGGCCGTAACCGAGTTCCGACAGCGCCTTTTGTATCTTCATCAGGCGGGGATCCGCATCGATGCCGGCAACGGTTTCGGTGCCGGCTTCCTGAACGGGCGTGCCGGAGAACCCCGGTTTGGCGCGCGGGACGGGCATCTGTCCGGCAACCGGTGCATCCCCTTGCATCAGGACGAGCGCCAGCAGGGCCTCACTGGCTTCTCCGGTTTCCTGCTGTCCGGCGCGGCGTTCGAAGGCGCGGATCGCGCGCTCCGTTGCCGGACCGTTCAGGCCGTCGAGCGGTCCTTCGTACAGCCCGATCTTCCTCAACGAGATCTGCAGATCAAGCACCAGCGTCGAGATCTCCTGGATCTGCAATCCGCCGCGGCGGTCTCCGGGTTCGGAAAGCTGTAAGGCATCGGAGCGATCGCGCGTGGCGAAGAGCGGTGCGGGGTGGCGGCCCGGCTGCAGTCCGACCGCGTTGGCGACGATCAGACAGGCTGTCAGCCCCATGACGACCGTACCGCCCGCTGCCACCGGATTGTCCAGCGCCACATGTCCCGCCCGCGTCATGAAAGAGTCGGGGGCCTTGGCCTGTTTTTTCTTTTTTACCGGTTTTGCCATGCCGCCGCCTATGCCGATTTCGCGACCGGCCCACCGGCCGGATCCGCATGGATAGGACCGGCGCGCCTGGCCGGGACGGGGCGAACGGGCAACCGTACGGCGACACTTTCACCATGCCCGAGCATGGTCTGAACCGAAACGCTTCCGCCGGTCCTTTCCAGCAATTCCCTGGCAAAATCAAGAACCGGCCGGGACGCATCCGAACTCCAGCTCAAACTGGAATGCCGGTTCTTGACGGACAACACGATTTCAAGATCGCCGCGATCCGTCTGTCCCGAAACCGTGACAACCGCCCCGCTTTCGGAGGTCTCGACCATATCGGACAGGATAAAGCACAGCGCCTGGCGAAGACATTTCCCGTCCGCGACCGCGGGTGGCAAATCGTCTGCTTCCTCTGTTTCGATCTCCACACCGCGCCGGTCGGCAATCGGCGTCACCAGTTTACGGCATTGCGCCAGACAGGCGAAAATGTCGATCGTGCCATAGTCCGGTTCAGGGACCGCGGACAGGCCCGGCCGGAAATCCAGAACGGCGTCGAGCTCTTCAAGGCCTGCCTCGCCGGCAGCCCTCAGCCGGCCGGCGGCGGCATGCGCGGCACTTCCTGGCCCCACCCCGCCAACCGTTTGCAACGCGACCGCCTGAGCGATGATGTCGGCAAAGACCTTGCGGGCATCCATTCCCGCGGTTTCAAGCAGTTTTCTGGAAATGCCGGCCGTCCGGCTTTCCTGCGGGGAGGCAATCGCTTCGGCCTCGTCCGATAAGAGGCGGTCATCCGTTTGCCGGATCAGAAGCAGCAGTTGCCGGTCCGCCGCTGACAGCGTCTGCCCCCCCTCATGCCCCTGAGCCTTGATATGCAATTGCAATTGCCGGTATTCCGCCTGACCGGTCTCGCCGGGAACGCTGGCGCCAACCCGAACGCGGACATCGAACACAGCCGGCGCACCGCTGTGCCGGACGTCGGACAATCTGGTCAGGTAGAGCGGCCTGTCCGCCACATGCAGCCGTTGAAACAGCCAGTCCTCCCCGCCTGCCACCGGCAGGCCACCGAAGATGCGCTTGACCGGTCCTCCCAGAACCCGGATCCGTCCGCCCGGATCGAGTTCGCAGAAAACCTCCGAGACACTCTGGCTCATCAGCTGCCGCCGGCTTTCGGATGCGAGCATGGCGTTCCGGGCACGCTTCCGGTCGACAGACAGACGGTACGCCAGCATTCCCGCATAGATCAGCGCAGCCAGGGTGGTGACGAACAGAGCCGGCCCCTGCAAGGGTTGGAACTGAAGCTGCGGAAGCGGCAAGAAGGTGATGGCTGCAAGCAGAACGGCGCAAAGCGTGGCGACAAGGACCGGTGTTTTCCGGCTGGTTGAAAAGGCTGCTTCCACCAGGGGAATCAGCAGCCAGATCGCCGCGAAGGAGGCATTTCCTCCAGTCAGGATGCAGATAGCCGCGACAGTACAGGCAAACAGCGAGGACGAAACACCGATCGCCCGGTTCAGCTTGCCAGATTGGGAGAGATACAGCGCCAGAGGCCACTGGCTCAGCATCCATGCCAGCACAAGAATTTCAGCCACGTGCGGCGGTCCGGCGAGCGCCAGATGCAGGGGCAAGACAAAAAGCGCGGCGGCGCCGCTCAACATGGAACTTATCAGGAAAGACCGGTGCAACGGCGCCAAAAAACTGTCCCCGGCGGCCTGGGGATGAATCATCCCGTCGACCCGCGAGGCCCAATGGCTCAGACAAACTCTCAGAAAACTCAAAAGGTTACGCACTCTACACTACCACACGACAGACGCAGGAATTCCCGCTCGCAGCTCCTGTAAACCATTCTGTCGCCGAGCACTTAAGGAACGATAAAGGATGAAATCGAAACGCGGAAAAAATCCCGAAATGTCACTATGTTCAAACGCTTGCCCGGAATTGACTAAAATTTGAATCAATTTTTCGGAAAAATCGCTTCAAATACCTGATTTGTTTTATAAAAATTCGACTTTCCGGTTCAACCGGCCATTCTCATGTCCTTGCTATGGTGCCTCCATAACACGCGTGCCGGCAGAAAAATGGCACGCAAGATCGAACAGACTATGGGTAGCGATATGTTCTTTCTCTTGAGGACGGCCTTCTGGCTAACCTTGGTGCTGGTTCTGATTCCCTTTGGATCGGATCAGGAAAACACCACCCCTACTGAAACTGTGGACCCGGTGTCCGCGTTTCTGGTGGCTCAGGCAACCGTTTCGGATATCGGCGGCTTCTGCGAGCGCAATCCGCAAGCCTGCGAGACCGGCGGAAACGCGCTGACCGTCATAGGCAGCCGCGCCCGCGACGGCGTCCGCATCGTCTATGAGTATCTCGACACGCAGGTTGAGGCCCGCCCCGAAAACGACGCCCTGGTGACAGGGTCGACCGCCGCGCCGCAATCCGGTGAAACGCATGAGATTTCCTCCGCCGGTGCTTTGTTGCAGCCGGTATTGGACAGCGTCTCCCCCGCGGAGACGGTATTTGGGCCGGTCCCCCGGCCCAAACCACGCTCAGGCCGCAAGACCTGAGTACGCAGGCCGTTTAGGGTCCTCTGCCCCGTTGGGCCCAAAACGGCCGATTGTGCCCCGCTGACGCGGTGCTGCATGGCAGCTCCGCCAAGACGGCTTCACTTCAGCGGGTCTATCCGCTGCGCCGCAGATGAGAAGCTGCCCACTTCATCTGCGGCGTTTCTTTTCCCAAAAAACCTCGCGCCGTTCCCTCTCCCATCCCGGATGAGTTTGCACTTTGCCGCCTGGGAGTTATATGAAGAACAACCACCTCTTCAAAGACCGGCGCAATGACGACAGACATAAGTGAAATCCTCGAGACTTTCGAATTTCTGGACGATTGGGAAGATCGTTACAAATACCTGATCGACATCGGCCGGGAACTTCCCGAGTTGTCCGCGGAAGAACGCACGGACGCCAACAAGGTTCGTGGCTGCGTCTCGCAAGTCTGGCTGATCACAACCATCGACACCGGTCCGGACGGCGTCCCGGTGCTGTCGTTCAAAGGCGACAGCGACGCCCTGATCGTGCAAGGGCTGGTGGCGGTGGTGACCGCTCTCTTCAACGGCAAGACCGCCCGGGAGATCCTGAATACGGATGTTGAGGGTTTGTTCGCCAAACTCGGACTGCAGGATCACCTGACGCCACAGCGTTCCAACGGTCTCAGATCCATGGTCGGACGGATCCGCGCGGATGCCGAAGCCGCCCTGGCCGCAGCATAGGGTTCGCACAACTTGCCATGTATTCGTGCCGGTAGATCTGAAAACAAATCGATCCTGTAAAACCTCAAAATGAAAAAGAGCCGCCCAATGAGCGGCTCTTTTTCAGTTTTACCGGATCTGTCAGGCTTTACTTGGCGCGCTTGCGCTGCTGGCCAAGGCCCATTTTCTTGGCCAGTTCGGACCGGGCGGCCGCATAATTCGGCGCGACCATCGGATAGTCCGTTCCAAGGTCCCACTTTTCCCGGTATTCTTCCGGGGTCATGTTGTAGTGGGTCCGCAGGTGGCGCTTGAGCGACTTGAACTTCTTGCCGTCTTCCAGACAAATAATGAAGTCCGGCATGACAGATTTCTTGACCGGTACCGCAGGCTTCAACGGCTCCGGCTCCGGTTCATTGGAAGCCGTCGCGGTCTTCTGCAAAGCGCCGTACACGTCGCTGATCAGGTTTGGCAGATCTGTAGACGCAACGGTGTTGTTGCTCACATAAGCTGAGACAATGTCTGCCGTTAGGTCAATCAAATTTGCATCCACCGGACTATCAGTCATATTTCACCCGCTCTTTACTGAATTCAATTCAAATTTCGGTGCTAACCTGCAAAATTCGGCACCGCAAGCATTTATAGATTTTCTGTTACTTGCGGATTTTAGAAATCAAAGCCGATTCTACTTTGCAGGTAATCGTCACAGCCTTATATCGCCGGGTTCCTGATACGGCAACCCCATAAATCAAATAAAAGGCAGATAGTGTCAATAAAAATCAAATTCTATAAATATTGGCTGTTCGGCATGCATCTAAACTGACAATGAAGTGATAGTATTGCCGCCTGTCCAGTCTTTATCCACAGCGATGCATAATCTGTGATCACCCCTGCCCCTTTGGCCTGATTGTTCCGGCCAGGGCATCTTCTTTTGTATCGGCACACGGGCGATATCCAGCCGCATAAGCAGCTTTCGCCAATAAATGAGCCGAAATTGGGGCGGTCAGCAAGAAGAAAACAACGCCGGCAAGCGCCCGTGTTACCACGGCAAGGTCACTCGAATGCACAGCCATGGCCAGCAGCATGACGCCGGACCCGAGTGTTCCCGCTTTCGACGCCGCGTGCATGCGCATATAGACGTCCTTCAACCGGATAAGACCGATTGACGCCACCAGCGCGAACAGCGCTCCAATGATAAGCATAATGCCGGAAACGATCTCCACGACAGCGGTCATTGCCCCGCCTTTCTGCGTTTGATGCTTTCTTCGACTTCCGCCATGATCGTCTTGTCGCCGGCCCGCCCCCGGTTGAGGACGAAACGCGCGAAGGCGACCGTTGCCAGGAACCCGACGAGGCCGAGGGTGATGGCGATGTCGATGTAAAGGTAATAACCGGTCAGAATCCCGATGGCCGAGATAAACCCGATACCGACGGCGACCAGCATGTCCAGTGCGACGACGCGGTCCGGAAGGCTCGGCCCCTTCACGGTGCGGACCACGATGATGATGAAGGAAATCGTCAGGATCGCCAGCGAGATCCTGACGGCGACATCCAGAAACGCCGATGAGAAGGCTTCAAGAGAAGTCATCTGAACACCTCCAGGATTTTGCGCTCGAAACCGTTCTTGATGTCGTCGATCGTCGCCTGTGGATCCGGCACGTCGATGCAATGCACATAGAGCGTCTTGCGGTCCTCGGAAACATCGACGGAGAGCGTACCTGGCGTCAGGGTGATCAGATTGGCCAGCATGGTGATCTCGAAGTCCCTGTCCACGGTCAGCGGGAAAGCGATGATCCCCGGTTGAAGCCTGATCTGGGGCTGCAGCACGATGACCGCGACGCGCCAGGCGGACAGGACCAGTTCGTAGACAAACAGGGCCGCCAGTCCGATGCCTCTGGCGAAACGCTGGAAATAGGTCGTCGTGCCCACCTGTTCTCGGATCAGGTAGAGTGCCCCCAGGCCGAGCACGAAGCCGAAGGCGAGATTGACTTCCGAGAAGCTGCCCGTGACCGCGCCCCAGGCGAGCGCCAGAAGAATGTTGATGAGAAATAGACTTGTCATCCCTGGTCTCCAAAGACCGACCGCAGGTAATCGAGCGGTTCAACGAGACCGCTCGCGCCCTGTGTTGAAAGTTCCAGCATCCATTCCGGCTGCAGTCCGAAATAGATGACAAGGGCGGTAAGAATGCCCAGCGGCAGCCAGACCGCACCGCCTGAAAGCTGTGCTTCCGATACAGCCGTACCGGCGGTGACCGGCGCGGTCTGCCCGTCGGGCGTTCCTTCGGGACCGCCGCGCCAGAAGGCGAATATCCAGATCCGGCCCATCGCCAGCGTCGTCAGGAAGCCGCTGACAAGGATAGCCGCTCCGAGCCATGCCCGGCCATCGGAAAAGGCGGCGTCGACCAGAATGACCTTGGGCCAGAAGCCGGAAAAGGGTGGCAGACCTGACACGGCGAACGCCAGCACCAGGAACACCGCCGCGAAAGCCGCGCTCTTCTGGTAAAGCCCGCCTAGTTTGCGAAGGTCGTAGGAACCTCCCATCATCGCCATGACGCCGGCCGCCATGTAAAGCGCCGTCATCACGATGATCGAGTGCACGGCGTAGAAGATTGCGCCGGAGATCGCCAGCGTCGATCCGACCGCGAGCCCGGCCAGCATCGAACCGATACCGGCAATCACCAAATATCCGAGAAGACGCCGGACCTCGCTTTGCGCGAGCGCGCCAAGGGCGCCGGTGAGCAGCGTCGCGATCGCCACCAGGGCGATCACATCCGAAAGATAGCCGCGCGAGGCCGGCAGGATCATGACAAAGACCCGGATCAGCGCGTAAACGCCGACCTTGGTCAACAGCCCGGCGAAAACCGCAGAGACCACGACATTGGGCGTGTGATAGGAGGCAGGCAGCCAGAAATTGACAGGAAAGGCCGCCGCCTTCATGGCGAATGCGAGAAAATACAGAGCCGCGACCGTCGCAAGCGTACCGGAAGCGGGATTTTCCAGCGCCGCCACCTGTTGGGTCAGATCGGCCATGTTGAGCGTGCCGAATATGCCGTAAAGCAGGCCGGTTCCGATCAGAAAGAGGTTGGTCCCCACCAGGTTGAGCACACCGTATTTAACCGCCCCGTCCAGCTGGATCCGGTCATTGCCCAAAACCAGCAGCCCGTAGGAAGAGATCAAGAGAACCTCGAACCAGACATAAAGGTTGAAGATGTCGCCGGTCAGGAAGGCACCGCATACGCCCGTCATCAGGAGCAGCAGAAACGGATAGAACCCGTAACGGCGGCCCGTACTGTCCACGGTCGCCGCGCCGAACACGCCTGCGCAGAACGCCACAATTGAGCCGATGAGCGACAGCGTCGCTCCGAGCGTATCGACGGTGAAGGCGATCCCGAACGGCGGCAGCCAGCTGCCCATGACCATGGTGATGACGCCATGATCGAGCACGCGGATCAGCAGGGCCAGGTTGGCCAGCACAAGCACCGCCAGAAACCCGATGCCGATCCTGGGCTGGAGATCGGTGTTCTTGCGCAGCATCAGGCACAACGACCCGCCCAGTATCGTTATGAGAGTCGGTGCGACCACGAGCCAGTCGCCGGCAGCGACATGTGCCGTCGCCATGGCTTCGGTGAGATCAACGGAAACGGAAGAACCGGCCATAAAGTCTAGTATCCCTGCGGCGGAGTTTGGTCGTCTTCAGGTTCGGCGAGACGCATTTCATTGACACCGTCTGTCCCCAGTTCCTGATAGGCCCGGAAGGCGAGCACCAGAAGAAAGGCGAAAAACGAGAACGAGATCACAATCGCGGTCAGCACCAGCGCTTGCGGCAGCGGATTGGCGGTGACCACATCCGGCGAATACAGGTGTTCGGGGATGAGAGGCGGCACCTCACGGGTCAGCCGGCCATTGGTGAAGATGAGCATGTTCACCGCATTGCCCAAAATGGCGATGCCAAGCAGCATCCGCACAAGCTGCTGAGAGAGCATCAGGTAAACGGCCACGGTAAAAAACAGGCCGATCAGGATGACAACACCGGTCTCCATCAGTCGATCTCCCTTTCTTCCAGGGCAAGGGCGATGGAACCGATCGCTCCGACCACGACGAGATAGACGCCGATGTCGAAAACCATCGGCGTGGACAGGGCGACCTCCACGTCGAACAGGTCGAAAATCAGCCACTGGCTGGTCATGAAGGCCTGCGCCTTGAAAAAGGAGAGCATTCCGGCAAGCGCCGCAAGGAAGAGCCCGAAGGCGGCAATCCCCATGGGATGAAAGTAGATGGCGCGGCGCACGGAGGCGACACCGCAGGCGATACCGAAAATAGCAAGGGCCGAGGCCGCGATCAGGCCGCCGATAAAACCGCCGCCCGGGTCGTTGTGGCCGCGCAGCAGCACGAACACCGAAAACAGGACCATGAGCGCCGTCAGATAGGGCGCGATGGTGCGGAAGATGATCGTGCGCATCAGCGGGCCTCCGAGGCTTGGGCTTGAACGGCATCCGTGGTGGAGGCCTCGACGGTCTTGTCCGGTTTCGTCCGCACCCGGATCAGAGCCAGCACGCACAGGCCCGCCAGCACCACCACCGCGATTTCACCGAGCGTATCGAAACCGCGGAAGTCGACGATGATCACGTTGACGATGTTGCGCCCGTGAGCGATCGACCGGCTGAACTGGGCGAAGAAATCCGACAGGCGGGTGTCGAACGGCTGCTGGGTGATGGCAAGCAGGGTCAGTGTCAGCCCGAGACCGACGGCACAGGCAACAATCCCTGTCAGAAGCGCGGCGGGCGCCGCGCGGTGGTCGCTCGGCATCAGGTTGAGCCGCGTCATGACCAGTGCCAGGATGACGACGGAAAGCGTTTCGACCATGAACTGGGTGAAGGAAAGGTCGGGCGCTCCGAACATCATGAAGATCAGCGCCACGGCAAACCCCTGGATGCCCAGCGAGACGATGGCGGTCAGGCGGGTTTTCGCGATCAGCACCGCGATCAGGCCCAGCACCGCGATGAACAAAATGCCCCATTCGTAAAAACGGTACTTCGGCATTTCCGGCATCGCCGGAAAACTGCCGGTCAGATAGCCCGGCAGCAGAACGGCAATCGCGGTGAACACGAAGATCACGATCATGTAGGTCTGCATCTTGCCGGTCTGGACCAGTCGGGAGAACCGGCCGGAGAAGCCGACTACGCCGGATACGAACTGATCGAACCCCTTGTCCGGTCCCCAGCCGATGGCCTCCAGAACCGCGGCGATCAGCCCGCGCAGCCTGTCGAGCTGCGTGAACAGCACAATGCCCAGGCCGATGGTGATGAGGGACAGGATCAGCGGCGCGTTGACCGATGTAGGCAGCAGATGAAGTTCGACATGCGTGAACTCGCCGGTCAGGGACGAAAGCGTGGGTCCCACAAAGAGTTCGCCGGTCGTATGCGCCATCAGCGCGAGAACGAGTCCCGTCAGGGCAAGGACCACCGGTCCGGCGATGAGCAGCACCGGCCCCTCATGGGCGTGTTTCGGCGTTTCGACCTTCAGCCCGAGAAACGGCTTGAGGGCGACGGCGGCGGCAATCACCAGCATCAGGGCGTTTCCGGCCACCGCGGTGAGCGTGACGGCCAGCCCCGCTCCCGGCCAGCCCCAGGTGCCGTAATAAAGGACTTCCTTGGCGATGAACCCGATGAAAGGCGGCAACCCGGCCATGGACAGTGCCGCGAGACAGGCGGCGGCGAAGGTGATCGGCATTGCCGATCTCAGCCCCCCGAGTTTTGTGACGTCCCGCGTTCCGGCCTCGTGATCGATTGTTCCGGCAACCATGAAGAGCCCGCCCTTGAAGAGCGAATGCGCCAGAAGATAAAGCACCGCTCCTTCCAGGGCCTTTTCGTTGCTGGTGCCGGTCAGCATGACCAGCAGACCGAGCGAGGCAACGGTCGTATAAGCCAGCATCAGCTTCAGGTCGGTCTGGCGCACCGCAAGCAGCGTCCCCACAAGCAGCGTCACCCCTCCGAAAAGCGGCAGAACGGTCGTCCAGAGCACGGTGTCGCCCAGAAGCGGATGCATGCGCATGAGCAGATAGACGCCTGCTTTCACCATCGTGGCGGAATGCAGATAGGCCGACACCGGCGTCGGCGCTTCCATGGCGTTCGGCAGCCAGAAATGAAAGGGAAACTGCGCCGACTTTGTAAACGCCCCGCCAAGCACCAGTATAAAGATCGGCAGGTAAAGCCCTGTGTCCTTGATGATGTCCGGCGATCCCAGAAGAACGGACATTTCGATCTCGCCCGTCGCGGAGATGATCAGGATGAAGGCCGCAAGGAGGGCGAGGCCGCCTCCCCCCGTCACCAGCAGCGCCTGTAACGCTGCGCGCCGTGAGGCGGCGCGCAGGTTGTCGAAACCGATCAGCAGGAAGGACGTCACCGACGTGAGTTCCCAGAAAATAAACAGCGAGATCAGATTGTTGCCCAGCACCAGACCGAGCATCGATCCCATGAACAGGAACAGGAACGAAAAGAACCGCCCCTGCTGCGCATGGCCCTTCATGTACCCGCCCGCATAAAGGATGATCAGCGTGCCGATGCCGGAAATCAGCAGCGCGAACAGCGTCGACAATCCATCCACATAGACGGAAAAATTGACGCCGTAGCTTGGCGCCCAGGCTTTTGCCGCGACAAAGGTCTCACCTTCGGAAACCGGCCCGATGAAGCCGGTGAAATGCAGGAAGATCAGCGCCGGCACCAGCGCCAGGGGCCAGGCTGCATTATGCTTGAACCAGCGTGTCAGGGCAGGCGCGACGACAGCTGCCGCGAAGGGCGCCAGAACGGCGAGAAGAGTGGTGTCGTCGATCACTGCTGGCGTCATACTGATCTTTCGTCACGTTTTGCTAGAAACCGCCGGTGCCGATTACTGCGAATCAGCACCTTTCCGCCGGATAATAGCGGCCTGGAAATTTTATGACATGTCTTAGGCAAGTGAATTTGCCTGTTCAAGCTCCCGCCAGACGATATCCGGTAATTTCACATTCCCATATCGGTGCATTTGCCGAGGGGAATTCATTCCGCCGGTCTGTTTCTTTAAGGACTGCCAAAAGCTGCTACAATGGAGGATTGCAAACAACGGTGAATTTCCAGTCCTTTCCAACAAACTTCCGACTTTGAAAGCCGTATTCCGGCGGCACGGCCTTGTGTAAACATCTTGATTTCTCGACGTAAATACCGTTCAGTTTTCATCAGGACTGCCACCGGCATTCTGAGTGAGGCAAAGATGGCTTTGGACTCCAGCAAGGACATTCCCTCCGGCCGGGAACCGCTCCGCCCGTCGGGCATCGACTTTGAATCGCTCGTGAGACTCAGCAACGAAGCCGTTATACTTCTCGACCTGCGCGGAACGCCCTTGTTCATCTCACCGGCAGCGGAACGTCTGTTCGGGTGGCGCGCGGAAAAGCTCGCCGGCCATCTGGGCAGCCTCGTCCAGGTGAGCGGATCGAACGCAAACGCGGAACTGTTGCAGCGGATTCTGTCCGGCAACGGCGACACCGCACGCCCCCTGCCCCACGCGGACCTTCAGTTCAGTTCCGCTTTTGGACCGGTGATCTGGGCCGAGGTCAGGACACATCTTCTGGAAAACGCCGCCGGAGCGCCTTATGCATTCGCGGTTTATCTGCGCGACATCGCAAAGCGCAAGGAGCTGGAATCCCAACTGGAGGCGGCCACCCAGACGGATCCCGTGACCGGGCTCTTCAACCGGCGTGCTTTTGAAGACAACCTGAAGCGGGAATGGGCAATCGCCCTGCGCGAGAAAACCCACACCAGCCTGATAAGGGTCTCGCTCGACCGGTTCGATGCACTGGCCGAGCACAACGGTCCCGCCGCCGCAGAAGACTGCCTCACCAGGGTTGCCGAAACCCTGAAGGATATTGCCCGGCGCCCGGCGGATATCACCGCTCGCACGGCCACCTCGGAATTTTCCATCCTGCTGCCCCGAACCCATGAACAGGGAGCGGAAACCATCGGCGCCTATATACACCTCGCGATCCGCGATCTTGGAATTCCCAATCCGGACAATGGCCGCGGCGCCGGGGTTGTAACGGCTTCCGTCGGCGCGGCCTGTGCGGTGGCTGAACAGACCGGTGTCAGCGAAAGTCCCGAATTCATCCTTGCAGCGGCGGAAAACTGTGTCTTCCAGGCGCGTCAGGAGGGCGGCAACCGGATCAAGACGGTGATGAACGTTCTGGCGCGCTGATCGGGCGTGGAAACAGCCACCGCGACTTCACAGTTTACCGCCCAGGTTCCTTGCATTCCCTGCCCTCGCCTCGTTACAATTGCACCGATGCACCGGCGGCCTTGCCGGGCACCTTGCCTCCAATGCTTCTTCTCCCTATTTCTTGGTCGAAAAGAAAACAGGAAATTCCCCATGAGCGATGACACCGTCCGGCAGGATGACGATGCCCCGAAGGTGAGAAAAACCACTGCCGAATGGATGAAACAGCTGACCCCGGAGCAGTTTTACGTGGCACGGCAGTCCGGTACCGAGCGGCCGTTTACGGGTCCTTACTGGGACAACAAGCTGATCGGGCGATATGACTGCGTATGCTGCGGGGCGCCGCTGTTCATGTCGGACAGCAAATTCGATGCCGGATGCGGCTGGCCGAGTTTCTTCCAGGCCATCGGTCCCGATTCAGTCCGGGAACTGGACGATAGTTCCCACGGCATGGTCCGCACGGAGATCCGCTGCAAAAGCTGCGACGCCCATCTCGGTCATGTTTTTCCCGACGGCCCGCCCCCGACCGGTCTGCGGTACTGTCTCAATGGCCACGCCATGAACTTCGTCCATGGCGGGCGCCCGCCCGCGGGATCCGACGGCAACAGCTCCGGCGAGACCTGACGTCAGGATTTCGGCCGTGCAGTCCGATCTCACGGCCATGGCGGAATGTGAAATCCAAATCCTCAGCGAGATTAATATCATAACAGGAAATCGTTTAGATTTCGGTTACTTAAGCCTGTTAAAAATCCCGATAACATGTACAGGAATTGTGGGAGCGGGCTCTTGTCTGTATTGCGTGGAAGGATGACGGCAGGCTTCCCGGCCATGGTGTGCGCTTTCGGTGTGCTGCTGTCTCTTGCCCTGCCCGGGCAGGCGGCGGACCGCATCATCGCCTATACCGGTTATCTTCCGCCGCTTTCAATCAATGAGCAGCGGAAAGGCATCGCCGTCGAACTGATGGAACTCGTCGCCGAGGCGTCCGGACTTGACATCGACATCCGTTTCGCGCCCTGGAAACGCGCCCAGGTTTTGGCGGAAACCACCCCGGGATCCCTGCTTTTCACCATCGCCAGGTCTCAGGAGAGACGGGAGAAATTCGAGTATATAGCACCCCTGCTCTACACCGAGAGCGCCCTTGTGACACTCGACCAGCCACTCGATTCCTTTGAAAAGGCGATCGAAACCGGCAAGCTCGTCGGTGTTCATCTCGGCAGCTTGCGAAGCCGTATCCTCAAACAGGCAGGCACCACCAATTATGCCGAAATCCCGAGCGCCGACCAGATGACCACCATGCTTCAGACCGGCCGGATCGATGCCTGGTACACCATGCCCATGAGGGCCAACTACATGTTCAGGCAACTCGGGTACGACCCAAAACGCCTGGTCGTTGGCGCTCCTGTGAGCCACGGAATTCAGTGGCTGGCCGCCAACAAGTCCATCGACCCGCGGATCCGGGCGCGCCTTGCCAAAGCGGTATCTGAAGTCTGGCGGGATCCCCGCTACTGGAAGATCGTGGATCGCTACGCCGGCTGAAAGGCCCAGCGCCTTGACCCGGACATCCGGGAAAGGGTCACGCCTCAGCCGGTGATTCCCCGGTCAGGATCCGGCCGATATTGATTTCTATCCAGTCGGCGAATTCACGCACCTTCAGGGCTGCCTCGCGCCCGATCGGCGTCAGGCTGTAGTCGACATGCGGCGGCACGACCGGATGGGAGAACCGGTTGACGAACCCGTCCGCCTCCAGGGTCTGCAGGGTTTGGGACAGCATCTTCTCGCTGACACCGCCGATCTTCCGCCGCAGATCTGAAAACCGGTGGTCTTCTTCCAGGAGCGCAATCAGCACCAGAACGCCCCACCGGCTGGTCAGGTGCTTGAGAATTTCGCGCGACGGGCAATCCGTGCTGAAAAGTTCTCCCCGCCGCAGGAGGGAAGACAGGGTCGTTTCGTCTTGCCCCCGATGACCGCATTCGCGAGCGTTTCTTCCGGTCATTGCCTCTCCGCCTCTCTCTGTGTGTGAACTTTCAACTGAATGATCAGATCGGAATATATCTCAAAACTAACCTTTTTGTATGTACTAACAAAAAGAAAGTTATGGATTTATATGGTGTCCACCCGGTGGAATTTCACCGATTAACCTGCAAGGAGTGGATCAATGATCGCAATCACGGGTGCCAATGGTCAGCTGGGCCGTCTTGTTCTCGAGCATCTCGCCTCACTCACGGATGACCCCATCCGGGCGCTGGCGCGTTCCCCGGACAAAGCCCGGGATCTGGCTTCCGCACAGATCACTGTCGTGAAGGCTGACTATGACGACCCGGCGAGCCTTCCCGCAGCTCTTCAAGGTGTGGACCGGCTGCTGCTTATCTCCGGCTCGGAAGTCGGCAAGCGCACGCCTCAGCACGTTGCCGTTATTGACGCGGCCAAAGCATCCGGCGTCGGCTTCATAGCATACACCAGCCTCCTGAACGCGCCGGGATCGAGCCTCATGCTGGCGAAGGAGCATATCGCAACAGAGCGGCATTTGCGCGGATGCGGCATTCCCCATGCGATCCTGCGCAACGGCTGGTATGTCGAAAACTTCGTCGGCACCATCGCCGCCGCTCTGGCCCATGGCGCAGTCGTGGGCGCGAGCGGCAACGGCAAGTTCTCCGCAGCCGGACGCAAGGACTACGCGCAGGCCGCCGCCCGGATCGTTTCCGGCAGCGACCTTTCCACAAGAACGCTGGAACTGGCAGGCCACCCCGCCTTCAGTCTGGATGATCTGGCCGCGGAAATCTCCCGGCAGAGCGGCCGTGAAATCCCGTTCACCAATCTGCCCGAAGAGACCTATGCCGGCGTACTTATCCAGGCTGGTCTTCCGGAAGGGTTTGCCGCGGTTCTGGCCGATTCCGACCGCGGCGCTTCTCAAGGCGAACTCTTCAGCGCCTCCACCGCGCTTCAGGAGCTGATCGGTCACCCCACCAGGGCGCTCGGTGATTTCGTGGCCGAAGCTCTTGAAAATTCGCAACCCGCTCCTGCATGATCCGCCGGTGAACTCCAATGACGGACGGCTCGGGGGCGCAAGAGCGCCTCCGGGCTTTCATTCCGAAAACTTCTGAATAGCTTCACGGATATTCATTGGTGCCGATTTCGAGAAGCTGATAGGCCATGGGTCACGCAAGATACCGAGCGCTGACAATGTCCGTAACCGCTGCCCCAGACCCTTATATCCAGGACGGACCCTATGCCTGGTTCCGTCTGGCGATTTCCATCCTGCTCAGCACGCTCGGCGGAGCGGGCATGTGGGCCGTGGTCATCGTGCTTCCGGCCGTGCAGGCGGATTTCGGTGTCGACCGGGCGGATGCCTCCCTTCCCTATACAGCGACCATGCTCGGATTTGCGGCCGGAAATTATATTCTCGGCCGTTTCGCCGACCGCTTCGGCATCGTGCCGCCGGTCATTGCATCGGCCTTCTGCCTGAGCGCCGGATTTGCCCTTGCGGCGATTGCTCCGGATATCTGGCTCTTCTCGCTTGCGCAGGGCGTCCTGATCGGACTTGGCACCGCGGCCACATTCGGTCCGCTGATCGCCGATATTTCCCACTGGTTCGTGAAGCGCCGCGGTCTTGCCGTCGGCAGTGTCGCCTGCGGCAATTATCTCGCCGGGGTGCTGTGGCCCTCGCTCATCCAGTGGAGCCTTGCCACCACGGACTGGCGCGAGACCTATCTCATGATCGCGGTCATCTGTCTTGTGGCCATGCTGCCGCTGTCGCTGATCCTGCGCCGCCCGCCACCGGAAAACGCGATGGCTGCAAGCCCCGGCACCAGAGCCTTCGGCGGCCAGACGACCGGACTGTCCCCGGCCACGCTGCAGATACTTCTGGTGATCGCCGGTCTGGGCTGCTGCGTCGCCATGTCCATGCCGCAGGTTCACATCGTCGCCTATTGCGTCGATCTCGGCTACGGCGTGGCGCCCGGCGCGGACATGATCGCCCTCATGACCGGCGCCGGCGTCATCAGCCGACTGACTTCCGGCTACCTCGCCGACAAGATCGGCGGCGTCAAAACGCTGCTGATCGGCGCGGTCCTGCAATGCGCGGCCCTGTTCCTCTTCATCCCCGTATCCGGCCTGACCTCGCTGTATCTGGTATCGCTGGTGTTCGGCCTCGCCCAGGGCGGCATCGTTCCCAGCTATGCCGTGATCGTGCGCGAATACCTGCCCGCGCGCGAAGCCGGCCAGCGTGTCGGGCTGGTGATCATGGCCACCATTTTAGGCATGGCGCTCGGCGGCTGGCTCTCGGGATGGATCTACGACCTGACCGGCTCCTATGAGATGGCCTTCCTTAACGGCATCGCCTGGAACTTCGTCACAATCGCGATCATGGTCTTCATTCTCATCAGCGGCCGCCCCCGACCCGCGGTCGCGGTAGGAAGATAAAGAACACCCACCCGATCAGCCCGTGAGGATTCCGATAGGCATGTCCTAAAGCGCCATCAGTGCGCGCCAGTATATCGGCCCAGATCAGGAAAACCGCTCCGAGCAGCAGCGCGGCAGGAAGGGCCAGGCCAGGGCCAGCTGTTTTATGAGATTTCTCCGTAATTTAAAGATGAAATTTTAAAAGCGGCCGTTCACAGGGAGTGAGCTTTCTCAACCACACAGGAACCCGGCGAATTTCCTCGATACGCGCTCAGGTCAGACGCGGATGTTGAGCCTTCCGGCAAAACCACCCTGTGTGCCCCTTTAATTTCGATCCAGAGCCGGGTTCCGGAAAGCATCACCATCAAGTGAACAAATTAAAACGGGAGGACCGTCAACAAACGGCCCTCCCGGACAATATTGTTCCCGGCACAAATGAGCCGCGGTGTCAGGCTGCGTCGAGTTTCCCCAGGAAATCGGAAAGCGCCTTGCGGAGGTTGCCACAATGCTGATCGACATCCGAGGAACAGACGCCGAGTTGCTCCGAGGTCTCGCTCACCGTGCGCACCGCCAGATTCATCTGCTCCATGTTTTCTGAAACCCGTGTGGTCTGGGAAGCGGTTACCTGCGTGTTCTCCGCGATTTGCCGGGTTGCCGTACCCTGCTGCTCTACGGCTGCGGAAATGGACGCGGTGTTGGTGTCAACCTCCGTCATGGTGGTCGAAATCTGCTCGATTGCCGAAACCGCTTCTGTAGTCGAGGCCTGAATGGCGGCGATATGACCGCCGATCTCGTCGGTTGCCTTGGCGGTCTGGGTCGCCAGTTCCTTTACCTCGGCTGCCACCACAGCAAACCCCTTGCCCATCTCCCCGGCACGGGCCGCCTCGATGGTGGCATTGAGTGCAAGGAGATTTGTCTGCTCCGCGATTTCCTGAATGAGGGTGACCACCTGGCCGATCTTGTCGACTGCGTCGGCAAGGCCAGCAATCTTGTCGTTTGTCAGCGCCGCCTGGCTGCTTGCTGTGGCGACGACACCGGCCGTGGTGCTCACTTGGCGGCTGATCTCGGCGATCGAGGCAGTCAGTTCTTCGGCAGCCGTCGCGACGGTTTCAACATTGCGGGAAGCGCTGTCGGCCGCATCCGCCGTGGACCCGACCATGGATTCGGAATTTCCCGCCGCTTCCGCCATGGTGTTTACAGCAGCGTGAAGAACCTGTGTCGAGCTTTCCAGTTCCACGAAATAGCTTTCCGTGCTCACCTTGAATTCCTCCGACAGGCCTAGCAGCATGCTGCGGCGGTCTTCCGCTTGAGCCTCTTTCTGCCGGTCCATCTCTTCGGCCATCTGGCGCTGCTCGATGAGAGAGGTCCTAAAACTGCCAAGAGCATCCCGCAGACGCCCGAGTTCATCTTTTGACGTCCACCCTGGAACGTCGGCTTCTAAATCACCGTCAGCAAGCCTTTTTGCGCATTCGGAAAGCTGCCCTGCCCGTCCGGCAAGCGTCCGGTTGAAATACAACCATCCGCCAATGGCAAGCACGATCATGACAAGTGTACCTGTGACCTGCATCAGTGTCGCCGACGAGCGCAAACTGTCGAGAGTGGCGATCCCTGCCTCCATGTCGGCGTGAATCAGCTCCTCTACCTCGTCCGCAAGCTGGATGAAGGAGTCAAAAGTTTCGTCAAAGGCGATATCCGCGCCGGAACCGGCCGTTTCCATGGACAGTGATTTTTCGCGCCGCTGATAGGCCAAGGCGATCAGCCGGTCGATATCGTCCAGGATAGCGGCATCTGCGGACAGGTCTGTCACACCGACCAAGGCTTCCTTGGCCTTCGCGAAACTGTCCGTCGCCTCGGCAAAGTCTTCGCCCTCATCGCCACCAAGAATTTCCGCTACAAGCAGATGCCCGTGTGCAAGACGGTATCTGGCTTCGCCCGCGAGCCGTTGTGTCCGGGCGTCATCCGTCGCTGTGCTGGCAACGGTGGAAATCCTGTCAACCAGCTGATCATACAGTCCGTCGAATTCTTCATCCGCGCCTGACCCCACACCCTGCGCCTCCGACAGAGACGCATAACGGGATTGGGTGGCAGCAATGAACTCGTCGACCGCCTCCTGTACGCGCTTGATCTTTTTGCGCGCCTCTTCCGACTGCGTCGGGAAAAATACACCCTCATCATTCTTGCCGCCGTTCAGGATGGCATCTGTGTAGAATCTGGTTTCTTCCAGAAGATGCCAGACCTCGTCGATGCTTTCCCCGTCATCCCCCGACATGATCTCCTCAAACAGCAAATGTGCGTGCGTTGCGGTGAGCTTTATCTCCATGGCCGCATCCCCGAGCGGCGCTAGCTCTTCTCCGAGCGCGCGTCCTTCCTCTCCGACTTTTCTCTGTAGATTGTGTGTCAGATAACCAGCCAAAATCGACACAAACAACAGCATACAAAATACAGAAATCAATTTACCGGATATACTATGCCTTAACATTCCCAGCAGCCTCAAAGTTGAACATGATGAGATCCAACCTAAAGCACTAAAATTAATCATAAATTACTTAGCTTAACATCATTAATATTGATAATTATCAGAATAGAAAAGATTACATTGATGAAATTTACAAAATACACTGCAGATAAATGCTGACCATTCTTTCGAAATTTCCCCGCACGAGGCGAATGAAAAACAACTCTCCTCCTCTCAACCCTTGCCATCCCTTTCCAAAAATCCTACCTCCGGGACCATGAAACAGGATGCTTTTCCCCCGCGCGCCGACGCGCGCCCCCTCACCCATCAGACCCACGGCATTTCCCGTCAGGACGATTATGACTGGCTCCGCGCCGAAAACTGGCAGGAGGTCATGCGGGATCCATCCGTTCTGGCTGAGGATATCCGCGCCTATCTGGAGGCCGAAAACGCCTATCAGGACGCGCAGATGGCCCCGACAGGCAAACTGCAGGAACAGCTCTTTGCGGAGATGCGCGGCCGCATCAAGGAGGACGACAGTTCCGTTCCGTCCCCCGACGGGCCCTATGCATATGGCCTGAGGTTCGAAACAGGCGGCCAGCAGCCGATTTTCTTCCGCACACCGCGAGACGGTGGCGAGGAGACGGTGCTGCTGCACGGTGACCGGGAAGCCGAAGGCAGACCCTATTTCAAGCTTGGCGGCGCCGGCCAGTCTCCGGATCACAAGCTGCTTGCCTGGGCTTATGACGACAAGGGCTCGGAATTCTATTCCCTGCGGATCCGCGACACCGCCACCGGCAAGGACATGGACTACCTGATCGAGGACACCGCAGGCGGCGGCGTGTTCTCCACCGACGGCAAATTCGTCTTCTATATCCGCCTCGACGCCAACCATCGGCCCTCGAAGCTCTTCCGCCATGAAATCGGCACGGACCCGGCAAAGGACGTGCTGGTTTACGAGGAACAGGACGCCGGCTTCTTCATGAGCGTGGGCAAGACCCAGTCGGGCGAGACGATCGTGATCGAGATCCACGACCACGAAACCTCCGAAGTCTGGATGATCCCGGCTAACTTGCCGGCATCGGATCCGGTGCTGATCGCGCCGCGCGAGACCGGCATCGAATATTCCGTCGATGACAATGGCGGCATGCTCTACATACTCACCAATGCCGGGGATGCGGAAGACTTCAAGATCGTCACCGCGCCGAAAGACAATCCGGGCCGGGACAACTGGACGGACCTGGTGGACCACAAGCCCGGCTGCCTGATCCTGTCCCATTGTGTCTACAAGTCGTTCATGACCCGGCTGGAGCGCGAGGACGGTCTGCCGCGCATCGTCATCCGCCGGCTGGCGGACAATATCGAGCATTCCATCGCCTTCGACGAGGAGGCCTATTCGCTGGGCCTCGGTGGTGGCTACGAGTTCGATACGGCGACCATCCGCTTTACCTATTCATCCATGACCACCCCGTCGCAGACCTTCGACTACAATGTCGAAACCCGCGAACGGGTACTCAGGAAGGAACAGGAAGTCCCCTCCGGTCACAAGGCCGCGGATTACGTTACCCGCCGCCTGATGGCCCCGGCGGCGGATGGCGAGACCGTGCCAATCTCCGTTCTTTACCGCAAGGACACCAGGCTCGACGGCTCCGCCCCGCTTCTGCTTTACGGGTATGGCTCCTATGGTATGACCATTCCGGCGAGCTTCAACACCAACAGCCTTTCGCTGGTGGACCGGGGTTTCGTCTATGCCATAGCCCATATCCGAGGCGGCAAGGACAAGGGCTTCCGCTGGTACAAGGACGGCCGCCGGGAGACAAAGAAGAACACCTTCACGGATTTCATCGCCGCGGCCGATCATCTGGTGGCGGAGAATTTCACCGCCCACGACAGGATCGTCGCCCAGGGCGGCTCCGCCGGCGGCATGCTGATGGGCGCCATCGCCAATCTCGCGCCAACGAAATTCGGCGGCATCCTCGCAGAGGTTCCCTTTGTCGACGTGCTGAACACCATGCTGGACGACACCCTGCCGCTGACCCCGCCGGAATGGCCGGAATGGGGCAATCCGGTCACCGACAAGGACGCCTACGAATATATCGCGTCCTATTCCCCTTACGACAATGTCGTGGCGCAGGACTATCCGGCGATCCTGGCGGTCGCGGGCCTCACCGACCCGCGCGTCACCTATTGGGAACCCGCCAAATGGGTGGCTAAACTGCGCACACTCAAAACCGGCGACAGCCTGCTGATGCTGAAGACCAACATGGAAGCCGGCCACGGCGGCGCCTCCGGCCGCTTCGACCGGCTGAAGGAAGTCGCCCTCAACCAGGCTTTCGCCCTGATGGTGGCCGGCAAGGCATAGGCGCCCGGGCCCTCGTCCGCGAAAAGCCGCTCACGCATATGTGAGACCCGGACCGGACCCGACAGCGGGTCCGGTATTTCCTTTGATCTCAAATCGCTTAGGTTGTTTTGCCACGACGAAGAAAGCAAAACGCCTGAGGATTGAGCCATGACGAAGCCGCCACGCCGCGAGGTCCTGTTTGCCGCCGCCCTGTTCGCATCGGCCACGCTTGCCGAAGCCGCCGAGTTGCGCTGGTCGTCGCCGACCGATCCGCAGACCATGGATCCGCATGCCGTCAGCTCCGCTCCCGTGCTCGGATTTCTGAACAATGTCTATGAGGGTCTGGTCCGGCGCGACAAGGACATGGCGATCGAGGGGTCATTGGCCGAAAGCTGGGAGCCGCTCGGCGGCGCTGGCTGGCGCTTTCATCTGCGTGAGGGTGTGAAGTTTCACGACGGTGCGGACTTCACCGCCGAGGACGTACTGTTTTCCTATGAGCGTGCCTCATCCGAAGCCTCGGATGTGAGCTCCTGGTTCGCTCCCGTCAGGGAGGTCAGGGCCGTCGACGATTACACGGTCGACTTTCTGACCAACGCTCCCGATCCGATCTTTCCCGATTCCATCGCCAATTTCATGATCCTGGACAAGGACTGGGCAAAGGCCAACGGGGCGGAGCTGCCGGCGAAGGAAACGCAAACCCACGCGACACTCAACGCCAATGGCACCGGCCCCTTCAAACTGGTCGCGCGGGAGCCGGGTGTCGAGACTGTCCTTGAGGCGAATAATAGCTGGTGGGACGAGCCGCGGCATAATCTCACCAGGGCAACCTTCATTCCCATTGCCAACCCGGCAACGGCGGTTGCAGCTCTTTTGAGCGGCCAGGTCGACCTGATCGATCCGGTGCCGGTTCAGGATGTCGACCGTATCAGGCGCAATGACGGCCTGACCCTGCATCAGGGCATCGAGGCCCGCGTCATCATGCTGGGTTTCGGCCATCAGCACGACGGGTTGACCTCATCGAAGGGAACGGTCGGTAAAAATCCATTTCAGGATGTCAGGGTCCGCAAGGCCGTGCAGAAAGCCATCAATGCGGAGGCGCTGGTCGACAAGATCATGCGCGGCAACGCGGAAGTCGCCAGCCAGCTCGTCAGTGCACAGATGAAGGGCTACAGCAAAGCGGCGAGCGAACGGCTCGGATATGATCCGCAAGGCGCCAGGGCGCTGCTGGCGGAAGCCGGCTACCCGGACGGCTTTTCATTCGGTCTGAAATGCACCAATGACCGCTACATCAACGATGAGGCCCTGTGCAGGGCGATTGCGGCGATGCTGAGCCAGGCTGGAATGAAGGCCGAGCTCACCACCATTCCGGTGCGCAATTACTGGCCGGAATTGCGGGCGGGCAATTTCGACATGTATCTGCTCGGCTGGTCGCCGGGAACCTTCGACGCCGAACATCCGATCCGTTTCCTGGTTACGACCAGGGACGATGACAAGAAGCTCGGAAGCTGGAATTTCGGCGGGTATTCCAATGCACGGGTGGATGAATTGCTGCCGCGGATTCAGCAGGAAATCGACCCGGACAGCCGCCAGGCAATGCTGGACGAAGTTGCCGGGATCGTCCGCGACGACGTGGTCTATGTTCCCCTGCACATCCAGCCGCTGCTCTGGGGATCTAAATCCAATATCGACCTGACCCAGCGCGCGGACAATTTCCTGATGCTGCGCTGGGTTTCGGTCAACTAAGACGGGTCGCGTTCAAGCGGATTCATGGATTCAGGAAGACGCCCGAGGCGGCGTTTGCATTGCAAATGCGTTCGGGCGATTTCCTGAATTCAATTTGACGCGGCACGCTTTGGAGCGCAGAAGCGGATCGTGACTTGATTTTGTCCAGGTCTTCGGATCAAGTCCAGGGTATTGCAAATCAGTCGTTTGACTTGCCTGATTTGCACTCCCCAACGCGCAGATCACTGGAGTTCACCATGCACCGCATAACCCGCAGTTCCCTGCCAGCGGCCCGTGGTCTGAAGACCGGCCTGCGCCTTGCCGCGATCCTCACGAGCGCGCTCGGGCTGGCCGCCTGCCAGCAGTATCAGACACCCTCCGATCTGCTCTTTGCCCCCGGATTCAGCACGACCCGGCAGAACATCCCCTATACCTACAACACACCGTATGACTGCCGGAACTTCAGCGGCTCCGGCTGGAAGGCGATCGCCAGCGGGCTGGTGCACAACTTCGGTGACCAATACCGGATTTCGCAAGCCGGGTGCTTCAAGACCAGGTCGGAATGCCAGGCTTATCTCACCGTCATGCACAGCTATATCGACGTTCCGCGCTTCATGCGCTGCAACCCCTATACAGCGTGAGACCGGTTACACTCCGGCACCTGGAATACCAACCTCAATAAATAGGAACCCATTTGATGGCCTTTTTCCTGTCTGCCGGCAAGGCGCGTTGCACAGAACGGCCTGCTTGGCCGTTCAAGCAGCGCAACGCTGTCCGGCGGGCTGGAAAAAGCCACCGAAGGCCGCGACTGGAACCTGTTCCGCCACGTCGCGCGTCTTGGCCGATGTCCCACATCGCCCTGCAACACGCTCCTCGCGGAACAGGATCCAGTCGCGGTCAAATAGGTTCTTATTTATTGAGGTTGGTATAACGCCTTGCGAAAAAAGACCGTCTCGCTGATCGGCGTCTCATAATAGGCCGGGATTTCCTCGAACCCCGCGGCCCTGTAGAGCTTGATGGCCCCTGTCATCGACGGCAGTGTATCCAGAAGCATCTCGCGATACCCGGCGTGTGTGGCGGTTGCCAGAACCCGGTCGATCAGGGCCCCGCCAACGCCGCGTCCGCGCCCGGCAGGCAGGACGTAGAGCCGCTTCATTTCGCAGGCGCCCTTGTCCGCGAACGGGCGCAACCCCACGCAGCCAAGGCTGCTGCCATCCGGATCTTTCGCCAGGTAAAGGCCCCCGGACGGCCGGGAATATTTGCCCGGCATGCCGGCCAGTTCTTCCTCGAAGCCCTGATAGGAGAGATCGATCCCCAGCCAGTCCACATAGGCCCGGAACAGGGATTTGACCACGTCCAGATCTTCAGCCGTTTCAACCGAAGATATTGCAAAGTGATTGAGGGGCACCATTGGACTGCATCTTGTGAGGAGAATCGCCGGTCAGTTTGAGGTGGTTCCAACCGGCGGAAGGGCTTTCAGATAGGCGGCGATTGCCTCCCGGTCGCTGGCTGGAAGCCTGGCCATATTTTCCTGAACATGAACCATTTCGCCGCCGACAGAATCATATTCTGGGGTAAAGCCGCTTTCAAGATAATAGGCAATGTCGGCGGCGCTCCAACTGCCGAAGCCGCCTTCAACCGGCGTGATGTTGGGGATCTTTCCCTCGCCCGTCGGCGCGGGTGCGCCGCCCAGCCAGTCGGCAAGAACCAGCCCGCCGGCAAAATCGCGCGGAGTGTGGCACTCGCCGCAATGGCCGGGACCTTCGGCAAGATAGCGGCCGCGCTCCCACAGGGTCCGGTCGGCTTCAACCCCGCTTTCCGGCGCGGCAATCACCGGCGCGGGGTCCAGATAAAGGCGCTTCCACAGCCCCAAGCCACGGCGGATATTGAACGGAAATCCGAGTTCGTGCGGCGCGGCCTTTCCTTCGACGGCCGGCAGAGAATTCAGAAAAGCGAAGAGATCGCCCAGATCGGTTCCGCTCATTCTGGCATAAGAGGTGTAGGGAAATGCCGGGTACAGATTTTCGCCGTCCGGTGACGTGCCGTGGGTCATCGCGTTGGCGAAATCGACAAGCGACCATGCGCCGATACCGTCAGCCTGGCTCGGGGAAATATTGGGCGCGACAAAAACGCCGAACGGCGTTTCCAGTCTCAGCCCGCCACCCAGCCTGAACAGATCCTCACCATTGGCGCTCTTCGCGGCGTGGCACGAGGCGCAGCCGCCCGCCCAGAAGACCAGTTCGCCCCTCGCCGCATCCCCTACCTTCAGGAGGGCGGCGTCTTGCGCACTCATGCGAGTCGGTGCGGAAAGGCCCCATCCAATGCCCGCCCCGGCCAGGACGAGCACAAGAGCGGCGATCACAGCCTTTTTCATCGGGCCTCTCCGACCATTTTTGAATACCCGGTTCGCGTCCGGTCAGTTCTGCTTACGGTAAGTCTCGTGGCAGGATTTGCAAGTGCCCAGAACAGGACCGAACACCGCCTTGAAGGCGTCGATATCCGCCGGACCCGACTTGCCCGATGCCTCGGCCGCAGCTGCGGCGGCTACCGCGAATTTGGCGAGCTGGGCCGCAAATCCCTCGGCATCGTTCCAGACCGCATCCGCCGCATCGCTGCTGGCATGGTCCGATCCGGCCGGAAAGAAGTTGCCGTAGGAAAGCGAGGCCGCCCTCATCGTGGTGATGGCCGCCTTGCCGGCAGCCGGGGTATAGGCGATTTCGCCTTTCATCATTCCGCCGCCGAGCCCGGCCGCCGCCCCGACGGAGGACATGATCGCCTGTCGGGTTGCGATCGGATCGGCAGCCGCCTGGGCTACTGCTCCCGCCAGGCCAAGCCCGGCAATCAGGCTCAAAGCCACGGCTTTTCGCAAAATATGCATTTTATTCTCCCTCTCGATACAAAGAGTCTGGCGGCACAAGACACACCAGCACTTCAAAAACTTCAACCTTCCCGCTTCCCCGCGCGTCTTCGGGGAACCAAACGGTCCTGGTGAATTACAGCCCGATTAAGATAAAGGGCAAAATCACGCTCCCGTGAGATGGGAGCAGATTGGTGTGCAATCCGTCAATTGACAAGTAACCGGCGGACAACAAAAAACCCCGGTCCGCGCGGACCGGGGTCTGACGAAACGAATGTGTACCCGTCTTATTTCGTCGCGGCTTCATACATCTCCAGGACGTAGTCCCAGTTGATCATGTTGTCGATGAAGGCTTCCAGATACTTCGGACGCGCATTGCGGTAGTCGATGTAATAGGAGTGCTCCCAGACATCGCAGCCAAGAACCGGTGCGGCGCCATGGACCAGCGGATTTTCACCGTTCGGTGTCTTCATGATTTCCAGTTTGCCGTTCTTGACGGCAAGCCATGCCCAGCCGGAACCGAACTGGCCGACACCGGCCGCGATGAAGTCGGCGCGGAACTTGTCGAAACCGCCGAGATCGCTGTCCATTGCGGATGCGAGCGCACCCGGCAAAGACGAACCACCGCCGTCCTTTTTCATCCATTTCCAGAAATGGATGTGGTTGTAATGCTGGCCGGCATTGTTGAACAGGCCGGCGTTCTTGCCGTAACTTCCCTTGACGATCTCTTCCAGGGACTTGCCTTCCAGGCCGCTGCCCGCGAGCAGCTCGTTGCCCTTGGTGACATACGCCTGGTGGTGCTTGTCGTGGTGAAACTCGAGGGTCTCGGCGGACATGTAAGGGGCCAGTGCATCATATGCATACGGCAGATCAGGCAATTCGAAAGACATGACAAACTCCTCAAAAAGGTCGGTGACCGGCAGCCCCGGGGGCGTCCTGCATGCGGATAAAACCCCGACGACGTTCCAACACCTCAAGATCGTACAACGCCCCTGCTTTCAGGTGGTTCCACTCGAAAGCAGGCAGATCCGGAGCCTGAAGGGCTGCGTCGAGCGGCAAAATAGAATTGCTGAGCGTGGACGGCAAGCGCGGATCTCAAAATAAAATAAAAAATTCTTTTTAATTTGCGCCGAGACCGGCGATAGGCCGATAAATGACGAGCGGCTGCAGGTGGATCGGATGTATTCAAGGACTTCCGTCACAAGACTTCACCCCGAAATGGGCAACATTTCCTTAAACTCAATAAGTGTGATTTTCAGCACGACGTGTTTAGAAAATAAACCTTATCTCTTGTCTCACAGCCAAATACGGCTGCAACGCGAACAGGAGATAGTTATGAAAATCAATAATACTTATTCAATAGCACTCATTGTTTCCGGCGGCATCCTTCTTGCCTCCACCATGACTTCGATGGCTGGCCCGAGCAACGGAAGTAACCTCAGAGAATGCTATAACAACTGGATTTCCTGGTGCAATGAACATACGGCAGGTTTTCCGAACAGCTGTTACGGCGAAAGCATGGACCGTTGCGACGGTATTCACAAAGCCTCGGTGTCGGGACTTACAGGCTTGAAGGTCAATTCCATGAAGTCTACCGCCCTGCGCAAGGCCAAGCGCGCGAACACCCCTCTGGTCGCCCCGACCGTTCAGCCGGTCCGCCGCGCGAACTGATCTTCGCGCCGCTTTACTGCAAAAAGCCCTGCAATGGACGCATTGCGGGGCTTTTGCGTTTCCGCCATTCCGTAACCGGCCGGACCGTCTCTCCCGGTCTGCGACGCTGCGCATGACCGGTGACTTTCAAATTCAGACATGGCAGGTTCGAAACGCTCCGGCCCGGGCTTTCCCACCGCTCCCTCACCTGCTTTTCACGAGGTCTACATGCCATCACAAGACCGCGCAGCCGCCGCGCTTGCCTTTGGCGGATTGTTTTCCCTGGCGGCGGCCATGGGCATCGGCCGGTTTGTCTACACGCCAATCCTGCCCTTCATGAGCGCCGGGCTGAACCTGCCCGCGGAAGATGCCGGACTGATCGCCTCGGCGAATTTTCTCGGCTATCTTGTCGGTGCTGTTGCGGCGGCCTCGAAATCCCTGCCGGGAAACCCGCGCTTCTGGTTCCTTGGCGGCCTTCTTGTCAGTGCTCTGACCAGCGCGGCCATGGCAACAACCACCGCACTGCCTGCCTTTCTGCTCATCCGCTTTGCCGGCGGTGCCGCCAGCGCATTCGTCCTCGTCTTTTCGACAACCCTGGTTCTGGAGCGCCTGAATACAGCCGGGCGCGGTGACCTGTCGGCACTGCATTTTGCCGGTGTGGGATGTGGCATCGCGTTTTCCGCCCTGCTGGTTGCCGGGCTTGGTCAGACCGGCGCGGACTGGCGTGTCCTGTGGCTGGCAAGCGGAGCCGCCACCCTTGTGTTTCTGCTGATCGCGGCCAGGCTGGTTCCGGGAGAACCGGCCGGCTCCGTCTTGGCCGCTCGCGAGATCGGCTCGGATTCCGGCACAACAGCACCCTATTTGAGCGGTGGCGTATTGCGCCTGATCCTCGCCTACGGCCTGTTCGGGTTCGGTTACGTGATCACGGCAACCTTCGTCTCGGTGATCGCGCGCACGACGCCTGCGTTGCAGTCCACTGAACCGTTTGTCTGGCTCGCAGTGGGTCTGTGCGCCGCGCCATCCATCTACGTGTGGAACAGGATTGCGGCTCGCATCGGCGCCCGCCGGGCCTTCGCGCTCGCCTGCTTTCTGGAAGCCTGCGGCGTCGCCCTGACGGCGATCGCCGCCGCGCCCGTCCTGTTTCTTCTGGGAGCCGCCCTTCTGGGCGCAACCTTCATGGGCATCACGGCTCTCGGCCTCATCGAGGCCCGGCATCAGGCAAGTCCCGCGGGGCCCGCCGCGATCCGGCGGATGCTCGCCATCCTGACGGTCAGTTTCGGGGTCGGGCAGATCGTCGGCCCCTGGTTCGCCGGTCAACTGCACGATCTGACCGGTTCATTTCAGGCGCCTTCGCTTGCCGCCGCCGCGGTGCTGCTCGTCGCGGCCGTTCTGATGCTGCGCTAGGCTTCTATTGAAAACGGCAACTTATGCGTGGGAAAATTCCCAGTAGAGCTCCCGTGCCCGCGCCGCGATCGGTCCGGGTTGCAGGTCCCGGTCCTCGATGCGCTTGACCGGTGTCACCTTGTTGTAGTTTCCGGTCGAAAAGATCTCATCGGCTTCCAGGAATTCGTCATAGCCCATGGTCCGCTCGAACACCTCGTAGCCCGCCGATGACAACAGCCGGATCACCCTTTGCCGCGTGATCCCGTTGAGGAAGGTTCCGTTCGGCGCCGGCGTGTGCACCTTGCCCTCCTTGGCCATGAAAATATTAGCGGATGTCAGCTCGGCGACATTCCCGAGCATGTCGCGCACGACCGCATTGTCGAAACCGCGGTTCCTGGCCTCCAGCATCGCCCTTGCGTTGTTGGGATAAAGACAGCCCGCCTTGGCGTTGACCGGCATGGTCTCCATCGTCGGACGCCGGAACGGCGACAGCGTGATGCTGACGGACGCATCCTTCGCGGCCATCGGCGCATCGAAGAGACACAGGCAGAATCGGGTGCTCTGCGGGTCGGCGGCAATGACCCCCACCCCGTCGTTTTCAGCCCAGTACATCGGTTTGATGTAGATCTGCTGATCGCTTTTGAATTTGGCACAGCCTTCGCGGGTCAGCTCGGCCATCTCGCCGGTCCGCATGGTCGGATTAATGCCCAGAGCTTGTGCGGAATCGTTGACGCGTTTGCAGTGCAGATCGATATCCGGCATCACCCCTTCGAAAAACCGCGCGCCGTCGAACACACTGGACCCCAGCCAGGAAGCGTGGGTGCGCGGTCCCATGATCGGTGGATTGCCTTCATGCCAGGTCCCGTCGATCCAGGTCCAGGTGTCGCTCCATCCGCTCATGTTTCTTCCCTTTTCAAGGCCGTTGATCCGCTGGGTGATATGCCGAAACAACACCTGCCTTCCGATCACGTCAATAGCTTGCCAGAATTTTCCGGAAACTCGCCGAGTTTATTCCGCGGTGTATTTTCAAGAGGAATAAAATAAACAAAAATATTGAAAGGGCGAACAGTTCATTCCTGAACTCTTCGCCATGTCCGACACGCGCCTGTTGACAATCCGATGCCAATGTTCTCTATATGTTCTGATATTTTCCGAGGAGGCGTTTTGCCATGGAACAGCGTATCTCGATGACGACACTCGCGGTCCCCGATGTTTCCGAGGCCCGTCGGTTCTTCGAGGAGGGATTGGGATGGAAGGTCAATGCGGCCCCGTCTCCCGAAGTCGTGTTTTTCCAGGTTCCCGGCTGCGCCTTCGCGCTTTACAGCCGGGCGGCACTTGCGGCTGAAATCGGTCGCGAGGTGACCGACAACACGACCGGCGCCATCACTCTGGCCTGGAATGCCCGCTCCGACGCCGAAGTCGACGAAGCTTTCAAAACCGCTCTGGCGGCAGGCGCCAAGCCTGTGAAGCAGCCGGAAAAAGCCTTCTGGGGCGGATATTCCTCCTATGTGGAGATTCCCGGCGGCCACCTTCTGGAAATTGCCCATAATCCCTTCTGGACCATTGAGGCCGATGGCACCCTCACGCTACCCCCTCCACAATGAAAGCCTGAGCACCCCCCACATCATTCCTCCGATTACGACTATTGTCGCAACGCTCGTGCTTGACGCGGGAAGTGTCTCGCTGTTCTCTTCCGCGGTTCTTGAAATCAGGCGTTGGAGTTCCAGCCATGGCACATGCCGCTTTTGTATTTGATGCATACGGCACCTTGTTTGACGTACATGCCGCTGTGCGCAAGCATGCCGCCAAACTGGGCCCCGATGCGCAGAAGCTCTCCGCACTCTGGCGTGAAAAGCAGCTCGAATATTCCTGGGTCCGCGCGCTGATGGGCCAATACAAGGACTTTTGGGAATTGACTCAGCAGGGTCTGGACACGGCGTTCGCGCTGGTTCCTTCCGCCGACAAATCCCTGCGGGACGAGCTTCTGAGCGCTTATTGGGAACTGGATTGTTATCCGGAAGTCCCGCAAGTGCTGACGGACCTGAAGGCAAGCGGTGCCAAGGTCGCTATTCTGTCCAACGGTTCGCCCGCCATGCTGGAAGCCGCGGCTAGGGCGGCCGGACTGACGGAGCTTTTCGACGAGATCTTCTCCGTCGACGAGTTGAAGACCTTCAAGACCGATCCGCAGGTCTATGAGATGGTCACCACCCATTTCCGCATTTATCCGGAAGAAGTCTCCTTCCAGTCCTCGAACCGCTGGGACATCGCCGGAGCGACCGCATTCGGGTTCCGGTCCGTTTGGATGAACCGGATGGCAATGCCGGACGAATATCTGGATCTTGCGCCCAAGGCCGTTCTCGCCGATCTGACCGGACTCATGACCCTGGGTTGAGAACTCCATATCCGAGACTTTTTCGAGCCGGAGGCAGGTCCTGCCTGCGCCCGAAACGGGTCACCGGGTTTATCCATTTTTTTGACAGTCAAAACTATTGTTTCCATTTTGGAAAAGATGTTTTGAAATCACGGCAAGGTTGCAGGATTTCGAAACTGTAATATCCTTCTTGCGGTCGGGAGGAAAAGAAGAGCGGTGCGCTTCTGCTGGATCACTCCAAAATCGCTGAAAGAACAACGACTTAAAAACACGGGCGACTGGTTTGATATCGTTGGGAAGACAAGGGCGTTTCTAGAAAGGCCCTGCGTTCGCTCATTTTCTCCCGGACCGAATTGGGAGGAAACCATGAAACAACTGAACACACGCAGGCAGGCACTTCGCAAGATAGCCGGTGTCGGCGCGGCCGGAGCGGCGACCCTCGCAGCCCCGCATATCGCATCGGCTCAGGGACAGACCACCACCTGGAAAATCCAGTCGTCCTGGCCCGGTGGCGCGGGTCTCCAGATCTTCAAGGACTGGTGTGCGACCATCGAGGAAAAAACAGGCGGCGAACTGGCTTTCCAGGCGTTCGGCGCCAATGACGTCGTCGGCGATTTCCAGCTCTTCGACGCCGTGAAAAACGGCGTTCTGGATGCGGTCAATCCGTTCACCATCTATGCCCAGGGCATCATTCCGGCGGCGACGTTCCTGACCAGCTACCCGCTGGGCATGCGCAACCCGCATGAATGGGACGTCTTCTACTATTCGCTCGGCGGTCTTGAAATCGCCCGTGAACTCTATGCCGCGCAGAACATGATGTTCGTCGGACCGGTGCATCACGGCCCGAACATCATCCACTCCAAGGTACCGATCCGCTCCATCGACGATTTCCGCGGCCGCAAGATGCGCCTGCCGGGCGGCATGGTCGCCGAGGTCTTCACCGAAATCGGAGCGGAAACCACCGTTCTGCCGGGCTCGGAAATCTTCCCGGCGCTTGAAAAAGGCACGATCGACGTGGCCGACTATGTCGGCCCGGCCGTCAACTACTCGCTCGGCTTCAGCCAGGTGACCAAATACATCTCCATGGGCCCTCCGGGCTTCATGTCCCTGTACCAGCCGGTCGACCTTATGGACATCACCGTCGGCATGGACGCCTGGAACGCGCTCAGCCCGCAAATGCGGCAGTTCGTGGAAATGGAAACGCACGTCTATTCCGACATGCACCACGCGGCCATCCAGAAGGCCGACCAGGACGCCTGGGCGAAATTCGAGGCCGACGGCACCGAAATCACCCGGTTGAGCCAGGACGACGTGGAACTGATGACGGAAGTTGCCGTGCCGATCTGGTTCAACTACGCGAACCGCGACAAGGACAGCGCCCGTATCTTCAAGATCCAGCTCGACTACATGATGTCCGGCTCGCTCGGATACGTGACGCCGGAGCAGATCGAGGGCCTGGAGCTCGACCTCTAGATCAACGGACGTTCAATCGGAGACGATTGGAGCTCTGAAAGCTGGTCGGCTCCGATCGGCCTAAAGTGTCAGAACATCCCGCGTTCATCCGGACGCGGGGTGTTCTGGCCTCTTCAAGACACCTTGAGACCCGGACCCGTGCAGCCTTCTGCGCGGGCCCGCTTGAATTCGACTGGGGCCAGGACAAGACCAACGATCCGGCGCCCCTGGGGAAAGGTGAGGCATGCCTCAATTGGACTTCACGTTGCCGCATTGGGCCTACTGGGTCGGACTGATCGTATTTCCGGTCATTGCGACAATTCTCGCGAAACGGCCAAAGCCGGAACAGCGGCAATATTCGCTGGTGCTCGCCTATTTCATTCTTGTCACAGGCGGGATACTCGGCCTGCACAGGCTCTATCTGAAACGCCTGCTGGGGCTTGTCTATATTCCCGTTTTCATCTGCATCCTGTTCGCCAATGCGCAGAGCCACGACGCAAGGTCGGTCGTTTCCGACATGGACAACCTGGTGCGTCAGTCCGAGCGGACACTCGAGCGGGAAACGGAGCGCGTCAGGTCGGCGGAAACCGCCCTGCCGTCCATGCAGCGGGCGCTTGCCTCTTCCGAGGAAGGCAGTATGGCCCTGCGCCGCGCGCAGCGCGACGTCCGCCGGGCGGAACAACGGATCGACCAGGGACGCGAGCGCATCGCCGAAGCGGAAACCGCCCTGGTGACGGCCAGGCCGGCGGCGGACGAAGCCCGCGAGACCCTCGATTTCTGGGGCAGCTTTGCGAAATACGCCTTCTGGCTGCTGCTGGCAGGCGTTCTGATCGACGCGGTCCTGCTGCCCGTTCTGGTGCGCAAGGCCAATGCCAATCTGCCGCCCGATCCCGAACTCAGCGAGGCGGAGAAGAAACTCAAGGCCCTGGAGGAAGCGGAGCGCAAGGACGATGCCAGTCACGTCTCCTCCGGCTGGACCGGGTGGATCGACCGGCTGTCGCTCTTTTGCGGCGAATTCGTCAGCTACTGGGCCGTCATCGCGGTGATCGTCTATTATTTCGAGGTAATGAGCCGCTACGTCTTCGGCAGCCCGACCAACTGGGCTCACGAGGCGATGTATCTCATGTTCGGCATGCAGTACCTGATCGCCGGGTCCTACGCGATGCTGACCGAGTCCCATGTGCGCGTCGACGTCTTCTACGCACCCCTGTCACGGCGCCGCAAGGCGGTCGTCGATCTGCTGACCTCGGTCTTCTTCTTCATCTTCGCCGGCACCTTGCTTTACACGTCCTGGATCTTTGCCTTCGACGCGATCGCCGTTCCCTCGGGCAACGCGCTTGTCTCCGACTGGGCGCGCGGCCAGATCGGTCTTGGCGAGGCGTTGAACGGCCTGACCCTCTCCCAATGGACGGATCCAAACGTCCGCTGGGGCGAAATCAGCTTCAACGAGTGGGAGGTGCCGCTGTGGCCGATGAAATGGGTCATGGTGCTCGGAGGCCTGCTCCTGGTGCTTCAGGGAATATCGAAATTCGCGCAGGACATCCGCGCGCTAATGGGCAGGGCTTGACTCCATGGGACTTGAAATCGGAATTGAGTGGCTGACACTCATCATGTTCGGCTCGCTGCTGGTCCTGCTCATGGCCGGCCTGCCGCTTGCCTTCGTTACCGGAGGCCTCGCCTGCGTCTTCCTGTTCGTGCTGGGCGATGAGCGGGCGCTCAACATCGTGCCGTCACGCATCTTCCCGCTGATGACCAATTACCAGCTCTCGGCGATCCCGCTGTTCATCTTCATGGCGTCGATGCTGGAACGGGCGGGCATCATCAACGAAATGTTCGACGTCATCTACAAGGTGCTCGGCGGCGTCAAGGGCGGCCTGGCGGCGGCCACAATCATCGCCTCCACCATACTTGCCGCCATGGTCGGCGTCATCGGCGCGGCTGTCGTGACCATGGGCATCATCGCGCTCCCCGCCATGCTGAAACGCGACTACGATCCCAAGATCGCCATGGGCTCGATCATGGCCGGCGGCACGCTCGGCATCCTGATCCCCCCGTCGATCCTGGCGATCATCTATGCCGTGGTGGCCGAGCAGTCGGTGGGCGAACTCTTCATCGGCGCGGTTGTCCCCGGCCTCATGCTGTCGGGCCTCTACATTCTCTACGTCATCCTGAGCTGCGTGATAGACCCCAAGAAAGGCCCGCCGATTCCCGTTGAAGAACGGATCCCCTTCAGGGAAAAGATGCGGCTCCTGTCCAACATGTCGGCTCCGATCGTGCTGATCGTCATCGTCCTCGGCGTGATCTTCACCGGCGTGGCGACCCCGGTCGAAGCGGCCGGGATCGGCACGTTCGGCGCCATCATCGTCGCCGCCATTCACCGCAATCTCGACTGGCAGACCCTGCGCGAGGCCTCCCTGACCACCCTCAAGGCGTCCGCCATGGTGATCTGGATCATGTTCGGGGCGACGATCTTCGTCGGTCTCTATGTGCTCGAAGGCGGTCAGCAATTCGTGCAGGGCGCGCTTGAAGCCACCGGTCTCGGCCCCTGGGGCATCTTGATCATCATGCAGGTCGTCCTGGTCGTGCTCGGCATGTTCCTCGACTGGGTCGGAATTCTTCTCCTCTGCGTGCCGATCTTCGTGCCGATCATCAAGGCACTGGGCGCGGCCTCCTTCGGTCTCGACAGTCCGGACGATCTGGTGCTGTGGTTCGGGGTTCTTTATCTGGTCAACATGCAGATGAGCTTCCTGTCGCCTCCCTTCGGCTATGCGCTCTTCTATCTGCGCGGCGTCGCGCCGAAAGAAATTCCGATGACGGATATCTTCAAATCCGCCCTGCCCTTTCTGGCGCTGCAGATCGTCGGGCTTGTGCTGTGCATGCTGTTCCCGGAACTGATCACCTGGTTGCCGAACATGGTCTACGGCTGACCGAAAAGGGCTGCGCTCCACATACGAGCGCAGCCCTCCAATGCGAAACACCAGTCAGGCACAAGCTTCGTTAATTATTCCAGTGTAAGAAACAACGGTTGAGACAGCGAAGGTCCACTGGAATGTCACAGACCCATTTTCACTCGGAAGACCGGCCCACGCCTGCGACGAGGACCCGTCTGCGTTCGGGCAAGCTGTTCGACCTGGACAAAAAGCCGATCTGCGAATGCACCTTGTACGATCTGGAAGACGGCGATATCGGCATCGTCGTTGCGGAAACCGAGTTGTCCGTACCGGACCGGGTGCTCATTCAGGATGACAAGGATCTGACGCTGGCATTCACACAGATCCGCTGGCGCATGGGCCCCTATCTTTTCGGCGCCTATCTGGAGCCGCCGATACCGCTCGGCATGACCGCACGCTCCTGAAAGAATTTTCCAACCAGCCGTCTACTTTACCTGCGGCGTCATTTCCTCAAAACAGACCAGCTCCGGATCGACAGGATCCCAGGAGACCGCGCGCGACACGTAAATCGCCCGTTCCGGCGTGACGCTTTCCGGATCGTCCAGCGAAGACGCCCTGACGACCACGAGCCCCTTCATGCCGCCGCGCGTATGATAGATCGCGCTGCCGCACACGGGACAGAACCGCCTGTTGATGGTCCGGCCGCTGTCGGCGGTCTTCTCATATTCGGTAAGCGCGCCCGTCAGCGAGAAGGCTTCTTGCGCAAAGACGGTGTGCGTCGCATGCCCGGTGCCGCCGATCTTGCGGCAGTCCCGGCAATAGCATTGCACCGTGAGCTTCGGCGGGGCCTGGCAGACATAGCGCACCGCCTCGCACAGGCATCCACCGGTCAGTTTTCGGGTCACCTACCTGCTCCTGCGGCCTGTTGTTACTCGGCCGCCTCGGCGGTTCCATAGCCGAGCTGCTCGTTCAGCTTGCCGATCAGACCGACGGCGGCTTCCGCGATCACCGTTCCCGGCGGGAAGATCGCCGCCGCGCCGGCTTTATACAGGGCGTCGTAATCCTGCGGGGGCACCACACCGCCAACGACGATCATGATGTCCTCCCGGCCTTCCTCGGCCAGCGCCTTCTTCAGGGCAGGCACCAGCGTCAGGTGACCGGCGGCAAGCGAGGACACGCCGACGACATGCACGTCATTTTCCACCGCCTGCCGGGCGGCTTCCTCGGGTGTCTGGAACAGCGGGCCGATATCGACATCGAAACCGAGATCGGCAAAGGCGGAAGCGATCACCTTCTGGCCGCGGTCATGGCCGTCCTGCCCCATCTTGGCGACCAGAATGCGCGGCCGGCGCCCGTCATTGTCCTCAAAGGCCTCGACCAGCTTCTGCACTTTTTCAATGGTCCCGGACATGGCGCCCGCCTCCCGCTTGTAGACCCCGGAAATCGATTTGATCTCGGCCTTGTGCCGGTCGAAGACCTTTTCCATTGCCAGCGAAATTTCCCCGACCGTCGCCATGGACCGGGCCGCCTTGACCGAGAGATCCAGCAGATTGCCCTCCCCGGTTTCGGCGCATGTCGTCAGCGCATCGAGCGCTGACTGGGTTTCCGCCTCATCGCGCTCCGCGCGCAGCCGCTTCAGCTTGTCTATCTGGGCGGCGCGCACCTGCGCGTTATCGACCTTCAGGACGTCAATTTCCTGCTCGCTCTCCGGCTTGTATTTATTGACGCCGACCACCGTCTGGGCACCGCCGTCGATCCGCGCCTGGGTCTTGGCGGCGGCTTCCTCGATGCGCAGTTTCGGAATGCCTTTCTCGATGGCCTTGGCCATGCCGCCGAGCTCTTCCACTTCACGGATATGCGCCATCGCCTTTTCGGCAAGATCGGCGGTCAGCTTCTCGACATAATACGAACCGCCCCAGGGATCGATCACCTGGGTGGTGCCGCTTTCCTGCTGAAGAAAAAGCTGGGTGTTGCGGGCGATGCGGGCGGAAAAGTCCGTCGGCAGGGCGAGCGCCTCGTCGAGGGCGTTGGTGTGCAGGGACTGGGTGTGCCCTTGCGTTGCCGCCATCGCCTCGACACAGGTGCGGATCACGTTGTTGAAGACGTCCTGAGCGGTCAGCGACCAGCCGGAGGTCTGGGAATGGGTGCGCAGGGACAGGGATTTCGGATTCTTCGGCTGGAAGTTTTCCTCCATCAGCGTCGCCCAGATCAGCCGCGCCGCGCGCAGCTTGGCGACTTCCATGAAGAAGTTCATGCCTATTGCCCAGAAGAAGGACAGCCTCGGCGCGAACTGATCGATATCCATACCGGCTGCCACCCCGGCGCGGGCATATTCGATACCGTCGGCTATCGTATAGGCAAGTTCCAGATCCGCCGTCGCCCCCGCTTCCTGCATGTGATAGCCGGAAATCGAGATCGAGTTGAAACGCGGCATGTTCTGCGACGTGAACTGGAAGATGTCGGAAATGATCCGCATCGAATGTCCGGGCGGATAGATATAGGTGTTGCGGACCATGAACTCCTTGAGAATGTCGTTCTGGATGGTTCCGGAAAGGTCCTTCCAGGCAACGCCCTGCTCTTCCGCGGCAACGATATAAAGCGCCAGAACAGGCAGGACCGCACCGTTCATGGTCATGGAGACGCTCATCTTGTCCAGCGGAATGCCGGAAAACAGCGTGCGCATGTCATAGATGGAATCGATCGCCACACCCGCCATGCCGACATCGCCCGAAACACGCGGATGGTCGCTGTCATAGCCCCGGTGGGTGGCCAGATCGAAGGCCACCGACAGGCCTTTCTGGCCGGCAGCCAGATTGCGCCGGTAAAAGGCGTTCGAATCCTCCGCCGTGGAAAATCCGGCATATTGGCGCACGGTCCAGGGCTGCTGGACATACATGGTCGGATAGGGTCCGCGCAGGAAAGGCGGCAGGCCAGGCCAGGTATCGACATGCTTCAGCCCGTCAAGGTCTGCGGCCTGATAGACCGGCGGAACCTCGATATCTTCAGGCGTCCGCCAACCCGGCCGCGATCCGGCTTCCGCTTTCTTGAGGAAATTGCCGAACGGCTTTCCGGCATAATTCGGGATCCTGCTCATTTTAGGACCTCCAGATCCGATTGCCCGCCATCATAAACCGATTTCAGACGCGCATGCGCGTCTTTCAGCAATCCCAGCAGATCGCAGCCGGCATAAAGGAATGTGCCGATGCCCGCCCCCGCAAAATCCGCCTCGCGCGCACCCGGCCTGCCCGCCAGATATAGATGCACGGCACCGGCCGCCTTGAGCGCACGCGCAGCGGATTCCGCTTCATCTTCGTAGACATCGTCGCAGGAGACAAGACAGGCGAGTGTGGCGCCACTCTCCTTGAACGCGGCAAGAAGCTCTTCCAGCGAAGCGTGGACCGCCGGACCGGCCACCCTTATGCCGCCTGCCGCAAAGGCATTCGCCGTCCAGCTGGCTCTTGGCGTGAATTGCGCAGGCGTGCCGAGACTTGCCAGAAAGATTTTTGGCGGCGCACCGGTTGCCGCCTCGAAGCTTGCTGCGGCTGCGCGCAGCTCTTCGAAGGGCTCAGCGATCCGGCCACCTTGCAGCACGGGAAAGGAAGGATCGCGTTTCTCTGGGTCCTTGCGGGAGGAAGGATCGACCAACGAAACGCCCTCAAGAGCCAGCGCTCGCAACGCAGCGAACCACCGGCCGTCGCCCGGCGGCGGCAGTGCCGTCAGATCCGGCAGCTCCGGCCGCAGCGCCTGCCGGGCGCCCCCGCCGTCCCGAAGCACGTGGACCGCGGTCTCCGAGAGATCCGGGAACTCGCTCACTCCGGTGATCGGACGCTTCCTGCGGGCGACTTTGCTGTCCAGTTCGGCCTTCGCCGCGCCTATGTGTTTTTGAACCAGCCCCTGGCTCAGGGCGTCCGGCAGTCCGCCCGCCGCCTCGATCTCCTGAAACAGCTCCCAGGCAGCCACGCAAAGCTTCTCGGTCCTGTCTTCCATCGCCCCGGAGCCCGCCGCCGGATCCGTCACCTTCGCCAGATTGCTCTCTTCCAGAAGAATGGACTGGGTGTTGCGCGCAAGCCTGCGTGCAAAACCGTCCGGCAGACCGACGGCAAGTGTGTGCGGCAGAACGCAGACACTATCGGCACCGCCGATACCGGACGAAAAGGCCGCGACGGTGTTGCGCAGCAGATTGACCCATGGATCGCGCTCGGTAAGCATCCGGTAGGACGTCGTCATATGCAGCGCCGCCGGGGATTGCGGCAGTCCCGCCGCCTCCAGGACACAGGACCAGAGTGCCCGTATGGCTCTTGCCTTGGCAATTGTGCCGAACTGGTCGGCATCCGCCACCAGGCACATGGATATCCGCTCCGCCCACTCCTGCGGAGCCAGCCCGGCGTCTTCAAGCTGGCGCAGATGGGCGACAGCTGCCGCCAGCACAAAAGCCAGTTCCTGCGCCGGAGTCGCACCGGCATTGTGCCAGACAGAACCATCGGCATTCATGGCCCGCATCGCACTGCCGGTGTCCCGGACGGACAGGACAAGGTCCTGCATCCGCTTTGTGATGACTTCGAAATCCTGACGTGCCGTTGCGTTCACGGCCATCCAGCCATAGGGGTCGAAACCCGCGGTTATCGCCACCAGGGACGGGTCGAGCTTTCGCCTTTCCAGAAGCGCCAGCATCAGCGCCAGAAACTCAGGTGTCCGCGGCCCCGCGTCGATCCGTATATCTATAAGGTCTGGCTGAACGTCACTCAGGAGAGCTTCCATGCCGGCCAGGTCGCTCACACCGATAGCGTGACCATTCGACGAGAGCGCGCCGGGCAGAACCAGCTCAAGGCCGCTTGCGCCGGATTGGAGATCGTCAAGGAGTTGTGCATTCGCCTCATCCGGATCCGCGATGTCGATCCTTTGCACGACCCGCCAGTCGCCTGCGTCGGAGCGGAGCGATCGCGCAGGCGTATCCGGCCGCCGAGCGTAAAGCGGCGCGATCTCCAGACCGTCTTCCGTCGAGCTGAACAGCTTCTCCCTGGGCGCTCCTTTCAGTGCCCTGTCGACAGACGCCCACCACGCCTCCTCGTCGGAGGAAAAGAAACTGTCGGGTCCGGTAAAGCTGCTCGGCATTGCAATCATCTCCCTTGGTACCGTTTTAGTCCCCGGCCTCGAAACTTGGCAACTCAGCAGAAAGGGTAAGGTTCGCCCGCTCAGGACATTCCCTAGGGTAATGTTTGCGAATTCCGACAAGACTGTGAATGCAGGAAGTGCTTAATTCGTCGCACGAATTAAATTTATAGCGGAAATTGTGCACCTGTTCTTCCACAATCGAAGACTATGCGCATGTAGAAAGAAGGCAAAATTTGCGCAAGATGACAAGAAACTGTCAAATTTTTGGCGTATTAAGCCAAATTCACCACTTTTCCCTATTGGTACGATCATCAATTGTATTGTAGCTTATGGCTGTTGACGCATGGGAATTTCTACCGCCCAATAATGAAGTGCGCGACATTCGGGTTCGGTCTCACCTGCAAGGGTTGGACAGGACACGTGACTAACCCATCAGCGGACACACCCTCGGAAAATTTCGGGGTGTCTGCAAAAAAGCGGCAAAAAACAGGCCGCAAAGGATGTGCACAGTGCTTGATCAAACGGAATTGAAAAGCAAACTCAGAGCAATCTCGGAAGCGAACGCAGCCCACCACGTGCTGGATATTCTTGAATCCAACCTTCGGCGCATGGGCGCAACCCATATTCTCATCACTGGCCTGCCGATGCCGAACCGTCCGATCGACAATCTCGTTCAGCGGTTTCGTTGGCCCGACCAGCGCAATGACGGCATTGAAAGCACCTCGCTTTCCGCGAACGACAGCGCACTGATGCTTGGCCTCGGCTCCAACAGAGCCCGGATCTGGACAATAACCGCAGGCGACATGGAGCATTCAGATCTTCTGGCTTCCGCCGGCGAAGGCAGTCAGATCGTGGTCGTTCCGGTTACGGAACTCTATCCGTTCCAGGCATTCGTCTTTGCCAGCGGCCCCGCGCTGCAAGTCAACAAATACGATCTCGCCAACCTCGAAGTTCTGTCGGCAGCGGCCTTCTCGCGCCTGCGCGAACTCGGCGTGATTTCCGGCCAGCGCCCGGGCGCCCTGTCGACCCGCGAGCGCAGGGTCCTCGAACTCACGGCCTATGGCAAGACAGCCGGCCAGATTGCCGACGTGCTCGACATCTCCCAGCGGACTGTCCATGCGCATCTGCAAAACGCCAGTGTCAAGCTGAACGCTTCCAACAAGACGCACACCGTCGTCGAGGCGCTTCGCTACGGCCAGATCAGCGTTTAATTTCGGGAATACCGTGAGCTGAAAGGCTGTGAGGTTTTAACCGGAACAAGTAATCAAGGCGCGCCGGTGGCGCGCCTTTTTTAATTCCGGTCCATGTTAATGTCATCAGCCGTATCTGAGCGGCGCGCCACGCCGGGCGGCGGCGCCAATCGTCTCAGTAGGTCATCATCGGCGGCAGTTCCTTGGCCTGATCGACCCACTTGGTCACCTGGCTTTCGCTGGGAACCTGGCGCACGAGTTTCTTTTCCTCGTTCACCTCTTTCATCTTTGCCGCGAGATTGGCCGCATTGCGATTTCTGAGTTCCTTCACCGTATCGACACCGGCCGCTTCCAGGAGTTCGGAATATTCCTCCCCGACACCGCTGATGCGCATCAGGTCGGCCATATTGGCCCATTTCAAAAGGCGCTTGCCTTCAATACCGGTTTCGTCCTCAAGAGCCTTGCGCCCCTTCGGGTCCTTGGCACGCTCCAGATACGCTCCCGTCGTCTTGATGCCAATTTTACCCAGCTTGGCAGCATAGGTCGGGCCGATGCCCTCGATTTCGGCGATGGAATAAGACATCCGCACAGAACTCCCTTCAAGACCGGTAACCGAACGCTGGGGCAGTCAGACGATTTGGCTCAGTCCCGGAATTTGTGAAACCACTTCATCCACAACGTCTTCCCCTGCTTTTTCCTTAGCATAGGAGATGAGTTCTTTGACAACACTTTGAACCCCGTTCATGTCGAGTCCGGCATTTGTCAACTCATTTAGCGCCGCCATGGCGCCCATTCCGCCACCCATCATGCTTCCCAGGCCGCCCAGAAGGCCGCCGCCGGAAGACTGCTGCGCGCGCGCGGCAACCAGCTCCGTGGCTCCCGGAAGAGCGTCGAAGATAAGCTGCATCTTGTCGTCGGGGCCTTCCTTGTTCAAAAAACCCAGAATGATGCCGATGGCATTCTTGGCGACATCTTCATCGATCCCCGCCGCTGTCATAATCCGGTTGACGAGTTCTTCCATACCGTTCTCCCAATTCAATAAGCTGGCGCTGCATCCGCCTGGCGCTTCAGGTGCCGGCGCTTCAGGTCCCCGCGCTTTAGTTTATGGACTCAAAATAAGCTGGCCCTCTATACAGGGCCGGACGCAGGTCCGTCGATGGGTCATAATCACCGATCCCTGGTATTAAGTCGGGGACGCGCATTTTTTCCCGGGCTGGGTTAGGCTGCCGCAACGACGACCGGATTCGGAGGGAGACAGCTAAATCGTGACGGCAAAAGACAGCATATTTATCGGTGCCAGTACCAGGGACGAGACGCTCGCCCTCAAGCTCGCCAACCGCCATGGCCTCATTGCGGGCGCGACCGGCACCGGCAAAACCGTTTCCCTGCAGATACTGGCGGAGGGCTTTTCCAGGGCCGGCGTTCCGGTTTTCTGTGCCGATATCAAGGGCGACCTGTCGGGACTGGCCGCGGAAGGCGTTTCCAAGGACTTTCTGGAAAAACGGGCAAAGGATGTCGGCCTCGAAAAGACCTACTCCTACCATGCCTTTCCTGCCGTCCTCTGGGATCTTTTCGGCGAACAGGGTCATCCGATCCGCACCACGGTGTCGGAAATCGGTCCGCTGCTGCTGGCCCGCCTGCTGGAACTCAATGACACCCAGGAAGGCGTGCTCAACGTCCTGTTCGAACTGGCCGACGATGAAGGTCTCCTGCTTCTGGATCTGAAGGACCTGCGCGCCATGCTGGCTCATGTGGCCGAGCGCGCGTCCGAGCTTTCAACCCTTTATGGCAATGTCTCGAAAGCCTCGGTCGGCGCGATCCAGCGAAGGCTTCTGGTGCTTGAGCGCCAGGGCGGCGAAAACTTCTTCGGCGAACCGGCGCTCGACATCCGCGATTTCATCCGAACCGCGCCGGACGGCCGGGGCGTCGTCAACATTCTGGCCGCCGACAAGCTGATGACCTCACCACGGCTTTACGGTGTGTTCCTGCTCTGGCTCCTGTCCGAACTCTTCGAGGAACTGCCTGAAATCGGCGATCCGGAAAAACCGAAGCTCGTGTTCTTCTTCGATGAGGCCCATCTTCTGTTCACCGATGCCCCCAAAGCGCTGATCGAAAAGGTGGAACAGGTCGTGCGCCTGATCCGCTCGAAGGGTGTCGGGGTTTATTTTGTCACCCAGAACCCGCTCGATGTGCCCGAAACCGTGCTGTCCCAGCTTGGTAACCGCATTCAGCATGCCCTGCGGGCCTTCACGCCGCGTGACCAGAAAGCCGTCCGGGCCGCCGCTGAAACCTTCCGCCCGAATCCGGACCTCGACACCGAGCGCGTCATCACCGAGCTGGGCGTCGGGGAGGCCCTGGTTTCCACGCTGGAAGGAAAGGGAATTCCCTCGGTCGTGGAACGCACGCTGATCCGTCCTCCCTCCTCCCGGCTTGGCCCGATCACACAGGCCGAGCGGCGCACTCTCATCCAGTCCGGCCCTGTTTTCGGCATATACGACCGCACCAAGGACAGGAAATCCGCTTATGAAATCCTGACCGGCCGCGCGGAGGAAACGCAGCGCCAGGAAGAGCGGCGCAGGGAAAAGGAAGAAACCCAGGCCCGCAAGCACGGCGAACCGCGCCGCACCCGTTCCGGATTCCAGTTGCCGGATTTCGGCCGGGACGATCGCCCTCGCCGGGACAGTGTGCAACGCCGCTCGAACCGCCGCAGCCAGCGGGACAACGTGCTGGAGGCCGGGCTCAAATCCGCCGCGCGCAGCCTCGGCACCTCGCTGGGGCGGGCCCTGGTCCGCGGTCTTCTGGGCTCGCTGAAACGCGGCAACTGAGCGACCGTATGGCCGGCGACAGGGCACGATATCTGGCGGTTGAGCGCAAGGCTCTGGCCTGGGGCAAATGGGCTAATCTCTTCATGGCTTTCGCCGGCATAGCAACGGCCTGGGCCTCGCAATCCGATGCCATGCTGGTCGACGGGCTGTATTCGGCTGTGAATTTCGTCTCCGCGATCGCCGCGGCCCGAATAGGTGCGCGCGTCGGCCTGCCCCCTACCCGCACCCGGCCCTGGGGACACGATTTCGACGAAGTGCTCTACGTGACGTTCCGCAGCCTGATCCTGATCGGCGTGCTGGTGTTCGCCGCCTTCGTTGCCGGGACGAAGATCTGGACGTTCTTCTCCGGCGGCAGCGTACCCGAACTGGTTTTCGGTCCGATCGCGGTCTACGCCGTGGTGATCGTTGCCATCTGCCTGGGTCTGGCCTTGAACTACTACCGCGCCTACCGCCGGACGGGAAAACGCAGCTCCATCCTGAAGATGGAAACCCGCGCGGCGCTGATCGACGGTGCGCTCAGCCTCGGCTCGGGAGCCGCGCTGCTGTCCCTGCCTTTTCTGGAAGGAACGGTTCTGGGGCCATATGTTCCCATCGGCGACGCCGTGATCGTGCTTGTGCTGATCCTGGCCATCATCTGGCAACCCCTCGCCACCTTCCGCACAACCCTTGCCGACCTTGCCGGCATCAGCGCGCCGAGCGGCACCCATGCCAAGGCCGCGCGGGCGGCACGCGATGTTGCCCGGGAGAAAGGCTACAAGTTTCACCGCGCCGCCGTTCTGCAGGCGGGACGCATGCATTGGGTCGTGGTCTATCTCGATCCGGAACAGCCTGTCCGGGCAGCAGAAGTGGATGCATTCCGGGACACCCTGGCGGCCCGCCTGGAGGACAGGATCGGGCCGACCCGGCTGGAAGTCGTTGTGACCGCGTCCGATGGTCTGTCGCATTCCCGGCCATGCCCCGGCGCTGCAACACGTTAAAAATTCCGATGGTAATAAGATCGTTACCCCTATGCGTTACTCTTTCCGGGCAAACAATCGCAGGTAGGCCGTTATGCGCAACCGGGGCAATGACAGACTCTTTTCAGGCAGCAGCAGCTGTTTGAAATCCCCGCTTTCAGCCATGAGAGCGGTATCTTTGTGCTGGCTGCTCCTGATCGTGCTCATTCCCGGCCTGCCGGCGAGCTCCCGGGCCCAGGATACGGCCATGCCGGACACTGCGACCAGGCAAGAGCCAGGAGCACTTGATCCCGACAGGGTCGAACAGGCCCAGCTGTATCTGCGTGACAATCCCATTTCTCCTCCGGACACCACAAGTCCCCGCGCGACACTCGAAAGCTTCGTCTTCGTCATGCGCGAGGCAAGCCAGTTGTGGAACGCCGTGCGGCAGGATTACGAAAACAGCAACCGGATCTTCCTGACCGAGGAACAACGCGCGAAACAGGTGATGATCACGGCGCTACTGGAAAAGGCGGCGCAAACCTTTGACTTGTCGGAAATACCGGTAACCTCCCGTGAGCGGGCCGGCATCGAGATCGCCCTGCAGCTTCAGGAAATTCTCGACCGTATCCCGGCGCACGACTTTTCCGCCATTCCCGGTTTTCCCGCAGGCCGCTTCGTGCATTCAGCCGGCAACGCGGACCTGCCCGAGCGGTGGATGCTGCCGAGCACCAGCATCAGCATCTTACGCCAGGAGACCGGCGAACAGCGGGGAAATTTTCTGTTCTCGGCAGACTCTGTCGGCAGGATCCCCGACGACTATGCCGTCGTGAGCGTGCTGCCCCTGCGCGCGGACCGCGGCGAGGACCTGTTTCAATATTACATCTACACGCCCGGCAATCTCATTGCCCCGCGCTGGTATGAATTCATCGAGGCCGGTCCGGGCTGGCTCCATCGAAATTTCGCCGACCAAGCCTACTGGCAGTGGCTTGCGCTCGCCATCCTGCTCGCAGCCTATGCGGCCTGCATCGGATTTTTCGTTCGCTGGCGCAGGTGGCGCGCTGTTTCCGTCAACGAACGCACCCGGGTCGGCCACTCGATCCTCAACCCCGTTCTCGTGATCCTGAGCGCGGTGGTTTTCCGCTATCTGTGTGAGGACCATATCAACATCACCGGCGCGGTGCTCGTCGCAATCGCGACCATCACGACGGCGGTGATCTGGTCCGCGACCGCATGGCTGGTCTATCACCTGCTGCAACTGATCTATCTCTGGTTCGTGCGCGGCCCGGGCACGGCCCGGCAAGGTCTTGACGCCAGCCTGCTGCGGACCGGCTTCCGGGTTTTTTCCCTGGCGATCGCCCTGATCGTTCTCGGATACGGAGCCACTCAGATCGGCATTCCGATCTACGGCGTCATCGCGGGTCTGGGTGTCGGCGGTCTCGCCATCGCGCTCGCGGCCCAGCCGACGATTGAAAACCTGATCGGAGGCGTCATCCTCTATGCGGACCGGATGGTCCGTGTCGGCGAGTTCTGCCAGTTCGACGAACTCGCGGGCACCATCGAATCCATCGGCATCAGGTCGACGCGTATCCGCGCGCTCGACCGCACGGTCATCACCATCGCCAATGCAGACCTCGCCAGACGCAAGATCATCAACTTCAGCGAGCGTGACCAGTTTCATTTCCGGCACACACTCGGGCTTCGATATGAGACGGAACCGGAAAACCTGAAAAGGATTCTTGCCGCGATCCGCGACTATCTGACCGCTCACGAAAAGGTTCTCGCCGAAACGACGCGTGTCCGGATGATCGGTTTCAACGACTATGCGGTCCCGGTCGAGACCAATGCCTATGTGCTCGCTCCCGACTATACCGGGTTCCTCGAAATACAGGAACAGATGCTCTTTGACATCCGCGCCATCATCGAGGCCAACGGTTCGAGCTTCGCGTATCCTTCCTCCACCGTCTACCTGTCCAAAGACAGCGAACCGTCCGCGGTAGACCCGGCCAAAGATACCGGTCAGCACCCCGGAAAGGACCGGCAGGTCGCCTGACGGCAAGACGGTTGCAAGCAGCGGAAGCAAACAAAAAAGAGCGGAATATCCATTTGCGCTCGTTGCTCTGTTGTGGCCTTTTAGGGTCCTTCTGAAAGGGGCCGAGTCTGTTCGACCCGATCGAATCCGTTTAAATTTCAAGGATCCGTCATGCGTTCCATCGATAAGGTCTTGTCGCATATTGATGCCAATCTCGAGTCCAGCCTCGAGCGACTGTTTCATCTCCTTAAAATCAAGAGTATTTCCACAGACCCGGCCTTTGCCGGGCCCTGCCGCGAAGCCGCCGTCTGGCTTGCCGGTGAGTTGAACGCTATCGGAATTGCTGCATCGGTCCGCAGCACCAGCGGTCATCCGATGGTTGTCGGCCACCGCCAGTCCGGCAAATCGGGACCGCATGTGCTGTTTTACGGCCATTATGACGTTCAACCGGTCGATCCGCTGGACCTATGGGACAGAGACCCTTTCGATCCCGCCATCGTCACGCGTGAGGACGGCACCAAGGTAATCGTCGCCCGCGGCGCATCCGACGACAAGGGCCAGCTCATGACATTCGTGGAAGCCGCCCGCGCTTTCATCGCCGAAACCGGCGATCTGCCCGTCGACGTCACAATCCTGTTCGAGGGAGAAGAGGAATCCGGCTCGCCTTCCCTTCATCCCTTTCTGGAAGCCAACAAGGACGAACTGTCCTGCGATTTCGCACTCGTCTGCGACACCGGCATGTGGGACGCCTCGACCCCGGCGATCTCCGTCATGCTGCGCGGCATGGTCGGCGACGAGATCATCGTCAGGGCGGCCAGCCGGGACCTGCATTCGGGCATGTATGGCGGATCGGCGCAGAACCCGAACCACATTGTGGCGGACATCATCGCCGGCCTGCATGATGAAAACGGCCGGGTCACGCTGCCCGGGTTCTACGACGGCGTCATCGAAGTGCCGGATCAGGTAAAGGAATTGTGGCAGAAGCTCGGGTTTTCCGCCGAGGAATTCCTCGGGGAGGTCGGACTGAAATTCCCCCGGGGAGAAAAGGACCGCTCGGCGCTTGAGCATATATGGACCCGTCCGACCGCGGAAGTGAACGGCATGTGGGGCGGCTATCAGGGCGCGGGATCCAAGACCGTCATCCCGGCCGAAGCCCATGCCAAATTCACGTTCCGGCTGGTCGGCGATCAGGATCCGGATAAGGTGCAGGAAAGTTTCCGGGCCTATGTGCGCTCGAAGCTTCCCCCCGATTGCACGGTTGAATTCATTGCCAAGAAAGGCAGCCCCGCGCTGCGACTCGATTTCGGCATGCCGGCGCTGGAAAAAGGCAAGAAAGCGCTCAAGGATGAATGGGGCAAGGACGCGGTGCTCTCCGGCATGGGCGGTTCCATACCGATCGTCGGCGATTTCAAACGCATGCTTGGTATGGATTCCCTGCTCATCGGCTTCGGCCAGGATGATGACCAGATCCATTCACCGAACGAAAAATACAATCTGACCAGCTTCCACAAGGGCATCCGGTCCTGGGCGCGCGTCCTGAACGAACTGGCGGATGACTGAATTGAGACGGAATCTCCCGCGTCAAGAACAACGCGGCCTATTCCGATATTTAGAAATGGAAACTTTTCCCGCTTTCCTTTGAGATCTGTGAAAGCGGCGGATACCGGCGGGCGGCGGAAACGTACGCCTGTTCCACAGGAGGACACTCATGAAATCCATCTGCGTCTTTTGCGGATCCAGCCACGGCGCCATTGAAGCTTATGGCCAGGCGGCGGCGGCAACCGGCCGTGCCATTGCCGAACAGGGCTACCGGCTTGTCTACGGCGGCGCCAAGGTCGGCCTCATGGGCACGATCGCGGACGCGGCCCTTGCAGCCGGCGGCGAAGTGATCGGCGTTCTGCCCAAATCCCTTCAGGAAAAGGAGATCGGGCACCAGGGCCTGAGCGAACTCCACCTGGTCGGCTCGATGCACGAGCGCAAGGCGCTGATGGCCGATCTCTCCGATGGATTTGTCGCCCTGCCGGGTGGTGTCGGCACGCTGGAAGAAATTTTCGAGGTCTGGACCTGGGGCCAGCTCGGGTATCACCGCAAGCCCTGCGGCTTCCTGAATGTCGAAGGCTATTACGACCACCTGATCGCCTTCCTGGATCACCAGACCCGGGAAGGCTTCACTAAGAAGGCGATGCGTGACATGGCGATGTTCTCCGACACGCCGGAAGACCTGATCGGACAGTTCAAGTCCTACACCCCGCCCTCTTCTCCCAAATGGATCACCAAGGAGGAAACCTGAGCGTTTGCGGGCTAAATTCGCCTGGGCGCCCCCTGGATCCGGTTCGATTGTCCACAGGGTAAGCTGCTCCCTTTGCAAACAACACGTTAGTTGGTAAGTCCGTTGTCCAGTCCGCGCGCAAGAGCGTGGCCGAAACTCCTTCCGAGATATTTTTATGCGTACAAGAGCTATCGGTTTTGCATGTCTACTTGCTCTTACAGGAGCCGCGTGTTCTCCCACCGGCGATTATGACGGCACATCGGGCCGCCTGGTCAGGACCTCCGATCTGACGCTGGTACAGATCACCGAGGACAGTATCGGCGGGATCACCAGCGAGACCCCCTACGGCTCGAAGGCGATAGAAGCCGCCCTGCCCGGCTTCACCACGGAAGGCATTCAGACCGCCGAGGAAAACAACACTGAATGGGCGCTGGCCGCCTTCAACAGCGACGGCTTTCAGGTTCTTCAGATTTTCAAGGGCCAGAACGGCAAGGTCCGCTCGGTTCACGGCGTGACTCATCATCTCAAGGGCCCGAACGGCGAACGCATCGGCATGACCTTCGGAGAAGTCGGCTCGGCGCGGGTCGACTGCCGTGTCGGCAACAACCTTTGGCGCGGCATGGCGATCTGCAAATCGCAGGGTCATCCGAATGTCGAACTGGTCTACGCCATCCCCGGATACCAGGGTCCGTTCGACCAACTGCCGGCGTCCAACGACCTGTTCGACGCGGAACTCCAGCGCATTCTCTGGACGCCGAAGAGCTAGGGCGTAAACTCATAAATGAAGATGAAATGGTTTGAGGCGAATTGGTCTTCATCAAGGAGCGAAAGCGCAGGAAATGTGGTTCATTTTCAAGCCTTTTGCGACGCTCGAGCATCCCGTGTTCACTCGAACACGGACAAGATGCTCGACCACTTGGCATGCGATCAACTTGTCTGCTTTCGTGTTCACACGAAAGCAGGTTGATCTTTGGAGGACCAATTCGGTCAAATCCGAAGGACATGAAAATGGCTTCACCCCGTGTCGTCAGCGTGCTTGACCGGGCAGTAAGCCCGCTCATCGCGCGCTTCCTAACGGGGTTTCGCCATTTCCCATGCCATTTCGTCTTCATTTATGAGTTTACGCCCTAGGCTACCAACCCTGGTTCGGCCTAGACATGCGGCTCCGAGCGCACCGTCACGTCGCCGACCGGCCGCCAGATGTTGCGCTGCTTCAGGGTCTTTTCGGCGAAATCGGCCAGCGACATCAGCATCGGCATCTCCCGATCCTTCAGGAAGGGCAGTGACTTGATGTCGAGCCCGGTCCAGGGCAGGAACGGATTGCGCCGCATGTGCCAGTGGATTTCCGAACGGACCGTCGGCTTGTCCGACGGCGTGCGGCCATGAAAGGCGAAAGTGTCGGCGACGATAAGCGTGTTCTCCGGCACCGCCATCCTGACCGGCTGCGGCAGCCCCAGCGCTGCCAGCTCATCGGCCCTGATCCGGAACGAACCGCTGGCGTGATGGGAGCGCGGGTCCTTGGAGGCTGACAGGGAACACTGGTATTCCCATTCAAGCCGCTCCGGCGTCAGCTTGTGCGAGCCCGGCACGAAGAAGAACGGTCCGTCCTCCTCGCCCACATCCTGCAGGAACAGCCAGGCCTTGGAGGTGGCGTGGAAGGTGTCTGAATGGGCGTCCGACTGCGGATCCTTCTTCTTGACCTTCAGCGGCTCGACAAGCACGGTCTGCAGGAAGTTGAGCGGCTGTCCTCCGTGGGAAGCCGCGTAACGGATCATGGCGAGCGCGCGCGGATCGTGTACGGCCGCTGCCAGGGCGGCATTCCTTTGCAGGACCTCCGGTGGCAGCAGCGTCATGCGGGTCACCGCCTGCCCCTGGCGCATTTCCCGGGTCTCGAACGGCTGGCTGAAAGCCTCTTCCTTCAACTGCCTGAAAACCTCGTCCGGCAGGAAGTCCTTGACCAGGAAATAGCCGTTCTCGTCGAAAAACGCGCGGTGTTCGCGATCGACACTATCCGCCAGACGCGCACGCCGCTGCGATGCCAGTTTCGCCGCGATCGTCACCCGCTTCCGGTGCAGGCCCCAGGTGTTCAGCCGTTCGCTGCCGAGGAAGGGATTTTTGCGCGGGGACTTGTCCGTCCCGGCAAGACCAATGAGCCAGAGAGGCGCTTTCAGATAGGATAAGGGCGTCATGCTGTACCGGTAAATGCAGGAAAAATCATGTGCCCGTATCTATCAGATTTATGCGGCTTTTCACAATGGAGATAGCCGTCCGGAGAAAGCTGTCCGGCGCCGGCAGGCCAGGCGGGGTTTCATGTTCACCATTTTGCGGCCGTGACCTTTGCCGATTCCTGCGGTAAAGGCTTGATGCATGATGACCAAGGCACGATCCATCGATCCCGGGCAGCTTGCCGCGGATCTGAAGGCAGGAAAGCGCGCTGCGCTGGCGCGGGCGATCACGCTGGTGGAATCAAGGAAAACCGATCACCGGCGCCTGGCGCACCAGTTGATTCAGGATCTCCTGCCGCTGACGGGAAACGCGCTGCGCGTCGGCATCACCGGCGTGCCGGGCGTCGGCAAATCCACGACGATCGACACGCTCGGCTCCAACCTGACCGCCGCCGGGCACAAGGTTGCGGTTCTTGCCGTCGATCCGTCCTCGACCCGCACCGGCGGATCGATCCTCGGCGACAAGACCCGCATGGCAAGGCTGGCGGTCGATCCCAATGCCTTCATCCGTCCGTCCCCCTCCGCCGGCACGCTCGGAGGCGTGGCCGCCAAGACCCGCGAAACCATGCTTTTATGCGAAGCCGCCGGTTTCGACGTGATCCTTGTGGAAACCGTCGGCATCGGTCAGTCGGAAACGACGGTCGCCGATATGGTCGACTTCTTTCTCGTGCTGATGCTCCCCGGCGCCGGCGACGAGCTTCAGGGGATCAAGAAGGGCGTTCTGGAAATCGCCGATATGATCGCGGTCAACAAGGCCGAGGGAGACGGTCTGACAAGCGCCAGATCCGCCGCCTCGAACTACCGCGCCGCGCTGCATATTCTTGCACCGAGATCTCCCACATGGACGCCTCCGGTAATCACGATTTCGGGCCTCGCCAACGAGGGCCTGGAGCATCTGTGGGAGCAGATCGGCATCTACCGGGAACGCACGCAGGCCAGCGGCGAGTGGCAGGAAAAACGCAGCCGGCAACAGGTTGCCTGGATGTGGGACATGCTGCGCCAGCGGATGATGGAAGCGCTCAAGACCAACCGGCAAACCGCCGACCGGCTGAAAACGCTTGAGGCCAGCGTCCGCGACGGCACAACGGCGGTCTCCTTCGCCGTGGATGAGTTGGCGGGGCTGATGGGCCTGGAGGAATGAACGGCGGATGAGGCACACTGTGAAAACCATTCTGGTTACAGGCTTTTCGCCGTTTCCGGGCGCTCCGGTAAACCCCACCGAAAAGCTGATGCGCCGTCTGCCGAAACGGCTGGGCAGGAACCGCTCCGGCGCCTGCTTCGTGTTTCATGTCCTGCCGACCACCTGGGCGGGCCGGTGGCAGGTGACGGAAAAGCTGCGCCTTGAGATCCGGCCCGACGCCATCGTCCATTTCGGCGTCGACGGCACCCGCCGCACGCTCAATATCGAAACCCGCGCGGTCAACCGGGCGACCCGCGTGCGCCCCGATGCGGAGGGCCATTCGCCCGGCCGGCCGGAACTCGGCAGCGGCCAGCAACGGGCGCGAAGCGCCACCCTGCCCGGCCGCGCGCTCTTGCGGGCAGCCGGGACGGCAGGCGCGCCGGCGGCATTGTCCACCGATGCCGGCACCTATCTTTGCAACGCCACGCTCTGGGATTCCCTCGGCTCCGGCATTCCGAGCATCTTCGTTCATGTTCCCTCGCTCCCCAGGGGCCGCCGCGACAGGCGTCCGCCCTTTCATGTCATTGAAGACGCGGCTGTCCGTCTGCTTCAGGAAACCGCCAGGCGTTTGCGGTAGAGACGCATCCGACACTCAACCGGCACAGCTTTTGCTCCCTCTGAAATGGAAACGGGATCGCTTCCCATTCCGGGACGCTTGAAGCAACTGGCCGGAGCCCATGACACGAGAATTTTCAAAACTGAACCGCCGCGCGTTTCTTGCCGGGACAGCTTTGTGCCTTTCCGGGACAGTGGCCTCGGCGCAAATGAAGGTCGCCGACCTCAGGGGCTCCATAGATTCCGCGGAACTCGGGCTGGTTCCGAACGCCGCGGACGATCAGACCGCCCAGTTCCAGAACGCCGTCAATCGTGCCGTTGAACGCGGACGGGCGCTGTTTCTGCCCGCCGGCACCTATCCGGTCGCCAATCTGCGGCTGCCCTCCGGCACGCTCATCGTCGGCGTTCCGGGCCGCACGCGGCTTGTCTATCAGGGCGGCGGCGGACAGCTCATCCGCGCGGAAGGGGTCAGCAATATCGGCCTCAACGGGGTCACCTTCGACGGTGCCAACCGCTCCATAGGCGACTTCACCGAAGGCCTGCTGCACTTCATCGGCGTGCGCAATGCCGTGCTCGACAATTGCGAGATTACCGGTTCGTCGAAAATGGGCCTCGTCATGGACCGCTGCTCGGGCCGGGTGGAAAACTGCCGCATCTCCGGCGCCGCTGAAGCCGGCATTCGCTCCAATGAGGCCGATGGCCTCGCGATCACCGGCAACACGGTCACCGATTGCGCCAACGGCGGCATCTGGGTGCACCGCTGGCGCGAGGGAGAGGACGGCACCATCGTCTCCGGCAACCGGGTGGAGCGCATCGGCGCCCGCTACGGCGGCACGGGTCAGTTCGGCAACGGCATCAACGTGTTCCGCGCCCACGGTGTGATGGTGTCCAACAACCGGATCGCCGATTGCGCCTTTTCCGCCATCCGCTCCAACACCGGATCGAATGTGCAAATCATCGGCAACTCCTGCCAGCGCTCCGGTGAGACCGGGATCTATTCCGAATTCGGCTTCCAGGGCGCGATCATTTCGGACAACATCGTCGATGGCGGCACGACGGGAATTTCCATCGCCAACTTCATGGACGGCGGCCGCATGGCGGTGTGCTCCGGAAACCTCGTCCGCAACATCTCCGACGTCGGCCCCTACCCTTCTGAAGTCGCCGGTTTCGGCATCGGTATTTCCGCGGAAGCTGACACCGCCCTGACCGGCAACGTGATCGAGGGCGCGCCGAAATTCGGCATGCTGCTCGGTTGGGGACCCTACATGCGCAACATCGCCGCCTCCCAGAACATTATCCGGGACTGCGGCACGGGCATTGCTGTCACCGTGGTGGAGGGCGCCGGGCCGGCCGTCATCACCAACAATATCGTCCAGGGCGCAAAATCAGGGTCCATCAACGGCTTCCGCTGGCTGGACAAGGTCACCGGTGAGCTCAACAACGCGTCGGACTTCGCCAACCTGACCATAGAAGGCAATCAGATCGCCGCCTGAGCGGATACTCAAAGCTGAAAGAACAGGTTTCTGACGCGGAGGCTTACTTTAATTGGCAATTATAACAATTATGATTTCTCTTTTTATGATATGTTATTGTTTTTTACGTAATTTCTAGTTGCATTCACTCTGACAGGGGGCAACTATGGCCGACTTTATAACAACTGAAAGCGGAATTTACGTAGTTTCGAACGAGACAGAATTCAATCAAGCAATTGATAAAGTAAATGCGGGAGGGCACGACAAGATCAATATCGTCGCGCCCTTTACATTGACAGATAACACCCGCCCGTTCACGAAATCCGCAGAAGTCACAAGCTCAACGGACAGTGAGATCCACGACGGCGGTTTTTCGGTCGTGACGGTCAAAAACAGCGCAATCGTAAAGTTCGGCGTCCGATCGAAAGGGACAGGGACCAGCTACGTCATTGGACCGAACGGTTCGGCGCTCGTCGGCGTCTCGGGTGGCTCTCTGGCGAATTTGGCTGTCCTTGAAAGTGGCAAGTTCAAGGTTCCCTCGGGAGAAAAATTTTCCATCGGTGGCGCTTTGTCACTTGGCCACTACTCGGAACTGACGCTTGGCGGCATTCTTTACAACAACCAACCCGTCACCACCGACCGATCTTTGGTTACAGTGGAAGGCAGTCTGGGAAGCGCCTCCAACCAGGACCATGAGGGCGAAGGAATTCTGCAGGCGGAGCCCGCGATGGGCCCGTTGATCCTGGCAGGCGAGACGTTTATGACAATCGCGCCCGACACTGTCGTCATTCTCGGAAAGACGAAGGTCGACACGATTTGCCAGATAAAGTCCGATGGGACAGGGAGCGTCTGGAGCGCCGACACGATTGAAGTTGTCGGCAATAATCTTCAGGACCCGGGTCAGATTGCAGGAACCAATGTTTCCACGATCGAACTGAAAAACGGCGGCCTTTTTTGCGGAAGAGTGAGCGACGGCGTCTTTGACGGGAATACCGCGGACACGATCATAAACACGAGCGGTGATTTTCAGATGGGTGCCAAGGGGTCCTGCACCGTCAAAGATTACAAGCAGACCGGCGGTCACCTGAAGTTCCAAATTGACAATTTCGAGGGGCACACGGCCCATTTGTCGCTTTCGGAGACTGTAGACGTATCGGGAGGCAATCTCGAAATAGAGGCACGCCTTTATCATATACCCGACAGCACCAAGTCCACGGTTTCGACACTTATCACTGCGCCAGGATCATCCGCAGGACTGCAAGAGCTCGCCCACCGTGTCGAGTTCAAGGGCTTTCACGCAATTGAACCTAATAAAAAACTGACCCTTACACCTTCTGTTGAAGTCGTCGGCGACAAACTCAATCTCGTCTTGACGGTAATTGACCACTAAAAGATCCGAACTGACAAAAGCCCAAATGCTTGTCGGTTCTTGTGATGGGACCAAACCCGTCCCCATGCCAGCTTCGAAAGAGGTTCGCATGGGGACGCGCTCCAGGTAAGCAGACCTCCAACCGGAACCGATTGAAGGTCTAAAAACTTATCGATTTCAAAAGGTTTGCGCCATCAGGCGAGAGAAAACCTCAAGGACAGGCAGGATAAGCCGCCATCGACCTTGCGCGCCTCGTGGGTCGGCAGCACCACCGTGTCGAACCCGGCGTCCCTTATGACGGCAAGTGTCTTCGGGAAGCCCTCCGGGACGAGCACCACGTCGTTCACACGGATGACGTTGGCCGCATAATCCTCGCCCTCCGGCACCTCGATCACCCGGCGCCCTTCAAAAATACCACTTTCCGCCATGACCCTCGTTGCCAGAATGACGCCGTCTCCCAGCGTCGAGCAGGCCGTCTTGAAATGCAGCACCCCTTCCGGCGTGTCGCGGACCTCAGCCCTGTAGCCCCATGCGTCCAGCAGGTCCGCTAAGGCCAGCGCCCCGTCCCGGTCGGTGCGGGCCGACAGGCCGATCAGGATGACATCGTCCAGCATCAGGATATCGCCGCCATCGACATGACCGGCGCCCGGCAGGTCGACGACCTTGTCGAAATGCTTTTCAAGCGCGGCGCGCATTTCCCGGCCCTCCCCCAGACGGCTTTCCGCCCCGGGCCTAAGCTGGATAGCGCCTTCCGGAAGGCAGAAGGCCGGGTCTTCGACAAAACAGCTGTCCGGAAAGGCCTCCAGCGGCGGCAGGACATCGACGGTGAAGCCGGCATCCCGCAAGGCCTTGACGTAAAGACCGTGTTCCTCCCTAAACGTCTCGCTACTCGGATCGCCCGCATCGACCGCGCGCAGCCCCTCGGCAACACTGTCGGCGGGGGTTCTGGTGATCGCGTGAGTGAAACGGAAGGACAGTCCGGCCCGGTGCGGCATGAGAAGTCTCCAGACGGAATGATATATGGAAAGCGGGGATCGGAGCTCAGTTCAGCGCCGTTTTCAGGGTCGATAGAAATTCCGGCCTAGGCCTGATATGCCCGGCCTGGATCCCGCGCCGCGTCAGAACCGGTGGATTGACGAGCCCGTCCAGAAGCACGGATTCGTCGTCATTGAGGTCGAGCATCGTCTCAATGACCGTCGCCATCATCACTTCGGCCGCGCGCGTTGCTCCGTCGTCGCATTTGAGCGTCACACCGAAGCCGAGTTCGGGGATGGACGCGCAGAAGACCCCTTCCGCCCCTGTCTTGACGAACACCCGGCCCCGGAAGCCTTCCATCACCTTCGTGCAGAAACGGTCCGCGCCGGCAACCATATAGGGCTCGTTGATGCAGGCATCGAACAGCCGCTGCGCGGCATCCGCCCGCAGCAGTTCCAGGCCCTCCCCGGTCCCGAAAGCGGCGAACGCCCGGGCAAAGCTCCTGAGCGGCGACGCATAGGTCGGGATGGAGCAGCCATCCGTGCCGCAGACGTCCTCGGACAGCGTGTCGCCGGTCAGTTGTTCCATCACCAGCCGGATTTCCCGCTGGACAGGATGGAAAGGTTCGACATACCCGCGTGTTTCAACGCCCATGACCTTCGCGAGCCCCAGGAACCCGGCGTGCTTGCCCGAACAATTGTTGTGCAGGCCGCAGGGCGTTTCGTTGGCGAGGATCAGCTTGGCCGCATCCTCCATGCGCTGCGGCCATTGCGGTCCGCATTCCAGCGCGTCTTCGGTCAGGCCGGCCTTCAGCAGCATGACCCGGGCCGCGTTCGCATGCATTTCCTCGCCGTTGTGGGAGGCGCAGGCGAGCGCCAGTTCGGCATCCGTCAGCGCCAGCGCTTCCGCGGCGCCCGATTCCACCAGTGGCAGAGCCTGCATCGCCTTGATGGCGGACCTTGGAAACACCCGGGCGTCCACATTGCCGATCCCGCAAACGAGTTTGCCGGCGGCATCGCAAATCGCCACGCTGCCGCGGTGAAGACTTTCGGTCAGGCTGCCACGGGTAACGTCCACGAGTGCGGGATTGTCCATGAAGTTTCTCATCCGGAACGGGTTCACTTTTTTCCGCGTCCAGCTGAACGCGGAATATTTCAAGCAGGCAGTGGAAGGCTAAGCGGATTCGGCCCGCCCTGCAGTCAAAAAGGCCGAGAGCCGCGCCAGAGCCTCGTCGATCACTTGCTCCCGCTTGCAGAAACAGAAGCGGATATAGCCCGTGGGGGCGTCAGATCCGTAAAAGGCGGAAACGGGCACTGCGGCAACGCCTGCCTGTCTCACCAGGGTCTCGCAGGCTTCGATGTCTGTTCTGCCCAGTCCAAGCCCCTCAATGCCGCAGGTCAGGAAATAGGTCGCCGCGCAAGGCAAAACCGCGAAGCCGAGCGCTGACAGCCCCTGCGCCATCCGGTCGCGCTTCGCCATAAGGTCCCGCGCGAGGCCGTGATAGTAACCGTCGTCCTTGCGCAGGCCGAAGGCAACCGCCTTTTGCAGGGCCGGCGGCGTCGTGAAGGTCACCCATTGATGCGCTTTGGCGATCGGGTCGAGCAGACTGGCCGGGCCGGTGACATAGCCGACCTTCCATCCGGTCAAAGAGAAGGTCTTGCCGGCCGAACCGATCCTGACCGTGCGCTCCCGCATACCCTCAAGGACCATGAGAGGCCTGTGCGCCTTGCCGTCGAACACCAGATGCTCATAGACCTCGTCGCAGATCGCATAGGCGTCATGCCTGAGGCAAAGATCCGCGATGAACTGTAGTTCGTCCTCCGTGAACACCTTGGCGGTCGGGTTCATCGGATTGTTGAGGAGAATGGCCTTGGTCTTGTCGGAAAAGGCATTCCGCAGGGCCTGCCTGTCGAGGTTCCAGTCCGGCGGCGTGACCCGCACCCGGACAGGAACCCCGCCTGCCCGCTTCACAAGGGGTAGATAGCAGTCATACAGCGGTTCGATCAGCACCACTTCATCGCCGGGAGACACAAGTGCGAGAATGCAGTCGGCCAGCGCCTCCGTCGCGCCCGACGTCACCAGAACCTCATTCAGAGGATCGATATCGAGGCCGTAAAACCGATTGTTCGCATCCGCGACCGCCTGGCGCAATTCCGGCACTCCAAGCATCGGCGGATACTGGTTCGGGCCCTCCAGCAGCGCTCTTGCCGCAGCCTGGAGGATATCTTCCGGGCCGTCCACATCGGGAAATCCCTGTCCCAGATTGACCGCACCATGGGTCATGGCGAGACGGGACATGGTCTCGAACACGGTTGTATCGATGCCGGTAAAGACCGGATTGGTCGGCTTCATGGCTCCTCCCGGAAGGCTTTTCCGCCGGTTTTAATCCTCCAGAAGATGTGCGTCGAGCTTTTTCCTGACGACCGGAAGGTCACCAGACACCTGTCAGGGCAGGACCGGAATGAACCGGTCTCCCCCTCGTCCGTCCGAAAGCAGATTGGGGCAATTAAAATACTAGCTCATTCCAAGCTTGAGCCTGGTCAGCTCATTGAGCGACGGTTCGCGCCGGGTTGAATCTTCCTGTTCATCCCCTTCAGCGTCCTCCAACCGGCGCCTGAGGACGTCCTCTATCAAGGGGACCAGATCGGCGTGTTTGACATGCAGAAAATGATAGAAGGCGATTTCTCCCAGCGAGGGTTGAAGCGGGTAGACATCCGTCAATCCCATTTCCCTGATCAGCCGATTGCCGGTGTCCTCGCCGACAACAACCACGTCGATGCGGTCCCGGAGCAGCATTTCAAAAAGCTGCTCGGGTTCCTCCGCTGTCCAGACTTCCAAAAAACCCTCGGCCAGCTCACCGGCGAAACGGGCACCGCCAACGTGCCCGGCCCTGAGATATTTGAGTTCCGAGAGGGATTTTCCCTGCAATTGCGGATTGCGGGTAAAGGCGAAAATGCGCGCGACCACGACGGGCACGTCGACCCGGATCAGTGTCTTGTGGCGATCGCTGACACCTTCCACCCGCACGAGTTCGCCGTCGGTTTTTCCCGAGGCGGCATCAAGAAGGGCCCGGCGCGGGTTTGAAATCACCGTCTCGATCTGAATGCCCAGTTCCGCGTAGGCCTGGGAAAGGATCTTTTCGGCGACCGGTGTCAAACCTGGCGCCACAAAACTTGAAAACCGCAGCTTTTCTTGCGCGGATACACAGCCCGCGGATGTCAGGATGCCCCACAAGGCACAGACCAGCAGCCGCTGCATTTACTCTCCCTATGATCCGAACTGTCTGTATTTTCGAAATCATGACAGTTTCCGGCTGAATATCGGAAGCCGTCGCGTCATAACTTTACGGGAAGCTACCGGAAAAATGCAACCTGTCGGCATTGCGCCTGAAGCTAACGACAATGATTGAATTTGCACCCCAACCGGACGGCTGTCTCATCAGTTGAAGAGATAAACGCACCTGGTGCGAAAGACAGGAACAGGCAGGTTTCGCTATGACGGTGTGCGGTAGTATTCCCGGGCAATCCTGTCGACATAGCCTTCATCGACAAGATCCCTGATGATCCTGTTCAGCGCACCGATCCGGTGGGCCCACGCAGACTTTTTCGAGACCCCGAGAAAAAGATCGACGGAGCTGCCGGGGCTGTAGGGAGCTTTTTCAACTGTGGAAGCCAATCCCTGCCGCCTGATATAATAATCGAACTGGCAGTCCGTCCCGATAATGACTGCAATTCTGCGCTTCAACAGCATGTCCATAAGGGTTTGCTCCTCAGGCACGCCGATCTTGTTCAAGGTCGCGTCCTTGTCGAACCGGTCGAAATAGGCCGAATGCAGCACGTAACCGATCTGATGTCCGGAAAGGTCCGGATAGCCGCGAATATCCTTTGACAGTCCACGCAGTGTGTAGAACGCCGTCCTGCATTTGAAATAGGGCGTATCCGTATAGACGATGTATTTGGCCTGTTCGTCCCGGTAGGCCAGGCCGGTCATGACATCGACGGCTCCGCTCTGCATCGAGGCCAGTCCCCGTCCCAAGGGCATCTGGGCGACCTTCAGATCCGCATCGCTTCGGCGGGCAATCTCCTTGATGAGATCGACATCCGGACCCGCTTCGCTCTCGGATGTCGAAATCCGCTTTGGGGACCATGCATCCGTTGCCAGCAGCATCTCGGCCGACTTCGCCGGTAGAGTTGCGGCCGCAAATACGAGAAGCGGCAACAGGCACCGGAGGTGAACAAGCGACATATGGCAACCCTGGATTTCAAAAAAAGCTCACCCCCATTGGAGCGGATATAAATTAATAATATCAGAAAGTTAGCAATAATTGAATCCAGCCAGGGAAATCTCCGCACAAGAAGCTGAAAACGCTAGGTCAGATTGACAATGGCTAGAATGAACCTGTGGGAATTCGCCTTCAAATAGGGGACCAGGCTTAACCGGGCGTTGAGTCACTGCCATGGGATTCCGGCTGTGCGGAAACCGCTCGACCACATTGCCGGTCCTGTTTCCGGACTTTGCCTGCCCCGCGCATACCCGCATTGCGCTTAAGTCCTGAATTTGAAGGAGATTGAGATATAGTCGGATTTTGCCAGGGCCGTGCCCTACGGCAGCTGAAACGCGGAAAGAGAACGTGCCACAGCGTAAAAAACTCTTCATCACGCCGACGCTGGCAACCGTCATCGGAAGTTTCGTGCTGATTACCGCCGCGGCGATCCTGATCATTCAGGCAATCACCTCGCAACAGATCATCCGCCAGTTGGGTGGGGACCTTGTCGATCTCGGCATGGAGTCCGCGCAAACCGCCTTTGCCGAACAGCTTCACGCGGTCACGGAAACCGGCGAATACACAAAGCTCGCCTGGCAAAAGGGTGAACTTGCCTTCGATGATCCGGACCTGTTGGTCAGCTTTCTTTATGGCGCCCTCGCCCCGACGGAGCAGGTCTCCTTTCTGGTGCTGGTCGATGAAACCGGCAAAGGGGTGGATGTGGACCGCGGCGATGCCGACGGCACCCTTATCGGCGGCGACGTGGATATTGCGACCGACATCCCCATCCTCCTGGCGCTGACGGAACAGGCAGCCGGGAAACCCGAGCCTTTCTGGAGCGACGCCCTTTTCATGCCGGAACGCGATCACACGTATTTCGTCCATGTACAGCCGCTTTATGAAGGGGAGGATTATCGGGGCAGTCTGCTGGTCGGCATGTCTCTCGACAGGATGTCCGAGATCGCCTGGTATATTTCGACCGATGATATCTCTGTCTTCCTGATGAAGGACGGCAGCCACGAAATCATTGCTCATGAGGATCTGCATGAAAAATTCGATCACCTGAGCGCGGCAACACCCCTTCTCCATATCAGCCGGATACCGGACGACTTCCTGGCGACGTTCGAAGACATGAAGAAGCTCGACAATACCGCCTTCGACATCGCGGAGGCGCTTGACCTTCACTACGGCTACGACGAGACAGGCGACAAGCGCTTCGTCGTCCTTGAACAGAAGAACGAAAACCTCGAGGGCCTGCCCGCGCGTATCGGCGTGCATTTTCCCGCCGCCTATCTTGACCAGCCGCTTCGGGAACTGATGGTTGCGATCGTCGTCGGCGCCGGCCTTCTTTTGCTGTCCCTGCTCGGTGCCGTGCTACTGGCCCAGCGCATCGCCCGGCCGATGCAACGGGCGTCGATGGCGGCCATGCAGGTTGCCAATCTCGATCTGGAGGCCGTTGAACCGCTTCCCGGCAGCGTCATCCGCGAACTGGACGACCTTTCCGGCGGTTTCAATTCGATGGTCGCCGGACTGAAGGCGTTCAGCCGCTATGTCCCCAGGACCCTCGTTCAAAAGCTCCTGCGCGAGGGCCGCGCCGACGCACCGCCGGAAGCGCGCGAAGTGGCGGTGCTGTTCACCGACATTGCCGGCTTCACGTCCGCGTCCGAAGGCATGTCGGCGACGCAGACCGCCGACTTCGTGAACCATCACCTGTCCCTGCTCGGCGCGGAGATCACCAGGGAGGGCGGCACGATCGACAAATATATCGGCGACAGCATCATGGCCTTCTGGGGCGCGCCGGAACGGCTCGACAACCCGGCCGCACCGGCCGCCCGCGCGGCCCTTGCCATGGCGAGGGCCATCCACGCGGACAACGAGGCCCGCATCGCCCGTGGCGAGGCCCCGGTCCGCATCCGCATCGGCCTCCACATCGGGCCTCTCGTCGTCGGCGACATCGGCGCCCCGGAGCGGGTCAACTACACGGTCATCGGCGACACGGTGAACGCCACCTCAAGACTGGAAAGCCTCGGCAAGGACATCGATCCGGATGCGGAGGTGATCATCCTGGCTTCGAGAGAAGTCGCCGAAAGGCTGGACGGGGGAATCCGGCAGAAGCCTATCGGCGCGCACACGGTCAAGGGCCGCGTCGAGCCGATGGAGGTCGTCCGGCTGGGAGAATAGGTCCCCGGGCCAGGCATGGCCCTCGGTGCAAGCCGGTCGGATTGGCAAACAAGGTCCGGCGGTGGCCTCAGCTTGAACCGGACAGCACTTCGTGGACATTCTCCGAAATCGGCGCTGAACCTGTTACGGCGTTGGTTTCCAGGGTTTCGACTGCAATCTTGCTGGCCGCTTCGTGATAGCCGCGGCGCTTGAGAAAACTGAACAGGCTGCCGGAAGCCTGGGTGTGGAGGGCGCGGGCTCCGACCTTGTTCGAGGCCGCGAGCGACTGCTCGTAGATATCAATGATTTCCTCGTCCGGTGACGGGCCGAACCGGTCCAGAATGATTGCCTTGATGCGCAGGAGTTCGGCGTCGAAATATTGCACGCCGGAGCGTGCCGAAAAGTCCAGTCCGATGGAAATTGCTTCCTGTGCCTGTGTCAGTTTCCCCTGATCCAGCAAGGCTTCGGCCAGCCAGGCTTGCGCGTAAGGCAGGGCGAGCCGGGCACCTGTGTCGACGTATTCGGCAAGCCCCTGCCTGAGCATTTCCAGCCCCTGCGCCTGACAGAGCCGGTCTTGAGCCCGGCCCAGATTAATCCGGGCCTGCGCGCGAAACTGGGCAAATCCCTGGCCGTCCGAGAGGACTTCGGCCACCTTCGCATGGTGCTCTGCCTGAGCGTGGTTGCCCATGAAATTATGCATGCCGGAAATGAAATTGTGGGCAAATCCTGTGCTGGCATCGTGATTGCAGACTTCCGTTTCACTGATCAGCGAAGCAGCGGACCTGACGGCCCTGTCAAAGTTGCCGGACAGGCTATGGATCCAGAGCAGATAAGCATTCGCGGTAACACGCAGGTTGACCCCGAACCGCAGGGCCATTTCCTCGTCGAACGGAGCCTCGTAGGCGGCCACGGCGGTAGTCAGGTCCTGTTCCGCCTGTGCGAACGCCCCCTTGTAGTAACTGGAGATGCCGCGCGCATAAAATCCGGCGATCTTGTTGAGAGGATCCCCTGTTTCCGGTGCCAGGCTTAGAAAATCTTCCGCCAGTTCGACGGCGGTATGGAGTTCTGCGCGAACGATGCAATTGCTCCAGAGTCCCCACAGGATCTCGCTGTTCTGAGACTTGTCCACGCAGATATTCGACAGGGATTTCGCCCGCCGGTAGACTGATTTGACTTCCGCGGAGGCAAATCCGTTTTCAGCCAGCAACTGAGGTCCAAGAAGCAGGAGAAACTGCTTGATCCTTTCATTGTATTTGCCCGACGCATTGTTTCTGTTGGCCAGGTCCAGAGCCCGGCGGAAGTGCTGAGCGGCTTCGTGATGTGCCGACACCCCCACCGCCTGCCGGCCCGCGATCTCCAGAAAATCGATTGCCTTGTCAGAAACTCCGGCCTTTTCCAAATGCCACGCGATAAGTTCCGGCTCGATGGAACTGGTCGCCATGATCTCGGTTTGAAGGGCTTCGGCGATGCGCCGGTGATAGCTCTTGCAGGTGCTGCGCAGGATCGAGATGTAGGTCAGCTCCTGAACCAAAGCATGTTTGAATTCGTAGCGGGCATATGGGATCTGTCCTATTCGAAACACCAGATCCTGATCCTGCAGCTGTTGCAGATAGTCCTGAAGCTGCGTCTCCCCGCAGTCGGTGACCACCTTCAGCAAGGCGTAGTCGAACACCTTGCCGATCGCAGCTGCGATATGCAGAATTTCTTTTTCGTCACCCATCCGGTCAATGCGAGCCATCAGGGTTTCCTGCAAACTCGCCGGAACGATCGGGGATTTGGCAAATTGCGCCGTAGCTTCCAGCGGCAGACCGTTCATCAGTTCTTCGAGAAAAAGCGGAATGCCGTCCGATCGCCGGGCAACTTCCGCCGTATCGGCCTCAGTGAGATAACTGGGCCGGATGTGTCGCGCCAGGGAGCTAATCTGCTGCTTGCTCAACCGGCTAAGCTCCAGTTGGCATACTGTTTCAGGCGGCGAATATTCGGGTTCCAAAACCGGCCGCGTGACTGAAACCAGCAGGATACGCGTGGCGGCAATGCTGATTTGCAGCGCATGCAGCAGATCCGATGAGCTGGAATCCATCCAGTGCACATCCTCGAAAACCAGTATGACCGGCGCCTGTTCGGCCATCTGCAACAAACAGCCGAGGATAGTGCCAACAAGCCCCGCGGCGTCCGCCTCATGTTCCGGGGACCTGATATCCGGTTCCAGCAGCGTCCAAAGGTGATTCAGGTCGTGTTCCGAGCTGCGGCCAAGGTCCGCGAGCCAGGAGGACAGAACCTTTGCCTGCGTGTCTCTGTCATCCGATGGCTTGAATCCGATAACCCGCCTCAGTTCCTGGATGAGCGGATAAAAAGCCGTGTTCCTATGGTGTAGCGAACCGCTGAAATTGAGGCGCGTCGCAACTTCCACCACCTTGTTGCGCAGGAAATGATGGACCAGCCTCGATTTGCCGATGCCCGGTTCGCCCACGATCGAAACGGCCTGCCCTCCGCCCTCAAGCACCTTGTGCCAAAGAGTGGCAAGCGTCTTCAGCTCTTCGTCCCGGCCGGTGAAGGAAGATAGAGTGTTCTGCCGTTCGCCGATGTCGAAACGGTTGGCCGCAACCCGTTCGCTGCCGATACGGTAGGCACCGGTCGCGTGTCCGGGGATGGGGACGAAACTGGTCTTGAAGGCGCGACGCATCAGGGCGAGCGTCGCTCCGCACACCAGGACACCGATGCCGGTAGCCGTGAAACTCAGCGTGGTGGCCTGTGTGATCAGCCCTCCGGACAGATGTCCGGGCGTCAAATTATCCGCCTGCCCGATCTGAACCAGAGCTTCTCCGCTGGCGATACCGCAGCAGATCTGCACCTCGTCTCCGGTCGTTGTGTCAACACCTTTGCCGTGCAGATCCGTTGCTGCGAAAACCGCTCTTTCAGCGTCGAGTTCACCCACCGCCGGATATCCGAAAATCGCCAGACACCGGTCTCCGGAGCGGCCCAGGAACCGGCCTCCGAATTTCGGAACAGTGTCGCGGCACAAGGCTTCCATCGTTTCCATCAGCTCACTGCTGTCTTCGGCATCAAGCTGCTGACCGGTCGTGGTTTGGAAGGAAACACCGAACGCCGCGATTGTGACCAGACGCTTCTCAGGTTTGCCTCCCGCCACTGCATTGCTGCGTTCCAGCCGGTGAACGGCTGAGTCTCCTCCTTGCTGGCGAAGCCGGTTGAACACTTCGACAGTTTCCGCGGACGGGTCCGTATTGAGCTCCTGCCGCAGAATTTGTTCCAGCCGGTTGAACTGCATGACGGCATCCGCGCGCCGCCCGAGGGCGTCCAGGCTTCTCATCGCCCTCCGGTGTGCGGCTTCGTGGGAGGGATCCAGAGCGATTATGGCCTGTGCGGTCTTTAGCGAAATATGCGGTTCACCGTGTTTCTCGTCGTACGTCAAAACGGTTTCGAGCGCGGAAATCGCGATATCACAGAGACGGTATCGCTCGCTCTGCAGCCAATCCGCGAAAGGGGCCGAGCGAATGTTTAATCCTTCCGCGAACTCCCCCTTGAAGATATGCGGAATGTGCCGAATGCGCTCGATGTCGCCCGAAAGGGCGATCCTCTCCAACTCCTGAGTGTCGACGGAGACGATATCGCTCCGCAGGGCCAGGTTATCCTGGTGGGTCTCGAATGGGTCCGGGCTTCCGCCTTCCTTCAGGATTTTACGCAGAGCGGCCAATTCCTGACGCAGGCTGGCGCGTGCCTGCTCTTCCCCGCTGCGCGGCCAAAGACAGGCAGCGACGCTCTCGCGCGTGCAATCTCCGCCGCGGCTTTGCGCCAGCCTGGCGAGAAGAGCCCAGGACTTTCGGGTTCCAAGCCGGAATTGGTGTCCTTCTTTACTGCTGAGAACACAGCCGTCCAGCAGAGTGAGTTGCAGTTCCAAACGTGCCCCCTCCAGCTGGAGTGCGGAAAGACATCATAGAAAGTTGCATTATACATAATTACAATTACGGAACTCATTATTTGCGTATTTTTTACGCCAGCAAACGGGTTGAGTGATTAATAATTGACAAGCGGAGACTGTACTGAGCAGACGGACAAATTGCCGGCTGCATAGTTTTCAGACTTGGAAGGAACGGGTCAATGGATCAGCTGGTAACGGAAAACACCGGTCTCTCGGTGGCGGGGCAAACGCTTTTCAATCACGACGAGACTTTTCACGAAATCGAGAAGCACATTACGGTTCCCGAAGAACTGCAGGACACCCCGATCTTCAAAAGCGGATTGGTGCTCGAGATACGCAATTTGGAAAACCCGATCGCCCGGCAAATTGTCGAGGCGATGAAGGCATCCTCCTCCGCTCACGCTTTCGCCTCGGTTCAAGACCTCAGGGACAACATCGCCTTTCGTCTCCATGCCATCGATGCGATGACATTCTGCAATACCGGCAAGTATGACATGGATTACTTCAATCCCTCGATCGATCTGCAGCCGCGTATTGGCAGTACCGATGCGTCGCGGCTCAGCAGGTTCTGGGCTTTTTTGCATCCCCATGCGCAGGACAACGCGGAATTCAGCCAGGTTCGGGGCACACTCGCCTCGGAAGCCATTGCGCCGATGGCCAACGCGACCTTTCCCTTCCGCGGAGAATGCGCCGGCGCGTTCCAGATGGCCGTCTATTTCGGCTTGCTGACGGGCCTGGGGCAGAAAAGATTTGACGCGATGGCGTCCGATTTCGGCACCATGTATATCGGTCCCTGGAGCCTGGTCAGAGGCACGCCAAATCCAGCGACCCTGTTCATGAAATCCGCTTCGCTGAAGGACCCGCCCATCCCCGGCGACTACATGTATTTCAAAAACAAGGATGACTATCTCACATGGGCGCCGGACGGATTCTGGACCGGCCTCAATGCGATGTATATGGGCAAGGACGAGATGGGAACCCGTCACTATTCCGGTATGGGTGCCTCCTGGCTTAGCGAGACAAACCTGAGGGCATCCCTGATTAACGCCTATTATCACGACTGCTTCCCGCATACGATTTCCAACCCTGTGAAGGAAGTGCGTTTCACGGAGCGAAATTTGTTGACCATCCCGGCCCAACTGCAGGCGGCATCCGTCCCCTCCACACCGGCGCGCGATGTTCAGCGCGGTCCCGCCTTCGACACGACCCGCCTGCGCAAGGCAGGATTTGCCATGGATGATGCCGGTATCTGGGTGCACCCGGGCACGACACTCGGGCAAATGTGCAAGGATCTGGAAATTTCACCGGACGACCTTCATCAGGTGGCAAGCGCCGGCATAAAAAATCCGCCCCATCGGTACACGCGCGACGGCATATCGGTCATAATTCACTATGCGGATCCGGCAACGGACCGCAGGGATACCGATGCGCCGGTCACCGCTCATGTCAACCCCAAGCAGGGTTCGTGAACCATGAGCATCTACCCGGAACGGACATCCCATGACCTTCATCTGAAACACGTGGTCAACAACGCGGTGGGTCCGTTCCCGGCCAATTGCGCGGGTTACATGAACCCGCCGGCGGCGGGATGGGGTTACATCGCCGCCCTGAAACTGTCCATCGGCACGGTCGCGGCGGACATGGACACGGGCCTTGACGGCATCGTGTCCTATGACCGGGCGGAGTGCGAGGACGCCTATATCGGCCAGATCAACATGCTCACCGCGTCCTCGTTTTGCGGCGTCAATGGCGCGGTCTGGGGATATGATCTGGCCCGGCACGACGACCTGGCCGCCGGTCTGGTCAAACCGCTGATGATGCTGCCCCGTCACGATGGCGTGGAAATTCCCGTCATGCCGATGGCTCCCCTGCTGGACGCGGCTTACCGGTTGTTCGGCTCGCGCAACCAGCGGCGGTTCCCGCCATTGCCGGGATCCATGGTGGTGTGCGCCAACAAATCCCGGACCATAAACCCGGAGCGGGAAACAACGGTCTGGTGCGCCCTTGCGATCGCCATCGCTCAGGACCGGCTCACGACCGCCAATCTTTTCATCGAAGACAGCTCGGACACGGAAACCACGGGCGAGGCTCCGCTTGTCGATATCGATCGCAACATCGCACGATCGATCCTGCTGTGCGGTGCAGATCAGGGCGTTGCCTACCAGCAGATTTTCATCGGCCACAAGGCCTTGAAAATCAAGAAAGGGACGGTCGGCTGTGCTTTGGCCTGCGTGCCGTATGTCACCCTGCCACACGACGCCATTCCCCGGAATATGCATCCGGAAGTGCTGGTGGACCTCACTCTCAGTCAATGGGAACAGGCCCTGGATCTCGATCCCATGGCGCCCTACCCCGGAAACTATCGCGGCTGAGTCATATCGCGCCCTACCGTCGAACCCCGGCCCGTCGCCCCCTGAACGCGACAGGAACCGATCATGAAATACTGCATGTGAGTCCCATCCACGTGAGCCCCATCGTTGACCGTTACACGCCGAACGGGATTTCAGGACGCTCATCCCGCCCTTTAAAAAGAAGTGGAATGCCCCGGTCAGGCTGTTTGCCAGGGAGCTTGGAAGTGGAAAAGAGCAACGGTCTCAAAGTGCCGCAGCCTCCCGCTCTCAGATGAACGCGGGAGGCTGCGGGAGATTTCTACCGCCAGATCGCGCCCTTGAACTGGCCCGTGGCGTCCTTCGGCGTGATACCGGAAAGATCGCAATGGTTGGCGTTGCCGGGAACGGCCGCCTGGATCAGCCGCGCGCTTTTGACCGGAGCGTTGATGGCACAATAGGCGTCAAAACGTGCGGGCAGACCCGCCAGCGTGTTTGCGAGATTGCCCCCGGGCCGGCAATTGACGCTTGCCCCGGTCATGCGGCCGCTCTGGTTGACTTCTTCGCCGCTGAAGTCGCATTGCTTCCCGGTCGACGTACCTGCCACGCCCCGGGGGCCTCCCAAGGTTACGCCGCGAATGACCACGCCAGAGGTCACCGGTTTCGTCCCGGCCTGGGCGGTGTCGTCCTGAGCGGCGGCAGGCAGGGCGACGGCGCAAGCCATGCCGAGAGCCAGCAGGCAGGCGAGCGATATTGATCTGGAAGTCATTGATATTCTCCTGTTCTTTAAAGTCGATCGGATGGATTTGCGGGCAAGCCTCGCTGACGGGAGGAAAAAGGGATCGAGCGGTCCCGGTCACCTGTCAGCGAAACTTGATGATGTAGTTGACGGCGACATTCTTCGGCCGTGTCTCGGGGGCGGTCCTTGCCGGAGAATCCGGTGAACCTGTCGGTTTGCTCGAAATAGACGTTCCCGCCGCACTGCCCTGCTGCGAGATGGCTGCCGGCTGGGTGATGTCATACGAGTGCGTGTGATCCTGCAGAGCATCGCACTGGAGAGAGCCGACGACATTCGCCACGTTGTTCCCGGTCGGGTCGAGACGATGTCCCGCGTCCGGGTCCATACCGGCTCCGGCATCGGCACCGCGCAGGAACAGGCCGCGGTAGTCCGGAAGGCGGAACTCCAGGTCCGCCCCGGAATTCTGCTTCCCGTAAAGCTCACCCAGGACAGCGTGGAGTTCCGGATAAGCGGCCGCATTAAGGTAACGACCGTCGCAAAGCATCCAGCCTTGCGATTCCACGTGACTTAGCGGCGAGTCGGCCAGCGTTCCTTGCGCCGCCCCCGTGCTGGCGCAGGGCGCGTTCGCCCAGGTCGTATTTGGAGACCCCGAGACCGGGTCGACCTGTCCTGCAAAAGGGCACACGGTGCCAACGGGCGGTCCAGAAAACATGGTTCATCCCCTTTCAATGTTACGTGTTGAGGAAGGGACCGGAGGCATTGTCTCAGACGCGTATGCGCTGCCGGGAGGTGCAGCCATCGGCAAGGCGCGCTCCGATCCCACCGGCGCCGCGCGGTTGGCGCGGAGCCGGATCTGGGCGATGGCCGATCAGGCCGGTGAAATGTCCCAGGTATTGTCAGCCTGGAGTACACAATTGAGATCGTAGACCGCGGGCGGGAACTTGGCTTCGGCGGTCTGGGCGATCGTATCGATATTCAGAACCGTGCCGATTTTCACGTTCGTTCCCGCGGCGAGCCAGTAGCTCGGGGTCGGCGTGAAAGTGTGCGTCAGATTGGTCCCGGCCTGAACACAGTAGGTACCGGTTCCCGACATGCCGATGCCGACGGAATACCGGTTGTTCGGAACGTCTGCGGCATCCTTGATGACCAGAGATCCGGTCGGAGGACCCTTGACCGGCGTGCTGAGTCCGGGCCCCGGTGTCAGCGAAAACTCGGTCGTGTTGTTTCCAGCGGGACTGCAGTCCACTTCGCCCGAAGCGTAGAAATCGACGCCCGGCATCAACTGGCCCGTATCGCTCCAGACGAAATTGTAGTCGATTTCCCAGGTGAACCTGATCCTGTTGCCGACCCGGATCTCATAAGGCGAACAGAACCAGGCCATCGAGAACACATCTGCAACCTGCTGCGGCATCTTCTGATAGACGTAAAAGGTCCAGGGCTGAGCGGCTTCGTTGATGAGCGTCATGGAATATTTGGTTCCCTGGGCTGCCACCGCTTCCTGAGATGCGAGCAGTTCATGGCTCAACGATTGCCTTGCATAACTGATTTCAAGTGTCATTTGACTTTCCTCTCGTGAAGGTTCGATCCCTCGGCCATCGGTGTGGCCTGTGGACCGCTTCAACGTAGTCGGGACCTTCAGATTTCAGTCAGTCAAAAATACGTAAATTATTGATTTCATGCGATAATTTTTTATCCAGATTTTTTACGGCCATCATTTATCCGTAAAATCCAGACATGTGACAGCAACCCGAAAAGCTGCGCGGGTTGTCGTCAGGTCCCGGGTTTCATTTCAAGAAGCAATCGGAGGATAAACAAAGCGGCGCCTTGCACGCGCCCGGGTACGCGTGCAAGGCGCGCTCCGGAACTATCTCCAATAAAGTATGCCATAGAATTACTGCATACATTATTTAAGAAGTATAATTTATGCATGACACGAGAGATGATTTAATAGTCTAGACGAATTGAATATTAGCAATGAAATACCATCATCGGAGGATTGCTATTTTTTACGTATTTTTTACTGACAGAAAACATTCGGCTCGCATACCCTGATGCCGCTGGAAGCCAGAGCCGAGAGCATCAAGACCTGCAACCGTCGTTGCATAGAGCCAAATGGAAAGGAAGTCTTATGGCCGTCATTCAACCGGGCATTTGCTCCTGCTTCATCCAGATCTGGGTGAATTCGAATGCACTTCTCAACAGCAAGGCCACGGGCATCTATCTCGTAGACAACACGCTTCACGACGGAGGATCGAACGAAGGCTCCGCAAATCTCCTTACCGTCGTAAACACAGGCACATATATCTGCTGGTCGCTGCTGAATATCGACCCGGTTTCCGGGATGCAACTGCGGATCCGGAGTTTCGGCGATGCCGGTATCTTCGGCGCCGGTGGAGCCCCGCAAATGGTCAATGCGACAACATGGACCGGACAGGCGCAGGCCGAGGGGACAGATCGTTACGCAATCAATTTCAGTGCGTTCAACTCCTGCTCTACACCCATTTTGACCAGAGTTACCCCGAGCCTGAAAGCCGGCTGATCGGACGACATGTCCAATGCCCCCAAGGAACCCACAATGACCACTCCCGAAATCGTGGCCGAAGTCTCACTTGTTCCATCGACAAAAATTCAACCGCAAACCAGCATCACTATTGCGGTGGACACTGCCTATGTCGCCGGGCAGCAGAGCGGTAATATCGTCCAGGGTATTTACATGATGGACAATCGTGTTGCCAACGGCACAACCGGCGAAGGGACACTTGAACTCAGCACCGTTTGCAACATCGGAGACCTTGTCGGTTTCAACGCGGTCCCCATTAACGCACTGGGCTCTTCTGAAGACGAAGTGGAGATCACGGCAATCAATGTCTCTTACGGCAGCGTTTTCAGCGCTGCCGGCATGCCGCGCCCGCAACCGGCTCTTCCCGGAGAACCCGCCGGGGCCTACTGGATCGGCCAGGCATTCAACAAGGGAACGCAGACCTATCAGATCCAGATCAAGGTGACCGTCGGCAAGCTCCAGCCGATTTCGTATTTCGTAAGCTGGAACCCGTTCATAACCTGCAAGTGATATTTCCCGGATGACCTGTCCGTCTCGGCGCAGCGCCACCTGTTGTTTCTATTCGTACTGCAACAGCTTTTCATTGACGGCATCGACGGCGCGCAGCCGCTCTCTGCCCTCGCGGCCGCTGAGCAAGGTGGCACGCACGACGATCTGGTGGCAAAGCGCCAGCACGGCGGCATGATTGAACTGCGGACCTTCCGAATGGGTGCGGCAATGGAAATGCCAGCGTGCGCTGGAATGGCGCGGCATGCTCTCGTCGGAGATCAGCGCAAGGTCACCGCCGGCTTCCGTCACCGCGTCCAGGAGGCGGCTGGTGCCCGCCATCCGGCGCCGGAGCACAATCGCGATCACCAGATCGCCCTTTTCGATCCGCGCCACATGCTCGCCGAGGGTCTCGCCGCCTTGCGGAAAGACCACCACCTCGGGAACGATTTTGGTGAGCTGCCAATAGAGATACTGCGCGAAGGAATGACTTATGCGCTGCCCGGCGATCCAGACCTTGCGTGTCGAAATCACGGCCCGCGAGAGCGCGTCGAGATCGGCCGCGCTGAGCTTGCTGAAGGTCCAGTCGAGATTGTCCTTGTCCTCGCGCATGTCCATGGCGAGCGCGGCGGCGTTCGCTTCCGGCTCGGCGTGGGCGAAGAACAGCCGTGATCCGGTCTCGCGTTCGTCGCGCACGGCCTTCTTCGCCTTGTCGTAGCTTTCAAAACCGATGCGCCGTACAAAGCGTGACACCGTAGCCTTGGAAACCTCGCACAGCCGTGCCAGCTCCTGGGCGTCATAGCTGCCGAGCTCCCCCGGAAAGTCGAGAAGGAATTCGGCAAGGCGCCGCTCCGCCGGACTGAGCACCGGCAGAACGCGTTGCACCCTGCCCAGGAACGGCTCGTCATCACTGTGATTTTGAAACTCTGATTTCATCTCTCCAATTAACGATTTCACTGATGAAATTGCAAGTCCTCTCCGATTATCGCTGCGGGAATTGGAATGTTCCCGCACCGCAATCCGCTGAACTCGACGATAAACACGGCATTTCCGGGACTTTTTCCGCCTAGGACTTCATCAGCCTGACCAAATATATTGCACTTGCCCGATTTGCCTGTTTTTCCGCTTGCGGCAAATATGAAACTGTAATTTCATTTTCTGGAAATTGAATTTCGTATTCGCCGTCCCGTATCCTTACCCAGGAGTTCCGCCATGCCTGCTACTTCCAGATTGACGATTGCCATCCTTGCCGCCGGCCTTGCCATGACCGGACCCGCGGCGTTTGCCGCTGATTATCCCGAACGTCCGGTGCGCATCCTCGTTTCGTTCCCGCCGGGTGGATCGAGCGATCTCGTCGCCCGTCTCCTGGCGGAAAAGCTGAGTGGCGAACTCGGCCAGCAGTTTGTCGTCGAGAACAAGCCGGGGGCCGCCGGCACGGTTGCCGCGACAGAGCTCAAGAATGCGGCCAATGACGGCTACACCTTGATGCTGTCCAACCTCACCCCGTTCAGCGTCGCGCCGACCCGGTTTCCCGACACGCCTTATGACCCGGTCGAGGATTTCACCCATATCGCCTATATCGGCGCGGTTCACCTGGGCATGTTCGCGTCACCCGAACTCGGTACTCCCGACATGGCAGCCTTCACGGAAAAGGCCAAAGCCGAGCCGGGCGTGCTGGACTTCGGCTCCTCCGGGGTCGGTTCCTGGGGCCATGTCTTCGCCGTCGCTTTCGCCAACGAGGCCGGCGTCGAACTGTCCCACATACCCTACAAGGGCTCCGGGCCCATGCGTCTCGACTTCCGTGCCGGCGTGATCCCTGTGATATTCGACGCCGTGCCGCAGAACCTGCCCAATGTCGCGGAAGGCAATGCCATCCCGCTCGCCGTCAGCGCCACGGAACGCCTCGCGACGCTGCCCGACACACCCACCTTTGTCGAACTCGGCTATGACATCGTCGCGGAAAACTGGCTGGGCATCTCGGCTCCCGCCGGCATCGACGCGAAGATAACCGGGACATTGCAGGAAGCCCTTGCAACCGCGCTGCAATCCGACGACGTCGTCAAACAGTTCGACACCTGGGGTATCGTCCGGTCGGACATGTCGAGTGAAGCCTTCGCCGATTATGTCGCGGCTTCTGCCGAAAGCTGGGCGCCGCTCGTCAAGCAGGCGAGTGAATGATGCGTATCCGCCCGCTTTCCCCCTCCGGGAAAGATCTGCCGGAAATCGCCGTCGTTGTCGTCGGCGAGGCAAATGACGACGGCTTCAACGCCAGCGGTCTGGCGGGTGCGCGGGCGGCGAAAGACGCCGGCATTGCCAGGATCAGCATCATCGACGGCCTTGCCTATGATGCGCGCGCCATTACCGAAAGCCTTCTGGCCGCCATGGCGGATTTTGACGGGCTGGTGTTCATTGGCGGCCAGGGGGACAGTGTGATGCCGCACATCGCCCGCGCCTTTGGCCGCAAGCGGTTTGCGATCGTTCAGGGCGAGAGCCGTTTGGCGAACCTCGCATGCTACGATGTTGCCCAGGAGCAATCGGCGTTTCTCGCCGGTTGCCTCGCCGCCTGGATGACACGCACCGGCACGGTCGGCCATTTGTCCGGCCACCGCGTGCGGCCGGGACTGAAGGCACGCGCCGCCTTTGTAGAGGGCGTGCGCCACGCGGCCCCGGACGTTGCGGTCCTGACCTCGTTCTGCGGTTCTCAGGACGACAACCAGGTGACCCGCCAATGGGCGGATGCGCAGATAGAAGCGGGAGCGGATATCATTTTCACGATGTTGAACGGCGCCCGCTCCGGAGCGATCGACGCCTGCCGCGCCGGGGAAGCCTGGCAGATCGGCAACGCGCTCGACTGGGTCGCGCTTCATCCGGACGTCTTCCTCGCCTCCGCGCTTGCCCGCATCGACCGGGGCGTCGAACGCGCGATTGCCGATGTCGCCGCAGGCAATATGCCTGTCGCCAGCGTCTCGCTTGGTCTGGCGGAGGGCGATTATGTCGGACTCAGTCTTGGCGGAGAAGTCCCCGATGACGTCGCAGAACGTCTTCAGCCGGTCGTTCGGGCCCTCAAGGGCGGTGATCTTGCGCTTGGCGGTGACTTCGACGGTCCGGAGTTCGTTCCCGGTGTGGCAGCGGAGGCAAGGGAATGCTCCTGAAACGGCTCAAGGAACAGTTCGGAACGCTTTTGCTTCTGGCCATCGGGCTGTTCTTCGTGATCGGCGCACTGTCGTTCCTGGATCCCGGCACGCCGCGGCGCATGGGACCGGGCGCCTTCCCGATGATCGCCGGCCTCGTCCTTGTCGCCCTTGCCTGTATCGCGCTCGTCAGGGATCTGCGGCAAGCAGCCGATTATACGCCTGCCGACTGGCGGTCCGTCGGCGCTGTCGCCGTGGCCGTCGCGCTGTTTGCCATCGTCACGCCTTCCTTTGGCGTCCTGCCGGCGGCGGGCGCATGCGCGTTCGCGGCAAGCTTTGCCGTCGGCCGTCTGTCGCACCAGCGGCGGGCCGCGCTCGTGGCAGGCGCCATTGCAGGTGTCTGGCTGATTTTCATTGTCGGGCTGAAACTGCCGCTCGAAGCGTTCAAGGGGTTCTGATCCGATGCTGGACAATCTCGCGCTCGGCTTTGCCACCGCCACCACGCTTCCGAACCTTCTCTACTGTTTTCTCGGTACATTTCTGGGAACGTTCATCGGCGTCCTGCCGGGGCTCGGCCCGCTTGCGGCGGTCGCCATGCTGCTGCCGGTGTCGTTCTATCTGCCGCCCGAGACCGCGCTGGTCATGCTGGCCGGAGTTTATTACGGCGCCGAATATGGCGGTTCCATCGCCTCGATCCTGCTCAACATTCCCGGAACGCCATCTTCGTCGATCACCTGCCTTGACGGCTATCCCATGGCCCGCCAAGGCCGCGCCGGCGTGGCGCTTTTGATGACCGCACTCGCCTCGTTCTTCGGCGGCGTGTTCGGAATTCTCGTGATGGCCGGGCTTGCGCCCGTGCTCGCGGAGTTCGCACTGCTGCTTCAGCCGGCGGATTATTTCGCCGTGATGCTGCTCGGACTGGTGGCCGCATCGGTGGTCAGCAATTCAGGCACCTTGCGTGGCGTCATGATGGTCTGCCTCGGAGTGCTTCTCGGCACGGTCGGCGTCGACGTCAACAGCGGCGTCACGCGCTTTACCGGCGGGGTTCAGGACCTGCGCGACGGCGTAGGCCTGGTGGTCGTCGCCATGGGTCTCTTCGGTGTCTCCGAGGCAATGACCTCGGCGCGCGGCGCGACCCCGTCCTACGCCACGGAAAAAGTCTCCTGGCGGCGTTTTCTGCCACAGGCGGACGAATGGCTGCGCGCGCTCGCACCGGCACTGCGCGGCAGCCTCATCGGCAGTTTCTTCGGAACGCTGCCCGGCACCGGCCAGACGGTCGCCTCGTCCATCGCCTATGCTCTCGAAAAGCGCGTCTCCCCCAATCGTGCCCAGTTCGGCAAGGGGGCGATAGAGGGCGTCGTGGTGCCTGAATCCGCCAACAACGCCGCCGCCCAGACCGCCTTCATCCCGACGTTGACGCTCGGCATCCCCGGCAGCACGACCATGGCGCTGATGATCGGTGCCCTGATGATCCACGGCGTTACCCCGGGCCCGCGGCTGATTTCCGAACACCCTGCCCTCTTCTGGGGCTTGATCGTCTCATTCCTGTTCGGCAATCTGTTTTTGCTCGTGCTCAACATTCCGCTGATCGGCATCTGGGTGCGGCTGTTGCAGATCCCGCATTATTTTCTCTATCCTGCGGTCGTCGTCCTCATCTCCATCGGTGTCTACAGTATCGATCACAACCTGTTCGACGTCTGGACGATGCTCGCCTTCGGCTTTCTCGGATATGTGCTGCGGCTCTATCGCTATGAACCCGCACCGCTTCTCATCGGCTTCATTCTCGGCCCGATGATGGAAGAATATCTCAGGCGCGCCATGCTGCTGTCGCGCGGAGACCCGATGGTCTTCTTCGAGCGGCCTGGCAGTGCGGTCCTGATCGGGATTTCGATTGTCCTTCTCGTCCTCACCGCCTTGCCACGACGCAAACAGAAAGCGTGATGCGCCGTTTTCAGGAGACTCCCGGAAACGTCTCCTGCGGGACAGGCCCCTCCGGCGGCGCATCTGTTTCGGGTCCGCCGGTTCCTTAACCGCCCTGGCTGCCGGATACGGCGCTGTCCACCTTCCCCAGACCGACCTGGCTTCGCATCAGGGCCATATAATCCTCCTCGGACGTCTCCCGCCGGGCCTCGACCCAGGGCCTGATCCCGTCGGTGGCGATATAGCGAAGCCGGTCGGTGCCGTCGGTGGCGGCGTTGAACGTGACATCGGCCACTTCCTCCGACGTGCCGCCACTGCGCCCGGAAGCAATTTTTCCAAAGACCTTTTGCGCCGAGGCGATCACCGGCTGGTAGTCCTCTATCCCGGAAAAAGCCGTAGCCTCTTCGGCGCCGCGCCGCATGAACCCCGTCGAGGTCACGCCGCCCGGCTCGATCAGCTTGACCGCGATTCCGAACGGGGCGACTTCGTGATGAAGCGACTCGGAAAATCCCTCGACCGCGAACTTGGAGGCCGCGTAAAGCGAAATGAACGGCAGGCCGAACACGCCCGCCCCGGAGGTGACGTTCAAAATGACACCGGACCGCCGCGCCCGGAAATGGGGAAGAAGCGCGCGCACCACATCCATCAGGCCAAACACATTCACCTCGAACTGCTCCAGCACCTTCTCGCGCGGGGTGGCCTCGAACGGGCCGTGTAGCCCGAACCCCGCATTGTTGACGACAGCATCGATCGCGTCGAAGCGTTCGATCCCCTCCGCAACCGCCGCTCCGATACTCTTGCGGTCCTGCACGTCCAGCTTCACGACATGCACGCCACCGGGAAACTCCGGCTTGCGGGCCGGATTGCGCATTGTGGCGACCACATTCCATCCGCCATCCGCGAAACGATGCACCATCGCCTCGCCGAAGCCGCTTGAACATCCGGTAATCAGAACTGTTTTCATCGTCTTGCATTCCTTTTTCAGTCGACAACCGCAAGATAGACATCCTAATTGACAAAATAATCAGGATAATATCGGACAACTTATTGAAGGATTTCGCACAATGGTCGATCTCTCCCTGGCTGACATCCGGGCCTTGTCCGAAGTCGCGTCCTGCCGGAATTTCCGGGAGGCCGCCAAGCGGCTCGACGTCTCCCCATCCGCGTTGAGCCATACGATCGCGAGCATCGAACGCCGGCTTGGCCTGCGCTTCTTCAACAGGACGACGCGCAGTGTGGCGCTGACGGAGGGTGGAGCCGCGTTTCTTCGCCGCGCCGCTCCCTCGATGCGCGACATCGAGGCGGCCATTCACGAGGCAAAGGGCTACGGGACGGAACCCGGCGGACTGCTGCGCATCAACGGGTCGGAGGGCGGGCTGGCGCTGCTTATACCGCTTATCTCCACTTTCCTGCGCGATTATCCCGATGTCGAGATGGACCTGGTGATTGACGGCGAGCTGTCCGACATCGTCGGCCTCGGCTTCGACGCCGGACTGCGCAGCGCGGAATATGTACCGCAGGACATGATCGCCATTCCCGTCGGACCCGATCAGCGCTTTGTCGTGGTCGGCTCCCCGGACTATTTCTCGTCCAATCCGCCGCCTGAAAACCCGGCGGACCTTGCACGCCACAACTGCGTGCGGGCGCGCCTGCCGAGCGGCCGTCTCATCAGGTGGGAGTTTGAAAGACTGGGCGAGAGCCTTGCCGTGCCTGTCACCGGCAACATGATCGCGGGCAGTCCGGATCTTTCACAGATAGCGGCCCGCAATTCGCTGGGCCTTGCCTATGTCTCGCAAAACGCCGCACGCGCCGATCTCACCGGGGGCCGTCTCGTTCAGGTTCTCGATGACTGGACACCGTCCTATCCGGGTCTGCGCCTCTATTACCCCCGGCACCGGTTGCCCTCGGCAACGCTGCGCGCCTTTGCGGCCCATGTCAGATCGGCCAACAGGAAGGGAGTGTAAATTTTCGGCAAACGCGGTCATATTCCGCCAGGTCTACTGGCGGCGCTTTCTGTTTCTGGGACTTCCGCTCCGGCCTGCCGGCCGGGGCCTTTTCTGGCCCGGATCATGACCCCGGTTTCATACCGGGACGGCAGATTTCATCTCGATTGGAAACTCACCGCACCAGAATGTTCCGGAACTGTCAGGGATCCCTGGTATCGATGTCTTCCTTGCAGAAGCCCGGGCAGCCCAGTCGGAGTAAGTGCCCTTGACCAGTCCGAGACAGGGACGCTGGATTTCCAGGCAGCGGCGAATTGTCAGACTGAGGCTGCTTGTTGTTGATTGCATCGTCCCGAAACCACTCACCCCCCTCCTCAAAACCGCCAAACCGCGCTGCAATTACAGCGCGGCCTGATCCTCCGGCGGAAACCGGGAGTGATATTCCGAAGCGTTGGCGGTTAGAGCCGGCTAATCCCTGGCGGGTCGCAGCCAGGCATTGGCGACGCTCTTGTAGTTCAGCTTCGGCACCTGCTGTTCGACCGGGTAGGTTCCCTCCTTGCCCCAAAACCAACCACCGTTATCCCACACCGGAAATATCGTCTTCGCCTCGCCGTTCTTCTGCGGGCGGCCCCAGGTCGCATCCGGTCCGAAGCGCGTGATGCCGAAGGTCAATTCTCCGCCCGTTTCCCAAACGCGTTCCTCGTTCAGGAAGATGCAGGCCCCGAGCATGTTGCCCCCCGAACTTCCGGGGCTGGATGCCTCGATCTGCTGGGTCATCCACTCAGCCTGTTTTTCCTCGCTGCCCGTCTGCTCGATATTGGACCCGAGCTCCGTGAACATCACGGGCGGAGCCGGAATATTGTTCTTTTTCCAATAAGCCGGCAGGCGGTTTTCAAGGTAGTCCTTGATGACAAAGCCTTCACGCTGAGGGTTTGTCGCAAACACCATTCTCGTTCGCCAAACTTTTTCAGCTATTGGATTCAGGCCCGAGCTGAGCTTCATTGCCAGAAACACATCCTTCATGTAGCCGGCACCTTCGATGTCGTCTTTCATGCCAAAGGATGTGCACACCATGATCGGAAGGCAAAATTTGTCTTCCAGGTTTTCTTCCCACTCGAGGATCCAGGATATCACCTGGGCCACATGTTCCGGTTTAGGATGTTCGACGAGCTCGTATTCATTAAAGATCTTGATCATGCCCGCGGCGGGGTGCGGAGGCCGCTGGCCGACCTCGCCCAAAATGGCCCGGATCAGTTTGTGCGCTTCCGCCATATCTCCGCTGGCCATCAGTCTCATGATATGATTGCTGATGGGAATGGTGACCTTCATTCCCAGATCATGACAAGCATCGAAAAAGGGTTTGTGAACCAGGAATTTTAGATCCTTGCCGTGTTGATCTCTTTGGATGATCGGTTCGGACCAGTCATAGCAATGGATGAAATTTACCCCGAGCTGGTCCTTGAACCGCTTGAGATCTCCACGTCCCTGCACGCCGGTTTCGTTGTCTTCCTCCGACCAGAGTTGCGTGAAGATATTGTTGTAGAAATCCGACCGGTGATAGATTGAATCGTATGGAGCACTTTTCTTGTAGTTGCTTGGCCCTGGGTGGTAGGCCATGCCCTGAATGTTGCTGACACCGAAATACTTGCAGCGTTCCAAAGCCGTCATCACCATGATGTTATCCCCTCTAGCAAAATGAAATCTCAGCGCATGTTGCGCCTGCGCAGAAGCTGCGAACACAAACAACCCAACAATTGCTAAATCACGAATCACAACCTCTAGCAATCACTCTATAGGTCGGCACTAATTCCAAAGTAATTTATATCGAGACTAAAATTATAACTTGTATATTTTTCAATTTTAACAAATTAAAATTGTCTAAATATATGTAATATTATCAAATAACATAACTTTGAAAGCAATTAATCTTACTATATTATATATATTTAAATATATTAGTTATAATAAGTTAGTATATCTAAATTTATACATAAAATTGGATATATTCGATAAAATCAACTTCATAAAACCAAGGGAGGTTATTTACAGGTCAGGATCGGATTGTCACAGCCGGAGAGTGATCCATGACCTCAACCAGCCCGATCCGGCCGCTAGCAGAAAGAATGGCAAAAGACGGCTTGGTCGCTCTCCACCCATTCTCCTCGCCCGCCCCTGACGAAAACGCCGCCGGAACCTTCCAGCGGCGTTTCTGCCAAATCAGATGAGATCACTTGGTTCCCATCAGCCCCCTCACCGCACCAGAATGTTCCGGAACTGCCAGGGATCCCTGGTGTCGATGTCTTCCTTGTAGAAGCCGGGACGGCCTTCCAGCGGGGTCCAGTCGGTGTAGATGCCCTTGACCGGCCCGAGATAGGGCCGTTGGATTTCCAGGCAGCGGCGATAGTCCATCTCGTCGGTCTCCACGATGCCCGCTTCCGGGTTTTCCAGAGCCCAGACCATGCCGGCGATGACGGCGGAAGTCACCTGAAGGCCGGTGGCGTTCTGGTAGGGGGCGAGCTTGCGGGCTTCCGCCACCGAAAGCTGGGAGCCGTACCAGTAGGCGTTTTTCTTGTGGCCGTAGAGCAGCACACCCAGTTCGTCGGTGCCGTCCTGGAGTTCGTTCTCCTCCAGAACATGCAGCTTGTCCTGCACCTTGCCGGCGGAGCCGAAGAGTTCGTGCAGGGACAGCACCGCCACATTGGCCGGGTGATAGGCATAATGGCATGTCGGCCGGTAGGTGACCTTCTTGCCGTCATCGACCGTGAAATAGTCGGCGATGGAAATCGCCTCGTTGTGGGTCACCAGGAAACCGTACTGGGCGCCCGGTGTCGGGCACCAGGTTCTGACGCGGGTGTTGGCGCCGGGCTGCTCCAGATAGATAGCCGCCTTGCAGCCCTTCTTTTGTTGCCGGGCGTTGGCCGGTTTCCATTTTTCGTGGGTGCCCCAGCCAAGTTCGGCCGGCTGGAAACCTTCTGACAAAAAACCTTCCACGGACCAGGTGTTCCAGAATTCGCCCGCCGGTTTCGGTTCCTTGGCAAGCTGGGTGTCGCGCTCGGCAATGTGGATGCCCTTGACCCCGGCCTTCTTCATCAGCCTGGCCCAGTCCTTCCGGGACTTCGGTTCCTTGAACTTCACCCCGGTATCGGTGGCGATGTCGACCAGCGCCTGCTTGACGAACCAGGACACCATGCCCGGATTGGCGCCGCAGCAGGAGACCGCCGTCGTGCCGCCCGGCTTTCTCTTCTTTTCCCTGCGCACGGTTTCGCGCAGCGCGTAGTTGGTGCGGTCTGCGGCCGATGCCTTGTCGTCGAAATAAAAGCCCGGCCACGGCTCGATTACCGTGTCGATATAAAGAACGCCGAGCTTGCGGCAGAGTTTCATCAGCTCGAGCGACGACGTATCGACGGACAGGTTGACGACAAAGCCCTGGCCTTCGCCTTCGGTGAGAAGCGGCGTCAGCACATCCTTGTAGTTCTCGGGCGTCAGAGCGACTTTCTCAAACCTGTAGCCCCGGTCCGTCACCAGCTTGGCGTCCGTATCGACCGGGTCGATCACGGTAAAGCGGCTCTTGTCGAAATTGAAATGGCGCTCGATCAGCGGCAGCGTGCCCTTGCCGATGGAACCGAGCCCGATCATCACCACAGGGCCGGATATCGTGCCATGGACCTGCGAGGCCTTGGAAGAAGCCGGGGCGGTTGCGTCAAGCCCAGCCTTCGGAGCGGCGGCTTTCTTTACGGCCACTGTTGGGGTGACGGTTTTTTTCGCGGGTACCGGTTTTGCGGCGGCTTTAGGAGCCTTCGTCTGGGAAGGCTGGGCTTTGGTGGATTGAACCTTTGGAGAGGCAGCTTTTTTGGCGGCAGCCCGTTTGACCGCAGCCTTGGGTGCCGGTTTTGCAGGAGCCGGCTTTACCGCTGCGGGCTTGCCGGCAGCCACGGCAGCAGGCTTAACAGCGGCAGGTTTGCTCGCGCCCGATTTGATCGCCCCGGATTTTCTTGCAGCCGGTTTGGTCGCAGACGTTTTGCTTCCAGCCGACTTGCTCGCAGCCGGCTTTGCCGCAGCAGCTTTTGCTGTGGCCGGCTTGGCTGCGGGCTTTCTTCCAGCGGGCTTGGCCACCACCGCTTTCGTCGCGCTTTTCGTCGCAGCTTCTGCGGGTTTTGCGGAAGTCGATCTGGAGGTTGCCGGCTTGGTAGCCGCAGGTTTTGCTGCCGTCTTGCCAGCCGGTTTGCGAGTTGGTTTGGGGATCGTCGTTTTCGCCGGTTGTTTCGGCGCGCCGCCGTTGGTGTCGTCGGTCATGTTGTTCTCTCCGATCAATTCCTGTTCCACCGCCAGACACCTTAAACACGGGTCCGGTCCGGTAGGAATATTTGCCTGTATAAAAAGTGCACTTATTGCGCCTGAAGACAGGTTTGACTGCTTTTCACGGGAATTTCAAGCCTGGCGTCATTGTTCCCGGAAGCTTTCGGTTTTCCCCGACAAGCGCTTCCTTCAATCTGCGACGCGTCAGGTCCGATAAATCCACCGCAGCCGCCCCGGCCTGGAGCCGGGGCCTCGCGACAGGTTCCGGCTCAAGGCCGGGACAGCACGGTGCTGGAAAGGTCTCAGGCTGCTTTCGGCATGGAAAAGCCGTTCGAAAGCGGCGCGGCGGAGACTGCCGGGTCAAGACTGCCCGCAGCCGCCAGCAGGCCGCCGAGGCCGGTGAGATGGCCGGCGGCCATTTCAAGTCCAAGGAACCGGTCCTGATCGACCGGTCCCGGAAGCGCGACGTCATCCAGCAGGCCCGCGGCGAAGCCGAAGCGGGCGTAATAGGGCAGATCGCCGACCAGGATCACCGATCCGTGGCCGTGCATAGCCGCCTGGTTGAGCGCATGGCGCATCAGCCGGTCGCCAACCTTGTTGCCCCGGCACTCGGGGTCGACGGCCAGTGGTCCGAGCAGCAGGCTTTGAAACCCGCCGCAGTCCGCCACGGACCACAGACGCACCGTCCCGACCAGTTTGCCTGATTCGTCCAAAGCCACAAAAGCGAATACAGGCAGACGGCCCTCGCGCAGGCGTTCCGAGGTTTTGGCAAAGCGCGCCTCGCCGAAGCTGAGGTCGAGCAAAGCCTCACGGGCGCCGGTATGGACCGGCGCCTCCTCCACAATATCGATCATGGCCGACGCCTCAGATAACGAAAGATGCCAGCGGCGCGAAGCCGTTGAAGCCGACCGTCGAATAGGTGGTGGTGTAGGCCCCGCAGGCCTCGATCAGCACCTTGTCGCCGATCGACAGGCTGACCGGCAGTTCGTACGGCGTCTTTTCGTAAAGAACGTCGACACTGTCGCAGGTCGGCCCGGCCAGGACACAGGGAGCGGTCCGGTCGCCGTCGCGCGGGGTGCGGATCGGATACCGGATCGCCTCGTCCATTGTTTCGGCAAGGCCCTGGAACTTGCCGATGTCCAGATAGACCCAGCGGATTTCGTCTTCGGCGGATTTCCTGGAAATCAGCACCACTTCGGCTTCGATGATGCCGGCATTGCCGACCATGCCGCGGCCGGGCTCGATGATCGTGGATGGCAGACGGTTACCGAAATGCTTGGTGAGCGCGTGGAAAATGGCTTCGCCGTAGCTCGGCACGCCCGGAACGTCCTTCAGATAGCGTGTCGGGAAGCCGCCACCCATGTTGACCATTTTCAGATCGATGCCACGCAGCGCCATTTCCTGAAAGACGCCTGCCGCCATGGAAAGAGCAAAATCCCAGGCTTCCAGGTTGGCCTGCTGCGAGCCGACGTGGAAAGAGACCCCATAGGCGGTCAGACCGAGACGGTGGGCGTGCTCCAGGACGTTGGGCGCCATTTCAGGAGCGCATCCGAACTTGCGGGACAGCGGCCATTCGGCGCCGGCGCCGTCGCACAGGACACGGCAGTAGACTTTCGAGTCCGGGGCGACGCGGGCGATCTTCTCGACTTCCTCGACACAGTCCACCGCGAAGAGACGGACGCCGTGCTGATAGGCCCGCGCGATGTCCTTTTCCTTCTTGATGGTGTTGCCGTAGGAAATGCGTTCGGCGGCAGCGCCTGTGGCCAGCACCATTTCGATTTCGCCGACGGAGGCGCAATCGAAGGAGGAGCCGAGGTTTTCCAGCAGCGAGAGGATCTCCGGAGCCGGGTTGGCCTTCACCGCGTAATAGACGGACGTGTCCGGCAGCGATTTTGCAAAGGCTTCGAAATTGTCGCGCACGATGTCGAGGTCGACAACAACACACGGGCTGTCGTCTTCGCGGCGGCGCAGGAATTCGCGGATACGATCGGTCATCGGGATATCCCTTTTCTCAAATCAGTCCGCAGTCGCGCGTTGGCTCGGGTGGGCGCGCTGCAGGTTCTCGTCGCAGGTGCCGCAATACGCACCGGGCCTCCCCCGGGATGGAACCGGAGGCCGGGTTGACTGCGGCGACGGTTCGGCAAAGCGGCTGATGATCAGCGAGCGCGATGCTTTCCCGCGTCGGGAATGTCGTTGATTGGATCGGGAGAACCGAACCGCACGTCGGACAATGATGTAACAAGTGCCTCTTCAGTGACGCCGGAGGTTGGAGACCCCGGCAGAGACCAAAAAAGCCCTCTTACGTCGTTGCTTTAAGCCGTCCGGATGATACTGCCCCGCCCCTTGGCGGATTGTCTGGCAGCGGTCCCTTAAGAAGCGTTTCATCAACACTCCATGGACGACCACGGGCACGTGCGAATTTGGGCGAGGCGTATATGCGACGGTTTGCGGTTCGATGCAAGCGGAAATTTTCGCATGGCTGCCCCCAAGATATCGCGGGGCCTCTCGGAAATAAATCCGAGGTTACGGTTGGTTCCCGCAGCCCGTTGCGGCACGGCGGGCCCTGATGTATCAAACCTACAGGCACCGCCCTGACACTTTTGCATCGGTCATCCGTTGATCCGGCCGGCTCTGGCTGGCCGCCCGGCACCGACCGGGAGCGATGCATTTCGCTTCAAAGAGCTCAAAAGGACAAGGCATGCCTTCAGACAATCCAACCAGCCAGCGGCTTGGCCGCATTGCCGCGACCCTGGGGGTCACGGACATCGACCGCTCCTTGCGGATCTTTCAATCTGTCTTCGGTCTCGAAAAGGTTTTCGAGAACGGCGATCCCGTCGGCTTCATGATCCTGAAGAAGGACGACGCGGAACTTCACCTGACCTTGCAGAAGGCCTACAGGGCGCCGGCCTTCAATCAAGCGCATATGCTTGTCGGCGATGCGGATGCGGCCTTGAGAGCCTGTGAGCGGCACAAATTGAGAATCATCCGGCACATTCAGGACAAGGACTATGGACTTCGCGCATTCGTCTTTGCCGATCCTGACGGAAATCGTATCGATGTCGGGCAGGTCATATGATCCGCCCGAAAAGGACAATCTGCATTGATACACGCTGAGCTTGCATGACCGGCACAGCGGGGGCAGATTTGTCACGCAGAAAACTCACAGTCGTCTGGCAGGTGCACCCCGCACCTGCCTTTCGACTTGCAGACCGGGAGATTTTTCAATGGCAACCACACCGCCTGTTTGCGATTTCGGATGGAAGGCGCCCGATTTCACCCTGCCCGCCACCGACGGCGACACTTACGCCCTGGATGACCTGAAGGGCGACAACGGCCTGCTGGTGATGTTCATCTGCAATCATTGCCCCTACGTTCTTGCCGTGCTCGACAGGATCATCCGTGACGCGGCCGATCTGAAGGCCCTCGGCATCGGCGTCGCGGCCATCTGCTCGAACGATCCGCAAGCCTATCCGGCGGACAATTTCGACAACATGCGCAAGTTGGCGGAAGAGAAAGCTTTCCCGTTCCCTTATCTGCATGATGCCGGTCAGAGCGTCGCCAAAGCCTATGATGCCGTCTGCACGCCAGACTTCTTCGGCTTCAACCGCGGCCTGGGTCTGCAATATCGCGGACGCATCGATGCCACGCGCCCGAACGCGAAGGCACCGGGCTCCCGCCGCGAACTCTTCGAGGCGATGAAGCAGGTCGCCGAGACCGGTCATGGCCCCGCCGAGCAGATCCCGTCGATGGGTTGCTCCATCAAGTGGAAGGCTGCGTGATGCGGATCGGCAAACTCGACCACGTCAACCTGCGCACGACGCGGCTCGACGACATGATCGCCTGGTATGCGGACGTTCTGGGGATGAGGGCCGGTCCACGGCCCGATTTCCCCTTCCCCGGCGCCTGGCTTTATGCCGGCGACGCGGCCGCGGTCCATCTTGTGGGTATCGAAGGCGCTGAAGCCGCGGGGTCGGAGGAGCAACTCAAGCTGGAGCATTTCGCCTTCACGGCCTCGGGCGCGGAAGACTTTGAAGCCCTGCTGAAGCAACGCGGCGAAAAGTACCGCCGTTCGGTGCAGACCGGCACCGGCACCATCGCGTTCAACGTCTGGGACCCGGACGGCAACCACATTCACGTGGATTTTCCGCCCGGCGAATGATGACGTATCAGACGTGAAGCGATAACTGCTTCTCTCACCAATGTCTCCGCTTGCACCCGTCTCCCCCTCTTGCGGGTGAGACGGGTGCAAGCGGCGGCGCCAACCTTGTCATTGCCTCAAAAGGCTTCATGCCTGATCCTGCTTTCGGGCACTCCCGCGGCTTCCAGTTCCGATTTCACTTTCGCCAGAAAGGCCGCGGGACCGCACAGGTAATAGCGGGTCTCCGGCCTCTGCGTGAGAGCGGCCAGAAATGCGCCCGTGATGTGACCCTGAGTGTCAAAGTCCCTGCCCGGAACGTCCGAAGCCAGCGGCCGGCTGTAGAATGTGTGCGTCCGGATATCGGACCTGCCCTCCACCAGCGATGTGACTTCGTTCCGCAACGGGTGATGCTCGCCGTTGCGGGCGCCATGCACGAACCAGACCAGGCGCCGACCGCCATCAAGCGTGACGGAATGCAGCATGCTCAGCATCGGTGTGAGACCGATCCCCGCGCTGACCAGCACCAGCGGGTCCGCATCGTCGGGCAACACGAAATCCCCGGCCGGATTCCCGCTTTCCAGCACGGCGCCGACCTCCAGGACGTCATGCAGAAAAGTCGATACCAGTCCGCCGGTCTCACGCTTGACAGAAATCCGGTAGCGCTGATCGAAGGGTGAGCCGGACAGGGAATAGGTCCTTTGAACCGTGCCGCTCAGGCCTGGAATTTTCAGTTCGACCGGCAGGTGCTGCCCCGCCTTGAAAGCCGGAAGAGCCCCCCTGTCGCGCGCCTCGAAAATGAAGGAGGTCACGTCGGCGCTCTCGCGTTTCTTTTCGACCAGCCGCAGCGAGCGGGCGGACGCAGCATCCTCCTGCCATCGCAATTGCAGGGCGGAGCCGAGCTCGACGATTTCTTCGATTTCGAACGTGACGAGCTGCTGCGCACCCGGAAACTTCCGCAATTCGCCCGGGTCCCGCCCGATCCTGGCCCGGCCGGTAAGCTGCAACAGGCTGCCGGTGGAAAAATCGACGAACAGCAGTCCGGCACGTGGATCAAGCGCGATGTTGCCCAGCGTGTTGTAATACCTGTTACCGGCATAATCCGGGAACCGGATCGTCCTGCCGTCCAGTAATTCGACAAAACCGCTTTCGCCGCCCCGATGCGAAACGTCCATGCCATAGGCCGGGTTGTCGTCTTCGCCGCGATACCCGCTGGCGATGAAAAACGTATCGGCGCACCCGATCCAGGACATCTGTGACGCCGTCAGCCGCTTGCGGCGTACGGCTGTCGCATCCGGCTCCTCCGGGACCCGCCACCAGTTCCGTTCGCGTATGTATTGCGGGCAATTACCGAAAGACTGGTCGATCGCGACTGCAATCGCCCCCTCGCCCGCTGACCGGATGCGGCCATTCGCCCGGTTCCGGCGCCGGGTGGCAAGCTCGATGCCGAGAATGCCGATATCGGCACCTTCCACCAGAGCAGTATCCAGCGCATCCCCCCTGACAGGTCCGCCGCCGATATGAAGGAGCGTGTCTTCCGGCGAGGAAACGAACTCTTCTTCTCCCTCCAGCAGCGTCGCCCAGGGACGCCCCATGGCGTCACGCGCCGAGACGATCAGGAACGGCAGACCTGCAAAGAACTCCCGGTGCTGGTCCGGCATGAAACCGCGGATCGCCTCGCGCGCCCAGATCGCGACGCCATGCGCGCCCATCTGTTCCTGGAGGACCTGTTCACCCTCGTGAAAGGGCGAAGCAGGCAAATTGCCGGTGTCTTCGAATATGGTCACGGTCATGGCAACAGCTCCGGTAGTAGCAATCGGAAGGATGCGTTTCCAAAGAGGTGCCTTCCCGGCAGCTTGGCCGGGAAGGCGACAGACGCCGCTCAAGCGGCAAGGCCTGCCTTTGTCGCCGGCATTGCCACGAAACCCGGCAGGGCTTCGACACGCGCCAGAAACGCCCGGATATTCGGATAGGGCTCCAGGGAAACATTCCCCTCCGGCGCGTGGGCGGTGTAGCTGTAGATCGCCACGTCGGCGATCGTGACGCGGTCACCGACTAGCCAGTCCCGGCTCCTCAGATGACCTTCCAGCAGATCGAATGCGTAAGTTGCGGTGGCTTTTGCCCGCTCCGCATCGAGCTGCGCTCCGAAAACGGTCACCAGGCGCGCGGCGGCCGGGCCGTTGGCGATTTCATTGGCGGCCAGCGACAGGAACCTTTGAACCTGCGCTTGCGCCAGAGCATCGGCCGGCAGCCAGTCCGGGGCGTATTTGCGCGCCAGATACACCAGAATGGCATTTGAATCGGCGATCACGACGCCACCGTCCTCGATGACCGGTACCTTGCCGGCCGGGTTGAGCGTCAGGAAAGGCTCTTTCTTGTGTTCCCCCGTAGCCAGATCGACAAGGACAAGCTCGTGATTGATGCCCGTGAGGCTGGCGAAAAGTTCGATCCGGTGGCAGTGACCGGAGAGCGGGAAGCTATGGATGCGGATGGCTTGAGACATGGCGGTTTCCTCGTGGACCCAGATTTTCGAACGGGCGCCGGATCCCTCGATCGTGCCCGCTGACTGCAATATGCCCTCGCATCGAAATGGATATAATCTCCTGATTTATTCAAAAATTATGTACATTACATGGATAATAATATCGAGATATCAGTGCGGAAGTGAGCCCGATGGACAAGATTGAAACCATGCGCGCCTTCGTGGCGGTTGCTCAGGAACACTCCTTCACGGCGGCCGGGCGGCGGCTCGGGGTGTCGACAAAACTGGTCAGCAAATATGTCCAGCAGCTCGAAGGCACGCTCCAGACCCAGCTCTTCAACCGCACGACCCGCAGTGTTTCGCTGACGGATGTCGGTTCCGCCTATCTGGAGCGCTGCCGTCCGATCCTGGAACAGCTGGACGAACTGGAATCCCTGGTGCGCGAGCGCCAGGGTGCGCTTGCGGGACAGATCCGGCTCACCGCACCCACGGGCTTCGGCAGCACACGGCTGCCCTCAGCGCTCCTGCCTTTTCTGAAACGGCATCCGGATGTCGAAGTCGACATGAAGCTCACCGACAACCGGATCGCCATCGTCGAGGAAGGTTTCGACCTGGCCATCCGCATCGGATCCTTGAGAGATTCCACGCTGATCGCACGCAAGCTCGTGGATATGCCGCTCGTCGTGTGCGCCGCGCCCGAGTATCTGAACGCACACGGACGTCCGCAGGACCCAGGCGCGCTCGCCACCCATGTGTGCCTCGTCGACAACAACCAGGTCGAGCTCAATGTCTGGCGGCTGCGCGCAGGCGGCCGCGAGCATGTGATCCGCCCGAGCGGCGCCGTGCAGGCAAATTCTCCCGGCGCTCTTGCCCGGCTGGCGAAAGGCGGGCTCGGAATTACAAGGGCGCCGCTTTATGCCGTGGAGGCGGCGCTCGAGAACGGTAAACTGGAGAGAGTGCTCCCGGATTACGAAACCGATGTCTTCGGCGTCTACGCGCTCTATCCGCCCAACCGCCACCTGACCCGCCGGGTTCGCGCGCTGATCGATCATCTGGCTGAAGAATTCAGCCGGTAGCGCCGGGAACTGACGAAATCGAGCTGCTGGGCAGATCGCGCACGCACCCGGCATTTCATTCTCCGGTGGTTTCAATAGACTTCCCATTGAATGGATGCCACCGGTTGGGGCAAGAACACAGGTTGAAAATACCTCCGTATAAACTATAAATTGAACTATTATGGATTTTTATTTTTTAATCTGAGATTGTGGATTTAGCGACCATGGCCAACGTTACAAATCAGAGTCCAAATGGCTCCGGAAAATCTCGAACACCATCTGAAAACCAGAGCATGCTGGAGCAATTCAGGCAAAACCTGAGAGTTATTCTCGACGTTTCGAATATTCAGCCGAATGGGTTGCCGGAGCAGCTTTACACATACAAGGATGCCGTTGCGGACCTGCTCGGCAAAACGGATTTCGGCTGGAACGATGCATACGAGGCTGAAAAACGCCTGGCGCATATTCGGCCGGCGGCTTCCCTGCGGTTCGAGTTGGACACCCAGATCGCTTCCCTGCAAAAGGTAGCACCGGAAAGTTTCAAGTTGTTCACACAGATGAAGACCAAACTGGCGGAGGACTTCAAAGACGCCAAAGTCGAATGGGAAGCGCCTTCCGCGTGGTCCGCACCTTATGTCGTCGCTCTCAGAAACCTACTGGAACGGGTTCTGAACGAGGTGCACTGGAAGTACGCACAGCGTTACCATAGCCGCAAGATCAAGGAGCGCTATACCACGAATGTATCCAAAATCAGCGGCGCTCTGCTCGGCGCGTTTTTGTTCGTAATTTATGTAGTTGCGCAGCACGGCATTGCATTTACGTCATATGCCGGGCTCGAAACAGCATTTACCGCGGGACTGCTCGGAGCAAGTTTCAGCATTCTGACCGGAACGCATAATTACACGGCCGGTACGTCGATAGAGGATATGCTCAGGGAAACCGGTTTTCCATCCACGCTGGTCAGGATCATCGTTGGAGGTATCGCGGCGGTCATGCTTTACTTCTTCTTTGAAACTTCTCTTCTCGACGGTGCCATCATTCCTGAGCTTTCAAAGGTCGGTTTCACCAAGACGAGTTTTTTCGACCAACCACTGAATCCGGATACCAGCGCCAAACAATGGCTCGTTCCGAATTCCGACCTGTGCAAGCTGTTGGTCTGGAGCTTTACCGCAGGCTTCTCGGAAAAACTTGTCCCCTCCGTTCTCGGTCAGGTCAGGCCTGCTGAAAAGAAAGGCTGACGTCTTTGCTTTGTGACCTGCCCTGCAGGTTTGGGCTTGCTGCCCTAAACAAATAAAAAGGAGCCGCTTTCGCGGCCCCAGACCGCTGACAAACCTGTCGATTTCGGCGGGTTTGTTTTTTTGATGGTTTTATATCGGGATTTCGGGCGTTTTTTTGTTTCCGGTGTATTGGCCTTGTCGGCCTCAAGCTTGC
>NZ_PPCN01000005.1 GCF_002906165.1 Roseibium marinum
AACACAAACGACCTATACCGCGGGATGGAGCAGTCCGGTAGCTCGTCAGGCTCATAACCTGAAGGTCGCAGGTTCAAATCCTGCTCCCGCAACCAAATCAAATCCAACAAAAAGCCCCGACCGTAAAACGGCGGGGCTTTTTGTGTTTTAAAGCACATCAAGGAGTGAGGCCTGGATCGGATGACCTGCGTCGCTTCCGGAACGTTTCAGAGCGCGGCAAGCGTCTGTGAGATCATCGTGCGACCTTTTTGAGTTCGATTGGGTACAGATCCACGCCCTGAACCTGACCGGTGCGGGCAGGAGCGGCGTTGGTCCTCGGCGCCGGTCAGGGCGGGCGAACATGGTTGATAGACAGGTCACTTCCTGCCGAGAAGAAACGGGGCCAGGGCCCTCGAAAGCAATTCGGGGGCGCTCAGTTGAGGCGCGTGGCCGGTCGGCAGAGACCTGATTGTGGCGCCGGGCACAAGGTCCTGCATGCGACGCTGCGCCAGCAGCACCACAGAGCGATCATCTGTCGCCTCGACATAGAGCCGGGGCAGGGTTCCGAAACGCTCGGGGGTGAGGATCGGCAGGATCGCGCGTGCGCCTTCCGCTTGCGGCGTGAGTTTGCCGGCTGCTGCCATCGCGACATCACGTGGACAGTCGTTGAAGAAGATCGCTGCCGCCTCTTCGATCGGAACCGTGCTGCTCAGGCGGTCATCGCTGTAGACAATGCGGTCGCTGATGCCCTGTGAAAAGCCTTTCCGGCCCTGAAGCTCCGTCTGGAGATCTCCGAAAGTCATGCCGGACGGCAGCATCATGCCGGCGACATAGGCGATACGGGTGACCCGGTCGCGGAACCGCTCGCCGGCGGCCGAGGCGACAATTCCGCCACCGGAGTGGCCGACCAGCGAGACGGGCCGTCCGATGTTCCACAAGACGTCGTCGAGATGGTCGAGAACCGTCTCCAGCGTGATGTCGCCGGCGGAGGCCGTTTCCGGTCCGCTGCCAGGCAGATCGACCGCGTGGACCTCCAGTCCTTCCGCCTCGAGATGAGGAACCAGATGTGCCCAGGCCCAGCTTCCCTGCCAGGCGCCGTGGATCAGGACGACCGGATCAGCCATAGGATCGACGGTACATGTTCATGAGGTGGCCTTCGACGGTGATCGGCGCGTATTTCGGCTTCTCGCCCGCTTTCAGGCAGGTCGGGATGCAGGTGACTTCGTAGTCGGCGTCCCCATCGTAGAAGTACGGAACGGAATAGCGCTCGCGGCCGGATGCGTTGACGACACGGTGCAATGTGGACTTGTACATGTCGTTGGTCCAGTGGGCGAGCGCATCGCCGAGGTTGACGACGAAAGTCCCCGGCACCGGATCGGCATGGAGCCACCCGCCGGTGTTCTTGTCGAGGACCTGCAGCCCTCCGACGCCGTCCTGAAGGAGAAGGGTGAGGGCACCCCAATCGGTATGGGCTCCTGCACCCTTTTCGTTCGGCTCCGCATCGTCCCGCTGGGGCGGATAATGCAGCAGGCGAAGGGTGGCGACGGGATCGCGCCTGAACGTGTCGAAATAGCTTTCCTCCAGATCGAGCGACAGCGCTATGCCCTTCATGAGCCTCTCCGAAAGACGCCGCATCGCTTCGAAATAGGCGGCCATCACCGGTTCGAAACCGGGCAGATCGGACGGCCAGACATTGGGGCCGCGATTGAACCGTCCGGCCACGACCCGGGAGTCGTCCTCCGGTAGTTCGAGGCCGATGTAATAGCCTTCCTTGCGGTCCGGCGGCGCGCCGGACTCCAGAACCTGGCCGCCGAGAACCTCGTAGCCGCGGTTGCATCTGGACACCCTGGATTTTTCGATCGCCAGCTTGGCCTCCTCCGGCTGATCGAAGAAGCGTTTTGTCTCCTCGAACACCGCGTCGATCAGGCCCTGGGGAATGCCATGACCGGCGCAATAGAAGAAGCCCTTGTCGATACAGGCTGCGCGCAGCTTCGCGCCGACAGCCCTGCGTGTTTCAGGGTCGGACGCGCAAAGATCCGAAATGTCGACAATCGGCAAGGCATCGCCGGCAACGCGTGTGGCATCGAGGGAAGTGTTCATCGCCAACTCCTGGCAGAAGGGGAAAAGGAAGGGGCGGCGGACCGCGAGCGGGCCGCCGCTATCGGGTCCGGGCCTACAGCGCGTTCGCGGTGACACGCTGCCACAGATAGTCCTTGGCGCTGATCGGCTCGTATTTCCTGCCCGGCCCCTGAATGATGGCATCCCTGTTGGCCTGGCAGAAAAACGGCAGCGAATAGCGCGGACCGAGATATTCGTCCTGGCGCGGCATGCGCACCCGGTGCAGGGTCGACTGGAGCTGGTCGTCGCTCCAGCGCATCAGCATGTCGCCGATGTTGCAGGTGACGACGCCGGGAAGCGGCGGCACATCCGTCCATTCCAGCTCACCGCCGGTGGCCTCCTTGCCCGGGCAGAGCTGCAGGCCTCCCTGGCCGGGGCGCTGGTGCAGAAGCGTCAGGCAGTCGAAGTCGGTATGCGCGCCGGCGCGCCATCCGGTGAAGTCCTCCGGTTTGGCGTCGGCCATCGGCAGATAGTGGATCAGGCGCAACGTGCTCTGGTATTGCGGCGACAACGGATCATGGGCTTCGGTGAAGAAGTCCTCGTCGAAGCCCAGCTTCATGGCGAAGCAGGACAGAACTTTCATGCCGAGTGCCCAGTTGGCGCGTTCGAACGCGAGCATCACGGCCTTGAAACCTGGGGCCTGGGCTCCGGTCGGCCACAGGCTGGCCATGCGCGGAAGCGTGATCTGATAGGATTCCTTGTTGTCGGCGGTGCCGGTCGAAGGGCGCACCTGTGCCTTGTATTCCCAGCCGGAATTGGTGCCTTTCTCGAGCGGATACCTGGCCTTCACATCCATGGGCAGATTGAAGAACTTCTCGGTGTATTCGAAGGCTTCGTCGATCTGCGCCTGGGGAATGCCGTGATTGATCAACTGGAAGAAGCCGATATCGGTCGAGGCCTTCCAGAGCTGATCGGCGATCTCCGCCTTGCGGCTGGTGAAGTCGGAGAGGTCGATTTGCGGAACCTCGCGGGCCTTTTCACGGCCCATGCCTCCGAAGGTCGTTTCCTTGTTCAGTTCTTCAAGAGAATAGTTCTGGTTTGATGCTGTCGTTTCCATTGTGGATCTCCAATTCTTGAATGCGGCGGTAAGCCGCGATCTTGAAGGAGCAATGACCGACGCCGGGTGGCGCTGACTGCTTCTACTCCCTTTTTCGGGACGGGCGTCCCTCCGGGCGGCTGACCCGGGCGCTCTCCTTTCGCTTTTATTCAGGGTCCGGCGGCCGGATGGCAGCCGCAGGACGTGTCATTTTTCCTTCGGCAGGCTCCAGGGGAACCAGATCCGCTGCACCGCAACGACGGCCTGGAACAGGACGAGGGACATCAGGACGAGAACGACGAGCCCGGCCCAGGCCTGCTGGATCTTGAACATCGAGGTCGAGAACTGGATGAGGTAACCCAGTCCCTTGTCGGCTGCGACGAATTCGGCAACGACGGCCCCGATCACGGAAAGCGTCACCGAGATCTTCAGAGCCGAGAAGATGTAGGGGATCGCGAAGGGGAGCCGGATCTGGGTGATTTCGCGCCAGACCGGCGCGCGCAGGCTGCGCGACAGTTCGATCAGTTCGGGCGGTGTGGCCATCAGGCCTGTGGTCGTCGAGACAACCAGCGGAAAGAAGGTGATCAGGCAGGTGATCACCACGCGCGGCAGATCTCCGGATCCCAGTCCGACGATGATGATCGGCGCGATGGCGACGACAGGCGTGGACTGCACCACGACAAGCATCGGATAGAAGGCCCGGGACAGGAGCTCGGAACGTGCCAGCGAGATCGCGATCGGAATCGCGATGGCGATGGATGCGAAATAGCCGATCAGGGCGACCCTGAGCGTTCCCCAGACATGATCGAGCCAGCGGGTGATAGGAATCGCGTCGAAGCCACCGGCGATGCGGCTGGGCGCGGGGAGAATATAGGACGGAATGTTGAAGAGGAGGCAGGAGATCTCCCAGATCGCCACGATCGCGATGAAAGACACGGCCGGGAGCAGGCCCGGCGCGGCGAGCGCACGCGTCAGAACCGAGGGTCTTGGCGGGACCGGTTCAGGCGGCGCGCTTGAGGAGGAGACTGCGGAGGTGTCCGACATAGTCATGCATCAACTTGTGGTTGCTCGTCTCCATGTTTCGGGGACGAGGGAGATCGATTTTCAGGTTTTCGACGACGATGCCAGGACGTTCGCTCATGACGAGCACGCGGTCGGCCAGGAGCACCGCTTCGCCGATCGAGTGGGTGATGAACATCACCGTCTTGGGCCGGTCTTCCCAGATCCGCAGAAGTTCGAAACCCATCTCCTCCCGGGTCAGGGCATCGAGAGCGGAAAAGGGCTCGTCCATCAGGAGAATATCTGGATCCATGAAGAGCGCACGGGCGATGCCGACGCGCTGCTGCATGCCGCCGGAAAGCTCATCGGGCAGACGGTTTTCGAAGCCTTTCAGGCTGACTTTCTCCAGAAGCGCGCGGGCGGTTTCGCGGTCCTGCGTCGTGACCCTGCCGGTCTTGTGGCGGACGGGAAAGACGACGTTGTCCTCGATGGATGCCCAGGGAAGCAGGGTCGGCCGCTGGAACACGATCCCGATGTCGTCACGCGGCTCGGTGATCTCCAGTCCGAACACCTCGACCGTACCCCGGGTCGGTTTCAGCAGTCCTGATGTCAGGCGCAGCAGGGTGGACTTGCCGCACCCCGAGGGTCCAAGAACCGCCACGAATTCGTGGCGGTCGATGGACATGTCGACACTTCGCAGCGCCTCAACGGTGCCGGTCCTGGTCCTGAAGACCTGCCCGACACCGGAAAAGCGGATTGTTGCCGGCGGTATCGTCATCCCGCTCAGTTCTCCGGCAGGAACGAACGGTCGACGACCGTTTCCAGATCCAAAGCCTCCTTGTCGAGACCCTGAGCGGCGGAAACGCGATCCCAGGTGGCGGAGAGGCGTTCCGGCATCAGGACGCCGACACCGTCCTTGTCGCTGACGTCGTTGAATTCCAGCACCATGGTATCGATGATCGCGCCTTCGACGTCGGCAACGGTCAGCTCCGGTACCTGGGAAACCATGGCTTCCGCGGACGCCGTCGGGTTCTCCTTGACGTATTCGAGGGACTTCTTGAAGGCCTTGACGAAGCGTTTCGCGACTTCCGGGCGTTCATCCAGGAACTTGTCCGAGGCCAGAAGAGATGCGGAATAAAGCTCGAGGCCGGCGGCGTCCCACGGGAAAGGCATGATTTCCTTGCCGGCTTGGCTTGCCTGATTGGTGAAGATGGCGACATTGGTCATCCACGCGACGATGACGTCGGCGGAACCGGTCATCAGCATCGGGCCGAGGGCGCCAGGGTCGGCCTTGGTGAGCTTGATGTCATCCTCGCTCAGGCCGACATCCTCCAGCACCAGAGGCAGGAAAACGTTGGACGAGGTGAACGGGGAGGTGGCGACTTCCTTGCCCTTGATGTCCTCGATCTTTTCGATGCCGCTGTCCTTCAAAACGAAAAAGGCATGCGGACCCTTGTTGAAGATGGACATGACGGCGGTGACCGGAACGCCCTCAGTGACCTTGGCAGCCATCAGGGCGCCGATGTCGGCGGAACCGATGTCGGACACGCCGGTGGCCAGCTTGGTGATCGCTTCTGACGAGCCGCGTCCCGGCTCGATCTTGACCTCGATGCCTTCCTCCGCGCAGAAACCCTTTTCGATGCACACATAGACCGGCGCCTTGTCGCCGCCCGGCAGCCAGTCGAGCTGAAAGGTAACCGTGTCGGCCGCCTGTGCCGTCGTAACTGTGCCGGCAGCGGCGATCGCTGCGGCGGCAAGCGCCTTCAGTTTGTTCAAAGCCATGTTTGCAAGTCCTCGCTGTCTGTATTTTGTTATCCGCACGGATTGACAAGCCGACCTGTCGGGCAGCCTCCCTCTGGCGTTCGATCTCGCGGATAGTCGAGCAGTCGGCATGGGCGTTTCTCCGGTGTAAGCCATTTCCGCCGAGCAATGTCCCGGACCTTCAGGTCCTGCCGCTTCTACTCGCGTTTTACTTTGCACAAGGCGTGCCAATTCCAAGAGACTGCTGAAATCGTTCAATAATCCGTTTTTCCCGTCCGAGAGCTGCCTTGCTTGCGGGCAGGTTTTCCTGAGAACGATTAAAAAATAAGCAAGTTTTGATAATGCTCTAAATTTGCCCACTGAAGGCTTGCCCGGCTTTCGGGATGCTCTTAACAGAAGAGGCAGCTTTCATGGAGAACAGACCGATGCCCATCACCGAAGACCGCGATCTTGACCTGCTGCGCCGGACCATCGAGCTGGCGAAAATTTCTCGGGACCGCGGCGACCATCCCTTCGGCGCCCTGCTTGCGGACAAAAATGGCGAAATCCTGCTCGAGGCGATGAACACCTGTGGCACCAAGGGCGACCGTACGGGACATGCCGAGCGCAACCTGATGACCGAGGCGTCGCTGAAGTACGATGCCGGTTTCCTCTCCGGATGCACCATGTACACGAGCGCCGAACCCTGTGCGATGTGCGCCGGGTCGGTCTATTGGACAGGGGTCGGCCGTATCGTTCACGGCATGTCCGAAAAGGCACTCAAGGATCTGATCGGTCCGGATCCGGAAAACCTGACCATGGATCTGCCGTGCCTTGACGTCGTCGGCGCCGGGCAGCGCAAGGTCGAAGTTGTCGGGCCGTTGCTTTCAGAGGAAAGCGCCGTGGTTCACGAGGGGTTCTGGGTCGCATCCTGACGCGGTTCCCGGATCGGCGCCAGGCGTGTTACGGCGCGGTCAGATGACCGCGCAGACTGTCTTCGTTTCCAGATAGTTTTCAAGTCCCTGGGCGCCGTTCTCGTAGCCCCAGCCCGATTCCCTGTGTCCGCCCTTGGGCAGCTCCGGCGAGAAATACGAGTGGCAATTGATCCAGACCGTGCCCGCCCGGATGCCGGCGGCAAGTCTGTGCGCGCCGGACAGGTCCCGTGTCCAGACGCTGGCGGCCAGTCCGTAGTCGGTATCGTTCGCGTAAGCGAGGGCTTCCTCCGCGTCGTCGAAGGGCGTGACCGCGATGACGGGTCCGAAAATCTCCTCGCGCATCATGCGCATGTCCGGCCGCACGTCCGTGACGACCGTCGGGGAGAAGAAGGCGCTGTCGTCGCCGAAGCGTTCGCCGCCGGTTACGATCCCGGCACCATCCGCCCTGCCTTCGTCCACGAAGGCGGCGACGCGCTCTGCCTGGGCGGTCGAGACCAGCGGCCCGAGATCCGTCTCCCTGTCAAGGCCGTGGCCAAGGCGCAGCCTTCGGGCTTCCCTGGTCAGGCCCTCGACGAAGGCGTCGTGGATGCTGGAATGGACATAGGCGCGGGACCCGGCGACGCAGACCTGACCGGAATTGGCGAAAATACCTCGCACCACACCCGGCAGCACCAGATCAAAATCGGCGTCCGGCATCACGATGGCCGGTGACTTTCCGCCAAGCTCCAGGGTCAGCTTCTTCAGGTTGCCTTGTGCCGCGCCGACGATCCTGCGGCCGACTTCGGTCGAACCGGTGAAGGCAACCTTGTCGATATCGCTGTGCGCTGTCAGATGCGCACCGACCGTGTCGCCGTAGCCGGTGACGATGTTGACGACCCCCGGTGGAACGCCGGCCTCCACCAGCAGTTCCCCGAGACGAAGCGCGGTGAGGGAGGTTTCCTCGGCAGGCTTCAGAACAACCGTGCACCCCGCGCAAAGGGCAGGAGCGAGCTTCATCGCCGCCATCAGAAGCGGGGAATTCCAGGGCGTGATCGCGGCGACGACCCCGACCGGTTCCCGGGTCGTATAGGCGAAGACCTTCTTGCCCGGGGGGTGATAGCCGATGGAAGTCGGGATGGTCTGGCCGAGGATCTTGTTGGCGAAGCCCGCGTAATAACGGAACTGTTCGGCCGAGGCCGGAATTTCCGCGAAACGCGAGGTCGCCCAGGACTTGCCCTGGTCGAGCGTTTCCAGTTCGGCCAGTTCGTCGGCATGGGCTTCGATCAGATCCGCGATCTTCCACAGAAGCCTGCCGCGGGCGGAAGGCTTCATGTCGTACCATGCAGGATCGGCAAGGGCCGCACGGGCGGCGGCAACCGCCTGGTCGGCGTCCGCGGCAGTTCCCTTGGCAATCTCGGTTAGCAAGGCACCGGACGCCGGATCAAAGGTGGCGAAGACCTCGCCGGTGGATGCGTCCTTCCATTCCCCGGCGATCAGGATCTTTTTCGGGCCGCCGGCGAGAAAATCTCGTGCGCCTTCGGTGTCGGGCTGCCGGGCAGGGATCTTCAGGGTCATCTTCTTGTTTCAACCTGGTTCGCGACGCGGGTGGCGGCGAGTTCCGCCCCGCGCAGGATCGAATGGTAGCCGGTGCAGCGGCATATGTTGCCTTCAAGGGCGGTCATGAGGTCATCACGCGTGGCCTTCGGGTTTTCCGTCAGAAGCGCCACCAGCGAGATGACGAATCCGGGCGCGCAATAGCCGCACTGAAAGGCGGATTCCTCCGCAAGGGCCTGGCGGACGGTTCCTGTGACGGCAAGCGCTTCCAGACCGCTGCCGGTGATGATCTCCGATCCTTCCACCTGCCAGGCCATGACGAGACACGAGTTGATCGGCTTGCGGTTCATCAGCACCATGCAGGCACCGCAGCGTCCGGCCTCGCAGCCGATCTTGGTTTCGGTTCGATACAGCGTGTCGCGCAGAACGCGCGTCAGGGAGGCACCCGCCGGAGCGGCGGTCTCGACAGGTTCGCCGTTCAGCGTGAACTTCAAGGCAATCCGTTTGTCTGACTGGATTTCGGTCATTCCGCCGCCTCGCAGTAGTCGAGGATGTCTTCCGGCCGGAAGGGTGTGATCGTTGGCCATCGGCCGAGGGCGTCGGCCACGGCGTTGGCGATCGCCGGCGTCACGGCGTTGATACCGATTTCGCCGGCGCCGCGTGGGCCGAATGGATCTCCGGGATCGAGATCCTCCAGCGCATGGCTCGTCATCCGGCCGGGCGCATCCCGGACCGTCGGCATGAAGTAGTTGTCGTAGTTCGTGGTCAGGAAATGTCCGTCCTCGATCAGGACGTCCTCCGTGAGCGCGAAACCGAGGCCCTGAACGAGACCGCCTTCCATCTGGCCGAGATAGGCGGCCAGGTCGATGACCGGGCCGGCAGCCGTATGCAGTTCAAGATCGAGCACCCGGACTTCACCCGATACCCGGTCGATCGCGACGTGGGCGAGGTTCACGCCGAAGGCGAATATGAAGCGGGCATTGCCCTCGGTGTAATCTGATTTCGGAAACGCGAAATCCGCTTCCGCTCGGAGAGATTCGGCCGGCTGAACTTTCGCGGCGAGCTCCGCGAAACCAATGAGCGGAGACCGGCTGTTGGTGGCCGCGTCGGCGATGCCGCCAGCCGTGATCCTGAGGCTTTCCGGAGCGCGATCAAGCAACTTGCCGGCGCTTGCAAGCAGCTTGGCCTCGAAGGGAGGTGCCATAAGCTCCGTGCCCTTCCAGACCACGTAGCCGCCGCGAGACGCGGTGGTCGAGCCGGAATCCGGTGTTGCGCTGGTATCGCCGACGACCGGACGGATATCCTCCCGCGCACAACCGAGCCGGTCGGCGACAGCGGCCTGAATGGAGGGGAGGAGGCCCTGGCCCATCTCGTCGAGACCGAAATGGGCCTCAATCCGGCCATCGGCCGCCAGCAGGATCCGGGTCGCCGCTTCATCATGGGGGATCGTGCCGAGACCGTTGCCCTGGTAGATCAGCGCCATGCCGGTGCCGAGAACTTCGCCGGGCCGTGCGCCACCGGTCTCCTGCCACATCGGGCTCGCAGCGGCGGCCTGCAGCATTTCCTCAAGGCGTTCCGAGGGCGCGACAGGCTGTCCGAGGAAACCGGGCATGCCTGGCTTGCGCAGGTTGCGGCGGCGGATCTCGACCGGATCGAGCCCGCACTTGGCCGCCAGGCGATCCATCTGGCATTCGACCGCGAAGGTCATCTGGTTGGCACCGAAACCGCGAAAAGCGCCACAGGCGCCGTTGTTGGTGTAGGCAAGCCGGCTGAACGTCTTCACGTTCGGCGTAATGTAGGGGCCGCAGGCATGTTCGCTGGCGGTTTCCATAACCCCGGGGCTGAGCGAGGCGTAGGCACCGCTGTCCGCGATAACCTCGACCTCCTGCGCCAGCAACATGCCGCCGGCATCGCAGGCGGTGCGCATGCGAATGCGGAACGGATTGCGTTTGGTGCCGGCGAGAACGGATTCGGCACGGGTCCACTGCATGCGGACGGGCGCATTTGCTTTCAGGGCCAGAAGTGCGAGCACCGGTTGAACGGTCAGTTCGTCCTTGCCGCCGAAACCGCCGCCGGTCGGGCTGGTAACGACGCGGATTTTTTCTTCCGGCATGCCGAGAATGCGTGAGAGCTGTTTCCTGTCGCGAACGCCGTATTGACCGCCGGCAAATACCGCCAGTCCTCCGTCTTCCGTCGGCTCGGCGTAGCCGCCCTCGGTTTCCATGAAGCCGTGCATCTGCCGCGGCGTGACATAGGTGTCCTCGATCACATGGACGGACTTCGCGAAAGCCGCGTCGACATCCCCACGCTCCAGCTGGACGGTATCCACAAGATTGCCGGTGTCGTGCACGGCTTCCGCGCCATCGCCGAGGGCCGCCAGGGGATCGCCGACCGGAGGCAGGCGTTCGAACTCGATCTTGATCAGGGACAGGGCCTCGATCGCCGTCTCGCGGTCGACGGCAGCGACGGCTGCAACAGGGTCTCCGAGATACCGGACCTTGTCGGAACAAAGCGCCGGTTGATCCGGAAAGAGGATGCCGAAGGAATTTTCGCCCCTGATATCCCTGTGAGTGACGACCGCCTTCACCCCGGGCAGGGCGTCGGCCGCTTCGGTATCGATGGACAGGATACGGGCGTGCGGATCATCGAGGCGCAAGGTTGCTCCGACCAGCATGTCGGCACGGCGGACGTCGGTCAGATAGGGGAATTCGGCGGCGATTTTCGCCGGCAGGTCCGGGCGAATGTGCCAGCGGTTGCCGCCTTGCTCACGGGACAGGCGGATCTCGTCCGGTTCGTTGCTGTCCGGAGCGGGGCGGATCGTCCGACCGGATCTGACTTCCGTGGAAGCTGCTCCGGACAGGATGCTGACAAGTGCGTTCGCTCCGGCGCGTTTGCGGTATCTTTCGGTTCGAAACGCATCGCCGGGCGCGGAGATCGCGTCAGTGATGATCGATCCGAGAAGGGCCTGGTCGATCCTGTCGAGGTCCTGACCGACGAGTTCTCTTTCGATCGTAGCTAAACGGGTGGCCGCGACCGGACCGCCGCCGACAGCGACACGCGCTGCCGAGATGGTCCCCTCGTCAGTGATGATAGCGCCCGACACGGCGATCACGCTCGGCGTGAAGGCGGCGCGCAGGCCGATCTTGCGATAGCCGTAATGGCCCCAGGGGTTCTGGCGCGGAATGCGGACCGCGGTGATCAACGACGTCTCGGAGGGGGCCGAAAGCCAGTCTTCCAGGGTGAGCGTTCCCACGCCTTCTGACGTTTGCAGCTCCAGTTCGGCGTCAAGGGCCAGAAGGGCCGGCAGCAGGCAGCCGATGCGCCAGCCTATGTTGCCGCCCAGAGTGGCGCGGTGGCGGATCGACGGCGCGCCGACACGGCGGGCGGCGTCAATGAGAAGCGGACAGACGTCCGAGACATTGCCGGACGCGATGAGCGCCGACAGTGTCTCGTTTGCGCCGATGCGCAGTCCGCTGCCGGTTTGGTCGATGCCGGTCAGTTCCTTGAAACGGGAAATGTCGATAATGGCCGGGGGGCGCAGCTTGCCGAGCGACCATTCCGCCTGAAGCGCCGTCGAACCGGCGGCAAGACGTGCCTCAGGTCCTGCTTCCGCCAGAAGGGCGACGGCCTGGCCAAGGCTATCGGGTCTCAGTATGCGCATCGTCTTTGCCTTCTTTGCCCTCGTTCGCTGCCATGGTCGTCCCGAAGCGCAGGCCCTTTTCCTTCAGCCAACGGCGATAGGCGACGGAAGAGGAGTCGGCGCGCGTCGGGATTTCCGCGCGGGGCTCCAGTGGCATCAGCAGGGGGCGCTGGTTCTCGACGATGATGCGGTCCTGCAGGAAGATGACCTGCTCGAAACGCCGCAACTGGGTGAGCGAGGCCTGGTCGTCGAGGAGGTACATGACCGGTGTCGCGCGGCAGAGGTCCTCCTCCATCGGCTGGATGAACAGCGCAATGGCGTCCAGACGGTCGGGCTGTGTCGGACAGATGCGATAGAGCATGACCACGAAGGGCGACGGCACGCGATAGGTAAGATGGGTGAATTCCCCTCCGGGCCGCGTCGCGGTCATCTGCGGCTGGAAGAAGGTACAGTTGGTCGCCCAGACCTCGTCGACGTCACGGCGGATCTCGGACTTGTACTGCGGCACTTCCGTGTGCGGTTCGGAGCCGAGAATGTCGGCATGGACGAAGGGGAAATGCGCCATGTCGAGAAAGTTCTCGACGACGCGAAGCCCCGAGGCGCGCATTTTCACCCAGCCGCAGGGCACGTAGCGCCGGCCGGTCTCGTAAGCTTCGGCGATCTCGACGATGTCGCGCTCCGGCTCGCCGAGCGTCGTCCAGAGGCAACCGTATTTTTCCCGGGTCGGCAGCTCGGGGCCGCGTGCCCCGCCAGCGAGGATCTCGTGCACGCGCAGGCCGCTGTTGTTGTTCCTGGTGATCTCGATATCCTGTCCGAGCAGGCGTGTGACGATGGGGGCATCGGCGATGTCGGCGACTGTCTCCACCGCGAACCACTGATCAAGTGCCACCTTGTCCGTCGTCTTGGTCATACCTTGCCCTCCGTGCCCCATTGCACCGACTTGTTCTCGGCCAGCCACGCCGCGCGGCGCTTGAAAAGCGGCGGTGCCACCGTGTGGATTTCATCGAGGATCTCGGTCAGGTCGCCGGTCAGCAACTGCCCGTCCTCGACGACGATCTGACCGTCGATCATGGTCATGGCGACGTCCGAGCCGCGCACCGCATGAACGAGATTGTGCTGCAGGTTGAACCAGGGTCCGGAGCCGAACAGCGGCGTCATGCGGGGCGTGTCCGTGCGTACGGCGATGATATCCGCCCGCTTGCCTGGCTCGATAGAGCCGATCTCGTGATCGAGTCCGATGGCCCTGGCCCCGCCGATGGTGGCCATGCGCAGGACGTTCCAGCTGTCCATGGCAGCTGCGTCCCGGTCCTTCAGCTTGCCGAGGAGAGAGGCGACCTTCATTTCCTCGAACATGTCGAAATTGTTGTTTTCCTTCTCGCCGTCCGTACCGAGCCCGACCGCGACACCCGCCTCCAGCATGTCGGCAATCGGGGCGATGCCGCTTGCCAGCTTCATGTTGGAAACCGGATTGTGCGCAACCGACACCGGATATCCGGAGATCAGGTCGATTTCGTCGGGCTGCAGCCAGACGGCATGCGCGATCATGGCACGCGGGGTTTCGAAGAAGCCGAAGTCCTCCAGGACGTACATCGGGCGCTTGCCGAAACGTGTCTCGAATTCCGCGACTTCGATTTCGGCTTCGCTGCAATGGGTGTGGAAGCCGGTCCGGTGATTTTTCGCCATGTCGACGGCGCGCTTCATTCCGGCATCGTCGGCATAGAAGAGATGTTCCAACCCGACCCAGACGTTCACGCGGCCGTTCGCCTTGCGGTGCCAGGTCTCGATCAGCTGCTCGTTCATGTCGAGCGTGTCGAAATAGTTGTAGTCCGGATGTTCGCCGACATAGGGCACGGCGACAAGACGGTTGCCGATGGCTTCCGCGACCTCGGCGCTGCCGTCCATGTAGCGCCACATGTCGACGATGGTGGTGGTGCCGCCAAGAACGGATTCCGCGTAGCAGAGCCTGGACGCGGCCCTGGCTTCATGAGGTTGAAGCATCCGGTGCATCGGATTGATGTGCAGCGTCAGCCAGTCCCAGACCGGAAGATGTTCGGCCGTGCCGCGCAGGAAACCGGAATGGGCGTGGGCGTTGACAAGGCCGGGCATCAGCACCGCGTCGGGCAAGTGCTTCAGCGGGGTGTCCGGATAGCGTTCCAGCAAGTCCTTGCGCGTGCCGACCGCGCGGATCTCGCCGTCGGCGATGGCAACGGCACCGTCGACGAGAACGGTATTGCCGGGATCCATCGTCAGGAGGTGGCCGCCGGCCAGAATGAGGTCGGGATCGCTCATGCGTCCTCCTTCAGGAAATCTGCCGCGCGTTCACCGATCATGGTGACGGGTGCGTGCGTGTTGCAGGTCGGGATGATCGGGATGACGGAAGCATCGGAGATGCGCAGTCCTTCGATGCCGCGCACCTTGAGACGCGGATCTGTCACGGCCAGATCGTCGGTGCCCATCCGGGCCGTTCCGCAGGTATGGAAGAACGTGGAGCAGCCCTGACGGATGAACGCCTTGAGATCGGAACCTTCCAGCGGGCGGTCCGGTGCGAGCAGACCTGCGGACAGGTCTCGAAAGGCTTTCGTGCCGGCGAGTGACGCAATGGTATGATAGGCGGAGACAAGTGCCTCCATGTCCGAGGCTTCTGCGAGGTAGTTCGGCTGCAGTTCCAGGGGACCACGCGGGTCGTTCGTCAGCATCTTCATGTAGCCGGTGCTTTTCGAGCGCATCAGGCCGAAGCCGATGGCGAAGACCTCGCCTGACATGTCGTATGTCTCGCGCAAAGCGGGCTCCGCGCTGTTGCCCTGAACGGGAAAGGCGTGAACGTCGGGCTGCTCAAGATCGGGCCGGGATTTCCAGTTCAGCATCGTGCCGCCGCCATTGTCGGTCTTCGCTCCGAGCGGCCGGCTCGCGCGGAAGACGCAGGCCTGGATCAGCGGATGATCCTGCAGGTTCCGGCCGACGCCGGGCAGGTCCAGTACTGGTGGAATGCCCAATGCTTTCAAATCGTTCGCCTTGCCAATGCCCGACAGCATCAAAAGGCGCGGTGTGTCTATGGCGCCGGCGGCCAGGATGACCTCACCGGTTGCGCGGGTCTCGACGATGTCCCCGTCGACGAGATGCCGCACGCCGATGCAGCGGCCCTTTTCGATGACGAGGCCGATCGTCAGCGAGCCGGTCAGAACCGTCAGGTGCGGGCTGTCGAGGATCGGAAAGAGGTAACCGGTTGCGGAGCTCCAGCGCTTGCCCCCGGAAATGTTGAAATTGGAGGGGGCGGCGCCCTCGTTGTTTGCGCCATTCGGATCGCCGATGACCGGCATGCCGAGCTCGCCGGCACCTTCCATAAGAGCGCGGGCGACCGGATGCAAATCCCTGCTGGTGGTGATCGTGAGCGGGCCACCAGCACCACGGAACGCTGTCTCGCCACCTTCCCAGTCCTCGCAGCGCTTGAAATAGGGCAGCACGTCATCGAAGCGCCAGCCGGTCGCGCCGGCATCGTCCCAGGCGTCGTAGTCGAGGGGATGACCGCGATACCACATGAGGGCGTTGATCGCGCTCGACCCGCCGAGCACGCGGCCACGCGGAATGCCGATGACACGGTTGTCCGCGTGCGGCGCCGGGGCGTAGTCGTAACCCCAGTCGTAGCGGCTTTTGCCAAGCGCCACCCATTCGGCCGGATCGTCGATCCCGGGCACGCCGATCCCGGGCTCGCCCGCCTCGATCAGCAGAACGGTCGCGTCGGTGTCCTCGATCAGCCTGTGCACGACCGGGCAGCCGCCGGAGCCGGAGCCGACGACGATATAGTCGTAGGCCTTCACAAGCGATTTGCGCGGGATGCTGCTGACGGCGGCTGGCATGCGTGACGGGTTTCCTGCCGGGCTAATTGTGTTCGCTGGGGCCCATGATGACGATGTCTTCGGTTTTCTCGACATGACGCACGAAGATGTATTTGTCTTCGCGGCCATCGGAGTGTTTGCGCCTGATGTCGGGCTGAACCGTGCCGGAGACCTTGGCGACAAGCACATAAGGTTCTTCGGCCGCGAGACCGGCCTCGCAATGGGCATCGAACGCCTCAAGCGTCGTCACTGTGTAGGCCTTGTCGATGCCGGCGCCGCGGGCGATCGCGGCGATGTCGACACGGCCGAAGGCAGTATGGGTCGGCGGGCCGCCGATGGACTGGTAGCACTCATTGTCCCAGACGACGACGAAGAGATTCTTCGGCTGCTCGTTGCCGAGCGTTGCAAGGATGCCCAGGTTGAACATCATGCCGCCGTCGGTGTCTAGCGAGACGATCCGGCGGTGCGGCAAACCCGCGGCCAATCCGAAGGCCTGCGGCGTGACGCAGCCGAGCTGCTGCTGGAACAGGCTGCCCTCACGCATGTGCGGAGCGGCGTTGTACCATTCATCGACGCTGGCGCCGAGCGACAGGATGACGAGTTCGTCCCGGAGGTGCCCGGCAAGTGCGGTCATGCAATCGTAGCGTTTCATCGTACGACACTCCCGCCAAGTGCGATCGCCGAATGGTAATAGGCGTTGTAGGACCAGTCATAGGCCTCGACGATCGACTGCTCGATCGCATCTTCCTCGCGCACGACCCGGTAAGGAATGCGCAGGGCGTCGAGAACCGGTTCCATGGTGATGCCGTGGGGGATTGCCCACCAGTTGTTTTCGCCCAGCTCGCCGCGATAGCTCATCAGCATGACCACCGGGATGCCGGCGCCCAGTCCCATGCGGGCAAGCGGTTCGACGGACGCGCGCAAGCCGGAATTTTCCATGACGAGCGCGGCGCGCTTGCCCGACAGAAACACCCCGCCGCAGATCGCGGCGCCTTCGCCTTCGTTGGTGACCCGGATCGTGCGGATTTCAGGATCCGCGTCGAGCGCCGGGTAGAGTTCCTTGAACAGGGAATCCGGAAGATAGCAGACGATGCTCACGCCAGCTCGCTTCAGGCCCCTGATCACCGCATCGACGGCGCTCTGCTTCATGTGTCTTCCCCTCCGTTTGCGCCCGGCGATCTGAGCCTTGCAAGAATGCGACTGCCCGGTTTTTTCAACGTTTGACTGCTGCGCCGCAGCTTTCAAACGTGGTTCGGGTGCTATCTTGGCAATCCGGACTTGTTTCGAATAGGCGGTATTTTCGAACCAAGGTGTTGTGCTCAAAGCAACAGTTTCCGGAAAAAGGCTCAACTCTTCAGCTGTTCGAAGCAGCGGGAGAGACTGGTGGCGAAGGCGGACGCTGCGTCCGAAATTTCGGATTTCGCGCGTGACATCAGCATCAGCCGCCGGGGTCGGAGTTTGGGGTCGCGCAAGGGAATGAACAGGAGCTCGCCATTTTCGATTTCGCGTTCCACACCGACCCGGGTCTGCATGATCGCGCCAAGTCCGCGCCGGGCGAGATCGATCATCAGGCCGATGGAATTGGTCCTCGATCGACGGGAAAATTCCACCATGCTTCCGGAAAAGAGCTCTTCCACCGACATGGAGAGCGACAGGCTGGTGTCGGACAGAATGATGCGCTCACCCGAAATGTCGAAGGTGCGCAATTCCGTGCGGTCCGCGAAACGGCTTCCCGGCGGCACGAGCAGGCCGAGCGGAACGGCCAGGGATGACAGACGGCGGGCATTTCTGGGCACGCTGACATCGAAGGCGATACCAAGATCGCAGCTGCCGTCACCGACAGCGTTTGCCACATCCTGGGAACTGACCACCTTGACGTCGACGGTGATTTCCGGATGACGGCTCCAGAATTCCTCCAGCGCCTCGGGCAGCATGCCGCGGGCCGCGCTCTCGATGGTGGCGACGGCGATCGTTCCGCGCCGGAGGCCGCTGAGGTCGTTGATCTCCATGACGGCGCGGTTCATGTCGACGTAGCTTTCACGCACGTGATAGAGCAGAAGTTCGCCCGCACTGGTCAGGCGAAGCCGTTGACGGACACGTTCGAAGAGGGGCGTGCCGAGTTCGTCCTCGAGCTGCTTGATCACACGGCTGATGGAGGATGGGGCAACATTGAGGGCCTTGGACGCCTGCCTGATCGATCCCAGCCTGGCCACGAGCTGGAAGTAATGCGTGCGGGTTGCGATCAGTCCAAGCCGGTAAGGGTCCATTTTCAGGTTCACTCGCAATCAGTGATAATCGGGAATGCCGGGCATCGTGATGAAGCCGTCAATCCGGCGGACAGCGCGTGCCCAGCGCCGCAGAGCGGGAAACGCGTCGTGGTCGATGTTGTAGTCGCGGCTGAGCGCGAAGGAGGGGAACAGAGCGATGTCGGCAATGGTCGCCCGGGCGCCCGCGACATACTCCACATCGTCGAAATGCTGCCGGGTCATGTGATCTTCCATAATGCGCAAGGCTTCACGGGCGCCCGAACGGAGCGCATCGATATCGCCTGGCGCATCCATCATCGCCGTGACGCGGGCCCGCACGGCGACATCGAGTTCCCGCGCCGAAAAGGCGAGCCACATCATCACATGGGCGAAGGTGTCCGGATCGTTCGGAAGAAACCCCTTATCGGGTTTCTGCGAGCGCGCCAGCCAGGCGAGGATGGCCTCCGCTTCGTGAAGGACGAGGTCGCCCTGTTTCAAAACCGGCAGTGACCCTTTCGGGCTCATTGCGCGGATCGCCGGTGACAAGTGCTCGTTGCCCGGGAAAACGTCCACGGCAATCGTCTCGGCCTCGATACCGAGGCAGGACAGGAGCAGGCGAACCTTGTAGCAGTTCTCGTCCAGGTCGTAGTTGTAGAGGACCGGATTGCTCATGCCGCGATCTCCCCGTCGTTGTCTTTGCTGGTCAGGGCTTCCACCTCTCGGCGGAGCTGTTCTGACCATGTGGAAATCTGCTTGAGGTGCTGTGATTCCAGAGCGCCGGTTGCGATCAGGTGCAGCGCGCTCTCGCTACCGGAGACGGGCTGAACGGCGGCAATCAGGACATTGTCGCCAAGCGTGATCCCGACAATCCGTCCGGTTCTTGTCGTGACATTGGGCGCGGACCCTTCAAAGGGGATATCCGCGATCAGGGCCGTCAGCCTTTGAGCGGGGCAGTCGATGAACAGGCTCCGTACCGGAGTGGTTGCCGCCGGAAGCTCAGGAGCCCGGGGCAGGTTTCCGTCCACTTCGTTGAAGCATCCCCAGATGATGCCGCCGGCCTCCAGGACGGCGAAGCGCGCGATCCTGATCGTCGCGGGGACGTCCAGATCCGGGTGGGCCGGTATATGGCGGCACTGGCCTTCGCTGTCATATTGCCAGCCATGATACAGGCAGGCGATGTGGTCGCCGCGCACGAAGCCGAAACTCATCTTCATGCCGCGGTGAGGACAACGGTCTTCCCAGATATGCGCCGCGCCTCCGGCGTCGCGCCAGACAACGAACTCGTGGCCCTCCACCCGGGTGCCGGCCGATGTGCCCGGCGTAATGTCGCGGGAAAGGGCGAGCGGGTACCAGTCTCGCAAACTCATTGTCCGATCCTCTCGTTTCTTGATGTGAACAGTGCTGAAGACGCCGGATTGCGCTCGACGTCGAGCACAAGACAATCATGGGGACCGAGACTGCATGCCATGTCGAAGGCATCGACGAGGTCGGCCTGACCCTCGACCGCCAGAGCGATCATTCCGTCGTCGCTTGCGAGGACGGCGAGCGGCAAATCGAGTCGGGCCGCGCGGTGTCGCGCAAAGGCAAGGAAGCTGTCGACCCGGAAATGTCCTCTGAAATTGAAGGTGACGCTTTCACGTTTCACGCCTGGTTCCTCTCCGGCAGGTCCTTGATTGCGCCTCTTTTCCTTGCAAATGCACAAAAAATGACCAGCGCCTTATTCGTGAGCAGGATTTGCCCGAACGTTTGATAAAGCCGATGATTTCGAAGAGTCAAGTGTTGCGTCAGGAGCATCACCCTCGTCATGAATTTTGCACTATGCACAACAAGTTATATTTGGAACGCTTTTCCGGAGTTGCTGGAAAGAGACCGGTGAACGCTGGGAAACAGGCGGTTGACGCTGTTGTGGCCGAGCGGGCGGGTGCCGGGTTGGCGCCGGTGTGTTCCTTGTCGTTACCGAAGATGTGCTGCATTGCAGCATGGTTGTCGGAAATGGGTGGAACTACCCCTGAATGTACAGCGCGAACTGGCATGGTTCGTGCTGCACTTCTCTCCGGCGATCGATCGGCTCTTGCCGGCGACCATTCAATTCGCGGCCCTTGTGGACGCATCGGAGATCAAGGGAAAATGAGCATGAACAGCATTCGCAATCTTTCACGGCGCGGCTTCCTGAACATGAGTGCCGCAGCCGGCTCATCGTTGCTTCTACCGCAGGGTATACTGTCCTCTGCCCTGGCGGCGGGACCTCTCCCGGCGGTTGCCGAAGAAGAGGCGGTGATCGGTTTCGGTCATGTCGGCCCGATCACCGACGAAGGCTGGACCTGGAGCCATCATCAGGGTCTGCTTGCCGTCAAGGAGGCCTTTCCGAAACTCAAGACTACTCTTGAGGTCGAGAACGTACCGTATTCCGCCGATGCGACCCGCACCTACAGGCAGTTCGTGTCCGAAGGCGCCAACATGATCTTCGACACGTCTTCCACCGGCGACTTCCTGCATCAGGTGGTCAAGCGCGCGCCGGAAGTTGCCTTCATGGAATGCAACGGCCATGCCCTGATGGACAATCTCGGCTGGTACTATCTGGCGCACTGGTACCCGACCTATGTGATGGGTGTCGCAGCCGGTCATCTCTCCAAGACGGGCCAACTCGGCTATGTAGCGTCCTTCCCGGTCGCGTCCGTCTATGCCTCCACCAACGCCTTCCTGATGGGCGCGCGCACCGTCAACCCGGACGCCACCCTGCAGACGATCGTCATCAATTCGTGGTTCGATCCGCAGGCTGCCACCCAGGCCGGTACCGCGCTGATCGACAACGGCTGCGACTTCCTGTTCGGCATCATGGACGAGGCCGGGTACCTGCAGGTGGCCGAAAAGCGCGGCGTTTGGGCGGCCATGTGGAACACGGACATCCGCCGCTACGGTCCGAACGCCTATGTTTCGTCGGTCATCATCGACTTCAAGGATTTCTATGTCGACCAGGTCGGCAAGCGTCTGGCCGGCACCTGGACGCCGGGCGAACATATCCTGCCGATGGGTGGCGGCGTCGACCGCGACAAGTGGGGTCAAAACGTTCCGGAAGAAGTCGGCAAGGCTGCCGACGAGGTTCGCGAGAAAATCCTTGGGGGCTGGTCGCCCTTCGTCGGCGAACTGAAGGACAAGGACGGAAAGGTCCGCGTCGAGGCCGGTCAGAAAATGACCGAGTTGGAACTCTACAACTGGGACTGGTCCGTCGACGGTGTGTCCGGCCTCGAAAGCTGACCGCCGGCTCATGAAGCGGTCCGGGCGGCGGTAGCGCCGTCCGGACATTTCCCCCATCCTGATCTCAGTCCCGACAAGTGCCGATGACCGTAGCCGAGCAGAGTTTCACGCCCCCTCCGGGGACCGCGCCGATCGTTCAGTTGAAGGGCATCGCGAAATATTTTCCCGGTGTCGTCGCCAACGAGAATGTCGATCTCGAGGTCATGCCCGGCGAGATCCACGCCCTGCTTGGCGAGAACGGGGCCGGCAAGTCGACGCTGATGAACATCCTGACCGGCATCTATCAGGCCGATGCGGGCGAAATCATCATCGACGGCTATCAAAAGGAATTCGCGACCCCCATGCAGGCGATCGCCGCCGGCATCGGCATGGTCCACCAGCATTTCAAGCTGGTCCAGGCCTTCACCGTGGCGGAGAACATTCACCTCGGCTGGTCAGAGACGCCGAGGCGGGCTTCGAAAGCCGTTCTCGAAAACCGTACCGATGAGCTGGCGAAACGTTTCAATCTGGACATCCGCGCCGGCGCCACGGTCAGCGATCTCTCGACAGGCGAGCAGCAGCGTGTCGAGATCCTGCGCGTTCTGGCCCGCGAGGCCCGGCTGCTGATCCTCGACGAACCGACGGCCGTTCTGACGCCCGCCGAAGCGCGCGAACTGTTCCGGGCCTTGCGGGAATTCGTTGCGGAGGGCAACGCGGTGATCTTCATCAGTCACAAGCTGGACGAGGTCATGGAAATCTCGGACCGGATTTCGATCCTGCGCGGAGGGCGCAAGATCGCCACGAGACAGACCCGCGACTGCGATCCTCACATGCTGGCGAATCTCATGGTTGGCCGTGAAATCGTGCTGGACGACATGCGTCACCGCGCTGAAGGCGCCGCACAGGTTTCGGTGGAGCCCGTCCTCGTTCTGGACAATGTCAGCGTGTCGAGCGAGTCCGGCGGCAATGGCCTGGCCAATGTCAGTCTGAAACTGCATGCAGGTGAGATCCTAGGGATCGCGGGAGTGGCCGGCAACGGACAACGCGAACTCAGTCAGGTTCTGACGGGGGTGCGGTCCGCCTCCTCCGGGCAGGTCATTGTCGACGGCAAGTCGATGAAGGGGGCGAACGCGGCCGTCTTCGCGGCTTTCGGCATCGGACACATCCCGGAAGACCGGTTGCACAGCGGTCTGGCGCCGGCACTCAGCATCACCACCAATGCGGTCATGCGCGAATACGGCCAGGCCCCGGTGTCGCCCCACGGCATCTATAACCCGCGCAGCGCCTACAGGCTTGCCAGGGAAATCGCAGAAGCGGCCGAGGTGGCAATCCCGGACTATGGCATGCCCGTGCGCAATCTTTCCGGCGGCAACCAGCAACGGCTCGTCGCGCGCCGCGAAATGCGCATCGCCGACAAGGTCCTGATCGCGGCCTATCCGAGCCGCGGCCTCGACGTGGGCGCGATCAACACCATGCTGCGCTACATCGTCGAATTGCGGGACGCCGGCGCCGGCATCGTTCTTATTTCCGAGGAACTTGAAGAACTGCTCAATCTCTCCGACCGGATCGCGGTTCTCTATGAAGGCAGGATCATGGGTGTCGTGGACAACGACAATCTCGACATCGAGGAAATCGGGTTGCTGATGGGCGGCCGCACAGCGGCCCGGGAGGTCGCCTGATGTTCGGCTCCTACCGCCTTCAGCGCCTGCCATCGTCTCATGCGGGCATCGCGCTTGCGGCACGCGTCGCGGCGATCGTGATCGCGCTTCTGGTCGCCGGCATCGGCATCGCGCTTGCCGGCATGAACCCGCTAAACCTCGGTGCCAGGGTGATCACCGCCTCGTTCGGGTCGGCCTTCGGCATGGAGGATCTCGGTGTCCTGATCATACCGCTGATCCTGACCGGGCTCGCGGTCGCGGTCGCCCAGCAGGTCGGGGCCTGGAACATCGGGGCGGAAGGCCAGTTCTACGCCGGGGCCTTCGCGGCCACCGCAATCGGCCTGTTTGTGCCCGGCGAAGGGCCGTTGATCCTGATGCTGATGTTTGTCGCGGGCATGGCCGGCGGTGCCGCCTGGATCCTTGTCCCGACGCTGGCGCGTGCCTACGCCAACGTCAACGAACTGATCACGACGCTGCTTCTGAATTTCGTCGCCACGCTGCTTGTCTATTATGTCTCGACCGGTCCCTGGCGGGATCGCAGCGGCATGGCGAATTCCGCGACCCCGCCATTGTCAACGGATGTGCCGTCCTTCTGGGGCATCGTCCACTGGGGCTTTCCGATCGCCATCGGGCTCGCGGTGCTGGTGGCCGCGGTCCTGGCCTTTTCCCGATGGGGCTATGAGGTCCGCCTCGTCGGCTCCAATCCGTCGGCTGCGAAATACGCCGGCATCCCGGTACGCAAGCACCTGATCGCGGTGATGCTTTTGTCCGGTGGGATCGCCGGCATTGCCGGCATGCTGGAAATCGCCGGCACGGTGCACCGGCTCCAGGGCGGCATCTCCAACAATTTCGGCTATCTCGGCATCATGGTCGCGGTTCTGGCGCGCGGGTCCCCGATCGGCGTGATTTTTTCCGGGGCGCTGATGGCCCTGATCCTCAATTCCGGAATCATTCTGCAGACGCAGGGGCTGACGACCTCGATCGTGCTGGCGATCACCGGTTTCATCCTGTTCCTGACGGCCATCGGCGACGAGCTGTCCTACTACCGCATCACGCGGGAGAAAGCCTGAGGTCATTTTCAGATGGACTTGCTGACTGGTCTTCTGACAACCGCATTCCTGGCCGGGGCCGTGCTCGCCCTGGCTGCGCTGGGCGAGGTGCTTACCGAGCGTGTCGGCGTTGTCAATCTCGGCGTGGAAGGTCTCATGGCCATGGGTGCCGTGACAGGTATCGCCACCGTGACAGTCGTCCCCTCTCCCATGCTCGGGTTCCTGGCGGCGCTCGTCGTCGGGGCTCTGTTTGGCATGGTGTTCGCGCTCGCCACCGTCTACGTGCGCGCCAACCAGGTGCTGTGCGGTCTGGCGCTGACGCTGATGGGTTCGGGGCTTGCCTCGACCATCGGCCGGAACTATTCCGGCATGCCTTCCCCGGTCATTTTCGAGCCGGTCAAGGTCCCGGTCCTGAGCGAGATCCCGGTTCTCGGACCTGCCTTCTTCTCGCAGAACATCCTGTTCTACCTGATCTACCTGATCCTGCCGATCTTCTTCAGCTACCTGATGTTTTCCACCCGGCACGGGCTCAACATGCGCGCCGTGGGAGAGAACCCTGCCGCCGCGGATGCCGCCGGCATTCCGGTCAACCTGATGCGGTTTTCCTATGTCACCATCGGCGCCGCCCTGGCCGCGGGCGCCGGAGCCTATCTCACGCTCGCCTTCGTGCCGTCCTGGTCCGACGGTGTCGTCGCCGGGCGCGGCTGGATCGCCGTCGCGCTGGTGATCTTCGCCGGGTACAGGCCGATCATGGCGACGCTTTCCGGACTGCTCTTCGGTCTGATCACGGCGCTCGGCTTCGTCGGTCAGGCGCGTGGATGGCCGATCGCGCCGGCGTTCCTGTCGATGCTGCCCTACCTTGGAACCGTCGCGTTCATCATCGTGCCGGTGCTCGCCTGGCAGAAGATGCGCCGGGCGATGGCGGCACCCGCCGCGCTTGCCGTGCCCTATTACCGCGACATGAGATAGGCCGATGGCGACGAAGCTTCTGAAAAACATCGCACTTCTGGCAACCTTCGACGACGAGGATCGGGAGATCGCCGATGGGGCGATCCTTCTGCGCGGCAATGTCATCGAGGCGGTCGGCACAAGCGCGGAGCTGTCCGGCCGCCAGGCGGACGAGACCATCGACCTGTCGAACCACGTGGTCATGCCGGGCATGGTGAACACCCATCACCACATGTATCAGAACCTGACCCGGGTGATGGTGCAGGACGATGCCCTGTTCGTCTGGCTGAAGACGCTGTATCCGATCTGGGGCAGGCTCGACGACGATGCCATCCGCGTCTCCGCGAAGGTGTCGATGGCGGAGCTGATGATGTCGGGCTGCACCACCAGTTCCGATCATCTCTATATCATGCCGACCAATGCCCGCCTCGACACCACCATCGAGGCCGCGCGGGACATGGGACTCAGGTTCCATGCGTCGCGCGGGGCGATGTCGCGCGGCGAGAGCAAGGGCGGCTTGCCGCCGGACAATTGCGTCGAGGACGAGGACTTCATCCTCAAGGACGCCGAGCGGCTGATCGGGGCCTATCACGACATGACCCGCCATTCGATGAGCCGCATCGTGCTGGCGCCGTGTTCGCCGTTCTCGGTGACGCCGGAGCTCATGCGCGATGCGGCGCAGCTGGCGCGCAGCCATGACGGGGTGCGTCTGCACTCCCATATCGCCGAAGTGCTGGACGAGGAGGTCTACTGCCGCGAGATCTACGGCATGCGCTCGGTGGGTTTCGCCGAATCCGTCGGCTGGCTGGGCGACGATGTCTGGTTCGCCCATGCGATCTTTCTCAACGATGACGAGATCAGGCTGTTCGCCGACAGCGGCACGGGCGCGACCTACTGCCCGTCGGCGCATATGCGCTGCGGCCTCGGCATCATGCGCGTGCGCGAGATGCTGGATGCCGGGGTCACTGTCGGTCTCGGCGTGGACGGGTCCGCATCGAACGACACCTCGAACATGTTCCTGGAAGCCCGGCTCGGCCAGTTTCTCCAGCGGGTCGCACCGGCGAAATATCTGTCCGAAAAGCCCGGCGGGCGCGGCGGCTTCGGCGGCACGCCGACGGCCCTGTCCGCGCGCGAGACGCTCGCCATGGCGACGCGGGGCGGCGCCAGGCTGCTGGGACGCGACGACATCGGTCATCTGGCGCCCGGCATGAGCGCGGATCTTGTTGCCGTGAACATGCACCAGCTCGGCCTGTCGGGAGCCGAACGCGATCCGCTTGCCGCCCTGATCATGTGCGGGCCGTTCAAGGTGGATCATTCCTTCATCGACGGTGTGCAGGTGATCGCGGATGGCCGGTTCACAGCCTTCGACGCCGAGGCGGTGCTGGCGGACCACCGCGCGACGATGAAACGTCTGCACGACAATTGAGGCAGGGAGCTTGAAATGGAGGCAAGGATGAACAGGAAGGTGGAAAAGGCGGCGCTCGACAACTGGTATTGTCTCGGCTGCGTCGCCGACATGCAGCCCGGCGACAGCGCGACGCTACTGCTGGGGACGGATCTCGTCATGACGAAGTCCGGCTCCGCCGCCGTGACCGTCCGCCGGAAGGACGGCAGCGGAACCGTCGCTTCGAAGATCCGCTATGGCTATTTGTGGGCGACGCTCGGCGCGCCCGACCGGGATGTCGTGCCGATCCCCGAAGCCGACGAAACCGACCGCCGCCATGTCGCGTGCGGCAATGTCACCGTCAAGGCATCGGGCCTGCGCATCGTGGAGAACTTCCTCGACATGGCGCATTTCCCCTTCGTCCACACCGATATCCTCGGCTCGGAGCCGCATACGGAGGTCGAGCATTACGATTGCGAGATCCGCCGCGACGTCGACGAGGTCTGGGCCACCAATTGCAAGTTCCTGCAGCCGAAGGCCGCGATGTCGGTGGAGGGTGCTATCCTCACCGACTATATTTACCGGGTTGCGACCCCGTTCGTGACCGTCCTCTACAAGACCTGCCCGAATTCCGACGAGCGCTGGGACGTGATCTGCCTGTTCGTGCAGCCGATGCAGGAAGACCTGTGCAAGGCGCATCCTCTGATGCTCCTCATCGATGACGTTACGCCGCAGCAGGACCTGATCGCCTTCCAGCTCGACATCTTCCTGCAGGACCGGATCATTCTTGAAAACCAGCGGCCGGTGTTGTTGCCGCTCGAACCGCGCGCGGAAATCCCGACCAGAGCAGATGCCTCCTCCATCGCCTACCGGCGCTGGCTGAAGGAAAAGGGCCTGATCTACGGCACAACGCTGACGGCTGCCTGACAGACATGCAGGATCTTCGCAACAAGCTCATCCGCGGGAGCGGGTTTCACGCGCCCGTCCCTGGCGAGGTCGAGTGCCTCGACGATGTGCTGATCGATGTCGATCCGGACGGAACGATCCACGATGTACTTCACCCGCATCAGGAGAGCTATTGCGGCCGTCTCGATGAAGCGCGCGCCAAGGGAAGCCTGACGGAGCTGCCGGAGGGCGTCTACCTGCTGCCGGGCTTCGTCGATCTGCACATTCATGCGCCGCAATATCCCCAGCTCGGCAACGCGCTCGACGTGCCGCTGGAGGTGTGGCTGCAGAAATACACCTTTCCGCTGGAGGCGCGCTACGCCGACACGGCCTTCGCGCGGCGCGCCTACACGGTGCTGGTCGACGATCTGGTGGCGTCGGGCACCACGACGGCGGTCTATTACGGCACCATCCATGACGAGGCCAACCGGCTGCTCGCCGATATCTGCATCGGTAAGGGGCAGCGGGCGCTGATCGGCAAGGTCGCCATGGACAATCCGGCCGAGTGCCCCGACTATTACCGGGATGCCTCGGTCGGCGCCGCCGTCGAGGGGACGATCGGCCTGATCGAGCATATCCGCAACCACCCGGACAATGCCCTCAACAGGGTCATGCCGGTGGTGACGCCGCGATTCATTCCGTCCTGCACGGACGATCTCCTGAGCGAACTGGGAGCCATCGCCGCGTCTCACGACTGCCATGTCCAGACCCATTGCTCGGAAAGCGACTGGGAGCATGGTTACGTCCAGGCACGCCACGGGGTCAGCGATACGGACAGTCTCGACCGCTTCGGCCTGTTGCGCCGGGGCAGCGTGCTCGGCCATGCCAATTTCATTTCCGCCGCCGACATGGAGCGGATCAGGGCGCGGCAGGCGGCCGTCGCCCATTGTCCGCTGTCGAATGCCTATTTCGCCGGTTCTGTGTTTCCGCTCAAGGCGGCGCTGGAAAAGGGGCTGCATGTGGGCCTCGGCACGGATATCGCCGGCGGGCCGGCAGGCACCATGCTCGACAGCGCGCGCAGCGCGGTGACGGCGTCGCGGATGCTGGAGACCGGTACCGATCCGGAACTCGGACCGGATCAGCGCTCCGGGCGAGGCGGCGCGCGCATCGATTTCCGCACGGCGTTCCATCTGGCGACAGCCGGCGGCGGCGCGGCCCTCGGGCTGCCGGTCGGTCAGTTCGCACCCGGTTACCAGTTCGACGCGGTGCTGATCGATCCGCAAGCGCCGTTCGGCACGCTGCGCCTGTGGCCGGAGCTGCACCGGGGCGACGAAATACTGCAAAAGATCGTCCACACGGCCAGCCGGCCGAACATAGCGCAGGTCTGGATCGGCGGCGTGACCGCGCCCCGGCCGGAACACTGACGAAGGGGAACGGACATGGACGTCAGCAGGCTCATCCGCAAGCTGCCCAAGGCGGAGATCCACATCCACCTTGAAGGGGCGATCCGGCCGGACACGGCGATGGAGCTGGCAGCGAAGAACGGCGTCGGGCTGCCGGACTGCGAACGGGTCGCGGACCTTTATTCCTATGACAACCTGTTGGACTTTCTCGCCGTTTACGGCGCCATCGCCGACAGCATCGTCACCGTCGACGATTTCCGGCGCATCACCTACGAGATGCTGGCGTCGGCCGCGGACAACAATTGCCGCTACATGGAGTTCTTCATCAGCCCGCACGCCCATAAAGGCGTACCGTTCGCGCGCCAGTTCGAGGGCATTCGGGCCGGCATGGCGGAGGCGGAGACGGATTTCGGCATCCTCTCCCGCATCATCCCCGGCATGAACCGGGAACTCGGCCCTGCCGCCGGCGAGCACTATCTCGACGAGATCCTCGCAAACCGCGGCGACGACCTGATAGGCCTCGGCCTCGACTACAACGAGGCACCGTTTCCGCCCGAGCCCTATGCGGGTGTGTTCGCACGGGCGCGAAAGGCCGGACTTCGCCTTACCGCCCATGCAGGTGAATCCGGGGCGGCCGCATTCATCGCCGGGTCGCTGGACGCCCTGAAGGTGGAGCGCATCGACCACGGTTACAACATCGTCGACGACCCGGCGCTGATCGCGCGCTGCCGCGACGAGGGCATCGCCTTCACCTGCTGTCCGTCGACGACGAAATACACGACCTCCTGGCGCGACCTGGCTGACCCGGATCATCCGATCCGGCGGATGAAGGCGGCAGGGCTCGCGGTGACCATTAATTCCGACGACCCGCCGATGTTTGCCACCGATCTTGGCCGGGAGTTCGAACTGGCGCATTCCGAGCTCGGCTTCACGCTTCAGGACCTGAGGACGGCGATCCTGGCCAGCCTGGAAGCGGCCTGGCTCGACGACACCACAAGACGCGCCTGGACGTCCGCCTGGGCGCGGGAAATCGACGACATCATCCCGGCCGGCTGAAAGGCCGCAAACGGAAGGAACCCGACCATGACGGACAGCATTCCCGTTATCGACCTGAAACCTCTCTTCGAAGACGGCGACGCGGGCAGGCTCGCCGTTGCCCGGGAGATCGGGGAAGCCTGCCGAGGCATCGGCTTTTTCTACCTGAAGGGACACGGCGTGCCGGCGGAGCGGCGCGAAAGCGTGTTCGCCATGGCGCGAACCTTCTTCGAAAGTCCGGACGACTTGAAGATGAAGACCGCCTATTCCAGGGACACCGGCAACCGGGGCTACGTGCCGATGAAGGGCGAATCCCTCGACCCGACCAAGGCGCCGGACCTGAAGGAGGGCTACAATATCGGCCTTGACCTTGCCGAGGACGATCCGGAAATCCTTGCCAGGGCGCCCTTGCGGGCACTTAACCTGTGGCCGGACGTGCCCGGGTTCCGGGAGATCATGCTGGACTATTACGACGCCATGCTGTCCCTGGGGCGGACCCTGCACACGGCCTTTGCGACCGAGCTCGGCCTCGATCCGGATTTCTTCGATGACAAGCTCCGGCGGCCGCTCGCCACCCTGCGTCTCCTGCACTATCCGGAAAGCCCGGCGGAGATGGAGGAGGGCCAGCTCGGCGCCGGCGAACACACGGATTACGGCTGCGTCACGCTGCTGGCGACCGACGATGCCGGCGGACTGGAGGTGCGTACCCGAGATGGAGAGTGGCTGTCGGCGCCCTACATACCGGACACCTTCATCTGCAACATCGGCGATTGCCTGATGCGCTGGACCAACGACCTCTATGTCTCGACGCCGCACCGGGTGATCAATCCCTCGGGCCGGGAGCGCTATTCGGTGCCGTTCTTTCTCGATCCGGATCCCGACGCGATCGTCGCTTGCCTGCCGGGTTGTTCGGGTGAGGACAGCCCGGCGAAATACCCGCCGATCCGTGGTGACGACTATCTCCTGAGCCGGCTCAACCCGACCTATGAAAAATCCGGTCTGGTGACCGGGGCAATCAACTGAAATTCTTCCGGTTGAGTCCTCGGGAAGAAGCGTCCTTCCTCAAACGGGCGAAACCCCGGGGTGCCGCTCTCCAGCGTCGTTTTTCGTTCACCAGGGCGATTCCATATTCTGGAGCCCGTAAGCCGCGTCATTTCTGTCTGGTTGTATTGGCCGCGCTGAAGTGGATGGAACTCCGGGCTCAGTTCAAGACATTGCATCGATCCGAAATTCTCGAGCGGCAATCATTTTTTCGATGGTCAGCATACCATTCCATCCGAATGTTTACATCAGGCACTTTAAGGTTAGATATTTTTTATTCACCAAAATATTATGCAAAAAGTGTAAAATAATGAAACTGTCTAATGTTAATTTGTAACAAAACTTTTCACTCTTCTAGAAAAATCAAATTTATAAATCTATTTTTGAATTATTGCTTGTTTAATTTGGTCTGATTGATAATTTAATCTTTGAAAAAGGCGTGAAGTCCCGATTTTTCCTGCGTGAGAACAGGAAAACTGTGCCGGAAGCAAGCGGCAAGGAGTGCGTTTCCTGCGAGAAAGGGATCTGTGATGTTCGGCCGATCCGGAGTTTGGCCGATTTTAGAGTATTCGAGCGTCTCGTTTGCGCGCGCCTGGGTCCGTACTCTGGTGGACGCGGGATTTTCCGGCGTTCGAAAGGTGGTCCCGGATCGCGGAGACATCCTGCTGCATGTATTCGTGCATGGCTTGAAGAAGGTTTTCGCGCGTTTCTGCCGGAATTTCCGCGAGTTCTCTTTGCGCCTCGAGAATCGAGTTCGGATCGATATCACCATCCCCTGTTTCGATCGTCCGCAACAGCGGATGGTCCGCCCCCGGTATCTGCGCGCCTACAGCGGCAACCGCGAGAAAGAACTGTTTCGGTGCTGATCCAAGCATTCGCAATTCCTCCGGTTTCCGCGTGCTTTGGCCAATTGCATATAGGAGCGAAGAATGACCGGTCAAACAGAGAAGTTCGACGACCTTCTGCGTCTGCGGACTGCAGTGGTCCAGGAATTGTCGGCGGTGTTTGCGGAGCATCACAGGCTCTTGCAGGTCGCAAGTGCCGCGGAGTTCAAGAGCCTGGATGAGGCGACCTGTTCGGAAGCCGAAAAGGAAAAGGAAGCCGTGGCCACCAAAATCGAATGCAACGCGGCCGCTTCGGAAAAACTTACCGCAGAGCTTGATCGGATCGACCGGGAGCTGGAACGCAACGATCTGGAAGGAGAGGTCAATGATTGAACAAAGTGCTGCGAACCTGTCGGTTTTTGATCTTTTGGCGATGTCCTGGACATTGGAAGAGGAGATCGCTCGGTCCGAGGTCAGCTCTGACGGTCAGCATTCCATATTCCAGCAAGCGTCGGGCAAGCTGGCCATCATGAGGACCTCGGACGCGGAATCGCCGGCAAGACGCATGACAATCGACAAGGAGAGCGGCAGGACAACCATCCGCCCGCGGACCACGCCTCCCATGCCCCCCGTGAGATCCGGGATCCTGACGCGGCCCGATCTTCCTGTTGTTCGTTTCGGGACAGGGGACTTCGCAGCCGTCAGCGAAAGCGGCGCTGTCTGCCAGGTGACCGCGCGGGGTCAGGTTCTGGAGAGATTGTCCAATGAAGGCGGACCGGCGACGGCTTTCTGCGGCGACCTTTCCGGAAGCCGTCTTGCCCTGGCGCGGGAAAAGGATCTCCTGATTTTCGACGTGGCGAGTGCGGAAGTTGCCGCTTCGGTTCAACTCAGGCATTGCGTGAGCTGTCTTGCCATGGATCCGAATGGGTCACGGGTAGTGGCCTGGGGAGAGAATTCCGTGTCGATCGTTGATTGGTCGCAGAAGGAGGCGGACATAAAGACCTTCGCCTGCGAGGGAGATGTCGTCGACATGAGCTGGAGTTCCTCGGCAAGTCATGTTGCCTGCGGATCCGTGGACAACACGATGCTGATCATCGATTGTTCGACAAAGCAGATCCAGCGCGTCGAAGGGTTCCCGGGTGCGGTCCGGTGCGTTGCCTTCAGCGAGCCCGGCCATGCGCTTGTCGCGTCAGGCGCCTTTCGTCTGGTGGCCTGGGCGGAAGACGATCTGCCCCTCAAAGACGAACCCGGTACGTCCCTGGTCTCCGGAAAGACCGGATTTGTGGTGATCGACAGGATAGCCGCGCACCCGACACGCGGGTTGGTCGCATCGGGTTACGCGAACGGATTGATCTCGGTAACCGGTATCGGCACACCGGACGAACTGATCCTGCGGAAAAGGTCGAGTGCCGCGGTGACAGCATTGCGCTGGTCGCCCGACGGAACCCATTTGATCGTCGGGGATGCCGGCGGCGACTGCAGCATCGTCACCTTGCCGGAGAAAATGTTCAAATGAATGCGAAGGAGGAAAAAATGAAAAACGAACTCACGCCGGAGGAAGTAAGCAAGGATCGCTACTTCAAGCGGATCGCTGAAATATCGGAGGAGATGATCGACGAGCATGGCAAGGATTTCGCCATGGGTGCCCTGGTGATGGCCGCTCAATGGATCGCGCGGGACACATCGAAAACGGCCCCGGAAAACCAGCACTGATCAGGAGGTCAGGCCACTCAGCCGGTAGCGTCTTCGGTAACGCTTCGGCGCCATTGGTTGACGGTGATCTCGCCGATCACTGCGGCCGAGGCCGCCAGGATATCGGGATTTGGATCGCCTGCAGCCTGTTTCCTCAGCGACACCAGATCCTCCTGCAGCCTGTCCTGAAGAACGCTGGAATAGGCGCACATTTCCTGCAGACGCAGGGTCACAAAATCAAGGCAGTCCCCGGTCTGCCTGAAGAGCGGTTCAAAACCCGGTGAGGCGTCTCGCATGAGGTGCCAGTGAAACGAGGTATGAGCCGCCGCGCCAAGGGTTGCGACCGTGCTTCTGCGCCAGTCCGAATATGCGCCATCCGAACCGTAATCAAGCCCGACACTGTAAAGTTGCTCCGTAACCACACGATAAGCGCGGCCGCCCGCAATATGGCGACGCCAGAAGTCTGTCGTTTCCTCCACCGAACTGCAATTGGTGAACCGTTGGGCAAGTTTGCGCCGGACCAGGAAAGCAAGCACCATGTCTGCATCTTCAGAAATGGAGCGGGCGATCTGCATGGCGGGAATTGGCAGGTCCGCAAAGAACAGTAGGCGAATTCCGTCGAGTTGCTCCATCAGCCGGAAAGTGACGGCTCTGACGCTGAGCCACTGTTCGCGCGATAGCCGAGTTTCGGGAAGCGTATCGGACCGGCATGCCGCCGCATGGAGTGCCGCGACCCAGATCAACGCCTGGTCGAAAAGCAGGAAGGCATCCATTGGAGCGCTGTTGACGTTGAACTCCGAAACTCTGAATGGACGGAAGCTGTTGAGGGATCCGATCGACCGGCGCCAGATACGTTCATGGTCCAGCCCGCGTGCAGACCACAATTGCTGGGTTCGCGCCAGCAGCTGGGGTGAACAACCGCGATAGCTGTTTTCGAACGAGGCTTTTCCCTGAGCGTTCATTGTTGTCCGACCCGGATTACCGACAAATCTGTTTTGGCCAGGACTTCCTGCCCAATGGCGCGGATCTGACTTGTGACCGCAGCACCGCTTCAATGGACGGATGAAGAGGTCGCTGTCCGGCGACGTCCTCATGGCCTTCATCTATGTCAATGTCATTTCAACTTCATTTATGGGTGCATGCGCCATGTGGGTCCAGCAGGTTTTCGAAAACCAAAGTGCATCGTGAATGTGTAACGCTGTAAGTCGTTGCAGGTGTGTGTGTAAAGCAGTGTAAAAATTTGCAACATTCCAGCGCGACGTTGCTTGTTTCTGAATAGACGGCGCAAATTCTTCTTCTTTTGTTTTCAAATAATTTTTGATCAGAAAAGTATTTTAATACAGATACTTAAGAAAATCTGACCTCGTATTTGTCCATTCTTCTCGAATTATCTCCCAATCCGGTACGCCCCTTGCATTTACCCGGGGACAACAACGCGGTCCAGCCGAAAAAGGATCGCCAAGAACGAAGGATAGGGAGGACAGGGCACCGTTTTGCCGAAGGAGGGCAACAGCGGTGCGTTTCCGAAGTTCCCGAAGTGGGGACCTTCTCAACCTTTGCCGTCATCCGCCCGGTCGAACGCCTCTTCGGATCTTTCGGATTCGCAGGCAGGCAGTGTCTTGTCCGGGTAAACCGGCAGCAGTCTGCTGCCTCCCACCGGCCGGTTCGCCGGTTAGAGCTCTAGGAGGCTCAAGGTATGGCGATTACGCTGAATAAAATTACCTCCCAGCGGGGGATTTCCGTTGGGGAGGCGACCAAGAAGATTTCAGATCTCGGATGGAACCCGACCTACGTTCAGGAAGCAGCGACGTTTCCGACCGATTACAAGATCACCAAGGCTCCACGGGATCCGATGAAGCAGGTGCTTCGTTCCTATTTTCCCATGGAAGAGGAAAAGGACAACCGGGTTTACGGTGCCCTGGACGCCGCCTTGCGCGGTGACATGTTCCGCAACGTGGAACCGCGCTGGATCGAATGGATGAAGCTCTTCCTGGCGATCATTCCCTTTCCGGAAATCTCGGCTGCCCGGTCCATGGCGATGGTTGCGCGCCTGGCTCCCGGGGAGGACCTGAGAACCGGCTTTACCATGCAGATGGTCGACGAGTTCCGTCACTCCACGATTCAGATGAACCTGAAGAAGTGGTACATGGAAAATTACATCGATCCGGCAGGGTTCGACATCACCGAAGAAGCTTTCGGCAAGTGCTACGCGACCACCATCGGACGCCAGTTCGGTGAAGGGTTCATAACCGGCGATACCATGACGGCAGCGTGCATGTATCTGACGGTTGTCGCGGAAACGGCCTTCACCAACACGCTCTTCGTGGCAATGCCTTCGGAAGCGGCACGTAACGGTGACTATGCGCTTCCCACCGTGTTCCTGTCCGTCCAGTCGGACGAAAGCCGCCACATCGGCAACGGTCACTCCCTGTTGATGGCCGCTCTGAAGGAGCCGGAAAACCATCTGCTCCTGGAGCGTGATCTCCGTTACGCCTTCTGGCAGAACCACGCGATCGTCGATGCCGCCATCGGCACCTTCATCGAATACGGCACCACCAACCGTGACAAGGACAAGGAGTCCTATGCGGAAATGTGGCACCGGTGGATCTTCGAGGACTACTACCGGACCTACATGCTGCCGCTCGAGAAATACGGCGTGAAAATTCATCACGACGACGTTCAGGAAGCCTGGAAACGGATCACCGACCAGAAATACGTTCACAAGGTCGCCCAGTTCTTCGCGGTCGGCTGGCCGGTGAACTTCTGGCGGATCGAAGCCCAGACGGAAAAGGACTTCGAATGGTTCGAGCACAAGTATCCGGGCTGGTACGCCGAATTCGGCGACTTCTGGAAATGGTACGGCAAGCTCAGCAAGCCCGGCGAGAAGGTCATCACCTTCAATGAGGAAACGGGATACGTGTACCCGCATCGCTGCTGGTCATGCCTGGTGCCCTGCCTGGTCCGTGAGGACATGGTAATCGACCAGATCGACGGCAAATGGCACACCTTCGCCCACGAGCTTGACCGCTGGACCGCGGTAGAAGCGTTCGCGGACGAGTATCAGGGCCGTCCGACGCCGGCAATGGGCAAGTTCTCCGGAAAACGCGAATGGGAAACCGTCTATGACGGCTGGGATCTGGCCGATGCCATCAAGGATCTCAACTTCGTCCGCGAAGACGGTGAAACGCTGGTTCCGCAACCGCACTTGCGCTTCGACGACAAGGACATGTGGAAGCTGGAGCACGTCCGCGGACACACGCTTGCCTCGCCGCTCAACGCTTTGCGGGCAATGTCCGACAGCGAACGCGACGCGCATGTCGCCGAGTACCGCAAGGGCTTCACCATCAATCCCTGCCACTAAGCAACGTTCGGAGGCCGGAAACGGCCTCCGCTCTCCCGGTCCGCGATCACGCTTCGCGGCAACGCCGAATATGGAGACCAAACTGATGGGTGAAACCTACAACGTCCGACTGGAGCCGGTAGGTGTGGAATTCGAGGTGGAGGAGGATGAAACCATCCTTGATGCCGCTTTTCGCCAGGGCATTGCCCTGCCGCACGGATGCAAGGAGGGACAGTGCTCGGCCTGCAAATGCATCAAGCTGGACGGCGAATCCGAAATGTTGAAGTACTCGACTTTCGCTCTCAACGACATGGAGCGTGACAGTGGCCATGTTCTGATGTGCCGGACGCTCGCTTACAGCGACATTGAAATTGAACTTCTGAACTATGACGAGGAGGTTCTTTCAAAATCCATTCCGGTGAAGGAGTTTGCCGGCCGGATCGTCGATTTTCAGAAACTGACCCATGATATCCGCGGCGTTCAGATCGAACTTCAGGAGCCGCTCAAGTTCTGGGCTGGGCAGTATGTCGACATCACGGTCACCACGCAAACGGGGGAGACGATTACACGTTCGTTCTCCATGGCAAATCCGCCGAGCGAAGCCGAAAGCCTCTCGTTCATCATCAAAAAATATCCCGACGGACGCTTCTCCAACGAGCTCGACAACGGCGGGATCAGGATCGGCGCCGGCGTCCGGGTCTACGGACCGTACGGAATGTGCTTCCGACGAGAAGGACGGGAAGGACCCATCATCTTAGTTGGCGCGGGATCGGGCATGTCTCCGGTCTGGTCGATCCTCAACGACCATGTCGCCAGCAACGAAGACCGGCCGGTCTATTTCTTCTACGGAGCGCGGACGCGAAACGATCTCATCAAGCTTAAAGAGATTGGCGAGCTTACCGCCAAATTTCCAACCGTCGAATTCATCCCGGTGCTCAGTCACGCCGACGATGATGCGGATTGGGAAGGCGAGCGCGGGTTTGTGCACGAAACCGTCGATCGCCGGCTCAAGGAAATGGAAATCGACGGCGAAGGCGACGTCTATGCCTGCGGACCTCCGCCGATGATCGAGGCGCTGACACCCGTGCTCTTCATGCACGACTTCGATGCGGAACGCATCTTCTTCGACAAGTTCACTCCGACTTCCGGTTCATCGGCCCACTGAAAACCAGGGCCGATCGCTAGTCAGTGATCAATGGAAATCCAGGGAGGCTACAGTGGTAGCAACGTCAAGTTCAGTCGGATCAGGTGCCGCGGGTGCAGCGACCTTCGTCGGATCGGCAAGCCGCCGGTACAATTACTTCGAACCGCGCGGCAAGCGCGCAACCCACTACGAGGATGTGACGGTTGATGTGCAACCCGATCCCGAACGGTATCTGATCCAGAACTGGATCATCGAATTCGAAGGCGGCAAGGGCGGAGGCGCCTACAGGAAGGACAACACCGCCGCGCTCAGCTCCAACTGGCATGCCTTCCGGGCCCCCGACCAGGAATGGGAAAGGACCCATTATCAGCGTCAGTCCAAGATTGTGACGATGGTGCAGAGTGTTATTGCGAATGCCCGCAAGGCAGGCGCCCATTCCGCCTTCGACAAGACCTGGAACCGCATCCTTCAGTCCCATCTGGGTGCCTGGAAACACGCGGAATTCGGGTTGGGAACCTCGCTGATGCAGGCACAGCGGTACGGCTACACCCAGATGATCAACAACGCGACGCTGACCAACTCCAGCTACAAGATGCGGCTCGCCCAGGACATCACGCTGTACCTGGCCGAAATCGGCATGGACATCGAAGGCTGGGATCATGAGCTCGGCAAGAAGTTCTGGCTGGAAGATCCGATCTGGCAACCGACCCGTGAAGCCGTCGAAACGATTATGGGATGCGAAGACTACCTGGAGCAGTATTTCGCCATCAATATCGTTTTCGAGCCTCTGGTGGGTGAGTTGTTCCGCTCCGGTTTCCTCATGCAGGCAGCCGCGGCGAACAACGATTTCATCACACCTCCGGTGATTTCCGCAGCCGAGGCCGATTATGAGCGCAACCTCGCCAACACGATCGACCTGATGTACCTGCTGATCAACGACGAGAAGCATGCCGCTCACAACAAGGCGCTGTTCCAGTCGTGGGTCAACAAGCACAGCGCACTGGCCGACAGGGCCGCGCAGGCTCTGCAGCCGATCTGGTCACAGCCCCATTCCAAACCCGTTGCATTCGAGGATGTCAAAGCCGTGTCGCAGGAGCGTATCGGCCAGATTCTCGGAGAACTCGGCCTCAGCCGTTAATCCAAGGAGTACCCAGATGTCCAATGTAGCGCGCAATGCGTCAAAGCAGAACATTTTCAAGTCGATGAAGGAGATCACGTTCGACCAGACGATCTCGCATCAGTGCGGCGTGACGATGAATGACAGTGTTGAGGCACGGGCAATCGCCGAATTCATGGGGCAGGACCCAAACGTGACGGTGACCTACAACCCGGCGACCATCCGTGTCGACGGCGAAGGCAAGCTTGTCTTCAAGATGGACGAGATCGGCGAATATCTCGGCCGTGAAATAACCGCGGAGACCTTCGAAGTGAACACCTCCACCCATTACGGACGGATGGTGCGGGTCGATGACAATACCGTCGTCCTCTTCGGCAACATGGATGACGTCATCGAATACATCGAATGACGTCCCAGCCGCAGGCCCTTCCGCCCGGTCTGAGGCCTGCGGCTCCCATTTTTCAGTCAAACAGCAGCATTCTCTAGAGGGAGGAACGAGATGTACAAGACCAAGGACGGAAAAGAGATTTTCATCCTCGACGGCCACACCCATTTCTGGGACGGGAGCCCTGAAAACCAGGCCAATATTCACGGCAAGCAATTCATCGAGTGCTTCTACGCCTATCACACGAATTTAAGCCCTCCTGACCAGCTCTGGGAAAAATCCCGGTTCGAGAAGTATTCCGAAGATGACATTTATCGCGACCTGTTTATCGACGGTCCCGACGACATGGCGGTCATCCAGTCCACCTATCTGCGCGATTTCTACAAGAACGGCTTTTCCAGTATCGAGCGCAGCACGGAAATGGCATCGCGCCATCCGGAGCGGTTTATCGTCAATGGCGCCTTCGATCCGCGCGATGGCGAAAAGGCGCTGGAATACATCCATTACATGAAGGAAAATTTCAATATTCAGGGTGTGAAGATGTACACCGCTGAATGGAATGGCGAGAGCCAGGGGTGGGCGCTCAACGATCCGGCTGCCTACAAGTGCTTTGAGCTTTGCGACAAGCTGGGCATCCGCAACATTCACGTTCACAAGGGGCCGACGATCATCCCGCTCAGCAAGGATGCCTTCGACGTCCACGACGTAGACCACGCGGCGACGGATTTTCAGAACCTGAACTGGATCGTTGAACATTGCGGCTTGCCGCGGCTCGACGATTTCTGCTGGATCGCCACACAGGAAACCAATGTTTATGGCGGGCTGGCGGTCGCGCTGCCGTTCATCTTCTCGCGACCTCGCTATTTCGGTGAAGTGATCGCCGAGCTCCTGTGGTGGATCGGCGAAGACAAGATCCTGTTCGGCTCGGACTATGCCATCTGGACCCCGGCCTGGCTGGTGGAGCGGTTCTGGAACTACCAGATCCCGGAGGACATCTCCTCCGAGCGCGGCGGCATCCAGCTCACCGACGAGATCAAGGAAAAGATCCTCGGTCTCAACGCGGCGAAACTCTACAACATCGACCCCGTCGCCAAGCTGAAGGAGCTGAACGCCGCACCAATCCAGATTGCAGCGGAGTGATCAGATGGTTCTGGAAATCCAGCAGTCCGAACTGGTTTCGGCAGTGTGGGGAACGCTTGAGGATGTGACCGACCCCGAACTCGACGAGCCCATCACCGATATGGGCTTCGTTGAGCGGGTGGAGGTTGCCGATGCAAGGAAAGTGGAAGTCGATTTTCGGCTTCCCACTTACTGGTGTTCTCCGAATTTCGCGTTTCTGATGGCGTTCGGCATCAAGCAGGAGATCGCCCGGTTGCCGTGGGTGAGGGAAATCACCGTCACGCTGAGAGATCATTGCTTCGGGGAACAGATCAATGCCGGGCTCAACAGCGATCGTGCGTTCAGCGAGATTTTCGCCGAGCATTGCGGTGGCGAAAATCTGGAGGCCGTACAGCTGAAATTCCAGGAAAAAGCCTTCATCCGGCGCCAGGAGACCGTCCTTCTGGCTCTGCAGCACCGTGGGTATTCGCCCGGGCAGATTGTATCGATGACCCTTAAGGAGTTCGATCAGGTCGAATTCCAGGGAGGGGAAGAGAGCAGGCAGAAACCGAGGTATCGCTCGCTGCTCATCGAGCGGAACCTTGCAAGGGAACCGGGCGATCCGGTGTTTCCGACCTGGCAGGGCGAACGGATCCCGCCGGACAATCTGCGCAAACATCTCGGTGACCTGCGTTCAGTGCGCATCAACATGGAGTTCAACGGTGCGCTCTGCCGTGGACTGAAATCGACACGCTACAAGGAGGTCGAGATCAGCGCGGACGGCCCGACGCTCGTGGACTTCATCCATGACCGCGTACCGCCAGATCCATCCGCCTCAACCGGTCGCTGAACGCAGCCTGGATGCGCCGCCACGCGGTGTCACCAACAACAGGAAAATTGAACATGGCCAAATTACTCATTCACAACGGTGCCGCGCGCACCGCGTTGGCCCGGGGCGTGGCGAAACTCGCTGCAGCCGTCGAGCCCACACTCGGGCCGAAGGGCCTGAACGCAATGATCGACCGACCTGTGGGGACACCGCTGATCACCCGAGACGGCGTGTCGATCGCCTCGGAGATCGAATTGCCCGACCGGTTCGAGAATATGGGTGCGCAAGTCGTGCGGGAAGTGTCCATGCAGACCAACGAAGTGGTCGGCGATGGAACCACGACCGCGATCGTGTTGGCGAACGCACTCATCCAGAAGGGTGTTGAGCTCACCGCCAGTGGAGTCAAGCCGGTTGATCTCTGCCGCGGTATCGAGCTTGCGGTGGAGAAGATCGTGGAAGGGCTCGACCAGTCATCGCGTTCTTGTGTGGAAAATCCGGAATACCTGGAAGCCGTCGCCCGAGTGTCGGCCACCGACCCGGAACTGGGTGGGCTCGTTGCGGAAGCTTACAGGAAAGTCGGCAATTCAGGGATCATCACAGCCGAATTCGGTGTCACCGTCGATTCGACGCTTGAAGTGATCGAAGGCATGTCCTTCGAGCGGGGTTATATCTCGCATCACATGGTCACCGATCGCGAGCAAATGGACGCGGTTCTGGAAAATCCGCTGATCCTGCTGACGGATCAGAAAATTCTGGCGCCGCAAATCCTGGACAATGCGCGCCGGCTTGCCGCAGAGGCCGGACGTCCGCTGCTGATCATTGCCGAGGAAATCGCGCCCGATGTGGTCGTTTCCTTGCTGGAAGACGGCGGGCCGGGCAAATACCTGATCGTGCACCCGCCGGAATACGGTCATTGGCGAACGGCGATGATGGACGATCTGGCGATCATGACGGGTGGTGAAGTCATCGCGCGGGACCTGGGCAAAAAGATCGAAAAAGTTACTCTGGCCCAGCTCGGCGGAGCCCAGAAAGTCAAGGTTTCGGCGTCCCACACTTCCATCTTGAAAGGTGAGGGAGATCCACTGGCCATCGTGGCACGCAGGGCGCAGGTTCAGCGGCAATATGACGTGGCACCTCCCAATATCGAACAGGACAAGTTGCGCGAACGGCTGTCGAAGCTTACCGGCGGAACAGCGGTGATATTTGCCGGCGGTTTTACGCCGGTCGAGCAGAAGCGAAAGATACAGCTTATCGATGATGCCCTTTCCGCAGTGCGCGCGGCCTTCGAGGATGGCGTCGTCGCCGGTGGTGGAACAGCACTGGCGCAAATCGATTGGGTTCTCAAGGGCCTGGTTTCCGAAAACGAAAGCGACGTCAAAGCAGGCGTCGAGCTGGTCCGCGGTGTCCTGACACGTCCGCTGGCGCGCATTGCGAGCAATGCCGGAGCCGATCCGGAATCGGTCGTCGTCACTGTCACCGAAGCCCAGCCGGGCATCGGCTTCAACGCGGCGGTTGGAGAGTTCCAGGACATGTTCGCCGCCGGCGTGATCGACCCGGTTCGGGTGACCGCCAGCGCGCTTGTGAACGCCACATCCGTCGCGATGCTGATCCTGACCACCGAAACGCTGGTTGGCGATCTGGAAGAAGGCGAAGTGGATCCGACCTCCGGACCCGCGCTTGGCGGCGGCTCGGAACTTCTCGGCCGCCCCTAGAAAGAGGCTCGTCCCAACGGACCGAGTGCAAGTCAGAAAATGAAACAATTCTAGGGTCTGTGGACACTAAGGATTTGGTCGAGGTTTGGATGCAAAACGCCCAGTTCAAGAAGCAAGGTCGCGGGAAGGGTGTTCCCTTTCAAGACATTGGGACGCCGAAATGGGCGTTTTGCGCCAAATCTCTTCGAGACGCGGTGGATTTCGGTCCCGACTGCGTCGGAAAGTCCTTGTGGTGGGCGGCACCACTGCGGACTTTCCTCCTGTTCGGACACCGAAATCCGGCTCGCGCCGCGACCCAAACCTAATTGTCCACAGACCCTAGAGCGTTAGAGAAATCCGGGGTGTTTTGAACACTGGATGCTCCAGGAGCTCAACTCGGTGCCGATGGGCATGGCACCGGAGATCATCGGAATAAGGAAAGGACCCGTCATGAAAGCAGCCAGGCTTTACGAATATGATCCGGCGATGAATGTCGAGCTCAAGATCGAGAACGTCTCGCCACCCACAATCAACACGCCGGACGGAGTGATCGTGAAGGTCGGCGCGGCCGGCCTGTGCCGGACGGATCTGCACATTATCGAAGGTGTGTGGAAGGACATCATGGATGTCGAAGGTAGTCTTCTACCCTATATCATGGGGCACGAGAATGCCGGGTGGGTGGAAGACGTCGGCAGCAACGTCACCGCTGTCAAACCGGGTGACGCGGTGATCTGTCATCCGTTCCGCAGTTGCGGAACATGTTTGAACTGCCGCTATGGGCACGACATGTATTGTGACCACGGGCAATTTCCCGGCCTGGGGCTGGATGGCGGGTTTGCCGAATATTTTCTCACCAACGAGCGCTCCCTGATCAAGCTGAACACGGATATCACGCCCCTGGAAGTGGCTCCGATGGCCGATGCCGGCATCACCGCCTACCGGGCAGCAAAACGGGCGGCGCGGCTTGTCTATCCGGGAGCCTATGTCACGGTTTTAGGGGTCGGCGGACTGGGCCACATCGCGGTCCAGTGCCTCAAGCACATCTGCGGAGCGCGCGTCATCGCTGTTGACCGCGAACCGGGCGCACGCCTTCTGGCCAAGCAGTTGGGGGCGGATATCGTTCTGGATGGCGGGCCGGATCTCATCGAGACGATCAAGGAAGTCACCGGCGGCGGTAGTCATGTGGTGATCGATTTCGTCGGTGAACTCGGCGTTGAGAACATCTGCTGGAAACTGCTGCGGCAGGGAGGCGAACTGATTGTCGTCGGCTATGGCGGCACGATAGAAATCCCGACCGTCGAACTGGTGGTCAACGAAATCAAGATTGGCGGAAGCCTGGTCGGGGACTACACCGAACTGGTCGAACTGATGGAGATGAATGCGGACGGCCTGGTGAAAATGCACTACACTGAGTATTCGCTCGACAACATCAATACCGCAATCAGGGATTTCAAGGATCATCGCTTCACCGGGCGCGGGGTTATCGTGCCGTAAGTGATTTGAATATCGAGTCTTCCGGAGACAGCGTGGCATGCATGTCGTCGTCGGAAGGCTTGATCCGGCTGTGCAGATTTGATCCAGCGGACAGACAAATTTCAAGCAAGATGTTTCATATATTCCGGCGAGCGTGCCTTCAGGCCGTGCCGGCGGCTATTTGCCTCGATCGAGTCCGTAGATCCTGATTTTTCGATAGAGGGTCGGACGGGAAATTCCCAGCGATGTGGCCACTTTCGAAAGGTTTCCCCCTTCAAGTTCGATTGCCCTTTGGATGGCAACGGACTCGATGGCGTCAAGATTGAGCCTTTCAGGGATCAAGGTCCGGTGGTCTCCTGGAAGGAGCATGTCATCGTCCGGGATTGTGATTTCGGTGGGCAGGTCTGAAACCGATACATGATCGCCCGGGGACAGCAGTCGCAACCGTTCAATGGTGTTCCGCAACTCGCGCACATTGCCGGGCCAGCGGTAGGCGCAAAGTGCGGCGCGGGCACTGTCGTCGAGAATTAACGGCTCACGGCCGAACTTCCGAGCCACGGTCTGGTTGATGTGGTCAATCAGTTGTTCGATGTCCTTGCCCCGTTCGCGCAGCGGCGGAACGTCGATCACGATTGCGCCAATCCGGTAAAACAGGTCGCGGCGGAAGCTGCCTTCTTCGATATCCAGACGAAGGTTGCGGTTGGTCATGGCGACGAGTTGTACGTCGATCGGCCGGCGGCGGTTGCAGCCGATACGATAGACGGCTCGCTGTTCGAGTGTGCGTAGCAGATAGGACTGAAGTTCCAGCGGCATGTCTCCGATCTCGTCGAGACAAAGCACTCCGCCATTGGCCAATTCGAATTTTCCGGCCTTTCCATCGCGCAGCGCTCCGGTAAAGGCACCGGCAACATGGCCGAAGAGTTCGCCGCCGATCAGATCGCCTGAAATCGCGGCGCAATTGATTGCGACATAAGGGGTATCGCGTTCGGTGTGGTGGCTGTGAATGAGCCGCGCGAAAAGTTCCTTGCCGACACCTGTTTCGCCCTGCACGAGCACCGTGACATTGGCCTCCGCCGCGCGGCGGGCGAAATCCATTGCCTCCAGCATCTTGGGGCAATTACCGACGATTTGAATTTCGTCTTCGTTGACACCCACGCGCGGTGCGATTTTGACGCTGCTGGGCCGTGCCGAGCTTTTCTTCGACACCGACTGCCCGGGAAGAATGACCACCGCACCGCGGGTTTCCCCCTCGGTTTTCAGAAGTTCGACGCCTTTGGTCACAAGTTCACGCGGCAGGGCCTCGGCCAACTGGCCCCCGGTCATTTCCGGCCGCATGGTGAGCAATATCTGCCCTATACCCAGTTGCTGTGCGCGAGGAAACGGAATTCTGTCGGTGTTGCGGCTGTAGATGATCCGGCCGTGCCGGTTCAACAGCACGACGCCGTCGGCATTGTCCGGCGGCGTGGGCAAATCGATAAATGCCTCGAGCAGAATCGTTCGTTCTTCCCGCAAATCTTCGTAAAGCGCGATCTCGATCTCCCGGGCGGCCGCGACGACGAGCGCCATGTTATGCGGGCGGAAGATATTGGGCGGGCCTGAGAGATCGACCACTCCAACCACGCTCTTGTCGAGTGGATCGAAGATCGGTGCGGCGGCGCAGGTCCAGGCCTTGATCCCGAGGCAAAAATGCTCGGAAGCATGGACATAGGCTGCCTTGCCTGTGCTCAGCGCCGTTCCGATGCCATTTGTGCCGATAACGCCCTCGGCCCAGACGCCGCCGATTTCCAGTTGGATATCGCGTCCGGCATCGATTGTCTGAGGGTCGCCGATAGCTTCGATGATGGCACCGTTTTTATCCGTCAGGATCAGGATGGCGCCTGATTCCGCAAGATGCGGGGCCAGCCGTGAAAAGGCGGCCTGCGCCGCACTGACCAGGCTCTGATTCTTCTGGCTCAGGGATTTGACGTGATCGGCGGTCAGTTTCGTGGGTGTTGCATCCGACAACGCACTGATGCCCCAGTCGGAACTGCGGTCCCAGGACTTCAGGATCTCGGGGCGAACGCCGGCAAACCCACGTTCGATTTCCTCTGTTTCCAGCCGGCCTTCGACATATTGTTCCCAGGCACGCATCGTTGCGCGTTCGTTGTTATGGAAACCGGGTGTCGGCGTGTCAGATCTTGCTGATTTTCTCGAAGAGAAATAACTCGTCAACATGCTGATTGTCGTCCTAGGCTGGGAGAGTATCCGTAGCGGGCAAACAATTTCGTCCTAAGGACAGGGGTCAGGAGACCTCGAGCCTTTTGCGCATCACTTCAAGAAACTTTTCCTGGATGTCCGGCGTTTCGATTACAATTCCGTTGAGGTCCTCAAGATCCTGTTCGACGTCCTCTTCCAGGGGAGAGATGAACCCGTTTTCCTCGGTTGCCAGCGCAAAATAGCGCGTCGTTCCCCTGCTGCGGATCTCTCCCAGAAACAACAACTGCTTGCCCGAGATCTTGTCCATCACGAACACACGATTGTTCGCGCTGATCCGAACGGCCGGATCGGTTTCTTCCCGGGTTTGCGAGCCGCCAAGTATATGGATGATCAGCCCGTCCGGTTTCGGTTCCTGCCGGGATTGCCTCAACTTTTCGCGCGAGCGTGAAAATCCGCCGTTGCTTATCTGGTCGGCAAGGCGATGGATCGTGGCCCGGTTTTCGTTGATCAGGCGTTTTGCGGCAACGTCTTCGCGCCGGGGACCGTCTTTCTTGGAAAAAATGTCAACCACTCTATCGTCTCCCTGGATGCGTTCGAGTCGGGTTGGTCACGTCTCCCGGACAATCATCCGGGAATCGACAGACTGGTTGGTCTGACGCCTCCCCAAACGCCTGAGTGCATTCATCGTAGAGGTATTGGCTGGCCTGGTGGCAGGACACGTCCAAAACGCGCCGCGCTCATCTGCGCCGCGTCTTCCTGACACACTAGGTCTCCCTCCCATTTTGACCGCTGGTTCGCTCTGCCGATTGGCCGGCGAGGACCGAGGTTCCTTGGCCTCTAGTGTGCGACAAATTTACTCAGCTACTAGAAGAAAGTCCAGTTTTTGTTGGTTAAATTACCTATCATTGTTGTCACGATTTTATTTGGTAAGGAAAAAAATGTTTACATACAGTGAGGCCGGTCAAAATTAACGTCAAACGCTGGATAAGGTATCGTATTCAAGAAAAGAATATTTTGCAGTGCAGCAAGATGTTTGGTGAAATATTAGCGGTTGCAACGGATGCGTCGGGGTGCCGGTAATAGGTTGAAGATGAGGGAATTGTGGTGACAGACGACGCTTACGCTGCGGTAAGCGCTTTGCCGGAGAGTGCCGACATCAGTCTTCCTGCCGGACAGCTTCACTTGAGGCGGACCTTGATCGGAGACGGTCCGATGATCGCCGACGCGTTGGCGACGCGATCCGTCTCCCGATATCTGGCGGCTCTTCCATACCCGCCGGACGAGGCGACGTTGCATACCTACCTGCAATTTCTCTGCAGTTCGGGGCAGGCCTCCCGGACCATGGAATTGAACGGTGCGTTCGCCGGCATCGTTACGCTGTCCAGTCAGTTGACTTTCTGGGTGGTCTGCAAGTTCTGGCGGAAGGGGTTGGCCAGCCGGTCCATCGATTGGTTGGCCGAAAACTATTTTTCCAAACCAGTTGATCTCCCGATCAAAGCCGAAGTTCATACCGCAAACGAGGCGTCGCTCGCATTGTTGACCAGAAAGGGTTTCGAGCGGAGCGGTTCGAACAAACGGCGCTTTTCCTTCGTTACCGAAACAGCGGAGGAATTCGTTCCGCTGCTATTGTCCCGCAGTGCCTGGCAGATCCATAAAGAGGGAGACTGAAAGGAGAGCCGGTCACCTTTGCTGCCCTGAAAATTTTCCACCCTGAACCGTGGCTATTCGCTGGGCTCCAATGCCTCAAGCGCGGTTCTTGACCGGGAGTGGGCTTTCTCGATGTGATTGTGCATGAAAGCCGTAGCGCCTTCGGTATCTCCCGCCAGCAGATGGTCAACAATATCCGCATGGTCCTTCCAGACCGGAAGGGCGGCGTCCGGGTCTTTGAGGACGACCGCCATTGACCGGCGAATGTGATGCCAATTGATCCGCATTGAATTCTCGATAACCGGATTGCCGCTCCACCGGAAAATCATTTCGTGGAAATCGATATCCGCTTGCAGCATCGCACCGACGTCCCCTGACCGCACTGCTGCGTTGCCGCTTTCGAGGATGGCTCCGGCATGGTTCTTCGCGCTTTCCGGCAGCCGCATGCCGGCCAGGCGAACGGCGAAAGGTTCGATGACGGACCGGAATTCGTAGATCGACTGAAACAGATCCCGGTCAATCGGGGTTACAATGACACCGCGGCGGCCTGTATCGGCAACGAGCTGATTGGCTTTTAAAATGGAAATGGCGCTGTTAACAGGTTGCCGGGAAACATTGAGTTTTGCGGCGATCTCATCCTGTGTCAGTCTTTCTCCAGGCCCCAGTTCACCGGTGCAGATGGCGTTGAGCAGGATCTCGTAGGTCTGCTCGACGAGCGATTTTCGGGGCTTGATCGAGTCCATCTTCTGTTCCGCGATTTGCTGCCGGACACCCTCGAGCAGGACGTGCATTAATTGGGACTTGACCAATTCAATAGAGAGAATACCCTTATTTCGTATACAAAATTCGGTATGTCATCAAAAGGATAAGTTCTGGCATAACCAGTGCATCGTTGGAGGAGAGCCGATGTGCCATGTTTTTGCCGGTCAGGAACCGGAGAGATATGCAAGTCATACGAGGCGGCTGCGCCTGAACGGGCAAAGCACGAGCATTCGCCTTGAAAACTCGTTCTGGCAAATTCTTGACCAGATAGCCGCGACTGAAGGCGTCACCACACCGGTCTTCATTTCCACGTTGCACTCGGAGGTGTTGCAGCTGAGCGGGGAGCCATCGAACTTCACATCGCTGCTGCGCTGCGCCTGCCTGAAGTTCATGGAAATGTCACCCGATCACCACGCCGCCTCCATCGCCGCTGAATAACTGTCGAGACTGCGCCGTAAATTTTCCCGGTGGCAGTATAGGCATACTACCCGCGCCCCGGGTCGGCGGCGTTACGCTCCTGTTGTGATGTGAAAAATCCAGCAGGAGCGGCATTTGGCCAAAGCAATCCATTCTATGGTCCGGGTTCTGGACGAACGCCGGTCTGTCGATTTTTACGACAAGGCCTTCGGTCTGAAAGTCGCCGACCGGTTGGACTTTCCGGATTTTACCCTTGTCTATCTGAGCAATCCGGAATCCGGTTTTGAGGTCGAGCTGACCGTCAACAAGGGGCGCACGGATCCCTATGACCTGGGTGACGGGTACGGTCACCTGGCCGTTTCGGTCGAGAACCTCGATGCGGAACATGCTCGGTTCGAAGCCGAAGGTCTGCACCCCCGAAAACTCGTCGAATTCGCGCCTGCCGGGGAGGTTGTTGCGCGGTTTTTCTTTGTCGCTGATCCGGACGGCTACCAGATCGAGGTGCTGGAGCGTGGAGGCCGGTTCAAGTGATTCAAGTGGGAGGAGAGAAAATGAAAAGTCCCAAGGGCCCGAAAGGATTGACCAGGCGTCAGCTCCTCACGAGGGTGAGTGCTGCGGGCGCCGTGTTTGTGGTCGGTTCCGGATTCATGGCGGCCAAGGACGCTGCCTGGGCAACGGAACTGACGACTGTGAAGCCGGAGACGTTTGCGTCCCTGGTTCAAATGGCCCGTGACATCTACCCGCATGACCGCATCGGCGACGAATATTACGTCCTCGCGGTGAAGGGGTATGACAACCCGGACAATGCCGAAGATATCGAAGCCGGGATCGAGGCCTTGAATTCGGCCGCCCGCGGCAAGGGGTTCGCGTCCTATCTCGATATCGGATGGGAAGCCGATCGCGTGCGTGTCCTTCAGTCCATGGAAGAAAGCCCGTTTTTCCAGAAGATCCGCGGTGGCCTTGTGACCGGCCTTTACAACCAGAAGGCCGTTTGGCCCCTGTTTGGATACGAAGGGGCATCCTTTGAGCTCGGTGGATACATCGATCGGGGCTTCAACGACATAAACTGGCTTTGAGCCTTCGGGAGGAATAACCATGGCTGCACCTTTTGACCTGAACGACGATAGTGTTGTTGTTGTCATCGGAACAGGCGCCGGGGGAGGCGTGCTGGCAAACGAACTGGCGCAGAAAGGCGTAAGCGTCGTCGCCCTTGAGGCAGGCGGACGCTATCTGCCGGAAGACTACGTCAATGACGAATGGGAAAGCTTCGGACAACTGGCGTGGGTGGATCCGCGCACGACGTCCGGTGACTGGCGTGTTTCCAGGGATTTTTCCGGTCTTCCCGCATGGATCGTCAAAGCTGTCGGCGGATCGTCGATCCACTGGGCGGGGGCTTCGCTGCGTTTTCAGCCACATGAATGGAAGGCGAAAACCACTTACGGTGCCGTCCAGGGCGCGAACCTGCTCGATTGGCCGATTACGGGAGAGGAACTCGATCCCTGGTACACTCTGGCTGAAGACAAGCTCGGTGTGACGCGAACCGGCGGCCGCGCCGGCCTGCCGGGCAACAACAATTTTCTTGTTCTTGAAAAGGGCGCAAAGGCGCTTGGCTACAAGGAGGTTCATACGGGCCGGATGGCGATCAATTCGGCCGATTATGATGACCGGGTCTCTTGCCAGCAGACAGGGTTCTGCTTCCAGGGCTGCAAATGGGGAGCCAAATGGTCCTCGGCCTATACCGACGTTCCGCGGGGCGAAGCGACGGGAAACCTCGAAGTTCGCGATCATGCACATGTGGCGCGTATCGTGCATAATGACCAGGGCAAGGTGACGGGTGTCGAATATTTCGACAAGGACGGCAGTCTTCAGCTGCAGAAAGCACGGCTTGTCAGTGTCGCCGGCAACTCGATCGAAAGCCCGCGGCTGCTGCTCAACTCGGCATCCGCAATGTTCCCGGACGGGCTGGCCAACAGCTCCGGGCAGGTGGGGCGCAATTACATGCGGCACATGACCGGTTCGGTCTACGCGGTGTTCGACAAGCCGGTAAAAATGTGGCGCGGAACGACCATGGCGGGCATCATTCAGGATGAAGCCCGGCACGATCCCTCGCGCGGGTTCGTCGGGGGCTACGAGCTGGAAACCCTGTCGCTCGGTCTGCCGTTCATGGCCGCTTTCCTTGATCCCGGCGCCTGGGGACGAGAATTCACCTCCGCGATGGATTCTTATGAAAACATGGCCGGTTTGTGGATCGTCGGCGAAGACATGCCGCAGGAAACCAACCGCATAACCGTCAACCACGATGTCAAGGACCAATGGGGCCTTCCGGTCGCCAACGTGCATTTCGACGATCATCCCAATGATGTCGCCATGCGAAATCATGCCTACAAACAAGGGCAGGCTATCTACGAGGCGGTCGGGGCAACCCGGACATTCCCGACGCCGCCATACCCATCGACCCACAATCTCGGTACCAACCGGATGTCCGAAAAGCCAAGAGACGGGGTGGTCAACAAGTGGGGCCAAACCCACGACATCCCGAACCTCTTCATATCCGATGGCTCCCAGTTCACGACGGGAGCTTCGGAAAATCCTACACTTACGATCGTTGCGCTCGCAATCCGCCAGGCGGATCACATCGCGCGTGAATTGAGCGCGGGCAATATCTGATCAACAGAATTGGACCGGCCGGGCGGCATAAATGCTGCCCGGTAGCCATCTGGGAGTTACGATTGCGCGGCACCGGAATCTGGAAAATTAACAACCAATCAATCGAAGCGGTTCCGGAGTGACGAGATAAATAGCAAAGTTTAAAGTCTCGGTGTGATCAGGCTCCCGCAACCAAATCAAAACCCCCGTCCTATCAAATCGACGGGGGTTTTTGCGTTCAAAGGCCATCGGGGAGCAAGTCCTGATTGGGGTTGGCCAGCGGCAGAATTGCAGGCTTTGCGGTATTCTGACTTCAGGTGGCGTTCCTCTTCTCGCGACGCTTCAAGGGCCGCGAGGGTCGTCGCCAGCCGACCGTGGATCATCAGATCAACGCCCTTTCCTGAGTTTTCAGCGACCACCACCTTCTGGATCTGAATAGATGGCATGGCTGCCGTCGTTCACATCTCGTGATCCCTGACATCGCCATTGAAACGTCGTGTGTGTAGGGTGGCAACGACTTCATCTATTCATTTTTTCCTGTTTGCTGCCGATACGCTCGGTTATTTTTGGGCCCATGAGTTTGATTTTTCAGGCGAATGTCTAGCCTTGGCCTCTCTTCCCGAAAATACCATCTGAAAATAATTGGCTTGGAATATTGACAAATTTGGATCGTTCCAATTAATCTTTGGAACGTTCTAATTTCGTTGGTTTGGAGGCCGTATGCGCTGGGGATTGATCGGGGCAAGTACTATCGCATCCGAGTGGATGATAGACGCCATGCGGTCTGTCGGGGACGGGGAGGTGGCCGCAGTCCTGAGCTCGAGTGCGGAGCGTGCCGGGTCCTACGCTGACAAACACGATATCGCACGCGGTGTCGCCGATCTGGATGATCTGCTGAGCGATCCCGGCATCGACGCGGTTTATATCTCGACCACCAACGAGAAGCATTTTCCCCAGGCGATGGCCGCGATTGCTGCCGGCAAGCATGTTTTGTGCGAGAAGCCGCTCGCGATGAACGTCGCGGATGCAATTGCCATGGTTCGAGCCGCCGAGAGCGCGGGATTGGTCTTTGCCACCAATCACCATCTTCGAAATGCCGGTTCTCACCTTGCGATCAAGCAGGCGATAGAGGATGGCCGTATCGGCAAGGTCCTTAGTGTTCGGGTGTTTCATGCCGTTTTCCTTCCGCCGCATCTGCAGGGCTGGCGGATCAACAACCCGGGCGCCGGTGGTGGTGTGATCCCGGACATTGTCGTTCATGACGCCGATACGGTCCGGTTCCATCTCGAGGAGGACCCTCAGGAAGTAGCCGCGATGTCTGCGGCCTCGGGATTGGGCGAAGGCGTTGAGGACAGCTGCATGTCCGTTTGGAAAATGCCGTCCGGCGCGATGGTTCAGACCCATGAGAGCTTCACGCACAAATACCCGGGCACCGGCTTTGAAGTGCATGGCACTGAAGGATCGATCGTCGCCCGCAATGTGATGACGCAGAAGCCGGTTGGCGAGATTGAACTCGTTACCGGAGCCGGACGCGAAATACTGCCATTCAGCGAGCATAATCTCTATGCGCGCGCCGTCGCAATGTTCTGCGATGCGGTCGCTGGCAAGGGCCGCCCATCCGCAAGCGGGGTCGATGGTGTCAAGTCTCTGGCCGTTGCCGAAGCAGTGGCTGAGGCTGCAAGGTCCGGCTCCCGTGTCTCTGTCGACTACGGAGGCATTTGAACATGGCGAGCAAGATCGTCAGCCCCGAAGAGGCCGTCGCCCGCATTCAGGACAATGCGGTGGTAACCATCTCGTCTTCGTCGGCTCTCGGTTGCCCGGACACCGTTCTGGAGGCGCTTGGCGACCGGTTCGAGAGGGAAGGCCATCCGCGGAACCTGACGACATTGAACCCGATTGCTGCGGGAGACATGTACGGCGTCAAGGGTATTGATCATATTGCCCGCGATGGCTTGTTGTCGCGCATCATTGCCGGGTCCTACCCCTCCGGTCCGTCGTCGCGGCCGATGCCGGAAATCTGGAAAATGGTCGTTGAGAACCGCGCCGCGGCCTACAACGTTCCGTCCGGAATTCTGTTCGACATGCACCGCGATGCCGCCGCACGGAAGGCGGGCGTCCTGACCAAGGTCGGTCTGGAAACTTTCGTCGATCCGGTGCGCGAAGGCTGTGCGATGAACCAGCAGGCGGCGGCTGCCCCTATCGTGTTCCGGCGGGAGTTCTGCGATGAAACCTGGCTGCATTTTCCCAACATCGTGCCGGATGTCGCCATCATTCGCGCGACCACGGCAGATGAACATGGCAACCTGACCTATGAACACGAAGGGGCGACCCTTGGCGCGCTGGATCAGGCAATTGCCACCCGCAATCATCGCGGGCTGGTCATCGCGCAGGTCAAGCGTGTTACCTCGACCGGCTCTCTGCGCCCGCACGATGTGCATGTGCCCGGACATCTCGTCGATCTGATTGTTGTTGCTCCGCACCAGAAGCAGACCACTGAAACGGATTATGATCCGGCGATTTCCGGTGAGATCATGCGGCCGTGGAGCAGTTTCTCACTGGCCGCGCACAGCGTCGAGAAGGTTATCGCCCGCAGGGCCGCGATGGAGCTGAAGGATGGCCAGACCGCCAATCTTGGCTTTGGCATCTCCGCACTGGTTCCGCGTATCCTGCTGGAAGAGGGGCATGAAAAGAAAGTCACCTGGGCGATCGAGCAGGGCGCCGTCGGCGGCATGCCGCTCACCGGCTTTGCCTTCGGCTGTGCCTCCAATGCCGATGCCTTCGTCCCGTCTCCGAACCAGTTCACCTATTTCCAGGGTGGCGGTTTCGATATCTCGTTTCTGTCGTTCATGGAAGTCGATGCCGAAGGCAACGTCAACGTCTCTAAGCTCGGCAAGAAACCCTATCTGACGGCCGGCTGTGGCGGTTTCGTCGATATCACCGCCCATGCCCGCAAGATCGTTTTTTCCGGGTTCTTTGAAGCCGGAGCGGAACTCGCGCTGGACGAGAGCGGATTGCGGGTGGTCAGGCCGGGCAAGTTCACCAAGATGGTCGAAGCCGTCGAGCATGTGACCTTTGCCGGCCAACGCGGACTTCGCACCGGACAGGAGGTTCTCTATGTCACGGAACGATGTGTGATGCGGCTTACCGAAAACGGCCTGGTCGCAATGGAAATCATGCCCGGCATTGATCCCCAGAAGGATATTGTCGATGCGTCCGAGGGCCTGGTGGCGATTGCCGCCAATGCGACCGTAATGCCGCTGTCTCTCTTGCGGCAGGCACCTATGGGGCTGAGCCTGTGAGTGCCGTTCATCTCAAGATCGATGGCCCGGTGGCAACCCTCACTTTGGACAATCCGTCCAAGTTGAACGCGTTTACCCCTTCCATGCTGGCGGACCTTGAGGCGCATTGCGTCTCGCTGGAACGGGAAGACGCCGTGCTCGGGGTGCTGCTGATGGCCGAGCCCGCCAAGGCATTCTGCGCAGGAGCTGACATCAAGGCATGGCAGGACATTCCGCCTGCCGAGTTTGCCCGGCACTGGGTGCGCGACGGACACCGGATTTTCGATCGTCTGGCAAGGCTTTCAAAGCCAACGGCCGCGGCGCTCGGCGCGCATGCATTCGGTGGCGGGCTGGAACTGGCGGCGGCCTGCGATCTGCGCGTCATGGCACCCAAAGCGACAATTTCGCTGCCGGAAACGCATGTCGGGATCGTGCCGGGCTGGTCCGGAACCCAGCGCCTTGTCCGGTTGCTGCCGGAGCCGGTGATCAAGGAGATGGCGTTATTCGGACGGCGGATATCCGCGGACCGGGCCTATGGTTTCGGCTTTGCCGCGGAGATATCCGATGATCCGGAAGGTGCCGCCCGGGCGATCCTGGACAAGCTGACCGCGACGTCCCCACGGGCAACGGAAGTTGCCAAATACATGATCCATGCGGGAGTAGGTGAAGACCGCCCGTCGATGATCGAAGCGCTGGCGAGCGGCATGGTTGCCGCCACCGCCGACCGGGCCGAAGGCGTGACCGCTTTCGCCGAAAAGCGCACTCCCGAATTTCCAGGAAGCTAAGAAGTCTCATGTCGCAATTGACCCTCGTTCACGGCAAGAAATCAAAGACGAACCACGAGACTTTTCGTGGCCGCCACCTGATTGACGGGCGCTGGCAGGACAGTGCCGACGGCGCGATATTCGAACGCGGTTCGCCATCCCACAAGACCCTTGTGAGCCTTTCCGCAAGGGGGGGAGAGGCCGATGCGAATGCTGCCATTGCAGCAGCCAGAAAGGCCTTTGATACGTCCGGCTGGCCGCAGACTTCCGGCAAGCAGCGCTCGGAGCTGCTGTTGCGCGTTGCGGACCTGATCGCGGCCAATGTGGAGCGCATTGCGCTGCTGGAGACGCTCGAAAGCGGAAAGCCGATCTCCCAGGCCAAGGCCGAGATCGAAGGATCCGTCGACCTCTGGCGCTATGCGGCGGCTCTGGCCCGCACCGTCCATGGCGACAGTCACAATTCGCTCGGCTCCGACATGCTCGGAGTTGTCCTGAAGGAACCGATCGGTGTCGCGGCGATCATCACCCCCTGGAATTTCCCGTTTCTCATTGTCAGCCAGAAGCTTCCATTCGCGCTCGCCGCTGGCTGTACCGCCGTGATCAAGCCGTCAGAGCTAACCCCATCGACCACGGTGATTTTAGGCGAGCTATTAATGGAAGCCGGGCTGCCGGCCGGTGTTGCCAATATCGTTCTCGGTTTTGGCGACCCGGTCGGGAGCCTGATGTCGACGCATGAGGATGTCGATCTTGTGACCTTCACCGGCTCGACTGCCGTCGGAAAGCACATTGTTGCTGCGGCATCCGGAACGTTGAAAAAAGTATCGCTCGAGCTGGGCGGCAAGAACCCGCAAGCAATCTTTGCCGATGCGGATCTGGATCAGGCAGCCGATGCGATCGTCTTCGGGGTCTATTTCAACGCTGGCGAATGCTGCAATTCCGGCAGCCGCATCATCGTCCACGAAGATGTTGCCGGCGCATTGGTCGAGAAGATTGTCGCCCTTTCAAAAAAGGTCTCCTTCGGTGATCCGCTGCACCCCGATACACAGGTCGGCGCGATCATTTCGGAAGCCCATCGGGGTAAAATCGACAGTTACGTTCAGTCCGCCAAACGGGCTGGTGCCAAAATCCATTTGGGTGGTGAGGCGCTTGCGATCGATGGCCTGCCGGGGTGCTTCTACGGACCGACGATCGTCTCGAATATCGACAGTTCAATGCCGATCGCACGCGATGAGGTCTTTGGGCCGGTTCTGGCAGTGCTGACCTTTAAAACCCTTGATGAAGCAATCAGTCTGGCTAATTCTGCAAGCTATGGACTTTCCGCCGGGGTCTGGAGCGAGAACGTTCATACCTGTCTTGAGTTCGCCCGCCGGGTGCAGGCCGGAACCGTCTGGACGAACACCTGGATGGATGGTTTCGCCGAATTGCCTTTTGGCGGGGTGAAGCAAAGCGGTCAGGGCAGGGAGCTCGGCCACTATGGACTGGAGGAATTCCTCGAGGTCAAGTCTGTCTTGATGAGGATCGGACAGACCCGTCAACCTTGGGTGAAATGACGCTGCAAATTGGGAAGCAGCGCAAGACTTGAACGAGTACTTGGGAGGAATGGAAATGCGAAATTTGAAACTCGTTTCACTGGCAGCAGCCGTAAGCTTCATGACCGCTTCGTCGGTCGCGTCCGCAGCGGATGTGGAAGTCCTGCATTGGTGGACATCCGGCGGTGAAGCTGCCGCGTTGAATGTCCTGAAGCAGGACCTCGAAAGCCAGGGTATCGGTTGGCAGGACATGCCTGTCGCCGGTGGCGGCGGCACCCAGGCGATGACGGTTCTTCGGGCCCGTGTTACGGCCGGCAACCCGCCAACCGCCGTACAGATGCTTGGGTTTGACATTATCGACTGGGCAAAGGAAGGCGCTCTCGCCGATCTGAACATTCAGGCGAGCATGGAAGGCTGGGACGACGTTGTTCCCGCCGCGCTTCAAAAGTTCTCCAAATATGACGGCAAGTGGGTCGCTGCACCTGTGAATGTTCATTCGACCAACTGGGTCTGGGCGAACAAGGCTGTGCTCGATGAGCTGGGTATCGCCGTTCCGACCACATGGGACGAGTTCGTTGCGGCCCTGGAAAAGGTAAAGGCGTCCGGCAAGGTTGCGATCGCGCATGGCGGTCAGGCCTGGCAGGACGCTACGATCTTCGATGCAGTTGCCATGGCGACCGGTGGTCCCGAGTTCTACAGCAAGGCCTTCATCGAACTCGATCCGGAGACCCTTGGGTCGGACACCATGAAGACAACCTTCGACCGGATGGGTGTGATCCGCTCTTACGTGGATGATAACTTCTCCGGTCGCGACTGGAACCTTGCAACCGCCATGGTCATCAAGGGCGACGCCGCCTTCCAGATGATGGGCGATTGGGCCAAGGGTGAATTCCTGAATGCGAACAAGGTCCCGGATGAGGACTTCCTGTGCTTCCGTTTCCCCGGTACGCAGGACCAGGTCACCTTCAATGCCGACCAGTTCGCCATGTTTGCCCAGGGCTCGGAAGTCAGCAAGGAGCAGGCCGCACTTGCGACCGCTATCCTGTCGCCGTCCTTCCAATCCGCGTTCAATGTGGTCAAGGGCTCTGTTCCCGCCCGCACAGATGTGTCGGACGAAGCTTTTGATGCGTGCGGCAAGAAGGGCATGAAGGACCTTGCCGCCGCGGCTGCAAGTGACAATCTGTTTGGCTCGATGGCCCATGGCCATGCCAACCCGGCCTCGGTCAAGAATGCGATGTATGATGTGATCACCGCGCATTTCAACGGCGAATACGATTCCGCCACAGCGGTTGAAGAGCTCGTAAGCTCGGTCGAGATCGCTCAGTAGCGCACGTCACTTCCTGACTATAACCACGCAAGGGCACCTGTGTGCCCTTGCGCTGGGGAGATCCAATTCAATGGTGCAGTCTGTACCTTCGCGGCAGGGGCCCGGTGACTGGCTTCGCTCGGCATTACCGAAGCTTGTCCTCAGCCCGAGCCTCGCGCTGGTCGTCATCTTCGTTTACGGCTTCATCTTTTTCACGTTCTACCTGTCCATGACCGACAGCCGAATTCTGCCGAGCTTCGGCTATGTCGGACTGGAGAACTACGAAAAACTGTTTCGATTGCGGTCATGGAGCATCGCGGTCGACAACCTGTTTGTCTTCGGTGGCCTCTATATTGTGATCTGCTGCGTGCTGGGACTGGCTCTGGCCATCCTCCTCGACCAGAAAATTCGCGCCGAAGGAGCAATCCGCACGATCTACCTGTATCCGATGGCCTTGAGCTTCATTGTCACCGGAACGGCCTGGAAGTGGTTTCTCGATCCGGGCATCGGCCTTGAAGCCGTTGTCCAGGGGTGGGGGTGGGAGAGCTTCACATTCGACTGGATCAAGAACCGTCAAATGGCGATCTATACCATTGTGATTGCGGCAGTCTGGCAGACGTCGGGATTCGTCATGGCCATGTTCCTGGCCGGTCTTCGCGGCATTGACAATGAAGTGCTCAAGGCTGCCCAGATCGATGGCGCCTCCAATTGGGCTCTGTACCGCAGAATTGTCATTCCGCAGCTTCGCCCGGCTTTCATGTCCGCCTTTGTGGTGCTGGCTCACATGGCGATCAAATCCTATGACCTGGTGATTGCCCTGACGAATGGCGGACCGGGCCGCGCCACCGAACTCCCGGCAACCTTCATGTATTCCTACACCTTCACACGCAACCAGATGGGCATCGGTGCGGCGTCCGCCACCATCATGTTGATGACCATCGCGGCGATCATCGTGCCTTATCTCTGGTCTGAACTGCGGGAGAAGAGCTGATGGCCGGTGGTGCATCCGATACCGTTGTGCGGACCGGAAGAACGTCCCGGTTCGTCATCTACACGATCCTGACCGTGTTCTGCATTTACTATCTGCTGCCGCTCTATGTGATGGTGGTGAACTCCTTGAAGCCGCTGGATGAAATCCGTGGCGGCGGGATGTTGTCCCTGCCGCAGGCATGGACTTTGGCACCCTGGTCAAGTGCCTGGTCAACGGCTCAGATCGGCGTGGAAGCAACGGGTCTGCGGCCGTACTTCCTGAATTCGATCCTGATGGTGGTGCCCGCTGTTGTCATATCCACCTTGCTGGGGGCTCTCAATGGATATGTGCTGACCAAGTGGCGGTTCCGCGGGGATACGATCATCTTTGGACTGATGTTGTTCGGGTGCTTCATCCCGTTTCAGATGGTGCTGATCCCGATGGCGCGCATGCTGGGACTGATGGGACTGGCGGGAACGGTGCCTGGACTCGTCTTTGTGCACCTCGTCTATGGCATCGGTTTCTCGACGCTCTACTTCCGCAACTACTATGCCCAGTTCCCGACTGAACTGGTACGCGCGGCTATGATCGATGGGGCAGGGTTCTTCAAGATCTTCCAGCGCATCATGCTACCGTCATCCGGCCCGATCGCGGTCGTCTGCATCATCTGGCAGTTCACCAACATCTGGAACGACTTCCTGTTCGGCGCGAGTTTTGCCGACTTTGACAGTCAGCCGATGACGGTCGCTCTCAACAATCTCGTGTCCTCCTCCACCGGAGTGAAGGAATACAACGTCCATTTTGCCGGCGCGATCATGGCCGCGCTCCCGACCCTCCTTGTTTACGTCGTCGCCGGACGGTTCTTCGTTCGAGGGTTGATGGCCGGGTCCGTGAAAGGGTAATTTTATGGGTTTTCTCGACATCAAAAAAGCCACCAAGTCCTATGGTGCGATGCAGGTTCTGCATGAAACGAACATCTCGGTGGAAGAGGGGGAGTTCCTCGTCCTGGTCGGACCGTCCGGCTGTGGCAAGTCCACCTTGCTGAACATGATTGCGGGACTGGAGGAAGTCACCAGCGGCGAAATCGCGATCCGCAATCAGCGCATGAACGAAGTGCGTCCGGCGGATCGCAACATTGCGATGGTATTTCAATCCTACGCGCTTTATCCGAACATGAACGTCGCGCAGAACATTGCCTTCGGTCTGGAAATGCACGGCGTACCCAAGCCCAAGCGCGACGAGGCCGTCCGTGACGTTGCCGAGCTGCTGCAGATCACTCAGCTTCTGACGCGAAAGCCGGGACAATTGTCCGGCGGTCAGCGTCAGCGGGTCGCAATGGGCCGTGCTCTCGTGCGCGATCCAGACGTTTTCCTGTTCGATGAGCCGTTGTCGAACCTCGATGCCAAGCTCAGGGTCGACATGCGGACGGAGATCAAGAAGCTTCATCAGAAGCTGGGAACCACGATTGTCTATGTGACCCACGATCAGATCGAGGCGCTGACCTTGTCGACGCGGATCGCGGTGATGTTTGGCGGTCATGTCCAGCAGCTCGGAACCCCGAAGGAGATCTATGACAATCCGGCGAATATGTTCGTGGCCGGTTTCATGGGGTCGCCGTCGATGAACCTGTTTCAGGCAAAGATCGCAGTCGCCAACGGTGTTCCGCAGGCGGAATTTTCCCTTGAGAGCGGCCAGATCGGCGTGTTGCCAATCGTGGATCCCTCCGTTGCGAGCCATGCAGGCCGATCGGTCATCCTGGGCATTCGCCCGGAAGCTATCACGGACCTGGATGGCGCGGACCGCAACAGCAAGGCGATCCACACCGTTAAGGCGAATGTTGAAATCACGGAGCCGGCCGGTTCCGATACGTTTGTTGTCAGCGCGTTTGGCGGGACCGAAATCACGGGCCGGTTTCGAGCCGATGTCGATGTGAAACCGGGAGATGTCTTCCCGTTTGCGGTCAACATGGAAAAAGCAGTTCTGTTCGACCCTGAAACCGAGCAGCGGATCTAGGGTTCTGACCCTAGCTGCCTCGTAGTGAAAACGCGGCAATTTGGTCGCTTTTTTTCAGGTTGTTTTTTGGAACGTTCTAAGAGGGCGATATGTACGGGCACAGCGCATTGAAGGATACAACATGAGCCCCGACATTGTGATCATCGGGTCAGGCATGGGGGGCGCAAGCGTTGCCGCTGGCCTGGCAGATACGGGAGCGTCCATCCTGATGCTGGAACGTGGCCAGCAGCTCCTGGAAACGCCTGAAGTGCATGATCCTGCCGCTGTTTTCGGCAGCGGATATTTCATGCCAAATGAGACTTGGCTGGACGCCGGAGGACGAGGTTTCACGCCGGGAAACCATTATAATATCGGCGGAAATTCAAAGTTCTACGGTGCGGTCCTGATCCGGTACCGCGAAGAAGATTTCGCCGAGTTGGAGCATGAAAACGGTATCTCCCCGGCCTGGCCGTTCGGTTATGACGAGATCGCGCCCTGGTACGATGCCGCCGAGCGGCTTTACAACGTGCGCGGGACCGTAGGCGAGGATCCCACGGATCCGCCGCGATCGGATGGCTATCCTTTCCCGGCGCTACCCCACGAACCTGCAATTGCCGATGTTAAAGAGCGACTGGCCAAGACCGGACTGCATCCGTTTTCTCTGCCGCTCGGCGTTGATATCGACACCTGGATGGCAAACCGGGAAACGACATTCGACGGTTTCCCGGACACGCGGTCCGGCAAGATGGACGCCGAGACATGCGGCCTCGCTCAAGCCCGGAAGAACCCGAATTTCGAGCTGAAGAGCAATGCCCGGGTGACCCGTCTGGAGGCTGACCCCACCGGCCGGATCAACGTGGTTCACGCCCGGGTCGATGGTGAAGATTTCAGGGTCACGCCGCGCCTGGTCATCCTCAGCGCGGGGGCAATCCAGTCCGCGGCCCTTCTTCTGGCCTCTGGTGTCGCCAATCGATCCGACCAGGTCGGGCGGAACTACATGAACCACAACGCAAGCGCCATCATCGGAATTGACCCGCGCTATAAGAACAACAGCCGTTATCAGAAGACCTTTGGCGTCAACGATTACTATCTGTCCGATGGTGCTGGTGGCTTTCCCCTCGGAAATATCCAGCTCCTGGGCCGGGTCACAGGCGATATCCTTCGTGGCCAGGTCAAGGCGGTTCCCGGCTTCATGCTGGACTGGATTTCGCGTCATGCGATCGATTTCTACGGGATCACGGAAGATTTGCCGGACCCTGAAAGCCGGGTTGTCTTGGATGGAGACCAGATCCGGTTGCACTGGAAGCGAACCAACATGGGTCCCCATCGGCGGCTGGTAAGGGCATTTTCCCGCAAATTGAAACAGGCCGGATTTCCGGTGGTCTTGAGCCGGCTCTTCGATGCGGCGGTGCCTTCGCACCAATGCGGCACTGTAAGGATGGGTGACGATCCGGCCAAAGCTCCCTTACGCCCTGATTGCCGGGCTTACGACCACCCAAATCTCTATGTCGTCGACGCCGGCTGCCTGCCGACATCCGCTGCCGTCAATCCGGCGCTGACGGTTGCCGCTCTGGGGTTGCGGGCCGCGCGGATTATCCAAAAAGAGGAGCTGGCCTCATGAACCGCGTTGCTCTCATCACCGGAGGTCAGCAAGGCATAGGCCTTGGGATTGCCGAGGCGCTGGTTGCTGCCGAATACGATGTGGCGCTTGCTTCCGAGGCCGCGCCGGATGCCGATCAAGTCCAGCTGGCCTTGCGTAAACTCGGAGTGAAGGCCCGCTATTTTCGTCACGATCTGAGAGAGCTTGATGCGGTACCTGATTTGTTGAATCAAGTAGAGGCCGACCTTGGTCCGATCACGGCACTGGTGTCCAATGCCGGAGTGCCAGCGAAAGTCCGCGGCGATATGCTGGACATGGCGCTCGCCAATTTCGATCTGGCTTTGGATATCAATCTGCGAGGGGCGTTCTTTCTGGCCCAGAATGTAGCTCGCAGAATGCTCTCCCAACCGGCGGGAACATATCGTTCCATCACATTCGTCACCTCGGTCAGCGCGGAGATGGTCTCCATTGACCGGGCCGAATACTGCATCTCGAAAGCAGGCGCGGCGATGATGGCGCAGCTCTTTGCCGTGCGGATGGCGGAAAGCGGTATCGGGGTCTTCGACATTCGCCCCGGCATCATTGAAACGGCCATGACCTCCGGTGTGAAGGATAAATACACCTCTCGCATTGAAGGCGGACTGGTCCCGGCTGCCCGCTGGGGCCAGCCGCAGGATATCGGCTCGGTCATTGTGCCTCTGGCCGAAGGTCAATTCGCCTTTGCCAACGGTGCGGTGATCCCGGTCGATGGCGGCCTCTCGATTCATCGGCTTTGAGGATTGACCAATGGCTGAGACCTACGATTTCATCATTGCCGGCGGCGGATCCGCCGGTTGTGTACTGGCCGCCCGCCTGTCTGAAAATCCGGCTACTCGCGTCCTGCTGATTGAAGCGGGTGGTCGCGCCTGGCATCCATTTTATCAAATGCCCGCTGGTTTTGCGAAGATGACCAAGGGGATTGGCAGCTGGGGCTGGTCGACAGTGCCGCAAAAGCACATGAACGACATGGTCATCCGCTATACGCAGGCAAAGGTGATTGGCGGTGGCTCCAGCATCAACGCCCAGATCTACACCCGCGGCAACGCTCTGGATTATGACGAGTGGCGCCAACTGGGCTGTGAAGGCTGGTCCTATGCGGACGTGCTGCCGTATTTCAGGAAGGCCGAGGACAACGATACCTTCGACAATGAGTTTCACGGCAAGGGCGGTCCGCTCGGGGTTTCGCAGCCGCGGGCGCCATTGCCGATCTGCGAAGCCTATTTTGCAGCTGCCGCGCAATTGGGAATTCCTCGAAATCATGACATGACGGGCGAAACTCAGGACGGTGTCGGATTTTACCAACTGACGCAGAAAAACGCCAAGCGTGCGTCGGCCGCAACGAGCTATCTCGGCCCTGCGCGAGGCCGGGAAAACCTGACCATCCGCACGGATGCCATGGTTCAGCGGATCGTGACGGAAAACGGAAAAGCCATAGGTGTCGAACTTGCGTCCTCCGCGGGCAAAGAGGTCGTTCATGCCAATGCGGAAGTGCTGCTTTCCTCGGGAGCGATCGGCTCGCCGCGCCTGTTGATGCTGTCCGGTATCGGCCCGGCGGATCACCTCAAAAGTGTCGGTATCGACCCGGTCCTCGACAAGGCGGCGGTTGGATCGAACCTGCAGGACCACGTCGATCTTTTTCTGATTGCCGAATGCACCGGCGATCACACCTACGACAAGTTCGCGAAGCCGCATTGGTCGGTCATCGCAGGGCTTCAATACCTGCTGACCAAAAGAGGCCCGGTGGCCTCCAGCCTCTTTGAAACCGGTGGATTCTGGTATGCGGACGAGAATGCCCGCTCGCCCGATATCCAGTTTCACCTTGGGCTTGGTTCCGGGATCGAGGCCGGCGTCGCTAAAATGACCCATCCGGGTGTGACCCTGAACTCGGCCTTCCTGCGCCCCCGGTCATGCGGAACGGTTCGTCTTGCAAGCAACGGCCACAACGACGCACCGCTGATCGATCCGAACTACTGGGAAGACCCCTACGACCGGGAAATGTCCATTCGCGGCTTGAAACTGGCGCAGGACATCATGCGTCAGGATGCTTTGAAGCCTTTTGTTCAGGGCGAACGTCTTCCGGGGCCCGATGTCAGGACGGATCAGGATTATTTCGACTTCGCCTGCCGCCATGCAAAGACCGATCATCATCCGGCGGGAACCTGCCGCATGGGGCCGGATGACGACGCGGTCGTCGATCCGCGTCTCAGGTTTCGCGGTCTGGACCAGTTGCGCGTGGTCGACGCCTCGATCATGCCACAGCTTGTCTCCTCCAATACGAATGCGCCAACAATCATGATTGCCGAAAAGGCAGCCGACATGATCCGCGCCGATCACGGGATCTAATCCGATGCTTTTACCGTCCCAGGAGGGAACTCTCGTTTCCTACAGCCTTACCGGCACACCGTTGATACCGCGCGCACCGAAGGTGGCTTTCACACGGACCGCTTTCGCGGCGGCTCATGTGGTCTCCGATCCAATCGCCGAGCGGGCTCCCTGGGTCGGGCGTCCGGCGGTGGATTGGGAAAATACGCTGAAGTTCCGCCACTGGCTCTGGGATCAGGGCCTTGGCCTGGCGGAAGCGATGGACACGGCTCAGCGCGGAATGGGTGTCGATTGGTTGACGGCAAAGGAGCTGATCGAGCGGACGATGGTGGAAGCGAAGGCGCATCCCTTGAAGCCGCGCGTTGCCTGCGGAGCCGGAACGGATCACAAGAGCCTTGATGAGCTAAAGGATGCGGACGCCATCATTGCAGCCTATGAAACCCAGATCGAAGCGGTGGAAGCCGCGGGCGGTCAGGTCATCCTGATGGCGACACGGGCCTTGCCGGCGATTAACGCCGGTCCCGATACCTATGCGCGGGTCTATGGGCACTTGCTGGAGCAGGCCAGGGATCCGGTCATCCTTCACTGGCTCGGCGACATGTTCGATCCGGCGCTGTGCGGGTATTGGGGTGCGACGGACGTAGCCGCTGCCTCCGACGCGGCGCTGGATATCATCATGAGCCATGCGGACAAGGTGGACGGGATCAAGATCTCGCTGCTCGATCAGGCCCATGAGGAAGCCTTTCGGGCGCGCCTGCCTGAAGGTGTGCGGCTTTATACCGGCGACGATTTCAACTACGCCGCCCTCATCGAGGGGGACGGAACCCATTACTCCCATGCGCTACTGGGGATCTTCGCGGCCATCGCACCGGCTGCCTCGCAGGCTTTGGAAGCGCTTGCGCAGGGCGACCGGGCAACCTATCACCGGCTCCTGGAACCAACCGTTGCATTGAGTCGCGAGATCTTCAAGGCACCGACCCAGTTCTACAAGGCAGGGATCGCCTTCCTTGCCTGGATGAACGGGGCGCAGTCGCATTTCATCATGCCGGGTGGCTTCCAGTCGTCGCGGGAGATTTCTCACTATGGGGAGGTCTTCCGCCTCGCCGATCAGGCCGGTTTGCTGTCGGATCCCGATCTGGCAATCTCGCGGATGAGTACGCTGCTGGCACTGCATGGGATAGATGGAGACCGATCCTGAATGACCAAACGCCCGACCATTCTTGATGTCGCTCGCACGGCCAGGGTTTCGAAGTCGACGGTGTCGTTGGTTCTGCAAAGCAGCTCGCTGGTCAAGGCGGAAACCGCTGAAACTGTGCGCGCGGCCATGGCCGAAGTCGGGTATGTCTACAATCGTGCCGCCGCCAATCTTCGCAGCACAAGTGTCGGCCTGATCGGACTGGTGATCAACGATTTGCGCAACCCGTTCTTCACCGAGTTCGCCACCTCGGTCCAGATGGCTCTTTCGGCCAAGGGCTATGCGACTGTCGTGGCCAATTCGGACGAGGATCCGGACCTGCAGGCGCAATTGATCGGATCGATGATCGAACATGGCGTTTCGGCCCTGATCATTTCTCCAGCTTATGGCGAGCCTGAGCGCAGCTTCGGTCCGATAATTCGCGCAGGGGTTCCCGCGATGCAGGTTCTGAGGCAGGTCGAGGCGCGCAGGGATCACATTCCCTTTTCGTCCTTCGACTACATTCGCGGCGGCGAACTTGCGACGCGGCATCTTCTGGAGCAAGGCGCAAAGAACATAGCCTTCGTCGGTGGTCTTGAAGGACGCGCCATCACCAATGAGCGGATGGCAGGCTATTTGAAGGTGATGGCCGAGACCGGCTCAGAGCCCCTGGTCTTTCATGGGCGGTCTTCACGTTCGTTTGGCAACGCCGCCGCCGATCTGATCACCAACAAGCATCCGGAGATCGATGCGGCGGTTTGCTTTAACGATCTGGTGGCGCTCGGGATGCTGTCGGGGTTTGCACGGCTGGGCCGCAAGTTGGGGAAGGAATTCTGCCTTGTCGGTTTCGATGACATTGAGGAATGCGCGCAGGTCTGGCCGCAATTGTCGTCGGTGAGTTGTGACATTGCCGCTTTCGGGCAGCACACGGCCTCTGCCATGCTTGAATGGCTGGAAAAGGACAAACACCCGGAAACAGAATACCGGGCAGGCGTCGAACTGATCGTACGGTCCTCCAGTCTTCGGGTCCCTGCCCGATGACAAGCCCTGTTTTCCCCTCAATATGAATATGAAAAGCCCCTGAAATCGTAGACGCCTTCTTCCCTGAATTTGAGGCAAGGAGGCCATGATGGGCACAAGCAATTTCAGTGATGATCTTAAACGGGACGCGGTCGCCCGCGGTGTTTGATCGGCAGTAGAAAACGAAAACCGAGGGTGTCTAGAAAACTCGGGTCTATTCAGAACAGTGCGAGACCGCGCCCGCTGATTTTACTTTTGCAGACGCGGTCTCTGACCGTTTTCGAATGGGCAGTGCCCGTGGGACCTATGGGGGCGGGTTTCAATCCACTGATGATTGCGGGTCCCGGCTCGAGCCGGGCAGGGGCATGCGCGTTTTCCGCCAGCCTTTCGAGAGCCGGTAGATCACAACGAAGAACAGGGGCACGAACAGCACCCCCAGGAAGGTTGCGGAGAGGACGCCGCCCATGACGCCCGATCCCATGGCCGTCCGCCCGCCTGCACCGGCTCCCGAGGACAGCACCAGAGGCAGGACACCCAGCGTGAAGGCCATGGATGTCATGAGGATCGGCCGGAACCGCTGCTGAGCGGCATAGACCACGCCTTCCCAGAGCGGCTCGCCCGCATCGATCCTCTCCCGGGCAAATTCGACGATCAGGATGGCGTTCTTCCCGGTGAGGCCGATGACCGTCAACAGGGCTACCTGGAAATAGACGCCGTTCTCGAAACCCCCGACCCAGGCTCCCGTCAGCGCACCGGCAATCCCGATGGGCATCGCCAGCATGACGGCAATCGGGATCGACCAGCTCTCGTAAAGCGCGGCGAGACAGAGGAAGACGGCGGCAAGCGACAAGGCATACAGCAGTCCCGCCTGGTCGCCTGCTTCCCTTTCCTCCAGCGACAGGCCGGTCCAGGCAATCTGGTAGCCCGGTGGCAGCTGCGCCGCCAGAGCTTCCATCTCGATCATTGCTTCGCCGGAAGTCACGCCCGCCGCGGGGCCGCCCTGAAGCTGGACCGCGGGGACACCGTTGTAGCGGTAAAGTCCCTGTGGACCGAAACGCCAATTGGCGTTGGAGAAGTTCGACAGGGGTACCAGACCGCCGGTGTCATTGCGCACGCGCCATTGTTCGATATCTTCCGGCACCATGCGGTAGGGAGCATCGCCCTGGACGTAGACCCGCTTGATCCGGCCACGGTCCAGAAAGTCGTTCACGTAGCGTCCGGCCCAGGCAATCGACAGCATGTCTCCGACATCGGTTGCAGAAAGACCCATGGCACCGGCAACGCGCCAGTCCAGGTCGATGTTGAACTGGGTCGCGTCCTCAAGACCGTTCGGCCTGATCTGGCCGATCAGAGCGCTCGCGTTCGCCAGGCCGATGAGCTGGTTCCGCGCCTCGAGCAGTTGCTCATGTGTCTGGCCATCGCGTGCCTGGAGGTAGAAATCGAAACCGCTGACATTGCCGAGTTCGATCACCGCAGGGGGCACGATCGGGAACGCCAGAGCTTCCTTGATCTGGGAAAAGAAGCCGTAAGCCCGGCCCGCGATAGCTTGAACGCTGCGGTCCGGCGTCGTGCGCTCGTCCCAGCTCTTCAGGCTGACGAAGGCCAGACCCATGTTCTGTCCCTGGCCGGCGAAACTGAATCCGCGCACCGTGAAGATGGAGGCGATATTCTCTTTCTCTGTCTCCATGTAATGCTGTTCGATCTTTTTCAGGACCGATTCGGTCGCCTCCGCCGTCGTGCCGGTGGGGCCCTGCACCAGCGTGAAGAGAATGCCCTGGTCCTCGTCCGGCAGGAAGCCGGTCGGCGTGCGCTCGAACAGGTAGATCATCCCCGCGCCGATCAACAGATACACGAAGCCGATCCGCAGCGGCCGGCGGATGATATAGCCCACGGAGGAGGAATAGCCGCGGGTCAGCCGGTCAAAGTTGCGGTTGAACAGTCCGAACACACCGCGCTCGCGCGCGCCATGTTTGGGTTTGCGCAGAAGGGTCGCGCACAATGCCGGTGTGAGCGTCAGCGCGACCACGACCGACAACATCATCGCGGAGACGATGGTGATCGAGAACTGCTGGTAGATCACTCCGGTGGAGCCCGGAAAAAAGGCCATCGGAACGAACACCGCCGACAGGACCAGCGCGATTCCGATCAGGGCCCCGGTGATCTGGCTCATGGATTTCTTGGTGGCTTCATAGGGAGAGAGGTCTTCCTCCTCCATGATGCGTTCAACGTTCTCCACCACCACGATGGCGTCATCCACCAGAAGGCCGATTGCCAGAACCATCGCGAGCATCGTCAGCGTGTTGATGGTGAAGCCGAACAGCGCGATGATGCCGAACGTGCCCAGCAGGACAACCGGAACCGCAAGGGTCGGGATCAGCGTTGCCCGCAGGTTCTGCAGGAACAGGAACATGACGAGAAAGACGAGCGCGACTGCCTCGATGAGCGTGCTGACCACTTCCTCAATCGAAATCTGCACAAATGGCGTGGTGTCGTAGGGCACCACATATTCGACGCCTTGGGGAAAGAAGGCGGACACTTCCTCAAGCTTCGCCTTGACACGTTCGGCAGTGTCCAGGGCATTGGCACCCGAAGCCAGCTGGATAGCCATGCCGGCCGTCGGATTACCGTTGTAGCGGGCTGATGTCGTGTAGCTTTCCGCCCCGATTTCCACCCGGGCAACATCGCGCAACAGCACGAGACCGCCGTCGGTCTCCGCACGTACGACGATCTGCTCAAAATCCTCTGGCGTCGACAGCAACGACTGCGCGGTGATCGTGGCATTGAGTGCCTGCCCGTCCAGAGCGGGCAGGGAGCCGAAGGATCCGGCCGAAACCTGTGCGTTCTCTTCCGAGACCGCCTGAACGATGTCTGCCGGCGTGAGCTCGAAGGCCGCAAGCTGGTCCGGGTTCAACCAGATGCGCATCGCATATTGCGCCCCGAAAATCTGGACGTTGCCGACCCCTTGCAGGCGGCTGAACTGGTCCACCAGGTTCGAGACAAGATAGTCGGAGAGGTCGACGGCATTGAGGGCGCCATCGGTGGACACAAGCGCCGCGACCATGAGAAATCCCGCCGAGGATTTCTGCACGGTGACGCCTTGCCTCTGCACCGTTTCAGGCAGCAGCGGCGTTGCCTGGCTGAGCTTGTTCTGGACCTGCACCTGCGCGATGTCCGGATCCGTTCCGGTTTCGAACGTGAGGGTCACGGACGAGGAGCCGGTCGATGTGGAAGAAGAGGAGATATACCGGAGCCCGTCGAGGCCGGTCATCTGCTCCTCCATCACCTGGGTGACGGTGTTGTTGACTGTCTGCGCGGAGGCGCCGGAATAGTTGGCGTTGACGTCAACGGTGGGAGGGGCGATCTGCGGATACTGCGCCACGGGCAGCATCATGACGGCCAGAACGCCGACCCCCATCAAAAGGATCGAAATCACCCAGGCGAAGATCGGGCGGTCAATGAAGAAACGAGCCATCGGAAACCTTCAGATTGTCATGAGTTGGGCCGGGTGGCTCAGTTTTGCACCACGGTGTTTTCGATCGACTGCTCCTCCGCAGCGACGGTGACGCCGGGAGCAATCCTCTGCAGTCCTGCGACGATCAGCCGGTCACCGGCCTTGAGCCCTTCGGAGACGATCCAGTTGGCGCCACGTGTCCCGAGAACCTTGAGTGTGCGAAGTTCGACAATGTTTTCGTCGTTGACGATCAGGGCTGTCGGCTGGCCCCTGCGGTCGCGGCTGATCCCCTGTTGCGGCGCCAGCACCACATCCCGGACCAGTTCCACCGGCAAATGCGCCTGCACGTAGAGCCCAGGCAGAAGGAGTTGTTCAGGATTGGGGAATTCCATTCGCAGGACCGAGACACCTGTCTTCGGATTCACCTGCGGTTCGGCCGCGCGCATGGTGCCGGTCTGATCATATGTCAGACCGTCGGCCAGGGTCAGGGTGACCACGGGGTCGAGGCCAGTGTCGTCGCTTTTGCCTTTTGCCAGCTTGGAGCGATTGTAACGCAGGACATCCGCCGTCGAGGCGGTCACGTCCACATAGACCTTTTCGATCTGGCGAATGATTGCCAGCGGCTCGGCCTGCTGCGCGGTGGCAAGTGCGCCCTGCGTGGCAAGGGCCCGGCCGGCGATGCCCGACAGCGGGGCCTTGATTGTGGTGTGTTCCAGGTCGATTTGCGCGGATTTAAGCCGCGCCTGAGCAACGAGAAGTCCAGCCTGCGCCGCATCCCGTTCCGCCGTGGCATCATCTACTGCCTGTTGGCTGACAACTTCGCGCAGCAGAAGCTTGTTGGCGCGGCTCAGCTCTTTTTCCGCTGCGGTCAGCGATGCCCTGGCCTGTGCGACACTGGCGCGGGCCTGTTGGACAACGGCAGCATAGACGGCCTTGTCGATCCGGTACATCGGATCGCCTTTCTTGACGGCACTCCCTTCTTCAAACAACCGCTCGACGATAATGCCGGAAACCTGCGGGCGAACTTCCGCGACTCCGTAAGCGACGACGCGGCCCGGCATGTCCGCGCGAAGCGTGACGTCTTGCGACTTCAAGGTAACTACGCCGACCGCTGGGGGAGGGGCGCTTTTCTGCGCGAAAGCGGAGGTAGATGAAACCGCGGCGAAGGCCAGCAGGCACGTCAGCAGGACGTTTTTTTTATCAAACATTAAGTCAGGTCTCCAGCGGGTCCACAACGTCACGAGGACAACAGCGTGTCGGAAACACCAGGTAGCACTGAACCGGAGTGGAGGCTGGAGGAAAGCTGAGCGACCTTGAGGCGAACGCCTTCTGGCACGCTTTAAATAGGCATTCTCGCATGCAGTCAAAGCGGTGCAATGAACAGCGCCCCTCAGGCTGGCCCCAACTCGGTCGGTTGCTGCAAGTGCGAACAGATTTCCGAATTTAAAGCATTATGTGGGGCTCTTTCAATGAGATGTCTATGATGCGATGCAAAAAATATCCACTTATGACAAATATTCACGACGCGTCCTCTCCCGAGCTCGCGGATGCCATAACCCGCAAGATGACCAAAGGCAGGCGCAGCTGGGCAGAAATGCTGACCTGCTTCCGCAGCCAAATCGAACAAAAGCTCGACCGGCGAAAACCGGGGAGCTTCTGGCGTTTTAGAGGCGGTCGAGGAGCGGGGCCTGATGGCGGCTGGGGCAATTGCACAAGCATACATTTCATGCCGTCATGATTTCCGGAATGTGGCGGTGTGCTCTCGGCAGATCGAGCTTCAAGACCTGCACATTCCAGGCGTTGTCTTTTAAATGATTGATAACAAATATCTTTTGAGAGACGGGCTGGTTGACCGTCACGCAGGAGATCCCCTGGGGAAGAGCGAAATCGCCGGGCACGTTATTTCCAGCCGTAATTGATGTATGCTTTTCGGGCGCTCACAAAGGGTGAAAGCGGGAGATCATTGGTAAGGATATGGCTGAAACGAGCGGAAGCAACCATACAACTCGTGCGCTGACAGAGATCAGGAAACGGATCCTGAGCGGCGAATTGGCCGGCGGAGAACGTCTGTTTGAAGTTCCTCTGGCTGAAATGTTGAGCATTTCACGTACCCCGGTTCGCGAAGCCATGTCCCGTCTGGCTGAGGAGGGACTGCTGGAGCGCGCCAAAAGTGCCGGCTTTGTCGTGCGTGCCTTCGGCGTTGAAGACGTGATCGACGCGATCGAGTTGCGGGGTGTGCTGGAAGGAACCGCGGCCCGCCTGGCTGCCGAACGAGGCGGCGATCCGTTGCAGCTGGAGCAGATGACGGAGATCGTGGGCAGGCTGGATGCGTGCTTCCAGGACGGCAGTGTCGACTTTGAAATCTATTCGAAAGGCAACGAGGAATTTCATAGCGTGCTGGCCCGCCTTGCCGGCAGCAAGATCATCGAATGGGAACTGGACCGTGTCGTTCATCTTCCATTCGCGTCGCCGTCCGCCTTTCTTCCTGACAAGGTCAATGTGGAAAGCCGGCATACATCGCTCGTGATCGCCCAGGCTCAGCACAGGGAAATCCTGTCTGCGATCAGGACGCGGGAAGGCGCGCGCGCCGAGGCACTGGCGCGCGAGCACGCCCGAACGGCGCGCAGGGACCTGGAAGAGGCCATGAAGAAAAAAGGCGACGCCAACCTGCTGCCCGGCCTTGCGCTGATGGTTACCTGAGCGGCTCTCTCGCCGGTGCGGGCAACCGGTGACGGGCAACGATGGGGACCGCGGAAATGAATGCGGCATTCCAGCGCGCTGTCGTCCCGCAGAGGTGAATATAAGAAATTTTAAGTGGCAAAAGCCTCAAAATGAGGTAGCTATGTATACATATTTATCTGACGTCTGGGAGGAAAAGATATGTCAGGAAGCAGTTTAGCGGCAGTTTTAGGCCAAGGCGGCAATCCCGCCCAGCTACTACGCAACTCAAGAATCGGAATGTATGTATACCCGGTGGTGACGCCGGAATTCAGTAATTGGCGGGTCGAGCAGCAAGCCTGGCGCGACTCGGCGGTCCTTTTCGACCAGTGTCATCACATGGATGAATTGATCGTCGAAGGCCCACAGGCCGAAGAGTTTCTCGCTTATCACGGCATCAATTCCTTCTCCAATTTCGGCCTGAACCGCGCAAAGCATTTTGTGCCGGTTACGCCGAATGGGCATGTGATCGGCGATCACATCATTTTCCGGGAGCGGGAAGACAAGTTCATCCTGGTCGGCCGCGCGCCGACATCCAACTGGCTGCAGTTCTGTGCCGCCTATGGAAAATGGAATGTACGCATAAAGCACGATCCGCGTTCGCCGTCGCGCCCCGAAGGGGAGCGGGTCCTGCGGACGCATTACCGCTATCAGATCCAGGGGCCGGAAGCGCCGAAGATCTTCGAGAAGATGAACGGCGGCCCGATCCCCGATGTGAAGTTCTTCCATGTCGACTGGATCAATGTCGGTTCAAAGAAGGTACAGGCGCTGCGGCACGGCATGTCCGGTGCGCCGGGCCTGGAGATCTGGGGGCCGTACGAGGACAAGGCCTATATCCTCTCCGTCATCCTGGAGTCGGCCAAGGAAGCCGGTGTCGATCTCGTTCGCTGCGGCAGCCGCGCCTATTCGACCAACACGCTGGAATCCGGCTGGATTCCTTCGCCGATGCCGGGCATCTACACCGGTGACGGCATGCTCGCCGAATACCGCCAGTGGCTCGGTGCCGACAGTTACGAAGCAACCGGCGCCATCGGTGGTTCCTTCGTCTCCGACAACATCGAGGACTACTACGTCAATCCGTTCGAACTCGGCTACGATTTCTACATCGGCTGGAAGAAGCCGGACTTCATCGGCAAGGCCGCGCTGGAAAAGATGAAAGGCCAGAGGAACCGCAAGAAAGTCACCTTCGAGTGGAACCGCGAGGATGTTCTCAAGGTCATCGCTTCGGCCTTCGAACAGGGCACGCCCTACAAGTGGATCGACTTCCCGCAGCCGAACTACGCGTCGACCAGCGCCGACATGCTGTTGAAAGACGGCAAGATGGTCGGCATGTCGATGTTCAATGGCTATTCCTACAACGAACGTTGCATGCTCTCGCTCGGCATTGTCGACCCCGACGTCCAGGTCGGAGACATCCTTACACTCAAGTGGGGCGAGCCTGAGCCGACGGCGAAGACCTCGACCGAGCAGCACAAGCAGGCGGAAATCCGCGTGCGTGTCTCGCCGACCCCGTATTCGAGCGAGGCCCGTGAAAACTATGCGGACAGCTGGCGGAGCAAGGTCTAGATCAACGGACATCCAGTCGAAGTCGACTGGATGCGCCAAAGTTGATCGACCTTGAAGTGCTAGAGCATCTTGTCTGCGTTCAATTGAACGCAGGATGCTCTAGATCAACGGACATCCAGTCGAAGTCGACTGGATGCGCCAAAGTTGATCGACCTTGAAGTGCTAGAGCATCTTGTCTGCGTTCAATTGAACGCAGGATGCTCTAGATCAACGGACATCCAGTCGAAGTCGACTGGATGCGCCAAAGTTGATCGACCTTGAAGTGCTAGAGCATCTTGTCTGCGTTCAATTGAACGCAGGATGCTCTAGATCAACGGACATCCAGTCGAAGTCGACTGGATGCGCCAAAGTTGATCGACCTTGAAGTGCTAGAGCATCTTGTCTGCGTTCAATTGAACGCAGGATGCTCTAGATCAACGGACATCCAGTCGAAGTCGACTGGATGCGCCAAAGTTGATCGACCTTAAAGTGCTAGAGCATCTTGTCCGTGTTCAATTGAACGCAGGATGCTCTAGATCAACGGACATCCAGTCGAAGTCGACTGGATGCGCCAAAGTTGATCGACCTTAAAGTGCTAGAGCATCTTGTCCGTGTTCAATTGAACGCAGGATGCTCTAGATCAACGGACATCCAGTCGAAGTCGACTGGATGCGCCAAAGTTGATCGACCTTAAAGTGCTAGAGCATCTTGTCCGTGTTCAATTGAACGCAGGATGCTCTAGATCAACGGACATCCAGTCGAAGTCGACTGGATGCGCCAAAGTTGATCGACCTTAAAGTGCCAGAGCATCTTGTCCGCGTTCAATTGAACGCGGGGTATTGGAAAATTTCACGCCGGGGAGGGTGTGAAATCAAGATGTTGCAAGAAGGCGTTGCGCGTATCGCGCGGCGCCGGTCGGGCCCGGTCTGAAGAGGTGTTTTCTTTTCAGGTTCAGGCCGGCAGAAACTGAGCCTAAGTCTAATGGCGGGTCATCGAAAACGAATTCGCCAAAAGCGCCATCGCGGCGTAAGGTTCGATGAGATCGGGCAACAAACGCAAAGCGTTGCGTCGGGTCCTGAAAAACGGGAGGAAATTGCATGTTCAATCAAACTCTGTGCCGTTCTTTTGCCGGCGCTGCGGTCGCCGGTACGATGGCGATTTTTACCATTGCCTCATCGGCGCAAGCCGAAACCCTGAAACTCGCGCATTGGGTGCCACCGGCACACACGCTGACCAAATCGACAATCGAGCCGCTGAAAAACGGCGTCGAGGCCGACACCAACGGTGACTTGACGATTGACGTCTTTCCGGGCGGCGAACTGGGCAAGGGGCCGCTGGAGCAGTATGTCCGTGCGGTTCAGGGCGTTGCGGACATCGTGTGGGGCTTGCAGGGATACACCTCCTCGCAATTCCCGAGAACGATGGTTTCAGAATTGCCCAGTGTTCTTCCGGACGGCAAGGCCGGATACGATATTCTTTGGGATGCCTATGACGCGGGCCAGATCTCCGGGGAATTTCCGGGCACCGTCCCGCTGGCTCTCTGGCTTTCCGAACCCAACATCTTCATCATGAAGGACCGCGACATCCGCAAGCCGGAGGACCTCAAGGGTCTGAAGATCCGTGTCTCCGGTTCCGCCGCCGCTGCCATCATCGAAGCGCTCGGAGCAACGCCGGTCCAGATGCCGGCCGGCGAGATCTATAATTCGCTGCAGACCGGTCTGATCGACGGTGTGGTGACCGGTGCCAGCGCGGTTGCCGACTTCAAGCTGGACGAAGTGGCCAACAGCTACACGATCGGCGCGCCGCTTGGCCGCATCTCCTTCTATCTCGTCATGAACAAGGCGAAGTATGACAGCCTGTCAGACGCGTCCAAAAAGGCGATCGACGACCATTCCGGCCGCAAGCTTTCCGCGAGCGCGGAAGAGGGCTGGAACGCGAAGGCAAAGGCGACCGTTGAGGCCCTCAAGGCCACGGGCGACAACACTGTCATCGAGCTTTCGGACGATGACATCGCGGCGTTTGGCGAGTTGACCGTGCCGGTTACCCAGAAGATCGTCTCGGAGATCGGTGCCGAGGACGTTTACGCAACCATGACCGGCCAGTAAGACGTCCGTGTTATCCGCAATCAACAAACTGGCGGACAGGCTGATAGGCCTGTCCGCCGTGCTCGGATCGATCGGCCTGATTGTCGAAGTCATGGTGATTCTGGTCGATGTTACCGGGCGCTATTTCGGCAAGCCGCTGACCGGTGCCCAGGACATTTCCCAGATGACAATGGTGATCATCGTGTTCGGCGGCATGGCGCTCTGCGACAAGCTCGGCGGGCATATCTCCGTCGACATTTTCGAATATTTTTTCCCGCCCCGGGTGCTCTGGCTTGGTGACGTGATCGCGCCCCTGCTCGGCGGGGTGATCTTCTGCGGCATCGCCTGGACCGTCTGGGAGTCGGCGGCGCTGTCGAGGATGCTCAACCTTGCAACGAACATCATCTATCTGCCCAAGGCGTGGTTTCAGTATGTGGTGGTCGTCCTGTCGGCCATAACGGCATTCGGGATGTTCACGCGCGCACTGGGGATTGCCCTCAGCGGCAAGCCGGTTTCCCATCAACTGGACAAAGCGATATGAGCCCCGCAGCCATCGGCCTGGCCGGCATGGGCATCCTGCTGGTTCTCCTTGCATTGCGCGTGCCCGTCGCATTCGCCATGTTCGCGGTCGGCTTTGGCGGCAACGCCATTCTAAACGGCTTCCCGGCGGCGCTGAGCCTGACGGCTTCCGAAAGCTTCACGCTTGCGTCCTCGGCCGAACTCATCGTGGTGCCGCTGTTCATCCTGATGGGCAACGTGGCCACCGAAACGGGGATGAGCCGCAGGCTTTACGACGCGGCCTACGCGACCATCGGCTCTGTGCGCGGCGGTCTGGCCTCCGCCACCGTCATCGGCTGCGGCGGGTTCGCGGCGCTTTCGGGCTCGTCGGTTGCCTCGGCTCTCACCATGGGCAAGGTCTCGCTTGGCGAGATGGACCGCTTCAAATACGATCCGCGTCTTTCGACGGGTGTGGTCGCCGCGGGCGGAACCCTGGGCATCCTGATCCCGCCGTCCACCGGCTTCGTGATCTACGCGATCCTGGCGCAGGAATCGATCGGCCGGCTTTTCCTGGCCGGCGTTCTGCCCGGTCTGCTGCTGCTCGGCATGTTCGTGCTGACCGTTTCGATCCTGTGCTGGTTTTTCCCGAAGATGGGTCCGGCCGGGCCGAAAACCTCCCTGCGGGACAAGGCGCGCGGCATCGCCGGTGCCGCACCTATCCTGACCATCATCGTGCTGACCATCGGCGGTATCTATGGCGGCCTGTTCTCGCCTGTGGAGGCCGCGGCGGTCGGCGCGGGTCTGGTGATCATCTTCGGCTTCATCGGACGGACGCTGACGCTGCGCGGATTGTGGAACGCAACGCGGGATTCCGTCGTGACGACGTCGACTGTCATGCTGATCCTGATCGCCGCCCACATGATCAACCCGTTTCTGGCGCTGAGCCACATTCCTCAGACCATCGGCGGTTTCCTCTCCGGATTGGACCTGCCGGCGGTCGGTATCCTGCTTGTGATCATGCTCTGCTATCTTGTTCTCGGCTGTTTCCTGGAAGGCTTCGCCATGCTGGTGCTCAGCATGCCGATCTTCTACCCGATCATCACGCAACTCGGGATCGATCCGATCTGGTTCGGCGTGCTGGTCGTGCTGACACTCGAAATGGGGCTGATTTCGCCGCCGGTGGGTGTCAACGTCTTCATCGTGAAATCGGTCGCCAAGGATGTTCCCATCGGGAAGATATTCGCGGGAGTGATGCCGTTCTGGTTCGCCATGCTGGTCACTCTGGGTCTGCTGGTGGCCTTTCCCCAGATCTCGCTCTTTCTGCCGAATTCCATGATCAACTAAAGCGAAATACAGGAACCACTCGATGGCCTAACGCACTGTTTCGCGCGCGTGAACGGGCCACCTCAGGGAGGATTGAATGACGGAACTCTGCTTTGATGTCGCCCATCTCGGTCATGTCGAGGTCTATACCGACAAGTTCGATGAAAGCCTTGATTTCTTCACGCGGGTCTACGGTCTGACGGTTTCCGGCCGGGACGAGACTTCCGCCTATCTCAGGGCATGGGACGAATATGAGTTCCATTCGCTGAAGCTGACGAAGCACGACACCCCGGGCATGGGCCATATCGGCTACCGGGTTTCGTCGCCGGAGGCGCTGGAGCGGCGGGTCGCCGCCATCGAGGCAAGTGACTACAAGAAACACGGCTGGGTCGAGGGCGATCTCGGCCACGGCCGGGCCTACCGGTTCGAGGATCCCTTCGGTCACGTCTTCGAACTCTATTGGGATACGCACCGCTTCGTGCCCGGTCCGGGCGAAGAACCGGCGCTGAAGAACAACGCCTCGAAGTTTCACGCCCAGGGCGTGTGTCCCCGCCGCATCGATCACGTCAACCTGCTTGGCGAGGATGCGAGCGAGTTCCGCAAGTTCGTCGAGACCTGCCTCGGCAGCCGGCTGTCGGAATATATCCAGCTAGACAACGGGCGGCTCGGCGGCGTCTGGTTCACCTGCAACAACAAGACCTACGATCTGGTCTGTACCGAGGAGCGGGGCGGCGGCACCGGTCGGCTGCACCATGTGACCTATGCCACCGACCAGCGCGAGGACATCCTGCGCGCCGCAGACATTTTCCTGAACAACGGCGTCCATATCGAGACGGGTCCGCACAAACACGCGATCCAGGGCTCGTTCTTCCTCTACGTCTGGGAGCCCGCGGGCAATCGCGTCGAACTGGCCAATGCCGGTGCCCGGCTGCTGCTGGCGCCGGACTGGGAGCCGGTGGTCTGGACGGAGGCCGACCGCAAGAAGGGTCAGGCCTGGGGCCTCAAGACCATTGAAACCTTCCATACGCATGGCACGCCTCCCGTGCCGGGCAAGGAATAGGAGAGCACAATGGCAGGAAAGACCGCATTGGTCATCAGCGCCCATTCGGCGGATTTCGTCTGGCGCTGCGGTGGCGCCATCGCGCTGCATGAAGAGAGGGGATACGACGTCACCGTCGTGTGCCTGTCCTACGGCGAGCGCGGCGAGAGCGCGAAGCTCTGGAAACAGGAAGGCATGACCCTGGAGACGGTCAAGACCGAGCGGCGCAAGGAAGCCGAGAATGCCGCCAGGGCGCTTGACGTGAGCGACATCCAGTTCTTCGATCTTGGGGATTATCCGCTGGAGCTGGATAGCGGTGCCAAGGACCGGCTGGTGGATGTGATCCGCAAGGTGCAGCCGCAGTTCATGCTCACCCATTCGCAGTACGATCCCTACAACACCGACCACATGTATGCGACGCGGATCGCTCTGGAGTGCCGGATGATCGCCCAGGCATGGGGCCACAATCCGGGTGAGAAGGTTCTGGGCGCGCCGCAGCTCTACCTGTTCGAGCCGCATCAGACCGAACAGATGGGCTGGAAGCCGGACGTGTTTCTCGACATCACCCAGGTCTGGGAGAAGAAGAAGGCAGCCATCGAGTGCATGCGGGGCCAGGAGCACCTGTGGCACTACTACACCAATGTCGCGGAGAACCGGGGCAACCATTTCCGGCGCAATTCCGGCGGCCAGGCGGGCGGTCGCGACTGCCGGTACGCGGAGGGCTTCCAGTCCGTCTTTCCCCGTACCGTGGATGAACTGTGATGGCCGGCGCTGTGACAAAATCCGGCGTTGTCGTCCGCAATTTCGAGCGTGCGGATCCAGAGGTGATCGCCGCCCTCGGCGCGTGCGGCGTTGCGACAGTGCACGAGGCTCTGGGCCGCAGGGGCCTGCTGGCCTCCTATATGCGGCCGATCTTTTCCGGTGCGCGGATCGCGGCCTCGGCGGTCACCATTTCCGCGCCCCCGGGCGACAACTGGATGGTGCATGTGGCCATCGAGCAGGTGAAGGACGGCGACATCCTGGTGCTTGCCCCGACATCTCCCTGCGAGGACGGATATTTCGGCGATCTGCTGGCGACCTCGATGCAGGCGCGCGGCGGCAGGGGTCTGATCATCGATGCCGGCGTGCGCGACGTGCGCGACCTGACCGAAATGAATTTCCCGGTCTGGTCGAAGGCGATCTTCGCGCAAGGCACGGTGAAGGAGACACTCGGCTCGGTCAACGTGCCGGTGGTCTGCGCCGGCGCACTGGTCAATCCGGGCGATATCATCGTCGCCGATGACGACGGCGTCTGTGTCGTTGCGCGCGAGGAAGCCGTCGAGGTGCTGGAAAAGGCCCGCGCCCGTGAGGCCGCCGAAACGGAAAAACGCAAGCGTCTTGCCGACGGAGAACTTGGCCTCGACATCTACAACATGCGTGAGCTGCTGGCCGAAAAGGGCCTGAAATATGTCTGAAGGCACTGCCTGCATGTGGATGCGGGGCGGCACGTCGAAGGGCGGTTATTTCCTTGGCGGGGATCTGCCGGCCGATGCGGCGGAACGCGACCGGCTCCTGCTGCAGGTGATGGGCTCTCCCGATCCACGCCAGATCGACGGCATGGGCGGTGCGGATCCCCTGACATCCAAGGTGGCCGTGGTGCGCAAATCGGAGCGCCCCGGTGTCGATGTCGACTACCTGTTTCTGCAGGTATTCGTCGATCGGGCAATCGTCACCGACGGCCAGAATTGCGGCAATATCCTTTCCGGGGTCGGCCCCTTCGCCATCGAACGCGGCCTTGTGAGCGCGCGGGACGGGTCGACCGACGTCCGCATTTTCATGGAAAACACCAGCCAGATCGCGACCGCCACCGTGCAGACACCGGGTGGCAAGGTGAGCTATCGGGGCGAGGCCCGGATTGACGGCGTGCCGGGGAGCCACGCTCCGGTGCCGACCGTCTTCGAGGATACAGCCGGGTCCACATGCGGCGCGCTTCTGCCGACCGGCAATGTTGTGGACAGGATCGACGGGGTCGATGCGACGCTGATCGACAACGGCATGCCATGTGTGATCCTGCGTGCTTCCGATTTCGGTCTCAGCGGTCAGGAAGCGCCGGAAGAACTGGAAGCGAACGCGGAATTGAAGGCGCGTGTCGAGGCGATCCGCCTGAAGGCCGGGCCGATGATGAACCTGGGCGGCGTGCGCGAAAAATCGGTGCCGAAGATGACGCTGGTCAGTGCGGCACGGCAGGGCGGGGCGATTTCGACCCGGACATTCATTCCTCATCGCTGCCACAAGGCAATCGGTGTGCTCGGCGCCGTCAGCGTCGCGACGGCCTGTCTCCTGCCGGAGGGGCCGGCCGCCGAGATCGCGCACAAGGGAGAGGGATCCAGCCGGTCGATGTCGATCGAACATCCGACAGGCGAGTTCACTGTGCTTGTCGATCTGGGGGCGGACGGGTCTGTCCGGAAAGCGGGCGTCGTGCGCACCGCGCGCAAACTTTTCGACGGATATGTATTCTAAGGGAGGATTAAGGGCGTGAATTGTATCTTGACCCTGAAGTGCCGGAACCGGCCTGGCATCGTGGCTGCGGTCGCGACGGAACTGTCCGGTTGCGGCGGGGATATCACCGAAGCGCAGCAATTCGACGACCGGCGCACCGGCATGTTCTTCATGCGCTGCGCTTTTACGATGGAAAAACCGATCGAGACCTTCACCGACGGCTTTTCAAGGCATGTCTCGAAATTCGGTTTCGAATGGACCTTGCGCCCGGCGGACCGTCCCCGAAAGGTGCTGATCCTGGTCTCCAAACTCGATCACTGCCTCGGGGATCTGCTCTACCGGATGCGGATCGGCGAAATCAACATGGAGTGCGTCGGCATTGTCTCCAACCATCCAAGTTCCGTGCTGAACCTCACCCTGCATGAAGGACTGCCCTACCACCATCTGCCGATCACCCGCGACACCAAGGCCGAGCAGGAAGCGCAGATCAAGGCGATCATCGAGGAAACCGGAGCGGAGCTGATCGTTCTGGCGCGCTACATGCAGATCCTGTCCAACGATTTCTCGGCCTATCTTTCCGGGCGTTGCATCAACATCCACCATTCGTTCCTGCCGGGCTTCAAGGGCGCAAAACCCTATCACCAGGCACATGCGCGCGGTGTGAAGATGATCGGGGCCACAGCGCATTATGTCACCGAGGATCTCGACGAAGGGCCCATCATTGCCCAGAACGTGGAGCATGTGAGCCATCGGGATACGCCGGAAGACATGGTCCGCAGGGGGCGGGACATAGAGCGCTCGGTTCTGGCCCGCGCGGTCAATCTGCATCTTCAGGACAGGGTGATGCTGAACGGAACCACGACCGTGGTGTTCGAATAGGACAGCCGGCTTTCCGCCGCAACTACCGTTTCATTTAAGAAAGTCCTGCAGGGTTTTCTCGAATACCTGCAGGACGTTCGTTTCCCCGGCTTGTGTGCGAACCGTCAATCCGACATCGACCCGGGCGCCGGGAAGATCGATGTCCAGCTTCTTTAACTCCGGGTGCAAGTCCAGGAGCTGCCGTTCGCCATAGGCGAGCAGGCCGATCGCCTGGCTGTTCATGATCACCTGTTCGGCGTTGCCAAAGGACAGGATCTCGCAGGTCTGAGCCGGAGGGGCGGCTCCCTCGTTCGCAAACAGGCTTTCGAAAAAAGCGCGGATGGGAGTGCCGTGCGGCGCGACGATCCATTGCTCGTTCTTGAGCGATGCCATGGTCAGGTGCCGCCGGTGGCACGGATGGTCGTGCCGGGCAACGAGTGTATACGTCTCGTGATAGAGAAACCGCTCCTGAAGATCCGGAAAAGGCGGCGGCCTGCGCAGAATTCCGATCATGCAATCGATCTCGCCGCGGCGAAGCGCTTCGGCGAGCATGTGATAGCTTCCGGGCACCGCCATCAGCCTGAGGTCCGGAGCCTGGCCGGTAAGCCCCCCGAATGTCCTGGCGACCAGCGCCTGACCGGAAAACGGCAGCATACCGACCGCCAGCCTGCCGCCGAGTCTGCCGGCCGGCGAGCGGGTGATCTCGCCGGCGGTCCCGAGTGCCTGGCGCAGTTCGTCCCGTAGAGCCGCGAGCCTGCGGGCGTGCGGTGTTGCCTCCAGCCCCTCGCGCTTTCGCAGAAACAGCGGATGTGGGGTGCAGGCGGAAATGGCGGCCAGGGATTTACTGATGGCGGGCTGGGAAACGGCCAGAAATCCGGCGGCGCCGGTGGTGCCGCCGCAGGAGGTCACGGCGGCGACGGCGTCGAGATGATGCCAGCGCAGAACGACCGCAAGATCCGGGTGGGGGCCGGTCGCAGCAAGATCTGTTTCCGCCCGCGCGATCAGTTTGAGGGCATTGGCGCAGCGCTCGATCACCGCCTCGCCCCAGGCGGTCGGTTCGGTGCCGCTCCAGCCGCGCTGAAAGATCGGGCGGCCGAACAGCTTTTCGGCGGCGGCAATCGTGCGCGAGACGACCGGCTGGGAGGAATTGAGCATTGCGGCGGCCTCGGCGAAACCGCGCGAACGCGCCACGGCATCGATCACGCGGACCTGCTTCAGGCTCAGCCGCTTCGCGTCGGTCTTTTTCATAAATAACCAGAATGAAAAATCATATTCATTCTTCGCATAAGCGGGACGGAAAACGCAATGCTATGAAGCCGGTAAAGACAGGGAGGACATTCCAATGACGATCGTTTCACTTGAGGACAAGATCCGCGCAACCGGCGGAAATCCGGCCGAAATGCTGCTCAACGCTCAGCTCGGGCCCTATGTGTTTCCGATCCCTGCCGCTTTCAGCAACTGGATGGATGAGCAGCGTGCCTGGCGCCAGAGCGCCGTCCTGTTCGATCAGTCCTTCCACATGACCGACCTTTATGTGCAGGGCCCGGACGTTGTGAAGCTTCTCAGCCATGTGGGTGTCAACAGCTTCAAGACTTTCGGCCGCAACAAGGCCAAGCAGCTCGTCTGCTGTAACCACGACGGCTATGTCATCGGCGATTGCATTCTCTTCGGCCTTGAAGATGACGCCGTGAACATCGTCGGCCGTCCCCCTTTGCCGAACTGGATCCAGTATCATGCCGAAACCGGCGGATACGACGTTACCGTGGAGCGGGACGAACGTTCGCTCGACAATCCGGACAAGCCGCGCAAGACCTACCGCTACGAAGTGCAGGGTCCGAACGCCATGGCTATTCTGGAAGCGGTCAACGAAGGCGGGCCGTTGACCACGAAGTTTTTCAACATGGGCGAGATCGTCATAGCCGGCTGCAAGGCCCGCACGCTCGCGCATGGCATGGGCGGTGCGCCGGGACTGGAGCTTTGGGGACCGTTCGAGGACGGTCCGAAGGTCAAGGCGGCTTTGCTGGAAATCGGCAAGACTTACGGCCTGGCGCAAGCCGGCGCGCGTGCCTATTCCTCGGTCGCCACCGAATCGGGATGGATCCCGTCACCGCTGCCGGCAATCTATTCCGGCGACACGATGAAGCCCTACCGCGAATGGCTGCCGGCCGGGAGTTTCGAGGCTGTCAGCTCTCTGGGCGGCAGTTTCTACTCTGACAACGTCGAGGATTACTATCTGACACCGTGGGATCTCGACTATGGCCGGGTGGTCAAGTTCGACCATGACTTCATCGGCCGCGAGGCGCTGGAAAAGATGGCCGGCGAGACACACCGCAAAAAGGTGACCCTGGTCTGGGACAAGGAGGACGTCGTTGCCGTCTATGCCGGCCTGATGGAGGAAGGCGACAGTCCCAAGCTCATGGAGATGCCCGCCGCCCATTATGCGGCGCACCCTTATGACAAGGTGGTCAAGGACGGCAAAACCGTCGGCATTTCCACCTACCCGGTCTATTCGGCCAACGAACGGGCATGGCTTTCGCTGGCCATGGTGGCGCCGGACTGCGCCGCCTCGGGTTCCAGGGTCACGATCGTGTGGGGCGAGCCGGACGGCGGCAGCGCCAAGCCGGTGGTGGAGCGCCACAGGCAGATGGACGTCGGCGCGGAAGTCCATCCCTGGCCGATCCACGAAGCCTTTCGGAACAGCTACCGCAAACAGACCTGAGGGGTGGAACAGCCGTTGGTGCATCCTCACCGTGACAACGGCCTCATCCTGAGAGACAGCGCATCGCGCTTCCTCAGGATGAGGCCGGGTATTTGGATTTCCCGAATTATAAAATGTATGCATCTAATCCAGTTCAGGAAGACTTTCTCTCCGATAAACGCCAGAAAATATGGAATATAGCGAATCTGTTTTGAGATTTTAACTCGTTCGTGTATACATGCATCGCGTTGGGAGGAAGGATTACCGCGATGCTGGAACATGACGGTCAAAGTCAGGGCACATGGATGGGCGGGCGTTCGGCCGTCGGTGACATGGTCAGTGGCTATTCGATAGAAGTCTTGCCGCGCACGGCCGCCAAGATCGATGATTTCAAGGCTCTCCTTCCGGAAGGAACCCGGGTCTATGTCGCCAATGTCGAAGGTACGGACTTCGACGACATGATCCTGACCGCAAGGCGCTTGCGCGGCGACGGGTTCGCGGTCATGCCGCATATGCCGGCGCGCCTCATTGACGATGCCCGTGAGCTGGAGACCATGTTGTCGCGCTACAGGGACGAAGCCGACGTAAGCGAGGCACTCCTTGTCGGGGGCGGGAGATCGCAGCCGTTCGGCGCCTATGACAACACCATGCAGATGCTCGACACCGGCCTCTATGACAAATACGGCTTCAAGCGCCTTCACGTCGCGGGGCATCCGGAAGGCAATCCGGACATAGACGGCGACGGGTCATTCCGGCGGGTGGACGCGGCCTTGCAATGGAAACAGGCATTCTGTGACAGGACGGATGCCGAGATGGCAATCGTCACGCAGTTCGTTTTCGATGCCGATCCTGTTGTCCGCTGGGCTCAGCGCCTGAAGGGCATGGGCGTTACGCTCCCCATTCACGTGGGCGTCGCCGGGCCGGCCAAGCTGCAGACCCTGATCAAATTCGCCATGACATGCGGGGTCGGGCCGTCGATCAAGGTGCTCAAGCGCCGGGCAATGGATCTCGGCAAGCTGCTGCTTCCCTATGAACCGACAGACGTTCTGACCGACCTTTGCCGAAAGGTTGCAAACACGCCGGACAGCCCGATCGCGCAGGTTCATTTCTTCCCGCTGGGCGGTATCAAATCCTGTGCCGAATGGGCCGGCCGGCAGGAGGCCGCTTAGGCGAAGGCGGGCGCGGCGTAGCCGGCCTCAGACCAATGAACGGCATTATGTATCAAGAGCACCAAGGGTGCTCGCCGTTGTGGAGTGAGGTAAAATGACTCCACAACTGAAGTGTCTTTGTGCATCCTACAAGGATGCAGATATTACATCGCGCCTTTGCCGATACTGTTGGCCACATAAAGACATTACTTGGCGGTGCATTTGTTGGCTTCGCTTCTCTCGTCGCCCTATACCTTTGGAAAGGGCGTGAAATGGCATTAGAGGAAGTGCCGTTTGTTGTTGTCGCTATTGTCGGCGCTCTGTCAGGTGTAGTCTTCATTTTCTTATACAATTTCGCTTGTGCGCCATACCGCATTGAACGAGATGCGCATGAACTAACAAAATCCCGTCTTCGTCAGATTGAAGCAGACCTTCCAAATTATGGGACTTACGAAGGCGATCACGAGCAACTTATGTTGTTCGTGGTGAACAGGATATTCCCCTTGATTGGGGGTGTTCGGTCAATGGCCGAACAAATTCCAGATGCGCCGAAGATTGAGGATAATCAGCCATTGATGGAGGCAATAAAAAGCCTCGCCCCCCTATCAAGCTCACCTGTGGAATATATTCCCCTGCCGAAGATGATTGATGCGGTAAACACTATTGAGGCAAATTATGCCCTTTATGTGCGCGAAATCGATCGCGCAATGAGCAATGCAAAAACAAATGTTTATTCGTTAAAAGACTGGGAGCATTGGAGGTCGGCGCACAACGCCGTCGAGGGAGAGTTCGAGGTAATAAGAAAAAATTCTAGGTTGGGCGCTCTCTTTCGACCAACCCGTAAAAGTCGATGGGGCAGGCTCGTTGGTACGGCTAATCTAACCGAAAACTGTCAACTCCTGCAGCCTGAAGGCACTGGATAAGAAACGTCGCGCTGAATTTTCCCCGAGAAAGCTTATTCCGCAGCGTACCATATACTTAGTAGTCTGGGGCCGGCATAGCCGGCCTGATCGCGGGCGGTTCCAGGTATCCGTCAGAGGCCGATCGTCTCTATGGTTTCCTCATAGAGGGCGTCCACGGTCGCGGCCCGCAGGGAAAGCACCTTGCGCTGGTTGACCGATCCCTTGTCCGTGATCTCTCCCGCATCCGGCGAGGGAGGCGGATCCATCAGCACCAGCTTCCTGATCAGGGTTGAGGACCCTGTCGCCTGACTTGCAAGCGACGTCAGTTTGTCCCGGAAAATCGCGACGACCGCGGGATGAGCGAAAAGCGCGGCGGGGGCTGCGTCTTCGTCCAGTCCGGTCAGCCGATGCAGCTCCTCGACATTGGGAAACACAAGCGCGGCGAGATAGGGGCGGTCGGCGCCCGCGATGGCGACATCGCGCACGATCGTGCCGAAATGGTTGATGAAGGCGGTGCGCAGCGCGCCGGTCGATACCCAGGTGCCGGTATCGAGCTTGAAATTCTCCGCCGTTCGGCCGTCGAAGAAGAAGCCCGCGGACATGTCGTCCGGATCGGCAAAGCGCAACGCGTCGCCGAAACAATAGTAGCCTTCCTCGTCGAAGGACCTTGCGGTGACCTCCGGTGCCTTCCAGTAACCGGGCATGATGTTCGGTCCCCTGACCCTGGCATCGAGCTTGCCGTCCTGGGGCACCAGCTTGAGCTGCACGCCATAGCCGGGCAGGCCGACATTACCGGCTTCCTCGACCGGCCAGGTGCACATCAGGCAGGCCGGGGCGGTTTCCGTGGCGCCAAGACCGGTGGCCAGAAGGATCCTCTGTCCCAGGGTTTCCGCTGCAAGCCGCTCCAGATCGTCCCAGGTATGCTGTGCCATGGATGCACCGGCATACCAGAGCATCTTCAGATCCTTGAAGAAATTCCGGCGGAGCTGGCCATCCGCTTCCAGATACGGAATCAGGGCCTCGAAACCCTTGGGGACATTGAAGTACCAGGTGGGAGACACGTCCTTCAGGTTCCGGACGGTTTCCTTGATTCCCTGCGGCGTCGGATTGCCGTGGTCGAGATAGAAGGACCCGCCGCTGAAGAGGGGAATGAAGAATTCCTTGTTGCCCGCCGCGGTGTGATGCCAGGGCGCCCAGGACAGGAGAACTGGCGGTTCGGTCTTGAAATAGGTGAAGGTTTCCCGTGTCATGATCTGGTTCGAGCAGATCATGCGATGGGTGTTCATGACAGCCTTGGGCGTGCCCGTCGAACCGGAGGTGAACAGAAACTTGGCGACGCTGTCGGGGGTGAGGGCGTCAAACGCCTTTTCGACCGCCTCCGTCGGCTGCGTCGAGAGCGCGAAGTCGAAGCCTTGTTCGGTGCCTGGCGCGTTCTTGCCGAACAGGGTGCGCGTATCCTCCAGATTGGCGACCGCCGCGATCGCCTTTTCGAAGGGCTTGCTGTCGGCGGCATAGATCATGCCCGGGGTGATGCTGTCAAAGATATCCTTCAGCCGGGCGAAATCCTTCGAAATCAGGGAATAGGCGGGCGAAATCGCGGCATAGGGGATGCCGACGTGGATCGCCGCCAGCGCCAGAACGGCATGATTGAGGTCGTTGCCGGAAAGGATGACGAGGGGACGTTCGGCAGTCAGTCCCGCGTCGAGGAGGTACTGCCCGAGCGCGCGTGTTTTCGTCAAAGCTTCGGCGTAGCTTATCCTTGTCCAGCCGCCGTCCCCGGTCCGTTCGGCAAAGAGTGTCCTCTCGGGCTGTTCGGCGGCGTATTTGAGAAGCGGCTCGGTGATCCGGTCGGGATAGGGCGGCAGCGGTCTGGTCTGCTCGATATAGATCACCCCGTCGTCGTTCTGGCGCACGGTGATTTCGGGCGCCCAGACTTCGACCGGCCGCAATGGTGCTTCGACCCGGCGCGCGTGGTCAGGTTGGTGTGTCTGCATCGATGTCCTCCCGGTTCCCGGTCTCCAGCCGGTCCGATTGACCTCTCATTTTCCGCTTGACGGAAGATCGGTCAATCTGTTCATTATCTAATAGTTCAAAAGTGAACAGTGTCAATTCGAATGAAATTGACCGGGAAGAATATGGCCTGGGAGGCCCGTGGATGGCTTTGGTGGACTACGAGTTGCAGGGCGATATCGCGATCCTGCGGCTCAACAGGCCTGACAAGCGCAATGCGATGAATGACGCCATGCTGGCGGATCTCGGTATGGCAGCCGATCGCGCGGCCGGGGAGGCCAAGGCCGCTGTCATTTGCGGTAACGGCACCCATTTCAGCGCCGGTCTTGACCTTCTGGAGCATTCGCAAAAGACCGTGATGGAATCCATCGATGGGTCACGATCCTGGCACGCGGTGTTTTCCCGTATCCAGCGCGGCAAGATTCCCTTCGTTGCCGCGTTGCATGGCGCGGTGGTCGGCGGGGGGCTCGAGCTTGCGTCCAACGCCCATATCCGCGTTGCCGACAGCGAAACCTATTTCGCCATGCCCGAGGGCCAGCGCGGCATATTCGTGGGCGGCAGCGGCTCGGTGAACATCACCCGCCTGATGGGCGTCGCCCGGATGACGGACCTCATGCTGACCGGCCGCGTGCTGAGCGCTGAGGAAGCGGAGCGCTGCGCCGTCGTTACCTATGTCACGGAACCCGGAAAGTCCTTCGACAAGGCGATGGAGCTTGCGGAAAAGATTGCCGGCAACGCGTCGCTTTCCAACTACATCACCATCAACGGGCTGCAGCGCATCCATGACAGCGGGTATGACGAGGGCCTGTTCTTTGAATCGATGGTCGCTTCCCTGACGCAGAACACGCCCGAGGCGATCGAGAGATTGCAGGCCTTTGTTCAGAAGAAGGCCAAGCGGCTCGATATTCCGACGAAAGACCGACAGAGCGAGGACACGTGAGCATTCTGGAATTTCCCGCACAACAGGACGACAATACAGCGGAACCCTTGAACTTCGGAAGCCAGGAACAGGCTGCCGGATTTGTCCTGCGTATTGCCCAGTTGGCGGCCTTTGAACGGTTCTTCGCTCTTTTTCCGGCGCACGATATCAAGATTTCCGAATATTCCGTGCTGGTCGGCATCGCCCTGAACCCCGGCGTGCGCCAGGGCGTTCTCGCCGATTTTCTCAAGATCAAGTGGTCGAACATGACCAAGCTGGTTCGCACGCTGGAAGACAGGACCCTTATCGGCCGCAGAGTTCCGAAAAACGACCGCCGCTCCGTGGAGCTCTATGTCACCGAGGAAGGGCACAAGCTGATCGACAGCGTGTCGCAGGACATGGAGACGTCAGACCGCAAGGCGTTCCAGATGCTCTCCGACGATGAGCACACGCAGCTTCTCGTCCTGCTTCGCAAGGTTGCCGGCTGGCCGCCGCGGGGCGCTGACGCAAAGGGCCCCCAATGATCAATATCGATGACCTGGTCGCGATCGACATTCATACCCATGCCGAGGAACCGTGCTGCGGACCCCGGGACGACGGCTATGACGAGTTCCAGGCGGCAATGGCCCGGTATTTCAAGAACCCGGCCGGGGCGAAGGGCATGCTGCCCTCCGTTGCCGAGACGGCCGCCTATTACCGCGAGAGAAAGATCGGCTGCGTGATCTTTCCGGTCGATGCCGAACGGCAGACAGGCTTCAGGCGCTACAGCAACGAGGAAGTCGCCGAGATCGCCGCACAAAACAGCGACATCATGATCCCCTTTGCCTCCATCGATCCGGCGAAAGGCAAGCTGGGCGCGCGCGAAGCGCGGCGGCTGGTGCGCGATTTCGGTGTGCGCGGTTTCAAGTTCCATCCGACCATGCAGGCGTTTTACCCGAACGATCGCGACGCCTATGTGCTTTACGAGGCGATTGCCGAAGAGGGCGCCGTCACGCTGTTTCACACCGGTCAGACAGGGGTCGGATCGGGAATGCCCGGCGGCATGGGCATGCGCCTGAAATATTCCAATCCGCTTTATCTGGACGATGTGGCCGCGGACTTTCCGGATATGCCGATCATTCTCGCGCACCCTTCATTCCCCTGGCAGGAGGAAGCCCTGTCGGTCGCGACCCACAAGCCCAACGTCTATATCGACCTGTCCGGCTGGTCGCCGAAATACTTTCCGCCGATCCTGGTGCAGTACGCCAACACGATCCTGAAGCACAAGATGCTTTTCGGGTCCGACTGGCCCGCCATCACGCCGGACCGCTGGCTGGCGGATTTCGAGAATATCAAGATCAAGGATGAGGTGCGCCCGCTCATCCTGAAGGAGAATGGGAGGAAGCTGCTGAAGCTTTAGCGGTTTTCAGGGTGCTGGATCAACGGACGTTCAATCGTTTCCGATTGTACGTTCCAAGTTGATCGGTTTTGGAGTGTTGGAGCATCTTGTCCGCGTTCAAGTGAACGCGGGATGCTCCAGATCAACGGACGTTCAATCGTTTCCGATTGTACGTCCCAAGTTGATCGATTTTGGAGTGTTGGAGCATCTTGTCTGCGTTCAAGTGAACGCAGGATGCTCCAGGTCTGGGAGGACTTGAAGATGAAACGACTGCTTGCAATGACAGCTCTGGTTGCCTCGCTTGCCGTGACCGGTCTGAGTGCGGACGCGCGCGAATTGCGCGTTGCCCCCGCAGCGCCGCCGGCCCATCCGGCGAACGGAGTGATGTATACGAACTTCATCAAATACCTGCCTGAGGAATCCGATGGCCGGCTGACCGGCCTGATGATCGGCCCGGAGGTCGTCAGTCTTCTGCAGGTGAAGGATGCGCTCCAGTCCCAGGTGATCGAGGTGGGCAACCTTCTGCCGCTCTATTTCCCCGCGGACCTGCCGATGATGGCGGTCACCGGACAGCTATCCCTGATCGGTACGGATTCGCAGGCCATGGCGGCCGCCGTGACCGAATTCATCGTCAATTGCACGCCCTGCCAGGAGGAAATGAAAAAGCAGCAACTGGTCTATCTGGGATCCGGGGCGTCCGACGTCTACGAATTCCTGACCACAAAGCCGATCCGCACCTCGGAAGATCTCAAGGGACTTCGGCTTCGCTCGGGCGGTGCACCCTGGGCGCGATTTGCGGAGCATTTCGAAGCCACTCCGGTGCAGATGTCCGTCTTCGACCAGTTCGAGGCGATCAGCCAGGGCGCGATCGACGGAACCATGGCTTCGATTGCCGACATGCTTTCGTTCCGGCTTGTCGAGGTGGTCAAATACGTGACCTTCGCGCCGCTCGGGCTTTATCATTCCACATCGGATTTCACCGTCTCGAAGGTAACCTGGGACGGCCTCTCCGCGGAGGATCGCGGAGCGATGGCCCGGGCGGCCAATCGCGCGAATGTCGACTTTACCCATCGCTGGGGTTCGGAAATGCCCGCGGCAGCCGAACAGGCCGCCAAGGATGCCGGCGTGGAACTCATCGAGGCCGACGCCTCTCTTGTCACCGCCATGCAGGACTTCATCCAGGCGGACATCACGACAGCGGGTGAATATTCCCAGCAGGAATTCGGCATCGAGGACGCTCCGGAACAGATCGGGACATTTCTTGGCCTTGTCAAGAAGTGGGAGGCCATCTCCGAGGAGGTCGGAGACGACCCGGCGGCCATGTCCAAGCGCATCTACGAAGAAGTCTGGTCCAAGGTGGACTACGCGAGCTACGGTAGCTGATCCGGTTCAGGATCCGGGGGCGGTCCAGCCCCCGGGTCCTGCCGGCATCGCTTTGGCCTTGTGAGGAACGCCCATGCGCCTGCTTTTTCGTGTGCAGGACAGTTTATTGAACCTGCTGGCGGTGGTGGGAGCGCTCGCCATCGTGGCGTTGATGCTGCATGTCGCGGCCGACGTGGTTCTGCGCAACGCGCTCAATTCCCCCATACCCGCCACGTATGAAATCGTGACACATTATTACATGATCGCCCTTGCCTTCATTCCGCTGGCCTGGGTCGAAAAGGGAGGAGGAATGGTGCAGGTCGAGGTCTTCGAGACGTTTCTCGGCCCACGGGGACTTGTCTGGTCCGACAGGCTGGTGGCGCTTCTGTCGAGCGTCATTTATGCCGCATTGGCCTGGTTCACCTTGCAGACCGCCCTGCGAAATTTCGATACCGGTGTCTTCGTGCTGGCGCAGAACACGCGGGTTCCCACCTGGCCTGCCTATTTTCTCCTGCCGCTCGGCTTCGCTCTTGCTGCCTTGACGACAGCCATCCGGATGGTCTTTCCGGCGCGGGGAGCCGCTGTATGAGCGTTGCAACCGGTTTTGCCGGCGTGATCCTGCTGTTCCTTCTGCTGGCGGCGCGGGTGCCGGTTGCCCTCGCGTTGATCGCGGTTCCGGTGGTCGGGATTGCCTGGCTGCTCGGCTGGACCCCGGCGATAGGCATTCTGGCATCGACGCCCTTCGACTTCGTCTCAAACTGGACCTTGTCGGCAGTGCCGATGTTCCTGCTCATGGGGTTCGTCGCCTACCATTCGGGGCTCACCGGCGGCCTGTTCGATGCAGCCAAGGCCGTGCTGCGGAAAGTTCCCGGCGCTCTCGCCATTTCATCGATCTTTGCCTGTTCGGGCTTTGCCGCCGTATGCGGATCGTCGCTGGCGACGGCGGCCGCCATGGGGCGCATAGCCATTCCGGAAATGATAAAGTCGGGCTATTCGGCGAGTTTCGCCAGCGGGTCGATTGCGGCAGGCGGCACGATTGGCGCCCTGATCCCGCCCTCCATTCTCATGATCGTTTACGGTGTCTTTGCCGAAACGTCGGTTACACAGGTCTTCCTGGGCGGCATCACCATCGGGCTTTTGACGGCGGTCGCCTACTCCATCGTCGTCCTCATCACGTGCTGGCTGCGGCCCGATATCGCACCGCCCCGGCCGCTCGATGCCGCGGATATCGATACCCGTAAAGCGCTCCTCGAAATATGGCCCGTGATCGTGCTCATGCTGCTGGTGTTCGGCGGAATGTTCTCCGGCTTCTTCACCGCAACAGAGGCCGGTGCGGCGGGAGCCATGGGGGCGATCCTGATCTCTACCGCAACACGGCGCCTGAGCTGGAGCACGTTCCGGCGAGCGATGATCGAGACGCTGATGACGTCGTCCTCGCTGTTCATTATCGGCGTGGGCGCGGCCATGTTCACCCGCTTTCTCGGGCTGACGGGGTTGACCGGCTTCCTGGCCGGCGCGGTCAATGGGGCGGAACTAAGCTATGTGGAACTGATGCTGCTGATCGTTGCGCTGTATCTGGTTCTCGGCATGTTCATGGAGCCATTCGGGGCGATGCTGGTGACACTGCCGGTCCTGCTGCCGATTCTGAACGCTCAATCGATCAGCCTGGTGTGGTTCGGCGTTCTGGTGGTCAAGCTGCTGGAAATAGGCATGATCACGCCCCCGGTCGGGCTGAACGTGTTTGTCATCAAGAATGTCGCGGCAAGATACGTCACGGTGGTTCAGGTCTTCAAAGGGGTCATTCCCTTTCTTCTCGTCGATCTCCTCGTCGTTGCCGTTGTGATCGTCTTCCCGGACGTCGTGCTGTTTCTGCCGAACGCGCTCAAGTGACAAGTGCGCCGGCTTTTGTCGCCATTTACGGGTCCGTGACCCAGAGTCTCGGTGCATTCGGGTTTCCGCGAGGGGATTAAAGCCCGCACGACAATCCAGGCGGGTATTATAAGTCTGACGGCCGAAATCCAGCCAGTTGCGTCGCCCGGAAAAGCACAGGCAGTTCCGGCCCGGGGCGAACGGGGAAGGAGAACGGATCAAGCTGGCAGCGTTGCAGCGATAGCCGCAGGTAAGTTGATATAAATTTCACTATAAGAAATAAATACCAAAAAGATTTGACCTCATCTTGAGCTTGCCCTTATCCATAACTGCGCTGGTATAAAAACCAGTGCTTGAAATATCTTGCAGCAAGGGTTGGGAAAATTTGCCAGCTGCGGGATCGGGAGGGGCAGTTCTAGGGAGGTAACCATGAACGCTTTGAAATGTAAGGCCATTCTGGCATCGGCTGCGTTGTCGGCTGCAGTTCTTTCACCGCTGCCGGCAGCAGCAAACGGCTTGCAGTGTGAGCCGGGCGAAACATACATCATGAACGTGATGGTCTCCGGACACCCCTATTGGGTGCCGGTCTATCAGGGCTTCAAACAGGCCGCCGCCGCTTTCGGATGCGAGACGATCTTCTCGGGCACTCCGGATTATGACATCACCAAACAGATCGCCTCCTTCGAACAGGACATGGTCAAACAGCCGGCCGGGATGCTTCTGCATCCGATGCAGTCCGATCCGTTCATCGAGCCGATCAACCGGGCGATCGACAGCGGCACGCAGATCGTGACCTTCGCGGCGGATTCGCCAAAGTCGAACCGCACCGCCTACATCACCTCCGACAACCTGGCCGAGGCCAAGTTCGCCGCGGAAGAAATCGTCAAGCAGGTCGGCGACAGCGCAGAGTACGCTGTTCTGGAAAATCCTGGCCAGTCCAACCATGATCTGCGTGTCACCGCGCTCATTTCCTACATGGAGGAGAACTATCCGGACATGAAGCTGGTGGGACGGCAGGCCACCAACCAGGACAGCAACGCGGCCTACCGGGCAACCGCCTCGATACTGCAGGCGAATCCGAACCTGGCGGCGCTGTGGATTCCGGAAGCCGGTTCCGCCGAAGGGGCTGTCGCCGCGGTTCTGGAAGCGGAAGCCGAGGTGCTGATCATGCATGCGGATGTGACGCCGACCACGCTTGAGCATATCAAAGCCGGCAACATCCATATGGCGCTGAACCCGAACCAGGGCATCCAGGGTTTCATGGGGTTCATGGCCACTTTTCTGGCCGCGCATCCGGACGTCTTCGATCCGTTCAACGACTACAAGGTGTCCGGCTACAATCCGATGCAGGTTCCCTACATCGATAACGGTTTCGCCGTCATAACCAAGGAGAATGCCGACAGCTTCGACCTCAACGCCTACATGGAAGGCCGCGATCCGAGCTAAAGCTCCGCCGGAGCGGGCAACACGCTCCTGTCCCCGGGCTGTCTTCGCCGAACGAGCAGGCGCAAGACAGCCCTCCTTACTCCAATCTTGAGCAAGACGGCGCTGTCATGACTGACGACGTGATCCTAAAAATCTCCAACCTGAGCAAATCGTTCGGACCTGTCCGCGCGTTGAAGGGGGTCGACTTCGAATTGCGCAAGGGCGAGATCCATGCGCTTGCGGGCGAAAACGGTGCCGGCAAATCGACGCTGATGAATGTGATCGACGGGATCCTGCAACCGGACAGCGGAGAGATCTCCATTGATGGCCAGCGCGTGAAGATCGGCTCGCCGGCCGTGGCGCAGAAACTCGGCATCGGGTTCGTGCATCAGGAAATCGCCTTGTGCCCGGATGTGTCGGTGGCCGAGAACATCTTCATGGCAACGACGAACACAAGCCGATCTTTCCTGATGAACTATCATGCGTTGGAGAAAAAGGCGGCCGCGGTGCTCGGCGAACTCGTCACCATCGATCCTTCGACGCTGGTGCGCGACCTGTCGATCTCCCATCAGCAGCTGGTGGAGATCGCCAAGGCGCTGACACTCGATTGCCGGGTCCTCATCCTGGACGAGCCGACCGCCGCGCTGACGGAAAAGGAAGCGCAGATCCTGTTCAGGATCATGCGCCGACTGGCCGGCAAGGGTATATCGATCATCTATATTTCCCACCGCATGGTGGAGATCTTCGACAATTGCGACCGTGTCTCTGTTTTTCGGGACGGTTGTCATATCACCACCCGCAACGTGGCCGACGTCGTACCCGACGACGTGGTCAACGCCATGGTGGGGCGGGTTATCGACGAACTTTATCCGAGGAAGCAGTCGGAGGACGAACGGTCCGAAGATGTCATTCTCGATGTTCGTAATCTAAGCGAGCGGACCCGCTTCAAGGATGTAACGTTTCAAATCCGGAAGGGTGAAATCCTGGGCCTTGCGGGCCTGATCGGCGCCGGACGCAGCGAAATCGTCAAGGGTATTTGCCGTCTCGAGGGGAAAGTGAGCGGCGAGATGTCCCTGAACGGGCTTCCACTCTCGCTCACGTCTTACAAGGACAGCATCTCGAAAGGCATCGTGTACCTGTCGGAGGACCGCAAGGGCGACGGCATATTCCTCGAGATGCCGATTTCGGCGAATGTTTCGGCGCTGAAGCCCGAACAGGTCGCCAACGCGTTGGGCCTCATCGTCAGATACAAGGAGGAGGCGCAGGCCGCACGACTCGCGGCGCGCCTCAACCTGAAATTCGGCGCGCTCACAGATCCCGTTTCGTCGCTGTCGGGCGGCAACCAGCAGAAGGTCGCCATCGCGAAAATGCTGTGGGTCGATCCGAAACTCATTTTCCTGGACGAGCCGACCCGCGGGGTGGATGTCGGCGCGAAGGCGGAAATTCACCGCATCCTCAGAACCCTAGCCGCGAGCGGGGTCGGCATCCTGGTCATATCCTCCGAACTGCCGGAGCTGATCGGCGTGTGCGACCGGGTCCTGGTTGTCTGCGAAGGCCGGATCAGCGGCGAAGTCAGCGGAAAAGACATGAGCGAAGAAAACATCATGCACCTGGCGTCGGTCGGCGGCGTCCGGCCAAGCTTACACTAGGGCGTGCGGACGAATTGGAGGCGCATTTCGTGAGACAAGAGGCGAGAGATGGCGGGGAAAGATCCGCGGAGCTTATCGGCGATACGGTCAAGGATTTTTTCGTGTCGGATCGAAGCCTCTTGTCTCACCCTAAGGGCCGGGCCTCCATCGCCCAATCCCAGCGCCAATCCGTCTTGATCTTGAACGATGCAGCTCCCGGCGAAATGCATCTCAAATTCGTCCACACCGCCTAGAGCACTTTGGGGAAAACCATGGAAGACGCAGTCTCCCTGACAGACACACCGCACACCAGGAGCGCGGATGCTTCGTTTATCCGCCGGATGCTGCGCATGCGCGAAACCGGGCTTGTCGCAATCATACTGGTTCTGTTCGTCGCGATGTCCATCGCCTCACCCTATTTCCTGACCTGGGTGAACATGCGCGCCATGGTCATGGCCTTTGCTGTGGAAGGGATCGTCGTGGTCGGAATGACCATCCTGCTGATTTCCGGCGGGATCGATCTTTCGGTCGGCTCGGTCACCGCGCTGGCCATGGTGGTCGCGGGCTGGCTGTTCCTGAATGGCGTGGATCCATGGGTGGCTTCCGCGATTTCCATTGCCGTATGCACCGGCATCGGCGCATTCATGGGGTTTTTCGTTACCCGTGTCGGCCTGCATCATTTCATCGTGTCACTGGCGGTCATGGTGATCGCCCGCGGGGTCTGTCTGCTCGGTACAGGCGGGCGTCCGCTCGGCCTTTACACGTTGCCACCGGAGTTCAAGTTCATCGGCCAGGGAACGATCGGCCCGGTCCCGGTCGTGATCCTGATTTTCCTCGCGGTCGTGATCGGTTTCGACTTCATGCTGCGGCGGACAACCCTGTTCCGCAAGGTGTTCTACACCGGCAGCAACGAGAAGGCTGCCGCCTATTCGGGTATCCGGACGAAGCGGGTCATCTTCTTCACCACCACGCTGTGTTCCGCGCTGTGCGGAGTTGCGGGCATCATCTACATGGCCCGTTTCGGTTCGGCGCAACCGACCTTCGGCATCGGCATGGAACTGAACGTGATCGCGGCTGCCGTGATCGGTGGCGCCAGCCTCAAGGGCGGATCGGGGACCATCTTCGGGGCGATCCTCGGCGCCGTGCTTCTGTCGGTCGTCTCCAGCTCGCTCGCGCTGCTGGATGTCTCCGTCTATTGGCAGGACATCATTCGCGGATCGATCCTGCTGACGGCGGTATCCATCGATCACTATCTGGTCAAGAAACGCGCCTGAGCGGCATGGGAAAGAGACTGACCCTCATGGCTGACAAAAAGAACGATATCGAGCTGATGCGCCAGATGCACACCGTCCTTGTGCTGCATTTTCTGGAGGGCAAGAAGCAGTCGGAGATCGCCGACTTGCTGAACTTGTCGACCTCCAAGGTCAACCGGCTGATCACCCAGGGACGGAAGATGGGCATGATCAAGATAGATATCGAAAATCCCTTCCAGCGGCTGACCGATCTGGAGCACCTCCTGGAGGAGGGAACACCGCTCACCAGGGCGTTGGTCACCTCCTCCGTTGAAGGCAGCACGAGTACCACGCTCAAGCAGGTTGGCAGGGCTGCGGCAAACCACCTTGTGGAGACACTGCGCGACGGGGATGTCATTGCCATTACCGGCGGAAAGGCGGTCAGCGCGGTTGTGCAGAATATCGAAACGGACCGGAAATTCGATGTCACGGTTGTTCCGTTCACCGGCGGCGTGCAGGGGAAGTACCACACCGATGTGAACCATCAGGTCATGCTTCTGGCCGATCAACTCGGGGGCAAGGCCCTGCAGCTTCACGCGCCCCTTTTCGCCGAGAGCCGCGAGCAGCGCGACATGCTGATGGAAGTGGCTTCCATCAAAGAGGTGCTCGACCTGGCCCGGCGGGCGAATGTCGCCCTGGTCGGTATCGGATCGATCGCGACGCCCGGCTCGAGCTACTACGACCTGCATCCCATGCCGGAGTCCGACAGGAAGATGCTGGTGGGCAGCGGCGCGACGGCGGAGTTCATGGCCCATCTGATCCACAAGGACGGAAGCGTTGCCGATTACGCGCTCAATTCGCGCCTGGTCGCTCTGCGTCCGACGGATCTGCACCAATGCGCCAGGGTTATCGGCGTCGTCTCCGGCGAGGAGAAAGTCTGGCCGATCCGGGCCGTGCTCAACGGAAACTATCTGAATTCACTCATTCTGGACGAGGACACCGCGAGCGAAGTCCTCGCAACCATGGAAGGCAGGCAAAATGTTGCATGAGATGTTGACGCGGAAAATCGGCCGCTCCGGCATTGAGGCATCCGCCATTGGTCTGGGAACCTGGGCTATTGGCGGCTGGATGTGGGGCGGTACCGATGAAAGCCGCTCGATTGCGGCTATTCAGGCCTCGATCGACGAAGGGATCAGCCTGATCGACACCGCACCCGCCTATGGTCAGGGTCTGGCCGAAGAGATCGTCGGCAAGGCGATCAAGGGCCGGCGTGAAAAGGTGGTGCTTGCCACGAAATGCGGCCTTGTCTGGCACACCGGAAAGGGCAACCACTTCTTTGATTACGACGGCAAGCCGGTGCATCGCTATCTCGGCAAGGAGTCCATCATCCATGAGGTCGAGCAGAGCCTGAAGCGTCTGGGGACGGATCATATCGACCACTACATCACCCACTGGCAGGACCCGACAACACCGATCGCCGAGACCGTCGAGGCACTGGAAACCCTGAAGTCCGCAGGCAAGATCCGTTCGATCGGCGCCAGCAACACCTCGCCCGAGGAGTTGAAGGCCTATGTGGCCACCGGACAGCTGGACGCGATCCAGGAAGAATACAGCATGGTCAAGCGAGACATCGAGGAAACGCTGATCCCCATCTGTCTGGAGAACGGCGTGTCGGTCCTGAGCTATTCCTCGCTCGCACTCGGTCTTCTGACCGGCAAGATCGGTCCGGACCGGGAGTTTGAAGGCGATGACCAGCGCAAGAACAACCCGAGATTTTCCATCGCCAACCGCCGCAAGGTTGCTCTCCTCATGGAGGCGATAGCCCCGATCGCGGATGCGCATGAGGCGACGAATGCGCAGGTTGTCATCGCCTGGACGCTTCAGCAACCCGGCATCACCTTCTCGCTTTGTGGTGCCAGGACCGGAGCCCAGGCCGTTGAAAATGCCCGGGCCGGCCGGATCCGGCTTTCGGACGAGGAGATCGGGGCGATCAGCAAGGCAGCAGCCATTCATCTGACTGAGCTCGCCGCTTAAGTCAGTGCAAAAATGAAACAGGGAGCACGTCGGACTCAAGTCTGGCGAACGGGAGAGTCATGTCCGAACAACGGCAAGGGAAATGGGATCGCATCGTTCACGACGGCGCCTTTGACGCCGTTGTGGTCGGTGGCGGCATCAACGGGATCGGGGTTTACCGGGAACTTGCCTTGCAGGGGCTGCGGGTGCTCCTTGTCGAGCGGAATGACTTCTGCTCCGGCTGCAGCGCGGCCCCCTCCCGCATGATCCACGGTGGCTTGCGCTATCTTGAAAACGGCGAATTCGAGCTGGTGCGTGAATCGCTGCGCGAGCGCGATGCGCTCCTGGTGAACGCACCGCATCTCGTCCATCCATTGCCGACGGTCATCCCGGTCACCTCGATCTTCTCCGGTCTATTGAACAGCGCCGCGAACTTTGTCGGGATCTCCGGCAAGCCGTCCAACAGGGGAGCGATCGCAATCAAACTGGGGCTGACGCTCTATGACTGGGTGACACGCAAGAACCGGCAGCTGCCCAGGCACCGGTTCCACAGGGCCAGGCAGACACATGCGCGCTGGCCCGGTCTCACACGGGCCATTCAGTGCTCGGCAACCTATTTCGATGCGTGGATCAGCCACCCGGAACGACTGGCGCTTGAACTCATACAGGATACGGAAAGGCTTGCTCCGGACTGTGTCGCGCTGAACTATGCCAGACTTCTTCCGGACGAAGCCGGGTTTTTGCTGCGTGACGAAACGGCAGGGACGACCGTGACTGTGGTTCCAGGGCTGATCGTCAATGCGACCGGCGCCTGGCTCGATGACGCCATTGACGAGATCTGCGGAGAGAGCGGCCACGAACGCCTGGTATCCGGAACGAAGGGCTCCCATCTCATCATCGACAATCCGGCACTTGAAGCCGCTCTCGCGGGCCACATGGTCTATTTCGAAAATTCCGACGGCAGGGTGTGCATCGTTTATCCGTTCTTCGGCAAGGTTCTGGCGGGGTCGACGGATATTCGCGTCAAGTCCGCGGAACGGGTGCGCTGCGAGCCGGAGGAACAGGACTACATCCTGAACTCGTTGCGCCTCGTGTTTCCGCAAATCGACGTCGGCGCGGAAGATGTCGTCTTCAGCTTCAGCGGCATTCGTCCGCTGCCGAAAAGCAGTCACGACTTCACGGGGCGGATCACGAGAGGACATTTCACCCGCCGCATTAAGGGACGCGTGCCGCAGATCTGCATGATCGGGGGGAAATGGACCACGTTCCGGGCTTTTGCCGCACAGGCAGCGGACGAGGTGTTGGAGGAACTCGGCAGGAAGAGGTCGACGGATACGCTCGAGCTACCCATCGGGGGAGGGAAGGGATTTCCGCTGGCCGGTGCCATCCTGGAACGGGACCTTGCCGCCACGTTCGGCGTGAGTGCCAAGAGGGCGGCACATCTCGTGTCGACCTATGGCACCACTGCCGGCGACCTGCTGGCCTTTTGCCAGTCGAGATCCGACGATGTTCCGGTTGACGGGGAAACGGAAATCACCGCTGCGGAAATCGCCTGCCTGGTCCGGCACGAATACGTTGTGAACCTCACTGACATCGTCCTGAGACGGACAACGCTTGCTATCCGTGGACTGCTCACCAAAGACCTGATCGACAGGTTGACGGACATAGCCACGCGGGAACTCGGCTGGGCTCCCGCGGAAAGCGAACGTCAGCGGGCGCTGTTGATCCACGACTTAAGCACCTATTACGGCGTCTCGCAGGAGAAGCTGGACAATCAAGACATCAGCAGGAGCAAGATATGCGTTTGAGCCCCAAAGTCCGCCTGAACCGGATGTTCACCAATGGCGGATGTCTGGATGTTGCAGTCGATCACGGTGTCTGCAACGAACCGAGTTTCATGGTTGGCCTCGAGGATATGCCGCGTGTCGTCGATACCCTGATCAAGGCCGGGCCGGACGCCATCCAGATGGCCTATGGCCAGGCGGACCTTTTGCAGGGGCGGCCGGAAAAGGACAAGCCGGCACTGGTGATGCGGATCGACATGGGAAATCCGTACAATGATCAGCGTCACCGGGTGATGTGGTCGTTGCTGCAAAACGCGGACGATCCGATCATCGGCGCGCTGGAGATGGATGCGGCCTGTGTTGTCGTGAACCTCTTCATGTTGCCGGACGAACCGGAGCTGTTCCGCCAGTGTGTCGAAAATATTTCCAGGGTCCGCGCCGCCTGCCACAGATACGGCATGCCGCTCATGATCGAACCACTGGTCATGCTGCCAAACGAGGTCCGGGGTGGCTATCAGGTGGATGGCGACGCGGACAAGATCGTCACGCTCGCACGTCTGGCGAGCGAAATGGGAGCGGATATCATCAAGGCGGACCCGACCGAGAATCCGCAGGACTTCCATCGTGTCGTGGAAGCCGCGCGCGTGCCGGTTCTGGTGCGCGGCGGCGGCAAGGAGGACCTGAAGACTGTCTTGCGAAAATCGGCCGCGCTGATGCGCCAGGGCGCGAAGGGCATGGTCTATGGCCGCAACATTTATCAGCATGACAATCCGAAAGCCGTCGTCGCCGCCCTCATGGCAATGATCCATCAGGGAGCTGATGGCGATGAAGCCTGGGACATCTACAACCATGCCTGAAGACAACAAATTCCTGCTGGGACTTGACGCCGGGAACACGGTCATCAAGGCCGTTCTGTTCGATTGCCGCGGGCGGCAGATCGCGATGAGCGCACTGGACGGGCAGTCGTTGTCGCCTCTTCCGGGACATGTGGAACGCGACCTTCGCGAATTGTGGCGGAACGCCCGGAAGGTCATCCGCGATTGCCTTGAAAAGGCGGACGCCGACCCGTCCCGCATCGCGGCGGTGGGCTGCGCCGGGCATGGCAACGGGCTGTACCTTCTCGACAAGGGCAACGAACCTCTGCTCGGGATCCAGTCCCTCGACACGCGTGCGGCGGACCTTTCCGGCGAACTGGCCGCGTTGCATGGCGAGCGGTTGCATGCCCTGAGCCTGCAAAAGCCCTGGCCGTCGCAGACGCCTGCCCTTCTTGCCTGGATAAAGAAAAGCCGTCCGGACCTTTATGCCAGGGCCGGAACGGTCCTGTTTTGCAAGGATTTCATCACCTTCAAGCTGACGGGTGAGCGCGTCAGCGAGATTTCCGACATGTCGGGCAGTGGCCTGCTGCGCATGCCGGACTGCCGCTACGACCCGGAAATCCTGGAGCTTTTCGGCATTGGCGATGTGGGTGATCTGCTGCCGCGGTTGATCGAGCCGGCGGACATAGCCGGGCGGGTGACCGCAGAGGCTGCCGCGGCAACGGGGCTTTTGGAAGGCACTCCGGTTATCGGCGGATATTTCGATGTGGTCGCCAGTGCGCTCGGATCGGGTGTGGTCCATGCGGGCGAGGCTTCGATCATCGCCGGCACCTGGAGCATCAACCAGGTGTTCTCGGAAACGCCGGTTGTGGATCCGGACATCTTCATGGCCGCCGGGTTCGCTTCGGCCCGATACGTGAATATCGAATCCAGCGCGACCTCGGCGGCAAATCTCGAATGGTATGTGCGCGAGTTGGTCGAGCGCGGCGGCCATCACGAGGACCCTTTCGGGTATTGCAACGCCCGCATTGCGGAAGTGACCCCTGCCGCGGACGATCCGCTCTTTCATCCGTTCCTCTACGGGTCGGGGCAGGGCGCCGAATTCCGGGCCGGGTTTTACGGACTTGCCGGCTGGCACACGGAAGGACATCTCCTCAGAGCCCTGTTCGAAGGTGTTCTGTTTGAACATCGCCGGCATGTCGATACGCTTGACCGCGCCGGAGTGCCCTTCGACAGTGCGGTTCTTGCCGGTGGTGGTGCGCGCAGTCCGGTCTGGCCGCAGATGTTCGCCGACTGTCTCGGTGTGCCCATCCGGGTCGCGGAGAACCAGGAAACCGGCGCGCTCGGCGCCGCCATCGGCGCCGGTGTCGGCGCCGGGCTCTTCGGAAGTTACGAGGACGCGGTGGGCGCCATGACCCGCGTCAGGCACCTCTTCCAGCCCGATCCCTTGATGAAGCCGCATTACGACATGCGCTATGGCACATACCTGAAGATCGCCGAGGCCATGCGGCCAATCTGGTCGGAGATGTCAACAATCCGTTCATCGGGAGGATGACCCATGAAAGCCGCCGGTTTTTTACGTTACCCGCCGATTGAAAACCCGAAGAGCCAGACAGATGCCGAACTCGAGGACGGGACCCACGGCCGATGAGCTTGCCGGAAAGACTGGAAGGAACCTACGACTACATCATCATCGGGGCAGGTACGGCCGGATGCGTGCTTGCCAACCGGTTGACCGAAGACCCCTCGGTCCGGGTCCTTCTGCTGGAGGCCGGCGGGTCGGACAATTATCACTGGGTGCATATTCCGGTCGGATATCTCTACTGTATCGGCAATCCGCGAACCGACTGGATGATGAAAACGCTTCCCGAACCGGGGCTTAACGGCCGGAGCCTGACTTATCCGCGCGGCAAGGTTCTGGGTGGCTGCACCTCCGTCAATGGCATGATCTACATGCGCGGCCAGGCGGCTGACTATGATCACTGGCGCCAGCTCGGCAACGTCGGGTGGGCCTGGGAAGATGTCCTGCCATATTTCCTGAAGTCGGAAGATCACCACCGGGGCCGGACGGATCTGCACGGCGCACATGGAGAATGGAAGGTCGCAAAGCAACGGTTGGACTGGGACATCCTGCGCGCCGTGCAGGAAGGCGCAAGGGAATTCGGTATTCAACCGCGCGAGGACTTCAATGACGGCAACAATGAAGGCAGCGGGTTTTTCGAAGTCAACCAGCGGAACGGTGTGCGCTGGAGCACCGCCAGGGGGTTTCTCCGCCCGGCCTTGAAACGGCCCAATCTGAGGCTGATCACACATGCGGAAACCCGAAAGCTGGTCCTGGACGGGCGACGGGCAACGGGTGTTCGGTTCATCCGCAAGGGGCACGAGTTGGTGGCGCATGCCCGCCGCGAGGTGCTGCTGGCGGCCGGAGCAATCAACTCGCCCAGGATCCTCGAGTTCTCGGGGATCGGCGCCGGTGAGATCCTGAAAGATCGGGGTGTGGAGGTGCGTCACGAGCGGGCCAATGTGGGCGAGAACCTTCAGGATCACCTGCAGATCCGAACGGTCTACAAGGTGAAGAACACCAGGACCCTGAACACGATGGCCAACAGCCTTGCGGGAAAGGCGAGAATTGCCCTGCAATATGCGCTGACCCGGTCAGGGCCGATGTCCATGGCACCCAGCCAGTTCGGCATGTTTACCAAATCGGATCCCGCGCTTCAGACCCCGGACCTTGAATATCACGTCCAGCCGCTTTCAACCGACAAACTCGGCGACCCGCTACACCCGTTCCCGGCGATAACCTTGTCTGTCTGCAACCTGCGCCCCGAAAGCACCGGCTCGGTCCATATGAGCGTGGCCGGTGAAGCGGCACAGTCGGAGATCCGGCTCAATTACCTGTCCGCGGACAAGGACCGCGAGATTGCGCTCAAGGCGGTCCGCCAAGCCCGCAGGATCATGACGGCAAGGGCCCTGAAACCCTATCTGCCGGAAGAAATCCTTCCCGGGCCCGATGTTCAGGGCGAGGACAGTCTGCTTGAGAAGATCGGCGATATCGCCACGACCATTTTTCACCCGGTCGGAACCTGCCGCATGGGGGCGGACGATGAATCCGTGGTCGATCCGCAATTGCGCGTGCGAGGGATCGAGGGTCTGCGAGTGATCGATGCGTCGGTCATGCCGAAAATCGTCTCGGGCAACACGGCCTCGCCGGTGGTCATGATCGCGGAGAAGGCAGCCGACATGATCCGGCGCAGTTGAAGCGTCCGGCTCAAGGGCTACGCGCTGCCTACAGCTTCAGGTTTGCTCGCCGGCCGTCTGAAAATGGTGTCGGATCGAAAAATGGGTGGACCGGATATCGAGTAATATGGACCGCCTCACCGCCTTGGTATCCCCGCGCCCAATGGCTGAAATCGCGTCGGCGTGAATCCGGTGCCCGATGGTGAAAAGACGCTTGAACAAGTCGCGGTCTTTTTGGGCGGACGCCAGGATCGGGCCGGTGCGCAGCCACAGGTTCGAGATCATGTCGACGAGCTGGGGATAGCCGCAGGCGCTGTAGAGCGCAAAATGAAAGGCGTGATTTGCGGCCAGTGCCGCCTCGAAATTATTCGAGGTCAGGGCCTCCTCGAGACGCGCATTGTGTTCCTTCAGCGCTTCGATGATTTCCGGGCCGCCCTGCCGGCACGCCCGTTCGGTGGCGTAGCCTTCAAGCTGAATGCGGATACGGATGTATTCCTCATGTTCGGAAGCGACATAGGGTGCAACACGCATGAGGCGGGCGGACGGTTGCTCGAAGGCGCGCTCGGCGACAAGGCGGGCGAGCGCATCGCGTACGGGCATGGCGCTGGTGCCGAAAGCCTGCGCCAGTCCCCGTATGGAAACCTGGTCGCCCGGCAGAAATTCTCCCTTGAGCAAGGCCAGCCTCAGGCTCTGATAGACCCGTTCCTGAACGGTGGTTACGTCGACCGGTGAAAGGGCGGGCTTGCGCGTTTGTAATTCTACAGTGCTCAAAAAACTTGTCCGTCCGTAGGCTCATTGCTTCGACGTGCCCGCTGTTACCGCGATGCAAATGCGCCAAATCCGCGAAGGTGATCGACTTGCCGGAAGCAATTGCTTCCCGAGTGAACCGGTGCCGGCCAACAAGACAGGCCGTGACGCGGACGCGCGGACTATAGTCAGTTGTTTGTGAGCGGGCAATGCGAAGACCTATGCTTTTTGATGTGTGATCACACATCACATATCTTTACGAGGTCGTTGTTTTGTGTTTATTTGGACGCCGCTTCCGAGGAGGAGTGGGCGCCAGGGCGGCGGGGACCGAAGGCTGATGCCGACAGATCCGGGCTTTTGCGTTCGAACAAAGTGTGGAGGAAATCGACGTGAAAAAATTTGCTGCCCTGGCGGCCGTCTCGACCATTGCGCTCGGCGCGCATGCGGTTCAGGCCGAACCCTTGAAAATCGGGATTATCGAGAGTCTTTCCGGCGCCCAGACGTCGTCGGGCCGTCTCTACGCAACCGCCGTTCAATACGGTGTCGACAAGATCAACGCGGCCGGCGGCTTCAATGGCGAGGACGTTCAGGTCATTGAATATGACAATGCCGGCGGCTCGACCGGCGCGGCCGACAAATTCAAGCAGGCGGTTGCCGATGGCGTGAACATTGTCATCCAGGGCGCGTCCTCAGCCATTGCCGGTCAGATCACCGAAGATGTGCGCAAGCACAATCTGAGAAATCCGGGCAAGGAGATCCTCTTCATCAACGTTGGTGCGGAGGCAATGGAACTGACCGGTGACAAGTGCCAGTTCTACCATTTCCGCTTCACGACCACGGCCCCCATGCGCGTCAACGCGATGACCAGCGCCATGAAGGAAGCCGGCGATCTCGGCACCAGGGTCTACTCCATCAACCAGAACTACTCCTGGGGACAGGACGTTCAGGCAGCCATCAACGCGGCCGCGGAAAAGGGCGGCTATGAGGTCGTGGACGAAGTTCTGCACGATGTGAACAAGATCCAGGATTTCGCGCCGTTCGTTGCCCGCATCAAGGCTGCCAATCCGGATTCGGTCATCACCGGCAACTGGTCGAACGATCTTCTGCTCCTGATGAAGGCGACAGGCGATGCCGGTCTCGATGTCACCTTCGGCACGGCCTACCTCGACCAGCCGGGGAACATCGCCAATGCCGGCGAGACCGCCCTCGGTCACTACATCGCCAACAACTACGACAATACCGCCGGCGATGCTTCGTTCGCCGAGGAATACAAAGCGGCCTCGGGTCACTATCCGCTGTTCGTCGAGCCGCAAACGATCTTTGCCGTCGGTGCGCTCTCCCAGGCCCTGGAAGGGGTTGATTTCGCTGGCGGCGACATTGATGTCAGCAAGATCGCACTGGCGCTGGAAGACGTGACCTATGAGACACCGGTCGGTCCGATCGCCGTACGCAAGGAAGATCACCAGACCATCCGTCCGGTCGTCGTTTCCAGGGTGGTCGAGAACGCCAGGTATCCGGCCGACGATACCTCGATGGGATTTGAAGCCGTCAAGGTGGTGCCGGGCGAGCAGGCCATCTACCCGGTTCAGGACAGCTGCGACATGAAACGTCCGGGCTGATCCTGAAAGAACCGATCCGGCTGGAGCGCATCCGGCCGGATCCCGCCGCCTTTTTACTCGGAAGTTTCCTTCCGGAGAGCTGTTCATGGAATTCGTAATCATTTCGGCCCTCAACGGGGTGACCTATGGCCTTTTGCTGTTCATGGTCTCCGCCGGGCTGACGCTCATCTTCGGCATGATGGGCGTTCTCAATTTCGCTCACGCATCCTTCTATATGCTGGGCGCCTATATCGCTTATGCGGTGTCTTCTTATTTTGGATTCTGGACCGGACTGATCGTTGCACCGGTCATCGTCGGCATCGTCGGCATGCTGGTCGAGAGATATCTTCTGCCACGGGTCCACGCCCATGGTCATGCCCATGAACTGCTCCTGACCTTTGGTCTGGCCATGATCATCGAGGAGCTGATCAAGCTGTTCTTTGGCGACTTCCCGGTCAATTACCAGATGCCGGATAACCTGCGTTTTGCCGCATTCACTGTCTTCGGCACGGACTATCCCTTCTACCGGCTGTTCATCGGCGCAACCGCCATCACCATGTTCGCGTTGTTGTGGTTCCTGCTTGCGCGCACCCGCATCGGGATCGTGGTCCGGGCAGCCGAGCGGCTGCCGGCCATGGCAGAGGCGTTGGGTCACAATATCCCGGTTGTCTTCATGGGCGTCTTCGGTGTCGGCGCGGCGCTTGCCGGGCTGGCGGGCGCGGTTGCCGGGGCCTTTTATCCGACCAATCCGAACATGGGGCTGGAACTCGGCGTGATCGTGTTCGTCGTTGTGGTGGTTGGCGGTCTCGGATCGCTCAAGGGCTCGCTGCTCGCGTCCCTGCTGATCGGTCTCTTTTCGTCCTACTCGGTCGGTCTCGACTGGTCGCTCGCCGGTCTCTTCGGGTTGGTCGGCCTGGGCGACTGGGCGCAATCCATCGGCGGACTGATGACCCTGGAACTTTCTTCCGTCAGCGCGACCATTCCCTTCGCCCTGATGCTGATCGTTCTTCTCGTACGCCCCGCGGGCCTCATGGGTGAGCGGAACTGACATGACAAACATGCGAAACATTCTTCTGATCGCCGCCGTCCTGGTCGCACTCGTGGCCGTCCCGCCCTTTCTCGGACTGGGTTGGCAGAACGCGCTGGTGAACATCCTGATCGCCAGTCTCTTCGCGCTGGCCTTCAACCTCCTGTCCGGCCAGGCCGGATTGCTGTCCTTCGGTCATGCCGCCTATTTCGGCATGGGCGCCTTTGCGACACTCCACCTGATGCTTGCCATCGAGGATGGCCTTTCCTTCCCCACGCCCCTGCTGCCGCTGGCAGGAGCGGCCATGGGTCTTCTCATCGGTGTGGTCGCCGGCTTTTTCGCAACAATGCGATCCGGCGTCTATTTCGCTCTGGTCACCCTTGCAATCGCGGAACTCTTTCATTCCCTGACACCGCACCTTCAGGGCTTTTTCGGCGGAGAATCCGGGATATCCTCCATGCGCATGCCCTGGCAGGGCTTCGTTTTCGGCACGGTCCTGGAGGTCTACTACCTGACCCTGTTCTGGGTGGTGCTGAGCGTCATGGCGCTTTGGGCCTACACAAGGACACCTTTCGGACGGCTCACCCTGGCGCTGCGCGACAATGAGCAGCGGGTCCGGTTTCTCGGTTACAATGCCCACACGTCGAAAGTGATCATCTTCGCCGTTTCGGCCATGTTTTCCGGTGTGGCCGGCGGCCTTCAGGCAATATCCAACGAGACGGCGAACTATGCGCTGTTCAGTTCGCATATTTCAGCGCAGGTGGTGCTTCAGACCTTCGTCGGCGGGGCGACGATTTTCTTCGGGCCGGTTGTCGGCGCCGTGTCCTTCACGCTTTTTGCCTATCTCGTCTCGGATCTGACCCGTTCCTGGCTCTTCTACCAGGGGCTGATCTTCGTCCTCGTCATGCTTTTTGCGCCGACCGGTATCGGCGGTGTTGTGCAGCATCACTTGCGCAATGTGCGGCGCGACGATTGGCTGTTGCTTGCGGGGCCCTATGCGCTGGCGGCAACCGGCGGCGTTCTGATCGCGGGCGCGGTCATCTACCTGACAGAAACGGTCGCGGTCCTCTTCGGCGAGGAATACGCGGTTCAGATCCGCAACGCGGAAGGAAGTTTGCCGGCTTACGAAATGTTCGGAGCCTGGTGGGAGCCGTTCGGTATCGCCACCTGGCTGGTTCCGGTCGTCCTGCTTGCGGCGGGCGGAGCCATCCTTGTCAAAAGCCGCGGGAACATTTTGAAGTGCTGGGAGAAGATGGGCCGGGAAGTTGGGGAAGGCGCACATGAACCGGCAGCGCCGGGAGTGGCAAAATGACCCGGAAAACCACACCCAGAACTTCAGCGCTGCAATTGACGGACGTCACGAAATCCTTCGGTGAAATATCCGTGATGAAAGGGGTCAATCTGGATGTCGAGGCGGGTGAGAGGCATGCCGTCATCGGTCCGAACGGCGCCGGAAAATCGACCCTGTTCAATCTGATCTCGGGCCTGTTTGCGGTGTCCGGTGGCGATATCTGTCTCAACGGGCGGAGCATCACAGGCCTGCCGCCGCACCGGATCAACCGCAGCGGTCTCGCCCGGTCCTTCCAGATCACCAATATCTTCCATCGCCTGAGCGTTTTCGAGAACCTCCGCATTGGTGTCCTGGCACGCCACGGCGTCCGCTTCGGCCTCTTTCAGCCGGTTTCGCGCATGCGCGCGATCAACGAGGAGACCGTGGATATTCTCGAAAGAGTGGGGTTGGAGCCAAGGGCGGACCATCTTGCCGGAGACCTGACCTATTCCGAACAGCGTGCTCTGGAAATCGGCATGACCCTGACCACCGGAGCGGATGTCATTCTGCTGGATGAACCGACGGCCGGCATGTCCCGCGAGGAGACGGCGAAGGCGGTCGAACTGATCCGGTCGGTCACGGAAGGAAAGACCCTGCTGATGGTGGAGCATGACATGAGCGTCGTCTTCAGCCTGTGCGACCGGGTTTCGGTCCTTGTCTACGGCAGCATTCTGGCCACGGACACGCCGGAGCGGATCAGCGCGAACAGGCAGGTGCAGGAAGCCTACCTTGGAGAGGAGGCCGCAACATGAGCCTGTTGAAAGTCGAAGGTCTGCACGCCCATTACGGCAAGAGCCACATCCTTCACGGGGTCGATATGCAAATCGGAGAAGGGGCGATCGTTTCGCTGCTCGGCCGCAATGGCTCGGGCCGTTCGACCCTTTTGAAGGCAATCATGGGGCTCGTTCCGCCAACGGCCGGATCGGTGCGTCTGGGCGAGAAGGAACTGTCCGGGTGCCGCCCCTTCGATGTCTGCCGGAGCGGGATCGGCTATGTGCCCGAGGAGCGCCTCGTTTTCCCGAACCTGACCGTCGATGAGAACCTTGCCATGGGCGTTCAGAAGGCGGCGCCGGGTGCGCATGTCTGGTCCGTGGAGGAAATGTACGGCTACTTCCCGCGCCTCAAGGAGCGGCGGGGCGTCAACGCGGGATACCTTTCGGGAGGCGAGCAGCAGATGCTGACTATCTGCCGCTCGCTGCTCGGCAACCCCCGCCTGTTGCTGATCGATGAGCCCACCGAGGGGCTTGCGCCGCGTATCGTCGATGTCGTCATGGAATTCATTCTGGACATCGCCAGGCGCAACGTCGCCGTCATGCTGGTCGAACAGAAGCTGACAATCGCCCTCAAGGTTGCCCAGGACGTGCTCGTGATGGGGCACGGCGAACTCGTCTTTCGCGGCTCCCCGGAGGCGCTCGTGAACGCGCCGGAGATCAGGCGCAACTGGCTGGAAGTGGCGTGACTTCGAGACGCGGCGGATTTCGGTCCCGACTGCGTCGGAAAGTCCTTGTGGTGGGCGGCACCACTGCGGACTTTCCTCCTGTTCGGTCACCGAAATCCGGCTCGCGCCGCGACCCAAACCTAATTGTCCACAGACCCTAGTCCCGGAAATGAAAGAAAAATCGCCAGTGACGACTTTAATGGACAAGATGCTGCCTGCCAAAGGCCTCCGGGTTCTGATCACCGCCGGTGCTTCCGGGATCGGTGAAGCCATCGCCCGGGCCTTCGCTGAAGCCGATGCGAAGGTGCTCGTTTGCGACATCGATGCCAATGCGCTTGAAAGGCTCGCCGCTGATGTTCCGGGCATCCTGACGGTGGTGGCGGATGTCTCCGACGAGGCGGCGGTGACGGCCATGCTGGAGGACGCCCGGGTGAAACTCGGGGGTCTCGACGTGCTGGTCAACAACGCCGGAATTTCCGGTCCGACAGGCCGCATCGATACGCTTTCCGTCGAGGATATTCGCCGGACGCTGGATATCGATCTGCTCGGACAGTTCCTTGTTGTCCGGCAAGCCGCGCCGCTGCTGCGGCAAAGCGAAGCCGGCGCGATCATCAACATATCTTCGGTTGCCGGCCGTCTCGGATATGGCCTGCGCACGCCCTATGCCGCTTCCAAATGGGGGATCGTCGGTTTCACGCAGAGCCTTGCCAAGGAAATGGGACCGGACGGAATTCGCGTGAATGCAATCCTTCCCGGTATCGTCCGCGGTCCCCGTATCGAGAGCGTCATCCGGGCTCGCGCCGAGGCCGAGGGTATCAGTTACGCGGACATGGAAAAACAATATCTCGCCAATGTATCTCTGCGGCGTATGGTCGAGCCGGAGGATGTCGCGGGCCTGTCCCTGTTCCTGTGCGCGCCGGCGGGCGCCAACATTTCCGGCCAGGCGATAAGTGTCTGCGGCAACGTCGAGAATATCTGACGCGGATTCAAGCCGCGCGCAAAACAATTCCGGAGGAACAAGACCCCCTATGGCCAAGCAGTCCCGTAAAGTCATCATCACATGCGCGATAACCGGCGGCATTCACACGCCAAGCATGTCGCCCCATTTGCCGGTTACGCCCGACCAGATTACCGAACATGCAGTTGCCGCCGCCGAAGCGGGCGCGTCTATCCTCCATTTGCATGCCCGTAAAGCTGAAGACGGCCGGCCGACCCAGGACCCGGCGGATTTCGAACCCTTCCTGCCGCGCATCAAGCAGTCGACCAACGCCATACTCAATCTGACCACGGGCGGCAGCCCGGTCATGACGGTCGAGGAGCGCTTGCGCCCGGCCAGCCATTTTCAGCCCGAGGTCGCGTCGCTGAACATGGGGTCGATGAATTTCGGTCTCTATCCGATGCTGAACCGGTATTCGGAATTCCGGCATGAATGGGAACCTGCGTATCTGGAAAAGACACGCGACACGGTGTTCAAGAACACCTTCAAGGACATCGAGTACATTCTGCGGTCCTGCGGCGGCAACGGCACACGCTTCGAGTTCGAGTGCTACGACACCAGTCATCTTTACAATCTCGCCCATTTCCGCGACCGCGGTCTGGTCGAGGGGCCGCTTTTCATCCAGACGGTGTTCGGGATTCTCGGCGGTATCGGCACGCATCCGGAGGATGTTGCCCATATGCGCCGCACAGCCGACCGGCTCTTCGGCGACGACTATGTCTGGTCCGTGCTGGGAGCCGGACGTCATCAGCTTCCGATCACGACCATGGCGGCCTCCATGGGCGGAAACGTGCGCGTCGGACTGGAAGATTCCCTTTGGGACGGGCCGGGAAATCTGGCGAAGTCGAATGCGGATCAGGTTCGCCGCGTGCGTCAGGTCCTGGACGGTCTCGGCCTTGCCATCGCGAGCCCCGACGAAGCGCGCGAGATGCTGGCCCTCAAAGGCGGCGATCAGGTGAAATTCTAGGGTGTGTAGACAATTGGGATTTGGTCGAGGTTTGGATGCAAATCGCCCATTTCGGCGTCACAATGTCTTGAAAGGGGGGCTATGGGCAAGCGGTCCGACAAAGCAGGCATGCGCCAGACACAAACCTGAGAATCCGGGCCGGTTTGGCCCAAAGCCTGTGGGCTTTGCCTCGACCGTGCGCTCGGCACGCTCTTCGTCAAACCCCTTGACCTTGAACCAAACCGGATTTGGCAGAATGGACAACCTCCTGAAAGCTCACAGCTAGTCTGCTGCAATGGCGCGTCGTGAAGCACTCCAGGGTTCACGCAGCGCGGGACGTTGCCTCGACGGTCAGGTGCGAGATGCGCGGGATATGCACGAGCGCGTCGCGGTAATGCTGCGGTGCTTTGGGCGCGTCGGTGTCGATCGCGACGATGACGCCGAAATGACCCGGCCCAAGCCGCCAGACGTGGATGTCGGTGACGGTATCGCCGCCGGCTTGCATGGTTTGGCGTATCTCCTCACCAAGTGTTTCCCGTGCGGGGATGTAGTCGAGCAGCACACCGCCGGCTTCCCGGATCAAACCGAACGACCACCGCGCGATCATGACGCCGCCGACAACGCCCATGGCGGGATCGAGCCAGACCCAGCCGAACATGCCGCCCAGAACAAGCGCGACAATGGCGAGGACCGAGGTCAACGCGTCGGCCAGCACATGCAGATAGGCGGCGCGCAGGTTGAGATCGCGCTCGCCATGCGCATGATCCTTGCGCGCCTGACCATGATCATGCGCGTGGTCATGCCCGTGGCCATGAGCGTGTCCGTGGTCATGGCCATGATGATGCGCGTGGTCGTCGCGCAGCAGCCAGGCGCAAACGAGGTTGACCACCAGTCCGGCAATCGCAACCATCGAGGCCTGTCCGAAATGGATTGTGACGGGTTCGAAAAAGCGCTGAAAGCTTTCATAGGCGATCAGCAGTGCGATGAGGCCGAGCATGACGGCGCTGGCGAACCCGGCAAGGTCGCCGAATTTTCCCGTGCCGAAGGTGAAGCGGGGATTGCGCGCGTTCCTGCGGGCATAGACATAGGCGAACACGGCGATGAACATCGCGCCTGCATGGGTGGCCATGTGCCAGCCATCGGCGACCACCGCCATTGACCCGTACAGCGTACCAGCGACGATCTCGACGAGCATCATTGCGGTGGTGATGGCGATGACGAGCCAGGTCTTTCGTTCGTTGCGCTGATGGGAGGCGCCCAGGAATACGTGCTCATGGGGCGTATCGAGTGTGGCAGTGCTCATTTGAGATAGGTCCTTATGATATCGATGAGATCCTCGGCCCCTTGTTGCCGGGCGCTTTCCGGCGCTTCGACGAGATGCTCGCGGATATGCTCCTCCATCAGCTCGGCGGTTAGGCCCGATATGGCGCCGCGTACGGAGGCAACCTGGTTGAGAATGTCCGCGCAGCCGGCCTCCGCCTCCAGCGAACGTTCAATGGCTTCCATCTGTCCCTTCAGCCGGCGCACACGGGCGACGAGCTTGGACTTGTGTCTGATCGTATGGCTCATAATATAGGGGGCTACCCTATATTGAAACGTCTGGCAAGACCTTTCGCCGAAGCCGTCCGCCGGCCGGTCCTGTCAGAACTTCAATGGCTTAGTGTCTGCCTATGCAGTGAATACGAATATGCGATTTTCTCCGGGAACCGGTCTCGCCTAGCCTTGGTCATGAAGTGACGAACAGACGGACATGAAAGCGGTTTCAACCATGCGCATCCTGTTTATCAACGGCCCCAACGCCAATCTTTACGGTCTCGACAAGAACGGAACCTATGGCAGCGACAGTTTCGAGAGCATAAGGAACAAGTGCATCGAACAGGCCGCTGCGATCGGGGCCGAACTCGATTTTCGCCAGTCCAATCACGAAGGTGAAATCATCGACTGGATTCAGGAGGCGCGCACCCATGCGGATGGCATTGTCATCAATGCAGCCGGGCTGACCTACACCTCGATCGCCATTCTCGACGCCTTGCTGGCGTTCGAGGGGCCGATCATCGAATGCCACATGAGCAACATCTGGAAACGGGAACCGTTCCGGCACCATTCCTACATGTCCAGGGCCGCGACCGGCGTCATTGCGGGGTTGGGTGCGCGCGGCTACTGTCTGGCGATAACGGCGTTAAGCGATCTCGTAAAGGAACAGGCATGAGCCGCGATATTCTGGTTTTCGGCAGCGTTGTCGATCCATTTCCCGTCTGGCGCGATGCATTGGCCGCGCATCTGCAGGAGGTCGATATTCTCGAGCCGGAGGCCGTGGACGATCCGCAAGCAGTCAAATATGCGCTCGTGTGGAAGCCGCCCGCGGATTTTTTCGCCGCCTATCCCAATCTCGAACTGATCATCAACCTGGGCGCCGGCGTGGACGCCCTGGTCAGCCGCACCGATCTTCCGGATGTGCCGATCACCCGGATTTCAGATCCCGAGATGGCAACAATGATGGCGGGCTACGTTCAGTTCTCGGTGTTGCGCTACGCGCGGGATATTCCCCAATTCGAAAAGGCGCAACGCTCGGGGCAATGGCACTACCTGCATCCGCGTGACGCCGGGGACATAAAGGTCGGCGTGCTCGGGCTCGGGGAACTGGGCGGCTGTGCCGCGCGTGAACTTGCCCGGCTCGGTTTTGACGTGCGCGGATGGTCGCGCTCGGAAAAGAAGATCGACGGGGTTAAAACCTTCAACGGCATGGCTGCGCTCGACGGCTTTCTTGCCGACAGCGAGATTTCGGTGGTGATGCTGCCCGCGACCCCCGAAACCCGGCAACTCCTCGACGCAAACCGGCTGGCGCAACTTCCAAAAGGGGCTAGGCTCATCAATGTTTCGCGCGGCGAGATCATTGTCGAGGCAGCCCTGGTCGAGGCTCTTCGGTCCGGACACATTGGCGGGGCGACACTCGATGTATTCGAGGTTGAACCTTTGCCCGAATCCAGCCCGCTCTGGTCGATGGAGAACGTGCTCATCACGCCACATATTGCCTCAGTCGCGATCCCCCGTTCGGCAGCGCGCCAGATCGCGGAGAATATCAATCGGCTACGGGCCGGCGGGAGTGTCCGCCACAGGGTAGATCCCGCGCGGGGATATTGAGACAGGATCGAAAATACCGCCCGGCGCAAAAGCGGCGCGCAGGAAATTCGCGAAAGCCTCCACGGCAGGGCGCAGCGTCTGGCGTTCGAGCCGCAAGCTGGTGACGTGCACGGGCGGAACCGCATCCTCTATCCCCAGAACCGCGATCCGGCTGCCGTCATAAGCCTGGGAGCTGCCGGGGACGGCATTGTGAATGGTATACCCGTGCCCGTGCCCGACAAGCCCGCGGATCAGCTCATAGGAGCGCGAGCGGAAGAGCACCTGCGCTTCGGTGCCTGCCAGGGCGAATAACGAAAAGAAGTATTCGCGCGAGTGCGGCAGGTCGAGCAGGATAAAGGGCTCTTCGGAAATTTCCGCGAGCGAAATTCGCTGGCGCGTTGCCAGACGGTGGTCGGCGGAGACCATCACGTAAGGCGGCAGCTCGGCAAGCCGTTCGCCAGAGATTTCCGGAGGCAGGGCGAAGCCGTAAGCGAGCGCGAGCTCGGCCTCTCCCGAGACGAGTCCGCGAATGATCTCTTCCTGATCGCCTTCACGCAGAGAGACCTCGATTCCAGGCGCGATTTTTGCGAATTCCGACATGAGGCCCGGCATGAAACGCGTGGCAAGGGTGGAAAAGCACCCGATCGTTATCTCGCCGGACATCGCGTCGCCAAGTGATCGCATGTTTCTCTCGAATTCGTCGGCATGCTTGAGCAGCCGCCGGGCAGCGTTTGCGAATTGCCGTCCCGCCGGGGTGAGAGAGACGCCACGAGCATGGTGGCGTACGAAGATCTCCACGCCGATTTCCGTTTCCATCGCGGAAATTGCCGTCGAAATCGATGGCTGTGAGACGTTCAGGCGCCGCGATGCCTCGGTCACGCTCAACGTCTCGGCCGTCGCGACGATGTACTGAAGCGTTCGCAAAGACAGATGCATAGTTTTTTTTAATCCTAGCGCCAGATAAACAATATTTTATTGATGCTAGCGCTCGAGTCATGCTGCGTCCAGTGACAATCGCTGGAGACAATTATGATCCGAACGGGGAACGAGTATCGCGAAGGTCTTAAGGATGGACGCGAAATCTGGATGGATGGCGAAAAGGTAACGGACGTCACCACCCACCCTGCCTTCAAGCCCATCGTCGATGTGCGGGCGCGCATGTACGACATGCAGCACGACCCGGCTTACAAGGAGAGGATGACTTACCGGGACAACAACAAGACCAACCCCGTTCTCTACAAGCTTCCGCACGAACAAAAGGACTGGGCCGACAAGCTGGAGGCCGTGGATGCGGTCATGAACGACATAGGTGGTGTTGTGACCCGTGTCGGCGATGAGACCATAGGCGAGATGTGGTCTCTCTGCGATGGCCGCGATGTGCTGGCTTCTATTGACGACCGGTTCTCCGACAATATCGACCGGCATATCCAGGCGGTTACCGACAACGACATCTTCCACGTTTCCGCCAACACGGATCCGAAGGGTGACCGTTCGCTCTCTCCCCGGGACCGTGATCCGGACATGATGGTTCACGTCACCAGGGAAACAGACGCTGGCATCGTCATTCGCGGAGCGAAATTCGAAACCGCCGCCGCCTATGCCGATCAGGCTTTCCTCAAGCCAACGGTAGGCGCCTGGGCCGACGAAGAACTGTCCGACTATGCCGTAGGCTGCATCGTGAAAATGGGTGCGCCGGGGGTCAAGCATATCTGCCGGTCAGGCTTTGCCGGCAAGTCGCGGGCGGCAGATTATCCGCTTTCCAACAAATTCGACGAAGTCGAAGCCCTGGTCGTTTTCGATGACGTTCTCATCCCCTGGGAAGACGTCTTCTTTTACCGTCACACGAAGGCGGCACAGTATGTGCGGTCCTCGTTGCATCGCTATTCCGCCTTTCCCTATGTGCTCCGCCTTCTTTATGTCGCTGACATGATGATCGGTACGGCGCTGTGGAACGCCAGGCAGACAGGCCTCGACAAACTGCAGGCCGTTCGTGAGAAGATCGCCGATCTTGTCTGCTATCGCGAGGGCATCAACGCCCATCTGACGGCTTCGATCGCCGCGGCGCAGAGAAGCCCCGGCGGTCTGTTGATGCCGCACCAGTCGATGCTCTATGCGGGCCGCGTGTTTGCTGTATCGCAATTGCAGAACATGATGCATATCGCCCGCGAACTCTGCGGCGGGCAGATATGCATCACGCCGAATGCGGATTCCTTCGAGGCCGACGGGTCGGGTGAATGGCTGAACAAGTTCTATTCGCTCAATCAGCGCTGGCAGGCCGATGACCGCCGCAAGCTGCTGGCCTTTGCCCGCGACCTGCTCAACTCCGATTATGCCGGTCACCGCCTCACTTTCGTGCAGTTTGCGCAGGCGCCGCACTTTTCCCACCTTGCCGCCGTCTATCAGAGTTTCGACTTCGAGGGTCCGCTCGATTTCGTGCGAAAGTCGGCCGGTCTTTCCGACCAGGTGAAGGGGTAATTGTTGATGACCTCCACCTTCGAAACCGACCGGTTTCGCGAAGCCATGCGCAGAACCGCCTCCGGTGTCGCCGTGGTGACCACTGCCGGTCATGCCGGCAGGGCCGGTCTCACCGTCTCAAGCCTCTGCTCGCTGTCAATGGAACCGCCCTCTGTCGTGCTCTCGGTGCACAAGGATAGCCGGGCCCTGGCGACAATGCTCGAAAACGGGCAGTTCGTCGCAAACATCCTTGCTCAGCATCAGGAGCGGGTCGCGAATGTCTTTGCCGGCCTCGTGCCGGAAATGCGCGAAAATCGCTTCGCGGTTGCCGATTGGGACGACCTCGACAGCGGATTGCCGGCACTGGCCGATGCTCTTTGCAATTTCGAGTGCCGGGTCGCGGGTGTGTTCGAGTTCGGCACGCACCGGATCATTGCGGGTGAGGTTCTTGGCTTGCGTATGGCCGAGGCACGCCCGCTGGTGTTCTGCGATCGCGGATTTCACCAGATACAGGCCCTGCAACAGGAGGCGTGCACATGACGACGCATACGCGCCTGCGCAAATTCAATACCAGGGACGCCTATCCCGAACAGAACCTCGACAATGACGTCTGCATGGTCGTGAGGGCCGGCAATACCGTTTATGTGCGCGGTCAAACGGCGATGGACCTTGATGGCAACATCGTCGGGATCGGCGATGCCGCAGCGCAGACCGAAAACGCGATGGCATGCGCCAAAACCCTTCTTGAAGAGGCCGGATCGGGGCTCGGTGACATCGTCAAGATCGTCATCTACATCACGGACCGCTCCTGCCGCGACCCGGTCTACCGGGTGGTCGGCAAATGGTTGAAGGGCGTCTATCCGGTTTCAACCGGTCTGATCGTCGAAGGCCTGGCCAAGCCCGAATACCTGATGGAAATCGACATCATTGCCGTAATTCCTGACTGAACCCGGCCCGACCGGCCGGAAAAATTTCAGCCAATCTGTCCTGAAGCCAACCCGCTTCGGGATGGCTTTGCTGCTCCAATCTTCTGATCTAAATTATTGAATTTATTATAAAAAAGAGCACAAAGCCTAATAATTAGGCTTGCGTTTACAGTGATCGCTTCGTAGGCATTAAGGGTGCGCAGCTGCAATTCGCCCACCCAATTTGTGTGACTTAAAGGGGAGCCACAAAATGCCAAAACGTCTATTGACCATCGCTGCGCTCGCAGCTCTGACCACCATCCAGCCCGTTCTCGCCGAGACGCTCGTCGTCAGTTCATGGGGTGGAAGCTGGCGTGACCTGATCCAGGAAACCATCGCCGCCAAATTCACCGAGGAAACCGGCGTCGACGTCGAGTTCGTCACCGGCGGCACCATCGACCGTCTGAACGCCGCGCGTCTTGCGGGCGGTACGCCCGAGAGCGATATCACTTTCACCACCAGTCACATCGGGTGGCTCTATGCGAATGCGGGTCTTTTCGAAGAACTCGACCTGTCGAAACTGCCGAATTCCGGCGCGCTGGTCAGTCAGGCTGTCATAAGCCCGTATCACATCGGGGCCTGGGCTTACGTCTACACCATCGGTTACCGTCCCGATCTTATTCCCGAAGGCGTGGACTTCGACAGCTGGGAAGACCTCTGGTCGCCGAAACTCGAAGGGATGATCGCTGCTCCGGATTTCGATCCGAGCCATATCATCGCCGTTTCGGCCATGCTGGAAGGCAGCGATGCGGCCGGTTGGGAAGCCGGGCAGGAAAAGCTGCTGAAGCTGAAGCCCAACTTCAAGGCGTTCTACACAAACGATGCGAATTCCCAGCAATTGATCGCAACCGGCGAAACACCCGTCCAGATCCTGTTGTCGATGAACGCCTATCACATGAAGGGCGAAGGCGTGAATATCGAGCTTGCCATTCCCAAGGAAGGCGCGGTGCTGGGTGTCGACACGATGGGCATCAACGCGGGAACGGACAAGCTTGAGCTTGCCTACCAGTTCATCAACTTTGCCCTCGATCCCCAAGTGCAGGCAAAGATCGCGGAGATCAAGAAGGGAAGCCCGGTCGTTACCGGCGCACCGCTTTCCGACGAGGTCGCGTCATTGCCGGGCGTCTTCACCACCGCTGAACAGTGGGATAGCGAAACGCTGATCATCGATCACAAGCTGCGTGCCGAAATGACAGCCGAATGGCGTCAGTGGTTCGCGGAGAACATGATCGGACAGTAACGCAAGGAAGGCGGAGGCGGCGGTTCACATCGGCCGCCTCCATTCTCGTTGGAAAGGCCGAGCAAATGAAGGTGCGCCCCTACCTTGGATGGTTCGTAACGCCCGCGGGTTTCGTGGCGTTCGGTTTCTCCGCCGCGCTGGTCGCTGTTCTGCAATTCAGCTTCCGTGCGTATATTCCGGGGATGCTCGAGCCGGGCGGCTTCACGCTGTCCAATTTCTCCGAAATCGTGCACCCCGCCTATGGCCGCGCCTTCGCCCGGACGCTGGCGTTGTGCTTTTACACGGCCCTGTTTTCGCTGATCCTGGCCTATCCGCTTGCGCTCGCCCTCTTGCGAACCCGCAGCAGGTTCATGCGCAGCACCATTCTCGTTATCGCCGTGACGCCGCTTTTCCTCGGCGAGATCGTCAGAACCTATTCCTGGATTATCGTTCTGGGCAATCAGGGCTTCGTCAATTCCGTGCTGCTCGGGCTGGGTATCGTCGACAAGCCCGTCCATCTCATGTTCACCACTACCGGCGTCGTTGTGGCTCTGGTCCACTTCACCATGCCGATCGTCTTCGTCATGCTGACGGCCGCCCTCGCGCATATCGACCGCAATCTCGACAAGGCGGCCCAGAGTCTCGGCGCCGGTCCGATCCGGACTTTTCTCACAGTGACGCTGCCGCTGTCGGTCCCGGGAATTGTCGCCGGCACGACCACGGCGTTTGCATGGACCTTCAGCGCCTTCGCCACACCGCAGCTTATCGGCGGCGGACAGGTCACCACGATTTCAACCCTGGTTTACCAAGTCGGCTTTGCTTCCTTCAATTTTCCGTTTGCCGCAAGCCTGTCGCTGGCCGGGCTGGTTTTCACCTTTCTTGTGCTGGCGCTGATCGGATTCATCGCACAGCGGATCATCCCGGCAGGAGAAACCCATGCCCGCTAAGCTGGTTTCAAAGGGACTGAAAGTTCTCGGATATCTGGTAGTCGCAGGGATACTCGGGTTCGTGCTGCTCCCGGCAATTGTCGTGACTGTCGCTTCGTTCAACCAGTCGGCCATTCTTGCCTTTCCGCCAAAGGAATTGTCGTGGCGCTGGTACATCAACGCGTTCAGCTATGCTGATTTTGGTCACGGGTTGCGCAACAGCCTCGTTGTGACCTTCTGGGGATCCTCGATCGCGCTGCTTGTCGGAGGCGCGTTCGGATATGCGCTGTTTCGCTATGAGTTCCGCTTCAGGCGAACACTCGAGATGATACTGCTTTCGCCACTGGTCATTCCGCAGTTCACGATCGGGCTCGGTCTGCTGATGCTCGCCTCGATGATCTCGGTGCCACGCACCTATCCTCTGGTCGTCTTCACGCATACGGTCATTGTATTGCCGTTCGTGCTGCGGTCGGTTTTCATCTCGTTGCAGAACTTCAACACGCGTTACGAATCCGTCGCTGCAAGTCTTGGGGCATCGCCCGGCCGCGTGCTGACGACGGTCACGATCCCGCTGCTGTTGCCCGGGCTTTTGAGCGGCTGGCTGTTTGCCGCCATTCTTTCCTTCAACGAATTCACCGCGACGCTGTTCGTCGCCAACCAGGCCACACATACGCTGCCGGTCGCCATGTACAATTATGTGCGGGAATATGCCGACCCCACACTTGCCGCGCTGTCGGTGGTCTACATCCTCGCCACGGCCGGATTGCTTCTGGCGGCAAATGCCATCTTCGGACTCGACAAGGTATTCAATGTTGATTGATCAGCCCAGCGCTTCAACCAGCCGCGAAGTACAGATTTCGCTTTCCGGCACCCGGAAAAGCCGGCCCGCCGTGCAGATCGATGGCGTCGCCAAGTGCTTTGGCGATACAAGGGCGCTCGATACCACCTGGCTCAAGGTTGCCGACGGGGAATTCCTGACCCTGCTGGGGCCTTCCGGATGCGGCAAGACCACGCTGCTCAATCTGATGGCGGGATTTCTGGAAGCCGACGAAGGCGAAATCTTCATCGGTGGTTCGCTGGTAACCGATATGCCGCCGCACGAACGCGAGATCGGCATCGTCTTTCAAAACTATGCGCTTTTTCCGCACATGAATGTGGCCCGCAATATCGGATACGGGTTGCGCATGCGCGGGGTTTCCAAGGACGAGATCGACAGGCGGGTTGCCGAGGCCCTGGCGCTGGTCAAGCTCGAGAACAAGGGCGATCAGCGCCCGGCGCAGCTTTCCGGTGGGCAGCAGCAGCGTGTCGCATTGGCGCGTGCGCTGGTTATCCGGCCCAAGGTACTGTTGCTCGACGAGCCCTTTTCCGCGCTGGACCGCAATCTGCGGGCCGCGATGCAGGTTGAACTCAAGGAAATTCAGCGAAGCCTTGGGGTGACGACCGTATTCGTGACACACGATCAGGGCGAGGCGCTCTCCATGTCGGACAGAATCGCCGTGATGTCCGCGGGCCGCATTCGCCAGATCGCCGCTCCCGATGTCATCTATCGTTCGCCAACCGACAGTTTTGTTGCAGGTTTTGTCGGCGATTCGAATTTCTTTCCCTGCGAAGCCGAAAATACCGGGGCCGGTACCTGCACGGTCAGGCTTGGCGGCAAGACATATGGAGCTTTTCCGGCGCGCGATCTCCAGGCGGGGCCGGCAATGCTGTTTGCCCGTCCCGAACAGATCACCCTTGAGAAATCCGGGACGGCAGACACGCTCTCCGCCCGCGTCACCTCCCATGTCTATCAGGGAGGGTATGTCGATCTGTATCTCGAATGCGCCGATGCAGAAGGCGGGCGGGTGCTGGTGCGGAGTGCCGATCCGGCCGCGATGGGGCGCTGGCCTCTTGGAGGAGAGGTCGCCTTGCGCTTGCCGGCGGAGGGGCTCGTCGCCTTCCCGAAGGAAGGCGAGGGGGCATGACCTGTTCAAAAGGTGGGAGCATCGGAAGGATTGCGCGCGCGCAATTCGTATTCGGCCTGTTGCGGCTTGTAGCGCGTCCACAGTGCCCTGAGCCCGGCAATGGGTGTGTCGCTCCAGTCGATCCTGAGATCGACGACCGGCCAGTCGAACCGGTTGGCGACATGCAGGCCCGCCGAATGTTCGTCTCCGGTTTCGCCACCGGCATCAAGTCCGGCCTCAAGAGCACCGAGCAGCCGCTCGGCAAGCGGCATGCCGGGACCGGTCGCGGAAAAGGCACGGATCATTGCCTGGGGGACGTCTTCGTTGGAGAGGAGATTGCCCATGGCAAGGGCGGCATTTCCCTGTGCGACGGCTGCAGTGCCGAGCGCTTCGGCTCCAGAGTGAAAGGCGGTTTTGCCGTAGCGGTCGACCACACCGATCTGGCGCCATTCGGGTTGCGGCGTGCCATCCCGCAGGATGTCAAGGACAGAGCCTGCCTGCAGGCCCTGGCGCAAAAGCGCCTGGCCTGCCGGGCCGAGACCGGGGTCTGTAACGTTCTGCGTGACGACCGCGCCCAGAGGGCCGATCCATGCGCAGCGGCTCGGCACGCATATGGACGAAGACGTGATGGCAATGCCGAATGCGCCGGAAATCGGACACTGCGCCGCAATAGAATAGGTCAAGATAATTACCTTTCTTTTATTTCTATAAAAGAGAGTTTATATAAATGACAAAAGATTATCAACAGTATTTATTTGATCTTATTGAAATAAATACAGTAAGTAAATACAGTAATATTGATATTGTGGAGTATATCGAGAAAGTTCTCTCGCCGCTTGGTTATGCGTTCCAGCGTATACCGTCTCCCGACGGCGAGAAGGCCTCTCTCGTGGCAATCGCCGGCGATCCCGCGCGAGCCGGCGTCGTCCTGTCAGGCCATACCGACGTTGTCCCGGTCGAAGGGCAGCCCTGGACAACCGATCCTTTTTCAGCTGTCGTCCGCGATAGGCGCGTCTACGGGCGGGGCGCGACGGATATGAAAGGCTTCCTGGCCGTCGTCCTTGCGCAAGCGGCAAATCTTGCCAGCAGCGCTACCGAAACGCCGGTCATTCTGGCGTTCTCCCATGACGAAGAGCTTGGCTGCAAGGGAGCGCCGCCATTGGTGGAGCATATAGCTGCCCTGCCGGCGCTTCCCGGCCTGTGTATCGTGGGAGAACCGACAGGCCTCAAGGTGGCAAACGCCCACAAGGGAAAACTGGCGAAAAGGATCACCTTTCGCGGCAAGACGGGGCATTCGGCCATGCCGCATAAGGCGGCAAGCGCGCTCTGGAGCGGCGCGAAGCTGGCGCTCGAGATCAAGGCACGCGCGGATAGTCTTGCCCGGAAGGGCGGGGACAGTTCTTTCGATCCGCCATTTTCCACCCTGCACGTGGGCTCTCTTATAAGTGGCGGTGCGCTTAATCTTGTGCCCGATCAGGCGTCGCTGGAGTTTGAACTGCGGTCCCTGCCGGGAGTCGATACGGAAGCTGTCATCGCAACCATCCTTGCGCAGGCCGAGGCCGAGGGAGAAGCGCTCAAGGCCCGGGCACCCGAATGCGGAGTGGTGATCGAGGAAATTTCACGGTACCCGGGATTGCTGACGGATGGAGATGGCCCTCACGCGCAGGCGGTCAGAAAGCTGGCGCAGGATTCCGGATCTCCCCTCAGTCTGAGTTTCGGAACGGAGGCGGGCCTCTTTTCCGAGGCCGGAATTCCAACTCTTGTCTGCGGCCCGGGAAACATGGATCGGGCGCACAAGGCAGACGAGTGGATTGCCATCGAAGAACTCGCCGCCGCCAGCACCATGCTGGAGCGCCTTGCCTCCAGGCTTTCGACACCGCTTTCAGAGTGGATACCGCAATGATTGCGAGTCCCAAGACACCAGATACGCCCAATTCCATCAACGGCCAGGGAGATTTTGTAGTGCCAGTTCCGTCGACCATGTCCGCAGTCGTCGCCCGTAAACCTGGCGGCCCGGAAGTGCTGGATATTGTGGAGCGGGCCGTGCCGCAGCCAGGACCGGGCGATGTGCTGATCAGGGTCGCCGCGGCCGGGGTCAACCGGCCCGACATCATGCAACGCACCGGGGTGGCAACGCCTCCACCGGGGGCGGGCGATATACTCGGGCTGGAAATCGCCGGAGAAATAGTCGCTGCAGGGGAGGGGGTCAGCAGGTCCTGGATCGGCCGCGAGGTTATGGCGCTGGTCAGCGCCGGCGGTTATGCCCAATACTGCCTGGCGCGGGTAGATCATTGCATTGCTGTTCCGCACAGTCTCGACCTCATTAAAGCCGGTGCGCTACCCGAAGGGCTGTTCACGGTCTGGCACAATCTTTTCGAACGGGGGGCGCTCAAGGCCGGTGACGCCGTGCTCATCCATGGTGGTGGCAGCGGCATAGGAACCCTTGCCATTGCGCTTGCCAAAGCCAAAGGCGCCGTTGTTCTGGCGACAGTTGGCAGCCGGGAAAAAGCGACTGTTGCCAGCAAGCTGGGCGCGGATGAGGTCATCAACTATCGCGACGAGGACTTCGCTGAAGCGGTTCTGCGACGCACAGGAAATCGAGGCGTCGACATTGTGATCGACATTGTCGGCGGCGACTATGTGGCTCGCAACCTATCCTGCATGGCGCCGGGAGGGCGGCATGTCAGCCTGTCATTCTTTAACGGCGCAACGGTGTCGGTCGATCTGCCGATGATCATGAAAAAGGGGCTTTGGCTGACCTCGTCTACCCTGCGGCCGAAATCCGATGCTGAGAAAACCCTTATCGCCCACGGGGTTTGCCGCGAACTCATGCCGCTCGTATCCGGCGGTTCGGTAGGGCCGACGATCCATGCGGTGATCCCGTTTTCCGATGTCCGCGAGGCTCATGAAATGATGGATGCCGGCGCGAATATCGGCAAGATCGTCCTCGACGTGGCAGGGGTGGGCGCATGATCCTCGAGCTCTATTACGCCCCGACCTCGCCCTATGTCCGCAAGGTGATGATTTGCGCGCACGAACTCGGTGTCGCCGACGAGATAGTGTGCCTCGACTCGGCGGCGCATCCCGTCAACCGGGATGACAGGATCAAGGCGTTCAATCCTTTGGGCAAGGTGCCCGCGGCGCGGGCCGATGACGGACTTGTTCTTTATGATAGCCGGGTGATCTGCGAGTATCTCGATTTCCGCTGCAAAGGTTCGCTTTTTCCGCGAGACGGTGTGGCGCGCTGGGCGGCACTGCGCCGGCAGGCTCTCGGTGACGGGCTGATGGATGCAGCACTTCTCGCACGATATGAAACTGTCGCGCGGCCGGCGGATGCGAGGTCGGCGGCCTGGCGCGATGCCCAGTTGAGCAAGGTGAATGACGCACTTGGTGAGATGCAGCGCGATTGCGCGGACATATCCGGTGCATTCGATATCGGCGTGATCAGCTATGTCTGCGCGCTCGGATACCTGGACTTCCGGTTTGCCGAACTGGAGTGGCGGATCAGTCATCCGGACCTGGGGCGCTGGTATGTGGCGTTGGCGGGCAGACGGTCTGTAGAGATAACCGTTCCGGTAGAATAAATAATTTAAGTCTATTTAAAGTATAGCTCTGCGAGAATTTTCGTGGAGCTATTATTTTTTGAATATCCATGAATTGTCAAAACCTATTTAATGTATAGCATAAATATATTGCTCTAAAATTGAACACAAGAAACGTAAGAACGCGGCAATTGTCCAGCGACTTTCCGAGAACAATATTGAATTTTTCTTTTAGAATCAAATAGAAGACTGTTTGGCATGGGAATTGCTCTTTTGTATCCATCGCACATGGAGACAAATGAACATGATGAACATGTACAGACTTCTTGCCATCGGCTTCACCGTTTTCGGTCTCGCCGCGACGCCTTCACTCGCACAGACCCCACTGCGCATGGCGGTGGAAACCAATCCCGGCGACCCTCTCAACCTGATGCTCACCACCTTCAAGGACGAGATTGCGGGAAACGATGCCTTTACGGTCGATTTTTATGAAGGTGGCGCGCTCGGCGACGAGAATGCGCTGACCCAGTTGCTGCGGGCCGGCGAAGTGCAGATCGTGCCTTTGGGGTCGGACGTGGTCGCGCTCGACAGCAAGTTCGCCGTGTTCGATATGCCGTTCCTTTTCGAGGACAAGGCAACCGCACGCGCTGCGCTCGACGGTGAACTGGGGGAGATGCTTGCGAAATCCCTGCGCGAAACCAATGACCTCAAGGTACTTGCCTTTGGCGAACTGGGGTTCCGCGTTATCTCCAACAATGTCCGCCCCATCGAAACGCCTGAGGATCTTGCCGGGCTTAAACTGCGAACACCAGGCAGTGAAACCCGCATTCTGGCATTTGAAATGCTGGGGGCAGCGCCGACACCAATGAACCTCGGTGAGGTCTATGTAGCGCTGCGCCAGGGCGTATTGGACGGCCAGGAAAATCCGCTTTCCGTGGTCAAGGAATTCTCGTTCTTCGAAGTTCAGAAATACATCAGCCTGACCAAGCACGTTTACACGCCGATTACTCTGGCGATGAATGGTTCCGCCTGGGATGCGCTCGGCGCTGAACAGCAGGAAGCATTGCTTGCAGCCGCCGCGGCTGGCGCCGAGGCGACACGCGTTGCCTCGGATGAGAGCGATGCGAGCCTCGTTGCGGTGTTCAAGGAAGAAGGTGTCACGGTCAACGAGCCGGACCTTGCAGCTTTCAAGGCGGCAGCGGAGCCCGTCAAAGCCAAGATAGCCACGATCATAACGCCAGAATTCATGAACGCAGTGGAGAAAGCATTACAATGAATGCCGGTTCACAGACGGTAGCAACCGGGGCGCATCGCGCCCCGGTTTTCCGGTTTGACGGCAATGGAGATCTCGGGCGCATCGGCCTGATCTTCATGGCCTCTTCCGTGGTCATGGAAGCGGAGATGTGGGCGATGGCCGCCCCCGGTGTTTCCGTTCACACCACGCGTATCAAATTGCCGAAGGTCACCGTCGAGGGGATCGAGGCGATGATGAATGCGCCTCAGCTGGAAGAAGCGGCGCGTCTTCTGGCCTCCGCGCCGATCGACGTCCTGTGTTTTGGCGGCACGAGCGCTTCGTTCCTGCACGGCACCGCTTACGATCATGGGCTGATGAAAAAGCTCACCGAATGGGCGCCGGGAAAAAAGGTCAACACGGCATCGACCGCCAGCCTGGCCGCGCTTGCGGAAGTCGCTGCCGGTCCGGTCGTCCTTGCGACCCCTTACGTGGACGGCGTGCATCAGCGTGCAATCCGGTTCCTCGAAGAGAACGATCACAAGGTTCTCTCCCACAAGAATTTGGGCATCGATGAGGATCAGGCGCTCGCGGAGGTGCCGCTTGAAACGATCTTCGACATGGTTTGCGAAATCGATACACCCGAAGCAACCGCGGTTTTTATCAGTTGCACCAATTTCCGTTCCGCGGGTGTCATCCAGGCACTGGAGGAAGAACTGGGCAAACCGGTGATTTCGGCGGTCCAGGCCTCGTTCTGGCATTGCCTTGAGATCGCCGGCATCAATGGCGCCAAACCCGGTTACGGGCGCCTTTTCGACAAACGATTGGCTGAACGCACATGAATACCGTCGAACCAGATATCCATCATGTCTTGCAGGCGCCTGTCAAAGATCGTCTCCTGCGCCTGCCGGTCCGGATCGTCGAGGCCGCCGCCGCCCTGCTCATGGCGGTGATTGCCGTACTGGTATTTGCCAACGCCACCGGCAGATATCTGTTTTCACGCCCTCTCCCGTGGACCGAGGAAATCGTGCTCAACGCGATGATATGGGTGGCCGCGTGCGGTGTCGTGATCGCGGCGGCGCGTGGCGCCATGATGTGCTGTGACGTGATCGTGTGCCGTCTGCCCGCACGGCATCTCAAGATGATGCAGGTGCTAACCGCTGTGGCGGGGATACTTCTGCTGGGCTTTTTTGCTCATGTCACCTGGCAGTACACGGCCCTGTTCGGCAAGGACCTGTCGCCATTGCTGCGACTGCCCAAGGCGATCGGCATGTTCGGTTTGCTGTTCGCCCTGATCGGGCTCGCTCTCGCGCTTTGCGTTCAGGCGTATCACGCCATAAGGGATTGATTCTATGCTCCTGCTTGCCGGATCCACCATCGCGACCCTGTGCATTCTGGCGCTTGCCGGAATGCCGATTATCATCGCACTGGTTGCTTCAGTCGTCGTCTTTCTGTTCGTGAGCGGCGGCTGGATCATGTCAATGCCCCAGCAGACGCTCGCCGGGCTTTCCGACTATGTTCTGGTGACCTTGCCGCTTTTCATTCTGGCAGGCGGGATCATGAATGCAGGCGGCATCGCCGACAGGCTGTTCGCGTTTGCCGGTGCGCTGTTCGGCTGGATGCGTGGCGGTCTTGCCCATGTGAATGTCGGGGTGAGCCTGATGTTCGGCGGAATGATCGGGACGTCGGTCGCAGATCTCGCAGGGACAGGCTCCATCGTCATTCCCAAGATGAAATCCGCAGGCTACCCGGGGCCTTTCGCGGCAGCGCTTACAGCAACGTCATCGGGCATAGGCGTTCTGGTGCCGCCATCTTCGCCGATGATCCTCTATTCGGCGGTCACGGGAACATCGCTTGGCGCCTTGTTTATCGCCGGTATCATCCCGGGGGTGCTGATGGCCGCTGCGCTGATGCTGGCAATCGGTGTCCTCGCCCGGCGCAATGGCTGGCAACCCTCCCAGGCTTTCGAATGGCGTGAGCTGATGCGCGCGGCCAGGGACGCCATCCTGCCGATGGGATTGCCCGGCCTGATCATCGGCGGGCTGGTTTTCGGTATTTTCACACCGTCCGAAGCCGGCGCCTTCGCGGTGGCTTATGCCCTGTTCCTTTCCATGGTGATCTATCGCTCGCTCGATTTGCAGGGGCTATACCGGGTGCTTGTCGACGCGGCTGTCCTGACCGGTGAAATTCTGCTGGTCGTCGGTCTGTCGACAGCGCTTGGTTGGGCACTTTCGCAGGCGCGGGTACCTGTCGCGCTGGCCGATGCGATTGCGATTGTCTTTCCGTTCGAAACTGGTGCCCTGCAGATCATGGCGCTTTTGCTGCTGGCGCTGATCGCCGGCATGGTGCTCGACCCGCTGATCCCGATGATCATGCCGGTTCTGCTGCCGTCACTGCTCATGCTGGATGTCGATCTGGTACATTTCGGGGTCCTGATTGTCGTCACGGTGGCAATCGGACAGGTGACGCCGCCGGTTGCACTCGCCTTGCTGGTGGCGGCGCAGATAGGCAAGGAGGATGTTGTTTCGGTGATCAGGGCCAACACGGTGTTTCTCGCGGTGCTGCTGGCCTTTCTTGCGCTGCTCGTGATGGTTCCGGCTCTCTCGACCGGGCTCTCCGGCTCGATGAAATAGGAACCGGCGCGGTACTTGTTCTGCAACGGCAGTCGCCTGTATCCGCAGGGAGATCTGGCGCCTTAAGACATCGGCCCGGAGGGCGAAATCATCGCATTCGCCGCATCGGCTTCTGGCCGCAGCAAAACGCTCAGGGCTCTCAGTCGAACAGCGACGGCTGGAACATGGAGAAAGCCGGCACGTAGGTGATCGGCATGAGCGCCACGAAAAGCGCCAGGCAGAATGGCCAGATCGTCCATGAAGTCCAATATCCTGACGGGCATGAACCCGACCAGAAACCTGTCGCTGACGAAACCGCAGGGCCGTTTGAAGCTGGTCCGGTCCGAGCACCATGCGATTTTCGAGGCGATCGAGAGATCCGACCGGAAAGTCATGCAAAGCCATGTGGATAATGCCCGAAAGCGGATTTTCTCGAGGGCTGATGTGCCCCGCGCCTGTGTTGCGGATTCGCTGTCGGGCCATATTTTGCTTCTGAAAAAATCTTCAACGGACTTCCAGAACAATCTTGCCGACATAGCCTTTCTCACCGAAAGCTTCCTGCGCCTTACCGATATCCTCAAGCGGAAATGTCGCCGCGACCAGCGGCCGGATTTCTCCGCGCTCGATCCTGCCGACCAGATTGCCGAAGACTTCCGGTTCAAGAACAGTACAGCCGAAAAAGCTCAGGTCCTTCAGGTACAGGGTGCGTATGTCGAGCTCGACGAGCGGCCCGGCGATTGCGCCCGCCACAGCGTAACGGCTGCCGGGACGCAAAACGTCAAGCAGCGCCGGCCATCCGGGCCCGGCCACCAGGTCCAAAACCACGTCGACGCTGCCAGAACCGAGTTCCCTGACCGGATCGTCGTTCCGGCCAATCGTTTTCGCGGCCCCGAGCTCGCGCAGCGCGGCGGCTTTCGACGCGCCGGTGACCGCAATGACCTGTGCGCCGCGTGCCTGGGCAAGCTGCACGGCCGCCGAGCCGACACCGCCGGACGCACCGGTTACGAGGACGGTGTCGCCCCGTTCGACCCTTGTGCGGGTCAGCATGTTTTCAGCGGTGGAATAGGAACAGGGAAACGAAGCCAGCTCCGCATCGGACAGGTCGCTTTCGACACTGAAGGCGTGCCGGGCGGCGACGCGTACGTAGTCCGCGAAACCTCCGTCGCATTCCGACCCGAGGTACCAGGCTCTTTCCAGCTCGTGTCCGTCCACTTCGCGCAGGCAGGATTCGATCAGAACGCGCTCGCCGATCCTGTCCGCCGGTACCTGGTCGCCGACCGCGACGATATGGCCGCAGACGTCGGCTCCCTGAATGCGCGGGAACGTGAGCGCTGCACCCGCCCAGGACGCATCTTCCGCAGCTTCGTTGTTCTTCGAATACCAGCCGACGCGGGTGTTGATGTCGGTGTTGTTCACGCCGGCCGCGGCCACGCGCACAATCACATCCCGCGCGCCGGGCTTGGGTACGGCGAGGTCGGTCCGCCATTGCAGAGCTTCGGGGCCGCCGTGTCCGGTCAAGACAATTCCGCTCATGGTGTCCGGCAATGTCATGGGAAATTCCTCAGGTAGAATGATTGCTCTACTTGCGTCTAGTAGAGCAATCATTCTACCATGTCAAACATGAGCGAAATCCAGACCCAGATCGCTGCCGGCCTTGAGCGGGCTTTCGCCGCGCACGGCTTTTCCGTGCCGAATGTCGACATGCTGCGCGACGCGGCGCAGGTCAGCCTGCGCACCTTGTACAAATATTATCCGTCCAGGAACGACATGGTCCTGGCCGCACTCGAGTTCCGTCATGAACGGTACCTGACGCGGATCTTTTCCGGGCTGCCGGCGTCTCCACGGGATGCGCTTTACGAAGTCATCCGGCGGATCGGGCATTGGATGGAGAGCGAAGCCTCGCACGGATGCCTGTTTCATTCGGCTGTTGCGGCAGCGCCGGAAAACGAGGCGTTGAGAAACCTCCTGCAACGCCACAAGCAGGAATTCGCGCAGCGGCTGGCCGCATCGGCGAAGCTTCCGGAAAACGAGAAAGAGTTGCTGCTGATTTGCGAGGGCCTGATGCAATTGTGGCCTCTGTACCGGGACGACGCCTGTGAAAGCGCCTTGCATCTGGCTGCCGCTTTGCTGGCGCATACCCGCGTTGAGCAAAAAACCGACGGCAGTATCGGCAGCATCGAAACGGTCTGCTAGAGCCCTTCCCGTTCCGCCATGTCCGCTCAAATCAGAGCAATCATCCGTTCCAGACTGGCCATCGCCCGTACCCCGTCGTGGATGTCCGGGGCGGCGGAGCTTTCCTGCCGGAAGGCTGCAGCGACATCGGCGATCAGGGCATTGTAGCCCTTGTGGTCCTCATTGGCCGCCGCGGTGAAGTTGGGGGTCCAGGACAGCGTGTCCGATGTGTCCGACAGGGTTGCCGCGGGATCGTCGGCCTTGAACGGGGGATCCCTGTAGCAGGCGACATTGATGACGTTGTCCACTTCCAGCCGGATATGGTCGCCCATGATCCGGATGGATTCCATCGGCGTGCCCCGGGACTGGACCGTGCCCATGACGATGGTGCCGATCGCGCCGTTGCGGCATTCGAAATTGAGATGAAAGAGCAGGTGCCCCGGTTCCGGCTCGATCTTGCGAAGCGCCATGTCGGCGAAGTCATCGCCCGCGAACCAGGGTATGAGATCCATGTAGTGGACGCAGTGGTGAAGATAGAAACCGGTATAGTCGACTTCACCGGCAAAATAGGTCGGCGCGGTCATATAGGTGCCGGTAATGCCCAGCACCTTGCCGAAATCTCCCTTGCGCAGGACGTTGCCGGCGATCCGGTTGCCGGTCGAATACCGTTTCATGAAGCCCACCAGCACGGGTTTTCCGGTGCGTTCGGAGGCGTTCGCGATTTCCTTCGCGGCGGCGGTGTTCTTCGCCGGGGGCTTTTCAAGGAACACCGGCAGGCCGCGTTCAAGGGCGGCGATGGATGCTGCGTGGTGGAGATCCGGCCCGACAGCCATGCCGATGGCATCGAGGCCCTTGTGGGCGATCAGGTCGCGATAATCGCTGTAGACGGCCTCCGCGCCATACTGCCAGGCGGCATTGGCGGCGGCGCCTTCGTTGACGTCGCAGACGGCGGTGACATTGATGCCGTTGCGGCCGAGCTGCGGCATGAGCATGTGCGTTGCGTGGCGGCCGCAGCCGATCCATCCGATATTCAGGGTCATTGGGCGGCCTCCGCCATGGCGAGACAGGAGCGTATCAGCGCGAGCCCGGCTTTCAGTTTATCGGTTTCGTCCTCGCGCGGCGCGCGCCAGTGGGCGATTGGCAGGCCGACGCGGTCGTCGTTCCTGCGGAACGGTTCCAGGGAGATCGGGCCGTCATAGCCGATGTCGGCAAGTGCTTTCATGATTACCGGCCAGTCGAGATGGCCGGTGCCCGGGAAACCGCGATGGTTTTCGTTGGCCTGGAAATGCACGACGCGCGGCCCGGCGACCCGGATGGCGTCGGGAATGGAGCGTTCTTCCATGTTCATGTGGAACGTGTCGAGCACGATCCCGAGGCCGGGATTGTCGACCCTGTCGCAGACTTCGATGGCCTGACGGGTGGTGGAAACGATATCGGTCTCGAACCTGTTCAAGGCCTCAAGCGCGAAGACGCAGCCCGCCCCGGCCGCGAGCGGCGCAACCGCCGCCAGGCCTTCGATGGTTCTGTCCGCCCTTGTCCGGATCTGCCCGTCGGACCACGGGACCGGGGCGCGGCCGGCGAAGACCAGGGGCTCGCCATAGAGCGGGCCGCCGATGATCCGGGCTCCAAGCGTAGACGCCACCTCGACGCAGCGTTTCAGATAGTCGATGCCGCCCTGCCTGCACCCGGCGTCCTCGCCGGCGATCGATCGCTGCAGATTGACCCGGGCGGCCAGCACGACGCCGAGATCCGCGTCCCGCAGGGCCTCGGCGGTCTCGCGCAGGTCCAGGTCGTCGTCAGGCTCGGGGACCAGAAGCTCGACAAAGTCGAAGCCGAGGTCGCGGATGTGGCGGAAGAGGCCCAGATCGGCGCGGGTAAAGGGCCGCACGAATTGCATGGAAATGATGCCGACGGGGTTTTTCACGTTGAGTGCCTTTAGTGTTGTCATCCCTTGACCGCGCCCTGGGTGAGGCCGCTGATCAGGCGCTTCTGGACGATCAGGAACAGGATGGTCGCGGGCATGGCGCCGACGATGCCGCCGGAGGTCAACAGACCCCATTCGACCTCGTATTCGCCGATGAGGGTCTGGATGGCGACGGTGATCGGACGCACGTTCCGCCCGCCCAGGGTGAGGGCGTAGAGATATTCGTTCCACGCGGTGATGAAGATATAGATGCCGGTGGCGATGATGCCCGGTGTGCACAGCGGCAGGACCACGCGCCAGAGCGCGCCGAGCCGGGTGCAGCCATCGGTCATCGCCGCCTCGTCCAGACTTTTCGGGATGCCGTTCATGTAGCTGGTCATCATCCACACGGAGAAGGGAATGGCGACCGTCGCATTGGCGATGATGAGCGCCAGGTGGGTGTCGAGAATGCCCAGAACGCGCATCATCACGAAGAGAGGCAGGATCAGCAGCACCACCGGGAACATGTTGATGATCAGGAACTGCAGCAGCAGGTAGCGTTTGCCGCGAAACGAGAAGCGGGAAAAGGAATAGGCCGCCGTCACGCTCAGGCTGAGCCCGACGACAACGGTGCCGCCGGCGATGATGAAGGAATGGATCAGGTTGGTCAGAAAGCCGACGGTCGAAAACAGGCGGATGTAGTTTTCGAGCGTCGCGCCGACCAGGCTCGGGCCTTCGGTGAACAGCCGGTTCTCCGCCGTCAGCGAGGTGAGCAGCATCCACAGGTAGGGACCGAGCGTGAAGGCCAGGACGAGCAGCATCGGCAGATCGACGATCAGGATCCGTTTCAGAAAGGATTTGCGTCCAACCATCAGTTCACAGACCTCCCTGCGCGGCGGAGATAGACAATCACGAGCCCGAGAAGCATGAGCGTGAACAGGACGGCAAGCGACGAGCCGTAGCCGAAGTCCAGATTGGTGCGCGCCTTGATGAAGGCGTAGAGCGGCAGGGTGTAGGTGGCATAGCCGGGACCGCCGCCGGTCATGACGTAGATAACGTCGATCGAGTTGGCGACCCAGATGGTTCTCAGCAGAACCGCGGTCACCAGCACGCCGGAAATGCCCGGCAGGGTGATGTGCCAGAACTGGCGCAGCGCGCCAGCCCCGTCCAGCGAAGCCGCTTCGTAATAGCTTTTGGGGATCGACTGCAGGCCGGCAAGGATCATCACCGCGAAGAACGGAAACCCCTGCCAGGTGAGTGTCAGAATGATCGCGTAGAGAGCGGTGTCGGGATCGGCGAGCCAGGGAACCGAGGCCTTGATCAGCCCCAGGCGAAGCATGAACTCGTTCAGAATTCCGTAGTTGGCGTCGTAGATCCATACCCACATGAGGGCGATGACCACGCTCGGCAGCGCCCAGGGAATGATGATCAGGGCCCGGGCGAGAGGCCGCCAGGGGAACTGCTGATTGAGAAGCAGGGCCGTGGCGAGGCCGAGCAGAAGCTGCGCGGGGATCGTCACGGCGATCCAGATGATCGTGTGTCTCAGGGAAATCCAGAAAACCTCATCCTGCAGGGCAGCGGTGAAGTTCTTCAGCCCGACAAAGGTGAAGTCCTTCGGTTTCCAGAGGATATAGTCGTGCAGGCTCATCCAGGCGGCCTGGATCATCGGGAAGAACACGATGGCCAGTGTCACGAGGACGGCGGGCGAGAGCAGCGCGTAAGGGAGAACCTTTCGCGCAAGAGCCGCCCGGCCTGGCAGTCTGTCCGCCGGTTCGTTCATGGTGAGCATGGTCGAATTTCCACTCGGTGCGGGAGGTGTCTCCCGCACGCAGTTCAAGTTTTCCGTCTGCCGTTTTCAGGCAAGGTCGTGTTTGTGAACCGGGTCCAGAAAAGTGGCGGGCCCCGCAAGGCAACGTGCCCGGCAAGGCCCGCCGGGGAGGACTCAGGGATTGTAGAGCTTGTCGATTTCGGCGTTCATCTGCTCCGCGGTGATTTCCCCGGTCAGGGCGCGCTGCATGTTCACCGGCCAGACCGTGTTCACGAAGTCGGAGGTTTCCGGCGCGTTCGGCAGCAGGTTGGCGAAGGGCAGCGACTGCACCGTCGCGTCCACGAAGCGCTTTTCATGCAGGGTCCAGCCTTCACTGTCGGTCTTGGTCACCGGCAACTGACCGGTCGCCTTGTTGAACTCCGTGTTGTTGCCGGCCGTCGACAGGAAGGAAATCCACTTCCAGGCAGCGTCCTTGTTTTCCGCCGTGGAGAAAACTGCAGTGGACTCATCGCCGAAGGACGTCCAGTGGCCGCCGCCGCATTCCGGTACGGGCGTCGCGGAAACGGCGTCGCCGAGCGCTTCCACCATGCCGTTGGAAGAACCGATGTGGTGGATCGTCATCGCGGTCTTGCCGGCCTTGAAGGCGCCGGTGACTTCCTTGAAGCCGTCGTTGGGCGCGGAGGGCGGGAAGACCTTGTCCTTTTCGAAGAGGTCGACCACCCACTGGGTGCCGGCGACGCCGGCATCGCTGGTCAGGCTTCCTGCCGAGAAATCGACATTGCGGGAAAGCACGAAGCTGCCCCAGTGATCGTGACCGCCCTTGCCGCCGCGGAACCCGAAGCCGTAGACATCCGGCTGACCGTCGCCATCGGTGTCGCGGGTGAGTTTCATGGCCACGTCCCGGAACTCGTCGCAGGTCTTCGGCACTTCAAGGCCGAGTTCCTCAAGCATGTCCTGCCGGTAATAGAGATAAAGGACCACATACTGGATGGGGAGATAATAGGACTTGCCGTCGGAGGCCTTGGTGAGGTTGAGGAGATTGTCCTGCAGGTCGGCCTTGCCGTCCCAGGCGTCGATCCGTTCGCCGATCGGTTCCAGCGCACCCATTTCCACAAGGCGCGGCTGGGCGAACATCTTCACCATCGCCGCGTCCGGTGCGTTGCCGGCGACAATCGAGGTGTAGAGATTGTCGTAATAGGAGTTCCAGGGAACGTTCTCGGCTTCGATCTTGATGCCGGGATTTTCCTTTTCGAACTTCGCGACCAGTTCCGACATGGGATTGTCGGCATTGTCGAAATGATACCAGAAGCGGACGGTTTCATCCGCATAGGCGGTGGCCGTTCCGGCGAGAAGTCCAACGGCCAGCGCGGCCGAAATGAGTTTTGACATAGTTTCCTCCACTTTATTTATGTCTTTGTTCAAGACCCCGTAAGTTCGCGGAAAGCCCTCCCGGCTTCCGCCGCAGCCTTGCGGGCCTCCGGTAGTTCAAGGCTCATTTGCATGAAGCCGTGGACGACGCCCGGATACAGGCTGTATGGGTCGGTCCGGCCGAGGCTGCGAAGCCGGCGGACCAGGTTTTCTGTATCCGAGCGAAGAGGGTCGATGGCCGCCGCGTTGAAGAACATCGGCGGCAGCTTGCGCAATTGGTCATCCGACGCCTGGAGCGGCGATACCAGCGGCGACATCCTGTCGGCCGCGCCGGCCACATACCAGTCCCAGTAGCGCATCATCTTGGCCCGGGTCAGGCCGGGGCCGTCTTTCTGTCCAAGATAGGATGCTGTTTCGAAATCCGCGTCATAAACGCCGTAGAACAGAAGGGCCGCGTCCGGTGCGGGCAACTGTTCCTCCTGCACCATGAGCAGCAGGGCAAGCGCAAGGTTGGCGCCGGCGCTGTCTCCGGCCAGAGCACGCGGTCCCGAACAGGAGGCAAGATCCGGATGGCCGGCCGTGATGGCGGTCCACACAGACCGGCAATCCATGAGACCGGCGGGGAAGGGTGCTTCCGGGGAGAGGCGGTAATCGAAGGTCAGGACATGGGCCCCGGCTTCCAGCGCCAGCAGCCGGGCGGCGCGTTCGTGGGTCGCCATGCTGCAGAAGGCCCATCCGCCGCCGTGAATGAACATGATCAGGCTGTCCGCGTTTTCCGGGCTCATCAGGCGGCATTGGATCGTGTGTCCTTCCGGGGCTTCTATCGAGAACTCCCGGACGGACATTCCTGGCAGGTCGCTGTTCCAGCGGGTGTTGGTCCGCTCGGCAAGCGCGCGGCCTTCCGGAGCGGGCAGAAGCGTCGGATCGCCCAGGCCGGCGTCTTCCTGCGCCAGCCGGTCGAGAATCCATTGCATGCGTTCGGTCGGGACCAGATCCGCGTCGGTGGGTATGGGAACGGTCATGGTTTCGCCGGTGCCTTTTCCGCCTCGACAGTCACGATGCTCGGTCCGAAATCGACGATCGTGGTGATGTGGTGCGACAGCGCCTCGACGGCTTCTTTCCGATTTCCAGCAGCCAGAGCATCGAGGATGGCGACATGGCGTTCGGCCGTTTCGACAAGGCCGCGATTGGGTTCGGAATTGAGGATCTTGTAACGGTGATTGTGAATGAGGCAGCGGCGTAGAATGGGCCGGACGGTCGGCATTTCGGCGGCATTATAAAGATTGAGATGAAAACTCCGGTCGTGCAGGGAGAGCAGATATTCGTCTCCCGCTTTGGCCGCCTTGCGCATGGCGTCCAGATCCGCTTCCAGCTCCTTGCGCAGAAGCGGACCGAAGCGGTCCAGGACACGAACGACCCCGCGGCATTCGATGTCATGGCGGATCAGGATCAGTTCGTGCGCGTCCTCGCTGCGGCTGTCCGCGACGAAAGTACCCCTGTGAGGAAGACGGTCCACCAGTCCGTCCGTCTGCAGGAACATCAGCGCCTCGCGAACGGTGCTCTGGCTGCATTCGAACCGGTCGGCGAGTTCCAGTTCCAGGATCGCGGCGCGCGGGGGCAGATTGCCCAGCATGATGTCCTTCTGGATTTCCTCGAAGATCGCATGGCTGCGCTTGGTGGCACGGCGGGGCTGCAGCCGGGACCGTCCGGGTTTGCCGTTTTCCTGATTGTCGAAGCTTTCCGCCGCCATGCCGGTCATGTACCACTTGAATATCGATAACGTTATCGATAATGTAGCGATAATGATGCGGCGATGCAAGCGGAAGCGTCGCAGGGAATGAAAAGCCGCTCCTAACCGCCGATGACAAAGGGGGATACGCCGATGTCATTGGACGAGAAAACGGACCGGAAACAGAAGCGCATGTCGCGCGGGAGGAAAATTTGGCTGCTATTCAGTTAGAGCAGATCGTGAAGAACTACGGTTCCTTCCAGGCCGTGAAGGGGATCGATCTGGAGGTCCGGGATGGCGAGTTTGTGGCCTTTGTCGGTCCGTCGGGCTGCGGCAAGAGCACCTTGCTGCGCATGATCGCGGGTCTAGAGGAAATAACCGGCGGCAAACTGCAGATCGATGGGACGGTGGTCAACGACCTTGAGCCAAAGGACCGCGATATCGCCATGGTGTTTCAGGACTACGCGCTCTATCCGCACATGTCAGTCGCCGACAATATCGGCTTCGGATTGAGGATGCGCGGAATGAGCGCACAAGAGCGGCGCCGGCAAGTCGAGGAGGCCGCGGATATCCTGCAGATCACCGCGCTTCTGGACAGGAAGCCGGGCCAGCTTTCCGGTGGTCAGCGCCAGCGCGTGGCGATGGGGCGGGCGATTGTGCGAAGACCCAAGGTGTTCCTGTTCGACGAACCGCTCTCAAACCTCGACGCCAAGCTGCGCGTCGACATGCGCACGCAGATCAAGCGGCTGCACAGCCTATTGAAAACCACGATGGTCTATGTGACGCACGACCAGGTGGAGGCGATGACGCTGGCTGACCGTGTCGTCATCCTCAAGGATGGCGAGGTGGTTCAGCAGGGCGCTCCGGTGGATGTCTATACCCTTCCCGAGACACGGTTTGTCGGCGAGTTCATCGGCTCGCCGAAGATGAACATCCTGGAAGCGAAATCGGCGGCTCAGGGCGGGGAAAGCGCGGCGCTCATCGGCGAGATGCGGATACCGCTGGGACAACGGCAGCTCGCCGCAGACCGGGACATCCTGTTCGGTGTCCGCCCGGAGCATCTGATCCGGTGCGCCACTGATGAGGCGATGTTCCACACGACGGTCGATGTGCTGGAGCCGCTGGGCTCCGACACGATGGCGATCTGCATGCTGGACAATCAGGAGATTACCGCCCGGCTTGCACCCGATCCGTCTCTGCGGCCCGGTACGCGGCTCGATCTGAAGGTCAAGCCGGAGGATATTCATCTGTTTGACGCGGCCACCGGTATCCGGATCTGATCCGGGATATGGCACGGGGCCCCGGCTCGGGGCCGGGGCTGCCAAGGAGTATTGGCGTCTTCGGGGTCTGACCGCGACCTGTTTTTAGCGGCCGATGGCGTAGGCCTGCATGAGCCGGGGGGTCGCACCCGCCTTCAGCGTTCCGTCGGCCTCACGCTTTGCCGCGGTCAGCCTACCGATGGTCCAGTCATCGGAAACCTCGACCGAATGGCCGCGCGCCCTGAGCTGCGCGATGGTGTCGGCGCTGAAATTGCCTTCCGCCATCAGGTGGCCCGGCTGGCGCTGGCGCGGGTGGAAGGATGTCGGGAAGTGGGTGGTGTGGAACAGCGGCAGGTCGATGGCCTCCTGCAGGTTGAGCCCGTGGTGAACGAGGCGCAGGAACAAGGAAAGCTGCCACTGGTCCTGCTGGTCGCCGCCCGGCGTGCCGAAGGCGAGCGCCGGCCGGCCTTCGTGGAAAGCAAGGCTCGGCGTCAGCGTGGTGCGCGGACGTTTGCCCGGAGCCAGGCTCGCGGCAAGACCTTCTTCCAGCCAGAACATCTGCGCCCTTGAATTGAGGCAGAAGCCGAGCGCCGGGATGACCGGAGACGATTGCAGCCAGCCGCCGGACGGCGTCGCCGCCACCATGTTGCCCCAGCGGTCTATGATGTCGAGATGCACCGTGTCGCCGCGCCGCTCCGACAGATGCGCCATGGTCGGCTCGTACAGCCCGGTTTCGGCGATCCCGGCCTTGTCGATCATCGCCATGCTCCGGGCGACCTGGTCTTCATAACCGGGAAGCGTGCCGGGGCGCAGGTCGAACGAGGCGCGGTCGGAGATAAGGTCGCGGCGGGCGGAATTATACTCCTCGCCAAGGAGCTGAGGGAGCGGGACGTCGATGAAATTCGGATCGCCGTAATAGACCTCGCGGTCGGCATAGGCGAGTTTCATGGCTTCGGTGACGTGGTGGACGAAGTCCGGTCCGGCCGGATCCATCGCGCCGATGTCGATGCCGCGCAGAAGGGCGAGCGATTGCAGGAGCACCGGTCCCTGACCCCAGGGGCCTGTCTTGGCGACGGTCCAGTCGTGATAATCGTCCGCCAGAGGGTCTTCGTAGAAGGCTTGCCAGTTGGCCAGATCGTCAGCTGTCAGGACACCCTTGTGCCGGCTGCCGGAGCCGTCCATGACTTCGGTGCTTTCAAGGAAAGCTCCGATCTCCTCGGCGATGAAGCCCCGGTAGAAGCAGTCGCGCGCCGCGTCGATCTGCTGTTCGCGGCCGCTCTTGCCTTCAGCCTCAACGAGCAGGCGATTCCAGGTTGCGGCCAGGACGGGGTTGCGGAACATCTCGCCGGCCTGGGGAACGTTGCCGCCCGGAACCCAGGTCTCAAAGGATGTCGGCCATTCCTTTTCGAAGAACTCGCTGAGCCCGGCGATGGTCGAGGCCGTGCCGCGCAGCATGGGCTGGCCGTGTTCGGCATAGTAGATCGAGGGTTCCAGAACGTCGCGCAGGCTCAGCGTGCCACGGTCGCGCAGCATCAGCATCCAGCCGTCGAAGGCGCCGGGAATGACGGTCGATAACAGGCCGTTGCCGGGTATGAGGGACATGCCCTCGGATTTGTAGTGGGCGATAGTCGCGCCCGCCGGCGCCGGGCCCTGGCCGCAAACGACCTTTGTCTCGTTTCTTTGCGCATCGTGGAAGATGACCGGCAGATCCCCGGCGGGACCGTTCAGATGGGGCTCCAGAACCTGCAGGACGAGGCCGGTCGCGACCGCCGCGTCAAAGGCGTTGCCGCCTTTTTCCAGGATGCTCATGCCGACGGCGCTGGCAATCCAGTGGGTCGAGGTAACGACGCCGAAGGAGCCGGTAATTTCGGGGCGTGTTGTGAAAGTCGTCATAATATACTCATTCAGGTTGAAAAAAAGCTGTTTCACGTCTCGCGCGGGTCGAGAGCATCGCGCAGGCCGTCGCCGAGCAGGTTGAAGCCGAGGACGACGAGGAAGATCGCCGCGCCCGGCCACCAGGCCATCCATGGCGCCTGGGTCATGAAGTTCTTGGCGACGTTCAGCATCGATCCCCAACTGGGCGCGGGGGCCTGCTGGCCGAGCCCCAGGAACGAGAGGCTGGCCTCGGCGATGATCGCGGTCGCCACGGTCAGCGTGGCCTGAACGAGGATCGGAGCGAGGACATTGGGAAGAATGTAGCGGCCCATGATGGCGGTGTGGGTCAGCCCGACCGCGCGGGCGCCTTCCACGAAGTCCTCGGTTTTCACGGCGAGCACCTGACCGCGTGTGAGCCTGACGAAGATCGGCACGGCGGACAGGCCGATGGCGATCATCGCGTTGGTCAGGCTCGGCCCGAGAAACGCGGCGAGCGCGATGGCCAGGATCAGGAACGGCGTCGCCAACAGCGCATCGGTGACCCGTGAAATCGCCTGGTCGGTCCAGCCGCCGAAATAGCCCGAGATCAGGCCGAAGGGCACGCCGACCAGCACCGCGATGAAAACAGAGACGACACCCGCCAGCAGCGAGGCCTGTGCGCCCCAGATCATGCGCGACAGGATATCCCGGCCGATCTCGTCGGTGCCCAGCCAGTGAGCGGCGGAGGGGGCCTTGCGGACCGCGCTCCAGCTTGTGGCCAGCGGATCGTCGATCGGCAGGATCGGAGCGGCCAGCGCAATGATGATGAAGAAGGCGACGATCACCAGCCCGAACTGGGCGCTTCTGTTGGTCTTCAGCTTCTTCCAGGCGCGGTTCTCGGGCCTGACGGTCTCTTCCGCCGGCTCGGCGGAGGTCAGGGCGCTCACAGGCTGCTCCTCATGCGCGGGTTGAGAAGGAAATATAAAACGTCGGCGACAAGGTTCATCAGGATGAAGCCGGCGGCGGTGCACATGACGACCCCCTGAACCACGGCATAGTCGCGGGTGAAGACCGCATCGACGATCAGCTTGCCGAAGCCGGGGATGGTGAAGATCTGCTCGGTCAGAACCGCGCCGGCAAGCAGTTCGCCGAAGAGAAGTGCACTGAGGGTGACGATGGGCAGCAGCGCGTTGCGGAAGGCGTGTTTCAAAATGACGGTATGTTCCAGCAGGCCCTTGGCTCTCGCGGTACGCACATAGTCGGCTTTCAGGACGCCGAGCATGGCGGAGCGGGTATGGCGCATGAGCGTTGCGGCCAGGGCGGTGCCCAGAACGAAGGCCGGCATGATCATGGTCTGGAAGGATTTTACCGGATCTTCAAAGGGCGACACATAGCCCGAGGCCGGCAGCCAGCCCAGATGGACGGACACCAGCATGATCAGCATGATGCCGAGCCAGAAGTTGGGGATCGACAATCCGGAAAGAGCGACGAAATTGGCGATATAGTCGACGGCGGTTCCCTTTTTGACGGCGGAGAGGATTCCGGCCGGGATGCCGATCGCGAAGGCGATGATCATCGCCATCACGGCGAGCTGGACGGTGACTGGCAACTTGTCGCCGATCAGGTCCAGCACCGGCTGGCGGGTCCTGAGTGAGATGCCCAGATCGCCTTGCAACATGGCTTTCATCCAGTAGAAATACTGCATGATGATCGGGTCGTTGAGACGGTATTTCTCGCGAATGAACGCCAGCATCTCGGGATCGCGTTCCTCGCCCGCAAGCACGAGAGCCGGATCGCCGGGCAGCAGTTTCTGCAGCACGAAGACGAAGATCGACACGAGGATGAGCGTCGGTATGGCGATAACCAGCCGGCGCGCGATATAGGACAGCATTCAGGTACTACCCGGTTTGAAGCGGACCCCGGCGAGGAGCCGGGATCCGCGGTTGGTGTGGATTATTTGAACTTGACGTTCTCGAGGCGGATCATGCCGTCCGGATAGGGGGTGAACCCTTCCATCTTGCCGGAAAGCGCCCAGATCCAGGTCGGGTGATAGAGATAGATGATCGGCAGTTCGTCGATCAGGATATCCCGTGCCGCATCGTATTTGGCCTTGCGGGCGGCTGTGTCGGTGCTCGTGCGGGCCTCATCCAGAAGCTTGTCGACCTCCGGAATACAGACCTTGGAGTCGTTGATGCCGCCCTTGCAGGTCATGAACTGGTGGATGTTGCCGTCCGGATCGACACGGCCCGACCAGCCGACTTGGCTGCCCTGGTAGTTGCCGGCAGACTGGTCCGCCAGAAGGCTGGCGAATTCCATGGTCTTCAGCTTGACGTTGAAGCCGGCTTCAGCAGCCATCGACTGCACCACCTGCATCATCTGGGTCTGGACAGGGTTGTTGGCGACCTGGATCTCCACATCGAGGCTGTCATAACCGGCTTCCTTCAGGAGCGCCTTGGCCTTTTCCACATCGCGGGCCGGAACCGGGTGGTCCTTGTCGTACCAGGGGCTGGTCGGCGGGAAGGGCTGGTTGCCGGGAGCGAAGGCACCTTCGAAGACCACCTGGTTGATAGCGTCCCGATCGAGCGACAGGTTGAAGGCCTGGCGGATCTTCGGGTCGTTGCCGAAGGGATTGTCGCCCTTCTCGCCGTTGTTGATGTTGACGGTGATGCCCTGATAGCCAAGGCTGACCGCTTCCTCATAGGAGAGATCCGCATCGCCCTTGACGGAGGCGACGTCGGTGGCGGCCAGCCGCTCAAGCATGTCCAGGTCGCCGGAGCGCAGGTTCGCAAGGCGCACGGTCGTGTCCGGGATCGGAAGGAAAGTCACCGTGTCGAAGTTGATGGCATCGGCGTTCCAGTATCCGTCGTATTTGCCGAGCACGATGCGGTCCTGCTGAACGCGTTCGACGAATTTGAACGGGCCGGAACAGACCGGATTGTTGCCGAAATCCACGCCAGCTGCTTCCGCGGCTGTGGGGGACATCATCATGCCGGAACGGTCGGCAAACTGGGCAAGTAGCGTCGCGTCGGGGGCCGTCAGGTTGAACTTGACCTGCAGCGGTCCGGAAACGTCCACGCTCTCGATGGATTTCACCTCGCTCTTGCGGCGGCTTTCCGGCATGTTTTTCGAGCGCTCGATATTCGCCTTAACGGCCTCGGCATCGAACGGTGTGCCGTCATGGAAAGTGACGCCGTCGCGCAGGTCCATGGTCAGGACCTTGCCGTCATCGGACCAGCTCCAGCCGGTCGCGAGCTGCGGAATGATCTCGAGGTCCGGTGTGATGTCGACCAGTTTGTCGCACAGCGACGCATAGACGATCCGGCCGACAAACGTCCGGGACTGATCGGGATCGAGCACATCGGCATCGTCCTGAAGACCGATGCGCAGATCGGCGGCATGGGCCGCCGTTGCCAGGGTTGTCGCGCTCAGCAGCAGCGCTGCCAGGAATTGCTTACGCATTGTTGTGACTCCTCTCGGAAAGCTTGATTTGAGTTTCTGTTGCGGCCGTGACCGGCTCTTGTCGTTGACTTCTTTCGCGAAACAGCGCGAAACGCTTCTCCGCGTTTTCGCTCCTTGGCGGCTCTCGGACGGAGCCTTGCGAATTCTCGGCGATTTTCTCCCAGTGATGGCAGGCGACCATCCGCGCGTCGGCGGCCTCGGCCAGCGCGGGTTTTTCCGTGCCGCACAGGCTGGTCGCATGCGGGCAGCGGGGATGAAAGCGGCAGCCGGAAGGGGGGGCGAGCGGCGAGGGCACGTCGCCCGTCAAGGACACGTCCATGGACCGGCCATGGGGCGAGGCAATCGGGATCGCCCGCATAAGCGCCTGCGTATAGGGATGCAGCGGTTTGTCATAAAGCGGGTCATTGGGCGCCAGTTCGACGATTTCGCCCAGATACATCACGGCGATGCGGTCGCTCATGTGCCGGATGACAGCCAGGTCATGGGCAATGAGAACCAGCGTCAGGTCGAATTCGGCCTTCAGATCCTCCAGGAGATTTATGACCTGGGCCTGCACGGAGACATCCAGCGCGGACACCGGCTCGTCGCCGACAATCACTTTCGGGCCGCTGGCCAGGGCCCGCGCGATGCCGATGCGCTGGCGCTGGCCGCCGGAAAACTCATGCGGATAGCGGTTGGCGAAAGCCGCGCGGAGGCCGACCTTCGTCAAGAGGTCGGCCACTTTCAGGCGCCGTTCCTTGCGCGAAAGCGACGTGTGGACCTTCATCGGCTCCTCGATCAGCGCGCCGACGGTCATGCGCGGATTGAGCGAGGAAAACGGGTCCTGGAAGACGAACTGAAGATCCTTGCGCAGGCGGCGCATCTCCGGTTCGGAAAGGGACGAGATGTCATTGCCCTCGTAGAGCACCGCGCCCTCGGATGCCGGCAGCAGCCGCACCAGAAGACGGGCAAGAGTGGACTTGCCGCAGCCGCTTTCACCGACGATCGAGAAAGTCTCCCCGCGCCGGATGTCCAGAGACACGTCGTTGACGGCGCTGACGGACACAGAGCGTCCGAACAGGCCCTTGCTGCTGGTAAACCGCTTGGTGAGCGCGCGGGTCTCGATGATCCTGTCGCGTGTCGGCGGCCTCATGATCCGGCCTCCTGGAACACGGCCTCGGGGAAAACGGTTTCCAGCGGCGCGTAGTGGCAGGCGGCCCGGTGGGACGGGCCGAGTTCGTCAAGCGGCGGTTGCGAGACAGCGCAATTTGTCTGGGCGAAGGGGCATCGCGGCGTGAAGCGGCATCCAGAAGGCATGTTATCGATCGCCGGCACCATGCCGCCGATGGCCGCAAGCCTGCCGGAGCGCGGACCGACAGAGGGCACGGAGCTCATCAGGCCGATTGTATAGGGGTGCTGAGGATCGTCGAAGATGGCTTCCACCGGACCGTCCTCGACCATGTGGCCGGCATACATGACACAGACCCTGTCGGCGATTTCCGCGACAACGCCCAGGTCGTGGGTGATCATCACGAGAGCCGTTCCGGTTTCCTTCTGAAGCTCCTCGATCAGATCGATGATCTGGGCCTGGATGGTGACATCCAGCGCTGTGGTCGGCTCATCTGCGATCAGCACGGCGGGGTCATTGGCAAGCGCCATGGCGATCATGACGCGCTGGCGCATGCCGCCGGAAAGCTCGTGCGGGTAGTCGTCCAGCCGGCTTGACGCGGCGGGGATCTTCACCCGGTCGAGCATCTGCAGCGCGCGCTGCCGCGCCTCGGCCCGGGTCACGCTCTTGTGGCGCAACACGACCTCGGCGATCTGGTCGCCGATCCGGTAGGACGGATTGAGCGAGGTCATCGGTTCCTGGAAAATCATCGAGATGGTGTTGCCGCGCAGATCCGCCATGGCGCGCTGCGACAGCTCGAGCAGATCGTGATCGCCGAACATGGCCGTGCCCGACATGACCTGTGCGACGGACCGGGGGAGCAGTCCCATGAGCGACAGGGCGGTGACCGACTTGCCGCAACCGCTCTCGCCAACAATGCACAGGGTTTCGCCCGGGCGGACGGCGAAGGAGATGCCGTCGATGATGTTGGCCGGCGCGCCCTTGAAGCGCAGCGCCAGATTTTCGACGCTCAGAACCGGAGCGGCGTTCAGGTCAATGGCCTTCGACATCGGCCACCTCTGTCGCGTTCTGATAAAGAAGGCGCTGCTGGAGGGCCAGCAGATGGCTGCGCATGGCTTTTTCCGCCGAGATCGGGTCGCGGCTCTCGATGGCCTTGATGATGTCGACGTGCTGGGACTTGTAGAGCGTCATCGCGTCGTTGGTCCGAAGAGCTTCGCGCACATGACGCCAGGCGGCATCCTGTCGGACCCGGTCGACCACATCGAACAGCGCCAGGAAGAGTGTGTTCTTGGCGGCGCGCGCGATGGCCCGGTGGAGGGCGCTGTCCCAGAGTTCGCGACCGTCCATGTCCTCTGCCTTGCCGAGGCGGTCGGCAACGTCGCGCATTGCGGCGATATCCGCCGGACTGGCTCGCAGGGCCGCCAGACGGGCAAGGACAGGCTCAATCTGCAGCCGGACTTCCATCACTTCGAGCATGTTGGAATTCTCGTGCAGGGAAACGAGCTGCTTGTCCGGGTGGGCGGGCTCGCTGCCGATGAAGGTTCCGGCGCCCTGGCGCCGCCAGATCTTGCCTTCCGTTTCAAGCACTTCCAGCGCCCGACGAACCGCCCTGCGGCCGACGCCTATGGTTTCGGACAGTTCGCGTTCGGTGGGAACCTGCTCGGCTCCTTCGGCCGTCAGCTGATCCACGATGATCCTGAGCCGCTCGAGAGCCATGCTTGAATTCCGCTGCGAAGGCTTTTCCGTTTCGTTCATGCCATACCAATGTGAACCAATTTCAATTGGTTTCATTATTGGCAGGAAATTTTCGGAGTGCAACCCTATGAGATGCGGCTTTTGACGGCGTATCTGATCTTGGCTGAGTCGAATTCCTTAAGTGAATTTCAACTGAGACGCTGCGACGAATATCGATCAACTCTTTGTATAAAATAGGTAAATTATAACTCATGTGACGCCGATGGCTCTCCTGTTCCTCAGGAAAATGCGGAGGCTGCTTGAAATTTGTGCGATGGAACAAATTTTAATCGGTCGCCTTGAAACTGGATTTATTGATGCTGATGCGCAAGGAAATTCCGGAAATCTCAAAAAAATGTCCAAACTATTCTGGCGGATGAGCGAAAATAGTCTATATTTTTCAAGATGATTGTCCGGTTATGATGTCCCTGGGCGGCGCAAGGCGATGACTAATCGATTGGTTCGCTCCGGATATCCCTTGCAAGGAAATACGGATGGTAACGTTTTGAGCGTGCCGGATCTTTGGGCGACGGAGCAATTGACAAGAGTTTTGTCTTCGGCAATCCTTCGAGGCACATAGCGGCATTCGTTCAGCCGCATGGCAACCGCGCCCCGATCTGTCGCAGCTGATACCTGCGGGTCGGGGTTTTTTTGTGCCCGGCCGTAATTGCGCGTTCTTGAAGCGGCGGACCGGTGGAGTTGAAGGTGGGTATGGGTTTGAGGGAAATTCCGGTCGGCGTCCTGTTTTCGAAATCCGGATCCTATTCCGTGATCGGCCAGGAAGGCTATTGGGGTGCCCGGATCGCCATCGACGAGATCAACGCGTCCGGGCTTTTCGATTTCCGCTTCCTGAGAGTGGACGGCGACCCGGCGGGCCTGGCTGAAAACTACGCCGTCGAGGCGGACCGGTTGATGCGTGAGGCCGGATGCCGCCACATCGTCGGCACCCAGACCTCGTCCAGCCGCAAGGAAGTGCTCCCGGTTCTGGAACGCGGGCGCGGACTGCTCTGGTACACGACGCCCTATGAGGGCTTCGAAAGTCATGACCGCGTCGTCTATACGGGGGCCTGTCCGAACCAGGGGGTCGTTCCCCTCTTCCGCCACATCGTGCCGGAGTTCGGCCGCGATGCTTTCCTGGTCGGTTCCAACTATATCTGGGGCTGGGAGACCAACCGGATCGCCCGCGAGCTTCTGGCCGCTTGCGACGGTGAGGTGCTCGGCGAGAGATATGTCGCCATCGGTGACGAGAATATCGCTCATCTGATCGCGGAAATTCGCGAAAAACGGCCATCCTTCATCTTCAACAACCTGATCGGCGTCAGCAGCTATGCGTTCCTGCGCGCCATGAAGGAACTGGCCGGCGAGGATCCCGCCTTCGCATCGGACCGCTGTCCGATCCTGAGCTGCAACCTGACCGAGGCGGAACTGCCGGTTCTGGGCGCGGCGGCGGACGGACTGATTTCCACCTCGACCTATTTCGAAACGCTGGAAACGCCCGAAAACGCGGCCCTGCGCAAACGGCTGGAAGGCATGCGTGGTCCGGAGACGGCAATATCCTCCATGTTCGTCGGGCCCTATGAGGCGGTCTGGCTTCTGGCGCGGGCGATCGAGGCCTGCGGGAGCGATCATCCGGACGACGTGCTGGCGGAGCTCTGCCGTCAATCCCACAAGACGCCTCTCAGGGAGATCCGCATCGATCCGCAAACCCAGCATGCCCACCTGCAGCCGTTGATCGCGGTGGTGGAGGCGGGCGACCATTCGGACGGTGGTGCTACCGGGCGGTCCCGGTTCCGCATCATCGAGAAGACGCCTGGACCGCTGGCGCCGGACCCCTATCTCGTTCATTACGATCCGCTGGACACAGGCACCGCAACTAGCCCGGGAGGCTCCGCGCGAATGCGTGCGCCCGATGTCGGCAGCGCCCCGAAACTGAGGCTGGTGTCGTCATGAGCAATCTGTTCCGCACCCCCAGTTTCCGAGGCAGGTCCGCCAGCATCCTGCACAAACCGCATGCGGACCGCGACGCCGTCTGCCGTCAGCTCGACCGTCTCGGTGTGGAGATTTCGACCGCATGGCCGGAACTTCCGGCCGAGGCCGAGCAGGCGGACCTTCTCATATTCGACGCCGATGCCGGCCATGACGCCCAGTTTCCCTGGCCGGTCGATGCCCATCCGATGCCGATGATCGCCTTGATGGGAACCGAAGCGCCCGGACGCGTCGAGTGGGCGATCCGGCGCGGCGCCATCGCGCATCTCAACAAGCCGGTCACGTCAAGCGGTGTGTATGGCGCGCTGGTCGTCGCGCAGCGGACCTTCGCCATGCGCCGCGCTTCCGAGGAGCGCATCGCCACGCTGGAGGCACGGCTTGCCTGCCGGCCGCAGGTCGCGGAGGCCATTCTTCTGCTGATGCAGCATCAGGACGGCGATGCGGAAACGGCCTACCGTCTGCTGCAGGACATGGCGATGAAGAGCCGCCAGACCATCGAGGCCGTGGCCGGGGATCTGATCGAGCGCGCGGGAGGGCAGAATGACGGCCGACGCGAAGCCTGAAATCCTCCCGGTCGGGACCGCCGATCTGCCCCGTGGCGCGTTGCGGCGGCTGGTTGGCAGAAAACTGGCGCTTTTCGCCATGATGGTGATCGGGGTCATTGTCGGGGCCGCCCTGTTCGCTCCGCTGGTCGCGCCCTTCAATCCGGAAGAGCAGTTCTTCGAGGGCCTGACGCTGGAAGGCGCGCCGCTGCCGCCGGGCGAAAGGTTCTGGCTCGGCACGGATCTTCTCGGCCGGGACCTGCTGTCGCGGCTGATCTACGGCGCCAGAACGTCACTGATCATCGGGATCGTGGCAAACGGCATCGCCGTGGTGGTCGGTGCCTTCGTCGGCATTCTCGCCGGCTTCTTCCGCGGCTGGGTGGAAACGCTGCTGATGCGGTTCACCGACCTGATGATGGCCTTTCCGGCGCTCCTTCTGGCCATCACCCTGGCCGCGATCTTCCAGCCCTCGCTGTGGATCGTCGCCATGGTCATCGCCATGGTGAACTGGGTGCAGATGGCGCGTGTCGTCTACACGGAAACCAGGTCGCTATCGGAGCGGGAATTCATTCTCGCCGAGCGGGCCATGGGGGCCGGACTGTTCCGCATCCTGTTCCGTCACATTCTGCCGCACCTTTTGTCCACTATCGTGGTCTTCGGCACGCTCGGCATTTCCACGACCGTGCTTCTCGAGGCAACGCTCAGCTATCTGGGCATCGGCGTTCAGCCGCCGACCCCTTCCTGGGGCAATATCATCTACGAGAACCAGACCTATTTCACTTCCGCGCCCTGGCTGGTGTTCTTCCCCGGCATTGCGATCATCGCCCTGGCGCTGGGCTTCAACCTTCTGGGCGACAGCTTGCGGGAAGTGCTCGACCCGACCCAGAAGGGGAGGCACTGATCATGGGTGGTTATGTCCTGCGGCGCGTCCTGCAATCGCTGCTCATCCTGCTCGGGATAACGTTCCTGACATTCATCCTGCTGTACCTGATCCCGGCGGACCCGGCGCGCCAGATCGCGGGCCGCAGCGCAACGGCGCAGACTGTGGAGAACATCCGCGAGCAACTGGGTCTCAACCTGCCGTTCTACCAGCAGTATTTCCGTTATCTGACCGGTCTCCTGCAGGGCGATCTCGGACGGTCCTACCTGCAGAAGACGGAAGTCGGCGAGCTGATCCGCTCGCGCCTGCCCGCCACCCTCCTGTTGATGGCGGGTGCGATCATCTGCGAACTCGCCATCGGCCTGACCATGGGGATCGTTGCAGCCCTTCGCCGCAACACGGCAACGGATACGAGCCTCATGGTTCTTTCCTTCGTCGGCGTCTCCTCGCCGCAATTCGTGATCGGCATCCTGCTTCTCTATGTGTTCTCGGTGCAGCTCGGCTGGTTTCCGATCGGCGGCTACGGGACGTTCCGGCACATGGTCCTGCCGTCCCTGACGCTCGGCCTGCTGGGCGCCGGCTGGTACTCGCGCATGATGCGCTCGTCGATGATCGACGTGCTGCGCCAGGACTTCATCCGCACGGCGCGGGCCAAGGGCCTGAAGCGCTGGCAGGTGCTGTTCGGCCATGCCATGCCGAACGCGCTGCTGCCGGTCATCGCCATGATCGGCATCGATATCGGCCTGTTCATGAGCGGCATCGTCGTGGTGGAAAGCGTTTTCGGCTGGCCGGGCATCGGACAGCTCGCCTGGCAGGCCATCCAGCGTGTCGACATCCCGATCATCATGGGCGTCACGCTCGTCTCCGCATTCGCGATCGTTCTCGGAAACTTCCTCGCCGACCTGATCGTGCCCCTGATTGATCCGAGGATCAAGCTGCGCTGACGCGCGGCAAAGAATGCCGGAAAATCCGCCGACAGAGCGGACCGGCGAAATCACCTGAACCTGGAGGTTTGATCATGAATAAAACACTTCTGGCAGGGGCTGCCGCCCTTCTTGCCGCAACGGCTCTCACACCCGCTCAGGCGGATGACATCAAACAGGGTGGGTCGATGATCGTCACCTACAAGGACGATGTCTCCACGCTCGACCCGGCAATCGGCTATGACTGGCAGAACTGGTCGATGATCAAGAGCCTGTTCGACGGTCTGATGGACTACGAACCGGGCACGACCAATCTGATGAACGACCTTGCCGAGGACTACACGATTTCCGACGACGGCAAGGTCTTCACCTTCAAGCTGCGCGAGGGTGTCAAGTTCCACAATGGCCGCGAATTGACCGCGGAAGACGTCAAATACTCGCTGGACCGGGTGACCAATCCCGAAACCCAGAGCCCGGGCGCCGGTTTCTTCGGCTCCATCAAGGGCTTTGACGCCGTCGCCGCCGGCGACGCCGACAGCCTTGAAGGGGTGACGGTGGTCGACCCTTATACGGTGAAGATCGAACTCTCCCGTCCGGACGCGACGTTCCTGCATGTGATGGCGATCAACTTCTCGTCCATCGTTCCCAAGGAGGCCGTCGAGGAATGGGGTGCCGATTTCGGCAAGCATCCGGTCGGAAGCGGTGCATTTTCATTGGAGGAGTGGACCCTCGGACAGCGCCTGGTGTTCAAGCGCAACGAGGACTACTGGCGCGCCGGTGTGCCCAAGCTCGACGAGATCACCTTCGAGGTCGGCCAGGAGCCGATTGTCGCGCTTCTGCGCCTGCAGCGCGGCGAAGCCGATATTCCGGGCGACGGCATCCCGCCGGCGAAGTTCCTCGAAGTCACCAAGGATCCGCAATACAAGGACCTGATCATCGAGGGTGGCCAGTTGCACACCGGCTATGTCACCATGAACGTGAAGATGCCGCCGTTCGACAAGCCGGAAGTGCGCAAGGCCGTCAACATGGCGATCAACAAGGACCGCGTCGTGCGCATCATCAACGGCCGCGCCGTTCCGGCCAACCAGCCGCTGCCGCCGACCATGCCGGGATACGACAACAATTACGAAGGCTACGCCTACGATCCGGAAGCCGCGAAAGCACTTCTGGCCGAGGCAGGCCTCGGCGACGGTTTCGAGACGGAACTCTATGTCTACAACACCGATCCGAACCCGCGTATCGCCCAGGCCATCCAGGCGGATCTCGCCGCCATCGGCATCAAGGCCGAAATCAAGGCGCTGGCCCAGGCCAATGTCATCGCGGCCGGCGGCGAACCCGATCAGGCGCCAATGATCTGGTCCGGCGGCATGGCCTGGATCGCCGACTTCCCGGATCCGTCCAACTTCTACGGTCCGATCCTCGGCTGCGCCGGCGCGGTCAAGGGCGGCTGGAACTGGTCCTGGTACTGTAACGAGGAGCTGGACGCGCTGGCGACGGCTGCCGACAGCATGACGGATCCGGCCCAGAAGGCCGAGCGCGAGGAAGCCTGGCGCAAGATCTTCATCGCGGTAATGGATGACGCGGCCTGGGCGCCGGTCTTCCACGAACAGCGTTTCACGATGCGGTCCGAGCGGCTGGGTGGTCCTGATGCCATCTTCGTCGATCCGGTCCACATTCCCGTCAACTACGATTATGTATGGGCGAAAGATGTGCAGTAACTGCAAGGCCGCTTACACCATTCACGCGGCACAGCATCACTTCGGCTGGGACAATTCGTTTGCCCCGGCCGAGACGGTGGCTCCCGGTACGGTGCTCGAATTCGAGTGCCTCGACAGTTCCGCGGGGCAACTGACGCCGGAAAGCACCATCCAGGATGTCGCGGACCTGGATTTCGGCAAGATCAACCCGGTCAATGGCCCCATCCGTGTGGATGGGGCCGAGCCGGGCGATGCGCTGGTCGTGAAGATCCATGAATTCAAGCCGTCCGGTTTCGGCTGGACCGCCAACATTCCCGGCTTCGGCCTGCTGGCCGACCAGTTCAAGGACCCGGCGCTGCATGTCTGGTCCTATGACAAGGACAAGCCGGTCACGTCCGCCTTCGCGCCCTTCGGCAAGGTGCCGCTCAAACCCTTCGCCGGGACGATCGGCGTCGCGCCGGCGGAGGCAGGCCTGCATTCCATCGTGCCGCCGCGGCGTGTCGGCGGAAACATGGACATCCGCGATCTTGCCGCCGGAACGACGCTTTACCTGCCGATAGAAGTCGCGGGCGCCCTGTTTTCCATCGGCGACACCCATGCCGCTCAGGGCGATGGCGAAGTCTGTGGCACGGCCATCGAAAGCCCGATGAACACGGTGATCGAACTGGATCTCATCAAGGGTGCGGATCTGAAGATGCCGCGTTTCGAGACGCCGGGCCCTGTCACCCGACATCTGGATGAAATGGGCTATGAGGTCACGACCGGGATCGGCACCGATCTCTTCGCGGGTGCCCAGGCGGCCGTATCGAACATGATCGATCTCCTGTGCGCCCGCCACGGCTACAGCGCGGTCGATGCCTACATGCTGTGTTCGGTATGCGGCGATCTGAGGATCTCGGAAATCGTCGACGCGCCGAACTGGGTCGTGTCCTTCTATTTCCCGAAGGTCGTGCTGCAGTAATCGCATCCGGGCGGCGGTCTTGCGGCTGCCGCCCGCCTTATGAAGCCCATTACCAGAGTGAACAGAGTGCCCTCATCGCCAGATCCAGCAGTGTCCTCCGACGGTGTCATTCTATCGGTCCGGGGGCTTTGCACCGACGTTGCAACGCCAACCGGAGCAAGGACCGTGGTCAGCGACCTGTCCTTCGATCTGCGTCGGGGGGAAACGCTGTGCATCGCCGGCGAGTCCGGTTCCGGAAAATCGATTACAGCGCTGTCGATCATGGGCCTGCTGCCGGAACGGATGGCTCGGGTCTCGGGCGGCGAGGTGCTGTTTCAGGGCCGGGACCTGACAAAGATCCGCGAAGACGAGTTGCGCCGCATTCGCGGCGGCGACATCGCGATGATCTTTCAGGAGCCGATGACGTCGCTGAACCCGGTTCTGACCGTCGGGCGGCAATTGCGCGAGGCTATCTTCGCGCATCAGGATGTTTCGCGGTCGAAGGCGGAAAAGATCGCTCTGGCGATGCTCGAGTCGGTGCGTCTTTCGGAACCCCGCCGCCGTCTGCGGCAATATCCGCACGAATTGTCCGGCGGCATGCGCCAGCGGGTAATGATCGCCATGGCGCTGGCCTGCAATCCGAAGATCCTCATCGCCGACGAACCGACGACAGCCCTCGACGTGACCATCCAGGCGCAGATCCTGCAACTCATCCGCGATCTGCAGCGCGACTTCGGCACGGCCGTCATCATGATCACCCATGACATGGGCGTGGTCGCCGAAATGGCGGACAGGGTGATTGTCATGAACAACGGCCGCATCGTGGAACGGGGCGAAGTCGCGGATGTCTTCGAACGGCCGTCCGATCCCTACACGCGCCGGCTGCTTGACGCGGTGCCGAAGCTGGGCGCCATGACCGGCCTCGACAGTGCGCCCAAGGGCGGGAGCGAGGCGCAGCCGCGGGTTCTTGAGGTGGAGGATCTCGTCGTCCGCTTCGATCTGCGCGGCGGGCTACTCAACCGGGTCACCTCTCGCGTCCACGCGGTAGAAGGTGTCTCCCTTCACCTCGAACCCGGGGAGACCCTGGGGCTGGTCGGGGAAAGCGGCTGCGGAAAATCCACTATCGGCAAGGCGCTCCTGAACCTTGTGCCCTGGGAAGGCTCCATCCGGGTCGCTGGGCAGCATGCCGGTGTCGGCGGCGCGGCGATGCAGAAGCGCCTGCGGCGGGACATGCAGATGATCTTCCAGGATCCCTACGCCTCGCTCGACCCGCGCATGACAGTCGGCGACATTGTCGGCGAACCGCTGATCATTCACGGATTGGCGAAAGGACAGGACCTCAAGGACCGTGTCGCTTCGCTTTTCGAGCGCGTTGGACTTCCCGCCGAGGCGATGATCCGCCATCCGCACGAGTTTTCCGGCGGACAGCGTCAGCGTATCTGTATCGCGAGGGCGCTTGCTCTGTCGCCGAAGGTGATCATTGCCGACGAAAGCGTTTCCGCGCTCGACGTGTCCGTGCAGGCCCGCGTCCTGGATCTGCTGCAGGAACTGCAGGAGGACCTTGGTCTCTCCTATCTCTTCATCTCGCACGACATGGCCGTGGTGGAACAGATCTCCCACCGGATCGCCGTGATGTATCTCGGCCAGATCGTGGAGACCGGCACACGGCGGCAGGTCTTCGAAAATCCGCAGCACGAATATACGCAGAGGCTTTTGAAAGCCGTGCCGATTCCGGACCCGAAAAAGCGGCGCGCCGTCTTCGATGTGCCGGCCGGTGAAATTCCCTCTCCCGTGCTGCCGCTCGGACAGGCCGTCAGCAGGGTGCGCTATACCGATGTCGGCGAAAGGCATCTGGTTGCGGACGGGCTCCCCGGTTAACCGTCCAATTCGATCTGGATTTCTGAGAGGCAAGGCGTACAACAGCGGGTCCTGGGAGACTGCTGACATGACGGTATTGGAAGACCTTCTGGAGACGGCGCAGGCCTTGATCTTCGATTGCGACGGCACGTTGCTCGCCACGCCAGATCTTTACGCAGGAGCCTGGCAGGCAGCGTTCGCATTCGCGGGGCAGGACATGGCCGCCGGCTGGTATCACAAGCGGGCAGGCATGTCCGAACACGTCCTGCTCGATGAATTCGAAAAGGAGCGGAGCGTGGTCCTCGACCGGGAAAGTGTCGTTCAGGCCATGCGCTCCGACGTGCTGCAGCGGATTGGCGCAGTGCGTGAGATTTCCGCCGTGGTCGGCATCGCCCGCCGTTTTGAGGGGCTAAAACCCATGGCGGTCGCTTCTGGCGGCCCTAGGGAGATTGTCCGTGCCTCCCTCGAAAGCGCGGGATTGATGCCGCTCTTCCAGACCGTTGTGACGATGGACGACGTCGCCCACGCGAAACCGGCGCCCGATCTGTTTCTGGAGGCCGCAAGGCGGCTGGGCGCCGCCCCGGCGGACTGCCTTGTCTTCGAAGACAGCCGTCAGGGCATTCAGGCGGCTCACAATGCCGGAATGCGGGTCGTCGACGTGAACGAGCTGATTGCCGGCGATGCGATAAGCTTCTGAAGTCCTTCTTCCATTCTCGAAGCCTTCTCCGGGTCAGAAAAATCCAGGATCAATTCCCGGACGGCGGGGAAGCCGGGGCAGCGCTCTGCTTCGATGCTCGCGCGCTCTCGATGGAGCGGCGGCCATGCCGGATCCGCTCAATCCGACGGAGCCACCCGGTAGGGGACGATCCCGCGCCTGCCGGGTTCGATGAAGGGATCCTTGTCGATTGCCGGGAAGGCGCGCTGGTCGCAATTGTCCCTCGGACAGATCCGGCAGTTCACGCCGATGGGCTCGGGAGGCGAAATACCGTCCACCGCGAGGCCGTCGGCATAGACGATCGCATCCGCGTATTTAACTTCGCAGCCGATGCCGAGCGCGTATCTGCGCTCGCCGGTCGGATAATCGGGCTGGTGCTTGGTAACGCTGGTGGCCATGCACAGGTAGTTCACGCCATCGGGCATCTGGGCGATCTGCGCGGTGAACTTGTTCGAGTTCTGCTCGAAGGCCTGGTGGACATTCCAGCGCGGACAGGAGCCGCCGAACCTGGCGAACTGGAAGCGGGTGGCGCTGTGCCTTTTGACGACATTGCCGGCGCGGTCGATCTTGACGAAATAAAACGGCAAACCGTTCGCGCCCGGCCGCTGCAGCGTCGACAGCCGGTGGCAGACGGTCTCGATGCTGGCGTCCGTCTGGTTCGACAGCAGTTGAATGTCGTGACGGCATCTTGTGGCGGCGCGCAGAAAATCGTCGTAGGGCAGCAGCAGCGCGCCGGCGAAATAGTTCCGCAGGGCAAGTCTGGCGATGCTCTGTGCGGATTGGGTCTTGAACTTCGCCCGTTCGACTTCCCCGGAGATGAGGTCCTTCACGCAGAGTTCGGCGATGAAAGAACCGAGCAGGAAGTTTTTGGCCGACTGCGGAATGGCGCGATAGACGGAAATCCGGCGCGTATAGTCTTCCTGGCGGATAAGGGTGCCCTGGTAAGCTGGATGCTGTTCGACGGTGATCTTGAAGCGCTGCTGCAGCCAGTCGGCCAGGCTGTCGAATTTCGAGGCGCTGTTCGGCAGGCCGATTTCGTAACACAGTTTCTCAGCCGCCCTGTCGAGCGAGTCGACGTAATTGTCGATGTAATGAAAATAGTCGCGGACCTCGTCATAGGCGGATTTTCTGAAGGAGGCGCCGGCTTCTCCCGCACCGCTCATGTGCACCAGTTCGTCTTCGATGGCATCGCGGTCCTGGAAGCCGCGCAGGTTGCCGTACAGATCCATGATGGCCTTGGTAATGCCAGGCGCGCGCGTGACCAGTTCGTGCAGTTCCTGCTTGCCGATGGAGGAACTGTGGAACCTTGTATCGGCGAAGATTTCCTGCAGGTCCCGTACGACCCGGTCCAGGTCGTTTTTCTCGAATGCCGCCAGATCGGTTCCGAAAATGCGGTTGATGGACAAGAGGACCGAGGCTGTGACCGGCCTGTTGTTGTTCTCGATCTGATTGATGTAGGCGGTCGACAGACCGACTTTCTTGGCGAACTCTCCCTGGGACAGGCCGAATTCCGATCTGATCTGCCGCAGAGTGTGACCGGAATAGAGTTTCTTGTTCAAGACACCATCCTCATCCGTCCGGAGCGCTTCCGAGCATGGTCCCTCGTCCAGAAAAGCCGGTCCAGTCCGCGCTGATGCGTGCGCAGAATGCTCTATATGCAAATTATTAGCAATATACAGTAAGCGTTTTAACATTTTACAAAAGTGCCGGGCTGATGAATGGTCCCGCGATACACCTCAGAACCAAACCGGGAGAAAGCTATGACGGCTCAATTTGCTCTCGACGCTCGTACTGGCCTGAAGGGCCAGAACAAGCCCGTCGCTGGAAATGCTCGCTGGCCGATCAACCTGTGCGATGCCATGACACCGCGCCAGCTCGAAATAATGCTCTTGCTGTGCGAGGGAATGGTGAACAAGCAGATCGCCTACGAACTGGACATCTCCATAGCGACCATAAAGGTGCATATCCGCAACGCCATTACCCGGCTGGGAGCGAAAAATCGCACCAACGCGGTGGCGATCGTTGCCGCGAACAGCGCGATTTTCAGAAACGCCGCTTTCTGACTGCCTGATTTTTCATGAATGAGGCCCTTGCGGCTCACGTTCCCGGCTTGATCATGGCGGTGTGGATGCGAGTGACTTCCGAAGAGAGGAAGTCACAGAAATCCTTGGCCACGATCGAAATCGGGCGGTGCGTCGGCGTCAGGATCGACAAGCTGTTCTGGATCCGGGGCCGGAAGGGCCTGAAGACGATCATCGGCGGACCCATGCCGAGCCGGCCGTTTTCCTGTGCCTTGTAGGCGGTGATCGTGTCGCAGATCAGGGCGCAGAGCCCGGCCTGGACGAAATGCAGTCCCGGCAGCGCGGTCTGCAGTTCGAAGCGCTGGTTGAATTGCACGCCGGCATCCCTGAACCTGGCAAGGGTCTGTTTGTGGCTGCGGTGCTCGGCGTGAAGCAGCGCCAGAGGGTAGCCGTCCAGTTCCGCCGGTGTGATGACTTCTCTCGATGCCAGCGGGTCCGTCGCCGAAATGGCGCACATGCATTCCAGATCGAAATCGATCTGGTCGAAAGAGTTACGGGCGCGCGGGGTTTCGGCGAAACCGATATCGAACTGCTGGGCCGCGATCAACTCTTCGATTTCGGCGGAGGTCTTGCTTGCCAGGGCAACCTTGACGCTGGGCTTGTCGGCGATGAACTGCGACAGGCTGATGGGCAGGAAATCGGCCGCTGCTTCCGGGATGCCCGCTATGCGCAACTGGCCGTGCTCGCGATTGGCAAGACCGCGCAGGGTGCGTTTGGAAATCTCCAACCGCTTCAGGATCGCTTCGGCTTCTTCCAGAAAGAATTCGGCTTCCGGTGTGGGAACCAGACGGCCCTGTTCGCGCATGAAAAGTTTCAGTTCGAGTTCGGTTTCCAGTCCGGCGATTGTTGAACTGACCGCGGGCTGCGTCCGGCCAAGCGTACGAGCAGCTTCAGAAATCGAACCGCTCCGCATTACTTCACGAAAGGTGGCCAGTTGCCGGATTGAAAGATTCATGGTTCCTCGAGAACCGCTCCCCAGATTATATTTTGTTCAATGTGGCTCTTAATTTGGAGAAGGTCAACTACTATGCTGATAGACTCTGAATCCGAGAGTTGTTAATTCTACCAAACTCTATTTTACAGAAGATTTTTCAAGAAAGATTGTAGAATTCAGCTTAAAATTGCTTATTGGTTGGCAAACTCAAGTAAAGTTCCGTAACGTCTACAACGATCATTTCCCGTATTACGCGAGTGGATTCCAGAGCCGGTCAAGATCAAAGGCGTTCACGTCCTGGATCAGTTCGACGAAACCCCTGGCGGCGTGATTGAGGGACAGCCGGCCTTTTTCGGCCGTGGCCCTGGCCGCATCGCCAAGCGCTCCGGCCGGGTTCAGATCCTGGGCCAGCCAGCCGAACTGTGCTTTTCCGTGGCCACGAAGATGTTTGAATTCCTTCAGGAATTTTTGCTGTTCGGACAGAAAGTCCTCGGCCAGATCCATACGTACGAGGTCGGGGTGCAAATGCAGCATAAGCGAGGTTTCGATGTCGCCGCCGTGAATGCCGTAGGTGAATTCCTCTTGCGGATAAAGGCCTTCCGGTTGACCGAAGCGGAGCCAGTTCGTCGCCGTGACGAACATGCCGTGTTTCACCCTGAGGTCCCGGGCAACGATATCGAGAACCGGCACATTGCCGCCATGGGAGTTGATCAGCACCATCTTGCGGATGCCCGCCCTGGCAATGCTTTCTCCGATCTCGAACCAGCAGCGGGCGACCGTATCCCAGGACAGGGTCAAGGTGCCCGGTGAGGAAATATGCTCGTCCGACTTGCCGATGGCCTGAACGGGAAGAAACGTTGCCGGCAGGCTGTCGGGCAGAAGTTCCACTACGCGGCGGATCTGACCTTGAGCGATGGCGGTGTCGGTAAAGAGCGGTAAATGGGGCCCATGCTGCTCTATCGCAGCCACCGGCAGGACCGCGATCCAGTCTTCCCGGGCCGGGTCGTTGAAATCGACCGTCGTCATCTCATGCCAGAAACGCTTGGGCAGCATTGTGAAGTCCTGTCCGGGTTGGTGCCTGTGCCCTCTTTGCACAGCCGGACGGGGCAGGCAAGAGGCGGCCGGGCTCCGGCCGATCACGCACATATGATGATGGTTTAGGAGCCGCCGTTTAGACTTTACTGACCTGTTGCGTGGACAATCCAGTCCATGATTGGTGCGCTTTTATCCAACATACCGGCAGCCCAACTGAGAAACAGTGGTGTTGCCGGCGTCGCTGAACCTGGTTCCGGAGAAGACTCGTCGGGCTCGGATACAGAACGCGCACGCGATAGTCTTGCCGCTCCGAGAGCGGTGGCCCTCAGGGCGTCCAACAGCCCGGTTTTGACGTTTGAGGCCGTTTTGGCGCTTCAGGATGCGGATGGCGCGGAAGCGAATGACAAGCGTCGGCAGGATGCTTCCAGCGAAGAGCGCGATGCGTCCGGAGATCTCCAGGCGGGCGAGGATGAAACTCCCCCTTCCGATATCGATGCCGATGCCGTGTCAGGCGATGGAAACGTTGCGAGCGGCGCGCTGGAGGCCTCGCAGGACGGTGAAAAGGATGAGGACGGCGACGGTCTGGACGAAGCGGAAGAAAAGCAGGTCGACGATCTGGCGAAACGGGACCAGGAGGTCCGGGCTCATGAGCAGGCGCATGCGCGTGCCGGCGGGGCTCATGCGGGTGCGCCCAGCTACACCTTTCAGCAGGGCCCGGACGGCAAACGCTACGCCGTCGGCGGTGAAGTGCAGATCGACACGTCCACGGAACGCACGCCTGACGCAACGATCCGCAAGATGCAGACAGTTATCCGCGCCGCGACCGCCCCCGCCGATCCTTCCTCGCAGGATCTCAAGGTCGCGCAACAGGCCCGCGCTCAACTGGCCGAAGCCCAGGCCGAGCGCCGCCTGAAGCAGGCGGAAGAGACGGGTGAGGGAGACGAGAGCGTTGACGGTCCGTCCGCTGATGAACAACCGGGAAGCGTTGCCGGAAAATCCGGGCCTTCGGACAGCGAGACTTCCAAGCATGCCTCTCAGCAGACCTCGGACCGGACTTCCGGTGAAAGCGGCGGTTCGCACGAAGGGCGTGCCGGTGCGCGGGCGGGCGGCAATGACGCCATTGCCGCCTACCAGTCGGCGCTCGACCGCGGCAAGGATTCCGTGTCCCAAACCGCGGCATTCGTTGCCTGAAACAGCAGCGCTTGAGAAACCCGATCATGCGTGACACAAAGGCGTTTCCCTTTCAGGGCAGGTGACCAACAAAGCGCCGGTCCGCGACATCTCAAATTCTGGTCAAGTCATGCAAGCAATTGCCGCCCGCCGGGTTGTGTCGGCGATCTTTTTCATGTGCGGGTCCGCCATCGGTGTGTGGGCCTCGCGCATCCCGGACGTCAAGAATGCTACCGGGCTGGACGAAGGCGGTTTCGGACTGCTGCTTCTGGTCATGGCGAGCGGTGCTTTTGTCGCCTTTCCTTTCACCGGCGTTCTCGTCGACCGGCTGGGGTCGGCACCGGCCTCAAAGATTTTCTCGGTGATGATCGTTGTCAGTTTCACGACTATCGGGTTCGCGCCGAACACACTCCTGCTGGCCGCCGCGATGTTCGTCACCGGATTTTGCATCGGTGCGCTGGATGTCTCCATGAACGGCTGGGGAGCCGAAGTGGAGAAAGGTCTCGGGCGGCCCGTGATGACATCGTTTCATGGCCTTTACAGTCTTGGAGCGGGTGTTTCGGCGGCGGCCGGAGGTCTGGCGATCGAGGCCGGGCTCAGCCTGCCCTGGCATTTCGGTCTCTGGGCGGCGATTACGGTTCCCTTTCTTGTCTGGTTCTGCCGTCAGCCCTGGCCGCAAGTGGATACGGGCGGTGGAGAAGGCGGCAAGGCGCCACTCTTCGCGTTGCCGAAAGGCGCCCTCGTGCTTGTTGGCCTGATCGCTCTCGTGGGCGCCTTTGGGGAAGGTGCGGTCACCGATTGGGCGGCGCTCTATCAGATCGACGATCTCGGCTACGCGGAATCGGTCGCCACCACGGCCTTCACGGTCTTTTCCATCGCGATGGTCATCATGCGGCTTGCCGGCGACAGGGTCATCGCCAGATACGGCCCAGTGCGGGTTGCCAGGATGAGCGGTGTGGTGGCGTTTCTCGGCTGCCTGCTTCTGATTTCCGGGATAAACATCTGGGTGGTCTGGACGGGGTGCTTCATCATGGGGATCGGTTATGCCGTCATGTTTCCGCTCGCCATGTCACGGGCCGCGAGCGATCCGCACATGTCGAAAGGCTCCGCTCTTGCCGCGGTCGCTACGCTTGGCTATGGCGCCTTCCTGCTCGGGCCACCCCTGCTCGGCTTTATCGGCGATGCCCTGTCGCTCACGGCCTCCTTCGGCGCCGTCGCCCTGCTTACACTGGCGCTGCCGTTCCTGGCCGGGGCTCTCAAGGTCAGGCGCTGACGGGGGATCGTTCAAGGCCCGGCGCGTAACTCCTGAGGCGGCTTGGGAAATGGGGATTCACGGTTCAGACGGACCGGCCAGGCCGCGGCGGCCCGGTGGCGTCTGGACGAAACCGGCAGTGCCTTTCAGAGCGAAGCATAAGCCGGGAAACCTGTTTTCCGTCGGATAAACAGGACCAAGACGTCACCGGACGCCAAATTTTGCGCCGGAAATTCAATGTGTCATTTGACGGTTAAATAGTACGGTTAGGGTGCGCGGCGTCGAAGGTGGCATTATTCGATTCGAATTGAAAACAGGTGTGGCTCGATGGCTTTCAACTACAAGAAAAGCATAACGTTTCGTCTGGTTCAGGCCGCGAAAGCGCAGCGGGCCCGGTCCGGTGCACACCTGATGCGGATCGGCCTGCATCCGGGACAGGAACTCGTGCTGAAGGTGCTGGCCGACGGCGACGGGCGCACAATGAGCCAGCTTGCCCTGGCGCTCGGTGTTCAGCCGCCCACCGTGACCAAGATGGTCACCCGACTTTCCGCTCAGGGTTTCGTCCGCCGTCAGGTCTCCGACACGGACGGCCGTCTCGCAAGGGTTTTTCTGACGGATTCCGGACGGGAACTGGTCGTGTCCGTGGACAAGGCCTGGAAGCGGCTGGAACGCGAGGCCATGTCCGGTCTCGACGACAAGGACCGCAAGAAGCTGCGCAAGCTTCTGCGCCAGGTGGAAAAGAACCTGTCGGTTGCCGTTGACGACGACCCGGAGCATGAATCCGATTTCGACACGGACGACGAAGCGGAAGACGGCAAGGGCAAGGAAAAAGAGCTCACGGCCGCGTAAGTCCTTTCACTGTTCCGCTTCCGGCGCGGGGTTTGTAAAAGCGGCAAGACTGTCCCCCCAACCCCGTCTCGACCAGGAACATTACAAAACGCTCATTTGCAATTCCCGCTCAGTCGAACCACCTGTTTCGCGGCAACAAGGACAGAGCTGTAAGAGTGGGAATAGGATGTTCCGAACGATCAACGAAGAACGGGGTGCCCGGCGTGCGGCGGATCTGCGCCGCCGCTTCCGGCATGTTTCCGAGGCCTCTTTAAGACGGGCTTCCGTCAGCCGGTCGCACCGGGACCAACCCTATTTCGGACGCAAACCCGCAGCGACGGCTCCTGTGTGGCGTGACGTCAAAGTGCGTCGTTCGCACTTTGACAATTTTCTGATCTGGAGTGTTCTTGCCGTGATCGTGACAGTCGCGGGATATGTCGTTTTCTAGGGTCTGTGGACAATTAGGTTTGGGTCGCGGCGCGAGCCGGATTTCGGTGTCCGAACAGGAGGAAAGTCCGCAGTGGTGCCGCCCACCACAAGGGCTATCCGACGCAGTCGGGACCGAAATCCGCCGCGTCTCGAAGAGATTTGGCGCAAAACGCCCATTTCAGCGTCGCAATGTCTTGAAAGGGAACACCCTTCCTGCGACCTTGCTTCTTGAACTGGGCGTTTTGCATCCAAACCTCGACCAAATCCTTATTGTCCACAGACCCTAGGACCCAAGCGCCTGATCAGCCCGCTTTCCTCCGGAAACATTTAAAAGGTAAAAGGTTTTCAAATTCTCGAATCCCGATTATGTTTTCCATGTTCTCCCGATTGAGGGATGCTGTGGCGCATAAAAAAATTTGCGCCTGCGGGAACCTTTCTCCGCGTAGCGCGTCTCTCAAGGAGGTGCCGACAAGTAGATGGTTATGGCGCGGGGTAAACAGTGATGACATCGGCTGCCGCCGGTCGGGAGGTGGCGTTTCGGCGCTGTTTGTATCTGGGAACACGGAGTGAGCACGACGCTACGGAAGCTACGTTCGCACCCTTCACTGACGACCCTGTCAGCCGACTGACGTGGTTTCTTGGCGCTCAGCGCTCGGGTCTTGCCGCGATTTTCGCAAGCCGCGCCCGCGACTCATGCGTGCTGTCGGGTGCGGTGGTGACCGATCTGATCAGGAGGCTCGATCTGGATCTTTTGTCATCGGGAAAGACTGCCGCTGAAGTCGCTCCGGCAGGACCTCTCGAACCTCTGGCGGTCGACTATCTGGTTCTCGGTTCGCGCCTTGGCACGGAGGTGCTGCGCCTCCGTTTGTTTTCAGGGTATCCTTCCGATAAAATTCCTGCTTATTTCCGGGCACCCGCCTTGCCGCAGCTTTGGAGTGCCCATTGTACTGCGCTTGATGCAATTCCTCCGGGATCCGCCCGTGCCGACCAGATTCTAGAAGACGTCAAAACCGGCTTTGCGTTGTTCGGCCAGGCAGCCACCGCACAGAAAACATGACAAGGAAGCGGACTTGACTATCGATCATTCGGATCAGGATGCAGAGCATCGCGTCGATTTGACCAACTGCGACCGTGAACCCATCCACCAGCTCGGGCGTGTCCAGTCCTACGGTGCGTTGATCGCCGTTTCTTCCGACTGGATTATCCAGCACGCGTCCATGAACCTTCATGAAATTCTCGGGGTTCAGCACGAGGACGCTCTCGGACGCCCGTTGAACGAAATCATCGTTGCCGAGGGCTTTACCCGGATCCGCGACAATCTGCGTGCTGTCGAGAACCCTCAAGGGGCGGCCAGGCTTTTTGGGGTCGTGATGCGCGAAAGCGGAAAGACGTTCGACGTCTCCGTGCATCAGTCCGGCTCTCATCTGATCGTCGAATTCGAGCCGAAGCTCAGCACGCGCGGGCGCGATGTCCTCTCGGAAGTCTACCCGCAGATCGCCGCCTTGCGGCGGAATCGGGATCTGCATCTGCTCGCCCGCGACGCCGCGCGCGGTCTGCAGGAACTGACCGGTTTCGACAGCGTCATGGTCTACCAGTTCCAGCCCGATCACTCCGGCAAGGTGATCGCGGAACAGCGGCTCGACGGCCAGGTGAAATACGACGGGATGATGTTTCCCGCGTCGGATATCCCTGTGCAGGCGCGCACGCTTTACAAACGCTCCCTCCTGCGGCTGATCGCGGATGTGAACGACGCCGGCAGCCGGATCACCCCCGGTCGCGGTCTCGACGGGACGCCGCTCGACCTCTCGCTGGCCGTAACGCGGTCGGTCTCGCCTATCCATATAGAGTATCTCCGCAACATGGGGGTCGAAGCCTCCATGTCCGTATCGATCATGAAGGACGGGGAGTTGTGGGGGCTGTTCGCCTGTCACCACAACAGCCCGCGATATATCGACTACGAGCGGCGCACCGCAGTGGAAATGTTTGCCCACATGTTCTCTTACGAGCTGGGCCGGTTCGAGGACGGTCAGCGCAAAACGGTCGAACAGGACACCAGCCGGCTCCACGCCCTGCTCATGGGACACATGGCCGACGGGCGCGCATTGGCCGACAGCCTTCTGGCCGCTTCGGACGAAATCAAATCCGTTATCCCGCATGACGGGCTTGTCCTGTTCGAGGACGAGAATTTCCACGCCACAGGTTCGGTTCCAACGGAAGAAGAATTCCTCTCCATCGCACGGTTTCTGGATCGCTCCATCGGGGCTTCGGTCTTCTCAACGGATTGCCTGAGCAAGCTCCATGAGCCGGCGGGGGATTACGCGGACCGGGTTGCCGGGCTGATGGCCATACCGATTTCCAAACGGCCGCGCGATTATCTTGTCCTGACACGCCGTCAGGTGGAGGAAACGGTTAGCTGGGCGGGCGATCCCTCCAAGCCGGTGACCGTCGGTCCGAACGGCGCCCGCCTCACGCCGCGCAAGAGTTTCGAGGTCTGGCGCGAAACCGTATGGAGACGCAGCGCGCCCTGGGCGCCACAGGAGGTCCATGCGGCGGACCTGCTGCGCGTGATCCTTCTGGAAGTTTTCCTGAAAGTGACGGATGCAGCCAATCTGGAAAGAAAACGGGCGCATGAACAACAGCAACTGCTGATTTCCGAACTGAACCACCGTGTGCGCAACATCCTCAATCTGATGCGCGGTCTTGTGGCGCAATCGCGTTCTTCCGCCAGAACACTTGAGGAATTCACCGCCAATCTGGACGGACGCATTCATTCCCTCGCCCGCGCCCACGATCAGCTGACCCTGGATCAGTGGGAGCCGGCTTCGCTGCACGCCCTCATTACCTTCGAGTTCGCGGCCTATGCGGACAGCAAATCCGAGCGGATGACGCTGGAAGGGCCGGATGCGATGATCACCCCCAATGCCTACACCACGCTGGCGCTTGTATTGCATGAGATGGTGACGAACTCGATCAAATACGGCGCCCTGTGCGACGGGGCGGGGCGTGTGTCGGTGAAACTCACCGCGGAACGCAGCGGCGGTCTGCTGATCTGCTGGACCGAACGCGGCGGCCCGCCGGTGATGCCGCCCAAACGGCGCGGTTTCGGGTCCACGATCATCGAGACCTCCATCCCGCATGAGTTGAAGGGAGATGCCGAGATCTCGTACAAGGTTACCGGGGTCGAGGCAAAATTCCGTCTGCCGGCAAAGGTGATCTCACAGATTGTTTTCGCGGATGACCAAGCCGGCAAAGACCAGACCTCGCCCGCATCCTCGACGGATTCGCGGGAATTCCGCCTTACGGGCCAGGGCCTGGTGCTGGAGGATACCCTCATCATTGCGATGGATGCGGCCGGAATGCTGGAGGACCTGGGGGCTTCGGATGTGAAGCTCGTCGCCTCGGTGGAAGCAGCGCTTGCCTGGCTTGAGACCAACACACCGGCATTCGCCCTGCTGGACGTGAACCTTGGAGAGGAACAGTCCGTGCCGGTGGCCGAAAAGCTTCACGCCCGGGGTGTGCCCTTCCTGCTTGCCACGGGCTATGGTGAGGCGCCGGAACTGGTGGAGGCCTACCCGCCCTGTATCCTGCTGCAAAAGCCGTTTTCCCTCAGCACTCTCACGGACGCATTGTCCCGGGTCCTTGCCGCGCAGGTCTAACGCCCGGCATAGCTCAGGCCCGGTCCGGCATGACATTACCCGATGTAGCGGGAGACTTGTTCAAAGCAGAAACGGAAATCCGCCCTCCAGCTTCAGCAGGGCGATTTTGGTGTCGGTGCCTCCCGAGCCGGAATAGCCGCCCAGTCCGTTTGCCGAAAGGATGCGGTGGCAGGGGATGACGATGGGGATGGGATTGGCGCCGCAGGCCTGGCCGATCGGCTGGCCATAGGTATTGAGCTCTGCGGCCAGATCGCCATAGGTTCGTGTCTGTCCATAGGGGATAGCCAGCATTGCCTTGAAAACAGCCTGATGCAGCTCGCCGCCCTTTGGGGCAAGCGGCAGGTCGAAATCCTTCAGTCTGCCGTCGAGATAGGCCTGCAGCTGCCGGCCAGCCTCCTTCAGCAAAGGTGTTTCTTCTTGGCCCGGAGGCCCATTCCATTGTATCTGGGTGATCGCGCCGTCAGTTTCATGGATCGTCAGGCGCCCCAGCCATGTTTCAATTTCTGCAACAGGCATTTCCGTCCCCGCTTGGTTTGCGAATTAGGTAGGGGCTGGATGGTCTTTTCTCAACCGGGGATTTCCGGCCGGATATCCCCTAATCCGTATTCTTTCATCCCTTGATGATGTCAGGGAAAGGGCCCGACGCCAATGGCGCAGGACAGTCAGAAATCTATCGCGGGCGGTGCTCCGGCGCCGGTGGTGCGGTTTGCCGGGATAGGCCTCATCGTGCTGGCCTGCCTGTGTTTTGCCGTACTCGATGCCACCGCGAAATATCTTTCTGCGAGCCTGCCGACCCTGCAGATCGTCTGGATGCGGTTTCTCAGCCATGCCGTTATCGCGATTGTTCTGTTCCGCGTTTGGAAGACGCCCTCGCTTCTGAAGACGGGACGCCCTGTCCTGCAACTCGTGCGCGCGGTCTGCCTGCTCTCCACGACGATCCTGAATTTCCTTGCTGTGCGATATCTGCAACTCGCCGAAACCATGTCGATCCTGTTCGCCGCGCCTTTCGTGATCACGGCTCTCGCCGGGCCGCTGCTGGGGGAATGGGCCGGCATCCGGCGCTGGTGCGCGATTGTCGTCGGGTTCATCGGTGTGCTGGTGGTCACACAGCCCGGCGTGGGAGGCATGCACTGGGCCGCGATCTACTCGGTCGCCGCCATGTTCACCTACGCGCTTTACGCGCTTTTGACCCGGCAACTGACCGCCACGGACAGCTCGGCGGGCATGCTGATCATTTCCGGCCTTGTCGCGGCCGTCGCCATGACCCCGGTGGGACTGTCGGTCTGGGAAACGCCGAAGGACATCTGGACCTGGTGTCTGCTGCTGGCCACCGGAGCGCTCGGCGCCGGCGGGCATTTCGTGTTCATCATGGCGCACCGGATCGACCCGGCCCCGGTCCTGGCGCCCTTCATCTATAGCCAGATCGTCTGGATGATCGCGCTGGGCTATCTGATCTTCGCCGATGTCCCGACCCTTAGCACGCTCCTGGGATCCGCCATCGTGGTGGGATCCGGCCTCTATATCCTTTCCCGCGAACGGGTAAAGGGTATCTAAAGCGCTTTACACGTGGGCTCAGTTGAAATCAGGTCAGGTGTTCGATCGAAAAAAGACCGGAATCCGGCGATCCGATGTCCAAAGGTTGACGTACCCGGTGACTTCCAGTCTTATTGGCCCATCGCGCTGAAACGCCGATAAAATATTATCACCAGCCTGTTTTCAGGAGGAATGGGATGGAACTCAACCGCCGTATGTTGCTGGGAGGAGCTGCAGCTACCGCCGGCACTCTTTTCATGCCGCAGATCGCGCAGGCCAATGCCGCCGCGAATGCCTATTTCAATGGCTATCAGGAAGACGCCGGATTTCAGTACCGGCGAACCAATCTCAATCGCATCGATCCTGTCTGGCGGCGCCAGATGGTCAAATATTTCAGCCCGGAACCGCCGGGTACGGTCGTCGTCGATACCTCCAATCATTTCCTCTACTGGGTCTGGGAGAACAACACCGCGTTGCGCTACGGCGTCGGTGTCGGCCGTGAGGGCTTCAAATGGTATGGCCGTGCGCGCATCGACAGGAAGGCGCTCTGGCCGCGTTGGGTGCCGCCTCCGGAAATGCTGAAACGCCAGCCGGATCTGCCGCGCCTGGTCGAAGGAGGGGCGCCGAACAATCCGTTGGGGCCGCGGGCGCTGTATCTTTACCGGGATGGAGGCGATCTCGGTTACCGGCTGCATGGAACGCTTGAGCCCTGGAGTATCGGCCATGATGTTTCCAGCGGCTGCGTGCGAATGCTCCCGGAAGATGTCATCGATCTATACCAGCGCTGCCCGAAGGGGACCGCGGTCCTTGTGCTCGAACATCTCGGCGCGGGTGCCGGTTGAGACCGGCATCATTAAATAACATTTGACTGACTGAATTGGGGGCTTCCTTGGGAAATCGGATTGGCCTTATCGGCCGGGGCGTACTCGCCGCCCTTCTTTGCGGGATCGGGCTGGCTGCCTGCAACAGCGCCGGGGGATTTGTTTCGCCGGATGTGACCAATGCTCCGGCAGCCGGATTTGTCGATATTTCTCCCGGTTCCGAGGAAGAATTCATCATAAACGTCGGACGGCGGATCTACTTCCCGGAAGGATCCGTAACTGTCACCGATGAAGCCCGGATCACGATCGAAAAACAGTCGAAATGGCTGAAGAAAAACAAGAAGTGGCTGGTCAAGATTCAGGGTCATGCCGACGATTCGGGAAGCGAGGCCGCCCAGAAGACCCTCTCGGCGCAAAGGGCGAACGCGGTCATGGCCGAACTCGTCAAGCTTGGCGTCAGTCCCAAGCGGATGTGGGTCAAGGGCTATGGTGTGGAGCGTCCGGTCACCGACTGCGATGCGCTGGCCTGCAAGTCGCAAAACCGGCGGGTGGTCGTTAACCTGAGAGAGGAATTCGACGAGTCCGCGCCGCAGTGACGCCCGTTCGGGCGCTTCCATACGCATTCTGCGAGCGCGGTAAAGTCGATCGATTTCATGGGCTGGAGCAGCTTGCCGGCGTTCCCGTGATCGCAGGATGAACCTGCTTAGACGAAAATATGCGTTTACCCCCGCGTATGACGGCTATAACCGTCTCTTGCGAATATTCCGCGGCTTTGAGAAAACAGTGAATGTCTGAAGACAACGGATTAAAGTCCCCCCCACCGGGTTTGCCGCAGAAACCCGGTAAGCGGCTCACGCTCGGACATATCGCCGACCAACTCGGAATTTCGACCGCCACCGTTTCCCTTGCCTTGCGCGACAGTCCTCTTGTCGCGGAGGAAACGCGCGTGAAGGTCAAGCAGACCGCGGAGGAGATCGGCTATATCTATAACCGGTCGGCGGCGTCCTTGCGCACTGCCCGCAGCCAGATCGTCGGCGTGGCGGTCCACGACATTCTCAATCCCTATTTTGCCGAGGTGTTTTCCGCGCTCGAGGATGTTCTGGAAGAGCAGGGACAGATGATTTTCATCTGCAATCACCGCGACGACGTGAAACGCCAGCGGGCTTTCGTCAACACGCTCCTGCAGCACAGGGCGGACGGCCTGATCCTGTGCCCTTCGGTGGGCACGTCCGCCGAAGAGATCAACCGCCTCGTCGACCAGGGTGTTCCGGTGACGCTGGTGGCGCGGGAGGTGCCGGGTGTCTGGGCGCCATGTGTGCGCGGAGACGATCTCGCCGGGACCTGCATGATCACCAGGCACCTGATCGAGCAGGGCCACACCAACATCGCCATGGTCGGCGGGCGACGGGAGAGCTCCACGGGGCAGCTCAGGAATGCCGGCTGGCGAAAAGCCCTGAGCGAGGCCGGTATCGATCCCGACAGCCAGATCGATCTGCCCGAACTGATGACGCAGGCCGATGGCCGCGCCGCAGTCCCGGAAATTCTTGAGGCCAAGGTCCGCCCGACGGCGATTGTCGGCTTCAACGATCTGGTGGCGCTCGGCATGATGACGACCTTGCGCAGGGCGGGCATCGAGCCGGGGCCGGACATTGCGATTACGGGGTATGACGATATTGACGGCGCCGATGCCCGTACACCGGCGCTGACGACGATTCGCAATCAGCCGGACAAGATCGGGCGACTGGCCGCCCTGACCCTGTTGCGCCAGATTGCCGGGGAGCGGGTTCCGAACACGCCGATCGTTATCGAGCCCGAATTAAAGGTCCGTGAAAGCTCACCGCCACCGGGCGTGCGTCTCGCGCCGAGACTGGCCGAATAGGTTCCCGTTAACGCGCGGGTATCACGCACAACGGGCGGCAGGGCCGCCCGTTTTTCTTTTCCCGGAGTTTGTCATCCTGCGCTTAAACGAGACACGCTTTAGCGTGGCTCGTCCCAAAGTCCCTTGAAGATGGCGTAGCAGGCCAGCAGGAGGACGATGGTGAACGGAAACCCGGTCGAAACCGCCATCGCCTGCAGGGCACCGAGCCCGCCGCCGATCAGCAGCGCGATCGCGACCAGCCCCTCGAAGGTGCACCAGAAAACGCGCTGCGATAGCGGCGCATCGACCTTGCCGCCAGCCGTGATCGTGTCGATGACCAGCGAGCCGGAATCCGACGAGGTGACGAAGAAGACGATCACCAGGATGATGGCCACGAACGACGTGATCGGTGCCATCGGCAAGTCGGCCAGCATGCCGAACAGGGACAGTTCGGGATTGTAGCTGGCAATGACGTACTCGTGCACCTGGCTGCCGGTGTTCGTCAGGACCTGCTCGATCGCCGTGCCGCCGAACGCCGTCATCCAGAGCACGGACACGAAGGTCGGAATGATCAGGACGCAGATCACGAATTCGCGCACCGTCCGGCCGCGGCTGACACGGGCGATAAACATGCCGACGAAAGGCGACCAGGAGATCCACCAGGCCCAGTAGAATGAGGTCCATCCCTGACGGAAACCGTCGTCCTCCCGTCCGAACGGCATGGAGAGCGGCACGACTTCGCGCGCATAGGAGCCAAGGTTGGAGAAGAAGCTGGAAACGAGCGTCCCGGTCGGGCCGGCGATGATCACGAAAACCAGCAGCAGGGCCGCGATCAGCATGTTGATCTCGGAGAGCACCTTGACGCCACCGTCGAGGCCGCGCAGGACGGAGATCAGCGCAATCGCGGTGATGCCGATGATCAGGAAGACCTGGGCCGTGATGCTGACCGGGATTCCGAAGACGAATTCCAGGCCCGCATTGGCCTGCTGAGCACCGAAACCGAGGGATGTGGCGAGGCCGAACAGGGTCGCGAACACGGCCAGGATATCGATGATGTGGCCCGGCCAGCCCCATGTGTGTTCCCCGAAGATCGGATAGAAAACCGACCGCATGGTGAGCGGCAGTCCCTTGTTGAAGGAAAACAGGGCAAGTGCCAGCGCGACGACCGCGTAGATTGCCCAGGGGTGAAGACCCCAGTGGAAGATGGTGGCGGCCATGCCCATTGCCTTCGCGGCAGCCACATTTTCCGGAATGATGTCTCCATCCGCGTCGAAAGGCGAGGCGACGCCGAGCGGTTCGGAGAACGCCATGTGATAGACAGGCTCGAGTACTCCGAAGAACATCAGGCCGATGCCCATTCCGGCGGCGAAAAGCATGGAGAACCAGCCGAAGTAGGAATAGTCCGGATCCGCGTCCCTGCCGCCGATACGGACCTTTCCGAACGGCGTCACGATGAGCACCAGGCAGACCAGAACGAAGACATTGGCCGAGAGAATGAAGAACCAGTCGAGACCGGAGGTCAGCCATTTGCGCAAGGCGTCGAAGAGCGGTCCGACCTCCGTCTGGAAGGCAAGGGTCAGAAAGACAAAGGCAACGATCGACAGGCCCGAAATGAGAAAAACCGGGTTGTGAAGGTCAAGATTGAACGGGCCGACGCTGGTTTCGATATTGTCCTGGCCGATTTGGTAGTCGGTGTCGATGATGCCGGCGGCGCCCTCCGGGTCGGGGATGCCCTGGTTGGAATCGTTGTCGCTCATGAGCGCATTCCTTGTTTTTCGTAAGGTCTGGTTATCTGACGAGGAAGACGGACACGTCCGAGTGTGTCGCGATGCGTCCACCGTTGGAGGGCCAGAAATGATCGGAAAGATGGGGAATGTGCGTTTGCATCACCACCAGATCGGCCCCGCTCTCATGAATGGCCTTCAGCAGGGCGTGATCCAGATCCACGGCGGGATCATGGGAGAACACGGCGTGGCCCGAAGCCGTGACGCCGTGTTTTTCGGCCTGCGTGGCGGCAAAGGAGTCGAGCCTTGCCCGGAATTCGTCCGGCGTATGCCCGAGCGCACCCGGCGCCGCGGAGGTGACGGCGGCAAAGACAATCGGGATGTCGTCTATTTTCGCAAGGTAAGCAGCCGTGGATACTGATTTTTCCAGTTTATCCGCATGGCTCAGATCGATTGGAATGAGTATTTTTTTGAACAAACGTCCCTCCCTTTTTCACCAAGGCAAGAACATCTGGAATTCCTGCCTACGATTTGGACCGGCGGAGGTGCCGCTTTAATATACGTTTGCTTTTATTCCGGTTTCCGACGGCCCCTGGATATCTAACGCTACAGTGGCATATGCCGGGAGGGAGGTCAAAGAAGCGACAAAATAAGGTTCTCAACCGACCAGGCATGGCGGGTAACGGCCGGTTTCAATCCTTACGCAGGGTTCACCTGCGGGCAATCAGTCCGTGGTAGGAGCCGGTTCGGATCCGAAGATGACGCATTTGTTGCGGCCGGAGGCCTTGGCCTGGTAAAGCGCGGTATCGGCCTTTTGCATCAAGGTGGAGAACTCGATATCTTCGCGGGCGGCGACGGCGAGACCCATGCTGCAGGTGATGGTCTGTTCGATCTGTTCCATCTGAAGGTCCGTAAGGATCTTGCGGCGCAGTCTTTCACAGACCAGCAAGGCTTCGTTCTCCTGTGTCTCATGCAGGATCAGGCAGAATTCCTCGCCACCGACCCGGCCGAACACATCCACAGCCCGCAAGGCGTTGCTGATGGACCTGGAAAATCGTGCCAGCACCTCGTCTCCCGCGGCGTGACCGAACTGGTCGTTGATCTGCTTGAAATTGTCGATATCCAGCATGACGGCGGTGAAGGGCTGCTTGGATCTGCGGAAGCGCTGAATTTCCGTGTTGGCGCGTTCCAGAAAGGCACGCCGGTTGAGGACCTGGGTCAGATCGTCGATGCTTGCGACCCGCTCCAGATTGATCTTGGCGTCCATCAGTGCCTGGTGGTCGCGCTGGCGGGCGATTTCATGACCTATCCAGTCCGCGAACTGGCGGACGATCTGAATTTCAGCCGCGGTGAAGTCGCGCTTGCGGGGTTCGGGGGCCGAGAAGTTGATGGTGCCATGAGGGACGCCATCGATGAGCAGCGGCGCGCCGATATAGGTTTCCAGGGCAAACAACTCGTAACAGGGGTGCTGGGCGAATTCCGACTGCGCGGCATTTGCGGTCGCGATCGGACCGTTGGCCTGAAGTGTCAGGGCGCAATAGGTATCGCCAAGGGGAAAGGTCGTGCCGGGAACAAGCTCACCCTCGGGAGCATGGGTGTGAGTGAGTGTGTAGCGATCTTCGTCGATATCGCTGATAATGCCGAACGGCAGCTCGAAGTGTTCACAGCCGAGACTCAGGATTTCCGCGATTTTTTCCTCGTGACAGAGTTCGCGGGTTGATGTGATGGCATAGAGTTCGGCCAGGGTCTGTTCGGTTTTCTTGCGGTCGGTTATGTCGTTGACCAGGACAACAAGCCCTTCGACGTCGCCCTGGTCGTTGACGCGGGGATTGCAATCCAGGTGACATTCGCGCCGGACGCCGTCCGGGAAATTCAGACTGACTTCCGAGGCAACCTTTTGACCCAGGAGCGCCTGGCGGAATATTGGCCGCAGCACCTCGCGTTCCTTCCAGGGCAGTCTGTCACGCAAGGATGTGCCGATCAGCTCTTCGGGCGAACCGTCGAACCATTCACAGCCGGTCTTGTTGATGAAAACGCACAGCCCTTCCAGATCGATTTCGGTTATGCTCGCCGAAACGTTGTCAGCCATCAGGGACAGGTTCTTGTAGGCGCTTTCCGCGCGGGCCCTGGCTTCCTTCAGTTCGGTGATGTCGGCGCGGATCCCCGCTGTGCCCCCGCTTCGCGTGCGGGTTTCCGAGATCCTCAGCCAGCGGCCATCCGCCAGGTTCTGCTCGATGACGGATCCGTCGGCTTTACGGTGTTTTTCCAGGCGCTGCCCGATCCATTCGTCGTCACTCAGGCCGCCGGTATTGTACTGGCTGCTGTTCAGGCCGAAACGCAGAATGTCTTCAAACCGGCTTCCCGGAACGATCGCGGCGGTGGAGTGGGTATAGATATCCCGGTAATTGTCGTTGCAGATGATGAGGCGGTCGTCGCTGTCAAAGATGGCGAAGCCTTCCGAAATCGCCTCGAGCGCGTCTTCGAGCGTCAGGGCGACGTCGCTGAGCTTCTTTTCCAGCGCCTTGCGCTCGCTTATGTCGCGAACCACGAACAGAAAGCCGGAAAGAATGTCCGTTGAATTGAATATCGGCGCGTTGACGACTTCCACGGATGTCGTCGTGCCGTCGCTGCGGATCACTTCGAACGCATAGGCTTTTTTCCGGGCCTGCGGGTCCTCGGGGGAGCGATACAGTTCACCGATCTCTTCGAATTCAGCGGGATCGGCGAAAAACCGTTTTGTCCTGGTGCCGACAAGGTCCCCACGCTCGACGCGCAGCAGCCGTGCCACGGCCTCGTTCGCATATACGATAATCCGGTCCGGATTGGTCACCAGAACACATTCGTTCAACGCACCGAACGATTGTTCCAGATCCAGGGTAATGCTTTCAGCCATCTCCGTCCTGCCGATTTTTGTTCCGGTCGGGTCCTCTTTATTAAGGTTGAAAACTTTAATAAAGAGGATACGTGGAGCCGCTTATTGGAATTGAAATTTATTTTACTTTCCTGAAATTCATTATATCATTGGTATTAATGCGTAATTATAGTTATTTTGTAGTTTTCTTCAAGAAAGAATCGATTTTCTCAAGGGCAGTTTTGATGTTCTGTGTCGAATTGGCATAAGAAAGCCGGATGTAACCTTCGCCGAGTACACCGAAGTCCGGTCCGCCAATTACGGCGACACCGGCTTCTTCCAATAAGGCGGCGGCCAGCTTCTTGGCCTGCCAGCCGGTATTCTTGATGTTCGGATAGGCATAAAAAGCCCCGAGCGGTGTCCGGCAGGAAATCCCCTCGATCGCGTTCAGTCCCTCGACGACCACCTTGCGGCGGGTGTCGAATTCCGCGACCATTGCCCCAACGGCATCCTGCGGTCCGGTCAGGGCGGCCAGTCCGGCATATTGCGCCGGTGCGTTGACACAGGACCAGGCGTTGACCGCGAGTTTTCGGGCCTTGTCGATCAGAGCATCCGGCCAGAGGGAAAATCCCATGCGCCAGCCGGTCATGGCGTAGGTTTTGGACCAGCCGTCCAGCAGGATCAGACGGTCGCGCAAGCCCTGGAATTCCAGCAGGGAAACATGTTCCATGCCGTCATAGGTCATCTGCGAATAGATCTCGTCGGAAAGCACGGCCACATCGGGATAACGGTCGAGGCCCGCGGCCAGCTTTTCTATTTCGCTTCGAGGCGTGACGCCGCCCGTCGGGTTGGCGGGGGAGTTGAGGATGAGAAGGCGGGTCTTATCCGTGATCAGGGAGAGGGTTTCATCGGCGGAAAAGGCGAAATCGTTTTCCTCGCGGATCGGGACCGGAATGGGGCGGGCACCGGTGAATTCGATCATCGAGCGGTAAATGGGAAATCCCGGATCGGGATAGAGAATGTTCGCGCCCGGCTCGCCGAACATCAGTATGGCCATGAACATGGTGACTTTGCCGCCCGGTACGATCATGACGTTGCCGGGGTCCGTTTCCGTGCCGTGGCGCCGGAGCAGATCCGCGGCCACGGCTTCGCGCAAGGGGGCGATGCCGGTCGCCGCCGTATAGCCGTGATGCCCGTCCCTGAGCGCCTTGATGGCGGCCTCGACGATGTGCTCCGGCGTTCTGAAGTCGGGTTGGCCGATGCCGAGATTGATGATCTCGCGACCCTGCCCGGCGAGCTCGTTGGCCCTGGCCAGAACCGCAAAGGCGTTTTCCTCGCCAATCCGGTCAAATCCGGCGATCGTATGGAGCATCGGAACCTCCCCCGTATTTTCCGTTTCTGTGCGCAAAGGTTATTCGCCGAAGCGCTCGCTGGAAAGGCAGGAATGGCGGCAAACGGTTCGCAGCGGGACGGACACCTGCCAGCCGGCACGGGAAAATGCAGGAGCGCTCTCCCAATGCGCCCGCGATATGCTTATATTCCCGGCAAAGCAGCCTGCCTTCAGTGGGCGAATTGGAAATCCTCTTGCCAGGAAAAATGCATGATGTCTGCGACCCAGGACGCCCGGACACAGATCCCCGTTACAGTTCTGACGGGGTATCTCGGCGCCGGAAAAACCACTCTTCTCAACCGGATACTCACCGAAAATCATGGTCAGCGTTATGCGGTGATCGTCAATGAATTCGGCGAAGTGGGGATCGACAACGATCTTCTGGTCGAGTCCGACGAAGAAATATTCGAAATGAACAATGGCTGCATCTGCTGCACGGTCCGCGGGGACCTGATCCGCACCGTGCAGAACCTGATGAAGCGCAAGGGGGCTTTCGACGCGATCATCGTGGAGACGACGGGCGTGGCCGATCCGGCGCCGGTCGCCCAGACGTTTTTCATGGATGACGACGTTCGGGCCTCGGCACGGCTGGACGCGGTCGTCGCGGTAGTCGATGCCAGGCATGTTCTCCAGCGGCTGGAAGACACGGAAGAGGCCGAAGACCAGGTGGCCTTCGCCGATGTCATCCTGATCAACAAGACGGATCTCGTTTCGGCGGAAGAACTGGCGAATGTGGAGGCGCGGGTCCGCGCCATCAACCCTTACGCGGTTCTCCACCGCAGCGAGCGCTGCGGGATCGACATCGCCAAGGTGCTGGACCGCGGCGCCTTCGATCTCGACCGTATTCTTTCCCTCGATCCGCATTTCCTGGAACACGGCCATCATGCCGACGAGTGCGGTCCGGACTGCGATCATGATCATCATGATCACGACCACGGGGATCACGACCACAAGCATCACGATCATGGGAATGGCCACCACCATCACCACGAAGACGATCCGCATTCGGTGAAGAGCATCTCCCTGAGGGCGGGCGACCTGAACCCGGACATGTTCTTCCCGTGGATCAACCAGGTGACCCAGGTCCAGGGACCGAACATTCTGCGCATGAAAGGCATTCTGGCCTTCAGCGGCGATCCGCAGCGATATGTCATTCAAGGCGTGCACATGATCGTCGAGGGGGATCATCAGCGCGACTGGAAGGCGGACGAGCCGCGCGAGAGCCGGCTGGTCTTCATCGGCCGCGATCTCAACTGGGATGTGCTGAAATCCAGTTTTCAGGCCTGCGTGGCGTAACAAGGAATTGAGATTTGCCGACAGTTGCACCCGTTGATGTGGACGGTTTTGTCGTCCGCGCCGGTTTCTTGAAGAATTGCGCCTATTTCGCCTCCGGAGAAGGCGGGATAATCCTGTCGGAGAGAGGGGAGCGGACGCTTCAGCCGCACAAGGCCGGCTTGCTGGCGGCGGAACCCGCCAGGGACGGTACGGCGCTGATCACCTCCGGCGACGATGGCCGCATCTACCGGAGCGGCACGGACGGGTCTTCGGTGCTTGTCGCGGAACGGCCGCGCAAATGGATCGACCTGATCGCGTCCGGCCCGTCCGGTGCGGTCGCATTTGCCAGCGGACGCACGGCCTGGGTGCGCCTTGAGGACGGCCGCGAAAAGGAGTTCGTGCATGAAAGGGCGGTCGGCGGACTGGCGTTCGCCCCGAAGGGCCTGCGCCTTGCCGTTTCCCGGTATGACGGCGCGACACTGTGGTGGGCCGGTACGGACGGTGCGCCGGTGGAACTGAACTGGAAGGGGGCGCATCTTGGCACCAGCTTTTCCCCGGACGGAAAATATCTCGTCACAGCCATGCAGGAAAATGCCCTGCACGGGTGGCGGCTGGCGGACGGTCAGGACATGCGCATGACCGGCTATCCGGCCAAGGTCAAGTCGTTCAGCTGGTCGGTCAAGGGCCGTTATCTGGCGACCTCCGGAGCCAATGCCGCGATCCTGTGGCCGTTCTCCGGAAAGACGGGCCCGATGGGGCAGACGCCCCTGCAACTCGGCACGCGCGGCGACAATCTGGTCAGTGCTGTTGCCTGCCATCCCAAGGATGATGTCGCGGCGGTCGGCTATCAGGACGGCATGGTTCTCATGTGCCGGTTCGAGGACAATGCGGAAGTGCTGCTGCGGCGTCCCGGAAAAGGGCCTGTCTCCACGCTGGGCTGGGATGCGGACGGCGTCCGGCTTGCTTTCGGAACGGAAGCCGGAGAGGCCGGGATCCTCGGTCTGGCGGACTGAGTTCAGCCGGACCGAGCGGTTCGGGAACAGGAGTGAAGATGGCACGGGTCCTGATGTTGATGATCATGCTGGTAAGCGGCACGGCGACGTCTCAACTGCCGGAATTCTCCCAGCAGTACCGCCAGCGTCTTGGCGGGACGATCGATGCGCTTGAAGAGATCCTGGCGGATTTTCGCAGGGATGCCGCCGAACACGGACTGAGCCCGGTTGAAGCCATTGCACGCCAGAAAGCCTCCGGCGATCCGTTCATCAGGTCGCGTGGCGAAAGCATGGTCCAGGCCGAAATCCGGCTGAGCCGCCTGAAGCTGCAGCAGGAGGAACTGCTGACGGCGGGACCCGTGCAGCGGATGGTGATTTTCGCACGCGGTTTCGATCCGCAGTTGGCAAAGGCGACGGCCGAGGATTATGAACCCGCCGTGCCCGTCACGATTGCCGGCTTCGCCAGCGCCGGGGCAGGAGCGTTCGCGGGATTCCTGTTCATGCGCCTTCTGGCCGGTCTTGCGCGGCTGGGTCGCCGGCGCAGACCAAAGGGCGCGTAGATCGCCCTGAGGTCCGGTCATACGGGCTTGCGGAAAGGCTCTCTTTCATCCGGATAACTCTTTTGACCGCCGGGCGGTAAATACGCTAAGCAGTTTCTTTCAGAAGTGCCTCGGGCACGACCCGGCGGGAAGGAAACTGGATGGACGCGATCACACGGATGCGGTGCTTCATTCAAGTTGTCGATTCAAACGGATTTTCCGCCGCCGCCCGGGAAATGGGGCGCTCCAAGGCCCTGGTTTCCAAATATGTCGGCGAGCTTGAAGACGAGTTGGGTGTCCGGCTGCTGAACCGGACCACGCGCCAGGTCTCGCTGACCGAAGTCGGCGGAGCCTACTACAAGGAGGCGGCCGATATTCTTCAGCGGATCGACGACCTGCAGGCCTCCGTCCAGTCGTCGCACAAGGAAATCCGCGGAAGGCTGCGGGTGTCCGCGCCCAGATCCATGGGCGACGAGATGCTCAACAAGGCGATGATGCAGTTCCTGTTGCGGTATCCGGACATCATCCTGGATCTCAGGCTGGAGGACCGTTTCGTCGATCTTGTCGAGGAGGGCTTCGACCTGGCCGTCCGTGTGACGCAGATGGACGATTCCAGCCTTATAGCCCGCAAGATCGCACCATTTCGCACCGTCCTGTGCGCGAGTCCAGCGGTGGTCGAAAAATTCGGCGCGCCTCAGGTTCCAGCGGATCTTCTCACCCGTCCATGCATCATCGACACCAATCACCGGTTCAAACAGAACTGGATCTTTTTCGACAAGGGCGAGCGGCTGAGCGTGGCTGTGAAAGGGCCTCTGGAGGTCAACAGCGCCGCAGCGGCGCGGGAAGCGGCGCTGTGCGATCTCGGTTTTCTCAGAACGCCGCTGTTCTTTGTCGCCGAAGACCTCCGCAACGGACACCTGGTAACCCTTCTCGATGCTTTTGAGGAGCCCATGCGCGGCATTTACGCCGTTTATCCGCACCGGCGGCACCTGAGCGGCAAGGTGCGGGCTTTTGTCGACTTCCTCGTGGCGTGGTATGGCCCCGGAAGGTCCAGCAACGAACCAGACCCTAGAGCTCTTTAACGGTTATCTCAACGCAGGTTGAGGCGGGACCGGCATTTTCCGGTTCAAGTCATGAGCGATTCGGTTCTTCTCACGATACGGTCATGAACAAGCCGATATAAAAGAGGCAGAGGTTTTGTACCGGAAACCTCGAAGACGACTGGCTGCAGAATAATTATTTAAGTGATTCCAAAGGGAAGCGGATTGATCCGGAGTAGTTTGATTGACATTGGAAAAAAATAGGCAAAGTACAACTTGCAAATCCGAAATCCGCGTTAGAGACTCGTTCCATGAATGAAGCTCAGGAACAAATCGCCTCCGGTCTGGAACGGGTGTTCTGGAGCAGGGGTTTCGCGGAGCCGAGCGTTCCGGAGTTGCGCGCCGGCGTCGGCGTCAGCATGCGCACCCTCTACCGGTATTTTCCGTCCCGGGAAGCCATGATCCTCGGCGCGCTCGAGCACCGCCATCGCCGTTACCTCAGCTATGTGCGTGAAGGCGTCACGGAGCCGGGACTGGCGGCGGCGGAACAACTGTTCGACAAGCTGGGCGGCTGGATGCGCATGACGGACGGCAAGGAGTGTTTTTTCCGCCAGGCCCTGGCGGCAAATCCGGACAGCTCGGGCATCGAGGCGACGGTCAAGCGCCACAAGGGGGAACTGCTGAAGTTCTTCGGAGAGCTTAGCGGACAGGCGGGATTCGCATCGACCCTCTATCTGCTGCACGAGGGCGTCACCGCCTGTTATGCGGAAATGGGAGAAATCGCGGTCGAGGACGCCAAACGGCTGGTGCGCCAGATGTTCAAGACGGACAGTGACAAGCGGTTTTCCTAAGTCCGTTATGGGGCTTCGCCGTTCCTGACCGGCGGCATGCGCCGCCGTCTTCATTCCACAGTGCCGGCCTGTCTGCCGTCAGGTCTTTCCGGATTTCTCCAGTCTTTCCTCGGCCATGGCGTCCGCGACACGTTCCGGTGTCGTTTCTTCCGCCGAGGCCCTCTCGAAGATGACCGCAAGCGTGTCGCCGATCGCGACAGTCTTTTCGCGCACATGCGCGTCGTTGCCACCCGGTGTCGCCAGCGCGATGGAAATGACGCCGCCCGCATTGATCGCATAGTCCGGTGCGTAAAGAATGCCGCGTTTCTTCAGTGCGGCGCCGTCCGCGGGGGTTTGAAGCTGGTTGTTGGCGGCGCCGGCGACGATCCGTGCCCGGATCTGCGGCACGGTTCGGGCGTTGAGGCCGGCGCCCAGGGCGCAGGGAACGAAGATGTCGGCTTCGACCATGTGGGCCTCGGCCGGGTCGACGGCCAGCGCGCCGAATTCTTCAACAGCACGAAGGACGGCGGGCAAATGGATGTCGGACACAATCAGTCTGGCCCCGGCCTCATGCAGCCTGCGTGCGACATCGAAACCGACATGGCCGAGGCCTTGGACGGAAACGGTTCTGCCCTCAAGGTCGCCGTTGCCGAACACATGGCGTACTGAGGCCCGGATACCCTCGAAAACTCCGAGCGCGGTATAGGGAGAGGGGTCTCCCAGCCCGGTCGCCCTGGTGCCGCGCACGTGTTTCGTCTGCCGGGCAACGGCTTCCATGTCCTGCGGCGAGACGCCGACATCCTCGGCGGTTATATAGGTTCCGGAAAGCCGGTCCACGTGGCGGCCGAACGCCTCCATCATCGCGGCGGTCTTGTCCTTGCGCGGATCGGCGATGATCACTGCCTTGCCGCCACCCAGATCAAGGCCTGCGAGCGCGTTCTTGTAGGTCATGCCGCGGGACAGGCGAAGTGCGTCGGTCAGGGCATCGGACGGGTTGCCGTAGGGCCAGACGCGGCAGCCTCCGAGCGCGGGGCCCAGGGTCGTGTCGTGGATCGCGATGATCGCGCTCAGGCCGGTGTCCCTGTCCTTGACGAAAACAACGTTTTCATGTTCCCCCATTTCCGGATGGTCGAAAACGGCGCTGTGGCGGATCGTGGAGTGCAAGGCATTCATGGCGGGGTTGTCCGACTGATTGAGACTGCAAATATTTTAGGCCTGTTTCGGGGAATAATGTCTTTTTTGTCCTCATAATCTTGTCTATGCGGGATGAATTGTTCCGCCTGAACGGGAAAAGGCTGAAATTTGTTCCAAACGGATATTGCGCCGCACCCAAACGCCATTTTCCTGCCGTCTTCTCTGGCCTAGGTCGTGTAGCGTGACGTCTGATCAAACAGGTGATTCCGGTGCATTTTCGTCCAGCCTTCTTCCTCAGGGCCTTTCGTTCGGCCGCCAGCCGGATCCTGCTCGGAGCCAGCCTCTTTCCGGTTTTGCTGACCGGTGTCTTAGCGCATCCGCATGTTTTCGTGGAAGCCAGATCCAGACTGGTCTTCGACGATGAGGGCCAGGCCGTTGCGGTCAATCACGTTTTTCGGTTCGACGACGCCTTTTCGGCCTTCGCGATCCAGGGCTTCGACACGGACGGGGACGGTGTCTATTCGCGCGAGGAGCTGAGCGAACTGGCGAAAGTCAACGTGGAGAGCATGGCCGACTTCGGTTACTTCACCTTCGGCGACAACACCCGGATCGAGTTCGATTTCACCACGCCGTCGGACTACTGGCTGGAAGTCGAGGCGGTGCCGCTGCGGGATTACTGGGCGATGAAACCGGAAGATTTCGAGGCGATGGAGGAGGACGTCCGCATGAACGGCGGATCGATGCCGGAAAGCGTCGATCTTCTGGAACTGCATTTCACGCTGCCGCTCAAGGAGCCGAGCGACGCGGCCAATCCGATCACGCTCGACGTCTATGACCCGACATATTATGTCGATTTCCGGTTCGGCAGCGAAGACAGTGCCGTCGGCACGGTCAACGCCCCCGGCACCTGTCAGGTGAGCCGCAAGGAACCGCCGCCTCTGGACGATGCGACGGCCTATGCCCTCGCGCAGATCGGCGCCGACCAGCGGGGTCTGCCGCCGGAGCTGCAATCGGCCGCGGCGACTCAGATCAACCAGATGATCGTCAATTGCGCCGCTGCCGCAGGGGCCGGCGGATCCCTTCAGGTGTCCGCGGAAACGGACGGAACTGGAGTGACAGCGGCCGACAACGCGTCCTCCTCGCAAACCGGTGGCGCGGCGGGCACCGCGCAATCGCGGGCAGAGGCTGTCGTCAGCTCGGCTGAGACAATTGTTGCCGTGATCGATCCCCCTGTGCAGACGACCGTTCAGCCCAGATTGCTGGACACGGTCTTCGGGACGATCGCGATCAAGCAGAAGGAATTCTATCAGGCGCTGGTGGCAAGCCTCAGGTCGTTCCGCAACAATCCGAACGCCGTGTGGCTGCTCATGGGGCTGTCCTTTGCCTATGGCATCTTCCACGCCGCGGGCCCCGGCCACGGAAAGGCGATCATCACTTCCTATGTGGTCGCCAACAACGAGACCCTTCGCAAGGGTATTATTCTGTCTTTCGCGTCCGCTTTCGCCCAGGCGGTGACGGCCATCGTTCTCGTCGGTGGACTGGCGGTGGTGTTCAATCTCACCAGCATTGCCATTCAGGATACCGCACGCTGGTTCGAAATCGGTTCCTATGTGCTGATCACGGCGCTCGGAGGCTGGCTGCTCTGGCAGAAGGCCATCCGGCCACTCGTGGACGTTGCCGTCTCCCGGTTGGCAGGCGGGCAACTTGCCTATGCGGGGGCAGAGGTCCAGGGCCATCACCATCATCACGGGCATGGACATGGACATGGGCACGGGCACGATGACCACCATCATGCGGCGGGGCCGGACGGTGTCTGCGCCACCTGCGGTCATGCCCATGCGCCGACCCCGGACATGCTCGGCGGGCGTATCACGCTGGCGCGGGCGGCTTCCATTGTCCTGGCGGTCGGTCTGCGACCCTGCACCGGCGCTCTGATCGTGCTGGTTTTCGCCCTGTCGCAAGGCATGATCGCGGCGGGCATCGCCTCGACCCTGGCGATGGCCGTGGGAACCGGCATCACGGTTTCCCTTCTCGCCGGACTGGCGGTTGGCGCGAAGGATCTTGCGGTACGGCTTTTCGGCGAGGGAAGCCCGATGTCCGGCCGGATCCACAGAACCATAGAGATCCTGGGTGCGGCGATCGTCTTCCTGCTCGGCGTGACCCTGCTGATCGCGACTGTCGGCTGGGGGTAGGGCAGGCTCTTTGAGCGCCCTCTGCGCCGACCGCACTGCGCTGTCCCGGACTTGATCCGGGACCTCCTTCATTTTGCGTTATTGGTCCCGGATCAAGTCCGGGACGGCGCGGTATCATGCCATCCAGCAAAAATCAGGACCTGCTTGACAACAAACAGCGCTTCAATCCGTCTTCAAAGACCGAGGCGTTTTTCCCTGTAGGCGCGGACAGCTTCACCGAACGCCGCGAACAGCCTTTTCGACGGTCCGTCGGTCGTCACCCAGTATTCCGGGTGCCACTGGGTGGCGAGCACATAGCCGGGGCTGTCGGTGAGCGAGACCGCTTCTATCGTTCCGTCTTCCGCCAGGGCTTCGATTGTCAGGCCGTTGCCAAGATCGCCGAGCGCCTGCCGGTGAAGCGAATTGACCTCGAAGGGTTCGGCACCGAGCACCTTTTCCAGGCTCCCGCCGGCGGTGACCTCAACCGGATGGGCAATGCGGAAACGCTCCTCCTGATGCTCGGAGACCGGCGCGCGGTGGTCCTTGCGGCCCTCGATCGCCTGGATTTCCGTCAAGAGCGTGCCGCCGAGGGCAACGTTCAACTCCTGCATGCCGCGGCAGATGGCGAAGACCGGAACGCCGCGTTCGACGGCGCGCTTGAGGAGCGGCATTGTCGTTGCATCGCGGTCCGGGTCGTAGGGGCCGTTTTCCTCCGTCGGCTCCCGGCCGTAGAGCTGTGGATTGACATTGGAGCGGGAGCCGGTCGCCAGAACGCCGTCGACCTGGTCGAGCGCGGCGTCCAGATCGAGATCCGGCCCGAGCGATGGCAGGATCATCGGGATGGCATCCGAGCCCTTCAGAACGGCCTGAAGATAGGTCGAGACCGCGGCGTGCCAGTTGTAGCCGTCAACGGCTTTGACGTCTGCGGTTACCAGAACGAGCGGTTTGGTCATGTTGGGGCCTGTCGTGCGCGGAACAAGTCCGTTTGGAAGATGTTGGCGGAAGATATTCTAATCCAGTAATCCCAGATCCTGCGCAACCTTATAAAGCTGCGCGGCATTCTTGTTGCCGACCTTTTCCCGCAGATTCAGGCGGTGGGATTCGACGGTGCGGACACTGATGCCGAGGTCCTTGGCGACTTCCTTGTTCGGCTGGCCGCCGGCGATGGCGGTCAGGACCTGGCGTTCGCGCTCCGTCAGGCCGTAAGGATCTTCCACCGGGGCCGACGTGGTCGCGCCGACAAGGGTCGGTCCGACCGCGGCGGAGAAATAATATCCGCCGGTGGCGACGCTGGTGATGGCGGTGATCATCTCGGCGGACGAGATATCCTTCAGGATGTAGCCGCGGGCACCGGCCTGCACCACACCGCGCACATACTCCGGATTGTCATAGACCGACAGGATCAGCACCGCCGTTTCGGGCAGGATCTTGCGCACCTGCCTGGCCGCCTCCAGGCCGTTCATCACAGGCATGGAAACATCCATCAGGAGCACGTCAGGGCGCAGGTTTTCCGCGAGGCTCACGGCCTCACGGCCGTTGGTTGCCTCCCCGACCACTTCAAGGTCCGGCACTTTCAGCAGCCGTGCGCGGATGCCGTCGCGGACCAGTTCGTGGTCATCGGCGAGCAGGACCCGTATGGGCTTGTCTGTCTGCCGCCGCGCGGGCGAAGGTGAATGCGCTGTCATCTTCAGATCATGCCGCCTTTGCGAGCTGTTTGTCGAGCGGCATTTGGACCCATATGCGGGTGCCTCCGGCGGTCCTGCGGCTCAGGGTCAGCCTTCCGCCATAGGTTTCGATCCGTTCGCGCATGTTGCGGAACCCCAGGCCGCCCGATCTCGGCAGGGGGCGCGGCAGGCCGACGCCGTTGTCCTCCACCGACAGGACAAGGCTGTGCTGGCCGACTTTCAGGCTGATGGTGACTTCGGAAGCGCCTGCGTGACGGGCGACATTGGTCATGCATTCCTGCACCACCCGGTAGAGCGCGGTTTTCGCACCCTCGGACAGGCGTGTCTGGCACTGGTCGGCGGTGACGTTGACGACGATGCCGGACTGGTTCTGGAATTCCTTGCCGAGACTTCCGAGCGCGGCCGAAAGCCCCATGTCATCGAGCACACTCGGCCGCAGATCGCGGGAGATCCGCCGAACCTCGGCAATGGTGCCGTCAAGGGTCTTCAGGCATTTGGCAGCCTGGGTTTGCAGGTCCGGGCTGCTGCCGGCCTCGCTGTGGATCATTTCGACACCGTAGCGCACGGAAACAAGCAGCTGGGAAATGCTGTCATGGAGTTCGGTCGATACGCGTTTGCGCTCCTGCTCCTGAACCTGAAAGATCCGGTTGGTCAGCTCCTTCAGCCTGCTGTCGGCGAAGCGTTGTTCGGAAAAGCGCACGCCCGCGATCAGCAAGCCGGCGATGACGATCGCCGCGAGCGTGATCATGAAGGTCACGAGCAGCGTCTGCCGGATGCTGCCGGCAATGTCGGCATGGATCGCGGCGACTTCACGGGCGATGTCGTCTGTATAAAGGCCGGTCCCCAGCATCCAGCCCCATTTGTCGAGCAGGATCGCGTAGCCGAGTTTTTCCTCGACGGTGCCAGCGGAGGGCTTGTGCCAGACATACTGATGGAACCCGCCGCCGGCCTGGGCGGCCAGGATCAGGTTGCGGATCACATAGTCGCCATTGTCATCCTGAAGGTCCCACCAGTTGCCGCCGACCAGATGGGGCAGTTTGGGATGGACGATGTTGGTTCCATCGAGCGTATAGACGAAGAAATAGCCGTCATAGTCGAAGGTGAGGTGCTGCAGGATATCCTTGACCCGCGCCTGGGCAGCCTCGCGTCCGCCGGGTTCTTCGCGGTAGATCTGTTCGATCGATGTCAGAGCCAGGCTGACATAGTTGCGGATCTCCTGCCTTTTGGCGGACAGGATCCGCTGTTCCACCGCCTGGGTCTGCGCGTTGATCAGTTCGCGCGACTGATAATAGGTCGTACCGCCGATCAGGATGGACACCGCGATCAGGGGCAGGATCGTGATCAGCAGCAATTTGGTCTTGAACGTCACTGAATTCGCCCTTTTGTTGCGCGGATCTTTCCGGTCCCGGATTTCCCTTGCATGCGCTCAGTAGTATTACTGAAAAGCTACGCAGAACCACGAATAGCGCATCGCCCGTTTGGTCAACTAGACATACGGCGGGATCGGTGCAAGTGTGTATTTCGGTCCGATATCAGGTCCGTTTAGGGAGGAAACTAATGGATCGTCGTTCATTTATCAAAAAGGCTGGCCTTGGTGCCGGCGGTGTAGCAGCCGGCTCCGTTCTGGCTGCTCCGGCAATCGCCCAGGGCACCAAGGAAATGGTGATCGTGTCCACCTGGCCGCGTGATTTCCCCGGTCTCGGTGTTCCGGCACAGCGCCTGGCAGCCCGTATTGCAGAGCTGACCGAAGGTCGCCTCAACGTGCAGTATTTCGCTGCTGGCGAGCGTGTCGGCGCGTTCGATTCTTTCGACGAAGTCGCTTCCGGCAATGCTCAGGCCTATATCGGCGCTGACTACTACTGGAAAGGCAAACATCCGGGCTGGGCCGCTTTCACGGCTGTTCCGTTCGGGTTGACCTACACGGAAATGGACGCCTGGATCAAATACGGCGGCGGTCAGGAACTGTGGGATGAGCTGGCCGGTGAATTCGGTCTGAAGAACCTTGCCATGGGCAACACCGGCGTCCAGATGGGCGGTTGGTTCAACAAGGAAATCGAGACCGCTGACGACCTGAAGGGTCTGAAGATGCGCATTCCGGGCCAGGGCGGCGACGTCATGGCGAAACTGGGCGCTTCTCCGGTGTCCCTGCCGGGTGGCCAGATCTACGAAAACCTTGTTTCCGGCGCGATCGATGCAACCGAGTGGGTTGGTCCGTTCAACGACTACTTCATGAAGTTCTACGAAGCGGCCAAGTACTACTACTACCCGGGCATGCACGAGCCGGGCGCAATGCTGGCACTCGGCATGAACAAGGCGTTCTGGGATGGTCTCGACAAGATCGATCAGCAGATCATCGTCGCGGCCTGCGCGGAAGAAAATTCCAACACCATGGCGGAAACCAACGCCAACAACGGTGCCTACCTCAAGCGTCTCGTCGACGAGCACGGTGTCGAGCTGCGTGAGTTCTCCGACGAGATCTATGACAGCTTCGGTGAAGCCGCTCAGGAAGTTCTGGAAGAAGCGATGGATCATTCCCCGCTGTCCAAGAAGATCTTCGAGAGCGTGATCAATGCGCGCCAGGAAATCGGCAGCTACATGGCGATCTCCGACATTGCCTACAGCAACAAGCGCAACCGTTACCTCGGCATTCCGGGCTAAGCGGACCGCAGACAAAGGGGACGGGAGAAATTCCGTCCCTCTTTCATGGACAAAGATAAAAAGGCTCAGCCACGATGACGGCCTTGGACATGGTTCAAGACGGCTCGCCTGTTATGAAATCCGGTGAAACGCCTTCGCCGGAAAGCGCCCGCATCTCTCGCCTGTTCGGCTGGATCGTATTGGCCATCATGACGGCGTTTTTGCTCAACAACTATCTGACATACTGGCAGGACCTTCCCGGCATCGCTCCGATCTACGGCGGGGCGGCCAACGGGCCGCTGCCGATCCTCTGGTCATGGCTGCAGGTTGCGGTCTATGCGGCGCTGGTGCTCGGGGCCGTCGCCTATGTACTGAAAAGCGGCCGGACCCTGCGCGAGGACAGCCGCCGCATCAGCAATATCAACGCCTTTCTCATCCGGGCCGCGTTCTTTGCCGTGCTTATCGTCGGGCTCACCGACGCCGTGATCTCGTTCCTGCGCATCGAGGACTTCCTGTCCGACATCGTCGGCCAGCAACTTGCGGACGATCTCGGCCGGGCCCGGTTCCGCGGACCCTATGTGCACATGCCGCTGATCGCTCTGTCGGTCGTCATCGCGGCTTTCACCCGCACGCTCGGCTTCACCTGGCTGGCGCTCCTGGTTGTGGTCGCGGAACTGCTCATCGTGATCGGCCGCTTCGTGTTTTCCTACGAGCAGGCATTCCTGGCCGACCTGGTCCGCTTCTGGTACGCGGCGCTGTTCCTGTTCGCCAGCGCCTATACGCTGCTGGAGGAAGGGCACGTCCGGGTGGACGTCTTCTATGCGGGCTTGTCCACCAGGACCCAGGGCTTCGTGAACGCCATTGGATCGGTGATCCTCGGCATGAGCCTTTGCACCGTCATTCTTGTCATCGGACTGGGTGGCAAGCAGAACATCATCAACAGTCCTATCCTGACCTATGAGACGACGCAGGCGGGCTTCGGCCTGTTCGTGAAGTATCTGATGGCGGGCTTCCTCGGCGTGTTCGCCGTTTCCATGATGATCCAGTTCGTGGCTTATTTCATGGATGCGGTCGCCGATATTCGCGGTGAACCGGGCGGCCGGGATCACGACAGCCATTCAATTCAATAGCGCCGACGAGACCCGCCCGATATGGAACTCTTTTTCCTTCTTCTCCTAGTTCTCCTGATGGCGTTTGCGCTCGGCTCCGGATTTCCGGTCGCCTTCTCCCTGCCGGGATCCGCAATCCTAACCATCGGCATCGCGGCCGGAGCCGGTTACCTGTTCGCGGGTGATACCGGCGCCTATTTCTCGCATGGCGGCCCGGGTCAGTGGCTGAGCGCCGGGGTGACCAATTTCCGCGGCATCTACTGGGAGGCCGAGCGGGATACGCTGATCGCCATCCCGCTCTTCGTCTTCATGGGCATCATGCTGCAGCGTTCCAAGATCGCCGAGGACCTGCTGGTGACCATGGCGCGGCTGTTCGGCCCGGTTCCGGGCGGCCTGGGCATTTCGGTGGTGTTCGTCGGCGCGCTGCTGGCGGCGACCACCGGCATCGTCGGCGCGACTGTGGTGGCTATGGGGCTGATCTCCCTGCCGGCCATGCTGCGCAACAAGTATTCCGTGCCGCTGGCAACGGGCACCATCGCCGCGTCAGGCACGCTCGGCCAGATCATCCCGCCGTCCATCGTGCTCATCATCCTGGCCGATCAGCTTGCCAGCGCCGTCGATCAGGCAGGCTCCCTGCGCCAGACGCTCTTCAAGTCGAGCACCGGTGAGCTCTCCATGCCGTCGGACTTTTCGGTCGTCTCGACAAGCGCCGGGGAAATGTTCCTCGGGGCGTTCCTGCCCGGCCTGGTGCTCGTCGGGCTTTACATGCTGTTCATTCTCGGGTTCGCGCTGCTCAACCCGAAATCGGCGCCGGCCGTCCATCAGGAGGGCACCTTCACGCGCCAGTTCGCGGTCAAGGTCGTTCTCACGCTGGTGCCGCCGCTGGCGCTGATCTTCCTTGTGCTCGGCTCGATCGTCGCCGGTGTCGCCACTGTCAACCAGGCAGGCGCCATCGGCGCCGTCGGCGCCATGGTGATGGCCGGATACCGGCTGCGGGACGGCAAGCGCGGTGCCTATTCCCCGGCGATCATCGCCATCCTGGCCCTGCTTGGCCTTGCCCTGATCGTCAGTTTCCTCGGCGCGGTGAACATCAAGCTGATCCAGTCCAGCGACGATCTGCTGGCGCTGGTTCTGGCGATCATCGCCGTCTCCCTGCTGCTGATCGCGATCTTCTGGTCCGGCTGGCGCACGCTGAAACTGGAAAACACCCTGCGCGGCGTCATGGTGGAGACCGCCAAGACCACGTCGCTGGTATTCATCATCCTGCTAGGCGCGGCCATGCTGACTTCCGCCTTCCGGGCATTCGGCGGCGAGGACCTGGTGAAGGACTTCCTTCAGGGCCTGCCGGGCGGGTTCTGGGCGCAGTTCCTGATCGTCATGCTGGTGATCTTCGTCCTCGGCTTCTTCCTCGACTTCATCGAGATTGCCGTCGTGGTGGTGCCGATCGTGGCGCCGATCCTGCTGGCGGATCCGGAGGCCAACGTCACCGCCGTGTGGCTCGGCGTGATGATCGGCCTGAATATCCAGACCTCCTTCCTGACGCCGCCCTTCGGCTTCGCTCTGTTTTATTTGCGAGGTGTCGCACCGGCAGTTGTCAAGACCCTGGACATGTACAAGGGGGTCATTGCCTTCATCTGCCTGCAGCTTGTGGCTCTGGGGATCGTCGGGCTTTATCCGCAGTTGGTGAATTACCTGCCGAACCGGTCGACACTCCTGTCAGAAACAGCGCCTCCGCCGAAAAACCCGCGTCTGCAATATTGCATGGAAGCCCTTGTTCACGAGAAATTCCAGCAAAACGGCGACGGGCTTCTGGCCGCCATCCAGTCGGCGGGAACCATCGATACCAGCTACCTGCCGGAAGACCTGCGCGAAGATCTGGAGCAAGGCTTTGAAAAGGCCCGCGAAGCGATGCCGCTGATGCAGGCGATCAAGGATGCCGAACTCAAGGTGGCGGAAGCCGCGGTCGCCTACAAGCCGGTTCACGTCGAGGTCCGCGCGCTTGAACGCGATGCCCTGAGGATCGAGGAGCGGATCGGAGAGCTTGAAGTGATCGTCACCCGGTCGGGCGGCACCGGTGTCTTCACGGAAGCGCAGGGTAACCGTGCCCGGGAACGTATCGAGGTACTTCAGGCCGAGCATGACGCCCTGCTGGCGCAGATCCCTTCAAACTGGAAGGATGTCTACACGACATTCTCGAAAATCCAGAAAGAGGAAAACACGGCGCGCCTGAGCTACCGTCGGACCGTCGATCAGGCGTATGAACCGATCGTCGAACTGAAAGCGATCCTCGCCGATACCGATCTGGTGGCAAGTTTCCGGCCCGAGCTGGAAGCGCTGAAGGCTGAAGTGCCGGGGCTTGAACCGAAGGCGGCCGAAGAAGCGATTTCCGAGATGCGGTCCAGGATCGGCGACGCGGAAGGTACGAGCGACATCCGCAGCGGACTGAGCGAAGCCCGCAAGATCATGCGCAGCCGCCAGCCGGACGCGGAAGAAGCCGTGGCCGAAATCGACAAGTCTATCGCCGCGCTGGATGCCGATCTGGCCTGGCGCCAGAAGGCCGCCACGCAGATCCTGCCGCCGCTTGCCGCCTACGATGCGGCGGTCGGTGACACGATCGGCCTGCGCCAGCAGGACCGGTTGCCCACGGACATGGCCCTCGACGTCGCCTCATGCCTCTCCAGTCACAGGGATGTCTCGCTGAGCTTCTAGATCGATCTCTGCTGCCCCGGCCTTGCGCCGGGGCCGTTCTCCGCGTCCGGAAAGTCCCGGATCAGGTCCGGGGCGACGCGGGAGATGCTGCTTGTCCTGAAGGGATTACCCCCACTTCACATCGCAGGCGAGCATGTAGCCGGAGCCGTAGATTGTGCGGATGTGAGCCGGTTCGTTCTTGCGGGTGAGTTTCTTGCGGATACGCGAGATGCGCACGTCGATCGACCGGTCGAGGCTCTCGTCGCGGCCGCCGTGTTCCAGAAGGTAGTCCCTCGTCAGAACCCGTTTCGGCGCCCGCAGCAGCGCCTCCAGCAGCGTCGCTTCGCCGGTGGACAGGAATGTCTCCTCTCCTTCCGGCGAGGTCAGGCTGTGCGAGCAGGGCTGGTAGGTCCAGCCTTCGAAGCTGGCCTGTTCCGCGCCTTGCGCCGGCTGTTCGCGGCCCGACGCGCGGCGCAGGATGGAGCGGATGCGGGCGACGACCTCGCGCGGGTCGAACGGCTTGACCACGTAGTCGTCCGCGCCGAGTTCCAGTCCCATGACGCGGTCGCTGGAATGGCCCCGGGCGGAGAGAACGATGATCGGCACGGAGGACTGCCGGCGGATTTCGTTGATCAACGCCATGCCTTCCATATCGGGCAGGCCGAGATCGACGATGCAGGCATCGGGCTTGTCGTATTTGAGCGCGTCCAGCATCTGCGCGCCGGTCGAAAGGACCTTGCCCTCGATTTTGAACTGGATCATGGCGTCCAGCAGCAGATTGCCGATTTCCGGCTCGTCGTCAACGATGAAGACCTTGGGTTTCGCCGCCGGTTCGGAGTGTGTCTGCAAGGCTCGGTCCCTGGTCATCTATGAAGCCGCGATAGGTGGCGCGGCGAGGATTCTGTGGAGTGTGTCCGCAAGCTGATCTTCCGCGAAGGGCTTTGCCAGCACCGGAAATTCGCACTGGCTGTCCTGGTCCGCAAGGGCAGACCAGTCGGCGTAGCCGGACATGAGCGCGATGGCGAGGTCGTTGCGTTTCTGGTGAATTTCCCGGGCCAGCGCCAGGCCGTTGATCTGTCCGGGCATGATGATGTCGCTGAGGACGGCGCGCAGTTCCGGCAGCTCCAGGGCAAGGCTGCGCGCATCTTCCGCGCTTTCGGCGCGCAGGACCGAATAGCCGAGATTCTGCAACTGCTCGGTCACCGTGTTGGCGACATCGGGGTCGTCCTCGACCAGCAGCAGGAGTTCGCCCCGGCCGCGCTGTGGCCGGGTGCCTTGCGTCTCGGTCAGGGTTCCGCCGTCGCAGGCTTCCAGCCGCTTCAGGGGCAGGTAGAGCGTCAGATAGGTGCCGATGCCGAGTGCGCTGCTGATCTGGATGGCGCCGCCGGACTGGCGGATGAAACCATAGACCATCGACAGGCCCAGGCCGCTGCCGGTGCCGAAGGTCTTGGTGGTGAAAAACGGTTCGAAGACCTGCAACTGGGTTTGCGCGTCCATGCCGCTGCCGGTGTCCTCCACGACGATCTGCGCATAAACTCCGGGTGAAACGCCAAGGTCGTCGGCTTCCCGTTTGCCGAGCTGTGTTTCGGTGAGCGCGATGCGCAGGGTTCCGCCTTCCGGCATGGCGTCGCGGGCGTTGAAGGCAAGGTTGATCAGCGCCGTTTCCATCTGGGTGGGATCGATCCGCGCGGCGATTTCCCGGTTTTCGATTTCCGTTTCCAGGATGATGGCCGAGGGCAGGGAGCCTTCCAGGAGCCGGCCGGCGCTGGCGATCACCCGGGCGAGGGAGACGGTCTGCGGGTCGATCGCCTTGCCGCGGCTGAAGAGCAGCAGGCGCTGGATCAGGTCGGAGCCGCGTTTGGTGGCTTCCAGCATCGGCGACAGTTTCGCGTCGAGCGTTTCCTTCGCGATCGGGGTGTCCATCCGGCCAAGGCTGAGAAGATTGCCCATCAGGATGGCGAGGAGGTTGTTGAAGTCATGGGCGAGGCCACCGGTCAGCTTGCCGACCGCGTCCATGCGCTGCGATTGCACCAGCGCGGCTTCCGCCTGTTTCTGGTCGGTCGCATCCAGCGACAGCACGAAGATCCCGAGCGTACGGCCATCCTGGGTCATGTCCGGGATCAGGGTCGAGCGCATGTAGGCGCTGGAACCGTTGGGCCGTTCGCGCTGGTACTCGTAGCTGACCGCGTTGCCCTCGAACGCCCGGTTGATATGGGGTTCCAGGATCTTGAAGAGATCCGCGCCAACGACCTCCGGCGCGGGCCGGCCGGCGATGGAGGCGACGGACTGGCCGAACCAGTCCGCATAGCGGCGATTGGCGAAGCGGAATACCGGGCCGGGGGCAAGATAGGCGATCAGGGCGGGAATGTTGTCGGTCACCAGCCGCAACCAGTCCTCTGACTGCTGCAGCGCCCGGGTGCGTTCCTCCACCGTGCGCTCCAGCTTTTCCTGGCGGCGCCTGTCCTCGGTCACGTCGCTGTAGGTGGTCACGAACCCGCCCTTCGGCAGCGGCGTGCCGGAGACCGCGATGATCTGGCCGTTGGGGCGGATGCGCTCGAAATAATGCGGCTCGAACAGCTCGGCGCGTTTCAGCCGCCGCCGGATCTTGCCCTCGATATCCCCGGGACCGTATTCGCCCCGTTCCGCATTCACCCGCAGGAAGGCTTCAAGATGGGTGCCGCGCCGCGCAAGGTTCTGCGGAAAATCGAGCATCTCCCACAGGCCGCGGTTCCAGGCGACCAGCCGCAGATCCGCATCGAAGGCCGAAAAGCCCTGGTTGATGTGATCGAGCGCCGCCTGCATCAGGTCGAGCTGCGTCTTCAGCTGCTGTGTCTCCTCCATGAAGGGAGACTAGAGCAAAACGGAAGCGGACTGAACAGCTTTGGCATAGCCTGTTTGGAGGCGCTCCTGTCCGGTTGAGGCAAGCAAATGACGGATGTTCAGTTTTTCCGCTTGCACCAGTTTTCTCCTCGCGGGCAGGGCTATCGCATTTGTCCGGATACGACAGTCCAAATCGTTTGGTGAGGATGTGATGTTCCGGACTTGTTTGTTTTGATCGGAGTTATGGTGGGGCTGGTCTCCCGCAGTGCAATTCCGGGAGACAGGCGACCGCCCCGCCGCCGCGGAGGGCTTCCGGTAAATTCCGCGCAAGACCTTGCATTGGCCATTGCGGATGAATAGGTGGACCAACAAGGAGTCCACCATGAAAAATTTCTCACTGCTCGATCTGTCGCCGGTGCCGGAAGGCAAGACTGCCGCTGACGCTTTCGCCAACACCGTCGATCTGGCCCGCGCGGCGGAGACAGCCGGCTATCATCGCTACTGGCTGGCCGAACATCACAACATGCCCGGCATCGCCAGCGCGGCTACCGCCGTGGTGATCGGCCATGTCGCGGCGGCCACGACCACCATGCGCGTCGGGGCGGGCGGGATCATGCTGCCCAACCACGCGCCGCTGGTGGTGGCGGAGCAGTTCGGAACCCTGGCAACGCTTTACCCCGGCCGGATTGACCTGGGCCTGGGCCGTGCGCCGGGCACCGACATGGCAACCGTCAGGGCGCTGCGCCGTCACATGGCGCCCGAGGACAGTTTCCCGCAGGATGTGGCGGAGCTGATCGGCTATTTCGGCGATGCGCAGGAAGGCTCTTCCGTGCGGGCCATCCCGGGGGAAGGCACCCATGTGCCGGTCTGGATCCTCGGCTCCAGTCTTTACGGCGCGCAGCTCGCGGCCTATCTGGGCCTGCCTTATGCCTTCGCCTCGCATTTCGCGCCGGACATGCTTGAAGAGGCGCTCTCGATCTACCGGTCCTCGTTCCAGCCCTCCGAAACTTTGTCGGAACCCTATGCGATGATGGCGGCAGGAGTCTGCGCGGCGGACACCGACGAAGAGGCCACCTATCTGCGTTCCTCGCAGATCCTCGCCTTCGCCCGCCTGCGCACCGGCCGCCCCGGCAAGCTGCCCCTTCCGACCGACGACCTCTCGGCGGAGATCCCGGCACCGGTCCTGACCCAGGTCCACCATGCCCTGTCCTGTTCCGCGACCGGCTCCCGCGCGACCATCCGGGACCGGCTGCAAAGCCTGATCGACACCCATCGGCCCGACGAGCTGATGGTGACGGGCATGATCCACGATCCCGCGGCGCGGGTGCGCTCGTTTCAGATCGCGGCGGAAGTGCTGGCGGACTTGCGGGAGGTGCCGCGGGTGGCGTGATGGGATGTTTCCGGCCTATTGCAACCATCTCCTGCACACGGCTACCTCCGCAAGGGCTGCGACCTTCCGCAAGATGAAGTCTGCAACTTCAGCTTCACCCGCCCCCGGCCAGAACCTTATGCCTCTTCCAGAAGCTGCTGCGTCTCCTCATGCCGGGCGAGCGGGCGGTTGCCCGCCAGGCGCCGTGTGATGACGTAGAAGACCGGCGTCATGAAGATGCCGAAGAAGGTGACGCCGATCATGCCTGAGAAGACGGCGATGCCCATGGCGACGCGCATTTCCGCGCCGGCGCCGGTGGACAGGACCAGCGGCAGGACGCCGAGGATGAAGGCGATGGAGGTCATCAGGATCGGCCGAAGGCGCAGCCGGCTTGCCTCCATCGCCGCCTGCAGTGGGCTGCGGCCCTCCAGTTCGAGCTCACGGGCGAACTCGACGATCAGGATAGCGTTTTTCACCGACAGGCCGATCAGCACCACCAGCCCGATCTGGGTGAAGATGTTGTTGTCTCCGCCTGTCAGCCAGATGCCCGTCAGGGCCGCCATGACGCCCATCGGCACGATCAGGATGATCGAGATCGGCAGCGTGACGCTTTCATATTGAGCGGCCAGGACAAGGAAGACCAGCAGCAGGATCAGCGGGAAGACGAAGACTTCCGAATTGCCGGCGAGGATCTGCTGGTAGGTCAGGTCGGTCCATTCGTAACCGACGCCCTTCGGCAGCGTCTCCTGCGCCAGCCGATCCACCGCTTCCTGGGCCTGTCCGGATGAAAAGCCGGGCGCGGGGCCGCCATTTACGTCGGCGGCCAGGTAGCCGTTATAGCGCGTCACCCGGTCCGGGCCCGTGGCGGGATCCACCCTTAGCAGGGCGGAGAGTGGAATCATCTGGCCGTTCGCGGAGCGCACTTCCAGCTTGCCGATGTCCTCCGCATGCGCCCGGAATTTAGCGTCTGCCTGGACGCGGACGGAATAGGTCCGGCCGAAGGCGTTGAAATCGTTCACGTAGAGCGATCCAAGATAAATCTGCAGAGTGTCGAAGACATCGGTCACCGACACGCCGAGCTGCTCGGCCCGGGTCCGGTCGAGATCCGCGTAGAGCTGCGGAACGTTGATCTGGAAGCTGGAGAAGAGGCCCGCCAGTTCCGGTGTCTGATAGGCTTTGGCGAGAAAAGCCTTGTTGGCGGCGTCGAGAGTCTCGAAGCCCAGGCCCGCACGGTCCTCTATCTGCAATTTGAAACCGCCGGTGGTGCCGAGGCCCTGAACGGGTGGCGGTGAGAATATGGCGATGAAGGCGTCCTGGATCGCGCCGAATTTCCGGTTCAGCTGCATGGCGATGGCGTCTCCGGAAAGCTCCGGCGACCGGCGTTCCTCAAAATCCGTCAGGGTGGCGAAGACGATGCCGGCGTTGGAGGCGTTGGTGAAGCCGTTGATCGACAGGCCCGGAAAGGCAACCGCATGCTCGACGCCGGGCTGTTCCATGGCGATCTCGCTCATGCGGCGGATGACATCCTCCGTCCGGTCGAGCGTCGCCGCGTCGGGAAGCTGCGCGAAGCCGATGAGGTACTGCTTGTCCTGCGCCGGCACGAAGCCGCCGGGTATGCTGGTGAAGAGGCCGTATGTGGTCGCCGCGAGCGCCATGTAGACGACCATGACGACGCTCTTGCGCGACAGCAGTCCGCCGACGCTCCAGCCATAGGCGCGCGAGCCCGCCCCGAACACCTTGTTGAAGCCTCGGAAGAACCAGCCGAACAGCCGGTCCATGACGCGCGTCAGCAGGTCTTTCGGAGCGTCGTGCTCCTTCAGCAGGAGAGCTGCCAGAGCGGGGGAGAGGGTCAGCGAGTTGATTGCCGAGATGACCGTCGAAATGGCGATGGTCAGGGCGAACTGCCGGTAGAACTGGCCCGACAGGCCGGTAATGGTGGCCAGCGGAACGAAGACGGCGACCAGGACCAGCGCGATGGCGATGATCGGGCCGGAGACTTCCTTCATGGCCTTGTAGGTCGCCTGGCGCGGGGCAAGGCCGTTCTCGATGTTGCGCTCGACATTTTCGACCACCACGATGGCGTCGTCGACCACGATGCCGATCGCCAGCACGAGGCCGAAGAGGCTGAGCGCGTTGATGGAGAAGCCGAAGACATACATCACGCCGAAGGTGCCGATGATCGACACAGGCACGGCGATCAGCGGAATGATCGAGGCGCGCCAGGTCTGCAGGAACACGATGACGACGAGAACCACCAGCAGGACCGCCTCCAGCAGCGTGTCGATGACCTTTTCGATGGAGGCGCGGACGAACTTCGTGGTGTCGTAGACGATCTCGTATTCCACGCCTTCCGGCATGGCCACCTGAAGCGCGTTCATGGTTTCCACCACCGCATCGGAAATGGCGATGGCATTGGAACCCGGTGACTGGAAGATAGGCATCGCCACGGCGGATTTGCCGTCGAGCAGCGAGCGCAGGGAATAGTCCGCCGCGCCGAGTTCGATGCGGGCAACGTCGCGCAGGCGGGTGACCTCGCCGTGCTCGCCCGTCCTCACGATGATGTTGCCGAATTCCTCGGGTGTCTCCAGGCGGCCCTGAGCGTTGACGTTGAGCTGCAGGTCGACGCCGTCGACATTCGGCGAGGCGCCGATGATGCCGGCCGCGGCCTGGACGTTCTGGGCGCGGATGGCGTTGGTAATGTCGCTGGCGGCGAGGTTGTTCTCGGCCGCCCGTTGCGGATCGACCCAGACCCGCATGGAATAGTCGCCGGAGCCGAAGACCTGAACCTGTCCGACGCCGTCGATACGCGCCAGCCGGTCCTTGATGTTGAGCACCGCGTAGTTGCGCAGATAGGTGATGTCGTAGCGCTCGTTCGGCGAGAGCAGATGCACCACCATCATCAGGTCGGGCGAACTCTTGACCGTCGTCACGCCGAGGGTCCGGACCTCGGCCGGCAGGCGCGGCTCCGCCTGCGAGACGCGGTTCTGCACAAGCTGCTGCGCCTTGTCGGGATCGGTGCCGAGTTCGAAGGTCACCGTCAGCGTCATGACGCCGTCGGAGGTTGCCTGGCTGGACATGTAGAGCATGCCCTCCACGCCGTTGATCTGCTCTTCCAGGGGTGTGGCGACGGTCTCGGCGATGACCCTGGGGTTGGCGCCAGGATAGGTCGCCCGCACGACGACCGACGGCGGCACCACCTCCGGATATTCCGAAATCGGCAGGAACGGGACGCTGATCAGGCCGGCAAGCAGGATCAGGAACGAGAGCACCCCGGCAAAGACCGGGCGATCGACGAAAAATCTCGAGATATTCATTTTCCATGTCCTTCCAGGGTGGGGATGAGACAAAGCTTCTCTGTCCGGCGGCGCGCACCGCCGGCGACAATCGGAATTCGGGGCAAGGCCCGGCGGAGGTTCTGGGCGCTCCGCCAGGGCCGGTTATTTCACCGCTGCGACGTCTTTCTGCATCTGGGGATCGACAGACGCTCCGGAGCGGATGCGCTGCAGGCCGTTGACGACGATCCGTTCGCCGGGCGTCAAGCCGTGCTCCACAATGCGCTTGCCCTCGGCACTGCGGCCGAGTTCGACCGCCCGGTAGTTCGCCTTGTTGTCGTCGCCGACCACATAGACGAACTTCTTGTCCTGATCGGTGCCGATCGCCCGTTCGCTGACGAGGACCTTGGTCTCCGGCGACGGTTCGCCGAGGCGGACCCGCACGAACTGGCCCGGGAGCAGCCTGCCGTCCGGATTGTCGAAGACGGCGCGGACGCCGATGGTGCCGCTGGCGGCATCCACCTCGTTGCCGATGAGCTGCATCTTGCCCCTGATCGGCGTGCCGTCGCCGCCGATGGTTTCGATCTCGACCGGAACCAGGTCCAGCGGCGGCACGGTGGCGTCGGTCCGTGGCAACTCGGCCAGAACCCTGGTCACGAGGTCTTCACCGGCGTTGAAGCTGGCGTAGATCGGATCGATCGATACCAGGGTGGTCAGCACCGGGGAGGCGGAGCCCGCGGCCACCAGATTGCCCACGGTGATCTCTATCTTGCCGACACGGCCGGCGACCGGCGCCAGGACGCGGGTGTATCCAAGCTCCAGCCTGGCGGCCTGCAGAGCCGCCTTCGCGGTCCGCAGGTTTGCCTGTGCCTCGGCGAAGGCGTTCTGCCGCTGGTCCAGGACACTTTGGGAGATGGTCTTGTTCGTGATCAGTTTCCGGCCGCGATCGAGTTCCAGCCGGGCGAGATTGAGCTGGGCTTCGGCCAGGGCGACCTGGCCCTCGCGCTCGGTGACCGCGGTTTTGAAGGGTTCGGGATCGATGGTGAAGAGCGGGTCGCCCGCCTTGACCAGCGATCCTTCACGGAAGTCCACCGACTGGATGGCCCCGCTCACCCGGGAGCGGATCTGAACCCGGTCGACCGCTTCCAGGCGGCCGGAGAATTCTTCCCACATCGTGATTTTCCGGCTGGCCACTTCGGCCACTGTCACGGGAACGGCGGGGGTGCCGGCATTGCCACCGGCGGCGGTCGCGGGATTGGTGGCGGGCAGGTTCACGAAGAGAGCTGCGGCCGAAACGGACACGGCAACCGCCAGACTAGCGCCCGTGAGGGTCCAGAGTTTGCTTTTCGATGTCATGGGTCTCTCCTTAAGACCTTCGTCCCGCCGCCTTGGGATGCGGCCGGGACGAAGGCGGTTCATTGCAACTTCATTGGATGCCGAGCGAGTCGACGAAATCGGTAAACTGCCTGGCGGCACTCGCCTGCCAGGACGCGGTGTCATCGCTTTTCGCGCCATAGATCGATGGCCAGCCTGTCCCGGCGGGGAGAACATGCTGGTGAACGTCGACGCCGGCGGCCTTCAGGGCGGCCGCGTAGCCGAGGGTTTCATCGCGCAGGGGGTCGTCCCCCGAGGTCAGGACGAGGGCTGGCGCCACGCCGGAAAGCCGGGAGCAGGTGCAGGGAGCGGCGTAGGGATGGCACACGCCGCCGCTCAGGTAATGGCTCCAGCCTTCGCTCCAGCACTCGCGCATGCCGAGCGCCTCCGCTTCGCGCATGGAGGCGGAGGCCATGTAGGGATCGAGGAGCGGGGACAGCAGGATCTGGCCGTCCAACTCGTCGGCGTAGTGGTCGCGCGCTTTCAGCGCCACCGCCGCGGCGACATTGGCTCCGGCCTCCACCCCGCCGACAAGAAGCTTCGATTTGCGGTTGCCGAGCCCGGCCCGTTTCTGCGCCAGGCGCGAAAAGATCGAAAAACCGGTTTCCAGGGGCTTGGGAAAGACGCCGCCGAGCGGGGCGTTGTAGTCGGGCAGCACCACGATCGCGCCGGCCTGGGCGGCGGTTTCGGAGAAGATGCTGCGTTCCGGCAGGGTACCGGTGAACGCGCCGCCATGAAAAAAGACAAGAACGGGCGCATCCGCGGTGTTTGCCGAGCCCTCGTAGACACGTACCGCGACCGGGCCAATGGCCACCTTGTCCAGCGTCAATTCCTTCATCAGGATCGTCATTGCCTGCTGTCGCTTCTTCCAAAGGAGTGAACGGTCGGCCCGTCGGGGTCCGGGTTTCTACTCAGCCAAGATAGGTTTGTTCGTGGAAGTGAATAAGTCCGGTATTTTTGTTTTCTCTGTTCGAAATTTCGAATAATATTGCAGCACACAAATTCCAGGAGGATTTTCCGATGGACCAGCTTGCCGCCATGCGCGCCTTCGTGAAGGTCGTGGAAACCGGCAATTTCACCCGTGCCTCGGAAACGCTGCGGATGCCGAAGGCAACTCTCACCAATCTCATCCAGGGACTTGAAAAGCATCTGCAGACCCGGCTTCTCAACCGGACCACACGGCGGGTGGTGGTGACGACGGACGGCGTCCTTTATTATGAAAGGGCGGTGAGCATCATCGCCGATATCGACGAGCTCGACGGCAGACTGTCCCAGGCGCAGACAGAGCCGAGCGGCCGGCTGCGGGTCGAGATGTCGGGAGCCTTCGCGGACTGGTTCGTGATCCCGTTTCTCGGCGAATTTTACCGGAAATATCCCGACATCCAGCTCGATATCGGCATCGGCGACAGAACCGTCGACTATTTGAAGGAGAATGTCGATTGCGCCCTGCGGGGCGGCGAGCCGGCGGACCAGTCGCTGATCGCCCGGCGCATTTCCGAAGTCGGCCTGGTGACCTGCGCGGCACCGAAATACCTGGACAAATTCGGCACACCGGAGAAGCCCGAGGACCTGGAGACCGGCCATTTCTTCGTCAACTACTTCATGGCCCAGACGGGCCAGGTACGGCCCTTCGTGTTCCGCAAGGACGGCAGGGAAATCTCCGTAACCGGCCGGCACTGGATCGCCGTGAACGATGCCCGCAGCTATGTTCTCTCCGCCGCCGCGGGACACGGCATCGGCCAGTTGCCGGACTTCATGGTGAGCGAGGAGCTGGAAAAGGGATCCCTGGTGCGGGTTCTGCACGGCTGGACGACCGATACGATCCCCCTCTACATCGTCTACCCGCCGAACCGGCATCTCAGCAACAAGGTCCGGGTTTTCGTCGACTGGCTCATCCGCCTGCTGGCGGGGATCCAGCCCGCTGGTCAGGGGTAGGGGAGGAGTTTTCGGCCCGTTGAAGATCAAGGCCGTGTGGACGAAATGCGTCTCCAATTCGTCGACACAGCCTAACAAGTGGTGTCGTCATGAGAATGGTTCACGAAACCTCGTGTTGAACCGCGAAGGGGTCTGAAGATGGATCTTCGGTCCAACTGTATTCCGCACATTTCGCAACGTGTCTTGCCGTCTTTCGATCGAGAATGCGGGATATCACCGCCAGGCTCATGTCCATGCCTGCCGACACGCCGGAGGACGTGAAAAATTTTCCGTCCTCAACCCAACGGGCTTTGCCGATCCAGTCCACGTTTGGACCAAACTGAATTGCCCATTTGAATCTCATCTTGTTGGTTGTGGCTTTACGGCCATCGAGAACCCCGGTGCTCGCCAGAAGTGCGCTGCCCGTGCAAACGCTCATGACAATTTCGGCCTTCTCGGACGCAGCCCTGATCCAATCATGAATTGCTTCGTTGACCTGTTCCACAGGTGTACCGGGTCCTCCAGGTACGAGAAGCAGATCATAGTCATTGCTTTCGCCAAGCAGGCAATCGACCGCGATACGCTGACCACTCCTGCAAGTGACGTGGCCGGTGTTTTCGCCGACGGTGGTAATGTTGAACTCGTTAGGCAACCAGCCGAAAAATTCGAGTGGCCCAAACAAATCCAATGTCTCGAAACCAGGAAAAACGAGCGCGCCGATTGATTTCATATTCTGTTCCTTTTCAGGTCTGGAGGTGCGCGCATTCCGGGTGCGCTTTCAGGAAACGATCCGTAGACGCCGGGTTTTTAACGAGGAGCTCAACGGGACGGATCGGGCGACGCAAAAGCTCTCCTTCGCAGTTCGGGCAGACATTGCGAAAGTTGTCTTCAGCGCAATCCTTGCAGAAGGTACATTCGAACGAGCATGTACGGGCATTCAGGCTTTCGGGAGGTAAATCGGTATCACAGCATTCACAGTTGGGTTTCAGCTTCAACATTCTCCGCTCCTTTGGCTATGCGCAACGTGAGTAGACTAGCAGTTCCCTTTCTGGCATAAATGACAACATGCCCTCGAATGCTGCCAAATCTTAATGAAGAATTCCGCGCCCCACAAAGTTCTGTTTGTGGTGTTTCCGCAGATAAAATTGCTTGATCTGGCTGGTCCGCTCCAAGTTTTCGCGGATGCCGTCGATGATAACGGGATTGCCGTTTACAGAACCGAGGTTGTCTCGATAGACGGTCAATATGTAAAGACCGATACTCCGGTTTCTATCGCGACGGAAGCGATGAAGTCGTGGGCAAACGAGCAAATAGACACTCTCATCGTTGTTGGCGGCAACGGTGCCCGCGCAGCGGCCCTGAACCCCCATGTTGTCGACGGCGTTTTGAGGCTTGCGGAAAAAGCGGATCGCATCGCATCAGTCTGCACCGGAGCTTTCGTGCTGGCAGCCTGCGGTCTGCTCGATGGGCGCCGGGCCGTGACTCATTGGCAATCATGCGATGCTCTTTCGCGTGAGCATCCTTGCGTGCTGGTCGAAACCGATCCCATCTACGTGAAAGCTGAAAACGTCTGGACGTCAGCGGGTGTGACCGCGGGCATCGATATGGCCCTTGCCATGGTCGCGGAAGATATCGGTCGAACAGCTTCACTTTCGTTAGCGCGTGAATTGGTGTCATACGTGGTCCGCCCGGGAGGCCAATCCCAATTCAGCTCGACCCTCGATAGACAAATCCTGGATGAAACAGGCCGGTTCGAGAGCCTTCACGAATGGATCGCAAACAATATCGACAAAGACCTGCGCGTCGATGTTCTCGCTGAAAGAGCGAACATGAGCCCCCGAAATTTCGCGCGATTGTACACCCAGCAAACCGGGCGAACTCCGGCCAAAGCTGTCGAAGGCATACGAATGGAAGCCGCCCGCCGGTCGCTTGAAGAAAGCGACCTATCGGTGAGCGAGGTTGCTCGCCAGTGCGGGTTCGGGGATGACGAACGGATGCGCCGCAGCTTTATTCGCTTGCTCCATGTGTCGCCCAGCGATTATCGCCAACGCTTCGCAACCGGTCACATGACAGCCTCCGGCGACCTTCTCGGAACCCAATGACGCCGTAAGCGGAATATCGTGTAGATAGCATCAGGATCCGCTTCTTGAGCCGATCCGGAAGAAACTTGAGGACATTGCCCTGGGACCCCAACTGCTTCAAGTCCGGGAAATCGGCAAGGGCCGCACCGTCCCCTCGGAGTTCATTCCGGTTGCTTATAAATCCACCACGCCAATGGAATAATCGCGAATTCCAGAGCGGCGTAGAAAATCAGCAGAGGCGAAGGCAAACCATCGAGGGCGAAGCTCAGCAGCCGTCCAGCGACCAGCCCGCCCGCAAACACCATTGTCGTCAGGATCGCAACACTCTTGTGCCGATCCATCAGGGCGCAGAAGAGCCAGAAAACCCCGAGCGCCAGATAAAGACACATCACGGCTCTCAAGATGTGGGCGAAGTTTACACCCAGATCGCTGACACCCAGGAAGGTTCTGGCAAACCATGGCGGGTCGATGCCATACAGAAGTGCGATCACCGACACCATGGCGAAAGCCAAAATCAGGAAGCCTTTCTTCAAGTTCATGGGTCTACCTCGCATCCCGAGCGAAAGGCTCTTTCGTCCACTATATACATTTTGGGTCCGAGCTGGAGCAGGCCGCTCGTATTTGTCGGCAGTTCGCGGAAAATACCGGGGGCCTACACATGTCCGGAGAACCGGCGAAATACATTTGCGCCGCCGTATGTAATTCCTTCGTTTCCACCAGTGGCGCTGCGCTTGTCCGGGGAAGCGTCCAGATTATGCCCATGATGCCCGGGCCGTTTCTGGGAACGTTATCAGATGCGATAGGCTTTCCTCTTCGCACCCGCAGCGCAATTGCAACAATTCGACATGATTGAAACATACTGCTGCAAATCCGTCCGCCTAGCCTCCGGTCGTCAGTCCTGAAACCGGCTGTCGCGCGGCATCCGGCAAATTACCGGTTGAAGGTTGGGGCGGCAGGGCGTTTCATGGGTGGCAGGGAACGATCCCGGAAAAACCGGGGCGCCCTCCAAGGTCAACCTGCGTCATGAAATGAGCGCAGTTAAGTTGATCGGCCAGAGAAAAATGAAGCATCTTTTCCACGTTCCTTCGGACGCGGGATGCTCAAGATCAACCCGCTTTCAGTTTTTGAAAGCGAAAAAGTTGATCGCATAAAATGGATGAAGCATCTTTTCCGCGTTCCTTCGGACGCGGGATGCTTCAGGGGAAGAAACGACATATGGTTGGGTCGGCCAGCGCTTCACCGCGCGGGAAGGACACCTTTCCGAAGATCCTGTTGCACAACGCGCGGGTATTCGGGAACCGGACGGCGTTCCGGGAGAAGGATTTCGGGATCTGGCAGAGCTGGACCTGGTCCGGGGTGTCGGAGGAAATCCGCGCATTTTCCATCGGGTTGCAGTCTCTCGGGCTCAAGGCCGGAGACAAGATCGCCATCGTCGGCGCGAACCGGCCGCGGCTCTACTGGGCCATGGTCGCCGCCCAGGCGATCGGCGCGGTGCCGGTGCCGGTCTATGCGGACAGCGTGGCGGAAGAAATGGCCTATGTGCTCGGCCACGCGGAAGTCGCCTTTGCGATCGTCGAGGATCAGGAACAGGTCGACAAGCTGCTGTCCATGTCGGACGAGGTGCCGTCGCTCAAACACGTGATCTATGACGAGGTGCGCGGCCTCCGGGACTACGACCACACCCACCTGCACAGCTATGCATCGGTCCAGGACAAGGGGCGCGCGCTGCAAGCGCAGTCGGCGTCTCTCAAGGGCGAATGGGAACAAGGACTTGCGACCGGCAAGGGCTCTGACATCGCCGTGATGCTTTATACCTCCGGCACCACCGGGCGGCCGAAAGGCGTCATGCTGTCCTTCGACAATCTGGTGATTTCGGGGCGCAACGGTAATGATTTCGACCATCTGGACGAAACCGAGGAAGTGCTCGCCTATCTGCCGATGGCCTGGATCGGCGATCATGTGTTTTCGCTCGCGCAGGCCTTTACCGCCGGCTATTGCGTCAACTGCCCGGAAAGCATGGACACGATCGACGTCGACCGGCGCGAGATCGCGCCGACCTACTTTTTCGCGCCGCCGCGGGTGTTCGAGACCATGTTGACCATGATCATGGTCAACATGGAAGATGCCGGCCGGACCAAACGCGCCATGTTCGACACCTTCATGGATGTCGCCCGCAAGGTTGGCGAGAAGATCCTCAACGGTGAAAAGGTCGCTCTGAAAGACCGGTTGCTGTACCGGCTCGGCGAGTTCTTCGTCTACGGCCCGCTGAAAAACCGCATGGGCCTCACCCGGATGAAGGTCGGCTACACGGCCGGCGAGGCGATCGGACCGGAGATCTTCCAGTTCTACCGCTCACTCGGCCTCAACCTGAAACAGCTCTACGGCCAGACCGAGGCCAGCGTCTACATCACGCTGCAGCCGGACGGCGAGATCTTCGGCGACACGGTTGGCAAGCCGGCGCCGGATGTGGAGTTGAAGATCGCGGAAAGCGGCGAGGTCATGTACCGCTCTCCGGGTGTGTTCGTCGGCTATTTCAAGAACGACGAGGCGACGGCAAGCACCAAGACGCCGGACGGCTGGGTGCATACGGGAGACGCCGGCATCATCGCCGACAATGGTCATCTGAAGATCATCGACCGGGCCAAGGATGTCGGCAGGCTGACTGACGGAGCCCTGTTCGCGCCCAAATACATCGAGAACAAGCTGAAGTTCTTCCCCAACATCAAGGAGGCGGTCGCCTTCGGCCACGAGCGGGACCGGGTGGGGGTGTTTGTCAACATCGACCTGACCGCCGTCGGCTCCTGGGCGGAGCGCAACAATGTCAATTACGCCTCCTATCAGGAACTGGCCGCGCACCCGGATGTCTACGCCATGATCGAAAGCCATGTCGATCAGGTCAACCGGGACCTTGCCCGTGAGCCGATGATGGCCGGCGCCCAGATCAGGCGGTTCCTGATCCTGCACAAGGAGCTGGATGCGGATGACGGCGAACTGACGCGGACTCAAAAAGTGCGCCGCAGTTTCATCGCCGAGCGCTACGGGCCGCTGATCGAGGCGCTCTACGACGGGTCGGCCACAAAGCACGTGCGCACGGAGGTCACCTATGAGGACGGCCGCAAGGGCGTGCTCGAAGCGACCGTGGAGATCCGCGACATGCCGCTTCACGACGCCGGCAAGAGCTTTCAGGAGGCCGCCGAATGAATGCTTTCGTCGCCGACAAGGCGCTGACTCCCGCGGAGGCGGACGGGAGCGGCGAACCCGAAACGTTGCTCCGGGTCGACAACGTCTCGCTGGCCTTCGGCGGGGTGAAGGCGATCACCGACATCTCGTTCGATATCCGCAAGGGCGAGATCCGGGCGATCATCGGCCCCAACGGCGCCGGCAAGACCTCGATGCTCAACGTCATCAACGGGTTCTATCACCCGCAGGAAGGCACCATCACCTGGCGGGGGACTGTCCGGCGGAAGATGAAGCCTTACGAGGCCGCCAGCCAGGGCATCGCCCGCACCTTCCAGAATGTGGCGTTGTTCAAGGGCATGACGACGCTGGACAACATCATGTCCGGCCGCTCCCTGAAGATGCACCGCAATTTCTTCTGGCAGGTCCTGTGGCGCGGTCCGGCGGAGCGCGAGGAGATCGAGCACCGCAAGAAGGTCGAGGAAATTATCGACTTCCTTGAAATCCAGGCGATCCGCAAGACGCCGGTCGGCCGCCTGCCCTACGGATTGCAGAAGCGGGTCGAGCTCGGCCGGGCGCTTGCCATGGAACCGGAGCTGCTGCTGCTCGACGAGCCGATGGCGGGCATGAACCTGGAAGAAAAAGAAGACATGAGCCGGTTCATCATCGACGTGAACCAGGAGTTCGGCACGACGATCGCCCTGATCGAACACGACATGGGCGTCGTCATGGACCTTTCCGACCGGGTGGTCGTGCTCGACTACGGCAAGAAGATCGCCGACGGCCCGCCCGAAGAAGTCCAGGCCAGCCAGGCCGTCATCGATGCCTATCTCGGCGTCAGTCACTAACGAGGGGACAAAGTCATGCTCTACGACATATTCATCGATCCCTTCGTGCAGATGTACGACATGCCGGATTTCTTCCTGCAGGTGCTGTGGGAAGGCTTCGTTGCCGGGATTCTCTACGCCCTGATCGCGCTCGGCTTCGTGCTGATCTTCAAGGCGTCCGGCGTCTTCAACTTTGCCCAGGGCATCATGGTGGTGTTCGCCGGCCTGACACTGGTTGGGCTCCACGAAAACGGCGTGCCGGCCTACCTGGCGCTGATCCTGACCATCGGCGTGATGGCCGTTCTGGCCTACGGGGTGGAACGGATCGTCATGCGGCCGCTGGTGAACCAGCCGGAAATCATTCTCCTGATGGCGACCATCGGGCTGACCTATTTCCTGGTCGGCTTCGGCGAATTCGTCTTCGGCGGCGAGCCCAAGCAGATGATCACGGAAGAACTCGGCCTGCCGACCGGCTCGACGGCGTTCGAGATCGGCGAACGGGGGCTGATCATCCTGCAACATATCGATATCGCGGCGGCGGTCATCGCGGTGGTCATGGTCATCGCGCTCGCGATCTTCTTCAACAAGACCCGCATCGGCCGGGCGCTGAGGGCCGTGGCCGACGATCACCAGGCAGCGCTTTCCGTCGGCATTTCGCTCAACCAGATCTGGGCCATCGTCTGGTTTGCGGCCGGTCTGGTGGCGCTGGCGACCGGTATCATGTGGGGCGCGCGCTCCGACGTGTCCTTCGCCCTGGAGATTGTCGCCTTCAAGGCGCTGCCGGTGCTGATCCTCGGCGGCTTCACCTCGATCCCGGGCGCCATTGTCGGCGGCCTGATCATCGGCTTCGGCGAAAAGATCGGCGAGCTTTACTGGGGCGGCCTTGTGGGCGGCGGCGTCGAATCCTGGCTCGCCTATATCATCGCCCTGATCTTCCTTCTGTTCCGGCCGCAGGGCCTGTTCGGCGAACGCATCATCGAGCGGATTTAGAGAGCCTTCCATGTTTTATCGTGAAGCCGGACAATTCAAGACGAGCTACAAGGCGGATCAGGCGCTGTTCCCGATCCTGCAGGACCGGATCGGCATCGCAGCGATCCTGCTGATCGCCTTCGTGGTCATTCCCGCCTTTGCCAACGATTTCTTCCTGACCTCGATCATGATCCCGTTCCTGATATTCGCGCTGGCGGCGATCGGTCTGAACGTCCTGACCGGTTATTGCGGCCAGTTGTCCCTGGGGACCGGGGCCTTCATGGGGGTGGGCGCCTACGCGGCCTACAAGCTGACGTCCATTTTCCCGGACGCCAATGTCATCGTCATGGTGCTGGTGTCGGGTGTGTTCTCGGCCGCCATCGGCGCCGTGTTCGGCCTGCCGAGCCTGCGCATCAAGGGGCTTTACCTGGCCGTGACGACGCTGGCGGCGCAGTTCTTCCTGGAATGGTGCTTCATCCGCATTCCCTGGCTCTACAACTACAATTCCTCCGGGGCGATCGAAGTGCCGCGCCGGGAAATGTTCGGCTTTATCGTCACCGGCGCGGAGGCGTTGCCGATCACCCGCTATTTCGTCGTGCTGTGCATCACCGCCGGCATCGCCTATCTGATGGCGAATGTCCTGCGCGGGCGGATCGGCCGCTCGTGGATGATGATCCGCGACATGGACATCGCCGCCGAACTGATGGGCGTGCGGCCCCTGCAGACCAAGCTGATGGCCTTCGCGGTGTCGTCCTATATCTGCGGCGTCGCCGGCGCCATGATGGTGTTCTTCTGGCTGAACGCGGCCGAGCCGTCCTCCTATTCGATCCGCCTGTCTTTCCAGATCCTGTTCATGGTGATCCTGGGCGGGCTCGGCAGTCTTGGGGGCGCGTTCATGGGAGCGGCGTTCATCTGGATCCTGCCGGTGCTGCTGAAATTCGTGCCGGGCGCTCTCGGCATCGACATCGCTGCGGAGACCGTGGAACACGCGACCTTCATGATCGTCGGCGCGCTGATCATATTCTTTCTGATCGTCGAGCCGCACGGGTTTGCGCGGCTGTGGCAGATCGCGAAACAAAAGCTCAGGGTCTGGCCGTTCCCATACTAGGCCAAGGCCAGGGACTGCCAGTCTTTTCGCACGCCATCCGGCCCCTGGACCAGGCCGGTGAGGAATGGCGCAACAGGTCCGGCGGCGTTTATCGATTTGCGCCGTATGGGAGGAAAAGCATGAAAGACTTCAAGCAACTCGCGTTGGGAACGGCCGTTGCTCTCGGCGTCGGTCTGACCGGTCTCATGACACCGGCAGCTCAGGCGCAGGACAGCAACTACGTGCCGCTGCTGACCTACCGTACAGGACCCTATGCGGGGTCCGGCATCCATATCGCCAACGGCATGCACGACTATCTGAAAATGCTGAACGAGCGCGACGGCGGCATCGGCGGCGTCAGGCTGGAGCTGGAGGAATGCGAGACCGGCTACAATGCCCAGAAAGGCGTCGAGTGCTACGAGGCCACCAAGGGCAAGGGCGCGCTGGTCTATAACCCGTATTCCACCGGCATCACGCTGCAGCTGATCCCGAAAGCCGGTGTCGACAAGATCCCGGTCCTGTCCATGGGTTACGGCCTGTCGGCCGCCGCGGACGGCAACGTCTTCCCGTGGGTCTTCAACGTTCCGGACACCTACTGGGACGGCGCGTCTGTCGTGATCAAGTATATCGGCGAGCAGGAAGGCGGGCTTGAAAACCTCAAGGGCAAGAAGATCGGCTATCTCTTCCTGGATGCCGGCTACGGCCGCGAGCCGATCCCGCTTCTGGAGCAGCTTGCCGAGAAATACGGTTTCGAACTGCTGCAGTATCCGGTGCCCGGCGCCGAAATGCAGAACCAGTCCTCGCAATGGCTGAACGTGCGGCGTGACCGCCCGGACTACATGGTCATGTGGGGCTGGGGCGCGATGAACCCGACCGCCGTCAAGGAAGCCGTCAAGATCCGCTTCCCGATGGACAAGTTCATCGGTGTCTGGTGGTCCGCGGGTGACGATGACGCGGCGGCCGGCGGTGAAGGCGCCAAGGGCTACAAGGCGATGAACTTTTCCGGCGTCGGCAGCGACTTCCCGGCGCTCGCCGACATCCAGAAGCATGTCATCGACCCGGGTCTGAGCTCGACCGACGCGGACACCATCGGTGGAACGCTCTATAACCGCGGCGTCCTGAACTCCGTCATCATCGCGGAAGGCATTCGCACCGCGCAGGAGCTGACCGGCAAGAAGGTCATCACCGGCGAGGACATGCGTATGGGCCTGGAAGCGCTCAATCTGGACGAGGCACGCCTCGAGGAGCTGGGCCTGAAAGGCTTCGCCCATCCGATGAAGGTGACTTGCGAGGACCATGCCGGCAGCCATCCGGTCTTCATCCAGCAATGGGACGGCAAGAAGTGGCAACAGGCGTCCAACTGGATCGAGCCGATGACCGACATCGTCCGTCCGCTGCTTGAGGCCGCCGCGAAGGACTATGCCGAGAAGAACGCGCCGTGGCCGGCGCGCACCGAACCCTGCCCGAACTGACCGGCAGTCCGCTCCGCCGCGCGTAACATCCGCGCGCGGCGGGGCTTCTCAGGAGAGGACGGAATGGCACTCACTGATATCGAACAGCCCGCAGAGGACAAGACGGTGCAAAAAGCCGAGACGATCCTGACGGTCAACAATATCGAGGTCATCTATGACCACGTTATTCTGGTGCTGAAAGGCGTTTCCCTCACGGTTCCCAAGGGCGGTATCGTGGCTCTTCTGGGTGCGAACGGCGCTGGAAAAACGACGACCCTCAAGGCGGTTTCCAACCTGCTTGGCGCGGAACGCGGCGAGGTGACCAAGGGAAAGATCCTGTTCGAGGGAGAGGAGGTCCAGGCCCTGTCGCCCAACGATCTGGTCCGCAGGGGCTGTATCCAGGTGATGGAAGGCCGGCATTGTTTCGGGCACCTGTCCATCGAGGAGAACCTGCTCACGGGCGCCTATACCCGCAAGGACGGACACAGCGCGGTGAAGGCCGACCTGGAGATGGTCTACAATTATTTTCCGCGTCTGCGCGAGCGCCGGCAAAGCCAGGCCGGTTACACATCCGGCGGCGAACAGCAGATGTGCGCGATCGGCCGCGCCCTGATGAGCCGTCCCAAGATGATCCTGCTCGACGAACCCAGCATGGGGCTGGCGCCGCAACTGGTGGAGGAAATCTTCGAGATCGTCCGCCAGCTCAACCAGAATGAAGGCGTTTCCTTCCTGCTGGCGGAGCAGAACACCAATGTGGCGCTGAAATACGCCACCTACGGCTACATTCTGGAATCCGGCCGCATTGTTCTGGACGGCGACGCCAAGGCGCTGCGCGAGAACGAGGACGTGAAGGAATTCTATCTGGGCGTGGGCGGCGAAGGCCGCCGGTCGTTCAGGAACGTCAAACATTACAAGCGGCGGAAGCGCTGGCTGGCCTGATCTATCGGGTTTTTAAAGGCGGAGACGACCATGAGCGACACTCAGTTCGATGCGCGCGAGCGGCAGGCCCCGGCGCAGCGCGAGCAGGAACTTTTTGCAAGATTGCCGGAGCTGCTGGCCCATGCGATGGCCAATTCTCCGGCCTGGGCGGCTCATCTGGACGGTCACGATGCAGGCACCGTGAAGGACCGGGCCAGCCTTGCCGCGCTGCCTGTCCTGCGCAAATCCGAGCTTCTGGAAAAGCAGAGCGCCAATCCGCCTTTCGGCGGGTTTCTGGCCGGGGACCTGTCGGCCGCGGCCAGGGTGTTCATGTCTCCCGGTCCGATCTGGGAACCGCAGGCTCCCGGGCTTGACCCGTGGAACGGCGCCCGCAGTCTTCACGCGGCGGGGTTCCGCAAGGGCGACGTGATCCTGAATGTGTTTTCCTATCACCTCACGCCCGGCGGTTTCATTCTGGATCAGGGGGCGATCGCGCTGGGATGTACGGTGTTTCCCGCCGGGACCGGCAATACGGACACACTGGCGGAAGCCGTGGAGATCCTCGGCCCATCGGGTTTCGTCGGCACTCCGGATTATCTCAAGGTCGTTCTGGACCGGGGCCGCGAGCAGGGCCGGAACATGTCCTCGATCCGCAAGGCCCTCGTCTCCGGGGGGGCGCTGTTTCCCTCGCTGCGCGCGGACTACGAGGCACAGGGCGTGGCGGTCAGCCAGTGTTATGCCACGGCGGATCTCGGCGTCATTGCCTATGAAACCGAAGCCCGCGACGGCATGGTGGTCAACGAGGACTATATCGTTGAAATCGTCCGTCCGGGAACCGGGGAGCCGGTTGCCGATGGCGAAGTGGGCGAACTCGTGGTGACCAATTTCAACAGCCTCTATCCACTGATCCGATTTGCCACGGGAGACCTCTCCAAGATCGTTCCTGGCCAGTCGCCATGCGGACGCACCAACATGCGGCTTGCCGGCTGGATGGGCCGCGCGGACCAGCGCACCAAGGTGAAAGGCATGTTCATCGACCCCGCGCAGATCGCTCAGATCGTGTCGGCGCACCCTGAAGTGCGCAAGGCGCGTCTTGCGGTGAACCGTGTCGGAGAAATGGATGCGATGACGCTCGCGGTGGAAACGGACGAGACAGACAACGGGCTTGCGGAACGGGTCGCCGCGACCTTGCGGGAGGTAACGCGGTTGAAGGGCGACGTGCAGCTTGTTTCTCCCGGCGGCCTGCCGAACGACGGCAAGGTGATCGCCGATGAAAGGGACTACGGGTAAATTCCGCGGCGGGTGATCCGGGTGAAATTCCGCGCGTATGCTCTTTGCCGCATTGGCCTTCGTTCCGGCCTGAACTATGTAAAGCGGCACAGTGACAAACATTCAGGATAAATCCCGCCCATGACCGTTCAACCACCCCGCACCCCGGCAGCAGACCAGACAGTAGATCGGGCAGCGGAGTTTCGGGAAATCAGCCTGCCGCAAGGCCATCCCGTCGTCAAAAGCGGCAAGGTCGGTGTTCTGCTGGTCAATCTGGGCACGCCGGACGGCACCGACTATTGGTCGATGCGCCGCTATCTGCGTGAATTCCTGTCCGACAAGCGGGTCATCGAATGGCCGCGCGCGATCTGGTATCCGATCCTTTACGGCATCGTTCTGATGACCCGCCCGGGAAAATCCGGCAAGGCCTATGAGGAAATCTGGAATCACGAGAAGAACGAGTCGCCCCTGCGCACGATCACCCGCAACCAGTCAGACCGGCTGGGAGACATTCTGGGCGACGACGGCGGCCGTCTGAAGGTCGACTGGGCGATGCGCTACGGTCAGCCCTCCATTCCGGACCGGCTGAAGGCGCTGAAGGACGACGGCTGCGACCGGATCCTGGTGTTTCCGCTTTATCCGCAATATGCAGCCGCCACTACGGCGACGGTCAACGATGTGGTGTGCCGGACGCTTCTGGACATGCGCTGGCAGCCGGCCATCCGCACCGTGCCGCCCTATCATGACGATCCTGTCTATGTGGAGGCGCTGGCAAAGTCCGTCGAGCGGCATCTGGAAGGCCTGGACTTCGAGCCGGACGTGGTCCTGACCTCCTACCACGGCATTCCGCAGTCCTATTTCAAACGCGGCGATCCCTACCATTGCCACTGCATGAAAACCACGCGGCTGATGCGCAAGGTGCTCGGTTGGGGCGAGGACAAGCTGCGCGTCACGTTCCAGTCGCGTTTCGGTCCGGAAGAATGGCTGCAGCCCTATACGGACAAGACCGTGGAACAGCTCGCAAAGGAGGGCGTGAAGAATATCGCCGTCCTGAACCCCGGCTTCGTCGCCGACTGTCTCGAAACGCTGGAGGAAATCGCCGGGGAGGCGGCCGAGATCTTCAAGGAAAACGGCGGCGAGAATTTCAGCCATATCCCCTGCCTGAACGACAGCGACCTGGGCATGGACGTGATCGCGCATGTCGTGCGCCGGGAACTTGGCGGCTGGATCTGACAGAGGCTGCGTGGCTTCCGTTCCTGTCGACAACTCCGCGCGGTCAAGTTAGCTGTTGTAAACAGCTGGTGAAATTTCAGGAGGGCTTCGGCCTTCACACGCCTGTGGCGGCCGGTCCCCAGACTAACCCGGCATCCCGGGGTGTGGCCGCCAACGGCGGCAAATACGCTGGCACGGTGCCTCAAAACGGCGCATAGTGACCGTCCTATTTCAAGAGCTTACGGGAGTTTTTCATGCCACTTGCGGGATTTGATATTTTCCTGATCGTCCTCCTGGTGCTGGTCGTTCTGGTCTTTTTCGCCGGGGTCAAGACAGTTCCCCAAGGCTTCAACTACACGATCGAACGCTTCGGGAAGTACCGGAAGACCCTGATGCCGGGGCTGAATTTCATCATTCCGTTCATCGATAAGGTCGGCCACAAGCTGAACATGATGGAACAGGTTCTGGATGTTCCCTCGCAGGAAGTGATCACGCGCGACAACGCGAGCGTCACGGCCGACGGCATAACGTTCTATCAGGTGCTTGATGCGGCGCGGGCCTCTTATGAGGTTCTGGGATTGCAGAACGCCATCTTGAACCTCACGATGACCAACATCCGCTCGGTCATGGGGTCGATGGACCTGGACAGTCTGTTGTCGAACAGAGACGAGATCAACGCTCAGATCCTGCGGGTTGTCGATGCGGCCGCGGAACCCTGGGGGATCAAGATCACCCGTATCGAGATCAAGGATATCAATCCGCCGCGCGATCTGGTCGATGCAATGGGGCGGCAGATGAAGGCGGAGCGGGAGAAGCGTGCTTCCATCCTTGAGGCCGAAGGAAAACGCCAGTCGGAAATTCTCAAGGCGGAAGGTCAAAAGCAGTCGCTGATCCTGGAGGCCGAAGGCCGGCGCGAATCCGCGTTTCGTGACGCGGAAGCCCGCGAACGTGAAGCCGAGGCGGAAGCCAAGGCCACCCAGATGGTCAGCGCGGCAATCTCGGCTGGGGATATTCAGGCCATCAACTATTTTGTCGCCAACAAATATGTCGATGCCTTCAAGGCACTTGCCACGTCCAGGAACCAGAAAACGCTGATCCTGCCGATGGAGGCAACGTCTCTGCTTGGTGCCCTGTCGGGGATAGGAGAAATCGCGAAGGAAGCCTTTGGCGATGACAAGCGCAATGGCAGGACCGCATCGGGCATTCCCGATACAGGCGGTTCCGAGGGAGAAAACCCGTGAGCCTGACGGAAAGCATCATCGCCTATCTGGGACCCTGGAGCTGGTTTGTTCTGGGTCTTGTCCTGCTGGGTCTGGAAATCCTGGCTCCGGGCACGATCTTCCTGTGGTTCGGAGTATCGGCGCTGGTCGTCGGTGTCGTGGCGCTGGCCTTCGGCTTTGGCTGGCAGGTCCATGTCGGGTTGTTTCTGGTGCTTTCGCTGGTGAGCCTGTTGATCGGCCGTCGGCTGATGGCCCGGCTGTCTTCGGAAAAAGGCGATCCGGGGCTCAATCAGCGGGGCAGCCGCTATATCGGCCGGAAGTTCACGCTCACCAAGCCGTTGAACGAAGGGGCGGGAAACCTCTCCATCGACGATACGATCTGGCGGATTACCGGTCCGGATCTTCCCGCCGGGACAAAGGTGCGTGTCGACGCGATCGACGGCGCCCGGCTGGTCGTCTCGCGGGTCGAGTGAGGTTCAGTAGCCGCGCTTAACGGGCATTCCCCGGGTGCTTACGGGTTGTGGCCTGCCGGCAGGGGCGGTTCTTCGGATTTCAAGAGGATGCCTATCCGCCGGTTGGCCGCAAGATAGGGATCGTTCGGAAAAAGCGGTTCTGTATCCGACTTTCCGATAACCGCGTAGAACTGGTCTTCCTGAACGCCGTATTCGGAGAGGATCTGCCGTGCGATATTGGCCCGTTCGCTTGAAAGATCCCAACCTGTATAGCTTGGATCGGAGGTCATCTGGCCGGACGTCGTATGGCCGGAGATTTCGATCCGGTTCGGCATTTGCGCCAGCACCGGCGCCATTTTGGCAATCAGGCGGCGGGTGGTTTCGTAGGGATATTTCGACCCTTCACGGAACATCGAGCGGCCGTCCTGATCGACAAGCATGATGTTCAGCCCCTCTTCGGATTCCTCCAGGATGATATTGTTGGAGATTTCCGTGATTTCAGGCATTTCCTGCCAGGCCTGACGCAGGGACGCCGCGGCCGTCGCGAATTGCCGGGGCTTTTCGATCTCGGCTTCCATCGTGTCGTGGGTATTGGCTTCCGGGCCCTGAATCTGCCGTTTTTCGTGGCGTTCCTGAGCGAAGTCCGAATCCAGTTCCTGATCGATCTGGCTGACATCCTTCATGTAGTCGCGGATCGGAATACCCTCGACCTCGATAATGCCGGTTTTGCGGGCGGTATCCTTTACACCGAAAGCCTCACGCATGGACCCTGCAACGACCTGCAGCTTTTCCTTGTCCTGGATGGAAAAGGAAATGATCAGAACAAAGAAGCACACAAGCAGCGACATCAGGTCGGCGAATGTCACCAGCCAGTCGGGCGCTCCGCCTCCGCCTTGCGGTTTCTTCCTTGCCATTGCCTAGAGCCCTTGCTGTCTCATGCCAGCCGTATTGAATAAATCTCTGTCGATTACAGGTGTCATCACGCAGCTTCCACCATTTCCGCGCGAATTTTTTCCGGAAGATAGGCCACAAGCATTTCCTTGATGAGCGCCGGGCTCTTGGATTCGCGAATCTGGCACACGCCGTCGATGATCAGGGTCTGATTGAGTTCATCGGTATCGAATTTCGCGTCAAGCTTGTCCACCAGCGGCAGACAGATGATGTTCGAAATAAGCGCTCCGTAGAGCGTGGTCAGAAGCGCGATGGCCATGGAAGGGCCGATCGCGGCCGGATCGTCCATGTTCGCCAGCATCTGCACTAGGCCGACCAGCGTGCCGATCATGCCGAATGCCGGCGCCGAATCTCCCAGCGCCTTGAAGACGCGTTTGCCTTCGGCCAGCCGCGAAAGCTGAAGGTCGCGCTCGCGCTCCATGGATTCCTTGATGAAATCAAGTTCGTAACCGTCGGCGATATATTGAACGCCCTTTGCCAGGACCGGATCGGATACATCGACGTTTTCCAGCCCGAGAGGGCCGGATTTACGGACAATCTCGCCAAGATTGGTGATTTCTGAAATCAGGTCGCGTGGTTTCGCGCCGCTACCGGCGAGGGCAACCTTGAAACCGGTCACGAAAGCGGCGGCTATGTTCGAGAGCTGAAACCGGATCAGCGTTGCGGCGAGGCCGCCGCCGATCACGATCAGCATCGATGGAACATCGACGAATTGGCCGAAACTGCCGCCAATAAAAATTGCGGTAATGACGATGCCGAAGGCACCAACAATTCCAATTAGGGTCGCCAGATCCATTCTGTACACACACCAAGGTCTGTGGCTTTTAAGCCATTGAAACTTGGATGCAGTGTAAGTGCGGTATGGCTAATCAAATCCTAATGCGAAGCGTAATCTGACGCCGGAAAGTAACTTTTTCCGCACGAGACCGTATTTTTACGGAGAAAACACCGGCGCAGGCAAGCAGGATCAGGCGGCGCCGATCCGCAACAGATCGTGCAAATGGACAATGCCGACCGGCCGCCCGTCCGAAACGACGAACACAGACGTGATCGCCAGACTGTTCACCAGCTCCAGTATGGAGGCGGACAGGGTGCTCGGCGACACGGATTTCGGTGCCGGGGTCATGATTTCGCCGGCAGTCTTTTCCAGAAGGTTGGAGGAGACATGGCGGCGCAAGTCACCGTCGGTGATGACACCGATGAGCTGTTTCAGCTCGTCCGTGACGCCAAGGACACCAAATCCCTTCTGCGTCATAAGAACGATGCCTTCGCTCATCGGAGTGGATGCCGGCACCAGTGGCATCCTGTCACCGGAATGCATGATGTCCTTGGCGGTTTTCAGGCTCGCACCGAGCTTGCCGCCCGGATGGAAGACGCGGAAATCCTGTGCCGTGAAACCACGGCCCTCCAGCAACGCCACCGCGAGCGCATCGCCGATCGCCAGCTGTATCAGCGCAGATGTCGTCGGGGCGAGCCCGTGCGGGCAGGCTTCAGCCACGCTCGGCAGTTTCAGGACCAGATCCGCGGAGCGGCCGAGGGTGCTGTCCTGGCGGGACGTGATGGCGACCAGCGGAACCTTGAAGCGTCTTGTATAGCTGACGATGCTCGCGAGCTCCTGGGTTTCCCCGGACCAGGAGAGCGCGAGGACAACGTCACTTTCCGTGATCATGCCCAGATCGCCGTGGCTTGCCTCGCTCGCATGCACGAAAAACGCTGGTGTCCCGGTGGACGCCATGCTGGCGGCAAGCTTGACGCCGATATGTCCGCTCTTGCCCACGCCGGTTACGATGACGCGGCCCTTGCTGTTGCGAATGAGGTCGAAAGTCTGCTGAAAAGGTCCGGCAAGGCCGTTTTTTAATGCGGCACGCACCGCGCTCAATCCGGCAATTTCCGTTTCCAGAGTGCGCTCCGCGGAAACCAGGCAAAGCGACGTCATGTCCACGTCTTCGTCAGCGATAGGGTCGGGCAAGAGATTGGTCATCTATTTGATCTTATTGTTCCTGTTCATACTAGCTCTAGGCTACTCCATCAGTAGGATCAAGAAGCCGTCATCCATTAAATGGATTTAATCGATAAAGTTCTTTCCGCATGCCACTTTGCGAAAAAGAAACGAAGGATTAACCATCATTCGTCAGTTTGAACCGGATCCTGAAACCGACCGGTTCTGACTGTTCATGCGCGGCATCCTGCTCCTTATAATCTGTTCCGCCTTCCTGCAGGCCATGCCGGCGGCCGCGCAGACGGCCGCGTCGGATCTGAGGGGCGCGCGAGATCCGCAAGACCCGCTGAGTGCGGAAGATGCCGAGGGTGCGGCGGAACAGAACCCAACGCGCAATCCCACGCAGGCCGACATCTATCCGCTCAGGGGCACGCTCAACAGCGCCGAGGCGGAAACGGGTTCGACCGGACTTGGTACCAACGGCCGGGCGCAATCCGTCAGACCCTTTTCCGACCGGCTGGCCGCGGTCAACCGGGCCGTTCCCCTGCCGGAAACGCTGGTCGACACGACTGTCTTCGACGGTGATACGTCTTTCGACGCGGCTGAAGGTATCCGTCTGGGCTCGTTCACCCTGACACCGCAGCTCACGCTGTCCTCAGGCTGGACCGACAATACCTCACAGTCGGCGAACGGCACCTCGGGCGGGTTCTACAGACTGTCTCCGGATGTAGCGCTGACTTCGGGCTGGTCCCGGCATCAGCTCGACATGTCGCTTCGCGGTTCCTACACCGGCTATCCGGACTCCCCCGACGACGATGACACCTCGGTCGCGGCGGCGGCAAACCTGCGCCTCGATATCAGCGAGGCGACGCAGATGAACGGCGGTCTGGCCTACGCCTATTCGCGAGAAGACGACGGCAGTGCGGAATCCTCCTCCGGCACGGATCATGTCCAGACGCTTTCGGGCAGCCTGGGCGCCACCAGAGCCATCGGTCTGGTGGCGGCAACCGCGTCCGTCGGCGCCGACCGGAACATCTACACATCCGACGGCGGAAGTGGCGGAAGTACGGAAAGCGGGCGGGACAACACCCTCTATTCGACAAGTCTGCGGCTGGACGGCAATGCCGGGGGCGTACTGTCGCCCTTCGTCGAAGGCTCCCTGCTGCTGCGGCGCTACGACCAGAGCTGCAGCGACAGTCTTTGCGAAAAGCGGGACGCCAACGGGTATCAGCTCCGGGGCGGCCTGACCGTGGCTTCCGGTCCGAAGATCACGGGGGAACTGGGCGCCGGCTGGCGGATCGAGGATATCGAGGACAGCAGGCTGGATAACCTGTCCGGACTTGTGGTGGATGGCTCCCTGGTCTGGTCGCCTAGCCGCCTGACGACCGTCACCGCGGGTCTGGGAACCAGTTTCGAGGCAACCGATATCAACGGGGCGAGCGGCTCGATCATCTATTCCGGCGATATCCGCCTCGCCCACGCCTTCAGCGACCGTTTCGTGGCCGAGTCCGGCTTCGGTTACAGCTACCGGACCTACCAGGGCGTTTCGATCGAGGAGAGCACCTTGACCGGCTTCAGCGGACTGACATTCGCCCTGACACGCAACGTGGCGCTGACCGCCGATTATACCCACCGCCGCTTCGACAGTTCCCAGGCAGGTAGCGATTATTCGGAAAATGCTGTTGAAGCAGGCCTGAGATTCCGGCATTAACGGTACGGTAACCAAAACAAGATCAATTGTGGTGCGGGGGCAGAAGCAAATACGGAACGGGCTGAAGGAGGCCCAAATGCGGACAGCTATGCGTCACTCAGCAAACGTCAATTTCTCTGCGCCCTTTGACAAAATTCTGAAAACCGTCTTGTCGCGTTTTCTTTGCATGGCGGCCCTCGCAGCCGGTCTGATCGTGTGGGCTCTGCCCGCGCAGGCCGACGTGGGCTTCCAGCGGTTCATTTCCGGGTTCTGGCCGACGGCCAAGGCGGCCGGGATTTCCTCTCAGACCTACAACGCCGTCTTCTCGGGCATGCAGCCGGACGAAGACACGCTGCGCCTGATGAGCAAGCAATCCGAGTTCGTCAAGCCGATCTGGGACTATCTCGACAGCGCGGTTTCGAAGGACCGGGTCGAGAAGGGCCGTAAATTTCTGAACGAATACGGCCCCGTCCTGCAGAAGATCGAGGCCCGCTACGGGGTCGACCGCGAGGCGGTACTGGCGATCTGGGGCATGGAAACCAACTACGGCGGCTTCATGGGCCGCCACAATGTGGTGCAGGCGCTGGCGACGCTCGCTTATGCCGCGCCGCGCCGCAAGAGCTTCTGGGAGAAGGAACTGGTTACAGCGCTCGAGATCGTCCAGGCCGGGCATGTCCGCTTTCAGGACATGGAGGGCTCATGGGCCGGGGCCATGGGGCATACGCAATTCATGCCGTCCAGCTGGAAGGCCTATGCGGCAGATTATGACGGAGACGGCCGCCGGGATATCTGGACCTCAATCCCCGACGCCCTTGCCTCCACGGCCGCCTATCTGCGCAAGCACGGCTGGCAGACAGGCAAAACCTGGGGGTACGAAGTCAAGCTGCCGGCCGGTTTCGATTATCATCTGGCCGATGGCGACAAGACGCTGACCCTGGGCGAATGGGGCCGATACGGTATCCGCCGTTCGAACGGCAAGGGTTTTCCCCGGCCTTCCGACAACGCCATCCTGGTTCTGCCCGCCGGAGCCAGCGGTCCGGCGTTTCTGATGCTGCGCAATTTCTATGTGATCAAGCGCTACAACAACGCGACCGCCTATGCCCTCGGGGTCGGACTTCTGGCGGACCGCATCATCGGCGGCGGCACGCTGGAAGGCGACTGGTCGCGGGAGCATATGCCGCTCAACCGCTCCGAGACGGCGGAACTTCAGGCGCTGCTCAACCGCCGCGGATTTTCCGTGGGGACCGCCGACGGCAAGATCGGACCCGCGACCCGCCGGGGCATCCGTGCCTATCAGAGTTCCAGAGGCCTCGTTCCGGACGGCTATGCCTCCGTGGTTCTGCTGGCGCATCTGAAGATGGACGGGTAAAGTCGGCCCGAGACCCATTTCCATCTGGAGCCCGGTGTGACCATCCGAACCTGGAAGAACAGAGCCGGCCAGGCATCAAGGTCGATTGCAGGGCTGGCAATTGCTTTTTCACTTGTTCTTTTGAGCGACGGGCTTCCCGCCGCCCTGGCGCAGGATGCTCCGGGCGAGGAGATTATCGTCGCGCAGAACGGGGTATTCGGCGGGTTCAATCCCTTCGCGCCGCTGCAACGGCTGTTTGGCGGCGGACGGGAGCGCAAACCCGCGAAGAAGCAACCTTCCCGAACGCGTAAACCACAGGTGGCCCGGCCCGCCGGAACGCCGCCCAGGTTCGAAATCATGGCGAAGGATCCGGATGCGGGCCTGATCCTGGTGGTCGGCGACCGGATGGCGCGCGGGGTCGCGGACGGTCTCAAATTCACGCTCGCGGACAAACCGCAGATCCGCGTTGAAGCGGTGAGCGAAGACAAGGCCGGTTTTGCCGGCGACACCGCGCCGGACTGGGCGGCCCAGGTGCTGTCGAAGATCCGCGGAGCGGACGTCAAGGCCGTGGTGGTGATGATCGGCCAGCAGGATATCGGCAAGACCTTTCCCGGCGAGCCGCCGGTGGAGTTCATGACCGCCGAATGGCTGGACACTTACCGCAAGAAGGTCGATGCCCTCGTCCGTGTGGTCCGGCAGGAGAGAAAGCCGATTGTCTGGGCCGGTTTGCCGCCCACCAACCAGGAACTCCTCAACGGCGACTTCACCCAGCTCAATTCGATTTTCCAGAGCGCCGCTGAAGACCGGCGGGTCCGTTATGTCGATATCTGGGACATTTTCCTGGCCGATGACGGCAGCTATTCCTCCTATGGGCCGGATGTGGACGGCAAGAACGCCAAGCTGCGGGCGAACAACAGGATCGATTTCACCTGGGCCGGTTACCGCAAGGTCGCGTTTTTCGTCGAACGGGAATTGTCGCGCCTTCTGGGCGGTTATGGCGGTCTGGCCTTCGAAGGGGTCGAGGACGATCCGAACTTCATCGTCCTGACCGGCCGCACGACCTCGCCTGAAACCCTGCTTCTGGGCGGTGAGGAGGAGGCGCGGATGGACAAGGACAGCGCGGCCTATGGCCTCTTCGTCGCGGGAAAACCGCTACCTCCGGTCCCCGGCCGCGTCGACGATCCGCGCATGCCGGTGGGGGGAGCTTCGGCGCTCGGGGACGCCGTGCCGAGCGGGTCGTAGAGGCGTAACACCAGACCGCTTGACCAGAAGGGCTGCTCTCCATCCTGGGCCGTAAGGAGGCTCTCTGTTTCCGGCGCGTGAACCTGAGAAAGCGGACTTATGCGTATGTTCGACCGGCAGAGTTGCGATCCGAATCCCGCTGGGCGGGGTCGTGCAGGATAAGACCGGGCAAGATTGCTGTGCCATAGCGTTATGAGGCTACAGGCAGGCATTCACGGCAGAAGAACCAGACTGCCGGTCGTGTCGCCTGCCTCGAGCTTCATATGTGCCTTTGCGGCCTCCGCCAGTCGGAATTGCCCGCCGATCTCAACGGCAATGCCAGCTTCGATTGCCTCGATGACCGCTTGGGCCGCTTCGCGATAGCGGCCCCGGTCGGCCGAATAGGCCATGACGCTCGGCTTTGCCAACGCGGCCATCCCCAATTCCTCGATCCGGATCGGAGGAACCGGTCCAGCCACCCAGCCGATGCTGGCTACCGTGCCGAAGGGACGAACGCACCTGAGCGATTGTCTCAACATGTCACCTCCGATACCGTCGATCACGAAGTCGACGCCTTTTCCGTCTGTGAAATCGGCGATTTCCCCGGCGACATCCGCAGTTCGGCCGACAATGACATGGTCGGCGCCAGCCGCCGTGGCGAATGCTGCTTTCTCCTGCGTGCTTGCCGTCCCGATCACAGTGGCTCCGAGACGTTTGGCCCTGCGGACGAGCATCGCGCCAAGGCCGCCCGCGGCGGCATGAACCAGCAGGACCGAGCCGGCTCGCACCGGAAAACTGACCGTCAGCAGCATATTCGCGGTCAGGCCGCGCAGCATCGACGTGGCCGCGGTTTCGAAGGGAACGCTCAGAGGCAACCGAACGGCCCGCCAAGCGGGTAGCAGCCTGATCGAGGTATAGCCGCCGGGAACGCCCGCATAGACCACGCGATCCCCGATCCGGAGCCCCTCCACGTCAGGACCGACAGCCTCGACAATACCAGCCCCTTCGACGCCTGGAATGCGAGGCTCCGGCAACGGATAAAGACCGCTGCGATGGTAGATGTCGATGAAATTGATGCCGATTGCGAACTGGCGCAGGAGAATCTCACCTGGGCCGGGCACCCGCCGCGTGGCTTCCATTGTCTCCAGGACTTCCGGACCGCCGTGTGCCGCTATACGAACCTGTATATCCATGAGTATTGCCTCCATCTAACCGACACGATGATGCCGGCTTGCGGAACACGGGGAAATTCCCTTTATTTTCTCATTGGAAGGGAATATTTTAACATATGGATTGGGAGAGCTTGCGCCATTTTTCGGCCTTCGCGACGCATGGCAGTCTGACGGGCGCGGCGCGTATGCTCACGGTGGAGCATGCGACGGTCGCCCGCCGGATAGCCGCGCTGGAGGAGTACCTCCAGGTCAAGCTGGTCGATCGGCGCGGGCGTCGTCTGATGCTGACACCGGATGGTGAGCGGATCGCGGCGATTGCCAGAGGCATGGATAGCGATGCCGCGACAATCGAACGTGCGGCTGCCGGCGCACGCGCCGAACTGAGCGGCAAGATCACGATCAGTGCTCCGCCGGCTTTCGCGGCGGCCCGGCTCGCGGCGCCGCTTGCTGCCTTGCGCCGGCGCCATCCCGGGCTGGAGATCCGGCTCATCGGCGAATCCCGCAGCGCGGCGCTGGAACGGCGCGAAGCGGATATCGCCCTTCGGCTCAGCCGCCCCGAAGAGGGCGAGTTCACGATCACAAAGCTCGGTGTGATGACATTTCATCTCTATGCCAATCCAACCTATCTGGAGGAGACGCCGGAGCAGGACTGGACTTTCATCGGCTATGACGAACCCATGACATCCGCGCCCCAGCAAATGAAGCTTCGCGAAATTGCGGCCGGCAGACCCGTCGCCTTCACTGCCAGCACAATAGAGATACAATTGGCGGCAACCAGGGCTGGCGCCGGTGTCGCGATTTTACCTGAATTCACCGTTGAGGGAGACACCGCGCTCGTGCGCGTGAACGCGAACGGGTTTGTTTTCCATCGCGATATCTGGTTGGCCGTTCATTCGGATATGAAGGCCGCTACAGGCATACGCATCACAATCGAAGCGCTGAAAACCGCGCTTGCCGAATATCGTACAAAAAAGGCAGGCGGTCATCGGTAGCGGCAGGGGACAGGAATTCCGGCCACGCAATCGCCGGTGCCTTGCGGACCGGGTGGCAGTCGAACACATCGGCAGAAGTAGTCGCAGGCCGTTAGAGACCGCGTGATGAATGGCGGCTTTTGGAACTTGGCCTGTGGGCCTTTGATGTCCGGGATGAGGGTGTTGAGCAGTCGTTGATTGGGCTGCCATGCAAGTTCTGCTAAGGGCTAAAACTTGCCCAAGAGCTTTGCCAGTTCGAATGTCCGCTTAGGTACTTACTTGTCCGAAAGCCATCCGTCCCCTTCCGCCCGACGCCTACAATCCGCCCGTTTCCCGGGGCGAGCGCCATATCGCACATGTTCCGGAGAGGCCCGGAACGGAGCTTCAATGCGGGTCGTTTCAGGTCCGCTCACACGGGCGCTGAGGCCCCGGCGCGAGGCCGGGGCGGCACAGAGAGTGCCGGAGACAACGATACGCTGCGGCCTTTAACGTGGCAGGTCGGTTGCACCGGTCAGGAAGAGGTCGACGGAGCGGGCTGCCTGGCGGCCTTCGCGGATGGCCCAGACGACGAGGGACTGGCCCTTGCGGACGTCGCCGGCGGCGAAGACCTTGTCGAGGCTGGTCCTGTAGGTTTCCGTATCGGCCTTTACATTGGTGCGCCCGTCGAGTTCGAGCTTGTCGCCGGCCTGGGTGATGTAGGTTTCCAGCAGGGGGCCGGAAAAGCCGATGGCGGCCAGAACCAGATCGGCGCGCAGGATGAATTCGGTGCCTTCGATCGGGCGGCGCTTTTCATCGACGCGGGCGCATTTGACGCCGGTCACCTTGCCGTCTTCTCCGACAAGGGCGAGGGTGGCCGCGGAAAACTCCCGCTCGGCGCCTTCGGCCTGCGAGGACGACGTGCGGAACTTGGTCGGCCAGTAGGGCCAGACGGCGAGCTTGTCTTCCTTGAGCGGCGGGATCGACCGGATGTCGAGCTGGGTGACGGAAAGAGCGCCCTGGCGGAAGGCGGTGCCGACGCAGTCGGAGGCCGTGTCGCCGCCGCCGATGACGACGACATGCTTGCCGCCCGCCCAGATCGGCGCCTCGTCGCTTTCCGGTTCGCCGCCGACACGGCGGTTCTGCTGGACAAGATAGGGCATGGCCCAGTGGCAGCCTTCCAGCTCCATGCCGCCGACACCGGGATCGCGCGGGCGCTCGGCGCCGGCGCACAGGATGACCGCGTCATGACGCTCGGCGAGTTCTTCCAGGCTGACGGTCACGCCGACATTGACACCGTAATGGAAGCTCACACCTTCGGCTTCCATCTGGCTCACGCGGCGGTCGATATAGTGCTTTTCCATCTTGAAGTCGGGAATGCCGTAGCGCAGCAGGCCGCCGGCTTTCGGCTCGCGCTCGTAGACGTGCACGGTGTGTCCGGCGCGTGCCAGCTGCTGGGCCGCGGCCATGCCGGCCGGGCCGGAGCCGACGATGGCAACCGCCATGCCGGTCTTGGTGGCGGAAGGTTCGGGAACGATCCAGCCTTCTTCCCAGCCCTTGTCGGCGATGGCCTGTTCGACGCTTTTGATGTTGACCGGAACATCTTCCAGATTGAGCGTGCAGGCTTCCTCGCACGGCGCCGGGCAGATGCGGCCGGTGAATTCGGGAAAATTGTTGGTCGAATGCAGGTTGCGCAGGGCGATGTCCCAGTCGCCCTGGTAGACGAGGTCGTTCCAGTCCGGGATCTGGTTGTTGACCGGACATCCGTCGGGACCGTGGCAGAACGGAATGCCGCAATCCATGCAGCGCGCCGCCTGGTTGACGACTTCCTGCTCATTCAGCGGAATGATGAATTCGCGGAAATGGCGGATACGGTCTGACGCGGGCTGGTACTTCTGTTCCTGCCGGTCGATTTCCAAAAACCCGGTTACCTTCCCCAAGGCGACCTCCTCAAACTGTGCTGCATTCACGTGATTTCACATCGATGCAGGTCAAACTAAGTGGCTGCAATCGGCCGCGGAATGCGGCCGAGAGCCCAGTTGTTCAATTGTCCCGTTATTCCGCCGCGACCATGCCCAACCGCTGATCTTCCATTTCCCGCAGCGCGCGGCGGTATTCCACCGGCATCACCTTGACGAACTTCGGCCGGTAGGCGGGCCAGTCGTCCAGGATGGCTTCCGCCTTGGCGGAACCGGTCAGTTCCAGATGCTTGGCAAGCATCTGGCGCAGGCGTTCGTCATCGTGGCGGGACATGTCACAGGACAGGTCGACCCGGCCCTTGTGCTCGATGTCGCCGCCATGGTGATGCAGCTTTTCCAGAAGATCGTCTTCCTCGCTCACCGGTTCCAGCTCAACCATGGCCAGGTTGCAGCGGGACCCGAAGGTGCCGTCCTCGTCGAGGACATAGGCGATGCCGCCGGACATGCCGGCCGCGAAGTTGCGTCCGGTCTGGCCGATAACGACGACGACACCGCCGGTCATGTATTCGCAGCCGTGGTCGCCAACGCCTTCCACAACGGCAATGGCGCCGGAATTGCGGACCGCGAAGCGTTCACCCGCCACGCCGCGGAAATAACATTCCCCCTCGGTCGCGCCATACAGAACGGTGTTGCCGACGATGATGGAATTTTCCGCGACGATGCGGGTGTTTTCCGGCGGACGCACGATGAGCTTGCCGCCCGACAGGCCCTTGCCGACATAGTCGTTGGCATCGCCGGCCAGATCGATCGTGACCCCGCGGGCGACAAAGGCACCGAAGGCCTGACCGGCGGTTCCCTTCAGATTGATCTTCAGGGTGTCGGGCCGCTTGAGCCCCTTGTTGCCGTAGCGCCTGGCGATCTCGCCGGAGAGCATCGCGCCGACCGACCGATCGACCGAGCAGATGGTTTCCTCGATCACGGTCGGCTCCAGGTTTTCCAGAGCCGGCATGGCCGCCGCGATCAGGCGGCGATCGAGAATATCGTCGATCGGATGCTGCTGGCGCTTTGTCCAGCGGGTTTCTTCCGGCGCGGCTTCCGGCTGGAAGAAGATCCGGGAGAAATCGAGTCCCCTGGCTTTCCAATGGTCGATCGCCGCATTCTTGTCGAGGAAGTCGGACCTGCCGACAAGATCGTCCAGCCTGGCGACGCCAAGCCCGGCCATCAGTTCGCGCACTTCCTCGGCTACGAAGAAGAAGTAGTTGATCACATGTTCCGGAGCACCCTTGAACCGCTTGCGCAGGACCGGGTCCTGGGTGGCGATGCCGACCGGGCAGGTATTGAGATGGCATTTGCGCATCATCAGGCAACCGGCCGCGATCAGCGGAGCCGTCGAGAAGCCGAATTCGTCCGCACCGAGCAGTGCGCCGACAATGACGTCCCGGCCGGTGCGCAGGCCGCCGTCCACCTGAAGGGCGATGCGCGAGCGCAGGCCGTTCAGCACCAGGGTCTGCTGGGTTTCGGCAAGGCCGATTTCCCAGGGCGAGCCGGCATGCTTGATGGAGGTGAGCGGAGACGCGCCCGTGCCGCCGTCATAGCCGGAGATGGTGATGTGGTCCGCCCTTGCCTTGGCGACGCCCGCGGCAACCGTGCCGACGCCGACCTCGGACACCAGCTTGACGGAAATGTCCGCCCGCGGATTGACGTTCTTCAGGTCGTAGATGAGCTGCGCCAGATCCTCGATGGAATAGATGTCATGGTGCGGGGGCGGTGAGATCAGGCCGACGCCCGGCGTGGAGTGGCGCACCTTGGCGATGACCGCGTCCACCTTGTGGCCCGGCAACTGTCCGCCTTCGCCGGGCTTCGCGCCCTGGGCGACCTTGATCTGGATCATGTCGGCGTTGACCAGATATTCGCTGGTCACGCCGAAGCGGCCGGAAGCAACCTGCTTGATGGCGGAGCGCTGCGGGTTCATCGAGCCATCGGGCAGCGGATTGAAGCGCTCGGGCTCCTCACCGCCTTCGCCGGTGTTGGACTTGCCGCCGATCCGGTTCATGGCCATCGCAAGCGTGGTATGGGCCTCGCGCGAGATGGAGCCGAAGGACATGGCGCCGGTGACGAAGCGCTTGACGATGCTTTCCGCCGATTCCACTTCGGAAATGTCGATGGGCTTGCGGCCGATTTCTTCCGCGCCCCTGATGCGGAAAAGTCCGCGGATGGCGTAGCGGCCGCTTTCCTCGTTCACCTGTTTGGCGAAGGCCCGGTACATCTCCGGCAGCGCCGAGCGCACGGCATGCTGCAGCGTGGCGACGGAGTCCGGCGTCCACATGTGGCTTTCGCCCCGGGTCCGGAAGGCATATTCGCCGCCGACGTCCAGCGAGCGGCGCAAAATGGCGACATCGCCGAAAGCTTCTGCGTGGCGAAGGACCGTCTCCTCGGCAACTTCGCCAAGCCCGATCCCCTCGATCATGGTGGCGGTGCCGAAGAAATATTTCTTCACGAATTGCGAAGACAGGCCGATGGCGTCGAAAATCTGCGCGCCGCAATAGGACTGGTAGGTCGAGATGCCCATCTTGGACATGACCTTCAAGATGCCCTTGTCGATGGATTTGATGTAGCGCTTGACGACCTCGTGCTGATCGACCTCTTGCGGGAAGTCCATCTCCATATGCATCGACAGGAGCGTCTCGAAGGCGAGATAGGGGTTGATGGCCTCCGCCCCGTAGCCTGCCAGAACGCAGAAATGATGGATTTCACGGGCCTCGCCGGTTTCCACCACCAGGCCGACTGAGGTCCTGAGGCCCTTGCGGATCAGGTGATGATGCACGGCGGCCGTGGCGAGCAGGGCCGGGATCGCGATCCGCGAGCGGCTGATCAGCCGGTCGGACAGGATGATGATGTTGTAACCGTCCGTGACCGCCTTTTCGGCGCGCTCGCACAGTTCCTCCACCGCGCCCGCCATGCCGCCGGCGCCCTTTTCGGAATTATAGGTGATGTCCAGCGTCTTGGCGGAGAACTGGTTGTCGGCGATATCGCCGATGGCGCGGATCTTCTCCAGGTCCTCGTTGGTGAGGATCGGCTGGCGCACTTCCAGGCGCTTGGATGTCGACATGCCTTCCAGATCGAAGAGGTTCGGGCGCGGGCCGATGAAGGAGACAAGGCTCATCACCAGTTCTTCGCGGATCGGATCGATCGGCGGGTTCGTGACCTGGGCGAAGTTCTGCTTGAAATAGGTGTAAAGCAGCTTCGACTTGTCGGACAGGGCCGAGATCGGCGTGTCCGTTCCCATGGAGCCGATGGCTTCCTGGCCGACGGTCGCCATCGGTGTCATCAGAAGCTTGATGTCTTCCTGGGTGTAGCCGAAGGCCTGCTGACGGTCGAGCAGGCTTTCGCCGGCGACCGGCGCCCGCTGGCGCACGCCCGGCAGATCTTCCAGAACGATCTGGGAGCGGTGCAGCCAGTCCTTGTAGGGGTTGGCGGTCGACAGCTGCCGCTTGATTTCGTCGTCGGAGACGATCCGGCCCTCTTCCAGGTCGATCAGCAGCATCTTGCCCGGCTGCAGGCGCCATTTCTGGAGGACGCGTTCCTCTTCGACCGGCAGTACGCCGACTTCCGAGGACATGATGACATAGTCGTCGTTGGTGACGATGTAGCGGGCCGGGCGCAGGCCGTTGCGGTCAAGCGTCGCGCCGATCTGGCGGCCATCGGTGAAGGCGACGGCGGCCGGTCCGTCCCACGGCTCCATCAGCGCCGCGTGATATTCGTAAAAGGCCCGGCGGTTGTCATCCATCAGCGGATTTCCCGCCCAGGCTTCCGGGATCAGCATCATCGCGGCATGGGCGAGGGAATAACCGCCCATGACGAGGAATTCCAGCGCGTTGTCGAAGCACGCGGTATCGGACTGGCCTTCATAGGAGATCGGCCAGAGCTTGGAGATATCGTCCCCCAGCAGCGCCGAGGAGACGGAGGCCTGACGGGCCGCCATCCAGTTGACGTTGCCGCGCAACGTGTTGATTTCGCCGTTATGCGCAACCATCCGGTAAGGGTGGGACAGGTCCCAGGACGGGAAGGTGTTGGTGGAGAAGCGCTGGTGCACCAAAGCAAGCGAGGAGGTGAAGCGCTCGTCCTTCAGGTCGGCGTAATAGGCGCCGAGCTGATAGGCGAGGAACATGCCTTTATAGACGATGGTGCGGCTGGAGAGCGATACGATGTAGAAGCCCTTGCCGACCGCTTCGGTTTCCGCGCGCACCCGGTTGGAAATCACCTTGCGCAGCACGTAAAGCCGGCGCTCAAAGGAGTCCGGATCGTCGCCGTTGGTCTTGCGGATGAAGACCTGACGGGAATAGGGCTCGGTCGCGGCGATATCGGGGGACTTGGAGAGCGAGGAATTGTCGACAGGAACGTCGCGCCAGCCGATCAGCTCCTTGCCTTCTTCCTCGATGATGTTTTCGATGATTTCTTCGCATCGGGCACGCAGGGACGGGTCCTGAGGCATGAAGATGAAGCCGACGCCATAGTCGCCGCTGGCCGGCAGCGCGCTGCCCGCCTTTTGCATTTCCTCAGCGAAGAAGTCGTGCGGGATCTGCACCAGCATGCCCGCGCCGTCGCCCATGAGCGGATCGGCACCGACCGCGCCGCGGTGGGTCAGGTTTTCCAGAACCTGCAATCCGTCCGCGATGATCCTGTGAGATTTCACGCCCTTCATTTGGGCGACGAAGCCAACACCGCAGGCATCGTGTTCGCGCGAGGGATTGTAGAGCCCTTTGTCGGCGGCCGTGCCCAGTCGATCGGCAAGTGTGGCAGTGGGTTTCAAATCCACGCCGCCGGCCTGTATGGCTGTGCTGGTCGTCAGCTCCGTTTTTCTCATGTGCGCCCTCACTGTTAACCCCAGTGCCACCGTGGCTTGAAGCGTCCGGTTCCGTTCGGGTCGCATTCCTTCAAGAATGCGGCTCGGCGAACCCTGGCTTTCCCGCCCCGGCTCTGTTGTTGTATTTACTGCGCCGGTCCATCAAAATAAACCGTCGCAATGACACAGCGGAGTTTCCGCTGCCGAAACTTTCCGTCTCGCCGCTTCGCAAACCCTCCCCGGATCTGCAGAATGGTCAACCTGTCCGCTGCTCCTGGCCCGGCATCGTCAAAGGCCGGTAGCGCCGCAGTAAATGGGACAGTATCCCTGTCCTATTACAGGCGGCGCGACCATGACAGATTTCTCAGTCAGGAGCAAGTCCGTTTCTTGTAGCAGGTATTATAATTGTTTCGCGCAAAAAGTGCCAATCGTCTGGAAAGGTCTATTCCGGGGGAGTTTGAGAAAGAATCTTGCGTATCTTAAAGTTTTCTTAGCGCGGCTCGCAAAAGAGTAACACGCGTTTGATTTCCTATTTATCGTCAAGACGCTCATTTACACCCTGTGTCCGGGCTGCTTTCCAGGAGCCACGGCTGACACAGGATCCGAAGAACGACCAGAGGAGTTCGAGATGAAGCATAAAGCGATGTCCGCGGCGATTGTCGCCGGTGCCGTTGCAACCGCGGTTGCCGGTCTGTCGTCCACCGTGCCGGCTCACGCACAGGCGAAGGAGAAATGCTTCGGTGTTTCCCTGAAGGGCAAGAACGACTGCAAGGCAGGCGCTGGAACCACTTGTGCAGGCACGTCAACGGTCAACTATCAGGGCAATGCCTGGACGCTGGTCCCCAAGGGCACCTGCGTAACCATGGACGTGCCGGGCGATCGCCACGGCTCTCTGACCGAACTGAAGCGGGACCTCCCGGCAGCCTGATCCCGGGATATTCGGGCAGGCGGGAATGACGCCGCCTGCCTGAGACCAACTGTCGTCAATAGACACCTGTCCGATGCGTCCTTATTAACGGCGGTTGCCACGACATCCGTTTTCCCGCTCTGGAGCCTGCCATGTTTTCCGAGGGTTCACCGTCCCGACAGTCCCGTGCCGATGCCACAATCCCGGCGCATGCCGGAGCGGGCCTCAAGCCGGAGCATATCGCCGAAATTCTGGCGGACCGCGCGGATATCGGCTTCTTCGAGGTCCACGCGGAGAACTACATGGGTGCGGGCGGTCCGCCACACCGTCAACTGGAAGCGATTCGTCAGGACTATCCGCTGTCGCTTCACGGCGTCGGGTTGTCCATCGGCGGCGAACAGGCTCTGGACAAGGCGCATCTCCAGCGGCTCGCCGGGCTGAACCGGCGTTACGAACCGGGCCTTTTTTCCGAACATCTGGCCTGGTCGACCCACGACACGGCCTATTTCAACGATCTTCTGCCGGTTCCCTATGACGAAGCGGCGCTTGAGCGGGTGTGCGATCACATAGACGAGGTTCAGGAGACCGTCGGGCGGCGCATGCTTCTGGAGAACCCGTCTACCTATGTCGCCTTTGAACAAAGCACGATGAGCGAATTGGACTTCCTGAAGGAAATCACGCGCCGGACCGGTTGCGGGCTGCTTCTCGATATCAATAACGTCCATGTCTCCTGCACCAATCACCAGCGGTCCGCCGAGGACTACCTCGCGGATTTTCCCCTCAACGCAGTCGGCGAAATTCATCTGGGCGGTCATGCTCCCGACACGGACGATGCCGGCCGACCGCTGCTGATCGATGCGCATGACCGGGAGGTCGATGACGCCGTCTGGAAACTTTATGAGAGCGTCGTTCGAAATAACGGTCCGCTGCCGACTCTGATCGAATGGGACAATGACGTTCCCGCCTGGCCCGTTCTGTTCGCCGAGGTCAGGGCGGCGGAGCGGATCCTTGTCCAAGCGGCGGAACCCGGCCTCAGGCGCGCGGTGTGAGAATGGCCGCGCCAAAGTCACTTTCCAGTGTGGCCGGCCTGACTGACGTCACGGTCAGGACTGGTTCCGGGGAATTCGGCAGGGCCCTGCTGGACCCCGAAGCCGCTCCGCCGGCAGGCCTGGTCGGACCGGACGGCAAAGCGGCGCCGAAGCGCTTCAACGTCTACCGCAACAATGTGATCGTCAGTCTCAGTGAAGCCCTTGGGCAGACCTTTCCGGCCATCGTATCCCTTGTGGGGGACGACTATTTCAATGCGCTGGCGCGCGCCTTCGTGACCCGTCATCCGCCGCAGTCGCCGGTGCTCATGTGGTATGGCGGTGCGTTTGCCGGTTTCCTGGAAAGTTTTCCGCCGCTCGCGGCCTATCCCTATCTGGCGGATGTGGCCCGGGTGGAATGGGCCTGGCTTCAGGCCTATCACGCGGCGGACGCCGCACCGCTCGATCCGGCCGCCCTGAGCGCGGTCGCGCCGGAAGATGTTCCGGCAGTCAGGTTCACACGCCATCCCGCGGCGGCCGTCGTCGCCTCGAAATGGCCGGTTCTGGATCTCGTGCGCGCAAACAGGTTTGCGACGGACGCGGCGGCCGGTATCGATCTCGACGAGCCGCAAGCGGTGCTGGTCACCCGGCCGGATCTGGAAGTCGGTGTCTTTTTGTTGCGGCCGGGCGGGGAAGTGTTCTTAAGTGCCTTGCTCGAGGGCTCCACTCTGGAGGGGGCCGCTGCTTCGGCGCTGGAAAAGACTTCGGAGTTTTCACTTCCCGACTGCTTGTCGGACTGCCTTTCAAGCGGTGCATTCACCGCTATCGAAGGATACTGAGCCCGGCAGGACCGGGACGCTTTAAAAGGGGGATTTCATGGGTGCGCTGATCGGTTTCTTCGTAAGAGTGTACACGCTGGTGTTCGGAGCGCTGGAACGCCTGACCAATGGCTGGTTTCTGGGGTTGGCAGCCCGGTTCGTTTTCGCGGCGATCCTGTTGCAGTTCTTCTGGAATTCCGCGCTGACGAAAATCGGCGGAAACATCATGAACATCTTCACGCCCACGGCGGGCGCCTATGCGCAGATGTTGCCGAAAATGATGGAGCAGGTCAGTTACGACATCAGCCAGATCGCCTTTTTCCCTTACGGTCTGATGGTTCTGCTCGGTACCTGGGGCGAGTTCATCCTTCCGGCGATGGTGGTGGTCGGCCTGTTCACGCGGTTCGCCAGTCTCGGCATGATCGTCTTTATCTGCGTCATGACCTATGTGGACGTCTACGGCCACGGGGTGGATGCCAAAACGATCGGCGCGCTGTTCGACGGCGAGCCCTATGCGATCATCTCGGATGACCGGCTGCTGTGGATCTTCCTGCTGCTGGTGCCGACGCTCAAGGGCCCCGGAGTGATTTCCCTCGACTGGCTGCTGGGGCGCTACTACCGCAGGCGGGAAATGTACTACTAGGCCACTCTGGATTTCAGGATCTTCCGCTTTGCGAGGAATGCAGGCTTCAGACAGGACTGAAGCCTGCCAGAGTTTCCCAGACGGGCGGGCTGCGCCATTGCGGTTTGGCCGGGGGCGCGAGACGTTCGGCAAACAATACGATGGTTACGGCCGCCATTGCGGTCAGATGCAGATTTTCAACCGTCATCGGTACGATCATCCAGGGCCAGCACGCCGCGACGCAGGCCGTGCCTGTCATTGCGCCCTGGTCCGCGCAGTCGCGAAGCGTGCGCAGGCCGGAGGCGGAAATCCGGCGGAGCCGGTGGCACCGGTTGCGTGCACTTTGCGCAGACGGGCTGGCACTCCACACGAGCGCGAACGCGAACGAGGCCACTGTGTCCAGAGGAAAGGGCGCGGCGGCGGCAACGACGAACGCCAGGGGAACCAGCACAGCTCCCGCCAGAAGCCAGCACAGACCGTATCCCAGAGCGAACAGGCACGCGGCGCCGATCCGGTAACCTTTTGCCGGGGCGCGCAATATATGGGAAACAGGCAAGGACAGCAGCGGCGGCATCATGGCGAGAACCATGATCAGCCAGTCAAGCACAAGAGCGGACGGGGATCGCACCAGGGCTTCCAGGATCAGGATATCGGCAAGATAGTCCAGTGAAACCCCACCGCAGATCGACGAAATCCTCACCGATGCCGGCTGCAGGCCGAGCACCATGAACGCGGCGGCGGACAGCCCGAGCAGCTGAGGCATCGGGCTCAATTTCAACTGGAACGCAAAGGCGGCCAACCGGCTCATGTCAGTCGGAAATCTGGCGATAGATGCTGATGCGATCGACCGTGATCGGGCTTTCCGCACCTTTCGGCTGCGCGACGGTCACTTCCAGCGCGTCGAGGGACGTCCGGCCGTCCGCCTGTATGCGGGAAACAGCCGAGGTTATGTCGATCGCGACCGTGAAGCCGTTGCCCGCGTGAGATCCTTCGGTGGAAGACGCCTTGCCCAGACCGAACAGGACAACCGGCTCCAGTTCGATGATTTCACGGTCGCCACCCGGCCCGGAAGGCACCGCCAGCGATACGAGAAGGGCGCCTGTCGGCACCGATCCCCGAACGCCCTCAAGATTGAGAAAGATATGCGTTCCATCGACAGCTGCGGGGCTTGCAAAGGCGGCTTCCGCCATTTTGGTCTGCCGGAGGCCGACTCTGGAGGAAACCGATGCGTCGCCGACCTCGAGGCTTTCGGTATTGGAACCCATCAGGGCCGATTTCATCTCGCGCGATGCGCCGCCGGGGCGCTCTGAACTGACCATGGCAATCTCCGGTTCGCCGGCTGCGGCCGGTATGACGATGCCCGTGCCGTCCTCAAGGTCATCGTAAAGCGGAGCAAGCGGGCCGCCCGGCAGCGTTTCGCCGGGTGTGAATACATCTATGCCGCCGGATACCGTCGGCATGAGAAACTGTCTTGGAAACGGACCGTTTTTCCAGATGCCGCTGACTTCCTGGGAATTGGCGGGATCGGACAACCATGCTTCCCAGAGCCGGTCGATGTTGCAATGATGCAGCCAGAAAACCGGATCCAGCGCGGCGTAGTCGGGATCCGTCATCCAGCCGGCCGGCTGGAAGGTGGGTGTGACACCACCGATCATGACGTGAACCGGGCCGTGCGGATTGGCTTCGATGCCGCCGAAACTGTTGCCCTGTTGAGCGAAGCGGCTCACGGGGCCGCCATATCCCAGAACGCCCGGTGCGACGGCCGTGTAGATATCGATCGACTGTGCATCAAGATTTATGTCGGGTATTCCGATCCGCGGCATCGGCCCCAGAACCTGCAAGCCGCCGCGCGAGGCGGCGGACAAGGGATTGTCAGTGCCGTCGGGCAGTTTGTCTGCAAGAAATTCGGCCGGGATCTTGCGCGCATCCTGGTTCTGCGAATCCAGATAATTCCAATAGGGAAGAGCCCAGTCGTCCGGGCCGCCCTGGGCGGCAATCCAGTCGGCTGTCAAAGCCTCGAAGGCTGCCAGATAGCCGCGATGCCAGGGCAGAAAAAACCAGCCCGCGTGCTGGCACTGGTTAAGAACGTTGCGCTGCTCGATATCGGGCGGAACAGCGGTGCCGGCGGTGATAATGTTCTGCCGGATCCAGCCGTTCTGATCGAAACCGTGAATTGCACCGAAATAAAGCCAACTGGTCCGGTCGGCGAACGGGCGGGCCCTCATTGCCGCGACTGCCCTGGCGTACCATAGCAATTCCTCCGGCCAGGGGCCGTTCAGCTTGGCGATATCCTTGCGTATCCGGGTCATTCTGCAAAACCTCCAATGGGACCGGCAGGTGGCCGCTCATGGTCGCGGTCCTTGCTCTCAGTCTTCAATCAGTAAAAAAATCTCTGACCGGCAGCCTGTGCTGCGGCTTTTTCATTTTTATCTGGCGTTTTAAATTCTTGCGAAATGGCGCTGAAATTTTAATGAGTATTATTGTAGATGAATGTAAGGGTTCAGCTTGATCCATTCAGGGTTGTATTGTCAAGGTGGTTTTGCGGGTTGAAGCCGGGCAGGAACACCGGAGAACACGGCAGGGTGCCACCGCAAACTGCCTGATGACAGGTGTCATGGTGGTCATCGCGGCCGACAGTTGGTATGAACCGGTCCATGAATTTCGCAAGCGACAATTGGGCGGGTGCGGCTCCGGCGGTGATGTCGGCGCTGACCCGCCATAATTCCGGGTTCGCGCCGGCTTATGGCACGGACCCGTTGACGGACCGAATCTCGGAAAAATTCAATGAAATCTTCGAGCGGGAGGTGGCCGTCTTTTTCGTGGCGACTGGGTCGGCCGCCAATTCGCTAGCGCTGGCCGCCTATGCCAGGCCGGGCGGCGTCATCTTCTGTCACAGCGATGCTCACATCCGGGTCGATGAATGCAACTGCCCCGAATTCATGACCGGCGGCAGCAAGCTGGCCGGCGTTCCGGGCCCGCAGGGCAAAGTCACGCCGCAAGGCCTTCGCGAAGCGATGGCGGCCCATCCGGACGGGGTCGTGCATCACGGCCAGGTGGCGGCGGTGTCGATCAGCCAGGCCACGGAATGCGGCACGATTTATACCCTGGACGAGATTGCCGCCGTCAAGGAGGCCGCCAGGTCACGCGCCGTGCCTCTGCATATGGATGGCGCGCGCTTCGCCAACGCCCTCGTCACGCTCGGCTGCACACCGGCTGACATGACCTGGAAGGCCGGCGTCGATGTGCTGTCCTTCGGGGCGACCAAGAATGGCTGCTGGTGCGCGGAGGCCGTCGTCTTTTTCGATGCTGAAGCCGCCAGGGGATTTGAATATCTGCGCAAGCGCGGCGGACACCTGTTTTCCAAGAGCCGATTTGTCGCCGCGCAACTCGACGGTTATTTCGAAGACGGCACATGGCTCGCGGCCGCAGGTCACGCCAATGAAATGGCGGCCAGGCTGGCGCAAGGTATCCGGGACCAGGGTGGGCGAACCGCCTGGGCGGTGGACGCCAACGAGGTGTTTCCGATCCTGAAGCGCAGTCAGTTCGAGGCGCTGGAGGCGGCAGGCGCCAGGCTTTACGAATGGCCCGCGAAGGACCTTTCCTCAAACATCGCTCCGGCGGAAGACGAAGTCTGCCTGCGTATGGTCACCAGTTTCGCGACCACGGACGAGGATGTGAAGACATTCCTGAAGGTGCTGTAGGAAGCGGTTTGAGATAAGGCATCCGGCACATTCCTGCGCCAAACGAGCGCCCGGTTTCCCGGGCGCCCCGCGTCCTGGCACATTTCACTTTAAGGCCGCGGCCTTAGTGAGCGGTGGTTTCGATCTGCTTGGCCGCGCTGGAGCTGATTTCGATCTTGCGCGGTTTCATGGCTTCCGGGATTTCCCGGACGAGATCGACATGAAGCAGGCCGTTTTCCAGGCTGGCGCCTTCCACGCGGACGTGTTCGGCGATCTGGAAGCGGCGCTCGAAAGTGCGCGATGCGATGCCGCGATAGAGGATTTCCCGTTCGGAATCCTCTTCCGCCTTCTCACCCTTGATAGCGAGAACATGTTCCTTGGCTTCAACGGAAAGCTCGTCATCGGAGAAACCGGCAACCGCCATGGTGATGCGGTAGGTGTTTTCGCCGGTCCGCTCGATGTTGTAGGGCGGATAGCTTGGGGCGTCGCTGCCGGCGGTGTCCAGCATCGAGAAAAGCCGATCAAACCCGACGGTGGACCGGTAAAGGGGAGAAAAGTCGAAGTGACGCATGTGTCTGTCCTCTCTTTGAGCAACTGATACTTCACTGGGGTCGCGTTCCTTCAGGTCCCCCGGAGTGGCGGGACTGGAGCGCGATGCAGACCCTTTTTTGGCGCCTGCACAATAAAGGTGGGAACTGCTTTTTTTCATTTCAAGAGGGCGCGGTGCACCGCAGGCTGAAGATGAACGCCGGATGAATGAAGCCTTCCGGTCCGGTTCAAGCGGCGCGGTGCATCTTCCGGTCAACGTCAGCACGGCGCTGGCGGCAAAGACAGGAGATCAACGATGTTTGCCAATGTTTCAAAACTTTCCGCCCCGATCGCCGGCGCCATTTTTCTGGTATCCGCCGGGTTCATTTCCACAGCCGTCGCCGCGCCGCAGGCCGCCGGACTGAAAGGCCAGACGGCGCAGTCCGAACTGGTCGTGAATGTCGATCACCGCAAGGGCGGGCACGGGCGCAAAGGTGGTCGTGGCTGGCAGGGCGGTCATGGCTGGAACCAGCAGCATATGGGTCCGCGTCAGATCCGCCGCAGCCTGCGTCACCGCGGCTTCCACCGCATCCAGATCGTCGACCGCCGCGGCCCGATGTATGTCGTGACCGCGAATGGTTGGCGGGGCATGCCGGTTCGACTGGTCGTCGATTCCCGCACCGCTCACATCGTTCGCAGCCGTCCGATGACCCGCGGCGGTCATCGCTGGTAACGCGGCTGCCACGTTTTTCCGCTAACTTCTTTCAGGGTCGGCGCCTTTCAGTGCCGGCCTGAAGTCTGTTGTGAGCCCGCACGAAGCCGGTTATCAAAAGGCGTCTCTTGAGTGAATCGGATCGCCATGAACCTGATAGATCTTCCAGACAACCCGGTGCCGGAGGGCGCCAGGACCGGATATGTCGAGGCTCCTGACGGTGTCAGGATCCGCTACGCGCATTGGCCGGCGGGTGGCCGGCAGCGGATGGGAACGGTGACGCTGCTACAGGGGCGCGCGGAATATATCGAGAAATATTTCGAGATAATTTCAGACCTGCGCGAACGCGGCTTCGCGGTCGTTACCTTCGACTGGCGCGGGCAGGGCGGCTCGCAGCGGCTGACCACCAATCCGAAACGCGGGCATGTTTCGAATTTCGGCAGGTTCCGCCTCGATTTGCGCACCGTGCTGAAGGAGATTTCCCTGGCGACCTATCCGGGTCCGCATTTTGCGCTCGCGCATTCCACCGGCGCCCTGGTGCTGCTGTCCGATTCGGAGCGGCTGCGGACAATGCTTGACCGTGCGGTGCTGACCTCGCCGCTGCTCGGCCTTCCTTCCGGCACCTTGCCTCCCAATCTGGGCGGATTTTCCCGCTCTGCGTTGAAAATCCTCAGTCTCGGCTCGCTCGGGCGTCCGGCGCATCAGGCGAGGGCGCGCAAGGGGGCGGCCTTCAGTGAACGGGTCGGATTTCCTCTTGCGCGGCTTTGCTCGGCTATTGGACTGGGGCGGTTGTTCCTTCCCGGTGGCAACGGCGAAATCCGCGTGCCGTTCGAGACGAACCGGCAGACCTCGGACAAGGCCCGGTTCGACCGTTTCAACAAGGTGCTGGAAGCCGCGCCCGAGCTGGGCGTCGGCGCGCCGACCCTTGGCTGGCTGAACGCCGCGGCAAGGGCGATGCTGGCCCTGCGCAAAAGAGACGCCGGCCCGAACATGAAGCTGCCCTGCCTCGTTCTGGCGGCAGGCAACGACCGGATCGTCTCGACACCCGCTATCGAGGATTTCGTCTCCCGGGCGAAGGCCGCGGCCTATCTGGAAATTCCGGGTGCCGAACACGAGTTGATGATGGAACGCGATGTGTTTCGGGATCAGTTCTGGGCCGCGTTCGACGCCTTTGTGCCCGGTCTGGAAGCGGAACTAGAGCTGGAACGTGCCGGGCTCTGAGCAGGGCGGCCTGCAACCCGGGTCACGAAGTCCTGGCGAGTTCCCTCAGGAGGATCTCATGAAGGCGCGGATCGCCGGAAGCGACGATCTGCCCGCCGTCTGACGGCGAGCCGCCCGTCCAGGTCGTCACCACGCCGCCGGCACCCTCGACGATCGGCACGAGCGCGACGATGTCGTAGGCCTGCAGGCCGGATTCGATGACAGCGTCGCCATGGCCCGCCGCGACCATGCAATAGGCATAGCAATCCGTCCCGTAGCGGGAAAGCTGTACGGCGTCCTCGACCCGGTCAAAGGCTGCCCGCTCCGCGTCGTTGAACAGCGCGGGCGTCGTCGTGAAGATCGTCGCCTCCTCCAGTCGGTCACAGGGGCGGCAGTCGAGCTTTTTGGTTCCGAGCGGACCGCTGTACCAGGCGATGTTGCCATCCCCGCCGAAGCGTTCGCCGATATAGGGCTGAGCCATCATGCCGAGGCTGGGCTTGCCGCCGGTGCGCAGGCCGATCAGGGTTCCCCAGGTCGGCAATCCGGTGATGAAGGCGCGGGTACCGTCGATCGGGTCGAGTATCCAGACGTTTTCCGCGTCCAGGTTCTCCGGGCCGTGCTCCTCGCCCAAAATGCCGTGGGCGGGATACGTGCTGTTGATGAGCGTCCGCATGGCTGTTTCGCCATTCCTGTCGGCGACGGTGACCGGGTCGAACCCGGTCTCCCATTTGTTGTCGACGGCGAACCTCTGCCGGAAGTGAGGCATGATGGCCGCGCTGGCGGCGTCCGCCAGACGGTCCAGAAAAGGGACGAATTCATTGGAACTGGATATCTGGCCCTGGGTCATCGATGCCTTCCGGGTTTCGCGAGCGGGAAATTTTTCGGATAGCGAAAAAAGTCCGATTTGCCACTTGTATAACCGCTTGTGCCGAAAATTGAATCGGTAAAATCGCTTCATTTGCACATTGTTTGATCAGATTCCGAACCCCCACGGGCTTGACCTTTGTGCGGTGCGGTGCGATTTTATTGCAGTGCGATACGTTGTATTGCACCGCCCTCCTTGGGCGTTTCCTCCCTAGACTTCAGGCCGCCTCAATTGAGTGCGGCCTTTTTTTTATTCCGCTGCGATGGAGTCGGCGGGCAGGGCTGCGTCGGGCATTGAGGTGAGCTCACGGGCGAAATTACGCAGATTGTGGAACAGATCGGCGAATCCGGCGGAAGGCTGGTGAGATGCCTCGTCCATGTAGAGACCGCGATTGATCTCGATCTGCAGAGCGTGCAGGCCGCTCGCGGGTCTGCCGTAGTGTTCGGTGATGAATCCGCCGGCATAGGGTTTGTTGCGTGAAACGCTGTAGCCCATGTTTCTGAGAACCGAACAGGCAAACTCCGTCAGGTCGCTGCTGCAACTGGTGCCGTAGCGGTCGCCGAGAATGAAATCGGGGCGGGTGTCGGTTGTCTGGCACTTCACGCTTGACGGCATCGAATGGCAGTCGATCAGGACCGAATAGCCGAAGGTCACGTGCGTCTGGGCCAGCAGGCGCCGCAGGGTCGAGTGATAGGGCTTGTAGATCTCCTCGACCCGGCTCAGCGCTTCTTCCACCGGCAGCTTGTGCCGGTAGATCTCGTGGTTCTCGCTGACAATCCGCGCTACCGTGCCCAGGCCGCCGGCCACCCGGATGGAACGGCTGTTCGCATAGATCGGAAGTCGGCCGTCGAACATCTTCGGATCGAGTTCGTAGGGCTCCCGGTTCACATCCAGATAGGCTCTTGGGAAATGAGCCCGCAGGAGCGGCGCGCCCAAAGGCACGACATGCGCGAACAGGTCGTCCACATAGGCATCTTCCGAACGCCTGATGGAGTTTTCATTCAGGCGCGAGGAGGCCAGAAAGCTTTTGGAATACTGGCGGCCCGAATGCGGGGAATTGAAGACATACGGCAAACGCTGATCGGCTGGACACAGGACTTCAAACGCGGGCAAGCCGTTAAAGTCGGCTTCAAAGGGCATTTGAAAAGCAGGCCGCTTGTCGTCAGTCAAATGATGTGTCCCGTCTGGTCTTTTCCTATCGTGCCAAGGAATCGCCCCGCAGTCCACTCTCGCGGAGGCGAAAGCCCGTGTCATGGCGGCATTTGTTCCTTGCATCAGCGTACGACCGGCAAATCATGGCCAGGTCACAGGCCCCGCATTGGAACCGATTGGAGGTCTGCAGATAGCTTTTAAAGCGGTGGAGCATCTCGTCTTGGTTCAATTGAACGCAGGATGCTCCAGCGGGAATACGCAGCGTCATCTGGGGATTGAACAGATTTGACGCTGGCGCGCGCGGTCCATGCCGGCCATTGCCGCCTGTCCGTCCGCGCCACCATCTCCGCCTCTGGCCTGTCCGCAACAAATCTGTGTAAACCGGCGCGGCGGTTCTATCCACACGGCTGCCTGAAAGAACCGATTCTCGCTATCATTCTTTGGAATTCGAGCTATAACCGGCAAAAGGGAACCGCACAGCCAACGCATATTTAGGAGATTGGTCGATTACGATGCCACGTATCCTGCTTGCCGAAGATGATAATGACATGCGCCGCTTTCTGGCGAAGGCGTTGGAAAATGCCGGCTATGATGTCGTTTCGTTCGATAACGGCAAAAGCGCTTATGAACGCCTGCGCGAAGAGCCTTTCTCTCTTCTTTTGACCGACATCGTGATGCCGGAGATGGATGGGATAGAATTGGCGCGCCGGGCAACCGAACTCGATCCTGATCTCAAGGTGATGTTCATTACCGGGTTTGCGGCGGTGGCGCTCAACCCGGAATCGGATGCTCCCAAGGACGCGAAGGTTCTGTCAAAACCCTTTCATTTGAAGGATCTTGTGCAGGAAGTGGAGCGTATGCTAGCGGCCTGAGACGGGCTCTGCAAAGAGCGTCGAAAGGACCTGGAAATTTTGCCGGATCGGTGAAAAGGGGGGTTGCACAGATCGGCGTTCCCCGTTATATCGCACTCCACCACGGCGTTGGGGCGTCGGAGGTCCGATAAATTCGGGCGTGTAGCTCAGCGGGAGAGCACTTCGTTGACATCGAAGGGGTCACAGGTTCAATCCCTGTCACGCCCACCATTTTAGCGCTGATTGAGGTTTCATGAGGCGCGGGTTGTTCTGAAGCCGGCGCAAACTCTGCTGCTGCTTCGTGAACAGCCGGAAGCACCCGGGCGCCACAGGCGCTCATTTGGTTTAAAGAAGCAGGACCCCTTCGGGGGACAGTGACATGAAGATCAAGAACTCGCTCAAAGCACTGATGACGCGCCACCGGGACAACCGTATGGTTCGCCGCAAAGGCCGCGTGTACATCATCAACAAGAAAAACCCGCGCTTCAAGGCACGCCAGGGCTGAGTCCTGTTGCCGCGCGAAGCGCTGCGGGGTTCTGAAACACGTTGCGGGTGAAGCACTTAACGCGCCGATCCCGTCACTGTGACAGCCCCGGCAGCCGGTGCGCACGAAGATGTGTCAAAATCCCGGATTGACCGCCGCATTCAACGATCCATAATCGTCGAATGCGGATTTTTGTATTTGCCCTCCTTTATATGCTGAGCGTGCCCCTGGCGGGCGCGCAGACCGTTCCCGACCTGGGGCCGGAAGTCGAGCCGCCGTCCGCGGAAGATTTCAACCCGTTGCCCGAGGAGCTTCCAGAAGAGGGAGGCAAGGTGGTCGTCGATGAGACGGACCCGGACGCGGAAAAATCCCGCCTGGAACAGCTCTATTCCGATCTTGCCGAGGCAAAATCCCCGAAGTCGGCGGAGCGGATCGCGCGGGAAATCCAGATGATCTGGATGGCTTCAGGCAGCGATACGGTCGATGTACTGATGTCGCGCGCGGGCAAGGCCATCCAGTCGGAAGATCCGGCCCTTGCCCTCGATTTTCTCGATGTGGTCGTCATCCTCAAGCCATCCTACGCGGAGGGCTGGAACCGCCGGGCGACCGTGCATTACATGCGTGAGGATTTCGGCAAGTCCCTCGTCGATATCGAGCGTACGCTCGCCCTGGAGCCACGGCACTGGGGCGCCCTGTCCGGTCTGGCGATCATCCAGCGCCGTCTGGGTTTCGAGGACGATGCGCTGGACACCTTCAGGAAGGCGCTGGACGTCAATCCGGGCCTTGAGAACGCCGCCAAGGCGATCGTGGATCTGGAGAAAAACGCCGAAGGCGAAGGCGCCTGAAGCTTTCCGGCCAGAGCTTGCGGTCGGGGGGCGGGAAGGCTGCGGCGGCGAATGGTGGAACGAAAAAAGGCGGCCAATGCAGGCCGCCTTTTTCATTCAACCGATTAGAAACTCAAATCCCACCCTGTCCGTCACTGCCGACAAAGGCAATCCGCAACAGGTTGGTGGATCCCGGGGTGCCGAAGGGCACGCCGGCGGTGACTATGATCCGCTGGCCCGGCTTGGCATATTCTTCCAGATAGGAGATGCGGCAGGCACGGTCGATCATGTCCTCCTCGTTGGCGGCATCCTCACTGACAACGCAGTGAAGGCCCCAGGCGAGTGACAGCCGGCGGGCGGTTGCCAGAACGGGAGAGAGCACGATCACGGGGCAAGCGGGGCGCTCGCGGGCCGCGCGAAGACCAGTGGCGCCCGAAGTGGTGTAGCAGACGACCGCAGCCAGGTTGAGCGTTTCGGCGATCTGCCGCGCCGCCGCGGAAATCGCATCCGCCCCCGTGGCTTCCGGCTCGGTCCGCTGCGCATAGATGATGTTTTGATAATTCGCGTCCTGTTCCACCTCATTGGCGATCTTGTCCATCGTGGAAACGGCTTCGATGGGAAAGTTGCCGGCGGCGGATTCGGCGGACAGCATGACCGCATCGGCCCCCTCGAACACGGCGGTCGCGACGTCGGAGACTTCCGCGCGGGTCGGAACCGGCGAGGAGATCATGGATTCGAGCATCTGCGTTGCCACCACAACGGGCTTGCCGGCACGGCGGCAGGCGCGGGTAATGCGTTTCTGCAGGCCGGGGACCTGTTCCAGAGGCATTTCCACGCCAAGGTCGCCGCGGGCCACCATGATGGCGTCGGAGAGTTCGATGATTTCGTCCAGGCGACCGATAGCCTGAGGTTTTTCGATCTTGGCGAGGACACCGGCGCGGCCGCGGGTGATCTTGCGCACTTCGGCAAGGTCGTCCGGACGCTGCACGAAGGACAGGGCAATCCAGTCGACATTCTGATCCAGCGCCGCGATGAGATCCTTGTGATCCTTCTCCGTCATCGCGCTGGTGGCGATTTCGGAATCCGGGACGCTGACGCCCTTGCGGTCGGACAGCTTGCCGCCGACGATCACTTCCGTGACGGCGCTGGTAGCGCTGGCTTCGACGACCTTGAGCTGAATCTTGCCGTCATCCAGCAGCAGCCGGTGACCCGGTTCAAGAGCCTGCAGGATTTCCGGATGAGGAAGGTGAACCCGGTTGACATCGCCGCCGGAGGTGTCGGCATCCAGGGTGAAGGACGCACCGTTCTCCAGCATGACCGGGCCGTTGGAGAAGGTTCCCACCCGCAGTTTGGGACCCTGAAGATCGGCCAGAATGCCGATTGGCCGTCCTATTTTTTCCTCGACAGAACGGATGCGTTCAACAAGCATCTTCAGACGATCATGATCTGTATGGCTCATGTTGATGCGAAACACATCAGCACCGGCCCGGTACAGTTTTTCGATGATGTCTTGTTCTGAGGAAGAGGGGCCGAGAGTTGCCAGAATTTTAACTCGCCGGTTACGCCTCATCGCCCACCTGTTCCCTGTTGCACGGGTTCGGTCAGCTGAACTGTCCAGCTGCTCTGTTCACCCGTGTCGATTTCAAAAAAGCCTGTCCGCTCAAAGCCACGGGCCACACAGTCTTCGATTCCGCGAATGGTGAATTCCTTCTCCCGGGTGCACATGAACGCCCGGCCTCCCCATTCACCGAATTGGTCATAATCAACTGCGTAGATGTAATAGTATCGTGACACCAATGCGCCCGGTACCAGCGTTTCACAGGAATTGGAGGAAAGATTCCACCACCCTTCGGTGACCCAGTCGGTCTTGTCCTTGTAGCCGATGGCCACGCCAACCTGACTGTCGGTCTTGTTGCAGAGCCGCAGGTCAGCCTTCGCTTCGTCGCTGGTTGCCGGGAGAAACAGCAGGGCAAGAAGAGCGGCACAGACAGTTTTCAGGGGCGCGCCGATACGTGCCCGAGACCCATCCTGGTTCCGTTCCCCAACCTCAAACATATGCAGTCGTTCACTTTGCTGCTTTACAGACATTCGCTTTTTGCGTTGACGAGGAGTGCTTGTCAACGTCGTTAACAGGATCAGGAGTGCTTTCGCCCAATCTTGACACTGGAAACCGCCCACCCACTTCTGCCTCGAGGTGCGATCTCCCTCTATGGGGTCAGAAATGGGGCGGTAACATGACCGGAGCTTCCGTGTTAGAATTTAGCCGTCGATAAACCTTATACAGGCTGGTCCGCACTTGGCAAAACTGCCTGTAAATCCAAGGCTCAATCTCTGGTCGAACCGATATTCGCGCACTGCGAATCACCGATCAGATTCTGCCTGATGCGGCTTGGTTCCAGCGACGGTTTGCCGTAAACCTGTCGGCCTGTACCTTCGCATGTCCAGTGACTTTCCACGAAGCGAGAAATGACAAAATCAGCAGCCGCGGCCGGAGAGGCCTTTCAGCCGACGGAATATATCGATGGCGACCTCGGTTCGGGTATCCTGCTCCTGTGCGATCACGCCTGCAACGCGGTGCCCCCCGGCTACGGGAACCTCGGTGTTCCGCCCGAGCAGTTCGAACGCCATATCGGTTACGATATCGGTGCGCGCGCGGTCACGCTCGAACTGGCCAGGCGGCTTGGCGTTCCTGCCTGCCTGACGAGTTTTTCCCGTCTGCTGATCGATCCGAATCGCGGCGATGACGATCCGACGCTGATCATGCGCCTGTCGGATGGAGCCGTCGTCCCCGGCAATGCCGCGGTGGATGCCGCCGAGCGCTCCCGCAGGATCGAGAGATTTCATCGCCCCTATCACCAGCTGATCGCGCGCACACTCGATGCGATGCTGGAAAAGGCCCCGCCCCCGGTGATCTTTTCGATCCACAGTTTCACGCCGGTGTGGCGCGGTGTGCCGCGGCCCTGGCATGTCACGGTTCTCTGGGACAGCGATCCGCGGGCCGTCGAGCCGCTGCTGGAGGGGCTGCGGGCGCAGGACGGGCTGATCGTCGGAGACAACGAGCCCTATGACGGTGCTCTCAAAAACGACACAATGTACCAGCACGCAACGCTGCGGGGATTGGCTCAGGCGTTACTCGAGCTGCGTCAGGATCTTATCGCCGATACGGCCGGCGCACAGGAATGGGCGGACCGTCTGGAGCCTGTCCTGAGAGATATCGCCCGGTTGCCGGATTGCCGGCAGACCCGGTATTTCAAATCACGCTGCGACAGCGACTGAGTGCGCGCAGCCCCGTTGCGGCAAAGGGAGTTCATGAGTATGGACGAGCAGACCAGAGTGGAATTGGAAGCGGCGGTGTTCAGACGTCTTGTGGAGCACCTTCGTGGCCGCACGGATGTGCAGAATATCGATCTGATGAACCTGGCGGGGTTCTGCCGGAACTGTCTGTCCAACTGGTATCAGGAGGCTGCCGAGGAAAAGGGGTTGGAAATGGACAAGGCCGAGGCGCGCGAAGTCGTTTATGGCATGCCCTATGACGACTGGAAGACGAAATATCAGGCGGAAGCCTCAGCGGACCAGAAGGCGGCGTTCGATAAAAACAAACCGCAGCATTAGATCCGTGACCCGGTTACGGACCAAAGGCAATCAGGGTTTTGCACCGGCATTGCTTGACGGCTATGCACAAGTCTGGCACGGCACGGTCGGATTTTAGAGCGGCCCGGGATTCGCAACCGAACCGGGTCGTCAATTTCAACAAACCGAAAAGACGACTAAAGGAGAACTGAATTCATGTCCGATCCGGGTGGAGTGGCAGCCGATCAGCTGCGGGCATTCGTGGAACGCATCGAGCGCCTTGAAGAAGAAAAGAAGGTCATCTCCGATGACATCAAGGACGTCTATGCCGAGGCAAAGGGCAACGGCTACGACGTGAAAATCCTGCGCAAGGTTGTTTCGCTGCGGAAAAAGCAGCCGCACGAGCGTGAGGAAGAAGAAGCGGTTCTGGATCTTTACATGCATGCGCTCGGCATGGCTGCTCAGGCACCGTCCGAAGGCTGATTTGCTCAAGAGTGAACAGACGAAAAAGAGCGGCACAATGGCCGCTCTTTTTTTGTTCGTTTCAGGCAGGTGTCAGCGTGCGAACCGGACGGGCAGAACCACGATGGCAGGGCCCTCGAACCTGTCGGTGCGCAGGCCGGCATAGGGATCGCGCTCGAAGCTTGCGTCAACGAAGCGGTTGCCGGGCATCATGACATTTTCAAGTTGCCGCTGGTTGGGATGGCTCAGCGCCGCAAAGGCCTGATGGCGCGTGGTGCCCGCACCCGACAGCAGCGTCGCCGCGGACTTGTCCGGCAGGCTGGCAAATCCGGCAAGCGGATCGATGATCTGATCCTTGGGGATGCGTCCGGAAACGGACGGCTGCTTCCGCCCGCCTGTCGCGGGCGCTGCCGGACCGGCGCGGCTTTCGGACCTTTGCTGCGGCACGCTTGCGGACGGCCGCAGCGAGCGGCTCAGGCTCTGGGGCGCCGCGCTCGCTGAGGCATAGGCGAGGGTGGTTTCAGGACGTGGTGCCGGCGAGGGAGAGGGGACCGATCCCGTTGCCGCAGCAATCGCCGCCACCGGATCGGAGGCGGGAACGGTTTCGGAAAGGCCGAGAGTTTCAGCCGCAGCCCTGGCCGCGTTGCTCAGGCCGGTATTTGGCTTTTGAACCGGGGCACGGGCAACCTGAAACCGCGTATCGATCACTTCCCTGGTGGAAGCCGGCTGGCCCGAGTCCAATGCGAACCGTTGTGCGTCGAGAGTATTCGGCGAAGGTGCGGCGGGCGCGGGAGCCGAGGGAGCGAGGGAAGCCACTGGTGTCTCGGTATCCGGCTTCAGGACCGGTTCAGCACTGGCCACGACGATCGGCTGGTCTTGCTGAACGGGTGTTGCCGGCTCGCTCTCAAGCACTTTGCGGGTCGGGACGGGCGGATTTTTCAGGACCGGCGAGGCCTCCGCGGTCAAGGGCGCGGGGGGGGTATTGCCGACCGCGCCCGGGCGCTGGTTCTGCTCACCGCGGTTGTTGCCGCCGAACAGGCTCGCGAACAGGTTTCCACCAGCTGCGGGCTTGTCGTCGTTGGCGGCGGCCACCGGGATCGGCGTACCGGGCTTGGTCAGGCTCTGATCCCGGGTACTGGCGGGACGGCTGTTGGAAGCCGGTCGATCGTTCGAGGCGACAATTGTCGGCCGCGACGAGCTGCGGCCACCGGACCGGGATTCGGCAAGGGCAACCTTGTAGCCGCTCATCGGCTTGCCGTCGGAAGGGATGTGCAGGGTCTTGCCATCCGGGAAAACCTTGGCGAGCTGCGAGCGGCTCATGCGCGGCCAGTGGCGGATATTGCCCGTATCCATGTGGACGAAAGGCGAACCCGAGCGCGGATAATAACCGACGCCGCCCACTTCCTTGCGCAGGCCGGTTGCCCGCAGCGTGGCGAGATTGACCCCGGGAATGTAGAAGTCCATTGCCTTGCCGAGCGTGTGCTGGCTGTTTTTCGCAACGCCGGAAGACCGCTTGCGCAGCATGTTGTTGGTTGCCGGAGAGCGGTAACTGGAGACGACGTTGATGGGTTCGCGCGCGCGAACGTTCTGATAGACCTCCCAGACCAGATCCAGAAGCTCCGGATCCATCTTGATGATCTCGTTGCGCCGCCAGTCCCGCAGGAAGCGGTTGGCCTCGCGCAGGCCTTCGGGCAGGTAGCGGCCGTTTTTCTTGAAGGTGATCGAAACACGCTCTTTTGTATGCGTGTTGTAAAGCTTCAGCGTACGGGTTTCCGCTTGCGCGGCACCCGTGAGGAAAGCACACACAACTGCCAGCGCGCCGGCCGCCGTAGCCGCGTTCTTCAGCCAGTTGACGGCGTTGAAATCAAACAACCGTTTACGCAATATCTGTCTCGCCGTTTTTGATGGCATCACCCATCCCGTGCTCCCCAGCAGGAGCTCCACATTAGCCGCAGCAAGTTAAGAAGTTTTTACCCTAATTTCATCTGCGCGATAATCGTTGCTGAATTGCAACGGCGCAACAGGAAATTCGATAATAAGCCCTCCGCAGATCTGCATATCGGCAGAATGCGTCAAAAAATCGTCCGAATTCCGGTGAAGCGGCCGCGGAGGCAGCCTGGCGGGAGCTTGAAGGCATTCCCGGGAGCCCTCCTGGAAGGCCGGACACTGGTCTCCCGGTGCTTTTCCGCCGATTTCAGGCGGCGGCGTCCTCGCCGCCTTCCTCCAGGCCATATTCCTTCAGCTTGCGGTAGAGCGTCGAACGGCCGATCCCAAGGCGCTTGGCGACTTCCGTCATGCGGCCCGAGTAGTGGTTGATGGCGGTGCGAATCAGTTCTTCCTCGATGTCGGCGAGCTTGCGCACATGGCCGTCCTGATCGAGATTGCGCATGAACCCGAAGGGGGCAGCCTGTTCGAAGCCGGCTCGGGGGGCGGGATGCGCTGCAGGATCCAGCGGTCTTGCCAGAACGGACGCCGAAGGAACGGCGGCAGGAACCGGCGCTTCGGCAATGCCCGCGAAACCGGCGGGGGCAGAGCCAGACGCAGGAGACGGGACGGCCGGCTGATCGACGGCGGCGGCGACCTGGGGGAAATCGTGCGCCGTCAGTTGAGCGCCGTCACACAGGACAACGGCCCGGAAGACGGCATTTTCCAGTTGCCGGATGTTGCCCGGCCAGTGATAGGCCTGAAGCATGGCGAGTGTATCGGCGCTCACACCGGCCACCTGGGGCTTGCGTTCCTCCGCGGCGAACCTTGCCAGGAAATGGCGCGTCAGGGCGGGAATATCCTCACGCCGGTCGCGCAGCGGCGGTATCCAGATCGGAAAGACGTTGAGACGGTAATAAAGATCCTCGCGGAACGCGCCATCCTTGACCTGATCGATCAGGCGGCGGTTGGTCGCGGAAATCAGCCGGAAGTCCACCTTGACCGGACGCCGGGCGCCGATCGGGTCGATCTCGCCTTCCTGGATGGCGCGCAGCAGCTTGACCTGAACCTCCTGCGGCAGTTCGCCGACCTCGTCGAGGAAGAGCGTGCCGCCATGGGCTTCCTGGAACTTGCCGACATGCTTGTCGACGGCGCCGGTGAAAGCGCCCTTCTCGTGGCCGAAAAGGATCGATTCTACGAGGTTTTCCGGGATGGCGCCGCAATTCACCGTCACCAGGGGTTTGGATTTCCGGTCGCTTGAGCCCTGGATGGCGCTGGCGATCATCTCCTTGCCGACACCGCTTTCCCCCTCGATCAGGATGGGAATATTCGAGGCGGCGGCGCGTTTGCCGAGATTGATCACCCGTTCCATGGCAGGGGAATGGGTGATGATGTCCGCGAAAGTGAGCGTGCCGGAAGCCTGCTTGCGGAAACGGGTGATCTCGTCCTCGAGCGCCGACGTCTTCAGCAGATTGCGGATCGAGACGTTGAGCCGCTCCGGCGCAACCGGCTTGACGGCAAAGTCCTGGGCGCCGGCATTCATCACGCTGACGACGGTATCGATGCCGCCATGGGCCGTCTGGACGATGACCGGCGTGGCGATCCTGTCGCCGCGCAGGCGCTGCAGGACACCGAGGCCGTCGAGTTCCGGCATGACCATGTCCAGAATGATCAGGTCGATTTCGCTTGCTTCCGGCCCCGTCATGATACGCACGGCTTCCGCGCCGTTTTCCGCGGTCTTGAACCGGTAGCCGAATTTCACAACGGCTTCCTGAAGCAATCTCCGCTGGATCGGATCATCGTCTACAATAAGAATTTTACCGTTGATTGCTTGCATTTGCCGGCCGGACCCGTCCTGATTTGTCTCGTTTCGAACCATTCTGGTCGCAATTGGGTAAACAAATCGTCCAGGGCGAGGCAAAAAAGTTTGGCATTTGCGATTGCGGGGCGGTGTTGGCCCGGCCTACTAGTTCTGTAGCTGAAATACCCAAGCCTCGCCAAGGCGACCGTTTACCGGAGTAAGAAATGCCGAAGATGCCGCACCCCGTTTTTGCGCCTCAGTCTTCTTCGTCCGCCGAACTCGGACATCTGCCCGAATGGGATCTGACGGATCTTTATCCGGCTCTGGATGCACCGGAGGTAGCCGCGGACCTGAAAGAGAGCCTGGACCGGTCGAAAACCTTCGAGACCTCCTACAAGGGCCGCCTCGCCGAAATGGCGCGGGACAACGTGGCGGCGCTCGTCACCGCGATCCGCGCCTATGAGGAACTGGAAGATCTCATGGGCCGGCTGGTCTCCTTCGCGGGGCTGGTCTACGCGGAGAACACCATCGATCCGGCGTCGCAGAAATTCTACGGCGACGTGCAGGAACAGATCACCACGGCCAGTTCTCATCTCCTGTTCTTCACGCTGGAGCTGAACAAGATCGACGACGCTGTGATGGATGCCGCCCTTCAGGACCCGCATCTTGGCCACTATCGTCCGTGGATCGAGGACCTGCGCAAGGGCAAGCCCTATCAGCTTGAGGACCGGGTCGAACAGCTTTTCCACGAAAAATCGGTCACCGGGGCAGGCGCCTGGAACCGTCTCTTCGACGAGACCATGGCATCGCTGAAATTCAATGTCGACGGCGAGGAACTCGCCATCGAACAGACGCTCAACCTGCTTGTCGATCCGGCACCGGAAAAGCGCCAGATTGCTTCGCAGGCGCTGACGACGACCTTCAAGGAGAACCTGAGGACCTTCACGCTCATCACCAACACGCTTGCCAAGGACAAGGAGATTTCCGACCGCTGGCGGAATTTTTCCGATATCGCCGACAGCCGCCATCTGGCGAATCGCGTGGAGCGGGAAGTGGTGGATGCCATGGTCGCCGCCGTCCGGGACGCCTATCCGCGCCTGTCGCACCGCTATTACAAGCTGAAGGCCAAATGGCTCGGCATGGATCAGCTCAATACATGGGACCGCAACGCGCCGTTGCCCGATGCCGATACGCGGATCATCCCCTGGGACGAGGCGAGAAACACGGTGTTGTCAGCCTACAGCACCTTCTCGCCCGACATGGCCGAGATCGCCGGACGCTTCTTCGACAAGGGCTGGATCGACGCGCCGGCACGGTCCGGCAAGGCGCCCGGGGCCTTCGCCCATCCGACGGTGCCGAGCGTGCATCCCTATGTGCTGGTCAATTACCAGGGCAAGATCCGCGATGTGATGACGCTGGCCCACGAACTGGGCCATGGCGTCCATCAGGTGCTTGCCGGACCCAACGGCCCGCTGATGGCGCCGACACCTCTGACGCTGGCGGAAACCGCGAGCGTCTTCGGTGAAATGCTGACGTTCAAATCCCTGCTGGCCAAGGCGGACAATCCGCAGACCCGCAAGATCATGCTGGCCTCCAAGGCCGAGGACATGATCAACACAGTGGTCCGGCAGATCGCCTTCTATACGTTCGAGCGCAAGGTGCACACGGAACGGCGCAACGGCGAACTGACCGCCGAAAAGATCGGCGAGCTCTGGCTGTCCGTCCAGGGCGAGAGCCTCGGGCCGGCGATCAAGCTGAGCGAAGGCTATGAGTCCTTCTGGACCTATATCCCGCATTTCATCCATTCGCCGTTCTACGTCTATGCCTATGCGTTCGGCGATTGCCTGGTGAACTCGCTTTACGCGGTTTACGAGGAGGCCGAGGCAGGGTTTCAGGAGAAGTATTTCGATCTTCTGAAAGCCGGTGGCACCAAACACCATTCCGAGCTGCTCGCACCTTTCGGTCTCGATGCCACCGATCCGGACTTCTGGAAAAAGGGCCTTTCGGTGATCGAACGCATCATCGACGAACTGGAAGAACTCGATCAGGCTTGAGACTGGACACCGGCACTGCATGAACCCGTATCCCAATCCGCCGTTCAGGCATTCGCCCTATGACGGCTCCAGCCAGCCTTTCACGGTCGGTCTGAAGCCGATCGAAGAATCGGCCTTCCTGGAACCGGATACGTCCCTCGGCGCGTATCTGAGCGAGAAGGAGCGGTTGTTTTCCGCCGATCTGGAGACGGTGTTCCGGGCGGAAGCCGGAACGGAGGCCGCCCAGGCGGAAGTGCTGGCTCTCGTCGCCGGCAATCTGGCCCGCTTTCACGGCGGCACGCACCGCCGCGGTACCGGCACGATCGAGATCCCGGCTGCCGGCCGCATCGTGCGGCTTTCGGAAGGGCCTGGCCTTCTCACAGCGTCCCGGCTCGTCCAGGAAGATCTCATCATCATGCGGCCCGGACCTGAAGGCTACCGGCTGGTGGCGGCGTCCCTGTGCTTTCCGTCTTCCTGGTCGCTTGACGAGAAATTCGGCCAGTCGATGCACGGCATTCACGAAAACGTGCCCGGCTTCAACGGTGCGCGCATGGGCCAGACCGTGGCGCGCCTTTTCGACAACCTGAAACCGGAACAGCTTGTCGGCAGGTTCAACTGGTCGGTTTACCCGGACGGCAATCTGCATCACCCGCGCCCGAAACAGATCCGCCCCGAGATTTCCGGCAGCGGGCTCGCCCGGCTGTTTCTGCGCGTCGAGCGCCAGACCTTGCGGCGGCTGCCCGAAAGCGGCGATATCCTGTTCACGATCAAGGTCCACCACGACCCGCTGGCTGCGCTGGAAGCCCACGAGGACCGCGCGAAGCTCGCGGCAGGGCTCAGGCAGCAGCTTGTCGATCTGGACGCGGATCAGCTTGCCTACAAGGGGCTGGTGAGTACGCGCGACGCGCTTGTAAAAGCACTCGAAGGACTTTCCGTCGCAGTGCAATAGCACGAGCAGGGCTGGATATTATCGGGCCTCTGCATATTTAGACGATGAAGCCGCGCCTCAAAAAATGGAGCCTGTATCCGCATGCCGCAGTCCAAAGACCGGGAAAGCAACCGGTTCAGTGCCCGCATGGGCCGCTATGCCAGGGTCGGCACAAATATGGGCGGCATCGCCGCCAAGGTTGCCGGCGCGAGGCTGTTCGGCATGGAACTGGACAATGCCAAAAACGCGACTGAGCTGGCAGCCGCGCTGGGCGGTCTCAAGGGACCGCTGATGAAGGTCGCCCAGCTCCTGTCGACAATCCCCGATGTGCTGCCGCCGGAATATACGACCGAGCTTGCCAAATTGCAGGCAAACGCCCCGCCGATGGGATGGGCGTTCGTCAAGCGCCGGATGCGCGCGGAACTCGGCGCCGACTGGCAAAGCCGGTTCGAGGACTTCGGCCGGGAACCGGCCGCGGCCGCGTCGCTCGGGCAGGTGCATCGCGCGGTCGGTCATGACGGCAGGATCCTTGCCTGCAAGCTGCAATATCCGGATATGGCCTCCGCCGTGGAAGCGGATCTCAAGCAGCTGCAGATGCTGTTTTCCGTGCACCGGCGCATGAGCCCGGCGATCGATACGCGGGAGATCGCCAAGGAAATAAGCGCCCGGGTGCGGGAAGAACTCGATTACGTCCGCGAGGCGGCGCATATCGCCATGTACCAACGGATACTCGCCGGAAGCGGCCGTATCCGTGTGCCCGAGGTTGTCGAACCGCTTTCGACCGGACGCCTCCTGACAATGGGTTGGCTCGCCGGAAAACCGCTTCTGGATTTCAAGGACCACAGCCAGGAAGAGCGCAACCTTCTGGCGGAGACCATGTTTCATGCCTGGTGGCATCCGTTCAGCCATTTCGGCGTCATTCATGGCGATCCGCATCTGGGCAACTATACGGTTTTCGAAACGGATGGGGCGCCGGCCGGCATCAACCTTCTGGACTACGGCTGTATCCGTGTCTTCCCCGAGGGTTTTGTCGAGGGTGTGGTCGATCTCTATCGAGGGCTCCTGGAGGGTGACGACGACCGTGTCGTGTCCGCCTATGAGCGCTGGGGGTTCAAGAACCTCAAAAAGGACGTGATCGAGGTTCTCAACATCTGGGCGCGCTTTATCTACGGGCCGCTTCTGACGGATCGGACACGATCCGTCGCCGACGGTGTGTCGGCTGCCGAATATGGCCGCAAGGAAGCTTTCCGGGTGCATAGCGCGTTGAAGGAACTGGGCCCGGTCACGGTGCCGCAGGAATTCGTTTTCATGGACAGGGCGGCCATCGGGCTCGGCGGCGTCTTTCTTCACTTGCGGGCCGAAGTGAATTTCTTCCGCCTGTTCAACGAACAGATCGACGGGTTCGAGGCTGCGACGGTCCGACGCCGCCAGGATGAGGTGCTTGCCGCGGCCGGACTTGGGGCAACGCCGCACGCGGCCTGACAGGCGGCATCCGGCCGGGAAAAACCGGCCCCTGATCTGCCCCCGGCAAAAAGTCGCGCCTGCCGGATGGGTTTGTGCACACGGGAACATTGCCCAACAGCAAAACTTTATTGTATGAAGGCAACCGGCCAGAGCGTCCTGCATTCACATGAACGCAGACAAGGTGCTCTTGAAACTTTAAGACCGATCAACTTTGGACGCCTTGCCGGATCCGGTTGGACGTTCGTTGATCCAGTGAATTTCCCGGGGGACTTTATGTCTGACGATAACGCTCCGACAATGGACTACGACGCTCACGAGCAGACTTACGAAGGGTTCATCAACTTCTCCAAGGTTGGCACTATCGCGGTACTGACCATCGTGTTGTGTCTGATCATGTTCAGTTTCGGTGGTACCGCCGCGACTGTCTTCGGCTGGCTGATGCTGATCGGGACCATGGTTGCCACCGCAATCGGTCTCGCCCTCGGGGCATCCGGCTGGATCCCGCCCGCAATTGTTTTCGTCCTGACCGGTATTCTGGCGATCCTGACGGTCTGATTTTCCGCCACTGCAGTCCGCTTTGCAGGAAGGCGCGGTCCGAACCGCGCCTTTTTATTGAACAACATGCGCTATAAGCAGGTGTCATGAACCCGTCCGCGCCTGTTCCGTTTGTCTACGATCCTCCGTCGGAGCCGTATCTGACTGTCGTTCATCTGGATGACAAGCTGCTTGTGGTGGACAAGCCGAGCGGACTTTTGAGTGTTCCCGGCAAAGCCGCCGAACATTCCGATTGTCTTGAATACAGGGCGAAGGTGATCCATGGGCAAGCGCGTATCGTTCATCGGCTGGATATGGATACGTCCGGCGTGATGGTCCTGGCGATGACCTCCGCGGCCCATCGCCATCTCGGTCTCCAGTTCGAACGGCGCAAGACCGTCAAGACCTATATCGCGGAAGTCTGGGGGCATCCGGCCGCCGAGGAAGGCGAGATCGACCTGCCGCTGATCTGCGACTGGCCGAACCGGCCCAAGCAGATGGTCAGTCCCGAGCACGGCAGGCAGGCGCTGACGCGCTGGAAAGTTCTTGAGAGGCGGGAAAGAACGACACGCGTCAGGCTGTTTCCGCACACGGGCCGATCGCATCAGCTCCGGGTGCACATGCTTTCCCTTGGCCATCCGATTGTCGGGGACAGGTTCTACGCTTCAGGAGAGGCTCTGAACGCGTCCGGGCGTCTGGCCCTGCACGCGGAAAGCCTTGAGCTGCATCATCCTGCCGACGGTGTCCGGGTTCTCTTTGAAAGCCCGTGCCCTTTCTGAAGCGCAGGCGGACTTCCTTGTCCTGTCATCCGTTCCGAAGCGTCAGCTCTGGCCGACGCGGCCGATGCCCTCACGCGCAAGCTTGTTGGAATTGTCCAGAGTGATCGCCTTGGAGTAATTGCGGCGGGCGTCCTTCTGGTTGCCGAGCATTTCCAGGGCAAGCCCGCGGTTTGCCCAGGCGATGGCGGAGTTCCGGTCAAGGTTGACGGCCATGGACAGATCCGAGAAGGCGGCGGTCGGGTCATTGACCGCGATATAGGCGATCCCGCGGGCGGTATAGGGTGCGGCGGCCTTCGGGTTGAGGCCGATCGCGGTGGCGAAATCCTCGATCGCGCGGTTGTTCTGGTTCTGCGCCTGAAAGATCAGGCCGCGATTGTAGAACGCGCGGGCATCGCTGCTGTCGCGGGAAATCACGGAATTGAAATCCGCCAGAGCGGCGCTGAAATTGCCCTGCTGGCGATAGATGTTGCCGCGCCCGACATAGGCGACATCGTAATCGGGTTTGATGTTGATCGCACGGGTGTAGTCGGCAACGGCAAGGTCGTTCCGGTCCAGCCGGCGGTAGACGAGTGCCCGGTTGGCATAGGTCTGATAGGACTGGGGATCGAGTTGCAGCGCCCTGTTGAAGTCTTCCACCGCCTGATCGAGCTTGCCGGCCTTGCCATAGGCGATCCCGCGCGTGGAATAGGCATGGGCATCGGAAGGATTGGACTCGATCACCGCTGTCAGCGACGCGATGTTGGTGGAGGATCCGGCAGAGGTGTCGATGGGCACATCGTTATAGACGCCACCGGTGTTGCATGCCGCCAGAAGCGCGGACAGGCAGAGCAACGTGGCAAAAGGCAGAAGTTTGCGCATGCGGCACATGTGATCTCTTATCGTCAAGGGACTGAACATGCCGTTCTTCTGCCTCCAATAGGGCGTGAATGTGGCTTGGCTTCCGGGAGTGCCTGTGTCCGAGGCTTTCTCCACAAAACGCCAAAAAGCCGACCGTGGCTCCGGTCGGCCTTACGGCAGTTTTGTATGAGGCGGGCGGTCAATGCCGCCAGGCACGCTCAAGCCGCTTAGCGGCGAGCGGCAGCCGGTTTGCCCGGAAGCAGACCTTCACGCTGCGCCCGCTTGCGAGCCAGCTTGCGCGCGCGGCGAATTGCTTCAGCCTTTTCACGCGCCTTCTTTTCAGACGGTTTTTCGAAATGACCGCGAAGTTTCATTTCACGGAAGATGCCTTCGCGCTGCATCTTTTTCTTGAGCGCCTTCAGCGCTTGATCGACATTGTTGTCGCGAACCAGAACCTGCACGCGTTTTTTCCCATTTTCGTTGCGCTGCGACCGATCCGCAGCCAGAATTGGACTTGGCCAGTATTGGACAATGATTGAAGCGAGGCTTTGCCAGCGGTTTCTGCAGCCGCCCTGAAAACACGCAGCCAACGCCCATCTCGTTTACATGTGTATCGAGCACCACATGTGAACGGAAACCTGATCGCCGCTGACGCGTCGCTCACTTTGGCCGGGTTAATACCAGAGCCAATCGGCCGTGTCCACAGTCATTCGAAAAGAAAGGGGACGCAGGCACCGAGCCTGCCACCCGGATACGCGCATCTTCCGCCGGGCTGCGGCGGCAATTTAAGGGTTGGCACCGCCTCTCCAGGAGACTAGAGGTGGACCCCACCTTTTCTAACCCTGACTGCTGGAGGAAACAATGGCGCAGTTCGCGTCAAAGGCCCCCGATTCGCATACGGGCACATCCCTCTGGCGAAGCGACATTCTCCCCACACTTGCTCTGGGTCTGCCCCTGGCGGGCGCACAGCTGGCGCAGATGGCGATCAATACCACGGATGTCCTTATGATCGGCCGTCTGGGAGCGGAAGAGCTGGCGGCTTCCGTGCTGGCGTTCAATTTCTATATGCTCACATGGTTCTTCGGCATGGGGGTCCTGCAGGCGGTCATTCCGCTTGCCGCAAGGGCGCGCGGCCAGCGCAAACCTCGGGACCTGCGCCGGGCCGTGCGCATGGGCTTCTGGATTTCCGTGCTCTTCTGCATACCGGTCTGGGGCGTTCTGTTCTTCACCGAATCCATTCTGCTGGCGCTCGGACAGGAACCGGACCTGGCAGCGACGGCCGGCCTTTACATGCGCTATCTGCAATGGACGATGCTGCCCGCGCTTCTCATCATGGCGGTCCGCGGCTTCCTGACCGTCATGGAGCGCACCCAGGTGGTGCTGTGGGCGACGATTGCCGGAGCGCTCGTCAATGCCATCCTCGACTATCTGCTCATTTTCGGGGAGTTCGGATTTCCGCGCCTGGAGCTTGTCGGGGCGGGGATCGCCTCGGTGTTCAGTGCGTCGACCACCTGCCTGTTTCTCATTCTTTACGCCATCCGGCATCCGAAACTGCGGCGCTACAATATCCTCGGCCGGATCTGGCGTTCGGACTGGCCGGCGTTCTTTCAGATCGTCCGCCTGGGAACGCCCATTGGCCTGACGATCATCGCGGAAGGCGCCCTGTTCACGGCGTCCTCCATCATGATCGGCTGGCTCGGAACCCTCCCCCTGGCCGGGCACGGCATCGCGCTACAGATCGCGTCGGTCACCTTCATGGTGCCCGTCGGCTTTTCCGTGGCGGCCATGACCCGTGTCAGCCTGGCGGCGGGACGCGGCGATCACGTGGCTGTCGGCCGGGCAGGGTGGACGGCGCTCGCGGTGACCATGGTCTGCATGGGCAGTTTCGCGGTTCTGTTCTGGACCCTGCCGGAAACCCTGGTCGGCTTCTATCTCGACCTCGACGATCCGCAAGCCCGTGATGTCATGGCCTACGGGACTTCGTTCCTGCTGGTCGCCGCGATCTTCCAGCTCGCCGATGGCGGACAGATCATCGGGGTGAACAACCTGCGCGGGCTTGGCGATACCACGATCCCGCTGTTTTATGCGCTTTTCGGGTACTGGGTGGTCGGTATCAGCCTGTCGCTCGGTCTCGGATTCGCGGCCGGCTGGGGCGGCGTCGGTGTCTGGACCGGGCTGGCCGGCGGCCTTGCCTCGGTCGCCCTGCTGGCAAACCTGCGCTTCGCGCGCCGGCAAAAGCTTGGACTGGTCAGGGCCTGATCGCCTCAGACCGTCTTTTGGGAAATCCGGTTCACATGGCCCATCTTGCGGCCCGCGCGGGTTTGCGACTTGCCGTAAAGATGCAGCCGGGCGGCAGGATCCTCAAGCACGGCGCGCCAGCCGTCGGCCTCAAAACCGATCAGGTTCTCCATCACCGCGTCTGAATGGCGTTCGGCGGAGCCCAGGGGCCAGCCGGCGACCGCGCGGATATGCTGGTCGAACTGGGATGTCAGGCAGGCATCCTGTGTCCAGTGGCCGGAATTATGCACCCGCGGAGCGATTTCGTTGACCAGGAGCCGTTCTCCGGCACCATCGCGGACCAGGAACATCTCCACCCCCATCACGCCGACATAGTCGAGACCGGTGACAATGCGCTCGGCCATGGCTCGGGCCGAGGCCGTGGTTTCCCCGGAGACGCCGGCCGGAACCGTTGAGGTTTTCAGAATGTGATTTTCGTGATGGTTGCGGGCGATGTCATAGCTGGCGCAGGTGCCATCCAGATCCCTGGCGACGATCACCGAGACTTCGCATTCGAAAGAGATGAGGTCCTCAAGCACGGCGGGGACCGCACCGATTTTCTCAAATGCACCGGCAGCGTCTTCCCGGCCGCGGATCATCAACTGGCCCTTGCCGTCATAACCGAAGCGGCGGGTTTTCAGGACCCCCTTGCCGTCAAAGGCGGTCAAGGCGGTTTCCAGGTCCTCTTGCGAATCCACTTTCGCGAAACCGGCTATCGTGACACCGGCTTCGGTCAGGAACTGTTTTTCGGACAGACGGTCCTGTGCGACCTGAAGCGCACGCACGCCGGGCCGGACCGGCACTTTCGCATCGAGATGCGCGGCAGTCGGGCCGGGGACGTTTTCAAATTCGTAGGTGACGACGGAAACGGCGGCGGCGAACCGATCGAGAGCGGAGATATCGTCATAGGGAGCAACCGTGAAACCGGCGCTGACGTCGAATGCGGGGCTATCCGGATCGGGGCAGAAGATATGCGCCTTCAGGCCCAGGCTGGCTGCCGATTGCGCGAGCATCCGCCCAAGCTGACCTCCGCCGAGAATTCCGATCGTATCGCCCGGGCTCAGCCGGTTTTTGGAGCTCATGGCCTGAATTCCTGTTTCCACGCGAAAGTTCAATGCGCCTCGTTTGAGGGAACCTCGGCGACTGCCGCGGTGCGTTCGGCGCGAAAGGTATCCAGAGCGGTTTCTACACCGGGATCGGTCAGGGCAAGCACTGCGGCGGCAAGCAGGGCAGCGTTGGTCGCGCCCGCCTTGCCGATCGCGAGCGTTCCGACCGGGATGCCGGCCGGCATCTGCACGATCGACAAAAGGCTGTCTTCCCCTGAAAGGGCCTTGCTCTCCACCGGAACGCCGAAGACCGGCAGCGGCGTCAGCGCGGCAACCATTCCGGGAAGATGGGCCGCGCCGCCGGCACCGGCGATTATGAGCTTGAAGCCTTCCGACTTCGCGCTTCTGGCAAAGTCATACATGCGGTCCGGCGTGCGGTGAGCGGAGACGATCCGGGCTTCATACGTCACACCGAGCTGATCGAGCGTATCGGCCGCGTGTTTCATTGTCGGCCAGTCCGACTGACTGCCCATGATGATTGCCACATCCGCGTTTGCCATTCGTTGCTCCACCACCCTGGGAAGGATCAATTTTCTGGCGTCCGGCCTTTGACGGTCGAACGTCCGTTGATCTCGAAGAGCGGCGGAGTATAGGCAGCGCGCCGTTCATCGCAAGCCGCAATTACCGGAAAAAACCTGCGCCGACGTCAGCGGTAGGCAGTTGAAAGGATTGACTGCCATGGACGCCCGTTACGCGATGATGTCGGGAAAAAACTGGTCTTCCAGCGCGCTGATCCGGTCCTTGATCATCAGCTTTTTCTTTTTCAGCCGCTGAAGCTGCAAGGCGTCATGGTTGGATGTTGTCGCCAGCGCCTCCACTGCAACGTCAAGATCCCTGTGCTCCTGACGAAGCTGCGCGAGCTCCGTCCGTAAAGCATCATTGTCCATTTGCGCCATCTGTATTCCCCGGAAACGGGATCAGTTCCAGAACATCTTTCCCACGTCGGGCCCAATGCAGGAGAGATACCCTCATACCTAAAGAACGATCACCTTTTCCGCTTTCACGTGATTCCACAAGCGGGCAGGGTGATGTAGTCCATTTTTCCGCCGGCGGGCAAGATAGCATCTTTGCCGGGGTGCCGCCGTCCATCATGCCCGACACGGGCGTGACCATAAACCGCACAGATTTTCACCCTTGGGAAAACCTGTGGGCCGGTAAAATTCTCATGGAGAAAATTCGTGAGTTTAGAACCGCTTATTTGTGGAGCCATTTTTAGAGTTTTCTAAGGATAGCAGCGAGAATGCGTAATTTGACGGCGAAACGATCAAGATATGCAGAAACCGCAATCGACAAGGGCGGATTTCCTATGGCACGATGACCGTGTCAAGCCAACGGACAGGAGGTTTTTCCATGTCAATGCAGTCACATCTCGCAGAACTTGAGCGCCGTCACGCGGAAATGGAACGCAAGATCGAAAATGCAAACTTGCACCCGAGTACGGACTCTCTGGAATTGGCTGGCATGAAACGACAAAAACTGAAGATCAAGGACGAGATCGAGCGAATACGGCAGGATGTGACGCTTCACTAGCAGCGTTTGCCAGATGTTTCGAGAACGCCGCGCTTCGCCGCGGCGTTTTTTGTTTTTTATACACTCCCCCGGCCGGCCGTATCCTGGACCTAAAGCGCCTTCGCCTGTTCGCGAAGCGCGAATTTCTGGATCTTGCCGGTGGAGGTTTTAGGCAGTTCGCAGAAGACGACCGTTTTGGGAGCCTTGAAGGGGGCCATATGTTCCCGGCAGAAGGCGATCAGATCCGCCTCTCCGACTTCCGCGCCCTGCCGGAGTTCGACAAAAGCACAGGGTGTCTCCCCCCACTTTTCGTCCGGCCGGGCAACGACCGCTGCGGCCTGTACGTCCGGATGCTTGTAGAGCACCTCCTCCACCTCGATGGACGAGATGTTCTCGCCGCCCGAAATGATGATGTCCTTGGACCGGTCCTTGAGCTGGATATAGCCGTCCGGATGCATCACGCCGAGATCGCCGGAATGGAACCAGCCGCCGGCAAACGCCTTTTCGGTGGCGTCGGGGTTCTTCAGATAGCCTTTCATCACCACGTTGCCCCGGAACATGACCTCGCCGAGGGTCTGGCCATCGGCGGGAACAGGTTCCAGCGTCTCCGGATCGAGCACGGCCAGATCTTCCAGGGCGACATAACGCACGCCCTGGCGGGCCTTCTTGTGTGCCTGCAGGTCCAGCGGCAGCGCATCCCATTCCGCCTTCCAGTCGTTGACGACGGCCGGGCCGTAGACTTCGGTCAGGCCGTAGAGATGCGTGACGTTGAAACCGGCGGTCTTCATGGCCGCAAGCACGCTTTCCGGCGGCGGTGCTGCGGCGGTAAAGAACTCAACCACGTGATCGAGCGCGCGTTTCTGGTCGGGCGCCGCGTTCAGCAGCGTCGACATGATGATCGGCGCGCCGCACAGATGGGTGACTTTTCGGTCGGCGATCAGGTCCCACATGGCTTTCGGCCTGATCCAGCGCAGGCAGACATGAGTGCCGGCGACCACCGACAGGGACCAGGGAAAGCACCAGCCGTTGCAGTGAAACATCGGCAGGGTCCACAGATACACCGGGTGCCCGGTCATGGCGGCCGTGATCACATTCGCCTGGGCGAGCAGATAGGCGCCGCGGTGATGGTAGACGACGCCCTTTGGATTGCCCGTCGTGCCGGACGTATAGTTGAGCGCGATCGCGTCCCATTCGTCTTCGGGCAAGGTCCAGCGATAGTCCGGATCGCCCGATTGCAGGAAACCCTCGTAGTCGAGCGTGCCGAGGCGCTCGCCGTCCTGGGGAAACTGGGGATCGGAATAATCGATCACCACGGGACGCACGCTGGCGATCGACAAGGCCTCCTTGACGACCGGGGCATATTCCCGGTCGGTGATCAGGACCTTGCATTCGGCGTGATCCAGCTGGAAGGCGAGGACGGCCGCGTCCAGACGCGTATTCAGCGAATGCAGGACCGCGCCGGACATGGGCACGCCGTAATGGGCTTCCAGCATCGGCGGCACATTGGGGAGCATCACGCTGACCGTATCGTTCCTGCCGACACCGAGCCCGGCGAGCGCGGAGGCAAGCTGGCGCGCGCGGCGGTAAAAGTCGCGATAGTCGGTGCGCTGATTGCCGTGGACGATCGCAACCGTGTCGGGAAACACATCGGCGGCCCGTGCGAGAAAGCTGAGCGGGCTCAGCGCGGCATAGTTCGCGGTGGTCTTGTCCAGTCCTTGGGCGAACGGGCTGACACTGGCATCCATGGTCTTCCTCCCTCGATCCTTTTACCGGAATCAAAACCGGAAAGCGGACAGCGCGCAATGCCTGATTTGCAGATAATGGATGGTCTTGTCGCCTTGCGACCTAGACGAAGAAAGCCGAAATGCCGTCATAGGTCAGTTTGACGCCGATCACGGCCATGAAGACGTAGATGATGCCGTAGAAGGTTTCCGCCTTGACGATGCGCACGAGGCGGACTCCGGCCAGGGTGGCGATCAGGGCGACCGGAAACAGCATGACCGACGTCGTCAGATTGGTGGAATCGAACTGGCCGAGCAGAAAGTAGGGCACCAGCTTGATGGCGTTCACGGCGGCGAAGAAGATTACGGCCGTGCCGGCGAACAGCAGGGGAGCGAGGCGCAGGGGCAGCATGTACATCTGGAACGGGGGACCGCCCGTGTGGCTGATAAAGCTGGTGAAGCCCGTGACCGCTCCCCAGAATGTGCCCTTGGGCACATTGTGGCCCGGTGCGCTGGTTTCCTTGCGCCGCACGAAGACGTAGTCGGCGACAAAGGCGATGGAAATGACACCGACCAGCAGGGTGACGAAGGAGTCGTTCACATAGGCGGCAGCAGCCCAGCCGGCGCCGATCCCCACGACAGCGGCCGGAAACAGGATGGTCAGGCTTTTCCAGTCGGCGCGGCCCTTGTAGGCGAGAAGTGCGATCACATCCATCACGATCAGGATCGGCAGCATGATGCCCGCGGCCTGCAGCGGCGAAACGACAAGGGCCATGACCGGGACGCCGAGCATGGCGAATGTCCCGCCGAAGCCCCCCTTTGAAAGGCCGACGAGAAACACGGACGGAATGGCGGCTGCATAGAACCAGGGGTCTGAAATCGGGGACATGAGCTTTTAAGGTGGGATCGTGGATCGGGACAGGACCGGCAGACAAGCATGCCAGAATGATTACGTAAAGTCCCGACCACCGAATTGCTTATGCGGGGAGGCTTGCAATTCCTCATGCCCTTACAGCACTCTATTGTGCAAAAGCCCGCTTCAGCCGCGATCAGACGATCGCGGCTGAAGCGGGTGGCTATCTGGGAGGAGAAGTCATGGCGAGCCGGTATCACGAGGTTTATCAGGGCTGGAAGGACGATCCGCTGGGATTCTGGAAGGATGCGGCCTCGGAAATCGACTGGATTTCGACGTCCGACCGGGTCTTCGATCCCGACGGGGGGCAATACGGGCGCTGGTTTCCGGACTGGCAATGCAACACCTGCTACAACTGCCTCGACCGCCATGTGGAGCGCGGACGGCCCGGACAGCCCGCGCTGATCTACGACAGCCCGATCACCGGCAGAACCGCGACCTATACCTATTCGGAACTGCTGGAGGAGGTCGAGGCGCTTGCCTGCGTTCTTGCCGACAAGGGGCTGGAGAAGGGCGACAGGGCGATCCTCTACATGCCGATGACGCCGCAGGCGGTGATGGCGATGCTCGCCTGCGCGCGCCTGGGTGTCGTTCATTCCGTCGTCTTCGGCGGTTTCGCCGCGAATGAACTGGCGACCCGCATCGACGATGCCACGCCGAAAACCATCATCGCCGCGTCCTGCGGCATCGAGCCGGGCCGGGTCATCGCCTATAAACCGCTGATCGATGCCGCGATCGAGCAGGCGCGGCACAAGCCGGAAAGCTGTCTGGTGTTTCAGAGGGAGGAACTGGCCGCCGGTCTGACGGAAGGCAGGGACCATGATCTCGGCGCCTTGCAGGATGAGGCGAAGGCCGCCGGCCGGCGGATCGCGCCGGTGCCTGTCATGGCAACCGACCCGCTCTATATTCTCTACACCTCCGGCACGACCGGCCAGCCGAAAGGCGTCGTGCGTGATAATGGCGGCCATATGGTCTCACTCAAATGGTCGATGAGCAATCTCTACGACGTCCAGCCCGGGGAGGTCTTCTGGGCCGCGTCCGATGTCGGCTGGGTGGTCGGTCATTCCTATATCTGCTACGCGCCGCTGCTGCATGGCTGCACGACCATCGTATTCGAGGGGAAACCGGTGGGCACGCCCGATGCGGGCGTCTTCTGGCGGGTGATATCGGACCACGACGTGGTGTCGCTCTTCACCGCGCCGACCGCCTTCCGGGCGATCCGCAAGGAAGACCCGAACGGCGAACTGATCGGGAAATACGACCTTTCCCGGTACCGGTCGCTGTTCCTGGCCGGTGAACGCGCCGACCCGGAAACCGTCAACTGGGCGATCGACCAGCTGCAGGTGCCGGTCATCGATCATTGGTGGCAGACCGAGACCGGCTGGTGCATCGTCGGCAACCCGCTCGGTCTTGGGCAGCTGCCGGTCAAACCCGGCTCTCCCACCGTTCCGATGCCCGGTTACGATGTGCAGGTGCTGGACGATGCCGGTCATCCCCTGGGGACGAACACGCTGGGCAACGTCGTGGTGAAACTGCCACTGCCACCGGGCGCGCTGCTGACGCTCTGGAACGCCGACAAGCGATTCTTCGACGCCTACCTGGCGGAATTCCCGGGCTACTACAAGACCTCCGACGCCGGGGTGATTGACGACGACGGCTATCTGTCGATCATGTCGCGGACGGACGACATCATCAACGTGGCCGGACACCGGCTGTCCACCGGCGGCATGGAGGAGGTCCTGGCGACCCATCCGGATGTCGCCGAATGCGCGGTGGTCGGCATTGCCGACAAGCTGAAGGGGCAGCTGCCCTGCGGCTTCGTGGTTCTGAAGTCGGGTGTCGAGCGGCCTCACGACGAAATCGAAAAGGAACTGGTCAAACTGGTGCGCGAAAAGATCGGGCCCGTCGCCGCCTTCAAGATCGCGATCACGGTGGAGCGGCTTCCCAAGACCCGGTCCGGCAAGATCCTGCGCGGCACGATGCGCCAGATCGCCGACGGTGAGAGCTACAGGATGCCCGCGACCATTGACGATCCGGCGATTCTGGACGAGATCAGCGACGCCTTGAAAACACACGGCATTTCCGTTTGATAAACCGAAATGCCGACGGTGGAGGCGAATAACGGCCATCGACAGCGCCTGTAATGCCTCTTAATGTCGGGCCGCCGCGAAGCGGCCCGCGTATCTGACGCGGTGCGAATTTACTCAAGCAGCCGTGAGGTTTCCGTGTCTTTGGAAAATAAGGTCGCCATCGTAACCGGCGCAGCCCGTGGAATAGGGCTCGCCATTGCCAGGCGTTTCGTCATGGACGGCGCGAAGGTCGTTATCGCCGATGTCGACGATGAGGCCGGAGAAGCGGCGGCCGGGGATCTGAATTCCCTGGGTGAAGCGATGTATATCCACTGCAATGTCGCCGAGCGTCTGGACGTCCGCAATCTGGTCGCGGAAACGCTGAACGCCCACGGCGATATCAATGTTCTGGTCAACAATGCCGGGATTGTCGCCGGTGCCGATTTCCTTGATCTGGAGGAAGATGATTTCGACCGGGTTCTTTCCATCAACCTGAAGGGGGCGTTCCTGTGTTCGCAGGCCGTCGCCCGCCACATGGTGGAGAAGGTGGAAAGCGGAGGCGCTCCGGGCTGCATCGTCAACATGTCGTCGATCAATTCGGTCCTGGCGATCCCCAACCAGATCCCCTATTGCGTTTCCAAGGGCGGCCTGTCGCAGCTGACAAAGGCGACCGCGCTGTCACTGGCCAAATACGGCATCCGGGTGAACGCGGTCGGTCCGGGATCGATCATGACCGATATGCTTGCCTCCGTGAACGACGATCCGGCGGCGAAAAACCGCATCATGTCCCGCACGCCGATGCTGCGGATCGGCGATCCATCCGAAATCGCCGGCGTTGCCGCATTCCTGGCGTCCGAAGATGCCAGCTACGTGACCGGGCAGACCATCTTCGCCGATGGCGGCAGGATGCCGCTGAACTACACGGTCGCCGTGCCTGACGAGGATTGATCTTCTTCTTCTGCCGCTTGCGCCAGCTCTTCCTCGGCTCCGAACTGCAGCCGGGCGAGTTTGGCGTAGAGGCCGCCGGCGGCGCTGAGTTCGGCGTGGGTGCCGGTCTCGGCAATCCGGCCACCCTCCATCACAAGGATGCGATCCGCTTTGAGCACGGTCGCAAGCCGGTGGGCGATCACCAGCGTGGTGCGGTTTTCCATCAGCCGGTCGAGCGCCTGCTGGACGAGGTTCTCGCTTTCTGCATCGAGGGCGCTGGTGGCTTCGTCCAGAAGCAGGACGGGGGCGCTCTTGAGAACCGCTCTCGCGATGGCGATGCGCTGGCGCTGGCCGCCGGAAAGGGTAATGCCGCGCTCGCCCACCAGGGTGTCGTAGCCGTTCGTCATGGTGTCGATGAAAGGCGCGGCTAGGGCTGCCTGCGCGGCGGCGACGATTTCCTCGCGGGAGGCGTCCGGCCGGCCATAGGCGATGTTTTCCGCAATGCTCGCTCCAAAAATGGCCGTGTCCTGGGGGACCAGGGCGATGTGCCCGCGCAGGTCTTCCGGATCGAGCTGTCTTATATCAACACCGTTCAGCCGGATGCTTCCCGCCGTCGGGTCGTAGTAGCGCATCAGCAGGCTGAAGAGCGTGGATTTTCCCGCACCCGACGGGCCGACCACCGCGACGGTTTCTCCAGGGGAAACCGTAAGGGCCAGCTCGGTGAGAACGGGCAGCGACCGACTGTTTTCATAGGCAAAGGAAACCTGGTCGAAGGATATTTCGCCCCTCGGTGTTTCCGGGAGGCGGACCGGATCGGCCGGAGCGCTGATTTCCGGCTGGATCTCCATAAGTTCGGACAGGCGCTCGGCGGCGCCTGCTGCCTGGGAGAGCTCGCCCCAGACCTCGGACAGCGCGGCCAGGGACCCGGCTGCCAGGATGGAATAGAGCAGGAACTGGCTCAGTTCCCCGCCGGTGATCCTGCCGGAAAACACGTCACTCGCGCCGATCCACAGAACCGCGACAATGCTGGCCCCGATGACGAAGATCGCAAAACCGGTCAGCGCGGCACGGGCCATGATCGCCTGGCGGGCCGCCTGAAACGCGGCCTCGACAGCGGCCCGGTAGCGATCGGCGCTGCGGCGTTCATGGGTGAAGGCCTGCAGGGTGCGGACCGCGCCGAGCATTTCGCCGGCGAAAGCGGAGGCGTCCGCGAGTGTATCCTGGGCGAAGCGGGATCTTCTGCGCACCTGGCGTCCAAAGCCGAGGATGGGAACAAGGATGACGGGAATGGCCGCAAGGACAATGACGGAGAGCCGGGGGCTGGTGACCACCATCATCACCGATGCGCCGGCGAACATGATCAGGTTGCGCATGGCAAGCGAGGCGCTGGAGCCGAAGGCCGACTTGATCTGTGTGGTGTCGGCTGTCAGGCGGGAGAGAATTTCCCCGGATTTCGCGCTGTCGTAGAAGGCGGGGCTGAGGCGGGTCAGATGAGCAAAAACATCCGAGCGGACATCGCTCACCACCCGTTCGCTGATCCACATCACCAGGAAATAGCGGATGGAGCTTGCCAGCGCCAGAGCGCATACGACCCCGACCAGGACGGCGAAATAGGAATTCACCAGAGCGGGATCATCGGCCCCGAAGCCGAAATCGATCATCCGGCGGACGGCGGCGGGCAGGACCAGGGTGATGACGGCCGCCGAAAACAACGCGATGACCGCGGCCGTCACGACACCCTTGTGTTTCAGCAGATAGGGCAGCAGCCGGGTCAGCGGCCTGAGCGATTTTCGCGATGATCCCGCGGATGAAATCGTGGGGGAATTTGCGTCTGAAGCTTGGGCGTCGGCCAAGAGGATCTCCTCGTCGTTTGCGCACGTCTTTAACATGTTCGGCGACGGGCTCAATGGCATAGGTCAAGTCCGAGCGCATGATGGCGTTGTTGAAGCTGCCGGGAGCCCAAACGCCGCCAGGGGGAAGCGCTGGGAGGTGCTGGGAAGCGTATCGGTTCCTTTCCCGAAGGCAGGAGGAGATTGCCGGATTTTGCCCCTTGTCTTGCCCGTCGCCTTGGGGTATATCCCCGCCACATGTTTCTGAGGGCGGCGTCCGCATCCGGATCGGCTGCCCTTTATCTCGTTTGCGCTGGCGTTGCGGCTTTTACGGAAAGACGTTTCGAGGCGCTTGAAAGGACCGGCCATGAAAGCGGATATCCATCCCGACTATCACACCATCAAGGTCGTCATGACCGATGGTACCGAATTCACCACCCGCTCCACCTATGGCGCGGAAGGCGACACGCTGCAGCTGGACATCGATCCGACGTCTCATCCGGCGTGGACCGGCGGCGACCGTCAGCTGATGGACCGCGGCGGCCGCGTGTCCCGCTTCAAGAACAAGTTCGCTGGTTTCCTGGGCTCCTGATCAGCCCGCGACAACAGCTTCGGTTTCGAAAACCCGGCCTCTGGCCGGGTTTTTTTGTTTTCAGACGCAGGTTTATCATGCGGATAGGTCCCGGTTACGCCCGCAAGTCACGCAAAGTCATGCAGCACATTTTTTACTCATGCGGATGCACCCCTTGGGCATAATTTGACGTTGTCTGAATTGGCAACACGTATTACTTTCAGTTTGTTCTTGTAATTCTCTTCTTGAGACATTTTAGCCTCCAAAGGACATGTGGCCTATGTCGAGGTTTTTAAAAGCAAAATCCTGGTTGTCTACTTTGTCGGACAGCGACATTGGATCCATTGTCAGCCAGATAAACACCGAGGGAATTTATTCCGCACCGGAATTTCTGTCCAAGGACGAATTGCTTCATATGCAAGAGTTCGTTTCTGCAGCGATTGAGAAGGCCGGCAACAAAACCGTTTCGCTGAAAAAGGACGAAGCATCCGATACGAGACTGAACGAACTTGTCGATTCTTCGGAATTTTCGGATTTCATTTTCCGGCTTTATTCGACAGGCTTCGGAACGCCGCCTCCGAATCTTGACTGCTACCAGATACTTCGCTGCCTGACTGGCGAGAGTGCAGCAGCTCATTCCTGGAAATTCCATTACGATTCCTACATGATAACGGCGCTGGTCCCCATAGTGGTGCCCTCTAAAGGCATGCGGGGCGACTTTCTGATCATCCCCAATACGCGTCACATGCGTTCAAGCTATGCCTTGAACCTGCTGGACAAGGTTCTGCTCGATAATGCGCTGACACAAAAGATGCTGCGCCGTCGCATCTCTGATGGCCAGCGCGTGAAGCGCATCTCGCTGACACCGGGAAATCTCTATCTCTTTTGGGGCTATCGCAGCATTCACACGAATGAAGCCGTGGATGACGAAATGGTTCGCGCGACTGTGCTGTTTCACTATGCCGACCCGCACACCGGTAGTTTTCTAAAGCGCCAACTCGGGCGGGCCTAGGGTCTGTGGACAATTAGGTTTGGGTCGCGGCGCGAGCCGGATTTCGGTGTCCGAACAGGAGGAAAGTCCGCAGTGGTGCGCCCCACCACAAGGACTTTCCGACGCAGTCGGGACCGAAATCCGCCGCGTCTCGAAGAGATTTGGCGCAAAACGCCCATTTCAGCGTCGCAATGTCTTGAAAGGGAACACCCTTCCTGCGACCTTGCTTCTTGAACTGGGCGTTTTGCATCCAAACCTCGACCAAATCCTTATTGTCCACAGACCCTAGAGTATCCGGGTTGATCAGGCGGGGCTTGGAGCCGCCGCACAACTGCGGTGCGCTTCACGAAGCGCCTTGCCGAGTGAGCTGTTTGAAGCTATCCGACAAGAGCAGAAGCAGTTGAAAAAATAGCTGTATGGGCCGGACAAAATTGTTCCCAGAATCTTTGGGTTGTGCTTGAGGCAAGTATCACCACCGCGCGCAATCCGCCTCGCCAGGGACCAATTTTGTCTCGGTCAAATGATTCAAAATGATCGAAAAATGTTCCAGGCGGGAAGCGCCGTTTCAGGTATCAGGAAGCGTCAGGCTGAAATTTGCGGCCGCTCCAACGCGGCGGCACCGAGCGCTTTTGCGTGGACATGCACGACTTCGCCGGAGCTGAACCTGTCGATGAACTCTTTTCTGTAGTGGGAATGAGCTCTTTCTGTCTCGATATTGTCGCAGTAGTAAAGCATGGCGTCTACCAGACCGTCCCCTCCGGGAAGCGGTACAAGCCGACCGAGCCTCTGATCGACGAGGATATCACTCGGCCCGAACTCGCAATCGATCGAGACGACCGGCAGCCCGAAGCGCAGGGCCTCACAAATTGCGAGGGACCAACCCTCCCAACGGGATGTGGAAACATAAATATCGCTTTTTGAAAGCGGTACCTGGGGGGTGCTCGGGTGGTGCTCGATTGAAACGACATCCTGCAGGCCAAGGCGGGCAATCTGGCTTTTAATCTCGGATTCTCCCGCGCCATAGCCGACAATCTTGAGCCTGACATTCTTGCGCAGTTCATACAGCTTCGAAAAGGCGTCGATCAGGATATCCTGCCCCTTCTGATAGGCAAAGCGGCCGACTTTCACATACGTCACCACATCCTTGTCGCGCCGAATGGGTACGTCATCGACGTCAAACCGGCGCACCGGATTGGGCGTCCAGAAGTGGGGAGTGTCGGATGGAAACAGTGTCTTGAAAGTTTCCAACTGCTTCGGAGATGTGCCAAAAACGCCTGACAGTCGGTTCAGGACAAGCGTCTTCATTATAAAGAACAGGATTTTCGCCTTGAGGTGGCTCTGCTCGAGCCTCGGATTGCCATGCAGATGCATGGCGAATTTGCGCCCGAGCCCGAGACAGGCGAACCACGCGATCACCGTGGGCTCCACTTGCGGTATGACAACCAGATCGTATGGCTTGCTTCCTATGGCGCTTCGGAGGTTCCGCACCAGGTCCCAGCGCCCGCCGATTTCCATCTGGATGTAATTGTACGGCTTGTCCTTCACCTCGTAATTGTCGAACCGTGAAAGATACAATACGTCGATTTCAAACGTATCGCCGTATTTCAAAGCGAGTTCTGTGCAAATTTCATCCACGACACGCTCAATGCCGGCAAAGGACTTCGTAGCCGGCTGAACGTACAATATCCTGAGTTTAGAGAGGGGAATTCCGTCTCCGGGCATCTGGGTAGGCATGCTGACCGCTGTCATCTCGTCCCGCTCCTGGAGAGCTGTTTGTCAGTGGCAGTCGAAACTTTGCGTAGCATATTCTTCCCCAACCATTGCGCCGGATCAGCCAGCCTTCATGTGGATTCATTTAGATGCAGAAGCTTCGGAACGAAGGACATCTTGCGAGTTCTCGCTCGTCCGTACCCTAAGCTCCCTTGAAGATCAGGTGCAGAAATCCCATCGGTGATCGCTGCCCCACATTGAGACGATAGGCCAGAAGAGCCTGGGCTCGAGCGATCGGCAAGACCGACGTGAGGGTGAAGAACAGGGCCATTCCTGCCTTGTTGCGGAGCGAAAAGTCCTGGGTTACGAGCTTCACAAGCAGTTTCGCGAGCGCGGATACGCGGGGTTTCTGCCCCGTTGCTATGGAGAGAAAGAAACTCCGCTCCTGATGGTAAAAGGTTTTTTCCGCGTCCACGAGATTTTCGCTCCCGGCGACCGGTCGGATGATCGTCCGCAGGTGATCCATCCTCTGCTCGAAATGCTGAATATCTTTAGCAATGATCTTCGCATCCGGCTTCCTTCCGAAGCCGGATATGTTGCGGTCGTGAACGCGATAGCGCCCCAGAGCTTCGGGAATGCTGACAATATCTCCCAGGAACGGTGCCGCGAAGACGATCACACCATCGACCGCGGTATCGTAGGAACAATCCTTGAGGAGTTCGCAAACATCCCGGCGAAACACGTTTCCCGAAGTCGGGGGCGATCTGTAGACGCCGGTTTTGAGAACCTGGCGGGTGAGATCGCTGCGGTTGCGGAAGGATTTGCTTGAATAACTCGCTTCGCCGATGACATTGCCACCCGCATCGATCCGGGTCAGCATGAACTGGATTTTGGCAACCCCCGGATCCAGATGATCGATAATCCTTGAAATCGATCCCGGCTTCAATTCATCGTCCGCATCCAGAAACATGACGAAGGGAGCCGTCGTCTGGCTGAAACCGTAGAGGCAGGCTTTCGGCTGCCCCTTGTTTTCGGTTCTGAAAGTCTTGATGCCGGAGAACTTCTGAATTGAGTTCCAGGAGTCGTCCGTCGACCCGTCATCGACTACCACAAGCTCGCAGTCGTCACGGTTCTGATCCGTGACGCTGCGGATAGCATGTTCCACGAAATTTTCGTAATTGTAACAGGTTATGACAATGGCGAGTTTCGGTTGATCAGACATGATCGTCTCCAGAGAACGAAACGCGGAAAAAGCTGCCAGTATAAAGGCGGTCTCATTGGCGGCATCCTGCGCCAATTCTCCAAGAGCCGTTATAAGCGCAGAAATCGATGATCCAGTGGATTCCGCCGGCTATCTCCAGCTGGGCGCAGGAATGCAAGTACTCCGTTCACACAGTGCAGAAAATTAACCGCAATCCGCAAGCTTTCCAATTGCTCAAGTGAGAATTTTTCAAGATACTGCAGGATTGGAAAGTAAATTTTGCTTCTTTCTCCTGGTATTGTGAACTTGGTCAATATCTCTGTCGACAAACCAAATAAAAATGTATGCCATGCAACAAAGCAGTCTCGGATAGTAGATGTTCTTCACTGAGCAGCACTTGATTATTGGTAACAAATTTGTTTGCGGTGCGCAATAAAGATCTCTCGCCTGTCTGCTTGCTTTGTCCTGTCCTGTCTGGCCCATGAGATGGGGGCCGAAAGGGATCCAGACACACATGTTTGAAGGATGCTTTGCAAGATAGCTTGTGCGAGGAACCGATGCCTTGCGATCCGGCTCAAACGCCTCCAGCTCTCCTGAACCAGCCATCCCACTGGGAGAATACGGGGAACACCCGCTCATATCCCTTGTCCTCCAAAAGCTTCTGGATTTTGCTTTCGGTCTTCGGATTCAATTCGATGGACAGAAGCCTGAATTTGTACCTGTCGAAATCGAAGGCCTTGAGAATATCGAGCTCGCTCCCTTCCGTGTCGATAGAGATGTAGTCGATCGTCTCCGGCGCGTCGTATTTTACGAGAAGATCCGACAGCGAAATCGTGCCGATTGAGAGCCGGTTTCCAGATTGCCGGACTCCCGCGAAATGGTCATCCTCGGAAAAGCCCGCAATGGAACTGAGCTCCGGGTCGGAATCGTCGGTCGTGAGGAACTCGACCGTTTCACCGCTTTTTGAGAACACGCACAGCTCTTCGATGTGAGCTGACCGGTTGTTTTTCAGCTCCGCGTGCCACACAGGATTTGGTTCGGCGAGTATTCCCTTCCAGCCGAATTTCGTCTCCAGCAGCCAGGTGTTGCTGTTCACAAGTCCGTTGGTGGCCCCGAACTCCACAAAGAAACCGTTCGGTTTCTCACCGAGTTCGAAGCAGACCCAGAGGTCCTGAAGAATTTGCGATTTGGACCACTCGCGCCGCCCCAGACAGTAGCCCAGAAATTTCAAATTCCGGTCGACCAGGATATCGCCAAGTTCTTGCCGTTGAAGGCGGATGCCATTGAATAATATCTGCTGAATTGATTTTCGCTTTATAAATGTAATTGAAATATTTGCTACTAGCCTTAACAAATGATTCCTGATAGCCATAAGCGGTTCTCTATAATGTTAGGGTCGCAGTTGAACCTTTAGCAAGAATTGTTCTTGGTAAACTACACTCGAAGAGTAGTTTATCTCAAATTTTCCTACTAAAAAAATCTTTCGTAAAAACCATGTCTGGCCGGAACGGTAAAATAACTGACGAAGCAAGTGTCTATAAAAATTTCCAGATATTTAATGACAAAATCTACAGTCAGGTTGTGGAATAATGCGACCTAGGATTTGGTTGTCCCGCTCTGTTCGGCTGTATAGGGAACGGTTTTTTTGCCGGCAGTCATTCCGCTTCTTTTGCGCTCGCCGGATCTGAATATATACCGGAGCACGTGCCCAGCAACATATCCGCCTTCAAATGCGAACTCATAGACGATCGCCCACCAGATTACCTGCAAAACGGCGTCGCCCAAAAAGAGCCGGGTGACAATATAGACGCACAGGGCTCCGAAAACTATTAACGCGAAAACCAAAGCCGGGATACGCAGCGAGGAAACTGCGCCGAGAGCAATTGCTACTATAGCTATCCATAGTTCCACGTAACCCGTTCCCGCTCCCACATCACAACATGTACTCCTTCTTATTAAATATTGCTGGTAGTGAAACAAGCGTTAACTGGAAGCGACACGAACAAATTATCCGCAAAAGGCAGTAACCATTTATTGGGCAATTTCGTGTGCCTCCACCGTTCGGCCGGATCAACCGTCGTCTTTTCGTTCCACCTGCACAACGTCGCCCGGCAGAACTGTGCTGAGTTCGTCGACGGAGAAACGCTGAATTTCGCCGTTCACGTTGCGAATGATCATCATTGTGAACTCCGTTCCGGTATCGAAACCGGCGGATGCAGCGGCTTCCGGGGCATACAGTTCGATATTTTGGATCAGCGCGCGCGTGGTCTGTATCCCCGCGGCAACGGATGTCAGCCGATCCCTTACCTCCGTCTGCTGGATCTGTGCTTCCAGACGGTATTTTTCCTGCACGTCCTCGATCTTGTATTCCGCCATGGCAACCGCCTGCTGGGTCGTGATGAGCGCCATCGCCACATCAAGCTGTCTGGTTTGAAGCTCTGAGACAAACTGCTCAGCGCCGAACTGACGAGTTGAAACCGTAAGCCCCTTGGACACGAGGCCGCTTATCTTTCCCAGTTCATCATCCGCCAGCGTTGCCTGCTTTTCCAGGGTCTCCTGTTTGGACTTCAGAACTTCAGTGTGATCGGCCGCATAGCTCATGTTGCGGCTGAGCGAGTTGATCTCCGCCTCCATCGCCTTCTGTGTGGCGGTGAAGATCTGTTGCTCCTCCTTGAGGATCTGCCGGATTTCCGGTTTGTGCGATTGGGAGGTGATTTCTTCGGGAAATGAAATCTCCGGTTCCCCACGTATGACCGCTTCGAGGCGCGCGTTTCGGGCCAGGAGAGACAGACGTTCGGCCTGCAACTGGCGTAGAGTTCCGCGGCTGGACAGGACCTCCCGCTGAATTCCCATTGCATCCCTGTCTACCGGACGGGCGTATCCGCCCGCGATGCTGAGTGCCTGAAGGACAGTGAGGCCGGGAAAGTAATCGTATTTTCCAGGTTTGGAGACGAGTCCACCCACGAAAAACGGACGGTACTCAGAGACCTCGACCGATGCACTCGGCGGCTTTTGGAGACCGACGATTTTCTGGAGGCCCTCGCTTATCTGGGCGGAAATCTGTTCGACCGTCTTTTCCGCGACAGGAAGGGAGCCGAGAATGGGCAAGGTCAGGTTTCCGCTCGTCGAAACAGTGAACTCGCCTGTCAGGGGGCTCCATTCAAAAATGGATGCCGTGTTCGCACGCCATTCGACGACCTCGATATTGAGTTTGTCCTGCGGGCCGACGAGATAGTCGCTTGCCTGGATGGGGGCTGAGAAAAATAATCCCGCAAGCAACCCGCTCAACAGGAAGAAGACCTTGCAACCGAGGCGCCCGATTTCAAATTTTCCGGCATGAAATGCCTTCATGTAGTTGCTCCTACAGCGAAATTCATTGTGTTTGTGCCCGAGGAATCCGGGTTTTGTTTTTCACCCGCGTAAGCGGTCTGTTTCGAGCCTGTGGCTTCAATCATTGCGTGATCGACAAACATCTTGAACTTGTCCTTGAAGACATCCTTGCCAAAGCCGGCTGCCCGTGCCACCGCGTCAGCGGGCTTGAAAGACATATTCTCGAACTTCTGAACGGCTTCGATGAGGCCATCGACGGACTGATGGTCGAAAAAAAGTCCGGTTTTTCCGGAAACGACCGTTTCCGTCGCGCCGCCCTTGCCATACGCAATGACCGGTCGGCCACTCGCCATTGCCTCAAGCGGCACGATGCCGAAATCCTCTTCGCCGGGAAATACCAGCGCCTTGCAACGGGCATAATGATGTTTCAACGTCTCAAAAGGCTGAGCTCCGAGCAGTTCAACAGTCGGGCCGGCAATCTTTTTCAGTTCTGCCAGCATCTCACCCTGGCCGATAACAACCAGCTTGGCCTTCATTTTATTGAATGCCTGAACAGCCAGATCGGGCTTCTTGTAGCGCACCAGTTCACCAACCATCAGATAATAATCGCTCACATCCGCAGTTTCAACAGGGTGGAAGCTTGCGGTATCGACAGGTGGATGCACAATTCGTGCCGTTCGATTATAGTACCGCTTGATCCTGTTGGCGACAGTCGCGGAATTTGCGGCGAATTGGTCGACCCTGTGAGCCGTTGTCACATCCCAGGCCCGCAGGTAATGCGCCAGCGGCGGCATCATGAGCTTTGTGATCATTCCGGCATCTTCATAATAATTCCGGTACATGTTCCACAAATAGCGCATTGGTGAATGACAATAGCAAAGATGTACCGCGTTTGAGTCAGGAATAATTCCCTTTGCGGGGCCGGACTCACTGCTGATTACCAGGTCATATCCTCGAAGATCCAGTTGCTCGAGTGCAAGAGGCATCAACGGCAGGTATCGAGGGTACATTTTTTCGGAAAAGGGTAGCCTGTTGATAAAGGACGTCGTGATTTTGTGAGAGGTGATTACCTTGGAGGCTAGGTTCGGATTGTAGACATGTGTGAAAATGTCGGCCTCGGGGTACATCTCGCAGAGTGCTTCAAGAACTTTTTCACCTCCGCGCATCCCTACGAGCCAATAATGCACCAAAGCTATGCGCATGCTGTACCTCGCCTGATAAAACGGCTAAAAATTGTGCAATACAAGAATCTGCCTAACTTTTGGATCGTAGTTCGACAATTGACTGTTTTCCAGTTAAATTATTTTTTTCAATAATTTAAGTCAACATATTGCAAACGTTCCGGAAGGCCCGATGGGGCCTGAGCGAAATTTAGTTGCAGTGCACTAATTTAATCATTGTAAAAATTGTTAGTCTAATATTTACTATTCAATGTATTCGAGATTTTTTTTTTGACCGACCGATCGCGGTCTTGACCTGAAAAAACCTGAACCGTGAGAGATTTAACGAGAGGCGAGCTGGTATGAGTGAGCTTGATTTGAGTAGCCAATTTAAGTACGTCAACGACATCAAGGTACATGAGCTGAGCGACGCTGGAAGTCGCGTGGCTCTCCGGAGCCCCAGGAAACGCTTTCATCCTGCTCTTGTACTTAAGTATTCCACCGACGTCGTCCTGGCGTTCCTGGGGCTGATTGTTCTGGCGCCGATGATCCTGATGGTGGCAGGTGTTCTTCTGGTCTTGCAGGGCCGTCCGATTTTCATCTTCCACAAGCGCATCGGCAAGAACGGCAACCTGTTCGACTGCATCAAGTTCCGGACAATGGTTCGTAACGCCGACCAGTTTCTGGAGCAGTATCTGGCATCCAACCCGGAGGCTAGAAAAGAATGGGAAGCCACTCGCAAGTTGAAGTCCGATCCGCGCATTACCGCTTTCGGCGGAATTCTGCGCAGTTCGAGCATCGATGAAATCCCGCAGCTTTTCAACATTTTGCGAGGTGAAATGAGCTTGGTCGGACCACGTCCGATCACTACAGGCGAAGCGCAATTGTATGGGCACCGTTTCATCGACTACATCGCGATTCGTCCGGGTCTGACCGGCCTTTGGCAGGTCAGTGGGCGCAACGAAATCAGCTATAACGCCCGTGTCGAGCTTGATGCGCGGTATGTAGCCGAACAGAGCTTCGTCGGGGACATGGTCATCATTTTAAAAACCATTCCAGCGGTTCTCGCCAGACGGGGAAGCTACTAAGTTCTGGCTGAATAATCTGGGCTGAATATTAGAGCTGAAGTATATTTTTAATTATTTTAAACGCGGATCTGATTTTTTAAGCAATCAGATCGAAAAAATATGGAAATGAAAAATATAAACCAGTTTAAAATAAGAGAATGGCTTGACGTGCAAGATATATATTTAAGCGAACATTATGCGGAGTTGAACCCGACCTGGCATGAAGAGGATTCACCTTGGAAGGCGCGGCAGGTGCGAGACATCATTGACCGCAACAACCTGGAGATTTCTTCCTTTTGTGAGGTCGGCTGCGGAACTGGCGAAATTCTACTCAATCTTACAAACAGTTACCCCGATGTCCAATTTACGGGGTACGAGATTGCACCTCATGCCTACCAGCGGGCGAAAGAGAAGGAAACCTCGCAACTTACCTTCAAATTCGGCGATGCGCTGGAGGAAAAGAACGCCAATTTCGACGTTGTCCTGATTGCCGATGTCATTGAGCATGTCGAAGACTATATCGGGTTCGTGAAAGGAATGAAGGGCTTCGGGCGCTACAAGATCTTTCACATACCGCTCGATCTTTCGGTCCAGTCGGTTTTCCGCGGCTGGCCGATCAGCAACCTTCGCAAGAACGTGGGACACATACATTATTTCTTCAAGGATTCCGCGCTGGATGCCCTGAGGGACTGCGGTTATTCGATAATTGATTTCAAATACACAGCGAGCAGGCTTGAGCTTCCGAAACAAGCCCTGAGTAGCCGATTGATGAAACTGCCACGCCGGCTTTGCTTTTCCGTCTTTCCCGATTGGACGGTCCGCGTTCTGGGTGGTTATTCACTTCTCGTTCTCGCGGAATGACCCGGCCGGTACCAAAGCTGCGTATCGGCCCGGTGTATTGCCGATGCAGGAATGGGTGAGCGACCCTTATGAGTATTGCGTTCATTGGAATTGTTTCGATCATTGGCGGGTTCTCAAGTTTTCTCCTGGGAAATGCCGCTCTTGTGAGAATGTTGGCGATAGCCGCGGTCTTGGGAGCCGCCGCTGCTCTTTTTGTCGGAAATACAAATATTCCTCCGGCTCATGTCCTGCTGGGCTTTCTGGCATTCGGCGTTATGGCGGACAAGTCGACGGCGAATACCTTTTTTCACGGGTTCGAATTTGGAAAACCCGGCTTCTGGCTTCTGCTTCTGGTGATTTACGGCGTCTTGAGCGCGTATTTCGCACCACGCCTGTTCGCCGAAGACATGGCGATCGTACCGCTGGGAAGATCTTCCTATGCCGACACCGGTTCGACGGTGCCGCTGGGTCCGGTCTCAAGCAACCTGACCCAAAGCATCTACCTGATTTCAGATGTGCTCTGCTTCGGTCTGGTTTCGGCAGTTGCCGGCAGGCCTGAAGGTTTCAATTTCGTTGTGAAGGCGCTGATCGCTTATTGCGTGGCGAATCTTTTTTTCGCGATCCTGGACCTTGTGACATATGCCACAGGTACCCAATCATTCATGTCCTTCATTCGCAACATCCGCTACACGCTGCATGTCAACGATCAGGTTGCCGGAATGAAGCGCATCGTGGGGTCCTTTACGGAGGCTTCTTCCTTCGCCCGCTCGACCCTCGGCGTCCTCGGTTTCGCCGGCACATTGTGGCTGGCAGGCTATCGTCCGGTTCTGACAAGCATCCTCACATTTACCGCCGTGGTGATGGTCGTGATGTCGACATCCTCAACAGGTCTCGCCGGAGCGCCGGTCGTGATGCTCATCCTTTACGCTACCGGTCTGCAACTGGCCTTCACTTACGGTCTCCACGGATACAGCCTCTTCTTCCTTCTGATTTCTCCGCTTTGCGTCATCGCCGTTCTGCTGCTTCTGATCATCGACGGGGCGTTGTGGAACCAGATTTTCGACTACGTCAATCTGGTGGTTCTGGACAAGGCATCCTCTGACTCAGGGGTTGAACGCGGCTCCTGGAACGAATTGGCCTGGCAGAATTTTACCGCCAGTTACGGGCTGGGCGTCGGTCTTGGCACCATTCGGGCATCGAGCCTGTTTTACGCTTTGCTGGCAGGTGTGGGAATTCCGGGAACATTGTTCTATTTCGCCTTCTGCTACACGGCCTTCATAGGGAAATCGTGGCAGGTCACCTTTCACGGACACGCCGTCCGCCTGGCGGCACGCAATGGATGCCTGGGATTGCTCGTCGGCGATCTTGTCGTCAGCCCCTCGATCGACCAGGGGCTGTTCTTCTACATGCTGGCCGCGCTCGCAGCAGCAGGCACTGTGACCGCAACCGAGCGCAAGCCGCAGGTATCGATGGTGGCGGTCCGATGAATTCCCCCTTGCCCTATGCGATCAATGGACGCTTCCTGCTGCAGAACATGACAGGTGTCCAGCGATACGCATTCAATGTCGTGAACGCCATGCAGAGATCGGTTCCCGATTCTGCCAGCCTGCCGGTCATCGCTCCGCAGTCGACACCGGATGTTCCCGGTTTCCAGGCGTCGATCGAGCGCAAAGGAGCGTTTTCCGGTCACATGTGGGAACAGCTTTCGCTGCCGAACGTCTGGCCGGACCGTTTGCTGAACCTGTGCAACACGGCGCCGCTCGTGAAGCGCAATCAGGTCATCTGCATGCATGACGCCAATGTGGTCATCGCGCCGGAAAGCTATAGTGCCAAGTTCCGGGCTTACTATCGCCTGATACAGCCCTATCTGGCCCGGCGGGCTTACCGGGTCGCAACCGTTTCTCATGCCTCGGCGCGCCAGATCGCGCGGCATCTGCAAATCCCTCTGGCAGATATCGTCGTCCTGCCGAACGGCCACGAACACGCATTGAACTGGGACGCTGCACAGGCCGAGATCGCCCCCCATTTTGTCGAGCAGATCTGTTACCTGCGCGGTCGCCGGTTCGTGCTCGCTCTGGGCTCGAGATCCCCGCACAAGAATCTGGATTTACTGATCCGTGCCGCACCAGCCTTGGAGGCAATTGGCGTCGATATCCTGATCGCGGGGGGAGATGCCGGCATCTTCGAGCGCGAGAGGCTGGAGGAGCGGACGAACGTGCACCTGCTCGGACGTGTGCCGGATGCCGATCTCGCCTACCTTCTGGACAGCGCTCTCTGTCTCGTGTTCCCATCACTGACTGAAGGGTTCGGCCTGCCCATCATAGAGGCCATGGCACGGGGCTGCCCCGTTATTTCCTCCAATCTTGCCAGTATGCCGGAAGTCTGCGGCACGGCTGCGCTGCTGGCCTCGCCCTTCGATACCCGCCAGTGGGTGGAGCATGTGAAGGCGCTCTGCGCTTCGCCGGACTTGCGCGTCGAATTGATCGAAAAAGGTTTCGAGCAGGCCGAAAGGTTTTCCTGGGCGCAAACAGCTCAAGGGTACCTGGATCTCATGGAAACATCCGCGTTCAGGCAAACCCGCGCTACGGGAACAGAGGTTCGCGGATTGAAGGTCGGAGTGGTTTTCGCGACACGGGGCAGACCCTCGGTGGTCAGCGCCACAGTCCGTCATCTGCTTGAAACCCAGACCCTGAAACCGGATACGGTCATTGTTTCATGTGTCGATTCGGACGATGCCGGCGACCTTGGTGAACTGGACGGCGTCAAGGTCCTCACAGGACCGGGCGGGTTGCCGGCACAACGCAATACGGGTCTGTCGGCCCTGTCCGACGAGATCGATATCGTTGTATTCTTCGACGATGATTTCATTGCTCACAAGGATTGGCTGGCGGTCGCGGCGCAAACGTTTCAGGATGAAAAGCAGGTGGTTGGATTTACCGGGCGCGTCATCGCAGATGGCATCAAGGGCCCTGGAATCAGTTTTGAGGACGCCGTCCGGGCCGTGGAGGAAGACCAGGAGAAGGATGATGCGTCATGGATCGAACCCTTCAGTCCCTATGGCTGCAACATGGCCTTTCGGATGGCGGCAGTGGCAAGTGAAAGGTTTGACGAGCGGCTCGTGATGTACGGATGGCTGGAAGATCGCGATTTCGGGGCTACGCTCGCCAGGCGTGGCGGCCAGCTTGTGAAATTCAATCAAGCTTCCGGAGTTCACATGGGAACCAAGTCCGGCCGTGTCAGCGGTCACAAGCTCGGATACTCGCAGATCATCAATCCGATCTACATGCTGAGAAAGGGGACCATGTCGCTCCGGGAAGTCTGCGGACAGATATTCAGAAATGTGGCGAGCAACCTGGCGCGCGCCTTTCGCCCCGAGCCGTTCATCGACAGGCGCGGAAGAGTGAAGGGCAACCTTCTTGGGCTTCAGGACCTTCTGCGAGGCCGGCTTGAGCCCGAGCGGGCGGCAGCTCTCATTTCGCCAAAAAGTTCGGTTGGCCTCAGTGGCGTGGAGAAACAAAGTTGACTTACAAAGACATTCCAGCTTCCGGTCAGATTTTCAGACGTGTCCATCCCCTTCATCCTCAGGGTGAGCAACCGGAACGGGGCCCGCAGGCTCTCGTCGAGTTGGTTCTGGCGATCGTTTTCCGGTACAAGATCATGCTTACGGGCTGTGTGCTGGCCGGGCTTGTGCTTTCCGCCTATTATGCCAGCACCTTGCCGCCAGTCTACAAGGCCACGGCAAGCGTTCTTCTGGAGCCGAAGCGCGTCGTCAAGGTTGACGGTCAGAGCTCCTTTCAGCAGGAATTGAACCTGAACCGCGTCGATAGCGAACTGGTGGTCATCAGTTCCGAGCGCTTGCTTTCCGAAGTGTTCGACAGTCTCGAGATGAGTTCCGACCCGGAGCTGGCAAACAGAGAGCCCAGCACCCTTTCCCGCTATGCAGGCGAAGCCAAGGAGTGGATTGCCGGCATCCTTGCCTCGATAAGCGGTGGCGAGGGAGGATCAAACTCTTCCGCAGCCACCACGGCGACCGACCAGTCCAACAGGGACTGGCTGACTGCGTTCAGCCGTTTCAGCAATCGCGTCAGCGCCTCACGAGTGGGTCAGTCCTTCGTCCTGTCCGTTACATACGCCTCCTCCGACGCCAAACTTGCGTCCCGGGTCGCAAACGCGATTGTCTCGGCCTATCTGTTGCAGACTGTCAACGCGGAGTATCAGACCCTGCTTACGGGCGCTGGAACCCTGCAGGGCCGGCTGGACGCGCTTTCGGAGCAGATAAACACGTCCAGAGACGCCATGATGGCTGGCAGGGTGCCCGACAGGCCAATTCCGGATGCGAATGCGCGTGTCATCGGCGAGGCACAGGTTCCGCTGAGCCCTTCGGCTCCGCGAAAGTCGCTGATCGCGGCTTTCGGCGCAATACTCGGGCTCATACTCGGGGTCTGCCTGGCGGCCCTGCGGTTCACCCTTGACAAGAAAATCTGGAAAATCAACGACCTGCAGAACAAGTTCAATGGTCCCTGCCTTGGTTATATTCCCCTGCCTCGCAGGCTGCGGCGGCGCTCCAAACTTGCACCCGCTTCCGTTGCGTCTGTCATATACCGCCATCCGGAAGGCAAATTTCCGTCTGCTCTCCGAGACCTGCGCACGACTATCGATCTGATTTGTGCGCCTTTCGCCGAAAAGCGGAATTCCGTCGTTGCACTCGTTTCGTGGGAAGACAGCGTGACGCCAACGACCGTAGGCCTCGGACTGGCTGAATTGAACATTCGCAGCGGTCATCGTGTTACGCTACTGGATGCTGGCTGCAGCAGGAACAATCGTTCTGGCGGGGAAAAACGCGCCAGCCAGACCATTACATTCGCAGATGCCGTGGTTGATCCTTCGACCCTTGACGAAACGGTGCTGACAGAGAATCCGAGGTTGCTGTTTCTTCCGGTCTATTCGCAAAATTCAGATATCAATCTGCGTGTGGATCTCAGCGGAGCGCGTGCCAAAGACCTTATCGGCAGTTTGGTCGGACGCGGCAAGATATTGATGTCGCTGCCGCCCCTGAACGGTTCGGCGGACGGCTTGTCGCTCTCCGTTCAGGCGGACGCCGTTATTATCGTGATCACTGCCGGAAAGACGACTCTGGGAAACGTTCAGGACGCGGAACGTCAACTCATGCGGGTTGGCGCCAACCTTATCGGGACGGTTTTCGTGCAGGGGTGACCCTGGCCTGAAATCTGTCGGGGCTGCGCAGTCAGTGCCGACAGACAGTTCAAAGACGCATGGCCATTCACGATTCAGGGCGCGAACCAGCCTGTGCCTGGAAATTGAGAAAAGCCAGGCTCGGCTGACCGTCGTTTACCAAGACGACCGGGCGGATGTGCCGTGCGGTGCCTTTGGCGAAAAACGGGACCTTTCGGAGACATCAGTATCTGTCGAAAAACTCCAGTCGGGACCGTCCGATGATCACTCTCAGTCCCAGAGCAAAAAGGGCCGCAAAATAGACGGCGGCTCCCACGGGAGCAACGACCGCTAGCTCATAAAAAGCCGGCCATTCCAGATCCGCCATTTCCCTCCGCAGGATTGCGACGCCTATCGCCATGGCGATCGCGGCAACGCCTATCTTCCACAAGTTCTTCACCTGCTGGACAATGCCGACACCCACCACCTGGCGTGCATAATAAAGATAGAAGCCGCTCATCAGAACCGCGAGGAATGCGCGGGCGATACTGACCCCAAGAACGGAAAAGGCATAAAAGCCAGCCGTCAGAAGCAGCAGCCGCAAACACAGATCAATCACGTTCACTCTGACAATCAGGAAGGGCCTGTCGATCGCCAGGCACATCGAATAGAGCGTCTGAAAATACGGTATTGGAAGAACCGCAAGCGCAAGAATGCTGACATAAACGGCTGCGTCTGCCCATTTCGGTCCGAGCAGTAATGCGGTCGCGAGATCGGCGGTCAGGGAAATACCCACGCACGCCGGCACGGAGATCATCATAGCGAATCGGACAGCCTTCAAGAAAGCCTGCTGAAGCCGCTCCCGGTCGTTGCCGATCAGGGAAAACGCCGCCATGACGGATTGAAGCGCAGGTCCGATCAGGCTCTGCGTCGGCATCGTCGCAAGGTCGCTAGCGATCGCATAGCGGCCCAGCGAGGCCTTGTCGGATCCCAGGCCGACGAGAAGCCGGTCGAATTGCCAGTTGAGTGCCGAAACCAGTTGCGCAACACTGTACCAGCCTATGAAGGCCGCAAAGTCATTGAGCCGCTTCAGCGAAAGCCTTGGACGGTAAGGGGCCAGAATATAGGACAGGGCGGTCGCGGCGAATGCAGCGGCAACGTAGTTGGCCGCTATCGCCCAGTAGGTCGCGCCTGCATAAAGCAAGATCATTGCGGCCCCGAAAGCACAGATCTTGCCCCCGAATTCCATCATGAAGGTTTGCAGAAATCCGAGTTTGCGCGCGAAGTGAACCATGGCCGGGCTGACGAAACCCTTGGCGATGGATCCGGTGACGATGAACAGGATCAGCGGGACAAGTCTCTGCTCGTCATTGATGTGTGAAAAAGGCCATATCAGCACAAGAACGACCAGTGCGACGAGACCGCTTCGCATCGCGCCCAGCGTAAAACCGGTATCCAGGTGTTCCCGATCTATCTTCTCCAGCCGCACCAGGGCCTGCGTCACCGGCACTTCCAGAATGGTATCGATAATCAGGACCAGAGACATCGCCAGCGCGGCCAGACCGAAATCGGCCGGTGTCAGGACGCGGGCAAGAATGGGAAGCATGATGAAATCGATCGCCCGCCCCGTGAAGCGCGAAAATACCAGCCAACCGGCGCCCTTGAGAGCTCTGAGTGCAATCATTTGCGACTTTCGAATGTTGTGTCCGCAAACACAGGCCGCGCACCGCAGAGGTGGATCCAAGCGGCTAAAGCGGATTTCGGTCAAGTTCTTGAAAATTTATATTATTTCCCGGCATTCCACGCCGGATTTTTTAAAGTTTGCCGCAACTGAAACTGTTCCGGACTGTTTGAGCCGTCCTGTGGTCCGGCGGAATTGAAAAATTTGCGTAGGCCTGCAGGATCCGGCAATGGGAAGCGAGGAGCTTGAAACCGTAAATCATGAGTGCAGTCATTAGTGCCTCCCGCTACTTCTGAAACCGTGCGGATACACCCCGCAACGCGTAGGTAATTTCCAAGGCTATCAGCAAAGGCAGGCCAAATGAGGAAAAATCACGGGAGATCGCCCCTTCCTTCCAGAGGTTCGATTTGACCGTCACCAGTTTGTTCCGCAGGCTGTGGTTGCCGCTTTCCTTGAGAACCTTGACGTAGTCCGCCCTTCCGAAATCGACAGAGCGCTCACCGACTTCGAGAACCGCGAGATCGAGGCTCCGTGGAAAGGTAATCGCCTGCTTAAGGCGTGGCCAGGCTGTGCTGGCGTCGCGAAAAACCTGCTCGCCGCTTTTTAAGGTGTCAATGTAACGAAGTACTCCACTAAGCATCGGGCTCAGGAGGTCCTTGTCGATCGGGTAGGACATATCGACCGAGTTGGTGCCGACACTGCCGTCGTCGTTCCGCTCGAACCTGCGGACCGACGGAACCTTCGGTTCAAAGAGGCTTTCGATAATGTGCCAGTATCTGAGTACGACGCTTTCGGTACGGAACGGATCATACTTGTTCTGCTCGACAACCAATCCCGAGACTTTTTCGAAATGCTCCTCGCCGAAGCCCTTGTAGTTGCTCCGGGCAAAGTGAACCGTTTCGAAGCCTTTTTGGGTTAGTCCCGCCGCCAGAAGCCGTTGCGTGCTGCCGTAAAGCCCGGTGTCACACAGGATGAGGCGCGTGGCATTGCAGCCGACCTGATCGAGATGCTGCTGGAACATGGTATTCTGAGCGTGGATCTCCTCGCGCAGTTCGCGTCCGCCTTCGCTGTCGAGCAGGGCATAGAAACCGGCCGCATCAAACGGCTTCTGCCAGTCTGGCGATGTGCCATGGCTGGCGCCACCGAGCGCCTTGGCGACATCGGAAAAAGTCCGCCCGTTGAATTCGCGGCCGATTTCGTCGAGGGCAGCGGCGCTCCGGCTCTCGACCGCGGCACGCGCGGCAATGAGACGTGAAATCATGAAAGTTTCGCGGCGGACATCTCCGGGCAAACCCAACACATCGAGGATGCGCTCATACGCTTCGCGGATGCCGACGCCGCCACGCGCGCAAAAAAGAAGCACGGAGGGTTTGTCGGCTGACTGGGCCTGCTGGGCATATAGCCATATCTTCAGGCAGAACTCGGCGACGATTGGGCCAAACACATCGTGTCCGAACTCGGCTGGATCGGCTGTACGGTGGATGGCACCGCGCCGGGAGAGTTTCTCACCGAACATCTGCATGGATCTGGTGGCGGCCCCGTTCGCCAGTGAACGATACCGCATGATCGGGTTCCGCGGCAGGTGGCGGGATTTCAGTCCCAGCGTTTCGGGTACACGGCTGTCGGCTACATGGTCATCTCCAAGATGGAGTACCTGGTCCGCGCGAACGCCTTCCTCTTCCAAGACATGCCGGAACAACGCCCCGTGCCGTTTGCTCGCCTGGGCATCTGCGCTCGAATAGACCCGGTCGATGAGTTCGGGGGCGTGGAAATGTCCGATTAGTTCCGCGACCTGATATGCGGAGAGGGCGGTGTCGCTGACAGCAATCGTTCTCAGACCTTTCTGACGGCACGCGCCAAGAAAATGCGCCAGTTCACGGTTGGCGAAAAGCGACCTTTTCTCGGTCTCGACCTCGATGGCCAGACGGTGTTCGAGAAAGCTTTCCGGCAGTGACAGCAGCTCAAGCTGCCACCGAACGATATCGGTCAGCCGCACCTCGCCCACATTTCCACCGACATTCAGCGCCCGATAGACCATCTGCTGGGTCATGCGCCTGGCCTTTACAAGGTCACAGGCTTCGACCTCGTAACCGTTCTTCTTGAGGATTGAGGAGAACTCTCTTTCGCATTTGGAAATTCTCGAGGTCTGAGATTTGACTTTCCGTAGCAGCAATGTGTCGAAAACATCTGTTGAAACTACTTGTATGTTGTCCAGAATATCAATTGAAAATCGGGAAACCTTACGCAAAACGCATCCTCTTGATATTTCAACGCGTCTAAATTTCTTAATCTAAAGATTTTTTTTAACTTCAGCTTGGTTTTACTGAGGGTAATTCTGTTTCAAGAATTCATATGCACGATCAAGATATGTTTGATTGCAAGTCAAGGATAGCTCATCCTGTTATGTCTTTACAGTAAATTTTTTGTATAATTTGTAAAACTGTTGCGCCAACCAGAATTCCTTGCGCAAATGGCTTTGTATAAAAATTATATAGCAATAAGATAACCTGAACTATTCTAATCTTTAGGCGGGTTTGCTTATTTCTTGGGCAAATTTTAAGGCGGTGAATGAAAAATTTTTTCCCAAACGATGAAGCTCCGGACCAGGTATTTCACACAGCTATCCTTGGTGCGGGAATTTCGGGACTTGTGTCGGCTTCAATCCTTGCCGAACAAGGTTGTGGCAGGATTCTTGTCATCGATGAATACGATCACCTGGGTGGCAATCACCTTGATTGGTCGTCCAACGGCTACACGTTCGACATCGGGAGCCTGATTTTTCAGGACGATTCTCCGCTGATCAAACACTTTCCGGAACTCCTGCCGCATTATGTCAATGTCCATCCGGAATGGGCAAGGCTGAACCCGCAGGGAAAAATAACCGCTTACCCGGTGTCGGTCCGCGACGATATCCTGGCGGGGGGGCCGCTTGTAACCGCACGGATCCTGGTGTCCGCGCTCTACGCCCGGATTTTTCAAAGGCAGATGGATAGCGCCGAAGAATTCGCCCGTTACTGGATCGGATCCTGCCTTTTAACCAGATCCGGGCTCAAGACATATATGCACCGGTTTTACGGAATCGAACCCAGCCAGATTGATATCGACCTGGCAAAAAAGAGGATGCTCTGGATCAGTGAAAACGCCTCCTTTCGCGGCGTCTGGCAGAGATTGAAACACCGCTTCAAGAAGTCCATGCCACCGTCAAACAGGCAGCTCGTCCGGCCAAAAGAAGGTTTCGCGCCGCTCTATGATACCGTCCGGCAAAAGCTGAGCAAGTTGGGGGTCGAGTTTAGTCTCGGCAAAAAACTGAATGCCGTCCAGAAATCGAAATACGGCTTCACGGTCGTTACCGAAGGCGGTACCTTCCGTGCTGCAAACGTGGTGTCGACGATCCCGGTCAGCCAGGCCACAAACCTTTGCGGCATTGAAATGGGAAGCGAACTCAGAACCATCACGCTGATAACCCTCTATTTCAGTTTCTCCGGAAACAGAGGTTTCGATCAGTCGATAATCTATAATTTTTCCGATGAAGGCGCGTGGAAGCGTCTTACCGTTTATTCCGACTTCTACGGACAGGTTCATGGCCGGGAATATTTCGCGGTTGAAGTCATCTCCAATTTTCTCGGAGCGGGCGTTGAGGAAGCCGAGAAGGATTTCCGCGCGCATGTACGCGATGCACGACTTTTCTCCGGTGACCTGAAGCTGGAGGGAAGTCAGGTCCTGGAAAATGCCTACCCGATCTACAGCCGGGGTTCCGTCAAACAAGCTGAAGACGCGATTTCGGCACTTCGGGATTTCGGCATCCTCTCCTTCGGACGTCAGGGAGGGTTCAACTATCAGCCCACGGCGCGTGTCTCGACGATCGAAGCCGAAAGCGCGATGCAAGGTTTCAATCTCAAACAGACTGTTGAAGTTGTTGGTGAGATCAAGGAGGAACAAATAAAAATGTAAAATTTACTGGATTCTTCGAGTCTTTTGTGTTTTTCTTATTGGCAAATTTCACAATATTTGCATTTGCAGATCTATGGTGTGTTATTTTGCGAGCTGACTTTTTTACGGCTTCTCTCATTTCCGCGGCCGGCGAAGTGCAGGTGGTTTAGCTTGTCTCCTTCGGTTGCCAGAGTACGGATTTTATATGCGCGTCTTGCATTTACTCAATCACTCCAAACGTCTGAATGGCCATGTCCATGCGGCGGTCGATCTTTCCTGCGCCCAGAAGAAACAGGGACATGAGGTATCAATCGCCAGCGGTAGTGGCGACTTCGATGACCTGCTCAAAAGACAGGGCGTCGAGCGGTTCGAAATTTCTCATGAGCGCCGGCCTTTCACCTTGCTGAAATCGCTCTGGAAACTCTTCTTTCTAGTCCGGAAATGGAAACCGGACGTCATTCACGCGCACATGATGACAAGCGCCGTTCTCGCCTGGCCGGTCTGCAAGCTTTTGAGAATTCCACTTGTCACAACCGTGCACAACGAGTTTGAAAAAAGCGCCGATCTCATGCGGCTCGGCGATCGGGTTATCGCCGTCAGCCAGGCCGTGAGGGATTCGATGGAACGGCGCGGTGTCCCGGCTTCGAAATTGCGGGTGGTCCTGAACGGAACAATCGGTTCTGCCCGCTTTGAAGAGCGGGACGATACGAAAGCCGATCTGAAACATCCTGCCATTCTCATCGTTGCAGGGCTGCATCCGCGCAAGGGACTTACCTATCTTCTCGAAGCCTTCGACAGCGCCTGGGAGAAATACCCCGCCGCCAATCTATACATCGTCGGCAGTGGACCTCATGAACTGGAATACCGGGAGAAAGCGGCTGCCCAGTCCTCCAGCGGCAATATCACGTTTCTGGGCGGCCAGAACGAACCGTTTAAATGGATGGAGGCTGCGGATATATTCGTGTTGCCGTCGCTTGCCGATCCGGCGCCACTCGTCATTTGCGAGGCGCGTGAAGCCGGATGCGCTGTCATCGGCAGCGATGCTGGGGGTATCCCTCAACTTCTTGAATATGGTGAAGCCGGCCTGATCGTCCCGGCGCAGAATTCGGCGGCACTCGCCGAGGAGCTGTGCAAGCTTCTGGCCGAACCGCAAACGTTGGCGGAATGGAAGAAACGGAGCCAGATCAGGATCAGCTATCTGACAGTCGACCGGGTCGCTCTGCAAACTTGCGAGATTTACGCGAACATAAGAGGCTCCTTCGGCAAGTCCGCGATTGAACCAGATGCGCACAGGATGGAGCAGTAATCCCTCCGGAGGAGTGCCCGACTTGATAAGCCGACGTGATCTTCTCATTCGTACCGCTGGCGCCGCCGGCGGGCTGTCCACGGCCTTGTACGCATCTGTCCCCACAGCTGAGGAGGGAATGGATCCGCTGGCCGGGCGCACGCTGGTTTTCGATGAGGTTTTTGCAATGCTTGATCCGGAAATCTGGCATGCAGGCCGCAAGGCAACCACATTCGATAGCGGATTTTACGGCCGCTCGGCCTTCGCACGAATTGAAGGTGAAGAAGGTTTCCAGCCCTATGAAATCGTGGATGACCCACAGACGGAAAACGGCAAGGCGCTCAAGATTTCAGCGCGCTATATCGGCCGCAAAATGAACGTGCCGAGCTATTACGGCAACGATCTGCCGGAATATCAGTGGATCTCAGGCAATATCCAGACAGCAAAACCCGACGGCACGCTTCTGAAGGGATGGCGGGACGGTTATTTTGAAGCGCGCATGTGGTTTCCGGCACACCCGTTGACCTTTCCGGGCTTCTGGTTCCTGAACGGCCGCAGCATACTTCATCCGGAAACGAGCATCGAACTGGACATTGCCGAGCACAAGGGATTCGAGCCGAAGGTTTACGGCGCTTACCTGCATGAGTGGGGTGAGCCGGGGCAGCATCACGAAAGCATCGGTGTGCCAACCCCTGTTGACGTCACCACCGGATATTTCCGTTACGGGATGCTTGTCGATGGCGCGACTTGCAGTCTGTTTTTTGAACGCCAGAGGATCGAGGACCCGGTCTCCGGCGAACCGGTCATCTGGAATATCGGCCGGGCAGACGAGATGGACGGGCAAAACGATGTCTTCTGGCCGCTGATAACCCTTGCTCTTCTCTCCGATGTTCCGTTTCCCGATCCCCTTATTGAAGAACACCGCCAGACCGCCCTTCACGTGGATTATTTCCGCGTCTGGCGCTGAAATGGGGCCGTCGCCGGCAGGGATCGGATCGCCTCGGGAGCCATAAAAAAGCCGCCCGGAGGCGGCTTTCAGGATCGGTGGACAAACTTTGCTGCTCAGCCGAGCTTGCCGAAGGCGGCGTGAAGCTGGCTGATCTGCGAGGCGACCGGGTTGTCGTTATTGGCTTCTTCGGACCGCTCTGCCTCGTCCTTGCGGTAGAGCATCTTGTCGAGATGCACCACGCGTTCCTGCAGGCGGGTGGAGCGTTCGACCAGGTCGCGCAGGGTTTGGGGAAGTTCTTCCCAGACCGGGCCGCCGGTCGCGCTGCTCAATTTGTCGAGGCGGACCTTGTTCTTGTCACTGCCGGCCTGTTCACGGGACATCTCGCCCTCGTTCACGGCCCGCTGGAGCAAAAGCCAGGAGGCGAGCTGCATCAGCCGGGTCGTCAGGCGCATGGATTCGGTGGCATAGGCGAGCGAGCTGGGCCGGGGAAGCTGCTTGGCTTCCTCGCGGCCTTCTCCGTCCAGGTACATGGCCGTTTCCTCGACCAGCGACATGCCTTCCTGGAACAGGCTCTGAAAGTTGTCGGAACTGGCCAGGTGATGCGCGATGTGCACCGTTTCAACAGGACCACCGGCTTTTTTCATGTCTTCCGTCATAGGATTACTGCGCCTCAGTTGCTCTTCCGGTTGAACCTTGCATCTCTTCTGGAGCTGACCCAGGATTAAACATCCGGGACAATGTGTTCCTTTTTGGAACAATGCAGGTCTTCATGCCATTTACTGAGCAATCCGTGTGCCATTTACGAAGGCAAACGGTCATTAACCAGAACAGCGACACTGTACTATGGGGCGGAGCCAAAAAAAAGAGCCGCTGGAATGCGGCTCTGAGTCATTAACAGGGAGGCGTCAAACAGAGTGGACAGGAGCCACTCACATCCAGATGACTGGATGCATAAATTTATAATTTGGAAAGATTAACAAGAGGTAAACAAGTTAATTTTTACCTGCTCTGTTTACCATATGGGTTGGTAACAGACTGGATTTATTTGAAGTTTTATAGAAATCTGCCAAGTTATTTTTGAAAAATAGAGTTGGCGGCATTGCGAATATTCCCGCGTTGCTCCAGCTCCTGCCGAGTGCGGTTAATTTCGTCACTCAGCGCCTGGATCCGGTCCGCGAGATCGGTCTCCGAAAGTGTGGACAAATCTTCCCCAACGGTAATCGCGCCCGAAGCGGGTTTTTTGGGGACATCTTCGTCAAACAGACCCATGGCCTCATTCCCTCAAGCATGACATGCAAATTCGTTCCATTCCGCTTGTCTGATCCGCATTCTTTCAAATAGGTTCAGTACGATTTTACCATATGCCAGGCACGGATCGCCTAGCCAGTCCCAAAATGAACCAGAAGGAAGGGTTGCTATGCAGAATCTGCCCGACAGCATGACCGCGGTGGCGATATCGGAGCCTGGCGGTCCGGAGGTGCTGATGCTCGAAAACCGCCCGTTGCCGGAACCGGCTCCGGGGGAGATCCTGATCCGGGTTGCCGCCGCGGGCGTTAACCGGCCGGATGTCCTGCAGCGCTCGGGAGCCTATCCGCCGCCGAAAGGCGCTTCGGACCTTCCCGGTCTCGAGGTTGCCGGGGAGGTGGTGGCCTGCGGCGAAGGGGCCGGGCGTCACGCAATCGGCGACAAGGTCGCGGCTCTGTGCTCGGGAGGTGGCTACGCGGAGTTCTGCAAGGTGGCGGAAGGCCATGCCTTGCCGGTGCCGGCAGGGTTGTCGCTGGAAGAAGCCGCGGCGCTCCCGGAAACATTCTTCACGGTCTGGAGCAATGTGTTCGACCGGTGCGGGCTGAAAAGCGGCGAGCGGTTTCTGGTTCACGGCGGAACGTCCGGCATCGGGACAACCGCGATCCAGCTCGCCAAGGCCTTCGGAGCGGAGGTGTTCACAACAGTCGGCTCGCCGGAAAAAGCGGAGGCTGTTCGTAAACTCGGCGCGGACCATGTCATCACTTACCGTGAGGAGGCGTTTGAAAAGGTCATCCTGGATGTCACGAATGGCGAAGGCGTCGATGTGATTCTGGATATGGTCGGCGGCGATTATGTCGAGCGGAACTGGAAAGCGGCCGCGGTGGAGGGGCGGATCTGCCAGATCGCGACGCTGAACGGCGTATCGGAAAAGGTGAATTTCTCCCGACTGATGGTCAAGCGGCTGACGCATACGGGAAGTACGCTCAGACCGCGCAGCGATGCCTTCAAGACCGCGATCGCGGAGGCTCTGAAAGCAAAGGTCTGGCCGCTGATCGAATCGGGAAAAATCCGGCCGGTCATGGATTCAACCTTTCCGCTGGCCGAGGCTGCCGAGGCGCATCGGCGGATGGAAAGCTCTGGTCATATTGGCAAAATAGTCCTGACCGTGGGGGGCTGAGTTACGAGGGAAGGCGCGAGGAAACGCCGGAATGCAAGTGCGTTGCGTTTTGGCGGCGTTTCTCCTATATTCCGGCCACTTCCCTTAAAATGGAAATCGAACATCGCTTTTTTGCCCTGCCGGGCAAGGGAGCACACGAGAGGAATTTATCCGATGGCGAATACGCCGCTTATGCCGAAGGCAACCGCAGTCTGGCTTGTGGACAATACCGCGCTGAGCTTCACCCAGATTGCCGCATTCTGCAAGCTTCACCCACTTGAAGTGAAGGCGATTGCCGATGGCGAAGCCGCGCAGGGAATCAAGGGCCTCGATCCCATCCTGACGGGCCAGCTCACCCGTGAGGAAGTCGAGAAGGCACAGGGCGACCCGAACTACCAGTTGAAACTTCAGGGCTCGAAAGTGGTGGTGCCGGAATCCAAGCGCAAGGGACCACGTTACACGCCCGTCTCGCGCCGCCAGGACCGTCCGAACGCCATCCTGTGGCTGGTGCGCAACCATCCGGAACTGAAGGACGCGCAGATCATGCGGCTGGTCGGTACAACCAAGCCGACAATCGCGGCGATCCGCGACCGTACCCACTGGAATTCGTCAAACCTGATTCCCTCCGATCCGGTCACCCTAAGCCTGTGCAGCCAGCTTGAACTGGATATGGAAGTCGAAAAGGCCGCCAAGAATGCACCGCAGCCGGTCGCCGGCGGTCCCGTCGAAACGCTGATGCCGGTCGAGGAATCGACCAGCGATGATGCCCTCGCCGCTGCCTTCTCGTTCGGCACGAGCAAACCGATCAAGCGTGAGGAAGAAGAGGTGTTCGACGCGGAAGCGGTCTTTGCGAACCTGGGCATGCCGAAAAAGGTGAGCGGTGAGGAGGCCGTCGAAGTCGAGGCCGATGCTGCTGGCGAGGAGGTTGAAGCTGGCGTGGAGGCGAAAGCTGAAGCTGAAGCAGAGGTCGTGGCTGGCGAAGAGGCTGAAGCCGGCGTGGAAGCCGAAGCAGAAGCTGAGGCAGAGGTCGTGGCTGCCGAAGAGGCTGACGCAGAGGCGGAAACTGACGCAGAGGCTGAAGCTGGCGCAGAGGCCGAAGCCGTTGACGAAACGGAAACTGACGAAGCTGCCAAGGAAAAGTAGGCTTTCAATCCGTTCTGTTGCGAACTGTCAAACCGCCGACCGATACAGTCGGCGGTTTTTTGTTACCCTGAAAACCTCGTTTTCCGGATGAGCGGCGAAAACGCGTTGCCACGTTGTTGATCAGGACATAGTCTTCCGGCCTTTCAGGGAGAACAAGATGTCGAACAACCTGCTCAAACTGGGCTTTACGCTCGCACTCGCCTTCGGTGTCACACAGGCACAGGCCGAAACGCGGATCACCTACAAGTCCGCAAAGTCAGCTTCCTCCTACTACCAGATGGGCGTTCAGATTGCCGAAGCCATCAAGGCCGGAAGCGATGGCGAGATGATCGTGACCGTCGAGGAAAGTCAGGGCTCCGTCCAGAACGTGATGGAAGCCAAGGCGAGAGGTGGAGACTATGTCTTTACCACTCCTCCGGTGCTGGTGTCGCTGGCTCAGGGCGGGAAGGCGATGTTCGAGGGCAAGGGAGACCCGAAGTTCGACGAGATCCGCGCCCTGTTTCCGATCCCTTCGCTGACCATGCATTTCGTGATGTCAAAAAAAAGCGGCGTGACGGATTTCGCGGGCATGGAAGGCAAGACCATCCTGCTCGGCAAGGGATCGTTCGGAGCCACGGAAGGTGAAAAATACCTCAAGCAGTTCGGTCTGGAAGGCAAGATCGATCTTGCCGAGGTCGAGCTGTCGAACGCGGTTGCGGCACTGAAAAACGGTCAGATCGACGGTTTCGTGACGGCCGGCTCCTGGCCGGCGCCGAATGTCATTGAGGCCGCCGCGTCCTCCGATGTCCATGTCCTTTCTCTGAATGATGACCAGATCGCGCAGACAAAGCGCGCAAAACTGGTGATCCCCGCGGGCACATATGCCGGTCAGGAAGAAGACATTGCGACCACCTCATTGCCGGTCGCCGCCTTCACGACCACAGCCATGGATGACGACACGGCCTATACGCTGACCAAGACCTTCTGGGAGCAAAAGGCCGGTATGGGCGAGGACGCGCCGTGGTGGAACGGTGTCGATCAGGCGCTGATGGCGAATATTACCGGCAAGCTTCATCCCGGTGCTGTGCGCTACTACAAGGAAGCCGGCATTGAACTTACGGACGCGCAGCAGTAATCACCGCTCGGTGTCTTGAATCGTCCGGTGCACGGCCGTCAGCAGTTGCTGCCGGCTCCGTGTGCCGGATGTCTTTGGCCGGACGTACCGACCGGTGCCGGTCAACCCGCAATCCGATCTCAGTCAGACAAGCAATTCCATGATCCGCAGCGAACCTGCAAACACGCCTTATTGGCGAACGGCGATGATCGTTCTTGCCGTCACTCTCGTCGCCTTTCACCTCGGGCTGATCTTTTCCGGGCTCGTTCCCAATCTCGTCAGCCGGCCGCTGCATCTTGCTCTGGCGCTGCCCTGGATTTTCGTTTTCGCGGGCGGCGGAGCCACCCGGCGGGCGAGTGGCGCGGTTTTCTGCGCCGCGGGAGTTGCCGCCTGCATCTGGGTCGCGGTCAACCAGTCCGCGCTGTCCGACCAGTACGGTTTTCTGGAAGGCACCTTCCAGCGCGTCGTTGCCGTTGTTTTGCTGGTGACTGTCCTGGAGGGCGCGCGGCGCGCCATCGGCTGGCCGCTGCCGATCGTTGCCGGTCTTGCCCTCGCCTACGGTCTTTTCGGACAGCATATACCCGGTGAGTTCGGTCATTCGGGAACGCCGGTTGCCAGCTTTCTGGGAACGCTGACAATAGCGGAAGGCGGCATCTGGGGAAGCCTGACCGGCGTTTCGGTCAACGTCGTGGCGATCTTCGTGATCTTCGGCGCGGTGCTCAATGCGGGGGAGGCGGGACAGGGCTTCATGAATGTTGCCGCCGCCGCAGCGGGCCGTCTGAAGGGGGGAGCGGCCAAGGTGTCGGTCCTGTCGTCGGCGCTGTTTGGATCGATCTCCGGGTCAGCTTCCGCGAATGTCGCCTCCACCGGTGCGATCACCCTGCCGGCCATGACCCGGCTCGGCTATCCCAGGAGACTGGCCGGTGCGGTCGAAGCGGTGGCCTCCTCGGGCGGTCAGATCATGCCGCCGCTGATGGGCGCCGGGGCCTTCGTCATGGTCGAGTTGACCCGTGTACCCTACACCCAGATCATGGCGGCGGCTCTGCTTCCGGCCGTGCTGTATTTCTTCGCTGTCTGGGTGGGTATCAATGCCTACGCCCGTCGCTTCGACCTTGCTTCGGTCGCACGGGAAGATCAACCGCACCTGAGGCAGGTTGTCATCACCTCGGCTTTTTTCCTGGTGCCGTTCCTGGTTCTGCTCCACGGCATGTTCTTGGCGAACTATACGCCGCAATATGCGGCCTGCATCGCCATCCTGGCCGGGTTCGTGCTGCTCTTCTTCAATGCAAGGGGCAGCTTCGATCCCCGGGAAATCCTTCGAAGGATGGAAGAAGCGTTCCTGAACGCGGCGCGCCAGGTCTCCGTTATTGCCGCCATCATTGTCTGTGCGTCTATCATCATCGGCGTTCTCGCGATCACGGGGCTCGGGGTCAAGATCACATCCCTGATCCTGTCCGGCTCGGGCGGGTATCTGTGGCCGTCGCTGTTCCTGACGGCGCTGGCCTGTCTTGTGCTCGGCATGGAAGTTCCGACAACCGCCGCCTACGTCATATGCGTGTCCGTCGCAGGTCCCGCGCTGATACAGCAGGGGCTTGAGCCGCTGCAGGCGCATCTGTTCGTATTCTGGTTCGCCCTGCTCTCGACGATCACGCCGCCGGTGTGCGGCGCCGTTTTCATCGCCGCCGGCATGGTGGGGGAAAACTGGCTCAAGGTCGCGATGACGGCGATGGCGCTTGGCGTTGGCCTTTATGTCATTCCGCTTGCCATGATCGCCAATCCGTCCGTCATCCAATTGTCGGTCGCGCCGGTCGCCGCGATTGCGTCGGCAGTCAAGATCGGGGCTGGTCTCGGTCTCGTGTCCTTTGGCATCATCGGCTACAGGACGCCGTGGAAAAGGCTGCTGTCCGCAGGCACCGGTCTCGCCGTGATCTTCGTCGGTGGCAACCTGATATAGGCTGCAAGGAAGAGACAGAAAGCCACCGTTTTTTGACGTTTCGGCAGGATCAATCCGTATGATGCCGTTGGCTGGATGGTGCATGGGGGACTGCCTGAGCGCCCCGCATGTCTAATCGTCCTCCGTCCGGCACACCGGAAAAGGACGCTGCTCCTCGATTGCTTCCATGGCGAAATAGGAGGTCACGTTTTCCAGTTCCACCTCTGAAATGAGACGCTGATATATCGCGTCATAGCTGGTCATGTCGCGTGTTACCACCTTGATAAGGTAGTCATAGTCCCCTCCGATCCTGTAAAAATCGACAACATTCGGTATGGAGGAGACATGGTCACGGAAGGTCGCCAGCCAACTCGAGGAATGATGCCGGGTCCGGATCATCATGATGACGACGAGACCGGCTCCCAGTTTTTCCCGGTTGAGCAGCACCGTCTGGCTGCGGATAGCCCCCGCGGCCTCCAGCGCCTTGAGGCGCCGCCAGCAGGCGTTTTGGGAAAGGCCGATCCGGTCGGCTAGCTCTCGTTGCGACTGGGCCGCGTCTCGTTGAAGCTCTTCGAGAATGCGGCAATCAATTTGATCTAGCTTGAGCATGTTTAATGGTTCATATGACCCAATTGGGAAGCGTTATCGCTAAAAATATGTGATGAATTCATTCAATTCGAATGTCAAGATTACATTTATGAGCGAAAGAATAAACGCCACGGAATTACATCCGGCCGCCATACGCCAGGAGACCGTCCTGGATGATTTTCGGAACACCTTGCGTGACCCGAACCTCATTGAAGCGCTGCGGGAGGGCCTGATCGGCGAGGATGCCCTTGTGCCCGGTCTCGATGGCCCAAAGAAGCTCGTCTACGCGGATTATGTCGCCTCGGGCCGCGCCCTGAGCCAGATCGAGGATTTTATTCGCAACAGGGTCCTTCCCTATTACGCCAACAGCCATACGCAGGCTTCTTTCTGCGGTGCTTTCATCACCCAATTGCGGACCCGGATCCGGGCGGAGATCGCGCGCATCACCGGAGCGGGGGAGGGCTATTCGGTCGTCTTCACGGGGTCCGGATCGACCGCCGGTCTGAACCGGATCGTCATGCTCCTGGACATTCCGCATATCGTTGCATCCGGCAAGCGTGCCGTGGTGCTGATCGGTCCCTATGAACATCATTCCAACCTGTTGCCCTGGCGGGAAAGCGGAGCCGAGGTGATCGAAATCCCGGAGGGCTCCGGCGGCGGTGCTGATCTGGATGTTCTTGAACGCCGTTTGCGCGAGAATGCCGGTGCCGAACTCATCGTCGGTGCGTTCGGGTCCGCCTCGAACGTCACCGGAATACTGACCGATGACATTGCCGTCACGCGTTTGTTGAAGGCACACGGCGCCCTGGCGGTCTGGGACTATGGATGTTCCGGTCCCTATGTGCCGATGCGCATGGAAGCCGGCACGGATGCCGCCAAGGACGCAATCGTCTTCTCGCCGCACAAGTTTCCCGGCGGTCCCGGCGGGTCCGGCGTCATGATAATCCGCGATGCCATCGCGCGGCGCAAGACACCGACGCTGCCGGGCGGTGGCACGGTATCATTTGTATCCCCTTGGGATCACATCTATTCTTCCAGCCTGGAACATCGTGAAGAAGGCGGTACACCGAATGTTCTGGGGGACATCCGGGCCGGTCTTGCGCTGATGGTCAAGGATGCGATCGACCCGACCTGGCTGGCTGAACGTCAGCAGGATTTGCGTGCCCGGGCTCTGGCCGTCTGGCGCAGTAACCCGCACCTCGAACTTCTCGGCCATCAGGACGCGAAAGCCTTGCCGATATTCTCATTCCAGGTGCGCGACGCGGACGGGAAACGGGTTCATCATCAACTCTTCACGCGGATGCTTTCGGATGTTTACGGGATCCAGGCGCGCGGTGGATGCGCCTGTGCCGGATCCTACGCCCATGCGCTTCTGGATATCGACCGGGAGGCATCCGCCACCATCAAGAAGGCGCTGGACGCGGGTGAAGAGATTGAAAAGCCGGGATGGGTCCGGTTAAACTTGTCGCCATTGATGCGCGATGAAAAAGTCGATTTCGTCATCGCATCGGTGGACAGGCTGGCCCGGGAACAGGCGGCTTTTTCCCGACATTATGTGGCCGACATCTCAAACGGCCGGTTTTCCGCGACGCTCCTTGAACAGGCCCGGCCCTGAAATGCTGAACCCACTTCGCCACAGTACCTTCCGCTTCCTCTTCGCATCGCAGGTGCTTTCTCTCACTGGCGTCGGTTTGATGACGGCGGGATTGTCGCTTGCGGCGTGGCGGATCGGTGGCGCGAGCCATGCGGGGCCGATACTGGGACTGTTTTTCGCTCTTAAAATGATTGCCTATGTCGGTTTTTCGCCTTTTGCCCAGGCCGCCCTGACGCGAATTCCGCGCTTGCGTGCCCTGGTCGGCCTGGATGTGGCCCGGCTGCTGTTCATGGTGCCGCTGGCCTTTGTGTCCTCCTGGTGGACGATCGCCGCCCTGGCCTTTGTGTTTTTCGCGGTCTCCTCCGCCTTCACGCCGCTGTTTCAGGCCATGATCCCTTCCGTTCTGCCGGACAAGGAGACTTATTCGGAGGCTCTCGCCCTTTCCCGGATCGCCTATACGCTGGAAAGCATCCTGACGCCTATCCTGGTCGGGGCGGCGCTGCTGTTCATGCACACGGAATATCTCTTTGCCCTTGCCGCGCTGGGCTTCACCGGATCCGCGGTCTGCCTCCTGCTGTCCCGGGGGGGAGGCGACGTGCGCGTCCAAAGTCAGGATCCATTTCTCACACGCGCGGTGCGCGGTCTTTGGATCTATGCCAGGACGCCCCGGCTGCGCGGCCTGTTTGTCCTGAATTTCGGGTTGTCCCTGGTCATGGCCTGGATCCTGGTCAACACCATCGTCTATGCCGGAACGCGGTTTGAAAATGCCGAGCAGGTCTTCCCCTGGCTGATGGGAGGCTACGGTGCGGGCGCTGCCCTGATGGCCTTCGCGCTGCCGTCCCTGCTGCGCTCTTTTCCCGAACGGCGGGTCATGGCGGCGGGAACGTTCACCTTTGCCATTCTGTCGCCGCTGATCCTGCTGCAACCGGCCCTGCCGGAACTGGTGGTGCTCTGGGCGTCATTCGGGGCTGCCTGTACATTGACCCTGACACCCGGCGGGCTGGTGCTGACGCGCTCGGCATCCGACACCGACCGGCCGGCTGTATTCGCGGCGCAGTTTTCCCTGTCCCATGCGGGCTGGCTCGTCGCCTATCCCCTTGCCGGCTGGCTGGGCGCGGCGTTTGCTCCCGCGACCGCTCTGATCATGCTGGCGATCCTGGCCACTCTTGTGACAATCGCCGGTCTGGCGGTGTGGCCGGCAAAGGATCCCGATTTGCGTGAACACAGTCATCCGGACCTGCCGCCGGATCATCCGCATATTGCGAGCACTCACCGGGGCGTCCATGCCCATCCCTTTTACATCGACGAATTGCATCCGCGTTGGGATGCCTGAGAAGAACGCCATTCGGCGTATTGAAGGATTGACTGATGTCTGAATCGAGTTCCACGTTTGCCCTGGATGGCGCCGGCCTGACGGTTCTGGAAGAGCGCTTGCGGGAAAACCTGGAATATCTGTGCTGGCCGGGCAAGTCCTGGGTGCCGCCGAAACAGGCGGTCGGGGAACCGGTGAGCGATGTTGTCGTCATCGGCGGCGGCATGTGCGGAATGGTGGCGTGGCTGGCGCTGCGCACCGGCGGTGTCGCCAACATCCGGGTTCTCGATCGCAATCCGGAAGGGCTCGAGGGCCCGTGGCTGAACTACGCCCGGATGGAAACGCTGCGCTCTCCCAAGACGCTGACAGGCCCGGCCTTCGGTCACGGCATGCTTACGTTTCAGGCGTGGTACAGGGCGCAATTCGGCACGAAAGCCTGGGACACGCTGGACAAGGCCCCGCGTCCCATGTGGATGGATTACCTGAAATGGTACCGCAAGGCCCTCGGCATTCCGGTTGAAAACGGTGTGGCCCTGGAACGGGTGGAGCCGGAAGGCGGGCTTTTGCGTCTTCACCTGACGGGCGCTGAGACGGCTTCGATCCTGACGCGCAAGCTTGTCATGGCAACGGGCCGGGACGGCACAGGTGTTCCGAACATTCCCGTGTTCATGGACGGGATCTCGCGCAAGTGCTGGGCCCACAGCTCGGACGAGATCGATTTTCCGGCGCTCAAGGGGAAAAAGGTTGCCGTGATCGGCGTCGGAGCCTCGGCCGTGGACAATGCCGCGGAGGCACTCGAACATGGCGCGGCCGAAGTGCGCCATCTGGTCCGCCGCAAGGAGATGCCCACCATCAACAAGATGATGGGCATCGGCAGCTACGGGTTCACCGCCGGCTTTAGCGCGATGCCGGACGAATGGCGCTGGCGCTTCATGAATTATTCCTTCGTCACCCAGACGCCCCCTCCGCACGGATCGACATTGCGGGTCTCCCGTCATGAGAACGCCCATTTCCATTTCGATCTGCCGGTCAGAAAAGTGGAAGAAGCGGGCAGCGGCCTGAAGCTGAGCCTTGGCGAGAATTCAGTCTACCACGCAGACTATCTCATCCTCGGGACCGGCTTTTGCGTCGATCCCATGGCGCGTGCCGAATTCGGTCCCGCTGCCGGGGAGATCGCCCTTTGGCGCGATGTCTATCAGCCCCCTCACGGAGAGGAAAACCGGGATCTGGGGCATTTCCCCTATCTGAACCAGGACTTCACCTTCCGGGAAAGAACACCGGGCAAAGCGCCCTGGCTGTCCAGCGTCTACTGCTTCAACTACGGCGCAACGGCGAGCCTCGGCAAGGTTTCCGGAGACATTCCGGGCATCTCGGAAGGGGCCGCATGGCTGGCGAAGGCGATTGCCGCCGAGCTCTATTGCGAGGACATCGGGGCGCATTGGCAGGCCTTTCAGGATTACGCTACCCCCGAACTGACCGGCGAGGAATGGACACCGACCCCGTTGCCCCAACCCGAACCGGAAGCCGCAGAGGCCCTATCGTGAGTACCGAGACATTGACGAAAAGCACTCTTCTGGAATTATCGGGCATACCTGCAGGCAGTCCGGTCGCGGCGGCCATCGACGGGCGCTCCAACATCATCGCCTTGTCCCAGACGACCGAGGATGCGGTGCTCAAGCCGCTGGAGACGGGGGCATGGTCGCATGATATCCGCGCGGCGCTCGCCGCCCGTATCGCGGCGTTGAACGGCGAAACCGCCTTGGCCGATCGCTATTGCGCGCTCATTGAAGATGCGAGCGTCGCCGATCTGGCGGATCCTCTTCGTTCCGGCAAAGCGCAGGGCCTCGAAACAATATGTGATTTCATGGACAAGGTGGCGGTGCAAACGCGCGATATCGACGCGCCGGACATCAAGTCCCTGCAAGAGGCGGGCGTGTCCGACGCCGATATTGTCCGGCTTTGCGAAATCAACGCCTTCATGGCCTACCAGGTCCGTGTCCTGGCGGGGATCCGGCTGATGAAGGAGGCCCGCCCATGAGCGATGTCATCCGCAAATTCACCCGCAACGTTCCCGACTGGCGGCCGAGGGTCGAGCCGATCAAACTGGAAGACGCGACGCCGGAGCAGCTGGAAGCGCTTCAGGTGACACCGTCCAATACCAAGATTTCCGCCTATGTGCTGACGCTTGCCCATGACGTGGAGACCCTGAAGGTCCGCTCGCCGCTGTTCAACGGCATCATGTATGACAAGGGCGGATTGTCCCGCGAGGAACGTGAACTCGGCGCCCTGGCCGCCTCGATGGTCAATCACTGCATCTATTGCGCCGCGGTTCACGCCAGCCGGCATGCCCAGATCGCAAAGGACACGTCCGTCACCGACGAGCTCTTCGCAAAGGGAACGAGGGCCGATCTTTCACCCCGTAACCGGGCGATTTTCGATTTTGCCCATGCCCTGTCGCAGACGCCTTCCGAGGCAAGCCCGGAACAGATGTCGGCGCTGCGCGCCGCAGGGCTGGAGGATGCGGAAATTCTCGATCTTATCCTGTCCGCCGCGTTGTTCGGCTGGGCCAACAGGCTCATGCATGTTCTCGGCGATCCGGTGCGGAAAGGCGGCGCATGATGACCGATACACCTTTGAAGGTCGGCGTTGCCGGCGCCGGATCAATCGCGTTTGGAACGGCCGCGCTGCTGCACCAGATGGGGCATGAGCCGATGCTCTGGTCGCCGTCGGGCGAGGGAACCGCGGGATTGCGCGCGGGCGGCAAGCTCAAGGCGACGGGTGCGATCGAGGCCGTGTTCACGCCGGCTCTTGCCGGCGATGCCCGCGAGCTTGTGTCGGGAAACGACGTGATCGTCCTGGCTATCCCGGGCTACGGGCACAAGGCTGTCATGGATACGCTGGTACCCCATCTGCGCGATGGCCAGCCGGTCATCATTTCCTCACATGCATCCTTCGGCGCGCTCTATCTGGCCGACAGGCTGAGGGCGAGAGGCGTCGTCCTGCCGATTACCGCATGGGGCACCACGGTGGTGACCGGCCGCAAACAGGCCGCGGATCATGTTCAGGTCAACACGGTGCGTTCCCTTGTCGACCTGTGCACGGTTCCGGCCACGGAAAGCGACGCCGGCAAGGCCCTGTGCGAGCAGTTGTTCGGTGAGCGCTTCAATCTCCGCGACGGGCTGCTGGCGATAACGCTTTCCAACCTCAATCCTCAAAACCACATGGGTATCGCGCTGGCGAACGCCACCCGGATGGAAAAGGGCGAAACATGGGGGCAGGGGGACCACGTGACACCGAATGTCGGGCGTCTTCTGGAAGCCCTCGACCGGGAACGGCTTGCCATCGCAGACAAGCTTGGCCTGTCCGTCAGGACCATCTTCGAGCACTTTCATCTGTCGTTTCACGTGCCCGTGGCCTCCATCAGCGAGATGAACCGGGAAATGCATGAATTGGGCCGCGGCGGCACGGGGCCGGCGACGGCGGATAGCCGCTATGTAACCGAAGACGTTCCGTTCGGATTGGCGGTTACGGTGGCGTTGGGCCGAATGGCCGGTTGTCCCGCGGTGCTGCACCAGGCGGGAGTTGAAATTTTCTCAGCCATGTACGGACGTGATTTTTTTGGCGAGAATGACCTGCTTCCGGCCATCGGCCTGGAGCACATGAATCTGGACGACTTGTGTCAGGCGGCCTCGACGGGCCACCTGCCGGAAGCGGGCGAGCGGGCTTAGTTCGTTTCGGCCATAAGAGGGGACCGTCCACCAAATATAAAAGATCATCGCGTGGACAAACAGTGGAGAAACTGCATGAAAAAGTTGATATTAAACCGAAGAGCTTTCCTTGGCACAGCGGCCGCGACGGGAGCCACCCTGGCTTCGCCGGCCTATCTGCGCCGCTCCTATGCCGCCGGCGGCGAAGTGAATATCTGGACATATGCCAACTTCGTTCCGGATGAATTCAAGGAGCAGTTCGAGAGCGAAACCGGGATCAAGGTCAATGTCCGGCTGGTCGACGACCAGGGCAAGCAGTTCAACCTGCTGGCCGCGGAAGCCGACAATCCCACAGTGGACATCATGACGGTCGCCGGCCACCGGTTCCTGCAGTTCATCGACAGCGATCTTCTGGCACCGATGGACCCGACCCGCCTGTCGAACTGGGGCAACATCAATCCGGTTTACTCGGAAAGCGACTGGTCGACGATCAACGGCAACAAGTGGGGCGCGCCGATCCTTTCGGGCATGGAAGTGTTCGCCTACAACACCGAAGTGATCTCACCTGAAGAAGCAACCACCTGGGACACGCTTTTCTCCGACAAATATGCCGGCCAGTCGGCCTATGTCCTTCAGGACATGTTGTCCATCGTCATGCTGATGAAGGGCTACGACGGAAATATGGTCGCCTATCTGGACGATCCGGAAAAAGCCGCGGCGATCGTTGCCGAAGCACGGGACTTCCTGATCGAGAAAAAGCCGCTTGTCCGCAAGTACTACGATGGCGGCGCCGAAGTGCAGCAGATGTTCATCAACCAGGACATCGTCATGGCGTGTGCCTGGAACGGTCCGATCGCGTCGCTCATGAGTGATGGTTTCCCGGTCGCCATGTCCATTCCCAAGCAAGGCAGCTACGGCTTTGTGTACACCTACAACATTGCCAACAACGCTCCCAACGAGGACAATGCCTACACCTTCCTGAACGCCATTCTGGCTTCAGGCGAGATCGGTGCGTCCATGAGCCGGGCATCGGGCTTCATTTCGACCTACAAGGACGCTTCGCAGCATCTTACGGATGCCGAAAAGGCTTCGACCAGCTTCCCGGAAGAAGAACTCGCGAACATGAGGTTCTTCAGGGCGGAAGCCAACAAGATGAAGTACGAGCTTGTCGACCCGGCGGTGGAAGAGATCAAGGCTGCCTGATCGCTGACGACCGGCTTTCAGGCTACGACTGCAAGTGCATCGTCCCGGACACATTTTTTAAAAATGTCCCGGGACGGAGCACCGGCAAGACGAGCCTCCGGAGGCGCGTTTCGCGTCTCCGGGGGTCTTGCCGGAATGCATTCAGGTGCCGGACGGTTCATCGCGTTCGACCTTCGAGGGGAAGGCGTCGCTCAACCGGGTACGGCATAATTCGAAATCCGGATATAATTCTTATGACCGCGGCCACTACCAGGGCCCGCAGTCTTGTTCGAAGGAAAAACAATGTCTGGAAAGGTTCAGACCAGCGCTGCGACACTGGCGGGAGAGCGCGGCGCCGGGAACCGGACGGGTGAGCGGGAAGGACGATCCTTCTGGGGAGCGATAGCGGCTTCGCAGCTCTATCAGACGTTCTCAAACGCGCTCCTGAGTTCGCCGCGACGCCAATTCGTCATACTGCTTGCATTTCCCGTGCTGTGGGTGCTGACCCAGCATCTCGGCCCCATGCTGCAAATGTTCTATGTCAGTTTCGTCGATGCCTATCCGGTTTCGCGCGGCTACGAACAGCAATTCACCTTCGACAACTACGCGCGGTTCTTCGGCAGCGCCATATTCGTCATGCCGTTTTTCCGGACACTTGCCTTCGCCGCGACGCTGACGCTCGCGACGCTTGTCCTGACCTATCCGGTCGCCTATTTCCTGGCCCGTCACGTCAAGCGCTCAAATCAGATGGTCTTTCTGCTGCTCCTGCTGATCCCGTTCTGGGTCGGCGAGATCGTGCGCACCTACGCGATCATGATCCTTCTGGGCAATAACGGCGCGGTGAACCTCGCACTCAAGTGGCTGGGCCTGATCGACCGGCCGATCCCCTTCATGTACACGGGTTTTTCCCTGTCGGTCGGCATCATCTATCTCAGCGCGCTGTACATGCTGCTGCCGCTTTATTCGGCCCTTGAGAAGCTGCCGCGCAGCTACACGGAAGCCGCGGCCGACCTGGGGGCGGGACCCTGGACGCGCTTCTGGAAGGTGACGCTGCCGCTTTCGCTGGAAGGCATTTCCTCAGGCGCAACGCTCGTCTTCCTGATCTCGACGGGATATTACGCAACCCCGGTTCTGCTGGGCGGTCCGTCGACGACGGTCTTCGCGGAAACCATTGCCGGCTTCTTCCATACGGCCGGCGATGAGTGGCCGACCGGTGCGGCCTTCGCGTGTCTGATGTTCGTGACGGCGCTGGCGATCAGCCTGGCCTTCGGGCGCCTGATGACCCGCCTGCAGAAGGGAGTGCGCAAATGACCCGCCACACACGTCTTGTGATGTCGATGATTTATTGGGCGTTCGTCCTTTATATCTTCGTTCCCCTGATCCTCATGATCACGATGGGGTTCAAGGATTCCAAATTCATCGGCTTCCCGATCCGCTCGTGGACACTCGACTGGTATGTGGAGGTCTTCAAGGATTCGGAAGTCCTGTCGGCCTTCGGCTATTCCATGCTGATCGGCGTCTCCTCCACGCTCATCTCCCTGGTCGTCGGCATCTGGATCGCGGTGCTTCTCAACGGACGCGGTTTCATCGGCAAGGGCCTCATCTACGGACTGACGCTGCTGCCGGCTCTCATCCCGGGCATCATCTCGGCGATTTCCTTCCGCATCTATGCGCAGCTCTGGGGTATTCCGCCCGGAACCGGCGCCATCATCTGGTGCCATGCCGTGCACAACGTGCCGTTCGTCATGCTGATCGTCGCGGCCCGGCTGAGTACTTTGCCGAAGAGCCATCTCGACGCGGCCCAGGATCTCGGCGCCGATCCCATCATTGCCTTCCTTCGGGTCACCTTGCCCTATCTGCGGCCGGCTCTCATTGGCGGCGGCATCTTCTGCATGCTGATCAGTTTCGACGATTTCGTGCGTTCCTTCTTTCTGGGAGGCTATCAGCCGACGCTCCCGGTGCTCATTTTCGCCAAGCTTCGCTCGGGAATGTCGCCGGAAATCAACGCAATCGCGACAGTGGTTCTGGTTCTGACCGGCCTCCTCGGCATCTGGGCCGAACGGACCACGCGCCGGATGAAACAAGGGAAATTACAATCATGACAGACTCCCAAGAAAACGGTGCCGGGGAGATTGTTCGCCTGGAAGCGATCAACAAGCGCTTTGGCGACACGGAAGCCCTGAAAAGCCTGACGATGACGATCAGGGAGGGCGAATTCGTCACCTTCCTGGGGCCGTCGGGCTGCGGCAAGTCCACCACCTTGCGTATTCTCGGCGGTTTCGAGACCCCCACCTCCGGCCGGGTCATCGTCAACGGCGAAGACGTGACCAGGCTTCCGCCCAACCGCCGCAAGGTCAACATGGTGTTTCAGGATTATGCGCTGTTCCCGCATATGACGGTCCGCCGCAACATTTCCTTCGGCCTGGAACTCAAGGGCCTGAGCAAGAGAGATATCGCGCAGCGCTGCAACGAGCTGATGGAATTTCTGGAGCTCTCGGTTCTCGCCGACCGTCTTCCCGACCAGCTTTCGGGTGGACAGCGCCAGCGTGTGGCGCTTGCCCGGGCCCTGGCTCCCGATCCGGCACTGCTGCTGCTGGACGAGCCGCTGGGCGCGCTGGATGCCAAGCTGCGCGGACAGGTGCAGGCGGAGCTGAAATCGATCCAGCGCCGGACGTCCAAGACCTTCTTCTTCGTGACCCACGATCAGGACGAAGCGCTCACCATGTCGGACCGCATCGTTGTCATGAACCACGGTGTGGTGGAACAGGACGGCACGCCGGAAGAGCTGTACTTCCATCCCACTTCGCGCTTCGTCGCCGAATTCGTGGGCGAGACGAACCTGATCGAGGGGCGGGTCGATGCCGTCAGCGGCTCCGATGTCACGCTCGACTGGAAAGGCCTGAAACTGGCCGGTCGTCCGCCCGTGTCCGGAGGGTTGCAGCCCGGCAAACAGGTGGCCGCCTCGATCCGTCTCGAAGGCATGAAGCTTTCCCTCGACAAGCCGGAGGACCAGCCCAACGCGGTTGCCGTCCGGATTGCCGGACGGACCTTCAAGGGCAGCCGGACCGAACTGGACCTGCGCGCGGAAAACGCTCCCGATTTCGCCATGCGGGCCTATGTGGATACGTCTCTCGCCAACGGGCTGGGTGAAGCCCCGGTCTGGGCCAGCTGGTCGCAGGAAGCCATGGCGGTCCTGCGGGACTGAGGATCTGCGTTCCTAGCGGCCGAGCAGAACATTTGCCCGGTCGCGAACGGCGTCCGCCGAGCTCAATTTCAGGACGTCCACCGCCAGATCGCGGCAGGCCGGAAGGGACAATCCACTCAGGGTGAGCTTGAATTCGGCGATGTCGGACGGCGTCATGCTGAATTCATCTAGCCCGAGCCCGATCAGGATCGGGGCGGCAACCGGGCTGCCGGCCATCGCGCCACACATCCCGATCCAGATGCCCGCTTCATGGGCCGCCTCGATCGAGCGGGCGATCATGCGCAGGACGGCAGGATTGAATGGGTCGAATAGATCCTGAACCTTGGCGTTGGCACGATCGGCGGCCATGACGTATTGCGTCAGATCGTTGGTGCCGATACTGAAAAAATCGACTTCCGGCGCGAGGATGTCCGCCATCTCCGCCGCCGCCGGCACCTCTATCATGAGACCGACTTCGACGTTCTCGTCAAAGGCCAGGTTGCGGGCCCGAAGCTTCTTCATCACGGCCCGGAGCCGTTCCTTCGCGGCCTTTACCTCGTGAAGGGTGCTGACGAGCGGAAACATGATCCGCACGGGGCCATGGGCGCTGGCGCGAAGGATCGCGGCAAGCTGCACATCGAAAAACTCCGGCACGCCGAGGCTGTAGCGCAGACCGCGCCAGCCCAGATTGGGGTTTGCCTCCGGTGGCCGGTCCATATAGGGGACCGGCTTGTCCCCGCCGATATCCGCCGTGCGCACAGTCAGCGGCCTGCCCGACAGTCCTGCCACAATGGTGCGGTACACCTCATACTGCTCGTCTTCGCCTGGCGCTGAATCGTGGTGCATGAACAGGAATTCGGTGCGCAGAAGGCCGACTTCCTGCGCCCCGCTGCCGGCGATCACGCCCAGTTCTTCCACGGATGCCATGTTCGCGGCGACCCGGATTTCGTGACCGTCCGATGTTCGCGCGGGAAGCGTTCTGACCGCTTCGGCGCGCGCGCGCCGGTCTTCCCAGGTCTTGCGGTCCTTTTCCATGGCGGCGATGGTTTCCGCGTCAGGGGCGAGGACGATCGTGCCTGCCGTGCCGTCGAGCAGGACCTGCCTGCCTTCCGCAACGCCTGCCAGCGCATCTCCAACTGCAAAGACCACCGGAATGCTCAACGCGCTGGCGAGAATGCCGGCATGCGAGGTTTTGCCGCCGGACATGGTGCAAATGCCCAGAATCGTCTTTTCGTCGATGGCAAGGACATCCGAAGGACGCAGGTCCTCAAAGGCCAGAACCGAAGGTTCGCTCACGGCGGCAGGCGAGGTCTCGCCACCTGTCAGAAAGCGCAGGACGCGTTGCCCGACATCGATCACATCCCCTGCCCTTGCCTGCAGCAACGGGTCTTCCAATGCCGCGTAGGTTCGGGCGAGACCGGCGACGACATCGCGCCAGACCGCTTCCGCGCAGACATGTTCCCCGATAATGCGCTGCTTCACGGTTTCGATGATTTCCGGGTCGTGCAGATAACTGATATGGGCATCGAAAATCTTGCGGTCATATGCGCTGATCCGCTGTCCCGCATCGGCCAGCGACGTTCTGATTTCGGTCTCCGCGCCGGACAGGGCCCGTGTGAAGCGTTCGGCTTCGGCCACAGGGTCCGTGACCGCCACCGGTTCGATCTCCGGCAGGGTGCTCCTGACATGGTGCAACGGGCCGAGCGCGAAGCCGGGCGCGATCGAAATGCCTGCAAGCGCACCGGACGCGCTCACGGCAGGAGACGTTGTTTCCGGCCGGGGAGGGACGCCGGCCGGTGCGGGCCTGGAGGCGACAGATCCTTCCTCGCCGAAATTCGCCCGGATCAGTTCTTCGATCGCGGCGAAGACGGCCTCCGCCTCGGCAGGGTCGGCCGTCACGGAAATCCGGTCGTTGGCGGTTACTTCGGACAGCATGATGCCGTTGATGCTTTTGGCGTTGACCGGATTCCTGCCCTTGCTGAGGTTGGCCAGCCGGATATCTCCGGAAAACCCGTTCATGGTGGTGACCAGAAGCGCGGCGGGCCGGGCATGCAGGCCCATCGGATTGCGGATGGTGAATTCACGCACCACGCCGCCGGTCCGCGTTTCCTGCGGTTCCCCGGGAGGGGGGGCTTTTTGCAGCGCCGCCTCACGGGCTTCCCGCATGACTGTCTGAAGAGGGCTTCCCGCACCTATCTGGACGGCGGCGGCAAGCACGCCTTCGACAAGGGGCGCATCGCAAAAATGCACATTTTCCCGTTCATCCGGCTCCAACAGGTCAATCGCCATCTCGGCATTCAGTCTGGCGGAACCGATATCGGCAAAGACCAGAACGCCGTCGTCCGACATGACGTCGCGGATGGCCTCCAGAACGCGGATGCCGTCCGTGCCCAGAGGGCTTTCGGGATCGTCCACACCTCCGGCCGCTGCGACAGGCACCGGCTGGCCGCTCATGACGTCGGCGATTTCCTTCAGGCCCTCAGCCAGTTTTCCGCTGTGCGAGACAATGACAATTCCAATCACTTCGCCGCCTCTTCAACGGCGTCGGAGAAGGCCTGAAGGATCAGATAGCTGGATGTCGCGCCCGGGTCCTGATGCCCGATGCTGCGTTCGCCGAGATAGCTTGCGCGCCCGCGTTGTGCCTGCATCGGGATGGTCGCTTCCATTCCCTGCTTCGCCGCCGCCGCCGCTGCCTTAAGCGATGCAGGCATATCGCCATCCTTGGCGAATTCCGCCCTGAAGGCGTCGGAGGCGGGAGCAAGCGCATCGAGCATCGTCTTCATTCCCACATCCGAACGGCCGCGTTTCTTGACGCCGTTAATCGCATCGGCGAAAAACTGAGCCAGTTCCTCTCCGCTCACGACGGTCTTGCCGATCAAGGGTTTGCTGCCATCGAGAAACATGGTTCCGTAAAGCGGTCCCGCCGCTCCGCCGACCTTGGAAATCAGGGACATCGCCACCGATTTGAGCATGGCGCCGATGTCGTCTCCCTCCGGCAGCTTTTCCACGACCGCCTTGTAGCCGCGGTCCATGTTGTTGCCATGGTCGGAATCGCCGATCGGCGAGTCGAGTTCGGTGAGGTACTTGCGGTTTTCCGCAAGCACCTCCGCCGATTTTTCGATCCATGCCCGCACCATGGGGCCGGTGACAGTCCCGGCCCCCGCCCGCGCATCCGCCATGATCAGATCCCCCAACGCAGTGCCGGTGTTTTCACAGGAGCATCGTACAGGCGCAATATCTCCTCATCGGTCTTGACCAGCGTTATGGAGACACCGGCCATTTCGAGCGAGGTGATGTAGTTTCCGACGAGATTGCGCACGATCTTCACGCCATGCTGCGCCGTCAGCTCGGCCAGTTTGGCATAGACCGTGTAGAGCTCGGACAGGGGGGTGCCACCCATGCCGTTGACGATGGCAATGACTTCGTCGCCTTTCTGGAACGTGATGTCGGTGACCTCGACATCGACCCAGTCGCCTTTCGCCGGGTCCCATTCGCTCAGATTGCGCGTATAGGCCTCGTCTTCCAGAATGCGGCCCGCCAGGATCGCGGTCACCTCATCGGCGCTCTTGATCTTATCACGCTTGGTGCCCGGCTCGCCGTGAATGCCGATGCCGATCTCCATCTCGTCCTCCGGCAGATCGAAGCTTGGCGTGCCGTTTTGCGGGGTCGTGCAGGAGGTCAGGGCCATGCCCATGCTCTTGCCGTAGATGTTGACCTTCTTGCAAAGGGCGGCAAGCTTGTCGAGGTCGTAGCCTTCCCTAGCGGCAGCACCACAGACCTTCTCGGCAATCACGGTTGTCCCGAGGCCGCGGCGGCCGGCGGTATAAAGGGAATCCTTCAGCGCCACGTCATCGTCGATGATCACGTTGCGCACCTCTATTCCTTCATCGCGCAACATGTCGGCGGCCATCTGAAAGTTCAGCACGTCGCCGGTGTAGTTCTTGACGATCTGCAGGATGCCCCGCCCGCCATTCACGGTCTTGCCCGCCTCAAACATCTGGTCGGGCGTCGGCGAGGTGAACACCTGACCCGGGCACGCCGCGTCCAGCATGCCCAAGCCGACATATCCGCCGTGCAGCGGCTCATGTCCCGAGCCGCCACCGGACACGATGGCAACGCGGTCCTTGACGCCGCCGGCGACATTCACGAAGTTCGGGTCGAAATGCACATCGATGTCGTCACAGGCGAGCCCGAAGCCTTTCAACTGCTCGACAGTGACGTCTTCGGCGTTGTTGATCAGCTTTTTCATGGCTTTTTCTCCCATTCCGGGGTTTCGGTGTCGTAGGCTTGGAAGACCGCGCGATAGTAACCGCGATAGAAGGCTCCACCGACCAGACCACCGGCAATTGAGGCTACTGTGGGAATCCACCAGCCGCCGCGCGGACCGGGAATAGCCATCTCGCCCCAGCCGAAAACGAACGACATGAGACGCGGACCGAGATCTCTCGCCGGGTTCATGGCGGTCATGGAGATCGGTGCCTCATAGGCGACCAGCGCCGCGACCAGGAGCCCGATGAAGAAGGGTGCAAGGTTGGCCGACGGCGCGGACGTATTGTGCTGATCGGTGAGGAACAATACGCCGAAGACCAGAATGCACGTCGTGAAGGCTTCCGAGAGGAACCATTTCACCAGCGAAACCTGCGCGAAGGCCTCCTCAGCCGTTCCAAAGAAGGCGGGATTCGGCGCGTAGGTTCCGAAACCCATCGCGCTCAACTGGCTTCCGGGCGCGCCGCGAACCAGACCGGCGCCAAGCTCATAGTGCGCGACGATGCCGGAGTAAAAGCCGTAAATGGCAGCGGAGGCGAGCATCGCGCCTATGAACTGCGCGACGATGTAGGGTGCGACCTTGGGCCATGGAAACCCGGTGAACACCGCCAGGGTGAGTGTGACCGCCGGATTGATGTGGCCGCCCGATACCTTGCCGGATGCATAGACACCGAGGGTGACGCCGAGCGCGAACATCAGCGAAACGGGCCACAGGCTCAAGCCGCCGGTCCACACGGATACCGCAACCGATCCCACGCCGAAGAGAACAAGAATGAAAGTTCCTATCCCTTCGGCAATCATTTCGGGAATTATGCCCTTACTCATAATCTTGCTCCTCACGCGATAGGTGCAACTTTCATTGTGGGCCAGCCAATTCGGCCGTCTCCATTTGCTCCTTTGGGAAGCAATGTTGCACGCAAGGAACGTATCAGGAGCGCCGCGAATTTGATTGATCCTGATCAACGCCGGATATTCTTTCGAATTTTATCTCCGGCTCGACACTTGATTGGGAACCTACTTGTTGAAATCTGTCGGCTTTCAGGCGGTCGCCGAAGAATTTCTTGGGAGTCCCAAGAGTTTTCAATTTTTGCATGGATATAAGTTTGAGAAAATGCATATCAGGCAGGCGGACACGAGATTTCTTCAGCCCGTGACAAGCGAAAGTCTGGAAGACGTCAAGCTCTGTAAAAATAAGGATTTTCGAACCGCCGGTCTATCCTTTTCGTCTGCCGGATCGCGCCGATTTCATCTGCGGTGGAGGTTTCCTACCTCTCCGTCAGTTTCAGCTCGATGCGCCGGTTCCTGGCGAGCACTTCGGGTGTCTCGCCTTCTTCCAGAGGCTGGAATTCGCCGAAGCCGGCGGCGACGAGGCGTTTCGGGTCGACGCCCTTCTCGATCAGGTAGCGGACGACGGAAATCGCGCGGGCGGCCGACAGTTCCCAGTTGTTGCGCAGGCGGCCGGTGCCCGACAGCGGCCGGGCGTCGGTATGGCCATCGACGCGCAGCACCCAGTTGATCTCGTCAGGGATCTGCCCGCTGAGTTCCTGGATGGCTTCGGCGAGCTTTTCGAGTTCCTGCCGGCCATCGGGGTTGATGTCTTCCGAACCGGAATCGAACAGCACCTCGGACTGGAACACGAAGCGGTCGCCGACGACGGAAATGTCGGAGCGCTGGGACAGGATTTCGCGCAGGCGGCCGAAGAAGTCGGAGCGGTAGCGGGACAGCTCCTGGACGCGCTGGACGAGGGCCGCGTTGAGGCGGCGGCCGAGGCTGGCGATCTTGGCCTGGCTGTCGGATTCCTTGGCTTCAGACGCCTCGAGCGCGGCATTGGCGGCGGCGATCTGGCGTCTTAGCGCCGCGATCTGCTGGTTGAGAAGTTCGACCTGTGCCAGCGCCTCCTGGCTGACCTGGCGTTCATCGTCGAGAAGGTTTTCCAGTCTTGCCGCCCGGCCGCCGGCGGTATCGGCGGCGCCGGAGCTGCTGTCGAGCAGGCCCATCAGCCGGGTCTGTTCGGATTCGGCGTCGCTCAGGCTTGCCTGAAGGCCGAGGATCGTGTCTTCCAGTTCGCCCGAGTTGGCCCGTTCCAGCGCCAGCAGTTCGGTGAGTTCGCTGATCTGGATGTTCAGGCGGTTCAGCACCGTGTCGCGGCCGGAGAGCTGCTGCGACAGAAAGAACTGGGCGATCATGAAGATCGACAGCATGAAGATGATGACGAGCAGGAGCGTCGCCATGGCATCGACGAAGCCGGGCCAGTAGTCCGTCGACTGGGCCCGGCGGCGCGAGCGGAGACTTCCTGCCATCTCCTTACTCCTTCGCGCGGTCGAAGGCGGCAGAGATGGAGGAGAGCAGTCCCTCGATGCGTTTTTGCTGTTCGCCCTGGGCCTCGGCCCAGTCGCGCATCATCTGCTGTTCGGAGCGCACATGCTTGACGAGGCCCTGGATGCCTTCCGCCAGATTGGCCATCGCCTGGTTGGCGTTGCGGCCGCCACCTTCCTCGACGCTTTTCTGAAGCGCGGAGATCGAGGCCTGGATGTGTTCGACACCCGGTGAATCCGGTGCGCTGAAGAGGCTGTCCTCCGGATCGATATCGGTGACGGTGGAAAGCCAGTCTTCCAGTTCGTTATAGAAGCGGTTCTGCGCCTGGCCGGCCTGAAGGTCGAGAAAACCGAGTACGAGAGAGCCGGTGAGGCCGAAGAGCGAGGAGGAAAACGCCGTTCCCATGCCGGAAAGCGGGGCTTCGAGCCCGGCCTTCAGGTCCTCGAAAATGACGTTCGCGTCGCCGGAACCGACATCGAGCGACTGGATGGTCGCGCCCACGGAACTGACGGTCTGCAGCAGTCCCCAGAAGGTGCCGAGCAGGCCGAGGAAAACCAGAAGGCCGGTCAGGTAGCGCGATATCTCGCGCGATTCCTCAAGGCGCATGCCGATGCTGTCGAGGATCGAGCGCGCGGTCGTCGGGGTCAGCGCCATGTCGCCGCCCTTGTTGCCCAGAAGCGCAGCCATAGGGGCCAGCAACACCGGCGAACGTGTGTCGAGCGCCGGATCGCCGATGCGGAAGCTGTTGACCCAGGTGATCTCCGGAAACAGCCGGATCACCCGCCCGAACAGCAGCAGCACGCCGAAGATGCCGACCATGACGATGAGGCCGTTGAGGCCCGGGTTGCTCACGAAGGCGGTGGAAATCTGCGGAAACAGGATGAAGGCGATAAAGGCCACGATCACCAGAAAGATGATCATGAAAGTCAGATAAGCCCGCGGGCTGGACAGGCTGTAGGGGTCGAATTCTCGGGCCATATTGCGCTATCTGTCACCTGTTGAGGAGCTAACAGATTGATAGCGTGATTTTTAACAGGTTGGAAACCTCTTATCGGAAGGAAAGCGGGAATAAGGGTGGGAAAGGGCGTGAGCAGGGGGAGTTTGCGGGGCGGGCAGAATGGTGTGAACTGGGGCGGCTTGCGAATTTCAATTGGCGGAAGCGGGCATTTGTCCTGACCAAGCGCGCGTTGGATCTGGCTTGAGCTGGCCTTAAAATCCAATTTATCCAAGGACAGCTTTGCGCGCTCAACTCGGTCGGTTGCCGGCTCTCGAACTGGAGTAGAGAGCCGCCGCTCGGTGCGAGTCGGGCGAAGGTCTTAAAAGGGTGGGAAGCGGACTCTGGATCAGATGCTTGGTCGAAGTTTCGAGGCATTCAAAGTCGCCGCTCGCATATTTGCGAATATGGCTTGGAAAATGGCCGCATAGGGTCAATAACAAAACTGTGCAGGATCAGGGACGAAGTTCGGCTTGATATGTTTACGGAGATGACGACAAAGGTGCCTGCATGATCGAAGCATTTATTGGCCTGGCCGGTGTTTTGGTGGGCAGCATGATCACGATCTCGAAGGATTTGTGGGTATCAAAACTTGTGCGGCGGCGCGAAGGATCTTACTCTGCGATACGGCTTATTTGCATCTTAGAAGAATATGCAGACAAATGCATTGATGTCGTTTGCGACGACGGCACTGCCTACGGGCAGCCTGCGGGCCGAACTGAAAGTGGCGAAGAATACAATGCACCTCAGATCGCCAAGCCTTATCCGCTGGAGTATCCTGAGGATATTGCATGGCGCAGCATTAAAGAACCACTCATGCACCGAGCGCTCGCCCTGACGAACAAAGCCCGCAGCACCGATAGACGTATTGATGCCTCTGCTGAACATGCGCTTCCGCCAGAATATGAAGAGCTTTTTGAAACGCGCCAAGAAGGTTATGCTTGGCTTGGTTTGGATGCGTTGGGACTTGCGGATGATTTGCGAAAAGAATTCAAAATATTCGCAAAAAGTAGTGCTGAGTTGAACGGTGATTGGGACCCAAAGGCGTTTTTGCGAGGTAGGCTTTCACAAAAGCAAGAGCGTAGATCTCATCGCAAGTAAGAGATATAAAATTCCACCGAATTATTCATTCCATGACATTAATCGATAATATTCGCGAGTGTGCGGCTGAGGCCAACAAATTACTTTTGGCACAAAGTAGTTCGATTGATGCTCCGTTCCTTTATAGCTATCCATATAGCTGTTGTGATATAATCTCTACGCACTTGTCTTTTATCCTGAAGTATAAATATGACGTACGAATTGCTAAAGCCTACAACAAAAATAATGATGAGTGGCACTATTGGTTGGAAATGGAGGGCCTAGTATTGGACCTCACTGCCCATCAATTTCCGCAGTACAACGCACCATTAATATGCCTCATACCTAGTCCATTGGAGCGTCAATTCAAAGATGTAGAGCGAGTTTTGCCATGCGACGCGGAAGCCAAGGCCAATTTTCCGATAAACCATCAACTCCTGGATCTCCTGCGTGTGTTTGTCGTCTAAATACTCGGATCTCGAACATCAGCATTGGCGTGCCGCAACGCAGCATTCGAAGGCGAACGGGAGTCAGCTTTGGGCCGAGACCGGCCCATATCTCACGCGCGTGTCCGCAACCTCTCGAAAGACAACGGTAATCCCGGGCCTCTGCAACCCATCCTTCGAGACAGCGTTGCCCGCTTCCCCAGGATGCGGACAGGGCAATCAATCGCGTTTGGCGATCACGGTGCGGCACATGAAAATGTCACCCCGGGCGAGCGGAGCGAGGCCCGGGGCTCACTCGTTTGCAGAGACTTTCAGCCTTTTGAGTGGCCTGACCGAACATGAAATTTGCTTCAGCAAGGTGTTGTGCGAGCAGGCCCCGGATCTGCGCTTCGCTTGTCCGGGGCGGCAGGGAGGGACGTGCGTCGGCCATGTCACACGCAGCAAGTCGGCGCAGCGGGAGCGCTTGTGCCGAATTTGCTTCCTCAGGATGAGGGAGAACAGGGTCTCAAACTTTGAAAAATCATGATTTCAAGACCCGGCATCGGTGTCGGGCCTTCGCAGCCGGTCTCATTCCTGCGCGGGAGCCTCGGCCTTTTTCAGCAGGCGCAGAAGGTGCTTGTGGGCGTCTTCGTTGCCGACGATCACATCGCCGCTTTCCAGCATCTTGCTCTTGCCGTCGAAATCGCTGACAAAACCGCCGGCCTCGCGCACCAGAAGGATCCCGGCCGCGATGTCCCAGGAGTTCAGGTTGCGCTCCCAGAAGCCGTCCAGGCGTCCTGAGGCGGTCCAGGCAAGGTCGAGCGCGGCGGCGCCCATGCGGCGGACGCCGGCGACTTCAGGCATGACGTAGCGCAGTTCGCGCAGGGAGCGGCCGTGATCGCCCATGCCGATGAAGGGCAGGCCGGTGCCGAAGACCATGTCCGGCAGGTCCCTGCGTCCGGCCACCCGAAGGCGGCGGTCGTTCAGGAACGCGCCGCGGCCGCGTTCGGCGGTGTAAAGCTCGTCCATCACCGGGTTGTAGACGACGGCCGCAACGATTTCGCCCGCCCGTTCCAGAGCGATGGAGATCGCGAAGATCGGAATGCCGTGCAGGAAGTTGGTGGTGCCGTCCAGAGGGTCGATGTGCCAGCGATGCTGACCGTCGGTGCCTTCGACCTCGCCGCTTTCCTCCATAACGAGACCAAAGGTCGGGCGGGCTCGCGTCAGCTCGCTGCGCATGATGTCCTCGGCGCGGCGGTCGGCGGCCGAGACGAAATCGCCCGGTCCCTTTCGGGAGACCTGGAGGTTTTCAACTTCGCCGAAGTCGCGGACCAGGGAACGGCCGGCCTTGAAGGCGGTCTGAACCATCACGTTGAGGAGAGCTGTGCGGGCCATGAATTGTCACTTGTTGTTGGGTTTTGCCCGGGCGGATCCGGGCAAACCGGTTTGAATGCGTGTCTGCCTTTGTGCGGGCGCGCGCCGCACCGGCATTTCAAAGGCCTGTCTGGGGGCCTGTCAGGGCGGATCAGTCCGCGCGGCGGACGTACTCCAGCGAGCCGGTGTCGACGATGATCTTTTCGCCGGCCGTGATGAACGGCGGCACCATCACGCGTACGCCGTTTTCCATGATCGCCGGCTTGTAGGAGGACGACTGGGTCTGTCCCTTGACGACAGCGTCGGCTTCCGAGATTTCCAGGGTCACGAATTGCGGCAGGGTGATGCCGATCGGGCGTTCCTCGTGAAGTTCCACGGTCACCATCATGCCGTCCTGGAGGAAGGCGGCGCGGTCGCCGACGAATTCGGCCTGAAGTTCCAGCTGTTCGTAGGTCTCGGTGTCCATGAAGACGAGCATGTCTTCCTGGGTGTAGAGATACTGGAAGTCCTTCTGCTCCAGACGGACGCGCTCGACCTTGTCTTCGGAGCGGAAACGCTCGTTGAGCTTGCGGCCATCGATCAGGTTCTTCATTTCTAGCTGAGCAAAGGCGCCGCCTTTTCCCGGCTTGACGTGCTGGACCTTCACAACGGCCCAAAGCGTATCTTGATGCTGAAGCACGTTACCGGGCTTGATTTCGTTTCCGTTGATTTTCATGGAACGACCGACTTTTTCGATTTGTATGGATCTGGAGCGGACGACGGCAGGTTTTGGCTGACGCGCTTGAATTTTGCTCGCGCCTGTCCACCACAAAAGCGGGCGGGATTCAAGAAAAAAAGGCGAATTCCGTCTTCAAAGCCGCGGCAACCGGAAAGATTATGGCGATTCCCGCGCGGGATCCTCGCTCGGTGCCATCAGGGTCGCCGAATACTGCTCGGCCAGTTTGCGGGCATCAGTCAACGTCTCTTCATCGAGGCTTTCGACAATGCGGTCCAGCGACAGGTCCGACACACCGAGCGTGCGGGCGATCAGGTGCCAGCCGGCCGCGGCGGCGAAATCCTGCTCCCGGCCGCGGCCATTGGCATAAATTCTCGCGAGACGGTTCATGGCGACCGGGTTGCCGGTGGTCGCAGCCCGTTCGAACCAGTCCGCGGCTTCCGCCTCGTTGGGATCGACGCCTTTGCCCTGGAACCGCAGGATGCCGTAGTAGACCTGCGCGGATGTATGGCCACGCCTTGCCGCCCTGCCGAGCCAGAAGGCGCCCTGGCCCGGATCGTTCAAGCCGCTCTGGGCTTCGAGATAGGACAGGCCGAGCGCATACTGGGCTTCCGGATCGTTGAGCTGGGCGGCCTCTTCCAGAAGCTCGCGCGATTTCTGTTCGTCGAAGGGCCGGCCTTCGCCTTCCTGGTAAAGCAGGGCGAGATTGTAGAGCGCGGAGGCATTGCCCGCATTGGCAGCCTGCTCGAAGTAGTCGGCGGCTTTTTTCTTGTCCGTTTCAACGCCGGTGCCGAGCAGATAGAGCTGGGCCAGTTGCATGGCCGAACCGGCATCGTCCTGTGCCGCGGCGAGGGCATACCAGTCGGCCGCCTTGGCCTTGTCCTGTTTAATCCCCAGTCCGGCCTCGTGCAGGACGCCGAGCAGCGCCTGGGCCGCCTTGTCGCCCTGTTCGGCGAGCGGGGTGGCAAGGCCGAGAGCGGTGAGAAACCAGCCGCGCTGGAAAGCCGAATAGGCGGTTTGCGAAGTAGCGGTCTCACCTTCCCGCAAATGCGGCGGGCCTGCGTCCACGATGCTCAAAAGCGTCTTGTCCGACGTGGTGACATCGATCAGCACGGGCCGCGGTTCGGCGGATGCAGCGGGATCGGCTTCAACGGCGTCGCCGCTTTCCCCGCTGTCCTGCGCGAGCGCAGGCGCGGTGATGAGCAGACCGGTGACGAGCAGGCCTGCGGCAAGGATGAGCGCGGCCTGGTTCAAGAGGGCGGAAAACCCCTTCCGCCGCTTGTTTCCGTCATGGTCTTCTCCCTCACGGGAGGGTCCTGGAAAGGTCTGCTCAAATCCGTGCAATGGCTGGCTCCTCACCCGTCCTGGCTGTCCTCGGGAAACGGATGGGCGTCCAGGATCCGGTTGGCTTGAGAAACGAGCGACGCAATGTCGCCGCCCGATTGCCAAAGGGCGTCCTTGAGCGCGATAAAGTCGGCTGCGGTCGCCACCACCTCTTCCAGGGTCTCAATCGTGTTTCCGGCCAGCGCGACACAAGGTGTCGAGAAGAGCTCCGCCCACCAGGCGGCGCTGGACAGGGTCTTGGCGTGGGCGTTCTCCTTCTCGGCAAGATCGAGCTTGCCGAAGAAAATATAGTCTACACCGGTTTCCGCCAATTCCATGGCTTCGTGCCTGAGTTTCGTGCCGCCGGTGCCGACGATCCGATCGGGGTGGAAGCTTTCAACGGCGAGCTTCACGTCCTCCAGGGACGTGTCGACATGAACGCCGTCGGCACCGCTCCTGCCGGCGGCCTGGGTATCGCGATAGATGATCGCCGCCGCTCCCCCCTGCTGGATGACCGGGACCAGAACCTGCGCCGCGGCCTGAATTTCCTTGGTTCCGGCACCGGGCATGTAGATCATCACGCAGGCGATGTCGCCGCCGGCAAAAGCCTGTTCGAGCTTTGCGGCCATTTCGCCGGCGTCGAATTCCGGCGGTGTGATGAGAAAGAGGCGAGGGCGGTTCACTGCGGGCGGTCCTGGTCAATCTGGTTCAAAGGCGACTGTCGGGTTCTTGTCCCTAAAGACGGCGAAAGAGGGACGCAAGGCCCCTCTCTCAGGAAAGTAAAAATATCTGCCGGTCCGGCTGACCTGTATTCTAACCGATTTTCGGGTCCAGGCTGCCATCCTGATAGCGCGTGGCCATGTCCGCGGGCGTGATGACCTTCTTGATCCTGGAGGCCTGTCCAGCGGTGTTGAAGGCTTCCAGACGTCCCACGCACAGCTTCTGCATCGCGTCGCGGGCAGGTTTCAGATATTTGCGCGGATCGAATTCGGCCGGGTTTTCGCTCAGGATCTTGCGGATCTGGCCGGTCATGGCCATGCGGTTGTCCGTGTCGATATTCACCTTGCGCACGCCGTTCTTGATGCCGCGCTGGATTTCCTCGACCGGAACGCCCCATGTCTGCGGCATTTCCCCGCCGTATTTATTGATGATGTCCTGAAGATCCTGGGGAACGGAGGACGAGCCGTGCATCACCAGATGGGTGTCGGGCAGGCGGCGGTGAATTTCCTCGATCACATGCATGGCGAGCACCTTGCCGTCCGGCTTGCGGGTGAACTTGTAGGCGCCGTGGCTGGTTCCCATGGCGATGGCGAGCGCGTCCACTTTGGTCTCTTTGACGAACTTCACCGCCTCTTCGGGATCGGTCAGCAACTGATCCTGGCTGAGCTTGCCTTCCGCGCCGTGGCCGTCCTCCTTGTCGCCCATGCCGGTTTCCAGCGAGCCGAGCACGCCGAGTTCCCCCTCGACGGAGATGCCGCCGAGATGAGCCATGTCGGTAACGGTTTTCGTGACGCCGACATTGTAGTCCCAGTTCGCGGGCGTCTTGCCGTCCGCTTCCAGCGAGCCGTCCATCATCACCGAGGTGAAACCGGCCTGAATGGCGGTCATGCAGGTCTGCGGCGCATTGCCGTGATCCAGGTGCACACATACCGGAATGTGCGGATAGATCTCGACGACCGCATCCATCATGTGTTTCAGCATCACGTCATGGGCATAGGACCGGGCGCCGCGCGAAGCCTGGATGATGACCGGTGCATCGGTCTGATCGGCCGCGGCCATGATCGCCAGAGCCTGTTCCATGTTGTTGATGTTGAATGCCGGAACCCCGTAGTCGTGTTCAGCAGCGTGATCTAGAAGCTGACGAAGGGTAATACGTGCCATTATTTATCTCCCCAGGGTCCGGTGCGTCGTGGTCACTATAAGGATAACCCGGACGCGCGTCACCGGTGTTGCGGTGCATCAATCATCGTTGGTTCTATCAAGATTTTCCATGGTTGAAAGAGGGGAGCAAAGGCTTAAATCAATTAAAATACAAAGACATGCTTGAAAAGTTGATTGATAGAATTAATTCTGCGCGTGAATTAAATGCCGCGCGAAACAACACGCCCCGGAGACTTTCCTCAAAACAAGCACCGAGGCAAACTTCTCCGGGTTCTGAATTGCAACCGGTCCAGGTTGTCTTTGCCACTTGCCTGGCACGCATGCGAATGTCCGGGGTGGAGGCTTTCCAGCACCCCGGACAAGCTTCAGCTTTCCAGCGCCGTGACGCCGGGCAGTTCCTTGCCTTCCAGCCACTCCAGGAAAGCCCCGCCAGCGGTGGAAACGTAGGAGAAATCGTCCGCCGCACCGGCGTGGTTCAAAGCGGCCACGGTATCGCCGCCACCCGCCACGGAATTCAGCTTGCCTGCCCTGGTGTTTTTCGCCGCGTGCCTGGCGGCCGCAACGGTCGCCCGGTCGAAGGGCTCGATTTCGAAGGCGCCGAGCGGGCCGTTCCAGACGAGTGTTTTCGCGGCGTCAATCTTGGTCGCGATGGCCGCGATGGAAGCCGCGCCGACATCCAGGATCATGGCGTCCGCCGGAATGGCGTCGAGCGCGACGGTCTCGTTCGCCGCGCCGGCCTTGAATTCCTTCGCGACGACCGCGTCTTCCGGCAGGACGATTTCGCATCCGGCGGCCTCGGCGGCCGTCATGATCTTCCTGGCGGTATCGGCGAGATCGTGTTCGCACAGGGACTTGCCCACATCGATGCCTTTCGCGGCCAGGAACGTGTTCGCCATGCCGCCGCCGATCACCAGCATGTCGACCCTCGTGACGAGATTTTCCAGGAGATCGATTTTCGACGAGACCTTCGCGCCGCCGACAACCGCGAGAACCGGGCGGACCGGCGCGCCGAGCGCGGAGCCGAGGGCTTCCAGTTCAGCCTGCATGGTGCGGCCCGCATAGGCCGGCAGGAGTTTGGCGATGCCTTCGGTGGAGCCGTGCGCCCGGTGGGCGGCGGAAAAGGCGTCATTGACGTAGATATCGCCGTTTTCCGCCAGCGCTTTGGCGAAGTCCGGATCGTTCTTTTCCTCGCCCTTGTGGAAGCGGGTGTTTTCCAGCAGCAGAACATCGCCATCGGCCATGGCCGCGATGGCATCGGCGGCAGGCCGGCCGACGCAGTCATCCGCAAAGGCAACGGGCTTGCCGAGGAGAGCGGAAACGCCTGGCGCGACCGGTGCGAGAGACATCTCCGCCACACGTTCGCCCTTTGGGCGGCCGAAATGGGCAAGCAGGATGACCTTTGCCCCCTTGGCGGAGAGTTCACGTATCGTTGGCAAAACACGTTCGATGCGTGTGGCGTCGGTCACCTTGCCGCCGTCCATCGGAACGTTCAGGTCAACACGGAGCAGAACGCGTTTGCCGGCGATGCCGGTCAGATCGTCGAGAGATTTGAAAGCCATTGGAACACCTCTGTCAGGGGCGGGTGGAATTGGTCGTGACGGCGATGCCGATGCCGAACAGGGTCAGCAGGACCCCGAAGGAGCGCTCCATCCAGAGTTTGGCGCGCGCGAACTGCTGCCGGACCGCCGGCAAAGTGAAGAACATGGTGACCAGAACGAACCACAGGAACACGCCGCCGGCCATGATCACGCCGTAGCCGATCTGGGTCCACAGCGGGGTCGCGGGAGAGGTCACCTGCAGGAACACGCTCAGCGCGAACATGGTTGCCTTCGGATTCGTCACGTTCGTGAAAAAGCCCCAGCGCAGCGCCTTCAGCGGCGGCATGCCGGCAAGCGCGTCTTCAGCGGGCATTTCCCTTGAGGCGGTTCGGTACATGGTCACGCCGAGGAAAATCAGATAGGCGGCGCCGATCAGTTTCAGCGCGTTGAACAGGAAAATCGACTGGGAGACGATCAGTCCGATGCCGGCCAGGGCGTAGGTGACATGAACGCCGAGCGCCAGGGCAATGCCAAGCGCCGTCATGATGCCGGCGAAACGTCCGCCGATCAGGGCGTTGCGCAGGACCACGGCGAAATCGGGTCCCGGTACGACCGCGGCGACGACGGTCAGGGAAATGACGGTGAGAAGTTCGAGCAAATCGGTCTCCGGCCATGGAAAAAAGAAAGGCGGATGCAGTCATACCGCATCCGCCTGGAATTTCAGATGGGATGTTTTGTCATCCCCCCTTCCATTCAGATCAGCTTTGCCATCGCGACGGCGGTGTCGGCCATACGGTTGGAGAAGCCCCATTCGTTGTCATACCAGGACAGGATGCGCACAAAGGTGCCGTCCATGACCTTGGTCTGGTCGCAATGGAACACCGAGGAGTGGCTGTCATGGTTGAAGTCCACGGAGACCAGCTTGTCGTCCGTGTAGCCCAGAATGCCCTTCAGCTTGCCGTTGGCGGCGTCCCTGATGGCGGCGTTGATTTCCTCGACGGAGGTCTCGCGCTTGGCGATGAAGTTGAGGTCGACAACGGAGACGTTCGGGGTCGGAACGCGGATGGCGACACCGTCGAGCTTGCCGTTCAGCTCCGGCAGAACCAGACCGACGGCCTTGGCCGCGCCGGTTGAGGTCGGGATCATGGACATGGCCGCCGCGCGGCCGCGGTAGAGATCCTTGTGCATGGTGTCCAGGGTCGGCTGGTCACCGGTATAGGAATGGATCGTGGTCATGAAACCCTTTTCGATGCCGACGACATCGTTGAGGATAAACACAACCGGGGCCAGGCAGTTGGTGGTGCAGGAGGCATTGGAGACCACAAGGTCGTCCGCCGTCAGCGCGTCGTGGTTGACGCCGTAGACGATGGTCTTGTCGGCACCGGCCGCAGGAGCGGATACCAGAACACGCTTGGCGCCGGCTTCCAGAAGCAATGACGCCTTTTCCTTGGCGGTAAAGATGCCGGTGCACTCCAACGCGACGTCGACGCCGCCCCAGGGCAGGTCTTTCGGATCGCGGATCGCGGTCACCTTAATCGGCTTGCCGCCATCGATGGAGATGGTGTCGCCATTCACCGAGACTTCAGCCGGGAAACGGCCGTGTACGGAATCGTAGCGCAACAGATGCGCGTTGGTTTCGACCGGGCCGAGGTCGTTGATGGCAACGACTTCGATGTCGGTACGGCCGGATTCGATAATGCCGCGCAAAACATTCCGGCCGATGCGGCCAAAACCATTGATTGCTACCTTGGTAACCATATTCCACTCCCGCAATCTTCGGCGCTCAGTTCAAGCTTCAACGCCAAATGGTAACCCACAGATTGTGGTCACGACAAACGTGTGGCCACGACAATAAGCACGCCTGTGCTCCCTTTCCGGCAGCATAGGAGGAATGCATGCCGCCGGTAATTGATCCTGGTTAAGCCCCAAGTCTTTCTTTCGCTACAGCGACAACGGCGTCTTTGGTGATGCCGAAATGCTCATAGAGTTCCTTGTAGGGGCCGCTCGCCCCGAAGCCTTTCATGCCGACAAAGGCGCCGTCATTGCCGATGAAACGGTCCCAGCCCATGCGGATGCCCGCTTCGACGGCGATCTTCACCGGGCTGGTGCCGATGAGGTCAGCCTTGTAGTCGTCGGACTGGGCCTCGAACAGCTCGAAAGACGGGACTGAGACGACCCGGGCGGTAATGCCCGCGTTGCTCAGTTCCCGGTGAGCGTCGGTGGCGATTTCTACCTCGGACCCGGAGGCAAAGATCGTCACCGCGGCGTCGTCCTCACTGTCGATCAGCACATAAGCGCCCCTTGCGCAAAAATTGTCTTCCTCGAAGGATTTGCGCAGGGAAGGCAGGTTCTGGCGGGTGAGGGCCAGGACCGACGGGCCCTTCCTGTTTTCAAGCGACAACTGCCAGCATTCGAGAGTCTCGGTGATGTCCGCCGGACGGAAGAATGTCAGATTCGGGATCGCGCGCAATGCGGCGAAATGCTCCACCGGCTGGTGGGTCGGGCCGTCCTCGCCAAGGCCGATGGAATCGTGCGTCATGACGTGAATGACACGCTGTCCCATCAGGGCCGCGAGGCGGATCGACGGACGGCAATAGTCGGAAAAGATCAGGAAGCCGCCGGAATAGGGGATCAGCCCGCCATGCAGCGCCATTCCGTTCATGGCCGCCGCCATGCCGTGCTCACGAACGCCGTAGTGGATGTAGCGGCCGGAAAAATCGGTCGGAGTGACCGGCTGGGTTTGCGGGGTCTTGGTATTGTTGGACCCCGTCAGGTCCGCGGAACCGCCGATGGTTTCCGGCACGACCTCGTTGATGACGGTCAGAACGGCTTCGGAGGCCTTGCGCGTCGCCATGGTCGGCTGTTCGTCGGCGAGCTTCTTCTTGTAGTCCATCATCGCCTTGGTGAAGGTGGCCGGAAGATCGCCGCGGTTGCGGCGCTCGAATTCCGCCCTGCTTTCAGCGTCCGCCTCGGCAAAGCGTTTCTGCCAGTCCTTGTGCGCCTGGGAGGACCTGAGGCCCGCGATGCGCCAGGCATCCAGAATGTCGCTGGGAACCTCGAAAGGCTGATGCGGCCAGTTGAGAGCCGCCCGGGTTCCCTCGATTTCCTCCGCGCCCAGCGGAGCGCCATGCACCTTTGCGGTACCCGCCTTGGTCGGCGCGCCGAAGCCGATGGTGGTCTTGGCGGCGATCAGCGTCGGTCTGTCGCTGGCCTGTGCCTGCCGGATCACGGCGGCGATCGCCTCGGGATCGTGGCCGTCGACACTCAGCGTGTTCCAGCCGGAGGCAGCGAAGCGCGCCTGCTGATCGGTGCTGTCGGTGATTTCCACCTTGCCGTCGATGGAAATGCCGTTGTCGTCCCAGAAGACGATGAGCTTGTTCAGTTTCAGATGGCCTGCGAGCGACAGGGCTTCCTGGCTGATGCCTTCCATGAGGCAGCCGTCGCCTGCCAGAACATAGGTGTAGTGATCGACAAGGTCCTTGCCGAAGCGCTCGACTTGCAGACGTTCGGCGATGGCCATGCCGACTGCGTTGCCGAGACCCTGACCCAGCGGACCGGTTGTCGTTTCGATCCCGGCGCCATGCCCGTATTCAGGGTGGCCGGCGGTGCGTGAACCGATCTGACGGAAATTCTTCAGCTCATCCAGCGAGAAGTCTTCATAGCCCAGCAGATAGAGCAGGCTGTAAAGCAGCATGGAGCCATGGCCGGCGGACAGCACGAAACGGTCGCGGTCGGCCCAGTTTGGAGTGGTCGGATCGAATTTCAAGAACTGGGTGAACAGAACCGTTGCAATGTCGGCGGCACCCATGGGCAGTCCGGGGTGACCGGATTTTGCCTTTTCCACGGCATCGATGGCAAGAAAGCGGATCGCATTTGCCATGCGCTGGTGTTTATCAAGATCGGTCATCGTCTTCCCGTTGCTTGCTTTGGAGCCCCAGCTTCCAGAGCGGACCGCCAGGCCAGGCGCAAGTGCCCACCGTGGCGTGAATGAGGTACGTTGCTCAGAATTCGACTTTCGCAAAATTCGATCAGGCGCCAGACAAATATCAGGAACCTGCGACGAGTCAACAAAGCAGCTTTAAGGCCGCATTCACCCTGAGGGGAAAGAAATTTCCCCTTTTGAGGTTCATTGAGTTGAGGATTCTGCCGATGGTGGCATTGACTGAGAGAAGATGCGATGCCTAAGCTTGATGCCCTAATAAGGATTTGCTTTTTCGCCGTCGAACCAACGTTTGAAAGCCCGGTGCGGGCATGTTCAAAGCGGGTGGCAGTTGAGCGGGTGAATGCGCCAAATCTCCGGTATGACGGTTTGGAAGGAACGGGCGGGCCGCCGCGGAAAATATTGGGACGACGTAATACATGTCGGAAATCGACTGCATGGAAAAGACCAGCCTCGCCGACGCGGCAATGCGCCTCGAAAAGGCCGTAAGCCATCTGGAAACGGCGGTTCAGCGGCGTATGGACGCGGACAGGTCTTTGAATGCCCTGCAGGACGATCTGCAACGGCTTGGAGAGGACCGGTCGCAGCTTGCGGTCTCGCTGGATGAAAGCCAGGCGCGGGCCTCCCGGCTGGAAGAGGCCAACAAGGATGTGTCCCGGCGGCTTGTCTCGGCCATGGAGACCATACGCAGCGTGCTCGATGCTCATGGAGGCTAGGCACTGATGGCGCAGATCACCGTCACGATCAACGGCAAGTCCTTTCGCATGGCCTGTGACGACGGCGAGGAAGACCGTCTGATGGGGCTGTCCAAGCGGTTCGACGGATGGATTACCGAATTGCGCGGCGCGTTCGGCGAGATCGGCGATCAGCGGCTTACGGTCATGGCCGGGATCATGGCAACCGACCAGTTGTCCGAGCTTGAGAAAAAAATAGCCGGGCTTGAAGAGGAGCTCAGCGAAGCCAGGCGTCAGCAGGTGGACGCGCTGGACAACATGAGCCAGAACGAGCAGGATCTTTCCAGGTCGATCAACACGGCGGCAGCCCGGATCGAGAGCCTCGCCGAAAGCCTGGCCAAGAGCTTGAAGCCGACCGGGACTTCCTGATATCGCACCGGTCCGGCATGGATCGCAGAAAAATCCGCTCTCGATGAAAATCACGCCGCTCTGGTAATTGCCGCGGCGCGGGTCTATATGCGTTAGTCGCGGCTGGCCGATACGTCAGGAAAAATATCCCCGGGGCCTTAAGCATTCCCAAGGGAGCTGTCCCTGCTTCGGGCCGTGGCCTGTTGCACACGGCGCCCACCTACGTAGTAGGTTTCCCGGGATCGCACTTCCAACGGTCGGACGGCCGCACTTTCTGCCTTTCCCCAGGTAGAAGGGCCAAAATACGAGAGCCCATGAAAGTTTCGTCTCCGCGCGCCGCTGAAAAAGATGTCCTCCGCAAGGAAGCGCTCGCCCGCCGCGCGGCGCTGAGCGGCGTGGACCGGATCGAAAAAAGCCTGTCGCTGGCGGACCACGCCGACGAACTGCCGCTCCCCGAAGCGGCCGTCGTCGCCGGCTTCTGGCCTATTCGCGACGAGGTTGACCCGAGACCGCTGATGGACGCCCTGCGCCGCAAGGGTCATCCGCTGTGCCTGCCGGTCGTCGCCGAACCGCATCTTATCTTCAGAACGCTTGAGCGCGGCGCGGAGCTGGCCGCCGCCGGTTTCGGCACCATGGGGCCGGGGCCCGGTGCCGCGGCCGTGCGCCCTCAGGTGCTGCTGATGCCACTCGCCGGTTTCGACGCGGCAGGCAACCGGATCGGTTACGGCAAGGGGCACTACGACACGGCCATCGCCGCCTTGGAAAAGACGGGACCTCTTCTGTGTATCGGCCTGGCCTTCGCCGTGCAGGAGGTTGACCGCGTGCCCGCGGAAGAGCATGACAAGCCGTTGACTGGAATTTTGACCGAACAGGGCTACAGGGCGTTCGGCTGACCGGCCGGAAGGGCCGCGGCGGATCGTTCAATGAGGATTTGATGCGTATTCTGTTTCTGGGCGATCTCGTCGGCCGTGTTGGCCGGACCGCCGTCATTGAGAAATTGCCGGACCTGGTGGAGGCCAACCAGCTCGATTTCGTGATCGTCAACGGAGAGAACTCCGCATCCGGTTTCGGCATCACCGAAGCCATTCTTCAGGACGTTCTGGATGCCGGGGCCGACGTGGTCACGACGGGCAATCATGTCTGGGACCAGCGCGACACGCTCGTCTATATCGAGCGGCAGGACCGTCTGCTGCGGCCGGTCAACTACCCGCCCGGGACGCCGGGCCGGGGTGCGCATCTTTTTACCGCCCGCAACGGTGCGCAGGTCATGGTCGCGAATGTGATGGGCCGGGTCTACATGGATGCCCTGGACGATCCGTTCGCCGTCATCGACAAGGTGGTCGACAGCTGTCCGCTGGGTCAGGTCGCCGACGCCATAATCGTCGACATGCATGCGGAAGCGACCAGCGAAAAACAGGCCATGGCTCATTTTCTCGATGGCCGGGTGAGCCTTGTTGTCGGAACGCATACACATGTCCCGACCGCCGACCACCAGATCCTTGAAAGCGGCACGGCCTACATGTCCGACGCGGGCATGTGCGGCGACTATGACAGTGTGCTGGGCATGGACAAGGAGGAGCCGGTCAACCGTTTCCAGCGCAAGATCCCGGGCGCCCGCTTCGCTCCGGCTTCGGGCATCGCCACCATTTCCGGCGTGGCCATTGAAACCGACGACCGCACCGGGCTGGCCGAGAGAATCGCCCCTGTCAGGATCGGCGGGCGTCTGGAGCCGGTGCTTCCGGAGTTCTGGCCGTCGGGCGGCTGACCACAGGTCCGTGAAATTCTCCGATCTGGATTTTCCCCGTCAACTTGCCTATAAGCGGCGCAGTTTTTCATCGAAATCATCCGCAGAGAACCGGAAAGAGCCATGGCAGGCCATTCAAAATTCAAGAATATCATGCACCGCAAGGGACGCCAGGATGCGGCCCGGTCGAAGATGTTCTCCAAACTGTCCAAGGAAATCACAGTCGCCGCCAAGATGGGCGACCCGGATCCGGACGCCAATCCGCGCCTGCGCCTTGCCGTGCAGAACGCCAAGGGGCAGTCCATGCCCAAGGACAATATCCAGCGCGCGATCAACAAGTCGCAGACCGGCGACGCCGACAACTACGAGGAAATCCGCTACGAAGGCTACGGCCCGGCGGGTGTCGCCGTCGTTGTCGAAGCCCTGACGGACAACCGCAACCGCACGGCCTCCAACGTCCGCTCCTATTTCACCAAATGCGGCGGGTCGCTGGGGGAAACCGGTTCGGTTTCCTTCATGTTCGACCGGGTCGGCGAAATCGTCTACAGGCCGGAAGCCGGTGAAGCCGACGCTGTGCTGGAAGCGGCGATCGAAGCCGGGGCGGAAGACGTCCAGTCCGATGAAAGCGGTCACACGATCTATGCCGCCTTCGAGGATCTCAACGATGTCGCCGCGGCGCTGGAAGCGGCCCTGGGCGAGGCCGAATCCACCAATATCATCTGGAAACCGCAGAACCTGATACCGGTCGATGCGGACAAGGCCCAGACCCTTTTGAAACTCATCGACATGCTGGAAGACGACGACGACGTCCAGAACGTCTATTCGAATTTCGACGTGGACGAGGAAACCATGGCGGCATTGGCCTCCTGAGCGGCTTTGAGTTTATAAAGATTGGAAACCCCGGCCTGGCCGGGGTTTTTTGTTTGCAATGGGATGACCCCCACCCCTAACCCCTCCCCACAAGGGGGGGAATAGTGCCGTGCTGTCGTCGAAACCCCGGCTTCGCAACGTCTCTATAGGGCAGAGACTTGCCATAAATGATGGGCCAGTTCCCCTCCCCCTTGTGGGGAGGGGTTAGGGGTGGGGGTAACGACTTTGCTTCAGGCACCGGAGACGAAGCGATGTTCAATATATTCGAACTGACTCAGAAAGATCCGAAAACCCTTCAGGAGCGGGCGCTGAAGCTGGCCGAGGAGGCCGGGGAGCTGGCGCAGGCGGTTCTTTCGGTCACCGGAGCGCCGGGCAGCGGATACAAGAACCATTCGCTTGCAGATGTGCGCGAGGAGGCCGTTGACGCGGCCATCGTGGCGCTGAGCATTCTGGCGCAGGCGTGTTCCAGCCGCGAAGAATTCGATACCGAACTTGAGCGCTTCATGACCTTGAAATGCGCCAAATGGCGGGAAAATTAGCGGAATAGCGGGTCAAGCGCGGGCATGCTGGTGAGCGCTGCCAGCGCGATCAGGACGTAGGCCAGCTTCCGGTAAAGGTTCGGGTTCGCCTTGCTGAAGCCTTTCGAGCCGGCATAGATCGCCAGCGCATAGACCGGGATCGCCATGATCAGCAGGTGGAAGACCTGCAAGGTAAAGAAGCCGTTCAAAATATAGGCGAAGAAGGTTCCGACGCTGGAAAGCGCGAAGAAGACGATCAGGTTCGCCCGCACGATTGCCGGTTCCCTCGCGCTGGAAAGCCAGAAGGCGACAACGGGCGGTCCGGACACCTGTGAAATCCCGCCGAGAACGCCGGCCACCGCGCCGACGCCGAGAGACACCGGCCAGGTGGCCTTCCCGTTGTAGCGCCATCCGGAAATCAGCAGCAGCAGCAGGCCGGTGACGATGGCGAAGATCGACCAGCGCAGCACGAGGACGTCGGTGCTCGCCAGGAGCCAGGCCCCGAAATGAACGCATATCACCGCGCCGATAGCCGCCGGCAGGACAGTCGGCCAGTCGCAAAGTCTCAGCGCACGGATGACCAGCGGCAGGGCCACGATCCCGTCGATGAACAGGAACGACGCCGCCGCGGTGGACGGCAGCATGACGCTGGTGGCTATCGGCATGAAGATCATGCCGGCGCCGAACCCGGCAAAGCCGCGCACGCAGCCGGCGATGAAAAGCACCGCGGCGAGGAACATCAGCAGGTTCGGCGGAAAGGAACTGAAAATTTCAAGCATTGAAACTCACGGTAGGCGCATCGGCGGGACGGCAGGCGGCGAAACGCCCGGGGGAAATGAAGGGAACCGATGGGTGAGACCGCCTTCTCCTTGGCAAAAGAAGCGGGTTCCGGTTCGAATTGGACAGGCATTGCGGTCGTAAGCTGCGCTTTGTCTGGCGTCAACGCAGAAGTTTTGTTACCGCTTTGTTCCATGACACACACGATTCGTTTGCTGGGCATCGACCCGGGGCTGCGGCGTACCGGCTGGGGCATCATAGAAGCGGCCGGGAACCGGCTGTCCTTCATTGCCTCCGGCACGGTGTCCTCGGACAACAAAAAGAGCCTCGCCGAACGCCTGGTGGAGCTTCACGAGGGGCTGAGCGACGTGGTGCGCCTGCACGATCCGGCTGAAGCGGCGGTCGAGCTTACCTTCGTCAACAAGGATGCGGGTGCGACGCTGAAACTGGGCCAGGCGCGCGGCATCGCCTTGCTGGTGCCTTCGCTTGCGGGCCTGCCGGTCGCCGAATACGCGCCGAACCTGGTGAAGAAGACCGTGGTCGGGACCGGTCACGCGGAAAAGAACCAGATCCGGGCTATGGTGAAAGTTCTGATGCCGCGGGCAACATTCAATTCCGACGATGCGGCCGATGCATTGGCGATTGCAATCTGTCACGCGCAGCACCGGGCAAGCACAGCCGCGCGGCTGCTGGCAATGGGGGCGGCATGATCGGTAAACTCAGATGATCGGGAAACGCAGATGATCGGGAAACTCAGGGGTACGATCGACAGCTACGGCGAGGATCATGTCATCCTGGACGTGCACGGGGTCGGCTATCAGGTTCATTGTCCTTCCCGCATCCTGCAGGGCCTGCCGAGAGTGGGAGAGGCGGCGGTGCTGTTCATCGAAACGATCGTCCGCGAGGACATGATCCGGCTTTACGGGTTCGGGGTGGAAGCGGAACGGGAATGGTTCCGGATGCTGATGACGGTGCAGGGCGTCGGCGCCAAGGTGGCGCTCGGCATTCTGGGTATTCTGAAGGCGGGCGAGGTGGCGAACGCCATCGCGCTTGGCGACAAGGCAACGATTTCGCGGGCGCCGGGTGTGGGAAAACGGGTTGCCGAGCGTATTCTCGCGGAGCTGAAGGACAAGGCGCCGGGTCTGGCAAGTGTCGATCAGGCGACGATCTCCGTGTCGCAATCCGTTGCGGATAATGTCGCCGCGCGGCCCGTTGCCGAAGCGGTTTCCGCGCTGACGAACCTCGGATACGGCCAGCCCCAGGCAAGCGCGGCCGTCGCCAAGGCGATGCAGTCGGCCGGAGAGGATGTCACGACGGAAAAGCTGATCCGTCTGGGCCTGAAGGAACTGGCCGGATGATGGTTGCGTTCTATGCGGTCATCGCGGTGGTCTTCGTCGTTCTCGGCATCGGCGGGATCATGTATCTCGATCACCGGTTCTCTCTGGCGGTTGGAGACAGATCCTTTGCCATGAAAGGGCGGCGCATCGAGACAGACGATCCGTTTGTGCGCCGCCAGTACAGGAAGTTTCACGCGATCAGGGTGGCCTATTGCGTGGCTCTTCTGGCGCTCTTGTTCGCGGTCGTAAGCCATGTCGGATGACACACGCATCGTAACACCCGAGATCCGGGGCGACGAAATCGACGGCACCATGCGACCGCAGGTGCTGGACGATTTTGTCGGTCAGGCGCAGGCGCGCGCGAACCTGAAGATCTTTATAGGCGCGGCCAAGGCCCGCGGGGAAGCGCTCGACCACGTGCTGTTCGTCGGTCCGCCGGGACTGGGCAAGACCACGCTGGCGCAGATCATGGCGCGGGAACTGGGCGTCAATTTCCGGGCGACCTCGGGTCCGGTTATCGCCAAGGCGGGCGATCTCGCGGCGCTGCTGACCAATCTGGAAGAGCGCGACGTTCTCTTCATCGACGAGATCCACCGGCTCAGTCCGGCCGTGGAGGAAGTGCTCTATCCGGCCATGGAGGACTATCAGCTCGATCTGATCATCGGGGAGGGGCCCGCGGCCCGGTCGGTGAAGATCGATCTGGCCAAATTCACGCTTGTCGCGGCGACCACCCGGCTCGGACTTCTGACGACACCGCTCAGGGACCGGTTCGGAATTCCGGTCCGTCTGCAGTTCTATACGGTCGCGGAGCTGGAACATATCGTCAAGCGCGGGGCGTCGATCCTGGGGTTGGGTATCGCCGAGGACGGGGCCCATGAAATCGCCAAGCGCTCACGCGGGACGCCGCGTATCGCCGGGCGCCTGCTGCGGCGGGTCCGCGATTTCGCGATTGTCGCGGGCATTGAGCGGGTGGACAGGGCACTGGCGGACAAGGCGCTGCTGCAGCTCGAGGTTGACGCCGCGGGACTGGACAGTCTGGACCGGCGTTATCTTACCCAGGTCGCCGTCAATTTCGGCGGCGGGCCGGTGGGCATCGAGACAATCGCCGCCGCCCTCTCGGAACCCAGGGATGCGATCGAGGAAATCGTCGAGCCGTATCTGATCCAGAACGGCTTTCTGCAGCGAACGCCGCGCGGGCGGGTGCTGACACCCGTTGCATTCTCGCATCTCGGTCTGGCGGCACCCGGCAGGCCGGAAGGGTCGCAAATAGGTCTTTTTGCGGATCCTGAGTAGTATTTACCGCGAATTCGGGTGCATAGCCTCGTCAGTTTTGCCTATTTCCGGTCAACGTGGTTAATCTTTTATTCGCGATTCCCGCCCTACTGTTCTCGCCGCAATGCGGGGGGAAATAATGCGCAAGCGGCTTTCATCTAAACTGGCTCTCATGTTTCTCGCCGGCGCACTGGTGATGTGCGTGGCGATTGTCGCGGTCACCTCAATGGTGTCGCGCGATGTCGCCAACGGGCAGGCGGATAACGGCCTGACCAGCGCAACCAGGGCGAAGCAGAAGATTCTCGAACTTGCCCTGGACCAGGTGATCTACAGCGCGAGGTTCTTCGTCTCTCTCGAGGAGGCCAAGGACAGTCTGATGAAGTCGATGGTCGGCTGGAAGAACCTGAAGGAAGGACAGACCGAAACCCTTCGACGGATCTTCGTCACCGACAATCCGCATCCGCCGCACGAACGCCACTTGCTCAGCGAACCGGCTGAATCGAACTACTACGTGAACAATCACAAGGCCGTCCATCCGGTCTTCCAGGATGTGATCGGCCAGAACCTGTTTTCCGATGCCGCCCTGGCGAATCCGGAAGGGTTCATCACCTATACTTACCGCAAAGGCCCCGAATTCGCCTTTCATGTGGACGCCCCGGAGATCCAGGGCAATCCCGTCCAGACCGCTTTGGGCACGCTTTATGCCGCGGCCAAAAACGAGACGCTGGCCGCCGGACAGATTTTCTCTTCCGGATTTGTCACCGCAGACGACGGTACTGTTTCGCTGGTCCTTGCCGCGCCTATCTTCTACCTGGACCGCTTTTTCGGAGCTCTCGCGTTCACGGCGGACATGAGCCATCTGGCGGGCCTCTTGAACGAACCGACAGGGCTTGGCGAGAGCGAGCAGGTTTTTCTGGTCGATTCGATGGGCAAACTGGTTCAACTCGACTCAGCGGGACGCGCAAGCGCGGTCTATTCGCCGGCCGAAATCAGCGCGGGCGACCGGCTGATCCGGCTGGGCGGCGAGGACTTCCGCTTCGCCGAGGCGGCGAGCAACCTCGAAAACACGGCCTATGGTGTGGTCGAAGCCGTCAGGCAGACCGAGCTGTCGGCCGCCGCGAACCGCATCACCTATGGCGCGGTTCTCTCCGGCTTCCTGTGCCTCGTTCCGATCGTCGGCCTGATCTGGTGGATCACCAGGCGCATGTTCGCTCCGATGGAACGCCTGTCGGTTGCCGCGCGCAGGATTGCCGACGGCGATCTGGACGTCATGGTGGAAGCGACCGGGCGCCAGGACGAGATCGGCCGCATGGCACGCTGCATCGAAGTGTTCAAGGAGAATTCTGTCGAGCGCGAGCGGCTCGCGGAGGAGCGCAAGGTCGGCCACATCGCCCGCGAGAAACGGGAAAAGGCGATCGATTCGCTCATCGCGGCATTCCGGGCGGAATCCCAGGCGGTGCTTGAACTGGTCGAAAGCAACATCGCCCGTGTCGAGGATGTTTCCTCCGCCCTCAGCCAGAGGTCGGCTTCGGCGACCGAACACGGGCAGACGGCGGTGTCCACTTCGCAGAATGCCTCTTCAAATGTCCAGGCAGTTGCCTCCGCGACGGAGGAGCTGAACGCGTCGATTGCGGAAATCTCCCGCCAGGTCGAGACGACCGCGTCCGTCGTGGCGCAGACCACGACGGCCGCGCAAAGTTCCAACGTCAAGATCTCCGGGCTCGCGGATGCGGCCAACAAGATCGGCGACGTCGTTTCGCTGATCTCGGAAATCGCCGAGCAGACCAACCTTCTGGCACTGAATGCGACCATCGAAGCCGCCCGCGCCGGCGAAGCAGGCAGGGGGTTCGCTATCGTCGCCTCGGAAGTGAAGTCCCTTGCCGGCCAGACCGCGAAGGCGACGGAAGAGATTTCCACGCAGATCTCGGCTATTCAGGCGTCCACGACGGAAGCGGTGGAGGAAATCGCCCGCGTTTCAAGTTCGGTCGAAGAGGTCAATTCCTATACGGTGACAATCTCCGAAGCCGTTCAGCAACAGGGTGCCGCGACGGGTGAAATCTCCCGCAATGTGGCGGAAGCGGCCGAGGGAACGCGCAGCGTCGCCACAACGGTTGCGTCGCTGAACGAGGGTGTTGCGGAAAACTCAGAGGCGGTCGGCGACGTGCTGACGGCGACCATCGAGATGAAACAACAGGCGGAACAGCTTCGTGCCTCCGTCGAGACATTCCTTGCCGAGGTTGCCGCCGCCTAGGGTGTTGGCCCCAGGTTGCCGGCCCTTAAATGAGACATCTCCTGCTGCGGGCCGGCAATGGATGGGCGACGCGGTTTAAGCGTTTGCGCCCCGGTTTAGCGGAGGAACATCATGGATCGGTTCAGCGGCGGATGCGTATGCGGCAACGTCCGGATTGTGGCGTCGGGACATCCATACCGGGTCGGCCTTTGTCACTGTCTCGAGTGCCGCAAGCACCATGGTGCTCTCTTTCATGCTTCAGCGGTCTTCCCTCAGGAGGCGGTGACGATCGAAGGCGAAACCGGCGACTATGCCGGGCGGTTCTTCTGTCCCCGCTGCGGCTCTTCGGTCTTCGCGCGCACGGCGGACGAAATCGAAGTGAACCTTGGATCCCTGGATGCCCCGGATCAACTGATGCCAACCTATGAAAGCTGGATCGTGCGCCGGGAGACATGGTTGCCGCCGTTTCCGCTCACGAGACGATACGACCGCGATCGTGATTCCACGAGCCGCTTCGAGAAATAGGTCACCCGGGCAGGAGACGCTAGGCGCGGGTCAAAGCACGCGATAAGGTCTGGCAAAGGCCTTCCGCTCGGCTGATCGGAAGGCCTTCACATTTGCAGAGAAAGGGATGATGCGGTGACGGATTGGCCGGATCTAGCCGGACGCCTGGAACAGGGCGGTCACGTTCTTCCGGTGCGGGTCTATTACGAAGACACGGACTTCACCGGTATTGTCTACCACGGTGCCTATGTGCAGTTTTTCGAACGTGCGCGCACCGACTTTCTTCGCCTGATCGGTATTCATCATTCGGAACTGGCGGACGGAGACCACGGCGTCCCGCTTGCCTTTGCCGTGCGGTCCATGACGCTCGACTTTCAAAAGCCCGCCCGTATCGACGATGTCCTTCTGGTTCGCACCAGCCTTTCCGACGTCAGGGGCGCCCGGGTGAAGCTCGACCAGTTCGTCTACCGGGGTGGGGAGTTGCTGGTTTCGGCCTCGGTCACCGTCGCGGTGATCACCGCGCAGGGGCGTGCGACCCGAATGCCGCCGATTCTGGCGGAAAAACTTCTTCGTCACGTGCCGGGTGAATCGTCTGTCGGATGAACACCTTGAGCGGGCTGCCGGGTCCACGGCTGCCTGTTGCCGTGAAAATAAGCCAAATCAAATTTATGCGTTAAGCTTGCAGTAACCTTAATTGATTCCTTTAGAGAAGGGCTTGCTTTGATTGGTTAAGTCCCAGTTTTGACAAAATCAAACGTCAGAGAGGCGGCAGATCAACAGGAGCCGGTCCGTTCTTCCGGTCCATTTCTGTAGCTGCCGGAGATTTGCATGCACAACGGTATCAGACCGCCAAGAGGTCATTGAGATCATGGAAACACTTGTCCAATCGACATTGACAGCTCCTGACAGCGGAATTTCGTTTTTCTCGCTGTTCTGGCAGGCGCATATCGTCGTCAAGATCGTCATGCTCGGCTTGCTGGGCGCCTCCGTGTGGTGCTGGGCCATCATCGTCGACAAATTCATGCTGATCGGCCGCACCCGGCGGCAGATGAGCCGGTTCGAGACCGTGTTCTGGTCCGGGCAATCGCTCGAGGAGCTCTATGGCACGCTTCACAATCGTGTAAACTATTCCATGGCGGCATTATTCGTTGCGGCCATGCGCGAATGGAAGCGGAGCCATGAAGGCGCGCGTCCCGCAATCGCCAGCCTCCAGCAGCGTATCGACAGGGTGATGGACGTCACCATCCAGCGCGAAGCCGAACGGCTCGAAAGCCGGCTGCTCATCCTGGCGACAGTCGGCGCGGCGGCGCCCTTCATCGGTCTGTTCGGTACGGTCTGGGGCATCATGACCGCCTTTCAGGCGATCGCGGCTTCCGAAAGCACCAATCTTGCGGTTGTCGCCCCCGGTATCGCGGAAGCGCTGTTTGCGACCGCGCTCGGTCTGCTTGCGGCGATCCCGGCCGTGATTGCCTATAACAAGTACTCTCACGATGTCGGCAAGGCGGTTTCGCGCATGGAAGGGTTCGCCGACGAGTTTTCAGCGATCCTGTCCCGCCAGATCGACGAGAGGGGCTGAACCATGGCCATGCAGGTCAGTTCCGGCCAGTCGGGCGGACGGCGCGGACGGCGCCGGCGGCGAAATGCGCCGATGAGCGAAATCAACGTGACGCCTTTCGTGGACGTCATGCTGGTTCTGCTGATCATTTTCATGGTGGCCGCGCCGCTGCTGACAGTAGGCGTGCCGATCGACCTTCCGGAAACCCGCGCCAAGGCGCTTGAAGGGGACACGGAACCGATCACCATCTCGGTGAACTCCGCCGGGGAGATCTTCATTCAGGACACGCCGATCGCCCTGGACGAGGTGGTGCCGAAACTCGAGGCCATCGCATCCAATGGCTACGAGGAACGCATCTACGTGCGCGGCGACCAGGATGCCGACTACGGCACCATGATGAAACTTATGGGACGGATCAACGCGGCCGGGTTCAAACGCCTCGGTCTTGTCACTCTGGAAGAACGGGACTCGTAACGCGTCATGCGCGCAGGTCTCATCGCGTCTTTGGCCGGTCATACGGCTATCCTGCTCTGGGGCATTGCGGCCTTTCCGGACGCGGAGAGTTTTTCTGTGCCGGCGGTGGATTCCCTCCCGGTCGATCTGGTGCCGATCGAAGAATTCACGCGGCTGCGGATCGGTGAGAAAACCGCCGAAATCCGTGAGGTCGCAGCGGTGGAACCCAGCAAGACACCCGTAGAAAAGCCGACTGAGCCCGACGACAAACCGGGCGAGAGCAACGTTCAGCAGCCGACGCCGCCGACACCGGCTCCGGCGCCAACACCGGAGCCGACGCCGGCCCCCGAACCCGAACCGGTCGCGGAACCTGAACCCGAACCGGCGCCCGCTCCGGAGCCCGAGCCCGCAAAGGCGGTCGAGCCGGTGCCCGCCGCCGAACCCGCACCGGAACCGGAGCCGCAGCAGGAAGCCGCACCGGCCCCGCAGCCTATCGTCACAAGCGTGGCGCCACGGTCGAAACCGGCCGCGCCGAAAAGGACGCCCGAGCCGCCGGACGAAAATTTCGACAGCACGCAGATCGCGGCTCTGCTGAACAAGGTCGAACCGGCGAAACAGTCCGGAGCCTCGTCACAGCAGCCGGCCTCGCTCGGATCCAACAAGGGTCAGCAGGATGTGCGCATGAGCCAGTCGGAGCTCGACGCGCTCAGGGGCCAGGTGGCGCAATGCTGGAGCCCGCCTGTCGGCGCGGTCGGCGCGGAAGAGCTCAAGGTCCGGGTCCGCTTCAGCCTTTCCCGCAGCGGAGACGTTTTCGGCAATCCGGAGGTGCTGAATGCAAACGGCAACCCGGCATTCGGGGCGGCCGCGAGCAGTGCCGTACGCGCTATCATGCGATGCCAACCATATTCCCTGCCGGATGCGAAATACGACGCATGGCAGGAAGTCATCATAAACTTTGACCCGAGAGAGATGCTTGGGGGATAGTCCGGCCTAGCCGAACTGATTGTCGATAAGGGAGCTGTTGTGCTCATGCGTGGAATACTGAAAAAACTTTCTGTTCTCGCTGACCGGAAATCCGTCGGGCTGGCCGTCCTGATGGCTTTGGCAACCGTCATCGCGCCGCGATCGGCCTCGGCGCTCGTTGAAATCGACATTACCCAGGGCAACATCGAGCCATTGCCGATCGCCCTGCCTTCGTTTTCGGCCGATGGCGGCGACAGCAAGCTGGCGGCCGACATGACATCGGTGATCGCGGGCGACCTGAAACGCTCCGGCCTGTTCAATCCGCTGGATCCGGCCAGTTTCATCCAGAAGAACATGAGCGTGAATTCCACGCCGCGCTTCGGCGACTGGCGCCAGATTTCCGCGCAGGCACTGGTCACGGGTACCGTCATAAAACAGGCGGACGGCCGGCTGCGCGCCGAATTCCGCCTCTGGGACGTGTTCGCGCAGGAACAGATGCTCGGCCAGCAGTTCTATACGACACCGGAAAACTGGCGCCGCCTGGCTCATATCATCTCCGATGCGATCTACGAGCGGCTGACCGGCGAGAAAGGCTATTTCGACACGCGCATCGTCTTTGTCGATGAAACCGGCGCCAAGGACAAAAGGGTCAAGCGTCTGGCCCTCATGGATCAGGACGGCGCCAATGTGCGCTATCTGACGCGCGGCGAGGATCTGGTGCTCACACCGCGGTTCTCGCCGACCAGCCAGGAAATCACCTACATGTCGTATGGCGGTGCGGATCCGAGCGTCTATCTTCTCAACATCGAGACCGGCCAGCGCGAAATCGTCGGCAATTTCCCCGGCATGACTTTCGCCCCCCGGTTTTCCCCGGACGGGCAAAGCGTCGTCATGAGCCTTCAGCAGGGCGGCAACGCGAATATCTTCAAGATGGATCTGAGGTCCCGCCAGACCACGCGGCTGACCAATTCGGCGGCCATCGATACAAGCCCGTCCTTCTCGCCGGACGCGGGTCAGATCGTCTTCGAATCCGACCGGGGCGGCACGCAGCAGCTTTACGTCATGAACGCGGGCGGCGGCGAAGCAAAACGCATCTCGTTCGGGCCCGGCCGGTATTCCACGCCGGTGTGGTCACCGCGCGGCGACCTGATCGCTTTCACCAAACAGCATCAGGGGCGGTTCATGATCGGCGTCATGCGTCCGGACGGCAAGGGGGAGCGCATCCTGACCGAGGGTTATCACAACGAAGGTCCGGCCTGGTCTCCCAACGGACGGGTGCTGGTGTTCTTCCGCGATACGCCGGGCGCCAACGGCGGGCCGCAGGTCTGGACGGTCGACCTGACCGGATATAACGAGCAGCGGGTGGAAACTCCGGCCTTTGCGTCGGATCCGTCCTGGTCGCCGTTGATCGACTGAAACAACGTGCGGCCTGCTTCCCGTGACGTCGGGGGCGGCAAACCGCGCGGGACCTTCAATACGGCCTTGACAGAAAGGCCGTGTTAGGAAGTTGTTAACCATGTTTGCAAAGACGGTTTTAACCAGGTTTGGCTAGAAAGCGTTTACCAAAGACCAGACGATCCATGCGGTCAGGTTGGCGGGGCTGGGGATTAGGAGACAGGAATGTTCAAACGAGAAAACGCCGTTCAGGGCGCGCGATGGATTGCCATCTGTTTCGCGGTTCTGTTTGCGGCGGCATGTGCCCAGACAAAACCGGACGGGCTCGCGACCAATGTCAAGCCGGGTACCGGCCAGGACTTCGTGGTGAATGTCGGCGACCGCGTGTTCTTCGAGGAAGACCAGTCGGTGGTGAACGCGCAGGGTCAAACAACCCTCGCCAATCAGGCAAAATGGCTGAGCCGCTATTCCCAGTACACGATTACCGTGGAAGGGCATGCGGACGAACGCGGCACGCGCCAGTACAACATCGCCCTCGGCGCGCGGCGCGCGCAGGCGGCGCGGGACTATCTGGTTTCCCAGGGCGTGAATGCGTCGCGTATCAAGACGATTTCCTACGGCAAGGAACGTCCGGTGGCCGTGTGTAACGACAGCAGCTGCTGGTCCCAGAACCGGCGTGCGGTGACCGTTCTCAACAACGCCACCAACTGATCGGATCAAAACCCCGATCTGAGCGAAAGGCCGGGCCCAGTGTCCGGCTTTTTTCATGCGAGCTGGAATGCGGGCGGCAGGATCGCGGGCCGGTTTCTTCCGGTCCAATGCCGTCATTGCCAAAATTTAGCCGAAGTCCGGGCGCTCTGTGCCCTTGAGTACAGAGCCGGGCATGATACATACCGGAGGGTATGAGACATCATGCACACGGAGCTGCGTCGGTATTGGCAAATTTGTCCGGTCCGTTGGTGCTCAGCAAATCCCAGACCGGAGGAGCGAATGCGGAATTTAAGGGGACTGGCAGGTCTCGTCATGGCGCTGGTTTTCATCGCCACTGCCACACCGTCCGAAGCGCAGCTTTTCGGACGCAAGAATGATGATTCATCGGTCCGGATCGGCCAGCTGGAAGAGCGTATCCGGCTGCTGACCGGCCAGATCGAGCAGCTATCCTATCAGATGCGGGAACTGCAGGATCAGATGCGCCGGATGCAGGAAGACAACGAATACCGCTTCCAGCAGCTGGAAGGCGGAACGCCGGGCAAACGGTCCGACGCCGCACCGGGGAGCACCGCGCCGGGGCTCTCCCCGGACGGAACGCCGGAAACGGGCAGCCTGATTGCACCGGGCGGCGGGTTCGCGACCCTCCCGTCGGACGGATCGGGCGACAGCGACTGGTCGCAGTCCGGCGGTTATGAAGGCCCCACCGGGTTGCCGTCCGACGGGCCGATCGATCTGTCCGCCCTGGCGCAGGGACTGGAAAATCTTCCGGGCGCGGGAGGAGACATCGTTCCCGACCCGGGTCTGGCGACGGATGACGATCAGATTGCCAGCGTCATCGGCAGCAGCGATCCGCGCGCGGATTACGATCAGGCCTATTCCCAGGCGGTCAATGGCGACTACGCGGCGGCCGAACACGGCTTCCGGACATTCCTTGAAAACTATCCTGACGACGGGCTCTCGGCCAATGCCCAGTACTGGCTGGGAGAAAGCCTGCTTGCACAGCAGAATTTCCGCGAAGCCGCGGATGCGTTTCTGAAGACCTACACGGATCACCCCGGCAATGAGAAAAGCCCGGACAGTCTCCTGAAGCTCGGCGTTTCGCTGCGCGGTCTGGGCGAGGCCGATGCCGCCTGCGCCACCTTCTCCGAACTCCTCAACAAATATCCGAATGCCGCCCCCGCTGTTCTGTCGCAGGCACGGGATGAGCGCCGCCGTGCACAATGTTCCTGACGGGCCGGCCGGGCCACCGGTTGAGCATTCAACGCTCCCGGACGAAGACATCGATTTTCTTTTTCGCGGACTGAATTCCTTTTCAAAGCTCGCTCTTGCCGTCTCGGGCGGAGCGGATTCCTCAAGTCTTCTTGTTCTTTTCGGCGAATGGATGAAACGCACGTCCTGGCAAGGCGGTGCGGAAGTCGTTTGCGTTGACCACGGGCTGCGCCCGGAAAGTGCCGCAGAAGCAGACTTTGTCGCCGCAATGGCCGCCGATCACGGCCTGCCCGCGAAAGTCCTCCGCTGGGAAGGCGAAAAGCCCACCAGCAATATCCAGGAAGAGGCCCGCCAGGCCCGCTACCTGCTGATCGCCGGTCATATGAGGCAATCGGGTGCCCAGGCCCTGGTTCTGGCGCATCACCTGGATGATCAGGCCGAAACGTTTCTGGACAGGTTGACGCGGGGCAGCGGGCTTTCCGGACTTGGCGCCATGGCGTGCGACGAAACGGACGGTCCGCAGGGGCTGCGGCTGCTGCGGCCGCTTCTGAGCGTGCCGAAGACCCGGCTTGAGGCGAGCCTGAGAACGCGCGGGCTGACCTGGTGCTCCGATCCGTCCAACCTCGACCTTAAATACAAGCGGAGCCGCCTGCGCGCGATCATGTCGCTGCTGGCGGAAGAAGGTCTTACCGCCGACCGGCTCGCGCAGACCGCCGGACATCTGCGGCGCGCGCGCGAAGCTCTTGAGACAACGCTCCGCGATCTGGTGAAACGGCATGTCACGCAGCATCCGGCAGGTCCGCTCACGATGAGCCGCGAAGTCTACCGCGCAACCGCGAAAGACCTGCGCCTGCGCCTGCTGACCGGATTGGCCGCGGGCGCGACGGGGAGGCGGGTCCGGATCAGGTTCCGCAAACTTGAAGCTCTGGACTTGGCGCTGCTGGCCGAAGGCGATTGCCGGCACACGCTTGCTGGCGCGCTCTTTGATGCGGATCGCGGTGCAATCCGGATCTGGAAGGAAGCGGGGAGGACACCTCCCGAAACGCTCGCCGTTACAGCTAGCCCGGGTGTCTGGGACAACCGTTACCGGTATTGGCACCCTTCGGATCCGTCCTTGCCGGCATTAGCGGGCAACCTGCGTGTGGGGCCGCTCTGCCGCGCGCCGGTACAGGCCCGGGATATTTCCTGGCCGGAGGGCTGGCCGAAGGAGGCGTTCGACTGTTCACCGGTGGTGTGGACGGCGGAGGGAGCCATTGTCGCATCTTCCCTTACGGCACACCTGCGGATCGGCAATTCTGACGGGGTGAATTCGCTGAATTTGGAAAGAATTCCGTTCCAGGGCAAATTGGAGGCTGATTTTGTGGATGGCGGGGACCTGCAAGAGGAAATCTAGAGTTTTCCTCAGGTCCAACATCTGTTAGACGTCCAAACTTAACAAATTAGTCAGTGCATCTGCGCAACTATGGCGCACCGCCTTGGCAGCGGGCCTTGGGCGACCTATCTTCGCTTAAAGGAAATAACCGCGTGAGTTATGTCGCGTCGGGCGGTTAAGGGAAAAAAATGAACGCACATTTTCGCAATTTCGCCCTTTGGGTGATCATCGCCTTGCTGTTGATCGCACTGTTTCAGCTGTTTCAAAGTCCCGCGCAGAATGGCGCGACGAATGACATCGCTTATTCGGACTTCATGAAGCAGGTCGACAATGGTGAAGTCAGGTCCGTCACCATCCAGGAACAGAAGATTTCCGGCAGCTATAACAGCGGCGGCGCGTTCCAGACCTATGCACCCGACGGGGCGCTGTATGTCAACGAACTGCGCAGCAAGGGCGTTCTGATCAATGCCCGTCCGCCCGCGGAGAGTTCTCCGCTGCTGGGCGCCCTGTTCTCCTGGCTGCCGATGCTGATCATTCTCGGTATCTGGATCTTCGTGATGCGGCAGATGCAGGGCTCCGGCGGCAAGGCCATGGGTTTCGGTAAATCCAAGGCCAAGCTTCTGACCGAGGCGCATGGCCGGGTCACATTCGACGATGTTGCCGGTATTGACGAAGCCAAGGAAGATCTGCAGGAGATCGTGGAATTCCTGCGCGATCCGCAGAAATTCCAGCGTCTGGGTGGCCGCATTCCGCGCGGTGTGCTGCTGGTCGGCCCTCCGGGAACCGGTAAGACCCTGACGGCCCGTGCCGTCGCCGGCGAGGCAAACGTGCCGTTCTTCACCATCTCCGGTTCGGACTTCGTCGAAATGTTCGTCGGTGTGGGTGCCTCCCGTGTGCGCGACATGTTCGAACAGGCAAAGAAAAACTCGCCCTGCATCATCTTCATCGACGAGATCGACGCTGTCGGCCGTCATCGCGGCGCCGGTCTCGGCGGCGGAAATGACGAGCGCGAACAGACCTTGAACCAGTTGCTGGTCGAGATGGACGGTTTCGAGCCGAATGAAGGCGTGATCATCATCGCCGCGACCAACCGTCCGGACGTACTCGATCCGGCGCTCCTGCGTCCCGGCCGTTTCGACCGTCAGATCGTTGTGCCGAACCCGGACATCACAGGCCGCGAAAAGATCCTCAAAGTGCATATGCGCAAGGTGCCGCTGGCGCCGGATGTGGATATCAGGACGCTTGCACGCGGCACCCCGGGCTTTTCCGGCGCCGATCTGATGAACCTCGTCAACGAGGCCGCTCTTCTTGCCGCCCGCCGGTCCAAACGCCTGGTGACCATGGCCGAATTCGAGGACGCCAAGGACAAGGTTATGATGGGCGCGGAACGCCGCACGCTGGTCATGACCGAGGAAGAAAAGAAGCTGACGGCCTATCACGAGGCCGGCCATGCGCTGGTCGCGCTGCATCAGGCAGCTTCCGACCCGATCCACAAGGCCACCATCATTCCGCGCGGCCGCGCGCTGGGCATGGTCATGCGCCTGCCGGAAAAGGACCAGGTGTCCCTGACACGGGCGAAGTGCAAGGCCGACCTTGCCGTCGCCATGGGTGGCCGTGTGGCCGAGGAGATGATCTTCGGTTACGAGAAGGTGACCTCGGGCGCCTCCGGCGACATCCAGATGGCCACCAAGCTTGCCCGTGCCATGGCGACGCAGTTCGGCATGTCCGACAAGCTGGGGCCGCTGCTTTACGGCGAGAATCAGGAAGAGGTCTTCCTGGGCCATTCGGTCGCCAAGAACCAGAGTGTCTCCGACGAGACCCAGAAGATCGTCGACGCGGAAATCAAGTCCTTCGTCAATCAGGGCTACGAGACCGCGAAGAAAATTCTGGGCGATTTCGAGGACGAGCTGCACACCATCGCCAAGGGTCTGCTGGAATACGAGACGCTCTCGGGCGATGAGATCAAGGGTCTTCTGGTCGGCAAGCCGCCGGTCCGCGATACGGATGACGACCAGCCGGTCGGCCGATCCTCCGCGGTTCCGACCGCCGGCGCGAAACGCGGCGGCGACGAGCCCAGCGGCGGCATGGAACCGCAGCCGCAGTCCTGATTGCACCTCGACAATCGGCGCAAGAACATCAAATGCCCGGCGCAAGCCGGGCATTTTTCGTTCCGGCCTGCTCGGATCGTCAGTGAATGGTAACAATTGCTCACATATTTTGAAGCACGGGCGGTGCGAACTGCGCTAAATATGCGCTCGATCGACCTGCTTGTGTGCGAATTCGCACAAATAAAGACAATTCAACGGACATGATTGATGCGTAAGTTTTTCGGGACCGACGGTATTCGCGGCCAGGCCAATACATATCCCATGACAGCGGAGATGGCCCTGAAGGTGGGGATGGCGGCCGGGCTGGTGTTCAAGAACGGCGGGCACCGCCACCGGGTCGTCATCGGCAAGGACACGCGCCTGTCGGGATATATGCTGGAGAACGCACTGGTGGCCGGATTTACGTCTGTCGGCATCGATGTATTCCTGCTCGGCCCGATGCCGACGCCCGCGGTCGCGATGCTTACCCGTTCGCTCAGGACGGATCTGGGCGTGATGATTTCGGCCTCGCACAATCCTTTTCAGGACAACGGCATCAAGTTCTTCGGGCCCGACGGCTTCAAGCTCAGCGACGAAATCGAAAAGACCATTGAGAAGCTGATCGAGACCGACCTGACGTCTCGGCTGCCCGGGGCAAGCGATCTTGGCCGGGCAAAGCGGATCGACGGTGCCCAACAGCGCTATATCGAGTTCGCCAAGCGCACCTTGCCACGCGAAATGAGCCTTGAGGGACTGCGCGTGGTCATCGATTGCGCCAATGGAGCGGCCTACAAGGTGGCTCCGGAAGCTCTGTGGGAGCTTGGTGCGGACGTGATTTCGATGGGCGTTTCCCCGGACGGCTTCAACATCAACAAGGAATGCGGCTCCACATCGACCGATGCGCTGTCCGAAAAGGTGCATGAAGTCAGGGCGGATATCGGTATCGCGCTCGACGGCGACGCGGACCGGGTGATCATCGTCGATGAGAACGGCGCTGTTGTCGACGGTGACCAGCTGATGGCCGTGGTGGCGCAATCCTGGCAGGCGAGCAACCGTCTGTCGGCGCCGGGCATCGTCGCGACGGTCATGTCGAACCTCGGTCTGGAGCGGTATCTCGAAAGCCTCGGCCTCAGCCTCGCCCGCACGCGGGTGGGCGACCGCTATGTGGTCGAGCACATGCGCGCCCACGGTTTCAATGTCGGCGGAGAACAGTCGGGACATATTGTCCTGTCCGATTTCGCCACCACCGGCGACGGCCTGATAGCCGCTCTTCAGGTGCTGGCCTGCGTGAAGGATCAGAACAGGCCGGTGTCGGAAGTCTGCCGCCGGTTCGAACCGGTGCCGCAGATCCTGAAGAACGTGCGCTACAAGGGCGGCACGCCGCTGGACAAGGATCAAGTCAAGTCAGCCATCGAAGACGGGGAGGCCCGCCTCGGCAAATCCGGCCGCCTGGTGATTCGCGCCTCCGGGACCGAGCCCCTCATCCGGGTGATGGCCGAAGGCGATGACGCGGAGCTGGTCAGCCAGGTCGTCAACGATATCGCCGGTGTCGTCGCTTCCGCGACCGCCTGAATTTCCACTTTTGAAGCCGAACCGCCCAGATTTAAGGCGGCTTCACACTGCCGACAAAGGCTCACGGTTGCCGTTGGTCCTCCCGCCGTGCGAAGCGCGAGCCGGGACCGGAGAGCCGCAAGCCTTTGCTTATTTGTTGCTATCGATGAGCCTTGGTTGCTCGACTCCGGATCTTCGCCGCGCTGCCTGCACGATGAGGGCATGAAGGTCTGTCGTAAATAGAGAGTCGCGTTAAATTAGGGTGGTTTGTTAATTTCTTGTCAATAAATCTTATCAAATTAAGCTTGTGTTAAGGTAAAAAAACGCGGTTAAAGAACAGAGTTAAGTTACCTTTAATGAATTCCCCTCAGTATGTCTTCAAGTTTGGTGTGTCCGGTATCGGTTGAAGCGGGCGCTCACTGGAAGAGGACGAGGACATGGACAATTTTTTCAAGCGTTTGTCTTTGACCGGCTTTGCTGTTGCACTTTCCACTGCGGGTTATGCTGCGGATTTGCCGGCCCCGGTTATTGAGCACATTCCGCAAATCCCGGTCGCGGCGGGCGCCTTCTATCTGCGCGGCGATATCGGCTACAAAATCTATCAGGCGCCCGACATCAAATACGGCACCCTGGACTTCTATGACGAGGAAATGGACGGCACGTTCATGATGGGTGCCGGTGTCGGTTACAAGTTCAGCGATCACTTGCGCGCCGATTTGACGATCGACTACGAATTCCCTGCCGAAGCGAAATCAAAAGGCCCCTGCAATAGTCCCTGCGGTTCGCCCGGACATTCGATCGAAAAGGCCGATATTGACGTCTGGACGTTCATGCTGAATGGCTACGTCGATATCGGGACCTGGAACAAGATCACGCCCTATGTCGGTGCGGGTATCGGTGCTTCCTATGTGACGACGAGCAATATCACTTTCGCAAACCCGGACGGGGCACGCGGTTCCTATGACGGTGACAGCAAGTGGAATTTCGCCTGGGCGCTGATGGCAGGTGCCTCGTATGAAATCACACCCAATCTGGCCCTGGATGGCGGCTACCGCTACCTGAACATCGGCGATGCACATTCGGCGAAGTTTGCTGTCGGCGGTCAGAATACCAGGATCGAGTACAAGGACCTGTCCGCGCACGAATTCAGGCTCGGTGCCCGCTACACCTTCAACTCCATGAGGACCGCGGCCGCTCCGGTCTATTACGAGCCGCAAGGGCCGATCATGAGCAACTTCTGATCCTCTTCTAATGCGTATTTGCAAAGGCCGGTCATTGGACCGGCCTTTCAGACCGCTGACAAACCCGCCGATTTCGGCGGGTTTGTTTTTTTGATGGTTTTATATCGGGATTTCGGGCGTTTTTTTGTTTCCGGTGTATTGGCCTTGTCGGCCTCAAGCTTGC
>NZ_PPCN01000006.1 GCF_002906165.1 Roseibium marinum
AACCAAAACCAAAACACAAGTGCTCCGATAAAGGCTTCCCGCAAGGCCAACGCCGCCTACGCTTCCCTTCCTTCAAAATCAAATTGTCAATGAACCATTCACTTGTCGCGAATGCGGCACAAAGGCCTCCGACCAAAGACGTCAAACTTGCTTCCTGTTGCCAGGTCCGAGCGACGAAGATGTCCGGTAGAACCGACAGCAAGGCACGCCGAGATGGCAGCGCCGCCGTCGATGGAGGGCGTTATACGCAGGGCCCGAACCGGAGTCAACTGACTTTGTCAAAAAAGATTCACAGAGAAAATCCGGCTCAAAATAGCGCAATTGAATCATCATTCTAAGGATGCGCCCCCAAGCACGCCCCCGGAATTCCGGCCGAACCGGATCGGCCATGCGCCCTTACAAGCCACGCACTTATGCTGCCTTTACTATAAAGACCTTGTCCAAAAGGATTTTTACCACAGAACCGACAAATTCTGGGGCTACCGACGCCCGATACCGGGACCGGCGCCCTGCCGGCGGTGCGGAAACAATTGACGTTTTTAATCAAACACTGCATTTAGCAGGATCTGATTATGTTTGGCGGACAGGATCCCCCGGCCCTTGTTGACGGGCTGACGGTTATGATCCACCCGCAGGCTGTATGAAGGACCGGACAGGAATTAATGCAATTTGGCCCTTTCCATAGCGCGCAGACCATCCGCATAGAGCTCGGCGACGAGCCGCCGCTGCGCGGCTATGAGGGCCGCAGCGGCCTGTCCGACCGGCGGCAGGTCTCCCTGCGCTGGCTGGCGGGAACCGTGCTGACCGGCGTAACGTCCCTTTTCCTGATGGGTGGCGCCCTGATGGCGGCGCTCGACGGCCAGTACAGCGTGGAGGCTGCCCCTTCCGCCGAAGCCTATCTGAACGGCTTTGCCCTGTCCGCAGGCGGCGGCAGCAAGGGTGACAGGGTCCTGCACGCCGCGGCCGAATATTCCAGCAAGCATGTGATCGACGTGAATGTCGTCGCCCGCGACGGCGACAGGGACCATATCCGCGTGCAGCCGCATGTTTTTGTCAGTGCCTCGCTGGCCACAAGAAAAGACCCCGAGCTCGCGGACCGCATCCCCCCCTTCAATCCGCTGAACATGTTCGCCGACAACCGCGAGGAAAACTTTCCGGCGGGACTGAGCGACACCGGTGCGCCCGTCCTGGCCGATTCCCTTTACGGCGCCAAGCTTGAAAGCGAGGTCAGCATCAGCCTGACACCTTTCCCTGTCTCGAGCGGCGCCATCGACCTGGAGAAAACACCATCGGAGACCGAGGTGGAACTGAGGGTTCGCGAAACCGCCCGGACCCTGTCCATCGACGCCGTTGAAATGGCGGCCAAGACCCTCGTCGATCCGGGACGTTTCGATTTCAACCTCGCCCTTCAGCCGGATCTGGAACGCTATGCGGTGCGTATCACGCCCGAGAATGTGTCCTTTGTCTCCAAGCGGGACGAAGACATCCGCTTCGCCGGCCTGGACGAAAACATCGTTCCGGTGACCGAGGGCCAGGATCTGGCCGACATCCTCATGGATTACGAGGCGACAGAAGACGAAGCCCGGACGATCGCGTCCGCCCTGAGGACCAATTTCGGCATATCGGACCTTGAGGACGGCCAAAGGCTCAGGATCGCCTTCGCGCCGTCGCCGGAAAATCTCGAACGCATGCGCCCCGAACGCATCAGCCTTTACGAAAACACAGAACATCAGGCGACGGTCGCCCGCTCCGACAGCGGCGACTATGTCAGGGCGAAGGAACCCAGCACCTTCCTGGCCGATGCTTTCGCGGAAGCCGACCGGGTTTCCTACGGCGGCCCGACACCGGCGATCTACGACAGCCTTTATCAGACGGCGCTCGAACAGGAGATGCCCGAGGAGATCATCGACGATCTGGTGCGCATGTTCTCCTTCGACGTGGATTTCAATGCGCGCGTCCAGCCCGGCGACTCCCTGGAACTGTTCTTCGCGGAAGGCGACGACAACAGCGGCCCGAAAATTCTGTACGCTTCGTTGAATACCGGTAACACGACACGGGAATTCTACCGTTACCGGACGCCCGATGACGGCGTCACCGACTTTTACGATGCCTCCGGCCAGAGCGCGAAAAAGTTCCTGGTCCGCAAGCCGCTCAACGGCGGCAAGTTCCGTTCCGGCTTCGGCATGCGCCGCCATCCGATCCACAAATATACCAAGATGCACCTGGGCGTGGACTGGTCCGCGCCGCGCGGGACGCCGATCATCGCCGCCGGCAACGGAGCCGTCCTCAAGGCGGGCTGGAGTTCCGGTTACGGGCGCCGCATCGAGCTGCGCCACACCAATGGATACACCACCACCTACAATCACATGAGCGGCTTCGGCAAGGGCATCCAGGAAGGCTCGCGCGTCACCCAGGGCCAGATCATCGGCTATGTGGGCTCGACCGGGCTCTCCACCGGCCCGCATCTTCACTACGAAGTGCTTGTGAACGGCCGCTACATGGACCCGATGCGTATCAAGCTGCCCAAGGGCCGCACCCTGGACGGGGAAATGCGTGCCTCCTTCGAGGCGGAGCGCTACCGGGTCGACACGCTTCTGGAGCGCGTCCGCAAACCCTCCCGCATCGCTTCGGTCAACTAGGGTCTGTCTCTTTAATATTGGCTCGGCGACGGCAGGATTTCCGGCGGTTCGGTCGTATGGAACGATTTCGCCGCTGTTGGCTGTACTCAAACCACAATTGGAAATTTAAGAGCTTACCGAGTGGGCCGGCATAAAGGTCCCGCGCAATCCTCCCCTCCTGCGGGTTTAATACCTTGACTTTGGGTTCGTACCCGAGAATATGGATTAAAGTTCCGGGAGAGAGGCGTCATGGCAGGGATAAGCATAAACGGAGTTTCCAAGAGCTTCGGCTCGGTAAAGGTCATCGACGACCTTTCGCTTGAAATCGGCTCCGGAGAACTGGTTGTCTTTCTCGGTCCGTCCGGCTCAGGAAAATCGACCCTGCTGCGGATGATTGCAGGCCTTGAATCCATCGACAAGGGCACGCTTCTGATTGACGGAACGCGCAGCGAACATCTTGCTCCAGGCCAGCGCGGCGTTGCCATGGTATTCCAGAACTACGCGCTTTATCCGCATATGACAGTGCGCCAGAATATGGCCTTCGGCCTGCGCAATATCGGCCTGGATTCCCGTATCATAGAAGAGCGCGTGCGGAATGCCGCCCAAATTCTCGAAATGAGCGAATTGCTCGACCGGCGGCCAGCGCAATTGTCAGGAGGACAGCGGCAGCGAGTTGCCATTGGCCGCGCCATCGTAAAGGAACCCAAAGCCTTTCTTTTCGACGAACCGCTTTCCAATCTTGACGCGGCATTGCGGGTCCGCACCCGCGTTGAATTGGCGGAACTGCATCAGCGCATGCGGGCAACAATGATCTATGTGACCCACGACCAGACGGAAGCCATGACCCTCGCTGACCGGATCGTTGTGCTGAACAATCGCAAAATCGAGCAGATCGGTACGCCGATGGAAGTTTATCTGCGGCCAAAATCCCGCTTCGTTGCGGGCTTTGTCGGCAGTCCTGGCATGAATTTCATGCGTGCCGAAGTCGACACATCCGGCGAGGCGGTTGCCCGTCTGGGCAATGGTGCAGAGCTGCCGCTTGATCTGGACGTCCCCGGTTCGGGCTCTTATGAACTTGGCATCCGGCCCGAGGGTGTTCGTGTGGTTTCATCCGGCGGCGGCACTCCAACGGCTCAGGCCAAGGCCGGCGTCGTGGAACGGTTGGGCGAGCGTACCCTTATTTATTGCACCCTGGACGACGGCACGGAATTGATCGCACAGGACGGCAGCCAGTCCGCCATCGCACCGGGCGACAAGCTCGACCTCGATTTCGACGCGTCGGCAATTCACCTCTTCGACCAGGTCGGCCAAGCCTACCACGCCCGATAAGCGTCAATCGAAATTACCCTGATTTTTGCGGGCCGTTTGTTTGGCAGAGGTCCCGCCGGCTTCATTGAATTTATCCTTTGATGCCGGCGGAGAGCGTTATGGCCTGTGTGACTTTGCGCTGAAAAACAAGATAGGCCAGCGCGACCGGCAATCCGGCCAGAACGGCGGCTGACAACTCGCGCGCGTAATAGACGCCAAAGGCATCGCTCACCTGGGTGATACCGACCGTGATTGTCATCATCTCGGTCTTGGTGACGGCAAGAAACGGCCACAGAAATGAATTCCAGGCCCAGATGAACGTGACGATGGAAAGGGCCGTGGTCACACCCCAGTTCATCGGAATGTAGATGCGGGTGAGAATGCGCCACTCCGAAGCGTTGTCCATCACGGCCGCTTCCCGGAAGTCTTTGGGCACATTATCGAAGAACTGCTTGTAAACGATGATGACGACAGGGTGAATCAGCTGGGGCAAAATGATCCCCGTCCAGCTGTTGAGCAGGCCCATGCCCGCAATCAGTTCAAAGTGATTGATGATCAGGGTCTGGATGGGCACCATGAAACTGGCAAGGATCAACCACCACAAGGCGCGGCGGAACGGAAATTCGAGCTGGGATATCGCGTAGCCGCAGAAAAGCGAGGACGCGACGGTCACAAACGTCACCCCGACCGCGGTTGCGACGGAGTTGAGATACCAGATGCCGATCTGTGTCTGGGTCAGGGCATGGACATAATGGGAAAAAGTAAGTGTTTGCGGCCATAACTCGACATAGGGCCGCACAACTTCGTCCTCGGGCTTGAGCGACGACACCACGCCCCAGTAGAGCGGGAAGGCCCAAAGGACCGCGGCAATCACCGTGATCAGGGTTATCGCCAATCCTGCCATGTTGATGCGATGAATACGTGTCGGGTTCATTTCCGGCGTCCCCCGGACAATCGCGTCAGCTGGAAGTTCAGCACCGACACGACAATGACGATCACGAACAGAACGACAGCCACCGCGGCGGCACGCCCGCCCTGGTTCGACTGGAACGCGCGCTGAAACACATAGTAGACAAGGACGAGATTGTCGTTCGGCCGTCCTCCTTGTGAAAACAGGTACACCTGGTCGAAAATCTTCAATTGCAGGATCAGCTGGATCGTCGATACCAGCGCAGTCACCGGCCACATCAGCGGCCAGGTGACCCGTGAGAATGTCGACCAGCTTCCCGAATTGTCGAGAGAAGCCGCTTCATAGATTTCTTCGGGAATGGCGCGCCGTCCGGCTAGGAAAAGCAAAATCGAAAATCCCGCTGTCCACCAGATCGTCACGAATCCAACGGCAGGCATGAACCATGCCGTCGACTTGAAAACGGGGATTCTGTCGGCACCCGCCCAGTCGAACAGGTGCATCGCGATGCCGAACTGAAAATTGAGTGTCCAGTCCCAGATCAGGTAAACGACCGAAACAGGCAGAATGTAGGGCAGAAAGAACAGGGCGAGCACCAGCGATTGCAACCGTCCCTTGAGACGGTTGATGCCAAGCGAAATCACCAGGGCAACCAGGGTGCCGGGAATGACGGTGAGGGCAACAAAATAGAAGGTGTTCCACAAGGCCGTGTGGAAACGGCGGTCCCGCGGAAGCCTTTCATAATTTTCCAGACCGACCCAGTCACCCGCTCCGATGAGCGGGGCATCGGTGAAGCTCAAAATGAACATCTTGATGGTAGGATAGATGAACACCAGGCCATAGATCGCCACAAAGGGCAAGATCAGCAGGACTGCCATAAACGCTTCGTCGCGCCTGTTTCTGAGCAAAGCTTGTTCCCCGGATCACCTTGTTGCGCTCATCGGAACCGGGCCATCCGCAAAGGAATGGCCCGGTCCACCGATCACAGGTCGTTGAGTTCGTACTTGATCTCTTCAACAGCTTTGGCAGGCTCCATTTCGCCGTTCAGCGTCGGCACGAAATAGCTCGACATAACATCGAAGATCGGGCCCGCAATGCCGGCCTTTGGCGATTTCGGGTCAAAGATCATGTTCGCTGTCAGGCTGGAATACGTGGCATTCGGCTCCATTGCCTTGTATTCGGCGGAGTTGGTCACGGGACCGTAGGCGGGGATGTGACCGGCTGTTGCCCAGAACAGCGAGTTCCTGGAAATCCAGCTCATCACCTCCAGCACGGCATCATGCCTAGCCTTGCTCATTTCCTTGCCCTTGTTGGCCGGAATGGCGAAGGTATGACTGTCCGCATAGGTTGACGGGTGATCGAAGATCACCGGCAATTCGACAGCACCCCACTCGAACAACTTACCCTTCGCGTGCGCGTCCGTCATCGTGGGGACTTCCCACACACCGTTGATCATCATTGCCGCTTCACCGGAAGTGAACAGGGCGACGGTTGCCGGATAGTCGGTATAGGTCGACTGCAGGCCTTCATTCGTCCAATCCTGCAGGACCGCAAGCGCGTTCTGAAGCTTTTCAGCGTTATCGCCGGCGAGGAATTCATCGCCGGACATCAGCACGCCGTCCTGCTGTCCCATCAGCGAATAGATCGTCCGGAACATGAAATTGCCGTCCGCGGTTACACTGCCGAGCGGGTACTTCACGCCGGCCGCTTTCAGCGCCTGCAATGTAGCGGTGAACCCGTCACGGGAATCCATGCCCTTGGGCACTCCGTTCTCCGTCAAAAGACCCGCTTTTCCAAGAATGTCCTTGTTGTAGTAGAGGACGACCGGATGGGTATCCAGCGGCACGGCATATTGCTTTCCGTCAATCGTTACCGCGTCCCAGGTCGCGTCGGCGTAATCGTTTTTGCCGAGCCCCATCTGCTGCCAGTCGGCCGAAGTGACTTCCGTCAGGATGCCCTGCTCCACCGCCAGCGGGATACGGCTGGCATGATAGGTCATGATATCGGGCGCCTCGCCTACCGCGGCGGATGTCTGCACTTTCGAGTAAAACGGAACGCCCCACTCCAGCGTCGTCGCATCGATCGTGATCTGGCCTTCATGCTCCTTGTTGAAGTCTTGGATCATCTGCTTCATGCGCACGCCGTCGCCGCCGCTGAGAAAATCCCACCAGACGACTGTTTCACTGGCGGCGGCTGAAGAAACAAGTGCTGTTGCCACGCATATGCCCGCGGCCAGGCCTTTCAGATTTAACATTTACTCTCCTCCCTTGGTGAAGCGGCCTCCCAGCCGCTCTAAAGCTGAACCGTGATCATCGAGTAGGAATATGCCGGCACGCTCACATGAATCGAATTTCCGGCGATCTTCGCCCCGGTTTGCGCTTCCGGTTTCACGTTGTCGGGATTAAGCCGGGTATTTGTTGCCTCCAGATCGTCGTGCTTGATCAGAGTGTGCTCAACGGACTTCGCACTGCCGAACCCCTCAAGTGAAAGACTGATATCCATCGGCTCCTCGCCGTTCCGGTTGACCGCGAAGAACGTCAGGGTGCCGGCGTCGCCATCGTGTACGCCGGCGATATCGAGATAGCTGACGTTGGCGGCCACGTCGGCGTTGTAGGATCCGCAGGCGACGTCGAGCTGCAAGGCCGTGCCGCGTCCGTAGCGGGATGCGAACTGGAAGGGATAGTAGATCGTTTGCTTCCAGGCCGGACCGCCGGGAGCCGTCATGATTGGCGCGATCACGTTCACGAGCTGGGCGATACAGGCGATGCGAACGAGATCCGACCGCCTGATGAACGTGTTGAGAATACACCCGACCTGAAGCACGTCTTCGAAATTGTAGATATCTTCCAGAAGCACCGGCGCATGCGGCCAGCCCCAGGTCTTCATGCGCTCGGCATCCTGCTTGCGCTCGTGATACCAGACGTTCCATTCGTCGAATGAAATCCTGACATCGTTCTTGGCGCGCTTTTTCCCCTTCACATAATCGATAACGCCGCCGACTGTGCCTATATAGCGGTCGAGCTTTTCGGGAAGCGCGAGATATTCCGCGGTGTTCTTTTCGTAATTCTCAAAATACATGTGAAGGGAAATGTAATCGACCTGCTCGTAGGTGTGCTCGAGAACCGTCGCCTCCCACTGCGGAAAGGTCGGCATGTTCGAATGGGAAGATCCGCACACCACCAACTCCAGCTTGTCATCGAAAGCACGGATTGCCTTGGCTGTCTCATTGGCCAGATGACCATATTCGTCCGCGCTTTTGTGACCAACCTGCCAGGGCCCGTCCATCTCGTTGCCAAGACACCAGAGTTTGACATCCCATGGTTCGGCCCGGCCGTTTTTGCGGCGTAGATCCGACCAGTAGCTGCCGCCGGAATGATTGACATATTCGACAAGGTTCCGCGCCGCATCGAGCCCGCGCGAGCCCAGATTGACCGCCAGCATCATCTCCGTATTGGCCGAATCCGCCCAATCGGCGAATTCATGAATACCGACATGGTTCGATTCCGATGTGTGCCAGGCGAGATCGAGGCGCGTGGGGCGCTCGTCCCGTGGCCCGATCCCGTCTTCCCAGTTATAGGCGGAAACGAAGTTGCCGCCCGGGTAGCGGCAGATAGGCGTATCGAGGTCACGCACGAGATCGATGACGTCCCGGCGCATGCCGTTTTCATCGGCGGACGGATGGTCCGGTTCGTAAATCCCGGTATAGACCGCGCGTCCCAGATGCTCCAGGAATGAGCCGTAAAGCCGCTTGTCGATATCCGAAATTGTATAGCGCGCATGCGCGGTGACGCGAGCTTCCACGCCATCCCTCCCTTTATAACGTCTTTTCCGGTTCATACCGGTTTATTCGCTACAGTAAGCGTCAGGAGGCCCGGGAGGTCAAGCCAATTTTCATGTCGGCTCAGGTAATGATGCGCAGAATGATGTCCTGATCGTAATTTCCAAAACCCCGGCCAAATATATTGATGCCGCCGGGGTGCTCCGCATCTTCCTTCACGCCGATGCGCAGCCGGATGGACCGGTGCTTGTCGACTTCAAGGTCGTCGAGCGTGATATCGGATATTTTCACACCATCGACAAAACTGCCCTCGCCATTGATGCGCCAGTTCTTGAGTTTGCCGTATTGGGATCCCCTGAGCTTCCACCAGCCGGGCGTGTAAACCCCGCGTTTGTCTCCGAAATCGCCGGGCGAGGTCCATGTGCCCACGTCAACCCCGTTAATTTGCAGGAATATATCGGACGGCCAGTTCGATGCCGTGCCGGGGACCTCGGAGCTCAGCTCCATGGAAAACTCGACACCGGTGGGTTTGGACCGGTTGAGCTTGGTATTGTTGGGAAACTGGTACTCGACATAGCCTCTGGTGAACCATAGAAGGCCCGTTTTCATCCGGTCCGGCTCCAGAAAAGTGTCCGGCACGTCGAGCAGTCCAATGACCCCGTCCACCGAACACAGACCGCATGGTCCCGTGATCTCGCACGCTGTATAGAGCCCGAGCGGCATCGCAACCTCGACCGCGTCATTACCCAGATCCGGGATATCGTCGCGAAAGCCGACCAGAATTTCCGTGAAAGCGGTGCGGCAGACCTTTTGACTGCCTTTGCGGGCCTTGCGGGTATCGGTGGTGACGAGCCCGGCGTCCTCGAGTATCTGCAGGTTTGAGGAAACCGTGGACTGCGGAAGTCCCAATTCTTCGGCGATCTGGTTGACGTTGCGCTCTTCCCCGCCGCGAAGGAGCTTGAGGATCGAAACGCGAACCTCGCTTGCAAGCCCCTTGATTATATCGGGACGCTCGGAAGGATCGACGACCAGTACTTTTGCGCTCATGCTGAAACCGTGTTTTGAGACTTGATTTTCGGTGTATATCAAAAACACTGATATGAATAAAGCCGGGCTGCCGTTTTCATTGAGTGCCGGCCGGCACCTCACGTTCCAAAACACCCGCCAACAACAGTCGCTTCGCAGCCGCGAAGGCCTCCCGGTCCCCGCCACCGGCCATCGCCTTTGCAGATCCTCCGCTCCCGAATTACACGGCGGATCACATTACCGGGCGAACCTGGATCAACAGACCTCCAGCCGATTCCGACTGGAGGTCCGTATCTGGCAATACCGCCCGTATCGGGCCGGGCATGGCCTCTTGCCCGGGTCTAATTCATCAACGGCAATCAGGCGCTTTGCGCTGCGACGACGATGATCTCAACCGTATAGTCGGGTGTTGCCAGTCTGGATTCGCCGCAGGCCCGCGCCGGTGGATTGGCCGGGTCTACCCACGCATCCCACACACTGTTCATCTCGGCGAAATCATCCATCGAGGCGAGCCAGATCGTCGCCTGAAGAAGCCGGGATTTGTCGCTGCCCGCTTCCGCCAGCAGATTGTCGATTTTTTCAAGGATCACCTTGGTCTGATCCTTGACGCTTTCGCCGGGATTACCGACCTGGCCGGCCAGCCAGACGAGCCCGCCGTGAATGACGGCCTGGCTCATGCGCGGGCCGGCGTTCAGCCTTTTGATATCGGACATGACTGATTTCCTTCTGTTTTTACAAATAATATGATCGCTCAGACGAGACGGGCCGGATTCAAAGCCTGGACAACAGGGGCCATCAAACCGGGATTCCTGCCCAGGCAAAGATCCGCTGTGAGTTGTGACAGCGCCGGAGCCGTCTGTACGCCATAGCCCCCCTGTCCCGCCAGCCAGAAAAAGCCGTCCGCATCGGAGGCGAAACCCACAACCGGTGTCCGGTCCGCAACGAAGTTGCGCAGGCCTGCCCAGTTCCGCTCCACACGGGTCACCGGCATGGTGACCGCCTGTTCGAAGCGATGAAGTCCCTCGGCAAGCACCATGTCATCCGCCCACACGTCATGGGGCGCGACCGGGTCCTCATCCGCTGGAGAGACCATCAGCTTGCCCGCGTCGGGCTTGGCGTACCAGCTTTCCGAAGCGCTTGCGACAAGCGGCCAACCGGTGACATCGACGCCTTCCGGCGGCGGTATGATGGCGGCTGAGCGGCGCATAGCGACGAGACCTACTTTTTTGACACCGGCCAGGGCCGCGATCTCGTCCGCCCAGGCTCCGGCGGCATTGATCAGAACCGGTGCCTCGAAAACGCCCCTTGGCGTTTCCACCCGCCACTGTCCTGAAATCCGGGTTATGCGCCGCGCCGGCGCGGACATGACGAATTGCGCGCCATGCCTTCTGGCAAGCCGTGCAGCGCCCTGCAAAAACCGGTCGACATCGATGTCCTTCGCATCGCGCTCGATGGCCGCAGCAGCGATTCTGTCTTTGCGCAACAGCGGAAAAAGGGAAACGGCCTCATCCGAAGTCAGCATTTCCATGCCCTCGGCGCCCTTCAGATAGTCCGCGAAGACACCAAGCTCTTCTTCGCTGGCTATCAGCATCTCGCCGCGCGGAGACAGAAGGCTGTGGTCCGATATACCTTCCGGGTTTTCCAGGACCGGTTCGGACATCGCGTTCAATGCCCTCAGGGTCCGATTGCCGTAGTTGCGGATATAAATAGCCGCCGAACGGCCTGTGGAATGCCGGCCGAGTGCGTCTTCCATTTCCAGAACAATGACCGAAGCGTCCGGGCCAAGGCGCGCTGCCGCTCCCGCACCCGCAATTCCGCCGCCGATAATAAGAAAATCGGAAGTTTCGGTCATGCGTCCTGAAATCCTGTCAGGAAACCGGTGAGGTTCTGGCCAAGTTCGTCAGACAGATAACCGCCTTCCTGGACAAGTAGCGTCGGCAGGGAGAGCCGGGCAATCGCGGCACCGATCCGGCTGAAGCCCGGCGTCGTGACGGCAAGACCCTTCAGGGGATCCTTTTCATAGGCATCCAGACCGAGCGCGACAATCAGGACATCGGCTCCGAAAGCACGGATATGATCAAGGGCGGTTTCCAGTGTCTTCAGATAGTCGTCGTCTCCCGTGCCGCGCACCAGTGGCAGGTTCAGATTGAATCCTCTGCCGGCACCCTCGCCGCGCTCGTGACCATGCCCCCAGAAGAAGGGATAGAACCGGACAGGGTCGGCATGAATGGAAACAGTCAGAACATCGCCGCGCTCATAGAAAATGCCTTGCGTGCCGTTGCCGTGGTGAACATCCACATCGAGAATGGCGGGCCGCTTTCCGGCCCTCATCAACCGTTCGGCGGCGATAGCGGCATTGTTCAAAAAACAGAACCCGCCGGCGAGATCGCCAAAGGCGTGATGCCCCGGCGGGCGCGACAGCACATAGGCGCCCCCTTCCCCGGCCGCGATCAGGTCCGCCCCCTGCACGGCACTCTGGGCAGACCAATAGGCCGCCTCCCATGTGCCCGAAGCGATCGGGCAGCTGGTATCGGCCTGGTGGAATCCGGCCTGTCCGACAGCGGAGCGCGGGTAACTCGCCGTGCGCCGGTCGGGATGGATATTCGGGATCACTTCGTCCGCCGCTCCTTCAATGCGTTGCCAGCGCTCATGAATTGTCTGCAGAAAAACCAGATATTCAGCCGAATGCAGAGCTGCGATCGGACCCATACCATGATCCTCCGGTGTCTCGAAACGGCAGCCGGCCGCCTCCGCGCCTTGTTTCAGGACCTCGATGCGCCGGGGCTGTTCGGGATTTGCCAGTCGTGTGCCGTTGGCCATGAAATGTTTTGGATCATGCAACCATTGACGTTCGTCAAACAAGGCTCTCATGAGCTGTTCCTCAGTTTGGTCAGCGCCGGACCACGAAGATCGAAAACCGTTTCACCGCCGCGGGGCTCAAAGCCCAGGCGCTCATAAAACCGGCTTGCATCCGGATTGTCGTGATAGACTGCGAGTTTCAGGAAGGTGACGGTCCAGTTCGCCGGAGCCTGTTCGAGCGCGGCAGCCAGAAGCCGCCTTCCAAGGCCGGAGCCACGGGTATTTTCCGCCACCCACAGGTCGGAGACATAAAGACCCGCGCCAGCGCGTGTGGTTGAAAAGAGCGGCGATGCCAGTAGTGCGCCCACCGTCTCTGTTTGCCTGGTTGCGATCAGGGCGAAAAAGGCAGGCGGTTCGCAAAATCCGTGACGCAGCAGATCGTCGCGGTCAGCGGCATGGGTGTCGCCCAGATCCTTCGACAACAGTTGCAGAGCGCCATGCAGCCTTTCGACGTCGTCACGCTCCGCCCGTTTGATTGTAATGCCGTTCATGTTCAAAAGGCCGTCCTGTCCCCGCCCTTGAGCCCGAGCATCTGCCGTGCCTCATCGGGAGACGCAACGCTGCGGCCGAGCTCTTCCGCAATCCTGCGGATCTTGCCGACCTGTTCAGCGTTCGAGCGGGCAAGCTCGCCTTTGGCGATATAAAGATTGTCCTCCAGGCCGACCCGGACATGACCACCCATGCTGGCCGCCATCGCCGCGAAGGGGATCTGCTGGCGGCCCGCCGCCAAAACGGAAAACAGATAGTCCTCACCAAACAGTTTGTCGGCGATCCGTCTCATGTGCTGGAGATTTTCAGGGTCCGCGCCGATCCCGCCGAGAACGCCGAAGACGAACTGAATGAAGAAAGGCGGCTTGACCAGACCCCGGTCGGCAAAGTGACGCAGCATGTAGAGATGACTGACATCGTAGCATTCGAACTCGAAGCGCGCGCCGCGCTCCTGCCCCATCCGCGCCAGCACATGGGCGATATCCTTGGGAGTGTTCTTGAAGACGAGGTCGTCCGAATTCAACAGAAACGGTTTTTCCCACGCATGCTGCCAGGTGTCGTAGCGGGCCGCCAGCGAATAGAGCGCGAAATTCATTGTGCCCATATTGAGCGAACACATTTCCGGTTCGGCCCGGAGCGGTCCTTCGAGACGCTCGTCCAGGCTCATGACAGCGCTGCCCCCTGTCGTCAGGTTCAGGACCGCATCGCATCCTGCTTTCAATTGCGGCAAAAACCCCATGAAATCTTCCGCGCTGGCGGAAGGTTGACCGGTTTGCGGGTTGCGGGCATGCAGATGCAGGATCGCCGCACCGGCTTCAGCCGCATCGATTGACTGCCTGGTGATTTCCGCCGCTGTTACCGGCAGGTGAGGCGACATGCTGGGCGTGTGTATGGAGCCTGTAATGGCACAGGTGATGATGATTTTTTCTGACATTTCTAAAGACTAGCTGGCCTGGGCCTGTTGTTGAGACATCCTGTCCAGGAACTGGCGCAGGGAAAGATCGAGACCCTCGATGATCTCCGCCACATGGTCCGGCGTTGAAGTCATCGGCGGCGCGATCAGGAAATGATCGCCGCGATAACCGCCGCGGGTCCGCCGGGAATAAATGATCAGACCGTTGTCATAGGCGATATCGACCAGTTGGTTGTAGGCATTCAATTCCTTTGGCAGTGGCCGCATGTCCGTCCTGTCCTCGACCAGTTCGAACGCCAGCAACAGTCCCTTGCCGCGCACGTCGCCGATAATCGGATACCGCGCCATCAGTTTCTCAAGTTCGCTTTTCAGAAGCGCTCCGGTGTTCTCAGCGTTCCGGCAAAGACCTTCTCGTTCGATTTCTTCCAGCACGGCAAGCCCGGCGGCGCATGCCAGCGGATTGCCGGCATAGGTGAAACCGTGCAGAAACCCGCCGGCGTCGAGCACATTCGTGACGATATCCTTGTGCGCGACCATCGCCCCCAGGGGAACGTAACCGGCGGCAAATCCTTTCGAAATCACCAGAATATCCGGCTCGGCGTCCCAATGGTCGGCGGCGAAAAACTTGCCCGTCCGGCCACCGCCGGACATGACTTCATCGTGGATCAGCAACACCCCGTATCGGGTGCAGATTTCCCGGATGCGCCGCATGTAGCCCCGCGGTGGAACAAGCGCACCGGTGGAGGCGCCGCCCACCGGTTCGACGATGAAGGCCAGGATGGTTTCGGGTCCTTCGTTGAGGATCTTCTCCTCCAGCATATCGGCATAATGAAAGCCAGTGGCCTCGTCGTCCGGGTCGAGGCCGTCGAGATAGGCACGCGGCGCCGGGATTTTCGGCATGGGCCGCATCATCGGTTCAAAGGGCGCGGTCAGGGGAGCGTAACCGGTCAGCGCCAGCGCGCCGAGCGTGCAGCCGTGGTAACTCGGTTCCCGGGAAATGATCCTGGTCCGCTGCGCCTCGCCAATCGCGACGGCGTTCTGGCGCGCCAGTTTTATCGCGCTTTCCACCGCCTCCGACCCGCCGGACACGAAGAACACCTTGTCCAGTCCCTCCGGTGCCAGACCTGCTGTTTTCGCCGCCAGTTTTTCCGCCGGTTCCGTTTCGAAATGCAGACGATAGCCGAAAGTCGATTTCTCCATCTGCCGGCGCATGGCTTCCAGAACGCGCGGGTTGGAATGGCCGATGTTGCAGACCATGGCTCCCGAGGACCCGTCCAGATAGCGCTTGCCGTCCACGTCCCACATGTAGACGCCCTTCGCCTGATCCAGCACCGGCCGCCTTTGACGGCTCTGATAAAACAGGTGGGATTTTTCGGGAGCGCTCATGACGGTGCTCCCGGCAGCGCGGCGCAGTCCCGAGGACGGAAACGAACGGAAACCGTTTCTCCTTCCTGGAAGGGCCGCTCGTCGATCATGTTGATTGCCTGAAGCTGCTGATCGCCGACACGGACGAAATAGCGTGCCGCCTGCCCCTGATAGTCGACAGCTTCCACGACCCCGTCGAAGGCGGCTCGCTCGTCCCTGGGTGCCGAGAGATCGGTCAGCAGCAGCTTTTCAGCCCGGATGACCAGCTTCACCGGTCCGGCTCCTTCGACATGCGGCGCCTTCTCCTTCGGGACTGTGATCTGGCCGAAAACGGGAAGTTCAAGGGACAGACCACCGGCATTCGCCCCTTTGCTCGTCGCGGAAAGGATATTGGAGATCCCGAGAAACCTGGAGACGAATTCACTGGCCGGTGTGTTGTAGACGTCTTCCGGCGTGCCAACCTGCTCGATCCGGCCATCGGACATGACAACCACCCTGTCGGACATGGCAAGCGCTTCCGACTGGTCATGGGTGACAAAGACCGTGGTGATTCCGATCCGGTGCTGAATGCGCTTCAATTCGACGCGCATATCCTCGCGCAAATTGGCATCAAGCGCTGAAAGCGGTTCGTCAAGCAGGAGAACATCCGGCTCGATGACAATCGCCCGGGCCAGCGCGATCCGCTGCTGCTGACCTCCGGACAATTGCTTCGGATACCGGTCGGCCACATGGGGAAGCTGTACGAGGTCCAGGACGTCGCGCACCTTGCGGTCCATATCGGCTTTGGAAAGGTCCCGGTATTTCAACCCGAAAGCCACATTTTGCGCGATCGTCTTGTGCGGGAACAAAGCGTAGTTCTGGAACACAAGACCAAGATTGCGCTTGTGGATCGGCACATCGTTGACCCGCTTCCCCTTGATCGTGATTTCCCCTTCCGAGGGATCGATCAGGCCGGCGATCATGCGCAGCGTTGTGGTCTTGCCGCAGCCGGACGGCCCGAGAAGCGTAACGAAACTGCCTTCCGGAATGTCCATGGACATGCGCTGGACCGCGGTAAACGATCCGAAGCGCTTGACGATATCGGTCAGGGAAACAGCGCCCACATCCGAACTCCGAAAACTTGAGGAAGACTTCCCGCCCGGCGGCTCCGGGCGGGAACAAGGGTCATGGCTGAAGGTCAGTAGCCCTTCTGGATCCGGCCGAAGGTCTTGGACCACGCCTGCTCGTGCGAATTCCAGTATTCCGGATTGGCGAAGGTCAGGCCGTCGAGCTTGCCTGTCGGGTCGAAAGCAGGCAGCGTCGGGATCTTGTCACCGAGATTGACCTTGGTCGGGTCAAGCGCCGGCGGGTAGTTCTGGCCTTCGGCCACCGCAATCGACGTTTCCGGCGCCAGCATGAAGTTGAGCAACTCCTCGCAGGCTTCCATCGGAGATCCCTTGATCACGAAGAGGCACTCCTGCCAGCCGAAGCCGTTGGGCGGATCGATATAGCCGATATCCTTGCCCTGCTCCTGCAGGGCATAGATCCGGCCGGACCAGCCTTCGGTCACATAGATTTCTTCTTCGGCGAGCAGGCTCATCAGTTCGGCGCCCGACTGCCAGTATTTGAGCAACAGGTCCCGGTTGGTGCGCACGGCTTCCCAGACAGCGTCCATGTCGGTCGCGTCATTGGGGTCCTGATCCGTCTGAAGGGAGGCGTACCAGACCCGTGTCCGCCAGTCGGACCATCCGCCGATCTTGCCCTTGTAGGCGGCGTCGATCAGAAGCTTCGCACCTTTTTCCTTGGCTTCCTCGTCGGAGATGTATTTGCGGTTATAGGCGATGCCGGTGGTGCCGTAGTCATATGGCACGCAGGACAATGTACCGTCGGTGACGCTCCGGAACACGTCCGTCAGTTTCGGGATGACGAATTTCAGGTTCGGAATATTCGCTTCGTTCAGCGTCGAATTCAGGCCGAGATTGGCGTAACGCGCGTAATCGAAGACACCCGACAGGTGGGCGATATTATATTCGCCTTCCTGGCTGGCCTTTACCCGCGAAAGATATTCATCGCCGCCGCCGAAAGTCCCGTCGACAACCTTGATCCCGGTCTTTTTCGTGTACGGATCGAAGGCGTATTTGCGGAAGGCTTCCGACACGACGCCGCCCCAGCCGTCGAACCGGACCTGTTCCGTCGCCGCCAGTGCCTGGCGGGCAAAGGGCGTGTGAACGCCGTAGGCAAGACCGGCGGCGCCGATCAGGCCGAGAAACTTGCGGCGGTCGAGGTCGCCGTTGAGATAGCGTTCGCGCATGCGCTCGTAGCGTTTTGTATTGTCCATTTGTCTATCCACTCTGGTCTTGTTTTTTCAGGTCTTGTTGCTTTGATCGCGCGGTTCTAGCCGCCGCGCTGCATGGCCATCCGCCGGGCGATTGCCAGACCCAGGAGCGGCAATCCGACGGTGAGAAAGATCATCACGGTTCCAAGCGCGTTGATTTCCGGTGAGATGGAATTGCGCAGCATGGCAAAGATCTGGGTTGGCACGGTTTCCACGCCGCCCGGCTTCCAGAAGAGTGTTCCGGTGATATCGTCGAAACTGATGGTGAAGGCGAAGAGCATACCTGCGAAAACGGCCGGAGCCAGCAGCGGCAGGGTGATCTGAAAAAAGGTCTGCACGGGGCTCGCCCCCAGACTGAGCGCGGCTTCCTCGTAGTCCCGCCTGATACCGACGAGACGGGCCTGAACCACCAGAATGACGAAGGGCAGCGTGAAGATGACGTGCCCCATCAAAAGCAGGAAAAAGCTCTTGTTGATGGAAAGGAAATTCAGGAAAAGCAGGAGGGCGACCGCCAGCACGACTTCCGGCACCAGGATGGGCGCGATCAGCAGCGTCGAAATCAGGTTGCGGCCGGCGATGTTGTAGCGGACCAGAGCCAGGCTCGCCAGAACGCCCAGTGTCGTGGAGATCAGCGCTGTCAGCGCTCCCAGAACAAGCGACGTGCGGAAGGCCCTCAGGATCGCCTCGTTCTGCGCCAGTTCGACAAACCACCGGAAAGACAGCCCGGTCATCGGAAAGCTGCCGAACTGGCTGGCGTTGAAACTCAACAGCACCACGACGGCCACCGGCAGGAACATGAAAAGATATACCAGCAGCGTATAAACGCGGATCAGCGGCCAGCCCATCAGCCCAGCCCCTTCATCAGTTGTCCCATGCCGAGATAGTGGTTGTAGACCAGCACCAGAGCGCCCAGAACACCAAGCAGCATCAGCGACAACGCCGAGCCGAGCGGCCAGTTGAGCTGGGTGATGATGGCCTCGAAAACCAGATTGGCGTACATCGCATCGGTCGGTCCGCCAAGGACCAGCGGGGTGATGTAGGTTCCCGCGCTGAGAACGAAACAGAGCAGGCCGCCTGCCGCAAGGCCCGGGAGGGAAAGCGGCAATGTCACTTCACGGAAAGCCTGCCAGCGGGTCGAACCGAGCGAACAGGCGGCATCCTCCAGTGAAACGTCGACCCCTTCCAGGGCGACATAGACGTTCAGCACCATGAATGGCAGCAGGAAGTGCACAAGCCCTAGGATGACGGTCGGCTCGTTGTAAAGCATCTGGATCGGTTCGGAGGTGATACCGAGATTGAGCAACACCCAGTTGACCGCGCCGGAGACACCCAGAATGTTGATCCACGACATGGTGCGAATGATGTAGCTGATCCAGAAGGGCAGCATCAGCAGCAGAAGCAACAGGGCCTTGTTGCCCTTCGAACGGGCAATGAAATAGGCCGCCGGATATCCCAGCACGGCGCAGGCGACTGTCGTGATCGCCGCGATACGCAACGTGCTGAAAAGAATGTCCCGATAGAACGGATCGGTGAGCGCCTCATTCCAGTTGTCGAGATAAAAACCGGCCTGATCGGCGCCCGTTGCGGTGCGCAGCCAGAAGGAATAGACGACGATGAAGAAGAGCGGAACAAAAAGCAGCAGTCCGATCGCTGTCAGGGCGGGAGACAGGAGGATCCAGGGTTGTCGTCTTTCCCGTGCTTCGACGCTCATGCGGCCGTTCCTGCAAAATCTCAATGTCGGAAGTACTTGACTTGAGGGTCGCAGCCACGCCTTCATAGATCAAATAGATAATCAGAATTTCAGGTATTGATCAGATCTATGACCAAGGGATTGCAACCGATCCACGCCGAGCGCCTGGCGCGTGAGCTGGACTGGAACCTGCTGAGAACCTTTATCGTGCTCGCGCAATCCAGCAGCGTGACATCCGCCGCGGACAAGCTCCGGCTCAAGCAGCCGACCGTCTCCAGCGCCTTGAAGCGGCTCGAAGACCGGCTCGGCCGCAAACTGATCAACCGCAAACCCGGACTGTTCGAACTCACCGAGGCCGGGACCCTGCTTTTCAGGGAGGCTATCGAGATTCAGGGCTCTGTCCTGCGGCTCGGCACATTGATGCGCGAAGTGACCGATGAAGTCCGCGGCCACGTCGAGATCGCCATGGCCAGCCATGTTGTCTGCCCGATTTTCGATGACACGCTTCGCGAATTTCATGAAAAACATCCGGCCGCGACACTTTCCATCAATGTCTCGGCCAGCAAGGACGCCCTGGAAGCCGTCACCTCCCGGCGCGCATCGCTGGCTGTCTGCCTTGTCCGGGACCGCAATCCGAAACTGGAATATCTGCGCCTCTTCAGGGAATTTTTCGGCCTGTTCTGTGGTCCGCCTCACGCGCTTTTCGGGCGGGAGAACCTGACCAAGGCGGACCTGGCCGGCCAGTTCGCGGTGAGCTTTGTCACCGACCGTATGGAGGATGCGTTGAGGCCGGTGACATTGATGCGCGCCGAAGCGGATCTCGAGGACCGAATTGTCGGAACCTCGGCCAATCTGGAAGAAGTCCGGCGCATGATCATTGCCGGCCTGGGTATCGGCCCGCTACCTGTTCACGTCGCGCGGCGCGACGTGAGGGACAGTCTTCTGTGGCGCCTCCCGCCTTACGACAGACTGCCGGAGATCGACGTGCATGTCGTTTGGAACCCGAAGGCAAAACTCAACCGGGCTGAAAGAGCAATGCTGGACATGCTGCTCGAAAAAATCCGTCAAACGCCGATTGGCGAGAGAACGTACGGCTAAGGCGTGTCGCGGTTGAGCGGATTCATGGATTTAGGAGGACGCCCGAGGCAGCGTTTGCATTGCAAATGCGTTCGGGCGATTTCCTGAATTCAATTTGACGCGACACGCTTTAGGACACGGCCTCCGCAGTCCATCCGGGTCACGCGATGACGCTTCGCGTCACACTACCCGGAATGACGAAATTCGGTTTATCAGCATTCAGCCCTCCAATCGTTTCCGACTGGAGGGCTGTCCGTTTAGATCGGCTATCAGGCGGCAGCGCTTTCGGCACCGCTGACCTGAAAGAGCAGCCGCTCGCCGCCTGCCGTGACATCCACCGTCTGACCGTCGAGAATATCGCCGGACAGCAGCTTTTCCGCCAGCGGGTCCTGCACGTCCTTCTGGATCACGCGTTTCAGCGGACGCGCGCCATAGGCCGGGTCGTAGCCTTTCTGGGCCAGCCAGCCGATCGCGCTGTCGTCAAGGTTCAGCGTGATCTTGCGATCGCCGAGCAGCACCCGGAGGCGTTCGAGCTGGATCTTGACGATATCGGCCATCTGCGAGCGCTGCAGGCGGTGAAACAGTACGATCTCGTCGAGCCGGTTGAGGAATTCCGGACGGAAATGGCCCTGCACGGTACTCATCACCTCGGTCCTGACTGCATCCGTATCCTGGCCTTCCGGCTGGTTGACCAGATACTCCGAGCCTAGGTTCGAGGTCATAATGATCAGCGTATTGCGGAAATCCACGGTCCGGCCCTGACCGTCGGTCAGCCTGCCATCGTCGAGCACCTGCAGCAGCACGTTGAACACATCCGAATGGGCCTTCTCGATCTCGTCGAAGAGAACAACCTGATAGGGCCTCCGGCGGACGGCTTCCGTCAGCGCGCCACCCTCTTCGTAACCGACATAACCGGGAGGAGCGCCGATCAGACGGGAGACGGAATGCTTTTCCATATATTCCGACATGTCGATCCGCACCATCGCGCTGTCGTCATCGAACAGGAAGCTGGCGAGCGCCTTGGTCAGTTCGGTCTTGCCGACACCGGTCGGGCCGAGGAACATGAACGAGCCGATCGGCCTGCTGGGATCCTGAAGCCCGGCCCGCGAGCGGCGGACCGCGGTTGCCACCGCACGGATCGCTTCGGCCTGACCGATCACCCGGCCCGCCAGAGCATCTTCCATGCTCAGCAGCTTCTCGCGTTCGCCTTCCAGCATCTTGTCGACCGGAATGCCCGTCCATTTCGAGACGACCTGAGCGATATGAGCCGGTGTGACCGCCTCATCCACCATGGTATCCGTCCCCTCGGAGGCTTCGGCCTCGGCCAGCTTGCGCTCCAGGTCCGGGATGACGCCATAGGCGAGTTCGCCGGCCTTGGTGAGGTCGCCGCGGCGCTGCGCGATTTCCAGGTCGGTGCGGGACTGCTCGAGCTGTTCCTTGATTTTCTGTTCGAGGTTCAGCTTGTCCTTCTCGCTCAGCCAGCGTCCCGTCAGGGCCTGCGACTGTTCTTCCAGATCCGTCAGTTCCTTTTCAAGCCGCTCGAGCCTGTCCTTGGAGGCTGCATCGTCCTCCACCTTCAGTGCCTCGCGCTCGATTTTCAGCTGGATGATTCGGCGGTCGAGTTCGTCCAGTTCTTCCGGTTTGGAATCCACCTGCATCCTCAGCCGGCTGCCGGCTTCGTCCATAAGGTCGATGGCCTTGTCCGGCAGGAACCGGTCGGTGATATAGCGGTTGGAGAGTGTCGCTGCCGAGACGATGGCCGAATCCGTTATGCGCACACCGTGATGGAGTTCGTATTTCTCCTTGATCCCGCGCAGGATCGAAATCGTGTCCTCGACCGTCGGCTCGCTGACGAAGACCGGCTGGAACCTGCGTGCCAGCGCAGCATCCTTTTCCACGTGCTTTCTGAATTCGTCGAGCGTCGTTGCCCCGACACAATGCAGCTGCCCTCGGGCAAGCGCCGGTTTGAGAAGGTTGGAGGCATCCATCGCCCCGTCCGCCTTGCCGGCGCCGACAAGCGTATGCATCTCGTCGATGAACAGGATGACCTTGCCCGCGGCCGCTTCGACCTCGGACAGGACCGCCTTCAGCCGTTCCTCGAATTCACCACGGTATTTCGCCCCGGCTATAAGGGAACCCATGTCGAGCGCCAAAAGCTGCTTGTCCTTGAGGGATTCGGGCACATCCCCGTTGATGATCCGCAGCGCCAGACCCTCGGCAATCGCGGTCTTGCCCACGCCCGGTTCCCCGATAAGCACGGGATTGTTCTTCGTGCGGCGGGACAGGACCTGAATCGTCCGGCGGATTTCCTCGTCCCGGCCGATCACCGGATCGAGCTTGCCTTCGCGGGCGGCCTGGGTCAGATCGCGTGAGTATTTCTTGAGAGCCTCATACTGGCTTTCCGCCGTGGCGCTGTCGGCCGTGCGGCCCTGACGCAACTGGTTGATCGCCTCGTTCAGCCCGTTCGGCGTGACACCGTGGCGCTTCATCAGTTTGCCGGCCTCGCTGTCGCCATCCATGGCGAGCGCAAGCAGCAACCGTTCTACAGTGACATAGCTGTCTCCCGCCTTCTCGGCGATTTTCTCCGCCTGTTCGAACAGCCGCGCGGTGGCCTGGCCCATATAGATCTGGCCCGCACCGCCGGAAACCTTGGGCATCTTGTCGAGGACACCTTCCAGATCGCCCTTGAGCAACTTCGACTGGCCGCCCGCCCTGTCGATCAGACCGCTGGCCATGCCTTCCGGATCGTCCAGAAGCACTTTCAGAATATGTTCGGGAGTGAATTGCTGATGGCCCCGCCCCAGCGCGAAAGTCTGCGCGGACTGGACGAACCCGCGGGCCCGCTCGGTGTATTTCTCAAAGTTCATAAACTACCTCCTGACCGTCCGCACCACCCGAAGCGTGGGGAACGTTATGGGATACGGACCCCTGCTGCGGGCATCCGCGCAACGCTTGTGATCCCGGACGGGATCGCGAGCCTTGCTCCCATAATATAGTGTTGCATATTCATCACAAAAGCCCCCTGAATCAACAGATCTCCATTCCCGATCGGTTGGAGGTCGATAAGGTGACCGGTTTTGGAACTTTAAGGCATGTCGCGTTAAATTGAATTCAGGAAATCGCCCGAACGCATTTGCAATGCAAACGCTGCCTCGGGCGTCTTCCTGAATCCATGAATCCGCTTAAACGCAACACGCTGTGGAGCATTTTATCCGCGCCCTGCTGAACGCGGATTGATTCAAATCACGAACTCATGCGGAATTTCCCGACCCAAACGAAAACGGCGTCCTTTCGGACGCCGCTTTCATAAGTAGGACTATTGCCGGCCGGACTATTCGCCCGGGGTCAATTCGCCCGCAGTTGAAGCCTCGCCTGACGCCTCGTCCGGAGCCTTGGCCCGGCGGGCCCGAGCAGGACGGCGCTGCGGTTTTGCCTGTTCTTCCACAGCCGGCGCTTCCGCGGACTGGGAGGAAGAGGTAGCCGGTTCGGCGGCGCTTTCAGGGGACGACGCTGCCGGCCGGCGCGGCATGCGCGTGCGGGGCGTCCGTGCCCGGCGGCGCGGCTTTTCCTCGGCCCCGGCTTCATCCCCGTCGGCCATCTGCCCGGCGCCATTGACCTGGCCTTCCGGATTGATCAGCGGCATGTCTTCAATGAAGGGCTGCGGGCTGTCGGCATCGACGAGATCCTCGTCGGCGGCGGACGCGCGATCACGATCACGATCCGCCGTCGGGCGCTCCGTGCCGTTCGTTGTCCCCGAGCCGTGCACGGGCGTGTTGTCAAACCCTTCTTCGGACTCGCCGCGGTTAGCCGGGTGAGCCATTTGCGGCTGCGGCTGTGCTGCGGCCACGATGCGGAGATAGTGCTCTGCATGCTGGTTGTAATTCTCGGACATCACCCGGTCGCCGGATGCATGCGCATCGCGGGAAAGCTGTTGATACTTCTCCGCGATATGCATCGCTGTGCCACGGATTTTCACATCAGGACCGTTCGATTCGAATGTCCGGGTTAACGGATTAGGACCCTTGCGGCCCCTTCCGCGCATGCGCTTATTGCTTTGATTTCCTGGTCTCATCCTGCCGTTTTCTCTTGCGGAACGGCGGTCAGCATTCACTGACCCAACATCGGAATTGTGTAAAACCGATACGAAAAAATTACCGAAACCAACAGTGCTGGTTAGCGGCTGTCACTGAGAACTCACACAGGCGCTATAGGCCACCGGCCAACGCTTTGTCTTTTTCCTCGACAGTCCGAAACACCGGATAGTCCGATATGCAACGACTACCAAAACGCTGAAACTGCGTTTGGTCTCACGCTGCCGGATGCGTATGCCCCGCTGATCGCTGATCACATCTCCGGTCTCGGCGAGATGAACCTAACCGTTTCCGCCACGATTTCCAAGCGCTTTTTCACCTTGGATACAAAACGATGAAATCAAGGCTTCCGGGCAAGGGCAACACGGTCGTTTCCGGAAAGATCCCTAATGATTTCAATTGCTACAAAGCCATGATGCCGCAACTGTTTTTTCAGTTCGTCCGCCTGATCGTAGCCGATCTCCAGGGCGATACCGCCACCCGGCCTCAACAGAAGAGCCGCGTCCGCAACGATACGCAGATAGGCCTCAAGTCCGCTGTCTCCGCCGTCGAGCGCGAGGATCGGATCGTGCTGATTCACTTCCTTGTCCAGCCCGGCAAGGACGGAAGAACGGATATAGGGCGGATTGCTGACCACCCAGTCGAGCCCCGATCCCAGGCTCGACATGTAATCGGCGCACACGGGATGGAACCGGTCACCGACACCGTGCAGAACGGCATTGCGGAGCGCACATTGCAGCGCCTCTTCGGACAGGTCGACGGCGATTACCCGGTATCGGCGGCGTTCGGCGAGGAGAGACACGGCAATGGCGCCTGTGCCTGTGCCGATATCGCACATGACCCCCGTCTCCTCCGGGTCCGTGCGCGCCAATACGGCGTCGACCAGGGTCTCGGTATCCGGCCGGGGCTCCAGGGTCGCGGCATTCAGGAGAAATCTGCGGCCGTAGAAGTCCCGCTCACCGAGAATCCGACCGACGGGCATGCCTTCCAGGCGCAGGTTTTCGTAAATCCTTGCGCGGACGGCATTTTCCTCCGCGACATCCGCGTCCTCCCGCAGGACGAGATCGGCAACCGGAAGGCTCAGCGCTGCGCTCACGAGCAGCCTTGCATCCAGATCCGGCGTCGCCATCCCTGCCTGCCTGAACCGGTCCCGGACCTGCCGGTAAAGCTGGCCGATCCGCATCGCTCAGGCGTCTTCGGAGGCCAGCAGATTGGCCTGATGATCGACGATAAGAGCATCGATCACCTCGCCAAGCGCCTCGCCGGCAACGATCTGCTCAAGTTTGTAGAGCGTCAGGCCGATCCGGTGATCGGTCACCCGCCCTTGAGGGAAATTGTAGGTCCGTATCCGTTCCGACCGGTCGCCGGAACCGACCTGGAGCCGCCGGGCTTCGGTTCGCTCGCTCGCCGCGCGCGCGCGTTCCTCGTCATAGATGCGGGCCCGCAGAAGCTGCATGGCGCGCGCCTTGTTCTTGTGCTGGGAGCGCTCGTCCTGCACGGCGACCACGATGCCGGTGGGAATATGGGTGATACGGACGGCGGAGTCGGTCGTATTGACGTGCTGCCCGCCTGCGCCGGAGGCGCGGTACGTATCGATGCGAAGGTCGCTTTCCTGGACATCGATATCGACGTCCTCGGCTTGCGGCAGCACCGCGACGGTGGCCGCCGAAGTGTGAATGCGCCCGCCCGATTCGGTTGCCGGCACGCGCTGAACCCGGTGCACCCCGGATTCGAACTTCAGCCGGGCAAAGACATTCTCGCCGGAAACCGAGGCGATCACTTCCTTGTAGCCGCCGACCTCGCCTTCGCTGGCGGACAGGAGTTCCACCTTCCAGCCCTGAAGTTCGGCATAGCGCTGATACATGCGGAAGAGGTCGCCCGCGAAAAGGGCCGCTTCATCGCCCCCTGTTCCGGCGCGCACTTCCAGGATCGCATCGTTGGCATCCGCCTCGTCCTTCGGCAGCAGGCCTATGCTCACGTCCCGGTTGAGGTGTTCCACACGTTCGGCAAGCTCGTCGCGCTCCAGTTCCGCAAGTTCGCGCATCTCCGCGTCGGACTCCGGGTCCGACATCAGCGACTTCGCCCCGGCTAGATCCTTTTCAGCCTTGATGAGTTCGCGGATCTTGGCGATCAGCGGCTCCAGCCCGGCATATTCGCGGGAGAGTTTCACGTAAGCGGCAGGGTCCGGATTCGACGACATCATGTGTTCGATTTCGGCGAAGCGGTCCAGCAGATTATCAAGTCTATGACGCGCCAGCATACGCGCAAGGTCTCCCAGGGTTGACGTTAAGAAGGGGGCGTTACGCCCGTTTTGGCTAAAGAGCAACATCCATGTCTGTGGCGAACCGCTTCAGGACGTCCCGGATGTTGCTGTCCCCATGTCCGGGTTCCAGCCGTGGCAGGAGACGCGCGGACAACCGGCCGGCATCAAGTGTGCGAAGCATCGCCTTCACAGGCCCGAGGGACGCCGGCGACATCGACAGATCCCGGTATCCCAACCCGATCAGCGCCATCGCCTCCAGCGGCCGGCCGGCCAGTTCGCCACACAATGTTACCGGAACATGAGCCTTATTTGCGGCATCGGCGATGGATTTCAAGGCCCGCAGGAAACCGACGCTCAACGTATCGAACCGGTCGGCGACCCGCGTGTTGCCCCGATCGACCGCACAGAAGAACTGGAACAGATCGTTCGAGCCTACGGAAACGAAGTCGACATAGGACATCAGTTCCTCGAGCTGGAACAGGAGCGACGGCACCTCGATCATGACACCGAGCCGGATGGTGTCCGGGGTCCCGTGGCCATGGCGGCGCAGATGCTTGAGTTCCTTGTCCACCAGCTCCTTGGCCTGCAGGAATTCCCTGACCTCCGACACCATGGGGAACATCAGCTTCAGCTCCCGTCCTGCGGCCGCATGCAGCAATGCCCGGATCTGGGTACGCAGCAGTCCGGGCCGGTCAAGCCCGAGCCGCAGCGCGCGCCAGCCCATGGCAGGGTTTTCCTCCTGGATGGAGCGCAGATAGGGAAGAACCTTGTCGCCGCCGATATCGAGGGAGCGGAAGGTCACCGGCTTTCCGTCCGCCGCATCCAGAACCTGGGTGTATTGCGCCTGCTGCTCGCGCATGCGCGGAAAGGAAGACGCGACCATGAACTGCAGCTCGGTCCTGAACAGACCGACACCGGCGGCTCCCGATTCCGCCAGATGCGGCAGATCGACCAGCAGACCGGCGTTCATCTGCAGGGAAAACTCGACCCCGTCCCGCGTCACCGACGGCTTGTTGCGCAAGCGCCGGTATTGCGCCTGGCGCCGCGCCCGGAACCGGACCTTTTCGGCATAGGCGTTTTCCAGATCGGTCGCGGGGCGAAGATGAACCTCGCCCGTATCGCCATCCACGATGATCGCGTCGCCGCCATCTGCCAGGCCGACGATGTCATGCACCAGTCCGACCATGGGAATGCCCAGAGCCCGCGCGACGATTGTCACGTGACTGGTCGGCCCGCCTTCCTCCAGCACCAGCCCGCGGATCCGGTCGCGCCCGTAATCCAGCAGTTCCGCGGCGCCCATGTTGCGGCCCACGATAATGGCATCCTGGGGCAGTTCATCGTGGCTGGGCCCGTGTTCGCGGCCCATCAGCTCGCGGATGAGCCGGTGGGCAAGGTCGTCCAGGTCGTGCAGGCGTTCGCGCAGATAAGGATCGGTCTGACGCAGCATACGCGCACGCGTATCGCTTTGAACCTTCTCGACCGCGGCCTCCGCGGTCAGGCCGTTACGGATCGCTTCCTCGATCTTCCGGATCCAGCCCCGGTCGTAGGCGAACATGCGGTAGGCTTCGAGCACCTCGCGATGTTCACCGGTCGCCGCGATCTCGCCGCTGGCCAGAAGATCGTCTATGGACAGGCGGAGCCGGTTGATGGCCCCGTCGAGACGCAAGTTCTCGCGGTCCGTGTCCTCGGCGATCAGATTTGTGATGACGACGCGCGGCTCGTGAAGAACCACATGGCCGAGTCCCACGCCCTCGGAAAGTCCGGTGCCGGTGGAGGTGATCGGCCGGGAGAGATCCAGCCCGGTCGCCTTCTGGGAAATCGCCTCCAACTCACCCGCGGCCACCATTTCCGCGATCACCATCGCCGTCGTCTGCAGGGCTTCGACTTCGTCTTCCAGGTAGGTGCGGTGGGACTGATTCTGCACGACCAGAACGCCGAGCGTGCGGCCTGCCCGCAGAATCGGCACGCCCAGGAAGGAATTATAGGCTTCTTCACCCGTCTCCGGCAGATAGGTGAAGCCTGGATGGGCGCTGGCGTTCGGCAGGTTCAAGGGACGCGCCTCGGCGGCGATGAGACCGACAAGGCCCTGGCCGACGCGCAGGGACGCGTTGTGAACCGCCTCGCGATTCAGACCTTCCGTCGCATAGAGCTCCAGAACGCCGTCCGCCCGCAGAATATAGACCGAGCACACTTCGGCGACCACATTCGACGCAATGAGCACGACGATCTTGTCGAGTCGCTCCTGCGCCAAGATCGGCTCCGCCATGACTTCCCGAAGCCGTCGGAGCAGCAGGCGCGGTCCGGCTAGGTTGCTGCGCATGGCGCCCCCGTTTGATCCCGCTTCACACCAGAGCATCCTGCGTTCGTTCGAACGCGGACAGGTTGCTCCAACACTTTACAATAGATCGACTTATGAACATCCGGTCGTTTCCGATTGGATGCCCGTTGATCCGGCTCCCGGCCCCAATCCCTGCTGGCGCCAGCTTGCCGGATGAGTTATCCGTCCAACCCGTATAGCGAATGGAGAGTCCGCACTGCAAGTTCCGCGTATGCTGAATCAATGAGCACGGAGATTTTGATTTCCGATGTGGTGATGGCCCGGATGTTGATACCCTTGGAGGCCAGTCCCCTGAAGCACTGGGCCGCGATCCCCGCATGGGAGCGCATTCCGATGCCGATGACGGAGACCTTCACGACGTCGGTAGCCCCTTCCAGATTCTGGAATCCGATCTCCGCGCGGTTGTCCTCCAGAACCTTAATGGCCCGCTCGTAGTCGCCTTCGGGAACGGTGAAAGTGATATCCGTTGTCTTGCCGTCCGGTGAAATATTCTGGACGATCATGTCAACATTGATATGGCCATCGGCCAGCGGACCGAACACGGATTCGGCAACGCCTGGCTTGTCCGCCACGTCACGGAGTGAGATCTGGGCTTCGTCCTTGGCATAGGCGATGCCGGTGACAACCTGCTGTTCCACGAGTTCGTCCTCGTCGCAAATAAGAGTACCAATCGGAAGGCCGTCATTGCCGACCTGCGGTGCATTCGGATCATCGAAGCTGGAGCGTACGAAGGTCCTCACACCGTGAATCATCGCCATTTCGACAGAACGGACCTGAAGAACCTTCGCTCCGAGAGACGCCATTTCGAGCATTTCCTCGAAGGACACCCGTTTCAGTCGTTTCGCCTTGGGCACGATCCGGGGATCTGTCGTGTAAACACCGTCGACATCCGTATAGATATCACATCGGTCGGCCTTGATGGCAGCGGCGATGGCAACCGCGCTGGTGTCGGATCCGCCGCGGCCCAGCGTCGCGATCCGGTTGTCCGGCGACAGGCCCTGGAAACCGGCGAGCACCGCGACCTGCCCCTGTTCCAGCCGATCCGACAGCAAACTGCCGTCGATTTCGCGAATCCGCGCCGCGCCGTGATTCTCATCCGTCTTGATCGGCACCTGCCACCCCTGCCAGGAGCGCGCGTTGACACCCATGTCCTGCAGGACGATCGCCAGCAGGCCGGAGGTCACCTGCTCACCGGACGCAACCACGGCATCGTATTCCCGGGCGTCGTGAAGCGGCGACGCCTCGCGGCAATATTGCACCAGCTGGTTGGTCTGCCCGGCCATTGCCGAAACGACGACCGCGACCTGATGGCCGGCATCCACTTCCCGTTTGACATGGCGGGCGACATTGCGGATGCGATCGAGATCGGCAACCGAAGTCCCGCCAAATTTTAAAACCAGTCGGGCCATACCACTCGTATTCTTCTTGTCGGTTCATGAAGCGCCTCAAGCGCCGGATGGATCGGCGCACATGCATACAGGCTGCGTTGCTTTGCTGCAACCGGGCTCGCAAGCTATTACTGTGACCGCAATTGCTGCAGGTCCGGCTTGACAAACGGCCAGTGAGGCTGAAACGACAGCTGATGAAAGTCCAACCGGCCGCGCCCCCTTGCGGCTTGACGTCTGAAAGGATCGTCCGATGACAGACAAGGCACGAGAAAACTCCGGCACGATCGACACCGAAGAGGTCGCCCGCTTTTCCGCGATGGCCGAAGAATGGTGGGACCCGGCGGGCAAGTTCAAGCCGCTGCACAAGTTCAACCCGGTCCGCCTCGCCTATATCAAGCAGGAAGTCTGCCGCCGGTTCGACAGGGATCCGAAGGCATCCGACGCCTTCAAGGGACTGCGCTTTCTCGACATCGGCTGCGGCGGCGGGCTGCTGTGCGAACCGATGGCGCGCCTCGGCGCGGATGTCGTCGGCGCCGATCCTTCCGAAATCAATATCGAGATCGCGAAACTGCACATGCGCAGCTCCGGCCTTGCCATCGACTACAGAACCGAAACCGCTGAAGCGCTGGCGGCCGCCGGCGAAAGCTTCGACGTGGTGCTGAATATGGAGGTGGTCGAGCATGTTGCCGATGTGCCCCTGTTTCTCGAGGCGACCGGAAACATGGTCCGGCCCGGCGGGCTGATGTTTGTGGCGACCATCAACCGGACGCTCAAGGCCTATGCACTGGCCATCGTCGGCGCGGAAGTCGTGCTGCGCTGGCTGCCAAGGGGGACACATTCCTACGAGAAGCTGGTGAAGCCGGAAGAAATCGAAAACCCGCTTGGAAAGGCCGGTTTGAAGATTATCGACCGGTCCGGTGTGAGCTACAATCCGCTCACCGACAGCTGGGCCCGCTCGCGGGACATGGACGTGAACTACATGCTGCTGGCGGAAAAGACGGGTCCCTCCACATGAGCGACCCGATTGTCTTTGTTCCCGGCCTTCTGTGCACCGAAGCGCTTTTCGCCCCGCAGATCGTCGCCTTCGCGGACCGGCCGATCATGGTGGCCAACCACCGCGAACAGGACAGCATCGAGGCAATCGCCGCCAAAATACTGGAAAAGGCGCCGGAGCGGTTTTCCCTGATCGGCCTGTCCATGGGCGGCTACATCTGCATGGAAATCATGCGCGAGGCGCCGGAGCGGGTCGGAAAGCTGGCGCTTCTCGACACCAACGCCCGGCCGGATTCGCCCGACCAGTCTGAACGGCGGAAATTCCTGATCGACCTGACGCGCAAGAAGGGGTTTTCGAAGGTGCCCCACCTGCTCTACCCGGGCTTCGTCCATGAAAAGCGGGAAGAAGACGCAGCGCTCAAGCAGATCGTGGTCGATATGGCCATGGAAACCGGTCCGGAAGCCTTCATCCGCCAGCAGACCGCTTTGATCGACCGTATCGATGCCAGGCCCAGGCTTTCGGAAATTGACTGCCCGACCCTGGTTCTGGTCGGCGACGGAGACCGGCTGACGCCACCACCGGTCTCCCGGGAAATCCATGAGCGGATCTCCGGCAGTGACCTGGTGTTGATCGAAGGCAGCGGGCACCTGTCCACCCTCGAAGAGCCGGATAGAACGACAGCCACGCTCCGGGACTTTCTCAACCGGCCCTGAATACTGGGAGACACGGATAATTGCGTTTGCGTTGCGGTTTCTCCGTGTTTTGATCCCTGTCAATGATGTGCCGTAAAGACATCGTAGAGTGCAATTGAGGGGCAAGGATCAGCTGCATCAATCACGGCGGGTCGAATAACGGGCCGACTTCAACGGCTGGATATCCCGCCGTCCGGAGCTGACCGACAACAGCGGAGTATGTGACATGCCTGCCAAACGTAATACGGATGCCTTCGACTTCAGCTCGATGATGCCCAAATGGCCGATGCCGTCCTTTTCGAACTGGAACTTCGCGGAACGCGAAGACAGGATCGAGGCAAAGACCGTCGCCGGTGTCCAGAAGATGGGTCAGACGGTGTGGTCTCACACCGGAAAGGCCTTCGACGATCAGATGAATTTTGTCAGCCACCGTCTGCATGAAGACATCGAGTGCGCGAAAACTCTGAGCCAGTGCGCCGCACCGGAAGAAACGATGGCAATTCTGCAGGCCTTCTATTCGAAGATGGCGAACGAGTATCAGGAACACTTCGAAAAGCAGGCCGCACTGTTCCGCGACAGCTTCTCCGAAAATGCCGCCGCTGTTGAAGAACTCAACGAAACGGCGATCGAAAGTGTCAGCGAACTCGGCAAGGCCGCGGAGGAAAGCCTCAAGGAGGCACAGAGCAAATCCGCGACACGCCGGAAACCGGCCGCTTGACCAAACTCCTGACGGCTGAAGCACTCGGCCGCGGGATGTCCTGACAGACCGGAGCCACCCGTATTCGGATGAATGCGGGTGGCTCCGGCGTTTTGGATCTGGCGATAAACAGGGATCAGCAAACGCAAGCGGTCGGGTTCAGCCTGCCGGCACGTTTCAGTTCTTGTCTTCCGGCAGTTCGGGCAACGGCAGAACGGCAATGCCCTCGTCCAGCAGGGCTTCCGCGTCCTGCGATGTGGTTTCACCGTAAATGCTGCGCGCCTCCGCTTCGCCATAATGCATTTTTCGGGCTTCAGCAGCGAAATCCGCACCGACATTTTCCGAATTTTCGATAATACGGGCACGCACCTCGCGCAGCGCCTCGACGATTTCCTTCTGGCGGACATCCACCGGCAGAAGGGCCGAGGGCTGCATGGACGCGGCGGCGGGCGACACAAGCGCGCTCGCCGGCGCCGGCCGCTCGTCCGTATTGGCCGGTATGGACACAGTTTCCTTCGTCCTGGAAGTCGAAACGGCAGGTGCCATCAGCCCCTTTTTGATATCCACTGCCCCGCAGATCGGGCACACCACCAACTGACGGTCGCACTGCGATTCAAAATCGTCTGAATTCCGGAACCAGCCTTCGAAATTGTGGGCGCTGTCGCAAACGAGCGTGTATCTGATCACGCCGGTTCCCCCTTCAAGCCTTCGGCAACCCGGCACGTGAATTCCCGTTCATTGGCAATGGCGGGGATACGCCCACGCGCCTGAGCCACTTTATCCGTGTCGATCCTGGCCAGTACATGACCCGGCTCGTCATGGTTCAATTCCGCGATCACGCTCCCCCACGGGTCGACGATGAGGCTATGCCCGTAGGTCTCCCGCCCGTCCTCATGGGTTCCCCCCTGCGCCGCGGAGATGACGAAGGCGCCATTCTCGATGGCGCGGGCACGCTGCAGCACATGCCAGTGCGCTTCACCGGTTTGCCGCGTGAAGGCGGCCGGACCGGTGAGCACCTGCGCACCGGCGCGCGCCTGTGTCCGGAATATCGCCGGAAAGCGGATGTCGTAGCAGACCGCCATGCCGATCCGCGCGAAAGGGAGGTCCGCGATCACGGTTTGCGTGCCCGGTTCATAGGTAGCCGACTCGCGCCAGCTCTCGCCGTTGGGCAGATCCACATCGAACATGTGGATCTTGTCGTAGCTGGCAAGGATCCTCCCGTCCGGCGCGATCATGAAAGCCCGGTTGGCGACCTTGCCGTTGCCCGCCAGCACCGCCAGGGATCCGATATGAAGATAAACACCGAGCTCCCCCGCCAGCGACCGCGCCATTGTCAGGAAACAATCGTCTCCAGGGTCTGAAATGCGTTTCATCAGCTCTTCGCGGCTGCGCACCAGCACATTCGACATTTCCGGCGTCTGAATGTATTGCGCCCCGTCCTTTGCGGCCGCCCGGATCAGACTTTCGGCCGCATTGGCATTTTCAGACAGGGTCTTTCCGCTGCGAAGCTGGATACATGCTGCGATAAACGAGGGCATCGGGCGCCTTCCGTCCGGTAGATGCTAATCAATCAGGTTGCTGCCACATCAACCTGCATTCATACGAGATCATTTGAAAGCAGAAAAGTCGATCAATCTTAAAGTGTTAGATTGGTTTCCGCATTTTTCCGGACTCTTGTGCCCGGTCAGGACGCAAGCAGGGTGTCAAGTTTTCCGGCCCGTTCCAGGGCATGCAACTCGTCACAGCCGCCCACATGCGTGGAACCGACAAAGATTTGCGGAAACGTGGAACGGCCATTGGCCTTCTGCACCATTTCCTTGCGCAGACCCGGATCGAAGCTGGCGTCGAATTCCGTGTAGGTAGCGCCTTTCTGGTCCAGCAGCCGTTTGGCGGCCGTGCAAAACCCGCAAAGCTGGCGCGTGTATATGACCACTTCAGCCATTCATTTTCTTCCTTTTGCTTGCCGGAACGGCGCATTCGCGTTCCCGGACTCGGCGGGATCATCCGGCCAGGCCCGAACCGTTCGTTAAGAAATCCCGGCGTTATATGCGGTCGCCGCCTGGAAACTCAAGGGACAGCGTCAGACCGACAGGGATCCGTCTCCAGACCGGATCGAGGGATCGGCAAGCGCGAATGTGAGCACATTCACGGAAGCCGCCCCCGAGGCCAGAAGAACCTTGCTGCAGGCCGAGACCGTCGATCCGGTCGTCATGACATCGTCGATCAGGACAACGTGGCGGCCCTGCACCTCACCCATCCGCGCCGTGTCGATCGCGAAGGCGGAACGGACGTTTTTCAGCCGGTCCTTCGCCGACAGCCCAACCTGTTGGCGTGTCCGCTTCCTTCGTTTCAAGAGTTCCGGTTCGAACTGCCCGCCGCAATGCCCCGCAACCGCCTTTGCCAGATCCGCCGACTGGTTGAAACGGCGGGACAACAGGCGCAGCCAGTGCAGCGGAACCGGGATGACGAGGCTATCCCGGCTGAGAAACTCGCTCCCGCTCCGGCTCATCCAGCGTCCCATGGATCTGGCGAGCTCGCGGCGCCTTGAAAACTTGAGGGCCAGAACCAGCTCCCGGGCCGGGCCGTCGTAAAAGGCCACCGACCGCAACCGGTCGAAAACAGGCGGCGAGGCAATCGCCCTCGGGCTCCAGGCGCCCTCCCCCACATCGTAGGTGAAGGGTATTCCCAGCCGGTGGCACCACGGCTTTTCGATAAAATGCATGTTCTGCCAGCACCGCGGACACAGGCCGTCTTCCGATGCGACCTTCGTCTCGCAGCAAAGACACCGCAGCGGCAGCAGAAAATCCAGAACCAGCCCCTCTGCCGCTCCTGGCGCGGAAATCAGGTTTTTACCGATCATGGCGAGTGCCTCACCTGTGTGGACCTTTCCCATTGCGAACCCTGGCTCAACAGGGGCAAGTCTTTGACCTTCCGGTCCGGATACCATATGTGAGCGCCCATGCTCTGACAAAGGCCGAGTTCACGTGACCGCACAACCAGACCTGTTTGACCGCCCGCTTTTTCGAAGCCGGCGCGAGCGCGCCCTGAGGGCCGCGAAACCCGGGGCCGATTTTCTCCTGCGGGCCGTGGCGGAAGACCTGGAAGACCGCCTCCTGATGGTCAACCGGACCTTCCACACAGCGGTTGACCTCGGCGGGCACACCGGCCTGCTATCGCAGGCGGTTTCAAGGTCCGGCAAGGCGGAAAACCTCATCAGGGCGGATCTGTTCCGCGCCGACCCGAACCTGCCTGCCCCCGATCTCGTCTGCGACGATGCGATACTCCCTTTCCGGGACCAGTCGGTCGATCTGATCGTCTCAGCGCTGAACCTGCAATTCGTCAACGATCTGCCGGGAAGTCTTGTACAGATCCGCAGGGCGCTGATACCGGACGGACTGTTTCTTGGGACGTTGCCAGGCGCAGGCACGCTCACGGAATTGCGCGACAGCCTCACAAGGGCGGAACTGGAAATAAAGGGAGGGGCCGCGGCCCGTGTCCTGCCGTTCGCGGACACACGCGATCTCGGCGGCCTGCTGCAACGGGCGGGCTTTGCACTCCCGGTGACGGATCTGGACACGTTCACGGTCCGCTACGATACGATGTTCGCGCTGCTCGCCGACCTGCGCGCCATGGGTGCGACCTCGGTGCTGAAGGACCGCAGCCGCACGCCTCTTGCCGGAAAGATCCTGCTGCGTGCGGCGGAACTTTACGCTCAGAACCACAGCGATCCGGACGGGCGGATCAGGGCGACATTCGCCCTTGTGACGCTTTCGGGCTGGGCACCCCATGAAAGCCAGCAGAAACCGCTGTCTCCGGGTTCCGCCAAATCAAGGCTGGCCGATGCGCTTGGCGCTCAGGAACGCAAGATCGGCGAATAGCACCAGCGGCAGGTGACTGTCACCTGTCCGATGGGTCCGGCATACAGGCCGCGGTCAGGTGGCGTCCTCGCCACCGGCCTCTTCCCCGCCGCCGCCCAGAACCCCGTTCAGGGCTTCCACAACCGCGCCGAAGACATCGTCCCTCAAAGTTTCGCCAATCGCTCCGAAACTGACAATGATGACGGTTCCGATAATTGCGGCGATCAGGGTATATTCAATGGCGGTTGCCCCGGTTTCATCCCGCATAAAACGGTTCAGAAGGTGTCTTGCACCCCGGTAACAAGCTGACATCCTGAACACTGCGAACACTCCCCACTAGCAACGAGATAAACAAATGTGGCCTGCGTTCTGGCCGAAGCGTTCTGCGTCGGCCAGAACGCAGGCCACAATTCTAGACCGCCTCCAGCAGATGCGGAATGAGAGGTTCATCGGCAGCCGGCATCGGATAATCCCTCAACCGCGCCGCCCGCACCCATTTCAGCGCCTGGTTTTCCAGTCCCCGAGGCACACCGTCCCATCTGCGGCAGATAAAAAGTGGCATAAGTAGATGAAAATCTTCATAAGCGTGGCTGGCGAAGGTCAGCGGAGCGAGGCACGCTTCGTTAACCGTGATGCCGAGTTCCTCGGCAAGTTCCCGGATAAGGGTTTCCTCCGGCCGTTCGCCCTGCTCGACTTTTCCCCCTGGAAACTCCCACAATCCCGCCATGGATTTACCCTCCGGCCGCTGAGCCAGGAGAATCCGCCCGTCAACATCGACAAGGGCGCAGGCCGCGACAACTACGATCTTGGTCATGGTCGGTGTCCAATTCCGGGACGTTTGTTTAAACGCCCGCTAAGCATTTCTGATTGAAAGCCGTAAATTTACGAAAATTGTCCCGGAGCTCCCGAATCAAGGCGCTCCATGGCAATGCAACGTTGATCTAACTGCGGTAATCGCCATTGATCTCGACATATTCCTTGGTGAGGTCGCAAGTCCAGACGGTTGCCTGCCCGGCGCCAAGGCCCAGATCCACCTGGATGACGATATCTTCCTCTTTCATCACCGCCGAGGCCGCCTCTTCACTGTAATCGGGGTCGCGTTCGCCATCGACGGCCACCCGGATGTCACCGAACCAGATCGCCAGCCGGTCCCGGTCCGCCGGCTCTCCGGCCTTTCCGACGGCCATGACCACGCGGCCCCAATTCGCATCCTCGCCGGCGACGGCTGTTTTGACGAGCGGCGAATTGGCGATCGACAGCGCGATCTTCTTTGCCGAAGTGTCGCTCTCGGCGCCCTCGACACGGATTTCAACGAATTTCCGGGCCCCTTCACCATCGCGGACGATCTGGTGAGCCAGGTCGAGCATCACATCCCCGAGCGCCGCGCGCAGGGTGTCCACCCGCGGATCGTCAAGGGAGGCGACGGGCGCGATCCCTCTCGCCCCGGCGGTTCCCGTCGCGAACAACAGGACGGTGTCGGAGGTGGACGTGTCGCTGTCGACCGTCACGGCATTAAAGCTGCGGCCGGTTTCGGCGCTGAGCAATGCCTGCAGGACGTCCGGCGCAATGGCGGCATCGGTGAAGATAAAAGACAGCATGGTCGCCATATCCGGCGCGATCATGCCCGCGCCTTTGGCGATGCCGTTGATCGACACCGACTCGCCGTCCAGATCGACACTTGCGGTCGCCACTTTCGGGTAGGTGTCGGTCGTCATGATCGCCCGGGCCGCGTCCAGCCAGTCCGCGCTGCCCTGATCTTTTTTCAGATCCTCGACGACATCCGCGAATTTTTCGGCGCGAAGCGGTTCGCCGATCACACCGGTCGAGGCAAGGAAGATTTCCGCATCGCCGCAACCGAGCGCGCCGGAGACGATCTGCGCCGAAAGCTCAACGGCGGCCTTGCCTTTTTTACCGGTAAAGGCATTGGCATTGCCCGAATTCACCAGAAGCGCACGCGCCCGCCCGTCTCCGACCCGGGCCTTGCACCAGTCTACCGGCGCGGAGGAACATTTTGAGCGGGTGAACACGCCGGCGACGGACGTGCCTTCGCATACGGTGGCCAGCAGCACATCGGTACGGCCTTTGTATTTGATACCTGCCGAAGCGGTCGCGAATTGAACGCCCTCGATCTCCGGCATGTCCGGGTAGGATTTCGGGGCGAGTGGGGAAACGGTCGTCGGCATGGAAGCTTTTCCGGCGCTCTTGGTCAACTTTTGGGCTTTTCACCCGTTTCCGGAAGAAAAGCCGCTTGATCTACCCAAAAGCGCTGGAGCGGCGCAAGCCTTTTCGCCCTGCGGCCGGCCAGACGAAAAACCCGGCGGCAGGAGGCCGCCGGGTCGAATTGCCCCCGGGAAATGAGCGATCACTCGGTCTTTTGGTCGTCTTCAGCCGGCTGAGCGAGTTTTTCGTCAAGAATTTCAACTTTCGTCGCGTCCTTGAGCTCCGCCATCCGGGCCTGGTACCGCTCGCGGAAAATCTGCTGACGCAGGGAATCTCCAACTTGTTCAAGACCCGGTTTTTCCTCGCGGCGCGTCTCTTCAAGCTTGATGACATGCCAGCCGAACTGGGTTTCCACCGGTTCTTTCGTGTAGCTGCCCGGCTCAAGCGCGAGGGCGGCCTCTTCAAACGGCTTCACCATCTGGCCTTTTTTGAAGAACCCGAGATCACCGCCATTGGGACCGGAAGGGCCGGTGGATTTTTCCCGTGCCAGTTCCGCGAAATCGGCGCCGCCGTCCAGTTCCGCGACCAGCGCCTCGGCTTCCGCCTTTTCCTTCACCAGAATGTGACGGGCATGCAGCTCTTCCGCGCCTTCGAAATCGGCGAATTGCGCGTCGTAGGCCGCCTTGACGTCCTCCTCGGAAATCGTTCCACCGATTTTCTGCGCAAGATAGGCATTACGCAGTGCCTGCAGTTCGAGGAATTTCAGCTGCCTCTTGAAATCCGGATCCTGGTCCAGACCATTCTTGCGTGCGGCCTGCGCCATCAATTCCATGTCGACCATGGCGTCGAGCAGGAGCTGGCGCCATTGAGCGGGCGGAAAGCGCTGCAATTCCTGGCCGGCGTCCTGGGCAGCGAATGCCAGTTCGGCTTCGGTGATTTCGCCATCACCGACCTTGGCGACCACGTCGTCCGGCTCGGCGGCATGAAGGGTCGCGGATCCGAGCGACATGACCAGGAGTGAAACGGCAAGTGCCTGAACCGGCCTGCGCATCGAAATTCGGAGCATGAGGTGTCCTTTACCTATAGGAACAGTAATCTTTCTTGCCTCCCTTGATGAGGGCTGGGCTACATTGCGCATTCCAGCGGCGTTGACAAGCATTGAACCCCCTCTTATCTGTCGGGCGTCCGGCTTGTGGGCCGGGAAGGCATCTTTTCGGCCGCGGTCACCGGCCAGCGCGTTGCGCTTGTCGGCAACGTGGACAGCAATTGAGACGATTTCATGGGCAGGCGCCGGATTGCCATTGGCGCCGCCTTTCAGGGAAGGACCGCCACATGGCTGGCCTTGGCGCTTTAGCACGTAAGATTTTCGGTTCGGCGAACGACCGGAAGATTAAGACGTTTCAGACGAAAGTCGAGCAGATCAATGCGCTCGAGCCGGAACTTCAGGGCCTGTCGGACGACGCGCTGAAGGCCCGGACGGCCGAATTCCGGACCCAGATCCAAAACGGCGCGGATATCGAGGACCTTCTCGTTCCCGCCTTTGCGACCGTCCGCGAGGCCGCGCACCGCGCGCTCGGCCAGCGGCACTATGACGTGCAGCTCATCGGCGGCATGGTCCTGAACTCCGGTCAGATTTCGGAAATGCGGACAGGCGAGGGCAAGACCCTTGTCGCAACCGCGCCGGTCTATCTGAACGCCCTTGCGGGCAAGGGCGTTCATGTGGTCACGGTGAACGATTATCTGGCCCAGCGCGACAGCGAGTGGATGGGTCAGGTCTACACCTTCCTCGGCCTCACGGTCGGCTGCATCACCCACGGCCTGTCGGACGAGGAGCGCCGCGCGGCCTACGCCGCCGACGTCACCTACGGCACCAACAACGAGTTCGGTTTCGACTATCTTCGCGACAACATGAAGCACGACCGCAGGTCGATGGTTCAGCGCGGACATCACTATGCGATCGTTGACGAAGTCGATTCGATCCTGGTCGACGAGGCACGCACGCCGCTGATCATTTCCGGTCCGCTTGAGGACCGCTCGGAATTCTACAACTCGGTCGATACGCTGATCCCGCAACTGACCGCCGAAGACTATGAGCTGGACGAAAAACAACGCTCGGCCAGCTTCACGGAAGCCGGCAACGAGAAACTGGAAACCCTGCTGCGGGAAGCCGATCTTCTGAAGGGCAACTCCCTGTACGACGTGGAGAACGTCGCCATCGTCCACCATCTGCAGCAGGCGCTGAAGGCCCACAAGCTGTTCCAGAGGGACAAGGACTATATCGTCCGCAACAACGAAGTCGTCATCATCGACGAGTTCACCGGCCGCATGATGCCGGGACGCCGTTTTTCCGAGGGCCTGCACCAGGCGCTGGAAGCCCGGGAGAAAGTCCAGATCCAGCCGGAAAACCAGACTCTGGCCTCCATCACTTTCCAGAATTATTTCCGCATGTATGGCAAGCTTGCCGGCATGACCGGCACGGCCTCGACCGAAGCCGATGAATTCGCGGATATCTACAAACTCGAAGTCGTCGAAATCCCGACCAACATGCCGGTCAGCCGGGTGGACGACGACGACGAGGTCTACCGCACGGTAGAGGAAAAATTCCACGCCATCGCCAAGCTGATCGATGAATGCAAGGAACGCGGCCAGCCTGTCCTGGTGGGCACGACGTCGATTGAAAAGTCGGAACGCCTCGCCGAACTTCTGAAACAGCACGGCTACAAGCAGATCGACCTGAGCGATCCCGTCGCCTTTGCCGCGGCACAGAAAACCGACGACGGCAAGTCCAAGGTGTTTGCGGTCCTCAACGCGCGCTATCACGAACAGGAAGCCTTCATCGTGGCCCAGGCCGGACTGCCGGGCGCCGTGACCATCGCGACCAACATGGCCGGCCGCGGCACCGACATTCAGCTCGGCGGCAATGCCGACATGCAGATTGCCATGGAACTCGCCGACATGCCCGAGGGCACGGAGCGAACCGCCGCCGAAGCAAAGATCCGCGCCGATGTGGAAGAGCTGAAACAGAAGGCTCTGCGGGCCGGCGGTCTTTACGTGATCGGTACGGAGCGCCACGAAAGCCGGCGCATCGACAACCAGCTCCGCGGCCGTTCCGGCCGTCAGGGCGATCCCGGCCATTCGAAGTTCTTCCTGTCCCTGCAGGACGACCTGATGCGCATCTTCGGTTCCGAGCGCATGGACTCCATGCTGCAGAAGCTCGGCCTTGAGGAAGGCGAGGCGATCATCCATCCGTGGATCAACAAGGCCCTGGAAAAAGCCCAGCAGAAGGTCGAGGCGCGCAACTTCGACATCCGCAAGAACCTCCTGAAATTCGATGACGTAATGAACGACCAGCGCAAGGTGGTGTTCGATCAGCGCATCGAACTGATGGACAGCGAGGCAATTCAGGACGCGGTGGCGGAAATGCGCCGCGACGTGGTCGACGATCTGGTGGCGAACCACATTCCCGAACGCGCCTATCCCGAGCAGTGGGACACGGAAGGCCTTCAGGAGGAAGTCCGCAAGCAGCTGAACCTCGATCTGCCGGTCAAGGACTGGGCGTCCGAGGAAGGCATTGCCGAGGAAGAGGTCAGGAACCGGCTCCGCAAGGCCGCCGACGGCGCCATGGCGCAAAAGGTCGCCAAATACACCCCGGACATCATGCGCCAGGTGGAAAAGGCGATCCTGCTGCAGACCCTTGACAATCTGTGGCGCGAACATCTTGCCAATCTGGATCACCTGCGGTCCGTCGTCGGCTTCCGCGGCTATGCCCAGCGCGACCCGCTGCAGGAATACAAGACAGAAGCCTTCACCCTGTTTGAATCCATGCTGACGCAGCTCCGCCAGATAACGACGGCGCAATTGCTGCGCGTGGAACTGGTCACCGAACAGGCCCCGCAGATGCCGGCCGAACCGGAAATGCATGCTCATCACATCGACCCCCTGACCGGGGAAGATGAGATGGCGGCGGCCGATGCACGCCTGACAGCTTCACCTCAGCGTGATCCGGACGACCCCGCCTCCTGGGGCAAGGTCGGCCGCAACGAGGTCTGCCCGTGCGGATCGGGCAAAAAATTCAAGCATTGCCACGGCGCGCTTGTGTAGACCACAACCCCATCCGAAAAGAAAACAGGCCGGCCCGAATGTTCGAGGCTGGCCTTTTTCTTGATTTTCCGTCAGGTTGCGCCGACTTCCATCTCCTGAAGGTAAGGCGATCAACGGTCAGGATCCAAGAGCCTTTCATGCAAGCAGCAGAAGCTTCGAAAATCTACGTCTCAAGAAGGCAAGGTTCGCGCCCCGCCACGCCACTGCTCAGCGTCATCGTTCCGGTCTTCAACGAAGAAGACGTCATCCTTCATTTTCTTGACGCGACCCGGCCGGTGCTGGAGCGGAGCGGCCTGAAATACGAATATGTCTTCATCGACGACGGCAGCCGCGATGCGACGGCTGATATTCTCGCGGCGAGGCTGAAAGACGGCCTGCCGGGCCGCCTTCTTGGTCTGTCGCGCAATTTCGGCAAGGAAGCCGCTCTGTCCGCGGGCCTGGAAGCCGCGAAAGGGAACATCGCCGTCATCATCGATGCCGACCTTCAGGACCCCCCGGAGCTGATTCTTCAAATGCTGGAGGGTTGGCGCGCCGGCTATGATGTTGTCTACGGCCTTAGGGTCGACCGGTCTTCCGACACGCTCATGAAGCGCTCCACGGCCGGCATGTTCTACCGGCTGTTCGACCGGCTGGCCAATATCGACATGCCCGCAAATGCCGGTGATTTCCGCCTCATCGACCGCGCCGTCATCGATGCGCTCCTGAGGTTGCCCGAACGCAACCGCTTCATGAAGGGACTGTTCGCCTGGGTCGGGTTTCCGGCGATGGCACTGCCTTACGAGCGGCCACCGCGCAAGGCGGGCACCGGCAAGTTCAATTATTGGAAATTGTGGAACTTCGCCCTCGACGGCCTGACCGGATTTACCACCCTGCCGCTGCGGGTCTGGTTTTACGGCGGCGCGCTCGTTTCGCTCGCCGCCTTTGCCTATGCGCTCTATTTGACTCTGCGCGCCTTCATCTCCGGCATCGACGTACCCGGCTATACCTCGCTGATGGTCGCGCTGCTGTTTTTCTCCGGCGTGCAGCTTTTGTCCATCGGCATGATCGGCGAATATATCGCCCGCCTCTTCAACGAGGCAAAACAGCGGCCTGTCTATATCCTTCAGGATGTCATAGAGGGAGGCACGACCGATCAGGCGGAACAGGATGCGGATGAAAACTGACGCAAGGCGGATGAAGATCAGGACCGAGACGGCGGCCGTTGGAAAATTTGCCGTTGTCGGCATTCTGGCCACCCTTACCCACGCCGGTGTTGCAGCCGGCCTTCTGGAATCGGGTACACTGCCGGTCTTTCCGGCCAATATCTGCGGTTTCCTCGTCGCTTTCGGCGTATCCTTCAGCGGTCACTATTTCTGGAGCTTTTCGCATCTGCGCCGCAAGGGCGCCGCGTTTGCAAGCATGACCCGGTTCCTGGTGATCGCCTTGTCGGGATTTCTGCTCAATTCGGTTGTCCTGGCGCTCTGGCTCGAACTCACGCCCTGGCCGGATCTCATCGGCTTGCTGTTTTCCATCGCGATCGTGCCGGCGCTTTCCTTTCTGGGCGCCCGTCTTTGGGCGTTCTCCCATCGACCGGCCGAAACCTGAGCACCGCGATGGCCTTTCGTACCCCCTCCGCGATCCGCGCCGCGTTACTGTATGGCGGCCTTGTCTGCCTGCTCTACGCACTGATCCCGTCACTGACCTTCCCGGGCCCTCCGTTGGATGTGGTTGAAGGCTTCGCCTGGGGCCGGGAGCTCGCACTCGGCTACACCAAACACCCGCCCATGCAGGCCTGGCTGCTGGAATTGACCTACCGCCTCACCGGCGGCCATCATGCCGGCGGCTACTGGCTGAGCGCGCTCAGTGCCGCGCTCGCCTATCTGTTCATCTGGCAGCTCGCCCTCCGCCTCGGCCTATCTCCCTGGCAGGCGTTCTGGGCCATGGTCCTGACCAGCGTGACATTCTACTTCACCCTGCCCTTGCCGGAATTCAATCCGAATGTCCTTCAGATCCCGGTCTGGGCGGGCATGATGCTCTTCTTTCACAGGGCACTGGAAAAAGGCCGCCTGCTGGACTGGATCGTCCTCGGGGCATTCGCCGCATTCGGCCTTTACACCAAATATTTCGTGCTGCTCCTGATCGGAACGATCGGTCTTTACACACTGGTCTTTGCGGACGCGCGCCGGCACCTTCTGTCGGCCGGTCCCTGGCTCTGTGCCCTTGTCTGCGCGGCATTGCTCCTACCGCACATCAACTGGCTCCTGGAGACGGATTTTCTCACCTTTCAATACGCCGCCGACCGCAGCAAACCGGCCACCTCGTTCCTCGGCAACGTGTTCAATCCTCTGAACTTCCTTGCCGCGCAGATAGGCAATCACGCTGGACTGTTTTTGGTCGTACTGGCCGGCCTCGGCTGGAGGGGCCTCAGATCGGTCAGACCCGGCCTGAGGAGCTTTTCCCGCACCCTGCCACCTCCCGGGGACCGATTCATCATCTGGTTCGCCTTCGTGCCCCTTGCCGTCGTGCTGGCTGCCTCCGCTGTGACGGGAAACGAATTCGAACATATGTGGGGCATGCCGATGTTCCTGCTCTCCGGCATGCTCGCCGTCAGGTTTGTCGCGCTGCCGGAGCTCTGGCCCTTTCCCCGCCGCGCCTTCGCCGCCGCTGTTGCGATCCAGGCGATTTTCCTTGGTGTCCTGGTCGGACAGGCTGTCCTGGAACCGCACTGGAAACACAGGCAGACGCGCATCCATTACCCCGGGCGGGACATTGCCGGTCATCTTGCCTCGATCTGGAAGTCGCAAACGGGCACGGATCTGGCGTATGTCGCCGGCGACATGTGGTCGGCGGCGAATGTCACGATTTACGTGCCCGGCCGGCCCTCGATGTTCTACCTGCATGATGCACGCCTCAGCCCCTGGATCGACATGGAAGACGTTCAGGCCCGGGGAGTGATGATTGTCTGGCGCGGCGACAGCGAGCAGCCCGTCAGCGAGATACTGCGCTATTATCCAGACGCCGTGCGTGGTGGACGGCAATCCTTCCCCTACAGGTCCTCCGCCGGCATTCCGGAGGAAATCATCAACTGGCTGATCATCCCGCCCGGCGAAGTCGCGCTGCGGCCGGCTTCCTGTATATCTGCTGATTCAGACTGTCTGGAAACAGACGCGAAGGATAACTAACTTCACACCATGATCAGTATGACGGAAATCGACGGGATCGAGGAATGGCTGATCGGCCAGGCCCTCGGATCGCCGGACATGGCGACTATGTTCGCCGAAATGTGCGAGAGGCTCCGCCAATGCGATGTGCCGATCGACCGGGCCATGCTGGGCTGGTCGACACTCCATCCCCTGATCGAGGCGGAGACCGTCTGCTGGGAAAACGGCACCGCGGTCCAGCATGAGCAGATCGTTCATTCGCAGGAGGAAAACGAGGACTGGCTCACAAGCCCGTTCCGCTCGATCCTCATGAGCGGCGAACAGGTGATGCGGCGGCGTCTGGCAAACACCAACGCACCGGCCGAATTCCCCTTGCTTTCCAGCCTCAGCGACCGCGGTTACAGCGACTACCTGATCATGGTCACGGCTTTCGAGTTGCCGACGATTCGCGACGAAGTCTCCACCTCCGGCATCGTGGTGAGCTGGGCGACCCGGGAGGAGAACGGTTTCACCGACGAAGCCCTGGCCGCGATCACCTATATTCAAAAACGTCTTGCCCTTGCCGCCCGCGCCACCCTTCAGAGCCAGATCAGCCGCACGATTGCCGAAACCTATCTGGGTAAAATCGCGGGCGGCAAGGTTCTGGCGGGCCAGATCCGTCACGGCGACGGAGAAACCATCGACGCCGTGATTTTTTACAGCGACATGCGCAATTCGACAGCCATCGCCGAACGGCTCGGTCCCGATGCCTATCTGTCCTGGCTCAACACCTATTTCCAGGCCACCGCCGGCGCGATACTGGACAATGGCGGCGAAGTGCTCGACTTCATCGGCGACGCTGTTCTCGGGGTCTTCCCGATCGGTGAGCAGAGCCTTGAAACCGCCGTGGGCCAGGCAATTGCCGCCGTGGACGCAACCCGCGCACGGCTGAAATCCGTCAATGCGGTACCGCCATCCACCCAGCCGTTGAGAGCGGGTATCGCTCTTTCCGTCGGCACCGTCATGTTCGGCAATATCGGCGTTCCGCACAGAATGACCTTTTCCGTCATCGGCCAGACCGTACACGCCGCGGCACGGATAGAAAGCCTGACGAAAACCGTCGGTGTCGATGTGCTGATGACGGCGGATGTCGCCAGGCGCACCGGTGCAAGAGCGCGTCCCGTTGGCGATTTCGCGCTGAGCGGCTTCGCCGCCCCGCAGCCTCTTTTTGCCTTGGCATAAACCGTCCGCCTCCCTAAAAAGCAATTCTCATCCCGCGCGGTGCCGTGGCCAAACACACCCGCCAACCCAAGAAATCCCGGAAAGACATGACCGACCTTCGAGCAGCCGCCCCAACTCATCTGCCCTTCCGGGACCAGGAAGCCAACGGAAACGACACAGGTGCTCCCGTTGTCCTGCTGCACGGCTTCGGCGGTGACCGCCAGACTTGGCTGAACATCCAGACCGGTCTGGCCCCGAAAAAACGATCCATCGCCTTCGACCTGCCCGGCCACGGAGAGGCGCTGGACTGGCCGAGGATCGGCAATGCCGGTGTCGCGGCGAAGGCCGTGTCGCAATCCCTGGAGGCGCTCGGACTGACGAGGGTCCATCTGGTCGGTCATTCCATGGGCGGCGCGGTCGCCGCGCTTGTCGCCCTGAGGACGCCGGACATCGCCGCGAGCCTCACGCTGCTGGCTCCGGGCGGCTTCGGTCCGGAAATCAACCACCGGCTCCTGCGCCGCTACGCCGCGGCAACGGATGCGGCTGAAATGGAAACCCTGCTGGAGCAGTTTTTCGGCTGGGAATTCAAACTGCCGAAATTCCTGGCAAAAACCGCCGCTGAAAGCCGCGCCCGGCCGGGCGCCGCCGCGACGCTGCAGGCCGTCGCCGACGAGATCATCGACGTCAATGTGCAAAAGACCCTGCCGAGGGACGAACTTGCGGCCCTGCCCCTGCCGATCAAGGTTATCTGGGGCACCCAGGACCGGGTTCTGCCCACCCGTCAGGCCCACAAATTGCCCGGCATCGTGGCCACGCATATCTTCGAACGTGTCGGCCACATGGCGCACCTGGAAATTCCGAAGGAAGTCACCCGGCTCATACTGCAAAATAGCGGCGTACGGTAACAACCGCTCCTCTACTGGGACAGGTACGGATCCCAGCCAGTTTCGACTGACATGTTTCGGCGGCGGCAGGGCCGCCTGCAATTTTCCGGAGTAACAATGTCGCTCAATATCGCTTCACCTCGCGATGTGATCATCACCGCCGTATCGGGTTATGAACCAAAGCACCTGGCGGTCTGGTACAACTCCCTGAAGGCGGTGGGTTTCAAGGGACGCACGCTCGTTGTCGCCTATGATGTCAGTGAGGCCCTCGTGGAATACATGACCCACATGGGGTCAATTGTTATTACGTTTGATCACGACGAGAAGAAGCGGCGCTACTCCTATTCGCAGCTGAAGGAAGAAATTGAGGATCGCACCGAAGAGGGCAGGATTTACACCGACAGACGCTGGACATGGAACAAGCGCATCCTCAGGTTCAAGGACAAGATCTATGACCGGCGTTTCTTTCACGCCGGTCATCTGGTCAGGAAACGCCTGGAGGCTCTCGGCGAGCCCATTCGCTTCGTTGCCTTCTCCGACAGCAGGGATGTGGTTTTCCAGGGGGAACCGTTCAGCTGGATGGCGGAAAATCTAGCCTCGGACAGGGACCTGCTTGTAGGCGAGGAAAGCATCACGCATCAAGATCCGTGGAATCGCCGCAATGTCCTGAAAACCTACGGTCATCACGCACTCGAACGTGTCGAGAACCAACCCGTGTGCTGCGCCGGATATTTTGCCGGCCGCTATGACGCGATGATGGATTTCATGCTCGCCGTCTACTACTTCGACCAAACCAAACGAAGCGGCGATCAGGCCGCCTTCAACCAGCTTCTAACATTCGCCGGATGGAAAGAAAAAACGGCCAGAGTGAACTGGCAGGTTCCCTGGCTGCTGCATGCGGTCAGCGCGAATGTCAGCCCTCAGGTGAAAAGCTTTTGCATGCCCGCGGACTCCGTTCCGGTATTTGAAGACGGTGTGGTGATGACATCGGACAAACAGCCCTATGCGATTGTCCATCAGTATGACCGCAACAAGGAAATGACGGCCCACTTCCTGGAAAAATTCGGCGAAGTGGAATAGCACCGGCCGTCGTTGATTGCCGCGGGACATCACGCCTCCGGCAGCAGCCCTTCGCGCCAGGTTTCACCGATTACCCGGCGGGCCATCATGTGCGAGCGCGGCGCGTTGATGCTGTCGACGGCGATGAGCTGTCCCGCCTTCAGATACGCGACATAGAATTTATGGTCTTCCGGCGAGCCGACGACGACCGTGTCGTCATAGCCGTCCGAAAGCCCCGCGATCTGCAGCTTGATGTCATACTGGTCGGACCAGAACCAGGGCAGAGGATCGTAATCGACGTCCTGGCCAACCAGCGCCTGCGCCACGATCTTGGCCTGATCGATCGCGTTCTGGACACTCTCCATCCGCACGGAACGCTTGTAGCGGTTGGAATAGAACCGGGTGCAATCGCCCGCCGCGTAAATGTCCGGATCGCTGGTCTGGCCCGAACCGTCCACCAGGATACCGTTGTCGACCTCGACGCCGGCCTCGGCCGCGAGCCCGTCGTTCGGTTCCGCGCCGACGGCAATCAGCACAAGCCCGGCCGGAACCGTCTCTCCGGAGGCCAGCCTGACACCGGTGACTTCGCCGTTGCCCTCAATCGCCTCGATACCCGTGTTGAGGCGCAGGTCTATGCCCTTCGAACGGTGCAGGGTGGTGAAAAAGGCGGACATGGTCTCGCTCACCACGCGTTTCATCGGGCGGTCCTGGGCTTCGATGACGCTCACTTCCTTGCCAAGTCCCCTGGCGACGGCTGCCACTTCCAGACCGATATATCCGGCGCCGATGATCGCAACCCGCGTGCTGTTCGCCAGTCTTTCGCGGATGCTGTCGACATCGGCGATCGAGCGCAGTGTAAGGACGCCCTGTTTGTCGGCACCCTCTATCCGCAGCGAGCGCGCATGGGTGCCCGTTGCCAGAACAAGCTTGCCATAGGGAAGTGTGTCGCCGTTTTCCAGCCGCAGGCGTTTGGTTCCCCGGTCGATCGAAACGACGCGGTTGCCCGGAACAAGATCGATGTCATTGGCGGAGAAAAACGCCGGTGGACGCAGCAAGAGGCTGTCCGCCTCGATTTCTCCGGCCAGATATTTTTTTGAAAGCGGCGGTCTTTGATAGGGAAGATGCGGTTCGTCGCCAATCAGGCGCAGCGGTCCTTCGAACCCGCCCTGACGCAGGGATTGGGCAACTTGCGCACCGGCCTGTCCCGCGCCGATGATGACGATTTCTTCCTGCATTGCGTCCGCCCTCTTCATGCCTGGCTTTCAGCACCGAATAAGTGCGTATGGCCTAACACGAAGTCCGGCGGCCCGCCAGAAGGGCGAATTGCCGCGATGGGACCGCAGGAGAGAATGTTCGCGGCGCGCAGGGGCAGACCGGTCAGGCGCTGCGAACGTCCTGAAGGAACCGGGCGACCTCCTCGCGGATCAGAACGCCCTGCTGGCCGAGGGACTCGGCAAGCTGCTCCACTTCCGAGCTGTTGCTGCGCGCCAGGCTGGCGGCGGAACCGACGGCTTCCATGCGTTCGGCCCCCTCTTCGGAGCGGGCGGAGGCGCTGGAAACGTTGTGGGAGATCGCCTGAACGGCTTCGTCCTGCTGCTCCACAGCTGCCGCAACGGCGGATGCCAGTCCTTCCATATCCGAGATGATCCGGTTCACATCTTCGATTGCCTGAACCGCCTCACCGGAAGATCCCTGGATCGCATCGATCTGCGTTGCGATATCCTCGGTCGCCTTTGAAGTCTGTTCCGCAAGCTGCTTCACTTCCGCGGCCACCACCGCGAAACCCTTGCCGGCCTCACCCGCGCGGGCCGCTTCGATGGTCGCGTTCAACGCCAGGAGATTGGTCTGGTTGGCGATGTCCCGGATGAGACCCATCACTTCGCCGATCCGGTCCGCCGCGCCGGAAAGCTCCTGCATGGTGGTGACGGTCGAGGAGGCGCTCATGACGGCCTGTTTGGCAACTTCCGTCGACCTGTTTGCCTGTCCGGCGATTTCCGCGATGGACGCGGCAAGTTCTTCCGCCGACTGCGCCGCTGATGTCACGTTTTGCGCGGCGGTCTTCACGGCACTCGCTGCCTCGTCTGACTGATCCGCGACGTCATCCGCGGATTGTTCCATGGATTTCGAGGTTTGCCGCAATTCGCCATTCGCCCTGTCCAGACTGTCGAGCGCCTGGGAGACGGTTCCCTCGAAGCGGCCGATCAGGTCGTTGAGCAGGGTAACGCGTTCCTCACGCTGACGGTTTTCAAATGTCTGGGCATCCGCGAGTTGGACGCGTTCAAGCGCGTTGTCGCGGAAGACCTGAACCGTCCGGCTCATGGAAGCCAGTTCCGTATTGCCGGCCACCTCGGGAAGATCGAGATCGGTGTGCCCATCGGCCAGCGCCTCCATCGCGGCCTGCAGCCGGGTCAGCGGGCGGGCGATCGACTGTCCGATCAGCAAGGCGATGGCGGGAAGCAGGACCAGCAGGCCGAGAATCGTACCGCCGATCGCGAAAGCAGCGATAGAGCGGGCTGTTTCCAGCTGCTGGTCCGCCTGTGTCATGATCGTATGCGCCGCCTCGTTCAGGGTGGCGATATGCGGGGGGACCAGTTCGAACAAGTTCTCCAGCAGGTCGGCATATTCGGCTTTTTGGGTCATCGCGGTGGTGTATTCGTCGAACGTGGCCTTGTACGCGGCCATGTTGTCGGCCAGCTCTTTCTTGATCGCGTCGGAGATATAAACCTTTTTCAGCAGCTTCTCGAAAGCGGCGAACTCGGAGCCGAAAATCTCCACCGAATGCGGCGTGTTGTTCAAGGTGAACTCTTTTTCCGCGAGCTGCACGGCGAGGATTGCACGCGCCAGTTTCTCGAAATCCGGCCCGCCACCGAATTTCATTTCTTCCTGTAGACGAATTTTCACCGCCCCGGCGGTTTCGTTCAGGACGGCCAGGTAGCCCTGGGTGCCGTCGTAACCGATCTTCTTCTGGACCGCGTCGAGCAGATCGAACGCACCTCCCGTTCCCTCCAGCGTGTCCTTCACATCCGCGACCTGGGTCGAATGGGCGGCGGCAACCGGGTTGGCGGAAATGCTTTCCAGAATCTTGTTCGCCAGAGCGAGTTTTGTCCCGAAGGCTTCAACCTCGCCGGGTGAGGGCGCGATAAGATAGCGTTCCTCGACAGACAGAAGGGAACCCCCGGCATCGGACAGGCTCGCGACCTGTTCGGCGAGAGTTGCGCTTGCTCCCATGCGGGCGAAAGCGGTGTTCACCTCATTCTGGCTCCAGAAAAACACGGCCCCTATTGCCAGAAGGCCGACAATGGTGAATAGGCTGAGCGAGAGAATTCTGACTTTGACCGATAGTCTGGACAAAATTTGAAATGATGGTTGCGTACCTATGGTCACCAGCGTATGCCCCTAAACACCTGAGTATCAGCCTCCAGAGTCGAGGAAAATCACCAATTTCCGGTTAATGACTCACCGCCGTCCCATCCGGAAAACTGCCCAATTTTCCGGCATTTATCCTCCTTTTGAGGCAAATTTTGAAATTCCTTGCCAAATCCGCTCCGGCAATCTTCGTACTGTTGTGGTCCACCGGCTTCATCGGTTCGAAACTTGGCGCACCCTATGTCGAACCGATGGTGTTTCTGACCGTGCGATTCGCCGCGGTCGTGCCGGTCCTGATTTTCCTGGCCCTGACGCTTTCAAAGTCCTGGCCGAAATCGCCCGCCGCCATTTTCCACTGCATTGTCGCCGGAATGCTGGTTCACGGGATTTATCTCGGCGGTGTTTTCTGGGCGATCAAACAGGGTATGCCGGCCGGCTTGTCCTCGATCGTTGTCGGCTTGCAGCCGGTCCTGACGGCCATGATGGCGGTTCTGGTTCTTGGGGAAACCGTTTCGAAAAGACACTGGCTTGCCATGGCTATCGGCGCTGCCGGTCTGGCTCTGGTTCTCGGCCCGAAATTCGACCTGAGCGGAACCGGCATCACCATCGCGACCGTCACCGTCGTCCTTGGCGGTGTCTTCGCGATCAGTTTCGGCACGGTCTACCAGAAACGCTTTGTCGTAAAGACGGATCTTCTCGCGGCAACCGTCTGGCAATATGTCGGCGCCCTGCTGGTGACGGCACCGCTCAGCCTCCTCGAAACCTGGCGGATCACCTGGTCGGGCGAATTCATTTTCGCCCTGGTCTGGCTGATTCTGGTTCTGTCCGTGGGCGCCATCCTGCTTCTGATGCTGCTCATTCGCCAGGGCGCCGTTTCAAGGGTCGCCAGCCTGTTCTATCTGGTTCCTGTCGCAACGGCGGTCGAGAGTTATTTTCTCTTCGGGGAAACGCTGACCCTGGTGCAGATTGCCGGCATGGCCCTCGTCGTCAGTGCTGTCCTGACGATCCGGCGGCCGTCCGCAAGGTCCTGATTCGCCCGGACCAAGCCGAGCCGTCAGCCTTCGGATGCCCCGCGTGAGACCACCCGCATCTGCTTGCGCAGGACAAGCTGCCGCTGGCGGGAGATCGCCGCGTTCAGCTCGCCGCCGAGGATGAAGACCAGTGCGCAGATATAGAGAAAAATCATCGCGGTCATGATGCCCGCAAGCCCGCCATAGGTGGAGACGTAGTTGGCGAAACTCGCCAGGTAGGCGCCAAAGACGCTGCCCGCGACAATCCACATGACCAGGGTTGCGACCACCCCCGGCCAGAGGTCCCTAAAGGTCCTGTGTCCAGAGGGAAGCTGCCAGTGTGTGATAAACAGGCCGATAATCAGCAGGGAACCCGCCAGCGTGTATCTGGCCACATTGATCGAGAGCAGAAAGGGGTCGATCGCCGGCACGTAAGTCTTCAGCGCTTCCAGTGCCAGCGGCGCCAGAACCACAAGAAACGTGTAGGCAAGCAAAATGCCCGCGCCCAGCAGAACCAGTCCCAGGGATTGCAGCCTTAAAAGAACGATCGAGCGGTGTTCCTGTTGCCGGTAGGCGCGGTTCAGCGCGGTACGAAGCGCCTCCACACCGTTTGAGGAGAACCACAGGGCGGCAACGGCGCCCAGGGTCAAAAGGTCTCCGCGCCGGACCGTCAGGACATTCTGGACTTCGCGCGCAAGCGGTGCGGCGACGCTTTCCGGCCAGGTATCGAAAATGAGTTGGGAAACCGTATCGGCAGCCCCGGTCAGTCCGAGAAAGGCCGCGAGCGACGCTATGAAAATCAGCAGTGGAAAAATGGCGAGAAGGCCGGAGAGGGCAACATGGCTGGCCATGGCGAACCCGTCATCGCGGGCGAAATGGCCGATGGCGTCTTTCAGGACGGCGTAAATCACCAGGGCTGCAAGGCGGAGACTCATGCTCCGATGTGGCCTTGCTCCAGCGGACTAGTCAAGAGCCTACGGCGAAATCCGCCCCCTCCAAAAGGTGGAGAAATTCCGCCTCGACAAATCCGGGTGTGCGACGCAACATAGCTTCAACAACAAGCGCCAGGGCGCAATAAATGAAAACGGAGAACGCCAATGTCCCCTGCAGCCATCAAGGAGGCGGAAACGCCGGAGAACCTGTCGGAACACACGGCTGCCGCCGTCGCCACCCTCGACCGCCTGCTTGACCTTGCAGCGCAGCGTGTGCGCGCGGAAGTGACCAAAGACGGCCGCATCTCCTCGCAACGGATGGAAGAGGAACAGCGGGCCACACATGGGCTCGCCTGGCTGGCAACCTATGTGCACTCCCTGCGCCAGCTCGACGCCTATGCCAGGCGCCTCAAGGAGGAAAGCCGCTACGGCGCGCTGGAGGACAGGATTGTCCGGCTTGGATTCGCCGAATTTCTGGCACAGATTTTCGGTGGCATCCCGATGAACCAGGGAGAAATGGTCCGTCTTGCGGACCTGGGCATCGCCCACGACGAGGCCGGATCCTTCCGCACGGCCGAAGTGGAAACCCTGATCCGGGAAGGCAACACACCGGAAATCCGCCGCGAAATCACGCAGCTTATCCGCGATCAGGCAGGCCACTCGACATTCGGCGACCCCGGCCTGGACGAGACGATGGAGCAGATCCGCAACGAGATGCGGCGCTTCGCGCAGGACACCGTCGTTCCTCATGCCCATGAGTGGCACCTGAAAAACGAATATATCCCATTCGAAGTGGTGGATCAGATGTCCGAAATGGGTGTTTTCGGCCTGACCATACCGGAGGAATATGGCGGACTCGGTCTCGGCAAGGAAGCCATGTGCGTCGTCTCCGAAGAACTGTCTCGCGCCTATATCGGCGTCGGGTCCCTCGGCACCCGGTCGGAAATCGCCGCCGAACTGATCCTGTGCGGCGGCACGGAAGACCAGAAACAGCACTGGCTGCCGAAAATCGCCTCCGGCGAAATCCTGCCGACGGCGGTGTTTACCGAGCCGAATACCGGCTCCGACCTCGCCTCGCTCAAGACCCGGGCCGTGAAGGACGGCGAGGTCTGGAAAATTTCCGGCAACAAGACCTGGATCACCCATCCGGTGCGCGCCGACATCATGACGCTGCTGGCCCGCACCAACCCGGAAGAACCCGGCTACAAGGGACTTTCCATGTTCATCGCGGAAAAACCGCGCGGCACGGATGAGGACCCTTTTCCGGCCGATGGCATGAGCGGCGGCGAAATCGAGGTGCTCGGCTATCGCGGCATGAAGGAATACGAGATCGCCTTTGACGGATTTGAGGTGAAGGGAGAAAATCTCCTCGGTCAGGTGGAGGGAGAGGGCTTCAAGCAGCTCATGCAGACCTTCGAGGGTGCCCGCATCCAGACCGCCGCCAGAGCCCTGGGCGTCGCCCAGTCGGCGCTCGATCTCGGCCTGCGCTATGCGGAAGAACGCATCCAGTTCGGCAAGCCGCTGATCGAATTTCCGCGTGTCGCCGACAAGCTGGCGATGATGACCACCGAACTGATGATCGCCCGCCAGCTCACCTATTTTTCCTCCTGGCAGAAGGATTCCGGCAAACGCTGCGACCTGGAGGCGGGCATGGCCAAACTGCTGGGCGCGCGCGTTGCATGGGCAGCCGCAGACAATGCCCTGCAGATCCATGGCGGCAACGGCTTCGCGCTGGAATATCCCATTTCCCGGGTCCTGTGCGATGCCCGTATCCTGAATATTTTCGAGGGCGCGGCCGAGATCCAGGCCCAGGTGATCGCCCGCCGGCTTCTGGAGACCCGGGGCAACGCCTGAAACTCAGGGGCCTGAAACGCACGGGCATGAAACGCACGGGGAGGCGCGTGCCGCCTCTCCCCGATGTATGATCGGGCGCGGATCATTTCGGCGGTTTCGTCTTTTCGGTAACTCGCCTTTCCGGTAAACCGGCGAGCGCCACAACGATTGCCGCTGTCGTGCCCATGATCACGATGGAGACAGGCAAGCCAGGAAGTTGAGGTCGGACTCGGGCTGGATCCGGTCAAGCATGACAGGTCCACGGATCTCCACACCGTTCATTCCCTCTGACAGGCCAACTGTCCGGCGGCTGAGCGGTTCCTGATTGACAATACTTTCAATCCTCCGAAGATTATCCGGCGATCTGATCGACACCGGCAAGAGCGGACATCCCTGGAACGGATTGGCTCTTCCCCCGTTGATCAGTCAAGCTGGTCTGAAATACGAGGAGATTGGATATGAGCGGAACCATCCGGTTGAAACACGGCGGTTGGGTTGTTGTCGCGGACGGCGCCAAGGCGCTATTCCTGCGCAACGAAGGTGACGAGAAATTCCCGAACCTCGAGATCTTCAAAAAGGAAGAGCAGGACAACCCGCCCAACCGCGACCAGGCCTCCGACCGGCCCGGCCGCAAGAGCGACGGGCCGCAGGGTCACCGGAGCGCCGTGAGCGAAACCGACTGGCATCAGCTGGCGGAGGACAACTTCGCCGCCGATCTCGCGGACATTCTCTACAAGCGCGCCCACAAGGGCGACTTCGAGGAAATGGTGCTTGTCGCCGCTCCCTCCGTTCTCGGCCAGATCCGAAAGGAACTGCACAAGGAGGTCAATGACCGGATCATTGCCGAAATTGACAAGGATTTGACGAACCACCCGGTGGACAAGATTGAAAAACTCGCCCTGGGCGGCTCCTGAGTCCGGTCAGGCGGGAACGTTCACAACATCGAAGGGGACCGGAGGCAACAAGCTTGAGCGAGACGAACGACGATCAGGAAAGTTACCGGTCCCTGACCCGGATCATCGACCGCACGACGGACGTGGCCCGGCGCGAAGAGGTTTCGGTCGCAAATCTCCTGTCCGCCTTCGGCCAGGCTGGATTTGCGCCGCTGCTGTTCATTCCGGCGCTTGCGGTCGTCACCCCTCTCAGCGGCATTCCGGCTTTCTCGTCTCTTTGCGGCATCATGATTTTCCTGATCGCCACTCAATGGCTGACCGGCCGGGAAGATATCTGGATGCCCTCCTGGCTGACCCGCCGCTGCATCAGCGGCGGGAAGCTGAAGGTGGCAATGAGCAAAATGCGTCCGCTCGCAGCCTGGTTGGACGGTCATTCGCGCAAACGCCTGCGGTTCCTGTTCCATCGGCCGTTCCGCTACCTGTTGCCGCTTGCCTGCATGATCCTCGGCGCATCCATGCCGCTGTTGGAGCTTGTGCCGTTTTCCTCTTCGTTCTTCGGCGCCGCCATCTGCCTTATAGCTGTTGCACTGATCACCCGGGACGGGCTCTACGCCCTGATCGCCCTCTTGCCGGTTGGCGGCGCAGTGTGGGCGGCAATGGCGATTTTTTAAATCGCCTCGCTGTCCTGATTGAGCGCTTCGAGCCCCGCACGGCACTCGGCTCAATGCATGCCCCGGACCTTCTTTCCCTTCACGCTTGAGCGAATTTTTGCACGGCACCCCAGCCAGAGGGCCGCGTCAGGCTCCGATTGAATCTGGAACAAGTGGGGCCCTGACGCGTTTGCGAGCGGTATGGAAACGTCAAGCTTCCCTGAAGTTTATTCGTTCAAATCTCAAGCGAGGAATAAAATGACCTATCATCAAACTTCTTCCGATGAGGAAGGCCGGACCGTTCTGAATAAAACCGACGCCAGGCAGGGTCGTGCACCGCACCAGGTCCGCTACGTGCTGGGGTTCGGCCTGACAGGCGCGATTCTGGCACTGGCAGCTGTGGTGTTTTTCTTCGCGTACTGACGGTTCCGAGTACGGTCGCGCAGCAATTACCCGGTCCGCGGACCTTATATCGAGGCCGCGAGCCGGGTAAATTCTTCAATGCAGGGGACGACCCGTCCCCGATATCGCCTTACCGGCAGCTCGCGACATATTCGCGGCCGTAAGCATCCCTGTAGATGCATTTGCCAGGTTCGGTCGCCCGTCCCACAAGAGCGCCGGCAGCCGCGCCCACTGCGCCGCCCACAAGCGCACCTTGCGTACTGCCTGAGACGGCAGCACCGACGGCGGCACCGGAAGCTCCACCGATCACGGCACCTTTTTGCGTGTTGTTGCAGGCAGTTAACCCGAGCAGGGCAACCGAGACAAGAACGGCTTTCAACATTTGAATCTCCCTTGTTGTTGCACAGGTAAACAACGGCAGCGGTTTGCAATGGTTCCCATATGAAGGCGTCTTCCTCGGTCCGGTGCGACCGGTTTCGGTGACGTGGCGACGGAACTTCTTTTTCGGCGAAACGTTCTCCCGGTGTCGGCAGGCCGCGCCGAACCGGCGACCGACCGAGGTCCACCATCCCGTGATGGATGAGCCGACCGTGCGGCCCGAACACAAAGAACAAACAGGGATACCTAATCATGATCCGGAAGTTTCTTGCCACAACCGCTCTCACCGCCGTAGTCGCGGCGGGCGCCGCTTATGCCGGGGACACCCGAACAGACGCGGGCATGACCGGGGATCGCACCGCACCGGTTTTCGAACGCTTTTCCGACAAGCCCTCCGACTACAATGTCGGCGGTTACCTGGAGACCTCGGAGAGCCAGGTGCTGGCCACCACCCTGATTGGCAAGTCGATCTACACCCGGCTCGGCGACGACGCCGAAGTGGTTGGCGACGTGAATGACATGGTCATGTCCGGAGACGGCAAGGCCGAGGCCGTTGTTGTCGGCGTCGGCGGGTTCCTGGGCCTGGGCGAAAAACAGGTGGCCGTGTCCTTCGAGCGCCTGTCCCTCTCGGAAATCGACGGCGTTACCTGGCTGACGATCGACAGCACCCGCGAAGAGCTGGAAAACGCGCCCGAATTCGACCGCGATATGATCGTGGGCAAGGCGGGACCGGAACAGGCTCTTTCCGAAAATTACGATCAGACTACCCAGCTCACGAACGGCGCCCTGCCGTCGACAGCGCCTGCGGCGGATCCCGTTGTAGAGGCGGCTCAGGCGGATAGACAAACGAAAGCTGACGATAACCTGGGCGTTGCGGAAGCTCCGGCGCTCCAGGGCGGCAATCAGTCGACAGGCGACGAAAGAATGTCCGTCGACCAGACATCCGTCTCCGTCCAGGACCTGATCGGAACGGTTGTCATCGGTGCCGACCAGGAGCAGCTCGGCGAAATCAGCGACATCATCCTCGGAGCGAAAGAGGACACCGTGAAGGCCTATCTGGTGGATGTCGGCGGTTTCCTCGGGCTGGGTGAAAAGCAGGTGGCGTTCGCCGCCTCCGGTCTGGACATCTACAAGGATGAAACCGGTACGATGCATATCTATTCCTCCGTCACCGAGGAGAAGCTTGAATCCGTGCCCGAATACGACGAACAGGCGTTCCGCATGAACCCGGATGCCGTGCTCGTGAAATAATCCGCTCAGGCGTGGGTGCCGGCAAACCGGCACTCACGCTTGTCTGACCGGCAACGGCGGCCCCGACGGGGCGCCCTTCCAAGGAGAAAATCATGACCAGCGGAATAAATGAACAGATCGCCGGAATACTGAAGGACGAGTCCCGCAGCAAGGAAGACCGGATTTCCGAACTTCTCACCATGCGCGAGGACGCCCGTGCCCTGCAGCGCGCCGGAACCGAAAGCCCGATGGTGAACGAGGATCAGACCTCTTCAGGACTTCGTGAGATCGATGTGGCGCTGGAAAAGCTCGGGCATAACTCCCTGCAGGACGCGGACGAGAAAAGCGCGGCGACCCTCTGACTGCGGGTCGTTAAAGGCTCGCGAAGTTGAACGTCTTGCCCCGAGGCCCTATGTTATGCGAGCGCAAAACAATCGCGGGAAACGACATGGATACGACATTCGAGGACCTGGGGTCCGATCCTGAATTCCTCGGTCCGGAAGAAGACCAGCGACGGACCATCCGGAAAAAGCTGCTTGCCACGGCGCGCAAGGCGATCCGTCAGGTTCCCTTCATGGAAGATATCGTCGCCGGATATTATTGTGCAATGGATCCGGCGACGCCAGTCAAGGTGCGCGCGTCATTTATCGGCGCGCTCGCCTATTTCGTCATGCCTATCGATGCGGTTCCCGATTTTCTGATCGCAATCGGCTTCGGAGACGATGCGACGATCCTGTTGGCTGCGATCGCCATGATCCGCGCGCACATGCGTGAAGACCATTACCAGGCAGCCCGCGAAGCGCTGAAAGACGGCGACCTGTAACCTTTCAGGCCTGTCAGTTTCACCTCTTCCCGGCCGGTCCGTTTCCACCGTGCCATGCGCCCGACGTCCTGCCGGCGATCAGCCAGTATACGGCGCCCGCGAGAAACCCTGCGGCCAGGACGACCGGGCTTCCCGGTCTCCAGTCTGTCGTGCCGGTCCCGGATCCGAGTGTCCAGATCAGGAACGCGATGGCCCCGGAAGCGGCGACGTGAAAGACGAAACTCCGCAGGCGCACGCCTTCCGCAATGACGATCAGCACGGCCGCGGGCACCAGGACCGTGGCCCCTATGACGCTCGCGCCGACAAGGCCCGATCCGGCCATGGCGGCAAAGGCGACCGGGTCCTGATCGGGATGGGCCGCGCGGAAAAAGCCCCAGGCAAGAAACAGCCCGCAAGCTATGAGGGCAAAAATGAAGCCGCAAACAATCCTGAGGAGCTGCAACAGAAGTTTTCCGCCGTCCAAAGCCTGTCCTTCCTTGAAATTGGGCACGTTGCCCTTACTTGACCCCTTATCCTGCGCATTACAACAGCGCTCGCGATTGCCGGATTTGAATGGGAGCGCTTTTACCCTGAATCCGCTCCTGCTCGGCCAAACGGGTCCGGGAAACGCGAAAACCGCCGATTTCGGTTGACTTTTCGACGGTTTCGCAGGACCTTGGAAGTTGGCGTTAGGACTTGCGCAACAAGCACCTTGGTACATGAGTTCCGAGGTTTTTTGTGTATGTGGAGAGCCAGATTCCAGAGCATCCCGCATCCGTACGGATACGGACAAGATGCTTCAGGAGAGTGAATTCGGGCAAGTTTTCCGCGATCAGGCACATTCGCCTGCCTGCGGTTTGTTCCGACGCCGTGTTGAAACGATAGAGGAGATTGCGACCATTCGCCGTCCATTCCGCGCCCCGCCTCCCACTAAGGAAGGCCCGCGCACGAACCAAGAAATTCGCGTTCGCGAAGTCCAGTTGATTGATCACGAAGGCGCCAACCGCGGCGTCATACTGACAGAAGAAGCGATGGAAATCGCAACGGAAGCAGGGTTGGATCTCGTAGAAATCCAGCCGCACGCCAATCCGCCCGTCTGCAAGATCCTGGACTACGGCCGGTACAAATACCAGGCTCAGAAAAAAGCTGCCGAAACCCGAAAGAAGCAGAAGGTCGTCGAGATCAAGGAGATCAAGATGCGCCCGAACATCGACACTCATGATTATGAAGTGAAGATGAAGAGCATGCTGCGTTTCTTCGGCGAAGGTGACAAGGTGAAGGTCACGCTCCGCTTCCGGGGCCGGGAAATGGCACACCAGGATCTGGGCATGAATCTTCTGCACAAGGTTCGTGAGGAAACCGCTGACATTGCCAAGGTTGAATCCTCGCCGAAGCTGGAAGGTCGTCAGATGGTGATGATCCTGGCGCCGATCAAATAGGCCGACCAGGTTTTCAAGCCTCTTCAAAACCCCGCTTCGGCGGGGTTTTTTAATGCCTTCATGAGATCGTTCGCGCGAAAATCCGCGGCCGGTGTGCCCGTGGCGTGCCCGTCAGGCTTTCATGCGGCGCATCAGCAGCTTGAAGACCTCGATCGGCGGATAGGGATATTCGATCGTATCGCTGATGCCCGCGTCTTTGATGCAGGTGCGCTGTTCCTCCGACAGCTTGGGGGGCGCCAGCAGGACCGAAATGCCTTCCCAGTCCTTTCCGATGTCATCGGTGACATACTTGAGGTAATAATGAACAACCTTACTGTAGACGATAAACAGGATATCCGTTGTGCTGAGTGAAAAGCTGCGTTTTACGAGCTGGTCTTCGGAAATCACTGAAACGGCGCAGCCGAGTTCGTTGAGTGCTTTCAGTATCGGTTGAACGGAATTCGGATTCTGGGCAATGAAACTTACGCGCAATTCCTCCGACGTCGCTCTCTGCTTCTGGATTGCATTGTAGATGCGGCGAAGTTTGATCTGGTTCTGCTTCTTGATGCGCAGGACCTGTCCAAGATTCGCCTCCACGGTCGCCAGCAGAAGATCATAGTCGACAGGCTTGGTCAGATAGTCATCCACCCCCAGCCGCTTGCCTTCAATCAGGTCGTCGCGCGTTGCCTTGGCGGTGAGAAAGATAACCGGGACGTCGTTCAGGCCGGGCCGGTTGGCCCGGATATGCGTCAACAGCCCGGGACCGTCCAGTTTCGGCATCATCATGTCACTGATGATCAGATCCGGTTTCTCGGTTTCCAGGATCTCAAGGGCCACCTGACCGTTTTTCGCCGTCAGCACCTCGTAATTTTCGTCTTCAAGTTCCTCCTTCAGGTCGTGAAGGAGCATTTCCTCGTCTTCGACGCACAGTATCCTGGCAACTTTTGACATGCGTGTTCCGTTCGTAATCCAAATGTTGTTTTCAACCGCGAAGAAAAGCCCGCCTGAAGCACCGTAGAGTCGATAAACACTTCAGCTTCCAACTGGTTCCCCAACTGGTTCCATTGAAAAGTGGAACCACCTAGCTTGCCTTTGCCTGAGCAAGTGTGGCCTGGTGGCTTATCACCGGAAGAGACAAGGTGACGGTCGTACCTTTTCCGACCTCACTTTCGACGTGGATATTGCCACCGTGTTTCTGCACGATCATTTTCGTCAAGTTGAGACCGATGCCCGTACCGGCAATGCCGCTGGAGGTTGACGCGCGAAAATAACGGTTGAAGATCTTGGAAATTTCCTCCCGGGGAATCCCCACACCTTCATCCCGCACCGAGATCACCGCCTTGCCGTCCATTTCCGAGCCGATCACGGCGATCGTCGATTGCCCGGACGAATATTTGACGGCGTTCGACATCAGGTTCGAAATGCCCTGTTCGATCAGCTTTTTATCCAGATCCATGAAGTCCGGAAGACTTTCCACGTCGATCTGGAAATTGTGATCCCTCGCGATGCATTCCTGACGCTTGCACACTGAAAGGACCAGTTCACGCAGCGAAACGCTTTGCCGTTCTATTTCCATCCCGACGGACTGGGACTGGGAGAAATTCAGAAAGCGGTCGATGAGATACTGCATCCGTTCCACCGAATCCCGGATGTTTCCAAGCCGCTCAACGAGCGCTTCGGGCTTCAATCTTTCCGCTTTCCGCAATATCCGCTGTGCATTGCTGTCGATGATCGCCAGCGGCGTCCTGAATTCGTGGGATGCCATCGAGACGAATTCACGCTGCATCTCGTTCAGCTCTTTTTCTTTTCTCAAATGCCGGACAAGCTCGTCCGTGTGGCTCTGCAGCACGGCGTGCTGCTCCTTGTAGGAAGAGATGTCCGAATAGACAGCCAGCAGTCCGCCGTCTTCCGTTCTGGTCCGCGTGATTTTATACCATTGCCCATCGGGAAACTGGCGTTCCGTCCACATGCTCTGACTATCGGCGAGCTCGTCGAGATCCCGGTCCGGTTCGTCGGGGAAAACGGAATGAATCACTTCGCTGACATGGGCTTTCCTTGCCAGACACGCCGGCAGTTGCGGATAGATTTCGAACATCTTGTTGTTGGCAAGAACCACCCTGCCTTGCGCGTCAGTCACGGCAAAGCCGTCCTTGATGGCGTTTATCGAACTGCGAAGCAGGTCTCGATTGGCACCCAGTTCGCGTGACCGCTCATCCAGCGAGCTCTCCAACCGGTCCCGCGCCTCCTTGAGGGCCTTTTCCTGCTCATGTTCGGCTGTAACGTCGGTATAGGTCGTGATGAATCCGCCGCTTTGGACAGGGGTTCCCTGAATACGAAGGATCCTGCCGTCCGGCCGGGTGCGGATGAAGTCATGTGGAAGAAACAGTCGGGCGAGGTCGAGGCGTTCCTGCACGAGTACGTCCGCGTCTCCCGGACCGTAGTCGCCGCGTTCCGCATTGTAGCGAAACACGTTTTCAAGTCTCGGGTCATCCTTCAGGATGCCTTCGGGCAATTCAAGCAGGTTCAACGCCGTCTCGTTGATCATGACCAGGTTGAGATCGCGATCAATGATTGAAATTCCGTGATGAGCTGACGAAACAAGGCATTCGAGCAGCTCCGCCGGATCGAAATCTCTGCGAATGAAATGCATCGGCTTTTCTGCAAGCTCCCGTTCGATGAAACGATCTGAACGGCCTCACCGTGGAGCGGCGGAAATAATAAAACGTAAACTTCAGATCGAATTATACTTGAGAAGCATAATATCAATACGTTATAAGCAAATTTTACGATGCATATTTTGTTAAATTACGTTGAATTATCTATAGTAATCATGGCAATATTTACAATACAGTCGGCAAAACATGCTTCTCCAGACAAAAACATCTCAAGGACATCCGCCTGAATCGGCAGGAATCCGTTGCGAGGAGGCAGCCGACACGACCTCGCACTGTCCCAGCCAGGGCACGCGAGTGCCCCGCCGGTACAATCAGCTGACCGCAACCCAGCCGCCCTGTTCGGCGGACGCAAACAAGGCGTCCAGGACCTTCATGTTCCGGACGGCATCTTCCGCACCATAGGGCAGTGGAGCCTCACCTTTGATCGCCCGGCCGAAAACATCGGCGAGTTCGGCATACTGGTCACAGGGCGCGATGGTCTCGGACCGCATCGCCCCATCTCCGTGGACCGACCCGTCGTCCAGGCGGATAGTGACGGCTTCGCCTTGCGGGGCATTCACGGGAATGACGATCTCTAGACGTTTTTTTGTGCCGACAAGCTGGAAGCGCTGATAGGGAACAAGCTGGGTCGAGACAATGAAGTTCAAATGACGTCCCTGCCCGAAATCCAGCAGCGCGCTGGTCGTCCGGTCGGTGCCGAACTCCGGATCCCGGTCGATCAGCGACACAACGCGCTCGGGTTCGCCATCGAAGAAATACCGGCCGGCCAGCATGGTGTAGCAGCCGATATCGTAGAGCGCCCCTCCCCCGATATCGGCCATGTTGCGGATATTGGCCGGATCGTCATTGAAATAGCTGAAGAAGGCCTGGATCGCCTTCAATTCACCCAGCTCACCGGAGCGGACGATCTCGCGGGCCCTGATCCATTGCGGGTGCGCGCGCACCATGAAGTTCTCCGCCACAAGCCTGTCCTTCGGCAGGTCGAGAAGCTGCGCGGCCTCGCCTGCTGTCAGGGCAATCGGCTTCTCGCACAGGACATGCTTGCCCGCCTTGACGGCCTGCACCGTCAGCGGCACATGCAGGTGGTTGGGAAGCGGATTGTAAATGGCGTCGATTTCCGGATCGGCCAGCAGCTCTTCATAGGATCCGTAGGCCTTGCCGACACCAAGCTTGTCCGCAGCTTCACCGGCCTTGGCCTTGTCCCGGGAAGCGATGGCATGGACGACGCCGGTTTTCGAGCGCTGGATGCCCGGAATAACCTTTTCGATCCCTATCCTGGCGGTCGAAACGATCCCCCAGCGAATTTTCGTGCTGTCCATAGTGACTTCCTCCCACATTTTTTGAGGCACGCCCCTCAGATGGCACATAAGAAAGACCCACCGCAAGGGCGGCGGTGGGGCAAGCAGTATCGATACAGGCCAGAGCCCCTTCCCCCTTGTGGGGAACTGAGACTTGTGCCCCCACTTCCTCCCGGGCCGACTCCCGAAGCCTCAGAATTTCTGCGGAACGTAGAGATGCTCCGGCAGAACCTTGCGCTCGTAATCCGGATTGAAGCGGCGTTCCGGCAGGGTGATCGGGTCGTGGGGCACTTCCTCGTAAGGCAGCATGGACAAAAGATGGCTGATGCAGTTGAGGCGCGCCTGCTTCTTGTCGTTGCCCTCGACGATAAACCACGGTGCTTCGGGAATGTTCGTCCGCTCGAAGGTTTCTTCCTTGGCCTTGGTATAGTCCTCCCAGCGCACGCGGGACTCCAGGTCCATTGGCGACAGTTTCCACTGTTTCAACGGATCGTGGATGCGCATCAGGAAGCGCAGCTGCTGCTCTTCGTCCGTGATGGAAAACCAGTATTTGACCAGCTTGACACCGGAGCGCACCAGCATGCGTTCGAATTCCGGCACGTCGTTGAAGAATTGCTCGACCTGATCCTCGGAAGCGAACCCCATGACCCGCTCCACGCCGGAACGGTTGTACCAGGACCGGTCGAACAGAACCATTTCACCCGCAGCGGGAAGATGCGGCACATAGCGCTGGAAATACCACTGGCTCTTCTCGCGCTCCGTCGGGGCCGGCAGGGCGACGACACGGGCGATGCGCGGATTGAGACGCTGGGCGATACGCTTGATCACGCCTCCCTTGCCGGCCGCATCCCGGCCTTCGAAGATGACGACGATCTTTTCTCCCGTGTGCTGCACCCAGTCCTGGAGCTTGACCAGTTCCGACTGCAGGCGCAGCAACTCGTGAAAATAGGTGCTCCGGTCGACCGGTGATTTATGCCTCTTGTCGGAAATGAAGGCCAGATCCTTGGCGATCAGATTGTCGTCGATCTCCATTTCCAGTTCTTCGTCGAGACTGTCCGCCCATTCGGCCTCGACCCAGGTCTTCGCGCTATCGTCGCTCATCAATCGTTCCTTTTGAAAAACAGGAGGCTTCGTCCCACTGACTGTGAACAGCTTATCCATGAAAGTTTTTTGACAATCGCCAAAGTTCGCCACCCATTATATCGCACCGGTACGAATTCACGTCGAAACCTTCTTGCAAATGAACGAACGTTCATTTACTTTCTTGCTCGGGAGGACGGGATGGCAACCAGCGCCGCGAAAACACACGACCGGGCTATGGCCCCGGGGCAGGCCGGCTCTCAGGCTGGCTCCCGGACTAGGCCCCCGACGCGCGCCAAGGGTCAGGAAACCGCGGAACGCGTGCGCAAGGCCGCCCTGAAGCGTTTTGCCGCGTCCGGCTATGCGGCCGTCTCCATGCGCGAGATCGCTTCCGATGTCGGCGTCCGGCCCGGCGCGCTCTACAACCATTTCCCGACCAAACAGGACATCCTGAAAGACCTGATGCTGTCGCATATGGCCGACCTTCTGGCTGCCTGGGAGGCTTCGGACCTTCCCGGGGAAACGGATCCGCTGGAGCGCTTCGTGCGCTTTCACATCCGCTATCACCTGGAGAGGGCGGACGAGGTGTTCATCTCCTATATGGAGCTGCGCAACCTGGAGCCCGAGAATTTCCGGATCATCGAGGCCGAGCGCCGCCGCTACGAAGCCCTGCTGACAGACATTCTGGAAAACGGCAGATCGGCCGGCCGCTACGCGGCCGAGGATCCGAAAGTCACCACCCGTGCGATCATCGCCATGCTGACCGGCATTCCGGCCTGGTATCGCGAAGGCGGCCGCCTGTCGGAACGGGACATCGAAGAGCTTTATCTTGACCTGGTGCGCAAGGCCGTCGCGCCGGAAATCCCACACGGAGACCGGATGGCATGAGCATCCTGAAATCGAGCCTGTCGCCGAGAAGCGACCAGTTTGCGGCCAACAGGGCCGCTCACGAGGCGGCAATGGAGACCGTGAAGACGGCTGCCCAGGTCGCGCTGGACGGCGGCGGCGAGGCCGCCCGCCAGCGCCATGTCTCACGCGGCAAGATCCTGCCGCGTGAGCGCGTCTCGCGTCTGCTTGATCCCGGCTCGCCCTTCCTCGAGGTCGGCATGCTGGCGGCCCATGAGATGTATGACGGCGCGGCGCCTTCAGCCGGCATGATCGCCGGTATCGGCCGGGTGGAAGGTCAGGAGGTGATGATCCTCGCCAATGACGCCACCGTCAAAGGCGGCACCTACTATCCCTTGTCGGTCAAGAAGCACCTGCGCGCCCAGGAAATCGCGGCGGAGAACAACCTGCCCTGCATCTATCTGGTCGACAGCGGCGGCGCCAATCTGCCCAACCAGGACGAGGTCTTTCCCGACCGCGACCACTTCGGGCGGATCTTCTTCAATCAGGCCAATATGTCGGCGAAAGGCATTGCCCAGATCGCGGTGGTGATGGGCTCGTGCACGGCGGGCGGTGCCTATGTGCCGGCCATGTCCGACGAGACCATCATCGTCAAGAACCAGGGCACCATCTTTCTCGCCGGCCCTCCCCTCGTCAAGGCCGCCACGGGCGAGGAAGTAACCGCGGAAGATCTCGGTGGCGGCGATGTGCACACGCGCCTTTCCGGCGTCGCCGATCATCTCGCCCGCGACGATGCCCATGCCCTCGCGCTCGCCCGCCGTTCCATCGCCAGTCTCAACCGGGTGAAATCCACTTCGCTTGCCCTGCGGACGCCGGAAGACCCGCTTTACGACCCGGAGGAAATTCTCGGTGTCGTTCCCGCCGACCTCAAGACCCCCTACGACATCCGCGAGGTGATCGCCCGCGTTGTCGACGGTTCCCGCTTCGACGAGTTCAAGGCGCGCTACGGCACGACGCTGGTCTGCGGCTTTGCCCATATTCACGGCATGCCGGCCGGCATCATCGCCAACAATGGCGTCCTGTTCTCCGAAAGCGCGGTCAAGGGCGCGCATTTCGTCGAACTCTGCTCCCAGCGCAAGGTGCCGCTGATTTTCCTGCAGAACATCACCGGTTTCATGGTCGGCCGCAAATATGAAAGCGGCGGCATCGCCAAGGATGGCGCCAAGCTGGTCACCGCCGTCGCCACCACCTCCGTGCCGAAGATCACCATGCTGGTCGGCGGTTCCTTCGGTGCCGGCAATTACGGCATGTGCGGCCGCGCCTTCGGTCCGCGCTTCCTGTGGACCTGGCCGAATTCGCGCATTTCCGTCATGGGCGGCGAACAGGCCGCCGGCGTGCTCGCCACCGTCCGCCGCGACGGCATCGAGCGCAAGGGCGGCACCTGGGCTCCGGATGAGGAACAGGCCTTCAAGCAGCCGATCGTCGACCAGTTCGAGGAACAGGGGCACCCGCTCTACGCCACCGCCCGGCTGTGGGACGACGGCATCGTCGACCCGCGCAAGACCCGCGATATCCTTGGCCTGTCCCTGTCGGCGGCGCTCAATGCGCCGATAGAAGACACGCGCTTCGGCTTGTTCAGGATGTGAGGACGGATGACAAACTGGCTGACACCCGAAACGTTCGATTTTCAGGGCCACACGATTCGCTGGGGCAGCCTCGGCGAGGGAGCACCTGTGGTGCTCATGCACGGCACGCCCTTCTGGTCTTGCGAATGGGCCCGGTTGGCGCCCTTGCTGGCCACCGAACGCAAGGTCTACTTTTTCGACATGCTCGGCTACGGCAACTCCGACCGGCCCGCCGGCGACGTCTCCCTTGGCGTTCAGAACCGGTTGTTCGCGGCCCTGGCCGACCACTGGAACCTGACGCTACCGGACATCGTCGCTCACGATTTCGGAGGGGCAACGGCGCTGCGTGCCCATCTGATCGACGGCATTGACTACAACAGCCTGACACTGATCGATCCTGTCGCTGTCCGGCCCTGGGGGTCGCCGCTGGTGCAACATGTGAAACATCACGAAGCCGCCTTTGCCGGAATGCCGGGCTACATGCACGAGGCCATCCTGCCCGCTTATCTTCAGTCGGCCATGAAGCGCAAGGCGACCCGGGAGACGCTCGCCCCTTACGCGGATCAATGGCTCGGCGAGGAGAAACAGGCCGCATTCTACCGGCAGATCGCGCAAATGGACCAGCGCTATACAGACGAGGTTCAGGATCTTTATGCCCGGATCCGCTGCCCGGTGCGGATCCTTTGGGGAGAAGACGATGAATGGATCCCGATCGAGCGCGGACGCGAATTGCACGCCATGATTCCGGGATCCGAATTCATTCCGGTTTCCGGCGCCGGCCACCTGATGCAGGAAGATGCGCCCGAAGCGATCGCATTTCATGTCCAGGCCTTTCTGAAGGCAACCGGCAGGAAAGGCCGTCAGGAAAGGGATGTGAGCCCATGTCCCTGACAAAACCCCATGGCGGCAACGTTACCAGCTTCGAAGCCGACGCGCTCGGGAGGGCGGACAACTGATGTTCAACAAGATCCTCATCGCCAACCGTGGCGAAATCGCCTGCCGGGTCATGGCGACCGCGAAAAAACTCGGCATCGGCACGGTGGCCGTCTATTCCGACGCCGACGCCGGAGCAAAGCATGTCGCCATGGCCGACGAGGCCTACCGCATCGGCCCCGCGCCCGCCGGTGAGAGCTACCTGAAGAGCGACAGGATCATCGAGGCCTGCCGGCGCAGCGGTGCGCAGGCCGTTCATCCGGGCTACGGCTTCCTGTCGGAAAACCCGGATTTCGTCGATGCGCTGGAAAACGCCGGTATCGCCTTCATCGGCCCCAGCGCCTTTTCCATCCGTGCGATGGGCCTGAAGGATGCCGCCAAGACCCTGATGCAGAAAGCCGGCGTTCCGGTGGTGCCGGGCTATCACGGCGACAATCAGGACGCGGACTTTCTCAAACTCCAGGCTGGCCGGATCGGCTATCCCGTGCTGATCAAGGCGCGCGCCGGCGGCGGCGGCAAGGGAATGCGCCGTGTCGATGACCAGAAGGATTTCGTCGAGGCCCTCAGGGGCGCTAAGCGCGAGGGCGAGGCGAGCTTCGGCGATGGACGCGTGCTCATCGAGAAATATCTCACCATGCCGCGCCATATCGAAGTCCAGGTCTTTGGCGACAGCCACGGCAACGCGGTGCATCTGTTCGAGCGCGACTGCTCGCTGCAGCGCCGCCACCAGAAGGTGATCGAGGAAGCTCCGGCCCCCGGCATGCCGGAAGACATGCGCCTCGCCATGGGGGAAGCCGCCGTAAAAGCGGCAAGAACGATCGACTATTGCGGCGCGGGCACCATCGAGTTCATCGCCGATGTCTCCGAGGGCCTGAGGGCCGACCGCTTCTATTTCATGGAAATGAACACCCGCCTGCAGGTGGAGCATCCCGTCACCGAGATGATCACCGGCGAGGATCTGGTCGAATGGCAGCTCCGGGTCGCCTCCGGCGAAGCCCTGCCGAAGACCCAGGAAGAATTGTCCTTTGACGGCTGGGCCTTCGAGGCCCGCCTTTATGCAGAGGACGCGCCGAAAGGCTTTCTGCCCGCCATCGGCACACTGGAGCATCTTGTGCTTCCCGAGAGCACCGCCAGGGTCGACAGCGGCGTGCGGGCCGGTGATGATATCACCCCCTATTACGACCCGATGATCGCCAAGGTGATCGTGCACGGCCCCACCCGTGAGGCCGCGCTCGGCAAGCTGCTCGCCAGCCTTGAAAAAACGGAAGTGGCCGGCTGCGTCACCAACGCGGCCTTCCTCGCCGCTCTCTGCCGCCACGAGGGCTTTGCCGGCGGCGACGTCGATACCGGCCTGATCGACCGTAATCTGGCCAGCCTCATTGCCGAGCCGGAGGTTCCCGACGATGCCATTGCAATGGCCGCGCTCACCGCCCTTGGCCTCACCAGGCCCGTGACGGGGACCGACCCGTTCGGGACCCTGGCCGGATGGCGGATCTGGAGCGCCTCGCGGCAATTCGCACTGCTGGAGATCGCCGGCGAAAAGCGGGATGTGGAAGTCCATGCGCTCGCGCCGCGCCGCTTCGCGGTTCACCTTGAAAACGGTATCCGCGAATATGTCCTGGTCAGCGCGGCGGACGGCGCCTGCCTCTATGAATGTCAGGGCCACCGGGCCCGTACGGTCGTCGTCGAGGGCCAGAAGGGACTGACCGTCTTCCTGAACGGCCATGCCTTCACCATCGGACTGCCGGATGCGCTCAGCGCCAATGAAGACGCCGCCGCGGCCGGAGACCAGCTCATCGCGCCGATGCCCGGCCTCGTCAAGGTGCTCACGGCCAGGACGGGCGACACGGTCAAGAAGGACCAGCCGCTGTTGATCCTGGAAGCCATGAAGATGGAACACACGCTGAAGGCACCCCGCGACGGGGTGATCGGCGAGGTTCTGGTATCGGAAGGCGAGCAGGTCACCGATGGCACCATTCTTCTCGCTCTTGCGGAGGAGGCCGGCGATGCTGCCGCCTGAGTGCCGGAGCTACGAGGACCTCGTGCGGGACTTTGCCTGGGATATCCCGGCAAGGTTCAATATCGGTGTCGCCATCTGCGACGCCTGGGCCGAACGCGACCCGGGCCGCGAAGCGCTTGTCTATGCGCAGGAGGACGGTGACACGGTCAACTATTCCTATGGCGACCTGAAACGGCTGTCGAACCGGCTCGCCAATCTTCTGGCCGCCCGGGGCGTCCGGCCCGGTGACCGGGTAGGCGTCCTCATGCCGCAAAGACCGGAGACCGCCTTTGCCCATATCGCCGCGCTGAAGCTCGGCGCGATCACCATTCCGCTCTTCACCCTGTTCGGCGAGGAAGCGCTGGAATACCGGCTGAACGATTCCGGAGCGAAAGCGGTCATAACGGATTTCAGCGGCGCTGAAAAACTCGAAAAGATCAGAAGCCGTCTTCCCGCCCTGACGACGATATTCTGCGCCGATGGCGAATGCCCGGGCGCGGAGGACCTTGCCGCGCACATGGCCGGCCACGAGGAAACCTTCAAGCCATTCGACACGGGCCCGGACGACCCGGCAATCATCATCTACACCTCCGGAACCACCGGCCAGCCCAAGGGCGCCCTTCACGGCCACCGGGTGCTGCTCGGCCACCTGCCCGGAGTGGAAATGAGCCACGATTTTCTCGGCCAAAAGGGCGACCGGATCTGGACGCCCGCCGACTGGGCCTGGATCGGCGGCCTTCTGGATGTGCTCATGCCCGCGCTCTATCTGGGCGTTCCGGTGGTCGCCTGCAGGTTCAGGAAGTTCACTTCCGAAGCCGCCTTCCGGCTGCTTCAGGACCAGAAGATCCGCAACACCTTCCTGCCGCCCACCGCTCTCAAGATGATGCGCCAGATAGCCGATCCCGAACAGCGCTGGGAACTGAACCTGCGCTCCGTCGCCTCGGGCGGCGAAACGCTCGGCGAAGAATTGATCGACTGGGGCCGCAAGACCTTCGGCCTGACCATCAACGAGTTCTACGGCCAGACCGAATGCAATATGGTGGTCTCCAGTTGCTCAAGGCTCATGGAAGCCCGGCCGGGCGTCATGGGCAAACCGGTTCCCGGACACAGGGTCAGCATCGTCAGCGATGCCGGTGAGGAACTGGCCGAGGGAACGCACGGCAACATCGCCGTCAGCCGTCCCGACCCGGTGATGTTTCTCGGCTACTGGAACAATAGCCAGGCAACGGAAAGGAAATTCGCCGGCGACTGGCTTTTGACCGGCGACACCGGCCTGCGCGACGAAGACGGCTGGATCCGCTTCATCGGCCGCGACGACGATGTCATCACCTCTTCCGGCTACCGCATCGGCCCGGGCGAGATCGAGGACTGCCTGATCAGACATCCGGCCGTGGCGATGGCCGGCGTGGTCGGCAAGCCGGACGCGCGGCGCACGGAGATCGTGAAGGCCTATGTGGTGCTGAAAGGCGGCATCGAGCCGTCGGACGAGCTCGCCGAGGAGATCGCAGCCTTCGTCAAGACCCGTCTCGCCGCCCATGAATATCCGCGCGAGATCGACTTCGTCGACACCCTGCCCTTGACCACGACGGGCAAGGTCATCCGCCGCGACCTCAGGGCCCGCGCGGAGCGTGAACAATGATCGGCCTCTCTCCGCCCCGTCATTCCCGACATCGGTGTGAGCGCGGCGAACACGCATCAAGCCCAGGAACAGGCCCAGGAACAAGCCCGGGAATTGGCCGCGCTTTCAGCGCGAAGGATATCTGGATTGCGGATCTGCATTCGGCTTCGCCTTACTTGTCCGGAAAGACGAATGTGTGTACTCCCGCCACATTCCCGAAACCCCAGTGAGCAGAAAAATGTCCGACTTTGTCACCATATTCGAGATGGGTCCTCGCGACGGCCTGCAGAACGAAAAAGAGTTCGTGCCGACAGCGCGGAAAATCGAGCTGGTGGACCGGCTGTCGAACTGCGGCTTCCGCAAGATCGAAGTGACCAGTTTCGTCAGCCCCAAATGGGTGCCGCAGATGGCGGACGCGCAGGAAGTGATGGAAGGCATCTACCGGCATCCCGCCATCAGTTATGCGGCGCTCACGCCAAACGTCAAAGGCTTCACCGCGGCCCGCAAGGCTTCGGCGGATGAGGTGGCGATCTTCGGTTCGGCGTCTGAAGGGTTTTCGAAAAAGAACATCAATTGTTCGATTGCCGAGAGCATCGAACGCTTCCGCCCGCTTCTGGAAAAAGCCCGCGAGGACGATATCCCTGTCCGCGGCTATGTCTCCTGCGTAACCGATTGTCCCTATGACGGACCGACCCCGCCGGAGAAGGTTGCGGAAGTCGCAAGGCTTCTCCTGGATCTCGGCTGCTACGAGATCTCCCTGGGCGACACCGTCGGAACAGGCACGCCGGAGACTGTCGCCGCCATGCTGGACGCGGTGCTGGAGGCCGTGCCCGCCACCAGGCTGGCCGGCCACTATCACGACACCAAGGGCCGGGCGCTGGAGAATATCGCGGTCAGCCTGGAAAAGGGCCTGCGCACCTTCGACAGCGCTGTTGGCGGCCTGGGCGGTTGTCCCTATGCGCCAGGCGCCAAGGGAAATGTCGCCACGGAAGCCGTTCTCGGCCTGATGGCGGACAAGGGATTTGAAACCGGCATCGACCGCGAGGCTCTTGGGGAGGTCGCCGCTTTCGCGAAAAGCCTGCGGAGCGTGGACGCGTGACTTATGAGACCATCTCCCTGTCGGTCGACCCGCGCGGCGTCGCGACACTCACGCTAAACCGGCCGGAAAAACACAATTCCCTGTCAGCCCTGATGATCGGCGAACTGACGTCGGCGGCGAACGACCTCGCCGCCGCCGCATCGGTTCGCGCCGTGGTTCTGACCGGCGCCGGGAAAAGCTTCTGCGCCGGTGGCGATCTCGGCTGGATGCGGGACCAGTTCGAAGCCGGCCGCGAGACGCGCATGTCCGAGGCGCGCAAACTGGCCATGATGGTGAAGGCCCTGAACGAATTGCCCAAACCGCTGATCGGCCGTGTCCAGGGTCAGGCCTTCGGCGGCGGCATCGGCATGATGAGTGTCTGCGACACCGTTATTTGCGTGGACAGCGCCAAATTCGGCCTGACGGAAGTTCGCCTCGGCCTGATCCCGGCAACGATCAGCCCCTATGTACTTGCGCGCATGGGTGAAGGCAAGGCGCGGCGGGTGTTCATGTCCGCCAGGATATTCGGCGCGCAGGAGGCCAGGGACCTCGATCTTGCTTCCAGTGTCGTCTCGCCGGACGGGCTCGACGACGCCGTCGAACAGGAAGTCAGTCCGTATCTTTCCGCCGCCCCTGCGGCCGTCGCTGCCTCCAAGGCCCTCGCCAGATCCCTCGGCCCGGCCATCACCGACGAGATCATCGAAGACACCATCCGCCGCCTCGCCGACACCTGGGAGACCCAGGAGGCAAGGGAAGGCATTTCGGCATTCCTGGAAAAACGCAACCCGGACTGGGCATCGCAATAGAGCGTCAGGGGAACCCGTTGTTTCAGAGCGCCCCCACCGTCAGAACCTCAATCTTCCAGACAGCGCTGTCCGCTTTTTCAAGCTGCTCCTGCTTGTCGTCCGGATCGACGCGTCAGCGGCAGGGCTGTGTAGCGACCACGTTCAGGAGTTTCCTCCCCCAATCCTCATGCTGAGGAGGGCCAACGGCCCGTCTCGAAGCATGGGCGGCAAACTCCGGACAAGCGGCCCATCCACGGAAAGGGCCTGACCCGGCTTTGATAGAGTTCACATTTTCCGATAACAGAAGATTCAGCATGCCGAAAATCGTCCGCCTCATTGCCCGGCGGTGCGTCTCGCGTGCTCGATCAGGGCCGCGATGCGCGCGACATTCTTCTGCTCTGACGGCTGTGGCAGGTCCACCTCCCCGCCATACATGCGCTCGCGGCGCTGACGGATTTTCCTGCGCTGCAATTCGCTGATCCCGTCCGGCAGGTCCATGCCCGCGCGGTCGATGCCGATCAGGATGCGCTGGAGGTCGGGGACAAGTTCGGAGGAAATCGTGAAGCGGACGCCGTCCCGGCGCCTGAAGACAAGCGTCTTGGTGCTTTGCTCGCCATTCAGAAGCACCGCTGAGCGCGGACCGCTGGAGCCGATGGTCGCCTGAAACCAGGCCACCAGGCCGGGAGCCTCCCAGAGCCTGACTTCCATCCTGGAAAGCTCCTCATAGAGGACACGGACCCGCAGGCCTAACTGGGTAAATTCAAAGCCATTGCCGAAAAACCGCACCCAGGAGGTTTGCTGACGCACGGCGGCAGTGAAGAAAACCAGCGAAGCGGACGCGGGTGCGAGGCAAAAGAGGGCAAGGAGCGCGAGCCCGCCGGTGGCAAGCCCCATGCCGATGAAGGCGAGTGAAAACAGCGGGATGCCGAGCGCGAAGCCGATGAGATCCAGGATGAGCACCGGCGGCCGGGACACCGGCCGGATCGCCCCGGAAGGGGCGTTTGGCCGCGGCAGGGCGGCGTAAATACCGGCGGCGGCCACCAGACACAGGAGGCTGCTCAGCACCGACATGAAGAAAAATCCGCCGATGATGGCAAGCACACCAAGGCTCAGCGGAACGAGCCGCCGGATAAATTCAAGTTTTGCCGTTTTGCCCACACCGCTCTCCATGCATTCAAACAGCGGAACATTCTTGAAACGAGGAAGACTTGCTGATTCTTTCATTGAATCAACTTGGCGGCTTTAAATCAAGCAGACGTTTCGGCAATCCAAAATCAAAGTAACCATCCGGAAAATACGGATCGTAAAAACGCAGTGTAAAAAGTGTCAGGAGAACCGCGAATTGAAGGATTTTCCCGAAACCGTTGTTCATGCAGCCCGCACGGCGATAGCCCAACCAGGGGCGGGTGAGCGGACGAACCTGAACAAGATCAGCGCTCAAGTAGCCCGAAGGGCGGTAGCGCGAGCAGGAATGGTGCCGCTTGCAGGACTCGAACCTGCGACCCCATCATTACGAATGATGTGCTCTACCACCTGAGCTAAAGCGGCGATCTGCTTGAAGAACAAGCAAGGCGCGATACGGCGCGCATCCCCGGTGCCTGCCGGGTGCGCCGCTAATTACCGGAGCTTGGCCCCGGATGCAAGAGGCTAACGGCAAGTTCCGCGAAGGATATGGCATCTTCCCTGTCTCGGCCGCCTGCACGTGCCAATTGGGGCCATGCTGATCGGAGCGCGGCAAGACCCGCGGTCACCTCCCCCTGGAGTCACAACCCTAGTTGAAGAACCTGGGCCGCGGCTTCTTTGCCGCGGTTTCCTCGTCGTCGTCATCCGGCCCCGGATCGTCCGGCATGCGGGTCAGGGCGAACTCGATCGGGCCGTTCAGTTCCTCCTTGCCGGGCTTCGGGTTCTTTTCCACCGGCGTGCTCTCGCTTTGCGCGCCCTTGCCGGATGTCACCACCGGTTTTTCCTCGACTGGGACCGCCTTGGCGGACGCGTCGGCCTGTGGCGCGCTTTCCGGTTTGGCTGGTTCGGCCGGTTTGAGCGGTTCGGATTTTTCGGGTTCTACCGCCTTTTCCGCGGACTGCGGTGCCTCCGGCAGATCGCTCAGCGGCGGGGTAAGCCCGACGTCGTCCGTGGTCCCCTCATGGCCTTGCATGCTGTCCTTCTCCGGCTCGGCCTTGGCCATCGGCGAAGCTCCGGCTTCCTGCTGCCCTTCCGGTTCCTTTGAACCTGGCTTGGGGGTGTCTGGCTTCGAAGTAACGGGCTTCGGGGAGACCGGCTCAGGCGTCAGATCCACCGTTTCCGGGTCTTCGCCGGGTTTATCCACCTTGGCTTCGGGCGTTCCGACTGCAGCTGCCGCGACAGCCGCGGCCGGAAGTACCGGCGCCTCGAACACGCTGTCTTCCAGCAGGTCGCCCTCTTCGTCAGACAGGCCGCCGGGCATCACCCACTTGAAAGCGTCCAGCTTGCCGGTGACCGGGGAGACCGCCTGCCATTCGGCGGACACGATCCCGTCGGCCATCCACACCTTGTCGAGAGGCGCCTTGATCGCCCGCGCGAGCCAGTCGCGCATCCGGCCCCTGTCGCCATGTTCGGCCTCTTCCACTTCCGCCATCAGCAGGAAAGCCTTGCGGGACGGCTCGGACTGCAGAACCTTTTTCAATTGCGCCCGGGCTTCCTCGAATTCCCGCGCTTCCAGGGCCGCCTGGGCGACCGCCAAGGCACCTTCCCCCGTGTTGGCACGTTGCGCCGACAGGGATTTGACCCGTTTCAGCCGGTCGACGGCGGTGTCCCCGGTGCGTACATGGGCATAGGTATCCGCAAGCTCGGGATGCGGGAAAAGCCGCCAGGTCGTCTCCAGCACCTTCGACGCCTTGCGGATATCGCCGCGGCGCGTCGCAAGGCGCGAGGTCAAGACGGCCGCCGGCACGAGATCCAGCGCCAGGCCGTGCGCTTCCTTGGCGAGCGAATAGGCCCGTTCCGGCTCGCCGCCCTCCAGCTTTTGCGCAAGGGCGGTCAGGATGACGGCACGCTGACGGCGATAGGTTTTCTTGTCGATCATCTTGGCGGCGTAGTTGCGCTCAAGCGTCTTGAGCGCCTCGTCCCAGTGATGGGCCACGGCCTGATAGCCGAGCACCGCCTTGCCGGCCCATTCCAGGCCAGGCGAGGTTTTCGCCGCTTCCTCTGCGTAATGACGGGCGGCAACGGGTTCGCGGTGGCGTTCGGCTTCCACAAAGAGACCGTGCAGGCCCAGAGCCTTTGTCTGCGGATCTTCCAGCATCGCCTCGAAACGGCCGCGCGCCTCGTCGTCCTTGCCGGCAAGCTGCGCCGTCTGCGCAAGGAGCAGCTTCGCGGCGGGTTCTTCGCTCAGCAGCCGGTCCGCCTCCAGAGCGTAGCGGCGTGCCTGTTTGGAATTACCGGTTCCAAGCGCGATCAGACCCTGTGACAAGGCCTGGTAGCCCTTGTCCTTGCGGCGGCGCTGAAAAAACCGGCTGGCGATATGCGGGGATTTCAGGATCACGCGGATGACCCAGACAACCGCGAGGAAAATCGCCAGCAGGACACCGGCGACAACGGCGAACACCGCCGGCGGCTGTTCCCAGACATAGCCGTTCCAGCTGATCGAGATCATGCCCGGCACGTCCGACAGCCAGGCAAAGCCCACTGCAAGGGCGAACAGCAGCGCGAAAAAGAGAAGGACGCGGATCATTCAGTACGCTCCCAAGGGTTGCCGGCCATCGCCGGCCCAATATCGTCCGCAGTATCCGGCGCTCGGGCGAACGCGGGCACGATACTGCGGCATCTCATAACCCGTCAGCCGCAAAGCCGGCCACCGGTCAACTGTCTTTCGCCGCAAGGGCATTCAGCACTTCCTGTGAGGCCTTGTCGGTCAACTCATCCACCTCGACCCGTGCCTCGGCCCGCGCGGCCCACTCGCTCGCCGCTGCCTGCCCCGCCTCGGGCAGGGTCTTGTAGGCCGCCAGCGCGGCACTCAGGTCCCCACCGGAGACGGCATTTTCCATGCGCCGCAGCGCGGCTTCCGGCCCGGTGCCGTCCGCGTCCCCCGGACCGCGAACCGCCACGATGGACTTCGCGCTGGCAAGAAGACTGTCCAGCATGTTGGCGGAGCGGTCGGGCTCGGCAAAGGTCTGATAGATCTTGCGCGCCTCAGCCGGAAACTGCGCGATCAGGACGGCGACCGGCTCAACGCCGGTTTCGGAATAACTTTCCAGCGCCTTCAAATCCATATCGGCGGGCAGACCGGCCTTGACCGCTGCCAGTTCGGTTTTGTAGGGCCTGCCGGAATCGACGGCTGCCCTGAGCGCGGAGACCGACAGCGCCCGCGCGGCCACTTCGCGCGCCGTGGCGTCGCCCATCGTCGCTTCCACCTTGGCCAGCCGCTTGGAAATCGTGTCCAGTTCGGCGCGGACATCTTCCAGCGCGGCACTGTTCGCCGATCCGACGGATTTGATGTCGGCGGCAAGACTTGAGAGCGTTTCGGTCGCCCGCGCCTGGCTGTCGGCAAGGGTTTTCAGCGACACATCCGACGTCGACACCGCCGTCTGCGCCGCCTTTGCCGTCGCTTCGGTGTTCTGCAACTTCGTCTGGATCTCGCCGAGCGTGGTTTTCAGCTCATTCAGACCGGTTTCCACGCCGGAGACCGATCCGGACAGTTTGTCCGCTTCCGAAGATGTCGAGCTTGTATCGCTTTCCAGCTTGGCAAGGCGCGTTTCCAGCGGCTTCAGGTCCACCTGGCCCTGCTCTTTCGCGGCCGCTTCCAGGGCCGTCAGCCGGGTTTCCAGCGGCGCGAGGTCGGCCGGTGTTCCTTCACTGGAGCCGCCCGTCGCCGATGCGGCGCCGCTGCGCAGGTCCGCGACCTCTTTCTTCAGCGCCTCGATGGCCGGAGAGACATCGGCCGGGGCGGCCGACACCGCACCCTGCAGTTTCGTTTCAAGATCGGAAACCTTCGCCTCCAGGGCGGAGACGGCTTTGGCCGGATCCTGCCCGCTCACGGTCGAGGTCACTTTAGCAAGCTTGCTCTCCAGATCGGCGATCTTGCGCTCCGCCGAAGAAAGCGCGTTGGTCACCTGCAGGTTCTGTTCCGGTGACAGCTTGACGATCCCGGCCTGATACAGGCCGAACCCGCCGCCGAGAACCAGGATACCCCCGATGACCGCCGCGATCAGCACGCCGAAAGCGCCGATACCGCCGCTTTCCTCTGCCGCGGGCGGATTGGAAAAGCTTGTCGAACCGGCCGGACGGGAACTCGCGCCGGACGCCGGCGGCCGGCTCGCGCCGGAGGAACTTGCCGCCGTGCTGGCGGAAGATGCCGTTTTCGAGGCCGCGCCGGAAGCGGAAGCCGCGGTGGAAGAGGTGCCCGGTGTGGAAGACGAACCGGAGGACACGGGTTTGGTGCCGTAAGAACTGCTGGTGGAGCCTGCTGCCGGACTGGCTGTGGTCCGGCCAGGAGTGCTTCCTGCTGAGCCCGTCCCCGTCGAGCCGGGTCTCGCGGTCGCCGAGGATGACCCCGACGGCGGCACGGATGTGGTCCCCGTAGACGAGGAAGAGCTTCCCGGCCGCGGAGAACTCGTGGAACTTGCGGATGACGCCCCACTGGAAGACGCCGCGGACGTCGGCGACCCCGGTTTGGAACTCACCTTTTCCGCCTCCAGGTCGATTGTGACCGGGCGCTTGGATGCGCCGGAAGACGCGGAAGTTGTGTCGGGTTTGCCCGATGATCCGCTTCCGCCCGAAGAGGATGTCCCGCCAGAAGATTTTTTGTCCGTCGTCATCTGCACTTCTCCCGAACCTGCCCCGGCCCCGGAACCGTCAGCTCCAAGACCTTCACTATACACGCCTCTTTGCGAAGCGGTACCGGCGCGGCAAAGACTTTTCCGCGCCGCAATAGAAGGACTCCCCCGGATCTGGTTAACACTCCGCTAATACGAGATCCAGAAGGGCCGCTTCGCAAGGTGCATCCGCAACACGCACACGCATGATATCTGAAAGCGGTTCCCCCGCCTGCGACGAAATGGCGTAGACCTTCAGTCCCGGCACGACAGCGTCGAGACCGGAGCTTTTCAGCAGAAACAGCAGCGTCTCCGCCGTTCGCCTCGAATAGACCAGCACGCCGTCATAGGCCGCTCGGGTCAGCGCCGTCACAACGGCGGCCGGCAGTTTCTCCACAGGCTCCATGCGGTAGACGACACGCGTCCGGCAGGCGAGACCGCCGTCTTTCAGAAGAGCTTCCAGATCTCCCGCCCGGTCCTGCGCCGCCGGATAGAAAACCGCACCCGGACCGAGCCCTGCATGCTCGCGAAGAATGAGCGCGCCCAGCGCCGCGAAATCCCCTCCCGCGGACCGCACGTCTTGAAACCCCACCTGCCTGCAGGCTTCAGCCGTCGCGTCCCCCACCGTGAAAACGGGAAGTCCAAGAAGGTCCGCAAGCTGAGGATGTCCGCGCAGAACGGACACCGCCCGCCGGCTCGAAAACGCCAGGGCGGAAACGCCGGAAAGGTCCAGTGGTTCCGGCGGCATGACCTTAAATTCAAGAAGTGGCGCTTCGTCGGCAATGTGACCGGCAGCCCGCAGCTTGTCCGCGCTTCGCTTGCAGTCGGGCTGAGGCCTGGTCACCAGAAAACGCATGGTCAGTGATCCTGGAAAAATCCCGGCCCCATCAAGGCTTTCAGGGTCTCGCCGGCGGAAATACCGATCTCGACCGCGCTTGCCGGCGCGCCGCTCCCGGAGGTCACATGCGCCTCCGAGCCGTCCGGCCTCAGCACGATGCCCCTGAAATGCAGCATCCCGTCCCGCAGTGTCGCCAGACCGCCGATAGGCGTGCGGCAGGAGCCATCGAGAACGGCAAGGAAGGCCCGTTCCGTATCCAGCCGAACCTGTGTGTCGGTATCGTGGATCCCCGCGAGCATTGTGCGCGTGTCGCTGTCGTCTGTGCGGCTTTCGATGCAGATCGCTCCCTGGCCCACCGCCGGCAGGAAATCGTCGACTTCCAGCAGGCTGGTGATTTCGCCTTCCAGTCCAAGCCGTCTCAGGCCCGCGGCCGCCAGAAGCGTCGCGTCCACCTCGCCTTCCGCCAGCTTGCGCAGCCGGGTCTGCAGGTTGCCGCGATACATCACGACCTCGATGTCCGGCCGCAGCCGCTTGATCATCGCCTGCCTGCGCAGGGAGCTGGAACCTACCACAGCGCCCCGCGGCAGTTCCGTCAGCGTCTGCGCCTTGGGCGACAGGAAGGCATCACGCACATCCTCGCGCGGCAGAAAAGCCGTCAACGCCAGACCGGTCGGCAGAACCGTCGGCATGTCCTTGGAGGAATGAACGGCGATGTCGATCCGCCCGTCCAGCAGCGCTTCCTCGATTTCCTTGGTGAACAGCCCCTTGCCGCCAACTTCCGACAGGGGCCGGTCCTGGATCCGGTCCCCGGACGTCTTGATGACGACGATCTCGAAAACGTCCTCGGGAAGCGTGTGGGCCGCCATAAGCCGGTCGCGGGTTTCATGAGCCTGCGCCAGTGCCAGGGCGCTGCCCCTTGTGCCTATACGCAAAGGAATTGATTGCAAGGTTCACCGTCCAGATGCTACGCCCGACAGAAATGACGGGCACCGATTTATGCCTTCTCGGATGTCCTAGCACAGGCCACCGCTTTAAGACCAATGACCTCAGTCAATCGAAAAGACAATGCGACCGATTTGACGGTTCTGGGCATTGAAACAAGCTGCGACGAGACTGCCGCGGCAGTCGTGCGCGGTCCGCTGCAAAAGCAAATCCTGTCCAACACCATCCGCTCGCAGATCGACGAACACTCTGAATTCGGCGGCGTGGTTCCGGAGATCGCCGCCCGTGCCCATATCGAGATCCTCGACAGGATCGTCGCCGAGGCGATGCACGAAGCCGATTGCTCCTGGGAGGACATCGATGCGGTCGCGGCCACCGCCGGACCCGGTCTGATCGGCGGCGTCATCGTCGGTTTCATGACCGCCAAGGCGATTGCCATGGCCGCCGGGAAGCCGATCGTCGGCGTCAACCACCTGGAAGGCCATGCGCTGACCGCCCGCCTGACCGACGACCTTGATTTCCCCTTCCTGTTGCTGCTCGTCTCCGGCGGTCACAGCCAGTTCCTGCTGGTGCGCGGCGTCGGAGATTACGAGCGCCTGGGCACCACCATCGACGATGCCATCGGCGAAGCCTTCGACAAGACCGCCAAGCTGCTCGGCCTGCCCTATCCGGGCGGACCGCATGTGGAAAAGATGGCGGCAAGGGGCGACGTGACAAGGTTCAGACTGCCGCGCCCCCTGCTCGACCGGCCGGGTCTCGACATGTCTTTTGCCGGCCTGAAGACCGCCCTCAGGACCCAGGCCAAGAAGCTGGAGCCGGTCGACGAGCAGACCGTCGCCGACTTGTGCGCCGCCTTTCAGCGCGCCATCTCCGACGTGCTGGCGGCGCGGACAAGATCCGCCCTCGAATTTTTCCAGGAGCGGCATCCGGACACGGAGCCTGTGATCGTCGTTGCCGGAGGCGTCGCCGCCAATCAGGAAATCCGGCAAAGCCTGCTTGATGCCGCCAATGCGGCGGGTGCCCGTTTCGTCGCCCCGCCGATGGCGCTCTGCACGGACAATGCCGCCATGATCGCCTGGGCGGGCATCGAACGGTTGCGACAGGGCCCGGTCGACGACATGGCCCTCTCCCCGCGCCCGCGTTGGCCCCTCGATTCGCAAAGCGCCGGCGTGCTCGGCGCCGGTAAAAAGGGCGCGAAGGTTTAGCGCGGCGGCGACCGGATTTCTGGAGCCCCACCCGGCAAGATTATTTCAACAGCCGGCGAATCCGCCCCTCAAACCTTCACATGCACATTCTTCGGGGCACCGGCAATGCCGCCGACCATCCTACGGACAAGGGCGAAAGCGGTTCGCAGCATGGAGCCCTGCTCCGCGATGTTCGCGGGCGGATCGCTGAACAGCCGGGCCACGATCTGGTCGCGGATGGCCTCCGTTTCCCTCAGACGTACTCGAACGTGGCTGGCGTTCTGCGTCATCACACTGGCTCTCGCCGCCAAGCCGCCCAAAAATGCCATTTCGAGCTTCTGATCCGGCTTGAGATCGAGGTCGAGGGAACCGCGCTCGAAGACTATTTCATTGAGGCTCATGGAGCTGCTTTTCGCTTCGAGCACCTTGCCCTCGATCCTGACCCAGATTGGCGAGGAAACCGGAAAATGCTCGTCGTCGAGTTCCGCGCGTGGCAGCTCAACACAGACAAGGAACGCGATGAAGGAATGCAGCATGACCACGGTCCCCCAGGCGATGCTGAAACCGTCAATCGAGCCGGTCGTGCGCAACAAGGGGCCATTAAACATGCCGATAAGGGTAAGTACGATAATGGCGAGATACATTGCCGCCATCGAATATTGAACCTGGACCTCCGATCTGTCCTCCCCCTTTGCCGTCACCTTGAAGGGATGGCCGAACGGTTTGCGGATGGCGTTCACAATTGTGATCGTCACCGGCACTGCCGTCAGCAGGTGTGTAACTTCGGTAAAGATGGGCAGACTTCGCCGCCCCGAGATCCAGGCATGAAAGATCATGCTGCCGCCGACCGCTGGAAGGCCGATCACGAGCAGAGCCTCCGGTTCCAACAGGATAGCGGGCAGACCCAGGAAATAGTAGAAAATCGGTGCCAGCATCAGCGCGAGAATGAAAGGCCTGCAAAGCCAGAACAACAGGCCGTGCATATAGTGCAGCCGTTCGATGAAGCTGTACCCCGCGCCGCGGAACGGTCCGTCCTTCAGCAGGGCAATCTGGATTGTGCCGAGGCACCAGCGGCATCTCTGCGTGATGTAGCCGGAAAGACTTTCCGCCGACAGACCGATGCTCAGACGTTCGTTCAGCCAGATGGTCCTGACACCCTTCAGGAGAAGCCGGTAGGTCGTGTGCAGGTCTTCGGTCACCGACTCCTTCGGCATCCCTCCGATTTCCTCGATTGCGGCGCGGCGCGCAACGAAGGATGTTCCCACGCAGAAGGCCGCCCCCCAGGCGTCCTTCGAAGGCTGCATGACATCGAAAAAGATGCGCTGATCGTCCACCCATGAGCCCGAGGCGAGCAGATTGTGCTGGATCGGATCGGAGTTGTAGTAGAATTGCGGTGTCTGGACCAGACCGACGGAATCGTCGTCGAACAGACCGACGGTCCGCTTCAGAATAGATTTCCTGGGCGCGAAATCTGCATCCAGCAGAAGAAAGAAGGGCGCGTTGGTTATGCGTTTGGTATGCTCCAGACCGTTGTCGACATTGCCGGCCTTGGCGCCCTTGTTATCCGTACGCCTGATATATTGCGCACCGACCCGCTCGCAATAAGCCCTGAGCCAGTCCCGCTTGCCGTCATCCAGCACCCAGACGGTGAAATTCGGATAATCGATCGCCAGCGCAGCCAGGATAGAGCGCTCAAGGATTCCAAGTTCCTCGTTGTAGGTGCAGATCATGACATCGACGGCCGGGTATTCGCCGCGCTCCTGCAGGCGCCTTTCCCCCGCGTCCGCCTCCGCCGACCTGTCGGTTCGGCGCATGAAGAAGACGATCGACAACAAGGTGTAGCTGAGAACGATGAGTTCCAGGAACAGGTAGATTCGCGGCCAGATTGCGTAAGCCGTGAACTCAAGCTCGGGCAGGGTCCAGAAAATCCGGTGCCATATGTAGCCGAGCAGCATGACAATGATCACGGACCCGAAGGCCAACCGGTCGATGAAATTCTTGCTTTTCAGAAAAAACGCGCAACCGCCGACGAGACTCAAAACAAAAATACAATAGAGCAGGGAATCTTGAAGTGTCAGTATTTCCGGAGACATGGTCCGGACTCCTTCTGTTCAAAGTATTTCAATATGAAAGGGTTCCAGCCAAGACCCGCGAGCACGACCCATGAGGTCGCCCCCAGATGCGGCAGCCGGTGGTATAAAAATTCTCCTGAACTTCCGTCAGCGCCCGCCGACAGGCCCGTCGTCAAATCCTGCGTTGAGCTGGCGAAATAATAGCCGTCCCCTACGCCATTCCTGGCAAGCGCTTCCTCCACAATCGCAGCTTCTTTTTCCCTATTTAGATATTTCAGCAGCAGCAACGCCTGCGCCGTTCCTTCGATCCACAGGCCATCGCGGTCCGTATTGAAATCGAAGCCGCCATCGACGCCGTGATTTCGATAGGTCCAGGCGAGGACATCCTCCGCTCGTTCGGCGAAGTCACCGACCCCGAGAAGCGCCCAGAGCTGCGTGTCCAGGCCGTCCTGATCGGTATTCAGCGCCGCGCCGTCGGGAAGCGTTCCGACATGAAATCTCTTTTCGTCCGGGTTCCAGGCTCTGTCGAGAAAGGACAGGGCGTGCCGGGCGGCGGCGCCCCAGCCGTTCTCCTTGTCGATCGTGTCGAGAAACACCGCGACCGCATAGATATCGATATTGTGTTCGGTGGATTTCCAGCCGATCCGGACCGGTGACGGTTCATGACCGTAAAATCCGCCCCGGAAACCGCCCGCACCGCCGTGATCGATGGTGAGGACATTGATCCAGCGCATGACCTTGCGGGCATCTTCCAGATAGCGCGCGTCACCGTCCGCCTGACTGAGGGTCAAAAGGGACAGGGCAACCCAGGCGGCGCTGCCGGTCGCGGTTCCAACCTGATAGCCGTCCTCGATCCACTTGCCCGCTCCGTCGTCCCAGTAACCGGGCAGGGCAACTGCCTCGGCAGACGGGTCCAGCCGGCCGGCCGCATAGGCGTTCCGTAGCCGCCCGTCCTTGTAAAACCGGTCCTTGGCCAGGGCGATGTGAAACGCCTCGCCGATCTGTTTGGCCGTCTCCACCTTGCCGCACGCAACGAGCGCGATGATGGCCAGGGCGTTGTCATAGCTGAAGGCGACATTCGACAGTTCGCGGGGAAGCTGCCCTCCCTCCGGAGAGGCTTCGTAGCTGACAAGAAAGACCGGCCCGTCTCCGTAGAGCTTAACGCGCCGGGCAAGACTCTCGCACGACAGGCAATAGTCGGAAACCGCACTGGCAGTCATGTCCTCTGCCAGTCCTGCGGAAGGAAGGGCGCACCCAACGGCAATCTGGCAGATAAGCTGCCAGACAAATCGGATCCGGACTGCCCTTGAGGCTGCTCTAACGGCGTCCCCCCTGCTGTCGCGACACATCGGAGACCGGAGGAAGCCCAAAGTGTTATTCCCTGACCGAAGGCTTTATACCACGCTTCTTTTTCACCAGGTCGCGGATGTCGCCCGACAACGCCGCGATCCGGTCATGGTCCGCAGCCGACGGTTCGACACCCTGCTGCACCTCTGGCTGGCCGGAAACGGTTGCCGCTTCAGCCACCATGAGCGGCTTTGAAGAGCGGAACAAGTTGGCCGCCCGCTGCAGAAGCGGTTCACCGAGAGCGACGATCACTTCTTCTCCCACATTGCAGCCGAAATACTTCTTGTCGGAAGCCGAAGCGGCTTCGGTCTCCTGCGCCGTGTCGTCCACCCGGATGAAAACATAGACCTCGTGACCTTCAGCATCCGGAAACTTCTTGAAATAGCGCGTCTCGGCGCCGGAACTATAATAACGCACGACCCGTTCCACGCGGCCGTTATATTTCGCACCCAGCGACCGGACATTGACAAGGGCCGGCGTTCCGACGATCACGTCCTCGACTTCGCGGCCGGGAAAGACGGCGACGACGAAGCTTTCGTCACAACTCATCGACCGCGCGATAACCGCACCCTTGGCAACTGTCTCGCCCGGCGCGACCTCGACGCTGACGATCCGGCCCGGCTGGCGCGCCAGCACGTTGTCGCTGCTGATCGCAGAGTTGCTCAAACCTTCCACTGCGACCATCCGTTCGATCTCGCCGACGCGCGAGCGGACGATCTCAAGCTCCGACAAAGCCTTGCGGTGCTCCATATCGAGCGACTTTTCCTGAAATTCGAGCGACATCAGGTTTGTCGCGAGACCGCCGGAATAGACGCCCTGAGCGATTGAATCCACCATGTTCTTCTGCCGCGTGAGATCGTCACGGGCAGTCTCCATCCGGTGGCTGGCCGCATCGAGTTTCTGCTTGTACTGCGTGAGCACTGTTTCGCTCAACTGGCCGATATCTACCAAGCTCTTCTTCTGAAGGAAGATCGATTCCTGTTCCTCGACCCGGGATTCTTCGGCGAGCAACTGGTTTTCAGCTTTTCGCGCCAGGACTTTCAGATCTTCGATCAGCCCCTGCTTGGTCGCGTTTGCCTGTTCGCGGATAAGGCCGAGTTGAAGTGAGGTTCGATCGATCGTCGAGTGCAACGCCTTCTGCCGGTCGGTGAGCTGCAGCAACTCCATGCGCATGCTCATCGCGATCGCATTGTCGCGCTCAAAATTCTCGATCTCGGCCACCTTCGCGAACGGGGCAACCTCCTGACCGATCTGGACGCTCAGGTCGACAACCTGCCCGTTAATCTTCGAGGATATCGTCTGGACAGGCGCATTGATCAGGGCGTTTTCAGAAACGAGGAACATTCTATTCGGCAAGGTCGCCAAAACCACCACCGACACAAGAACAAAAACGAAAACAAAACCAAAAATACGCGTTACCAAAAGAATTCTCGAGCTTTCGACACTCATCACCGAAACTCCGAAATTCGAAAAAATGCTGCGCTGCAACGTTATTAACAATCCGTTAAAAATCAAGAATTTTCCTTATAAATATTTATATTTTTGAAATTATTTTTAGAAAAAAGTTGAAAATCTTCAGTGGTAAATAAAGTTATGTAAAATTTCGCCAATTAACGATAGATCGAAATAAATAAAATAGCAAGAATAACAAAGATGAGAATTTAATATTCCACGAAACGATACCTCTACGCTAAAAGATCTGCACCTCTTTCGAAGAAAAGAAACCGGCAAAGAATTCCGTAAACGCTTACCATGACCCGACTCAACCGTTAATCGGTAGCATCCCGGTTTTCAATCAAAAAACCTCTGGGTAAGGAAGTTCGATCGCATATGCAGGAGGTCCTACCTGAGCCCAAGTGTGCTAGGTCGAAGCAATGATTTAACCAGAGAAGAGAGTCCATGCGCGTCTACCATAAGGCCTATGTCTATCTGACCTGCGGCACGGACCTTCTGGTTTTCGACGAGCCGGACACGCCGCAACTCGGACTGCAGGTCCCGGGTGGAACAGTGGATCCCGGCGAAAGCTTCCTGCAGAGCGCCATGCGGGAGTTCGCCGAGGAAACCGGTCTGGCGCTCGATGCCGCCTTCGATCATTTCTCCGATCAGGACCTGCCCTTTGAAACGATCCCGCCTCTCGGGCAGTTCAAACCCGCACCGGACCGCCCCTTGCGTGGCCGCCATCTGCGGCGCAACTATCATGTCCGCATCGGCGAGCGGCCCGGGGATACCTGGGAACATTATGAAATGTTTCCCAGCGGCGGCGGCGACCCGATTCGCTGCCGGTTCTTCTGGATCGACCTGTTCGGGGCCCAGGCTCAGGACGCGGAAAAATTCTTCGCCGCCTTCGGCGCGCCTCTCGAGGCTCTTCGCACCCGCCTGCCCCGCTTCGTAAAATATTCCTGAGGACACTCGTGGATCGAATTTGACATTTGATACCCGTTTTCTTCTGGGCTCTTGCTCAAGTGTAAAATCCAAAAGACCCATTAAAAACAAGTATTTATCCAGTGGTTTTAAAGAGCCCATCATTTGCAATCGGAGTCGTAGCGCGGGGGACGCAAATGTTGGAATCAAACTACCAGGCAGCAAGGATCTCAGCGTGAAACTCTATCACAAAGCCTATGTCTACCTGACCTGCGGACCGGAGCTTCTGGTGTTTATCGAACCGGATCACCCGAACCCGGACCTTCAGGTTCCCGGCGGCACTCTGGACCCGGGCGAAAGCTATCTCCAGGCTGCCAGACGCGAATTTATCGAAGAGACAGGACTTTCATTGGATATCGCGCTCGAATCGTTCGCGGACCAGGACCACATCATCAAAGATGTTCCCGGCAGTCTCCCCGGCTTGCATCGGCGGCGGCATTTTCACGGTCGCATTCGTGAAAAACCCGCTGCAGAATGGGAACATTACGAAATGACGCCGAGTTCAGGCGGACCGCCAATCCGGTTCCGCCTGTTCTGGGTCGATCTTTTCGCCAACGATGCGCCGCCCAAGACCAGGTTCTTTGAAGAGTTTGGAGCGCAGCTTGATACACTACGGTCGCGGATGGAAAGGCAGAACGATGGGCGCCATTAAGACAGTCGGCGTCATTGGCGGCGGGGCCTGGGGAACGGCTCTGGCTTTGACGGCCGCCCGCGCCGGACGGGACGTGCGCCTGTGGGCGCGCGATCCCGCGGTCGTTTCCGATATCCGCTCCCGCCGCCAGAATGCCCGCTATCTTCCAGGCATCACCTTCGATGAAGACCTCAACGCCACGAATTCGCTGGCGGAGGCCGCGGACGTGGATGCCATCCTGCTGGTCACCCCGGCGCAGACCACCCGCGCCATGCTGGCCGCCCTGAAAAAGACAGGCAAGGTGCGCGGACCGGTCGTTCTATGCGCCAAGGGTATTGAACAATCCTCCGGAAAGCTGCTGTCGAAGGTGATGAGCGAGGAACTGCCCGGAGTGGAACCCGGCGTCCTCTCGGGGCCAAGCTTTGCCGACGATGTGGCGCGCGGCCTGCCGACGGCGGTCACGATTGCCGCGACCTCCACGAAAACCGCGCTCAGCCTGTGCGAAGCGCTGCAATCGCCAAGCTTCCGGCCCTACGCCTCGATCGACATACTGGGCACGCAAATCGGCGGCGCGCTGAAAAACGTGCTGGCGATTGCCTGTGGCGCCGTTGCCGGCCGCAAGCTCGGCGCCAGTGCCCAGGCGGCGCTTACCGCGCGCGGTTTTGCCGAACTCTCCCGCCTTGGCGCCGCCATGGGAGCGCAAAGCGAAACACTGACCGGCCTTTCCGGTCTTGGCGATCTTGTGCTGACCTGTTCATCGAGCCAGTCCCGCAACTTCTCCTTTGGCCTGCGGCTCGGCGAGGGCTTCATGGCCTCCGACCTGATCTCGGCAGGCGGAAAACTTGCCGAGGGCGCCTATTCGGCGCGGGTCGCCGTCAAGCTGGCGGAGAAATACGATGTCGAGGTGCCGATCTGCGAAACCGTCGCACGGATGATCGACGAGGACCTGACGATAGACGACGCGCTCAACACCCTGATGGCGCGGCCGCTGAAGGCGGAGACGGAAGGGATCTGAAATATCCGGGCGCCGACCGGCACCCTCACGCCGGCATGTTGATCAGGGTTATTTGAGGCCTGTCTTTCAATGCAGGCAATTCGATTGGCGGCGGCTTTTTGTTAGCTAAGGTAGCGACTCATGAGATCGCGCCTCCGCTCATGAACCTGCTCGCTCCAAAAAAATCTCACCCGCCTGGGTAACGCGGCTGCGGCCCGGGAAAGAATTTAGCTCGGCAGACAATAGTCTTCATCGGCGTCCTAAACACGAAACAACATACAATTCCTCGAATAATTACCTGAAATCCATAACTTTTCTTGATTTGGCTCGAACCGATACTGAGTATTTTTAAATCTGATTTAATTAAACGGGAACGGCACCAGCTGCAAATGTAGCAAGGAGTATGAATTCGGGATGGTTTTAAGGCTTCTTAAATTCTTTTTAACTATAAATTTGCCAACACAAGTTCGGGGAGGGAACTTATGTCCGAGCACGCATATGCAAATTCTGAGACCTTCAAGCTTTCAATTGATGAAAGTTCTCCGTCCGAAAACGGTTCGGTTATGGAAGCGATGGGCTCCATAGGCACCAACCTCAGCGGTATCAGTCTCGACGTCGCGGTCTCCGCAGACGAAATTCAGTCCATATCCGGCGTCTTCGCCTCGAACGTGGAAGACTTTTCCATGCTCATCGGGCGGTTCACGGATATCGAATCCGCGACGACTGAAATCTCTACCCAAATCGCCGATGCGGAGAGTATCGCCAATCGCGCCTGTGCGGAGATTGGAAGCTCTCACGGCACGATCGAGACCGCCCGCGAGGAAATCGCGGAACTTCTCAAGGCTGTCAGCGTGGGGCAGGAACGCATGGCGGAACTCAGCGATGTGCTTGGCAAGGTCGGCTCAATAACAAACACGATCAACAATATCGCCCGGCAAACCAACCTTTTGGCGTTGAATGCCTCGATCGAAGCGGCGCGCGCGGGCGACGCCGGACGCGGTTTTCTCGTGGTGGCCAACGAAGTCAAGGAACTGGCGCAATCGACGGCGAACGCAACGTCGGAAATCGAGACTGCGCTAACTGAAATCAAGTCTGGTTTCGAGCATCTCGCGGATACGACAAAACAAACCGGCGAAACCGCGGCCAAGGTCCAGACTCATGCCGGAACCTTCGCGGATATTTTGTTGAAGGTCTCCGGCGACATCCAGGTCATTGGCAAAGCGACCACTTCAATCGACGAAAAAATGGATGATGTGCAGCAGACCTGCGGCCTGTTCCGCGAAACGTCCGGCACGGTCTCCGCAAGCCTGACCGAGTCCAGCACCAAGCTTTCCGACATCGCCCGGACCATGCGCCGGGTCTCCGATGACACCGATGCATTTGTTCTGTTCTCTGCGACCTGCGGGGCCAACAAAAACGAAGCCGTTGTTATCAGATTGGCCGAAGACGCGGCAAAGCGGGTCGCTGAATTGTTTGAGCAGGCCATCGCGACCGGGGAGCTGACGGAAGAGGAACTGTTCGACCGGAACCACACCGAAGTTCCCGGAAGCAATCCACCGCAACACCTGGCCAGGTTCTCCAGATTCAACGACGCGCATGTTTCGCCAATCATCGAGGAAATTGTTGCAAGCGACAAGCGAATTGCCTGGTGTGCTTCGATCGACGATACCGCCTACATATCCACGAACACGAAAGCGGTTTCCAAACCGCAAGGCAAGGATGTCGAGTGGAACATCGCCAACTGCCGCAATCATCGTTACTTCGATGACCGCACAGGTTTACGGGCGGCCAAGAACCGCGATCCGCTTCTGCTGCAAACCTACCAGCGTGACATGGGACGGGGAAACCTCGTACCCATGAAGGACATCAGTGCGCCCATATTCGTAAGGGGCCGGCATTGGGGCGGCTTCCGAATCGGCTACACGCCATAGGCCGAGCGGACATTTGTCTCAAGGCAATCGGAATTGCGGCTTTTCGCGACAGATACCGGCAGCGGCATTGAGTTTGTCAGTCCCCGGCCCTAGGTTCGACGCAGATTCGACAACTTCGGGATTCCTCTCATGCTCTATGCCCTGATCTGCACCGACAAGCCCGGTGCACTGCAGACCCGCCTCGACAACCGCGCGGACCACATCGAATTCCTGAAGGGCCTCGGCGACAGCCTCAAGGCCGCCGGGCCGTTCCTTGACGACGACGGCAACATGACCGGGTCCCTGGTGGTGATCGAAGCGGCCAACCGGGATGAAATCCTCGCGATTTCCCAGGAAGACCCCTATGCCGTGGCCGGTCTGTTCGAAAGCGTGGAAATCCGCCCGTGGAACTGGGCCATCAAGAATCCGGAGGCGAAATAGGTGCAGTACTGGCTGATCAAATCCGAACCGGACAAGTGGTCCTGGGAGCAGCAGAAGGCCAGAGGCGACGCCGGCGAACAATGGGACGGCATCCGCAACTATCAGGCACGCAACAACATGCGCGCCATGGAAATCGGCGACAAAGCCTTCTTTTACCATTCCAATATCGGCAAGGAAGTGGTCGGCATCGTGGAGGTCTGCAGCGGCATCCACCCCGACACCACCATTGACGACCCGCGCTGGGAATGCGTGGATTTCAAGGCTGTTCGTGACGTGCCGAAGCCGGTGACGCTGGCCGACGTCAAGGCGGAACCGCGTCTTGCCAAGATGGCCCTCGTGACCTCCATGCGCCTGTCGGTCCAGCCGGTGACGCAAGAGGAATGGAAGATCGTCTGCGAGATGGGCGGCCTCAAGACACCTGCTTGAAAATCCACAATTGCCTGCCGTGGCGGTGAAGCGAATGACGCCTATCAAGGATCCCATCGACTTCATCCGCCGGGAAACCCGGATAAAGCCGGTGCCACATGCGGAGGAAATCCGGCTGCATGTGGCCGATGAGGCCATGGCGCTGTGGCAGAAGACCGAAGAGGATCTTGGCGAACTCGGTCTCGCCCCTCCCTTCTGGGCCTTCGCCTGGGCAGGCGGCCAGGGTCTTGCCCGCTATATTCTCGACACGCCGGATCTTGTCAGGGACAAACGGATTGTCGACTTTGCCTGTGGCTCCGGCCTTGTGGGCATCGCCGCCATGATGGCCGGCGCCGCCTCCTGCCATGCGGTCGACATCGACCCCTTCGCCCTTGCCGCGACGGGCCTCAATGCGGAGCTCAACGGTGTCGTGCTCAGTCTCGAAATGGCGGATATCACCGCTTCGCCGCCGCCGGCCGCCGACATCGTCTTTTGCGGTGACGTTTTTTACGACAAGGCGATGGCGGAAAAGGTGCTTGGCCTGATGGACCGGCTGCTGGACCGGGGCACCGATATTCTGGTCGGCGATCCGGGCAGATCCTACCTGCCGAAAGCCCGGCTGACTGAGCTTGCCTGCTATAATGTGCCGGTTGTCGGGGCGCTCGAGGACAATGAGATCAAACGCACCGCCGTCTTTCGCATGGAGAAAAAATAATCCTGCATTGACGGATTATCGGAACCGGTCCACCGCCTTTGTCCATGTACAAAAGTTTTTCCCCTCAACCACTTCCCCTTTTTGCCGCTTGAGGTAGGTTATTGCCAACACCTTCCGCTTCGACGGCCGGGATTGGTTTTGGGCGCACCGTACGCTCTTCCGATCCGCTGTTTTTCAGGAGTCCTTCATGCCCGTCATTAACCGCCTCGCTGATCTGAGCGACGAGATCACGGCCTGGCGCCGTGATTTTCACGAAAATCCGGAAATCCTCTATGAGACCGTCAGGACCGCCGGCAAGGTCGCTGAACTTCTGGAGAGCTTCGGCGTGGACGAGGTCACGACAGGCATCGGCAGAACCGGTGTCGTGGGCGTGATCAAGGGCAGGAACGGCGGCGCCGGCAGGACCATCGCCCTGCGCGCCGACATGGACGCCCTGCCGATCGAGGAGATCACCGGCAAGCCCTATGCTTCCAGGGTTCCCGGCAAGATGCACGCCTGCGGCCATGACGGCCACACCGCCATGCTGCTGGGCGCGGCGAAATATCTCGCGGAGACCCGAAACTTTGACGGAACGGTGGTGGTGATCTTCCAGCCGGCCGAAGAAGGCGGTGCCGGGGCCAAGGCGATGATCGAGGACGGTCTGATGACCCGCTGGCCGATCGAGGAAGTCTACGGCATGCACAATTACCCCGGCCTGCCGGTTGGCGAATTCGCGATCCGCAAGGGCGGGATCATGGCGGCAACGGACGAATTCCTGATCCGGATTCACGGCCGCGGCGGCCATGCGGCCAAGCCGCACGAGACCATCGATCCGATCGTCGTCGGCGCGCAGATGGTCAGCGCCCTGCAGACCATCGCCAGCCGCAATGCCAACCCGCTCGATTCCCTCGTCGTCTCCGTGACCGTTTTCCAGGGCGGCAATGCGTTCAATGTCATTCCGCAGGATGTGACGCTGCGCGGCACCGTGCGCACTCTCTCCCCGGCCATGCGCGATCTGGCGCAGCAGCGCATGGAGACCATCGTCAGGTCGGTCGCGGAAACATTCGGCGCGACAGCCGAGCTGCAGTTCACACGGGGCTACCCGGTCACCGTCAATCACGACGCGCAAACCGACTTCGCGGCTGAAATCGCCGAAGGCATTGCCGGTGTGGGCAAGGTCGATCACGAAATCGAGCCGATGATGGGCGGCGAGGATTTTTCCTACATGCTGGAGGAACGCCCCGGCGCCTTCATCTTTGCCGGCAACGGCGACAGCGCCGGTCTCCATCACCCGGCCTATGATTTCAACGACGACCTGATCCCCGTCGGTTGTTCCTACTGGGTGAAACTGGTCGAAACCGCCATGCCCGCCGCGGCGTGACCTGCAGGGTTTCAATCTCTTCGCAGTCCGCATCCGGGATTGCATACTTGGCGTAGGACAATCCCCCTCACCGTCGTCATGCCCGGACTTGATCCGGGCATCCATGCCGCTTCATATCTCCAGGCTCAACCTTGGAAGTTCGCTCCGTCATGGCTTGGATCACCGGGTCAAACCCGGTGATGACCGCAAATAGAGGATGGACCGAGTTTCGTTTTCCAAATTAACGCCTGACGCTTTAAGCTGGCGCCAGTCGTTGCAGCAATTTTCCCGGAACTATCCGATATGACGCTTTCCCCGTTCAAACTCTCCTTTCTGGCGGCCTATGTGCTTGCAGGGGCCGTGGTCGGTGTTCTGGTCATTCATCCCCTGAACCTGTTGGTGATCTGGTGGGAACTGGCGCGTTCGCCCGAGACGACGCCGAACCTGTTCCAGTTTATCAACGCCCGGCTGTGGCTGCTGATCCTGCCCCGCCATCTCGATGTGGCCATCGCCTATACGGCGCTTGGCGCTGTCATCGGCCTCGTCTTCGGCATTTTTACACGCAAATACATGCGCACGTCCGAAGCCTACCGGTCCCTGCGCGAGGAACAGATCGCCCTCATTCCGGATCTGATGCGGCAGGGGGAGACCCGACGGGTCGAATTCAAGTCCTCGCTGCGCTGGGACCTGAAGGAAAAACACGTCAACCGCGAGCTGGAAAAGGTCATCGCCAAGACGATTGCCGGGTTTTACAATGCCGATGGCGGCCACCTTCTCATCGGTGTGGACGACAATGGCCGGCCGCTCGGTCTCGAGCAGGATCTGGCGACCCTGAAGAGCCCCGATCTCGATTCCTTCGAGCGCACGATCAACGACATTGTTTCCAAGACCCTCGGCGGCGACCTGTGTCCCTATCTCCACACCGTCTTTGCCAGGGTGGAGGGCAAGGATGTCGCCATGATCATCGTCAGCCCGGCGCCGCGCGCGGTCTATCTGGAGGAAAACAAGGCCTCGGTCTTCTACCTGCGCAGCGGCAATTCCACACGCAGGCTCGACGTGCGGGAAGCCGTCAACTACGCCAACACGAGATGGTCGTGACGTGAGTGCATTTCTGGCCCTGCTGCTCCCCGAGCAAATCGGCTCGGCGGCGACAGTCTTCCTGATCCTGATAAGTTTCTTCACCTCCGCCCTTACGGCAGCCGTCGGACTGGGTGGCGGCGTGGCGCTGATCGCGGTCATGGCGGCGGTCATGCCCGCCGGCGCGCTGGTGCCCGTGCACGGCGTTGTCCAGCTCGGCTCGAATGCCGGGCGGGCACTCGTGCAACTCAAACATGTCGACTGGCTGATCGCGCTCTGGTTTGCCGTGGGTGCCGCATTCGGCGCGGCAATCGGCGGCGCGATCGCGGTCGAATTGCCCTCGGCGGTCCTGAAAGCCGGCATTGGCCTGTTCGTTCTCTGGCTGGTCTGGGGCAGGGCGCCCAGATTCGGCAAGGCCCGCAAAAGGGCGATGTCCGCCGCCGGGTTCGCTTCCACATTCCTGTCGATGTTCTTCGGCGCCGCCGGCCCGATCGGTGGCGCGGTCCTGTCCACACTCGGCCTGCCGCGTCACGGCTTCGTTGCCAATCAGGCGGTCACGGCGCTGATCATGCATGTCTTCAAGATCGTCGCCTTTGGCGTGCTCGGCTTCGCCTTCGCGCCCTGGGCGGGCCTGATCCTCCTGATGGTCGCCAGCGGCTTTCTGGGAACGCTCGCCGGCAGCCGCCTGCTCGGACGAATGGACGAAAAGACCTTCAGGACCGGCTTCAGATGGGTGATGACCGCGCTTGCGCTGAACCTGCTCTGGCAGGCTGCGCGGTCATGGTCCAGTTCCTGATCAGGAGCCTGAGCGACACACCAGTTCGGTTGCCGGATTGACCTTTCGCATATGCACGCTTGAGTTCTTCGCAACCGGCTTTGCCTTGAAAGACCCGGGCTGACGCGGTAACTGAGCGCGAACGAATTTCCAACAATGCGGGATGGAACGTCCATGGCTTCTCAAAATCTTCTGCTTCTGCCGGGTGACGGCATTGGCCCGGAAATCATGCCGGAAGTGAAAAAGGTCATTGCCTGGTTCAACAAAAACGGCGGCATGTCCTTTGAAACCGACGAAGGCCTTGTCGGCGGCTCGGCCTACGATGCCCACGGCCAGTCGATCTCCGAGGAAGACATGGCCAAGGCCATGGCGGCGGATGCGGTCATCTTCGGCGCCGTCGGCGGTCCGAAGTGGGACGACGTTCCCTATGAGGTGCGCCCGGAAGCCGGCCTGCTGCGCCTGCGCAAGGACATGCAGCTCTTCGCCAACCTGCGCCCCGCCATCTGCTACCCGGCCCTTGCCGATGCATCGTCCCTGAAGAAGGACATCATCGAAGGCCTCGACATCCTGATCGTGCGCGAGTTGACCGGCGGCGTCTATTTCGGCGAGCCGAAGGAAATCCGGGATCTCGGCAACGGCCAGAAGCGCGGCATCGACACCCAGGTCTATGACACCTACGAGATCGAACGCATCGCCGGGGTCGCCTTCGAGCTGGCCCGCACGCGGGGCAACAAGGTCACCTCCATGGAAAAACGGAACGTGATGAAGTCCGGCGTTCTGTGGAACGAGGTCGTCACCCAGACCCACAAGAATGCCTACCAGGACGTCCAGCTCGAGCACATGCTGGCCGATGCCGGCGGCATGCAACTCGTCCGCTGGCCCAAGCAGTTCGACGTCATCGTCACCGACAACCTGTTCGGCGACATGCTGTCCGACGTTGCCGCCATGCTGACCGGTTCGCTCGGCATGCTGCCGTCGGCCTCCCTCGGCGCACCGGATGCGGTTACCGGCAAGCGCAAGGCGCTGTACGAGCCGGTCCATGGCTCCGCTCCGGACATTGCCGGAACCGGCGCCGCCAACCCGATCGCCATGATCGCCAGCTTCGCCATGGCGCTGCGCTATTCCTTCGAGGAAGTCGCGGCGGCCGACAAGCTGGACAAGGCGATCGCCAACGCCCTCGACAAGGGCCTGCGCACAAAGGACATCGCGGCCAAAGGCGAGGCGACCATCTCCACCGCCGAAATGGGCGACGCCATCGTTGCCGAACTGGACGCGCTCAGCGCTTAACGGCAGGCTTCGTTTGCATGAAAGGCCGCCAGCGGATATCCCGGTGGCGGCTTTCCCTCTTCCCGACCAGGCTGATCAGATGAACGAAGACAAACTCGCCCCTTTTCTCGGCACTTGGATTCTCGACGCGGAGGAAAGCGATTTCGAGCAGGGCGATCCGCCGAAAAGCGCCACCTTGAAGATAGACGACAATTTCGGCATGGCCGTGTTCACGATGAATCAGGTCGACGCCGACGGCGAGATCACCAACGACACATTCGAGGCCATGCCCGACGGGCCTGAGGTCAAGCTGGGAAAAAGCGGCCTGGTCGATGCCATGCGCCTTGTGTTTCAGGGCGACCGCAAGCTGGTTTCCGAAGCCCGCCGCGGCGGGCTGACGCTGATGAAGGCGGAGCGCGAACTGTCCAACGACGGCGGCACCCTGACAATCACCCAGACAGTGCACTTGGTCGACGTGGCGAGCTTCACCAACATCACCGTCTACCGCAAGGCGCAATAGACTCCCCATGAAACAGGTCATCGGCGCCGTTGCCCTGGTCGTGCCGGATTATGACCGGGCAATCGCCTTCTACACGCAAAAGCTCCGCTTCGACCTGATCGAGGACACGCATCTGTCGGACAGCAAACGCTGGGTGCTGGTCGCCCCGAAAGGCAGCGCGGAAACGCGTCTTCTGCTTGCGCTCGCGGACAGTGACGACCAGCGCGCCACCATCGGCAAGCAGGCGGGCGGACGGGTGTTCCTGTTCCTGGAGACGGACGATTTCGACCGCGACCATCAGGCGATGCTGGACAAGGGCGTCCAGTTCCTGGAGGAGCCGCGCAAGGAAGCCTACGGCAAGGTGGCCGTGTTCCAGGATCCATTCGGCAACAAATGGGACCTGATCGAGCGAGTCTGACGGCTTCTTCAGGACAATTCGCTCTGACATCCGTTTTCGCGCCACGAGGCGAAACCTGAGGACCTCCCGAACACAACCTGTAGGCCTCTGAGGGACGATCCATTTGCCTACCCGAGCAGCGACCTCTTGACGTCCACTGCGTTGCTGTTTGCGAGCTGAAGCACGGCTGTGTGGGCACACCTTACCGTCTCGTGGGTGACGTTGCCGTAAAAGTCGGTTCCTGGAAGGAAGAACGGGCCGCCGAACACACCCTGGTAGAGCTCGTTGATCCTCTTGATGACCACGTCGCCAATCTCCTGGAATTTCACTTCATGATACGTCGCGGCCTCCGGCGTATTGGTCCTGTGCGGGCGGGGATAGGAACGGCTCCAGGGATTGGTATCGATGGTCTTGCGTTCAACCACTCCCTTCTCGAACCCTCGAAACCCCGGCCTCTTGTTATAGGTCGTGGTTTTCATGTAATCGCGCCCGAGAATATAGTTCATCCAAAAGGCGAGCTCGATCCGGCTGGCCTTTTCGGGAATGTTGATGGCTGTTTTCGGCGGGTGAAAAAACGGGCTGGAATTGAGAAGCGTCTGGACCGAAGCCTCACCCTTCAGGTGCTCATGCACCCACCGCGCGGTTTGGCTCACGCCGATCGACCACCCAAGCACCAAGTTTACCAGGTTATTCTGAAAAACCTGCGCGTATGTTTTGCCGTCATGCCCCCCCTTCGGCAAGGTGGCTTTTTGTTCGACTTGCGCCAGAGCCTCTTTCAGCGGCGCGGTAACCTTCGACTGCGCCTCGTCCCAAAGGCTGCCCATGATCAGCTTCGCGGTTGCGTTCTGGTCCGTCCAGGCGATGGCCGACTTGGTCGCGTCCCAGCCCTTGTGCACGGCAAAGGCAGTCGCTTTTCCCTTGACGACCTGTGCGGTCACCTCCTTGAGCGCAGACTTGCCGTAGACCGACATCAGGATGCTGCCTCCGCAAAGCGACAGGGCCGACATAATCAGCGCCGCCCTTTGTTCGGCTTTCTCCTTGTCCCTCTTTTCCTGTTCGTCGAGCTTGTCCTTGAATTTGTTCAAGGCAATGCAATACGCCGAACCGAAATCGTTACAGCGGATTGTCCATTTGTTCTGGGCTTCGGAAAGGTGCCGGTCCATATATTTCGAATTTTTCTCGTCAGTCATCTTTCTTCCATGTGCCTTCGATCGAGAGAGCCCGCTCGTGCCGGATTGGCTCCGCGGTTCGCAGCAGCGACGAAGGAATTGATCTGGGAAAATGAGCTGAACCCTTCCCTTCCACGCTGGAAGCCACGAACTAGGTGATGAATTGTCCGGTTACCTGTGACGCTCGGCACCGCAAACGACTAGACGAGCGCCTTTCGCCCCGAGGCCTTCTCCTGTCCAGCGAACACGCGCTGAACTTTTGTCGCGAGCACGGTTTCCGTTCGGCCGAAGAAGAAGAACAGACAACATGTCCGGCGTTCTGGCCGAAGACAGGGTTATGTGCTTTGACGGAGAACAGAAGGACTGAGGTTAACTGACGACAGCGGGCGGGAGTTTTGCTTGAACGGAGACGCCCGGGTCAGTGAGTGATGGTCCGGTTTTGGTGAGGAGCGCACAATTGTTTTAAGGTGAGCCAACGGAAGCTGAGCGGACTAAATGGGCGTTCGCTAATCCTCCATCGATGGCAGCTTGCTATTCTGCCTTGCCGAACTGATCGGCAAGCCACAGCCGCACGGCCTCTATCGCTTTTGAAGTCGCATGGCCGTTGGGGCGCACGAACCAGTAGGCGTGGCTTGCTTGCAGTGAAACCGGGAAGGGCGCGACCAACCGCCCGGCCGCGATGTCGTCGGCCACGAGGAGCGAGCGCCCGAGCGCCACACCCTGATGATCGAGAGCCGCCTGCAGAATGGCGCCATCATCCCCGAGGCGCGGACCCGTGGGAGGAGACTGCCCGCATCCCGCTGCCGCGAACCAGGCGGACCAGTCCTCGGGGATGTCACCGTAAAGGAGAGTGGCGCGATAGAGGTCATCCGGGGCGTGCAAACCTAGGGCGCGGGCGTATTCCGGGGAGCAAACCGGGCGGACGGTCTCGGTCCCGAGTTTGACAGCCTCCAGGCCGGCTGATGGCATTGGACTGTATCGCAGCGCTGCGTCGACCCCTTCGGCGGAAAAATCCACCAGGTGGCGTGACGCGGTGATGCGCAGATCTATATCGGGGTAGCTGGCCATGAACCGGCCCAGGCGTGGTGCGAACCAGCGAGTCGCGACAGAGGGGAGCATCGATATCGTGACGACCTGTTCAGAACGTCTGGCCTCCGCAACCGCGCTCCACATGCGGGCGAACGTGTCCGCCAGTTGACCTGCCAGACGCTCGCCCGCCGGAGTCACCGTCAGCCTTGCGCCTTTGCGCACAAACAGCGGAATGCCCAATGTGGCCTCAAGGTCGGAGACTTGCCGCGACACGCCGCTCTGGGTGATGCCTAGCTCTTCTCCCGCCGCCGTGAAGCCACCGCAACGGGCTGCCGCTTCGAACACCTGAAGGGATCTCAGCGGCAGACCTTCATGAGTTGTACTCATGCTGTTTCTCATCTTTTCTCATTTTAACTGGTTCAAATCATAAAGTATCATGACTTTAACTCAAACATAAGGCGGTCTCCAAAGATGTCTGACGCGCAGCCTTCGTTATCTCGCCCCATAACACTGAGCAGCCATATGCCGGACTTGCCGCTGGTGGTCTGGATGGTCCTCCTCTCGATCGGACTCGGGTTGGCGGGCGGGCTTGGCGCGACAGAGACGGTCGCCGCCTTCAACACCGGGTTCGGGCGCGCCCTGGGCGAGTTCGCCCTGATCCTGCTGCCCTCTTTCACCCTTGCAGCGGCCTTGTCGCGTCAGGATGTGGCCTCTGAAGCTGCCGGACGGACAGCGGCCCTGGCATCTCCAGTTGCGGGTGCGGGCATGATCTGCCCCGATACAGCCTATGCGGCGCTGTCTCCGGCGGCAGGGCGCTACAAGCTGAGCCTGGCGTTCGGCGCCTATGCCGGGTTCAAGCTGCTCTATCCGGCGGGGCCTTTGATTGTGGCGGCGGGGCTCGGCGCGGCAAACGCGACCGAAGTTCAACCGATTGTTCTGCTGCTCTGTGGCGTACTGCTGACGGTGCCCGTCTGGGCGGCAGGGGCCATGTGGGGGCGCTTTGCCACCCGGACGGGCAATGTCGCCGCCGGAGTCTCCAGTGTCGCCACCGATGCCGAAGATCAAAAGAGCGACGGCCGGCTATGGGTCACTTTCGCTCCCTTCGTGGTCATGGCGGGCCTGCTCACAGTCGGTGGCCTTGTTGGCCGGACCGGCATCGGCGTGCTCGATTTTCTCCTCTTCCCGAAGGGGGCCCTGATCGCCGCGGCAATTCTGGCATTGCTGCAAACGCCCGCTGCAGCGCGGCGGGACTGTCTGGACAGCGCCGTCCGGCGGACGGGATCGCTGTTGCTGGTGATCGGTGCCGCAAGTGCCTTCGGTGCGGTGCTCACCGGGATGGTCGCTTTAGACCGCCTTGTGCCGCCCGGCAGTGGAACACTGACGCTTCTGGCACTCTTTGCGCTGACCGTTTTGTTCAAACTGGCGCAAGGATCGTCCATGGCAACCTTTGCCGCTGTCGCCCCTGTGGCCGCACCCATCGTTGTTGCCAGCGGCGTGGATCCTATCGCCGCCGTCTTTGCCATCTGTCTGGGGTCTTTCGTCGCGATCCTGCCGAACGACAGCTACTACTGGCTCGTGCGCCGCGATGCTCTAGAGCATGAGAAGAGTGAGATAAGCGTTATCCGTATCCTTGCTGGGGGTGCGTTGGTACAGGCGCTTGTGGGCATGGCGCTCCTGCTCTCCGTGGTGGCGCTGTGGCCATAACCCATCTCACCACGGCGTCACCCCACCCGGCTCGACAAAACCTCCACTCGCCTCGCCGCCAAGCGCATATTGCACCGGCAGTCTGGCGCCCTCCTCCGGCGTCATGGTGCCCTGGCCGGTCAGGTCGGTCTTGACGAAGCCGGGGCTGACCGAATTGACCTTGATGCTTGTGCCGCGCAGTTCTTCGGCAAGTTCGACGGTCAGCATGTTCAGCGCCGCCTTCGAGGCGTTGTAGCCGATGAACTGCGCCGCGTAATACGGCGAGGCCGGATCTCCATTGAGCGTCAGCGATCCGAGCGAGCTCGACAGGTTGACGATCCGGGCGGCCGGCGCGGCGCGCAGCAGCGGCAGCATGGCCTGGGTCACGGCGAGGGTGCCGATGAAATTGGTGTTCATCACCCGGCGGACCGCCTCGATGGAGGCCCGGCCGGGAGGGGCATCGGCGAAATTGAAGATGCCCGCATTGTTGACGAGGATATCGAGACGGCCGTGCCTGGCGCCGATCTCTTCCGCTGCGGTCGCGATGCTCGCCGGATCGTCGAGATCGAGGCGGACTGTCTGCGCGCCCAGGCCACTGGAGGCCAGATCCGCCACCGCTGCCTCGGCCCGGCCCGTGTCCCGCGCCCCCAGAATGACATCGATCCCGGCGCCCGCGAGCTGGCGGGCGATCTCCAGACCGATCCCCTTGTTTGCCCCCGTGATGAGCGCGATGCGTGTCTTTTCCATGAGCCGTCCTTTCCTTGCAATAGCTTCCTGCCCTAATATATGAAGGATGCCTCAGGTTTAGGATTCGCATTTGACCGCTTCCACGCCCCCTGCCCTGAAACCCAGAAAAAGGCCGCGCCAGGAGCGCGCGCGTGTCACGGTGGACGCGATTTTCGAGGCGGCCATTCAGGTTTTGCTGAGCGACGGCCTGCCCCGGCTGACGACCACGCGGGTGGCGGAGCGGGCCGGCGTATCGGTTGGCACGATGTACCAGTATTTCCCCAACAAGCAGGCGCTGATCTACGCCCTCAGCGAGCGCTATCTTGAGGCACTCGCCGAAAAGATAGAGCACACCTGCCGGGCCCATCGCGGCGCGCCGCTCGCCCGGATGGTGGAGGCCCTTGTCGACACCTACTGGCGCGCCAAGACCGAACGGGCCGATGTGACGCGCGCGCTTTACCGCTCGGTAGTGGAAATGGACAATGATTCACTCGTCGAGGCCTTCGCCGCGCGCGTCAACATCGCGACCACCGCCATGCTCGCCAGCGCGCCGGATGCGGCTCTGGAAAATCTGGAGTCGACGAACCTGACGCTTGTCACGGTCATCTTCGGCACGGTGCGTAACGCCTTCGAGCGTAATCTGTCCCCGGACAAGGCGGAAGAATTACGCCGCCAGCTCGTGGTCATGTGCAACGCCTATCTGGACACGGTCCGGATATGAACGCTCGTTTTCCCGGGTCGGAACAAACCGGCGCCGGCCTTTTCTTTAAGCCCGGATCTCCCGGTTTGTTTGCGTCTTCCCTTTGGGGGAGAAACGTCTTCGACAGGAGAGAAGGGGACGTCAGCCTCTCGGAATGACGAGGCTTTCGCGGAATGCACCGCGCCACGTCCCCCTCAGTCTGTTCATGGACATCCTTCCCGTAAAGGGGAAGACATGGTGCAAACGCAAGCTCCGTTCCTGAACAGGATACGGATCCCGTCCTGAGAAAGCACCTTTCACACGCCCTGACAGGCAGCCTGCCTTAGCGTGGCGCCAAAACGGCGATCAGGTCGTTGACGACATTGGCCATTTCCATGCTGGCGGAAAAGTTGAACTGGTTGATCGACATGAAGATGCCGACGCCCCGGCTCGGGGCGAACGCCAGGTAGCTGAACACTCCGTGGCTGCCGCCGGCCTTCTGGATGATCAGCGGACGGTCGCCTTCGGGCATCATGATGACCCAGCCAAGACCCATGGCATTCATATGGCCGGATTCGTCCAGGCCGTAGACCGGGTCCATCCCGTCGCGCATCACCCAGGCCGCATGGCTTATCGCCCGCGCTTCCATACCCTCGCCGCCGAAGCGGTCGAGGTTCCATTCCAGGTAGCGCAGCATGTCATTGGCCGTGGTGTAGAGCTGGGACGCGCCCGATCTGTTGGGGATCGGTTCGCCCGGGTCCATCTCGTTGCCGTTCCAGTCATAGCCGGTCAGAACGGTGCCGCTGGTCGGCTTGGCATAGCCCGTCGCGGTCAGTCCGATCGGATCAAGCACCTTCTCCTTCAGAAGCGCCTCGTAGGGCTTGTCGGCCGCACCCGACAGGGCCATCGCCAGCACGTCGAAACCGATGTTGGAATAAAGCAGCCCGGTGCCGGGCGCGAACAGCAGTCCGCCATCTTTCAGGTTGGCCTTGAACGAGGCATCGCTGTATTTCTCGACGTCCGGGACCTGCTCCAGTTCGCGGGGCAGGCCGCTGGAATGGGTGGCAAGGTCGACGAGGCGGATCTGGTGACCATCGCGCTCCGGCAGCCTCTCGACGAGATCGACCAGCGGACCGGCCGGGTCGGTCAGCGCGACAGTGCCCTCGGCGGCAAGGTTCGCAAGGGTGAGGCCCGTGAACGACTTGGTGATGGAGCCGACGCCGATCGCCGTATCCCCGTCAGGCGCAACACCGCTGTCCTTGCTGGTCTCGCCGACACCGAAAACCGCGGTCTCCCCGTTGCGTACGGCGGCAATGACCACTCCCGGCACAGCCGTGTCGAGATAGAAGATCTCGGCAGTGAATTCCAGTGTCTCGGAAAGCAGTGCGTCTTCGGCGAAGGCGGGTGTCGCCGCGGTCGCGAAGGCAAGAATCAAGGCTTTGAATTTCATGGAAATATCCTGATAAATGAAGATGCGTCCACACTCACAGTTGCGGTTCCGTCACGGTAGCCCCCAGGGAACTGCCATGCCAGAAAAATGTAAATCCGGACGTTCCGATCGACTTGCGGACCGGGACTGGCGGGAATTGATGGCACGACAGATATGAAATTACCGTTGATTTCAATGGCCGCACGGCATTCCGGCAAGACGCCACCGCAACTGCGTTGAAACGATCGGGAACCGGCATCATGCCTGCTCCGGCCCGGCGCGATCCGCTTCCCTTTCCGGTCTGGCGGACAGCCGGTATTCGGTGGGCGATTGGCCATAGACCCGCTGGAACTCGCGATAGAAGTTCGATCGCGTCATGAACCCCGATTGCACCGCGATCCTTGTAACGCTGTCATCGGCCTCAACCAGCAGCCGGGCCGCATGCGCCAGCCGGAACGTATTCACATACTGCGAAACGTTGGACCCCTGCGTTCTGTTGATCGCGGCGGACAGGCTGCGCGCCGGCAGGTGAAGACGCCTGGCAAGCCGTTGAACGGTCAGGTCAGGGTCCAGGAACAACTGCTGCTCATCCATCAGTGTCCGCAATCTCGCCTCGACCTCCGCGTCCTCGGGCTCGGGTGCCGGCATCGCCTGCGCCGCCGCGCGCGACCGGGAGAACATCAACGGCAGGGTGACGAGGGCCGCAAGCAGCAGCAGGATCAGCGGAACGGTGCCATAGGAGATCAGCCTGGCGACGTTGCTGCCCCGATTGACCGCGAAATCAACCGCGATCGCGGTGTCCAGAAGCAGCAGGAAAATCAGAAACCCGATGCCGCGCAGGATCCAGTTGGACAAGCTGCGGGTCATGTCGACGCGCGCGAAAATCAATGCGTCCGGGCCTTTTCGCCACAACAGGTAAAGGGCGAGAGCGTAGACCGCATAGCTGGCGCTGATCAGCCAGTCGAGAGCCCTCAGGTCTTCGGCAAGGAGCCAGAACAAGCCCATCGCAATGAAAGGCGCACCGAGGTGAAACAGGATGCTCCTGGCGAGATCGCGTTTCTCAACCGTCATCGAGGCAAAGCCCAGATACAGCAAGGGCGCCACAAACAGCGGCAAGGTGCGTTGCAGCGGGATCAGAGCGTCGAAGCCGTAGCCGAACCGCAGGGCGACGAAATAGGCGGAAACGGCGCCCAGTGCGAAGAAGGCCGAGAACAAGGCGTTGGCCCGGACGGGCCCCAGTTCCAGCCGCCAGACCAGTAGGGCCAGCACGCTGCACAACAGTGCGGTGAGCATCGGCAGTGGAAAACTGACCAGCGCAGGGTCGTCCATCTGTCCTCTTTCTGTCGGGACCTGTCCTCGATCAGGATGAAGGACAGGTATAGACGGCCCAACCCGTTGATTCAAATTGGTTTGCCGCCCAGCTTCGATATCACCTGAAACCAGTATCGGTGCTTACAATGAAACGCATAGCATTCCTTCTTGCCGCGATTTTTACGGCCTTTACCGCCTCGGCGCAGGCGCAGTCCTATCAAGCGGCCATGAGCGTCCTGGAAATCGCCGACCCAGACCCCGACCCTGCCGGCGCCCGCGATCTCGAGGGTTTTCTCTGGTACCCCACGGATGCGGCCGAACCGCTGACCTACGACTTCGACAGCAAGGTCTGGGCCGGGACGCGGGTGGTGAAAGACGCGGATCCCGCAAAAGGCCCTTTCCCGCTTGTCGTCCTGTCGCACGGGATGTTCGGCAATGCCTACAATCAGGCCTGGCTTGCCGGTGCCCTGGCCCGGCGCGGCTATGTTGTGGCCGCGATCAGCCACCCCGGCACCTCCACCTGGTCGCGCGATCCGGACCTGACGCGCCAACTGTGGGAACGGCCGAAGGACATCTCCCGGGTCATCGACCACATACTCACCTCCCCGGACCTTGCGCTTCTCGTTGATCCGGACAGGATTTTCATGGCCGGCCATTCGCTGGGCGGGTTCACCGCCGTCGCCCTGGCGGGCGGCCGCTACGACGCGGCGCGGCTGAAACGGTTCTGCGGCACAACGCCGGACGAGCTGGTCTGCGGTATTCTTGGCGGCTGGAAAATCGCGCAAACGGATCAGGACCGCACCCAAATGGAAGCGGACCTGTCCGATCCCCGCATCAGAGCCTTCGCGGTTTTCGATCTCGGCGGAACGCAGAGCTTTTCCGACGCCAGCCTTGCCCGGATCGACCGGCCCATGCTGATCTTCGGGGCGCCGATCATGAATTCCGGCCTAACCCTCGACATCGAATCCCGTGCCCTGATCGCATCCCTGCCGTCCGGCAAGACCCGGTACATCGAACCTGAAACCCTGTCGCACTTCGATTTCCTCGGGATCTGCAAACCCGGAGGGTTCGAGCTCCTCGCGAAAGAGGAACCGGGGGATGAAATAATCTGCGAGAACGGCGGCGCGCCGCGCGCCGCCAAGCATGAGATGATCATCGACGCCGTCACCGGCTTCTTCTCAAAGTCCTAGAATCCGGCCCCCATAAATGAGCATCGTGCGTTCATTCGAGCGCTCGATGCTCCAACACTTGATGGGCGCGCGGGCCTTGCAGGACACCATGTCCTGAAGAATGAGGGCGTATCCGGCAAGCGCAATAACAGTTCCGGAACAAGTTTCGAATATGCAGCTCTTGCGCGTCCCCGACCTGCTGTGTCATCCTGCGTTGCATATATTGGCGCGCAACCGGACCCGGGCGCTCCCCTTAAATTTTATTCTTGCTTGAGCCAACACTTTTTAAATTCCAACAGACAGGAGCGGTATTTTGACGCTCAGAATAGAAATAGTCAGCATCGCCTATGCTGGAGGCGACCTTGGAAAAGAGCTTCGCGCCGGTTTCAAGGTCAATGGCACCGTGACCCAACGGGATTTCACCCTCTCGCCGGGGAGGACATGGAAGCCTCCGATGCGCTGGGTGTTGCTGAACGATTCAAGGGCCCCGGCGGCGGCCGGAAGCAGCCAGACCGTGAATATCACGATCACCGAACGCGATTTCTTCTGCAACGATGTCGGCAGCAGTACCTTCACCTTCACGGCTCCGCGCCACAGTTTCGTTGAAAAGACTTTTACCCAGACCGTGACCGTGTCCGAGGGCAGCGTAACAGCGACCTTCACTGTTACCTTCAAGATCAAGTGCATACACTCTCTTTTCGAAACCCTTTGGCAAAACCACCCGACGACTCGTGGCAATAACGAACCGTGCCAGTCAAACGGATCCTCCAGTTACGAGAACCAGTGCGCCATACGCATGGGGCTGACGCTTGACAGATCCGGCATACCGATGACCAGCTATAACGGCGCTTATTGCTGGCACGGACATGGCCACGAACATATTTTGCGCGTGGAAGAACTGATAAGCTGGCTTCAAGGTCAGACGACCGTGCTCGGCACTCCGACGACCCACCGGTCCGTCACCAGCGCGACCTTTGCAAATCAGGTCGGCCTCGCCGCGTTCATCAATTTCTGGGGGACGGGCAATCAGGGCGATCATATCGATCTGTGGAACGGCACAATCGTTCGGCGCGGCGATCCGGACTATTTCCGAAGATCCGAACGTGTGGTGTTCTGGCAACTATGAACCGGTTCCTTCTCATAGCGGGTTTGGCGGTGGTGCTTCTGGGGGGTGGACTTTTTTACCTCTCCCCGGCGCAGCAAGGCGAGCAGCCGGTGAAACCGGAAGACCCGGAAAGGGTTGAAAAGGCCGCTTTCAACGGTTTCGACCTGTCGCTTTCAGCACCGGGTGAAACTTGCCGGCTTCATTTCGAAAACGGGCAGGTCTCGGGTGACGTGGACCTGTCCCTGCCGCCGCCCTGCCGGTTCATGCGCGATGCCGAAGGCAGGCCGCAATTCTATAGCGAAAACGGGCGTCAGCTTATTGCCGTCGTGGGCGGCGTGCCCGCCGAGGATCCGATCGACCCGCTTACCATGCGGCCGGACTGTGGCATCGGATTGGCCGGTATCGAATTTTCAGATGGAACCTTCACGGCGACCGATTACACGATGGGACCGGGTGTCTTCTGCGCCCTCATGGGGCTCGAACAACGCGAAATCTGGCTTCTCCTGAACGGTTGAGGGCAACAACAAACGCGGAACCGGCGTTGTCGTTGCCCGTTGGATCGAAGGCATTATTTCCTGACGCGGCAATCATCCGGCATCACAAACACCTCGTCCGGCGGTCATACCCACCGTCCTTGATTTCCTCGGCGAGAACTATGGTGTGGCCGCAAGACGTCGCTGAAAAAGCCGAAAAATCAGAAGAATAGAGGGACCTGGCAGCAGCCCCTCCGCAACTTCCGCGTGTACATCAGGACAAAAAGCCGGTTCGCCGCGATTTTTCGCCTTTTTGTCGTTCCGGCATATCTTTTGTTATTGCGGCCCTTTCGCAGTCTGATAATTGGCTTAGGAATGAGGCTTCACGATTGGAGCCCGCTTGGAGTTACAAGATGATAGCCGCGTCTTTGCGCGATCTACAGGCAGGCGTGCGCAAGCCATTCAGCAAATTTTTCGGGAGTGGCCGCTCCCTCGCGACCTACAACATCGAAACCGCGTTTCCATCGCTTTCACCTGTGTTGGTCCAGGTCCTGTTCGCGCTGTTATGCACCGTGTCGGGTATCAGCTTGCGATGGTTGCTCGATCTTCTTTGGAGCGGCGCCGGGCCCTTTGCCCTGATGGTTCCCTTCGTGCTGCTGGCGACCCTGTTCGGCAAATGGCAGTCCGGATTGCTGACGGCCGTACTCTCCTCGCTCTACGCCTGGTACTACGTTCTCCCGCTCCATGGCAGCTTGGCATTCGAGGTTCCCAGCGACGGTCCGCGGGTCATCGTGAATATCCTGGCGGCCTTCTTCGTGGTGGCTCTGGCTGAACTCTTCCGGCGCACCATGTGGCAGGCCCTTGCCGACCGGGAAATGCTGTTGAGGGAAATCGAGCACCGCGTCCAGAACAACTTTGCTTCCGTCGCAAGCCTGCTGCGCTTCCAGATGCGCGAACATGCGGAGGACGAGACGATCATGTACGCGCTCCAGGCCGCGCTTGGCCGGGTAGAGAGCTACGCGACTGTAAACTCCTTTCTGTACCGTGGTGAACAATACACCGGAACGGTCCACCTGCCTGCCTATCTGGCGGAGCTGTGCGGCAACCTCGAAAAATCGGCCCCTGTCGACAAAGGCATTTCCATCCGGACGCAAATCGCCAACTTCACCTGGGAACGGGACAGCACCATTGTTGTCGGCCTCCTGATCAACGAACTGGTGACCAATGCCTATAAGCACGCTTTCACCGGCAGGCCCGGCGGCGTGATCGAAGTCAGCATGCAGGGAACCGACAAGGCCTGGTCGCTGGAGGTCTCCGACGACGGCGTCGGTTTCGCCGGGCTCGCGGAGCGCGGATCCCTCGGTGTAAAGCTCATCTCCACCCTCGCCACCCAGCTTGGCGCCCAGGTGGAAGTTTCCTCAGACGAAAACGGCACACGCTACAGCATCGGAACGAAGTCGGGGCCGATGGCGGCGGAAGGCGCCACCGCCCGATCCAGCTGAAGCGTTTATGTGTGTGCCTACCCGGCCAGAGGCGGATTCAACAGGGCAAAGCCTTCCTGCCGCCGGTACGGGAAATGCGGATAAGGCGCCGTTACCGCGCTGGCAGCGTCCAGCCTGCCGATCTGCTCACCCGAGAGGGACCAGCCTACAGCGCCAAGATTCTGGCGAAGCTGGTCCTCGTTGCGCGCGCCCATGATGACAGAGGAGACCGTCGGACGCTGCAAAAGCCAGTTGAGCGCGACCTGGGGCACGGTTTTTCCGGTCTCGCGGCTCACCTCTTCCAGCACATCCACCACCTTGAAAAGATGGTCGTCGTCCACAGGCGGACCGAAGCCGGCCGTCTCGTGCAGACGGCTTCCCTCAGGCAATGACGCGCCCCGCCTGATCTTGCCGGTCAGCCGTCCCCAGCCGAGCGGGCTCCAGACGAGCGCTCCGATCCCCTGGTCGGCACCGAGCGGCATCAGGTCCCATTCGTAGTCGCGGCCGACCAGCGAATAATAGACCTGGTTGGCGACGTATCGCGGCCAGCCGTTTTTCTCCGCGACCGCCAGCGACTTCATGATCTGCCAGCCGGAAAAGTTGGAGACGCCTGCATAGCGGATCTTGCCGTCCCGAACGAGTGTGTCCAGCGTGGCAAGCACCTCCTCCACCGGCGTGAAAGCGTCGAAAGCATGAAGCTGGAAGATGTCGATATGATCGGTGCCGAGCCGCTTCAGCGCGTCTTCCACCGACCGGATCAACCGCAGCCGCGACGATCCTGCGTCATTGGGTCCGTCCCCCATCGGCAGGCCTGCCTTTGTCGAGATAAGCACCCTGTCCCGCCGCCCCTTGACCGCCGCGCCCAGGACTTCTTCCGACGCGCCGCCGGAATAGACGTCGGCGGTGTCGAAGAGGTTGACCCCCGCTTCGAGACAGATGTCGACAAGGCGGCAGGCTTCCTTGACGCCTGTATTCCCCCAGGCGCCAAACAAGGGTCCTGATCCGCCAAAGGTGCCGGTGCCGAAACTGAGGACAGGGACTTTCAGACCGGATCGGCCGAGCGTGCGGTATTCCATCGGATGTTCCTTTCGGTTGTCGCGTTGGTGGAAAGATAGACGCAGACCCATCGTTGATTTAGGGTGCCGCCAAGAACATCATCTATGAATTGAAGGACACATGGCACGCTCTGAAGTCAATCGGTCCGGAGAAATGGAAGTCTTCGTGCAAGTGGTCGAACAAGGGGGCTTTTCAGCCGCCGCCCGCACCTGCCTTATGACACCGTCCGCCGTCAGCAAACTTGTCTCGCGCCTGGAAACCCGGTTGGGTGTGCGGCTCGTCAATCGTTCGACTCGCGCCCTTCAGCTCACTCCCGAGGGGTGTGCGTTTTATGAACGGTCCACAGGCATCCTCGCGGACATTGAGGACGCGGAACGCGGCGCGCGTGCCGGGGAAGAGCCTGTCGGGCGCATCCGCCTCAACACCAGCGCCTCCTATGCGGCCCATATCCTGGCGCCGGTCCTGCCGATGTTTCTGGAACTCCATCCCGGCATCACGCTCGATCTCGTCCAGACGGACAGGATCGTCGACCTTCTGACGGAGCGGACGGATGTGGCGGTGCGCGCCGGTCCGATGAAGAGTTCAAGCCTCGTCGCCCGCAAACTCGGCGAGACCGCCATGGTCATCGTCGGCTCTCCCGCCTATCTCGAGCGTTTCGGAGCCCCGGCCAGCGTTGAAGATCTCGAGAAGCATCCCCGGCTGGGATTCCGTTATGTCAGAACGGTGGACGGCTGGCCGCTGAAGGAAAAGAGCGGGACCATAGTCCTGCCGGTTGCCGGCCGGGTGCAGGCAAGCGACGGCGAAGCCCTCCGCCGTCTCGCCCTGACCGGAAACGGGCTCGCCAGGCTGGCCGCCTTTACGGTCCGCGACGACATTGCCGCCGGCCGTCTCGTCCCGGTACTCGATCGTCTCAATCCCGGTGACCGGGAAGCCTTTCATGCCATCCACATCGGTCAGGGCGGCCCTTTGCCCTCCCGTGTCCGGGCCCTTCTGGATTTCCTGGCGGAGCATGGCAGGGTTTCCTGAGCCGGCGGACCTTCAATCGACCTGACCCGGAACCAAAAAGGCCCGGCAGCCGAAACCGCCGGACCTTCCTCGCAAAGGTGTTCGATCCCCTTGTGGTGATGGATCACAAAGATCAAATGGCCACTGCGAGCAGTGACGACGCGGAACCAGCGCTGTGAACACCCGTTGGATCGAAAGCATTATTCCCTGACACGGTCAGTCATCCGGCATCACGAACACCTCGTCCGCGCGGCCATATCCGCCGTCCTTGATTTCTTCGACCAGAACCATGGTCGTGGGCCGCACGGTTTCGCCGAAAAAGCCGACCATCAACTCGGTTGTCTTGTGGATCAGATCTTCCTTCTGGGCGCTCGTAAGCGAATCCTGCGGGAGTTTGTAGTTCGCAAAAGGCACGGTTTTTCCTTTCAGGGAGGGGTGTCAGATCACGCCGCCATTGGCACGAAGTGTCTGGCCGCTGATCCAGCGTCCGTCAGGGCCGGTCAGGAAGGCGACCGCGGATGCGATGTCTTCAGGTGTCCCGAGGCGATTGAACGGGTTCATCTGCCGGATTTTTTCGACGACGGCATCCGGTTTTCCGGCCATGAAAAATTCGGTTTCGACGGGACCCGGCGCGACGCAATTGACGGTGATGCCGCGCGCGCCGAGTTCCTTTGCCAGCACATGGGTCATTGCTTCCACGGCGGCCTTCGTCGCGGCGTAGACGCCATATGCCGGTTGATAAAGGCCGACGACGCTCGATGACAGGCTGACGATTGTTCCATTGTCCGCCAGTCGATTTGAAGCTTCGCGCAGACCCCGAAAAGTTCCGCCGATATTCACGGCGCACTGAGCGTCGAAATCGGCGTCGGAAACAGCGCCGACCGGCCCGACGCGCATGATGCCGGCGTTGTTCACAAGGACCGACACCGGGCTGAAAGCCTTTTCCGCAGCATCGAACAGATCTGTCAGGCACTGCGGCTCCGCGACATCCCCTTTTACGGCCAGCGCCTTGCCGCCCGCGCCTTCAATCGCAGCGACAACCCGATTGGCGCTGATCTCGTCACGCGCGTAATTCACCACGACCGCGTGGCCGTCCCGCGCGAGGCGAAGCGCGATAGCCGCGCCGATGCCTTTGCTGCCACCTGTCACGATGGCTGTCTTGAGTTCCTGTGTCATACCGGTCTCCTTCTTGCTGAGAGAGAACCTAGTGATAAATATCCAGCGAATAATCTGTCTATTTTTGGAAACATAATTCGGATATTACGAACAAATGATCGATCGCCTCGAAACAATGCGCCTGTTCGTTCGGGTGGTGGAACGCGGCAGCTTCTCCAAAGCCGCCGCCGATCTGAATGTTCCCAGATCGACTGCAACGGAAGCTGTCCAGCGTCTGGAGAAAAATCTCGGCAGCAGGCTGCTGGAACGAACGACACGGCATGTCGCTCCCACCCCCGATGGCGATGCCTATTACCGGCGCTGTGTGGCGATCCTGGCAGATCTGGAGGAGGCCGAGGGTGCTCTCAGGGGACACGAACCCTCCGGCGTATTGCGGGTCGATGCCCCTGGAACGCTGACCCGCGTTTTTCTCCTGCCGCATCTGTCCGGGTTTTTCGAAAAATACCCCAGGATCACCCTGCAGCTGGGCCAGACCGAGCGGCTGGTGGATCTGGTCCGGGAAGGCGTCGATTGTGTCATCCGGGCCGGAGACCCCGACGACAGCGGCATGATCATGCGCAAACTGGCAAGCATCCCTGAAATCACCTGCGCCAGCCCGGACTATCTCGAACGTCATGGAACCCCGTCATCGGTCGGGGACCTCGCGGGTCATCGCATGGTCGGCTTCTTGTCCTCGCGCACCGGCGCGGCCCTTCCGTTGGAGTTCCGGCGTGGTGACGGCTATGAAGAAGTCACTCTGCCCGCGACGGTGATCGCCAACGATGCCGACACCGTTCATCATCTGGCCCGGCAAGGCTTCGGGCTGGTTCAAGCGCCCAGATATCGCTTTATGGAAGATCTTGCCGCTGGTCGATTGGTGGAAGTATTGCCCGGAGCCCCGCCTCCACCCTTGGCCCTGGCTGCATTTTATCCGCAGAACCGCCAGCTTTCCCCTCGTGTCAGGGTATTTCTGGATTGGATCGGCCGCATATTTGATGGCGTGGAGATGTGAAATACCGCGCGCGCGAATTCAAGGCAGGCTTCCCGTCCGGACAAACCCTTCCAGCCCGCTCACTCGCTTGGTTCGGCCTTGTCCATCAGGCCCCTTATGTGCCGCGCGAAGGCCCAGGTGGCGGGCAGGCCAAGCACCAGCCCGCCGGCAATGGCCTCATGGGGCGTCAACACCCGCCAGCCGATCCAGCTGAAGATCAGCGAGGCGAAGAACAGATTGACGGCGGCGGCGCCCGCACCGAACGGATAGAGCCCCACAAGCAGTTTCCAGCCTGGCCACGGTTTCCGGCCGGGAAGCGGGTTCATCGCCGGGCGACCAGCCAGTGGACCGCGGCGAGCGCGAGCAGAAGTCCGATCGAAGCCGTAAAGAACCAGAATTCGGCGGTTGCCGATTGCGGATTGGGGATCGGCCTCTGAACGCCGGCGGCAAGGGCCTGGACCGGAACCGCCAGCGATGTCCCCAGGGCGGCAAAAACGGAAAAGATGCGCATATCAGGTCTCCTGTATCAGCGAACGATAGATGTCGGGAAGCGCGCGGGTCAGGCGCGCCGGATCCGGTAAAAGGGTGAAACCGGCCCGGTTGAAGATCCGCGCGAACCAGTCCTGGCCATCGGCGTCGATGATGATGGCGTGCGCCGCCTGCCCCTGCATGCGCGCTTCGCGCACGGCCATGCGGCTGTCCTCGATCCCGTAGACGCCTTCATAGTGATCGAGGTCGTTGGGTTTGCCGTCGGTCAGCACCAGCAACAGCTTGCGGGTCGCGGTTTCCTTCGCCAGCTGCGCCGAGACATGGCGGACCGCCGCGCCCAGCCGGGTGTAATGCCCCGGCCGCAGACTGCCGATGCGGGCCGTGACCGCTGCCGACATGGGTGCGTCGAAATGCTTGCAGCGCGTCAGGAACACCCGGTCGCGGCGCAGCGACGAAAAGCCCCAGATGCCGAAGCGGTCCCCCGCCGCATCGATGCCGCCGGCGAACGCCACGAGTGCCTCGCGCGCCGTGTCGATCACCGAACGCTCGCCGATGACGGCTTCCGTGGAGCGCGAGCAATCCATCAGCACGGCGACACTGAGATCGCGTTCGGTCACCCGCAGGCTCTGATAGATCCGGTCGCTTCCGGCGCCTGTGGCCCGCAACGAGACCTGGGCGGCGATCAGTGCATCGAGATCCAGTTCCGCGCCCTCGATCTGGCGCGGGCGCAGGATACGGCGCGGATGCAAGGTCTCGAACTGCCGCCGAACGCGCGTCACCAGACGCGGATCGGCAACGATGCCCTGCTCCGCGTCCGCCTTGGCTTCCACTTCCAGCACGCGGCAATGATCGGGCAGATAGGCGCGGGCACGGTGGTTCCATTCCGGATAGGTGCTGTGCTCCGACAGGCGTTCGTGATCGGCGTCCTGTGGTGCGAGGTCCAGATGCAGTCGCAACCGGGTCGCGGCGCGCCTGTTGTTTTGCGACAGGGTGATGTGGTCCTGATCCTCGGCGGCCTTTTTGGCATTGTCCTGATCGTCATCGTCGACCGAGCGGTTGAGGTTCATGCTCTCCACCCAGCTCAGGATCGCCTCGAAACGGTGGATGATGAAGCTGTCCTTGCGGTTGGCTTCCTCGCGATCCTCACGCTTGCCGACTTTCCGGGTCGTCGTCGCCAGGCCCGGCGGGGCCGTTCCGGCCTCCGGATCGGCGGCCGCCTTGCCGGGCGCCGCACGCTCCAGCCGCAACCAGATCGGCACCGGCGCGGGCGGTGCATAGCCGCGCGGTGCTTGCAGCGTTCCGGCCCGATACCTGTGCATCAGATCGCAAGCGGGCGCGCCAGGCGGCGCCGGATCGCCGAGATGCCATCGCGTCAGTTCCTCGACCAGGGCCTCGGTGCTGCCATGGGCGTGGGATGCGCGCGTTTCCACAAGATGGGCGCGCAACGCTTCATGGAGGCTCTCCAGTCCCGGACAGGCCTCAAGCACACGTGCCGTCACTGCCTGCATCGCCACGAGATGCCGTAGATCCTCCGCAAGCGGATCGATTGAAGGTTCCGATGCCGTCAGCGTGTCGCCGCAGGCCGCCATCGCGGCCAGCCACAGATAGGCGGCGCGGTTGAGATCGGCCGCCGGAAACACATCCATCACCGGCGGCAGCCGCAGGCGTTCCCCGTCGAAGCTGGCCAGATGTTCCAGTTGCCGGGTGTCGCCGATAGTGCGCAACACGCCGCGGCGATGGCGCGAGGCCGTTGCCGCCGCCGCGCCGATTTCGACGCCGCCCGCGCCGCCAAGGGCGCGAAACAGCACCGCCAGGCTGACACGGACCGCCTCCAGGGGAACCGCACAGTCCAGATAGCCTTCGGTTGAGGCCATCCGGCTTGCCCAGTCGTGCCAGAGATTGCCGACGGTTTCCTCGGGCTCCATCAGGTCAAGCGGTCTGATCATGACGGCTCCCGTTCTACCCGTAGACCACGGCGATCAGATCGCGCAGCGCCTGCTGTACATCCGCCTCGTCCGTCAGCGGTTCGATCACGGCAACTTCCAGCGCCCGCTCAAGCGGCATGCCGCCGGCAATCAGCGTGGCCGCATAGATCAGCAGCCGCGTCGAAATCCCTTCTTCCAGGTCCATTCCCGACAGGGTTCGAACATGGCCGGCGAGCCGCACCAGCGGCGCAACGCGATTTTCCTCCAGCCCGCTCTCGCGTGTGACGACGGCGATTTCGGTGGCCGCATCCGGGAAACCGAAGCCGATCGACAGGAACCGCTGCCGGGTGGAAGGTTTCAGGCGTTTGAGGATATTCTGATAGCCGGGGTTGTAGCTCGCCACCAGCATGAAGCCTGACGGGGCCGCCAGTTCCTCGCCGGTGCGGTCGATCAACAGCCGGCGGCGGTTGTCGGTCAGCGGATGCAGCACGACGGTGACATCCTTGCGTGCCTCGACGACCTCGTCGAGATAGCAGATCGCACCTTCCCGTACCGCCCGGGTCAAGGGCCCGTCGACCCACTCCGTCTCGCCGCCGCGCAGCAGGTAGCGGCCGATCAGATCGGCCGCCGAAAGATCGTCGTGACAGGCGACCGTGTAGAGCGGGCGGCCGAGTCTGGCCGCCATATGCTCCACGAACCGCGTCTTGCCGCAGCCGGTCGGCCCCTTCAAAAGAAGGGGCAAACCATTCGCGTGGGCCGTCTCGAAAACCGTGCATTCGTTGCCGACAGGGCGATAGAACGGGACATCCTGCTGTCCCGCGATATCCGTCATGTGCGCGTTCATGCCCGCTCTCCGTCCGGAAGCACATCAACTTTGCCCGGTTCGACAATCTCGCGCCGGATAACCAGCTGGCTGTAGATGAACAGCAGGGCTCCGATCACAACCGCAACACCCGCGCCGAAGCGCATGATGTAGAAGATTTCGAGCTGGTCCTGCACGTCCATGTAGTAGTCGCCGACAACCCGCTGCATGTGGGTCTGGATGGTGCCGGCGAATGTCAGCACGAAGGTCATGAAGGCCATGCCCCCGGTCATCAGCCAGAAGCTGGCCATGTTCAGCACCTGGTTGTAGGGCGCCCGGCCCCGCAGCATCGGCATGGCGTAGGTGAACATCGCCAGGTTCAGGGCGACATAGGCGCCATAGAAGGACAGATGCCCGTGCGCCGCCGTCACCTGCGTGCCATGGGTGTAATAGTTCACCCCGTGCAGCGTGTGCAGGAAGCCCCAGACACCGGCCCCGAAGAAGGCGACGGTGGCGGATCCGAGAGACCACAGCAGAGCGGCCTTGTTGGGATGATTGCGCCGGCCTTTCCAGACCATCAGGAAGGCGAAGCTCATCATGGCGAAGAACGGCACCACCTCGAAGGTCGAGAAGATCGAGCCGACCCACTGCCAGTATCCGGGCAGGCCGATCCAGTAGAAGTGGTGGCCGGTTCCCAGGATGCCCGAGAACAGCGCCGTCGCGACGATGACATAGAGCCATTTCTCGATCACCTCGCGGTCGACGCCGGTCAGTTTCAGCATCAGGAAGGCAAGGATCGAGGCCATCACCAGTTCCCAGGTGCCTTCGACCCAAAGATGGACGATGAACCACCAGTACATCTTGTCGAGGCTGAGGTTCGACGGATTGATGAAGGCGAAGATCCACAGCAGCGACAGCATCCACAGGCCGGTCAGCAACACGTTGGTGATCGCCGTCTTGCGTCCGGCAAGCACCGTCAGCGAGATGTTGACCAGGAAGATCACCGCCGCCACCAGGATGCCGAACTTGACCCACAGCGGCTGCTCCAGGAATTCGCGCCCGCCGTGAATGCCGACGAGATAACTCGCCACGGCGCCCAGCGTGCCGACGACAAGGATGATCAGCTGCAGATAGGCCAGCTTGACCGAATAGATCTCCCGTTCGCTTTCTTCCGGCACAAGATAATAGGCCGCCCCGAAGAACCCCAGCAGAAGCCAGACGATCAACGCGTTGGTATGGATCATGCGGATGATGTTGAACGGCAGAAGCTCGGACAGCGTGTTGGGGGAAATGTAGATCCAGCCCGCCAGCAGACCGCCGATGACCTGGATTCCGAACAGCCCCATGGCCGCCAGAAAGTAGGCATACGCCACTTTTTGCGATTGATATTTCATGAGTTTTCTCCCTCAGCCCGCGTCGTTCGGCGGCCAGTTCTGGGTGTCGGTCTGGTCGGCCCAGCGCAGGAATTCCGCCAGCCCGCGCATCTCTTCCTCGTTGATGACGAAATGCGGCATCTGGCGGCGGCCTTCCACTCCGGAGGGCTGTGCCTGCATCCAGCCATCGAGGATTTCATAGGCGGACTCGGGATCGTCCATGACGCCCCAGCGGGTCATCACATTGCCCAGCTCGGGCGCGAAATAAGCCCCTTCGCCATGCAGCGTGTGACAGTTGATACAACTGTGCCGCTCCCAGACTTCCTTGCCGAGCTTGACCTCTTCGCTCAGCGGCATGCCTGCGGTCGACGTGGCCACCACATAGCGGTGGCTATGAACCGTCATGGCCACGAAAACGACTATGAAGAACAGCGATCCCCCATAAAAAACGTTTCTGGCCCGCGACTTAGTAAGGATCTCTGACATCGTGCCAAACCTGATCGTTGTTGCGGATCCAACCGGATTACAGCGATCCGAAACAGCCGATGTTGTTGCAGGACAAAGAAGTCGGAGAATTTGCGTGTCATGAAGAAGAACATTCACGGTCAGGCGTCGGGGGCTCCTGATATTCCTGAACAGTACGCTTTGGGGCGCTTAAGAACGCACGGAGTATCGTGCCATGAAACAAGCGAAGATCGACGATCCGGATCTGCCATTGACCCTTTTGTTCAAGGTCTGGCCGCAGACCCCTGCCGTGTTCATCCGGCACAGGATGCTTTGCTACGGCTGCCCGATCGCGCCGTTCCACACGATCATCGATGCCTGCAGGGAATATGACCTGGATGAGCAGGATTTTCGCGCCGAGCTTCGCGCCGCGGCGGGGTTGTGACCGCGCGGCCTCATGGCCCCGTCGGACAGGGTCCGGTCAACGGCGGACGGGATTACCCCGCGACACCGCTTAACAGGACCAGCTGATGCGGCTCGGTCACCACGATGTGCCGCCGCGTGCTCTCCACGATGCCCTGTTTCTGCCAGGCGCTCAGCACCCGGCTGACCGTGTGCAATGTCGTGCCGGTCATTTCCGAAATGTTCTGCCGCGTCACCGGAAAGGCGATCTCGATGCCGTTATCGACCTTCCGGCCGGACTGGTTGACCATTCTGAGCAGCGCCGAAGCGAGTCGCTGTTCCACGGCCTGCGTCGCCAGTTCGGTCAGTTGCGACTGGATATCCTGCATCCGGTCGCCGACGACCTTGTAGGTCTCGGACGCGAACCCGTCGTATTTCGCAGTGAATTCATCCCAAAGCCGCATCGGCCATGACAAGGCCAGTGTTTCGGCGGCCGTGATCGCCGTTGCGGGGTAGGTATCGCGCCCGAGCGCGGCCGCTATGCCGAACAGCTGACCGGGTGCGATATGCATGGCGATGATGTGCTCGCCGCCCGGCGTGGTCTTCACCGCCCGGATATAGCCGTCGAGCAGAAGATAGAACCGCTCGGCGGGCATGCCCTCGGAAAACACCGCCACGCCCTCGTCGAACCGCTTCGATACGGCCAGATCGAGTATCTCCCGGATCTGTTTCCTCTCCAGACGCCGGAAAGGCGGGAGGCCTACCAGCAGGCTTTCGTCGATTCTGTTCACGCGTCGTTCCGGAGTTTGTTGCAGCACAAAGTCTGTTCGCCGTGACTTAAGCATAACGGAGCCACAGAAAATACTCCGGAAACGAAGAAAGGGATTTCCGATGCTACGTAAAACTCTCACCCTGGCTGCCGCTCTCGCCCTGATGACGGGGGCTGCCTTCGCGGAAACCCATGAAGTCAAGATGCTCAACAAGGGCGAAGCCGGATCGATGGTCTTTGAACCCGACTATGTCGCGGCAGCGCCCGGCGACACGGTCATCTTCGTTTCCGTCGACAAGGGACACAATGCCGAAGGCATCAAGGGGATGCTCCCGGACGGCGTTCCCGCTTTCAAGAGCAAGATGAGCAAGGACTTCTCTCTCGTAGTCGAAGCCGAAGGCCTCTACGGCATCAAATGCACCCCCCACTATGGCATGGGCATGGTCGCGCTGATCCAGGTCGGCGACGCCACGAACCTCGACGCCGTCCAGGCCGTCAAGCAGAAGGGCAAGGCCAAAAAGCGGTTTGAAGACATCTTCGCCAAGGTCAAATAACCGCCAATCATTTGAACGAAACCGGGGGCGGTGCTGAGAACGAGCATCGCCCCCTTCTGTTGCAACGCAAGGCGACAAGATCAAAGGCACTGCCATGACAGGTTCAAACCCGAAATCCTTCGGTGGTCCGGCGCTGTTCAGCTACGGCTTCCGGCCCTTTTTCCTCGCCGCGTCGGTATTCGCCGTCGCGGCGATTGTCATCTGGATGCTGGTCCTCGACGGAAGCCTGACGATTGCCGGGCCGTTCACGCCCACCGACTGGCATGTCCATGAAATGCTGTTCGGCTATGCGTCCGCCGTCATCGCGGGATTTCTGTTCACCGCGATCCCGAACTGGACGGGACGAATGCCGAAACGGGGCTGGCCGCTTTTCTTCCTGCTGTCGCTGTGGATCGCCGGACGACTGGCCTGCGCCGGTCTTTTCGGTCCCGGAGCCGTCGTGGCTATGCTGATCGACACCGGATTTCTGGCCGCGATCGTCGCGATGATCGTGGTGGAGATCGTCGCCGGGCGCAACTGGCGCAACCTGATGGTCGTGGTGCCGGTGCTCATCCTGTTCGGTGCCAACCTGATGTTTCATATCGAGGCGCTCACCTACGGCAGCGCCGATACCGGCCGCCGGCTGGGCCTGGCGGTTGTCATCTTCCTGATCACCTTGATCGGCGGCCGGATCATTCCAAGCTTCACCCGCAACTGGCTGGTGAAGCGTAATCCCGCGCATCTGCCTGCTCCCGCCGGCCGCTTCGATGCGGTTTGTCTGCTTGTCGGGGCAGCCGCGCTGCTGACATGGGCGTTTCATCCCGATGGCCGAGTGACGGGCGTATTGTTGCTGATCGCCGCCGCGCTGCACTTCATGCGTCTGAGGCGCTGGCAGGGCCTGCGCACGGGACCCTCGCCCCTGCTGCTGATGCTGCATGTCGCCTACGGCTTCGTGCCCCTCGGCCTTGCGGCGAACGCCGCCGCGTCCTTCGATCTGTTGCCCGCTGCCGTCGGCGTCCATCTGCTCGGCATCGGCGCCATCGGCGGCATGACCCTCGCGGTGATGATGCGCGCGTCCCTGGGACATACCGGCCACGCGCTTGTGGCCGGGCCGGTTCTGACGGCCGCCGCCGGTATGGTTTTCCTGGCGGCCCTCGTTCGGGTCTGTTTCCCGGATGTATCCTTCGCCGGCATCACCGGGTTGTGGATCGCGGCGCTGTTATGGGCCGCGGGCTTCTCGCTTTTCGCCCTGCGCATCGGGCCCTATCTGGCCCGCACCAACCGGAAGCCCACGTAGTCCGCCGGAAGACCGGCGGCGCAGCCTCCGACCTTCGGGTTGCGCACAAGATCGATAATGATCGCCCGGTGCTTGCCTTCCGCGATATGGGCGCCGCAATATTCCTGCTGCTTGACGGGCGAAACGCCATCGGCCGTCAAATCTGTGTTGGCCACACAGGTCGTGGTCCATTCCCAGACGTTGCCGGACATGTCGACCACCCCGTGGGAGTTCTCGCCAAAGGTTCCGCGCGGCTGCGGCTCGGGCTCCAGCTCGCCATTGCCCCGTGCGGCGACATTGCGCGCATAGGCGGCGAGCCACCGCTGCGCCGGATCGTCCTCGTCTTCGGCGACGATCTCGTCCTCCAAAAACCGTTCCGCCGCCGCGCGCTGCCATTCCCGGTCATCGGGCAGGCGCCAGTGCTGGCGGGTCTGACGCGAGAACCAGGCCGCATAGGCCGTTGCGTCATACCAGTTGACCTCGGTTTGCGGCAGGTCCGCGCTTGTGGCGCTGCCGCCCAGCGAGACGATGGACGCCTGACAGGCGCCGGCGGCCACACAGGCGGCGTATTCGGCGCGGCTCACCTGAAACTTCATGATTTCCAGGGGTTGATCCGCAACCAGCGTTTCCAGGGGCACATCGACCAGTTTTCCGTAAAAGCGGTACACGCCGGCGGGCCGGTAGCTGTATTCTCCCGGTTCGATCGTGACCGTTTCCGGCAGGTCTGTGATGGCGGGCCGGGTGATCGTCCAGACGGTCACTAGAGTGGCTGTTGCGACGACCGACAAGGCCGCGCCGGCCAGAAGCAGGGATTTCATTTCGGTCCCCTTTCACATGAAAAAAAGGGGCAGCCGCGAAAACGGCCGCCCCCACTGTTGAGATTGCACCCGGCCGGTGTCACGGCAGAGCTGTCTTGCCCTCGAAGGCGACGTCATATTCCGTGGGAGCGACGAGCTGTTCCATCAGGTCGTTGTTCCACTCGCCCTCGACCAGCACATGCGCCGTGGCGCCGAGGTTCACCGCCTCGATGAGATTGTGGTTCACATAGGCGTAGACGCCCGGCTGCAGGAACTCGTAGAGCGCCGCCCCGGCGGAACCGCCGCGGATGAACCAGGTTTCCAGGTCCCGGTCGGGCGGATTGTTGAACTTGCCCAGCTCCCAGACCAGATCGCCGTGTCCGCCGATCAGATGCGGCCGGGAATCCCGGTTCGCCTGGCTGTGGACCAGCAACACCCGTTCGCCCTGGTTGGCCTTCAGCGCGCCGTCGCCGGTCAGGGCGCCGACCTTGCCGTTGAACACCACATGGCTGGGGATCAGCCCGTTCATCACCTCAAGCGTATCGGCGTAGCTGTCGCCGACATCGTCGAAACGCATGTAGTCGCCATTCTCGTCCTTCGGGACATAGAAGTCGTTCTCGCCGATATAGTAGACCCGGTCGTAGGTGACCGGTTCGCCGTTGTGATCGCTCAGTCCCTTGCGCGGCAGCACCATGATGGCGCCCGACATGCCGGAGACGACGTGCCACGGGATCATCGGACCGCCCGGCGCGCAGTGATAGACGAAGGTGCCCGGCCGTGTCGCCTTGAAGCGCAGCTTGGTCTTTTCGCCCGGATTGACCAGCGTCAGAGATCCGCCGCCCAGCGCGCCGGTGGCCGCATGAAAATCGATATTGTGCTGCATCGTGTTGTCGGCGCTGTTGAACAGCGTCAGCTCGACATAGTCGCCCTCATGCACCACCATCAGCGGTCCGGGTACGGAGCCGTTGAAGGTCATCGCCTGCAGATAGGCGTCATCGGCGATCTGCATTTCCTTCTCGACGATCTTCATCTCGAATTCGACGATCCGCGGCTCGGCGGGGCCCACCTGATCGTGCGCATGCACGAAGGGCGGCGCCACCAGCTTGTGCTTGATGCGCTTGAGGGTGGAAAGGTCGACGGGCGGCGCCATGGACGTGTCCATGATTTCCTCGCCCTGTGCGACCTTTACGATAAGCGGGCTCGCGGCAATGCCGGCTGCACCCATCAATGCGGCTCTACGCGTCAGCATAGGTCTCTCCTTCCGGTTAGAAAAATCCGTCGGAAAGGGATTTAGCAATTCGGCCGCCCCGCCACGTTGTTCCAGAACAATGTTGGAAGCATTACGGGCCGGGCGGATGCGCCGGCGTGTTCAGGCGCGCCCCTGACACCGCTGCCCGTCAGATCCGCGACAGCAGAAGACCAAGCAGCGCGCACACCGTCAGCGTCAGCGGTATGCCCTTGCGCAGGCGCAGCACCAGCAGCCCCGCGACCAGCGTCAGCACCGGCACCCGCCAGTCCAGCGAGGTCACGTCCGGCAGCAAGGGCCGCAGCGGTCCGAAGTCCAGCCGGAAGACGTCGGAAAACGTGACCTGCAGGGCGAACCATATGGACAGGTTCAGGATCACGCCGACCACCGCCGCCGTGATGGCGTCCAGGGCGCTTTTCAGTTTCGGCATGGCATGAAGCCGCTCGATATAGGGCGCACCGGCAAAGACCCACAGGAAGCACGGAACGAAGGTCGCCCAAAGCGTCACTACGGCCCCGGCAACCCCCATGACAAGGTCCGCTTCGCCCGTTCCGGCACGCGCCGCCGCCAGAAAGCCGACAAATTCGGTGACCAGGATCAGCGGGCCCGGCGTTGTCTCGGCCAGACCCAGCGCATCCGCCATTTCCGCCGCGCTCAGCCAGCCGAAGCCGCTGACCGCCTCCTGCGCCATATAGGCCAGCACGGCATAGGCCCCGCCGAAGGTGACCGTCGCCAACACCGAGAAGAACCGGCCGATTTCACCCAGCACCTGCCCGGGAAAGACAAATTCCAGCAACACCAGCGGACACCACCACAGCGCCAGCCAGACCAGGACTGTCCGAAGCGTGCCCCAGGGGCTGACAGCCGCCCGGCCCTGCGCAACCTCACCCGTCCCGCTCCCTTTCCCCGAAACCAAGCCAACCGCAGCGGCAGCCGCTATGACCAGCGGATAGGGCGCATCGAGGACGAACAGCGCCACGAAGGCCCCCGCCGCGATCCAATAATGCAGAGGACGGGTGAGTGCGCGCCGGGAAATGCGCAGCAGCGCCTCGAGCACGATCACCAGAACCGCCGCCTTGACGCCCAGGAACAGCGCCTGCACCAGCGGCAGCGCCCCGAAGGTCACGTAAAGCGCGGCCAGCAGCAGCATCAGCGCCGCCCCCGGCAGTACGAACAGCAGCCCGGCCACAAGCCCACCGACCGTGCCGTGCATCCGCCAGCCCGCGTAGGTCGCCAGTTGCATGGCTTCGGGTCCGGGCAGAAGCATGCAGAACGACAGCGCGTTCAAAAAGGTCTGCTCTGAAAGCCAGCGGCGGTCCTCGACAACCTCCCGGTGCATCAGCGCGATCTGGGCAGCGGGCCCGCCGAACGACAGAACTCCGATCCGCGCCCAGACCCGCGTCGCGGCGGCAAGGGACGGCACGCCGTCCCCGTTCACGGTCTCATTCGCCGTCATCAGGACCACGGCTCCGCTTTGGTGGCAGATGGGGAGGCCGGGGCGGATGCTGAACCGGAAGACGGAACCCAGTCGTGACCTTCCTCGAACCCGTCCCGCGCCCAGCGATAGAGCGCGTCATAGACGGTCATGCCGGCTTCAAGCTGCTTCACATCGTCCGAATATTGCCGCGACAGGCCGACCGAGACCGCCAGCAGGCCTGCCGCCTGGGGCGACAGATCGTGCCGGTTGGTGTCAGCCGCACGAATGACATCCGCCAGACGCTCCAGGGCCGCGCTCTTGAGCTCGAACGTCTCCAGCATCGTATCGAAGGTGCAGCACTCCCCGTGGTGCGAGAAATGAACGTTCTCGATGTCGAACGGCGTCGCGCCATAGCGGCTCGCCACGCCTTCCACCTCGACGGGGGACACGAACAGAAACCTTGCCTTAGGGTCGACAAACCGTCGGATCAGCCACGGGCAGGCGATACGGTCGATTTTCGGGCGGTGCCGTGTGACCCACAGCGTCGCGCCATCGACCGGCTCCGGGATCGATCCGGCGGGGATGCGCAGGGTTCCGGGCGTATCCCGCCACGCATACATGCCGCCGGACAGATATTCCGCCTGAACCCCTTCCGTGCGCAGCCAGGCGACAAGCCCCTGACTGAGCTTGATCCCGCGCTGGCAGGTGATGACGCAAGCCCTGCCGTCCAGCCGCTCGACAAGCCCGCGCTTGTCCGTATGCGGGTGCCGGAACGAGCCGGGGATGAAATACGGGTCTTCGTCGAAGTCCGGATCGATGGAAATATCGACGATCGCCGGGCAGTCCGGCGTACCGATCAGGCGCTGCAGATTGGAGATGGTGATTTCATTGGGGGCTGGCATTTTCGGCTCCTTGATCCTCAATCGAACACACTTGCCGCCGCCACCGGCGCCGAAACAAATGTCGCTCGCGAATCTTGGGCCTGAGCCTCACGGGGCGTTCGCAGGAACCCCATGGGAAAGGAGTAGCGGTGCCGTGCGGGGGTGTCAACTTGGGGGGGGCTTGTCGGGAAAGGAAATAAGGCGGGACGAGTGGCTGCGATATGGAGGCGGATTGGGTGGGGAGCGGATTTTCGCTGCTCTTGTGCAAATGGCCGGAATGGAGCCGAAAGCGGACTGTCCTCTTGCAGTATTCAGATTATCTTAGCAGATATTTGTTTAGCAAGAATTTCTGTGGCTTTCGGCCCATACAGTTGCTGACACAAACCCAAGCGACTGTCCACACTCCGCCTATTCAGCTCTTTTTCATTGTCGCGCTCATCCCCTACCTTCCTCGATTAGATTAAATTAGATCTGTGGAAGAAATTACCCACTTTCGTTCAGAGTAACTAGCGAGGCATTTTCTTGCCGTTTTCCCTCGTTCTTACAGCAGAGTATAAGAGGGTTCAAATTTACCAACTATTAGCCGAACCGCTTGGCTTGGAATATAAAAGCGTTGCTATTTTTTGGTGCACTTATATTCACACACCTCCTGTGATATAATTAACGCTTTTAAAGGTGGCTGTTGAATTGCCCCGGGGGATTTAACAATGCATTCTTCTGACTTTTTCCGTAAAATGTTACTCACGTTTATAGCAATTTCGCTAATTCAAGCGACCTTTACCAGTTTCGCCCGTTCCGCAGAGACGGCCAATCAAGAGCACAAGGTAGGTTTTGGTGAAAACCTATGGAAACTGAGCGAAAAATACCTTCTTCACGGCGTTTCATTTCCACACCTTGCAAAGAAAAATTCGAATGTTGTGACGCATCCCGACCTTATATTTCCGGGGGATGTCCTGAATATCCCGAAATGCGAAACCAATTTTGAATGCAGGGACCGCAAGAACTTTGCCGCCCAGGCCGGCGACATGCAGAAAGCTCGGTCGTCCTTTGGTACGTTGATCGTTGAGAATGGTTGGAAAACCCGCTGGAAGGCTCTTGATGTTACGCGAAAGGCGCTGGATCACGGAAATGCCACTGGCGGTTGGGACGTTTCAGCGGGCATCAACAGGAAAGCGATCGCTACACTTTTATCAACCGTGGTCGGGAGCAAACTCGTCAACAGGGGCAATGGTTTTTTAAGCGGCACCGAGGTCACGGTCGATGACATTGCCCTGGTTCCGTCTCTCGCCTCACTTGATGCGCTGGTCAAAATCACCGCGCAGAAGGGCCCGCTTACACTAAACCTTCTAATGGAAGGCGCAGTTCTAGTCTCTCGTATTGAATATGCCAGTGACAAAAAAGGCAAAGAAATTGCCCGGATCCATTTCCTGCTGGAGCCAATAAGAGTCCAGCCCATCGCGAAACTTGGCCGCCTGTCAGTGAGTGCAAATCGCTTCTGGTCAAGACTTGCCCCTGATCTGGCCCGGACGCTATTGGAACCCGAGGTTTTCGAGACGAGTGTCGATCTCCCGGCAGAATTCACTATCGAAACCGGAATTGACAGTAAAAGAGAAGAGAAAAAAACGGGTAAAGACGCCGTTCTCACTTATTCGGTCAGTGCGCCAAAGACCAAGCTGAGGTCACCGATTGCATATACAGCGCCCATTTATAGTGGCAATGCGATTTGGTTGATGGGAAAGCTGCGCAAGGAAGATGCCAAAGATATTGAGCCCGACTCACCACCCAAAGTCAGCCAGGTTGAGTTAAGGCTTGCTGTCCAAGAGCAATATGAACGCCTGCAGGAAAACCTGCCCGCTGAACTTATCGCTTTCGGCGTGGATGACGAAGAGCCAAAAATTGCGGCCCGTCTTCAAAATCGTTTGATCGCCGATTTGACAGGACAACTCGCTACCTTGACCCCGGAGCAAAGGGAAGTCTCCTTCAAACTGATCTCCTACCAGGGAGATTTGTCCCGCGAAGATTGGAGTATCGACGGGGTCGCGAGAGGCGGAGCTCGCACCTACATCGAATGCGCGACATGCGCTTGGGCAACGGTGAAAATGGGTAAACCCTCTTTCCAACAGGAAATTGGACGAGTTGGCTTTAACCTTCCTGTTAGTGCCGTTGGTAAGTTGGCGCTTGGAATTCATATTGATCCGCTCATCGGTGGCGGCGCAGGTACTTCGGTAGGCTTTGATGTCAATACCGGGGCAACCAAGGTCGCGAAAGTCAACGCAGAGCCACTTATCATCAAAGATGCCGAAGGACGCCCCAGCGCTGTATTGAAATGGAACGCTACGTGCGAAAATCTGGACTTGGTAGCTCTGTCCGATGGTAAATTGAAGTTTCGCGAAGGGTGGATCAGCGCGCCGAAAGTTGGCGTCCGTATCAAGGCGCCGATTGGGCCTGAGGTCTTGGAACCAATTCTGCTGTACGACGCCAAGCCGAACCTGCTTTTGTTTCCCAAACCGCAGCCAAGCGGCAATAGCCGCTGGTCGCGGGATTGGTGGGTAGTAACCCGTAACGTGGGCGCAACGACCACCTTGTTCCCGCGCGTATTTTCAGTTCGACCCGACTCCATATTCGCATCGGCCGATCTGCAGATCCAAGTAACGCCCCGCCCGATGGATGATTTTTCAGGTGATCAGTCGCAGATGATCGCTAATCAGTTGATCGAAAGGACCAATTCACAACGGGATCAGATTGATGCTGTGACAAAAGACGCAATCAAAGCGCACGCGCGTCAAACAGGTTGTGACACGAACCTTGAAATCGCCGTGCGGATTGGGGATTTCGAATTTGGGCCCAACAATGAATTCGTCAAGTTCTTTAGGAACGCATGGAATGATGTGACCAAAGGCCCGGGACCAAACAACGAAGTCGTTAAGTTCTTAAATGCTGTAGGGATTGACCGCAAGGCTCAAGCACAGTTTGCATCTGAATTAAAGAAAGTGCAGCAAAAGCTTGAAGATGCCAGAAAAGACCTCATCAATTCTGTCGAACAGAATTTGAAAGGAGCAAAACGAACAATTGATCGTGCTGCCGATTCAACCAAACGAAATGGTAGAGGGTGTTTGGGCCACTGTTAAATACAGACAAACCGGTAGGGCAGACCTTACTAAACGCTTTCATCGTTTTCTTGATCTGCCTTGATCTGCTCTGATGAGCGAAAAACTGAGGTTAAAGCAAAAATAGTTAGTATCGTTGCAGCAAGCGGCACTCCATAAAACCCGAGTGGCGTCAGACTGCGAGGAAACAACTCAACGCCGCCGATACAAGGCTTGCCACCGAAATCTTGTTTTTGAAGACGCATTTGCTCGCCCTGTTCGGCGGTGGGCGGCCACAAAAGGGTTGTTTCCGAACCCCGGTAAAACGTGTTGGTGTTGAGCTCACAAATGTCTCCTGCTTCTGCTACTTCCATGGACCGCAGAATGCCAACAATCGGAATAACGATAAATACTATCAAAACCGAGAACTGAAATATTTTCCCCTCGCGCGCGCTCGTATTCAGCCCCTTCAACCAGACAACTGGTATTCTACTATGCCAGCTGGTCCCATGGCGCTTTGCATATAGCCACAGTGCCGCTGAAGAAAGTAGCAATAGACCGCTTCCAATAATCGCCCCAAAATATCCGACTGCAGATGCATTGTCCCCGGCATTCCCAGCTTTGTCTCCAAAGAGTCGGCCTAAAAACTCAGAGCCACCTTGGAGGGATATGACACTTGTGATGAGGAACAAGACGCAGAGTATTGAGAGAGCCTGCCATATTTGGGTGAGATGAGTTTTGCTCATTTGGATTCTCGCAATTTCTTGGCTGCTGACTTATGCAATTACAGACAGCAGTGTACCCAAGGTTGAGGTCACGACCAGTGCCAAGTTTTTTTGGTGTAAAATTCCCACACAGGTTCCGCGTCCTCCTTCCAAGATGCTCCGATATACCGAGTGAGGGAATGGCGCAGCGTTGAAAGCGGACGGAAAATCGCATTGCGACCGTCCGAGTTTGGAGCAATAAACGTCTACTTCCTAGCCTCCTCAGCCTTTCGCTTAAACCTGTTATAAATGGCTGCTTTCAGAACCGAATCGAGAGTCAAAGAAGGTCCGAATTGGGGACGCGAAGCAGACGTTCGGAATTTTTTTTGACACCGGCTGCGGACCGATCAAACCGCCGAGACACCTTTGTGCTGGTAATAGGTCCTTGTGAGACAGTCTCGTCCATCACAGACAGTCCTCAACAATCCCGCCGAAAGCTCCAGCAAACGCCTTTCCTCCCCCAGCCTCCCTACCAATCCGGCGCAGATCCAAAAGCACAAATATCCCGGAGTTCGTCGTACGCCCCTGACGAGGCGCCCATGACCGGTGCGGGGAGGGTCAGGCCAGGGCCGTCGGGGAACGGCAGAACGCGGCCGCCGGCCTCGAGGATGAGGACATAGCCCGCCATGCAGTCCCAGGCGCTCATGCGGGGTTCGGCGTAGCCGGTCAGGCGGCCGGCGGCGACCCAGGCGAGCATCAGCGCGCCGGAGCCGTAGCGCATCCAGCCGGCGCCGGCGTCCATCAGCTCGGTCAGCATCCGGCCGACGCGTTTGCTGGCCACCCGGTCGTTCGCGCCGATGCCCAGCAGACCGGCGCGAAGATCGCCGTCGAGCGCGCGGATCGGTGCGCCGTTCAGTGTCGCCCCCTGGCCCCGGAAGGCCACGAAAAGCTCGTCCAGCACCGGTGCATAGATCACGCCCAGCGCCGGGCCGGCGTCGTCGCAGGCGCCGATGGAGACGCACCAGCCCGGCAGGCCGTTGAGGAACGGCGCGGTTCCGTCGATGGGATCGATCACCCAGGTGAAGCCGGACCGGCCTTCGCTCAGCCCGTGCTCTTCGCCCAGTTGCGCGTCGTCCGGAAAGGCCTTGTCCAGGGCGCTGCGGATCAGGGTTTCGACTTCCCGGTCGGCCTCGGACACCAGATCGGTCACATGGCGCTTCGTCTCGACGACAAGCGCGTCGCGCCGATGAAAATACTCCAGCGCCAGGTCACCGGCGCGGCGGGCCAGATCGACCGCCAGGCTCAAGCGTTCCGCATTCAGGTCATTCAGCATCATGCAGTCCCCGGGATCAGCGCAACGCCGCGCGGGCGTACTTCCAGGGCAACAGCCGTGCCCGACGGCAAAGGCGTGTCGCTCTCATCGTCGACCACGAAAATCCGCTCCAGCGGGCCGTCGATTTCATATTCGACGTGATCGCCGAGATAGGCGGAAGAGGCGATGGTGCCCTTTATGCCCGTTCCATCCCCCTTTCCGGCAACCGTCACTTTCAGCGCGTTCGAGCGCAGCGATATCTGCGTGGGTCCGGGCGACTGGCCCCTGGAGGGCAATGACAGCGTCACACCACCCAGCTCGACCTGCGCGACATCGCCTTGGACCGACAGCACGCGGCCGTCGACCACATTCGCCTCGCCGATGAAGTCGGCGATGAAGTCCGAGGCCGGGGATTCGTAAAGTTCGCGGGGTGTGCCGATCTGCGCGACCTTGCCCTCCTTCATCACCACGATGGTGTCGGAGACGGCGAGCGCCTCCTCCTGATCGTGGGTGACGTAGACGGCGGTGAGACCGATCCGCTGCTGCAACTCGCGAATGTCCGTGCGCACCTTGCGGCGCAGTCGGGCATCAAGGTTCGACAGCGGTTCGTCCAGCAGCAGCACCTGCGGCTCGAGCACCAGCGCCCTCGCCACGGCGACGCGTTGCTGCTGACCGCCGGAGAGTTCCGCCGGCAAGCGGCCCGCGAGGCCGGACAGGCCGACCAGTTCCAGCGCCTCTTCCGCACGCTTGCGCGCCTCGGCCGATTTCATGCCACCTGCTTCCAGGCCGTAGGCCACGTTCTGCCCGACGCGCATGTGCGGGAACAGCGCATAGCTCTGGAACACCATCGACACGTCGCGCCGGTCGGCAGGCAGGCGGGTGACATCGTCGCCGCCGATCAGGATCTGTCCGTCCGTCGGGCTTTCCAGCCCCGCCAGCATCCGCAGCGTCGTTGTCTTGCCGCAGCCGGACGGCCCCAGCAGCGTGACCAGCTTGCCGGGTTCGATGTCCAGCGTCAGATCGGGAATGGCGGTGAAACTGCCGAAGGTCTTCCGCACGTTGCGGAACGCCACAGCGCCTTTTGTCTGCGTCATGCTCGTGCTTCCTTTGCGGAAAAACTGGAATTGGCGGCCTTTTCCTCGCCCCGCCGGATGCGGCGTTCCCCGACCAGCAGCTGGAAGCCGCCGATGACGGTGATCATCACCAGGATCAGGACAGAGGAATAGGCGATGGCGATGCCGTATTCGCCGTTCTCGACCAGCCCGACGATATAGGCCGTGGCCATGTTGTATTTCGCGCTGACCAGAAAGATCACCGCCGAGATCGAGGTGATTGCCCGCACGAAACTGTAGACCAGCGCGGCGAGGATCGCTGGGCGCATCAACGGCAGGATCACCTTGCGCATGGTCCGGCCGGAACTTGCCCCCAGCGTCAGGGACGCTTCGTCAAGCGAGCCGTCTAGCTGCGCCATGGCCGCCACCCCGCCGCGCACGCCCACGGGCATGTTGCGGAAGACGAAGCAGGCAATCAGGATCGCCGCGGTGCCTGTCATCTGCAGCGGCGGCAGGTTGAACGCCATGATGTAGCTGATGCCGATCACCGTGCCGGGAATGGCAAAGCTCATCATCAGCGCGAATTCGAACACCCCGCGCCCCGGGAACCTCTGGCGCACGATCAGCCATGCGGTCAGCAGGCCCACCGCCGCGGTCAGCGGCGCCGCGATCAGCGCGATCTCCATCGTCGTCCAGAAACTGTCCCAGGCGACACCGGTCCAAAGGACCCCGTTGTCCCAGCCAACGCCGAAGGCCTTGGCGTAGTGATCGAGCGTCAGGGAGTGGTCGAGACCCCAGATCTTCACGAAGCCGCCGAACAGGATCATCGCATAGACCGTGATGGTGAAGGCGGCCCAGGCGACAGCCACCGTGATCACCGGCCAGCCGACCCGGCGCGGCAGGCTGATATGCCGCCCGCCGTCGCCCTTGCCCGTCACCGTCGCATAGTTGCGCCCGGACAGCCAGAGCCGCTGCGCCAGGAAGGCCGAAAGGGTGAAGAACAGCAGGACCATCGCCAGCACAGCGGCGCGGGACGGATCGTTCTGCGCCCCCACCACGGCGAAAAAGATTTCGGTCGACAGCACACCGCCGGAGCCGCCCAGCACCAGCGGGTTGCCGAAGTCGGCCATCGACTCGATGAAGCCGATCAGGAAGGCGTTCGCCAGCCCCGGAGCCATCAGCGGCAGCGAGACCTTGCGGAAGGTCCGCCAGCGGTCGGAGCGAAGGGTCTGGCTGGCCTCTTCCATCGACGGGCTGATGCCGTCCACGACCCCGATCAGGACGAGGAAGGAAATCGGGGTGAAACTCAGCATCTGGGCGATCCAGATGCCGGTCAGTCCATAGAGCCAGCGCCCCAGTTCCCAGCCCGTGGCGGACTCGATCACCTGGGTCAGCGATCCGGAACGCCCCAGCAGCATGGTCAGCGCGAGGCCGACGACGAAGGGCGGCGTGATGATCGGCAGCACCGTCAGCAGGCGCAGCGATTTCTTGAACCTGAAGCCCGTCCGCGTTGCCACCAGCGCGAACACCAGGCCGAGCAGCGTCGTCCCGGTCGCGGTGCAGATCGCAAGGAAGAAGGTGCGCCATGCAACACCGCAGTTTCCGCCCCAGAAGCAGGCCAGCGACCAGATTTTCGGGTCGACAATATTCCGGCGCACGCCTTCGCTGGTGAAAGACCCGTCGAACTCCTGAAACGCACCGGCAAACATCGACACCAGCGGGTAAAAGACAAACGTGGCGACCAGCAGCACCAGCAGCGTGATCGCGCCAAGCACGAAGGCATCGCCCTTGAGGGCACCGCGTTCGGCGGCGCCAAAGGCGATCATCAGGGCAAAGAGCGTTCCCAGCACAACGGCGCCGGCACCGAATGCCTGCTGCCCGGCGACATCGCCGAAGGTCGCTTCAAGCAGCCCCCAGTTCCAGCCGCGCAGGCCGATTGCCAGCCCTTCGGCCAGCATCCAGGCGAGACCCGCCGCGCCGACGGCAATCAGCGCACCGCCGCGTTTCCCGGGGGCCTGTGTGAACCGCAGCAAGACGGCAACGGCGAGCAGCATCAGAACCGGCCAGAGCTGCCAGCGCCCCATCAATCCCTGCACCAGACCGGGCCAGAGCTTTTCTGAAGAAATGAAATCTTCCAGCCATTCGAAGCTGAAGAAACCCGAGCGAATGCGGTACCAGGGCAACGCGATCAACGCGAAGACCCCGGCCGCGAGGATCAGATCGAGCCTGCGGTTGTCTCTGGATGTCATGGATCGGTCCGATGGGTCTGGAAGGCCGGGCAGCGGGTGACCGGAAGGCCACCCGCCCTGTCAGGGATTTACTGGAGCGGCAACGAGCCGATCTCTTTATCCCAGCGCGCCAGAAGCGCCTTGCGCCGTTCAGCACTGCCGTATTCGGCGAAGTCGTAGTCGATCAGCTTGATCGTCGACAGATCCGGAGCTTCCTTGGGCGGCTTTGCACTGGCGTTGGAGGGGATCTGGAACGAACCGGCCTCCGGCATCAGGCTCTGGACTTCCGCCGTCAGCACCCAATCGTAAAATGTCTTCGCGGCTTCGGGGTTCTGAGCCCCCTCGACCATGGACATGGAGCCGATCTCGTAGCCCGTTCCCTCGCAAGGAGCGACAACGCCGATCGGGAAGCCGGCCACAGCCTGCGCGACGGCGTCATGCTGGAACACGATCCCCAGACCGGTTTCGCCGCGCGCGGCGGCCTTCACAGGCGCACTGCCCGACTTGGTGTATTGCGAGACATTGGCGTGCATCTTCTTGAGGAAGTCGAACGCCTCGTCTTCGCCGAGCAATTGAACCAGCGTCGCCAGCGTCGTGTAGGCTGTGCCAGAGGAGTTCGGATCGGCGATCTGGATCTCGCCCTTCAGCGCGGGATCAAGCAGGTCGGCCCAGCACATCGGCGGAGCGATCCCCTTTTCTTCAAGGATCTTGGTATTGTAGCCCCAGCCGAGCGCGCCGGAGTAAACGCCCACGGTGTGATAGTCGGAGACCTTGGCCTGGCCTTGCGCCCAGTCCTGAAGTTCGCCCAGCATGGGCGATTCATACTTCGCGCTCAGCCCGTCCTGGCCGGCCTGAAGATGCGGATCGCCGGTGCCGCCCCACCAGAGATCGGTTTGCGGGTTGCGGGCCTCCGCCCGGATCTTGGCATAGGCTTCGCCCGACGACAGGCGCACCATGTTCACGTCGATGTCCGAATGGCTGGCCTCGAACTCGCTGACAAGCTTCTCGCAGATCACCACGTCAGCCGAACAGATCAGGTTCAGCTCGTCCGCCATCGCACTGGCAGGCGACACGGCAAGACCGCCCAGAAGGGCATATTTCAAAAGTTTCATGATTTCCTCCCATTTTCCCAAAATCCGGGAATTGGTGTTTTGCACACCTGTGCATTAAATTGAAACCAATGCCGCCTCTTGTCAAGAAAGTGTCAAAAATTTGTTATAATTAGACCAAAGGAACCAGATGCACAGCATTGCGGGAATGTGACATGATCAAGAACAAGGTAAGCGCGAAGGATGTTGCGCAACTGGCCGGCGTATCGCGCACAGCCGTTTCGCGAGCGTTTACACCTGGCGCATCCGTCTCTTCCGAAACGCGGGCCAAGGTACACGCGGCGGCCGAAACACTGGGGTATCACGTCAACAATCTGGCGCGCGGGCTTTTGACCTCGAAGACGGGCATCGTTGCGCTGATTTCGGCCGAGATCCAGACGCCCTACCGGTCCTTTCTGCTCGCCACCCTGTCCGAGAGGTTACAGGCCGCGGGCAAGGTCGGGCTGCTCATCAATACGGACCGCTCGGACGAAAGCGTGGCGCAAGCGCTGCGGCAAGCCATTTCCTATCGCACGGATGCAGCCATCGTGCTGTCCGGCATGCCCGATGCCTCACTGGCCGAGATCTGTCTTCGCAACGGCATGCGTCTGGTCCTGATCAATCGCAACGAGGAGCGGGCGGGCACCTTGCGGATCAGGGTGAACGACTTCGCAGCCGGGCGGCAGGCCTTCGCCTCGCTTGCGGCCGCCGGGTGCACACGCCCGGCGCTTGCCTCCTCCCAGGCACGAACCCCCAGCCTGGAAGATCGTTGCAGGGGCTTCCGCGCGGCCGCCGCTGAAGCGGGAAGCGAGGTCATTGAGGAAGCAAGCGGAATGACATCTTACCAGACAGGTCTTGACGTGGGCACACGGCTCCTGACCGGATCAAAAAGACCGGACGGGATTTTTTGCGTGACGGACCTGATCGCCTGCGGCGTCCTCGACGCCGCCCGCCGCCGCTTCAAGCTGCGGGTGCCGGAAGATGTCTCCGTGATCGGTTTCGACGATATCGAGCAGGCTTCCTGGGAAAGCTACAACCTGACGACGTTTCGCCAGCCGGTGGAAGAAATTTCCGACGCCGCGGTCACCTATCTTTCCGAAACGTGGGACGACACCCCACGTACGGTCACGCTTCAGTCACGCCTGGTCTGGCGTGGCAGCATCCTCGATTAGAGCATGTCGCGTTTAAGCGGATTTCAGCTCAGCCCTTGCGGCCCAGGTAGACGGCCTGCGTGACCTCGCGCCCGTCCTGCAGGGGGTTCGCGAACACCACCGGCTCGGCCCAGGCCTCTTCAAAGGCTTGCCCCAGCAAACCCGTGATCGCCTCATCCGGCGCCTCGTCGGACCACAGCCCCACAATCCCGCCGGCCTTCACGAACCGCTTCAGAGCGCGCAGACCATCTGCGGTGTAGAACCCTTGCGACCCGCCATGCAGCAGCCGGTCCGGCGTGTGATCGATGTCGATCAGAATGGCGTCATACTGACGGGCGGGCCGGTCTCCATCGAAGCCGGCATCGGACGCCGCCATGGCAAAGAAATCCCCTTGCACCAGCTCGCAGCGCGGGTCGTCGGCGAGCTCGGCCTTCATCGGCACAAGCCCTTCCCTGTGCCAGCGGATCACCGGCTCCAGAAGGTCAACGACCGTGAGCCGGGCAACCGCATCATGCGCCAGCGCGGCCTGAGCGGTATAGCCGAGGCCCAGCCCGCCCACCAGCACATCCAGGTCCCCGCCGCTTAGCGCCGCGAGCCCCATATCGGCCAGCGCCACCTCGGATGCGGTGAACAGGCTCGACATCAAGTGCTCCTCGCCGAGCAATATCTCGAAGACATCGGTCTTGAGGGCGAGGATATGCCGCCGGCGCAGCGAAATCGCGCCGATGGGCGTGGGTGAATAATCCAGTTCTTCAAACAATGCGCTCATGAGCGCACCATGACGATGGATTGGCTTTTTGGGAAGGGCGGAATCAGGAGAGGGTCTGCAGGCGTGGGTCGAGAGCAAACCTCTCCCGGGCAACATCGCCATAAAGGCCGTCCGCCTGATCCGCGTCAAAGATCAGATTCCAGCTATGCCGGGAAACGGCAGAGGGGATCAGGATGCAACCATGTTTGCGAAGAAGATTATTGCCGAATTTCTGCTGGTTCTTGCCCGGAGAGGCAGGCGTGATCCAGTTCGGATTGCCGATATCATCAGGCTCAACTACATGGAGCTTCGAGGGATCGATGATCCGGGCGGAGGTCAGATAATGGGGAGCCACGTCCAGAACCTCAAAACCCTTGTGGACGGCCACCTCTAGGCAGGCCGTGGCCGGATCCAGCGATGCATAGACCGCCCGCACACCCGGCGTGTTCCAGCGCCCGCCGACCCGGAAAGCGCCTTCTCCCGTGTGCCACGTCTTGTAATGGCGTTCCTGGTCGATACGCCACAGCCTGATCTCTCCCGAGCCAAGCGGAGGCGGCAACGGGATCACGCATAAACCCCGTATTCCAGGCGGGTCAGGTATTCCTCGACCGCCTCAACCCCGGCCGAGGTCGCAAGAAGATCGACAGGTTTCCGGTTGGAGAGGCCGATTGCAGGCTTGTTCATCCAGATTTCCGCGGCTTCCTCACCCCCCATCACATCGATGGCGTGGGCGAAGATTTCCGCGAAACGCCAGGCCCGGTTGCTTTGCTCTACACTGAGGAGCCGCGGGGCGCTCTTGGCCTTGTGCCGCTGCAGCGTGCGCAGACTGAGTCCGATCGCCTTTTTAAGGGCGTCGCCTCGCTCCAGAAATGTCACCGCCGAGACGAGATGCAGAAGCGCATCAGCAGGCAGGCCCTTCAACAGAACCTCATGCGCGTCCATCGCGTTTCGGACCCTGGCGTGGATTGCCTTCTCCCCGCCGAGAAGCCCGACAGCACGCCCGACATCGCTTTCCACCTGCACCGCTTCCATTACATGCACCTTCGCGTCAATTGACGCTAAATATACGACATGTGTCGTAAATATTCAAGGTTGGCCAACATCGCACCCTTGGCTCATCAACCGACGCTTCGAGCAGTAAGGACGGCGCTCAGGCGGCAACCCGGCAGAGGAAGTCCAAAATTGCCGAAATCCAGCAGCCCCCCCCCTCAAAACACCTGCAGCGTCACCAGCGCAACGATCAGATAACGCGCCGTCTTGGCAATCGCCACCAGCAGAGTGAAGCTCCAGAAAGGTTCCCGCAGCACTCCGGCCGCCAGGGTCAGCGGGTCGCCGATCACCGGCGCCCAGCTCATCAGCAGCGACCAGCGGCCGTAGCGGCGGTACCAGCCCGTCGCCCGCTCCAGCTTCCCGGGTTTGACCGGAAACCAGCGTGCCCCGGAGAACGCCGCCGCGCCGCGCCCGAGCCCCCAGTTGACCATGGACCCGAGCGTGTTGCCGAGGCTGGCGGCGGCCACCAGCAGGACGACCGGATCGGTTCCGGCGGCGATCAGGCCGGAAAGCCCGAGTTCGGACTGCGCGGGCAGAAGCGTCGCCGCCAGGAACGAAAGTCCGAAAAGACCGATGAGACTGGCGCTCATGAGACGGCAATGGCTGGCATGTTCGAGAGGAAGGTCATGGCCTCCCTATACGACAGAATCCCGACCTTGCCATACAGCCTTGAACGTTCTGCGGAACGGCTCGTTCTCGGCGAAGTCATCACCTCTTTCCGGAGTTATACCGACGCATCCATCGAAATTGCGCAGTCATTGCAGGGCTTGACCCTGCAATCCACGCCATGATCTCGCTTCGTGCCAGACCGGGTTTGCGGCAGCGAAACGGCATGGATGCCATGGCAGGACGGAGAAAAACAAGAGACGCCGGCAAGCGCGTCTTTCCCGAGGGGCAAACAAAAAACCCGGCAGCCGAAGCCACCGGGTTTTCCGTCAGGTCTTGGGAGGACCTTGAACTATTTGCCTCAGTGCAGGCGCGATGCCGGGCCGAGGTCGATGAGCTGGGTTTCGCCCGGCGCATCGTCGACGCCGTCATTGTCGGTGACCAGGATCAGGCGGCCGCCGGCGGTGATGGCCAGGCCTTCCGGCTTGTCCAGCACCCAGCCCTTGCCGGCCGCCATGGCCGGAAGAACGTCCATCGCGAAATGCTTTTCCAGAACCGGAAGCTCTTCGCCATAGGCGGCCGGTGTCACGCCATCCAGAGAGATCGTGGTGATCTGCTTGATGGCAGCATCCTCACCGCCCTTGTTGTCGCGTTCCAGGATGGCGAATTCGCCATTGCCCATGGAAACGATTTCCGACAGGCCGACCCAGCCACCGGCAGCGCTTTTCGGCGCGTCGAGCGGATAGTGGACGAAGCCCCAGGACTTTTTCGCCGGGTTGTAGATGGCCAGTTTGACCATGCCCTTCGGATCGTCCTTCCATTCGCGCTGAACGGCGACGGCCACCAGGGTCTCGCCGTTCATCTCGAACTCGGCAACGCCCTCGAAGGAGAAGCGCTGCGCCTGTGCGACCAGCTCTTCCGGCAGGGTGATTTCTTCCTGCACGGTGCCGTCGGTGCCGACTTTCAAGAGCAGGTGCTGCAGCTCCTTGTCCGGATGGCCTTCGGAAGCCAGCCAGAAGCCGCCGTCTTTTGCAACGGAGATGCCTTCCAGGTCGAGTTTCGCCTGCTTGCCGCCCTGAACGGTGACATAGGAAGTGATCTGTGCCGGCGAGGAGGAGATGTCCAGCGTGAAGATGCGGGCATCGTCATAGAAGCTGTCGCTGACAGCGTAGAGCGTGTTGGCGTCCTGCGGATCGGCGGCCAGACCGGAGAGAGCGCCCCAACCGATCGGAGCATGCTTTTCCGGGTCCATGGCGGAGACAACGGACGGATAGGCCGGAGCCTTGGCGCCGAACTTGTAGAGCGAGACATGCGCCCGCACACCGTCCTCATCCACTTCGTTGGCAACCGCGAAGAGATCCCGGCTCGGGATCGTCAGTGAGCCTTCCGGACCGACATGGGTCGGCAGGAACTGGACGAATTCCGGCTCGGCGCCGGTGTCCTTGTAGACCGCGACGAAGTTGCCGCGCTCCGAATTGACGAAGATCAGCGTCTCGCCGCCGAACTCACCGACCGCCACGCCTTCGGGCTCGGTGCCCTTCTTGGCGGCGCGCTTGGCCGGGTAGTGGCCGTGCGACATGCCCAGATGTTCCATTTGGTTGCCGCTGTCGAAGAGAACCTCGCCGCTGGCGTTCCAGATGGTGAAGCCGCGCGAGCCGCCTTGATAGTCGCCTTCGTTGGCGGTGACGAAACGCTCGTCGTCGATCCAGGCAACCGCATCCGGCTCGCGCGCGACGTTTTCGGTGGAACCGGACGCATCGCTCATGCGCGCCTTGGAGACCGGAATGTTTTCAGCCGAAGCCGTGCCGGCGGAAAAATTGGCGAGGATCTTGCCGCTCGCCAGGTCGACGATGGCGATGTGGTTGTTTTCCTGCAGCGTGACCACAGCCTGGTTCTTCGAGTTGATGGAAACGAATTCCGGCTCCGGATCGCTCGGCGCCACTTCGGCGAGGCCGGTCATGTCGACGATGCGTACTGCGTCGCAGTTGGTCGGCATGCCGTTGTCGTCGAGATCGAAGATCGCCAGGTGACCGGCGGGCATCTGCGGAATGACGCCGTCATTCAGGTCTTCGTCCCGCTCGTTCTCGATGGCTATCGCGACGAACTTGCCGTCGGCGGAAATGGCGACGCTGTCCGGCTGGCCCTTGGCGTCGCATTTGGCGGTGATGCCGAGGCCGTCCAGGGCGATGACAGCCAGATGACCGGTGGCGTTGACGTAATCCTCGCTGGTGTTGACACCGGCATAGGCCGCCTTGGCGCCGACGGCGACGGAAGTCGGCTCGCCACCGAGCGCCGTACGGCCCATCGGCTGAAGGTTCAGCGGGTTGGCGGCGTTGACGAAGACGATGGCCTCGCCCGGGCTGTCGGTGAACACCAGCGTGCGGCCGTCCTTGGAAGCGTAGATGATTTCCGCGACCGTCTGGGTGGCCGGATCGGCGCCTGCCGGAAGGGTCTTGTAGACCGGATAGGTGTTGATACGCTCGAAATAGTCCGCCTGAGCCGCCGATACGGCCCCAAGGCCGAACAAGGCGGCAAGACTGACACCTTTCAGGAAACGCCCGCGAAGATTCGCCATTGCACTAGCTCCCATATTGTTGGGTTTGAGGTGGCGGCAAGCTAGTGTCGGAGATTGCAGGTTCGGTGACATTTACATGAAGGTTTGGTGACACCTCTGGGCAGAAGCACCGGTCGGGGAATTTGTGTCGGCCTTCAACGCGCCATTGCGAATTCGGCAATGCCGTGAAACTGGCGGACTCCACCGGTGGAAATGAACTTCAGGTTCCATTGAGAGCCATAATCTCATCCAGTCTGAGATCCTGCCTGATCAGCACCGCCCGGGCGAGCGTGCCGGCCTGCTTGAATCCGATGGAGCGATAAAGCCCGCCGGCCGGACTGTCCGGACCGGTCACGGAAATAAAGACATCCGGATCGAACCTGGAGAGCATGGCCCGGCAACTGAGCGCCACCATCATTTTTCCAAGGCCCTTGCCCTGATGCTGAGGATAGATCCAGACCTCCTGCAGCCGGGCACCGCCACCGGTATCCAGAAAGATACCCATGTCGCCAACTTCCGCGCCAGCCAGGCGTAAAACAAACCAGTTTCCCCGTCCCTGCCTGGAAAGCGCCTTGAACTGCTGGAATTTATCCTGTTCAAAACGCTGTTTGAAATCCTGGTATTTCCCGGTGGCGAATGCCCTGATCCGGTTGTCCAGTATGCGCCGCCACTCAATGTCCTTCGAAACCGGCTCGATTAGGACGCCGCCTTCCCCGGGCACAGGCGCGATGTCCCGCGGACCGGCGCAGAAAACGGTCTCCCGGCCAATGGCGAAACCCCGTTGGATCAGTTCCTGTTCATGTTCCGTCCCCTGCCTGTCCTTCATCCAGCCGAAGGCAGTCGAAAAGGCCGCGGCTCTGCCGGGAAATACCATTTCATGCAGCCCGATCCAGGTCAGCGCCTTCGATTTCCGGGGAAGCGCCTCGAAGAGAAGAAAGTTCCCCCAAACGTGGTCGGGGTGAAGTCTTGACCTAACCGCATAGAACCCATCGTGTTTTTCAATTCCAAGCGTTGTGTTCAGGTCGATTTCGGATCGCCATCCGGGAGAAAATTCCTCATGCATACTTACAATTGTCTCCGATTGAACGCATACTAATATTACCCAAAGTAATTTTCGGTAGGATATTTTAAAATGGCTGAAAAGATATCGCACTACGATTTAATCGCAAAAATTGCCATGAATGCCAAGTTGACAGCTGCGGAAGTTGAAGAAGCTCTTGAAGTACTAAGCGTCGTCATACAGTCAACGTTGCAGGAAGGCGGCTCCGTTGATCTTCTTGGTGTGGGAACTTTCACGGCCGAAGGTGATGAAAAGCGCAGGGAAGTCCACTTCAAGGTGGGAGAGAGCCTTGCGGAAATTGTTTCTGAGCCTTCCATAAAGGCTCGAATTGAACGCCAGCCAGGCATTCTGTCGGGCACACTATTCTCTGTCGGCCCGGCCGACTTCGCGCACAAGGTCAACGTTTGCTAGCAGCGACCAAGCAGAACCGTCAGACATGGGGGTGCCTGTGAAACCGCAACGACACCGCTTTGCGCCGAGCCGTTATCGCGTAACAGCCGCATTCGGAAACAAGATCGCCGTTTGGTCGACACGGACCGGATCCATTGTCGAGCTGGACAAGGAGGATGCGGGTCACTTCGAAGACGGAACGCTGGACAAGATCAGCGGGCGTGTTATCGAAAATCTGCTTGAAGCTCGTCTCCTCGTCGATGGGGAAATCGACGAGCGCGATCTTGTGAACGCGGAAAACCGACAGGCGGCAGGCAACGATTCCGTTCTCGACATCGTGATCCTCCCGAGTTCGGATTGCGCATTGGGCTGCAATCTTGGCCAATTTGGCGCGTATTGCGGTCAAAAGCACGAAAAAGGCCGAATCCAGCCGAAATCGATTTCAGACATTGCGCAACTGGCCGATCGCTCCGTCCGGCCATGCCACACGCGCCTCAATGTCAACTGGTTCGGCGGTGAACCTTTGCTGGCTTTCGACCAGATGCGGCAAGTCACGGCCTCACTGAAAGGCGTCGCCGCAAGACACGGTCTTGATTATGACGCGGCGCTCGTGACTGGCGGTCAGATGTTCACGCTTGATATCGCGCGCGAATGCCATGTTTCCCTGAACATCAGGTCCGTCAGCATCACACTCGACGGCCTGCCGGACGTCCACGACAAGCGCAGGTGCACCAAAGCCGGCCGGCCGACTTTTGAGCGCATCATGGGAAACATCCGCGCGGTGGCCGGCGACCTCGATCTGAACACATTGGCGCTCTCCATAAGGTGCAACATCGACAGGAGAAACGTGGAGAGTTTCGACCGGTTGATTGATTATTTTGTCGAACAGGGAATTCAGGACAGGATCGAATTCTATCCGGCGAACGTTCATCCCTGGGGTGCGATGAACAACCGCGACCTTTTCCTTGCACCTGACGAATTTGCAGCCAGGGAAATTGTCTGGTTGCGGAAACTCATCGCCACGGGATTTACCAGTCCCCGGCTACCGAAACGTAAACCGATCGTGTGCCGCGTGGTCTCCTCGTCGCACATTGTCGTCGGCCACGACGGCGAGGTTCACCGCTGTACGGAAACTCCCCTGACGCCGGTCAATCTTCCAAAGGACAGTTTGGGCAACGCCGGACTATGGCAGTCCATCGATCAGGTCCCCAGGTGGGATTGGCACGACCAGGTCGAGAACCGGCGCTTTCCCTGCGCCGAATGCGTCTATCTGCCGGTTTGCGGCGGCGCCTGCCCTTTGTCCTGGACGACAGGCTCCGATGTGCCCTGCCCTCCCTTCCGGTTCAATGGCTCTGAAAGATTGGCGGTATTCATGAAATCCGTTCAAGCGGCGAGGTCTGGAGAGGACCCCGGCACCGATCTTACGATCAAGAGTTTTTCCATTCCTGAAATTCTGCAATTGTCATCTCCGGACGAGACCGTGAAACGCGACGTCGCCGCGTTCCTGAGAACGCTGGAAACGATAAGAAAAACGACACCGCCTGATAGCTACGAGAGCTGTGCTGAAGACCTTGAGCTCGGTTCGATCAAGGTTCCCTCGCTCACAGACCCCTACCTCAAGAAACTCGCTCAATCCTGCAATCTGGCGACCGCCTCGTATCTCCATTACCTCGACGGCAATCTCGCGAGGCTGACGGATCTGACAGAAGCGAATTTGCGATTGCTGTCTGCCGCCCAGAGGCTTGAACCGAAGCGCGATTTGCGGCTTGCCCAGGTCCAGACGATCCTCAACCTCCTGGGAGGTCAGCTAAAGGGCTTCGGGCGAATTGATCAGGCGCTCGCACAGAGCCTGGAAGCGTATCTCATGGGTTCGGGATCGCTCCGCCTGCCGTTTGTCATCCTCCCGCGCATTCAACCCGGCCGGTATCCCGAAGCCGTGCTGTCAGGTGCCTTGGCTTCCGTTCAGGAAATCCTGTCGCATGCGCAACGGCCGGCCTGCCAACATTGAGATGGGTGCGGATATGCTAAATCGCGTAGCCGCCGAGCTGTATTGGGGCCGGATCTTCGATCCCGGTCTCTCAGCACGGATTGCGGATCTCGCGACCTCTTTCTCAGACTATGAACGGGACAGGGGAGCCAATCCCGTCGGTGAGGATTTCCGGATTTCGGAACATCCCGGCATCTTCAGCCTGTACCGGACGCAGGAAGACTTCATTCGAGAAACCATACTTGAAACGGCGAATACGCGGCCTCTGACACCGCAAACCCCCTATATCGCACGCTATCTGCCCGGTCCGCGCGGTGGGCTTGATATGCATGCCGACAACAGCGCCTGGACGCTCATCTGGTATCTGAACGGCAATTTTTCAGGTGGTGAGCTGATGTTTCCGACCTTGGGCGTGTCGTTGAAGCCACGCGCAGGAATGGCAGTGATGTTCCCCGGAGGAGTGCTTTACCCACATGCCTCCGCTCCTGTTGCAAAAGGATGCAAGCTTGCCATGGTCATTATGGTGGATCGAAAATGACAGGGAAATCCAGCGAGATTTCAGTACCGGAGCTATCGAGTTATCTCGCGTTGCACTGCCATGAAACCGCATACAGATTCGAAACGCTAATTGGCGCATATCTTTCGTCCGGGTCGGAAAACCAGACTGGGGAAATCGCCTCCCAAAACCCGTCAAAAGCCGACGCGGACCTGCTTTCTCGGCGGATCAAGGCGGAACGGCTTCTCGATGGAATTCCGAAATATATAGACAATTACATGCTGACGCTTTTGGCCGCCCGACACCCACTCGAGCGGTTCGACCGGAGCATTTTACGATCCTATATAGGAAATCTGACGGCTCCCTCGCCGCGTTTCGTCTCCTGGAAGGACAGGCAAGCCGATCTTCGCGATCTCACCGCGAATGAGGTCCCGGGGACCGAATGGGACAAAGCGGCGCTCTTGAGCAGTCAAGGCGCGAGCGATGTTCTTAAATGGCGCGATGTGCCGGTATTCAAGCCCGCCAGCGACATGATGATCTACGCCATGCTCCTGTTCGAACTGAAACCGGCCACGATCGTCGAATTCGGTACGGGACATGGAGGATCTACAGGTTTCATGTCCGATCTGGCCCAGCTTTTCGGCCTGGACTGCGATCTCCATTCCGTGGACCGAACCGGAAAAGTTCCCGAAGGCTTTCACACCAATGCCAAACACCATATTGCCGATTGCCTGCAATGGGTGCGTGATGAGCTGCCGAAGCTTCGCTTGGCCCGGCCATGCCTCTTCATTGAAGACTTTCATGAAAAAACCGATGATTTTCTGAACCTGCTTGTCCCCAACCTGGACGTTGGCGACTATCTGGTGATTGAAGACAGCTTCATCAAACAAGCAGCGCTCGACCGTTTCCTGAGGGAACACACTGAAGTTCTCATCGACACCTTCTACACGGATTTCTTCGGAGTGAACTGCACCTCGGCCGTCAACAGCATACTGAGCGTGCAATCGGAGATGACCCGTTCGCCTTCTTCAACCTCTTCCAAGTCCCAGACGACGCAAGGCGGTCGACCTGGATAAAATGAGCTCAATAGCCGCAAATTCTTGCAAGATTGCCTCCGGCGCGCCAAAGGCGCGCCGGAGGCAATCGCCGGTTCACACCAGAAAAACCCGGTCCACGCCGGAAAAACAATGGGCCTCCGCAAGTAGCGTCTGGACATCCAGCCAATAGCCCCTATGGTAGGATGTTCCCAATTTGTGGCGTCACCTTTCTCCTCGAACGCTGCCCTTTTTTCGGATTTTCATATGCAGATCGGATTTGTCCGCTCCGCCGTCGTGCTGGGGCTCTTGGCCGTTGTCGGGCCGTTCGCAATTGACCTTTACCTCCCCGCAATGCCTGAGATTGTGCGGGACCTGAATACGGACGATGCGGCCGTCCACATGACCTTCACGGTCTATTTCATCGCCTTCGGTGTCGCGCAGCTCTTTTACGGGCCGCTCGCCGACCGGTTCGGCCGCAAGCTGCCCGTCTTTATCGGCCTTGTCGTGTTCATCGTCGGCTCCGCGGTCTGCGCTACGGCGCCCGATGTCTCCACCCTGACGATCGGCCGTTTCGTGCAGGCGCTTGGCGCGGCCGCGCCGATGGTGATTGTGCGCGCCGTGGTGCGCGACCTTCACACCGGCAGCAAGGCGACCCGGCTCATGGCTCTCGTCATGCTGGTCATCAGCATCTCGCCGATGCTGGCACCGCTGACCGGCAGCGTGATCATCCAGTTCGGCAGCTGGCGGCTGATTTTTGGCGCCCTTGCGGTTATCGCGCTGGCCGCGATGGTGCAAATGGCCTTTCTGCTGCCTGAAACACTGCCACCGGAGCGCCGCGGACGGATCGATGCGGTGGCGATGATCCGCAGCGCGGTCTACCTCCTGCGGGATGCACGGTTCATGGGCCTGACGTTGATCGCCGGCTTCTCGCTGGCCAGTTTCTTCGTGTTCATCGCCGCCGCGCCGCTTGTTTACATGACTCGCTACGGCCTGACGCCGACAGGCTTCAGCCTTGTCTTCGCGCTCAACGCGGTCGGCTTCTTCGCGTCGTCGCAATTCGCGGCAACGCTCGGGGAACGCTTCGGCATGGCCCGCGTCGCCTTTCTGGCGGTCTGCGGATTCACCGCGGCAACGTCGCTGCTCTTCGTGCTGGTCTGGAGCGGGATCGACGACCTGCCGGTGCTGATGGCCCTGCTCTTCATCGGCAACACCTGCCTCGGACAGGTCATCGCGCCGACCATGGTGATGTCCCTGGAGGAACATGGCGAACATGCCGGCATGGCCGCCTCGCTGGGCGGTACATTCCAGATGGTCTCCGGCGGCGTGATGATCCTGATCTGCAGCCCGTTCTTCGACCGCACGCCGCTGCCGCTGGTGGGCGCTGTCGCGGCCTGCGCCCTGACGGCGTTTGTCCTGGCGCTGCTGACCCTGCGCCCGGCGCGGGAAGGAAACGCCCCGGCCTGAACACCTGATTTAAGAGTTGAGGCGCCCTATGGCCCAACACTCCTGATCGGCAAACCTCACCGTCACTCCAGGCAGCATGAACCGGAGTGACGGGCGGCACAGGCGCGGTCCGCCAATGTTCCGTAGATTGACTCCTGCAAGCCTTGGTTCAAATGCCTTGAAGGAGACAGACATGTTCCGGACGACAATTATCTCAGCAGCGATTTTCTCGGTTTTCGCGGTGGCATCATCCGCCAATGCGGCCATGGATCCCGGTCTGCACATGAAGCAGGTCTCTCACTCAGCATCGGCGGGAACCAATCAAGATGGGCAGGATGTTGTGTTCCACCGCCGGGTGGAGTGCGTTTCCTTTTTCCGGGCCATTTGCCCCAGCCCGAAGTAACCGTGAGATACCCACGGGGAGCGATGCATCCGTCCTTGCCGGGATGATATCACTCGAATGCTTTTATACCGGACGCTGTCACCCGCCAGTTCCACCGGACGACACACGCGGCTCATCTGCCTCTGAAAGCAAGACCCCTGCGCTCGTCTGAACGCAGGGGTTTGCTGTCTTAGGGTACGGACGGCTCTTCAGGCGCCGCCGTCAGGCCGGTTCGCGGGTGGTCTTGCCGATGTCGTTGAGCCTCTTCTGCAGGGAAAGCTTGTCGAGGGACGCCATGGGCAGGCTCATCATGATCGAGATGCGGTTGTTGAGCATCCGGAACGCCTCGTTGAAGGCGACCTGCTTCTCGGCCTCGGTGCCTTCCACCGCCGCGGGATCCGGCAGACCCCAATGGGCGGACATCGGCTGGCCCGGCCAGACGGGGCAGCTTTCCTTCGCGGCGTTGTCGCAGACGGTGAAAACGAAATCCATCACCGGAGCGCCCGGCTCGGCGAACTCGCTCCAGTCCTTGGAGCGCAGATCATCTGTCTTGAAATTCAGCTTCCGCAGAAGCGCCACAGCTTCCGGCCTGACGCTCCCGGCAGGATCGGACCCGGCGGAAAAGGCCTTGAAGCGGCCCGCGCCGTTGCGGTTCAGGATGGCCTCGGCCATGATCGACCGGGCGGAATTCCCGGTGCACAGAAAAAGTACGTTATAGACACCGTCCGACATAGGGACCTCCCCGAGCTAGATTTTCCGGCAGGCGATTGCTTCCATCACCTGCGCGCACAATTCCGGATGACCGCCGCAGCAGTCAGCCATCAAAAACGTCAACAGCTCCTTCGTGCCTTCAAGGTCCGCGAAATACCGGACGGTCCGGCCCTCGCGCTCGTTACGGACCAGTCCCGCCTGCAGCAGCACCGACAAGTTGGCCGACATCGTGTTCTGGCGAACACCCAGCACTTCGCCGATATCTCCGGCGCTCATGCCGGCCGGACCCGCGTTGATCAGCAGCCGGAACACTTCCAGCCGTGTTTTTTGACTAAGCGCCCCAAAGGCACTCAAGGCAGCATTTATATCCATGATTCATGATATCTTGATTTATAGATTCTTTGCAAGCCTTAAATCGTGTTTGTGAAGCACCGGCCCTGATCCCGGCATAATCCGTCATTTGAAAAGGAAAACTTGTATTCAGCCTCAACTGCTGCTGACCTGCGCGCACAACAGCATCGGGGCGACGCATGGACACATTCAAAAATCCCTGGCGGGGCAAGGGCCTGCCGGCAGGCGCCGGTCTCGCCGAAGGCGAACTCTCTGAAACGGCGGCCGAGGCAAGCGGCTTTCTGGAGAGAAGCCCCGACGCACGAGCGACCCCGCTTCTGGATCCGGCGGAACTCGCCGGGACATTCGGTATCGGCGCGCTTTACATCAAGGACGAGCGTAACCGGATGGGTCTTGGCAGTTTCAAGGCTCTCGGCGCCGCCTACGCGATCGCCAAGCGCGCGGGACTGGCCGTTCGCGAGGGTAACGCGAAGGACTATGGCACCGCTCTCGAAGGCCTGACCTTTGCCTGCGCCAGCGCCGGTAATCACGGCCTGTCTCTCGCCGCCGGCGCGCCGCTCTACGGTGCCAAGGCCGTCATATTCGTTTCCGAAACCGTGCCTGAGGCCTTTGCCGTCAGGCTCCGGCAAACGAGTGCGGGCGTCGTCAGGGCCGGCGCCACCTATGAGGACAGCATGGCCGAAGCCCAAAGGGAGGCGGCCAGGAACGGCTGGATCCTGCTTCCCGACAGCACCTGGCCGGACATGACAGGGGCCGGGCGCGATGTGATGGAAGGTTACCTGATCATGGGCGACGAGATTTCGCGGCAGATGCCGGAACCGCCCACCCATGTCTTCCTGCAGGCCGGCGTCGGTGGGCTTGCGGCCGCCTGCGCCCTGAGCGCTCGCGCCACCTGGGGCCAGAAGGTGACCATCATGGTGGTTGAACCGGACTACGCGCCAGCCCTTCAGGCCAGCATCAAGGCTGGAAAAGCCGTCACCGCCCCCGGCCCGGTGTCGGTCATGGGGCGGCTCGACTGCAAGGAACCCTCGCATCTGGCATTGAAATATCTCGCCCGGGAAGCCGATTTTTTCACGACGGTTACGGATGAGGAAGCCGCCGATACGGTCGCCTTGCTTGCCGCGCACAACCTGGCGACCACGCCTTCGGGAGCCGCCGGGATCGCCGCCCTGCATCATGCGGGCGCACATGCCACCGCCCTGAACCTGGGACCGGACTCGCGCGTCCTCTGCTATCTTTCGGAAGGCCCGGAGGATGGCTGACGCGGATTTCCCCGAAACCGAATTCGCCGCGCGCACCGAACGCGCGCAGCGGGCCATGCACGCGGCGGGCCTCGACGCGCTTTTCTTCACAACGGAAGCGGAGGTCCGGTATTTTTCGGGGTTCAGAACACTTTTCTGGCAGAGCCCGACCCGGCCGTGGTTTCTGGTGCTTCCGGCAAGCGGCAAGCCGATTGCCGTGATCCCGCAGATTGGCGCCCATCTGATGGCCGCCACCTGGCTGGACGACATAAGACCGTTTTCCGCACCGCACCCGGTGGACGACGGCATAAGCCTTTTGGCCGGCGTCCTGAAGGATTTCAACACAATCGGGATGCCCATGGGCCGCGAAAGCAGCCTGCGCATGCCGCTTGAAGACTTCCGGTCTCTGCAGACCCGCCTTGCGGGCTCTGAGTTCGTCAACGCCACCGATCTGATCCAGAGCCTCCGGATGGTGAAATCGCAAGCCGAACTCGAAAAGCTGCGCGACATCTGCGCAATCGGGTCGGCGGCTTTCGCCAGGGCTCCAGACCTGTTCCGCAAGGGACAAACGCTCAAGGACGCGTTCAAAGCCTTCCGGATCGAACTACTCACCCAGGGTGCCGACGATGTTCCCTATCTTGTCGGCGGCGCCGGCAGGGGCGGCTATGGCGACGTGATTTCCCCGCCGACCGGTCAGGTGCTTGAGGAAGGCGATGTGTTGATGCTCGACACCGGAGCGACCAGGTACGGCTATTTCTGCGATTTCGACCGCAATTTCGCCATCGGACATGCGACGGACGACGTCAGGCAGGCCCATGAAACGCTGGTGGCGGCGATCCGTGCCGCCACGGCCATTGCCAGGCCGGGCCGGACCTGCGCCGACCTCTATCGCGCCATGGCCGAAACGATTGGTCAGGGAGAGGGCGATGTCGGGCGTCTCGGTCACGGCCTTGGCATGCAACTCACCGAGGCGCCTTCACTGATGGGTTTTGACGCGACACTCCTGCGGGAGCGCATGGTTCTGACACTCGAACCCGGCATCGATCTGGGCAACGGAAAAATGATGGTGCATGAGGAGAACATCGTTATCCGCGACGGCGCGCCTGAATTCCTCAGCCGACCCGCCGAACCGGACATTCCGGTCCTCCTCGATTGAAGCGGTGAGCCCTCCATGAAACTGCCGTTCAAGCTCGATTGCGACACGCAGCGGAAAAAATCTCTCGGCCTGATCGTCTTGTCCGTGGACGAGACCATCGAGGACGAGTTCCGTCCGCTGTTCAGCCGCGACGACGCGGCGCTCTATCACAGCAGGATCGAAAGCGCGCCCGAAGTGACATCGGAAACTCTTGCAAGGATGAAGGACCGGCTTGCGGAAGCCGCAAATCTCCTGCCTGGAGCCCGGTCGCTCGATGTTGTCGGCTATGCCTGCACCTCCGGCGCCACGGTGATCGGGTCCGATCAGGTCGCCGCTGCAATTCGTTCCGTTCACGCCGACACCGCCGTCACCGATCCTGCGCGCGCCGTCGTCGCCGCCTTGCATCGTCTGAATGTGACCAGGATCGGGGTGATCTCTCCCTATGTGGCCGAAGTCTCCGACGCGATCTGCGCATTGCTGGTGCGAAACGGGCTGTCTCCGGTCACGGTCGGCTCCTTCGGTCAGGCGGAAGAGGTCGTCGTCGCCAGGATCGCGCTCCGATCGGTCGAAGAAGCCATATGCGCGGTCGGCGAGGAGCAGCACATCGAGGCGGTCTTTGCCTCCTGCACCAACCTGCGCACCCTGAAGGTGATCGAACGCTGCGAGCAACGCCTCGGCAAGCCTGTGATAAGCTCGAATCTGGCCCTTGCCTGGCACATGATGACCCTTGCGGGCCTCCCCGTGGACGGAGCTGGACCGGGGAGGCTCTTCAATTGCTGACAAGCGATTGCCGCCGGCTATGGCTTTCCCGGTTGACTCAGGTGGAATTCCGGGCAAAAACAGCGCCGTCTCAAGTTTTGACGATTGCGAGCTTCCAATGACCCGGCTGAACGCCGACATTCTGGATATGATGTCCAAGGCCCTTGCCAGCGCGACCTTCCTGCGCGGCGAGACCCGGACGGCTGCCGTGACCGCTCTTAAAACGACAACCAAGACAACCAAAACCACCGCCTGACGGTGCCGCTCATCCCGCCTCCCCGGGGATGGGAGGTGCCGGGAGCCGACCACGCCCATCGAATTCGGGCGGCCGGTGAAGCGGGGAGACGGACAAGGACTGATCCAATGGGTTTCAAGATCGCAATCGCAGGCGCCACCGGCAATGTCGGCCGCGAAATGCTGGACATTCTCGCCGAGCGCGGATTTCCGGCCGATGAAGTCGTCGCCCTCGCCTCCCGCCGCTCCCAGGGGACGGAAGTCTCCTTCGGCGACCGGACGCTGAAGGTTAAGGCGTTGGAAAATTACGACTTCTCCGACACCGACATCTGCCTGATGTCCGCGGGCGGCACTGTCTCCAAGGAATGGTCTCCGAAGATCGCCGCCAAGGGCTGCGTCGTCATCGACAACTCCTCCGCTTGGCGCTACGACTCGGACGTTCCGCTGATCGTGCCGGAAGTGAACGCCGACGCCATCACCGGTTTTTCCAGGAAGAACATCATCGCCAACCCGAACTGCTCCACCGCGCAGCTCGTCGTGGCGCTGAAGCCGTTGCATGATCATGCGAAGATCAAGCGCGTCGTCGTGTCCACCTACCAGTCCGTTTCGGGCGGCGGCAAGGACGCGATGGAAGAGCTGTTCAACCAGACCCGCGCGATTTTCGTCAACGATCCGGTCGAGCCGAGCAAGTTCACCAAGCGCATCGCCTTCAACGTCATCCCGCATATCGACGACTTCATGGAAGACGGCTACACCAAGGAAGAATGGAAGGTGCTTGCCGAAACCAAGAAGATCCTCGACCCGGCGATCAAGGTGACCTGCACCGCGGTGCGTGTTCCCGTCTTCATCGGCCACGCGGAAAGCGTCAATATCGAGTTCGAAAACGAGATCTCGGCGGACGAGGCGCGCAACATCCTGCGCGAAGCGCCCGGTTGCCTGGTGATCGACAAGCATGAAGACGGCGGATACATCACGCCGTATGAAAGTGCTGGTGAGGACGCGACCTATATCTCCCGCATCCGCGAGGACGCAACGGTCGAGAACGGCCTGAACCTGTGGGTCGTCTCCGACAACCTGCGCAAGGGAGCAGCGCTCAACACCGTTCAGATCGCCGAAGTCCTGATCAACCGCGGCCTGATTACGCCGAAGAAGGCGGCGGCGTAGATCAACCGACCGAGGTCTGAAGGCCGATTGCTTTCAAGGTGGTCGAGCAACCTGCCGGCATCGGTAAAATTCATCTGACCGCATTCATATCCGGCGGGCGCCATCCGGCGCCCGTTTTGCTTTGTCCAGAAATCTTTCCACTGACGCAGATGAATTGTGATGACTGGACTAGTCATCGTAATTTTTCCGTAGAGTACAACACGATATAGAGTAGCTTATCCAGATAACAACTTTATGTATAATCCATTGTTACAATATTTACCGCTGACTGATAAATAATTTTCAAATTGTCAGAGGGCTAACAATGAGAAATCTGTATTCACGCCTAAGCATAACTTCAACACTCGCAATAATATCAACAGGATTACTTGCAATCTCCATGCTCGTGGTCGGAGTGATCCTCTATCAGGTTGCGCTGGGACAGGCTCAGGATACGGCTCTCAAAAAGCAGGACGTCAACCTGCGTGTCACCGCGACGATTCTGGAAGAGCGCATCGAGGGCGCGCGGGTAACCTGGAACTCAACCGGCAACGTTTCGAAGATCGAACTCGCTGAAATCCCCAGCTTCGACAATCACGACATGATTGACGTGGTCGGCCGCATGACGGGTGAGACGGCAACCGTGTTTGCCTGGGATGAGGAAACCAGGGATTTCTGGCGCAAGTCCACCAACATCATCAAGGGTGACGGCAAGCGCGCGGTCGGCACACCACTGGGCCAGAACGGAGCCGTTTACCCGGTGGTGACGAAGGGAAACACCTTCCACGGCGAGGCCAACATCCTCGGCAAGGACTATTACACGGTCTATCAGCCGATCTTCTCCAACAAGGGCGACATCATCGGCGAGATTGCCCGGGACAATCTGGAAATCGAGGTGCCTTATGAAGGCCGCACCGACCAGATCGGCATTCTGGCGAATGCGGTCAAAACGCTGAGATCGCGCGCCATGGAGCGGCTGGAACTCACAGACCGGCAAATGCAGTCCGAAGCTGCAGCGGTCGGGCGGCAGGGCACGATACAGGACCTGATCGGCGCTTTCAGGAACAGTGTTTCCAACGTCCTGAATTCCGTTGACGAAACCGTCCATGGCCTCGAAGGCACCGCCGGCCGGCTCTCGGATCTCTCGGGTCAGAGCGCCGCCAGCGCGATGGAAACCCTCAACTCCGCCGACGACGCGACATCCAGCGTTCAGACCGTGGCCAGCGCCGCGGAAGAGCTCTCCGCCTCCATCGGCGAGATCTCGCGTCAGGTTTCCCAGACCACCGAAGTTGTCGGCCGCGCCACCGAGGGCACACGGGTAACCAACGAAAAGGTCGAGGGTCTGGCAGCCTCCGCCTCGAAGATCGGCGAAGTCGTGACCCTCATTCAGGCCATTGCCGAGCAGACCAACCTCCTGGCCCTCAACGCCACGATAGAGGCCGCCCGGGCCGGTGAAGCCGGCAGGGGCTTTGCCGTCGTCGCGGCGGAAGTGAAGGAACTGGCCACGCAGACCTCACAGGCAACCGAGGAAATCAGCGCCCAGATCACGGCGATCCAGGACGCCACCAAGGAGTCCGTCAGCGCCATCGCCGAGATCACGACGATCATGGAAGAGGTCAATTCCTATACCGGCACTATCGCGGCGGCGGTTGACGAGCAGGGTTCCGCTACGGGAGAGATTTCCCAGAACGCCCAGAAGGCCGCGGAAGGAACGACCTTCGTGTCCTCGCGCATGTCGGATCTCTCCAGCACTGTGAACCAGACGTCGGAGTCCTCCCAGGAGGTTCTGGATGCGTCGGGCCTGCTCGCCTCCCGGACGGAAGAACTGAAGCAGGAAGTCGAAAACTTCCTGAAGAACGTCGCGGCGGCTTGAGCCGGTCCCGCTGAGGCAAATCTTCTGACAAATCAAAGGGCGCGGGCAGGTTTGCGCGCCCTTTTTGCCGTCCGCTTCCCTCAGTGCCCGTTGAGCACCCTGCGGCGGATGGCCTGAATGCCGGCGCCGACGGCGCTCGGCTCCGCGGGAATCAGGCTCTGGACATAATCCGGTCCCGGGACGGTGCGACCGTACCTGTCAGGGAGCCTCGGGCCCGTCGCTTCGATCAGCATCTGCCTGAGGGCGGGCGGCGCTTCGCCGCCGAAGACGATAGCCGCCGGATCGAGAATGGCGGTAAGCGCGCGCACCATCCGGTTGAGAGCGGGGGCGACACGGTCCACCCACGCCGCAACTCCGGGCCATTGCGGATCGAAACGTGATTTCACGAACTCGATGTTCGGCACCTCAAGGCCCTCTTCGCGCAGCACCTCGATCAGGAATTGCAGGGCTGGCCGGTCCCGTTTTTCTTCCTCAAGATAAAAGTAGGTCAGCTCCCCGGCATTCCGGTTGAAGCCGTAGAAAGGCCGGCCCTCGAGCACGACCCCGCCGCCGAAGCCGTAGTTGAAGGAAAGATAGGCAAATGTCGGATAGGTCTTGCCGGCGCCGCTCCACAGCTCGGCAATGGCACCCAGTGTGGCGTTGTTTTCCGCAAAGGCGGGGCATTCGAACACGGCGCTGAAGCGATCCTCGATGGCAAAGCCGGTCCAGTTGTCGAGCGGTTGAGGCGTGGTGAACCGGTTTTCGCGGGTCAGCCTGAAACCCTGGATCGACACGCCGCAGCCGGCCACCCGGCGCGGGTCAAGGCCGAGAGCCTGCCGTTGCGCGGCCGCCACGTCCCGCGCCCGCGAAATCACCGCTTCCGGCTCATTGGGATCCACATCGATCCTGGCTTGCGCCAGTATGTTTCCGACCAGGTCCACCCAGACGGTCTCCACGGTATCCGTATCGACGGATACCCCAAACCCGTAGGCGCCGGCGGGATTGACGGCGAGCCTCGGGCTGGGCTTTCCGCGACCCTGAATGACCGGGTCGCGCCGCTCGAGAAAACCCTTTTCGAGCAATTCCTCCGACAGCCGGTGCACCGTCTGCTGAGACAGGCCGGTCGGCACCGGCAGGTCGGAGCGCGCAACCGGACCGATGACCCGAACGGCTTCCAGAATCGCGGCGCTACTCGGACCGATAGGAAAAAAGTCATCTTTTTCAGAAATTTGATTGACCCCTTGCGGTCGCGGCACCCTGTCAGTTCCCGATCCCGGTTGGCATGTCCGGGCATTCTACCCGGCTCGTTCCGCCTGGGCCAATCTCCTGTCATAAATTTATTACTTTTCAAGAGTAAAAAACAATAATACTCATGATGAGTAATAAGAGACGGCAAAAAAACAAACGGGAGGAGTGAGGGGATGGGCGGCATCAGCGCGCACGATCTGAGGATGGAATTCGACGGATTCGCCGCGGTGGCGGACGTCGGTTTCGAGGTCGCCACCGGTGAATTCATAACGCTTCTCGGCCCCTCCGGATGCGGCAAGACCACTCTGCTGAGGATGATCTCCGGCTTTCTGGCGCCAACGGCCGGCACGATCCATCTGGCGGGAGAAGATGTCACACGCACCCCCCCGGAAAAGCGCGACACCGCCCTGTGTTTCCAGTCCTATGCGCTGTTCCCGCATCTGACCGTACGGGAAAACCTGGAATTCGGCCTTCGCCAGAAACGTGTTCCACCCGCGGATCGCGAGACGCGGCTGGAGGCCGTCGTCGGCGCGCTCGACCTTTCCCCCCATCTGGCCAAACTCCCCAACCAGCTCTCCGGCGGCCAGCAGCAGCGCGTCGCGCTCGGACGGGCGCTGGTCATGCGTCCCAGTGTCATCCTGTTCGACGAACCGCTCTCCAACCTGGACGCCAGGCTGCGCGATCAGGTTCGCATCGAAATCCGGCGCATCCAGCGCGATTTCGGACTGACCGCGATCTACGTCACCCACGATCAGGCCGAGGCACTGGCCATGTCCGACCGGGTCTTCGTCATGAAGGGAGGCCGGATCGAACAATCCGACACCCCGGAACGGCTCTACGGACGGCCGCGGACCAGCTTCGTCGCTGACTTCATAGGCAACGCCAATGTCCTGGAAGCGGAGGTCAGAACCGTAGACGGAAACGGTCTTGTCCAACTCGACACCGCGCTCGGACCGCTGCTGGCCGCATCAACCATCCCCCCGCAAGGATCGAGGATCAGGGTCTGCTGGCGCCCGGAAGATGCCGACCTGGCAGCGACCGGACCGAACCTCCTGTCGGGACGCGTCACCCACCGGGCCTTCCAGGGGCATTTCACCGACCTGCATCTCGAGACCGGCGCCACCGGTTGCCGGATACAGACGAAACAGCCCGGCATCCAGGAAGGCGACACCATTACCTTCTCCCTCAAGCCCGAGCAGATCGTGCTTCTGGAGGCGGTGGCATGACCCTCAGGAAGTGGCTGTTCGTCCTGGCACTCCTGACGCCCGGCCTCGGGCTGATCGTCGCCTTCATCGGAGTCGCGGTCTATATCGCCATCGCCCAGTCATTCGGCCTCTACAATCTTTCCGGCGAAAGCGGTTTTTCGCTGGAATTCTGGGTGAAGATGCTGGACCGGAAGGTGTTCAGCCGGGCGATTGCCTATTCCGTCTATATCGGTGTCCTGAGCGCATTCCTGTCCGTGCTGTTCGCCTATCCGCTGGCCATCTGGCTGCGCAAGCCTTTTCCGGGTTCGCTCACCATCGGCGCAATGCTCAAGGCGCCGCTTCTCGTGCACGGGCTGGTCGCCGCGTTCCTGTTCATCAACGTCATTGCCTATCATGGCGTCCTCAACCAGCTCATGCAGGGCCTCGGGATCTGGGACGGACCCAAACGGCTCCAGAATGACAGGAACGCCATCGGCGTGATTGTCCTGCAAACCTGGAAGAACATGCCCTTCGCGCTGCTTCTTCTGACCGGCGCGGTGCAGGCCATCTCCGACGATGTCCTCCATGCGGCAAGGGATCTGGGCGCCGGCGGCTTCGACCGCTTCAGGAAGGTGATCGCGCCGCTCACCGTTTCGGCCATGCAGGCTGCGCTGATCATCATCTTCATCGGCGCGCTGGCCGATTTCAGCTTCCAGGTGATCGCCGGGCCGACAAACCGTCAGTCGCTGGCCCAGCTCATGGTGTTCTACAAGAGCGGCGGTCGCTGGAACGATGCCGCCGTCGTTGGCGTCACCCTGATGGGGATCGCCATTCTCGGCTCCGTACTGCTCGCCGCGCTCCCCCGCATGACCCTGCGCGGGAGGGTCGCATGATGTCCGCGCAGCGCTTCAACAGGATACTGCTGGTTCTTCTGCTTTCGCTCACCGCGATCTGGCTCATCGTGCCCTTCACGATGGCCGTCATGTGGTCGCTGGTCGACCCGTCCGAACCCTGGACCGCCGACCGGCTGGTGCCACCCGTGATCTCCCTCCACCGCTGGCGGGACATGTGGGAGAATTCCTCCCTCAAGACGGCCCTGGTCAACTCCTACCTTCTTGCTCCCTCGGCCGCCCTCGCCGCGCTGACGCTGTCGATGCCGACCGCCTTCGCGCTTGGTCGCATCCGCTTTCCCGGCAGGGAAGCGGCCAAGATCCTGGCCCTGCTGCCGCTGATCGTGCCCCCCTTCGTGACCTCGATCTTCTTCACCTCGCTGCTCTACCAGATCGGCCTTCACCACTGGCGTTTCGGCGCGATCCTGTTTGCCCATGCGATCGTCTTCATGCCCTATTCGATCCGGATCCTGACGGTCAGTTTCGAACAGGTGCGCGCCGATCATGTCGATGCCGCCCGTGACCTGGGTGCCAGCACCTGGGCGCGGTGGAAAGTGGCCTATCTGCCGGCGCTCAAACCGGGGATCTTCGCTTCTCTCCTGATCGTCTTCATCCAGTCGATCGAGGAATTCGCGATCGCCTTTGTCGTCGGTTCACCCGACTTCACCACCATTCCGACACTGCTTTACGGAACGCTCGGGCAGGATTTTGTCCGGCCGAACGCAGCGGTGTTGTCCCTCATTCTCGTCGTCCCGAACGTTTTGCTGATGCTCATCCTGGAGCGGCTGCTGAAATCAGCCAATCCGGCGCTGAACTCTGGCAAGGGCTGACGTGAATAAACGAGCCAATGGAGACCGACCGACATGATGAAAACACTCATTCTTTCCACCACCGCCCTGACGCTAGGGATCAATATCGCCGCATCCGCCGAATTGTCCGGCATGAGCTGGGACGACATTGTCACCCAGGCCAAGGCCGAAGGCGAACTCACCTGGTATGTCTGGTACCTGCAGGACGATCTGCGCCGCGCCGCCAAATCCTTCGAGGACGAATACGGCATCAAGGTCACCATCCCGGAAGGCACGGCAGCTGGGAACGCTGAAAAACTGATGGCCGAACGCGGCCGGGAAACCGGCGACATCGACGTCTTCGCCTGGGGCTACAACGACTTCGAAACCGTCGATCTCACGTCACAGTTCACGCCCCTCACCATGCTGCCGCAAGACGATGGCCGCGTGTCTGAACTCGTCGGCATCGACGGCGGCGACTACCTGCTGGCCTATTGGGGCAACCAGACCGGCGTCGCCTACGATCCAACGCATGTGTCCGAGGGCGAGCTGCCGCAGACCCCGGAAGAATTCGCCGCCTTCTGGTCCGCCCATCCGGAAAAGTTCGGCTTCAACTACGAAAAGGGCGGCTCCGGTCCGTCCTTCTACCAGAACGTCCTGCGCACCCTGACCGGCGTGGATTTCTCCGACGGCGAAGTGACCGACACAAAGCTCGAGAAGGTTTCGGAAGGCTTCGGCTTCTTCAAGGAAAACGGCGAAAACTTTGTCGTCACAGCTTCCAACGCCGATAGCATCATTCGCGTCAGCGACGGTGAACTCTGGATGGCTCCGGCCTGGGAAGACCATCTCGCCGGTCTGCAGAAGCGCGGAGAAGTGCGCCGCGAAATCAAGTTCTACATTCCCGAAATGGGTATGAATGGTGGTGGCAACGGTGTAGCCATTCCGAAAAACTCCCCGCATCCGGCAGCCGCCGCCGTTTTCGTCAACTGGCTGACTTCCGCGGAAACCCAGACCATGTTCAACCGCGAATTCGGCACCGCGCCGATGCATGCCAAGGCGGATGACAGCCACGCCCTGGTTTCCAACGAACAGCGCAAGAGCCGTCAGGCCTGGGCCGCCCAGCCGTTCCGCAAGGCGGTCGAGGAGAGCTTTGTCGAAAACGTGATCCTGGAACGCTGATCACCACAGGAAAAAGGCGCCCCGCGCGGGATCTGTCTGCCAAAAGTGCAGACTGCTCCCGCGCGGGGCCGCACCCGTCACCATCGATGAAAAAAGAAGAAGCATGACAATCCCACCATCATCCAGCATCCGGCCGCCTTTGAAGAAATTCCTGGCGGACCGAACCTGGCCTCTTGCCGTGATCGCCCACCGCGGCGCCTGGCACGGTGCACCGGAAAATTCCCTGGCATCTGTCGAACTGGCGATCCGGAACGGCTATGATTTTGTCGAGATCGACGTCCAGACGACCGCCGACGGGGGCCTGATCTGCCTGCATGACGACACGCTCGAGCGCATGACCGGCCGGAGCGGGCAGGTCGCGCGGTCGCGCACCGCGGACCTGGCCGACCTTCGCCTGAAGGACGGAGCCGGTGGCGACGGCGCCGCCTTCAGCTCCCACGCCCCCGCGTTTCTGGAGGACCTGCTCAGTGTGAGCGCCGGAAACATCTATGTCGATATCGACGTGAAACACCTGCGCGACATGGACGCCGTCGGCCACATTCTTCGCGATCACCCGTACCGGTCCCACTTGAACCTGAAGATGCTCGTGCAGGACGAACAGGATCTGCGCCGCATCGACGCCCTGGAAGCCAGCGCGGGCGTACTGGTCAAGCCGATCCTGCGGCTCAGCCCCCGCACGCTGCCCGCCTGTCTCGAGTTGCTGCGGCAAAGGCCGACGCCGCTTGTCGAGACGCTGTTCGACGACTGGGACTGCTTCGTGCCCTTTGCCAAAGCGGCCCGCCTATGCGGCACGGACATGTTCCTGAACACGCTCGACGCCGTTCCCTCGGCGGACGTGACCGATACGCTTTCGGTGAAGGATCCCGACCGGGGATGGGGCCGGCTGGTCGCCCATGGTGTGCGGCTCGTTCAGACGGACCGGCCGCAGGCTCTCAAAGCCTATGCCTCGACGCTGTAGGGCGATTGCTGCAACCAGGCGGGATTGGCTCCCGGTCTTCGGTACGACTTTTTCGGAGCGTCTGCCGCGAAATCGCTTGTACAGGTCGGTCCGGAGGGAAAAGACACATGCAATCAAATTCTTGATCAAAATACGGGTGACAATTTCAAGTTGAGGGAATCACTCAAAATACAGACCAAAGTGGCCCCTGCTCGAAATGAAGGCGAATGCTAGACTTCACCTGCTTGTCCATCAGAGGAGGATACGACATGAAAACCTGGAAAAAACCCGCAATGACCGCCGTTGAAGCCGGTTTCGAAGTCACGCGCTACATGCCCGCTGAAATCGGCACCTGCGGCCGCAAGAAGTAATTCAGCATAGCACAGGGGGAGGTACCCGGTGAAAATCAGGGTCCTCGGCTCCGCAGCTGGCGGCGGCTTTCCGCAGTGGAACTGCAACGCCCCGCTCAGCCGTGCTGTACGTGAAAAAAGGCCCGGCTTTCTCGTTCGAACGCAATCGAGCATCGCAGCGAGCGCGAACGGCCGAAGCTGGGCTGTTTTCAATGCCTCTCCCGACATACGTGAGCAGATCGCGGCAACCCCGGAATTGCAGCCCCGGGCGGACGGAGCTCTCCGGCATACGCCGATCGGCGCGATTGTCCTGACCAATGCCGATGTCGACCATATCGCCGGGCTCCTGTCCCTGCGTGAGCGCGAACCATTCATACTCTACGCAACGGCCCGGGTGCTGAAGACCCTGGCCGAAAACAGCATCTTTCAGGTGTTGAACCCGGACGTGGTGGAACGGCGCGAGCTTCCCCTCGAGGGGATAACGGAACTGGAGGGACCAGAAGGGCCTCTCGGCCTGAGCATCGAGACCTTCGCGGTTTCGGGCAAGGTCGCTCTGTTTCTGGAAAACGCGGCGGACCGAAATTTCGGCACCGCTCCTGGAGACACCATCGGCATTGCCCTTAGACCCTCAGGCTCACAGGGATCGGTTCCGCGGGGCAAGACACAGCCGGATGGTACCCTGTTCTACATTCCCGGCTGTGCGGCGGTGGACGATATCCTGCGGAAACGGATCGACGGCGGCGCCTGCCTCCTGTTCGACGGCACGGTCTTTCACGACACCGAGATGGCGGATACCGGCGTCGGCAGCAAAACCGGTGCCCGCATGGGCCATATGGCCATCGATGGAGACAACGGAACCCTGGCAGCGCTGAGGGACGTCAATCTCGGCCGCCGGATCTTCGTGCACATCAACAATACGAACCCCATCCTCGATCCCGGCTCGGAAGCCGCGAAAACGGTGGAAGCGGCGGGATGGGAGATCGGCTATGACGGGATGGAGCTGACGGTATGACTGAAGCGGTAACGGCCAGGAATTTTCACAGCGTCGCGGAGACCGGCAATCAAAGTGGCGTCGAACTGTCACCGGCCGATGAAATACGCAAGGCCGGGCGCCTGCTTTCCCCCGCGGCTCTGGAACAGACGCTGCGCACCGCCGGTTTCGACCGCTATCATATCCATCATCCGTTTCACAAGCTGATGAACGCCGGCGAGCTGACCAGGGCGCAAATGCAGGCCTGGGCGCTCAACCGCTATTGCTATCAGGCCGCTATCCCGAAAAAGGATGCCATTATCCTGTCGCGCTCGGAGGATCCCGAATTCCGCCGCGAATGGCGCAAGCGCATCGTCGATCACGACGGCGGCGGCGGCGAGGAAAAGGACGGCGGCATCAAGCGCTGGCTGAAACTGGCCGAGGGGCTCGGTCTCGATACCGGCATGGTGATGTCCCGCAAATACGCCTTGCCCGCGACCCGCTTCGCGGTCCAGGCCTATATCGACCTGGTCTCCCGTTCGTCCCTCCTGGTTGCCGTCGCCTCGTCCCTGACCGAACTCTTTTCGCCGGTCGCCATTGGCGAGCGGGTTCCCGCAATGCTCGCCCGCTACGACTACATCACCGAAGACACGCTCGCCTATTTCAAGCCGCGCCTGCATCAGGCCCCGCGCGATGCCGAGCACGCGCTCGATCTCGTCACCCTTTGGGCCGATACGCCGGACAAGCAGGCCGACGCCGTCGAGGCACTCTTCGCCAAGTGCGACATCCTCTGGGCGATGCTCGACGCGCTGCATTTCGCCTATGTGAACCCCGGCATGATCGCCCCGGGCGCTTTCCGTCCGGCAGATGCGGAGTGAGACTTTGACACCTTTTCGAACCCGGGTGGTGATCACATCGGCGAGCCGGCCCCTGGTGCCGCCTCACGTCCACCTGCGGTTCGACGATCTGAGGGGCAAATGGGTGGTGCTGGCGCCTGAAAAGGTGCTCTGGCCGGATGAGATCGGCGCCGACATTCTCGGCCGCTGCACGGGTGCGGCCACCGTCTCCGATATCGTCGGCGGCCTTGCCGAAGATTACGATGCGCCGGCCGAGCAGATCGCCCCCGACGTTCTCGCCTTCCTGCAGGAATGGTGCGACCGCCTCCTGCTCCGCTGCGAGGAGACAAAATGACCGCCCCGACCGCAGGACCCGCAGTCGGCCCGCCGCTTGGCATGCTCGCGGAACTGACCCACCGCTGCCCGCTGCAATGCGGTTATTGCTCCAATCCGGTCGAACTGCTCAAGGCGAACCGGGAGCTGGACACGCAAGCCTGGCTCGACACCTTCGAACAGGCCGCCGATCTCGGCATTCTTCAGGTGCATCTGTCCGGCGGCGAGCCCACCCTGCGCAAGGACCTGGAGCGGCTCATCGCCTGCCTCGACGCGCGGGGGGTCTACACCAATCTCATCACGGCCGCCGTTACCCTGACCCGGGACCGGCTGGAGGCATTCGCCGAGGCCGGCCTCGCCCATGCGCAGGTGAGTTTTCAGGGAGCCTGTGCGGAAACGACGGAACGGGTCGGCCACTACAAGAACGCCCACCAGAAGAAGCGTCAGGCGGCGGCCTGGATACGCGAGCTCGGCCTGCCGCTGACCGTCAATGCGCCGATCCACAAGCTGAACATTCATGAAGTTCCCGACTTCGTCGCCCTTGCCCTGGAGCTTGGCGCCGAGCGGTTGGAAATCGCCAATGTCCAGTATTACGGATGGGCCTATCTCAACCGCGCCGCTCTCCTGCCGGACTACGACGCGGTCATGCGTCAGGTAGACTACGTGGAAAAAACGCGCGAGGAGCTGACCGGCGTCCTCAACATAGACTTCGTCACGCCCGATTATTACGCCGATTATCCCAAACCCTGCATGGGCGGCTGGGCCGCGGATGCGTTCATGATCACTCCTGACGGCACCGTGCTGCCCTGCCATGCGGCCCAGACGATCACGTCGCTCGCCTTTCACAGGGTCGGCGAGAAACCGCTTCGCGAGATCTGGGAAAATTCCGAGGCCTTCAACCGCTTTCGCGGCTTCGACTGGATGCCGGAACCCTGCCGCTCCTGCGAAAGAAAAGAGATCGATTTCGGCGGCTGCCGCTGCCAGGCATTCGCCATGACCGGCGATGCAGCGGCCACCGACCCGACCTGCATCAAATCCCCGCACCACGCCGCTTTACGCGACCTCCCACCCGAGGAGCCGATCCGCAGACGCGTGGTCGGAAGGCAGTCTGCGTCCACCTAGAGCATTTCGTAAATGCCTGCCCTCTCCGTACCGGAAAAATGGGGGAGAGTTCGCGGCGGCATTGCGCAAAGGTGGAAACCCGGCGTGCACTTTCTCTATACTGCATCGGGGCTGCATCCGGTTTCGTCCAGGGAGTCTGCAATCCAATGTCCACACCGTTCGACGGGTCTTTCCAGGATTTCCTGGCAACCACGCCCGATGCGCGCTTTACCGCCTGGCTGGCCGCAAGAGCGGAACCCTACTGGTCCGAGGCAACGAACCATGTCTTTACACGGGCGATCGGCGACGGGTCGATGCCGGAGGCCGCCTATGCGCGTTATCTGATCGAGGACTACACCTTCATCACCGATCTGGCCTCGACGCTCGGCTACCTGGTCGCCAAGGCGCCCTCCATGCAATCCAAATCCCGGCTCTCCGCCTTTCTCGCGCTGCTGACGTCGGAGGAAAACGACTATTTCTTCCGCTCTTTCAAAGCTCTCGGCGTTGCACCTGAAATCTATGAGACCGCCGCACAGGGCCCGGTCACACGCGCCTTTGCCGACCTTTTGCTGACGGCATCCGGCAAGGGCATCTACGCGGAAGGCCTCACCTGCCTGCTCTGCGCCGAATGGTGTTATCTCACCTGGGGCCGCCGCGAAGCTCAAAAACCGCGCCCGGGAGCATTCTACCTCGCGGAATGGATCGATCTTCATGCAGTCCAGGGTTTTGAAGACTTTGTCAGCTGGATCCAGGAGGAAATGAACCGGATCGCACCGGTTCTTCCCAACGAAACCCAGGAAAAACTGGCTCAGCTCTTCCGCCATATGAGCGCGCTGGAAGCCGCGTTTTTTGAATCCGCCTTCAGGGGAACCGCAGCGCCTCTCCCCAATGAATTTCAGCGGCCTTGACCCGCATTTCTCAAATCCGCATGCGTGCACCGGAGCCAGCGTCTCCGAAGCATCGGTCTTGAGAATACCCGGACCAATCGAAATTCAGGTTTCACTCAAATCCGGCTTCCTTGGCAGGTCGGTCACCCCAAGTTCGCTTCCGGCCGCACCGGTTCGAATTTTCCCGTTTCGGGATCCATCACCCTGAACTCGCCCGACCCGATGTCGAACCAGGCCCCGTGCAATTCCAGAACGCCCTGCTGCACCGCCTGCTCGATGAAGGGAAAGGTCAGCAGGTTTTTCAGCGACTGGCGGATCCCGGCATATTCCATCGCGAGCTGCGGATCGTCCGCCTTGTCGATCGGCATGCAGGCCATGGCGATCGCCGCCGGCTCAAGAAGCTTGATCCAGCGGCCGATGAACTTGCCGGTCGCCAACGGCGCATTGGCGTTTTCGCGGAAGGCCTTCACCCCGCCGCACTGGCCGTGGCCCATCACGACGATATGCTTGACCTTGAGCCCCTCGACGGCGAATTCTATTGCCGCGCTGGTGCCGTGCTGGCCTTCCGTGTCCTCGTAGGGCGGCACCAGATTGGCGACATTGCGGACGACGAACAGTTCCCCCGGACCGACATTGAAGATGCCTTCCGGCGTCACGCGGCTGTCGCAGCAGGAAACCACCATCACTTCGGGCGTCTGGCCGTAAACCGCGAGACGCTCATGCGTTTCCTTGTAACGGACGAAGCCCTTGCCCAGATAGCGGCCGTAGCCTTCCAAGAGATGTGCCGGAAATTTCAAGATGCCTGTCTCCATTCGCGCCGAAGATCCCCCGCGCTAGCCCGGGATCTTCCTGACGGCCATAGATAAGGGTTAGCACCCTGCGCGCCAAGGACTTTCGGAGACGGAAAACCGGCTGTGCGAAGTGACGCAATACCACCCATAAGTCAGGTGGCCACATTTATCTCGTGCGGCGCTTCATCTTCGCCGTGGTCTTCATAGGCGTGACGGACATTGCCTGCCGGAAGCCGGTCGACCGGACCGCGAAGCGGATTCACAGGCCCGTGGTCTATGCCGGGCTCAAGCACCTGCAAGGCTGTTGCCCGGTAGGCGGCAACACCGTCCAGCGTGTGGTTCACTGTGTGATGTGAGTCGATGAGAACAGCCGGACTGTCATCGGACTGTCCGGTATCGGGTTCCTGGCGCTCTGCGGAGTCACTCTTTTTTCTGCGCTCGTGGCCGGTTCCCTCACCGTCCCGATCCGCTGGATACTCTGTCGCATGCGCCACGACTTGGGCCGAGAGCGGCCTTTCGATCGTCGCCATTCCGGCCTCCTGGCCTTCACAGAATTGCCGCCTTCTGGCGGAACCCTTCCAGTCTCTCAACAAAGGGTTAACAAAGCTTTACAGAAGGTTAACCCTTTGTTTTGGGGAAGAAAAAACCGCGCCGGATCAGGAAAGCGGTCGGGCGGAGACAGCAGATGCATAAGGTTGCGGAAGCAAACCAGGAGCGCGATACGTTCTCAAAGCTGTTCCGGAGATCCGAACAAGTGCTTTGAGGTCAGGTCTGTACCTTAGGCCGCTTGCTCGGCTTTGCTTCCGACGATCCTCACCACGTCCGCCATGATATCGGTAAGCTGGAAATCCTTCGGCGTATACACCGCCGCGACGCCCATCGCCTTCAGCCGGCCGGCATCTTCATCGGGAATAATGCCGCCGACGACGACCGGGATATCGTTCGCGCCGGCCGCCCGCAGACGGTCCATCACGTCGCCCACAAGCGCCAGATGCGAGCCGGACAGGATGGACAGCCCGATGACGTGCACATCCTCCTCCACCGCCGCGTTGACGATCTGCGCAGGCGTCAGGCGGATGCCTTCATAGACGACCTCCATACCGCAGTCGCGCGCCCTGACGGCGATCTGCTCCGCACCGTTGGAATGCCCGTCGAGACCGGGTTTGCCGACCAGGAATTTCAACCGCCGGCCCAACCTGCCGCTGACCGCTTCAACCTCGCTGCGAACCGCCGCCAGATCGCCCGCATCGTTGCGCACCGCCTGTCCGACGCCCGTGGGAGCTCGGTATTCGCCGAAGACCTCGCGCAGGACGCGGCCCCATTCGCCGGTGGTGACCCCGGCCTTCGCCGCCGCGATGGACGGTTCCATGATATTGCGGCCTTCCCGCGCGGCGCTTTCCAGCCCGGTGAGCGCTGCCGCGACCGCCGTTGCATCGCGCGCTTGCCGCCAGGCCTTGAGCTTGCCGACCGCTTCTTCTTCCACGTGTTCCGCCACGGTCAGGATCGCGCCGTCCTCTCCGCCGGAAAGCGGCGAAGGCTCGCTATCGGTCCATCGGTTGACGCCGACGACGACCTGCTCTCCGGCTTCGATAGCAGCCAGCCGCGCCGAATTGGCTTCCACGAGCTGGCGCTTCATGTAGCTGGAATCGACGGCCGCGACGGCGCCTCCCATGGCGTCTATCCGGCCGAGTTCCTCGCGCGCCTCCGCCTTGAGGGCCTCGACCTTTCTGGTGATTTCCGAAGAGCCCTCGAAAATATCGCCGTATTCCAGAAGATCGGTCTCATAGGCGACGATCTGCTGCATCCTCAGCGACCACTGCTGATCGAACGGCCGGGGCAGGCCCAGCGCCTCGTTCCAGGCCGGCAATTGCACGGCGCGGGCGCGGGCGTTCCTGGATAGCACCACGGCGAGCATTTCGATCAGGATACGGTAGACATTGTTTTCCGGCTGCTGTTCGGTCAGACCCAGCGAATTCACCTGAACCCCGTAGCGGAAACGGCGATAGCGCTCGTCCTCGACGCCGTAGCGCTCCTGGCAGATCTCGTCCCACAATTCGGTGAAGGCGCGCATCTTGCACAGCTCGGTGATGAAACGCATGCCCGCATTGACGAAGAACGAAATCCGCCCCACCGCCTTCGGGAAATCCTCTTCCGGAATGGCGCCGCTCGCCTTCATGGAATCCAGGATGGCGACCGCTGTCGCCAGCGCGAAGGACAACTCCTGCACCGGTGTCGCGCCCGCTTCCTGCAAGTGGTAGGAGCAGACATTCATCGGATTCCATTTCGGCATGTTGGAATAGGTCCAGGCGATCACGTCCGTCGTCAGCCGCAGGGACGGCGCGGGCGGGAACACATAGGTGCCGCGAGACAGATATTCCTTGATGATGTCGTTCTGGGTCGTGCCGGAAAGCAGTTTGCGGTCGGCGCCCTGCTCGTCCGCCGCGGCGATGTACAGCGATAGCAGCCAGGGCGCGGTCGCATTGATCGTCATGGACGTGTTCATGCGCTCCAGCGGGATCTCGTGAAACAGGGCGCGCATGTCGCCCAGATGCGCCACCGGCACGCCGACCTTGCCCACTTCGCCGCGCGCCAGAAGATCGTCCGGATCGTAACCGGTCTGCGTCGGCAGGTCGAAAGCCACCGACAGGCCGGTCTGACCCTTGGCAAGATTACCACGGTAGAGCTTGTTCGATTCAGCGGCGGTCGAATGGCCCGCATAGGTCCTGAAAATCCAGGGACGGTCCCGTCCCGTACCGCTGCCACCTTCTGAACTCATGCCGCTCCTCCTCCTAAGGCCTTCTGCGGCCTGTTTTTTTGTGTTTCAGCGCACCCTTTGAGCCGGTTCCTCACCTTCAGGCGAAAGTGTGCCGGAGTTTGCACAACTGCGAAACCCCTAATGTGCAATGCAAAATATGCTTGGAGTCAAAACGCAAGTTAAGCAATAGTCGTATAGAGTGTAGAGCTATTTTGAACAATAGTTGCGCAAAACCGGGTTCAAGCCCGGCAGAGCCTTGTGCACTTGCGAAGGAGTGCGGCCGACAACAGCCCTGGGAGGGGGAGCAGAATGACAGCAGCAGCCGGAACCAATGACAACCGAACACGTGAGGACGCTCCGGTGAAAGACCTTTATGAAATCGGTGAGATCCCGCCTCTCGGCCACGTTCCGAAGAACATGTATGCCTGGGCCATCCGGCGCGAGCGTCACGGCCCGCCGGAACAGGCCATGCAGCTCGAGGTCGTGCCGACCTGGGAGCTCGACAGCCACGAGGTTCTGGTTCTCGTGATGGCCGCCGGCGTCAACTACAACGGCATCTGGGCCGGTCTCGGTGAGCCGATCAGCCCGTTCGACGGCCATGGCGCGCCCTATCACATCGCCGGATCGGACGCCGCCGGCATCGTCTGGGCGGTCGGCGACCGGGTCAAGCGCTGGAAGGTCGGCGACGAGGTCGTCGTGCACTGCAATCAGGACGACGGCGACGACGAGGAATGCAACGGCGGCGACCCGATGTTCTCCACGTCCCAGCGCATCTGGGGCTACGAGACGCCGGACGGTTCCTTCTCGCAGTTCACCCGCGTGCAGGCCCAGCAGCTCATGCCGCGGCCGAAGCACCTGACCTGGGAGGAAAGCGCCTGCTACACGCTGACGCTCGCCACCGCCTACCGCATGCTGTTCGGCCATCACCCGCATGAGCTGAAACCGGGCCAGAACGTTCTGGTCTGGGGGGCTTCCGGAGGTCTGGGCTCCTACGCCATCCAGCTCATCACCGCCGCCGGCGCCAATGCCGTCGGCGTGATTTCCGACGAGGACAAGCGCCAGTTCGTCCTCGATCTTGGCGCCAAGGGCGTGATCAATCGCAAGGACTTCAACTGCTGGGGTCAGCTTCCGAAGGTCAATTCCACCGAATATGCCGAATGGTTCAAGGAAGTCCGCAAGTTCGGCAAGGCGATCTGGGACATCACCGGCAAGGGCAACAATGTCGACATCGTCTTCGAGCATCCAGGCGAGGCGACGTTCCCGGTCTCGACCTTCATCTGCAAGAAGGGCGGCATGGTCGTGATCTGCGCGGGCACTTCCGGTTTCAACTGCACCTTCGACGTCCGCTACATGTGGATGCACCAGAAGCGGCTGCAAGGCTCCCATTTCGCCCATTTGAAGCAGGCTTCGGCCGCCAACAAGCTGATGATCGAGCGGCGGATCGACCCTTACATGTCCGAAGTCTTCCCCTGGGACCAGATCCCCAAGGCGCATACCAAGATGTGGAAGAACGAACATGCGCCGGGCAACATGTCTGTCCTGGTCTGCGCGCCGACCACCGGCCTGCGCACCTTCGAGGATGTCATGGAGGCCGCCAACCGTTGACCCCGGGGATAGTCCCCTCATTGCGGTAACGGATGCTCAAAAGCTCCCGAAAGGCTGTCCTGCAGCCGGACCAGCCCGCTCCGGCGGGCTGGTCATTTGTTTGAAAGGTCCCGCCCCGGCGCTCTTGAGCCGGTGAAGGACGGCATTTGCGGCTAATTCGCGTAGCCGACCCAGCCCTTGAACGTGAAAGCGCAATAGAACAGTTCGACGTCGGAAAAGCCCGCCTCGCGCAGCAGGGCGGCGTCCTCTTCAGGCGGGAGAACCGGCAACCGCTCCTTCATGGCCGCGATGCCGTTTTCGCTCTGCATGCCGGGCATGCCCGATGCCGCCGCGAAGGCCGCATAGCGGGCGAGCCACCTGTCCTTGCCCGCAGCATCGTTGGGAAAACTATGATGCGCGGCAACGAAGGCCGCGCCGGGCTTCAGGCGGCGGTGTATCTCGCGCAGTGTCCGCAAACGCTCTTCCTCAGGCAGGAAATGAAGGGTGAGAAGACAGACCGCACCGTCGAAGGGATCTTCCGGCGCGTTTTCGATATATCCGTTCAGAAGCTGCACCCGCGCAGCAAGGGTCCCGAGTTCGGTCCGCGCCTGATCCAGCATTTCCGTCGATGGATCCACACCGCAAAAACGCCAATTCGGATACATCCCTGCGAAGGCTTTCAGTTCGAGCCCGCCACCGGCGCCCAGAACCAGGATGCGTGCCTCTTCGGGAGACCGTTCGGCCAATAAAAGCGCCGTCATCCGATGCAGATCCGTGAGGCCCGGCACGAGCCGCGCCGTCCGTTGCGCATATCCTGACACCGAGACGGGGTTCGAAAATGACGTCATGGAGGTTTCCCCTGGCCGCCCTGATTGGGTCAGTTGCACAAGTGCCGCGAAAGAATGTCGTCGCACATCACGTTACTTTATATGTTACGAATCTTTTCCCCGATCAAGGATCGCCGGAGATTTTTTCGAAAGACGATACACCGGGGGCTTGATCGCCACTTTCACCGGATCGCCGCAATTCTGCTTACTTGTCGTCCCATCACCTTTCCGGCGGGGCGAATCATGTCCCTGATAAAAGCGGGAAATTCCAGACCTTGGCTGACAATCCTATCGGTTATCGATCCTTGACCCTCGCGGCAGCCGGTGCGCTGGCGCTTGCCGCAGCCGCCTGCACGGGCGATCGCATACAGACACCGTCCTTCTATCAGGACCTTGCGCGGGTTGACGGACAGGTGGATGCCGCCACCGCCGCGCAGATGATTTCCCAATACCGGATCAACAACGGTCTTGCCCCGGTCACGCCAGATCCGCGGCTGTCCGCGATCGCTGCGTCGCAGGCCGACGCCATGGCCGCCGCCGGGTCAGTCAAAGCCTCCCTTGAGCCCGGCCAGCAGCTCGCCACGCGCATGACCTCCATCGGCGAACCGAAAACGGCCGCCTCCGAAAATGTCAGCGCGGGCTACCGCACGTTCGCGGAAGCCTTCTCAGGCTGGAGGGAGTCGCCGAAACACAACGAGGTGCTGCTCAGCAAGGACGCCACCAGGCTCGGCATCGCGACCGCCTATGCGCCCAATGCCAAGCACAAGGTGTTCTGGTCGCTGGTTATGGCAGCCCCGAAACCCGCGCAATAAATCGGCAGGCACTCGCTGCTAATAAACCTGATGTTCGAAATAGCGCGGCGGATAACCCGGATAGCGCGGCCTGTAGGGAGCCGGGCGCACCGGCTGCACCACGACCGGCGGACGGCCGTAGATCGGATAGTTCCGTTCATAGCGCGGCACGCCTATATAGACGCCGGCATTCGGGATCGGACGGCCATAATAGATGCCGTCGCCGCCATAGCTGAGATATTTTCCCGAAACCCAGCCCTTCGCGTTGGTGAAGGCGGCATCGCACCATTTGAAATCGGCGGTACAGCCGAAAACCGTCACGCCGCCGCCACGCGGCACGGTTGTGATGACCGGGTAGTTGGTGCCGGGACCGGCGCGCATGTTGAGATTGGCGGTCGTATAGGCGATCGCCGGACGAGACTGGGCGGCTGCCGGCAGGGCCGTCATGGCCACCGCGACCAACGCCAGCGACAAGCGGATCAACATATTCAAAACTCCGAAAACCTGCGCCCCGACACCACCAAGAAGTGAGTATACAACGTGGCGAAAATATAGCGCTGCATTGTTTCTCCCACCTGTCTTCCCCCACATGATTGCTCACCTGGCTTGCGTCCGGCTTGCGTTCGCGGCTTGATGGGGCCGGATGCGAAGCGTTTCCCGGACCGGAAACGGTTTTCATTGATATGAAACGGGAAAGGTTACGGGGCAAAGTAGCATGCAACGAATTCAAGTGATCGCGGCCCTTTTTGCCGCGTCGGTGCTGGGGCTCACCGTCATCACCTTTCCGGCTGCCGCTTTCGACGCCCATGCGGGATATTATTATCCGGTGCCTCAAACGCGGGAAGTCTATGTCTCCGAGCTCGCCCCGGCGCCGGATACCGGCAAGAAGTCGCGGGCCGCGTTCGTGATCGGTCTGGCCGGCCAGCATGAAGAGCGCAACCGCGTTATCGGCTACCATCTCTTTGCGAAGGGCGCCGAACTTGAAAAACTGATCATAGTCGCGACCGGCGACGGTCAGTACGACACGCTGTACCGGCTGCGCGCCCTGCTGGCTTCGCTGACATCCATGGCGCGCTCAACGGAACTTTTCGCACGCTCCAACCAGCCGCAGGAACTGAATTTTCTCGATTTCTGCAAGTTGATCGGTTTCACGCAGGTCACCGTCAGCGACGGCAGGAACATTGCCCACCAGATCACGGTTCGCTAAGCCGGATCAGCGTTATCAGCGTTTGAGCTTGCCGTTCAGCCAATCGCGAAATTGCGACTTGGTACCGAAAAACGCGTTCCGGTCAACCTCGCCGCGAATGCCGGGCACGGACCCTTCCGCCGTATACTGCCAGAATACCCAGTCTTCGCGCTGCTCGTAGATGTTGTTCGGATAGGTGGCGACGGAGCGCAGCCAGAAGTGCTCGCCCTTCAGCGCGCCGACAAGCCGGTCGCGGTGGAAATCGACGGAGGAGTAAATCACCGGCCGCTTGCCATAGTGCTTTTCCATTTCGTCCAGAAAGATCTTCATGTCGCGAATGACCTGCGGCCGTTCGGGCCTCGTCCGGCAAGTCTTGGAATGGGCGTTCCATTCCATGTCCAGAACCAGGGGCAGTGCCTGCGGATCGACGGGAACGATTTCCTTGACCCAGGCAATCTGTTCCTCGACCGGCCGGCAGAAATAATAAAAGTGATAGGCGCCGCGCGGCATCCCGGCCTGGCGGGCGGTAACCCAGTTTTCGACGAAGCGCGGATCCACATGGTCGCCGCCTTCCGTCGCCTTGATCCAGGCGAAGGCGACACCGGACTGTTTGGCCCTGTGCCAATCGATATCCCCCTGCCAGCGCGAGATATCGATACCGTGGACGGCAAAGTCCTCCGGAGTCGGGTCGGGAAAGTCGTAAGCCGAACAGGAGCCTAGAAATATAAATCCAACGATTGAACAAAACGTCTTTATCAGGGGCAGCACAGCGTCCTCGACAAGGTTAAGAAAAGCTTGTTTAACGGCTCAAAATGCCTGTGATTTCCTAACGGAGCGTGGACAAAACCGCTTTTTCCCGGCAAAGGCACCTGTCCATTTGTGCCAGGAGCGCTGATTAGGGCGCGATTGCGGCCGATCAAAGACGTGGCCGATCAAAGACAAGTTCCTATCTCACTCGACATATCGCTCATATTAACTACATAGAGCGAAAATAGTTTTGAGTTTAATTGATTGCCCCACCCCAATAATCAGACGAATTTCCCGTTAAAAACGTCGTTGACAATTGTTTCAAAACGCATTTACCTATTAACCTTATGGTTGTATTGGAGGGCGATATTGATATGTGTGTTGACAAAGATGGCGAAATCCGTGTCCGAAATTTAGTCAATCATGTTAGGCAAGAACGCGTAACTCATAGACTTATTTCAGATGAAAACAATGAAGAATTCGCAGCTGCAATTATTCAAGCAATCAGCGACTTAAATTGCCCAAATAGCTCTTTAAATAAAGGAACGCCCCAAAAGTAATGTTCTAAATATACAAAAAGGGACAATTAACATGAGCGCTAAAGTCGAAAAATTTAAACAAACAAAGAAATTAATTAGGCCCGTTGTTGAAAATTGGTATTTAGAAACTAAAAAAAGTGATAAATCTTTTAAAAAAATACGTCAAAATGAAATAAGTAAAGTAGTTCGACGAGCTGCTCGATTGTACCTAGCGAGCGAAAGCAGATGAGTTACAATGAAATATTTTCAAATTTTGTTCCGAGCTGGAACAGTATTGAAAAATTTAGAAATACAATTGGGCCCAGATCGCTTTATGTAACCTATGCCGCACCCTTTTTGGTGAACGCTTTTAAAAATTCTGAAGATTGGCAATCAAATATCGAGAAAAATTCAACGATAGTCTTATCAATTATATTGCTTATTTTGTCGGATCGTATTCTCTCAACTTACAAACCTGAATATTTGAGAAGTATTAATGACAGAAATTTTAACACCCTTAAAGAGAAAAGTGAAGCCGTTGAATCTACTATGAAAAACATTATATCCATCGATTCGCACTACAAAAAATACCTTGACGAACTTGTTGAAGACGCTGTTGATCAGCCACACCATGAAGAAATGAAGAAAAAAATTCGAGAATTTAGAATAAAAGCAGATATATCAAAATTGTTAGCTGGTTTTTTGGTCGAAATATCACCAAAAGCACAAAGAACTCTAAATAAAGAAAATCCTACCCTAAGATTAATAATCTTATTCGGACTAATATCTAGCATAGCGTTAGCTACGATGGAAGCTTTGAACGCTACCGGTTATGTTCTAAATTTTTTGATTGATTTTTTTCAGAATAACTAGAAAATAACTCACCGTCTTCTGCAATACTAAGTAAATCTTTCGCGCTCTTAACGAAAAGCTCCGCGAAGTTTAGATCGATTGGCAATCCTGTTTTTTTGGAATACGCAATCGCCTCATTCACGTCGTCTGAATGCTTCAACTCGGCCTCCACACATTGGTGAGCGTAAATCACGCTAGTTGAAACTTTTCCGAAGTCAACCTTAAACTGCAGCGCAACACAGAACTATCACCGCCTATGATTCGCAAAATCATCTTACGAATCATAGGTTAACAAAATTTAAACCTGGATATCTAGTTAATTATTTAGCGATTCAATTTTTCCTGTGGAGTCAATAGATCTGATTGCGGCCAATCAAAGACGTGGCCGGCAAAAGGCCTCATGAACGCGTTATGGAAACCGCCTACATACTGATGGCCGTGGGCGCTCTGCTGCTGACCGGCATGCTGGCAGACGAAATCGGCCACAGGACCCGGCTGCCGCGGGTGACCCTTCTGATCCTGTGCGGCCTTGCCGCCGGGCCGGCATTTCTCGACCTGCTCCCTCTCAGCCTCACCGGGCTCTATGACACCCTGTCGGTGCTGGCGCTTTCGATGGTGGCGTTCCTCTTGGGCGGCAAGCTGTCGAAGGTACATCTGAAAAACAGCGGCCGGTCCGTCGCCATCATCTCCGCGTGCGCCGTGGCGGTTACGGCCGTGATTGTTTTCGCCGGCCTGTCGGCGATGGGATTTCCGGTTGCTCTTGCCCTGATCCTGGCCGCCCTTGCAACGGCGACCGACCCGGCGGCGACAAACGACGTCATCCGTCAGGATCGGGCGGAGGGGCCGTTCACCACCATCCTGTCCGGCATTGTGGCGCTCGACGACATATGGGGCATTCTGGTGTTCGCGATCTGCCTGACCGCGGCGCAGACATTCCTGGGCACCGCCGGTACCGGCGCGCTTTACCACGCTATCTGGGAAGTCATCGGATCGATCCTCCTCGGCGTCGCCATCGGTCTGCCCGGCGGTTTCCTGTCGGGACGCCTGAGGTCCGGCGATCCGACGCTCGCCGAAGCCCTCGGGATCGTCTTCCTGACCGCGGGACTGGCCTTGTGGCTCGACCTGTCCTTTCTCCTGGCCGGCATTGCCTGCGGCGCCATGGTGGTCAATTCCGGCCGCCACCATTCCCGGCCGTTTCACGAGATCGAACATATCGAATGGCCGTTCATGATCTTCTTCTTCGTCCTGGCCGGCGCGTCGCTGCAGGTGGACCTGCTTGTCGAACTCGGCGCGCTGGGAACCGGCTACGTTCTGCTGCGGATCGCCGGACGCCTGCTCGGCGGCTGGCTCGGCGGCAGGCTCACCGGCTCCCCCGGGACAAGAGACAGCTATCTCTACGGCCTGTCTCTTCTTCCCCAGGCGGGGGTCGCGCTCGGCATGGCCCTTGTCGCGGCGGAAACACTTCCGCAATTCCGGTACGAGATTCTGACCGTGGCCATCGGATCGACGGTGGTGTTCGAGCTTCTGGGCCCGGCGCTCACCCAGCAGGCCTTGCGTCTTGCCGGCGAAAGCGGCAAGGCAGCGGAAGACACTCGCGAAGACTGAAATCCGTTGCACTCCCCGGCCGAATCCGTATGACTTGGAAAATTGCAAATCTCCCCGGCAAGGACCTCATGACCGACCGTCTCAAGCTCGTCACCTGGAACATCAACTCCGTGCGCCTGCGCATGCCGATTGTGGAGCAGCTGATCGAGGAAACCGCGCCGGATGTGATCTGCCTTCAGGAAACCAAGTGTCCGGACGCCAATTTCCCGGAAAACGCCTTCCGCAAGGCCGGCTATGAGCACATGGCCATCAACGGCCAGAAGGGCTATCACGGCGTGGCGACGCTCTCCAGGCTGCCCTTGAGCAACGTCGAAAAACGCGGTTTCTGCGACATGGGCGACAGCCGCCATATTGCGGTGGATATTCCCTTCAACGGCGCCAGCCTGCGCGTGCACAATTTCTATGTGCCCGCCGGCGGCGACGAGCCGGACCGCACGATCAATCCGAAATTCGGCCACAAGCTCGATTTCATGGCGGAGATGCAGGGCTGGCTCAAGGACGAGGAAACGTCCAGGCCGGCCGTTCTCGTCGGCGACCTCAACGTCGCGCCCTTCGAGCACGACGTCTGGTCCCACAAGAAGCTGCTGAAAGTGGTCTCCCATACTCCGGTGGAAACCGAGCTGCTGGAAGAGATCCGCAAGTCCGGCGGCTGGCTGGACGCCATGCGCCAGTTCACGCCGCTGGACGAAAAGCTCTACACCTGGTGGAGCTACCGGGCGAAGGACTGGTCGCAGGCCGACAAGGGCCGCCGTCTCGACCATGTCTGGGTCTCGGCGCCGCTTGCGCCACATATCAAGGGCACGACCGTCCTGCGCGACGCCCGCGGCTGGGAAAAACCGTCGGACCACGCGCCGGTGATCGCGGAATTCTCGGTCTGATCCCCAGGCCGGTCCGTATCCACCTCAGGGCGTGACGATCACCTTGCCGCGCACCCGGCGGGCGGCGATTTCCTCCAGAGCTGCGGCAACCTGTTCCAGCGGATAGACCGCGTGGACATGCGGTTTCAGCTTGCCCTCCCGCACCCAGTCCAGCAATTGCGCCATGTTTTTCCGATGACCGTCCGGATCCCGGTTCAATGCCTCGCCCCAGAAGACGCCGCGTATGTCGCAGCCCTTGAGCAGCGGCAGGTTCAGCGGAATTTTCGGAATATCGCCGGATGCAAATCCGACCACCAGGAAACGGCCTTCCCAGGCCGTTGCTCTCAACGCCTGCTCCGACAGGTCGCCGCCGACGGGATCGTAGACCACATCCACGCCCTTGCCGCCGGTCAGCTCCTTCAGCGTGTCTTTCAGGTTCTGCCTGGAATAGTCGACTGTATGGTGGGCGCCGAGCGATTGCGCGAAAGCCAGTTTCTCTTCGGACGACGCGCAGGCAATCACCTTCGCCCCCATGATCGCGGCAATCTCGACCGCCGCCTGGCCGACGCCGCCGGAAGCCCCGAGCACCGCCACGGTTTCCCCGGCACGAAGGCCCGCCCTGTCGCGATAGGCATGCAGCGTCGTGCCGTAGGTGACCGTGAGACCGGCGGCGGTTTCGAAGGAAACGTCCTCCGGCAGCCGCACGAGATCGTCCGCGCGCACGGCGACCTTTTCCCGGGCCGCCCCCCAGCGCATATAGCCCATGACCCGGTCGCCGGGAGACAGCTCCGTCACGCCTTCACCAACCGATTCGACGATCCCGGCGAATTCGGCGCCCGGCGAAAACGGCAGGTCCGGCTTGAACTGATACTTTCCCTGAATGATCAGCGTATCGAAAAAGTTCAGGGCACAGGCCTTCACCCGAACAACCGTCTCGCCTGGCCCTGCCACCGGCTCGGATATATCCTCGACGACGAGATCCGAAGCCGGACCCGGGGATTTGCAAAGACAGGCTTTCACGGCGACCTCTTGAAGCAGCGGCAGGGCAGTCAGGTTATCAATGCCCACCCACCGCAGATATTGGCTTTCCGGATAAGGTCCGGGTTGAACGCGGCGGACATTTCCGCGGCGGACCTTTCAGCACCGCCGACTTTCCGGTATGAGGCTTTCTGAAGAAAAACAATGGAATGAGAGAATGCGCGGATATTTTGCGGTCGGGGCGGAAGGCCTCTCCAAACGGATGAACCTCGGTACGCTGATGCGCTCCGCCCATGCCTTCGGTGCGAATTTCTTTTTCACCGTCGATGCCGACCGCAAACTCCGCAAGGCACCGCCTTCCGACACCTCCAAGAGCCCCGGCCATCTGCCGGTTTTCACCTGGGACAGCGTCGAGACCATGGACCTGCCCGCGGGCTGCCAGCTTGTCGGCATCGAGCTCACCGAGGAGTCGATTGACCTGCCGAGCTTCGGCCATCCGTTGCAGGCGGCCTATGTGCTCGGTCCAGAGCGCGGCTCCCTGTCGCCGCAGATGCTGGAGCGCTGCGACCATGTCGTGAAGATCCCGACCAAATTCTGCATCAACGTCGCCATGGCGGGCGCCATCGTCATGTATGACCGCCACAGGGCCCTCGGCCGTTATGCGGACCGCCCGGTCACCGCCGGTGCGCCGAAGAGCGAACGTCCCAAGCACGTCAGCGGTGGCCCCGTGATGCGCACGGGCAGAAAAGTACCCGGAACCTGAATCGGAATCCGGACTTCACCATTTGAAAATGTTTCTCAGCGCACTGGTGGGTGAATCGAGCGTCTTATAGCGGTCGCTTCTGCTCAATTCCTCGATGATCATGTCCTGCCGCTGAACATCGAGCCCTTTGGCCGATTCCCTCAGTATCAACACCTGATTGTCCACGGACCTGCTGCTGCTTTCTTTCACAGCGTCCAGGCTGGACGAGACAGAGCGGGGGTCTTCCAGCAAATACAGGAACTCCGCCGCCTGGTAACGGATGGTCTTGTCCTCATCGGCTGCAGCCTCGACAAAATACGGAAATTCGTCGGTTGTCAGTTCATTCGAGATATCGGTTCTCAGGGTCTCGTCGGTCCGCAGCATTTCCGAAAGTATATACGTCACGCCAACCCGGATGCGGTAGTCGTCCACGCTCCCGCCGCTTGCTGCCACGAAGGCATCGGTCAGTTGATTGACGGCGGACGGACCTGCCCTGACCAACAGATCGCGGGCGTTTCGCCGCCGGTAGATTTCCTCGCTTTTCAGGTCGTCTATCAGTGTTCCTATTTCCGTTGGGTTCAGATCGAGGTTTTCCGGACCTACAGCAGCTGCTTCGGCCCGCGCGGATATCCCGAAAAGGCTAAAATCCGCTGACTGCGGTGCCTTGGGAGAAGAATCCCTTGCGAGCGTGTCTCTTTCCTCGAACAGCACGACTTCACCATCCATGACCACCCGGTTTTCGTAATCAAATGTCAACTGCAGAAACTCGTCTCCGGACGAGATGTGGCCGAGCATGCGCTCTTCGAACAAATCCGAATTCGCATAAAGCTGGTAAAATTCTCTTCCGGAATTTTTCTCGATGGTATCGACCTGCATCCTGACCCGGCGGCTCTTCAGATCCCTGCCGACATTCAAAAACCGGATCGTCGAGGTGGAGCGGTCTCTGTAGACATACATCGGATGCTCATCGATTATCCGCAGGTCCGCGACCTTTGAAAAATCTCCTTCCAGGCTTCCCTTGATAAAGTCATTGGGAACCGGAACGTCAGTGAATTGCTGGAGAACCAGAAAGAGCAAGACTGCGGTTGCGCCGGCTCCCGTGGCCGACCAGCCCGCCCAGCGTCCGGAGACCTGCGTTCCGAACATCGCCAAAACGATGCCGAAGCCCACACAAATTGTCAAAGACGAAGCGACCTGATTGCGGCCCATGAACAGGATCGTGGTGCCAAGTACGACGAGAAAAAGCCCGACGAACACGCCTGCCAGCATCTGCCGTTCGGAAATCAGCTTAGAATTCAATGCAGAGCCGGCCGCCGACGGCAGCCCGTTTGGTAAATTCGGATTATGTAAACCAGACATCTTTCCCTCCCAGAAGAAATTAAATGGAGGTCTTAATCAGCAATCCATGAACTTTACTTGCATTTCTGATTTTTTGCAATCTTTACTAGCATCGAGGCGGCCGGAAACCGGCGTTAATTGGCCCAAGTCTCCGGCATGATTTCAGTCTTCGAGACCACTACAAAGCAAATGTCTCTTGCCTTAACCGGTGCCAGAAGGTTTTCTTGGCGCATTGCTGGAGACCTCAAATGAATTTCATTTTTCAAATTGTGAACCGCTGCTGGTTGATGGCATTGCTGTTTTCCCTGCCTTCGGCCGCGATTGCGGCCGGCAAGGTCGCACTGGTCATCGGCAACGGCGCTTACCGATCGATGCCCGCGCTGGCGAACCCTTCGAATGACGCCAACCTGATCGCAGGCAAACTCACCGGGCTCGGCTTTGACGTTGTCCGGATTATCGATGGCGACCGCCGGGACTTCCATGACGGCCTCACCCGGTTCGGGCGCAGGGCGCAAGGAGCGGACGTCGCCCTGGTATTTTACGCCGGCCACGGCGTCCAGGTGAACGGCCGCAACTGGCTGTTGCCGGTGGATGCGGACATTCTGGCCTCGACGGACCTGCCGGGCCAGGCGGTCAAGGCCGACGACCTTCTGGAAATCATGGACGTTTCGGGGGCGCGGTTGAAGCTGGTCTTCCTGGATGCTTGCCGCAACAATCCCCTGCCGCGCTCCCTGTCACGGGGGACCACAAACGGCCTGGCCCGGCTGGAAGCCAACGCGGCGGGCATGATGATTGCCTTTGCCACCTCGCCCGGCGATGTCGCGCTGGACGGATCGGGTTCCAACAGCCCCTTCACCGAAGCGCTGGCCCGTCTTATCGGCACGCCCGATCTGGAAGTCCGCCATCTGATGGGCCGCGTGCGGGAAAGCGTCTACTCATCGACGGGCGAACGCCAGCTTCCCTGGCTGAACGAGGCCCTCATCGGCGAATTCTATTTCGGCGGAAAGTCGCAGGACGGCCCGCAGTCCGTTGCCGTATATACACCGGCGAACACCCCGGGGGACACGGGGTCGGAAAGCAAGAGGACCGAGAGCCTGGCGGCGACCCGTCACAATCCCCTGCCGGAGTACGCGGCGACAAGTTGCAGCCCGGCGCGCTCGGGAAGCGGCGCCTTGCAGGTCTGCGCCAGTTCCGTACTCGACCCGCAATACGGCAACCGTTACGGCCCGGGCAACCTGCTCGATGGCGAGACTTCGACCGCCTGGGTCGAGGGCGTTTCCGGAGATGGGTCAGGGGAAAAGGTCCTGTTAGCCTTTGACCGGCCGAGATGGCTCCAGGGCTTTGAAATCGTCAACGGTTACGCCAAGAACCAGGACATCTTTCACAAGAACGCCCGCATAAGGACCGCCAACATCACCCTGTCCGACGGCACGAGCCGGACCCTCAGCCTGAGCGACACGATGGACGCCGAGCGCTATGTCTTCGACGCACCTGTGGAGGCCGCATGGCTGGAGTTCGAAATCGGTTCGGTGTTCCCCGGATCCAAATACAAGGACACGGCCATCTCCGAGGTGATCCCCCTGTTTGACGAGTGATCCCAACTGTCGTCAACAGGGACCCGGATACGGCCGCCGCTACCGGCGCTCGATCGCAAAATCGAAGGCCGTGCCGGGAAACGGTTCGCCTTGAAGAGTGAAATGCCACCACTCGCCCGGATAATTCCGGAAACCGCCGCGTTGCATCAGTGCGACGAGTTTCCGCCGCAGTATCTGCGCGGAAACCGCAACCGCCGTCGACTCTGTTCGGCTGGCAGGGTCGAAGCAGTCGAACGGGGTCCCGAAATCGGCGGTCTCCCGATCCTTGCGGGCGCAGGCTGCCCGGGCATCGGGCTCATGCGCCGGGCCGGAGAGCAGTTCCAGCGCAACATCGACGGTGGACCCCCGGGCGTGGCTGCTTTTCGCGCCGATATAGCCCTGCCGGATCAACTGCGCCCTTGACACATTCGGGTAATACGCAGGGTCCGTCCCCTTGCCGGCATTGACCCAGGCCACCATGGCGTTGACGGCTCGCTGCGGCCGGTAGCAGTCGAAGACGACGAGCGAGTAACCCGCGCTCACGGCGGCGCTCTGGGTCCTGCCGAGCGCCCTGGCCGCGTCTTGCGTCAATACGCATTCCGGTGCCCCGTAGCCGGGCAGACGCTTGCGCATGAAATTGTCGCGCCCCGCGTAACGCATGTCCTGGCGGATATCGGGAACGGTATCGCGCAGATAAACGAACCCCCGCGGCAACGGGTCCGCCGCGGCGCTGGCGCCCCCTGCGCAGAAAATCAGACCGGCAACGGCAAACCGCCTAATCCACATCGACGGCCTCGTCGGTTTCCAGAAGCTGGCGCAGCCTGCCGAAGGCGAGGCGTATTCGGGATTTGACCGTGCCGAGCGGCAGTCCGGTCCGCTCCGCGATTTCGCTGTGCGACTGTCCGGTGAAAAAGGCCAGCCGGACCACCTGCCGCTGTTCCTCGGGCAATTGCTTGAGCGCGGCCCGGACTCGTGTTTCCCGCAGGCGCGCATCCATCTCGTCGACGACATCCGGCAGAGGGACCGGCTGCAGCGCCGGCTCGTCCGGGTTGAGTTCCGCGGTCTTTTGCCGCCGCAGGCGGTCAATGCGGCGGTTGCGGGCGATACGGAAGAGCCAGGTGCTGGCGGAGGATTTACCTGGATCGAACAGCTCCGCCTTGCGCCAGAGCGTTACCATCACATCCTGGGCAACGTCCTCGGCAACGGCGTCGTCCGCTCCCTGCTTCATCAGGTAACCCTTCAGGCGCGGAGCGAAATGATCGAACAATTCAACGAAGGCAGCCCTGTCCCGCTCCGCCGCAACCTTGACGATGAGGTTGGAATAATACTGCGCATCCGCCAATGGCTGCCAAACTCCCTGCCGACCTTCCGGTCATGACAAATCTTTAGCACGTTCGCCGGTTTTCGAAAGGGGGTTGAGCCACACCGCCACACTGTTGCCGTGATTAACCGCAACAGGCTGTGGGACGATCCGGGAAACGGACCCGTTCCGGCGGCCGTGCCCCGACATGAGAAAAAGAGCGTCAAAAACTCAAAAAAACCAATTGCCGTGGCTTCAACCCTTTCGTAACCCGCTTTAAGTTATCATTAAAGCAAGGTTTATATGACAAACGGCAATTGAATTGAATTTGACGGAAACTCAAAGCCAAACGGTGTGGAGATGATGAAAGCAAAATCGCTGGTTCTAGCCCTTGCAGGCCTGGCCGTTTCGAGTGCAGCGGCTTTCGCACAAACCCCGACGCTCCTGAAGCAGCATAACGACTGGGCGGCTTATGCGCTGACCAGCGGCGGCGGCAAGGTCTGCTACGCGCTGACCAAGCCGACCACCTTGCTTCCCGGGGATCGCAATCACGGGGACGTGTTCTTCTTCGTGACGTCCCGTCCGGCGGAAGGCGTCAGCTCCGAACCAAGCCTGCTTGTCGGATACCCGTTCAAGGACAAGTCCTCGGTGACGGTCGATATCGACGGCAAGGCCTTTACGCTGTTCACCAACAATGACGGCGCCTGGGTGGAAAATGCCGCGACCGAGGCGCAACTCGTCGCGGCCATGAAGGCAGGCCGGGAAATGAGCGTCAACGGCGAATCCAGCCGCGGCACCCGGACGACCTACAAGTTCTCGCTTTCCGGCGTGACGGCGGCGATCAATACCGCCGGCCAGGCCTGCCAGTAACCGGCGAAGCCTTACCCGCGATCACGACATTGACCCGGCAGGGCGCTTCTGGCGCCTTCGCCGGGCTTTTCGCTATGAATGGGCTCACTGGCCGCATGGCACCAATGCAGCCGGAAAACTTGATTTTTACCCGCGTTTGTGGTTTTGGAAACGGCTTGAGCATGCCGCGTTCGATTGAGCGCAGACAAGATGCTCCGACACTTTAAAAATCGATCAACTTTTTGACTTCCGTTTCCTGCTGGTCGGAGGTCTGTTGATCTGGAGTTTCAACCTGACGATCAGGTGACCGGCTGCCGCATCCACAAAGCTGGATACGTCACGAAAAGCGCCGGACAGGAAAACGGATCACGACATGGCGATTACGCTCGATATCGCGCGGGACAATCCGAACGCGCCGACGGTTCCAGCCGCAGCCTCCCTGCTGCCGGGCGAGGAAAAACCGGGATTGATCGGCCTCAACCGCGAAGAACTGGGCGAAGCGCTCGGCACCATAGGCGTACCGCAGAAACAATGGCGGATGCGGGCGTCCCAGCTTTGGCATTGGCTGTATGTGCGCGGCGTGTCCGATTTCGCGCAGATGACCAATATCGCCAAGGACCTGCGCCAGAAACTCGACGAGAATTTTTCCATTGCCCGCCCGGAAATCGTCTCCGAGCAGATTTCCGTCGACGGCACGCGCAAGTGGCTGTTCCGCTTTCTCCCGCGCGGCGCCGGCCGCCCGGTCGAGGTCGAGACCGTCTATATTCCCGAGGAAGGCCGGGGAACGCTTTGCGTCTCTTCCCAGGTCGGCTGTACCCTCACCTGCACCTTCTGCCACACCGGCACCCAGAAGATGGTCCGCAACCTGACCGCGGAGGAAATCCTCGCGCAGGTCCTGTTGGCGCGCGACCGTGTCGGCGACTTCCCCGACGCCCACACACCGCAGGGCGCTATTGTCCCCTCCGAGGGCCGGCTGGTCACCAACGTCGTGATGATGGGCATGGGCGAACCGCTCTACAATTTCGAAAACGTGAAGAAAGCGCTTCTGATCGCCTCGGACGGCGACGGCCTGTCACTCTCCAAGCGCCGCATCACGCTGTCGACCTCCGGTGTCGTGCCGGAAATCTTCCGCACCGGCGACGAGATCGGCTGCATGCTGGCGATCTCCCTGCATGCGGTCCGCGACGAATTGCGCGATGTTCTGGTGCCGATCAACAAGAAGTGGAACATTGCGGCCCTGCTGGACGCCTGCCGGAACTATCCGGGCCTGTCCAACGCAAAGCGCATCACCTTCGAATACGTGATGCTGAAGGGCATCAACGACAGCAACAAGGACGCGCTGGATCTGGTCCGCCTGCTGAAGGGCATACCGGCCAAGATCAACCTGATCCCGTTCAACCCATGGCCGGGCTCCGAATACGAATGTTCCGACTGGGAGCGCATCGAGGAATTCTCCGACATCGTCAACCGCGCCGGCTACGCCTCCCCGATCCGCACCCCGCGCGGCCGCGACATCTTCGCCGCCTGCGGCCAGCTCAAATCCGCGTCGGAACGCATGCGCAAGAAAGACCGGGACGCGCTGACCGCCGGTTGATGCGGTCCCGGCCGGTTCAACTTTTTCAGAGCGTGTCCCGGGCATCCATTCGGGTTCTCCTGGAAGACTTGAAGTGTGGTAACTCCAGTTTCCTCGCTCAGGCCTGAATGGACAACCTCTTGAAAGCTCACATCTATAGCGTGTTGCGTTTAAGCGGATGCATGGATTTGGGAAGACGCCCGAGGCAGCATTTGCACTGCAAACGCGTTCGGGCGATCTCCTGAATTCAATTTAACGCGAGACGCTTTGGGTCCCGAGCGTCTTCCAGACGTCCACTTGCGACCAGTCTTCCAGAAACCCGTAGGGATATGCGGGCAGGCCGGGCGAGGACACTTTCGTCAAGGTCTCCAGCTCTGACACCTCCAGGACCAGGTCCCTGGCCGCGAGATTGTCAGCCAGTTGCTCTTCGGTGCGCGCACCCAGCAGGATCGAGGCAACGCCGGGGCGGCTGCCAAGCCAGGCGAGCGCCACGTGGGCCGGAGGCCGGCCGTGACGGGAAGCGATGGACCTGAGTGCATCGAGAACGGCATGCGTCCGGCTGGTGTTGCGGAGGTCGTATGCTTCCACGCCCCGGTTCGGATCCTCTCCCAGCCGGGTCGCTCCGGTCGGCCGCGCTTCGGCGGTATATTTGCCGGTCAGCCAGCCGCCCCCCAGAGGCGACCATGGCGTCAGTGACAATCCCGCCTCCAGGCAGCAGGGCAGGACTTCCAGCTCGATCCCGCGGTCCAGAAGATTATATTGCGGCTGGACGGCCACGGGAACGGGATACCCCTGCGCCCGGGCTGTGGAGACAATTTTCTGGATCTGCCAGCCGCAGACATTCGACCAGGCGATATTGTGGATCTTCCCCGCACTCACGAGGTCGTCCAGCGTGGCGAGGCTCTCGGCGACATCGGTGTGGCGATCCCAGCCGTGAATGAAATAAACGTCGATGGCCTCGACCTGCAGCCGCGTGAGGCTGGCATCCACGGATCGCACGATAGCGCGCCGCGAGGCGCCGTGGCTTCCCGGAGGAGGCGCGAACCGTCCCTTGGTCGCCAGGATAAGATCTCCCATGCCACCGCGCCGGCGCCCCCATTTGCCGATGATTTTTTCCGAAGCCCCGCCGCCATAGACATCGGCGGTATCGAGGAAGGTTCCGCCCTGGTCGACGAAAAGATCGAGCTGCCGGAAAGACCCTTCCTCGTCCGTCTCCGCGCCGAAGGTCATGGTACCCAGTCCCATTCGGGAAACCAACGGCCCTGCCTGTCCCAAGGCGGTCGTCGCCATGCCTGGACTGCTGTTCTTGGCTTGCGTCATACATGCTCCTGTTTCGACACCGCTGAGGTTTGCGGACCCGCGTGTCTCACGGCCCGCAGAATTTTGACAATCCGCCGCCACAAGGGGTCCCCGCCCGACGCGATCCCTTCGACAATTTGAAACAGCACGACGCAACCGGCGCCGCCATGCACCTCCAGAAAGGCGTCTTCGTCACGTCGTGCCTGCGTCATCCGGGCTTGGGGAAACGGCACTTCAGCCGGTCCCAGGTTCGGGGGGCTCTTCATATCTGTCTCCGTCTATTCTCGGGCCGGTGAACATCGCTCCGTCCTTTTCTCCCGCAGAGAGCCTGCCGGAGGACGGGCGCCGCACTTGACCTGCCCCTAAAATAAAGGCCTTGTCGAAGTGTCGAAATGAAATTGTTTGAACGGATCTTTTCATGGATGAAAAGGATTTGGACTGGAGCGATCTGCATCTCTTCCTCGCGGTGGCCCGCGATGGCGGCCTTTCGGCGGCTGCGAAATCGACCCGGCGCAGTGCCGCGACCCTGGGGCGCCGAATGCACGCGCTGGAACGGACGTTGAAGCGCGAATTGTTTATCCGGCACGACCGCGGCTACGAATTGACCGCCGAGGGGCGCGACCTGATGGTGGCGCTCGCCGAAATCGAAACCCGCATCCTCCGATTGGCGGCGACGCCGGATCAGACGGAGCGGCCGCTGATCAAGATCTCCGCCGGAACGTGGACAACCCTGGCCTTGCTGGAGTGCCTCGACAGCATCACTGGCACGCCCCCGGACATCCGGCTGCGGTTCATCTCGGCGGAAAAGACCCTGAATATTCCGCACCGCGAAGTCGTGATCGGTTTCCGCAATCACCGCCCCACCGGAGAAAACCTCGCCGGCCGCAAGCTCATGCAAGTCGAGTTCGCTCCTTATGCCGTGCCCGGCGCGCCCGAACGGTGGATCAAGGTGCTGGCGGACACACCCTCGGCGCGCTGGCTGGACAGGACCGTCGGGAATGATGCCCTGTGCGAGGTCAATGCGCCGCGCAACAGTCTGGATCTGGCCCTGGCGGGCAAGGGTATCGCGCTCCTGCCGACGTTTATCGGCGATGCGCAACAGGCCCTGCACCGGACCGGAAACACGGTACAGGAATTGTCCCATGACCAGTGGCTCGTCACGCATCAGGACGACCGCCATCTTCCCGAGGTGAGGCGCGCGATCGACCGCCTCTGCCGCGTGCTGAAAAGACCCGGCCCGCCGCGTCCGTGACATCGTTCCCGGACCCGCATACCCGGCCAGGATGTGAGCTTTCGCGGGCAGGGTGTCATCTGGCGGGCGCATCTTCCGGCTGATCCGTGAGCGTCAAACCGACAAATTGCGCAAGGTGGTCCGAATTCCCCTGCGGGTCCAGTTGTTCAAACCGGTCAACCCGGATGTCGTTGCGGATCAGGAACCAGTCGTTGCGCCACAGTTTCGGCAGTTGCCCTCCGACCCGCCAGGTGGCCGGGTACACAATCGAACTGAAGGCGGCTGCGTCCTGGCTCACGGCCAGAAGTCCACGATTGTCTCCCATTGCCGGGCTGGTATTGAAATCTCCGGCGACGACCAGCGGCGATTGATTTCGCGAGACTTCCGCCGTCAGAGCCGCGAACTCGTCCTTGCGGATGGAATGACGCCGCCTGATTTCGTTGTAGAAATCCCATGACAACCAGTTTTTCTCGATGATGATCTGGATCGGCATGTGGATGTTATAGGTGGACAGGACCCGGCCGCCGACACGCACATCAACTTTCAACGCGTAAGGCGGCGGCGGCAGTTGCAGGATGGACGGATTGTCCGAACGCACAACGGCGTGTTCCGACACCGGCAGCCGGCTCAGTGTCAGCAGCGTCCCCGCCGCGATCGCCTGATATTCGGGAAAGACTTCCGCCACATCCGACAGGTCTGTCACTGGGGGCGCCGTATCGCCCACCCGCTGCATATGTTCCTGCAACAGGTAGACATCGGCATCAAGGGACCGCAGGTAAGCCAGCATGGCGTCCCTGTCTCTCGGGTCCGTGAGCGTTCCATCACGGAGCTGGCCCCAGTAGTCAGTGTTCATCTGAACGACCGAGACCGCAAGGCCGGGCTGCACGGCTTGCGCCCGGTGTGTCAGCACCGAGAAGTTAAGTCCGGTTGACGGCATCGAAACAACAAACGCGGCCAGGGCGGTCAGAAAAACGGCACCCCTGTAGGATCTGATGAACACGGTCAGGATCGCGAGAACCAGGGGAACCGCGGCAAACAGAATTGGCGGCGACACGCCGGGAACAACCCAGAGCCAGAACCTCCCGGTCAGGATTTCGTGCGTTATGGCGAAGACGAGCCAAAGAACGGCCAAGGCAAGGACTGTTTTCGACAAGGTCCCGCCCCGGCTACGCCTGTCCTTTTTCCTGTGCCAGAACTGTTTCACCCAAGATCCAACGTGGCGTTCAGACATACCGATTGCCTCAAATTTCCGGATTCAAAACATACATTTGGCCAGACCGAGCGCGCCCTGTTTCCACGGCTCCCGGCTCGTGCGGCCCGTCTGCCGGCTGGCCAGTTTCGACATGTTCTGCTGCCGCCACCACTGAAACGTCCTCAAGATGGCATGCTTGCTTGAATGTCTCGGACGGAACCCGAGGGTGGTTTCCGCGTGTTCGGTGCTGACATAGGCATCGCGGCTCAGTTTGTAGATAAGCCGCTTGTACACCGGCGAGACCCCCGAGATTTCCAGAAGGCGCAGCAACCCGATTGCCGGGCCGACCGGAAGCGGAATGACTTTCTTGCCTTTGCCCGCAGCGTCAAGAACAGCCTGGAAATCGTCGTGCAGTGTCGTGAATTCAGTCGCGGCGATGTTGAAATTATCGTTCACCTGAGCGTCCGGCAGGGTCATCGCCGCCACGATGGCCTCGACCAGATCGTCGACATCGAGCAACTGGCTCCGGTAATGGCCGCCTCCGATGAGCGGAAAATTACGTCCCTCCGCGGCCCATTCGAAAAGCATCGAGAAGATGCCAAGCCGGTGAGGCCCCAGAAACGTTTTCGGCCGCAGGATGGGAACGCACATACCCTTGGCCCGATACGCCTCGCAAATCAGCTCCGCGTCGATCTTGGCACAATTGTACGGATCGACCCGCTCTCGCGGGTGTTCTTCACTCGTCGGCACCACATCGGGCAGCCCATAGACCGCCGAAGAGGAGATCTGCAGAACCCGGCCGATCCTGGCCGCATGGCACGCATCCATGACGGTCTGCGTGCCGCCGACAGAGATGGAGCGGATGTCCTGCGGACGGTAGCTCGGCAATGCCGCGGCCGCGTGGATCACAATGTCCGCACCCGAAATGGCCTGCGCCACGGTTGCTTCATGCCGGATGTCGCCGACGATCTGCCTGCAGTTCTCGACTTCCGGCATGGGGGAAAGATCCAGGCTGGTGACGCGATGCCCCAATGCGACAAGCCGCTTTGTCAGATTTCGGCCCAGGACACCCGAGCCGCCGGTTAACGTGACTTCCATCTTCATCTCCTGATCATCGACTTTGCGGTTCGCGCCGCCGGCACGACCGGTTTGCAGGACAGCGCCACTGTGTCTCGCGCTTCGAAGTCATTCCTCGACGGCCATGGGAAGGGCGCGCCGGATATCGACGGTTTGCCTGCTCGAAAGACGCGAAAACAGCGCGGCATACCGGTCGATGCAGCTTTCCGCGCTATAGAGCGAACGTGCCTTTTCAGCCAGGGACCGCTTCTGCGCCGCGGGAAAGCCGCGCAGATCGGTCAGCGCGGCGGCGATACCCGGAACATCGCGGGGCCGGGTGAGGATGCCGAAGCCGGTCTCCACGACCGGCACCCGCCCGCCCGGCAGATCGGAGCCCACGACCGGTAGCCCGCACATCATCGCTTCGGCCTGGACGATACCGAAGGATTCGGCGACCGAGGTCAGCGCGAAAGTGTCGATCGAGGCATAGAAATCCCGCGTCTCGTCCCGTTTGAGCGGCCCCAGGAAGCGGATGCGCGGATCGCCGTCCACAAGTTCATGGAGCCGTGCGATATTGCTGCCGCCCGCAACGGTGTCGTGCTCGCCCCCCAGGAGCAGCCGGTCCTGAGGCCGCGCTGCACGGCGGAATGCCTGGATGAGAAACTCGATGCCCTTGTCGGGCACGATCCGGCCGAGGAAACCGACATGGTGCCCGTCACCGTCCCGGTAGACCGGTTTGCCGCCGCGCGGGTCCAGACACGGCGCGGCAATGGACGACCACGGGACCGAATTGATCGACGGCCAATGCAGCGAATGATGCGCCTGGTCGTCGCTGTTGACCACCACGTGGCTGCTGCGGCGAAGCGCGATCCGTGCCGACAGGTTGACCGCGGCGATCTGCAAGCGGCTGGTAAGCGATGGCGCCAGCCAGAGATCGATATGATAGGTCGAGACAACCGGAATGCGCGGAGCGATTGCCGCGATTGCTCCTGCTTCCAGCATCGGCAGATGCAGGTGCAGGGCCTTCGACCGCACCGCAATCCGCCGGGCCAATGTCAGAAAGCCCGGGCTGACCGGCCCCCGTCCGACCTTGAAGAGAACCGGTGCCCGGAAGACGTGCACACCGCCAATAATCTCTTGCTCGGGGAGGCCCGGCTCGTGGCGGGTCGCCACCACGGCCACTTTCCAGCCCCGCTCCGCCAGCCCCTCGGCCACGACACGGGCGGTCTCCGTCAAGCCTGAAACATAGGGGGCGTAATAGTTCAGCAGGACCGTGACGTCGAAATCTTGCTGCGGCATGGGAGGGTCCTTTCATTCAGGTGTGAGCATTGATCCGGCGCCCCAGCGCCAGGGCTGCGAGCCCGGTTCCGATGACGTCTCCGGCGATGATCAGGGCCCGGCTCAGCAGAGCCAGCATCAAGGCATCCGCCGGCGCCATCTGCAGGGAGAGGATCGCCAGCAATGCGCCGTCACGGATACCGACCGCGCCAGGCAGCACGGCGAAAACGATGCCGGCGATGGCCGAGAAGCTGTAGGCGGACACAAGGAATACGGCGCTTGCCCCGGTGTGCAGACCCAGTACGGCCATATGCAGTCCGGTCAGGGTCCACGCGCCCGCCATGATCGCCACCGTTGCCGCGAAAGGGACCGGAGCGGGAACGCCGATGCGCTCCAGGATCCGTGGCACCACCGGCCATTGCCGTCTCCAGCAGGCAAGCCCCAGCACCGCCGCTGTGGCAAGGACGATCGGCACACCAAGGACCCAGATATTGACGCCGATCAGGGCGCACACGGCGGGCACCCCGATCAGAGCGGCCGCGAGACAGGCGGCCAGAGCCGTGCCCATGAAGACGCGCAGCAGTAGGATGCTCCCGGCTTTCTCCGCTTGCAGAAGCCGATGCTGAATCGCGAATGCCAGCACACCCCCCGGCGTGTATTTCCCGATCCCCGAACGAAGATAGACCAGAATTCCGCGCGCGGCCGGCACACCGGGCAGCTCCCGGGCCAGAAGCCGCTGCCAGGCCAGCGCGCCCGGCAGCAGGCCCACCAGGACCCAAAGCATCGCGCTGCTCAATTCGCCCGGGTCGATTTCCGCCAGGGCCAGGACCAGTTTCTCGCGATGCTGGTTGAAGAAGGCCGCGATCCAGACAACCGCGACGAGAGTGAGCGCGGACCGGACAACGGTCAGGGCGAGACGGGCATTCAACACGGCGTCCTCCTCGCGGCCAGCGGCCGCTGCTGCGCTGCCGTCCCGCAATACCGTGGCCTTTGGCGGCCGACAGGCGCGGAACGGCCGGGCCGGTCGTTCCGCTCAGTGCGCGGCATGTGCGGCCTCCAGCGCGGCGATCCCGTCGAAGGTCCCGAAACTGTCCAGAAGCGCGGAAGACCCCAGCACCACGGCCCAGAAGACAAAGGCGACGTGGATCGTCCTGTCGGAAAGGAGCAGACGTGTGGGGTTGCCTGTCCCGGTACCGGCGAAAGCAAGCAGTAGATAGCGTTTGAAGAGATAAACCGCGAATGGCAGGCTGATGAAAAACAGCACCCGCTGGTCCACCGCGTCGAAGAACTGGATCATGGTGGCCAGGCCCGTGCCGAGACAAGCGACCGCGGCGACCAGAAGATACGCATCCAGAAGCGGCTCGGAATAGTGCCTCAACACCGGCCGGTGATCCGCGGAAGTCTTGACGCGGCGCAACTCGTCCCGCCGCTTCCCCACGGTCAGAAGCAGGCTCCCCGACAGCACTGTCGCGATCACCCAGGGGTCGGGGACAACACCGAAGGCCACGTAGCCTGATACCGTCCGCAAGGCGAAGCCGGCGGGGACGATCAGCATCTCGACGATCGGCACGTGCTTGAGCCAGAAACTGTAGCTCAGATTGCAAAGAAGGTAGAGGATGACGATTGCCGTCAGGAGAGCCGGCAGGACAAGCGCCAGAAGAACCAGAACCGCGAGCAACCCGGCCAGCATCCACAGGGCCGCCTGCGGCGTCACGACACCCGAAGCGAGCGGCCGATTACGCTTGCTCGGATGCGCACGGTCCCGGTCGATGTCCGAGAGATCGTTGACGACATACACTGCTGCCGAGGCGAGACTGAACATCGTGATCGTGCCGGCCAGGGCAAGCAGGGCGGGCCCTGTCGCATCGCCGATCATCAGAGCGGGTCCGATCGGGATCGCGATCAGCGACTTGCACCAGTGCGAGGGGCGCAGGAGTGCAAGATGCTGCCAGAGACGCCTCACCAGATGATCGGATGAAGGGCGGAAAAGGCCAATTTCATGTGTCATCTCAAAAGGCTCCGGTTAATGGTCACGAAAGATGCAAAAATCCGCTCACCGCTGCGTTGCCGCCGCGCGTGTTTGAAGTCATTCTGGCTTGGGCTTTCCGACCGGATGTCGGGTCTCGGTGTGTCGCGTACCGGTCCGTGCTAGGCCGTGTGGACGAATTGGAGATGCATTTCGCCGGGAGCCGCATCGTTCAAGATCAAGTCAATCCGGCGCAGGTGATGCGGGCGCATCATCAAGACGGATTGGCGCGGGGATTGGGCGCTGCGGGCCCGGCCGTTCGGGTGAGACAAGAGACTTCGACCTGACGCCAAAAGACCCTTGAACGTATCGCCGATATGCGCCGCGGATCTTTCGCCGCCATCTCTCGTCTCTTTTTTCACGTAATGCGTCTCCAATTCGTCCACACGGCCTAGTTCAGCAACAGGGCTTCGAAAGTCTTTCCACGGGCCTGGTCGTACGGGTAGTTGAGGTAGATTTCGATGGGGCCCTGGCGAGGCGGTTTGGCCGTCTCCTGAAGGCGCGCTTCCTCAAGGAGGCTGTAGCAGCCCTCAAAACAGCCGTAATTCCCGGTAACGCCCTGTGCTTTCACCGCGTAGTAAAGATCTTCGGGAATGAAATACTGCTTGTATTCGTCCAGGGTGGACGGCATGGCCTCCGGCGCTTCCTTGAAACAGGTTACCTTGACGACGTTTTCTTTCTCGTCCGCGTAGCGCGCCGCGAATTCGCCGGTATCCAAACCGCATTCACGGATCTGCATTGCGAAGTCGGTCACAAAATCGGCGACGCTTTTCTTGTCGACGACAGCTTCTGTTCCCAGCGCCCAGTAACCGCCATGACGCAGTTTCCGCACCTGCTTTGCCTGACATGCGAAGTATGTGTCCAGTTTCCGTAGCGCGTCGTGTGTACTCGCGACGGAGGCACGCAACAGGTCTCTTATCGCGTCGACTTCCTTCAGGGGCGCGGCCGAGCCCGGACGCAGAACCTCTTCGATTTGCGCGATCGGGACGCCGGCCTGACGCAACGATCTGATCAGAATGGCTGACTCGACGTCTTCCTCGCGGTAGACCGCCTGCCGTTTCGCATTCAGTCCCTGGACCAGCAGTCCTTTTTCCTCGTAGATGCGCAGGGCTTTTCGCGTAAGGCCTGCTTGCAACTGCAATTCCGATCTGGTCAGCATGTTCTTGCCTATCGTGAGTTCGGAGACCCATCTCCAGTAGATGCTGCATAGCACAATTTCCATTTCAAGTTGAACCGGCCCCTAGGGCCATAGCAAGAGGTTCAATGCAAAATTTTTCGACCGAGAAAGTGCCATACGTCCGCGATCCACCCACGAAACATTTGATTTAAAATATGAAATTCTCCGGAACGCCGATGCTGAAGCCCACTCCAATTTCCCCGCCGGCGACAAAAAAAGCCGCCCGGAGGCGGCCTTTTTCATTTCGCAGAGCACAAAAAGCCTACACGACACCCGTCCTGGAGAAGGGCAAGCTCGTGATCCAGTCGCCCTTCGCCGCGGCGATCGCATTGGCGACGGCCGGGCCGATCGGCGGCGTGCCGGGTTCGCCGATGCCGGTCGGCGGCTCGTTCGAGGCGACGATATGCACCTCGACCTCCGGCATGTCGGACATCCTGAGCGGCTCATAGGTGTCGAAGTTGGTTTCCTCGACAACACCGTCGACCAGTGTCACCTGGTTGCGCAGGATCGCGCCCAGGCCGTAGCCGATGCCGCCTTCGACCTGGGCAACGATGTTGTCCGGGTTGATCGGCGTGCCGCAATCCACCGCGGCGGTCACCTTCTCGACCTTTACCGTGCCGTCGTCGCGGAACGAGACTTCAGCGACTTCCGCCACATAAGAGCCGAACGACTTGTGCACGGCAACGCCCCTGAAACGGCCATCGGCCAGCGGCTTGTCCCAGCCGGCCTTTTCCGCGGCCAGTTTCAGCACATTCGCCTTGCGCGGATCGTCCCTGATCATCTCCAGGCGATAGGCGACCGGGTCCTTTCCCGCTTCCTTCGCCAAGCGGTCGATCATGGTTTCCATGACATAGGCCGTGTGGGTGTGCCCCACCGAGCGCCACCACAGAACCGGAACCTGCGTTTCCTGATACGCCTGGTCCATGTTCATGAGCGGGAAGGCATAGGACGTGTCATGCGCCCCCTCGGTCATGTTGTGATCGACACCGTCCTTCATGAGCATGGCTTCGAACGGCGTGCCCTTGACGATCGATTTCGCCGCGATGTTGTACTTGAACGCCGTGACGTTGCCCGCCGCATCGAGGCCGACCCTGATCCTGTGCGCCGACATCGGCCGGTAATAGCCGCCAGCCATGTCGTCCTCGCGGGTCCAGACGATCTTCACCGGTGCGGCTGCCATGCCGGCTGCCTGCATCGCCTTGGCCAGCGAAGCGATTTCGGCAACGGGATGGGCGTCGGCCTGGGCGCGCCGGCCGAAGGAGCCGCCTGCCCAGAGCGTGTTGATCTTCACGTTCTGGAACGGAATACCAAGCACGGCGGCCGCGACATTGTGATCGATGGTCTGGATCTGGGACCCGAACCACAGCTCCGCGCTCTCCCCGTCGAAATAAAGGGCAATGTCGAGAGGTTCCATCGCGCCATGCGCGAGGAAGGGAAAGTCGAAATCCGCTTCGATGACCCTTGCGGAGGCGTCCAGGGCCGCGTCAATGTCGCCGTCCTCGCGCACCTTGATGCCCGGCTGTGCCGTCATCTCCTTCAGTTCGGCGATCATGGCATCGCTGGACCGGGTCTCGGCCTCGCTGTCGTCCCACTCGATTTCCAGCAACGACCTGCCCTTGATCGCCGGCCAGGTGCTTTCAGCGATCACGGCGACCCCGTTCGCAATCTGCAGAACGTTGACAACACCGGGAACCTTCATGGCTTCGCCCGCATCGAACGATGCCACCTTGCCACCGAACCGGGGAGACCTGGCAACCGTTGCCACCAGGAGACCGTCCCGCTGGAAATCCATCGTATAGGTACCCGGCGCGCCGAACGTCTTGTTCTTCACGTCGAGGCGCGGGAAGGACTTGCCGATATAAACCCACTGATCCGGCGTCTTCAGCACCGGCTCGGCCGGAACCTCTTCACCGGCCGCAAGGCCCGCCAGCTCGCCCAGCGTCGCGGACTTGCCGGAACCGTGCGAGACGACACCGCCGGAAACGGTGATCTCGGAAGCCGGGACGCCCCAGTCCTTCGCGGCGGCGGCCACGATCATGGCCTTGGCCGCGGCACCGGCCTGACGGTACTGCATGAAGGAATTCGCCATGGCGGTCGAGCCGCCCGTGCCCTGTACACCGAACATCGTGTTCGCATACAGCTGCGGATTGGATGGCGCGAAGTCGACCCTGACCTGATCCCAGGAAGCATCGAGCTCGTCGGCAACCAGGGTGCTCAGGCCGGAAGCGGTTCCCTGGCCCTTGTCGAGATGCTTGGAGAGCACCACAACGGTGTTGTCCGGGCGGATATGCACGAACGGCTGGGTGAATTCGCCCTCGGCCGCCGATGCGGCGGCTCGCGGCAGGTTCATGGCCAGAACGAGACCGCCGATGGTGCCCGCGGACACCTTCAAGAAGGTCCGGCGGCTCGGTTGTGCAGCCTCGAGCGGTTTTTGCAGCATATGAAGCATGGCTCAGCCCTCCATCTTGTCTGAAGCAAGGTGGATCGCCTTGCGGATACGGGCATAGGTGGCGCAGCGGCAGACATTGCCGTCCATGGCGGCGTCTATGTCTTCGTCGGTCGGTTTTTGCGTTTCGCTCAACAGCGCGGTCGCGGCCATGATCTGGCCGGACTGGCAATAGCCGCATTGCGGTACCTCCAGCTCTTGCCAGGCGGTCTGCACGGCTTCGGCGGCCTTGCTGTCGATACCTTCGATTGTGGTGATTTCGGCGCCTTCCAGATCTCCAACCGAGGTCTGGCAGGATCTGATCGGCATTCCGTCCAGATGGACGGTGCAGGCACCGCAGGCGGCAATGCCGCAACCGAATTTTGTGCCGGTCAATTTGAGTTCGTCGCGTAACGCCCACAAAAGCGGGCTGTCGGGATCGGCATCAAGCGTGCGCGTTTCCCCGTTGATTTTCAATGTAACGGACATGAGGAGACATCTCCTTTGGCTGGCCTGATCTGGCTAAAGGGAGTAAACTACACCGTGCAGTGTAATGATTGTCTGCGCGTCTGTAAACGCCATAGTTTACATAGGGCGGAATTTTTGGGATGAAAGGGAGCGGGACCCGTCCCGCGGAAAAAATTCAGCCAGGAGAGAATTCGGGTAAGGCATGTCCGTATCAGACCGGAAGAAAAAGCAGATCATTGAAGCCGCAATCGCGGAATTTCAGGAAAAAGGCTATGCGGGCGCCAGCATGGACCGGATTTCCGAGCGGGCGCAGGTCTCCAAGCGGACGGTCTATAACCACTTCGAGAGCAAGGAAGTGCTCTTTCACGAAATCAACCAGTTCCTCGTCGACCAGGTGAATTCCGCGCTTGAAATTCCCTACGACAACACAAAGCCTGTCCGCGAAATGCTGATCGAACTGGGTTGGGCGGAAGGCGCGCTGCTGATCAATCCCTGCTTCATGAACCTTGCCCGCATGGTGATGAGCGAAACGATCCGCGACCCCTTGCTGGCGGCGGACATGGAAGCGCGCATGACCCTTCAGTCCGATTTCGAAGCTTTCCTGAGGCGGGCAGCCGAAGAAGGCCGGCTATCCGTGGACGACCCGGCGGTCGCGGCAAAGCAGTTTCTCGGCCTGATCAAGTCGCGCGGGTTTTTCCCCAACCTCTACGCCGCCCGCGTCCCGGACCGCGCGGAAGTCGACAAGATCATCACCGAAAGCGTGGACATGTTCATGGCGAAATACGGCAAAGAAGCGAACCGGGCCGGCTAGGCATCGGTCCGAATGCGGGCAGCGTCAGCTTTTTCCCTGGTCCTCAACCGGTTTTTCCAGCAGCAGTCCCCAACCGCTTCGCTCCGTCATCTGCTGACGGGTCTTCTCCGAAATAAGCCCATCGACATTTTCCGGCATCCAGCCGCCGCCGAGCCCCTTGTAGACCGCGATCAGGTTGGTCAGCACATCGGCTTGGGCCGCAATCAGCCGCTCTTCCGCAACAAGCTGCTGCCGCTGCGACTGGACCACCCGGTTATAGGGGGCGGTGCCGTCCTCAAACTGGGCATCGACTTCGCTTACGGCATTGCGCGCGGCCGTGACGGACCGGCGCAGATAGACCGCTTCCTGTTTCGATCTCAGGAACCCCGTCAGGCCGTTTTCCACTTCCGCATAGGCCGCCAGAACGGTTCGCTCGTAGTTCAGCAGGGCTTCCTGGAACTTGGCGTCCTGAACGCGGACATTGTTCTGGATCCGGCCGTAATTGAGGAAATTCCACGAAAATCCCGGATTGATGAAACCCGCCGCCGTGCCGTTGCCGAAGAGATTGGTGAAATCGTCCGCCCTGACACCGATCGCCCCGGAGATCGAGAATGCCGGGAAGAGGTCGGCCCTGGCCACGCCGATCTGCGCCGAGCGGGCCGCCGCCCTGTATTCCGCGCTGCGGATATCCGGGCGCCGGCGCAGCATGTCGGCCGGAACCCCGATGGCCACTTCCGCGGGAACGCGCGGGAAGCTCGACCTTGACCCGAGCCGGGACTTCACGCCGCCCGGCGGTTCGCTCAGGAGCAGGCTCAGCGCATTATAGGCCTGCGCCAGTTTCGCCTCGTAATTCGGGATGCTCGCCAGAGTGTTGTTGTAGAGAACCGTCGCCTCGTTCACCGCCAGTCTCGTCGCAGTTCCGTTCTCGAGACGCAACTGTGTGAGATCGAGCGACTTCTTCTGGAGCACGGCATTTCTGCGCACGGTGGCGATCAGTTGCTGCAGTTCCCGGATGGTGACGTAGACGGCCGCGATATCGCCCGTCAGCGTCACGAGCGCATCGTCATAGGAAGCGAGCCTGGCCTTCAGATCGGCATCCGCCGACTGGATGTTCCGCCGGATCTTGCCCCACAGGTCGATCTCCCAGCCGGCGTCGAAACCGGCCGACACATCGGTGAACTGATTGTCGACCAGCCCGACGCGTTCAAGGTCGCTGATAAAGGGATCCTTGGTGCTGAAGCGGGTGGTTCTGGAGCTCACATTCGCCTGCTGGACCTGCGGGAACAGGTTTCCGCCGGCGATGCCGAGCTGCGCGCGCGCCTGATACACCCGCACGCCCGCAGCCTGCAGCCCGATATTCTGGCGATAGGCCTCGGCGATCAGGCTGTTCAGCGTTTCGTCCCTGAAAACATGCCACCAGGGCACGGAATTCGCGCTGCGGCTGGTGAAACCGGTGCGGCTGTCTATCGGCAGGTTCGCGCCGCTGCTCCAGCTGTCGAGCACGGGCGCATCGGGCCGTTCGAAATCCGGTCCGACCATGCAGCCGCCGAGCATCAACAGCCCGCTCAGAACCAGACCGTGACGGAATTGCCTTGAACGCCCCATACCCGCCCCTACTCACAAATCAAACGGAATAATGAAATTCATCCAACTGTAGAGGCGCAGGTTTATTCGCCGCAAATCGGCCACCCATCCACCGCCCCCGCCGGTATAGATCGCCACCGCGCCATGCGCGCCGGCCGGATAGCGTACGAGGGCAGGATCGTCGTCCAGATCGATTTCCACGGCGAAACGGCCCTGCGGCTTCATGAACATGAATTCCGGCACAAATCCGCTTGGCAGGATCTGTCCCTGGCCCGTCCCTTCCCAGATGTTCTTCACCCTGCCCTTGAAGATCCGGCCCGGATAAATGTCCAGCGCCACTTCCACCGGCTGGCCGGATTTCACGAATTTCAGATGTTCCTGGTAGAAGGTGGCCAGAAAATAAGGATCGGCGTCGGCGATGAATGCCGCGATTGCGGCTATGCGAAGTCCGCCGACCACAAGCCCCGGCCGGGCCTGCTGAGAAATGATCGTCCCGTCTTCAGGCGCATGGATCGTTGTCTGATCGAGATAATACTGCGCCTGATCGACCTGCGCCTGGGCCGAGACAACCTGGGAATTCACCCCGTCAATCTGGGCGCCGACCGCCAGTTGCGCCTTGTTCAGGTTCGCCTCCGACTGCGCGACCTGCGCCGTTGCCGTAGCCAGCTCGGAATTCCACCTGTCCAGTGTTTCCTGTTTGGCCCCGCCCTTGGGAACCAGGTCCGCGTAGCGCGTGACCTGTTCCGCGGTGTACTGCTGCCTTGCAACCGCCTCGTCGCGCGAATCCTGGGCCAGGTCGACATCTTCCTGCAGGCTCAGCGCATTCTGCCGATTGCTGACCAGGGTCGCCATCGCCTCCTGAAGCTGCGCGACGTAAAGCGTCGTGTCGAACTGGTAGAGCTTGTCGCCTTTTTTCACCCTTTCGTTCTGCGCCACATACACCTCCTCCAGGAGCGTCGGATGAGGCAGGCGCGGGGTGATCTGGATGGTCTGCCGGATGACATGGCCGTCGATTGAAAAGGGCGTGTAGAACCTCAGGAAAACCACCAGCAGGAACAGGACATGAATGCCTACCCAGAAGGTGACGACGCCCCAGGCGATGTTGAACTTCAACCAGCGGAACTTGTAGAACACCAGCCACATGAAGATGGCGTAGGCGGCCAGAATGAGAATGGCGATTGTCATGCCCCGGCTCCATCTCCAGATGGAGCATTCGACGCCTCGCCAGAGGGAGCCTGCACGGGGGAAGCCTGTACGGGTGTAGCCGGACCCGGCCCACTGTCCGCTGCCTGCGGATTGTCACCTTCCCGCAATGGCTCCCCGTCGCTGGGATGCTTGCGGATATCGACCGTGAGGGAGTCGTGATAAGCCCAGATGAGTGCGTGGATCCACGGGAACACGGTGAAAAGCCCGATCCAGCCGCCAAGTTTCACGGACTCGGCATGCGGATGGTTCCGCTTCTCCGCGAGCTTGCCGGGCAAACCGCCCACCGTGATCATCGCATAAAAGAATGCAACGATAATCAGCACAAGGATCAGGAAGGTCAGATAATCGTAGGTGTCCAGTTCGAAGTCGATGAGGTTCATTCCGCCCCCGGCTGATTTAATCACCACATTGTCGATTTGCAGTATTGTCAAAAGCATCAACCGTCCCGCGCCCAATTGCAAGTACGCGATGCAGTGCCCGGCGCGGCTTGCTCCCTTTTCGGACGGCAACACGGCCGCCGCCGTTTCGGCGAACGGGCCGCTCTGCCGACAAATGAACGCGGGCGGAACCGCAAGGGCTTGCGCCGGGAAGAGAACCGGCTAAATTGCCGCAAATTTTCAACGCGCGGTCAAACCGCCCGGGAACTGGCCAGGAAATGGAATTTGACCCGATTTCGGGACAACTTCACCTTCCCTGCGGACCCGGAACAGCAAACTGGACCTTCCTTAAATGGCGTATGGTGACATCAAGAAAGTCGTGCTGGCCTATTCCGGCGGCCTCGACACGTCCATCATCCTGAAATGGCTGCAGACCGAGCTCGGTTGCGAAGTGGTGACCTTCACCGCCGACCTCGGCCAGGGCGAGGAACTGGAACCGGCGCGCAAGAAGGCCGAGATGCTCGGCATCAAGCAGATCTACGTCGACGACCTGCGCGAGGAATTCATCCGCGACTTCGTCTTCCCGATGTTCCGCGCCAACGCGGTCTATGAAGGCGTCTACCTGCTCGGCACCTCCATCGCCCGTCCGCTGATCTCCAAGCGGCTGATCGAAATCGCCGCGGAAACCGGTGCCGACGCCATCGCGCACGGCGCCACCGGCAAGGGCAACGACCAGGTCCGTTTCGAACTGGCCGCCTATGCCCTGAACCCGGACATCAAGGTGATCGCCCCCTGGCGCGACTGGACTTTCAAGTCCCGGACCGACCTGCTGGACTTTGCCGAAAAGCATCAGATCCCGGTTCCGAAGGACAAGCTCGGCGAAGCCCCGTTCTCCGTCGATGCCAACATGCTGCACTCTTCCTCTGAAGGTAAAGTTCTGGAAGATCCGGCCGAAGAAGCGCCGGGCTACGTCTACCAGCGCACGGTCGACCCGACAGAGGCCCCGGATGTCGTCACCGAGATCGAGATCGGCTTCGAAAAGGGCGACGCGGTTTCGCTCAATGGCGAAAAGCTGTCTCCGGCGACCCTCTTTGCCAAGCTGAACGATTATGGCCGCGACAACGGCATCGGCCGCCTCGACCTGGTCGAGAACCGCTTCGTCGGCATGAAAAGCCGCGGCATCTACGAAACGCCGGGCGGCACGATCCTGCTGACCGCGCACCGCGGGATGGAATCCATCACCCTCGATCGCGGCGCAGCTCATCTGAAGGACGAGCTTATGCCGCGCTACGCGGAGCTGATCTACAACGGCTTCTGGTTCTCGCCCGAGCGCGACATGCTGCAGGCCCTGATCGACAAGAGCCAGGAGCACGTCACAGGATCGGTCAGACTGAAGCTCTACAAGGGCAATGTCATCCTGACCGGCCGCTCCTCGCCCTATTCGCTCTATTCAGAAGAACTGGTCACCTTCGAGGACGACCAGGGCGCCTATGACCAGAAGGACGCCGCCGGCTTCATCAAGCTGAATGCCCTGCGTCTGCGCACTCTGGCCAAGCGCGACAGGCTCGGCTGAGACCCTTGCGATGACCGGACCGGCGGCAGAGTTGACCGAAAACCTCGCCGCCGCCGGGTTCCTGCGTCTGGGCGGATTTCATCCCGCCCCGGATCTTCCTGTCCCGGTGCTTTCGGCTGGCCGTCCGGCACAAAGCCTCGTGTTGATCGGCAGCACGGGTCCGGCCGTGTGGCCGGTCTTCATGAAAAGTCCGGAATATGCCGACGGCAAACCCGATCCGCTCGACCGCTACACGAAACGCGTTCTGAGCGAATGCGCCGCAAGGCACGGTTTCGAGGCGCTGTTTCCTTTCGAAGGCCCGCCGTATCATCCGTTTCAGCAATGGGCGCTGAAATGCGGCGGCTTCTCTCCGAGCCCCCTGGGCGTGCTTGCCCATGGCACCTTCGGGCTTTGGGCTGGCTTCAGGGCCGCATTCCTCAGCGCCGCGAGGCTACCAGAGGCCTCGGCAATGGCAGAAGACGGCCCCTGCCCGACCTGCGCGGACAAACCCTGTCTGTCCGCCTGTCCGGTGAACGCCATAACACTGGAAAACGGTTACGACGTGCCCGCATGCCGGGCTTATCTGGCGGCCGATCCGGCGAGCGATTGCTGGTCCGGCTGCCTGGCCAGACGCGCATGTCCTTTCGGCGCACCGCACCGGCAGGCCGCCGAAACGGCCGGTTTTCACATGAAGAGTTTTGCCGGTTAGGGTCTAAGCTATTCGACCAGTTTCACCACACCGTCCCGGTCCGGACAGGTTTCCAGCGCGTCCGCCGCCGTCCGGCCGTCACCGAGCGGCGCATCGGGCCAGATTTCCGCCAGCGGGATCAGAACGAAGGCCCGGTCGCCCATGCGCGGATGCGGGATTTCGAGATCGCTTTCCACCACCGTTTCAAGGCCATAGATCAACACATCGATGTCGATCGTCCTTGGCCCCCAGCGGACATCGCGCACCCGCCCGAGCCCGGCCTCGACTTCAAGGCAGCGCCTCAACAGTTCAATCGGGCTGAGCAGCGTATCGATCACCACGCAGCAATTGCGGTAGTCGTCCTGCGGCACCGGGCCCCATGGCGGCGTGCGATAGTCGGAGGAGCGCAGCACCAGCGTGATGCCGTCCGTCTGCTCCAGACGCCCTATGGCCTTGTCCAGGATAGCCTTCGTATCGCCGACATTGGAACCGAGCCCCAAAGCGCAGCGGGTAGGCGCGCGGCGCCTCGGTGCGCTGCCGGTTTCATCGGAGTCCGGCGTCCGGTTGGAGGATGTCATCTCAGTTGGGATTCCGTTCAAGCAGGGTCGCCTCAAGCATGCGGGCGCATTGCGCGTGCGGACGGACGTCATGTGCCCGCACGATCGCCGCACCCTTGACAAAGGCGGTCATGTGGACGGCGATTGAACCAAAAAGACGGTCTTCAATCTCTGTACCCAGCACGGCGCCGATCATCCTCTTGCGGGACGCTCCGGCAAGAAGCGGCAGCCCGTGTTTCTTCAGGGTCTCGAAGCGGTTCAGAATAATGAAATTCTGGTCGATGGTCTTGCCGAATCCGAAGCCCGGATCGAGAATCTGCTTTTCCCTGGCGATACCGGCCCGGTTCGCGAGTTCCATCGAGGTTTCAAAGAACCTGTCGATGTCGCTGAGAATATCGAGGCCGCCGTCGGCTTCGGGGCGATTGTGCATCATCACCACATGCACCCCGGCCTCCGCCACCGCATCCGCCATTGCCGGATCCTTCTGCAGCCCCCAGACGTCGTTGACGAGGACCGCCCCCGCAGCACAGCCACGCCTGGCGATTTCAGCCTTGTAGGTATCGACGGAAACCGGCGTTCCGAGGCCGATGACGTCTTCCAGGACGGGAGCAAGCCTTGCCCATTCCTCCTCCTGCGCGACCGGCACCGAGTTCGGCCGTGTGCTCTCCGCGCCAATGTCGAGAATATCCGCGCCTTCGGCGATCATCGCCCTCGCATGGGCGAGCGCGGCACCGGCCATCGTGTGCCGTCCACCGTCGGAAAAGGAATCCGGCGTCACATTCAATATGCCCATCACATGCGGGCGGAGCGTCGGCAGATGATATCCGGCGGCTTTCATCATCAGGGATCCCTCGTTCTTCGGCACTCTGATGCCCGCTCGCCCGGCAAGGGTCAATCTTAATGTGTCGAAAGGGGAAACCCTGAATGAAGCGGCTTTATTCCGCCGCCGCCGTCGGCCTCGGGATCAGGTTCCTGAAGATCAACGAGGAGACGATGCCGATGACAAGCATGGCGGGCGGAATGATCCCCATGCCCAAAAGAGGACTGCCGACGCCCGCGATGGCCAGGCTGGCCAGGAAGCCGCCGCCGAACTGCAGGAATCCAAGCATGGAGGAAGCGGCTCCCGCCATATGCGGAAACGGCGCCATGGACTCGGTGAAACTCGCCGGCAGCACCAGGGTTATGGCGAACATGAACAGGCCCACCGGTCCCATGATCGTTGCGATGGAGGGTGGCTGTGTGAGCGACATGTAACACATCAGCCCCGCCGAAATCAGCCAGAGCACCAGGCCGTAGGGAACAAGCCTGCGCGCCTCGACGACGCGCAACAACCGGCCGGTTAAAAGAGTGCCGACAATGAACGAGCCTGACTGGATGATCATCGTCAGTCCGAATTCGGATGGCGACAGGCCGACTTCATAAATCAGAACAAAGGGCAGGACGGTTGCCAGCGCATAAATGTTTCCGAGCCCTAAACCCACCAGCAGACCGGGTGCCAGAAACCGGGGATCCTTCAAAAGGGTCCCGTAGCTCGCCGCCACTTGTTTTGGATTGAGGTGACGTTTTCCGGGCTGGGGATTGGTTTCCACCTGGAAAAGCGCGACGGCGGCCATCAGCACGACTCCGTAGATCACCATGCACCAGAAAACTTCCCGCCAGCCGAACAGTTCCAGCACGATGCCGCCGATGGTCGGCGAGATTGCGGGTCCGATCGCCAGCATCGTTGCGATGGCGTTCATGACCCTCGCGGAGGTCTGGCCGGTAAACTGGTCGCGGACGATGGCGCGCGAGACGGCGATGCCCACCGCCGCGCCGATCCCCTGAAGGGCGCGGGCGACCACCATCAATTCCACCGTCGGGGCGAGGCTCGCCAGCACGCTGGAAACGAGATAAAGGGCCAGGAACATCTGCGTCACCGGCTTGCGCCCGAAAGCATCCGTCAGCGGACCGCAAACGAGCTGCGTCACCGCGAAACCCGCGAAATAGGCCGTCACTGTCAGCTTGACGGCCGCCTGCGTCGTCCCGAAGGCCTCGACAAGAGCCGGCATCGCCGGTGTATAGAGCGCCATGGATATGGGACCGACGGCAACAAGCCCGGCACCCAGCAGCGATGTACGCCGCGCACTCATGATTGAACTTTCGGAAGTCATTTTTGTTTCCCTCTGGAAACCTCCTGCAGCAGGCTGTCCTTCATCGTCTGCAACAGATCTTCCAGAACGTGCTGTTTGTCTCGCGGGATCTCTTCGACCGCTTGCGAGCGCACCGAGTGAAGCGCCAGGCCGATGCGCTCAAGAAGCGGATCGGCCTGCGGCGTCAGCTTGATCAGCTTTGCCCGTTTGTCCGTCGGGTCGGAACAGCGCTTGATCAGTCCGGCCGCTTCCAGAGAATCCAGATATCCGACCAGGGTCATCGGTTCGACGTACATGTTCTCGGCCAGCACAGCCTGCCGCTGTCCGGGACTGCGCCAGACATAAAACAGCGTTCGCGCCTCGCCAACCGTCAGTCCCGTATCGACTTCTGAAAGGGCTGCTTCAAAGCGCCGCCGGATCAATCGCGCCAAATCCACGACCAGCATGGTGACACCGACGCCAGGAAGAGGAACAGACATCGCCACTCCAATTTAGTAAGGTTACCTTACGAATTACGCCTTCCGCTACGTACTGTCAATGCGCACTTGTGACATTGCGTTGCACAATCCGTCCCGGCCACGTATAAAGGCGCCAAATTCGGCACGGTAGCCGACCTGTAGCAATCTCACATCCAGACACGATCCGGGTCCTCGAAGGGCCCGCTCTGTCTTTTGGAGCCACTCATGAACCTGCGCAATATTGCCATCATCGCACATGTCGACCATGGCAAAACAACACTTATCGATGTTCTCCTCCGGCAGTCCGGCGCGTTCCGCAACAACCAGCGCACGGAAGAACGGATGATGGACTCCAACGACATCGAGCGTGAGCGCGGGATCACCATCCTCGCCAAGGTGACGTCGCTGGTCTGGAAAGACACCCGCATCAACATCGTCGACACGCCCGGCCACGCCGATTTCGGCGGTGAGGTCGAGCGTATCCTGCATATGGTCGACGGCGTGATCCTTCTGGTCGATGCCGCCGAGGGCCCGATGCCGCAGACGAAATTCGTGCTCGGCAAGGCACTGAAGCTCGGCCTGAAGCCGATCGTCGCGATCAACAAGATCGACAAGCCCGAACAGCGGGCCGACGAAGTCCTCGACGAGGTCTTCGACCTGTTCGCCGCGCTCGACGCCAATGAAGACCAGCTCGACTTCCCGGTTCTCTATGGCTCCGCCAAACAGGAATGGATGGCTCTGGAACCGGACGGACCGCAGGACAACATGGACCCGCTGTTCGACATGGTTCTGGACCGGGTCGCCGAGCCGGAAGCCGAGCCGGGCGAATTCCGCATGCTGGCGACGACCATTCAATCCGATCCGTTCCTGGGCCGCATCCTGACCGGCCGCATCGTCTCGGGCACCGCCGTGCCGAACATGGCCATCAAGGCACTGGCGCGGGACGGCAGCGTCGTCGAGACCGGGCGTATCTCCAAGGTCCTCGCCTTCCGCGGTCTGGAACGCCAGCCTATCGAACAGGGCGAAGCCGGTGACATCGTCTCCATCGCCGGCCTGACCAAGGCCACCGTCGCCGACACGCTCTGCGCGCCCGCCGTGAACGAGCCCCTGCAGGCCCAGCCGATCGACCCGCCGACCCTGTCCATGACCTTCCGCGTCAACGACAGCCCGCTGGCCGGCACCGAAGGGGCCAAGGTCCAGTCGCGCGTCATCCGCGAGCGCCTGAAGAAGGAAGCCGAAGGCAACGTCGCGCTGAAGGTGGAAGACACGGCCGAACCGGACGCCTTCGTGGTCTCCGGCCGCGGCGAACTGTTGCTGGCGATCCTGATCGAGAACATGCGCCGCGAAGGCTTTGAACTCGGTGTCGGCCGTCCGCGCGTCGTCTACCAGTACGACGAGGCAGGCAACCGCCTGGAGCCGATCGAGGAAGTCATCATCGACGTCGACGATGAGCACTCCGGCGCGGTCGTGCAGAAGCTGCAGGAACGCAAAGCCGATCTTCTGGAAATGAAGCCCTCCGGCGGAGGCCGCACCCGGCTGGTGTTCCACGCTCCGACACGCGGTCTGATCGGCTATCAGAGCGAGCTCCTGTCCGATACCCGGGGCACGGCCATCTTCAACCGTCTGTTCCACGGCTACGAGCCCTTCAAGGGCCCGATCCAGGGCCGCCACACCGGCGTGCTCCTGTCCAACGGCACCGGCGAAGCGGTTCCCTACGCCATGTTCAATCTGGAAGACCGTGGCCCGATGATGATCGACCCGGGCACCAAGGTCTATCCGGGCATGATCGTCGGCGAGCACACGCGCGGCAACGACCTTGAAGTCAACGTGCTGAAGGGCAAGCAGCTCACCAACATCCGCTCCTCGGGCAAGGACGACGCGGTGAAACTCACCACGCCGAAGAAGCTGACCCTCGATGCGGCACTTTCCTACATCGCCGATGACGAGCTGGTGGAAGTGACCCCGCAGTCCATCCGCCTGCGCAAGGCCATGCTCGACCCGCACGAGCGCAAGCGCGCCGAACGCGCTGCGAACAAGGCAACCGCGTAAGGCGACTGCCGAACCCGCCAATTGTGCCGCCCCGGCCTCGCGCCGGGGCCTCCACCGTATTGCACGGCAGGTTCCGGATCACATCCGGGACGGCGGAAAACCGGGTTGTGAAAATTCCGGAACGTCCGCCTGCTACGGTCCGCTCCCTTGCGGGCGGGGCCGTCGCGAATGACCGGGACGTTGCGCCAAACACCCGCGTCACCCCGTGCGAGCGAAGCGAGACCCGGGGCCAACTCATTTCCAGAGAGCACGTGAATTGCACAAGCACTGCTCCCTGAAACTCCCCTGTTTCAACGAACCGCACGGCAAGTAGACCCCGGATCTGCGCTTCGCTTGTCCGGGGCGACACTCGGAGGGTCACGTCCCCGACACAAGTATCTGGTGCGACGTCCCGCTCAACTGCGACCGCCCTTTCCCGCGCGGGGAGGCCCGGTGCCATCCGCAAGCATTGCCGCAAGCCCACATCGCCCCCTTCCGCAAAGGTTTGCCAGCGAAACCACTCGCGTTGGATCAAAATATCAACCGGCTGGACAAATTTGAAACGCCATCCCTGTCTCCCGCCCGGCAATGCTCATAAATTCAGCAGCACTCAAACAGACGCGCCCGGCTGAAAGCCGGACTGCCGCTGACCAGGAAAGCTGATCCCATGAAACACTTCGCGCTCGCTTTGGCGATGGCCGCAGGTCTTGCAACCTCTGCCCATGCCGCCACCTTCGGTCCGCTGGTGGAAGCAGCCGAGCTGTCCGCGGCGCTGGAAACAGCGCAACCGGTCCTGCTCGACATCCGCAACGCGGGTTATGAGGACGGTCATGCTGACGGTGCCCTGTTCGCGCCCTATCGCATGTTCCGCGGACCGGCTGAAAATCCCGGTGGCCCCGTCGATGTAGAAAAGCTCGAAGCGGAACTCGAGGAACTCGGCCTGGAGCAGGACATTCCCATCGTGATCCTGTCCGAAGGCAAGACCGACACCGATTTCGGCGCAGCGGCCAGGGTCTACTGGACCCTGAAATCCACCGGCTTTACCGACCTGTCGATCCTCAATGGCGGCCTGGCGTCCTGGCAGGCAGCCGGCCTTCCGGTGAACAAGACCACGGAATCCGCCATGCCGAGCGACCTGGAGCTGACCTTCAACGACGCCTGGCTGGCAACGACCGCCGATGTCGCGGCCGTCGCGAACGGCGAGAAGAACGCGCTTCTGGTCGATGCCCGTCCGGCCGATTTCTTCAACGGCCAGAAGGCCCATGACGCAGCCAGACGCCCCGGCACCCTGCCGACCGCGACCAACCACGTCTATACGTCGTTCTTCGACAAGGGTTCGCCGGCCATATCGACGGCCATCGACCCGGCCGCCCTCAAGGCCACATTGGGCGTCGAGGACGGCAAGGACACGGTTTCCTTCTGCAACACCGGCCACTGGGCGGCGACCCACTGGTTCGCGGTATCGGAACTGGCCGGCGTCAAGAACGCCAAGCTCTACGCCGGATCCATGGTCGAATACTCCAATTCCGGCTATGAAATGGCCAATACGCCGGGCCTTTTCGAGAACCTGATCGTCCAGATCAAGCATGTTATCGACTGACGTGACGACGCTGACCGAAACCCATGAGGCCACCGCTGCGCCGCTCCTGCGCCGTGGCGGTCTTGTTCTGGCCGGGTTTGCCGCCGTCTTCGCGGCAGCGCTTGTGGCCGGAGGCCGCTTCGGCCTGATGCTCGCCATCGGGCTGGGTTTCGGCATCGTTCTGGAGGGTATGCGCTTCGGTTTCGCCGGCCCCTGGCGCGCCATGATCCTGCGCCGCGACCCGGCCGGCATCTGGGCGCAGCTGTTGGCAATCGGCCTGGTCACGCTGGTGGCGCTGCCGATGATTTCCGCCAGTTCCGGCGAATTGGCGGGCGCGCAGGCTCCTGTCGGCTTTGCCATGATCGCCGGGGCGTTCATTTTCGGGGCCGCCATGCAGGTGGTGCTCGGCTGCGGCTCAGGCACCCTGGTCAACGCGGGCTCCGGCAACGCGGTTGCCCTTGTGGCCCTGCCCTTCTTCGCCATCGGCAGCTTTGCCGGCGCCTATCACCTGATCTGGTGGACGGACCTGGGCGCGCTGCCGATCATCAAATTTTCCGGCTGGCAGGGCGTGGTGCTCACGCTGCTCGGTCTTTCGGCAATCGCCGGCCTCTTGTGGAAACTCGCGCCGCCCGAACACCGACGCCTGCCGCGCCGGCTGATCGTCGCCGCCGTTCTGCTCGCGGGCTTCGCCATCCTCAATCTTCTCGTCGCCGGACAGCCCTGGGGCGTCGTCTACGGGCTGGGCCTCTGGGCCGCCAAAGCGGCTTCCGCCGCCGGCGCCGATCTCTCCGGTTCGGCGTTCTGGAGCGCCCCGGGCTCGCTCGACCGCTTGCAGGCCAGCATCCTGACGGACTACACCTCGCTGACCAATATCGGCATCGTGCTCGGTGCCTTTCTTGTTGCCAGCTGGCGCGTCGACGGCCTGTCACAGAAAGTCCCAGGCCTTCCGGCCCAGGCCTGGCTGGCGGCCATCGTCGCCGGCTTCCTGCTCGGCTATTCCTCGCGTCTCGCCTTCGGCTGCAATGTCGGCGCGTTCTTTTCCGGCATTTCGACGGGAAGCCTGCACGGCTGGGTCTGGTTCGCCGCCGCCTTCGCCGGTTCGGTCTACGGCGTGCGGCTGCGGCCGCTCTTCAAGCTGGAGCCAAGACCATGACCCGGCTGGTGACCGCCACGATCGCGGTGGCGGGGATCGCCGCTCTGATAGCCCTCGACGCATCCGCGACCCCGCCCAACCCCTACAAGGCCCCGCCCCTGCTCGCCCTCGGCTCCGGCACCGCCCCCTCCGGCGGCTTCTGCGGCGCGCTGCCGGACCCGGCGGGGAAGTAAGTCTGAACTTTTTTATCTTCCGTCAATCCGGATCAGGGCCGATATCCTCCGCAAAAGGTCCAGCTTGCCTGCGTGCGCCGCAGCAGGCTTAATGCGCGCCAGTGGAATCGCAACCGGGAGACGGCGTTGAGCAAGACCGATCAGGGCAATTTTTTCGAGGATTTTGAAGTCGGCCAGGTGATCCGGCACGCGACGCCGCGCACCGTCACCAGCGGCGACCAGGCGCTTTATACCGCGCTTTACGGCTCGCGCTTCGCCGTGCAGTCCTCCGATGCCTTCGCCAAGGGGCTCGGCTACGCCCATGCCCCCATCGACGACCTGCTGACCTTTCATATCGTCTTCGGCAAGACCGTTCCGGATATTTCCCTCAACGCGGTCGCCAATCTCGGCTATGCGGGCGGCCGCTTCCTGGCGCCGGTGTTTCCCGGCGACACGCTCTCCACCGTCTCTGAAGTGATCGGCAAGAAGGAAAATTCCAACGGCAAGACCGGCGTCGTCTATGTGCGCTCCACCGGCTATACGGACAAGGGCACGGAAGTGCTGGATTACGTGCGCTGGGTGATGGTCAACAAGCGCGTTGCGTCCAACCCCGCGCCCGAACCGGTGGTGCCGGACCTGCCGGCCGCCCTCGACCCGCAGTCCCTCGGCATGGCCGTGCCCCTGCTGGACAGCGCCAAATGGGACAACGACCTGTCCGGATCGCAATACCGCTTCGGCGACTATGAAATCGGCGAGAAAATCGATCATGTCGACGGCATGACCGTGGAGGAAGCCGAACACCAGATGGCCACCCGGCTGTACCAGAACACGGCCAAGGTTCATTTCAACAAGCACACGGAAGCGACAAGCCGCTTCGGCCATCGTCTGATCTATGGCGGCCACGTCATTTCCATCGCCCGGGCGCTGTCCTTCAACGGGCTGGCCAACGCCTTCCACATAGCCGCCATCAATGGCGGCCGTCACGTCGCTCCGCTGGGTGCTGGCGACACGGTCTATGCCTGGTCCGAAGTCCTCGACAAGGCCGAAATCGACGGGCGCACGGATGTCGGCGCATTGCGCCTGAGGCTCGTTGCCACCCGCGACCGGCCCTGCCACGACTTTCCCGGCAGGAACCCTGACGGCGCCTACGTCGACAACGTCATCCTCGATTTCGATTATTGGGCTTTGATGCCGAAATAGCTTTTACGGCCTATAGCGTGTTGCGTTTAAGCGGATAGATGGTTTCAGGAAGACGCCCGAGGCAGCGTTTGCATTGCAAAAGCGTTCGGGCGATTTCCTGAATTCAATTTAACGCGGCGCGCTTTATGGCTTGGCGGCCGGCACCACTTCCGTGGTGATCGGTCCGATTCCATCGCCTTCGTCAGAGGCCTTGGGACCGAACGGCACCCAGCGCTTGAAGAAGCCGCCGACCGAACCGCCGCGCGGCTTTTCTTCAGCCACATAGGCCGTTTCAACCGCGGCTCCCGGCCGTTTCTGCGCTTCCGGAGCACCTTCGGCGTCCGCCGTGGCGGTCTGCGCCGGCTGCTCGGGGGACACAGGAATTGCCCCGGGATTAGAAGCTGCATCGGAAGCGGTCTCGACGGCGGCGGTTTCGGTTGCCTCTTCCTCCTGCCCGCTGCCGAGCACTTCCGCGATGCGGTTGGAGCGTTCTTCCCAGCGTTTCTGGCGTTTCTCGCGCGCATCGAAGCGCGCGGCAAGCATCTGGAACTTCTCGTCGTCCTTACGCTGCTTCGCCGTCACGGCGGCCTCGATCCGCGGGCTGATCCGCAGGTCCGGGCATTTCGCGCTGGCGCGGAACGGCACGCCCTGAACCAGCGTGGTCGCGTCGAAAACATATTTCCGTTCGCAGACCGCGATCTCCGGCGGTGTCTGCGTGACGTCGAAATGGTCGTAACCCGTCTTCAGCATCTTCCAGAATTCCAGATGCTCGCTGTCGCGGTGGCGCGCCATGTTTTCCGGGGTCATGCGGAACGGAAAGGCCTGAACCTGGAAGGAGCGCTGCCCGCCCTTGAAGCTGTCGCGGGCCAGCGCGTAGATATCCTGGACCTGTTCGTCCGTCATGGCGTAACAGCCGCGCGACGAGCAGGCGCCGTGCACCATGAGATGGGAACCGGTGCGGCCGTGCGCGCGGTCATAGGCGTTCGGGTAACCGAGATTGAAGGCCAGGTGATAGCTGGAATTCGGGTTCATCAGCGCCGGGGTGATCTCGTAGAACCCTTCCGGCGCCTGGCGGTCGCCTTCCTTGAATTTCGGACCGAGGTCGCCCGACCACTTGCAGATCTCGAATTCTTCCAGAAGCTTGTATTTGCCGCTGCGGGTCTGTTTCCAGACCTCCAGCGCGGAGTCTTCCTTGAAGATCCGGATCATGATCGGCGAGGTGGCGCTCATGTTGAGATCGGTCATCTTGCGCTTGATCGAGGCGCTGACCGGGCGTTGCTCCTTCGGACCGTATCCGAATTCATCGCCCTGGCAGGCGGCAAGAAAGCCGGCGGCAAGCAGGACGCAAGCCAACCTGGCGGCGTTGCCGCGCAGACTTTCCAGACCCGGCCGGATACCGATCCGCATCTGCATAAAGCGCCGAAAGACCATGATACTATCCCAAACTCGCCCAAACCCGACGGAAAACGATAACAGTCCTTCAACCGTCCGCTAAGACGGCCCGCTCGCATTTCCAGTCACTCGCCCCCGCGCAAGGCTAGGGAATGATGGTTGACGATAAGTTACTGAATTGCGTTCTTACCTGCGAACCAAATTCCGGTGATTGCAACAATTTTCGCAGGAAGACGCGATTCAAACCTTGTCCATGGCAGACTGATTGAGGGAAAAATCTGTCCAGACAATGGCAAACCCGGACGCTTTTCGCCAAGATCCTCGAATTTTCTACTGAAAATTCAGTGAATTGGCGCGGTCCGGCGGCTTCAACGGTCAGGGAGAGGCCTTTACAGCTCAGCCAAGGGTGCGGCCGATGGCGATGAATTTCTCGCGCCGCTGCTTACGCAGCTCCTCCGCGCTCAGACCCGACAATGCCTTCAGGGCGGTGTCGATGGCCTTTCCCGCGGTATCGATCACGATCTCGCGGGCACGATGAGCGCCGCCGACCGGTTCCTCGATGATCCCGTCGATCACGCCCAGCTGTTTGAGATCCTGAGCGGTGATTTTCAGCGCGGTCGCCGCGTCCTGCGCCTTGGTGCTGTCCCGCCACAGGATGGAGGCCGCGCCTTCCGGCGAGATCACCGAATAGATGGCATGCTCCATCATCAGCACCTTGTTGGCGGTGGCGATCGCGATTGCGCCGCCGGAACCGCCTTCGCCGATCACGAGGGAAACCGACGGCGTTCCAAGGCCGAGGCCGGCATCCGTCGACCGTGCGATCGCCTCCGATTGTCCGCGCTCTTCCGCGCCGCGGCCCGGATAGGCTCCGGAGGTATCGACGAAGGTGATCAGCGACAGGCCGAAGCGCTCCGCCATTTCCATGATCCGCACCGCCTTGCGGTAGCCTTCCGGCCGGACCATGCCGAAATTGTGCTTCAGGCGCGTCTCGGTGTTGTGACCCTTTTCCTGCGCGAGGACGGCCACCGACTGCCCGCGGAACCGGCCTATCCCGGCGATCATCGCGTGATCCTCGGCGAATTTGCGGTCGCCGGCCAGCGGTGTGAAATCCTCGATCAGGCCGGCGATATAATCGACGGCGTGCGGCCGGTCCGGATGACGGGCGACGAGCGTCTTCTGCCAGGGTGTCAGCTTGGAATAGAGTTCCTTCAGCGTCTGCGAGGATTTCGCTTTAAGCCGGTCGATTTCATCCTCGACATTGACTGCTTCGCCACCGACGGCGAGCGCCCTGAGCTCCTGGATCTTGCCTTCGATGTCTGCAACGGGCTTTTCGAATTCCAAATAGCTGCGCATTTACTCGGTTACCTGAGACAAGCCGGCACCGCCTGGATAGAGCGGCCACTCCGGAAAACAGTTACATGGGCATTCTTGGCCCGGACGGCATGACGTGGTGGGCTGTAACAAGAGACGCAGGGACGCGCAAGCCTTCGCTTTGCCATCCCGTCTTCAAATTCCGGCCGACACGGGACGATACGTCCACGCGCGAAGGCGCTTTCCGCTTCAGCGGGACGCCTGGTCGCTGCCGGCGCCGTCGATGTTCAGCTTGGAGGCTTCCACGACCAGACGGCCGTTCTGCGTGTCGATCGAGATCCGGTAGGGGATCAGCACGTTTTCCCGGCCCATCGGCGCGACCCAGACCTCCATATTGGCCTTGGCCATGTGCTTGACCGACTCCTTGGACGGGCGGTGACCGGCGACCGGAACCCAGCGCGCCTTGCACACCACCACCGGTCCGTCATAACCGCGCCCGGACACGTCCTTGGTGCCTTCATAGCTCAGCTTGATGTCGAACCGGGTCCAGCCGTCGAAAATCGGCAATTTGCGCGAACAGGCCTTCGGACCCAGGCTGTCCTTGGCGCGGCCGACAGGCATCAGCGCCGCGCTCAGCGGGTCGATCGCGTTGCTGGTGTGACGGTTGGTGACCTGGATGCGTTCGGCATTGGGTTTGAACTGCGGCGCCACATCCATGGAGCGGATGCTGCCGGAGCCCTGGTTCAGCTTGACGTGGAAATCGATATTGGCCGCATGGGAGGCCATGCGGTACTTGGAGGGCACGACCCGGGAGCCCACCAGCCAGCCGGAAGCTTCCGCCCCGCCTTTGCCGGTCGAAAACAGCGTCCCGATACCCGCCGGCTCCAGACTGACCTTGGCGGAATAGGCGTTGCCCTGCATGACGAGCGAGAGCGATCCCCGGCCGACCTTGAAACCTGCGATGGAGATGGAATAAAGACCGCCGACACTGCTCTTTTCCGCGTGAGCCGGTGAAATCAGCAGCGCTCCGGCAAGCATCGGCGGGGCAACCAGCCGTCCCAGGGTCAGAACCGATGAAAACATCAAACCAAACACCTCAAAACCTCCGCACTGCCTGATCCGGCAGAGAATTGCGCCCCCGCGCCAAAAGTGTTCCCTAACGGCAACGATATCACGAATTCCGCCGGTGAACGCCACCAATCATTCTAAATTATGGTAACTCACTGGTTAACGTCCGGTATCGAGATCTGTTGAAAATCGCGATAGCGGCGATGATTGTTCGTTCGATGCACATCCGGCGGACCTTACCGCGGAGAAAAATCACAGAATCTTGCCAAATCGCCGGAGATGTCTTGACGCTGGCGCGCGCTGCCAGTATAGCGGGGCAACTTTTTTCCGAGAATTGCCGGAGACGATGTCGCCGGACCTAAGGTCCGCGCCGGTTCCGGTTTGGACTTGCCGGGTTCCATGTAACGGCCCGGCCACGAAAACAAAAGGTGATATCATGGCACGCCGTTGCGAACTTTCCGGTAAAGATGTGATGACGGGCAACAACGTCTCGCACGCGAACAACAGATCCCGCCGCCGGTTCCTGCCGAACCTGTGCAACGTGTCCCTGATGAGCGACACGCTTGGCGAAACCTTCAAGCTGAAAGTTTCCGCCCATGCCCTGCGCTCCGTTGAGCACCGTGGCGGCCTCGACGCTTATCTGAGCAAGGCTTCCGACGCGCAACTCTCCGACGCTGCCCGCAAGATCAAGGTCAGCATCAAGCGCAAGCAGGCTGAAGCCGCAGCTTCTGCAGCCGCCTAAGTTCCAACCCCTTGGGGTAAAATCATGACGGATACCCGGAATTTTTCCGCGGGCCATCACGCCATCGCGATCCTCGCGATGGCGATTGTCGTTGTGGCCTCCAACTATCTTGTCCAGTTTCCCGTCGAACATATTGTCGGCGGCGTCAATCTGGCCGACACGCTGACCTGGGGTGCCTTCACCTATCCTGTCGCGTTTCTGGTCACGGACCTGACCAACCGCCGCTTCGGACCGGCCGCCGCCCGCAAGGTGGTGCTCGCCGGCTTCCTGATCGCGGTTGTCCTGTCCGTCTGGCTGGCAACCCCGCGCATTGCGATTGCCTCCGGCTCAGCATTCCTGGTGGCCCAGCTCCTCGACGTCACGATCTTCGACCGCCTGCGCCGCTCCACATGGTGGAAAGCGCCGGTCGTGTCCTCCCTGATCGGCTCCGTGGTCGACACGATCCTGTTTTTCGGCATCGCCTTTTCCGCGAGCTTCGCCTTCATCGATGCCTTTTTCGGCATGGAAGACGGTTCGCTCGCCTTTCCGGTCCCGTTCCTCGGCATTACCGAAGACCCTCAGGCATTGCTGTGGGTTTCCCTTGCAGCCGGCGATTTCCTGGTGAAGATGCTGGTCGCGGTCGCATTGCTTGCGCCCTACCGGGTTCTGCTCGGCATCTTCCAGCCTGCGCCGAACGGATCGGCGGCCTAACGCTTCCCGGGACTTCAAGCACACGAAAAAGCGCCCCGCGGGCGCTTTTTTTATGGGTACCGCTCGCACCGGCGGCAACATCTTTTCCGTTTGACGACAGCAGACTGAGGAACCGAAAACACCCCCCTCGCCTAATCCTCCAACCGGAACCTCAACAGGATCGTTCGTTGAAGAAACGATCTGTTATCGTCGGAAATCAGGGTCAGGATGGTTTCGCCGGCCTCGTTCCGGTGCACGGCCAGCGCTTCCATATTGTCGATCTGATAGCCGAAATCCGCCTCGAGCAGCAACTCGCCCTCCAAAAGGGCATCTGGCCGAATGGACTCGCCCGGGAAGCGGCGCAGCCGCAGGCCGATCAGGTCGAGCAGCGTGAAGCGGCGTTCCAAAAGCAGCAGATCGCCACCGGGCAGATAGGCGGCGTCCGTCGCGGCGAAGCCGTCCCGTCGGCGGATCCGGAACCGGTCCGTCCCGTCCGGTCCGATGATATAGCCATAAAGATCATCCCCGTCGCTGGCCGAGGTTTCGGCAACCGCAATCAGCTTTCCCGCCAGGGAACTGTCGCCGGGAGCGACCGCCAGCGCCTCCAGCCCGGCGTTGCGGGGAAGCGCGCGGATATCCTCCGCAAGCGCCACGTCGCCGAGCATGCGTTCCCTGCCCGTTGTCAGCGGCCAAGGGTAACGGTAGATCGCGTTTTTGGTTTCAGCAGTCACGTAAAGATCGGAGCCGGCCAGCGCCAGAGCCTCCGTATCGTGCCCCCAGCGGGCCTTGAGGGTCTTGCCGTCGGCTCCAAGCAGTGGCGCCATGCGGACGCCGGAAATATCCAGCGGTGCGCCGTCCGGTGTCTGCGCGATCCGGCCGCTCACCCAGTGGCCGTGATCGGTCACCGCAAGGAATGCGTTTCCCTCTTCAAGGGTGACAAGGCCGGAAAGACCGCCGATCTCCCGGTCGGACGCGAGCAGTTCCAGACCGCCGAGAAACGTCAGTTTGCCGAATTGCCGGTCTTCATGGCCGATCCGGAAGGTCTCTATTACCTTTGCCCGGACACTCACCGGCTGTCCCTGGCTCAACAGCTCGCCGGCAACCCCGGTGGCCGGTGCCGCAAGCACTGCGGCGATCGCGGCCAGGACGGCGGCGGGTTGCAGTATATGCCGGAACCGTCCTCTCGCCATGCCGCGTGCCGTATCTGTTAACGGCGGCCGGCGCGGCGGCGCCCGCGCGAATGAAGCTCCTGCTGGACATTGTCGTCAAAGAGATTGGCCAGCTGATCGGTCATCGCTCCGGCCAGTTCCTCCGCATCGACAATGGTCACCGCGCGCTGGTAGTAGCGCGTGACATCGTGGCCGATGCCGATGGCGATCAGTTCGACCGGTGATCTGGTTTCGATTTCCTCGATCACATAGCGCAGATGACGCTCCAGATAATTGCCCGGGTTCACCGACAGCGTCGTGTCGTCCACCGGCGCCCCGTCCGAGATCATCATCAGGATGCGGCGTTGTTCGGGACGCGCCATCAGCCGGTCGTGCGCCCACAGCAGCGCCTCGCCATCGATATTCTCCTTCAGCAGCCCTTCGCGCATCATCAGTCCGAGATTGCGCCGGGCCCGCCGCCACGGCGCGTCCGCGGATTTGTAGATGATATGGCGCAGATCGTTCAGCCGTCCTGGTGTCGGCGGTTTGCCGGCTCCGATCCAGCTTTCCCGCGACTGTCCGCCTTTCCACGCCTTTGTGGTGAAGCCGAGGATCTCCACCTTCACGCCACAGCGTTCCAGCGTCCGCGCCAGAATATCGGCGCAGGTCGCGGCAACGGTGATCGGCCGCCCGCGCATGGAGCCTGAATTGTCGAGCAGCAGCGTCACGACCGTATCGCGGAAATTCGTGTCCCGCTCCTGTTTGAATGCCAGGGGCGCCATGGGATCGGTCACCGCGCGGGTCAGCCGCGCCGTATCCAGAAGCCCTTCCTCCAGGTCGAAATCCCAGGCCCGGTTCTGCTGCGCCATCAGCTTGCGCTGAAGCCGGTTGGCAAGCCTGGCAACGGCGCCCTGAAGAGGGGTCAGCTGCTTGTCCAGAAACCCGCGCAGCCGGTCCAGCTCCGCCATGTCGCACAGCTCTTCCGCGGTGACGGTTTCGTCGAATTGATGGGTGAAGACCCGGTAATCGGTTTCCGGCCGGTTGCTGAAAGGAGAGTTGGACCGGTCGCTTTCGCCCGGCTCCTCGGAATCTTCCGCCATGTCCTGTTCGGCGAAGTCTTCCATATCGGATTCGGCGGCTTCCGTGTCGCCGCTGTCCTGCTCCTCGCCGGAAAGTTCCATTTCCTGGGGGGAGGCTTCCTGGTCGCCGCCATCCTCTTCGCCCTCGTCGCCGCTTTCCGCGTCGTCGTTGTCGCCCTGATCCTCGTTCTGATCGGGGTCCATGTCCTCGTCGCGGTCGCCGATCTCGTCGGCCATGTCGAGGGATCTGAGGACGTCGCGCAGGCGGGAGGCAAAGAGGTTCTGGTCTTCCACTTCCGCTTCGAGCTTGTCGAGATCGGCACCGGCCTTTTCCTCGATCCAGCCGCGCCACATATCGACGAGCTTTTGCGCGCTCTCCGGCGGCTTGGCTCCCGTAAGACGCTCGCGCACCATGAGCGACAGCGCGTCCTGAAGCGGGGCGTCCTCGCGGCTGGCGATATCCGGCGCGCCGGATTTCCGGAACCGGTCGTCCAGCATCACCGCCAGATTGTCGGCGACCCCCTGCATCCGCCGCGCGCCGACAGCCTCGCAACGCGCCTGCTCAAGGGCTTCGAAGATCGCCCGCCCTTCCGCGCCCTGCGGCATGTTCTTCGCATGCATCGCCTTGTCGTGGCAGGCGATGCGCAGCGCCATGGAATCGGAAAGACCCCGCGTCACGGCGATCTCGTGTGCGTTCACCTTGCGCGACGGTTCAGGCAAACGGGCGGAAAGCCCGCTGAGGCCGGGACGATCGCCGGAGAAAATCACCTCCAGCTCCCCTTCGCCCGAAATCGCGCGCATGGTGCCGCTCACCGATTGCTTGAAGGGTTCGGTGGTCGGTGCGGGCTTGTTGCCCGGAAGGGAATTGTTGCCCGGCCTGGCCCGTGTATCACGCAATTCCTAAGCCCTCACTTGCACTGGGTGCCATGGGACCCTCAGCTCATCACCACGTTGACGGACGATTCCGGCAGCTCTTCCCCGAAGCAGCGCTGATAGAACTCGGCAACGAGGGACTGCTCCATGTCATCGCATTTGTTGAGGAAGGTCAGGCGGAAGGAAAAGCCGATATCGCTGAAGATCTCGGTATTTTCCGCCCAGGTGATCACCGTCCGCGGGCTCATCACCGTGGAAAGATCGCCGTTGATGAAGGCGTTTCGGGTCATGTCCGCAAGACGCACCATCTTGGAGACGGTCTGACGGCCTTCATCGGTCCGGAAGTGCTTGGCCTTGGCCAGCACGATATCCACCTCGTTGTCATGCGGCAGATAATTCAGCGTGGTGACGATCGACCAGCGGTCCATCTGCGCCTGGTTGATCTGCTGCGTGCCGTGATAAAGGCCGGACGTATCGCCGAGACCCACCGTATTGGCGGTGGCGAACAGACGGAAGGCGGGATGCGGGCGGATGACGCGGCTCTGATCGAGCAGCGTCAGCCGGCCCGAGGATTCCAGAATACGCTGGATCACGAACATCACGTCCGGACGGCCGGCGTCATATTCGTCGAATACCAGCGCGACATTGTGCTGGTAGGCCCAGGGCAGAATACCGTCCCTGAATTCGGTCACCTGCTGGCCCTCCTTCAAGACGATCGCATCCTTGCCGACAAGATCGATTCGCGAGATGTGGCTGTCCAGGTTGACGCGGATACAGGGCCAGTTGAGACGGGCGGCAACCTGCTCGATATGTGTCGATTTCCCTGTGCCGTGGTAACCGGTCACCATCACGCGGCGGTTATGCGCAAAGCCGGCGAGGATCGCCAATGTTGTCGCCCGGTCGAACAGGTAATCTTCGTCTCGCTCAGGTACATGCTCGGACGGCGCGGAAAATGCCGGTACCTTGAGGCCGGAGTTGAATCCGAAAACCTCTTCCACGGAAACTTCAGTATCCGGCATGGCGATGGCCGCAGTCGTCGTCTCTGTCATCAGTCCTCCGCAGTCCCGTCATTTCCGGGAAGGGTCGATTGGGGAAAGCCGGCAGGAGCCTGCAGGCTTAAAGGAAACCGGCTTTTTTCAGGACGTTGTAGGCCTGAATGATCTCCCGCAGGCGGTCTTCGGAAGACCTGTCACCGCCATTGGCATCCGGATGGTTCAATTTCACAAGCTCCTTATACCGCGCTTTTATCTCGGTGCCACGGGCTGTGTAGGACAGATTGAGCACATCAAGCGAGCGTTTTTCAAGCGCCAGCAGCTTTCTCTGGCGCGGACGGTGCGCTTGCGCGGCCCTGCGCTGCGCATTTGTCCGCGTGTCGGCGCGGGTGTCATGCCCGTCCGGTCCTTCGGCCGCCTCCCGGTTCACGCCCATCTTCCAGGTCGGGCGATGGCCGGTCAGGCTGTCCTTGTGATAGGACCGCACGTCGTCGTCGCCCATCCCGTTGAAATAATTGTAGGACTTGTTGTATTCACGAACGTGATCGACGCAGAAATGAAAATACTGGCCTTCCCGGTCGCGCCCTTTCGGTGCCTTGTGCGTTCCGGGCCTCTTGCATCCCGGATGTTCACAGACCGGATGACGGTCCTGCGTCGCCCGTTCCTTGTCCGGCTTGACCCGAATACTGTCGAAGAGTTTGGATTCCAGTTTCATGCGGTGGGATATTAAGATCCATGAGGCTGCGGACACACCGCAAGCGATTGCGTTGAACCGGAGGCCGGAGCCGAAGTGGCGCCGCGACTCCCGGAAGTCGAAAAGCCCGTTACTTTATCAGCCACAAATGGACCAGCAAAGACTTGAACTTTGAAAACAGGGGCTCCACGTTAAAAACATGAGCACAAAAGAGATTATTGTCGGCAAGCTGACCTCAGCCTTCGCGCCTTCCTACCTGAACGTCATTGACGAATCCGAAAAACACCGCGGCCATGGCGGCTGGAAAGAGGGTGGGGAGACCCATTTCCGCGTCCAGATCGCCGCTTCCGCGTTTGAAGGCCTGAACCGTCTGGCGCGCCACCGCGCCGTCAACGACGTTCTGGCGGAGGAACTGGCGAACGGCGTCCACGCCCTGGCGCTGGAAATCCGTGCCGACAGCGAACCGGACCCCCGCTCGGCGCGTGCCGCCGGCTGACAGCGCTGACTTTCGAGGTTTCCCGCTCACGAAGGTGAGACCTGCGCGGGCGCGCGAACGGCCTCGCTGCCGGCCAGCGCACGCGTCTGCCCGAGCGGCATGATCCTCAGCCGGGTGATCCGGTTTTTCTCCCGTCTGAGAACCGTGAAACGGAAACCGTGGAAAGTGAAGATCTGCCGCTCCTCGGGAATCATCCGCGCCTCGTGAATGACCAGACCGGCGATCGTCGTCGCCTCGTCATCCGGCAGGTTCCAGTCGGCGGCGCGGTTGAGGTCGCGGATCGGAACGGACCCGTCGACGATCACCGAACCATCCGCCTGCGGGCGTAGACCTTCCAGTTCGACATCGTGCTCATCCGCGATCTCCCCGACGATTTCCTCCAGAATATCCTCCAGGGTCACCAGACCCATCACCTCGCCATACTCGTCAACGACGAGCGCGAAATGCGACTTGTTGCGCAGGAAGGCATTGAGCTGGTCTTTCAGGCTGGTCGTGTCCGGCACGAACCAGGCAGGGGTCGCGATATCCAGAATATCGATCTTCCCGGCGTCTCCGCCAACCGCGTGCAGGGCCCGCAGCAGGTCCTTGGCGTGCAGGACGCCAACGAAATTGTCGCTCTCGCCCTGCCACAACGGAATGCGCGTGTAAGGCGACGCCAATATGGCGTTCACCAGATTTGCGGCACTGTCCTCCGCGCTGAGCGCCACCATGTTGGTCCGGTGCACCATCACGTCGGACACTTCCAGCTCGGCGAGATCGAGCAGGCCGCCGAGACGGTCGCGCTCGCCCTTTTCGATAGCGCCTTCGATATGCTGCAGATCGACAGCGCCGCGCAGCTCGTCAAGGGCGGAGAGAATGGACTTGTCGTCGCCGACATTGACCCCGACGAGCTTCAGGAGATGGCGGACGATCCACTCCACGCCGATCACCACCGGTCCGAAGACCGCGACGACCAGGCGCACAATCGGCGAGACGGCCAGGGCGAACCGCTCCGGGTTGGAAATCGCCCAGGTTTTCGGCAGAACCTCCGAAAAGACCAGCACCAGCACGGTCATGACCAGGGTCGCAAGCGCCACCCCCGACTTGCCGAACAGGCTCAGGAATACACTCGTTGCCAGGGCCGAGGCCAGAATGTTGACGAGGTTGTTGCCGAGAAGCAGCGCACCGATCAGGCGCTCCCGCGACGCCATCAGCCGGTTCGCCACGCCCGCCCGCCAGTCGCCGTTTTTTTCAAGCTGATGCAGCCGGGCACGCGACGCGGCGGTCAGCGCCGTTTCCGAGCCGGAAAAGAAACCGGAAAGAACCAGAAGCACAAAGATGGCGGCAATCGCCAGCCAGATAGCTGTTTCCATCATCCCGCGAGTTTCTCCTTGAGAAAGTCCAGAACCTGCGCGGGATCCACACCCTTTTCGACAAAGGCCTCGCCGATGCCGCGGGTCAGGATGAAGGTCAGCGCGCCCCGGCTCACCTTCTTGTCCTGCGCGATGATATCCATGAGCGTTTCCGCGGGTGGCAATTGCCCGGGAATCTCCCCGGTCCGCACCGGCAGGCCGACATCCGTCAGATGTCTGCGCACCCGCATGGTCGTCTCTTCATCGAGCAGACCGAGCCGCTCGGAAAATTCATGCGCCAGCATCATGCCGATGGAAACCCCTTCGCCATGGACCAGGCGTTCGGTTTCATAGGAGACCGCCGACTCAAGCGCATGGCCGAAGGTATGACCCAGATTGAGCAGCGCCCGGCGTCCCGATTCCCGTTCGTCGGCGGCAACAACGTCGGCCTTGGCCTGGCAGGACCGGGCTACCGCTTCTTCCCGCTCGCTACTTCCGGCAAAAACCGCCTGCCAGTTGGTTTCGAGCCAGGCAAAGAAATCCGCGTCGCCAAGCAGGCCGTATTTCGCGACTTCCGCATAACCCGCGCGGAACTCGCGGAGGGACAGCGTATCGAGAATGGCCGTGTCGGCCAATACGAGCGCCGGCTGGTGAAAGGCGCCGATCAGGTTCTTGCCGTGCCGTGAATTGATGCCCGTCTTGCCGCCGACGGAGCTGTCCACCTGGGCCAGAAGTGTCGTCGGCACCTGAATGAAGGCCATGCCCCGCCGTACCGCCGAGGCCGCGAAACCGGTCAGATCGCCGACCACGCCGCCACCCAGCGCGACAACCGCATCGCCGCGTTCCAGCTTCGCGGCCAGAATTTCGTCGCACAACCGCTCGAACTCGCTGAAACACTTGGTGCTCTCGCCGGGCGGAACGACAATCACCGAATGCTCCAGCCCGGCGGCGTTCAGGCTTTTCGTGAAATCCCTCAGGTGCAGTCTTGCGACGGTTTCATCAGCTACGACCGCCAGGCGCGCTCCGGGAAGAACAGAAGCGATATCCGCTCCTGCCGTTGCCAGCAGGCCGCGCCCGATTTTGATGTCGTAGCTGCGTTCGCCAAGATCGACGCGGACGACATTCGCGTCCTGCCCGGAACCTTTTTCTGCGTCTGCTAGTGCCGTGTCTGCCATACTGTCACGCTTTGAAATTCAGGAATTGGAAGTCTTCGAAATGGCGCCGCCCACATCCTGCAACAGGTGGTCGGCAAGAGTGAGGACGATCTGGTCCACCACAGCCTCGTGCGGAACGTCTCTGGACCGCACCGTCATCGCCGCCCTTGCATAGACAGGTTCCCGCTCGGCCAGCAGTTTGCGCATCGTCATTTCCGGATCCGGGTTCTGCAGCAGCGGCCGGGTCGCGCGGCGCCGCACCCTGGCCATGGCGGTCTCCAGATCCACCTTGAGCCAGATGGAAAGGCCCTGTTCAGTGATCGCCGCACGCGTCGCCTCGCTCATGAAGGCACCGCCACCCGTCGCCAGTACCTGGGGACCTTCGCGCAAAAGCCGGGCGATCACCCGCTCCTCGCCGCTGCGGAAATAGTCTTCGCCGTGCTCGGCGAAAATCTCGGAAACCGTCATGTTGGCGGCGCGTTCGATTTCGCTATCCGCATCGACGAATTCCAGTCCGAGCCGGTGCGCGAGTCGCTTGCCGACGGTCGATTTCCCGCACCCCATAATGCCGACAAGAACGATCGACCGGCGCCCGAGGGCCTGAACGAGCCGGGCGCGGTCAACGGATTGCGCTGTCATTCCCGCGTCGCCTTCTTCATGGCTCCGCATCCTGTCGTTTTCTCTCATTGCGGCGTTGTAGCATATTCGACGGAAAAGACACGGGGGGAACGCGGGAAGTTGTCGTTATCTGATCCCTTGCATCGTCCTCTCGCTTGCTGAGACAATTCGGCATCCGATTCGCCGAATGTTACGATCCGGGAGATCCGACGTGCCGACCCTGACACGATTGCTGTTTGCGCTCCTGCTGCTGGGCGCCCTCGGATACGGGGCGATTTATTCGCTGGCGAATTTTGTCGATCCGCGTGAGCGGGAAATAACGGTTCGTGTCAAGAAGGACGGTTTTGGCCGCTGATGGCTACTGGCTTCGATCTGGAAAATTTTCTGGAAATGCTGGCCGCCGAACGCGGCGCGGCCGAAAACACCCTTGAGGGATACCGCCGGGACCTGGAGGATTTTTCCGGCTTTCTCGGCGGCGGAACCCTGGCGGCCGCCCGCTCCGAGGACATCTCCGCCTATCTGGGCGACCTCGTACGGCGCGGGTTTGCCGAAACCTCCCAGGCGCGCCGGCTTTCCGCGCTGAAACAGTTCTACAAGTTTCTTTATGCCGAAGGCAGCCGGGAAGACGATCCGACCCGCACCCTGTCCGCGCCCAAGAAGCGCGGCAGCCTTCCCAAGGTGCTCTCGATGGACGAGGTCGACACATTGATCGAGACGGCGCGGGCCGAGACGGAAAAGCCGCAGAAGAGCGCGGCCGCCCGTTTGCGCGTCCAGCGCATGTACACGCTGATCGAAACCCTTTACGCAACCGGCCTCAGGGTGTCCGAACTGGTCGCCCTGCCGGTGTCGGCCGCCTTGCGCGACGCCCGCCTGATCGAGGTCAGGGGCAAGGGCGGCAAGGAGCGGCTGGTGCCTCTGTCCCGGGCGGCTCAGGCGGCCATGAAGGATTACGTCGGGCTGCGCGCCGCCGAAGGCGCTCATGAAAAAAGCCCCTGGCTTTTCCCTTCACACGGCGGCAGCGGACATCTGACCAGGCAGCATTTCGCACGCGACCTGAAGGACCTGGCAGCCGCCGCCGGGCTCGACACCGCGAAGGTTTCCCCCCACGTCCTGCGCCACGCCTTCGCCTCGCATCTCCTGCAGAACGGTGCGGATCTGCGCGTGGTGCAGCAGCTCCTGGGGCATGCGGATATCTCCACCACGCAGATCTACACCCATGTTCTCGATGAGCGCCTGCGGGAGCTTGTGGAGAGCGCGCATCCGTTGGCCAAAAGGTGACGCTCCGCATCTATTGCGCTGCAGCATTCTCCGCACTAAACTCCGCTGCCTAATTTTTTAGCACTGGAATCCGATCTATGCTGCAGCCCGCCGGCGACTATGACTCGCTGAATGCCCGTTTCCGTTGGTCCTTGCCCAATACCTACAATATGGCCGGCGCCGTGAGCGACCGGTGGGCCGCAAGGGACCCGCACCGGCTGGCCATCCGCCATGTGCTTTCCGACGGCTCGCAGCAGGACTGGAGCCACCAGGCCCTGAACCGGGCGGCGAACCGGTTTGCCAATGCGCTTCAGGGGCAAGGCATCCGGCGTGGAGACCGGGTGGCTCTGCTCCTGCCGCAGATCCCGCAAACCGCGATTGGTCATCTTGCCGCCTATAAGCTCGGGGCGGTGGCTGTGCCGCTGGCGTCCCTTTTCGGACGGGAAGCCTTGCGCTACCGCCTGTCGGATTCCGGGGCCAGAGCGCTTGTGACCGACAGCGCGGGCCTGGCCAAGCTGGCGGAAATTCACGACGACCTGCCCGGCCTTGAGCTGGTTGTCTCGGTGGATGGGCCCGAAACCGGGGTTCAGGCCTTCGAAGAGCTTCTGGCCGCGGCCTCCGACAGCTTCGACACTTTGCAAACCACGCCGGACGATCCGGCGCTGATGATCTACACCTCGGGCACGACAGGCCAGCCAAAGGGCGTTTTGCATGGCCACCGCGTGTTGCCCGGCCATATGCCGGGCATCGAACTGTCGCAGAATTTCCTCGGCCGGAGCGGCGATATCTTATGGACACCCGCCGATTGGGCCTGGGCCGGAGGCCTTTTGAACGCGCTTTTCCCCGCGCTGGCGCTCGGCGTGCCGGTGGTTTGCCATGCCACCAGGAAATTCGATCCGGAATTCGCCTTTCGTCTTCTCGAAAAACAGGCCATCCGCAACGTGTTCATACCCCCAACGGCCTTGAAGATGCTGCGCGCCGTCGACAGCCCGAAAAGGCGGTTCAAGCTCGCCTGGCGCAGCGTCGGCTCGGCCGGCGAAGCCCTCGGCCGGGAAACCTATGACTGGTTCGCCGAGGAATTCGGTTTTCCGGTCAACGAGTTTTATGGCCAGACCGAATGCAACGCGGTTCTGGGATCGGCGTCGGAGATCGGCGTCAGCCGGTCCGGCGCCATTGGCAAGGCGACACCCGGCCACGAGGTGGCGATCGTCGACGACACGGGAACGCCCCTGCCGCCGGAAACGCCCGGCCAGATCGCCGTCAGACGGCCCGACCCGGTGATGTTCCTGAAATACTGGAACAAGCCGGAGGCGACCGCCGAAAAGTTCATCGGCGACTGGATGATCACCGGAGACCAGGGCGTGATTGATGAGGATGGCTATGTTCATTTCATCGGCCGCGACGACGATATCATCACCTCGGCCAGCTACCGGATCGGACCGGGTGAAATCGAGGATTGCCTGATCAAGCACCCGTCCGTGGCCCTCGCCGCGGCCATCGGCAAGCCGGACCCGCTGCGCACGGAAATCGTCAAGGCTTATGTGGTATTGAAACCGGGCGAGACCGGCGGCAAGGCGCTGGAAGACAGCATCCGCGCATTCGTCCGCGAGCGTCTGTCCGCCCACGAATATCCGCGCGAGATCGCATTCGTGGAAGCCTTGCCGATGACCACCACCGGCAAGATCATCCGCCGGGAGCTTCGCGAGCAGGCGAGGCTGGAACGGTAGCTCCTTCGGACACTCAGGTCCTTGCAAGGCGTTTCTTGATCGCGCGGACGCTGCGGCGCAGTCCGCGTTTTGCCGTCAGGTCCGCTTCGCCGAGGACTGTCATCAGACGTCCCACGGCGCCCTGCGAGGCCAGCAGCGTTGCGGTTTCCACGCGCCCCCGCCAGAGCGGCTCGATCATGGAATGGCCTGGAACCGCCAGGGAATCGGCTCCCTTGAACCCCGGCATCGCGAGATTTTCCCGCAGCGCATGCAACGCGATCTGTGCACCTGGAGAAAAGCGCGCCCTGTTTTCGTCAAAGGCGATCTTCCAGGAAAAAACATGACCGCGGTCCTGAATGAGCACAAGGGCCGCCACCAACGTGTCGCCCGCCCGGAGCTGATCGATGCGCACGCCGTTCCCGGCCGCGAGATTGGCGATCGCGGATCTGGCGAAGGCCTCGCTCTGCGGCCCGCTTGACAGAGCCGTTCCCGACCGGCCTTTCCACCCCGAAACTTCCAGGCGGAGAAAAGCGTCGAACGCGGCCGGCACGTCCGCACCGGTCACGCTTTCGAAGCTTGTTGCATGTTCATCGCCGAGGCGGCGCAACAGCCGGCGCATCTCCTTGCGCCGTTTGCCGCTGAAGGCTGCCTCCAGTTGCTGCTCGCCGGCGGGACCCGCATCGTGACCGGACCGCTTTTCCCGCGCCGCGACCGTGATCCGCGCTTCGGTGGCCCCGCGCAGGCGCGAAGCTGTTTGCGTGGCGAGCGGCAGATAGGGAATGGCAAGCAGCGCCCCGGATCCGGCAGCGCCCTTGAGAAAGGCGTCGACGGCATCCGGCCCTGCCCGCGGATGCATGAGGGGCGTGCCGAGCGGGGAATAATCCGTCGCCCAGACCGTGGCGGTTGGAAGCGCGACGCCGAGACGGCGCCGGCCCACGGGGGCCGCCAGCAGCCAGACACCCGTCTTGCCCTCACGGACGACGGCGAGACGGACCTGCCGGTGTTCCATGTGCCTCAGGTAAGGACACAAAAACGCCGGGCTGAAAAACGGGTTCGGATCAAGGGCGGCATCGCACAATTGCTGCCAGGCTCCTGCCGGCAGATCTTCATTCAAAGGATCGAGGAAACAGAACTCCGGCCCCGCGTCTGCGTTCGGTTCACTGGTCAACCGGCCGCTCCCTGGATGCGAAGAGAAGGGGCACGATGAATGTCGTGATCTGGAGCTTGCGTTTTGCCGTCAGCGCTAGCGCAGTCGCCTCGAAGAAGATGGCGCAACTTGTGGCGATTGCCGCGCCGGCAAGACCCAGGAGCGGGATCAGAGCCAGATTGAAGACGACGTTCATCAGGAAGGTTGCCGCATAGATCACGGCACAGGATTTCTGATGTCCGGTCATGGTCAACAGCGCATCCGCCGGACCGACCGACGCCCGAGCGAGCACACCGATCATCAGGAGCGCGATCAGCGGATAACCGCTTTCAAATCCGCCGCCGAACAAGCGCAGCAGCAGCGGCGCGATCAGCAGCAGCCCGGCCCCGGCGGCAAGAGACGGCCAGAAGGTCCAGTGTGTCGCCTTGCGGACGTAGGCGGCAAGACCGGCCTGGTCCTCATTATGGAGGTAGCCGGAAAACCGGTGCGCGGAAGCCGATCTCACCGCGAAATAAACGAAATGGACAAGGGCAAGCGTTTTGGAGGCAGCGAAGTAGACCGCCACCTTGTCCGGATCCTGAAAGAAACTGATCATGATGACGTCGGCGCTGGTGATCAGTTGCAGGAAACCGTCCACCAGAAGCATCGGCGCGGAGATTGCCAGCCAGTATCTCAGGTCTACCCTGCGTGGACCGGATGGAACCCTCGGCGCCAGCCGCCCCTTCAGGTGAACATATTGATAAAGGGCGATAACGATGGTGGCCGATACGACCGCGAACGTCGCCGTCAGGGCATCGGCGCGCCACCCCGCGAGCACAGCAAGGACAAGCAGCAGCAGAATAGCCAGAGGCCGCCAGATGTAGGTGGGCACCATCGCCAGCGACGGCCAGTCATAGCTGCGGGCGATACCGTCCTGCACCTGGCCGAAGGTGAAAAACGGCAGGGCGAACAGAACGACGATCAGCGGCAGAACATAATCGGCGTCGATGGCCGTTCGGAATACAAAAACAAGGCCAATCCCAAGCACCCCGGCCAAAGTCCCGAGGAAAAAGGCCGTTTGCCGGCTCACGCGCAGAAAGCCGCGCAGGCCGTCCATGTCGCCTTTCTGGAGATATTGCGGGATGAACCGGCTGACGGAAGTTGAAAATCCGCCACATGTCATAGCGCCGATGACGATCAGGAAGGTCCAGGCAACGGAATAGATACCGTAGTCATGCGCGCCCAGAAGCCGCGCCAGAACAATCTGCGAGAGATAGGCAAGCGCCGCGCCGCCAACACGGATCGCGAATGTCGAGACCGCCATGCGGCCCGCGGTGCCCTGGTCCGTCCCATCGCCCCGCAGCAACCCGGCAGCGTTCGCTGCCCTGCCCAGAGCCTGAGACAGGGCGGTGCTTTGGAAAGGTTTTTCCCAGAAAGCGGAAAATCGCAAACACAGATCCTTTTTGAAATCCTGTCCGTATTTGTGACATGAAGGCCTTAATATTCAATGGCGATCGGAATGCCGAAAGCTCTATCGATTCACAGATGCGTGAAATCGGCAGGCTGGCGAATATGACGTCCTCTGTTCAAGACCGAAAGACACCGGACGCGGATTGAGATCCCGGCTTGACGTGCTTTGTCGAATATGGAACAAATAGTGAACATTGATTCGAACGACCTGCCGGCTACACAGTATCGGCCCTGTCTGTTTGAAAAAAGTGCAACAGCATTGCGGATGTCGAGGGCTGCCTCCCCTTCTATCCGCAGTTTGGTCCGGCCCCTGCTCCCGCCGCCATCCGCAGGGGCCGGACATTTTTCTCCAAGGAAATTCGAAACGGTCTGCCGGTCCGTTACTCCGGCACGGCCTCCGCATAATACCAGCGTCCGGCTTTTTTGCGGAAACGACTGAGTTCCCGGTGCGTACGCAGCGTACCGCCGGAAAGGTATCTTGCTTCGAAAAGCACCGTGCCTTCACGGTCGCCTTTCGCGCCTTTTTCCGTTGCCAGGACGCGCAAGCCGGTCCAGTGGTTTTCAGCCGCCCATCTGGCGGTTTCCAGTTCGTCAAAGCCATCCTGGTGTTTCGGCCAGAGCGTCTCTTTCAGGTAGGCAATGTTCTGCCGGACATAGGCGGCGTAACGCGAGCGCATCAGCGCCTCGGCGGTTTCGGGAACCGCCGCGCCACCAAGAAAACGTCCGCAGCAGCGATCGAACGGTTCACCGCCACCACACGGACAAGGGTCATCGGCCATGCCGGTCTCCTGAAATCAAACTTTTTGTTCTCTACCACTGGTTCACAGAACTGTCCCGCCGCTAAGGTGTCGGTCCACGTTCCATACGGTCTGGCCCGGCACAATGAAACTTGCAACCTTCAACATGGAATCCTTCGGTGCCGACCGTTTCGAGGCGGAGGCTCTTCAACCCCGGCTGGACGCCTTGCGGCCGAGGCTCCTGGAACTGGATGCCGATATTCTGTGTCTTCAGGAAGTGAATGCGCAAAAGGTAAAGGGAGCCTCCAAAAGGCGGTTCCAGGCGCTCGACCTGCTGCTGTCGGCGACGCCCTACCGTGACTACCACTTTGCCGCCAGCGAACGGGCGCCCGGCAAGGGGCCGGGCGACAGGCACAATCTGGTGGTTCTGTCACGCTTCCCCATCGCATCTTCGAAAAGCCTCTTTCAGACCCATGCCCATCCGCCCTTGTGGCAGCCGGGAACGGCCGACCCGGCATATGATGCACCGCAGGCGATCGAATTCGACCGGCCCGTGCTGAAAACCGAAATCGATATCGGCGCCGACAAGCCGCTGCATCTTTTCACGCTTCACCTGCGCGCACCGATTGCCGCGAATATCCGGGGCGGCAAGACGGACAGCCGTACATGGAAAAGCGTTTCGGCCTGGGCGGAAGGCTATCAGCTCTCCGTCCTGAAACAGATCGCGCAGGCCCTGGAACTGCGTCTTGCGGTCGAGGCGCTGCTGGATGCGGATGAGGAAGCGCTGGTGATCCTGGCAGGGGACTTCAATGCAACGGGCGAGACCGGAACCATGCGCCTCCTGCGCGCCGATCCGGATGACACGGCTTCGCCTGACCTCGCCCCGCGCCGGCTTTTTCAGCTTGATGCCTCGCTACCGCTCGAACGGCGCCAGACCATCCTGCACAAGGGAAAGGGTCAGGCGCTCGATCATATCCTTGCAAGCGCCGCGATGACCCACAGGACCGTTGAGGTCCGGGTCTTCAACGACGATCTTCCCGATGAAATCTTCGACGCCGGCGACCCAAGCCTTGCAGGCTCTTTCCACGCCGCCATGCGTGCGGAATTCAACATATGAGACCGCGTAAATCCTACTGCTTCAGCGAAGTGATATAGGCCGCGAGATTGGCGATCTCGATATTGCCCAGGCTCATGTCAGGCATCGCGGGATGCGGATCCACGAGGAACGTCGCCAGACTTTCTTCGGTCCACTCCGGGTCCCCCGCTATGTCGTAAAAGCTCGGTAGCGACGTGCTTGAAACGCTCGGCTGATCCTCGGCAACCAGATGACAGGCGGCACACCAGCGCAGCGCCAGCGTCTTTCCGGCCAACTCATCGGCCGCCTGCGCGGATGTCACCCCGCCGGACGGAGCCAAACCAAACACCGCAGCGCCGCAAACGGTAAACAGCGCCCACAGCAGTGCGGCAGAAGCCTTGCGTAAAAATATGCGTCCCATGAAGCCTCCTTGTGACACACCGAATCCGCCGGAATCCCCGGCCCACGCGGCGTCAGTGCCGCCACTTTGCGCGTTTTGCGGAAGTCCGGCCTTGCGTTGAATCAATAGCAGCAGTCGCGGACAATCCGTTTCACTTTCTCGTTTGTCTATTGCCTCCTTTCCCGGCCTTCTGCACACTTGCCGTCTAGCAAAAATGCCGGAGAAAATCATGCGCCGCCACCTAGAATCCGTTGTCTGTACGCTCACGCTGGCCGCCGCACTCGCCTTTGGACAGGCAGCCCCCCTGACGGCTCAGGAAGCCGCTATCTACTCGCTGAAGGACCGGTTCCAGCCGGTCGTCGCGCAAAGCGGCATGGTGGCGAGCCAGGAAGCCGTGGCGACCGGTGTCGGCGTCGAAATCCTGAAGAAGGGCGGCAATGCGGTGGATGCCGCCATCGCCACCGGCTTCGCCCTTGCGGTAACCCTGCCGCGCGCCGGTAATCTCGGCGGCGGTGGTTTCATGCTGGTTCACATGGCCGAAAGCGGGAAGACCGAAGCGCTGGACTACCGGGAAAAGGCGCCTGCCGCCGCCTTCAAGGACATGTTTCTGGGAGAGGACGGCGAACCGGACAACACCAAATCCCGGTTCTCGGGTCTGGCCATCGGTGTTCCGGGAACCGTCGCCGGATTCGCCGAAGCCCATCGACAGCACGGCAGCGGAAATCTGACCTGGGCGGAGCTGATCGCTCCGGCAATCGAACTGGCCGAAGAGGGCATCACTGTAACGCCCGGTCTGTCGGCTGCCCTGACGGCGGCCATGCCGCGCCTGACCAAAGACCCGGCAACCGCGGCCGTTTTCTACAAGCTGGGAATGATCCCGCCTCTACCCGGCGAGGTCTTGAAGCAGCAGGATCTGGCTTCAACCCTGCGCCTGATTGCGGACAAGGGAGCCGACGGGTTTTACCGGGGCGAAGTTGCACAAAGGATCGCCTCCAGGGTTCAGGAAGGCGGCGGCGGCATGACGGCCGCGGATCTGGCCTCCTATCGACCGGTCTGGCGCAAGCCCGTCACGGGCATCTACCGGGGCTACGAAATCGCATCCATGCCGCCGCCGTCCTCCGGCGGCGTTCACATCGTCCAGATCCTCAACATGCTGGAACGCTTCCCGGTTGCCGAATACGGCCTGAATTCCGCCGACAGCATCCACGTCATGTCCGAAGCCATGCGCCGTGCCTATGCGGACCGGTCAAAATATCTCGGCGACCCGGATTATGTCAGCGTTCCCGTGACCGGCCTCACCTCGCCGGACTATGCGGCGGGACTGGTGAAGACCATCAGCATGGACTCAGCAACCCTTTCCGAAGAGATCGGCCCCGACAATCCGCTTCCCTACGAGAGCAACGAGACAACGCATTTTTCCGTCGTCGACAAGGACGGCAACGCGGTTTCGAACACCTATACGCTGAATTTTTCCTATGGTGTCGGCATGATGGCGGAGGGGACAGGGGTTCTGCTCAACAATGAACTGGATGACTTTTCCGCCAAGCCGGGTGTTCCCAACGCTTACGGACTGATCGGCGGCACCGCGAACGCCGTCGAGGCCGGCAAGCGTCCATTGTCCTCCATGAGCCCGACGCTCGTCTTCAAGGACGGTGAGTTCTTTCTGGCGACCGGTTCGCCGGGCGGCAGCCGCATCATCACCACCACCTTGCAGATCATCCTCAATGTCGTCGACCACAAGATGAACATCGCCGAGGCGACGGCGGCACCGCGCATTCATCACCAGTGGCTCCCGGACGAAATCCGCATCGAGGAAGGGATTTCACCGGACACGATCGAGCTTCTGGAGAAACGGGGACACAAGATCGAGGTCCGCAATGCAATGGGATCCACCCAGTCGGTCATGAAGGCCGACGGTGTGCTGGCCGGTGCCTCCGACCCGCGCCGTGTCGGCGCCTTGAGCGCGGGATACTGAGTTTGCCTCCGCGCCGGGTTGGCCGACTGGCGGCCCAACCGATTGACAGGTCCGCAAACCGATGTTAGCGCTATCCAAAGCGCTTTGAACCGTTCTCTGCAGCACGCGATTTCTTCAAAATTTCCGCTAACCGGGAGGAGCCGTCATGGCCATCAGGACCGTGGTCTGGGGCGAGAACGTCCATGAACAGCACAACAGGATCGTTGCCAGCCTCTATCCGGACGGCATGCACCAATGCATCGCCGATGCACTGAACGCCGATCCGGATATCAGCGCGACGACGGCAACGCTCCAGGACCCAGAGCACGGTCTGACGCAGGAGCGTCTCGCCGAAACGGATGTTCTGGTCTGGTGGGGCCACGCCGCGCATGGCGACGTCGCCGACGACGTCGTGGAGCGCGTCTGCAACGCCGTCTGGTCCGGCATGGGCATGATGTTTCTGCATTCGGCTCATTTTTCCAAGCCGTTCAAGCGCCTGATGGGCAGCCCCTGCAACCTGACCTGGCGCGAGGCCGGCGAGCGCGAGCGGCTCTGGGTCACCAGCCGCAACCATCCCATAACCCGGGGCCTGCCGGACAGTTTCGAACTGGAGATGGAGGAAATGTACGGCGAGCCCTTCGGTGTGCCGGAGCCGCTGGAAACGGTGTTCATCAGCTGGTTCCAGGGCGGCGATGTCTTCCGCTCCGGCCTGACCTACAAGCGTGGCGCGGGCAATGTCTTCTATTTCCGCCCGGGCCACGAAACCTACCCGACCTACCACGATGCCAATGTGCACACCGTCCTGAAGAACGGGGTGAGGTGGGCCTTCAATCCGATGGCGCGCGTGAAGGATCCCAATGAGGCCCCGAACGTGCCTGTGGAAGCCGCCCCGGAAAAAATCGAGGAGCGCGGACCGAAGCTTCACGCGGAAGGCGAGGAAGGTTTCCGCTGATTTTTCTTTCCCCGGCCGGAAGTGTCGAAAATCCGGCCAACGCTCCCTTCGCGATGGAGACTATTTATGGCGTCTGCCGCAACTCCGGTCCGGATACTGATCCTTGGCACCGGCAACATGGCCGTCAATCATGTCACGGCCTTTCAGAAAATTCCCGGCGTTGAAATCGTTGCCGGCGTCGACCGGCGGCCGGAGGTCCTGTCGGATTTTTGCGACCGCTTCGCGATTCCGCACAAGTTCGCGACCCTGGAAAAAGCGATAGCCTGGGGGGAATTCGACGCGGTTTCCAACGTCACCCCCGATGCAGCGCATCATGCAACGACCCTTGCCCTCTTGAATGCCGGAAAGCACGTCCTTTGCGAAAAGCCGCTGGCGACCAATGCCCGGCACGCGCTTGAGATGGCGGAGCTGGCGCGGGAAAAGAACCTGGTCGGCATGGTCAACCTCAGCTACCGCAATGTCGCCGTGCTGCAGAAGGCGGCTTCCCTTGTGGCGGAAGGCGACATCGGGACATTGCGCCACTTCGAAGCCTCTTATCTGCAAAGCTGGCTGACCCAGCCCGCATGGGGAGATTGGCGCACGCAAGACCAGTGGCTCTGGCGGCTCTCGACACGTCACGGGTCCAAGGGCGTCCTCGGCGATGTCGGGATTCATATCCTGGATTTTGCCACATATGCCGCCGGCAGCAGGATCGATGCGCTGTCCTGCCGTCTGAAAACCTTCGACAAGACGGAGGGCGGCAAGATCGGCGAGCATGTTCTGGACGCCAATGACAGTTTCACGCTTCAGGCGGAGCTGGAAAACGGTGCGCTCGGCACCATCAGCGCCACCCGTTTCGCCTCCGGCCACCTGAACGACCTTCGCCTCAGGCTTTACGGCGATGGCGGCGGTCTGGAAGTCAGGTTCGAAAAGCGGATCGAAACCCTGCGGATCTGCCGGAACCCCGACCTTGAAACGGCCGACTGGTGTGAGGTGACCGCCGATCCGGTTCCCACGGTCTATGACCGTTTCGTGTCCGCGATCCGGGAAGGTGCGCCTGCCGAGCCGGGCTTCCGCCATGGCGCGGACCTTCAAAAAGCGCTGGATGCCGCCGAGCGGTCGCATGCGGAAGGCAGCCTGTTCCTCAAGATCGGTGATTGACCTTGTCCCGGCCCCGGAATGCCGTTCCGGATAGAAGCTGCAGCGGAGCCTCCTGGCCCCGCTGCAGAAGTGGTACTTGAGGCAGTGCAACCACGGGCAGGACCGTTAATCCGGTCCCTTCCGTATATGCCTGCTGACCCTAGCCCCCATCCTCCTGAAACTTCGTTCAGCTCGTGGCGTAGGTTTGCCTCAATTTTTAGGCTAACCGGGTTATATCCCGCTCGCTTGAATGGAACACCGAGGTTTCGCCTCGAAAAAGTTCAAACTCTCTCCCGAATCCAGCGCGGTTTTCCGGGCGAAACCGCGCCCGGGGGAACAGCGAGTCGTTTGCAACAGCTGCGGGATTTTGCTAAGAGCTGTTTTCGGGATATCATTACGTCTTCCGCTTGTATTTTCACTAGGATCGCCCGGAGAACCGCTCATGTATTTTGCCATGGTGCTCTATCTTTTCGCGGCTGCCATCGTCGGTCTGATCGGTCGGAATACAGCTGCCGGTTTCATCGGGATGTTTCTCCTTTCCATCATCGTCAGTCCGCTCCTTGCACTGATCTTTCTCTTTCTGCTGCGCCCCAACAAGCGCGAGCGGTTGAGGCTTGAGCAAGCCAGGCTGGATGAAGAAATGCGCCAGACCCATCGTCAGACTTTATGATCGTTTCAACGGGACAGGGACGAAGCAGATGGCTGTGAGCAGTGGTGCTTCGAACGCCGGTGGTGCGATCGGCCCGGCGCCCGGAAGCCATACGTTTGGCAACCGGTTCAGGTCATGGAGAAAGCGGCATACCTTTTCCCTAGGTCTGTCGATACTGACCCTCTTGTTTGTGATCGCCATTACGGTGCCAATGGCCGTCGTGAATGTTCCTGCCGGCCATGTCGGCGTGCTGTGGAAACGGTTCGCGGGCGGAACGGTCACCGATTTTCACTTCAACGAAGGCATTCATCTGATCTTCCCGTGGAACAGGGCCTTTATCTATGATGCCCGCCTGCGGACAATCGTGCGCAATTATGACACGATCTCCTCCAACGGCCTGACGATGAAGGTCGAGATTGCTACCCGGTACCGCATCAACAGGGATTCGGTCGGCTCGCTGCACAAGCAGATCGGCCCGAACTATCCCGAGGTGCTGCTCATTCCTGAAATCGGCTCCAATGCCCGCGAAGTGATTTCGCGCTACACGCCGGAACAGCTTTATTCGGATGCACGGTCTTTCATACAGGCTCAGATACTGGAGCGGATGGTCACGCAGCTGGGGTCTTCGCTGATCTCGCAGAGCCCGTCCGGACAGCTTGTCTATATCGAAGACGCCCTGATCCGTTCCGTCAGTCTGCCCGCATCGGTCGTTGAAGCGATTGAACGCAAGGCCCAGCAATATCATGTGATGCTCGAATATGATTTCCGGATCGAGCGGGAAGAACTGGAGCGCCAGCGAAAGAATATCGAGGCGCGCGGGATACGTGAGTTTCAGGAAATCGTTTCCGGAACAATCACCGACGAATATCTTCGCCTGCGGGGAATTGATGCGACATTGGCCATCGCCTCCTCCAACAATTCCAAGATCATCGTCATGGGCGGGTCCGACGGGCTTCCGGTTATCCTGAATACCGGTGAATTCAACGCCGGAGCTTCTCAGAGTGGCGACGAGGATACGCTGGAACGGATTTCCTCACCGCTCGTGCCGAATGCCTCCAAGACGGAAGTGCAGTCGACCAATGCGATTCAACCGGATTCTTTCCGTTTTCAACCTTCCCCCACTATCGTAGCACCGGTCCCGGCAACCGGCAGCCCAAGTCCTGACACTCCCGGCCTGTCCACCACACAGATCGACACCACACGCAGTACAGTCGCCCCGGAAACGACCCCCATCGCGCAGGAGCCGGCGATGGCTCCGGACATTGAGGAACCCCAGTCGCGACCGGACAGCTCCGGCGCTTTCAGCACGCCTTCGACAGTCATCCCCCCAGACAGACAATAGGACAATGCAGCTATTTGCACTCCTCACGCGTACAGCTGCACTCCCCCTCAAGGCGCTGATCATCATCGCGGCCGGTTCCAGCCTGTTCAATGTCGGCATCATGATACTCGTGAACCGGGCAGCCCAGGATATCGCGGCGGACGGGGTCGACGATGTCAACTGGCTCATGGCGGGTCTGTTTTGCGCCGCCATTGCATTTTATCTGGTTTTCGAACTGCGCCTGCTCTCCAGGTTCGCCGTGCTGGTCGAAGACGCGATCCATGCGGTGCGGTGCGATATCATACAGCTTCTGCGCGACCTGAATCTGGCCGACAGGGACCGGATCGGCGATGCGGAGCTTTACGATGTAGTTACTCAAGCGTCTGATACGATTTCGCAGAACAGCCAGTACATTGCCATTGCGTTCCGGTCCGCCATCCTGGTCGTCGCCATTCTTGCCTATATCTTTGTGACGTCGAAAACGACGTTCGTCATGCTGACATTCGCAATCGGGCTCGCCGGGTTCGTCTATATGCGCCGCGGACAGCGGGTCATGCAGTCTCATATGAGCGTTGCCCAAGACGATCAGAGAATGTTCGACCGGATTACCGATCAGCTTGACGGCTGGAAGGAAGTCCGGATGCTGCGGCCGCGCCGGATCGAATTGGCCGACGCTTTCAACGCATCCGTGGACCGGGCCGCCGAAGGCAGGATCACCGTTCAGAACGCCAGTTTCGATCTCTATATTTTCGGTCAGCTCGCCCTGTTCATTCTGCTCGGTGTCGTGGTTTTCGTGGTCCCCAGCTATACGGACATCAGCACCGGGAACCTCGCCAAAACGGCCACCGCGGTGCTGTTCATCATCGGACCCATAGGGATCATCATTCAGGCGGTTGCGGTCCTCGGATCGGCGGAGGCATCGGCGGCCCGTATTCTGAACCTGGAGAACCGTCTGGAGGAGTTTTCTTCCGCTACGGACAGCCGCAAACCGGTCAATCCGAAAGCCTTTGCCGGTTTCAGCAGGATATCCCTGGAGGCTGCCGAATACGAATATACCGCCGAATCCGGCGTCGAACCCTTCCATCTCGGCCCTGTCGCTCTTCATGTGGACCGGGGAGAAATCCTGTTCATCTCCGGAGGCAACGGCTCCGGCAAGTCGACGCTGATGCGTATCCTGACCGGTCTCTACGCCCCCTCCGCCGGGCAGCTCACGGTGGATGGACGAACCATCGGCGCCGTCAACAGGCGCGACTACCGGGCGCTGATTGCGTCGGTACTGTCGAACTATCATCTGTTTCCGGAACTGTTCGGCCTGCGCGACGTATCGAAGGACGCAGTCATGGAACAGCTCCGCTACTTCGAACTCGACGACGTCGTCGGCATGGAGAACAACCGTTTCGTCACTCTTGATCTGTCCACCGGGCAGAAGAAGCGTCTTGCCCTCGTTGTTGCCCTGCTCGAGGACCGGCCGGTTCTCGTGCTCGACGAATGGGCCGCCGATCAGGATCCGCAATTCCGCAAGAAATTTTACCGCGAGCTTCTTCCCAGGCTGAAGGCGCAGGGAAAGACGATCATCGCCGTGACTCACGATGACGCCTATTTCGATCTCGCCGACCGGCGGGTCCATTTGAGCGAGGGCATGCAGATCGAGGCCGGCCCGGCGCCGGCTGCGGAGGCCTGACCGCCATGGAGATGCTGCGACAGCTGCTGCGCGATCTGGACATGGACAAGGGCAAGTTCCTGCTGATGCTTGTCCTTTCGGCCCTCGGGACCACGATGACGATTGCCGTCGTCAACATGGCGCTCAAACGCGAAGCCGGTGACGGCGAGTTCATGTTCGCGGTGTATTTCCTGCTGAGCATCTTCCTCTACAGCAGCGCCCAGCGCTTCGTGATGATGGAAGTCGCGAAAGGCGCGGAGCGGATGATCGCGGAGCAGCGCCGCGATATTCTCGCGGCGACCCGTGCCGCCGACTACACCTCGCTACAGCGCATCGGCCGCGCACCCATATACAAGGCTGTCACGCAGGAAACGCAGACAATCTCCAACACGCTGCCGATGATCGTTGTGGGCGCGCAGCAAAGCGTGCTTCTGATTTTCATGTCGTTCTACATTGCCTATCTCTCGGGCGTTGCCTTCGTGCTGATCGGTCTTTTCGGGATATTCGCGGTCTGGTTTCACGTCACCGGACTGACCGGCCTCAGGAAGCGGACCGAGGCTCTGAAACGCACACAGAACAGACTGTTCGAAGCATTCAGCGGCATGCTTGCGGGGCGCAAGGAGATTGCCTTCAACGAAGCGCGCGGCCAGGATGTCGTCACCCATATTCAGGCACAGTCTGGCAGAACACGCGCGAACACCGGCCGGATCCGGCGCCACTGGGCAAAACAGTATGTGCTGACGCAAACGCTGTTCTACATCCTTCTGGGCGTGATGGTTTTTGTCGTTCCCATGTTCACCGAAACCTATCACGACGTGGTCATCCAGGCGACAATGGCGGCGCTGTTCATGATCGGCTCCCTGTCGAACGTGGCACAGGGCATCCCCGCCGTGAACGACACCGCGCGGGCCCTGAGAACCATCCACGCTCTGAACGACCAGTTGCGGGCCTGCGAGCAGGCGCCCGACGATGAAGAACCGCTGCCCGCTGAAAGACACCCGCGGACGCTGGCCCTGGACGCAGTGGGCTACGCCTTCCAGGACAGCCATGGCAGTCCGACCTTCACGTTGCAACCGGTCGACGCCACCTTCCATCGCGGCAAGATCGCTTTCATCACAGGCGGCAACGGCTCGGGAAAATCGACGTTGTTCCGCCTGATGACGGGTTTGGTTCATCCGCAAGAAGGTCGGATCCTGATTGACGGGGAACCGGTCCCCCCGGAAGGATTCGGCGCTTACCGCGACCGCATAGGCGTGGTATTTTCGGATTATTACCTGTTCCGGTCGCTGCTCGGCCTTGACGATGTCGACCCTTCCCGCGTCTCCGAGCTGCTTGCGCGGTTCGAACTGACCGGCAAGGTGGAACTGTCCGATGGAGCGTTCACGACCACGGACCTGTCGTCCGGTCAGCGCAAACGCCTCGCGCTGATCGTGGCCCTCCTGCAGGATCCGCCGATCCTCATGCTGGACGAATGGGCGGCGGATCAGGATCCGCACTTCCGCAAGGTCTTCTATCGCGACATCCTGCCGTCTCTCGCCGCGGAAGGACGGATTATCATCTGCATCTCGCACGACGAACAATATTTCGATATCGCCGATTCACTTTACGCCATGGCGGACGGACGCATGTCGAAGGTAAGATGACGGGGCACGAACAGCCTTGTTATCGCGATGCGATGGTATGTAATGGAAAGGTTGAGACAAGTATGCCGGGAAAGCCATCATGATCCGATTTGCCCTGCTTTGCGCACTCATCTGTTCGCCCCTGCTTGTCTCGCAGCCCGCCAGTTCGCAGAATACACAGTGGCTTGAAAATGTTCCCTATAATCCCAATACCGTCCCTGTGATCACCGAGAACGGCGCGCAATATGCCGATCGGCTGTCTGATGCGCGCCGGCTGCCGGAGTGGTTCATCGGCATTTATTCGGGCTCGACGATCAGCAACAACTACTATGTCGCCGCCGGCATATGCGAGGTCATGAGGGCGACGTTTCCCCAGCACCGCATCCATTGCGCACCGCTGCGCTCCGAGGGGTCGAACGACAATATCCACCTGATGAACAGCGGCAAGGCGCAATCCATTCTGGTGGAAGCGGGGCTGGACCTCGACCTGACACATGATTTTTCGCCCATGCCGCGCACTCGCTACGGTCTCTCCCTGATCAGTCATCCCGGCGTGATGATCGTGGCGCGAAACTCGGGCATCGACTCCATCGCGGATCTGCCGGGAAAGAGGGTCAATCTGGGGATTGAAGGATCGGAGACGCGCCGTCTGTGGCACGCGCTTCTGGAGGCCAATAACCTGTCTCCCGACGATCTGGAAGAGGTTATCACCGCGACCGCGGACGACGATCTGCGGGCGCTTTGCGAAGGCGAGATCGATGTTTTCCTGAGCCTCGTGGGTCTGGTTTCACCGGCCCTGATCCAGACAGGATCACGCTGCGGAGCACGTGTCGTCAGCTTCGACGTCGAAATGGAAACAAACGAATCCGGCATCCAGCCCGGCGTGTCCGAATTGAATGACAACCCGGATATCGCGGAGGTCGACCAGGAGCCGCCGGTCGTTCTCGATATAGAAGTTGCCCTGCTTTTCCACGAAGAGGTGCCAAATTACGTGACCTGCCACATCGCAAAGGCCCTGTTCGAACACCCGCAGCTGGTCCTGCTGCAGCACCTTGAGCTTGCCAATCCCGGAGAGGAAGAAATGTTCGACTTTGGGCAGGTTCTGGCGTTTCACCCCGGCGTTGCCCAATATCTGCTGAAACGGACTTGCGCCGAAGTGCCAACAAAACCGGCGGATTTTCCTGCCCGCCTTGGCATCATTGAGGTGCTTCCGGCAAACTAGGGCGCGTCGCGTTTAAGCGGATTCATGGTTTCAGGAAGACGCCCGAGGCAGCGTTTGCATTGCAAATGCGTTCGGGCGATTTCCTGAATTCAATTTGACGCGACACTCCTTAGGTCTGTTCAGTCCCTAAACTGCTATTGATCTCAGTCCGGTTTCCGGGAAACCGCGGATAATGTGGTGTCCAGGACCGCGGATCCTCCCTTGCCTTCGTCAAGAATTCTCTCGACGATTTCGCTGTTCGCCGGACCGCTGGTCGGGTCGAGCATGTCCGCATGGTTCCCGAATCCCTGGCGGACCCTGTAGCAGCCGCTTGTCAGTTCGCCCCAGCGTTCAAACGCGGCATCCGTCTGCCAGGTCTGTTCGGAGCGGACCTGATGAATATTGGCGGCAATCCTGCCCGCCGTCACCAGGGGATCGAGATAGGTGATGAAGCTGCGCATTTTGGCGACCAATGCCTCATAGGCTTCGGCATTCCGGATTGCCCGGCCATAGCTCCCGTCCTCTGAAACCATCCGGTCGCGGAAATAAGCCAGGTCGCTGGCGATTTTCGCCTCAACCTCCTTCTTCGAACGCACGATCGGATCGAGATTTGCCGGCGTATCCAGAATGACCAGATCGGCGACCCGGTGTCCGGCGGCCTCCAGCTGCTTCACCACCTCAAAGGCCAGCAATGCGCCTCCCGAAAGCCCGACAACCCGGATCGGACTGTCACCGCAGATGGCGGTGATCGCGTCGGCGTAACGCTCCAGCCTGTCTTCGGCCTCGATGAAATCGAAGGCGTGCAGCCGTATATGCCTGAGCGCTGTGGCCATCTGCGTGAATGCGGAACCGTAACCCAGCAGGGGCGGCATTGCGAAGAGATCGGGGCCTGACCCGGCATTCAGCAGGACCGGCGGGTCGGATGGAGGGACATCATACGGCCGCATCGGCTTTGGCTGTGCCGTGTGTGCGATGGTTTGCAGCTCCCGCGATGCGGCCTTCTGCATCATGTCGTCCAGCATCGCTTGAAGCAGGTGCGGTGCGATCACCTCCGGATTGGCGCGCAGCGTGACCGAAAGACGCCCTCTCTGCACCACCGCGAGGCAATCGACGGGAGCCAGGGACGAAGCGGCAGGATCGGTCATGGTGCCGTGCGAGCCGATCACCGCCGGACCTTGCCGACCGGTTTCCGTAGTTGGCGCGCCGAACTCGCCAAGGTAATTGAAGACGATCGCGCCGCGTATCCGCTCCGCGAGCACAGGATCGTCCCGCAACAGCCGCAGGAACCCGGCGCCGCCGGCCGGCAGAGCGAAGATCGCCGCGGCCACAGCAGCCGGCGTATCCTGCGCGCCGGCGGGAAGAGCCAGGGGAAACATCGTTGTGCACCAGCCGACTGTGTCGGAAAGATCGGCGGCGCGCACCAGGGGGGTCCGGCCATGTCCTTCAAGCAGGAACAGGAGATCCCTGACCGGCAGGTGCGTACGAAGCACTGCCGCGAGGGCACCGAGAAGGATGCTTTCCATTCCTCCGGGCCCCGCGTCCCGCAGCATGCGTCCCGTTGTTTCACCGGACAGTGTCAGAGTGACCTCGCGCGTCTCGTCCTGCCGGCAGGGCGCAGCACAAGCCCACGGCGGCGCGGAGACGGAACCGAGCAGCCGCATCCACTGGGCACGCTCGCGCAAAAGGGAAGGCATTGCGCGCAGATCCTGCTCGGCACGGGCGAGATCTCCCATCGTCCAGCCATCATGCGGAGCCGGTTGCCGGCCCGTCATAAGATCGGTCAGATCCCGCAGGATCAGCCGCCAGCTGTAGCCGTCCACCGCCAGATGATGGATCACGAGAACCAGCAATTCGCCTTCGACTTCATGGCTGATACGCGCCGCGCCGATCAGGCGGCCCTTGCAGATGTCCAGCCCGCGCTGAATATCCTCGGCGATATCGTTCGCCTCAGCGTCACTCACCACCCGGTGCTGTTCGACCGGTCCGACGGCATCGCTTGCCTGTCCCTCGCGATCCTGGTTCCAGGTACCGGCGATCCTTCGGAAGCGGGTCCGCAGGGCCGGGTGTTTTTCGGCGAGACTGACCAGTGCCTCACGAATCTCGTTGCAGGAAACATCGCGGTCCAGCCTCAGCGTGACCGACTGGTTGAAGTGATTGAGGTTGCCGTCGAACCGGGAAAAGAACCAGCTTTGGATCGCCGTCACCGGCGCCGGGCCGTCATCAGCCGCGCGCCGGTCCGCGGTCACCGGTGCCGGAGCACGCAGATGCTGCGCCAGCATTTCGACAGTCCGGTAAAGATAAAGATCGGCGACACCGACGGCAAAGCCGCGTTTCTTGAGCGCATTGACGAGAAGGACGATCTTCAGGGAGTCCGCCCCCACGTCGAAAATGTCGTCATGGCGGCCGATCTGTCCGGTGCCAAGCACCTGCATCCAGATTTCGGCGATTTCGCTCTCCAGGCCCGGTAGCGGGACGGCATGTTCCCGCGGGCTTTGGGAAGCCGGCTCGGGCAGTCTTGCCCTGTCGATCTTTCCGCTGGACGTCAACGGCCAGGCATCCAGCACGACAATGCGTGCGGGGACCATTGCCGAAGGCAGTTCTGCGGCGGCATAGCGGCGCAATTCGCGCTCCTGCCCGGTACCGACCACATAGGCAAGCAGAGCTTCGCCGCGCAGCAGGACGAGCGCCTGTTGCACCCGCGGATGCTGTTCCAGTATCGCCGTGATCTCGCCCAGCTCGATTCGCTGTCCGCGGATCTTCACCTGCGCATCGTCGCGGCCCGCATAGAGGATCGTGCCTTCGGCGGCCCAGGTCCCGCGATCGCCCGTGCGATAGAGGCGGTTGCCATCCGGCCCGGTGACAAAGCGCGCCGCCGTTTGCCCGGGATCAAGATAGCCCAGCGCAAGTCCGGCCCCGGCAACGCAGATTTCCCCCGGGATTCCGATGGGAACGGGGCGCAGATCGGCGCCGAGAATATGGGCCTGGGTGTTGGCTATCGGCCGGCCGATGGGAATTATAGAACCGGCGGATTTCACGCGCTGTATCGTCGAACAAACCGCATTTTCCGTCGGGCCGTAGGCATTGAAATAATCAAGCCGCCCGGCATAGTGCGCGACATCCCTGATCAGCGGCGCTTCACCTGCGGTAATCAACACGCGCAGATGCGGCAGTTCCGGCTGGTCGAGGGCCGCCAGATAGGCCGGTGGCAGAGTTGCGACGCTGATCCGCTCACGTGTCATCCAGCTGGCGAACTCCGCGCCGTCGCGGATCCGTTCAGCCGTTGCCGGAACTAGCGCCGCGCCGCTGGTCAGGCAGGTGAACAACTCCGCCAGGGACGCATCGAAGGCGGGTGAGGCAAACAGCAGGACACGATCCTCGGGCACGATCCCGAAAGTCTCGACCTGCGCGGCGACCATATTGAGGAAAGCGGCATGTCCGACCCTGACCCCCTTGGGCCGGCCGGTGGAGCCTGACGTGAAGATCAGATAGGCGCTCTCAGGATGGAGACCGGGCGCTCCGGTCGCGCGGCCGCCCAGTATCAGGTTCTTGTAGCGGGCAACGGGCGGCGCCACCGAAGACACGCCCTGACCGGCCGCATCGTAAAGGACGAACCGGCATCCCGCTTCAGACAGCGCCTTGTCCATCCGCGTTTCCGGATGAGCCGGATCGAGCGGCAGATAGACGCCGCCCGCCTCCATCACCGCCAGAATGGCAGTCACGAGGTCGGAGCCGCGCTCCATGCACACACCGACCGCCTCCCCGCGCACCAGCTTGCCGGTATCGACCAGCCAGGCGGCAAGGTCCTGCGCGTCGGACTTGAGCCGGGCATAGGTAAGAGGCTCGGAACCGGCGACGGCCACCCGGTCCGGCGTCCGCGCCACCTGTACCCAGACTGCATCGTGGATCGTACCCGTCGGCATGGGAGCGGCAGGTCCGGTGGAAAAGGCCGAGAGCAGCGCCCGTTCCGGTGGCGGAATCATGTCGAGGGCAGAGACCGAGCGATCGCCGGCTTCCACCACGCTCCGGGCAAGTTGCAGCAGATGCTCGATCAGCCGCGTGACCCTGTCGGCGTCGAAAAGACCGGTATTGAATTCGATAGCACCCGAAAGGCAGTCGCCGTCCCGCGAGAAGTGCACGGTCAGGTCGAAACGGGCAATGTCATCGGCAAGCGGCACGGGCGTGAAGGACAGGTCCTTCATCCCATCCGGCTGGGCTTCGCTCACGTGATAGACGATCATCGCGTCGAAAAGTCCGGCCCGGCTCGTATCGCGCGGCACGTTGAGTTCGGCGATCAGATTGTCGAGCGGATAGGCGGCGTGGGTGGTGGCCTGCACGATGGTTTCCGCGACAGCGTCGACAAGCGCGGCGAACGGCATGTTCCCCGACACCTGGTCTCTCAGCACCACGGTCTGCACCTGGAACCCGACCTGGGCCGCCCGCTCCACCCCCTGGCGCGCCGTGATGGCGGCTCCAAGCCAGATATCCTCCTCGCCCGTGTAGCGATGAAACAGGGTTTTCACGAGAGCGGTGAGAAGCGGAAAGAGGCCGCCCTGCGCGGACGCCGCCCGATCCGTCAGCGCCTTTGCAAGGGCGCGATCCACGGTGAACGGGATCGTACGCCCGGCACTCGTCTTGACCTTGGGCCGCGGACGGTCGGAAGGCAGATCGAGACGGATCGGTCCTCCCGCAAGCTGCTGATGCCAATAATCGCGTGCCGCCGAAAGCGGGCTTTTCTCTCCAGCCTCGAGCCGTGCAAGCAGGCCGTTCTCATGGACGGCGATGTCGTGCGCCTGGAGTGCAAGCGGTTGAAGCGGTGACGTCTCGCCCGTCCCAAGGGCATCGTAGACAACGCAGATCTCGTTCAGGACCAGGTCGAGCGACCCGGCGTCGCCGACGATGTGATGCAGACTGAGCAGAAACAGCGCCCGCTCATCCGCACTGCGCCAGAGCTGCAGCCGCAGGGGCGGTCCTGTTTCCAGATCGAAAGGCGTCTGTGCCGCCTGCCGCAGCGCATCCTGAAGCCGGCTCTCGCTCCAGCCGCGCGCATCGTGTTGCGACAGCCCTGTCTCGCAGGCGGCCGGGATCTGTCTTGGCGCACCGCCGGCTGTGACGAACCGGGTCCCGAGCGCCGAATGCCGGGCGCCGACCTGCGCGCAGGCCTGTGCCAGGCGGTCGGGATCGAGCGGCCCCTCGATCCTGACGGCAACATTGAGGAGATAGGCTTTCGGATCGATCTCGTTGAGAACCCAGAGCCTGCGTTGTGCCGGAGACAGCGGATAATCGGCGGCCGGCGGCGCGGGCCGGATTTCATCTGCGGTGCCCGCCTCCAGGCTGAGCGCGGCAAGTCCCGCCACTGTCGGACGTCTCAGGAAGTCCGCCAGAGGCACGGTGACACCTGTCTCCCGCTCCAGTGCGGTCAGCAGGCGGATCGCGGCCAGACTGTGCCCGCCACAGCGGAAGAAATCGTCCTCACGCGTGACCCTTTCCATGCCGAGAATACGCGTCCACAGGACGGCGATTTCCGTTTCCCGGCCGGGTCGGGGCGGCGTGCCGGCGGCGACCGGCTCGCCGGGCGCTGGAAGCCGGCTGCGGTCCAGTTTGCCCGATGCATTCAGCGGGATCTTGTCGAGCCGGACATAGCGTTCCGGCACCATGTATGCCGGAAGAACCTCGGCCAGCGCCTGCCGTACAGCCTCCGCATCCAGCGTTCCGGCGACAACATAGGCCACCAGCTCACGTCCCGCCGGTCCCTCCGGAGCCGTCACAACGGCCGAACGAATGTCAGGCAGAGCGGTGAGCTGCCGTTCGATCTCCAGAAGCTCGATGCGATAGCCGCGGATTTTCACCTGCTGGTCCCGCCGGCCGCAAAACATCAGAACCCCATCCTCGCGGCGGTAGCCGAAATCTCCCGTCAGGTAGAGCCGGGCGCCGGGCCGCTGCGGATGCGGCACAAAAGCGGCGTCCGTGAGTTCGGGCGCGTTGAGATAACCGCGCGCCAATCCCGGGCCGCCGATACAGATCTGCCCGACGATCCCAGGCGGCAGTGCGCGCAAATTCGCATCGCAAATCAGCACCTCGGCCCCGTCAATCGGCATCCCGATCGGAGCCGCGCTTTCGCGTGTCAGGTCGGCTTCGAACTCGTGCCACGTTGCTTCGACGCAGACCTCGCTGGGGCCATAGAGATTGAAAATGCGTAAATCCGTCTGCTGTGCGGCCTTGCGAACCGCTTCGACCATCGGGATCGGCAGTTCCTCGGCACCAAGCAGGAGTGTGCGGACCGGCCAGGCCGAATCGATCTGACCAGCGTCCAAGAGAATGGAAAGAAGGCTTGGGGTCAGGCTGAGCGAGGTAATGCCGTCTCCGGCTATTTGCGCGGAAAGGCCGCGCGGATCGGTTTTGATCTCATCCGGGATGATGTGCAGGGTATGGCCGAACAGTAGCGCGGCGTAGATCTCGTGTACCGAAACGTCAAAGGCGAGCGACGCGAGGGCGGCGTGATGGCCCGGCACCGCGTCTCTGCCACCATGAATTGTTCCGTTCATCCAGCGGATCAGGTTTGCCACGCTGCCGTGTTCGATCATGACACCCTTGGGCGCACCGGTGGTGCCGGACGTGAACAGGACATAAGCCAGGTCATCCGGCCCGACAGAAGGCAGAGCGGCTGTCGCGTCCGTCCTGTCCGCAACGGTTGCCACACGTGCCGTGAGGAATGCCTTGGCGCGGGTCTCCTCCTCCTCACCGGTCACCACAAGAGCGATACCCGCCTGTTCCGCGATTTGCCGGAGCCGCGCATCCGGCAACTTCGGATCGAGCGGAACATAAGCCGCGCCCGCGTGCTGTATCGCAAGAAGGGCGATCACTGCGTCGGCCGACCGGGACAGAAACAGACCGACCCGGTCTCCCGGTGCGGCACCGTGACTTGAAACCAGCGCCCGCGCCAGGGTCTGAACCTTGTCGGCGAGGCTGCGATAGGTCAGGCTCCTGCCCGCCTCAACCAACGCTGTTGCTTCGGGGGTTCGGGCCACCTGCCTGGCAAACATGTCGGTGAGCGTATCAGGCGCGATTACTTCAGGCTCTTCAGCCGAGACTTGCGGCAGGATAGCCAGGTGATCGAGCGGGATCGCAGCCGTCTCGACCATCTGACGGGCGACATGGCACCAGCTCCGAGCCAGACGTTCGGCGCGCGCGGCGGGAACAACGCTTTTACGATAGCTGAGTTCAAGGTTGAAACAGCCTTCCTCGCGCTCCACCACATCGAAGGTCAGGTCGAAACGGGCCGACCGGCCGGCATGCGGCAGCGCGTTGACGGTCAGCCCGTCGAATTCAGCCCGGCTTCGCGTCAGGCGTTGCAATCCGACCATCACCTCGACAAGCGGCGTACGCGCCGGATCGTGCTGGATCGGCAGGCTGTCGATCAACCGGTCATAGGGATAGTGCTGATGCTCAAGCGCACCAAGCACGACGGCGTGCGCCGCCGACAGGAAGCTATCCGTGCTCTTGTGGCCCGCGACGCTGAAACGGAGCGGCACCATGTTGACATAAAGGCCGATCTGGCTCTCCAGTTCAACCAGATCGCGTCCGGCGACCGCGGTGCCGACAACAACTTCGTCCTGCCCCGACCAGCGTGTCAGGGTAAAGGCGGTGATGGCGGCGACAAAGGAAAACAGGCTGATACCCGCTGCCTGGGCCCGTTGCTGCAGCGCCAGCGACAGGTCCGGATCGAGACCGCTGCTGACGATTTCTCCCGCATCGGAAAGGTTCGCCGGGCGCGGGCGGTCAAGCGGAAGGTCAAGCCGGGGAACCGGCCCTTTCATCGTCTCCGCCCAATAGGCTGCCGCTTCGCTCATTTCCGGGCCGTCCGACCGGCCGCTGATCCAGCGGGCGATATCCCGCTGCTGCAGCGGCAGGGCTTTCAGCGCATCGGCGCGCATCGCCTTTTCAGAGTTGTAGAGCCGGGAAAGATCCCGGGCGATCACGTCCAGCGAAATGGCGTCGCCCACAATATGATGGAGCGCGAACGCCAGGACATGTTCTTCCTCGTCGATCCGCACGAGAAGTACCCGCGACAGGTAGCCTTCGGAAAGATCGAACCCGCGCGCCATGAAAGCGGCAACGGCGTCCTGCGCGCTTGCGAGGTCCGGCGCGTCCCCCTGATCGAATGCGTGAGGCCGTGGCGGCTGGACGACCTGACGCGGCCCATCGTCCTTGATCACGAAGGCCGTGCGCAGACTTTCGTGACGCTGCATCACCCCGTCGAGCGCCCGGCGCAGGGCGGGTACGTCAAGGGAGCCGTGAAGCGAGAAGGCGGTGGATACGACATAATCGGCCCGCCCGGGCCTGATCCGGTCGAGCACGAAGAGCTGCTGCTGCGCGGGTGTCAACGGATCGTCGGCAGCCTGCGGCGCGGGCTCGATCCGCGTCCCCTGCGCTCCGCCGCGCACGCGCACATGCCGTGCGAGACCGGCAACGGTCGGCTCGGCGAAAAACTCACGGATCGACAGGGAGCATCCGAAATCGCGGCGGATGCGCCCGATCACCCTGGCCGTCAGCAGGCTGTGCCCTCCGGCAGCAAAAAAATCCTCCGTTCGCCCGAAAGCCGGCCTGTCCAGAACCTCCGCGAAGATACGGGCTATGCCTGTTTCCGTATCGTCCCGCGGCGGATCGATCCCGGTTTTTGCGGCTGGTGCCGTTCCCTGCATCTGTCTCAGGGCGGTGCGGTCAATTTTCCCGCTGGCCATGAGGGGCAGCTTCGGCAGCGCTATCAGCGCCGAAGGTATCATGTAGGCGGGCAGGCGGCCCGCGAGCTGGTCGAGCACCGTTTCGGGTTCAGCCCCCTGACGGAGGACGGCATAGGCGGTGAGCGAGCGGACCTCGCCCGACGGTCCATGTTCGGCAAGGACAACCGCTTCGTCCACGCTCGAAAGCTGCCGCAAGGCGGCTTCGATCTCGCCAAGCTCGATCCTGTGGCCGCGCAGTTTCACCTGATCGTCCAGACGCCCCAGCACTTCAAACCGGCCGTCGGCGCGCCGGCGCGCCAGATCTCCGGTGCGGTAGTATCTGGCAGACACCGCGAACGGGTGGCCGGGATAGCGCTCCGCCGTGAGTTCGGGCCTGTCGTGATAGCCCACACCCAGCCCGGCGCCCGTCAGGCACAATTCCCCAACGGTGCCCACCGGCATGATCTGCCCGTTGCGCCCCCGGATGAAAGCCCCTTCGCCGAGAAAAGGACGGCCGACACATAAAAATCCGTCCGAGAGGTCCTGCGCAGTCGACCAGATGGTGGTTTCCGTAGGCCCGTAGACGTTGATCGCGCGCGTTTTCGGAAGGGCGCGAAGCCCGTTGAAAAGATCGGCGGGCAATGCCTCGCCGCCGACCAGAACCGTCCCCACATCCTCAAGACTTTCCCAGCCAGCGGCATCGACCAGCGTGCGCAGGCGGGAAGGCGTGACCTGCAGCACGTCGATAGAGCGCTCGCGGATCAGATCGCAGATTGCCAGGGGGTCGGCTGCGGTATCGTCGTCGGCGAGAACCACTTCCAGGCCGAGCGCAAGACCGGAGATCAGTTCAAGAACCGAAATGTCGAACGTGTGCGTCGTCAGCCCGAGGATACGCTCACCGGATTTGAGACCGAGCGTGGCGGGCAGGCTTTCGGTGAAGGCCGAAACGCTGCGATGAGCGATCTCGACGCCCTTGGGCTGCCCGGTGGAACCCGATGTATAGGCGACATAGATCAGATCGTCCGGCAAGGGGACCGGCCCTTCGAAAGCAGCCTCGGGCAGAACGGTTTCCGCACCGAGCCGCAGGACGGGACCCTCGTACCCTGAAGGCAGAGAGGCCTCATTCGCGGCGATGAGCGCGCTCACACCCGCATCGCCCACAATGAACCCGGTGCGCGCCGCCGGGTCGCGCGGACCGAGCGGCACATAGGCGGCGCCGATGCGGATCAGCGCCAGCATGGCCGTCACCAGCCAGGAATTGCGGGGCAGCATCAGACCGACCCTGTCTCCACGGTGCACGCCGAGCGTGGAACCGAGATGCGCCGCGAGCCGATCGGCCCTGCGGGACAGCTCCGCATAGGTCAGGGTTTCGCCGCCGGCCGTCAGTGCGGCGGCGTCCGGCATTTCCGCTGACCGGGCCGCAAGCAGCCCCGCCATGCTGCCGGGAGAAGGCAGATCCTCCGGAGGCTGGCTGAGCGCACGGGCCTCCTGCGAGTCCAGCAGGTGATGCTCGTTCAGTGGCCCTTCGGCCTCCGCGATCAGTCTCTCGAGAAGATCCGCGAAATGGCGGGCAAACTGCGTCAGCATGTTCCGGTCATGACATTCGGGATTTGCGGAAAAATGCAGGTGAAGGGACCCCGCCAGGGAAACCTGCAGTGTCAGGGGCGCATGCGTTTCTTCGGTAAGCGCTTCCGGGATCGCCTGCAGCCCGCTCGCGGCTTCCGCCTCGGACGCACCGCCCAGAGGATAGTTCTCGACGATCAGCAGCGTATCGAAGACGCGGGCAGCCTGCGGGGCGGCTCCCTGAATGCCGGCAAGCGGCACATGCTCATGGTCCGCGCGCGCCAGCATGTCGGCATGAACCTGTCGGGCGGTGTCCGCGAAGCTCTCTACCTCGCCAAAACGCACCCTGACCGGCACCGCGTTGATCAGAAGACCCATCATCCTGTCCGCACCCGGCAGATCCGAAGGGCGGTTGGCGATCACAGAGGTAAACAGCGCATCGCTTGTGTCGGTATATTTGGCGAGAAAAACGCCCCACGCGGCGTGGAGCAGAGCACCCGGCGTCAACCGCAACCGGCTGGCGAGCTCCTCGAGCGCGCGCAAAACCTCGGGATCAAGGGTGCGCTCGACATCTGCCGTTCCCGCACCTGAATGCGGCGCATCGCCAGAAGGAAGCGCAGGCATCGGTTCGTGACCGTCCAGATAGGTTTTCCAGTATGGCAGCGACTTTTCAACCGGCCTGTCCTGCACCCATTTGATGAAATTGCTGTAGGCGCGGGCCGGCGCGAGTCCGGATGGCCGGCCGGCGCAGAGGGAGGCATAAAGCGATGAGAATTCCTCGGCCAGCAACCCGAGACACCAGCCGTCGAGCAACACATGATGATGCGTCCAGATCATCAGGTGTTCCTGCGGTGATCGCCGCACCAGCTGAATCCGCGAGGGCGGTCCTGCCTCCAGGTCGAAGCCCCGCACCCGTTCCGCCAGACAAAGCCGGGCGGTCCGGGCCTCCCGGTCCCGCGGATCCAGAGCGCTCAGATCATGCGCGGTTACCTCCGCAGACGCCTGTTTCAGGACAATCTGGAGAAACCGCGGCGTGTTGCGCAGGATGAAGGCAGTCCTGAGTATCGTGTGACGGTCGATCAGCTGCTGCCAGGCTGCATCGAAGGCAGCCCGGTCCAGCGGACCTTTCAGCGCGATGCGGATCTGCTGGGTATAGGCGGTGGAATCGGGTGCCCGCAGGCCCGCCACCACCATGGCTTCCTGCATGGGAGAAAGCGGGTAGATATCCTGGATGCGGTCCTTGCGGATCATGCAGCGCTCTCCCCCCGGAAAGCAGAGGCAAACCGCAGATTGGGCTGTGGTGTCATTCGTCCAGCAATGCCTCGAGCTCGTCCTGCGACAGACCCGACATGGCAACATCAGATGCGGTGAGCTCGGTCCGGCCCAGGCCCTGGCAGTGATCGCAAAGGCGGCGCAGATCGGCCTCGATTTCGACTGCGAGGCGTCTGATCTTCGCTTCTTCCATTGCCTTGCCGTTCCACGTCAGGGTCAGCGCGACTTCCGAGCCATGGGCAACCACGGCGATATCTAGGGGACAGACACGGCGATGCTGCCCCGCCACGACCGGGCCGGCTGGCGCATCCACGACCGACCAGGCTCCCTCGTCCGCCCCTGATCCGCCGCCGAGGAAATTGAAACTCACCTGCGGTACGAGATCAGCGAATACCGGGTCCGCATCGGCGGCAAGCGCAGCGGGCAGATAGCTGGCGCCGTTGTCGGGAACCGAGCGGAGGGTTTCCTTGACCGCCTTTATCCGTCGATCGGCTTCACCTTCAGCCGAGGCCAGAACCACCGGATAAAGGGTCGTGAACCATCCGACCGTGCGCGAGACATTGCGCGGGCTCAGTGCGGGTTCGCGGCCGTGGCCTTCCAGAAGCAGCATCGTCGCGCCCGGTGACCACACGCGGTCAAGGGCGTGGACGAGCGCGGTCAGGATCAGTTCCTGCGGGCGGGTCGAATAGGCCTCGTTCGCCGCGCCCGTGACGGCGAGTGAAAGATCGGCGGGCAACGTGAACGCAAGGCTCTCGCCGTCGCGATAGAGACCGGGATCGGCAGGAGTGAGCGCGCGCGCCGGACGCGCGGCCATGTCGCGCCAGAAGGAACCGGTTTCCTTCACAAGCCTCGGGGCAGCCTCCTCGATATCCCGTGCCCACGCATTAACCGGATCGGTTTTGGCGTCGAATACGATAGGCTTGCCGGAAGCCGCCGCGCTATAGGCCCGGTCGAAATCCGCGATAAGGATCCCCCAGGAAACCCAGTCCACCGCCGCATGATGCACGCAGATGACGAGATCGTCCGCCGCCGGTCCACGCAGCAGCAGTGCCGCCAACATTTGCCCGGCTCCGGGGTTCAAACTTTCCTGCAAGTCGGCCAGTGCCGTGCCGGCATCAGAATCATCCGGTGTGACTTCCGCGAGCGGCACGGACCCGACGGCGTCAGCGAGTTCGATCTGCGGCAGAGGCTCGGCGGGATCGAAGCGGCTTCTCAGCGCGTCGTGATGCTCGGCGAGCGCGGCCAGCGCGGTCTCGACCGCCGCCCGATCCGCCCGGCCCTGCAGACGCAGGCGCATTGCCTGATTGAAATGGTCGCGATGGTCTTTGAAAGACGAGAAGAACCATTTCTGCGCGGGCAATGCGGGCATCCGGCCGGTCACGCGGCCCTGATCCGCCAGGGAGGCGTCATTGCCGCGCAAGACGGTCTGCGCCAGACATTCAACGGTACTCTCGCTCAGGATATCGGTGGCGGTCGTAACGATACCCTCGTTGCCCAGCCGCGATGCGATCTGGATGGCCGATATCGAATCGCCACCGGCGGCGAAGAAATCGGAGGTCACGCCGATTTCATTGGCGCCAAGCACAATCTGCCAAACCGAAAGGATCGCGGTTTCCAGCGCGTCGCGGGGAGCCACATACGCCTGAACGGCGGGGCGTGGCAGGGCAGCCGTATCGACCTTGCCGCTGGGTGTCAGAGGCAGATGGTCGAGCGGGACGACTTCCGCCGGAAGCATGTAGTCCGGCAGACGGGTGGCAAGCCAGTCGCGCAACTCGGCCGGTCCCGCGGCCGGCGCAACCGGCACCGTTGACCCCGACCCGAATACCGTCCGATGCAGAGACGTCGCAAGGAAACCATCGGCGGCATGCGGCGCGGCGCAACTGAAATGCTCCCTCGTCCCGTCGATGCGCCGGCAGACCCCTTCGATCGCAAAATCCGGATTTCTGCCGTTCGCCGAAACGGTGCGTGTGACCGTCCCTTCAAGCACATCCCCGACTTGAAGTCCTTCCAGGGGCCCCTCGAGAGGCAGGATTACCGGCAGCCAGCTGGAGGGGTTTTCCAGAATGTCCACAGCCTCGTCGGGATGATCCGCATCCACAACCAGATGAAGCCAGGCGAGCAAGCCGTCGATGCGTCCGCAAGCATTTACCTCAAGCCGTATCCGATGCGTGTCTTCCAGCGCCATCGGCGCTCGGAAGTCGAGATCTTCCAGCACGTCATGGCTTGTCAGAAGCCGGTCATGCGGCAGGTTTTTCAGGCACAGGCGCAGGTCGAACGGACGTCCGACCTGCTCGAAAATCCGCTCGACATAGGCCGCCGCCACCGGCGCGAATCCCGGTCTCTCTATCAGTCCGGCGAGATCGACGCCGGCGAGCCGTGTCACGCTACGCGCCGGGATCTGGCATTGCGGGGTCCGCATCAGGCCATGGGCGTGATTTACGAGATAGGCCGCGGCCTCCGACCCGCCGATGCTGCCGACGATCTCCGCCACCAGGATATCGGCGGGCTCGGGCAAGGTCACCGACATGATGTCACCGGTGATGATCTCGACCCGGTCCCGCATCCCCGCCGCGTGGATGCGCGCGCGCGCCTTTTCGGCCGTGACGGGATCAATCTCTACCGAATAGACCTTGCGCGCCCCGGCCTCCACGCACATGCGTGTCAGTACCGCCTCCGCGCCCGGACCGATCTCAAGCACGACCTTGCCCGTGACCTGGCGCGTCATCGCGGCGCGATAACTGAGGTTGCGCCGCGTATCGCCCGCCATAGCGCCATAGGCGAGAGTGTCGTAGACGAAGAATTCGGCGATCGAAGGCCAGACCTCCACCGGATCACGGCGGACGGCATAGGCCAGAAGCGGGCCGCCTTCGGCCGGAACCGGTACATGCGCCTGAGCTACAGCCGGGTGCGCCGCCAGCGCGGCCTCGATTTCTCCCCGCTCGACGCGGTAACCGCGCAATTTGATCTGCCCGTCGCGGCGGCCCAGATAGACCAGCGCGCCGCCGGCATCATGGATACCGTAATCCCCGGTGGCGTAGATTCGCTCGCCCGTTTCCTCATTCCGTCCGAAAGGCGGCTCACCGGCGTCGCGGCCAAGATATCCCCGGGCGACACCTGGACCCGACACCACGATCTCTCCCGGCAGTCCCGCAGGCAGGGGACGCCCGGTCGCGTCTCGCACTTCCACCTTGTTTCCCGCAATCGGATGTCCGATGGGAAGGACACGGATCGCCTCGTCCCCGGGTTCCACCTTGTACATCGTCGCGCAGACCGAGCACTCCGTCGGACCGTAGGCGTTGAAGACCGTACACTCCCTGGCGTAGCGTCCGATCAGCGCGGGCGGAGCCGTATCTCCCGCCGTCAGGAGCGCGCGCAGGGTCGGCAGCGGTGCGCCATTCAGCGTTTCCAGAAGGCGGGGCGTGAATGTGGCCACCGTCACGTCATGCCGCGCGAAGGTTTCCCGCAGCTGGTCGGGCATCCGCAATGTTTCCGCCGGAAGCAGGGCGAGCTTCGCACCGGCAAGCAAGGCCATGAAAATCTCGGAAAGCGACGCATCGAACGTTGCGGCCGCAATCTGTGCGACCGTATCCGCCGGACTGTTTTCGAGACGCCGGATCTGATCCCGGATCATGACGGTAAACCCGTGATGGGCGACCTTGACGCCCTTGGGTGTGCCCGTGGAACCCGAAGTAAACAGTAGATAGGCTATGTCGTCCGGCCCGGGGCCATCCGCGTGGAGATCGCAGTCGACCGGTGTGATCGCGTTAATCCGCAGCACCCGGCCGGAAAACGCCTCCGGCACAGTTCCTGCCGCCAACAGCTGGCTGGGCCGCGCCTGATCCAGAATGTCGGCTGTCCGGGTCTCCGGTTGTTCCGGGTCGAGCGGCAGATAGACGGCGCCGTGCGCCATGATGCCGATCAGTCCCGCGATCCAGTCGGGTGTGCGATCGACGAAAAGGCCAACCACATCGCCGGGTTGAACGCCAAGTTCGCGCAGACGGGCCCGGACACCGCCGGCACGCGCCGCCAGCGCATCGTAGCTGACGGTTTCCTCAGCCGTGATCAAAGCGGCGTTCTGGCCGTGCCGGGCGACAACTTCCGCGAACAGGCTTGCAATCGTGTCCTCCGGCGTCCCTGCAGGTGCCGGACCTTCGACGACGGCCCTGGCCGTCTTTCGATCTGAAACGAGATCGAGGGAGGCAAGCGCGGCCCCGGTATCCGCGAACTGGCAAAGCAGATGCGCGGTCAGATCCGACAGCGCGCGCAGATAAAAATCGGGAAGTATCCCGGCCGGGCTGGACAGACGCAGGGTGATCCTCTCGCCCCTGACGATCTCCGCCAGAAGCGCGGCCTCTGTGTGCGGCGTCAACGGCACATGGTTCGCGGGGTCAACCAGAAGCACGTCACTCGACAGGCCCGCGGAATTGGGCAGAAAGGTATCGACCGGCCAGTCCTGATGGCGATAGGCTTCGGCAATACGGGTATTCACCGCGCCAAGAAACTCACGCACCGTTCCGGTCACCATGGCGGGAAGCACCAGGGGCACGGTTTCATGGCCAGCCGGAAGGGCCTCGCCCGATGCAAGCGCCGGCGTCCGTAAAACGATGTGGTCGTCTTCCAGATGCGTGCAAAGGGCGAGGCTCATGGCAGCCGTGATGACGACGAACTGCGGAAGCGGAGCACCCTTCGAGATCCGCGCAAGCACGGCGTCCGCCTCTGAGCCGAGCACAACCTCGTGAGACCCGCCACCGGCACCGAGGGAGGCGAAACCCGGGATGCCGGAAAGTTGGAAAGGCGTCTCAACCTCGGCGGCACAGCCCTGCCAGAAGCTGCGATGTCCCTGATAGCTGCGGGCCGTGTACTGACCGGCCTCGGCGGCATCGGCTATGCGGGTTTGAGACAAGGTCATGAAATTCTCAGATATCCAGTATGCTTACGATGTCAGCGGCTTCGGTGCGTGCGAACGTGCTTTCCTCGATGCCGATGCCCAGATCCATGATCGGGTTTTCCGGAGCGGCAGCCATTTCTTCCAGCACACGATCCAGCAGACCGGCCAGATATTCTATGTCGGTTTGGCTGTAGAGGTCACTTCGATATTCGATGGCGCAGGCGATGCCACCGGACTCCGCGGGGGAAAATACGAACAGCAGGTCGTATTTCGCAAACGGCGATGCGGGGCTCACATCGGTGATTGGAACGCCAGCGAAATCGGCCCTCGCCGTATGGTCCAGTTCGTTCCAGGTAACCGCAATGTCAAAGAGCGGCGAGCGGCCGGACGTTCCGGCTGCCTGCGTCTCTTGAACGATCTGCTCGAAGGGAACATGACCGTGCCGCAGGCTTCCGGTGATCACTTCTCTGGCCTGCACGATCAGCGCACTGACCGGCAGGTCGGCCGTAGGCCTCATCCGAAGTGGCAGCACATTGACGAAACAGCCGATCATCGCGTCGAGCGCCACATGCTCGCGGTTTTCAGAAACCGTTCCGAGCACCATGTCTTCTCGTCCGGTCAGCCGCTGCAACAACGCGCTTACCGCGGCAAGGAATACCGCGAACACGGTGGCGGACTGTCTTGCCGCGAGTTCGCGAAGTGCCTTTGCCTGTTCCGCATCGAAATCCTTCCGGAAGGTCTCGCCTCTGGTGGTCTGGCGCGAAGGCCGGGTGGAAGCGAAGGGCAGGTCGAGCGGAGCGGGTAAGGTCGACAGGGTTTTCCGCCAATAATCGCGATCCGCCTCGATGGACGGCGCTTCAAGGACCTGACGCTCCCAGCGCGCGTAATCCGTGAACTGGATGTCCTGCGCCGGAAGCGTGCAGTCCCGTCCGTCAATTGCCGCGCTGTAGGCTGTCTCCAGATCGCTCATGAGCAGTTCAAGCGAGCGGCCGTCGGCGACCGCGTGATGCAGTGAAACAGATAGCACCGATCTGCTTTTCTTCACGTCGATCAGCCGTGCACGGAACAGCGGCGCCTGCGCCAGATCGAATGGTTCCGAAGCGTCTTCAGCCAGCAGTTTCGCCAGCATTTTCTCGTCATCGGCCCGGCTGCGGACAAGCGTGAACGGGACATCGTCGTGGATGACCTGCCGCGGACCTTCGATCCCGGTCAGAAACGCCGTTCTGAGAGCCCCGTGCCGGGCAACAACAGCGGAAAATGCCTTTTTGAGCGCTCTGATCCGCACCGTCCCGTTGAAACGCAGCGCCGCATGAATGACATAGGCCGCGGACTCTTTCGAAAGTTGCTGCGCTGTCCAGATCCGCCGCTGGGCGTGGGTCAGAAGGCAGGCATCCATGTTCCGGGATGCGACGAGCGGAGGCCTGTCGGCCTGCCCGCGCTGACGCAGGGCTTCACCAAGCGCGCGTACCGACGGCATTGCGAACAGATCACCGAGATCTACCTTGCAGCCCAGCCTGTCGCGCAATTGCCGCACCGCCCGCGCGGCCAGAAGGCTCTGGCCACCCATATCGAAAAAGCTCGCGTCGGCATCCACCATCCGTGTCTTCAGGAGAGTGGCGAATACAGCGGCGATCTCGGCTTCAATCTGATTGAAGGACACCTCGGCGGACGGGGCACCTGTTTCAGCGAACTCGGACAGGCCGGTCAGCGACAGGGCGCGCCGGTCGATCTTGCCGGACGGCAGCAGCGGCAATTGCTCATGAGGGACAATCTGTCCCGGCACCGCCGCGGCGGGCAGTTTCGCGCGCAGCGCCGACAGGAGCGATTGCGGATCCACGGCGTCACCGGCCACATGCGCGACCAGCATCGCTTCCGCCCCCGCGCCCCGCAATTCGACCGCCGCGTGGCGGATGCCCGGCTGCGCCGACAAAGCCGCCTCCACTTCGCCGATTTCGATCCGGTTGCCCCTGAGCTTGATCTGGCCGTCCGTCCGGCCAAGGAACTCCAACCGCCCGTCGGCGCGCCAGCGCGCCTGGTCACCGGTACGATAGAGCCTGCCTGCGACCGGATGGAGACGTTCCGGAAAGGCTTGAGCGGTCCGCTGCCTATCGTCAAGATAGCCGCGGGCCAGTCCCGCGCCGAAAATAGCGATTTCGCCCGGAGCGCCGATCGGTTGCAGGGCACCGCCAGGTGAAAGCACGGCCACCCCTTCGCCCGGCAGCGGACGACCGAGATCGGCCTGCGACGTTTCCGTGATCCGCCGCGCGCAACTCCAGATCGTCGTTTCTGTCGGGCCGTAAACCTCGTAGACGCTCAGGTGGTCAAGCGCTGCCAACCGCTCGCGGAGAGGCGCCGGCAGCGCTTCTCCTCCGGTAAGCACGGTGCGCAGCGCGGAGCGTGGCGCGAACACCTGCGTCCCGCAGAACGTGTCCATATCCAGCAACAGCGCAAGACGCGTCGGTGTCGCCTGAAGCACCGTCGCTTTCCGTTCGGCAAGCGCTTCCAGCGCGCATTCGGGCTCCTGTGCATCTTCGGCGGTGATCGCAAGCACGCAGGCACCAAAGGTCAGAGTGCCGAGGAGTTCCAGGATCGAAATATCGAAACTGATATTGGTCAGCGCCGCGACACGGTCTTCGGATCCAAGACCGAATGCGCCAGGCAGCGACTGGCAGAATGCCGCCAGTGCGCCGTGCTCGATCATCACCCCCTTCGGCTTGCCTGTCGACCCGGAGGTGAACAGGACATAGGCGAGCATTCGCGCGCCGATCTTCGGCAGGATAACGTCGCTTCGCGGCGCATCCAGCAGCGCTGTCAGGTTCTGGCGCAGCTTGCCCTGCGAGAAATCCGTCAGAACAAGAGCGCAGCCGGCTTCCTCGATCAGCACCTTGCGCCGTTCTTCCGGCAAGGCCGGATCCAGCGGAACGAAGGCGGCACCGGCCTTCAGCACACCCAGAAGGGCGACAGGCAGACGCGCATCCCGCGGAAGTTCGATACCGACCCGCGTGCCGGGCTCGATGCCGAGCTGAACGAGCTGGCCCGCCAGATGATCGGACAGGCCGGCAAGAGTTTCGTAGCTGAGGGTTCGCACCCGGTCCGTTGTTGCCGGAGCCTGCGGTGTCCGTTTGACGAATTCTCCGACCGCGTTGAGGATCGTGCCGTTCGCGGATTTCAGGTTCAAGGAGAGTCCGCCCCGGTCCAGAAGCGCCTGCCTCTCCTCTTCGCAAACGATCTCGAGCGCACCGAGCGGAACGGACGGATCGGCGGTTACGGCATCGACCACCTGACCGAAGGTGCCGATCATCCTTTCGATTGTATCGTGATCGAACAGAGCGGTGGCATATTCGAAATAGGCCGTGATTTCATCATCTTCAGGTTCGATGATCAGGGTCAGGTCGGTCTTGGCCACAGCCGCAGCCTGCATCCGGCGGACCACGCTCACATCTCCAAGGCTCAATTGGGCGTGATCCGGATCCTGCATGACGATCATCGCATCGAAAAGGACGCTGCGGGAGACGTCACGGGGCAGGTCGAGCGCCTCCACGATCCGGTCGAAGGGTATATTCTGGCGGTCAAGCGCTTCGCTGATTGTGGCGCCTGTCGCCTGCAGAAGAGTGTCGAACCCGGCGTCCGGATCGAGCGTCACGCGCAGCGCAAGCTGATTGAGAAACAAACCCACCTGATCGCCATAGTCGGGATGCTCCCGCCCCGCGACCGGCGTACCCAGGGTAAGGTCATCCTGACCGCTGTAACGGTGAAGCAACGTCTGGAAGACCGCGGCAAGCACGGCAAAGAGCGTGAGGTTCCGTTCCGCCGCCAGCGACTGCAACCGGGCTGTCCGGACTGTATCCAGTTTGAACGAGGCCATTGCCCCACGTATGTCCTGGCGTTTCGGGCGCGGCCGGTCGGTCGGCAGGTCCAGCCGGGCCGGCGGGCCGGCAAGCTTGCCGCGCCAGTAATCCAGCTCCTCCGGTGCGTCCGCGCGCTCGGCCTGATGGGCCGCGCAATCGCGGAACTGCCGTTGCAGCGATGCCGGCTTCGGCCCGATCCTCTTTGCGGCGGCATAGAGTGCCGACAGATCGCGGACCAGAACGCCCATCGACCAGCCGTCGGCAATGAGGTGATGCAGGCAGAACCCGAGCAGGTAACTTTCAGGGCCGGTCCGGGCAAGTCCGATGCGGAAAAGAGGCTCCTGCTCCAGATCGAAGGGCCGCGACAAAAGCGGTGCGAACCAGATCTCGGCGTCGGTTTCCGGCGACTTGCTGCCGCTGAGATCTATCGTGGCGAGCGGGGAGCCCGAGCCCAGTATCTTCTGGCGCGGCTCACCCTGCGGATCCGTCGTGATTACCGTGCGCAGGCTCTCGTGGCGCTTGCACAGCGCTCTGACGGCCATGGCGAAAGCCGATTCATCCAGCGGGCCATCCAGCCCGGCCATGCCCGGCAGCAGACCGTATCCCTGTTGCCCTTCAAGTTGCTCAAGCACCCAGAATCGACGCTGCGCGGGCGACAAGGCATAGTCTGCGGCTTTGGGCAGCCGCTTGACCCGATCGGCACTCTCCGGGGCCTGTTTGCCTACATACCCGGCCAGGGCCGCAGCCGTCGGATTGCGCATGACATCGTTCAGCCGCAGCTTGGCGCCGAAATCGGCGTAAACCCTTTGAACCAGCCATGCGGCCGTCAGGCTGTGACCGCCCGCCGCAAAGAAATCGTCGTCGGGCCCGAGCGTGGGCAGACTGAGAACCTCACGCCACAGATCGAGCATCCGGTCCGATCCGCCCGCCGGTCCACCCGTAGATGTTTCCACCTCTTGCGGTGGGCTTTCAGCGGCGCGGGACAGAAGGCGTGGATCGGGCCGTGGCAGCGATTGAAGCGGCAGATCCGTCAGCCCGGCGCAGGTTTCCAGCAAAGACAGGACATATTGCCCGATCCCTTCCACCCTCGCGGCGTCGAACAGCGCATCGTCATATTGCAGGGAAAGCGTCAGCGACCCGGGCGTTTCGGCAAACAGCAGGGCAAGGTCCAGCTGGCTACCCTGCACCGGCAGCGGCAGCGGCGTGACTTCCAGCTCCCCGGGCACGGCCATTCCCTCGCTCAACCGATAACTTACCATCGCGTCGAAAAGCATGGAGCGGTCCGGCCTGCTCGGTGGTTTCACCGCGTCGACAATCCGGTCGAAGGGGCAGTCCAGACGGTCGAGCGTGTTCGCCAGTCCGGATCGTACCTGTTTGACGAGCGCAGCGAATGTCGCCCCGGGCTCAAGCGTAACGCGCAGGGGAATCGTCTCCGCGCACAGACCGATTACCGTCCGGCTGTCGCGGTCGGGCCGCCCTTCCACGGGTATCCCGAGGATCAGATCGTTCTGCCCCGACAGGGCATGCAGGGCAAATGCGCTCAGCGCGGTCAGGATCGAAAACGGTGTCGTGCCATGCATGCGGGCAACGGCGGCGAGGCTTTCCCGGACGCTCTCACCGGCAGTCAGATCAAGGGATGCGCCACTCTGGTTGCGCACCGGGGGTCTCACCCGATCCGTTGGCAGATCGAGCGGGTCAGTCAAGGGTGTGAGGACTTCTTGCCAGTAGCGCAGGTCCGACTGCGCCTTCGGCCCACGCGCCCGCGCCTGCATTCTGGCCACATGCGCGCGATATTGCGGGGCAGGCCGAGCAGGATCGGGAACCCGGCCTTCCACCATCGCTGCATAGACCGGCCAAAGTTCCGCGGCCAGAAGATCCAGCGAGTGGCCGTCCGCGATGATGTGATGCAGGTTCACGAAGAGAACGTGTTCATTCTCGGCGACAGTCCAGAGCCTGACGCGCAGCAGCGGGCCGTTCTCCAGATCGAAGGGCCGCGCGACCTCCTGCGCGCAGCGCGCGAGCGCTTCGGCCATCGGATCGTCCCCGGACGGGATTTCCTCTGTCGAGAAATCGACAAGCGCCGCCGCATCGATCACCTGAACAGGCTGACCCTCCTGCATTTCAAACCGGGTGCGCAGCGCTTCGTGCCGCATGGCAACCTTGTCGATCGCGCGTCTGAACACTTCGGGATCGAACCGCCCGCAAATCCGCCACGCGGCCGGCATGGCGTAACCCGGGCTCTCCTCATGCATCTGATCGATAGCCCACAGACGGTATTGCGCCGGCGACAGGTCGAAAGTCCCTCCTTCAACCGCAGGGTCTGCCGAGATGGTTTCGGCGTCCGGTGCGACATCGATCAGCGCGCACAATCCCTCCGGGGTCGGCTGATCGAAAAAAGCCCTGAGCGATACCGTGACGCCGAAGGTTTCCTCCACCAGGCCGATAAGCCTCGCGGCGGCAAGACTATGGCCTCCGCATGCAAAAAAATCGGCTGTCATGTCGTCGGTCGGCCTGTCGAGCACATGCGACCAGATTTCAAGAACGCTGCGTTCGCGCGTGTTGCCCGGACGCCGGGCCGGAGGACCCGTTCGCTGTGCGGGAACATAAAGAGCCGCCAGCGCGCGCCGGTCGATCTTGCCGCCCGGTGTCGACGGCAGGGTATCGAGACAGACGATTTCAGAAGGGACCATGTAGTCGGGCAGGATCCCGGCGGCGGCCGCGCGCAGATCCGAACCGGTCTCCCGCGCGCATTCGACGAAGCCGATGATCTGCGCCGTTTCTCCCTGCCCCCTCAAGATGCCGGCCCCGCGCCGGACACCCGGTATCCGGTTCAGACCGGCATCGACCTCCGCCAGTTCGATGCGATAGCCCCGCAGCTTGATCTGATCGTCACGCCGCCCGAGGAAATGCAGGGATCCGTCCGCGTCCCAGACTCCCAGATCGCCTGTCCGGTAAAGGCGCCCGAACTCCGCATGCCGGATAAACCGCTCTTCCGTCAGGGAGGGATCGAGATAACCCCTCGCCAGTCCGGGTCCGCCCACATGGATTTCGCCAGGCGAGCCGACGGGCGCGGGCTCTCCGGCAGGATCGAGCACCAGCAGCCGCGCCCGGCCAAGAGGACGCCCTATGCTGACAAGCCCGGTTTCCTTCAGGTCCGCGGGAGTGAGCCTATGCGCACTGCAGTCGACGGTACACTCGGTCGGACCGTAGACATTTGTAAGCTTGAGCCGCGTACAGGAAGGCGCGCTCAGTACCGCCTGCGCCAATTTGGCGGGCAGCGCTTCGCCGCCGACGAGAATATGACGAAGCGCCAGATCTTCGCTCTGGGCAAAGCCCAGGTTCAGCAGCAGGGACAGGAGGCTCGGGGTTGCGTCAGATACGCTGACCCCTTCCCTTGCGAAAAGATCGATCAGGTCGCGGCCGTCGCGGCGCGTCTCCCCATCCACGACGACAAGCCGGTGCCCGCCGCAAAGCGCTGCAAAGATCTGCTGGACCGAAGCGTCGAATATGGGAGGCGCGACGAGCGCCACGGACTGCGGGCCTTCCAGCCCCGCATAGACTTCCTGCTGCAGCGCCTCGACAAGCCCCGTCACCGAGCCATGCTCGATCATCACACCTTTCGGACGTCCCGTTGAGCCTGAAGTGAAGATCACATAGGCAAGATCGTCCGGCCGAACCTCGACATCCGGCGCGGCTTCCGACCGGTCGGAAAGATCTTCCGCCGCGAGCATCCTTTCCGTAAAGCCCCAGCAATCGGCCGGAGCACTTCGGTCGCAGATGAGCGCGGCACAGCCGGCATCCGCCAGAATTCCCGCTACACGCTCCGCCGGCGCGGCCGGATCGACCGGTACATAAGCCGCACCCGCCTTGAGGATACTGAGCATTGCCGCGATCAGCCGGCTGTCCCGCGGCAGGGCCAGCCCCACACGTGAACCGGCCTCGATCCCGAAGCGATCCCGCAGGCTGTGAGCGATTGCGTTGGACGTCTGGTCCAGGTCGCGGTAGCTGAGTGTACCGTCGCTTCCGCAGACCGCCGCGGCGTCCCCCCTGCCCGCAACCTGCTCCGCGAAACGCTCCAGCACGGTTGCCTCCGTCTCGACGGCTGGTGCCGAGGCACATGCGAAATCCCGCACAAGCCGTGTTCGTTCCACCGTATCCTGCAGCGGCAGGACGCCGAGCCGCGTATCGGCCTGCGCTGCTGCGGCGGACCGGATCAGATGTCCGACCGCCGCCGCGATCTGGCCGGTACGCTCAGCCGTGAACCGCGCCGGATGCGCATCGAGCTGCAGGCTCAGAGCGCCGTCCGGGCCGCGAAGATAGGTGAAACTCAACCCCGTTTTCGGTCCCACCGGGCCCGCATCGAAAGTGCTGAGAGACAGTCCCGGCAGATCCGGCACCGCCGGAATATCCTCCAGGGCGACAATCGTGTCGAAAAGCGGTTGATCGCGATTCAGGCCGAGTTCGCGGACAATCTCGTCAACCGGCACATCCTGATGACTGAGCGCTTCCCTTACAAGATGGCCCGTCCGTTCGACCAGTGAGGCAACGGTCATCTGCGTATCGACCGCTGCCCGCAGGACAACCATGTCGGAGAGGTAACCGACCTGGCCCTCGAATTCCGGCAGGTTGCGGCCGGCAACCGGAGTCCCGATCCACAAATCCCTCTGACCGCTCAGCCGGTGCAGCACCGCTGCGGTGAAGGCCGTAAGGGTGCTGAAAAGGCTGGCACTGTGCCGCGAGCCCAGGGTTTGCAGTTTTTCTGTCAGGCCGTCGAGAGCGACGACGCTGCGATGGGCGAAGATCGCGTCCGGATCAAGATCGCCCGCCCGTCCCGGATGGAGATCGAACCGCGCGGGTACGCCGTCCAGCCTGGCGGTCCAGTAAGCGAGATCGGCGCGGCCGTCAGGTCCCTCCCGGCGGTCGGACTGCCAGGCGGCGATTTCCTTCGGCTGACAGGGCAGCACCGGCAAGTCGGCTGGCGGTCCGCCGCAGGCGGCGCTGTAGGCCGCCGTGATTTCCCGGGTCAGGACGTCCATGGACCAACCGTCGCAGATCGCATGATGGAGCGACAACAGGAAAAGCGAACGCTGCGTCCCCGTCCTGAACAGGCAGGCACGCGCCAGCGGTCCGCGTTGGAGGTTCCATCCCTCGGCGGCCAGGACCTGTGCTGCCTGGACCGCGGCAGGCGCCGGATCATCCTCTTCCGTGAAATCGCGGCGCTCCAGGGCCAGATGGCCTTCGGCCTCGATGCGCTGGCGCACTTCTCCGCGCCGGGTGACAAATCGTGTCCGTAGAGCCTCGTGCCGTCTTGTCACGGTCTCGAGAGCCGATTGCAGGGCAGCCTCGTCGAGCGGACCGTCGATCCAGTACCCACCCATAACAGTATAGTCCGGCCGAGGCCCGTCGAGCTGCTGCAGGAAACACAGCCGTTGTTGCTGCGCCGAGGCGGGATAACTCTCGGAGGCAGGCAATGCGGATAGTGGAGATGTCACCCGCGGTGCACCGCCCGCCAGTCCGTCAATCACTCGTGCGGCCAGCCCCGCGACGGTCGGTTTCTCGAAGAGATCGCGCAGGCTTACGACCGGACCATAGCGGGTCTGAATCCGGTTAATGAGCCGTACGGCAAGCAGGCTGTGCCCGCCGAGCATGTAGAAATCCGCGTCCATGTCCCGGACCGGCGCGCCCAGCAGCGCCGCCCAGTCTTCGGAGATCTCGGTTTCAATCCGGTTGGCCGGTCCCCGGACCGGTCGGGCAGCCGCGTCAGCAGCGGTGGCCGGCTCGGATGCGGGCTCGGGCAGTGCGCGCCGGTCAAGTTTGCCGTTGCCGTCGATCGGAAGGCTGTCCAGGGAAATCAGATGCGCCGGCACAAGCGGAGCCGGAAGCTGTTGTGCAAGCTTCGAGCGCAGCACTTTCAGATCGACGGCGCCCTCGACCACAATATAGGCGGCAAGCTCCGGACCCGCCGGGCCGGGCCGGGCGATCACCGCGGCCTGGCGCACACCGTCCTGCGCTTCCAGGACCGCTGCGATTTCCCCGGGTTCGATCCGGTGACCGCGGATCTTGAGCTGATCGTCGCTGCGCCCCAGATACCGCACGGTACCATCCGCCCGCCACAGACCCAGATCGCCGGTCCGGTAAAGCCGGCCGAATTCGGAGTGACGGACAAACCGTTCTTCCGTCAGGTCCTCGCGCCCCAGATATCCGATCGCAAGTCCGTCGCCCCCGACCCAGATTTCACCCGGCATGCCGATGGGCACCGGCGCTCCGGTCGAATCCAGGATGAAGAGGGTGCTGTTTGCGATCGGCCGTCCGATAGGCATGTCCGCGCCCGGTTCGGGAGGCGTTTCAATCCTGTACGTCGCGGAGAAGGTGGTGTTTTCGGTCGGGCCGTAGCCGTTGACCACGGTGAGTAAGGGATTTGCGGTCATGGCGGCCGCGACATGACTTGCGGAGATCCGCTCGCCGCCTGTCAGGACCGTCGTCAGCGATGCAAAGACGCCAGGATTGAGATCGGCGAAAGTGTTGAAGAGCGTCGCCGTGAGCCACATGACGGTAACCCCCTCCCGTGCGGCGATATCCGCAACGGCCCAGGGGTCAAGCAGGGCTTCCCTGTCGGCGAGCACCAGGCACCCGCCGTTCAGGAGCGGTCCCCAGATTTCGTAAGTCGTCGCATCGAAGGACAGCGCGCCAGTGAGGAGCAGCCTGTCGTCCGGTCCCAGCGGAACGACGTCGCTGTCGCGCACCAGCCGGACGATGGCGCGGTGGGGGACCACAACGCCTTTCGGCGTGCCCGTGGAGCCGGAGGTGAACATGACATAGGCGGGCGTCTCGGCGCCGGATTCCGGCAGCGCGACGCCTTCCGGATCGGCCTCCACCGCCTTCAGCGTCACCGCGAATTTCGCCTGTGCGGCTTCCGTGTCGCTCAGCGTCAGTTTCGGCCTGGCGATATCAAGCAGGGTGGCGATCCGGTCCGCCGGATAGTCCGGATCGATCGGGACATAGGTGGCCCCGGCCTTCAGAACCCCCAGCATCGCGGCGACCAGCGCCGGCCTGCGATGCGCGATCAGGCCGACCAGATCCCCCGGCGCGACACCATGACCTGCCACGAGACCCGCCGCGATGCGGTCGGACCACCTGTCGATCTCGCCGTAGCTGACGCTTTTCGCCTCGTGACGCAGGGCGGTGGCCTCCGGCATTTTACCCGCAACCTGCCGGAACAGATCCACGACGCTGGCTTCCCGCGGATAAGCGGTACCCGTGTCGTTGAAGAGGCGGACAACCGTGTCCCGTTCCTCGTCTCCAATGAATTGCAGCGCCGGCAGAAGGCTTTCCGGAGCTGCCGCCACGGCCGACGCGAGCTCACCGAGATGATCGGCCATTCTCTGGACAGTTCCAGAGTCGAAAATGTCGGTGTCATATTCCAGTTCAAGATCGATTCCTTCCGATGAAGGAAGAAGGTAGAAGATCAGATCGGCGCGGGAAACGCTGCCCGGCAGATCCGCCGCCGTCGCCGGCCGGCCGTCGAAGGACAGGCTTTCTCCGGCGAATTCCTCCACCGTGACGATGACATTATAGAGGCCGAGCCGGCCGCCCCGGCCGGTGCCGCCACGCGCCTGACCCAGATGTTCGACCGGATAATGGCTGTGCTCCTGCGCTTCGCTCAGCCTTTCCCGTGTCTGGTCGAGCAGCGCCGCGAACGTCGTTTCCGGATCGAGTTTCAGCCGCAGGACGAAATTCTCGATGAAGCAGCCGACCTGATCGAACTCCTCCTTGCTGCGCCGTCCCGCCGCAACACTGCCTATCACCAGGTCTCCCTGCCCCGAATAACGATGCAGAAGCGCCGCGCTGAGGGCCATCAGCACGTGGTAGAGCGTACCGCGATGCTTCGCTGCCAGCGCACGCAAAGCCTTCGACATTTCCGGCGTCAGCCTGCTGTGGACCGTGCCGCCCCGATAGCTCTTGACCGCCGGTCTGGGGCGGTCGGTAAAGAGTTCGATCTGACGCGGTGCATCCGCCAGCGTCTTTTCCCAATAGGCGCGGCTTTCCGTTCCGGCGGGGCTGTCGAGCAAAAGGCGTCTCTGGGTGGCGTGACCGCTATAGGTACCGGTGGGAGCGGCGAGTGCGCCACCTCCATAGGCCCTGGACAGATCCCGCATCAGCACGGCGACGGACCAGCCGTCGGCAATGGCATGATGCAGACAGATAACCAGCAGGCTGCGTGCCCCGGCCTGTTCGACATGCACGCGCCAGAGCGGTGCTTCCGCCAGATCGAACCCCTCTCCGGCCAACTCCGAAGCGCGTGCTAGCGCATCGGCTTCGCTCGACGCGGCCCCGCTCGTCAGCACAGGCTCGATCCGGTCGGCGATTTTCAATTGAGGAGTGTCGGAACCCGTATCCTCGAAGGCGCAGCGGAGCGCCTCGTGCCTTTGCGCCACCGCGCCAAGCGCCGCGCGCAACCGGTCTTCATCCAAAGGCCTATCGACCCAGAAGGCCCCGCAGATACAATAGGCGGAGCGGTCCGCCGCCATTCTGTCCAGAAGCCACATCCGTTCCTGCGCCGGGGAAAGCAGTGCGGGACCCTCCTGGTCCGCTGGCGATAACCGGACCGACTGCGGCTCTCCCGCGCCACCGAGCAGGCCCTGCATCTCCGCGACACTCGGCCGCTCGAACAGATCCCGCACCCCAAGATCCACATCGAAGGCGTCCCTCAACTGGGCGACAATCTGGACCGCCCCCAGCGAATTGCCGCCAAGTGCGAAAAAACTGTCCTCTGGGCCGGGGAAAACGCCTGTAGGCAGATAGGCGCGCCATATCCCTAGCAGCCGATCCGTAACGTCGCCGCTGCCCCCTGGCCAGGAAACCTGATCCTCCGTCTCTGCCGGCTCCACCGCAAAAACGAGACCTTCGCCCGGCTTGAATTGCGCCCTCAGGCCCGTGTCCCGGATCCATCCCTCCGGCAACACTTCGGCGGGGATCGCTTCCGGCGTATCACGCGAACAGCTCTCGAACACGGCGCCTTCAATGCCGGGCGGACAAAGGCTCAGCCTGTCGTCCAGCACGAACCGGTGCGGCTCCGGTGAACCGGCACCGGCCTTGACCTGTTCCATTTCGGTGGCACTGGCGACAGGCAGGAGCGCGAGCGGCATGGTGGGTTGCGCCGTGCAGGCCGACAGCAATATCTCCAGATGCCGGCCCATCCGGACGATCCGCTCCGCGTCGAACAGGTCGGAATTATAGGTGACACGCAGAAGGGTCTCGCTCTCGTCCGCAGCGATTTCGAAATAGAGGTCGAATCCCGATGCCGGCGGCGTCAGATCGGCGACGGCTTTCCCTTTCACGCCGCCCAGCCTCAGCTCCGGCCGCGCGATGTCGGCGGCGCTGACCAGAATGTCGAAAAGAGCGGCCCGCGCCACGTCCCGGGGTCTGCCGAGGCGTGACAGGATCGCATCGATGGGCGTATCTCCGTCGGCAAAGGCTTCGGTGGCTGTCTCGGCCACCCGCCCCAGCAGAGCGGCGAAACTGTCCGCCCCGCGAACGCGGTCCCGCAGCGCCAGCGTGTTCACGAAATTGCCGATCTGACCGAGAAGATCGGGATGTCCGCGTCGCGTGATGGCCGACCCGAAAGTTATGTCGCTCGCCCCGGTATAACGGTGGACCAGCGCCTTGAGACCGGCCACCGTTGCCAGATATGGCGTCGTGCCGGACTGGCGGGCCAGGTCCTGCAGGGCGGACGTTGTTGAGGATGACAGCCGGATATCGTGCCGTGCCGCGGTGAAACTCTGTATCCGCGCCCGCGCTCGATCCCTTGGCAGTTCGGACTGTGGTGGCATGTCCTCAAGGCGCGCGGCCCAGCGCTCCAGCGCGGCGCGGCCTTCGGGCTCATGCAGTCTCGCATCCTGCCACAAACAGGCATCGATATGCTGTACGGACAGGTCGGGCAACTCTGCGGCGCGCGCCTCAAGGGCGGCTTCGTAGAACCCGGTCAGATCCGCAATGAACGCCTCTTCCGACCAGCCGTCGAAAGCGATGTGATGCATCGCGTAGACCAGGACGTGACGGGTATCCTCTCCGGTTTCAAGACGCACAAGCGACGCCCGGAAGACCTGGCCGGCCTGCAGGTCATAGGGAGCCGAACCGAGCCTGTGAACAGCGTCGGCCAACAGCAGCTCCGGTGTGCCGGTGCCTGTCACCGTCTCTTCGGCCAACTCGCAAGGCTCACTCGCGCGAACCGTCTGCCACAGCACACCATCGTTCAGTTCATAGCCGGTTCTCAGGATGCTGTGACGCTGTAGAAGACCGTCGAGAGCGGTCCGCAGCGCCTTCGAGTCCAGCAGACCGTCAAAGACGAAGGCCCCCGACAAGACGTAGAAAGCCTCCTGGCCCTCGAGTTGCGAAAGCGTCCAGATACGGCGTTGAGCGGGAGACGCAGGTGCGCGCGTCAGCCCCGTGGAAGGGATGGCGGCCGACGCCGCTCCCTTGTCCTGCGCCAGATGCGCCGCGATACCCGCAGGCGTCAGCTCGCGGAAAAACACCGACGCTTCCAGATGCCGCCCGGTCCGCCGCTCCACCTCGGCGGCGATACGCAGGGCGGTCAGGCTCGTGCCGCCCAGCTCGAAGAAACTGTCCCGGGCCGATACGTTCGGCTCGCCGAGCAAGGTGCGAAACACCTCCACGACGGTGTCGAGATGCTCCCCCCGCGACGAAGAATGATCCGGCGACCGGCCATTCCAGTGCTCCTCCGCCCGGCCTTCCGCCCGCAAACTTATGCGGCGGGGCATCGCGGGACCGCGCAGCACGCGCGCGAGACCGGCCGCCAGATCCGCTAACTTGACATCGGAGCCATTGCAAAGCGTGACAATGAGATCCTCAAGCGGGCCCTCGACATGAGCCACTTCCGGCCGCGACAGCAGCAAGGCCCGTGCAACCGCGCTCTCCAGCGGATCGGAAACCACGGTAAGACCGCCGTTCGCGGCCAGCACCGCCGTCAGTCCGGTCGCCCCGCCGTCGACATGCAAATCACCGGGACAGCCGACAGGGGCCTCCAGCCCGGCCGTATCCAGAACAGAAACCGCGACCCCCGCAAGAGGCTCGAACCTTGCAAGGCTGCCTTCGACAGGGCTGGAAAAGCAATGGCTGCCCAAGGCCAAGCCGGAAAAAAGCGGCCGCAGGACCAGCCGCACGCTGCTGCCTTCCGCGAGCGTCGCCGCGATCGACTGCGCATAATTGTCATAGGGCGAACCGGTGCAATCGACGATCAGGCGAACCGAACTGCGTGTCTCTCTTCCGGCGATCCAGTTCCGCACCATCCGCTGCGGAAGCACTATTGCCTGAACCGGCTCGGGAATATCGCCGATGCGCAGCCGGACCGCACCCAGAAGTGCAGCGGCAAGCGCCTCCGGCGACGGGGTCCCGGCAGGCAGTGTCACCACCGCGCCCTCTTCCAGAGCGCAGGCGCTCCGCCACGCGGCGATGCTCCGCGTGGAAAGCGGAAGACTATCTGGAACCGGCAGCTCCAGACGTTCCGCCAGCGCCGTCACGGCTCCGGAGAATCCGGAAGCACCGACCAGCGAAGCAGCTGTGATTTCCCGCCCATGCGCATCGACCGCCAGAACACGTTCCGGCGCGTTACTCAAAGCTGCCGCCACGGCTTCAGCCAGGTCCTCGATCCGTTCAGCGTCCTCCGGCTGCCGCCGTCCGAGCTTGCCGATAGCCTGCGCCGGTTTCCCGCAGAGATCGCTCAGGATGGAGGTGTATTCCTCCGCCCATGCCGTAATGGTGTCCGGGTCATGGCTGCCTGAATCGAAATCGAAATCCAGCAGGATTTCGTCGTTCTGGACAATAGCGTTCAGAGAGAGCGCATATTTCGGATCGCCGACCGGAACCGGACGGACGCTCACCGGATGCCCGCCGAATGCCGTCAATCCGGGGTCGCGATCCAGATTAAAGCCGACCGTGAGAGCAGGCAGAACAGCCGCATCCGTGAGGGCATCCTGCGGACGCACGCTCTGGTGGTCGAGCAGCGCCATGATTTCGCGTTTGATCCGTTCGAGAAGCACCTCGCCCGGTTCGCCGCCATCGACTTCGAGTATCAGCGGCACGGTCATTGCGCACTGGCCGACCAGTCCTTGCGCATCCATGGCGGCCTGGCCCGGCACGGGAATCCCGATCGCCGGCCGCGCCGCGCCCGAAAGTCTGGCAACAAGTGTCGCATAGGCGGTTAGCAACACGGCGAAAAGCGAAGCATTCCGCGCTTCGCCGAAGGCCTCCAAGGCCTGGACGGCCTTGGTGTCAATCACATGTCGCAGACGCTGCCCTGTCCGGGAACCGCCCCGCAGCGCAAGACGGTCGGACGGAAGCACAACCGGCTCGCTCCCGGTCTCCAGCTGCTTTTCCCAGTAGTCACGCGCTGACACCAATGCAGCCGGATCGGGCTTTTCTGACCAGCGTACGAAATCCGCAAACGATGGTGCGGGCAGCAACGATGTGCCCGTTTTACCCTCATAGAGCGCTGCCAGTTCCGATATGACCACGCCCATGGACCATCCGTCGCAGATGAGCGGATGCGCGCGCATCGCAACCAGCGTGTGTCCGTTATCAAGATCGAGCAGGTCACAGGCCAGCAGGGGCCCATGCGAAGCGTGCATCCGGCTCGCCGCCAGGTCCGCCACCCATCGCGAGCCGTCCGTATCGCGCTGATCGGCAGGAAGCTGCGAGAGAACCGACGTATTGACGCCGGGCATCTCGCCACCTGGAACCAGCAGGCCGTCGCGCACGCATCTCGTCTGCAGGATATCGTGACGCGAAACCACGGTTTGGAGGGCATCCCTGAGCCGGTCCGCGTCGATACGTCCGGCGACATCGACAACCAGGGTTTCCACCCGTTCTCCGTCCCCGTGCTTGAGAGCCAGAAGCCGCATCTCCCGCTGGGTGGCCGTCAGCACCAGAGACCCGGGCAGCGCCTCATTTTCCGCCGTTTTCTTCTTGCCGGAACCGTCGTTGCCACCACCGAAGAAGCCACCCTTCAGCAGGTCGCGCGCGGCTGCTTCCATCGCCTTTTCGATGGCCGCGATATCGGTGTCGCTATGAGCGGTCGACAGGAAACATGTCCGCCGTTCCCACGTGTAGACACCCTGCAGCACCAGCGAGAAGAAGAAGAGCGAAAGCTCCAGCGTCTGATAAACCTCCCCCTGAGCCGTCACCTGGCGCAACTGGAACTGCGACGCGAAGAAGGCAATGCGGAACGGAATGCCGAGGCGTGCGAACATCGCGTTCAGCCTGCCGGTCATGTCCCGGGTGCGGGCGCTGAGGTCGCGTTGGAGCGCCGGACCCTGCATCTTCAGATGATTGAGCGTGGCGCGCGCGCTCGCCATGGCCAGCGGATGGCGGCAGAATGTCCCGCCAAAGAAGATTTGCGTCGTTGTCGGCCCGCTGTCGTCGCCGTACGTCCACGCCCCGCCATCCATCGGATCGATGAAACGCGCCTTGCCCGCGATGGCGCTGATCGGCAGACCGCCGCCCAGGACCTTGCCATAGGTGACGATATCCGCCTTGACGCCGAAATACGCCTGCGCGCCGCCGGGATGGCAGCGAAATCCGGTGATCAGCTCATCGAAGATGAGCGTGATGTCCCGCTCGCCGGTCAGTTTGCGCAAGGCATGGAGGAAGTCCCGTGGCTGCAGTTCCGGATTGCGGCTCTGGACCGGCTCCACCAGCACGCCCGCCAGTTGATCGGCCTCCGCCGCGATTGTCTCCAGCGCCGCTTCGGAACCGTAATCGAGCACGATCACGTCCTCGATCTGGTTTTGCAGGATACCCAGCGAGGCGGACATGGTTCCGAGCGGACTGCCGAATGCCATCGCTCCATCATAGGACCCGTGGAAAGAGCCCCGGAAAATCGCGATCCTGGATTTGCCGGTCACGGCACGCGCCAGACGGTACGCGGTCATCACCGCCTCGGTCCCGGTGTTGCTGAAGGCGACCCGCTCGCAGCCTGTCAGATCGCACAGCAGCTCCGCCGTTTCCTCGGCCAGGTCGCTTTGCGTGGCAAGCTCCATGCCTTCGCTGAGCTGCTTGCGGATGGCCTCGGTGACGAAGGCAGGCTGATGACCGAGCAGATCGACTCCGAACCCGCAGGACAGATCGATATAGCTGTTGCCGTCGATATCCCGGATGCGGCTGCCTTCCGATCCGGCCGAGACGATCGGATAGACCAGTTCCTTCAGGTCCGGATTGTAACCGATGGTGGCGATCCAGTCGGCAAGCTTCGGACGCGCCTTGCCCGCATAGGTCTTGGAGGCGGCTGTCCGTTCCGTGTAGCGGGCGATCAGATCCCTGACGTAGGCGCGCTGGCGATCCGTCAGATCGCTTCCGGCCGCGGCCAGGGGAGCGCCGGCGGCCGGCATCGTGGCTGGATGGGATTTATTCCTCGCCGTATTGACCGGGGGTACCGGCGCAACAGCGGCGGCGGGCCGTGGCGGGCTGGCTTCCACACGTTGCCCTGACAGAAGCGCGATCTGATCGGACATCAGCTTGAGCTGCTGCTGCACGATCGCTTCGAGCGACGTGCCTGCGGCTGCCGTCGGCAGAGGAACGGCCGGCACAAACGTTTCCGCCACGGGATGAGCCTGAAAAACCGGCGGCTCCGGCCGAGGAGAGGGCGCGGCAACAGGTGCGGGAGGAACCACTTCGGCAAGATAGTCGGCGATCCGCCGCACCGAGGACAGTTCTTCGTGGAACCGGCTCATCTTCAGATCGACACCAAAACGCTTCTGCACCGCGTTGCGCAGCTGCATGAGGAGCAGCGAGTCCATGCCCAGGGCGAACAGATTGCTGTCCAGATCATGACCGGCGATTTCGATACCGCTGATCGTGCGGATGAGGTCGCTCACATCCTGCAGGTGGTCCGCCCGTGCGGATCGCTCCGCGAGGGACGCTGTAACAGGTGCCTGAACCTCTGTTCGCACGGCTGGTGCGGCCGGTATTGCCCCACTCGCGGACTGGCCGGTGAGACGCGCCACGATGGCCGCCTGAACAGGGGTCTTCTTGTCGTCTCCGGGCAAGGTAAAGACCTCTTCAATAATAAATCCGGCTTGGGCAAGAGCGCTTTTCCAGCCGGGAACGCTCAGAACGGGCGAGTGTGCGATACGGGCGGTTTCATCCTCGTAATGCCACCAGCCCGGAGTCAGTCCGAAAATCATGCCGACGACATCATGCAGCCGTGTGACTTCGTTGACGATCAGCCGCCCTCCCGGCCGCAACAGCTGCGCCGCATTCCGAAGCGTCTCGACGATATTGCGGGTCGCATGCAGAACGTTGGACGCAACGAGCACATCCTGACTGCCCGGCTCGAAGCCCTGTTCGGACGGGGAGACCGTCACGTCGAAGGTGGCGAACGCCATCGAAGGCCGGCCGCCGGTCCAGCGCTCCCGCGCCGGCATGACAAATCCGTCGCTCACATCGGTGAAGGTGTAGTGAACCGGACGCGGATCGCTTGCCAGACTGTCCACAATGCCGCGCGTGACCCCTCCGGTGCCGCCGCCGATTTCCAGGACCCTGGGTGTCTCCAGGCCGGTCAGCGCGGCGGGGACAGCCAGCGCCATGACGGTGTTGAAAGACCGCGACAGATGCCCGTCGCCGTAAAGACCGTCGAGCAGCGCGGTAGACCCGCCGGGCATGAGCACTTCCATCGGATCGCGCATGCCGCGCAGAACGTCCGGCAGGGCCTCGAAACAACGGGCCAGCAGATCGAATGCCGCACTCAGATCCGCATGGCTTTGGCGCAGGCGCGCCTCTTCCGCTTCCGTCCCGGCGGACCAGCCGGAGTAATCGGTCTGCGTTGCGCGATCCGCTACATAAAAAGCGTCGCCCTTGCGCTCCAGCCAGCCATCGTCAACAAGAATGTCGAGATACCACCGCATCAAACGCTCGTGGCCGGGTGAAATTTTGAGTGCCGCGAGAAGGGCCTGCGCACTCGTTTGCGATCGGGCAAGATCGAACAGACCGATCGCCTGGGCGAAGGAGACCAGCCGCCGCCGGCCGATACGGGCGGTGGCATCGAGACCGGCGGCTATGCTTTGCGCTGAGGGCCCTTGTGTTGTCAGCCAGCTGTGGACCTGAGCCCAGCGGGGATCGGAAGAAGCGCCTTCGCGCATCTGCTCTGGCAGCGCGAGCGGCATGGCGTAGGTTTTACGCTGGAAGGGATATGTCGGCAGCTTGATCCGCCTTGCTCCATCGTCCGAGTGAAAGCTACGCCAGTCCACCTTGACGCCGCGCACATGCAATTCGCCGAGTGTCGCCAGCACCTGCCGCCAGCCGCTGGTGGAGCGGCGCAGGCTCGGCAGCCATGCCATTGTGTTCCCGGCGCCGGCGTTTTCCTGGCCGAGACCCGAGAGCACCGAGGATGCTCCGATTTCGAGAGCCGCCGTACATTCGCGGCCACGCAGCGTTTCCAATGCCTTCATGCATTGAACCGGTTCGAGCAATTGCCGCGCCCAGACGGCGGGATCGGTAATCTCTTCGGCGCTCGCCGGTGCTCCCGTCATATCCAGAATCAGTGGAATCGTCGCCGCGCGCAGCTCGGCCTTGGCGACACGGGCGCGAAACTTCTCCGCGACAGGCTGCATCAGGGGGCTGTGGAAGGCGCGGTGGATCGGCAGGAGTTTTACCGTGATGCCGAGCGCGGCAAGCGCCTGGATCAGCGTCTCCATCGCTTCCGGCGTCGCCGAGACGGTGGTGTTTTCCGGCGCATTGAATGCGGCGATCGCGACGTCGATGCCTTCGCCGCGCGCCGTTTCCAGGATCTGCTCCGCGGAGGCGAAACAGGCCGCCATGCGGCCCTCTCCGCTGTCACTGTGAGCAAGCTCTCCGCGGGCGATCACCAGATCCAGCGCGTCGTCCAGCGATAGAACCCCGGCCGTATGCGCGGCCGCGAAATGTCCGAAGCTGTGACCGAACAAGACGGAAGGCGTTACCCCCCAGGCGCGCCACATGGCGACCAGAGCCGCCTGCAGGGCGAAAAGGGCCGGCTGCGCGATCCGGGGATCGTCGAACGCTGTTTCGGGGGCCTTTCCCTCGAACAGCAACCCGGCCAGCGATTGGCCGAGAACCGGGTCGAGTGTGACTGCGCAGCGGTCGATCGTATCCGTGAAAGCCGGCACGGTTCCGTAGAGGTCCGCGCCGACACCGCCCTGCAGTCCACCCTGGCCGGAAAAGACGAAGGCCGTTCGCGCCGCTTCATTCGGGTTCGCGCTCCCCAGCAGGATACGCCCGGCGACCGGCTCCAGCGGCCCTTTCAGGAGATCCGTCACCTCCTTCGGCGTATCGCCGATTACGGCGGCCCGAAGCTCGTGATGCTTGCGTGTCGTATTAGCGTTGGAGCAGACGGTCTGAAAATCGTTGCCGGGCGCGTCAAGCAAGTGAGCCATTTGCCGGGCTTGAGCCTCAAGCGCTTCAGTCGAACGGGCTGAAAGCGTGAGGATCTGTGCAGGCCGGCGGCAGGCTGATTTCGGGACAGGCGCCGCCTCCGGCGGAGACCCGATCAGGGCATGGGCAACCGTGCCGCTGAACCCGAATGCACTGACACCCGCCAGTCGTGACACAGCTGTCCCGACCTGCGGGACCGGACCGTTCCACGGGCGCGGCCGGCTGACGACTTCGATCGGCGCGGCGTCCCAGTCGATGAAAGGATTTGGAGTGTCAAAGTTGCAGTTCGGGGGAATGTGACCGTGCTGGTGCGCGAGCACAAGTTTGATGATGCCGGCCATACCGGCTGCCGCTTCCAGATGACCGATATTCGATTTGGCAGACCCGATAAGCAGCGGCCGGTCGACGGGCCGATCCGGGCCAAAGACTTCCGCAAGCGCGGCAATTTCGATGGGATCGCCCATCTGTGTGCCTGTTCCATGTGCTTCGACATAGTCGACGTCCGCCGGTTGCTTTCTAGCGCCGGTCAGCGCCGCACGGATCACCTGCACCTGCGAGCGGACGTTGGGCGCTGTCAGGCCGTTGCTGCGGCCGCCATGGCCGACGGCGACGCCGTGGACAAGCGCTTGTATCCGGTCACCGTCCCGCTGTGCGTCCGAAAGGCGCTTGAGCACCAAGACACCGCAGCCTTCACCCCGGCCATAGCCGTTGCCTGACGCATCGAAGGTTCTGCATCGCCCGTCCGGCGCCAATGCGCCGAGCTTCGACAACGCCGCGAAGACTTCGGGCCCGAGCATCAGGCTCACACCGCCGGCAAGCGCCAGATCCGCGGAGCCGCGCCAGAGCTTCTGACAGGCCTGGTCGAGCGCCAGCAGGGACGATGCGCATGCTGCATCCACAACACCTGCCGGCCCGCGCAAATCGAATGTATAGGCGAGACGGCCGGCCGCGCAGGAATGCGCCACGCCCGTCCCGGTATGCGGCGTGATCCGGCTCAGGTCGTCGGAAAAGAGGCTTGCGCGGGTGTAGTCCGATTTTTCCAGCCCGATGAAAACCGCCGTCTGGCTGCCGGCGACCGCATCGATTGGCAGGCCCGCGTCCTCGAAGGCTTCCCATGCCACTTCCAGCAGCAATCGCTGTTGCGGATCCATTGCGGTAAGTTCCGCGGGCGCGAGACCGAAAAGGCCGGCATCAAACCGGTCGGCGCGTGCGTCGAGAAAATGGCCCCGCGTGGATACGAAAAACGACTCTCCGCCTTCCACCGGCTCCCACCGGTCCGCAGGGACTTCCCCGGATGTGTCGCTCCCGCGGTTGAGCACGTCCCAGAATGCGTCCGGATTGTTCGCACCGCCGGGAAACCGGCAGCCCATACCGATGATCGCGATAGGCTCGTTTTGGCCGGAAAGCGCCATTTCCAACCGTTCTTCAAGCAGGGTTATAACGTCAAGCGCCTGTTCTTCCAGCTCGCGATCCTGATCGGAGGGAATGACGCCGGCGCTCATTGATACTTCTCCAGCTTGCGCCGCAATGCCTCGCGGACTGCGGAGCGGCTGTCTGGCTGCCGTTCGCCAGTCCGCGACCCGGATTTCTTCTTTACCGGTGGCGGCGTGCCGGCCGCCGCTTCACCGAAATCGAGTGTTTCTGCAAGATGAGCGGCAAAACTGCGGATCGTGGGAAATTCAAAAAAACGCGTGATCGAAATCGGATGATCGAAACGGGCTTCGACGGCCTTGCGCAACTCGACGATCGTAAGAGAACTGACCCCGAGTTCCCGAAGGCTGAGGTCGGGATCCAGCCGGTCCGCCGGTGTCTGGTTCTCCGCCTCGATAATTTCCGCGAGCTCGGAAATGAGGGCGTCCGTCCGTTCGGACGCCGGAAGCGCTGCGATACGCTGCAGCGCTGCGTGATTTTTTATAGTGCTGACAGGCGGTGATGCGGAAGGTTTCAAAACGGCTTCCGGTTCCCGCTCGATCGACAGTTCGCACAGCCGGGCCCGGTTTGCGGTGTCCGGCAGATAGTTCGTCCATTTTTCGGCGTCGAATTCGGCCAGGGCGACCACGGGTTCGCCCGTCGTCCACGCCCGTTCAAGCCCGTCGAAAAGCACAGCCGGGGAAAGGGGAACGATACCCAGCGCGGGAAGATCTCGATCCGCCACGGCACCCTTGGACGTCATTCCGATATTTTCCATGATACCGGCCTGAAGACTGAGAGAGGGCAGCCCCTGCGCGGCGCGCATCCGCGCCAGCGCATCGAGCCCGCCATTGCCCGCGGCATAGGCTCCCTGCCCCGGCGGCCCCAGCAGGGCCGCGATGGAGGAGACGCAAACGAAATAGTCCAGCGGCAGATCACGGGTCAGCTCGTGCAGTATCCAGCCGCCGGTGATCTTGGGATCCGTCACCTCCCCGATCAGCTCGGGCGTCAGCAAATGAACTATGCTGTCCTTGAGCACACCGGCGGCATGGACGACCCCGCGCAAGGGCATTTCACCGCCAGACAGGCGATCAATCAGCGTGGTCATTTCGGCCCGGTCGGTGGTATCCACGGCCACCGCCTCAAGCCGCACCGATTCCGTGTTCAGGCGCTTCATCGCGGCTTGAACCTTCGGGCCCGGTTCGCAGCGGCCGGAAACGACCACCCGGCCCGCCCCCCGGGCGACAAGCCACTCGACAAGCGCAAGCCCGAGACCGCCCGTACCGCCGGTCACGAGATAGCTCGCGTCGCTGCGCAGTTGCCAGGAGCGGACCGGGACCTCGTCCTTGACCGGTGTCACGCGCTCCGTGAAGAAGTCGGGGCCGTCGAGACGCAATTCGTCCTCGCTAAAATCCGACACATCGCTGCGCAACAAGGCGGCGAATCCGGCCAGATCCGCATCCCGCGCCAGTCGCGCGCGCGCGCCTTTCAGCTCGGGGTGTTCACGCGCCACGACACGGAAGAGCGCTTCCAGCGCATCCGGTCCCGGGTCCTCGTCCACCGCATCGAACGTGGCCAGCCAGAGCCTCGAACCCTCGCGGGCGAGCGCAGTCTGAACCACGTTGGCGACATCCGCCAACGCCTTGGACATCCGCTCCGGCGAGGAGGTTCCGGCAATGTGAACGAGCCAGCCACTGTCACCCTGGTCTAGCGCCATTTCGCCGGACACCGGAACAACCCGGCATGGTCGTTCGGCTTCGACAAGCTGCCTGAGGTTTTCCGCGGCCTGCATGCCCCTTGTATCGTCCGGACCGTAGATGATTGTGAGCGGTGGCAATTCGTTTGCGGCCAACGGCATGGTCACGGGGCGGGCCGCCGTTGTGAACATCCGCGCCAGCTGCGCATCGCCCTCCGTCGTCAGAGCGTCCCACGGCCTGAAATCCTCAAGCCAGAAGCGCTCGCGCTGCCAGGGATAGGTGGGCAGATCGGGCAATACGATACCGACGGGCAGAAGTTGCGTGCGATCCGGCGCAAGGCCCCGGCAGGTCAGCTCGGCCAATGCGTCAGCCAGGCTCACGGCGCCCGGTTCGCCCTTTCGCAAGGTTCCGATACAGGCGTCCGTGCTCACTCCGGACCCGGCGGCTTCCGCGCAGGCCGCAATAACGGGCCGGAGCGCCGGATGCGGACCGATCTCGACAATATCCGTGCACCCGTCCGCGAACAGTGCGGCCATGGCATCGGCAAACCGAACCGTGCCGCCAACATTGCGGCCCCAATAATCTGGAGTGGCCTCTTCGGGCTGAAGCAGACCGCCCGTGACCGTCGAATAGAGCGGAACCAGTCCGGGAACCGCCGCAAGCCCATCCAGTTTCTCGGTTAGAAGGGCGGCCTCGGCCGCAACATGGCGGCCGTGGAAAGCATAGTCCACGTCAAGATCGGTATTGCGGATACCCAGCCTGTCCAACCGCCCGGCCATCGCGGCGACGGCATCCGCGTCGCCCGACAGAACCACCTGTTCCGGCCCGTTGACGACGGCGAGATCCAGCCCGTCGACGGCGGCAAGGTGGGGTGCGACGTTCTCTTCGCTCAATGCCACGGCGAGCATGCGTCCACGGCCCGTGGCCGCCTGCATGAGCGAGCCGCGCAGGGCGACGAGCCGAACGGCATCCTCCAGAGACAGTATCCCCACGACGTGATGCGCCGCGATCTCGCCCACGCTATGGCCGATCACGGCGTCAGGTGTCAGGCCCAGTCCTTCGAGCAGCCGCACAAGCGCGACCTGCACAGCGAAAATTGCCGCCTGAGCCCTGTCGGTGCGGCGCAGCAGGTCTCCACCCTGTACGTCTGTCAGGGTTTCGCGAACCGTCCAGCCTGTGAGCGGAGCGAGCAGAATATCGACGCGGTCGATTTCGGCGGCAAAGGCCTTGGAGCGGCCGAGAAGATCGGCCCCCATGCCGGCCCACTGGCTGCCCTGCCCGGTAAAGACGAAAGCCAGCTGATGCAGCACATCGCTGCGCCTGCGTCCCATACGCAGACGGCCTGAACCGCCCTCCGCGAAGGACTTGAGCGCCGTCCTGGCCGAAACGACATCCTCAACAGCACCGGCGGCGATATGCCCGAAATCGGAACGGCTTGCGGCGGTCGCCGCGCAAAACATGCGCAGGTCGGTCTCCGGCCGCGCGTCGAGATAGTCGCGGAGTTGCCCTGCCAGCGCGCGCAAGGCCTCAGGCGTGGCGGCCGAGAAGGTAAGAATGGGCAGCGGACCGCCTTCTTCTGCTTCCGCTACGTCCGCAACCGCCCGGTCCGCGGCCTGTTCGACGATCACATGGGCATTCGTGCCCGATAGACCGAACGCCGAAACGCCGGCGCGGCGCTTCCCGTCACCGGAGGGCCACTTGCGTGTTTCGCTCACGACCTGCAGAGGCCCGGAACCCCAGGCGATCCTGTGGTTCGGCGTTTCGAAATTGAGGCTCGCCGGCAGGACGGCATCGCGAACACACACAGCGGTCTTGATCAGGCCCAGGATTCCGGCCGCGGATTCCAGATGCCCCAGATTGGTCTTGGCCGATCCGATGAACAACGGCCTGTCCGCCGGTCGGTCATGGCCGAATACCCGGTTCAGCGCTTCGGCCTCGATCGGATCGCCCAAAGGGGTGCCCGTTCCGTGCGTCTCCACATAGTCGATCGCACTGGGCTGCAGTCCTGCCCGGGCAAGCGCCCGGTTGATCAGCGCGGATTGCGCGGGACCGCTCGGCACGGTCAGTCCGCTGCTGCGCCCGTCCTGATTGAGCGCTGTGCCGGATATGAGCGCGACGACCGGATCGCCATCCGCCAGCTGATCGGCCAGGCGCAGCACCACTGCGCCGCAGCCTTCGCCCCGGACATACCCGTCGGCCCGATCATCGAATGCCCGGCACTGCCCCGTCGGCGAGAGCGCCGAAACGGCCTCGAGCTTGGCATGCCCGTCCGGACCGAGGATCAGGTTGACGCCGGCCGCGATCGCCGCGTCGCATTCACCGGCAATGAGGCTTTGCACCGCCAGATGCACGGCCGCAAGCGCGGAGGAGCACGCCGTATCCACCACCATGGCCGGACCCTTCAGGCCAAGAGCGAAGGCGAGACGACCGGCGGCAACCGCCGATGCGATGCCCGTATAGGAAAACTGGTCCGGCTTTGCGTTTCTCCCCAGACCGTATTCTCCCGGTCCGATACCCACAAAGACGCCCACCGATTGCGTGTTGCGCTCCGCACCGCTGAGCCCCGCCCGCTCCAGCGCTTCCCAGCAGACCTCCAGAAGCAGCCGCTGCTGCGGATCCATCGCCGCCGCTTCCGCCCAGGAAATACCGAACACGGCCGTGTCGAACATGTCGACTGTTTGGAGGAAACCGGCGACCGGACGCCTGCGCGCGGGAAGATTTTCAGGGGCTCGGCCATCCGGCAGCGGCCCGATCGCCGAACGGCCTTCGGCGAGCATCTCCAGCAGGCTTTCAGGCGTCGAAATGCCACCGGGAAACCGGCAACCGATGCCAGTGATCGCCACCCCCGGCTGGACCGTGACAGCTTGCGCACCGCTTCGCCCGGGAGCTTCCGCGCTCAGGGCTTCGGCAAGCGAGAGTAAAGTCGGATTATCGTAAAGCTGCGCGACGGAAATCTCCCGTCCCAGCGTCTGGCCGGCATCCACCAGCAGAGCCATTGCCCGGGCCGAGTTGAGACCCTGATCGGCAAGCGGCCTGCGAATATCGATATCCGGCCGGGCGAGCAACCGGACCGCGCTGGCCTGGAGCACGCCAAGGATCTGCCGCGTGCGGACCCGCTGGTCGCCTGCGAGGCGTCGCGCGTTTACCCGCATCAGCCGCTCAAGTTCCGCCGCCGCACTGTCGAACGCTCCCGACAGATACTGTCTTCCCAGAAAGTTTCTGCGGATTTTGCCGCTTGAGGTTTTTGGAACCGCCGTGATCGGAACGACCCGGTCCACATTCCATCCACCCTGCGCGGCAAGCGCACTTTGAACGTCGCGCGCCAACCTGGCCAGCGCGGCATCGACCCGTCGGGCATGCAGAAAGATGAGGAGCTGTTCGCTCTGCGCGTCAGGATCGAAGACCGACGTTGCGACGACCCTGCCGAGGTCAACCCCCGCAATGGTTTCTGCCACCCGTTCGATATCGTGAGGATAGAAGTTCTGGCCGCCCTGGGTGATCATCTCCCTGATCCGGCCGGTAATGAACAGCCTGCCGTCGCGCAACAGGCCCAGATCGCCGGTCCGAAGCCAGCCGTCCGAAGTGTAAAGCGCGTCATGTGGCAGGTTGAGATAACCCTCCGCCGCACTGCGGCTCTGAAGCTGAACCTCGCCGATACGGCCTTCGCCGAGATCGGCACCGCCCTCTCCCGCGATGCGCAGCCTGGTATTTTCAATTGCCCGTCCGACATCGACCAGCAGAACCTCGTCCCGCGGCTTGTCGGGCGGGCGCACCGTATCGCCGGGACCGAGCGCGGCGCGGCTTGCGCTGAGGGTACGAAGTCCGTCGCCGGGAACCGGGACCGACACAGCCAGCGTCGCTTCGGCAAGACCGTAGCCCGGATACATCGCCGAACGCGGGAGGCCGGTCTCGCTCACGAAGGTCATGAACGTTTCCCACAGTTCCGCCGAGATGGGTTCCGCCGCGTTGAACATCAGCCGGACACCGGAGAGATCGTCCCGCACCGGAGTGCCGCCCTCGGTCACTTTCAGGAAATGCTTGAGGCCGAAATTATTGGTGCAAAGAACGGTCGCTTTCAGCTCCGCGGCACGGGCCAGCCAACGCCGGGGCCGCTGTACGAAGGACTTCGTCTCGATCTGCACCTGTTCCGCTCCAAGGGCGAGCGGCAGGAGATGCATGAGCATCATTCCCATGTCATGCGTCAGCGGAAACCAGCTCAGGAAGACATCATCGGAACATGCCTCGCAACTGGTTCCAAGATCCGCCAGATGCGCGAGGATCCGGCGGTGGGTAAGGACCACACCTTTCGGATCGCCCGTCGATCCGGAGGAAAACTGTATGAAGGCCGTGCTGTCGGGGCCCACGCCCACGGTTTTGAGGCGAAGGCGCAGAACCGCATCCTCAAGTCTGTTGACCAGTGCACCATGGCTCAACTGCTTAGCGGCAAGGATACTCAACACGTCTTCAAGACCGTGTGCCGCCGATATCCTGTCGAACGGCGACGAGAGATCCCTGTCGGAAATCAGCCACGGCGATCCGAGAACCTCCGCCACCCGCAAGACCTTGAGCGCCGCCTCATCGGTCGCGCCGGACTGCAGGGGGACCGGCTGCGCTCCGGCGAGCAGACATCCCCAGAAACATTCAAGGAAATGCCGCGGCGCGCCGATCATCACGATCACGGCGTCTCCCTCGGCAACGCCCGCCGCCATCAGGCCGAGAGCGATCCGTTCCCCTGCTTCGCTTAGCTCAGCATAAGACTGGTAAGTTTCACCCTGTATTCCGTAATGAATGCCCCGATCCGGATTTGCCTGCAGCAGCAGATTGCGCAGATCCTCATCCGTCCCCGCGAACTTGATCTGACTGGCCTCGCCCACCGGTTGTGGTGACTTGTCATAAGAGACCCGCACTGGTCCGGATTTCTGCAATTCGAGCCCCTGGCGATCATGACGTGGGTTGCGGAAAGGCTTCTAGCGTGCAGCTATACAAGCGAATATTCCAGTCAAATCTGCATTATCGTCCTGAGATAGGCAAACATTGTAATAAGTGTCAATATGAGATTTAAACCCATCCAGAGAACACTTCGCGAGACCTACCATAGGTTGCATTTTTATAGTCAAAAGTACTCGATCCGCCAACAGAGCGGAAAGGGAAAATACATACATTAATACATTATTGAAAGTCCCGCAGCGGTTTTGCAAGCCCTTGCGGACCAACTCGGACATGAATTAAGAACAGGGTTCCGCCCGCAGAGAGGAACTAATTTCGGCACGGCCGATTTGCCTCGACGGATCGGGACGTTCTCAGGGATCGTGAGCGCCGCCGGAGGAACGTGTCTGTGCAAATCCAATCATCAGATCCGCCCCGTTCCACCGGATGCGTCGATATCTTCAGGGCCCGGTTTGAGGAGTTGTCCGATGATTGCAGCTTATTGAGCGAAGCCGAAATAGAACGGGCGTCGCGGTTCGTGCGACCGACTGATGCGGCGCGCTATCGTGCCGGCCGGACGTGGGTACGCCGGAAAATCTCCACCGAATTGGGCGTTCCCTCATCGGATCTTGCGATCACGGCCGGTCCTCACGGCAAACCCGGACTGCCGGGCGATCCCATCGGCTTCAACGTGACCCACTCCGACGAGGAAATCTGGCTCGCCATCTCCGCCGGGCCGGTGGGGATCGACCTCGAACCGCCTCCACGGGACGATCCGGTGCCGCTGTTTCGCCAGATCGCAGCGCCCGGCGAGTGGCGGCAGGCGCACGCGGAGGGAATAACCGCGGAACGGTTTCTCCTGCTGTGGACCGCGAAGGAATCCGTGCTCAAGCTGCTTGGCACCGGGCTCATGACGGACCCTCGCACGATATCGCTCGGTTCGCTCACCGCTACAGGACCGGTGACCGGCAAAATCGCCGGTCGGTGGATCTCCCTTCAACGTCTTCCGGCGCCCGCGGGGGCGGTGGCTCATGTCGCAACCTTCGGCAAACGCCTTGAGATCCGGCTTTACGATTATGAATGTCCGGAGATATCCTGACACCGGACACGACTTCACAGATGTCTTTTTATCCTGCCCCGGAAAGCTGCTGCCCGTGATCGCTACCGCTTCAAGAAAAAGCCCATGGCTTCCCCGCGCCGAAAATCAGGCAGCCGCGCCTCTGCGGCTTTTCGTACTGCCCTTCGCCGGAGGCGGTGTAGCGCAGTTTCAGGCGTTTTGCCGGGCCGCGCCCGACTGGCTCGATGTTCAACCGGTTCAACTGCCGGGCCGCGAAAACCGCATGTTTGAACCGCCTGTCGGAAATCTGGCGGAGCTGGTGGAGATCCTGCAGTCTGAGGTTGCACCCCATCTCGACAGGCCCTATGCGCTTTTGGGTTATTCCATGGGAAGCCGGGTGTCCCTTGAACTTGTGCATGCGCTCGCGGCGGCGGGACGGCCTCTTCCGCTTCAGCTCATTGTCGCGGCCCATGCGGCTCCGGCACTGCCTTCCAGAATCCCGCGGATTGAATCGCTCGACTCGGAAACTTTCTGGGATCTGATCGCGGGATACGAAGGCACGCCCGAGGAAGTGCTGTGCAACGATGAGCTGAAAATGCTGGTGGAACCAACTTTGCGTGCGGATTTCAGCATTGCGAGACAGGCCGTGACCCGAACCTCTGCCCCGTTGGATCTTCCCATTCTTGCCATAGCCGGACGCCATGACACCTATGCCGGACCGGGCGACATGCAGCCCTGGAAAAATGAGACAAGTGGTTCATTTCATTTGCAAATCGTTGACGGCGGTCACTTCTTTCTGCACTCTCACCCGCACGCATTTTCAAGCTGCGTATTCGAGGCGCTGAAGCCGCTATCAGAAAGGCATGGCCTCGGGAACTGAACCGCGCGGATTGTAATGAATTGGCAATTCGAAACTTGATTCATCAGCATTTTTTACAATCACATCGGGATTTTTCGTTGTCGTTTGGGCGTTTTTCCATTAGGTTCTCGCTGCTTCGCTCTTTTCTCAAAGGGCAGATGTATTGGGGGCCGAATTGCCGGCCTTTCCATATAGCCGGTGCGACCGGCACACGACTTAGCCACACGCCGACTCGTTCGCTATAGGAAGAGATAGATATGCCTGCCACCGAGACTGAAGAGCTTGATCGTGCCGACACGGCACTCTCGTTGACCAAACGCTATGCCGCCTTTGCCGGCGGCGCGGCGTTCATTCCGATACCCGTCGTGGATCTCGCAGCCATCGCGGCGCTGCAACTTAAACTCGTAAAGGACATCTCCGACGTTTACGACGTAAAGTTCAGCTCCAATGCCGGCAAGGCAGCGATCACCGCTCTTCTGTCGACAATCGTTCCGGTCGGAGCAGGCATCACTGCGGCGAGCTTGCTGAAGGCCATTCCGGTACTTGGCACGGCTCTCGGTATCGTAAGCGCGCCGATCTTCGCCACCGCTGCGACCTACGCCGTGGGGCGCACCTTCACAATGCATTTCGAATCCGGTGGCACGCTTCTGACGTTCGATGCCGAAAAGATGCGCGGTTTCTTCAAGAAGGAATACGAGGCCGCAACGAAGTCACGTTCTTCCTCTTCCGCCGCAGCGTCAAAAGCTTCTTGATGAAGTAACCGCGGGACATCTGCGGCGCCGAAGATACAATTGGATTTCGAGCCTGGCTGCCAACTTCCGCAGCCGGGCTTTTTTTATTGGTATTTCTGACATGACCTGCCGAAACACCAATTGAGACCGGAATTCTTGCACCGGATCCATCCATCAAGTTTTCCGAAAGGATTTGGATTCACATTCAAACATAGTCGTGTGATTCGGAACAACTCGGAAGGTGGAGAGAAAGTGATGCCCGTCGACCGGACCGCACGAGAAAAGAAAAATATGTAGAATTTGCTGTCACGAAATACCGTCGATTCAATATTCCTTCACGAAAGATGCTTAGGAAAGAGACCGCAATTCCTTCCAGGGCCGTAGGTCTCGTATTTCAGCAAACAAGGGTCGTGCAGATATGTTCGGATCGGTATGCAAAGAAGCCGGCTATTTGAGATTGTGGATCGCAGCGGCAATCAGCCTTGGGTTGACGGCGCACGATGCCGCCTTCGCCCAGACCGGCGCGCCCCCCATGGACGTCGGGGTCGTGACCATGGCGAAACAGGAGGTTCCGCGCATCCTGAGCCTTCCCGGCCGCGCGGTTGCATTCCGGCAGGTCAGCATCCGGCCGCGCGTCAGCGGGGTCGTCGAAAAAATTCTGTACGATCCAACCAAGGAAATTGCCGTCGGTGATCCTCTGTTCAAGCTGGACGATGCCAGCTATGCGGCCGCGGTAGCGGAGGCCGAAGCGAATGTAGCCACTGCCCAGGCGAATGCGACTGCTTCCAAGGCCTCTTACGAAAGGTCGAAATCCCTTGAAGGGACGGCGACCTCAAAAGCCCAGGTCGAGAAGGCGCAGGCGACCATGGCCACCGACGAGGCCAGCCTCAAATCCGCTCAGGCTTCCCTTGATTTCGCCCGCACGCAGCTCTCCTGGACGACAATCAAGAGCCCCATCAAGGGCAGAGCCGACGTTGCCAGTGTTTCGGTCGGCGATCTCGTTGTCGGCTCGCAGTCCGATGCCATGACCATCGTCACGACGCTCGATCCGATCGAAGTGACCATGCAGGAATCCAGCACGATCATCTTGAAGCTGCGCGCGGAAGTCGAAGCCGGCAGCTTGAAGATAACCGAGCGCCTGAAAGCGAAACTGACCCTGGAGACCGGCGAAGCCTTTGCAAGCGAAGGAAACTTCGTGGCCGCGGGAACGACAGTGACCACCACCACGGGAACGGCGTCACTGAGGTTCAGATTTGAAAACCCCGGCAACAAGATTCTCCCCGGCATGTTTCTGCGCGGAGATATTCAGATCGGAACGGTGGACGCCTTTCTTGTTCCGCAGCGGGCGGCCAAGCGCGGCAACACCGGGCTGCTGACGGCTTTTATCGTCGACAAGGACAACACCGCGAAACAGGTCCAGTTCACCGAAAAGGGGACCTACGAGAACAACTGGGTCGTGGAAACGGGATTTCAGCCCGGCAACAAGGTCATTGTCGACGGCCTTGTGGCGATGAGGCCGGGAGTGAAAGTCAACCCGGTGCCCGCGACGATCAATGCCGACGGACTGGTTCAGGACGACGCCTCGAAACCCAAGACGGAGAAATAGTCCGATGGCTTCCTTTTTCCTCCGGCGGCCCGTCTTTGCATGGGTTCTTGCGATCGTGACCATGCTGTTCGGCCTCTACGGCCTGAATTCACTGCCGATTTCGCAATATCCCGAAATCGCGCCGACCACGGTCACGATCTCCGCAAGCTACGCCGGGGCCTCCGCTGAAGTCGTCGACAACTCCGTGACCTCCGTTATCCAGAACGGCATGACCGGGCTCAGCGGCATGACCTACATGACCGCGAGTTCATCCGAAGGGTCCTCGAGCATCTCGCTGACATTCGACGACAGCGTCGAGCCTGAACTCGCGCAGGTGCAGGTGCAGAACAAGCTGCAACTGGTCCAGGCGGGACTGCCTGCGCAGGTGATCAGCGCCGGGCTCACCGTCTCCCGGTCGAATTCATCGATATTGCTGGTGGGTGCCCTCGTCTCGAAGGACGGCGCCTACAACTCGGTTCAGCTGGGCAACATTCTGACGTCCACGATTCAGAACACTGTCCAGAGAGTGGAGGGTGTCGGATCCATCAACAGCTTCGGCACGCAATTCGCGATGCGGATCTGGCTCAATCCCTACCGGCTCTACCGGTTTCAGATCAGTCCCTCGGATGTGAGCCTTGCGGTGTCCGAGCAAAACACCAACGTCACGGTCGGATCGCTTGGCAGCCAGCCGGTGCTCAAGGGTCAGCAGATCACCATGGCGCTCACGGCGCAATCCCAGCTTTCGACGGTACAGGATTTCGAGCGCATTCTTCTCAAGACCAACAAGGACGGCTCAAGCGTTTATTTGTCCGATGTCGCCAGAATTGAACTGTCGGCCGAAGATTTCGGAACCTCGAGCCGCTACAACGGCAAACCGGCAGCCGGCTTCGGAGTCAGTCTCGCGGACGGCGCAAACGCGGTGGAAACGGCAAAACGCGTCCGGGCCGCCACCAGGACACTGTCTTCTGCTCTGCCGGAAGGGGTGACGGTCGAATATCCCTTCGACATCTCGCCCTTTGTGCAGGAATCCATCGATCAGGTCTATCAGACGCTGGGCGAGGCCATTGTGCTTGTCTCGCTCGTGACCCTGCTCTTCCTGCAAAGCTGGCGGGCAACGCTGATACCGGCGGTCACCGTCCCGATCGTGCTGCTGGGAACTTTCGGCGTGCTGTCGATGCTGGGCATGTCGATCAACACCCTGACCATGTTCGCCATGGTTCTGGCCATCGGCCTTCTGGTGGACGACGCGATCGTCGTCGTCGAAAACGTCGAGAGGATCATGGAGGAAGAGGGCCTGAGCGCGCTCGAGGCCACCGAGAAGAGCATGAAGGACATATCCGGGGCGCTGGTCGGGATTGTTCTGGTGCTGTCCGCGGTGTTTCTACCCATGGCCTTCATGGGCGGATCGACCGGTGTGATCTACTTCCAGTTCTCGGTCACCATCATCACAGCGATGGTCCTGTCGCTGTTTGTCGCCCTTGTTCTGACGCCGACCATGTGCGCACAGCTGCTGAAGCCGAGGCACGGCAAGCCCCGCGCCGCGCCGATACGGATGTTCAACACCGGTTTCGACCGGATGACAGATGGATATTGCGGCATTGTCAGCCGTCTGGCGCGCCGCCCGTTCAGCGCGATCGTTCTGGTCTTCGCGATCGGCTACGGCACCATGTGGATTTTCGACCGTCTGCCGTCGTCTTTCGTTCCGACCGAGGATCAGGGCGTGATGATGGCGATGGTGCAGTTGCCTGAAGGCGCAACGACAGAGCAGACCGCGCAGGCCGTGGAAGCCGTCGAACAATATCTGCTCGACAAGGAATCCGATGTCGTGACCTCGGTGTTTGCCGCGCTCGGGTTCAGTTTCAGCGGCGTCAGCCAGAACAAGGCGCTGCTGTTCGTCAAACTCAAGGGCTACAAGGATCGTCCGGACCTCAGCGCCGCCACAATCAGCGCGCGCGCGAATGCCGCGTTCTTCAACAACAGGATGGCGCAGGTCTATTTCCTGTTGCCTCCGGCGATCCAGGGGCTTGGATCCTCCTCCGGGTTCACTATGTACCTGACGGACCAGGCCGGAAACGGCATCGACGCCTTGAGCGAAGCCGCCGACAAGCTGGTCGCCGCAGCCCAGACGGACAGCCGGGTTCTCGGCGTGCGCAGCAGCGACAACGCCAAGCAGACGTCCCTGCGGCTGAATATCGACCAGCAGAAGGCGGAAGCCTACGGGCTCGCGCTGGCGGACATCAATACGATGCTGACGACGGTATTCGCCGGCGCTTACGTGAATGACTTCAGCCTCGGCAGCGATCAGCGCAAGGTCATCGTGCAGGGCGACGCGACATGGCGCATGCAGCCGACGGATATCGACACCTGGTCCGCGCGCAACAGCGATAACGAGATGGTGCCCTTCTCGGCCTTCGTGACCAAGGAATGGTCGGAAACCTACCCGGGTCTTGAACGCTACGGCGACAGCCAGGCGCTCCAGATCTCAGGCGCCACCGCCCCCGGGGTGAGTTCCGGTCAGGCCATGGACGCGATGGAGGAACTGGTCGGAAAGCTCGAGGGCGGTTACGGCTTTGCCTGGACGGGAATTTCCTATCAGGAACGCCTTGCCGGCGATCAGCAGACGATCCTCTTTTCGTTGTCCGCGCTGATCGTGTTCCTCTGTCTCGCGGCCCTGTACGAAAGCTGGACAGTCCCCTTCTCGGTCATGCTGTGCGTCCCGGTGGGTCTCTTCGGGGCCATGCTGGCAACCTGGTATTTCGGCCAGTCGAACGATGTCTACTTCAAGGTCGGGCTTCTGACGATCATCGGACTGGCCTCGCGAAACGCAATTCTGATCGTCGAATTTGCGCAGACATTGCGGTCGCAGGGAACGGAACTGTACGAGGCCACGATTACAGCGGCCCGTCTGCGCCTGCGGCCGATCATCATGACGTCCTTCGCCTTCGGCCTGGGTATCACACCCTTGGTGCTTGCGACCGGCGCAGGTTCGCAGGCGCAAAAATCGATCGGCACGGGAATGCTCGGCGGGATCGTCTTCTCGGCAATCCTGGGAATTCTGCTTGTGCCGGTCCTTTACGTCGCCGTCTTGAAGGCGGCCGGTCTCTTCAGCAGACACAAGACCAAGACAACCGCGACTTAGAGCGCGTCGCGTTTAAGCGGATTCATGGATTTGGGAGAACGCCCGAGGCAGCGTTTGCATTGCAAATGCGTTCGGGCGATTTCCTGAATTCAATTTGACGCGGCACGCTTTAGATCGTCAGACCTCCAATCGCTGCCGATTGGAGGTCTGTCCCTAATGCCGGACGACGTAAACGGACTGGTTGGCGTGGCGCACCACGCGCGCGGCGTTGGGACCGAGCAGGTAGTCGCTCAGGCCGGGCCGGTGGGCTCCGATCACGATAAGGTCGCAGTCCAGCTTGTCGGCGACATTCATGATCTCGGAATAGATCGAACCGTGGGCGATATGCCCTTTGACCTTTTCCGGCGACGCGGCATTTTCGGAAAGAAAGGTCTTGAGGGCCAAAAGCGCCCTTTCAAGAACCTTTTCTTCCTCTCCGGGACCGAAATAAGAGCCCACGATCGGCATGGAATACGTCGGCACGACGGTGACGATGTGAAGCTCGTCCGTGCGAAGGCCTGCCAGGTCCTCCGCGGTTTTCAGAAGCTGCCTTGCGTCTTCCGGCTCGCCGAGATCGAGCGATACGAGAATTTTACCAGTCATTGTTTTCCCCCAATTCTAGATCGACAGACCTCCAATCGGAATCGATTGGAGGTCTCGAAGTCGATCGACTTTAGAGTGTTAGAATGCCGGCACGGTCTGGCGGCGGCGCTGCATCAGGATAACAAGTCCCAACAGCAGCAATGCAGGAATGTAGAAGACTTCCTTCGGCATCCTTTCTGCGGGCAATTGCACTTTCGAAACCACCACGCTCTCGTCGGCGTAGTAATCGTATCCCTGCAATTGGGTGAAATACGGCGTTCCGGGCAGCGGCTCTTCCAGAACCGTCTTGTCCCCGTCTTCCATGACCGTCAGGCCGATCTTGAACAGGCGGTCGGTGCCGTCGGCTTTCGGCCCGAGTTCAATCACCAGCGTCAGATCCTCGATCTGGTCGGGATCGTCGAAATCCGGTCCCGAGACCACCATTCGAAGCGTACCGCCATCTTCAACCTGGCCGGCAAGCTGGACCAGATCCGAACCCGGCCGGTCCACATAAGGGGCCTGGACGTAGTCGAGCCAGAACCCGGGGCGGAAAAGCGTGAAGGCGACCAGAAGCAGGGCGGCGGTTTCCCATATCCGGCTTCTGGCGAGGAAATAGCCTTGCGTCGCCGCCGCGAAGAGCATCATCGCCGTCACCCCGATGACGAAGATGAAGACCGCCTTCACCGGACCGACGTCGATCAACAGCAGTTCCGTGTTGAAGATAAACAGGAACGGCAGAAGCGCCGTGCGGATATCGTAGCTGAAGCCCTGGATACCGGTGCGGATCGGATCTCCTCCCGATATGGCCGCCGCGGCAAAGGCCGCCAGACCCACCGGGGGCGTGTCGTCGGCCAGGATGCCGAAATAGAATACGAACAGATGTACGGCGACCAGGGGAACGATCAGCCCGCTCTGCGCGCCGACCGTGACGATCACCGGCGCCATGAGCGAAGACACCACGATATAGTTGGCCGTGGTCGGCAGACCCATACCGAGGATCAGGCTCATGACCGCCACCAGGAAGAGCATGAGCATGAGGTTGCCGCCGGAGAGGAATTCGACGAATTCGCCGACCACCTGGTGCGCGCCGGTCAGGGAGACCGTGCCGACGATGATGCCGGCCGCGCCCGTGGCCACACCGATGCCGATCATGCTGCGGGCGCCGGAGATCATACCGTCGATGAAGTCCCTGAAGCCCTGTTTCCAGGCAGCGCCCATTTCTCCGCTAGCCCGCAAGGCCGCTTTCAGCGGCCGCTGGGTGAGCACGATGGTGAGCATGGAGATGGTCGCCCAATAGGCGGACGTGGTCGGCGACAGCCGCTCGATCAGGATGCACCAGATCAGGATGACGATGGGCAGCAGAAAATAGAAGCCCGTAACGGCCACGTCCCATGCCTTTGGCAGTTCTTCGATCGGCGCATTCGGGTCGTCCATCTCAAGGTCGGGATGCCGGGAGGCGATGATGGCCAGGATGACATAGGCGGCAAGGCAGATGATCGCCGCGGCGGCGAATGTCAGGTTCGGAAAGACCACCTTGATCCAGCCGAGGCCGTAATAGACCACGGCGGCGAGCACGCACATTGCGATGAAGCCGAAGAGAACACCGGAAAGCCGCCGCGCAAGAGTCGCGGTGACCGTGGGACGCTTCATGCCTTCCAGGCCCAGCTTCAGGGCTTCCAGATGCACGATATAGACGAGGGCTATGTAGGAAATCACCGCGGGCAGGAAGGCGTGCTTGATGAGTTCGGGATAGGAGATACCGGTGAACTCGGAAATCAGAAACGCCGCGGCGCCCATGACCGGCGGTGTGAGCTGACCGTTGGTGGAAGAGGCGACTTCCACGGCGCCCGCCTTTTCAGGCGAGAACCCGGTGCGCTTCATCAGCGGAATGGTGAAGGTGCCTGTGGTCACCACGTTGGCGATGGACGAACCCGAGTAGAGACCGGACAGGGCGGAGGCGACCACGGCCGCCTTTGCCGGGCCGCCGCGCAGGTGACCGAGCAGCGCGAAGGCGAGCTTGATGAAATAGTTCCCCGCGCCGGCTTTTTCCAGAAGTGAGCCGAAGAGCACGAACAGGAAGATCATCGAGGCGGAAACGCCGAGTGCGACGCCGAAGACGCCCTCCGACTGCATCCAGTAGTGCCACATGGCCTTGCCCAGGGAAGCGCCTTTCCACTGGATCGCATCCGGCATGAAGGAGGCATGACCGAAGAAGACGTAGAAGACGAAAACCGAGGCGACAATCACCAGCGGCAGGCCGAGAGACCGGTAGACCGCGATGCCGAGACTGACCATGCCCATGATGGAAAAGACGAGATCGGCGGTGGTCGGCAGGCCGGCGCGGTTGGCGATTTCTTCCTTGAAGACAAAAAGATAAAGACAGGACGACGCGCCGAGAATGGCGAGGACCCAGTCGTAGAGAGGAACACGGTTGCGCGGCGAGGTCTTGAAAAGCGGATAGGCCAGCATGGCCAGGGCAAGAGCGAACGCCAGATGGAACTGCCGGGCCTCCTGATTGTTGAAAACGACGTTGACCCCTGTCACCTCGGTCAGGACGTATGGCACGTCCGAGGCGATATAGATCTGGAAACAGGACCAGACGAACGCGAGTGCGAGTATGAACTTGCCCGCGGCCCCCGCCGCGGTCCGGGCGCCGGTCTCGACCACGGCGACCATCATATCCACATCGACGTCTTTATTGCGCCGGGTGTCGTCTTCCACTGACATGCCTAGTCCCTCCGCTTGCGCTCCGGTTTTCAGAACGCGCTTCCCCGCGTGGCCAGGCACAGCACCCGGCATCCGGCCCCAGCCGGAAGCGGTCCCGAGGGACCGTATTCTTTTATATTAGACGGCAAAAGCCGGGCAGGCGGACCCGCCCGGCGCATTCTGCGTGGATCACATCCAGCCGCGTTCCGTGTAGTATTTCACCGCGCCAGGATGAAGCGGAGCGGACAGGCCGTCCTTGATCATTTCTTCTTCCTTCAGGTTGGCGAAAGCCGGGTGCAGCTTCTTGAAGGCGTCGAAATTGTCGAAAACCGCCTTGACCACGACGTAGACGACTTCGTCGGATACATCGGCGGAGGAGATAAAGGTGGCGCCGACACCGAAAGTGTTCACGTCATTGTCGGTGCCCCTGTACATGCCGCCCGGAATGGTGGCGACGCGGTAATAGGGATTGTCGGAGACGAGCTTCTCGATCGGCTCGCCCGCCACCGGAACGATCTCGACATCGCAAGTGGTTGCCGCTTCCGTGATGGCCGCCGCCGGGTGACCTACGGTGTAGATCATCGCATCGATCTTGCCGTCGCAAATCGCCTGGGCCATTTCCGAGCCCTTCAGCTCCGCCGCCAGGGCAAGGTCATCCATGGTCATGCCGAAGGCATCCATGACGACTTCCATCGTGGCGCGCTGGCCGGACCCGGCGTTGCCGACATTGACCTTCTTGCCCTTGATATCCGCGAAGCCGGTAATGCCGGACCCCTTGCGGGCGATCAGGGTGAACGGCTCGGGATGGACGGAGAAAACCGACCGTTCCTTCTCGAAAGGCCCCTGGTCCTCGAACTTGGAGGTGCCGTGATAGGCATGATACTGCCAGTCGGACTGGGCAACGCCGAATTCAAGTTCGCCGGCCCGCACGGTGTTGATGTTATAGACCGATCCGCCGGTGGATTCCGCCGAGCAGCGGATACCGTGCTGCTTGCGGTCCTTGTTCACCAGACGGCAGATTGCCCCGCCGGTCGGATAATAAACGCCGGTGACACCGCCGGTTCCGATGGAAATATATTCTTCCGCGGTCGCTGCCGACGCGCTCAAGCCGAGGGCGAAGGCCCCGGCAATTACAGAGTACATGAGTTTCATAGGTGTTCCCCTGTTTTACGGTAACGGACGTGGTTCCCCGCGCCCCTGAGCACAGCCAGGACAGGCTGTGAAAGACTTTGCTTGCAACCATTGTATTTGAAAGTTGACGCTAGGACATCCTCATTTGTGAATCCGTGACCTAGGCCCGTCCGATCGACTGTGTCGCTGCATCGACGGCAGCGCCGAGGCGATCGACGATCGTTTCGATATCTGTCTTCGTTGCGATGAAAGGCGGCGCGATCAGCACGTGATCCCCTTCCCGGCCGTCGATCGTGCCTCCCATCGGATAGACCATCAAACCCCGTTGCATGGCCTCGCGCTTGATGCGCGCGTGGATCTTGAACGCCGGATCGAACGGAGCCTTCGTTTCCTTGTTTTCGACAAGCTCGATTGCCTGGAACAATCCCCGGCCGCGAATGTCCCCAACGCGTGGATCCTGTCCGAAGCGCTGCGCCAGGCAGTCCGTCAGATGCGCGCCCATGGCCATGACATTCGCCAGGAGGTTGTCGCGCCGGATGATGTCCTGCACCGCAAGCCCCGCCGCCGCCGCCATCGGGTGGCCCATATAGGTGTGCCCGTGCTGGAAGAACCCGCTTCCCTGTTCGAAAGCCTCGAAGATCCTGCCGCTGAGCAGCACCGCCCCGATCGGCTGATAGCCGCCGCCGAGGCCCTTGGCGATGACCAGTAGATCCGGACTGATCCCCTCCTGCTCGCAGGCATGCAGCGTGCCTGTGCGGCCCATGCCGCACATGACCTCATCAAGGATCAGCAGGACGCCGTAGCGGTCGCAGATCTCGCGGATCTTGCGGAAATACCCCGGCGCCGGAGGCACCGCGCCGCTGGTCGCGCCGACGACCGGTTCGGCCACGAACGCCATCACCTGGTCTTCGCCCAGCTCCAGGATCTTGTCTTCCAACTCCCCGGCCGCGCGCGCGCCATAGTTCTCCAGGCTCTCGCCCTCATGCTGATGGCGGTAGGCATAACAGGGCGCGATGTGGTGGGTTTCGATGAGCAGGGGGCTGAACTGCGTCCGCCGCAACGCGTTGCCACCCGCCGCGAGTGCCCCGAGCGTGTTGCCGTGATAGCTCTGACGGCGCGCGATCACATGCCGACGTCCGGGCTGACCGGTTTCCACGAAATACTGGCGCGCCATCTTCAGGGCCGCCTCCATGGCCTCCGAACCGCCACTGACCAGATAGACCTTATCCAGGCCCTCCGGGGCATCCTCGATCAGCCGGTCCGCCAGCTTTTCGGCGACTTCCGTGGTGAAGAAACCCGTATGGGCATAGGCGATGGTGTCCAGTTGCGCGTGAAGCGCCTTCAGGACATCCGGGTGACCATGGCCGAGACTGGAAACCGCGGCGCCGCCCGAGGCGTCGAGATAAACCTTCCCGTCCCGGTCATAGATAAAAACTCCCTCACCACGGGCGGCGACCGGAAGATCGGACTGGATGGATCGGTGAAGAAGATGAGTCATTGGACTTCTTTTGATGGGGTCGCGATGGGATGGGGCCGTGTAGCGGCATGCGTGCCAAGGCTCGCATGATAGGAATCCACCTGCCTGAGCGCTTCCAGTGTTTCGTTTTCTCCCTGACCGGCGACCAGAACGGCCAGGATTTCCGCGAGCACAAAGGCGGGTGTCATCGTGTGGTAGAAGGAAGGGCTCTCCGTTGTCGTGGCGATTGTTATGGTGGCGCGTTTTGCCAGCGGCGAGACCGGACTGTCCGTCAGGGCGACGACCGGCACGCCCTTCTTGTGCGCGTAATCGACAATATCCAGCGTCAGCTGGGTATAGGGCATGACCGTGACGGCGAAGAGCACGTCGTCCTTGCCCGCGAACCTGATCCGGTCCGACCCGGTATTGGCGATGTCGTCCAGAAGGACCGATTTGTCGCCGACAAGCGACAGAATGTAGTTGAGCTGCCAGGCGATCGGGTGGCTGGCCCGCAGCCCGAGACAATAGACACGGCGGGCCCTGGCCAGAAGCGTCGCGGCGTCGGTGAGGCGAACAAGCTGCTCCGCCGCAGACAGCGCTTCCAGCTGCCGGGTGACCGACGCGACGATCTTCGCCGCGAGCGCCTGATTACCGCCCAGGTTCTGCAATCGTTGCTGATCGCGCGCCTTGCGCTCGAAACTCGTCGCCGGATTGCGCATGGCGTTCGCATAGGCATCGCGCACGGGATCATAGCCCTCGAAGCCGAGTTGCCTGGCGAGCCGCAACATGGTCGAGGGCTGCACCCCCGCCCGTCGGGCCTGTTCGCGCATGGACAGAAGCGCCACGTCGCGCGGATTGTCGAGCACGAACCGTGCTGCTTTCCTGACCTCTCCGGAGTATCCGTCAAAGGAATTGATGATCACATCTGCAAGCGGCGGCGTTTCCATGCATCAAACCCTAACGCCTTTTCCACCGCTTGCAACATTTGTTTCACAATTGCTAATGGAAACACAAATGATGCATTGCGGAACATCAAGGATGACGGCAGCACTGCCGTTCTCCGATATCTCAACCCCTGTGGCGCTCAATGGCGGCTGCAACAATAAGGTGGATCACCCTGCAATTCCGCAGGCCGCAACAAAGCGCGCCCCGACGGCGGAAGCCTGCCGGGAAGCGGGGGGCGGGCATTTTCCGGATGTCGATGCCCATCGCGCGGCGACCGGTGAAATCCGGCGGACGGTGGGGAAGCAGAAAAAACAAAAGCCGCGGAAAACCGCGGCTTTTGTTTCAGACCGCTGACAAACCCGTCGATTTCGGCGGGTTTGTTTTTTTGATGGTTTTATATCGGGATTTCGGGCGTTTTTTTGTTTCCGGTGTATTGGCCTTGTCGGCCTCAAGCTTGCGCCTGTTTGGGAGGCTTGGTGAGGGCCATTGCGATCTTCTTGATGTTTTGGGCGGCAGCTGCGAGCAGGCACTGCGTTTGCACGCGCACCAGACTTCGGAACCTGGCATAGCGGTGACCATGGAGCTGAGAGGTGGCTCGGGAAATCTGAACAGCCAGGATAAGTGGAATTTCTGCCTGACTTTGGCTTAGATGCCGGAAACAGGAGAGACCATGACGAGACG
>NZ_PPCN01000007.1 GCF_002906165.1 Roseibium marinum
GATCGGTGGGGACAAGCTGATCGAGCGTCACCATCTCGAGAGCTGTCTGATCCGGGCCGGGTTTCTTCAACATGAAACCAGTGAATCAAAAACCCCCGGCTAACGCCAGGGGTTTGTCAGCAGTCTGAAAGGCCGGAACAAACGTTCCGGCCTTTGTCGTTGCGCACTGGCGCAAATTCGAAACGTCGGACGTCAGGTGCAATCGTGATGCCGCGCCTCGGCCTTTTCGATGACCGCCTCGCGCGGTTACACGACTTGGCCGGAACGCCAGCTCACGGACAATCCGCGCGCGCGGATCCAATTTCGTCGGCCGGCCTTTGATCACCACCTGTATATGAAATACAGGAAATCGAATTTAAACTGATTTGGTAATCCAGCAATTCAATCTTCGCGCCCGGTACTCTATTGTCTTTTTTTCCAATTCCAATAGCGCGTTACAAGTAGGAAATTTGATGAAACGTCTATCAGTCTTTGTCGCGTTGGCGATATTCCTGTTGCCAGTTCCGCAAACCCTTGCTTCGCCGGATGTCGATTTTCCGCAGGAAGGCCAGTCATACGGCGGCAAGGTCCGAAGCGGTCCAGGCATGCAATACCAGCAGGTCGGCAGCCTGTACGAAAACGATCGTATCCTCATCCTCAACGCGACAGGCGTTATGATGAATGGCTACGAATGGTTCCAGATCCGTTATCGCAACGGGCGGACCGGCTATCAGTGGGGCGGGCTTATCTGCTCGCAAAAGCCCTATCAGACCATTTACCAGGTATGCGCGCCCCGGCAGCCCGCATCTAACAGGCAGGCAACGAACGCCGCCCCTGCGCAGCCGAATGCGCAGATGCAGGTCAACGGTTACAATGCCTCCCAGGTCTTCCATTCAGGCGGCAGCTTTTCGCAGGCTGGCGGTGGCCAATGGGAAGAACTGAATGACCAGGGACGGGTCGCCTTCCGTTTTCAGGAGCAAAACAGAGACGAGTGGTCGGTTTATCTTTTCGATGCGTCCCGCAACGTTTCATTGCAGTTGGACCTTCATCGAAAGCAGGTCATGTACGGGATCGGTAATCAGGAAAAAACGCCCTTGTACGCCATTACAAATGCAATCGCTGACGTCGTTCCACAGGCGGACACGAACGTCATCCATGTTCAGTACACCTGTCCGGAGGGCCTTCCGCTTGATGTGACGTATTACAACGAAGGCGATGGATATCTTCTGTTCGGCTACGACAGTCCGGAAAAAGTCCGGCTTGATCAGGTCCCATCAGGTTCCGGGGCCCTTTACAGCAATGGTCGCTATAGCATCCATTCTAAAGGCGATTCCGTCGCGATAACGACACCCGGCGGAACAGACGTCTGCCATAAGCTGTAGGCCGCAGACAGGCCTCAAGACGCCGCGGGAGCACTCCGCGGCGTTCACTCTGCGCGACGGGCTATCTCGCGCCGGGTTCTTTAATGGATCTCGACGCTGCGCGGCAGATACGAGCCATCGGTCTGTTCTTCAAAAATTTCTTCGACCTGAGGATGACGCACCGGTTCGCCGGTTATGTCCGGTTCCAGGTTCTGCTCGCTGACATAGGCGACATATTCCGTCTCCTCGTTTTCGGCGAGGAGGTGGTAGAAGGGCTGGTCACGAAGAGGGCGCACGTCTTCCGGGATAGCGTCCCACCATTCTTCCGTGTTGCTGAAAGTCGGGTCGACATCGAAAATCACACCCCGGAAAGGGTAAATCCGGTGCCGGACGACCTGGCCAATTCTGAATTTTGCCGTTCGCATGGTTACTCGTCCGCCTACTGCATGCAATGCCGGGATAGCGTGTCAACGACCCGCTTGCAAGCATTGCAACATTAAACTTTAAACACGGAGCCTTGAGATTTTCTAAAGACCGTAAACGGCGGCAAGCTCCGAATCCTTGGAAGCCACGAGTTTAGCCAGATCAACAATAACCTTTGCTTGCTTCCAGGTTGCATCGTCCTGCATTTTCCCGTCGATCATGACCGCTCCCGTGCCGTCCGGCATGGCCTCCAGTATCTTCGCGGCAAAGGCGACCTCGGCCGGATCGGGAGAGAAGACCTTCTTGGCGATTTCGATCTGCGTCGGATGCAGCGACCAGGCCCCGAGGCATCCCATCAGGAAGGCATTGCGGAACTGGCTCTCGCAGGCTTCCGGGTCGGAGAAATCCCCGAAGGGTCCGTAAAAGGGTTTTAATCCGCAGGACAGACAGGCATCGACCATCTTTCCGACAGTATAGTGCCAGAGATCCTGCTGATACGCTGTACGCGCGCCGGTTCCATCGGCATCCGACAGCACCGCGTAATCGGGATGCCCGCCGCCGACACGGGTGGTTTTCATGCCTCTCGAAGCGGCAAGGTCCGCTGGACCCAGGCTCATGCCGTGCATGCGTGGGCTTGCAGCGGCGATCTGTTCGACATTCTTCACTCCCTCAGCCGTCTCAAGGATCGCATGGATCATGATCGGCCGGGAAAGTCCCGCGCGGGCTTCCAGTTGTGCCAGCAACTGATCGAGATAATGAATGTCCCAGACACCTTCGACCTTGGGCAGCATGATGACATCGAGCTTGTCGCCGACGGCCGGGACGATTTCCAGGAGATCGTCGAGAAACCAGGGACTGTTAAGGCAGTTCACCCGGGTCCAAAGACCGGTTTCGCCGAAATCATTGTCTTTGGCCATCTGAATAAAGCCGGCGCGTGCGTCGGTTTTGGCATCCGCGGGGATTGCGTCTTCAAGATTGCCGAGGATCACATCGACCTTGTGAATGAGGTCGGGTATTTTCGCACGCATTTTCTCCATATGCGGCGGTACGAAATGGATCATGCGTTCCAGGGAAACGGGCGGTTCCCGGAAAGGCGCCGGTGCTCCAATGGCGAGCGGTTTGTAAAACGCACCTGGGGTTTTCATGAATCCGAGATCCTCCGCTAAAGAAAAAAGATCTATAGCGCTTATGTTGCGCCGCAACTATGCGCCGAAAGGCGAAATCTCATTCAATTCCGGCATCCGGTCCGCTAATTTGGGAATTGACGACATTAGCGGCGGCGGCCCGCCGGGCCTGTTTCTGGGCGGACGTCTTGCCGGGTGGGGCCCATTTCTTGTGAATCCACATCCACTGTTCGGGATATTCCCGTATCCAGCTTTCAAAAATGGCATGAATTTGAGCCGTAACCGCTTCGATGTCCGCCTGACGGTCTTCCGTCACGGGAAAAGAAATGGCGCGACCTTCGATCCGGAAATTCACGCCTTTTTTGCGAATGACGCGGCCCAGAACGATCGGAACGTTACAGGACCTTGCCAGGGAGGCGGGTACCGGCGTGGCGTAAGCCATCCGGCCAAAAAACGGTACCTGAATTCCCCTCGTTTCGCGTAGATCCCCCATCATTGCGACGACACCGCCGTTTTTCAACGTGGTGAGGATTTTTCGCGCTGTCCGGTGTCCCTTGGACAGCAATCCGCCTTTGTAAAGATCCTGCCTGAGCGCGCGCAGCGCCTTGTCGGCCTTGGGATTGCGCAGCGCCTGATAAACGCCGGTGATCGCGATTCCTTTTTCGACCGCTGGCTGGACGAGGAGTTCCCAGTTACCGCTATGGAAGGACACAAACAGACAGGCGCGTTCCCCGTTGAGGACTTGCGTGGTGATCTCGTCGACATCCGCCTCGAACCGCTGCGGCTGACGGAGCAACCTGTCGATGTGAAAGGTTTCGGCGGTAACCCGCCCAAGGTTCTCCCACATTCCCCGGACGATGGCTTCGCGTTCCTCCGCGCTCAGGTCTGGCAGGGCTTCCTCGAGATGGCGCAGCGCCCTTTTGTGGCGCGGGTTAAAGGGCGCCAGCATGCGCCACAGGGTTCCCATCAGGTATGAGGCAACGTCAACCGGAATGAGGCGGAAGAGCCAGATCGCAACCTTCAAGGCGAGACCTTCCACCCGATTCTGAAATGCGGTCAGTTTCGGTGCGTTACGCTGTCTTTTCTTCCGAGACATCAGGAACAGGCGCTTTCATCTTCTGTGCCATTCTTCGGCGAAAAGGCTTACTCCAACCATGTCCGCCGGAAAGCGCACTTGCGATGCGCCCGCAGACCTGATTGGAATGCGGATCGCTACGCCAATCCGCCGGCAAAGCGTCCCATAGCCAAGCAGGACGTAAGAAGCAAGCACCATAACGGACACCGAACCTCTCACACGAATTACCCTATCTTGTCTTGGGAAGTAGAATGCAGAACGTCATCACACTGGCCTTGCCGTTTTTCGGATTGATCCTGTTGGGATTCGGAGCGGGAAAAATCCGCAATCTGCCCGAAGCTGGCCTGAGCTGGATGAATTTCTTCGTTGTCTACCTTGCCCTGCCTGCGCTGTTCTTCCGGCTGCTGTCCGAAACGCCGTTTGAGGAACTGGCCAACCTGTCCTTCGTCAGCGCGACGACGTTCACCACCTACATCGTCTTTGCCATTTCCTTCTGCATCGGTGTCGTGGCGACACGGGGAAGCATCGCCGAGTCCACAATCCTGGGGATCGCGGGTGCCTATTCCAACGTCGGTTACATGGGCCCGGGCCTGACGCTCGCTGTCCTTGGAGAACAGGCGACAGTGCCAACCGCATTGATCCTGGCGTTCGACAACGCCCTTATGTTCATTCTGGCTCCCTTGCTCATGGCGCTCGCGGGAACGGAGAACGAAACCTTTGTGGGCACGCTCAAGAAGATCTTGTTCAGGATCTTTACGCATCCCTTCATTCTGGCAACCATTGCCGGTGTTCTTGCCGCCGCTCTGAAATTCCAGCCGCCAACCGCGATCGATACCATGCTCAGATATCTCAGCAGCGCCGCCGCGCCCTGTGCGCTGTTCGCCATGGGTGTGAGCATAGCCCTTCGACCGGTCGGCCGCATTCCGCTCGAACTGCCGCTTGTCCTGTCCGTCAAGCTTGTCCTGCACCCGATCCTGGTATTCCTGCTGTTGACCTGGCTCGGCGGCTTCGATCCCAACTGGATCGCGACCGCCGTGCTCATGGCATGCCTGCCGCCGGCCACGAATGTCTTTATCATCGCGCAGCAATACGGAACCTATGTCCAGCGCGCCTCGAGTTTCGTTCTGTTCGGCACGGCGGTATCCATCGTCACGGTCACGGCGTTTATCTGGGCACTGACCAGCGGTTTCCTGCCGCTGCGTTGACGGCTATGATCGGCAACCGTCCGGACAACCTAATTTCAGGACCACCGCGCATGACTTCCGATCCCGATGTTCAGTCCGTCCTGGACAGCTACCCCGAAGCCCTGAAAAAGGCTCTGCTGGATTTGCGGCGGCTGATCCGGGACATCGCGCGGCATAACGGTGAGATTGGTGAGCTTGAAGAAACCCTGAAATGGGGACAACCGAGCTTTCTGACCGCCAGACCAAAAACCGGAACCACGATCCGCATCGACCGGGATACGTCGCAAAAGGGGGACTATGCACTTTATGTGAACTGCCAGTCCTCGCTTGTTTCGGAATGGCGCGCACTCTTCCCGCATCTTGTTTTCGGTGGAGACCGCAGCGTTCATTTCAGGCTCTCTGACCCGGTTCCAGAAAACGAATTGCGCCAGATGATCACGATGGCGCTCACCTACCATTCCAGGAAACGCAAACCCGCGAAGGCATGATGTTGCCGGTCGACCAGCGGATTTACCTGTTGAGGGTGAACCCGCTGCCCGGCGCCATGCCTTCGCGCATCAGCAGTCTGCGGAAGGGGCCGACCTTTCCGGCCAGATACATGCCGGCGCCGCGTGCAAGCTGCACAGGCAGGAAGCCGGTAAGGAGCGACCGGTTCAACAGATCCACCGCCTGTGTTCTGGAGCGGACATCGTTCTTCCGATTTGCCTCATAGGTTTTCAGCACTTCATGGCCGCCGATATCCTGCTGTCGCAGGGCGGCCTTCGAAAGCACATTGTCCAGATCGGCTATATCGCGGAGCGACAGGTTCAGTCCCTGAGCGCCGATCGGCGGAAAGACGTGGGCGGTTTCGCCGATGAGCGCCACCCGGCCGGCAATCAGCCGCGTTGCCGAGAGGCCCGACAGCGGAAAACTCTGCACTTTCGAGGCAAGTTTGAAACTGCCCAGAATGGAATGGGCGCGCCGCTCCAGTTCCCTTTCGAGAAGGGGGTCCTTCATTTCCATCAGGCGCGTAGCGCCTTCAACGCTTTCAACGCAAACCAGGGAGGATTGCCGGCCGGGCAGGGGAACGAGCGTGAAGGGACCGCTTGGCGTGTGGAACTCGGTGGAAATATTGTGATGAGGCAGACCATGCTCCAGATTGACCACAAGGGCTGCCTGGGGATAGGACCAGTGCCTGACCTCTATGCACGCCGCTTCGCGAACAAGCGAATTGCGGCCGTCAGCCGCAACGACGAGGCGCGCTTCAATGGTTTCGCCAGCCGCGGCATGCAGGACAGCGCTTTCCGGGTGAAAGTCCACTTTTGCCACGGTGCCATCGACAAGAGTGAGGTTCTTCGCCGATCCGCAAAAATCTTCAAGAACAGCATTAAGATTACTGTTCAAGATATTGAAACCAAACTCTTCGAGGTCAAGTTCAGCACTGTCGAAAACCACTTCCGGAGCCCGGATCAGACGGCCGGTATCGTCAATCATCCGCATTTTGCGGAGCTGTGCGGCGTTTTCCTTTATTTGCGGCCAGACGCCGATTTCCTCAAGCAGCGAGATGGATTTCTGCCACAACGCCGTTGTCCGGCCATCCTGACCGGAACCGGCCGATGCCACCAGAACCGTGGAAAACCCGCTTTTGGCAAAGCTCAGGGCGGCGATGCGGCCCGAAGGGCCACCCCCCACCACGGCAATATCGTACACTTTCGTCTGTTTTGTCTTTGGCATGGTTCCAACCGGATCAACGCGTCAATCTGCAAGTGATTGTCTTTTTGCGGCGCATTTGCAACGGGACCAAAGCACGCAGCCGCATTTGCAGGCCCGTGCCCTGGTATGTGGGGCACCCGGACATGATGACCAATATCAATTCCTTTACGGGCCAATACGGCTACTCGATTGACAGGATCAATCCGGCGAAGCGAAACTCTTTTCGATATGACCCATGTTTCCAGCCCGCAAAACAACGACAGTAGTGCACGCAGGGATGCCGGCGGCCGCGCATGGCCGCTGGTTCTGGCGTTTGTCACTGTCTTGTCCATCAGTGGATGGGCTTACCTGATCGCGATGATTGCCGACATGGTCCCGGTCATGGACATGAGCGAGGCCGGTCCGGGCATGGGCGTTCTCAACCGGTTCAATCTTTTCAGGGACCTGTCGGCGGAAGCCCGCGCGGCTCTCGCAGTCCTCTGTCTTCCCGCCGGCGCGACATTCGGCATGCCGGGAACGGAGATGACCCTTGCGGGTCTCGGCAAGATATTCCTGATGTGGGCCATGATGGCCATGGCAATGATGCTGCCGACGGCGGTGCCCATGTTGCGATCCTATTCGGCCCGCATGTCCGCTCATGGCGGCAGCGGCCTCGCGTCGGCCCTGCCTGTTGTGTCGGCAACGTTGGGCTATCTGTCTGTCTGGCTTGCCTATGCGCTTGTGGCAACGCTCGCTCAGTGGCTGCTTTTTTCATTTGGCGCCATGTCCGCGATGATGGCCCCGGTGAGCCTGGCGTTGACGACGTCGGTTCTTTTTGTTGCAGGCCTTTACCAGTTCACTCCAGCCAAACAGGCCTGCCTGCGCCGTTGCTGGTATCCCCACTGGGTTGGCGGTACCGGGCAGGATCTCGGAACGCTGCTCTCCGGCTTCAGGGAAGGCGTGATCCAGGGCCGGGCATGCCTTGGCTGCTGCTGGGCCGTGATGACGGTGATGTTCGCCGTCGGTCTGATGAATATCGTCTGGATCGCCTTGCTTGGCGGCGTCATGGCGCTGGAAAAAACCTTTCCCAGCCGGATCTTTCCAGCGGCAATCGGTGTTGTCCTGATTCTTTGGGCAGGATTTCTGGCGGCTACCGTGCTGCTGGCCTCAGCCCCTGCCTGACCGCCGTCCGAGAAGTTTTTGCCCGCGTTTCCCTCTGAATAGGGAGCAGGACTGTTTTTTCGGTTCACACTGTCATACGATTGCAATAAATGATTGTCCCGGCACCTGTGAATTCGCTGGGCGGGGAAATGAATCAATCGATCCGGGCGCTGTTGAAAGCTGAACCGCGTCCTGGCTTATAAATAGGGAAACCCCGTGACAGATATTACGCCAGGCAAAGAGGCGCCGGAGCCTGTCCTGTTCCTGATCCATATCCTGACTGCTTCCGGCGCGCCGATCGCCCTGGTTGCTCTGCTCGCGGGAGCACAGGGGCGGTGGTGGGAAATGTTCGCCTGGCTTGGTCTGGCTTTTTTCGTCGACGGGATAGATGGTCCGCTCGCCAGGCGGTACAATATCGCCGAACGTCTGCCCCGCTGGTCGGGAGCGTCTCTCGATTTTGTCATCGATTACGCAACCTATGTGTTCCTGCCGGCCTTCGCGTTGTCCTGGAGCCTGATGCTGTCTCAGCCCTGGAACTGGATTTGCGGCGGGCTCGTCGTCTTTACAGGCGCTCTTTATTTTGCCGACAACGGCATGAAAACGCCGGACGGATCCTTCAAGGGCTTTCCGGCGGGCTGGAATATGGCCGTATTCGGTCTGATGGTACTGTCGCCCTCCGAAGGCTTCACGATCGCCTTCGTGCTTCTGTGCTGCGCCTTGACCTTCGCGCCCGTCCGTTTCGTTCATCCGGTCCGCGTTCGCCGCTGGCGGATGGTAACCCTTCCGGTCACCTTGCTCTGGATGGGCCTTGCCGCCTTCGCAATACTGAACGAAATGTCACTAAACGGTCTTTCCGCGCTGATATTCACGGCCGCTAGCCTGTATTTGTTCTCGGTTTCCGCTGTACAGCAGCTGCTCGACCGGGTTGACTGATTTTCTGCTGACCTGTCACATCATCAGAGGTAGCCATGCTGGCCTGGGTAACGGATCCACAGATCTGGGCAAGTCTCGTGACCTTGACGGTCATGGAAATCGTGCTCGGCATCGACAATATCGTCTTCATCTCGGTTATCGTCTCACGCCTCCCGGCCGCGATGGCGCACCGGGCGCGGCAGATCGGCCTCACGCTGGCGCTTGTCTTCCGCATCGCGCTGTTGTCCGTCCTGTCCTGGCTCGTGGGTTTGACGGCTCCGCTTTTCACTCTGGCCGATCACGCGTTTTCCTGGCGCGACGCGATCCTGATCGCCGGCGGCCTGTTCCTGCTCTTCAAGGCCACCCACGAAATCCACAACGGCATAGAGGGAGAAGATGAGGGTGGGTCTCCGCGCGACGTCAAAATGGGTTTTGCGGCGGTCATCGCGCAGATCATCGTCATCGATCTTGTTTTTTCCGTCGATTCCATCATCACCGCGATCGGCATGGCCGAGCATATCGAGGTAATGGTCGCCGCCGTGGTTCTGGCGATGATCGTGATGTATATCGCCTCCGGACCGGTCGTCACGTTTATCCAGAAACATCCGACCACCAAGATGCTGGCCCTGTCCTTCCTGCTTCTCATCGGTGTGGCGCTGATCGCGGACGGGCTGGGCTTCCACATTCCGCGCGGTTACATCTACTTCGCCATGGCCTTTTCGGCGGGCGTTGAAATCATTAATGTTCTTGCCAAACGAAACCACGGCAAGACGGACAACAGCTAACGGCAGTTCCTGCCGCGGAGGATTAAATGGTTCATGCAATCCGTGTACACGAAACCGGTGGCCCGGACGCGATGCGCTGGGAACAGATTGACGTCGGCGAACCCGGCCCCGGCGAGGTCCGCATCCGTCAGACCGCCGTCGGACTGAATTTCATCGATGTCTATTTCCGCACGGGCCTCTATCCCGCGCCAAACGGAACGCCGTTCAGTCCCGGCAATGAAGGGGCAGGGGTCGTACAGACAATCGGAGAAGGCGTCACGCATCTGAAACCGGGCGACAGGGTGGCCTATGCAGGCCCGTTCGGAGCTTACGCGCAGGAGCGCATCGTTCCCGCCGACAAGCTTGTGATCCTTCCGGACGCAATCGACGACAAGACAGCGGCCGGCATGATGCTGAAAGGCATGACCGCCCAATTTCTCCTGAGACAGACGTTTCAGGTCGGACCGCAGACGACGCTTCTGTTTCACGCGGCAGCCGGCGGGGTCGGCCTGATCGCCGGTCAGTGGGCGGCGCATCTGGGTGCAACTGTCATCGGCACGGCGGGATCGGACGAAAAGATCGAACTCGCCAAGGCACACGGCTACCGGCACATGATCAACTACCGGACGGAAAATTTCGCCGAACGGGTGAAAGAGATCACCGGCGGCAAAGGCTGCGACGTCGTTTACGATTCCGTCGGCAAGGACACCTTTCCCGGGTCGCTCGACTGCCTGAAGCCGCGTGGCCTCTGGGTCTGCTTTGGCCAGTCCTCCGGTCCGATCACCGACTTCAATCTCGCTTTGCTGGCTCAAAAGGGGTCTCTATACGCGACCCGGCCGACGCTCTTCACCTACATCGCCACCCGTGAAGCCCTGGAACACACCGCCGGAGAACTCTTCGACGTGGTCGAAAAGGGGATCGTCAGGATCGAGGTCAATCAGGAATACCGGCTCGCGGATGCCGTTCAGGCCCATCAGGATCTGGAAGGCCGCAAGACCACCGGCACCACGGTCTTGATACCTTAAGGCGGACCAGGAGACATGCGCTCCGGCCGGGCCCAGGATCTCTCCCGCAATCTCTATACGCCGGCCATGCGCTACTTCCTGGCCGTCGCCGAGGCCGGTTCGATCCGCGCCGCCTCGCGAGAGCTGAATGTTGCCTCCTCGGCCGTCAACCGGCAGGTCCTGTGGCTTGAGGAGGCCCTCGGCCTGCAGCTCTTCGACAGGGTCGGACGCCGGCTGCAGCTCTCGCAGGCGGGAGAACTGCTGCTTGCCCATATTCGGCGGACCTATTCCGATTTCGAGGGAACTGTGGCCGAACTCGATGCCCTGAAAGGTCTGCGCAGGGGCACGGTTTCAATTGCCTCGGTCGAGAGTGTCGCGGAGAAGCTTCTGCCGGCGATCATAAGCAGCTTCCGAAAAAGCTATCCGGGTATTCATGTCAACGTCTCCGTATCCTCCTCCAGGGAAGCCGCCCGCAAGGTCGGGGCAGCCGAGGCGGATGTCGGTTTCACATTCGACCCGCCCGAAACTTCGGCCCTGACAATCGCCTTCCAGCATGATCTCGTGATCGGCGCCCTGATGTCGCCCGATCATCCGCTGGCCGGAGAAAAAGCGCTCAGCCTGCAGGATTGCCTGAAATTCCCGGTCGCCCTTCCGGCGGAGGGACTTTCCCTGCGCACCCGCATTGATGTGGTCCGCGCCCGGATACCGGGGGCATCGCGAACCTATGTGGAGGCCAACTCCCTGCGCCTGATGCGCGCTCTGGCCCGGGAGGAGGATGTGATCGGCTTTCAGACCCGTATTGGCTGCGAGGACGATCTGGCCGCCGGCGCGCTGGTTTTCAAACCCTTGTCGGATGCGCCCCTTCAGGCCGACCGTCTGTGTGTGGTAACCTCTTCTTTACGCGCGTTGGCTTTGGCCCCGGGCATGTTTTTTGACCATGCCGTGTACGCCTTGAAAGACCATCTTCCCTTACTTGATGCCAAATAGGCATCATAAAGCTCTCAAATGAGCGCTTTGGTTCTACGGTTTTTTAAGGCACATTTTTTGCGTCAGTTTTGCGGCGCTATATCAACGGACCTCCAATCGGATTCGATTTGAGGCCTGAAAGCTGATCGGATTTAAGGCGATAGTGCATCGTGTCGGCGTTCAATAGAACGCAACCAAGATGCCCTGGCCGCACGAGGGAGAAAACCATATGGGTCGTTTGACGACGCACGTTCTGGACACCGCACTCGGCAGGCCGGCCAGGGGTTTGAAAATCGAACTCTGGTCTCAGGGAACTGCGCCCGAATTGATCTCCGCTCACGAGACCAACGATGACGGCAGGGTCGACCGCGCGATCCTCGACGGCTCCGCGTTCGCGACCGGCACTTACGAATTGCGCTTTTTCGCAGGCGATTATCTGCGACGGACCTGCCAGACCTTGCCCGACCCTTTGTTCCTGGACGTGATACCGATCCGGTTCGGCATGGCGGAAGCCGACGGCCACTATCATGTACCTTTGCTGCTGTCTCCCTTCAGCTATTCAACCTACCGGGGAAGCTGAGCCATGCGCGAAACCATACGCTTCCTCAAGGGTGGTGACATCGTCGAACTGGAAGATGTCGGCCCGACCGATACTGTTCTCGACTACCTGAGACTTCGCCGCCGCGAGACGGGAACGAAGGAAGGATGCGGCGAAGGCGATTGCGGCGCCTGCACCGTGGCGCTCGGCCGGCTTGTCGATGGAAAACCGGTCTATCAGCCCGTGAACAGTTGCATACAGCTGCTGGGTATGATCGACGGCGCCCAACTGGTGACCGTCGAGGATCTGTCGAGCGACAACAAGCTGCATCCGGTTCAATCCGCCATGGTTGCCTGCCACGGCTCGCAATGCGGTTTCTGTACACCGGGTTTCATCATGACCCTCTTCACGCTCTATCATTCGGAAGGGGCGGAGAAATCCAGAAAGACCGTCACCGAGTGGCTGGCCGGCAATCTGTGCCGGTGCACCGGTTACCGCCCCATCGTGGAAGCGGCTCTCGAGGCCTGTTTCGATGCCGCCGACGACGCCTTCTCCTGGCGCGCCAACGAAACCCGCGAAAAGCTTCAGTCGCTTGCGGACAGCAGGGACGTTTTCATCGGCGACAGCGAGCGTTTCTTTGCCTCGCCGTCGACGCTGGACGGCCTTGCGGCTCTCTACGGCCAGCATCCCGACGCAACGCTTGTGGCCGGTGCGACCGATGTCGGCTTGTGGATCACCAAGCAGCTGCGCGACCTGCCGAAAATGATCTGGCTTGGCCGCATCGAGGGTCTCGACAGGGTGGAAAGCAGCCCTTCCGGCGTCCTGATCGGCGCCACGGCCAGCTATCAGGCAAGCGAAGAGGCCATGAGCGACCTGTCTGCCGATCTTGGTGAGCTCTGGAAACGCATCGGCTCCAAACAGGTTAGGGCTTCCGGAACGGTTGGTGGCAACATCGCCAACGGCTCACCGATCGGCGATACGCCGCCGGCCCTGATCGCCCTTGGGAGCACTCTGGAACTGCAGACAATCGACGGATCCCGCGCGCTGCCGCTGGAAGAGTTTTTCATCGACTACGGCAAGCAGGACCGCAAACAGGGTGAATTCGTCACCGGCCTGTTCGTGCCGCGCCTTTCCGGCAATCAGACTTTCCGCTGCTACAAGATCACCAAGCGTTTCGATCAGGATATCTCCTCGGTCATGGGCGCGTTCCGTTTCACCCTGGAGAACGGAGTGATCCGCGAAGCGCGCATTGCCTACGGCGGAATGGCAGGCATACCCAAGCGGGCCGCGGGCGCGGAGATCGCGCTGACCGGCGCCCTGATGGACGACCCGTCCACCTGGGGCGAAGGAATGCAGGCTCTGCTGAGCGATTTCACGCCCTTGAGCGACATGCGGGCCAGTGCGGAATACCGCATGGAAACAGCGAGAGCGCTTCTGGCCAAAGCGCTGATGGAAATCAGCGGAACGGCGCCGGAAGACATCCGCGTTCTGGCAAAGCGGGAGGCAGGCCATGACCGCGCCGCTTGAGCACCTCGATCTGGCAGGTCCTCTGAAACAGGTCCGCAAGGCGCTGCCGCATGACAGCGCGGAAAAGCACGTGCGCGGTACCGCCGAATATATCGACGACATGGTGGAACCGGTCGGAACACTGCATGTGGTGCCGGGCTGGGCGAAAGATGCTGTGCGCGGCAGTCTTCAATCCGTCGGTCTGGAGGATGTCAAATCGGCGCCGGGCGTGGTTGAGGTTCTGACCGTCGCCGACATACGCGGGATCAACGACTGTTCCTCGGCCTTCGGCGACGATCCGGTTCTGGCGGAGGAGGAAATCCTCTTCCACGGCCAGGTGGTGTTCGCGGTTGTCGGCGAGACCCGCGAAGCCGCACGTAAAGCCGCACTGAAGGCGAAAATAGAGGTCACACCGAGCACCCCGATCCTGACCCCTGACGACGCAATGGATGCCGATACCACGGTCATGCCGGACTATCAGTTCCGCCGCGGATCTCCGGAAACAGGCATGCCCGCGTCGGAGGAAGTGCTCTCCGGGACCATGTATATCGGCGGGCAGGAGCATTTTTATCTCGAAGGCCAGATCGCCATGGCCCTGCCGCAGGAAGACGGCGGCATGCTCGTCTATTCTTCCACCCAGCATCCGACGGAGATCCAGCATACCGTCGCCAAGGTACTCGGCGTGCCGGACGCGGCGGTGACGGCGGAAGTGCGCCGTATGGGGGGCGGCTTCGGCGGCAAGGAGTCCCAGGCCAATCAATGGGCCGCCCTTGCGGCGCTTGCCGCGCAAAAGACCGGCAGAGCCTGCAAGATGCGTCTCGACCGGGACGACGACATGATCATGACCGGCAAGCGGCACGATTTCAAAGTCGAGTGGAAGGTCGGACATGACGGGACGGGCAAGATCCGCGCCGTGGACATCCAGTTTCTGGCGCGCTGCGGTTATTCAGCCGATCTTTCGCTCGGCGTCAACGACCGCACGATGTTCCATGCCGATTCCAGCTATTTCTACCCGGATGCGTTGATCCGGTCGCGTCGATTGCGCACCGACACCTGTTCCAACACCGCCTTCCGGGGGTTCGGCGGGCCGCAGGGCATGTTGGCGGCGGAGCGGATGATCGACGCCATCGCCATCCAAACGGGCAGGGACCCGCTCGAAATCCGCAAGCTGAACTTCTACGACGCGGAGCACAACCTCACGCCATACGGCATGCCGGTGGAAGAGCACGAGCTCATGCTCGACCTCGTTGAGAAACTGGAGAAAAGCTCCGATTACTGGACCCGGCGCGAAGAGGTGGCGAGGTTCAACTCGCAAAACGCCGTCCTCAAGAAAGGCCTGGCCCTTACGCCTGTGAAATTCGGCATTTCCTTCACCTTGAAACAGCTCAATCAGGCCGGGGCGCTCGTGCATCTTTATACGGATGGCTCGATCCACCTGAACCACGGCGGTACGGAAATGGGACAGGGACTCAACCAGAAAGTCGCCCAGGTCGTCGCCGAGGAATTCGGAGTGACGCTCGACAAGGTCCGCATCACGGCAACCAACACGTCGAAAGTCCCCAACACCGCCCCGACGGCCGCCTCCTCGGGCACGGATCTCAACGCCATGGCCGCCCGCAAGGCCGCACGGGAAATCAAGGAACGGCTGATCACCTACATCCGTGAACAGTACCAATGCGGACCGGAAGCGATCCATTTTGGCGACAACAAGGTGCTCGTCGGCGGAGAGGCATTTCCTCTGGCGGCAATTGCAAAACAGGCCTTCGCCGCACGGATTCAGTTGTCGCATGCCGGTTTCTACGCCACCCCGGGGATTACCTGGGACAGGGACAGCGTCACCGGCCGGCCGTTCTTTTATTTCGCCTATGGCGGCGCCTGCTCCGAAGTCACCATCGACACCATGACCGGCGAGATGAGTGTCGACCGGGTGGATATCCTTCACGATGTCGGCCACTCGCTCAATCCGGCCATCGATCTTGGCCAGATTGAGGGCGGTTTCGTTCAGGGCATGGGCTGGTTGACGACGGAAGAGCTGGTCTGGGACGAAAAGGGCCACCTGCGCACCCATGCTCCGTCAACCTACAAGATCCCGACCGCGTCCGATGTGCCGGAGGATTTCAGGGTCGATCTCTACGAGAGCGACGGCAATCCGCAGGCGACCGTTTACCGGTCGAAGGCGGTCGGCGAACCGCCTGTCATGCTTGCAAATTCGGTGTTCTGCGCCGTCAATGACGCGGTCGCCAGTCTCAATCCGGGCGAGGTGCCGGCCCTTGACGCGCCCGCAACGCCCGAAGCGATCATGAAAGCGGTCCAGGATATGCGTAGGAGGAAAGGGACGCAGTGAAGATCTGGGGGTACATCGCGGATAGCCTGAAGCACGGCAAGGCCTGTGCTCTCGTTACTGTTGCCCGGGCCGAAGGCTCAACCCCTCGGGAAGCTGGCGCGCGCATGGTCGTCGGACCGCTGTCAACCTTTCACGGCACGATCGGCGGCGGAACCCTGGAATTCGAGGCCATCCGGCGCGCTGCTCAAGCCGCCAGGACAGGAGAGGCCGCGTATAGTCTGCAGTCGGTTTCCCTTGGACCCGATCTTGGCCAGTGCTGTGGAGGGCGCGCCGAACTCGCCATTGAAGTGCTCACACCGCAATCCCTGAAAACGGCCGAATTTCTGGCGGGCAGGGAAGCGGAAGGAACGGCATTTGCAACCGTTGCAAGACTTGAATCCAGCGGTTCACTGAACCGGCGGATTGTCGAGACAGTTCCGGACGATGTCTTCAAAATCGAGACAGACCCGCAAACCGGTGCGCGTCTGCTTACCGAACGCTTCGGCGCGAACCTCCGTCCGCTGTATCTTTTCGGAGCCGGCCATGTCGGCAAGGCACTTGTTCTGGCGCTCGCTCCCTTGCCTTTTTCCGTTACCTGGATCGACAGCCGGGCGGAACAGTTTCCCGGCCCGGTTCCGGCCAATGTCAAAAAAGTCAGCCTTCCCGAACCGCCATCGCTTCTGGATCAGGCACCCGACGGAGCGTTCGTGCTGGCGCTGACCCATTCCCACGCGCTTGATGAAGAAATCATGGCACGCGCCTTGCTTCAGCAAAGGTTCGCCTATTGCGGCGTCATCGGCTCCAGAACCAAGCGCGCCAGGTTCCAGAAGCGTCTTAAATCGAGAGGGTTAGACGGCTCACTTATCTCAAGAATGGTCTGTCCCGTTGGAATTTCGGCAATAAAATCAAAACATCCGGCTGCAATTGCCGCCGGCATTGCCGTCGAACTTCTTGAACGGGACGAGGCCGGTAATCAACAAGCCGCGGCAGGCAAGGGGCTTGCACAAAATATACCAATTGGTCAATAAAGCGGCAGGCGCTCGGGGGGCGGCGTGGCAGAAACAATCCTTTCAGAGGCAGACAGCCATATGGTTCAGCAAACGAGATCCGGAATGGACACGCTGCTGGACGCTAGAGGTCTGACCAAACGCTTCGGCGACATTCTTGCCAATGACAAGGTGGATCTTGTCATCAACAAAGGCGAGATCCATGCCCTTCTGGGTGAAAACGGCGCGGGAAAGTCCACGCTGGTCAAGATGTTTTACGGCTCCCTGGAACCGGATGGCGGCGAAATCCTGTGGCGGGGGAAACAGGTTGCTATCGGAAATCCGGCTGCGGCGCGTGAACTTGGCATCGGTATGGTCTTTCAGCATTTTTCGCTGTTCGAAGCCCTGACTGTTGTCGAGAACATCGCGCTTGCCCTGCCGGACCCGGGCAAGATGGCGGAGCTGGCAAAGCGGATTGAGTCCGTTTCGGTTGACTACGGTCTGCCGCTCAATCCTGCCGATATCGTCGCGGATCTGCCAGTCGGCATCCGCCAGCGCATCGAGATCGTTCGCTGCCTTCTCCAGGAGCCGCAGCTCATCATCATGGATGAACCCACGTCCGTTCTGACGCCGCAGGAAGCGGATCTGCTGTTTTTGACCCTGCAGCGCCTGGCGAGCGAAGGCTGCGCAGTGCTTTACATCAGCCACAGGCTGGAAGAAGTGAAACGGATCTGTCATCACGCGACCATTCTTCGCCACGGCAAGGTGGTGAGCGAATGCAATCCGGCGAAAGAAACCCCGGCGACTCTTGCCAGCATGATGGTCGGGGCCGACGTGGCGTCCGTCAGCGCCGGTGCCCAGAAACCGCGGATTGGCGAGATCCGGCTCGGCTTGAGCAACCTCTCCGCAAAAGCGGCGACCCCGTTCGCAACAGCGCTTAACAGCATATCGCTTGAGCTTCATGCGGGCGAAGTGGTGGCGATTGCCGGCGTTGCCGGAAACGGTCAGGGAGAACTGTTCGACGCCATTTCGGGCGAAATGCCCGTTGCCCAGGAGATGATCCGGATAGACGGAAGGCCTTGCGGCTCCAGAAGCATCACCTGGCGGCGCAGGCAGAAGGCGGCCTTCGTGCCCGAGGAACGTCTCGGCCATGGAGCCGTGCCAGGCCTGAAACTGTCACAGAACATCGTGCTGACACGTCACGCCACGGGAGACAGGCTCACCGGTGGCGGCTTCGTGTCGACCGCCCGGGCGAATGCGTTGGAAAAACACATCAAGCAGGAATTCGATGTGCGCATGTCCCATGACGATCCGGAGGCGCGATCGCTGTCGGGCGGAAATCTTCAAAAATTCGTCGTCGGCCGGGAACTGGACCGCCGGCCCGCAGTGCTGGTGGTCAATCAGCCCACCTGGGGTGTCGATGCGGGCGCGGCTGCCCTGATCCGTCAGGCACTGATCGACCTGGCCAGATCGGGCTCCGCGGTTCTGGTGATCAGCCAGGATCTTGACGAGATTTTCGAGATAGCCGACCGGATCGCCGTGATATCAAGAGGTTACCTGTCCGCCGCCGATCCCGCGGAAGAAATGAACCGGGAGCGTGTCGGCCTTCTCATGGCTGGTGGCGCCGAAGCGCAAGGAGAGGTGGCCTGATGCGCCTGGAACTGGTCAAGAGAAAAGAACGCAGCAAGACAATGGCGTTGCTGTCGCCCGTGATCGCCATCGGCCTGACCGCCCTGGCGGCGGCAATCATCTTCGCGGTTTCCGGTCACAACCCGCTTGTCGGTCTCTACAAGTTCTTTGTCGAACCCCTCACACAGCAATGGTCCCTGCAGGCAACGATTGCCAAGGCAACGCCTCTGGTGCTGATCGGCTGCGGACTGGCCGTCTGCTATCTCTCCAACAACTGGAACATCGGCGCGGAAGGCCAATTCGTCGTCGGGGCCCTGTTCGGCTCGGCGCTGCCCGTACTGTTTCCCGAGTTCGAATCCGGCGCCACCCTGCCGCTCATGCTGATATTCGGTGCCGTTGGCGGTGCCCTGTGGGCGCTGATCCCGGCCGTGCTCAAGAACTGGTTCAATACCAACGAAATCCTGACCAGCCTGATGCTTGTCTATGTGGCAAGCCTGATCCTGGATTATCTGGTGCGCGGCCCCTGGCGCGATCCCGATGGCTACAACTTCCCGGAATCGAGGCTTTTTTCCGACGCCGCGATCGTGCCGAACGTCTTTGGCGGCACCATGAGCCTGTCGACGCCGATCACCATCGTCATTGCGCTTATTCTGGCGGTCGTCCTGGCGAAAACACTCAAGGGCTTCGAGATCAGGGTCATGGGCGAAAGCCCGCGCGCAGGTAGCTTTGCCGGTTTCTCCGCGAAACGCCTGACGCTGTTCGCCTTCGCCCTGGCGGGCGGTCTCGCGGGCCTTGCCGGCACAATGGAGGTGTCCGGAGGGCTCAACCAGCTTCTTCCGACCATTTCGCCAGGTTACGGCTTCACCGCGATCATTGTCGCCTTTCTGGGACGGTTGAACCCGATCGGCATCATTATTGCCGGATTTGTGCTGGCGCTTTCCTATATCGGCGGTGAGGCCGTGCAATCGGCCATGGGAGTGTCCAACAAGATCGCAAGCGTGATCCAGGGCTTGCTGCTGTTCTTCGTTCTCGCCTGCGACACGCTGATCCTCTACCGCATACGGTTCGTCTCGCATCATGCGCCGGCAGGGGAGGCCTCCCATGTTTGAAGCCGTTCTTCTCACCGTGATAACGGCGGCGACACCGCTGTTGATCGCAGCTGTCGGCGAACTGGTCGTCGAACGCTCCGGCGTCCTGAACCTTGGCGTTGAAGGCATGATGATCATGGGCGCGGTCGTCGGCTTCGCGGTTGCCAACCAGACCGGCTCCGGCACGCTCGGCGTGGTCGCGGCGGTTGCCGCGGGAATGGCGATGTCGGCGCTGTTCGGTTTCCTCGTCCTGTTCCTGGTGGCCAATCAGGTGGCAACCGGTCTGGCCCTGACCATACTCGGCATCGGCTTTTCCGGCCTGATCGGAGAGGCCTTCATCGGCGTGCCCGGATTGAGAATCCCCAGCCTGTATATTCCCGGCCTGTCGGACATTCCGTTCATCGGTCCGGTCTTCTTTCAGCAGGACGCGATCGTCTATCTCGGTTTCGCCCTGGTGGCCGCTGTCGCTTATACGCTGTTCAGGACCCGTCTCGGCCTGGTCCTGCGCGCTGTCGGCGACAATCACACCTCCGCGCACGCGCTCGGCTATTCCGTGCTCAAGGTGCGGTTTCTGGCGGTGCTCTTCGGCGGAGCCTGCGCAGGCCTTGCCGGAGCATACATGTCGCTCGCCTATACGCCGCAATGGGTGGAAAACATGACCGCGGGCAGGGGCTGGATCGCGCTTGCACTGGTGGTGTTTTCATCGTGGCTGCCGCTGCGCGTGGTTGCCGGTGCCTACCTGTTCGGCGCCGTAAGTGTCCTCAATCTTCATGCCCAGGCCCACGAGATGGTGAATATCCCGTCGCAACTGCTCTCCAGCCTGCCGTATCTTGCGACGATCCTGGTCCTTGTGCTCATCTCGGCAAACCGCAGACTGACGCTGGTCAACACACCGGCCTGTCTTGGCAAGCCGTTTGTTCCAGACCGGTAAACCACCCGGTGGCCGGTCAAGTCCACATCCCGCAGCGATCCGGGAACGGACTCATCATCTGATCGCAATACAAAGTTTAAACAAGAGGGGAATGAACCAAATGAAATCTCTTTTGAAAGCAACCGTCGCCGCTTTCGCCATCGTGGCCGCCGGGTCCGCGGCGAGTGCTGCCGATGTCAAGGCGTGCTTTATCTATGTCGGACCGATTGGCGACTTCGGCTGGTCCTACCAGCACGATCAGGGCCGTCTTGCCGTTGAGGAACAATTTGGCGACAAGGTCGAGACCGCCTATCTGGAAAGCGTTCCGGAAGGTCCGGATGCCGAACGCGCCATCGAACGGTTCGCCCGCGAAGGCTGCAACATCATCTTCACGACCTCCTTCGGCTACATGAACCAGACGCTCAAGGTCGCCAAGAAGTTTCCGGACGTGAAATTCGAGCACGCGACGGGCTACAAGACTGCCGACAATGTCGCAACCTACAATTCCAAGTTCCACCAGGGCCGCTACATCATCGGTCAGATTGCCGCAAAACAGTCCAAGACCGGTGTCGCCGGCTACATCGCCTCCTTCCCGATTCCCGAAGTTGTCGCCGGAATCAACGCCTTCCTGCTCGGCGCGCAGTCGGTCAATCCGGACTTCAAGCTGAAAGTCGTCTGGGTCAATACCTGGTTCGATCCGGGCAAGGAAGCGGATGCCGCCAAGGCGCTCGTTGACCAGGGCGCCGACATCATCACCCAGCACACCGATTCCACGGCCCCGCTGCAGGTTGCCCAGGAGCGGGGCGCTCACGGGTTCGGTCAGGCGTCCGACATGATCAACTTCGCCAAGGACGCTCAATACACCGCGATCATCGATGACTGGGCTCCCTACTACATCGAGCGCGTTCAGGAAGTTCTCGACGGAACCTGGAAATCCGAAAGCACCTGGGACGGTCTTGCCGAAGGCCACGTCGTGATGGCGCCCTACACCAACCTGCCGGAAGACGTGGCCGAGATGGCGGAAGCCACCGAAGCCAAAATCAAGGGCGGTTGGGAGCCTTTCACCGGCCCGATCACCAAACAGGACGGTTCGGTCGCGGCGGAAGATGGCGTCGCCCTCGATGACGGTGCGATCCTGGGCATGAACTGGTACGTCCAGGGTGTGGACGACAAGCTGCCGCAGTAAGCGTAAACAGGCCGGTCCGGGAACCATTTCCCGGACCGCCACTTCGGAACCTCAGAAAAACGGACGCGCGACTCATGACCCTTGCCTTTGCAATGGACTGGCTAAACCTGCTTTTCAGATGGGCCCATTTGATCGTCGGTATCGGCTGGATAGGCACGTCCTTTTATTTCATTGCGTTGGATCTTTCCCTGCGCAAGCGGGAAAGTATGAAGGAAGGCGTTCTGGGAACAGCCTGGGAGGTGCATGGCGGCGGATTCTATCACGTCGAAAAATACATGACCGCGCCAAAAGAACTGCCGGATGACCTGATCTGGTACAAATGGGAGGCCTATCTGACCTGGGTGACCGGGTTCGCGCTCCTTGTCGTCCAGTATTATTTCAATGCGACGGCCTATCTGATCGACCCGAGCGTTTTAAAGCTCATGCCGAGTGAAGCGGTGCTCATTTCCATTGCCTCCCTGGTCGCCGGCTGGTTCATCTATGACAAGCTGTGCAAATCCCCCATCGGCAGGAACACGCCGCTTCTGGCGGTTTGCGTCTTCGTCCTGATCCTGGCCGCCGCATATATGTTCACCCACGTCTTTTCCGGCCGTGGAGCGCTGATCCATATCGGTGCCTTCATCGGCACGATCATGGCCGTGAATGTCTTCGGCGTGATCATCCCCAACCAGAAGAAGATCGCCGCCAGCCTGATGGCGGGTGAAGCGCCGGACCCTGCGCTTGGAGCCATCGGCAAGCAGCGCTCCGTGCACAACAACTATCTGACCCTTCCAGTTCTCCTGATGATGGTGTCCAACCATTACCCCATGCTGACGGGACATCCGCACGCCTGGCTTCTCGTTGCGCTGGTTCTGATCATCGGCGGGATGGTGCGCCACTTCTTCAACCGGCATGACGCGGGTGACGAGTTCGGTAAATTCTGGTGGTCGCTTCCGCTCGCCGCTGTCGCAACGATGGCCGCCATCGTCATGACAGCACCGCGCGACTTTTCCGGATCGCAAACGGTCAGCGATGCGACCGTGCTGCAGATGGCCCGGACCCATTGCGCAATCTGTCACTCTGCGAATCCGACCTACGAGGGGTTTGACGAAGCTCCCAAGGAAATCGAACTCGATACCGTCGCGAACCTGCATCGCTACGCGGATCTCATCATGGCCCAGGCCGTGCAGTCGGACGCCATGCCCCTTGGCAATGAAACCGGAATGACGGCTGAAGACCGGGCCACATTGGGCGCCTGGATCAGTCAGCAGAAATAGCTTCCAGCCATGATCACCCTTGCCCGAATAAACAGGATGGACCTAGAGGCCTTCGTGACCGCCTTTGGCGATGTTGCCGAACATTCTCCGTGGGTCGCCGAAAACGCATTCGGCAAAGCCCCGTTCGCCGACCGGGAAGCTGTCATAAACGCCTTCGAAACAGCCATGAATGCGGCATCCGGAGACAGGCAACTGGCTCTTGTCCGCGCGCATCCGGACCTGGCCGGAAAGGCGGCGCTCGCCGGCGAGGTCGCCGAGGATTCAAAACGCGAGCAGGCGGGAGCCGGGTTGAATACACTATCGCCCGAAGAATTCGCCCGCTTCACACAGCTCAATACACGCTACAAGACCAAATTCGGGTTTCCGTTCATATTCGCGGTCAAGGGAGCGACCAAACACATGATCCTCGCGGCCTTCGAAGACCGGATCGCAAATTCCGCCGAAGACGAACTGGCGACAGCCTTGACGCAAATCGCCCGCATTTTCCGATTCCGCCTCGAAGATAGAATAAGTAAATAGCATAATAATACCCTTACCGAAGATAGTATAAACATTTTTTAATCGTGTAAGTTTATTGATAAAATTAAGATTGGAGAGACTTCCAATTTACGAGAATTATGACCTGACGTAAGATAAGGAAAATTAATTGGTTGGGAGGCCGATTGTGTTCCGGAATCTTGCAGCGTTTCTGTTTTTCTTGATGCCGTTCTGCCTGACCTCCACCGCAATTTCGCTGGATCAGGACAAGACCATCCTTACGGTCTCCGGAAAGATCTCGGCCGGCGATCCGGCGCAGTTTTCGATCGGGAAACTGGAAGCATTGCCACGCAGCACGATTGAGACAGCGACACCCTGGCATGACGGCCGGGTCACGTTTGAAGGCGTTTTGCTGAGCGACCTGATGAGCCAGATTGGTGCTGAAGGCACGCGCGCGCAAGTCACTGCCCTGAATGACTACCGGGCTGTCATTCCGATGTCCGATTTCCAATCGAGCAAACCGATTCTGGCCTACAAGGCGAATGGGCAATACCTGACCATCCGCGACAAAGGACCTCTATTCATCATTTACCCCTACGACGATCATCCGGAAATGAAAACCGAGATCTACTATTCCCGCTCCGTCTGGCAAGTCAGATCCATATTGATCGAATAGGGGGAGGCACAATGCAGCGCAATCATATCTGGCACTGGACCGTATTGTGCTCGTTCCTGATCGCACTCTTCGTGTTCTGGACCTTTTTTTATGCTTCCGACCCCCTGGAGCAGGAACAGGTGAGATCGCTGGAATACGATACCGTGTGGTCGGCAACCAACGGCCGCAACGAATTTTATAAATATACCACCAGCATCTCCAGATACCTCCAGTCCGGCAAACCGACAGACCTCGAAGACGCTCTGTTGAAATACGAAATATTTCTGGGCCGGATGGACATGTGGAAGTCCGGAAGTTTCAAGGCAGTCCTTGCGAAGTCCCCTAAATCCCGTGAAGCCTTGGAGGCTCTCTCGCTCGATCTGGAAAACCTGACACCTTACATGCGGTCCATTGCGACGGCGCAGGCCGGCGCCTTGCACACGATACTGGACAGCATGGCGCCAAGAATTGAGACAATTGCCGGAACATCCTATCAATCCAGCATACGGCGTTTCAGCGAGGAAAGGCAGGCATTCCAGGACCGGCTGATGACCGAAAAACGGATTGTTCTGGGTCTCTTGATCCTTGCAGCGGGTCTGCTTGCGGTCGTCATGCGTCAGAATCGCGTCCTGACCTCCGCCAATGACACCATAGCAGGGGATGCGAAGCGACTGACCTTCATGGCCAAGCACGATGCCTTGACAGAGCTCCCGAACCGGACGCTGCTGAGCGAATACATGATCAAGGCCAGGACACACCTTGCCCCCGGTGAACACCTGCTCGCCGTCGCACTGGATCTGGATGGCTTCAAGGCCATCAACGACACGCTCGGACATATCGGCGGCGATGCACTTCTGGTCGCTCTTTCTCGAAGGTTGAAGGACTTTGTGACCGGTCTTCCGGGCAGAAATCTCGCCGCCCGCGTCGGCGGTGACGAATTCATCCTGGTTTTCCGATACAGCAAACACGCGATAGACGTCGAAACGACGATCCGCGCGCTCGCAAGTGAGTTCAAAACGCCCCTTGAAACCACGATCGGCAGCGTCCTGGTTGGCGCATCGATCGGTTATGCCTTGGCCGGCAGCAGGCAGGCAACCGGCTATGTCATCCTCAATGCGGATATCGCCCTGATGGAAGCAAAAGGGGCAGGGCGCGGAACGGCGATGCATTTTTGCGAACCCATGCGGACCCGTCTCGAACGCAGGTTGCAGATCGAAAGGCAGCTCCCGAACGCCTTGCGCAACGCAATGATCCAGCCGCACTACCAACTGCAAGTCAATATCGCCACGGGTGAACCGGTTGGAATGGAGGCACTTGCCCGCTGGACCCACAGCGACATCGGCCCCATATCCCCGGCCGAATTCATTCCGATCGCGGAAGCCAGCGGCGACGTGATCGAACTGGGCCGGTTCATGTTGAGATCCGCCTGCCGCGATATCCAGCTCATGCCCGGCCACATTCACGTCTCTGTAAACCTGTCGATGATCCAGCTGATGAACGACGATATCGTCGAGCTCGTCTGCTCGACATTGAGGGAGACAGGCCTTCCGGCAAACCGGCTCAAACTGGAGATCACCGAAAGCGTCTTCATGCAAAACACCGATTTCGTATCCGGCGTTCTCACGAGGCTTCAGAACCTTGGCGTATCCATTTCCCTCGATGATTTCGGGACAGGCTATTCCGCTCTGAGTTACCTGAACAAATTCAAATGGAACGAACTGAAAATCGACCGGTCCTTTGTCACCGCGTGTGACGCTTCCCCGAAGGCGCTCAACGTCGTCAAGGTCATCAAATCATTGGCGAGCAAAATGAACGCGACGCTTCTGATTGAAGGCATGGAAACACGCAAACAGGTTGAAACATTCAAAAACCTCGGCTGTCTCTACGCACAGGGCTATTTTTACAGCAAACCAAAGCCGATTTTCGAGATCCAGCGGTTCCTCAGCGGCGCGGAAACGCCCCTTAATGTCGTTGCCCTAAACTGAAACCGACCGCCTCTGTGAGAAACCTGTCCGATTAGGATGTGCCTGGATCGACAGACCTGCAACCGGAACAGATTGGCAGGCTGTCGATCCGGGCAACCGCCTCATTCGGGAATATCGCCATGGGCGAGGCGGTCCGTCAGAATGTCGACGAGATCGATATCGGCCCGTTCGGTGAGCGACACAAAGCTGAAGGTCATGCTTTCGCGCGCCTGAACCATGGAGCCGGGGTAGGGCATGTAGACCAGCTCCCGGGAGGCAAAGGCGGGAGACGCCGTTCCGACCTGCCAGTTGCTGGCAATGCTGGCATCGACCAGATGCTGGACCAGACCGTCCGATCCCGGACGATGAAACGGAATACCCGCAAGGCGCAAATAGCTGGTCTTGTCATCGGCGGAACGAAAGCCGTCTATAAAGCTTGCCGCAAGGGCCTGAAGCTCCTCCGCCGCATCCGCGTTTGAAGTCCCGTGGACATGCGAATGCAGATGATCCGGTCCGGCATGATTGTGCCCTTGCTGATGCTGATGGGGATGCGTGTGATCATGCGGGTGATGGTGACGGGCGTGATGTTCGTGTGCCATGATTTCACATCACCTCCGGTCCGGCCGGAATGGAGACCGGCTTGTCGATGATGTGCTTGTGCGCGCCCATCTTGCCGTGGGAAACCAGCGTTCCGAGCACATCCACGATGACTCGGGTCGCCAGCAAGGCGGTAATATCGGAGCAATCGTATGGCGGAGAGACTTCCACCACTTCCAGGCCGCAGATACCTTCCTTGGCGACCAGCGACACCAGTTCCAGCGCCTCGCGCGGCAGGAACCCGCCCGGTTCCGGCCAGCCGGTTCCCGGAACGAACCCGCAATCGACGCTGTCGATATCGAACGAGATATAGACCGCATCGGCATCCTTCCAGGCCAGCTCCAGCGCCCGGGCGGCGGTTTCGGCAAGTCCCAGTTCCTCCACGTCGCGCATCGTGAAGATGTTGGTGTTGCGTTCGCGGGCCACCTCGACACCCTCGCGCGGCACCTGCCAGCCGCCGATGCCGATCTGGACGAGGTTCACCGCCGGAACATTGACCAGATCCGTTGCGTGGAACCAGGGCGTCGTATGCATGCGTTCGTCGAGATCCTTTTCCTGGATGTCGATATGCCGGTCGAAATGCACGATGCCGATGCGCTTCGAGGTACATTGCGCGATGCCGCGCACGCAGGGAAAGCCGATGGAATGATCGCCGCCGATCATGATCGGCAGCGCGCCGGAGGACGCCACATGCGAGACGGCACGGGTGATCTGGTCGAAGGTCTTTTCGATATTGGCGGGAATGGTGAAGATGTCGCCGACATCGCACAGGGTCATCTGTTCGCGCAGATCGACGCCCATTTCGTAATTGTAGGGCGTATAGAGCGCGGAGATCTTCCTGAGTCCCTGCGGTCCGAAACGCGTGCCCGGACGGTAGGTCGTTCCACCGTCGAAGGGAACACCGATGACCGCGGCGTCATAGGCGCCAACCTGGGTGACATCCTCGATATACGGCGCCTTCAGGAAGGTGTTGATGCCCGCGTAGTGGGGAAGCTCGCCGCGCGCGAATGTCGGAATGGATTTGTCCGTCAGGCAGTCGGAGCCCGTCAGGCCCATGCGCAACGCCCAGGCTTTCTCCTTTTCCCAGGCGGCCGAGGGCAGGGTGCCTTCCTTTTCCGCCGCCTTCCAGCCACGCAACTGAAGCTTGTCGAAATCCGGATGATGAAGGCGTTCCGCCGGATTGCGGGAAATGCGGCCGGCGGCCTTGTGGCGCGTCGTTGGGCCTGTCTGGTCGAAGATACTCATGGGGCGTTCCTCATGGATGGTTGATAGGTGAGGGGGAAGACTGACCGGGCGTGCCCGCTGCCCTGATCGCGCCTGCTATGTCCTGCGGATCCCTGTCGCCGAAGGACGGCTTGTTGAGGGGCAGGTCGTAGGTGATTGTCGCGCCATAGGCTTCAGGGGCCTGCGGGTCGTGACGGATCTTGTCGAACACCAGCAGCCGCGTGCCGAGCTTGAAGGCCTCGTGAATGTCGTGGGTGACCATGAAAACGGTCATGCCGAGATCGTTCCAGAGGCTGAGCAGAAGCTCATGCATGTCGAGCCGGATACCCGGGTCCAGTGCCCCGAAGGGCTCGTCCAGCAGCAGAATGCGCGGCTTTTTCACCAGCGCCTGCGCGATAGCAAGCCGCTGCTGCATGCCGCCGGAAAGTTGCGCCGGATAGCGGTCTGACGCTGCGCTCAGCCCGATGCGTTCAAGCAATTCGCCTATGTCATCGAGGGCCTTCCGCTTGCCGGAGCCGAACAGTTTTCCGGTGAGCGGCGCCGCTTCGAATTCACTGGCAAGAACAAGGTTCTCCGCAACGCTCAGATGGGTGAAGACGGAATATTTCTGAAAGACAATGCCCCGGTCCGGCGTCGGCTCCGCGGGCAACGGTTTTCCGTCCAGAAGGATCTGGCCGCGGGTCGGATGCTCCTGGGAAAGCAGCATTCTCAGGAACGTGGATTTTCCGCAGCCGGACGCGCCGACAATGGTGCAGAACGTTCCCGGCGCCACATCGAGATTGACGCGTTCCAGAACCGGCATGCCGTCATAAAATTTGCTCAGGCCCTGAACGGAGAGTTTCGCGGAAGCATTCACAGCGCGTCACCTCCAAGGTGATGCCAGCGGAAGGCCCGGCGCGACAGGAGCAGCAAGGCCCGGTCCAGAAGAAACGCGAGCAGGGTGATCCACACCACGTAAGGCAGGATCACGTCCATGGCGAGATAACGGCGCACGAGAAAGATCCGGTATCCGAGACCAGAGGTGGAGGCGATCGCCTCGGCGGAAATCAGGAAGATCCAGGCCGGAACCAGGCTGAGCCGCAGGCAGGAAATAAGTTTGGGCAGTACCTGCGGCAGCACCAGACGGGTGACCATCTGCCAGACGGACGCCCCGAGCGTTTCCGCCTTGATGATCATTTCCCGGGGAATGTCGAGAACCGCCTGCGCGGTGTAGCGGATCATCACCGGCGCCGTGCCGATGACGATCAGCGCGATCTTGGCAAGTTCGCCAAGGCCGAAGGTGAGAAAAAGGATCGGCAGGACGGTTATCGGCGGGATCAGGGAAAAGGTCGCCAGATATGGCGCGAGGGCGCCGCGCACATGGGGTATGAAGCCGATGGCGATTCCGAACAAAAGTGCAAGCAAAGTGGAGACCGCCATACCGGTGCCAAGGCGCCAGAGACTGGCGAACGTATCGAGCCACAAGAGCAGGTCCCCGGACCGGCGATCGGGCACCGCCGCCATACGCCAGAATGCCTCCCCCATGCTCTCCAGCGACGGCAGCAGCTTGTCGGCGGGATTTTCGAGCCGGCGGTAATGACTGGCGATCGTATAGGCGGTGATTGTCGCCACAAAGGGAACCAGGCCAAGGGCCACGGATACGACCCTGGAAGGTTTGCGGTTTATGATGCGCATGAAGGATCCCGCCGGTTCTCTTGTCGGATCGACCGGCCGTCAAATGTAGACGGGCCGACCCGGGGATCCGGCGCGGTCCGCGCCGGATCCGTTGGGCAAGTCTGGCCTTACAGACCGCCGTCGGCCGCCATTTGCATGAAGGCGGGATCGAAGCGCAGCTTGACGTTGTTCTGATCCCCGTAGACGGAACCGTCCGCGAAAGAGACGCCGACGAATTCCGGGCTCGGCGCGCCTTCGCCCAGGATGCCCTTGTCGAAGAGAAATTCCGCCACGAACTTCATGGTCTCCGGCAACTCCGCGGACTTGGTGAACTCCGCCGCATCAGCGGGCGTGTAGAACATCTTGGTGGTCGCGAGCTGGGCATCATATCCGGCCAGATCGGTCCCGGACGCTTCGGCCATCGCGGTTCTGGCCTCGATGCCCGCGTCGCTGTCGGACGATATGACCGCCATCAGTTCGTACCAGGCGCCGACAAGCGCCTTGCCGAAATCCGGATTGTCGGCAAGGGTCCCGGTATTGACCATCATGACGTCGATGATCTCGCCGGGTATGCCCGCGCTGTCGAAAACCTTCGTCGCGTTCGGCTGTGCTTCGATTTCGGAAAGCAGCGGGTTCCAGGTCACGACGGAGGTGACGTCCGGCGTTGCATAAGCCGCGATCATGTCGGCATCGGAGGTATTGACGACCGTCAGGTCCTTCTCGCTCAGGCCGACGGTATCGAGCGCGCGGGCAAGCAGATAGTGGGAGACGGAGAGTTCGACCAGATTGACGGACTGGCCCTTGATGTCCGCCAGGTCTGTCTTGTCTTTCAAAATGATGCCGTCATTGCCGTTGGAATAGTCGCCGACAATCAGCGCGGTGGTATCGACACCGCCGCCGGCCGGAATGGACAGGGCATCCATGTTGGTCATCGAACAGCCGTCATATTCGCCCGCGGTGTACTGATTGATCGATTCCACATAGTCGTTGATCTGCACGATCTCGACGTCGATCCCGTATTTGTCGGCCCATTTTTTCATGATGCCGCTGTCCTGCAGATAGCCCCATGGCATCCAGCCGACATAGATCGACCAGCAGACCTTGAAATCTTTCATTTCTTCAGCTTGTGCGGAGGGAACGGACAGCGGCAATGCAAGCGCTGCGGCGAGGAGGGAAGCTTTGGCAATCGATTTAAGCATCAGTGCGCGTCTCCTGTCTTGGGCCCTGAAAAGCGGTCCCGGTCGGGATCCGCTGTGAACGGGCTTACGTCATGAAGGTTCTTGCGCACGGCCGGGAGCAGGTTCGCGCGCGCGAAACCTCGTGCAGTTGTCTCCCGGGTTTTTATCCCGCCGTGTTACCGGACTATGTGGCTGACGCCTTTTGTCCGGCTTGCACCTCTCGGTCCTGCGTCGTTGCCGACCGGATCCCTAGGCGCGCTGCACGGCAATTGTAAAGCAAATGTAATGCCAATTCGAAGGAGGAAGCGTTTAAGTTAATCCGATCAATTAGATAGATCGACGTCGCAATATCACGCTCCCGAAGCCGGAAGCGTCATGGTTAAAAAATAAGCACGTGCTGACCGAATATGTTCAAGGATCAGTCACGCCGATACAAGAGCTGGTTCAAGGTGAAGTGCCCGAAAGGCCGCGGGTGATACCCGCTGAAACAATCGATGGCGGCCTTCGGACCAGCTAAGCCGCGAAAGAGCAGATCTGCAGAAGCGGTGCCAGATGCCGGCCGGCCAGCCCCAGGCAACATGAATGCGCCAGCAGCAGGAATACCGTCAGTGCGGAACCTGTTCCAAGAGCAAGAAGCAGAGACGGATCGTGGGCGATTGCCCGCAAACCGGTTTCGCGAAAAACGTCCGACTGTTCCATGTCATGTCCTCCCATATGGCCGCGTGGCAATATCGCCGCCACGGCCTTTAAATCATTCGGCCGGATCGCCGATTTTTGGATCGTCAACAACCTGCTTCTTTTTGCCGCCTAAAAGACCCCCGAACCAGCCTTTCTTCTGCTCGTCTCCGGGCGCGCTTTCCGCTGCTGCGATCTCCGGAGCGCCGTTTGCGGTTTCGGTGAATTCGGGAACAGGTGCCGGTGCGACCTGTTCGCCGAATGCGGTAAAGAATTCACCCGCCAGACGTTTGGCCGTGGAATCGATCAGCCGGGCGCCCAGTTGAGCCAGCTTGCCGCCGACCTTCGCATTGACCTCATAGGAAAGGATGGTAGCGTCGGGACCATCCTCTTCGAGGTGGATTTTGGCTTCACCGCGAGCAAAGCCGGCTACACCGCCGGTGCCTTCGCCCACGATGGTGTAGCCCTTCGGCGGATCGAGATCGTTAAGCGTCACCTTGCCGCCGAAGGTTGCCTTGACCGGGCCGACCTTCAGCTTGACCTTGGCTTCCAGTTCCGTTTCCGAGTGTTTGACCAGTTCCTCGCACCCCGGAATGGAGGCTTTAAGCACTTCCGGATCGTTGAGCGCTTCCCAGACTTTCTCCCTGGGTGCTGCTATCCGCTGGCTGTCGGTCATCTGCATATGGTCGTCTCCGATTGTCTCTTCAAACTTCAGGTTCGGCGTGCCGGCGCTGGTTTTTCCTGCGCAGCATCAGGAGTTCGGCCAGGATAGAAAGAGCAATCTCTTCCGGCGTGATCGCCCCCAGATCGAGACCGGCCGGTCCCTTGACGCGATCGAGATCGGCAGGCGCGCCCCCCTTGTCCCTCAGCTTCGCCTTAAGCGCTTCCAGCTTCCGCCGGCTGCCGACAAATCCAATGTGGCGCGCCGGCACCTTGAATGTCTCCTCAAGTGCCGCGAGATCGCCGCGCCCCTGGGTCGATACGACGATATAGGTCTCGCCATTGGATTGAATGCCGCCGTCGAAGCCACCGATCCTGTTTACAGCGGCCGGGAAGGCTTCAAGGTCTTCCGGGGGAGCGCAAACCGCGATGTCGAAACCGATGGTCCGCGCCTGCAGCGCGAGAGCGACAGCGACCGGGCTCGCCCCGTAAACCACGAGATTCGGGCGCGGAAGCACAGGCTCGATGAAGATGTCCATCGTGCCCTGACTGGGGCACATGTTCCTGGCGAATTGAACGCCCTCACGCTCATCGCCCGGCTCGACACCAAGTTCGGCAAGCAGCTCACCCGGCTGGATGGAAATCAGCCTGGTTTCGCCGTCGTCGAAGGCAGCCTTCGCGGCCCTGACGACAGCCGCCCGGGCGCACCCTCCGCCGATCCAGCCCGCCACGATGGATCCGTCTCGGTCGACCACGGCCTTCGCGCCCGCCTTGGCGGCGGTCACCGAAATGGTGCGCACGACCGTGGCCAGCACGAAGGGTTCGTTGTCACCCTGAAGCCGCTTCATCAAAGGAGCGACATCGCTCGCAAGGTCGAGACCTGCGTGTGCAAGTGTCACGGGAAGGGACTGTTTCATCGAGGCGTCACCCATGGGTCAAAGCTTTGCCAGGTAAGGTTCAAGAGCAGCCAGACTGTCCAGATTGTGTGCCGGCGCGAAAAGATCGATATGCGGCAGCGCCGCCTGCATGCCTCCCGTGGCCGGTGTGTAACCTTCCCAGCCGATCAGGGGATTGAGCCAGACGATGCGCCGGCACCGGCGCCGCAGCCGGGCCATTTCCTCACCCAGGACTTCCGGCGCACCCGTATCGTAACCATCGGACAGGATCATTACGCAGGTGCGCGAATGAATAACCCGAGCCGCGTGAAAGCGGTTGAAGTCCGCCAGGGCCTCGCCGATCTTCGTGCCGCCTCCAACGCCTTGCGCCATCAGTCCCATGCGGTCGAGCGCGCGAGCGGCATCGCGCTCCGCCAGGGCGGAGGAGACATGCACCAGGCGCGTATGGAAGAGAAACGCTTCCGCCTCGCGGAAATTGTCCAGAATGCCGTGCACGAAACGCGTGAAGACACCAGTGTAGTTGTTCATCGATCCGGACGCGTCGAGCAGGATTACCAGCCTGAGCTGCCGGGCTCGCGGCCCCTTGTGGATCAGCTCGATCGGCATACCGCCATGCGCGATGGAATGGCGGATCGTCCGCCGCAGATCGAGCCGCGGACCTTTTCGTTTCTGCCGGTCCCTGCGGGTCAGCCGCACGCGCATGGATCGCGCCAGTCTTTCGGCAAGCTCATGCGCTTTTTCCAAGGCCTCCGGATCGTGAATGTTGCGGATGTCGATCTGACCCAGGTTTTCGGCAATGCTCGCGCCTTCCCGCCGGCCGGACGGTGTCTCACCGGTGTCTTCATCCTGTTCGCCGGGCTGGCGCTCGACATCCCCGGCAATCGTCTCCTGCCGGTTGCCCTGGGCGTCGACCAGTTCGCGAATTGTCTTCGTGCCCTTGCGCATGCTGGAACCGGTGACCTTGACCGCCGACTTGACGCCACGTCCTGTCCAGAAGGCATCGAAGATCTCGTCGAAACGCTGCCAGTCCGACAGACGCCCGCAAAACAGCGAACGATAGGCGGACTTCAAGCTGCCTGGCCGGCTCATGACCGGCGTATGGAGCAAACGAAGCGCGTCGTTTGTCTCCGCCAGCCCCACCTTGAAGCCGCTGTCGCGCAGCGAGTGGACAAACCAGGCCAGCCGGAGCCGAAGTACGGCACCGATATCTTCAGGGCTTTCCAGGGGCAGGGCAGTCATCGCGTCACGCCACCTTTCCCAGAAGCCGGTCGGTGACCTCGGGTGACACGCGTGCGCGATCTTCACGGGTCTTGACGACACAGGCCAGCGTATCGAAGACGAGCTCACGGCTGTCATGGAGGTTTTTCGCGCCAAGACCCAAAAGGGCTGCCGCCCAGTCGATGGTTTCGGCAACGCCGGGCACTTTCGCAAGATCCTCCTTGCGCAGTTTCCCCATGAGTTCGGCGATCTGCAGGGCAAGCGCGGCGTCGAGCCCCTCGACACGTGACAGCAGGATACGCGCCTCCCGGTCAGGCGTCGGGTAATCGACATAATGGTAGAGGCAGCGCCGGCGCAGGGCATCCGACAGCTCGCGCGTCCCGTTGGAGGTCAGTACGACGCGCGGAATGGTGGTCGCCGCCACCGTTCCCAGTTCCGGGATCGACACCTGGTAGTCCGACAGGATTTCCAGCAGAAAAGCTTCGAATTCCTCGTCCGCGCGGTCGATCTCGTCAATCAGAAGAACCGGAGCCCTGTCTTGCCGGATGGCCGCCAGAAGCGGACGCTCAAGGAGGTATTTTTCTGAAAAGATCGCTTCTTCAACGGCTTCAGCATCCTCACCGGAGCCTTCCCGCGCCTTGATCGCGAGGAGCTGGCGCTGATAATTCCATTCATAGATGGCATCGGACCGATCAAGCCCTTCGTAACACTGCAGCCTGATCAGAGCCGTGTTTTCAAGCCGTGAGAGCGCCTTGGCAACCTCGGTCTTGCCGACGCCTGCTTCGCCTTCCAGCAGCAGCGGGCGGTCCAGCATTTCCGTCAGAAGCAGGGCGGTCGCCAGTCCCTCATCGGCGACATAACCCGTTTCCGCCAAAGCCTTTGCCACTTGTTCCTTGGTCTTCGTCATAAGGTCCGTTCTCTTCAAACCTCCGCCTCGTCATTGCAGGACCTGATCCGGCAATCCATGCCATATCCCTGCCAGATCTGTACCGACTGAATACTTGGCAGGGTCGCGGCATGGATCCCTGGGTCGAGCCATGGGAAGACGGGGCAGGAGAGGTCCTGTTTCAAGACCTCTCCTGAATTAAGGGGTGGCGTGGACCGCCACTCCCAATTCAGCCGTGCGCGCCAAGGTCTTTGGCGGCTTGCCACAGCCGCCAGGCGTCATGCGGCATCTGGATATGTGTGCTGCCCAGGAACTGGAACGCATCGTTCACGGCGTTGGAAAAGGCCGGCACTCCGCCGACATTCGGGCTTTCGCCCACACCCTTGGCCCCGATCGGGTGATGCGGACTGGGCGTGACGGTGTGATCGGTTTCCCAATGCGGCGTTTCGACCGCCGTCGGTATGAAGAAATCCATGAAGGATGCGCCGAGCACGTTGCCAATCTCGTCGTAGCGGATTTCCTGGCCCATCGCGATGGCGAAGGCCTCGGTCAAACCGCCATGGACCTGCCCCTCGATGATCATCGGATTGATCCGGGTGCCGCAATCGTCCAGCGCATAGAAGCGCCGGGTTTTTGCAACTCCGGTATCGACATCGATATCCATGACGCAGAAATAGGCGCCGAAGGGAAAGGTCATGTTTGGCGGATCATAGTAACTTACCGCTTCCAGACCCGGTTCCATGCCGGGAGGCGGGGCATGATAGGCGGCCCAGGCAATCTCCTTCATGGATTTGCGTGCCTGCGGATTGCCCTTGACCTGGAAACCGTCCACGTCCCATTCCAGGTCGTATTCGGAGACTTCCAGCATGTGCGCGGCAATCATCTGCGCCTTGTTCCGGATCTTGCGCGAAGCAAGGGCGATTGCCGCGCCGGCAACCGGCGTGGAGCGGGACCCGTAGGTGCCCAGGCCGTAGGGCGCCGTGTCCGTGTTGCCTTCCTCGACCATGATGTCCGCGGCCGGAATGCCGATCTCCGTGGCGATGATCTGCGCCCAGGTGGTCTCGTGACCCTGGCCCTGGGACTTGGTGCCCATACGCGAAATCACCGAACCGGTCGGATGCACGCGGATTTCCGCGCTGTCGAACATGGCCACGCCGAGGATGTCGCAGTTCTTCGAGGGTCCGGCACCGACGATCTCGGTGAAGAAGGAGACGCCGATTCCCATGATTTCGCGTGTTTCTCCGCGCCTGAAGGCTTCCTGCTTGGCCTTCTGTTCAGCCCGCAGTTCACGGTAACCGATCGTGTCCATCGCCTTGTGCATGGCGGTGTGGTAGTCGCCGCTGTCATATTCCCAGCCAAGCGCCGACTGATAGGGGAACTGTTCAGGCTTGACGAAATTCTTGATGCGCAGGTCCGCCGGATCCATGCCGAGCTTTTGCGCGAGAATATCCATCCCCCGCTCGATGCAGTAGGCGGCCTCCGTCACGCGGAACGAACAACGATAGGCAACGCCTCCAGGCGCCTTGTTGGTATAGACGCCATCGACTTCCAGGTGGGCGGTCGGAAAGTCGTAGGATCCCGTGACGATGTTGAAGAAACCGGCCGGCCATTTGGACGGATCGGCGCAGGCATCGAAGCCGCCGTGGTCGGCAAGTACGTGGACCTTCAGGCCGGTCACCGTGCCGTCGTTCTTTGCCGCGATTTCCGCGGTCATGTGATAGTCGCGGGCAAAGGACGTGGTGGAGAGGTTCTCCATCCGGTCCTCGACCCATTTGATCGGCACCCCGGTGACGATGGACGCGACGATGGCGCAGATATAGCCCGGATAGGCACCGACCTTGTTGCCGAACCCGCCGCCGATATCCGGCGCGATCACGTGGATCTTGTGTTCCGGGATGGTGGACAGAAGAGAGGCCACGGTGCGGATCACATGCGGAGCCTGGAAGGTGCCCCAGACGGTGAGTTCACCGGTAATCTTGTCCATTGAGGCGATGCACTGGCAGGTCTCCAGGGGGGAGGGATGCGTGCGGTGATAGGAGATCATCTCCTTGATCGTGACATCCGCATCTTTGAAAGCCCTGGCGGTCTCGTCCTTGTCACCAACCTCCCAGGTGAAGATGTGATTATGGTGCTTGCGCGGTCCGTGCGCGCCCTCGGTCTTGCCCTCGAGATCGGGCCGAAGGACAGGCGCATCCGCATCCATTGACTTGAAGGGGTCGACCAGGACGGGAAGCTCTTCATATTCGACTTCGACAAGCTGGATGGCGTCGTCGGCGATGTAGCGGTCTTCCGCGACCACGAACGCCACTTCCTGATTCTGATAGAGCACCTTGCCGTCGGCCAGAACCATCTGGACATCGCCGGCCAGTGTCGGCATCCAGGCAAGGTTTACGCCCTTGAGGTCCTCGGCCGTCAGCACCGCGATCACACCCGGCAGCTTCAGGGCTTCAGTCGCATCGATCTTGGTGACTTTGGCGTGGGCATAGGGTGAGCGGACGAAGTCGCCGAAGAGCATACCCGGCAGTTTCACGTCGTCGACGTAATTGCCCTTGCCCTGGGTGAAGCGAATGTCTTCAACGCGCTTGCGCTTGCAGCCCATGCCTTCAAGGGCGGCCTCGCGCTGTTCCCGTGTCGGGGTCATGTCGTTCATTCTGCAGCCTCCTGAAATTCAGTGCCGTTCAGCTTGGCCGCGGCATACTGGATGGCCTTGACGATGTTCTGGTAGCCGGTGCAGCGGCACAGGTTTCCCGAGATCCCCATACGGATTTCGTCTTCCGTCGGATTCGGGTTCTCCTGCAAAAGCCTGTGGGCGCGCGTGATCATGCCCGGTGTGCAGAAGCCGCATTGCAGCCCGTGCATCTGGCGGAACCCTTCCTGAAGAGCCGACAGCGTGCCGTCCGCGTTGGCCATGCCTTCGATGGTGGTCAGTTCCGCGGCGTTCGCCTGGACGGCGAACAACGTGCAGCTTTTTACCGACATGCCGTTCATCTCGACCGTGCAGGCGCCGCAATGCGAGGTTTCGCAGCCGATATGCGGTCCGGTCAGGTTCAGTTCTTCGCGCAGAAAATGGATCAGAAGCGTGCGCGCCTCAACGAAACGCTGCACCTTCTTGCCGTTGACGGTCATCGTGACCGGGATCTGTTCAATATCGCTCATGTGTTTCTCCCTCAGTCCCGGTCTCAGCTTCTGGCCCGTTCGGCGGCGCGGGCAAGAGCGCGCTCCACCATCACACCGGCCATTTTCGTTCGGTATTCCGCGGGTCCGCGGCCATCGGAGGCGGGCTGGGTGATGGCTTCGGCCGCGGCGACCGCGCGCTTGACGGTCGCCGCGTCAAGCGTCGAACCGGTCAGGATGTCGCCGGCCTCACTTGCAAACAGCGGTGTGTCGGCAACATTGGTAAGGGCGACGGAGCACATGCCGACCGTTCCGCCGTTCATCGTCAGAACGATGGCCGCGGCGGCGGTGGCGTAGTCGCCAACCTTGCGCTTCAGCTTTTCATAGGCGTAGCCGTGACCTGCGGCAGGAACCGGAATTCGGATGGAAGTCAGGATTTCCTCCGGCGCCAGCGCGGTGAAATAGGCGGCTTCGTAAAACGCGCGCGCCGCGACCTGACGGTCACCGTCCGGACCCGTCAGCACGTAGGAAGCGTCCAGGCACTGCATCAGGGCAGGCATGTCGTTGCCCGGATCGCCATTGGCGACATTGCCGCCGAGCGTGCCCACGTAGCGGATCTGCGGGTCCGCGATCATCAAGGCCGTTTCACGAATGATCGGCAGCTTCGCGCTCAGAAGGTCCGAGCCGATCAACTCGTGCTGCGTCGTCATGGCGCCGATGGTGATTGTGTCGCCATCTTCCGAAATGCCCTTCAGGGCTGCGATGCCCCCAAGATCGACGAGATGTTCGGGCGCCGCCATGCGGAGCTTCATCATCGGGATCAGGCTGTGTCCGCCGGACAGCGGGCGCGCTTCATCTCCGTGATTGGCCAGAATGGCGACAGCTTCGGCCACCGACGATGGCCGGTGATAGGTGAATACACCAGGGATCACGTCTCTCTCCTCCCTCAAACGGTCCTTGCTGAAGGACCGAAACCGGAATATCGGCCCGCGTTACCGGGTCGCGTTCCCGGGCTGACCATGTGCTGCCCCCGGACCGGCGGCAGTTTGTCACATGAGTACAAGGGTGCGGAGATGTGCGGTGCACACTCAAGACAGCATGCACAAACAGCTTGCGCGATTACACGGATGACGAGATCTTTCGCACGAAATACGGTAAGAATACTGCCGTATTTAGTAGGCTTCTTCGAATAAAATTCTGATAAAGGACAACAATTCAATACGATAGAAGAAGGAACGAGAAAACTGCCATGCTACTTAAGGGTGTGGTAACTTCCTGAGGATTCGCACGAACGGCGTCGAAACAGGCACTCCGCCAACTGGGTCTTCCGGTTTCAAACACACGAAAGCAGCTTACTGCGCTGCAGCAGCATGCCCCCGGGAGGAAGAATTGTCCGCGAGTGTCATGAGGCGGGTCCTGACCCGCGCCCATCTTGACCGGCTGACAGGCACCGTCTGTCCGTTCTCTCCAGCCAGAATGAGCAAACCGCCATCGCCGGCGCGCTTGAAACCGGCCACCTGTTCCAGATTGACAATGTGGCTGCGATGCACCCGGTTGAAAGTCTTGGGATCCAGTTGCTGTTCGACTTCGCTGATCGACAGTGGGCAGAAGAACTCCCGGTTGCCGTCGTAAATCCTGGTGTAATGCGCATCGGCGTGAATGACGTGGATATCGCAAACCCCGATCTGTGTTTTCTGGCCATCCCGCTCGATAGGCAGCATGCGCCTCGCTGACGGAGAAGTCGCGCGCACGGGCACTGCGGCAGACTGCAAGCCGGCGGCGGATCTGTAAGGCATGGAAGGTTCCACCTCCAGAGCCTCAATATCCTCCATGGCGGCCTCACCGATGGTCACGGTCCCCGGCTGGCCGGTCTCGCCCGCCGTTTTTCGCGGACCGGCAGCATCCCCGTTTTCCTGTGCGGGAACCAGAGCCAGGAGAAAGAGCCCCGAAACGAGAAACGCAACGCAGGAGACAAGTATTGCCAGCATGCCGGGGCTAAGGGCCGGTGCCCGGAATGCCGAAGACGGCTGCGTCAGGTCATAGGTCAGGCCGGCCATCGCGGTATAGTGCATAGCCGCGATGGCGAGTGCGAGCACCGCCGCCGAAAACACGATCGGCGGGCGCCGGCCCGGTCCGAAAAGCAGCCACATGGCAAGTCCGGCGGCGTTGAACGCGATCAGGAAACTGGCAAGGACGTAAGAGGGGTCATGCCGCATGTGAAGCGATTCATGCAGGGCATACATGCCGAGATAATGCATGGTGCAAATGCCGCTTCCCATGACAAAGGCGGCCAGGCCGAGACGCAGAGGGGTAAGACGGGCGTTGCTCGCCGCGAATACCGCTATGCCGACAACCAGCACGCAGACCAGAAATGACAGAAGTGTCGGCAGAACCAGAAAATCGACCGCCACAGGAAGCCGGGCGGCGAGCATGCCGACAAAATGCATCGACCAGATCGCCAGCGCCAGCGTCAGCGCCGCACCGGCCAGAAGCACCCGGCGGCGGGCAGCAGTGGCCTGCCCGACCTGAACCGCAAGGTTCAGCCCGACAAAGCTTCCCTGAAAGGCCATCAAGAGCGATAGCGCAACGAGCCACGGCTCGTGCATCACCGACATATCGACACTCCTCTCCCAAATGTCACAGCCACCGCGAAGTGGCGGGAATCCTCTGCGACAAATGATAGGGGAAACCGTCAGGGGCGGCAAATGGGCATTGCGACAGGTCTTCCATGAGAAAGTCCGAACCGGCTGGTTCCTAGTCAACCGAGCCGCTTGATGACCCCATCCGCCCAGCGGTCGGTCGCGGCGCCGACACAGTCGTGGATGGAATCGGCCGCGATGACACTGCCCAGAGCCAGGCGCCCCAACAGGCTCAGTCCGTGCTGAACGCGTCCGTTTCGATCGATCAGCCCGCCGTCTGCCTCGGTTTGCGCTCCAAGCCCCTCCGCAACGGCACAGATACGCCCGCCATCGACGAGATTCGTGATCAGCGGATCGTTCGATTTTTCCAGTGCCGGCGGCGGCATGACCGCATCGATCATTACCGATGCCGTCACAGAAGTTTCGTCCTCGATCAGCCGCCAACCATCTGTGGTCAGTTCGATGTCAGGATCGTCGGCCGCGCGCAGATCGACCACCCCGGCCTCGATCAACATGAGAAGTTCTCTCGCGGAGCGAAGCGGGGGGCCATAGGAATAGCGTTTCAGCCCCTCGTCAAAACCGATCAATGCGCTGGCGGTCTCCGCCTCGACCCGGGCCGGGTTGAACCCGCGCCGCAACGCGTTCTGCCACTTGCGCCAAAGCTGGCCGATCACGAAACCGGGCGAGGGCGGCAGAAGGCCCTCGGCCATGTCGATGCCCTCCCGCAGAACCACAATCGGGGACCGGGTTTCCTGTGCCCCGGGATTGTCCCGTTCGATCTCCAACCATTTTTCGACGGCTTCCTGATCGGCTGAACAGCCGCTCGCCTCCAGAATACGCATCGCCGGCACATGGAACGCCTCGCAAATACCGAACAAAGCATCCTCGGGGCTCGCAGCAAGCGCCTTCGAAAGAGCAGTTTCAAATGCGCGGGTTTCTTCCGGTGTTGGGTCGAACGCGTCATCCAGGTCGACATTGGCAGGTTTTGGAAAGGGGGCATAGCCGTCCAGAGAAAAGGGCAGAATTCTCAAAGGTTCACGACCGGATCTGTGATACTTGCCATCCTCGAAATGCCCACCCATGCCGCAGGTTAACAGCCGCAGCACATCCAGCGTGGAAAGCCCCAGGCCGCGAATGGCAACGGTACGCCCGGCCCATTCGCGGGCCGCAGAAAGCAGCGCGTTTGCCGGATAGGCGGCGATCAACTCGCCCTTGCTGTCATTTGCATGGTTCTGCCAACGCGCCAGTTGCTCGTCCGGCACGGTGTCCGGTTGGCCCTGGGTGAGAAGAACTTCCGCATAAGGACCAAAACGCTCTCCTTTCGCGTCAATCCACCAGCCGTCTCTGCCACGGACAATCTTCTGCACCGTCGCGAAATGCTGCGTGATATGAAAACAGCTTGTATTGTCGGCAAGATCCTTGAACCGGGCGGCAAGATAAAGACCGAGACCGGCTCGCGCCGGAAAGACCTCCGGATCAGCATCGAGAGGTTCGAAATCAGACAGTTCACCAAGGCTTGAACCGGCAAAGCCTGGCGACCCCAGAGACACCTCGCGGAGCGGAAGGTTCAAAAGACAAAGGTCGCTTTGATCGGGACTGAAGTTCGGACCGGCTCCCGCCTGGGCGACCGGGTCGAATATATCGACGTCTATGGGAAGCCCGGTCCCTTCGACCCGTTCAGCCAAGGCTTCAAGAGCCCCCAGTCCGCGCGGCCCCATGCCGACAACTGCAATGCGCGGTCTGCTCTTTGAAAATGTCATGCCAAGTATCTCACCACCAGTTTGCCGTCTGCCTGGGCCGCAACTCCGGCTATCGAGTTACGGCCGGTTCAAAACGGTGGTCGAGCACCGGAGAACAGATGCCTGCATGGAGCCGAATGAAACGCTCCGGACGCACCGGTTCGGTAAACGAACGCACGACGCGCCGTTTGGTTCCATAACAAGAGCGGATTTCAGATGATGTTGTGGCGTCTGATCAGAAAAAGAAAAAATGGCGGTGAGGGTGGGATTCGAACCCACGGTACGCTCTCACGCACGGCGGTTTTCAAGACCGCTGCCTTAAACCACTCGGCCACCTCACCGCAGGCAACCGCATTCGGAAGAATGCCTGCTGCAGATCCTCCGTTTCCTTCGTCTTTGAACGAAAGTCAAGAGCGCGCATTCATCGTCCGTGCTCAGGTCGCCGAATTCGTGTGGAAGGTCTTGTCCGGTGACGGACCGCACCTCCGGTTTGTTCCGGTACCGGGCGCTTGCAGGGGCAGGACTTGCGCTGCGGGACCGGAACAAAACCAAAGGGCAGGGGCCGCCGGTCCGGTGTCGTGGGCAGGGTTTTGAACCGGCGGCCAATGCTGGAGGTGGGATCCAGCAATGCCGATGACTGGGCAGTCATCGGCAACATGGTGAACCTACGCGGATCGAGCAGGCGTGAATGTGATGTAGGTCACATACAAATCTATTGCCGAATATTGACCAACTGTGCCCTGCATGCAACACGCTGAAACGTTCAGTCGAGCATCGGAAAACAGTCGCATTTACTGAGGCTTAGCGAAATAACCGGCAGGTCCGACAAGCGGCTCGCGACACAAAGCTGGGAGTTGTTGAAATGAAAGCGGCCTCCAGCCTCGACGGTCGGTTTACTTTGAAGTAATAAAAATACGCTTTAGTAGGCAAAGTTGCGAGACTCACGGCGGGGGCTGGTGTGTCTTGCGGGGAATGATCGTAAAGATCTGAAAATGCCTTTGAACCGACGCGGATAAAACCACGCGCCGGGATGTATCGCGTGAGCCGCGGGGCCGCCGGCGCGTAATTGAGTAGGACGGCAGTATGCAAGGGATAGGCGGGCAATCTTGCCAGGCGGCAGTCCAGGGGACAGACCACGTGGCAGAAACGTCTTCAATGAAATCCTCCGACACGATAGAGCGGATCAGCAGGTTCAACGGCGGCATCTGGAACCAGATGCGGACGGGGCTGATGATCGTCGCTGCCGTGTCCGTGGTCGCCGCCTGCAACACCACCCAGCAGGAAACCGCCAAATTCAGTCCTAAAAAATATGGCGTCAAAGGCAGTCCGCGCATGGTTGCCGCGGGCAAGCCCGTGCCGAAGGGCGGCGGACGTTATATCGTCGGCAAGAAATACAAGATTGCCGGAAAGTGGTACTATCCCAAGACCGATCCAAATTACGAAAAAGTAGGCTTGGCGTCCTGGTACGGACCGACATTCCATGGCCGCAAGACCGCCAACGGCGAGGTTTTCGACCGCAACGCCATCACCGCGGCACATACGACAATGCCCCTGCCGTCCTATGCGCGCGTGACCAACGTTGCCAACGGACGCTCGATGGTTGTTCGCGTCAACGACCGCGGACCGTTCCATGGCAACCGCGTGATTGACCTTTCGGAACGCGCGGCCACGATGCTCGGCACCAAGAGCGCCGGCGTCGGCAAGGTCAAAGTCGAATATGTCGGCAAGGCTCCGCTGCACGGACAGGACGAAAGTTTCCTGATGGCCTCTTATCGCGGGCCGGGTGCGGTCGAACCGGGCACGACGCGTCCGGGCACCATGATCGCCCAGGCCGAACCGCAAGCGATACAGGCCGCGCCTCCGGTCGTCTTCGGCAGCGTTCCGGCGCCCGCCACGCGTCCGTATCTTGCATCCCCCCCCTCCATTACCGCATTTCAGGTGCAAAGCCCGGCAAGCATGACCGTGGCCTTCGATCCCGCCATCGCCTTCGAGGCAGGCAGCCCGACCATCAAGGTCGCATCGAACAACAGGTTCGAACCTGCGGAATCTGCTTATGCGGCGACCCCCGCGCCAGCCGAAGGATCTCTCGGTGTTCTACACGTTCCGGCCCCCGGCTCACCGGCCGGTCTTGTCGGTGGCAGCGCTATTTCGTCCTTTGCCGCCAACAAGCGCATTTCCGATGCCCACGAACTTCTGGTCTCCGTGTCCGCGTCCGGATTGTCGATGCGCGAGCTTGTTGCCAGAACCCTTACGGAGTAACGGCAGATTGCCTGCGCCCACCCGCGTCCATAATGAATGCGGGCCGGTTCGCAGGGGTAAATGCGTTAAAGCGTGTCGCGTTAAATTGAATTCAGGAAATCGTCCGAACGCATTTGCAATGCAAACGCTGCCTCGCGCGTCTTCCTGAATACCTGAATCCGCTTAAACGCAACACGCTATAGGGTTTGAGTCTGGATGAACTGTCGGCGGGTAGAAGAACTCAGATGCGTTCAGCAAGATCCGGAAATCTCCTGAAAAAATCACGGCGCGTGTCCTTCGGGACTTTTCTTCAAATAATTGCCGTCGCAGGGCTTGCGGCTTTCGGTCCGGAGCAGATCCCCGCGCTGAACGCGGCCGAGGCCATAGCCACAAAGGCACCGAAAGCCTTCCTCTACGAACCTTCCTCAGGAACGATCCTCTACGCCAAGGCCCCGGACGAACCATTCGCGCCCGGATCGCTCGCCAAGGTTATGACGGCCGCGACCGTATTTCAGGCGCTGAAAGACGGCGAGATGCGGCCGGACCAGCTCTGCAAGGTAAGCGAACACGCTTGGCGGACGGGCGGTGCGCCGTCCCGCCGGTCGACCATGTTCGCCGCCATCAAGTCCGAAATCGCCGTGAACGATCTGCTCAAGGGCCTGCTGGTTCACAATGCCAATGACGCCGCAATTGTCCTGGCCGAATGCCTCGACGGGTCCGAGGATGCCTTTGCCGAAAGAATGACCAGGCTGGCGCGGTCCATCGGCATGACGAACAGTCAATTCTCCAACCCGACCGGCAATGAGGACAAGCCCGCGCGCACCACCGTGCGCGACCAGACGCGGCTCGCGGAATACATCCTGGAAAGCCATCCGGAGCATTACCCGCTTTTTTCCCTGCCCGAATTCACCTGGAACAAGATTTTCCAGCGCAACAAGAACCCGCTTCTGGGTGAAATACGAAACCTGGACGGTCTCGGCGGCGGATCCGACCCCACAGACGGTTATGCCGGCCTGGGATCGGTTGAGCGCAACGGACGGCGGGTGATCGCGGCGGTCGCCGGACTGACGTCCGACAAACACCGGCTGCAGACCCTGCAGGAAGTCATCGAGGGCGCCTGGGAATTTTTCGCCGTTCAGACACTTTTTTCCACCGGTGACGTCGTTGCCGAGGGCAGGGTCTTCGGCGGCACGAAAAGCACCGTTCCGCTCGTGGCAAGGAAAGACGTCGATGTCCTTCTCGCCCGCGGCGGAACGCTGGATTACCGCATCCGCGTGGTCTATGAGGGACCTCTCGTCGCGCCGCTGTCAAAAGACATGCCGGCGGGAGAACTGCAGGTCATCGGCAAGGACGGCATCGTCTACAGGACGCCGCTGGTGACGGGCGCGACCATCGCTCAGGGAACCTTGTTCGGCCGGGCGGTGGACGGGCTCCAGGAACTGCTCTTCGGATGGATCGGATAGATATCAACATCCGGGCAAAGACCTGATATGAGTCAGCCGGATTGTTGCTGAACAGCCTCGCCAACGGAGCCGAGAACAGGTGCCTGGACATTTCATAACTTTCGAGGGCGGCGAGGGGGCCGGCAAATCGACCCAGATCGCCCGCCTGAAAGTTTATCTGGAAAGCCTCGGAAAACCGGTTCTGGTCACCAGGGAACCCGGGGGCTCGCCAGGCGCGGAAAAGATCAGGGCGCTCCTGCTTTCAGGTGAGGTCAAGGACCTAGGACCGAGGGGAGAAGCCATGCTCTTCGCCGCCGCACGGGCCGACCATATCGACACCACGATCAAACCCGCCCTTGAGCGTGGCGCGTGGGTCCTGTGCGACCGCTACGCCGATTCCACCCGCGTCTATCAGGGCGAGGCGGGTGTCGATACCGACTATCTGAAACTTCTGGAAACGGCTGCTGTCGCCGGAGTGCGGCCAGAACTGACCGTCCTGATCGACATTCCCGCGGACATCGGCCTCAAGAGGGTGGCGCGGCGCTCACAGACCGACGACAGCGGCGGACCGGACCGCTTCGAAGGCGAAGCTTTGAACGTGCACGAACGCCGCAGGAGACTGTTCATCGATCTGGCAAGAGAGGAAGCTTTCCGCTTCGCGGTCGTCGATGGCACGAAAGATCCCGAATACGTCGCAACCGCCATTCGCAAGGCTGTGAGCGACAGGTTCGCCAGTGAGTTGAACATCGCTGACGATATCCATGCAGCGACGCGCAAGGGGACCCGCTGATGGCGCGATCTCAGGATTTGGCGGCCCGTCCCGAGGTCGATGTGCTGCCCGGCTTCCCTCCGCCCCATGAAAAGGACCGGCTGATCGGGCACGAAGCCACCGAACGCGCCCTTCTCGATGCTTATCGCTCCGAGCGGCTTCACCATGCCTGGATACTCGGCGGCCCGAAGGGCATCGGCAAGGCAACGCTGGCCTTTCGCTTCGCACGGTTCGTGATTTCCCATCCGGACAGATTCGGAGCGGAGGTGGCCGACGCGCGGGACCTGTCCGTGCCCGCCGATCATCCGGTCGCCCGCCAGTTGAAAGCCGGCGGTCACCCCAATGTCCTGCATCTGCGCCGGCCATGGGACGACAAATCCAAGCGGTTCAAGTCGGACCTTCCCGTCGATGAAATCCGGCGCACGGTGTCTTTTTTCGGCACCACGGCCTCCGCGAGCGCCTGGCGCATCTGCATTGTCGACGCGGCCGACGATCTGAACATCAGTTCGGCCAACGCGCTCTTGAAAATCCTGGAGGAACCGCCGGAACGCTGCCTGTTCCTCGTTCTCAGTCACGCGCCCGGGCGGCTGCTGCCGACAATCCGCTCCCGCTGCCGGCGGCTGGATCTCGCCCCCTTGAGCAGCAACGACATTTCAAACGCCCTGCGCGACCTGGCGCCCGACAGCATTCCGGCCGACGACGATCTGCGTGAAATCGCCGAAGCCGCGGATGGAAGTCTGCGCGCGGCGATCACCCTATTGTCTGGAGACGGACTTGCCATTGCGAAGGGCCTGAAAAAACTTGCCGGCAACGCCGCGCAACTCGACCTTGCGGCGGTTCATGCACTTGCCGATATCGTCGCCGTGCGTGGCCAGTCGGATAACTGGGAAAGCTTTCAGCACATCACCCGGATCTGGCTGCACCAGCGCATGCGGCGCGACCTTGCAAGCGGCGTCCGCAACGCTTACCCGCTAGTGGAACTGTGGGACAGGACCAACCAGGCCATCAGGGATGCGGACGCGCTCAATCTCGACAGAAAACAGGTGGTTCTGGATTTCTTTTTCGCGCTCCGCGCCGCCTGACCTTCACCGCCGCTAGGAACGGATGGTAAAAGACGGCAATCGAAATTTTGCAGGCACCTTCTTGGGATTTTTCCGATTTCCGGCTATCAAGTCGCGCTGACGCACGAAAACCGAACGCCCCATAAACAAGACCAATTTCTGGACCATTCATGCTCGTTGACAGCCACTGCCATCTCGATTTTCCCGATTTCGACGGTGAGCGCCCCGAATTGATCGCCCGCGCTGCACAGGCAGGCGTCGATCTGATGGTGACGATCTGCACGCATATCCGCAAGTTCGACCAGGTCCGCGCCATCGCGGAGGAATTCCCGCAAGTCTATTGTTCGGTCGGTACGCATCCCCACAACGCTGGAACCGAACGCGGCATACTCGCCGAGGAGATTATCGCTCTGGCGGCGCATCCCAAGGTGGTTGCGATCGGGGAAGCCGGTCTCGACTATTTCTATGACAAGGCGCCAAGAGACGCGCAGGCCGAAGGGTTGCGCATTCACATCGAGGCGGCGCGTGAGACCGGACTGCCGCTGGTCATCCATTCCCGCGATGCCGACGACGACATGGCTTCAATCTTGCGTGAGGAAATGGGGAAGGGGGCCTTTCCCGCCCTGCTGCACTGTTTCTCCTCCGGCAGGGAGCTTGCCCTGACCGGCATCGAACTGGGTCTTTACGTATCCTTCTCCGGAATCCTGACCTTCAAACGCTCCGAGGACCTGCGCGACATCGCCCGCGAACTCCCGGCGGACCGGCTGCTGGTGGAAACCGACGCGCCCTATCTGGCGCCGCAGCCCAGGCGCGGCAAACGCAATGAACCCGCCTATACGGCCATGACGGCCGCGGTCCTGGCGGAAACACGCGGTGTTTCGCAAGAGGAAATCGCCCGGCAGACGACGGAAAACTTCTTCCGGCTGTTCCGCAAGGTGCCGCAATCGGCGCGCCAGCCGCGGGCTGCCGGCCAATGAGCGTTGTCCTGACGATCCTCGGCTGCGGATCTTCCGGCGGTGTCCCGCGCATTGGCAACGACTGGGGAGATTGCGATCCAGATGAGCCCAAAAATCGGCGCTCCCGTTGTGCACTGCTTGTGGAAAAGCATGGGGAAAACGGGTGTACAACGGTGTTGATAGACACCGGTCCCGACATCCGCGCCCAGCTGCTAGGCGCGGAAATCCGCCATCTGGACGCGGTGCTTTATACCCACGAGCACGCCGATCACCTGCATGGCATCGACGATCTGCGTGCCTTCATGGTTCGTACAGGCAGAAAGATGCCGGTCTTTATGGACGCTTCGACTTTTGAGCGCGCCCACCAGGCTTTCACCTATTGTTTTCAGACGCCTGAAGGGTCCAATTATCCACCGATCCTGGAACACCATCTCATCGAACCGGAAACTCCAGTTGAAATCGGCGGAGCAGGTGGCGCGCTGACGTTTCAGCCCATCGCGGTAACCCATGGCGACATCGATGCGCTTGGCTTCCGCATCGGTGATGCAGCCTATATTCCCGATGTCTCCGATATTCCGGTCGCAAGCCTCAAAGCGTTGAAAAACCTGGATTGTCTGATCCTCGATTGTCTGCGCCGCCGGCCGCATCCCAGTCATTTCTGCCTTGAAGACTCCCTTGCCTGGACGCTGAAAATAGCGCCCAAACGAACTGTTTTCACCAATCTGCACAATGATCTGGACTACAAGACCCTGTGCCGGGAGTTGCCGGAAAACATCGAACCTGCCTATGACGGCATGCGCATTGTCTGTCCGCGAACATAGACTTTAAGGCGATAAAGCTGTTGCCGGAAAAACCCCGCTACAAGATCCCTACCGAAGACCGGCTGACCAGATCGGCGGTCCATTACCTGGAACGCTATGCATCGTCGGCGGCCAATTTGCGCAAGGTGCTTGAGCGCAAGGTGCTTAAGGCCTGTATTGCCCACGAACGCGATCCCGGAGAATTTTCCACACTGATCGATGCGGTTGTCGAAAAATGCGGCCAGAGCGGCCTCGTCAACGACCTGGCATACGCCGAAACGAAAACCGCCGGTCTGAGACGCCGCGGAGGCTCGCAGCGCAAGATCGAGGCGAAACTGAGCGCCAAGGGCGTCGACCGGGAAACCATCCAGGCTGTCCTGAACAACGATGCCCGGGACGATCTGGGCGCCGCGTTCATATTCGCAAGACGCCGTCGGCTCGGTCCGTTCCGAACGGATGACAAAGACCGGCGTGAAAAAGACATGGCCGCGCTCTGCCGCGCCGGCTTTTCCTACGACATCGCAAAGCGCGTCATCGACGCCACGGACGAAGACCTTGCCGAGCATGAAGCCAGGGGCTGAACGTAAACGTCAAAACGACTGCAAGACATGCCGACCAACGCCAAAAGCCCGTTGAACCGTACAGGAACCGGACAACCTGCTGATTGCGTGGCCAAATCAGGCAACATAAAAAAGTTCCATAATATTGATTATGCGAAATTGATATATAGCAGCCATTTAGTAATGCGACACATGGGCCAGTTAGAGATGCGACACTTCCCGTCCGTCTGACGCTGGTCAATGTCAACGTTGGAAGGAAGACTGGCCTCGACACGCCTGAGCGCTGGCGGCCGGCGTGATTGTTTTGAAGAGCTCGTCCAGGCGGATTTCAACGGCTCTCCGGAATGAGGTTCGCACCGTGTCGCATTCCCTCACTTTTCGCTATGAGAAAGTGATTTTCGTTCTGGATCCGATGGACAATGCCAAGTCACGAAAAAAGCACACACCCGTATGGAGCCTGAAGAATGCCGCCTGAGAGACCATGGATACCGATGGTCGACATGTTATCCTGCTGTTATGTCAGTGACCGACCGATACAGTTTTCGAATGGTGACTCCAGCTGATTTTGGTCTGCTGTTGGAGTGGCAGTCGCGACCGCATGTACGCATGTGGTGGAGTACGGTTGAACCCTTTAGTGAGCAAAAACTGGAAGACCCTCGGGTAAGACGATGGATTGTCTCAACAGCCGAATGCCCCTTTGCCTACATGCAAGACTACACGGTCCATGGGTGGGAAAATCATCATTTTTCCGGGCTCCCAAGGGTTTCCCGGGGCATCGACCAGTTCATCGGCGAGCCCTGCATGATAGGGAATGGTCACGGCCCCGCATTTATCTCGGAACGCTTGCAGGCCCTGTTTGAGGGTGGCGCCCCGGTGGTTGCGACTGATCCCCACCCGGAAAATGCACACGCCATCGCGGCATACAAAAAGTCAGGATTTAAGGAGTTTGGCCCACCTCAGGAAACTCCGTGGGGCCAGATACTGCCCATGAAGGCCAGTCCGCAGGCTTGAATTGTTTTACGTTTGTTTGTCATGACTGGCTGGCGTTTGGTGTGTCCATCGTCCGCCCCCTCACCTCCCTTGCAACCCGGCTTAGCCGGTCGGATCGGGGGCTGATCGCTTCAAAAAGTGGCGCTGTCCGAGTGTCGCATTTCGAGCCAATGGTGTTTGCTATTCTTCTTCATCGCAGATTTCCTGCAGAGCCCGGGCTTGCGTTCCATCGGTGTCGGGGTTCGAAAGACCCGACAGGCAAACGAGGGCTTTCCAGAGGGCCCATCCTCGTGCCCTTTGCCAGGTGTCTCCATCAATCGCACAGGCTGATCGAAAGATACCGCGGCTTTCGACGTCAAAATATGTCCATGCCATGGCGAAGTCACATGCCGGGTCGCCTATTCCGCATGTTCCGAAATCGATGAGCGCTTTCACGGTACTATTTTCGACGATGATGTTTCCGACCGCCACATCACCGTGGAACCAAACCGGTTTATCTTTCCAGGCCGACGTAATGCAACGTTGCCAGATATCGAGACACCGCGCCGCATCTACCTTGCTCTCAAGAATTTCCAGGCTCTTTTGAACTTCATCGCCGTAAACGCTGGGATGACATCCCCGAAAAAAAGAGTGTCTTCCGGCATAGGGGCCGCGGCTGGTCTTGATGGCTCTCAGGTCGGCGAGAGTATTGCCGAGCGAAATCGCGAAGGCGTCCTGCTCTACTCCTTGGGTGTTTTCAAGTGTGTCTCCTTCAACCCAACGCCGTATCGACCATGGTAGCGGAAACTCCTCGCTCGGCGCTCCGACGGCGACCACTTCAGGAACCTCAACACGCAGATGCTTGGCAAGCGTCATCAGCACATCCGCTTCTTTCCTCACCGCGTCAGCATAGGATGCATTGCTCGGCAAGCGAACAGAGAGAGCATCGCCGAGCTTGAAAGTTCTGTTGTCCCAACCCTGCTTCTTAACCTGCGCGATCGGGAGACGGCTTAAATGAGGAAATTGCTGATGGATGAGCTGCGCCACTGTGTGTTCGTCAATTTCCATCACGTTTCTATCGCCAGTTTTCAGAGCATAATTCGGTAAGAAACCTAGTCGGCACCGTACCGCTTGTCATCTGTACGATCCGGACTAATGGTGGTGTCGCCCCCCGGAGCAGCCCCCCATAGAGCGTCACCACCCGCCCCCGGACAGGCTTAGCAACCCCGACCAGCACGCCTGACCAGGGCGACCTCCCTGCCCTGTGGCACGGGCAAATTAAAGGCGCCAAGTGACCGCATGGAGCCCGAAGCGGTTCCTGGCTTCCACATCGAATGTCAGTGAGTTTATATCAGTGACTGTCAGTCCGTGGGCAGTAACTGCGGATTCCAGACGATTTCCCAAAGATGTCCGTCAGGATCCTTAAAGTAACCTGCGTAACCACCATAAAATGTATCCTGCGCAATCTTGACTATCTCTGCTCCCGCTCGTCGTGCCTTGCTCATGATCTCATCGACCTCCTCGCGGCGCAGCACATTATGCCCGATGGTAACGGCGGTGGAACTGACCGGTTGCTTTGGCAAGCCGGTGTCATGGGAAATGTCGTCCTGCGCCCAGATGGCGAGTTTCAGCCCGCCGGAGAGCTCGAAGAACGCCACCGCGCCATGCTCGAACTCGCGCCCGATGATACCTTCGGTCGGCAGACCGAGCCCGTCGCGATAAAAGGAAAGTGAGTGCTCGAGATCGGCAACGCCAAGTGTCAGAACGGAAATCCGTGGCTTCATGTCCATACCCTTTCTATCGGCATCCACACCATGTAGACACCCCGATAGTCTTGGGCCGTCACCTATGCGACGGAAGGACCCACTTGACGGGGGCCGGGCCAACCTTCCCGAACCTAACCTGTTTCAGACGGGATGATTTTATGAGTGCGCGCGGCGAGCGTCAATGGCAACTACGTCAGCATGGCTGAAAACCGGCGTTCCCTTAACTGCCCCATCATCCCTTGCAACCAGGCCAGCCGGTCGGATCGGGGCTGGCCGCCTGAGCAAGCGGTGAAACCAGACCGTTGCATTTCTATCTGGCTGAAGGTGTTGCGCCCGTGACACGGATGGAAACCGGGCTTTTAAACCCTACAAATCCCGCGATCAATCCACCCTTCTCCGGCATTCTTCAGCTTTCATATCTCACAAAGGCGAAACGCTGGCTGTCCGGTGCCCACGAGGGAACATTGATCGTCCCCTGCCCTCCATGCAGCGAGCAAAGGATCTGCGCCGGTCCGCCATTGCCCGGCATGAGCCGCAATTCCACGGTCTTGCCGCCCGGATGGCCCTTGGTGCCGCCTTCATAGGCAAGATAGACCACCTTTTGACCGTCCGGCGACGGGTGCGGGAACCAGTTGACCCGTGCGTCGCCGGTCATGGCCTCCAGCCCGCTGCCGTCTGGATGAACGCGCCAGAGCTGAACCGAGCCGTCCCGCTCCCCGTTGAACCAGATCCACTTCCCGTCCGGCGAATAGTCCGGTCCGTCGCAATGGTCGAAGTCCGAAGTGACCTGAAATTCTTCTCCCCCTTCAGCGGGACAGGTGAAGATCTGATAGGTCTCGGCGCGCCGGGCCGTATAGGCGATCGTCCGGCCATCCGGCGCATAGCCGTGCCAGTAGGACGGCACCTTGCCGGTCACCTTTTTCGGTGTACCGCCGGTGGAAGGCAAAATGTAGATGCAGCTTTCCCTTGTCTGCGAAGAGTCGCTGATCACCAGCTTAGACCCGTCCGGAGACAGGCCGTGGTCATTGTTGATCTTGTTCGCAAAGCCGGTGTCGATTTCAGCAAGACCCGGTTCGGCCAGCGCAAGCCTGTAGAGCCTGCCGTCGCCATTGACGATCAGCTCAGACCCGTCAGGGGTCCAGTTCGGCGCCTCCAGATGGCGCTCAGTCACAAGGACGACGGTTTCCGCGCCTGTTTCGATATCGAATGTGCAAATAAAACTCTTCATGGGTGAATTCCTCGTGTGCGCGGGCTGGTTCCACGTTTGTCAGTCAAAAAAGGAGCTGTCCTCGGGAGACAGGTATTTGCGTGCTTTTGCGGGATTGATGGTGACGCCGAGACCCGGCGTGTCCGGAACACCGACATGACCGTCGCGCACGACAGGGTTCGGGAGGCCGTCGACGATGTCGTACCACCAGTCCGGCTCGCCGACCGGATACTCGAAAGCAATGAAATTGCGCGGTAGCGTCGCGCAGACCTGGACGAGCGCCGCAAGTCCCAGCAGACCGTTCGCGATACCGTGCGGCGCGATCTGGATGCCGTGCAGATCGGCGTATTCGGCAATCCATTTCAGCTCCGCCAGGCCGCCGACATCGCACGGGTCGGGACCGATGACGTCCACGGCCCTGCTCTCGATCAGTGGCTTGAAATTCTGGCGCAGGTAGATCTGTTCGCCGGTATGGATCGGCGTTGTCGTCGAGCGCGTCAGGCCGGCGTAAAGATCCGCATCGACATAGGGCACATAATCACCGCTCAGAAGATCCTCCAGCCAGAGGAGATTGTGTTGCTCGACGGCTCTCGCGAACCGCGTCGCATCGCCCACCGTCCAGCCCGGTCCGCAATCGAGCGCCAGCCCGGCCCGGTCGCCGGTCACCTCTTTCATCGCCTGCACGCAGTCGGCCATATGCGCCAGGCCCCGCTCGGTCAGCACGCCGCGTTCATGGGTTCCGTGCTGGCCGGAAAAAACCCTGTCTCCGTAAAAGAAATCCGCGACGCCGGCCTCCATCCGGCCGTGAAAGCCGATGGGCTGCTTGACAATCGTGAACCCCTCCACCAGCGCCAGCATGGCGGCCGTGTTGCGGGCGTAGTCCTCAGGCGAAAAGCCGGTCATCGGTTCCCGCCTGCCACCGTTGTAGACCCTGACGCGATCGCGCTGCTTGCCGCCCAGAAGCTTGTAGACGGGAATCCCCGCCGCCTTGCCCGCGATGTCCCACAGGGCGATCTCGACAACGCTGACAGCCGCACCCCAGGGCTTGAAACCACCGAGATGACGGATATGGAGCATGACCCGTTCCACATCCGTCGGATCGAGCCCGACGATCTTGTCCCTGAGTTGCAGCACCTGCGGCTTGAGGAACGGTTTCCAGCTTTCCGCCTGGGCATAGCCGTCAATTCCGGCATCGGTGACGATGCGCACGACCGGGCTGGACCCCAGCATCGCGCATTTCAGATCGGTGATTTTCAAGTGTCGGCTCCGATCCTAAAAACCAAGCGCGCGCAGATAGTCGATCGAGCGCTGCGCGAACCGCTTCCAGTCCGCCGGATTGTCGTGCTCGGTGACGATCAGGTCGGCGTTGGTCTGCTTGAACAATGGCGCCAGAGCGGGCCAGTCGATGATGCCGTCGCCTGTGGCTGTCCATCCGTCGTCCGTCTGCGTGCCCGGCGGCGCGGTATCCTTTGGCTGAATGGCGAATATGCGGTCGGCGTATTTGATCAGTTCTCGTGCCGGATCCGCACCGGCACGGGTGATCCAGCCGCAATCGATCTCGAAAAGCACCTCCTCCCCGGCCCCCAGAATATGGTCGATCGGACGGCTGCCGTCCGGCAGCGGCACATATTCGAAATCGTGATTGTGCCAGAGAACCTTGAGACCATGCGGTGCGGCAAGCCGCGCTCCTTCGGCGAGCCTGTCGCCGATCCGCTTCCAGAAATCGCTGCTGTTCTCGCGCTCCGGTTCAGGAACGAAAGGCGGGATCATGTAGCGCGCACCGAGCGTCTGCGCGATGTCGATGAACCGCCCCGGCTCGTTGACAAGCCCGGAAAGCGGCATGTGAAAGCTGTAACAGGCCAGTCCCGCATCGTCGATCTGACGCCGCAGCAGAGCGGGATCCTCCTGATAGGCCGGCAACCAGGGCTCCACGCCGTCATATCCCATGTCCTTGAGGACCGGCAGATGATCCGCCAGGGGTGGAAAATTGCGGGAGGAATAGAGCTGGTAGGAAATCTTGTAGGTCATGATCGATGGGCTTTCGGACAGGACAGGCAGGAACCGTCAGGATTGCTGTTCCTTGTCGTTGTCGAATTCAAGAAGTTCAATCATCGCTCCAAGATCGGCGACCGTATCGTAATAGGCATAGCGCCCGTGACCGCCGTCGAACTCTCCGCGTTGCAGCAGCCTGTGGCCCTGCCCTTCCAGGTAGGCGTTGCGCCGGGTCAGATTGCGGGTCCGGAAGGCAATGTGGTGGCAGCCGGGCCCGCGGCTTTCCAGAAGATCGCGCCACGCGCTTTTTTCCGGTCCCGGCTCCAGGAATTCCACATCGATGTTGCCGAACGCGAACATCATGATGCGGCACCCCACCTTCGCCGGCTTGCCGTCGTAGACTGCCTGCGCTTCGTCGGCATCCGCGGCCCTACCTTCCTCGGGCAGAGGCTTGCCAGTCAGTTCGGAGAACCATTTCGTGGATTTTTGAACGTCATGGGTAACGAAGCAGATCTGCATTACTGCGTCTTCGTCCAGCAGGCGCTTGTCCATCTGTGTTGTCCTGATGAAAATGGAAACGGGAGCGCGGGACGGTCCCCGGAGGGACCGCCCCGCCGGGAGGATCAGTTGAGGATGATGTCGTAGTTTTCCTTCAGTTCCTCGATGGCCTCGTCGGTGGTCATGGTGTCATCGCTCCAGAAATTGAAGGCGACTTCCCAGATCGAGGCCTGCCAGTCCGCGTCCACCATGGAATGCGGGTTCTGGACCTGCCGTGCGGGATCCTTCAAAATGGTCTGAACTTCCCTGGAACAGGGATCGAGCGAAGACTGGTCGACGTCGGTCCTCACCGGCGTTGACCCTTTCTTGGCGGCAAAGGCGGAATTGATGTCCGGGCTGACGGTCATCAGCGCGAATTCCACCTCCTTGGCATCCACGTCCGCCGGCTGGTTGCCGAGAAGGCCCCAGGCATCCACCGTGACCGACAGGGCCTTGGCGCCCGGGATCTGGATACATCCGAAATCCTTGCCCGCTTCCTTGCCGGCCACGCGCCATTCACCCTTCATCCAGTCCCCGTGGATCTGCATCAGGGCCTTTTCGGAGATGACGAAATTGGTCGTCATGTTCCAGTCGCGATTGACCGATCCGTCATCGGCCGCCTGCTGAAACTTGCGCAGCCAGTCGAAGGTTTCGCGCAGCGGCGCCTCATCCAGCGCGGCGGGATCGGGCTTCGGCCCGTAGATGCGCGTGAAGTAATCCGCCCCGCCGACAGTGGCGACAAGCGCATGGGTCAGGTAGCCGATCTGCCAGGCCTGTGCACCGACTGCCAGAGGCACGTATCCGGCCTCGCGGATCTTGTCGAATTCGGAGAACATGTCGTCAAGCGAGGTCCAGGATGCGGGATCCACGCCCGCTTTCTCGGCAACCGCCTTGTTGTAGAAGACCATGCCGTCGATATGAATTCCCAATGGGAATTTCATGATCTCGCCATCCACGGTGATCGATTTCACCACGGAAGGCGGCAGGTTTGCCGTAACGCCCGCTTCCTCGAATTCCTTCGTCAGCGGCCGGCCGAGACCCATCTGCGTCAGGTCGCGGTAGACGGCGGGGTTGTTCTCCGAAAAGATGTTGGGCGGCTGGCCGCCGGTCACCAGGTTCAGCAGATTGACGTTCGAACCGGTGTCATGGGGAATGGTGATATCGATCCATTCGATGCCGCGTTCCTCCGCGCCGTCTTTCAGGACGTTGAGCGCGGCCACTTCCGCCGGCGAGGACCATTTCTGATAGATTATCAGTTCCTGCGGTTCGGCCCAGGCCGATCCGGCTGACAAGATGGCCGACGCCGACACGATCATTGCAAACTTCTTCAACATGACTTCCTCCCTTAGTCGAAGACCTAAAGCCGCAGGCCGGAACCGGCGGCAAACACATTGAGCTTGTTTTTCGGATAGGCGACCGAGACCGCATCCCCCGGATGAAGGGCACTCGCCCGGTCGGGTTCGGTGCGCACCGCCAGCAGGCGGTCTTCATAGGCAAGCGACAGGATGGTGTCGGATCCGGTGCGCTCTATGATCTTGACCTTCAGGTCAAACGTCGCGGCGGGTTCGCTCACCGTGCCGTTCGGCGGGCTGAAATGCTCCGGCCGGAAACCGACGATAATCTCCTCGCCGTCCTGCGGCGTGCGGTCGAACGCATAGCCCGACAGATCCACCTGTATGCCCGAACTGAGGGCGGCGATCGGCCGTCCCGTGCTCCGCGAGAACACCCCGGCATTGAGATTCATCTGCGGCGATCCGATGAACCCGGCAACGAAGAGGTTTCGCGGACGTTCGTAGACCTCGTCCGGAGACCCGAACTGCTGGATCTCCCCGCCGTTCATGACCGCGATCTTGGTTGCCATCGTCATCGCTTCGATCTGGTCGTGCGTCACATAGACGATGGTGGGCTTCAGTTCGTCATGCAGCTTCTTGATCTCAAGCCGCATTTCCGTGCGCAGCTTGGCGTCGAGATTGGAAAGCGGCTCGTCGAAGAGAAGCACATCGGCGTGCTTGACCAGGGCGCGCCCGATGGCGACACGCTGGCGCTGGCCGCCGGAAAGATGCGCCGGTTTGCGGTTGAGCAGTGGATCGAGCTGAAGCAGGTTGCTGGCCCAGGCGATGCGCCTTTCGATTTCAGCGGAATCGAGCTTGCGCGCGGCAAGGCCGAAGCGCAGGTTTCCACGCACCGTCTTGGTCGGATAGAGCGCGTAGGACTGAAAGACCATGGCAAGGCCCCTGTCCTTCGGGTCCAGTTCGGTGACATCGCGGTCGCCGATCATGATCCTGCCGCTGGTGACATCCACCAGTCCGGCCAGGAGGTTCAACAGCGTGGTCTTGCCACAGCCGGACGGGCCGAGAAGCACCAGGAAATCGCTGTCCTCGACTTGGAGATTCAGCCCGTCGAGAACGGCCATATGGCCGTAGGACTTGTTGATGTGTTCAAAGGAAACGGTTGGCATATTTCTCTCAGCCCTTGATCGCGCCGGCGGAAATGCCCTGGACAAAGAACTTGCCGAGCACGAAATAGATGACAAGCGGCGGGATGGCCGTCAGCAGAGCCGCCGCCATGTTGGCGTTGTAGGAAACCGTGCCGGTCGACACCGTCACCAGGTTCGCCAGATTGACCGTCATGGGTTGACCGCCCGGCCCACCGAAAGTCACGCCGATCAGATAGTCGTTCCAGATGTGGGTGATCTGCATGATCAGGACGACGATCAGGATATTGGCGGACATGGGCAGTATGATTTCTCCGAAGATGCGCCAGAACGAACCGCTGTCGATCATCGCCGCCTTGATCAGTTCGTCCGGGATGTCCTTGTAGTAATTCCGGAAAATCAGCGTAACGATCGGCATGGTCATGACCGTGTGAATGAATGCGACCGCCCACAGAGAGCCGTATATGCCCAGATGCACGGTCAGTTGAATGAGCGGGAACATGATGATCTGGAAGGGGACGAAAGCCGCCATGAAGAGAACGAACAGGAAGGTTCCCGCCCATTTGACATTCCACAGCGCCAGGGCGTATCCGGTGACGGCCGAAAGCGAGATCGAGGCGACAAGCGAGGGAATGAGGATCTTGACCGAGTTCCAGAACCCGATCTTGAGGCCTTCGCAGGTGATACCGGAACAGGCTTCGTTCCAGGCGAAATTCCACGGTTCCCAGGTCCATTCGGTCGGCAACGCGAAGATGGCGCCCTGGCGGATCTGTTCCATTGTCTTGAAGGACGTGACCACCAGGACGTAGAGCGGAATGCAGTAAAAGGCGGCGGCCATGGCGAGAAAAACCAGGATCGCGATGGAACGGCCATTGATGCGCGGTTTCCTGCGCGGAAAGATCACCGGCTTTTCCTGCGCTCCCGCGCTGACGCGGATTGCCGGGCGAACGGCCAGAGGATCGGTCATCAGGCGGCCGCCTTCCGGGCCAGCCGCTGCTGCCAGGCGGTCAGAAGCACGAGGGGAAGGAAAACTGCCAGCGTTATCAGCAGCATCATCGTCGCGGCGGCGGAGGCATAACCGAGATTGCCGCGCTGTGTCATGGCGTTGATGGTGAAATAGGCCGGAACCCAGGTGGACTGACCCGGTCCGCCATTGGTCATGGCGACGATGATGTCGTAGGCCTTGATCACACCCAGCGACAGCAGGATGGCGCAGGTCAGGAAGGTGAACTTCATCATCGGAATGATGATCTCGATATAGACGCGCACCAGACTGACGCCGTCCAGACGCGCCGCATTCCAGATTTCCTCGTTGATGCCCTTCAGCCCGGCCAGCATCAGCGCCAGATAAAAGCCGGAGCTTTGCCAGACCGAGGCGATAATGACGGCGTACATCGCCGTTTCGCCTTCCGCGAGCCAGTTGAAATGCACGCCGGTAAAGCCAAGGCCGTGCATGAAATTCTGCAGTCCGAGGTCGGGATTGAATATCCAGCGCCAGGCAACGCCGGTCACGATAAGGGAAACCGCCAGGGGATAGAGAAACACCGTGCGGAAGAAATCCTCCCCCCGGCGTTCCCGCTCGATCATGGCGGCAAGGATGAAGCCGAAGACGATGGCCAGCGCGCTGCCGAGCGCGAGCACGATCAGATTGGTAAGCGAAATGCTCCAGGCATTGTCCTGGAACAGCCTGTCATACTGACGAAAAGGCCGGGAAAAATCGATCGCGGATTCCGGCAGTCTGCGGCTGCGTGTGAACGAGACATAGACCGTCCATGCAATAGCTCCAATGAAGGCCACCAGCGCGATGATGGCGGCCGGCGCCAGAGCCAACTGGGGTGCCAACCGGTTCAACCGGTATCTCATATGCGCCTCCCTGCGCGTTCTTCGATAATCGGCTTTCTTGGTGGGTTGCCCCGAGCCGTATTATCGTTAATATGACTGCAAATTCCGGACGACGGGTCAAGCGTAAAATTTGAAAAACCTGAGATTACCGGTGATCAAGCAGTGGGATTAAAAAAACTGGGAGCAATTTAAATGCACAAAATCAAGGGTTTGATGCCGGGGTTGGGCTTCGGCACTTATGGCCGCGTCGGAGAGGACGGAATTGAAGCGATCCGCTTCGCCCTGGAATGCGGTTACCGGCATCTGGACACCGCCCAGTCCTATGGAACCGAGAGCGAGGTCGGAAGCGCGGTCCGACGGTCCGGGCTGGATCGCGACGAGGTTTTCGTGACCACCAAGGTCGGTTCCTCGCATTTGGGTCCCGGCCGGTTGATAGCCTCCCTGGAGGACAGTCTGCGCAGACTGGAGATGGACGTGGTTGACCTGACCCTCATCCACTGGCCCTCACCCAACGGCGAAATCCCTTTGGCGGTTTATCTGGAGCAACTGGCGGAGGCGAAGGAAAAGGGCCTGACCAAGTCGATCGGCGTCTCCAATTTCACCATCGCGCTTCTTAAAGAGGCTGAAACAATCGTCGGAAAATCGCAGCTGCTGACCAATCAGGTAGAGCTGAACCCACTCTTCCAGAACAGGAAGCTGGCGGAATACTGCGAAGAACTCGGTATATCCGTTACCTGTTACCGTCCTCTCGCCCAGGGAGAACTGCTCGATAACCCGGTTCTGCAGGCCATCGCCGAAAACCAGGACGCGACCGCTTCGCAGGTCGCGCTGGCGTGGGAACTGGCGAAAGGCTATGCGGCCATCCCCACCTCCTCCTCGCGGGAGCGCATTGCGAATAATTTCGCTGCAGGGGACGTGACCCTGAGCGCTCAGGACATGACCGCGATCGAAGGCGTGAAGCAGATCGACAGGGCCATCGACCCGGCCTGGGGACCGGACTGGGACTAGATCATTCTTCAGCAGAGAGGGCAAAACTAGGCGGTTGCCCTTCCCTTTGCCGGGTTGTATTAACGTTCGCCCTGAGACACGCGGAGAGAACAGGTTTATGCCAAAGTCGGGAGCAAGACTGAAAGACGTGGCGGAACTGACCGGTTTCTCCGTCAATACGGTCTCCCTTGCCCTGCGGGACAGCCCCCGCATACCGGACGAGACGCGCGACAGGATCAAGTCGGCGGCCGAGCAGCTCAACTACCTGCCCAATCAGGTCGCCAAATCCCTGGTGAGCAGGGAGACAAGAGCGATCGGCCTCATCCTCACCGATATGCAGAACCCGATCCTGACGAATGTCGCCCAGTCCGTGGAACGCAAACTGGCGGCCCGTGGCTACACAACACTTTTCGCCACATCTAACAACAATCAGGAAGAAGAAGTCCGGATGATAGACACGTTCCGCGCGCGGCGCGCGGATGGCATGCTCATCTTCCCCTTCCGGCACGGCGACCTCGACCACATCCGCCGCCTGCGCAATCACAATTATCCCGTCGTGCTGCTCGTGGGCGAGCAGGGAGCCGGCATCGATGCCGTGTCGATGGATGAAAGAGCGGGCGCCAGCAAGGCGACAGGCCACCTTCTGGCGACCGGCCACCGGCGTATCGCGTTGATTGACGGCGGCTCGTCGCTCGGAAATCCGGAAAAGATGGATGGATACCGGGCGGCGCACCGGGCCGCGGGCGTTGCCGTCTGCGATGAGCTGCTGATCAACCCCACGGGACACTCGGTGGAGACCGGTTACTGGGCCATGGACCTGTTGGTCAAGTCAGGGCACGACTTCACGGCCGTATTCGCAACCAATGATTCCCTGGCGCTCGGGATCATCCGATATTGCAAGAAACACGCGATCAGGGTGCCCGAAGACCTGTCGGTGGTCGGGTTCGACAACACGGAATTCGGAGCGTTCGCCGAAACCGCGCTGACGACCGTAAGCTACGATGTCGAGCGCATCACGTCCCTGGCTGTCGACCGCGTTCTCGACCTGATTGCACACAAGACCGGTCTTCCCGATCCGCGCATCATACAGCTGGAGCCGGACCTTCTGGTCCGCGAAAGTTCCGCGCGGGCTGCATCCGCGAAGGAATTGCCTTAGAAAACCGCCCCTCCCCTCAAAACCGGCATATGCCGGCCAGTGTTCCGCAGCTTGAGGAGTAACTCAGGCGACCAGAGGCGCTTCCACGGACAGAAACCAGTCGTTCAGGCTCCGGAACACTTCATCGGGGCATTCCAGAGGCGGGCAGTGTCCGCAATTTTCGAATTCGAGATAGGTCGCAGACGGAACCAGCCGATGCATTTCCCTGGAATTTTCCGGTGGAATGATCTCATCGTTTTTGCCAACGGCGATCAGGACGGGACAAGGGCAGCGGGCAAGATCCGGCCGCGAATCCGGTCTGGAAAGAATGGCTTCGGTCTGGCGCTCCAGAGCTGAAAAGCCAAGGGTCTCTGACGATTGCACAATCGCCTCGACCAATGCGGGATCGGCGCCGTCAGGATCGAACAGGCACCGCTTCATGTTCTGGGTCTGATAGCTTCGCATGCCTTCCGAGCGGGCCACGCTCAGGGCTTCCGTCCGCCGCGGCCGTGAAAACGCCGACTCCGGCGCGGCGGTCGTCGCGATCAGCGTAAGGCTGAGCAATCGCTCCGGCCAGCGACGCAGGATTTCGAAGGCGACATAGCCACCCATGGACCAGCCGACCAGATGGAACCGGGGCGGAAGCTGGCCGATGATGCGTTCGCCCATGCCGAAGATGGTGTCTTCAAACTGATGGCCCCTGGGCACGGTGACGGGATACTGGCGCGCCAGCCTGCCGAGAAGATTGAGCCATGAAATTCCGTCAGCCTGCAGCCCGGGAATGAGAACAACGGAATTATTCATGCGGCGGACCCTTTTCAATTTCCGCATCGAGCCGAAGACAGGCCGCGCGGTGTTCGGCTCCCGGAGGTTGACTGGTCGGGACTGTGTTTGCGCATTCCTCGATGGCAATCGGGCAGCGCGTTCGAAAATGACAGCCTGACGGTGGCGACAGGGGGCTCGGCAGCTCTCCCCGAACTTCCGGCTTTGCGTGCCGGGCCGATGGAAGCGGATGCGGCACCGAGCCGAGGAGCATCCGCGTGTAGGGATGTTTTGGATCGGAGAACAGCTTTTGCGTCGGGCCGATTTCCACGATCCTGCCGAGATACATCACCGCGGTGCGGTCAGCGATGTGATTGACCACGGACAGGTCGTGAGAAACGAACACCATGGCCAGGCCCATACGCTCCTTGATATCGAGCAGAAGATTGAGGATCTGCGCCTGGATGGACACATCGAGCGCGGAAACCGGTTCGTCCGCGATCAGGACATCGGGTTCCGCCGCGATCGCTCTTGCAATGCCGACCCTCTGGCATTGCCCACCCGAAAGCTCATGAGGGAACCGGTCCAGATGGTGGCCCGACAGGCCCACCTGAGCGGCAAGGTCCTCGGTGCGACGCCCTATCGAAACCGCATCCAGGCGGGTGAAATTGGTCAGGGGTTCGCAGATGCTGGCTCGCGCCGTCATGCGCGGATTGAGCGATGCCACAGGATCCTGAAAGATCATCTGAATGTGCCTGCGCCGGGACTTCAGCTCACTCGGGGCCAGTCCCGACCATGCGGCGCCGTTAAGCCGCACCGAACCGCCGGTCGGGTGGTCCAGAGCCATCATGATACGGGCCAGGGTCGACTTGCCACAGCCGGATTCCCCCACCAGGCCCAGGGTCTCCCCGGCTCTCAGGGAAAGGTTGACCCGGTCGACCGCGCGCAAGTGATGGCGCGGACGGCCGCTGGCCAATTGGCCAACGGGAAAATCCCGCGAAACGCCGTCGATATCGAGAACCGCGTCGCTCATCTCCAGGCCCTCACGATGGAATTCTCCGCAAGTTCGGCAAAAACCGAGGCGTGCTCGAAACAACGGGTGGAATGCCCGCTTCCCAGATCCGAGGGCTGCGGCACCTCCCGACGGCATCTGGAACCGGCGAAAGCGCAGCGTGGCGCGAACGCGCAATGGTCCGCTGCGCGCGCCAGCCGGGGAACACTGCCGGGAATTTCCTGAAGACGCCCCTGATGGACCTGACCGTCTGACGGCAGGGAGCGCATGAGGCCGGCCGTATAGCCGTGCGAGGGGCGGCGGAAAACCGCCTCGACAGGACCGTCTTCCACAATGCGACCTGCATACATCACGGCCACCCGGTCCGCGGCTGCCGCCACGACCCCCAGATCGTGCGTAATCAGGACGACGCTCATGCCGAGATCGGTGCGCAGCTCATCGATAAGCGCCATGATCTGCGCCTGTACGGTGACATCGAGCGCGGTGGTCGGTTCGTCCGCAATCAGGAGTTCGGGTTCGCAGACCAGCGCCATGGCGATCATTACCCTTTGCCGCATTCCACCGGAAAGTTCATGCGGATAGGAGGCCAACCGTCGGGCCGGATCGGGAATGCGGACGAGATCCAGCATCCGCAAGGCCTGTTGCCGTGCCTGTTTCCAGCTGACACCCCTGTGCCGGCGGACGACTTCCCCGATCTGGAATCCAACGGTGTGAACAGGATTGAGCGACGTCATCGGGTCCTGGAAGATCATACCGATCCTGTTGCCGCGGATTTTGCGCAGCGCGCGCTGCGAGGCTCCTGCGAGATCCATGTCCCCCAACCGGATGTCGCTTGCGCTAATATGGGCGACGCGTTTTGGCAGCAGTCCCAGGATAGCCATCATCGCGGCGCTCTTCCCGCATCCGGATTCGCCGACAAGCGAGAGAATTTCACCCTGTTTCACGCTCAAGCTGACATTGTCGAGGGCTTGAAGCGCGGTTTTGCCGCGTCCGAATGTAAGACTGAGATTGCTGACCGTCAGAACGGTATCGGAAGTCCTCATGTCAGATGCTCCGTGCCATTTTGCGGGGATCGAGCGCATCCGACAGCCTGTCTCCCAGAACATTTGTCACCAGCACAAGAAGCGACAGAAGCGCACCCGGATAGACCATCAGCATTGGATAGAATTGAAAGAACTTGCGCGCATCGGCCATCATCCCGCCCCAACTCGGAATGTCGGGAGGAGTTCCAACACCCAGAAAACTCAGCACCGCGGAGGCGATAATCGCCGAGGCCGCCGCATAGGTTGCCTGCACGATCACCGGCGCGATTGTGTTGGGAAGGATATGTTTCGTAACCAGCTTCAACCCGCCCGTCCCGACCGAAACGGCCGCGTCGACATAGGGCTGTTCGCGCACAGACAGAACCACGGAGCGCACCAGCCGCACCATGCGCGGAATTTCCGGAATGGAAATCGCGATGATCAATGTCGTCAGTCCCGGCTGCAGCAATGCCGCGAGCGCGATGGCGAGCAAAACCGCGGGAATGGCCATCATCGCGTCGATGACCCGCATGACAAGTGCCCCGCCCAGCCGGTTCATCCCGGCGAATATCCCGATGGCGACACCGGGAATGGCAGACAGAATGGCGACGGACACACCGACGGTCAGCGACATGCGCGCACCGTTCATCGCCCGGGCGAAGACATCCCGGCCAAGGTGATCCGTCCCCCAGAACGCCTCGAAGGACGGGGGCCGGAGGCGTAGCGCGGGATTGATGGCAAGCGGATCGCCGGCCAGCAAAGGAGCAAGGGCCGCCATTGCGAGAAAGCCGAGCAGGATCAGGGAACAGATAATGGTCCACGGCTCGCGGGCCGCCTCCATCAGGGCTTCCAGCGTCGGATTGCGGCGTTCGGGAACCGGTGCGCTGGCGTTCAATCGGATTTGTGAATCGCTCACGGCCATCTCAGCCCCTTATCCGCGGATCGATATAGGCATAACTCAGATCGACAAGCAGGTTGATGAAGATGAGAGCTACAGAGAAGAACAGGATGACCCCCTGGATCACCGGATAGTCGCGCCGTGTTACCGCATCGACGGTCAGCCGCCCGATGCCGGGTATGTTGAAGACGGATTCCGTCACCACCACGCCGCCGATCAAGGTCGCAAAACCGATGCCGATGACGGTGATGACAGGAACGCCCACGCTCCTGAGTGCATGAACGAACAGAATCCGCGGCGCGCCAAGCCCCTTGGCATGCGCCGTGCGGATGTAGTTTTCACCTAGCGCTTCCAGAACTGAGGCGCGGGTAACCCGGGCGATCAAGGCCGAGAAGACGAAAGCCAGGGCGATTGCGGGAAGCGTGACGCTGTTGAGGGTCGCCATCCAGCCGTCGGCGAGCCATTTGTAGCCCTGCACCGGGAAAAGCCGCAGCTTCACGGCAAAGAAATACACCAGAAGATAGGCGATCACGAAGACCGGTATGGAAAACCCGGCGACGGCGATCCCCATCGATATGCGGTCGATAATGCTGTTCGCCTTCCAGGCGGAGACGGCACCGAGCGGGACCGCGACCAGCACGGTCAGAACGAGCGTGACGAAACTGAGGACCAGTGTCGGCTCGACCCTTTGCGCGATCAGTTGCGTCACCGGTTTGCCGGAATAGATGGACTTGCCGAGATCAAGCCTCAAGGCATCGCCGAGCCAGAGCCCGAACTGCTGCACAAGCGGAAGGTCCAGATGAAGCCGTGTCCTGATTTCGGCGACCTGGGACGGCGTGGCATTGTCCCCGGCCAGCAAAATAGCCGGGTCTCCCGGCGTGATGTGAGCCAGGGAAAATATGAACACTGAAACCAGCAGAAGCGTGGGTATGCCTGCCAGAATACGGGCGGCAGCGTAGCGGATCATCAATTCAATTCCTGAATGGAACCCAAGACCAACCTGAATTTGCAGGCCAGATTTTACAGGCCTGATTTTACAGGAAAGCGTTTGAAAGCAGAAAAGTGGACTTGCCATATCGTGTATTGGCGTCTTTTCGGCGGTCGATTGAACGCGGGAAGAAGTTGCACGGACCGCGGCGGCTGGCGCCGCGGTCCGGCAGCCTAGTTCGTCCGTTCGAGATTCCAGAAGAACGGAACCGGGCCGTCGATATAGCCCTTCAGATCCGTTGCAAGACCGACGGACGGAAAGGCCTGGCCGAGCGGAACATAGCTGACGAGATCATGGGTGATCTCCTGCATCTCGGTCGCCAGCTTCTTGCGGTCATCCTCGCTCGTCGCGACAGCGAACTGTTTGCGCAGATCCTGCAGGCGTTCCGAACAGGCCCAGCCAAACCAGGAGTTGTCGCAATCCCCGGACACATAGACATTCGTCATCGGATTGGACTGGTCGACGAACCCCCAACCGGTGAAGAAAACATTCCAGCCGCCATTTTCGACCGGTTCCTTGCTTGCCCGCCGGGTCGCGACGGTCGCCCAGTCGGTCGGCTGCACATCGACGTTGAAACCAGCCTCTTTCAGCATCGGCGCCAGGACCGAATAGAAATTGTCCTGTGAGGCAATGTCGGTGACATGCATGATCAGCACCGGCGTGCCGTCATAACCGGCTTCTTCGAGAAGTTTTTTGGCCGCCTCCGGATCACGCTTCAGCACCCGGTCGGTGTTGATATCGCTCGCGTAAGGCGTGTCGCAGAAAAACACCGCCGCGCATTCCAGATAACTGTCGGTGACATCACCGAAAGCGGCCTGAAGAAACGGCGTCTGCTCGACAGCGAGCTGCAGGGCATGCCGGATCTTGGGATTGTCGAATGGCGGGTTGAGATGGTTCACGACGAGCTGAGCGGAATTGCCGGATTGGCGCGCAGCGACGGTTTTCGCGGTTTCCACACCGTCGAAGAACATCAGCATGTCCGCCGGAACTTCCTCGATCCAGTCGATTTCACCGGCGATCAGCGCATTGATGGCGGTCGCGGTATCCGGGATATACTGGATCTCCACCTTGTCGAAATGAGCGACCTTGCCGCCGGCTGCGAGGCTGGCCGGTTCACTGCGAGGTACATAGTCGTCGAATTTTTTAAAGACGACGATGCTTCCCGGGACCCACTCGTCCGGCAGCAGCTTGTAGGGGCCGGAACCGATCGGTTCGGTGACCGCTTCACTCGCCGGTTTGGCGGCCTGCTCTGCCGGCATGATGACCGGAACGTTGGACGAGATCTTGCCGAGCGCGTCGAGAACCAGCCCCCAGGGCTCGTTGAGCGTAAGAACGACCGTCTTGTCGTCCGCCGCTTCCAGGCTCGCCGTCTTGGAGAACAGGATTTTGCCGAGACCGTCCACGCTCCCCCAGCGCTTGAGCGAAGCGACAGCATCCTCGGCGGTTACCGGCGAACCATCGTGAAACTTGAGGCCGTCGCGAAGCGTGATCGTGTAGACGAGCCCGTCGTCCGAGACGACCGCACCCTCGGCCATCTGCGGTTGGACCTTGTAGTTCTCATCCATCGCAAACAGCGTATCGAACATCAGATACGAGGCATTGCGAATGGTGAAATTGGTCGTTGAGATCGGGTCGAGAACATTGACGTCGCCATTCATGCGAAGGCGTAACGTTTCTTCGGCCGATGCGGCCTGGGCAGTAACCAAAAGCACTGCAAGTCCGAAAGCACGGAATAGATGTCGCGGCACTTCACTATCCTCCCTGAAAGTGTCCACAAATCGTTTCGTGCAAGCTCCTCCCCCGGTTCAATTGACTAAATCATGCCGGTTTGTCGGAAACACGAAACGTTACGCATGATACCGCGCTCTGAAACAAATGCAACTGCTTTTCCGGCGACAATCCTTGATAAATCCGTTAGTTTGGGAAAAATAAGAACGCGAACCGTTACGCGTAAACACTATAAAAGAGAGAAAATGGCCACCATCCGCGACGTCGCGCGCCTTGCAAACGTTTCCCCGACCACAGTGTCCGCGACCCTCACCGGCTCCGCTCCGGTCAGCGAGGAACTCAAGAAGCGGGTCTGGGAGGCTGTCAAGAAGGCCAACTACCGTCCGGACCCCTTCGCGCGCAATCTGCGCATGGGTGTCTCGACGACCATCGGATTCGTCGCGCCGGACATCGCCGCGCCATGGGTCTCCCACCTCGCCAAGGCCGTTCAACGGTCGGTCGCGGACCGGGGATACAACATGCTGCTGGCCAGCAATGAAGACGACCCCGAACGCGAAATGGCGGATATTGCGCTTATGATCAGCCATCGTGTCGCCGGACTGATCATTGCCCCGACAAGCCTTGGCGAGGGTTATGCGGAGCGTTTCGCCACCGCCGTTTCCTGTCCCGCCGTGCTCGTCGACCGTGTCGTGGCGCCGGAGAAGTTCGATGCGGTCGCCGACGACAACGAACTGGGCGGCACGCTGGTGGCCGAATATCTTCTGCGCCTCGGCCACCAGCGCGCGGCCATGCTCGTCGGACGTCCGGGCATCTCGGCTTCCTATGAACGCTTCGACGCCGTGAAGGCCGCCTATGCGAAAGCCGGCCATCCCATGGACGACCGGTTCGTCTGCCATGCGGTGCATACGGCGGATATCGCCTATTCCCAGGTTCAGCGGCTGATGTCGCAGCCCGAACGGCCAACCGTGATTATCTGCATTTCCAATCCCCAGGTGCAGGGAACGATGGCCGGTTTGAAAAACATGGGTCTGCGGGTGCCGGACGACGTTTCCGTCATCAGTTTCGACGGCTTCAATCCGACGGAAGGCTGGGACCCGTCGATCACCTGCCTTGTGCAGGATACGGCAACGCTCAGCAACATTGCGGTCGACCGCCTGCTTGCGCGCATGGATGACAAGGAAGGTCTTGAAAGCGAGGTTTTCCGCATCCGGCCGCGCATGAGAATCGGAACATCCTGCGCGCCTCCGACAGCTTGACGAACCCGTCGAGCCTTGGCTCGTAATACGTCAGTCTATCTGTTCGATTTCTTCTTCAAGCTCCGACAGGAGTTCGCCACCGGCCATGAGGTTCAGCACGTCTTCGCGTGACTTTTCCCCCCGGCTGAATGAAGCCGCGACTTCTCCCTGAATGAGTACGCAGAAATCGTCCCCCACACTCATCGCATGGCGCGCGTTGTGGGTGATGAAGACGATGCCGGCACCGTTTTTTCGGGCGATCCGCATCATCTTCAGCACCATCGCGGCTTCCTTGACGCCGAGCGCCGATGTCGGCTCGTCCAGGATCAGCAGCTTAGCGCCGAAATACATAGCCCTGCCGATGGCAAGCACCTGCCTTTCACCGCCCGACATGGTGCCAACCAGCTGCTCGCCGTTTGTCACCCTGGTCAGACCGAATTTCTGCATCTGCCGAACCGCTTCCCGGTTGGCGAAATTCGTATCGATCCTTTGGAACGGCCAGACGCCTGTTTTCGGTTCCGCGCCGAGGAAAAAATTGCGCCCAACGCTCATCAGCGGGATCGATCCGACATCCTGATGAACGGTCGCAATGCCGCGCTGCCGGGCTTCGCGCGGGCTGGCGAACCGGACTTCCTCGTTTTCGAAATACACCTTGCCGGATGTGGGTTGATGATAACCGGACAGGATCTTGATCAGCGTGGATTTACCCGCGCCGTTGTCTCCCAGCAGGCAGAGAATCTTGCCTGGCTCAACCAGCATTGAAATGTTTTTCAATGCCCTGGTGGAGCCAAAGGATTTATCGACACCGGCAAGCTGCATCAAATGCGTCGTCATGTGAGGTCTTCCTAGCTTGACGACAGCGCAAGGCGCCGCACGTAGTTGTTCGCCAGGACGGCAATACCGAGAAGAACGCCCAGAAACAGCTGGATCCAGTCCGTATTCCATCCGGTATAAAAGATCCCTGATGAAATGGCGCCGAAAAGTGCCGTGCCGAAGACGACCCCCACGACGCTGCCATAGCCCCCCGTCAGCAGGACGCCGCCGATAACGACCACGATGGGTGCCTGGAAGACATAGCCCATGCCATAAGTCGAATTGCCTGAGTTCCATTGAACCGCCTGAAGGATCCCGACCAGCGCGGCGGCTGTGCCGGTGGCGACGAAAAGCGAGATCTTGACGCGCTGCACCGGCACCCCCGCCCCGCGCGCCGCATCCAGATTGCCGCCGGTGGCATAGATCCAGTTGCCGAAAACACTCCTGCTCAGCACCCAGAAGCCGGCAAGTGCGACGAGCACCCACCAGACAATGGAAATATTCGCCTGCCCCCAGCGGGCGGCAAAGACGAATTTCGCGCTGTCGGAGGCGATGACGGATGAAGAGGTCACATTGGCGATAAGCCGCGAAAAACCCATCGTCGCGCCGATGACGATGAAATTCGTCGCCAGCGTGACGATGAAGGACGGCAGTTTCGTCTTGACGACGGCCAGCCCGTTGCAAAGTCCGATCAGCGCCCCACCCGCAAGGGCAAGAAACACCATCGGCCAGATGGGCAGCCCGAAGTGGTTGGTTCCAAGGGCCAGTATCATCGATGCGGCCCCCACGGTGGATCCGATCGACAGATCGAATTCACCGCAAATCATCAGCAAGCCGATCGGGATGGCGACAATCCCGAGCTCGGCGGCAAGATTCATCCAGCCGGCGGTCCCGTTTACCGATACGAAACCGTTGCCCGATGTTGCGGCCGCAAAGAAAAGATAAGTTAGAAGAAACGCGGCGAAAGCGCCGGTTTCCGGCCGCCGGACAATGCTCTTTATCAAGTGAAACTCCCTGTGTGGGGCTGGGACCTTGGGCCGGGAAAGTAGCGCTCAGGAAGCGCCACGTACTCCGGAATGCTCCCTGTTGACCTTGAGCACCTTGTCGACATTGGACTTGTCGATGACAAGCGGGCCGGTCTTGACGTGTCCGATCGGCTGCAAGCCGTATTTCAGGTACTGATCGGCGATCTGAATGGACATGAAACCCTGCAGATAAGGCTGCTGGTCCATGGCGAAGGCAAGATCTCCGGCCTTGATCGCCTCGAGCGCTTCGTTCGACAGATCCGCGGTTCCGATCATGATTTCACCGGAACGCCCGACCTCTTCCACGGCCCGCAGGGCACTCATGGCGGGAACCGCGTTCAACGTATAGATACCGTCAATATCGGAATTTGCCTGTAGCGTTCCCTTGATCGCCTGGGTCATGGCCTGGGGATTGGTGGCATCGCCCGTGCCGATGGTCTGATAGATCGTCTCAGCGCCGGCATCCTTCATCGCCGCCACATAGCCGTTGCACCGTTCCTCGACCGTCGGATTGCCCGGAACCTGATTGAAGCAAAGACCCTTCTTTACGCCCGCTCCGGCCTGAATTTCCCCCGCCTTGTAACCCATCTGATAAGGGTCTTCGCCAATGAAGCCGATCGATCCGTTCTGCTCCCACAATGTCTGCCCGGAATTGTGGATCAGGACCGGAATACCATTCGCGGTGGCTTCCTTGATCAGGGGATCCATGCCGTCCGGAAAGAACTCTCCCACCAGCAGCATTTTGGGGTTCCGGCTGATCGCCTGCTGCAGCAGGCGCGGATAGTCGCTGGTCATGTTGGCGGTGTCGGTCACCGCGATATACTGATAATCGACGCCGTAGATTTCCGATGCGTCATCGAAGCCCTTCTTCACCGCTGCGAAGAACGGCCAGGACAAGGGACCGCTCACGACGAGTATCGGCCCGTCCGCGTCATCGGCCCTGGCAGATGTGCTCAAGCCTGCCGCGAGACACAGGGCTGCGGCGGCGATTCTCATTGATTTCAACATGGTTTTCACTCCTCCCGAGATCACGGCGAAGATCGGTCAGGAAAGGTTCGGCCTGTCCGCCGCTTCACCGCAGATCGGTTTTGATCATCCTCGAAAAAAACAGGTTGTCAATAGTTATTCACGATGATTTATTATTTATGAGGCAGCATTCCGGTGCGGCTTCAACACTGCGGGAGCAGGTGGTAAGACTGGAATAAACTACTGGCAATAAACATGGTTTTGTTTATCGGGAGACGATATGCGTTCGGTTTTGTGCTACGGGGACTCAAACACTTACGGACAAACGACGGCAAACAAACCGGATGACCGGTACGGGCATGACGTGCGCTGGCCGGGTGTCTTGCGCGAAATACTGGGCCACAAGTGGCTCGTCATTGAAGAAGGATTGAGTGGGCGGACAACCGTTTCCGACGACCCGATCGAAGGCGCTGAAAAGAATGGCAGAACCTATTTGCGGCCATGTATCATGAGCCACAAACCGCTGGATCTCGTCCTCATCATGCTGGGCACGAACGATCTCAAGATCAGGTTCAACAAAACCGCGGGCGAAATCGCCATGGGTGTTGGCGCCCTGGTTTCCGATATCAAATCCCTGCCGGCGGGAGTGGACGGCAAGGTTCCGGAGATAATGATCATCGCTCCGCCGCCCACCGCCCGGGATCTGAAGGAATGGTCGGGAGTGTTTCTTGGAGCGCAGGACAAATCACGAGAACTGGCGGGCGAATACGAACGGATCGCTGAAGCCAATGAAGTGCATTTTTTCGACGCCGGCTTGGTGGTGCGGTCCAGCAAAGAAGACGGGTTTCATCTCGGTGCAAAAGCACACAGCGTCCTTGGCCAGGCAATTGCCGTTGAAATTGAATCGATAGGTTGGCCGGATTGAACGGCTTGATCCCAGCCAAGCAGCATCAACTGACCGCACAAGAATGACCAGCACCTCAAACCCTGAAAGTACCCTATGCCTGACATGAGATTTGCTCCCCCGCCTTCAATCCGGATGGCGGATCGCAGCAGCGGCCTGAACCAGGTGCTCGCCCGCAGCTTTAACGAGCGGCTGATCATGTCCTTGCTGCTGCAGAACGACGGCATGACGCGGTTGCAGCTCGGTCAGGCAAGCGGCCTTTCGGCCCAGACCATCTCGGTGATCGTGCGGGCTCTGGAACGGGACAGGCTGATCAGCAAGGGCGAAGCCGTGCGGGGTCGGATCGGGCCGCCGACGACCCCGATCAGACTGAACCCCGACGGGGCCTTTTCGATAGGCCTGCACATCGGAATTTCCGTGCTCGAAGCCGCATTGATCGATTTCGTCGGCACGCCGCTGATGCTGAAATCCTCGCCGATAGGAAACTTCGACGCTGAGAACATTCTGGCAGGTCTGAGCAGCCTGGTTGTTGACATGACCGAGGAATGCGGTCCCGTGCGCAAATCCGGTCTTACCGGCATTGGCATAACCATGCCGAGAAACTTTGATGACCCCACGCTGTCGGACGCTGTTCACGATATCGATCTGGAAGACGAGATGCGGAACAGGACGGGTCTGGAGGTCTTCATTCAGAACGACGTCACGGCGACCGCCGGCGCGGAAAGCATGTTTGGCGCCGCCAGAAATCTCGGTGATCACCTTTTCTTTTATCTCGGCAGGACTATTCAACCCAGGCTGATCCTGGGCGGCAGGATCTATTCCGGATCGATTGCGGTGCCGCATCTGAAAATGCAAACGGCGGAGTTTCCGGATTTTAACGCGCTGAAACAAGCGCCGGATCAAGTCGGCCCGCAAATGGCGACCTGGATCCGGACATGCAGCGAAGGCCTCACCCGGCTCATCCTGGACTTCGGCAAATTCGCGTCAGTTCCCGATGTCGTCATTTCCGGACCTGTCCGGGACGACATTGCGGACGAAATCGTCCGCCTCACCCGGGATGAAATCACAGCGACCAAACCAGAAACGTCAATCGCGGCAAGCACGCTCGGGCCTTGGGCGCTCACGATCGGCGCCGCCGCCCTGCCGTTCCACACGCGTTTCATGGCGGACATGCTCTATTGAGAGCCGCCTGGGCGGATTTTCCGAGAGTCCGGGTTTCGAGTACCGGTCTGAATCAGGCAACTTTCATTTTGAAACATGTGATTTCACATCAGGAAAGCTGATGCAGATCGCGAGCGGCGGCATTTGCAATGCAGAAAATCCGTCCGGTTTGATGCCGATCAATATTCCGCCGCCATACACATCTAATATCGTCTCGCGAAACCGGCCCGCCCGATTGGCCGCTTCGCGGAAAGCGTACCGCAATGGCCACCGCTTATGAACCACACAGCCTGATCGGGCAGTTCAATGCCGAGGGCAATCGTCGCTTTTGTTACCGGAGATCATTGTGAAACAAGCTGTCTTCCCTGCCCTGCCATCCACGAATGTCCATTCCCTGATCGGCCGGCATCTTTCAGCAGCTCTCGCGGAGACGGGAGATCCCGATGACAGGATGTTCCTGATTGCGGACCGTTTCCATCATGCCGCGCTCGCCGCCATGACGCTCGGCATTTCACCGATCAGTCTGCTGCAGGCCTGGCAGGACTGGATGCTGCATCTTTCCATTTCTCCGGGCAAGCAACAGCAGATCCTGAGACAACTCGGCCGCAAGCAGGTCCGGCTCTCCAAATTTATTCTCGACTGCGCACTGATGGGCGAAAAGGCGGAATGCTGCATTGAGCCGCCACCGCAGGACCACCGTTTCAAGTCGCCTGCCTGGGAAAAATTCCCTTTCAATATCTACGCGCAGTCGTTTCTGCTGACGGAGCAATGGTGGCACGAGGCGGCTACGGGGGTGAGCGGCGTCACCGCCCAGCACGAAAGGTTGGTCGAATTCTACGCCCGGCAAATGATGGACATGTTTTCACCCGGCAATTTCGCGCTCACCAATCCGGATGTGATGCAGACAATGCTCCGGGAAAACGGCGCCAATTTCCTGCGCGGCTGGGGCTACATGCTGAGCGATGCCATGAAAGCCACTCAAATCCAGAAAGAAGATTCCGCGTTCAATCCCGGCGCGAACGTCGCGGTCACCCCCGGCGAAGTGGTCTATCGCAACGATCTCATCGAGCTCATTCAATATGCGCCCGCGACAGAGACCGTTCAGGCGGAACCAATCCTGATCGTTCCGGCCTGGATCATGAAATATTACATTCTCGACCTGTCGCCGGACAATTCCCTCATCCGCTATCTGGTCGATCAAGGCTTCACGGTTTTTTGCATATCCTGGATAAATCCGGACGAGCGCTACCGGGATGTCAGCCTGGAGGACTACATAGATCGCGGCGTCATGACAGCGCTCGAAGCGGTCGAGGCGATTACCGGATCTGAAAAAGTCCATGCCGCCGGATACTGCCTGGGCGGCACCTTGCTGGCCATGGCCGCCGCCGCCATGGCACGTGACGGCGAGGACCGGCTCCAGAGCCAGACCATGCTCGCCGCTCAGGTCGATTTCGACGAGCCAGGCGAACTTGGCCTGTTCATGGACGAGAGCCAGCTGTCCTTCATCGAGGACGTGATGTGGCTGAAGGGTTATCTCGATCAGTGGCAGATGGCCGGTGCCTTCCAGATGCTGCGCTCACAGGATCTGATCTGGTCCCGCATGATACTGGAATACATGCTGGGCCAGCGCCCCGGAACCAGCGATCTCATGGCCTGGAACGCGGATGCCACCCGTATGCCCTACCGGATGCATGCGGATTACCTGCGCCAGCTCTATCTCAACAACGACCTCTCGCAGGGCCGTTACAAAGTCGGCGGACACGATGTCCATCTCGAGGACATCCGCGTTCCCGTTTTTGCCGTCGGCACCACCACCGATCATGTCGCGCCTTGGAAATCGGTCTTCAAGCTGGTGCATCTGTTCGACACGGACGTCGATTTCGTCCTGACCTCCGGCGGGCACAATGCCGGCATCGTCTCCGAACCGGGGCACCCCCATCGCAGCTACCGCAAGCTTTTCTACAAGCACGGCGGCCCGCATCCGGATGCGGACGACTGGGAGAAGCAGGCAAAGGTCGAGGAAGGCTCCTGGTGGCCGCAATGGAGCAACTGGCTGAAGCGGCAGTCTTCGGGAACCGTACCGGCAAGGGCTGTAGGCAATCCGAAACGCGGTTATCCGCCTATGTGCAACGCTCCCGGCACCTATGTGAAAATGAAATAATGGTTCTTTCCGCACACCCGGCAGCGAATGTAACCTGGCTCAGTTTTCCAGCTGCCGCTCGCGCAGTACGATGAAAAGACCGCTCAGGATAATCACCCCGGCACCGATATAGGTTGCGAGATCGGGAATTTCGTTCCAGACAAGCCAGCCGAGCACCGACGCCCAGATCAGGGCGCTGTAGTCGAACGGTGCGACAACCGCTGCCGGAGCAAACCTGAAGGCCTGGGTCATCATGGTTATGCCCGCGGTCCCGAACAGCGCGATGCTGATAAACAGCCACATATCCTCGAGCCGCAGATCGATCCACACAAACGGGACCAGCAGCGCGCTGAGAAGTCCCCCGGCCCCGACGAGATAAACCATAAGCGTCCAGACGCTTTCGCGCGGATCGACCCAACGGGCACTGATCATCAAAAAAGCATAAAACACCGCGGTCGCAACCGGAAACAGTGACCCCGCCTGAAACGTTCCCGTCCCTGGACGGACAATGATCAGGACGCCGAGAAAACCGACCAGAACGGCGACCCAGCGTCGCCATCCCACCTGTTCTCGCAGAAGAAGGGCGGACAGAGCAGTCACGAAAATCGGGGCCGCGAAAATAAGCGCGGTCGCCTCGGCAAGTTCCAGAAGGCTCAGACCGGTGAAGAAAAGTGTCGCGGCGCCAAGCCAGATAAAACCGCGCAGCAGATGAGCAGCCGGCCGATAGGAATGCAGCGCCGCCGCCCCTCCCATCTTCAAAGCGATCAGTATCGCGATAGGCAAGGCAATCAAATTGCGCAGAAAAAGGATCTGTATCGGGTGATAACTCGCCGTCAATGTCTTGGCGATCGCATCGTTGACACATAGACAGGCAACGCCTGCACACATCAATAAAATACCTGTGGTCGCCTGGGACCGCACGCCCGCGGAGGCTGAAATCATGGATCTCTTCCTGAAACACCCTGCCAGCAGTGGAACGCAGAATGTTCTACCACCTTGAATTCGATCAACCGAACGCCAATCCAACCCGGTTGGTGGTCATTTGATTTAAAAATCGCTTGCACCTAATCACCGGAACCGGCTTGCCACAAGCCGGTTTAACCGCATTTCAGTCCGCTTTTTACGCGAAGAAACGACGTCCGGGTCATCGGCCTTGCGGAAACAGTGACGGCGCCAGACCGCTGAACCGGTGTCACGCCTATGCAATATCCAGTCGGCAAGTTGTTGAACTTGGTATTATTTCTCAATTTCCGGTTATTCTTCCGCCATGTCCCGATACGATTCATATGTCATCTGTACGTCGCCGCGCAGCGGCAGCACGCTCTTGTGCAAGCTTCTGCTCGCAACCGGCGTCGCCGGAAATCCGGGTTCCTACTTTCACAAGGCCTCGATTTCAGACTGGCTTCGGTCATTCGAACTCGTGCCGGAGGAAACGGTTGGGGAGACTGAAACACTGGACATGGTCTTTCGTGCAGCAATTGCAAAAGGCAGCCTTGCAACAGGCATTTTCGGTTTGCGCCTGCAAAGACACAGCTTTGATTTTTTTGTCCGGAAACTGGCGGTGCGACATCCGGACCTGGCAACGGACCGGGACAGGTTTCAGGCCGCTTTCGGCAGAACGCTGTTCATTCACCTGACAAGAACAGACAAGATCGAGCAGGCCGTCTCTTACGTGAAGGCGGAGCAAACCGGGCTATGGCACAAGGCACCGGACGGAACGGAGCTGGAACGCCTCGCCCCGCCCCGCGCGCCGGTCTATGACGCCGACGAGATCGCGCGTTGCTTCGAGAGGTTCGCGGCCTTCGATCTGGACTGGAAGAACTGGTTCAAAACGCAAGGCATCGAACCGTTACGCATCACTTACGAAGCGCTGTCTTACGATCCCTCTGCCGCTTTGGGCGAGGTTCTGGAGGCGCTGGGCCTGGATCGCGGCCACGCAGACGGTATAGCGCCCGGCGTGGCCAAACTGGCCGACGAGACAAATCAGGAGTGGGGCGCACGGTTCCGCCGGGAAAAGTCTCCTGCCTGACGTCCCGTTGTAGAAAGAGCCGTGATCTGTGCAGCGCCGTGCCGCTTGACATTCGTCAATCGGTCATCTGTCCGGAGCGGCCGCGCATCTTCTTGATCTGTCCCCGTTGCTTCTTGGAGTCCAATCGCCGTTTCTTTGACCCCAGAGTGGGCCTGGTGGCCTTGCGCGGCTTTGGTCTTTCGGAAGCTTTTCGCAGCAGTTCCAGAAGCCGTTCCAGGGCGTCCTCCCGGTTACGCTCGCGTGTCCGGTGCCTGTCGGCCTGCAGAAGAATCTCACCGCTCAGCGTCAGACGGCTTCCGGCGAGTTTCGCCGCCCGCGACTTTATATCCGCCGGGAGTGTATCGTTGCCCTCAAGATCGAACCGCAGCTGAACCGCGGTCGAAACCTTGTTGACATTCTGACCGCCCGGTCCGGAAGCCCTTACAAATTCCTCCGACAGATCGTCTCTTGAAATATAAAGCTGTCCCGTGACCGGAATCCGGGATGAGACCTTGAAGTCGGACGGCTCGTCCGTCATGCGCCCGGATCGCTTTCCCGCGGCCATTTCAGACCGGCGCCATTCAGGATCAGCGATGTTACGGCTGTTTCGGTTGACCTTTGAAAATCCGGATCGCTCAGATCCTTCCCGGTCAGAGCCTTGATCTGAACAGAGAAATCCGCGTAGTGCTGCGTCGTCGCCCAGATCGTGAAAATCAGATGGACCGGATCGACCGGGCGCATCCTGCCGGTGTCGATCCAGTCCTCGATGACCTGACATTTTTCCTCAACAAGGCGTTTCAGGTCCGTTTCCAGAACCGGCAGGATTTGCGGCGCGCCCTGCATGACTTCATTGGCGAATAGCCGCGAGGCTTCGGGAAATTTCGCCGACAATTCGATCTTCTGACGGATATAGGCGGCAAGTTCGTCCGCCGGATCGCCAAGGGGATTGAGCGTCTTGAGGGGTGTCAGCCAGATTTCCAGAATATGGGCCAGCGTCGCGTTATAGATCGCTTCCTTGGAGGAAAAATAATACAGCAAATTCGACTTGGACATGCCCGCGTCGGCAGCTATGCGCTCGACCGTTGCACCGGAAAACCCTTTTTTCGAAAATTCACCCAGCGCGGCTTCGAGAATCAGCGACCGGTTCTTTTCCTGTATTCTGCTCAGTCCGACTGGTTTGTATGATGCAGGCGTTTGCCCGCTGAGACCTGTCATCAATAAGTCCACTTCCCCGGCCTCATGGCCGCCCTTACCTTGCCCGTTTCGAGAGGCTGAATGCCCCGCGATCGGCGGTTTCTGGCCGGTCTCAGCCCACTCCGCGGGACAATGACCACAAATTAGCCATGTCGAACGGATTTGCATCTTGACCATTTGGTCAAATCACACCTAGGGTAAATTGACCAGGTGGCCGGAAGGCTAGACGATCCGAAAAGGCCCTGCAATGGGGATGTCTTGAAGGATCGTCCGGTTATGGTCATCATAAGGAAATCCGGAAAAACCGGGACCGGCCCGAGGGCCATCCAGAGATATTCGGCGATGACAAAACGGCAAAAGCCTGCGTGAAATCGCCGGGAACAGAGTGGGGAGAGGATTTGAACTGCTGCGCTGCCCTGGTCAGGGCGGAAGCTGTTCCATGCCCTCCTTTTCCTGCCGATACCCAACGCCGGCCGCACCCGCAGGCCGCAAGGAGGACATATGTCAGCACCGGCATCTCCGGCAGCAATGAGCCAGGCTGTAACCAACAATCTCGAAGCATTCTGGATGCCGTTCACGGCCAATCGCCAGTTCAAACAGGCCCCTCGGATGTTCGTCGCGGCCAAGGACATGCATTATACGACCTCGGACGGCCGTCAGGTCCTCGATGGAACGGCGGGATTGTGGTGCTGCAATGCCGGCCACTCGCGTCCGAAGGTGGTCGAAGCGGTCCAGCGGCAGATTGCCGAACTCGACTATGCGCCGGCCTTCCAGATGGGGCACCCGAAGGCCTTCGAACTGGCCGCCCGTCTCGCGGCCATGACGCCGTCGCCGCTTGACCATGTCTTCTTCACCAATTCCGGTTCGGAAAGTGTCGATACCGCACTGAAAATAGCACTCGCCTATCAGCGCGCCATCGGCCAGGGCACCCGCACGCGGCTGATCGGCCGTGAGCGGGGCTATCACGGCGTCGGTTTCGGCGGCATTTCGGTCGGTGGCATCGTCTCCAACCGCAAGACCTTCGGTACAATGCTCACCGGCGTCGATCACATGCGCCACACCCACGATCCGGAGCGCAACGCCTTCACGCGCGGTGTACCGGAAAGCGGCGCGGAATATGCCGAAGACCTGATCCGCATCATTCAGCTGCATGATCCGTCCACGATCGCGGCGGTCATCGTCGAGCCGGTCGCAGGCTCGACAGGTGTTCTCATACCGCCGAAAGGCTATCTGGAGCGCCTGCGCGATATCTGCACCCAGAACGGCATTCTGCTGATCTTCGATGAAGTCATCACCGGCTTCGGCCGTCTCGGCTCTCCCTTCGCGACCGACTTCTTCGGCGTGACCCCGGATCTCATCACCACCGCCAAGGGCCTGACGTCCGGCGTCATCCCGATGGGCGCGGTCTTCTGTTCGGCCGATATCTACAACGCCTTCATGACTGGCCCGGAACACATGATCGAACTGTTCCATGGCTACACCTACTCGGCCCACCCGCTCGCCTGTGCCGCCGCGCTCGCGACACTCGATACCTATGACGAGGAAGGTCTGCTCACCCGCGCCTCCGATCTGGCGCAATACTGGGAAGACGGCCTGCACGGTCTGAAGGACTGCCCGCATGTGATCGATATCCGCAATCTCGGCCTGATCGGCGCGGTCGAACTTGAACCGATTGCGGGCGAGCCGACCAAACGCGCCTTTTCCGCCTTCCTCAAGGCCTATGACGACGGCCTGCTGATCCGCACGACCGGCGATATCATTGCCCTCTCGCCGCCGCTGATCATCTCGAAGGACCAGATCGACGAGTTGTTCGAAAAACTCCGCGCCGTGCTTCACGCCATCGACTGACGGTAAAAACACCGACGCATGCTTGGCGCCCGCCGCGGTTCTATTCTTCCATGGAGCATGATGCCATGAGCAGACAACAGGCCACAGCCAGCCAGCTTATCGATGACGAACGGGTCAGGGTCACCCGGTTCGACTTCGAGCCAGGCGCGGAAACCGGATGGCACCGCCACTCGATGGATTACGTCATCACCGCCCTGACCGAGTGTCAGATGACGCTCGAGGAAACGAATGGCGAAACGCGTGATGTTCTCGTCCCCGCCGGAACCGTTTACCGCCGGGACGAAGGCGTCGAACATAATGTGATCAACGGCGGGGGCGCTCCCATGTCCTTTGTCGAAATCGAATTGAAGTAACAGGAGGGTTAGCGAATGGCAGCTCCGGGCGAAAATCTGAGGATCAATGCCGACAGGCTATGGGACAGCCTGATGGAAATGGCGAAAATCGGCCCGGGCGTTGCCGGCGGCAACAACCGCCAGACGCTGACGGACGAAGATTCCGAAGGCCGCAAGCTGTTCCAGAAATGGTGTGAGGAAGCAGGCCTCACAATGGCGGTCGATACGATGGGCAACATGTTCATGACCCGCCCGGGCACCGACCCGGACGCCCTGCCCGTTTATGTAGGCTCCCATCTCGATACCCAACCGACCGGCGGCAAATATGACGGCGTCCTGGGCGTTCTCGGCGGACTGGAAATCATCCGCACGATGAACGATCTCGGCATCAGGACCCGGCACTCGGTGGTGGTCACCAACTGGACCAACGAGGAAGGCACGCGTTTTGCACCGGCCATGCTGGCCTCCGGCGTCTTCGCCGGAGTGCATACGCAGGACTGGGCTTATGAAAAGGAAGACGCCGAAGGCAAGACATTCGGCGACGAACTGAAGCGCATCGGCTGGGTCGGCGACGAGGAAGTCGGCGCCCGCAAGGACAAGATGCATGCCATGTTCGAGCTTCATATCGAACAGGGACCGATCCTGGAAGCCGAAGGCAAGGAAATCGGCGTCGTTACCCACGGTCAGGGCCTGTCCTGGACGCAGGTGACGGTTACCGGCAAGGACAGCCACACCGGTTCCACGCCGATGCCGATGCGCAAGAATGCCGGCCTTGCCATGGCGCGCATTCTGGAACTGGTCGACGAGATTGCCTGGTCGCATGCCCCTCATGCCGTGGGCGCGGCCGGTCATATCGATGTCTATCCGAATTCGCGCAACGTCATCCCCGGCAAGTCCGTCTTCACCATCGATTTCCGCTCACCTGACATCACTGTCATCAAGGATATGGAAGACCGGCTGAAGATCGGCGCCCAAAAGATCTGCGACGACATGGGGCTTGAGGTCGAATTCGAAAAGGTCGGCGGCTTCGACCCGGTGGAATTCGACAAGACTTGCGTTGCGGCGGTTCGAAGTGCCGCCGAGCGCCTCGGTTATTCCCACCGGGATCTCATTTCCGGTGCCGGCCACGATGCCTGCTGGGTCAACAAGGTCGCCCCGACGGCGATGATCATGTGCCCCTGCGTCGATGGTCTGTCACATAACGAAGCCGAGGAAATTTCCAGGGACTGGGCCAAGGCCGGCGCAGACGTATTGTTCCATGCGGTAGTCGAGACGGCGGTGATCGTGGAATGAGGAAACTCGTGTGAACTGGTCCCGGGTCGGGTCCGGAACAGCGCAGAAGTAAACGGTTGCCGTCCCTGACCTGATCCGGGACCTGAGCCGGAGCAGACAAACGAACAACGAGGGAAACAGCAATGGCGAGCAAAGTGATCAAGGGCGGCACGGTTGTGACCGCCGATCTCACCTACGAAGCCGATGTGAAGATCGAGGACGGCAGGATCGTCGAAATCGGTCCCAATCTTTCCGGTGACGAGACGCTGGACGCCACCGGCTGTTACATCATGCCGGGTGGTATCGATCCGCATACCCATCTGGAAATGCCCTTCATGGGCACATTCTCTTCCGACAATTTCGATTCAGGCACAAGGGCGGCGCTTGCCGGCGGCACCACGATGGTGGTCGACTTCGCCCTACCCTCCCCCGGTCAGTCCCTGCTGGAAGCCCTGCAGATGTGGGACAACAAGTCCTCCATGGCGCATTGCGACTATTCCTTCCACATGGCGATAACCTGGTGGGGCGAACAGGTCTTCAACGACATGCAGACCGTGGTTCAGGAACGCGGCATCAACACCTTCAAGCACTTCATGGCCTACAAGGGCGCCTTGATGGTCAATGACGACGAGATGTTCGCCTCCTTCTCGCGCTGCGCGGAACTGGGCGCCTTGCCACTGGTGCATGCGGAAAACGGCGACGTGGTCGCAACCCTGCAGCAGAAACTGCTGGCGGAAGGCAACAACGGTCCGGAGGCGCATGCCTATTCCCGTCCGCCGGAAGTGGAAGGCGAAGCCACCAACCGGGCCATCATGATCGCCGACATGGCCGGTGTTCCGGTCTATATCGTGCACACCTCGTCGGAGCAGGCGCACGAGGCCATCCGCCGGGCCCGCCAGAACGGCATCCGTGTCTATGGCGAACCGCTGATCCAGCACCTGACGCTGGACGACAGCGAATACAGGCATTCCGACTGGGATCATGCCGCCCGTCGGGTGATGTCGCCGCCGTTCCGCGACAAGAAGCACCAGGACAGCCTCTGGGCGGGACTTGCCGCCGGTTCCCTGCAGGTGGTGGCGACCGATCACTGCGCCTTCTCAACCGACCAGAAGCGCACCGGCGTCGGCGATTTCACCAAGATCCCGAACGGTACCGGCGGCCTGGAAGACCGCATGCCGATGCTGTGGACCTACGGTGTCGGCACGGGCCGCCTGACGCCGAACGAATTCGTCGCCGTCACGTCGACCAATATTGCCAAGATCCTCAACGTCTATCCGAAAAAAGGCGCCATTCTGGTCGGAGCGGATGCGGATCTGGTGGTCTGGGACCCGGAAAAGGAAAAGACCATCTCGGCTTCGAACCAGCAATCGGCCATCGACTACAACGTCTTCGAGGGCAAGAAAGTCAAAGGCCTGCCGCGCTACACGCTCAGCCGCGGCCGGGTCGCCGTGGAAGACGGCACGGTCAACCCCAGCCAGGGTCATGGCGAGTTCGTTTCCCGCAAGCCCTTCCAGGCGGTCAACAAGGCGCTCAGCACCTGGAAGGAACTGACCGCTCCGCGAAAGATCGAGCGCAGCGGCATCCCCGCCAGCGGCGTATGAGGAACAGGCACCTCCCCCTTTCGGGGAGGTTTTTTCTGTGACCTTTATCTATCGGTTTGCCCCGCGCCGAGGTATGCAAATTTGAGTATACTCGGCTCTGAAGAACAGCATTCGACCTGCCCAGGAAACACATGACCGCACTTGCCGGCGCAAAGGACACCGAAATGGTGGAAAAACACAAAAGCGCAAGCCCGGACCGGGTGATCGATATTGAGAAACTGTCCCTCACCTTTGAGACCAATGACGGCCCGGTTCATGCCCTTTCCGATATCGACCTGAAGATCGAGCAGGGAGATTTCGTCTCCTTCATCGGCCCTTCGGGCTGCGGCAAGACCACGCTCCTCAGGGTCATTGCCGACCTGGAAAAACCAACAGCGGGCTCGATCACCGTCAACGGCGTCTCTCCGGAGGAAGCGCGGCTCAATCGCGCCTATGGCTATGTCTTCCAGGCCGCCGCGCTCTATTCCTGGCGAACCATCGCCGGAAACGTCGCCCTGCCGCTGGAGATCATGGGACTTTCCAGATCCGAGCGGCAGCAACGCGTCGCCAGGAACCTGGAGCTGGTGAACCTTTCGGGCTTTGAAAAGAAATATCCCTGGCAGCTTTCCGGCGGCATGCAGCAGCGCGCCTCGATCGCCCGTGCCCTTGCTGTCGAGCCGGATCTGCTGCTGATGGACGAACCCTTCGGTGCGCTCGACGAAATCGTCCGCGATCATCTCAACGAGCAACTGCTTCAGCTCTGGGCGAAGACCAGCAAGACCGTTGCCTTCGTCACCCACTCCATTCCCGAAGCGGTGTTCCTTTCCACCAAGATCGTCGTTCTGTGCCCGCGCCCGGGCCGGATCTATGATGTCATCGAAAGCGACCTGCCGCGCGACCGCACTCTAGACATCCGCGAAAGCCCGGAATTCCTCAAGATCGCCCACCGCGTGCGGGAAGGACTGAAAGCGGGGCACTCCTATGAGGATTGAACGGCTCCGGCCCGACCTTCCCGCTACTGGCCCGGCATTCCATGCTGCTTCCAATGTTGAACTACAGGCAATTGATGTGCGGAAATCCAACGGAATGGATCCCAAGGACAAGCGACTGGATGATCGGGGAACGAACGCCGCATGACCTCGAATACCTTCGCCCCAACTCGCAGTCTGAACCCTTTTGCCGGTCTCATGTCCGGCACAGCCGGTCCGGTAATCGTGGTTGTCCTCGCCATCATCGGCGCCTGGTACATCGGTTCAGTTTCGCTCAACACGCCGTTCCAGCTCGATACATATGAGCGCGCGGACCGGACGGATGTCCCTTTCAGCGAGCTCCTGTCCGATACGCTCTCGCAGGAACGGCCCGTGCTGCCCGCACCGCACCAGATTGCCGTTGAAATCTGGGAGACGACCGCCGAGAAGAAAATCACCTCCAAACGCTCGCTGATCTATCATTCCGGCATCACGCTTTCCTCCGCCCTGCTGGGTTTTCTCATCGGCACGACGCTCGGCATCCTCCTTGCCATCGGCATCATCCATTCGCGCGTGCTGGAAAAGTCGCTGATGCCGTGGATCATCGCGTCGCAGACGATACCGATCCTCGCCATTGCCCCGATGATCATCGTGGTCCTCAATGCCGTCGGCGTGTCGGGCCTGCTGCCCAAGGCGATGATCTCGACCTACCTGTCCTTCTTCCCGGTTGCCGTCGGAATGGTGAAGGGCCTGCGCTCGCCGGAAGTCATCGACATGGACCTGATGCACACCTATTCGGCGAACCGCTTGCAGACTTTCTGGAAGCTGCGCCTGCCCTACGCCGTGCCGTTTCTATTCACGTCCATGAAGATCGGCATGGCGGCAGCGCTGGTCGGGGCAATTGTCGGCGAATTGCCCACGGGAGCCGTTGCCGGGCTCGGCGCGCGCCTTTTGTCCGGATCGTATTACGGCCAGACCCTACAGATCTGGTCCGCCCTGATCATGGCCGCGTTTGTGGCAGGCTCTCTGGTGGCGCTGATCGGACTGGTTGAAAAACTTGCGTTGCAACGCATGGGGATGACGCGATGAGCACCCGATCCCTTTCAAAAAGCCGGTTGGATATACCCGCCCTGCTCGCCTGGCTCATCGTCGCGCTGGTGATCGTCGGTCTGTTCAGCCCGATTTTCAGGCCGGATTTCGGCGTGATGGACGTTCCGCGTCTTTCGCTTTGTCTCGTCATTCTGGCAATCGCCGCCGTCCGCTATGAACTCGGTTTCATGCGCAACCGGTTTGGCGATCTGATGCTCGGCTTTGTCACGGCCTTCGCGGCATGGCTGCTCATCGGCACGGTGTCGAACCATCCAGGAGACGCCGCACTCGGGTTTTGGGCTCTGACGGCCGCCGCCTGGGCCTCGGCATGGCTGTTCGTGGAACGTCTTGCCTCCTGGAAGAACTCATCCAAAAGCGCGGCAAGGCTCATTAACCTGGCCATTCCCGCCCTCTTCGGTATCACCCTCCTTGCGCTCTGGCAGATCGTCGTCACCGGAGCCGGCGTTCCCAAGGTTCTGCTGCCCGCACCATCCGAAATCTGGCTGCGCCTGATAGGTTCCGTACCGACACTGTGGGCCGATTTCCGCCAGACATTCCTGAAGGCGGTTCTTGCGGGTTACGCTATCGGCTGCGGTTCGGCGTTCCTGACCGCCGTCCTGGTCGACCGGGTGCCGTTCCTGCGCCGCGGCCTGCTGCCCATCGGCAATCTGGTCTCCGCCCTGCCGATCATCGGCGTTGCCCCGATCATGGTCATGTGGTTCGGCTTCGACTGGCCCTCCAAGGCCGCTGTCGTCATCATCATGACGTTCTTCCCGATGCTGGTGAATACGGTCGCCGGTCTGTCCGCCTCGGACACCATGCAACGCGACCTGATGCGCACCTATGCCTCCGGTTACTGGCACACGCTTGTGAAACTGCGCCTGCCGATGGCCATGCCCTTCATTTTCAATGCCCTGAAGATCAACTCAACACTTGCCCTGATCGGCGCGATCGTGGCCGAATTCTTCGGCACGCCGACTGTCGGCATGGGCTTTCGCATTTCCACCGAAGTCGGCCGCATGAATGTCGACATGGTCTGGGCCGAGATCGCCGTCGCGGCGGTGGCCGGGTCCCTGTTTTACGGCCTTATCGCACTGCTGGAACGCGCCGTGACCTTCTGGCATCCGTCGGTCAGGGGTAGATAGCTTCTATCCCTTGCTGTTTGTCATTGCGGACAAGTCCAACCCCGGCTGCCTGGTGCCGATCCGCAGCGACAGGTAATACCAAAGAGCGTTGAATGGCTGCGGTGTTTCAGCATTCTCCAGCCGACCACTTGCGTTATGCGGGAACAATCGAATACCGGTGTTCCACTCAGATATCAGTGACGCACCCAAATAAGATCAAGGCCACTCCATGACCCCCAGCCGCGACATTTCCCGCCTCATTGAAATCATGGCCGCGCTCAGAACACCGGTGACCGGCTGCCCCTGGGATCTGGAACAAACCTTTGCGACAATTGCGCCCTACACGCTCGAAGAAGCCTACGAGGTGGCCGATGCCATCGCCAAGAACGACATCTTGAACCTTCGCGAGGAACTCGGCGACCTGCTGCTCCAGGTTGTCTATCACGCCCGCATGGCGCAGGAAGAGGAGCAATTCGATTTCGGCGATGTGGTTGAAGGCATTACCGCAAAGCTGATCCGGCGGCATCCGCATGTCTTCGGCGATGAAAACGGCGACAGGCCGGAACTGGTCAAGGGCATCTGGGAGCGGATCAAGGCGGAGGAACGCGCTGAGAAGCGGGCCGAACGCGAAGCACTCGGTCTTGCCGAACCGGAAAAGGGATTTCTGGACGACGTGCCTAGCGCCTTCCCGGCCCTTCAAGAGGCAGACAAACTGCAGAGGCGCGCCGCAAAGGTCGGGTTCGACTGGAACGACGCCCGCCTGGTTCTCGACAAGATCCGGGAAGAAACCCATGAACTCGATGAGGAACTCGCCAGGGAAGCGCCCGACAAGGACAGGATCGCCGACGAACTCGGCGACACTCTCTTCGCTCTCGCCAATCTCGCCCGGCACCTGGACATCGATCCGGAAGAGGCCCTGCGCCGGACGAACCGCAAGTTCCGCAAGCGCTTTGCCGCCATTGAAGACCATGCCGCGAAATCGGACACGACACTGGAGGCGATGACGCTGGACGAAATGGAGGCCGCCTGGCAGGCAGCCAAGGGCAAATAGGTCTCCGGATCAGTTTCTAGAGTGGCAGGAGCCTAATCAACGATATAGGCGCCGAAAGTCTCCCGGAACGGACCGCGCTGCTTGTCGGAGACACGCACTTCTGCAATCACGTAGTCTTCCGCATCCGTGCGCTCCAGCACTTCGGCCATCTGGTAAACCTTCGCCAGCAACGCCCCTTCCGCGACCGGAATTTTCAGGGACAGAATGTCGTCATGCTGCGCCATGAAGGCATCGATCCGGGTCAGGAGACTGTCAACGCCTTCCCCCGTCAGGGCGGACAGGGCGATCGGCCCTTCCTCGCCCGCATCTTCCAGCAGTTTTTGCCGGTAAGCGGGATCGAGACAGTCGATCTTGTTCCAGACTTCGACGACCGGTGCCCCTGTAATTGCGTCGACCCCGAGATCGCGCAAAGTCTTCTTCACGTCTTCCGCCTGGGCATCCGTATCGGCATGTGAGATGTCGCGCACATGCAGGATCAGATCGGCTTCCAGCACCTCTTCCAGCGTCGCCCGGAACGCCGCAACCAGATGGGTCGGCAGATCGGAGATGAACCCTACGGTGTCCGACACGATCACTTCCCTGCCGTGAGGCAGGGAAACCTTGCGCAATGTCGGATCGAGCGTCGCGAAAAGCAGATCCTTCGCAAAGACGTCTGCTTCCGTCAAACGGTTGAAAAGTGTAGATTTTCCGGCGTTGGTATAACCGACCAGCGCCACGACCGGCTGCGGAATCTTCTTGCGTTTCTTGCGGTGAAGATCTCGGGTGCGGCGCACACCTTGCAGCTGTTTCTGCAAGGCGATGATACGGTCCTGGATCTGCCGTCGGTCGGCCTCGATCTGGGTTTCGCCGGGCCCGCCCATGAACCCGGCGCCGCCGCGCTGACGTTCCAGGTGTGTCCAGGACCGAACAAGACGGCTTTTCTGCCAGCTCAAATGGGCAAGATCGACCTGCAGGCGGCCTTCCTTGGTGCGCGCGCGGTCGCCGAAAATTTCCAGAATGAGACCGGTCCGGTCGATCACCTTGGTCTTCAGGCGTCGTTCCAGGTTGCGCTGCTGAACCGGCGACAGAGGATGATCGATAACGACCAGATCCAGATCCTCGCTGGCAACAATGCCGGCAAATTCCGCAACCTTGCCCTCGCCGAACAAGGTGGCGGGCTTCGGGTTGCTGATCCGCACGATACCCGAATGGACGATATTTAGATTGATGGCCGCACTGAGGCCGACGGCTTCCTCCAGGCGTGCTTCCGGGCTCCGGTTGGAGCGCAGATCATGCTGGCTTCCTTCGCCGCGCAATTGCAGCACCGGCTCCAGGATCATCGCACGAAAAGGCTGGGGCAGCCGGTCCACCCCGGCGTCCTTCAGCCTGAGCGATGTCTGGCCTGGCTCGTCAGAACCATTGGATTTTGAAAAATCGTCTGCGCGAGACTTGGGTTTCAATCAGCTTGCCTTTTCCGCAGTTTCCTCAGCCTGATCGAACAGTTGAACAGGTCCGTTGGGCATAATTGTGGAAATCGCGTGCTTATAAACAAGCTGAGAATGTCCATCGCGCCGGAGCAGGACACAAAAGTTGTCAAACCAGGTCACGACGCCCTGCAATTTCACGCCGTTGATGAGAAAAATCGTCAGGGGAGTTTTTTGTTTGCGAACGTGATTAAGGAAAGTGTCTTGAAGATTTTGTGCGCGCTCAGCCATCAGTCTTTTTATCCTGTTTGTCCCGGATGCGGCCGAGCATCCGGCGTTTACGCAGCTTACCGTCGAAAACCTTTCAAATTCAAACACTAAGGTTTGACGTGCCGCTCGCTTTTTGCATTGCCCACCAGATAGAACTGCTGCCTCAGTTCTATATTGTATCTAAATTCCGCCCAACAAGCCCAGTCGAATCATACCATCTGAAAATCAGTAGCAGTATGGAACAGATCGCGCAATCGGGTTGCAACGCTGCCCGGGTGGCCATTTCCGATCATCCTGTCGTCCACTCGCACGACCGGCATGACGATACTCGTCGCCGCTGTCACGAATGCTTCCTTCGCTTCGAAGGCTTCTTGGAGGCTAAATGGCCTTTCTTCAAAAGTCAGCCCCTCTTTCTCAATAAGCTCAAGAACAACTGCCCGGGTTATGCCTCTCAGGATCCCGCTCTCGGCCGGTCGCGTGACGAGAGTGCCCTCCTTCGTGACGATCCACGCATTCGTCGACCCGCCTTCGGTGACAAAGCCGGTTGTATCGACATACCAGGCTTCCTTGCCGCCGTGCTCCTTGGCATTCTGTTTCGCCAGCACATTGGGCAGCAGCGCCACGGTCTTGATGTCGACCCTGGGCCAGCGGTTTTCCGGATAGCTGACCACCGCAATCCCCTGCGCCGCCTGCGCGCTCGCCGCTTCGGGACTGGTGGAACGGGCTGTGACGACTATCGACGGCGCAACATCCTCCGGCGGGAAGAAGTGATCGCGCCTGGAGACGCCCCGGGTAACCTGGATATAGACCAGACCGTTGCGCACCTTGTTTCGGCGCACGACCTGACGCACCACGAATTCAACAGCGGCCCTTGTCATCGGCCAACCAATGCGCAGTTCGCCCAGGGACCTGTCGAGACGGTCCAGATGCCGGGTCATATCGACGATCCTGCCCTGCCAGATCTCGCAGACCTCGTAAACCCCGTCGGCGAACTGATAGCCCCGATCTTCCACGTGCACCGCAGCATCCGCATGGCGGACATATTGACCGTTGACATAGGCAATCCGGCTCATGCTTTCTCCAAAGAACAGCGGTTCGATCCGAACCGATTGGTTTCTTTTGAAATTTGACCACAAGACCTGGCAAACGCAAGGCCTGAAGGCGTCTCAAACGCTAAAAAAAACGCCTTAAAAGAAGTCCAGGCTGACCCGGAACATCTGCTCGACCTGCCGCACCCGGCTCGCAACCGCAAAAATGACAATTCGGTCCTGGGCCTGGATCTGAAGATCGCCGTTCGGTGTCAGAACTTCGCCGGCCCGGAAAACCGCTCCCACTCGAATACCCGAGGGCAGATCGATCTCCCGCAAGGGTTTTCCGACAAGCGGCGATGTGTCGAGTGCCTCGGCCTCGACGATTTCCGCCGCTCCGTTCTGCAGCGAATGAACGCCCCTGATACGGCCGCGGCGCACATGCTGAAGGATGCGCGAAATGGTCACTGCCCGGGGATTGATGAATGCATCGATGCCCAGGGCATTGGCAAAAGCCGGATAGCTCGGGTTGTTCAACAGCGACAGCGAGCGCTTGCAGCCGAGCTTTTTCGCCATCACCGAGGAAAGGATGTTCACTTCGTCATCGTTGGTCAGAGCCACCATCGTGTCGGCATCGCCGGCGTCAGCCTCGTTCAGGATGGTCTGATCCAGTGCGCTGCCATGCAGGATAACAGAGCGTTTGAGTTCATCCGCCACTTCCATGGCCCGCTCGCGCGATGCCTCGATCAGCTTGATTTTCGTGCCTGACTGCCGCTGCTCCAGAGCCTTTGCGACATAAAGGCCGATATTGCCGCCGCCTGCGATCACCACCTTGGCCGCCTCAGGCTCCTCATGGCCGAAAATGCTCAGCGTACGGCGCACCTGATCGCGCCGCGCGACAACATAGGCCAGGTCGCCGATCAAGATGGAGTCGCTGCTCTTGGGAACGAAAAGCCGGTTGTTCCGGTAGATGCCGACGACAACGGCGCCCAGATCCGGAAACAGTTCCGTCAGCTGGCGCAACGGTGTATCGACGACCGGGCAGTCCTCCTCGCAGATGATACCGACAACCACCACATGATCGTCCGCGAACCGGACCGTCTCCACCGCACCCGGCAATGCCAGACGGCGCAGCACCATTTCGCCGACCTCGATCTCAGGCGAAATGATCACGTCGATCGGCATGTGATCGCGGGAAAAGAGATTGCGCCACCGGCCCTGCAGATAGGATTGCGCCCGGATACGGGCGACTTTGGTCGGCACGTTGAAGAGCGAATGCGCCACCTGGCAGGCCACCATGTTGACTTCGTCATACAGCGTGACGGCAACGATCATGTCCGCTTCTTCGGCGCCGGCCTGGGCCAGGATATCCGGATGCGCTCCGTGCCCCACGAACCCCCTCACATCGAGCTGATCGCCGATGGCATTGATCAGTTGCGGCGAGGAATCGATCACGGACACATCGTTCTGCTCCGCGGCGAGGCGTTCGGCAATTCCGTAGCCCACCTGCCCGGCGCCGCAAATAACGATTTTCATGGGAGGAAACCTTTCCCGCTCTGCCGATTAATCCCGAGGCTTCACTACTCTTAGGTCATGCCCAGGGTTTTCAGTTTGCGATGAAGCGCAGAGCGTTCCATACCGACAAATTCGGCGGTCCGCGAGATGTTCCCGTCAAATCTTTTGATTTGGGCCTGCAGATACTCGCGTTCGAATATCTCGCGCGCTTCCCGCAAGGGCACGGACATCAGGTGCTCGCCGGTGCCGGACGTCGGCAGATTCGGCAAGGTTTCGCCGATTTCGGCGGGCAGCAGATCGGCCGTAATCGTGCTGTCCGGGTCACCGCGGCTGAGAATCAACAGGCGCTCCACGTTATTGCGGAGCTGGCGGACATTTCCCGGCCAGTCATGGGTCTGCAGAACCGCCATGGCGTCGTCGCCGATCGGACGGAGCGGGATGCCGGACGCAGCCGAAATCTGTTCCATGAAGTGATGGACCAGTACCGGAATATCCTCACGCCGTTCCGACAGGCCGGGCACGCGCAGGGGAACCACGCTGAGCCGATGATAGAGATCCTGCCGGAAAAGCCCGGAGCCGATGTGTTCCTCCAGATTCTTTGACGTGGAGGACAGGATCCGGATGTCGACCTGTACCTTCTGCGTGCCGCCGACCCGGGAAAAACTCTGCTCGACCAGCACCCTGAGGATCTTTCCCTGGGTTTCGGCCGGCATGTCGGCGACCTCATCGAGGTAAAGCGTCCCGCCATGGGCTTCTTCAAGGGCACCGATTTTCCGCAAGCTGCCGGTATCGTCCTCGATGCCGAACAGCTCCTCCTCCATGCGCGCCGGCGTGATGGTCGCCGCGTTCAGGACGACGAACGGGCTTTTGGCGCGCGCCGAGAGATCGTGGATCATCCGGGCCGCCCGCTCCTTGCCCGCCCCGGACGGGCCGATGATCAGGATACGGCTGTTGGTGGCGGCGATCTTCTGGATCGTCTGGCGCAGGTTATGCGCGGAGGATGAATTGCCGACGATATCGCTGGTTTCACCGCTGCGCTGTTTAAGATCGCGGATTTCGCGTTTCAGGCTCGAAGCTTCCAGAGCGCGTTCGACAATATGAATGAGACGGTCGGCCTTGAAGGGCTTTTCAATATAGTCGTAGGCGCCCCGCTTGATTGCCGAAACGGCCGTTTCGATATTGCCGTGGCCGGAAATGATCACCACCGGCAGGTCCGGATCGGATTCCTTCAGAACATCCAGAAGCGCCAGCCCGTCGAGCCGGCTGCCCTGCAGCCAGATATCCAGAATGACGAGGGAGGGTCTGCGTTCCTTCACCGCGGCCAGCGCGCGGTCGGAATCCGGTGCCGTCCGGGTTCCGTAGCCGTCATCGTCAAGGATACCGGCAATCATTTCCCGGATATCGGTTTCGTCGTCTACGACAAGAATATCATGCGCCATGGGCCGTCACTGCTTGATCTCTGTCCTCGGTCTCAGGTTCGCTGTCGGCATGTGCTGCCAGTGTCAGGCGGACAAGAGTTCCCGTATCTTCAGGGTTGGATTTGGGAGCGTCGAGCAATTCGATACCGCCCCCGTGGTCTTCAAGGATTTTCCGTACGATAGCAAGGCCGAGGCCCGTACCCTTTTCCCGCGTGGTCATGTATGGCTCCAGCAGGCGATTTCTGTTTTCTTCCGGCAAGCCTATGCCGTTGTCCATGACGTCGATCACGATCCGTCCGCTGCCGTCACCCGCCGCCCCGCGAAGGTCCACCGTGACCCGGCCTTTCGGCAGATTCTCGCCCGTCCTTGCGCTGACCGCTTCCGTCGCATTCTTGACCACGTTGGTGAGTGCCTGTCCGACAAGCCGGGCGTCGAAGACCGCCTCCACCGGTTTTTCCGGCACCAGTGCTTTCACGCTGATTTCCGGATTTGCAACCGATTGCATGAAGGCGGCATCGCGCACCGCCTCGCGCAGGTCGCCCTTTGACTTGGTGGGCTTGCGCATGCGGGCGAAGGAGGAGAATTCATCGACCATCTGGCCAATGTCGCCGACTTGTCTGACAATCGTGTCAATGCACTGGTCGAACACCTCCCGGTCTTCTTCAATACGTTTTCCGTAGCGTCTGCGGATACGCTCGGCGGACAGCTGGATCGGCGTCAGCGGGTTCTTGATTTCATGCGCGATCCTGCGTGCGACATCCGCCCAGGCCGAGTTGCGCTGCGCGGATACAAGGTCGGTGATATCGTCCAGCGTCACCACGAAGCCGTGTTCGCGGCGTGTCGACTGTTCACTGGTGATACGCACATTGATCGTGCGAAGCCGCCCGCCCCTGCCGATCTCGATCTGCGTTTCGGGAAGCCTGTCCCCCGGGCTCTGCAGGGCTTCCGAAATACAGTCTTTCAGCTCCGGCACGACCTCGATGAGCGACTTGTTCAGAATTTGCACTTCGTCCAGCATCAGGAGTTCCAGGGCCGATCTGTTGATCAGCATGATGGAGGCCTCGTCATCGACGCCGATCACCCCGGTGGAGACCCCGGACAACACGGCCTCATTGAAGCGGCGGCGGCGGTCGATCTGCTCGTTGGCGGCCAGCAGCGCGTCCCGCTGACCGAGAAGCTGGCCGGTCATCTTGTTGAAGGTTGTGCCAAGATTTGCAAGGTCTCCGCCCGACTTTTCAGTCCCGACCTTGACGCTGAGATTGCCCCTGGAAACCTCATCAGCCGCGGAAATCAGAGCACGGATCGGAGACACCAGACGGTTCGCAAAGCCGAAACCGATCCAGATGGCCGACAGCAGCAGCACAAGCGCCACTCCGAGATAGACAAGCGCAAAGGCGACCTGCACGCCGAAGCGGCTGTTCTCCATCTGCTGGTATTCGGACGCACCGTCTTCGGCCAGACGAAGATATTCAACCACGCGCGGATCGATCGCGCGCACCGCATATAGGTAAAAGTTGTCGTAGGCCGACAGTTTCATGACCCCGCCAACGATGTTGGAACTTCCCGGGGCGATCAGTATCGGGTCGCCGGATTTGGCCTTGAAGAAGCTGTCGGCGGGCGGCAGCGGAATATCGGCATTGGGATCGAGAATGATCCGCGTCACCACATCGCCGTTTTCGTTCAACATGAAAGCGCCGAGAATGCCGCGCAGCGACACCTGGGTGGAAAAAAACTGGTCGAAACGCGACGGTTCGAATTCATAGACCGCTTTGGCCCGGTCGATGTCGTTGGTCATGGCGATCAGATCGCCGCGCAGCACTCTGGCATGTTCCTGAAGATAGGCCTGCGCCACGGTCAGTGCGTTGTCGATGATCTGGCGCGTCCGGTCCTCGAACCACCGGTCGAGCCCGCGGTCGAGCGTTATAGCGGCGAGTATCGCCATAAGGACGGCTGGAACAGCCGCCACAAGGCTGAACAGGGCGACGACCCGCACATGAAGCCTGGCAGCCGCGCGCCCCCGGCGCCGGGCCTGCCAGAGCTTCAGAATCTCGAAGGCGATGACGCCAAGCAGAACGGCGGCAAGCGCTCCGTTGATCGTCATCGCGGTCTTGATGACGTCGCGGGTGGGATCGATGGAAGTCAGCCCCATCAAAATGGCGAAGGTCACACCGATGGAGATCAGTGCAACAACCATGATCGCAAGACCGGCGCGTCGCCAGATCCTTCCGGCAGCACTCGACTGCGCAACGGACTGCTGTGCCGCTTCTAATATCATTGGACCTCAAACGCATGCCGTCAGGAAAGCGGCACAGGCTTCATAGACTGTTTGCGGCAAACTTATCACACAATGTTGCGAAATTGCGACAGGGTTGGCGGAAGGACGAAAAAATGCGGTGGACGACTCGCTACACCCAGGCGTCGCCGGACACGCCGCCATTTTTATCCGCAACACTCCGCGCAAGCCATGATCCTGCGAGCGGCCTGTCGATGCCGGCAACGTCCCTGTTGCCGGCTGCCATCTCCGGACAACCGGCCAATTAGTCTCGAAGACCCTAACGCGTCGAGCGCATTACCTGAATGTCCAGGTCTCTGATCTTCTTGCGCAAGGTGTTTCGGTTCACCCCGAGCAGTTCCGCAGCCTTGATCTGGTTGCCGCGCGTTGCGGCAAGCGCAGCGCTGATCAGTGGGTATTCCACTTCGCGCAGAATTCGGTGATAGAGGCCCGGGGGCGGAAGCGCATCGCCAAAGGTGTCGAAATATCCGGCGAGATAACGTTCCACGGAACCGCCGAGATTGACGGTTTCGGACGTCTCCTCCTCCATGGAGGAGACCGAGGGCTGGCTCAGTTCGTGTTCCAGCAGGTTTTCGCTGATCACATCCTGCGGATAGAGCGCGGCAAGCCGCCGGACAAGATTTTCAAGTTCACGCACATTGCCCGGCCAACGGTAGCGGCGCAGCAGATTGAGGGCGCTCTGATCGATCTGCTTGGCAGGCAGGCCTTCCTTTTCGACAAGCGTGAAGAAGTGCCGGACAAGATCGGGAATGTCCTCAACGCGCTCGCGCAACGGCGGCAGGCGTATCGGCACGACATTCAGGCGGAAATACAGATCTTCGCGGAACAGTCCCTGATTGATCAGGTGGCGCAGATCCTTGTTGGTCGCTGCGACGATCCTGACATCGGTCTTGATCGGCGTACGGCCGCCGACCGTTGTGTATTCGCCCTGCTGCAGAACGCGCAGAAGCCGGGTCTGGGCCTCCATCGGCATGTCGCCGATCTCGTCCAGAAACAGCGTTCCGCCATCGGCCTGCTCGAAGCGGCCGGAACTGCGGTTCTGGGCACCGGTAAAGGCGCCTTTCTCGTGGCCGAACAATTCAGCCTCGATAAGATCCCTCGGGATCGCCGCCATGTTGATGGCAACGAACGGCCCGTTGCGCCGCTTGCCGTAGTCATGCAGGGCGCGCGCGACCAGTTCCTTGCCCGTTCCCGACTCGCCATTGATCATTACTGTAAGGTCGGTCTGCATCAACCGGGCCAGGACCCGGTATATTTCCTGCATGGCAGGCGACCGGCCGACCAGCGGCATGCCTTCGCCAGAATCATCCAGATCGACGGCCGGCCGTCTCTTCGGCTCTTCAAGCGCCCTTTGAACAATGCTCGTCAGCTCTTTGAGATCAAAGGGTTTTGGAAGATATTCGTAGGCACCCTTTTCGGAAGCCTTGATGGCGGTCATGAAGGTGTTCTGCGCGCTCATGACGAGAACCGGAAGGTCCGGCCGCATCTTTTTCATGCGCGGCAGGACGTCGAAGATATTCTCGTCCGGCATGACGACATCGGTGATGACAAGATCGCCGTCTCCCGAAGACACCCACCGCCACAAGGTCGAGGCGTTCGACGTCAGTCGGACGGTATAGCCGGCCCGGGAAAGCGCCTGATTGAGAACGGTGCGGATCGCCGCGTCGTCATCTGCAACTAGGATCGTGCCTGTCGGCATGGTCAATCAGTTCCTTTGTTCGACTTGTCGGATACAAGTTTTCCATCGCCTGCATATGCAGGCATCAGGATCCGGAAAACGGTTTTGTGCCGCTGGCTGTCGCACTCGATCACGCCGCCGTGGTCGCCAATGATCTTGGCGACGAGCGCCAGCCCGAGGCCGGATCCATTGGTTTTTGTGGTAATGAAAGGCTCGAACAGGTGCGGCAACAGATCTTCCGGCACCCCGGGGCCATTGTCCTGAACGCAGAATTCAAGCGGCAGGCCGACTTTTTCGGCCGTGCCCGGAACGGACAGCCGCACACCCGGCCTGAAGGCGGTAGAGATCCGGATCTCGCCGTCCGGATCGTCGCCGATCGCTTCGCTGGCATTCTTGATCAGGTTCAGGAACACCTGAATGAGCTGGTCCTTGTTGGCGAAAACAGGCGGCAGGGAGGGATCGTAGATCTCGTGGATCCGCTTGCCGCGGGCAAAGCCGCTGTCGGCCAGACGTTTCACATGATCCAGCACCACGTGAATATTCACCGGCTCCCGCTCGATCGGCCGTTCGTCGGAGAAAACCTCCATTCGGTCGACAAGTTTCACGATCCGGTCGGTTTCGTCCATGATGAGCCGCGTGAGGGCCCGGTCTTCGTTCGGAACCGACTGCTCGATCAGCTGCGCCGCGCCGCGGATCCCCGACAGCGGGTTCTTGATCTCGTGGGCAAGCATCGCCGCCAGGCCCGTTACGGTGCGCGCGGCTCCCCTTGAGGTCAGCTGACGGTCGATCTTTTCCGCCATGGTGCGTTCCTGAAACATCAGCACGACAGCGCCCGGACGATCGGCGACGGGAGCAGCGTTTATGTCGACCACCCTCGGTGCGCCGATGCGCGGAGTGCCGATGTCGACCTTATACTCGTTAACCGCCGCGCCGCGTTCGCGTACCTGTTCGATCAGGGTCAGCAGCGGGCTGCCGAAGGGGACGAAATCGCTTATGGGATGGCGGCGCAGGACCGACACGCTTGAGCGCATGAAGATTTCCGCCGCCATATTGGCCGATTCAATGACACCGTCGGGCGCAACGAGAAGCACCGGATGCGGCAAGGCATCCAGGATGGTCGGCCCGTCACTGGCAAGAGCGGCCGTCCGGCCTGTCGCAGACACAGTATCCGTCACGCGGCTGTCCGTTTGTTCGAGGAAGAAAACCAGTCGGCGGCGAGGCGCATCACCTGCGACGGCTGACTGGATGTCATGAGAGTTTTGCGGACCGCCCCCGGACAGGCGCCCTCGCCGTCCGCCGCGTCCATGTACCAGCCGAGATGCTTGCGCGCGATGCGCAGCCCCTGTGCCTGGCCGTAGTGGCTCAAAATAGCTTCGTAGTGTTCGTTGACGAGGTCGGCCAGTTCATTGCCCGCCGGTTGAGGCAGGCGCTCTCCTGTTGCCAGGTATTGGCTGACATGGCCGGGCAGCCAGGGCCGGCCATACGCGCCGCGGCCGATCATCACGCCATCTGCCCGTGCGGCCGAAAGCATCCGCTGCGCGTCCTCGAAGCTCCTGCAGTCGCCATTGGCGATCAATGGCACCGAAACCGCGTCCCGCACCGCCGCGATTGCATGCCAATCCGCGCTTCCTTTATAGAACTGGCAGCGCGTGCGGCCATGAACCGTGATCAGCTGTACACCGGCGGCCTCGGCGCGCCGCGCCAGGTCCGGCGCGTTGATGGACCGCTCGTCCCAGCCAAGCCGCATTTTCAGGGTCACGGGAATATCGACCGCATTCACTGTCGCCTCAATCAGCGAAAGAGCATGATCGAGATCTCGCATCAGCGCGGAGCCTGAATAGCCGGACGTCACTTTCTTTGCCGGACAGCCCATGTTGATGTCGATGACGTCGGCACCAAGACCGGCAATGACCTTCGCCGCCTCACCCATCCAGCGCGCCTCACGGCCCGCGAGCTGAACCACGTGCAGACCCTTGTCCTGAGCTTCCGTGCGCATCTGGGTTTCCGCGTCCCCTCGCAGGAAGGATTCGCTCGCGACCATTTCGCTCACCACCATGCCGGCGCCATATCTTGCGGCCAGCCTGCGGAAGGGCAGATCGGTGACACCGGACATTGGCGCAAGCACGGCCCTGCCGGGTATTACATGATGACCAATCGAAATCGTTTTCATCAGCGGCGACTCAAGGCTCTTTTCTTTTGCTCATTGCCTGTGCATTTTACGAATTGCCTATATTGTAGACAATTTGCGCAGCGCAACAAGTCAAAATTTGCAGTCGGTGCAAGTTCTTCGTTAAAGACGGTCCGATGGTTTCGGAATGGCCCCCTGCAAGGAGACCTAAAATGGCCAAAACGGCGGCAGCCCTCGTTGTTGCTGCTGGGCGTGGGTCACGCCTGGCGGATCCCCGAACTTCACTGCCCAAACAATACCGGCTTCTTGCCGGTCGGCCGGTGCTGACCCATACACTGAACGCCTTGGGGAATCATCCCCGCATTTCCCATATGCTAACCGTCATCCATCCGGACGATATCGGCCTATATGACGATGCCATATCGGCCGCAAACGAAAACTGGTCGAATAAATTGATGCGGGCCGTATTCGGCAGCGAAACCCGGCAGGGTTCCGTCCGCGAAGGTCTGAAGGCGCTGTCAGCGGTGCCTTGCGATTATGTCCTGATCCACGACGCCGCCCGCCCCTTTCTGACCCATGACGTCATCGACGGGCTGCTCGGTGAACTCGACACGGGGGCGGAAGGCGCGCTTGCCGCTACGCAGGTCGTCGATACGCTCAAGAAACAGAAAGCGCCCGGCCACCCCCTGGAAACAGTCGACCGGCAGTGTCTCTGGGCCGCACAGACGCCGCAGGCATTTCCGCTTTCGCGTATTTCCCGGGCTCACGAGAACGCGGCGCAATCCGGCCACACGAATTTTACCGACGACACCAGTCTGGCGGAATGGGACGGCATGACGGTCGTTCTCAGCGCCGGAGACCCGGCCAATTTCAAGATCACGACTGCAGCCGATCTCAGGCGTGCGGCCCAACAGGCGAGTTTGCTGACCATGCCACAGGCCGTTTCCACGGACCTCCCGCTTTCAGAACTGACCGACATCCGCACCGGCATCGGATACGATGTCCATGCCTTCGAGGACGGCGATGCGGTGATTCTGGGCGGCGTGGCTGTCCCGCATACGCAAAAGCTCAAGGGACATTCGGATGCCGACGTCGTTCTGCACGCCATCACGGACGCGACCCTGGGCGCCATCGGCGACGGCGACATCGGCCAGCATTTCCCGCCGAGCGACCCCATGTGGAAGGGAGCATCTTCCGACAGGTTTCAGCAGGACGCTATCCGCCGGCTGGCGGAGCGGGGCGGCCGGATAGCGCATATCGATGTCACAATCGTCTGCGAGGAGCCGAAGATCGGTCCGCACAGGGATAAAATCCGCGTATCGATTGCCGGCATCTGCCACCTGCCGGTGTCCCGGGTTTCAGTAAAGGCAACGACCTCGGAAAGACTGGGTTTCACAGGCCGCAAGGAGGGGATCGCGGCCCTCGCCAGCGTGACGGTAAGACTGCCTTTCGAAGAAGGTGAAGGGGGGCCGCTATGACCGACAGGACACCGCGCGGTCTGGACGATCTCGCCCCGCTTGCGCAGACCGTTCTCGATGCCCTGATAGCCGCAGGCAAGATGGTGGCCACCGCGGAATCCTGCACCGGAGGCCTGATTTGCGGAGCGCTCACGGAAATCGCCGGGTCTTCGGCCGCTGTCGACCGCGGCTTTGTCACCTATTCCAACGAGGCCAAAACAGACATGCTCGGTGTGCCCGCCGAGCTGATCCGTCAGGTTGGCGCCGTCTCCAGGGAAGTCGCCATCGCCATGGCGGAAGGCGCCCTGGCCCGGTCCAACGCGGATGTCGCGGTATCGGTCACGGGCATCGCCGGTCCAGGCGGCGGCAGTGAGGAAAAACCGGTCGGCACGGTTCATATCGCGGTTGCGTGCAAGGGAAGACCGACCGGTCATTTTCATTGCTGGTTTGCCGATCGAGGCAGGAAGTCCATCCGCCTTGAGACCGTACAGACTGCCTTAACATCTATTCTAAATGCGGTTTCCTGAGTAAAAGCTCATTAATGGTACCCGTATTTGCTTCTGGATTCCCTGCACGTCATCCGTATATTTGCGTCATCTTGACCTTCAGTAACCCCGGAAGCTGCAGTACATGAAGAAAATCTCAGCAACCCTTTTTGCAGTTGCCTGCTTCGGCAGCACCGCGTTCGCGGGAGCAATTGCGCAACCGGGAGACTTCTATCTGATTTCGCGGGACCGCTTCGGATTTTTCGTCGGCAGCCACAAGCTGTTTGTGGACCCGTACAAGGGCTTGAAACAGGTTTCTTACTGCAACCGGGACTATTTCGTTCGCAGCCACTCCGTCGCCTGGACGGAAGTGGAGACCCGTCGCGGCAATGTCGTTCGCATCGAGTATAATTTCGGCCGCGGCTGGAGGCCTATCTGCGAAGGTCCGGAAGATCAGGTCACCTTGACGGATCTCGGGATCAGCATGAGCGCTGACGACGTTCTGCAGACCGAGGAAGCAAGCTCTACCGGCCAGAGCCGCCTGTCCTCTATCGGATCCATGTTCCAGACCGGCGAACCAGCAAATACCGACAGCAGCTATCACACCCGGTGACCCGTGCTTCCTGCCGAAATCAATCCCTGGTCAAGTTGTCAGGTTCCTGGAAATTCGGAAGTATAAAATTTTAATAAAAGCCATCTCGCGCGCGAAATGGCTTTTACAAGGACTTCCTGTAAAGACGATCCTTGAAGAACCAACTTACAACGCGAAATCGCGGTACAGGACAAGGTTATGTCAATCCAACATGCAATGCTTGCCGCAGGAGTTTTTCTTCTGGGGGCGGCAAATGCCCTTGCAGGAAGCGACCTGCCCAAGGTCGGAGATACCTACATTATTTCCCGCGACGAATATCACGGTTTCCGTGGTTCCCATCGCATCTACAACAGGATGGCGGAGGGACTGGTGGAAGTTGAATATTGCGGCCGCCCCTATTGGGTCCGGTTCGCAACGGTTGCCTGGACCCAGATTGAAGTCGAACGGGAGAACGCCGTGCGCGTCGAGTTCAACCAGGGCAAGGGCTGGCGGCCTATCTGCGCGCATCCTGAAAGGCAGGTAACCTTGCTGGATCTGGGAGTTCAGGAAGATCCGAGGATCGTGGTTCAAAATGATGGCGTACCTGTCCATCGCGTGAGCCGTTTCTCGGCCATTCGAAATTCCTTCAAGACAGCTGTCGACACCGCGGCCAGGTCGTACCATGGCGCACAAATAAACAAGTAAGGCTCAAGTAAGCCTGACGTCATATAATCCGGAAATCGCTGGGGTGAAGTGAACACTGGATAAGGAATTTCAAAATGAAACGCTTGATAGCGTTCCTGGTTTTCGCGATTGCCACTAGTGGCTCTCTGACCGGGGCAGCGCTTGGTCAAAGTGATTTCTACATCCGGTCCCACTACTCCAACGGCGGGTTCACAGGATCCCACGAGATCCTGAGCGAACCGAAAGAAGGCTACTACGAAGCTCGCTATTGCGATCTGACCTTCTGGGTATCTTCGAGCACCGTTGCCTGGACCGAGGAGCAGGCCGCCGCCGGGCAAAGCCTGGTGGTGGAAGAAGACAACGGCGCCATATCCAGAACCAGCCGAAAAATAGTCTGCGACAACTATAAGGCTTTCGCCACACTGGACGATCTCGGCCTCAAGCCCGCGGAAATCGATAAAATTCGCGGAACCGGCGATACCCTCGATATGAAATCAAGCCGTATCCGGACTATCCGCGACGCATTCAAGCAATACAAATAGATTGCTGCAAAGCCGGATCGAAAGACCTGCGAACGGAACCGATTGAAGAATCAAGTCCCGTAGACTTCATCCGCCCGCGCTTCGAAGGCGCTCGAGAATTTCCGGAAGGCCCTGTCGAACATGACCCCCATCAGGGAGCCGAGTGTCCGGCTGCGGAATTCATAGGAAATATAGAACCCGACGTTGCTGGTCCCCTCCCCCAGATCTTCGAAGGTCCATGTGTTCTCGAGATGCTTGAACGGCCCGTCGAGGTATTCCACCAGGATCGTGTGCTCATCGGGCCGCAGTTCAACGCGGCTGGTGAAAGTTTCCTTGAACAGCTTGTAGGCCACGGTCATGTCGGCAACCAGCACGGTCGCCCCGTTCTCGAGCTCCTTGCGCCCGCGGACATGCAGATCCTGACAAAGCGGCACGAACTGCGGATACTGTTCCACGTCGGCGACCAGACGGAACATGTCGCCGGCGTTGTGATTGACTTTGTGACTGGATGAATAACTGGGCATTCAGTTTGTCTGACCGTGTTGCAATACGTTCTGGCGGCTCACCCCGTTGCCTTCGCAAGCGGCGTGAGACAGCCCGATGACCTGATTTCAGCGCCCGAGCCTGGCCAGGCGGGCAGCACGCAAATCCGAGAAATCCTCTCCGGCATGATGCGAGGAACGGGTCAGCGGGCTCGCCGAGACCTTCAGGAAACCCTTGGCGTAAGCTATGCGCTCATAACCCTTGAAGTCCTCCGGCGTCACGAATGACAGAACCGGATGGTGTTTTTTCGAGGGCTGAAGATATTGGCCGATGGTCAGGAAATCCACATCCGCGGCGCGCAGATCGTCCATCAGCTGAAGCACTTCGTTGCGCTCTTCGCCGAGGCCGACCATGATGCCTGACTTGGTGAACATTTCCGGATCCAGCTCCTTCGTCTTCTGAAGAATGCGGATCGAATGGAAATAGCGCGCGCCCGGACGGACAGTCAGGTATTTCGAGGGCACCGTTTCCAGATTGTGATTGAAGACGTCCGGCTTCGCCTCGACCACGATCTCAAGCGCGCCGTCCTTGCGCAGGAAATCCGGGGTCAGCACTTCGACAGTGGTTGAAGGCGACGTCTTGCGTATGGCGCCGATCACATCGGCAAAATGCCGTGCGCCGCCATCGTCGAGATCATCCCGGTCCACGGATGTGACGACAACATGTTCAAGTCCCATGGCGGCCACCGCGTCCGCAACGCCCTGGGCCTCTTTGGTGTCGACGGGACCGGGCATGCCCGTACGCACATTGCAGAAGGCGCAGGCCCGGGTGCAGGTATCGCCGAGGATCATGAAACTGGCGTGCTTCTTGGACCAGCATTCGCCGATATTCGGACAGCCGGCTTCTTCGCAAACGGTCACCAGATTGTTTTCGCGCACAACGGCCTGTGTTTCGCGGTAGACCGGCGACGTCGGCGCCTTGACACGAATCCATTTCGGTTTGCGCTGCACCGGATTGTCCGGGCGATGCGCCTTTTCCGGATGGCGAGGCCGCGCTTCGGATTTTTCCTGCGGGCGATTGAGCGTGTCGACGATCGTAACCATACAGCTTACCTGTCGTTATTCCCTTGAAAGGTCAAGTCTCAAACCCTGTTGTCAGCTATGTTCCAGCCGCGGAACTGACCAGTGTTTCAAGCCGCTGCCGGGCGTTGTCGGACAGTGGCTGGGACTTGCGGGTCGCCTCATTCATCTGAACGACCACAGTCACGGCCCTGGCGACCGGCACACCGTCCTGGAACACGCACTGGAAGAGCCGGAACGAGCTTCGCCCGACTTCACTCACCGCCGTGCCTATTTCAACGTCGCCGGGCCAGTTGATCTCGGCCAGGAAATCGAGTTCCAGACGGGCGATCACAAAGGCGGCGCCGTCTTCCGCAAGAGCTTCACGATAAAGCAGTTCAACGCGGCCGGTTTCCAGAAAAGTGGCGAAAACCGCGTTGTTCACATGCCCCTGCCGGTCGGTATCGCCATAGCGGAGCTTGTCGCTCGTCCTGAGTGGAAACGCCTCGATTCCAGCCTCCGCCGCGCGCGCCACCGTCACTTGAACATCTTCTTCCAGATAAACAGGAACAGGATCGCTCCCAGTACGGCAATGATCAGCCGGTCGAGGATGCCGCCGGTAACATTCAGGTCAAGGAGGGAAGCAAGTTCGCCGCCGATCAGCGCTCCGACGAGGCCAACGACCAGGCTACCGAGAAAGCCCCCTCGGCTGTTCAGCACCCTGTGAGCAACGGCGCCTGCGATGAGGCCGATGATAACCGTTATGATCAATCCCATCGCAGTTTCCCTTTCGCGAAATCAGCGGGCCAGCAGCCGCGCGATCAGCACGACGACAATCGCGCCGATGGCGGCCACGACGATTTCAGTCACATAAGGATTTCCGAGATTCAAGTTGATCCCGGCGATCTTGAACAGGAAACCGCCGACGAATGCGCCAATCAGGCCCGTGATCAGGTAACGCACCAACCCGCCGCCGCCAACGATGACACTTGCAAGCCAACCCGCGATGATGCCGATGGCGATCCAGATTAGAATTGCCGTTCCGTCCATGACTGAAACCTCCCGTTTGAAAAAAGCGGACAACTTCACGTTCCCGTAAATGCTGTCCGGATCTGTCGTTCCGTACCCAAAGAATACCCTGCAAAACGCCTACATGTTGAGCACACGGCCATAGGCGTCGAGCACGGATTCCTTCATCATTTCTGAGAGGGTCGGATGCGGGAACACCGTGTGCATCAGATCCTCTTCCGTCGTCTCCAGGTTCATGGCGACCACGTAGCCCTGTATGAGTTCGGTCACTTCCGCGCCGACCATATGCGCGCCGAGCAACTGCCCGGTCTTCGCGTCGAAGATCGTCTTGATCAGGCCTTCCGGCTCGCCCAGGGCAATCGCCTTACCGTTGCCGATGAACGGGAATCGCCCGACCTTGATGTCATATCCGGCTTCTTTGGCCTTCGGTTCGGTGAGACCGACGGAGGCGACCTGCGGGTTGCAGTAGGTGCATCCCGGGATCATCGACTTGTCGGTCGCATGGACATCCTTGCCCGCGATCTTCTCGATACAGACGACACCCTCGTGCTCGGCCTTGTGGGCCAGCATCGGCGGTCCGGCCACATCGCCGATCGCATAGACACCCGGAACGTTGGTGCGGCCGAAGCCGTCGATCACGACGCAGCCCCGGTCGGTCTTGACGCCAAGCTCTTCAAGGCCGAGCTTTTCGATGTTTCCGACGACCCCGACAGCGGAGATCATCTTTTCCGCCGTCAGATCCTGTTTCTTGCCGTCCTTGGTCTCGACCGTTGCGGTCACGCCGCCGGAGCCCTTCTTGACGGCGGAAACCTTGGCTTCGAGCAGGAACTTGATTCCCTGCTTTTCCATCATCTTTTTTGCCATGCCGGAAATTTCCGGGTCCTCGACCGGCATGATGTTCGCCATCATTTCGATGACCGTGACCTCCGCTCCCATGGTGCGGTAGAAGGATGCGAATTCAATGCCGATGGCGCCGGAGCCCATGACGATCAGCGACTTCGGCATCGCCGGCGGCACCATGGCCTCGAAATAGGTCCAGATGTCCTTGCCGTCCGGTTCGATGCCTGGGATGACGCGCGGGCGCGCGCCTGTCGCCACGATGATGTGCTTGGCTTTGTAGATGCCCTCGCCCTTGGTGCCCTTCGGCGCCGGGTGCTGGGGTTCCATGGCCTTTTTGGAGGTCTTGGAAACGGTGACTTCGCCCGCCTTGGAAATCCGGCCTTCACCCCACAGGACATCGACCTTGTTCTTCTTCATCAGGTAGCCGATGCCGCCGTTGAGCTGGCCGGAGACACCGCGCGAGCGTTTGACCACGGCGGCCGGATCGAAGGAGATCTTCTCGGCGGACAGTCCGTAATCCTTGGCGTGCTGCATGAAGTGATAGATCTCGGCGGAACGCAGCAGCGCCTTGGTGGGAATGCAACCCCAGTTGAGGCAGATGCCGCCCATGTGCTCGCGTTCGACAATGGCGGTCTTGAAGCCCAGCTGGGCGGAGCGTATCGCGGCCACGTAACCGCCTGGACCGGATCCGATGATGATCACATCGTAATTGGTATCAGCCATGGTGTGTTCCCCGGCGAATGAAGTCATCGTTGACAACGGCGCGGCAGGGTGCCGCGCCGGAGAGCTGCTTCAGACGAGCATTCTCATCGGATTTTCGATGTAGCCCCTGAACGCGCCAAGCACGGCCGCGCCGAGCGCACCGTCCACGCAACGGTGGTCGGTGGAAAGCGTCACGCTCATGACGGTGGCGACAGCCAGTTCGCCGTCTTTCACCACGGCACGCTGTTCTCCCGCGCCGATAGCCAGAATGGTGGCGTGCGGCGGGTTCACCACGGCTGCGAAGTTCTTCACACCCATCATACCCATGTTGGAAACGGCCGTCGTGCCGCCCTGGTACTCGTCCGGCTTCAGCTTGCGTTCCTTCGCCCGCTTGCCGAGATCCTTCATCTCGTTGGAGATGACGGAGATCGGCTTTTCTTCCGCGCGCCGGATGATCGGAGTGATGAGACCGCCCGGGATCGAAACGGCGACACCGACATCGGCATGCTTGTGCATCACCATGTCCGTGTCGGTCCAGGACACATTCGCATCGGGCACATCGCGCAGCGACAGCGCCAGGGCCTTGATGATCATGTCGTTGACCGAAAGCTTGTAGGCCGGTTTGCCGTCCTTGTCCTTCGAAGCCGCGTCATTGAGCTGTGCCCGCAGCGCAAGAAGCGCGTCCAGCTCGCAATCCAGCGTGACGTAGAAATGCGGGATGGTCTGCTTGGATTCGGTCAGGCGCTTGGCGATGGTCTTGCGCATGCCGTCATGTGGCACAAGATCGTAGGACCCTTCCTCGAAAAGTTTCAGCACCTGCTCGGCGGACTGACCTGCCGCAAGGGGCGGAGCAGCCGCTTTCGGAGCCTCGGCTTTGGCCGGAGCGGCCTTGCCTGTTCCGGCGGCAAGGGCCGCCTCGATGTCGCGCTTGACGATCCGCCCATGTGGCCCGGAACCGGACAACGCCTTCAGGTCGAGGCCGTTCAATTGCGCCAGACGGCGTGCCAGGGGCGAGGAAAAGATCCGGTCTCCTGCCGAGGTTTTCGGCGCCGGAACGGAATCGCTCACCGCCTTGGCCCCGACTTCGATTGCCGGTGCGCTTTCGGGAACCGCCGGCACCTTTTCGGCGCTTGGCGCGGCGGCAGCCGCGCTACCGCCACCGGATGTATCGATCTCGCCGGCATCCTCCCCCTCTTCAAGAAGGACTGCGATCAGTTCGTTGACCTTTACCCCGGCAGTGCCACCGGGCACGACGATCTTGCCGACCGTGCCTTCGTCCACCGCTTCGACTTCCATCGTGGCCTTGTCGGTTTCGATCTCGGCGATGACATCGCCGGCGGAAACCTTGTCGCCTTCCTTGACCAGCCACTTGGCCAGGTTGCCCTCCTCCATGGTCGGAGAAAGGGCCGGCATGGTAATATTGATTGGCATGTCCGTCTCCCGCGCCTCAGGCTGTATAGGTTACGGCTTTGACCGCATCGATGACTTCACCGACATTCGGCAGCGCCAGCTTTTCCAGGTTTGCCGCATAGGGCATCGGAACGTCCTTGCCGGTCACGCGAGCAATCGGCGCATCGAGATAGTCGAACGCCTTTTCCTGCACCTGGAAGGCGATTTCCGACGAGACCGAGCACATGGGGAAAGCTTCTTCCACGGTGACGAGCCGGCCCGTCTTGCGGACAGAGGCCAGAACCGTGTCGATATCCAGCGGACGGATCGTGCGCAGATTGACGACTTCCGCCGAGATGCCCATTCCGGCCAGTTCCTCGGCAGCCTTCATGGCGTAGGTCATGCCGATGCCCCAGGACACCAGCGTGACGTCTGTTCCGCCGCGCTCGACCTTCGCCTTGCCGATCGGCAGGACGAAATCATCCATGTCCGGGATCTCGAAGGAGTGCCCGTAGAGGATCTCATTTTCCAGGAAGATGACCGGATTCGGATCGCGGATCGCGGCTTTCAGAAGCCCTTTGGCGTCCGCCGCCGAATAGGGCACGACGACCTTGAGGCCCGGCACATGGGCGAACCAGGCCGCATAATCCTGCGAATGCTGGGCACCGACGCGGGCGGCCGCGCCGTTCGGGCCGCGGAAGACGATCGGCGCGCCCATCTGGCCGCCGGACATATACAGCGTCTTGGCGGCGGAGTTGATGATCTGGTCCATCGCCTGCATGGCGAAGTTGAAGGTCATGAATTCGACGATCGGCCGCAGCCCCGCCATGGCGGCGCCTACACCGAGACCGGCAAAGCCATGTTCGGTTATCGGTGTATCGATCACACGTTTGGCGCTGAACTCGTCCAGCAGGCCCTGGGTGATCTTGTAGGCGCCCTGATACTCGGCAACCTCCTCGCCCATGACGAAGACATCCGGGTCGCGGCGCATCTCTTCCGCCATCGCATCCCGCAAGGCTTCACGCACCGTGGAACTCTTCATTGCTGTGCCGGCGGGAATCTCCGGATCCTCCGCCGTTTCAGGCGCGGGGGCCTGAGGCGTCGGTGCGGAGGCAACTGGCGGAGCACTCGGCGCTTCCGGCTTGGCCGGGGCGGCATCGGCAGCGGGCGCGGAAGCCGCGGCGTCAATCGCGCTTGCATCTTCCCCCTCGGTCAGAAGGATCGCGATCTTTTCGTTGACCTTGACGGCGTCGGTTCCTTCCGCGACCAGGATCTTGCCGAGCGTGCCTTCATCGACAGCTTCGACTTCCATGGTGGCCTTGTCAGTCTCGATTTCGGCGATCACATCGCCTGCTGTGACGGTATCGCCTTCTGACTTGAGCCATTTGGCGAGTTTACCTTCTTCCATTGTCGGCGAGAGAGCCGGCATCAAAATGTCGATCGGCATGATATTCCCCGGCGTTAAATCAAGATATCGGTGTAAAGCTCAGACGCATCCGGCTCCGGATCGGTCTGCGCGTATTCCGCCGCTTCCGCGACCCGCGCGCGGACATCCTTGTCGATGCCCTTCAGATCGTCTTCGGAGGCCCACCCTTCCTCGATGAGGCGCTTGCGCACCTGCTCGATCGGGTCGTGCTCGGCGCGCATCTTCTGAACTTCGTCCTTGGAGCGGTATTTCGCCGGGTCGGACATGGAATGACCGCGATAACGGTAGGTGATCATTTCCAGAATATAGGGGCCCTTGCCGGAGCGGCACCATTCAAGAGCCTTTGTCGCCGCTGCATTGACGGCGCGCACGTCCATTCCATCGACCTGCTCACCCGGAATGCCGAAGGATTCGCCGCGCTTGGAGAGATCCGTCGTCGCGGAAGCGCGGGCAACGCTTGTCCCCATGCCGTATTTGTTGTTCTCGATCACGTAAACGACCGGCAGTTTCCACAGTTCGGCCATGTTGAAGCTTTCGTACACCTGGCCCTGGTTGGACGCGCCGTCGCCGAAGAACGCCATCGCGACATTGCCGTTCTCACGGTATTTGTTGGCGAATCCCAAACCAGTTCCGAGCGGCACTTGCGCGCCGACGATGCCGTGACCGCCGTAAAAATGTTTTTCCTTGGAGAACATGTGCATCGAGCCGCCCTTGCCTTTCGACAAGCCGCCACGGCGTCCGGTCAACTCGGCCATGACGCCTTTCGGGTCGAGATCCATCGCCAGCATATGGCCGTGGTCCCGGTAGCCGGTGATCATCTGGTCACCGTCCCTCTTGGCCATCTGCAGACCGACGACAACGGCTTCCTGGCCGATATACAAATGACAAAATCCGCCGATCAGGCCCATGCCGTACAATTGTCCGGCTTTTTCCTCAAATCGGCGGATCAGAAGCATTTCGCGGTAAGCGTGAAGTTCCTGGTCCTTATCGAACTCGGCGATCGCAGGCTCGGCCTTCTTGGCGGAGCTACGGGTCCGGCTGGTGCTCTTGGAGCTAGCGGAGGTGGTCTTTGATGTTGCGGCCATTACCCTCATCTCGACGTGGCGTTTCCCCTAAGACGTGTAGCAGCAACTTATCCTGTTGCCGCTGTCAATCCAATCCGTCCATCTCGCAATGCGGTATAGCAATACATTACTGTATTCATTGACGGATTTAATTTTAACTGGATATGAGTTAAGAGGCGAATATAAACTGAAATTCAGTTTATTTCGTAACGGTGACCAGGACGCAGGACAACCAGTTCGTTACTGTGAACCAGATTGAGATTGAGCCGTGCCCGTTCGTCCAGCATGTCCGGATCGAGGCTCTCCGGGCGCAGCAGGCTGACACGCGCCTGAAGCTCGCGCCGTTCCGCGGCAAGCGCTGAAAGTTCGGTTTCAAGCTCCGACACCTGCCGCTCGATCATGGCGCGACCGACCAGCCCCAATTCGCCGTTCATGGCATGAAAGCCGAAATAACCGAGCGCTGCAATGGCGATTGCAGGCGTGATCAACCGGCGGAATACGGATTTTTTTCTCTGACGCGTGGCTGCTCGGGGCACTCTTGGACCTTAACGCTAAACTCGTGGCCTCTTTATCCAGCCACTATGCGGCTTTAGGTTTAATAGAGTCTTGCGAAAGCCGTTCAAATGCACGCAAATATTGTGAGCGATCCGGAGCACCGCCGTGAATCAGATGGAGTCCCAACGCAAGGACATGGTCCTGCGGCAGCTGGAAGGCCGCGGTATCCGGGACGAACGTGTCCTCGCGGCCATGCGTAAAGTCCCCCGGCATATTTTCGTGCCCGCGGCGCAGCAGGCAGCTTCCTATAATGACGGTCCGCTGCCGATCGGCCACGGCCAGACAATCTCCCAACCTTATATTGTCGCGCTGATGTGCGAACTGCTGGAACTTTCCAGGGAAAACAAGGTGCTGGAAATCGGCGCGGGCTGCGGTTACGCGGCAGCCGTTCTGGCCGAACTTGCGCACGAGGTCATCACGATCGAACGCATGCCCGAACTGGCTGAACTTGCCCGCAAGAACCTCCTGAAAGCGGGCTATCCGGATGTCCGCGTGATCTGCGCCGACGGCAGCCTCGGGTGTCCCGATGAAGCCCCTTTCGACGCCATCGTCGTTGCCGCCGGCGCACCGGCAACCCCCGACGCGCTCAAGCAGCAGTTGAAAACCGGCGGCCGGCTCGTCATTCCGGTCGGCTCGAACAGCCGGTCTCAGGAGCTTCTGAGAATAAGACGCCTGTCCGACACGGATTACGATACGGAGCCCCAGGGCGAAGTCGCCTTTGTGCCACTTGTCGGCGCCGAAGGCTGGCCGGACGAGAGTTACTAAAGGCGGCAAGCCCACGATTGGTGTGGAAGTGAACAGCCTTTCTCAGCTTGTCATCCTTGCGACGGCAGGCACAGGGTAACCCGCTGTATTTCCGACTTTCTTCAACTCGAAAGACACGGCGCGCCGGAACCTGTTCCTGACGCTGACGCGTCCAGCCCAAACCGTTTCCAGCCCGAGTCTCTAAGCCGCCGCCAGCCGGGAAAGTTTGGTCAGGACGGTTGCGGTGCCCTTCAGACGGTCCTCCGTCCTCTCCCAGTCCCTGGTGAGCACTACCCTCTGGTCCGGGCGGATCTTGGCGAGCACTCCCTGTTCGGCAATGTAGCCCACCAGACCGGCGGGATTGGCGAATTCGCTGTTGCGGAAGGTGATGACGATGCCCTTCGGCCCGGCATCCACCTTCTCGACATTCGCCTTGCGGCAAAGCCCCTTGATGTAGACGATCTTGAGGAGATGCTGGACCTCGTCCGGCAGGGGGCCGAACCGGTCGATCAGTTCCGCGCCGAAGGAATCGATTTCTTCCGCCTCCGTCACGTCGCCCAGACGCCGGTAGAGCTGCAGCCGCAGTTGCAGGTCAGATACATAAGCCTCCGGGATCAGCACCGGGGTCCCGATATTGATCTGCGGCGACCACTGCTCCTCGCCGACATCTGCGCCGCCATCCTTCAACTGGGCGACAGCTTCTTCCAGCATCTGCTGGTAAAGCTCGAAGCCGACTTCCTTGACGTGGCCGGACTGTTCCTCTCCGAGCAGGTTCCCTGCCCCGCGGATATCAAGGTCGTGGCTGGCGAGCTGAAAGCCCGCGCCGAGCGTTTCAAGGGACTGCAGCACTTTCAGCCTGCGCTCAGCCGTTGCCGTCAGCGTCTTGTTCGCCGGTACGGTGAAGAGCGCATAGGCCCGGGTTTTCGACCGCCCCACCCGTCCGCGCAACTGGTAGAGCTGCGACAGACCGAACATATCCGCCCGGTGGACGATGAGCGTGTTCGCCGTGGGTATATCCAGGCCGGATTCCACGATCGTCGTCGAGAGCAGAACGTTATACTTGCCTTCGTAAAAGGCGTTCATCACGTCCTCAAGCTCGGTTGGCGGCATCTGGCCATGGGCAACGGCAACCTTGAGTTCCGGAACGCTGTCCTCAAGGAATTGCCGGCGCTCCGCCAGATCCGTCAGGCGCGGGCAGACATAAAAACTCTGACCGCCCCGATAGTGTTCCCGAAGCAGGGCTTCGCGCACCACCAGCGGGTCGAATGGCGAGACGAAGGTACGCACGGCAAGACGGTCCACCGGCGGTGTCGCGATCAGGGACAGTTCGCGCACGCCTGTCAGCGCCAGTTGCAATGTCCTCGGGATCGGCGTCGCCGACAGGGTCAACACATGAACGTCCGACTTCAGCTCTTTCAGCCGTTCCTTGTGCTTGACACCGAAATGCTGCTCCTCATCGATAATCAGCAGGCTGAGGTCGCGGAACTGGATCGATTTGCCAAGCAGCGCATGGGTGCCGATGACGATATCGACGGAACCGTCCGCGAGACCCTTTTTTGTCTGGGTGAGCTGTTTTGCCGGCACCAGGCGCGAGGCATGGGCGACATTGATCGGCAGTCCGTGGAAGCGTTCGGAAAACGTCTTGAAATGCTGGCGCGCCAGAAGTGTCGTCGGCACGACCACCGCCACCTGACGGCCGGACATGGCCGCGAGGAAGGACGCACGCAGCGCGACTTCGGTTTTTCCAAAGCCCACATCGCCGCAGATCAGCCGGTCCATCGGCCGGCCCGAGGACAGGTCGTCGAAGACGGCATCGATGGCGGCGAGCTGATCTTCCGTTTCCTCATAAGGAAAGCGGGTCGAAAATTCGTCGTAGACCCCTTCCGGCGTCTCCACCACTGGCGCGGTTTTCAGCGCGCGCGCGGCAGCGGTCTTGATCAGGCCGTCGGCGATTTCCAGAATGCGTTTCTTGAGTTTCGCCTTCCGCGCCTGCCAGGCGCCGCCGCCCAGCTTGTCGAGCTGGGCTTCCTGGTCCTCCGAACCGTAGCGGGACAAAAGCTCGATATTTTCAACCGGCAGATAAAGCTTGTCGCCGCCCGCATATTGCAGCTCCAGGCAGTCATGCGGCGCGCCGACCGCCTCGATTGTCTTGAGACCGATGAAACGGCCGATGCCGTGTTCGAGATGGACGACCAGATCCCCTTCCGAAAGACCAGTCGCCTCGGTGATGACATTGGCGCCCTTGGCCTTGCGGCGCGATTTGCGCACCAGCCGGTCACCCAGAATGTCCTGCTCGCCGATGAAGGCGACGTCCTTGAGCTCGAACCCGTGTTCGATGCCCAGAATGCACAGGCCCGAGGTATTTTTCGGAAGGGCCTCGACGTGCGTGAGGGTATCGACCTGCCGCACGGATCCGATACCGTGATCGTCCAGAATCTGCCCAAGCCGGTCGCGGGATCCTTCCGACCAGCAGGCAATTACAGTCTTCTTGCCGGTTTTCTGCAAGTCGCGCACATGAACGGTCAGCGCATCGAAGATGTTGATGTCGCCGGCTGCGCGCTCGGCGGCGAAACTGCGACCCTGACGGCCGCCGAGTTCGACAATCGTCTTCCCGCTTCCAGGTGGTGGCGTAAACGGATCGAGGGCGGCGCTCGCCCGGTCGGCGATTGCCGCCGTCCATTCCCGCTCGGTGATATAGAGACTGTCGGGTGCAACCGGCATATAGGGAACCGTACCGGCCGCGGACCCCATTTCACGCGCGTCCTGCCGCGCCTTGTAATACTCGTTGACCTGCTCGAAGCGTTCGCGCGCCGCGTCCGATGCACTGGTGTCGAGTACGATGGGCGCATCGCCGATATAATCGAACAGCGTTTCCAGCTTTTCGTGAAACAGCGGCAACCAGTGCTCCATGCCGGCGTATCGGCGCCCGTCGCTGACCGACTGATAGAGCACATCCTCCCGGCTCGCCGCGCCGAAATTCGCCAGATACGAACGGCGGAAGCGGGAGATTGCCTCTTCCGAAAGGACAACTTCGCTCATCGGCACCAGATCCAGCCGCTTGAGCTGCCGGGAAGTCCGTTGGGTTTCGGCATTGAAGGAGCGAATCGATTCCAGCGTATCGCCGAAGAAATCGAGGCGAACCGGTTCTTCGGCTCCCGGCGCGAACAGATCGACAATGCCGCCGCGTACGGCGTATTCACCGGTCTCGCGTACCGTTGGCGTGCGTGAAAAACCGTTCATCTCCAGCCAGCTGGAAATCGCAGCCATGTCGACCTGGTTGCCCGGTGCCATGGAGAACGTCTGTTCGGCCATGAAGGACCGTTCGGGCATCCGCTGCGAGGCTGCATTCAAGGTGGTCAGCAGAATGGTCTTTCTGCTGTCGCCGATACCGCGGGCAAGTTGCCCCAGCGCCAGCAGCCGCCGGGCGCTGATGGCCGAATTGGGCGATACCCGGTCATAGGGCAGGCAGTCCCAGGCCGGAAGCTGCAGGATTTCGGCGTCGGGGTCGAAGAAATTCAGCGCTTCGCTGACCATCGCCATGCGCGTGGCGTCGCGGGCGACAAACACAAGCGCCAGCCCCTTCGCCTCGCTTTCGGCCAGAAGTCTCGCCAGTGCATAGCTTTCAGCCCCATCGGGCACGCCGGCCAGCGTGACGTTGGCCTGGTCTTTGAGCAGGCTGTCAAACACAGATGTCTGTCCTTGTTGGTGTTATTTGACGTTTCCGGCAGCGCCGGCAATCTCGTGGTAGGCAATGATCCGGCGGTAAAGCGGTCCGTCCCATTCCCCGGGCAAAGGCGTGCGGCCGGTCATCCAGGCATAAAGATCCGGATCGCCCGCGGTCAGGAGATGCTCCAGTTCACGGAGTTCGTCTTCCGTCAGCCTGTCGATCTCCGCGTCGGCAAAGCCACCCAGCAGAAGATCCATCTCCTTCATGCCCCGGTGCCAGCACCGGAACAGGATCTTCTTGCGCCTCGGGTCTCTTGCCTGAGGAGAGATGTCATTGCTTTTGCCGGATGTTTCGGACATGAAAGACCTATCTGGAACTGGCGGGCCGCACTCCGGAGACGGTCTTCTTCTCGACAGGAACGCCGGCCCGGGAGCGATCGTGCCGGATATATAACGTCAGTGTTCCGCCTTGTCAGCGTCCGAGTTCACAGAATGTTCCGATTGTTGCGCGCCAAGGCGGCTTCATGGCAGAACAAGGTCCGGGATCTGGAACACCTTCGCAGAACCCGCCCGCCGAGATCCAGAGGTTTTGACACCACACATGCGCCCGCCGGTTCTTGATCCCCTGTTTGCTCCCGTTTCGACACTTCCCGGGATCGGACCGAAAATCGCGAAACTTGTATCCGGACTGGTCGGAAGTCAGCCGGAACGGGATGCGACGGTCGCCGATCTGCTGTTTCACCTTCCCCACAGCCTTATCGACCGGCGTCACACCCCCGGAATTGCCTATTCGGAAAACGGCGACATCGTCACACTGGATGTAACCATCGGCCGGCACATGGCCCCGCCCCGCAATTCCAGGGCGCCCTACCGGATTTCCGCCCACGACGAGACGGGCCAGATCACCTTCGTGTTTTTCCATTCGCGTCTGGACTGGCTGCAAAAAACCTTTCCCGAAGGCGAAAGACGGATCGTCTCCGGCAAGGTCGAATGGTTCAATGAGCGCCCGCAGATGGTCCATCCGGATTATTCGCTCAAACCGGACGAAGCCGAGCAGATGCCAACGATCGAACCGGTCTACCCGCTGACGGCGGGCCTTGCCGCCAAGACGCTGCAAAAAGCCATGAAAGCCGCACTGGACAAGGTGCCCCATCTGCCGGAATGGATGAATGAGGCTTACCTGCACAAAACAGGATGGCCTGATTTCGCAGAAGCCTTGCGGACCGTCCACACGCCGAAGGAACGCGGCGACATCGAGCCCGCCTCCCCCTTTATGCAGCGTCTTGCCTATGACGAACTGCTGGCGAGCCAGCTGGCCCTGGCGATGGTCCGGGCGCATATGCGCACGCTTGGCGGGATTGCCCGCGCGCCGAACGGCGCCATGCAGCAGGCGGTGATCGATGCGCTGCCGTTTCAGCTCACCGGCAGCCAGGCAACCGCGATCAGGGAAATCAACGAGGATCTCGCCAGACCGGTGCGCATGCTGAGGCTGCTTCAAGGGGATGTCGGATCCGGCAAGACCGTCGTCGCCCTTGCCGCTCTCGCCCAGGTCATTGAAACCGGTGCACAGGGCGCGCTTATGGCGCCGACGGAAATTCTCGCCCGCCAGCATTTCGCCTCCATGGCCCCGCTCTGTGAAAAAGCCGGCATCCGGCTCGCCCTGATGACCGGCAAGGACAGCCAGAAGAACAGACGCCTGCGGCAGGCGCAGCTGGACGCCGGTGAAATCGATCTGGTGGTCGGGACCCATGCCCTGTTTCAGGGAACCGTGACCTTCCAGAATCTCGGCCTCGTCGTGGTCGACGAACAGCACCGGTTTGGCGTCCACCAGCGTCTGGCGCTCTCCTCCAAGGGCCATGGCGTCGACGTTCTCGTCATGACGGCCACCCCGATCCCGCGCACCCTGGTGCTGACCTGTTTTGGCGACATGGATGTCTCGAAACTGACCGACAAGCCCGCGGGCCGCAAACCCGTCGCGACCGTCTCGGTGTCATTGGACCGCCTGGACGAAATCATCACGCGGGTCGGGGCGGCCGTTGCCGAGGGACAGAAGGTCTATTGGGTTTGCCCGCTCGTTGAAGAATCCGAAAAGATAGACCTTGCCGCCGTCGAGGACCGCCACCGGGTTCTGGAACACATACTGGGGCAGCGGGTTGCCCTGGTTCACGGCCGGATGAACGCCGATGAAAAGGATGCCGCCATGTCGGATTTCAAATCCGGCGTATGCAAAATTCTCGTCGCGACCACGGTGATCGAGGTCGGGGTCGACGTGCCGGACGCGACCATTATCGTGATCGAACACGCGGAACGCTTCGGACTTGCCCAACTTCACCAGTTGAGGGGCCGCGTCGGCCGCGGCGACAAGCCTTCCTCCTGCGTGCTGCTCTACAAAGGCCCGCTCGGCGAAACCGCCGGCGCGCGCCTCAACATCATGCGCCAGACAAATGACGGCTTTCTGATTGCGGAAGAAGACCTGAAACTGCGTGGCGGCGGTGAAATCCTCGGCACCCGGCAATCCGGCACGCCGGGTTTCAGGATCGCAAGAGCGGAGGATCATGCCGACCTGATGGAAGTCGCCCGCGACGATGCCCGGCTGATTCTGGAAACCGATCCGGATCTCAAGTCGGCACGCGGCGCGGCGCTTCGCTGTCTGCTCTATCTGTTCGGACGGGACGCCGCCATACGCCTGCTGAGGGCCGGCTGATCAGGCGTCCTCGGGCGTTCTGATCTTTTTCAATTTCGAAGGATCGGCAATCGCGTCTTCCAGCATGTCCGGATATTTAGGACTGACAAGGCCGGCCGAAATCACCAGTTTGGCCGCATCCTCGACGCTCATGTTGAGTTCGACGACATCTTCCTTTGGAACGAACAGCAGGAACCCGGACGTCGGGTTCGGGGTGGTCGGCAGGAAAACCGAGACCGTATCCGCCGTATCCTTGAGGCGCCTGTCGACTTCTCCCTTGGTATCGGTGGAAATGAACACGATCGCCCAGAGCCCCCGTCGGGGATACTCGATCAGCGCGGCTTTGGTGAAGCTGCTCCCCCGTTCATCAAGTACTGTCTCAAAGATCTGCTTCAAGCCACTGTATATATTACGAACAAGCGGCATGCGCCCGACTATGTTCTCGCCGAGGGAAATGAAACTGCGACCCAGGAAATTGGCCGCGAGGAAGCCCACGATGGTGAGAACGAAGAATGCGACGATCAGTCCGAAGCCCGGAATGGGAAACGGCAGATAGGTATCGGGATTGTAGATCTTCGGCACGAAGGGCTTAACCCAGCCATCAACCCATTTGATGATTGTCCAGGTCAGCCAAAGGGTAATCCCGATGGGGCCTGTGATCACCAGACCGGTCAGGAAATAGTTGCGCAGACGCGTGGCCGCCCCCGGGCGATGGCCTTTCGTTTGCGGATCGTCTGATTTTTGTTTGTTCCGGCTCATGGGGGAAATCCGCTCGAAGTCCTTTTGACGTTTGTCTTTTCACCAGCCCGCACTTAGATAAGCATCTTAAACCCGGTGCGGTATCCTTCGCGCGATTTATTTTTCAGCGATTTACCCGAATATTGCCGGAATCGGAGGCAGACTTGCGGCGAACCACATTCAAAGTCCTCGGAACCGGTTTTGCGGGGATTGGTATTGCCGGTGCGTTTTTGCCGATCCTGCCGAGTACCATCTTTTTCATCCTGGCGGCAGCCTGTTTCGCTCGCTCCTCACCGGAACTTGAAAAAAGATTGCTGAACCATCCTGTCTTCGGGCCCCCGGTCATCGCCTGGCGGGAGCACGGCGCGATCCCGGTCAAGATCAAGATAGTCGCCTTTGCCGGCATGGTTTTCGGCTATGCGGTATTCTATTTAACGCTCCGGCCTGACCTGTGGCTGGCCCTGCTCGTCGCGGTCTTCATGACCGGGTCGGCAATCTTCGTTCTCAGCCGCCCGTCCGGCCCGAAAGGGCCGCCGCTCGACGAGCGCCCCAACACTTGAAAAGCGATCCAGGTCTCAACCAAGCCGGTCCGGCTTGCGACAGCGCCTTTTCGCCGGCATGCGGCGCTCGATTATTCCACTGTCACTGATTTTGCCAGATTGCGTGGCTGATCGACGTCGGTCCCCATGAAGACGGCCGTATGATAGGCGATCAACTGGACGGGAAGCGCGTAGATGATCGGCGCGACGATATCGGACATCTCCGGCATGATCACGACGTTCTCCGCCGCATTGCCGCTCTCCGACGCCCCGCGCGCGTCCGTGATGAGGACGATCCGGCCTCCTCGCGCCGCGACTTCCTGCATGTTGGAAACGGTTTTCTCGAATATGGCGTCATGCGGTGCGATGACAAAAACCGGCATGTTTTCATCGATCAGGGCAATGGGTCCGTGCTTCAGTTCACCGGCCGCGTAGCCTTCCGCGTGAATGTAGGAAAGTTCTTTCAGTTTCAGGGCGCCTTCCAGCGCGAGTGGATAGCTGGTCGCCCGCCCGAGATAAAGCGCGTTGTCCGCTTTCGACAAAGGCAGGGCCAGTTTCACGATGTCGCTCTCCGCGGCGAGCGCCTTCAGGGCAAGACTGGGCACTTCGGTAAGCTCCGCCACCAGTTCCCGTTCCTTTTCGGCAGAAAGCACCCCCCGTTCGCGGCCCGCCTGCAGAGCCAGAGCGGCCAGAACCGCAAGCTGGCAGGTGAACGCCTTGGTTGACGCAACACCGATTTCCGGACCGGCAATCGTCGGAAAAACCATGTCGGCCTCGCGCGCGATGGTGCTTTCCGGCACGTTGACGATCGCGCCGATCGCGGCCCCTGCCTCCTTGCAATAACGCAGCGAGGCAAGCGTGTCGGCGGTTTCGCCCGACTGGGAAATGAACAGCGCCGTATCCTGGCCGCTCACCGGCGTTTCGCGGTAGCGGAACTCGCTGGCGATATCGATATCAACCGGCAGGCGGGCGTATTTCTCAAACCAGTATTTTGAAACCAGCCCCGCCAGATAAGCCGTCCCGCAGGCGGTGACGATCAGGCGCGACAGGTTCTTGAAGTTCAGATGTTCCGCACCGGCCACCCTGGCCTGATTGGTGCTGTAGTCGAAATAGCGCGACAGCGTGTGTCCGAGAACTTCCGGCTGTTCGTGGATTTCCTTGGCCATGAAGTGCTTGTAGTTGCCCTTGTCCATCAGGTTGGAGGTGACGGCGGACTTGGCTTCCGGCCGCTCGACCGGCTGGTTGCCCCGATCGAATATTCTGGCCCCCGAGCGGGTAATCACCGCCCAGTCACCTTCCTCCAGATAGGTGATGCGATCCGTGAAGGGAGACAGGGCAATCGCGTCCGACCCGAGAAACATTTCTCCCTCTCCATGGCCGATCGCCAGGGGAGATCCTTTTCGGGCGCCGATCAGAAGATCGTCTTCACCGGCAAACAGCATCGCCAGCGCGAAGGCGCCCTTCAGGCGGGGCAGAACCGCTGCAACCGCATCCTGAGCGGACAGCCCCTTCAACAGTGCAAGATTGATCAGATGCGCGACGACTTCCGTATCCGTGTCCGTTTCCAGCACGGCCCCGGCCTCGACGATCTCTTCCCGCAGCTCAAGGAAGTTTTCGATGATGCCGTTATGGACTACCGCCACGGATCCCGCCTGATGCGGGTGGGCGTTGGAAACGGTCGGCGCACCATGGGTTGCCCACCGGGTATGGCCGATGCCGGAGGTTCCCTTCAGGGGAGTTATTTCAAGCACCGCCTCAAGGTTCCGGAGCTTGCCCTCCGCACGGCGCCGGACGAGCGCACCATCGACAAGGGTCGCCACGCCGGCGGAATCATAACCCCGGTATTCCAGCCGTTTGAGCGAGTCCACGATCCGCGGAGCAGCCTCGATCCTGCCAAGAACACCAACAATTCCACACATGGAGCAACCCTTTTGAAAGTATAACCAATTGGCCGCAATGACTTAGACGACAGCGCGGCCGATGCTGAAATCAAACCCTGTTTCAGAACGTGACAAACGGCCGGTTTCCCCGCGCGGTTTTCACGATTTGCCGTCTTTTTCCGCCTTGAGCCGCGTGCGCAACGCTTTGGCCTTGCCTTCCTTGACGACCTGCCGCGACCGGCCGAACGCAAGGGCATCGTGAGACACATCATCGGTGATGACACTTCCGGCGGCCACGAAAGCGCCGTTGCCAAGCTTGATGGGCGCAACCAGCGTCGAGTTGGAGCCGACGAAACTCCCCGCGCCGATCTCGGTTCTGTGCTTCAGAAAACCATCGTAATTGCAGGTGATCGTTCCCGCGCCGATATTCGATTTGGACCCGACGCTGGCATCGCCGATATAGCTGAGGTGGTTAGCCTTGGCGCCTGCTCCGAAAGTCGCGTTCTTGACTTCGACGAAATTCCCGATGCGCGTATCCGTGCCCAGCACGGCCCCGGGGCGCAGACGGGCATAGGGACCAACCACGCTTCGCGAACCGACGACAGCCCCTTCCAGATGGCTGAAGGCGCGGATCCTTGCCCCGCCTGCAACTTTTACACCGGGACCGAAGACGACATTCTGCTCGACGATCACGTCCGCATCCAGCTTCGTATCATGCGAGAAAAAGACAGTCTGGGGCGCCAGAAGCGTGCAGCCGTTGTCCATTGCGGCCCGGCGCATCCTGTCCTGGAAATCCGCTTCGCAGGAAGCGAGCTGCGCCCGCGTGTTGATGCCCTGCGTTTCGGTCTGCGAACCGGTGACCGAAACGACATTCAGCCCGCGCGCATTCGCGATTTCAACGGCATCGGTGAGATAAAACTCGCTTTTGGCATTGCCGTTGCCGATCGCATCCAGCAGGGAAAGGACGTTCGGTCCGTTAAAACCCATGATGCCGGAGTTGCAGAACGTAATCCCGCGCTCTTCCTCCGAAGCGTCTTTTTCCTCGCGGATGGCAACGAGGCGGCCGTTTTCCGTCAAAAGCCGTCCATATCCGAACGGATTACCGGTTTCAAATCCAAGAACCGCCAGGTCCGCGCCCTCCGCCAGAGCCTGACGGACCTTGCCAACCGTTTCCGGCGTCACGAGCGGCGTATCGCCGAAAAGCACGAGAACATCGTCGGCATCGAATTCGAGCGACGGTCTCGCGGCGAGGACGGCATGGGCGGTGCCGAGCCGTTCATGCTGAACATAGCAGCGTGCATTGGGCGCCTGTTCGTAGACGAAGGTTTCGAGTGCTGACGCTTCCGGCCCGATGACCACGGTAATTCGCTCCGACCCGGCTGTCTTGAGCGCTTTCAGAACGTGTCCGACCATCGGCAACCCGCCGATCTCATGCATGACTTTCGGAAGGCCGGACTTCATTCGCGTCCCCAAACCGGCGGCAAGAATTATCGAGAGGCAAGAACGAGCTGTCATGAAAGTTCCAGTTTCAGGAATGCGGGCACGGCGGGATCGTTTTGCGCTCTATATGCCCCGATCCACAGAACAATGAAAGATCTGTCTGCCTGCGCGCGCCGGTTTGCGTTTCGTTAACCATAATTAACGATTGTTACGCTAACCTTGTTCAGATTCGCCAACAGGATTCGGGAAACAGGCGTCTTGTATGAACCGCAGCCCAAGTTGACGGTCCGGGAGATGATCCGGGAAACGTTCACGCCCTCGCGTGTCGGCGTATTGTCATGGGCGTTCGCAGCAGTGATCATGGGAACTGTCGGCCTTGCCTCTTTCCAGTTCGGCGGGCAGGCGATGCTGTCATCATCCAAAAGAATGCTGACCGGTACCTTTACCCTGCCTCCCGGTGGAGACGTTTCGACGACAGCTTCCATAAGATCCGTCGGCACGTCGACGCCGGTGGAAATCATGCGGATGCCCGCAACCGAAAGCTATGGCGACGCAGCCGGGCTGACCCGCAGTCAGATTGAGGTGCTGCAGCGCGAACTCGTCGGCCTGCGCCGCCGCCTGAGCGCCTTGTCGGAACAGAACCTGACCTATTCACGCCGTATCGCCGCGCTCGAACAGGAAGTGGCCGTGACCAAGCTCTCCGGATCGGCACATTCCGGCTCCGGCGATGCCATGAACCCGGCCGAACCCGGCCCTGGCGTAATCATCACGAAAGCGGCGCCCGAGACCGGACGCCTGCAGGGCGGATCCGGCCGGGCAACTCCGGCACCGGTCGCGAATGCCGCGCCGGACCGGCCGGAAGCGGCCCCAGAATCAGCTCCGGAAGCAGCCATGAAGGCCAGATCCATGCAAGCGGCGCTCCGGGAGGCACAGGTCTCCCGGCCATCCCCGGAGTCCGTGCCGCGCCGGATCAGCATCTACCGCGAACAAAAGCCCTCCGCATCCATACCCGGGGTCGATATCAACACTCAGGATCCGGTTCGGATCGTCAGTTTGCCGGACGCAGACGGTAATCCGCAAACGACTGGCTCCATTCCCCCGCAAAGCGCCGGGCCGGCTCCGGAAGCGTTCGACGCCACGCCTACCAGCACAAGCCCTCAGCCAATGGTCGTTGCTCCTTCCAAACCGGCGGGAAAGTTTAACGGCAGAGGAGCAAGCCAGGTCAATCGCAGCGATTTCGGAGCCGTGATCGGTCACTACGAAACGGAGGCAGCCGCAGCCGCGGCCTGGGCAAGATTCAAGGAGCAGAACCGGGACCGGGTGCACGACATGCATCCTTTGCTCACCAAAAGGCTGGACGCGAAAGGCGGGATTGCCCTTCTGGTCGGCCCATTTGCAAATGCCGCCGATGCCGCCGTCGCCTGCCTGCATCTGCTCGATGTCGCGGCTTTGTGCCACCCGACCCTGTTCGCGGGCGAATCCCTGGTGACCACGGCGGAATTCCGCGGCACGGCATTCTGACGGCCCGGAGAAGTCCCGTTCGAAGCCCCGTCCCGCCGGTCCGCCGCCAGTAGCTATCCGAGGGTCTGCAGCGCGGGAAAGGTCTCCAGCAGCCAATACGACAGGACTGCCATCTGTCCGGTCAGGAACATGAACCCGGTCAGCACCAGAACGCCACCCATCGTTTTTTCGACGGCCCCCATATGTTTGCGAAAGCGTTTCATGAATTTCAGAAACGGACCGGCGAAAAGCGCCGCCACCAGGAACGGAATTCCGAGGCCGAGCGCATAGGCGCTCAGGAGCAATGCCCCCTGCCCGACCGTCTCCTCGCTCCCCGCGACAAACAGAATGGCCGCCAGGATCGGACCGACACAGGGTGTCCAGCCAAATCCGAACGCCAGTCCGATGACGTAAGCTCCCAGTGGCCCGGCGGGTTTCTTGTCGACATGGATCCGCGCCTCCCGGTACAAAAATCCGATCCTGAAGACACCCAGAAAATGCAGCCCCATCACGATGATCGCTGCACCGGCGATATAGCCGAGATAATCCAGATAGGCGCGAATGAACTGGCCAAAGAAGCTGGCCGTCGCTCCAAGAAGCACGAACACCGTGGAAAACCCGAGCACGAAGACGAGCGCGCTGAAAAAAGCTCTGCGCGAAGCGTTCCCTGCCTCGTCATCTTCTCCTGTCAGCTGTTCCAGCGAAACACCGGCCAGAAAACCCAGATAAGGCGGCACGAGGGGCAATACGCAAGGCGAGACAAAGGACAGGAGACCGGCCAACGCGGCGCCAATAATTGACACATCCTGGATCATCTGGGGTTCCGGCAGGTTCGAGATTTCATTCCGGGGAAAACAGCTTGGTCACGTTCCCGCTCGTTCAGGCACACTGGTTTAGTCCGATTTACCCTTAGCGCAAAGACAATTGGCGCTCACCTTTTGGAGAGTTCCGCCTTTCAGACCATCCCGCTTTTGAAGGCTCCCTTGGCCGGCGGACTTTTATAGCGTGTCGCGTTAAATTAAATTCAGGAATTCGCCCGAACGCATTTGCAATGCAAACGCTGCTTCGGGCGTCTTCCTGAAACCAATAATCCGCTCAAACGCGACACGCCCTAGTCGTCCGGCGACAATAAGCCTTGTTCCCGATAAAATTTCAATGCGCCAGGATGAAGCGGTGCCGGCATACGCTGGGAGACCATTTCCTCGACCTCAAGCCGGCTCAAGGCAGGATGCAGACGTTTGAAACTGTCAAAATATTCAAAGACCGCCCTGACCACCGTATAGACTATGTCATCAGGCATCCTGGCCGAGGTGACCAAGGTGGCCACCACTCCCAGGGACCCGACCGGTCCGGAGAATCCATAGAACCCGGCCGGAATGGTGGCTTTCGTGTAGTAGGGCATTTCGCTCAACACTGTATCGACGGCATCGTTCTCAATGCCAAGCAGGCGGATATCGCATTGATCCTGGGTTTCCTCGATCAGGCTGGCCGGGTGACCTATCAATTCGAAATAGGCGTCGATCTTTCCGGAACAAAGCGCCTCCGAGAGTTCCGATGTCGTGAGGTTGGAGAGATTCCGCTGGTCTTGCCGCGTCCAGCCCAGGCTGCCGATAAGCGCGTTCCAGGACGCGGCGGATCCGGACCCTTTGCTGCCGATATTTATTTTCGCCGATTTCAGGTCGTCAAACTCCTGAAACCCGGCCTCTTCCCTGACCACCACCGTTGCGACCTCCGAATGCAGGGAAAAGACGGAGCGCAGATCCTTGAAGGGTCCGGACGTCTCAAAGACAGACGTTCCGAAATAGGCGTGATGCTGCCAATCCGACTGGACGTAGCCGAAGTCCAGTTCTCCGGATCGGATCAGCCTGATATTCGAAATCGATCCGAGCGTCGTTTCAAGCGAGCAGCGTACACCGTGTTCGGCGCGGCTCAGATTGACGATTTTGCAGATTGCTCCGCCGGCTGGATAATAAACTCCCGTCACGCCGGCGGTACCGATAGTTATGAAATGCTGATCCCTGGCGAGGGCCGGCACGATTGAAATCGACAAAAAACTTATCAATAAGAAGAAGTTATAAAGTGCTGAGGCAACAGAAATTCCGGTTCGGTTCGACGGAGTTTTCCATTCCGACGGGACGTATCCGCTCTTCAGGCTCCTGGACAAGATAAAATTCTACCCTCTTCGGACCGGATTGGAGCAATTCCCCTCATAAGGGATAGCAAACCAGATAGGGTAAGACCAGTTTTCCTTGCGCCCAGGACTGAATTGCGGGAATCAAAAAAGGCGCTGACGCGCCCACAACCTAAAATCCGCGATATCAGAATATGTTCCGGCCCCTCTGCCCTGGCCGGCCATATCCGCATCAGTTCAGTTGTTTCGGCCTCCCAGGATGACTTCGAAAAGCTTGCCCTTCAGCTCATCTTCGTCTTCCCCGTCCCGCAGCCCCTGCCGCCACTGATCCAGAATCAGACGCAAGCCCAGGGTTTCGCGGCTGTGAGGAAGGTCGCCGAGGAAAGCTGAAAAGAAGGCATCAAGATGCCCCCGGTCGATCAGACCCTGATCGATCAGCCCGTGAATAAGCGTCATCGTCGCGGCGATATGACCCTTGACGAAATCGAACTCGACGGAGTTCGTTTCTGTGTCCACTGTCGTTGTCTGCATGTAACCTCTCTTGCACCCGACAACTTTACCTCACACAGCATTTTCACGCTACCTGACAGTTTTTGCAGTAGAATGATCGTTATTTTCTTAAATTTGAATATTTCAAATCAACACATTGGAAAATATCTGCGCGTTCTCGAACAATGATTACCATTAGGTATTCTATTCAACACACATATACTGGAATAAACTGACATTCCCCGGATAGCTGACGTAGTAATTCAGTCCCGTTTCTGAGGTTTATTTGTTCTTGTCCCACCTGTTGAAAAAAACCAATTTGCCTCTTGCAATGTCCCCTTTGTCAGCCTAAACACACGCCACCAACGCGGTGGCCCTGCAAACAATGCGCCGGCCCGCACCGGAAATTTGGTGAGAGCCGATAGCTCAGCTGGTAGAGCAACTGACTTTTAATCAGTAGGTCCAGGGTTCGAACCCCTGTCGGCTCACCATTATTTCCAGAGACTTAGCCAGATCCGCCCAAATCCGCGAGCTGAATGCCGGCAAAGCTTCGTCATCGCCGCCGGCACGGCGAGCGGCAATTCGCCTGTCTCTGTCATTCACGGGTTCTGAACGCGCGGCTTCGCTGCTTCCGCACCGGCAGATGATCCAGCCCGGCGATGTCTCCATATAACAAACACCAAGAATTACGTCGCCGTGGATCCGGTCGGAAAAGAATAGTTCCGGCCGATCAGGCGGCCGGAACATCCTGTTTCTTCACCGATTGCCCGCCCAGCCAGCCTTTGACCGTTTCGCGTATGGTCTGCAGGCTGACATAGAGGATCGGGATCAGCAGAACACCGATCGACGTAGCGAACAGCATGCCGCCGAACACCGCGAAGCCGATGGCCTTCTGGCTGGCCGCGCCGGCGCTGGAGGCGGTCATCAGTGGAACGACACCGAGCAGGAACGACAGCGCGGTCATCATAACGGCCCGGAAACGCAGATGCGCCGCCTCCACGCCTGCATCGATGATGGACTTGCCGCTGTCTCTTTGTTCTATGGCGAACTCGACGATCAGGATGGCGTTTTTAGCACCCATTCCGACCAGCATGATCATGCCGATCTGCGTATAGAGATTGACGTCGCTCCCCGTCACGAACACCGCCACCAGCGCCCCGAGTATGGCAAAGGAAACCGACATCAGGATCGCCACCGGCATCGTCCAGCTCTCATACTGCGCCACCAGGAACAGATAGGTGAACAGGATCGATAGCATCAGAATGAAAATCACGACCTGCCCGGACCCGAGCTGCTGGAGGGCCGTTCCTGTCCATTCATAGGAATAGCCGGGCGGGAGCGCTTCGCTCGCGGCGGCCTGAACTTCGTTGATCACGACACCGGTGGACGCTCCCGGCGACGGATCGGCCATCACGGCCGCGGAGCGGAACATGTTGTAGCGGGTCAGGATCTGCGGCCCCAGAGTGGTTTGCGTGGTCAGGATACTTCGCATCGGCACCATTGTGCCGTCCGTCGCGCGGACGTACAGACGGCCGATATCCTCGACCCTGTCGCGGAATTCTCCATCCGCCTGGATCATGACCCGGTAGACCCGGCCGAAAATATTGAAATCGTTGATATAGTAGGAGCCCAGATAGGACTGCAGCGTCACAAAGACATCCGCGATATTGATACCGAGGGTCTTGGTCTTCTGCCTGTCAAGATCAACGAAAATCTGCGGAACATTCGCCCGGAACGTCGAATAGGCGCGCGCGATCTCGGGACTCTGGTTGGCCGAGTAGACCATCGAACCGACTGCGGAAGCAAGGTCCTGCGGCGTTCCGTCTCCGGTTTGCTGCAGCATCAACTGGACGCCGCCGGTTGTTCCAAGTCCCGGGATGGGTGGCGGGTTGAAGGCAATGATGCTTGCACCGGGAATGGTCGAGAACTGCGCCCAGAACTTGCCGAGAATCGCGTCGATGCGCAGGCCGGGTTCCTGACGCTGGTCCCATCCGGTCATGGTGGCGATCACCAGCGCCGTGTTCGAGGACGATGCGCCATTGAGGATCGAGTAGCCGTTGACGACCACCACATTCGCGACACCGGCCGTATTCTCAACCAGATCGACGATGCGCTTGGTGACGTCTTCCGTCCGCCCCAGAGCCGCGCCATCCGGTAACTGGACATCGACCATGAGATAACCCTGGTCCTCCGACGGCAGGAAGCCTTGCGGCAGCGTTCCGCCAAGTGTGACAATCAGCGCGACGACACCCGCGACGATGATGAGGCCGACAAAAGCGACCCTCACGAGACGCCGGACTATGGCGGTGTAACCGTTGCGGAATGAGGTGATCCCCCGGTCGAACACCCCCATGATACCGCGCGGAGGTCCGGAGCGGGCTTTCAGGATCAGGCCGCAGAGCGCCGGAGAAAGCGTCAGCGCATTGATGGAGGAAATGATCACCGAAACCGAAATGGTCACGGCGAACTGCGAATACAGCCGGCCGGTGATGCCCGGCATAAAGATGGTCGGCACGAAAACGGCGAGAAGCACCAGCGTTGTGGCAATCACCGGGCTGGTGATCTGCCCCATTGCCTTTGCCGTTGCTTCCCTGGGCGAAAGCCCTTCGTCGGCAATGATCCGTTCCACATTTTCGACGACCACGATGGCATCGTCCACCACGATCCCGATCGCCAGCACCAGCGCGAACAGCGAAATCGTGTTCAGCGACATGCCGAGCGCCAGAAGAACGGCAAAGGTCCCGATCAGGGAAACGGGGATGGCGACCGTGGGAATGATGGTCGCACGCCAGTTACCGAGAAAGATGAACACCACCGTGATCACCAGCATGAAAGTCAGGAACAGGGTGGTAATCACGTCATCGAGCGATTGCTGCACGAAGTCAGTGGTGTTGAACGGCACGCCATACGTCATGTCCGAGGGAAAGTTCTTCGACAGGCTTTCCAGGCGCGCCAGGACGGCTGTTGAAACCTGAAGGGCATTCGCACCCGGTGCCTGGTAAATGGCAAGGACGGTCGCCGGCTTGCCGTTAAACTCGCCCGAAGCGCTGTAATTCTGCGCACCGAGTTCCACTCGGGCGATATCGCCAATGGTGACGACAGCGCCGTCGTTGCCGGTGCGCAGTATGATCTGCTCGAATTGTTCCGGTGTCGACAGCCGCCCCTCGGCGGTGACCGTATATTGGAACTGCTGTCCGGCGGGCACCGGCGGCGCGCCGATCTGACCGGCCGCGACCTGAATGTTCTGGTCCTGAACCGCTGCGATGAAATCGCTCGGCGTCATGCCCAGGCTCGTCAGCTTGTCGGGATCGAGCCAGATGCGCATGCCGTAGGCGAAATCCGTCATGACATCCGCGCGGCCCACGCCAGGAACCCGGGCAAGGGTGTCCTTCAGGTTGATGGACGCATAGTTTGACAGGAAAACCGGATCGTAAGTGCCGTTTGGCGAATAGAGTGTCACGACCAGCAGCATGTTGGTGCTGGACTTTTGAACCGTCACCCCCTGCGCGGTCACATCGCTTGGCAACTGGCTGGTGGCCTGGCTGACCCGGTTTTGCACATTGACCGTGGCAATATCGGGATCGGTGCCGACCGCGAATGTGACGTCGAGGGAATAGGTGCCGCTGGCGGAGCTGGTCGACTGCATGTAGAGCATGTTGTCGACGCCGTTCACCTGTCCCTCGATCGGCGCGGCAACAGTATCTTCCAGGACTTCGGCACTGGCCCCGGTATAGGACGCGGTTACATTGACGACCGGTGGCGTAATGTCCGGAAACTGTTCGACCGGCAGCGACAGGTATCCCAGCACACCGGCAATCGTAATCACAATGGAAATGACCAGCGCGAATTTCGGCCGGTAGATGAAAAAGCTTGAAAACATCTAGCTTTTCTCCGCCGGCTTGGATTCAGGAACAGGGTTGACCACAACGCCTGGCCGCACTTTCTGCAGCCCTTCGACAATCACTTCGTCGCCTTCCTTAAGACCCTTGGTGACGACAAATTTCGTTTCGATCTGCTGGCCCAGATCGACATATTTTTGTTCGACTTTCTTGTCGGCGGTGATTGCAAGCGCGAATGCACCCTGCTGGTCGCGCTGAATGGCGGACTGAGGCACGGTCAGCGCCGTTTCCGTATCGGGCGCTTCAAGAATGACAGTAACGTAACTGCCCGCAAGCAGGCGCGTGTCCTTGTTGTCGAATTGGCCCCGGAACGAAATCGTTCCCGTGGTCGCATCCACCTCATTATCGATAAAGACGATCCTGCCCTTTTCTCCGTAAGTCGCGCCGTTGGGCAGGATAAGGCTGATTGCCGGGGATTTTTCCGGCGAAATATCCGCCGGGTTGATGCCATGCGTTTTGACCGCGTTGAGATACTGGGCTTCGCTGACCGAAAAATTGACGTAAACCGGCGCAAGACTGATCAATGTTCCGAGCGGGTCCGTGCTTGGCCCAACCACTTCTCCGACACTGTAGGTCGTTTTTCCCAGCTGTCCGGCGAAAGGCGCGGAAATGTCTGTGTAACTGAGATCCAGCTCAGCCTGCTGCAGCCCGGACTGGGACGCTTCAACGGAAGCTTCGGACTGCTGCTTCTGGGCCAGCGTCGCTTCATAGGCGGCTTCGGAAATATGGCCTTTTTCCAGAAGGTCCTTGTCGCGTTTTTCGTTGGCTGATTTCAGGGCCTCGTCGGCTTTGGCACTTGCCAGATCCGCCTTGGCCTTCGTCAACGCGGCTTCATACTGCGCCTTCTCGATAGTGAAAAGCAGGTCACCCTTTTTCACCATGGACCCATCCGCAACCGCTTTTTTCTCCAGAAAGCCGCTGACCCGGGCGACCAGATTCACCTGATCCACCGCAGCGATCTGGCCGACAAAGTTCTCACTCTGTCTTATCTCCTGACTGACGACCTTCGCCACGGTCACAGCCGGAGGCGGAGCAACTGGCGCTGCGGATTTTTTCGTGTCGTCGGAACATCCCGCAAGCAGGGCGGATGCAAATGCCGCCAGCACGAGAGAACGGGAGGAAATGGGAAAACTGAAAAACGGCATTCGTTAAACTCCGCAGTCCGAACCGTGTGGCTCGGGCAGTCGCATCAAGGCGTCCGTTAGGAATTCACTATAAGTGGGCAGATTGATTCAACAAGACAATTTTGCTGATCCGGAGGGTTCGTAACGGATAAATTCCGCCGCGTTTTCAATCCGTTTTGCCGCCTAAAGTATGTCGCATTAAATTGAATTCAGGAAATCGCCCGAACGCATTCGCAACGCAAACGCTGCCTCGGGCGTCTTCCTGAAACCATGATACCTCTTAAACGCAACACGCTATGAGGCAAGGCCGAGGGCGCATCCTCAGGTGTTCGGCGGTTGTCACACCGGCGGGGAAAGTATCAGGGACAGGCCGAAGAGTTCGCCCGCCGGAATTATCTTCGTTTCTTCCAGGCCGGCGCACGCAATTTCCAGCGCGGCGATTCGTGGCAGATCGCCCTTCGCTGCGTTAGCCGCCTCATCTCCCAAAAGATCGCGATAGGCCCGGGGTGTCAGAACCGAAATTTTCCCGCGCGGAGTATTCAGCTCAAGACCCAGGCTGGTGGCGCGCATTTCCCGCTGACCGGTCATGCCGCCCAGAAATTCGTGATGATCGGAGGGGTCTTCCGCCAGCAGGTAAACGGCCTTGACGCTTTGCGCGCCGTTTTCGTGGCTCTGGAAAGACGGTTTCCAGAAATTCTCCGGAAACCTGTTGTGACAGGTAAAATAGCCGATCCCAGGCCCCAGGGGGTCGCGCAGGAATGTCAGATCGAAGCCGACCCTGGCTGTGGACCCGTCGGCGAGATTCGCGGTCCGTTCAAAGGAAAACGGTTCGAACACCTGCAGTCCGGCTTTTACGAAATCGGCCCGGTCGACACCCGGATCCCGGCTTTCAAGAACCAGCATGCTGGCCCCTTCCCCCTTGGCGAGAAAATCCCTGTTGAACGCGCCAAAGGAAAAGGCTTCGCCTTCCGCTTCCTGGATCAGTGCCGGGTCGGCGACTGCCAGAACTTCGATGAAGAACCCGTCGAGCTGGATCAGCCGGTTGGCGGTTCCCCAGGAGTGCCGGTTCACAGGCGTCATGGTGAAGCCGAGACCTGTATAAGCCTGGAAGGCAGCGTCGAGATCCTTCACCGCGACGACCAGATGATCAAGCCCGCGCACCATAACCTCTCCCTTGCCGTGTTGGCGAAATCCCGTCAGACCAGACGGCTCTGATGAACAGCGGCACCGATGAAGGAGGCGAACAGCGGATGCGGGGCAAACGGCCGGGATTTCAGTTCCGGATGGTACTGAACCCCGATGAACCACGGATGATCCTCGATTTCGACCGTTTCCGGCAACACACCGTCCGGAGACGTGCCGGCAAAGATGAGGCCGCAGTTCTCCAGCTTTTCCCTATAGCCGATATTGACTTCATAGCGATGGCGGTGACGTTCTGAAATGCTTGTCTCACCGTAGATTTCGGCAATCTTGGATCCGGCCTTGAGGCTTGCGGGATAAGCGCCGAGACGCATCGTGCCGCCGAGATCGCCTTCCGAATCCCGCACTTCCTTGTAGTTGCCCTTTGTCCACTCGGTCATCAGACCGACCACCGGTTCCTTCGCGGGACCGAATTCGGTGGAATTGGCTTCCTTGATGCCGGCAAGGCTCCGCGCGGCTTCCAGAACAGCCATCTGCATGCCGAAGCAGATCCCGAAATAGGGAATATCGCGGGTGCGGGCATAGTGGGCCGCCGCGATCTTGCCTTCCGCGCCCCGCTCGCCGAAACCGCCGGGAACAAGAATGCCGTGAACTCCCTCAAGATAGGGGCCCGGATCCTGCTTCTCGAACGTCTCCGATTCGATCCACTCGATGTCCACCTTGACCCTGTTCGCGATACCGCCATGCACCAGCGCTTCGATCAGGGACTTGTAAGCGTCCTTGAGAACCGTGTATTTGCCGACAATCGCGATCTTGACCTCGCCTTCCGGGTTGGCTACCGCCTGGGAAATACCTTCCCAGCGGTCCAGCACGGGCGCGGGAGCGCCTGTCAGCCCGAACGCGGCCAGCACTTCGTCGTCGAGCCCTTCCTTGTGATAGGCAATCGGCACATCGTAGATCGATTTGACGTCGTAGGCCGGTATCACGGCGCTTTCGCGCACGTTGCAGAACAGCGACAGTTTGCGCTTTTCGGTCTCGGGAATCGGCCGGTCGCAGCGGATCATCAGGATATCTGGCTGAATTCCGATCGACCGCAATTCCTTGACCGAGTGCTGTGTCGGCTTGGTCTTCATCTCCCCGGCACTGGGTATGTAGGGCATAAGCGTCAGATGGACGTAGACCACATCGCCGCGCGGCAGATCGTTGCCAAGCTGCCGGATCGCCTCGAAGAAGGGCAGACCTTCAATGTCGCCCACGGTTCCGCCGATTTCAACGAGGACGAAGTCATAGTCCTCGTTGCCGGTCACGACGAAATTCTTGATCGCATCGGTAACGTGAGGAATGACCTGAACGGTCCCGCCGAGATAATCCCCCCGGCGTTCCTTGGCAATGATGTCCTGATAGATCCTGCCGGTGGTGATGTTGTCCTGCTGGTTCGCGGGACGGCCGGTGAAGCGTTCGTAGTGGCCGAGGTCGAGGTCGGTTTCGGCCCCGTCGTCGGTCACAAAACATTCGCCGTGCTGATACGGGCTCATGGTGCCCGGATCGATGTTGAGATAAGGGTCGAGCTTACGCAGTCGGACCTTATATCCGCGTGCCTGGAGCAATGCGCCAAGTGCCGCGGAAGCAAGACCTTTTCCAAGCGAGGAGACCACGCCGCCAGTGATGAATATATATCGCGCCATGGACCAATACCATATCCGTGCCGAGGGCGCTTTGGCCACTCGGGAGTTACGTTCTTAACACATAAAAATGCCCTGCGTGTTCAACCGCAGGGCATATGTCAGGCGAAAGGGCCGAAGAGCCGCGGCAGCAAACCTACTGCGCTGCCGGAACTTGTGGCCCGGAAGGCTGGCTCTGCTGTTTCAGAGAATCGAGAATACCGCCGGCGCCGTCTGTATCGGCACCACCATCCGTGGTTGCCGGAGTGCCGGTGGTTGCAGCCGGTGTCGCGTCCAGAATGGACGCCGGGCTTTCCTGGTTCTTGGCAATCAGGCTGAGCGCGATGGACGTCACGAAGAAAACAGCTGCCAGAACCGCGGTTGCCCGGGTGAGGATGTTCGCCGTACCGCGGCTCGACATCAGACCGCCGCCTCCGCCGCCAATGCCAAGCGCACCGCCTTCGGAACGCTGCAGGAGGACAACAAGCACCAGGGCCAACACGACCATAAGGTGGATAACGATGACTACGGTTTCCATCGAACGCCATTCTGTATTGAGTTCAAGATTTGCGGCCTTCTACACCAGACACCGGCAGCTTTCCACCCTTCAAATGCACCTTCGTCGCAGAAGCTTCAAGAACCACCGTTCAGGAATAGGCCGCCAGTATTCCCAAAAAGGCGTCCGCGGTGAGGCTGGCGCCTCCCACAAGAGCTCCGTTGACATTGGCAACCGCCATAAGTTCCCCGGCATTGGCGGGCTTGACCGAGCCGCCGTAAAGAAGCCGCATCGCGTCACCGGCACCGGCGAATCTGGTCACCAGATTGTCCCGCATGGCCTTGTGCATATCTTCCACGTCACCTGCTGTCGGCGTGAGCCCGGTCCCGATCGCCCACACAGGTTCGTAGGCGACAACGGTGTTTTCAGCCGTCGCCCCGTCTGGAACGGAGCCATTGAGCTGACGCTCGACGACGCCGACAGCCTGTCCGGCTTTTCGCTCCGCCTCGGTCTCTCCCACGCAGATGATTGCGGTCAGGCCCGCCCGCCAGGCCGCCTGCGCCTTGGCATTGACGTCGGCATCTTTTTCACCGTGATCCGCGCGCCGCTCCGAATGACCGACTATAACGGCCTTTGCCCCGGCATCCTTCAACATCTCGGCGGAAATATCGCCTGTATGCGCACCGGACATCTCAGCGTGGCAATCCTGGCCGCCAAGCGCAATCGCCCCACCCGCCGAACTTTCCGCCAGAACGGCGATCAGCGTCGCGGGCGGGCAGATCATGGTGTCTACAGCTTCCGCCAGATCGTCCGTGAGCCCGGCCCTCATCTTGTAGAATTCCGCCAGGTTCGATTTCAGGCCATTCATCTTCCAGTTTCCGGCCACCAGCGGTTTGATCTTCACACCCATAGTCAACTTCCTCCCACGGCCTGATACCTGTTTGCCGACTTTAGAGCAGAAGCGCCGGACCGATGCAATCTGCCTGTCGCGGTGAATTTACGTTCAGGCCCTTGCGATTACGCGTAAAGTTTGTGTCCGGGCCGCCTTGCGGCTGCGGCGCCACCTCATTATGATCCGCCCGCTCCGGCCTGGGCCGAAGCAAAACGCAGCCCGGAAGTCCGGCTGTTGGAAAAACAAGAATAACGGGAGACGTCATGCTTGACGCGCTGCGCAAGGGCGCTGGCACCTGGTTTGCCAAACTGTTTATCGCTCTGCTTATTTTCAGCTTCGCCGTCTGGGGAATAAGCGGTTTTCTGGGGAATATAAACCAGGACACCGTGGCCAAGGTCGGTAATTCGGATATCTCCCTTTTCGATTTCGACCGGACCTACCGCCAGGACCTCAACAGGCTTGGCCAGCAATTCGGCCGTCCTCTGACGCCAGCAGAAGGCGCTTCTCTCGGCGTGCCGCAGCAGTCTCTTGGCAAGTTGATCGCCGAGGCCGCCATGAACGATACGGCCCGGAACCTGAAACTCGGTGTCTCTGACGAGCGCCTTGCAACCATCATCCAGTCCGATCCCGCCTTTCAGGGTCCTGGCGGCCGCTACGATCGCAGCCGCCTGCAGCAGGTGCTTCAGGCCAACGGTTTCCGTGAAGACGAATATGTGCTCCAGCGCCGGGCCATTGCCGAAAGAAGCCAGCTTGCCGAAGGCCTTGCCGGTGGCATGAAAGCCCCGGTCAGCTATGTGGAAGTTCTCGATGCCTATCAGCGCGAAACCCGCGATGCCGACTACCTGCTCGTCACCGCGGATTTCATCGGTGAAATCGAGGATCCCGCCGACGACGTTCTGAGCACCTATTTCGATGAGAAAAAGGATGAGTTCCGCGCTCCGGAATACCGCGAAATCAAATTTGTCGCGTTGACGCCGGACACGGTCGCGCGCCCTGCGGATATCAGGGAGGAAGATGCCCGCGCCGAATACGAGCGCCGCAGCGAGGACTTCTCTCAGCCGGAACGCCGCAAAGTGCGCCAGATGACCTTTCCGTCACAGGAAGCAGCCGTGGAAGCCGCCGCGGAGCTGGAAAACGGCAAGACCTTCGACGAGCTCATGAGTGATCGCAACCTCAGCGGCAACGATGTCTCTCTCGGTGTGATGTCAAAGGCCGATTTTCTCGACGAGACGCTTGGCGACGCCGCATTTTCGCTGCAAGAAGGCGCAACGAGCGGCCCGGTTGAAGGACGGTTCTCCACCGTTATCCTCAATGTCCAGGAAGTTCTGCCGGAAAGCACACAGCCCTTTGAAGAGGTCAAGGCCGGGATCGTTCAGGATCTTGCCAGGGAACAGGCGGAACGGGAAATCCTCGATCTCCTCGATGAGGTCGAGGATGCCCGGGCCGGTGGCGCGCTGCTGGAGGAAATCGGCGAACGCTTTTCGCTGACGATCGAGACGCCGGAAGCCTTCGACGCCTCTGGCAAGTCCATGAATGGCGCGGATGTTGAATTGCCGGACGCGGAAGGCCTGACCGCCGGAACCTTCGACAGCGATATCGGCATTGAAAACGATGTCCTTCAACTCGGGGACAGGGGCTTTCTCTGGTACGAAGTTTCCAAGGTGATCCCATCCCGCGACCGGACCCTTGACGAGGTCAGGGACGACGTGATTGCCGCCTGGAAGAAAGATGAACTCGCCAAACGGCTTTCCGATACCGCCGCCGATCTGCTTGCAAAGGCGGAAAGCGGAACTCCGCTTCAGTCCCTCGCGGAAGAGACCGGGCTGGAAGTGAAGAAAGCAACGGGCCTGACGCGCAATTCCCCGTCCGGCGACTTCGGCCGGAACGCGGTTTCTACGGTGTTCAGCGGACCCGTCGGAACGAACGGGACAACGGAATCGGCCGATGGCGCGGGACAGATTGTACTCGAGGTCACCGCGGCGACCGTTCCCGAATTCAATGCCTCTTCACCTGAAGTAACCGCATTGGGCCAGCAGATGTCCCAGCAGATACAGGATTCTCTCCTCGGCCAGTTCATTACCGATCGGGAAGACAAGGCAGGTGTCGAAATCAACAATGCGGCGATTTCCCAGGCGATCGGGTTGAACCAGAACTGATTCCACGACAAGCGGATTGACGACATGACCACCTTCAAAGACTTCCTTGCCAAGGTCGCCGATGGCCATGCATTGAACCCGGAAGAAGCCCGGGAAGCCTTTGAAGTGATCCTCTCAGGCGCCGCCACGCCCTCCCAGTTGGGAGGCTTCCTGATGGCCCTGCGTGTCCGCGGTGAAAGCATCGCCGAAGTTACCGGCGCGGTTGCCACCATGCGCGCAAAGATGCTGCCGGTATCGGCACCGGCGGATGCCATCGATATCGTCGGAACCGGAGGCGACAATTCCGGCACCTACAACATCTCGACCTGCACGGCGATCGTCGTCGCCGCATGCGGCGTACCGGTCGCCAAACACGGCAACCGCTCGCTGTCCTCAAAGTCCGGCGCGGCGGAAGCGCTGGCGGAACTGGGCGTCAATATCGATATCCCGCCGGAAAAGATTTCCGAGTGCATCCACAAGACCGGTATCGGCTTCATGTTCGCGCCGCTTCATCACGCCGCGATGAAGCATGTCGGCCCGACGCGGGTGGAACTTGGTACCCGGACGATTTTCAATCTGCTCGGTCCGCTTTCCAATCCGGCCGGTGTCAAGCGCCAGATGGTCGGTGTGTTCGCCCGCGAATGGGTGGAACCGGTCGCCCGGTCCCTGAAGGATCTCGGCTCGGAAAAAGCGTGGGTCGTACACGGTTCCGACGGTATGGACGAAATCACCACCACCGGCCCGACCTTCGTGAGCGCACTGGAAAACGGTTCAATCAGATCCTTCGAAATTTCCCCGGACCAGGTCGGCTTGCCGCTCGCCAGGCCGCAGGACCTGAAGGGCGGACTTCCTGCGGAAAACGCAAAGGCCTTGAGGGAGGTATTGGCGGGTGTGAAAAACGCCTACCGTGACATTGTTCTCTTCAACGCCGCCGCCTCGCTGATGGTTGCCGACAAGACGGACAACCTGAAGGACGGTGTCGACATGGCGGCCGGCGCGATAGACAATGGCTCGGCGGCCGACACGCTGGAAAAACTGGTCGCAGTCTCGAACGGATAGGCAAATGTCTGATATCCTGAAGAAAATCGAAGCCTATAAGCGCGAGGAAATCGTCGCGGCCAAATCCAGGGTTTCCCTGGAGGACCTCAGGGCGCAAATTGCCGATCTTGCTTCGCCGCGAGGCTTTGCGAAGGCCATCGAGGCGAAACACGCCGATGGCGGGTTTGCCCTGATCGCCGAAATCAAAAAGGCGAGCCCATCCAAGGGCCTGATCCGGGCAGACTTCAACCCGCCACAACTTGCCAGGGCCTATGAGGCTGGAGGCGCCGCCTGCCTGTCGGTCCTCACCGACACGCCGTCATTCCAGGGAAAACCCGAATTCCTGGCGGCTGCCCGCGACGCGGTCTCCCTGCCCGCGCTGCGCAAGGATTTTCTCTACGACACCTATCAGGTCTACGAGGCGCGTGCCTGGGGCGCGGACTGCATCCTGATCATTCTCGCCGCCGTCGACGATGCGACTGCCCGGGCACTGGAAGAGACCGCGTTCGATCTTGGAATGGACGTTCTGCTGGAAGTTCACAACGCCGACGAACTTGAGCGCGCGTTGAAACTCTCCTCCCCGCTTCTGGGCATCAACAACCGCAATCTGAAGACCTTTGAAACCAGGCTGGAAATCAGTGAAGAGCTGGCGCCTCAGGTTCCCGCCGACAGGATCGTGGTCGGAGAATCCGGCCTCTTCACACCGGCGGACCTTGAGCGCATGAACAAGATCGGAATTTCCACATTCCTGATCGGCGAAAGCCTGATGCGGCAGGACGATGTGGCGGCGGCGACAAGGGCTTTGCTGGCCCGCCGCCCTGTGTTTTCCAGGGCGGTCTAGGCGGAAATGGCCGGTCAGGATCCGACACTCACGCATCTGGACGAAACCGGTGCCGCGAACATGGTGGACGTCTCTGAAAAGAGCGTCACGCACCGCACAGCCGTCGCCCGGGGCTCCGTGACCATGCGCCGGGAGACCTTGGACCTGATCCGCTCGGGCAATGCCAAGAAAGGCGACGTGATCGGAACCGCCCGTATCGCCGGCATACTGGCCGCCAAGAAAACCCACGAACTGATCCCGCTCTGTCATCCTTTGATGTTGTCGAAAGTCACGGTCGAGATTGAAGCCGACGAAGCGCTCCCCGGCCTGGTCGTCACCGCGACCACCAAGGTCAGCGGCCAGACGGGTGTCGAGATGGAAGCCCTCACAGCCTGTTCCCTCGCCTGCCTGACCGTCTACGACATGGCGAAGGCTGTCGACCGCGGCATGGTGATCGGCGACATCCGGCTGGTGGAAAAGGCTGGCGGCAAAAGCGGTCGCTGGACACTGGACAAAGACGGCGGCAAAGGCGGCACCTGATGAGCCTGATGCCGGTCGCCGAAGCACTTGAAAGACTTCTGGCTGGAGTGTCTCCACTGGGAAGGGAAACCGTACCGCTGGAGCTGGCCAACAACCGGTTCCTTGCCGAAGCGCTCAGATCGACACGCACCCAGCCCCCTTTTTCCGCCTCGGCAATGGACGGTTACGCCATCCGGCACCAGGATCTAGCCGGCGAACGGACGCAATTGCAGATCATAGGCGAAGCCCCCGCGGGCCATGGTTTTACAGGCAGCGTCGAACCGGGTCAGGCGGTACGCATCTTCACCGGCGCGCCGGTTCCCGATGGCGCCGACACGATTCTCATTCAGGAAAATGCACAGCGCTCCGGCGATTTGATCACGGTTCTGGAAGCGCCCCGGATGGGCGCTTTTGTCCGTCCTGCCGGCCTGGATTTTTCAAGCGGCGACGTCCTGCTCGCACCGCCTCTCAAGCTGGCTTACAGGCATCTGGCCCTTGCCGCGGCCATGAACCATGCCGAGCTGCCGGTAATCCGCAAGCCAAAAGTCGCCATTCTTGCGACCGGAGACGAACTGGTCCCTCCCGGGACGGAACCCGGTCCGGATCAGATCATCGCCTCAAACCATATCGGGATTGCCGCGCTCGTTGCCGATTGCGGCGGACAACCTCTGTATCTGGGCATATCGCCCGACGATCCGGTAGAGCTTGCCACGCATATCCGCAGAGCCATCACTGAAGAAGCGGATATTCTCGTAACGCTTGGCGGCGCGTCCGTGGGCGATCATGACATCGTTCAGGAGGTTCTGGGAAAGGAAGGCATGGATCTTTCCTTCTGGCGTATCGCCATGCGGCCGGGCAAGCCGTTGATGGCCGGCCACCTCGGCAGAACCAGAGTTCTCGGGCTTCCAGGCAACCCTGTTTCCAGCCTGGTCTGCGGCCTGCTGTTCCTGAAACCGCTCCTGCAGGCAATGCTTGGAAACACGCCGGGCGACACAACGCAGAAACAGGCTGTGCTGGGTGGGGATCTGCCGGAAAACGACCGGCGGCAGGACTATGTGCGCGCCGGGCTTTCGCAGGACGCGGACGGTCACCTGATCGCAACACCGTTTTCCCGGCAGGACAGTTCCATGCTCGGCCTTCTGGCAAAATCCGGCGCGCTCATCATCCGCCCGCCCCATGCACCTGCTCAAAAAGCCGGGACACCGGTGCCGGTCCTGATTCTCTGATCAGCGAAGTACGTAAAAAAACCCGGCCGCAAAGCGGCCGGGTTCACGTCCGGGAAAAATACCGAACCGTCAGCCTGCGGCGGCCACAGCCCGTTTTGCCATGACCGTCACCAGGTTTGCCCGGTAGTGGGCGGACCCGTGAACATCATGCAACATTCCACCTGAATCGACGCTGATGCCGGCAACGGCTTCTGGAGACCAGTTGGCGGCCAGCGCCTCCTCCATTCCGTCGACCCGGAAGACACCGTAGTGCCCGGCTCCGGTGACCGCCACGCGCACGGAACCATCGCTGTGCCGGGCAACAAACACCCCGGCCATCGCATAGCGTGAGGCAGGGTTGGGGTACTTGGCATAAGCCGACTTCTCGGCAGCCGGGAAGGCAACGGAGATCACGATTTCATCTTCATCGAGTGCCGTGTCGAACATTCCGACGAAAAAATCTTCCGCGGAAAGCGTGCGTTTGCTGGTCGTCACGCTCGCGCCCAGACCGACAAGAGCAGCCGGATAGTCGGCGGCCGGGTCGTTGTTGGCGATCGAGCCTCCGATTGTTCCCATGTGGCGGACAGCCGGATCCCCGATGCCTCCGGCAAGGGTGGCAAGTCCCGGAAGCTTGGATTTGACCAGAGCAGAGGCGGCGACTTCGGCATGCGGTGTCGCAGCGCCGATGACAATCTGCCCCCCCTCTTCCCGAATGCCTTTCATGTCCGGAATTTTCGTGACGTCCACCAGATCGGACGGCGCGGCCAGACGCTGTTTCATGGTTGGCAGCAACGTCTGCCCCCCGCCCAGGAATTTTCCGTCTTCTGCTTCGGCAATCATTCGGACTGCGTCGGCAACCGATCCGGCACGGTGATAAGTCGTTTCATACATAATATGTCTCCCATATGGATGGGTTCAGGTTTGATAAAACTGCACTTGGAGCTGCGGGCTGCCGGCGGCCGCCCCTTGAAAGGGGCACCAGTATCCGCTGAACGGGCGCACCCGCCATGGCCTTGTGATTCACGTTCGGCTGCGTCATTTATTCGGCCGCCTCCTTCATGGAAGAATGGTACAACGCCCAGACTTTTTCGGGCTTGGCCGGCATTGTCAGGTCATTGTTGCCGATCGCATCCGTAATGGCGTTGATGACGGCAGGAGGCGATCCGATCGCTCCGGCTTCTCCGCAGCCCTTGATGCCGAGCGGGTTACCCGGGCACAGGGTCTCGTGGGTCGAAAGGTTGAAGGACGGAACGTCATCCGCGCGCGGCATCGCATAGTCCATGTAGGTCGCGGTCAGGAGTTGGCCGTTTTCTCCATAGGTGACGCTTTCGAGAAGCGCCTGGCCGATCCCCTGAACCAGTCCGCCGTGTACCTGGCCTTCCACGATCATCGGGTTGATGACCTTGCCGAAATCGTCCGCGGCGACGAAATTCACGATCTCGGTCTTGCCGGTTTCCGGATCGATCTCGACTTCACAGATATAGGTCCCCGCCGGGAATGTGAAGTTTGTCGGATCGTAGAAGGCTCCCTCCTTCAGACCGGGCTCCATGCCTTCCGGCAAGTTGTGAGCCGTATAGGCGGCGAGCGCCACTTCGGTGAAGGAAAGCTTTTTGTCCGTGCCGGCGACCTTCAGCTCACCGCCCTCGATCTGAATATCGCCTTCCGAGGCTTCCATGAGATGAGCGGCGATCTTTTTCGCCTTCGCCTCGACCTTGTCGAGTGCCTTGACTATGGCGGACATGCCGACCGCGCCGGAACGCGAGCCATAGGTACCCATGCCGAACTGCACCTTGTCCGTATCGCCGTGGACGATGGCGACGGAATCGCTATCGAGGCCGAACCTTTCACAGACCAATTGCGAAAACGTGGTTTCGTGGCCCTGGCCATGGCTGTGCGACCCGGTGAGGATCTCGATCGTTCCGACCGGGTTCACCCGCACCTCGGCCGATTCCCACAGTCCGACACCCGCTCCCAGCGAACCGACAGCGGCCGAGGGCGCGATGCCGCAAGCCTCGATGTAGCAGGAGATACCGATGCCGCGCAGTTTTCCGCGTGACGCAGCTTCCGCCTTGCGGGCGGGAAATCCGTCATAATCGGCGGCATTCAGGGCGGCATCCAGTGTCGCGTCATAGTCTCCGGCGTCATAGCACATGATGACCGGCGTCTGATGCGGGAAGGATCTGACGAAATTTCTGCGGCGGAAATCAGCCGGTGAAAGACCGACTTCGCGCGCAGCCGTTTCCATGATCCGTTCCAGGAGATAGGTCGCTTCCGGCCTCCCCGCCCCGCGATAGGCATCCACTGGCGTTGTATTGGTGTAGACCGCCTTCACATTGGCGTGGACCGCAGGAATATTATACTGGCCCGAGAGCAGGGTCGCGTAAAGATAGGTCGGCACCGCGGACGAGAACAACGACATGTAAGCGCCGAGATTGGCGACGGTCTTCACCCGCAAGCCTATGATCTTGTTATCCGAATCAAGTGCCAGTTCCGCTTCGGACTGGTGATCCCGGCCATGGGCGTCCGTCAGGAAGGCTTCCGTGCGGTCACAAACCCATTTGACCGGCCTGCCGACGCGCTTGGACGCCCAGAGGCAGACCATTTCTTCCGGATAGACATAGATCTTGGCGCCAAATCCGCCGCCGACATCCGGCGCGACCACCCGCAGTTTGTGTTCGGGAGCTATATTGTAGAATGCCGACAGCACCAGCCGAGCCACATGCGGGTTCTGCGAGGTGGTGTAGAGCGTGAAATGCTCCTCGGCGGTGTTGTAGTCCGCCAGTGCCGCGCGCGGTTCCATCGGGTTCGGAACGACCCGGTTGTTCTGGATGTTCATCCGCGTGACGTGGGCGGCGTTTTCGAATGCGGCATTGACCGCCGCCTCATCGCCGATTTCCCAATCGAAAATCAGGTTGCCTTCCGCTTCGGGATGAATTTGCGGCGCATCCGGCCCAAGAGCCGCGACCGCATCGGTGACCGATGGCAATTCCTCATAATCGACGACAACCGCATCGGCCGCATCGCGGGCCTGCCCGAGCGTATCCGCGATCACCACGGCAACGGCCTGGCCGACATGTCGGACGAGTTCCGGCTCAAGAGCGCGCCAGCCGCCCATTTTCATTGGCGTGCCGTCCTTGGAATGGATCATCCAGCCGCAGATAATATTGCCGATCCCGTCGCCGACCAACTGGTCGCCGGTCAGGACCGCATCGACACCTGGCTTGGCCAGGGCGGCGCTGGCGTCAATTCCCTTGATCCTTGCATGAGCGTGCGGCGAGCGCACGAAGGCCGCAAACCCCATACCCGGAGCGACTATATCGTCCGTGTACCGGCCCTTGCCGGTAAGAAAGCGCTTGTCCTCTTTGCGCAGGGCGCGTGCCCCGATCCCCTCAACTGCCATCGTCTCTCTCCCTAAAAACTGCTCCGGAGCCGCCTGTTCCGGAAAATCTCCTCAGACCGGTCGTCCCGGCAACCGCCGGAACCGGTTTCTGTCTGTCTCAAGACCCGGCGGACAGCCCTCGATTGCCAAATTCCCCCCGGCAACGGATCAAGCTGAACGGTCTTGTTGTCTCTGCGCGGGAATTCCCGCGCGTCAAAGTCAGGAGTGCAGGCCGATTATTCAGCAGCCTGGGCCATACCGGCCATCTGGTCGGAAGCGGCTTTGATCGCCTTGACGATATTATGGTAGCCGGTGCAGCGGCAGATATTGCCCTCCAGCTCGTGGCGGATGGTCTTTTCATCCAGGTTTCCCGGCCCGTGGCGGTTGATCATATCCAGAGCGCTCAGGATCATCCCGGGTGTGCAGAAACCGCATTGCAGACCATGATGCTCGCGGAATGCGGCCTGGATCGGATGCAACGCGCCATCTCTGGCAAGCCCCTCGATGGTCAGGACCTCGGCGCCATCAGCCTGCGCCGCCAGCATTGTGCACGACTTGACGGCCCTGCCGTCCACATGAACGACACAGGCGCCGCATTGCGACGTGTCACAACCGACATGTGTGCCGGTCAGCTCGCGGACTTCGCGGATGAACGAAACAAGCAGCGTCCGGTCTTCGACATCCGCCGAAACAGCCTTGCCGTTCAATACCATCGATACTTTCGACATGAATACCTCTCCCTCATGTAATTCTTCGAGCCTGGACTCAACAGCATCCGGCTTGCCGCCGTGTTCTTTTTTGCTGAAGTCCGGCGGAACGGAAACCGCCAGACCTCAGATTAAGTCGCCCCCCGATTTAAGATTGAGCAACATCGCTCATGTTGCAAGTGCCAGAACAACAATGACAGCCGCCAGAAGGGCCAGACCCCAGACAACGGGTCCACCCAGAACATTCCGGCCGGCAGCCGCTTCCAGATTTTCCTCGGCCTGATGCAACTTCTCTTCAACGGCGTGCTCGGCGTCCTCGATCGCGTGAACGACCTCGTCGGTTGTTTCTTCCAGCGCAATCCGTTTGGCATCCTCAGCCACGCCCGGATCAAGCTGATCGTCAGAAACGCTTTCGGCCTGGTCCTGCGCGGATGTTCCGCCCACCATTTCGGAAAATTTGCCGAAAAACTCTTCCGCCATCTTCCTTGCGGTGGAATCGATCAGCCGGCTGCCGAGCTGGGCGAGCTTTCCACCGACCTGCGCCTTGGCCACATAATTCAGAACGGTCTCATCGCCTTCCTCGGTCAGTTTGACCTCCGCTGAACCTTTGGCGAATCCGGCAACGCCACCCTTGCCTTCCCCTAAAATCGTATAGCTTTCCGGAGCGTTGATATTCTCGAAAGTCACCGCGCCTTTGAACTTGGCTTTGACCGGACCGATTTTGGTGGTCACAGCGGCGGTCATTTCCGTGTCCGAGATTTTTTCAAGGCTCTCGCAACCCGGTATGCAGGCTTTCAGGACCTCCGGATCGTTCAGAGCTTCCCAGACGGTTTCCCGTTTGGCCGGTATCCGGTGGGATCCGTTCATGTCCATTTATCTTCTCCCCATCTCGCGCTTCGGCGAATATTGGCAATGACTTGGCTGCACCTCAACGCAAAAAGGCGTTCAGCGCTGTTGCGTTGATCCCATGAGAGCGTGTTTTGTATAAAATTTCAATCGGTTATCTGCGTGGAAAATCTGTGTAGACCCTACACGGGCAAGCAACCTGCCTTCAGGGCATCAATTGTGAGGGACAAGCTTGACGAAACGGGGTGCAGGGCTCCCTACCCGACAGCCACTCCGGGCCCTGCGGCTTTTTGGACAAAGGCAATGAGATCGGTGCTGCTCAAGGGTTTTGAATAAAAATATCCCTGCAGATAATCGCACCGCAACTCCCGCATGAGCTTGCGCTGACCATCTGTTTCAACGCCTTCCGCCGTGACGCTCAGATCCAGAGCCTGGGCCACCGCGACGATGGATTTGACCACCGCCAGCGCATCCGGATCCTGCTCCATGTTCATGATGAAGCTGCGATCGATCTTGATACCGTCGACCGGAAGCTTGCGCAGATAGCTTAACGACGAATATCCGGTGCCGAAATCGTCTATGACGACCTTCGCCCCCTTGTTGCGCAACCATGTCAGCAGGGACAGCGTGACCTGATCGTTGTTCAGGAACAATCCTTCCGTCACCTCGAAGACAAGACGGTTGAGGGACAAACCCGCGGCCGAGGCGGCATCTTCAATGTCCTTGTAGATCCTGTTTGCCTGGACCTGCTGGGGGGACAGGTTCACATTCAGCCGGACTTGATCGGAAACAGCAGACAATGCGCTGAATTCGGCAAAGGCCGTCTTGAAGATCCAGGCGCCGATTTCGGAGATCAGGCCACTGGTTTCAGCAGCTTCGATCATACGGGCGGTGTTCAGGAAGTTGCCCGACGGGGTACGGAACCGCATCAACGCTTCGAAAGAAGCGATACTCTCGTCCCGTGCCTGCATGATCGGCTGGTAATGCAGGAAGAATTCGGTCTTGTCACTCCCTTCGGTGAGCAGCGAGGCAAGACGAAGACGCTCGAACGCCGCCTCCTGCATCAGGGGATGGAACACCGCGTGATTGGTAAGGCGCTTTTGCCGGACGTCGTTCAACGCAATTGAGGCGTGGCGCACAAGTTGCTCCGCCTCCTGGTGTTCGCCGTCTCCCACAGCCGCAAATCCAAGCCGCATCCTAAAGGTTATCTGGGTGTCGTCCAGCGTGATCGGTTCATGGAAGGCATCTTCCACCCGCGCAACGACATCCTGAATCCGGTTGTCCTCGCCTCCCTTCAGGAGAATGAGGAATTCATCCTTTTCCTTGCGTGCGATCGACAGCGCATCCGGGAACGTTTGCGCCAGCCTGTGACCGGTTTTTTTCAGGACGGCGCCGGCCTTTTCATCGCCGATACCGTCGACGATCACCCGGAACCTTTGAATGTCAGAATGCACGACGAGAAGAGAAGTGTGCTTGGCTGCGTGGCGCTGAAAGGTTTCGATGAACCCCGAAAAGGTCGACAGGCCCGTTATCCGGTCGACGTAGGCAAGATTGCGGATATGCTCCAGAAGGCCGGTCTTCTCGTAGCCGAGCGCTACGTTGGCAACAAAGAGCTGGACGACTTCCGAACCGACGAGTTCCTCAAGCTCCGCCTCCGGCATGGCCAGAAAAAGCGCTCCGGTCATGCCGTTGCGCGTCACGAGCGGCAGGGCGACCCCTTGATGCGATGAACTGGATGTCAGGGTTTCAATGCACTCATGCACCGAGGCCCGGATGGTATCGTCGCCCAGCATATCGATCGGAAGATCGGTCTTGTCAGCAAAATCGCCCAACGCAGCCAGGACCCTGACGTTGGACTTGTCGACGATCCCATAGTCGGGAAGTGCGTCCAGACCGCACAGGAAGCACCCGACGGGCTGACCGATCAGTTGCGTAATCTCCGTTAGAACCGCCGAAGCAAAATCGCTCAGGGCATTCTTTTCGACGATAGCGGCAAAATGCGCATTCAATTGCTTGAGCTTTTGCCGGTTGGCTTCCAGCGACATGACCAGCTTGTAGCCCAGCAATGCCGTAATGATCGCCGTGATCAGCTTGGTACGGGACAGTTCCGCCTTTTCGGCATAGCCGTCGATATCGAATTTCATGATCACGTCGGTTTGCGGCGCATAGCCCGGTTGGCCTGTCCGCAGGATCAAACGCGTGAACTGGTTGTCAAGTTCGGACCGGATCCAGCTGACCAGACCGAGACCCGCAGTGTCGCTTTCCATGACCACGTCCACCAGCGCAACCGCGATATCGTCCTCTTCAAGGAAAATCACGCGTGCTTCCTCAGCGGAAAGAGCATGAAGAAGCTCGAACGGCCTGTCTTCGAAAAGGCAACCGGAAACCGCGATCCTTGTCACCTCATGAACGTCGGGATCGTCATCGACGATCAGAATTTTCCAAGGGGACTTTTTGCTTTTTTCCAGCCTGGGCTTTACGGGCGCAAGAAAGTCCATCACCATTTTATTGAACCCTTTTTCTTATTGGTGTTTGAGCCTTCTGCGGGGCTCTGGCAGGAAATTCAATCGTGAATTCAGTACCCGATCCCACTTCAGAGGTAACAGAAATCGTTCCGTTGAGGGCTTCCGTCACCAGCTGGTAACAGATCGCCATTCCCAGACCGGATCCCCCTTTGCCGAACTTCGTCGTGAAAAATGGTTCAAAGACCTTTTTCAGGTTCTTCTCTGGAATGCCGACGCCGTAATCCCTGCATTTGAAGACGACTGTTTTTTCAGGCTCTCCACCATCACCGTCTTCCTTTGAAGATATGATTTGCGAGGAAAGCCTGATCCGGCCCTGGTCGATGCCCTCATATCCGTGCTTGATGGCATTTTCGACGAAATTGGAAACAAGCTGGCTGACCGCCCCCGGATAACTGTCGATAACTTCGTCTGCATCCAGGTCGAGTTCGATCTCGAATGAGGTTTTCCTGATCGTCGGCTGAAGGGTTGCCAGCGTTTCACGGATGATATGGTCGAAATTGAAAGGCCTTTTCTTCTCGCTCTGCCGGTCGACGGCAACCTGCCGGAAGTTTCCGACAAGCTCCCGCGCCCTGCCAAGCGTCTTTTCAATGATATTGGCCGTGTCGCTGATCCGCCCGACTTCGTTTTCCAGCGCTTCCTTGCTCAGGCTCTGGCGGTCAAGTTCCGTGCGAAGATATCCGGTTGAATCCTTGATCGTCGTCGCGGCCATCAGGGCATTGCCAAGCGGCGTATTCAATTCGTGCGAAACCCCGGCGACCAGCGCCCCCAGTGCCGCCAGATTGTCCGCCTGGATCAGTTCCTCCTGAACCAGCTTGAGCTGTTCCGTCCTGTGAGCAACCAGCTCTTCAAGATTGGTCTGATACTCCTGGATCTTCTTCAGATCCAGGTGACGACGTTGAACCATCAACTGCAGGCTTTCCGCCAGAATGCCTATTTCATCGGCGCGGCCGGCCATCAGTTTCGCTCTCGGAGGATCCTCGATCAAGCGGGGTGTCGACAGATACTCCACGATTGCCGACAGGGGACGGCCGATCAGGCGGCGAAAGACCGTCCGGGTAACGACCGCCAGAAGCAACAGATAGATGATGATGGCCGATACGATGAAACCGACCGTGGAGACGATTTCATAGGAGATCGTGTTCCGGTCGATCAGAATGAAGACCTGGCCGATAGCATCCTTCTGCAGGATCGTGCTGGGAGAATTCAAGGTATAGCTTAATGCCTCGGCCTGCCGGGGCCCGGATGCCGGTTCTCCGAAATTCCCGGTGTCCGGCGTCTCGACCCAGACCCTCTCGACCACTTCAAGGCTTTCAAGACCACGAATGAGCTGCAGGGTAGCATCCGCGTTCACGGTCCAGATCGCCCGCTCAAACGGCCGTTTCGTGGCCTGAAAGAAGGCCTCCGTGACACGGATTGCGCGCGCATGCGCGGCATCCCAGGTGATTTTGGTGAGGATTCCGACGAAGATAATGCCAAGAATTGCGAAGAGGCCAAGCGTGTAAAGTATAAACGTGCGGGACAGGCTCGCCCGGCCCATCTCCTTGGGAGTATATGGCAACGACGCACTGCCGCTAAGACTCAAGACGCCCACCTCGACGTTGTCCTTCCGGTCCGGAAAGACAGGAAACAATACAATTCCGCTTTGATGTGTTTACCTCGCGCAACAGAATAAATTAAGGCGATGAAACCAGCTTAATTTATCGATACGCGATTCAGGGACGCAGCAACATCGCGCTGGAGCCCTATCAACATGTTACGTTCGCTTTGACGGAATTGATCAGAGCGCCGGACTCTCGACACATCTTCGATAGGGTTTCTAAATTTTCCATAAAAATCAATTGTAAATTGAAACACCCCTTGCCTTAACAACTTTGAGAAAGAAACGCGGCTTCCCGTTCGACCACACGATCGCGAGCGGTTTTGCCTCATGCAAAAATCTCTGGCGCAGGTCCATGCCAGACCACCCATCACAATCGAAAGACATTAAACGGTCCGCAGTGTTGCTACGCGCTGACCACGGAAAGGTAAGGCGTCTTGACTGTCCTGTTGTCTGCCGTCTTTTCACTCGCACAAGCAGCCACTTGCGACGCCTGAACGGGTCTGCGGGTGTCTCCGACCTTAGGCTTGGCCGCGGAACCGTCCTTCAGCATGTAGCCGATATAGCGGGTGGATTCGATCGCGTCATAGCCGAGCTTTTTACGGATTTTTTTCCGCAGCTTGGAAATATGGCTTTCGACCACGCACTCATCCACGCCATCGTTCATCACCCCGTAAACCGCGTTGAAAATCTGCGTTTTGGTCACACGGCGACCCTTGTTCTTCACAAGATATTCCAGAATGCGGCGTTCCCGGCGCGGCAATTCCATGACATCGCCGCCGACCAGGGGGTCGCGGCCGTCGAAGAACACTTCGATCGCCCCTGTTCCGGCAGAACTGTTCCGGGCGGTAATGCGGCGGCGAAATGCCCCCACCCTGGCGATGATCTCACGGACGTGCACAGGTTTTCTGAGAACATCGTCCAATCCGGCGGAAAACAGCTCAAGTGTGCTTTCCAGGCTTGCCGCGTCCTGCAGGGCAACGATCTGCGCTTCCGGGCAGCGGTTGCGGATAGACGTGACAAATCCAGCGCGTTCCTCGCTTTCACCGAGCAATATCGCATCGACGGAAGACAGGTCCTGGGCGCTGGTGATTTCCATCCAGTCCAGAAGCTCTGAGGGGTGAAGTTCCAGCGAAGCGTATCCTTCGCGCTCAAATGCCGAGGAATAGCCCGCGGTCACGATCTCTCTCGAGTCTACGATGATAAACATATTAGCCCCTTGGATTTACCAATATCCAATGGGTAAAATTACTCATTCACAAGGTCAACACTTCTTCCCTTATTTGGGGATTGTTTCGAGAAACATAGTAGAGACAACTTGTAATTTCACGGATCAATATAAATAAAAGATCATCCATATTGAGGACAAAGTCACCGATAATTTATCTAAAATCCTAAGCACCTGAAATAGCAGCGAATTCTTTAAAATTATTCGAGTTTGTATATAGGAAAACCATAGCGCTTCAAAGCGCATTTTTTATTTCAGCGTCGGTAAGCAAACAAAGAGTTTACGCGTCCGCGGAAAGCGCTTGAGCAAGCTCGGCAAACGGGTCGGACGGCAGAACCTGGTCTGCACGCTGGCGCATCGCTTCGTAGATTTTTGGAACGAGACGGCAGGCTTTCTCAAGCTGCTCGTCACCTGCGCTCTGGAAACCGCCCATCATGCGCAGATCCTTTGTGTCCTCGTATTGCGAGATCAGCCCCTTGATCCTGTGGATCAGCTCCTGCTGCTCCGGGGTCCAGGCCCGCGTCGCAAGACGGGAGGTGGATTTCAGGACATTTACCGGAGGGTAACGTCCCGATTCCGCAATCTGTCGATCCAGGACGATATGACCGTCAAGCAGACCGCGGATGGTATCGGAAACCGGGTCATTGTGATCGTCTCCGTCCACCAGCACCGAAAAGATACCGGTAATGGACCCTTCGCCGCAGTTTCCCGGTCCCGCCCGTTCGATAAGGCGCGCCAGATCCGCAAACACGCTGGGCGGATAACCGCGGGCGACCGGCGGTTCACCCGCAGCAAGCGCGACATCGCGGGCCGCATGGGCAAATCGGGTAGCCGAATCCAGAATGAGCAGAACCTTGTGGCCGTGGCTGCGGTAGAATTCGGCGACACTCATGGCGGTTTTGGGCGCGAGCCGGCGCTGCATTGCGCTTTCGTCTCCGGTCGAGGCAACCACGACGGAACTGGCCAGCGTCTCACCGAGACTGTCTTCAATGAACTCACGCACCTCGCGGCCGCGCTCGCCCACAAGGCAAACGACCACTGTGTCGAAGTCACCGAAGCCAGCCAGCATGCCGAGCAGCGTGGATTTACCAACACCGGAACCGGCGAAAACGCCAAGCCGCTGCCCGACGCAGAGCGGAGTGAACAGGTCGATCACCCTCACGCCCGTTTTCACGCCGTCTGAAATCTTGGCCCGGTTCATGGCCGGAGGTGGAGCACGGTCCAGCAGGAAGGCCTCCACGCCATGGGTCAACGGCCCCGCTCCGTCGATGGGGTCTCCCAGCGCATTGATGATGCGCCCGCGCCAGCTCATGTCCGGATGAATTGCAAGTCCGCCTGTCACCGAGGCGACACTGCCGATACCTATATCCGTGACACGCTCGAGCGGTTTGACCACGACGTCTTTCTGGTCCAGCCGGATGATTTCGCCTTGCCGGAGGCCGGAACGCCCCTCGAACTGGACAAGGTCTCCCAGACACACGATGCGCGACAGGCCGGACACCCGGATTGCCTCGGAGGAAACCTGCGTCACGCGGCCACTGAGTTTCACGGGACCGATTTCAGTCTCCAGTGACGACAGCGACGCGACAACCTGGTCAAGAGCGTTCAGATGCGGTGCGTTGGGCATGGCGTTCCTGAAGGGCCTTTAATACATCCAGAGGAAGATGGTTGGCTTTGTGCGTCGCAAGACGTCCAAGTCCCTGCTCGTCCGGAAGAGCGGGCTTCTGCGGATGCGCGGCAGGTGCGCCATCAACATAGGAAACCGAGGACGCTCCGGTCCCGGCCGCGGCACTCGCCTTCCCGGCACTGGCCGAAGAAACTTCCTTCGACAACAGATTGGACAGGACAAGTGGCGGGTTGGATTTCTCCGCTATGGAGGCGACTTTCTGACCCAGAAGGTCACCGGTCCTGGCCCCTTGCGGACTGTCGGTGACCCCCGGTGCAACCTCAGGCGCGGCCTCCGGCGTCAGCTCCGGCTTGCGTGCGGGCACCGGTATGCCATCCGTTTCGGAGCTTTCCGTTACGCCAGGCACTTTCGAGGCGTCGGCGACTTGAAGATTAGCCGGCTCATTTTCATCCGCCGAACCGGCCCAGCGATCGCCGGCAGCGCTATAGGCGAGCATGGCGCCGAGCCCGACGGGACCGCCAAGAGCAAATCCGTAAAACGCATTCCCGGCCTTGCGTGCATCGTCGGAAATCCGGTCATTGGTCACCGAGCGGTAGAGTTCCGCGATCCCCGGAATATGCTGCAGCGGATTGATCACATCGAGGAAATCCCCGAAACTGAAGTTTCCACCTGCCTGTTCGGCGGACAACGCGGACCGGCCAGCCGCCGCATGGGCTTCCGGCATGCCTGTGTGCGGTTCCGGCGCCCTGCCGATGGCGGCGGTTACGTCAACCGCGCTCATGAAGTCGCTCCCAGTTCGCGGATCGCCTTTTGCTGGCTTTCATCGCTCATGTCGATCATTTTCGTCGCGCCTTCGAAAGCACGAGAAATCATGATCATCTTGGTCATCTCGCGCACCGGATTGATATTCGCGCCTTCGACAAATCCCTGGCGAATGCCGTGCTGGTCAAAGAACAGCACCGGAGTGGCCGGAACATCCGGAATGACCGCCGAATTGTCCTTGCGCGTCAGCTTCGCCTCCTCCGGAATGCGGAACAGCCCGACCTGTCCAACCACACCGATCTCACGCTGCGAGATTTCTCCCGATTGGGTAATCAGCGGCGTCCCGGCTTCCGGATCCACAGAAATAGGCTGCCCCCCGGTCCCCAGAATGACCTGGCCGGTCAGCGTTTGAAGTGTTCCGTCCTGCGTGATCTGCAAGCGGCCATCCCTGGTATAGGAAACCGTGCCGTTCGCATCCCGGATCGCGAACCAGCCATCGCCCTCGATCGCCATGTCGAGCGGATTGTCCGTCTTGTTCAGGCTTCCGATCTGACGCGAGATGTATTTCTCCCCGCCGGTCGAAAAACTCACCTTGTTCTGACCGGCTTGGGAGACCAGTTCCGCGAACTTGACCTCGTCCGCCCGGTAGCCCGCCGTGTTCATGTTGGCGACATTCCGGGCGACGGTTTCCAGACGGTTGGACAGAGCGACCTGCGCCGAAAGCGCGACATAGAGAGCGGACTGCATGGATCAAAAGCCTCCGAGGCGGAATTTCTGAATACTGGCGAGAAGACTTTCGCCCATCTGTACGATGCCGTTGCTGTTCCCGAGGATGGTCAGGGCCGGAGACTGGCTGGCCTGGGAATCGTTCGAAAGATCGTAGAGCGCGGAAAACCGGGTCAGGAAATCAGCCAGATAGTCGGGATCGCCGAACTGGTCGAACTCGAGCCGTTCCTCCAGATAGGCGGCCTGCTTGTCGATGTCGCCCATCGCGAATGCCTGCGGCAGGCCAAGTGCGGTGTAAACGGTTTCGGCCAGCGCCGGATCGGCAAGCACATCGTAGGCGTTGGTGATATCGGCAGCCTTGCGCTCGAAATAAAGGGCAAGACGAACCCCCTGGTTCTGTTCGCCTTCGCGAACCTCCAGCGTCTGGCGGTAGTATTTGTCGACGATCCCTTCCTGGGTTCGGGAAAAGGATGTCGTCGTCGATCCGTAGCGCTCGAAGTTGAAGGTCTCGGCGAATTCCTTGTATCTCGTATCCACGAGCTTGTTGGCGAAGGAATCGCTTTCCGTAACGCCCTCTTCCAGCACTTTCCGCATGAATGCCTTGGCATAGGTCATGTCTTCCAGACCCATGGCCTTCATCGCGTAATTGTAGATGCGGTCATCCGCCAGGAAATCGTCGACAGACTTAATGTCGCGGATATTTTCCCGGTAGTATTCAGTCTGGCGTTCGACCGTCGGATCCGCTTCCACGCTCTTCAACGAACGCTCCATATTCGATCTGACGAGCTGCACCTGGGTCAACGTGTTGATCATGTCCTCATCCCTCCTGGCGGGCAAAAGAATTTGAGGAATTTTCACGCGGCGAGCTTACGCCAGGCTGACCGCGGCCAGGAAGCGCCAATACCGGCCAAAACGCCACCGCGTCAGCTTCGGACAAGTCTCACCTCCTAGCGTTCTCCCAATCACAGTCGATTTTCTCACCAGTCGGGAGCTTTTAGGTGACCATTCTTATTGGCCTGTTCATTGCGGGCGCTTCCCTTATCGGTGGATTTGCCGCACTCGGCGGCAAGGTCTCCGTTCTTTGGCAACCCTGGGAGCTCCTCATCATCCTGGGTGTTGCCGTTGGTGCATTCGTCGTCGCCAACCCGATGAAAACCATCCGGGGAACGGTGTTCGCGGTATCCGACGCGCTGCGGAACGCGGTTCCCAACAAACGCGAATACCTGGACGTGCTGGCACTGCTTTACGGACTGATGCGCGAGTTGCGCGCCAAGGGACGGAACCAGGTCGAACCGCATATCGAAGACCCGAACACGTCGCAGATCTTTCAAAAATATCCGACGGTTCTGCGCAACGCCAACCTGACGACCTTCATCTGCGACTATTTCCGTCTGATCATCGTCGGCAATGCCCGCGCTCATGAGATCGAGGCACTGGTGGACGAGGAGCTGCAGACGATCCATCGCGATCAGATGAAACCGTTCCACGCCATGAGCAGCGTCGCCGACGCCCTGCCGGCGATCGGGATCATCGCGGCCGTGCTCGGCGTCATCAAGGCAATGGGCGCGATCGACCAGTCCCCTCAGCTGCTCGGCAGCCTGATCGGCGCCGCACTGGTGGGAACCTTCGTCGGCATCTTCTTCTCCTATTCCCTCTTCGGCCCGCTGGCCGTGAAGATCAAGAACGTGCGGGAATCCCGGCTGCGGACCTACATCGTCGTCAAGCAGACCCTCCTCGCCTTCATGAACGGCGCCGATCCGCAGATCGCTCTGGAGCATGGCCGCAAGACCATTTCCGATTACGACCGCCCGACCATCGACGAGGTTGAAAACGAGACCATGAGCGCGGGGTCCGGCGGCGACAACGTCCAGGACCTTCAGGGAGCGGCATAAGTCATGATCGAAGCAGCAACAGCAAATTCCGGTGGTTCCAGCTCCGAGCGGGCCATGATCGCCGACCGCCTGCTGGACGCAGCCGGGATCTCCGTAGACCGTCTGCCGATGCTTCCGGTGGTGTTCGACCGCATGGCACGCCTCATGGCGGACGCCATGCGGCAGAAGTCCCCCTCACCTTCCTATATCTCGGTGAGCTACGTCGAAAACAACCGCATCGGCGACATTCTGGACGAATTCGAATCCAATGCGCTGGTGGCGGTGCTCTATTCTCCCGAATGGGACGCCCGCGTTCTTGTCGGTTTTGACCGCGACTTCATTTTCACGCTGGTGGACGTGCTTTTCGGCGCCGATGGAACGGAACCGCCGATAGATGACGAACGCCCCTTCTCCAACATCGAAACCCGCATCGCGCGCACCATGTTCGAGGTGGCTTCCAAAGCCCTGGCTGAATCCTTCGCGCCGATCGCGGAAACGACGCTCAGGATCGAGCGCGTGGAAAGCCGCATGGACTTCGCCGTCGTCGGCCGCCGCAACAACCCGGCCGTGGTCGCACGTTTGCTGCAGCAGGCAATAGGCCGTGGCGGCGAGGTGTTCGTGGTCATGCCGCATTCCACCCTCAATCCGCTGCGCCAGCGCCTCTCACAGGTCCTTTCCGGTGAAATGTCGGGCCGCGACAAACAGTGGACGCAGCACTTCCACAACGAAATCCAGCGCACCGAAGTCAGGCTGGAGGCCATCCTGGAAGAACGCGAAATGTCGCTCGGCGAACTTTCGGCCCTGAGGGTCGGCCAGACCATCGAGCTTCAGGCGACCGCACGGAGCCCGGTCACCCTTTCCTGCAACGACCAGCCGATCTTCACCTGTCAGCTCGGACAGCTGGACGGGTCCTACACGCTGCAGATCGAAGAACTCATTCATGAGGAAGAAAAGGATCTTTTCGATGATCTCCGCAATCGTTGATGGCGTCCTCCTGATCGCGCTCGTCGCGACGACGGTCCGGATGCTGGCCATGCACCGGGAGCTGCGGCGCCTCGGAACATATCACGCCGATTACCAGCGTATTTTCGACCAGACGGTACTGGCTCTGGACGGGATCGAAGTCTCCATCCAGGAGATCAACGTCAAGAGCGCGCAGATCCTCAATGCTCTCGGCAACCGCATGGACGATGCGCGCGAACTCATCGCCGAGATAGACGGGCTGACACGCGAAGCCAAGCGCCAGCAAACGGTTTTGCGGGCGGAACTGAAGGAGCTTTCCAAGGCAACGGCCCTGTTCGAGACGTCAAGCCGGCTTACGCCAGCAAGGGACGACCTGGAGATCTTCGCGGATTCGGACACACCGCTCGCTCCCCTGCAGCACGCGGGCGTCATGACCGCCGGCAGAGCCCAAAAGGACACGGCGTCCATTCACCGGGGCGAAACGCCGAAGCCGGTCCCGGCCCGCGTTCACCGGATCGACAACCCTGGCGGAAGTCCGTTCCGCACCGTTTCCATGAACCAAAAGGATAAGATGTAATGTCCGACACTGTTATTGATCACGTTTCCGCGGATGCGGGTGTGAAGACGAAACCGGCCGAAGCGGCGAATTTCGCCAAGGTTGAATCTCCGCCCAGGGACAGTTCGCCCGGCACCATGGGGGACGACAAGAACCTCGACACGATCCTGGGTATTCCGGTCAATATTCAGGTTGTTCTGGGTTCCGCGACGATGCTGGTGTCCAACCTTTTGAAACTCGGCCGTGGCGCGGTCATTCCGCTCAATCACCGTGTCGGCGAACCGATCGACATCGTCGTGAACGGCCGGGTGATCGCGCGCGGCGAAGTGGTGGTCGTCGAAGACGATAATTCCCGTTTCGGTGTCTCTCTCACGGAAATCATCAGCGCGCAAAACGGCGGTCTGGACATCTGATCCAGAAGCTAACCGGCCCGTAGCCCCAGGTCTCCTCAGGAACGTGTGACAATGTCGAGCACTGCCAATGCCGCGGCCGCGGCGCAATCCGCGAGCTTCTCCAATCCTCCTTCTCCGCCCGCGCGCCGCCTGAACGGCGTGCAAAGGGTGGCGGCACTTCTTTTGTCGCTGGGCAAGACCAGCTCCCAGAAGCTGCTGCAGCATTTCGACCAGGAAGAAATCCGCATGATCACCGTCTCCGCGGCACAGCTGGGAACGGTGGCATCGGAAGAACTCGACCGGCTGGCCGAGGAATTTATCGAACAGTTTTCCCACGGCACGACCCTCTACGGATCCGCCAATGAAGTTGAAAAGATGCTGGAGGGGATCCTTCCTGACGATCAGCTTTCTGACATCATGTCGGATGTGCTCGGCAATTCGAACCGCTCCATCTGGGACCGCCTGACCACGGTTTCTGAGACCGTCTTTGCAAATTATCTCCTCAAGGAGCATCCCCAGACCGCCGCCTTGATCCTCACCAAGATCAAACCCGCCGCGGCGGCCAAGGTTCTGGGCCAGGTCAACGGCGAAACGCGCAACCAGCTTGTCCGCAGAATGCTGTCCATCAAGGCGGTGGTTCCGGAAATCATGCGCGACGTGGAAAAGACCATGCACGAGGATTTCATGCTCAACCTGTCCGGAACCCTGGAGGCCGATTCCCATGCCCGCATGGCGGACATCCTGAACAAGATGGACCGCGAGCATATGGAGGACGCGCTGGATAACCTCAATGTGGTCAAACCGAAAACGGCGGAACTTCTCAAGGGCCTGCTGTTTACCTTCGACGACGTCATCAATCTCAACGCCCGGACCCGGATGGCGATTTTCGATCAGATCCCGACCGACCGGATCGTCCTGGCGCTGAAGGGAACCAACGCGCAGTTCCGCGAAGTCATCCTGTCGTCCCTGACCTCCCGTGCGCGGCGCATTGCCGAGCATGAGCTGGCGGCAGGCGAACCGGCCGCGCAGCGCGACGTTCTGGATGCCCGCAGCGCGATCACCAACCTGGCGCTGGAAATGGCCGGCAGGGGCGAGATCGAACTGAATCCGAAACAGGACGACGGCGCATTTTTCGCCTGACCGCTGCCGGACCGGAAATGCGGCGCCGCGGGCCAGGAGACGGATCGCTGAATGTCGGAAGAGACAGACAAGGACTCAAAAACAGAAGAACCGACCGAGAAAAAGGTTCGGGATGCAATCGAGAAAGGCAACACTCCGGTTTCGCGAGAAGCACCGGTCCTTGCCACTTTCGTTGCCGCCCTGCTGATCGGTGGTTTCGTGGTGACATCGGGAGCACGCCAGCTTGTCGGAAAGCTGACCCATCTCCTGGATCTCTCGGGAGGAGTGAGACTTGGAAACAGCGCCGACGCATTGCTGCTCTCCCACGCGGTTTCAATCGAGACCGCCGTGTTCCTTGCCCCTGTCATCGCGCTGTTGTCTGTCGCCGGCCTGGCTTCGGCATTCCTTCAGAACACCCCGAGCATCGTCTTTCACCGGATCAAACCGGATTTTTCGAAACTTTCGCCCTCGAAAGGCTGGAAGCGGATTTTCGGGGCACAGGGCCTTGTTGAATTTCTCAAGGCGGTTTTCAAGTTCACCACGGTCAGCGCCATCGTGTTTGGCCAGTTCCGGGCAAATGAAGTGGAACTGATCAACGCCATGTTTACAGACCCCAGCGCGTTGCCAGAAACGATCCTGCAGATTTCAATGCGGCTGATCGCCGGCGTTTGTATCGTCACAATCCTGCTGGTGACCGTCGATGTCCTGTGGTCGCGCTCGCACTGGCGCAAAAATCTGCGCATGAGCAAGCAGGAAATCAAGGACGAACACAAGCAGATGGAAGGCGACCCGATCGTCAAGGCCCGCCAGCGCTCGCTGGCGCGCGACAGGGCCCGCAACCGCATGATGTCCGCCGTGCCGCAGGCTACCCTGGTCATCGCCAACCCGACCCATTTCGCCGTCGCCTTGCGCTATGACGGCGACCAGAGCCCGGCGCCGGTTGTGGTCGCCAAGGGACAGGACCTGATCGCCCTGAAGATCAGGGAGATCGCGGAAACCAACAACATTCCGGTGATCGAAGACATTCAACTGGCGCGCTCTCTTTACGCGGCCACGGAAATCGAACGCATGATACCACCGGAATTCTATAGAGCGGTTGCAGAAATTATCTGTTATGTGTACTCACGCCAAACAAGAACTGCAGTATAGATGAAGTCGTGGTCAGATTAGTCCATCGCACCGGATTAATCCTCGTTACGGCTGGAGTTAGGGACGTTTGATTTTGGGTTTATCGGCGAAGCAAATTCGGTCTTCCGGCCGCACGCGGAATCTTTCGGCGCGCGGCGCGCACCTGGTGCTCCAACAACGCGCGAACCTTGAATACACGACCCGGACTGTGCTTGGCTCTTCCAATCGAATTGGAGGTGCCGGTTATGCAAGATCTGCCTGAAGGCGACAGAAACATGTCAACCGGCCTTTCCAGCGACCGGCAGCGCCAGGAGGCGATAGCCTCGGCCCTGACGGATTTCATCGAAGACCTGAAGCTCGTCGATGTGGTCGATTTCGTCGCCTATATCCGCACCGACCAGCACGGCAACATCGAGGAACTGATCAAGACCGCGGCCGAGCTGTACTTCAAGGAAGGATCCTTGCGCTACTCCATGGCCGCCCAGGCGGATGTCGAATGGGAAACCACGCCGAAGATCTCGCTCGATCTCGAATTCTTCAATAAAGGCGCGTGGATCTATTTCACCGTCGTGCTGGCCTGGCCGGACAATGCGGTCAACGTCTCCTACGTCGAGGTGCCCGACGCCGCCGGCGACAAGGTGAAGGAGACGGAGTTGTTGCTGGATGCCTTGAAGGATGCACGGCTGAGGTAGGGACGAGGCGTCTTTCGACACATGCGCCTTGTTTCAGCCAGTCGATTTTCCACTGAAGCGCTTCACGCGACACGGCGCCATTGACCTGGTCTTTCTCAATTTCAACGGACCTCCTGGTTCCGCCAAGCGCTCAATTGATTTGTAGTGTTACAATCACCCCGAGCGCACTCAACCGCGTCAGAACGGCATTGTTTCAACCATGGAAACGGCGAGCATGAAGAAGATCCCGATACCGGAGGAACCGGCACACATGGTGACGGCAATCGTCGCTTATGCCGGTATCGCCAAGCGGCTGCATCTGGAGCTTTCAAACCACGCCGGCAGCACAGGTGTAGATCTTGAAGCCATTAAGGCCGATCTGATCAACGAGGCCAAAAAGGCGGTGCCGCATGGTGATTTCGCACGAGACGAAATTGGCGTCTACAACACGATTTTCCAGGCCATTGACACGATCTTCAATCCTGTTGCGTGAGCCCGGAAATCGATGCACGGGAATGCGCTGTCAGTTTCATGTCTCTTGAGAGGCGACCTCCAAAAAAAACGGCGCCTGCATAAAAGCAAGCGCCGGTGCCTGGGAGGCGGCAGTGAAAAAAACAAGGCAGGGGCCCCTGCCCGTTAATGCGTCATCACGACGTCCTGGTCGAAATAGTTCAGTTCTTCCACCAGTACGTCCCGGATCACGGAGCGGCCCAAACGGGCGTTGGTCTTCTGTTTCAGGCCCTCGGTGAACTTGTCCAGGTCGTAGCGTTCCAGGTTTCTGAAATCGAGGTGGCTGTCCGAATAAAGCACGCGGAAGGCCTCATCGACCAGGAACGGATGAGGCGGTACAGGCAGACGGCGCAGGACTTCGGCATCGGCGGTGAAGACCAGCTTGGCGACGACGTAGCCCTGCAAGGCTCCCTCGAACAGGATCGGAACGTTGACCGGCTTGAGCGTTTCATAGTCGAGACCGACGAAATTTGCCTCGCCGTTCACGCCGATCCGCTTCTGGGAGGCGATATATTGCGCGGTCGCATATCCCGACACCAGCATGGTGGCCGCCATCCAGATGCCGGCAATCAGGATTTTCGTCATCGCGCGGGCTCCGGAAACGGCGCCTGGTAGGTGCCGTCGGAGTCGAAATCGATCATCGTCCTGGACATCATCTGCACCACTTCGGAAACCGCATTCATATGCAGTCTCAAGAGACCGACATTTTCTTCCAGCACTTCCTTGAACTCCGCCAGATCGGCTTTCAGCTCCCTGGAGAAGGCATTCGGCGGAACTGCCGAACGAGCTCGCGAAAGGTCCAGAAGCGCCTGGCTCTTGGCATATTCGAACCGTTTGAGATCTGCGATCGGATCGGCGCGCAGCGCCAGGGTTTCATCACGCACGGCATTGCTCGCACGCTTGACCGCGACGATCAGCGGCGCCGAATGCACCGGGTTGGGAACCTGTTCCTGAATGGCGATTTCCTGGCCGGCGTCCATTATGCTTTTACTCCGTGATCAAGCGTGTTTGAAATCATGTCCGCGATTCCCACCCCGCCGCTGGCGGCAAGCTGATTGGCGACCTGTTCGGCGAGCATCGATTTCCAGATCTCTCCCGTGGCCCCCTCACCGAAGATAGCTTCGGAGTTTTCAGGCAGCATCGTTTCCACGAACTGGGTGAGGATCATGGCTTCGAACTTCTCGGCAGGCGATTTATTCGCCCCGGAAGATTTTGCAGCCTCGGGACTGTAGCGGTTGAACGCCGCCGTCGTGCTGGCGGAAGCATCGGCAAAGGCGAGTGGGAAATCTGCTCCCGACCCCGAAACGGCGATGGATTTCAATCGGCTGGTGGCGGCCTGAAGACTGGCCGGGTCCGCGGCCTTGGCAACATCCAGGATCAGGTCGGACGGGGGCGAAATCGCCATAAGACGGCTCCTTGGTCAAAACTGGTTGCAAACAAGGCCCGCAGGGTGACAGGGCAAGGCAAGCAGGGAAGCTTACTTCAGGCCTTGTTTGCAGCTTCTGTTGTAGCTGTCGCAGCTTGCGGGAGGCTTGCGTCCCGAACTTTTGGGGCCGTCAGCCAAAACGGCGTGCCAGCAGATCCATCAGATCGCGTTCTTCTTCCGCCCGTTGTTCCTCGCCGCGCATCTTCGCCAGCCGCTCGGCCATCAGCTTCAGCATCATCCGCTGACGGTCGAATTCGGAATTCACCCTGGAACGGGCTTCGCTCAGCCGCGCCATTTCCTCGATAATCCGCCGCAAGCGCTCCGCCGCATTGGCGATGAAGCGGTCATGCTGGGCCAGGTCGCCGTTGGAAAGCGCCAGGAGAATACGCCGTTCCTTTTCGGAGAGCTGGTAGACCTGGGCATCGAGTTTCTGCAAGAGCCACGAGGAAAACAGAAAGATCTGCTTCTGCGTCCGGAACAGACGTTCGATATCCTGACTGTTTCGCGCCATCGTCCTATCCTATCTGAAGCCATGTGAAATACCCGTCCAGGAAGATCATGATCGCCTCCGCTATGACGAGGTAGAGGAAGTAGAGTCCGCCTGCGATGACAAACGGCATGGAGATGAAATAGACCGGGATCTGCGGGGTCAGCTTGTTGACCAGGCCGACCGCCAGGTTGACCACCACCGTGTAGACCACGAAAGGGCTGCACACCCGTAGTGCCAGCACGAAGGTCTGCGCCAGTTGGTCGGTGAACTGTTCCAGGCTTGAGACAGCCGTCAGCGGCACCCCCGCGGGAATGGCCTCGTAGGAAGCTACAAGACCGCGAAGGATCTCCCAGTGCTGGTTGGTGATGAAGACCATTGCCGTCGCGGTCACCGTGAAGAGGTTCGCGACCGGCGGCAGGGCATCGACACCCTCGATCGGCAGTCCGGGCATGTTGGAGAGGCCGATCGACATGGACACCAGCGTCGTCAGGGTTTCCAGCGCCGCGATGAATGCCCGGCCAAGGAATCCGATGAAAGCACCGGTGAGCAGTTCCGCGCCGATGAACCAGGCGACCGTCGCCAGTTCTTCATCCGGCAGGGCCGCCTGGATCGCAGGGGTCAACAGAGGCGACAGCGCGAGCGAAACCGAAAGGGCGACGAACAGGCGGATCCGGACCGGAATCCGGTTGCTGCCAAACCCGGGAATGATCATCAGGCAGGCGCCGATCCGGCAGAACAGCAGAAAGACGGCCAGCAGAACCGAAGCATTGAATGTGCCGAGCAACAGTCCGCCGGCAATCACGAGACACTTCCAAGGGCAGAGACGTCCACTCCACGGGCGATCTCAAGGTGGGACAGAACAGGCAGGGTCGGGAACATGCGCTCCACGATCATGCGCACATAGGGCCGGGCATCGGGCGCCGCCACGATGGCGAACCGGCTGCCGTTCTTCATGTGCTTCTTGACCGCTTCGGACATCTGGTTTCCGAAATCCTCAACCAGTTGCGGTTCGATATCGAACTCGATCACATCCCCCTTCGCGTCGCGCCTGAGGGCGTTGTGGAATGCAAGGTCCCAGCGGTTGCCGAGACGCAGGACGTTCAGCGATCCGCCTTCGGCGAGATCGCCGCAGATCTGCTGGGCTATGCGCATGCGAACGTGTTCCACGACCTGCTCCGAGCGGCGCACATGCGGAACGATTTCAGCTACCGCTTCCAGAATGAGGTTCAGGTTGCGGATCGAGACCCGTTCCGCCAGCAGCAGCTTGAGGACGGCCTGCAGGCCGGAGAAGGAAGTATGGGCCGGGCAGATGTCGTCCAGCAGCTTCTGGTATTCCGGGTCGAGGCGGTTGAACAGGATCCGCATGTCCTTGTAGGACAGAAGCTGCGGCAGGTTGTTGCGGATCACTTCACTCAGATGGGTGAGAATGACCGTCATGTTTTCCGCCGGCGTCAGACCGCGGCGTTTCAGTTCGTCCTTGTAGGCCGGCGGCACCCAGTAGGCGGGCATGCCGAAGGCTGGCTCCCTGGTGGCATCGGCCGGAACGGGCAGCGCCTCATCCGAATTCGGAATGACCAGCAATTCGCCCACCTTGAGGTGCTGCGAGGCGACGATCGTGCCGTGAATCTTTATCTGGTAGCTTTTCGGATCCAGCGTCAGGCTGTCGGTAACGCGGATATCGGGCACCACGAACCCGTATTGTTCCGCGAATTTCCGCCGCATCTTGGCGACCCTGCGCGAAAGTTCACCGTGCTTGGTCAGGAGTTCGGCCGAAAGCTGCTTGCCGAGAACCAGTTCGACTTCGGAGGATTTGAGTGTCTCCTTGACGGAATCCTTTTCCTCAAGCCTGGTCTTTTCATCGGCGGCTGTCTTGCTATCCGCTTCGAGCTTCTTTTTGGCGGCCAGGCGCTTGGGAATGGTGTACCCGACGAAACCCATCAGGCCGGCCAGCAGCAGGAACGGCAGCATGGGAAGCCCCGGCATGACCGCAAAGATCGCCATCAGGATCGCCGCAACGAACAGGGCGCGCGGATACCCGCCAAGCTGGCCGAGAACCGCCTTGTCCGTCGAGCCTCTGGTTCCCCCCTTGGAGACCAGCAGACCCGCCGCCAGAGACACGATCAGAGCCGGGATCTGGGAAACCAGACCGTCCCCGACGGAGAGTTTGGTAAAGACGTCGGCGGCGTTCGAGACATTCATGTCATAGCGGGTCACCCCGATGACGATGCCACCAAGGATGTTGACCGCCGTAATGATCAGCCCGGCGACGGCATCGCCGCGCACAAATTTCGAGGCACCGTCCATTGCACCGAAAAAGGAGCTTTCCTCTTCCAGTTCCTTGCGCCGGTGCTGGGCTTGCTTGTCATCGATAAGCCCGGCGGAAAGATCCGCGTCGATCGCCATCTGCTTGCCCGGGATCGCGTCCAGCGTAAAGCGCGCGCCGACTTCAGCGATACGCGTCGCGCCCTTGGTGATCACCATGAAGTTCACGATCACGAGGATCGAGAACACGATCAGCCCGATAACGAAATCTCCGCTCATCACGAATTGCGAAAAGCCGTGGATCACATAACCGGCCGCATCCAGTCCCTCATGCCCCTTGGCGAGAATGACCCGGGTCGTGGCGATGTTGAGCGACAGCCGCAGCAAGGTGGCGATCAGCAGGATCGTCGGGAAGGATGAAAAATCCAGCGGCCGCTGGATCCACAGCGCCACCATCAGGATAAGCACGGAAAGCGCAATCGACATGGCAAGACCAAAATCGATCAGAAAAGTCGGGATCGGCAGAAAAAGAACCACGAGAATGACGATGATGCCAAGCGCGAAACCCACGTCTCGGCGGCTTTCAGGCGGTCCATCGGCAATCGGTGAAACTGAGGTGTCTGTCATTCCTGCCCTCGCAGACGTGTTGGAGACCCGCAAGGTCGCCGCTCAAGCTTGCGTGAAGCTTTTAGAGCACCTGGCATTGCGATAATCGCGGATGAATGCGGTTGACCCGCCGGGAGGGGAACCGGGATGTTTCACAGCGCCGAAAAACGGAACCGCACCGCCTTGCTCGTGGCGGAGCAAGGTCGGTGCGGTTACGCGGGGTCTTCCCGGAAGGATTTTTTAAAACCCGGACTCGATCCGATCGTAGATCAGCGTGGTCAGCGTGTAGATCTGGCCGCCGATGAACGGTCCGGCAATGACGATCATCACCAGGATAGCAACGATTTTCGGAATGAAGGTCAGGGTGATTTCCTGAACCTGGGTAAGGGCCTGCATCAGGGCAATCCCGATCCCCACGACCATCGCCGGTACGATCGCCGGCGCCGATCCGATAAGGATCGTCCAGATTGCGGTCCTGACAATGTCCAGTGCGTCTACTTCATTCATGGTCGGTCTGCCCGCTCAGGATACGGTGATGCCCGGGCCAAGCAGAACGCCCTTGCCGTTGTCGAGCGCCAGGAGCGTACCGTCCGAGTAGATTTCCACCCGTTCCACGACACCCGTCGTCCCGTTCGGGTCTGTGACCGTTCTGCCGATCAGGTCATCCACCTGTCCGAAGGACATGTTCATCAGCATGGTCTCCAGCTTGGCGTTGGTCTGGATGGCCTGTTCGACCTGGCTGAAGCTTGCGAGCTGCGAAAGCTGTTCGGAAGCATCCATCGGGTTCGTCGGGTCCTGGTTCTGCATCTGCGCCATCATCAGCTGCAGAAATGTATCGTAGTCGACGGTCAGCTGCTGCTGAGCGCTTGAAGCAGCTCCCGGGGTCTGGTTTTGTGCCGCGCCGACACCTTCAACAGTGGTCATGCTGTTTCTCCTTTAAACGACGGCCAGCAGCGGGCCTTGGCGATACTTGTTTCCGGCCGAAACCGAGGGCACTGACCTCCCGGCCTGCATCTCTTTGCGTTTTTCGGCGACCATCAGGTTCGCCTCGACGGGATAAAGGCCGCGCACGATCTTCATCGCTTCGAACCAGCGTTCGGATGTCGCCAGATTCTCCACTTCATTCAGCCGGTCCAGAACCTCTTTCGACGAGAAGGCAGCCTTGACCGACGCAAGCACCAGATGGAACATGTCCTGTACAGTGTGCGCGGAGGCGGGATCGATGATCACGGTCTGCAGAATGAAATAGAGCTGCCGTAGAGGCGTTGTCGCGTCTTCGGGCTGCAGCACATGCGCTTCCAGCAGGAACACCGCATCGTTCAGCAGTTCGATGCTTGTCTTGCGTTCGGCCCGGATCACCGCACCGTTGAGGAACAGGCGTTCGCCCGCTTTCAATCCGATTTTCATGAGGTTAACCGTCCAGACTGTCGCGGATGATGGAATTGATTTGAATGATGTCGGCGAAGTCTTCCTGTTGCCACTGGCGCAGCGCTTCCGCTTCCTTCAGGACCCAGATCCCGATGGAAATGAGATTTGCCCGCGTTTCGATGGGCAGTTCGTTGCCGTCATCGGCCAATTGTTCCAGGAAGTAGCTCCACAGGCGCCGGGTGTAGAACAGCGCGTCCACGGCTTCCGGCGAGCGGATTCCCAGTTCGCTGGCATTGCTCAGCTTGTCGATGACAATCGTCATCGCCTCATGTTCGTTCAACCGTTGATCGCCGCAGAGATCATCCATGACCTCAGCATAGGACAAGTTGTACATGGGCCCTCTCCAGTTTCATATTTACTCTTGATGTCAGATACTTGGGCATGATCAGATGTAGTTGAGTATGCTGAGGCCCTGCATGCGGGCTGTAACAGCATAGGTCGTCTCCAACTGGGTCAGCGCGGTATTCAGACGAACCGACGTTTCCTCCGGGTTCACGTTTTCCAGATCGTTGATGCGGCTGTTCAGGATGTCGGTCTGGACTTGCAGGCGGGAACTCGCCAGCTTGACCTGCTCCTGCACGTTGCCGAGTTTCCCCATCGCGCTGGTCACGCCGGCGATACCGGTGCCGAGCTTTTCAATCGCCTTGTCGAGCACGCGTTTATAAGTGCCCGGATCCAGGTTTTCGTTGCCCAGATCCGCCATCAGCGTGTAGGCCTGCGCCAGATCCCGGAAAGCCTGTTCGTTGGCGCTCACGGAGCTGTTGACCGTCTCGCTCGCCGAAATCCGGCTGACCGTGACGCTGTTGGAAGCGCCCGACCAGTCCGTCCCCCAGGCAGGATCCTGGAACAGCGCGTCGAACGCGCCGTTCAGATAGGTGTCCATTGCCGCAGCTGTGATGCCGGATACGGTCGGGTCTGACTGGGTGATACCGAATTCGGCGAAAAAGGCAGCGTCGGCCGCCAGTTTGTTCGGCGACGCGGGATCGAGATAATCGGCGACCGGTTCCTGGTCGGAATTGATCCCGGCGAACACGAAATTGCCGTTTAGCTGGGTATTCAGCCGCGATACCAGCAGTTCCATGCTTCCCTGGGCATCCGCCTTGACGATTTCCGCGCTGCCGCCATCTTCGCGCAGCGCTATAAGTGTGCTCAGGAAACCCTGAGCGTCGCTGAGCATATCCCCCATCGCGGCCTGGCTGACATCCAGACGGGACGCTGTCAAAGCGTTGGTATCGACGATGCCGTTCAGAAAATGGAATTCCGCCCGCAGGGACACGCTTTCGCCGGTGCGCGACCCCAGATCCAGCCCGACGTCGAACTTGCGTCCGGAAGACATTTCGATGCTGAGCTTGTTGACCAGATTCGCCTGGCTCGTGATCTGCCGGCGTGAGGCGTTCGCAAATGAAATCGTTGAGATATGGGTGGTTTTCATGACTTTACCTCGCTGCGGCCAGGAGATCTTCGAACATCGCGTCGACCGCTGAAATGAGCCGCGTCGCGGCGGAATAGGAGCGCTCGATATCAAGTAGCAGCGTCATCTCCTCGTCGATGTTGACGCCGGTCTTGTTGTCGAGATTTTCCGCCGTGCGGCCCAGGATGACCGCCTGCACCTCGACATTGCTGGTCATGGTCTTGCGGCCGCTTTCCAGCCAGCTGACGGAAGACGCTGCAAATCCGCTCAAGGTGTCGGACGGATCGAGCTCGACGCCGCCGTCAAAGACCCGGTCCTGATCGAACGCGGAAACCAGTTCCTGCAGGCGGTCCGAAAATCCGGCCGCCCCCGCCGGGTTGTAGTTGTAGTCGGGATCGAACGGGTCGGAGATGCCACCGTCCCGGATTCTGTCCAGGCTGCCGCCGAGATCGGGATCCGCATTGGCGTTGACCTCTATCTCCCCCGCCAGTCCGGCAACAAGCGTGCTTGTCGCCGGAACGGCAGGTGCGCCCGGCCAGGTGAACAGCCCGGCCTGATCCGGCCCGCCCCCACCGTTTTGATCGCTTTCGGCGAAGGCTTCGATCAAACCGCGGGCGACTTCGTCGAGCTGGTTCTGATAGGTCACGGCGACATCGTCGCGAAGCTCGGCCAAACCGTGCAATCGCCCGGAGCTGATCGGCATCATGGCACCGGGCCCGGCCACCGGAACACCGTCGACGAAGACCGCATTGCCGACCGTCGTCGCGTCATAAACCAGCGTAGGCTCGAATCTCACATCGCGGGCGCTGGTCTCGAACAGGGTCACACCGCTGTCCGTGTAGACGACGATATCGCCATTGGCGCGGTCGAGCGTCGTAATGCCGATTTCTTCCGAAAGCGCCAAAAGGATCTGGTCCCGGCTGTCCAGGGCATCGGTCACATCGGCGCCGGACTGCGTGCCCTTGACGATGACCGTGTTGAGATCCTCTAGCTGGCCGAGCAGATTGTTGATCTGCCGGACGGATCCCGCCATATCGGTATCCGCGTTCGCGCGCACCTCCTGAACGGTGGCTGAGCCGGACTGCAGGGTGGAGGCCATATCCTTGGCGGATTGCAGAACGTTCTGGGCGAGAATGGTGTTGTTCGGATCCGAGGCGTAATTTTGCAGGGAAAGCTGCAGCTCGCCCAGCATTGCCGCGGGCGACATCTCCAGTTGGGTGTCGTTGATCGTCTCCGACATTCTGGTCAGGCCGTTCAGGATGGCTTCCTGGGAGGAGCCGACGGACGTGGAAGAAAGAAGAGACGAATACAGGGCACTGTCCGTCACCCGGACGACACCGTCGACACGGACCCCGCCGGACTGGCCGGTAGAGCTGTAAACCTGGCTGAGAACCACGGATTTTCGGGAGTAGCCGGCATCCTGTGCGCCCGCGATATTGCGGGCGATCACCGCGGATTCTGTCTGGCGGGCAGCCAGGGCGGACTGGGCAACCTGCAATGCGACGGACAGGCTCATGACATCAACTTTCGGGTTAACGGGCCAATGGATTTATTGGGGTTTTATCGGGTCAGGTTGACGAGTTCCTGCAGCAGGTCGGAACCGGCCTTGAACACCTGGGAGTTGGCTGTGTAGGTGCGCTGGGATTCGATCATCGAGGTCAGTTCGCTCGCCAGATCCACGTTCGAGCTTTCCAGCGCGCCCACTTCCAGATCGCCCAACCCCGCTTCTCCCGGGAAACCGACCCGCACCTCACCGGACTCGAAGGACGGGCGGTAGATGTTGCCGCTCAACGGATCGAGTTTGTCCGGGCTCGCGACATCCGCCAGGGGGATCTTGTAGAGCGCGCGGCGGTCGCCGTTTTCGTAGACCGCGAAAAGCGTGCCGTCGTCGTTGAATTCGACACCCTCGACGGAACTCGGCGCGTTTCCGTCCGTATCGACGGTGGTGACCTCGAAATCGGCATTCAGGTAGGTTGAATCGGCCAGATCGATATCGAAGGTACCCCCGTTCGGCACAGCGACGTTGATAGTCGTCGGACTGGCCCCCGCAAGATCGCCCGTGGTGGTGTCGAAGGTCAGGGTCTGGGTGCTCAGCGGCGGGTTGGCATAGGGAAATCCGCCGTTTGTGGAATCGGCTGAATCAAACACCGCAACTTCCCAGTCGGATGCAGGAGGAACTTCGGACGTCTTGGAATAATAAACGTCCAGCTTCACCTCGTTGCCGAGGTTGTCGTAAACGATAAGCGACGTCTTATGGGAATAATCGACCGTCGCAGCCGACGCGAAGTCGACGGAGGGAAGGTTGGCGCCAGCCACGATCGTCGCATCCTCGGACACGTTCGTGTAGAGCGTTGCCCGGCCCGTCGGTGTCGCCTCGAGCTTGTTCTGCGAAATGTTGATCGGTTCCAGACCGCCGAGACCGTTGGCCACCAATGCCGGTTCAGAACCGTCGGTAATCGGGTAGCCCTGCAGATAGTAACCCGCCGTGTTGACGAGAAAGCCTTCCCCGTCAGGCACGAAGGACCCGGCGCGGGTCAGTGCCTGCTGGGAACTGGCGTCGGTTCCGCTGGAGACGATGAAAAACCCGTTGCCGCTGACCGCAAGGTCGAGGCTGGACGTGGTATAGGTCCGCGCGCCCTGATCCGTTATGGCATATTTGGTATGAGCCTTAACGCCTCCCGAATTGTAGGTTCCCGACCCCTGGGACAGTACCAGGGAGGAAAATTCCGTCATCGCCCGCTTGTAGCCGGTGGTGCTGGAATTGGCGATATTGTCGGCAACCGTGCCGAGTTTGCTAGACTGCGCATTCATGCCTGAAACGCCTGTGCGCATTACTCCGAAAAGGCCCATGACAGGTCTCCTGTTTCCAGATCAACTGGACACAGTCAAACCGACATAACTTGCGTGAAGCTGTTCTTGAAAAATATTTATTCTTTATATTCAGATACTTAATTATATAAAATTTTAGCTTATGAAATAAATGAAAGCATCTGCACCGAGAAATGCCGACGCAGGACAGTCAAGCGCCGCAAAACTGCTTTGATTTATCCGTCCAATGACCGAATCCTGAAGCAACCATATTCCTGATCACTGTGCAGACGTAGCGCTTTTGTGCCGGATTATTGTTCGGGCCGGCATGATATCGGGCAACCGCCATGGTCCAGGAGCCCTGCCGGCTGCGCAGGTCTTTCAGGAAGCGGGCGGCATACTGCACGTTGGCCCGCGGTTCGAGCATGTGATCGACCGACCGGAACCGCTTTCCGTGATAATGATAGTTGATCTGCATGCAGCCGATATCGATCAGCTTCTTGCCATGCTTGCGCGCCTGGAGGAAGTCCTTCCTGGCGGCCAGCCGGCTGGGCGGGAAGACCGATTTCCCCTCGATGTTCAATGCATAGGGGTAAAGAGAGTTCCGCCGTCCGGTTTCTGTCAGCCCGACCGCGTAGAGCACGCCAAGCGGAACGTGGTATTTTTGCGCCGCCGCGATCATTTCCCGCTCGCAGACATTTTGCACTTCACCGGCAGCCGGAAGGCTGGCGGTCAAAACGCCGCTAAAGATAGATGCCGTCAGAAAGGCTGATGTCAGAAGTGTTTTCATGACCTGCTCCCTCCGTAGTCTCGATGGCATTGGCCTCGTTGGACTGGAATGAACCCTCGGGATTGTTTCTGTCCGACCGGTTGTTCTGCTGTTCGGAACCGCCTCCATTGAAGGACTGGGCCTGACCTTCACCGGAACCGTTTTGCCCCGCTGCCGATTGGCCGTTCGCGGACGCACCGGTGTGCATGGCCGGACGGTCGTCGGCGGCTTGAACGGTAATCGCGTCCGCCTTCATACCGGTGACGCGCAGCATCTGATCGAGCAGTTGCCTGTCCTGTTTCAGAAGCTCGGCGGTCTGCGCCTTGCTGGCGACCAGCGTCACCTCGACGGTGTCGCCGACCATTCTGAGAGACACTTTCACGCTGCCGAGTTCATGTGGCGTAAGCTGGATATCCAGAGTTTTGAGCACCGGCCCTTCCGCCCTTGTGGAAAGACCCGTCTGCCGCGCGGCGGGGCCGGAAGGCATATCCTTCATGGCGGAAACGATCTGGTCTCCAACCTGCTGTACCGGCGAAAGGCGCAAGTTGGGCGCGAAATGGGTTTCCTGGCGCAATATCTTGACCGTGCCCGCCGCGTCTTCCGGCAACATGGACCGCCCGGCGGACCTGCCGGACGCGCCGTCCGTGACGCGCTCCGGTTCGACACCGAACTGCGCGAAGAGCGAAGACGATCCAGTCTTTGCGCTGCCGTCTGTCTCGACGGCCAGGCCAGTTTTTCCCTGTGCTCCCACGGAAGACTGACGCTGCCGAAGCACCTGATCTTGAGATCCGGGAGCGGCAGTCTGCCGATTTTGATCTGCCGGAATGGCGAGCACCGCAGTGATCGGTAAAGCGGTCGAAGCTTGCGCCGCGCTCTGCCCGGATCCTTTCGAATCCGGGTCGGCGGAACCCGGACCCCCGCCGGTCCGCGTCTCTGAACCTTCGCCGTCATTTGCCGGCTTCGACAGGATTTTCTGGGAAACCTGGCGCAAGGCGTCGGCAAGATTGCTTGTCGTGAAGGAGATGAAGGCGGATTTTCCGGTTTCGCCGCCTTCCGCTTTCGCGTCACCTTCCGCCTGCGGTTCAACGGTTTCTTGCGACACGTCCCCCTTGCCGTCCTCCGCCTGACCGTCCTGCGTCCCCGACTGTCCGCCACCGCCCGCGCCTACCGCATCTCCCTTTTTCATGCCCTGCATGAGGGAGTGAAATTCCGCCGCCGTCTCTTGAGCCGATTGGCCGCCGTCTGCGGCCCGGCCGTCCGCGGACTTGCCGGACTGCGGTGTAGAAGGCGTGAAAGCTTGCGTATTCAGACTCATTTTTCTTCTCCCATAACTGCGAGAGACTTCTCTGTGCGGAGCAACAGCCGCTCCGCCACATCCATATCCGGCGTGAACCAGGACCGGTCCTCGGGATCGGCGATATTGCTCGCCACGTTGAATTCTCCGATGACATTTTCCGGCGGCTCCGGGAAATGCCGCACGGAATTGAGAACCGTGTAGACCCCGTCGAGAAGTGCAAGATCCTCATAGGAAAGCGCGCTCTTGTCGATCGACCACAAAAGATCCCTGTTTTCCGAGATCATCTCAGGCTCCAGCCTGGTCGCTGCCGAATACACCTTGAGAATCTCTCTTTCCCGGGTGCCTTCCACGGCCAGTATCAGAGCTTCTTCCGTCGATTTGCGCGCCACGTTCAAATGCCCGGCCAGCAGCGCCGAACGGGCGAGCCGCATGTAAAGGCCACGCCGGGAATCGGCGTCAAACTCATGCAGGACAGGCACGATCAGCGCGAACTTGTCTTCACTCTTGACAAATCCGAGCGTATCGATCGCCAGCGCAAAGCGCCTGCGGAAGTCACCGGCGTAAATCGAATTGCTGAAACGGCGCAGGTAGCGGGTGCTCAGGACCCGGAAATGGTCGACATCGCCCATGATTCCGGCGACGAAGACTTCCCGTCGAAGCGCCGCCTCCTCGACCAAAGTGCCGGGCATCAGCAGACTGGCAACCTGCAACAGTTCCATCGCCCGTGCCGGGTCGCTCCGGATGTAGGGCGCGGCCTTTACCAGCGCCACATGCCCGCCGAGACCGGAGGGAAGATCGAGCGGATCGATGTCCTCAAGCAGATCCAGCAAATCCTCTTCGCGCCCCTCGATATAGGCCAGCGAAGCTTCCATCAGCTTCCGGTCGACAACAGGAGCCGGGTCGAGCGACAGAAGATACCGCATGACTTCCGGATGACCGCCGCTGAGGAGATGTATGACCGCCGCCCGCGCGTTGCGCGGGTCCTGCCAGACATCCGGCCGCATTTCGACAAACGTCACGTCCATCTTGGTCAGAAGGGACCTTTGGGCGATCATGGCGTGGCTGTTGCCCTGGGCAACCTGCTCCTGCAGGGATTGCAGCGACCTGACGAGCTCATAGGGAAGAGGTCCGCTGCCAACATCCTGCGATCGCGCCACGGCAATAGAACCGGCAAGGAGCAGCCCTGCAAGGACGATACGGAAAATTCCCGTTTTCAGCTGCGGCTTGATGCCCATCATTCGCCTCCCTCCAGAAGATAGATCTCAATCCGGCGGTTTGCCGCCGCGAAAGGATCTTGCGAATTTTTCAAATGACGGTCGGCATAACCTTCCACCCGGTCGAAACGATCCTTGGCCACGCCGCCGCGCGTGAGCATATAGAGCGCCATATGGGCCCTGGCCGAAGACAGCCGCCAATTGTCATAGGTCTTGCTGCGGAAGGGTCTTGCGTCGGTGTGGCCCTTGATGACGATCTGACCGGGCATGTCCGCAATGACCTTGCCGATCCGTTCCAGCAACTTCACCAGTTCCGGTCGTGGTTCCGCCGAACCTATGGCGAACATGCCGAAGTTCTGGTCGTCCGTCAGGCTGATCAATGCCCCCTCGCCTTCGCGTATGATGGTGATCTGAGCGGCGGTTTCTTCCAGAACAGTGCCTTTCGTCGCTTCAAGGACCTGAGACAAACGAGCGACAAGAATTTCAACTTTCGACAGGCCATCGACGATTTCGGTCCCGGTATCCTCGTCCTGTGTGCCTGTGCTGACCTGAGCACTCAGCCGCGAGGCATTTTGCAGCGACAGCCCGGTCACATGAGCGATAACCGGATCCATTTTCTTGAAGGGATCGGCGCGAGGGCCTGCGCCCAGTTCGGCAAAGACGTCCGGGCCGCTTCCCGAAGCATGCTGCAGATCGCCGCTCGAGGCCACGGCTCCCCCCATCTGTGCCGCCACCGGCCCATCCGGCGCTCCGGAAAGCTCTTCATCAAACGGTCCACCGAAGGCATGGAGACCTTCAAACTGAACTTCCCCTGCCCCCGATCCGCTGTTGGTATTCTGGCGAATTTCTTCCTTCCGGTCCTGCGCGCGCAACAGCGGGTCGGCGCCATCGACGCCCCGTCCGGGTCGGAATTGCCAATAAAGGGGATCGAATGGATCGCGATACGCCTGCCCGCCCTGGACACCCTCATGTTTTTCCAGACCTGAGCCGATGCCCAACGGATTGGCTTCGAGAGTGTCCACGACACGGATTTTTTCAGACAAGGTATCCAGCACCGCGTAAGGGTCGGAAAACAGGACAGTTTCGGAATGAGCCTGCGCGAATTGGCCACTGATGGCATTGCCGCCCTGGGCCTGGATTTCTTCCACTTCAATGGCCTTGTGGCCGGTTTTCAGCCCGTCGCCGAAATTCGGATCCTGATCGACAGGCTCTTCCGAGCCGCCGAGCTTGCCGCTGAACGGTTTCGTTCCGTCGTTGCTTGTTTCACCATCGACCAGCGGGTCGTTCAACCCCTTGCGGTTCGGCGCCGTCGACGCGAGTTTGACTGGGTTGAAATACTGGGCGACACCCTTGCGCACACTTTCATCCGTGACATTTATCAGCCACATAACCAGAAAGAATGCCATCAGCGCGGTCATGAAATCCGCATAGGCGATCTTCCAGACGCCATGCATATGGGTCTCTTCGTCCCAGCTGTACTTACGCCGGACAATGACAATTTCGTTCGGGACACCATCCAGCATCAGTCAGCCTCCTTCCGCAAAATCTCAAGCTGACCGAGCCATTGTTCCAACCGGGTTTCGATCGTGGTTTCGTCGAACAACGCGACAAGCTCAACCTGGTCGGCGACCTGAACCTCGATCCGCTCGCGAAGGTCCGGCAGTTGTGCCATGACCTGTCCGGTCAGGCTATCCGGACCGCGAAGACGGATCAGTTTGCCGTCACTCTCCTGGGTCAGTTGCCTCAAATGCCCGGCGAATGCCGTCACGAGCTGCTCGGTGATCCGTTCGTTCAAAAACGGCTGAAGCAGTTTGGCCAGAGAATAGGCGATCCGTTGCTCCATCACGTCGAGAAAGCCTTCTATTGCCGCGCTGACATTGGCTGACTCCCGCATGTCGAACCGGGTTTTCTCGTCTTCCAGCGCTTTGGCGTGCCCCTCTCGTTCGTTCTCCAGAAGCGATCCGTAATGCGCGTGCATGCGCGCCTCGCCTTCGGCCAGGCCGCGTTCATATTCCGCTTGCCGGCGCTCCTCCTCGCTCGGTTCGGGAGCTTGCTCGTCCTCGGGTTCGAGCACATCGACCAGTGCCGGGTCATACGCACCGTACGATTTGAATTTCGGCACCGTGATAACCGGAATGTGGGAAGCTGCGGACATCGTCATTAGACACGCTCCGATTCATAGAGCCACTGGCGCAGGATCGCGGCGGATTGTTCCTCGTTGAACTCCAGCAGCGATTCCAGTTTCCGGAGGGCGGACTGATTGCGTTTGCTGTTCAGATCCTGAATCAGGTCGGAATGGTCCGGTGGAACAAGAAACGCGTGTTCGCCGTCGGGATCTTCAAAATGTCCATCGACCCCTTCCTGGGCCATGCCCAGTTCGGCCATTTCAACCTGCGGACCGGAAATCTGCGGTACGAGGGCGGAGACGGCCGGGCGCAATCCGAACCAGATCACGAGCATCGACACGGTCAGAATGGCCAGGGCATTGATGATGTTGCCGGACTGGCGCAGCAGATATTCCGTGATGCTTATCGGCGGTATCGGTTCCATGGCATGCCCGCCATCGACAAAATCGACCATGGCCACCTTCACGTTGTCGCCGCGGGTCTTCTCAATGCCGGCCGACGACGCCACAAGGCCTTCGATTTCCAGCAATTGTTCGGCGATCTGGGACTGGGTCGGCTCTCCTCCGAGAGACTGGACAAGCCGGGACCTGTCGACCAGGACGGCGATGGAAAGCCGGTCGACGCGATAGCCGTCCTGGGATGTTTCGATCCGTTTGGAGGAAATCTCGTAATTGACCGTTTCTTCCCGGCGTTCGTTTTCTTCCGTTGACTTTTCTCCGTTTTCGGCCGCGACATTTTCTTCCGGCAGGTTCTGCTCGACCGTCGTCGGCGAACTGACGCTGGAATTTTGCGCGTTCTCGTTTTCCCGTATGGTTCTGATGGACCGTTCGGTACGCGAATCCGGATCGAAAATAGTCTCGGCAATCGTCTTGCGGTCGGTGTTAAGCTCGGCGGCGACGCTGACCTGAAAATTGTCCAGGCCGAGATAAGGCGCCAGGGTCTTGCGAATATTCTCCTGGATCCTGCTGCTGACCGCAGTCTCAAGACTGGCCATCTGCCCGGCTGAAGCCTTGGTTGGATCGTTGCCCGCCGCCAGAATGCCTCCGGTCGTATCCAGAACGGTGACCTTGTTGGCCTCCATGCCAGGAACACCGGCGGCAACCAGATGACGGATCGCGTCGGCGGTGCGAACATCGTCAGGCACATCGGAACGGATCACGACAGAGGCTGAGGGGGGCTGATGGTCCCGGCGGAAGGAGCCTTTTGCCGGCAGGACGATATGGACGCGCGCGGCCCGGATCCCCTTCATGAGCTGAATGGTCCGTGCGAGCTCCCCTTCCAGGGCGCGTACTCTGGTGACTTCCTGCATGAAGGAGGTCAGGCCGAGGGACCCCAGCTCGTCGAAAAGCTCGTAGCCGGAATTCGCGCCCCGAGGCAGACCTTTTTCCGCGAGCAGCATGCGGGCCTTGGCCGTCTGCGCGTGAGAGACCATGACCGAGCCACCGTCCGACGTGATGTCGAATGGTATGCCCGCATCTCTCAGGGCGGAGCCGATACGGGTTACATCCTCACCTTCAAGACCGGTATAAAGAACGGTCTGTTCCGGGCGGCTAAGATAATAGGCGCCAGCCCCGACGGTGGCGATCGTGGCGAGTCCGATCAGGGCGAGCGCGACCAGTCTGCGCAGCCCCAGTTCCATCAGATTTGCCCACAGTTTTTCAGCTTGTTCGCGGCCCGGCATGCAGAACCCCTTGATGCACGTTCGTGTCTGTTCGCGTCACTATGGGAATTGGAGCTTGTGCGAGCCTGTCATGAACGGCGGCGCACAAAAAAAGACCGCGCCCCTGAGGGCGCGGTCCTCTTTTCCATCAGATCCGGGTGGATTAACGGAACAGGGACAGGATGTTCTGGCTGCCCTGGTTTGCGATCGACAGTGCCTGAATACCGAGCTGCTGCTGGGTCTGCAGAGCCTGGAGGCGGGTCGATTCCTTGTTCATGTCGGCATCGACAAGCTGACCGACGCCACGGTCGATGGCATCACGCAGAGCAGACACGAAGTCTGTCTGGAGATCGACACGGCTTTTGATGGAACCGAGCAGCGTTGCGGAGTCGGTGATTTCACCCAGAGCCGCGTCAATGCCGTCTACCAGAGCATCGATACTTGCCGTATCGGCGTCTGTCACCGCGGACAGATCGAAGTCAGCGATACCACCGGCACCGGTGACGTTAGCCAGACCACCGAAACCACGGTCCTGATCGAGGATACCAGTCGTGCCGGCAGCCGTATCATAGAGCTGAGTGGCGGTGATATCGACGGTCGTAACCTGGATCTGGATCGCGCCACCGGAGCGAGTGAAGGAGCTGACGATGTCCTTGGACGTAACGGCGGTCACGTCACTTGCAAGCCAGTTTTCACCGTTGAACACAGCCGAGTCAGCAGTCGAACGCAGCTGGTTCTGCAGTTCGGTGATGTCCGACTGGATCTTGCCGCGGTCAACGCCAGGAGTACGGGCGGCAACGACCTTGGCCTTGATCTCGTTCATGACATCGACGGTGCTGTCCATTGCAGTGTACATGACGTCGACCGTAGCTGCACCAAGACCAAGAGAATCTTCAACGGCGCCAAGAGCCATGTTGTCGGAACGCATGGTGGTTGCGATGGACCAGTAGGCGGCGTTGTCTTCCGCACCGGCCACACGATAACCGGTAGAGATGCGGTTCTGCGTCTCTGCCAGGTTTGCGCTGGTGTGCCGCAGAGTCTGCAGCGCGGTCATTGCGGAAGCGTTTGTCAACAAGCTAGACATGATATGTCCCTTTCAATGTTTCAGTAGAAACTGGAATTGTTTTGGGACATGCCGGGCTGGTACCGGCACAGCAGGAGCAGCGTCATGCTTTTGGACCCTCAAGCGAGTGCGGTCCAACCTGCTGTAAGTTGGACACTAGCGGCCCAACCTTGCGCGAAGCTTACGCCTATTCGGTCAATTTGAAATATTCCGCATTTTCCAGCGAGGGCCGCCAGCGAAATCATCCGACAAGGTCGCGAGGATTAAGATCGCACACGATACAAAAACGGAGCCAACCGGCTCCGCTCTGTTCTCAGGCTACAGGGATAATTTCTTCAGAAAAAAGATCGTACCAGGCTACCCACCAGAAGGTTCCAGCCATCGATCAGGACAAAGAACAAGGCCTTGAAGGGCAAGGATATAACCGTCGGCGGCAGCATCATCATGCCCATGGACATGGTAATCGTGGCCACGATCATATCGATCACGAGGAAAGGCAGCGCGATGAGAAAGCCTATTTCGAAACCGCGCCGCAGCTCCGATATCATGAAGGCTGGAATGAGCACCCGCAATTCGACCTCTTCGGCCGTTTGGGCTTCATTTTCGGTCACCCTGCCTGCGGCAAGGTCGTCGAACAGAACCAGGTCCTCTTCCCGCACCTGTTCGAGCATGAATTCCCGGAAAGGCGTCGTGACGCGCACATAGGCAACCTCCTCGGAAATCTCATTGTTCATCAATGGCTGAATGCCGTCTTCCCAGGCCTTGTCGAAGGTCGGCGCCATGACGTAGAAAGTCATGAAAAGCGCAAGGGAAATCAGGATGAGGTTGCCGGGCGTCGTCTGCAGACCGATGCCCGAGCGCAGGAACGAAAAGGCGATCACGAACCGGGTGAAACTGGTGACCATGATCAGGATGCCCGGTGCAAGCGAAAGCACCGTCAGAAGAGCGATCGCCTGAATGATCCGGCCGCTCGCGCTGCCTTCGCCAGCCGGCAGCAACGCCGACAGGTCAGGTACCTGAGCAGCCGCCTGGCCGGTCAGCACAAACAGCGCGGCGGCGGAAACCAGAAGCCGGATCATTGAATCACCACCGACTCCAGAATGACTTCATGGATCTGTCCCTTCGACCGGGTCTTCGCGCGTTCCGTGAGATCTTCCTTGAGGTGCTGGAGACCGGCGCCGCCTTCAAGGTGGCCCAATGTCAATGTCCGCAAATAACCGAGGAAATCGTCTTCCACCTTTTTCCGCAAAAGCCCCACTTCCCCTTCCGTCTCCTCTTCGAGCAGGATGGAGGCGTGAACCCTTATCCAGGAATCTTTAGGGGAAGCCAGATTGGTCACCAGCGGATCGAGTTTCTGCAGCCGTGTCGAGACTGAGAAAGGCAGCGTTTCCGAATAGGACTGTTGCTGGCGCTGGCGCCCCTGCACCTCCTGCTCGGTATAGTCCACGAGATATTTCGCGAATACGGCGCCGCCGCCACCGCCAACCAGGGTAAGCAGAAGCAGCGCGGCCAGAAAGCTGGACTTTCCGGACTGCTCACCAGCACCGCCGAACGGAGCTTGAATCAATTTGGGCATATGGGTTTTCCCGTTGTTGCCAATGCTCGGATCAGAACGGTGTCACGATGTCGTAAAGCTGCTGTCCCCATCCGGGTTGCTGCACTTCGGTGATCCGGCCACGCCCGCCATAAGAGACGCGGGCTTCCGCGATTTTGTCATAGGGAATGGTGTTGTTGCTCTGAATGTCCCGCGGCCGGACGATCCCGGCGATCTGCAGAATGCGCATTTCATAGTTCACGCGGACTTCCTGGGATCCGGCAATGAGAAGGTTGCCGTTCGGCAGACGGTCCGTCACGACGGCGGCGACCGAAAGCTTGATTTCCTCGGACCGGTCGATTGATCCGGAACCTGACGAACCCGACCCGGAATCCAGATCGAGATCGGCCGAACCATCGGTGTCGGTACTGTCGAAGCTTGTCCCGAACGACCCGCCTATGCCGATATCGGAGGATCGGCGCCGGTCCGAACTGTTATCGAGATTGGCCTTGTCGTTGATATGGATGGTGACGGTCAGAACGTCACCGATCTTCTTGGCCCTGGGATCGGCGAAGAAATTGTCGCGGCCGCTCATCCACAGTGAATTGTAGTCCTTGACGCCGCCCGGCGCGAATGTGCTGAGCGGATAGACCGCGGTTTCCTGTGCGGCCAGACCGTATCCGACAGGCGACATCGCAGGCGCTCTGCCGATGTCGTCCAATTGCCCAGCGCAACCGGTCAGCATCATTGCCGCAAAGGGGTAAACAAGGGTTCGCATCAAAAACTCCGCTGTATGTCCGGGTTGGCGATACCCATCATGGACTGGGTCAGTTGCGCCGCTCTCGCGGGATCCATTTCATCGAGAATGCTGCTGGCAACGCGGGCCTTGAGCTTCAGAAGAACCCCGACGGCGGCTTCTTCGTCCGTTGTCGCCAGTTGCGCGGCGGCGGCTTCCGGGCGCATCCGGCCGATGATCGACACCACCTGGTCCTCGACCTCACTGAGCAGCTCTTCGCGGCGTTCCACCCACGTCTCGAAATCCTGTTCCTTGCGTTGCAGCTCGGCAATCCGATCCCGCAAGCTGGCCTCAAGACTGATCATCTTCCACGTCTGCCACTTGACGCGCGCATCCGAAGCCGCCTCGGCTATGTTCTTGCAATAGAGCTCGCTGTCCGGCGGCGGAACGAGGACTTCCACGAGATCGGGTTTTTCCTTGGGCGCCTGCGCAATGGCGGGACTTCCCGTGAATGCGATTGAAAATACCGCGATTGCCAAGAGGCCCTGCTTCAGGCCGTTGTCCAAAGTGAAAGGCATAGGATGCGCCGTCCTTTGTGCTGAACCGGTTTGATTGCACACTCACAGATCGAGCTTGCGCGGGGCTGGCGGCACCGACAAAAAACGCCGCTCTGGCGGCGGCGTTTCTGCTGGTCGCTGTGGCGGATCTGACAGGCGTTACTGGATAACCAGTTCCGCTTGCAGCGCTCCGGCGGTCTTGATGGCCTGGAGGATCGCGATGATGCCCGTCGGACGAAGGCCTATGCGGTTGAGGCCGCGCACCAGCGTGGGAAGATCCGTTCCCCCGACCATCGCGAGCTGGCCACCGCTTTCCTGGGCGTCAACGTAAGTCCGCGGCACAACGACGGTCTGTCCATTCGAAAACGGCGTTGGCTGAGATACTTCAGGCGCTTCGGAAATCCGGACAGTCAGGTTGCCGTGGGTGATTGCGACGGTCGAGATCTGAACTTCCTTGCCGATGACCACCGTCCCTGTCCGCTCGTCGATCACCACCTTTGCCGTTTGATCGGGACGGACCCGGATGGACTCGATCTCCGAAATGAAGCGGGTAATGCTCATGTTTTTCGGCGGGGTCAGATCCACCGTGCGGTAATCGCGTTCCTTGGCCACACGGATGCCGTAACGCTCCTTGGTGAATTGGTTTATGGCATCGGCAATCCGGACCGCGGTCTTGAAGTCCGGATTGGTCAATTCAAGGGCCAGGTTTGGAATTTGCGAAAATCTCGCTTGCAAATCGCGTTCGATCAGGCCGCCATTCGAAATGCGGCCGACTGTCGGAAAACCCTGCGTCAGGCTTTCCGCCTGCCCGAGTTCGGCGAAGCCGGAAACCGTGACCGCGCCTTGCGCGACAGCATAGATCTGTCCATCGGCGCCGAGCAGAGGGGTTGCAACCAGCGTGCCGCCACCAAGCGACGTCGCATCTCCCAGCGAGGACACGCTCACGTCTATAGACGACCCTTTACCGATGAAGGACGGCATTTCGGCGGTGACGACGACGGCGGCGACATTGCGGGTCCGCAATCGCGCGTCACGCACATTGACACCAAGACTGTCCAGCATCGACTGAAGCGACTGTTCCGTGAACGGCGAATTGCGCAAACTGTCACCGGAACCCTTCAAGCCAATGACCAGGCCATAGCCGACAAGCTGGTTGTCACGCACACCCTGCAGACTGGCAATATCCTTGATACGGACCATCGCGAACGCCGGACAGGCCGTCAGAAAGATGAGAAGAATGCTAAAAAGCCGGACCATTTATCAGTTCTCCACCCGGATAGTGCCATCGTTCTGCACCCGGCCGGACACGACCTGTCCGCTGTCGACATTGCGCACGCGCACGAAACTGCCCGCACCGCCGTTCTGCAGGGCTTCCACCTGCATGACGATGACCAGTCCCTGTTCCTGAAAAACCAGACGCGCCGGTTCTCCGCGCCGCACCAGAACCTGCTTTTCAACCGCCTTGACCGGAATGGGCTGTCCGGGCAGAAGCGTCCGGCGGGCAACCATTCCCACCAGTTCGCCACGATGCGTGGAAACGGCGAATTGCTGAGCGGTACGGCTTGGAAATTTGCGTTCGATCAGATCCTGATGCGAGATTTCCGAACCGGGATGGATTGTCTGCCGGGGAACGGGAAGTTCAACACTGGCCGCAAACGCCGCCTGGCCGAAGCTTGCCGCCAGCAGTAGAGCCGAGAGGGTTCTGATCAGCATGGTCATTTTCCGGGACCTTTCCAGATCAGCCTGTCTGCCTGCAAACTCACACAAAGCCGAAACCGCTGATCGATAATAAGGTGCTCGAGCATCTTGTCCGCGTTCATCTGAACGCGGAATGCTCTAGCGGATGCCGTTGGTTACGGTTCCGGCCATCTCATCGGCGGCCTTCATAACCTTTGAGTTCATTTCATATCCGCGCTGGGCGTTGATGAGCGCCGTGATTTCCTTCACCGGATCGACATTCGAGCTTTCAAGGTAACCCTGCTGGATTACTCCGAAGCCGGGATCGCCCGGTACACCGGCCACGGGAGTGCCGGAGGCTTCCGTTTCGCGGAACAGATTGCCGCCGACCGGCTCGAGGCCGACATCGTTGGCGAAGTTCGCCAGCGTCAGCTGACCCAGTTCGCGTGGTGTCAGTTCACCGTCGACTTTCGCAAAGACCTGGCCGGATTCATTGACGACCACCTCGATTGTCTCGTCCGGGACGATGATCGCGGGTTCGACCGCGTATCCGTCGATGGTAACCAGACGGCCCTCCGCGTTCTTGTTGAAGGATCCGGCGCGGGTATAGAGGGTTTCCTCGTCCGGCCCGGTGATTTCGAACCAGCCCCGTCCATCCAGCGCAACATCGAACTGGTTGCCGGTATTGGTCAGCGAACCCTGGACATGCAGCTTGCGGATGCCCGCTGTTCTGACGCCAAGACCGAGCTGCGCGCCTTCGGGAACCGGATCCTCACCGCCACGGTTCGGCACCCCCTGCAGACGCTCCGCCTGATACAGCAGATCGGAAAATTCCGCCTGGGACCTCTTGAACGAGGTGGTGTTCATGTTGGCGATATTGTTCGCGACCACTTCGACATTGAGCTGTTGAGCGCTCATGCCGGTCGCGGCAATGGCTAGGGCTTTCATGTTTTATCTCCCTGATGGGTTCCGCTGCGTTCAGACGATCTTCCCTTCGGGATCAGATCGACATGCGGCTGATTTCCTGATAGGCGCTCACCACCTTGTCGCGGATGGCGATGGCCGTCTGCAAAGTGGATTCAGCGGCCAGAACGGCCTCCACGACCTGCTGCGCGGAGGCCTGTCCGTCAACGCCGGATATGGCCGCCGCTTCCCCTTGCTTGATCTTGTCGATGGCCTCCTGGGAGACCTGCGCCACGGCCTGTGAAAAGCTGGGAGCGGACGCCTCGGCGGTTCCACCCAGATCCGGGGTGCTCGCCGAATAGCGGGTGGTGGACGTGGCCTTGAGGAGCCCATCCGTCGTCGAGGAAGAGGTCAGGGCGGCAATTTCATTGATCATGGTCAGTTCCTCAGAAGATCGATGTTGCGCATAACCATCTCGCGGGCCTGCGTCATGACTTTCAGATTGGCTTCGTAGGACCGGCTGGTCTCGCGCATGTCCGCAAGTTCCAGCAGCGTGTTGACATTCGGCATCTTTACGAAGCCGTTCTCGTCCGCCGCCGGGTGACCCGGCTCATATTCGATGGTGAACGGCGCCTTGTCGGACCCGATACCCTTGACGGACACAAGATTCGCCTGATGAGCGCGGCTGAACTCGCTCTCGAAAGTGATTGTCTTGCGGCGGTATGGATCGTCTCCGGCGGTTTTTCCGGTGGAACGTGCGTTTGCAAGGTTTTCGGAGACGACACGCAGACGCTCGGATTGCGCGCGCAGTCCGGCGCTGGAAATTTGCAGGGAAGCGGACAATGGATCGGACATGTTCGAATTCCTTATGATTTCACCGAGGCGAGATACATGCGTTGAAACGACTTTGCGATACTGGCGTTCAGGGCATGATCGCGCGCGACTTCGCCCGCCTTCATCAATTCCTGCTCGATGCTGACGGAGTTGCCGGAGTGGGTTACCGTCCAGCTGTCTTGCTTTTCCACATCGGAAGGACGCGAGACGTCCATCGCCTGACCGAGATGGCCGTCATGGGTCGCCGTCATGGCAAGCTGGGCTTCGCTGATCACGGACGTGAACGGCTCCAGGTCCCTGGCGTGGAACCCCGGTGAATTCGCGTTTGCTATGTTCTCTGCGATTGTCGCCTGGCGCAGGGAAAGCCAGTCATTGTTGTGCGAAACGAGTTTGTTCAGGAACACCGGCTCCATCGGAACCTCCTATCAGCTCAGGTTGCCTCAAGGTGTAATCGGCGAACCTTGCCCGAGGCTGTTCCGCAAAAGGTTTCAACGGACGTCCGGCGCAAGCTCCGCGCAATCTTCAAGGTGCATGCAGAAACCTTGCGGGGCTCCAGCCTAAGAGCCTGAAAACCGGCACTATCTGGAGATGTTCCGATGTCGAAACCCAGGCGCAGCCTGTTAGATAAATCGGGTGAAACGCGCCCGGGAAAGGCAGCCTCATGGATGGCCTTCTTGAGCGCTCCGCGCCTGCAAGCGTCCCTTGCCGGAGTTCTGCTTACCGTCGGCACCTTGTCAGCGGCAAACGCGCAAGCGGTGAACTGCGACGCTTACGCCAGATCCTACGCCGATGCGCACACGAGTAACGACCCCACGGACCTGTCCGTCGTTGACGGCGGAATGCGCGGAGCGGTCGCGGGAGGAGCGTGGGAAGGTCCGGGCGGCGCGCGCCGCGGCGCTGTTGCCGGCGGCGCCCTCGCCGTCCTGGATACGCTTGGAAATTACCCCGGCGGCTGGCAGGGCCTGTATGACCTTGCCTACAGCACATGCAGCAATCAGAAGTCACCGGTCAACCACAGGCCCACCACGCTGGGCGATCCGTCCTACAGACCCGCCCCATCGCCAAGGAGAAGACCCGTCCCTCCCTTGCCCTCGCCCCCTGGTATTCCTTTCAGGCAGGACCCGTGAAACCCGCCATGTTCGCTTTCCTGAATTCCGGCAGGAACTCCCTCGCCCGGGCCATCCAAAGACGGCTTTATCCACGCCGGCGCACACGCCTGCGCCCTGCCAAGCTTGCCGGCCTCGACAATGCGTTCATTTGTGACTGCATGATCCGCGATATATCCAAGGGAGGCCTCAGGCTTGTGCTGAACAGGCAAACGGATCTTCCCGAGGAGTTTTATGTTTACGATACGGCTCCCAAAACACTTGCCCAGGTTCAGCTTCGCTGGCGCAATGGCCTTTCGGCCGGGGTCGTCTACCTGGTTCCCCCCGCGCATATCCGTCACTTCAGAAACAGCAGTGTCAGAAAACTGGCTCACAGGCTCTATGCGCTGGACGGCTGACAGCGCAATCCTGGCATAGCTTCGCTGCCCGCCGTATCGGCTTGCCCGAATCATCCACCCGAAATAATCTGAGGGAGGCTTGGCCCGAGCCTCCCCCCTCCACCGGGGAAGTATCCGACATACAGGGCAGCAAACCATCGGACCGTCTGTTCGAGCACCCGCATTAGGAGGGATTGCGTTTTCCGCTCGTAATGGAGGTTTGCGAAATGACCCTTTCCGCACCGGTATTCCAGCTCAAGCGCCGGGCCAAACTGTTGGCCCGCCAGGAAAATATTCCTCTGAGCACGGCGCTGGACCGCATCGCCCGCCAGGAAGGCTTCGCCCATTGGAGTTTGCTCGCGGCCCGATTATCCGGGCATTCTCCCTCCCGAGTCACGATTTCCAGGCTTGAAAACGGAGACCTGGCCCTGCTGGGCGCGCGTCCCGGACAGGGCAAGACCCTTATGGGGCTGCGGCTCCTGCTTGACGCGGCGCGCGAAGGGCGCAAGGCAGTGCTGTTCTCGCTTGAATTTACCGAAAAAACGGCGCGGGAATATCTCGCCAATCTCGGTGACGATCCCCGTGGACCGGCCGACCGCCTGTCGGTCGTTACCTCCGAGGACATCAGTTCGGATTTCATCATGGAATATCTCGACAGCGCCCCAAGCGGAACCATCGCGCTGATCGACTATCTGCAAATCCTCGACCAGCGGAGAAGCAAACCCGATCTGGCCGTGCAGGTAAGGTCCCTTCGGGCATTCGCCCGACAGAGGGGAATAATTCTGGCGTTCCTGTCCCAGATAGACCGCTCCTATGATCCCGGGGTGAAACCTCTGCCGGATATGGAAGATATCCGCCTTCCCAACCGGCTCGACCTGAGCCTTTTCAGCAAGGCCTGGTTCCTTCACGGCGGCAAGGTCCGGTTTCAGTCAGCACCATGAAATGATCTGCGGGGCGACCGGAGCGTACTCGGGTTCTCCATGACCTCTCGCCCCGGCAGTTGGTATACGATTATAAAAAATTACAGCTGAAAGCCGGGTCTCAGATTGAAACAGGGTCGAAACGCATTATTGTGCCGTGAAATTTCCTCTCCAGAGCTTCCTGCGTCCAGTTGAAGGCGGACAGGATGCTCTGGCACTTCAGGTAAGATCAACATTTCTGCTTTCATGTTTTCGTATGAAAGCCGCTTGATCCAATCAACAGCAATTAAGTTAAACTAGGGATGGATTATGAGCTTTCTGGATACTTCCGAGTTGAATGGAACATTTCTTGGCCGGGTCTGGCGGCCGGAAGTAAACGGTCCGGCCGCGGTCACCTTGCGAGACGGACAGGTGATCGACATAACATCGAAAACCGCACCGACGGTTCGCGACATCTGTGAAATGGACGATCCGGCCGCCTACGTCTCGGCCGCCGCGGGCGCCTCCCTCGGCACTCTGGCGGATATTGCTTCCGCCACGCCCGGCGATCTTTCAGCGGTCCATTTTCTGGCCCCCTGCGATCTTCAATCCGTGAAGGCCTGCGGCGTGACCTTCGCGAGTTCCATGGTCGAGCGTGTGATCGAGGAACAGGCCGCGGGCGACCCGCAAAAGGCCGAGGAAATCCGTGGCCGCGTCGGCAGCGCCATCGGTGAAAGCCTGCGCAACATCAAGGCGGGGTCCGAAGACGCCGCCAGAGTGAAGCAGGTTCTGATCGCCGAAGGCCTGTGGAGCCAGTATCTGGAAGTCGGCATCGGTCCGGACGCGGAGGTCTTCTCCAAGGCGCAGGTGCTGTCCTCGATGGGTCCCGGCGCGGATGTCGGCCTCCACCCGATCTCCAAGTGGAACAACCCGGAGCCGGAAGTGGTTCTGGCTGTTTCCTCAAAAGGAAGGATCGTCGGCGCGACTCTCGGCAACGACGTGAACCTGCGCGACGTCGAAGGCCGCTCCGCACTGCTTCTGTCCAAGGCGAAGGACAACAACGCCTCCTGTTCCATCGGTCCGATGTTCCGGCTGTTCGATGCCACCTTCTCGCTGGATGATGTCCGCAAGGCGGAACTGGAGTTGAAGGTCGAGGGACCGGATGGATTTGTCCTCGACGGCCATTCCTCGATGCGGGAAATCAGCCGCGATCCGGAAGATCTCGTTCGCCAGACGGTCGGCCGCCACCATCAGTATCCCGACGGCATTGTGCTTTTCCTGGGCACCCTCTTCGCTCCGACGAAAGACCGCGATGTTCCCGGCGAAGGTTTCACCCACAAGCTGGGCGACGTCGTGACGATTTCCGCGCCCGGCTTCGGGAAATTGAAGAATACGGTCCGCCTCTCGACCGAATGCCCCGAATGGACTTTCGGGATCAGTCACCTGATGCGCAACCTCGCCCAGCGCGATCTGATATGAACAAAAAAGGGGCGGCCCGGTGCCGCCCTTCGGCCTGATGACGAAGTGATAGCTTTACCGCAGTTATCATCCCGGCCAGGCGAAGCGCGAGCCGGCACCGGAGAGCCACAAATCCTTGTTGTAGCTGAAGCTCTCCTACGGTTGACCCTCGGCTCACCGATTCCGGATCTTCGCTACGCTGCATTCGGGATGACTGGCTGGAGCAAATTCATCTCCGTCATGCCATGGCTTGACCATGGCATCCATGCCGTTTCGTCACCCCGAACCCCAGCCTGCCTTGCTGCAAGCTCACGGCATGGATTGCAGGGTCAAGCCCCGCAATGACGAAGCTGACATAATTTTTCAGCAGTCTGAAGGACGGCCAAATCCCGCCCCTCCCGAAATAAATAGCGCAAGACGTTCATCCGCTTACAAGGCAGGATGGATCATCTTCGAGGGGTCGACGACCCTGTCGAACTCCGCCTCGTCGACATACCCAAGGTCAAGGCAGGCCTGCTTCAGGGTCAGGTCGTGTTCGAATGCATGATGCGCCGCATGGCTGGCCTTGTCGTACCCGATGACGGGGCTGAGCGCGGTGACCAGCATCAGCGACTGATCCAGATATTCCCTGATCCGCTTCTCGTTCGGTTCCATGCCATCGACAAGGTAGCGGGCGAAATTGGTACAGCCGTCGCCCATGATCCGGATCGACTGCAAAATGGCATTGATCATCAGGGGTTTATAAACATTCATCTCCAGATAACCGCTCGCCCCGCCAATACCGACGGTGACATCGTTCCCCATCACCTGAGCTGCGATCATCGCCAGCGCCTCGCACTGGGTGGGATTGACCTTGCCCGGCATGATCGACGAGCCCGGCTCGTTCGCAGGAATTTTCAGCTCGTAGAAGCCGCAGCGCGGTCCGCAGGAGAGCAGGCGGATGTCGTTGGCTATCTTGAAGAGCGAGACAGCCAGGGTCCGCAGAGCGCCGCTGAACATCACCAGAGCATCGTGACTGCCCTGCACCGCGAACTTGTTGGGGGCGCTGACAAAGGGAAGACCGGTGAGATCCGCTATCGTTGCGGCGGACCGTTCCGCGAATTCCGGATGGGTATTGATCCCCGTTCCCACAGCCGTTCCACCCAGCGCAAGCGCGTACACGTCCTTAAGGGCATGTTCGATCCGCGCCATGTCCTGGTGCAGCATTTCGGCGTATCCGGAAAATTCCTGCCCGAGCGTCAGCGGCGTCGCGTCCTGCATATGGGTACGACCGACCTTGATGATCGCGTCCCAAGCCTCGGATTTGGCTTTCAGGCTTTCATACAGCGTCCGGACACCGGGCAGCAGCCGGTGCGTCGCCTGAATGGCGGCCGCCATATGCATGGCCGCCGGAAAGGTGTCGTTCGACGACTGGGACATGTTGACATGATCATTCGGATGCACCGGATCCTTTGTGCCCAGCACCCCGCCGGCATGGGCAATCGCCCGGTTGGAGATCACCTCATTGACATTCATGTTGGATTGCGTGCCGCTGCCCGTCATCCACACATGTAGCGGGAAATGCTCGTCCAGCTGTCCGTCCGCCACTTCTTCGGCCGCCCGGACGATCAGATCCGCCAGTTGGCTGTCCAGCAGGCCCAGATCCTCATTGGTCAGCGCCGCCGCCTTTTTGAGAATGCCGTAGGCATGGATGAGTTCAATCGGCATCAGGTCGCTGCCTATGGAAAAATAGGCTACCGAACGCTGTGTCTGTGCGCCCCAGTATTTGTCCTCGGGAACGCTGATTTCGCCCAGGCTGTCACTTTCCGTGCGCATTCGGGATCTCCTGAAGGGTGGCTTACGAAGCCAACAGGGTTGAAGTCAGATTGCTGTCGGGAACTTGCAGACCGTCGATGACATCGAAATGATGCCGGCCAGGTTCTTCATGAAACTCGGCGTTCGGCCAGGCCTCGGACAGCAGGCGGGACTGGCGGATGAATTCCGGTCGTTCGTCCCCGCCGACCCAGGCCACGACAGGACAGGTTCCGCAAGGTGTCTTGAGAGCAGGGCTTTCCGCGATAGCGTCCTCTTCGCTCATCTGGAACGCGTCGTTCATTTTCGTGTTCCGCAACGGACGCAGGTCGTGCAGCCCGCTGATCGAAACAACTTTCTCGACCCGCGCGAGAACGTCCCGCGAAAGGGGCGAGTCGTCGCAGACCAGACGCGTGACGAGATGGCCGCCCGCCGAATGCCCCGTCAACCTGACCGGACCGCCGACCCGCTCGCCGGCCTTGCTGACCGCAAGGCCTATCTGCCGGGTGATGTCCGCTATGCGTACGTCAGGCACCAGATCATATCCCGGCAGGCACACGGACCACCCGCGAGCGAGACACCCTTTCGCGAAATGGGACCACGATGACTTGTCGAATTTAAGCCAGTAGCCGCCATGGACATAAACGACGAGCCCCTTGGCCTTGCCCTCCGGATGAAAGATATCGAGACGCTGACGATCCGTCTCTCCGTACACGATCCCCAGGTCCTTCTCGATCCAGGTTTTCCTGAACGTTTTGGCTTCTTCCTCCCACCGCGGCGGATAGTCCGCAGCCCCCGGAATATGGGCCCCATTGGCGTAGGCATCATCCCAGTCGGTAACTTGTGTACCCGTCATTCACACATCCCTGCCGAATCCGAAATCCAGTCCGGCGCACATCCTTGCAGATTTGTCCCTCCAGCGGAATGGACAGTGTTGAAGCATACCGCCGGTCGATTTGTCGGCCTGGCGGAAATGCCCTCCCATGCTGCGCGTCTACGCAGGACCAGGAAAAGAGGATGGAGCTGCCATACTCGCTTGTGGGCAGATCGGTTTTGTCGCCGTCGACCTCATGATCAAACTTCGGCCCGGCATCTGCGGTCTGCTTCTCTGGACCGCGGACCATCCTGATCAACCACCCGGAGATCCCGTGCGCGATACCAGAGCCTCAATTCAGGTACCCGGCACACCGGAACAGTAAGAGAACATTTACCCTTGCGGAACACAATGGGAACAGGTAGTATGTTCTTGATTTGTACCAATCCGTTCTCGCGATCAGGGGAAGCAATATGTTGACGCGCAAGCAGTATGAACTGCTCATGTTCATTCACGAAAGACTGAAGGAAACCGGTGTCCCGCCGTCTTTCGATGAAATGAAAGATGCGCTTGACCTGCGCTCCAAATCCGGAATTCACCGGTTGATCACGGCTCTTGAGGAGCGCGGTTTCATACGCAGGCTACCCAACCGGGCCCGTGCGATGGAAGTGATCCGCCTGCCGGACTCGATCGCGCCGGGTCTCGGCACGCCGCGGCCGCGCGGCAGCTTTTCCCCGGAAGTCATCGAAGGATCCCTCGGCAAACCGCAAGCCGCGATTCCAGTGACCCAGCCTGCGGGCACCAGCATGGAGATCCCCGTGATGGGCCGCATCGCCGCCGGTGTTCCCATTGAAGCCATCCAGACCCACAGCCATTCCATCAACGTTCCGCAGGAGCTTCTCGGCAAGGGCGAACATTACGCCCTGGAAGTGCGCGGCGATTCCATGATCGAAGCCGGCATTCTGGACGGCGATACGGTCCTGATTCGCCGCACGGACAGCGCCGACAGCGGCGATATCGTTGTCGCTCTGGTCGACGATGAGGAAGCGACCCTGAAACGATTGCGCAAGAAAGGCGCCTCGATTGCGCTCGAAGCTGCGAACCCGGCCTATGAAACCCGTATTTTCGGACCTGGACGGGTCCGTGTTCAGGGCCGCCTGGTCGCCTTGGTCCGCCAGTATTGAGCAGTGGCGGCCTCATCATGCGCTCTGATTTTTGTCACTGACCGCTTCGCTTTAAAGAGCGCCGTACACTTTCCCTGGTGACGATCCCCGGCCTGTGCCAGGGCCGGGGTGAAACGGGAATGGTGTATTCGACCCTGCTGATTTCTGGCTCTGCGGAGCGGCGCCCGGTTGACGGATCGGCGCCGGCCGGATCAGGATGGGACAACCATACCGAGATCGCACCCCGTTGCCGCCGCACCCGCAGGTCGAATACCGTTCGCGTCCGGCAGCCTGACGGCACGATCAGATCGCTTACGACCAAATCGGCATAACGGCAATCCATCGACAGTGCCTGCGGGCTTTTCGGCAGGGCGATTGCCAGCGGAACCGATACGCTCTCCTCAGCATCTTTATCGCGTTGCCCGGCATGGGCCAGGACGACGCATCCGTCCCGATCGCAACGCCGTTGCGGCGATTTCATCGTGCGCGATTCAATCTCCCGCTCAGATATTCCTTCGCGCTGGAACCAGAGCTCCGCCTGAAAGGTCTTCCGCCCTTTGGAGATCCGCAGCAGTCCGGCATCGTCCCGCGCGGCGACGACTTGCCCTGACGCTGAGATCTGAATGTCCGGAGGCCGCGAAAAGGCGATCAGCACCAGGGCCGCGGTGAACGGAACGACCGCCAAAAGCCTCCGCCGGCCGGAAATCAGGAGGACAATGAACAGCGCCGACAAAAGCAGCAGCGCAGACGCGCCGTTCAACGTCCCGACAGCTCCGGCATCCGCACCGAGGTTCGCCGTGAAGGCGGCTGTCTTTTGCAGGATGGACAGGCCGAACGCCATGACATGCAGGGGAAGCGCCCCCAGACCCAGAGGCATCAGCACCAGCGCCAGCACGCCCATCGGCATGACAAGCAGCGAAAATACCGGCATGCCCAGCAGGTTTCCCAGCAATCCGTAAGGGGCGATGCGGCCGAAATGGTGCGCGCCGATGATGCCCGTGGCCAGTCCGGCGACCAGCGCGGTGACGAACAGACCCACGGCCCATTTCCCGACGAAGCGCAGGATATGACCGGCGCGTCCCCCGGCATGACCCTCATCCCGGTGCTGCTTCGACTGCCAGTCCGCGGAGCGATTGCGCCACAGTTCGTAAACGGCAACAAGACAGATGACCGCGGCGAAGGACATCTGAAAGCCGGGAAAGAACAATCGTTCGGGTGCGAGAAACAGCAGGAACAGACCGGCGAGCGCGACACTTCTCAGCGTCAACCCGCGGCGACCGGTGAAAATGCCCAGAAAGACGAGGGCGATCATCAGGAAGGACCGCTGCGTAGCAACCGCCGCGCCGGAAATGAGCAGATAGGCAACGGCAGCGGCCAACGCGGCGACGGCAGCCCATTTGTGGGTCGGCCAGCGCAGCGCCAGAGATGGAAAAAGAGCCAGAAACAGCAGGACCGAGCCGTATGCTCCACCGGCAAACAGCGCCATGTGAAGTCCGGATATCGCCAGGATATGGGCCAGACCCGCTGCCCGCAAATCGTCTTCCTGCTCCTGGCTGATGCCGCTGCGATCCCCGACCAGAAGAGCAATAATGAGAGCCCTTTCCGGCGTGTCCGGCAGAGCTGACTTGATTCGGTCCGTTAGTCCGTCTCGCAAGCTCTGGATTTGCGCCGCCGCGCGCAGCGGCAAGGATGGATCTCCGGTTTCGAAAGGCACGGCCGGACCGTAACTGAACCCGGTTGCTCCAATCCCTGAAAAGAAGGCGCGGTAGGAAAAATCATATCCGCCGGGGCTCACCGGTCCCGCCGGTGGAAACAGCCGCACCCTTACGCTGACACCTTCCCCGACCCCGTTTGGGCTGCCCGCCGGAACCCGCAGGCGTACTTTTTCAGGAAACGTCACTTCGCTCCTCGGGCGCCCGTCTATTGTCTCCACTCCAAGCAGGACCCGGGTCCCCCTCAAACCGGTCCGGCTTTCAAGAACATGGCCGGTTAAAGTGGCGGTCATCGTCTCGCCGAGCCGCGGAGCATCCACGAAGGCGGTCCGGGTTGAGGCAACGGACAGGCCGCAGACCAGTGCGAGCGTCAGTATGGCGGATTTGCCCAGGGTTCCATGACGCCCGGACCAAACGACCAGCGCCAATGCCAGTGCGGCAAGAATGGCCAGCACCGGCCAGTGAGGTTCTTCTGGGAGAAAGTTGTAGACCGCGATGCCTGTGGCAAAGGCGAAGCTCCACCACAACAGCGCGTGACTGTCCCGGCCCCGCTCGTCCGCTTCCGTGCGCGGACCCGTTGGCCCGGAAAGGAAAGCCCACACGGACCTGCGGGTTCCTGCGGCTTCATCGCCTGCGTCTTTCCGGTTGCTCCGGCCGGTTTTAAACGACGGGGCGTCACGAACCGTTGCCGCGGCGGGGCGGCTGTCATCTTGCGGTAGCTCGTTTTGCTCCTTCGCCAACGATCCTTTCACCTCATCACCGGAAGAAACGGGCAATTCCAACCGTAATTAGCGGGCCCCTATTTAGCCTTGCCGAAGCCTGTGCTAAGACCGCGCCACCACGAACGGCGCGGACCGTGCCGCTATTCTTACAGAGACTTTCAAATAATCACCATGCCACAAGAAATCGTCACGCGCTTCGCTCCCTCTCCAACGGGTTTTCTTCATATCGGCGGCGCTCGCACCGCGCTCTTCAACTGGCTGTTCGCCAGGCATCACGGCGGCCGGATGCTGCTGCGCATCGAGGACACCGACCGCGCCCGCTCGACTCAGGAAGCGGTGGACGCCATCCTCGACGGCCTTTCCTGGCTGGGACTTGACTGGGAAGGCGATCCGATTTCCCAGGCTTCGCGGGTGGAACGCCACAAGGAAGCCGTTGAGCAGATGCTCGCCAATGGCACCGCCTATCGCTGCTACTGTTCTCCGGAGGAAATCACCGCAATGCGCGAGAAAGCCCGCGCTGAGGGCAAGCCGCCGCGGTATGACGGCACCTGGCGCGACCGGGATGTCTCCGAGGCACCGCAAGGCGTTGCGCCGGTCGTGCGCATCAGAGCCCCGCAGGACGGCGAGACGGTGGTCGACGACCTGGTACAGGGCCGGGTCGTGATTCCCAACAAGGACCTTGACGATTTCATCCTGCTGCGCTCGGACGGAACACCGACTTACATGCATGCGGTCGTGGTCGACGATCACGACATGGCCGTCACGCATATCATTCGCGGTGTCGACCATCTGACCAATGCCGCAAGACAGACCCTGATCTTCAAGGCGCTCGGCTGGGAAGTTCCGGCCATGGCGCATATTCCGCTCATTCACGGCCCGGACGGCGCCAAACTCTCCAAGCGCCATGGCGCCACCGGCGCGGAAGCCTACCGGGCGATGGGCTACCTGCCGCAGGCCATGCGCAATTACCTCGCCCGTCTTGGCTGGAGCCACGGCGATGAGGAAATCATGTCTCTCGACGACATGATCAAATGGTTCGGACTGGAGGCGGTCGGCCAGTCCGCCGCCCGGTTCGACTTCAAGAAACTCGAAAACCTCAACGGGCATTACATGCGCGCCACAGGCGAAGCGGAACTGCTTGACCACTGGAAGGTCTATCTGGCGCATGCAGAAAACGGCCAGACAGTCCTGAACTGGCTGTCGGCGGGAGAAAACGCCAACACCGCCCTGACCGCCCTGCCCGGCCTGAAGGAACGAGCCAAGACGCTTGTGGAGCTGACCGAAAGCGCCTCTTATCTGTGGCGGCAACGTCCGCTCGACACCGACGAGAAAGCCGACAAGATCCTGACCGATGAGGCAAAGGCGATCCTCGCCGACCTCCACGCCGTTCTGTCTGCCGCTGGCGATTGGGCCGAGGAGCCCCTGGAAGCGGCCGTGAAGGCCTATGCGGAGGAGAAGGAACTGAAGCTCGGCAAAGTGGCCCAACCGCTTCGTGCCGCCCTCACAGGGCGTGGCACGTCGCCTGGCATCTACGACGTGCTGATTGCGCTCGGCAGAGAGGAGTCCCTTGCCAGAATCCAGGATCAGGCTGCCTGATATCAATTGCGCTCCGCGCGCCTGCGGGCAACGCCTCAATTAAATCGGACGGCCGTCCGCAGCCGCCCGATCCGTCTTTGACCAAAGCTTTATACAGGCCAGCTTGCGGCAGTGCGGTAAATGGGCTACGCAAGACGCGAAAATTTCTCAACTGCCGTCCGGCAACCGATATCGGGGCCCTTCCCAGGAAGCGCCAGTCATCAGGACGGTACTCAGGTTAACGTGAAGGGGTTTTCTGAATGGCCGACAACAACGCCAAGCTCAGCGTCGGTGGTAAAGACCACGGTTTCGACGTTCTTGACGGATCCATCGGACCGTCGGTAGTGAACATTTCGTCCTTGTACCATGATACTGGAATGTTCACTTACGACCCGGGGTTTACCTCAACCGCGTCTTGCGAATCCAAAATCACCTATATCGATGGTGACGAAGGAACGCTTCTTTACCGCGGTTATCCGATCGATCAACTCGCAGACCATGGCGACTTCCTCGAGTCCTGCTATCTGCTGCTCTATGGCGAACTGCCGACAAAGGTGCAGAAGGACGATTTCGTCCAGCGCGTCACCTATCACACGATGATCCATGAGCAGATGAACCGGTTCTTCTCCGGTTTCCGCCGGGATGCCCATCCGATGGCCGTGATGGTCGGAACTGTCGGCGCATTGGCTGCCTTCTACCATGACTCGACCGACATCACCGATCCGCACCAGCGTATGGTCGCTTCCCTGCGCATGATCGCCAAGATGCCGACGATCGCCGCCATGGCCTACAAATACCATATCGGCCAGCCTTTCGTGTATCCGCGCAACGATCTCGGGTATGCGGCCAACTTCCTGCACATGTGCTTTGCCGTTCCGTGCGAGGAGTACAAGGTGAACCCGGTTCTGGCCCGCGCCATGGACCGTATCTTCATCCTGCATGCCGATCACGAGCAGAACGCGTCCACCTCGACGGTCCGCCTCGCGGGCTCTTCCGGCGCCAACCCGTTCGCCTGCATCGCGGCCGGCATTGCCTGCCTGTGGGGCCCTGCTCACGGCGGCGCCAACGAAGCGGCTCTCAACATGCTGTCGGAGATCGGTTCGGTGGACCGCATCCCCGAATACGTCGCCCGCGCAAAGGACAAGAACGACCCGTTCCGCCTGATGGGCTTCGGGCACCGGGTCTACAAGAACTACGACCCGCGCGCGCGCATCATGCAGAAAACCACGCATGAAGTGCTCAACGAGCTCGGCATCAAGGACGACCCGCTTCTCGACGTCGCCATGGAGCTGGAAAAAATCGCTCTCAATGACGAATACTTCATCGAGAAGAAGCTCTACCCGAACATCGATTTCTATTCGGGCATCACCCTGCGCGCGCTCGGCTTCCCGACGACGATGTTCACCGTCCTGTTCGCTCTCGCCCGCACCGTCGGCTGGATCGCACAGTGGAAGGAAATGGTCGAAGATCCGTCCCAGCGCATCGGCCGGCCGCGCCAGCTCTATACAGGCGCCGAAAAGCGCGATTACACGCCGATCGAACAACGCCGCTAAAGCAGCCGTTGTCAGAAAAGCTCCCGGATTTCCGGGAGCTTTTTTTGTTTCCGCCTAACCTGACGGATTGTTTAGCGCCGGAAGCTGAATGGCGGATGTTGTCTGGAGCTTCTTGTCTGGTTTCAATTTAACGCGACACGCTTAAATTCGGTCCAGCGCCATTGCAGTCACGACGACATCCGCCGCGGCTCCGCGCTGGCTGTGGCCATCCGGCAGGCGCATCACCTCGTCCAGCCGCGCAAGCTCGGCAACCTGCTCGCGCCGTTGCGGACTGTCGCTGAGCAAGGCCTTCAGATGGTCCGCCAGAACGTCCGGCTGCACCTCGTCATCGAGAAACTCGGGAATTGCCTTCGCGCCGAGGATTATGTTCGGCAGGACGAAGGAATCCACGCTGGAGAACCTGAAGATCCGGTTGAGCTCCTTGATCCTGCGAAAGAACCAGTCGACCTTGTAGGCAACGACCATCGGGACCCCCGACAGCGCCAGTTCCAGCGACACCGTGCCGGAAGCCGCGAGCGCGGCATGCGCACGGCGGAAGGCCGCCTTCTTGGCCTCCTGCCCGCAGACGATGTGCGGCTTCACCGGCCAGTTCGAAACGCCGTCCCGGATCCTGCCTTCAAGATGGGAAACCGCCGGCAGGACAATTTCCAGATCCGGCAGATCCTTGGCGACCTTCGCAACAGTCTCACCAAATACACCCAGGAGCCGGTCGATCTCGCTGCCCCGGCTGCCCGGAAGCACCAGCAACACTTTGCCAGCCTCGCTCAAGGGGCGGCGTTCGCCGTCGCCCGGCTGCAGGTCTGCAGAGTTTTCACTCAATGGATGACCGACATAGTGGGTGCGGGGCCCGCCAAGGCGTTTATGCACCTCCGGTTCGAACGGCAGGAGCGCCAGTAATTCATCGACATAGACGCTCATCTTCCGGGCTCTGCCCGGCCGCCAGGCCCAGACGGACGGAGACACATATCCGACGATCGGAATATGCGGCGCCCTCTTACGGACCCGTTTGGCGACATTGTGGGTGAAGTCGGGACTGTCGATGATCACCAGCACATCCGGATTGGCGGCGATCACCGCATCGACGGTCTGATACACCCGTCTGACGATGCGCGGCAACCGGGCCAGCACGGCGGTCAGTCCCATGACCGAAACGTCGGTAATGTCAAAGAAACTCGTGAGGCCGAGCGCGGTCATCCGCTCGCCGCCAACACCGCAATACCGGACACCTTCGCCAAGTCGCCCGTTCAGAGCCTTGATAAGTTCCGAGCCAAGCTGGTCGCCTGATTCCTCCCCGGCGACCAGGCAGACGGTCGGCATGCTGCCGGTCATTGATCGGCAACTCCGGCGCCCTGTGATCGGTCCAGACCGATCAGGAACAGGCCTGCCGTATCGGCCTTGCGGAGGGTTTCGTCCCTTTCGGCAATAAGCGCCCCATGCGCTTCCACCGCGATCCCCGCAAGGCCGGCCGCAAGTGCGAGATCGATTGTTCTGGGTCCGACCGTTGGAAGATCCACCCGCAGGTCCTGGTTCGGTTTGGCGGTCTTGACCAGGACGCCTGCACGTCCCTTTGCCCGTACCCTGCCGATCCGCTTCAACTCCGCGCAGCGCTCAAGCATGGCATCCGTGCCCTCGGCCCCCTCGAGCGCGACCACGCGCCCGCCGACCGCGATAGCAGCCTGACCGATATCGAGCTCGCCAAGCTTCTCGGTTGCCTTCAACGCCAGTTCGACATCCCGCCAGTCATCCTTGGCGGGTTGAACGCGGCCCAGAACACCGCCGGAGGCCAGCAATTGCGGCGCGACATCCTTGATCCCCACGACGCGATACCCCTCGTCTTCAAGCAACCGGATCACTTTCGTAAGCAGGCTGTCATCTCCGCCCGCCAGGGCCCGGATAATGGTTGGCAGACGTTTGAGCGTGCCTAAATCCCCGAGAATGGATGTGAAATCGGGCCGCCTGGACACTCCGCCGATAAGCACGATATCCCGGCAGCCGCTCGTTTTCAGAAAATTGTAGAGACGGCCGATTTCACCCCAGCCCAGCTCCGCGTCGGCCCGCTCGCGGGTAAGCGCTTCGGCTTCCCCCTTGATGGCGATGATCCGAAATTCACGCCCTGCCGCGGCAAGTGCATCCGCAATCTGTCCCGGCAGGCTGCCGTTCCCGGCAATCAGGGCAATCCGTCTCGTCTCTGCCTGATCCGGGGCGGGCATTTTCTCAGTCTTCGCTGCGCGGAGTACAAAACCGCCGGTCGTCCTTGTCCAGGATGAAATCCGTCACCGTCTTTACCAACGGCTGATCGGTACTTTCGGCCGCCAAAGCTTCCGCCCGGCTGCGCAACGTGCCGTTTTCACTCTCAAACAGAGCACGGTAGGCGGCCCTGAGAGCATGAATTTGCTCCCTCGGTATGCCTTTGCGTTTCAGGCCGACAAGATTAAGACCCGCAAGGCGCGCCCTGTCGCCAATCGCCGATCCGTAAGGAATGACGTCGAATTCGACACCGGTCATGCCGCCGATAATCGCACCGGTTCCGATCCGGGACCATTGCCGCACGGCGCTGAGCCCGCCCAGAATAACAAAATCTTCCAGTTCCACATGGCCGGCCAAAGTCGCGTTATTGGCCAGAATGACATGGTTGCCCACCTGACAGTCATGTCCGACATGTGCGCTCATCATGAAGAGGCAATTGTCGCCTACGTTTGTCACACCGCCGCCGCCTTCGGTGCCGGGGCTCATCGTCACATGTTCACGGATCTGATTGTTCGCACCGATCTTCAGATATGTCACCTCGCCGGCGTATTTCAGATCCTGCGGCTTGTGGCCGATACTGGCAAAAGGGAAGATGTGGGTGCGCGCTCCAATTGCCGTATGCCCGGCGACAACGACATGAGCCTCCAGTGTCACACCCTCGGCAAGTTGGACGTTCGGCCCGATTATCGAATACGGTCCAATACGCACCCCGTCGCCGATCACGGCCCCGTCCTCGACAATGGCCGTCGGATGTATGTCAGTCATGTTTCCTCACGCATCTACCAGCATGGCGCTGACTTCAGCTTCTGCGACTTTTGCTCCGGCGACCGTCGCCACAGCATCGAATTTCCAGATATTGGAGCGTTGTTTGATCTTCTTGACGTGAAAATGAACCTGATCGCCAGGTTCCACCGGTTTGCGGAATTTGGCCCTGTCGATGGTCATGAAATACACGAGCTGCGGCGGGGCATCGCTTCCCCTTGCATGCACGCAAAGCGCACCGGCGGTCTGTGCCATCGCTTCGATAAGAAGCACACCCGGGAAGACCGGCCGTCCGGGAAAGTGGCCAGTGAAATGTGGCTCGTTGATGGTGACATTCTTGATGCCGATACAGCTGTCATCGCCGTCCATCTCGATGATCTTGTCAATCAGCAAAAAAGGGTAGCGGTGTGGCAGAAGCTTCATGATTTCCATGATATCTGCGCTGGCAAGTATTTTGGTTTCTGCGTCTTCCATGAAATACCCCTTGGCGGATCAGCGCCGCAAAGTCCTTGTTTGATTATCCGTTTACGATCCGCCGCCGCGCTCTGCAAGTTTTCTCAGGGCGGCGACTTCGCGGAACCATTGTTTCACCGGTTTGGCCGGCGTGCCTCCGTAGCGTCCCCCGGCGGGAATGTCGTTACCGACAACGCTCACCGCCGCGACCTGGGCGCCCATGCCGATGGTCACATGTCCACGCACACCGGTCTGACCGCCGATGGCGACAAAATCCTCCAATGTGCAGCTTCCCGACAGACCCACCTGCGACACGAGAACACAATGCCGGCCGATGACGACATTGTGGCCGATCTGCACCTGATTATCGATCTTGGTTCCTTCGCCGACAATCGTGTCGCGGTTCGCGCCACGGTCGATGGTGGTGTTGGCGCCGACCTCGACATCGTCCTGAATGATGACCCGCCCCACCTGCGGGACTTTCAGATGCCCCAGAGGCCCCATGGCATAGCCGAAGCCATCCTGACCGCAACACACGCCTGGATGAAGATAAACACGGTTTCCCAGAACCGTATGCTGAACGGTGCTGTTCGGTCCGATCACGCAATCGCGGCCGATTTTCACACCCTGTCCTATGACTGTATTCGCCCGGATGACCGTCCCGGCACCGATCTCGGCACCGGCACCGATCACGACGCCAGGCTCCACGGTCACATTCTCCTCCAGGGACGCTCCCGGATCGATAACCGCCTTGGCGGAAATGGAAGCCGGTCCGGGGTCCTTTGGCACCATGGCGTCGGGGTATAGCCGCGCCAGAACCTTGGCCCAGGACCGGTAGGCATCCGCGCAGACAAGCACCGCGACCCCGTCCGGGACCTTGTCCTTATGCTTCTTGACGACCAGGCACGCCGCCGCAGTCGTTGTCTGAAGCTGATCGAGATAGACGGGATTATCGAAAAAGACCAGCGATCCGGAACCAGCCTCTTCCAGCGGCGCGACACCTGTAATTTGCAGGGTCTCGTCACCGCGTTGGATATCGGCTTCCGCCCAGTCGGCGATCTCCCGCAGCGAAACGGGATCCGGTGTCGTGAAAAATTTTGGCTCGGACATGATTTTATCCTTGTTGCCAGCCAATAAAAACGGCCGCCGATCAGATCGGCGGCCGATTTCTAACCTGCTTGACCGCTGTTTAGAAGCGGGTGCCACCACTCAAGCGGAAAACCTGCGTCTTGTCGGAGTCTTCCTTGACGAGAGGATAGGCGAAGTCGGCCCGCAGGGGTCCAAAGGGCGAATTCCAGCGGATACCCGCACCCACGGATGCGCGCAGCGCGAAATCGTTGGAGTCGATCCGTCCGCCATTGTTATCCACGAGGCTCACCAGGCTGCTGTCCGCATCCCATAGGGAACCCGCATCGGCAAACACCGCGCCGCTCAGACCGAATTCCTTCGGAAGGACAGGGAACGGGAACCGGGTCTCGGCTGTCGCTGCGACATAGAAGCGGCCACCGATCGCATCATCCGTCGACGCATCCCGCGGACCTATGCCCTGGTTCTCGAAACCGCGAACAATATTGCCGCCGAGCATGAACTGCTCGGACACCCGCAGACGCTCGTCGCCAAGGGCCATGATATTGCCGCCGCGGACGGAAAGGCTGCCGACGAGACCGTAGTCTGCCAGGATTTCCTTGTAGGCCCGTGCCTCGGCTTCGGTCTTGATGAAGTAGCTGTCGCCGCCGACACCCGCGAACTGCTGGCCGAAGGAGGCGTAAATGCCGTCCGTCGGATCGAGATTGCGGTCCAGCGTGTTGTAGCGGAACTCATACCCGACCAGCGATGTCAGATAGGTGCCGAGCGAGTCACACACCGCAAGAGACAGGTTGGCCGTATCGCAGTTGTTGATGCTGGTCGACTTGTTATCAGGATCGGAGTTCTTTTCCTGGAAGATATTGTAGTAGAGCCGGACCGTCAGTTCTTCTTCACGGAGCGGCAACGTGAAGCCGAAGCCGCCACCTGTCTTCTCCTGATCGAAGGAACGGTAATCGTTGGCGTCGTCGACCTTGCGGTAAAGATCAAGGTCGAGCGCGACACGGCGGCCCATGAAGAACGGTTCGATGAACCGGAACTCGTAGGACTGCGTGTCGGTACCGCCGCCCACGGCGATCTTCACGAACTGGCCGCGGCCGAGGAAGTTCTTCTCGGTCAGCGAAATGTCGCCGATCACGCCATCGACCGTCGAATAGCCCACACCGAACGAGATTTCACCTGTCGGTTTTTCCTCGACGCGAACATTGACAACCACGCGGTCGGCCGCACTGCCCTGCTGGGTGGTGATCGAAACGCGCTCGAAGAAGCCAAGGTTGCGCAGGCGGCGCTCGGCCTTGTCGACCAGAGCCCGGTTGAACGCATCCCCTTCGGCGATATCGAATTCCCGGCGGATGACATATTCGCGGGTGCGGTCGTTGCCGATGATATTGATCCGCTCGATATAGGCGCGCGGGCCTTCCTCGATATAGTAGATCAGGGAAATCTTGTTGTTCTCGTAGTCGCGGGCAGCACGCGGACGGACCCGTGCGAAGGCATACCCCTCTTCGGAGACGCGCAGCGTGATGTCCTCGACGGTCTGCTCGATGCGCAGCGAATTGAAGGTCTGGCCGCTGCGGGTCCGAATCAGCCGGCGCAGCTCTTCCGGATCGACGTCGGCGATCGTGGACACGATTTCGACATCGCCGACTTCGTATTTCTCACCCTCGTCCACATTGAAGGTGACATAGAAGATGTTCTGCTCGCGATCGAGATCCGCGCTCACGGACACGATACGGAAATCGGCATAACCCTTCTTGTTGTAATACTGGCGCAGCAGTTCCTCGTCGGCGGCGAGCCGGTCCGGATCGTAGGTATCGGTGCTGCGCAGCCAGCTCAGCAGTCCGCTTTCCCGTGTGCGGATGACATCGCGCAGGCGACCGTCACTGAAGGACGTGTTGCCGATGAAGCTGATACGCTCGACACCGGTCTTTGCACCTTCGTTGATTTCAAATACCAGATCGACGCGATTCTGGCCGCGGTCGATGACCTGCGGCTCGACGGACGCGCCGTAACGGCCGGAGCGGCGATAGGCTTCCAGGATATTCTGCACGTCGGCCTGAACCTTGGCGCGCGACAGCATCGAACGCGGCTGGGACCGAACGGCAGTTTCCAGGGCATCATCCTTGATCTTCTTGTTTCCTTCGAAGGAAACGCGATTGATGATCGGATTTTCGGTAACCGTGACGATAACGGTGCTGCCGCTCGGAGAGATATCTACCGTAGCGAACAATCCTGTTGCATAGAGCGCCTTCAGGGACTCATCGACATCGAAGGCGCTGTAGGAGCGCCCGGGAACGATGGTCATGTAGCTGACGACGGTTTCATCCTCGACCCGCGTGTTGCCGCGCACCTGAATGCTTCTGGCAACGGCCGCTTGCGCCTCCGTCACGAAGGACGGAATGCCAATGGTCTGAGGCAACGCCGCCCCGATTGAAAATACGGCCGCAGCGAACAGTACGGCTCGTGTAAACTTCTGCAATCGCTGCATTATTGCGCTATGCCTTTGTTTTTAAATACCCCTCCCGGAACCTGCACTCACCCGGGCAGATTCTCGGAACCGATGATCGTTTTATAGGATTTTACCGATAACGCAACTGCACTTGCCAGGTGAAAGCGATTTAGTCAGAAGACGTTGCGTCAATGTCACGGCCTGAGGATTGACATGACTTCACGAGGCAGCCCAATGCCTTAGGAACTGGGGCTCACAAGCCGCATGATATCCTTCCACGTGACGAAAACCATCATCATCAGCACAAGCCCCATTCCGATTCGGAAACCCACATCCTGAACCCTTTCGCTCAAGGGTTTGCCCCGCAGCGCTTCGGCGGCGAAATAAAGCAGATGCCCACCGTCGAGAACCGGCACCGGAGCCAGATTGATCAGGCCGATGCTCACCGACAGGACTGCGGTAAGGGAAATCAGCGGCAAAAAGCCGAGATCGGCAACCTGACCGGATATCTGCGCGACGCGAATGGGGCCGCCGAGCTGGTCGGCGGACTGGCGCTGGGAGATCACGCCCCAGACGTAGTTGACCGTTCCCTCCATGATCCGCCAGGTTTCCAGGACACCTTCATTGACCGCGCCGAGCGGCCCGTATTTGATGCGCACCAGATACTGGGGATCGCTGGAACCGCGCAGACCGATATCTCCCGCCATTTGCCGCTCGCCGAGAAAAACCTCTTTTTCCCGGGCATCGGGAGTGACAGTCAGGTCGACAAGCTTTCCGCCGCGCTCGACTTCGAACACCAGCGGCGTATTCGCATTCATCATCACGACCTGACGCAACTCGCCGAAAGTATGAATTTCGCGCCCGTCGATTTCCCGGACGATATCGCCGGCCTGAATGCCGCCGCGCTCGGCGGCCCTGCCCGCGAAGACTTCCTCGACGACTGGCTCAATGCCCTGTTTGCCGGTCAGCATGAAGAGCGTGGCGAAAATAACGATCGCCAGAAGGAAATTGGCGAGCGGTCCCGCCGCCACCACCGCCGCCCTTTGCCATACCGGCTTGGCGATGAAAGCGGTCTTGCGGTCCTCTTCGCTCATTTGCGCGATCAGTTCACGGCTCGGCACGCTGGCCGCGTTCTCGTCGCCGGCAAACTTCACGTATCCACCCAGGGGAATCATGCAGAGCTTCCACCGAGTTCCCCTCCTGTCGGTCTTGCCGATGATCTCGCGGCCGAATCCGACGGCGAAGGCATCAACCTTGACGTTGCACCAGCGGGCGACGGCAAAATGTCCAAGCTCATGGAAGAACACCACGATCGTCAGCACGAACAGAAAGGGAATGACGGTACCGACGACGAGGGAATACGCGGAAATAAGAAAGTCCATAAAGGGCGTCCGATCCTGCACTGCTTGGATTATCTGGAGCCACTGTACTAAAAGGAAAATTACGGCGTGTTAATGGTCCAGTGTAAAAATTTCAAAGACTCAGGCCCGTCCATGCCTGGCGGCGATCCATTCGCGGGTCTTTTGCCTGGCTTCCGTGTCGAGGGCCAGCACGTCCTCCAGCCGGTCGCATGCAACCAGGCGTCCCTCCCCCGCCATCCTCTCCAGAACGGCTTCGATGGCGGCGGGAATGTCAGGAAAGCGGATCTTTCCGTTCAAAAAGGCGTCCACGGCGATTTCATCGGCGGCGTTCAGCGCCGCAGGCGCGGCCCCGGCCGCTTTCATGGCGCTGATGGCAAGTCCCAGCGCTGGAAACCGCTCCGGATCGGGCGCCTCGAAGGTCAGCGTTCCAAGCTCCGCCAGGTCGAGCCGCTTGACGGGCACCGCCATCCTGCGCGGATAAGCCAGGCAGTGGGCGATCGGCGTGCGCATGTCGGGACTGCCAAGCTGCGCGAGCAGCGAGCCGTCCTTGTACTGGACGAGGCCGTGAATGGCGGACTGCGGATGCACCAGTACACCCAGCTGATCGTGGCTCACCGGAAACAGATGTGACGCCTCGATTACCTCAAACCCCTTGTTCATCATCGTGGCGCTGTCGATGGTGATCCGCGCGCCCATGTCCCAGTTCGGGTGTTTCAACGCCTGTTCCGGCGTCACGCCCGCCATCTCGTCAGTGGAGAACGTGCGGAACGGTCCGCCCGACGCGGTCAGAATGACTTTTTCGACCTGATCCGCTCTTTCCGATTCGAAGACCTGGAAAATGGCGTTGTGCTCGCTGTCCACCGGCAGCAATTCGGCTCCGGTGCGGCGGATCTTCGCCATGAAGAGATCGCCGGCGCAGACCAGGCACTCCTTGTTGGCAAGGGCAATCCGGCGGCCGGGCCTGATCGCCGCCATGGTGGGGGCGAGGCCGGCGGCGCCGACAATGGCGCCGACCACCAGGTCGGCATCGCGCTCGACCGCCTCAAGAACCGCGGCTTCTCCCGCGGACACCGCGATACCGGTCCCTTCAAGATGGCCGGCGAGGTCCTGATAGCAGGAGGCATCCGCAAGGACGGCCGACGAGGCCTTCAGCCTTTTCGCCATCGTCGCAAGCGCCCGCGCATTGCGGTTGGCCACAAGGGCAACGACGTCGAACCGTTCGGGTGACCGCTCGATCAGATCCGCCAGACTCTGGCCGATTGAGCCGGTCGCGCCAAGCACGATGATCCGGATCGGCGCAGTCTCGTCGATGAAAGCGGTTCCGGCCGCCATGGTCGCAACTCCAGACTTAACTCGTACCGAGCACTTAATTCAGACCAAGGCCCGCGATCGGATCCCTCAGGGGACCGCCTGCGATCATGCCGATCAGAACGGCGAATATGGCCGCGGCCACCAGACCGTCGATGCGGTCCATGATCCCCCCGTGACCGGGAATGAGACGGCTGGAATCCTTGACGTCGAACCTGCGCTTGACCGCAGATTCCAGTAGATCGCCTGCTTGAGAGACGATTGAAAGCGCGGCTGCCAGAAAGGCCCAGACCCACAGGTTCTGGTCCCCGGCCCCCGGCGCAGCCTCAGGTCCGGCCCAGGCCCCAGCGACAACAACCACTGCGACACCGAACGCCGCCGCCAGAATCAGTCCGCCGATAGCGCCCGACCAGGTTTTCTTCGGAGAAACCCGTGACCAGAGTTTGGGGCCCCCGAGCGCACGGCCGGTGAAATAGGCGAAGATGTCGGTCGCCCAGACCACGAACAACAGGAAGAAGGTGAACAGCAGCCCGCCGGTTCCCTCCCGAATCGCCAGAAGCGCGAAAAGCGCGCAGCCGCTGTAAAGGATCCCCTCCGCGCTCCATCTCCCGGCCCGGGAAAATCGGCCGAAGGCAAAGGCGGCAAGCGCTGCCAGCAGGATCACCGCGAAGCCGATCTCCGCATGGCCCGTCACATGACAAAGTGTGAACACGACGAGCGCGCCCTGCCCGACCAGGGCCGGAGCCGACATCTGGCGCGTTCCGGTGATCGAGAACCATTCCCAAAGGAAAAGCACGCCCGCCACGAGCATCAGCGCGGCATAGGGCAAGCCGCCCAGCCAGGTGATCAGCAGCACCAGCGGTCCGAGGATTATCGCCGAGGCGAACCTCAGGCCGAGATCCGACATTTTTTTCGCAGTGTGTTCGGGATCTGCCATCACGCGGGAGGAACGCTACAACGCCTTGGCATCAAGACCGCCATACCGGCGCTGCCGGTTGCCAAAACAGGTCAGTGCCTCGTCAAACGCCGCCTCGTCGAAATCAGGCCAGTGCTTGTCGCAGAAATAGAATTCGGAATAGGCCGCCTGCCACAGGAGAAAGTTGGAAAGCCGCATTTCGCCGCTGGTGCGGATGATCAGGTCCGGATCGGGCAGCCCGCCGGTATCGAGAGCGCCGGAAAATGCGGTTTCAGTTATGTCCTCGGGCCGCATTTCGCCGGAGAGAACCTTTTGAGCCAGCGCTTTTGCCGCCCGGACGATTTCCACGCGCGCACCGTAATTGAAGGCCACCACGAGGTTCAGACCGGTATTGTTGCGGGTCAGGTCCTCGGCTTCCTGCAGCAGCGCGGCGATGCCCGGCTCCAGATCGTCGCGGCTGCCAATGATCCGGATGCGCACATTGGCCTCGTGCAGTTCGCTCAGGTCGCGCTGCACGAAGCGCCGGAGCAGCCCCATGAGAAAGGAGACCTCGGTTTCCGGCCGGCTCCAGTTCTCGGAGGAAAAGCTGTAGATGGTGATTACATCGATGCCGCGTTTGCCGGCATGCCGGATCACCCGGCGCAGGGTTTCCAGCCCGTGGCGGTGCCCTTCCGTCCGCGGCAGGCCGCGCGCCGTGGCCCATCGCCCGTTGCCATCCATGATGAATGCAACGTGGCGCGGCGGTTTCACGCTGGAACCTTCCGCGGCAGATACATGCGGGCTCCGGTCCGGGCTGACGCTCATTAGGCTCCCCTGTTCACAGGTCCAGATCCGATCAGACCTGGGAAATTTCCTGTTCTTTTTTCTCCAGCATGCTGTCCACCTCACCGATCATCTGATCGGTCAGCTTCTGCACTTCGTCGGATGCGACACGGCTGTCGTCCTGGGAGATGTCACCATCCTTTTCCGCCTTTTTCGCGGTATCCATGCCATCGCGGCGGACGTGACGGATCGCGACCCGCGCCTGTTCGGCATATTTGTGGGCGACCTTGATCAGATCCTGGCGGCGTTCCTGATTGAGTTCGGGGATAGGCAGGCGCAGCAACTGGCCATCGACAACCGGATTGAGGCCGAGGTTAGATTCCCGGATCGCCCGCTCGACGGCGGCCACCATGGTCTTGTCCCAGACCTGGATCGCGACCATGCGCGACTCCGGCACGGACACGGTGCCGACCTGGCTGATCGGCATGGACTGGCCATAGGCCTGAACGGAGATGGGATCCAGCATGGACGCGGATGCCCGCCCGGTCCGAAGGCCTGAAAAATCGGTCTTCAGCGAAGCGAGAGCCCCTTGCATCCGGCGCTTCAAGTCGTCCAGATCGACACCTACTACCGACATTTTATCCTCACTCTTGTTTTTGACTGGGCTTGATAGAGTCCCGGCGCGCGCCAACATGGCATAAACGTGCTGAAACACAAGTCCATGTGCCCGTTCTGTTGACAATTTGGCGCAGGTCACGGGGTGGACCCGCCCGCGGCACCATGCAGAGCATCACCAAGAACCGCGAAGACTTGAAAAGACCAGCCCCGCCCGTGGCTTCGCTTGCGATAAAACAGGATTTCGATATCCGATACGGCTGCTCCTGGGGCCGGGATGGAGCCGAAAACTCCGGGAATTAGCCGCCGACGACCGTATAGGTGCCGGTCTCCTGCAGCACGCTGACGAGCGCGCCCGGCGTATGAATGGAAAAGACGATGACCGGGATGGAGTTGTCGCGCGCCAGCGCGATGGCGGTGGTGTCCATCACCTTGAGATTGCGGCTGATGACTTCTTCATAGCCGAGGGTATCGTAGCGCTCGGCGTCCGGATTGACCTTCGGGTCCTCCGAGTAGACGCCGTCGACCTGGGTGCCCTTCAAAAAGGCGTCGCATTTCATTTCCGCCGCCCGGAGCGCCGCGCCGCTGTCGGTGGTGAAGAAGGGATTGCCCGTGCCGCCGGCAAAGACGATGACGTCGCCATCCTCCATGTAGCGGTCGGCGACCCGCTGGGAAAAAGTCTCGCAAATGGACGGTACGGCGACCGCCGACAGGACGCGCGCATTGACCTTCAGCCGGCGCAGGGCGTCCGCGAGGGTCAGGCTGTTCATGATGGTCGCCAGCATGCCCATGTGGTCGCCAGTGACGCGGTTGCCGCCCTTGGCGGCCACGGCCACGCCGCGGAAGATGTTACCGCCGCCCACGACGACGCCGACCTGGGCGCCAAGGGCCACGGCATCGGCGATTTCCTTGGCGATCCTCTGCACGATGGCCGGGTCGATCCCGAAGGCCTGCGAGCCCATCAGAGCCTCGCCGGAGAGTTTCAGGAGAATCCGTTTCCATCGCAAGGAATTCGTCATGGCTGCACCCTTCGTGAAAGTCTTTTTCTAGATCAACTTTCAGACCTCCAGCCGCAATCGATTGCCGCGATCGACTGGAGGTCTGAAAGGTGATCGCTTTATAAATGCCGAAGCATCTTGTCCGCATTCGCTCGAACGCGGGATGCTCTAAAAAAAAGCGCCGGACTGACCGGCGCTTTTCATGGAACTTACTGCCCGGAGGCTGCCGCCACTTCCGCGGCGAAATCGTGCTCTTCCTTCTCGATCCCCTCGCCGAGGGCGAAGCGGACGAAGCCGGTAAGCTTGACCCCGGTGCCGAGATCCTTTGCCAGAGCCTCGACGGCCTGTTCGACCGTCTGCTCCGGATTGATGACGAAGGCCTGTTTCACGAGGGTAACTTCCTCGTAGAATTTGCGCAAACGTCCTTCCACCATTTTTTCGATGATGTTTTCCGGCTTGCCCGACTCGCGCGCCTGCTCGGAGAAGACCGACTTTTCACGCTCGACCACGGCCGGGTCCAGCGCATCGGTGTTCAACGCCAGCGGACTGGTCGCGGCCACATGCATGGCGATCTGGCGGCCAAGCGCGTTGAGCTTGTCCTTGTCGCCGGAAGATTCCAGCGCGACCAGCACGCCGATCTTGCCCAGGCCATCGGCGATAGCGCCGTGGACATAGGAGGCAACGACGCCCTCGCTTGCCGAAAGGGCGGCGGTGCGGCGCAGGCTCATGTTCTCGCCGATGGTGGCGATCGCTTCGGTGATCGTGTCGGCGACCGACTTGCCACCGAGATCGGCGGCGGAGACGGCTTCGACGGATCCGTCGGTCGTCACGGCAACCTGGGCGACCTTGGAAACCAGTTCCTGGAAGCCTTCGTTGCGGGAGACGAAGTCGGTTTCGGAGTTCAGCTCGATCACGGCAGCCTTGCTGCCGTCGGTGGCTACGCCGACAAGGCCTTCGGCGGCCAGACGGCCGGCCTTCTTGGCGGCCTTGGCCAGCCCCTTGGTGCGCAGCCAGTCGATGGCCGCTTCCATGTCACCGCCGGTTTCTGTAAGGGCGGTCTTGCAGTCCATCATGCCAGCGCCGGATTTCTCGCGGAGCTCTTTTACCATCGCGGCGGTAATGCTCATCGATTGCCTCGTGCATGGGGGTTTCGGGTGAGACACGGTTTAGCCGATGGCTTTCCGCGTCTTTATGACGGGGCTGCAACAAAGTGCAGCCCGTCTTGCGAATTCAACATGTTTCTGCCGCATAAGGCCGCGGCAGAGCTGTTATCAGGCGTCAGTAGCGGCCGGTGCGGCCTTCTCTGCTGCCGGTTCTGCTTCAGCAGCCGCCGGTTCGGCTTCAGCGGCGGCCGGTGCGGCCTCAGCAGCAGCCGGTTCAGCTTCGGCCGGAGCCGGTTCAGCAGCAGCCGGTGCGGCTTCAGCCGGAGCCTCTTCCACAGCAGGTGCGGCGGGAGCTGCTTCCGCGACCGGTTCAGCCAGAGCCTCTTCGATCGGAGCTTCTTCCGATGCGCCGACATCCATGCCGGAAGCGCCCTGGGCGCGGGAAATGCCGTCGATTGCGGCACGGGCGATCAGATCGCAGTAAAGCGACAGCGCGCGGCCGGCATCGTCGTTGCCCGGCACCGGATAGGTGATGCCGTCCGGATTGCAGTTAGAATCGAGGATCGCGGCGACCGGAATGCCCAGACGGCGGGCTTCCTGGATGGCGATGGCTTCGCGGTTGGTGTCGATCACGAAGATCAGGTCCGGGATGCCGCCCATGTCCTTGATGCCGCCAAGGTTCCGCTCGAGCTTCTCGCGCTCGCGGTCCATGAACAGGCGTTCTTTCTTGGTCAGCGAGTTCGCCGCGTCGGAGGACAGCGTCTCTTCCAGCTTGCGCAGGCGCTGAATGGACTGGGAAATGGTTTTCCAGTTGGTCAGCATGCCGCCGAGCCAGCGGGCGTTGACGAAATACTGCGCGGAGTTGCGCGCCGATGTCGCCACCGCTTCCTGTGCCTGGCGCTTGGTGCCGACGATCAGAACGCGGCCGCCACCGGCGACGGTGTCGGAAATCGCCTTCAGCGCCTGATGCAGCAGCGGAACGGTCTGGGACAGGTCCATGATGTGAACATCGTTGCGTACACCAAAGATGTACGAACCCATGCGCGGGTTCCAACGGTGTTTCTGGTGACCAAAGTGGACGCCAGCTTCCAGAAGCTGACGCATGGTGAAATCGGGCAATGCCATCGGGCTTGCTCTCCTGGTTTTCCGGTTTGACCTCCGCAAGAGGATTGTGGGCCGAAGGATTTCTCCCGTCGGCCACCGGATGGACCCCGATAAAGCTCAGGCTCCGCCCCTTGCGTGTGGAATGCGCGCCTTATAGTTGGCGGCGGATTTTATTTCAAGGGTAAAAGAAGGGAATTGTCCGGGGAAGGCAGGATTAGTGGCGAGAGGCGGCGAACGATCCCGATGGGCTTGTGTTTTTACAAAAAAATAGGGTCGATGCGGCGCGGTTGACCCAGCCCCCCGAACCAATGGGAATATCTGACGCGCTACACCGATACTGTCGTCTGAAACCGGCCCCGCGCGAAAAGGGCCGCGTCAACTGGCAGGGAATTGAGCGCGTTCACCCAACAGGTCCATGGACGTTCAACAACGAGCGGCTAAACATGGGAAGGGGATTACCGCGCCGAACATTGGAATTATGTTCCTTGCTCGTACACCCCTTTCATTAGCGCCCTCAACGCGGCCCTTCTTGATCCTCGTTTCTTAGAGCTACCAACCCTTACAAAGCTGAAACGGTTAGATATTGACGGCGGAATTATGGGTTTAAACCAATCGGTCTTTACATCTACATCAATCAATTGATTGCTTGCACCATCGACATGTCTAATTTCGTAAGCATATAGATTTCTTGCTATTAACTGTCCATTTTTATCTCTATAGTCAGAAGCAAAAGAAGTGTTTTTTCCAGTTTTAATGAAAAGATAATTATCTGGCAATGTGTCTACGACAGAAAATTCGGAAACTTTATTTCCTTCCAAGCGATCGTATAAAAAATATCTTCCATCTTCCTTAATTTCTATTAGATGCTTAACTTCTTCAATAGCGAAAAACTCCCGTCTCTTTATTGCCGTACTACCAGTTGTAACAACATACTCCGGAATTTTATCCAGCTCGGCCTTTTCTTCTGAGTACAACTCAGCTTGCTTGGTTTCAATATCAGTAGCAATTTTTTGATAGTTCATAACAAACAAGGTAATCAAGAATAGAGGTGGGAACAAATACACCGAGGTCGAAATCGACTTGCGCGTCTGAGAAAAGCTTAACAAAGAGAAAAATATTACGAAGTAGAATATTTGCGTATAAGAGAAATTGAATAGTAAAACACCAAAAATAATGCTCCAACCACTAAATCCACCATATGAACCTAGCGTAATAATGCCCACGAAAATTGTAATTATAAAAGAGAGTAATACTCCCGATCTGAATGCTCCATTCTTAATTACGAAATATAATGAAAACAAAATGATTGGAGCAAAAAATTGAATAACAAACACCTTACCCATCTCAATCTCCACATGCAGCCGTAAAGATGCAACATATGATGCAAACCACCCCCTTAAATTACCACTAACCGATATTCCCTAGATGATTCGTGAACACGCCACCTGCTAAAGTCGGTGGCTTCAGGTTGCGGCCATAAGGTGGGTTGATCCGCCCTTTGGCGGACTACACAACCTCAAAATCATCGTCAGGCGGCTTCTGGTTCTTGATATACTCTTTCCACACTTCATCCGTAACATTGCCGTTCGAATTCAGCCAATAGCCCCTCGCCCACAAATGCCGTCCTCAGTAGATTTTACGCAAGCCATTGTATTCGCTTAAAAATTTCTGAGGGTTTTTGCCCGTCAAGAATTGGACTGCACGTGAAACTGACAGGTTCGGCGGGATCGGCACCAGCATATGGATGTGGTCCCTATTGATCGAACCAGCATGAATATGGATCTCCTGTGAAATCGATATCTCATGCAACAACTCACGGCAGCGGTTGCCAACATCGCCAACCCAGACCTCGTATCTGTACTTCGTCGTCCAATCCAAGCAGTACTTGCAGTCCCAAACAGTATGGCTCCCACGTTTGTGGAATTGCATACAAGAATGCTACTGTATCCCGTCGACTAAAGGCGAGGGGTTTACAGATCCCCTAACGGGGACACTAAGAGCTGCTTTCAGGAAAACATGTGGGAAACTTGAGCGCCCGAGAGCGAGGGCGCTTTGCTGACGGACCGCGCTGCCGGTTCATACCGTCCGCCTACCGGACACGAGCCTTCAATTAGTTAGAACTCGACGTCCGGCCTGTTAAAAACCAACTTCTTTCAGATGCCTGACCGCCAGGATCGTCACCACATCGTCCTCAATGCGGTAGCGGACAACATAACCGCTGCTGCCGAAGTCGATCAGCCAATCGCGAAATTCAGCCGGCATATCCTCGACTGGCCGCCCAATGCGCGGTTGCCGGGAAAGAACGGTGACACCGCTGCGAATGGCGGTGACGGCTTGCCTGGCAGCATCCGCGTTCTGGGGAAGCAGGAAACGATAAAGGCGTTGAACATCGGCCGCTGCACCTGGAGCCCAGATCAGCTGTGGCACGCCGGCAGCTCCGCATCCTCACCCGCTTCCAGCTTTTTCAGCCAGTCGTCCACTTCCTCGCCCGTCAGATGCATGCCGGTTTGCTTGTATTCCTCCCAGGCGCGCAGCGTATCCTGTTTGAATGCCTCGCGCTTTTCCTCGCGCTCGACATACTGCGCGATGGCCTCGCGCATAATCCAGTGTGAGGAACGGCGACGAGTCTCGGCCAGGGTCTGGACCCGGACTTTCAACTCGTCATCAAGCTTGATGGAAGTAGGAGACGCCATATCTCAGCCTCGAATAGCAAAAGGTAATACCTTGCACTACTATAGACAGTCTTTACTTTCTGTCCATGCGCTGCAGCTAGATTTTCAGGCAACCTGCCTGAGCTGTAAAGGTGGCTGAGAGGCGCATGGCCAGCTCAAGACTCATCAATCCAGGATGAGCGGGCCGTTTGCCGGTCGCCAGGCCGGCAAGCATATCGACACCTCATCACACGGCCGAATGCACCTGTAATTGCATCAATCCGGAACCTTAGGCCCGCTTCGCAGTTGATCCCTTGTCACCGGAAACAGACCAAGGACATCAGACAATGCTCCGCACCGCTCGGCATCGAAACCGGATTTCCCGCCAGGTCGTCTGGCACATCAGGGAAATACGCTGATGTTTTTCAGTTCCGTTCCCCTCGACACCATTGTGCGCGCCGCGTTGCTGTCCACCATCGCTCTGATCTGGGTCGTTTTTGTCGTGCGGGTCATTGGTCTGCGGGCGTTTTCGAAAATGACGTCCTTCGACTTCGTGGTGACGGTCGCGACCGGTTCGTTGCTGGCGGGCGCAAGTCAGGCGACAAACTGGTCGAACTTCGCGCAAAGCTGTCTTGCCATCACGACCCTTTTGTCCGTGCAATTCGTCGTGGCGCGCTGGCGCAGGGTTTCCGACCGATTTCAGAAACTCTCCCAGAACACCCCGATCCTGCTCATGGAAAACGGCGCATTCCTGCCGGAAGCTTTACGCCGGACCCGCGTGGCGCGAAACGATATCTATGCAAAATTGCGGGAAGCGAACGTCTTGTCGCTCGCCGACGTGCGCGCGGTTGTGCTGGAAACCACCGGGGACATTTCCGTCCTGCACGGTCCCGCTTTGGAGACGGAACTTCTGAACGGCGTGCGGACCCGCGTTTAGAGCATATCGCGTTGAATTGAATTCAGGAAATCGCCCGAACGCATTTGCAATGCAAACGCTGCCTCGGGCGTCTTCCTGAATCCTTGTACCCGCTTGAACGTGACATGCACTAAGCGGCTGTAACTCTCCCCGAGCCGTGGTGCAGCGGGACAAACACCCCTCTTCCGCTGCCCCTCACGCCACCTGCACATCCGTCACGCCCGGCACCGCCTTAAGCGCTCCGGCGATCTCGGGTGACAGGCGGAAGCGGCCCGGGAGTTTGACTTCCACTTCGCGCGCGCCGTTTTCCAGAAGGACGATGACTGTTACATCGCCCTCGCCGCGCATCGTCAGATGTTTGGCAAGGCTCTGGATGGGGCGTTCGTCGCGAACGAAGACGCGCATGCTCTTCTGCAACCGGGCCGCGACCTTGTCGATCGGGTCCACCTGCTCGATCCGCAGCGAGGGTTCGTCGTCGCGCATGTCGGCGCCGACCAGAATAACGACGGACCGGCCGGTCTGGAGAAGTTCGCGGAACTGTTCCAGCTTTTCGCGAAACAGCAGCGCCTCGTACTGGCCGGTGGCGTCGGACAGCCGCGCGATGCCCATGCGCGTGCCGGTCCTGGTCTTGCGCTCCTGCATGGAAATCACCGTGCCGGCCAGGCGCCCGGCGGAGGCGCCCTTCTTGACCGCCTCGGCAAACTGCGTCCACGGCTGGACGCGCATCTTGTCGAGGATGTTGGCGTATTCGTCGATCGGGTGGGCGGAAAGATAAAAGCCGATGGCGGAATGCTCGCGCTGCAGCTTTTCCTCCGTCGCCCAGGGCTGGACCTCGTCGAGCTGCAGCGGCTCCTCGCTGTCGCTGCCGCCGAAAAGCTCGTCCTGGCCGAGCGTGCGGTTTTCCTCCGTGCGCTGCGCCAGCCCCATGACCCGGTCGAGCCCCTCAAAGACCCGCGCCCGGTTGGGCTCCAGTTCGTCGAAGGCGCCGGCGGCGACAAGATTTTCCAGCGTGCGCTTGTTGAGCATTTTCGGCGAGATGCGGCGGGCGAAATCGCCGGGGCTCTTGAAGGGGTTGTCTCCCCTCACCTCGACGATATGCTCGACCGCCTGTTCCCCGGCGCCCTTGATCGCTCCAAGGGCATAGAGGATCTTGCCGTCGGCCACGTCGAAATACACCTGGCCGCGGTTGATCGACGGCTGTTCGATCTCGATTCCCATCCGCCGGGCCTCCTGGCGGAAATCCCCCAGCTTGTCGGTGTTGCCGAGATCGAGCGTCATCGACGCGGCCATGAATTCGACCGGATAGTTCGCCTTCAGCCAGGCCGTATGGTAGGAGACCAGCGCGTAGGCCGCCGCATGCGACTTGTTGAAGCCGTAGTTGGCGAATTTCGCCACAAGGTCGAAGATCGTCCCTGCCTGGGCCTTGCGGACGCCGCGCTCGACCGCGCCATCCACGAAGCGGGCCCGCTGGACCTCCATCTCCGCGGCGATCTTCTTGCCCATGGCGCGGCGCAGGAGATCCGCTTCGCCGAGCGAATAACCGGACAGAACCTGGGCGATCTGCATCACCTGTTCCTGGTAGACGATGATGCCGTTCGTCTCCATCAGGATGGGTTCCAGCAGCGGGTGCAGGCAGTCCGGCTCCTGTTCGCCGTGCTTGACGGCGTTGTAGACCGGAATGTTCTCCATCGGCCCCGGCCGGTAGAGCGCCACCAGCGCGATGATATCCTCGAACCGGTCCGGCTTCATGCCGGCGATGGCCCGGCGCATGCCCTGGCTTTCCAGCTGGAACACGCCGAAGGTCTCGCCGCGCGCCAGCATGTTGTAGGTCTTTTCATCGTCGATCGGCAGACCGGCGACATCGACCGTAATCCCGCGCCGCTCGATCAGCTTCACGGCGGTGTCGATGACGGTAAGCGTCTTCAGGCCGAGAAAGTCGAACTTCACCAGCCCGGCGTCCTCGACCATCTTCATGTTGAATTGCGCGACCGGCATGTCGGAACGCGGGTCGCGGTAAAGCGGCACGAGCTGTTCCAGCGGCCGGTCGCCGATCACCACGCCCGCCGCGTGGGTGGAGGCGTGCCGGTAAAGCCCTTCCAGCTTCTGCGCCATGCCGAGCAGGCGCTCGACATTCTCCTCGTCCTTGGCCGCCTCGCGCAGGCGCGGCTCGTCGGCGATGGCCTGGGCGAGCGTTACCGGATTGGCCGGGTTCGCCGGCACCAGCTTGCACAGCCGGTCGACCTGGCCGTAGGGCATCTGCAGCACGCGGCCGACATCGCGCAGCACGGCGCGCGCCTGCAGCGATCCGAAGGTGATGATCTGCGCCACCTGCTGGCGGCCGTATTTTTCCTGAACGTAGCGGATCACCTCCTCGCGCCGGCTCTGGCAGAAGTCGATGTCGAAATCGGGCATCGATACGCGTTCGGGATTGAGAAAACGTTCGAACAGCAGCGAGAAGCGCATTGGATCGAGATCGGTAATGGTCAGCGACCATGCCACCAGCGAGCCGGCCCCCGAACCACGGCCCGGCCCGACGGGAATGTCATGCGCCTTGGCCCATTTGATGAAGTCAGCAACAATCAGGAAGTAACCGGGAAATTTCATTCCCTCGATGACACCGGTCTCGTAGTCGAGCCGCTCCCAATAGTCCTTTTCCTCCAGACCCGGCGCCAGACCGTGAGCGTCGAGCCGCGCGCGCAGGCCTTCGCGCGCCTGGCGCTTCAGCTCGTCCGATTCCGCTTGCACCGCGGCGTCCCCATCCACATCGGCGCTGGCGAAACGCGGCAGGATCGGATCGCGGCGCAGCGGCCGGAAATGGCAGCGCCTGGCGATTTCCACCGTGGAGGCCAGCGCCTCGGGCAGATCGGCGAAGAGCGCGCACATTTCCGCACGGCTCTTGAAATAATGGTCCGGGGTCAGCCGGCGGCGGTCATCCTCGATCAGCACCCGGCCTTCGGAAATGCAGATCAGGGCGTCATGCGCTTCGTAATCCTCGCGCTTGGGGAAAAACGCCTCGTTGGTCGCAACCAGCGGCAAGCCCATGTCATAGGCAAGAGCGAGGAAGGCCTCTTCGGTCTTGCGTTCCGCCTCCATGCCGTGGCGCTGGATCTCGACGTAACAGCGGCCGGCAAAGCCCGCCGCCAGCTTCCGCAGCCGGTCCCGGGCCAGATCCTTGCGTCCGGCAAGCAGCGCCGCGCCGACCGGCCCGAGGGCGCCGCCGGTCAGAACGATGATGTCTTCGGATTTGGACAGCAGATAGTCGAGCGACACATGCGGACGCAGCCCCGTTTCCGTATCGAGGAAGGCGCGCGAGGACAGCTCCATCAGGTTGCCGTAGCCGCGCTCGCTCATGGCGAGCAGAACCAGATCGGCCAGAGCGGGCTCGCCGCGCCGGCCGCTCTCCAGCCCGTCATCGAAAAACACCGATAGCTGGCAGGCGGTGACCGGCTGAATGCCGGCGTCCCAGGCCTTGCCGGAAAACTCCTGCGCTCCGAACAGATTGTTGGTGTCGGCAATCGCCAGCGCCGGCTGGCCGTCGGCCTTGGCAAGGTCCAGCAGCTTCTTGATCGGCAGTGCGCCTTCCAGAAGCGACAGCGCGGAATGGACCCTGAGGTGAACGTATCCCGGTCCGGCGCCCGCCTGTCCCGAATTGTGTCCCTGGTTTCCGGCGGCCCTGGACGGCGCTTTCGCAGAGGTGTGGGTATCGGTCATGACGGCGCTTCTCGCATCTTCCAGAATCAGCTTTCAAGTGAAGCGCTTCAAAAAAGATATGTCGAGCCGTCAAAGCGGTTGTCACCGCTGTTCTTTGCCGCATCGCCCTGCCCCGCACGTCGAGAAAAGGCGCGCACCGGCGGAGACAGCAGCATCATTTCGCGAGAGCACATACGCCGGAAACAATTTCCCCGGCGCACCGGAGCGAGTTTTTTCTCAGCCCACAGAGAACAGAACGTCGCCCCAGACGGCAAGCGTCGTGCAGAAACACATCAGGGAACCGAATGCGGCAAAATCACGAGCGATATAAATCATCACACCCTCCAACCTTGGCTTATGGCTTGAAAAGACTATGTTCGATATATGTTCTCTTTGCAAGCCCTTTTTGTTCCTGTTGCCACACAGAGGATCAAATTATATGAAAATCGCAGGTTTTTGCTTTGTTCCGCGTATCCGGAATCGTGGCGGAAGGCCTTGTCCGGTGTAGAGGAGCAACCATCGGACCTCCAACAATTGCCGATCGGAAAGTCTGATTCTCCGGATCCGCAACCGCTGCAGACCTAAAGTGGCTGCACCAGCCCGTCCTTGAGGGTGATCGCCCGGTCCATCCGCGCCGCCAGTTCCAGATTATGCGTGGCGAACAGCGTTGCGACGCCCGAGGCCCGCACAAGCGCCGCCAGAGCGTCGAAGACATATTTGGCCGTGGTCGGGTCGAGATTGCCGGTCGGCTCGTCAAGCAGCAGGATGCGCGGCGCATTGGCGACAGCCCGGGCGACCGCCACCCGCTGCTGCTCGCCTCCGGAAAGCTCCGAGGGACGGTGTTTTCCCCGCTCGCCAAGCCGCAGGTAGTTCAGCAGTTCATCGGCCCGCTCGGCGGCGACCTTTTTCGGCAGCCCGCGGATCATCTGCGGCATCATGATGTTCTCCTGCGCGGTGAATTCCGGCAGCAGGTGATGGAACTGGTAGACGAAGCCGATGTCGTTGCGGCGGATCGCGGTGCGCTGGTCGTCGGACAGATCCGAGCAATTGACCGGTCCGAGAAAGACGTCCCCCTCGTCGGGGCGTTCCAGCAGACCGGCGATATGCAGCAGGGTGGATTTCCCGGTTCCTGACGGCGCGACCAGCGCCACCATTTCCCCGGCCTCGATCCGCAGGTTCGCACCGTTGAGAATATGGAGCTGGCGGTCGCCCTCATCGAAGCTGCGCCTTATGCCGGCAAGCTCCAGGGCGGCCGGTGCGAGGTCCGGCGTCCGGCGCGGATCGACGGCCATGTTCATCGGCGCTTCCTCACTCATACCGCAGGGCTTCAACAGGATCGAGCCGCGCGGCCCTCCAGGCGGGATAAAGCGTCGCCAGCAGCGACAGCACCAGCGCCATCAAAAGCACCGTCAGCGTTTCGCCGCTGTCGATTTCCGCCGGCAGCCTGGACAGGAAATAAAGCGTCGGATCGAAAAGCTGCGTTGATGTCAGCCACGAGACGCCCTGGCGGATGCTTTCGATATTCAGGCAGACGACCAGCCCGAGTACGAAACCCGCGAAGGTGCCGACACAGCCGATGCTGGCGCCGGTGATCAGGAAGATCCGCATGATGGAGCCGCGGGTCGCACCCATGGTGCGCAGGACGGCGATGTCCCTGCCCTTGTCCTTCACCAGCATGATCAGTCCGGAGATGATGTTGAGCGCCGCGACCAGCACAATCAGCGTCAGGATGATGAACATCACGTTGCGCTCCACCTCCAGCGCGGAGAAGAACGTCACGTTGCGCTGGCGCCAGTCGGTGACGAAGGTCGGCCGCTCGGCCGCTTCCTCGATGGCCTTGGTCATGATGCCGACATTGTCCGGATCGACCACATAGACCTCGATACCGGTCGCCTTGGTATCCATGTTGAAATAGGCCTGCGCCTCTTCCAGCGGCATGAACACGAAGGTGCTGTCATATTCGCTCATGCCGATCTCGAAGACGGCCGACACCGGATAGGCCTTCAGCCTCGGCGTCACCCCCATCGGGGTCACGCTGCCGCGTGGTGAGATAATGGTGATGTTGTCGCCCTCGGCAACTCCGAGCTGCTGCGCCATGCGCGAGCCGATGGCGATCCCCTCCCCTTCGTCGAAGCCGTCAAGGGAGCCGGAGCGGACATTGTTGGCAATCAGCGGCACCCGGCGCAGATCGACCTCATGGACGCCGCGCACCAGCGCTCCCAGATTGCCGGCCGGACCCGAGACCAGCGCCTGGCCCTCGATGAAGGGGATGGCGCTGACCACCTCAGGCACGCCTTCAAGCCGTGCGGCCACCGCGTCGTAGTCGGTGAGCGGCAGATCTATCGGCTGGACGAGCATATGACCGTTGATGCCGAGAATTTTACCCAGCAGCTCGGACCGGAAACCGTTCATCACCGCCATGACAATGATCAGCGTCGCCACGCCCAGCATGATGCCGGCAAAGGAAAAGCCGGCGATGACGGATATGAAGGTCTCGCGCCGCCTCGAGCGCAGGTACCTTCCGGCGATCATCCACTCGTAGGCGGAAAACGGACGCGTAGGCGCTGCCGATTTCCGGCCCTGGTCAACGTCCGCCGTTTCTACCGCTGTCATCGTCCATCCAATTCAGCAATGCCCCACCGGCCCCAATGACTTCTGGCGGCTTGCGGCCGAATCCCCGCTCCGAGCATCACCGCACTTGATTAACCCGTCAATGCCGCCGTCAGCTTGTTCAGCGTGGCTTCCGGGGAAAGCATTTCCTTTTCCCCAGTTGCGCGGTCCTTGACCTCCAGAAGGCCGTCCTTCAGCCCGCGCGGGCCGGCAATAACCTGGAACGGCAGGCCGATGAGATCCATGGTCGCGAATTTCGCCCCCGCCCGCGTGTCGGTGTCGTCATAGAGCACCTCGATGCCAGCGGTCTCCAGTTTGCCGTAAAGGTCCTCCGACACACTGTCGGTCAGCTCGTCCCCCGGCTTCAGATTGACCAGTCCGACATGGAAGGGGGCAACCGACTTCGGCCAGATGATTCCATTTTCGTCATGATTGGCCTCGATCAAGGCACCAAGAAGGCGGGACACGCCGACGCCGTAGGAGCCCATGTGGACCACAACTTCCGTGCCGTCCGAGGTCGCGACCTTGGCGCCCAGCGGTTCGGAATATTTGGTGCCGAAATAGAAAGTCTGCCCGACCTCGATGCCGCGGGCGACGATCCGCTTGTCCTGCGGCACGGAGGCTTCGAACTCGGCCTTGTCGACGATGTCCTCTGTCGCCGCGTAAAGCGACGTCCAGTCCTTGACGATGGGCGTCAGGTCTCCGGTGAAATCGATGTCCTCACCGGGTGTCTCCTTGTTCAGATAGTCGGAGTGGCAATAGACCTCGCTCTCGCCGGTCTCGGCGAGCACGATGAACTCGTGGCTCAGATCGCCGCCGATCGGTCCGGTCTCCGCGCGCATCGGAATCGCCGTCAGGCCCATGCGCTTGTAGGTGCGCAGATAGGCGACGAACATGCGATTATAGGCCTCGACCGCCCGTTCCTTGTCGAGATCGAAGGAATAGGCATCCTTCATCAGGAACTCTCTGCCGCGCATGATGCCGAAGCGCGGACGGACCTCGTCGCGGAATTTCCACTGGATGTGATAGAGGTTCAGCGGCAGGTCCTTGTAGGAGCGCACATAGCTGCGGAAGATCTCGGTGATCATCTCCTCGTTGGTCGGGCCGTAGAGCATCTCGCGCTCGTGCCGGTCGGTGATGCGCAGCATCTCCTTGCCGTAAGCGTCGTAGCGGCCGCTTTCCCGCCACAGGTCGGCGGACTGGATGGTCGGCATCAGCAACTGGATGGCCCCCGCACGCGCCTGTTCTTCCTCCACGATCCGCTCGATCTTGCGCAGCACCTTCAGTCCCAGCGGCAGCCAGGAATAGATCCCGGCCGATTGCTGGCGAATCATGCCGGCACGCAGCATCAGCCGGTGGGAAACGATTTCCGCTTCCTTGGGTGTTTCTTTCAAAATGGGAAGAAAGTATCGGGAAAGACGCATGAATGTTCTCTCAGTCCTGGCGACGCCTGTTTGGTGCGCAGTCAAAGCGCAAGCCGCGCCCAAAAACAAGTCCTTTGCGCCGAGGCTGCCGCCTTTTGCGGAATTTGCCGCAATATGGGACAAGAAGAGACGGGCTTCACGCGTTTCGCCACCTAATCTTCAGTGCTGCATTCGCCCAATTTGAGGCCGGATTTTCCGCCGCTGAAATAGGCAAGCGTAAAATGTAGGCTACACACTACAAATAGGTGACAAGTCAGTTTCAATCCCCTATGTTTTCTTCTCATAAGAAAAAGACGCCTTGGTAGAAATACTAAGAAGCTGAAGATTATCGCGGTCTGAGTCTTGGGAGGAAGGACCCTTAGGCGCGCCTCACGGTTCGCAGCCGCCCAGCCGGATTGTTAATCCGATCGGTAAGGGAATAGGGTCAGTTTAGACGCGGAACTTAACAAAGGCAGGGCTTGGCTCTGCCTTTTTCTTTTTCTGAAAAGATTTCTGAAGAATTGGATTCAGTTTTCCAAGGATCAAGCGGCTTTTTTTTCAAGAAAAGCCCGGAACCTTATTTACCTGGATTGCTGTAGCTGTTTGCGGGTGGATTGAAAAACGGAATATCGTCCAGACCGAATCCCGACGCCCGCAGGGCCAGAAAGCCGGCAAACAGAACCGTGGCGACGACGGTCGTGAGCATGATCACCTTCAGGAAGCGCGGCCTGTCCGGAGCGCTTGGCTCCGAGCCCGGAATCACGTCTCCCGCCTCCTCCTGGGTCCGGCGCATGCCGAAGGGAAGAATGGCGAACAGGATGATCCACCAGATCAGGAAGTAAACAGCCAGGCCGAACACCAGGGACATGCTTTCTACGCCTCTTCAAGTTCGGTCAATGTGCCCAGAAAATCCTTCGGATGCAGAAACAGGACCGGTTTGCCATGTGCGCCGATCTTCGGTTCGCCATCGCCAAGCACCCGTGCGCCGTTTTTCACGAGCTGGTCCCGCGCGGCAATGATGTCATCGACCTCATAACAGACGTGATGAATGCCGCCGGACGGGTTCTTCTCGAGAAACTTCGCGATCGGCGAACCTTCTCCCAGCGGTTCCAGCAGCTCTATCTTGGTATTAGGCAGGTTGATGAACACGGTCGTGACGCCATGGTCCGGCTGATCCTGCTTGCCGGAAACCGCGGCACCGAGCGTGTCCCGGTATACCGCTGTCGCAGCATCGATATCCGATACGGCGATTGCCACGTGGTTGAGCCGGCCGATCATGTACATTCCTCCGCAAACGGCGGCCGCTCCCGGCCGCCTCTTGACGTTATAGCCGGGTCACCATCACCTTGCAGAGCGTCTTTTTGCCCCACACGCTCTGGATCTCGGCGCGCGCCGCCCGCCGTGCGGCTTCACGTATCAGTTCCTTGTCCTTGCGCCGGGCCTTGGGAATACTCTTCATCGCGCCGGTCACGGCCTTGATGACGATATTCTCCATCGGCTCGCCCTCGTCGTCCGTGTCCGGCAGCCCGAGCAGCGTGACTTCCGGATCGGTGAGCAGTTCCCCGGCCCGGTTGATAACCAGCGCGATGACGGCCGCCCCCGCAAACGACAGCTTGCGCCGTTCATTGACGCCGGTAACTTCCGGGTCGTCGAGAATGTCGCCGTCCTTGACCATGATGCCGAACGGTGCCTGATCGATGACCGCGGCCTTGCCGGCGGTCAGGCGGATGATGTCGCCGTTCTTGCCGCGCACCACTTCGGGAACGCCCTGTTCGCGGGCGAACGCGGCCTGGGCGGCAAGATGCAGCGGTTCGCCATGCACGGGAAGAAGAACCTTCGGCTTCAGCAGCTTGTAGAGTTGCTCCAGTTCCCCCCGGCGCGGGTGGCCGGAAACATGAACCAGCGCATCCTTGTCGGTAACGATGTCGGCCCCCAGGTCCGCGAGATTGTTGAGAACCTCGGCGACGGCCTTTTCATTGCCGGGAATGGTCCGGGAGGAAAAGATCACCATGTCGCCCTTGGAAAGCGCGACATTACGGTGATCGCCCGCAGCGATCCTTGCCAGCGCGGCGCGGTTTTCCCCTTGCGAGCCGGTGCACAGAAGAACCGCCTTTTCCCGAGGCAGATAGCCGAACGCGTCCTCGTTATGGAAAGCCGGCAGACCCTCCAGATAGCCGAGTTCGCCCGCGACTTCGATCACCCGGTGCATCGAGCGGCCGACCACCACGACATCGCGGTCATTGGCGGCAGCGGCCTCGGCAATCGCCCGGATACGCGCGACGTTGGAGGCAAAGGTTGTGATGGCGATCCGTTTCGTTGCCTTCGCCATCACCTTCTTCAGCTCTACGGCCACATCCGCTTCACTCGGGCTGACACCGTCGCGGATCGCGTTGGTACTGTCGCAGACGAGTGCCATCACGCCTTCACGGCCGAGTTCCGCCAGCCGGTCCAGATCGATCGGACGCCCGACGCCCGGGGTCATGTCGATTTTCCAGTCGCCGGTATGCAGAACCATGCCCGCGGGCGTACGGATCGCAAGCGCACAGGGTTCCGGGATCGAGTGGGCCATGGCGACGAACTCGACGTCGAACGGTCCGATCTTGACCCTGTCTCCCTGTTTGACGATCGTCACCGGAACTTCTTCGGCACCCGGCTCGCTTTCTGTCTTGGCGGCAAGCAGCCCGGCCGTGAAGGCCGTCGCATAGACGGGCACCTTCAGAAACGGCCACAGATGCAGGATGGCACCGTAGTGATCCTCGTGCGCGTGGGTGATCACCATGCCGACAATATTGTCGACTTCGTCTTCCAGAAACTTGATATCCGGCACGACCACGTCGATGCCCGGAAGCTCAGGTCCGGCGAAGCTGACGCCGCAATCGACGATCAGCCAGGTCCTGTTGTCTTCAGGCCCGTAGCCATAAAGACCCAGGTTCATCCCGATTTCGCCGACCCCACCCAGCGGCAGAAACACTATGTCGTTATCGTTCTTTTTGGCCGAAGCCATGAATTGCTCCTTTAAAGCTGTGCACAGGCCGGCGGTTAAGCCTCGGGCAAAAACACATCGCCTGCATAAACGGTGCGCTGGCCGCCATCTTCCTGTTTCAATACAAGATGGCCGCGCGCATCCATATCGGCAAAAATGCCGGTAATTTCTTCCTGGGCGGTTCTGACCGTTATCTCCCTGCCCAGATGTGCCGCCCGATTGAGCCAGGCGGTTCGAATACCTTCGAACCCGTTCGGCCCCTGCCAGCGGCTGAGTTGCTCCGCCAGGGTTTCCGCGAGGCTGGCGAACAGCCTTTCCGCGGTTACCTGAAAACCGAGACTTCTCAGATCGGTTGCCTTGTATAGCGTTAGTGGCGGGTGGGAGACACAATTCACACCAAACCCGATAACCACGGCCCGCCGGCCATCGGCCAGGGTTTCCGCTTCAAGGAGTATCCCTGAAAGCTTTGCTCCCTCTACAAGGAGATCGTTTGGCCATTTCAGCGATACCAGTTGCAGTGTCCCGGCTGCTTTGTCAACGGCTTCCGCAAGCGCAACCGCCGCCCCAAGGGGCAATTCGCCAATTCGGCCGACCGGTTCGGGATCTATCAGCAGAAGACTGGTAAAGAGGTTTCCTTCGGGCGACATCCAGTCCCGTCCGCGCCGTCCGCGGCCTTCCGACTGGGTGTGCGCCCGGATCCACAGATTACCGGGATGACCGCCGCGCGCGCGTTCGAAACAAAGCGAATTGGTCGAACCGACGGTTTCGTGCTCTTCATAACGGAAATCCGGCGCACCGGGCGCCGGACATTCCAAGCCCTGGGAGGTCATGCAGGCGGTCAGAACAGCGACTGCGCCGCCGCGCTGGCGGCATTGACCACATGTCCGGGAGCCAGCCAGAAGAAGATGACGAACACGCTGGAGAGGCCAAGCACCACCCGCAGTTCCATCGGCATTTTCTCAAAGGCTTCCACCGGCTCGTCGAAGAACATCACCTTGACGATGCGCAGGTAATAATAGGCACCGACCACCGACATCAGTACACCGATGACCGCCAGCGGATAAAGCCCGGCCTGAACCGCCGCCACGAAGACGTACCATTTGCCGAAAAAGCCGATCAGCGGCGGAATTCCCGCCAGCGAGAACATCAGCAACGCCAGCAGGATCGCCATCGGCAGGTTGGTCTGCGACAACCCGGAGAGATCGTCGATCTCCTCCACCATGCCGTCCTTGCGGCGCATGGACAAAATGCAGGCAAAGACGCCGAGTGTCATGCCGAGATAGGCCATCATGTAGAAGATGACACCCTCCACGCCTGTCTGCGTACCGGCGGCCAGTCCGACAAGCGCGTAGCCCATGTGCCCGATGGAGGAATAGGCCATCAGCCGTTTCAGGTTGCGCTGTCCAATGGCGGCGAAGGCGCCGAGCGCCATGGAGGCGATGGACACGAAGACCACGATCTGCTGCCAGTCGCTGGTCACCGGCTGGAACGCCTCGATGACGATCCGCACCAGCATGCCCATGGCGGCCACTTTCGGGGCTGCCGCCAGGAAGGCCGTGACAGGGGTCGGCGCGCCCTCATAAACATCCGGGGTCCACATGTGGAACGGCACCGCGGAAATCTTGAAGGCAAGGCCGGCCAGAATGAAGGTCAGGCCGATGACGAGACCGATCGAGTCGCCCTGATGAGACAGAACCTCGGCGATTTCCGCAAAGCCGATCTGACCGGTGAAGCCGTAGACCAGCGACATTCCGTAAAGCAGCATGCCTGAGGACAGCGACCCGAGAACGAAATATTTCAGGCCCGCTTCGGTGGAGCGGACGCTGTCGCGGTTGATGGCTGCCACCACATAAAGCGCAAGGCTCTGCAGCTCGAGACCGAGATAGAGCGCGATCATGTCGTTGGCCGAAAGCATGAGCATCATGCCGAGCGTCGCCAGGACGATCAGGATCGGATATTCGAAATGATCGAAGGACTGGCTCTTGGCATAGGCCCAGGACATGGCGATCGCGAAGAACGACCCCGCCAGCACAAGCAGCTTCAACAGATAGGCGAATTCGTCGAGAACGAAGGATCCGCCAAAGGTTTCGCCATAAGTCGGCACGAGAAGCAGCACCAGGAAGGTACCGCCCAGCAGGCCCATCGCACCGCCGAAAACCGCGTAGCTGACGTCTTTGCCGCCGAAGGCGCCGACCATCAGCAACGCCATGGCTCCGAGGGCCAGGATGATCTCCGGCAGCACCGGCATGAGATCTGGCAATTGGGTCATATCCGACATAGCTCTGTCTCGTCCTCGAAACCTTAGTGAGACACGGCGGCGGGCGCCGCGTGCTGGGCGACACCCGCCGCGTCAAGTGCCGCAGTGTACTGATTGATGAGATTATCGACCGCCCCCTGGGTCACGTCCAGGATCGCCATCGGGTAGAAGCCGAAGAAGATTGTCAGCACGACCATCGGGATCAGAATGAACTTTTCCCTGAGATCCAGATCGAGGATCGACTTCAGGCTTTCCTTCTCGATCGCGCCGAAAACCACCCTGCGGTAGAGATAGAGCGCATAGACGGCGGACAGGATCACACCGGTCGTCGCGAATACCGCGACCCAGGTGTTCACCTGGAAGGTGCCCATCAGGACCAGGATCTCGCCGACGAAGCCCGAGGTGCCCGGCAGGCCAACATTGGCCATGGTGAAGATCAGGAACACCACCGCATATTTCGGCATCCGGTTGACCAGGCCGCCATAGGCGGCGATCTCTCGGGTATGCATCCGGTCGTAGATCACCCCGACACACAGGAAGAGCGCACTGGCGACAATGCCGTGGGAGAGCATCTGAAAGATGCCGCCCTGAACGCCCTGATGGGTCATCGTGAAGATCCCCATGGTCACGTAGCCCATATGGGCGACGGAGGAATAGGCGATCAGTTTCTTGATGTCTTCCTGGGCGAGCGCCACCAGAGAAGTATAGATGATCGCCACCACCGAAAGCGTGTAGATCAGCGGGGCGAACATGTCCGAGGCGATCGGGAACATCGGCAGGGAGAAGCGCAGTAAGCCGTAACCGCCGAGCTTCAGGAGAACCCCCGCCAGAATGACGGAACCGGCCGTCGGTGCCTCAACGTGCGCATCCGGCAACCAGGTGTGCACCGGCCACATCGGCATCTTGACCGCGAAGCTCGCGAAGAATGCCAGCCACAGCCAGGTCTGCATGCCAGCCGGGAAGCCGTGCGTCAGAAGCTGTTCGATGTCGGTCGTCCCGGCGTTCCAGTACATCGCCATGATCGCGATCAGCATCAGCACCGATCCGAGCAGCGTGTAGAGGAAGAACTTGTAGGACGCATAGACGCGCCGCGCGCCGCCCCACACGCCGATGATCAGGAACATCGGGATCAGGCCGGCCTCGAAGAACACGTAGAAGACCACCAGATCGAGCGCGCAGAACACGCCGATCATCATCGTTTCCAGAATCAGGAACGCGATCATGTATTCCTTGACGCGCTTCTGGATGCTTTCCCAGGAGGCCAGGATGCAGAACGGCAGCAGGAAAGTGGTCAGGATCACGAACAGCACCGAAATGCCGTCCACGCCCATCCTGTAGCTGACATTGCCGCCGAGCCAGTCGCGATGCTCGATGAACTGGAAACCCGGATTGGCGTAGTCGAAGTTGCCCCAGATGAACAGAGACAGGACGAAGGTCACGCCCGTGGTCACCAGGGCGACCATGCGGATGTTTCGCCTGCTTCCCTCATCCTCACTGGGAACCAGCAGGATGAAGACCACGCCAAGCAACGGCAAGAAGGTCGTGAGTGACAGAATTGGCCAGTCAATCATTAGTGTGCACCCCCGCCGGTGCCCGCACCGGTGAACATCGACCAGGTGATGAGCGCAGCCACACCGATCAGCATCGCAAAAGCATAGTGATAGAGATATCCGGTCTGCAGTTTCACGACCCAGGTCGTGACGTTCTGAACGCGGGCCGCGACACCGTTCGGACCGAAGCCGTCGATGACTGTGCCGTCGCCCTTCTTCCACAGTGTACGGCCGATCCACATGGCGGGCCGCACGAAGATGAAGTTATAGAACTCGTCGAAATACCACTTGTTGAGCAGGAACTGATAGAGGCCTGAATGACGCTCCGCCAGTTGCTTGGGCATGTCGGGCGAGCGGATGTAGAACTGATAGGCAACCAGGAAACCGAGAACCATCATGATGAAGGGCGAGACCTTCACCCAGGCTGGAACCTCGTGCATGGCATGCAGAATGTGGTTGGTTTCGCTTGTGAACAGCGCCCCCTTCCAGAATTCCGCGTAACCTTCCCCGTAGAAGATCCCGTAAAAGACCATGCCGGCAAAGGCCGCGCCTACAGACAGGATGAGCAGCGGAATGGTCATGACCAGCGGCGATTCATGAACGTGTTTCATGACATCGACCGATGCCCGCGGCTTGCCGTGGAAGGTCATGAAGGTCAGCCGCCAGGAGTAGAAAGCCGTCAGCGCCGCCGCGATCACGGTCAGCCAGAAGCCGTAAAGCGCCATCGGGTTGGCATGATCGCCGGTGGATCCGGCAAAGGCAGCCTCGATGATGGCATCCTTGGAGATGAAACCCGCGAAGCCGATATGGGTGAACGGGATGCCGACACCGGTCAGGGCCAGCGTGCCGATCATCATGGTCCAGTAGGTGACTGGAATGTGTTTCCTCAGGCCCCCCATCTTGCGCATGTCCTGCTCATCGGAGACCGAGTGGATCACGGAACCGGCACACAGGAACAAAAGCGCCTTGAAGAACGCGTGTGTGAACAGATGGAAGATGCCGATGGAATAGGCCCCGACCCCGAGCGCGACGAACATGTAGCCGAGCTGGGAACAGGTCGAATAGGCGATCACCCGTTTGATGTCGTTTTGCACCAGGCCCACCGTCGCGGCGAAAAACGCCGTGGTCGCCCCGAAGAACACGATCACGGCCATCGCCGTGTGAGACAGCTCCATCAGCGGAGACAGACGGGCCACCATGAAGACACCGGCGGTCACCATCGTCGCGGCGTGGATGAGCGCGGAGACCGGTGTCGGTCCCTCCATCGCGTCCGGCAGCCAGGTATGCAGCAGGAACTGGGCCGATTTGCCCATCGCTCCCATGAACAGCAGCAGGCAGACAACGGTCATCGCCGCATGCGGATCGAGATGGTAACCCAGGAAGGTCATCACCTCGCCGTGCTCCTCGATGAAGGACGGCGCGTCGTTGAAGATGGTGGTGAAATCGATGCTCTGGAACAGGTAGAACACACCGAAGATGCCGAGCGCGAAACCGAAATCGCCGACCCGGTTGACCACGAAGGCCTTCATGGCGGCCGCGTTCGCGGAGGGTTTCTGGTACCAGAAACCGATCAGCAGGTAGGAGGCCAGACCGACGCCCTCCCAGCCGAAGAACATCTGCAGAAGGTTGTCCGCGGTGACCAGCGACAGCATCGCGAAGGTGAACAGCGACAGATAGGCGAAAAAGCGCGGCCGGTGCGGGTCATGGTGCATGTAGCCGATGGAATAGACATGCACCACCGCCGACACCGTGTTGACCACGACCAGCATCACCGCCGTCAGCGTATCGACCCGGATCGACCAGGAGACTTTCAGGTCACCGACATTCAACCAGCGGAACAGCTCGACGACCTGCTCTTCCGATCCACCGAACCAGAAGCCGCAGAACGTGATCCAGGACAGCACCGCCGCCACGATCAGGAGCGAGCTGGTAATATACTCGCAGGCCTTGGCGCCGAGGGAGCGTCCGAAAAGGCCGGCAATCAGAAAGCCGATAAGCGGCAGGAACAGGATTGCGGAATACATCGGCTCCTACCCTTTCATCACGTTGACGTCTTCCACGGCGATGGAACCGCGGTTCCGGTGGAAGACCACCAGGATCGCCAGGCCGATCGCCGCTTCGGACGCGGCGACGGTCAGCACCAGCATGGTGAAGATTTGCCCCATCATGTCGCCAAGGAACGACGAGAAGGCGACAAAGTTGATATTCACCGACAGCAGCAGCAGCTCGATAGACATCAGGATGACAATCACGTTTTTCCTGTTCAGGAAGATTCCGAAGATCCCGATCGTGAACAGGATCGCCGCGACCGAAAGATAGTGCGACAGACCGATTTCCATGGACGCCTCGCCGTGCTCCCCTCGTTTACCCCAACCGGAAACCGCACGGAGGAGCGTGCCGGTGTCCGGGCTTTCCCAGACCAACCTGCTTTTTTGGGTTGCCCCGTGAAAGCAGAAAATTGATCAATTCTATAGTGTTGGAGCACCTGATCCGCGACCGTTCGACCGCGGGACGCCCCACAAACGCGATGAGATCGCGTCAGATACCTTTTCCCGTTTCCACTTTCCGGACCTCGATGGCGGTTTCGCGGTTGCGCGCGACCTGATCCGGAATGCTTTGACGTTTGACATTCGGCTTGTGGCGCAGCGTCAGGACAATTGCCCCGATCATCGCCACCAGCAGCACCAGGCCGGCGACCTGGAAGAAGTAGATGTATTTCGTGTAGAGCACCGATCCGAGCGCCTGGATGTTGCTGGTCTCGCTCAGCGCCGGCATCGGTTCCGCCCCGTGTCCGAGTATTCCCGGCGCGATGACCCAGGCACCAAAGCCCATCAGCAGTTCGACAAGCAGGATCAGCCCGATCAGCGCGCCGACCGGCATGTACTGAAGGAAACCCTGGCGAAGTTCGACGAAATCCACGTCCAGCATCATCACCACGAACAGGAACAGCACCGCGACCGCGCCGACATAGACGACGACCAGCAGCAGCGCGAGATATTCCGCCCCCAGAAGAATGAACAGGCCGGCGGAGTTCACGAAGGCGAGAATCAGAAACAGAACCGAGGACACCGGGTTGCGGGACGCGATCACCATGAAGGCGGACGCCACCGTGACGCCGGCAAACAGGTAGAAAAAGAGGGCTGTCAGGATCATTTCTAAGACCTGTCTGTCGTGTGGCCTGTCGGCCGGAAGTGCGGTGCCCGGCCGGATTGCCGGGCGGAAATCGAAGTGTCCGGTTAGCTCCTAGCGGTAAGGAGCGTCCATTTCAATGTTTCGGGCGATTTCGCGTTCCCAGCGGTCCCCATTCGCAAGCAGCTTGTCCTTGTCATAGTAAAGCTCCTCGCGGGTTTCCGTCGCGAATTCGAAATTCGGTCCCTCGACGATCGCATCCACCGGGCAGGCTTCCTGACAGAAGCCGCAATAGATGCATTTGACCATGTCGATGTCGTAGCGCGTGGTCCTGCGGGTACCGTCGTTGCGGCGCGGGCCGGCCTCGATGGTGATGGCCTGCGCCGGGCAGATCGCCTCGCAGAGCTTGCAGGCGATGCAGCGCTCCTCGCCGTTCGGATAACGGCGCAAAGCGTGTTCACCGCGAAAACGCGGGCTCACCGGTCCCTTTTCGAAGGGATAGTTGATTGTCGGCTTCGGCTTGAAGAAGTAACGCATCGCCAGAATGAAGGCCGATACGAACTCCTGCAGAAACAGCGATTTGACGGCTTGATTAAGTCCCATCGCTTTTTTGCCTCTCTTTCCTCAACCTGCCAGCTGGCTGGCGGCCCAATACCCGATAACCGGAAAGCCGATCACCGGAACTCCAAAAATGACGACGCCCAGAAGCGTCTTGTATCTTGCCGCGGCGCCACCGTCGCCTCCGGCCTGTCTGTTTTTCGCTTCCATCGCCTGAAGCATGCCCTTCAGGATCTTCCAGTCGAGCCAGCCGACATAAAGGCCGACAGCGGCGCCGATCACACCGGCAAGCGAGATGCTCACACAGCCCCCGGAGCCCAGCCCATGACCATCAGCACGGTCGCAACGACCACGACCATGCCCAGGGACAGCGGCAGGAACACCTTCCAGCCGAGGCGCATGAGCTGGTCGTAGCGGTAGCGCGGCACCATCGCCTTCACCATGGCGAACATGAAGAAGCCGAGGAAACATTTCAGCAGGAACCAGACGATGCCCGGAACCCAGGTGAACGGCGCGAAGTCGAACGGCGGCAGCCAGCCGCCCATGAAGAAGATGCTCATCAGCGCGCACATCAGGCAGATGGCGACATATTCGCCGAGCATGAACATCATGTACGGGGTGGAGCCGTATTCGACCATGAAGCCGGCGACCAATTCAGATTCCGCTTCCGCCAGATCGAACGGCGGACGGTTGGTCTCCGCCAGCGCCGAAATGAAGAACACCACGAACATCGGGAACAGCGGCAGCCAGTACCAATTCAGGAAGGACAGCCACGGTACGCCAAGCAGCGTGGCAAGCCCTGTCTGCTGGGCCATAACGATGCCGGAGAGGTTCAGCGTCCCCGCGCACAGAAGCACCGTGACAATCACGAAGCCGATGGAGACCTCATAGGACACCATCTGCGCGGCAGAGCGCAGCGCCGACAGAAAGGGATACTTGGAATTCGAGGCCCAGCCGCCGATGATCACCCCGTAGACCTCAAGCGAGGACACGGCGAAAACGAAGAGCACCCCGAGATTGATATTGGCGATCACCCAGCCGTCGGCGACCGGTATAACCGCCCAGGCGGTCAGCGCCAGAAGAACCGAGACCAGCGGAGCCAGCAGGAACAGGATCTTGTTCGAGCCCGCCGGAATGACCGGTTCCTTCAGAACGAACTTCAGAAGGTCGGCGAAACTCTGCAGAAGGCCCCAGGGACCGACCACGTTCGGTCCGCGGCGGATCTGAACGGCGGCCCAGATCTTGCGGTCCGCATAAAGCACGTAGGCGACAATCACCAGAAGCACGACCATCAGCAAAACGCTCTGGAATGCCATCCACAGGAACGGCAGACCGTAGGTCGTCATGAACTCAGCCATATCGGTCCCCTACCCCTTATTCTGCTGCTTCCGCCGCCCGCGTTCTGGCGAGCGCCGAGCACTCCGCCATCACCTTGGACGCGCGGGCGATCGGATTGGTCAGATAAAAGTCCCGGATCGCATTTGCGAAACCGGTGCTGTTCATTTTGGCCTTGGCGTTGGCCAGTTTTGCAATATCCGCGGCATCGCCCGCCTCGATCGCGTCGATGCCGGTCATATGCGGAACGGCTTCGAACAGCTTGGACCGCAGCTCGTTCAGCGAATCGAATTCCAGCGTTTGGCCGAGGCTGGCGGACAGCGCCCGAAGGATCGCCCAGTCCTCACGCGCGTCGCCCGGTGGGAACGCGGCCCGTTCGCCCATCTGGACGCGGCCTTCGGTGTTGACGTAAATCGCGGATTTTTCCGTATAGGCGGCGCCCGGCAGGATCACGTCGGCGCGATGCGCTCCCTTGTCTCCGTGGGTGCCCTGATAGACAACAAACGCGCCTTCTGGAACCTCGACCTCATCGACGCCGAGCAGGAACAGGACATCGAGCGCTCCCGGCTCCAGCATGGCGGCCGTGTCCTTGCCACCCTCGCCCGGAACGAAACCGATATCGAGCGCTCCCACCTGGGCCGCTTCGGTATGCAGGATGTTGAAGCCGTTCCAGCCGTCCTTGATGACGCCGAGAGATTTGGCCGCCGCCACGATGGCCGCCAGAACCTCGGCTCCATCCGCCCGGTTGAGCGCGCCCTGACCGACGATGAACATCGGACGTTCGGCCTTGGCAGGCGCGTGATCGACAAACTGTTTCAGGCTGTCCGGACCGGCACCGATATAGGTAACCGGATAGGTCAGGTCGGCGTTTTCGCCGATCAGGCCGATCTGAACATCGCCGCGCGACCAGCGCTTGCGGATGCGCGCATTCAGAACCGGCGCTTCCTGGCGCGGATTGGTGCCGATCAGCATGATCGCGTCGGCATCCTCGATCCCCTGGATCGTGGAGTTGAAGATGTAGCTGGCGCGGCCGTTCTTCGGATGCAGCGGCGAGCCCGGGAAGCGGCTGTCCATATTGGCGGACCCGAGCTTCTCCATCAGGCTCTTCAGCGCGAACATTTCCTCAACGCCCGAAAGCTGCCCGGCCAGCGCGCCGATACGTTCGGCCGGCGCCGCTTTCACCTTGTCGGCGATGATCGCGAAGGCTTCGGACCAGGAGACCGGCTGCAGTTTGCCGTCTTTCCTCGCATAGGGCCGATCGATCCGCTGGGTTTTCAGACCGTCCCAGATGTATCGGGTCTTGTCGGAGATCCACTCTTCGTTGATTTCCTCGTTGAGCCGCGGCATCACGCGCATGACTTCCTTGCCGCGCGTATCGACCCGGATCGCCGATCCGAGCGCATCCATCACGTCGATGCTTTCCGTCTTGGTCAGCTCCCATGGACGGGCATGAAAGGCATAAGGCTTGGAGGTCAGCGCGCCGACAGGGCACAGGTCGACCACGTTGCCCTGCAGTTCGGAGGACAGCGCCGCTTCCAGATAAGTGGTGATTTCAGCGTCTTCGCCGCGGCCGATCAGGCCCATGTCCGCAACCCCTGCCACTTCCGTGGTGAAGCGCACGCAGCGGGTGCAGTGAATGCAGCGGTTCATGATCGTCTTGACGAGCGGGCCGATATGCTTGTTCTCGACCGCGCGCTTGTTTTCGTCGAAGCGCGAGGTATCGACACCATAGGCCATCGCCTGGTCCTGCAGGTCGCACTCGCCGCCCTGGTCGCAAATAGGGCAATCCAGCGGGTGGTTGATGAGCAGGAACTCCATCACCCCTTCGCGGGCCTTCTTGACCATTTCGGATTTCGTTTCGACCACCGGCGGTTCGCCGTTCGGCCCCGGACGCAGATCCTTGACGCCCATGGCGCAGGAAGCGGTCGGCTTCGGCGGTCCGCCCTTGACCTCTACAAGGCACATGCGGCAGTTGCCGGCAATCGACAGCCGGTCGTGATAGCAAAAGCGCGGAACCTCGGCACCCGCCTCTTCACAAGCCTGAAGCAGCGTATAGTCCGCCGGGACATCCACTTCGTTGCCGTCGATGATGAGCTTCGTCATCCGTTGCTCTCCAAATCCCGTTCCGCTTACTCAGCCGCCACCATGGTCGAAGACGTCTTCGACCTGGCGACAAAGTCATCGATGCGCTCTTCGATGACAGGCCGGAAATTCTTGATCAGGCCCTGGATCGGCCAGGCGGCCGCATCCCCGAGCGCACAGATCGTGTGCCCCTCGACCTGCTTGGTCACCTTGAACAGCATGTCGATTTCCTCATAGGAGGATTCACCCTTCACCATGCGTTCCATCACGCGCCACATCCAGCCGGTGCCTTCCCGGCACGGCGTGCACTGGCCGCAGCTTTCATGCTTGTAGAAATAGCTGAGCCGCGCGATCGCCTTGATGATGTCCGTCGACTTGTCCATGACGATCACTGCCGCTGTGCCGAGGCCGGAGCCCATGCCACGCAGCGTGTCGAAGTCCATCGCGGCATCCTTGATCTGCTCCGCCGTGCAGCAGGGCACGGAAGAACCGCCTGGAATAACCGCCAGAAGATTGTCCCAGCCGCCACGGATCCCGCCACAATGCTTGTCGATCATCTCTGAAAACGGAACGCCCAGGGCTTCCTCGAAGGTTGCCGGCTGATTGACATGGCCGGAAACGCAGAAAAGCTTGGTGCCGGTGTTGTTGGGCTTGCCGATGGCGGAAAACCAGGCCGCGCCACGGCGCAGGATGGTCGGCGCCACAGCGATCGACTCGACGTTGTTCACAGTGGTCGGGCAACCGTAGAGACCAACATTGGCCGGGAACGGCGGCTTTAGGCGCGGCTGGCCTTTCTTGCCTTCCAGGCTCTCCAGCAGCGCGGTTTCCTCGCCGCAGATATAGGCGCCGGCTCCGTGGTGAACGTAGATGTCGAAATCGTAGCCGTTCTTGTTGTTCTTGCCGATGAGACCGGCGTCATAGGCCTGGTCGATCGCTGCCTGCAGGCGTTCGCGCTCACGGATGAACTCGCCGCGCACATAGATATAGGCGGCAATCGCGCCCATGGCGAAACCGGCGATCAGACAGCCCTCAACCAGCGTATGCGGGTCGTGGCGCAGGATTTCACGGTCCTTGCAGGTGCCGGGCTCGGACTCGTCGGCATTGACCACCAGATAAGCCGGACGGCCATCGGATTCCTTAGGCATGAAGGACCATTTCAGGCCGGTCGGGAAGCCCGCTCCGCCACGGCCGCGCAGGCCGGAATCCTTCATTTCCTGGACGATCCAGTCGCGGCCCTTGTCGATCAGGCCCTTGGTGTCGTCCCACTGGCCACGCTTTTTCGCGCCGTCCAGACCCCAGTCATGCAGACCGTAGATATTGGTGAAGATCCGATCCTGATCTTTCAGCATCTCTTCCCCCTAGTCTTCGCTCTTGGAGGAGGCCACTTGACCGGCATCCACGCGCTTGGAAAATTCTGTGTCCTGACCGGACGCGAGCGTCTTCGCCTGTTCGGTCCAGCCGTCCCGTTCGATCCGGCCCTTGAACTTCAGCCGGCTGTCAACCCAGGCGACCTCCTGCGGACCCCAGCTTGCGACCTGGTCGAAGTGGTAGAAGCCGAGTTCATTGAGCGTCGCTTCCAGCTTCGGACCGACACCCTTGAGCTTTTTCAAATCGTCCGGCTTGCCGCCACGCGCTTGCGTCAGCGTTTCCGGTGCTTTTTCGTCGCCAGCGGGCGCCTTGTCCCTGGCGGGAGCCGCGCCGCTGGTGTCGGCGGAACGCGCGACTTCCACTTCCGTGCGGTCACTCGCGTCGGGACGCGCCTTGTTCTCACCGCGTGCCTTGGGCGTTGCGGCCTTTTTCTCAGGGTCGTCGCCTGCCGTCTTCGCCTTGACAGTTGGCTTTGTATCCGGATCGGCCTTCTTTGGCGCGGAGGCAGCCGGATTTTCAACCGGTTTCTTTTCCGCCCTGGCGGCGACTTCCGCCCTCACCCGCGCGACTGCATCCTCCGCCGGGGTCGGAACGCCGTCATAATCGTTTCCACCAGCATTGATGGGAGCACCGGCGAACGCATGGGAGGCCTTCTCGGCTCCATCGACGATGTGGGCAGCGGGAAGCTCGCCTTTGGTATCGTCGTCTATTTCAGAGAGCGTCGTCTGGCCGCCTTCCGCCATGGCGAATCGGCGTCCGTTCTGCGGACCCGGCGTGACTTCCTTGCCGGCGGCAATGTCGTCGATCAGCTGGTTGAAGCTTTCCGGCGTCAGGTCCTCGTAGGTATCCTTGAAGATCTGCACCATCGGTGCATTCACACAGGCGCCCAGGCATTCGACTTCTTCCCAGGAGAACATGCCGTCCTCGGAAATTTCGTGCATGTGCTTGGCGATGCGCGACTGGCAGATCTTGATCAGGTCTTCCGACCCGCGCAACTGGCACGGAGTGGTGCCGCAGACCTGGATATGGGCCTTCTTGCCGACCGGCTGAAGCTGGAACATGGTGTAGAAGGTGGCCACTTCCAGAACGCGTATCCTCGGCATGTCCAGAAGGTCCGCGATGTAGCGGATCGCCGGCTCGCTGACCCAGCCGTCGTTCTGCTCCTGCGCGCGCCACAAAAGCGGAATGACCGCGGAGGCCTGGCGGCCTGCCGGATAACGGTCGATCAGCTTCCTTGCCCACGCGAGATTCTTCTCCGTGAAGTCGAAACTGTCTGGTTGTTCCGCGGCAAGTCGGCGAACTGCCATGGTGCTATCCCCGTTCTTTCAAAGTGACCGGAGCCGGACGGGCGGCTGCCAGGGTCGAATATTTCTGGCGGGCGGTCCGCATCAGCGGTCGACCTCACCGAACACGATGTCCATGGACCCAAGTACCGCCGAGACGTCGGCGAGCATGTGGCCGCGGCACAGGAAATCCATTGCCTGAAGGTGGGCGAAACCCGGCGCCTTGATCTTGCAGCGGTAGGGTTTGTTGGTACCATCGGCAACCAGATAGACGCCGAATTCACCCTTCGGCGCCTCGACGGCCGCGTAAACCTCACCGGCCGGCACATGGAAGCCTTCGGTGTAGAGCTTGAAGTGGTGAATAAGCGCTTCCATCGAGCGCTTCATTTCACCGCGTTTCGGCGGCACGATCTTGCCGTCGGTCGTGGAGACCGGACCGGTTTCAACGGTCAGCTTTTCCAGGCACTGTTTCATGATCCGGATCGACTGGCGCATTTCTTCCATGCGGATCAGGTAGCGGTCGTAGCAGTCGCCGTTCTTGCCGATCGGAATGTCGAAATCAAGCTCGGAATAGCATTCGTAAGGCTGCGACTTGCGCAGGTCCCAGGCAGCGCCCGAACCGCGAACCATGACCCCGGAGAAACCCCAGGCCCAGGCATCGTCAAGATCGACAACACCGATATCGACATTGCGCTGCTTGAAGATGCGGTTTTCGGTCAGAAGGCCTTCGATGTCGTCCAGCGTCTGCAGGAACGGATCGCAGAAATCCCAGATGTCGTCGAGCAGATCGCGTGGCAGGTCCTGATGCACACCGCCCGGGCGCACATAGGCCGCGTGCATGCGGGCCCCACAGGCGCGCTCATAGAACACCATCAGTTCTTCACGCGGCTCGAAGCCCCAGAGCGGCGGCGTCAGGGCGCCGACATCCATCGCCTGGGTGGTCACGTTGAGGAGATGTGACAGGATACGGCCGATTTCGGAGAAAAGCACACGCACGAGCTGCCCGCGTTTCGGCACTTCGATGCCGACCAGGCGTTCAACCGCAATAGCAAAGGCATGCTCCTGGTTCATCGGCGCGACGTAATCGAGGCGGTCGAAATACGGAATCGCCTGCAGATAGGTCTTCTGCTCGATCAGCTTTTCGGTGCCCCGGTGCAGCAGGCCGATATGCGGATCCACGCGGGTCACAACCTCGCCGTCGAGTTCCAGCACCAGACGCAGAACCCCGTGGGCCGCCGGGTGCTGCGGGCCGAAGTTGATGTTGAAGTTTCGGACCTGAGCCTCAGCCATGTTGAGGATCCTGCTGTTGAGTGAAATACGCTATGACTTCCGGGCCGGTCATTTTGCTCGTGTCGTTGGCGAAGGCATAGTTGGCCGGCTGTTCGTCGACGAAGATTTCCGTCGTGAATTTGAAGACCGACGGATCGTCGAAAGCCTGGGCGGAAACGCTGGTATGAGAGCCGTCGGCCATCCGCCAGAACAGCGTCGTCCCGCACGTCTTGCAGAACACCCGCTCGCCGTAACCGGAGGACTTGTAGACGCCGAGTGCATCTTCATCTTCCACCTGAACATCGCCGCAGCCGACTGCCATGAAGACACCGCCGGTCCAGCGACGGCACATGGAACAATGGCAGACACCCATTTCGGGTTTCTCCGGCACCGCGGTGAACCGCACCGCGCCGCAAAGACAGCCGCCTGAAAGCCGTTCGCTCATCCCTGCCCCGCCCTCAATTCGTCGTTGCTTTTTCGTCGCCCGGCAGCACGTAGTCCGTGCCTTCCCATGGCGAGAGAAAATCGAAGGTCCGCATTTCCTGGTTCAGGCGCACGGGCTCGTAGACGACTCGCTTCTTTTCGTCGTCATAGCGCACTTCCACGAACCCGGTGACCGGGAAATCCTTGCGCAGCGGATGTCCGTCGAAACCGTAGTCGGTCAGGATGCGGCGCAGATCCGGATGGCCGGAGAACAGGATGCCGTACATGTCATAGGCTTCGCGTTCAAACCATTCGGCGCCGGGAAACAGCGGTGTCAGAGAGGCGACCGGCGTGGTCTCGTCGGTCGCGACCTTCACGCGGATGCGCTGATTCTGGACCGGAGACAGGAAGTGGTAGACCACATCGAAGCGTTTTTCGCGCTCCGGATAATCCACGCCGCAGATATCGGTCAGATTGAAGAATTTGCATGAGCTGTTGTCGCGCAGGAAACGGATCGCATCGAGCACACCGGTGGCATCCACGGTCAGCGTCAGCTCACCGTATTCGACCTGCCAGGAAACAAGGATTTCTCCCAGACCGAGCTCAATGTGCTCGGCGAGTTCCTTCAAAGTCTCGTCCATCGCGTTCGACCTCACTCCTGGGGAGCCTCAAATTCAAGGCGCCGGGCGCCTCATTCCTTGAACCTGCCGCCACGGGGCGGCTGATTCTTATCGTTCAATCGTACCGGTACGGCGGATCTTCTTTTGCAGCATCAGGACACCGTAAAGAAGCGCCTCGGCAGTCGGGGGACAGCCCGGCACGTAGATATCGACGGGGACAACGCGGTCGCATCCGCGCACCACCGAATAGGAATAGTGATAATAGCCGCCGCCATTTGCGCAGGATCCCATCGAGATGACGTAGCGCGGCTCCGGCATCTGGTCATAGACCTTGCGCAGGGCGGGCGCCATCTTGTTGGTCAGCGTTCCGGCGACGATCATCACGTCGGACTGGCGCGGAGAAGCGCGCGGAGCGAAGCCGAAGCGCTCGGCATCGTAGCGCGGCATGGACATCTGCATCATTTCCACGGCGCAGCAGGCCAGGCCGAAAGTCATCCACATCAGCGAACCGGTGCGCGCCCATTGGATAAGATTGTCGGTCGAGGTGACAAGAAAGCCCTTGTCGCCGAGCTCATTGTTGACTTCGAGGAAAAACGGATCGTCCGCCCCTACCGGGTTACCGGTGTTCGGATCGATGATGCCTTTCGGCTGCCGTGCGACGAGCGGCTCGGTCGAGGTCAATCCCATTCCAGCGCTCCCTTTTTCCATTCGTAGATAAATCCGATGGTCAGGACACCGAGAAAGACCATCATGGACCAGAATCCATACCAGCCGAGTTCGCCGAACACCGTTGCCCATGGGAACAGGAAGGCGACCTCAAGGTCAAAGATGATGAACAGGATAGACACCAGATAAAAGCGCACGTCGAACTTCATGCGCGCATCGTCGAAGGCGTTGAAGCCGCACTCATAGGCCGACAGTTTTTCCGGATCCGGATTCTTGTAGGCCAGGATGAACGGGGAAATCAGCAGAGCAAGGCCGATCACCAGGGCTATGCCGATGAAGACGACAATCGGGACATATTCCCGCAACAGTTCTTCCATGTCTTTCGCGTCCTTGCATATGGAGGCGGATCGGGAGGCGATCCGGGCCAGGGCTGTGGCCCTCTCGTCACATTTCCCGGCCGATCGCGCTGAGCCCGCCAGCCGAATGAAACCAACATGCGAGCGCACGCTTAGCTTACGGCTTGGTGCAACGCAAGACCCAGATGCGGGCAAACTCCTGCCGCAGTTGGACCAAGTTCCCGCGCACCCTCGACAATTCCCTCATTTCAGCCACTTTGCCGCGGAACAAAATCTTTGCACAAGCCGAAAGGAAATATGCCGCACCTGCGATGCAAATCCACCCCTGCCTGAGAATCGGATCTGAAACATCGGTATAGCAAAAGACGAACAAATTGAAGACGCTGCGTAACCACGGTATTCCATCGCCGGAACCGGGCGGTCGACCTTGGAAGTCACAAAGGCGCAAAGCATCTCTCGACACTTCGTTGGCGAAGCTCGCATTCTGCATTAAGTTTCTTCAGGAAGATATTGAAATATCGATCAAAACCGTGAGTGGCGCGAGTGACGGGACTCGAACCCGCGACCTCCGGCGTGACAGGCCGGCACTCTAACCAACTGAGCTACACCCGCACATTCACGGAATATTGCGCCCTTCCCCGATCGCTGTGTTTGGCGATTTGGAAAGTGGCGCGAGTGACGGGACTCGAACCCGCGACCTCCGGCGTGACAGGCCGGCACTCTAACCAACTGAGCTACACCCGCTTGCGGAATGAACTTGTGTCCGTTCCGAAGTGGCGCTGATGTACGGCGGCTGGATTGCGAAGTCAAGCGCCGAGCCCATTCTAATGTGTCGTTTTTTTAAAACCCCGCCGCTTGTGACACTTCGCGCGAATGAAATCCTCTCAGTCCTTGTGGATAATGTTTCCCCAAGACAGAGAGGGGACGGATTCGCCGGATCGGGCTTGTCCAGGCTTTGTCATTTTCTTCAATGCCTTATGCCGGACGCAGTTGAAACGGATCAACCCGACGACCCCCTGCCGGAAACGCTTGGTATCAGGTCAGGACACGCCAAAGCCCCAACGCATGTCGAGCCCTGACACTGAAAGCGCCATGGCAAGAAAAATCGAATCTACCGGCTGGGGGAATGGTGGGCGATGAGAGACTCGAACTCCCGACATCTTCGGTGTAAACGAAGCGCTCTACCAACTGAGCTAATCGCCCTCTATGAGGTGAGACGCCTTTTAGGTTGTCCCCCGGCACTTGGCAAGAATAAAATAGAACAGATTTCGCAGATCCCCACATGCAGTGGATGAGTGCGCACCGGCTCCCGGAACGGTCTTTCCCAAGTAAAGGATACCCGGACGAATGACGCCTTCCCGCCGGTCCGTGCTGACGCGCCTTTTTCTCGGCCTCGCCAGCTTGCCGCTTGCCTCCATGACGCGTCCGGCCAGATCGGCGGACGGTGCCAGGGTTGTCGTCATCGGCGCGGGAATCTCAGGCCTTGCCGCGGCAAGACAACTGGCGGATCGTGGCTTCAAGGTCACGGTTCTGGAAGCCCGTGACCGCATCGGCGGCCGGCTGTGGAGCGACCGATCGTTTGGCATTCCGCTGGATCTGGGCGCGAGCTGGATCCACGGCACGCGCGGCAACCCGGTCGCGCAACTGTCCGAAAGTCTCGGCCAACCTCTCCAGGACTGGAACTATGAGGACAGGGCCATTATCGACCTGACGGGCCACCGGGGGAGATTGCAGGAAAGAGCCGACGAATTCCTGACCGGATTGGAAGATTTCGCAAGTCAAGCCGGATCGCACGCCGCCACCCTTACAATTCGCGATGCCGTGAGCCACATCCGGCGAAAACGCCGGATCGCCCATCTGTCCGACGCGGAAATCGGCGCCTTGATCACCAATCACGTAGAACTGGACTATGCCGCCGACAGCGGCGAACTCGCCCTCGCAGCTCTCGGGGAAGGCCGTGTCCTTGGCGGTCCGGATGCGATCCTGCCCCGCGGCTACGACCGTCTCGCCCATGGCCTGGCAGGCGACCTGGAGGTCCGGCTCTCTTCATCCGTCGACGGCATCTATCACTCTTCCAACGGTGTGTCGGTCCTGGTGAACGGGCAGACCTTCAGCGCGGATTACGCCATCGTCACGGTCCCTCTCGGCGTGCTGAAATCCGGACGGATCGACTTCGGTCCCCCACTGCCCGACGCCAAGCGCAAGGCGATCGGCAACCTGGGCATGGGCGTGCTCAACAAGGTCTATCTGACCTTCGCCGAACCATTCTGGGAACCCGATGCGCTGAACTTCATCAGGGTATCGGACAAGCCTCGCCAGTTCGCCTACTGGATCAATCTCAGCCGGGCGACCGGCGTTCCGGTGCTCGGCGCGCTCAATGCGGGCTCCTTTGCCCGCGACCTGGAGGCCATGGACAACGCCGGGCGCATGGCCGCGGCCCATGAAGCGCTCCGCACCATGTTCGGTGCCGACCTGCCTGTCCCGAAGGCCGGCATTTCCTCCGCCTGGGCAAGTGATGCACAGGCGCTGGGATCCTATTCGTTCCTTGCACCAGGCAGTACCTCCGCCGACCGGTTGGCGCTCGCAGCGAGCGTGAATGACAGGGTGTTTTTCGCGGGCGAAGCCACAAGTCCGGACTTCCCCGCGACCGTTCACGGCGCGCTGCTGTCCGGACGGAAAGCTGCGGAAGAGGTGCAGGCCCTCGCCTCCTGACCGGTTATCGGAACCGGTAGGCGAACTGCAGCATGTCCGTCAGGCCGCGTTGCGGATCGTCGGCTGCCAGACCATTCTGGTTGAAGAACTGGACCAGCCGGGCGATTCCCTGATGGTCGTCCGGTCCCCTGGGAGGCGGCTGATCCATGAGCTTGGCGGCAATGATCCACGACATTGTCCGTCGGTATCTCTTCTGGTTGGCGCTGAACTCGGGATTGCTCGCCGCCCGCTCAAACAAGCCGCCCCACGCCTGGTTAACGGCATCGTTGACGGCCTCGACCCGGATGAACCCGGCCTTGTTCGGACTGCGCGCCTTGTTGAGAAGGTGGTCGATATTGTAGCCGGCAAGATCGCTGGACGTTGCCTTGATGCCATAGGCCTGGTCGACAAATCCGAGCCAGGCCTTCTGGTAGGAGGAATACCCTGCCCGCACCCAGACGCTGGCATTCTGGTCCGGGTCGCCCGGTTTCCGGACGATGGCGACGTTTTTCAGGCTGCGGCGCCCTGCCCGTTCCGTTTCAGTCGTGTCATCGAAACCGTTGAGAAAGACCAGACGACCGAGTCGTTCGGGATGCTCGACCTGAACCTGGACAAGCGGATCCTGCACCCAGGCATTGAAGAGAGCCCGCTGTCGGCGGCTTATGATGGCTTGCAGCGACATGTCCCGCTCCCGTTCCGTCGGCTGGATCCCACGCAACGCTCACTATAGCGGCGAATACGCAAACGCGGCAGCCCACAATCGGGAATTGAATGCTGAAAATGAGAAACCCCGCATCCGGCATCGGATACGGGGTTTCTCGAAGAACTCGAGTGTGAGCGCCTTAGGCGTTCACAGCGTCCTTCAGGCCTTTACCGGCCTTGAACTTCGGCGTCTTAGAAGCCGGGATCTGGATCGTATCGCCAGTCCGCGGGTTCCGGCCTTCGGTGGCCGCACGTGCAGAAACCGTGAAGTTACCAAAGCCGATGATGCGGACTTCGTCGCCGCCTTTCAGCGTCTGAGTGACCACGTCGAAAGTTGCGTCAACTGCTTCGCCTGCCTGCGCCTTGGTGAGGCCGGTCTTTTCTGCAACAGCTGCGACCAGATCGTTCTTATTCATAGCAGATACCTTTCTAAGAAACGGCAGATTGCCGACGATTCCTGTCAGCGCCGTTGCGCGAAATTCGGGCGAAATGACTCGAAACGCAAGTGGTTTTTTCGCAGAAAACCGCCATTTTGACCAATTATTCAAAAGAAAAGCCCCGGATTTCCCGGGGCTTGACATTTTGTACGCTGTAAAGAGGCTTTTAGTGGGCGAAAAGGCCCGCCTTGTCCTCTTCCGACTCACCCGCCTTGGTGGCGGCTTCCGCAGCAGTTTCATCCCATTCGATCGGTTCCGGAACCCGGACGAGAGCATTTTTCAGCACCTCTTCCATGCTGGATACCGGAATGATCTCCAGCGAGTTCTTCACCGAATCAGGGATATCGGCCAGATCCTTGGCATTGTCTTCCGGGATCATCACCAGCTTGATGCCACCGCGCAACGCGGCCAGGAGTTTCTCCTTCAGACCACCGATCGGAAGGATCCTGCCCCGCAGCGTGATTTCACCCGTCATTGCCACATCCCGGCGGACCGGAATGCCGGTCATGGTGGAGATGACCGCGGTTGCCATGGCGATACCGGCGGACGGACCGTCCTTCGGCGTCGCGCCTTCCGGCACGTGCACGTGAATATCCTTCTTGTCGAAGGTCGGCGGTTCGATTCCGTAGGCGATCGCACGGGAGCGTACATAGGAGGCCGCTGCCGAAATCGACTCCTTCATCACGTCCTTCAGGTTTCCGGTCACGGTCATCTTGCCCTTGCCCGGCATCATCACGCCTTCGATGGTCAGCAGCTCGCCGCCGACCTCGGTCCACGCAAGACCGGTGACAACACCAACCTGGTCTTCCAGTTCGACTTCGCCATACCGGTAGCGCGGCACACCGAGATATTTCTCGACCACTTCCTCCGTAACCGTGACGCTTACCTTGTCGCTCATCAGGATATCCTTGACCGCCTTACGGGCAAGGGTCGCCATTTCGCGTTCAAGATTACGCACCCCGGCTTCGCGGGTATAGCGCCGGACGATGAGATGCAGGGCGTCGTCCTCGATGGAGAACTCGCCTTCGCGCAGGCCGTGATCCTTTTCCGCCTTCGGGATGAGGTGACGGCGGCAGATTTCCACCTTTTCCTCTTCCGTGTAACCGGCAATGCGGATCACTTCCATACGATCCATCAACGGACCGGGAATGTTCAGCGTGTTGGCTGTCGTCACGAACATCACGTCGGAAAGGTCGTATTCGACTTCCAGATAGTGATCCATGAAGGACGAGTTCTGTTCCGGATCGAGCACCTCCAGAAGCGCGGAGGACGGATCGCCGCGGAAATCCATGCCCATCTTGTCGATCTCGTCGAGCAGGAAGAGCGGGTTGGATTTCTTCGCCTTTTTCATCGACTGGACGACCTTGCCGGGCATCGAGCCGATATAGGTCCGGCGGTGGCCGCGGATTTCCGCTTCATCGCGCACGCCGCCAAGCGACATACGAACGAATTCGCGGCCGGTCGCCTTGGCGATCGACTTGCCGAGAGAGGTCTTGCCGACACCGGGAGGACCGACCAGGCAGAGGATCGGACCGCGCAGCTTGTTGGCCCGGCTCTGCACCGCAAGATATTCGATAATCCGTTCCTTGACCTTGTCGAGGCCGTAATGGTCGGTGTCGAGAACCTTTTCGGAAAACGCCAGATCGTGCTTGATCTTGGATTTCTTGTTCCACGGAATGCCGATCAGCCAGTCGAGATAGTTGCGCACGACGGTCGCCTCGGCGGACATCGGGCTCATCTGCTTCAGCTTCTTCATTTCGGCTGCCGCGCGCTCGCGCGCTTCCTTGGTCAGCTTGGTCTTCTTGATCTTTTCCTCAAGTTCCGCGATTTCGTCGCGGCCGTCCTCGCTGTCGCCAAGCTCCTTCTGAATGGCCTTCATCTGCTCATTCAGATAGTACTCGCGCTGGGTCTTCTCCATCTGCCGCTTCACGCGGGAGCGAATGCGTTTTTCCACTTGCAGGACGGAGATTTCGCTCTCCATCATGCCCAGAACCCGTTCAAGCCGCTCGGCGACGGATACGACGCCGAGGATTTCCTGCTTTTCGGGGATCTTGATCGCCAGATGCGAAGCGATCGTGTCCGCCAGCTTGGAATAGTCGTCGATCTGGTTGACCGCGCCGAGGACTTCCGGAGAAACCTTCTTGTTCAGTTTCACATAGTTCTCGAACTCGGAAATCACCGAGCGGGCGAGCGCTTCCACTTCGATTTCCTCGCCGTCGCGCTCCGGGAGAACCGTGGCTGAGGCTTCGAAATAATCCGTGCGCTCGCTGTACTCTCCGATCTGGGCGCGCGCGCCTCCTTCGACCAGCACCTTGACCGTGTTGTCCGGGAGCTTGAGCAACTGCAGCACGGTCGCAAGCGTGCCGACATCGTAGATCTGGTCCGGGTTGGGATCGTCGTCCGCAGCATTCATCTGGGTAGCCAGAAGAATGTGCTTGTCGGTGGTCATGACCTCTTCCAGCGCCTTGATCGATTTCTCGCGGCCGACAAACAGAGGCACGATCATGTGCGGAAAGACGACGATGTCGCGCAGCGGCAGTACGGGATAGACAGCGGTGCTGTCCGGATCTGTGGCGCGGATTTCTGCGTCGCTCATTTTTTTTCCTTTCTCGGCGTGTTCCGGCCCCACTCGGTAAAAGGCAGCCTGAACACTGAAATACGGCTTTCGGCTATTGCTTCCGATTGGCCGGATCACGGCACCCCGTCTGGGCACACCGTTAATCCGCACGAGCCGTCCTTTAAGGCTATTAGGTGGACATCTGACATGCCGGTGTCAAGGTCGCCCAGCCCGATGGAGAAGTCTTGTCTGTTGACGACTCGATGCGCCGGTGGATAAGCGGCCGGCACGGCACAATCAGGCGAAAAAAGCAAAATGCCGCCCTTGTCGAGCGGCATTTATTCACGTTTTTGCTGCGTCCGGATCCCTCAAGCGCTGGTCGCGGAGGTTTCTTCGCGATCCTCGTAGATATAGAGCGGACGCGCCTCGCCGTTGACGACTTCCGGCGAGATCACAACTTCCTTCACGCCCTTGAGGCCCGGCAGCTCGTACATGGTATCGAGCAGGATGGACTCAAGGATGGACCGCAGGCCCCGGGCACCCGTCTTGCGGTGGATCGCCTTGCGGGCAATCGCCTTGAGCGCTTCCTCGTGGAAGGACAGCTCGACCTGTTCCATTTCGAAGAGCCGCTGATACTGCTTGACCAGAGCGTTTTTCGGCTCAGTCAGGATGGTTACCAGGGCTTCCTCGTCGAGGTCTTCCAGCGTTGCGATCACCGGCAGACGGCCGACGAATTCGGGAATGAGACCGAATTTCAGCAGATCTTCCGGTTCCAGTTCCGAGAACAGCTCGCCGATCCGGCGGTCTTCCGGGGCGTGGACCTGGGCCTGGAAGCCGATGGAGGTCTGGGTGCCGCGGTCGGAAATGATCTTGTCGAGACCCGCGAAGGCACCGCCACAGATGAACAGGATGTTGGTCGTGTCCACCTGCAGGAACTCCTGCTGCGGATGCTTGCGTCCACCCTGGGGCGGAACGGAAGCCACTGTGCCTTCCATGATCTTCAGAAGGGCCTGCTGCACGCCTTCACCGGAAACGTCCCGGGTGATCGACGGATTGTCCGCCTTGCGGCTGATCTTGTCGACTTCGTCGATATAGACGATGCCGCGCTGAGCGCGCTCGACATTGTAGTCGGCCGATTGCAGCAGCTTCAGGATGATGTTTTCAACGTCCTCGCCCACATAACCGGCTTCGGTCAGTGTGGTGGCATCCGCCATGGTGAACGGCACGTCCAGGATCCTGGCAAGGGTCTGCGCCAGAAGCGTCTTTCCGCAGCCGGTCGGACCGACAAGCAGGATATTGGACTTCGCCAGTTCCACATCGTTGTTCTTGGATGCGTGGTTCAGGCGCTTGTAGTGGTTGTGGACGGCAACCGAAAGAACCTTCTTCGCGCTGCCCTGCCCGATGACATAGTCATCCAGCACATCGCGAATTTCCTGAGGGGTCGGGATCCCGTCCCGCGACTTCACCAGCGAGGACTTGTTTTCCTCGCGAATGATATCCATGCACAGCTCGACACATTCATCGCAAATGAAAACAGTCGGGCCGGCGATCAGCTTACGCACCTCATGCTGGCTCTTGCCGCAGAAGGAGCAGTAGAGCGTATTCTTTGAATCGCTGCCGCTGGCCTTGGTCATACAATTAACCTCGCGTTTTCGGGGAGTGTCTCCCCTTATCTTCCCGGATGCGGCCGAATTATGACTGAACCGGTTTTGAAGAGATGCATTAGCACCCCTTCACAATCTGATGTCACCATGCTTCACCATTAAAAATCAATATAGGTTTAAGGCGAAGATGAAAACCCGGCATCAATCGGGCATTTTCCGGTCTTAAATCAAGGAAATTGAAGCCATGCTTAAGACCGGGTAAGCCTGATCACTTTTCAGCCTCTTCACCGAGCGTGGTACGATCGGTTATCACCTTGTCCACGATCCCGAATTCCTTGGCCCTTTCGGCGGTCATGAAGTTGTCGCGCTCCAGCGCTTCTTCAACCTGATCGAGGGTCTGTCCGGTATGTTTCACGTAGATGTCATTCAGCCGCCGCTTCATTGCAAGAATTTCTTGTGCATGAAGCATGATATCGGCGGCCTGACCGCGGAAACCGCCGGAAGGCTGGTGAACCATCACCCGCGCGTTCGGCAGAATGAATCGCATGCCCTTGTGGCCGGCGGCCAGCAGAAGCGACCCCATCGAGGCGGCCTGACCGATACACAGCGTCGAAACCGCCGGGCGGATGAACTGCATCGTGTCGTAGATCGCCAGGCCGGAGGTTACGAGACCACCGGGGGAATTGATATAGATCGCGATTTCCTTGCTCGGGTTTTCAGCTTCCAGATAAAGAAGCTGGGCACAGACCAGGGTAGCCACTTGATCTTCGACCGGACCGGTCAGGAAGATGATGCGCTCCTTGAGCAATCGCGAATAGATATCGAAGGCCCGCTCGCCGCGATTTGTCTGTTCGACAACCATCGGCACGAGCGTGTTCATGTAGATATCGGCAGGATCCTTCATACCTCATCCATAAGCTTGAGATGGGACCCGGCAGTCAGCCGGGCCTGATTCAGCCCCCCGAGCGCATCGATCAGGGGCCTGAGTCGAAAAAAGCGACACCCCGTATATATGGGATGTCGCCCTCAACGCAAAGTCATGACAGATGCGGCATGAAAGCAAAGTTAAGACCGCTGCCGTATCTGGGGATAGGTGGGAACAAGCTCAGGCTTCTTCCTCTTCCTCCGCGACCAGTTTTTCCAGCTCTTCCTTGGTCACCGTCTTGTCGGTCACCTTGGCGAGCTCAAGCATGAAGTCGACGACTTTTTCCTCGTAGATCGGGGCGCGCAGGCTTGCCAGCGCCTGCTGGTTGTTCTTGTAGAACTCGAACACCTGCTGCTCCTGGCCCGGGAACTGGCGGACCCGGTCGTAGAGCGCGCGCTGCAGTTCCTCGTCGGTGACCTGAATGTTGTTCTTCTCGCCGATTTCGGAAAGCACAAGGCCGAGGCGCACACGGCGTTCGGCTATCTTGCGGTATTCCGCCTTCGCCTCTTCTTCCGTGGTGTCTTCGTCCTCAAAGGTCTTCTCGTTGCGCTTCATGTCCTCTTCGACCTGGTTCCAGACCACGTCGAACTCGGAGTTCAGCAGCTTTTCGGGAAGATCGAAGGAATAATGCTCGTCCAGCTTGTCGAGAAGCTGACGCTTCACGCGCTGGCGGGTCATCTGGCCGAACTGGCCCTCGATCTGGCCGCGGACGATTTCCTTCAGCTTGTCGAGCGACTCAAGGCCAAGGCCCTTGGCGAACTCGTCGTCGAGGGTGACTTCACCCGCGACGGCCACTTCCTTGACGACGACGTCGAAGGCAGCCGACTTGCCGGCGAGGTGTTCGGCCGGATAGTCATCCGGGAAAGAGACTTCCACGACCTTTTCGTCACCGGCCTTGAGGCCGATAAGCTGCTCTTCGAAGCCCGGAATGAACTGGCCGGAGCCCAGAACCAGCATGCCGTTTTCGTCGGCGCCGCCCTCAAAGGGCTCGCCGTCGATCTTGCCGAGATAGGACATGGTGACACGGTCGCCGTCTTCGGCGGCCCCGTCCTTGGCTTCGAACGGCGTGTTGTTCTTGGCGATGTCGGCGACCTGAGTGTCGACTTCCTCGTCGGCGATCTCAACAACCGGACGTTCGATTTCGATACCGGAGAAATCGACGATCTCGAAGACCGGCAGAATGTCGTAGGTCATCTTGAAGGACAGGTCGGCATCGCCCGCCAGGATCTTTTCGGCGTCTTCGTCGGGCAGATCGATTTCCGGGGTCAGAGCCGGGCGCTCGGAGCGCTCCTCGACGGCTTTCTGGGTGGTCTCCTGGATGGTGTTCGACAGGATCTCCGCCATCGCCTGACGGCCATACATCCTTTTCAGGTGCGCGAGCGGCACCTTGCCCGGGCGGAAGCCCTTGATGTTGGCTTTGGACTTCATGTCGTCCATGTATTCATCGAGCTTGGCGGCGAGATCGCCGGCCGGAATGTCGATCTTGAGCTCTCGCTTCAGGCCCTCGGCGAGGGTTTCGGTTACCTGCATGGGTTTTGTCGTCCTCGATCCTGAGCGGCAGTCCGCTCCGGAGGTTTTGTTTTTAAAATTCCGTGTGCCGCATTGCCTGCACTCCCCTTCTCCCGGAAGCGTTCGAATGGCGATGCATCGCCGCGGACAAAGTCCGAGACGCACGATGCAAGCGCGATAAAGGTTGGGGTGGAAAGTGTCAAGGGGAGAGCGGGGGTTTGGAGAGGAAATCAGCCGCGTTTCAACCACTCCCCGCGCGGAACCAACTCTGTCGGTCATCCCGCGCTCAGGCGGCCCGAAGGGCGGTCGCCCCCGCATTCAGCGTGGGACAGGGTGCGAAAAAACGCCGGTAGAAGCCCTGACGGCCGCTCCAGGTGGCCGAAGTTGCACCGGTCATGGTCTTTCCCGCCCTGCGGACGTGTTGCGAGCCAAAGCCTATACGCAACACCTGTCATCTGGCGAGGAGGAAGCTCTATCATTAGCGCTCCGGCGGTGTGTCCTTCCCGCCGGGGGACGGCATTTGAACATAGCCGGGCCAAGGGTCGGGCCGGGATTTGATCAGCCAGTAGACATAGATGTTCACCGAGCGGGTCTCATATTCCGAGACCTTCACCTTGTCGCCTTCAGGATCGACTTGACCGGTATCGCTGGCTTGGGGGTTCATGGGATCGGGGACTTGCGCAGGCTTGACGCCATCGCCACCGATCGGAAACGCCATGTCGGGTTTTTGGGAGAGGTAGTGTTTGTGATCCTGAAGCGGACTGCTATGGAATACTTTGCCGGACTGGATGTCCCAAGAAAGAGACACAAATCTGCGTTCTTTTTTCGCGACGATGCGGCTGCACTTGAATGCCAGGCAATGACGACACCGGAAGTAATCTCGGTCAGTCTGCGTCGGGCAGTGCTGAAGCTGGCCTTCGCAGAGCAGATTGAATGTGTCCGGGATGAGGGACCTGCCCCCAAATCGCGTTGCCGTTCAGGGCGCTTGGGGGCTTTCCGGTCCCGAAGTCTGTTTTGGTACGGATGAAGGGACTTGAACCCCCACGCCTTGCGGCACCAGAACCTAAATCTGGCGTGTCTACCAATTCCACCACATCCGCGCCGCGGGGCATTTGAAGCCCCGCTCTAGAAGCGGGGCCTCTATAACACCACTGATTTCCCCGTCAAAGCAAAAAGCTGCGGCCGCTTTCACCCCCCGGCCGTTTTGTCCACAAGCGCACGGATTGCGGCTTTGAGGGCAGGCGCCAGATCCTCGGCAATCAGCCCCGGGCCGGCTTCCCGTCCAGCCTCGCCGTGAAGCCAGACCGCCTGGCAGGCCGCCTCGAAACCCGGCACACCCTGCGCGAGAAGCCCGGCGGAAATTCCGGCGAGAACGTCGCCGGACCCCGCCGTCGCCAGAAACGGCGGCGCGTTGTCGTTGATCGCGGCCCGGCCGTCCGGCGCCGCAATCACCGTATCGGGACCTTTGAGGACAACGACGGCGCCGGAGCGTTCCGCCGCCCGGCGGGCGCGGACAAGCTTGTCGCCTTCAATGTCCGGAAACAGCCGGGCGAACTCGCCATCATGCGGGGTCAACAGAACCGGCGCCGGATTGTCCCCGATCAGGGTGAACAGCTCTTGAGCATGGTTCGGGAAACTCGTCAGCGCGTCGGCGTCCAGCACGGTTGCCCGTTTTTGTTTGAGAATGGCGGCGACCGCGGCACGGGTTTCCTCGCCGACGCCGTAGCCGGGGCCGATCAGCACGGTATTGAACCGCCTGTCGGCAAGAAGCTCTTCCATGGCTTCCGCTCCGGGGACCTTTTTCAGCATCACCGCCGTCAGATGGCAGGCATTGACCATCATTGCATCCGGCGGCGAGGCTAGAGTTACCAGCCCTGCCCCAGCCCTCAGAGCCGCGCCCGCGGAAAGCCGCGCCGCGCCCGTGGCCGACATCGGCCCGCCGAACACGACCGCATGGCCCCGGGTGTATTTGTGCCCGAGCGGATCGGGCCGTGGCCAGTCGCCAAGCCACAGCTCCGGAATGTTGTGAAAGACGGAAGGCCCGATCTTTTCCAGAACACCTGCCTTTATGCCGATATCGGCAACCGTGACAGAGCCGCACAAGGTCCGGCCGGGATTGAGAAGATGCCCCGGCTTGCGGCGGAAAAAGGTCACCGTCGCGTCTGCCCTGACGGCCGCGCCCGGATCGGCTCCGGTCGCGCCGTTCACTCCGGACGGCAGATCGACGGCAAGCACCCGACGGCCCGACCGGTTGACGGCCTTCACAAGAGCCAGACCAGGACCGGCGAGCGGCCGGTCGAGCCCGGCTCCGAACAGCGCATCGATGATCAGATCCGCGCGCTCGAGCTCTCCCGCCAGAGAAACAGCGATCCCGTCTCCATCGGGAACCACCGTGTGTGGCAACCCCATACGCACAAAGGCTTCAAGCGCATCTCCGTTGAGCGTTTCGGATGCCTTGAGGAGATGGATCTGAACGGTGTGGCCGGCCGCGGTAAGACAACGCGCGGCAATGAACCCGTCACCGCCATTGTTGCCGGGACCGCACAGGATGGAAATCCGCGCGGCGGCCGGGACCATTTTCGCGGCAGCCCTCGCCACCGCCTGCCCGGCCCGCTCCATCAGCTCGATACCCGGCACGCCACCGGAAATGGTCAGCCGGTCCGCCTGCCCCATTTCCTCCGGTGTCAGCAGCACCGCGTTGGAAAAAACAATATCCGGGTTCATTCCCAAAAGGCCTCCAATTGCCCGCTTCGCAAGCTGTACAGGATCGCGGTTTTTGTCGAGCCTTGGGAGTAACATAAGGTCATCATTATCATTCATGTCTATTTTTTAAGCTGTTTGCATATTGTTTAATCACAAGATCAATGCTTCATACGAAACTGCTCAGATGGACCGATTGATTTTGCCGCTTTTAGTGGCGGAAATCTCTACTCTGAGAAAATTTGCGGGAAGTTGCTCCGGATTGGCACATATCGTGCTTTATAGCCAGCAACGGTCCCTACGGGCCCGTTAGCGCATCCTGTGTCCAACCAAATGCGGACAAGATGCTCTGACACTTTAAGATCGATCAGCCTGCTTTCATATGAGGCCATATGAATGCGGGTCGATCTAGGGTCTGCCTGACCCCAAGCCTTCCGAAAGAAGGCTCGCCGAATAATCCCGGCCTGACATGTGGAGAGAGACAAAAGGTGATGAAAAAGATCGAGGCGATCATCAAACCCTTCAAACTGGACGAGGTCAAAGAAGCTCTTCAGGAGGTCGGCCTCCAGGGCATCACCGTTACGGAAGCGAAGGGCTTCGGCCGGCAGAAGGGACATACAGAGCTGTATCGCGGCGCCGAATATGTCGTGGACTTCCTGCCGAAGGTGAAGGTCGAAATCGTGCTCGGCGACGACATGGTCGAAAAAGCCGTTGACGCGATCCGTTCCGCGGCGCAAACCGGCCGCATTGGCGACGGCAAGATCTTTGTTTCCAATATTGAAGAAGCTGTGCGCATCCGGACAGGCGAGTCCGGCATCGACGCTATCTGACCCACCCGTTCCGGCATCCGCCGGTGATCCCCATTCCGGTCTTGAGCAACGGAGCCAACAGTTGAAGACACCCAGCCGGGCCGGAACCAAACCCAACCGTTCACACAATAAATCAAAGGGATGGACACTATGACCACTGCCGCTGAAGTCCTGAAGGAGATTCAGGAAAAGGACGTGAAATTCGTCGACCTGCGCTTCACCGATCCAAGAGGCAAAATGCAGCACGTCACCATGGATGTCGCGCTTGTTGACGAAGACATGTTCGCTGAGGGCGTTGCCTTCGACGGCTCGTCCATCGCCGGCTGGAAGGCCATCAACGAGTCCGACATGATGCTGATCCTCGATCCGGAATCCGCGCATATCGACCCGTTCTTCGCCCAGTCCACATTGGCGATCTTCTGCGACATCGTCGACCCGATCACCGGCGAAGGCTACAATCGCGATCCGCGCATGACCGCCAAGAAGGCGGAAGCTTACGTGAAGTCCGGCGGTTTCGGCGACACCATCTATATCGGTCCGGAAGCTGAATTCTTCATGTTCGACGATGTCCGCTTCACCGCGGACCCGTACAACACCGGCTTCATCCTCGACGGCGACGAACTGCCGTCGAACATGGGCTCCGAATACGAGACCGGCAACCTCGGCCACCGTCCGCGCACAAAGGGCGGCTACTTCCCGGTTCCGCCGATCGACAGCGCCCAGGACATCCGCTCCGAAATGCTGTCCGTCATGGGCGAAATGGGCGTTCCGACCGAAAAGCACCACCACGAAGTGGCGGCCGCCCAGCACGAACTCGGCATGAAATTCGACCACCTGACCCGTTGCGCCGACAACATGCAGGTCTACAAATACGTCGTCCATCAGGTTGCTCATGCCTACGGCAAGACCGCAACCTTCATGCCGAAGCCGGTTTTCGGCGACAACGGCACCGGCATGCACTGCCACCTGTCCATCTGGAACAAGGGCGAGCCTGTGTTCGCCGGCAACCAGTACGCCGATCTTTCCGAAACCTGCCTGTACTTCATCGGCGGTATCCTGAAGCATGCGAAGGCCCTGAACGCGTTCACCAACCCGTCGACCAACTCCTACAAGCGTCTGGTTCCAGGTTATGAAGCACCGGTTCTGCTGGCCTATTCCTCGCGTAACCGTTCCGCTTCCTGCCGTATTCCGTTCACGGCGTCTCCGAAGTCAAAACGCGTCGAAGTTCGTTTCCCGGATCCGACCGCGAACCCGTACCTGTGCTTCTCCGCGCTGCTGATGGCCGGCCTTGACGGCATCAAGAACAAGCTGCACCCGGGCGATGCCATGGACAAGAACCTCTACGACCTGCCGCCGGAAGAGCTCTCCGAGATCCCGACGGTTTGCGGTTCGCTCCGTGAAGCCCTGGAAGCTGTCGATGAGGACCGCGAGTTCCTCAAGGCCGGTGGCGTGTTCGACGACGACCAGATCGACGCCTACATCGAACTGAAGATGGAAGAAGTCGAGCGTTACGAAATGACGCCGCATCCGGTCGAATTCGACATGTACTACTCCGTCTAAGGGTTTCCGCTCTTTCGGACAGGAAAAACCCCGGTCATCTGGCCGGGGTTTTTTGTTGTTTCGCCGGGCGCTTTCCGCGCCGCCTCGCTGTCCGGAAAAGGCGCGATGCACCGAGAAAAGATGAATTTGCGCAAGCTAAAAACGAAAAAGCCTCCCGGAGGAGGCCATTCGTTCTCGTGATGTTGCCTGCGCTCAGTAGCAGACCTGGCGGTAGCCGACGACGACATACTGGCGATAGTACGGGTCCCAGCGGCGAACCGGCTGATTGTGGCAGCGCACGGGCGCGTAATAGCGCGGCTGAGCCTGCGAGGCGATGATGGCACCGGCGGCAAGGCCGATGATTGCACCCGCGGCGATAGCGCCGGCACGGCGGTTCCCGGCCTGGGCTTCATTCGGCGTCATGGTGACGGCAGCGGTTGCCACTGTGGCAACGGTAACGGCGGCGATGGCGAACTTGCGAAACATGTCTGGTCCTCTCAACTGATCTTCAGCGGTATTGAATTGGCTGATGAAGAGACACTAGACCTCGCGAAAACTTTTCTCTGTGACCGTTGTCACGCTCCGTGCCTTTGGGAAAAACGTGAGTGAACAGCCTTCGGGGTAGCGGAATTCTCACCTATCCGGGCGGCGGCGCCGGTCAGGCCCGCGACGGGCATTTCCATCACTGCTTTCGGATCCGGAGCGACTGGAACCCGGCGACCTTCAGGTTTTCCGTCCGCCGCGATTTACAACGCCCGCCGCACGCGCTAGAGCACGTCCGAAGAGCCGAGAGGCGATACACGAGAAAAAATCACGGACAGGCAGGCATGAGCGAGTTCAAATCGGACTTTCTGAAGGTTCTTTCAGAGCGCGGTTTCATTCATCAGATTTCCGATCCGGCCGGGCTCGACGCGCTTTGCCTGAAGGAAACCGTCACCGCCTATATCGGTTTCGACTGCACGGCGCCGAGCCTTCATGCGGGCTCCCTCGTTCCGATCATGATGCTGCACTGGCTGCAGAAGACCGGACATCGCCCGATTGCCCTGATGGGCGGCGGCACGACACGTGTCGGCGACCCGTCCGGCAAGGATGAAACCCGCAAGATCCTCACCGAGGACGACATCGAGCAGAACAAGGCCGGCATCAGGAAGGTCTTTGAAAAGCTGCTTGTCTTCGGCGACGGGCGGACCGACGCCATCATGGTGGACAATGCGGACTGGCTCTTGAAGCTGAACTATGTGGACTTCCTGCGCGACATCGGACGGCATTTTTCCGTCAACCAGATGATCCAGCGCGATTCCGTCCGTCTGCGTCTTGAGCGCGAGCAGCATCTGTCCTTCCTGGAATTCAACTACATGCTGCTCCAGGGCTATGATTTTCTGGAACTCTACCGGCGCACCGGCTGCCGCCTGCAGATGGGCGGATCCGATCAGTGGGGCAATATCCTGTCCGGCACGGATCTCGTCCGCCGCCTGGAAGACAAGGATGCCTTTGCCCTCACCTCGCCGCTCCTGACCACCTCGTCCGGCGCAAAGATGGGCAAGACGGCGGCCGGCGCCGTCTGGCTCAACGAAGAGCAGCTTTCCGCCTATGACTACTGGCAGTACTGGCGCAACACCGAAGACGCGGATGTGGAACGTTTCCTGAAGCTGTTCACCGTTCTGCCGATGGACGAAATCGCCCGCCTCGCGGCCCTTGAGGGTTCGGAGCTCAACGAAGCCAAGAAGGTGCTCGCGACGGAAGCGACGGCGCTGATCCATGGACGCGACAAAGCCGAAGCGGCGGCGGAAACCGCCCGCCAGGCCTTCGAGGAGGGCCAGTCCGCCGAAGGCCTGCCGACGGTGGAAATCGCCCGATCCGAGCTTGAAACGGGTCTGGGCGTTCTGTCCGCATTCGTGACCGCCGGTCTTTGTGCCTCCAATGGAGACGTACGCCGGAACATCAAGGGTGGCGCCGTCAGGATCAACGACCGCGGCGAGCAGGACCACAATCGCCAGCTCTCCCTGGCCGACGTCACGCAGGACGGCGTCATCAAGCTGTCGCTCGGCAAAAAGAAACACGTGCTGCTGAAGCCGGTCTGAACCGGCCAGGCGGCCGCGTTTTTCGGCAAGAGCCGGATCCCGACTTTTTTGAACCGAGCGCGCTGAAGGCCTTTCCCAAAGCCTGGATGGTATGTTCCAAGCAGGCAGTGCCGGGCGTTTAATTCAGTTCGACTGGAATTCGAACATCTTGCGGAAAATGCCCGGCGCGATCGCGGAGATCGGATTGACCGAAAGGACCGGTTCGGAAACGGAGCCCGACAGCCGGTAGGTGACCCCGATCAGCCCTTCGCCCGAACCCCCGCCAAGCGCGAACCCAAGCAACGGGATCTTGGCGAAGAAATTGTTGAGTGCGTAGATCGGCACGAAAGTGCCCGTGAGGTTCAGGGTCTGTTGAGCCAGGTTCACGGTTCCGCTGACGGTTCCACCCAGCGCGTTCCCCTGCAATGCGCCGCGGCTGATACTCAGCATGTCGGCTTCGCGCGTGAAATTGATGTCGAGTGTGTCGAAGCTCGCGGAACCTTTGTTCTGAACCGCCCCCATCGGACCTTCGGTGCCGTTGTTGCGCCTGCTGATCTGGTCCCGCTCGCGAATGCTCCGGATTGCCGGATCTTCGGTGATACGCAGGGAGGTCACATTGAAGTCCCCCACCCAGCTGTCCTCATCGGCCATGACGACATTCAGCGTTCCGGTGCCGCCGCGCATACGCTCGTAAACGTCAAGGAACCTGAGCGTCGCTCCGGTATTCGCGAACCGGCCATTGGCCAACTGCGATCCGTCGTTGTCGTTCACGGTGAATTCGAAATTGGCACGGCCATTGACCAGACCGCGCAGATCGGCCGAGACGAGCCCCTTCGTTCCCGTGTCGATCTTGCCGGAGAATTTTTCGATGGTCTGGTTGTTGAAGCCCGTCACCCGGTCGATCGTTGCCGCGATCCTGGCGCCGCTTGAAAAATCACCCGCCCCCTTGCTGCCGCCCGGACTTCGTATGCTTCGTATAAGACCCCTTCCGTCGAAGGATGGACCGGCGAAGATAATGTCGTAACGCCCATCCCCCGCCCGCTGGATATCAAGCTCGATATCATCGCCGGGCCGCAGCCTGAAGGTATCGAACGACGCCTGACTCAACTCGCCGTCCGCGGTCAGCCGCAGAGCGCCGTTGATGTTGACGCCTTCGGACACAAGTTTGAAATTCTGAATACGGCGCTCGTCGGCGGTCTCGGTCATCCTGAAGGTGGCAGTCGCCGGCACACCCTTGGCCTTTCGCCAGCCAAGCGCCGTCAGCCGCACATCTGTCTGCTTCAGGTCGATGACGAAATCCTGCCCCTCGCCGGCTTTGGCGACGCTAAGCGTCATTCCGCCATCGAGGAACGCGGTCAGATCGATGCCCTTGTCCTTGAGCTGTTTCGCGGACACCGACACGACGACGTCCTGTCTGGCCGCGATGCCGGAATCGCCGAGCGGAACGACCAGATCGATATCCGCCTTGAACCCGTCGAGAACTCCCTTGCCGGTGATGGCGACCTGATCCTCGTCCGCCTCCAGCGAAACATTCGCATCCGCCACCGTGTGCCCCATGACGGGATGAGGGTCCGAAAAATTCTTGAAATTTCCAGTTGCCCGCCAGTCCACATCAGCCAGATCGATTTGATTTTCCAACGGAAATGTCGCTTCGATATTCAGCCGGCCGGTCCCGCTGACACCATCGTTCCTGATGTCGGCCCGGTCCAATACCCGGAAAGGCGCACTGTTCACCATTGCTCCGATATCTTCGGCTTCGCCTTCCATCAGCGTGGAAACGCGCGCTGTCTTGCCGTCCCGCTCCGTAAGTTGGTGTATCTCAAAAGTGCCTGACGGCAACGCGACCGTTCCTCCCTTCGAAGAAACCGCCGAACCGCCCGTGGCGGCAACGCTCATTATTTCGTCCCGTATCGTCAGTGTGCCCTGAAGGCCGCTGATTTCCGGCACCTCGCCGACCGGTGTGACGGCAGCGCCGGAAAACGTCATGTCGATACGCATGTCATCCCCCGACCAGCCCGGGTCCGGATCGCGGGGATCGAAGGCGGCCGGACGCAGGGCCCCGGTATAGGACACACTGTCGATGAGACCGTCCTTGATCCGGTCCACTGCCCAGCGACGCGCCGGCGGGACCAGCGTGATCGGCCAGACCTGTTTGGCCAGGGCTACCGGTATCTTCTCGCCATTGGCGGCGAGCGCCAGATATGGCCCCTCCGCGGTAAGCTGAAGCGATGCGACGCCGTGAATGACAGCTTTTCCCGAGCGGGCGGTGAACCGTTCGATATTTAGCAGCCGCTCTTGCGGATCGAAGCGTCCGCGCACCTGGATGCCTTCCAGCATATTCGGATCTTCAGAAACATCCGCCGGGCCGAACTGGGGATATTTGCTGTCCAGACTGATGCCCCACTCGGAAGTTCCGTTTATGCCGGGCGTAAGGGAACCGGTAAAAAAGAGCCGTGTATTGCCTCGGATCACATGCGAAGTCGTGATGTCGATTGCCTTCTGGCCTGCCGTGAACAACAGCGACAATGCCGCATCGTCAAAGGCGACGAGGGTTTTGCCGAGCTGGAACCAGCCATTGCGCATTCGGGCGACGGCGTTTGCCGAGACAAACTTCCCCTCCCGATCCAGACTGGCTTCCATTTTCGCGGAGGCCGGCAGACGGAGGCCTTTTCCATGCTTAGATCCCGCTTCCGGCCCGAGCAGCTCGGCCAGCGTAATTCCGTTGACCACGACACCGATATTCTTGAAGCCGGCGTCTTCCGGCGCGCTCCGGGCAAGTTCCAGACGCCAGTTGGAAATGTTTCCGGCAATCCTGGCATAGGCGCGGATAACGCGATTGCTTCCACGAAAGATATCCGCGTCGATGCCTTTGAAGCGGCGGGAAGCGGGCCCGGCCAGTTCAAATGAACCGTCCGCGATCCGGACGGACTGCAGGCCGCGGCGGGCGAACTGATCATCCACCACATCGCTGATCCGGTCGACCGCTTCCATCAAAGGCCCGACTTCCGGCACCTTCGCGGGCCCGCCGCTCAGAGCCAGCTTGACGTGGGGCTTTTCAAGCACGAGCGACGAAAAATGGACCCGGCCGGAGAAAAGCGCGTCCATATCGATCGGGGCGGTCAGTTTCGGCAGACGGATGCTGACCGGAGACGGCCCGTCGATGTCCGCCCTCGCATCCTCGATGATGACTTCCAGGCCGCCGGGCGCGGTGAAATCGAGGCTGGCGCGGACGACTGAAAGCGTCACCGGTCCACGGGTTCCCTGCATCGCAAGAAGACTGCCGAGAAACGGAATTCGGACAGGTCCGGAAGCAAACAGGATCGTGAGCCCCGCAAGGACACATATCAGCACCGCCGCGATGAAAATGCGCATAAGCATGCGCCCGGTCTTTCGCGGTGAAGCTGTCTTCGAACCTTTCGGGCTGCCGTTTTTGGGCAAGTAAGTCAGTCCATATCTTCCGCCTGAAGGCGCCAAAGGCGGTTCAGTGTGTTCCCGGGGACAAAACGCCTGCTTCGCTCCGTGCCGCATTGAACGATTCACGGGACACTTTATGGTACAGCGAATGCAACTGTAAAAGCGACAGTCGCAACTCGCCAGACTGCCGGTCCCCGGCATTAACCCACAAACTGTGACAGAAGGAAGGCGTGATGGAAGACTTGGCCATTGGAGACACGGCACCGGATTTCGATCTGGAAAGCGATGGAGGCGGGCGCGTCTCCCTGAAAGCTTTGAAGGGCAAGCCTGTGGTGGTGTATTTCTATCCGAAGGACAACACGCCGGGCTGCACGAAGGAGGCCATTGCCTTTACCGAATTGATGCCGGAATTCGAAAAGTCGGATGTCACGATCATCGGTCTTTCACCGGATTCGGCAAAGAAACACGACAATTTTGTCGCCAAACACAATCTGGCGGTTCGCCTCGGCGCCGATACGCAAACCGGCACGGCGCAAGCCTATGGCGTGTGGGTCGAAAAATCGATGTATGGCAAAAAATACATGGGTGTGGAGCGCTCCACATTTCTTGTGGATGCGGACGGAAAAATCGTCGGGATATGGCGCAAGGTGAAAGTACCCGGCCATGCGGAAGCCGTTCTGGAAGCGGTTCGGGCCCTTTGACATCTCATAAAGGCGGCGCCGGGATTCGCCCCTCTTCCTCCCTGCCGCCAAGCCTTGTTGCCGGAGCCCGGGCCATCGTTACCTCCCAGGACACGTCCGAAAAGGTCCGGCTGGCCTATGCGGTTTCGAAAGCATGGTTTCAACGGGAGCTGGGGCTCGGTTCACCAACCAGGGACGGTTCCATGCCCGACCGGCCAGGCCGGCCGGACAAACCGGTCCTGCTGGCTCCGCGGGACATGCCGAAACGCAGCCTGACCGGGAAGTCAGGCCGCCTGGCATTGATCCATTCCCTTGCCCATATCGAACTGAATGCGGTCGATCTCACCTGGGACCTGATCGGACGGTTCGCCCATATACGCCTGCCGCGTTCCTACTACGACGACTGGGTCCGGGTGGGTCTGGAAGAGGCAAAGCATTTTTCCATGCTCCAGGACCGGCTGACGAAGCTGGACGCCGCCTATGGCGACATGCCGGCCCATGACGGCCTTTGGGAAGCGGCCCAGAACACCGGGAACGACCTTGCCGCGCGACTTGCCATCATCCCTCTCGTACTGGAGGCCCGCGGCCTCGACATCACCCCGCCGATGATCGAAAAGGCACGCGGAATTGGCGATGAAGATACGGCCAGATGCCTGGAAGTGATCTACCGGGATGAAAAAAACCATGTCGCTTTCGGTGCCAAATGGTTCCGCTTCCTGTGCGACCGTCAGGGAATCAGACCCGAGCCCGCATTTCACGCATTCGTCCGCAAACATTTCCGCGGCGCGCTCAAACCGCCTTTCAACGACCGCGCACGTTCAGAAGCCGGGCTAACACCCGGTTTTTACAAGCCTCTCGCGCGCCTGACAGGCTGATTTCAAGTTCGCGAAGACGATTTATTAACCTTACCAAACTCTAATCAGACTCAGTTCTTTTGCAGAATGCAGGCAGTGACTGAGTGAACATGCGACAGCGCCAGAATACGACTCGGCCTTATCAGGCACCTTGGGCGGCACCACATCATCCGGCGCCGGATAAAAACGCCAAGACGACCACCTACAGCGTCCGGCCGCTGCACCTGATTTGCGGTGCCCTTGTCTGCGTCACCGCAACACTGGCGGCTGCCGGAACCATCGGCTACTTCCTCCTGCGCCACGACATGATGGTCGAGGCCAGTTCGGAACGTACCGAACTGGTTCTGGAATACCAGGATCGCATCGACCGGCTTCGGGCGGAAATTGAAATCCTGACCAGCCGACAGATGGTTGACAGGGAAACCGTCGAGATAAAGGTCATGGATGTTCTGCGCCGCCAGCAGGGCCTCAATCAGCGGCACGCGATTGTTGCCGATCTGGTGGCTCGTGCGGAAAGCAACGGCATCTATCTCAGCAGCGATCAACCGCTGCCGCCGCAAAAACCGGCTCTGGACTCCAGTAACCTCGCCTCGATCGAAAAAGAGGACAAGTCCGCGATCGGTGGTGAAAGTCAGTTGATCGACGAACCGGTAAAGGCGCTCGGTCTGCGGGATGGTTCTTCGAAAGGTTTCGATCCGCTGACGATCCTGCGGCAGCCGGTTTCAGAACCACCTCAATCCAATTCCAGTGTAAAAAAAAACCTTGAGAAACAAGCTGCTCTCGATGCGGTGAGAGCCCACATCTCGGCAATGGACGAGGAAAGCACCGTCGCGGTGGATGCCATCACCATTGCCACGGAAAGCCGCATAGAAGACATTCTCGGCATCACGCGCACCGTCACCCCGTCCGTCAATGCGGCGCTGCGCAGCAAAACCTCGATCGGCGGTCCCTTTCAGCCGATCACCGACGAAAACTTTCCGGACCGGCTGCAGCGGGCAAACAAGGCTATCGATGCCTTGCGCAGGATCAAGTTCACCGCCTTGCGTCTGCCGATAAAACGTCCCGTTCAAAACAGTTCCGTTTCCAGCACCTACGGCCCCCGGGTGGATCCTTTTCTCGGCCGTCTGGCAATGCATACCGGCATCGACTTCAAGGCGCCCTATGGCGCGCGCGTCTTCGCAACCGCCCCCGGCACGGTGATCGGCGCCGGGCGTCACGGCGGCTATGGCAAGATGGTCGAAATCCGCCATGCCAACGGCTTTGTCACCCGCTATGCCCATCTGAGCCGCCTTCGGGTGTCGGAGGGCGATCATGTGCTCGCGGGCGACCTGATAGGCAATGTCGGCTCCACCGGCCGCTCGACCGGAGCCCATCTGCACTATGAAATCCGCCGCGGCGACAAACCGAGCAACCCGGCGGCGTTTCTCTCCGCCGGCGACAAGCTGGCCGCCCTTTCGCTTTAACGCGACACGTTCTTGAGGCGATCTGAAACAAAAAAAAAGGGGCCGGAGCCCCCTTTTCGCCGTTCCAGCCAGCTTTTATTCGATATCCTCAACCGTGACCGGGTCGCCGCCGAAGACCCGCTGGGCGAGCGCGGCTTCCATGAACTTGTCGAGGTCTCCGTCCAGAACATCGCCCGGAGAGGTGCTTTCAACACCGGTTCTGAGGTCCTTCACAAGCTGATACGGCTGCAGGACATAGGACCGGATCTGGTGACCCCAGCCGATATCCGACTTGGACGCGGCCTCGGCGCTGGCCACCTCTTCCCGCTTTTTCAGTTCCGCCTCATAGAGCCGGGCTTTCAGCATGGACCAGGCGGTCGCACGGTTCTTGTGCTGCGAGCGTTCGGACTGGCACTGGACAACGATTCCTGTCGGCTGGTGCGTGATGCGCACGGCCGAATCGGTGGTGTTGACGTGCTGTCCTCCGGCGCCGGATGCGCGGTAGGTGTCGATCCGGCAGTCGCTTTCGTTGATGTCGATGTCGATGGTATCGTCGATCACCGGATAGACCCAGGCGCTGGAAAAGCTCGTGTGGCGGCGTGCATTGCTGTCATAGGGTGAAATCCGCACCAGGCGGTGCACCCCGGACTCGGTCTTCAGCCAGCCATAGGCGTTCTCGCCCTTGATCAGCAGCGTTGCCGATTTGATGCCCGCTTCCTCGCCGTCGTGATATTCCAAAAGTTCGACCTTGTAGCCGCGTTTTTCCGCCCAGCGTCGGTACATGCGCAGCATCATGGACGCCCAGTCCTGGCTTTCCGTACCGCCCGCTCCGGAGTTGATTTCCAGATAGGTGTCGTTGGCATCGGCTTCCCCGGACAGAAGCGACTTGAGTTCCAGCTCGTGGACCTTGTCCTTCAGACTGCGCAGCGCCTGTTCGGCTTCTTTCACGACGGAGGCGTCATCTTCCATCTCACCGAGTTCGATCAGCTCGATATTGTCAGAGAGATCCTGCTGAAGAGCCGTCACGCCGCTGATGCCGTCATCGAGCTGCTGGCGCTCGCGCATCAGCTTTTGTGCCTTGGTGGGTTCATTCCAAAGTTCCGGATTTTCCGAAAGAGCGTTCAGCTCTTCCAGCCGGACAACAGCCTGATCCCAGTCAAAGATGCCTCCTCAGCAGGCTTATGGCCTGCTTGATTTCGTCGACGATCGCTTCCATTTCGGCGCGCATCGGATACCTCGCTTGATTGACATGAAGCGGCCCGGCCACCTTCAGGAGACGCCGGGCCCAGATCGGTTCTTAAAGTCCGCGCGTCCCGATAGACGCTGCGGGCTTTTGAATTTGGAGCGGGACATTACCCGGACGGATTGACGCTGTAAACCACACAGCGGGAGGAAGCGTTTCGCTGATGCGTCCGGACGCGGCCGATCAGTAAAGGCCGCCCGTCCCGCTGAGAACCGCGCCTGCGGCTTCCGGCGACACCGCGTGCGGCACACCCATGGTTTCCTGAAATCCGATGACGGAGTAGCTGTCCGGCGGAGCCATGCCGGGCTTGAAGGCCTCCAGGATCGATCCAGGCGTTCCGGCGGCCGTACGCATGCCGGTGCGGCGGTTGATCGGGATAAGCTGCAGACCCTTCGGAACCCGGAATTCCACCGGGGGTTTGTTCGACAGGGCCTTTTTGACGAAATCCGTGAAGATGGGTGCCGCGACCTGGCCGCCGGTCGCGCCGCGTCCCATCGGCTTCGGATTGTCGTAGCCGACAAAGACCCCCACGGCGAGATCCGGAGTGAAGCCCATGAACCAGGCATCTTTCTCGTCATTGGTCGTTCCGGTCTTGCCGGCGACCGGACGGCCTACCGCACGGACCGACGTCGCCGTGCCGCGCTGCACGACACCTTCCATCATGGAGGTGATCTGGTAGGCGGTCATTGGATCGAGCACCTGCTCGCGGTCGTCGATCAAGGTCGGTTCTTCCTGGCCTTCCCAGACATCCTGGGTACAGCCGTCGCAGATACGGCTGTCGTGCTTGTAAATGGTGCGGCCATACCGATCCTGGATCCTGTCGATCAGGGTCGGACGCACCTTCCTGCCACCATTTGCGATGGTTGCATAAGCAGTGGTCAGGCGCAGGACCGTGGTTTCGCCGGCACCGAGCGACATGGACAGGACCGGCAGCATATTGTCGTAGATGCCGAAGCGCTTGGCATATTCGGCCACCAGCGGCATGCCCATGTCCTGCGCCAGGCGAACGGTCATGACGTTTCTGGAAAGCTCGACGCCCGTGCGAAGGGTGGCGGGTCCGTAGAACTTGCCGCCGTAGTTCTGCGGCCGCCAGGTTCCAAGGCCCGGTCCCTGGTTGATTTCCAGCGGCGCATCCATCACCACCGAGGACGGTGTGTAGCCGTTGTCGAGGGCGGCGGCGTAAAGGAACGGCTTGAAGGACGAGCCCGGCTGACGGTAGGCCTGTGTGGCCCGGTTGAACTCGCTCTGGGCGTAGCTGAAACCGCCGACCATGGCCAGAACACGCCCGGTATAGGGATCCATCGCGACCAGCGCGCCGGAAACTTTCGGGATCTGGCGCAGTTCGAATGTACCGGGAGCCACATCGCTTTCATGGACATAAACCACATCGCCCGGCGCGAGCACATCGGAAACCGCACTTGGCGTCCGGCCCTTCACGCGGGCCCATTTCATGGTCTCCAGGAAGAGTGGCCCGCTCTTGCGTTCGTCGGAAAGCTCACCGCTGACCAGCCTTTCCGGCTGGACGCCGACAAGCGCCTGATCGCCGCCGCTTTCCAGAACCACCGCGAGACGCCATTCCGGCAGGTCGCTCAAGGCTTCGATCTTTGCCAGATCGACGCCCCAGTCGGCGCCCAGGGTGAGCTTCTCCACCGGGCCGTTCCAGCTGCCGCGCTGATGGTCAAACTTGATCAGCCCGTCCATGAGCGACTTGCGCGCCATCTTCTGAAGTTCCGGATCAAGCGTCGAGCGGACGGAAAGGCCACCCTGGTAAAGGCGCTTGTCGCCGAAGATATCGGCAACCTCGCGGCGGACCTCTTCGGTGAAATATTCGGCTGCAAACAGTTGCGAACCGTGTTCGCGCGGTTTGACGACGATCGGTTTTTCCTTGGCTTCATCCCCCTCTTCGAGGCTGATGTAACCATCGGCGATCATCCGGTCGATCACATAATTACGGCGTGCGATGGCGGCCTCGGTCTTCCTGTAGGGATGATAATTGCTCGGCCCCTTGGGAAGCGCCGCCAGATAGGCGACTTCATCGAGTGACAGCTCGTGCACAGACTTGTCGAAATAGATCAGCGAGGCCGCCGCGACTCCGTAGGCGCCGAACCCGAAATAGATCTCGTTCAGATAAAGCTCGAGTATCTCGTCCTTCGTATAGGCCTGTTCGATCCTCAAGGAGAGAACGGCTTCCTTGACCTTGCGCTCATAGGCCGCCGACCGCCTCTGCTTTTCCTCACTCACCAGGTCGGACAGGAGGAAGTTCTTCGCCACCTGCTGGGTGATCGTGGAAGCGCCCTCGGGCCGCCGGCCGGAGCCATAGTTCTGAATGAACCGTACCGCCGCACGGGCAATGCCTTCAGGATCGACACCGATATGGGTGTAGAAATTCTTGTCCTCCGCCGCGATGAAAGCCTGTTTCACCCGGTCCGGAATGGCCTGGATCGGCAGGAACATGCGGCGCTCGATCGCGTATTCCGCCATCAGGCTGCCATCTGCGGCATGGACGCGCGTCATGACGGGCGGTTCGTAATTCTGCAACGCGGTAAAATCGGGCAGACCCTCTGTGAGATGCTGCAGATACATCCACACGCCGGCCGCCACGAGCAGTCCGAGGACAGCGCCGATGCCAAACAGATAACCGAAAAACTTCACCAAAAATTTCATACCGCGGGCTCGTCTTTCCCCGTCTTCAAGCGCGTATAGCGTTTTAACATGGATACATTAATCCGGCACTACAGACCGTCCGATACACTTAGCAGCCTTCCTCGTGCACCAATATGGCGATGCTGAGGCAATTGTCGGTCCGCACCTTCGATTTGCGTGATGGCACAAGGATTTTTACTGAGATGCCGTGTCCTGCTGGCGTGCCAGCCGGGGCCGGAAAAATCCGTGAATAGCCTCGGTAACCGCGCTGGCCATGCGCTCGCGCCACTCGTCGGAGATCAGCAGTTTCTCGTCATGCTCGTTCGAAAGGTACCCGAGTTCGACGAGAACCGAGGGCACATCATGTGCTTTCAGCACCCGGAAACCCGCCGATCTGTGCGGGTTGTTGATGAGGCGGACGGCGCTTTTCAGCTCGCTCACAAGCGTCCTGGCAAAATACACCGAAAAGGACCGGGTTTCCCGGCGCGCCAGGTCGAGGAGGATATCGGTTACCTCGGCCGGTCCCGACTCCAGATCCACGCCCGCTATCACGTCGGACATGTTTTCCGATTCCGCGATTTCCGCGGAAAGCTGGTCGGAAGCCTTGTCCGACAAGGTGTAGACGGTCGAACCTCGGGCCAGTTTCCGCCCCCGGCGCACCGAATCGGCGTGAATGGAGATGAATAGATCGGCGGCCAGTTCATGACCGATCTCGACCCTGCGCCCAAGCGGAATGAACGTGTCGTCCTCACGCGTGAGGCGCACATTGTAGAGACCGCTGGCCTCCAGTTTTTCTTTCAGGAGTTTGGCAAATTCGAGAACGATCGCCTTTTCCAGTGTTCCGCCGGCACTCGTGGCGCCGTTGTCGATCCCGCCATGGCCGGGATCGAGGACGACGAGCGGCTTGTGGCCGTTCTTCGGGGCAGTCAGCCTGTCGCTCTTGGAGGCGGCCTTTTCGCTATCCGCCGGTCGCACGGATCGGGACGTTTCGACAAAGGCTGCGAAGTCCTGCGGCGACGAGCGCACCAGATCCACGACGAGCCGCGCTGGTTGATCGTCCACGGCGGGCAAAAAGAAGGTCTTGTCGACGCTGACCGGTCCGGTCAGATCCATGACGATTCGCGATTTTCCGAGAGCGAACAGTCCGAAACGCCAGTCGCTGATAAGCCCCCGTCCCGTTTCTCCCGACTCCTGCGGAATGGAAAACGATACTTCCGGCAGGTCGAGGATGAGCCGATACGGATTTGCCAGGCCGGAAATGATGGGCGTGACCTGCGTATTCATGTCCAGAACGAATCGGGTCCGGCCTTCATCGCCGGCAACTCTGGCTCCGGTCACGACAGGTGTCACGGCTTCCGCCAGAACGGCGCCGGTGTGAACGGTGAACGCGAGAGCACATAGTGCGAATAGGACGCCCGTCAGCCCGGCGAACCCGCGAATGGCATCAAATACCCTGCCAACCTGCAGTTTCATCCCGATTTTCAATTCCATCATACCGGTCATGTTGCCCGCAAACCGTCCGTGGTGAGGCTCTTTCGCTCCCTCATACGCCATCTGCGCAAAGAGGAAAATGCTTCCCATATGTCACACTGCTTGCAATGCGGAGCGGTGGATCGTAAAAGTACCTTACGGATTTAGGTTCGAATCCGATACCTTCCCAGGTGACGAAATGGGATGTCTATCCACAACGTCATCGCAATCCAAGGCCTTTAAGCGACAGAACAGAGGCCGTTCTGCCGGTTTTTCAAGTGTCTGGACTGCAGAGGACAGGGTATCGGCCTCTCTTCGATACCGTCCCGCCTCGTAGCATCATGCCTGATTCCATTGGCTGATCCCCAGCGAGGTCAGCGGCGGGCCTTGAGAGCGAACCCTTTCCGGAACCGGGTGTAGATGTAGCGGCGAAGCCAACCTGCATGCCGGTGTAAATGGCACAACGACTTTAACTCTTGGGCCTGCGTTGCCCCGAAGGACCCGCGCGATGCACATGATGATCGACATGAAGCAAGTCCCCGCTTATGCGGCCGCTTGCGTTGATCATACGACCGCGCCGGGCGCAGACGCCCTTCCCCATCTTAGCAAAACAAATACGGCAGCCATCCTCCTTTCGGGCGATGCGCGTTTTCGATTCGCGCCAAGCAGCGCTGCCGTGGAGACGTTCAATAATGGCAAACAAAATGCTGATCGACGCGGGCCACCCGGAAGAAACCCGGGTCGTCGTCGTGCGTGGCAACCGGGTTGAAGAATTCGACTTTGAGGCAGCGAACCGGAAGCAACTTCGCGGGAATATATATTTAGCGAAAGTAACGCGAGTCGAACCCTCGCTTCAGGCGGCGTTCGTGGAATATGGCGGCAACCGCCACGGATTTCTCGCGTTCAGTGAAATTCATCCGGACTATTACCAGATACCGGTCGCGGACCGGGAAGCGTTGCTTGCCGCCGAGGCCGCCGACCGCCAGCGCGACGACGCGGATGCCGACGAAAAGCCGAAGCGCCGCCGCCGCACCCGCGCGGCCAGGAACGACGGCGCGGAAACTGTCGCCAGCGAAAAGATCGAGCCCGAAGACGCCCAGGCCGATGCCGGCGAACCGGCTGCGGACACGACAAGTGAAGCGTCTGGTGACGCGACCGTGGAAGACCTTGCCGCCAGGGCTCCCGAAGACGACGACGCCCAGGACGCCGGTGACGGCAACCAGTCCTCTGACGACGCGGACGAGGAAGAAGATGACACCCCGGTGAAGGCGCGCGGCCGGGGCCGTGGGCGAGGCCGGGGCCGCAAATCCGAAGAAGACGACGACGACGTCGAAAATGACGAAGACGCGGTCGAATCTGTCGGTGCGGAAGACGCCATGGAAGAGGTTCCGGAGCGTCGCGCACCGGTTCGCAAACAATACAAGATCCAGGAAGTCATCAAGCGCCGCCAGGTCATTCTGGTTCAGGTGGTCAAGGAAGAGCGCGGCAACAAGGGCGCTGCTCTGACGACCTACCTGTCGCTGGCCGGCCGTTATTCCGTTCTGATGCCGAACACCGCTCGCGGCGGCGGCATCTCCCGCAAGATCACCCAGCCGACCGACCGCAAACGCCTGAAAGAGATCGCTTCCGAACTGGAAGTGCCGGAAGGCATGGGCGTCATCCTGCGGACCGCGGGCGCCAGCCGCACCAAGGCGGAAATCAAGCGCGATTTCGAATATCTGATGCGGCTTTGGGAAAATGTGCGCGAGCTGACCCTGAAATCCAGCGCTCCAAGCCTCGTCTACGAGGAAGGCAGTCTGGTCAAACGCTCGATCCGCGATCTTTATAACAAGGACATCAACGAGGTCCTGGTTGCCGGCGACGAAAGCTACCGCGAGGCCAAGGATTTCATGCGCATGCTCATGCCGAGCCATGCCAAGAACGTCCAGCCCTACCGCGATCCCTCGCCGCTGTTCATCCGCTTTGGCGTGGAACCCCAGCTCGACGCGATGTTCTCGCCACAGGTAACGCTGAAGTCCGGCGGTTACATCGTCATCAACCAGACCGAGGCTCTGGTCTCGATCGACGTGAACTCGGGCAAGTCGACGCGCGAACACAATATTGAAGACACGGCGCTGCAGACAAACCTGGAAGCGGCTGAAGAGGTTACCCGGCAGTTGCGCCTGCGCGATCTGGCCGGCCTTGTCGTCATCGATTTCATCGACATGGAAGAGTCGAAGAACAACAGATCCGTCGAGCGCAAGCTGAAGGATTGCCTGAAGAACGACCGCGCCCGCATTCAGGTCGGCCGGATTTCCCATTTCGGCCTGCTGGAAATGTCGCGCCAGCGCATCCGCACCGGCGTTCTGGAAAGCTCCACCACCCCCTGCCCGCATTGTCAGGGCACCGGCATGATCAGGTCCGTGGAATCCATAGCTCTTCATGTGCTGCGCTCGATTGAGGACAACCTGCTCAAGGGGTCTTCCCATAATCTGATCATTCGCACCACAACACAGGTCGCGCTCTACATTTTGAACCAGAAGCGCGCGAACCTGGTGGATCTTGAAACGCGATTCGCGATCGAGATCGGGGTTCATGCGGACGATGCGATCAACGGCCAGCTCTATGTGCTGGAACGCGGCGACCTGGTGGACAGGGAACGCTTCCCCGCACCGTCGCCGATCGTCCAGCCCCACACCGTTGAAATTGAATATGAGGACGAGCCCACCGAAGAGCAGCCGGAGGAACTTGAAGAAGAGCAGGCTCTCGACGACGAGGGTGGAGACCGCCGCCGCAAACGCCGTCGCAAGCGCCGGCGGGGCGGATCCGACACGCAGCCCGAAGGCAACGACTTCAACAATGACACCGCGAATACCACCCGGCAGGCGGCGGACGCCTCCGACGACGCGGAAAGCGAAGACGGCCAGCCGCAGGAAGCCAGCTCCGGCGAGGAAGATGGCGGTGATGACGAACCGCGCCGCAAGCGCCGCCGGGGCCGCCGCGGCGGACGCCGGGGCCGCAAGAATGGTGAAGGCGGAGACTTCAACGGTGAAGACGAAGCGGACGGGAACACCGCAATTTCGGCAGAAGCCTCCAACGGCGAAGCTGCGGAGGCTGTAGACGCCACCCCGGCGCAGGAAGCCACAGCTTCCGGAGAGCCGGCAACGCCAGAATCTCAGGCTGAGCAAAATGGCTCCGACGCGGTGAACGCGGAAGCTGCCGCCGGCCCGGTGGAAGAGGTCTCAACCATCGAGGCGGACACTACGGAAAACCAGGATGTTACGGCGTCCGAGCCTTCCGATGCGTCCGAAGAAGAAAAGATCGTTGTCGAAACCCCGACATCCGAACAGCCTGTCGCCAGTGAAGCGGCCCCGGAACAGGAAGCGGAAGCTCCCTCTGCTCCGGCCGAGCCTGTCGTCACCAGCGAAACGTCCGGTGACGACAAGGAAGACAAGCCGAAACGCGCCGGCTGGTGGCGGGGCCGGTCCTTCTTCTGATCGCCTGCCGAAAAGTCTGCCAAAGGAACATCCAGATCAACCTGCTTGCAAGGTCAAGCAGGTTGATCTGGAGAGACGCTCCCGCTTCCTTCTGGTCAAAAGCCTTCGATAACCTGGTTGCCGAACGCTCTATTTCAGGAAAGCGGACAGCCGGTTCAACGCTTCTTTCATGTCTTCATGAGTTCCCGCGAAGGAAAAGCGCAGAAACTCATGACCGTGCACCGGGTCGAAATCCACGCCCGGCGTTGCCGCGACACCGGCCTGATGCAACATCTGCCTTGCGAATTCCAGGCTGTCCGAACTGAAGCGGCTTATGTCGGCATAGATGTAGAAAGCGCCGTCCACCGGCAGAAGCCTGTCGAGGCCGATTTCCGGCAACTTCTCCAGCAGCAATGCCCGGTTCGCCGCATAGCCTGCCTTGACGCCCTCAAGTTCCTGAACGGCGTCCAGCGCCGCGGTTGCCGCGATCTGTGATAGCTCCGGCGGCGAAATGTAGAGGCTCTGGGCAATGCGCTCCACCGGCCTGACCAGCTGTTCGGGAAGAACCATCCAGCCGATCCGCCAGCCGGTCATGCAATAATATTTGGAGAAACTGTTGATGACGATCGCGTTGCGGGAAAACGCAAGCGCCGTCTTCTGCTCTCCGGCATAGTCAAGACCATGGTAGATTTCGTCGGAAATGAACCAGATCCTCCGGCTCTCGCAGTAGCGGATCAGATCTTCCAGCGCCTCCGCGCTCATCATTGTGCCGGTGGGATTGGCGGGGCTGGCGACGAGAACGCCCTTCACGGGCCCGTCCTTTTGAACCTCTTCCAGATGATCCGGCGTGAGGCTCCAGCGGGTTTCGGCGCCCACCTCCACCTCGACAGGCACCAGACCGAGCACCTTCAGGATATTGCGGTAGGCGGGATATCCAGGTGCGGTCAGCACCACCCGGTCGCCCGGATCGAAGGCGGCCAGAAAGGCCAGGTTGAAACCGGCCGATGATCCTGTCGTCGCCACGATCCGGTCAATCGGAATCTCAACGCCGTAGGTCTTCTTGTAGTGCCGGGCAAGCGCATGGCGAAGCGGTTTTACCCCGAGGGCTTCCGTGTAACCGAGCCTGCCGTGCCTGAGAGCCTCGTCCGCCGCGGCCAGGGCAGCTTTGGGGGCGGGAGCCGAGGGCTGGCCGACCTCCATATGCACGATCCTGCGACCATCCGCTTCGAGCCGCGCGGCCTCGGACAGAACGTCCATGGCGATGAAAGGGGCAACGTCGCTGCGGCGGGAAGGCACAAAGGCGGAGGATGTCATGGCGACCTGCTTGTTCCGGCAGTGACCTCGGTCACGAACTCACAAATGAGGATGAAATGGTTTGGATCGGAATGCTCACGGCCCTTCGTATCGCGGATTCTCCCTAAGGATGCAATCTGGCCGCGACGTCCATGGAAAGGACGCTTTCTTTGAAGCCTCTCTAATTTGTCATTACCTTTTCTTGACCGGGCCCGCCATGCTCCATACGTTCGCCACACATTCATGCGTCTGAGTAGGCATGCGCCTGAGTAGGGCTGAATCGGGAGGATGAATGTGGAGATCGATTTGCTGTTACGCTTCGGAGGTATGCGACTTGCCGCGTTTCGTGCCCTTTTTCGTCCTGCCTGAAAGAAGCTCCGGAATGCGGCTGATGCGCAGGGCTGTTGCCCTTGCCTGTTCGGTTACCTTTCTTCTGCCCCTGGCCGCTGCCCCGGCACAGGCACAGCGCGGAAACCTGCCGCTGGTCCGCGACGCGGAAGCCGAGGCGCTCTTGAAGGATTACGCCAAGCCGGTGTTCAAGGTGGCGGGAATCGCCAATTCCGAACCGCAGATCATTCTGGTCAACGAAAAAACTTTCAACGCCTTCGTTCCGGACTCGCGCCGCATGTTCATCAATATAGGCGTCTTGCTCGAAGCGGAAACGCCGGGAGAAGTCATTGGCGTGATTGCCCATGAATCCGGCCATATCGCCGGACGGCATCTCGTGCGGCTGCGCTCGGCCGCGGCCAATGCCCAGATCGTCGCCGTGATCGGCATGATCCTGGGCGCGGGCGCCGCCGCCGCCGGCGCCGCTGCCGGGTCGGGCCAGGCCGCCTCCGGGGGCGCCGCCGCCATTCTCGGGTCAGGTTCGGTGGGGCAAAGGTCCCTGCTCGCCTACCAGCGCGGTGAGGAAGCCTCCGCGGACAGGGCGGCGCTCAAATATCTCGATGCGACCGGCCAGAGTGCCCGTGGGATGCTGAAAAACTTCCAGCGCATGTCCGAACAGCAGCTGTTCTCACGCAAGTTCGCCGACCCCTACGCCCAGAGCCACCCTATGGCGCAGGAACGCTATAACGGCCTTTTGAATGAGGCTCAGAAGTCGAAATATTTCAACCAGCCGGAAGACTACGTCCTGCAATATCGGCACGACCAGGTCCGTGCGAAGCTGTTCGCCTTCACCAGCCATCCCTCGGCCACCTTGCGGGCCTATCCGCGCAGCGACAAAAGCCCCGCGGCGCAATATGCGCGGGCGATCGCGGCCATGAAAAGCCGTGGCAAGGGAGCTGTGAACGAGATCGACGCGCTGATCCGCACGCAGCCGAACAATCCCTATTACTACGAACTCAAGGGCCAGGCGCTGCTGGAAGGCGGCGACCCGAAAGCCGCGGTCGCGCCGTTCCGCAAGGCCCTGTCCTTCAAGCCCGACGAACCGCAGTTTCTCGTCTGGCTCGGATATGCGCTGGTCGGCGCCAATGAGCCGTCCTATCTTCCCGAAGCGGAGCGTATCCTGAAACAGGCCATTCACAGAGACCCGAACTCGGGCGTGGCCTACAGCCAGCTGGCGATTGCCCACGGGCGCCAGGGGGAACGGGCCGAAGCCGATTTGGCAACGGCGAAGGGTCTGATGGTCAGCGGAGATTTTCAAGCGGCACAGCGCTACGCGGCCCGCGCTCAAAAAAGTTTGAAGCGCGGATCGCCCGCATGGCTTCAAGCCGACGACATTGTAGCGTACAAACCACCAGATCTGCCGAATGGCCGCTAACACCTGTGACACGCATGGTGGCAAGACCGAATGGCCATGACGTTTTTGCCTGGAGCAACCCGCGATCTGACGAACGCAGACCGGATGCTCCAACAATTTGGAATCGATCGACTTCTTTGCCGCATGTGACGCCACATGACAGCGGGTTGGTCCAGGGAGCCCCATATGACCTACATCACCAGTTTTAGCCGGCAAATATGCCCGCCCGCATTGCTGCGCCTCCTCTCCGCCACTGCCCTTGTGTTGGCCATGATCGCCGGCTCCGCTGCGGCACAGGACGTCAATCGCGGCGAAATTGAAAAAATCGTCCGGGAATATCTTCTTCAAAATCCCGAAGTCATCGCCGAAGCTTTGACGGAGCTGGACCGCCGCGAGAAGGAAGCTGAGGAATCCGCCCGCCTGCAGGCGTTGAGCGACAGCGCGGACGTTCTCTTCAACTCTTCCCGTCAGGTTGTTCTCGGCAATCCGAAAGGTTCCATGACGCTGGTGGAATTCTTCGACTACAACTGCGGCTACTGCAAGCGCGCGCACGCCGACATGGCGCGTCTGATCGAACAGTATCCCGACCTGAAAATCGTCCTCAAGGAATTCCCGGTCCTCGGTCAGGGATCGGTGGAAGCCGCCCAGGTCGCCGTCGCGGTCAATTCAGTGGCGCCTGACAAATACGCCGAATTTCACGAGGCACTGCTTCTCGGCCGCAGCCAGGCAAACCGGGCAAGCGCTCTTGCGGCCGCCACCGCTACCGGTATCAGGGAAGACGCTCTCCTGGCGGCGATGGAAACCGACGAGGCCGGTCAGACAATCGAGGAGGTCTATTCGATCGCCAACCGCCTCGGACTTACCGGAACACCGTCCTACGTTGTCGGCAATGAAGTTGTCATGGGCGCCGTCGGCTTTGATCAACTGCGCGAAAAAATTGACGCGATGAAGAATTGCGGTGAGACGACCTGCTGACCCCCGGTCCTGACAGACTCAAGGCTGTTGGAAACGGGACTTCCGCCATGTCGAGGGGAAATCGGGGGTTTTCCTGATCCGATTCAATCCTTATAAGAAGCGTGGCTCGTGTCCGGGACGGTCGCGGGCCACAACCCTTTGTCCGCTTTTATCGGCGGTGCAAATAGCGCAAGTGCAAACCGGTTTAAGCGGAACCGGATCGCTCGGATGGAACGATCCACCCTGTTGATCCGGTCCATGCGCTCCTTGCGGACCGAGTACGAGAGCCAAACGATATGCGTAATGATAACAAGAAATTCGACACGGCCATGATCCGGGATCTCGCCATCCTTCTGGATGAGACTAATCTGTCAGAGATCGAATTGGAACAAGGCGATACGCGCATTCGCGTCGCCCGCCAGATGTCGGTCAATGCCCCTGTCAACATGATGGCTCCCGCCATGGCGCCTGCGGCGGCGGCCCCCGTTGCACCGGCCGCCGCGGCAACAGCGCCTTCTGCGGACTCGGCGCCCCATCCCGGAACCGTCACCTCGCCAATGGTGGGCACGGCATATCTTTCTCCCGAACCGGGAGCCGCCCCGTTTATCCAGGTTGGCGACAAGGTGAGCGAAGGCCAGTCGATCCTGATCATCGAAGCCATGAAGACCATGAACCACATTCCCACCACGAAGGCAGGAACCGTCAAACAGATCCTGGTGGACGACGCCCAGCCGGTGGAATTCGGCGAACCGCTCATTATCGTCGAATAAGGGAGCCGCCGTGGCCATGTTTTCGAAAATCCTCATCGCCAATCGCGGCGAAATTGCCCTGCGCATCCTGCGTGCCTGCAAGGAGCTCGGCATTTCGACCGTGGCTGTCCATTCCACCGCGGACGCCGACGCCATGCATGTGCGTCTGGCCGACGAAAGCGTCTGCATCGGGCCGCCCGCGGCACGCGATAGTTACCTGAACATTCCGCAGCTTCTGGCGGCCTGCGAGATCACGGGCGCCGACGCGGTTCACCCGGGATACGGCTTTTTATCCGAGAACGCCCGTTTCGCGGAGATTCTGGAAGCCCACAATATCGAATTCATCGGACCGACCGCTGAACATATCCGCATCATGGGCGACAAGATCCAAGCCAAGAAGACCGCCATTGACCTTGGAATACCGGTTGTTCCCGGCTCCGACGGAGCGGTCACCCCGCAGGACGACGCCCACGCGATCGCCCGGGAAATCGGCTATCCGGTTCTGGTCAAGGCCGCCGCCGGCGGCGGCGGCCGCGGCATGAAGGTCGCAAGGACGGAAGCTGACCTCGACTCGGCCCTTTCCACGGCGCGCTCGGAAGCCAAGGCGGCGTTCGGCGACGATGCCCTCTATATGGAAAAATATCTCAGTCAGCCCCGCCATATCGAGATCCAGGTCCTGGGCGACGGCAAGGGCAATGCGGTGCATCTGGGTGAACGGGACTGCTCCCTGCAACGCCGTCACCAGAAGATTCTCGAAGAAGCACCCTCGCCGTCCCTGAACGCCGACCAGCGCAACGAAATCGGAGAGATCGTCGCCAGCGCCATGCGCAAGCTGAAATATCGCGGTGTCGGCACGGTGGAGTTTCTCTACGAAAACGGCGAATTCTATTTCATCGAGATGAACACCCGCCTCCAGGTGGAGCATCCGGTCACCGAAATGATCACCGGCATCGACCTTGTCAACGAACAGATCCGGATCGCAGCCGGCGGAACTCTGGACATGGTCCAAGAGGACATCCGGTTCGACGGTCACGCCATCGAATGCCGGATCAACGCGGAAGACCCCGTCACCTTCGCCCCCTCGCCGGGCACCATCACCTATTACCATACGCCCGGCGGACTTGGCGTGCGGGTCGATTCCGGCGTCTATCAGGGCTACAAGATCCCGCCCTATTACGACAGCCTCATCGGCAAGCTCATCGTGCACGGCCGCAACCGCGTGGAATGCATGATGCGCCTGCGCCGCTGCCTGGATGAATTTGTCGTTGACGAAATCAAGTCGACTATTCCGCTTTTCCGCGATTTGGTGGACAATCAGGATATAGCAAACGGTCAGTACGACATTCACTGGCTGGAAAAATACCTGGCCAAGAAGTCAAGCTGACCGGATTTCGGCAAGGGCACGCCCGAGCCGGGCGGACTGTGAGGCCCCATGGCTGGATACAAAGATGACATCGTGATGGAAATCACGCCGCAGGTGCTTTTGAAAGCCTACGCCTGCGGCCTGTTTCCCATGGCCGAGTCCGCCGATGATCCGGGCCTTTTCTGGCTGGAACCGGAACATCGCGGCATTCTCCCGTTTGACGATTTTCACATGCCCCGGCGTCTCAGGCGCACCATCCGCAACGATGTCTTCGAAGTCCGTGTCAGCACCGACTTTCAGGGCATTATCGATGGCTGCGCCGAACCCATGCCCGGACGCCAGAAAACCTGGATCAACCGCGAAATCCGCCGCCTTTACGGTGAACTCTTCGATATGGGCTACTGCCACACGGTGGAAGCCTGGCAGGACGGTGAACTTGTCGGAGGCCTCTACGGCGTCAGCCTGAACGGAGCTTTCTTCGGTGAAAGCATGTTCACCTTCCGCACGGACGCGTCGAAAGTCTGCCTGGCTCATCTGGTCGCAAGACTGATCGCTGGCGGCTATTGCCTGCTCGACACGCAATTCGTGACCGATCACCTGAGCAAATTCGGTACGCGGGAAGTCTCCCAGGCCGACTACAACAAGCAGCTCTCCGACGCCTTGAAACTCGAGACCGACTTTTATGCCCTGTCACTGCAGGCCCGCGGCCAGGAAGTCCTCACCGTGCTGGACAACTGGAAAGCACGCCACGCCACAGATTGAAGACGCCATCGGCCGTATGCCCTTAGCGAATTCCGCGAGCCACTGACGCTACCATGAGCTGCAAGCCGGTTGCGATTGCTACCCGATTCGTTTCTTGCTAGCATTCCCCTGCGTAACACCACGTTCGTCAGGATCGGGCATGTCAGAGGAAGTCAAGGAAAGCGGCACCAAGGCGGGTCCGGGTAAATCCAGGCAGGGAACCGTTTTGCCGGAAGAACTCCTGGGCCATACGGAAATGACGCCTGCCACTCCTGAACAAACCCAAAGGGACGCCTCTTACGGGAGCGGATCGGACGATCGGCCAGGCCTGCCCGCGGAGCCCGGAAAAGGGACAAGATCCACCAGGAGCTTTGACGCACCGGACCGGCGCGCAGACCCGATCCACACCATCGGCGACCAGAAATTCAACAAGGACCTGGCGACCTTGCGCGGTCTGCATTCCTTTCTGATCCGCGAGGCGACCACCCTGCCCGAGAATTTCTCTCTGGGAGAACTCAATTGCCTGAAAGCTGACGGCGCGACCGACAAGGGCCGCCCTCCCTCCGATGACGAATGGCAGGCGGTGGAGAAGAAAACCCAGGTCCTGTTCGCGCTCCTCACCGACACCAACCGCAAACGGTTCCTCGTGTCCCAGATGCCGGACTTTCTTCCCAGAATCGCGGTGTGGCTGGTTGCCGTCTCCATCGGATCGATGATCCTGTCAGTCCTCATGGCCGAGGTGACGCTTTACAGCAAAGGGGTCAATGTCGCCCTGATGGTGCTGTTTTTCCTGCTCTGGCTGATGTCCCTCGGCGCGATCGGGTCGGCGGCCTTTATCGGCTTCAACGCCATCTCGGTTACAAGCGACATCACTTTCGACATTTCCGATACCAGACTGATCGTTCAACGGATCGTTCTGGGCGCCCTCTTCGCGCTGTTCTTCACCCTGCCCTTCGGGTTCCACGAGTTCCTCAGTTTCGTGAAGAGCCTCAGCAATTCCGCCCTCAACAGGACCACCGTTCCCACACGCTCCGAGATTGCCTTCACCAACCAGTCACTCCTGCTGATCATGCCGTTCGTGCTCGGCTACAGCACGTCCCTGGTAATCCTGATCCTGAACCGGATGATCTCCGCCGCCAGCACCCTGTTCGGCGCCCAGCCGGCATCGGCCAAAAGCGTGAGCAAGTAATACCAACCTCAATAAATAGGAACCCATTTGATGGCGATTTTCCTGTCTGCCGGCAAGGCGCGTTGCACAGAACGGCCTGCTTGGCCGTTCAAGCAGCGCAACGCTGTCCGGCGGGCTGGAAAAAGCCACCGAAGGCCGCGACTGGAACCTGTTCCGCCACGTCGCGCGTCTTGGCCGATGTCCCACATCGCCCTGCAACACGCTCCTCGCGGAACAGGCTCCAGTCGCGGTCAAATAGGTTCTTATTTATTGAGGTTGGTATAAGCGGTCACGCTAACCTCCGCGCATGGCGCAAAAAACAAAAGCCCCGCGAATGCGAGGCTTTCGAACAGGTATTGACTGGATGAACCCGATGGGTCGCGGGAAAACCGCCTTGCCTCAGTTGCCCGGTGTCCAGGCCTCGTAGTCGCCGCTGACCTCCGGACGTTTTTCCGGTGTCAGGATCGAGCCGTGCGGACGGTAGGCCTGCGGCGTGCCGGTATAGTTCGGCTCATGCGGCTTCTGCCAGTGTTTGGCGTGATAGGTTTCATCGACGGGCGGCGTGTCGACCCGGTGGTGCATCCAGCCGTGCCAGCCCGGAGGAATGGTGGAAGCCTCCGCAAGGTTCTTATAGATCACCCAGCGCTTCTTGCCCGCGCGTTCCTTGTAATATTTGTTGCCGAGCTCGTCTTCCCCGACGAACTCACCCTTGCGCCACGTGAAGAAACGGGTGCCCATGGTCTGGCCGTTCCACCAGGTGAACAATTCAAGCAGCAGAGTTTTCATGGCCCTCAAAAGGTCCCTTGATGACAGATTGTCGAACTCCGGAAACCATTGAACAAGGATGCCGGATTTCGGCGGACTATGGCGATAACGGACGCCTCTGTCTAGTTCGGGGATCCTACAATTGAGGATAAAACGGCGGGCGGGCTCGAACTCAGTGAACCTTGGCGCCCTTGACCGCCGCGAATCCCGCGTCGCGGATGTGCTTTGCCGCCGCCGAATGCCGTTTCGGCTCTTCCTTCTTCACGCCCGCGAAGTCAGGACCGCGGTCCGTCTTCTTGTCAAAAGCCGCTTGGACCGCTCCTTCCACTTCGGCGCGCTTTTGAGTCGCGACCCTGTGGTGGAGACGCGCACCGGCCAGGGACTGCAGCTTCTCCGCCTGTGCATCCAGGGTCTTGTGGATACCGTAGATGTTGTAGAAGCCGGAATGCTCCAAGGTCATCGGCCGGTCGTCGCTCAGGATCCACGTCAGCCGCTTGTGCAGCGTCGACGGGGAAACCGGCTTGACCAGCACATGATGCGCGCCCGCGCGCAGCGCCTTGTCCACCAGCGGCCGGGTGCCATGCGCGGTGACGAAGAGAATCGGCACGTAACAAAGCGGTTCCATGTGGCGGTGCCGCACGAGACGCAGGAACTGGTATCCCGATGTCGGCTCCATGCGCCAGTCGGTGAGAATCACATTGGGCGGTTCGGCGAGGCTGGCCTCCAGCGCATCGTCGGCCGAATCGAACACCCGCACACGCGCAACCTTGAAGCTGAGGAGAATCGATCTCAGAATCGTTTGCATCGGCTTGCTGTCTTCCACGACAACCGCGTCGATGTCTTCCATCGAAAGCCCGAAGGCGGCATGATGCTTCATGAAATGCGGGTCCCTGTCCCTGTCCTGCCCGCACTAAACCAGACCCGGCTTAAACCCCGTTGAAATCAATCCCGGCCATTTTCTTCAAATTTTCATAAAACCCCGCGCATTCTCATCCACAGAAACGGCCGCCCGGGCGGGCGGCACTGCTTTGCCGGGAAAGCAAGCGCTAAATTCCTGTTGAATGCGCTTGTCCCGCGCCCTCCCCACTATCCACATTCGCACACAAGATTTTGCGTTTGCCTACGACGTGAGCACAAGCTGTTGTCACACATGCCTTGACCTTAAGAATTCGTTTACATTAGTTTCACTATCATTGCGATGTGCGTAGGCGGGGCCCTTCCGGGCGCTCCGGTCATCCAGAAAGTAAGTGTCAGCGTACCCACTTCCGGCTTTTCAGCCTTAAGCCGGAGGGCGGGCATCTTTGCGCCGGTTTCTGCGTCCAACATCGTGACAAACCTGTTGAATAACACTATATATAGTGGACCAGAAAATCAGATACGCTACATACAGGCTCAGAGCCTGGAAATGACAAGGCGGCATCCGGCTCTGGAGCATCCGGCGTTCACTTGAACGCGGACAAGAGGCTCCAGACACTTTTGAGCCGGTCAGATTCTGGATGAACGATCGATTCCGATTGGGCATCCGTTGACCGGGAGGCAGGCGGCGACGCCGGGCCGGATGTGATGCGGACGAGAAGTCCGGTTCGGGCAGAACCGGCACGCGATACAAGGGGACTTAGAGAATGCGGATCGAGCGGCGCTATACCAAGGACGGCCAATCGCCTTACGCCACCATAGAATTTCGCACGGCCACAAGCGAGATCCGGAATCCGGATGGATCGGTTGTCTTCCGCCTGGCCGATATCAAGGTCCCGGCCCAGTTTTCCCAGGTCGCGGCCGATATCCTGGCACAGAAATATTTCCGCAAGGCCGGCGTCCCGGCAAGGCTGAAGGCGGTTGAGGAAAACACCGTCCCGTCCTGGCTCTGGCGCCACGAGGCCGACGAAGCCGCCCTAGAAGACCTTCCCGAAGACGAGCGCTACGGTTCCGAGATCGACGGCTGCCAGGTCTTCGACCGCCTGGCCGGCACCTGGACCTACTGGGGCTGGAAGGGCGGCTACTTCGACGGCGAAGCCGACGCCCACGCTTTCTATGACGAACTCCGCTTCATGCTGGCGACCCAGAAGGTGGCGCCGAACTCCCCGCAGTGGTTCAACACCGGCCTGCACTGGGCCTATGGCATCGACGGCCCGAGCCAGGGTCATTTCTATGTCGACTACCAGACCGGCCGCCTGACCAAGTCCAAGACCGCCTACGAGCATCCCCAGCCCCATGCCTGCTTCATCCAGTCCGTCGGCGACGACCTGGTGAACGAAGGTGGCATCATGGACCTTTGGGTGCGTGAGGCGCGCCTGTTCAAATACGGCTCGGGAACCGGCTCCAACTTCTCCCATGTGCGGGCGGCGGGCGAACGGCTGTCCGGCGGCGGCAAGTCCTCCGGCCTGATGAGCTTCCTGAAGATCGGCGACCGGGCGGCCGGCGCCATCAAGTCCGGCGGCACCACCCGCCGCGCGGCCAAGATGGTCGTCGTCGATGTCGACCATCCCGACATCGAGGAATACATCAACTGGAAGGTCAAGGAAGAGCAGAAGGTCGCGGCCCTCGTCACCGGTTCGCGCGTCTGCCAGAAACACCTCAGCGCCATCATGCGCGCCTGCATCAATTGCGAGGCCGACAACGGCGAATGTTTCGATCCGGCCAAGAACCCCGCGTTGAAGCGTGAGATCCGCGCCGCGAAAAAGATGATGGTGCCGGAGAACTATATCCAGCGCGTCATCCAGTTCGCCCGCCAGGGCTTCACCAAGATCGAATTCCCGGTCTACGACACCGACTGGGATTCGGAAGCCTATCTCACGGTCGCCGGCCAGAACTCCAACAACTCCGTGCGCATCACCGACGGTTTCCTCAATGCCGTCGTCGAGGACGGCACCTGGGATCTGACCGCCCGCCGCACCGGCGAGACGCTGAAAACCGTCAAGGCGAAGGACCTGTGGGAACAGATCGGCTATGCCGCCTGGGCTTCCGCAGATCCGGGCCTGCAGTATCACACCACCATCAACGACTGGCACACCTGCCTTGCCGACGGTGAAATCCGCGCGTCCAACCCGTGCTCGGAATACATGTTCCTGGACGACACCGCCTGCAACCTGGCCTCGCTGAACCTGATGCAGTTCCGCAGGGAAGACCGCTCCTTCGACATCGACAACTACGAACACGCCGTCCGCCTGTGGACCGTCGTTCTGGAAATCTCGGTGCTGATGGCGCAGTTCCCGTCGAAGGAAATCGCCGAACTGTCCTACAAGTTCCGCACCCTCGGCCTCGGCTACGCTAATATCGGCGGCCTGCTGATGACCTCCGGCATTCCCTACGACAGCGACGAAGGCCGCGCCCTTTGCGGTGCGCTGACAGCCGTCATGACCGGCGTTGCCTATGCGACCTCGGCGGAAATGGCCGGCGAACTCGGCTCCTTCCCCGGTTACAAGAAAAACGCCAAACATATGCTCAAGGTCATCCGCAACCATCGCCGCGCCGCCTATGGCGAGGCGAACGGCTATGAGGACCTGCACACCAACCCGGTTTCGCTCGACCATGCCAACTGCCCGGACAAGGCGATCGTGGAACGGGCCAAGAAGGCCTGGGACCGCGCGCTGCAACTCGGCGAACAGAACGGCTTCCGCAACGCCCAGTCCACCGTGATCGCCCCGACCGGCACCATCGGTCTGGTCATGGACTGCGACACGACCGGCATCGAACCGGACTTCGCCCTGGTGAAGTTCAAGAAGCTGGCCGGCGGCGGCTATTTCAAGATCATCAACAACGCCGTTCCCGAGGCCCTCGGCAAGCTCGGCTATTCGGAAAGTCAGATCGGCGAGATCGAGGCCTATGCGGTCGGCCTCGGCTCCATCGATCAGGCCCCCGGCATCAACCCTGCGGCGCTGAAAGCCAAGGGCTTCACCGACGAAAGCCTGACCAAACTGAAGGACGGCATGAAGTCGGCCTTCGACATCAAGTTCGTCTTCAACCGCTGGACGCTCGGCGACGAGCAGCTCAAAAGCCTCGGCGTTTCCGCCGAGCAGATGGACGATCCGGAGTTCGACCTCCTCACCTTCCTCGGCTTCTCCAAGTCGGAAATCGAAGCCGCCAACACTCATGTGTGCGGCGCGATGACCCTGGAAGGCGCCCCCTTCCTCAAGGAAGAGCACTACCCGGTCTTCGACTGCGCCAACCCGTGCGGCCGCATCGGCAAGCGCTTCCTGTCGGTGGAAAGCCACATCCGCATGATGGCCGCGGCCCAGCCGTTCATCTCCGGCGCGATCTCCAAGACCATCAACATGCCCAACGACGCGACGGTGGAGGACTGCAAGGAAGCCTATCTGCTGTCCTGGAAGCTGGCCCTCAAGGCCAACGCACTCTACCGCGACGGCTCCAAGCTCTCCCAGCCCCTCAACTCGCAGCTTCTGGCCGACGACGACGAGGATCTGGAAGACACGGCCGAGGAGATCGCCGCCCGGCCGCAGGCCGCGCGCGCCGAGGTCGTCGCCGAGCGGATCGTCGAACGCATCATCGAACGGGCCGTGCGCGAGCGCGAAAAGATGCCGGACCGCCGCAAGGGCTACACCCAGAAGGCGCGCGTCGGCGGCCACAAGGTCTATCTCACCACCGGCGAATACCAGGACGGCCGCCTCGGCGAGATCTTCATCGACATGCACAAGGAAGGCGCCGCTTTCCGCTCGTTGATGAACAACTTCGCCATCGCCATCTCGCTCGGCCTGCAATACGGCGTGCCGCTGGAAGAATATGTCGATGCCTTCACCTTCACCCGCTTCGAACCGGCGGGCATGGTCCAGGGCAACGAGGCGATCAAGAACGCCACGTCGATCCTCGACTACATCTTCCGCGAGCTGGCCGTTTCCTATCTTGGCCGCCACGACCTGGCCCATGTGCCGCCGGAAGCCATCGGCAACACGGCCATGAGCAAGGGCCCGAACGAGGGCCGCGATCAGGGCGGCGGCCAGGTGGTCTCGCACGGCCTCGTCCGCGGCCAGACCGAGCGCTTCCGTCTTGTCGCCAGCGGCGACCCCGCCGGCGAGGCGACCCAGGCGATCTCGGCCCAGACGGCAAGCTCCCCCGCTGCCCAGGTCTCCGCCGTCGCCACGGCCTTCGCCCGCGGCTCGGAAGCCGCCGCGGCGGTCGAAATCTCCACCACCCCGGCCCAGCAGCCCAACTCCGCGGCCCAGCAGATCGCCCAGGCCCGCATGAAAGGCTATGAAGGCGAAAGCTGCTCCGAATGCGGCAACTTCACAATGGTCCGCAACGGGACGTGTCTGAAGTGCGACACCTGCGGTGGTACGAGCGGGTGTAGCTGAGGACTGGCTTTAGTGAGTGTCCCGAGTCGCATAGGATGGCCAATTTAGGTCAATAAGCGGCTCAGAAAGAGAAAATCCGGACGCTCACGAGCGTCCGGACGGACTTCAGAGAACATAACGAAAACAAAAAAATGGGGAGACGCTGACATAAAAGGAGTAATGAATGCCGCTCACAAATACCGAGCTACGTTATTATGACAGCAACGTACTACGCTTGCCGGCCGACAAACGGAAAGAGTATCACGAGCAAGTCGACCGTTTGATCGACGAATTGCGCAAGAGCGTCCGTGATAGGACAGAAATCAAGATTACCAAAGTGGTGAAGGCGGGGTCCTTCGCGAAATTTACAATCCTGCGCAAGACAAGCGTCGACCCTGTCGATGTTGATGTGGTTTTCTACATCTCAGGCAAGGATGCGAGCCAGGAAACACTGGATTCCCTAAACGACACAATCCACGAGTTGCTGATCAAGATCTATCCCAACAAGTCGGTTGAGGACTTCGAGATCCAGCGCAAGGCGGCGACGGTCACGTTCGTCGGCACGGGCTTGAGCGTCGATATCGTCCCTGTGATCGAGGATGAAAGCCAACCGGGATATGGCTGGCAGTTCGATATACACGATGGCTCGAAAATCCAGACCTGCGCGCCTTGTCAGATCAAGTTCGTGCGGGACCGTAAAAACCAGGACGGCGACTTTCGTACGCTCGTGCGCCTCGCGAAAAAATGGCGCAACCAGGCCGAGGTCAAACCGCTCAAGTCCTTCGCCATTGAACTCATCATGGCGCACGTTCTCGAAGTACAAGGCAATTCTGGTAGCGTCGAGCAGCGTTTCCGGAATTTCCTTCTCTACATCGCTCAGTCGAGGCTCAAGGAACGGATCAGCTTTCCCGAAAACAATCCGCCCTATGGGAGTTTCTCCGATCCGGTGGTTATCCTCGACCCTGTCTACAGTCTCAACAACGCAACGAGCCGGATTTCCGAGGCGGAGCGCGAGGAGATCGTCGCCGCAGCAGAAGAAGCTTGGGAAGCAGCAAATTTTGGATCCGCAGAAAATGACAACGAGGTCTGGAAGGAAATCTTTGGCCCTCGCTTCAAGACGGAGGATTGAGATGAGCCAGACCAGGACCGCCACAGCCACCTACACGGTGGTCGATATCGAAAACGTCGTTCGTCGCTTGAAGGCTGATCTTGTCATGATCGCCGACAGCACGGGTGCATGGACCGCAGCCAAGGCGGCCGATTATGCGCACGACGTCGAAGTGCTCGCGAAAGCCGGCTATCTCGAGTGGGTCGATGTCACGCTGTTCAGCAATGGCACCGAGGTGAAGGCTGTCAGGTTCGAGGTGGATACCGACGCAGGGGCGCTGACCACAAGCCGTCCCGGCGGCGTTCTATGGCCGAAAATCTCAGGCGCACATCTGCGGATCATCCTCGGCTACACCGACGCTTATACGAGCGCGGTGCGCGAAACAATGAAAGGCAAGCTCAAGGTCGGGTGGGTAACTTCCCATGATGACACGAGCCACAGCGGCCTGACGTCAGCAGGCGGCCGCAACTATGTCAGCCATGCCTACGGCATGCAGAGAAAGGACTGGGCAGCGTGAGCCAACCGAGCATCTTCGATAGCGAAACGCCACTTCCCAGTGATGCGCTCGTCAAGCGCGAAAAGACTTTGCTCGGATTTAGTGGACGTTATGCCCGCGTTCATGATCAGCTCCGCCTTCTCTTGAATGTCGGCGGTCTGGGCGACTGGAACCGCAGGTATCACGGCGGCAACCTGGCAATCTGCAATCTCGTTGCCGAACAATATCCGCTCGTCATCTTCCACGGCGATGTCGGAACCGGCAAGACGGCGACGGCAGAGTGCATTGCCAACAGGCTCGTTGCCGAAGCCAGAAGCGAGGATTCGATCCTGTTTAAGCTCTCTAACCGAGTGCGCGGTAGCGGCATGGTTGGTGAAATGGGAACGCTGATTGCCGAGGCTTTTCGGAAGGTGATTCAGTCGGCCGGCAAGACCCGTCGCGCCATCCTAATCATCGATGAAGGCGATAGTCTCGGCGCTTCGCGTTCGCAGGATCACAGCCATCATGAGGACAAGGTAGCAGTCAATACATTGATCCAAGGGGTCGACGATCTGCGCCAGTATGGCGGACGTATCGTGGTCATTCTCTGTACGAACAGGCTTTCGGCACTCGACGCAGCACTTCGCCGGCGAGCGGCAATCACCGAAGAGTTCAAACGTCCCACAGATGATGAGCGTCGCCAGCTCTTTGAAATGGATCTAGAAGGCATGAGTCTTCTGCCGGCACAGATCGCTGAACTTGTAGCTGCAACGAGTGCGCGCGCAAGCCACCCCTCATGGACTTATTCGGATATTCGCACGCGGCTTTATCCTGCAGCACTTGCGAAAGCCTATCCTGACCAGCCGCTCAAATTCGAACACCTGAAGGCCGTCGCGGCCTCTCTCCATGCATCACCTGTGATGGAGGACCGATAATGCCACGCTCACCTCTGTTCGGACGTCGAATCCATATATCCGGTAGCGTGGTCGATGATATTTCGATCGCCTCGGCAGACGACGTACGGGCTGCCCGTGAACTGGTCGAAACCTTGGTGAAGGAACTCCTTAAGCGTGGAGCCAACTTTGTCATTCCCGTCGATGCAGAACCGCTTCGCAAGGTCGACGGCCTGCCAATCTGCTTTGATTGGCTAGTTTGGAGCACGATTAAAGACAATTTAACGCTCAGGCCGCCGGACGCGCCGGGGCCCCTTGCAGTTGCGGTTCAGCACCAAAAGACAGAAGATCAGATCCCGGAGGCGTACGCAAACCTTTGGGACGCACTCCGTGGTTCCCAGCTGATCAAAATCGAAAGTGCCGCTCACTGGAATATGAATGGCAAGCGCATGGAGGCGCAGGCGCGCTTCGGTGATGTTCTGGTTGCACTGGGTGGCAAAGAGGGTGTGCTTTACTTGGCAAACCTCTATCACGACGCCGGAAAGCCGGTCGTGCCGCTGAATCTCACTCTTTGCCCTGAAACAACGGGGGCACGCCGCATCTATAACCTAGGACTGGCAAGCGCTCAGTCCCGAAAGCTGTTCCAGATCGCCAACGACGGAGACGCGCACGACTGGATCAACCGTATCCGATTCCCGAGACGTCAGTCGATTTCAGAACGCGTATATGTTCTGGTCGAATTGCTGGAGTCACTGGAAAGGCCAAGAGCCTTTGCAGTGCGACTTTTGAATACCGACCTGCCGGAATTTGACGATGTCCAGGCGTTCTTCGATACGGTCGTCCAGCCCGTCGTCGAGGGTGAATTGGGCTATCGCCTTGTTGTCATCGACGGCCGTCAAGCATTTGAACACTCCAGGATTGATCAGGAGATCTTTGCTAAGCTCCATCGCAGCAGCGTAGTGCTCGCTGACATCACCGGAACTCGCCCCAATTGCTTCCTCGAACTTGGATATGCGCTTGGCCGCGGTCTCCCAACGATGGTGATGGTCCGCGAAGGCGCAAGCTTGCCGTTCGACATAACGACGCTCTTAGGTCTGCACTGGAAAACGACCGGCACTGTGGAGGACAGGCGCCGCGCGTTCCGCGAACATTGGCAAGCGATCCGCAATCGCCCGCCTCTCATCCCTGTGGAGCCTTTGATCTCATGAATGATAGTGACGAGATTTTAATCTCGGTAGATGTAGAAGCGGCAGGTCCAGTTCCTGGCGAGTACAGTTTGTTGTCGATCGGAGCTTGCTCTGTCTTTCACCCCCAAGATACATTCGCGTGCAAGCTGAAGCCTATCAATGGAAATTTCGATCCAAAGGCGCTGGAGGTGAGTTGCTTATCCCTGAGCGACCTTGAGCGCACGGGAGTTCAACCAGTTGATGCGATGCAATCATTCGCGAATTGGATCGGGGAATTGACGAATTCGAAACAAAACCCGGTCTTCGTCGGCTTCAACGCGCCGTTCGACTGGTCATTCGTGAATTATTATTTCCATCGATTCATGGGAAGCAATCCATTCGGGTTCACAGCGATCGACATCAAGGCATTTTACATGGGTGCGACGGGTTGCAAGTGGAAGGACACCCGATCGAGTAAAATCGCTGAAAGCGTTAAGCCGATCCTTGAAGGCACCCACGATGCTCTTCAAGACGCGCTCTATCAGGCCGAAATTTTTCGTCTGATACTGGCCAATCAACATCGAAACGACGAGTAGCCGTTTCAGAAGTCAAATTTCTCTATCTCTGATTGCTCCTGGCCCAATCATTTTTGAATTCTTGCGCCCTCACTTTCCAAAGTTTGGATGGTGGTAATATGAATGGACTGATCCCTCTTGGCAGGGCGCGCGCCTTGGGAGAAGATACTTCCATAGGTTGAAGGCATTTCTGATCCAAAACATGTTGTCACATCGAAGTTGATTACGAGGTTATTTCAGTCAGGGGGAGCTGATGAAAGTTCGCAACGAAGGAATAATGTTGGCTGGAGATTCCGTTACGGATATCTGCCTTCTGAAATTGCCGGCCCGCGGAGGAGCCAAGGGCTCTGATCGTGGCTTCGCAATTTGGACTGAGGGCGGTGGTGTCGAGTTGACGGAAAGAACTCTGAAGGCGCTTGGCTTTGGGATTAGGCGTACACTCGAAGACGCGTCGCCGAAGACGACCCGACTACACTCTCTGGTTACGCTCGCGCCGATCAAAATCGACAGAGGCACCGAGGTATTTGACCCGAAACCGAAACCGGACAAACCTGCTGAAGCTCGGGTCGTGAGCTTCGACGGCTACTTCCGCGACGCGACAACCTTCATAACGCCCGTACGCGAGATGGAGGATGATACAGATGCTCCGATCCGCGCGATATTCTTGAATGACGCCAATGGCGGAGTACGCGACAGCAAAGAGGTTGTCACCAAGATCATTGAGGCCAAGGGAGTGGCCCGCTTCATTATTCACAAGATGCATCCACCACTCAGGGCAGGATCCCGTATCCGCAAAGCCTTGATGGACCTAAGTGACCTCGAGAGACTTCTGATTGTCTCGGCCATGGACTTACGGCTCGAAGGTGTCCGGCTCAGGGGGCATCTTTCTTGGGATGCAGTCCTCGAAGACCTAGCGGAAGCGCTCAAGACATCGGACAACCTGCTTGCCAACCTTTGTGAGGAGTACGGAAAGCTCTTAATCCAGTTCGACGTCGAAGCGGTAGCGCTGCTCACCAGCAATGAGGAGGGGATAAAGATCACCTTCGTCTTCGATCCCACGTCGGCCGAAGGGGACCTCGCGGAAGAGCGACCGGGCAGCCTTTACGGCCAGATGAACGCCTTCGCATGCGCACTTGCGGCGGCACTTTCTGAGGAGGACTGGGTACTCGGCATAGAGTCGCTGAAAACCGCGCTCGCCGCGGCGCGAGTCTATGCAGCTGGTGCGATCAGGGTTCCGCTTAACGACACCACGCACCCCCTCCTATGGCCTGGGATCGGCATCCACAGAGAAGCTGCCGCCTCTACCAAAATGAGGACGGCCGATAAGCCAAAAACTGATGCCGAGCGCCGATACAGCGAGTTTGAAGCGCTCCGCAACATTGAGCTCACTCCCTCAGCCATCGCGAACGATCCGGACTTTCGCCTGATCCTTCGCTTGGAGTCGGGCGATTTATACGAACTCTGCTCGAGTATCGTTAAAATGGGAGAGGATAAGGTGAAGACCCTTCCATCCGCACGGATCGGCAAATTCGTGACAATCGATCGAACTGAGATGGAAGGCTACCGGACGATCCAACGCCTTATCGATCGGTACCTCGCGGACGAAAGCGTTACAAAGCCCATCTCAATTGGTGTCTTTGGCCCACCGGGCGCCGGAAAATCATTCGGTATCAAACAGATTGTCGAAAAACGGAATATCCCATTCCGCGAATTCAACATGTCCGAGGCAGCGGAGGAGGCACTCCCAGGCTATTTCCACGAACTCCGTGACATACGCCTTCGGGGCAAGGTGCCGCTTTGTTTCTTCGACGAGTTCGACTCGCGCGGCCGTAGCATCGTTGCGCGGTTCCTCGCGCCGATGCAGGACGGCGAGTTTCGCGACGGGACCCGAACCCACCCGGTAGGCCGTGCGATCCTCGTATTCGCGGGCGGAACTGCTTGGACTGCGGAGCACTTTCAAAAGGCCGCACGATACAAAACCGACGGTACCGTTAATAAGCCAAACGACGACCAGTATCAAAAGGCCAAGGATCTCAAGATCCCCGATTTCGTTTCCCGCCTCTCAACCACTCTTGATGTGCTTGGCCCGAATCCCGTAGGTCAAGGGGACGAGGAAGGCCATGTTCTGCGCCGCGCGGTACTCCTCAGAAACCTGATTGAGAAGACACTCCCGCAGGTCGCGACCGACGGGGATGGTCACGCTGACATAGACGAGAGTGTCATCCGCGCATTCCTTTCCGGTGGGGACTTTACCTTCGGCGCACGTTCAATCGAACAGGTGCTCAAGATGTGCGCCGTCCCGCTTTCGCAAGCAAGGCTCGGCATCTCGGACCTACCTGATGAATCGAGACTAAAACTGCACCTTAAGACACCGACGCGCTTCTTCCAAAAGGTACACAACGAGGCATGAATGATCCGGGTTGACCAAGGCTCGGAGTTCATCTCACGAGATTTGGACCTTTGAGCTTACCAGCGCGGCGTTACGCTGAACCGAACCTCTCCATGACAGGAAGACCGACGGACAGCGCCTTCATCAATTTCGCTACTTCCTAGCCGGGAAAAGCGTCGCGGATAACTCTAACCCAATTCGGGGGAACTCAGCGGGTCACATCACTCTCAGTGGGGTCATCAGTAGAATTCAACGTTCAGCTGAACCCTAGCTTTGTTTCCAGAACAGAACCTGAAATAGGTGATCCGAAGCGTTCCCAAAAGAGTAGCGAACATTAGCTGAAATTGGCGAATCTTAAAAAAATGTACGCATCCAAAGACCCCTTCGCGTCTGACTGATAGACAGACGAGAACTCACTTCCTAGAACTATCAGCCTGCCCTTTTGCGTCGATGCGGACTCGCGACAGTGTCCTTGTCATCATTCCTCGAAAACAATCCATCAAAAATCGCACGCCCTTTGGCTTCGCCAAATGCTTCAAGAACCTGTTTTTTTACGGATTCCCTATTTTCTTCAAAAATCTTTTCCTTAGCGTCTCTGTACGCGTTGTCCATATACAATGGCATGGGTCAAGTACCTCAACATGTCGATGTCAATCATGATAGCGCGATGGGATGTAATATCAAACCGCGCCGGTCGCAAGCTGGAAACATTCGCACTTTGTGCCCAACATTTGCAATACATGGTAAAGGTTGTAAATGGGTAAAGGTTCCACCGACCGATCGAATCGGAACCGTTGCAGATTTAAAACAACCCTCAGGTTAAGATGGCTTTCGCTCTAACAGTAAAAGATATTATAAAACAGATATTTCCAGAAGGAACCTCCTTTGAAACTAAAAGGGAGAGTTGGAGCGAAGCTCCAGCATACCCACCAGATCTGTTTGCGATCACGGGTGTCCTACTCCAGCGAGCCGGTGTATACCAACACATAATTTCGGCAGAATCTGGAAAAAAAGAAGAATTTCCTGAGAAGAGTATTCTCATCTCAGCCAAGAAACGCGATGCTATCCTCAAAGCTGGAATGACGTGGTCAACACCTAAAACCCAATCGCGCATTCAAAAACTCTGGAGTTCCTTGGAAAACTGCAACGAACCAGTTTACCAAACGACTAATGGGAAAAAGCAAAAGTGGTGGGATATTGCGTTTGAGCTACTGGCTATCGCCGACGAGGCAAGCAAAGGTGCAGGCTACTTCATTCCGAAGGAAGATCACCAAAACCAAAGTTGGGTAGCCAAAAGCGCCAACGCACTGTTGGAAACTGGAGCTCCTCTAAATCCTCGAAGCCGCCATATTAGACACAACAATGATGCCATTTGCTCAATTACATCGCATTTGGTGAATACCGATATAGTTTGTGTACAACCGAAGTCACGTACTCCAGAAGTGGGATGTAGCCTTCGGAATATATCTCACTACCTTTCATTGTTGCCGCCTAGAGGCCATATGAAAGTGCATTGGTTAACACCACCTGCCGTGCAAGCCAAAGAGCATTCGGCAAACTTGAACTTATTGTTGGTCCCATACCCCTACAAAATTGAGAACTCATGGATCAAAGCAAAACTTATATGCGATGAAGCAGACAACGGTTGGGGATGGTTTGAAATCGACCAAATGTGGCTGTCTTACCATGAGAAAGAGTTTCTCAATTTCATTGATGCCTTGATAGAAAAGGCGAGAAGCTTAAAAGGTTCGATAAACGGAATAGTACTTCCTGAACTTTCATTAAGTTACGCTTCATATGAGAAACTGGCAGAACATCTGCGAGATCACTATCCCAATTTCGATTTCCTGGTTGCGGGAACAAGTCAAAACTGCAACGAGGAATCCGGAAATTTTGCGTTGGCGAGTCACTTTTACGAGCTAGAAACTGGAAAAAGGGCAATGGCAACCGTGAGCCGTCCCAAACACCACAGGTGGTCGCTAGATACATCTCAAATACAAACATATAATTTGGTGTCGAGCTTCCCTGCTTCTCTTGCAAGTAACGCGAAGTGGTGGGAGAAAATTCCTCTTCATCAGCGCAGGATTCATGTAAACTCACTACGAAATTCTTCAGTTTTCACGGCAATGATATGTGAAGACCTTGCAAGAAGCGACCCTGCACACGAACCATTGAGGTCAGTAGGAGCAAATTTGGTGTTTGTGCTCCTTATGGATGGTCCACAACTGGAATGGAGATGGGCAAGCCGTTATTCTACCGGGTTGGCCGAAGACCCGGGTTCATCAGTTCTAACTCTCACGTCGCGAGCGTTGTTAGAACGTTGGAACGCTGACAAACCAGACGAGGAAAAATCGTGGAGCGTGGGCATTTGGAAGGACTCTAAAAATCGGGCAACGCCACTAGAGTGCCAACAAGATGCTCAGGCACTACTAATTGAATTGGCAGGAACTTCCGAGGTGGAAAGAACAGTAGATGGGCGAAGAGGACGTGAAGCATTCTGCTGGACCATGGTTTCAGGAAGTCCTTTAGAAATCCGCCTAGATTCAAAACACGAAAAGCTGGTGAAGCTATTTTGCGAGTAGCAATTGCTCATTCGGGATGTTGTTCTTAACCGCGATTGTAGCATCGTACCCGCCAACTGAGCACCTCCCCGAAAATCGGACAGTGACGGAAGCTACGATTTGACGTCTGCTGGTCTCCATGAACGAGGAGATCGGACTATGTCGAAACGCAGGAACCATGATGCGGGCTTCAAGGCTCGCGTTGCGCTGGAGGCCTTGAAGGGTGAGCGCACGGTGTCGGAACTGGCG
>NZ_PPCN01000008.1 GCF_002906165.1 Roseibium marinum
ATCGGCGCGTTCCTGTTCGCTGGCGTGCGCTGTCTTTTTTTGAACGTGATAGCGTTGCGGGCCAGGAAGCGATCAACAGAACTGGTCGATGTTCTCAGACGGAATGTCTCGTGCAGATGCTCCACGATTTCCGCGAGAGTGATATCGGGCCTTGCCTCCACCAGCTTAAGAATCTCATCGCGAAACGCCTCAAGCGGACTGCGCGGAGAACGAGGCCCCATCTTCTCGGGGTCGATGCGGCCAGTTCGTCGATATCGCTCCACCCAGCGGATTGCCGTCGCTTCCCCAACCCCGAACCGTTCTGCCGCGGCCCGACGCGACATTCCACCTTCAACGGCATCAATCAAACGCTTGCGTAAGTCAGTCGATAGAGGTCGCGTCGTGAAGGCTGGCCTCCTTGTCCAGCCCTCAGTTTGATGATGTGGACACCCCCGCCAGCGCAGCGCCAAGTATGGTGCTGAGAAAGAAGTGAAAGCAGGAAAGGAAGGTACCAATGAACATCACAACACTTGGGCTGGATCTGGCGAAGAGCGTTTTCCAGGCGCATGGGATAGATGCATGCGGCAAGACGGTTCTGGTGAAAAAGCTGCATCGCAAACAGATGCTGCCATTCTTCTCGAAACTGGCGCCCTGTCTGATCGGCGTTGAGGCCTGCGCGACGGCCCATCACTGGGCGCGTACGCTGACCGCCATGGGCCATGACGTCAGGATCATGCCACCGTCTTACGTAAAAGGATACGTCAAGCGCGGCAAAAGCGATGCGATTGATGCAGAAGCGATCTGCGAGGCCGTGCAACGTCCGACCATGCGGTTTGTGCCGGTAAAGACAGTTGAGCAGCAGAGTGTTCTGATGGCGCACCGGACCAGATCGCTGATCGTACGTCAGCGTACCATGACCGCGAATGCGCTACGCGCGCACTTGGCCGAATTCGGGTTGGTCGCCAACCCAGGTATTGCCAATCTGGTGAAGCTGGCCGCCAGGGCCTTTGCCGATGAAGCCCTTCCTGCTTACGCTCATCGAGCGCTTGAGATCCTGATCCGACGGATCACCGAATTAAACGAGGAGATTGGCGAACTCGATAAGGAATTACGCATCTGGCATGCGGAGAACGAGGCCAGTCGAAGGCTCGCGGCTATCCCGGGTGTCGGGGTGATCACAGCGACAGCCATCGCGGCGACAGTAACAGACCCCGATCAGTTCCAATCAGGCAGGCAATTTGCCGCCTGGCTTGGGTTGACGCCGCAGCAACAGTCGACCGGAGGCAAAACACGTCTCGGTGGTATATCCAAACAGGGCGACAGGTATTTGCGGCGACTGCTCGTCGTTGGCGCAACGGCCGTCATGCGACACGCCAAGCGTAACCCGACGCCGATGACAGACTGGGTGAATGGGTTGCTGGAGAAGAAGCCGTTCCGGCTCGCCTCGGTCGCCCTCGCGAACAAGCTCGCCCGCATCGCCTGGGCAATACTCACGCGCGGAGAGACTTATAGACCCTACGGGCAGCCTGCCTAACCGCGCGCAGCCCGAACCGAATTGGCAATAGCAGTCGATGATGCGTAACGATCGAGCCAATGGAGAGGCAAACCCGTCTGATTCAATGCGCCATTCATGCGCGCCAGCTTGATCAGGGACCTCACCGGCGGATTTCCATCAGGGCCAGCGGCAAACGTATCCCGCACAAACAGGCCGGACATATGAAAGCAACCGATCACCGCAACATGACAAAAACAGCTCTTGCCATAGGGGGGCGTCCACATATGAATCACAATTCGCGATCAAAGGGAATCCAAGCCGATTCAGACTTTTCGGGAAATGCTCTAGAGATGTATTGAAAATCAGCAGCGTATCGGAAAGCTCAGATACGGTCTGGCAAAGCCATACCGGCCCCGATCCGCCACATTGACGAACAAGTCAGATGCGCACTCAAACGAATGCAAATGCGGAATCGAAGACCGGTTAGAGCGTAGGCAAAACAATCGTCCAGATTGAAAAAGATGGGAGAATTTATCCCGAGCCACGGTTTGAAACAAGTACGATCAGGCTTCCATTTCGGGAAACCGATGGTGGACACCCTCAAGCGTTGCGGGCCTGCAGAGCCAGGGCAACAAGCGTTGGCCGCATTTCCTTGGGATCGTCCAACGGCTCTGCAAACCAAAGCCGTTTAATCCGGTCTCCCGCAACGAGGTCCAGCCCTTCCGGATCCAGGCAGGCAAGCCGCCAGTTGGCGTCCTCCGCTCCGCACAATACTTCGGCGTAAAGCTTTATGGCGTCCCGGTGATCCTCGTTCATATGCGCGACGGCACCCGATTCAAGCGCCCCCCAATGTTGCGGATCGTCCACTGGTATCAGCAGGTCCTCCTGCTTCAACTCGAAGGCTTTTCCGAAACCGCCGTTCAGGCTGGCACGCAGAAGCTCCAGACGGAAGAATGAAAAATCGCCAAAATCGACATAAAGCTCCGACTTGGGATGGCGTGCCAGATAGCGCGCGCGCAAACGGTCATGAACCGAACTTTGCCGTTCCACAGGTACGGCATTGCAAAAAAGCGAAATCCGGGGATGCGCCAGGGGATCGCCCTTGCCGGGTTCACCGACAAGAAGCGAACAGGCCGGCGTTTGCAGAATCGCTGCGGTGTGGCCGGACAACGTGCTTGTAAGAATAACCGGCGTTCCGTCGAGATCCGTTGCAACGGCAACCCGGCTGGCCATGGGATGCCCGGACCCGGCTTCAAGCGCCGCAAGAGCGCCGAACCTCGCAGAGCGGATCAGCCCCTTGGCCAGCAAACGTGCCTCGTCATCTGTCGGGCGGATCACGGATTTGGTTTCTTTGTCCACGTCGTTCCCGATCTCCATTGTTCCTCGCATCCACCGGATTTCCCGGTAACCGGTTTCCTGCAGCATTATACGCGCCAAACCCCACACCGGAAATCTGAACATCAGATGAACGGGCATCTCAGAACCGGTTCAGGCCGCGTGTGTAAATCTCTCTTCATCAGCTACGGCGCCACTCACAAAAGGCGCGGGCCCTTGGAGAGAGACAATGAACAACACGAGCAAACGCATGATCGCCGCCGCCCTGACAGGCGCACTTCTTCTGCCGACAATCGCAACCGCCGAAGCTGGACCAAGAAACAGTTGGAATAACAACCGCGGGGACCACAATCAGCATTATGGGTCGCACCGGAAACAAAAAGGCCACAACAACAACCAAGGTTACAAGAAACATGGTAACAACGGCAATCTGGGTGCAGCCGTCGCAGCCGGCGTAATCGGCCTTGCGGCAGGCGCGATCCTGCTGGGGGCGACCCGCCAACCGAGCTACGCAGGCCCGCCGCCGGTCAACTACTACCCGCCGGCCCCTTACCCTGGCCGTGTACACGGAACTGTCGGATACCAGCCCTGGAGCCCTGCCTGGTACCAGTACTGCTCCTCGAAATACCGGTCCTTTAATCAGTCGACTGGCACCTTCACCACCTATGGCGGCGAACAGCGCTTCTGCCAATAGGCTTCGGACGCCGAAAAGCCCATAGCCCGCAAACTTACGGCAACGAGCGACAGGTCAGCCCAACTGGCCACCCGCGTGTTGCCGTATTTTTTTAAGATCCCGCCCTCGCTTAGTCAGCCATCGTCTCGATGGACGCGAAGCCCTCGGGCGCCTCGCCGGCATCGAACGGCGTGCTGACTTCGATCACCTTTTCCGGATAAAAGCCGTTGAATCGCGTTCTCAGCGACAGACTGTAGGCACCGATATGACCTATCTCGATCCAGTCTCCCGTATCGACCGTTTCGGGAAGCCAGAACGGACGGGACAAAATATCCACACTGTCGCAGGTCGCACCGCAAACCTTGAAAGGGACGATCTTGTCCGCCTGGCCTGACCGGGTTTTCCGTGCAGGGTCCGGGATGAACCGCGCCGGCAGCGTGATCTTACCGGTCCAGCTGTCCGACAGGGAAGCCCAGATACCGTCATTGATGTAAAGGCGGCGGCCCTTTTTCAAAAGAACCCGAACGATCAGGGAAATCGACCTTGCAACGATTACCCGTCCGGGTTCGGCCACCAGCGGTAGATCGTCAAATTGCCAGTCGGTAATATCCGCCTTGAGTTGCGCCATCAGCTCTTCAAGCGACGGCATTTCCCGGACCTTGCGGCGCGGGTCGTGGCCGTAGACGGCCGGAAAGCCGCCGCCGACGTCCAGCTCGACAATCGGCACCCCTGCCCGCGACCTAATCCAGTCCGCCGAGGCCAGGGCACGTTCATAGATCTCGGGTTCTTCGATCTGACTGCCGACATGGAAGCACAACCCGCATTTGAACCCGATGCGGTGGATGCGCTGCAGAAGTTCGACCGCATGCCCCGGCGCCGCGCCGAATTTCTTCGACAGCTCATAGGCTGCGTGGCCTTTGGTGGCGATGCGTACGAACAGCGTGATTGTGCCTGGATCTATATCGAGAGCCCGCACGATCCGCAGGATCTTCGCAACCTCGTCCTCATGATCCAGGGAGAGCGTACGGATGCCGTATTGTTCAAGGGCCAGCCGTATATCGGACTGGGCCTTGATCGGATGCATGTAAAGCATCTCGGCCTTGGGCGCGGCCTTGCGGACGGCGGCAAATTCAGCCGGCGATGCAACATCGAAGCAATCGATGCCGGACTTTGCGATCGCATCCAGTACGAATGGTTCCCCGTTGGTCTTCACAGCATAAGCGGTTTTTCCGGGAAAAAGGGCCTGAAACTGCTTCACGTCCTCACGCAGCACCTCGGGCCGGAAACAGTAAATCGGCTGATCGGGACGCAGGTCCAGCGCGGCATCAACGGCAGTCGTATATCGTTCCATCAGTGGTTCCGGCTTTTGCGGTCAATGGCTCGAATGGAACAAGCTTGCGGGTGATTTGCAAGCCGTGAGTAAGGGTACGAACCCATAAAATTATTCATTCAGGCATCAATCCGGCAAATAGGAGCGAGGAAAAGCGTGCGGAGCCATGCCGGTACATGACGCAAGAGCTATGACGCTGCTCTTGGCTGCCGGCTTGCTGTCCTTTGGATCGTATCGAAAGCAACGGTTTCCGGTGTTACAAAACTTTGAAAACCGTAAAGATTTCTCGCGCTATCACCTCTTTGTTCCAATTAATTTCCAAACGACCTGAAAGCATAATTTTATGAGTCCGTACCCTAAGTCATTGGCAGATAATATACGTACAGTCCTGACCGTGGCAGCCGGCATCCAGATGGAAATGAGAACGGTGATTGGCATCCGCATCCGGACCGAGCACCGTCGTGAAGCGTCTGCAGGCCTTGGCATGAATTGCCTGCAGGAATTTCCCCTTCCCAGTCGCGGTCACCCAGTCTTTTTCAATGGAAATGTTTGAGCTGTCGGCCAGCTGAAATTGAGTGATATCGATGGCCATGCCCAACGCGTGCTCGGACAGTTTCCCGTCCGGCCGGTTATTCCGCCGACGGCACTGGTAACCCGGCCCGCTTGCCACAACAGCCACCGGAATGCCGAATTCGAGCTCAGCTACGGGAAGAACGTCCCGTCTAAGCCAGTCGGTCAGAACCTTGGCGAAGTCGCAAGAGATTGTCACGGGAGCATGAAACTTCGCTGTGTTCGGCCCACTTACGACGCCGGCAAGTCTGACCGGGTCCGCAATTCCGCAATCTTCATATCCGCCATCCGTGACCGGTTCGGCCACATCCAGCAAGGCTCCCGGAATGTCACATGCTGCAAGTGGCTCAGACCGTGTACCTGATACATTTCTGGTGCTGTCCGGAACCTGTGGCTTGGCGGGCGGTGTGTCGATGCCCTCCAGAAACGGTTGCTGGCGGGTTGTCGCCAGCGGTTTGGCGTTCGGGACAGGTTCACCCGCTGCTGGCGCAGGCAGACCGAAGACCGTCCCCGCCAGGACAGCACAGCAATACTGAGTGACAATCCGCATTTTTCTCCCGGATCCCGATCGTTAAATTTGGGTGCGCTTGCTTGAATAACTCTCATCGGCGGACTAAGTTTCGGCAACCAGCTCCGTAGGGTTCTCATGACGCTAGAATTATATTCCGCCTATATTGTTGCAACGCTGATCGTTCTGGCCATACCCGGACCGACCGTAATGCTTGTCGTGAGCTACGCCCTGACCCAGGGCCGCAAATCGGCATTTGCAAGCGTGATGGGTGTAGGATTGGGCGATGCGACGGCGGCGGTGGTTTCTCTCCTGGGATTGGGTGCCATTCTGGCGGCTTCCGCAACTGCATTTACAATGCTCAAATGGGTCGGGGCGATTTACCTGGTCTGGCTCGGGATCAGAATGTGGCGCAGCCGGCCCACCGCGCTCGGCCCGCACAAGGTGGCGGATATACCCGCCCGGAAGATTTTCTGGCATGCGTACATCGTTACCGCGCTCAACCCGAAAGGCATTGTGTTCTTCATGGCGTTTCTGCCGCACTTCATTGCCGCCCAGGCCCCTGTTGTGCCCCAACTGGCGCTGCTGGGGACAACATTCGTTGTCCTGGGCATTTTGAATGCAGCGATCTACGCTCTGGCAGCGGCAGCGGTTGGCCGGAAAATTCAAAACCCGTCTCTTTTGCGGATCGTCAACAAGGTGGGCGGTGGGTTTCTGATTTCCGCAGCTGCCATGACCGCTACGCTGCAGCGGTCGGCGGGATAGGCATCAGCTCGCGGAAGAACTTCGGCTGGAAGCGAAAGGGATCTTTTTCTTAACGGCGGTTTCATCCGATGCCGCATTTTCATCACTGGTTTTCAGGCCGAACGAAGCTCCGGACTGCTTCAGGATTTCGAGCGACCGCTTGGCCCCATCCTCGCTCAGGGCTGCATAGCGCTGAATGGCAGCGTTCAGCTCCAGACCGCCAATGCGGAGGCGCCTGGCACGCATCGTAAGGATCTCTTTGTAGGCTTCCGGTGGAACACCGTTTGCCTTGCAAAGTATGACCAGCGGCTTGTCGCTTGTACTGAACAGTAGCTGAGACACGGCGGCCGGCGGAAGTTGGCTCACTTTGCCCAGCAATATTCCCAATTCCGCTGTTCGATCGGCCCGTGCGAACAGGATCACGGCATCGCCGATTTTAGCCTTCTTGCTGACGACGTCCTGTATCAGTGCGTTGGATTGCTCCCGCGCTTCTTCAAGCTTCTGGGAGCGGGCCGCCACTTCCAGGGCGGCCCGCTGCGCCAGCAACTGGACGAGGGTATTGTCAGCTCCAAGCGCAGTGACCCGTTCTTTCAATTCTTCAGCCAGGAACGGCAACAAAGCTTCGGCTGCCTCTTCGGTCAAATCCGTACGGTCAATGAGGGCAGCCTGGATTTTTATGCTGGTACGAGCTTTTTCCACCAGCTTCAGGAAGGAAGCATCCGCGAAGTGAGCCCCCTTGTTTTCAGCGGCCTTGCTCAGAACCCCGGCATCGCCCCGATCGACCAGGACCGATGTGACGGACTCGTCGATGGACTGTCGGCCGGCGATGACCCCCAAATGCTCTATAGGGGCAGTCTTGGCTATTGCCACCAGATCCTCTGACGAAAGCGCGGGAGACTGTTCCAGAACGGGTTCAGCAACAGCCAGGGTATCCTGAGCCAGCTTCACCATCAGTTCAAGCGGCGCATTTTTTTCCCCGCACATTCTCTTGGACAGAATGATCCGGGTTTCTTCTTCCAGTTGCCCGAGAACCTTCAGGACGATATCGCCGAAAAGCAGGCTGATCTGTTCATCCCGGTCGTCACCGGCGCTCACAAAAAGATCCGTCAGCATGCAGATCAGGCTTTTGCGGCCCGCAGCGCTGGGATCTCTTGCCAGGTCAGCAATTTTGCTAAGATCGAACATTGACACTCCGACGCATTCATCGCGCGTGTGCAGAAATATAGCAAAAGTCTGTTAACACTAAGCTACTGCCGGATTTATCGGGATTGTGGGGAATTTCACCGGTTCCCGGTGCCGATATCGGTTGCTTCCCGGCGAGCGTACCGCTCTGTAGCTGAAAAAATATTAACCCGCCTTAACAACGTCTGCGAACTCTTCCCAATCTCAGGGACTGTTTTCTATCAATGCCTTAATTAACAAATCCTGAAGGGGCGCAACTCAGGAGCGCATAGCGGCTTTGCATTGCAGCATCTTTTTTTCTTCGTTTCCCTGAACGGCTGTCTTAATATCGTTCCGTCGAACAGAGGTAATCGGGAGCGCACAAATGACCCTTGCACGGAACCTGAACATGATTGCCTTTCTTGCAGCCCTTGCTTTTCTGGCTGCCATCGTGGTTGGCGTAATCTGATCCAACCCCAAAATAGACAACAAACAGAAGCTGATACCAGGATTTCGGCTGAAAGAATTCCGCAACAAAAAGAATAAGATAAAGACGACTCCAACCTGCTGCACCAGAAGGTGCAGGCAGGAAGCGGAAACGGCTGATCGGCCGACTGCAGACCTTGCTCATTCCCCGCAAGGGCAATATTCCGTTCTCCGGAGTTGATATTTCGCCGCGCTTCTCTCAAATGCTAACGCAATCATAGATTGAGATCGACGACGACCCGGCGAGCAAGACCGGGCCCCGGCAGAAACGGACAATTGCCTTGGTCCGGTGACCCTCGACCAAATCGACCGCCGTTTGTTTACTTGCGGAACGCTCCACGGCTAAGCAGCAAGTTCACGCGTTTGCGCCAAAGCAACCTCCTGTTTCGCCGGATCCATCATCAGTTGGTCGGCGGCAATGATGGTGACATCATTTATGCCGACAAACCCGAGCATATGTTTCAGGTAGTTTACGGCAAAATCGATTTCCGAGCCGACTTTGGTTCCTCCCGATGCGACCGCCAGATAGGCTTTCTTGCCTTCAAGAAGGCCAACCGGACCGTTCTGTGTATATTTGAATGTCTCTTTTGCCCGTGCGATCAGATCGACCCAGGCTTTAAGGGCCGCGGGGATCGAAAAGTTGTAAACGGGCACACCAACGATGATCGTGTCCGCAGCTATCAGTTCTGCAACGAGCGTGTCGGACAGGGCAAGCTTCAGCCTTTGCGCCGCCGTTCGCTCCGCAGGATCGGTGAAGTTCGCCCCCACCCACTCTTCGTCCAGAAAAGGCAGTCCCTGCGAAACGTCACGGATCAGAACCTTGGCGTCCGGAGACCTGTTCAGTAGCTGTGTTGCAATGGCGCCTGTCAGCTCGCGCGTTACCGAACCTGCTTTTCTGGCCGAAGCATCAATCTGAAGAATTACGGGCTTGCTCATGGGGATATCTCCAATCAATAGCAATCGTTTCCGGTTATTATGTTCACGAAATGTAGATAGTTGCGCAGATTACGGCGTACTAGACGCACATTAGTGAACAGTCTGTCGCCCACAGAATGTGTTTCCCGGCAGGGAAGCCTCTCGGGCCGGTCAGCACCGTGCCTGATCGGAACGTGATTCCAACAAATCAACCAGCGAGAGAAGCTGACTCTCAAAAAAAAGGAAATCGAGACTGCAGACCGTGACGCGCGTCACGGGCTCCACCGGACAAAAGACCTATTTTACGGGCTTGAGGCTTTTACAGCCTTTCGTGCTGAAAATGCGCCACAATCCGAGAGATCCGGGAAATGCCCCTGTCCAATCCGCAGTTCAGAGACAATGCACGTATCCGCAATGCCGCGGAAAACGCTCCACCCTTGCGTCGAGGTGACCCTGACCAAGAAGCGGTACGTATACTGCAAAATGCGCTGATCAGCGTGGGGTCTGCATCCATGCGCCGTTCGATCCGTCCCGACGGAACGTTGGACGGAGATTACGGCGGTGAAACGGTTGCCGCGGTCGCCCGTTTTCAGGCGATTGCCGGGCTGGCCGAAGAAGGCCGTACAGGAGATGGTGTCGCAGGCAGACTTACATGGAAAGTCCTTGACGAACGGGCGCCGCGTGCACCCGTGCCGGTGAGCATCACCCCCGCGCCGTCCATAACGCCGCGGGCGGAAACGGAACGGACTCTCGGACCTGGAGCCGTCCGCCTTCCCACAGCGGCGACATTATTGCGGGAATACCAGACCTTTCGCGACGTGCAGGGAATGCCTTGTGGGCAAGAGAGCGTGACCAATCAGTGTGCCGTTAGAATGAGCGTGGCACTTATGCGTGCGGACATCGGCTTTCATTTCGATCGAAGCCGGATCCGTCACACCCACAGCGCGACCAACAGGCGCTGCGGAACAGATGTTGCCCACAATGCCAGCGCTTCCCGACTGATTGATTATTTGCGGGGCATCTGGACGTTCCAGCGCTTTTCCAAGGCGGGATCCGACTCCATGACTGCCGAACAGATCGAGAGAACACTGTCGGGCCCGCCCGGGATCATTTATTTCGAAGACTGTTTCCGCCGGTCGGACGGCACTTCAGGGGATCATATCGATTTCTGGGACGGCTCCAGAGTGATGAACGACCGCTTGAATTACAACGGCCCCGGGGAACGGGAAGCAGGAGAAGGCCCTTCCAGCCGCCGCTGGTTCCGCAACATCCGCCGGAACCTCTGGTTTCTGGCAATCCCTCAATAACCGGCGTCGCATGCCTTCAGGAGCGCCCCAAAGTTGTCACCAGGGACTGGCGTGTATCGGACAGTTCACTCAGGTCAAGTCTGTGACTGCTCACACTCAGGGTTCCCACATGACACCTGAAAAAAGCTTGTAGAGGCCGGCCAATGCAAAGGCGCCTATGGTGGTATTTATGAATTTCACCTTGACGCTGTAAGTCCCTTTCCGGAAATCACGTAGAAAGTGCATGTCTTTCTGTGCCTCCAGCGGGTGTTCGATGTCGACGCCCAGTGCGCGAAGGACTTCCCGCGCCCCTTCACGTCCACCCTCCTTGCCACCCAAACGGGCAATTTCCCGCAACTCTTCATTCGTCACGGCTCCCCCCTTCCAAATCCAGCCTGAATTTCGGCATACCAACCAGCGCAGCGGAGCACGCGGGCATTGGACCGGCCAAGGGCTTGATCCGTTCGAAGTAAAGCGACATCCAGCGGTTCGCCAGTGCGGACACCGGAGCGCTCTATTTTCCGACAATCATCCGGATGGTCCGGCAGAACCTTCTGCGCTTCCCTCCGTCCGGCCTGTTCCGCTGCCGCTTTCAACCGCTGGTCAACGGTTCCGCAGGCGCTCAACGAGACCAGGCTCAACAACGCAGCTATCTTCAACGGTTGAGACATAGTGCTCAAGCTCCTGTTCGGCGGCCTCGGCTTCGGCAAAGGCCTTTTCGATTTCGGTTTGAAGACGCATCGCCGCCCCGGCTGCGACAGCATGGCGGCGCTTCAGCTCTTCCAGCTCCGCCCGGCTTGAGGCCAGTTCCACCTTGGCGACATATTCAACAACCGCCCGGCGCACCGCGCCGGACCTGTCCACCTTGTGCCACACAAAAAAACCGCCCAGAACGGCGGCAACGGCGAGAACGGAACAGGCGGCGCGGCTTCGCAGGAGCGCGCCTGGCAAGCCGATCATTTCAGCCCCGCCATGCACAGTTCGTATTCGCCGATGCGCGTCTTATCACCATATTCGCGCCGCAGCACCAGTCCCCGGATCGTCCGCCCGCCGGCCTTGTTGAACCAGGTCAGCGCCTTGCAGGCCCCGGCAAGGTTCATCGCCATCGCCCGCCTGGCCGCCGTGGACCGGCAGATCGCACCCGTGCCCACATTGTAGGCCGCGTCGAGCATCGCCGCCTGCAGGCTCAGCGGAAGGCCGTCATAACCTTTCACGCAATTCCGCAGCGGTTGCCGGTAGTCCTTTTCCAGTGTGCGGTAGAGCATGTCCCTGCACTCTTCGTCGGTATAGGTATCGCCCTTGCGCACGCCCTTGGTTTCACCGGTGCAGACGGTCCAAACCCTGCCGAGCCTGTCCCAATAGGCGCGGTTCTCGGTGCCCTCCCAGGGAGCCGTCAGGAAAGTTGCCGTCAACGCCACGAGACCGAGCCCGGACGCAAGCGCGGCCTTGGCACGCTTACTTTTCATCTTCCATGTCCTTCTGTGCGAGAATGCGGGCGACGAATGCCCCCGCTGTTGCCAGGGCCGACAAGCCGGCCAGCCGCCCCGGCTCGATGGAATTCCCAAGGAAAGGCAGCGCGGTTTCCGCACCGCTCAGCAGCGCGGCAAACACCATCAGGCGGACGCTCCAGGCCCGTTTCAGGACCCGGCGCCAATCAGCAGTCAATTTCATGAAGAAGCTTTCAAACACAAAAAACCGCCTCGAGGGCGGTACTTACGGTTCAAAGTGTCGGAGAGTTCAGAGTTGCAAGGCTTCCTGCCAAAGCACATCAACTTCTTCCGGTGTGAAACATAAAGCTGACCATAAGCTCATCAATAGTATATTGGCACGCTTAAATTCCGTAGCGTATTCCAACTCTATTTGCGCGTGAGCCCGCTCAATATCGTCTTCTATCACTGAAATCGCTTTATCCACCTGTTCCAGAGACCGACCGCATTGAAGCAATCCCAACCGGAATTGCCGGGCAGTCAAAGGGGGCATTAGTTCTCGAAGTTCTTCATCTGTTGGCGGCACCCACTCTGGTATAACACCGCCAGCTTCTAGCCAAATCTGTAAATACTTCCGCACCAACTGAGCATTTGCACTTGAGTCTTCCACCCGTAAACCATATTCTATACGACTTTCTACTTCATCTCCAGGAACTCTACCCTCAAAAACAACTGTGCCAGTAATGTAACTAGCACCTTTAGCGGTGTGATCGGTTTCCCAATGAGGAAATACTTCGAGTACTTCTCGAATTTCAAATTTATTCCCCATTATGCAACCCTTTGGTAGATGCTCGTGCCATTTCCAGCAACGCCTCGAGAACGCCATGTCCCGGCAATCGTCGATCCTCTGCTTGAAGAGTTGGCGTTGCTATCGATATATTGCTCAGAGTTCGCAGAATAAGTATATAAAGTCCGGCTTGCATTTCGATTAGCTGCAGACGCCCCCCATGAAGCGACAACGATATGACCTAAGGGGAAATTGGTGTCTCCTGCACTGGATGTTGTGCTGAACAGTGCTGGAGGCGAAAAAGTTCCTCCATTGTCTTCAAACCGCCAAAAATTCGTACTGTCATCCCACTGCAACGACCTCCAGGTATTGCTGTTGTCGTCATAGAAATAGGCGTTGCTGTCGCTGCCTCCGTTTTTGCCGACATACCAGTTGCCCTGAACCGTAAGGTTTCCAGTCACGGTGTAGGTTCCCGACATGGTGTCGCTTGCATCCGAGCGTACAAATTGCGTGCTATTCAGCCCGTCCAGCGTTCCGGCGTCATAGCTGGTTGAACCGACCGGCCCCTGTGTGCCCTGCGGTCCGGTCGCACCCGTCGCGCCGGTATCGCCCTTTGCGGACAGCAGCCCCCAGTCGTCGGGTGACGTGCTCGGGTTCTGCCCAATGTTGACCGTCAGCGAAATATAGGCCGAGCCGTTATAGGTCACCGTTTCATCGGAATTGTAGGGCTCGCCGGAAGACCACATTCCGCGGTAAATCAGACCAGGGTCTCCCTGCGGCCCCTGCGGACCCTGTGCTCCCGTCGGGCCTTGAGCGCCGGTGTCACCCTTCGGCCCCTGGACGCCTTCCGGTCCCTGGATACCCTGTGGGCCTTCCGGTCCCTGGATGCCTTGCTGCCCTTGCAGGCCGCGCTCGCCTTTTGAGGTTACGCTGTCCCATTCGGCGGCGGCGTCTTCCGGGAGGACATTTGTGTGGGCTGCAACGCAAATAAAATATGATCCGTCATGGGAAACGGTATCGCTCACATCATAGCTTTGCGAACTTGACCAACTTCCACGATGGACCATACCCACCGGACCGGCGGGCCCCTGAATGCCTTGTGTACCCTGCAGTCCTTGAGGACCGCGGCCGAAGGGAACCCCGTCCGACCAGGCACCTATGTCATTGGAAAGTTTGAAATAGACCGTGCCTGTCTCGACGTCGAGAAACGAAAAATTGGCGGGTTCCGCATTGTAAGCGCTCCTGTCCGCGGTAAGCCCGGAAGCGTCCGGATCGAAGGACTTGCCCACCGGACCTTCCGGGCCTTGAGTGCCTTGGGTCCCGATCGGCCCTTGGGATCCCGTCGGCCCTGTCGGTCCTTCCGGTCCTCGCGGACCTTCCGGTCCCTGCAGTCCGGTCGGCCCCCTGGGACCTTCATAGCCCAGAGGACCGCGCTCCCCCTGTGGTCCCTGAGGCCCCTCCGGTCCTTGAGCGCCCGCCGGTCCGGTCGGGCCCTGGTCGCCAACCGGCCCCTTGGGTCCCTGAGCTCCAGGCAGCGAGGCGATTTCCAGAACCTGCTGAAGGGTCGGCAGGTCGCCATTGTCCGCCGCTTCGATCCCGTTGATCACGCGTCTTCCCAGCAGATCGAAACCGCCGTTCTTCTCCATCAGCGCCCGGGTCGCCACGGACTGCATGTTGATCGCGGTGCGGTCCATCGCCCGCTCCATGACGGCCGGGTCAATCTCCCCGCCTGCCAGGCTGTAGGGCTGGTCGAATGCACCGACCAGCAAGACCGTGAGCTGTTCTCCGGTCTGCAAGGCCGCGGCATCGAAAAAAACGGTACCGGTCGAAAAATTTCCTCCGGAATAGAACCAGTTGCCGGGGCTCTGCTGGTAAATCCAGATCGTCGTTGCACCTTCCGTTGAAGTGTGAACGACCTGCAGGTTACTTTGATCGACAAACTGGAACGGCAGGTCGACACGATTGGTCACGCCGTCGCCCTGTATCTGGGCACGGCCGTCCGTTAAGGCAGCTACTGTCATGAATTTTCCTTCGTAATTGCAGCGGCTTCAATTGCCGAGTGCACGAAAATCTATTGGCGGCCAGAGCATCCAGCGTTCGCCCAAACGTCGAGAAATTCTGTAAATTATTGAAATAAAAAGATTATCTGCTATCACATCAATCCACATGTGAGCGATTTGACGTAAAGGGTGATGGACCTCAACCAACTGTTAAATTGAAAGCCGCCACATCAGCGGCGAAGCCTGTAGAGGCGGAGATGATATGCAAAGGGGTTTGAGAACGACCGGAAGAAAAAGCCATGACCGCGAATTGATCGGCGTGCGTTGAGTGGAATATCAATTTTTCTGGCACCAGGAGGGCACGCGTACCTGAAGAACAAGAGAGATGGAATGCACGAGAGTCTGGCAAATCCCTCTAATCATTCACAATCTCGGTTGCGGAAGCGCATACAATTTTCCCGTCTTCAGACCATACTTCCAAGGCAAGATCTTCATATTCAAAGGGAGTTTGAATCGATCCGTCCTCGTATTCTACGCTCGTGCCTATTTCGTCCGGATCCCGGCCCATATGCTCAATGAATTCGGCTTCAGACATTCCGATAAGATTTTTTCCCTTGTAACCAAAGAAATCATCGCATCGAACGCCGACAATCTTGCCTTCTTCAGTCCAGACCGTTTTGTCCTCCCCGCCAAATTCATATTCTCCCCATCCAGTCGCATCGGTCCCTTCCGGTTCTATGAGAGCGACATCAAAATCCGCCTGATAGTCCTGGAGAGACACACCGAATTTAACCGGCCCCACAGAAACCCCCGGTCGCCACTTCCAGTCAGTGCCTTTCATCGCTCACCCTTCCCTCTCGTGCTATGGATTTCGCCCTTTGCCGCTCTTTGAGCCGCTTTCTTGACGTTCCTGATTTTTCTATCCAGCAGCTTCTTTTCGCGCCGGGTTTTCGCATCTGCGAGTTTGGCGTTTAAATTCTCAACCTGCTTCTGCGCTTTTTCCGTCGCCCTTCCGCCATCTCCATGGTTGTCGTTTTTGCCACTGTCGGATGCTTTTTTGCCTCCTCCCGTTCGACCTCTTTTGTTCAACAGAACCGATGCTGTCGAAGCCGGGTTCATCAGGTCCGACATCAGGCGGACATAGGGATAGGCGTCTGCACCCATTTGAGTAGGCGAAAGCCCACCATAAAATTCACTCGGCTCATCGGGATTGAGCCGGCCTATGACGGGTACACCGACGGACTTGCTGAAATCGTTGACGCTACCCGCGAGCTTGATCTCGTCCCCCGGCCTGTTTTGCCGGCGATTTTGCTCGACGAAGTCAATTCCGTTTAAAAATTCATCTCCGGGAATTTGAACATCGCCATAGGCTGAGGCCCCAAGCCGATCCAGAATTTCTGTCGCTTCGATCTGTTTCCGCTTGCCTCCGGACAACTCTCTTTCAAACTCTTGTTCAAGATCGGCGCGTCGTTCGGGGTCATTGGCCGTTACCAGTTTTTCAGCAGCCTCCTCGACATTCATCCCGTTCAGGTCGGTGAGCAATCGCCATTTGGTTAAGGCTTCCTCAAGGCCTTCTGCCTGCTCAATTTCCCGCACAGCATTCGGGTTGATCGCGAATATTTGCGTCAGATTCTCGTAAGCGTTGCCAACTTCTTGAGGATCATTGCTCGCCAGGCCCTTTTTGAGCGAATTCACATATGGTTTAGGCAACACACCCTTGGCGTGCAAAATCCCCCGCGCCAGCGCATTTCGATCCGTTTCACCGTCATCGAGATAAGCAAAGGCCCGATCCACGAAACGGCTTTGGGCTGGGCCCAGATCTTCTCCCGGTTCTGAGAATAGCACTCGATTAACTGCGTCAATGTTCTCTTTTTGTTCTGAAATAGCATGGTTCAGACTTTTGATCAACTGCACCTTCTGAAACGGTTCGAGAACTGAATTGTTCTCGATTTCTCCCGGGTCGAAATGCCCATGCGCCTTCGCAATTCTGTCGGCAATGCGTTCTGATTCGGACAGGGCCGTAGCGATCGTTTTTTTCACCGCGTTTTCATGCAGTCGCTTCAAGAAAACGTCCGGCATGCCCCTGAGCCGGACAGGCCCCGCTCCGGAACTCGATACCCCGGGCAGGTCTTCATCTATCTGAAGTTCATCATCGCCGGCGGCCAGCATTTCTCGCCGTCTCAGCTCGCTTTCAAGTACGGCAACCTGTTCCTTGGGAGGACGGGTCTCAAGCCAGGCTCCGGTAAGCTGCGCATCCAGCTCGCGGAGCGCATCTTCTTTCTCGTCCGGCGGCAAAGGCATCGCAGCCAGAACCGCCTCGCCTTCCTTGAAGGCGTCTTCAAGCAATTCCGGGTTTTCCCGGACATCGGAGGCAAGCTGCGCCGAAACATCCAGCCCCCCCTGCCGAAAATAAGTTCTGTTTGCTGCATTTTCCTGAGCGGCAAAACCGCTGACATACCCTGCCCGCCTTGCCTCGAATTCCTGGTTGAAGCTGGCATGCACGGTTTCGGGCAGCGCTTTGAGAGCGTCTTCGCGTCCCTTTTCCAGATGCGCGAGCATGGCTTCGGTGTATCCGGCGGCACCCGGATGAAGCTTTTGCAACTCCTCCGCCTGCCTGACCGTCATAGAGGCCCGCAACTGCCGTTGAGCCTTGATCTGCTCAAAGTCGTCTATCTGCTGCTGACGCCTTTGAGCGAGCTGCGCCAACCGGCCGGCCTGTCCTGCGGACCGCTGGATCTGGCCTCCCAGTGCCGCGATTGCACTCCCGACGGCTGTGTCCGCAATCACCTGCGGGCGGCGCACGCCCGGAAGCCCCTGCGCACCGCTGTATTTTTCTAATCTTGCCATATTATGAGAACCGTTCGCCGTCAGCTGATTTTCGAAGTGCTGCTGTAAATGGCATTGCCGAGTGTGGTTGCCGCACTGGTGGCACCGCCCAGGATCGCGCCTGCCGCGCCGATCCTTCCGGCCCGGCGCTGGGATTTCGCCCGCTCTCTGGCTGCGCTGGATTCGAATGCAAGATTGCCTCGCTCACCCTCGGCCCTGTAACGGATCGCCTCGATGTCCTGAGCGGCTTCGTAAGCATTGTCGTCCGCGACATCGGTGAGCGAACCGGTTTCCGACAAGCCCCGTTCAGCACCTGCGGCCCGGTTGTCGCCTAGCACACGATCCAGGCGTTCAAGCGTTCGTTTTCGTTCGAAAGATGCCTGCGTCTGGTTTACGTCCTTCTGTCGATCCGTTAGCTGGGCGCGGCGTTCCTCCGCCTGTGCCTCCGCTTCCGACTGCTGACGGATGCCCTGGGCCTGAACGACGCCGCCGGCCAGGGATCCCAATACGGAAACCGCCGTTAAAATTGCTGGATGACACATGTTTCAAGGCTCCGCGTCTCGGCCGAAATTGACGGCCAGGATGGTGCAGGGTTTGCCGCCGCCCGCTTCCAGCGTCAGTTGCCCCCCGTCTTCCCATCGGGTTTCGATTGTCTGATCGAGCACACCCGTGCGCAGCGGCGCCGGTTGACCCGCCGGATCGCCTGCCCGGTAGTAGATCAGCTCGTCCAGATAGGTTTCGTCGGCGCCCGCTTTCAGCGTGCCGGTTTCCAGAACCGCAACATTGCAGCTGTCGATCCGCATTTTTCGGCCCATCGCCGATCCGTCCTGGGTTTTGACCGGAAAAGGCAGCGTTTTGGCTCTCGCCTGTACATCCAGCCCGATAAGGATTTTTTGCGCGGTCTGCCCGTTGGGCAGGTTCACCTCGCCGTCGCTCACGCTTGCCCTATAATCCGTCCCGTCCGCGTAGAGGACAACATCCTCCCCTTCCAGATAGCCGAGGCCGGTAATCGTGTTCGCGGGAGCACCTTCGTAACGGCTGGCACAATCCAGATGCCAGGCGTCTTCGATAGCGCCTCCCGCAAAGGGCCTTTGCATGATTTCGATATAGCGCTTCGTCTGACCGTTGATGGTCCGCTTGACGATCATCCAGACCTCATCCGCCACTGTTCCGGAGAGGTCGGCCATGCATTCCACCACGCCGCCAAAGTCATGACGCTGCATGCCGTAAACCTGCTGCTGCCGCTCATAGGTAAAACCGATGGCACGTCCCTGCGTGTCCCAGGCCCAGATGATGCTATCGGGATATTGCTGATAGCAGGCCCCGGAAATGCGCTCGCGGAAGAGATGCGATTGCACCTCGCTGACGGATTGCGAAACCCTGCCGTCCGCCCCGAAATCATAGGCCATTTCCCGCATATCGGTCGCATACGGGCCGAAATAAAGCAGAACGGAACCGACCTTGATCGGGCTGATACTGTTGGCGCCGAAATTGGTCTCCGGCCGCTGATCGACATTCTCCGGCCCGTAAGGATCCTGGTCCGTCGCCTTGCCGACGGCCCGCACCGCCCTTGTGGTGCCGACGATCAGGTCATTGTCGTCAATGAGCCACTGAATGCGGTTCACCTGCCCCGACAATATGCCGGCGGTCACAGCATCCGACGCATCCAGAACGTGGGAGACCGAAAAGTTGGTGAAGTCCTCCGTCTGGCTTTCCCATATTTTCTGCGGCTCTTGCTGCGTTCCGGCAAAGGCAAGACGGCTTTTGTGCCACCCGACTGTATCCGGCCAGCCGGTAGTTGCGGACCATGCTCCAAGCCGCCAGATGCTCTGGGCCTTCGTGTCCTGCAGCGACTGCCCGAAAAGCTGGACCTGAACGACGGAGGAGGACGTCCGGCTGGTTATCTTGAACCAGCGCCAGAACCCGTCAGACCCGCGAAAGCGCACATGCCGGCCGACATCCGAGGTCTTGAACCCGGCGCTGCCGTTGATACCCGCCGTACTCGATGCCGTCAGGTTAAACGGCGTCTGATCTTCTCCAGCCTGATGATACACGATCTGACCGATCGCCGAATTGTCCGAACTGGAACCGCCGCCCTGGGTGAAGCTCAGCCTGTAGTAGGAAAAGGCAGTCTCGTTGTGGAAGGCATATTGCCGCCATTCGTTCGAAGCCCAGGTGTCCTGACCGTCCTGCGTATCCAGAATGGTCCAGCTCGAGCCGTTGTTCGACGCCTCTATGTTCCATTGCCAGGGCATGTCGTCATTCTGGCTGTTGTCATTGGGCGACTGCAGCATGTAGCCGTCGATCACCACCGCGCCTGGAAAGTGATACTGCACCCATCCGTTTCCGCTGCCGGACAGAACGACTTTACCTTCCGAACGGTTGAACACCTGCCAGGCGCTTGCACTGCCGTTGGAGGCCGAGACCGTCCCGCTCGGCGCCGAATTGGACGACATGTCCGGCACCGGGTTCCCGGTGCCGGAAGGCTTCAGGTTGGTCGGCGATATGTTGACGTCCAGAAAGGGACCGTCCTTGAAGGACATCGGCGCCATCGCCCACGAAGTCTCTCCCAGGCGCTGCAGGGCCTGCGGCGGCACTCCGCCGCCTGTGATGAACAGCGTGTCGGTGGACTGGACGAATTTCAGCTCCGGCAACACTGTCTTGCTGTAGGGCGTCGCCACCTCCACAGAGCCCACACGGCCGGAATTGGTATAAACCCGGAAGAAATAATCCCCGAATTCCAGCATGTAATACTGGCCGTTGCCGAACTCGAACGGGATCAGCCAGCCGCTGTCCGCGCTGCCCTTGAGCTCTGCAACGAACTTGGTTCCGCCGCGCCGGCGCAGCCCGCCGCGCTTGAGCGTGACGAAATTCCGGCATTCTGCGAGCGAGGAGCGGAAGAGTTCGAGATCCGAACGGTAGATGAGTTCGGGGTCAAGTTCGCCCCGGCTGAATGTCGCTTGAAGGTGATAGCTCATCGGTCTGTGACTATTTCCAGATCAATCATGGGCAGGGGCGTGCCCTGCATGGCATCGAAGGTTCCGGCCTGATCGAAGGTCTCGCGCGCCGCCTGCCGCAGGGCCTCGGCCCGGCTGTTCTTGCCGGTGATCGCATGGGCACAGCCCGCCGCCAGAAACAGCGAGAAACCGTGCACAAACAGGGGCGCGAACTCGGCCTCCCGGAGCACCCGCCGGATATGACGCAGCGGGAATGGCGGTGGCTGATCGGTCATGATCCGCTGTCCGACCACTTCAAACGGAATGATGCTGCCTCCGGCCTCGCCATTCACTGTCTGTTGCGGCATCCGCAAGCTGTCGGACGGTATCTTGTACTGGTAGGTCCAGCGGAAGGGAGGCCTCTCCGTTTCCGCCGCCAGATTCACCAGTTCCGTGGCGAAGTCCCAGTCATGCATGGCAAGATACGCATCGCGGTGGGCGGCGTAGTGGTTGCGGAACCAGCGGGAGGCGACTGAGGAAAAATCGAAATCGCGGATCGGCGCCTCTTTCAAATGAGCAAGCGCAAGGTTCGCCATCTCAACGGATGTGTTGACCGTACCGGACATGTAAACGCTTTCTTTTCTGAAATTCAGGCTGCCGCATTCCCGGCAAATTGGGCCTCGTAGGCGGTGAGTGCCTCAACGGCTTCATTTTTGTTGGCCGTCGTAACACCGGCATAGTGAGCCGCCATCGCCTGTTGCGTCTTCCAGTGCTCCTTGCGCCAGCCGTTGGGCAGCGCTTTGGGTGGCATTGGCGCGCCGGATGCCTTGCGTTTGCGGTTCCAGTCGGCGGAAAGCGCATCGCGCAGGTCCGCGCGTCTTTCTTCCGGGCTTTTTCTCCCGTCACCGCAACGCGCCTGGAAATCCGTCTCGTGATTTTCTTCAAGCGTCTGCAGATGTTTCAGGCGCCGCATGATTATCTCGTCCATTTCAAACCCCTCCCCGCAAAGAAAAAGGGCGGCCGAAGCCACCCCTGAAAATTCGCTACATCGCAGCAGGAACTAGATATTCACCTTCAGGCAGGCGAATTTCACATTCTTGCGGGTGTACTTCCGGTCCCAGTTGGCCGCATTGCGCAGTTCCGCCAGCGACGCGCCCTGGGATTTGGCAAGAGAGCTGGCCAGGAAATCCATGCCGGCCGGGTGGATCAGCTCGAAGCGCCGGGTGGTCAGGTAATCCGCGCCACCGCCGTCGCCGATGTCCGGATCGCGGGTGATTTCCGTGCCTTCATTGCCGTAGATCGTCTGCCGGTTCGGGACCTCGTCAAAATGCATGAAAGCGCCCGGAGCAAACAGGAAGCAGGAATATTCATCGGAATTCGAACCCGCAGTCACGGGCATCATTTCGGAATGAACAACCATCATGCCGGCATAATAGGGCACCTCGAAGGGAGCCTCGGACGGCTTCTTGAACTCGATCTTTTCATCGTCCAGGAGCGTACCGTATACGAAGCTGTGCATGGCGATGACGCGCAGATCGTCGAGATTCTCGCCCATCGTAAGCCGGGCCCGGTTGATCGCCTGGTAGCTGATCCGGTTTGCCGCCGTCGGCGAACCCACATCGGAATAGATCGAATACACCATGTCGCCGCCGTCATTGGCCACATTGTCCGCGATCACACCTTCGGCGGTGGCGATGATCCGCTCTTCCTTGCGCCGGCCCCAATAGGCGCCGATCCGTTCGGCAACCCGGTTCATGGCGCTGTCGCCTCTGCCCGTCGCGGCATAACTCGCCACCGTCTTGGCACCATATTTTTTGGCAAGACGATGCTTGTAGGCTTTCATGTCACTGGCGGTGATCTTGCTGGTGGTGATCTTGTTGTCGCTGTCGTCCATCACCGTCGGTTCGGCATCGTCCAGATCTTCCCAGTAGGGCACCTCGATCTGGTTGCCGCCGGTCTTGAAGCGCTTGGCGATCTCCGGCGCCGGTGCCGCCAGGATGCCGGATTTTTCCAGCATGACCAGCTTTGCCGGCTTGTTCTCCGCCATGTAAGGCGTAAAGACACGCGGCACGACGATGTCAGAAATTGCAGAAGTCATGGATTTTCCTTGAGTTGAGTTGAAGTCATCTATGAGAATTTCCGGCCGCACCGGGAAAGACGGGTGGCGTACGAGCCCCACCGCGGTTTGCACTGGAATTGAGTGCAGGCACGCTGCTGCTGCCGTATTCCGGCTGGACACAGCGCAATCAGGAACCGGGAAACCCCGTTCCAATCTGTATGGATTTCATGTCAGCAGCTTCAGCTCTCTTGTCCGGAGCCAGGCGCCGGATGAAAGCAAAACCCCGGCGCAAGGCCGGGGTGCACGGGAAGCAACGGTAAACTGAAAACCGCAGCAACCGTTCTCAAGCGTATTACGTCTAGGCGGGTGGCCGGGTTCAGGAAGACGCCAAAGGCAGAATTTGCTTTGCAAATGCGTTCGGCGGTCTCCTCAATTTAATTTAGGCAACAGGCTATTGAGCTTTCAAAGCCCGAACATCCTCGGATCGCGGCCCGCGGAGACGATCAGCTGGCGCGCGCGCGCAGGATTGCTTTCCAGCAATTCCGATTGCAGCCTTAGATTGGGATTTCCCTTGTCGAACGGATTTGCTCCGCCGGGACCTTCGCCAAGCCCGCTCAAACCGTCCTCGGCGAAAGCACTGTCGTGCACAAAAGCAAGCAGTTTGACTGCGACCGGATCGATCACCTTCTGCAGGCCGTCTTTTCCGGCTTCCGTCAAAGCGCCCTTTTCCGAGAACCAGTTCGTAAGGTCTACACCTGCCGACTTCAGGCCACTTATTGCCCTGTCCGCCTTGGCAACCACGTTCTGGTAACTGTCGCTGTCCGGCTCTCCATATTCCTTCACCAGCGCCAGATGCGCCGCTTCCGCGGTTTCTGTCTGTTTCAATGAGGCTTCGCGGGCCGTTTCCTCGTGGGAAGCAAACTGCTCGGCCATCTTGCCGACCCATCGATCATGCAGCGCTTGCGCGGCGTCCGGGTGAAGCCCCGCTTCCTGGAACCATCCTCCCGCCTCCTCGGCAAAGGACTGATCATAGGGAAAGTTCTCCGGCAACGCGTCGGGCAACTTGAACTGATATCCCTCTTTTGGCGTCCAGTTCCTGGAGATATCCGCGTAAAACGCCGCTTTCGCTTCGGCGCTGGCCGTCTTGTCCGGAACAGTCAGCGACCCGGAAAGCTGCTCCTGCAGCGAACGGTAGCTTTCCAGAACATTGCCGACGCCCCGCCAGCCGTTTTCGGATGCGAAAGCCTTGTCTTCATCGCTCAAGGCGGACAGGAATGCGGTATTCTCGGGGTCCATATCATTCCCCGTGTCAACACCCTCGCTTACGTCAATTTCGCCGTCGATCATCAAAAGTCCTCATCCGTTTCAAAGTCAGGCAGGGTTTCCAGCCGGGCGGCTTCCTGAAGGGCGGCATGCTCTTCCGGCGAAATTCGGATCATGGCAAGGATGCGGGCATAAAGCGCCTTGCGTCCGTCCAGGTAACCGCTCGCACGCGGTTCGAGACTGGAAGGCGGCGCCTGATAGATCCCGCATTCCGCAGCCAGGTCCGCCAGCACCGTTTCACCTTCCCGGCACAAAAAAACGGACCGGTAGGCCCGTTCGATCGCTGCCGCTCTGTCCCGCCGCCGCCGTGCGACCCGTTTCAGGCTATGCCAGACCATCCAGCCCCTCCTGCCCGCCGATGGCTTTCAACAAAGGCGTTCCGTCCTTGGCCATCCGGGCCATGCTTTCACCTGCCGCAAGCTGCTGCTGCTGTTCCTGCTGCGCCGCCCGCTCGCTCCGCAGGGCTTCCACTTCCTCCGGTCTGCGTTTCAGTTTCGCCGGCAGGCCCAGCGCGCGCCGGGTCAGGTCGTATTCCTCTTCCCGGTCATGCAGATCCAGGATGGACGGATCGGCACCGGCGGCTATGCCGAGATAGTCCTGGAAGCCCATGATCGCCTCGAAATGCCCGGCCTCGCGCATCTGGTCGATCGGAGCCGTCGAGGTCAGCGTGACATCGCTTTCAAGAACGCTCTCGGGCGGCGCCAGGGGAGATCCCGGGGCGAATGCACCCCGCCGGCCAAGAATGCCGATCTCCCGCTCGAACAAGGCCTCGTTCCCCGCCAGGATATTCGTCGAGAACGGCCCGATCATATCGGCCATTTCCTTGCGGCGGATATTGGCCTCTGTTGCCGTCCTGCCGTTTCCTTGCAGCAGCGTCTGCCAGAGGTCCCCATAGAGCCCGACACGCAATTTTTCACGGATATTCTCGATCTGCGCGTCGGCCGCGCCCGGATTGACCGTATCGATCATCGGCCGGAACAACGGCCGCCCCTGTTCGTCGATCAGTCCGGGATTCGTCCGGCCGGGGTTGAGATCGAGCTGCCGCTCCTGCGCATGCGTTGCGATCGGCGGCCGCACCGCCTGTGAGCTTGCGATCAGTCCATCCCGGGCAAGGCTCTGCAGGCTCTTGATATCGCTCATCAGCTTTGCCTGCGGTGGCGAGCCGTAAGGCGACAATCCGTCCCGGTCCCAGCGGCTGATCACCAGCGGATATTCGAAAAACCCGCCCCGTCGGCAGATGTGTTTGCTCTCTTCCTCGAAATGCAGGCTTTCATAGCGGGATTTCCGGACGTCCCCCGCCTGTCCATGACCGCCTTCGCGCACGAAACACGCATGCACGAACGCGTGTTCGGTGTTCTTGCGCTTCGGATCCCCGGCTTCTTCCTTCACCTTTTCCGAAACGTTGCCGCCGTATTCCTTCACCGCCTGCCAGGCCTTCAGCATGCGCACACGGAAGAACCCGCAATCGTTTCCCTGCGCATCCACGATCAGATAAATTTCGTAGAGCGGCACGTAACGGTATTGAACCGGCGTTCGAATATCGGCCAGATTGTCCTCGTTCTCGATCGGAAAGAGAACGCCTGTGCCGAGCTTGACAGTCGACAGAAGTCGGGAGCGATTGGCGAGCGCGAAGCCGGACCGGCCGGAATAACGAACACGGAAGAGATGATCGCGCACCAGCTCGAAGAATTCTTCATCGATCTGCGATGGCGGCGGCGCGAAGGGATCGCCGAAACCGACACCGTGCCAGGCAAAGCCTTCCGGCATGGTCAGCGAGCCGACGCCGGAGGCCAGGCGATCCAGCAGCCAGACCGCCGTCGGATCGTAGAGTTTGCGGGAACGCTCGCGCGCCGCCGAATGCCGCAAGGCGCTCATTCCGTCCGGCGCAGTCACCCCGCCCGGCCGGTTAAACGCCCGCTCCATGTCGGGCGCGGTGTAGGTCACATATTCCTGCCAGTCGGCCTCATACCATTGACGCTCGGCGCGCGCGGACTGCAGTTCCGATTTCAGATCGTCGACAATGCCCATCAGGCCCGCCCCAAAAGCGTTACGCCAGGCCTTGAGGCGCTGCCGTAATCGGCGACACCCAGCGGGCTGGTCAGGTTGGTTGCCCGCGTGCCATAGGCAGCGGCCCGGCGGCGCCGGTTGTTTTCCTGCAGGTTCCTGGCCTGCCGCTGCGGATCGGGCTCGCGCGGCGGCGGCGGTGTCGGTTCCGGGTCCGGCTGCTTCGAGCCACCCCCACCAAACATGCACATGAGTGGTCCCTTTCTGATGCTGGTTGAATTTTTTGGAAGGTGAACAGGCTTGGCCCAGCGATAGCGCACGGCTTGCCGCCCCTGGAGAGACGGCCTCTCGATGGTTTCAACGTTCAAGATCTGGGAAACACCTGGACCACTGACTGCGCGGCAACGGCCGCACTTGTCCAAGGTAGCGGTATGAGGACTGTTTTAGCCACGATGTGACGAACCGTCCAGAGCTTGCGCTCGACTGAAGCTGTTGTTTAGACGAAACTTTTGAAAAAGGGCTTATCGAACAACCGCGTTTAGCGTTTGCCTCTTAATGCGTTTTCGACTGATATTTTTCACTTACCCAACCTCGCCCGAGCGCCCCACCACCGCAAGCACTCTTCCTTTGGCGGATCGACGCGATACGCCCGCTGAAATCAGATTGAAGAATTGATCGTTTTGAAGGGAACGGCGACTTCTCGACGTGCCGTCAGCGTTCCTGCAGCGCAAGGCGTACGCCAAGTGCACAATAGATTCCGCCGACGACCTTTCCCTGCCATTTGAGCACAGCCGGATGGCGACGCAGAAAGGTGCCGAGACTACCCGCGCCAAGAGCGAAAATCATAGTGCTCAACAGACCGAGCAGCACGAAAACAGCACCGAGCACCGACAACTGAAGCACTACGGATCCATTTTCCGGCTTCACGAATTGCGGCAGAAAAGCCAGGAAGAACAGTGCCGTCTTCGGGTTCAGCACTTCCGCGATGACCGCCTGATGAAATGCCTTTCCGGCTGTTATCGGCTGCCTGCCGCGCGTCAGGTCCAGGGGTGCCTTTTCCAGGATCGCGCGGATACCGAGATAGATGAGATAGGCCGCCCCCGCATATTTGATGATACTGAACAGGACGGCGGAAGTTGCGATGATCGCCGAAACGCCGGCAATCGCCATGACTGTGTGAACCACGTCGCCGGCCGCTATTCCCGCGCCCGTCGCGATACCGACCTTCGCTCCGGAGCTCGTCGCCCGGGCCACGGTCAAAAGCGTCGCCGGCCCGGGAATAAAGACGAAGCCAAGCACGATCATGACATAGGCAATCATTGTGGTGGTGTCGATCATGGCCGTCTCCTGGGTTTTGAACCGCATAGAAGCAGCACCCGCCTTCCCATGCAAGGTTAGTTCCTTTGCTCTCCGCCTTCCGAGGGCCGAATTCAAGCGCTTGGTTTCTGGCGCCTGAAAGAGTGCCACTCACAGCTTGTGTGCCCGGCAGCATCAGATCGGAGCATCTTCAAAAATCTTCAGAACTTATCTCGTTTTGCAGAACTGAGACGCCGCTTGCCCGCACCCAGGCATATACATAAAAGTCCTCGCCTCCCCGGCCGTAGGACCGCAGCCGGCCCTCCCTTTTGGCGCCGAGTGCCTCGATCCAGCCATGCGCGATGTCATGATCCACCAGTGTGATCACCTGCAGGCGGCGGCATTCGCGCACGATCTGCGGACGCAGGCTGGTGATATGCCGGGTCATCATCGGCACGCAGCGCCTGAACCGCGGCGTTCCGAAAGCCCAGGCCTGCCAATGCTCGGGATCGAAGGCCGAGGCCCGGCTGAAACCGTAAGCCGCCGCCGGCTGACCGTCGTACCAGATCGACCAGACCATACCCGGGATGGCCGTTTCCAGGGCGCAAAGCCCCAGCGCCCGCGTGTTCCAGTCCTTCCAGAGACAGGCGATTTCCCTGAAATCCTCCACCCGCATGTTGGCCGCGATGAAACTGGCGTCGCGCACGCACAGATCCTTGATCAAAAGCCGTCCAGGGGATCGGACAGTGGGGCCATCCCCGCCCGTTTCGAGGTCTTCAGCACCTTCTTCAGTTCCGCCTTTTCCTTCCATCCCAAAGCCTCGACAATCGCATCCGCTTCGTCCGGGGAAGAACCGAGCCGTTCCCTTATTTCTTCCTTGCTCTCGATCAGTATGCTGCCGCCTTTCATCTTCCAGCGATGAGCGGTGAGCTGCGCCTTGACGGTCGACGTGCGCTTGATCGCCAGCCCCATGCCGCTTTTCGGATGCAGCGCCTCGCGCAACCGCCAGTAAAGCTGCGCACGAAGATTGTAGAACGGGATCCTGCTGTCCTTCGCGCACTCCCCCGAATGAGCGGAAAACACGCATTTCTCGACCGGGACATTGTTTTCCCTTTGAAGGAATCCAACCGTATCGCCGCCCCAGCCGCCGGTGCAGTCCACCACGATCAGCGCGTTGTCCCGCCGCTCCCGGATGATCAGCGAACCGACATCCGCGCCATCTCTGGTGTCTGATCCTTTCGCCACGATATTCTGTTCGAACCGCCGCTCGTGCAGCGGCTGCAGAACGGTCTTGTCCTTGCCACCCTGCGCCACATCGACGGCCAGCACACTCATCGGCGCGTCCTTGTCGATACCTTCCTCATAGCGTTGAAAGGCCAGATCCACCCAGTCCGACGGGATCACCTGCCAGTCATGGTCCTGGCGCGCGGCGAGGAAATCGCCGGTCTTCAGCGCCGTACGCATCGGCTCCGGCATCTGGTCGAGTTGGGCGTCGTAGTCGGCGCCCAGATACTTGTTGTCGCCGCGCCTTGCCGGGATGAAAGTCCGGCTTTTGGGCGTGCGGGTCTCGCCTTCGATCTCGACCGGTTCGGGCCCATCCACCCAAACGGTGCGGACGGCGTCGCCGTCGTCGATGAAGACGGCCCAGAGCAGCTCACCGGGTTTCACCCTGCCGTAAAGCGGATGCATCGGGTCCAGCCAGGGAGCGAACCACTCGCTCAGAAAGTCACCCTGCCCGCCCAGCGGCGGATTGGTGGCAATCAGGCCGCGGCAGCGCTGCCCCTTCCGTGCGGAGCGCAGCCAGCCGAGCACGAAGAGGATTTTGCGCGGATCCATCTGCGCACCTTCGTCAAACGCCTTGAAGTCATGATCGCGCCCCTGCCAGTCCTCTTCCGACCCCGGCAGGCCTAGATGTCCGAATTCGATGATACGTTCATCCGGCCCCACCCATCTCGGCGGATTGCCGGAGATCTTGCCCATACCCGCCTGCCGCAACAGCGTGTTCATCCGCTCGATCAGCCCCTTGAGGGATTTCAGCGACTGGCGGAAAATCGCCGTCTTGTGATGGGCGAAAAGCGCCAGCCCGGCGATCAGATCCGTCTTGCCGCCTCCGGCTGCGCCACCGTAAAGCGTCAGATCGGCCTCGCAGAAATACCCCTCCGTCTGCGGTCCCGGCTGTGGACGCCAGACGGCGAACTGCTCAAGAACGCCTGCCTCATCCAGTTGTTTTTGCAGGGCGACGCGATCCGGTGCGGCCATCTTGTCGATATGATCAATCAGCGTCTTGAGAGCCGTTGCCATCCGTCGGCATATCCTTTGCGGTCAGAAGGGCAAGAACGCCCAGAGCAATTTCCTCCGAGCTGCGCGGTTTGAATTTCTCAATTCTCTTGGCGTCGGCCGGCGCGCCCGGATTGATCCGGGTGTCAGCCTCGGGCCGGTCCCACCAGCCTGCACGATTTTTCATCGTGAAGGTCCAGGCGCTGGCGTTGAATTTGGCAAGCTCGCCCTTGGCGCCTTCCTTGCCGATCTTTTCCCATTCCAGCAAACCGAGCCGCATGGCTTCCTCAAGTTTCTCGGGCGGAAAATCTTCCGGGAACTGCTCCGCGTAATAGCGAATGGCTGTCCTGTCGGCGCCAGGAAAACTGTCGATGGAGTATCCGGCGGCAATATGCGCACACAGCGCCTCACACGCCCTGCGCCGCGTGGCCCTGGTTGGCCACTTCAGAGCGGGCGCATCACGTTCCGGTGTCGGCATTCCTGCCTTCCTTCAATCCGTTTCTTATGGTGAAATTCTGGCTGGCAGCCTCCCGTCCCCTCCAGGGCACGGTTCCGGTTAAGGCGCGGGAACCGGTGTGGGTGCAACATCCGCAGCCGCGTTCGGCAATTCCGGCCCGGCATGCCCTGCCTCTACCCGACGCATCCGGCCGCGTGCCTCTCTCTTGCCTTTGACCGCGCTGCGCACATCTGCCTGAAAGCTGTCCGTTACCGTGTGCCGCACGCCACTTTCATCGTCATAGGACAAGGTCATGCGCGGCCCCAGTCCCTGGTCATCGGTCATGCCCTTGTTCTTGTCGCGGCCGGATTTTTCGTTCGGCGAAAGATACCATCGGGCCGCCCGGATGCCCCGCGCCTCAAGCACCGATTCGGCGTCTTTCCGCACGTAACCGTGGCCATCCTTTTCAGGATCCGGATACATCTTTTCCACCGGATGTTTGACGACAGTTCCCTGCCCCTCGGGTACGAACCCAGAAAGGCCCCAGCTCCGCTCGAACCTCCAGGTCGCCAGCGCTTCAGCTACCCTGCTCTGACCACCGACATCGACGTAACTTTTCTTCAAAAGCGCTTTGTATTCATCGACAGCCGCCGCTTCCTCTTCCGGTGTGGAACCGAGCTGTCTGTAAGTATCATAGGAGGATTGCCGCTCTTGCCCGCTGCCGGTCGCAATAAGCGAACCTGGGTCCACAGCGTTGGCAGTCGGAGAGTATCCGGAAAGATCCGTGCGATCAGGCAGGGCCGGATCATCCGGCAGTAGATCGCTGGCAGAGCTTTCCGAACCACGCTCGAAGACCAGATAGTCCCCATATCTGGTTGCGAAATCCTGTTCCCAGGCGCTCCCCAGGGACTTGGCGGAAGCCAGCTCCGCGATGATGCCTGCCGCCAGGGCGGGCTCATTGACGTGCCGCTGCCGAATGGTCTCTTCGGTCGCCCCCCAGTCGATACGACCCGCCTGTTCCATGACGGCCCGATCTCCGTCAGTTTCTCTCTGCGGTGTCTTCAGGGGATCGAGAGCGCCCTCAATCTGGAGGTCCTCTTCACCCGCATCCTCACCGGCATTTTTGAACAGCTGCCCGACCACATCCTTGTGCTTTGAATATGTGTCCTTTCCCCAAAGGATCGGCGGCAGTTTGGAAAAGAATTCCGGATCGAACTCCTGATCGTCAAGGCTGCCAGGTGACCAGTGCTTTTTGTCCAGATCCGGCGCCCGCCCTCCGGACCACTGCACGATCCGATCGACCAGTGTGTTGCTGTTATTTGAGTCTGCGTGATATTTGCTCTCTTGCTCGGCTATTCCCTGCGCCATCCCAGCCATCTTGAAGAAGGTTCTGGAAAGATCCTCCCCTTCAAAAATGACTTCCCGCGGAGCCAGAAGTGCATTCTCCTGTTGCTTGGCTGAAGACTTGAAGACCTTTGCCGACAGATGCCCGAATCCGACAAGACCGGGCACGCCGCTGGAGACAAGTTCTTCGACCGGGCTGTATCCGTAATCTCTCGAACCACCACCGTGTATCTGGAACGTGCTTCCATCTGCACGCGTGTAAAGAATGAACTTGTGGTGAGCCAGATTACCAGTCTTGTCGATCGCGTCGTAACCGACTTCGATTTTTTCCATCTAACACCTTCTCAAGTTTGCTCACCGACCCGTAGGAATATGCTTGAGGCCGTTCAGAAAATGATTGTATCCACAGCGCGAAAGCGCTGGAAACCTCACCGGTTTTCAAGATTTGGAGCGTGTTGCGTTTAAGGGTTTCATGGCAGCACGAAGATGCCCGAGGCAGCGTTTGCATCGCAATTGCGTTCGAGCGACTTCCTGAATTCCATTTAAATCGACATGCTCCGGCGCGTGATCCTCGGGCAACGCGCACCAGCGCCTTTGCTTGACCTTGATTGCCGGATTAACGTCTTAAGAAATAAGTTTAAGTGTCCATTTTCTAAACGAACCAGATCACGACTTCTGCGCTTTCAAAATCAAGTTTTCCATCTTTGATCGTGAAATAAATAGTCAATTCTCTGTCAGGAAGAGGAAGCCTTATTACGTATCTCTGCAGAACGATTAAATCGCATTCACATTGTTCGCTATAATACGCTTTTATTTGCTCAGACGAGTTCGCGACGATCTTGAATGCCTCATATGGATCATCAGGCAGATGGCTCCTGACCAGTTCGGACACATCTTCCGGAGAATTCATAAGAAGCGGCATGGTTCGCAGATCCGCGATATAGCTTGGCGACGGCTGCATACTCCCGAAAAAATATCCCAGAACATACCCTGTCCCGAGGATCAAAAGAGCAAAGATCGCGTATTTTACTTTGAAGGCACGGATCATGATCCTACTCCTTTGCCCATCGCCTGTAGCGTGTTGCGTTTGAACGGCTTCATGTCTTCGGGAAGACGCCCGAGACCGCGTTTGCATCTCAACTGCATTCGGGCCGTTTCCTGAATTCAATTCAACCAAACTGCTCTGTGGTAACACCCAGACAGTGCACCGGACACTGCCCATCGATAATGTTCTTATTTTGTTCTTATCGCAACTCAAAAGCTCATCAGCGACCCTATCAGCCTGTCGCTACCGTTGTTTTCAGCAACGACGCAACCGTCCCGGGTTCACAGATACCGGCCGGTTGGCTGACCCTGTTCACTCCGGAGGCATAGGTATCGCCGGCCAGTCCTCGGTGACCTCCGCCTGCACCGGCCGCTCCAGGTAAGTCGACAGGACCACATAGCTTTTTGTCCCGCGCACGCCCGGCAGCACATAAAGCTGCGACAGGAAATGCTCCAGCGCTTGCGGATCCGCGGTCCGGACCTTCAGGACGACACAGGTATCTCCTGCGACGGAATGGATCTCTTCAACTTCCGGAAAATCGCGCAGCTTCATCATGCGCTGGCTCTTGCCCCATCCATCGGCATCCACATGAACAAAGGTCAGCATCGGTTTGCCGACAGTTGCACCATTCAGCCTGGCGGCAGTGGATGAAATCACACCGCTTCCGCGTAACCGTTTGATCCGCTCGAATACCGCCGGTGGCGACAGGCCCACACTTTCGCCGATTTCGGCATTGGTCTGCCGCGCATCCCGCGTCAATGCGCTTAAGATTTTTCGGTCGAACGCATCCAGCGGGCGCTTAGCCGATTGGTTTCGGCGACTCTCGTCTGTTTTTCCGACCATGCCGATTGCTTTCTCTATTCTTGCCGAGTTTTGATCGGCAATATTAGACAAAACCAAAAGGAAATTCAGCATGCACGAGAGAATTGTCAATCCGGTGAGCGGCATCTATCCGGCCACCGGCGACTATGTTCACGCCATCGAACTGACCGGCGCTCAGCGCATCCTCTATCTGAGCGGCACCATGGGCCTGAAGGCGGACGGTACAGCTCCAGGCACTCTGGAGGAACAGCTCACCTGTGTCTGGTCGAACATCCGTCGCGTTCTCTCGGAAGCGCAAATGACCACGGACAACATCGTCCGCGTAACATCCTACTTGAGAGATCCTGCCTACGCGGCGCAAAATCAGCAGGCCCGCCTGGCCGCTCTTGGCGAAAGGCGTGTGCCGACAACCGCGATCGTCGCGCAAACGCTCTCGGAAGACTGGAAGATCGAGATTGAGGTGATCGCGGCTGCCTGAAAGCAGTTCCGCGCCGTGGCCGCATTCTCCCAAGTTAACCTGATAGGGCCGGTTTTAAGCCCGTTTTGACGAACCTGTCCAGCACCGGCGCAATTCTGAAGCACCTGTTTAGGCTTGAGTTTTCAGAAAGTCCTTTCCGGTCAAACGGATCACCGGCCTGCCGGATTATGCGTTTCAGGGCTGTTTTCTTTCACACCCTGCAAAAGACCCTCGCGTGACCGAGCAAGGCCGGACCGTCAGAATGGGATCGTGACACTCACGGTCGCACCATAAGAGCGGAAATCCGCCGCGCCGATACCGTCATAGAAGCCTTCCCCGGAAATCCGGATATTGCGGCCGGGGATCAGCAGTGCGGCACCCGCTTCCAGCCGGGCGCGCAGGTCCTGATCGGACGAAGCCAGCGTTGCATCGGTCGGTGAATCGTCCTGCAGCTTGTTGAAATCGTAGATCCCGGAAAGCGACAGGAACGGCGAGAACAGAATGCTGTCGTCAAGCATGAGGTCCCAGGAAATTTTCGGACCGAACTCGATCCGTCCTAGATCGAAATCCTGAGACGGGATCAGGCGGCCGAGCGTATCGGTATAGCCTTCCTGTTCCTCGTAATAATAGGTCAGGCGCGCGAAGGGGCTGATCCTCGTGTATTTGTCGATTTTGAAGTCACCGGTCAGCCCGCCCTGCAGCAGAAAACGCTGGGTTCTGAAATCGTCTTCGAAAAGCCCCAGCGCATTGACGGAATTGTAGGATTGTCCATAGGTGAACACGCCGTCGAGATAGAAGTTCTGGTGCACCCTGACGACCGCATAGGGGCCGGCCATCCAGCCGACACCGTCGGCGGACGTATTCTCGCTTGCATTGGTCTCGTCGGTTATGTCGAGTTGTCCCATGAGACCGAAGACGGCGCGGTCCCCGTAGCGGTAATCGACGCCGGCGAAGACCAGCCCGGTCTGGCTGTCGCTGTCGTTGTTTTCAGTGACGGCGTAACTGCCCTGCGCCCAGAAATCCCAGCCCGATCGCGAGTCCCGCGCTGCGCTCCCGGCGGCTTCCTCGCCGGTTCCGCTCAGGATCGCGAGCGTGTCCTCGTGTGAAGGCGTTGGCATCGCGGCGGTATAGCTCATCGTGCCGGAAGTGTTGAAGTTGTCGAAGGCTGCATACCTGTCCTCAGGCTCGCTCGCCTGCGGTTGAACTGACCGGCCATCCCCGGCCGCCGCCCTTTGCCCGGCGCCGTTTCCACGATTGTCGGCGCGAAGCGCATCGGCGAAGGCCCTGAGAGAAAACTGGAAATTGCCGGACCGTGAATAGGGCGTGACATCGAAATTGAAGCCGTTGCTTCCGCTTCGCTGTCCGAAAGGCCCGCCGGTCAGCCGCGAGACCAGATCCGGTTGTCCGGACACGATGGTGTTGGCCCGGTTTGTCACGAAGGAGGCGATGACTTCCTTGGTTTTCTGGATGTCGGCTTCCGCATCCCGGTCGTTGGTTAGCGAAAAGGAGGCGCTGGTCAGGCCGGTCGCACTGGCGGTGACCTTGTAGGGCTCAAGGGCACCGCCGCCCCGATAGGAGGAGGCCGTGTCGTTCGCCGTCATCGCCGAACTTGTCGCGGTGCCGTCCGCCGCTGTGGTGACCGTTTCCGAATTGGTCGCCGTACCGGCAAAGGTCAGGGACGCTCCGGTCGACGGCGCGGTGAAGGTGACATCCACGCCCGCGACCCCGTTACCGCTGGCGTTTGTGACAGTGGCCACCAGAACGTTATCGAACTGAGTCCCGACTTCGGTGCTTTGTCCCGATCCGGAGGTCGCGGCCAGCGAGGATGCCCCACCGCTGGCCGTACCGCTGACGGTGTAGTTGAACGGATTCTCGTCGCCATCATTGTTGACGAAGGAAAGACCGAAGGAAAAAGCGCCCACCGACGTCGGCGTGTACTGCACCGCGAACGTCGTCGTGCCACCGCCGCCTGTCACGGTCGTCGAGCCAGGCGCGCCGATGGAATCGACTGTCACGTTGCTTGGCGATGAACTGGTCGCCGTCGCCAGCGTCAGGTCGGCCGTTCCGGAGTTGGTCACCGTGTAGGTCACCGTCACCGGGGACCCGGCGGCCTGGGTGCCCTGCGCATTGGTGCCCCCATCCGTAACCGCGCCGCCGATATCCGCGGAAACGGCAATCTCGGGTATTCCCGTTCCCGTCCCGCTGACAGTAAAGTTGAACGGATTCTCGTCGGCGTCATCGTTGACAAAGGAAAGATCGAAGGAAAAGGCACCCGCCAATGTAGGCGTGTACTGTACGGCGAACGTCGTCGTGCCGCCGCCGCCCGTCACGGTCGTCGAGCCAGGCGCGCCGATGGAATCCACAGTGACATTGGTCAGCGCGGAACTGGTCGCCGTGGCGATCGTCAGATCGTCCGTTCCCGAGTTGGTCACCGTATAGGTCACCGTCACCGGTGTTCCGGCAGTCTGGGTGCCCTGTGCATTGGTCCCGCCATCGGTAACCGCCCCGCCGATATCCGCCGAAACGGAAATCTCGGGAGCCCCTGTAGCCGTCCCGCTGACGGTATAGTTGAACGGGTTCTCGTCGGCGTCATCGTTGACGAAGGAAAGACCGAAGGAAAAAGCCCCCGCCAATGTAGCGGTGTACTGAACCGCGAACGTCGTCGTGCCGCCGCCGCCCGTCACGGTCGTCGAGCCAGGCGCGCCGATGGAATCCACAGTGACGTTGCTCGGGGCGGAACTGGTCGCCGTTGCGATCGTCAGGTCGTTCGTGCCGGAGTTGGTCACCGTGTAGGTCACCGTCACCGGGGACCCGGCGGCCTGGGTTCCCTGGGCATTGGTGCCGCCATCCGAAACCGCCCCGCCGATATCCGCCGAAACGGAAATCTCGGGAGCCCCTGTAGCCGTCCCGCTGACGGTATAGTTGAACGGGTTCTCGTTACTGTCATCGTTTACAAAGGAAAGATCGAAGGAAAAGGCACCCGCCAATGTCGGCGTGTATTGCACCGCGAAGGTCGTTGTTCCGCCGCCACCCGTCACGGTCGTCGAGCCAGGCGCGCCGATGGAATCCACAGTGACGTTGCTCGGGGCGGAACTGGTTGCCGTTGCGATCGTAAGATCGTCCGTGCCGGTGTTGGTCACCGTGTAGGTCACCGTAACCGGGGACCCGGCGGCCTGGTTGCCCTGCGCATTGGTGCCCCCGTCCGTAACCGCGCCGCCGATATCCGCTGAAACAGAAATCTCGGGAGCCCCTGTAGCCGTCCCGCTGACGGTGAAGTTGAACGGGTTCTCGTTGCTGTCATCGTTGACGAAGGAAAGACCGAAGGAAAAAGCCCCCGCCAATGTAGCGGTGTACTGAACCGCGAAGGTCGTTGTTCCGCCGCCACCCGTCACGGTCGTCGAGCCAGGCGCGCCGATGGAATCCACAGTGACGTTGCTCGGGGCCGAACTGGTCGCCGTGGCGATTGTCAGGTCGGCCGTGCCGGAGTTGGTCACCGTGTAGGTCACCGTCACCGGGGACCCGGCGGCCTGGGTGCCCTGCGCATTGGTGCCCCCATCCGTAACCGCGCCGCCGATATCCGCGGAAACGGAAATCTCCGGCGTACCGGTGGCGGTTCCGCTGACGGTAAAGTTGAACGGGTTCTCGTCGGCGTCGTTGTTGACGAAGGAAAGACCGAAGGAAAAAGCCCCTGCCAATGTCGGGGTGTACTGTACAGCAAACGTCGTTGTTCCCCCTCCGCTCGTCACGGTCGTCGATCCCGGAGCGCCGATGGAATCGACCGTGACGTTGCTCGGGGCGGAACTGGTTGCCGTGGCGATTGTCAGGTCGGCCGTCCCCGAGTTGGTCACCGTGTAGGTCACCGTCACCGGGGACCCGGCGGCCTGGGTGCCTTGGGTATTGGTGCCCCCATCCGTAACCGCGCCGCCGATATCCGCGGAAACGGAAATCTCCGGCGCGGATGAATCAACCGAGCCAGACCCCGCGTTCTGGATATAGCTAACGCTGAACGGACCGCTTATCGGGGCGGCGTCGTAGCTGCCGGAAACCGTACAGCCGGTGGAACAGGCGAAAACGCCGGTGAAGTCGTTCGCCTGACCGAAGGCCGTACCGTTGGTAACGACGGTTGTTCCCCCATCGTGCGCGATGGAGACCCCTGAAAAACTGCCCGAAGGATCGTCGACGCCGATAAGGTCAATCGTCACGCTGGAGCCGGATCCGGCGTTGAAATTGATATAATCATTCGTACCCGGGAACGTGTTTGTCAGCGTACAGGTGTCGGCAGTCAGATCAAGGGTCAGGTCCCCACCTGTCGTCACCGTCAGACCGGAACAATCGTCCCAGGCCGCCCTGGCATTTTGAACGTCGACCGCGCCAAGCACAAAAACGGCCAGTAATGCGACCAGAATAGACCGTAATGTGAAGCCGGATACGAACACCCGGTCCGTCAAGGGATCAATGAATTTGCTTGAAATAACCCGTTTTGCTTCGGAAAACACATTCACCCCCCTTAATCTGGTGTCCCCTGCCGCAGATGCGCGCAATTCGACCGTGCAATCGGAGCCGCTTGACGACCACAACTAAAACGAGACTTTTCAGAAATCAATCATTAGTAATTATTTACACCTATTTCTATTAAAAATAGAAAATTTCTGTCTCCTGGAGGCAACACCGAGGCCCAGGCAGCAAAACCGGCTCTGTATATATTGAGCGTCAGAGCCTCAATTTTTCGGCTAAATTTTTTGCAATGTTTTCAACACTCTCACAATGACGTTGCGTTTTTTGCGCATAAATGGCAGCGAGCATGCGTGATTATTAGTCAGTTTGACGGATCGGGACCGGAGTTCGCATCATCTCGTATGCGAAGTTTTTTTGATTGCAATATTTTAGAAATGTATGTGAAGGTTGTTAAAATAAACAAGAACAGTTCCAGATATATACAACCTGAGATTCTGTTCCGCGATTTTTCCGGGACCCTTAAAGCAATTGTTACATGTTCCTTTGGGGGAGCAATTGGGGGAGACATGTCAGAACCTTTTCTCGCCGAAGTCCGCATGATCGGCTTCAATTTCCCGCCGCGCGGCTGGGCCTTCACGGACGGCCAGATCCTGCCCATCAACCAGAACCAGTCGCTTTATTCCCTCTTGGGAACCACATATGGCGGAGACGGGAGAACGTCCTTCGCCCTTCCCGATTTGCGCAGCCGCACGCCCATCCACAAGGGCAATGGGTATACGCTGGGCCAGAAGGGCGGCGCGGAAACAGTTACCCTCAACGCAGCGGAGATCGCTGCCCACACCCACACGGTGAAAGCTGTGTCGGTCGCGGGCGACAACAGGTCGCCGGATGGCACATTGTTCGGGTCGGAAATTGAGCCCGACTATGGGTACCGCGATCCCGAAGCCGCCTCGATGACAGCCCTGCGGCCCGGAACGGTCACGAATGCCGGCGGCGGGCAGGCGCACAACAACATGCAGCCTTACGAGACGCTCAATTTCTGCATTGCCCTGCAGGGTCTTTTTCCCTCACGCAATTAACGCCGGAGCACACAGGATGTCTGAACCTTTTGTCGGCGAGATCCGCATGTTCGCCGGAAATTTCGCCCCACGTGGCTGGGCCTTCTGCGACGGCCAGCTTCTGGCGATTTCACAGAACGACGCGCTCTTTTCCCTCTTGGGAACCATCTACGGCGGCGACGGCAGGACCACATTCGGCTTGCCGGACTTGAGGGGTCGTATCCCCCTTCATGCAGGAACCGGGCCGGGCTTGAGCCCCAGACGGCTCGGCTCCAAAAGCGGCACTGAACATGAAACGCTGACGATCAACCAGCTCGCCAGTCATTCACACGATTTCAATGCAAACAAAGCCGCGGCCGACCAGATTTCCCCGCAGGGCCGGGTAACTGCGGAAGGCGTCGGGGTCAACCTCTACGCGGATGTCGGGCAGGATGTCTCTATGGCATTGGACATGGTTGCCAACACCGGTGGGTCGCGATCTCACACCAACCTGATGCCGACCATTTGTGTGCACTTCATCATTGCCCTCGTCGGCATTTATCCGAGCCGGCATTAGGAGGCGGACATGTCAGAACCTTTTATTGCTGAAATTCGAATTTTCGCAGGCAACTTCGCGCCGCGCGGTTGGGCTTTCTGCGACGGCCAGCTATTGCCGGTTTCCCAGAACACCGCGCTTTTCTCGCTCATCGGCACCACCTATGGCGGCGACGGACGAACGACAACCGCCCTGCCGAACATGCAGGGTCGCGCGCCCATGCATCCGGGGAGCGGCCCCGGGCTGACCTCGCGTCGCCTTGGTGAAAAGGTCGGTGTCGAAACGATCACGCTCACAGAAGAGCAAATCCCGTCACACAGCCATATCGCCCGCGCGAGCAGCACAAGCGGCGGAGTTGCCGCCCCGTCCACGACGACATCTTTTGGCCGGTCCGGTTCCGACCGGGTATACCACTCGGACACGACGTCGAATCTTGTCGACATGGCCTCCCAGACACTGTCCACAACCGGCGGTAGCCAGGCGCATGACAATGTCCAGCCCTTCCTGGCAATGAATTTCATCATCGCTCTCCAGGGCCTTTATCCGTCGCGCAGCTAGCGGCAACGGCCAATCTATTGAATACGCTCAGCACTACGGTCTGGAATGGGCGCCCAGTTTAGCGGAAGGACACATCAAATGTCAGTCGAAGAAGCAATCCCCGGAGAATTCGAGGGTATCGTTCATACCGCACCAAGCTACTTCCGGATCTTCGTTGCCGCGGTCTCTCCGGACGGGGAGCTTGAATACAAGGACCAGAAATCTGAAAACGGTCCTTTTTACAACTACTTCACCCGGCTGACCCAATCGGCATATGCGACGGACCGTCTCAATGCGTCGGTCACGCAGGAAGGCTATGTCGCCTTGCTTGCCCAGGATGCGCAGTCAGCAAACCTCATTTATCTGCACGAAAGCAACACTCCGGACGCTGCGAACCGGTTTGCGGACCCCGAAGACCTCGGCAAGCCGGACGGTGTCACCGGATTTACAGACACGGCACTGATCAACGGTCTCACAGGTCGTCAGAACATCTTCGCGACCAGTTCGGCCGCTGGCAATGCGCTCTGGTGGAAATACCAGAACGTCAACAGGATCGAACAAAAGACCATCACGGTGGTTCCGCCCGGCACCGACACACCGATTGAAATTACCGTTCCGGTTGAGGTTCCACCTGACCGGCCCTGGTCGGACTGGCTGCAGATCCCCGGAGCGTTGTGCAGCCTGGCACCCGTTCAGAACGCGGACGGCCGCATCATCATGTTCGGCATGGACAGTGACGCGGTTCCCTATATGAACTTCCAGTCCAGCGACCACCCATTCCTCCCGGAAAAATGGGAGGGCTGGCAGGACATCAGGGGCGGCCTGACCGGGTTCGAACAGCTTGTCGGCTGTATCGACGGCAACGCACTCGTACATGTGTTCGCACGCATCGGCAGCAGGATCTACATGAAGGTTCAAGAGGAGGTCAGCTCCAACACCTTCTCCGAATGGGTTCTCTTCGGCTCTTTCAGCGCTCCGGTTCACACCATGACGGTAGCGGTTTCCTCCAACGACGGGCTCTATCTTGCGGCCCAGGTCGGCTCCGGCCCGAACAGCCCTGTCTATGGCTCCTATCAGACCGGAGGCGCGGACAGGAACTGGTCGGCATTGCGGATCATTGCGCATGTGAAGAGTGACAGCACACTCGTCCTGCAATCGAATGCGGACGAGAACCTTAGTCTTTTTGCTCTCGACAGCAGTTCCGGCAATGCCTTTTACCTGAACCAGCTGTCCCTCGATCACTGGTCGGCCGTCTGGAACTCTCTTGGAGACAATCCATTGTCTGCGATCGCTCTGACGCAGGACATAACACCCAATCCGCACTGACGGATCACACGCATGAATTTGCGACGTCAAACCGGTGCTCTCCCGCTGCCGCCGCGCCGGCACGCCGGAGAGCACCGCATTGCCTACCGCTCCATGCGCGAGGACGACCTGCCGTTTCTTGCCGCGCTGTACCGATCGACGCGGGAAACGGAGCTCGCCAGAACGTCCTGGCCGGAGCCTGAAAAGCAGGCCTTCATCGCCATGCAGTTTGAGGCGCAGCACCGGCACTACCAGACTCACTATCCGGCCGCGCTCTGGCTGATCGTCGAGCAGGAAGGGACTGCGGTCGGACGCCTCTATCTGGAGCGCTGGACGTCGGAGCACAGGATCATCGACGTCGCCCTGATACCGGAAGCGCGCGGCAGAGGCATAGGCGGAGCCATCCTGCGGGATCTCATGGAAGAGGCCGCAAACGCTGGCAAAGCCGTCAGTATTCACGTTGAAAAGGAAAATCCGGCCATGAGCCTTTACAGCCGGCTCGGCTTCGTGAAACGCGAGGATAAGGGCGTCTACGACCTTCTGGACTGGAGGAGCGACCGGAAGGTCCCAACGGGTTGTACATAGCGTAATTCGGGCGGCGACAATCCTGCGTGCGAAACGGATGTTTGCCGGAAGAGTTCAGGTAAAGACCGCCTCGTACTGGATGCCGGCGGCTTTCTGGGCGACCGGAACCATGAACACGTCTTGCTCACCGAGTTCAGACTGATAGAGCCTGTAGATCGCCTGTTCCAGTACCGGCTCCGGCGGTCCCTGCCACAACACGGAAAACGCGCGCCCTTCCCTCTCTCCCGATCCGATGGATTTCACCTCGACAAGAGAAAAGAGCAGGGTCGGCGACACGGACCGGACCTCGAACGCCTGGTCCACCAGCGTCTCGAAGTCCGCCATGGTCAACATCTGTTTCTCTGTCATTTAGCTCTCCTGCATTTGAACCGGCTCAAGTGGACGATGGATTGCACATGCCGTTCGATACGCTGGTCTGCGGCCCTCAAGGGACGTAGAGAGGCAAGTCTCTGCAATCCGCGGCAAATAGCCAACCATAAGGCAAATCCGCCAACTTGTACCAGAACAAGTTCCACCACATTTCCGCGGAGGAACTCCTTGGCCACCGGCAAATGCAGGGTCATTTCGCTGGAAAGCAACACATCAGAAAAACATTGTAAAAATAGACAGGGATAAAAATAATAATGCAGTATATTGGTAATTGTTACAATAAATAAACTTTAAAAAGAATTTTAATACTTAAGATGGACACTAATAGATACAACGTAATGAGATAACGCGATGAACCGTGTTCTTAAATCAAAGGCAGTGCAAATGGTGTCCGCATTTGAGCGGCGCTTGGACAATGACAAAGGCGAACTCGTTTCGAGCATATCGTCAATTCACGATAGCCAGTTCAATGCCGCCAGCTTCGACAATGTCCGCTACATCGCCCATCGCATAAACGGCGGCGCCGGATTGTTCGATTGCAATGACCTGGCCGAACCAGCCAAGGAAGTCGAGAAACTGGTCGACGACGGCGCGGATACGGATTTGCTCGTCAATGCTGTGCAGGAACTGATCGACCGCATCGAACGGTTGCTTGCCGACGGAATACGCCAGCCGGAATGGATTACATCCCGTCTGGAAAAATGACGCAAGCCGCTGGTCGGCAAGCCTGTAAGGAAGTCAGAAGCGGCGAGCGAAGCTTTCGTCACCCGCCGGATTTGCTTTTTGCAGGGAGAACTTCGTCGAAGCATCTGTTGGTGCTGAAGAGAAGAGATCGAGAAAACGCTCTAGGGTCTGTGGACAATAAGGATTTGGTCGAGGTTTGGATGCAAAACGCCCAGTTCAAGAAGCAAGGTCGCAGGAAGGGTGTTCCCTTTCAAGACATTGGGACGCCGAAATGGGCGTTTTGCGCCAAATCTCTTCGAGACGCGGCGGATTTCGGTCCCGACTGCGTCGGACACCGAAATCCGGCTCGCGCCGCGACCCAAACCTAATTGTCCACAGACCCTGGCGCATCCTGCGTTCGATTGAACGCGGACAAGATGTTCTAACACTTTAAAGCCGATTAACTTTTTGACCTGCAGTCGTTTCCGATTGGATGTCTGTTGATCTAGAGGCGAAACAGAGGCCCACCGTGTCATTCAAGAAGAAGAGCCTGTTTGGAAAGATTGCTGCGGAACTGCACGAGTTGAAGATTCGCCCCAGCCTCAAGAAGCGGACCCTGATCCTCACCGCGTTCTGTGTCGCCCTCTCCACACTCACGATCGGCACGCTTTCCTATGTCCGCATCAGATCTGAAACACTTCATCTGGCGGAAACGCATCTTGCTACCGAAGCCCAGTTGCTCTCCCAGAGGTTCAGCTTCGACTATCACCTGATCGCCAACGACCTGAGAACGGTTTCCGAGACGCCGCCGCTCCAGGGACTGATCCGCAGTATGAAAAATGATGGTGTCGATCCTTTGGACGGTTCCACCGACGCGCTCTGGCGCTCACGTCTCGCAACCATCTTTCAAGCCGTCCTTCGGGGACGGCCGGAATATTTCCAGTTCCGGTATATCGGTGTGGAAGATGCCGGGCGGGAACTCGTCCGTGTCGACCGGACACGGTATGGATTGAAAGTGAAGGAAAGCGAAGAGCTTCAACAGAAGAAACAGGAATCCTATTTCAAATACGCGGTACAGGCACCTTCCGGGGAAGTTGTCTTTTCCGACATCTCCTACAACCGGGAATACGGTCAGCAGGACGGCGCCTACATCGCTACGTTGCGCGGTATGATGCCGATCGACGATGACGACGGGAACCGGTTCGGCTTTCTCGTCATAAACGTCAACTACGAGACGATGCTGAAATCCGCTTTTTCCGAAATCAACCCGGAGCAACATACATTTGTTGTCAACGGATCGGGCGATTTCATGGAGCACAGCCTCGGCATGCGGCAGACTGTCCACAGGCTCGAGATGAATGGCAGTCTGACACGCCCGCTGCCGGACATTGTGCGGCGGGTTCAGGAAACCACGGAAAACCAGGGGCTGTTCTATACGCCGGATGAGGTTGGATATTTCATCCGCGATACAAGCTACTTTTCCCAGGCTTCGGCCAATCTGGGTGTCATCGTCACCGTCTCGAGGAAAGACTGGTACGCCGCGGCGACTCAAAGCCGCAACGAAGTCCTGATCGTCGGACTCATCGTCATATCAATCAGCACCTTGATCGCGGTCGTTTTCACCAGGTCCATGATGCAGCCGCTATCGGATCTTGCCGACGCCGTCCGCCATTCCAGCGACGAGGACAGTCTCGAATATCTTCCCACGGAGCGAAACGACGAAATCGGCGAACTGGCGTCCGCCATTCAAAAACGAAATTCTGAACTCATGGAGAGCCGCACCCGCGCGTCGGCGATCGTTAACAATGTCGTCGATGGACTCATTCTGATCGATGGCTATGGTCTGATCGAGCAGTTCAATCCGAGTTGCGAACGCATGTTCGGCTATACCGCGTCCGAAGCTATCGGATGCAATATCAAGACGCTCATGAAACCGGAAGATGCGAAACCCCATGACGGCTATCTTAAGCGCTACAGAGACGGACTTGGGGGGCGAACGCTCGATATCACCCGCGAACTCGAAGCCGTTGACAAGTCCGGTCGGATATTCCCGATCGAACTTTCAATCAACGCGGTCAAGTTTAACGGCACGACAAAATTCAGCGGTGTGATTCGCGACATCAGCCAGCGCAGGGAAATAGATCGTTTGCGCAGGGAATTTGTCTCCACCGTCAGCCACGAATTGAGAACGCCACTTACCTCCATCCGGGGATCGCTGACACTGATCGACACCCTCGCGCCGGACGATTTGCCGCCCAAAGTGTTCCAGTTGATTGGCATGGCCCGAAAAAACACGGAACGGCTGATCCAACTCGTCAACGAAATACTCGATTTTGAAAAGTTGCGCGCGAACAAAACCAAATTCGAGATGAAGGTCCTGGATCTCAACAGCGAAATCGAAAAGGCGCTGGAGCTCAATCAGGGCTACGCGGACGATGCCGGTATTCAGCTTGACGCGGAACTGGCGAGCAATGAAATCCTCGTCTCCCTGGAATCCACGAAATTCCAGCAGATCATGAGCAATCTGATCTCAAACGCGGTGAAGTTTTCTAACAAAGGACATACGGTTACGCTCCGGACCATGGTTTCCAGGCGCAAGGGCAGGATCGAAGTCGTGGACAAGGGTGTGGGGATTGACGAAAATTTCAGGAAGCACATCTTTCAAGCCTTCTCCCAGGCCGATGGCAGCGCGACCAGGAGCGAGGGCGGCACAGGTCTCGGTCTGAATATATCCAAAAGCTTCGTCGAAGGGATGCACGGTCAGATCGGCTTTGATAGCCTGGTTGGCTCGGGAACCACCTTCTGGGTGGAATTCCCCTTGCAGGTAGCCAACGGACTTGGCGGAAATCCGTTACCAAATCCGGCGGATACCCGGCTGCTTGGTCTGCATCTGGAAGACGACAATGACTTTCATACGGTTCTTGCCGCCGGGCTGGAGCCTGATCTCGATCTGGTTCATGTCAGGACGGTTGAAGAAGCCAGGCGGCGGCTGGACGAACAAGAATTCGACATCGTTATCCTCGACCGGCTGATAGAAGACGGCGACGGATTGGACCTTATCCAGTTCATTCCTGCTCCCGAGCGCACCAAAATCCTGGTGGTGACGGCGGTCGATGAGAATGTTCAGCACATCCACGTCGATGCGACACTGATCAAGGCCAAGACACGTCCGGGGGAGTTCGCTGCAAGGGTATCGGAGCTGGTTGAAGAGATAAAACAGAGAAAAAGCCGCGTGTCAGGAGCGGCCTGAAACCGAAGGTTTTTTTTCAAACCAGTGAGAAATATAACGACCGACATCGATAAATATACCAACACCATTATTACAATTAACATAATAGTAGCGGCAATTAAACTAAGTATTTATTGTCAAATATTACATTAAAATCCATATTTCGATAAATTAGTTCAAGATTATTGTTAAATCTTACAATAAAAATACATAAAAGTATCTTAATACATAGATGGCATTCTATTGAGCGCAACCTTAAAGGGAAGCCGCATGACAGATGCTCTGAAAACCAAGACCGCACAACTTGTAGCAGCGTATGAACGGCGCCTGGACAAGGACAAGAGTGAACTCGTTTCCAGCCTGGCGGCGGTTCGCAACGGCAATGCAACAAATGGATTTGAAATCGTCCGCTACATAGCGCACCGGCTCGTCGGAAGCGCTCACTTGTTCGGATGTGACGATCTCGATCTCCCTGCCAGAACTGTCGAAAAAATGGTCGATTGCGGCGCGGATACCAGCCTCATTATTCAGGCGGTGAATAAACTCGTTGAACAGATCGACCAGTCCTTGCTCGCCGGACTGGAGCAACCGGACTGGTTAGATCCGCACGCAGATTGAATTCACAGCTGAAGAGCAACGAAAGTTTGCGCAATGGAAAGTAATTCCAAAGAAAATTCATTATTTTATGATGATAATCATCAAGAAATCACAATTATATCTCCGAATAAAATTGTGATTGTTGTTGATACTGAGAACAACATCAAAGAAATTTCGCGCACCCTGGGTGAATTCGGACTCGAAGTTGTCCAATACACGGAAAATTTTCCTGCGGAATCAGCCACCGTAGCCCTGATCAATCCAAAAATGGACCCGCAATTCGAGCTATGCAAGTCGCTCAGCAAAAAATGCAAGGTCCTGTTAACAACCGATGATCGGGCTTTCGAGTTCAAGATCATGGCAGTGCATATGGGAGCCAAGGGATTACTGAGCCTGCCCGTGAACGCTGTTGAGGTTTTGTCCAACCTTGAGGAAACCCGCAAATCCGACATGCCCGAAGCCCGTGTTCTGATTATCGACGATGATGAACTCACAGCAACGGTCTATGCGCTGGCTCTGGAAAAGTGCGGTTTGCGCGTAGAGATCATCCACGATCCGCTTCAGGCTGAAGCCACTATTGAAGACTTTCGTCCGGATCTGGTGATCATGGATATCGACATGCCGCAAGCCAACGGTATTGATGTCGCGCAGGCGATCCGTCTGGATCCCGCTTATACGTCACTTCCAATCATGTTCTTGTCTTCCATCTACCAGAAAGACATTCAGGAGCTGGCCCGGGAGATTGGCGGCGACGATTTTATCAAGAAGCCTGTCGACGTGAATTATCTCGTGAAAATGGTACGGATGCGCGCCGCGAGGGCTGTTGAACTCCGCCAGATCATGGTTCGCGATGGCCTGACTGGTCTTTTGAACCATGTCGCGTTCAAGGAACGGCTGACTGGTGAACTGAACCGCAGCAAACGAACCATGGCGGCCTTTACCGTTGCCCTGCTTGATCTTGATCACTTCAAGTCGATCAATGACACCTATGGTCACCAGGTCGGTGACACAGTCATCCAGACCTTTGCGACGTTGCTGAAAAACTCATTCCGAAACATCGATATCATCGCGCGTTACGGTGGGGAGGAATTCGCCATCATCCTTCTCGATGCGACACCGGACCAGTCGGAAAAGACGATCAATCGAATTCGAAGCGCGTTCGAGCACATTGAGTTCAGCGCCACGAACAGAAAGTTCCATGTAACGTTCAGTTGCGGTCTGGCAGGATCCAATGCGAACACTTCGGAGGAAGCACTTCTTTCCGCGGCGGATATAGCTCTTTATCAAGCCAAGGCCAATGGCCGCAATTGTGTTTGCATGCAGTCTTCCGGATCAGAGTTTCTGAATACCGCCAACCTTAAGGAATAGAGATCCCAAATCTGGCTTTCGGGAAAACACTTCTTGGAGACTGAAGATGCAAAACCGCATGACGGTTATCTCCAGCGCTACAGGCACGGACTGGGCGGCAGAACGATCTTCCAGACCCGCGCCGTCGCCGAATTGGCCTTTGGCCGATACATCGACGGCTTCTACAATCCACGCCGGAGACATTCCGCATTGGGATACAAATCGCCGGTATCATTCGTGGCCGAAATGGCCATCACAGAGTGAAAGCCTCTCCACTAAATCGGAGCAAGTCCACATCAGGGATGGCGAAGGATTGGACGTGATCCAGTTCATTCCAAACCGGCAGAATACGAAAACCGTTGTGGTGACGGCTATTGACGAGAATATCGAGCATATCCATGTTGACGCAACCCTGATCAAATCGAAGACTCGGCCGGGTGAACTCTTGGAAAAATTTACTGGTCTGATCGAAGAGATAAAATTGAAAAAGAACTATTCTGCGGAGCAGTCGGAGCAGGAACGGTCCCCGAATTGACCATTTGAAGGTCACCAGGATCTTCGGCGGTTTCCGCCAACAAATCGGTCTCTCTGACCCCATCTCGCTCTAGGTCACGACCCCATGAATGAGGATGAAATGGGTCCGTGCCCTAGGCTAGCATGGCCTTGATTTCACCTGCCAGGCTTGTCGGATCGAATGGCTTGGAAATCACCCCGACCGCTCCAAGTGCTTCCAGCTTCGCGATGTCTTCCTGCATCGATTTGGCAGTGATGAAAATCACTGGGATTTCCGCCGTCTCGCTGTCCTTCTTGAGATAGCGGAACGTCGTTGGTCCATCCATTTCCGGCATCATGAAATCCAGCAGGATCACGTCCGGTTTCCACTCGCGGGCCGTGTTCAGCGCTTCCCGGCCCGACATCACGCATCGAACCTCATAGGCGCCGTCGAGATCGAGACACATCTCGACAATCGTTGCGATATCCTCGTCATCGTCGACATAGAGGGCTTTGAGCATCCCGTGACTCCCTGCAGGGCTTCTTGCGGATTTCTTTCGGACCGAAATTAGTCTCTTACCGCGTCAGTTGCCAGCGCCTCGGGCCTTTTAAATCACTTATACCCAAGGTCGCGCGAACAGGATCGCTCTTCGGCTTTTACCGCATCGCTGGCGCAAGCCGATCTCCGGTTCCGGTCCGGGAGGATCGGCCGGTTATTCAGCCGCCGGCTTGAGGCGGGCGATCAGATGGTGGAATTTTTCCCCCTGGACGGACACGTGCTGCCGAATTGCCTCAGCCGCTCTTTCGCCGTCGGCATCGCCGATAGCGGCGACAATCGCCTCGTGTTCCGCCATCGACTGGCTCATGCGCCCGCGAACGCGCAGTTGCACCCTGCGGAAGGGTTGCAGGCGGCGTTGAAGGCGGAGGCATTCCTGCTCCAGGAAAGCATTGCCGGACTGCCGGTACAGGATCGCGTGAAAACGCTCGTTTTCACGGTAGTAGGTGTCGGTATCCTGTGCCTCGACGACGGACTTGCAGCGTTTGTTGGCGTCGAGGAGGTTCTTGAAACCCTCGTCCGAAATGCGCGAGGCGGCGAGACGGGCACAAACCGCTTCAAGCTCGGCCATGACCTCGAACATCTCCAGAAGCTCAACGGGGCCGGGCTGACGGACGAACACGCCCCTGCGCGGGATCTGCTCAACCAGGCCGGACTGCGTAAGCCGTTGCAAAGCTTCACGAACGGGTGTTCTGGAAACCGAGAAACGGTTGGCCAGCTGGACCTCGTCCAGTCTCTCGCCATCGGCGAAAGTACCGTCGAAAATCAGTCCTTCCAGGTCATCGGCAATACAGTCGGCGCGTCTTCGTTCCATGATGTTGCATTTAGCATAAGCCTTTTTAGCGCGCAATATTGCCATTCTTGTATACAAAAAGGCTTGACAAAAAAACATGACATAAGGGTAAGATCATGTCCCGGTCCCAGAACCGGAACTTCCAGGGAGGAATAAAATGCACTTCAAACTCTCAGCGTCCGTTGCGGCCGTGGCGCTCTTTGCCGGCGCGCTTACGGCAAACGCCACAGAACTGCGCCTGTCGCATCAATGGTCGAACGGCGATGTCCGTCACAAGGTCGCGCAGATGGTCGCCGATGACGTCGCCGCCGCGGACGTCGACCTCGACATCAAGATTTTCCCCTCGCAGTCGCTCTTGAAGGCCCGCGAACAATATAAGCCCCTCAGCCGCGGCCTGCTCGACATGACGGTCCTGCCGCTCAGCTATGCCGGCGGACAGCAGCCTGCATACAATCTCACCCTTATGCCGGGTCTGGTGAAAAACCACGATCACGCCGCACGGTTGAACGAAAGCCCGTTCATGGATGCCATTGAGGGGATCATGGCGGAAGACGACGTCATGGTCCTCGTCCATGGCTATCTGGCAGGTGGTTTTGCCGGCAAGGAAAAATGCATCACCAAGCCTGACGATATGCCGGGTCTTCAGACCCGTGCGGCCGGCAAGGCTTTCGAACAGATGCTTGCGGGCGCGGGTGCATCCATCGCTTCCATGTCCTCTTCGGAAATCTACAACGCCATGCAGTCCGGCGTGCTGGATGCGGCCAATACGTCCTCGTCCTCCTTCGTCAGCTACCGGATCTACGAGCAGGTCTCCTGCTACACCCCCGCCGGGGAATACGCGCTCTGGTTCATGTATCAGCCGCTTCTCATGAACAAGTCCACCTTCGAGGGACTGAACGAGGACCAGCAGAAAGCCCTGCTTTCCGCTTCCGAAAAGGCGCAGGCCTTTTATCTTGAAGAAGCCAAGAAGGAAGATGCTGCATCGGCGCAGGTTTTCCGCGACAATGACGTGGAGATCGCGGCCATGACGGAAGCGGACTTCGAAGCCTGGCGGGCCCTGGCCAAGGAAACGTCCTACAAGGCGTTTGTGGAGGAAACTCCCAATGGACAAGAGCTTCTCGACCTGGCGCTGTCGGTCAACTGACGCACCGGGACACGATCTGAACCGGGGCGGCGGTCAGCCGCCCCGCAAAACGCCTTCTACCCGATTTCATTCGAAGGAGTGACCCATGGCGGGCCACAGTACGGCTGCGGTTGCGTATGCCGGCAACAATCCCTTTCTGCGCGGCGTTGCGGCGATCTCGACTGTCGCCGGCTGGTGTTCCGCGGCGATGATCGTCATTGCCGTCGCCATCACCTGCCAGATGATATTCGTGCGTTTCGTGCTGAACGCCTCCACCGTCTGGCAGACCGAGGCGGTCATCTATCTCGTCATTACCGCCACGCTTGTCGGCCTTCCCTATGTTCAGCGCCTGCGCGGGCATGTGAATGTCGATCTGTTTCCTCTGTCGCTTGGCCCGCGCGCAAGATATTTTCTTGCCTGTCTGACGCTTTCCACTTCGTCCCTGATCGTCGCCGTGATGCTCTACTACGGTTTTGAATACTGGCACTTTGCCTGGGCGCGCGGGTGGACATCGGACACGGTCTGGGGTGTCAGGCTGTGGATCCCCTATCTGTCGATCCCGGTCGGCTTCGGCCTGCTTCTTTTGCAACTGGTCGCGGATCTCTTTGCCGTCCTGACCGGACTGGAAAAACCCTTCGGATTGGAGGACGCCTGATGGATCCGCTTTTTCTCGGCCTGCTGGTCGCCGTGACCACAATCCTCGTCCTGTTCTCCGGCGTCTCGGTCGCCATCGGCCTCCTGATCGTTTCGGCCGGTTTCCTACTCGCTTTCGACGGCTCGCGCTCCCTTGAATTGATGCCGGAAATCTTTTTCGGCAAGCTCGACAATTTTGCGCTCCTGTCGATCCCCATGTTCATCATCATGGGGGCCTCCATCGCCTCCACCCGGGCCGGTGCGGACCTTTACGAAGCGCTCGAGCGCTGGCTGACGCGCATTCCCGGCGGACTGGTGGTCTCCAATCTCGGCGCCTGCGCCCTGTTCGCCGCCATGTCGGGCTCCTCGCCCGCGACCTGCGCCGCCATCGGCAAGATGGGCATTCCGGAAATGCGCAAGCGCGGCTATCCCGATGGCGTCGCCGCCGGGTCCATTGCCGCCGGTGGCACCCTGGGCATTCTCATCCCGCCGTCGGTCACCATGATCGTCTACGGTATCGCAACGGAAACATCGATCGGCCGCCTGTTCTTGGCCGGCGTCATTCCCGGCCTGATGCTGATGGGCCTGTTCATGGCCTGGTCGCTTTATTCGACCTGGCGAAGTGGCAACGCCAGTGTCCTGAGCGCGGGCAGCTATTCCTGGAAACAGAGATTCGAGATCCTGCCGCGCGTCCTGCCTTTCCTGGCAATCATTCTCGGTGTTCTCTACGCCATGTACGGAGGTGTCGCGACGCCATCGGAAACCGCCGCCGTGGGGGCGCTGTTGTGCCTGTTGATCGCCATGATCATCTACAAGCTCTGGAGTCTGGCCGCCTTGTGGGTCGTTCTGCGCGACAGCACCAAGGAAAGCGTGATGATCCTTTTCATCATCGCCGCCGCGGGTGTGTTCTCCTATATGCTCTCCTCGCTGTTCATCACCCAGGCCATCGCGGAATGGATCGGAACGCTTGACGTCAACCGTTGGGTCCTGATGGCGGCCATCAACGGGTTCCTGCTGATCGCCGGCTTTTTCCTGCCGCCGGTCGCCGTCATCCTGATGGCCGCGCCGATCCTTTTGCCAATCATTGTCGCGGCCAACTTCGACCCTGTCTGGTTCGCCGTCGTGCTGACCATCAACATGGAAATCGGCCTGATTTCCCCTCCCGTCGGCCTGAACCTTTATGTTATCAACGGCATCGCGCCCGATATCTCGCTGAAAACGATCCTCACCGGATCGCTGCCTTATGTGGCCTGCATGGTATTCGCGATCTTTTTGCTGTGCCTGTTTCCGGATCTGGCCACCTGGCTGCCCGACACTGTCATGGGAGCACCTAAATGACCTTTCTGGCGGACATCCTCTCAACGGTGTTCGAGAGAAGATATCGCTTCAGAACATCCGACAAGACGGATGGCAGGCCGCTGGAGGCGCTCGTCGCCGACCTGATCGGTGCGACCGGCGAAGTCTCCGGCGTCACAATGGCCCGGCAGATTCTCAGCCGCTATGCCACTCTGGACGACGATGACAAGCGGGCTTTCTTCCGTCATCTTGCCGAGGACCTGACCATCTCGGCGCCCGCGGTCCGGGCCGCGCTGGAGACCTATGAAAAAGGCCAGTCGAAGGCCAGCTATCAAGCCTTCATGGAAGCTGTCGAACCGCCCCGCCAGGAACTGATCCGCCGTCTCAACCAGGTTCCCGATGCAACGCGCTCGCTGGTCAGGATGAGGGAGGATCTTTTGCGGCTCGGCCGTGACGACGATGCGCTGCAGGCGCTTGATATGGATTTCCGCCACCTGTTCGGAAGCTGGTTCAACCGTGGCTTCCTGGTTCTCAGGCCCATCAGCTGGGAGAGCCCTGCGCAATTGCTGGAAAAGATCATCGCCTATGAAGCAGTCCATGCGATCGACAGCTGGGACGACCTGAGGCGCCGCCTGGAACCAGCCGACCGGCGCTGCTTCGCCTTTCTCCATCCGGCCATGCCCGACGAACCGCTGATTTTTGTCGAGGTGGCGCTGACCAGGGGCGTGCCCGGATCGATCCAGGACCTGCTTGCCGGCAACCGCGACATGATCGACGCCGAGCGCGCGGACACGGCGGTTTTCTACTCGATTTCAAACTGCCAGGAAGGGCTCGCCGGAATTTCCTTCGGCAATTCGCTCATCAAGCAGGTCGTCACCGATCTTTCCATCGAACTGCCCGGCCTGAAGACCTTCGTCACCCTGTCACCGATCCCCGGACTGGTGCGCAAGCTCAAGAAGGACGGCAGGTCATACGACCCGGCTGACGACGAACGGATGCGGAGCCTTGCCGCGAATTATCTTCTCACCGCCAAACGCGAGGACGGCCTGCCTCTCGATCCTGTCGCCCGGTTCCATCTCGGCAACGGGGCGAAGATACACCAGGTTCATGCCCGGGCCGACATTTCGGAAAAAGGCATGCAGCAATCCGCCGGCGTCATGGTCAACTATCTCTACGACCTTGCGAAGGTTGCGCAGAACCACGAGCGCTTCGCCTCCAGCCACACCATCGCCGCATCCTCGGAAATCCGGTCGCTGAGCGCGTCCGCCGAAGAAGCTCTCGTTTAGGATCGCATACCATGACCAACCCACTCTATGACCGGATGTTCGGCAAACATGCAGGCAAGGACACCCCGTTCCTTTACCTGCCGGACGGGACAGTCCTGAGTCATGCGGACTTCCTGGAAAAAGCGGCACGGATTGCCCATGTTCTGACGGAAAACGGACTGCGGCCGGGAGACCGCCTGGCCGCACAGGTCGAAAAATCGCCCATGGCGCTTGCGCTCTACGCCGCCTGTGTTCAGGCCGGTGTCGTCTTCCTGCCGCTGAATACCGCCTACACCGTTGATGAATTGAGCTATTTCATCGAAAACAGCGGCGCCAGGACCGTCGTCTGCGATGATGCCCGCAAGACGTCGCTGGCACCGGTCGCCGCTGAAATGAACGCGCGCATTGAAACGCTGAACGCCGACGGGTCCGGCTCATTGACCGCTCTCGCCGGGGCCATGCCCGCGAATTATCCGACCGCCGAACGGAACGAGGACGATCTCGCCGCCTTTCTTTACACCTCCGGCACCACCGGCCGGTCGAAAGGCGCGATGCTGACGCAGAAGAACCTCTTGTCCAATGCCGAAACGCTCGCTGGACACTGGCGCTTCTCGGCTGGCGACGTGCTGCTGCACGCCCTGCCGATCTTCCACACGCACGGCCTCTTCGTCGCGACCAACATCACGCTGGAAGCCGGGTCATCGATGATTTTCCTGCCAAAATTCGACGTGGATGCGATGATAGAATGGATGCCCAGGGCGACAGCGATGATGGGCGTACCCACCTTCTACACCCGGCTGCTGCAGGATCCCAGGTTCACCCGGGACCTGACAAGTCACATGCGTCTGTTCATTTCCGGCAGTGCACCCCTGCTTGCCGACACGCATCAGGAGTTCGAGAAGCGAACCGGTCACCGCATCCTGGAACGCTACGGGATGACCGAAACCAACATGAATACCTCCAACCCCTATGACGGCGAGCGCCGGGCCGGAACGGTCGGCTTCGCGCTGCCCGGTGTGGAGTTGAAGATCACCGATCCGGAAACCGGCGAGACCTTGCCCCAGGGGACCGTCGGCCAGATCGAGGTGCGCGGCCCCAACGTTTTCAAGGGCTATTGGCAAATGCCCGAGAAGACCGCGGCGGAACTGCGCGAAGACGGTTTCTTCATCACCGGCGACCTTGGCCTGATCGACGCCGACGGCTATGTCCATATCGTCGGCCGCAACAAGGACCTGATCATCTCCGGTGGCTACAACATCTATCCCAAGGAAATCGAACTGGTCCTCGATGCCCAGCCCGGCGTCCAGGAGAGCGCCGTCATCGGCGTGCCCCATGCCGACTTTGGCGAGACGGTTCTCGGCCTCATTGTTCCCGCCCCCGGCGAGACACCGGACCTGGAAGCGGTCATGTCGGCCGCCGGATCGTCGCTGGCACGCTTCAAGCATCCGCGCAAACTCGTCCTCGTCGACAGCCTGCCGCGCAACACGATGGGCAAGGTCCAGAAAAACGTCCTGCGGGAGCAATACGGCGACATGTTTGTGAGCGCATAAAAAATCCGGCAGACCGCCATTGAGACGGGCTGCCGGAAGGTTTCCCGCTCAAGCGGTCCGGGAGGAGAGGACCGGCTGGGCGGCAAGCTGTTCGAAAAGGCGCGCAACCGCTTCCGCGCCCGGGTCGTTATGGCCGGAAAGGTTCGCTTCGGAGACATAGCTGGCCCGCCCGGCCCGGGCGCGCGTGATGCGCGCCGTGGCATCCGCTCCCTGACGCGCCTCCCGTGCGGCCTCCCCGATACCCTTCTCCAGCGCGTTCAGCGCCGGCATCAGCGCATCGATCATGGTCCGGTCTCCGGGTTGGGCGCCGCCAACCTGCATGATCCGGTCAAGACCCGCCTTCAGCGCGCCGATCGCATTGCGTCCGCTGGAGGAGGCATCCCCGGCCGCCGCGAAGAAGATCGCCAGCAGAACACCGGACGAACCGCCCATGGTCTGGCTGAGTTCAAGACCGATCGCCCGGTAGAGCTGGGTGAGGTCGGCGAGAGGCAGTCGGTCGAGAGCCTTGATCAGCGCACGCGCGGCAGTCGCCAGCGTATTGCCCGTGTCGCCGTCCCCGGATTTGGCATCGAGCGCGTTCAGATCGGCCTCGGCCGCAATCAGGATATTGCAGCAATTCTCGATGAACCCCCGCATGTCGGCGTTCTTTGACGGCAGCGGCTGTATCGGCGCCAGGCCATCCGGCAGAGGTAGGATGGACACCGGCCCGAGCGCCAGGCAGCCCGGCCAGACCCACGGCGCCACCGGGGCTTGGAGCGCCGCCTCATCCGTCTTGCTGACCGGCAGCAGCGATACGGAAAAACCGTGCATGTCCAGCGAGGTCATCATCGCGGCAGGCCCGATCAGCCAGCGGATCTGACCGCCGATGCGCGACAGGGTCAGCTCTTCGGCGAGCACCGCCATTTCCAGAGGTGTCGTACCACCGAGATTGTTGAGGATCGCCACATGCGGACCGGGGGTCAGACTGGGCGCCAGCCGGTCGACCACCATTGCCATGGCGGCCTTGGCATTGGAAAAATCGACCTGCTCGACACCGGCCTCTCCATGAATACCGAGGCCCAGTTCCGCCTTGCCCTTTTCGATACGCGCCTCTTTCGGAGACCCGGGGATCGTGCATGTGTCCAGTGACATGCCGATGGAGATCGCCCCGCGGATCACACGCTGCGCGGCTTCGCTCACGGTCTCCAGATCCGCCCCCTGGTCGGCCAGCGCACCGGCGATCTTGTGCACGAACAGCGTTCCGGCAACCCCGCGCGCCTGCGGCAGGTCCGGCAGGGCGACATCGTCGTCGACGATCACCATCTTGACCTTCAAGCCGAAGGCCCGCGCCCGCTCCGCCGCCAGGCCGAAATTGAGCCGGTCGCCGGTATAATTCTTGACGATCAGCAGGCAGCCGGCCTTGCCCGTGACTGCCAGGATGCCGGCAAGGACCGCATCCACGGACGGCGAGGCGAAGACTTCTCCGCAGACGGCGGCCGTCAGCATGCCCTGCCCGACAAAACCGGCATGGCTCGGCTCGTGTCCCGAGCCGCCGCCGGAGACCAGCGCCACCTTGGATCTGTCCCAGTCGGTCCGCACCACCACCTTGATATGCGGATAGCCGTCCAGACGGGCAAGTCGGCCACCGGCTGTCCGCAAGGTCCCGTCGATGGCCTCGGTGACGAGCGTTTCCTTCGAGTTGATGAACTGCTTCATATCCCGTCTCCTCAGGCGATACGCGCGCCGCTGGCGTCAAAGAAAAGCGGTTTGCGCGGTTGAATGGCGACGGTATCGCCAGGTTCATAATTCTTGCGGTTTTCCGAAAGGGTGACGATGTCATGGCCTTCGAGCGAGAGATGCAGACGGATCTGGTCGCCAAGATGCTCCACCCGCCTCACATCGCAGGCCTTGCCCTCCCCTTGCGAAATATGCTCCGGCCGCAGACCGATTGTTTTCGCGCCGGTCGGCGCTCCGGCGAACATGTCCGCGGGCAGCACATTGATCCGGGGCTGACCGAGGCGCCCCGCCACATAAAGATTGACCGGATTTTCATAGATCTCCCGCGGTGACCCGAACTGCACCAGCCTGCCCTGATCGAGAACCCCGACATGGGTTGCCATGGTCATCGCCTCGATCTGGTCATGGGTGACGTAGAGCAGCGTCGCGCCCGTGTTTTCCTGGATGCGCTTCAGCTCGATACGCAGGTCCGAGCGCAGTTTCGCATCCAGCGAACTCAGAGGTTCGTCCATCAGGTAGATGGACGGATTACGCACCAGCGCCCGGCCGATGGAGACGCGCTGCATCTCGCCGCCGGAGAGATTTGTCGCCCGGTTGTTGAGCTTGTGCGAAATCTTCAGGACTTCAGCGACTTCCGCCACCTTGCGGTCGATCAGGTCCTCCGGCGTCTTCAGAAGCGGTGAGCGCAGCGGAAAGGCCAGGTTGTCCCTGACACTCAGATGCGGATAAAGCGAATACTGCTGGAACACCATGGCGACGTTGCGCTGCGCCGGCGTATCCTTGACCACCGACCGCCCGCTAATTACCACATCCCCCGTATCGGGCTGTTCCAGCCCGGCGATCAGCCGCAGGATCGTCGTCTTGCCGGCGCCCGTCGGGCCGAGCAGCGTGACGAAAGCCCCATTCGGAATGCTCATGGTAACCTTATCGACGGCGAGTGTGGCCCCGAAGGATTTCGAGAGCCCGGAAAGCTTGACCTCAGACATGGGACAGCACTCCCTCGTTCAGCTCCGACCGCAACGCCCTGCCTGTCTGGTTGTCGAACAGCGTGACGGCGGCGCCATGGAATTCCAGACCGACATTTTCTCCCGCCCGGACCGGCTGATCCGAGGGGATCCGCGCCTTCAATTCTCCGTTGCCGGTGTTCAGTGTCACGATCTGCGTCGTGCCGAGATATTCACTGGCGATCACCTCGCCGCGATAGGTTCCGCCGTCGCTCAGGGAAATGTGCTCCGGCCGGATGCCGTACACCAGGTCGCCCTCAAACGGTTCCTGCAACCTTGGCACCTCAAGTTCCTCGTGATGCACGACAACTGTGTTGGAACCTGCATGCACCTGCCCGTGAAACCTCAGGAAATTCATTGACGGCGAACCGATGAAATCGGCGACGAACATGGTGGCCGGCTTGTCGTAGATGTCCCTCGGTGTGCCGAACTGCTCGATCACCCCGTGGTTCATGACGACGATCTTGTCGCCCATCTGCATGGCTTCAAGCTGGTCGTGGGTCACATAGACCGTGGTTGCATTCATGCGATCATGCAGCGCGCGCAACTCCTCCGCCATGTGTTCGCGGAACTCGGCGTCGAGCGCGCCGAGCGGCTCATCCATCATGAAGGCCTTGGGATCGCGGACGATGGCGCGCCCCAGCGCCACCCGTTGCCGGTCGCCGCCGGACAGCCCGCTCACCGGACGGTCGAGAATGTCGCCAATGCCCAGGATGCGGGAGACCTCATCGACCTTTTCCGCGACCTGCTGTTTCGGCATGCCCTGGCTGACCAGCGGATAGCTGATGTTCCTGCGCACGTTCATATGCGGATAAAGGGCGAACATCTGGAAGACGAAAGCGATGTCCCGCTTGCGCGCCGGTCTCTGCCCGACTTCCTCCCCGTCGATATAGATCTCTCCGGAGGTCGGCAGTTCCAGCCCGGCGATCATCCTGAGCGTGGTGGTCTTGCCGCAGCCGGATGGCCCCAGCAGCATGAAGAACTCTCCGTCCTCGATCTTGAAGGAGGAAGACTGCACGGCCGTGAAGTCGCCGAACTCCTTCCTGAGGTTTCTGATCACGATTTCGGCCATGGCGTTATTCCGGAAAATGGCTGACGACGAGGAACATCACCGTTCCGGTCAGCGTGACAATGAAGGAATAGGTGTAGGCCCACAGGACCAGGGGCTGCATCAGCATGATCACGCCAACGGCAATCAGCAGGGATGCGAGCAGTTCCCAGGCCCCGCGGCGGAAGCGGAACAGACCGCTGATGAAGGCGCTCATTTGCGTACCGCTCCAAAGGTAATTCCGCGCAGGAGATGCTTGCGCAGCAAGATGGTGAACACCATGACCGGCACCAGGAACAGCGTCGCGCCCGCCGCCACCGCCGGCCAGTCCTGGCCGCCAACGCCGATAATGGTTGGAATGAAGGGGGGTGCGGTCTGGGCCGTGCCGGAAGTAAGCAGCACCGCGAAGGCATATTCGTTCCACGAGAAGATCAGGCAGAAGATGGCGGTCGATGCGATCCCCGTGGCCGCCTGCGGCAGCACGACCTTGTAGAAGGCCTGAAACCGCGTATAGCCGTCGATGAGCGCCGCCTCCTCGTATTCGCGCGGAATCTCGTCGATGAACCCCTTCAAGAGCCAGACCGCAAGCGAGATATTCACCGCCGTATAAAGCAGGATCATGCCCAGATGGGTATCCGACAACCCGAGGGTTCTGAACATCAGGAAGATCGGAATGGCGACCGCGATCGGCGGCATCATCCGTGTCGACAGGATGAAGAACAGGAGATCGTCCTTCATCGGCACCTTGAACCTGGAAAAGGCATAGGCGGCCAGTGTCCCGAGGAAGACCGACAGGAATGTCGACCCGAAACCGATGATCACGGAGTTGAGGAACCGCTCGCCGTAGCGGGACGGACCGGCGATCACCATATCGCGGTTGCGGACGATCTGTTCATACCAGGAGGCGGGTGGCGGCAGGGCTTCCAACTGTTCAGCCGTGACCCGCGTGCGGGTGGTGAAGAGGTTCACATAGCCTTCCAGAGACGGCTCGAAGAGCACCTTCGGCGGATAGGCGATGGCATCGACGGGCGACTTGAACCCGGTTGTCAGGATCCAGACCAGTGGCAGCAGCGTGATGACCGCATAGGCGATGACCAGCGTACCGGCCACCCACTTCTGCCGCGAAGACGGTTCGGTGATCGAATAGCTGCTCATCTTTCTTTCACCTTGTTGAGAGCTTTGACGTAGATCGAGGCAAGGCCGAAGACGGTGACGAACAGGATGATCGCGTAGGCGGAGGCATACCCCGTGCGCCATTTCTCGAAGGCTTCGCGCTTGAGATTGATCGAGGTGAGTTCCGTCACCGAGCCCGGCCCGCCACCGGTGAGCTGGACGACAAGATCGAACATCTTGAAGTTTTCGATGCCGCGGAACAGGACGGCCAGCATGAGGAAAGGCAGCACCATGGGTACGGTGATCGTCCAGAATTGCCGCCACTTGCTGGCCCGGTCGATTTCCGCCGCCTCATAGATATAGTCCGGTATCGATCGCAGCCCCGCCAGACATATGAGCATGACGAAGGGGGTCCACATCCAGGTGTCGACGATCACGATGGACCAGGGCGCCAGCGCGACATCCCCGATCATCTGAAATGACGAGGGGTCGGCCCCGGTCAAAAATGAGATGCCGTAATTGAACAAGCCGATCTGCGGCTGATAGAGGAAGGTCCAGAAATTCCCGACCACCGCCGGCGACAGCATCATCGGCAGCACGATCAGCGTCGTCCAAAGATCGTTGCCCTTGAATTTCCGGTTGATCAGCCAGGCCAGGGTGAAACCGATCAGCACCTGCAGGAAAATCGTCCAGAACAGGAAATGCGCCGTCGCCTGCATCGTCAGCCAGATGTCGCCGTCGGTCAGGATGCGCTCGTAGTTGCGCAAGCCGACATAGTCGACGTCCCTGTTCGGCCGGTTGGCGCGGAAATTGGTGAAGCTCAGATTGATCGTCCAGATCAGCGGAAAGATGTTTACCGCGAGCAGCAGGAAAATGGTCGGCGCGACAAAAAGCCAGGCAATCGTGCGGTCGGAAAGCCCTCTGATTTTTGCGGCAACGGAAGGCGGCGTTGCTTTTACCACTCGGTCGATTGGGGTGTCGGACATATGACGCTCTTTTGGAGAAACAGATCCGGATGGATCCCGGCCGGCCGGTCATTGCGGGTCAGCCTGACCCGGCAGCCCGAACGAACCTTAAGATCGGAGCGGCCCGCCTGGTGGGCGGGCCGCCGCCTGTTGATTTCTGGAAAGGCGGCTTCAGAGTTTGCCTTCGTCCTCGAAGGTCTCGGTCCAGTCCTCGATCAGCTTGTCGAGTGCTTCCTTTGCCGTGCCCACGTCCGCCACGACGTAGTCATGAAAGCGCTTTTGCGTCGCCAGCAGCAGTTCGGCATAGGCCGGCTCCTGCCAGAAGTCCTTCACGTTATCCATGGCCAGAAGGAAGTCCGACGCAAAGGGGGCGCTGTCCGCGAACCCCGGGTCGTTCAGGACGCTGACATGACAGGAATAACCGCCGAGATCCCACCATTTCTTCTGAACGGAAGGCTGGGCGAACCATTTGACATATTCAAGCGCCGCTTCCTGCTTGTCGGAATAGGCGATCACGGAGATCCCCTGCCCGCCAAGCGTCGAGGCTTCGACATTCTGACCAGGATTGACGAAGAAACCGATTTTCTCGCCGCCAACATCCGGATCCGCATAAAGTCCCGGGAAGAAGGCAAACCAGTTCATGGCCATGGCCACCTGACCGGATTTGAACGCGTCCAGCGACTGTTCCATGTAACTGTCGGTATAGCCCGGAGGCGTCGCAGTCTTGTAGAGGTCCTTGTAGAACTCGAGACCCGCAACGGCTTCAGGCGAGTTCACCGCGCCTTCCATGTCGTATTTGCCCGGTGTCATCTCGTATTTGAAACCGAACGGATACATGGAGCTGGTCGCGCCCATGGTGATGCCTTCCGAACCGCGTTCGGTGAAGATCGCCGCGCCATAGCGCGTCTGGCCGTCGATTTCACGCTCCTGAAAGAATTGCGCGACTTCCAGAAGCTCGGCCTGCGTTTTCGGCGGCGCAAGATCGCGGCCGTGCTTTTCCTTGAACGCGGCCTGGATTTCCGGCTTTTCAAACCAGTCCTTGCGGTAGAACCAGCCGTTGGCATCGCCCATGGCCGGCAGGGCGTAATAATTCGGCGTGCCCTTCGGCCAGGTGGAATAGGCATAGACCGTCGCCGCGGCGAAATCGTCCATGCTGATGCCTTCCTGCTCGAAGAAATCGTTCAGCTTCACATAGTGGCCGTTCTCGGCGCCGCCGCCGATCCACTGGCTGTCGCCGATGAGCAGGTCGCACAGCTTGCCGCCGGAATTCAGCTCGTTCTGCATCCGGTCGGCGAAGTTCGGCCAGGGCACGAACTCGAAGTTCATCGTGTGCCCGAATTCGGCTTCGAATTCCTTGGAAAGTTCAACAAGTGCGTTGGCCGGATCCCAGGCCGCCCAGCACAGTGTCAGATCATCGGCCTGAGCCCTCGATACAGCCAGTCCGCTTGCCGCCAATAGAGCGGTCGCAGCGAGAAGTTTCGCAGATTTCATGGATGATTTCCTCCCGAATTGGTCGCGCACCGGCTTCCGCCGGCAGCAGCACTCCTCCAAGTGCGCAACAATGGTATCTGACATACGTATGTCACGTCAATAAAATTTCTGACATACGTATTTCTTTTTATCTCAAACCCGCTGGCACAAGTCCCGCGGAGACCTGTTTGTTATTGTTTTCTATCGGTTTTAAGGATGTCGCCGAAGTTCCGGCCTGCGCTAATAAAGATTCTCGCGGACGATGATTTCGATGCGGATTTGCTCCTGAGCCTCGAAAATCAGGGTCTTGTCGCATTTGGCCCGCAGGACCCTGAGAGCGCTGCGCACAAGGTGACCGACATTCTGGGCGATCACCGCATCGATCTCGTCATCGAGCAGCGCCTGGCGCGTAACGGCGGTCAGATCGTGCGCGACCACGATGAGATGACTCAATTGCGCGTTTTCCCGCAGCGCGTCCAGCATCGCGGCATTGCCCGAGCCCATGGAATAAATCGCCTTCAGGTCGGCCTGGTCCGCAACCGCATGATCCAGGGTTACGCGGATCCTCTGCGGATCGTCATGAAATTCGACGGTCGGCAACGCTTTAAGCCGCGGAAAATCGCGGGAAAGCACTTCATCCAGTCCGAAACGCCGCTCGATACTGTCGCGTGCAACCATCGAATTGGTGACGACAAGAATGCTTCCGGCCTCGTTGCGCAGAAATCTGCCGAGCAGCGCCCCTGCCGTCTTGCCGGCGGAAAAGTTGTCGATCCCGACGAAGTGGTCACATTTGCTGTTCGGAAGATCCGAGACAAACGCGACCACGTAGACACCCGCGCTCTTGATATGCGCGATGGCGTCTCGGACCTGCGGAGTTTCCGGCACCATGATCGCCACGCCGTCCAGAGTGGCAAGGTTCAGCTGTTTCAGCCGCTCGACAACCGCGTGCGGATCGGCGGCATTGACGAACATCACCTCGACATCCACCCGGTCGGCAACCTGGGCGCTTGCGGCCTCGTGAACGGCCGCGGCAATCGTCTCGACAAAATGGTTCGGTCCTTCGGGCAGGACGAAGAGGAACCTGTAACGCCGCTGCTTGGCGAGATTGGCCGCATAGGTGTCGCGCACATAGCCGAGTTTTTCGACCGCCGCCCTCACCCGCTCGGCATTTTTCGGCCGCACATCGGTCCGGCCGTTCAGCACCCTGTCGACCGTCGACAGGCTGACGCCCGCCTCGCGCGCAATATCATGTACGGTGGGTTTGACCATTGCACCTCCAGAGACGGTAAAATTGCGCGGACAACTGACATACGTCAATCAAAATTGGACGACCCACCACCGTCGGCCTGAATTTTCCCAAGGAAAATCAGATAATTGACTGAGAAAGCTCGCCAACTGCCCCACAACTTTCCCGGCACTTGCGGCCAGCCTTGAAGTCTTGCCCGCAAAGATCGGCGTGCAGGCTTCGGTTGCTTGCCCCAGCAACACGACAGTCAAAGTTCCATCGTCCAGCCGGGGTACGAAGCGGCCCCGAAAACGAGACGTCTTGACTTAATCATAACTCACAAGCTATGGATTAAATCGATAACCAAGGAGTTATGAATGTGACGCAACAGCCGCACGAAATTCTGTTCAGGACCCTCGCGGACCCGACGCGGCGAGGGATTTTCGAGCGGCTTTGCCGGGAGGGCGAGCAGACGGTCGTCGCGTTGACGGCGCGCGCTGGCGTTTCGCAGCCGGCGGTCTCCAAACATCTCGGCGTCCTGAAGCAGGCCGGCCTGGTGCGCGACCGCCAGGAGGGCCGACGGACACATTACAGCGCACGGATCGACGCTCTTGCCCCCCTGACCGACTGGACGAAGCGGATGACCGGCTTCTGGCAAAGCCGCTTCGACGACCTGGAAGATCTGCTGAAAAGGATGGATCAATGACAGATACCGATGCCGGAACCCTTGCCGTTGTCGTCGAACGGGAAGTGGCCTTTCCACCTGAAAAGATCTGGCGCGCCCTCACCCAGCCGCAGCTGATCGAGGAATGGCTCATGAAGAACGAATTCAGGCCGGTTACCGGCCATCGGTTCGACCTCAGCGCTGACTGGGGCATCGTCAATTGCGAGGTCCGGACTGTCGAGACACACCGGACCCTTTCCTATTCCTGGAACACCAAGGATCTTCGAAGTGTGGTGACATGGACGCTCACACCCACGGAAACCGGAACGATCCTGCGGATGGAGCAACACGGTTTCCAGCAACATCAGCTTGCCTACCATCGTGGCGCGATGGCCGCCTGGCCGCGTTTCATCGATACAATGGAAGCACTGCTGGCAAAACTCGAATGATCTGTATCCGCCCGCGTTGAATCAAAATCTCAACAATGCGGAAAAGCCAATATTTTTCCGAAAGTTGCAGCGATTTTCAAGCATTCACCTGAAGTCCGGATGCTCCGGCCGCCTTCCAGCTGAAGATCAGGAAGCTGCTTCGAGCACAAGGAAGAAACCGTCATGAACTGGAATACATGGATACGGCAGATACATCGCTGGCTGTCGATTGCCTTCACCGCCGCCGTGATCGTCAACATCATCGCCATGTTCACGATCGAAAGCGAGCAGCCCGCCCTCTGGATCGGATTGCTGGCTCTGTTTCCGTTGATCCTGCTCCTGCTGTCCGGCCTCTATCTCTTCGCCCTGCCTTATGTGAACCGCCGGCGCAGCGCGGGGTAAATCGTGTGACAGCAAAGGACGTTCCCGGCTCTTCAGCCCGAAACGGATCTCGAAGCTCGATTGACCGGGCCGGAGCAAACAGGTCCCCAACTCCGGAAATCCCTTTGTTCCTCCGCGCCTTTCCAGAAAACTGGGTATCTCCTTCTCGAACGGGTTCTCGAGGAATTAATTTGACGTTATCGTGACAATGAACTTGGATCAGACAGTATTGCCGCGCCTGGTAGCCGAATAAAGCGCGGGAGACAGAACACCTCATATCCATACCGATAGACGGTCGATCGGATAGGGTAGGAGCATCTGGGTTTTCTGACTCACGAAGATAGTTGCATTTCATGCGCGCCCCTCTCGACTATAAAGGGCCTGATGTTGAAGTCTGTGATTTCTTTTTTAATATTTGCGGGTTTGACCCTCAATGTCTGCTGCGCGGCGCAAGCGGCTGGAGGCAGGGGATTTTCTCCGCTCAAGCTTGACGGTCTTCTGGTGAAATGGGGGCAGGTGCGGCTCGGGACACCGGCGCATGTCACCTATGCCTTCGCCGACCGTCCTCTTGTTCAGAAAAATGCACGCAACTGCCGCGCCATGGACAGTCTGGACCGCCTTGCGCGGCTTTCCGGTTATGCCCCGGCGGACATACGCAAGGAAGCAGCAGAGGCCTTCCGGCTCTGGGAAGACGCGAGCGGCGTTTCCTTTGAGGAAATTGCCAGCGTCAGCGAGGCCAACATCGTTGTCGGCGCGCAGTCGCTGCCGCGCGGATATGCCTTCACCAGCGTCCGTTACGCGAAGACGCTTCCCCTTTTGCCGGCAAGGTCCATGGGCGCCGGCCGGGGGCTCAACAGGCCAAGCCTGCAAGCTGCGGAGGAGAAAGACCTCTCGGGCGAGTTCAAGATCGCCGAAATCACCCGCTCCGCTGTTTGCCTGAATCCGGCGCACAAATGGAAAATCGGCTTCGACGGCGATCTGAAATCCTATGATCTCAGATACACATTCGCCCACGAGATTGGCCACGCGATCGGTCTCGACCACTACCTGCGCGGAAGCTCAATCATGCATTTCAAATACCGTGAGACGTTCCGCTCCCTCCAGCCAGGCGACATTGAGGGAGCGAGATGGCTTTACGGCCCGGGCGCCGACTGAACGAGCCCGTCTGGAGCACGACAGCTCCGCATAAGCCGTCTGACTGAACCGCCGGAAGGTGGCCCGGGTAAGGCCATCCCCTCACGCGTAAATCGCCTCATGATGCGCGATCGCGATCTGCTGGGCGACCCTGGCCGCGCGCGTGATCAGCTCATTGCGCGGCTCGCCGATATAGGCCGCTGTGAAGCGAAGCGGCGACGGCAGCCAGCCCGGATCGAAGGTCGCGATACGTTCCTCCTCCACGAGCCGGCGGCCGAGTTCCTGCGGAAGGATGCCGACACCGATCCCCGACGCCACCATTTCAAAGCCCGTCGATAGCGAATTCGTCGGAAAGATCTGCGCCGCGATACCGTGACGGTCGCGAAGCTGCTGCATCAATTCCCGGTAGGGGCGTGAATTGCGGTTATAGGTGATGACCGGTGTCACGCTGAGATCCGGGTCCGGAAGATCCACCGGCCGGTACCAGGCAAGCTCGAAGGGCGGCAGATCCAGATTGTCGACGCTGTATTCCGAGATCGGCCCCATCAGGATCGTCAGATCCAGGGACCGGTCCAGCAGCATCTCCCTCAGGTTGAGGGAGATATCGACCGAGACCTCGATCTTCAGCCGGGGAAAGTTTCGGTGCAGTTCGCGCAGGAATTCCGGCAGCCAGGTCTGTGCGACGGTCTCCGCGACGCCCAGCCTCAGGAGAGAGCTGATGCTGTCTTCCGACATCACATCCCCCTTGATCCGCTCCAGGATCGCCATCACCTGTTCGGCATGCTGCCGCAGCAGCATCCCTTTCCGGGTCAGCACCACACCGGTAGACACCCTGGCGAAGAGTTCAGTGCCAAGATAGCTCTCCAGGCTGGAAATACGCGCGGAAACAGCCGGTTGAGAGATATTCATCTGCTCGGCCGCGCGCCTGACACCTCCCATCCGCGCAACTGCCAGGAACGTCCTGAGCTGTTCAAGGGTCATGAAAACACACCTCTTTCAAGTGATCAGAAAACCTGATCACTTTGGACAGAAATTCACGATTTGACTTGATAATAGATCCGGCCCAGCATTTTACCACCCATATTCGAGGTGGACATGACGACTGCGCTTGCAGACTTTTCCCAATTGGCCGACATGACCCCGTCCGACGTGCGCCGGGCGATCCGGCTCGGCCGCTACAGCGGCCACACGGCGGGTCTTGCCAAGGGCAGGCTTCAGTGCAATCTGGCAATCGTGCCGGCTGATTTCGCAGCCGATTTTCACGCTTTCTGCCGCAACAATCCCAAATCCTGTCCCCTGGCGGGGATCTCCGCTCCGGGCGAAGCGTCAATCGCCCGGCTCGGAGCCGATGTCGACATCCGCACCGACGCGGCACGCTACAATATCTACCGTTTCGGCGGACTGGAAAAACAGGTCACCGATCTTTCGGGCCTGTGGCAGGATGATCTGGTCGCCTTCGCCATCGGCTGCTCCTTCACCTTTGAAAACGCGCTGCGCCGGGCCGGTATCGCCATGCGCCATATCGACGATAATGTCACCGTCCCCATGTACCGGACGACGCTCGAAACTGTGCCGAGCGGCCCTTTCGGCGGCGGCACTGTGGTCTCCATGCGGCCGGTGCCCGAAGACCGGCTGGAGGAAGTCCGCAAGATCTGCCGCAACTACCCGCTGGCCCATGGCGCACCGGTTCATGCGGGTGACCCGCACGCCATCGGCATTTCCGATCTGAATGCCCCGGACTGGGGCGAGCCGGTCGAAATCCGCAAGGGCGAAGTCCCGGTTTTCTGGGCCTGTGGCGTGACCCCGCAGGCCGCCATAATGGCGGCGAAGCTGCCCCTGTCGATCACCCATGCGCCCGGCGCCATGCTCATCTCCGATGTCGATGAACGGACCGACCCGCTCTACCCCTACAGTGATAACTGATTGAAATACCAAAAAAAACAGAGGATGGAACTACATATGAAGACCCTATTGAAGCTCTCCGCGATCTCCGTGATCGCACTCTCCGCCGGCACAATTGCCCAGGCTGAGGAACTCGCCGTGGTCGGCAGCTGGAGCGGCCTGCCGCTGCACAAGCAATACGAAGCTCCGTTCTGGACAGAGAAACTTCCGGAACTCTCGGGCGGCGACCTGACCGCGACACTCACCACCCACGACCAGATGGGCATCGGCGGCGGTGACGTGTTCCGCCTTCTCTCGCAGGGCGTCTTCGATGTCGGCATGACCGTTGCCGACTACGCCGTGTCCGACAGCGCCGCGCTCGAGGCCCTGGACGTGCCGCTGATCGCACCCGACGCCGCCACGGCGAAAAAGGCTGTCGATGCGGCAAGGCCCATGGTCGACGACATCTACAAGGACGTCTTCAACGCCAAGGTCCTCGGCATTGCTCCCTACCCGCCGCAGGTGGTTTTCTGCAATGCCGATATCGCCTCGCTGGACGACCTGAAGGGCAAGAAAGTGCGTGCCTCCGGCCGCATGACCGCCAAGTTTCTCGAAGCTCTCGGTGCCGAAGGCGTTAATGTCGGCTTCGGTGAAGTTCCGGGCGCCCTGCAGCGCGGCGTCGTCGATTGCGCGATCACCGGCGCCGGGTCGGGCTACAATGCCGGCTGGTGGGAAGTCTCCACGCATCTGATGCCGATCCCGCTCGGCGGCTGGGATCCTGTCGTCACCGCGATCAATCTGGACAAGTGGAACACGCTCAGCGACGACCAGAAGGCCGTTCTTGAAAATGGCGTAAAAGAATATCTTGAGGCGCCCGCCTGGGAAAGCGCCCAGAACGCCCTGGAGAACGACATAGTCTGTTTGACCGGCAGCGGCGAATGTCCCTACGGTGAAGCCAGAAATCTGGTGCTTGTCGAGGCGAGCGACGCCGACCTGGCGAAAGCCAGGGAAGTCCTGATCACCGAAGTTCTGCCGGACTGGGCGGAACGCGCGGGCGGAGACTGGGCGAAGCGCTGGAGCGATACGGTCGGCGAAGTCACCGGCGTAAAACTTGACACGAACTGAGGCTCCACTCCGATGATGTCCCTGGTATCCCTCATCCGGCGGTTGAATGACCGTCTCGCGATCGGTGTCGGCCTTGTGCTGATGGCATGCGTCGCATTCACCCTGGTGGAGATTGTCACCCGCCGGCTGGGGGCCTCACTCGGGGGCGTCGACGAAATCTCCGGATACGTGATGGCCGTCACCACGAGCTGGGGCATAAGCTACGCCCTGACGGAGCAGGCGCATGTGCGCATCGACCTGCTCCGTCAGCGTCTCGTCCCTTTCGGACGCGCGGTCTTCGACATCATTTCCCTCCTCTGCCTGGCGGCAACGGCCATCGTGGTCGCCTGGCGGGGCTGGGCCGTGCTGGAAAAGACCCTTTCCACCGGCGCGCGCGCCAACACGCCGCTTGAAACGCCTCTGTGGATACCCCAGTCGCTGTGGTGGGCGGGCTGGGTCTGGTTCGCCGTGTCGGCCAGCCTGCTGCTTGTTTCCGTCCTGGTGAAATTCACGAAGGCCGACTACCGGTCCGTTGACCAAATCGCCGGTGCGCGGGGGGAAGCATGATTTCCTTCACATCCTTCGGTCTGCTCGGCCTGTTGACGCTGTCCATTCCGGTCGGCATCGTCCTGTTCCTGCTGGCCTTCGGCATCGACACGTTCTTCAGCCCGTTTCCCCTGATGCGCGGGCTCGGCCAGGTGGTCTGGTCGTCTTCCAACAGCGCCACGCTCATCGCCATTCCGCTCTTCGTTCTGCTGGGTGAAATCCTGGTGCGCAGCGGCGTCGCCCGGCGGACCTATGCCGCGCTGGAAAAATGGGTGGCATGGATGCCGGGCGGACTGATTCACGCCAACATCGCCACCTCGACCATGTTTTCGGCGACCTCCGGCTCGTCCGTCGCCACGGCGGCAACGGTGGCGACCGTCGCCATGCCGCAGGCGCAGGAACTCGGCTACAACCAGAAACTCTTCTCCGGCGCGATTGCCGCCGGCGGCACGCTCGGCATCATGATCCCGCCATCGATCAACCTGATCGTCTACGGCTTCCTGACCGAAAGCTCGATCCCGCAGCTCTTTCTCGCCGGGCTTGTCCCGGGCCTGCTTCTGGCCGGCCTGTTCATGGTGACCACCATCATCCTGTGTGTCATCTGGCCCTCCCTCGGCGGTCCCCGGCGCTCGAGCACGGCAGCGGAAAAGCTGGCGGGGCTTGCCGATCTTCTTCCGATATTCGGCCTCTTCGCCGCCATCGTCGGCTCGATTTACGCCGGCTGGGCCACACCAACGGAGGCGGCAACCGTCGGCGTTGCCATCGCCCTGTTGATCGCCGCCCACCAGAAGGCGCTGACGTGGGAGATGCTTTCCGAAGCCATGCGCGGTTCGGTGAAGACGTCTTCCATGATCATGCTGGTGGTTATCGGCGCCTATGTCCTCAATTTCGCGCTGACGGCGGCCGGCGTCAGCCGGGCTTTGCAGGATCTTCTGGGCGGGCTCGGCCTCGGTCCCCTTGAGACGCTGCTGGTGATCGTCCTGATCTACATCGTCCTCGGCTTCTTCATCGAAACCCTGTCGCTGATGGTGGCGACAATCCCGATCGTCGTGCCGATCGTCGTCCAGCTCGGCTACGACAAGATCTGGTTCGGCATTTTGATGATCATCCTGGTGGAAATGGCACTGATCACTCCGCCGGTCGGGCTGAACCTCTATGTGGTCCAGGCGGCGCGCAAATCGGGAAGCTTCAGCGATGTGATGCTGGGCTGCATTCCCTATGCGCTGGCGATGCTGGCGATGGTCGGGCTGCTGATCCTCATGCCGCAACTGGCCCTCTTCCTTCCCTCAACCCTCTGAGAGAGATTTCCCATGCAATTCAAAACGGCGACAGGAGTGCTCTCCTGCACTCCGGACCGGCTCATCGTCGCCGGCTGGACCGGCCGCGATCGGGCCGCGGTGGACCACCATATCGAGGAACTTGCCGCCATCGGCGTCCCGGCGCCTTCCTCTGTCCCGCTCTATTACCAGTGCGCGCCGGCACTGCTGACACAGGAAGCTTCCATTCAGGTGCTGGGCGACCAATCCTCCGGCGAGGCGGAACCCTTTCTTCTGAAGCAGGACGGCCGGATCTGGCTGGGACTTGCCTCGGATCATACGGACCGGGCGCTGGAGACCTATTCGGTCGCCTGTTCCAAACAGGCCTGCGCCAAGCCCGTCGCGGACACGCTCTGGCTCCTCGAAGACGTCGCAGACCATCTCGATAGCCTGAAGCTTCAATCCTGGATCCGTGAAGGCGGTGACTGGGTCGCCTACCAGGACGGAACTCTGGCCTCGATCCTGCCGCTTCAGCAGCTGATCGCCGGGGCGGATCTTCGCGATGGCACGGCAATGCTGTGCGGCACCCTTCCGGCCATCGGCGGTGTCCGGGCTTCCGCCGAATTCAAGATGGCTCTGGAAGACCCGGTTTCCGGCCAGTCGATCGCATGGAGCTACACCAGCACTTTTCTTGAAATCGTTTCGTGATATCCATCGGATGCGTCGAAGCGAGGTAAATCTGTTTGCTGCGATCCTGGCAGAAAGCCCTGCTGCATCCCTGGTGCTGTCCCGGACCTGATCCGGGACCTGCCACAAGGCCGCGGCTCAAAACCGGGACGACCGGGTGGTGATGGCATCTTCCGGTTCCGGCCGAAACCGGCTTGATGACGATGGTAAATCCGGGCCATTTCTGTTGGACCGATGTTTTCGAGGATTCTAGTTCATGAGCGCACCGTTTCCCTGGGCAGTTGAAACCGCGGAGAGCCGTCTGGAGTCTGCTCTTCAGGCTGCTTCCGGCAACCCTGCGGCGAAGGCGGTTTTCACCGGACTGCTTGAAGACCGGGCTCGCGGCCAGGCAAAGGCGGCGGCAGGTCTGAAAACGCCGCTTTCCGGCGCTCTTGTCAGCGTCAAGGCGCTGTTCGATGTCGCGGGAGAGATCACCACCTCCGGCACGAAGGTTCTGCGCAACGATCCTCCGGCACAAGCCGACGCGCCCGCGATTGCCCGGCTCGATGCGGCAGGCGGCGTCTTCGTCGGACTGACCAACATGTCGGAATTCGCCTATTCCGGCCTCGGCCTCAATCCACATCACGGCACCCCGCAGAACCCGGCCTATCCCGGCTGCGCACCCGGCGGCTCCACCAGCGGCGGCGCGGTCTCGGTCGCTCTCGGCCTCTGCGACGTGGCAATCGGCAGTGACACCGGCGGCTCGCTCCGCATCCCGGCGGCCTTCACCGGCATCACCGGATTCAAACCCACCCAGGCCTCCGTGCCACTGACAGGCGGCAAGCCGCTGTCGGACAGCCTCGACAGTTTCGGGCCGATGGCAAAATCCGTGGCGGTCTGTGAACTCGCCTGGCAGGTGATGGCCGGTCGTCCCACCGTCCCTTCTTCTCCCGCGTCCGCCCGTCTGGTCATTCCGGGCAATTTCGGGTTCGACGAGATCGAACCTCAGGTCGCCGAAGGCTTCGAGGCCGTTGTTCGGCACATGCAGGACAAGGGTTTCGATGTGATCCGCAAGGACCTGGACTCAATGAAACTCTATGGCGATGTACCGCCGTGGCATATGACGGCGGTGGAATCGCGCGCCCATTACGAGGATCATTTCCAGGGCTCGCCCGAATGCTTCGATCCGCGCGTCCATGCCCGCATGGCGCGGGCCGCTGAAATAACCGCGATTGACTACCGCCGGACCCTCAATCGACGCGCGGAATTCATCGCGGCCTTCCGCGAAGAACTGGGTGGCGACATGCTCCTGCTGCCGACCACCCCGATCCTGCCCCCGAAAATAGACGATCTAGCCGACGACGACACCTTCAACCGCATGAACCTCCTGGCCCTGCGCAACCCGACCCTGGCCAACATCGCCGACGCCTGCAGCCTCGCCCTGCCCTATCGGCACGCGGGCAACGTCCTGAGCGCCATGCTCATTGCCTCGGGCGAACGGGACGACGCTTTGCTGGCGTGCGGGAAGGCGGTTGAAGAGGCACTCGCGGCGATGGATCGGAACAATTGAAAAAGCGCCCGGCGTCAGGTGATTGATTTCCCGACGCCGGGAACGACCGTTGCGGGGTGAGATTTTCAGAGCCTTTCCGCCAGCCTCTTCAGGACAACCCGGTTCCGGCTCGTCACCGTCGAGCGTTTCCAGCCGTATTTCCGGCAGACTGCGGAGAACTTCCCTCCCCCGGCCTTGCACATGACCTCGAACTGCAGCGCCCGGCGGGCGTCGGCATCCTCCACAAGGAAGAACCAGCCCAACGCTTCTTCCGCCCTGCTGACCTGCGCAGGGGAAAAGTGACGCCGCCGCTTGGCGATTTTGCCCTTGTATTCCGGCCAGGCCGCCAACACCGCCTGCGGCCCGTCTCCCTTCCCCGTCACGGCAATCACTTCGACTGCTTCGATCAGGCGTACCAGGACATCTTCAGGTGTAACATTCAGCATGGTTGGAAACCTTTATGTTGCACATCTCTATTGCGCGCCGAAGCTGTCTGGGCGTACTAAACAACCTTCGAAGAGAAGAAATTGGGGGGGACGGGATGAACTTTAAGATTTCAACAGCTCTTGCCGTCACGTGTCTAACACTTGCAGCTTGTGCAAAGGGGCCGGACGCAATCAAACCTGCTGATATTCCGCTTGCTGCGTATACCGGCCAATCTTGCTCCAATTTAGAGAAAGAATTGCAACTGGAGAAAGATCGGCTTGAGACACTGGAAGACGCGCAGCGCAGTGCGCAAACAGGTGACGCCATTGGTGTTTTCCTTGTTGGCATTCCGATCTCAAGTGCGACTGGCGGCGATAAAGAGGGCGACCTAGCTGTTTCGAAGGGCAAAGTGCAGTCCATTGAACTCGCAATGAAATCGAAGAACTGCCGCAGTTCGTAATGCATCGCTGCTGGCCCGCCATGGGAACTGGCGGGCCAGTCTTCAAGCCGCTTTTACCCGGCCTGCCTCAGCCGCCATCAGCCCGTCCAGCTCATAAGAGAGCAGGACCGACAGGGTGAGCGTCGGAGCGGAGGGGTTGATATGTTTGGCGCGCTTGAGCAGATCGTCCAGGTCGAGCTGGTCGAAGAGATCCAGAAATCCCCTGCGGTCGATCCATTCCGGTTTTCTCGTCACCAGCCAGGAGACCGCCGTCAGGCACGGCGCCGACCAGTTGCCGCGGTTCTGCTCCGTATTGATCAGACCGAAGACCAGACGCAGATGCTCCGGCCCATGCTTTTTCAGCAGCGTCTGACACGTGCGCCGCGCCTTGGACTGGTGACGCCCCTCCGCACGCCTGGTGTGATTGACGAATTGCACGCCGTATTCGGCGGCGATCCTGTCCACATGCCCGCCCGACGCCATCAGTCATTGCCTTTCAATGCTTGGGAGGTGTTTAGACCTTTGGGCACCCGTTGCAGGGAGCCGAAGGCGGCTTCGGCCCTTTCCCGTGCCGTTGACACTTTTTGTTCTCGTTTTGTTCTAATGATCTTTCCATCGGATACCTTCGGATTGACCCCAGCGCGCTGGCCTTGCCCCAGCTTCAGAAGCCGGAGTTCCAGAGTGAGCAACCGGGTGCGCGCCTTTTCCAGCGCGAATTCGTCTTCCAGGCGGGCACTCGGCCGCTCCGCCCGGATCCGGCAATAGGCGACTTTCTCACGCGCGGACTCGATCTGTTCCTTGAGTTCATTCATAAAGCCTCTCCTCCGCGCCGGCGTGAAATCATGTCCTTCACCGGCAGGTGGGCCGGACCCTCGGGACACATTCGCATTTCCATCATGTTTTCCAATCACCAAACTCATTGCTTGCAAATTCGTACGCTTTATGCGTATACATGTCAACGTGGAATTCATACGATTTCTACTGCTATCACGTACGCACCCCAATCGGCACGGCAGAGACGAACATGGAAGAGACCACCCAATCCGCCGTATCCAGGCAGCTTGCGGATCTGAAAAACCGCAGCGGACTGTCCATCCGCGCCATCGCACGCGCGATGGGCTACCAGAACGCATCGTCCATCCAGCGCTATTTCAGTCAGGACTATTCCAAACCCGCCCTGCCCGCGGACTTTGTCGCCAAACTGCTGCCGGTTCTCACCGGCAAGGGCGAGCAGCCGGTGACAAGGGAGGAAGTTCTGGCGCTGGCCCCGGACTCCATCACGGATCTGGAGGCCGCCCTCGCATCGCCGCAGGCGGCAAGGCCGCTGGAAATCAAGGGCCAGGTAGCCGCGGGCCTGTGGATGGAAGCAGGCCTGTTCGAGACGGACGCCACCAGAAAAGCGACGATGGCCGGCGACCTGCGCTACCCGAACGAATACCAGTATCTGTTGCAGATCAATGGTGAAAGCCTGAACCGGATCGCTCGCGACGGCGACTTCGTCCTTTGCCTCGACTATCTCGAGGCCGGCATTGATATCAGGTCAGGCGACCTGGCGGTTGTGGAGCGCTCAAGAGATGGGGGACACACCATCGAACGCACGGCCAAGCGCATCATTCGCCGCGATGGCGGAATTGAATTGCGCCCGGAATCCGACGACCCGCGCTTCCAGGACCCGATCATCTTCAACGAACTCGACGAAGAGGCAACGGAAGTCCGCATCATTGCCAAGATCCTGACCGTCATCCGCCAGATCGTTTGAGCGCCAGCGGGAACCCACTCAACAATCCCGACCAACCGAAGCGCGCCCCGCCACCGCTCTCCCGGTCCGAACGGCGCACCGCGCGTCAGCGCTTTCCCGACCCAGAACACCAGAAAAAGCCCGCGTATGCGCACAGCGTATAAATACATGCCATCCAATTGACTTATACGCATTATGCGTATAACTGTTGATTGTATCGGAAAGGAGTGTTTTGATGTCTTTGAACCTGGACATGTCGTTCTTCTGGGTGATCTGCGAGCTGGAAGGGTCCCTCTATCTGCCGGAAACGGAATTCGAGGACATGTCCCTTCGCAGAATTGTCGGCGACATCCGCGGCGGCCAGCTTGAAAATGTTCGGGCCATCCTGGAAACCAATCCGGCAGAGGGCTGGTGCAACGACATCACCGGCGACGTCCTGGCCGCCGCCTTCCCTGAACTCGAGCCGGAAGTCGAGGACGGGATCGCGGACGAAAACTGGTCGGACTACAGCGCGGAGCGCCTGAACGGCAGACTTGCCGGCATTCGGGTCCGGGTGGCGGCATGACCTCCCCTCAAGAACTTTCTCTGGTTGGACAAATAAAAGTTTTTACATCCTGCCTTTCATAAAACTGCACAAGCAGCAGCGTTATCGATTGATATTATAGCGATATTTCTGCCAATTTTAGGAATTGCATCGCAGCGTCCCGCAACCCAACCTCACCATTGACAGCCATAAAAACTCTCATTAGGACTTTCTTGGTCCAACAAATAAGAACTTGACCTTGCGAAACACTGAAAACGGATTTTGAGAACGGTAATGAGTGCAGAATTGGGCGGCGAACCCGGAAAGGCGGGCCCTGCAGGCGAATCCGCGGTCGACGCGGTCGTGCAGCAAATTCGCAACCTGATCGCGAGCTCCAAGCTGAAGGTCGGCGACCACCTGCCGACCGAGCGCGATCTGTGCGCGCAGTTCAATGCAAGCCGCAACACCGTCCGCGAGGCCATGCGTATCCTGAAGGCCTACGGACTGGTGGATGTACGCCCCAAGATCGGCGCAACCATCACCGACAACCGCATGACACGGGCGTTCGAGCTGTTCTCGTTCAATACCATGGAGATCTCCCGCAAGACCTTCAGCGACGTCCAGGCCTTCCGCAGCCTCATCGAAGTCGGCTCGGCGGACCTCTTTTTCGACCGGCTGCGGCAGGAGGATCTGGACGATCTTTCCGAAATCAACGCCAGTCTGGCCGAGAACCACGACCTGAACGAGGCGTCGGAAATCGACTTCGCTTTCCATGTGCGCCTGGTCTCGATCCTGGACAACCACGCCGTTCTCGATGTTTACGCGGTGATGAAACCCGTCATCCTGCGGATCATGCAGAAGGGCAAGACCCGCAGGACCTTCATGACCGAAACCTTCAGCGAGCATCAGGACGTCGTTGACGCGCTCGCGGCGCGCGACCGGCTGGCCTTTCAGTACCGTCTGCGCAGTCACCTGATGATTGGATTCCGGTTTTTCAGTGAGGAGATGGAGGAATCCGCCTGAAAAACCGTATGCCCGGAACCGAATACGGCAGGCCGGAAGCGCCGACCGGCCACAAGGGCACAGCAGGATCAACGGATGACCGGTCGAATTCGGCTGCTCATCCAGAAGTTGGTCGTTTCTGGAATGTTGGCGCATCCCGCGTTCGAATGAACGCAAGATGCTCTGGCAGGCGTATTAATGGGAGGAAGTGAAATGAAAACCTTGCTGAAACTGACGACAGCCGTATCGGCGTTCGTTCTGTCTGCGAATATGGCTCTGGCCGGACCGGAAGTGGTGTCCGGACCGGGCGCCGACCCGGAGTGCTTCGCACCCTGGTCCGAGACCACCAAGTTCTTCAAGTGGGACGCCAAACCGGCGCCTTACCGGATCGCGGTGGTCAACGGCTTCGTCGGCAATACCTGGCGCATCCAGATGATCAAGACGGCAAAGGCCTATGCCGAGGATCCCTCGATCAAGGACAAGATCAAGGAATTCAAGGTCGTCTCGACCGGCACGGATGCGCCCGCCCAGCTCGGCGCCATCGAGGACTTCATCAACCAGGGCTATGACGCCATCATCACCATTGCCGTCTCCCCGGAGGGTTTCGACCGCGTGATCCGGCTGGCCGACAAGAACAATGTGGTGATCGTTCCCTTCGACAACGTGCTCGACACGGACAAGGTGATGCAGGTCAACGAAGACCAGCTCGCCATGGGCCGTGCCTATTCCACGCATGTTCTGAAAGAGCTTGCGGCCATCGGCAAGACCTCCGGCAAGGTGCTTGAGGTCCGCGGGCTGGCCGGCAACTCCGTCGACCGCGACCGTTCGATCGGCATCAACGAGGTGCTTGATGAATCCGGCGGCAACTGGGAACGTGTTTCAGTGGTCGGCAACTGGGATGACGGAACCGCCCAGAAGGTGGTGGCCGATGCCATTGCCGTGCATGGCGAATTCGACGCCGTTCTGGCCCAGGGCGGCACCACCGGCGTGGTCCAGGCGCTGCTCGATGCGGAACATCCGATGATCCCGGTGTCCGGGGAAGCTGAAAACGGCTTCCGCAAACTGATGGCCGAAAATTCGGATAAAGGCCTGAAGGGCATTTCCATCGGCCAGTCTCCGGGGCTCGTGGCGATCTCCATGAAGGCGGCCATTTCCGCGCTTGAAGGCAATGTCATGCCGCAGCTCATTTCCGTGCCGCTGCCGATGGCGACATATGACGAGCTGGAGGACGGCAAGAACTACTGGTCCGACCTGCCCGACAACTTCTTCACGGTCAACGAGTTCCCGCCCTGCGGCGTGAACATCTCCGGTCCTGCGATCATGTCGCAGTCGGAAGAAGACGTGAAATAACACTCAGGCCATTGCTGGAGCAGTTCCGGTCTTGTCACCGGGACTGCTTTCTTAGGGTACGGACCCATAAGATTATGGGACCGGCTCCCGGAACGGAACCGGTCACCTTTTCTGTCTTCATGCCGACGACATGAAAGCAGTTTGAACCAGATCTACGGATGCAAAGTCGAAACCGGTTGACCGTCCGGAAGTCGATCGTTTCAAAGTGTTAGAGCACCTTGTCCACGTTCACTTGAACGCAGGGCGCTCCAGACCCGGCGGGCCTAAACGCATGACCGAAGCCATAGTCGAATACCGCGGCATTTCGAAGTTCTTTGCCGGGATCCGCGCCCTGGAAGGTGTTGATTTCAAATGCCGGCCCGGATCCATTCACGCCATTCTGGGCGAAAACGGAGCCGGCAAGTCCACAATGATCAAGATCATGTCGGGTGTGCTGCAACCCGATGAGGGCACGATCCTGCTTGAGGGCGGACCGGTAACATTTCCCTCTCCGCAAGCCGCCAACGATGCCGGGATCGTCTGCATGTTCCAGGAACTCTCGTTGGTACCGGATCTTTCGGTGGCCGATAACATTTCCATCTCCCACCCGCCGCGCCGCTTCGGCCTGATCGACAGGCGGGCGCAGGTCCGGCGCGCCGAAGACCTTCTTGCCCGGGTCCGCTGCGAGGATATCGATCCGAACGCCCTTGTCCGCGAACTGTCTCTGTCCCGCCGGCAAATGGTGGAAATCGCCAAGGCACTGGGCCGCGACCCCAAGGTGCTCATTCTCGACGAAGCGACGTCCGCCCTGACCACCCGTGACGTCCAGACCGTCTATGATCTCCTGGGCGATCTCCGGGACAAGGGCGTGGCCAGCCTCTTCATCTCCCACCGGATGCATGAGGTGGACGCCCTTTGCGACACCCTGTCCGTTTTCCGCAACGGACAGCACATCGAGACCTTCGCCAAGGGCGAACGAAGCGAAGGCGAGATCGTGCGCCTGATGATCGGCCGGGACGTGGAGGCCCAATTCCCCCCCAAACCACCGCTGCCGCCCGCGGGGCTGCGCGAGCCCCCGCTTCTCAGCGTGAAGGGGCTGAAATGGGGCAAACGTCTCAACGGTGTCGATCTTGCCGTCGGACGCGGCGAAATTGTCGGCCTCGGCGGACTGGACGGCCAGGGACAGAAGGAACTTCTGCTGGCGCTTTTCGGAGTGCTGCGCGATGTGGAAGGTGACGTCCTCATCGGAAACGCAAAGGGCATCCCCTCCTCGCCCGCCGCCGCCAAGTCCGCGGCAACGCGCCTGGCCCTCGTGCCGGAGGACCGCAAGACCGAGGGGCTGATGCTCGGCATGTCGATCGCGGACAATCTTCTGGCCGCCAGCTTTGCGAACATTTCCAGCGGTCCGTTCATCAACCCGAAAAAGGCTCGGGCGGAAATCAGCGCCGGAATTTCAAAACTGCAGATCAAGGCCGGATCTCCGGCGGATCCCGTCATGACGCTGTCCGGCGGCAACCAGCAGAAGGTGGTGATCGCCAAATGGCTGATGATCGATCCGGACGTCATCCTGCTCAACGACCCCACGCGCGGCATCGATGTCGGCACCAAACAGGAGATCTACAAACTCATGCGCAGCCTCGCGAACGATGGCAAGGCGATCCTCTTCTACTCGTCGGACTACGCGGAACTGATCGGCTGTTGCGACCGGGTCTCGGTCCTTTACGCCGGCCGCGTCGTCAGCGAGCAGGAAGGTGACGCGATCTCCGAGGAAAGCCTGGTCGCGGCCTCGCTCAACATCGGGATCGAGGCAGCATGATGCGAATGGTTTCCGTAAAACGCGGGGTGTCGCAGAACCTGGGATTTGCCATCGCGGTCCTGTTGTTGCTTGCCCTCTATCTCACCTACAACATGATGCACCCGCGCGGCTTTTCCTCCGCCGTGGCCATACAGAATTCCAACGAGACCGTCGCCATAGCCTTCGTCGCGATGGCGCAGACCCTGCCGGTTCTGCTTGGCGGGCTGGATCTTTCCGTCGGCGCGGTGATGACCCTGACCAACTGCGTCGCCTCTGAATTCCTGCACGGCTCGCCGGCACAGATCCTGCTCGGCATGGGCCTCACTCTGCTCACGGGCACGTTGTTCGGGCTGATGAACGGCTGCATCGTCGTCTATGGCCGCATCCAGCCGATCATCGCGACGCTCGCGACAGGCGCCATCGCCATAGGTCTTGCGCTGTTGATCAGGCCGGAACCCGGCGGTAACGTGGATGGCGACCTGGGCTGGGCACTCACCAATTCGGTCTGGGATTTTGCCGACACCTACGGGCTCGCACAGGGTGGCGATGCCTGGTGGCTGCGCCCCTTCGCCGACATCCCGGTACCCTTCCTGCTGGTGGTCTTCGTCGCGATTGTCGTCTGGGTGCCATTCCGCCGCTCGGTCACCGGACGCACGGTCTACGCCATCGGTTCGGCGGAAGGAGCGGCCTATATGTCCGGTCTGCCTATCAACCGGGCCAAGATCGCCGCCTTCACGCTGGGCGGTTTTCTCGCGGCCTGCGGCGGCCTTTACCTTGCCATCCAGACCTCGTCCGGCAACGCGGATATCCAGCAGGCGGGCGCCTACACGCTGAATTCCATCGCCGCCGTGGTTCTGGGCGGCACGTCCCTGCTGGGCGGCACGGGCGGTGCCATCGGCAGCCTCGTGGGCGCGATGATCCTGCGCGTGATTTCGTTCTACTTCCGGATTCTCGACATCGACCCGCTGCTGCAGCCGCTGATCGAGGGTCTCGTCCTTCTCGCAGCCGTGTCCTTCGGAGCGTTCCGCACACTGAGGGTGAAGAACCAGCTCGATCTCTTCAGGTAGCCTGTTCATGAGGAAATGACCCAGAATGCGCATGTCTATTTCTACTGAAAACCGGCCGATCGTCATCGCCTCGCTCTTCATCGTGGTCATCCTGATCGCCGGAACGGCCTATACACTTTCGACCACCGGAACCGCGCCGCTTCTGTCCGCGAATTATCTTCTGCAGCAATTGCAGACCGGGTCGTTTCTCGGCATCTGCGCCGCGGGCATGATGATGGTCATCCTGCTGGGGCATATCGACCTTTCCATTCCCTGGACGCTGACCGCCGCGGCCATGACGGCAACGGCGGTCGGCGGCGACCTTGCCCTGCCGACCGCTCTTGCCGTCGGGGTCGCGGTCGGACTGCTGAACGGCTTCGGCGTCGCCTATCTGCGCATTCCCTCGATGATCTTCACTCTGGGCGTAGACACGGTTCTGCGCGGCCTGATGGTCGCCCAGACCGGTGGCTTTGCGCCGCAGGACAAGGCAACGCCGCTGATGCTGTTTCTCGCCAAGGACAAGATTGTCGGCATCCCGGCCGCGATCGTCGTCTGGGGCGTGGTTTCGCTCATCATCATGCTCGTGCTGGCACGAACCGGCTTCGGCCGCTCGATCTACGCCACCGGGTCGCGCGAGCGCGCGGCCTATCTTTCCGGCATCCGCACCCGTTCGGTCATCATCGGTGCCTTCGTGGCCTCCAGCCTGTGCGCCGCTACCGCCGGCGTGCTACTGGCCGGATATTCCGCCAAGGCCTACCAGGGCATGGGCAACGCCTTCCTTCTGCCCTCCATCGCCGCTGTCGTCCTCGGCGGCACGCATATTCTCGGCGGCAAGGGCCGCTACATCGGTACGCTGATCGGCGTCATTCTTATCGTGCTGCTCAATTCCGTGCTGTCGATCATGCAGATGCCGGAAGCGGGGCGGCAGATCATTTACGGCAGCGTGATCATCGGTATGCTGCTGGTCTACGGACGCAATCAGCGCGTCACGTCTTGAGGGAGGCATCATGAGCGGCGACAACTACGACATCCGCGACGACCGGTTTGCCGGATTGATTCACAAGAACGCCGGGCTGGATACGCTCTGGACAGGCGGCCGCTGGACGGAAGGTCCCGCCTATTTAGCGGCCGGTCGATATCTTGTCTGGTCGGACATTCCCAACGACCGGATCATGCGCTGGGACGAGATGAACGGCGCCATCGCCACCTTCGAACAGCCCTGCCGCAATCACAACGGTCACTGCGTCGACGGTCTCGGCCGGCTGGTCGCCTGCGAGCACCGGGGCCGCTGTGTCAGCCGCTACGAGGTCGACGGCTCGAAGACGGTCCTTGCCGACAGCTTCAACGGCAAGCGCTTCAATTCCCCGAACGACGTCGTCGTGAAATCGGACGGCTCGGTCTGGTTCACCGACCCCTCCTACGGCATCGACAGCGACTATGAAGGCGATGCCGCGCCAATGGAGCAGGACGGACGGCACGTCTACCGCATCGGCCTCGACGGACACATCAGCCGGGTCATCGACGACCTGAAACAGCCCAACGGTCTGGCCTTCACCCCGGAAGAGGATTTCCTCTATGTCTCCGACACCGGCCGGACCCATTTCCCCGGCTGCGCGCCGAAGATACGCCGCTATCCGGTCGGCCCCAACGGCACCGTGGTGGGCGAAGGCGAGGATTTTGTATTCTGCGACAGCGGTCTTTTCGACGGCTTCCGCGTCGATACAAGCGGCAATATCTGGTCCTCCGCCGGCGACGGCGTCCACTGCTTCGCGCCCGACGGCACCTTGCTCGGCAAGATCCCGATCGACGAGGTCGTCGCCAACCTCTGCTTCGGCGGCCCGAAACGCAACCGCCTCTTCATCTGCGCAACGACCTCGATCCGGGCGATTTACGTCAGGGCGCGAGGGGCGACGCTATGAGTTTCTTTTTATGAACACGGTCTTCACTGTGCTGCGCAACGATGTCGAAGAAATTCAGAAGGTTGCAGGCAACGGAGATTGAACGGCCGGCTGGTCTGAAGCTTCACGTCACGATGGGCTGCTTTGCTGCCTTCCTCCCCGGGTGCGCATTGCCGCCCGTTCCAGCATGTATTTTTCCGCCTCGAACATGTGACCGCGCATGATCATGCGGCTGAGTTCCGCATCGCCCGCCTTGATCGCCCTCAGAAGGCGGACCTGATAATGCAGGCCGGTTTCCCTGAGCCCCGGGTTCGGCTCCTTGTAGATCGACCGGCACACGGTCATGTCGCGCAGCAGGCTGAGCAGGAAAGAACAGGTGAAAGCCAGGATCGGATTGGAGCAGTGCCGGGCAAGTTCCTCGTGGAAATCGAGTTCCGCGAGCCGCTGGGCGTATTCTTCCTCTGCCGTTTTCGGCTCGTCCTCGTAAAGGCGGATACAGGTCTGCAGCGACTGGAATGCCGGCTCCGTCAGATTGCCCGCCACGCATGCGGCCAACTCCGGTTCCAGTTGCTTGCGCAGCGTATAGATGTCGGTGATCGACGGCTGATCGAACAGGAAGAGATTATCCAGCAGCCGGATCGCTTCCCCCGGTTCCACCGAAGCCACAAAGACCCCGCCGCCCGGTCCGCTCTTGGTCGAGATCAGCCCCTGGTATTCCAGCACCTTCAGCGCCTCGCGCAAGGTGCCGCGCGAAACCTTGACGGCCTCCGGCGACAGCCATTCCTGTGGTACCCGGTCTCCCGGCTGAAGACCCTCCTCGACGATCTGCTCGCGGATCTGCAGGGCGGTGAGATCAGTCCGCCGCAGACGTTTCCTGGTTTTCGGGTCGCTGGCGCCCTCTGGAATTCTCATGGCCGGATAAACTGCTAATCCTTTTAAAGGTCATGCGGCGTTCAATCGGAACCGATTGCGCGCCCGAAAGTTGATCGATCTTAAAGTGTTGGAGCATCCTGTCTTCAATTGAACGCAGAATGTTCCAAATGCCTATGCCCGTGGCAACGGATGATGGCAAGCCGCGAAGTGGTTCGCGCCCTCCCCCCGCGCCTCGTCCGGCGCCGGCCTCACGGAATGACAGAGTTCCGTTTTTCGCGCACATCTTGCCGCGAAGGCGCAGCCGGGAGGCGGATTGTAGGGATCGGGCAATTCCGCCGCCGCATCCTCGGACAGGAGATCGTGCCGGCCGGGCGCCGGCGCGGAACGCATAAGAAGGTCCGTATAGGGATGCAGCGGATGTCTGAAGATTTCCTTCGCCGGGCCAAGTTCCGCCATGCGTCCGAAATACATCACCGCCACCCGGTCGCTGACGCTTTCGACCACCGACAGGTCGTGGCTGATGAAGATGTAGGTCAACCCGAACTGTTCCTTCAGGGCATCCAGAAGGTTCAACACCTGCGCCTGAACGGATACGTCCAGGGCGGAGACCGGCTCGTCCAGCACGATCAGTTCGGGCCCTGCCGCCAGCGCCCGGGCAATGCCGATGCGCTGCGCCTGACCGCCGGAAAACTCGTGCGGATAGCGCTCCAGGAATTCCGGTGCCAGGTTGACCGCCTCCAGTAGTTCCTGAAGACGCTTTTCCCGTCCCCGCGCATCGAGACCGCTCAAATGTTTCAGCGGCGCTTCCAGGATCGTACGGATCGTCTTGCGCGGATTGAGCGAGGCGACCGGGTCCTGAAAGACATATTGAACCTTGCGGGCAAGCGCCTTGCGGTTCCTTTTGGCAAGGCCGGCAAGATCCTCGCCGTCAAAGGTTATCGTCCCGGATGTCGGCAGATCGAGCCCGACCACCAGCCGTGCGAGCGTGGACTTGCCACAGCCGGATTCCCCGACCACGCCAAGGGTCTCCCCCCTGCGCACATTCAGCGTCAGCCCCTGAACGGCATGGACCGCAGGCTTGTCCCCGCCGAACAGTTTGCGTCCGCCGCCGAATACCCGCTCGACATCTTCAATGCCCAGCAAGGTGTCGCCTTCGGACTGTCTTGCACTCACCACGCTCATGCGGTTCCCTCCGTATTGAGCGGATAAAGGCAGCGCACGCCGCGTTCTTCGGACGACATGACCAGCGCGATATCGCCGGATCGGCACTCGGGTTTGACGCGCTGGCAACGGTCGGCGAAGGCGCATCCGTCGGGCAGGTTGTTGACGACGGGAGGCCGCCCCTCGATCGCGTCCAGCCGCCTCTCGGGCTCGCCCAGCACGGGAACGCATTCGATCAGCTTTGCCGTATAGGGATGTTGCGGTCTGGCGAGCACCTCACCCGTCCTGCCGGTCTCCACGATCCGCCCGGCATACATCACCGCCACCCGGTCGCAGAGCGCGGAAACGACGCCGAAATCGTGGGTGATGAACAGGATTGCCGCATTGCGTTCGCGGCGCAGGCCGTTCATCAGCGTCAGGATCTGCGATTGCACGGTGACATCCAGCGCCGTGGTCGGCTCGTCGGCAATCAGCACCTTCGCGTCATTGGCGAGCGCCATGGCGATACAGACACGCTGGCGCATGCCCCCGGACAACTCGTGAGGATAGGCGGACAGCCGCTCCTTCGCATTGGGAATGCGCACCAGCGACAACAGCTCGATGGCCCTCTTTTTCACCTCGGCCGAAGACAAGGGCTGATGCGTGCCGATCGCCTCCTTGATCTGCTCCCCGACGGTGAACAGCGGATGCAGGGTCGAGAGCGGGTCCTGAAACACATAGGCGACCGCGCCGCCGCGCAGCTTGCGGATACGCCTGTCGCTGACCGCGAACAGATCCTCACCGTCGAGATAGGCCGCCCCGCCCGCGATCCTCCCCGGCGGGGTCGGCACCAGTCCCATGATCGACATGGCGGTGACGGATTTGCCCGATCCGGATTCGCCGACAATCCCCAGACACTCGCCCTCAGCGAGATTGAGATCGACGCCACCGACGGCCTTGTAGACCGAGCCGCCGATCTCAAACTCCGTCCTCATGTCCCTGACATCCAGCACGCCGCCCTTTTCGGAAGGGGGCGGAACGGGCGTATCACCGCGTTCCACCGCCGTGCGGGAAACCGGGCGGGTCAGGGAGCCTGCGCGCAGGCGCGGATCGAGAACATCGCGCACCCCGTCGCCGAAGAGATTGATGCTCATCACCAGCGCGAAGATCATCAGGCCGGGAATGACCGAAACATGCGGCGCGGTGAACAGGATCTTGCGCCCTTCCCCCAGCATCGAGCCGAGATCGGCCTGCGGCGGCTGGGCACCCAACCCCAGAAAGGACAGACCGGCCGTTTCCAGGATCATCCAGCCGACGGTGGTCGACATGGTGATCACGATGACCGGCAGGACATTGGGCAGGACTTCGATGAACAGGATCTGCGCGGGCGACTTGCCCGACAGCCGGGCCGCGTCGACGAATTCCCGGCGCGACAGGCCGAGCGTGATGCCGCGGATGTTACGGGCAAAGAACGGAATGTTGACCAGCGCGATGGCGTAAAGCGCGTTGAGCAGCCCCGGCCCGAGCACGGCAACGATGGCCAGCGCCAGCAGGATATAGGGAAAGGCCATGACCATATCGATGCCGCGCATGATCAAGGTATCCACCCGCCCGCCGGCATATCCGGCGATCAGCCCCAGCAGCGACCCGAAAAAGGCGGCGATGAAGGTCGCCGACAGGCCGACCGCCAACGAAACCCGCGTCCCCCAGATCAGCCGGGAGAGGAGATCCCGGCCGAGATGATCGGTGCCCAGAAGGTGGCCGTCGCTGAAGACCGGCAGCAGCCGGTCCACCGGGGCCGTCACGTCCGGATTGGCCAGCGGCAGCAAGGGCGCGGCGAGCGCGATCAGGCAGATCGCGGCGAGCACGACCAACCCGCCCGTCGCCAGGGTGTTGTTCAAGAGAAGAGCCAGCGTTCCCGGCCGGGCGGATGACCGTTTGGATTTCGCGGCCGCCGATTGAGCCGTGTCCGTCATCAGCGCAGCCTCGGGTCGAGAAGGGTCTGCACCACATCGGCAAGCAGATTGAAGAGCACATAGGTGGCGGCGACGACCAGCACTCCGCCCTGCACCAGAAGCAGATCGCGCGTGGAAATGGCGGTCACCAGCATCGAACCGATGCCCGGCCACTGGAAAACCGTCTCGATATAGACCGCCCCGCCGATCACGAAACCGGCCTGAATGCCGATCACGGGCACCACGCCGACCAGCGCCGACTTGAAGGCGTGCTTGTAGATCACCTTGCGCTCGGAGAGCCCCTTGGCGCGCGCCGTGCGGATATAGTCCTGCCGCAGCACCTCCAGCATGGCGGTGCGGGTCAGGCGCGCGATCACGCCGGTCGCGACCACCGACAGGGTCAGCGCGGGCAGCGTCAGGTGATGAATGAGATCCGGCAGATCGCCGCCGCCATAAATTGCATACATGCCGGAGGCGGGAAACAGGCGCAGGTTGACCGCGAAGATCAGGATCAGGATCAGGCCGAGCCAGAAAGACGGCGTCGAAATGCCGATCAGCACCAGCAGTGTGATGACCTTGTCCGCCCAGCCATATTGGCGTACGGCCGAAACGATCCCGGCGAGCAATCCGAAAATCGAACACAGGACAAGCGAGGTCCCGGCGAGGATGAGCGTTGCCGAAAAGCGCTCCAGAACCTCGTCCAGCACCGGCCGGTTGAGCGTATAGGAGCGGCCGAGGTCGCCCTGGAAGAGGTTGCCGATCCAGATGACATATTGCTCGAACAGGGTCTTGTCGAGACCGAGATCCCTGTTCAGCTTGGCGACATTCTCGGGCGTCGCATAGGAGCCGAGAATGGCGGTCGCCGGATCGCCCGGGATCATCGCCATGATCAGGAAGACGATGATGGTCAGGCCGAACAGCACCGGAATGGCGGCCAGCAGGCGCCTGGCGATATAGCCAGCCATTGGTCTCTCCCTCTTTCACGCAGAGCTGCCCCAAAGGACTTCGAACCGAGGTTCATGCTCCGCTCGCCTCTCCCGAGGAGGATCATTACAGCACCTGCAACGGCATCATCGCCGTGTCAGGCCCGTGTGAGGCTTTCGCCCCTTACGCTTCCCCGGCCTTGAGCCGGGGTCTCGTGGCAGGTCCCGGCTCAAGGCCGGGACGGCGCGGAATATGGAGTTCTCGATCGCTCCATGAACCGCAATATGAGCAGGACCAGGACCATTCCCGAAGGAGAATCCGCTTGCGCCGAACTCGCCCTGCGTGCCCGGCGCAAATTCCAGTATCCCGGCGGACCCAAATCCGCCGGGACCGTGTTTTCAGCCTACTGGGGCTTCTTGACGTCCTGGAGCATCAGGAAGAAGGAGGGCTGCAGTTTGAAACCTTCGACAGAGGCCTTGGTGACGGCATTCTGTTTCCAGTTGGCAACGAACACCCACGGGGCGTCTTCCTGCACGATTTCCTGCATTTCCTTGTAGAGCGCGGCACGTTCGTCCTGGTCGGTGACCTGACGGGCCTTTTCCAGAAGCTCATCCACCTTGGCGTTGGAGTAATAGCCGGAGTTGAACCCGCCCTTGTCGGGCATCGCTTCGGTGCGCAGCGCCAGGAACGGCAGCGTGTCCGGATCGTTGGTCATCCAGGCCATTTCCGCCATAGCTGCCTTGCCTTCCAGACCCGGGTTCACCTTGCCGAGGAAAGTGTTCCACTCGTAGGTCTCGATCTTGACGTTCATGCCGACCGCCTGAAGATCGGCCTGAATGGCCGTTCCCATGGCAACCGGATCGAGCATGCCGGAGCCGCCTTCGGTCACGTAGAAGGTGATTTCCTCACCGTTGTAACCGGCTTCCTTGAGCAGTTCCTTGGCCTTTTCCGGATCATAGGGATAAGGCTCCAGGCCTTCGTTATAGGCCCAGGCGAACGCCGGAGGTGTGGGGCCTGCTGCAACTTCAGCCGTGCCCTGCAGGATGTTTTCCACCAGCGCCTTCTTGTTGATGGCGTAGTTGGCGGCCTGACGGGCGGCCTTGTTGTTGAAGGGCGCTTCCTTGGCATTTAGGATCAGGAACCAGACGTGAGGTCCGGCCTGCTCCAGCACCGTGAAGCTTTCGTCCGACTTGAACTGCTGCAGGCTGTCGGGCGGCACCTCGACCATGACATCCAGACCACCGGACAGCATTTCGGCAATCCGCGTATTGGCATCGGTGATCGGCCGGAAGATCAGCGCTTCCAGATCCGGAGCCCCGTCCCAGTAGTCCTCGTTCCTGACGGCAACCATCTTGGCATTCGCGTCCCATTCGCCGAACTTGTAGGCGCCCGTGCCGGACGGATTACGGCCGAAATCCTTGCCGTGCTGTTTGACCGCTTCCGGCGAGACGATCAGGCCGGTCGGATAGGCAAGGTTGGACAGGAACGGCGCGTAAGGCGCGCTGAGCTTGAAGGTTACCGTCGTCTCGTCATCCGCGACGACCTCCTCGACCGTGGAGAAGAAGAAGGACAGCGGGAAGGGTCCCGTATCGTGGTAGGGATGATCCTCTTTCAACATGCGGTCGAAGTTGAATTTGACCGCCTCGGCGTTGAACGGCGACCCGTCGTGGAAAGTCACGCCTTCGCGCAACTTGAATGTATAGGACTTGCCGTCGTCGGAGATCGTCCAGCTCTCGGCGAGCGACGGTTCGACTTCCAGCGTACCGTCCTTGTAGCGGACCAGCCCGTCGTAAAGATTCACCAGAATGCGGAAATCGTTCACGGCGGTTACCGCCTGCGGATCGAGCGACTTCGGCTCCGCGATCTGGCCGATGACCAGCACATTGGGCGGAGTTTGCGCCTGCGCCTGGGGCGCGAAGGCGAGAAAGACCGCAGCGAACGCCGCGGCTAGGACTTTTTTCATGACCATTCCCCTCGTTGTGTTCTGCGAACTAATTAATCATGATTAATTGCGAAGCCGCAATAATTATTTAATACTAATTTCAGCCTGAGGGTGGCGACCCCAGTGCCAGAAAAACGCTTAAGCGCTGAATCAACGGGAGGAATCCGGATGCCACTGCCTCGAGTCCGCATCGATCTGGAGCGGCTGAAATCGCTCCTGGAAGGGGTCAACCGCTTCGGCTTCGCCCCTCGGACAGGCGGCTATAACCGGCCCGGCTTCTCGCGCGAAGACACAGACTGCCGGTCCTGGTTCGCGGCCAGGATGCGTGAAGAGGGCCTGACCGTCTGGACCGACGGCGCGCTCAACGTGTTCGGCCGGTTCGGCCCTGAAGACGGTCCCTGCATCATGGCTGGATCTCACCTGGACACGGTCGTCAACGGCGGGGCGTATGACGGCTCCCTCGGGGCCTGCGTGGCGCTGGAATGTGTTCTCGCCATGAAGGACGCCGGGATCGAGCCTGCCACCGCTGTCGAAATCGCCGCCACTTCCGAAGAAGAAGGCCGCTTCGGCGGCATGCTCGGCTCCCAGGCGATCACCGGACAGGTCACACGGGAATGGATTGCCCGGGCCGTGGACGCGGAAGGCAATCGCCTGAGCGAGGTCCTTGAAACCCATGACCTCGATGCCGGCACCGTTCTAGCCGCCGCCCGGCGGCCTGGCTCGATCGCAGCCTTTCTCGAACTTCATATCGAGCAGGGCCCAATTCTGGAACAGGAACAGGTCCCGATCGGTATCGCCGACCGGGTCTCCGGCATCTGCTACCTGGAACTGGACTTCAAGGGCACGGCGAACCATTCCGGCACCACACCCATGAACCTGCGCGCCGACGCCTTTGCCGGCCTTGCGGACGTGGCGCATTCGATCCCGCACCTGATCGAGGCCCACGGCACCGATCAGAGCCGGATCACCATCGGCCATGTTGCCCTCACCCCCAACCAGCCCCACACCATTCCCGGCCGGGCCGTCTTTTCGGTAATCATTCGCGACACCTCCGAAGAGGTGATGCGTATCCTGTGCAAAAATATGACACTGAATGCCGAAGCCACTGCAAAAAAGCACAAGCTTGAATTGACCGCCACCGAACGGAGCTGGATCTCCCCTGCCCTGCTCGATCCGCATGTTGCCGATCTTCTCGAAGTTGTTGCCGCTCGGCATGGACTGCCCGCCAGGCGCATGCCGTCCGGTGCCGGACACGATGCCCAGACGATGCAGGCATTTTGCCCGTCCGGCCTGATCTTCGTCCCGAGCCGCGGCGGCATCAGCCACGCACCGGAAGAACACAGCAACTGGCAGGACATCGAAAAAGGCGCCAACCTGATGCTCCAGGCCCTGATCGAACTTTGCCGGGCGAAACCGGATTGAAAACACCGCGTGAGAAGTTCTAGGCGGCTCCTGGGTTTTTCGCGCCCCTCAGAGCGTGGTTCGAGGCATTCGCTGTCGGCAATTCTGCCGCGCAGGCCTGCCGGTACGGGGCGCACGAAAACGCGGAAGCGCAAGTCCCTCCCGACTGGTCTCAACCTGCTTGTTGTTTTTGAGCTTTTTCCGTCTTATGCAGGTTTCTCAAGGTTGTTGTCCTGTTCAGGCAGTTCCGAACCGCATTTCAGACCATATTCCGGAGGTGTCGTTTGTCGCAGGCGAAGCGAATTTGTTTGATCTTTTTCCTCCAGCCAATCGCCTTTGGAGCCTGGTTTCCGCATATTCCCGGCATTCAGACCAGCCTCGGCCTCTCGAACGGCGCCCTGGCGATCGCCCTCGCCGGTATGCCGGTGGGGACGCTCACCGCGCTTCTCTTCGCGGGCCGGCTGGCCGACTGGCTCGGCGCCCGGCGGCTCACGCTTCTGGTCTACCCGCTTTTCCTCACGGCAATGCTGCTGCCCTTTCTGGCGCCTTCGCAGTTGGTTCTGATGGCTTCGCTTGCTCTGGTCGGCGGGTCGATGTCCATACTTGAACTCGGCCTGAACGTGCTTGCCGACGACTACGAGACCCGCACCCGCCACAAGATCATGAGCAAGGCGCATGGCCTTTGGAGTTTCGGGTTGCTGGCCGGCACGCTGATCGGCTCCCTCGTCGCGGGATACGCGCTGGAGCCGTTTTACGTCGGCCTCGGCATTGCTATCCTCGTGCAGGCAGCCGCGGCAACCGTCATTTTGCCCTTGCCGGCTTCCGTGGCGGAAAAACCCGCAACGGCGCGGCGAAGCGGCTTCAGGCTGCCGCATCCCGTATTGCTCGGCGTCTGCTTCTTCACCTTCGGCACGACACTCGTCGAAGGGGCTGTCGCGGACTGGGCCGCCATTTTCCTGCGCGACGCCTTCACCGCCACCCCCGGCATCGCGGGCCTCGGCGTCTCCGTCTTCATCCTGACCGCCGCTGTGACGCGGCTTTCCGGAGACCGCCTGCGCCAGAAAATATCCGCCGGCCGGCTGGCCCAATGCCTCGCCCTCATCGGTCTCCTCGGCCTTGCCGTCGTCTGGATGGCCCCAGCCATACCGGCTGCCATGGCGGGCCTGTCGGTCCTCGGCATCGGCGCCGCCCTCGCCTTCCCGCTCGGCGTCACCGCCGCCTCGGCCGCCCCGGGAACCAGCCCGGCCTCGAATGTCGCGATCCTGTCCTTCATCGCTCTCATGGGCTTCCTCGCCGGACCGCTGGCAATCGGCGCGCTCGCCGATCTCACCGACATCAGAACCGGCCTCATGCTCCTTGCGCCGATGCTGTGTCTCAGCTTCCTGCTGGCGCCGTTTCTGACCAGGGCGGGCGAGCGTGCGACGGCAGCAACAATTGCAGCTGCAGGGACACGGTAGAATAATCGACAGACGGAGGAATTGGCCGGCTTGGAGGGAACGCCCACCACCACCGAAAGCCTTGAAAACCGGGCATCCGTAGTGAGAGGTCAAGTACCCCAAAAGAACGGAGATAACTTAAAGACAGAGACAGAGACAGAGACAGAGACAGAGACAGAGACAGAGACAGAGACAGAGACAGAGACAGAGACAGAGACAGAGACAGAGACAGGCAGCTCAAATGGCTTCTTGAAAAGAACAAGAAGTCGTTTGCCTAAATTTCGCCGTCCAACACAATTTCATCTATTGTTGGCATTCCGTTTTGTTCACTAAACTACTCGGATCAAATTGATGAATTCTCCCAGCTCGCTCTTGATCGCATCCGCTTGCTCAGCCAATTGGCTTGCTGACGCAAGCACCAGGGTCGATGTCTTTCCGGTCTCTTCTGTTGCCTGTTTGACGCCGAATATGTTGCTGGAAACATCCTGCGTACCCACGGCAGCTTCGGCAACATTACGAGCGATTTCCTGTGTCGCTACGTCCTGCTCCTCGACGGAAGAAGCAATGGCCGTCGAGATTTGATTCATTTTTCCGATCGTCTCGCTGATCCGTTGGATCGCACCGACCGCATCATCGGTGACATTCTGAATAGCCGATATCTGAGCTGAAATATCCGACGTCGCATTCGCGGTTTGAGTTGCCAGCTGTTTCACCTCAGAGGCTACAACCGCAAAGCCTTTACCAGCCTCACCGGCTCTAGCCGCTTCAATGGTCGCGTTGAGCGCCAGGAGGTTGGTCTGTTCGGCGATGTCACTGATCAGCTTGACCACTTCACCAACCGTTTGCGCTGCAGAAGACAGCGACTGAACCTTGGTGTTCATCTGCTCGGCTTCGTCAACAGCACCTAGGCTGATTTGGGTAGAGTCAGAAACCTGCCGGGCAATCTCCTGTACTGAGATAGCAAGCTGTTCCGCGGCTGTAGCTACAGTTTGCACGTTGGTGGTGGTTTCTTCCGATGCCGCAGACACAGCCATCGACTGAGCAGAGGCCTCTTCTGCGACCGCCGACAGGGTTTGTGAAGCCGATTGCATATCTGTTGCCGATACGGCAAACGAGTCGACGATGCCAACGACCCGCTGATCAAATTCAGAAGCAAGCCGTGCCAGGGTCTCGTCGCGATCACGACGGCCTGCTTCGAGATAAACTGAAATTGCGATATCCATATCCAGCATGGCGGCGCGAGTAATCGCCGTTTGAAGACGCGCGGCCCGATCTCGATTTCGAGAGGAAGGCATGGTGCCGAAACCGCATCTGAGAATATTCCTGAGAATATGTTCGTTCAGTGCCGTCACGAGAAAACCGTAACCGCCGATATACCAGCTTGGATCCAACCCAATTCGGTTGTGTACTTCGCCGATTGTGCGAACAGAATTCTCGTAGTCTTCATCGAATTTTGCCGCTGTAATGAGTGACCAATGGTGGACCTGAGCGGCTTTTGCCTTGTCCATGTGGGCATCGTCGCTAAAAAACTTCCGTGTTTGCGGAAACTTTCGAACGTGATCGTAGAAGTCGTCAAGCGCGCGGGAAAGAACATCCAGCACGAGTTTACTCTCCGAACGAAGGCTTTCCACCGTGATTTCATCGAGTCTATGAAATGTCAGGCGGTCCTGAAGTGTAATTTTTGTCATAATAACCCTCTATATTGTGCATGTAATCGGTGACACACTGCTGTAGGGCGATGCAGGCTCCGCTGGCAGGCCAGTTACTGAGCACGAAACATTCTTGCGTAGAAAGCGCTCCGCTTTTTGAGGAGCCAAGGGCACGCTCAGTAAATATCCCTGGCCGATATCGCACCCCAGGTTTCTAAGGAAGTTCAATTGATCTCGTGTCTCGACACCTTCTGCGACAACTGACTTTCCAAGGCTTTGGGCAAGATTGAGAATGGTGCGTACAATCACTTCATCGCCGGCATTGATACCGATCCCACACACGAAAGAGCGGTCCAGTTTAAGCCGGTCGACCGGTATTCGTTTAAGGTGCGATAGGGACGCATGGCCCGTACCGAAATCGTCAAGCGCGATTTGAATACCTATTTCGTGAATTGCCTGAAGTGACTGCCCGATCCGCCTGCTCGACCGATCGAGCAATACATTCTCGGTGATTTCAATTTCCAATGCTTCCGGTGGCAGCCCGTATCGGCGCAGCAATGTTTCGATAGTTTCTGGAAAATTATCGAGTTTAAGTTGAGAAGCAGCAACATTAACCGCGACAATACCAGGAGTCAGGCTCAACTTCTTGAGACGACTGGCCTCCGCTAGAGTACGTTCGAGAACATACTGACCGAGCGGGATAATCAACCCCGTTTCCTCGGCGACTGGTATGAACTGACCAGGCGGCATCTCGCCTTCGCGATGGCGCCAGCGGGCTAGCGCCTCAAACCCCGCATGCGCACCGTCAGCGATTTTGAACTGCGGTTGCAGCGCAATGTCGATCTCGCCATTCTCAAGTGCAAGGCGCAATGCATCCGCGACTGCCTCCCTGCGCTCGAGACCCTCGCGCAACTTCTCACTAAAAAAGCAATAGCGTCCACGATTGTGCGCTTTCGCCTGATAGAGTGCTATATCGGAGAACTTCAACAATTCGGCCGGATCGACGCTATCGTGCGGGAAAGTACAGATGCCCATGGTCGCGCTTGGCCGGATGGATCTCCCGGCGAGTTCGATCGGCGCGGCAATCTTCTTGATGAGTTTCTGCATCAGGCGGTCGATCTGGTCGACACGCTTGACATTCGGTAGAATAATCGCGAATTCGTCGCCACCCAGCCGCACCACGGTATCGGATACGCGGACTGTTTCATTGATGCGTCGGGCGATCTGCACAAGCAGCTCATCCCCGCAATCATGCCCCAATGTATCATTTACATCTTTAAAATTGTCGAGGTCGGCAACCACCAACGCACCCTGAGCACCAGAATTTACGCTTCGTTCCACAGGCCCTGTCAGGCGATCCAACAGTATCGAACGGTTGAAAAGACCGGTAAGCGGATCACGCTCGGCCTGGCTCTTGATCAGGCTTTCGGCTTCCTTGAGTGCTGTGATGTCAGTTCTGACCCCAACGATACAACCCGACTGCGAACGCTGTTCTCGAACCTGTAACCAACGACCATTGGAAAGCTGCTGAATTGATACATTGCCGGGGGCGCGATGTTCACGCAATCGCCGGGCGATCCACATCTCCCGGCCTTCCGGACTATCGTTTGGAAGTACGAATTGGCCACTTGAAACGCTGTGGCGCAAGATGCTTTCAAAATCAGCACCCACCTGAATTACAGCGGCTGAATCGGTATAGAAGTCGCGATAGGCCGAGTTGAAAATCAAAAGCCTGTCGTTTTGATCAAAGGCACCGACTGCGTCGGGGATACTTTCGATAACATCCAGGAGAAGCGCTTCCGCCTCACGCCGACGAGTAACTTCTGCGTGCAGGGCGGCTTCGGCAATCTTTTTTTCGGTAATATCATAGCGAATTGAAAGGTAGTTGGTTATCTGCCCGGCGGGATTTCGAAGCGGTGCAACTGTGGTGTCGACCCAGTATTCACTTGCGTCCTTGGCCCGATTGCAGATTTCCCCATGCCTGGGATCGCCACCGGAAATGGTTCTCCACATGTCGGCAAAAAAGGCTTTTGGGTGATGACCTGAATTCAGAAGACTGTGCTTCTGCCCTATCAATTCGGCTGCGCTGTACCCGCTAATCTCGCAAAATTTCTGATTGGCATAGGTGATACGCCCCGTACGATCCGTTACTCCGACAATTGCGTGCCGCTCTAAGGCCGCTTTATAAGCACTTAATTCTGCTTGTGTCTTTTCCACCCAGTCTTTGGCTGCCACAAGGCTCTTGCACTGAGCCCACTCCTTGGTCACATCGACCAGACTTGCAAGCTGCCACGAGGCCTCTCCGTTGTCCGCAATCATCGGCTGGGAATCGATTTTTAATGCCTTGACCTTTCCCCCGACAAGCAATTCCACCACATGCCCCGCTGTACCCTGCGAGCTCTCTAAAATCAGTTTTAAAACATCTGCAATTTCATCCAGGGGCGGGTGCCCGTCGGCGTTCGATAGCGTCTGATTGACACCACAACCGAGCAATTGACCCAATGAAAGCTCCAACTGCCTCAGAGCTTCAGGATTGGCATCAACAACTGTACCGTGCTGATCGAACACGATCAGGCCAACGGGTGCATTGGAGAAAATTGCACCGGCGAAGGAGGATGTGTTTGGCATCACTGTTCCTCATTTCATAAGCTCGGCGCCTCATGCCAGGCCAGTTTCATGGACAAGCCTGAAAGTTATTTGAAACTGCGCCGCATAGAGCCACCTGTACTTAATTAGTTAAGTATATTTCTTATAAGTACGGTAACGTACATATAATTGGTTAACTGTGGATTAACAAAATTTAACAATATCCGTGCTCTATATTAATTGACCCGGGCAATACTATAAGCCGGTATGACTGACCGTTTAGAACGACTTACTAAGAACCGTATTGTTTGCGCTACCCGACCAGAGGCGCAAGCCTTCCTTGCAAGCCGTATGGATACACGGCCTCTGGAAGCGGGAAGTGTGCTTTACGAAAAGTCCCAAAATTTCACCCACGCTATTTTTCCGCACACGGGCATCATTTCCCTGATGGCCGAGATGAGCGACGGTCGCAGCGTCGAAAAGGCGTCTATCGGAAATGAGGGCTTTCTTGGCTTCACCTATCTAATGGGCGGAACCGATTCGATCAGCAGGACCATCGTACAAGTTCCCGGTATTGCCTCATGGCTCACAATGTCGGATTTGGACGAAGCCATGCAACGCTTTGTATGTGTTCGCGAGGTAATGCTCCGGTACTCGAAAGCCTTGATTATTCAACTTATGGAAAGCGTGGCTTGTAACACCCTGCATACCGCAGAGCAGCGTGTCAGTCGGTGGCTCCTTCATGCGGATGACCGCCTGGGCGGAGCAGACTTTCAGCTTACGCAAAAGGCAATGTCCGAAGTTCTCGGAGTGCGCCGGGCAACAATTAGCCAGGTTTGTTCGGATCTCCTCGAGTTCGAAGCAATAATCTATTCTCGAGGCATCATATCTATTTTAAACAGGGATATTCTGAGGAACCATGCTTGCAGTTGTTATGACAGAGTTACCGAAGCAAGCATTTCTACAGATTAACGGAACATACTTACATACTAAAATCTGACGTTAAGGGACAGAAATTCGGTACTGGCCGCGATTATCTGCTACCGCAGCTTTCGGTTTTTATTACCAGCCATTCACTCTCGCTGGTGTCCGCCATGCATCCAGTATTCCACCAGCAAGAATTAAGCCGGCAGCGATTTCTCCAGGTATCCGGATGTTCATGAGATCAGGAAGCGCAGTTCCAATCCGAGAAACGGAATTATCTGGCAGGCGGGCGCTTCCACAAAAAGCATAGATCCGTTTTTTGCGCCTCTTCAAACTGTTGAATCTCCGGAGCAAAGGCGAGAGTTTGTTCTATGTGGTCCGCTCCATCCATCAGGAGCTGTTTTCTTGCAGGATTAATTTCGAAAAAAACACTTATCTCGTCACTCGTCAAAATCGTTTGTTTTCCAAGATCGATTGTCAGGTTGGTACGATCCACCTGCAATACTTTTTGAATGAGCGCATCGACTTCTTTTTCAGGGAGCGTTATCGCAAGCAATCCGTTTTTCTCGCATTTCCCGAAAAAGATCCCCGCGAAGCTGCGTGCAATAATAGCACGGATACCGATCTGCATCAGGTCCCAGACCGCATATTCCCGGCTGGACCCGCATCCGAAATTCGAAGCGCAGACGGGGAAACGTGCAATGTCATACGAAGCCTGATTGAGAACGAAGCCTGTTCGCTTTCCGCCCGTTGCATCAAACCGGAGATCGTGGAAAGCACCGCCTGCCAATCCTTCGCGGTCGATGCGCTTGAGAATTTGCTTCGGCATTATCCCATCGGTATCGACATTCGGCTGGGGCAGCGGGGCCGCTACGTCCGTTTCGACAAGAAACGGTTTCATTGATCGCATTCCTCCATCAGCCCGCGTACATCAATGAGGTAGCCTGCCACTGCAGCGGCTCGGAACCGACCAGATCGGCCGTGATTACCTGTCCCGGCTGATGTCGGGAGGGCGCGTCGCCCTGCTGGTCGCACTGACCGGCGTCAGCGTCTCCATTCTCGCCGGCACCCTGCTCGGACTGGTCGCCGGCTATGTCGGAGGCTGGCTCGACGACGCGATCATGCGCCTGACGGATGCACTGATGGCGATCCCGGAACTCCTCCTGATCGCAATTCTCGTGCTCACCTTCGGCAAGGAGATCCTTTCCCTGTCGCTGATCGTCGGGATTGTCTGCACGCTTGGCGTGGTGCGCGTGGTGCGCGCCAAGACAATCGCCATTGCCGCGCTCGATTTCGTGCGCGCGGCGGAACTTCGCGGTGAACGACCCGGTTTCATCCTGCTGAGCGAAATTGCTCCCAACCTGCTCGGGCTTCTCGCCGTCGAATTCGCCATCCGCTGCTCTTCCGCAATTCTGAAAATTTCGGCCCTGTCCTTCCTCGAACTCGGCATCAGTCAGCCGACGCCCAAATGGCCCCGGTTCCGGCACCGCAATCCCTTTCCGCCTGAGGCCGGATTTCTCCCGCACAAGTAAAACGGCCCCGAGAGGCGTTTCAACAAAGCCCCACCGGTTGAACTCAGAAATTGAGTTGAATTTCCTTGCAACCGGAATATAGTAAAAATGTCGCAATACCCGCTTTGATGGCGCGGAGAATTCCTTTTGTGTTCGCCGCGCTCGACATGACCACAGCCAACATGAAAGGGGGTGAACAAGAGCGTATGGACAACAACGAGTTGACTCAAACGGAGTTGCTGAAACGGCTTGGCGAGAGGGTTGCTCTGCTGGCCAGGATGCAAAGCGAGGCAGCGAGGCTGCTCTCTGAGAGGGCAGCGGGCTTCTTCGGTCTTCAAGAAAGGCTGGCGAAGGAATTTAATCGCGCGTCCGATTTGACCCAAAAGCTCGCCGAAAGGCTGGATGCCAGGCTTAAGGCCAGGATGGCAAACTAGCATTCCGCGAGCGCTGAGCCCGATCATTCCCCAGCATCAGTCGCCTCTCGATTGTCCGTCCCCAGCAAGATCCCCGGCAACAATCCGGCTTTTCCCCAGACCGGATTGTCAGGACATCGCACGACAGGGCTTGAACGCGAAAGAAACGGCACGGCACACCCTGAGATTACAGCCGCCGCACGTTTCCGAACCCTTGGCGGAACATGACACAGCCGAACCGCCAAGGGCAGAGAACCGATAGAATATTCTCTATCTTTACTTTATACATAAAGTAAAGATAGACATCTATTGCAAAAATTGTTTCACAAAGCGTGTTAAAAATAATCTTATTATAAATTTATTATTGAACAATAATCAAAAAATGCTACCATCTTAAAAATATCCAAAAATACACAGATAAAATAATATAGATTGTAATAAATTCAAAAATAACGGCCTTTCCGTACACTGAAAATTTGATTGCAGTGATCGGACACTTGTTTGCGCCCGTAGCTCAATGGCAAAAGGAAGGAATGGAGACCGTTTTGCTTCTAGACACCTCTAAATTGAGCATGTTGCTTGCAGGCTTTGCTATGTCAGCTGGGGAGCGCGAGTAAGGTTTGCGTCATGCCCGTTCTCTCGACTCCTTCGATTGAAGATGCATCTGGTAGGGAGTTTGGACATGACGTTTAGCGGCAAAAACGGCTTGATTTCATCCCAAGAGCACCGGACTCCTAACCCGGAGGTTGCGGGTTCGAATCCCGTCGGGCGTACCAGAACGCGAAAGACTTTCGCACGAGCGGCAAACGCCGCGCAGCAGGCTTCAGAGTGGGTTTGCGACATCAACGCCAAATCCGGTCCGCGATTGTGAGTGATTTGCGGGGGGAAGCTTGGCACCATTCTGAGGGAAAGTAGGAGAAACCAATGGAGTCCTCAATTCAAGACACAGCGGTGACAAAAAACGAAGTGGCCGAGCGTGACGGCGACACGCCTGCCTACGAGCCGCCGAAAGTGAAATCGCTGGCCCAGGGCGATTTATTGAGCGCCGTGAAAAAAGGGTCGAAGTTCCCCGCACGCGGCTTCTCTGGCTGACCTGCCGGAGAAGAACACCGGAGGCCCGGTTCCCCCGGGCCTCCATCTCCCTGTATCGCTGCTCGATGGAATTCAGAAAATGGAGGTCGGTATCATGTCAGGCGAACAAGGTACCTGGTATCCATGCCGCAGTCAGGTTACGGAATGGCGCAATGTGGGACAGGACACCTTGGTCTTGCACCTCACACTGAAGCAATACCACATTCTCAATCATGTCGCCGGCCGGATCTGGAGCCTTTGTGACGGAACAAGGTCCAGCCGCGATATAGCAGAGGAACTGGCCCGAAACTTCAGCACTGACGCCGACGCCGTTCTAAGCGACGTCACGGACACGCTGAAGGGTTTCGGCACGATGGGCATTCTAGACGCGGGGAGCTCATCATGACCGGCCACGGTTATGTCACCCCGCCCCTGGCATGGCTCGAACACGGCGGCGACACGCTCGCCCTCAGCCGCGTCAACCGGAGATGGGCAGTCCTGAATCCGGCCGCGGCGGCGATTATCCAGTCTTGCGGCCGGCCTGGTGCAACCGCGCAAGCCATCCATTCGCGCTTCGAGGCACGTTTCGGCCCGGTTCCGGGTGACCGCTTCGTGGCCTGGCTGGATGATCTGGAGGCGACCGGATTGCTGGTTCGCAACGGCCAGGTTTCAAAAACCGCTCAAGAACCGTCACCGGCATCGTACAGTGTCGTGCATGCCTATATCGAGATGCTGGCGCGCTGCAACCTGCGCTGCGTTCATTGCTTCATGGGCGGTGCGCCGGAGCGGACTGAAATTCTGACCGTTCGGGAAATCAAGTCGATCATCGATGACCTGCAGGCGGCAGGCGGCCGCTTCGTCACCCTTTCCGGCGGCGAACCCGTTCTTCATCCCGATTTTCCAGAGATCGCCCGTTACGTCACCGATCAGGGGCTTTCGGGAACCGTGATCAGCAACGGCACCACCCTCCGGCCCGCCCTGCTGAAGCTCATAGACACGCTTGGCTTTAATCTTGCCATAAGCCTTGACGGCGTGTCGGACGCGGTAAACAAAAAAATCCGGGGCACAACGGCGCGGCGGATCATTCGGGTCATCGATCAGGCACTCGAGACGCTCGGCCCGGACCGGTTCACGCTGTCCTTCACACCGGTCAAATCCAATCTGAATGAGATTGAACCGCTGTTGGAATTTGTCGAGGCACGCGGCATTCGCAGGGTGAACATTTCCGTCTATGAGGAAGTCGGACGGGCAAGCGCGCATGCAAGCGAGTTGAGTTTATCGGAGGAAGACCGGGTCCAGTTGATGGAGGTCCTGTTCAGGCGCGCGATCGATCTCATCGGCAAGACCGAGATCGACCTGAACGACACCCGAAACATCCTCAGCCAATTCATTCCCGATCTGTGCGACGACAGCGTTCACCCCTTGTGGCGCAGCGTGCGGATCACATCGTCAGGAGAGGTTTTTCCGGGTTCGTTCGGTGCCGTTGAGCATTTTCGGCTTGGCAATATCCGGGAGACACCCTTTTCAGATCTGCTGAAGAGCAAGAGACTGAGCGAACTTCGCGCAATGCTGGGAAGACGTGTCGAAAGGACACCCGAATGCAAGAATTGCGAATGGCGTCAGATTTGCCGGGGGGGCAGTGTGGCGGCCGCCTTTTGCGCGACCGGTGAGATCAATGCGCCCGATCCGCATTGCCGCGGATATCGGGCGGTCTTTCCCAAGGTGGCCGTTGCGCTTGCCAACCGGGCACCGGGGCCGGTGTAATGCGCGGCGTCGTCCAGATCAAGGATCCCGGTCGACTTGCCGCTGACCTCTTCCGGCGGCTTCCGGAAAGGCTCGATCTGGACATCTACGGGACAAGGATCGTTGTCAAGGCAACCTCAAGCCGGGCACTGCGGCGCCTTCGTCTCGTCTACGGTGCATTCCTCGCCAGGGATCAAGGACCGGCGGACGCCCGTCTGGCACTCGTCGAACTGGACCATGCGCCGCATGGCTGGCTTGCAGAAGCTCTGCGGCCGGACGACCCCCTCCGGATCGGCGGCGGCCATTTCCTCGTCGCGGACTGGCTCCCGTTCGCACTGTCGTTGCGCGACGAAACCCTATTGCATTACTACGCCTCCAAATTCCTCAGATTGCATCTGGTCGCCTGCCATCAGCCTGATCACCTGACGCTCCACGCCGCCTCGCTGGACGTGGGCGGCGGACACGGCATCCTGCTTGTGGGAGAGGCCGCCAGCGGCAAGACAACCCTGACGCTGCAATTGCTGGACAGGGGTATGTCCTTCTGCTCCGATGACACCACGGTGATCCGCCGCCGGGACCGCAAATGCGTGCCGTTCCCGCTGGCGTTCATCCTGCGGGGAGGCCCGGACGGCGAAGCCCCGGACATACCCGGAGTAAGAGAGCGAAAACCGGATCTGGAGCTGCTCGACGAGCCTCGGTGGCTGGTTCAGCGCAACGGGGACGCCGGCAAGGCCTTCACTCCGGTTGCCATCTTCTTTCTGCATTCCAGAGCTGACCGGCAGCCCGGGTGTCCTGTTCCCATGAACTCGGCGGAAGCCGCCATGGAACTGCTGCGCAACAAGGTGGTCCCCATGGGCCTCGTGCATGAGGACGTGGCTGTCATGACCGCCGACTTCCATCTGGTCTGCGATCTCGCCAACAGCGCACAATGTCTTTCCGTCAATTCGACCGATCTTGCCCGCACACGCGACAGTTTGCTGTCGCATATTTCAGGTTTTGCCGCGGTACCGGCCTGAGGAGATAAGCATGGCTCATATTACCCTCGTCAACGCCGTGCTCCCCAGCGCCGTGAATGTGCCTCCCCAGGGTCTTCTCTACCTGACGGCGGCACTTGAAGCCGCGGGCTTCGAGGTGGAAATCCGTGACTATCAGCTCTGCGGCGACCCCGAGCCGTGGACCCCGGAAACCCTCGCGCATTTCGTCCGGGGCTCGGCTCCGATCATCGGATTCAGCTGTATGAGCTATATTCTGCCGCTGATCTGCCGGGCCAGCGCACTGATCAAAAGCGAACGGCCGGACGTCCGGATCGTTCTGGGCGGCATCGGCCCCGCCGGCGCGGGCGCAACCCTGCTTGACTACTGCCCCGACATTGACGCCACCGTTATCGGCGAGGGTGAACGCACGATCGTGGACCTGGTCCAGCGATGGTCCGATGCTCCAAGGGACACTTCCGCCTTAAAGGACGTCAACGGTCTGCATGTCCGTCTTGGCCGCCAGGTGGTCACCACGCCCGCGCGCGAGCGCATCCGGTCCATGACGGATCTGGATCCACCGGCGTATCACCGGGTCGATTTCTCCCGCTACCGGCTGGTCGACAGCCAGTTTGGGCGCGGCTGCCCCTTTGAATGCACATTCTGTGACATCGCTCCCTATTGGAACCGGCGCAACGTGCACAGGCCCATGGAACATTATCTGGACGAGCTCGAATGGCTGGTGAAGGAGATGGGCGCGAAGGACATCTTCATTATCGACGACACTTTCGTCCTGTCGCGCAAAATGATCATGGGCTTTTGCCATGGGATCATCAGCCGGGGCATGAAGTTCGAGTGGGGATGTTATGCGCGCGTCGACCTCATAGACGCTGAACTTATGGAGACGATGGCCGCCGCCGGCTGCCGGAAAGTCTTTTTCGGTATCGAAACAGGATCTGACCGGGTGCTGGAAACCATCGTCAAGTCAACCACCGTGGATCAGTGCAGCCGAATGGTGAAAATGGCGCTCGATCATGTGCCGTTCGTCACGGCATCGTTTGTCTGGGGGTTTCCGGACGAGACGTATGAGGAGCTGAAAGACACGGCCTTTTTCCTCCTCTATATGGCGGCGCTGGGCGCCTCGCCCCAGTTGAACCTGGCCTTGCCCTATGCGCTCAGCCCTCTTTACCGAAACTATCGCGATCGCATCAGGTTCGATCCGGACCGATCGTCCCAGCTTCAGTTTTACGAGGGCGACAAGACATGGCTCTGTGAGATGATCGCCGCAAGGCCGGACCTGTTCTCTGTCTTCTATCATTTCCCCACACCCGAGCTGCAAAGGAAATGGGATTACCTGGAGAAGATAGGCCTCTCGCCACACGAGCTGCAACGCGCCTATGACCATCCTCTTTCCGAACCGGCGACGGTGCCCGCAACACCGGAGGCGAGCCTTGCCATGTGAGGAACCGCCCGTCGCCGATCCATTCGCTGATTTCGCCGGGCTGGAAGCCAAGTGGCAGAAGCGCTGGCAACTCAGCGGCTGTTTCAAGGCACGGCAAGGAGACAAGAAAGACAAGTTCTACAATTTCGACGGCGGTCCTTTCCCCAATGGCGCATTGCACATGGGACATGTGCGCACATTCGTGCTGGGCGATGTCATGGCGCGTTATCAGCGCATGCGCGGAAAAAATGTCCTGTACTGTTTCGAATTCGACGCGTTCGGGCTGCCCAACGAACTGGCGGCCGAAAAGCAGGGTGCCGCCCCCCGTGACTTGACCGCGGCGAACATCGAACGCATGCGCGGTCAGATGGTGGCACTGGGCCTGAGCTACGATTGGGACCATGTCCATAGCACTTGCGATCCGCGCTACTACAAGTGGACACAGTGGCTGTTTCTCAAACTCCGGGAAGCCGGCCTGGTTTACCGCGCCGAGGCCGATCTCAACTGGTGCAAAAGCTGCCGGACGACACTGGCGCATATCCAGGTTGAAGACGGAAATTGCTGGCGATGCGAAACGCCCGTGGAAACACGGTCTCTGACGCAGTGGTATGTGAAGCTGTCCAGATACTCCCGGCAACTGCACGACAGCCTGGGGGGCGTCTCCGGGTTCGGACCGCAGGTCAGAAATACGCTTGCGGGTTTCATGGGAGCGGTCGAAGGATATGAAATCGACCTGCCGGTCGTCGACGAGCCTGATACGGTGATAACCGCTTTTGTGGCCGCCGACCGGGTGCGGCATCCGGCCTCTTACGTCGCCATCGCGCCGGGGCATCCGGCGGCCGGCGGAAACACCGCGCCCGGTTCTACTGAAGACCGGTTGAAGCGGCCCCACAGCCGCGCGTCGCCACATGAGGATCATCGCACCCACGGCCATGATACCGGACGCCGCGTTCTTGACCCGCGGACCGGGCGGACACTTCCGGTCTACGCGGCCAAGTATGTCGAAGCCGGGTTCGCCCACGGCGCAACGCTCGGTTTTCCGGATATGGATCAGCGCGACCGGATGTTCGCCCGCACCCGAGGTATAATCGAAAGCGGCGAAACCTGCCCGGTCGAAACCGGAATGACACGGCCCGCGACCCATTTTCGCGTTCGCGACTGGCTGGTTTCTCGCCAGCGCGCCTGGGGAACGCCAATCCCGATCGTTCACTGCGAACACTGCGGAACCGTCCCCGTGCCCGACGCTGAACTTCCCGTCCTGCTGCCCGACATTCCCGCTGGCGGCCTGCGGAACGGTCTCGCCGATCTGCGGGACTTCATTTGCGTCCCGTGCCCGCGATGCGGCAATGAAGCCCGCCGCGAAACAGATACGCTCGACTGCTATTTCGATGTCATCTGGTGCTTTTTGGCCTGCACGGGCCTCCTGGACGAGAATTTCGAGTTCCAAGCCGGGTCGTTCACCCAATGGATGCAGGTCGACTGGTTCCACAACGGACTGGATTCGTTTTTTTACATGCATCTTTACCGGTTTCTCGGCCATGCGCTTTACGACATGGGTCTTCTTCAGGACCCGGAGCCCTTCGCCAATTATGCCGGGCACAATGTGGTTACGTTGAACGGCCGCAAGATGAGCAAGCATCACGGCAATGTCATAAGCCCGGAAAAAGTGCTCAGGTCCGCCGGTGCGGACGTCTTGCGGGTTCACGTCCTGTGGTCCGCCAATCCGAACAAGGGGTTCGAATGGTCCGATGACGGCCTTGATCGCGCCCGGGCCCTGCTGAAAACAGTATGGTCGCTGAACGAGACAGCGGTCAGAATCGGTGCACAGGCAAATGAGCCCGTTGCCGGGCAGGAGCAAACGCGCGCGTCCGGGGCGGTCCGCGCGAAGATCCGCCGCGCCGTGCGCCGGTCAACCGGTTTTCTGGAAAAATACCAGTACAGCGGTGTTCTTAACGAAATCCACGGCTTGACCCGCATCTTGAAAGCTGCCCTTGCAGAGCGGCATCCGGCCACGGACGAGGCATTCAAGGACGGCTGCGATAGCCTCATACGGTTGATCGCGCCCTTTGCCCCCCATCTGGCCGAAGAAGCCTGGAGCCGGCACGGCCGAACCACGCTGCTCGCCGCGACCACGGCCTGGCCACAAGCCTGAATCCCGCCGGCTAGCATGTCGCAAAAGCCAAGGCCGCAAGACACGGCCAAACTTAAATGCCCGCCGCTCCAACGCTTTGATTCTAAAGGAAATGGTGGGCCCGGAGGGACTCGAACCCCCAACCAATCCGTTATGAGCGGACGGCTCTAACCAGTTGAGCTACAGGCCCCTGGATCAACCCGCTTCATATGCTGCCATATGAAAACGCAAGGGCCGATCGATCTTCAGGTGCCGGAGCGCCTTGTCTGCATTCATGCGAAGACAGGATGCTCCGGAACGCTGCGCCGCCGGAAGCGGCGGTTTGCGCGTCAGGTTTCCCTATACCACGGCAGTTTTCCCGAGCAAGAGCTTTGCGGCCTGAGAGGAAAAAAGTCCGGGAAAGTGACATGCGTGCCCCCGGGCGGACGCGCGCGCCTGTGCCTGCGGCCAGAAACCGGTTCCGTTCGCCGGCACTTTCCGTTCTAAATGGCACTGAAAGCAATGCCTGAATCACCTGCCGGAGCCTTCATGCGATCACCGCTTCTTTCCGTTACCTTGAGTGTCCTGCTCGTATGCATGATCGGCTGGCTGCTGGTCGTCGGCCGCTCCCTGCTGCTGCCTTTCGTCATCGCCCTCATCGTCTGGTACATGATCAACGCGCTGTCGCACGTGTTCGGGCGCATCGCCATCGGCCGCTGGCGCCTGCCCGGCTTCATCGCCTTTCCGCTGGCCCTTTTGAGCATATTCGCGATCGGCACCTTCGTGCTCGATATCGTCACCGTCAATCTCACCCAGCTCGCCCAGGACGCTCCCACCTATCAGCGCCGGCTTGAGGATCTCTTCAATCAGGCCTCCAACCACTTCAAGCTCAACGATCCGATAGAACTCAAGGACCTGTTCCCGGATTCCCTCGTCCCGCGCATGGTGACGGCCGGCGCCGGTCTGGTGACCGCTCTTGCGGGTTCCGCCAGCCTCGTCTTCATCTATGTGCTGTTCCTGCTTTTCGAGCAGTCCACATTCGACAGCAAGTTCGAAAAACTGTTCCCGAACTCGGACCGGGCCCGGTCGGCCTTCGCGATGCGGGCCGAAATCAACCGCTCGATCATGCATTATTTCTCCATCAAGACGACGGTCTCCATCGCGACCGGCCTCCTGACCAGCCTCGTGCTGATCGTCATCGGCCTGCCCTACGCCGCCCTGTTCGGCTTCATTGCCTTTCTGCTCAACTACATCCCGACCATCGGCTCGCTCATCGGGGTGATTTTCCCGAGCCTGCTGGCAATCGTCTATTACGACACGCTCGGCCCCTTTATCGCCATTGCGACCGGGCTCGGCCTCATCCAGTTCTCGATCGGCAACTTTGTCGAGCCTCGGCTGATGGGTTCCAACCTCAATCTGTCTGGCCTGGTGATCATGCTGTCGCTGGCCTTCTGGGGCGCTATCTGGGGCGTGGTCGGCATGGTCCTGTGCGTGCCGCTCACCGTCATGATCGTCATCGTCTGCGCCCGCTTCGAAGCGTCCCGGCCGATTGCCGTGCTCCTGTCTCAGACGGGAGATATCGGTCTGAAGAGCGCCCCGCCGCCATCGACCGCGGAGTGATCCGGCGCACCTTGCAAACATGAACGCAGGCTGAACTGGCAAGCCTTGACCCTGCCGCAAAGCAGGACAATGTTTCCGCCCGATATGGCTTTCTGGAAAAGGAAATTATCATGACCGTTTCGCGCTCACGCCTGCCGCGGCGCAGCCTGTCTTTTGCTCGCCGGGTCGCGCTCGCCGCCAGTCTTGCCACTGGTCTTGCCGCCGCGCTTGCCGTCCATACCCCGGCCATTGCCCAGGAAACGGCCTCAGCCGCGGGCAGCATCACCATGGAAGGCCAGGGAACCGTCTCCGTGGCGCCGGACATGGCCGTCATCAGCACCAATGTGATCACCGGCGCAGACACCGCGGCCGAGGCTCTTTCGCAGAACTCGGCGGCCATTGCCAAGGTCATAGCGGCGATCAAGGGCGATGGCATCGAGGCCAAGGATATCCAGACGCGCGGTTTCTCCATCCAGCCGCGCTATGAGCGGTTCGACACACCTTCCGACCGTCAGCCGAAGATCGTCGGCTATGAGGTCCGTAACGGCGTCGAGGTCAATGTGCGCGAACTGCCCAGGCTCGGTAGCCTCCTGACCCTCGTCGTGGAGAACGGCGCCAACTCGGTGGACAATATCCGCTTCGAAGTCAGTGACCCGCAGGACAAACTCGATGAAGCCCGCAAAAAAGCCGTCGAAGCCGCACGCCACAAGGCGGAGATCTTCGCCGCTGCCGCCGGTGTCGAACTCGGGCAGATCGCTTCAATTGCCGAAACCGGCATCCAGATGCCACAGCCGCTGGTGATGCGCGCGGAAAGCATGCTGATGTCGAAGGCCGGGCCGGTGCCGGTCGAGGCCGGCGAGGAAACCATCGGCGCCAATGTCACCATTCGCTGGTTGCTGAAATAAACGCAGGCGGATGCGGCACCGCCCGCATCCGCTCCACCGGACCAGGCGGAATCCTTGAACCGGATCATGTCGAAAGCTCGCGCTTCACATAACGAAACAACCATTCAGTTATTACGGACCAGTCAAATATTAGCTGGGCACTTCCAGCTCAAATTGTGAATCCCGTCGCTTTCATTGGTAATTTTTTACAATAATACCTTCGACTTGCTTACACCAGTGGGAATTATTTCAACTTCTAGTATCTTAACGAGATATGCACTTTTAATTACGTAACTGCACTTATGTTCTCATGAGATTTTTATTTACTTTTTTGGTTTTATTTATCTGTAGAGAAATTTTTGCGGCGACCGGAGAGAACGCATGCCGATTTTTAAGACCAACTCCTGGAAAGCGATTGTTGAAGCCTTCAGCCGTTCGCAGGCAATGATCGAGTTCACACCGGACGGGACGATTCTGACCGCGAACGAAAACTTCCTGAATGCCCTCGGCTATACCCTGAAGGAAGTCCAGGGTCAGCATCACCGGATGTTCGTCGACCCCGGTCTCGCCAACAGCCCGGACTACAAGAATTTCTGGAGCGCTCTTGGGCGCGGCGAATTCAAGGCCGCGGAATATCTGCGCTTCGGCAAGGGAGGCCGGGAGGTCTGGATCCAGGCGTCTTACAATCCTGTTCTGAACGCCGGCGGAAAGGTCGTCAAAGTCGTCAAGATCGCCTCCGACATCACGGAACAAAAGAAACGCAACGCGGATTTCGAAGGTCAGGTGAACGCAATCAACCGCTCCCAGGCGGTTATCCATTTCGAGCTGGACGGCACCATTCTGGACGCCAATGAAAATTTCCTCGCCACTATCGGCTATTCGCTGGACGAAATCAGGGGCCAGAATCACAGCATGTTTGTGGAACCCGGGTATCGGGCCAGCAGCGAGTACCGCCAGTTCTGGGAAAATCTTGCGGCAGGCAAATTCCAGGCGGATGAATTCAAGCGCATTGGAAAGAACGGCAAGGAAATCTGGATCCAGGCAACCTACAACCCGATCCTTGACGCCTCCGGCCGGCCGTTCAAGGTGGTGAAGTTCGCGAGCGACATCACCGATCGGGTGCTAGAAAGCCGCCGACGCAAGGGCATTCGGGAAGGCATAGATCAGGACCTGTCGGAAATCTCCCAGTCGATTTCCGCCGCCGCAGAGCAGGCTACCAACTCCGCGTCCGCCTCCGAGCAGACCTCCTCGAGCGTACAGACCGTCGCCGCGGCGGCCGAAGAGCTGGTCGCCTCCATTTCGGAAATCAGTCGCCAGGTTCAAACGGCGATGGAAGTGTCCCGCAACGCGATCGGCGAGGCGGAGCGTTCCAGCGAAATCATGTCCGGCCTCTCGGAAGATGCCAGAACCATCGGTTCCGTGATCGAACTGATCGACGGCATTGCCGACCAGACAAATCTTCTGGCTCTCAACGCGACCATAGAGGCGGCAAGGGCAGGAGAGGCGGGAAAAGGCTTCGCGGTCGTCGCATCGGAAGTCAAGAGCCTCGCCTCCCAGACCAGCAAGGCAACCGAAGAGATCTCCGCGCAGGTCAATTCGGTTCAGGAAACGACCGAACATGCCGTCGAGGCCATTCAGTCCATCCTGTCGGTCATCACGAATATCGGTGAAATTGCGACCAGCATCTCCACGGCGGTCGAACAGCAGTCCGCGGTCACCACCGAAATTTCCTCCAACATGCAGTCCGCCGCCCAGGGCGTGGACCTGATCACGACGAATATGCAGACGATCTCCACGGCAACCGCCCAGATCGACGCTGCGACCCGCAATGTCAGGGAAGCTTCTCAGTCGCTGATGTAATACATAGGGTCATTGCGGCGGCCACGTCGCGTTCATCTGTCGGCGGCTCTCTGAAAAACCGGCGTGAAGAACCATTCCGCCTTCATGGTCACCCCCGTGCAGGCGGATCGCTTTGCAGGGACCGGGTCCAGACCTGCATCGGCTTTTCCGTTTCCAGCCTGTCGCCGATATCGATCCAGGGAAACCGGACGATCACACCATCCAGTTTCCCGTAGCCGCGCTTGCGCCAGAACGCGTCTAACGGCCGGTATTGCGCCGGCTTCATGGGGTGATCACCCGGGCGGATGACGGCACAGAATACGGCCTGGGTGAAACCGAGGCGTTTGGCGTGCGCCTCGCGTTCGTCAAAGAACCGGTGGCCGATCCCCATACCGCGATAGACGGGATCGAGCACGGATTCAGCCAGGTAAAAAATATTCGCGGGCGCATAGCCGCGTGCTTCCAGCGGCGTCCGGAAAGCCGCCAGCTCGCCGCCGAGCGGTTCGCCCGTCGCGGCCCCGACCAGCTTCCCCCCGTCATAGGCGCCGACGATCACGGCGTTTTCGCTGCGCGCATAGCGCTCGAGATAACCGGCCTCGTAGTCGAGCGAGCCTTCATAAAGATAGGGCCAGTCCCGGAAGACGGATATCCTCAGGCGGGCGAGATCATCCAGTGTCTCCTTAAGGTCATCGCCCGTCAGGCTTCTGATCTCGACCGCCATTGCCAATCCTTTTTATTGTCAGAGAAGATCTGCTTCATCTGCTCATCATCCGCTGAACATTCATGGCGAAATTGCAGTTTTGGCAGAAAAACTCCTGAAGTGGGGATCACCGGGTTGCTCCTGGAATACGGATGAAGAAGGCCGGGCAAAGACTTGAAGCCGTAAAGTCAAATTTCGCTTCCTGACAAATTGCATGAACCATCGCCGCGCCCGGAAGACCCGGTGCGCTACCGGATACGTGCTGTTACTGAGTGACACAGTTTCGCGTTAACACCTGCCGGAAGAATATGGCAGAACGAACTGGCGTTCAAACTGGACCTGTCCCAACCCAAGGAGGCCGAGCCCGCCATGTCAAAGACACAGCCAGCTGCCTACAGTCCTGTTCATATTCTTATTCACTGGGCGATTGCCGCTCTTATTCTCTTCCAGCTCGTTTTCGGCGAAAGCATGAAGGACCTCGAACGCGCCCTGCGCGGTGACGGCACACCGGACGCCGTGACGGCCTTCATGGGCAATGCGCATATCTGGGTCGGCATCGCCGTGCTGGTGCTTACCGTTCTTCGCCTGGTTGTCCGGGCCAGATTTGGCGTTCCCGCGCCCGTTCCCGCTTCCAGGCTTCAGGAACTCGCCGCAAGGGCGGTTCACGGCCTGCTTTATCTGCTGATGATCGTTGTGCCGCTCACCGGTCTGGCCGCCTGGTTTGGCGGCATCCGCGAGGCCGGAGAAATCCACGAACTAGGCAAGCCGCTCTTCATCATCCTGATCGCGCTGCATGTGGCGGGTGCGCTTTATCACCATTTCGCCCTGAAGGACCGCAGCCTGATGAGAATGATCTCAAGCCGCGCCTGAAGGAGCCTGACATGATAAAACCTCCCGCGTTCAGCTGAACGCGGGAGGTCAGTCCCGCGCTTCCAGCCAGAGCCGCGCGCTGTCCATATCCTTCGCGATCAACCCTTCCGCCAGTTTCTGGCCGACCACGGCGCCGAACTTGTAGCCATGACCGGAACAGGCCGAGACGATGGTTGTCCTGTCCCCGGTTTTGACGAAGAAATGCTCGTCAGCCGTGAAGGTATAGGCGCAGGTCACCACGTCGTCGACGCGGTACTCCCCGATCCGCGCGAAGGGCGGCGAGAAGTAATCGCGCAGGATCTCGCCCTCACCCGGCTTCGCCACCCGGTCCTGATCCGGCAAGGCCTTGTATTTGTGAATGCCCGCGCCGAATTTCAGACCCGTTCCGGGCACCGGCGGCAGCACATAGCCGTCAATCGGTCCACCCGGATCCAGAATGCATGGACTGCGCTCCCAGGCCTCCCTCAGATCCTCAGGCGGCGTCAGATAAACGACGGCCGTCCGATAGGTGGCCAGGTTTGCCGAAAGATCCGGAAACAGGCCCAGCATCCAGGCGCCTGCCGTGACGATGACATGGTCGCCGCTCAGGACGGACCCGTCGGCAAGGGTGACGGAGCCTGCCGCGGCATCGACAGCCGTCACCTTGCAGTTCTCCCGGATTGTCGCGCCGTTTGCGCTCAGCCAGTCCCGCAGACCGCGGGCTATCTTCTGGCACAGCAACACGCCGCCTTCCTCGCTGACCGCGCCGTAGCGGATGGTCGCCGGATCGACAAACGGGTAGCGCGCGGCGGTCTCTTCGGGCGACAGCGCCTCGAACGGGTAGCCGCCTTCGATGAGGCCGTCCCGGTAGATGTCCGCGCCATCGCCTTCCTGTTGGCAAAGCAGCATGAAGCCGGTTTCCACCAGATGCTTTTCTCCAAGGTCCGACCACATTTCGTCCCAGGCGTCATAGGCCGCGCCGATGCGGCGCTGATATCCGCCCTGACCTCCATAGGCCCGGCGGATGATGCGGTGCTGATCGCCGGAAGCCGACAAGGGATTGGGGATCGGCCCCTGCTCCAGAAGCGTGACGGGCACGCCCCGCTTCGTCAGGGCCCAGGCCGTGGAAAGTCCGGAAATTCCGGCTCCGGCAACAAGTACTGTCATGCGAAAACCATCCTGCGATGCGATCCGGCGGATCGGGAAACGGGGCCGAGATTCATGATTTCATGGACAAGACCGGACCCTGTAACCTCTACATGCCGGTTATGCATTTGCCGACGCCGGAAAAAAAGGTGCCCCGGAGCTTCAGGCGGATTATTTCAGGGGAAAATCTCTCAGGTCCGGGAGGACGGAACGTGATGGAACCAGACAACGAGACGGAAGAAACCCTGGCGCAGCGGCGCTTGTCGGATTATCCGGACTGGGGCTACCTGTTGCGGGAATTTTACGAGGCCTACCGGTTTCTTTCCTCCGGCGGCAGCGAGAAGATCCGCGCGCATCAACGCACCGTCCGCGAGGCCATCAGCAGGGTCAGCAAATCCAATTCGGAAATCCGCTTTGACGCACCGGCGCAAAAGCCGGTCACGGCGCATCTGAAGCGTGCCCTGGACGAAGGGCGGCAGGAGCGCACCGCGCCTCTCATCCGCGCGGTGGAAAGCATTCAGGGTCATCTGATCTGGCAATACGGGTACGAGAAGGTGCCGCGCGGCCTCGACAGGACCTATGCCTATGCCGAAATCTGCGGCCCCAACGGCCCTGTCCTGACGACGGAGGTGATCCTCGGGCTGGTTCTGTTCGCGCCGGGCTGCACCTATCCGGCCCATTCCCACAGCGAGATTTCGGAAAGCTATATCTGCCTTTCCGGCGCGGTCTCGGAAAATCATCAGGGCGTTTACGCCCCCGGATCGATGATCTTCAACCCGCCGGAACACACACACCGCATTACCGTTTCCAAACTCGAACCGGCCCTTCTGGCCTATGCCTGGACCGGCCCGAAGGAGCGGCTCGCCAACCAGAAAATGGTTTTCAGCCGCAAACGGGGGTGAACACATGGTCCCCGATCTCCGCGTCGCTCCGTCCGGAAAGACCCGAGAGCGGCCCGAAAGCAGAACGGGAACGACTGAAACACTACGCTGTCCCGGCCCTGAGCCGGAACTTCATCGCTCCCGAGCCCCCTTACGCGGCAGCGGCCTTGCCGACAATCTCGCGCCGGATGGTGACTTCGGCCTTTTCCAGCCGCCCGTCACCGCTCACCCAGGCCGGCTCGTTGATCAGCTTTTCGCAGGCGATGCCAAGCTCGGGAAAAGCCAGGCCCATGGAATGGGCCACCGCCACCCGGTCACCGGGCTTGGGATTGAGACCGCAGCAGATTTCGCGTGTGCCCATCTTCAGGTGGTGGGCAATATCCCATTCCAGAACAACGCCGTCGTGGCGGGTCGCCACCCAGCAGTGACCGTCCACGCAGCAGCCGTTCTTCTCCCGCGGAAAGAAATAGCCGGTAAGGTATCCCGCCTCGTATCCGGCGGCACGCAGGCTCGCGATCAGATAGGTGTTGATGTCGACGCAGGACCCCTCCGTCAAGCCGCACGAAAGATAGGGAACCTCGTCGCAGCCCTCGTTGAAGCGCACATCGGGATGAGCGTAGCGGAACTTCTCTGCGGCGGCATTGACCAGCGCCTGGATGGCGGCATGGCCGTCTGCTTGCGCTTCGGCGATTGCGATCGCGTCGGACACCAGCTCCTTCGCCGCCTGCGTATAGCGGTTCAGGCGTGGGACGAAGATCGCATCAGGATAACCGGGCCCGCGCTCCAGGTAACTGTAACGCACCTCCACAGGCTCCCCGCCTGCCGGAGTGATGAGCGCCGCCATCTGCCCGGTCGTGCTTTCACCGGTCAGGGCAACGCTCCCGCCCGTGACCTCGAAGCCGGCCGGCATCTGGTGCGGCGTCGGCAGGCCGACCGGAACCAGAAGCCGGCGCGAGCGCTCCCCATGGGGGGCAACGGTAACGGTGACACTGGTGCGCATGGCCTGCTCCTCAAACAACCAGCTGAAAGATCACGCCGGACAGAACGGCGCCCGCGAAACCGAGGCCAAGATAGGTGGCAAAGACCGATGGCTTGACCAGCGACCAGACCGCCGCCATTGCCGGAATGGAGCTGACGGCGCCCGCGATCATGAACGCCATGGCGGCACCTGTCCCCATGCCCTGATCCATCAGGCCCGCGAGCAGCGGTGGAGCGACATAGCTGTTGAGATAGGCGGGCATACCCACGAGCGCTGAAATCACGATTGATCCGAAGCCACCGCCACCGACCGCGCTTGCGATCAGATCCGCCGGAACATAGGTCACAAGCGCGGCCTCCAGGACGTAAGCGAGCGCCAGCCACTTGATCAGGAAGCCTGCATTGGCTTTCAGCTCGGCGCCGAATTTGGCTGTCCGCACGCTTTCCCGCCAGAACATCCAGACCGGGCGGCCCGTCTGAGGTGACGCCCCGCAGCCGCATCCGCTCGCCACCGAACCGCTCCTGACCGGATTGGCGAAAATCCCTGCCCTCATGGCAAGCGCAACCGCCGCTCCGCCGAACAGACCCAGAGAGACCGCGAAGACGGCCTTGCCGATCGCAAAGGGCCAGCCGAGTGCGCCGGCGGTGATCAGCAGGGTCGGCGGATCGATCAGCGGCGAGGACAGCCAGAAGGCCATGATGGCCGAAAGCGGCGCGCCCACGGCCAGAAGCCCGGCGATAAAGGGAATGACCTCGCAGGAGCAGAACGGGGCAAGACCGCCGAAGAGCGCCGCGAGACAGATGGCCACCGTTTCTCTTCCCTCAAACGCCTTGCCCACATAGGCCTCCGCGCCCGCGGCCTTGAGCCAGGCGATCAGCGCCACGGCGAAGGCGATATAGGGCAGCGTTCCCAGAAAAGCCCTGACAGCGAAACTGACGAAGGAGACGAATTGCGGTTGATCGAGGATCAGCACCAGCAACGGCACCCCCAGCACGATGGCCCAGGTCGAGAACAGATATTTCTGTCCGGGAATAGCCTTCCACGACCATTTCGGCGCCGGCGTGCTGCAGCAGGCCGTTTTGGGTGCGCAGCAACTCGCGGCTCCCGAGCTCTCGGCCAGTCCGGGCGTTTCCAGAGTATCAGTCATTCAAGATCTCCAATTCCGCGTCGGGCGCACCGCAGCCGCCGTCGTCCGCACATCCGTTTTCTTCTGCACAGCATTCCTTGAGGAGGTATCCGGCCAGGCTGTCCAGATGATCGAAGGCCGCCCGGCTGATCACCGAGCGGCCGTCCTTTTCCTGCAGCACGAGCCCGGCAGAGGACAGGAAGCGCAGGTGATGGGCAAGGGTCGAGGCCGCCATCCCGGTCCGGGACTGGATATCCCCCACCGTCAGACCTTTCCCGCCGGCCTTGACCAGCGCCAGCACCACCTGCAGCCGGGCTTCCGAGCCCAGCGCGGCAAATCCTTGAGCGGCTTCTTCCAGATCCATTCCTGCCTCGCCAATATAACTATATTTCTAGTTATATGGTTATCTTAATTCTGTCAACGGCTGTACCGGCCAGGGCAAGACAGGCGGCAGAGGATCCGAGAAACGTTACGGGTCAGGCGGCCACAAACCGCAGCACAGTCTCCGAGACATCCCCTTTCAGGGCGGTCTGTCCGGCTGCGGAGAGCAGTTCCTGGCCGAACAGCATGGAGAATGTCGTCGCGTTTGAGACGTTGAAGAAGCTCATCGCGGAAATCAGCCAGTGAATTCTCAACGGCGCCAGTCCTTCCCGGAACACGCCAGTGGCGGCGCCCTTGGAATAGACCCGTTCGATCTGGGAGATGGCGGCTTCGTTGAGACTCTTGATCTCGGCCGACTGCTCCAGATACCGGCCGTGGTGGATATTCTCGATCATGACCAGGCGGATGAAAGCCGGATTGTTGCGATGGTGTTCAAAGGTGAACTCCACAAGCCTCGTCAGCGCCTCGCGCGGGCCAAGATGCTCGAGATCCAGCTGCTCCTCACCCTGACGGACTTTCTTGTAGGCCGCCTCGAGCGCTTTCAGGTACAGCGTCTCCTTGTCCCCGAAATAATAGTAGATCATGCGCTTGGACGATCGTGTCTTGGCGGCAATCTCATCCATTCGGGCACCCGAAAGGCCGTTGGCGGCGAATTCCTCAAGCGCAACGGCGAGGATATTGGCCCGCACACCTTCAGGATCCTGCTTCCAGCGGGCGCGCGCGGAACTTTTTTCAGAAGCCACTGTCTCGTTGATCGACATGCCTTTTTCTAGCCCAGCGCGCCACATCGCGCCAGCTCTAATTAACCGTCCGGTACATTTCTCTTGACTGAATTAACTGGTTAGTACATTTTGCGATCCGAACGAAGCCGCCGCCGGAGGAAAAGCCCCTCGAAAAGGATGCGCCGGTCAAAGGCTGTGTTTGCGGGAGGAAGCTGGGTGAGCAGCGCGAGTGACATTTTGCTGGCCGGACTGATCGGGCGCGGTATCGCGCGATCGAGGACCCCGGAAATGCATATGTCGGAAGCGGTGGCCCAGCACATGCGCGGCGTCTATCGTATCCTCGATGTCGATCTGCTTCCCACTGACGAACAAAACATAAAAGATATTGTGCACGCGGCGGAGATGACCGGCTTCAACGGTCTCAACGTCACCTACCCGTTCAAGATGGAAGTAATAGCGCTTCTCGATGAACTCTCGCCAAACGCTGCGGCCGTCGGGTCGGTCAACACCATCGTGTTCCGGGACGGCAAACGCATCGGCCACAACACCGATCTCTGGGGGTTTGCGGAAAGTTTCCGGCAAAACATGCCGGACGCGCCCCTGGAGACGGTGCTTCTCATCGGCGCGGGGGGAGCGGGCGTTGCCGTTGCCCACGCATTGGCGGATTGCGGCGTCCGGCACCTGAAGATCTTCGACCTTGATCCTTCCCGTGCCGGACAACTGGCCAGGCTGGTTCAGGCAAACCGTCCGGGCCTGACGGTCGAGCCGGTCACCAGCATTGGCGAGGCTGTCAGCCTGGATCTGTCCGGCCTTGTCAATGCCAGCCCCGTCGGCATGGCCAAGTCACCTGGAACACCGTTTCCGCTCCATTTGCTGCGGCCCGGAATGTGGGTCGCCGACATTGTCTATTTCCCTCTGGAAACGGAACTTCTGGCCGCGGCGGCAAAGATGGGATGCCGCGTCCTGCCTGGGTCCGGCATGGCGGTCTTTCAGGCCGTCCGGGCCTTCACGCTCTTCACCGGCCGGCGCGCCGATCCGGTTCGTATGAAGGCGGCCTTCGACGCCTTCGACATAATACCGCGGGCAACCGCGGATGCTTAGATCAGCCCGCTCTCATCGGATTCTTGAGCGGGTTGATCGTATTTAATGTGTTGGACGACCTTGCCCCCATCGGGAGGCAAGCTCTTCCAGAACGCAATTGGGAGGAAGTCATGCGTTTCAAATTCTCAACCCTGGCAGCAACAGCCCTGCTCACGCTGGGTCTTGCCGCCACCGCCACCAGCACAGCCGGGGCTCAGACCATCCGCGTCGCCCATGTGGACCCGGACGAGTGGACGGCTTCAAAGAAGGGTGCCGCCGCGCACATCTTCAAGAATATCGTCGAAGGGGAAACCGACCTGACCGTCGAGTTGTTCCCGGCCGGCGCGCTCGGCAATGAGGACGAACTCGTCGCCCAGGCGCAGGATAACGTGACACAGGTGGTTCTGGTTTCAGGTGCCATGTCCAAGGCCTGCCCGGCCGCCTCCGTTCTCGACATTCCCTACACCTTCTCCTCGGCGACCGTCGCCTGGGACGTTCTGGACGGCGAATTCGGCGAAGCACTGGCCGAGCATTGCCTGGCCCAGACCGGCCTCAGAACGCTGGCTTTTGGAGAGACCGGTTTCCGCAACTTCACCAACGGCACGCGTGAAATCCGCACCCCGGCGGACATGGAGGGCCTGAAGTTCCGTGTTCAGCCGATCCCGCTCTACGTGGAAATGGTCAAGGGCCTCGGCGGCGAACCGACACCGATCGCCTGGACCGAACTTCCGAACGCCCTGTCGACCGGCGTGGTCGACGGCCAGGAAAACCCGGTCGGCGTGATCTACAACAACGGTCTGCACAAGCTGCAGAAGTTCATGACCCTCGACGGCCATGTCTACGCCGCCGACTTCATTCTGATTTCGGACGAGTTCTTCCAGTCCCTTTCCCCGGCCGAGCAGGCCGTGGTCGCGCGTGCCGCACGGGTTGCCGGCAACATGGGCCGCTCCATTCAGCAATGGGGCACGGCGGAAGGCGTGAACAAGGTTCAGGCTGAAGGCATGCAGGTCTATTCCCCGACGGCTGAGGAAATCGCGGCTTTCGCCGAAAAGGCCCAGCCGGCCGTTGTGGAATATCTGCGCGGCGAACTGGGTGAGGATGCGGTCTGGATCGACCGCCTCCAGGAAGCCGTCGCGTCGACCAACCAGTAACACAAAACCCGGAACCCCGGACCCTCAAGCGGTCCGGGGCGCCACCAGGGCCAGAGACATGAAAACGCTCAATGCAATTGCCCGAAGCTTTTTTGGCGCAGGAGCAGGACTCTCGATGGCACTGGTCTTTGCCATCATCTTCGTCAACTCGCTCCGCCGCTATACGGTCGGCCAGTCGGTCTCCTGGGGTGAGGAGTTGCCCATCTACCTGACCATCTACGGCGTCATGTTCGGTCTGGCGCTCGCCTATATGCAGGACCGGCATATCCGCTTCACCGTCATCACCGACTTCCTGCCTGACGCCGCCCGGCAAAAACTCTTTGCCGCCGTCGATCTGGCCAGTTGCGTAACCGGCATTGCGCTGGCGTATTCCGGACACGCCTTCACGGTTCGCCGCGGCCACCTCGATGCCTCCGGTCTCAAGTCCACCGGCAACTGGCTCGCCGAAACCACTGGCATTGAAGGTCTTGTCTGGATCGCGAAGGTCGGCACCTGGCAATACGCCATCGCGATCGGTGGCGCGATGCTGGCTGTTGCGGCCTTCCTGAAGTTCATTGAGCGTATCTCGTCTTTCAAGGCGGTGCCTGCATGATCTACGCAATCCTCCTGATCGGCCTGGCCACCGGCGTTCCGATTGCCCTTGCCATCATTGCGGCGCTTCTGGTCTTCATGGGAACCGGTGAAGCACCCTATTCCCTGCGCCTTGTCGCAACCGAGATGTTCAAGGGGATGAATTCCTTTCCCCTGCTCGCCATTCCGCTGTTCGTACTGGCCGGCGAAGTCATGAACGAAAGCGGCATCACCGGCCGGATCATCGCCTTCGCCAATGTTGTCGTCGGCCGCCTGCGCGCCGGTCTTGCCCTCGTCAACATCTGGGCCTCGGTGATCTTCGCCGGTCTGTCCGGTTCGGCCGTCGCCGACACCTCGGCCATCGGCCGCGTCTTCATTCCGGAGATGGAAAAGCACGGCTATTCGCGCCCCTTCGCGGCGGCACTGACGGCGGCCTCTTCCGTCATCGGCCCGATTATTCCGCCATCGATCCCGGTGATCATCTACGCGCTGATCGTCTCCGGCGTCTCTGTACCGGCCTTGTTTCTGGCAGGCATCGTTCCGGGTATCCTGCTGGCGATCTTCTTGTCCGTCTTCGTGATGCTGACGGTCAAGGTGGATCGGGGCAATCAGAGCGAAGGGCTGACCGCCGAGCCCGTGGGCAGGGCGCTGCTCGGTGGCATCCTGCCTTTGCTCATGCCGGTATTCGTGGTCGGTTCGATCCTGCTCGGCATCGTCACGCCGACGGAAGCCGCCAGCTTTGCTGTCGCCTATGCGCTCTTTCTCGGGATCTTCGTTTATCGCAACATCGCGCTATCCGCCCTGCCGCGGCTCTTCTCCGAAGCCATGCGCGACAGCGCGGTCATCCTGATCATCATTTCAGCCGTATCCGCCGCCAACTGGGTGCTCACCTACAACCGCGTACCCAACATGCTGACCGACTGGGTGCTGACCAATGTCGACAGCAGAACCACCTTCCTCATCGCAACCATCCTCCTGTTCCTGTTCGTCGGCCTGTTCCTGGAAGGCATTGCCGCCATGCTCGTGCTGGTGCCGATCCTGCATCCCATGGCGGTCGGCTTCGGTATCGATCCGGTCCATTTCGGCATTCTGGTCATCTTCAACCTGATGATCGGCCTGATCACGCCGCCGCTGGGCCTGTGTCTCTTCGTCGCCGAAGGCATCGCGCAGGTGGGCATGGCGCGGCTGACCCGGGCCATCCTGCCGTTCTTCCTGGTCGAGGTGCTGGTCCTCCTGCTCCTCACCTTTGTTCCGGAAACAGTTATCTGGCTGCCACGGGCGATGGGCTACTAGCCAAAAAGAGAAGCCGATGAAAACCGCCATTGCCACCGTCTCCATAGCGGGAGACTTCTCCGAAAAGCTGTCCGCCATCGCCGCGGCCGGGTTCGATGGTATCGAGATCTTCGAAAATGACTTTCTCGCCTTCGACCGCAGCCCGAAGGATGTCGGCCGGATGGTGCACGACCACGGCCTGGAAATATCCCTGTTCCAGCCCTTCCGCGATTTCGAGGGCATGCCGGAGCCGCAACGCAGCCGCACTTTCGCGCGTGCGGAACGCAAATTCGACCTGATGCAGGAGATGGGCGCCGATCTCGTGCTGATCTGCTCGAATGTCTCACCGCTTGCGCAGGGCGGTATCGACCGGGCCGCCGAGGATCTGCGCGAACTGGGCGACCTGGCCGCCCGGTGCGGCATCCGGGTTGGTTATGAGGCGCTGGCCTGGGGCCGCTTCATCAATGATCACCGCGATGCCTGGGAAATCGTCCGCCGGGCGGATCACCCCAATATCGGCCTGATCCTGGATTCGTTCCACACCCTGGCGCGCAAGACCGACCCGGACACGATCCGCGCGATCCCCGGCGACAAGATCTTCTTCGTCCAACTGGCCGACGCACCGAATTTCGACATGGACCTGCTCTACTGGAGCCGCCATTTCCGCAACATGCCCGGCGAAGGCGACCTGGATGTCACCGGCTTCATGCGGGCGGTGGCCGCAACCGGCTATGACGGCGTTCTGTCCCTCGAAATCTTCAACGACCAGTTCCGTGGCGGGTCGCCGAAATCCATCGCGGTCGACGGCTACCGGTCACTGCTTTTCCTGATGGATCAGGTCCGCCGGACCGAATCCAGCGGCAGGATCATCGTGCCGGAGATGCCCGACCGTGTGCCGGTCGCGGGCATCGAATTCGTCGAATTCGCCGCCGACCGCAAAGAAGCCGAGGAGCTCGTGACAATGCTCGCCAGCCTCGGCTTCCGGAAAACCGGCAGGCACATGTCCAAGGATGTCGAACTCTGGCGCCAGGGCGGCATCAACATCGTCATCAACACGGACCCGCATGGCTTCGCCCACGCCTCCTACATCAGCCACGGCACCAATGTATGCGACATAGGTCTGAAGGTCGCCGATGCGAAAGCCACCGTGAGCCGGGCGGAAACGCTTGGCGCCAAGACCTTTGAACAGCCGGTCGGACCGGGTGAACTGAAAATCCCCGCCATTCGCGGCCTCGGCGGCAGCGTCATCCACTTCATCGACGACAGCAAGGATCTGTCGCAGGTCTGGGAGACCGAGTTTGAGCGGGTCGAGGACGGCCTCAAGCCCGGCGATGCCGGACTGACCCGCATCGACCATATCGCCGAGACCATGAACTACGATGAGATGCTGACCTGGCTTTTGTTCTACCGCTCCATCTTCGACACGGAAAAGACGGCCATGGTGGATGTCATCGATCCCGCCGGTCTGGTGCGCAGCCAGGCGATCGAAAACGCGGACGGAAGCCTGCGGGTCACGCTCAATGGCGCTGAAAATCGCAAGACCCTGGCCGGACATTTCATTTCCGAAGGCTTCGGGTCCGGCATCCAGCACATTGCCTTTGAAACCGGAGATATCTTCCAGACCGTCAAAGCGCTCACGCGCAACGGATTCACCCCACTCGAGATCTCGCCCAACTACTACGATGATCTCGACGCCCGTTTTGGTCTGGAGGAAGATTTTCTCAATGCGCTGAAATCATCCGGCATCCTCTATGACCGGGACGGCAGCGGAGAATATTTCCAGCTTTACAGCCCGACTTATGGCGAGGGTTTCTTCTTCGAGGTGGTCGAGCGCCGTGGCGGCTACAAGGGGTACGGCGCCGCCAACGCCCAGTTCCGCATCGCCGCCCAGAAACGCCGGTTCCGCGCCAAAGGCACACCCGCGCGCTGAACGGTTAACCTGACGACCAACGCAACGCCTCGAAGAAAACCAGTGGCCGCGTCTTTGCCTGCTGTCACGCGCGTTGAGACGCCCTCCCGACAGCCCCTGCAACCAGCACTCTTGCCGCCTCCCCGGCGGCTTCGGCGTAAGCCGCGTCCCGGTGCACCAGGATCGTCGAGAAGGCGCCATCCAGCAACAGCACGACGTGGCGGGCGAGATCGCAAGCCATATCCGGGGCCATTTCAGCCCCCTCGGCTTGAAACTCCTCCGCCATCCAGGCCTCGAATTTCTTCTTGTGGGCCGCGCCGACCTTCATCGCCGGATGGCCGGGCATGTTGGCGAGCTCGGCAGCCGTGCGCAGGAAGCCGCAGCCTTTCCATTTCGGATGCCGGGCGGAAGCCGCGATGTTCTGGAAGATGACCTGGACCTTGTCCGGCAATGCCCCGTCGGCCGCCTCGAACCAGGTTCGGAACAATTCCAGATTGGGCTGGTCCCGGGAGACCAGATAGGCCTCGATCAGGTCGTCCTTGCTCTTGAAATGATAATAGACGGTCTTCTTGGTGATCCCGGCTTTCGCCGCGATGGTGTCGAGGCTGACCGCGCGGATGCCCTCCGCGTAGAACAGCTTGTTCGCGGCCGTCAGAATGCGGTCCCGGGCGTTTGACGAAGGTCGTTTCATATCCGAAGTATACTCACCAGTGAATATACTTCAACGCTCGCACTCTTTAGCCTCCGCACATCAGGATGAAAAGGGAGACAACCATGTCCGAGACCGTGCTACTCGACCGCCAGGGAAAAACAGCGCTTTTGACGCTCAACCGGCCGGAAAGGCTCAACGCGCTCAACTACGCCACCAATGACCTGATCCTGCGGTATCTGGATGAACTGGAACGGGACGATGCGATCCATGCGATCATCGTCACCGGCGCCGGGCGGCGCGCCTTCTCCGCCGGTGGCGACATCCACGAATTCTCTAAAAGCATCGCGGCGGGAGCCGACATCGCCGTTCGGGACTTCTGCCGCAGGGGCCAGGCGATGACGGCACGGCTGGAATCCTTCCCCAAGCCGGTCATTGCCGCCGTCAACGGCCTTGCCTATGGCGGCGGTTGCGAGATCGCCGAAGCGGTGCATCTTGCCGTTGCCGCCGATACCGCCCTTTTCGCAAAGCCAGAAATCAATCTCGGCATCCCGCCCACCTTCGGCGGAACCCAGCGCCTGCCACGGCTCGCCGGGCGAAAGCGTGCCCTCGAACTGCTGCTCACCGGCGATCCGTTCCCGGCGGAGCGGGCCTTCGAACTCGGACTGGTCAACAAGGTTGTGGCGCCGGAGAAAGTCCTGGACGCGGCATTCGACCTGGCCGGCCGCATCCAGCGCCACTCGCCCCTTGCCGCCGCCCGTATCCTCACGGCCGTGACCCGCGGCCTGAACACCGGTATTGCCGAAGGTCTTCAGATCGAGCAGGAGCAATTCGCGCGCATGGCCTCAACCCGCGATGCCCGGGAAGGGCTCAACGCCTGGATCGAGCGGCGAGTACCGGACTACGACGGAGCCGAAACGCCCTGACCGGGACCCTTGCCGGTGCGCTTGCGCAGTTTCGCGGCAATCAATACCTGCCAGATCGGGGCCCCGGCACGCGGGGCTCAAGGGCGACGGCAAACGGAACCGGCGGGAACCTCAAGGCGTCACGCCTTTTCCGCAACCTTTTCGCCCTTCACCTGGTCGATCCAGGTCTGCAGATTGTAGTAGGTGGTGATGCGGGCGATCTTGCCGTCGCGGATTTCGAAAAAACTGCCTGCCGGAAGCTTGTAGGTCTGGCCGTTGGCCGGCGGCAGGCCTTCGTCGGTGTCGATATAGCTGCCGTGAACGATGAATTCGGCCGCGGCACGGTTGCCGTCTTCATTGACGAACAGCACGATATCGGAAAGGCGCTCCTTGTAGCAGCGGCTCATATGCACATTGAAGGACCAGAACTTGTCCTTGCCGACCCGCCGCTCCCCCTGATTGACGTCATGAACCAGATCGTCGGCGACCAGACTTTCCATCTTCCTGGTATCGCCGGCATTGAACGCTGCGAAATAGGTGTCGATCAGAAACCGGGACTGTTTGTTGGGCATGGGATCTCGCTGGAGCTGGACTGCGACCTGACCGCGACTTTGCCTGCGTGGAAAAAACGGCGCAAGGGGGACGGAGCTATTAATTTAAGTTGCGCAGGCACATTCGATCCGGGTCCGTACCCCAGGGTGTGAACTCATAAATGAAACCGAAATGGTTTGAGTCGAACTGGTCTTCATCAAGGAGCGAAAGCGCAGGAAATGTGGTTCATTTTCAAGCCTTTCGCGACGCTCGAGCATCCCGTGTTCACTCGAACACGGACAAGATGCTCGACCACTTCGCGTGCGATCAACTTGTCTGCTTTCGTGTTCACACGAAAGCAGGTTGATCTTTGGAGGACCAATTCGGTCAAATCCGGAGGACATGGAAATGGCCTCATCCCGTGTCGTCAGCGTGCTTGACCGGGTACAAAGCCCGCTCCGCGCACGCTTCCTAACGGTGTTTCGCCATTTCCGATGCCATTTCGGCTTCATTTATGAGGCCACACCCTAAGCAGTTTTCCCGAACAAGATCCGGTCCAGGCCCAAGGGGCCGCTCCCGGCGGCGGACAGGAAGAGAAACACAAAGCACAGGAGCACTGCTTCACTGCCGCCGTTGAGAAGCGGAAAAAAGCCCTGCGGTGCGTGCGCGGTAAAATAGGCGGCAGCCATGGTTCCCGAAGCGAGAAAGGCTGCGGGCCGGGTCAGCAGGCCCACTGTGATCAGAAATCCGCCGGTCAGTTCGATCAGGCCGGCAATGCCACTGGCGCTCATCACCAGTGTTTCTGACATTTGGCTGTGAGGGAAATGCAGAAACTTGCTCGTGCCATGCTGCAAGAAAACAAGACCGGCCACAAAACGCAAAAGACTTTGCAGATAGGGTGTCGTACTGTCAGAAATGCCCATGGCGACCTCTCGGCAGGCTTGGGATGAATCACAACGCAGACACTACCTATGATAGAAAAATAATGCACGCATTAAATTTCCAAGTCTGAAATTTCTTTATTTTCATACATTTGAAAATTCAACCGGATTTTTCAGCAACCGAAAACGGGAAACGGTCGCAATCGTGAAAAGTGTGATGTGACGGCATTGACTATAAAGCGCGCGCGGATGAGAATTTCCACATTGTTTTTTAGAAAAAAGCTGGACTTTTCATGGGATTTCCCGCCGCTCGAATTTCAGATATGCATACCTGCCCCATGTGCATGGGCGTGCCGGCACCAATTGTCTGGAAAGGCGCCTATACGGTCCTGACGGGAAAGATGCCCCAGGCGCGGGTGACTGACATGTGCGTCTGTGTCGGCCCGCCGCCGCCAATGGGTGGTGACCCGATCGTGACGGGTGCGTGGAACGTGCTGGTAGAAAAAATGCCAGCGGCCCGGATGACGGACCTGACCCTAAAAGGTGGCGCGATTGTCACCGGCTTTCCGACCGTATTGATAGGCATGTCGGGAGCCAGCGGTGGCGGAGGAGGTGCCGGTGCGGGAGCTGGAGGAGCCGCCGGTGCGGCAGCAGGCGCTGGGCCAGGTCCCGTCGGCACAACGAATGTCGGCCCGGCGATAAAGGTCGAAGGCACGGAAGCGTTCCGCGAAAAAACGGTGGCCGCGCTCGCCAAGATTGCGCAGACACCATCAGGTGCAAAGATGCTGAACGATCTGCACAAGTCCGGCAAGACCATCACCATCAAGGAAACCGGTGGCGGCAACGAGGTCGATGGCTTCACCAATGCCGGCACAGTCGATTCCAGCGGAAATCCGGGTTCCGGCTCGGATTCCACGGTGCATTACAACCCGAATACGACATCGCTCGGTTCGAGCGACACTTGGATGACCCGGCCGCCCGAAGTCGGCCTTGCCCATGAAATGATCCACGCCAAACATGCCGCCTATGGTGAGATCGACGTGACCGAGGTCGACAATGACAACCAGCCCGATCCCTCCGACCCGACAAAGAAATCGCAGATCATCAAAGAAGAGGTAAAAACAGCAGGAATTCCGCCTTATGACAATGAGCCTTACAGTGAAAACTCAATCCGTGATGAATGGGATCCCCAACAGCCCCAGCGGACCTATTACTGACAGGCGCAATTTCCTCTACGGCCTGACAGTTCTCGGTCTCACCAGTTTGTTCCAGAAGAAAGCGGCTGCAATGCCAACGTTCACCAGTCAAAACGACGCTATCACTCTGACTGCGCAGCTTGGCGAGAGAGGCACGGGCCTCGACCTCTCCTATCAGGTGACCAACAAATCCGACCGGACGGCCTATCTTTTCGATATTCTGCATGGTGACTATGATGGATCGGTCTATCCGGTGATCGACTCTTGCTATGCAACGGTGGAGCAGGGACAGATTGTGCTCAGCCGCCAGATCGTGAAAGTGCCTGAAAACAAGCTCGTTGAACGGGTCAACATACCCTTCGTGACCGCCATCAAGCCGGGCCAATCTGTCAACAAGAGCGTCAAACAGGTGCAACCGGTCTTTCCTTGGAGCCCCTACACCGGCCACGACGAGGTCCCTCCCGCCAGCGGAACGCTCTCCATGAACGCGTATTTCAGGATCGGCTATTTTCTTGGAGCTGATGGCACGAGCAAGCTGGCGAAGGCAGTTTCCACGGACCAGGGCACCTTTGCCGCCTTCGATCCGTTCCCGTTCAAGTCCCAGCAGACATTGATGGTTGGTCCGCTCGGGACGATCGAAGTCTACGATCTCTCATGACTGTTGGGCTGTATGGATTGCTCTAAAACCCCACCAGTCCCCGCTCCAGCCACTGGCTTTGCGGGATCTCCTTGCCGATCTTGAAGGAAAATGTCTCCACCCGCGTCACGCCGCTGTCCGTCTCGCAACGGAAGGCGACGTCGAACCACCTGCCGAGGCCTTTGAAGGCCGCGCGGCCGGGTTCCAGGACGGTGCCGGGTTGCGGGCGGAACGAGGGCAGCAATTCGGGGGGCGCCGGGCTCGCGACAGTGAGCTGGGCGCGTAATTCGGTCATGCACAGAAGGTTGAGCCGCTCCCCCTGGGACATGCCCCGCATGGCGGTTCTGGTGCGCGGGTCGTCCAGAATGTCGCGTGAATAGAGTTCTCTGGCGGCAAGCAGATCCCTTCGCGGAGCGGTGTTCCGGCCTGCGTTCTGGCCAGTATTTTGACTGGCATCTTGGCTGCTGGTCTCCCGACGCGCGACAGCGGCCGGCCGGGCGGGTTTGGGCGCCGGGGTGGCGTCAGTCACAATCGGCCCGACAATGCCGAAATCCTCTGCCCTTTCCTCACCGTCCACGCCAACGTCCCGCGTAGCGTCCGTTCCGGTTTCTTCCGGTTCGGCGTCAGTCGTCTCCGTCTCCGTCTCCGTCTCGGGTTCGGGTTCGGGTTCGGGTTCGGGTTCGGGTTCGGGTTCGGGTTCGGAAATCAGCTCTTCGTCCCGGGCCGTCCCGTCAAGCTCTGCGGTGTCACTCTCCTCCTCGATCGCCTCAGCCTCCCCTTCGACCTCGGTATCCTCCTCTTCGCCGGCGACCGTTTCAGTGACGGCCTGATCCTGCTCATCCGTGTCGTCGTCTTGCGGTCCGGCATCTTCTTCGCCGAATTCGGTCACCGGCTGCATCACGGATGGCGGTGGCGGCTCCTGGATGTCTGCCTGCTGCTGCTCCTCCGGCTGCTGAGGCGGTTCGGGTGGCAATGGCGGCTCGGCTTCCCCGGCAGCTTCCGGCTGGGCCTCCTCCGGTTCAGCTTCCGCGACCTCCGGCTCTGGAGTTTCCGCTTCTGGAGCCGGCAGCTCGTCAGGCGACACAAGTTCCACCTCGATCGGTTCGACCTCCGGTGCAGGCAACGGCGGAACCAGCCAGCCGGCGAACGCCAGCGCGATGAGAACATGGATCGCCAGCGAGATCGCAAAGCCCGCGCCCAGGAACCGCCGGTCGGAGACCTCAACGTCTTCCATCGGCTCTTTCATGTCTGCGATTATTGCCAAAATGGCGGCCTCACGGGAGCAACGGACTTCTCGGAAACCGGACATCTGGTCCGGAAAATGAACCAGGCTCAGTCACCACACTGTAAACGAAAAACCCGGCGTCTCCGCCGGGTCTTTTTTAAAGCCTTGTCCCTTCAGGCAGCCAATCAACTGTCGAGGAACGACCGCAGCTTGCGCGACCGGCTCGGGTGCTTCAGTTTCCTGAGCGCCTTGGCCTCGATCTGGCGGATACGTTCACGGGTCACCGAGAACTGCTGGCCGACTTCTTCCAGCGTGTGGTCGGTGTTCATGCCGATACCGAAGCGCATCCGCAGGACACGTTCCTCACGCGGCGTGAGCGAGGCGAGAACCCGGGTGGTGGTTTCGCGCAGGTTCGACTGGATGGCAGCATCGATCGGCAGAACCGCGTTCTTGTCCTCGATGAAATCGCCGAGATGGGAATCTTCCTCGTCGCCGATCGGCGTTTCCAGGGAGATCGGTTCCTTGGCGATCTTCAGGACCTTGCGGACCTTCTCAAGCGGCATCTGCAGCTTTTCGGCCAGTTCTTCCGGGGTCGGCTCACGGCCGATCTCGTGCAGCATCTGGCGCGAGGTTCGCACGATCTTGTTGATCGTCTCGATCATATGCACCGGGATACGGATCGTGCGGGCCTGGTCGGCGATCGAACGGGTGATCGCCTGCCGGATCCACCACGTCGCATAGGTGGAGAACTTGTAACCGCGCCGGTATTCGAATTTGTCCACCGCCTTCATCAGGCCGATATTGCCCTCCTGGATGAGATCCAGGAACTGCAGGCCGCGGTTGGTGTATTTCTTGGCGATGGAAATCACCAGGCGCAGGTTGGCCTCGACCATTTCCTTCTTGGCGATACGCGCCTCGCGCTCACCTTTCTGCACCATGGCCACGATGCGGCGGAATTCGGTGATTTCAAGACCTGTCTCGGTCGCCAGCGTCTGGATTTCCTGACGCAGTTCGCGAACGGTTTCCTTTTCCTTGGCGATGAAGTTCTTCCAGCCGCGCGTGGAAAGGTTGGCCACCTTGCGCAGCCAGTTCGGGTCGAGCTCGGCGCCCTGATACTGTTTCAGAAAGTCGGTCCGGTCGACATTGTAACTGTCGGCCAGGCGCAGCAGCCGGCCTTCGTAGCCCATCAGGCGCTTGTTGATGTCGTAGAGCTGGGCAACCAGGGCGTCGATACGGTTCTGGTTGAGCGACAGGCTCTTCACATCGACAATGATGTCTTCCTTGAGCTTCTTGTAGCGGCGCTCCTGGCTCGGCGACAGGGTCTTGTTCGCCAGCTTGTTTTCCACCAGCTGATCCTGCAGGCGGCGCAGCTTCTTGTAATTGTCGGCGATGTTGTCGAAGGTTTCCAGGACACCCGGCTTCAGCTCGGCTTCCATCGCGGAAAGGGAGACGTTGGATTCGAACTCGTCGTCGTCGTCGTCCTCTTCGCTTTCTTCTGAATTCTCGGTCTCCTCGGAGGCTCCGCCGGCTGGGGTCTCGGCGGCGTTACCCTCGCCGGGAGCCACATCGTCATTGGCAACGGCCGGTCCGGCCTTGGCGTCAGGCCCCGCATAGGTCGCTTCAAGATCGATGATATCGCGCAGCAGAACCTTGGCTTCATTGAGTTCGTCGCGCCAGATGATGATCGCCTGGAAGGTCAGCGGGCTTTCGCAAAGTCCCGCGATCATCGCTTCGCGGCCGGCCTCGATGCGCTTGGCGATCGCGATTTCGCCTTCGCGCGACAGCAGTTCGACCGATCCCATCTCGCGCAGATACATCCGCACAGGATCGTCCGTCCGGTCGGCCGGTTCCTTCGCCGTGGTCGTCTTGGCCACCGCTGTGGGAGCGGCCGTCACCAGTTCACCGGCGTCAACCTCTTCCGGACCGTCCTCGGCTTCGTCGGAATCGATCACGTTGATGCCCATATCGGAGAGCATCGACATCGTGTCTTCGATTTTCTCGGACGACACCTGCTCGGAGGGCAGAACTTCGTTCAGCTCGTCATAAGTGACATAGCCGCGCTTTTTCGCGGCTTTGATCATCTTTTTGACGGCCGCATCCGACAGGTCCAGCAGCGGACCGTCCGGACCGTCCGTGCTCGTTTCCTGACTGTCGTCTGCTTGCGTCGCTTTGGCTACCATGTCGTGCTCCAGTTCGTGGCCGGAAGGGCCACGCAGCGCCCCTTGTTAAGCTTCAAACCAAATTCACCTCAGCGCGCCAGCATCACCTGCGGCGGCGTCTGAAAGAATCACCCTTGGGTAGGTTTGTAAGCCGTGTCCCTTAAGTCCCTATTAACCGTACCCTTATCGACATTGTGAGAATTCATCATCGACGAAGCACACGGTCTTTTTAAATTCGCATCCGTATCGCGGATACCGAAGCGGTATTCAAACGGGTTTGCAGCATCCTTGTTCAGACTATAGGCCGCAAGCAGGCTTGAAGGCTGCGGCGCACGCGAGCTGCAAAACTTCTATTTAGCTCGAAGCCCACGATTCGCAAGTGTGATTCGTCATTGGTCAATTGGAAAAAGCGCTTTTTCGCCTTTTCGGACCTGAAAAATCGGAAATTTAAACAAATCCCGTATCTTCGGCCCCTTTGCCGCCTCAATTCCGGCGCTCGGACAGCGTCGGAATTGAAGCGGAACTCCTGTCTGGATCAACAGACTTCCAATCGGAATCGATTGGAAGTCTGTTGATCGGTCTTGGAGTGGCAAAGCATCCTGCGTTCGGTTGAACGCAGACAAGATGCTATAGGGTGTGAACTCATAAACGAAGACGAAATGGCATCGGAAATGGCTTCACACCCTAGTGGGCGGCGGCGGCCACAGGCGGCGCGGTTCTGATTTTCCGCGCCCGCTCCGCCAGGTCGGCTTCGTCGCGAGTGCATTCCTCCCGCCGCCGGCTGAGATCCCGGGTAAGCGCCTGAATCCGTGTCCAGGCCTGTTCGTCCAGCTGTTCGTCCGCGCCGGTCAGTTCGGAGGCAAGCTCCGCTTCCAGGGCATTCAGTTCCATAACATCCAGAAAATGCACAAAGGCCCCTTCGACGAAATCCTCGGGCGGATTTGAATTCAACAGCGGGAACCGGTGGTTCAGGGCTGAAAACTCGGCTTGTCTTTGCTCCTGAAGGCCGATCGTCTCCAGCATCATCTCGGACATGATGTCCTTGAGCGGCTCATCCACGCCGCTTGTCAGGTCGGCAACGGGTGTCGTTTCAAGATCGTCGACGATCCGGCACAGCACGTCCCGCAATTGGGTGTGCAGCTCATTGACGAAGGGCAGCCCCGAAAAACGTTCGAAGTTGCGGTCCAGCAGATGTGGATAGCGCATGCCCAGACCGAGTATCAGGCGCTCGATCCCGAAATCGTCACTTGCCGCGACCCGCTCACGCGCCTTTCCCGGAAGCCAGAGACTGTCCGCGTCTTTCTTGCCGCCCTTCCTGTTCTGCCGCGCCTGCTCGAAAAACAGGTTGGACAGCTTGAACCTGACATCGAGCTGATAGCGCCGGCGCACCCGTTCATCGCGAATGGTGCCGATCAGATCATCGAACCGTTTTTCAAGGGCCGCCTTGCGTTCCGGCGTGTCCAGGCGCGAGACGGAAATCTCGCGGTCCCAAACGACGTTGAACAGCGACTGCGCGCTGCCGACCTCCGCCTCAAAACCGGCCAGGCCGCGCTGCTTGATCAGGTCATCCGGGTCCATCCCGTCCGGCAGGAAGCAGAACTGAAACGAAAACCCGCTTTTGAGGACCGGGAAAATCCGGTCGATCGACCGGTGTGCCGCAGCGACACCCGCCGCGTCGCCGTCGAAACAGATCACCGGTTCGGGGGCGAACTTCCACAGCCGCAGGATCTGGTCTTCGGTAAACGCCGTTCCCAGAGATGCCACCACATGCCGGATGCCCGCCTGCCACAGCGCGATGGCATCCAGATAACCTTCAACGACAACGGCCTCTCCGGACTTGAAGGCCGGTTCGCGCGCCCTGTGGGCGTTGAACAGCATGACGCCCTTGTGAAACAGCGGCGTCTCCGGCGAGTTCAGGTATTTGGGCTGCCCGTCCGGTGAAAGTGTGCGCCCGCCAAAAGCGACCACCCGGCCCCGGTCGTCCTGGATCGGGATCATCAGCCGCCCCCGGAACCGGTCATAGGCGGGCCGGCCGTCCTCCGGCCGGATCAGAAGCCCGGCCTCGATCATGTCCGCTTCCGGAACCTCCCGGGCGGCAAGATAGGCCTTCAGGGCATCCCTGCTGTCGGGCGCGAAGCCGAACCGGAATTCGGCGAGCGTTTCGGCAGCGAGCCCGCGCTTGGCGCAGTAAGCACGGGCCACCTCGCCGCGCGATCCCTGATATTCGTTTTGAAAGAACCGTGCGGCCATCTCGCAGATTTCGGCGAGCCCGGCGCGTTTCTTTTCGCGGCGGGCCGCCTGCGGGTCCGGTGCGGGCAATCCGACGCCCGCCTGTTCCGCCAGCCGTTCAACGGCTTCCGGAAAGCTCAGACCTTCGGTTTCGCACAGGAAGGTGAAATGATCTCCTGAGGCTCCGCAGCCGAAGCACTTGTAGCGGTTGCGCCGGTCGTCTACGTGAAAACTCGGGCTCTTTTCCTGATGAAAGGGACAGCAGGCCCAGTAATCGCCCTTGCCCGGTTGCGTCTTGCGCCGGTCCCAGCTCACGCGCCGGCCAACGACTTCCGACAAGGTCAGCCGGGCGCGGATTTCATCAAGAAGACGCGGTTCAAAACGCATGGAACGCGGACAATCCATAGTTCGGTGGATACGGGCGGCCCCTCACGGCGCGACAGGCGCCGCGGGACCAAGCGTAAGACGATAGATAAAATAGAAGGTCCGGACGGGCGATGCCAGTCCTTCAGGCGATCCTCTGGATGACCTGTTGATAGACGGAAAGGCAGATCCGGGCAGCTAGCCTGGCGGCAATCTTGGTCGCGGAGCCAAAAGCATAATTTTATGGGTCCGCAACCTAGGTCACGAACTCATAAATGAGCATGAAATGGTTTGATTGGATTGCTCTTCATCAAGGAGTGGAAGTGCAGGAAATGTGGTTCATTTTCAAACCTTTCGCGACGCCGAGGAGGAGCAATCCGGTCAAATCCGTAGGACATGGAAATGGTTTCACCTCGCAGTGTCAGCGCGTTTGACCGGGCAAAAGCCCGCTCCGCACGCCCTTCCTCGCCAGGTTTCGCCATTTCCGATGCCATTTCATCCTCATTTATGAGTTCGTGACCTAGCCTTTGCCGGCGTCTTTCGGTCCGTTGCCGTCGATGCGCAGCATGTCCTTCATCAGGCAGGAAGCCTGCACGAAATCCATCTTGCCCGGATACCGGGTTTTCAACTCGTTCATGCAGCGGCCGATGTCGCGCAGGCCATGGGCATCGATGTCCTTGACCGTCTCCTCGCACAGCGTCCGCATTTCGTCTTGACTGAGCTGTGCAGGCAGGAATTCCCGGATGATATCCTGCTCGACACGTTCCTGCTCCGCCAGGTCGAGCTGCCCACCGCTTTCGAACTCCTCGGCAGACGCTTCACGCTGATGGACCATTTTCTGAAGTATTTCAATTACTTCACTGTCATTTACGCCGTCCTTGCCGTGTTCGCGTGCAGCGGCTTCGCGGTCTTTCACCGCGGTCTGGACAAGACGCAAGGTCGCGCATCGGCGTTTGTCACCTTCGTCCTGCGCTGCCTTCAAGGCAACATTGATTCTGTCGCGCATTGCATCGCGCATGGTTTACCCTACCCCTGTCGCACTGAGGCTCCCGGCGCTTGCGCGCCCTTTGTGAATGCTCAGCCAAGCTATTGAATTGTAAAGATCTTTTTTCACAGGATCATTATTGACGATCCCAGCCGCTTCCCATAGAGTCTCGCGCTTGATGCAGACGGCCAATTGCAGGCACCTTCAGCCTGCCCCAGACGCCTTTCCTGCAGCGCATGATGTCACCAACAGACTCTGGAAACAAGACATGACGATTGCAGACGCATGGTCTGAGACCCCGGCGACCGCCCTGCTTGTGCTCTCCGACGGCAGTGTTATCGAGGGGCAAGGCCTCGGAGCCACCGGACAAGCCGTTGGTGAGATTTGCTTTAATACCGCCATGACCGGATATCAGGAAATCCTGACGGACCCCTCCTACTCCGGTCAGATCATCACGTTCACTTTTCCCCATATCGGCAATGTCGGCGCCAACGATGAGGACATCGAGACGGTCAACATGGCTTCCGAGAGCGGGATCCGCGGCGTGGTTCTGGCGGCATCCATTACCGATCCGGCCAGTTACAGGGCGACGAAACATCTCGACACCTGGCTGAAAAGCCGCAATTTGATCGGCATCAGCGGTATCGATACGCGTGCTCTGACGGCGCTGATCCGCGAAAAAGGCGTTCCCAACGGTGTCATTGCCCACGCTCCGGACGGACAATTCGACCTGGACAGCCTGAAAGTCGCGGCAGCTGGCTGGCCGGGTCTCGTCGGCATGGACCTTGCCAAAGACGCCTCCACAACCCAGTCGCATCCCTGGTCCCAGACCCCTTGGAAATGGGGTGAGGGTTATGGAGAGTCAACAGGTGGCCGGTTCAAGGTCGTTGCGATCGACTATGGTATCAAGCGCAACATCCTGCGGCTTCTGACCGAGGCCGGTTGCGAGGTGACCGTTCTTCCGGCCACCGCCACGGCGGAAGAGGTTCTCGCGCATAATCCGGACGGCGTCTTTTTGTCCAACGGCCCGGGCGATCCGGCCGCAACAGGCACTTATTCCGTTCCGATGATCAGCGATATCGTCGAAAAAGGCGTACCGACCTTCGGCATCTGCCTCGGGCACCAGATGCTGGCTCTGGCGCTGGGCGGCAAAACCCTGAAAATGCATCAGGGCCATCACGGCGCCAATCATCCCGTCTTCGATCACACCACGGGCAAGGTCGAGATCACCTCGATGAACCACGGGTTCGCGGTTGATGCGGAAAGTCTGCCGGAAAATGTCGCACAGACACATATATCCCTGTTCGACGGATCCAACTGCGGTCTGGCAATGAAGGATAAACCGGTGTTTTCCGTTCAGTATCACCCGGAAGCCTCTCCGGGTCCGCGAGACAGCCATTATCTGTTCAAGCGGTTCACGGACCTGATGGAAACGGCCAAAGCTTCCTGAGCTCCCCTCAGTGTGCCTTTGGGTTCCAGTGAGCGCGGGCGGAATGTTCGAAGGCTTCAGGACCGATCAAACCGTTTTCGTGTCGGAATATGTGAAAACAGTTTGATCGAGGTCCGGCCGACGAGGGAACCGGCGCATATCAGCCAGGACGGCGCCAATATGACCAAAACCCCGGAATGCGGATGCAGCCTGGGGTTTTATTCATCCGGCTTTGGGTCGGATCATCTAACCAGGTTGTCAAATACTGTCAGGATCTCGGTCACCTCGGCAACCTGCTCATCAAGCATCTGTTTCTGTTCAATCAGAATTTCGTGCTGATTTTTGCAGATTTCCTGGATTTCCTTGTACTGGTCCTTGCGCTTGGTGTTGCTTTCGACCAGCTTGATCACTCTGCGAATCTCGGCAAGCGTCAGGCCGATTTTCTTGGCCTGAAGAATGATACGCATCCTGGAGACGTCCCGCGCACCGTAAAAACGGCGGGCACCTTTACGCACGGGATTGAGGAGACCTTTTTCCTCGTAGAAACGTAAAGTCCGGAGCGTTACCTCGAAACGCTCCGACATTTCCGATATCGCAAGAGCGCGATCATCCAACACGACATCCTGTCCCGGTCCAGCTATGTCCGGAACAGCGACCATCTTGGTAGCTACATTGTTCATACTTTTAAGCCCGATCTTGTCTTTTTTGTTTCAAGTCTGGCTGGGTCTTGCAACACCCTGACTTCCAGGTCCCACCACCCGGTCCTCAGGTCCCACTTGCACCGCAATAGCAGCCCCCGCAGCTCGAAGCGCATAGTTTACTGCTTCACAAGCCTCCATACACCAAACTCAATGGAGACCAAGCATTAGACTATTACACCGGATCAACAGTTAAAATCTACGCAAAAATTGGATTTATTGGACATTTTCCGCAGCAGTTTCAGGTTAACGGGTACTAAAACCCAATCACCACCAGCTAGTTCACACAACTATAAATAGTTAACGAGTTACCAAAACGCTTGTTAAGGCTCATAATATTAATTATCGATAATCTGAACCAAGCAAATATACTTGCCAGAAATATGGCAACCTGTTTCAGGTATTCTTGACTTGACGGCATCCCGCCTGAGAAAAATACTTAATTGCCCCTGCCTTAACACTGACAATTATTACAGTAGTCCATGAAGACAGGCTTGTATGTGAGCCACCAGCGGTTGAACTACTTTTCCGATAGCCACCAAACAAATTGGAAGCATTCGCCGAACGCTCGCTTTGCATACATAAATGCACCCCACGCATGGGCGTGGCGGACAATTTCCTTCCCCGTAAAATCCGGTTCCCAAGGCCGTGCCGAGTCGGGCGATTTGCCGAAACCACCTTCGGGTCTCCAATGTCGAGGCTCTGCTCCTCGAGTTCAACTTGCATTCCTTTGAGCGCGAAATGCATCTCCAATTCGCCCACACGGCCTGGGCTACGGACTCATAAAAAGGAGCACATTGTGCACTTCACGATTGACAAGCGAACGTGCAGGTTATTTCTGTCAGGTTTGTCGGCCCGTGCACTGCCGGCTGTGACCGCAAGGACCCAAGTTATTCCGGAATATAAGTAATATGGCCGAATCAAAATCAAAAAACCCTGCACCCGGCATGACCCCGCAGCAATTCCGTCTCTGGCGCCGGACGCTGGGTCTGAAACAAAAGGACGCTGCCGACCGGCTCGGACTGAAGAAACGCATGATTCAGTATTACGAGAAAGGCAACCGTGACGGCCGGCCTGTGGAAATTCCGAAATCCATTCGGCTTGCCTGCTACGCCCTTTCCGAGGGAATCGGCGATTTTGACGGCCAATCCAGCATGCCGCTGACGCCGGAAGTGTCTGAAACGGACTGAACTTCCCCCTCCGAGCCGGAAAACTACGCTTCGATGACCGGCCGGGGTTTCCTAGCGCTCCGCTTTTCCCTATAAGACGCGCTCAGCCAACATCGTCATTCACTTCAGACCCGAGCCAGACCGAATAGCGGGCCCGCTAATCCGGATTGGCCGCTGCGAGCCGCGAGCCGAGATGCCCAAACGCACAGATATCTCTTCCATCCTGATCATTGGTGCCGGACCGATTGTCATCGGCCAGGCCTGTGAATTCGACTATTCCGGCACCCAGGCCTGCAAGGCTCTGCGCGAAGAAGGCTATCGCATCATCCTGGTGAACTCGAATCCGGCAACGATCATGACCGATCCGGACCTCGCGGATGCCACCTATATCGAGCCCATCACTCCGGAACTGGTGGCAAAGATCATCGAAAAGGAACGTCCGGACGCCCTTCTGCCGACCATGGGCGGTCAGACCGCGCTCAACTGCGCGCTCGATCTTCAGGAGATGGGCATACTGGAAAAATTCGGTGTCGAGATGATCGGCGCGCGGGCGGAGGTGATCGAAAAGGCGGAAGACCGGGAGAAGTTCCGTGCCGCTATGGACGTGATCGGTCTGGAAAATCCCCGTGCCGCCATCGCCTCCTCTCCGCCCATTCGCGACGAAAACGGCAGGATCGTCGGCTATGACCGCAATGCCGGCTATCTGGAGGCCATGCGTGCCATCGACGAAATCGGCCTGCCGGCCATCATCCGGCCGGCCTTTACACTCGGAGGCACCGGCGGCGGGGTCGCCTACAACCGGGAAGAATACGAAACCATCGTCCGCTCCGGCATCGACGCCTCGCCGGTCGGCCAGGTCCTGATCGACGAGAGCCTGCTCGGCTGGAAGGAATTCGAGATGGAAGTGGTCCGTGACACGGCGGACAACTGCATCATCATCTGCTCGATCGAAAACGTCGATCCGATGGGCGTGCACACGGGCGATTCCATTACCGTTGCTCCGGCACTCACCCTGACGGACAAGGAATATCAGATCATGCGCGACGCATCGATTGCGGTGCTGCGCGAAATCGGGGTCGAGACCGGCGGCTCCAACGTGCAGTTCGCGGTCGACCCGGAAAGCGGTCGTCTCGTTGTGATCGAGATGAACCCGCGTGTGTCACGCTCGTCCGCCCTGGCCTCGAAGGCCACCGGTTTCCCGATCGCCAAGATCGCGGCCAAGCTCGCCGTCGGCTACACCCTCGATGAGCTGGAAAACGACATCACCGGAGGAGCGACCCCGGCGTCCTTCGAACCGACCATCGACTATGTGGTCACCAAAATCCCGCGGTTCGCATTTGAGAAATTTCCCGGCGCAGAACCGACGCTGACCACGGCGATGAAGTCGGTCGGCGAAGTCATGGCCATCGGGCGCACCTTCAATGAGAGCCTGCAAAAGGCGCTGCGCGGACTGGAAACCGGTCTTAACGGCCTCGATGAAACCGAAATCCCGGGTCTTGACCAGGGCGACGACAGGAACGCCCTGCGCGCCGCGGTCGCGATCCCGACGCCGACCCGTCTGCTCAATGTTGCCCAGGCCATGCGCTTCGGCATGAGCATTGAGGAAATTCATCAGGCGAGCGGGATCAACAGCTGGTTTCTGGAACAGATCGCGGACATTCTGGCCATGGAGAGCAAGGTCCGCAATATCGGCTTGCCGAAGGATGCCGCAAATCTGCGCAAGCTCAAGGCGATGGGTTTTTCCGACGCCCGCCTGGCAAGTCTTTCCGGACTGGATGCCCACGATGTGGTCAGGTTGCGTGAAGAGCTTGACGTCCATCCGGTTTACAAACGCATCGACACCTGCGCGGCGGAATTCGCCTCCCCGACCGCTTATATGTATTCCACCTATGAAGCCCCCTTCATGGGTAAACCGGCCTGCGAATCCAACCCGACCGGGAAGAAGAAAGTCGTCATCCTGGGCGGGGGCCCGAACCGGATCGGCCAGGGCATCGAATTCGACTATTGCTGCTGTCACGCCGCCTTCGCCCTTGAGGACGCCGGTTACGAGACCATTATGGTCAACTGCAACCCGGAAACCGTTTCAACCGACTATGACACCTCCGACCGGCTCTATTTCGAACCGCTGACAGAGGAAGACGTCCTGGAGGTCATCCGCAAGGAACGGGAAAATGGCACCCTGCACGGCGTCATCGTCCAGTTCGGCGGCCAGACCCCGCTGAAACTGGCGCAGGCGCTTGTGAAAGCGGATGTGCCGATCCTCGGCACCTCTCCGGACATGATCGACCTGGCAGAGGACCGGGACCGGTTTCAGAAGCTTCTTGTCAAGCTGGATCTGAAACAACCGGAAAACGGCATCGCCTATTCGGTCGAACAGGGCCGTCTGATCGCCGGAAGGCTCGGCCTGCCGCTGGTTGTCCGCCCGTCCTACGTTCTGGGTGGCCGCGCGATGCAGATCATTCGCGACGAGGAAGCGCTCAACTCCTACTTGCTCGGCACTTTGCCGGAACTGGTTCCCGGCGAGGTCCGCGCCAAATATCCCAACGACAAGACCGGCCAGATCAACACGGTTCTCGGCACCAACCCGCTGCTCTTCGACCGGTATCTGGACGGCGCCATCGAGGTTGACGTCGATGCCCTGTGCGACGGCAAGGACGTTTTTGTCTGTGGCATAATGGAACATATCGAGGAAGCCGGCATTCACTCCGGAGACAGCGCCTGTTCCCTCCCGGCGTTCTCGCTCAAGGAAGACATGATCGAAGAGCTCAAGCGCCAGACCCGCGCCCTGGCGCTCGCCCTGGAAGTCGGCGGTCTGATGAATGTGCAATTCGCCATCAGGGACGGCGAAATCTACGTTCTGGAGGTGAACCCGCGTGCCTCCCGGACAGTGCCCTTCGTCGCCAAGACCATCGGCGTTCCCGTTGCGAAGATCGCCAGCCGGATCATGGCTGGCGAGAGCCTCGCGTCCTTCGGGCTGGTGGAGAAAAAGCTGAACCACATCGCGGTCAAGGAAGCCGTGTTCCCGTTCGCCCGCTTCCCCGGTGTCGACACGATCCTCGGCCCGGAGATGCGTTCCACCGGCGAGGTCATGGGCCTCGACACCGCTTTCGGCAAAGCGTTCGCAAAATCCCAGCTCGGATGTGGCACGGGCGTGCCGGATCACGGGACGGTGTTTGTCTCGATGCGCGATGAAGACAAGGCGGGCGTGCTGGAGGCCGTGCGCAACCTGGAAGCTGCCGGCTTCAGCATCATCGCCACCGCCGGCACGCAGCGCTACCTGGAAAGCAACGGGATTGCGGTGAAGAAAATCAACAAGGTGCTTGAAGGGCGCCCGCATATCGTCGATGCTATCAAGAACGGTGAGGTCCAGCTCGTCTTCAACACGACGGAAGGCGCGCAGGCCATCTCCGATAGCCGGTCGATGCGCCGGGCCGCTCTCCTCAACAAGGTGCCCTTCTACACGACCTTGGCCGGATCTGTCGCTGCAGCCAAAGGCATTGCCGCCCACAAAGCGGGAAGCCTTGAAGTAAGACCTTTACAATCCTACTTCGGCTAAGTCTAATACACACGCGACCGGCCGGGAAAGCGCGCCTTTCCCGGCTTGGTTTGTTTTTGAAGCGTGGTCCTCAGGAAGGGGGACCCAATAAGCTGAAGGTCTGAGACCCATGGAAAAAGTTCCGATGACCTCCGCCGGGTACAAAATGCTTCAGGATGAACTGAAGCAGCGTACCACGGGTGAGCGTCCGCGCATCGTTGATGCCATTTCTGAAGCGCGTGCGCATGGCGACCTGTCGGAAAATGCCGAATACCATGCCGCGAAAGAAGCCCAGAGTCACAATGAGGGCCGCATTGCCGAGCTTGAGGACAAACTGTCCCGCGCGGAAGTCATTGACGTGACGAAGCTGTCCGGCGACATCGTCAAATTCGGCGCGACGGTTTTCCTGATCGACGAAGATACGGAAGAGAAAAAGCATTACATGATCGTCGGCGATGTCGAATCCGACGTGAAACAGAACAAGGTCTCGATTTCGTCGCCTATCGCCCGCGCCCTGATCGGCAAGACTGTCGGCGACAGCGTTGAAGTGTCCGCGCCCGGCGGGTCTCATTCCTACGAGATCGTCGAAGTCAAATTCAGCTGACCTTAAGCAAGTCCGATCAACCCACTCTGATCAGACTTCCTCATGACTCTATAGCGTGTTGCCTTTAAGCGGATATATCGATTCAGGAAGACGCCCGAGGCAGCGTTTGCAATGCAAATGCGTTCGGGCGATCTCCTGAATTCGATTTAACGCGACACACTTCAGGGTACGACCCCTTGTCACGCACGCTTGCCCTTTGACGCCTGCCGGTCACCAGCTAAGGTAACACCGGCATGTGTCGGAGGGCAGTCGATGGTTTTCAATGCAATTGTGGTCTGGCTTCTGGTCGCGGCGGTACCGCTGTGGATTTATCGCTGGGTTGCCTATTCCCGGTTGAGCGCGGCGGAGCAAGGGGTTTTCAAACGCCTTGTCGCCCGCCGGCAGGAGCGCGCCATCGGGTTTGCGCTGCGCATATTCGGTTTCCTGGCCGTTTTTGCCGCGACCGTCATCGTCGCCGTTTTCTCTCTGCGCTACCTGAAATACGGCACATTTAGGCTCGATCCTTATCGTGAAATGGTCCGCAGCCGTTTTTATTCCGGTGTCGAGCCGGTCGATCAGGCCCTGGATACGTTCCACTATAACCAGATGCTGCCGGTCGCGATCCTGACCACATGCCTTTTGCTGAGCATTGCCTTTACACTGGTCGCGGTCGCGCTCCGGGACATCTCCCTGATCCGCCGGCTGCGCCGCAGATTGAAACATTTCACACAAAGGTCCGGTGAGACCGCCAGTTAAATCGTTCCTGCGATCAACCGATGGGTACGACCGGTTCATACTTGGTCCGGCGGATGGTCAGCGCCGTGCGGACGCTGTCCACATTCGGCGCGGCCGTCAGGTCGCGGATCACGAAGTTCTGGAAGGTCTGCAGGTCCGGGGCGACGCATTTCAGCAGAAAGTCGACCTCGCCGGAGAGCATGTAGCTTTCCCGCACGAGCGGCCATTTCTGCACCGTCTCCTCAAAAGCGATCAGATCGGCCTCGGTCTGACTGTGGAGGCCGACCATGGCGAAGGCCGTGACATCGTAGCCGAGCTGTTTTTCATCCAGCAGTGTCCGGTATCCTAAAATGAGCCCGGCTTCCTCCAGCGCCCTGACCCGGCGCAGGCAGGGCGGCGCGGAAATGCCGACACGCCTTGCCAGTTCAACATTGGTCATCCGGCCGTCGTCTTGCAGTTCCTTCAGGATCTGCCAGTCAATGGCATCGAGCCGCGCTTTCAAACCTGTCTCCTTCGAACTTCGCCTGGCCAGGCCGGCTTTCCTGCGGGTGTGCATGAAAGCGGGTTGAACTAGATGTGGGTTGTTGCCACCGAACCGGCCTTGTCGTCTTGCGGGATAAGAGAATCCCGAGCTAACGTATCTTGCGTGCCGGATTATGATTTTTTGCGCGTTTGTGCAAGACTATAACAAAATCACGCACGATCTCGAAAGATTAGGTTGGGGAACCTCGCCAAAAATGACGAGACCGCTGGAGACCTCCCCTTCTTCTGTCTGGATTCTCACCGATGGCAAAGCCGGCGACCTGGTGCAATGCACCGGCGTTGCGCAAGCCCTGGACTGTCCATATGAAGCACGGCGTGTAGCGCCGCGTCCGCCCTTCTCCTGGTGGCTGCCTTTCGGCCCGACCGACCCGCGGGAATGGGAAGGAAGGCCAGGCAGTCCGCTCGCCCCGCCCTATCCCGATATCGCGATCGCCTCCGGTCGCCGCGCGGCCGCCTATCTGCGCCGCCTCAAGCGGCTTTCCAGGGGCCGCACCTTCACGGTATTTCTGAAGGATCCGCGCACGGGAGCCGATGCCGCGGACTTGATATGGGTTCCCGAACACGACAGGCTGCGCGGGCGCAACGTTCTTGTGACACCGACATCGCCGCACTGTTTCCCGGCAGCCACGCTGGCGAAACTGCGGGCGCGGAAATCCCCTGAAATCGACGCCCTCGCCCGGCCCCGTGTCGCGGTTCTGATCGGTGGTGACAGCCGTCATCACACCTTTACCGAAGAGGACCAGAACCGGTTGCTGAACGGATTGCGCCGGATCGCGCGCGATGGCGGTGCCGCTCTCATGATCACTGCGTCCCGCCGCACCCCACCCGGCCTGGCCTACGGCCTGGCCAGCCTGGCGAAATCCGGAGGTCACTTGTACTGGACGGGAGAGACCTCAAATCCGCTCGGACTTTACCTTGCAAAGGCGGATGCCATTGTCGCGACGGCGGACTCCACCAACATGATCGGTGAGGCCGCCGCCACCGGCAAACCGGTTCATGTGTTCCATCCAAGCGGTGGTCACGGCAAGATCACTCGTTTTTTGGACACTTTGCGGCGTCTCGGCGTGACTCACCCCTTTCCAGGTCCGCTGAAAACCACTACCTACGAGCCGATTGACGCAACGCCCGTGATCGCGGAACGCATTCTTGCCGGCTTCGCGGCGTTGCGGCTGCAGGACAAGGCACCCCCGGCAGGCTGACGCTGGCAGCACCAGCCCCGGGACAGATTAGAGCGTAAGGCTAGTACAGGAGAAGATGCGTTTCATGAGCACGCAACACAGCAAACTTCTGATCATCGGCTCCGGTCCGGCCGGTTACACGGCGGCAATTTACGCGGCCCGTGCCATGATCGAACCGACGCTGATCGCCGGAATTCAGCCCGGTGGTCAGCTGACCATCACAACCGATGTCGAAAACTACCCGGGCTTCGCGGATCCCATCATGGGCCCCTGGCTGATGGAGCAGATGCAGAAGCAGGCGGAAAATGTCGGCACCAGGGTCATCAATGACACCATCGTCAGCGCGGACCTCAGCCAGCGTCCATTCCGTCTGGAGGCTGACAGCGGCACGGTCTTCACGGCGGACACGCTTGTCATCGCCACCGGTGCCCAGGCCCGCTGGCTGGGGCTGCCTTCCGAACAGGACTACATGGGCGCCGGCGTTTCCGCATGTGCGACCTGCGACGGCTTTTTCTACCGCAACAAGGAAGTTGTCGTGGTCGGTGGCGGCAACACCGCCGTTGAAGAAGCGCTTTACCTGGCTAACCTGGCAAGCAAGGTCACGCTCGTGCACCGCCGCGACAGCCTGAGGGCCGAAAGGATCCTGCAGGACCGCCTGTTCCAGAATCCGAAGATCGACGTGATCTGGGATCACCAGATCGACGAGATTCTCGGTGGCGGCATGCCCAAGGCCGTGACCGGCATCCGCCTCAAACACGCCACCACGGGCGAATTCCGGGAAATTTCCACAGATGGTGTCTTCATTGCCATCGGCCATGCTCCTTCCGTGGAGCTCTTCAGGGATCAACTGACCCTGAAGCCGAACGGATACCTGCAAACGGCGCCGGATTCGACCAGAACCTCCATTGCCGGCGTCTTCGCGGCCGGTGACGTGACCGATGACATTTACCGCCAGGCGGTCACCGCTGCCGGCATGGGTTGCATGGCAGCCCTTGAAGCGGAGAAGTTTCTGGCCGAACATGAAGCGGCATCCACACGGCAGGCGGCAGAATAGGCCCGCTGACCGTCCTCCGGAAGGGGCTCGCATGGACTGGGACAAGCTACGTATCTTTCATGCGGCCGCTCAGGCAGGCAGTTTCACCCACGCGGGTGATACGCTGCACATGAGCCAGTCAGCCGTCAGCCGGCAGGTCAGCGCACTGGAACAGGATCTGGGTGTCTCCCTCTTCCACCGCCATGCGCGCGGCCTGTTGCTGACCGAACAGGGCGACCTGCTCTACCGTACCGCCAGCGATGTTCTGATGAAGCTGGAAGCGGTGCAGTCCAGCCTCACCGACAGCAAGGAAAAACCCTCCGGCGCCCTGCGGGTGACCACCACGGTCGGCCTTGGCTCCACATGGCTCACTTCCCGCATCAAGAATTTCATCGACCTTTATCCGGATGTCGATCTGCATCTGATCTTCGATGACGATGAGCTGGATCTTGGCATGCGCGAGGCCGATGTCGCCATCCGCCTGCGGCAGCCGACCCAGCCCGATCTGATTCAACGCAAGCTGTTCACGGTGCATTTTCATGTCTATGCCGCACCGGAATATCTTCAGCGCTTCGGGGTCCCCAATTCCATCGAGGACCTGGACAACCACCGCATCATAACGTTCGGAGAACAGACCCCCGCCTACCTGCGGTCGATGAACTGGCTGGAAAGCGCCGGACGCGCGGCAAGCAATCCGCGCCGTTCCGTGCTCAAGGCCAACAATCTGGTCGCCATCAAACGCGCCGTACAGTCCGGTGTCGGCATTGCCGTCCTGCCGGACTATATCATCGACCAGGGGTCCGCACTGGTTCCGCTGCTGACGGAACAGGAAGACAAGGTGCCCATTTTCGACACCTATTTCGTCTACCCGTCAGAACTCAGAAACACCGCCCGTGTTACGGCCTTCCGCGAATTTCTGCTGACCAGCGCGGAAAAGTGGGTTTATTAGAGAGCGTGTTGCGTTTAAGCGGATTCATGGCTTCAGGAAGACGCCCGAGGCAGCGTTTGCTTTGCAAATGCGTTCGGGCGATCTCCTCAATTCAATTTTACGCAACATGCTCTAGCGTCTTGCGCGCTGATCAGACTGGTTGATCCGGTCAGTCACTCGCATCCTTCTTGCCCATGTGCTCCTTGAGCGCATTTTCAATTGTTTCGACACTTTCGCGCGTTTTGGCCAGACCGAAATGATAGGCCTGATTCATGTTGATTTCAGGCGGGACGATGAGCGCCTCGGGATCGACCGCGACGTTGATGACCGTGGGCAGGTTGTTGCTGAAAGCCTCCTTCAGGGCAGACTGCAGTCCGTCATAGCTGTCGGCGCGAAGACCGACGCCGCCGCAGGCCTTGGCGAAAGCAACGAAATCCGGATTGACGAGATCGATGGAATGCTCGGGCAGTCCCTTGCCTTCCTGTTCCAGCGCGATGAAACCGAGCTTCTTGTTTTCCAGAACAACCACGGTGATCGGCAGATTGTAGCGCACCGCCGTCACGAAATCGGCCATCAGCATGGCAAATCCGCCGTCGCCGGCGAGCGCGACAACCGGCCGGTCCGGGAACCTGAGCTGTGCGCCCAGCGCGCCCGACATGGCGAAGGCCATTGTGCCGAGACAGGCGGAAAGGACGAACCTCTGGCCGTCGCCTACAGTCAGGTGGCGGGCGGACCACGCCGTCACCGTACCTGTGTCGCACAGGAACACGGCATCCTCCGGCGCCAGCCTGCCAACAGTCGCAAGAACCGTCTGCGGTTTTAACGGCGTATCCGAGGACGTTTCGTCCTTTGCCCAGCTCTTGCGTTCCTTTTCGTGGATTTCCCTGATGCTTTGCTGGAACCCATCCGCGGTCTTGTCCGCAATCAGCGGAACAAGGGCCTTCAGCGTCGATCCGACATCGCCGTGAAGCGGCACATCGATCGTCGTGCGCTTGCCAAGCTGCCGGATATCCCGGTCGACCTGGATCGTTTTCGCCGACTTCGGATAGAAATCGACATAGGGGTAATCGGTCCCAAGCATGATCAGGCAGTCGCATCCGTCCATCGCCTTTGAACCGGCCCGCCCGCCGAGGAGGCCAAGTCCCCCGACACATTCAATGTGATGCTCGTCGATCCAGTCCTTGGCCCGAAGCGTACGGACGATCGGCGCTTTCAGTTTCCGGGCCAGTTCCAGGATGTCCGCCTTCGCCTCCGCGCCGCCTATGCCGGCAAGGATCACGGGTTTTACCGATTTGCCGATCAGATCGGCCGCTTGCCGCAACGCAGTGTCCGCCGGAGTGATCTGTGACTGGGCCTTGGCCAGTTGCAGGTTACCGGGAATGAAGGGCACCTTGCGGCCGGCGATGTTGGTGGGTACGGAAATATGAGCCGGGCCCCGTTCGGACAGGGCCGCCTTGATGGCTTCCAGAAGGATTCCCGGCAACTGCCCGGGATCCATCACCGTCTTGGAATAGACGGCAACATCGGAAAACAGACGTTCGGTATCGACTTCCTGATGATAGCCTGTCCCGATGAAATCGGTTGCCACCTGGCCGGTGATTGCAATCACCGGCGCCTTGTCCATCTTGGCGTCGTAAAGACCGTTCAGCAGATGGATCGACCCGCCACCGGCGGTCCCCATGCAGCAGCTCAGCTCTCCGGTCAGCTTGGCTTGCGCCGAGGCGGCGAATGCGCCGGCCTCTTCGTGACGGACAAGAACGAAATCCATGTCGGAGCGATTGTGAAGCGCGTAGGTGAAGTCGTTTATGGCGTCTCCGGGGATTCCGAAAACCTGACGTACGCCATGTTGATAAAGGGCTTCAAGAACGAGTTCGGCGACGCGCATGGCTTTCTCCAAAAAAAATTCAAATACATAACCTGCCCTCGTGTAGAATCACTTGAAGGCCGGTTGGGAGATATTAACGCTTCAAACCGTCTTGTCTGCGTCCATCTGAAGGCGGGGACACGTCGCTTATATTAGCCGCCTTTCGAAATTTACCCTTTTATTTCAGTTGCTTTTGCCAAGCACTGCGTCGTTTGCCGCAACGAAAGGCAATGTTTATTCAGCCTCCTATTTGGGCAAATTCCGATATGCTCACCAACAATGCAAATTCCGAAAAAACTCTGAAATCCCTGTCATTTCCAGCCAGAAACAGAAAAACGAGAAGCAAAATCGGCAGGTAAGACTGTGTAAGTAATTGAATTAACTACTTTTCTAGAAACGAAAAAGCCAACAATCAAGACATGCGTCAAACGCATGGCAGACCTGCGCCGCTGCCTCTTGTTTATGCAGCTTGTGCACCGCATATAAGCATCACTGTTGGTCAGACGGACATCACGTCCTCCTCCCTGTGATGTCCAGATCAGCTGTTCCCCTCTGGAAGGTGATTCGCTGTTTACAGTGAATCAATTCAGACTGCCGGGTCTTTTGGGACCCGGCTTTTTTTTGCCTATTCTCCGCTGACGTGTAAATCCGTCATTAAAGCGTGCCGCGTTAAATTGAATTCAGGAAATCGCCCGAACGCATTTGCAATGCAAACGCTGCCTCGGGCGTCCTCCTGAATCCATGAATCCGCTCAAACGCGTCACGCTCTAAAAGAACAGAAGTTCGCCGGTCATATCCTTGTAGATCCCGGCAACCTGCTCCTCATAGCCATTGTAGAGCAATGTGTTGCGGCGCTCGTCGGTACCCAGCACGGATTCCGAGGACTGCGGCCAGCGCCGGTGTGGAACGGACGGGTTCACATTGGCCCAGAAGCCGTATTCCTGCGGCTGGATTTCTTCCCAGAAACTCACCGGACGCTCGTCCGTGAAAGAGATTTTCACGACGGACTTGATACATTTGAAACCGTATTTCCAAGGCGTTACCAGGCGCACCGGCGCGCCGAACTGCTTGGGAAGCGGTTTGCCGTAAATACCGGTCGCCATGAAAGCGAGCTCGTTCGTGGCTTCTTCGAGCGTCAGGCCTTCCACATAGGGCCAAGGATACCACGACTGGTTCTGGCCATTGGCGACGGCCGGGTCGAAGAAGGTTTCGAAGCGGATGTACTTTGCGCCGCTCTGGGGACCGGCCAGCTTGACCAGTTCCGCCAGCGGGAAGCCGGACCAGGGCACCGCCATCGACCAGGCTTCCACGCAACGATGCCTGTAGAGGCGTTCTTCCAGCGGCATTTTGGCGAGAAGATCGTCGATGTCGAGGGTTTGCGGATTGTCGATCATGCCGTCCAGCGTGACGGTCCAGGGCCGGATCTTGAGCTTCTGCGCCGCCGGCCAGGTCTGCTTGTGCGTTCCGAACTCATAAAAATTGTTGTATTTGGAGGCGATTTCTTCCGCTGTCAGATCGCGGTCCAGCTCATATGCTGCATTGCGCTTGACCGGATAAAGCCCCGCGCTCGGGTCTTCTTCGGCGAATGCCGGGCGCGGAGCAAGGCCGCTGGCAAGCAGCGCGCCGCCACCGGCGAGCCCGGCGAGGATCTGGCGGCGGTTCATGAAGATATGCTCAGGTGTAGCTTCGCGCTCGGGGAGATCCCAGCTGCGCTTTTTCAAAATGTTCATTTCAAGTCTCCCGTTTATCCGTGAGGAAAGCGGAAACGTCTTTCAATGGCAAATAACGCCCTGGTGACCGGGTCCGGAATTTTCGTTACCTGAACGACCTGAAAGCATAATTTCATGGATCCGTACCCTGGAGGGGCACGAATGCCCCTCCTCGGGATGCGGGAGAGCCAGGCGTCTTTTCACGCGGCCTGCTGCTTGCCGGAGCGCTGCAGGGCCAGTTCCGCGGCTTTTCCGGAGAGTTCGGCCAAATGGTCGAATTCGGCCGTGTAGCTTGCGACACCCGCCGTTGCCGAGCGCAATTCGACAATCAGATCGCCGATTTCGGCTTCGGGCATCAAGGCCTGAATCTCGTCCCAGCCGGGCCAGCCGGGCCGTGCGTCGAAGCCGAGCAACTGTCCCCGCCGCGCCGAGACGATGGCGTTCACCTTGGCGGTAGCCTCGCTGGGACAGGCGATCACCACCTTTTGGATCGGCTCCAGAAGCACCGGTTTGCACTCCGGCAGGCCCTCCCGGATCGCGAGAATGCCTGCCATCTTGAAAGCCTGGTCCGAGCTGTCGACGGAATGATAGGAACCATCCGTCAGGCATATGGATACATCGACTACCGGAAAGCCGAGCGGCCCGCGGCCGAGAGCTTCCAGCACGCCGTCCTTCACGGAAGGAATATACTGTTTGGGCACCACCCCGCCGGAAATCGTGTCGGTGAACTGAACACCCTCGCCGCGCGGCAGCGGCCCGATTTCCAGCGCAACATCACCGAACTGTCCGTGCCCGCCGGACTGCTTCTTGTGCCGCCGGCGTATTTTGGTGCCGGACCGGATGGTTTCGGCATAGGGCACATGCGGCGCATAGACCGAGATGTCCAACCCGTATTTTCCGGCAAGCCGTTCCTGGGCGACACGCAGATGCATTTCGCCCTGGCCGGCCAGAAGCGTCTCCGCCGTGATCTGGTTCTGGCTTATGGTCAGAGACGGATCTTCCTCGGCGAGTTTGGCCAAGGCCGCTGACAGGCGGACTTCATCCTTGCGCTGGGCAGCGGAAATGGCGGTGGCCAGCACCGGCGGCCGCGCCTCGGCAAGGTAGAGACTTGAAAGCGCGTCCGTATCGAAGCAGAGCAGGTCTCCCGTCCTGACATCTTCCATCCGGCCGAGCGCGACCAGCGCCCCCTTGCCGGCCGTTGCGATCTTCGACGCCTGCTGGCCGAAGATCGAAAACAGGCCGGACACCTTCACTTCCCGCTCGCCGTTCAGGAACAGGCTGTCGCCGTCGGAGACTTGTCCGTCGAGAACCCGGGCGATGGACAGTTTGCCGCCGTGCTGGGTGTGCAGGGTCTTGATCACCTGCAGCGCATCGCGATTGCGTTTGCCCAGAACGCGGCCCGCGAGCAGATCGACACCCGGCACCTCATGGCGAAGTGCTTTCAGTAAGCGGCTGACGCCGTTTCCATGCTCGGCGGAACCAAAAAAGACCGGACAGATCAGTCCGTCCCGCATCTCGTTGACGAGATCGGCGAAAACCTGATCCCGGTCGGGCGCGATGTCTTCCAGCAGCGCTTCCATGAGATCGTCGTCATGATCGGCCAGATGCTCCAGCATTGTGAAGCGGGCCTCGTGCTCGCGGGTCCGGTCCGCGTCGCACATGTCGATCCGCGTGCTCGGTTCCTTCTCGTGATAGACATGCGCCCGCTCCAGGGCGAGGTCGATGAACCCGGTCGCCTGACCGTTTTCCCAGATCGGAATCTGTCTCAGCACCAACGGCACCGCGGAGGCCGGCTGCAACACGTTGAGGACATCCCGCACACGCCGGCTGCTCCTGTCGATCTTGTTCAAAAACAAAACCCGCGGGATGGCGCGGGCTTCAAGAGCTTTCAGGATAAGCTGCAAGGCAGGAACCTTGCGCTCGTCATCCTCGGCGACAACGACGGCCAGATCGACGCCGCTGAGCGCCCCGTCCATTTCGCTCAGAAACTCCACGGAACCAGGGCAATCGACGAATACGAACCGGTCATCCAGATAGGTGGCATCCGCGATATTGAGTTCCACGCTCATGCCGTGCGCCCGAGCTTCCGGCGCGGCATCGCCCACCGTGTTCCTGTCCGCCACGGTTCCCTGACGGGCCACTTTGTCCGTTCGCGCCAGCAAAGCCTCCAACAGGCTGGTTTTGCCGCTGCCGAACGGACCGACCAGGGCGATGCAGCGCGGCGCACCGTCCGCTTCAGATCCCCTTCCATTGGTATTGATTGCCATCGTTTACCTCCCGTGTTCGAGGAAATTCCCTCAACAACGCGGCAAGGCCGGCGGCAAGAGCGAGATGACTTAAAGAGGAACCGTCCGGCCGCGGGGCGATTGTCCGCGGACGGAGCGAATGGCATTCCGCGCCCTGTCGAATGGACCGCATTCCGCCATGAAACAATTCATCTTTAGCTCATCTCGCTCTAGGAACGCGGGCCTGCCGCGTCTCGCCCGGATGGGATCGAAGGCCGATACCCGATACGCCAGGATCTGAAGAGAACCGGCAACCTGACCGTGCTGCGATACAGGTCCAGATCTTCAAGAATCCCGGGCACCTGGCCCCAAATTCTGCGGCGCATCGATCAGGGGCGGTTTTTCATGGTCGCGCCGATCAGGACGTCAACGCAAGGGAAACTTACGCGGCAGCGCAGCAATTCGTTTGACCTGCATCCTGTTCCCGGCCCAGGTCATCCGTTATCATCCAGACTGCGTAACAGCTTAGCGGCAAGTACCTGAAAGGGACTCAACGAATGCAAAAAAAACGCGATAAGGCAATGTGCCCCTCGCTTTCCTCACGGACGGCGGCGGCTTTGGGAGCAGGGCTTTTGATCCTTTGCACAATTTCCGCGTCCGCCCAAAGTAACCAGCTTCGCGTGCTGCCGCAGTCCAGCTCTCCGCGCCTGCCCTCCGCCGAGCAACAGCTCAACCGGAACCTCGACCGCCAGGAATCGGATTTGTCGACCAACCAGCGCAACGACAACTCGAACCGGCTGAACCGCACGCAAGAGATCAACCGCCAGAACATGCGGCCAAACGTAAGCACCGGACCTTGCGCGGGCGCGAATGCCACCTGCCGGGAAGGGCAATAGACGGCGGCGGAGCAATCCTCACAATGGATTGAGGGTGCGGAGGAGCCACGGTCCCCGGCGCGGTAGCCGGGGATGGGCTCTCTATCTCGCGATCAGTTGATGCGCTCAAGCGTCATCTTGCTTACACCGAGGGTCAGATTGGTGCCGGTCTTGCTTTCCACGCTGAACGGGTTCAGCGCGATCGAACGGTCGAAGCCGCCGACGAGCGCATTCACGTTGATCCCGGCTCCCAGGCTCGCACCGGCGGTCACGCCGCCATAAGTGCCGGCCAACAGGCCCGGCTTGCGGTTGGCGGAGGGTGCCAGCACACCCCAGACCAGGGTCCCTTCGCTGGTCTTGCCGATATCCAGGCCGTAGTCCCGGACCTTGCCGCTGTAATATTCAACCGCGCCGCCATCGGCCGGATTGAAACTGCAGCCGAGTGTCGCGGTGGAGCCGACGATAAAGCTGTGCTCGCCCTCCACGAGGCATTTCAGCGTTCCGATTTCAACTGTCGGGCTGTTTTCGTCCGCCAGGACCGGACCGGAAACGAAAAGCGCGGCCGCGGCAAGGGCAAATAAGGGAAAACGCATTCAGGAAGTCTCCTAATCAAGAGCGTAAAAAGCCCGCACCGTCTCAGCGGTAGCGGGCAACACCGTGGTATGCGTGTCCATCGCGTCAAAATCGGGGCGATAAACCCATCGCGCCGCGACCGGGCGAAACAAACGAACGAAAAAGGGCGGCAAACGCCGCCCTTCCTGACATAAGTCGCTGAAAAGCGTCTTTATTTCAAATTGCCGCAGAAGCGCTGGATGCGGGTACAGGCCTCTTCGAGCGCCTCGGTGGCGGTCGCGTAGGAGATGCGGAAGTTCGGGCCGAGACCGAATGCCGATCCCTGCACGACGGCAACACCTTCCGTTTCCAGAAGTTCGGTGACGAAGTCGGCATCGCTCTCGATCACCTTGCCGGAGGGTGCGGTTCTGCCGATGGTTCCGGCGCAGGACGGGAATACATAGAACGCCCCTTCCGGCATGGGGCACGAAAGGCCCTTCGCCTGGTTCAGCATGGAGACCACCAGATCCCGGCGCTCCTTGAAGATCTCGTTGTTCTTCGGAATGAAATCCTGCGTGCCGTTCAGCGCCTCGACCGCCGCCCACTGGGCAATGGAACACGGGTTGGACGTCGACTGCGACTGGACCTTGGCGATCGCCTTGATCAGTTCGGCCGGCCCGCCCGCATAGCCGATCCGCCAGCCGGTCATGGCATAGGCCTTGGACACTCCGTTGACCGTCAGCGTGCGCCCATAGAGCTCCGGTTCGATCTGCGCCGGCGTTGTGAACCTGAAGTCGTCATAGACCAGGTGCTCGTACATGTCGTCGGTCATCACCCAGACATGGGGATGTTTGACCAGGACATCGGTCAGCGCCTTCAGTTCCGCTTCGCTGTAGGCGGCTCCCGACGGGTTGGACGGCGAGTTGAAGATCAGCCACTTGGTGCGCGAGGTGATTGCCGCGTCGAGGGCTTCCGGCGTGATCTTGAATGTCGATTTGTCGGCTTCCACGATGACCGGCTCACCGCCCGCCATCAGCACCATGTCCGGATAGCTGACCCAGTAGGGTGTCGGGATGATGACTTCGTCGCCCGGGTTCAGCGTCGCCACGAGTGCGTTGTAAAGCACCTGCTTGCCACCGGTGCCGACAGTGATCTGATTGATTTCGTAGGTAAGGCCGTTTTCCCGTTTGAATTTCGCGGCAATCGCCGCCTTCAGCTCGGGAATACCGTCGACGGCGGTGTATTTGGTCTTGCCTTCGTTGATGGCCTTGATGGCTGCCGCCTTGATGTTGTCCGGCGTGTCGAAATCCGGCTCGCCGGCGCCAAGTCCGATAACATCGCGGCCGGCGGCCTTAAGCTCGCGCGCCTTGTTGGTGACAGCTATGGTCGCGGAAGGTTGTACACGCGCCAATGCGTCAGCGAGAAAGCCCATAATATCCTCCAGGAAAGCGGGAATAACAGCGCGCGGACCCTAGATCCGCGCGCTCTGGAAGACAAGTCCCAATCCGAATTTCGATGGAGCCGAAGGCTCGTCTCGAATCGAAAGACCTCCAGTCGAAATCCACTGGAGGTCTGAAAGTCGATCGATCTTAACGTATGGGAGTATCCGGCAGTCCACCTGCCGCGACACGCTTTATACATAGCGTAATTCCGGCGGCCACTCTCCCAAGCCTATGATGCGGGGTCGCACCGAACGCCCCAATGGGCTGAAGCGGGAGAGTGGCCGCCGGAATTACGCTATGTATTAGCTCCGGGTCTCCAAAATCAGTTTCGGCTCTTTCTTGTCCGCATCCAGCAGGGTGCATTTGAACCGCTTTTTCTTGGTCTGGCCGTTCAGCAGGTTCACCGGGACTGAAACCGGTACTTCAGAGCCCTGCTTCGCAGCCTCCAGCAGGGAGGAATAGCTGTTGGCATGCAGCAGCATTTCCGTGATGGGCCGTTCGCCGATAACGTCGGCTGTCAGGTGAAAAGCTTTCAGGGCAGCATTGTTGGCGGCAACGATCATGCGCGATTTGCCATTGATCACCAGGATCGGTGCGCTGCAGATTTCAAACACCCTCGCGAAGTCGACATCCCCGCTGACATGGCCGGCCGAGAACAAGACGCCGCCGACGGAGCCGCCGATACGGAAATACATGGCATCGTAGTTGAGCTCGAGACTGTCATTGTTCGGGAGCAGGAATTTGCCCCGACCCGTCGCGCTCGCCCGCCGGGTGAGGGCGGCCAGCGCCAACGAAACGATGGTTTTCCCGACCTTTTTCTGAATATGAGCGACGTTGCGCCCCAGGATCATCCGGGCGTCTTCAATCTGGAAACATTTGACAAAGCCCTCGCTGGCGAAGCGCACGTAGCCGAAATTGTCGACCAGCAGAACCACCCGATTTGAAGAGGCGACAAAATGCTGAAGGATAGGCGCCAGTCCGAGCACCATGCGCCCCGGATTGTCGTCGTTTTCGCCAATCGACGGGAAACAGATCGCGATTATGCGCCCGTCCGGAAGTTCATACTTGTGGGCGACGATCGGAATACCCGGAATGCGGTGGTCCGGTCCGCCGCCGACGTCGAACGGGCCGGCCTGGCCCTCGCGGATCGCCCCCTGTACCAGACGCAGGATGGTCTTGCGGTCTTCCGGCGACAGATGACGCAGGGCCTCGTTGGAAGGGGCCTCCTGCAGATCCTTGACTTCGCTGTTGAAGGTCTGCGAGCCGATCTCGTGCCAGAGGATCGTCTTCCGGCTTATATCGGCGATGAAGAACTGGAGACCCGCCAGGGAAAGCGCCGGACTTTCTTCCTCCTTTTCAGAAGGCGTCACCGGCGAATTGACAGGCTCCTGAGGCTTTTCGGCAGCAGTTCTTCGCGCTACGTTGAATGTCATCCCTTGCCCGACCTGTTTGTAGACGTTCACCCTTGAGAGGAGTATCTGTCTTAAAAGAAAACAAACATTAAAATGGCATCTTAAAATCGAAGTGTTTCGCACAATTTTTCAAGTTTAGCGTAGTGTACTCCATGGTTTTATAGATTTTTCATTGTCATTTTTACAGGAGATTAATGGTGAGGCCGCTGATGTCGGGTCCGCCCCATGAAGCGGGAGCCTCTCCCGCTACAATCGTTTTCGATTGAACACCCGCTGATCTAGAGAATAGACTTGAAGACGGATGCGACCTGCTCGGTGGTCGGCTTGGGCCCTTGTCCGGTGGCATACATCAGCGAAATGCCGTCAATCAGCGCCGCGCATGTTTCGATCGGCACATCCTCCCTGCCCTCGGAAATCAGTTTCAGAAAAAATTCTATCGGCCGGCGCGCCGCTGCCGTCAGATGCACCCCGACACCAGCGAGATCCTCGCGGCGCGCGGCAGCCAGGGTCAATTCCATCCGCGCCAGGAACAGATGGCGGGACGCGTCGGTGTAGGTCACGAGTTCCTCCGCCACATAGGCAACCGCCGCGTCCAGCCCTTCCGCGGCTGCCTTTTCAGCAAATCCGACCTGCAATTCGTCGCAGTCTTTTTCCAGGAGCCCGGCAAGATGCTCCGCCGCCGCGCCCAAAAGGGCCGACTTTTTCGGAAAATAATAGGATGTCGAACCTTGCGGCAGGGCCGCCGCCTCATCAACGGCACGGTGGGTCACGCCTTCCAGGCCCCGCCCGGCCAGCAGATCGATTACGCCGTTGAGGATGCGCTCCCGCCGGGCGGCTTTTTTCGTTGACATTTTTTCTCTACATTTGTAGTGGTTTTCATCACATATGAATACACAGACGCTGCAAAGGTAGCCCTCCTTATGACACAAGCCATCACCCGAATGAACCCGTCTTCCTTACCGGATGCGGGGAAATTGGGATATTCCCAGATTTCCATCGTCGAGGCGGGCCGCATGGCTTATGTGTCCGGCCAGGTTGCCTGGCGCCCGGACGGACTGCCGGTTCCCGGTGACCTTGTCGAGCAGATGAAACTCGTGACAGCCAACGCCAGCTCCGCCCTGACCGCCATCGGTGCCGCGCCGGAAGATATTGTCATCGCGCGCTGTTTCATGACCGATCTCACGCCGGAACGGTTGGAACAGGCATTTCCACCCTTGCTGGCGTTTTTCGGCGGTGCCCAGCCCTGTATTACCGGGGTCGGCGTCGCGGCCCTCGCCGCGCCGGATCTGCAGGTTGAACTCGAACTGACGGTCAGACTGCCGAATTAGAGCACTTTAAAAGAATACGGAGCCGCTTGACCCGTTTTTCGGGTCTGCCGGCAAGGCGCGGTCAGAGCCGTGGCCTTTCTGGCCACAAGCTGACCGCAACGCTGTCCGGCGGGCGTGAAAAACCAGCCTTCGGTGGATTTTATCAGCCCATCAAGCGACTCCGTATTCTTTTAAAGTGCTGTAGCTCACAGTCTCAGAGCCCGACTTCATTCCCTTTGGGATCGTGGCGGAGCAAAGCCTGGGCGCTCGCGGGACTGGCCGTCCCGCCCCGGCCTGGACGGTCCTCTTTGGCCCCCGACCGCAATCTTTAAAATTTGCCTCAAAATTGTCACGAAAACTCACATCTGCAGCCTGAATGGCGTCCGGGTGCCGGCGCAATTATTTCGGAGAGTATCGGCTCCGAGGATGAAGGAGGCACCCATGCAATCACCGGAAACTGACGTCACATCGCCCGGCAAATCCGGCGCAAGCTTCCCACCGGCTTTGTTTTATATGCTGGCGGCCGGACCCTTGCTGCTGATGATCTACGCACTGGAACCGATGCTTGCTCCGCCGCTTGCCGCTTTCCTGGCGATGACGGCGCTGACATTCCGGATGGGCCGGCGCCTTTTCGGCGAACTGGCCCGGGCCCCGGGCCGCAAGAACTGATTGAACGACTGCCGGCCAAACCGGCCACTGAATACAGACCGGATGACGTGACGATGGCACACCCTAGAACAGTGAAAAGCCGCGGGCAGGCCCCCGCGAAGAGCGATTTTAATGAAGCACGCCCGCTCCTGCAGGCCATCTTTCTCGGCTTGCTGCTTGCCGGAGGCCTGATGGCCGCCGCCGCCATGGCCACCCCGCAAGGGCAGCACGCACAGCAAATCCTGACGGAAAAATCTTCGCAACCGTCGGGACAACAAATGCGCGCGTCCCCAGGCATGCATCAGCCCTATTGAGGGCAATTCCCTTCGGGGCAATTGGGTGATTCAACCTGACGGCCACAACATTTGCGGCGCTTCCCTCGATCGAATTCGAAACAAGCTCCCGGTAGTCAGGCTGCGGACCCATAAAATCATGATTTCGCCTGGGCGAGCCAAGGCACAAGCCTAGTAAAGCCGAGGCCCGGCCTCATACTTGTCTCGTATGAAAGCCGGGCCCCAAGTGCCCGGTCCGCCCCCGGTAAAATGTTCTCCGCTTTGCCCCCGGCTTAATTTCAGGACCCGTGAAGGCCCGAAGTCCGGCTGGTACCCAGGTCCTGCGCCATCGGCGCGGCTCCCGGTCAAGAGCGGAAATTTGTTTGTTGGCCAAGTAAAGCAACACGTCCGGCTGTCTGCAAGACAGTTATTGCCTGAAGGGCTGGAAGAACCGGCAATTAACCCGATGCGCGTTTATCATTCAAGAATACCGGGGATAACCTGGGGGAAAGGTTGAAATGCCTTCCACGCGGCGCCCGGCAGGTTCGCGCATCTGCTCCCGAATTCCGGGCACCCGTGAGACAGATTCACATCATCACCATTGCCAAGGGGGCAAAGTGAATCGATAAAGGATGGGAAGGCTCGCCGGAGGCAGACATGGACATCGACCTGACTTTATCCGCGGATACGATCCGCCTGTTGGCCCAAAAGGCCCGAGCGGTATCCTCCTCGCTGGAGGATACGTTCGAAGACGGCCATGAGGGCGACGTGGAGTTCGACGCCGACGCACTGAAACAGAGCCACGGTCACGACGGTCTGGCGGAGGAGGAAAACGACGACCTCTCCGATGAGGAACTGCGCGAACTGATCGAGGACCTCAACGTTGACGAAGCTGCCGAGCTGGTCGCCATCACCTGGATCGGCCGCGGCGATTTCGAGGCCGAGGATTTTGAACAGGCCCTCCAGGAAGCCCGTGAACGCGCTGTCGGTCCCACCGCGAAATACCTGCTCGGCATGCCGCTGCTGGCCGACCACATGGAAGCCGGCCTCGACGCCCTCGATCTTTAGATCGGAATTCCAACAGGCTTGGCCGTGTGGACGAGTTGGAGATGCATTTCGCCGGGAGCTGCATCGTTCAAGATCAAGTCATTCCGGTGCAGGTGATGCCGGCCCATCATCAAGACGGATTGGCGCTGGGATTGGGCGATGGAGACCCGGTCCTTCGGGTGAGACAAGAGGCTTCGATCCGACGCGAAAAAATCCTTGACCGTATCGCCGATACGCTCCGCGGATCCTTCCCGGCCATCTCCCGCCTCTTTTCTCACGAAATGCGCCTCCAATTCGTCCACGCACCCTAGGTTACGTCAAGCCGGACCGGCAGGTTTTGCCGGATAGTCCACAAGGCGGCGGTTTTCTTGGGAAAACGGGTCAGGAACCGGCTGCCCGCCTTTCAGTCCGGTCCTGTTTGCAGCACTCTTGCCCGACTGTTTTGGGACCAGGGGGTTGAAGGCTATGCTGCAGGATCCGGCGAACCGCGATGTGTTTACCGTTCACCGGCCGTCTCCGTGGCCATACGTTGGCGCAATGGTGGCCGCGACGGCCCTGATCACGACACTGGTTGTAACTTTCAGCGGTTAGGCCTACCTCTTTCACAAAATGAACGTTCCCGGCGCGCTAAGGTCTGTGGAACTTTGCGGAAAACCGGAAAATGTCCTCAACGCGTCTGGCTGTGCTCGACCTCGCCCGCGGTCTCGCCGTTGTCGCCATGGCGGTCTATCACCTGTCCTGGGATCTTTCCTGGTTCGGTTTCGTCGACTGGGCTGTTGCGCAGGGCGAGGGCTGGCGCGGTTTCGCCGCCGCGATCGCCGGCAGCTTTCTGTTTGTCGCGGGCATCAGCCTGGAACTGGCCCATCACAGGGGCATTCGCCGGCAAGCCTTTCTGCGCCGGCTGGCGGTGATCGTCGCCGCCGCGGCAGCCGTTTCCCTGGCGACCTGGTTCACCTTCGGCGACAGTTTCGTGCGCTTCGGCATTCTGCACTGCATCGCCGCCTCCAGCATTATTGCCCTCCCCTTCACCCGCTGGCCACTCTGGATGGCGGCCGCCGCCGCAGCCTTCGTTCTGACCCTGCCCCTCTGGGCAAGCTCCTTCGTCTTCAACGGACAGCTCTGGCTGTGGACGGGACTGGGAACGCCGGACTTCGGCAGCGTCGATTATGTGCCGCTGGCACCCTGGGCCGGAGCAACACTTTCGGGCGTAGCCATCTCGAAGCTGTTCCGCAGGGCCCGGATCTGGGAGAAACTGTCCGCCATCCGCGCGACGGATCCCGCAGGCCGGTTCACCCGGTTCATCGGACGACATTCCCTGCCCATCTACCTTTTGCACCAGCCGGTGCTCTATGGTCTCGTCTGGGCCGCGACGCTCGTCGCGGGCGATGTCGATCGGGCCGGAAACGCCTTTGTCCGCAATTGCTCCACCGCCTGTCAGGAGAATTTCGGCGCACCCGATATATGTGAGCAGGCCTGTGGCTGCACACTCGCCTTTCTCAAGGCGGACGGCATCTGGACAGCGCTCAACGAGGACCCGGAAAACCAGTCCCTGCGTGACCGGATGAACGGCAGGTATGCGCAATGCCTCGCCGATCCGGAGTTGAAGCCCGGTCTGGTGAACTAGGGTCTGTGGACAATTAGGTTTGGGTCGCGGCGCGAGCCGGATTTCGGTGTCCGAACAGGAGGAAAGTCCGCAGTGGTGCCGCCCACCACAAGGACTTTCCGACGCAGTCGGGACCGAAATCCGCCGCGTCTCGAAGAGATTTGGCGCAAAACGCCCATTTCGGCGTCCCAATGTCTTGAAAGGGAACACCCTTCCTGCGACCTTGCTTCGTGAACTGGGCGTTTTGCATCCAAACCTCGACCAAATCCTTATTGTCCACAGACCCTAGATTAATACGCGCACCCGGGCCAGCGCGCGGTCTCTCCTGCCCCGGGCGAAAGGGAGGAAAATACCGGCATCCCGGCCTCTCGCCACCTGCTCCAGCGCCCAGAGCGCTGATACGGCATCGCATCTGGCTTTCATGGCTTCGAGCCGGTCCCCGGCCGGGACGAGGGAGGTTGGCTGCTTTGCTTTGTAGGCGGCGAGAAAGGCGCTTTCCTGAACCTCGGAAAACCCGTGTTCCAGGATCGCATAGGCCAGATCCCAGGCGGGATCCGCCATCGCGGAATATTCCCAGTCGATCAGCCACAGCCGATCCGGTGTCCAGAGGCAATTTCCCGGCGAGAGATCGCCATGAACGGGCACGCGCCGAATAGCGCCGGCATCCGCAGGCCGGTTCGCAAGCTCCCGCAAGGCCTGATCGAGGGGCGCAATCTCCGGCCGGAGCTCCGCCGCCGAGGCAAGAAAATCCCGCTGCGCCCTGTAGACGTCATCCGGATCGAGAACACCCGCGAACTCCGCACCGGACCCGTGAAGCCTGCCGAGCGTATCGCCAAGCCGGGACGGGAAATCCTCCGGCGCGCAATCCATGACGTCCACCGCCCCGGTCACAAGAATGCCTTCGCCGGGATGGACATACAGCGGTGGCAACGCGAGCCCGAGCTCCGCCGCCAGACCGAGGTTCCGCGCCTCCGCCTGCCTGTCGATAAGCCCGGCATTCTCGGGCCTCGGCAGGCGCAGGAAAAAGAGGCCGCGCTCGGCTTCAAGCCGGTAGACGCGGTTGGTCAGACCGGCCTGCGGCACGGCTCTGCCGGGCGCCCCGCAAATCTCCAAAAGGTCCGGATGGCGCTCGAAAGCCTTGAGAATATCCGCGCTCAAGGCGTCTGGCGTATTGGTTGAAGAATGTGGCACAAGCGCTGAAGATCACCTGTTCTGAAAAGGAGAACGCCATGACGGACGTTCCGGCTCCCCATATCATCATCACCTACTGCCGCCAATGCAATTGGCTGCTGCGTTCCGCGTGGATGGCCCAGGAAATTCTCTCCACCTTTTCAGAGGAAACCGGCGCGGTCACGCTCGTCCCGGCCACCGGCGGTACATTCACCATCACCTGCGACGGCCAACCGGTCTGGGACCGCAAGCAGGACGGCGGTTTCCCGGAAGCCAAGGTTCTGAAACAGCGGCTTCGCGACTTGTTGTGGCCGGAGAAGGACCTCGGCCATTCCGACCTGCCAAAAGCCGGCGGCTGATCCTGACGTCAGAGACACGCACCACGTCCCTCATCCCCTCCGTCATCAACCCCGTTGAGCGAACAGAGAGCCGGAGCGCCTGCCTCTCCGGCGTCATTCCGGGCAAGCGCAGCCTAAGCTGCGCGCCGACCCGGAATCCAGCGCATCATTCGCGCCCCAGGCGCGGCTATTTCTTCCAAAGCGATGACTGTAGAAAACTCGCTCACACCCGCGCTGATGCGCTGGATTCCGGACCTGCGTTCGACTTGCGTCTCACTCGTCCGGAATAACCGCTGTAAGGGCTGTGCTCAGCCTCTCACGTCGCTCGACAGAGTTGATGACGGTGGAAACTGTGCCCTCAGGCGGCCGCGTCCAGTTCGTCGAAGACCTCACGCGCGGCGTTCAGCCCGTTGATGGCCGCCGGCAACCCGCCATAGACCGCCATCTGCCAGATGGCCTCGATGACCTCCTCGCGGTTCGCACCGGTCGCCAGCGTGTGCTCGATATTGATCTTCAGTTGCGGCCCGGTCTGTCCGCCCAGCGCCGTCAGCGCCGCGATGGTGCACAGCTGACGGGTCTTCAGATCCAGGCCGGGACGGGCATAGTGACGCCCATAGGCCCATTCGACGAGGCTCTCGGCGAAGCCCGGGAGCAGATCGTCATACCGCCCGGCAAGGACGGCTTCGAGGTCGGGATTAAGCTTTTCTATCAGCGCGCGGCCGCGCTCCAGTGCGTCTGTCATGGTGGGAACTGTCCTGATTTGGCGGCGCGCCGTGTTCGGTGCGGGCGCAGCTTTCGAAGGCCGGATCGACGGTTTCGCCCGCTTCCATCCTTCTGTAGAGAACAACCTTATCGTCCAGGACTTCCAGCGTTTCGGTCAGCCGCGCGATATCCGCGACAACCTTCCTGCGATGCGATTCCAGCAAGGATCTGCGTTCGGCAAGCGATGCGCTGCCCAGGGTCCGCAACTCCGCATAGCGCAGCCGGTCCCTGATCCCCATGCCGGTCGCCTTCAGCCGGTCGAGAAATTCGATCCAGCGCAGGATGGTCCCATCATAGATCCGCCGTCCTCCCGCATCCCTGAGGGGACGCGGAATGAGACCGATCTTCTCGTAGTATCGCAATGTGTCGGTCGAAAGCCCCGACTTTTCAGCTAGATCACCGATACGCATGTCTGTCTCCGAACAGGACGATTTCCCTGACTTACGAGTTGGAGCGCACTCCAGGTCAAGAATTATTTTTCCCTGATGCAAACATTACCCCCTCCGCGATCACTCCAAAGAAGTGAGGCGAAACCGAACCATCCGGAGCGAGCCGCGTCTGTTGCGCGAAATATATCGGCTTTGCGGATCGGCGCGCAGCTTTGCCGCACTTGTCCGCAAGGACGACCTCGCTCACTATCAGGACGGAACCCTGACTGTTGGTGAAAAACCTGTCGCCGATCACCGCTCCGCCGCAAAACCCAAACTCCGTGTCGATTTTGATTGATCGATCAATCAAAAAAAACTCATCATCCAATCTGTGCTGAAGACCGCAGATTTCCGAACCTGAGAGAGAACGCCGAGCCATGGACCGCAAGAACATCCTGATCCTGATGGTCGACCAGTTGAACGGGACGCTGTTTCCCGACGGTCCGGCGGAATTTCTTCACGCACCCAACCTGAAGAAACTGGCGGAGCGCTCGGTGCGCTTCGAAAACACCTACACCGCCTCGCCGCTCTGCGCGCCGGGCCGAGCCAGTTTCATGTCCGGCCAGTTGCCGCGCCGGACCGGCGTTTACGACAACGCCGCCGAATTCGCCTCCGACATTCCGACCTATGCCCACCACCTGCGCCGCGCCGGCTACACCACCTGCCTCTCCGGCAAGATGCATTTCGTCGGACCGGACCAGATGCACGGCCTTGAGGAACGCCTGACCACCGACATCTACCCGGCCGATTTCGGCTGGACGCCCGACTACCGCAAGCCGGGCGAACGCATCGACTGGTGGTACCACAACATGGGCTCGGTCACCGGCGCGGGCGTCGCCGAGATTTCCAACCAGATGGAATATGACGACGATGTCGCCTTTCAGGCCGTGCGCAAGATCCACGATTACGGCCGCGGCAAATACGACCGGCCCTTCTGCCTGACGGTCAGCTTCACCCACCCGCACGATCCTTACGTGGCGCGCCGGAAATACTGGGACCTTTACGAGGATTGCGAGCATTTGCTGCCGGAAATCCCGGCAATGGCGTATGAAGATCACGATCCCCATTCGAAGCGCATATTCGATGCCAACGACTGGCGCGGTTTCAACATCACGGAAGACGACATCCGCAAGTCCCGCCGCGCCTATTTCGCCAATATCTCCTATCTGGACGACAAGATCGGCGAGATCCTGCATGCGCTCGAGGCGATGCACCTGGCCGACGACACCACGATCCTGTTCGTCTCCGATCACGGCGACATGCTCGGCGAGCGCGGCCTGTGGTTCAAGATGACCTTCTTCGAAGGCTCGTCCCGTGTGCCGCTGATGATCGCCGACAGGGACCTTGCGCCACAGCGCATCGCAACGCCCGTCAGCACGCTCGACGTATTGCCGACGGTCTGCGACCTCGGCGGCATCGACATGAGCGGGATCATGCCCTGGACAGACGGCATCAGCCTGGTTCCCTTGGCTCAGGGAACGCCGCGCGGCGAACCCGTGCTGATGGAATACGCCGCCGAAGCCTCCTATGCGCCGCTGGTCGGGATCCGCGAGGGCGACTGGAAATACATTCACTGCGAACTCGACCCGCCGCAGCTCTTCAACCTGGCCGACGACCCGTTTGAGCTCACCAACCTCGCCGCCGATCCCGCTCACGCGCAAACCGCCGTCCGCTTCGCGGAACTGGCCGGCCGGCGATGGGACCTGGCCGCCTACGACGCCGAAGTCCGCCAGTCCCAGGCCCGCCGCTGGATCGTCTACGAAGCCCTGCGCAACGGCGCCTATTTCCCCTGGGACTACCAGCCCCTGCAAAAGGCCTCCGAACGCTACATGCGCAATCATATGGATCTGAACGAGGTGGAAGAGGGGCAGAGGTTTCCACGGGGGGAGTGAGCGCAAAGCCCCCTCACTCCAACGGCAGATCGCTATCCCGCACACCCGGCGCTCCGGTTTGAACGCCGCGCTTCCTGACACCCTCCTGTCAGGAGACCGGCAGGAAGTCGATATTTCCGGAACAAAGCCGCAACCGCCCCCTTTTCTCGCAGGCGCAACCGGACCATATTGCAGGGCATGAGCAAACGCCCCACCAAAACCCTTTCCGACGACACTATCTCCCCGGAAGGCTTCGGCGAAGCACCGCAGAAGCCCCTCTCCGGCACGCCTCTTTCCGGCTCCGTGAGTGACTGGGCCGCGGAAATAGCCGAAGAAGCGGACAGGCCGGCGCCGAAAGAGACCCGCGAGGAAAAAGCATCTCAGAAGCAAAGCGGAGGCAAGCGCGACAGCGCGCCAGCGCGAACGCCCGTGAGTGCGAAGAAGGAAAAAACCACCAGATCGGCCCGTGGCACCTCCATCGGCAAGGCGGACAGCGCCCGCGAGCGGGCGGCGGGCGGGCTGAATCCGGTGGCCGGGCTCGACATGTCGCTGGAAGAGGCCGAAAGCCTTGAAAAGAAGCTCAAGGAGCACCGCAAGGACAACAAGAAGAAGAACAAGGAAAGCAAATTTGGCGAGCTGACCGGAAACCAGGGGGCGACCGCGACCGTCGAGGCGCTGTCCGCGCTGATCGAAAGCGGCAATCCGCTGCACAAGAACGGCGAATTGTGGGTGCCGCACCGCCCGGACCGGCCGGCGAAATCGGAAGGCGGCGTACCGATCGTGCTGAAATCGGCCTACGAGCCGCGTGGCGATCAGCCGACCGCCATCGCCGAGCTTGTGGAGGGTATCAGCGGCGGCGAACAGACCCAGGTGCTCCTCGGCGTCACCGGCTCGGGCAAGACCTACACCATGGCGCAGGTGATTTCCCGCACCCAGCGCCCGGCGCTGATCCTCGCCCCCAACAAGACCCTCGCCGCCCAGCTCTACGGCGAGTTCAAGTCCTTCTTCCCGGACAACGCGGTCGAGTATTTCGTCTCCTATTACGACTACTACCAGCCGGAAGCCTACGTGCCGCGCACCGACACCTATATCGAGAAGGAAAGCTCGGTCAACGAGCAGATCGACCGGATGCGCCACTCCGCCACCCGCTCGCTGCTGGAGCGCGACGACGTCATCATCGTCGCCTCGGTCTCCTGCATCTACGGTATCGGCTCGGTGGAGACCTACACCGCCATGACCTTCGCCATCGAGGTCGGCGAGCGCATGGACCAGCGCCAGTTGATCGCCGATCTGGTGGCGCTGCAGTACAAGCGCAACGACGCCGCCTTCCAGCGCGGCGCCTTCCGCGTGCGCGGCGACACCATCGAGCTGTTCCCGGCCCACTATGAGGATCGCGCCTGGCGCATTTCCATGTTCGGCGACGAGATCGAGGCGATCACCGAGTTCGACCCGCTGACGGGCCAGAAATCCGGCGAGTTGAAAAGCGTCAAGGTCTACGCCAACTCGCACTATGTCACCCCCAAGCCGACGCTGAACCAGGCCACCAGGTTGATCAAGGCCGAGCTGAAGCAGCGGCTGGAGGAACTGCACCACCACGGCCGTCTGCTGGAGGCGCAGCGGCTGGAACAGCGCACCGTGTTCGATCTGGAAATGCTGGAGGCCACCGGCTCCTGCGCCGGCATCGAGAACTATTCGCGCTACCTCACCGGCCGCAAGCCCGGCGAGCCGCCCCCCACCCTGTTCGAATACCTGCCCGACAACGCCCTCGTCTTCGCCGACGAGAGCCACGTGACCATTCCGCAGATCGGCGCCATGTACCGGGGCGACTTCCGCCGCAAGGCTACGCTGGCCGAATACGGCTTCCGCCTGCCCTCCTGCATGGACAACCGGCCGCTGCGCTTCGAGGAATGGAACGCCATGCGGCCGCAATCCGTCGCGGTCTCCGCCACCCCCGGTTCCTGGGAGATGGACCAGTCCGGCGGCGTCTTCGCCGAACAGGTCATCCGCCCGACCGGCCTGATCGACCCGCCGGTGGAAATCCGCCCGGCGACCAGCCAGGTGGACGATCTTCTCGGCGAAGTGCGCGAGGTGGCGCTGAAGGGCTACCGCACGCTGGTGACCACGCTCACCAAGCGCATGTCCGAGGATCTGACCGAATATCTGCACGAGAACGGCGTGCGCGTGCGCTACATGCATTCCGACATCGACACCCTGGAGCGCATCGAGATCCTGCGCGACCTGCGCCTCGGCGCCTTCGACGTCCTGGTCGGCATCAACCTGCTGCGCGAGGGCCTCGACATTCCCGAATGCGCCCTGGTCGCCATTCTCGACGCCGACAAGGAAGGCTTCCTGCGCTCGGAAACCTCGCTGATCCAGACCATCGGCCGCGCCGCGCGGAACGTCGACGGCAAGGTGATCCTCTATGCCGACCGCATGACCGGCTCCATGGACCGGGCGATTGCCGAGACCAACCGCCGCCGCGAGAAGCAGCTCGCCTATAACGAAGAGCACGGCATCACCCCGGAAAGCGTCAAGAGCAACATCGCCGACATTCTCGACAGCGTCTACGAGCAGGACCACGTCACCGTGGACGCCGGCTTCGCCGAGGACGGCAATCTCGTCGGTCACAATCTCAAGTCCCATATCGAGGACCTGGAAAAGAAGATGCGCGACGCCGCCGCCGACCTCGACTTCGAGACCGCCGCCCGCCTGCGCGACGAGATCAAGCGCCTTCAGCAGACCGAACTGGCGGTCGCCGACGACGCCATGGCCCGCCAGTCCACCATCGACGACAAATCCGGCGGCTTCCGGGGCGACAGGAAATTCGGCGCCGGCGGCACCAAGGAAGGCGCCAGCGGCAAGAAAAAGCAGACCGCCGCCGACCGGGCCCGCGCCGCAAAGAACAAAAACACCGCCCCCCTGCCGGCCCCGTCCGCGAAGGTCCGCAAGAACACGCTGGACGAAATGACCGTCGGCCGCACGGAAGTCCCGCTCGGGCGCGGCGACGACCCGGTCAAACCGCTGGTGCGTGACAAGATCGGCGCGGGCTCCTATGAGGACCCGGGCGAGCAAAAAAGGCAAAGAGGACGGCCTAAGAAGAGTGGGCGGCCGGGGCAATAGGAACCGGCCGCGCCTTTGGCGCGAATGATGTCTGGATTCCGGATCGGCGCTCGGCTTCGCCTTACTGGTCCGGAATCCAGACATCAGCGTGAGCGCAGCGAACTCCTCTACTCAACCCGCCGATCTGTGACCGGGCTCACAGCCACGGACCTTCCCGTTTGCTATCCGATACAGGGGCTCGAAGGAGGACTGTGGAATGATGTTCTTTCAAGACGGCGAATTTCCGGTCTGCGCCGATATCATCCGGAACAAGCTGATCGGTCTGGAGAAAAGCGACCCGAAAGTGTTCTCGGCGCTGGTCGAGTGCATTGAATCGGCTGAACTCGCCCGCCAGGCGGTCACCGCCGGCCGTTATCCGCGCGTGAATATCGTCAACATCATCGGCAAGACCGGCCATCCGATTAAATATATCGGAGGCATGTACAGCGGCGAATGCGATCCCGAGGTCAAGAACCTCGTCTACGTGAACCGGCATGTGGCCAGCGGGATCGAACGGGACCCGGACATCACCAGCTACTTCGAGCGGACCCTGCTGCATGAGGTTGTCCACTGGGGCCGGTTCATCGCCGGAAAGTCGACGCGGATCGACGACAGGGAAGCCGGCAGCCACTTTGAGGAAAAGGCCTACGGCTTGACCTATATTGGCCACCACGGCTTTTCCTGCTCATAGTCCTCCCGGGAGACGAACTGCGATCAATTCGGCCGGTGCGGCGGAATGGAGCATGCAAGCGCCGGATCCTTTGGAAGACTGCTTTTGGAAGCAAGCCGCGCCTTGGGCGCGAAATATGTCTGGATTCCGGATCGGCGCTCGGCTTCGCCTCACTGGTCCGGAATGACGGTTGGGGGTATGATCCCGGTAAAAATCAACCGGTCAGATGCCTGCTCCCTGTATGGGCTGCCCGTCTCCCGGACAGCCCATTCGTCAAACCGGCTTTTGTCCTCAGATCCCCTTGAACAGCACCCCGGCCGCCAGAACCACATAGGCCGCGATCAGGAGCCACAGCGTCGAGACCCCGATGCTCGGAATGGCGATGCCGGCCAGCGGCAGGACCGCGATGACGAAAAGCACGAGGGAAATCAGGAAGACGATGAAGGAAGGGGCAGTCAGTCTCATGGGGCAACTCCAGATAGGGATTGTCGTCGAGGCGGGTGGCCGGCGGCGGGCTTTCTGCCCGGACCGGGAAAGGAATCCTGTGTGCCGCTAAGGCGCGGCCACGTGGCCCGACCCTGTTCGAATTGTCAATACGGATCGGCGATGTCCCCTGAAAACGGAGCACCGCTTCGCCTCCCCACAGCCGGTCATCCCCGGCTCGACCGGGGACCCAATCCACCTCGCCACTCGCTGCTGGTTCGGATGGGACACTGCCATCGCGGCAACCGCTGTGCATTTCGCAATCTCTCTGGAAACCAATGGATCCCCGGTCGAGCCGGGGATGACCGCCGGGAGGAGGAGCGGTCCGGCGTGTCTTGTCCGCCGGAAATCGAGGAATTTGAGCCGGACGAACTCCGCAAAGACCGGAAGTTTCAGATCTCGACTTCACACCCCGACCACCGGTCATCCCCGCCTTGAGCGGGGATCCAATCCACCTCGCCACACGTTGCTGTGGTGCAGATGGGGCACTGCCATCGCGGCAACCGCTGTGCATTTCCCAATCTCTCTGGAAACCAATGGATCCCCGGTCGAGCCGGGGATGACCACAGAGAGGAGGAGCGGTCCGGCGTGTCTTGTCCGCCGGAAATCGAGGAATTTGAGCCGGACGAACTCCGCAAAGACCGGAAGTTTCAGATCTCGGATTCACACCCCGACCACCGGTCATCCCCGCCTTGAGCGGGGATCCAATCCACCTCGCCACGCATTGCTGGTGCAGATGGGGCACCGCCATCGTGGCAACCGCATTCCAATTCCCAGCCGCTCTGGAAGCCAATGGATCCCCGGTCGAGCCGGGGATGACCACCGAGAAGGAGGAAAGGTCCGGACTTCTCTGTTTCAGGCCGTCGCCGGACTTGATCAAGCCCCCATGACCAGCCAAATTGAGGCATGGCGTTTTTCGTCTACATACTGGCCAGTCGCAAGCGGGGGACGCTCTACACAGGTGTCACCAACGATCTGGCGCGCCGGGTCTACGAGCACAGGGAGAAAACCGCGAGCGGCTTCACCCGTCGCTACGGCGCGACGCAGCTGGTTTACTATGAGCCATACGATACCCCGGATAGCGCGATTGCCCGGGAGAAACGGCTGAAACGCTGGTCGAGAGAGTGGAAGATCCAGGCCATCGAGGCGTTCAACCCTCAGTGGCGAGACCTGTACGAGGATCTGAACCGGTAGGATCGCGAGCTGAAAGCACCATCCGTTCACACTGAAAACTATTGGGCCAGGTCCATAGGGACCGTGCTGTTTCAACGCACCGCCCCCACCCCAGAAGTGGTCATCCCCGGCTCGACCGGGGATCCAATCCACCTCGCCACTCGCTGCTGGTGCGGATAGAATACTGCCATCGCGACTTCCGCATAGCATTTCTCCAACCGCTCTGGAAACCAATGGATCCCCGGTCGCGCTGCGCTTGCCGGGGATGACCGCCGGGAGGAGGAGCAGCCCAGTGAACCTCGTCCGCCGGGAAATCGAAGAAACCGGGCCGCGCGAACTCCAGGAGGATCGAAAGTTTCAGGTCCCGGCTCCCCTTCCCCACAGTCGGTCATCCCCGCCTTGCGCGGGGATCCAATCCACCGCGCCACTCGGCGCTGGTACGCAAGGCTCCCTACATTCGTGGCAACCGCCGTCTATTTCCCAACCGCTCTGGAAACCAATGGATCCCCGGTCGGGCCGGGGATGACCACAGGGAGGAGGAGCGGTCCAGACTGCTTCTTCTATCGGTAATTTGAACAATTTAGGCCGGTCGAGCTCTGGAAATATTGGAAGTTTTTGGTCTCGGATTCTCCTCCCCACGGCAGATCATCCCCGCCTTGCGCGGGGATCCAATCCACCGCGCCACTCGGCGCTGGTACGCAAGGCTCCCTACATTCGTGGCAACCGCTGTGCATTTCCCAACCGCTCTGGAAACCAATGGATCCCCGGTCGAGCCGGGGATGACCACAGAGAGGAGGAGCGGTCCGGCGTGTCTTGTCCGCCGGAAATCGAGGAATTTGAGCCGGACGAACTCCGCAAAGACCGGAAATTTTTGGTCTCGGATTCACACCCCGACCATCGGTCATCCCCGCCTTGAGCGGGGATCCAATCCACCTCGCCACACGTTGCTGGTGCAGATGGGGCACCGCCATCGTGGCAACCGCCGTCTATTTCCCAACCGCTCTGGAAACCAATGGATCCCCGGTCGAGTCGGGGATGACCACAGGGGGGCGGGTGGCTCCGAAGCCCCTTGCAATCCCCCTACCGCGCGCCTGTGCTCAGCAGAGGGGTGATGTTGCGCAGGGTGACGCGGCGGTTGCGTTCTTCGGAGCCCTGGGTGTCGATCTTGAGATAGGACTCGCCATAGCCCTGGACAACCATGTTTTCCGGCGGAACGTCGTAGAGCTCCGCGAGAATGCGGGCGACGGTTTCCGCGCGCCGGTCCGACAGGGCAAGGTTGGAAACCTCGGAGCCGACCGCGTCGGTATGGCCTTCGATCAGGAGAACGGTCGTCGGGTCTTCCTCGATCAGCGCGGCGGAGGCGCGGGCGAGGTCCTGCAGGAGCGGCACCTGGCTCTGGCGCACAACGGCGCTGCCGGTTTCGAAGGTGACGGTGTCGAGATCGACGCGGCGCATCTTGTCGCGCAGGCGTTCGCTCTCGCGGACCTCGCGCAATGTATAGGCCTGTTCGACCTCCTCCACCGGCGGAGCCGCGAAGGTGTCGTAGATATCATCATAGCTGGCGCGGCCGGCGGGCACGATATAGCGCTCGCGCGGGATGCCGACCCGGACCGGCGGCAGGTCGCGATCGTAGTTCCGGCGGAGACGATCCTCCTGGCGGTTGTCGACCAGCACATATTCCCGTCCGTCCGGCAAGATCCGCGAGCGGTAGAGAATAAATCCGCCCTCGTCGCGGATGGTGACAATGCGCACACCGTTGCGGCGCGTGACCGTCTCGCGCGTACGTCCGCCGCGCAGCCGCTCGGCATGCACCTCCGCATCGCCGTAGCGCAGCAGGCTGCTCTCGTCCTTGCGCACGTAATAGTCACCGTCGCGTTCGACGATGATCCGGTCGCCCTGGTCTTCCACAACCTTGCCGCCAAGCGCGGGGATCAGCATGCCGATGCCCGCACCGACGGCGGCGGCGCCCAGCAGTTCCAGGCGGCGGTCGCGCGCCTTGTCCCGGCGGCGCTCCTCGCGCTCCTTGTTCTGTGCACGCTGATTGTCGGTGACATCGTCCGAAACCACGGCAGCCGGCTCTTCCGGGCTTCCGGAGGCCTGCGCCTTGATCGGTTCGCCCGGTTCCGCGGTCGCCTCCCCGGCCGGCAGACGGCCCGTCCGCGCACCCTTGGACTGCGTCGCTTCGGCCGGCGTTTCCTTCGTCTGCGTTTCCTGCAGCGGAGCTTCTTGCGCGGAGGTGTCCTTGGCCGGGGCTTCGGCGGCGGGCTCGGTTTCCACAGCCGGCTTTAGGGATGGCTGCGCCTCTTGCGGCTGGTCCTGTGACGGCTTTTCCGCCGGCACGGTTTCTTCCGCGGGGACTTCTTCTTTCACCGGTTCTCCGGCCGGAGTGGCTTCATCCGCGGCGGGCGCCGCCGCAGCGGGCTTTTCAACCGGAGGGGTTGCCTCCGGAGTGTCTTCGGCCGCCGGAGCAACTTCCCCGCCGGGCACCGCTTCCACCGGCACGCTGTCCTGGGCTGCGGGCTGCGCGGCCGCCGGTTCTTCGGCGGGTTTGTCGGTCGGTGTCTTTACTTCCGGTGCTGGCTCGGGGGCGGGTTCGGCGGCAGGGGCAGCTTCCTCCGCGGATTTGGCGGCGGGCACATCTTCCGCGGTCCCTTGTTCCGCCGGAGCGGCTTCTGCCGGAGCTTCTTTTGGAGCGGGTGTTGCCTCGGCGGGCGCTTCGACGGGTGTCTCCGCAGGCGCCTGAACCTCGGGCATCACTACCTCGGGCGTCACCGCCTCGGGTGCGACTTCCCCTGCCGCTTCCCCTCCGTCGGGAACTGCGTTCTCCCCACCGTCAACGGCTTTGCCGTCCACGCACGCCTCCGGATTGGCGGCGCAGTCCACGGCGGTGTCCTGCGCGTAGCTCACATTCGCCGGGATCTGCAAGCCAAACGCCAGCACCGCGGCCAGCGCGGTTGAATTACGCAAATGTCTCGATGTCATGATGCTTCCTCTTGGCTGCGTGCCGGTTCACCCGGTGTTACCGGGTAAACGGCCAGCTGAGCCGTTCGTTCCAGCTCCCATCCAGATTGACATCTTCTGCCCCGGCGTCATTGTGGCCCGGCATGTGCCGTGAATATCCCTCTATGGGAACTTCCGCGGTGCGAGGGAAAGGCGAAGTCGGATGCAGTCCGGCAATCTTGGGAGATGGTCTGCGCATGAGACGCTGTGTTTCGGATTTTTGTGTGGCGTTGTTTACGGTTCTTTTCATTGGCTCCGCTTCGGCGGAACTGGCCGATACCACCTATGGCGACTGGTCGGTCCGCTGCAACGACAAGATCTACTGCATCGCGGACACCCAGGGCACCGGGTCCAATGGCGAGGCCTTCAGGCTGAAGGTGGAGCGCGGGGCCAAACCGGATTCGCAGGTGTTCGTCACTCTCAGGCCGGCGACGAAACTTGAAGTCGGCATGCGGGCGCGGATCGAGGTGGAGGGCGAGGAGGAGAACTACGGCTTCTTCGGCCTTGCCGAGAAGATCTATACCGGCAACGAGATGACCTTCGGCGGAGACGCCGACCGGGACCTGATGGAAAATCTCCGCCTCGGCATGAACGCTGTCATCCAGATCCAGTATGGCGGCCCGGCGGACACGCTCACCTACCGCGTGTCGCTCACCGGCCTCACCCACGCGCTGTTGCGGATCGACCGGGAACAGGGACGCATCGGCAGGACGGACGCCATTGTCGCCTGGGGCGGGCTCCCTGCGGATGCGGAGACGCTGATCGCCGCCGCACCGGCCACGCAGCCGGAAGCGCCGAAATCTGTCGCCGCGTCTGCAGCCCCGGCGCCGAGCGGATCCCAATCGGACCTGCCACCGCCTGTCATGCCCTCTCAGGAGACAAACAACAGCAGCATCGATCGCGGTGCCCAGGGTCTTGTTTATGCGGTCTCCGAGATTCCGGATGACATACAGATGATGGGCATACGCACGCTCGACTGTCAGCTCGACGAGACTGTGCCCGCCTTCGGCGCGCAATATTTCGCTGAAGGCGATGTGGAGAGCTGGGTCGTCCCCTGCCAGATGGCGGACGCCAACGTGCCCTATTTTCTCGCCATCCACATTCCCTTCAACCCGTCGCTCGACGAGTGGAAGGAGTTCGAAACGCCGCCCGGCTTCAACCAGCCCAATCACGCGCTGGTCAACAATCTCTTCTACGACCCGTCCACCGGCCAGGTCACCGGCACCACCTATTACGGCCCCGGTTATGACTGCGGCGCCTTCGAGCGCCACGAGATGGAAGCCGAATCCGGCGACTACATCCTCATCGAATATCGGGAAAAATCCGCCTGCGACGGCGTCACGGGTCCGCCCGAGGGCTGGCCGCTCAGCTGGACGATTGACGAGATGGGGAACTGACCCGCAGGCGTAAATGGCCGCCCCGCGGTTAACCATAGGCTCAAAAACCCTGAATAATGCGGAGGAATCTGTCTTTTTGAGGTAACACTTGGCGTTGTATTCTGCAGTGTGGTTTGCGTGAGTCGTTGTAACACCCGGGACTTTTGGGTTAAGAAAGAGTTAAAGTATTGCGTATCTATCGCCGGACAAGCGCCGGTGTGGAAGTTCAGGAGACAGGAATGGGCATTTTCTCGAAATCCTCCCGCCCCGGCGAAGAGCAGGAGCGGCAGGCTGAGAGCGGGGCGCCAAGCGTCGAAATGCAGGAAGACGCTGTGCTTCCGGACAGAAGCAATGTCGAGCATCTTTCGCCTTTCGCTCTGAAGATGCAGGAAAAGATGAACCAGCTGGACGGGTTGAAATCCCGGGTCGGCGGGCTCAACCAGACATTCGACCAGATGGCTGCCTTTGCCGCTGAAAGCCAGACCTCGATCCGCCTGATGTCGGAATTTCTGGAATCCTCGCGCGCCAGTGTCGAGACCGAAGTCCGCTTGAAGTCGCAAAATGCCAAGATCTCGACCGACCTTCTGGACGCCGAGCACAAGGTGAGGACACTCACCACCCAACTGGAAGATGCGCAGGCGGAAGTCCATTCCCTGCGCAAACGCACCACCGAGACCCGCACGGCGCTGGAAACCGCCCGCAATGACATCGTCTCGATCCGCGACAACAACAAGAAGATCAACGACGAATACCGGCTGCAGAGCGCCAAGCTGGTGGAGGCCAATTCACTGGTCGCCGATCTCGGCGGCGAGCTCAATGACCTGAAAGCCAAATTCGAGACGCTGGACAAACATGCCGAAAATATCGGTTCCGACCTGGAAGCGGTCAGGCACCGGGAAAAGGAACTGCAGCAGAACCTGTCCGAAAGCGCCAAGCTGCTGGAAGACGAGATCCGCAAGAACAATCTGGTCACCAGCGAGTTTGAAGCCTCCAAGCGCGAGCTGGGCGAATTCCGCAACGACAATATCGACCTGAAATCCCATCTCGACGTCGCCAATCAGGAACTGGTCTACGCCAAATCCCGGCTCGAGGAAGAACAGCGCAAGCATGACAACGAGGTCTATGCGCTGAATGCGGAAATCGAGAACCTCTCTTCCCAGCGCCGCATCGGCGCACAGTCGCTGCAGGAGATGGCCCGCGAGAACTCCACGCTCAAGGAGCGTAACCGCGATCTCCTCAAGCGCATGCAGGAAATCGAGCATCTTCTCGACAGCGCCCAGAAGAACCACGAAAAAGACCGCAACGAACTGATGGCGACCTCCGCCAAGCTGCGGGAACTCAACCTGCGCTACAATTCGGCCCTCACGGACCTCAACCACCAGCGCAATCAGAACCAGAAATTCGCAGACAATCTGGAAGACCTGATCGAGGAAAACAAACGCCTGCAGCGCTACAAGATCCAGGTGGACACCGCCAACGAGCAGATCGTTCAGCTCAAATCGGTCATCACCAACTACCAGATGGCCATGGAAGGCAAGGGACCGGCCGAAGAGCTGGGCCTGACCGAGAGCTACGACCCGATCGCGGAACTCGGCATCACCGAGCCGCTGCCGACGGAACTCGACCCGATCGATCTTGATGACGATGAGGGACCGGATGACGACACCCCGTCCGGCGGCGACGACAAGAAGATCGTCAAGCTGCGCGACTGATCCATTATCCATCCCGCGCCTGAAATGATCCGCCCCGGCCTTGCGCCGGGGCTTTTCTTTATAGCCTGTCGCGTTTAAGCGGATTCATGGTTTCAGGAAGACGCCGGAAGCAGCGTTTGCGTTGCGAAGGCGTTCGGGCGATTTACTGAATTCAATTTAACGCGACATGCTTAGATCACGGACCATAAAGGGAGATGAGACCCGCCGGCCTATTCCGGCTCGACCGATAATTGCAGTGGATAGCCGAGCTTGCTGGCCGCATCGATGGCCCGGGTGGTCTTGGTCTCCGCGACATCCTTCGGATAGACGGAAACGACGCAGGCACCCTTCTGATGCGCGGTCAGCATGACGACCTCCGCCTGGGCCATGTCCAGACGGAACTCCGCTTTCAGGATGAGCACCACGAATTCACGCGGTGTGTAGTCGTCGTTCAGCAGAATGACCTTGTACAGCTTCGGTTTCTCAACCTTGGTCTTCTGCTGCAGTTTCGGTTTCAAGCCAATATCGCTCATGGCACTGCCTAAACTTTGGAGCATGAAATTAGAGCGTAAGTCGATAAAACGCCACTCGGACAACCCGAACATCATCGGGCCAACGCCGATCCTGCCGGCGCCCATTTCCGGCGCCTGATGCGTTCGCGGCCAAACTGTGACTTCCCAGAGTATACTGCATCGCGAAATCGAAGAAAACATGACGCCGCGAAAATTGACGCGTCCTTGCAGCAATTACTTGCCCGGCGCATTTTATCTGATTTGAAATGATCATATATTGAACGGAATTCCTCCTGAACGAGGCGGGTGAAGTGTTTTGGAGCCTTTCACCGCCGGTTCGAACCAGTTGCCGGGAACCGATCATGGCCGTGCGTCCGCCGCAAGTCTTCAGCCGCAATACCGAAAAGGACCCGCTTTCCGCGGCGCTGGAACAGGAAATACTGGGTGAAAAGGCCTCGACGCTTTCCCGGTTGACCGGAAAACTGGAAAAAGCACTTTCAGACCTGAAGACCGCGGACGGCACGCCCGGCCTGCTACCGGGCGAACGGGAGCGCCTTGTCGCGCTGGCCGGGGAAGCCCTGTGGCATGTCATCATTCAAAGGGAACTCTGCGGTCTGCGCCAGCACAGGGCCTTCAACGACTTCCTTGGAGTGCCCAAAGAGGTCCGGCTGCGGATGGGTCCGGCCCGCCTTTCCGGAAAGGTTTCGCAATAACGCCGCCAAACGAAACCCCTGTGACCGGCGTCACTTCTTTGTTGATGGCGAGCACTTAAGGGAAGGAACCAGTTGCATCTGGGATGCCGTAGTGTTTCTTTCTGGGGGCTTTTTGCAGGATGAGTTATTTACTGTCGCATTTTGCGGACTATGTGAAACCGCTACGGTCGGATAGCGCAGGATCTGCTTGCCCGCGCATATTTAACAACAATACCAGGCGCAGAATGATCACAATGTGCAGGAACACAGGTTCGTTCAGACTTAGCTCGCTGCTTGGCGCGGGATGCCTGGCTGTTGCTCTGCTTGTCAATCCCGCCGTTCCGCTCTTCCCCGCCAGCCAGCCGGCAATGGCCCAGTCGGTCCGCATGGTTCCGGAGGGCAACCGGATCAGGTCCCAGCCGAACATACCCTACGCCTCGTCGCGCCGGACTGCGGCATCCAGGTCCTCCTATGACGCCAAGTTCGAAAAAGTGCTGGGCGTTCTGAAGCGCGACCGCGGCCTGATTTCGTCCATCAAACGGGTAGCCTCACGCTACGGCATCGATCCGATCCACATTATCGGCGCCATCGTTGGCGAACACACCTATAATTACGACACCCTCGACAGCGCTCAGTCCTACTACGTCAAGGCGCTCGCCTATGCCGGTGTGCGCATAAATTTCGAAATCAACGGCGAACATGTCGAGACCTTCGTCGAACGCCCCCAGTTCGACCGTTGCCGCAAGGCCCACATTCAGGAAAGCAGCGATCGCCGCTGGTCTTGTTACGAGAATGTCTGGAACAGCAAGTTCCGCGGCAGGTCCGTCGAAGGCGTCCGCTACCCGAAGAAGAATTTCAACGAAGCCTTCTTCCAGCCGCTCTTTGCCGGTCAGAGTTTCGGGCTGGGGCAGCTCAGCCCGCTGACCGTTCTGAAAATGACCGACCGTGTGGCCCGGCAAAGCAATTTCCGCAAGCTGCAAGCCACAAATGCGGAAAGCGTTTACAAGGCCACGATGGATCCGAACATTTCGCTCCACTATATGGCCGCCATCATTCAGGATTCCATCGCCGCTTACAAATCCGTCGGCAAGGTCGATATATCCAACAATCCCGGCCTCACCGCGACCCTCTATAATCTCGGCGATCCGTGGAGCCGGGCGGCGAAGTTCCGCCGCTCCGGCCAGACATGGCCGCGCGAGAATTATTACGGCTGGCTGGTCAACGATCGCATCGACGACCTCAGAGCGCTTCTCTGAAACCGAACGACGTCAAGACCTCGGAGCATCAGGTCAGGAACGGATTGGTCTCACGTTCGTGACCGATGGTCGAGGCTTGTCCGTGACCGGGAATGAAGGAGACGTCGTCTCCAAGCGGCAGCAGTTTTTCCTGAATCGACCTGATCAGGGTTGCGTGGTCGCCCCCCGGCAGATCCGTCCGGCCGATCGAGCCGGCAAAAAGAACATCTCCGGAAATCGCGAACCGCAGGTCCTTGTCGTAGAATACGAGATGCCCCGGCGAGTGTCCGGGACAGTGCAGGACGTCGAACATGCGGCCGGCAATCTCGACCTGATCGCCTTCGGCCATCCAGCGGTCCGGCATCACCGGCCTGACCCCGTCGACACCGAATTGCGCGGCCTGGTCAGCCACCCTGTCGATCAGCGGCTGGTCGGCTTCATGTGGTCCTTCCACGGGCACCCCGAGGGCTTCGGCCAGGTCGGCGGCTCCTCCGACATGGTCTATATGTCCATGAGTTAGAACGATTTTTTCGACCTTGACCCCCTGATTGTAGATGGCTGTCCGGATCCGCTCCACGTCGCCGCCCGGATCGATCACCGTGCCGCGCATGGTTGCCGGATCCCAGATCAGCGAACAGTTCTGCTGGAATGGCGTAACGACGATGACCATGACCTGGATCGGCGGCATATCGTCTTCATTGCCGTCTTTTGCGTTTTCTCCGTCGGCATTTGAAGTCCCTTGAGTCACATCCGGCTCCTCTGGCAGCAACGCCGGTCCGCCCTTGTAGGAAATGCGGGACAAAGGCGACCGCCGTCGTGTTTCTGGTCACTAGCGGCTTCACCTTGCCGCGTGCATTTCGTACAAGATGTATGGGCCGCTGAAAAGATGGCAACCATAATCGGGTAACCGGCTAATGACGCTGAGACTTTTAACATTTCTGATTTCTGCCACAGCGGCGCTTGTCATCGCTTCCGGCGCGTCGGCGCAGCCGGGCCGGACGCCGCCCGGCTTCGAAAGCTGGACCGTCGATTGCGGCAATACGGGAGTGTGTTTCGCGTCGTCCTTTACCCGCACACAGTCGGTGTGGGTGGATCTGCGCATCGTGCGCGACTGGCAGGCGGAAGCCCAGCCTCTTGTGCGTCTGACCACCAATACCGAGTTGCCCCAGGAGGGGATCCTGCGCTTCGACGTCGACGGGACCGAGATCGAGGCACTGCCGATCGAGCAGCTTCGGGAAATGCAGCCCACCGTGACCGCTCCGGCCGGCTTCCGCCCGCTCGGCGGTGAGGGGTTCTGGTATCCGACGGGCCCGGTGACCGTGACATTGCTTCAAGCCATGCAGGCAGGCCGGGAACTGACAATCCATCTGCCCGCGGCAAAGGATGCCGATCCCGTCGCGGTTCCTGTTTCCCTTCAAGGTCTGAAGGCCGGTTTCTTGTGGCTCGACAATCAACAGGACCGCACAGGTACCGTTGCGGCTATTGTAGCTCCCGGCGCGGACCCCGCCAAGGATGCCCCCCATGCCATACCGCTGGTCAGCGCGGATCAGCTTCCGCCGGAAGTCGCCGCGGTCTGGTCCGCCAACCGCCTGTGTTCCGAAATCGATCCGGCAATCTTCGCCGGTCTGAACGCGGTGCGCGTCCCCCTGGACGAAAACGGATCGCTCTATATCGTCCCCTGCGGAGCCCCGACGGCCTATAACAGCCCCTATGTCGCCGTCCTCTCCGGCAAGGACGGTGCTGCGCGGCAGATCCATGTGGCCCGCATGTCGGAAAAGGGTCCGGTGGCAACCGATCTGATCTACAATGCAAAGTGGTCTCCGGCGGATCAGCAGCTTGTCAGTTACTTCAAGGGCTCCGGTGTCGGCGAATGCGGCCTCTGGAACAGGTGGGTCTGGAACGGGACCGGACTCGTCCTGCTGGAAGAAGCAACCCGGAAAACATGTGACGGAACCGTCCCGGACTTGTCCAGTTGGTCAAATACCTGGCCTCCTAAAAACGCCTCGAATTAGCGCGCGGACCAAGGATTCTCTTGCGGTTTTGTCCATCACGCCCTTATGATGAAAGCGCAGCGGCTGGATAGGGATGCGGCAGGAGTGTTTCAACCCGATCCAGGGATGTTGAACAGGCGTACCGGGTGCGCCTGGTTGGGGTGACTCGACTGTGAAGGCGGGTGAGATTGGTCGGTATGTGCCGAAAGGGCGCAGCAGGTAAGGTGATCTGGTAATGCACGATGGCGATTCGGACCGGCGGTCGCGTGGTCGGCGCGGCGGCAAACGCGAGTTTGGCGGTCCGCAAGACTTCGGCAGTGATTTCGGCGGAAGCGATTTCGGTGGTGGTGACTTTGGCGGTGGCCGTGATGGCGGCTACCGGGGTGGACGCGACAATGACTATGGTGGCGGCCACGGCCGCGACGACAGAAACAGCGGCTACGGCGGTGGTGGCCGCGGCGGTTACGGCGGCGGCAATCGTGAAGGCGGCGGCCCAGCCGGCGGTGGCTACGGTGGCGGCAATCGCGAAGGCGGCGGCTATTCCGGTGGTGGCTACGGCGGCGGCAATCGCGAAGGCGGTGGCTATTCCGGCGGTGGTTACGGCGGCGGCAATCGCGAGGGTGCTGGCTACGGCGGTGGCGGCCGCGGAGGTTACGGCGGCGGCAATCGTGAAGGCGGCGGCCCAGCCGGCGGTGGCTACGGTGGCGGCAATCGCGAAGGCGGCGGCCCAGCCGGCGGTGGCTACGGTGGCGGCAATCGCGAAGGCGGCGGCTATTCCGGCGGCGGCTACGGCGGCGGCAATCGCGAAGGCGGTGGTTACGCTGGCGGCCGCGCAGGCTACGGCGGCGGAGAAGGTGACGGATTCCGTCAGCAGCGCCCGAACCGGGACATGGCTCCGGTCGAACGCGGTCCGCGTCAGCCCGGCACGGTGAAGTTCTTCAAGTCAGACAAGGGCTTCGGTTTCATCACACCGGATGAAGGCGACGCGGATGTGTTTGTGCATATCTCCGCCGTCGAACGATCGGGCTTTACCTCGCTCGACAGCGGCCAGCGGGTTTCTTTCGAAACCGAGCCGGATCGCCGTGGCAAGGGTCCGAAGGCCGTCGACCTGCAGGCTCTCGATGAAGACGGTAATCCTGTCGAGCAAGACAGCCAGCCGGTCGAGAACTGAAAGTCACTCACCCAGTCAGGTGAGCGATTTGGGCGTGGTTCAGCCACGCCCAATTTCTTTTACTCCGGCCAATTTCTTTTACTCCGGCCAAATTCTTTTACCCCGGAATGAACCATCTCACCCGGCCGCCAGGCTTCAGCTCCGGCGAACTGGCGTCTTGTCCGGCCGGGGCGCTGCCTGCAAACACCCCGGCGCCTGTCTCCCGCCGCGCTGGCGCGGTTCGCGCTTTGCTACAATCGGACAGGCGCTTCAATCTCACCGCAAAAGGCTCTATAAGGCGGCTCGGAATGCCGCTCGGGCGATTTTGTCTTCTGGCGCGCGAACGCGGTTTCCGTGAGGCACGCTATCGAATAACACAAGTGTTTCGCTTTCATGCCGTTGCCCATTCCAGCAGGCTGATCCAGGTGGTTTCATGACATCCAGGCCGACTTCCTCCGCAATCGCGCGACCTTTCCGGCCCGGCGATCTGAGCAAACTTCTGCCCTTGAACAACTCAGCCGTTCCGGCCGTCAATGAACTGACAGCCGAGGATTTGCTCGACCTCGTCAATTCCGCGCTGATCTGCCTGGTTGCGGACATCGATGATATGCCCGCCGGGTTCCTTCTGTGTATCGGCGACGGCACTGCATATGACAGCCGGAACTATCGCTGGCTGAGCGAGCGTTTCTCGAATTTTGCCTATACCGACCGCATCGCCGTTGACGAAAAACAGCGCGGACGGAAAATCGGCGAGACGCTTTACGACGGGCTGTTTCGGCATCTTGCCGGCTCCGGACGCAGCTTCGTCTGCGAAGTCAACGAGCGTCCCCCCAATCCCGGATCCCTGAAGTTTCACAAGCGGCTGGGGTTTGAGGAGATCGGCAAAGCCGATCACGGAGACAAGGCCGTCATTTACCTCAAACGCCCGCCACAGCCGGCAGATCGGGACCGGCACGCATGAACTACCGGCACGCCTACCACGCGGGAAATATCGGCGATGTGCTGAAACATGCCGTTCTGTCGAGGCTCATTGTCTATTTCAAGCGCAAGGACAAGGCCTTCCGAGTCTTCGATACGCATGCCGGCACTGGCCGCTACGATCTCACCTCGGTGGAAACGCAGAAGACCGGGGAATGGCAACAGGGGATTGGCAGAATACTGGCGGCCGGCGTACCGGCTCCGGTTGCCGAACTTCTGACCCCCTGGCTTGACGTCGTCCGCGAGCTCAATCCGGGCGGCCGACTGAAGCTTTACCCGGGCTCACCATTGCTGGCGCGCAACCTGTTGCGTCCCAATGACCGGCTCACCCTGACCGAACTGCATCCGGCGGACTTCAAAACCCTGTCGGATCTCTTCACCGGGGACCATCAGGTCAAGACCATTCACCTGGACGGCTGGCTCGCGCTGGGCGGTTTTCTGCCGCCCAAGGAGAAACGCGGGCTCGTGCTGATCGATCCCGCCTTCGAAGAGACCGGCGAATTCGAGCGGATGACCGAAGCGGTCGTCGGTGGCTGGAAGAAGTGGCCCGGAGGCACCTACGCCATCTGGTATCCGCTGAAGGACGCAAGAGCGGTCCGGCGGATGCACGAGGCGTTCAGGGAGGCCGGTCTGCGCGATGTGCTGACGCTGGAACTCAATGCCGGTAAAAGCGGTCCGGATACGAGAATGCTGGGCTCCGGCATGACGCTTGTCAACGCGCCTTTCACACTGGCAGGCGAAATGCGCGTGATCTTGCCATGGCTTAGCGACGTGTTGCATCTGGGGCCCGGAGCAGGCTGGAATGTCACTCAGCTCATTGGCGAATAACCGCCCGGGCCCAATCGCTTTTGCATGGATCAATGCTTGACCTCCGGCCCGCCCTCCCTCATCGTCTTCCTCATTGTTTGCATACCGGAGATCTTGCCGTGCATGTTGCCCGTTCCGCCCGCTTTTTTCTGACTGCCCTGACCGTCTGCGCGAGCCTTGCAGCGCCGGCTTCGGCGGAAGAAAACCGCATCTATTTTTCCTTCGGCGGTGAAAACCGTCTGCCCGAATGCACCGCGGCATCCGTGCAAAGTGCCGTTGCCGGTTCGGTTGCCAGCGCCAGACGGGATTATTACGACGGCCGCACCATCATGGGCATCGATGACATTCGCGAAACCGGCTACCAGGTAGACATCAGTCCGGTTGCCCGCCGATACTGCCGCGGCAAGGCCAGCCTCTCCGACGGCAGCATCCGGTCGGTCCATTATCTCGTTGAGGAAAATGCCGGTTTTCTCGGCCTTGGCTGGAACGTGGAAGCCTGCATGGCGCCTCTCGACAAATGGCACGTCTATGGCGACCATTGCAGCACGACCCGCCCGCGCTGAACCACAAAAGGTCTTTTCCGATGGCGCTCCCGAGCCGCGCATGGCTGATGACCGTCTGCCTGCTGGCGGGCCTCATGTCCGCGCCGGCAATGGCGGACCAGCCCGGGGAATTCGATTTTTTCGTCCTTTCCCTTTCCTGGTCACCGACTTATTGCAAGCAGGAGGGCGAGGCCGCCAATCCGCACCAGTGCGGCGTCAGCGATCCCTACCGCTTTGTGGTTCACGGCCTGTGGCCGCAGCATGAGCAGGGCTACCCGCAATCCTGTCCGGGCATGCCGGAGCGCATCGATCGCCGGATCGCCGAAGATATGGAAGACATCATGCCCAGTCATGCACTTGTCTTCCATCAGTGGCGCAAGCACGGCACCTGCTCCGGCCTCGATCCCGAGGATTATTTCAGCCTGACCCGTCAGGCTTTCGAAAAGATCGCCATTCCGGGCGTCTTCACAAAACTGGACAAGCGCGGCAAGGCCGCTCCGGCAACCGTTGAAAAGGCCTTCCGCCTCGCAAATCCGGGCTTGCGGGAAGATGCCATGGCCGTCACCTGCGATCAGGGCGAGCTGGAAGAAATCCGCATCTGCCTGACGAAGGACCTGGCGTTCCGCTCCTGCCCCGCCGTTGACCGGGCAGGATGCCGGTCCGCCAGCCTCGCCGTTCCCCCACCCGGCGCCCGGTAAGACCAGGCCGCCGCATTCCCCAAGTCTCTCTGTTCCGGAGTTAGGACCATGATGAAATTACGTTCGTCTCCCCCCTCGCCTTTCGGCCGCAAGGTGAAACTCGCAATGGCGATCCTCGGCCTGAAGGACCGGATCGCGGTCGAAGATACCAGCACGGCCGACCCATCCGACAGCATTCGCAGCCAGAACCCGCTCGGTAAAATTCCGGCGCTCGTTCTGGAAAACGGCGACGTGCTTTATGACAGCGCTGTCATCGTGGAATATCTCGATTTCCTGGCCGGCGGTGACAAGCTCTTTCCAGCCGGCGAAGCCCGTTTCTCCGTGCTGCGCGATCAAACGCTGGCAGACGGCATCATGGATGCCGCCATCCTTCGGGTTTATGAAAAGCGCTTCAAGGAAAAGAAGTACCGCGATCCCGCATGGGATGCCTATCAGGCGGCAAAGATGGAACGCGGCCTGGCGTATTTCGAGGCAAACACGCCGCCCGCGCCGGCGACCCAGGCCGACGTTACGGCGGGCACGCTGACGCTTGCCTGCACCCTTGGCTATCTCGACATGCGCTTCGGCGGTGAGTGGCGTCAGGACCATCCAGCGCTGGTCGCCTGGCTGGACGCGTTCGAAGCCGCGGTTCCCGCCTTTGCCGATACCAGACAGCCGGCGGCACCTGTACCCGACGACGCCCCGGCAATGCTGCGCTAACCCGACAGACCGGCCTCCCGCGTTTATCTGAGCGCGGGAGGATAATCTATGCGCGTGGAGTGACGTCGTATTCCCCGTCAATCGGCCAGTTGATGCCACTTGATGCGCCGCCATCCACCCTGATCGTCTGCCCCGTCAGAAAAGCCGCCGCGGGCGAGACCAGAAAGATCGCCGTGCCGATCAGGTCGTCCACGGTGCCCATGCGCCCCAGCGGCGTGACTGTCCGGTTCCAGGACTGCAGGTTCGGGTCAGACCACAGCTTTTCGGTGAGATCGGTCAGAATGAAGCCCGGCGCCAGGCCGTTCACCCGCACACCATGCTTTCCCCATTCAAGAGCCAGCACGCGGGTCATGCTGGACAGGCCGGACTTCGACATCCCATAGGGCGCGACCTGGGCAAGGGAACTGAAGGTGGACAGGCTGTCCACGTTTATCACGCAGCCATTGCCCTGACGGATCATCTGCTTGCCGGCAGTCTGCGCCATGAAGAACGCGCCGCGCAGATTGATATCCATGATCGTGTCGAATTCTTCAGGCGTGTACTCAACGGCCGGCTTGCGGATATTCACGCCGGCGCAATTGATCAGGGCATCGATCTGGCCGAATTCGGAGACAACCGCCTCAACGCAGGCTGTGATGGTGTCCGTGTCGCTGACGTCGCAAATTTCATAGGCCATCGGGTTCGAAGCGGACCCTCCGGCTTCACAGGCGGTCCGCAAGGTCTTTTCGTCTCGCCCGGTAATGATGACCCGCGCCCCGCGCACGGCGAACGCTTCCGCCATGGCAAGACCGATCCCCCTGCTGCCGCCGGAGATCAGAACGTTTTTTCCCGATACGTCAAAAAGATCGTCTGCCATTTTTATCACCTTCCCGCCGGGCTGACTCCTGGGATCAATGGTTCGCTTTGCCTCAAACAACCCCGTTGGACAGATAGCCGTGCAACACCTCCACCAGCCCCGGACAGGCGAGATTCCAGTCCAGCGTCGCTGCGGGCCTCTTGCCGTTCCCGTGCGGGGGGATGCGCGGGACACTCAATTGGAACCCCGCCTCCCTCGCGGAGGCCTGCCTTGATCGGTTCGCCGAGCAATAGTTGGATCTTGCCGCCAGGAGCAGGTTCGAAACCGGACTGGGCGATACCGATGACGGGCCGTCCGGACTGAGGTTCTTCCGGCGTGTATCCTTCGTTCTGGTAGCGTTAGAGATAGAGCGCGGTCATTCCCGGGTTGTGTGGATTGTCAGATCATTGTTCTGCCGCAAACAGGAAACGGCCAAGAACTCCGGGAAATAGTCATCCATTTCCTCCTTGCCCTCAATCGGTGGCCGACTTGGAGGCTTCCTCCTCGGCAAACACGATTCTGATATTTTCGATCGCACGACGGAGATGGATCCTGATTTCGGAGGAGACCTGATCCTTGTCGCGTAGCCGAAGTCCTTCGACTATGCGGCCATGATCGACCATGGCCTTGTCCCGGGCCTCCCGGTGCCGGGCGGACAGAAACCGAACGCGCCAAAGGCGTGAATGGTACTGTTTGTGTGTCTTGATCAGCGACGGGTTCTTCGTCGAGGCGACGATCGCCTCGTGAAACGCCATATCGATCTGGAAGAACTTTATCTGGTCGGGTTCCTGCACATTGGCGACCATCATCTGGTGCATGGCCCCGATCTCGTCGATTTCGTCCTGGGTGGCCTCGTCGCAGGCGCATTCTCCCGCAAGTTCCTCCAGCGCGGACTGCACCAGCAGAAGATGGTTCACCTCGACGAACGAGGGATTTGCAACGACCGGACTTTTGGAGGGCGACATTTCAACAAGGCCCTCCGCTTCCAGCACCAGGAGTCCTTCGCGCAGTGGCGTTCGACTGACGCCGAGCGCGGCCGCGGTTTCACGTTCCGGAATGTTTTTCCCCGGAGACAGCTGACCCAGGAGGATCTGTTCGCGCAGGACATCGGCGATTTGTTCACCGAGCCGCTGGCGCGGCAGGGAAGGAAGGTCGATCGTATTTTCTTGTTTCAGTGCCACGGGACAAGTCTCAAAACGGTTCGAGTTTCCGGCCTTGATAAAGGACTTCCATCGAACTGGAAACTGTATTTGGTATACCAAGCAAAAATCTTCAGGTATAGCAAATATTGACATGTTGCCGTGGCAGCTTTAGCTGTAGAACACGGTGTTGCTCGTAGACCGCGAAAACCGGCACGGGCCCCGCGCGTTCTCTGGGAGGGAACAACGGAACTGGGAGGAGAGACTATGAAATTCAGAAATCTGGCGGCCGTTGCCGCCTTGTCCGCAGGTCTTGCGACCGGCGTATCTGCGGCCGAGATTAATCTTCGCATGCAGACGCATTATTCACCCGAAGCCGTTTCGGGCCAGCTTGCGCAGGAATTCATCGACAATATCGAGCGCATGTCGGGTGGCCGTGTCCATATCGAAATGTTCTGGTCGTCGGCCGTCGTCGCCACCGTGGAGGGGTTCGACGCAGCTGCGACCGGCATTCTCGACGGTGAAATGCATGGTGGCGCCTACCAGACGGGTAAAAACCCCGCCTTCCAGTTCGTGGGTGACCCTATGGGCGGCTACGACACGCCTTGGGAGCTTTACAGCTTTTACTATTTCGGTGGTGGTGAAAAGGCTGCCAACGAACTTTACGAGGCGCATAACATGCATCTCGTCGGATGGTGGACCGGTGGTCAGGAAGCCATGTCCTCTTCCCGCCCGATTGCAGGCCCCGAAGACCTGAAGGACTGGAAATTCCGGTCTCCTCCGGGCCTCGAAACCGAAATCTTCGCCGAACTGGGCGCTTCCCCGATCGTCATCGACTTCACGGAAGTCTTCACGTCGCTTGAAACCGGCATCATTGACGGCGCGGATGCATCCAGCCTCGCCAACAATGTCGGCCTCGGCCTCTATGACATTGTCGGACACGCCACCTATCCTGGCTTCCACTCGATGCCGGTAGACCACGTGACGTTTAACCTCGAGGTCTGGAACAGCTTCCCGGACGACATCAAGGCGATCATCGAAACGGCGACACAGGCACTGGCTTTCAAAACGTCGATGACGATCCATATCGCCAACGAAGAAGCCGCTGCCATGCTGAAGGAAAAAGGCGTGAAGCTCTACGACTGGTCGCCGGAGGACCGCGCGGAATTCCGCGCCGGCGCACAACGCGCCTGGGACGGATGGGCCGAGAAGACACCGGAAGCCAAGGCGCTGGTCGAGGCTCATCGCGCGTTCCTGCGCCGCATCGGAAAAATCCAGTAGACTTAAGCGCCTCGCACGAGTGAGACTTGAACGAGCCCTTCGGGGCTCGTTTTTCACGCAGGGCTGTTGAAACGCAAGGGAGGGCGTTGTGGCTGTTCAAGCGGAAAGCGTGTGGCTGGGCTCTGCCAGAAAACCGGTCCGGATGATCATGTGGACCAGTTTTTCCGGCACCGTTGCGTTTGTGCTCTGGCTGATCCTGAGCGGATTGTTTTTGGGCGCCGATTTCAACATGAAGCAGGTCCTGTCACCCGGGGAAACACCGGTGGTTTTCGCGACTCTGATCCTGGCAACCATTGCCCTGCTTTCGGCCAGCATTTATCTGTCCGACAGGCGCGGTGTGATTGAGCCCGAGCCTTGCGGTTTCTTCGACATAGTCAGTCTGATCTGCGCGCGCCTGTCCATGATCGCAACCGCCTGCATCGTGCTGGTCATGTTCTTTGAAGTCGTCTCCCGCTACGTTTTCGAAAAACCGACGTTATGGGCGAATGAACTGTCGCTGTGGATCGCGGGGTTCGTGTTCCTGCTCGCGGGGCTTTATGCCATGCAGCAACGCAGCCACATTCGCATCTACATCATCTACGATCTGTTTCCCCGCTGGCTCCAGAAGCTTTCGGATGTGTTTTCGGTTCTGCTGATCTGGGTCTTCACCTTCTTGCTGATCTGGGGGGGATACAACGAGGCGGTCGCCAAGTTTTTCCGCTGGGAAACCTTCGGAACCGCATGGGATCCGCCGATCCCGGCCACCATCAAGCCCGCGATTCTGATTGTCGTGCTGATGGTGGCCATCCAGGCTCTGTCCAACCTGATCGCCGACTGGAACAAGGCACCGGAAGTTCACCTGCCCGTCGACGAGATCGATGAGCACGAGATCGAACTCATACGCAAGAATATTGAGGGTTAGCAGGATGGACGTCGGGACGATTTCACTTCTCTTGCTGCTGGGCCTGTTCCTGCTGCTGGCTCTGGGCATGCCGCTGGGATTTGCATCCGCCACTCTGGCCGGCGCGATTCTGGTGTTGAAATTCGGACCGGACCTGCTGTTCCGGGATTTCGGGCGGGGGCCGCTGGCTGTCATCGGCCAGGCGATTTACCGGCAGATGACGAACTATGTCCTGATATCCGTCCCCCTTTTCATATTCATGGCGGCATTGCTGGAACGCAGCGGCATTGCCAAGGACATGTATTCCTCACTTAACGTCTGGCTCAGCCGAACGCGAGGCGGCATCGCGATCGTGACGTCGATCATGGCCGTGATCATGGCGGCCATGTCCGGCATCATCGGCGGTGAAGTCGTCCTGCTCGGCCTGATCGCGCTGCCGCAGATGCTCCGGCTCGGCTACAACCAGAACCTCGCCATCGGCACGATCTGCGCCAGCGGCTCGCTCGGCACCATGATCCCGCCCTCCATCGTCCTCATTTTCTACGGCCTGGTCACGGAAACCTCGATCAAGGCCCTGTTCACCGCATCGTTCCTGCCGGGTTTCATGCTGGCCGCGTTTTTCCTGATCTACATTGTCGTCCGGACCCAGTTGAACCCGGACCAGGCGCCCCTGCCCGAACCGGATCCGAACGATCCGCCCGGCCGCGAGAAAGCGGTTCTGTTTGCCGGTTTCATGACCGTGATCGTCCTGGCGGCCACTGCCCTGCTGCTGGTACGCACCCTGTTTTTCACAGCCACCGGAGCGAACGCCGTAACGGAGGGTGTCGATCCGATCACCTGGGGCATGGCATCGGCCATGCCCTATCAGATTGGCATCCTGATCATCGGCGGCCTGTTGATGGAATTCGTCTTCGGTCGCGACGGCATCCGGCGCGGTTGGGAGATGGGCAAGGGTCTGGTCGCGCCGCTCGTCGTCATCGGCGTCGTGCTCGGGTCGATCTACGGCGGCATCACCGGCATCACCGAGGCCGCCGCGATGGGTGTGGTCGCCGTCTTCGTGATTTCCGTCCTGCGCGGGGAAATGAGCCTGAACGTTCTCCTCGATTCGCTGATGCGCACCATGAAATCCACCGGCACCATAATCTGGGTGACTGTCGGCGCGGCGGCGCTCGCCGCCGCATACACCCTGGTCGGCGGCCCGACCTATGTGGCCAAGCTGATTGTCGGGACCGAGCTTCCCACGATGGGCATCATTCTTGTGATGATGGTGGTTTTCCTGATCATGGGCATGTTCATGGACTGGGTTGGCATCGTCCTGCTGATCATGCCCGTGTTCCTGCCCATCGTCCTGGCGATGCCTGTCGAAGAACTCGGCTTCTTCGGCAATGTCGAGCCCAGGCATGTCGCGATCTGGTTCGGGGTGGTGTTCACGATGAACATGCAGGTCAGCTTCCTGTCCCCACCCTTCGGCCCGGCCGCGTTCTATCTGAAATCGGTCGCCCCGCCGCACATTTCGCTGACCGATATCTTCAAGGGGTTCCTGCCCTTTATCGGCATCCAGCTATTGGCCCTGCTCACTCTGCTCACATGGCCGAACCTGGTCTCGGTGTTCCTTTGACCGCATCCGGATCAACGCTCGTCCGGTAATTCATTTTGAGTGCCGGACCGGGCCGCTTTCTTGACGAAAGCAGGCCGTTCTATACTTCTCTGCCCGGTAGGGAACGCCGGCCCCGGACCTTCAGCAGCCGCCGGCCGCTGGCGATCGACCTGCCGAAGTCGCTCTGCACGGCAAGAAGCGCCGGCGTCAGCAGGATGACCAGCAGCAGGCCGAAACCCAGCCCGTAGGCGAGCGTGATCACCGTCGGCAACAGGAACTGTGCCTGCCGGCTGGTTTCGAACAGCAGCGGAGCAAGTCCGAAAACCGTCGTCGCGGTCGTCAGGATGACCGCCCGCAACCGGTCGCAAACACCGTTGGTCAGGGCTTCGCGGAACGGATGATCCTTCGCGTACTCGTCAATGGTCGTGACCAGCACGATACTGTCGTTGATGATGATCCCCGCCATGCCGATGAATCCGACCACCGAGAACATGGACAGCGGCACCCCATGCAGGTAGTGGCCCCAGATCATGCCGACGCAGCCGAAGGGAATGACGATCATGATCATCAGCGGCCGGGTCCAGGATTCGAAGATCCAGCAGAGGGTCAGATAGATGCCGGCCAGACAGAGCGCGAAACCGATCATCGCGTCGGACAGGAACGACTTTTCCTGTTCCGCAAGGCCCGCCATTTCGCTTTCGACGTCGAACTCCGCGGCAAGCTGCGGCAGGAACTCGTTTTGCAGCAGCTCCGTCACCCGGGCCGCCGCCTCCGGATCGTCCTCCGACACGTCGCCGGTCACCTGCAAGGTGCGCAGGCCGTCGCTGCGCCGCACTGACGCGAAGCCGTAGGAGCTGTCCACACGGACGATCTCGCTCAGGGAAACGTAGGTCCCGGCCTCTGTCCGCACCCGGGTCGTGTAGAGGAAGGAGGAATCCGCCTCCTCGTCCGGCATCAGCACTTTCACTGTCGCCGTCCGCCGGCCGACCGGAAATTCGGCGACTTCAATACCCTCCAGCCGGTTGCGCAGGATGCGGGCGACATCATCGGTGGTAAAACCAAGCGCTTCGCCGCGCGGCGTAAGCGTCAGGCTCAGTTCCGGCTTGTCGTAAGCCAGCGTATCCTCAAGCGCGCTGACGCCCTCCAGCGGCGCAAGCGCCTGTTTGAGGCTTTCCGCGGCAGCTTTCAGGGCTTCGGTGGACGAACCGTACAGCCTGACGTCGATCGCATCGCCGCCGGGACCGGAACGTTCGCCGCGCAAGGCGAGTGTTTCCAGCAGCGGCGGCTGGCGGATTTCCGCGCGCCAGTCCCCGATGAACTGGAATGCGGAATAGGGCCTGAGGTCCGGGTCGAGAAGTTCGATGGATATCCCGCCGAGTTGGTCGACATCCTTGGTATCGGCGCCGCTGAGCCCGCGTCCGGCGGTCGCCCCGACCGTGGACAGGGCGAAGATGACCGGCTCGCTGCCGTATTCCCCGGCATAGCGCGTATTGACCACATCCAGAGCCCGTTCCATCTCCGCGATCATCGCCTTGGTGTCGTCGCGTTTCGCCCCCGGCATCATGGCGATGCTCGCGGAGACCACCGCCCGCTCCGGCGCGTTGAAGAAACGCCAGCGCACAGTACCGTCGAAGAACAGCGACACGGACAGTGCCAGGACCATCACGGCAAATCCGATTACCGGATATCTGACGGTGACGATCCAGGCGATGAAGCGGCGGAACAGGGTCTCCCGGAACCAGACAAATCCGCGGTTGAAGAGCCTGTTCGGCAAGTCGTACCAGCGCTGCTTTTTGCTCGCCGAGAGGGCGTGGTTCATATGCGCCGGCAGAATCAGAAAGGATTCAACCAGGCTGGCGATCAGCACCACCGCGACGGTGAAGGGAATATCGGCGACAAGACTACCGAACCGTCCGGTAATGGCCATCAGGCCGACAAAGGCGATGAGAGTGGTGATCGAGGCGCTGAACACCGGCGCCGTCATCCTCCGCGCGGCGAGGCTGGCGGCCTCTGCGGGCGTATATCCGCGTCTGTGCAGGAAATCGGCATGTTCCCCGACCACGATGGCGTCATCGACGACGATGCCGAGACAGATGATCAAGGCGAAGACCGAGATCATGTTCAGCGTCAGCCCGAAAACATACATGAGGCCGATCGTGGCGGCCATCGCCACTGGAATACCCGCCGCCACCCAGAAAGCCGTGCGCGCGGACAGAAACAAAAACAGGAACAGAAGAACCAGACCCAGTCCGAAAATCCCGTTTTCGACAAGAATGTCCAACCTGTCGATAATCTCCTGGGACCGGGTATTGGTCATTTGGACGACCACGCCTTCGGGCAGCGTGCGCTGGAAATCCGCCGTGATTGTCTCCACGGCTCTCTGGATCTCGATCGTGTCTCCCTGGGCGCTGCGGCTGACCCGCAGCAGGACAGCGGGCATGCCCTTGTGATAATAGGCGCGCCCGCTTTCCACGCCTTCCGTGACGATGTCCGCCACCGAGCGCAGCCGCAGCTTTTCTCCCTGGGAGGGCGCTTTCAGGACGATCTCGCCAAGTTCCTGTTCGGATCGGCGGGTCTGCCCTGTCCGCAGCCGCGCGCCGCTGCCGCTGATATCGCCCGCCGGAGTGGTCTCCATCTCCGCCGAGACGGTGTCCGCGATCTCCGCAAGGGTCAGCCCGTGCCGCACGAGCATGCTTTCACCGACATTGACCCGGATGATCGGATCGGCGAGCCCTCTGATCTCCACCCGGGTCACGCCCTGACGGAAAAACACGGTTTGCAGGTCTTCCGCGAAGCGGGCCAGTTGATCGATGTCCACAGGTCCGTAAACGACCACATCGGTCACCCGGTCGCTGTAGACGCTGCGGCTGACGACAGGCTCGTCGATCCCGTCCGGCAGGCTCGAGCGCGCCTGGTCGACGGCGGCTTTCACCTCGTCGGTGGCCTGCCCCATGTCCCAGCCGTCTTCGAATTCAAGTTCGATGCTGGCCTTGCCCTCCCGGGCGACGGACGTGGCTTCGTCCACGCCGTTGATCGCCAGGAGAGGCGGCCCGAGAATTTCGACGATGGCCCGGTCCATGTCCTCCGGTCCCGCTCCCGGCCAGCTGACATCGACATCCACTCTCTCATGCACGAAGTCAGGGAAGAACTGCGTGCGGATCTGCGTCCCGGCGGCGACACCGCTGAGCAGCATGATGGCAAGCAGCAGGTTGGCCGCTGTCCGGTGGCGCACCATGTAGTCCAGCAACGACGCGAATTGCGATCCGCCAGGAGAACGCATGTCAGAACACTCCCTTCATGGCATCACGAACCTCGGGCCGTCAGCCCCTGCTTCCGAGCCGTTGTTCCAGCCGGTCGATCAGATCTTTCGGCACCATCGGCTGATTCAACGTGGCGAGCAGCCGGGCCTTGCGGTTTTCAGGCATGTCGGAGCTGTTGAGCTGTTCGATCAGGGCCGCCCGCCGCTCCGGGTCAAGTGCAACCAGATCGCCCCGCGCGCCTTCCTCACCGGCTTCAGACATCCGAGCCGTTGCGGGACTGTCCGCGGCCGGCGCCGCACCCTCTTCGCCACTGCGGCGCGGAGTGACCTTAAGTCCCGTGCCGAGCTGCGGCAGCCTCTCGCGGACATAATCCGTGCCGAAAGGCACGTCCGCCAGAACAACCTCATTGCCCATCCGGCGCAGCAAGGTAGTGCGGATTTCCCGGATACGGTCGCCGTCGCCGACAATCAGCAGGCGGCCGTCTTCGGTGACGGCGGACGAAGGAACGACCGCAACGCGGCTGAGTTCCGGCTCTTGCACCTCCACCTTGACGAAATCTCCGGGGCGCAGCGCCGTGCCGGGTTCCAGTTCCAGGGTCGCGAACAGGGTCCGGCCCGCCTCCCCTTCCGACACGACCGCGGCCGCCCGGTCGATATTGCCGGCGACTTCGAGCGACCGGCCGCCAAGCTGCAGCGTCACGATTACCGGAGCCTTGATGAGATTGCCGCCATCATCCAGAAGCCGCGAGAATTCGCTGGTCGACAGTGAGAACTTCGCTTCCAGGGCGGCTGGATCTATCAGCAAGGCCAGGGTTTCCGATTGACTGACCCGCCGGCCGAGCGTGGCGTTGACCTCGGATAAATTGCCGCTGAAGGGAGCTGTCAGCGCGGTTTCGTTCAACACCCGCCGCGCTTCTTCCAGCGCGAATTGCGCGCGTTTGACGGTCAGCTCCATGCGCTCGACACGCTTGCGGGCTGTGATCACCGATTGCAGCCGGTTGCTCAGCGACTGTTCCAGAGAGGCGACACCAAGTTCCTCGGTCTCGACCTGGACCGCGGTCGAATAGCCCTTGTCCTTGAGTTGCTCCTGGCGCTCAAGAGACTGCCTGCGGAGAACGAGCTGCCGGCGGGCCGCTTCCAGTTCCTGCTCGGCGCCGACAATCGCTTCCTCGGCTTCCGTTTTCCCGGCCTGCGCATCCGCCAGCGCCGCTTCCGCATCCAGAACCAGGAATTCCGCGTTCGCCGGATCGATCCTGAGCAGCAGTTCGCCCTCGGCAACGGCGGCGCCGTCCCGGAATTTTCTCGCCACATCGACCAGAAGGCCTTCGGTGCTGGCGCGCAACTCCAGAGACCGCCAGCTCACGATCTCGCCATAAGCGGTGGTGACAGGCGATATCGTTACGGGCGCAAGTTCAGCGACATTTACCGAGTAGCTGCGCTCGCGCGCGGGCCGCTGGCGGACGGTATCCTCCGCCGTCGTCGCGGTGTACAACCGGTAGACGCCGATACCGGCAAAACCGATCATCACCGCCATCAATGCCAGACCCAGCAGTCCACGCATCAAAAACCGCATTCACCTCTCCAACCGCAACCGGCACAAAAAATGTAGCACTGCAACATCGCCTTACGCCCTGGCGTCTTGTTTATCATGCTTCCTGGGCGAAATTCTGAAAAGCGTGTAACTACTTGTAACAAAAAACCCGGCACCTTTGAGGTGCCGGGCCGATTTCTTCAGACAGGCTCAACGGTCAGAATTTGTAGCCGAGACCGAGGCGTACCTGCGACGTGTTCAGGTCCGAGCTCACACCCGTACCGTTCAGGTTGAAGTCCTGCTCGCCGAAATCCTGATACACATATTCGAGCTTGGCGCTCAGATTGTTGGTGATCGCAGCCTCGCCGCCGGCACCCAGCGTCCAGCCGAGAGCCGTCTTGCTGTCGCTGTCGCCGTTGCCGGAAACTTCCAGATCGGCGAGAGCCAGACCGCCGGCGCCATAGACCAGATAGCGGTCGAAACTGTAACCCAGCCGAGCCCGGATATTGGAATTCCAGTTAGACTTCGATTGAACAGTCAGACCGTTGCTGGTCTTGTTCTCCTCAAGGTCGGTCAGGCTGAAATCGGCTTCAGCGCCGACCACCACATTCGGCGTCACCTGAAAATTGTAGCCGGTATAAAGGCCACCGGCGACACCGTTCGCATCGGTGTCCAGACCGCTGTTACCGCCGGCGCGATTATCGAAATGTCCGAAAGCCCAGCCCAGATTTCCGCCGACATAGAGCCCGGTCCAGTCGATGGACTGCTGTGGGGACGGAACTGCCTCATAGACCGGTGCCGGCGATTGCGGCAGGTCCGCGGCCCAAAGCGGCGCGATCCCCGCCGTCAGTGCCAAACCCGCAAGTGCAAGACGTTTCATCACAGATACTCCAGATCCACATTTCCAAACTTGGTTTGGCCGAAACATGTCGGCCAATAACGAGCAGGAGGGCGGCGCTGCCGCATCCTCACACTCCCCACTGTGCAGATATGGAGAGCCTTTGTGGCGGATCAGGATTGAGATTTAGGAGTTTTGATGACGAATGACGGCAACATTCAGACACGATGAAAGATCGCTTAAGGCGATTGCATTTCGCGATCCAGATCGGAAGAAATTGCCACACCGCCCGGTGTAAAGATCCTTGCCACCGGCTTTCCCCATACCAATCTATTGCGTATAAGGCGCCCAGGCAGTTCGGCGCCCCCTCCCGCAGCCGCCTCACACCGAACCCGGACCGGAATTCATAAATGCTCTTTGACTATGTAAGCCTCGCAGGCGGATTGGTTGTTTTGATTATCGCCGGTGATGTCTTGGTCAGGGGGTCTGTCGGTATCGCGCAGCGGCTGGGTATCCCGAACCTGGTCATCGGCCTGACCATCGTTGCCTTCGGCACCTCCGCTCCGGAACTGGTGATTTCCCTTAAGGCGGCTCTGGAAGGCGCCGGCGGTATCGCGATCGGCAATGTCGTCGGCTCCAATATTGCCAATGTCCTTCTCGTGCTCGGCCTGCCCGCCATGATCGCGGCGACGCCTTGCGGCGAAACCGGAGCGACCCGCAATGCGATATTCATGGTCGCGGTGACAATGGTGTTTATCGCCCTGTGTTTCTTCACGCCCATTGGACTGCCGGCGGGTCTCGTGCTGCTGGCGCTGCTCGTCTTCTTTCTGGCAGCCTCCACCATGACCGCCCGCAACCACCGCAAGGAACAAAAGGCCATTGCGGCCGCGGCGGCGGGCGCCGCTGTGGCGGATGCGGACCCGGATACCTCCGACGTTCTCGATGATGTCGAGGACGTGCCGGACTCGCTCTGGATCGCACTGGTCTATATTCTCCTCGGCCTTGTCGGCCTGCCGCTTGGCGCGCATTTCACCATCTCGGGAGCAACCTCGATCGCGGCCGCCTGGGGTGTGAGCGAAGCCGTGATAGGCCTCACGGTCATTGCGATCGGCACCTCGCTGCCGGAACTTGCGACAACCGTCATGGCCGCCATCCGCCAGCACGGCGCGGTGGCGATCGGCAACGTCATCGGCTCCAATATCTTCAACCTGCTGGCGATCATCGGCATCACGGCGGTCGTCGTCCCCATCGACGTGCCGCCCGAAGTGCTGAACCTGGACGTCTGGGTGATGCTTGCCTGCGCATTGCTGCTGACCGCCCTTGCCGGTTACCGCATCTGCCTCAACAAGGTCTCGGGTCTGGTGATGACGATAGCCTACTGCGTTTACATTGCGTCCGTTTATGTACTCGGACATGTCAACTGACCCGGTTTCGTTCGCGACCGCCTCTTTCCCAAACGGCTTTCCACGCTTAAATGTCAGGCATGCAGGAAACGCCCGATTCTCAAAACCCGGCCGAAAGCCCGGCTGCCGAAGACGCCGCCCCCGCAAAAAAGGGTGTCGAGGTGATCGCCGACGAGGTGAAACGCCTGCCCAATGGCCCCGGTGTTTACCGGATGCTGGATGACAAGGGCGAAGTCCTTTACGTCGGCAAGGCGCGCAGCCTGAAAAAACGGGTCATCAGCTATACCCGGCTGCAGGGCCAGTCGAACCGGATCATGCGCATGATCATGGCGACGGCGGCGATGGAATTCGTCGTCACAAGGACGGAACCGGAAGCCCTGCTCCTGGAAGCCAACCTGATCAAGCGCCTGCGCCCGCGCTTCAACGTTCTGCTGCGGGACGACAAGTCCTTTCCCTATATCCTGGTGACCGGCGACCACGAGTCTCCCGCGATCGTCAAACACAGGGGCGCCCGCAAGCGCAAGGGAGAGTATTTCGGTCCGTTCGCTTCCGCCGGAGCGGTCGACCGGACGATCAATGCCCTGCAGAAGGCCTTTCTGATCCGTACCTGCTCGGACAGCTACTACGAAAACCGCACCCGTCCCTGCCTGCAGTACCAGATCAAGCGCTGCGCGGCTCCCTGCACGAGGGAAATCGATCCGGAAGACTATGCGGGCCTGGTCTCGGAGGCGAAGGCCTTCCTCTCCGGCCGCAGCCAGTTGATCAAGACCCAGCTCGCCCGCCAGATGGAAACCGCCTCCGCCGAACTGGAATTCGAACGCGCCGCGATATACCGCGACCGCCTCTCGGCTCTTTCGCACGTTCAGGCCCATCAGGGCATCAATCCGCAGACGGTGGAAGAAGCGGACGTCTTCGCCATCCATCAGGACGGCGGACAGACCTGCGTTCAGGTGTTCTTCTTCCGCACCGGTCAGAACTGGGGCAACCGGGCCTATTTTCCCAAAGCCGACAAATCCTTCGAGGAAGCGGACATTCTGGAGAGCTTTCTCGCCCAGTTTTATGACGACAAGCCCGCCCCGAAACAGATCCTCCTGTCCCATGAGCTTGCCGAACAGGAGCTGCTGGCCGAAGCCCTGAGCGAACGTTCCGGCAGGAAAATCGAGGTCGCGAAACCCAAAAGGGGTGAGAAAAAGGAGCTTGTCGATCACGCCCTGACCAATGCGCGCGAGGCTCTCGGCCGGCGCCTTGCCGAAACCTCCAGCCAGGCGCGGCTCCTCAAGGGCGTTGCGGAAGCCTTCGATCTTGAAGCCGTTCCGCGCCGCATCGAGGTCTACGACAATTCCCATATCATGGGAACCAACGCGGTCGGCGGCATGATCGTTGCGGGAACGGAAGGCTTCACCAAGGGCCAGTACCGCAAATTCAATATCAAGTCCGAGGATCTCGTTCCCGGCGATGACTACGGCATGATGCGCGAGGTTCTGAGCCGCCGCTTTTCCCGCCTGCTCAAGGAACACGTTCGGGAAAAACCGGCCGTTGCCGAAGATGCCGCTGTCGCGGAAGATCCGGACAACGCTGACTTGGCCCCGGCGGCAACCGACATGCCGGCCTGGCCGGATCTGCTTTTGATCGACGGAGGACAGGGCCAGTTGACCGCCGCGCGGGAGACACTGGAAAGCCTTGGCATCACGGATGTGCCTCTTGTCGGCATCGCCAAGGGACCCGACCGCGATGCGGGCCGGGAAAAATTCTTCATGCCCGGCCGCCAGTCCTTCATGCTTCCCGAGCGCGATCCGGTGCTCTATTTCGTCCAGCGCCTGCGCGACGAGGCCCACCGCTTCGCCATCGGCAGCCACCGCGCCCGCCGCAAGAAGGACATCACCAGGAACCCGCTGGATGAGATCGCCGGCGTCGGCCCGACACGGAAGAAGGCCCTTTTGCGCCATTTCGGCACCGCCAAGGCCGTATCCAAGGCAGGGGTCGACGATCTGGCCGCCGTACCGGGCATTTCCGAAGCCATTGCCAAACTGGTCTACGACCATTTCCATGAGTAGACGTTTCAGCCTTTTCAATTGGCAAAGGACGGCTGAAGTTCAAAAGCGCAAGCCCGCACCAATCGGATACGATCGGCTCATGATGTTCACAAACACTTCAAGGTCGGGTTCATTGATCAGGACACTGCTCTCGCTCATCGGCTGGTGCGGTTGCCTTGGCGCCCTGGCGGTCAGCGCTCTTGGATTATCAAATTTCGCGGCCCCCGATTTCTGGCTTGCCGACAACATGAGCTTCTTCCTCAGGCAGTTCCTCGCGGCCGGTCTGTTGGGTTGCCTGGGGGGGGCGCTCGGATTTTTCGTGCGGCACCGGTTCGCCCTGCTCTACAAAACGGTCTGGTTTCTGGCCGTCCTGGCGCTGATCGGCCTTGCCGGACTGGCCGGCGCCCGCACATTGGCAAATACGGTGGAACCCGCCCCGCTTCAGGCCGGAAGCGTGCCGCTGAAGGTCGTTTCGATCAATCTCGAGCACCTGTTTCTGGGAGACAGGGCTTTGCAGGCATTTCTTGAGAAGGAAATGGCGGACATTGTCGTCCTTCAGGAGACCCTTTGGGGATTGCAGGAACAGCGCTGGCAGCGTCTGGGTCTGTCCGTCGGCAGCGCGGGAGAACACGGCTTTCCGCCATACCTCAAGGTCGGAGAACTGGGCGGCCTTGCCATCTACTCCCGCTTTCCGGTCCTGGACGAAACCACAACCGTCATTCAGGGTGAGTTGCCTCCCGGAGCCAATGTCTATTACAACGCGGACCGCGAACTCTTCTCCCTCAAGCTGGAGACCGGGGCCGGCCCCCTTAATCTCGTGGCCATCCATCCGGACAGCCCGCGAACGGAATCCCGATGGCTGAACAAGCGCCATTATTTCGAGGAGGCCGACAAGCTCATCAGCGGCCTGAAGGCCGCCAATGACGGCCCGGTCCTGGCCATCGGCGACTGGAACAGTTCGCCCTGGTCAGCCCGGTTCCAGCAAACCCTGACCACAACCGGCCTGAAGACCGCGTATCCGGACCGCTGGCCGCAGACCACCCGCTTTTTCTTCGACTACCGCCTGCACTGGCTTCTGGGTGCCCCTGTGGACCAGTTCGCGGTTTCCGATGACATGCAGGTGCTCAGCGTATCGATCGGCCCCGATATCGGTTCCGACCATCTCCCCCTAATCGTCGAGCTTGGCCTTGCGAAGCCCGGCGGCAATTGAAAGATTGCCTGTGATTTCAACCTGGGGCTGTTTGAGGCGGTATCCCGGATTGGAAACACTGCGAAAACCTCAACCGATTCTCCCTGCAGACCTATGGCCAAGCTTTATTTCAACTATTCCTCGATGAATGCCGGCAAATCGACGGCACTGTTGCAGGCCGCCTATAACTACAAGGAGCGGGGCATGAACGCGCTTCTGCTCATCGCGGCATTCGACGACCGCGCCGGCAAAGGCAGGATTGCGTCCCGGATCGGGCTGTCCGCCGATGCCGATATATTCTCCTCCGCGGACAATGTCCTGCAACATGTTGCAAAGGCACACGAAACCCGACAGGTGCACGCCGTCCTTGTCGATGAAGCACAGTTCCTGACCGAGGAACAGGTCTGGCAGCTGGCGCGGGTCGCTGATCGGCTCCGCATTCCGGTCATGTGTTTCGGGCTGCGCACCGATTTTCAGGGCAAGCTCTTTCCCGGCAGCGCCGTCCTGCTGGCGCTTGCCGACAATCTGAAGGAAATCAAGTCGATCTGCTGGTGCGGCCGCAAGGCCACCATGACCGCCCGGCTGGGCAGCGACGGCAAGATCATCGAGGAAGGCGATCAGGTGGTCATCGGCGGAAACGAAACCTACGTCTCGCTGTGCCGCAATCACTGGACGCGCCGGGAACTCGGGTAAGCTGTAGCGCCGAACAACGGCGCGGACCGCGCGATGTCCGAAAGTCACATCCCCTGAAAGCTTCTATTCCCGGACGATGCTCCCGGTCGCCTCCAGCAAGGCGGCGCATTCCTCTGTCGTGCCGATGGAAATCCTCAGGTGGTTCCCGATGCGGTCCCTGGCGAAATACCGGACCAGAATGCCGCGCGCGCGAAGGTCCCTGAGCAGCTTTTCGGCGGGAACCTTCTGATGGGATGCGAACAGGAAATTCGCCGCGGACGGCAGAACATCGAAGCCCTGATCCTGCAGTGCTTTCGCTGTCCCGTCCCGGTCCGCCATGACGAGCTGCCGGGTCCTGTCGAACCACTCCCGGTCCTTCCACGCGGCAACGGCTCCGGCGAGCGCGAGGCGGCCGAGCGGATAGGAGTTGAAGCTGTCCTTGACCCGCTGGAGCGCATCGATCAGGTGCGGCTGCGCGACGGCAAATCCGACACGCAGCCCAGCGAGGCTGCGGGATTTGGAGAAGGTCTGCACGACAAGCAGATTTTCAAAGCGCGGCACCAGCGACACCGCGCTCTCAGCCCCGAAATCCACATAGGCCTCATCGACGATCACGACGACATCCGGGTTCTGCCGCGCGATCCGGGCGATGTCCTCAAGCGGCATGGCGATACCGGTCGGCGCGTTCGGATTGGCGATCACCACGCCTCCGCACGGGCGCCGATAGTCCTGCGGATTGCACCGGAAAGCTGCATCGAGCGGAATCTTGTCGGCCTGTATCGAATAGAGCTCGCAGTAGGTTCTGTAAAAACTGTAAGTGATGTCCGGGAAGACAATCGCATCCTTGCCGGTGAAAAAGGCGTTGAACGCATGCGCCAGAACCTCGTCGGAGCCGTTGCCCGCATAAACATGATCCACATCCAGACCCAATGTTGCGGCTATCGCCTTGCGCAGGTCCGTGGCGGCGGGATCCGGATAAAGCCTCAGCCCGTCCCCGGTCGCGACGCGGATGGCCTCCAGGGCATGCGGAGACGGGCCATAAGGGTTTTCGTTGGTGTTGAGCTTGATGACGTTTCGCTGCCCGGGTTGCTCCCCGGGCGTGTATGGCACCAGCTTTTCGACGATCGGACTCCAGAACCTGCTCATACTTGCTGACCTCGCGGGAGGGAATGCAACTTGATACCGGCCCGCACCGTTCCGATCACGCGTTTTTTTGTCCGTACCGGGGCAGCATCGTGCCCTGCCGGTGGAAAGCCGGCTTCGAACGGACCGCTCAGCAGACAATGGAGACGCCGGATAGATGACGCCTGAGCTTTACCAAACCATTGGAAAAACAAGCAATCTTTTTACCGCCCCGGAATGTGTTAGATTTCCGCACGGTGTTTCACGCAAGCAAGCGCCTGTCACTCACATGTCACTTGAGTGTCCGGGTATACAGGGAAGATTGGGGTCACCACATGATCAAGGAATTTCGCGACTTTATCGCCAAGGGCAACGTTATGGACCTTGCCGTCGGCATCATCATCGGTGCGGCCTTCACGGCAATCGTATCGAGTCTCGTTGACGATCTCATCAATCCGATCATCGGGCTCGTGCTCGGCGGGATCGATTTCACATCGATGTATGTTGTTCTGTCCGGGGACGTGCCTGCCGGGGCCGGTCTGGCGGCCGCTCGCGAAAGCGGCGCCGCTGTTTTCGCCTACGGGGCGTTTCTCACCTCATGCATCAATTTCCTGATCATCGCCTTCGTCGTTTTCATGCTCGTGAAGGCGGTCAACAATATCAAGTCGGCGGCGGAAAAGCCGGACGATGTGGCGCCTGAAGTCGAAACCGGCCCGTCGGAACTGGATGTCCTGATTGACATCCGCAACCAGCTTCGCGGTGGCGCAGGTCCCGCCCAGTGACGTCGGCCCAGTAACGTCCGCCCAGTAACATCCGGCTGCCAACCGGCTCAATGGCCTTGAGGCCGCCGGAAGACGCATGGGTCCGGCGCGGCAACAAAACCGCGCCGGACCGCTGCTCTCGAACACATTCCCGCTCCACCTTTGCAACTCTTGCCTTGAAGGTCCGCGCTCGCCCTCGTAAAAGGGGCAAACGGATCAGCAATGGGTGACATAATGCTCGGCAAGATGTTCAAATCCCTCTTCGGCTCGTCAGGCGAGGGCCAAAAAACCGCCTCGAAGAGCACAACGGTCGTCTATGACGGGTTCCAGATCATTGCGGAACCGCAGCTTTCGAACAATCAATGGCAGGTTGCCGGACGGATCGAAAAGCAGATCGGTGATACCCTGAAGACCCACACCTTCATCCGCGCCGATACCCTGCCGGACGAGCAGGGCGCGACGAACGAGATGATCCGCAAGGCAAAAATGATGATTGACCAGCTGGGCGATGGCATATTCGATTGATCTCGCACACTTGGATGCGCGCGGAACACCGCCGCGTGGAAGTCTTTACGGGCAATGTTCCGCAGCCCCGGACAAAAGCGGCTCCGGCACTCCTGCCTGAAATCCGAAAGCCGACATGAAACGCAATATTGTACTCAGCCTGCCCAATCTTCTGACCTATGGGCGCATACTGGCGGTTCCGGCGGTTACAGCCTGTTTTTATTTCGAAGGCAACACACCGCGGTGGATTGCCCTCGGCATATTCATTCTGGCCGCCGTCACCGACTTTTTCGATGGTTACCTGGCGCGTGCCTGGCAGCAGCAATCGGCGCTGGGACGCATGCTGGACCCGATCGCCGACAAGCTGCTGGTCTCCGTCTGCCTGCTTGTGCTGGCTGGAGACGGCACGATTGGCGGCTGGTCGATGATCGCCGCGATCATCATCCTGTGCCGCGAAATTCTGGTCTCGGGACTGAGGGAGTTTCTCGCCGAACTCCAGGTCAGCGTGCCGGTCACCAAACTGGCGAAATGGAAGACGACGGTCCAACTGGTCGCGGTCGCTTTCCTGTTGGCGGGCCCCGCGGGCGACACGGTTCTGCCGGGAACCACCTTGACCGGTCTGATCGCCCTCTGGCTTGCCGCCACACTCACCCTATATACAGGATATGATTATTTCCGCGCCGGTATCGGCCACCTCATCAAGGAGTAGGGAGCCGGTCGGCGGGAGCGGAAACAGCCCGGTTTGACCCGCTTGACCGGCCCTTTCAGGGGCCGGGCCGCCGGACTTCCCCTATCGGATAAGTCAAGTTAAGCTCGCCCAGCACCGGTTTGCGCACTTCGGCGTTGGCCCGCACACTATCGAGGCTCTCATGAACATTCGCTATTTCGCCTGGGTCCGTGAACGGGTCGGCATCGAGGAAGAAACGATTGAGGTTCCAGGAGGTGTGAAAACCGTCGCCGATCTGATCTCGCATCTGAAAACCCTGGACGACAACCACGCGGCCGCCTTCGAGGAGGAAGACGCCATCCGGGTGGCTCTCGACCAGTTGCATGTGGAAACTGACACCGATCTCGGCGATGCCAGAGAGGTCGCCTTCTTTCCACCGATGACGGGCGGTTGAGGCATGCAGGTGAGACCGCTTGTCAGGGTTCAGGCAGAGGATTTCGACGCCGGGGCGGAAACGCGACGCCTCACCTCTGGCCGCACGGATGTCGGCGCGCTGGTAACCTTCACCGGGCTGTGCCGCGACGAGGCGGGAACGCTTGAGGCGCTGGAACTGGAACATTACCCCGGCATGGCCGAAGCCGAGCTGACACGCATCGCCGAGGAGGCTGTCGCCCGCTGGCCCCTCACCGGGCTGAGCGTCATTCACCGCTTCGGAAAAATCGCGCCGGGTGAGAACATCGTGCTGGTCGTCGCCGCCTCGGCGCATCGGCGGGCCGCTTTCGAGGCTGCCGACTTTCTCATGGACTTTCTGAAAACCAGGGCACCTTTCTGGAAAAAGGAGCACCTCGTATCGGGGACCGGCGGCACCTGGGTGGACACCAAGGCAGGCGATGAGAAAGACGCCGCGCGATGGTCACCTTCCTGAACCGCAAACAACCGATTTTCAACGACTGACCGTATAGCCTTTCAAAACCCTCCTTGACGCGCCCCCGCGTCACATTCCTTCGAATTGGTCTCGATTCCGTGAAACACAAAGACGATATATCCAGCAGCCCGCCGGCCCGTTCGGCGGCGAGGCCACCCAAGTCCGGCGGCTACAGCGAAGTCCTGCGCGAGCCCGGCATTCCATTCGCCGAATTCGTGACCATCATCGCCATGATTATGGCACTGAACGCCATGGCGATCGATGTGATGCTTCCCGCCCTGCCGGCCATCGCCAACGCGCTGGACATCGCCGAGGACAATGACCGGCAGCTTATTCTTCTCACCTATCTGATCGGCTTTGGCGGCGGGCAGCTGTTTTTCGGTCCGGTCGCGGACGCCGTTGGCCGGCGGAAGATTCTGATTGGCGGTCTTGCGCTCTACAGCCTGGCGAGCATCGCCTGTATTTTCGCAGTGGACCTGGACCAGTTGCTGTTCGCGCGCGTGACACAGGGCATCGGCTGCGCCGCGGCTCGGGTGACGGCGCTCTCCATCGTCCGCGATTGTTATACCGGCAGGCGCATGGGCAAGGTCATGTCCCTTGTCATGATGGTCTTCATGTCCGTCCCCGTCATCGCACCCTCCATCGGCCAGGCCATCCTGCTTGTGGCCGGCTGGCACTGGATCTTCGCCCTGCTGCTGATTTCCGGCGTTGCGATGCTGGTATGGTCGGGTCTGCGCATGCCTGAAACCCTGGAACCGGAAAACCGGCGGCCACTGGTTTTTTCCACCATCACCAGCGCCTACCTGATGGCGCTGACGACACGCGTCAGCCTGGGATATACCGTCGGCACCGCATTCATCTTTGGCGGCCTGTTCTCCTTCCTGGCCATGTCCCAGCAGATCTTTGTCGACATCTTCGGCCTGGGAACGCTCTTCCCGATCGTTTTTGCCGTAATCGCCATTACCATGGCCTTGGCCTCTTTCATGAACTCCCAGCTTGTGGAGGCCATCGGCATGCGCCGCCTCTCGCACACCGCGGCGGTGGTCTATACCGTGACGGGGATGACGATTTATCTGCTTGCCGCACTCGGCTACGAGAACTTCTGGATCTTCCTGGCGCTGGTGACCGTCATCATGACGACGTTCGGCTTCATCGGCGCGAATTTCAATACCATGGCCATGGAGCCGCTCGGCGCCATCGCAGGGACCGCCTCTTCCGTGATCGGTTTCATCAGCACCCTGGGCGGCGCGCTTCTGGGCTATGTCATGGGACAGCTTTTCGACGGAACGACCCAGCCCCTGGGTCTGGCCTATACGGTCTACGGTCTTTGCGCCATCGGCTGCATCCTTTATGCCGAACGCGGCCGCATGTTCCATTCGACGGAGCGCGGGGAAACCGTCTGAAAATTGAAAGACGGCCAGAACAGAAAAGGCGGGCTCATGCCCGCCTTTTTCCTAAGCTTTTGCCGGCTTCCGATCAGCCGGAGGCGGCTTGCAGCGCCGGAGCTTGCGGCCGTACGGCGGCATCGTAGTCTTCCATGAGCGTCTTGATGATCGCGCCGACTTCATAGCGGTTTCCGGCGATTTCCGAGACCGGCGTAACTTCCGCGGCCGTGCCGGTGACGAAGCACTGCTCGAAATCCGGCAGTTCCTCCGGCATGATCACCCGTTCGACCACGTCTATGCCACGGTCCTTGGCCAGGCCGATGACCGTCTGGCGGGTGATCCCGTTCAGGAAACAATCCGGCGTCGGGGTATGGATCCTGCCTTCCTTGATGAAGAACACGTTGGCGCCGGTCGCTTCCGCCACCCGCCCGCGCCAGTCCAGCATCAGCGCATCCGTATAGCCCTTGGACTCGGCTGCATGTTTGGAGATGGTGCAGATCATGTAAAGACCGGCGGCCTTGGCCTTGTAGGGAGCGGTTTTCGGATCGGGACGGCGGTAGTCCGCCATGTCCAGCCGGATACCCTTCAGCCGTTCCTCCGGCGCGAAATAGCTCGGCCATTCCCAGGCCGCAATGGCCAGGTGAATGGTGTTCTTCTGCGCGGAGATGCCCATCATCTCGCTGCCGCGCCAGGCGACGGGGCGGATATAGGCATCCGTCAGGTTCATCCGCGCCAGGGTCTCTTCCTTGGCCGCGTTGATCTGCTCCGCGGTCCAGGGGATCTCGAAGCCGAGCATGCGGCCGGATTCCAGCAGGCGCCTGGTATGTTCTTCGGACTTGAAGATCCGGCCGCCATAGGCGCGCTCGCCTTCAAACACGCTGCTGCCGTAATGCAGCCCGTGGCTGAGCACATGCAGTTTCGCGTCCGCCCACGGCACGAATATGCCGTCGTACCAGATGTCTCCACTGAGCTGATCAAAAGGCGTTCCAGCCATCTTTCATCTCCCGCCCGCTCTGAGAGCGATTATTGTTTTCCGTTGCAGAGGCAAATGGCGCCAAAGACTTGCGCCCGCTTTACCGCTGTATCTTTTGCACAGCACGCCAACTATGGGTATCCTGATGACCGCAGCGTTCGTGATCGGATTCGTTTATCATCTGGTGCGTAAAAATGCACCAAAAAGACCGATCATTTCGTCCACGGACGCTAACAAGTAACAATCGACCAGAATTAAGTCAATATGGCTGACGTAAATTTCAAAAGTGCACTTCCCCCCCTTTCGAGGGAAAACAAACCCGGGCAGCCGGACAGCGGTGAGGCAGGCGGCGATGACGCCTTGCCCTATGATCTGATTGAACTTTTGTTTTTTGCCTATCGCGATTTCACCGGCGATCCGGACGAAGTTCTGGCCCAATACGAGTTCGGCCGGGCCCATCACAGGGTTCTGCATTTCGTGGAACGGAACCCCGGCATCATGGTGACGGATCTGCTCGGCATACTGGGGATCACCAAACAAAGCCTCGGACGGGTGCTGAAACAGCTGGTGGACGCCGGGATCATCGAGCAGCGGGAGGGCAATCATGACCGCCGCCAGCGCCTTCTCTACACCACTGAAACAGGCCACGCGCTTGCTGTCGACCTCACGCGCTTGCAGCAAAAGCGCCTTGAACGCGCCCTAATTGGTCTGCCTGATGGCAGTGAGGAAACCATCCGCAGGTTCCTCTTGCAGATGATCGATCCCGATGCCCGGCCGGACATCCTCAAGCTTGTCCGCAGTTCCTTCGATCTGAAAGAAAGATAAGGGGCTCAGCGTCCGTTCGTTGAGCCGGCAAACGCGATCCTGACACCACCCAAGGGGACGAGACGACCGAAATGAACGTTCAGGCGCCTGACGACAATGCCAACCACATTCTCCTGGTAGACGACGACAAACGGATCAGGGATCTGCTTTCCAGGCTGCTCAAGGACAACGGCTTCCGTGTGTCCACCGCTGCCAATTCCGCCGAGGCGCGCAAGTGTCTGTCCGGCCTGGAATTCGACCTGATCATCCTGGACGTGATGATGCCGGGAGAAAGCGGACTGGAGCTTGCCGGTTCGCTGCGAAAGGATTCCGAAGTTCCGATCCTGATGCTGACCGCCAGATCGGACGCTCCCGACAGGATAGCCGGCCTGGAAGCCGGCGTGGACGATTATCTCGCCAAACCCTTCGAACCCCGGGAACTGATGTTGCGGATCGCGGCCATCCTGCGGCGCGGAAACCAGCAGCCGGTTGTCGCCCGGCAGGAAATCCGCTTCGGTCCGTTTTCCTACAATGCCGGTCGGGGTGAACTGAAAAACGGCGACCAACCTGTACGCCTGACAGACCGGGAAAAACAGATCCTGTCGATATTTGCCGAACAGCCCGGTGCAACGGTGCCCCGTCACAAGATCGTCGGCGACGACAGCGGTCTCGGTGAGCGCACTGTGGACGTGCAGATCAACCGTCTGCGGCGCAAGATCGAAACCGATCCGGGCAATCCGGTCTATCTGCAGACTGTCCGGGGCATCGGCTACCGGCTGGCCTGCGACTGACCCCATGGCGGAAAAAGAGACCTTCACCTTCCTCCGGCATTTTCACATGGGTGATCACCTGAAGTCCCTTGCCGTTCCCTTGAAGCCGTTTGTCCACGGGTACCGGTTTTTATCCAGGTTGATGTACCGGATCATGCCCAAGGGCCTGTTCACCCGGACCTTTCTGATCATCCTTGCGCCCATCGTGATCCTCCAGTCGGTCCTGGTCTTCGTCTTCATGGAGCGGCACTATCAACTGGTTTCGCGCCGGATGTCGGAGGCGGTCGTCCGGGAGATAGCCGCCGTGGTCTTCGTGCTGGAGAATTATCCGCAGGATGAGGATAACCGCAAGGTCGAGGAGCTTGCCTCACGCGCGCTCGGCATGTCGATGACCGTCATGCCGCTGGAGCCGCTACCGCCTCCCACGCCCAAACCGTTCTTCGATGTCATCGACCAGGAACTGAGCCTTGCGATCAGCCAGCGGATCGGCAAACCCTTCTGGATCGACACGGTCGGCCGCTCCCGCTTTGTGGAAATCCGCATTCAGCTCACCGATTCCATCCTGAAGATTTTCACGCGGCGCAGCCAGACCTACGCCTCCAACTCGCATATCTTCCTGGTCTGGATGTTCTCCACTTCCCTTGTTCTGGTGATTGTCGCCCTGCTCTTTCTGCGCAACCAGATCCGCCCGATCATCCGTCTGGCAAATGCCGCGGAATCCTTTGGCAGGGGTCGTCCGGCCGCGGATTTCAGGGCAAGCGGAGCGCGCGAGGTCCGACGCGCCAGCCTGGCCTTCATCGACATGCGCCGCCGCATCGAACGCCAGATAGAACAACGCACCACGATGCTGGCCGGCGTCAGCCACGATCTGAGGACCATCCTGACGCGCCTGCGTCTGCAGCTCGCCTTTCTGGACGAAACGCCGGAAAGCGATGCCATGCGCAAGGACGTCGACGAGATGAGCCATATGCTGGAGGACTATCTCGCTTTTGCCAGCGGCGACGGCGACGAGGAGGTTCAGACGACCGACATGGCGCTTCTTCTGGAGGAACTGGAGGAGGAAGCCGAAATCTCCGGCCATTCCGTGACGACCCGCATTGAAGGGCCGCTGGACGTCGAAGTGAGACGCATTTCGATGAAACGCTGTCTTGCCAACCTTGTCACCAACGCCTGCAAATACGGCACCCAAGTCGAAATCTCTGCCGGGATCGAGGGCAAGTGGCTTGTCATCACCATTGACGACGACGGCCCCGGCATTCCCGAGGACCAGCGCGACATGGCCTTCCGGGCGTTTCACCGGCTGGACCTGGCCCGCAATCAGGACCAGACCGGCAGCGGCCTCGGCCTTGCGATTGCCCGCGACATCGCCCGCGGCCACGGCGGCGAACTTTACCTGGAAGACAGCCCGCTGGGAGGGTTGAGAACGAGACTGAGGGTGCCGGCGTAGGTCTGTTCTTGTGCCCTAATAAAGCCGCCCGCCGACCGGCACGTCCTTGTCCGGGGTCAGCAGCACCACTTCTCCGTCCGCGTCCGGAACGCCGAGGGTGAGAACCTCGGACATGACGGGACCGATCTGGCGCGGCGGAAAATTGACCACCGCCATCACCAGCTTGCCGACCAGTTCTTCCGGCGTGTAGTGCTTGGTGATCTGCGCGGAGGTCTTCTTGACGCCGAGATCCGGGCCGAAGTCGATCCGCATCTTGTAGGCTGGCTTGCGCGCCTCGGGAAAATCCTCGGCCTCGACAATACGGCCGACGCGCACATCCACTTTCATAAAATCGTCAAAACTGATCTGGTCGCTCACGGAAAACACTCCTTTTGCGAGCGACCATGGCCGGTCAGCGAGGACCGTGCAAGACACAGACAGCAGTGGAGCGGCTTTTTGCGGCAGACCTGTGGCCGTCAGGCACTTGCGGGCGCTTCTCCGTCAACACCCGCATCCTGGTCCGGCTCGCCTTCCCGGCGCTGGCGCCGCTTGCCGCCAGACGACGCCTTTCTCAGAAATGAGCGCAGTCCCTTTGCGAGGCTCTCCACACCGTTCAAACGCTTCATGAAGGAGGAGCCCTTGTCCAGTTCCTTGTCGAGGCGCGCCATCGTGCGGGGCATGCCTTCGTCGGCTTCGTCCAGCCAGACATCGACCACACGGGCGAAGGCGACAGCCAGGGCCTGTCCGACGATGGTCGCCTTCACACCGGAAACATCGATACCGGCGGCGATCAGCATCCATTTCTGCGAACGCACCGCCAGCCTGTTGAAATCCAGGGCAAGCCCCGGATCGTGCCGCGCCGCGTCATGCAGGGCCCGGACGACTTCCTTGTGCGGGGCAAGCGCGTCGATCCGCGTCATCAGGACATCGAACAGCCGATCACGCGGCGGCTGATCGCCCATATCCGCGTCCAGCCCGTCAAGAACCGTGGTGTCGATCTTCTCGGTGAAAGCGGCGACAAGCTGAAGTTTCGAGGCATAAGCGCTGCGCATCTCCGAGAGCTTCACCTTTGCCGTCTCGGCAATCATCGGCAGGGAGACATCCTTGTAAGGATGTTCGCTCAACAGATCCAAAAACGTTTGAAGGATTTTCTGCCTGGTCTTCGCGGTTGCCATGAAGCGGTCTCCAATTTGTCTGCCCCCGCTAAGATAGGAAACCTGACACCCGGAGGAAAGGGCGGCACCGTGCCGCGGCCCCGGCCGTATTACTGCCCGATCATTCTTCGCATGTGGCCGGAACCAGAGCGGAGGCCGCTGCGTTGACCTTTCGAAGGATGCGGCCCGGGCCGGCACCTCGCGGTCCCGCCACAGCCGCGACAGCTCGGCAGGGTCGCAGCCTTTCGAAAATCGACCGTTACAACCGGCCACCAGACAATTATCCCGAGGAGAGAAACCCCATGAAAACTCTTGCCGATGCATTCGAACACACGTTGCAGGACATTTACTACGCCGAGCAGCAACTCACGAAAGCCATGCCGAAACTTCAGGAAGCCGCCAACGGTAAAAAGCTCAAGGACGCTATCGGCGACCATCTTGAAGAGACCAGGACCCAGGTCAAGACCCTCGAACAGGTTTTCAAGTCGATCGGCAAGAAAGCCTCCGGGGAAAAATGCGATGCGATCGAGGGCCTTCTGAAGGAAACCGACAGCATAATCGAGGAAGCCAGCGGCACGGCGAAAAACGCGGCGCTTGTCGCCGCCTGCCAGGCCGTCGAGCACTATGAGATCGCCCGCTACGGCACTCTGCGCGAGTGGGCGAAGGTCCTGGGCCACGACGAAGCGCACGACCTGCTGTCCGGCATCCTCGATCAGGAAAAAGCCGCCAACAGCAAGCTGACGGGTCTGGCGGTTTCCGCCATCAACGAGCAGTAAAAGCTTGGCCAGAGAGCGGATGAAGCACGCTTGAAAATGCGCGCTTCATCGCCTCAATCGCCAGTACCTGAAGCCATGAAGCGGGCGCCGGTGGGCAAGGAAGACGCTGGCGGGATCAGCCCGCCAGTTCCCTCGCCCGCCGGACCGCCGCCGCAACGGCTTCGGTCATGATCGGCTGCAAGCCGTCGCCCCCCATAAGAACCTCCAGCGCCGCCGCCGTCGTTCCGTTGGGACTGGTGACGTTCTTGCGAAGAACCGAAGGGTGCTCGCCGGACCGGTGCATCAGTTCGCCCGCGCCGTAGACCGTGGCAATGGCAAGCTCATCGGCGAGATCGCCGGGAAGCCCGGCCTGCCTGCCGGCCTCGCTCAGGGCCTCGGCGAGATAAAACACATAGGCCGGACCGGATCCGCTGACGCCGGTGACCAGATCGATCTGGTCCTCGCTGTCCAGCCAGACCACTTTCCCGATTGCGCTCAAGAGCCGGGTGACGTCATTTTTGCTCTCTTCGGACACCGCCGCCGTTGGATAAACCGCGGTAACGCCCCGTTTGACCATTGCCGGTGTATTCGGCATGCAGCGGCAGACCGGTACGGTCCCGAACACGGATTCGAATTTTGCGACCGGCGTCCCGGCGGCGATCGACAGGACGAGCGTGTCCGGCGCCACCGCTGATTTCAGGGCGGGCAGGACATCGTCCATCATCTGCGGTTTGACGGCGACAAGCACAATGCCCGCGCTCAGGTCATCCGGTACGGCGGCTACATGCCGGATACCGTACTGTTTCAGGAGCGCGGCCATTGGCCCGGACAGATGCGGATCGCATACCATGAGGGCGGACGTGTCTATTCCGTCCGCCACCCAGCCTGACAGCATCGCCCCCCCCATCTTGCCGGCTCCGACAAGAAGGAAAGGCCTCTCTTTTGAAAAACTCATGCTTCTCCCGCAGTTTCAAACAAGGCCGTGTCCATTGCCTGGGACGCCGAGTGACCGGCCCAGACGACGAACTGGAAGGCTTGATAGAAACGCTCGCAGTTTTCAAGCGCATTCGTCAGCATCGCCTCGATCTGCGCCGAAGAGGCTTCCGCCCCTCCTGCCAGAATGAGCGACTGGCGGAACATGACGACGTTCTCCTTGTGCCAGAGATCGAAATGTCCCATCCAGAGCTGCTCGTTCACAAGCGCCAGCAAACGGACGATTTCCGTCTTGCGGGGTTCCGTGACCTTGAGGTCGAAGGCACAGGCGAGATGCAGCGCCTCCACGTCTTCCATCCACGAAAAGGAAACATGATAGTCGCACCAGCTGCCGCCCAGGGAGATGGTGATCTCGTCATCGTCCGACCGTTCGAAAGTCCAGTCGTTTAGAGCGGCGACGGTTTCTATTGTATCAACGGGATTGCCAGGTCGCTCGAATTCGATCTCGATGAGGCTCATGTGCCTACTCCCTTTCGAGCCGGGGCCGAATACCCGATCAGGAAAACCGGGCGGACCGCCGGGAAATGTCCCATGCCGGAGGAGCAAAACGCGTCCCTTGGTGGTCCTTGGAGCGAACCGGTTCCGTCTTGCTCCGACGAATCCCTGTTACCGATGAGTATAGGAGCAAGAATGATTTAAGGGATACATACCATTTCTGCCCGAAAAGCCGAATCTTGTGGACGACACAGCGTCAATTTTCATCACACTGCTCAAAAGCAAAGCATTTCCGCCAAGTGCATCCGTCGCATATCTGTCACGAATTGTGAACAGAAATCGGTCACATCCGTGTCAGCGACCGCTTCAGGCGCTCTTGCCGCTGGCGGAACCGGTTTTTTCCAGCTTGGCGAGCCGTGATTCGAGCTCTTCAACCTTGTCGAGCGCACGCACAGCCATCTCCTTGACGGCTTCATGTTCTTCCCGCGACACAATATCCATGTCGGAAAGGAACCGCTCGGCCTGTGCCCTGAACGCGGTTTCCACTTCACGGCGCGCCCCTTGGGCGACACCGGCGGCGTCAGTCATCAGCTTGGCGAAATCATCGAGAATACGGTTCGGGCCCTGGGCCATGTGACCCTCCTTGGTCAGGAACAAACTTACACTTGAGAGGTATGTGGGAATGACCTGAACTTCAAGAACCAATTCCGCCCGCGTGCTTGACGGATCGAACAAGATCGCGCATGCGTTGCGCCGGGCTTTGCCCTGCTCTTTCAGGACAAAAACAAAGAAGGTTATGCCGTGCCGCCCTTACTCGTCCTGCCGTTCCCCGCCATCGACCCGGTCATTGTTGAATTCGGTCCTTTCGCGCTGCGCTGGTACGCGCTGGCCTATATCGTCGGCATCATTCTGGCCTGGCGCTATATGCGCGCGCTCGTCCTCAACCACCGGCTCTGGGGCAGCATCGGCAGGCCGTCCCTGGTCCAACTCGACGACTTCGTCCTCTGGGGAACGCTCGGGATCATCATCGGCGGCCGTCTCGGATATGTGCTCTTCTACAATCCGGCCTATTATCTCGCCAATCCGATGGAAGCGTTCGCGATCTGGACAGGAGGCATGTCCTTCCACGGAGGCTTCGCCGGCACGGTGGTCGCCATGCTGCTGTTCGCCTGGCGTCGGGACCTGTCCGTCTGGACCATGTTCGATCTTGCCGGCTGCGCGGCGCCGATCGGGCTGTTCTTCGGACGGATCGCCAATTTCATCAATTCGGAATTGTGGGGCCGCCCGTCGGATGTCCCCTGGGCCGTCGTCTTTCCTAATGCCGGTCCGGATCCCCGCCATCCCAGCCAGCTCTACGAAGCCGCGCTGGAGGGCATTGTCCTGTTTCTGGTCTTGCGCCTTCTCAGCCACCGTTTCAAACTTCTGAAAAAACCCGGCTTTCTCGCCGGTGCCTTTGCCTGCGGCTACGGCATAACCCGCTCGATCTCCGAACTTTTCAGGGTTCCCGATGCCCATATCGGTTATCTGGGCGGCTTTTTCACCATGGGTATATTGCTGTCGCTGCCGATGATCCTGGGTGGACTGGCCGCGATGATCTGGGCTTCGTCCCGCAATTCCGCTGCCACAGCCGGGTAAGACCATGCCGGCCCTCTCTCTGAAGGACAGGATCAAGGCGCGGATATCCGCCGAAGGCCCTCTTTCGGTCGCCAGGTATATGTCGATCTGCCTTGGGGATCCCGAAGCGGGCTATTACACGACCCGGGAGCCTTTCGGCGCGAGCGGCGATTTCATCACCGCGCCTGAAGTCAGCCAGATGTTCGGGGAACTGATCGGCGCATCCTGCCTGTCCGCCTATGAGGCCATGGGAGCCCCGGAGCGGTTTCAGCTCGTCGAGCTCGGACCGGGCCGCGGAACCCTGATGGCTGACCTGCTTCGCACGGCGGCGCTGCGCCCGGCGTTCCTTGAAGCGGCCCGCCTGAACCTCGTCGAAACGAGCCCGCGGCTGCGGGAAATTCAGGAAGAGACATTGGCCGGCTCACCGCTCAGACCGGACTTCCATACCAAATTCGCCGATATCCCCGATGGCCCGGTGATCCTGATCGCCAACGAATTCTTCGATGCGCTGCCCATCCATCAGTTCGTGAAAACCGCGAACGGCTGGCGCGAACGCCAGATCGGCCTGTCGGAGGACGGCGGCCTCATCTTCGGCGCAGGCACGGCCAGGCTCCCGGACGAGGCCATCCCGGCCCGGATTGCCGGCTCCGCGGAAGGAACTATCCTCGAAACCCAACCCGCAGCGAACGCCATAGCCGAAGACATCGGCGCGCGCATTGCCGATCACGGCGGGGCAGCGCTTATCATCGATTACGGCTATCTGAAAACCGCCCCCGGCGACACGCTGCAGGCGCTTTACAGGCATGAATTCGACGATGTTCTGGCCCATTCCGGCGAGGCGGACCTGACAGCGCATGTGAATTTCGACGCATTGGCAACCGCGGCTGTCAGAGGCGGCGCAAGGGTGCTCCCGCCGATGACACAGGGGGACTTTCTCCTGCGTTCCGGACTTCTGGAACGCGCAGGCGCGCTCGGTGCGGGAAAGTCCCGTGAAGAGCAGGAAGCGATCCACGACGCGGTCGAGCGCCTGGCGGCTCCCGCTGAAATGGGAGATCTCTTCAAGGTTCTGGCGGTGACAGGCGCCGGAATATCGTTTCTGCCGTTTGACAGCGCGCCCTGATCCCCTCAAGGATCAATCGCGGCAAAAACGAATCCCGTCTGGAGCATCTTAAGAGCGCTCAACTTTTCTGCTTTCGTGTGGGGCCAATCGCAAGCAGGAAGAACCGGTCCGGAGACCCGTATGAGAATTGAGGCAGACGCATTGAAGCTTGAGGGCCTGCGCCACGGCTTTTTCACCCGGCAGGGCGGCGTCTCGGACGGCATTTATGAAAGTCTCAATATCGGCCTCGGATCGGATGATGAGCGCGGCAGGGTTCTGGAGAACCGCAAACGGGTCGCCGATGCGGTCGCCGTCGCCCCGGAGAACCTGCTTTCCCCCTATCAGATCCACTCACCGGACGTGATCACGGTCAGTGGCCCATGGGGGGACGGCGCGGACAGGAAAGCCGATGCGCTCGTCACAAGCACGCCGGGGCTGGCCATCGGGATTTCGACGGCCGATTGCGGTCCGGTGCTCTTCGCGGATCCCCAAGCCCGCGTCGTCGGGGCCGCCCATGCGGGCTGGAAAGGCGCCATATCCGGAATTCTGCGGAACACGGTCACCGCCATGGAAGTCCTCGGCGCCTCAAGAGACAGTATCGTTGCGGTCCTCGGGCCGACGATATCCCGTCAGGCCTATGAAGTCGGTCCGGAATTTCACGAGCGTTTCGTTCAGGACGCCTCTGCCAATACGGAATATTTTCAGCCTTCGGAACGGGACAATCATTTCATGTTCGACCTGCCTGCCTTCATCGGGGACAGTCTCGGGCAACTGGGTCTTGGCCAGGTCGCGGACCTTTGCCTTTGCACTTACGGTGACGAGACCCGTTTTTTCTCCTACCGACGCACCACACACCGCAAGGAACCGGACTATGGCCGCCAGATCAGCGCGATCGTTCTGACATAGGGAGACACCGATGGCACTGCACTTTTCCGAAGCTGAGTTCGAGAGCCGTTTCGAAAAGCTCAAAGCCGCCATGGAGGCGGAAAAACTCGATGCCATGCTGCTTTTCGCGCAGGAGAGCATGTATTGGCTGACCGGCTACGACACCTTCGGCTTCTGCTTTTTCCAGTGTCTCGTCGTCACAAGGGACGGAGAAAAAGTACTCCTCACCCGCTCCGCCGACCAGCGTCAGGCCAGGCATACATCCAACATCGCCGATATCCGTATCTGGATCGACCGGGGTTCGGCCAGCCCGGTCACCCAGCTCAAGGATCTCCTGTTCGACATGGATCTCCTCGGCAGCCGCATCGGCATCGAATATGAGACCCATGGCATGACCGGCAGGATCGGACTGCAGATCAATGCCGAGTTGACCAGTTTCGCCGATATTTCCGACGCCTCCGAATTGATCCCGCAACTGCGCGCCATCAAGAGCGCGGAAGAAATCGTCTATGTGCGCAAGGCCGCCGAACTTGCCGACAAGGCTTATTATGCCGCGCTGGAGGAAATCCGCCCCGGCGCGGACGAGGGCCGCATCCTTGCCGCCATGCAGGGAGCGATTTTCGAAGGCGGTGGAGACTATCCCGCCAATGAATTCATCATCGGCTCCGGCCCCGACGCGCTTTTGTGCCGATACAAGGCCGGGCGGCGGACCCTGTCCGATCAGGACCAGATCACGCTGGAATGGGCGGGCAGCTACCGCCACTACCACGCCGCGCTGATGCGCACTGTCGTCATCGGTGCGCCGACCGACAGGCACCACGAGATGTATACCGCCGCACGCGAAGCGCTTGCCGCCGTTGAAACCCAGCTTGTTCCGGGCCGGAATTTCGGAGATGTTTTCGACGCGCATGCCGAACGCATGGATGCCCATGACATGATGCCCCACAGGCTGAATGCCTGCGGTTATTCGTTGGGCGCCCGCTTCACACCGAGCTGGATGGACATGCCCATGGCCTACAAGGCAAATCCCGCCGAGGTGAAGCCGGACATGGTAATCTTCATGCACATGATCCTGATGGATTCCATTACCGGAACGGCGATGACACTGGGGCAGACCTACCTGACCACCAATGGCGCTCCGGAGCGCTTATCCACCCTGCCTCTCGACCTGCCGGTCAAGTCAGGCTAAACAAACTGCAACTCAGCGGCCCGGCTCCGTTCTTGCATTGCCGGCAGACGGTCCGCACCATGTCGAAATCGATTACCAGAGCCAGGCGCCTACATGCTCACCTTTTCCAGACAGAATTCCTTTTGGACCCTGCGTTCGATCGTCTGCCTTCTGTTGCTGGGCGGCCTGGCCGCCTGTCAGTCGGCACCGCAGCCGCCAGGCCCCATCGCTACGACCGCACCCGCGCCATCGATCTCGGGCCAGATCGACCAGGAAGAAGGCGTAACGTTAGCATTTGAGCCCTTTACCGGAGCTCCGGGCAACGTTTCCGACGAACTGTCCGAATTCATCGGAGCGGAAGCCCGCAAGCAGGGGATCACTCTTGTCCGCCGCGTTGGCGCGGCCGCGACCTATCGCGTCAACGGTTATCTCGCAGCCACCGGCCAACCCTCCAACGGCACCGTCTTCTATGTGTTCGATATCGTTGACGGCTCCGGCCGCCGGGTGAAACGAATCTCCGGCACGGAGGATACGGGCGGCGCTTCCGGCGATCCCTGGCAGGCGGTCGGCTCCGGAACTTTATCGCGCATCGCCAACCGGTCGATGGTGGAAATAAAGGCCTGGCTCAACCGCTAATCTGCCTTTAGCTGGATAATGAACATGCAGCGCCACAAAAATTCAAAAAAAGCGGGTCTCAATGGCGAACGCCTGTTGTGGTCCGGGTGGTTGGTTGTTACAACGCCGCCGCCTGCCAAGGCTTTCCATTCGGGCCACCGGCATCCGGCAACGTGTTAAGACCTCGATTCGGCCTGCTCACATGCAGCATCGCGTGAGAGAAGAAAAGCTGATCGATTTCAAAGTGTTGGAGAAGTCTGTGTTGACTTGAACGCAGAATGCTCTTGGCCCTTTCCGCGTTTCAGCAGGAACGATCCTGCCTGCTGACCCGCTGTCGCACCAGAAGGACTTGCGGCTTATGAAAATCGTCGCGGGCAATTCCAACCGAGCCCTGGCTGAGGAAATCTCCGGATATCTCGAGGTCCCCCTCGCCAAATGCCTGGTCAGGCGGTTTGCCGACCAGGAGATCTTCGTTGAAATCCAGGAAAATGTGCGCGGCGAGGACGTTTTCGTCGTTCAACCGACAAGCTATCCGGCCAACGACCACCTGATGGAGCTGCTCATCATCATCGATGCGTTGCGCCGCTCCTCCGCCCGCCGTATCACGGCGGTGCTGCCCTATTTCGGCTATGCGCGGCAGGACCGCCGCGCTTCCGGCCGAACGCCGATTTCGGCGAAACTGGTGGCCAACCTGATCACCGAAGCCGGCGCTGACCGCGTTCTCACCCTGGATCTCCATGCCGGACAGATCCAGGGTTTTTTCGATCTGCCGACCGACAACCTGTTTGCCGCCCCTGTCATGACCCGCGACATCAAGGAACGCTATGCCACCGACAATGTCATGGTGGTCTCTCCCGATGTCGGCGGCGTGGTCCGGGCCCGCGCGCTTGCCAAGCGCATCGAGGCGCCACTCTCCATCGTCGACAAGCGCCGCGACAAGCCCGGAGAGTCGGAAGTCATGAACATCATCGGCGAAGTCCATGGCTTTGACTGCATTCTGGTCGATGACATCGTCGACAGCGGCGGCACGCTCTGCAACGCGGCCGAGGCCCTGCTCGCCAAGGGCGCCAAGTCGGTGACGGCCTATATCACCCACGGCGTTCTGTCCGGTGGAGCCGTCGCGCGCGTCACCTCTTCCAAACTGAAGGAACTGGTGATCACCAACTCGATCGAACCGACGGCGGCGATCACGGCGGCGGCCAACATCCGCGTCGTCTCGATTGCCCCGCTGATCGGTGAGGCCATCAACCGCACGGCCCTGGAAAAATCGGTCTCCAGCCTGTTCAGCTGAATGTCCGGTCCGTGAGTAAATTGTAGGTTCTTGTTTGTTGAGGTCGGTACGACACCTCGGAATCGATCAGCCTGCTTTCATGGAAATTCTCATGAAAGCAGGCTGATCCGGCCGGGCGTTATATCAAGCAGCTGCCACCGCGTTCAGGAACCGGTCGACCGTTGCCCGCAAGGCGTTGGTCCGGCTGTTGACATCTGTCGAGGCCGACAGCACCTGTCCGGCGGACGAACTCGTGATCCGGGTCTTTTCAGAGATCGTCACGATGGTGCGCGCAACATCCTGCGTGCCTCTGGCCGCTTCCTGCACGTTGCCGGAAATTTCGTTCGTCGCAGCTCCCTGCTGCTCTACGGCCGAAGCAATTGACCCGGTATATTCGTCAACCTGGCTCATTGTCTGGGTAATTCCAGCGATCGCCGAGACGGCCTCTTTAGTCGCCGCCTGCACTTCCGCGATCTGACCTTCGATTTCTTCCGTCGCCTTGGCGGTTTGCGTCGCGAGTTCCTTGACTTCCGAAGCCACAACCGCGAACCCGCGCCCGGCATCGCCAGCCCTTGCGGCCTCAATCGTGGCATTCAGCGCCAACAGATTGGTCTGTTCGGCAATGGCGGAAATCAGATTGACAACATCGCCGATACGCTGCGCGGCTTCTGCGAGCCCCTCGATCTTGTTGTTGGTCTGCACCGCGGCATGTGACGCGTTCTGGACGATTTCAGTGGTCGACTGAACTTGCCGGCGGATTTCCTGGATCGATGCCGACAACTCCTCGGCGGCTGACGCAACCGTCTGCACATTTGTCGACGCCTCTTCGGAGGCAGCCGATGCATTTGTGGCATCGCCCGCTGTCTCGTCAGCAACACTGTTCAGCTCTTCGGCGGCGCACCGCATCTGCTCGCTGTTGCTGTATACCGCGTCCAGCATTTCCGTGACTTCCGACCGGAAATCAGCGATCATTCTGGAGACTTCCTCAGCCTGCCGTTCCTGTGCAAGGCCGGATTCACGCTGCTCTGCTTCCAGCCGCTCGCGAGCCAGGGCGTTTTCGCGGAACACGTCCACCGTAGCGGCCATTTCGGCGATCTCATCGGATGCGGATTGCGCCGGCACCTCGACCGCGATATCGCCTCCGGCAAGCCTGTTCATGACTTCGCCAAGGCCATTGATCCGGCCTGACAGATTTCGCGCCATGAGCAGCCCGAACACACACGCGGCAACCGCACAGGCGAGCGCAATGCTGAAAATCCAGAGTTTCAGAGACGTTAGCGGCGCCAGAACCTCATCCGCTCCTTGAACGACAACCAACGTGTATTTGTTGCCCAGCGCCGTAAAGGGAACCATCGCCGCGAAGACATCCCGTCCGTTGTAGTCCGGCAGATGCTTGAACGCCGCCTCGCCTCCCATCACCGACATGGTTTCGGGCGTTTTGAACTGTGTGCTCAGCAATTCAGACACATCCGCTGTGCGCTGACTGTCGTTTATCATCAGGCCATCTTCGTTCAGCAGATAGATGTCCCCCGTTTCGCCGAGGCCGGCGTATTTGCCGAGAAGGGAATTGATCTTGCCGATCGGTGTCTCATAGACCACGAGCCCGATGGTTTTCGAGCCAACGGCTACCGGAGCGATCCAGAAACCCGCCGGCTCATTGTCCTTACCCGGGTAGAATACCGGATCGAACCCCAGGACGGTTTCGGCTTCACCGGACACGATCTTTTCGAATCCTGCAGCCAGCGGCGTCCCCTGCCAGTCTTGGGAGCGTACATTCACGCCGAAATCCGCCCGCTTGCGGGCACTGTAAATCACATCCCCATTCAGATTGATCAGCATAATATCCGGATGGTCGTTTGCATCCGCATAGTCCCTGAGGGACGTATGATGTTTCGCATGGGCCTTGTCATAGGGTTTACGGCCGGCCTTGACCAGCTGGTCCCGCTCATGGACCGGGTGGGGATTGTCCGTGACGTAGATCTTCGTCAGTGTTTCGAACGCCTTGTCACCGTATTTCGCCCAGGCCGCTTCCAGGTCGCTAAAGGCAGACCGGAGAGCTTTCCCCCCCATGTGGCTGCCGATGGATATCTCCTTGCTTCGGTAAAACTCCAGCAGGCTGTCCCTGCGGCCTTCAGCGAGGGCCATCAAACGTTGCTCCGCCTGCCCGCGCACAGTGTTGGCGCCTGACATATAGCTCGCCACCCCAACGCCACCCGAACATAAAAGCGCGATGCCAAGCACAAGTGCCGGAAGTTTTACGGAGACTTTCATGCTTCCTCCTGGAAGTTGCGGGAAAGCGATGCCTTCCCGCTTTTTCTCATTCTATTCAGAGATTTTCGACGTTCACGCCGAAGGTGATAGCACCTATGGGGTCACCACTGGCCGGGTCGAAGACCGGCACGCTCACCTGGCTTTGCAGAGTTTGAGTGCTGTCGTCTTCTTCCAGTTCACTGACGTGGACCGCACCTTTGCCGACGGAATAGGTCTCCTGCCACTTGGCCTCGTCTCCCTGCCAGAAATCTGAGGTCACATCGCTCTGACCGACGTTGAGTCCTTTGGCATCCATGACGAATATCTCGGTGAAGAGACCATCGCTCGCTTCCTGGGAATCCGCCAGATAGACCGACAAGGGTTTATCCAGAACCTCATCGATCATCGGCTGGTCCACCGCATCGGCTTCCACACGCCATTTTGCGTCCAGTTCGTCGATTTTCGACTGATCGTAGGACCCGGTTACGCCGTTTTGCGCTTTTACCGCCGATACAACTTCCTCGGAGGCAGCGATTTCCGCAATCTTGCCTGCGGCAAGATTTTTAAGCTCGCTTTCGAATTCGTTTGCATAGGCAGAACCGACAAAGAAAAGACAAAGTGCAGTCGTTTGAATTAGATATTTCATTGCTCACTCCCATGAGTTTACCAAGAGGAATGATGCCGAACTTTTCTTAAAATTATATGTACAAGCTTAAATTCACTGCTTAAATTCAAACTATACGGCTTTACCAGAAAAATTATTGACACTTATAACAATAAAAAATCAAAAGATACTGCAATTTTACATAGTAAATATCAACTTCTAGCTTCAGAGACGCAAAGCACCCTCCCAAGCAGCACCTTGACAGAGCCAACTTATCCGACTGCCCCTGCAGGAAGGAGGTTGATATGGTGACTGCCAGGCAAATGTTTGCGGCGGAAATCCGCCTGCCCTTGCACACAGTCTGCTTTTCCGCTATATGCGCGCTCGCGCCTGCACCCCTGGAGGAGGCGTTTCTGGACCGATCCCGGACATCTGAAGTCTTTGCAAGACCCCACGGTGGATCGCCGGTCCGTTATCATACACTCAAGGAGTTTTGCCATGGCTGCCAGCTATGAGCTGAAGGCGTCGGCACGGGACCGGGTGGGCAAGGGGGCCGCACGGACACTGCGTCGAGAAGGCCTTCTACCTGCCGTGATCTACGGCGATAAAAAACCGGCTCTGCCGATTACCATTTCCATGAAGGAAACCACTCTCACCCTGCAAAAGGGCGGTTTTCTGACTCATATCGGTATTGTCGATCTCGACGGTGAAAAGCACCAGGTCATCGCCAAGGACTTTCAGCTGCACCCGGTGCGCGACACTGTCCTGCATGTCGATTTCCTGCGTGTCGCCAAGGGCGCGACCCTGACCGTCGATCTGCCGGTCCACTTCCTCAACGAGGAAGAATGCCCGGGCATCAAGAAGGGTGGCGTTCTGAACATCGTGCGTCACACCGTCGAAATGACCGTTCCGGCCGACAACATCCCAGAAGCTCTGGAAATCGATCTGTTGAAGGCTCAGCCGGGCGACAGCTTGCACATTTCCGCCGTCAAGCTTCCCGAAGGCTGCCATCCGACGATCACCGACCGCGATTTCACCATCGCGACGATCGCCGCGCCGGCAGGTGTTCAGGAGACCGACGACGAGGCTCCCGAAGAAGTCGCAGAAGAGACAAGCGAATAAATTCGCGATCTGCTATAAAAATGCGGGAGGCAGCAAGCTGCCTCCTCTCCTCCACGGAGAACCCTTTATCAGCAGCCGCTCCGGCTGCTTTTTCATTTCAGGATGCAGTCTTGGAAGGCATGCCATGAAATTGATCGTCGGCCTAGGCAATCCGGGCACGAACTATGCTGGTACCCGGCATAATATCGGCTTCATGGCCATCGATGAGATCCATCGACGCCATTGCAGCGCCCACCCGTGGCGATCCCGGTTTCAGGGCCATGTTTGCGAAAACCGCATCGGCGCTGAGAATGTCCTGCTGCTCAAGCCCTCCACCTACATGAACGATTCAGGCCGCTCCGTCGGCGAAGCCATGCGCTTCTACAAACTGGAGCCGGAAGACATCTTCGTGATCTATGACGAGCTCGACCTGCCCCCGGGCAAGTTCCGCATGAAGAAGGGCGGCGGCCATGGCGGCCACAATGGCATCAGGTCGATTTCCGATCATATCGGCCCGGACTATCGGCGCTTGCGCCTCGGCATCGGCCATCCCGGCGACAAGAACCTGGTCTCCAACTACGTTCTCGGTCATTTCGCCAAATCGGACCGGGACTGGCTGGACCCGCTGCTCGCGGAAATTGCCGACAATGCCAGCCTGCTGGCCGAGGGTAAGGACAGCCAGTTCGCCAACAAGCTGACCCTCGCCCTGGAACCGGAGAAAGCCAAGCGCAAGGAAAAATCGGACCCGGGCAAGGACGGCGGGGGCGCGGCCGGAAAACCGAAAGGCCAGAGTCACATTCGCCAGGCCCGTCAGCAGCAACCCGTCAGCGTACCGAAAACCGGCCCCATGGCCGACATGCTGAAAAGGCTGCTCGGCGGAGACAAGAGCTGACCGGGTTTTAAGCCGCAACCGCAACCTCTGGATGTTGCAACAACACCTCTCGCGTCACATAATTGCAATGCGCGCGTCCCATGGTCTGGACGCGCTCTGACGCGACGATTCCGGGAGGTGAGTGATGCGTTTCCTTTTTGTGACTGCTGTCCTGTGTCTGGTTCTGCCGGCACCGGCATCCGCCTTCTTCAAGCTTGACGGATATTTCATCGCCCAAGAGGTCTGCGAAGCCTTTCAAAGCAAGAATAAACAGACCAATCCCGGCAATATCACCACATCCGTGCACAGGGCCTATGAGATGCTCGGCCTTAACAAGGAAGGCGGAGACTATTTCCAGGTCGTGATCGATGGCGCGCCCGTCACCAATTCCCGCTGGGTCAGCACCTCCTGCGGCATTCACGTGGTGGAAGCCGGCACCGCCATCAGCAGGCCCGTCGATGAGGACGATGACGTCGTCATCGACCAGAGCGGATCGGAATCGACCGACAATCTGCTCACCCTGAGCTGGCAGCCGGCCTTCTGCGAGATCCGTTCCGGCAAGAAGGAGTGCCGGGACCTGAATGACGGGCTCCTGCCGCACACCACCCGTCAACTGTCGATCCACGGCCTCTGGCCACAGCCGAAGGGCAAGGATTATTGCGGCGTGCCGGCGAATGTCAAAAATCTCGACAATCCGGACAACTGGAACCGCCTCCCCTCACCGGAAATCGACACGGACACCGCCGACGCGCTGCGCGCGGCGATGCCGGGCTTTGCCAGCTTCCTGCATCATCACGAATGGATCAAGCATGGCACCTGTTTTCTGGGAGACGGCGGGGCGGACGAATATTTCGACGACACGCTTCACCTGACGGATCTGATCAACGACAGCGCCGTGGGCGATCTCTTCTTCAACAATGTCGGCGGGGAAATCACCGGTGCGGACATCCGCGCCGCCTTCGACGCGGATTTCGGCGCCGGCACAGGCGAGCGGGTCGAGATCAAATGCACATCCGATGGCGGCCGCAATCTCATCAACGAAATCTGGATCAGTCTAAAGGGCACGGTCACGCCGGAAAGCGGGCTGGGCGACCTCATGCTCGCCGCCGACACCGTCGGCATGGGCTGTTCGCGCGGTCTCATCGACCCGCCCGGACTGCAATAAGCGAAGTTTCTGCGCGGACGTTGATCGGACGCGCGGGGCACTCCCGGCGGACGCGATCGTTGCGGAGCTTGTTCTGGCACGCGATGCGCTGTCCCGCCCGCAAAAGACGGCATTTCAAGATCACCCCGTCACGACAATGGCGCGACATTGATGATTTCAACGCGCCGGTTCAGCCCGCTGGAGGGATTATACGGATCGACGGGACGGCTTTCGCCGTAGCCGACCGGGTAGAGCTGCTGCCGGGGAATGCCATAGAAAGCAGCCAGGAATTCAGCGACCGTCAGCGCCCGGCGCTGGGAAAGACTGACATTATACTGATACGAGCCGCGCAGGTCCGTATGTCCGGCGATCTGAAAGCGCATGTTCTTCAAACGCGGGTCCTGCAGCGCCACGCCCAGCGCCTGAAGGGTCAGGATGCCGTCATTGGTGAGGGAAGCGGAATCGAACTCGAAATTGACCGTAAGATTGATCCGTGGCAGCTCCACCTCCGGCGGCAGTTCCCCCTCGATATTGATCCCGCGGTAAGGATGCGGTTCCTTCTTGCGGAAGGACCGCACCTTGGAGCCGCTGTCCTGCGGCAGCAGAGCCCGGACGATCTCCTCGCTCGTCACCGTTTGTGCTGCAACGGGAAGCAGCAAGGCCAGCAGAACGCCAGCGGCCATGATCGGCATTACCAGCATTGGCCGGACTATAGTTGAAAACCGCATGAAACCACCCCTGCAAAACTTGATAGTGTCTTATACTAAAGAGCGTTGATTATGACCCATCTGATGGGCCATTCCCGTTCGCCGGCGAGGCGCGCTGCTACGAGCTCCTGGCCGAAAACCCTTTAAAACAGGTCAGATGAGTCATAATCAACGCTCTTTGGTATTAGTCCCGTATCGTCAGATGAAGCACGGCGGCCGAGATTTCGCGACCGAGGCTCAATTCATCCGGCCGTTCGGCCATCCCTGCCCGCAGCGCCGTCAGGAAGTGCCTGTCGTCGGCCACGCTGCCACCGCTCTTGGCACTGGCGGGCATGGTGAACTGTCCACCGCCTTCTTCCTCAAGCTCCTCGAGCTGCGAGATGGGACTGCGCGCCGCGATCACCACGATTGCTTCAGCGCCGGAAGGCGGCTGTACGGTGAATTTCTGGCGTCCCTTGCGGCCGTCCCCGTAAACGAATCTTGCGCCGAAATCCACCTGCTGCCGGACGGGTCCCCGCCGGGGCAACAGGTTGACCACGGTGCCGTCCGCCTGAAGATAGACGATATAGAGAAAGGAGGCGAAATCGGGTGCGCGCACCTGAAAGGCGAGCGAGTCACCGTAGGAGAGCGTCGTCTCCCCGCCAAGCATGCGGATTTCCGGCCGTGACGGTTCGGCCAGCGGCCCGTCCAGCGTTTTCAGGACCTCACAGACCGGCCAGGGACGGATCGCGACGTCGCGGATCTGCTCGGGCGCATACTCCGCCGAAAGCCCCCGAAGGGCCTCACGGCTGCTCACGAAGCCGTTCAGGACGGGGCCGAGGCCGGACAATTCATCGACCACATACAGCCGGCTGCAGGCGTCTTCGGAAAAAGCGACCTCGTTGTCCCGATCTGTACGGGTGATTCCGGGAACGGGACGGGGCGGAACGACATTGGTGCGCATGATGGAGGCGTTATGCATATCCGCCCTTGCGGCGGCATAGCTGATCCAGCCGTAACCGTCTCCAGCCCAGCTTGGACCCCAGGAATTCTGGACCAGAAAGGCCTGCCGCCGCTCGTCATACCCGACGAACACCATCTGGTGGCCGCCGGACGGCCCTGAATTCGGACCCAGCGATCCCCGGTATATTTCTCCCGCCTTCAGATATTGCAGGGTCGCGCCCCCGGGCTGCTCCGCCGATGGCACAACGCCAACTGTCCTGAAGCCCGTGGCGACGGGGTTCCCGGCCGCCAGCTGCTGCTTGATCGCATCCAGAACCCGGTTGCCTGCATGGCTCCGCCGCCGGCCGCTGGAAAAGATGAATTCAAACCCGCGGATACGAAAACGGGTGGGAGCGGTGGTCGCGTATTCGGCCGTGTCGGTGCAGATCGCGCTGTCGGGAACGGCATCCCTGTCCGGTGCGCCATTGCCGGAGAAATAGCGCATCGCCAGCAGCGCGTTGCTGCCTGCGTCGTCGCAGGTCGTTACCGGGTTGCGTATCCGGGAGTGGAGGAAGGCGGGACTGGGCGTGAAATTCACCTGCCCCGGCTGCGTGCCGTTTTCCAGTGCCGAATAATAGCCGCGCAGAGCATAACCGATCGCGTAGGAGACGCAGCTTCCGTAACGCTGCAGCACCGGCGGCGGCATCAGCGGCGAGAGATCGATCGCATCGGGGATATAGGCTCGGGTGACCTCGGCAGTCCTGACGTCCTGAAGCTGCGCGGGATCGATGGGCTGATCCCCTCCCAGGCCCGTCAGACTGCGCGGATCGAAGGCTTGGGCGCCGGCGGGAATGGCTCCCCATGCGGTGCCCAGAGCCAGGAGAGCAACAAGCGCGGCTGAATGAAACCCGACGCGCCGGATGAGCCCGTGGGTGAAGATCGAAACCGAGGAGATCATCCCAACCAAATTCCCGAAACATCGCATCTTGAAATATGCTGAAGTATAGCCTATCGCGCCTGCGAAAAAAGAGCTTATACGCCCCTTCGGTCCACCGCCGGGTGCGGGACACGCAAATTGCCGGTGGTCCCGCCCGCTTCCTGCGCCGCCGCCGCTCCAAACCCTTGACCTGCCCGGTGCGCTCGGGCATGTAGCGCTGCAACAGTTTCACGACACGAACCGAAAGCGAACTCCCATGGGTTTCCAGTGCGGCATCGTCGGGCTGCCGAATGTCGGCAAGTCCACGCTCTTTAATGCGCTCACCAAGACCGCAGCGGCCCAGGCTGCCAATTATCCGTTCTGCACCATCGAACCGAATACGGGCGAAGTCGCGGTTCCGGACCCGCGCCTGTATGCGATCCGCAAGGTTGCCGGGTCCAAGGAAGTCATCCCGACCCGCATTACCTTTGTGGACATTGCCGGTCTGGTGCGCGGCGCGTCGAAGGGCGAAGGCCTGGGCAACCAGTTCCTGGCCAACATCCGCGAGGTCGATGCCATCGCACACGTAGTGCGCTGTTTCGAGGACGACGACATCACCCATGTCGAAGGCGCGATCGACCCGCTGGCCGATGCCGAAACGGTGGAAACAGAACTGATGGTCTCCGACATGGAAAGCCTGGAGCGCCGCATCACCCCGCTGAGGAAGAAGGCGGGCAGCGGCGACAAGGAATCCAAGGTACTCCTGCCGATCATGGAAGGCGCCCTCACCCTTCTGCAGGACGGCAAGCCGGCGCGCCTGCTGCAAGTGGCCGACGCGGAAGAAGCACGGCTGCTTCAGGGCCTGAACCTCCTGACGTCCAAACCGGTTCTTTATGTCTGCAACGTGGACGAGGCGTCCGCCGGAACCGGCAACGCGCTTTCCGAGAAGGTTGCCGCCAGAGCGAAGGAAGAAGGCGCGGCATGCGTCGTGATTTCCGCGGCCATCGAGGCGGAAATCTCGCAACTAGACACCGCGGAACAGGAAGAGTTCCTGGAAACCATCGGCCTGGAAGAGCCGGGGCTCGACCGGCTGATCCGTGCTGGCTACGACCTGCTCGGCCTGATCACCTATTTCACGGCCGGGCCGAAGGAAACACGCGCCTGGACCATAACCCAGGGCACCAGGGCGCCGGGAGCTGCCGGCGTCATCCACACGGATTTCGAACGCGGCTTCATCCGGGCCCAGACCATCGCCTATGACGACTACGTTTCGCTTGGCGGCGAAACCGCCGCCAAGGAAGCCGGCAAGGCGCGCGACGAAGGCAAGGAATACATCGTCAAGGACGGCGACATCCTGCTCTTCAAGTTCAATACGTAAGACAGCGCCAGACTCTTTTCAGGCAACTCTTTGGGAACGCCCGGACCATGGCCCGGGCGTTTCAGCGGAAAACCGGTCTCAGCGGCTCGCCGCGTAATAGGACACCCGCCGCTCCAGGTAGGCGAGAATTTCCGAGACCGAGAACGCCAGGGCGAAGAGCACGATCAGCACCGCCCAGAAATGGGCCATCAGGAAATTGTTGGCATAGAGCTCGAACAGCGCGCCGAAGCCGACGATCGAGATCAGCAGCTGACCGATGATGACACCCTTGACCGCCCGGATCACACCGATGCGCACCCCGCCCAGGATTTCAGGCAGCGCGGCCCAGAAATAGATCTTGTAAAACGCCTGGAACGGGTTGGCCCCGTAACTGCGCGCCATCTCCACCAGCGACCGGTTGATCTGCAGCACTCCGGCCCTGGCATTCAGGATGATGATCCAGATGGCGAAGAGCGTTGTCGTGATGATGATCGATTTCATGCCGAACCCGAACAGCACCATCAGCACCGGCACGAGCGCGGTCAGCGGTGCGCTCAGGAACATGTTCACCCAGGGCAGCAGCAACTCGTCGATGAGCCGGTTCTTGCCCATCAGGATGCCGACCGGGATGCCGATCAGCACGGAAGCCGCAACACCGGCCCCGAACGCCTGGGCCGTCTCCGAGAGAGCTTTCAGGAAAGGTGCCGTGCCGATCACCGAAGTCAGCGTCACGAGAACCTCCGACAGCGGCGGCACGAAGAACGTCAGATCCAGCCGCCCGATGATTTCCCAGACCAGGGCCCAGAGGATCAGCGAGGACATGGCCGGAAGGCGGTATCCGAAGAGTGTCATTGGCCTCTCCTATTCCACGTAGCTGCGCAGCGAAGCCCAGATACTGTCGACGATATCCAGGTATTCCGGGTCGCGGCGGATATTGTCGACATTCTTGTGCCTCAGGTCGGTCGGGCGGATGATTTCCGACACCCGGCTCGGGCGCGGCAGCAAGATCGCGATCTGGTCGGAAACATAGACCGCTTCCTCGATCGAGTGGGTGACGAAAATGAAGGTCTTGTTCTCGTGCTGCACGAGATTGAGAAGATCTTCCTGAAACTTGCGCCTGGTCTGTTCGTCGACAGCGGAAAACGGTTCGTCCATCAGCAGCACATCCGCATCGACCGACAGGGCGCGCGCAAGACCGACGCGCTGGCGCATGCCGCCGGAAAGCTGATGCGGATAGCTTTTCTCGAAACCCGCAAGCCCGACCTCGGCGATATACTTCTCGGCGATCGCCTCGCGTTCGGATGTGGCAACGCCGCGCAGTTCCAGACCGAAAGCCACGTTGCGCAACACATTCGCCCAGGGCATCAGGGCAAAGTCCTGGAAGACGAAGGCGCGGTCCGGACCAGGCCCCTTGACGGGCTTGCCGTTGACTTCAATCTCACCTGAATTCGGTTTCAAAAGTCCCGCGATGATCTTGAGCAGGGTTGTCTTGCCGCAGCCCGACGGCCCCAGCAGGGATGTGAGCTGACCGCGGGGAAATTCCAGCGACAGATCTCTCAGCGCCTCGACCTCACCGTAAGTCTTGGAAATCCCCCGGGCAACGACGGCGTTGTCGGATTGCGGCATGTCTGGCACGTTCACGGCTTCTTTAATCTGAGGCATAACCACGGACATTTCCTTCAAAGAGATACACTTCGAGCCGCTCCAGGAAGTTCAGGAACAGGACGGCGAGAAGGATGATGGAGAAGATCGCCGCATACATGGCGGGGTAATCCGCAATCGAGCGGCTGTAGGTGATGATGTCGCCGACGCCGGTCGGCGTGATCTTCAGTTCGGCGAGAATGGCCCCGATGAAGCCTGCGGAAACGCCAAGCCGAAGACCGCTGAAGATCACCGGCGATGCGGCGGGTATGATGATCCTGAGCATGATCATCGTATCGGAGGCCAGGAAGGACCGGCCCATCTCCTTCAGCGAGGCGGGCGTGTTGCGCACCGCGCTGGCCGTGTTGAGGACAATGACCGGCATCGCCATGATGCAGACGACAAAGACCTTTGAGGTCAGCCCGATGCCGTAGGCCATGACGAGCAGCGGGATAAGCGCCGCCAGCGGAGCGGCCTGCATGACGATGAAAATCGGCGAAAACAGCCAGTCGAACCTGGCACTCAGCCCGATCCACAATCCCAGGCCGATCCCCAGAAAGGCCGAGATGCCGACGCCAACCACCAGAGGGCGGAGCGTTTCGACATAGGCCGTAAGCAACGTGCCGTCGGCGGCCATGCGGAAGAGAGCCGCCATGGATTCGAAAAAAGTCGGAAAAGCGTAGCTGACCGGGATCATTCCCGCGATCTGCCAGGCCCCGAAAAGCACCGCCGCGGATATGATCTTGAGCCAGAGGGAACGGCGCGTCATAAGCCACATTCCTGATTTCGCTGAAATGAAAAGGTGGCCGCCGGACGGACCGGCGGCCGTGCAGGCAACTTATTTCGCCGCTTTTTTAAGCGGCTCGAGGTACCAGAAGTCCTCTACCTTCAGCGTCGAGAGGTCTCCCTCAAGCTGACCGGCGCGCGAATACCAGTCGAAATCGGCAAGAGCCGCTTTCTCGCCGCCGCCATTGGGATCGTAAAGCCCTCCCTCGACCGCTGCGGCGTAGAACTCGTCAAGCGTGCCCAGGATCTCCGGCGGAAGCTGGCCGATGGGCCCGTTCGGATCGGTTTCCTTCGAAATGATCGTCGGGTCCTCGGCCATGTCCTGCCAGACGCTGAGCAGGGCGTTGACGAAGATATCGACGTCCTTCTCGTTGTTCTTGATCCAGTCCAGGTTGGCGAAAAGCGCTTCGTCGCTGGCATCGACCTCGAACATCGGCAGGACGTTGAACTTGTCCCCGGCGATTTTCATGATCTTGTTCTTGTTGGACAGATCGATGATCGTCGCATCGGTCTGGCCGGCCATGAGCGCCGCCACCCGGTTTGACGAACCGGGCACGTAGGATCGGTCGCCGAACTTGATGTCGACCTTGTCCTCGATCACGTTGGCGATGGAGTCCGTGCCCCCGCCGCGCGAGTGCAGCATGATCGGTTCGCCGTTCAGATCTTCCAGCTTGTCGTATTTCTTGGACGTGACCGGAAAAAATTTCAGCTTCGACAGTTGAAACACGATCCGGATCGGCGCCTTGGAGCGCTGCATGGCAGCATAGGGCGTGCCGAAACCGATATCCATCTGGCCGCTCAGCACCGCCTGAATGGCGAGTTCCTCGTCAGAGAAAGCGGTCCACTCGTAATCGAGGCCGTTGGCCTTTGCCCGGTCGAGGGCGACAAAGAAGGCCGCCAGCTCGTCCGAAGGGGTTTCCGCAAGCGCGATCTTGATCTTGCCGGCGGCGTCAGCCGGACTCGCCAGCAGGGCGACGGCAAGCGGAATGGCCGCGGCAGCCGCTCCCAGTTTGCGCAAGAAAGTATTCATGGTTCTCCTCCCGAATATGGACCTCGTGGGTCCGATTGTTTCGCGCGGGCCTCCGGCTTCTTTGGCTCGGTCGGGCCGCCCGAAAAAACGTGTCTTCACATCTCCCCGAACAGACGCGCGGAAACGGAGCTGATGTGCTGCCACATGGCATCGTGTGCGGCTTTGGGATCGCGCGCTTCGATCGCCGCGCAGAGGCGGTCGTGTTCCGTGAAACTTGTATGATCCTCCGGCGGACGCCTGGTCTCGCGGATCACCGTGCTGACCGCCACGGCCCGGCGAACCTTGTTGAGCTGGTCGAACAGGGCAAGCAGCAGGATATTGTCCGTGGCTTCCGCGATCGCGTAATGAAACAGATCGTCCTGGGTCTCGTATTCTTCCCAGCTCGACGCCGCCCTGGCCCGATCCTTGATCTGGATGATCTTCTTGACGGCCTGTCTGGAGGCGTTGATCGCCGCCTCCCGGGCAATCACAGCCTCGATGCACTGCCGGGCCCGCATCATCTTGACCGGTGTGATCTGGTGGCCGATGTCCGACAGCAGCCCGATGTCGAGCCTGTCGTCCTGTCCCGCGATGAACGTCCCCTTGCCGACATGCCGCCAGATGACGCCTTCATGCTCAAGGCTGTCCAGCGCCTTGCGCAGGTTGCTCCGCGTCATGCCCAGCCGGCCAATGAGCTCCCGCTCGGCCGGCAACCTGTCTCCGGGAGCGAAGCTGTTTTCAGCGATAAAATCCTTGAGTAGCCCCACCGCTTCACCGCGGGATGCCGTTTCCGGACGGGTTAGCACCAGCTGTTTCCCTTCGTTCAAGATCTGCAGCCAATCAGAAAATTGATCAACCAATTTCAGGATCAATACGATGATTAATCCTCAATCATTGCTATATTGCAAGAAAAAATCGAAACAAGAAAAATTGGTTGTGATTGATCTAAAAATCGGTAAGGGTTTTCGTCAATGCAGAACCTAAAAAAGCAGAGGTGTTGAATGTCTGAGTTTGTGATCGAGCCGCCACAGCCCGCAACATTGCCCGTCAAGGGAACCGACAAGCGGTTTCCGGTCCGTAGAGTTTACTGCATCGGCCGGAACTACGCGGCACATGCTGTCGAAATGGGACACGACCCGGACAAGGAGGCCCCCTTCTTTTTTCAGAAGAACTCCGACAACCTCGTTGTCTCGAACGAGTTTCCCTACCCGGCGCAATCGGAAGACGTACATTTCGAAGCCGAACTGGCCGTGGCGCTGAAATCGGGCGGCACGGACATCAAGATCGCCGACGCGCTCAATCATGTCTACGGCTATGCAGCCGCGCTCGACATGACCCGCCGCGACCTGCAGGGCGTGGCCAAGAAGATGGGCCGTCCCTGGGAAATCGGCAAGGCGTTCGAGAAATCGGCTCCGATCACGCCCCTGGTTCCAGCCGCCGCATGCGGCCCGAAGGACACAGGTTCGATCAGGCTCACACAGAACGGCGAGGTCAAACAGGACGGCGATCTCAACCAGATGATCTGGAAAGTCCCGGAAATGATTTCCTATCTCTCCGAGTATTTCGAACTGGCCGCCGGCGACGTGATTCTGACCGGAACGCCGGCAGGCGTCGGCCCGGTTGCCCGTGGCGACGTGCTGGAAGTCTCGATCGCGGACCTGCCCGGGCTCTCCGTAAAGGTGATTTAAGCCCCGTCTCCGCATGACCCGGGACGAAATGAAAACCCCGTCGGTTTCCCGGCGGGTTTTTTCATTGGCTGGCCTGCTGTCGTCCGGAACCGGATGACGGCGGAAGCGTTGGTGAGGATATACACGCCGTCGCCGACAGGGATATGGAGAGCAAAACGGATCGACGGCTGGTCTTGGGATCAATCTTCGGTCATGGTCTGCTGAAACCGTGCCGATCCTCTGCCGCAGCCGCCCCCTCAACGGAGCCCCTTATCCGTGACATTCGACCAGACTGCCCTTTTTATCCTGTTCGGCATCGTCTTTGCCTTGCTGGTCTGGGGCCGCATCCGTTTCGATCTCATCGCTTTCGCCGCACTGATCGTCGGTGCGTTTCTCGGCCTTATCCCGTCGGACCGGATCTTCTCGGGCTTCGGGCATCCGGCGGTCGTGATCATCGCCCTGGTGCTGATCGTTTCAAGAGGCCTGATGAATTCGGGTGCCGTCGAACTGATCGCCGGGCGTCTCCTGTCGGCCTCGCGCGGCCTGTCCGGACATATCGGCCTGATGGCGGTCTTCGGCGGCGCCCTTTCGGGCATCATCAATAATGTCGCCGCGCTGGCCCTGCTCATGCCGCTCGATCTGGAGGCGGCGAAAAAAGCCGGCCGTTCCGCCGGTCTCTCGCTCATGCCGCTGTCCTTCGCGACGATCCTGGGCGGCATGATCACCCTCATCGGCACGCCGCCGAACATCGTCATCGCGCAATACCGGTCGGACGCCCTGGGCGCTCCCTTTTCCATGTTCGACTTCGCCCCCGTGGGCCTGGCCGTCGCCGTCAGCGGCATCGCCTTTGTCACCCTGATAGGCTGGCGCCTCCTGCCGAAACGCTTCCGCGCGGAGGAAAAACCTTCCGACTTCGCGGAAAGTCTCTACGTGGCCGAACTGAAGGTCAGCACGGGTTCGGAAGAAAAGTCCCTTACGGTGGGCGATCTTTATCCCGCCGCGGACGAGAAGGATGTCGCCATAATCGGCCTTATCCGCAACGGACGCCGGATCAAGGGCTTCGCGCGCCGCGAACCGGTCAAGGACGGCGATTTCCTGATGGTGGAAGGCGATCCGAAAGCCATCGAAAGCTTCATGGGAGCGGCAAAACTCGGCTTCGCCGGATCGGAACGGCACAAGGGGGGCTTTACCGGAGACGCGCTGTCGCTCATCGAAGCCATTGTCCCCGACAATGCCCGCATCGCCAACAGTTCGGCGCTCAACATGCGGCTTTTGAACAATCACAGCGTCACCCTGCTCGGCATTTCCCGCCAGGGGCGGCGCATTCAAAAACGCGTCCGTCACGAGCCGGTCCGTCCGGGCGACGTCCTGCTGATGCTCGGAAGGCCGGACCGGCTGGAAGAGGCCTGCACCTGGCTTGGCGTTCTGCCGCTGGAGGGCCGTCAGACCGGCATGATCCAGCGCAACAAGAGCTGGCTGGCCATTGCCGGCTTTGTGGTCGCCATAGCGGCGGCAGTGGCAGGAATAGCCTATCTGCCCGTGGCGCTTGCCGCCTGCGTCATTCTCTACGCGGCGACCGGTCTTGTCAGCGGCTCGGAAGTCTACAACGCGGTGGAGTGGAAGGTGATTGTCCTGCTCGGATCGCTCATTCCGCTCGGGCAGGCGTTCGAACAGGCGGGAAACGCCCAGCTTATCGCGGACGGAATTGTCACCACGACCGCCGGTGCGCCCGCCTGGGTGACCCTTGCGGTGCTTATGGTCGTCACCATGACCCTTTCGGACTTCCTCAATAATGTCGCCACCTGCCTGATCGCCGCGCCGATCTCCGTACAGATTGCCACGACACTCGACGTGAACTCGGACGCCTTCCTGATGGGTGTCGCCGTGGCCGCCTCCTGCGCGTTCCTGACGCCTATCGGCCACAAGAACAACACCATCATCATGGGCCCCGGAGGCTACCGGTTCGGCGACTACTGGCGCATCGGCCTGCCGCTCGAAATCCTGGTCCTCGCGGTCGCCATACCGGCAATCCTGATTTTCTGGCCGCTTTAAATGCTGTTGCTACGGCGGCTGCAACAAGTCCCGTTGCGCTGCCCGGACTTGATCCGGGACCCGTCACGAGACCCCGGCTCAAGGCCGGGGATGCCAACGCAGAGAGACACCCGGATTTTGCGGCAAAGGCCACCATCGTGGACCCGGTCCGCAATCACCCGAAAAGGTGATTTCCCTAAAGGGATAAAATCAGCCTCTGGTTTCCGGCGCCTTTTTCGGCATGATGGACGCAAATCAATCAATTCGGGATGGACACGCAGATGGGCTCACGCAAACGAATTCTGTTCACCGGCGGCACCGGCAAGGCGGGCAAGCACGTCGTTCCCTACCTGCTGGACCGCGGCCACCGGGTGGTCAATGTCGATCTGAAACCGCTCGACCATCCGGGTGTCGACAATCTCACCGCCGACATCACCCAGTCGGGCGAAATGTTCAACGTCATGACCAGCTACGCCAATTTCGACGAGATGGAGCCCGGCAACGGCGTCCCCTCCTTCGATGCCGTCGTTCATTTCGCCGCCATTCCGCGCATCCTGATCCACCCGGACAACAAGACCTTCGCGGTGAATGCTGTCGGCACCTACAATGTCATCGAAGCGGCGGTGAAGCTGGGCATCCGCAAGATCATTATTGCCTCGTCGGAAACCACTTATGGCGTCTGCTTCGCCGACGGCGTGGCCGATCCCAAGGTCCTGCCGGTGGAAGAGGATTACGACGTCGATCCCATGGACAGCTACGGGCTCTCCAAGGTGGTCAACGAACAGACGGCCCGCACCTTCCAGCGGCGCTCCGGCTTCGATATTTACGCGCTCAGGATCGGCAACGTCATCGAGCCGCACGAATATGACCGTTTCCCGGACTTTTTCAGGAACCCGGCCCAGCGGCGCCGCAACATCTTCTGTTACATCGATGCCCGCGATCTCGGCCAGATCGTCGATCTGTGCCTGGAAAAGGATGGCCTCGGCTATCAGGTCTTCAATGCCGGCAACGACACAAATTCGGTCGATATTCCCAACAAGGAAATCCTGAAACGCTTCTTTCCCGATGTCCCGCTCGGCCGGGACCTCGGCGAGCACGAGGCGCTGTTTTCCAATCGCAAGATCCGCGAAGTGCTGGGTTTCCGGGAGGAGCACGACTGGCGCAAATATGTGAAGGTCTGAGGCGGGAAGCAGCTCGCGTCGAAGACATGCCGCAATGGCCCGGACCGGCGCCGAATTGAATTTACTTCCCCGGCACCTCAGACTAGTTTCACAGGCCTTGGAACCACACAGGCAGCGCACCCGGGGGAGTTAAATGCGAGTACTTGGTTCGGCCGTCATCGGCCTCACTTTGCTGGTGTCCGGCGCTGCCGCACTCGCGCAGGGCACGGGATCGGAAGGCTATTTCCGGATCTACAACAACACCGAAGAAAATACCGTCGTCGGCTTCTACACCAATGACGGCGGCGGCTGGAGCGACAACTGGCTTTCCGAAGCACTGGAGCCGGGAGAAAATGCCCGGGCGACGTTTGTTGCCGATACCGGAAACTGCGACCAGACATTCCAGGTCGGCTGGCTTGCTGACGACGATACGGAAGTTCTGGACGATCCCATCGCCATCGATATCTGCGCGGCCAGCAACGTCTATATGGACGACAACGAGATCTATTACGACTGATCTTGTGCCACCTTTCATCGCCCCGGAATGCAGACGTGTCGCATTCCCGACCAGTCACGACAGCCATCGTAATTCATGTCCGACCTGATTCATTTCGAAGATTTCACACCGGGCCAGCAGTTTGAGCTCGGCTCGGTGACCGTGAGCAAGGAAGACATCGTCGAATTCGCAAGTGAATTCGACCCGCAGCCCTTTCATGTGGATGAGACGGCCGGCAAGGCGTCGATTCTGGGCGGACTGGCCGCCTCCGGCTGGCATACCGGAAGCCTGGTCATGAACCTCCTGGCCACGGGACTGCTCAACAAGAGCACTGGCCTGGGGTCACCCGGCATCAGCAAGCTGCAGTGGAAGCGCCCGGTTTTTCCCGGCGACACGCTCTTCGCCACCGCTCAAATTCTGGAAACGAAAAACCTTCGCTCGAGACCGGAAATGGGTATCGTCTCCGTGCGCGTGACGGCCATCAACCAGAGCGATGCCGAAGTTCTCCGGTGGGAAAATCCCATCCTTTTCGCAAAGAGGTATCCGGGCGCATGACAGCGTTTTTCGAGGAGATCGCGGTCGGTGAAACGCTGGACCTTGGCGAATATACCTTCACCGCCGACGAGATCGTCCGGTTTGCCCGCAAGTTCGACCCCCAGCCCTTCCACTTGAGCGAAGAGGCCGCGGCCGAAACCCATTTCGGTCACCTGTGCGCCTCCGGGTGGCACACGGCATCCATATTCATGAAGCTGTTCGTCGCCACGCATCAGGCGCTTCACCGCAAGGCGCTCGAGGAAGGACGCACGCCGGCAAGGCTCGGCCCCTCCCCCGGCTTCGAGGAACTGAGATGGGTCAAGCCGGTGTTCGCCGGCGATACCCTTCGTTACAGCCGCGTCGTGACCGGCAAGACGGAAAGCCGCAGCCGCCCCGAATGGGGACTGATCCACTCCGACATGCTGGCGCATAATCAGGACGGCACGCTGGTCTTCGCCTTCAAGGGAATCGTGTTCGTGGAACGGCGCAAGAGCTGACGTGTCAGGCTGGCGAGATGTCAGGCAGGCTTGCGGCCATGCACCAGCATGGTCATGCCGGGGATCATCACTTCCGTCCTGACCTGGTCAAATCCGGCCGCTTCCATCAGCCCGGCCACATAGGCGCTGGTGATGGAGCGGGCTTCCGGGTTGAACGCCGTGTGCTGAAGCTGCCAGAGCGCGGCAAGTTTCGGACCTTCCCGGTTTTCGTCGACCATGAAGTCATGCACCATGAAGCGCCCGCCGGGAGCAAGCACCTCGCCGGCTTTGCGCACCAGACCGGGGATCGCCGATCCGGGAACGCCGGAAAAGAGATAGGACATCAGCACCGCGTCGGCGCTTTCCGGCCACGGGTCCGTGAGGGCGTTGCCCGGCCGGTAGGCGATCCGGTCCGAAAGGCCTTCCTCCGCGATGAATTCCTCACCGACGCTGGCGACATTCGGGAAATCCAGAATGGTGGACGTCAGTTGCGGATAGGCCTTGCACAGCGAAATCGAAAACGCACCGGTGCCGCCGCCGACATCCAGAAGTGTCTTCGCCGTGGACAGATCGACCATCTTCGCAAGCCCGCGCCCCGGTCCGAGCGAGCCGGCATGCTGGGAGCGCGAATAGAGCCGGGCTTCTTCCGGATCGCTGAACCAGTCCTCATAGGAAGCAACCTGATCCTGATCCAGACTGTCGGTCAGCGCGTCGTTGAGCTGGGTCATGAACGGATACATCTGCCTGTCGATCTGGAACCGCAGATAGTCGCCGAAATCATATTTGCGCCCCTTCACAAGAAAGGCTTCCGCAGCCGGGGAATTGGTGAAGCCCGCGCCGTCCTTGCGCACCAGACCGAGACTGGTCAAGGCCGTCAGAAGAGTGGTTGCCCGGTCGAGATCAAGAAGACTTTTCGCGGCAACTTCTTCCGGAGTTAAAGTCGTGTCGGAGAGGATTGAAAACAAACCGACATGAAGCGCAGAAAACAGCGCCTTCGAACCCATGAAACCGAACGCGATATCTGAAATTTCCTCAGCCGTTTCAAGTGACCTGGCAGCGGTCATGTATTATCCTCCTCAGGAAATCTTATCAGAAAATGCGCGGAAATTTTCCGGCACGTAGAGTGATCTTGGGATGTTGCGATTATAACTATTGTGCAGCGCAATGCAAATACGCTGAAGGCTCAAATTGGAAGCCAGCGAAACCGTTCTCTGCGGCCCATCTTTCGAGACAGCGCTGGCGCGCTTCCTCAGGATGAGGATGTTGGAAGTCCCGGAATAGCAACATGTTGACCCTCATCCTGAGGAGGACCGTAAGGTCCGTCTCGAAGGATGGGTCACAAAGGAAAAGGCTCCCAGCGTCCGGCCTGCCAACCTTCAGAGAAGGCTATTTCTTGTCCTCGACCCAAATGCCGACCGCCTTGTAGACAGCGACGGAGTGCCCCAGGTCTCTTTGGAAGCGCGTTCTTGGCTGCCCGCGAACAGAGCGCAAGGAGTTCCCCATCACGAGAGACGCCATTCTTGCGAAAAACCCGTATTCAAAGGACAGAAAGAATAAAACTGAAAATACTACCGTCAGGAAATATGAAAAGTGATCTCTATGTTCATTAAAAAGATACCCGCACACGACCATAGATACAAGCAATGGGATCGTTGAAGCCATTATTCTATTGTTTGTCTTCCTGGTAATAAGCTCACAAATTCTCAAATGATAGACAGGCTTCACAGCACCCTCGCGAACAGCACTTCGTCGTGGATCTCGATACCGTAGTCGCCGCGAAGCGGAATTGCGGGCTTTTGTTTCCGCTCCTGATCAATGACCCCCTGGCCGATCCGCTCCAGCCGGAAACCACGGCGCTGGTAGAAGCGGAAAGCATCCAGATTGTCGTTCGAGGTGCGCACGGTAAGGCGCGGCACGTTTTTCGTCCGCGCCTCGGTGATCACCGCATCGAGCAGCTGGCTGCCCACCCCGCCCCAGCGGTTGATTGAATCCAGCGTCACGATTTCCCACTCGCCATCGCGCTTGATCAGCGTGACGAGGCCGACAAGGTCATCGCCGTCATATGCGACATATCCGGGCAGGCGCGAGGCATCGAGCATCTCGTTGTCGAGCATGAGGTCCGGCGCGGTCCAGCGGTCCGTCAGCAGCCGGTGCACGTCGGCATGGTCTCTGTCTTCGGTATGTCGAATGATCACAGGCATTATTCGCTCCCAGATCAACCTGCTGTCATGCGGCAATACACGAAAGCAAAAAAGTTGATCGCTCTTGTAGTGTCAGGGCAGCAGGTCCGGGTTCGGCCCAACCCGGGATGCTCTAACGCCGGAATAACCGCGTCTCCAGAGGACTGCGCGCTTGCCAGTGCGCACGCTCCAGTTCCGGATCGATATGCTCTTCTTCCGGAAAACCGACGCATAGATAAGCCACGAGCCGCCAGCCGGCGTCAACCTTGAGGATATTCCCGACGGCGTGCGGGTCGAGGATCGATACCCAGCCGACACCGATGCCTTCCGCCCGCGCCGCCAGCCAGAACGTGTGGATCATGCTGACGGTGGAATAAGCGAGCGTTTCAGGCATGGTCGCCCGTCCGAGACCGTGTCCCTGCGCGGGTGCGCCGTCGCAGAAAACCGCCAGATGAACGGGGGCTTCCTTCAGACCCGCCAGCTTGAGCTGCCGGTACTGCTGCGCCATGCCTTCGTCATATCGGCCCGCGGCCGCTTCGTTTTCCGCTTCGAAGCACGCAACGATCCCTGCGCGTTTGTCCGGGCTGTCTACGATCACGATCCGCCAGGGCTGGCTGTTGCCGACGGAAGGAGCCAGATCAGCCAGAGCGAGAAGGTGGTCGAGCGCGCCGGCGGGAAGCGGATCGGTCCTGAAGCGGCGCACGTCGCGACGCCATTTCAGCAGGGTCTCGAAGTCCCTCTGAAACGCCTGCGAAAATTCCGGTTTGGCACCCCCTGCGCCGGTTCCTCCCTGCATGAGCGCTCAGTGCCCCGGAAATTCCACCAGAGTGCGCACCGAAACGTTCATCGCTTCCAGCTTCCCGCGCCCGCCCAGATCCGGCAGATCGACGATGAAAACTGCCGCCTCGATATTCGCGCCCATCGATCGCAGCAGCTTGCAGGCCGCTTCCGCCGTCCCGCCCGTGGCGATCAGGTCATCCACCACGATGACCCGGTCCCCCGGCCGAATGGCGTCCTTGTGCATTTCCATTTCATCCAGGCCATATTCCAGGGAATAGGCGATACGCACCGTCTCGTGCGGCAGCTTTCCCTTCTTGCGGATCGGTACGAAACCTGAAGAGACCTGATGGGCGACAGCCCCACCCAGAATGAAGCCGCGTGCCTCGATGCCGGCAACCTGATCGACCTTCGAACCGGCCCAGGGCTGCACCAGAGCGTCCACCGCACGGCGGAACGCCCTCGCATCGCCAAGCAGTGTGGTGATGTCGCGAAACAGTATCCCTTCGCTCGGATAGTCCTTGATCGTACGTATCGACGAGATCAATTCATCCTGGATCGTCTGTTCGGTCATCGAACTCTCTTTCTGGTACGGTTCCCGAGATAGCAGCAACTGTCCCGGGTTTGTGATCTGGTCAGGCAGGCCGGGTTGCGATGACCCGGGCTCCGACCGTGGCTTATAGCAAGTTTACGCCAGTGGCCGAAGCCATTTTGCTCCCGATTGCGGGCTGCCGCTCTCTCAGATGGCCTTGTTCAGAATACGGCCGGCGACGGCGTCCAGTTTGGCGACCAGCGCCGGATCCCGTTTTTCGGGCGCCGTCATCATGGCGAATTCCAGTGCCGTGTCGGAGCCGGCCGGGCAGGACCGGTGTTCGCGCGGCAGATCGCGGGCGACGCGGGCAACGAGGCGCTGCGCATTGTCGGCATTTTCGCGCAGAACCTTGAGGATTGCCTGGATATCGACCTCGCCGTGATCCGGATGCCAGCTGTCGTAATCGGTGACCATCGCGACGGTCGCGTAACAGATCTCGGCCTCGCGGGCGAGCTTGGCTTCGGGCATGTTCGTCATGCCGATCACATCGCAGCCCCAGGACCTGTAGAGCCGGCTTTCGGCAAGCGAGGAAAACTGCGGGCCTTCCATGGCAAGATAGATCCCGCCTTTGGTGTAGGCGAGGTCTTCCGCTTCCGCCGCCGCGGCCACTGCATCGACCAGCTTCGGGCTGACAGGGGTCGCCATGGAGACGTGGGCGACGCATCCCGTGCCGAAAAAGCTCTTTTCCCGTGCGATGGTCCGGTCGATGAACTGATCCACCAGCACGAATGTACCCGGCCCCAGTTCCTCCTTCAGCGAACCGCAGGCGGAGACAGACAGAAGGTCGGTGACGCCGCAGCGCTTCATGACGTCGATATTGGCACGGTAGTTGATGGTGGTCGGCGAATAGACATGGCCGCGGCCGTGGCGCGGCAGGAACACGATTTTCAGTCCGTCTATGGTTCCGACCCGCACCTGATCGGATGGGACCCCCCAGGGGCTTTCGACACTGATCCATTCCGAATTTTCAAGACCCGGCAAATCGTAGATGCCCGAACCGCCGATGATGCCCAAGACTGCGTCTGCCATGCCCGCTCCTGATAATTGCCTGATCCGGCCAGCCTTGTGTCTCAAGGCGCCGAAGGTAATCCGCGTGGGTTATTTCAGCTGATCCGCGATCGCGTCAAGGCCGGCTTTGGCGCATTGCGCCTCGTTGTCCCCGCCGCCGCCCCCAGCAACGCCGATGCCGCCCAGAAGCTCTCCGGACTGCGAGACGATCGGCAGCCCGCCGCCAAGCGTCACCGCTCCGGGAACGGTAACGAGGCCCCACGCCCTGCCGGGTTCGGCAAGCGTGTCCAGATCGAGAGTGGGCATGTTGAAGCTCGCCGCCGTCCAGGCTTTGCGCCGCGCCGTTTCGGCCACATGCGCCCCGCCCATGTTGCTGCGCAGCGTTACCTGCTCGACGCCGAAGCGGTCGACGACCGACGCGCCCACCTGATGCCCGGCCTCGGTGCAGACCTCCACCGCCCGCAGCGCGGCTCTCATCGCAATCTGCAGATCCAGGACGGCAACCGTATGCATCGCCGCGGATTGGGAAAATACCGATGCGGGAAAAAGCAGCACACACAGGAAAATCGATATGCGGCGCATTCCATTACCTCTCAAAGAAAAAGCCGCCGGTAACCGGCGGCTTTCATAATGCACTGTGTCAACGTTCAATCAATGGTCAACGTTGCGCCAGAGTTTCTTCTTGGTGAAGTAGAGCAGTCCGGCGAAGAAGATCAGGAAGACCATCACGCGGAAGCCGATTTTCTTGCGCTCTTCGAGATGCGGCTCGGCAGCCCACATCATGAACGCGGCAACGTCGCGCGCATACTGCTCGACCGTCATCGGCGTACCGTCGGTATATTCGACGATTTCTTCCGAAAGCGGCGGCGCCATGCCGATCGGACCGCCGGTCAGATGCTCATGCGCGCATTCTTCCGCCGTCACCGATCCACCAAGGAATTTCGGATTATAGTAGCCGTCGATATCCTCTCCCAGACACGCCGGATTGTCTTCCGGATAGCTGGTCAGCAGCGCGTAGATATAGTCCGGACCCTGTTCCTGATACTGGGTAACCGCGTCGAAGACGAACCACGGAAAACCGCGATGGCCGGCGCGCGCTTTTGCCAGCAGGGAGAAGTCCGGCGGATAGGCTCCGCCATTGGACGCACGGGCGGCCTGTTCGTTCGGAAACGGTGACGGAAACTTGTCCGCCAGGATCCCCGGACGCTCGTACATGTCGCCATCGTCGTTCGGACCGTCGACCACGGTGTATTCGGACGCGATCTGCTTTGCCTGATCCTCGGTAAAGCTCGGCCCGCCATAGTCGGCAAGGTTACGGAACGCGACCTGCCGCAGTCCGTGACAGCTCGCGCAGACCTCGCGGTAAACCTTCAGGCCGCGCTGCACCTGCCCGCGGTCGTAGAAGCCGAATGGTCCGGAGAAGGACCATTGCTCGCGTTCGATATGCGGCGCTTCACCGGCGGCGAGGGCCGGGGTCGCGGCGGCAATGGCCGCCACCGCGGCGAGGGAACGAACCATTTTGATCATGGTGCTCATTGTCTCAACTAACTCCTGATCCGGTTCGCGTTACTTCGTTTCCGGTGCGGCTGCCGCACCGGCCGGCTTGCCGGACCCGCTCTTCAGGACCGCTTCGGAAATGGAAGTCGGCACGGGCCGCGGTTTCTCAAGGAACCCGAGCATCGGCAGGATGATCAGGAAGTGGGCGAAGTAATAGACTGTGCAGATCCTGGCGAGAAGAACATAGGTTCCTTCCGCAGGCATCGCGCCGAGATAACCGAGCGCCACCGCGTTCAATGCGAAGATCCAGAAGAACTGCTTGAACAGCGGACGGTAGGCACCGGAGCGGACCTTGGACGTATCCAGCCAGGGCAGCACGAACAGGACCGCGATTGCACCGAACATCGCCGCTACACCGCCGAGCTTGTCGGGAACGGCGCGCAGGATCGCGTAGAACGGCAGGAAGTACCATTCCGGAACGATATGGGCCGGGGTCACCAGCGGGTTGGCCTCGATATAGTTGTCCGGATGGCCCATGTAGTTCGGCACGTAAAAGGCGAACCAGGCAAAGACGATCATGAACACGATGATCGCGAAGAAATCCTTGACCGTGTAGTACGGATGGAACGGAATGGTGTCCTGCTTGGTCTTCGGCTGCACTCCGGTCGGGTTGTTGTTACCCGTCGTGTGGAACGCCCATACATGCAGGATGACCACGCCGAAGATCATGAACGGCAACAGGTAGTGCAGCGAGAAGAAGCGGTTCAGCGTCGCGTTGTCGACCGCAAAGCCGCCCCACAACCAGGTGCGGATCGCATCGCCGACCATCGGGATGGCCGAGAACAGGTTGGTGATGACCGTCGCGCCCCAGAAGGACATCTGGCCCCAGGGCAGTACGTAGCCCATGAAGGCGGTGCCCATCATGATCAGGAAGATGATCACGCCGAGGATCCAGGAGATCTCGCGCGGCGCCTTGTAGGAGCCGTAGTAGAGACCGCGGAAAATATGGATATAGACGGCGATGAAGAACATCGACGCGCCGTTGGAATGCAGGTAGCGCAGCATCCAGCCGAAATTCACGTCGCGCATGATATGCTCGACACTGTCGAACGCCAAACCCGCGTTCGGCGTGTAGTGCATCGCCAGGACGATGCCGGTGATGAGCTGCGCGATCAGCATGAAAAACAGGATACCGCCGAAGGTCCACCAGTAATTCAGGTTCTTGGGGGTCGGGAAGTCGACAAAAGAGCCGCGCATGAGCGAGATGACCGGCAGCCGGCTTTCCAGCCACTTTGCCGCGGCGCTCTGCGGTACATAGTTTGAATGTCCAGCCATGGCTGTCTCCTGAAATATCTTGCCGTTAGCCGATCTTGATCGTCGAGTCGCTGGCGAACTCGAGCGGCGGAATCAGCAAATTCTCGGGAGCCGGGCCCTTGCGGATACGGCCGGCGGTATCATAGTGAGAACCGTGACACGGGCAGAACCAGCCGCCGAAATCGCCGGAATCGCCGATGGGCACGCAGCCGAGGTGGGTACAGATCCCCACCTGAACGAGCCAGTTTTCCTGGCCTGCGACGCCCCGGTTGGGGTCCGTTGCCTGCGCATCCGCCGGCAGGTTGGCGTTTCGCGCCAGCGGGTCCTTGAGATCGGCCACGGGAACGGCCTTGGCTTCTTCCACTTCCGTTTCTGTACGGTTGCGGATGAAAACCGGCTTCCCGCGCCATTTGACTGTAATTGACTGCCCCTCTTCAACGGCAGACACATCGACCTCGATGGAAGCCAAAGCCAATGCGGAGGCATCGGGGTTCATCTGGTCGATGAACGGCCATACCAGCGCGCCAGCGCCCACAACGCCCATGGCGCCCGTCGCAATGTAGAGGAAATCGCGGCGGGTCGGTTCCGCCTGATCCGTATGTACCAAGGTCGCGTCCTCTCGAAACCTGTTCAACCTGTACCGAAAGCCCGCATCACGTTCGGGGGCCCTTCATTTTCGCAAAGAAGGGGTCGGAACCATGCCGGGCTTTTCGGGGACCGGGTACGACACTCTCTCCGCACCAGTCAAGCGGCTTGTCTTTTTGCACCCTTCGAAACGCTTGTCCAGTTCAACGAACGCCTCGAAACATTTATGTCGCAGCCAAAAGCTCCACCGCGCCGCTTTTCTGCCCTTTTTTTGTCAAAGAGCGCAAGACCGTAATTCAACTGAATTTCGGCCCTGCGTTTCTTCCCTGTTTATCACGCCGCCGCGACCGACGACAGGAACCCGCCCGACTGGTGTTGCCAGAGCTGAGCGTAAAGACCGTTTTTCTCAAGAAGCTCCTGATGGGAGCCCTCTTCGATAATTCGGCCCCTGTCCATGACGATCAGCCGGTCCATGGCCGCGATGGTCGACAGGCGGTGTGCGATCGCGATCACGGTCTTGCCCTCCATCAGGTCGAACAGGCTTTCCTGAATGGCCAGTTCCACCTCCGAATCGAGTGCGGACGTCGCCTCGTCGAGAACCAGGATGGGCGCATTTTTCAACAGCACCCGCGCGATGGCGATCCGCTGGCGCTGGCCACCGGAGAGCTTGACGCCCCGTTCGCCGACATGCGCGTCCAGCCCGATTCGGTCATTGAGATCCGTCAGGTCCCGGACAAACCCGTGGGCATGCGCCTTCTCAAGGACGCCTTCCACCTCGACGCGGCTGACATCCGGCTTGCCATAGGCAACGTTCTCGAAAATCGACCGGTGCAGCAACGAGGTGTCCTGCGTCACCACACCGACATTGGCGCGGATGTCGTCCTGACGAACCTTGGAGATGTCCTGACCGTCGATCAGGATCCGTCCGCGTTCCAGGTCGTAGAACCGCAGCAACAGGTTGACCAGCGTCGACTTGCCGGCGCCGGACCGGCCAATAAGGCCGATTTTCTCTCCGGACCGGATGGTTAGATCCAGATCCTCGATGACGCCCGATTGCTTGCCGTAATGGAAGCAGATCCCGTCGAAACGGATTTCGCCTTCGGGAACCGCAAGCCTGACGGCATCCGGAACATCGACCACGTCCCGCTCCCGCGCGATGGTGTTGATGCCGTCCTGAACCGTTCCGATATTCTCGAAAAGACCGGACACTTCCCAAAGGATCCATTGCGACATGCCCTGAAACCTGAGGACCAGGGCAACCGCCACCGCGATTTCACCGGTGGTGACCCGCCCTGCCTGCCAGAGACCGATCGACAATGCTCCCACGGCGAACAGCAACAGCATGTTGATGATCGTCAGGGTGATGTTCATCCCCGTGACCAGCCGCATTTGCCGAAATACGGTCTTCAGGAACGCGGTCATCGATGTCCTGGCATATTCCTCCTCGCGTTCGGCGTGGGAGAACAGCTTGACCGTCGAAATGTTCGTATAGGCATCGACGACATGCCCGGTCATGAGCGACCGTGTATCCGCCTGCTCCCTGGAAACATTCTTCAGGCGCGGAATGAAGATCCGCATGGTCACCATGTAGCACCCGAACCAGGCCGCGAACGGGATCAGGAAGTAGAGACTTGCGTCCGCCACCACGAACAGGGCGGCGATGAAATAGACCGCAACGTAGACCAGGATGTCGGCGATGCGGGTCACGACCTCCCGGACCGAAAGCGCTGTCTGCATCAGCTTGTTGGCGATCCGGCCGGCAAAATCGTCCTGATAGAACGATATGCTCTGCCGCAACAGATACCGGTGCACCCGCCAGCGTACCGACATGGGATATGTGCCCATCAGGCCCTGATGGAACATGATTTCCCAGATGGCGGCGCAACCCGGCAGCAGCACAAGCACCACCAGCCCCATCCACAGCAACTGCGGCCAGTTGTCCTGAAAGAACGTCTCTGCGCTTTCCGAGCCTAGCCAGGTGACCAGTTCGCCGAGAAACGTGAAGATCATCACTTCCAGAAAGGCGATCATTGCGCCAAGGACGGAAACGCCGGCCAGGATCGGCCACACCGGTTTGGTATAATACCAGCAGAAGGCCCAGAAGCCATTCGGCGGCACGTCAAGATCCGTTTTCTCGAACGGATCGACGAGTTTCTCGAACCAGTCGAACATTTTTACCTCTCAGACCCGATCAACCGCAGGACACTCATCAGATGCAGGGAACTGTCCTGAATTGGCGATTGCTGAACCGGGCGGACGATGCTGTCGGGGACGCACAGACGCGTGCCGGCGACCAGACATGTGAATGTCAGGGCGAGGATGAACGTTCCCCAGAAAAGCGCGACGAGCTGTTCGGCGAATACGCTCGCCGGGATGAGCTCTCCCGCAAATTCCAGGGCTTCGATCCGGCCCAGATTGAAAACGAGCACCGGAATGAAAAACACCACGGCGATCGCGAAGGTCAGTCCCAGGAAGAGCCCAGCGACCACCACGACGCGGCGGACACGGCGGAAAAATCCCGGTTGAGGCTCTTTCGGCGGCGGCACTTCGAAATCCGAACGCTCCGCAAGGGCAGCCACGTGCGGCAAATATTGAATTGACATCGGATCATCTCCGAAATGGGATCGTAATACTGGTGACGGCAGACACGGGTGCAACACGCGTGCAGCTCGGATGGAACGGCTTGAGCCGGTCACCGCCAAGTCCTGGATAATGAAGACGGGCTGTGGCTTCCTAGAGGAAGCGGACAGCAATCCCCGGACAACCCATGAGGGCGGCAGATGGGTGGATCATGCAAAGATCAATCATGTAAGCCCTCCTGGTTGCGCAGCCGGGCGGCTGCTAGGGTTAAAGCCAACCATCAACAGTTGACCGGGAACGTTGGTAACCGCATTCGCCGGGGTTGAAAAGCGAAAATGCGGCAATATGCTGCATGACGGGGTCACTGTTGCCATTGGGACACAGCCCCTTCGGCGGACGGCTACTGCATTTCGAATTGCGGCACGAAATCCCGAATATGCGTCTCCGCTTCTCTCGGGGTCAGCGGCTTTGAGATCACCTCTCCCTGGATCACGCCGCAGCCTGATTTTCTCAGAATCTCGGCCTGTTCCTGCGTGTCCACACCCACCGCCGATGTTTTCAGCCCGAGCGTGGCCGCCAGCCGGATGATCGACTCAACCAGCTGCTGCTGGCTTGTCCCGTCCCTCAGACCCGCAATCAGGAGACGGCTGATTTTCAGCCCGTCCGCGTTCAGATGAATGAGCTGGCCGGCGCCGCCATGCCCGCTGCCGAACTTGTCCAGGGCAATCTGGCAACCCAGCTCCGAAATCTTGCCGAGATGATCCGCCAGACCGTCGGACTCGTTTAGCCTGATTATTTTTTCGTCCAGTTCGATGACGATGTCTTGCCTTGCGAACATATTCTCATCGCAAAGTTCCTCAACAGCATCCCTGAAGCCCGGATCCTTCAGACTTGCGCCCGTCAGATTGACGGACAGGAAGAAGGGATGTGTCGAGGTTTCCCGAAGCCGCTTGATCTCCGCAATGCCACGGCGCAGCGCAAAATGTTCGATTTTGGCTATGTGTTTGACATCTTCCTGCGAGGACAGCATCTCAACCGGATCGACCAGCCCCCTGGAAGGGTGCAGCCAGCAGGCGAACGCCTCGTAGCCGATGATCCGCCGGTGTTCGAAACTGTATTGCGGTTCCAGCAGCAGGGTCAGCCGTCCGGTTTCCAGGTCCTCGTCGAGTTGCGCCATCGTCATGCGTTTCTGGCGATGCGCCGCCCCGAGGGCTTCCGTGTACCAGGCGATCCGGCTGCGCCCCGTTTTCTTGGCGGCGTAAAGCGCCATGTCGGCGCAATTGATCAGTTCGGAGGCGCTCGACTTTGCACCATCCGCGAGCACCAGCCCGACACTGACGCTCACCTTCAGGCTCTGGCTGTCCACCTTGACGGGCTTTGCCAGACCATCGAGAATCCGGTTTCCCAGCGATTGCATCTGCTCGCGGCTGCACGGCTCGGAAACAACCGCAATGAACTCATCGCCACCGGTCCGGGCGGCAAGGCCCTTGTCCCCCAGCACCGATTTGAGAACATGGGCGGCGTGCTGCAGGACGGCATCCCCCACACTGTGGCCATGGCTGTCGTTGATTTCCTTGAAATGATCCAGATCGAAATGGATGATGCCGACCTGCCGGCCGGTCTCATTGGCGGCCGAGACGGTCTCCTGAAGAAATGAGGAGAGTTTGGCCCGGTTGGCGATGCCGGTGAGATCATCGTGCTCGGCCTGATATTTGAGCGTGTTGCGCACGACCTCCAGCTCTTCCATGTATTCCACCTTGCTGGTGACGTCCCGGCAGATGACAATGATCTTCGAGTCTTCCAGAGTCTTGCCCTCGACAACCGCGAAGGTGAGCTGGTTCCAGAAATATTCCCCGTTCTTGCGCCTGTTGTGGATCAGCTCTTCGAAGCCGGACTGGTATTTTGTCAGGTCGAACTTGAAAGTCTCAATTTCTTCCGGCGAAACCTGGCTCTCGGGCGCGAGAATGAATTCCTGCGGGCGCCGCCCCCGGATTTCTTCGGCTGTATAACCTGTGATGCGGGAATAAGCGGGGTTGGTCCATTCTATGCGCCCGTAGATGTCCTGCATCACCAGGCCCTCGTGGGCATGTTCCACCACGAGCTTCAGGATGGCGGCATCATTGCCGAATTGTGACGGACCCGCTCCGCGCGCCGGAATGCCTCTCCTGACCCCACTGAAATACCCAATGAAGAAGAAAGAGACGGCCACCGCGAGGCAGACTATCAGATATGGAATTGGCGACCCGGCCAAGAATTCCGACATAACCCGCCTTCATTTCAGGAAAGGTTCCGATTTTACCTTACCGGGAAAATCCTCGTTTAATGTCTAATCAGGAAAGCAGTCTATGAATATTGTCATTTATATCAGGTCTTACTTGTCGATTGAACTGTAAGGTTGGCGCAATTTGCAAAAACCGACCGGCTTGAGACTGAGGACTGACGCAAATTTGACCCGGTTGCGTCTCCGTGTGCTGCATGTATTCCGTCACCGGCTGCATATGCGCATGTTTCACCCCGCATGGTGACGAAGTTTGGCACCCGGGCCGTTCCCGCCACCCTTTCCCACGGGACAGCGGCACCGCCTCCCTGTCAGGAAACCAGCCGGGTCAGCACATAGCCGGCACCGGCGGAAAAGGCCGACAGGGTGGTTCCCCAGGCAATATCCACGATGACGACACTCACCGGCCAGTTTTTCAATGTCGCGAAGTTGGTGAAATCATAGGTCGCATAGGTAAAGAACCCGAACAGGGCGCCATAGACGACGGCGCTGCCCAGACTGCCGTTTTTCAGCGCCGGACCGACCGCGAAAATGATAATTCCCACGACGTAAACGACATAAAACGCCGCGGCGGCGGCCATGTTCGGCTTGTCCATCATCAAATGCCCCAGCCGGTCGAAATAGAACCGGGTGGCGATCTGCGACAGCCAGATGAAGTCCACGGTAAGAAAAACCGAAACCGTGAGAAAATAGGCGATGACGAGCTGTGACATGGGAACCTCTTTTGGGTTGCGGCAGGTCTACGGACCGGAAGCCTTGGCGGATCAGCGGTTTTCCGCCGCAAGCGCCGGCATCATCCGGAAACCGCCCGGATATGGGCCGGTCCCTTTCGCTTCGATCGCGTCGTCAGGCCGGTTCGGCCTCCGCTTCCAGGAACCCGCCCGACTGACGGTGCCAGAGTTGCGCGTAGAGACCGGCTTCATCGGCCAGAAGCGTTTGATGGCTTCCCAGCTGCACGATCCGCCCCTTGTCCATGACGATCAGCCGGTCCATGGCGGCTATGGTCGAGAGGCGGTGCGCAATCGCGATTACCGTTTTTCCGGTCATCAATCCCTGCAGGTTTTCCTGGATGGCCGCCTCGACTTCGGAATCCAGCGCCGAGGTCGCCTCGTCGAGCACAAGGATCGGCGCATCCTTCAGGAGCACCCGCGCGATCGCGATGCGCTGACGCTGGCCACCGGACAGTTTGACCCCGCGCTCGCCGACGAAGGCGTCGAACCCCTTGCGGCCCCGCTTGTCCTCCAGACCCTGGATGAAATCGAAGGCATGCGCCTTGCGGGCGGCCTCGAACATTTCTTCCTCGCGGGCCGAGGTCCGGCCGTAAAGAATGTTTTCCCGGATCGAGCGGTGCAGCAGGGACGAGTCCTGCGTGACCATGCCGATGGACCGGCGCAGGGACTCCTGCGACACATCCCTGATATCCTGGCCGTCGATGAGGATCCGCCCGGATTCCACGTCGAAAAACCGCAGCAAAAGACTTGTCAGGGTGGTTTTGCCGGCACCCGAGGGTCCGACGACACCCAGCCGCTCGCCGGGACGGATCGTCAGGTTCAGATGATCGATCACGCCGTCTTTCTTGCCATAGTGAAAGCGGATATTTTCGAATATCACCGCTCCCGCGGGCACCGTGAGGTCCCGGGCATGCGGCGCGTCGGTGAGCGTTATCGGCTTGACGATCGTTTCCATGCTGTCCTGAAGCGACCCGAAATGGCGGAACAGGCCATTGAGCTGATTGAATAGCCTGTTCAGCAGGATGTTCAGCCTCAGGACCAGGCTGAGCGAAAAGGCCACGTGACCGTTGCTGATAGCTCCGTCCTGCCAGGCCTTGAGCGCCATGGCCGTGATCGCGACGATCATCACGCCGTTGAGGACGTTCATGATCACCCGGACGGTGGTCAGGAGCCGGGTGAACGCGTGCAGCTTGCCTACAAATGTTTCGACCGCGGCTTTGGCGCCCTGATTTTCCTCGGCCGTGGAGCCGAACAGCTTTACGGACTGGATGTTCGTATAGGTATCGACCAGGCGGCCCGTCACGCCGGAATAGGAATTGGCAACCGCCTTGGACGCTCCGCGCACGCGCGGAACGAAGGCCCACGCGACCACCGCGAAACATGTGAGCCAGAGCCCGACAATCGCGCCGAGCCGCGGATCCAGTTCCGTTACCAGGATCAGCGTCGTCACCGCATAGACCACGATGAACCAGACCACCTGCAGCAGATTGACCATGAAATCCCCGGCGGAAAGGCCGGATTGCATGACCTTTTGCGCCAACCGTCCGGCCAGGTCGTCCTGAAAAAAACCGAGACCCTGTTTCATGACCCGCTCATGGCATTGCCAGCGAACCATATTGAAGAAACCGGGAACGATGGTCTGTTCTTCCACAAGGGCTGTAAGTGTGAGCGTGACCGTCCGCAACACGAGCACGACCAGAACCATTCCCAGAAGCGTCCAGGCGTGATCGCTGAAAAAGGTCGCCCGGTTTGCGCTGTCCAGCAGATCGACGATATCGCCGAGGAAGTTGAAGATTCCCACTTCGATAAAAGCCGCGGCGCCACCCAGGGCAAGCATCGCGACAAAGGGCCAGCGAACCTGAGTGATGAAATAAAACAGAAACGCCATGCCGCTGCGCGGCATATCCTTGTGGGGAGACCCCTGGAAGGGATCGATCCAGGTTTCAAAAAGGCGAAAGAGCAGGGACACGGGCGTCTCCATGGGGGCTGGAGCGATTCTTGGCCACATCCTAAAGCGCATCCCGGTTATATTGAACTGTTTGATGGCGGGAGAAATAAGATGCTCCCAGCCCTGCCGATGACAAACGCGACCGCCGCTGCTATGCCACGACCTGATATCGATTTCTCAGGACGCCATGCCCGACATTGCTCTCTTTCAGCCGGATATTCCGCAAAACACCGGCACGATCCTGCGCCTTGCCGCCTGCCTTGGCGTCACTGTGCACCTGATCGAACCGGCGGGATTTCCCATCTCCGACAGCGCACTCAAGCGGGCCGGAATGGATTATCTGGAAAGGGCGGCAATGCTGCGTCATATCAGTTTCGCGGAATTCGACTCCTGGCGCCGGGGCCGGGACCGGCGCCTCGTCCTGCTGACGACGGGATCGGACACCGCATATACGGACTTTGCCTTCAACCGTGACGATATTCTGCTGATGGGCCGTGAAAGCAGCGGCGCCCCGCAAGACGTTCACCAGGCCGCCGATGCCCGGCTGAGAATTCCCATGGCCGAGGGCATGCGTTCCATCAACGTGGCGGTTTCCGCCGGAATGGTGCTCGGCGAGGCCTTGCGGCAAACGGGCTCATTTCCTAAAACGCCGGAATAATCCAGTTTCCGTCCATTACAGACCCGAACCTTCAAGGCCGATCATATGAATGCTGCCTCTCCTGAAAATCGTGGCGGTCCGATCCCGGACGGTATCGAGAACAAGAAAGCCACTGCCCCGGCCTGGTTCCAGGAATTGCGAGACCGGATCTGCAAGTCCTTCGAGGATCTCGAGGACGATATGGGTTCGCTCGCCGGCCCTCTTGCCGATCAGCCTGCGGGCCGTTTCGAACGCACGCCGTGGGAGCGGACCGACAGCTCGGGCGCCAAGGGTGGCGGAGGTGTCATGTCCATGATGCATGGCCGCGTGTTCGAGAAGGCCGGCGTGCATATCTCCACGGTTCACGGTGAATTCTCGCCGGAGTTCCGCGGTCAGATTCCCGGCGCCGAGGAAGACCCGCGTTTCTGGGCCTCCGGCATCAGCCTGATTGCCCATCCGCGCAACCCGCATGTTCCCGCCGTCCACATGAACACCAGAATGGTTGTGACCACCCGTCAGTGGTTCGGCGGCGGCGCCGACCTGACACCGGTCCTGGATGCCCGGCGCACCCAGGACGACCCGGACACGATAACCTTCCACGAAGCGATGCGGACCGCCTGCGAAGCCCATGAGATCGCGGACTATCCGGCCTACAAGGCCTGGTGCGACGACTATTTTTACCTGAAACACCGCAGCGAGCCGCGTGGCGTCGGCGGCATCTTCTACGACTATCTCAACAGCGGCGGCTGGGAAGATGATTTCGCCTTCACAAGGGATGTCGGGCTGGCGTTCCTGAATGTCTATCCGGAGCTGGTGCGGCGGAATTTCGAAAAAAACTGGTCCGAGGCGGAGCGCGAGGAACAACTCGTCCGGCGGGGCAGATACGTGGAATACAATCTGCTTTACGACAGGGGTACGATTTTCGGCCTGAAGACGGGGGGAAACGTCGCGTCCATCCTGTCGTCCATGCCACCGCTGGTGAAGTGGCCATAAGGCCCCGTCAGGCGGCAGCGCCGCCACTGGCGTGTGCGGATGTCCGTTTCACGTCGCCGAGATCCCGTTTCAGGACCATGTCTGCGAAACTGGATAACATGTTCTGATCCAGTTTCGGTCCCATCTTCCTCAGGATATCGATCGCGACGCGAACCGGAACGCCGTCCTTGTAGGCCCGTGTCTCGGTCAGAGCGGAAAAGATATCGCTGATCGTCATGAGACGGACCTGTGCTGAAATCCGGCTGCCATCCAGTCCCAGCGGATACCCGGAACCGTCCAGGTATTCATGATGCTGCATCGCCATTTTCTTGATCCCGACCGAGACTTCCAGCCGTGGCTTGAGGATATCCCGGCCGTACAGCGGATGTTTGTTGACGATCTTGCGCTCTTCTTCGGTAAGCTTGCCAGGCTTGTCGAGAATGGAGAGCGGAATGCGCATCTTGCCGATGTCATGCACCAGACCGCCGGCGATCACTTCCCTGCATTCCTCTTCCGGCCAGCCCAGGTGAATCGCGAACATGCCCGCGACACCCGCCACCATAAGGGAATGGCTGTAAGTGCCGCTGTGATGGGTGTGTACCGCCTCGAGCCAGGACGAAAGGCCGTTGAGCGAAAGGGACGCCAGCAGTTCATCTGCGCTATCGTTCAAAAGATTGACCTGAATAGGTGAACCTTCCACCGCGGACAGACAGAGGCTTTGCAGGAAGACGTTGCTCTGACGGTAGGCTTCGACGGTCTGCGCGGGCGCATTCTCGGGCAGGGCGGCACACAGATCCTCGTTGACGAGGCCGTTGATCCGTTTCAGCAGCAGGATGATCGGCGTGTCACGGTCGCACAATTCCGAGTTTCCAAGTGCCGCGGCCTGAATGGTCTCCCGGCGGGACTTCTCGTCGACCAGACAGATAACCGGAACTGCGGCGAGGTGTTTCCAGGAGGCCTTGAGGGCCTTCAATCCGGCCTCGGTTGCGTCCTGCAACTCCAGAACCGCGATTTTTGCGTCAACGACTGTTCGCTCCGACACGCTGGCCATGTCGACCAGCCGAGCGGCAAAGAAAAACGGCAGCTTGCGGGCAGGTGAATCGATAGAAAGAGGTCCGTCCGAAATCAGAACAATTTCCATTCACCGTCCCCTCAAAATCCGCGTCTATGTGCAAGTTGGCGTCAAGTTTACTCGTTTCATCATGAACAAACTCCAACAGAGATCGCGCAGTTTCCTTTAAGAACCCCTAAAACTATCTTGTATAACGCGCCATTAGCTCCTGTTTGCTGAGTGAAAATCCGCTTTCGCGCCATTCTTCTTCCAGATACTTGAGAAAACTGCCTAGTTCAGGACCAGACGGATGCCCTGACGCAATCAGATCCGCCCCCTTCAGAGGGAACTCCGGCACCGCCTCAATCCGCAGATCTGAAAGCAGGACGCCAAACCTGTCATCGTCGGCGGTTTTCCGGGCGCGCAGACCGGCCCAGACCGCGAGCAGCCCGTCGATAGCCCCCTGGCGGCCGAAGTCGTAAAGAAGCGAAGCGGCGGATGGCGGATCCACCGGGTTCTTCAGCCGTTTCATGACCGCCCAGGCGGTTTTCATCCTTTTGCCTTCCGCATTGGAAAGGCGGAGCCGGTCGCAGACCCGCTCAAGATCCTCATGGACGAAGCCGGCAAGAACGACCAGTGCGAGTTCCGGATCCCTGGTTTCCGGGGCAAGGTCATCCAGTCCCCGCAGGGCATTGAAGTCCTCTATACGCGCAAGTCCACCCGTTGCGATTTCCAAAAGTCCGCAATCGTTCATGAGGCGCAGGGCAGGAGCTGCCCGCCGCGCACGCAGAAGACGGCGCATTTCGTGGCCGATCCGTTCTGCGGACAATTGCCGCAGCCCTTCCCTTTGCCGCAGGCAGGCCCCCAGTCCTTCCGCGTCCATGTCTCCTTCTCCGTAGGCGGCAAAGATCCGGAAGAACCGCAGGATGCGGAGATAGTCTTCCCGGATGCGTGCATCCGGGTCGCCGATGAAGCGGACGCGGCCGGCGAGACAGTCCTCCAGGCCGGCAAGCGGGTCGTACAGACGGCCCTGCCTGTCGGCATAAAGCGCGTTCATGGTGAAATCCCGGCGTTCGGCGTCCCTGACCCAGTTGCGGCCGAAGACAACCCGTGCCTGACGCCCGAAGGTTTCGACGTCTTCGCGCAAGGTGGTTACCTCATACGGAAACCCGCGGCTCACGACGGTCACCGTTCCGTGGTCGAGACCGGTCCCGATGGCTTTCAGGCCGGCATCTCGCGCGCGCTTCATCACGTCCTGCGGCAGGGCGGTCGTCGCGATATCGACGTCGGGCACCGGATGCCCCAGCAACGTGTTGCGTATGGCGCCGCCCACGACCCGGGCCTCGTCCCCGTCCTGCTCGATGGCGGAAAACACGGCCTGGACAGCCGCGCTCCGCAGCCAGTCCGCCCGGGCGAGTATGTCGTCCGCCACCGATGACATGGTGTTATTCGTACCGTCCGGGAACAAAAACGCCGTCCTGCATTGCAGAGGGTATGAAGTTCAAGCCTTCCGAGCTGCGCTCGAGCATGGCCATTCCGGCGAGGCCCGAAATGACCAGGACGAGCCCGGCAAGCGTCAGCCAGGCAATCGGCCCTTTTGACCAGCGGTCCGGATGGCCGCTCCGCTTGCTGAGCCACAACCAGAGCGCGTAGCAGAAAAACGGCAGCAGAAACAGAAACAGGTGCGAAAGGAAAATTCTGAGCATCAGCGATATACCGTTTCGTAAAAGGAGCGGATGATACCGGCGGTAACACCCCAGATATACCGTTCACCGAAAGGCATAGCATAAAAGTAGCGTTGACGGCCCTCCCAGTCCCGGCTCAACTTCTGGTGATTGGCCGGATTCATGAGAAAAGCGAGCGGCACTTCGAAAATGTCCTCGACTTCCTCCGGATTGGGGCGGAAGGCGGTTATCTCCGTAATAGCTCCTACGACCGGGACGACGCGGTAGCCGGAACCTGTCAGATAGGGCGCAAGACTGCCGAGAAGCTCGACACGCTTCGGCTGGAGGCCGATTTCCTCCTCAGCTTCCCTCAGCGCCGCCTCAACGGGGCCCTTGTCCTGCGGATCGATCTTGCCGCCCGGCAAGGCAATCTGGCCGGCATGGGAGTTCAAGTGCCCGGTGCGCTGGGTCAGGACCACATTCGGCCCTTCCCTGGTCTCCACCAGTCCGATCAGAACGGCTGCATCCCGGGGCGGGCCGTCCCATTTCGCATAGGGGCCGAGATCCGGATTGAGAATGTGGTCTCCTGTTTCCCGCTCACGGTCCAGCAGGGAAGCTTGCGCGAGGCGCTCCCGCAGATGATGCGCCCAATCGGATCCGGCGTTTGAATTGTTCACAAGGGGGGCGGTCATGAAGTCAGCCGTGTGCTATCGTTTCAGGGATCGGGTGCTCATTCCGGCGCGTCGAGCAGATCGGAAGCCAGGGTAAAAAACGCGCCTCCGCTCCAGATCCCCAATGCCACACCATTTCCCTCTTCTCGTTCTTCCAGCATGTCCGCAAGCTCATACATCAAAGCGCGCGTGAACAACGCCTCGAGCCTGCCTCTGACAAGAACATAGGGCTTGAGGCCGCCGCTGTCCGTTTCTTTTTCGAACCTCAGCGGATGATCGGGCCCAACTCTCACGAGATCTCCCAGATTTGTCCGCAGCGTCACGGCCTGGTTTTCCCCCTCGCCCTCCACCGCCATTTCGACGGCGAGAAGCGGTGCATCCTCCACGGTGATACCGATTTTTTCCACCGGGGTAACCAGATAATGCCTGCCGTCCGCATCCTTGCGCAATACCGACGCGAACAACCTGACGAGCCGTTCGCGGCCAATGGGCGAACCGAGATAGTGCCAGGTGCCGTCCCGGGCGATCCGGATGTCGAGATCCCCGCAGAAGGGCGGGTTCCATTTTTCCACCGGAGGCGGCGCGCGGTCGCCGGCATCCGCCCGGCTCATCAGCGCTTTCAGGCCTTCCGGCATCGTTTTGTCGATATCGGCGGGACGCTCCGTCATGGATCTTTTCTTCTCCGGCCGGTTGTGAGGATTTTACCGATAGCATTTTCGCTGCCGGTATCGTTCCTCAAAAGGAAACCCGCGCAAATCAGGGCGCAGGGCACCGCGAAATTTAACAGTTCCGATCCTCTCGCAATTGTCATTGTCCCCCCTCAGCCCCGCGAAAGCGCGAGTTTTCCCCAAAGCATGGAAAGAATCTTGGACCTTTCCACTGTATGGCGCACATTTGCGCCTTATCTACCCTTTCATATGGTGTCAGAGTGTTTGAGTCGCAGCAGCCTGATCAAGGCGCTTTCCAGCCCGGCACGGCCGCCGGAAGATGAATACAGGGAAAGGTGATTAATGAGCGTTGTTTCCCCCAACTCCCCGACCGAACAGGATCTCGCCGCCGTGGCGGAGAACGCCGAGCGCGCCGTCAACCACATCACGGACGCCAGAGCGGACATCGCACGGATCATCTTCGGGCAGGAAACCGTGGTCGAGCAGACCCTCGTCACCATCCTCGCCGGAGGCCACGGGCTTCTGGTCGGTGTTCCCGGCCTCGCCAAGACCAAGCTTGTGGAAACGCTCGGCACCGTGCTCGGGCTGGATGCCCGCCGGATCCAGTTCACCCCGGATCTGATGCCCTCCGATATTCTCGGTGCCGAGGTCATGGAGCAAAGCTCGGATGGCAGCCGCTCCTTCCGCTTCATTCCCGGTCCCGTGTTCTCCCAGCTTCTGATGGCCGACGAGATCAACCGCGCCAGCCCGCGCACCCAGTCGGCGCTGCTGCAGGCCATGCAGGAATATCACGTCACCGTGGCGGGGAACCCCCATGACCTGCCCCGTCCTTTCCATGTGCTCGCGACCCAGAACCCGCTTGAGCAGGAAGGCACCTACCCGCTGCCCGAAGCCCAGCTCGACCGCTTCCTGATGCAGATCGACGTTCACTATCCCGATCTGGAAGCAGAACGGCGGATCCTTCTGGAAACCACCGGCGCCGAGCAGGCCAAGGCCCGGACAGCCATGACGGCCGAGGAACTGATGGAATACCAGCAGCTCGTGCGCCGCATGCCGGTCGGGGAATCCGTCGTGGAGGCGATCCTCAAGCTCGTGCGTTCGGCACGGCCGCAGGAAGGCGCCGCCGCCTCGGACGTGACCAATCTGATCGCCTGGGGTCCCGGACCGCGCGCCAGCCAGGCCTTGATGCTGACCGTGCGGGCGCGGGCGCTCGTCGACGGCCGCCTGGCCCCCTCCGTGGACGATGTCCTCGCGCTTGCCGAACCGATCCTGCAGCACCGCATGGCCCTGACCTTCGCCGCCCGGGCGGACGGGCACACGGTCCGCGACGTGATCAGCCGGGTCAAAGAGAAGATCGCCTGATCCGAAACCCACTCTCCCAGGAGCCAGACGGAATGGATCCCAGCAGCACGACGGCAGGCATTGACCAGGGCACATGGCCGAATGTGATCGGCGAAGCCCGTACGGTCGCGGATGCGCTGCCGGATCTGCTGGTTGATGCCAGCCATGTCGCCAGTTCGATCATCTCCGGATGGCACGGCCGCCGCCGGGCCGGCCCCGGGGAAAGCTTCTGGCAGTTCCGCCCCTTCAACATGGGGGAACCGGCAAAGCGCATCGACTGGCGCCGCTCCGCCCGGGACGACAATCTCTATGTCCGCGAACGGGAATGGGAGGCCGCCCATACGGTCTGGCTGTGGGCCGATCTGTCCTCGTCGATGATCTTCCAGTCCCGCCTTGCGGGTGTGAGCAAGCGCGACAGGGCCATCGTGCTCATTCTGGCGCTGGCGGACCTGCTGGCGGAAACCGGCGAACGCATTGGCCTTCCGGGCCTGACACGGCCCTTTTCCGACCGGCGCGCGGCCGAAAGGCTCGCCGACGCGCTGACGCATCTTTCCACACCTGTCGCCCTGCCGGACACCATTGCGGTGAAACGCTTCGCCGACGTTGTGCTGATTTCCGACTTCCTCGATCCGATCGAGGATATCGCTGCGTGGATCGCCAGGCTGGCGGGAACCGGCGCCCGCGGTCATCTGGTCCAGGTGCTTGACCCGATTGAGGAAACCTTTCCCTTTGACGGCCGCGTCGAATTCACCGATCCGGAAATGGGCATCCGCCTGACAGCCGGACGGGCTGAAAACTGGCGCGAGGATTACAAGAACAAGCTGGAAGCCCACCGGGCGGAAATACGGGACATGGCCCGCAGGGCCGGTTGGACCTATGTTCTTCATCATACGGACCGGCCGGCATCCGAACCCTTGCTGGTCTTGCACAGCGCGCTTTCGGGTGCGCTGGATGTCATGCAGAGAGGAGGCGTCTGACCCGTGTTAGCCGGACTGCCCCTGACGTTCACCGCGCCCTGGATCCTGGCGGCGCTCGCCCTTCTGCCGGTCATCTGGTGGCTGTTGCGGCTGACCCCGCCGCGCCCGCGTGAAATCGCCTTTCCGCCCACACGCCTGCTGCTCGGCATCGATCAGCATGAGGAAACGCCGCAGCGCAGTCCCTGGTGGCTGACGCTGCTGCGCCTGCTTCTGGCCGCCATCCTGATCGTCGCCCTCGCCGGCCCTGTCTGGCGCTCCGCCGAACCGGTTGAAACCGGGCAAGGCGTGCTCTGGATGCTGGTCGACAACGGCTGGACCTCCGCAAGGGGCTGGGACGCGCAGGTAAGCGCGGCCGAACAGATCCTCGCGGCCGCCGAACAGGATGGCCAGCCGGTACTGTTTGCCGCGACCGCCGAAGGACCTTCCCAGAACTTTTCACCGGAAGCTGCTGCAAGCGCGCTGGAAAAACTCCGCGCGCTCGAACCCCGGCCCTATCCGCCGCGGCGCGGCGAGTTGAGCGCGGGTCTGCGCGAAGCCGCCCGCTCGGCCCCTCCCGGCGCCGTCGTCTGGCTCTCCGACAGCACCAGCACCGGGGACGGTTTTCTGACCGAACTCGCGCAGACGATCGGTCAGGTCCCCGTCACGGTTCTCACCGGACTTGAAACACCCATGGGCCTGAAAGACCTGGCAAACGACGCGGACGCGCTATCGCTTACAGTTGTCCGCCATCCCGACCAGCAACTCAGCTCCGCGACCGTACGGGCCCTCGATCTCAAGGGGCTCGTGCTCGGCGAGGTTCAGGCGAGCTTTGACGCCGGCGCGAACGAAACCAGGGCCAGTTTCGATCTGCCGAGCGAATTGCGCAACGATATCGCCCGCGTCGAAATCTCCGGGCAGGCCGCGGCCGGCGCCGTGCAGCTTGTCGACGACAGCTGGCGCCGCCGTACCGTGGGTCTGATTTCCGGCCAGTCCGGCGACCTCGATCAACCGCTTCTGTCGCCGGTCTATTACCTTGAGCGCGCGCTTGCTCCGTTTTCGGACATCCGCCGCCCCCGGGACAGCGACATCGCCGTGGCCGTGCCCGCTCTGATCGACCAGGGCATTTCGGTTCTGGTTCTGGCCGATGTCGGCCGTCTGCCGGACACGACGGTGCAAACCCTGCGCGAATGGGTGCAGAACGGCGGCACACTGGTTCGTTTCGCCGGCCCCCGGACCGCCGGTGGCAGCGATGACCTGATCCCCGTGCGCCTCAGGGCTGGCGACCGCTCGCTCGGTGGCTCCCTGTCCTGGAAACAGCCGCAGCATCTGGCGGCTTTCCCCGAAGGCTCGCCCTTCTCCGGACTGAAAGTGCCCGAGGAAGTGGCCGTGACACGTCAGGTCCTGGCGGAACCCACATCCGATCTGCCCGACCGGACATGGGCGATGCTGGAGGACGGCACGCCGCTGGTGACGGCCGCCTCCATCGGAGCCGGCAGCGTGGTGCTCTTTCACGTCACGGCGGATTCCTCCTGGTCGAACCTGCCGCTGTCCGGTGTCTTTTTGAACATGCTGCGCCGAATCCTTGCCGTTTCCAACGTCGCGGCTGCTTCCGAAACCGCCGAGGACGGCACACCCTCCCAGAGCGTTCTGCCTCCGCTGCGCCTTCTTGACGGCTATGGCCGCTTCGGCCCTCCACCGGTTGAAGTCACGCCCGTCGGCGCCGCCGCCTTCCGCGAGGCTGAAGCCAGCCGCAGAACCCCGCCCGGCCTCTACGGCACGGAAGACGGTTTCCGCGCGCTGAACCTGATGCAAAGCGGCGATGCGCTTCTGCCGCTGGACCTTGCCGCCTTCGAAGGCGACGCCATCGAAGCCCCCTATCCGGCCTCCGACCCCCTGGACCTCAGATCCGTGTTCTTCACCCTGGCCTTCCTTCTGATGGTCCTCGATGCGATTGCCGTCTTCCTGCTGGCCGGCGGCCTGAGCCGCCTCGGGCTGCGCGGCAGGGCCGCGGGCATGGCTCTCGCCCTTGCGGTCGGTGGTATGGCATTGGTGGCAACCACACCGGAGGCCGCCCGCGCGCAGTCCACTTCGGCGGAATTGCAGGCTCTGGAATCGACCCTGCAGACCCGGCTGGCCTATGTGCTGACCGGCAATCCGGAAATCGACGACACCAGCGCCGCGGGCCTTTCCGGCCTGACCCAGTTCCTTGCCGAGCGCACCGCGCTGGAGCCGGGATCGCCGATTGCAATCGATATCGCCAGCGACGAACTGTCCTTCTATTCCCTGCTTTATTGGCCGATCGATCCGGCCGCGGACAAACCCAGCGACAAGACAATCGCGCGCATCGACACTTTCATGCGCAATGGCGGCACGATCCTGTTCGATACGCGCGACCATATCAACGCGACCGCCAACGAATTTGCCTCCACCCCGGCAACCCTGAAACTGCGTGAGATTCTCGAGGACCTGGATGTGCCGCCCCTGGAGCCGGTTCCCCTCGATCATGTCCTGACCAAGGCCTTTTATCTGCTCGATTCATTTCCCGGCCGCTATGCGACCAGTCCCCTCTGGGTGGAAAGCCTGGAGGAAAGCACCGCACGGGGCGACCGGCCGGTACGCGCCGGCGACGGCGTATCCCCCATCCTGATCACCGGAAATGACTTTGCCGCGGCCTGGGCGATTTCCGAGACCGGCGAATTCATGTTTCCGACGGTGCCGAACAGTCTGTCGCAGCGCGACTACGCCTTCCGGTCCGGCGTCAATATCGTCATGTACGGCCTGACCGGCAACTACAAAGCCGACCAGGTGCATATCCCTGCCCTGCTCGAACGGCTCGGACAATAGGAACCCCGATGGTCTGGTCCCTCTCCTTTGATCCTTTGCTGCCCCTGTGGGCGATCTATACCGGCATTGCCGTCGCTCTTGTTATCGCGGCGGTCACGGGATTCCTCAAGCTGCGCGGCTGGGTGCTGCGGGCGGGTACAATGGCCCTGCTGCTTCTGGCGCTGGCCAACCCGGCTGTCGAGCGCGAAGACCGCGAACCGCTGACCAGTGTTGTCGCCCTTGTCGTCGACAAGAGCCAGAGCCAGCGTCTCGCGGACCGCCAGTCGACGACCGAAGAAGCCGCGGAACTCCTGCAGGGCCGCATCGAAGCGCTGGAGGGATTCGAAACCCGGGTTCTGGAAGCCCGCAATTCGGGTTCCGGAGACGGAACGGAAGTCTTTAACACGCTGTCCAGCGGACTGGCGGACGTGCCGCCCGAACGGGTCGGCGGCGTCATCGTCATCACCGACGGCCAGATCCATGACATTCCGGAAAATGCCGGCGCCCTTGGCTTCGACGCCCCGGTCCACGGCCTGATCACCGGCACGGCCGATGAACGCGACCGGCGCATCGTCCTCGACAAGGCCCCCAGGTTCGGTCTCGTTGGCTCGGAGCAGACCGTCAGCATGACCGTGGTCGACCAGGGCCAGGGAACCGGGCCGGGCGACCAGGTGCGCGTCACCGTCAAGCGCGATGGCGATGTCGTCACCCAGCGCACCGCCCGGACGGGTGAGAAGATTGATATCCCCGTCGAGATCGCCCATGGCGGTGACAATATCTTCGAATTCGATGCCGAGCCTCTGGACGACGAACTGACCACGCTGAACAACCGGGTCGTGGTCACGATCGACGGCATCCGGGAAAACTTGCGCGTTCTGCTTGTGTCCGGATCTCCCCATGCGGGCGAGCGCACCTGGCGCAATCTGCTGAAGTCGGATGCCTCGGTCGATCTCGTCCATTTCACCATCCTGCGTCCGCCTGAAAAGCAGGACGGCACCCCCATCAACCAGCTTTCGCTGATCGCCTTTCCGACCCGCGAGCTGTTTTCCGTCAAGATCGACGAGTTCGATCTGATCATTTTCGACCGCTATGTGCGGCGCGGCGTCCTGCCGATGCTCTATTTCGACAATATCGCCCGCTACGTGCGCGACGGCGGCGCGGTCCTGCTGGCCGGCGGCCCCGATTACGCCGAAGCCGGCAGTCTCTACAGAACGCCGCTTGCCCCCATCCTTCCCGCCCGGCCGACGGGGACCGTTCTGGAACAACCTTTCCATGCCACGCTGGCCGACCTTGGAAAACGTCACCCGGTCACCAGGGGCCTGCCCGGCGCGGAACAGGATCCGCCGGCCTGGAGTCGCTGGTTCCGGGCGGTCGATACCGAGCTTGACGCCGGCCAGGCCCTGATGTCCGGCCCGAGCGATACGCCGCTGCTGGTGTTGAACCGGGAAGGCGAAGGACGCGTCGCCATGCTGCTGTCCGATCACGTCTGGCTGTGGGCGCGCGGTTTTGAGGGCGGCGGACCGCATGTGCCGCTGCTGCGCCGCCTGGCCCACTGGCTGATGCAGGAGCCGGATCTGGAGGAAGAGGCACTGAATGTGTCGCTTCTTGGCCAGGAGCTTGTCATCGAACGCCAGACACTCGGCGAAACTGTCGGCGACGTGAGTGTCGTCTCACCCACGGGTGAGCGCTGGGACATCTCCATGAGCGAACAGGAACCCGGCCTGTGGCGGGGCAGCCTGCCGGTCAGCGAAACAGGCCTTTTTGCCGTCACGGACGGGGAAATGAATGCACTCATTCACGTCGGCCCGCAAAATCCGCGCGAATATACCAACGTCCTGTCCACGACCGACGTTCTCGACCCGATCAGCGAAGCCACCGGTGGTGTTTCCCGGCGCCTGCGCGATATCGGCGGCGAACTGGACATGCCGCGCGTCGTCTCCATGCGCCAGTCGGCGAGTTACGCCGGCAACGGCTGGATCGGGCTGAGGGCCACCGAAGCCAGCGTCCTCAACGGCGTTGACCGCTTTCCCCTGATGATCGGCCTTCTCGGCCTCGCCCTCCTCCTCGGCGCGCTGTCGCTCACCTGGTACCGCGAGGGGCGTTAATCGGGGCGTTCCAGCCGTTGCTGGTCGCAGGACAGGAGAGTCCGTTACCTAAAACTGCCCGCCATGCACCGCACCTTCAGGCATCTCGCTGCCGTTCAGCAGCGCGATCAGGAGGCGGGCCGGATCGACAGGGCCCGGCAGGGTGATCCGGCCGAAAGGCACCTGCTGAAAGCCGAACGGGCTGTAGTAGGGCGCATCCCCCACAAGAACCACTGCCTTGTCGCCGGCGGCTTCGGCAGCATTCATGGCGGCGCCCATCAGCGCTTTGCCGAGACCGCGGTTCTTGAAATCGGGAGAAACTGTCAGCGGCCCGAGAAGCAGCGCCTTCGTTTCCCCGATGCTGATCGGTGTCAGGCGGATCGACCCCGCAACCTGCGCGCCCACCAGAGCGACAAAGGACAGGTCCGCGCGATACGGTACGTTTTCCCGGATACGGAATGCGGTCCGGGCAAATCTGCCCGGTCCGAAGGCTTCCGCCTGGAGGTCGTCGATTGCGGTGGTGTCGGATGCGTCTTCGGGCCGGATAACCCAGGTGGTCTGTTTCATTTTTCTGTACCCAGCAGGCAGTCTTCAGGAAAGGCGCGCCTGCCGATGGCCCAGATGAAACGTCTCAGGGAAGTCCGGGATCAGGTCAGCCGCGACGGTGCGAACGAGAAATGTCTCGTCGGCCGGTTCGTCGTCGGAGTGTCAGACCTGCGGTCATTTTTCCCAGTCTCGTAAGATCGCGCGGGGAACTTTGAGAGAACCCCGGCATTTCCTTTTATGAGGGTCAAGCGGTTACCACGCAATCGTGTATCGGGTCCAGCGCTTTTTGCGCGCCGGGACTGTTCACTGTTTTCGAACAAACCATTCAGCCGATTGAATTTCGCGACACGCGCACGACGTAGTGCGTTATCGAAAGAGAGCATTTCGACAGTTGAAGGACTTTCGAAAGTTTCCACACTTCAAAATCACTTAACCGGTTTCAGGTGATCGCGCATGAAACCGGGTTGGTCCAGGGAGCACAAAATGGGTTTATTGGTCGATGGTGTATGGAAGGACCAATGGTACGATACCAAGTCAACGGGCGGACGTTTTGTCCGCAAGGAGTCCTCTTTCCGCAGCTGGATCACGGCGGACGGAGTTGCCGGCCCCAGCGGCTCCAGCGGTTTCAAGGCCGAGCCGGACCGCTATCACCTCTTTGTCTCCTACGCCTGTCCCTGGGCGCACCGCACCATGGTTTTCCGAAAGCTGAAGGGCCTGGAAGATCTGATCTCCCTGTCGGCGGTCCAGCCGCTGATGCTGGAAAACGGCTGGGAGTTCGCCGAGATCGACCCGCACACAGGCGCGAAATATGCCTGGCATGTCTATGTGAAGGCGGACCCGCACTATACCGGCCGCACGACGGTCCCGATCCTTTGGGACAAGCGGCAGAACACCATCGTCAGCAATGAATCTTCCGAAATCATCCGCATGTTCAATACAGCCTTCGACGGCCTCACCGGCTCAAAGCTGGACTTCTACCCCGAGGATCTGCGCGAGGAGATCGACACGATCAATGAGCGCGTCTATCACACGGTCAATAACGGCGTTTACAAATCGGGCTTCGCCACAACCCAGGAAGCCTACGAGGAAGCGGTCACCGCCCTCTTCGAGACGCTGGACTTTCTGGAAGACCGGCTCACGCGGCAGCGCTATCTGGCCGGAGAGCGCATGACGGAAGCCGACTGGCGTCTGTTCACCACGCTTGTGCGTTTCGATGCGGTCTATGCCACCCACTTCAAATGCAACATCCGCCGCATCGAGGATTACCCCGCGCTGTCAAACTACCTGCGCGAGCTTTACCAGGTGCCGGGCGTCGCCGAAACGGTGGACATGGCGACGATCAAGCAGCACTATTACGGCTCCCATGAAAGCATCAATCCGCACCGCATCGTTCCCCTTGGCCCGGAACTCGATTTCACGAGGCCGCACGACAGGAACCGCCTGAAAGCGGCGGCCTGAAGACCCGGTGCATGTGGCAAAGCCGTTGAGAGCCCCATGCAGAACGGCCGAATTGTCTTCGGAGGCCGGAAACCTGTACGCGCTGCCGTCCCGGCCTTGAGCCGGGACCTCCAACGCTCCCGACATGGTCCCGGCTCAAGGCCGGGACAGCCCTTTTCACAAGGTGACAGGCAACGCGACAGGCCATGGGACAAAGGCAGGTTTCCGGCAGCAACCGGCATTCGAACACCTGAGGCGCCACCTGCGCCCTACCACCGGCTCGACAGGAATTCCCCGGCGCGAAATTCTGCCAGCCTCCGGGCAGTCGCTCCGCTGACATCTTCCGGCAATTGTTCCGGCGCGAAAAACGCGGCTTCCAGCACTTCCGCGTTAGGCTGCAGGAACCCGGTGTGTTGTATCCAGTCCTGAAGGTGAAACAGGCCGACGTGATCGCGGCCCGTAGCCTCCTCGTTCAGATAGATATTCAGCAGGACCGGCCGTCCGGCGGGGGCGATGCCGGCCTCTTCTTGAACTTCCCGGCAGGCGGCTTCCTCCATCGTTTCGCCCCTGTCGACGCCGCCGCCCGGTAGATACCAGCCCGTGACATAACTGTGCCGGATCAGCAGGATCCGGTTCCCTTCATCCTCGACGATCACCCTGACGCCAAGCGTAACGGGATTGCGCACGAGGTTGATGCCCTGAACCAGCCGCGTGGTCCATCGGTTCGGCAGATATGACAGGATTCTCAATATTCACCTCAGGTTACGAAATGGAATTGTGAAGTAAAACTTAATTAACCCATGCATTCCCTGCAGGGCAGCCAGATCAGAATAACGCTACTCATTTGGGCGATACTTGCATACATAACGTGCAACTTGATGAATTCGCAGGCATTCGCACCGTTTGCCGCCTTGAAGGAAAACCCGATGTTCAGCGCCCTGTTTGGCAAACGCCGTATCCGCCGCAGCCACTATCAGTGGAAACCTGCTATCGATCTCAGCAATCCGCGCATTGCCGCGGCCCTGGCAACCTTCCCGACCAATTACTAAGTCTGGTCACGGATCTCACACGGAGAAAACCGATGTTCGGTTTCGTTAATGTTGTAGGCGCCGCTTTGCGCGAGACCACACGCACCGTCGGCGGGGCCGGAACGGGCAAGACCTCAAAGTCGCAGGTCAAACGCTCCAGGACTTCCGCCTGATCCCGCAAGTTTGCCATGATATTCAAAGCGCCGCGTTATTTTCCTTGACGCGGCGCTTTTTGCTTTGAAGATGCGCCCCCATGTTCAAGCTTGCTCATCTCTCCGATCCCCATCTCGGTCCTCTACCTGATCCCAAACTCCTGCAACTGTTTTCCAAACGCCTGCTCGGTTACCTGAACTGGCACCGGAACCGCTCGAGAATCATGGGCGGCAGCTACCTGGAGCAGCTTGTCGAAAACATGAAAGTCCAGGCGCCGGACCACATCGCGGTCACCGGCGATCTGGTGAACATCGCCCTCCCGCTGGAAATCTCCGGCGCCAGAACCTGGCTGGAAGAAGTCGGCGAGCCGGAAAATGTTTCCGTCGTCCCAGGCAATCACGATGCCTATGTCCGCGGAGCCATCCGCAAGGCCCGCGCTGCCTGGTGGCCCTATATGTCCGGCGACGACGCCCAGGACGCACCTTCCGAAAGCGGCAAGTCTGAAGCGACCTTCCCCTATATCCGCAGACGCAATGGTGTTGCCCTCATCGGTGTCACCACTGGCCGCGCAAGCGCTCCCTGGTTCGCGACGGGCAGAGTCGGCAGCAGCCAGAGCAAGCGCTTGAGAAGGATACTGGAAGACCTCGGCAAAGAAGATCTCTTCCGGGTCGTTATGCTGCACCACCCGCCGTTCAAAAACGCCACGCGCTGGCACAAACGGCTTTCCGACGCTTCAAGGGTACGGGCGGTTGTCAAACAGGCGGGCGCCGAACTGATCCTGCACGGTCACACCCATATCGCCAGCTTCGACAATATAGACGGCCCGAACGGCCCGGTCCCGGTCATCGGCGTCCCCTCGGCAACGAGCGCGCCGGGAGGCAGCAAACCGGCCGCCCGCTACAATCTGTTCACAATCGAAAAGACCAACCCCGGCTGGACCTGCCGGATGGAAGAACACGGCTTTGCCGAACCGGACATGCCGGTCACGCTGCTGAAGGACCGTCAGGTCACCATTCCGGACAGGGTCTGACACACCTGCGTCAGGCCGCCCGCGCTTCGTCATCGCAGGTCCCGACCGCGGAAAAGCATCCTGTTCAAGCCAGTGGCATCAGCGCGCCGCGGCGGAGCACAGGCTCGACGCCGCCACCGGTTTCAGAGCGGATTGGCGAACCAGGCGAAGGCGACCAGACCGACGATACCTGCGGTGATACCGATGCCGAAAGCACCGGCCACGGCCAGCCAGGGTGTGCGGCTTTCCTTGACCCGGATCACCTTCGAATCGAGCGCGACTTCGCGCAGCCGGTTGTTGAGCCAGTCGCCCTCCAGCGCCTTTTCCCGCTCCAGCACCCGTTCGGCGATATATTCGGTCAGGCAATCGGCCATGTCGTCGATATTCGCGGTTTCCAGAATGACGACGCGGCCAAGGCGCGTGTCCTTCAGGAACCGGTAGGTCCGGCGATCGCCACCGACGGCCACATGACTGGTGGCATCGATCCACAGGCGCGGCGTTGAGCCGGAGATGATCTGCAGCGAGAACTGATCGTCGTCATCGGGGATCTCCCTGAAGACATCCTTCAGTTCATCGGTCAGCATATCCAGCCGGGCCCGTTCGGTTTCCTGCAGCTCGACCACCACGTCCGAGCGTTCGACCTCACCGAGCTGAACCTTGCGGATCGCATCGCGCAAGGACCGCATGCGCGTATGGGGGACAACGTTATCCTGCATTTCAGACATGAGGCGCCTGACTCCGTTCTTTTGCCGCTGGTTTATGGAATCCTAACCGACTCCCCCGGTGGGAAGACAGACTTGCGGCTCTTCCCCTCAGGCTATCCACCGGCAATGATCCAAACATGGTTAACCGAGATTAGGAGATTTTTAACCCTGAGACCAGCAGCACCGGTCTGGCCTGCGCCTCATTCATGGGTTATGCAGAGGCAATTCGCTGATTTCCGGGAGTTTTTGCCATGAATGTCGACGGGAAAAAATATCGGACCATCTGGCTCGCGGCGGACGGTGCGTCCGTCGAAATTATCGACCAGACAAAGTTTCCCTACGCATTCGAGATCGTCAAACTTCACACGATGGAGGACGCCGCTCATGCGATTCGCGTCATGCAGGTGCGCGGCGCTCCGCTGATCGGGGCGACCGCCGCCTATGGTGTCGCCCTGGCCATGCGCGCCGATCCCTCCGACGCCTCCCTTCATGCCGCCTGTTCGGCACTGCTGGAAACCCGTCCGACCGCCGTCAATCTTCATTGGGCGCTCGACCTGGCGCGAAAATCACTCCTGCAGGTCGCACCGGAAAACCGTGCGGCGGCGGCGTATACGCTGGCCGCCGATATCTGCGACGAAGACATCGCCATCAACATGGCCATCGGTATGCACGGCATGGAACTCATCGCCGAAATCGCCCGCACCAAGCGTGAGGGGGAGCCGGTCAACATCCTCACCCATTGCAACGCCGGCTGGCTGGCGACGGTGGACTGGGGTACGGCGACCGCACCGATCTACATGTGCCATGAGGGCGGCATTCCGGTCCATGTCTGGGTGGACGAAACCCGCCCGCGCAACCAGGGCGCCTTCCTGACCGCCTGGGAACTGGGCCACCATGGCGTACCGCACACGGTAATCGTCGACAATGCCGGCGGGCATCTCATGCAGCATGGTGAAGTCGATATGGTGATCGTCGGCACCGATCGCACGACCGCAACGGGCGACGTCTGCAACAAGATCGGCACCTATCTCAAGGCGCTGGCGGCAAAGGACTGCGGCGTGCCCTTCTATGTCGCCCTGCCCTCGCCAACCATCGACTTTTCCCTGTCCGACGGCGTTCGGGAGATCCCGATCGAGGAGCGCGGCGGCGCGGAAGTCAGCCGCATCACCGGCAAGACCGACAGCGGCGGCGTGGAGACCATCAGCATCGTCGCGGAAGGATCGCCTGTCGGCAACCCCGCCTTCGATGTCACCCCGGCCCGCCTGGTGAGCGGCCTGATCACCGAGCGCGGCGTGCTTGCCGCGAACCGGAAATCCATCGCCGAAGCCTTTCCCGAACGGGTGAAAATCAGCGCCTGAAACGTTTGCTGATCCGGTCTCAGCCGATCGCCGGCACATGCGGTGCCTTGTCTCTGGAGTAAAGACCCATGTGACGCGGGTCGTCGGCGATTTCGACCGATCTTTTGTAAGGCCGGAAGCCGCAGGACATGTAGAACCCCAGCGCCTGCGGACTGTCAGCGGTACAGGTATGCAGCCAGAGCCGCCTGGTTTCCGGACGCGCCCAGGCCATCTCCACCGCCTGCGCCATCAGCCAACGGCCCGCGCCGCCTCCGATTGCCTCCGGTATCAGACCGAAATAGGAAATCTCCGGTTCCTCCGGGTTCGCATAATCAAGCTCAAGCGTCCCGACAGGAGCCCCATCGCGCTTTGGCAGAAAATTCTCGCGCGCCGGTTCGGCAAGCATGTTTTTCAGAGCGGCGTCTTCCTGGATCAGCCGTCCGAACCAGATCCAGTCCTCGCCGATCTGCCGGAAGAGCCGCCGATACGCATCAATATCTGGCGACGGCCACCGTTCGAGCGTGAGATCTTCTCTCGGGCGAGCGAGCGGTGCTTCTGGCGCTTTCAGCATTTCGAGATAAGTCACCACAACGGCGACTTTCCCGTCCGGGACATCCCAAAAGCCATTCATGTCGAGCGTCTGTCCGTGCATCTTGTCTCCAACGGCGGTTTGGCGTGTTTCTGCGCTTACCAGTTGAGCGGCAGGATACCAAGTGCCAATACAATTCCGCTTTCCGCGAACGCTGCTCGCACGTTTGCACAATGCAACCGGTTAACGCGTTATTAACGCTGTTATGGGAGGCTATCCTCGTATCCAGGAAAGATGCACTGATGGCAAAAATCGGAAATTACGTCCAAAGAGACTACCACAAGACCTATAGCTCGCGAAAAAAGTCGACCTGGTCGGACTTCAACAAGTCCTGGGGTTCGCGGCGGGCGGCAGCTGCTCAGAAAATGCAGAACCTGCGCACGATTGCCAACAACTTCAGCAGCATCAACACCTACGCCTCTCAGGCAAACACGGCTCTGGTGATACAGAGCCGCGGCAGCCAGAACGTCTACTCCAGCCCGACCGCGGTCATGTCCCGCGTCAATGTCGTGATCTGATACCAAAGAGTATTGATTATGACACATCTGACCGCGTTTGGTGGCCCATTTACGCCCGCCGGACTTCGTTGTACCGCGCGCCCGGTCAACCAGACCGCGCTACGCGATGCGCCACGCCGGCAAACGGAAATGGGCCATCAGATGGGTCATAATCAATACTCTTTGGTATGAAGCGCTGCCTTTCAGCAAAATACCGTCAGATTGATCCGATTGTCTTCAGCTTGATCCGCGGATGGACCTCCGCCTGGCTCATGATCGTGGTGTGCGCCCGGAAGCGCTCGACAATCGAGCGCACGAAGGGCCGTGTCAGCGGCGAGGTCAGCAGAACGGGCACTTCACCCAGCTGCGCGGCTTCCTCGAAGGCGTCCCTCACCTTGCCGACGAATTCCTGCAGCTTGCTCGGCTGCATGGCGAGCTGACGATCGTCCCCCTCACCGACGATGGATTCCAGAAAGGCCTGCTCCCATTGCGGTGACAGGGCGATCAGCGGCAGATAGCCGCCCGGGGCGAGATTGGCGGCGCAGATCTGCCGCCCGAGCCGCGAGCGCACATGCTCCGCGATGGTGTCGGTATTGCGGCTCATGCCGGTAGCCTCCGAGACGCCTTCCAGGATCGTGCCGAGGTCGCGGATGGAAATCCGTTCGTTGAGCAGCGCCTGAAGAACCCTTTGAACGCCGGAGACGGTGATCTGCGAGGGAACGAGATCCTCGACGAGCTTGGCCTGCTCGCCCTGCAGCTCCTTCAGGAGTTTCTGAACGTCGCCATAGGTCAGAAGTTCGCTGATATTGGCCTTGATCGTTTCCGTCAGATGGGTGGACAGCACCGTCGCCGGATCGACAACCGTATAGCCGCGCAGGGACGCATCCTCGCGGTACTGGGCTTCCACCCAGGTCGCGGGCAGGCCGAAGGTCGGTTCCGTCGTGTGCGTGCCGGGCAGTTTCACCTGACCGCCCGCCGGGTCCATGACCATGAAATGGTTCGGGTAGAGAATACCGCGGCCAGCCTCCACTTCCTTGACCTTGATGACATAGTCGTTGGCGCCGAGCTGGATATTGTCGAGAATGCGCACGGGCGGCATGATAACGCCCATGTCGCCGGCAATCTGGCGGCGCAGCGCCTTGATCTGCTCGGTCAGGACGTCGCTTTCCCCCTGCGCCTTGCCATTGATCAGCGGCAGCAGGGCGTAGCCCAGCTCGATCCGCAATTCGTCCATCTTGAGGGCGTCGGTAATCGGCGGCTCCGGCGGCGGCTTCGGCGCGTCGTCGACGGCCTTTTTCTCCGCGACCTTTGACGCTTCCCGCTTTTTCTTCGCCCCGACCTGATAGGCCAGATAGCCCGCCAGACCGGCAAGGCCCAGAAACGGGATCATCGGCATGCCGGGCAGCAGCGCCAGGATGACCATCACCGCCGCCGACATGCCGAGCGCCTTGGGATAGCCCGTGAACTGGCTGGTCAGCGCCTTGTCGGCCGCGCCATGCACGCCGGCCTTGGAGACGAGCAGGCCAGCCGCCGTCGAGACGATCAGAGCCGGGATCTGCGATACCAGGCCGTCGCCGATCGTCAGCAGCGTGTAATTGTTGGCCGCCTCCGAGAACGTCAGTTCCATCTGGGCGACGCCGATGAAGATCCCGCCGAGAATGTTGATGAAGGTGATCAGGAGCCCGGCGATCGCATCGCCGCGCACGAATTTCGAGGCACCGTCCATGGCGCCGAAGAACGAGCTTTCGTCTTCCAGCACCTTGCGGCGGGTCTTGGCTTCCGTTTCATCGATCAGGCCGGCGGACAGGTCCGCATCGATCGCCATCTGCTTGCCGGGCATCGCATCGAGCGTGAAGCGCGCGGCCACTTCCGCGATACGGCCGGAACCCTTGGTGATGACGACGAAGTTTACGATCACCAGAATCGCGAACACGATGATCCCGATGACGAAATTCCCGCCCATGACAAGATTGCCGAAGGACTGGATGACGTTGCCGGCCGCCGCCGTGCCCTCGTGTCCGTTTGCCAGGATCAGGCGCGTGGACGCGATGTTGAGACCCAGCCGCAACATGGTCGCGATCAGAAGAACGGTCGGAAACGACGAGAATTCCAGAGGTCTCTGGATGAACAGGCCGGTCATCAGAACCATGACCGAAAAGATGATCGATACCGCCAGGAACATGTCCAGCATCACCGGCGGCATCGGCAGGATCAGCAGGGTCAGGATCACCAGAATGCCGGTGGCGAGGCCGATATCCCCTGTGCGCAGGGTATCGATCAGCTCACGGATTCTCGGCAGGCCGCCTCCAGCCGCGACCGGCTGCGCTGCCGCCTGCTGCTCTGCTGGAGGTCCGCCCGACCCGCCCTGTTCGCCTGCTGCCGTGTCCGACATTGTGCTGTTCACTTCCTGGATCAACCCGCTTCCATACCAATGAAAAAGCGGAAAAGTTGATCGGTCCTAGACTGTTACGGCATCTTCTCCGCGTTTATCCGAAGACAGGATGCTCTTGAGCGTTCGAAATCCGGTCATTGACCGATGGCCGGATCCTTCAGGCCCGTGCTTCCCCGGGCCCGGGAACGCGAACCCCTTCACCGGTATATTGATTCAGCTTGTTGCGCAGGGTCCGAATGGAAATACCCAGAATTTTCGCGGCATGTGTCCGGTTGCCCAGACAATGATCGAGCGTATCGAGGATGAGATCCCGCTCCACATCGGACACCGTCCGCCCGACGAAAGAACGACTGACGGCTTCCGCCGTCTGCGCGGCCCGCTCGGCCGGGCCACTGGCTACCGACAGGGGAGACCCGTCCGGCATGCGGATGGCCTCGACGCCAATCTCCTCGCCGGACGCCAGAAGCACGGCCCGGTGCATGGTATTTTCCAGTTCACGCACGTTGCCCGGCCAAAGATTGGTCATCAGGGCATGACGGGCGTCTGCCGCCAGCGGCCGCTCCGGAACGCCGTTTGCCTCAGAATAATGTTTGGTGAAGAATTGCGCGAGTTCCATGATGTCCGCCGGACGCTCCCGCAGGGGCGGCAGCTTCAGGTTCACGACATTGAGACGGAACAGCAGGTCTTCGCGGAACAGGCCCTGGCGCACGCTTTCCGCAAGATCCCGGTTGGACGTTGCCAGGATGCGGATATTGACCGGCACCGGCCGGGTTCCCCCCACGCGGTCGATCACCCGTTCCTGGATGGCGCGCAGCAGCTTGGCCTGGAGGCGCACATCCATCTCGGAAATTTCATCGAGCAGAAGCGTGCCGCCGTCGGCTTCCTCGAACTTGCCGATCCTGCGGGCCACAGCGCCGGTAAAGGAGCCCTTTTCATGGCCGAACAGCTCGGACTCCAGAAGATGTTCGGGTATGGCCGCGCAATTGATCGAAATGAACGACTTCGACGCCCGGTTGGAACACTTGTGCACGTGGCGCGCGATGACTTCCTTGCCTGTTCCCGATTCGCCGGTAATCAGAACGGAGGCTTCCGAGGGCGCCACCTGTTCGGCGAGCTTGACCACGGTTGCCATGGAATCGTCGCGGTAGATCAGGTCGCCGCGCTCCCGGGCGACGGCGGCCAGAACGGCGGCAATCATCTCCGGATCGGGCGGCAGGGGAATGTATTCTTTCGCTCCGGCCCGGATTGCCGAGACAGCCGCCTGGGCATCGGTCTCGATGCCGCAGGCAACCACCGGAACATGAACCCGTTCGTTCTGAAGTTTGACGATCAGTCCCGCGATGTCGAGATGGACTTCGACCATCAGAAGATCCGCTCCGCGGCCGGACCGAAGAACCTTCAGTGCCCCTTCGATGTCATCCGCATGCGTTACCTGCGCACCGCCCTGCATTGCCATCTTGGACGCAGTCGTCAGTTGGCCTCCGAGGGTTCCGACAATTAACAGGCGCATCCGCTATCTTTCCTATCGATCCGTCTTGATGATTTCCGTCATGGTCACGCCGAGTTTGTCCTCCACCAGGACGACCTCTCCACGGGCAACCAGCCGGTCATTCACATAAATATCAATGGCTTCGCCGACTTTCCGGTCCAATTCGAGAACGGTGCCGGAGGCCAGTTTCAAAAGGTCCGAGACATGCATTTTCGAATGTCCGAGAACCGCCGAAATCCGCACGGGAACGTCGAAGACCGCTTCCAGGTCAGCGGCCGACTGAGGCACCTGGATTTCGGCCTCGCTGGCATCGCGCTTGGGGACCTCAAGTTCATCAAGCTGTATGTTTGTGTCTTGCTCGTCACTCATACGCCAGTTTCCTTCTCCGCCGACGGGCCGGACGTTTGTCCGGTTTTGGTTGCGGCGCGTGCTCGCAGATAGGCCCGGATGCTCGTGTCGATCGCGCCTTCAAGCGCTTTGCGGTCGCGCCGGATACCGCCATCCGCCCATTCGATATGGCAGTCGCCGCGGCTGATTTCCGGTTCACCGAGGATCACAAGCCGGCCCTCGAACCCTTTTTCGTGAATGATCGGGTCGACCTGGGCTTTCAGTGCCTCGACATCCTTTTCGGCGATACGGATCACCAGATGCGGTGCATTGCGCAGCGGCCCCAGACATTCTGACACCAATGCCACGGTTTCCGCCAGCGGCTGGCGGGCAATCAGATGGGCGCAAAGGCGTCTAGCCACAAGAAATGCGAGGCTGGCGGCTTCCTGCTCGCGAGCCACCTGCTGATCGTCCAGGGACTGCAGCACCTGGCCGACCGCCTCCGCCAGATGCCCGACCTCCGCCGTCAGCAGCGTTTCCTGCTTCGTCTGAAGGTCCGCAAGCGCCTTGACCCGCCCTTCCTCGACGGCCTGGGCGCGCACTTTTGCCAGAAGCTTCTCGTGCTCGGCGACCGTGATCATCGGAATCTCCGGTTCGATTGGCGCAACGACCTCCAGCTCCTCCGGTTCGGCGAAGTCGACGTTGAACAGAAATTTCGACGGGTTGGTCATGCTGCGCATTCTGTTGTAGCTACCTGCCGGTTGACGCATCAGTAGATAATTTCATCGTCGCTCTTCGATTTGGAGATCATGATCTCGCCCTTCGCGGCCAGGTCCTTGGCCTTGTTCACCATACTCGTCTGCACCTCGTCCACGTCGCGCAGGCGGACAGGTCCGAGCGCGTCCATGTCGTCCTGCAGCAATTTCGCCGCCCGCGAGGACATGTTGCCGAAGAAGAATTCCCTGGCCGCATCGGTAGAGCCCTTGAGCGCAATCGCCAGCTGATCCTTTTCGACATGCCGCAGCAGGGTCTGGGCGCTCGCCGCATCCAGTTTCAGCAGATCGTCGAAAGTGAACATCAGCGTCTTGATGCGGTCCGCCGCTTCGCGGTTGTCCTCTTCCAGGGCCGCCAGGAACCGGGCTTCCGTCTGCCTGTCGAAGTTGTTGAAGATCTCCGCCATCATCTCGTGGCTGTCGCGGCGCGAGGTGTTGGTCAGGTTCGACATGAATTCGACACGCAGTGTCTGCTCCACCTTCTCCAGAACGTCCTTCTGGACGGCGTCCATGCGCAACATGCGGCTGACCACCTCGAGCGCCAGTTCTTCCGGCAGAATGCCCAGCACCCGCGCGGCATGGTCGGAATTGATCTTCGACAGCACCACAGCGACCGTTTGCGGGTATTCGTTCTTGAGGTAGTTGGCCAGAACGTTTTCCTGCACGTTCGAGAGCTTCTCCCACATGTTTCGCCCGGCGGGACCGCGGATTTCCTCCATGATGACGGAAACCTTGTCTCCCGGCAGGAAACTGGCCAGAAGACGCTCGGTCGCGTCGACATTGCCGGTGAGCGCACCCGTTGAACTGACCCGGCGGACGAAGTCCTTGAACAGGTCTTCAAGCATGTTCGGCGTGACCGGCCCCAGATTGGCCATCGCGGCGGAAACCTGGCGCACCTCGATTTCATCGAGCTTTTGCCAGATCGGTGACCCGTGGGTTTCTCCCAGCGCGAGCAGAAGAACCGCGGCGCGCTCGGCGCCCTTGAGTTCACGGTCCTCCTCGTCGGCACTGACCTGCAGCTGTTTTTGAAGTAGATCGTTCACTGTTAAGCCGCCGCCTGTTCATCCAGCCAGCCGCGGACGATGGTTACCGCTTCTCCCGGATGGTCCTTGATCATTTCACCCACTTTTGAGATCGAGCTTGCCTGCATCGCGCCTTCCTGCTTTGCCTGCTCCAGCCATTCGATCACGAACTCGTCTTCCGGATCCTCTTCCCTGGCCACTTCCGTCTCGGCCACCAGGGTGCCGTCCGGACCGATCATCAGTTCCTGAGGCTGCTTTTCCTCCGGCGTGACGATCCGGCGCAGCAGCGGACGGACGACGAAGAGCAACAGCAGGATCGCGATCAGGGAAAGAACCCCCAGCTCCGCGAAACGGACGATGTCGTCCCGCGTGAAATCGAACAGGCTGTCGCCTTCGGCGAGCATATCGTCTTGCGGAGGCAGGGCGAATTGCAGGTTGACGACCTCAACCACATCCCCCCGGTTCTCATCGAATCCGACGGCGGAGCGCACCAGAACGGCGATCCTGTCCAGCGTTTCCTGGTTCCGCGGAATATACGCTACTTTCCCGTCATCATCCGGCTCATAGGTGCCATCGACCAGGACCGCAACACTCAAACGATGGACCTGACCGGCTTCGATCACCTCCGTGCGGGTGGAGCGGGAAATCTCGTAGTTGACGATTTCCTCAACCAGGTTGCTGGTATCCCTGTCGCCGGCGCCGCCGCCGTCTTCCGCGTTGGGCAGCTGATTGGCAACGGTCACCTGCCCGTTCCTGCTGACAGCGGAAGACGCTTCTTCCTTGGATTGCGTCGAGCGTACGACCTGCCCGTCCGGATCGAATGTTTCTGTGGTTTCCGTCAGCCGGTTGTAGTCGATATCCGCGTTCACCCGGACCCGCGCCCTGCCGGGCCCGACGACGGAATTCAGAATCTCTTCGATCTGGTTGCGCAGCCGGCTCTCGACAGCCACGGTCCGTTCCTGCAGCGAGGCGGACACCATGCCGTCCTCGTCAGTGCCCACGCCGGAGGCCAGCAGACGGCCGCTTTCGTCGACGATCGAGACCCGGTCCGGATCAAGTCCGTCAACAGCGGTTGCCACCAGATGCTGGACGGCGCGGATTTCGCCCGGCCCGAGGGCGCCGCGGACATTCAGGACTATGGATGCGGAGGGAGGACGGCGGTCGCGCTGGAACAGCTGCCGCTCCGGAATGACCAGATGGACCCGGGCCGACCGGATGCGATCCAGCGTCCCGATGGTGCGCGACAGCTCGCCTTCCATGGCGCGAAGATGATTGATGTTCTGAACGAAGCTGGTCGCGCCCAGGGTATCGGTCTTGTCGAAGATCTCGTAGCCGATGGACCCGCCGGTCGGCAGCCCTTCCGCGGCAAGTTGCATGCGCAGCCGGGCAACCTGCTCGCGCGGCACCAGGATGGTCGAGCCTTCACGCTTCAGTTCGAACTGAACCCCCTGGGACTCCAGCTGGGAAAGGACCGCCGCGGAATCCTCCAGTGTCAGTTCGTTGTAGAGGGTTGTCATCTGCGGGGCGGTGACACGCAGGATGATAAACGCGAACACCCCGATCAGTATCGCGGCGACAGCACCCATCGCGGCAATCCGTGCCGCGCCTAAAGTTCTGATGAATTCAACTAGTCCGTTCACGTATGCCCGCCCGCATCTGAAACATGCCCTGCCGTTATTATTGGAGTCGGTCAGACATGCCACACCTTCGATGGGCAAAATTTGCCGCCCGGAGGGTTAACAAGTAGTTAACGGAACTCTTCGGCCCTGGAGGGAATGGTGGTTTCCTGCGCTTCTTCATATTGCAAAACGCAATTGAAGTGGGGAAAAACTGCCTACTTCATTAATGTTTGGATAAGTTGCGGACGGCAAACGGAAACAAAAAAGGCCGGCATAGCCGACCCTCAGGCGCACCATCCGTGCGCCGTTGATATCTTGCCGTGCGGTTCAGCTACGGTATTGCTGAACCCGGGTCGCTCTCAAACCGGCCAGGCCGTGTTTTTCGATCGAACTCTGCCAGGAGAGGAATTCCTCAACCGTCAGAGTATATCTTTGACAGGCCTCCTCGAGGGACAGGAGCCCCCCTCGGACAGCAGCCACCACCTCCGCTTTGCGACGGATGACCCATCGCTTTGTGGATGTGGGCGGCAAGTCTGCAATAGTAAGCGGACTGCCGTCAGGCCCGATAACATATTTAACACGCGAACGAATCTGTTCGGTCATTGTACTCTCACACTAAACATGACCAATGTAGACTTCAGACTACAGCAGGACGCTTAACAAACGCCTAAAGCAAAATTTTGTTTTTATTAACTATAAAATCGAAATTTAATGAATGATAATTAGGGTTTGGCAAAGAAAACCATTCAAATGTTTAACCGCATTACATGAATTCGTTAACCTTAAAAATGGCAGATGCAATTTGCGACGCAATTCGAAGTACTTGAGCAGAACGCGAAACGCAGGACTTTTGCCTCAGACAGGTATTTTGAGCCGGAAAGTCATTTCCCGACGTCCAATTCAGCCCGCGAACAGGCAGGACAGACGGAATTCACAGCCATGAAATTATTGCGAAAAATATCCAGGAGGCCGCGGAAACGGCTTTTGAGGCGCCGGCGGCCCTTCCCGACGACCCAATCCGCTTGCATATGGATGGAGGAAAGCGCGGACCCGGAGCGCCAAGGTCCGTGACCTGACCCGAATCCCGTTGAGTTATACCAACCGCAATTGATGGGAACCCGTTTGACGGCATTGTCCCCGTATGCCGGCCAGGCGCGCCGCGCGGGCCGGCCTGGTTGGCCGTTCAGGCATCGCCACCCTGCGCGGCGGGCCGGAACAAGCCACCGGAGGCCGCGTTTGGAGATTGTTGTGCCGCATCGTAGGTGGTGGCCGGTGCTCAGCCTTGTTGCCGCCGGTTTACCGCCCGCCTCAAGCGCAGGCCAACGATGCCGAGGGCCAGACTTTCCGCCCCTTCAAGGCGGCAAGCGGCCAGTCAGTAACCTTGCGCGGCATGTCACCGTCAAATGCTTCTATATTAAAGAGGTCGTCTCTAGCTCGGCTTCGAAACCGATGTCACCGAGCTTACGGGTATACTGTGGCCGTCGATTTTCAGGATCGCGTCACCGCTCGACCAGTCAACGCTTTCAACGATACCCTTGATCGCAGTCGTCACCTTTTCCGCGCGGCTTGAGGCGTCCTTCATATCGAAGGCTATCGAATAGACGCCATCGGGCGCGTCCGTGCCGGAATTCGTTTGCCCATCCCACTGAAAGGTGCCGGAACCGGCATCGAGTTCGATCTCGCCGCTATAGACGACAGTCCCCGCGGCATCGCGAATGGCGAACGTTCCCGTCGCATCCTCCTTGATGTCGTATTTCCAGCTGGCCTCGCTGCCCGACAGCAGCGTGGTGGAGGCATCCGCGGAGACTTCATTCCCGATATAGCTGACATAGCTCATGCTTTGATTGCTTTGAAGCGTGGCGATGATGCTCTCGAGATTCTTGTTCTGCTGAATCCCCTGTTCGACGTTGGAATACTGCACCAGCTGACTGGTGTATTCGGCCGAATCCATCGGATCGAGCGGATCCTGGTTCTGGATCTGCGTGGTCAGGATGCTCAGGAACAGGTCGTAACTGGCCATCAGCCCCTGTTGGCTGGAAGCACTTTGGGTCTGCGCGACGGCGGACGATGCCGAGTTAACTGTTGTCATTTTTTCACTCCGGGGACGGATCTCCGTCCTGTTCTAAATCTTGAGGTCCAGTCCGCCGCGCTGCTCCGCGAGCGTCATCCGGACAATATCTTCCACCATGGGATCGATCTCCGCAGCCTCGCCCACTGCCTGGTCATGCTCGCTTTCAGCCCCCTGGTCCGGGCTGCCGTCGCTGGAGGTGAACTCGCGTCCGCCATCCTGCTTCAGCGAAAACTGCATATTGTCCGAATCCGGATTGAGGCCCGCCGCTTCCAGAGCCTTTTCAAGGCCGCGCTGGTCGCGCAGGAACATATCCAGTGTCTCGGGTCGATCGACAATCAGATGTGCATGCACGCTGCCGTCGGAGGAGACTTTCATGTTCACCTCGACCCGGCCGAGTTCCGGAGGATCGAAACGCATCTGGAAACGGGTCTGGCCGTTTTTCAGATTGCGGGCGATTTCCGCGGCCACCTGGGTGGCGACATGGCCGGACTGGCTCTGGGTCGGTGCCTGCAGGCTGTCGGTCCGCATCGCCCCGGAAAGCTCGCCGCCACGCACCGTCGCCGCACCGGCCTCGCCGGTCAGGCTCAAGTCGGACCCGTTCACGATCAGCTCGGCATCGCCGCCTGCCATCATGGAAGCGGCCGGCGCAAGACCGGCAGCGCTCGATCCGGCCGGGTTCCCGCCCGCCAGACGCGCCTCGGGCCGTACCGAAGCGTCCGCCCCGGCCGGGCCGCTTGCGGCGCGATCCGCTATCGTGTCCGCGATCGTCCGCGATTTCGGATCCGCCGACCCTTTGACGTCCACCACTTCGTCGCCTGAAAGTGTTTCGCTCAAGCCTGCCTCACCCGATTGGGGAACGCCGGCTGCGGCCGCTGGAGATTGCAGCAACACAGGCGCCTCCCCGGCCCGGACTTGAGCCGTGACAGCAGGTTTCGCCGCGGGACCGGCCTCGGCAGCCCCGCCCGATTGCGGCCCTTGTGCGGAGGCCTCACCCTTCTTGCCTGCCTCACCCATCTGACTGTTCTCGCCGGACGGCATGCCTGACTGCTCCGCGGTGGAAAGTCCGGCCTGCGGTCCAGGCGGTTTTAACTGTTCCCCCGATCCGGTTTCATTCCCCGGCCGGGGCATCAGCGCATCTGCAAGAACAGTCGCGGCTCCCGGCTCCTGCCGGGAAGTTGCGGACGACTGTGGCGGGACCGCCGCCTGCGCCCTGAATTCCTTCGGCAGTTCGCTTTGCCATCTGCGTTCGGCCGGCCCGGCGGACTGTGTCTGCGGAGCGGCGGATGCCAGGACATCGCCGAAAGATAAGGATCCTGATGCAGGATCAGGAGCAGGAGCCTGTCCGGCACCACCCGCCGCGCCAGTCTGCGCTTGCGCACCTCCGACCGGCAATGCGGCAATCTCCTTGCCCGGCGATCCAGGCACGGATCCGCCGGATAAGCTATCGGGCGCCAGCCCGGTTTCCCCGGCCTGAAGCGGCGGGCTTGCGGCCTGCCCCGGCAATCCCGCACCCGGCACCGGCGGCAGATCCGTTCCGATCGCAACCGCCACTTCTATGGGCTGAGCCTCATCTGTTGTCCCGGCGGCGTCCTCCGCGGGCAATCCGTCCGCGGTCTCCTCGCCATCCGTTGGCAGGGAACCGGGCACGGCCTCCCCGGCAGGGAGCTGGAACATGTCTTCGGCCAGCGGCGCATCGAGACTTATCTTGATCCCCGGCACAGGTCCCGTAATGGCTCCAGGCACAGGTACGGTTCCGGCAATCCGCATCGCCTTGCCCGGCCCGGCATCGGGAGCCTCTTGGGCCCGGCCGGCATCGGCCGCGCCGAGTTCGGCCGCGAAACCGGAATCGCCCGAAGCCTTACCGGCGGTTCCCTGTTTCTGACCGGCGCCCTGCAAGGCGCCGTTCCCGGCCGCCAGAGCCCCGGCGGAAACATCGGTAGTCAATCCAAATGGCAGCAATTGCGCCCCCGATCTCCTCGCCCGCCCCGCGGACGCATTTCGTCACCGCATAAGGAAGCAAGCACCGGGCCAGTTTAAATCGACCGTACATATAATTGTTTTCATTGAATTATTCCTGATTTCCCATGCAACGCCACCCCGCAACGGGCGGCAAGCTTTGCCCATGCGGCAATGCGTGCCTGCCATGCAGGCCATGGAATTGGCACCGGCGAGGCTTATCTGTATAGTGCCGCCAACTTGAAAACGGACCGCGGCGCCGCTTCTTGACGGCGCGAAGGCGAGAAACGCGTTTATGCGCGGCCCCGCCGGTCAGGATACGAAGACTTCTGGAAGTGTATTTGATGCGAAACAGTCTGGACCTTCCCGGCCGCCCGGAAGACACGCGGGTGGTTGTCGCCATGTCCGGCGGTGTCGACAGCTCTGTCGTCGCGGCGCTGATGAAGGCGCAAGGATATGACGTCATCGGCGTCACGCTGCAGCTCTACGATCATGGCGCGGCCGTCAGCAAGGCCAAGTCCTGCTGCGCGGGCGTCGACATTCACGATGCGCGCCGCGCCGCGGAGACGATCGGCATTCCCCATTATGTGCTGGACTACGAAAGCCGCTTCAAGGAACAGGTGATGGACCGGTTCGCCGACAGCTATATCGCCGGCGAAACCCCGATCCCCTGCGTCTCCTGCAACCAGACGGTCAAGTTCACCGATCTTCTCAAGACCGCGCGCGATCTCGGCGCCGACGCGCTGGCCACCGGCCACTACGTGCGCTCAGCCCAGGCAGGCAACAGGCGCGCCCTCTACCGCCCGGCCGATCTCGACCGGGACCAGAGCTATTTCCTCTTCGCCACCACTCAGGAACAGCTGGATTTCGTCCGCTTCCCCCTGGGCGGCATGCCCAAGGCGAAGGTGCGCGAACTTGCGGCCGAATTCGGCCTGTCCGTCGCGAACAAGCCGGACAGCCAGGACATCTGCTTCGTGCCGGACGGCGATTATGCCGCCGTCATCCGCAAGCTGCGCCCCAATGCGGCCGAGCCCGGCGAGATCGTCCATATGGACGGCCGCGTTCTGGGCACCCATGACGGCATCATCCACTTCACCATCGGCCAGCGCCGCGGCATCGGCGTTGCGACCGGCGAGCCGCTTTACGTCGTGCGCCTCGATCCGGACACCCGGCGCGTTGTCGTCGGCCCGAGGGAAGCGCTGGCGACGCGCACCATTCTCTTGCGGGAGCTTAACTGGATCGGCGACCAGCCGCTCGACGAGGGCGACGAAATCGAGGTCTTCGCCAAGGTCCGCTCGACCCGCGCCCCCGCGCCGGCAACCTTGCGGATACTCAACGGCAAGGCCTTTGTCGACCTCGCCAACGGCGAAACCGGCGTCGCCCCGGGCCAGGCCTGCGTCTTCTTCGACAATGACGACGAAACCGCCCGCGTTCTGGGTGGCGGCTGGATCCACAAGACCGAGCGCTCCGGCACCTGGGCGGTCGATTTTCCCCAAGCCGAAAGCCCGGTTTCCATGGCCTGAAGGCAACGGCGAAACAAACCGGGCAGGCGCCAATTCCACGCTTGACGCCCGCCCGCAGCCTCACTATAAGCACCCCACGTCGCGCGGGCCTTTTCGGCCCATGCCGCATGGATGGCGGAGTAGCTCAGCTGGTTAGAGCAGCGGAATCATAATCCGCGTGTCGGGGGTTCAAGTCCCTCCTCCGCTACCAAATTCTTCAATAAATAAATATATTTACTGTCCGTCGTCAGGGTATTTGGGACTTATAGCCGTGTGATTTAACGTGTAGCGCGCAAGTTCGTTTGGCAAATCGCGCAACTTCACTTGGCATCCAAATATTTTTGCGAATGGAGCCTTTTCGACATCTGAATTTGCCTTGTTTAACCCTCTTTCATTTGACGTTTAAATATAGCGTTTTGAGAGAGGACGGGCAGGAGTGTCCTCTGGCAGGTTTTAGCGAAGTGACCGCTTTCGCGCCCTCATTCGCGACATTCAAACCACCGAGGCAGTTCCCTGGAAGCCGACAATGACTCGTGGTCTGCCAGTCAACCATCGGCGCGGGAAGGGAATAGGCCGAACCGGCCAGAATTTGGATCGGAGGTGAAAATTTGGGTATGACCGAGCTTCTCGATGCCCGACGGAGGATCGATGTTTTCGACTATGATGAACTCTGCGAACGAAAGACTCGCTAGGTGTTCAAAGAAAAAATCTCGAAGCGATGTGTTTCGAAGTTCCTGCTCATCTGCGGCCAACGGACCTTCCTTGGACCGAATTGGGTCGCGATACGTCAGTAGCGGCGTATCGAGGACTAGGAACCCCGGGTGCGGTAAGCCACGTTCACGACAGAAAATGAGCAATGCGACTTTGAACGCCGCATGAGTGATCGCCCGGACACCCTTACCATTGTCCCGCCTGTGCTTACCGTCGATCCGCAGGTCATAGGTAACCTCATCGAAGGCAACGTGGCGCTTTCCGGGGAACTGCCACTCCCGCAGGACATCGCCAACGGTCTGGGCGAAGTCGTGTGCCACCGTGCCGGAAACCCCAAGACGCGGCTTTTCTGATTTCGTTGCCGGTTTGATGCTAGCCAACTCAGCTCGCCTATCGACCAGTGCCTGCTTCTGTGACAACAGGTCCAGGCCGCGTTTGACATGGTCCCGAACGGCCGTGAGCTCAACCAGGAACTGCTGTTTTCCCCTGGCTTCCGGCGATAGCCGACGAATTTCCTCGTCGGCCTCATCCAGTTCGGTGCTTTGCGTGGCATAATCCGATATCAGCGTGCCGCGCTCGAACGTCAAAGCATGGACGGTTTCCTCGAGAGAGGCTCGGTGCCTGACGATCTTCTCAATTTCAACCGCAGAAGCGGCGCGAATTTTCTCAATATCGGTCAGGCCGTGGTCATGCCGTTGAGCATCGGAGGCGGCTCCGCAGAGTGGGCAGTCTTTGTCACTTCCCAACAAAAGCAAGAATCCTGCCTCTTCAATGGCCTCGAGCCTTTGTACGTCGGACGAATAAACCTCGTCCAGTTGCGCAAAGCGCGCCAAATTCATCGCGACTTCGGTAAGCCGCTGTTGAATTCCGGCTAGTTTGCCAGCAGCGTCACGCTTGCGATCGAGTTGCTCACGTATGTGGTCCTGAGAAAGTTGGGACTCCTCCTGTGCCGCGCCGAAAGTGGCGGTTAGCTTTTCATACTGGTCTGCTAGTCCGTCCGCGTCGGGATAATCGGCCGTAAGATTCTCGTCGATGTTGGCGATCATCTCGTCTAGAATTTCAAGCTTGGCATTAGTCTGCGTTCGGAAGACCGTCTTGTTGACGATCGGCACCACGGCACTGTCATCGACGCCGGTGAGCAGAAGTTTGAAGACACTCCGCTCGGCCGTCACCGTTGTGTATTGCCCTGCCTCGACCGGCGATGTCTCACTCTGGATGATCGTCTCATCAACGAGACAAAAACGTAAGATGTCACGGAAGCTGAGGCTCCGCTTTTTACCATTGGCATCCACCGCAATGGACTTATTGCCGAACCCCAGTTCGTTGAGAAGGAGCTGGGACAGATTGTCGTCATTAGAATGGTCATGACGCGAATGTGTTTGGCGGAAAGGAACTGATTGGAGACATATAGCGCCAGGCAATAGGCGCGCAGCTGTCCACCTTCGGCCGTATCGAGAACCCCTGTTCCTTTGCGGGCCTTGGACGGATCATGCGCAAGGCGATTGATGTCCGCCCGCATGTCCTTGCGCCAACGGGCAAGCGTGCGGCCGGAAAGGCGCTTGACGAGCTCGCTGACCCATTCAGGAACCGGGACCTTGCCGTCCTCATAAAGCTCCGCGAACAGATCGTCGGATGGGCTGGTGGGCAGCTCGCAGCTTTTCTTGAAGCGATCGGCGACCTTCAGGACAACCAGCTTGGCATCGCGTGTATTGCGCTCGCGCGTGGTCAAGTCCCGGCTGGTTTCCGTGCGATAGTCTTCTTGCTCGATGCGCACGAAGGTGGCGGCATAATCCAGTCGCTGGAATTGAGGCAGAAGGTTCATGTGGTACTCAAGCCCACCGCCCCCTTCCCTGCCCGCACGTTTGCGGGCAAGCGGACTATCCGCCCAGTTGCCCCGCGCCGCGATCAGCTGCACACCGCGTTTGGTTGCCGGAAAGCCCTCCAGTCTGAGATCGGCGATTTCCTGAGCGGTCAGCCAGAGCTTCATTTGGCGCTCCGGATCTGCATCTGCAGCGTCTTCTTGCGTGTCGCGACCATGCGCTCATGGTCTTCGATCAACGCCAGCTCGATGACGTTTTCGTATTTGCGCGGCACCACCGCCATGTCGAAGTCCTCAGCGATAAAGCCCAGGAGTTCTGTCTTGCCGGTGGCGTGGATCAGCGCCAGAAAACGCTCGACCGTAATGTTGTTTCCGGTCTTGGCTTCCGAGGCATAGGCCTCCAGCATGTCCTTGGTGACTTTATGCCCGAGCCGCGCGCTCATCAGCCCGGCGACGGTGATCCGGTCCTTGCCGCACTCCTTGAGAGCTTTGGCGATGGCGCGGCTGATCCGCGAGGACAGCCGGTTGCCGGAGATTGTTCCGGGTTCAAATCCAACCGACACTTTCGGTGGCTTCCAGCCGTTGAACATGTCGATGGTGAAGTCGTCGCGCGGGGTCTTTCTACTCATCGAGCCAGCCCTCACGCCTGACCAGCTCGACGATCTCCCTGCGGTGGAGCTTGAAGACCACCATGCGGCCGGTCCTGGGCAGCTTGCTGAGATTGTCGCAGGCGGACCGCAACACCCGGTCGGTGGCGGTTTCCGGGTCGCGGCCGTCGAGTATCAGCAAGGCGTCTGCGATGGTCCTGGCTTTGGGGAGCTCGCCCAGGATGAGGTCCAGGACCTTCGCCTGGACTTCGGCGTCGAGGTCCGCGAGCGCTTTCAGGTCGGATTGTTTTTCGGCGAAGGGCGTACCCTTCAGGCGTTCGCGGGTTTCCGGGGAAAGGCCATTGAAGATAGCGATGGCCATGCGGATTGCGCGGTCTGTTAGTCCCGTGGTCTCGGCAGCGGAAAAACAAAAGGAAATAATTTCCGTTTGATTTTCTTTGTTGTTTCTAGCGGCTTGGCTCTTGCGATCGCCGCCGCGCTTTGTTTGCGGATGCAACGCCTCATAGACCCGCTTCAATTCGCTGAGAGCCTCGCAGCGCTCCAGGGCGTTAAGATCCTTGCGGCCGAGGTTCTCCAGGATCTCGTGAAGGCGCAGCCCGTCGGCAGCGTGTTCGGCCGAGGGCTCGAGAATACGGGCTTCAATCTCACGCCACTTGGCGCGCTTTGCTGCTTCCAGGCGGTGGGCGCCGGCAACCAGCGAAAATCGTTTGCCATTCGCAACGACGTCGATTGGAGTTTTCTGGCCGACCTCCCGGAACATGGCCGACAGGCACTCGGCCCAGTCCGGATCCACGTCCCGAAGCCGTCCGTCAGGAATATCGATCAGGGAGACCTTGATGGAGGAATACGCGCTCAAGTCAGACCTCTAAATTTCTAGAAAAAAGAGACCGGGCGGCTGCGGCTCTGCGGTCACTTGGACCGCCCGGCAAGGTGGGGAGGAAGAAAATCCAAGACTGAAGACCGGACTTGCCCGGACCCGGCAGCAGGATTACGCGGCCTTCCTGTCCGGAGCGGCCCTGCGTTTCTGGCTGGCGTTCAGCTTCTCGTATTTGCTAGAAAGGATTCGAGCGGTCCTGATGGGATACCGGTCGGGCCACAGATCCTGCGGCGGCGTTTCCAGAAACTCTGCAATCGCAGCTTCAGCCTTGCGCACCGGACGGGTCCAGACATGGGAAAAGCTGTTAGGGTGCATGCCCTGGATTTCAGCGAGCCTTCTCAGGGTCATTCCCTGGCGATGGAGTTCGCCTATGATGTAATCCTTGTCCCATCCGTTGGGGGGAAGCTCGATCGGCTTTGGCATAAGGGGCCTCTCTGAAGTGGAAAGCGGTTTGTTGCAGCAAGCCGTTTTCTTGGAAGTTTGTTGTGACAACTCGGCGCGAAGGTTCGAGCCGACAAAATAGGTTTATACCCGTTTGGATTTTTTGTAAACATCCGTTTGGGTATTTATTGGTGATGTATTGGCCAGACCTGAGAGCGAGCCACAGACGCCGCTAGCTATGCGATTGCGTGATGTGCGACGTTCAGTCGGCGATCTTGAGCGTGACGTCTTCGCAAAAAAATTGGGTTTGAGCGCCAATAGCCTTGCTCGATACGAGCGAGGAGAGAGAGAGCCATCAGCATCTGTGCTGAAGGCATACAATTCAGTCTTCGGCGCGAGTATTTCTTGGCTTATAACAGGCGAAGGAGAAATGTTCTCCGATGCGATGAAACTCCCGGCCAGCTCAAATCTTCGAACAATCGATCAAACCGTTTTCAGCCAGGTCGGCAGTCTGGTCCTCAAAGTCTACAAAGACGAAAGCGTGAAGCTGCCGGCTGACGTTCTTCTGAACGAACAGGCCAGCGCCTACAATGCCCTGATTGCGCGCGCAGAAAACCCGTCGGACACTGAAGAATTGCTTAGCCTGGTTCCCTGGCTCGAAGCTCGCCTCCGAAAATCGCTAAAGACAACAGATGGTTCAAAGCGAACCGAAAAACGACTAGTTTGAAGCACTTAGCCAATTAGCCCCAACTGACAAAGCGTGGGAAAAACAGATTCAGCTTAAATCTATTTTTGATTGATGAATTGCCATGATACAACTACCATCAAATGGATCGTTGAAACTTAAACAGTTACGATAACTCAGAATTATGGGTAATTTGGCAAAGGGTCTTCCACCAACACTTATCCGAAGTTTGTTCGGCCAGGAGTTGGAACCATATTGGCCAGCAATCATCTCAATTGCATTGCTCGGGCTGTTACAGACTTTAGCTGTTCTCTTCGGCTCTTTGATTGATGGAACATGGATTCTTCCCGGCGTCGGCAAGGGTTTTTTTGAGCACTATGGAGTGTGGGCGATACTCATCTCAGACCCAATATTGCTGATTTCCGCTGGGTTTTCTTACCTATATTTCAAGCTGGCGCTTGAGACACTCCCCCTCGCTGACAAAAGTAAGGTGCGCCGATTACATGCCGTGACGAAGCCTTATTTCGAATTTGTCGAACTTAGGGGCAATTCTGTCTTCGTCTATGCGCTACTCGTGATTGTAGGACTCCTAGCCTGGGTGCTGAACGTCGTCCAAACGACCAACCCTGTGGCAACATACGGTAATGATGTGTTTGACGCTGTGGCATATCGATGGGGTTTCCTGGCAAACAAGTTCAACTTGCTTGTTTCGTGGACAGTTGTTTACCCCGCTATCGGCTTGATGCTTGTTTCGATGAGTGTGTCGACGTGGCTCGTCTTGCGCCGGTTCGAGAAAGACGAATTACTCGGTCCAACTGTTTTGCACCCGGACGGTTGCTACGGTTTCGGCCGACTCGGCACGCTAAATGTAGCGCTGCTTTGGCCTTATGTTATAGCCTTTGCTGTAATGTTTGCATTAAGGCTAACCCACGAAGCCATCTACCCTTCTCTCGTCGTTCCCATAGTCGTGCTGGCTATTGTTTGCCTAATCGTTAGTTTTATCACTATTCAACCAATTACCGCTCATACGAGACGTGTAAGAAGGCGCACCTACAACTCCTTGGCCGAAGAAAGCCAGCACCAGAACGATCGAAAACAGACTGATCGGTTGAGCTTTGCGGTCACAAGGATTTCCTATGGGCTTGCCAGCGGCTCACCATATTCTGGAAGCGTCAAAACGCTTCTCAACATCATGAGATTTGTTCCACTCGCGGCTACCGTCGGCCGTCTGATGTACGAACTAGGATGACAGTGTGTGCAAGGACTCCGGCACAGCCGACAATCGCGCTCACAATTCCTAGAAGGATATAAAAATTCAAGATCGGAATGTCGTCCCCCTCGACTAAAGCAACTGCGGTTGCCACAAAAAAACCGCCGAAATACAACCTAATGAATACTGCTTGAGCTATAGATATAGATCTTAGCTTCTTGAGCGTAGGCTGCTTGTCTGGGTCCAGAGCCCTCAATGCATAGATTGCGATCTCTCTGAATATCAGAATCCAGGCTAGCGCGGACTGGCTGGGTTCAATTCGAACGATTGTCAGAAGCACCGCTACATAAACAGCGCGATCACCTAGTCCATCCAAAAAATATCCGGTGATAGTGGAACCCACGTAGTTCCTGGCTATGTATCCATCAAGAATGTCAGACAAAAATGCGTAGGCGAGCACCGCTAAGCCAAGGGCCATCCGCACTAGATCTTCGTCAGAATAAACAACAAGGAAAATGACCGCAGCAGGGATCCGGCTCAGCGACAACGCATTCGGCAAGTTCGTGAAACTGGAGCCCATAATTCTGAGTTATCGTAACTTTTACGATTTGGGTCGCCTCGGCCCGCCGGCGCAGTGAAACCTTCGATGCGCTTTTCTGAGCCCTGAGGGCTTCTCTGAACTCCCCTTGGAGCTGAGACCAGTAAGGCCATGGACTGCATTTCAGTCATGGATCAGTTGTGATCGCTAGATTTTCTGAACAATGCAACGGGTGAACTCGTGGGAGGGGGATAAATTGACAACCAGCGGTCACAACATCTGTGTCACACGAGATCCTTATCATCCCGCATTCCGAGATCGCTTTGATCGAGACATTGCCAATCCGCGATCTTTGCGAGCTGTAATCAGCCTTCGAACAGGATAAATGGTGCCCAGTTTTGCGGGTCAGAGATTGCCGGGTTCGTCTGCTGCAGGTACCAGAGCTTGGTCTTGCGCAAGGCCGCTGGCGGGTCGCTGACGGTCTGGGAGAGCCAGTTGCGATAAAAGCGTTTCATGAACTCTTTGGCCGCCTGATCGCCGACGGGCCACAGTGCTGCCAGAACGTTCTTGGCTCCGGCGACATAGAACGCCCGGGGCAATCCCTCAAGACCTTCCGAATAGTCGTGCGCCCCCTGTCCTGTATCACAGGCCGACAGCGCAACAAGTTCGGTGCCATACAGATTGAGCGTTTGGGCTTCAATGGCATGCAAGATACCGTTCTCCCCGGTCGCATTGACACCCCCCGTCAGGGCCCTGTTGGCGCCTGCCAGGGTGATGCCTGACTGCAGCAAGGGCCGGCCCTCGATGCTGCCGCTTTGCAGGTAGTAGCCGTGGGTGGCGAAGTGAAGCACGCGCGGTGGCGAGGAAAGCGCCTTGACCGCCGATTCTGTTGCCTCCTTTCCGGTGAGGACTACGGGAGCCGGTTCATCAGGGCGGAAGGCGGCGTAAGCAACGCCGATATCCGTCACCTCGTTCTCGGTATGTGGTAGCGGTGGGAATCTGGTGAACTGCCGCCGCGTGATATCGATCGCCGCCCGGTTTAAACTTGCATCGGCTACCGGCTCGGCGTTGGTGGGCAGGGCGGCCAGTTGCATGGTTTCAAAATCCACGCCGCCGAAAGCGACCAGGCCTTTGCCCGTCGCCGGCCGGTCCCTTGCCACGAGGTCGCGGCCAGTCTGAAGGCTGCGCACCGAAAACCGTTCGATCAATCGAAGCCCCGGTTCGTCGAGAAAAGCCTCAAAGGGTAAGGCCTGCAACGGACCGTCGGGCGAGACGTAGAGCGTTTCAACGCCGTCCAATTGATCCAGCAGCGGAGCAATCAGGCGGTTGTGGCCGAAGCGCATCAGAGTTTGGAATGAAGTATCGTTTTCGGTTCTCAAGTCCTTGTCAACGGTCAGTGCCTGCAGGGTAAAAAGGACGCTGGCCTCTCCAAGGCTCACCACGACCGGATCAGCGTCCGGGCGAAGGACGACGGCAAGCAGGCTGGTTGCACCGTATGAAGCGTCCTCGAAATCGAATGGATCGTAGAGCCTGTATTCGATCAACGCGGAATTGCGCGGCAAGGCCAGCATGACATCGCCGGCATCCGCGCTGCTGACGGTCTGGAAGCGGCGGAATTTTTCCGAAGCGGATCTGAGTTCTGCTTCCCTGGCCTCCAATGCTTCGCGCAATCTGGTCTTTTCCTCGGGGGAAACAGCAGGATCGAAGGCAACACCCGAAAGCGACTGCCGGCTTTTCCGCACGGCTTCGATCAGTTCCAGAAGCGCACTGTCATCTGTCTCCCTGGCCAGATTGTTCAGAACCGCATCGTCCTGGATCAACCGCTTTTTCCACCTGAGCGTCAGATCGGCCGCAAAACTTGCGGTCTCGGTGGTGAGGTTCTCCAGGACGAAACTGAAGCTTGCATCTTGATAGCGCGAATTGAGGCGTAGCATTTGCCGGCGCATAGTGGCGGCCCGGGCTGTGCGAACCTCCGTTCGAAGCCACTGATCGAGACGCTGATCGATCTTGCGAAACGCCCGCAAAGCCTCCCCGGGGCGACCGGAACGCACAAGCAAAGCAGACAAATTACCTTGTGTTGATATTGTATCGGGATGCTCCGCTCCGAGTACGCGCTTACTGGCCTCCAGGGCCCGCTTGTAGAGCGGTTCAGCCTCACCATAGCGACCGGTGCTCTCATAAAGAGCTGCGAGGTTGTTGACGCTGCTCAGCGTATCCGGGTGCTCCGCTCCGAGCACGCGCTCACTGGCCTCCAGGGCCCGCTTGTAGAGCGGTTCAGCCTCACCATAGCGACCGGTGCTCTCATAAAGAGCTGCGAGGTTGTTGACGCTGATCAGCGTATCGGGGTGCTCCGCTCCGAGCACGCGCTCACTGGCTTCCAGGGCCCGCTTGTAGAGCGGTTCAGCCTCACCATAGCGCCCGGTGCTCTCATAAAGACCTGCGAGGTTGTTGACGCTGGTGAGCGTATTCGGGTGCTCCGCTCCGAGCACGCGCTCCCTGGCCTCCAGCGCCCGCTTGTAGAGCGGTTCAGCCTCACCATAGCGCCCGGTGCTCTCATAAAGACCTGCGAGGTTGTTGACGCTGCTCAGCGTATCCGGGTGCTCCGCTCCGAGCACGCGCTCACGGGCCTCCAGGGCCAGCTTGTAGAGCGGTTCAGCCTCACCATAGCGACCGGTGCGCTCATAGAGAAAAGCGAGGTTGTTGACGCTGGTGAGCGTATCGGGGTGCTCCGCTCCGAGCACGCGCTCACTGGCCTCCAGCGCCCGCTTGTAGAGCGGTTCAGCCTCACCATAGCGCCCGGTGCTCTCATAAAGACCTGCGAGGTTGTTGACGCTGGTGAGCGTATCGGGGTGCTCCGCTCCGAGTGCTGCTTCTGCCTTCGTAAGAGTGCTTTGTGCAAATTTCAGCGCTTCGGAATAGTTGCCAGCTTGGTACAAGCGGACAATTTCCGCATTGGCCGAACCTATCTCCGATGCACTGTCCTGAGCTCCGCTCACAGATAGCAGCGAACCGAAGACCAAAAGGAAAATGAAAAATCCACGCATAACAAAAACATCCGAGGGGTGGAAAAGTTGTGCCCTGAAGAATATACCACAGCTGGTTTTAGTTTTCACACTTTCGAGGTCAGGTAGATGTTACGTCGCTTGGCAATCGCTGATGGGAGCTACTCCCCATCACTTGGACAACTTCAGGTGCAAATTAAGCTACTCTCTGCCCCTGCTGGTCGGTTTCGATCTGGTTGAAGTAGACCATG
>NZ_PPCN01000009.1 GCF_002906165.1 Roseibium marinum
CGGGGCCGCACCGACGTGCCCAGGATCGTCGACTGGTACATGGACGGCAAGATCGAGATCGATCCGATGATCACCCATACGATGCCCCTGGAGGACATCAACAAGGGCTTCGACCTGATGCATGCCGGCGAGTCAATTCGTTCGGTTGTGCTTTACTGACCATCCGGCCTTGGCGGCCTTGGTTACAGGTCAGGCCGGTCACGCGGCGGTTGAGGATCGGGGCCGGAATTCCGGCAAGGTCGAAACCTGGCTGAATTCCTTTCGTTCGAAGGGAAGGCCGTCTCCGTTAAATTGTTCGAAAGATGGAAATACAGGACCATGAAAACAATATCCGAAAACAAGGTCTACGGGGGCATTCAAGGCGTTTACAGCCACATGTCGGATGCCTGTAACTGTGAAATGACTTTTGCCGTCTACATGCCGCCACAGGCCAGCAATGGGCCGGTGCCGTGCCTGTGGTATCTCTCGGGCCTCACCTGTACCCACGACAACGCGATGACCAAGGCAGGCCTTCAGGCTCACGCCGCCGAATTCGGCATTGCCATTGTCTTTCCGGACACCAGCCCGCGCGGCGAGGGCGTGGCCGATGACGAAGCCTATGATCTGGGGCAGGGGGCCGGTTTCTACGTCAATGCCACTGAGTCCCCCTGGAAACCCCATTTCCAGATGGAAACCTACATCGCCAGCGAATTGCGCGATCTCGTGACCGAGAAATTCGAAGTCTCGGTCCATCACGGTATTACGGGGCATTCGATGGGCGGTCACGGAGCCCTGACCCTGGCGATGAAATATCCGGGTCACTACCAGTCTCTTTCCGCCTTCGCGCCGATAGCCAATCCAAGCGGGTCGGATTGGGGCCGCAAGCAGCTGGGAGCCTATCTTGGCGGCGACGAGAGCATCTGGGCTGCTCACGACGCCTCGATACTGTTGAAAGACAAGGGTTGGAGCGGCGACATCCTCATCGATCAGGGGGCGGACGACCAGTTCTATGATCTCCTGAAACCGGCTTCGCTCGTCACGGTGCTGGTGGACACAAAGACCACTCATGAATACCGGCTCCAGCAGGGCTACGACCATTCCTATTATTTTGTCTCGACCTTCGCGCGGGACCATGTCGCCTGGCATGCGGAGCGGCTGAAGAGCAGGTCTTGAGGTAGATACCTCAGCTTTGCAGCTTTTCGGCGTTCTTGCGCGCAAGCTGTTTCGCGTAGGGGGTTTTGTGAAAACTTTGCGGCAGCCGCAATTCGCCGAGCATGTACCATTCCTCGATATGATCGAGGACGACCGGCTCGAAGATCCGGTTGAGTTCCTTGATCGTGTCCGGAATTTCATAGGCTAATTGGGGGCCGGGCCGCTCGATGCCGGGAAGAATGACCAGTTTGAACCGGGCCGGGCCTGTCCGGGCAAGGTAGGTCGGAACGAGTGTGCCACCGCAGGTATTTGCAAGCTTGACGGCGACGACGGCATTGCCTTTGTCCGGTAGCTTTCTTCCAAAGAGCGGCAGGTGAACCTGCTTGTCGCGAACCTCGTCGATGAAGATGGTCATGGAATATTGTCCGGTCGCCATCAACCGGCGAAGAAGGTAGGCGCTGCGTTGACCGGGCGGGAAGAGATACTGATTTCTTTCCTTGCGGATTGCATGGACGATCCGGTTCTTGAAACGGTTCGGCTCTGGTTGAAAAGGTCCGATACTGGGACCGGCAAGGCCTTCATGAATGGCGACGAACAACGCTTCCCATGTACCCAGATGCATGGATGTGAAAATCAGCGGTCCACCGGCGTTCCGCGCGGCCTCGAGATTCTCGAGCCCTTCAATCTCTATGTGAGAGTTCTTCCATAACCTGTTGACAATGCTAAATTCAGAAATGCTCCGACCGACATTCTGCCACCAACTGTGAAGTCCGGCTTCTTCTTCCGTCTCGCTCCGCCAGCCACCCTGCGTCAATTCGGAAAAATTGCGTTTGATACGGTTCGGGAAGAGTTTGTTGCGGTAGGACCAGCGCACCAACGGCGTGATCGCCTTGCCGAAGCCGGAGACGAATTCCGCGGGACAGCGTTTCAGCCCCGAATGGAAGATCGTGTTGAGAACGCCATCCTTGCTATGCCGGAGCCAGTAGAGCCTGGCCCTGTCGCGCCGCTTCTGATCGTTTGACAGCAATTCGCGCAAAGGTGGCGCGTCAGGTTCCTCGGCGAGTGTTTGCCGAAAGGGAATGTCTTCCAGCCGGGCCGGTTTTTTCATGCCCGACGGGGATGCAGGGTCATGGGCAGACAGTCGCCGGGGCGCAATGTCAGCCGGGCGACCGGCTGGACATCCGTGCCTTCCTTCAGCTTCAGGTCAAAACTCTGCGCCAGTATGGCAAGACTGAGAATGGCTTCCGTCATGCCGAATTGCAGCCCGGCACAGATGCGCGGTCCGATGCTGAAAGGCACATACCCGTATTTGTTGGGCTTTTTGGCCTTGGGATCGAGAAACCTTTGCGGATCGAACACATCTGGTTTCGACCAGAGCTTCGGATTGCGATGCATCAGCCAGGGTACCACCATGACCAGGGAGCCCTTGGCGAACCGCTTGCCGCCGATTGTAGTGTCGGCCATGGCTTCGCGCGCAAGGATCGGCACCGGCGGATAAAGCCGCAGTGTCTCCTCCACAACGGCCTTTGTATAACGCAGGCTGGCCACATCCTTGAAGGTCGGCGTTCTCCCGGCGAGCACGGTGTCGAGTTCGTCTTGCAGTTTCTTGCGTGCCCGGCCGCACTGGGAGAGGAGGAACCAGGCCCAGGCAAGCGTGTTGGCAGTCGTTTCGTGCCCGGCCATGAAGATCACCGCGGCTTCACTGCGGATTGCATCCCGGCTTAGCGGATTGCCGTCGTCGTCGCGGGCCTCAAGAAGACCACCGATGACCGAGGCTTCACCCTTCTGTTTTTGCGCGTCATAGCTGTCGATGATTTCATCCAGCACCGTCATGATGCGCTTGACGGGCTTCTTGACGGATCTGCCGCGGATGCGCGGCAGCCATTCGGGCAGGCCGAAGAGGGAAAACAGGTCGATCTGGTCGATGTGGCGCTGATATTCGGAAAAGCCCTGAACCACCTCTGCGGCGTAGTCCTTGCCGAGCTGGCGCCCGAAAATCGTCCGGCTGATGATTTCCGCGGTCAGATGGGCCATTTCCGCAAGCGCATCGATCTGCGCGCCGTCTCCCAGTTTTGCCCAGTCGGCGCGTTTTTCGTCGATCGTGTCGATCATGATCGGCGCGAAGCCCTTGACGCGCGAGCCGTGAATGATCGGCGCGACGATCTTGCGGCGCTTCGCCCAGGTTTCCGTGTCGCTGATGAACAGGCCGTCACCCAGCAGCGGTGCCAGCGCATGCCGCATCTGCGGGCTTTTGCGCTGCAGGACTTCGTGATTTGTCTGGAACGCCTCGCGTACGACATCCGGCCGGTTACAGATCACCAGGTCGCGGGTAAAGATCTTCTTGTTCCTGAGACGGCTTTGAAAATCATCGAGGCCCCAGATCGACAGGAAGTTCCGTTTCGCCAAGCCGATAAGAGTCCACACCGGAGGCATCTGCTCATACCGGAACGGATAGGGGGGTACAAATTCACTGGCCGGGGAGGCCGCGGGTTTCCCGACCTTTTGAGCACCGTCAGGTTTGGGCACAATCACAGTCACAAATAAATTCCAGATTTACAGGTCATGGCCGGATCAAACTGCTTTCATGTGGACTTTCATGGAAGCGAAAAAGTCGACCGAACTTAAAGTGTATGAGCACCTGGTCTGCGTTCGTTCGAACCGTGAATGCTCCGCGAAATAATCCGTCCGCCCGCTTTTACTCACTTGGGTCTGACACGTAAAGCGCTGAGCGCGAGCACCAGCCAGCCCAGGATCACCAACATGCCGCCGATCGGTGCGGACATGGAGAACAGTCTCTGCTCCAGGATGATGCGTGAGAACATGTCTCCGCAAAAAAGGGTCAGCCCCGCAGTCATTAGAAGGACGACCAGGGGCAGAAACAGCACCTTGCGTATCTGGGCGAGAACACCGAGCCCGAGAAACACCGGCGCATGCAGCAAAAGCATCTGTGCCGCGGTTTCCAGGAGCGCCGATGCCGCCGCATGCGCCGACAGCGCCAGACTTGCTACGCCGAGCGCACCGGAAAGGCCGGACAGGACAAGGCCGAGCCGCAGGAGGACTACTGTCGGTCCCTCCGGATTGGACTGGCTTTCGTAACGCAACGCTTTCATCGGTGCTCCCCTCAGGCGGCAAAGCCGCGTTTTTCCAAAAGGGCGTCGATTTTCGGCGCGCGTCCCCGGAAGGCCACATAGGCTTCTTCGGGGTCCTGCCGCCCACCCGCCGAATAGATGTGGGTCAGAAGCTTTTCAGCCATCTGCGGATCGAACGCGTCCCCTTTTTCCCTGAAGGCCTCAAAGGCGTCGGCGTCCATCACCTCGGACCACATGTAGCTGTAATAGCCCGCGGAATATCCGTCGCCGGAAAACACATGCTGAAAGTGGGGGATACGGTGGCGCATCGTGATTGCCCTGGGCATGCCGATCGTGTCGAGTTCCCGGCGTTCGAATTCAGCGACATCGAGCCCTGACGGATCGTCCAGCAGGTGCATTTCAAGATCGACCAGCGCGGACGAGATATATTCGACCGTCTCGAAACCCTTGTTGAAATTGGAGGCGGCCAGCAGCTTGTCGAGCAGCGCCTTCGGCATCGGTTCTCCGGTCCTGTAGTGAACCGCGAATTTGGACAGGATTTCCGGTTCCGACAGCCAGTGTTCGTAAAGCTGCGAAGGAAGTTCGACGAAGTCGCGCGCGACGCTTGTCCCGGAAATGAACGGATAGGTCACGTTCGACAGCAGGCCGTGCAGACCGTGGCCGAACTCGTGGAACAACGTGCGCGCGTCATCGAAGGTCAGCAGGGTTGCTTCCCCCGGTGCGCCTTTGGAGAAATTCATCACATTGACGATGATGGGCGTAACGTCCCCGTCCAGCTTGTGCTGGGAGCGGAAAGCGCTCATCCAGGCTCCGGACCGCTTCGACGACCGCGCGAAATAATCGCCCAGGAAAAGCCCGACATGCTTTCCGTCTCTCTTCACCTCGAAGACGCGAACGTCGGGATGATAGACGGGGAGGCCTTCGATCTCCTCAAAGGTAAGGCCGAAGAGGCGGGTTGCGGTGTCGAAGGCTGCCTGAATGATATTGTCGAGTTGCAGGTACGGCTTTATTTCCGACTCGTCCAGATCGTGGTCGGCATTGCGAACCTTTTCGGAATAAAAGCGCCAGTCCCACGCTTCGATATTGTGGTTTTCGCCGTGGTTTTGAGCCATTTGGGAAAGTTTGGCCTCTTCCTCGCGCGCCTGGGAAACGGCGGGCGCCCAGACCCTGGTCAGCAAGTCCCGCACATTGGCGGGTTTTTTTGCCATTGTGTCGTCGAGTTTGTAGGCGGCGAAGTTTTCAAAGCCGAGGAGCCTTGCCTTCTCCGCCCTCAGCGAAAGCGTTTCGTTGATAATCTGCCTGTTGTCGGTTTCGCCGCCCTTTTCACCGCGCGCTGTCCACGCCTGGAAAGCCTCTTCGCGCAAGCTCCTGTTGGTGGAAAATTGCAGGAAGGGCTCTATGGACGACCGGGAGAGGGTGATGACATGCTTGCCTTCCAGGCCGCGTTCTTTCGCGGCCTCCGCAGCCGCGCCGAGCAGGAAATCGGGCAGTCCGGCCCGGTCCTGATCTGTTTCCAGGACGAGCTGATAGTCGGACTCATCCTTCAGGATGTTTTGTGAAAACTGCGTGCCCAGGGTCGCAAGGCGCTGGGAAATTTCCGCCATCCGGGTTTTGCCCGCCGCGTCAAGACCGGCTCCTGCCCTCTGAAACATCTTCAGGTAACGCTCCAGGACCCGCATCCCCTCATCATCCAGCTTCAGGGTTTCGCGCTTTTCCCAGAGTGCCATGACCCTGTTGTAGAGCTTTGCGTTCAGGAGCATGTCCGAGGAATGTCTGGCCAGCTTCGGCGAGATATCGCGTTCTATCTTCTGAAAGGCAGCGCTGGTATGGGCTCCGGTGAGATTGAAGAAGGTCCGCGCGACGCGAGAGAGCTGCTCGCCGGATTTTTCCAGGGCGGCGATCGTGTTTGCGAAGGTTGGCTCGGCTTCCTGATTGGCGATCTCCTCGATCTCCTTGCGGGCATCCGCCATCGAGACATCGAAGGCCTCTTCGAAATGGGCCGGTTCGATCTCACCGAACGGCGGCAGTTCGAATGGAGTGGTCCAGTCGGCAAGCATCGGATTTGCGGTCATGAAGGTCCTCTGGGAAGGGTTTAGGCTCGGTACTTCAGATATGGTGCGGGATGAGAAGTTTCACAGGCTGTCCGCGGAAAGACTCCGAAGTCATATTGGCGCCGGCGCAACGCGCCATTCGGATTGTCGCAGGTTTTACCACATGCTTTTTGCCGCGCGTCCGGGCCAGGCTTCATCATATGTCTTGCCGTCAAAACTGTCGCTGATTTCCTGCATTATCGACCCCGGGGTAGGCAAATCCCTTTTGGACACCTGAACGGCCGGATCCCACAGGCGCGCCCGCATGATCGCCCGGGCGCATTGAAAATAGGCCGTATCTATCGTGATGACGATCACCGACCGGGGCTGCTTGCCCTCCTTTTCAAAGGATGCCAGCAGTTCCTGACCGACGGAAACCACCGCCGTGCCGTTGATGCGCAATACATTGTTCCAGCCGGGGATCATGAACATCAGCGAGACGCGGGGATCGCGGACGATGTTGCGCAGGGAATCGATCCTGTTGTTTCCCCTCCGGTCCGGCATCAGCAGGGTCTTCTCGTCCTTGATGCGGACAACAGCTTCGTCGTCGCCTCTGGGTGAGCAATCCAGGCCCTCGGGACCGCACGTTGTCAGGGAGCAGAAGGGCGAGGCTTCGACGATTGTCCGGTAGGCGGCACTGAGATGGCCGATTTCCTTTATGATCGAAGCTTCAACAGGTTCACCGTAATGCGCGTGAAGCTCGTCGAGAGACGTCAGAATAGTCATGAGCGAGGCTGCCTCTTGCCGGGAAATCCTGTGGAAGGTGTGATGGAAGCGACCATATCTTTCAGCTGGTGCCAGCGTCAATTTCCCTGAGCGTAGCAAAATCGCCAGCGATGCCTAGGACTTTCGTCTAAGCCGGCGTGTGCCGCCGGAATTATCTCGGTCCGGGCAGGAGATTTCGCAGCGCCAAAAGTATTTCAACTAAGTGTATGTATAAAATAGAGAATATCAATGCTGCATTGCAATATAATTACGCGGTGATTAGCCGTATTTACTTCGAAAGTCTAATAAGCTTGTAGCGGATGCGCGCCGATAGTCGTATTGCTGAATTGCAGTTCATTTTTTTACAGTCCCCGCAGCTTGCAATTTTGGCACGGAGGAGCCGGGGTTCCGGACGGGGAACAGCCAGGATTGCTTGCGGCTGAACAGCCACAGCAGGCGTGTCCGAGGTGGACCGCCGTGCCTTTCTGGGAGGAAAGTATGAGCTTGATTCGTAAACCCCTAAACCGCCGTTCAATCCTGCGCGCCGGTGCGATGGGTGGTGCTGCCCTGGCAACACCGACCATTTTCACGAGCGGTGCCTGGTCCGCGGGCTATCTGAACGAGCCGACAGGGGCCGAAGTCGTCCTCGGCTTCAACGTTCCGCAGACCGGCGCCTATGCCGATGAGGGTGCCGACGAACTGCGCGCTTATCAGCTCGCCGTGAAGCACCTGAACGGTGAGGGAGACGGCGGTCTTTTGAACACGTTTTCGTCCAAGGAACTTAAGGGCGGTGTGAACGGCAAGAAGGTCGCTTATGTGACCGGTGACACGCAGACCAAATCCGATGCCGCCCGGGCATCCGCAAAGCGGATGATCGAGAAGGACGGCGCGGTCATGATCACGGGCGGTTCGTCCTCCGGTGTGGCTATTGCCGTGCAGTCGCTGTGCCAGGAAGCCGGCGTCATCTTCATGGCGGGCCTGACCCACTCCAACGACACCACGGGCAAGGACAAGCGCAAGAACGGTTTCCGTCACTTCTTCAACACGGAAATGTCCGGCGCGGCTCTCGCACCGGTGCTGAAGAACAACTACGGCACCGACCGCAAGGCCTATCACCTGACCGCCGACTATACCTGGGGCTGGTCGCAGGAAGAATCGATCAAGAAATACACCGAAGGCATGGGCTGGGAGACGGTTGCTGCCGTTCGCACTCCGCTCGGCGCTGGTGACTTCTCGCAGTACATCACTCCGGTTCTGAACTCCGGCGCCGATGTTCTGGTCCTGAACCACTACGGCAAGGACATGGTGAACTCCCTGACCCAGGCGGTCCAGTTCGGTCTGCGCGACAAGCAGGTCAACGGCAAGGACTTCGTCATCGTCGTTCCGCTTTACTCCCGCCTGATGGCGCAGGGTGCGGGCGAGAACGTCAAGGGCATCTTCGGGTCCACCAACTGGCACTGGTCGCTGCAGGATGAAGGTTCGAAAGCCTTCGTGAAATCCTTCGGCCAGGAATACGGCTTCCCGCCGAGCCAGGCGGCACACACCTGCTACGTTCAGACTCTGCTTTATGCCGATGCCGCACAGCGGGCCGGAACCTTCGACCCCTGCGCGATCGCGGCGGCTCTGGAAGGCTTCGAGTTCGACGGCATGGGCAACGGCCCGACCCTCTACCGTGCCGATGATCACCAGTGCTTCAAGGACGTTCTGGTCGTGAAGGGTAAGGAAAACCCGACCTCGCAGTTCGACATTCTTGAAGTTGTCGAAGTGACGCCGCGCTCGCAGGTTGAGTATCCTGCGGAAATGCTCGGTGGCGAACTGGGCACCTGCAACAACGGGGCCTGATACTTTAAAAATGGCAGCCGCCGGCGCCTTACAGCCGGCGGCTGCCGTTCTTTTTGGGGCATTCCGTTTGAGTTCTGTGAACGCAGGCTGCTCCAAATCAACCCGCTTTCGTGTAGAATCATATAAAAGCGGAACAGTTGATCGACTCCCAAAGTGTTGAAGCAACCTGCGTTCATCTGAACGCAGGTTGCTTCAGGCAAAAAGCGGCAAAACAATGGATGTGATTCTTCTACAATTGCTCAATGGGCTGGACAAGGGCGGCGCCTATGCGCTCATCGCTCTGGGTCTGACCCTTATCTTCGGAACCCTCGGAGTGGTGAACTTCGCCCATGGAGCGTTGTTCATGCTGGGCGCGTTCTGCGCGGTCACCTTCAACAAGTTGCTCAGTCTGGAGGTGGTGACCACGGATCCGACCAAAACCACTGCCTGGGGGTCTCCGCTGGAAATCCGCACACCCTATGTAGAGGCGTACCTTGGGGATTTCGGGAGCTGGATGCTCAATTACTCCGTGCCCATGTCCATACTTCTTGCCGTGCCGGTGATGCTGCTGATCGGCTTCGTCATGGAACGGGGCCTGATCAAGCATTTCTACAAACGGCCGCACGCGGATCAGATTCTGGTTACCTTCGGTCTGGCGATCGTGCTTCAGGAGATCATCAAGGCGATCTACGGCGCCAACCCGATCCCGCAGTCAGCACCTGAATTGGTGCGCGGCGCGGCTGATATCGGGTCTATCTTTGGTTTCGATCCCGGCGTTATCGTCTACCCCTACTGGCGAATGGTTTATTTGGGCTTTGCCGGTGTCGTGATTGCCGCGGTTTTCGCCTTTCTGCGATTCACCACCTTCGGAATGGTCGTACGCGCCGGAATGGCGGATCGCGATACGGTCGGTCTTCTCGGTATCAATATCGAGCGGCGCTTCACGGTTGTCTTTGCAATCGCAGCCGTCGTTGCGGGACTGGCCGGGGTCATGTACACGCCGATCCTGCCGCCGGACTATCACATGGGCATGGACTTCCTGGTTCTCAGCTTTGTTGTCGTTGTGGTCGGCGGAATGGGCTCGCTGCCGGGTGCCGTCGCGGCCGGCTTCCTGCTTGGCATCCTGCAATCCTTCGCTTCGATGAACGAAGTGAAGGCGATCCTGCCGGGCATCGATCAGATCATCATATATCTTGTTGCAGTGGTCATTCTTCTCGTGCGTCCGCGCGGGCTGTTTGGCCGCAAAGGCGTCATGGAGAACTAGAAACATGACAACCAAAACTTCTCCCATGCGCGACATGATCTTTTTCTTCGTCTTTGCCGTCGCTGTTCTCACCATGCCGGTCTGGCTGGCGCCGATCGGTGCCGGCTATCCGGACCTGCTGCAGAAATTCGCGATCTACGGTCTGTTCGCAACGGGCTTCAACCTGCTCTTCGGCCTGACAGGATACCTCTCCTTCGGACACGCCGCGTTCCTCGGGGTTGGCTCCTACTCGGCTGTCTGGGCTTTCAAGCTACTTGGCATGAACCCGCTACCCGCGGCGATCATGGCCGTGATCACGTCCGGGCTCTTCGCCCTGGCAATCGGCTATATTTCTCTGCGCCGGTCAGGGATCTACTTCTCGATCCTGACGCTCGCTTTCGCGCAGATGTCCTACAACCTGGCCTATTCCGTGCTGACGCCGATCACCAACGGGGAGACCGGCCTGCGGGTATTGCGGTCCGATCCGCGTCTGTTCGATTCCTCAAGCGCGGTGGATGGCCCGCTGATCGCCAACCTGTTCGGTATCGAGATGACCGGCTATGCGGGGTTCTATTTCTGCGCGGTCGTTCTGCTGATTGCCTTCTTCATCGCCCAGCGAATCTTCCGCTCGCCCTTCGGCATCATGCTGCGGGCGGTGAAGACCAACCAGAACCGTATGAACTACACCGGACTCAATCCGCGCCCCTATACCCTGGCAGCCTTTGTGATCTCCGGCATGTATGCCGGTCTGGCCGGTGCCCTTCTGTGCATCACCGATCCGCTGGCCGGCGCGGAGCGCATGCAGTGGACAGCTTCGGGCGAGGTGGTCCTGATGACCATTCTCGGTGGCGCCGGAACCTTGCTCGGCCCGATTTTCGGCGCGGCGCTGATCAAGTATTTCGAAAACATCTTCTCCGCTTTCAACGAACAGACCCTGCATGAGATTTTCGGGTTCCTGCCCGATTTTCTCGAGGGGCCGGTCGTCTCGGTGACCGGTCTGTTCGTCGGTGAAGGCTGGCACCTGACCCTTGGGGTCCTGTTCATGCTGATTGTGATCTTCCTGCCGGGCGGGCTGATGGAAGGCTTTTCCCGGATCGGGCGCCTGTTCAAGCGCTCTTCCGGAAAGTCGGGACCAGGCAGTGCCACCGCGCCAGCCGAGTAAGGAACTCATTGATGGAAATTCTCAAAGTCTCGGGCGTGAACAAGGCCTTCGGCGGCCTCAAGGCCCTCAACAACGTGAACCTGGCTGTCGAGGAGGGCACGGTTCACGCCATCATCGGGCCCAACGGCGCAGGAAAGTCGACACTGCTGAACTGTTTCGTCGGCCGTCTGATCCCCGATACCGGTACGGTCATGTTCGGCGATACTTCGCTGATCGGACTCAAGGCGCACAAGATCAATCAGGCAGGCGTCTCGCGGGTGTTTCAGACGCCCGAAATCTTCAGCGATCTTACGCTCCTGGAAAATGTCATGATTCCAACCATGGCGAAGCGGGACGGCGAGTTCGCCCTCCATGCCTTCAAACGCCTTGATCGGGATGCCGAGATTCACGACAAGGCCATGCACATGCTTGAGGATGTCGGCCTTGCCGAAAAGAAGGACATCGTCGCCGCTTCCCTGTCACGCGGCGACAAGCGCCGCCTGGAACTTGCCATGTGTCTGGTTCAGGATCCGAAGCTGCTTCTGCTGGACGAACCGACCGCGGGCATGTCGCGCGCCGACACCAACAACACGATCGACCTCCTGAAACGCATTGGCGATCGCGGGATCACCAAGGTGGTGATCGAACACGATATGCACGTGGTTTTCTCGCTTGCCGACAAGGTCAGTGTGTTGGCGCAAGGCACTGTGATCTGCGAAGGCAAGCCGCAGGAGATCAAGGGTGATCCGCGCGTTCAGGAAGCTTATCTGGGAGGAGCACACCTGTGACCATCACTGAAGACCAGTTCTCGGGCAAATCCGCGCCAGGCGTGCAGCCGCGCAGGGCGCAGGGAGCCGCGCCGGCGTTCTTTTCGGCCTGGAACGTTCACGCCTATTATGGTGAAAGCTATATCGTCCAGGGGGTGAATTTCGACGTTCGGGAAGGCGAGATTCTGGCCCTGCTCGGCCGCAACGGTGCGGGAAAGACGTCCACTCTGCGGACAATCGCCCGCATGGACAATCCCAATCTGACCCAAGGCGAAATCTGGCTTGATCACCAGCCGCTGCACGAAATGAAGAGTTACCAGGCGGCAAGGTTGGGCGTGGGACTTGTGCCGGAAGACCGTTGTATTATTTCCGGTCTGACTGTTGAGGAAAACCTCCAGCTGTCCCAGATCGCCGAACCGAAGGGCTGGTCGATCGAGCGGATCTACGACCATTTTCCACGCCTTGCGGAGCGCCGGGGGCAGGACGCCGTGACCATGTCCGGTGGCGAGCAGCAGATGCTGGCTGTCGCGCGCATCCTGGCACGCGACATCAAGCTGCTTCTTCTGGATGAGCCCTACGAAGGCCTGGCGCCTGTGATCGTGCAGGAGATCGAGCGTATCCTGGAAGGCGTCAAGGAACTGGGCATAACCACCATCATCGTCGAGCAAAACGCGATTGCGGCCCTTCATCTGGCCGACCGCGCGGTGATTCTGGACATGGGCGAGGTGGTTTTCGACGGTGCGGCACAGGAAGTGCTCGATAATGCCCAACTGCGGCAGGAGTATCTTGCCATCTAGGTCAAACGGCTTTTGCGTCACTTCTCGCGAAATGGGAAAAGACGAACCGAAACAATGCGTAACATGAGTTGTAGGCATCCGGAAACTGGATATCCCGAACCATAGTCGCACCTCGGACCAAAAGGCCGGCGCATTCCGCGCCGGTCTTTTTTTGTGGACAGTTTTGTCAATAGTGGGTGTGCTGTATCCGCCTGTTGCGAGGAAAAGCGGCGGCGGCCTATAGTCCGATCGCCGAATTTTGGAATTCACCAACCGGGGATGGCCCGTGACCGTCTTTAGAACCGAATTGCCCAGCCTGGTAGGCTTTCTTGTGTTCGCCGCCTTTACGCTGGCAGGTGACAGCCTGAAACCTGAAATGGTTGGCGTCGGCGTGTCGCTCGTCCTTTTGGGCGTGATTTTCGCGGCCGTCTTGTGGTGCGCCTTTTCGGTGGTCCGGCATGCGGGCTGCCTTGCTTCGATCTTCGGTGAACCGTTCGGCACCCTGATACTGACCCTGGCCGTGATCGGCATCGAGGTCGCCCTGATCGTTGCGATCATGTTGTCTGGCGACGCCACGCCGACGCTGGCCCGCGAAACAATGTTTTCCGTGGTGATGATCGTGCTGAACGGACTGGTCGGGTTGTGTCTTCTTCTGGGCGGTTTGCGTCACAAGAACCTGACCTACAATCTGCAGGGCGCGAACGCGTTCCTGTCGGTTCTGGTGCCGCTGGCGGTCTTCGCCCTTGTCCTGCCGAGATTGACGCAATCCGCTCCGGGAGGCGAACTTTCAAAACTTCAGACCGGCTTCGAATTGGTCATGTCAGTTCTGCTTTATGGTGTCTTCCTGGCCATGCAGACCGTTACCCACGCCAAATTCTTCCGTCAGCCGGATGTTACCGAGGGGAAAGTCGAAGAAGAAGACCATGGACATCACGGCGGCGAAGTCCGGTCCATACCTTTCCACATCGTGGGGCTTTTCGGCGCGCTGTTGCCGATCATTCTGCTTTCCAAGAAACTCGCGCTTTATGTGGATTTCGGCATGGATGGACTGGGTGCTCCCCTGGCGTTGAGCGGCTTCATTGTCGCCAGCCTCGTTCTCATGCCGGAAGGCCTGAGCGCCTTGCAGGCTGCGGTCGCAAACAGGCTTCAGCGGGCGGTCAATATCTGCCTCGGCTCCGCTGTGGCAACCATCAGCCTCACGGTTCCGGCAGTGTTGCTTGTTGCGTGGGTAATGGATCTTGAAGTTGAACTGGGGCTCGACACGCCGGAAATCATTCTCCTGCTCCTGACGCTTGTCGTGAGCATGCTGACCTTCGGCGCCCGGACAACCAATTATCTGCAGGGCGCGGTTCACCTGGCGCTGTTCGCGGCCTATGTGATGATGATTTTCGATCTGGCCTGACCCGGGTGTGCTGTCGTTTGAACGAACACACGATGCTCTAACTCTTTTGGATCGATCAACTTTTGGATGCTCAATCGATGCCGATGGAACATCCGTTGATCCAGACCTGGCGCGGCTGAATATGATTTTCAGCCGGCCATGTGACCGATACAGATTGGCCCTTGATGCTGCTCCTGTCTGAAGACCAAACCCGGGACGCCTTGCCTTTTCCGGATCTGATCGATGCGCTGGCGGAAATGTTCCGTACCGGCTGCGAAATGCCGACGCGCCATCATCACGATATGGAAGTTCCCGGAGAGCCGGACGGAACAATGCTTTTGATGCCCGCCTGGCTGCCGGGGGGCTTTGCCGGCGTAAAGGTCGTCAATGTCATGCCGGGCAACTCGAAGCGCGATCTGCCGGCCGTCGCCGCGCAATATCTTCTGTCCGATGCGCGGACCGGCGCCATGCTGGCCCTGGTTGACGGCGGCGAACTGACTGCCCGCCGCACCGCCGCAGCATCCGCCCTTGCTGCCCGTTATCTGGCGCGTTCCGACGCCCGGCATTTGCTGGTGGTGGGAACCGGCCGTCTGGCGGCCAATCTGGTGGCTGCCCATATGGCGGTCCGGCCGATTGAGGAAGTCACCATCTGGGGACGTTCCCTGGAAAAGGCCGAAGCGCTCGCACGGGACCTCAGGGTGCGGTTTCCGGTGGCAATCCAGGCTGCCGCGAGCCTGGAGGATGCGCTCGGCAATGCGGACATCGTCAGCGCGGCGACACTGTCAACCGAACCTCTTATCTGCGGCAAAGCCGTGAAACCGGGCACCCATGTGGATCTGGTCGGCGCGTTCAAGCCCACCATGCGCGAAAGCGACGATGACCTCATTCGGCGCGCGCGGATTTTTGTCGACACGCGTGAGGGGTGCCTCTCCGAGGGAGGCGACATTGTTCAACCGCTTAACTCCGGAGTTATTTCGAAGGCCGACGTAAAGGCGGATCTTTTCGAGCTTTGCAGGAAAGAACATCCCGGCCGTCAGTCCGGCGAGGAGATTACCCTGTTCAAATCTGTCGGCGCGGCCCTGGAAGACCTGGCCGGCGCGATCCTTGCCTACCGCAATGCGGAGCGGTGATCGCGTTCAGCCGAGCTCAAAGGTCGTGATGCCGAACATCTGATCTATCGGCAGGTCCGGAGCCGCGCCGCGATACATGCGAAAGGTCTCGAATTCCGGCGAGAGCTCGTATTTTTCCGCAAGCAGCAGCGCGGCCGCGTTGGGTTCCGGCGTATCCAGAACGATCGTCTGGCCCTTGACCTGCCCGGCGAGCGCGCGGAAGAGCGTATCGGCGATTTCAGGGGTGTCGGCGAAGAGCGGCCCGATCTTGAAACCTTCATCGCACTGGCGAATGACACCAAACCCTTTCACCACGCCATCTTCGGCGAAGGCGAAGCCGCGGCGGGTTTCAAGCATCGGCGCCGTCCAGAGTTTCAGGAACTCAACCCGTGGGCCTGGAAAGAACCGTTGGTCGTAATCCAGGATCGCCGGGAAAATTCCCTGGCCGAGTGGTGCTATTCGTGGATCCATCGGTGTGTCGCACAGGGAAATGCCGGCTTGGCGGATATTGCGGTAAACCGGCTTGAAGCCATGTTCGGCATAACTGGCGGTCTGTTCCTTGACCGCATCGAGGCCCAAAAGCCTGGGTCCGAGATAGTCCAGGGCTTGCTGCCAGATCCGATGGCCGTAGCCTTTCTGGCGGTGGCCGGGCCTGCAGATGTAAAAACCGATAAAGCCGAAATCGTCGCCGTACCGCACGGCGGAGATGACGGCGACGAGTTCGCCTGAAATCTCGCCGGCGAGAAAGCCGTTCGGATCGGCCGCATAAAATGCCGGGCCGTCCTCTAGTCCGGGATTCCAGCCTTCTTCCCGCGCCATCTCCAGGGCGATCTGCATTTCGTCCACCCGCAGGCGACGGATCTCAAGTGTGTCGGACATATGCTCTCCGGGCTTCCGGTTTTCTGCTTGGGCCGCGTCAGAGTAAAATGACTCGCATGGATTTGAAAACCGCCGGAAGCCTGCAAACCGCAGTCGGAAAAGATAAAAGCCGACTTTCAGAGGGAACCCGACTTGCGTCCAGCCAGCAAGTGTGCATCACTTTACCAAAGGTAATGCTCTCATCCATTTCAGCTAATTCAGAGAATTATCTCGGGCATCAATCAATTTCGGGGGCATCGGCGGCAATCGGGCCGGACCGGAACCGGTGTGCGGTTCGTCACAGACCGGGGATGGCTCGAGGGTCTAAAAGAGAAGTACGGATTTCAGCGCTGAGGACGTCATGACGAAACGGTACAATCTGTCTCTCGATACTCAATCACCCACCCACGTGGTTTCGAAGCCCGCCGCCCGCTTGCGGCGCGCCGTGCGGTTCGGACTGCTCAGTCTTCCGCTCGGACTGGCGCTGGCAGGGTCGTCTGCACTCGCGGCCACTCCACAGGAAGCAGGCCGCAGGGTCGCGCTCGTGATCGGCAATCAGGACTACGAGCATGTGGAACCCCTGGTAAATCCGCTGAACGACACCAAGGAAATTTCGCGGATCCTGCAGGAAGCCGATTTTGACGTCACTCTCGGGATGAATCTCGACAAGAAGGAAATGGAGGAGGTCGTTCGCAAGTTCCTTCGCGAACTCAATGATGGCGACACGGCGCTTTTTTACTATTCGGGCCATGCCCTTCAGGTCGGCGAAGCGAACTTCATTCTGCCTGTCGATGCGAAACTGGCGTCGCAATACGACCTTGAATTCGAAAGCCTCAAGGTCTCCCACCTGCTCGACTACATGAAAGCCGCCTCCAGCCTGCAGATCGTGATGCTGGATGCCTGCCGTGACAATCCCTTCGAGATCGCAAGCCTGTTCTGGGGGGAACAGGAATATGCGCTCGGGAAGACAAGAGGTCTTCGCCGGATCCCCAACAAGCTTGGAACCTTCATTTCCTATGCCACCCGTCCGGGCCAGGTCGCCTATGACGGGGATGGTCCGATGAGCCCGTTCACATCCTCCGTTGTCGGCAACGCCCTCGATCCGAAGCTCGAGATCAAGGACCTGATGACCAGGGTTCGGGACGAGGTTGTCCGCAAGACCGGGGGACAGCAGATCCCCTATGAAGACTCAACGCTCGTCACCAACTTCTATTTCGTCCCGCCCAAGCCGCAGCCGATCGTTACAGCGCATCACCGCGTCAGTGTTCCGGTTGGCGACACAGCGGTCGCGCTCAACATTCCGGAACCGGTTCAACCGGAAGGCGGAACGCTTGAAGCCAAGCTGACGTTGTCACCGGAAAAGGGAGAACTGCGGCTTCCGGACGGCAAATCCGTCGCCGAAGGCGATGTTCTCAAGGCTAAAGAACTTGCCGCTCTTCAATTTGTTCCAACCGGCGCCGATGCCGGCAATGTCGAACTGATCGGCTACGAAGTCACGGACCAGTGGGGCAGCAGTATCTCTGCCATTGCCTCGATCACGGTCGCACAGGCGTCCACTCCCGTGGTGGAAGACGATCTGCAGGAAGACCGGAAGGCACGTCTGGCGACGCTGCTGGCCTGGCTGACGGAAAGATCGGCCGCAGGAGCTGTCGAGGCGGAAATCGGTGTTGGACCGGTTGAGATCTTTCCCGAAGCGCCGGTGGAGGGACTTCCGGCAACGAGCGACTGGCTGAAAGTCGCCTCCGTCGATGCCGATCTGCAGCTTTCGTCCGAAGGCCGTCTGCTGCAGTCCGGCGACCGCTTTCCCGTCTCGGCGCTGGCGTCCCTTACGGTCCGCCCCCAGATTGGCAGCGAGCGGGAAGCGCGAAAATTCGCGCTTGACCTCCCCGACGAAGCCGACGGCACGTTCAAGACCGTCACCCAGATTGTTCAGCCGCGCGTGGACCGCTGCGATCAACTGGCAACGCAGCCGTTTGATCTTCAGGCCGTCACGGAAGGGCGTTTGGCGAACGACCTCGATCCCCAGGCGATCGATACGGCTTGCGCCGATGCAATGAAAGCCTATCCGGAAATCGGCCGCTTCGTGTTTCAGCGCGGGCGCGGCGCTTTCGCGGCCGGCGATCTCGATCAGGCGATAGCCTATTTCGAGCGTGCCTATCAGATGGGTCATGTGCGAGCCGGTCAGGTGCTCGGGCGTATGTATTTCCTCGGCGCCGGAATCGACCGGGATCGGGAAAAGGCCGTGGAACTGTACCGCAAGGCGGCCGAACGCGGCGACGCCTATGCGCTGCATTCGCTCGGACTGGCCGAGATCAGGGGAGACGGGACGGCCCAGAATGAAAAGGACGGACTGGAAAAACTGCTGCAATCCGTCGAGGCCGGGCACACGTTTTCCTACAACGCCATCGGCGGTTTCTATCTGAACGGCGAACACGTGGCCGAGAACCTCGACAGGGCCGTTTATTATTACAACAGATCCGCCGGGCGAAACGACATTTACGGCTTCTTGAACATGGGAACGCTTTTCCGCGATGGCAAAGGCGTGCCGCAGGATTATGAGGCCGCGCTCGGTTGGTTTAAAAAGGCCCACGAAGGCGGACATCCCGCTGCGGGCACCGCCATTGGACTGCTTTATTTCAACGGCCAGGGCGTGGAGAAGAATGTCGGTGAAGCGACCAGATGGTTCCGCGAAAGCGCCATGCGCGGCGACGCCTGGGGTGCCTTCAACACCGCGTTCATGCTCGCCCGGCAATCGGGAGAAGCGGCCGGTCGCGACCGGATCAGAATGCTGGCCATGACCGTTGCGGTGGATCCGTCCTCACAGGCGGCCGGGCAGGGCGAGGAGGCACTCGGCAAGGCGGACCGGACGCTCAAGGCCAAGGTGTTGCAGCAGGCTCTGACGGATCTCGGCTACGAACCCGGGCCGGTGGATGGCCGGCCGGGAGGGAAAACCCGGGATGCCCTCACAAGTTTCTTCAAGGCTTCCGGACGGCAGCCTGTTCAGGGCGACGAAGCATTGATCGCTTTGGTCAAGCATCAGTGGGAACTGAACCGTCCGCGCTACGATTTATTTTAAGGAGAAGTATAATGAAATTATCACTGCATTTGCTGCCCATGGCAGGACTATCCGTTTTGATGCTTGCCGGGTGTCAGACACAGCAAGGCGCGACACCGCAAGCGGTCAGCGCGCAGCCGGCGCGCGCTCAAGCTCAACGAGCACCAGCAAGGGTTCAGCCCGCGACCACCCCTGCTCGGGTTCAGCCCGCGACCACTCCTGTCTGCGACTCGTTCAGCAACTCGCCACTTTGCAGTGGCGGTGACAGCCCCGGCGGTGGCGGCGGCGGTTCCTGGGGCTGACCCGCACACTTATTGAAGAGACCATCCCATGGGTATTCCGTTTCATTTAAGAGCGGGGCAATTGCTGGTGCAATGTGGCCTCGGCCTCCTGTGCTTTCTGCCGCTCGCCGTCCCCTCAGTGGCGGGCGAATGGCGGGCTCTTGTCATTGGCGTCGATGCCTACGAGCACGTCTCGCCGCTGAAAGGCGCGGTCAACGATGCGCGCGATATTGCCGAGACGCTCGAATCGGCCGGTGTGCGTGACCTTACGGCGCTCTATGACGGCGAGGCGTCCCGTGCCGCGGTGCTGTCTTCCTGGCAGGCACTGATCTCCCGTGCCGGTCCGGACGATGTCCTTGTTTTGTCCTATGCGGGACATGGCGCCCAGGAGCCTGAATGGCTGGCGGGTTCGGAAGAGGACGGGTTCGACGAAGTCTTCCTTCTGGCCGGGTTCGATGTGAGCGCACCCGGGAACGGCGAGCGTTTGCGCGATGACGACGTGGCCGCCATGCTGCGTGCCGCCGGGGGACGCAGCGTTCTGGTTCTGGCCGACAGCTGTCATTCCGGGACCATGACGAGATCGATCGATCCGCGCATCAAGCGGCTCGGAACGCGGCTGGTCGGACTGCCGCCGTTTAAAGACGATGTATTGAGATCCACACCCTTGCCGCCGGACCTGGCGCGTGCGGGCACCCCCGGTGAAGATCTCGAAGACCTCGACAATGTTATTTATGTCGGCGCGACTGTCGATGGCCAGGTGATCCCGGAACTGCTCATTGGCGGCAAACCGCGCGGCGCGCTGAGCTGGGCCTTCGCACGCGGGGTGGAGGGAAGAGCGGATCTGGACCGCGACGGCGGCATCTCCATGGCTGAACTCAGCCGGTTCCTGAAGGAAACCGTGCGTGTGGCAACGGAGGGCCGTCAATCCCCGAGCCTCAGCATCGGCGGCGAAACCCGCGCGGCGGTGCTGCCCAGGGTAGATGGCGCTATTTTTGACCGGAACACAAACGGCCTGACGCTTGCCGCGAGCACAGAAACCGCCAATCCCCTGCTTGAAAGCCTGTCCTTGCAGTATGAGGGCCGCGTGAAGGTCATTGGCGAGGGAAGCGCGGATCTCTTCTGGGATGTGGAAGAAGGCGATGTGCTGACCAAATTCGGCGATGTGGTTCTGCAGGGTGGGGCCGGGAATGCCGACCGCTTTTCCGAGGTGGTGAACAAATGGGTCTTTCTCACCGATCTTTATGCCTTGTCCAGGGACCTGCAGCCGATTGAAGGCACGTTGCAGCCCGCCGTCGGCCATATCCCCGAAGGTTCGCCCTTCAAGGTTGGTCTGACGTCGGAGCAAAATGGATATATGGCCGTCTTCGCGCTTGAGGCGGACGGGACGCTGCGCCTGCTGGCCCCGGACAGCATCGCGGATCCTCTCGGCAGGGATACATCCGTTGAGGCGGACAAACCCTATGTCCTCAATCTGCGCGCGGCCCTTCCGTTCGGAGCCGATCATATCGTCATGGTGCGCTCGTCCAGTCCCATGCCCCGGCTCGTCGGCGTTCTGTCCGCGCTGGACGGACGGCCGCTCAATGCCGAACTGCTTCCCCAGATGCTGAAACTGATTGGCGAAACCGCCGATGGCATCGGCATTGCGGCTGTTTATACGGAGCCCGCCGGGTAGCGCGGAGATGGAAGCGATAGACGCGTATCCCGTTGTTGCCTAAAACCCTTTTATGTGACCGTAGCCACACTTGTACCGCCATTCCTCTGTTATAACGGAGCACATGAACAGCGCTGGACTCGACAGGAGCACAGGCTGCCATTTGACAAAAGACGTGGACCAGAGACTTGGACCAAAGACTTGGGAGACAGTCATGACGCATTCGCTAATACGCGCCCGTGTCCGGAAAAGCCTTTACGCCACCGGACTGGCGGCGGCTTTCACATTCGGGATTGCCGGCATGGTGGGTCCGGCACTTGCTGACCCCATCGCATTGATCCTCGATAAATCCGAAGCGGTTCAGGTTTCGGCCTTTACGGAACTGATGCCTGGAGATGTGGTCGAGCTGGGCGCCGACGGTTATATCGACCTTCTCGACTACGCCGCCTGTCAGGAAGTGCGCGTCAAATCGGGTAAAATCTCCGTTTCTTCTTCGGGATATGCCCTGGATGGCGGACAGCAGGAGGTTCTGCGCGCCGGCAATTGTCTCCAGGCCGATAGCGGCTCCGGGTCCGAAACCGCGGACAAGGGATTGACCGTCACGCTGCGCGGTCTGGCGCTTGAGAACAAGAAGGCGGCTTCGCTGATGCTGCGCTTCGACGACAGGCTGCGCGACCAGTACGACACGGTCTTCGTTTCCTTCGCAGGCGGACAGCCCAAGCGGTTCGATGTTCTGGACAACATCATGACCGAAATGCCGGACAGGGACGCCGAAAATGAAGCCGTTGATGTCGAGCTGTTCCTGCAAGGCAAGGCTCCGGACTATGGTGTGGTCATGCGTAAATTCACGATTGATCCGGCGCAGGTCGGGCGGAAAACCGCTGTTGTCATCGTGAAATGACATCGGGCGGCCGGATTGCGGACGCAACCCTTGGCCGGAAGACGCTTTTTGCCGTCATCGCCCTTGCAGCGGTATGTACGGGCATCGCCATCGGTTTAACCGCCAAAAGGGCAATCTGGGAAGGTTGGGTCACGGACCGGCTTTTCCAGATCCGCGCCATGCTGACGTCAGGGCAGGAAACCGCCCCCGCGCCCGTGGTGGTGGTCGGCCTGGACCAGATTGCGCTTAACTCCGAACGGCTCGCTCCGATCCCGCGTGTCCTGATGACCCCGGTCATGGCCGAGGCGGGGCAAGCGGTCCTCGACGCCGGAGCTCTCGCGCTGGGCTATGATTTCGTTTTCGCCTACAGCGCCGATGCCTTTACGGACCTTGAGACCGGCGAAGCGCGCCTGAAAGGGTTTGACCAGCCGTTCCAGAGATTTCTCTACCGGAACAGGGGCAGGGTCTTTATCGCGCATACCGAAATTGGCGTACCGCATCGTTCCTTTTCCGCTGCCGCCGGCGCGGGCGGCGTGCGCTCAGTGACCGTCTCGGCTGAAAATGACGGTGTCGTGCGCAGGCATTCTCCCAATCTCCCGTTATCGGAATCGTCCTCTCTCATTGACGCCTTGATAAGCGCGGCCGGTGTCGAGGTTCCGGAGGCCTACACTGCCATTCCGTCCGCGAAACTTGCAGCTTCCACGCCGTATCTGTCCATGCTCGATATCTTGACGATGCAGGAAACCGAAGCCGGCAGGGAGGATCTGAAGCGGTTCGTTGACGGCAGGATTGTCCTGTTCGGCGGTTTGCTGCCCTATGAGGACGAGCATCTTTATTCTGACCGCTTCCTGCCGCAAACACCGGCTGATCTTTCGCAAACCGGGGCAAGCGGACGTCCGCGGGTGCAGTCCTATACCGCCGGGGTTTTCATCCTGGCGGACCTGATCGGCGCGGCGTTGTCGGACCGCATGGCGGTCGCGCCTTCCGCCGGCACGCTTCCGGCCCTGGCTCTGGTTTTTTCTGTCGCCGGCGCCGCCACCGGTCTGCTCCTGCCGCTGGTTACTCTGCCATTCATGGCGCTCGGCGGTGTTCTTGCCGGTCTGGGGGTCAGTCTGGCGGGCCTGGAGATTGATGTGCTGCTGTCTCCGGGCGTGGCGCCCGTGGCCTGTGTCAGCGCGATGATCGTCGCCGGTATCGGCAAGGTCGGTATCCTGCAGCGCCGACAACGTTCGCTTGTGCGGCTTTTCGGTCATTACCTGGCGCCGGACGTCATCAAGCAGATGGCGCAGTCGGAACAGTTGCCGGAGCTCGGCGGCGATACGCGCAACGTGGTTGTCGCGTTCATCGACATTGTCGGCTTCACCAAGATGTCCGAGAAACTCGCCGACAGAGATGTGGTCCGGGTGGTCAATTCATGTTTCGACGCGATCGGCCAGGTGATCACCTCGCATCAGGGATATATCGACAAATATATCGGAGACGCGATCATGGCGGTATGGAACGCACCCAATATCGTTGAAAATCCGGAAAAGGCCGCGGTCGATGCCGCCCGTGACATTATCGGCAAGCTGGATCATATCCGGGAAATCACCGGGCAGCCGCCGCTGGATCTGCGTATCGCGCTCAATTCCGGACCTGTCCTGGTCGGCGACATCGGCGGCGAGCACCGCCGCTCCTTCACGGTCATGGGCACAACCGTCAACACCGCGAGCCGGATCGAAGCCGTCGCCAAGGACAAAAAGGTTCGCCTTGCCGTCAGCCAGTCAGTTGCCGAAAAGCTTCCCGGCTCTTATCCCGTGGCGGAAATCTGGTCGGGCCAGTTGCGCGGCCTCAGCAGTGACATATCGGTGTTCACACTGGATATACCCGAAATGTATATGGAAAAATCAGGCGATGGTTCTGTTGGCAAAGATGGGAAGAACCGCAGCAAGCTGCTGAATTTTCCCCGTTGATCGTTCTTTAAATGTTAGAGCATCGTGCGTTCGGATGAACGCACGATGCTCTAACAGTCCCTTGAATAGAGGATCTTCCGGTTTTGCATCCTGGTGTTTCCTCCGGCATGATTATTCGGACGCAAGCTGAGTTCTATGGAATATCCTGCGTTCGCGTGAGCGCCGACAAGATACTTCGGCACTTCAAGTTCATCTCAAGACGTTGGTCCCGGTATGGCTCAATGGCCTGACAATCAAAATCCCGGAGCGCATCGCCCCGAATTCGACCGGACGATCATCCGTCCGTCCGGCAAGGGCTTTGCGACGCCCGAGGCCGAACAGACCCGTCCGGAACAACCCGCCCGCCCGAACCAACCGGCCCGTCCAGCACCGAAGCGGTCTTCGAAACTGATGTATGCCGCCATGGCCATAGGGTTTCTGGTTGTGGGCGCGGGCGCGGGCGGTCTGGCACATCTTTTCACCTCCGGTGCGATTTCATTCTCGCCGCCTGAGGAAACAGCCGCCTCTGATAAACCGGTGAGTACCGCGGAACCGGCAGCGCCCGGTCCGCTCGTGGACGCTTCATCCTCCACGGCCGAAGCCGGACAGGGGGAAAGCGCCTCTCTGCAGGAAGAGAACCCACCGGAGCGCCTCAACGAAGAAGATCTGGATATTCCCGCCGATCCCTTTTTCGACATGGCCATGTCCGCCGTCATTCCGCTCGCCGGAGATCCGGTGCTGCTCAGCCGGGGCTCCGCCGCGCAGCGGATCGAATTGACGGAGCGCCCGGTCCCGGCAAGCGCGTCGCCGGATGACGCCGCTTTTGTGCCAGCGGCCAGCGCCTTTTTCCTGGACAGCCAGATGCTGGACGAGGACGGCAATCTGGTCATCAGTGCGCCGGGCAGTGAAACGGATTTCCAGTTCGGTAATTTCGGTGGTGGCGACGATTCCGAAGGGATCGTGGTTGAGGAAAGCGGCAGCCAGGCGAAGGATCAGTCAACGGATCTGCCGGTTTTTCTGAAACCGCCGACGGACACGTTGAACCTGTTTCTGTCGGAACGTCCGATCGGGCAGGGGCCGAGCCGCATCGAAATCCGTACCGAAATTCCCGAAGCGGTGGCGCTTGGCGATTTTCTGAAGGAAAACAGCTTTGACGAAGATATCAGCAAGCTTCTAGTGGAATTCGCCGCGAGCGAGTTTCAGAAGGGAGATTTGATCGCGGGCGATAGAATCGCGGTGCGCGGTGTCAGGATGCCCAACAAGCTCGGACGCATCGGCGACTATTACCGGCCGGTTCAGGTCTCCTTTTACGGTCAGGACGGTTATCTCGGTACGGCCGCTTTTTCATCCTCCCGGGACGGCGACGCCTATGTTCACGGTGCCGATCCCTGGTTCGGCAAACCGATCGTCGAGGAGAAGGCCGCTCCCGACAAAGTCGCGGGCGCTACAAAAAAACATCGTCTCATAGACGGGCTTTATGCGACGGCAGTGCGAAACGCCGTCCCGGCCTCCATCGTCGGCGAAGCAATTGCCTATCTGGCGCCGACGACGGATCTCAAACGCACGATTGAACCGGATGAACGCTTCACGCTGGTGTTCACCGATATGCCGAGGGACGAAAAACGCGGCGGTGGCCGTGTCCTATTCGCGGGCGTACGCCGGGGAGATGACTGGTCGGTGCGCTGCTATGTCCTCAAAGCTCCGGGAAATCGCGGCTTCGCTTGTGTCAACGAAGGAGGCAAAGTCAGTCTGTCCGGCGCCATGCTGGTACCGGTCAAGGGCGTTCTGACGTCGAAATTCGGATTACGCTTTCACCCGATCAAGAAAACGGAGCGCCTTCATGCCGGCGTCGACTGGGCGGCACCGACCGGGACGCCGATCCGGGCAGCCTTTTCCGGCAAGATCACCTATCGCGCTGTCCGCGGCGGCTACGGCAATTTCATCGAGCTGACCCACAAGGACGGCATCACCAGCCGATACGCGCATATGCACGAATTCGCGGATGGTATTGAATTGGGGTCGGTCGTTCAGGCCGGCGACCTGATCGGCTATGTCGGCACGACAGGATTGTCGACCGGGCCTCATCTGCATTTCGAAATCCGCCAACGCGGCGAGCCGGCCGATCCCCTGGCTTTTGAAATGGAAACCGGCGCCGATGCACCTCAATCGGTGGCGAGCAACGACCTCAAGAACTATCGCGTCGCGATAGGCGATATCCTGAGCGTCCAGTAGCGGATCGACCCGCTCTCACAGAGTGATCCGTGAAAGCGGTAAAGCCGGTTGACCTGAAGATGCCGGTAGGGCGCATGGGTGCTTCTGAGTTTACCCGGCAACCTCCGGATGAATTTCCAGACCCTCGTCACCAGCCTTGATCGCGACCTTTGAAATCGTCTCGCCATTCATCTGCGCCGTCAGGAAGGCGCGTGAGAGTTTGGGCAGCAGATCGTTGGTCAGGATGTTGTCGATCATCCGTCCGCCGCTGTCCGGGTCGCGGCAGAGCGAGACGATATGGGCAACCACATCCTCGCCATAGGCAAGTTCCGCCTCCCGGTTTTCCCGGACTCGCTTGACGATGCGGTTGAGCTGCAGGCGAACGATAAAGCCGAGCATGGACGGTGACAGCGGATAATAGGGGATGGTGACGATACGCCCGAGCAGGGCGGGCGGGAACACATCGAGCAGGGCCGGTCGCAAGGCTTCTGCCAGTTGTTCCACATCGGGAGCATTGGGATCGGTGGCCGCAAGTTCCGGATCGCTGGAAACCGGAGCGTCCAGCATGTGGCTGGCCGCGCGCATGATGATCTCCGTGCCGACATTCGAGGTCAGGAGGATCAGCGTGTTGCGGAAATCGATCTTCCGGCCCATGCCGTCTTCCATCCAGCCCTTGTCGAACACCTGGAAGAAGATCTCATGCACATCCGGATGGGCTTTTTCCACCTCGTCGAGAAGCACGACGGAGTAGGGTTTGCGCCGCACCGCTTCCGTCAGGCGTCCGCCCTCGCCATAGCCGACATAGCCGGGAGGCGCGCCCTTCAGACCTGAAACCGAATGGGCTTCCTGGAATTCGGACATGTTGATGGTGATCATGCTCTCTTCGCCGCCATAAAGCGTTTCGGCGAGCGCGAGGGCCGTTTCTGTCTTGCCGACACCGGAGGGGCCGCACAACATGAAGACACCGATCGGCTTGTCGGGATTGCCGAGCTGCGCGCGGCTGGTCTCGATCCGCTTGGCGATCATGCCAAGACCGTGCGCCTGGCCGATCACCCGCTTGGTGAGGCTTTCGGTGAGGTTGAGGATCGTCTGCATCTCATCCTGAACCATCCGGCCTACGGGGATGCCGGTCCAGTCGGATATGATGCTGGCAACGGCCTCGTCGTCCACATAGGCATAGACCATGCGGTCGTCTTCCGGGATTTTCGACAGTTCCGCCCGCTTGTCGTGGAGGGCGGTCCGGATGGCCCCCTCATCTTCCAGATCGACGTCAAGATCCAGTTCGATTTCGTCGATGCCAACCAGCGCGGGGCGTTCGTGTTCCGGATCCTCGATATCCGCGCTTTCCGGATGAGGAGCCGGTTTGCCGCCCTTCAATGCAATCAGCGCGGCGTTCAGACGCCGGATTTCAGCGACCAGTTTACGCTCGCGTTCCCATTCGCCGCGAAGGGTTTCAATAGCGGTTTCGGTATCCTCAATGGCGGTGCCGAGCGCATCGAGGCTCTCCTGGTGCTCCATGCCCAGCTCGGCATCGTTGGCCAGCGCCTGCCGTTCCGTTTCCAGAAAGCCCTTCTTTGCGACCAGGTCCGACAGTTTCGCCGGCTGTGCGGCCTGGGAGATATTCACCCGCGCCGAGGCCGTGTCGAGAACGCTGACCGCCTTGTCCGGCAGCTGGCGCGCCGGGATATAGCGGTGCGACAGAGACACGGCGGATTTCACCGCGCTGTCGAGAATGCGCACCTGGTGGTGGTCTTCCATCGGCCCCAGCAGGCCGCGCACCATGGCAAAGCATTTCTCTTCATCGGGCTCGTCCACTTGCACGGGCTGGAAGCGGCGGGTCAGGGCGGGATCTTTCTCGAAATGCTGGCGGTATTCGGACCAGGTGGTGGCCGCGACCGTGCGCAAGGTTCCGCGCGCGAGAGCCGGTTTCAAGAGGTTGGCCGCGTCGCCGGTCCCGGCCGCGCCGCCAGCGCCGACCAGCGTGTGGGCTTCGTCGATGAACAGGATCGTCGGAACAATGGAGCCATGGACCGCGTCAATGACGGCGCGCAGGCGTTTTTCAAATTCCCCTTTCATCGAGGCGCCGGCCTGAAGGAGGCCGAGATCAAGCGCGCAAAGGCGCGTGCCGAGCAGGGCCGGTGGAACGTCCCCGGAAACGATCTTCTGGGCGAAGCCTTCCACGATGGCGGTTTTGCCGACGCCCGCTTCACCTGTCAGGATCGGATTGTTCTGACGGCGGCGCATCAGCACGTCGATGACCTGGCGGATTTCTTCGTCGCGGCCGACTATCGGATCGAATTCGTTCGCCCGGGCCCGGGCGGTGAAGTCCACCGTAAACTGGGAAAGCGCATCCTCGCCTGCACCGCTGCCCGGGGCAGCCTGAGCACTGTCTGCGGCCGCGCCTGGCGCCGCGGCCCTCGGTCCGGAACCGTCCACCGGACGCGCACCGGTTTCACCGGAGGCCCCGGCTATCTTGTCCAGATCGCGCACAAGGATATCGCGGTTGAGCGTTTCCAGGGCGGATGAGTAGCCACGCAGTTCGTTCCAGGTGGTCCTGTCGCCCATCATGGCGATCAGTACATAGGCGGACCGGATCTTGTAGTCGCCGTATCTCAGGGTGCCTTCGAACCATGCCCGCTCGAGCGCTTCCTGAAAGGGGGCCGCCATGGAGGGCAGTTCGGTCTGGTTGATTTTCAGTTTCGCGATGGCCTGCTGCAAATCGCCATTCACCGTCCCGGCATCTATGCCGAAGTGGCGCAGGATGTGGACGAAATCCGTGGTCTCGTCGCGCGCGAGATAATAGAGCCAGTGCAGGACCTCCAGATGCCGGTGGCCGGAGCTTTTTGTCAGCCGCATGGCCTTTTCCAGGCATTCGTAGCTTACAGTGGTAAGTTTGTTGGCAATGGTTTCAACCAGAATGTCACTCATGGTACCGGCCTTTCAAATTGGAGACCTATTGATAAACGGTGGTGTGGCGGCGCACGGGCCTGAAACGGGTGTCGGTCAGCATGTCCTCGTCCTCTTCTTCGATGTCCGCTTCTTCCGCGGCCTTTGCGGCGGGCGGTTTCAGCCAGCCGATATGTCCAAGTGTCGCCGAGTTGCTCCGGTTCATGTGCACCGATGAGGCGCAGCGTCTGGGGAGGGCGAGTTCAATTTCGTATTCGATCTCGAGACCCAGGTAAAAATCGATGAGATCGAACAGTTTTTCGGTCCACGGATTGGGCTTTGTCCGTGTTGGCGGCAGAAACTTGCGGTATTCGTCGAGCGAGCGGGTGAAGATGCGAATGCGGATCTTGTCGCTGACGCTGTAGACCCTGGCGCCGACGATCGTGTCCGCCCCCAACCGGCCGCCGCCACCGGGACCCAGGCCGCCAAGGCTGAGCTGGTCGTCCCTGTCCAGATGCAGCCAGGTTCCGACACACTGGTCGATTTCCACCTTGACCCCGAAGACACCGGTGATCAGGCCTTTCAGGCGTGCCGCGCTTTTGGTCTTGGGGGACATCAGGCCCGTGTAGAGCAGCTTCAGCCGGTCGTCGATCCGGTCCAGATCGCGGTAGATGGGGGCGCCAAGTCCGATCGATGAGCCGATATAGGCCAGGAACCGGTCGTCATCCGGCCGGTCATGCTGAACGATCGGCCTTGCGTCCGCCCAGGCGCGATAAAACAACTGGATGAAACGGTTGTTGAAGATATCCAGAAACCGGGGAAATTCGTCATTTCCGCGCAGTCCCCACATGATGGCTTCATCGGTATAGGGGCCGGGCAGGGCGCCTTGCGGACCGAGCAGTCCCAGAAACCGTTCCAGCAATACCAGACCGCCCGACCCGTCACGGGTGGCGCGCTCGATGGTTGATGTCGCGAATTCGCTGGACGGATCCTGGCCGAAGCGGACGATGTCCTCCATGAGGCGGCGGCTCTTGCCGATCCGGGGCGGGGCGGGTTCTTCCATCTTCCTGGGGCCGTCCAGTCCCGGAGCTTTCGCTCCCGGAGCGGTCTGCCCCTCCAGCATGCGCAGGACAGCCAGAAGGTCGTGCCCACCGGGGTGTTCTTCGATCCGGGTGCTCAGGGCCGCCAGCAACGAGGCATATTGCTGCTGGACGGGAACCTCAATCCTCGGCTCGGCTGGAGGGGGCGTTTCATCGCTCGCCTCCGGGCTGTCCGCTAATGGACGATCAGGACCGGCCGCCGAATTTTCAGGCTGAGTTTGTGCGTCTTCTGATGCGGGCACCTGCGCTGGCACGGGGTCTTCAGAAGGGTTCTCGGGAAAGGCTTCTATCGTTTGCGACTGGATCGCGCCGCCGGTTTCCGGGGCGGGTTCGGTTTCCGGCGGGACATCGGCTTGTGTATCGGTTTGCGTTACTACCGGTTCCGCGCCAGAAGCCTCATTTGAATCCGCCTCTTCATCCGGTGAGACGGCAGGCGTCCCGCTGCCGAACCGCAGCACCGTCTTGTCCCGCGCCGAGGCCCTGTCCGGAAAATCAGGTTTCTGTTCCAGGTCCTTGTCGTCCGCTCCGCTCATAGGATCCCTTTTGCCCCGATCCTTGGCGGCCATTTCATGATCGTTCCCCGCTCCGTGGTGGCGATCACGCATTGGGTGAAGTGGTTGAGGGAGGCATATTCGGCGATGAACCGGTCCAGCACCGCGCCCATCAGGAAGGCGCTGGCGCCTTCAAAGGCCTTGTCGTCGAGCGTTATGGTGACCTCAAGGCCCCTGGCGACGCCTGTTCCCGATTTCTGCTGCAGCCTGCGGACCACCGGACGGGTCGAGACGGCGCGCACGGACTGAGCCTGCCGGTCCGCCGAATTGTCGGCAAGCGGAGCGAACACGCTTAAAATGTCACGGAAGGACCGGCCGTCCTCACCGGCGGCATCGTGAACCAGGCCGGTATGGTTGAGGGCGAGAATATTGATCAGCCGCCATGCGATAGCCCCTGTATGGCCATCCTCGCCAAGCCTTTCATTGTAGGACAGGAGCGGTGGTCTCGGCGCGGTGGGCCCGGCGACGCAGTCCACCTTGAGGCCGATATCTTCAAGAACGCGGAAATCGCCGATATCGGACTTGTCCGGATTGCTGCCGACCGGAAGGTCGGCCGCCAGGGCCCGGTTGGAGGCCATCACCTTCAAGGAGAGTTCCGCAAGCCGTTTGTCACCGCTCTGGAGCAGGGCGGCGGCCTGGGCGCCACTGGAGATCGAGACAAAGCTTTCCGTTCCGATATAGGAGCTAGGCTGCATGCGCCGCAGTTCCGAGGAGGATTGACGGCGCGGCATGCGGCGAATGGTAAAGAACCATTCATGCCCGGCTTTTTCCGTATCCGGTGCGACGCTGTAGAGCGGTTCGACGGCTCTTTTTTCACCGCCGGAAAAATGCGCGTTGACCTCTGTAACGGAATGAATTTCGTAATCGAGCGGACGGGTGCGGTCGGCGATCACCGCGAATTCGTGCTGCCCCTTCTTGATCGGCACCCTGTCGGTCTGGCGTTCGAACAGATTGACCGCCGGCGCCGAATGCAAGGCGAAAATCTTGTGCTCGACATGCGCCGGCAACCGGGTCTCGGTTTCGTCGAACACAAACACCAGGTCGAAAGATTTCGCCTTGACCCGGTCGAGGTAACGGCGGAGGCCCGTCAGGCGGAACCCCAGGAAGCTGCGGGGAAAATTGAAATAATCCCGCAGATAGTCAAAGCCGGTGAACATCCTGCGGTCGTTGCGAAGCAGGGCGTCTTCCTCGTCGAAACCGAGTTGCCTGATGGCATCGACAGCCATGCGCTGAAGGGAGACCTGCCCGTAGGCGTCCTCGGTCCTGAGATAAAGGGCGATTGTGTGACCGAAGATCTGTTCATAGACCTTGGCCGCCAGGTCGACAGGGCCGATCAGCCTGACGGGAAGTTCATCGATCCGGCAGCCGGCCACCTGGTATTCAGGCTTTTTGAGCGCGTCTTCCGCCGAGACCTCGTTTTCGGGATCTTCGGACATCCGGTGAGTGAGGGTAATCGATAACCCCGCTCTTGCCCGTCTGTCTTCGGCCATTTCCGCACCGAGCCCGGAGATCTGCGCCGCCGAGCTCAGATAGCGGGCGGCCGTCAGCTCCAGCGGCGTCAGGGTGATCGGTGCGGCAAGCGTGAAGCGGCAGCGCACTTCGCCGCGGCGTTCGCGAAAGACGGCTTCCATGGGCGCGTGACGGCTGATCTTGATGCCGTTGCGCAAATTCGCATCGCCGTATTTAGGCGTGATCCGGGCAAGCACCATGGACGGAATAGGCGCCAGGGCGGAGGGATAAAGCTGTTCGAAAAGATTGGACGTGAATTCGGAAAATTCATGTTTCATCTTCAGCTGGACCCGTGCCGCCAGGAAGGCCGCGCCTTCCAGCAGGCCGGACAGCATTGGGTCGGACCGGTCTTCCAGGAGGCCGCCAAGGCGCTCGGCCACAGCGGGATAGGACTCGGCAAACGCCGAACCCTGCTCACGTAGATAGGTAAGCTCCTGGTTGTAAAGATCCAGAAATTCCCGGTTCATCCTGTCGCCCCGATTATCTTGATGCGGCCGAGGGCGGGATCGACATCGGCAACGAATTCACTTCCGATCCTCACCGGATCGCAGCGGATCTCCGCCTTGATCAGAAAGCGTACCTTGAACGTTTCGCCGCTGCCTTCTTGGTCCCGTATGACCTGCAGCGTGCGCGGGTCCATGCGCGGCTCAAAGCGGATCAGGGCTTCGCGAATGTCGTCCGCAAGCCTGTCGATCCGGACCGTGTCGACGATATGCACGGACAGGTCGGGCAGCCCGTAGTTGAGAAAGGAAGTGGTAACTTCCGGAAACTCGGTCAGATCCTGGGTGGAATTGAGGTTCACGGTGTTCAAAAGCGACTGCAGGTCGCGCCGGACTTCAGAGACAAGAGTGTGTTCGGTGACCCCGTAAGACCGTGAGAGACGGCGGCCGGATCTGATTTTCTGTCCGTCCGCGGGACTTTTCTGGCGGGCCTGGGCGGCCTTGTAGTCCGGGTCGTCCATGGCCCGGAATGCCCACATCAGCGGGGCATGTATCTTCACACTTGATTTAGCCATTGGCCACGCCCACGCTGACTGCTGCCTTTTGATTGACTTGTAACAAGCTGACGGTTCCTGCCCGGCCCCGGCAACCCGCCATTTATCGCCTTACGCACTAAATTAAAAAAGGAATTGGCTGCCGCAACGTTGCGCGGCAGCCAATCCAGGCAAAAATGCCTTATTTCTTTTCGTTCGCCGCGATATCCCAGGCGAACTCCGGAGCAGCACCCTTCGAGCCGTCCGGCTTCTGTTCGGTGTAGATGTACTTGTACTCACCGAAGTTCAGCGTGACGCTTTCCGTGATGCGGTCGTCAGACCCGCTGCCACCGGTCGAAACGTTGGTGACGATAATGTCTTTCATCTCGATCTTGATGTATTCCAGCGGGGTGTCACCAGCGGCTTTGCGCACGAAGAGCGTGCCCTTGGTGATGTGCTTGCCGGTGGACACATGCTGGAGCAGCACCGGAGTCGATTTGTCGACAAATTTGGTGATGCTCAGGTCCTGGAAATGAGCCTTGCCGGAGCCGGAACCGCCGCCCATATGCGTGGTTCCGGACTGGGAAGCACCCCAGGACCAGGACAGGACGTCAATCTTGTCCTTGTGGGCTTTGTCCTGTGCTTCGCCTTTGATGCCTTCAAGTTCGAGAAAAAAATCGACAGCCATGATAATAGATCCTCTTGGGTGTTGACGGCCAGGAAATTCGCCTGGCGCAAAGTCTGTTATTTAGTGACAACTACCTCGGACCTTACGGTCCAAACCCCTAAGCCGTATGTGGCCCGTTTGCACCTCCACCCGGTGAAATGACCGGATTGCATCCGCGAGGGATGCTTGCCAGCGGGCGAGCTACCGCCCGCTGGCAATTTCTTGAATCAGCTTCCGTCCTGCGGAATACGGGAGGCCAGGCTCATGCCGATATCCATGCCTTCCAGCTGATAATGGGGACGCAGGAAGAACTGGGCTCTGTAGTAGCCGGGGTTCTCCTCGTCCGGGATGATGGTGACCTTGGCTTCCCGAAGCGGCTTGCGGGCCTTGGTTTCCTCGGTCGAATTGTCCGGGTCGCCATCGACGTAGTCCATGATCCAGTCGTTGAGCCACCGCTGAAGCTGCGCCGATTCCTTGGTGGAGCCGATCTTGTTACGCACCATCACCTTAAGGTAATGGGCGAAACGGGTGGTCGCGAACATGTAAGGCAGACGGGCGGACAGATTGTCGGACGCGGTCGCGTCCTTGCCGTCCGGACCGGAAAACTGCCTTGGTTTGAAGACCGACTGGGCACCCAGGAAGGCAGCTTGGTCGGTGTTCTTGCGATGGATCAGCGGGATCAGGCCCAGGCGGGAAATTTCATGCTCCCGCCGGTCGGAAACAGCGATTTCCGCAGGGCATTTCTGATCGACGCCACCATCGTCGGTTTCGAAGACGTGGGTCGGCAGTTCCTCGACCAGCCCGCCGCTTTCCACGCCGCGGATGCGGACCGTCCAGCCGAATTCCTTGTAGGCCTTGTTGATATTCGAGGCCATGGCATAGGCGGAATTCATCCAGGAGTAATTGCTGTGACTGTCCTCGCCGAATTCTTCTTCGAAAGCGAATTCCTCGACCGGATCGGACTTGGCGCCGTAAGGCTGGCGGGCGAGCACGCGCGGCATGGTCAGACCCAGATACCGGGCGTCTTCCGATTCCCTCAGGGTCCGCCACTGTGCGTGGAGTTCCGTATCGAAGATCTTTGACAGGTCACGCTTGGCCGGAAGTTCCGTCCAGCTGTCCATCTGCATGAGCTGCGGATCGGCGGCTGCAAGGAACGGGGCATGCGCCGCCGATGCGATCTTCGCCATTCCGCGCAGGATGGTGATGTCCTGTGCTTCGTGGGAGAATTCGTAGTCGCCGACAAGGCAACCGTAAGGCTGGCCGCCGAGCTGGCCGAATTCGGCCTCGTAGATCTGCTTGAACAGCGGGCTCTGGTCCCACTTCGCGCCGCGGTAGCTCTTGAGGACGCCGGCCAGCTCTTTCTTCGAGATATTGAGAAACCTGAGTTTCAAGGAGGCATCGGTTTCCGACTGGTGGACAAGATAGTCCAGCCCCCGCCAGGCGCTTTCCAGCTTCTGGAATTCCTCGGCGTGAATGATCTCGTTCACCTGGGAGGTGAGCTTCTCGTCAAGCTTGGCGATCATCTCGTCGATGGTGTCGTAGACATCGTCCTTGATGAGAGCCTGATCGGACAGGGCCTCCGCAAGGAACGTGGACATCGCGTTGTCGACGAGCGCGTTGGCCGTATCGTTTTCGCTCTTGATGCGGAAGTTCTGCTTCAAGATGGAGGCGAATTCCTCGGGGCTTTTTTCACCCGTGGCTTCGCCGGCGGCTGCACCGCTTGTCTGGGCACTGGTTTCCGTGTTGCTCATTTAAGCCTCCTCTGTCCCGCTGCCGTCTTTCGCTTTGCCATCGGGCTGCGCTTTTTCGGCATCGATCTGCTGAGCAAGAGCCGCCATCAGGGCCGGATCCCGGGTCAGTTCTTCAAGCTGGCTGATGGCTTGCACGCGCCCGTCCATCATGGTGCGCAAGGCTGCAAGACTGCGGCGCGCATCAAGGAGCTTTTTCAGGGCCGGAACCTGCTCGGCGACTTTACCTGGTGTGAAATCGTCCATGCTCTTGAACCGGAGCTGTACGCTCAGCTTGGAATTGTCCTCGCCGGAAAGCTTGTCCTTCACCGTGAAGGAGGTGCCGGGTTCGATGGCTTCCATCCGCTTGGTGAAATTGTCCATGTCGATATCGAGAAGCTTGCGATCATCGATATCCTGCTTTTCGACGCCGGGGTTGTCGCCGGAAAGATCGGCCATGACGCCCATGACGAAGGGCAGCTCGACTTTCTTCTCCGCGTCGAACGGATCCTCATAGAAAATGTGAACGCGAGGGGGTCTGTTGCGCTTGATAAAGCTTTGCCCGCTATTCGATGCCATTGTATTTGCCTTTCGTTTCGTTGACCCGTTTTAAGTGCGGTCAAATTTATTTAGAATCGGCGTTTTGTCTCGTTGGTCACTATGTAATTCGATTGTTGGTCGCGGGGGTGTGATGACAGTCACAGCATCGCCGCTTTAAAATTTTTTTTAAATTTAGTGGACCCGAATATTGAGGACCCGTTGGCTCTGTGTGTCAAGAAAGAAGCACTGAAACGCTAGGGAAGCGGGCCGTGGTCGTGTTTTCTCCTTTTCTCGTGCTCATTCTTCTTCCGGTCTGAGGAACAGGTTGAGCAGGCCCGTGAAGGAGCCGGAGCTCATGTTCTGCGCCTCGTCCAGAAGCAGCGGGATGGGGCTTGTGGGTTCGTTGGCGGAATAATAGCCCTTGACGGCGGCGATGCCCTTCATCGCGTCGGTCCGGTTTTCGATAACCATGACCGTAAAGCCGTCAATATCGCCAGGTTCCTGATCTTCGCCTTCATTGAGATCTATCAGCCTGCCGTTGGACAGCTGAAGGCCGCTTGTCCCAAGAACCAGTGCCACATCGTCAAACCTGCGCGGCATGAGAATCTTCAGCGCGTCAAGATAGGATTTTCCCACGAGCCCACGTGCTTCACGCACGAGAAAGAGTGCCGGATGAGACGGTTCGCGGGAGGCGAAATAGTCTTCGACCGCGTCCAGGATCAGTTTTGCCTGGGCCGCATTCCGGATCTCCGATTCCGGAGCCTCTTGCACAGCTGCATTACCTGCATCTTCCTGGCCGGCCTCATCGGCAGCCGCGTCTCCGGCGTCGGACGACACGCGACCGAGACGGGTGTTCAGTTCCCTGTTCATCTCCCGCAGAAGCGTGGCTATTTCTTCAAAGTCCGGCGGTGCGGCCTTGGCGCCGCTTTGCTGGAGTTTTTCCGAGCATATGTCGGTGATCGCCTGAAATTCGTTGGGGAGTTCGGCAAGATCCTTGAGAACCTCGTCGATTTCCTCCTGCTCGAGTTCGCCGGAGGTCAGGGCGGCTTCGATCGCACCGAGGGAGACCGTATGTTCGTCAGGTCTGGCGGTGGCGGTTCCGGCCGCGATCTGCATCGTGCGATAGCTGATCGGCCCGGCTCTTCGGGTTCTGATCAGCGGCGCTGAGTCGAGAGGCAGCATGACGGTCGGCCGGTTGTTGAGCGCTTCGAGCGCGCCCATCCGCTCCATATGACCGAAATCGGCGTCGGAGGGGTGAACATCCTCCCAATGATTTTCCAGCAGCCGGCGAATGATTCGCACCGCATTGGCAAACAGGTGGATCTGGCCATTGAGAAGAGCGAACTGGGCGAGGAGGACAAGCAGCCTCACGTCCCTGGATTGCTTTAAAAAGCCATCCATCTGTTTGAAAAGATCAGTGAATTCGATTTCGGAACGGTCAAATTCGCTGAACCGCTCCGGAAGCATTTCCTCGCATGAATCCAGGAGCGCGGCAAAAGCGGGCTCGGAGTCATAAAGATCCGGTCCGCAGCCTGCGCCGGGCGAAACTTCCGTTCCGTAGGTATCGGGATCAAAACTCATGCACCCTCCCGGCGCGAACCGAATTGCTCCAGCCAGCCCAAGGCTGGCTGGAGACAAACTGACAAATGGCCTTATTCAAGCACCAGCTTGCTTTCCACGCGGCGGTTGGACGGGTCATTGACGTCGGCCACCTTCGGCCGGGTCTTTCCGTAGCCAACGGTCTTGAGACGGTCCCGGCCGACGCCGAGCGATACGAGAAACTCCGTAACCGCCGAGGCCCGGTCTTCCGACAGGCGCTGGTTGTAGGGGGCGGATCCGATGCCGTCGGTGTGGCCTTCGATGACGAAGACGGCGCTTGAAAGGTCCGGATCGGCGATGCCTTTGGCAAATTCACGCAGGTTCACCCTTGCCGAGGGGCTGAGCCGCGCGGAAGCGTATTCAAAGGACACCAGCAGATTGAACCCTTCACCGATTGCCTTGGTTTCCGGATCCGCGACGAGCGCTTCCGCGTTCTGTTGCGTGTTGCCGTTTGCCGAGGTTTCCGGAGTTACGGCGACCTGGCCGCCTTCCGTCTTGGCGGCATCGGGATTGCACTCGTCCCGTGTCCCGATACACAGCGCCCGGGTCCCCCCGGTTGGCTTCAGGGAACGGGTTTTGAGCTGTTTGAAGTGACGCGTCACGTCATCGGCGGAATAGGTCGCGTCCTGCGCGGACGCGTAACCTGCTGCAAGGCCGGTGAGTGCGAATGAAAGCGCTGCCGCCAGCAGAATGCGGCCTGGCTTGAGGTGACGGGACGCGGTCCGGTCATGCGTAATCAGGGGTTTGGTCACGATATCAATCCTCCTTGTGGAGCGTTCGAATGCATTGTGGCAATGGGTTCAGAAATGCATCGTGCCAGATTTCAAAAAATAATGGTGTGGCGAAAGTCACTAAAGTACGGTTTGATAGCAGTATGTCCTATTGCGCACAATTAGCAAGTGGGGCCTTTTGTGTGACATTATCGAGGTGGTTAAATAACTTAAGGCGCGCCAGTCTGAATTTCATGGACAATTGCGTAGGGCGTATTACAACATTCAAACAGACAAGAGTTGGCGTTTAAATCATTTGCAACAATTGTGTTATTGAGCACATTATTTTTATCGGAAACGCCTTAGGAACTGACTGAAAGCGGCTGAAATGCCGGCAATGTCAGGAACCACAGTATTTCCGAGGAGAACTTCGTGGCCCAGGGACAACTCAAACAAGCAAACCGGATGGCCGAGCTGACTTCGGTCTACGGCAAGGATGAGCTCTCGGTAATCACCATCGAGTGCGACGAGGGCATGAGCGAGGATTTCGAAATCCGCCTGGAGGTTCTGAGCCAGCAGGAAGATCTGGATTTCGACAAGGCCATCGCCACCCACATGACGGTCAAGGTGGTCACCAACAACGGCGACACACGGTATTTCGACGGTCTTCTCACAGATGCCAAGTGGTTGGGGCACCGTGACGCCTACTATGTCTACAGGCTGACGTTGCGACCCTGGTTTTGGCTGCTGACCAAAAACGCTAACTGTCGGATCTTCAAGGATAAAACCGCCCCGGACATTATTTCGGAGGTTCTTGGGAGGCATGATTTCGCCGATTTCCAGGACAAGCTGACGGAAAGTTACGACACGATCCACTATTGCGTTCAGTATCGGGAGTCCGATTACGATTTCTGCTGCCGCCTGATGGAGGAATTCGGAATTTCCTATTTCTTCGAGCATCTGGACGGCAAGCACAAAATGATCCTTGCGGATGCCAAGTCATCCTTCAGTCCGATTGTCGGCGATTCCACCATTCCCTTTATCGCGCTTGGCGGTGACAGCCAGCGGGATGAGGAGCATATCTATCACTGGATTCCGAGCCGGAAATTCCGGACCGGAAAATTCGCTGTCAACGACTACGATTTTGAAAAGCCGAGTGCCTCGCTGGAAGCGGAACGCGAAGCCGGATCCAAGTACCGGGCCGGTTCGCTGGAGAGTTACGATTATCCGGGCCGTTACACCGAGAAGGACAAGGGTACGAAATACAGCAATATCCGCCTGGAAGCGGAGCAGGCTGCGGACAAGCGCATTCAGACGGCCGGTGAGGTTCCGCGTTTTTACGCCGGTGGCCTGTTTACGCTGAAGGATCATCCGCACGGACCGCAAAACCGGGAATACCTGGTGATCCGGGCGAGCCATCAGATCATTTCCGAACAGTACCGGAGCGGCGGCAGCGGCGGCGCCCAGGGGGAGGCCTATACCGGGACCTACGACGTCCTTGCTTCCGATACCCCCTTCAAGACCCCGGCAACGACCCGCAAGCCGCGCATTCCCGGCCCCCAGACGGCCAAGGTCGTCGGGCAGGGGGAAATCGATGTGGACGAGTATGGCCAGATCATGGTCGAATTCCACTGGGACCGCGACAAGACCCAGTCCCGCCGGGTGCGTGTAGCTCAGGTCTGGTCCGGCAAGAACTGGGGCGGCATTTACATCCCACGCGTCGGCCAGGAAGTAATCGTCCAGTTTCTGGAAGGCGATCCGGACAAGCCGATTGTCATCGGAACGGTCTACAACGCGGAAAACATGCCGCCTTACGACCTGCCTGGCGAAAAGAACAAGGCCGGTATCAAGTCCGACTCCACGCAGGGCGGCGGCGGCTACAATGAATTCGTTCTGGACGATTCCAAGGGGCAGGAGCTCATCGGAGTGCACGCCGAGAAGGACATGGAGACTGTCGTCGAACATGACGACAGCCTGCATGTCAAGAACTGCCGAGACACCAAGATCGGCGTAAACCGGACGGAAAATGTCGGCAACAACACGACGGAAAAGATCGGCAAGGACTGGAAGGTGACGGCCGGGACCAAGATCGAATTTATCTGCGGTGCCAGCAAGATCGTCATGACGCCGGCGTCGATTAAGATAGAGTCGCCCATGATCGATGTGAAAGCGTCTGGCAAGCTGACCGCAAAGGGCACGTTCACCGATGTGAATGCCAGCGCGATATTGACGCTGAAAGGCGGACTTGTTCTGATCAACTAGAAGCGGCCTTTGAAAATGCGGCATTCGGAACAAACGTCAACGGGAAGAAACGGAGTAGAGCAGATGGGATCACGTATCCGCTTTACCAAGGCGAAACAGGTTTTCGAAACCTATCCTGAACTGTCGGAGACGGTGAAAAAGCCGTCTTCCGACATCGCACCGCAAGACTATGCGCTGGAGCTTCAGGGTGGCGATGCACCGCTCACCGCGCTTGCCTATTTCGCGCATGTCCTGCCGAAACGGGAATCCGTGTGGTGGGGAATGAAATGCGTTTCCGGACTGGATGCATCCGGAACGGCGGATGACCGTCAGGTTCTGGTGCTGAGCGAAACCTGGGTGCGGGAGGGAGACGAGGAAGCCCGAGCGGCCGTCCATGCGGCGGCGGAAGCCGCCAGCACGGAAAGTGCCGCTGTGTGGATCGGTCTGGCGGCCGGCTGGTCGGGCGGATCCTTGTCTCCGAATCCGGAACACCGGGTCGAGATGCCCGATGATCTGACCGCGAAAGCGGTAAATACCGCCTTGCTGATCGCGCTCGGCACGGTGGAGCCCGCTCAACGCGACGAAGCGCTTAAATCTTGCCTTTCCGCGGGGTTGTCCTTCGCTGAAGGCGGTTCGATGCCGATGATCAGCCTCAAGGGGCAGGCTCCGGCCAATTCGTAAGCAATCCGAGGGATGTGCTGGAATGCGTATCACGCTGCAGATCGAGAATGTCGATCGGCTTGAAACCGGCGGTCAGGTGTCCTACAGCTGCGCCGACCGGGGGTTCGATATCGGTCGCCACGAGCATCTCGACTGGAGTCTGCCCGATCCGCACAGGGTGATTTCCGGCAAGCACTGCGAAGTACGCTTCGAGGGCGGACAGTTCGTCCTTCATGACATCTCCACAAACGGCACCTTCCTGAACGGCAGCCCCAATCGCATGGACAGGGCCCATGCGCTGCGGTCCGGCGACCGTCTGATGATCGGCGATTACGTAATCACCGTTGCGCTGGAAGAAGGCGAAAGCGTCGGGGGAGGGATGCCGGCCAGTTCACCCGCAATGCCACATGGTGAAGCACCACGCTGGTCCGCGCCGCAATCCGCCGCCCCGTCCGCCCCGGACCCCGCATGGCCGTCATCCCCTTCCGCGCCGGAGCAGGCTCCCTATCCGGTTCAGGACACCGGCGGTGGTCCGTGGGGTGGGCCATCTGCCGGCATGGAGGGGCGACATGCACCGCCATCTTCTGCGCCTGGTGTCGGCACGCCGGCTGACGACGTGTGGAGCCAGCAGGGACACGGATGGGGCAGCGCCGATCCCGCGCTCTACGATCCGCAGGCGCAATTTGCCGAGCGGGAAGCCGCAAGACCCGCTCAGGCGGATCCGTTGGATCACCTTGCGGCGCAGCCGGATCTCTCACCGGCTGAACCGGCACCGGCTCAAGTACAGCCCGCGGTGAGCTCCGCCTCGCCGTTTCCGCCGTTGTCCGGTGCGTCCGCCGAACCGGAACAACCTCTGTTCGGCATGCCGGATCTTGGTGCGTCCGGGGAACAGGAACAGAGTGTCCCACCGCCGCATCCGCAGACGGTTAGCCCTGAAACCGGCACAGCGTCGCCGTTCCCCGAAGCATCTTCATGGATAGATCCTGAAACGGCGGCACCCGCTCCGGCTGCCGAGCCGGGGATCCCGGCAGCGCCGACGAACAAGACAGAGGTTCCGCCAGCAGGAGCCGCACCGGTTCCGGCCCCGGCCCAACCACCGGTACCCGCCCCGGCACCAGTTCCGGCATCGGCCCAACCATTGGCAGTGGCACCCGCTGAAGCCGCGCCTGTACCTGACCGCGCAGACGTCTCCGCCGCGCCCCGGCCACCAGAGGCCGGCACGGACTTCATCAAGGCATTTGCGCAAGGCGCGGGCATTCCGGAAACTGTCCTTCAGGGGCGCGATCCGGAGGAATTCGCACGTGAAATCGGATCGATCCTGCAAGGCGTCACCGGCGATCTGATGGGCCTGCTGCAGGCCCGCAGCCAGGTCAAGGCGATGACGCGCAACGCGAACCGGACCCTGATCAGCCGCAGCGGCAACAACGCCCTGAAATTTTCGCCAACCCCGCAAATGGCCTTGCAGACCATGTTTTCCCAGGGAGCGGAAGACAATGGATATCTGCCGATGGACAAGGCGATGCACGCCGCTTTCAAGGATATTCAGAAACATCACGTCTGGACGTATTCGGCCATGCAGAAGGCGGCGGCGCGATTTGATGATACGCTGTCTCCCAAGGCGATAGAACGGGAGGGACAGGCCGCGAAAAGCCCGTTTGGCGGTCAGAAAGCCAAGCTCTGGGAACGGATGCAGGAGCGCTGGACATCCCTGTCCGGCGCTTATGACGATGGTCTTGTGGGTGTATTCACCCAGTATTTTACGGAAAGCTACGAAGAATTGACTAGCGAAGACCCGGAGCAGCAATCCGGGTTGATTGACTAATAATGTATTTCAAGTCCGAAGAGCGCTACGGCGTTCCGTATGTCAAGGAGCAGTGCCTGAATGTCGTGGTATAGCAAGGTCGCATGGACCGAAGGACTGTTTTTGAGGCCGCACCACCTCCAGCAGAGCGACCGCTATGCGGAGCATCTGCTCGACGAGCGGGTCAGGCTTGCTTCGTCCTATCCCTGGGGCTTCGCCGATTTCGAGATCGATCAGGATGTCGGCCAGCAATGCCGCTTTGCGCTGCGTCACGGCCGGGGCATCTTTCCGGACGGCACGGTTTTCAACTTCCCGGCGGACGGCACGCCGCCGCCTGCGATCGATGTTCCCGAGGACGCCGCCGGCCAGATCGTCTGGCTCGGCATACCCGAGACGACGGTCAACGCGGTGGAAGTGTCGAACGGGCGCGAGGACGCGGCAACCCGCTATATTCAGGGCCGCGAGACCATCATCGATTCCACCTCCGCAATCCGTCAGGAAGAGGAAATCGATGTCGCCCATCCGCGGCTTATGTATTCCATCCGCGCGACACCGCACCCCGGACAGGTCTGCCTGCCGGTTGCCCGGATTACCGAAATCAAGGACCGTATCATCATCACGGATGGCGCTTTCGCTCCGCCGGTCCTGGCGTGCCACGTGCATCCCGTTGTAACCGGCTGGGTCGATTCCGTGATTGGCTGGGTCGAACGCAAACTCAGCGAACTGGCCCGCTATGCGGCCGATACCTCCGCCGGCGGCGGCTTGCAGAACTTCGATTACCTGACGCTGCAATTGCTCAACCGGACCCATCCGCTGCTGATGCATCTGCGCAAGTCCGCCTATGTGCATCCCGAGCGCGTCTATTCGGAGTTTCTGCAGCTCGCCGGAGAACTGGCCACCTTCGCCACGGATGAACGCCGCGCGCGCAATTATCCGGTCTACGATCACGACAAGCTGCATGACATCTTCAAGCCGGTGCTGGCGGATATCCAGGCGTTCCTGTCCGCGGGATACGACCGCCGCGCGATCCGCCTGCCGCTGGAGCAACTGGCGCCGAACGCCTTCAAGTCGACGATCGTCGACCGCAATCTGTTCTCGCAGGCAGGTTTCGTGATCGAGGTGGCCGCCCGCCGTCCGCTGAGCGAAATTCAGACCGAATTCCCCCGGCTCTTCAAGGTCGGTCCTTTCGGGCAGATGCGCCAGATCGTCTATTCAAACCTGCCGGGCATTCCCCTGATCCATATGCCGGTGCCGCCGGCGCAGATCCGCGCCCTGACGGACAGGGTCTATTTCAGGCTCGACAAGACAACGCCGCTGTGGCGCGAATTCAGTCAGGATTCGGCGATCGGGCTTCAGTTCTCAGGCAACTGGCCGGAACTGCAGCTTGAATTCTACGCCATCCGGGAGGGACGCTGATGCCGGACAATGACGATCCCTTTGGCGTTTCCAAGCGCAAGGGCAAAACCATCGTCCGGCCAAACCCCGGCGGTCGGTGGAGTGAAACGCAGCCCGGCGCGACCCCGCCCCAGGCACCGGTGCCGCCACAGGGCGCGCCGGGACATCCGCCGCAGCCGCAGCGCCCGGCCAGCGCACCGGACCCGTGGCAGGGTGGCCCCGGAACCGGGGCGGATCCCTATGCGCCGACGCCTGCCGGCTACGAATACGGCCAGCAGCAGGCGCCCGACCTCAGGACGCCGCCGCCCGGTCCGCAATCACCGCCACCCCCGCACGGCGCCGGAGCGCCCGGGCCGTCCGCGCCGCAGGGGGCCGGGCAACTGGCCCAGACGCCGGACATCAATCAGATCCGCGTCGCCAACCGCAATCCGATTTCCCGTGCCGCGGCGCCGTTGCTTTTGCTGCTGGGGCGCTTGCACCTGACCATGACGGACGCGCAGTTCGATGCCCTGATGCGCGATGTCTACAGCTCCATCAAGACCTTCGAGAAGGACCTGCGCAGCGCCGGCATCACAGACGATCAGATCCGCTCGGCCGCCTACGCGCTTTGCGCCACGTCGGACGATATCGTTCAGAACATGCCTTCGGCCGGCCGGCATCAATGGACGCAATATTCCATGCTGACGCAGTTCTTCGGGCAGGCAACCGGCGGCGTCGAGTTCTTCCAGCTTCTGGAAAAGGCAAAGCAGGATCCGGGCCGGAACTTCGGCGTTCTGGAGGTGATGCATGCCTGTCTGTCGCTTGGGTTTTACGGCAAATACAGGGCCATTCAGGGCGGACAGCAAGGGCTCGAGCGCGAACGGCGGGACCTGCACGAAATTCTCAGGCGTGTCCGTCCCCGGCCGGGAGACGATCTGTCTCCCCATTGGCGCGGCCTGGAACTCCTGCAGAGGCGGACCGGTTTTTCCGTTCCGATCTGGTCGGTTGCGGCTGTCGCGGGCGCCTTGCTGCTCGGCGGTTACGTGACGTTGATGCTGCTGTTGTCCAGTGGCAGCGAAGTCCTGGCAAGCCGGGCCGCAGCCCTTTATCCGAACGGACCGGTCGAAATGGCGCGCGAAGGCTATCAGCCCAAGCCGCCACCGCCGCCGGCACCGCCCGAAGATGCCGCGATCGACACGGTTTCGCAAAGGCTCGCGGGTCTGGACGGGCTTGAAATCTCGCAGGCGGGTCCTGCTATCATGCTACGCATGCGGGCCCAGTTCGACGTTGCTGCGGCCACTTTGAGGCCGGAATTCCAGCTTCTTGTCGAACAGGTGGCGCAGACTCTCGGTGACGTGAACGGGGAAATTCTCGTCGTCGGTCATACCGACAGCGATCCGATCCGCAACAATCCGCGCTTTCCAAGTAACTGGCACCTGTCCGTCGAGCGGGCGAAGTCCGTGGCGGCCGTGATGGACGCCATCCTCCAGGCACCTGGCCGGGTACAGGTGGAAGGGCGCGGTGCGGATGAGCCGATCGCGGCCAATACCAGCCGGGAAGGCAAGGCGCTCAACCGCCGTGTCGAAGTCTTCCTGAAGCCGCCGACACAAGGGCTGGTGATCAACAACTAAAGGTCAACGCCGGTCAACCGCAGAACAAGGCACTATCGATGAAATTCTGGCTTGGAATATCGGCAATTCTGATTGGCATTCTCGCCCTCATTGCCTTGATCTGGTTCGGCGGACCGTTCCTGGCGATTGCCGGCGTGCGCCCGTTTGAGCCGCTTTGGGTGCGGCTGCTTCTGTCATTGTTCATTCTTCTGACGATCGGCGGCTGGGCCGGCTACCGAATCTACAGACGCATTGCCGCCAACCGGGCGCTCGAGCAGGAAATCCTGCAGCCGAAAGCCAGCGACGAGGATAAGGAGATCCTGTCCGAGCGCATGAAGGATGCGCTGAAGACCCTGAAAACCGCGAGCGGTGGCGGCCGGACCTATCTCTATGATCTTCCCTGGTATCTGATGATCGGACCGCCGGGGGCCGGAAAGACGACCGCCCTGGTCCATTCGGGGCTGAAATTCGCCAATTCTCGCGGCAAGGGCGAGGCGCAGAAACTGGAAGGGCTCGGCGGCACCCGCTATTGCGACTGGTGGTTCGCGGAAAATGCGGTTCTGATCGATACGGCGGGACGCTACACCACTCAGGATTCCGATGCAGAGCATGACCGGGAAGGCTGGCTGGGGTTCCTCAAGATGCTGCGCAAGGCGCGGCCGCGCCAGCCGGTGAACGGCGTCATGGTGTCGATCAGCCTTGAAGACCTCATGACCCTATCCGAAGAGGAACTGAAGCTTCATACGGACGCCATCAGGTCCCGGCTGATCGAACTCTACAAAACCCTGAAGATCGATTTTCCGGTCTATGTGATCTTCACCAAGGCGGACACGGTCGCCGGTTTCATGGAGTTTTTCGGCTCCTATCCGGAGAGCCGGCGCAATCTGGTGTGGGGCGCAACCTTCCAGACGCGGGAAAAGACCAAGAACATGGTCTCCGAAGTGCCCGCGGAATTCGATCTTCTCATCGAACGGCTGAATGAGGAGATGGCCGACAGGCTGCAGGAGGAGCCGGACCCGCGGGCGCGTTTGATGCTCTACGGCTTTCCCACGCAGGTAGCCGCGCTCAGGGACCGGATGACCGGTTTCCTGAACGCCATTTTCGAGCCAAGCCGCTACTACCCGAATGCGGTCCTGCGCGGATTTTATTTCACCTCCGGCACGCAGACAGGAACGGCGATCGACCGGGTCATCGGCTCCATGAGCCAGGCCTTCGGGACCGCCTATCAGGCGGCCGCCTTGTCCGGACAGGGAAAGAGCTATTTTCTCCGCGATCTGCTGACCAAGGTGATCATCGGGGAAGCGGGCTGGGTCACCCACAACCGCCAGGCGGTGCGAATGGCAACGGCCGCGCGGATCGGCGCTTATGCGGCGATCGCGCTTGTCACGCTTGGCCTGGGCACTCTGTGGACGGTCAGCTATCTCAACAACCGGGCCCTGATCGATGAAACCGCCAAGGCGGTGGCCGCCGTGCGCGCCGAAGGCGAGGGAGTTCTGGACCAGCGCGTGGTGCGTGACGACAACTTGCGTGACACCACTTATATCCTCTCGTTGCTGCGCGCGCTGCCTGCCGGGTATGACAGCCGCAACAATCCGACCCCATTCATGGAGCAATTCGGTCTCAGCCAGCGCGAACGCCTCGAGGCGGCGGGCGTGACGTCCTACCGCAGCGGACTGGAGCGTCTGCTGCGCCCGCGTCTGCTTCTCAGGATTGAAGAGCAGATGACCGACGTGCTCGACAACCGGACGGGGCCGGGCGGTCAGGACATCGACGATCTCTACAACCTGACCAAGCTCTACCGCATGGTCGCCGGCGATGCGCCGGAGATCGACAAGGTCCAGATCAAGAACTCCTTCCGGGCGGATTTCCTCCAGAGTTTCCCCGGGCCCCAGGGAGAAGTCCTGCGCAACGAGCTCAATTCCCATGTCGAGGCCATGCTGGACCTGGATTTCGGCGGCAACGTTCTGACAAGCCAGCTCGACGGAGTTCTGGTCGCCGAAGTGCAGCGCGAACTCGCCCGGGTCAGCGTTGCGGAGCGCGGTTACGCCCTGCTGAAATCCCGGGCCAAAGGCCTGGCGAGCGAGGACTGGATTGCCGAACAGCGCGGCGGTCCGGATATGGAAACCGTCTTCGAGACCGAAAACGGCGATACTCTGGATACGGTTGCCGTAGACAAATTCTATACCTATCCGGGCTTCCATCTGACTGTCCTGCCGAACCTCGCCGGTATCAGGGAAGAACTTCAACGCGACAACTGGGTTTTCGGCGATATCGGCGAAGCCGACGCCTTTGCCGATCAGTACCAGACATTGCCGGGGGAAATCCTGACCCTCTATACGAGGGACTTCAACGCAGCCTGGGAAGAGGCGCTCGGCAACCTCAAGTTCAAATCGATGCGGGATGACAAGCCGCTCTATACGGCGCTGCAGGCGGTTTCCGCTCCGACATCGCCTGTCGTCCAGATTCTGGAAAGCATCCGCCGGGAAACGCTGCTCACACAGGATCTGTCGAGTGACGGCATTGCCGGGATTGCCTCGGGAGGTAGCGCTCAGGACGCCGGTAGCGAAGCGGCTCAGAAGGTCTTCCAGCGCTATGTGCTCGATTCCTCCGGTGGACTGAAACGCATCGGCCTTGAGGCCGGGATCAAGGCGCTGGCGCCGAACGGTGTTTCCGGTGCACTCGGCGCGGTGTCGGGCGGCGGCGGACCGGAGATCATCCCAGGCAAGGCGATCGAGGATCATTTCCGCCCCTATCACGTGCTGGTGGAAGGTGAAAACAGCCGCAAGATCGACGCGCTGCTGGTCAACTTCAAGAACATCCTCGACAATCTCCTGGTGGTTGCCAACAACCCGCTGCAGAGCGAGACGGCAAACTCCAACGTCCAGATCCAGGCTTCCCTCCTCAGGAGCAACGCCACGCGGTTTCCCAATCCTTTCGACAAGCTGGTCCTGCAGGCGGCCAAGGAATTCGACGAGGAATTCAAGGAGACTTCGATCACGCAGCTCAATGAAAAGCTGAAGTCGCAGGTCGTGGGGCAATGCCAGGGCATCGTCGGCCGGAACTTTCCCTTCACCAACGGGCGGTCCGAAGTTCCGATGACGGAATTCGCCAAGCTGTTCTCGCCTGGCGGCATCATGCAGCGGTTCTTCGACGAAAACCTGAAACCCCTGGTCGATACCTCGGCGAAACCCTGGACGTGGAAGCCTGAAGTCTCGCAGTCGGACCGGCTGTCCAACGCCACCCTGCGCCAGTTCGAGCGCGCGGACCTGATCAAGCAGGCATTCTTTCCAACCGGAAACGCCTTTCCCTCCGTCGGTCTTCAGGTGGTCCCGCGCGCCTTGTCGCAACAGGCGGATGCCGCGAGCCTGGAAGTGAACGGCAACCTGGTTCTGGTCACGCGCGGACCCGGCTTCAACGCGGAGATCGAACCGCTTCCCGCGAGTTTCGACTGGCCGAGCAACACTGCGACGCCGAGGGTCGTTCTGGTGATTCAGCCGGAAGTTCCCGGATACAGGTCGCGGCAGGAAATCCACGGCGACTGGGCCTTCTACCGCTTCATCAAGTCAAATCGGGTGAGCTCCGATCCGAACAAATTCGTTGTCCGCGAAACGCTTGGCGGCCGGCAGGTTGCATTCACGATCACGCTGCGGTCGAAACCCAATCCGTTCTTCCTGTCGGCTGTCGGGGATTTCAGCTGTCCGACGAGTTTCTAGGGTCTGTGGACAATAAGGATTTGGTCGAGGTTTGGATGCAAAACGCCCAGTTCAAGAAGCAAGGTCGCAGGAAGGGTGTTCCCTTTCAAGACATTGGGACGCCGAAATGGGCGTTTTGCATCCAAATCTCTTCGAGATGCGGCGGATTTCGGTCCCGACTGCGTCGGAAAGTCCTTGTGGTGGGGGGCACCACTGCGGACTTTCCTCCTGTTCGGACACCGAAATCCGGCTCGCGCCGCGACCCAAACCTAATTGTCCACAGACCCTAGAGCGCTTTTGAGAAACACGGAGCATTTGATGGAGTTAACTCAGCTTATCACCAAGGCGCGGCGCGCAGTGCGATGCGGCGCATCGGACAAACGTCGCAACGACGGAGATGGGCTGATTTGGCCCACCGAAGGCGCTTGTTTCCTAAAAGTGCTCTAGGCCATGGCATGCGGATCGGGTGGCAGCGGTTATTTTGGCAAATTGCCGGCGCGGGCGGACTTTGTGACCGGCGCGTGCCCGACCGGATTTTTGAAGCTGTGGGAGCCGTTTCTGATCAAGGGGCTCGCGCAGTCGCGGCTGGACCTGAAGGATACCTGGGAGGAGGCCTACATGACCATGCCGGTATGGCAATTCTGGATGAAACCTGCAAACGGCGGCAAATTTGAGGGCGCGGTGGCAGGTGCGGTCATGCCGAGCGTGGACCGGGTCGGTCGAAAATTTCCCCTGACGGTGGTCGCTCCGGTCAGCTCCGCGGGGGGCAACGGAGTGCGCCCGGCCGGTGACTGGTACGAGACAGTTGAAGCGATCCTGCTGCAAACGCTGCGGGAAGATGCCGATCTGGGCGGTTTCCAGGAGGCGGTGGCCGATCTCGAGCTTCCTGTGCCCGCTCTGATGGACGGCACGCCCGACGGGACACCCGACCTTGCTGCGATGGAGGAAACCGGGGCCTGGGTCAGTTCCGGTTTCCGTTGCCGGGCGGGGGACCGCGAATATGCGTTCACCTGTTCCGGCCTTCCGCACGCAAATGCCTTCCGCTGGCTTATCCTGCCGGAAGCCTATGGCGGCGGGGCCGCTGAAGAACAGGAAGGGGCAGCGACATCTCGTGGGCTGTATCATCCGGAGGACAGTCGGACATGATCGGGAAAATACAGGAAGCCCTTCGCGGATATGCGGTCGGGATCACACACACCGGACGGGTGCGGGAAGAAAACCAGGACACCTATTTCGTTGATGAAAGCAAAGGCATTTTTGCGGTCATGGACGGGGCGGGGGGGCTCAGCGGTGGGGCAATTGCTTCCGGACTGGTCAAACAGGCGCTTTTCAACGTCACCCTGCCGCGCAGCGCCGAGGATCTGCTGGAACAATTCGAGAGCCGCGTGATCGTCGCAAAGGACCGGATAGAAAGTGCGGTCGCCAAGGCGGAAGGCGGTCAGATGGGGACGACTATAGCCGCACTTTTGACCTACGATTCCAATTTCGCCTGTATCTGGGCGGGTGACAGCCGGGTTTACCGGTTCCGCAACGGCCAACTGGAGCAGTTGACGACGGATCATACCGAAGCCCAGGAGCTGGTGGATCAGAACGTTCTGACCGAGGAGGAGGCGAAGACATTCGCGCGGCGTCATGTCATAACCCGGGCGATCGGTTCCGGTCTGGATCTGGAGCTGGAAATGGTGTCCGGCAATCTCCTGCCGGGTGACCGGTTTTTGTTATGTTCGGATGGATTGACCGGACATCTGGACGATACCGTGATCGGCACTTTCCTGATGAACGGCGCGCCGAACGCGGCAGCGCAATGCCTGATAAAAGGGGCGCTCGATGGCGGCGGTTCGGACAACGTGACCGTGGTGATCGTGGATATTGACCGCATTTCCGCGGCTGAAGGAGCTACCGACAGATGAGCCCTGCTCAAAATTTGCTGCCGAAAGGAACGAGGCTCAACAATCTCTACGAGATTGAAGAGCATATCGCCGACGGTGGCATTGGAACTGTGTACCGGGCAAGGGATGTGGAAAGCGGCGACCCTGTCGCCATCAAGGTGCTTTTGGGGAGTTTCGCCAGAGACCCCATGATCCTCGATCTTTTCAAGCGCGAAGCCAAGATCCTGCGGAAGCTGAAGCATGATGCGCTGACCCAGTATTTTGTCTTTGCCAAGGAGCCGACGCTCGGCATCTATTATCTGGCCATGGAATTCGTCGGCGGTCCGTCGCTGAGCAAACGGATCGAAGCCGGCCCCCTGGAACCGGAGGCCGTTTACCGTCTCCTCCACAGGGTCGCGTCCGCGCTTCAGGCCGTTCACGACCGGGAAGTCATCCACCGCGACCTTTCGCCGGACAATATTATTCTTCAGAACGGCGACGTCGGTCAGGCCAAGATCATCGATTTCGGTATTTCCAGGGCAAATACCGGCGGCCCGACGATCATCGGCGATGGTTTCGCCGGCAAGGTGAATTACGTTTCCCCCGAGCAGGTCGGTATCTTCGACGGCAAGGTCACGCCACGCAGCGATATCTATTCGCTCGGTCTCGTTCTCGCCGAGGCGCTGACAGGCAAACACATCGACATGGGCGGCACCCAGGTGCAGATCGTCGAAAAACGCCGGCAATTGCCCGCGCTGGACGGGATCGACACGCGTTTCCGGCCGCTGCTGGAGGCGATGCTGCAACCCGATCCCGCCAACCGGCCCGCATCCATGGCTGAAGTCGCCGAATGGACGCTGGGTGCGCCGATGACGCGGCGCGTTCAGGAAGCGACAATTATCCGGCCTTCCGGACCGCCGCCGGAACAATCCACACTCGACCAGACACCCCCGCCGGTCAGATGGGGGCGCCGCATCCTCGTTGCCGTATCTCTCCTGGGCTTTGCGGGGCTGGGCGCCGGGGGCGTCTATTTTCTAGCCGGCCAGTCGGTGCCGGACCTGGAAGACAGACCGGTTCTGGTGGCAGCCCCGCGCGAAAACGCTCCGGCAGCTCCGGTTCAGCCGGGCAGCCAGTCAGCCGCGGCGGACCAGGAGCAGACCGGTACGGAAAATACCGGCTTACCCGATATCCCCGCCAAACTGGTTTCCAAAGAACCGGCAACCGGAGATCCGTCAATTGGGCTTTCGGGATTAGCAGGCAACGAGCAGCCGCAGGAACCCGGCGAGCAGGTAACCAATATCGCGCCGCCGGCACCTCTTGCTAAGGAGGAACCGCTGGAGGTCGTGAAACCGGAAGATCGTATCCGGAACTTCGTCCGCGGCTATCAGGCCGGTGACTGCATGTATCTGCAGCCGGTGGAGATCGCCAGCCGGTCCGCGGAAATCGAGGGATTTGCCTCGCGTACGCCGCCGTTCATCAGTTTCGACAGCGATTTCACCCAAAGTCAGGGGTTCGAGGCGAAGATCCAGGTCAATCTGGTCAGCGATGCGCAATGTCCGGCGATCGCTTTCCTGAGAGCGACCCCTCAGGGGGGCGCGAAGACCAAACTTTACCTGGATATGCAGCGCACCGTCATTCCGAACGGCGAAAACATGGCCGGGCGGATCTCCGGATATGATCCGGCGACCGGCGATCTCGGTCTGCTCTATATTTCCAGCAATGGAGAAGTCGCCAATCTGTCTCCCTATATTCAGACCGACGATGGCGGCGCGGGTTTCGTGGTTCCGCTCAGCCTCACGGCCTCGTCGGAGGAAACCGGACTGGTCATTGCAATGGTGGGACCGGATATCGCTTCGATACTTCGAAACCGGAGCGAGAAACAGGCAAAGCCGTTCTTTGAAAGCCTGTCTCAGGATGTTCCTGTCTTGCGGGCGACGGCAACGACGATAAAAGTCGTGCCGTGAACAGGGGACGGGTGATCGTGATACGGTCGTGAAATGAAGCGGTATACGAAACCCATCCATTTGCCCCAGGCCATGGCGCACAGGTCAGCCGACAGCTCGCTGGCGCTGATCAATGTGGTTTTTCTGCTGCTGGTGTTTCTTCTGGTCGCCGGAACCTTGAAACCTACGCTGCCGGAGGACTTCGCCTGGGCGGAAACCTCGTCCGGCTCGGGAACCGGCAGCATTCAGGGCAGCCTCGTTCTGGCTCGGACCGGGGAGGTGTGGTTTGAGGGAGAGCGCCTGGACACCGCGCAACTTGAGACATTTTTGGCAGATGTCTCTGAAAAGACGGACAAATTGGCGGTCCAGGTCGACAAGCGCGCGAAAATGGAAGCGGTCGCGGCCCTCGCGGACACGCTCAGGGCGAACGGCATCACACATCTTACGCTGGTAACGGTCGAGGCGGATCGGCGGTGAGCGCGGCGCTTTACAATGAGGACGGTCAGTGGGGAATCCCGGGTTTCTTGTGGCCGGCGGTTCTCGGCATCTCGGTCGCCATCCATATTTCGGTCCTGATCTATGGTTTGCCCGATATGTCCTTCGGGCCGGACGAGCCGACGCCGCCACATGAGACCGAAGTCATCATCGAGAGCGGCGGACTGACGTTCGCGCCTGTGCAGGCGATCGAGAGCGCGCCTTCGCAATCGGCGGTTCCCTCCGTGGCGCCAGTCGTTTCTCCTTCAGAACCGCCGCAACCGGTTTCTTCGCAAACAGTTGTTACCGCCCGGCCGGTGCAGGGACAAACCTTGCGGCTGGCGAACGCAGAAGCGTCCAGGCCCGATATTCCACGACCTTCCACGGTTCAGGTTTCGCAGGCTGCCGATGCCGCGAAGACCCAGGAAATACCGGTGATCGCAGCGCCGGTCACGCCGGCAAAGCAGCCACAAAATCTTGCGGTTCGTCCGGTCGAACCGGTAACGGCTTCCGCTCAACAGGTGAAAAACCTGGAGCCGAGCCTCGTCGTGAGCGCTGTTCAGGCTCCATCCGGCGGTCTGATCGCTCAGCCAACCGTTTCGACGGTTACGCCTGCCGTGTCACTTATCACTCCGGTAGCGGGTCCGGAGTCCGGAGCGGTTGCCGTGACACAGATTACGAATGTGGTGGTATCACCACCCCAGACGGTCGCATCGTCGGCTGTCCCTGGAACAGATGAGACATCCGTCAGTAAAGCCGGTGCTCCTTCCGCCGTTGTTCAGGTTGAAAGCGGAACGGCTCAGGCCGTCAAACCTGTGGAACAGCAAATCGCGGCGCTCCGCCCGGCCGAGGAGGAGGTGACGGCCATAGCACCGTCCCGACCCGAAACGTCCACTGTGCCGGCAGCGTCGCAGGCATCGGATCCGGCCCAGGGTGTTGCGCCGGTCGAAGTCGCGAGCATCGATCCCCTGGCAAAGGTCTCCGGCTATGTCGCCAGCTACGACCCGGGTGAATGCTCCCATCTGACGGTCACGTCGGCCGGTGCGCACAGTGCGGCAGTGACCGCCTATGGCGCGGGTATTGCCCCGTTTGCCGTGTTCGATCAGCGTTTTGCCGCCGATCAGGGTTATGAGGCGAAAATCGAGGTTCGGCTGGTGACCCGCCAGCAATGCGCCCTCCTGGATGCGCTTGGTCTGTCGGAAGGGATTGAGGCGGCCGGGCTTGTGGAACTGGACAGGACCATCGTTCTCAGCGGAACGAATGTATCCGGGGTTGTTCAGAGGGACTTGCCGCTGGACCGGATCGCCGCGGCGCAAGCGGCAGGCGTTCCCTTGAGTGGGATTGGCTCGCCGGAACTCTACCTGATTGACGATGGCGGGCAGATCCACGACGGCCGGGGTTATATCCTGCCGGCATCCAATGCTGTGACGGCGGGCGGATGGCGTTTTTCGGTGCCTGTCACGCTTTTGTCCAAACAGGAAAGCGAGACCGCGCTGGTGCTCGCCATCTGGAACCGGCCGGAGGCCAGCCAGCCTGCCCGGTTCGCAAATCTTCCCGCGGGACGGATCGCCGAGGTCCTCGCGGCGCCGGGGGTCTATTCCCTGACGGCTTTCAAGGTATCGCGTTAAACAGAAATTCGTCAGGAAGCTGCGGGGTTCGGGTTTAGCGCGCTTCCTGATCCGGCGGTGAATACGCCTGTCAGCAGCACTTCGATCGCGGCCCGTTCCTTTTCCAGCCGGGTTTCGAACCAGGTCACGGCCACGGAAACCGGTATGGCGACGGCAAGACCGCAGGCGGTCGTGAGCAGCGCGACCCAGATGCCGCCCGCCAGAGTGGCGGGATTGGCCGCGGCGCCGGACTCCTGCAATGTCTGAAATGTCTCGATCATGCCCAGAACGGTACCGAAAAGGCCAAGCAACGGCGAGATCTGGGTGACCAGATCAAGGGCCTTCAACCAGCTCGCCAGACCGAACAGCCGGTCTGCCGCCCGCGCGGAAATTTCTTCTCTCAGACGTTCTTCGCGGATGTCCCTCTCCTGGGAAGACAAGGCCTGCTGGTCCAGCATTTGAATGGCGTCCATGGCGTTTCGCACCAGAGCGGCGGACAGCGAGCGGTCCTTGAGCAGGTTCTGGGAGGCTTTGCTCCTCTCGCCCGTACGCCACTGGGCGACGGCGCGCCGGACCTGGCCGTGACGCCCGACACGGGCGTTTGAAAACTGGAACACCTTGGCAAAGATCACCGCGAGCGCGGCCACGGATATTCCCAGAAGCACGAGGACAACCGGGCCTCCAAGTTCCAGCAAAGAAGAAGATGTCTCAACCATGCAACCGATGTTTCCTTATTCGCCCGGACGCGGGATGTTCAATTCCCGGGTTCAGTCCCCGAATTCAATCGGCGTTCGGTTCTTCAGATCGAGAAGATCGGGACAATAAACATCGGTTATGGCTGGCGGGACGCAATTCAGGACATCGTTGATGTGGAGACGGGAAAGGCTTTCACAGGATTTTCCGGCGAGATCGAACTGCAGAACCTTGGTTTTACCGGCGGAAATCCGTGAGAAATCAAGACGCAGGAACTGGTCCACCAGACCATCGGTATTGAAGGCGACCATTTCCAGGCCAAGTTGGTCGATCGGCCGTTGCAGACCGTTCGTGGCAATGATCGACAGGCGGCAACCGCCGTCCTGGGTCGCCTGGACGTGATTGAGCTCAAGCCCGATCTTGCCGGTTACTTCCTGGGCCTGGGCGGATGCCGCGAACGCGGCGGACAAAAATCCAACCAGAACAAATCGTATTGAAAAATGCATTTATTTCCCCCGAATATATGCTTTGAACAGAATAAATACCCCGGCGAAAGCCGGCTTCTGGCAATCTGTATCAGTCATATGACAGCAGCACCGTCCAGTCTTGCGCTCCTTCGGTCTCGATCTGGAAAAAATCCGCTTCGATCAGCCCCCGCTGCCAGCACTGGTCACCGTCATACAAAACGAATTTTTCTTCCCGAATGCAAAGGGTAATGTCTCCGCCAAGACGGCTTTCGCTAAATCCGTCAGCGACATGAAGATAGTAGCGCCTGCTTGTGAGCGCTTCCTGGAGAATCTGGCTGCAGGCATTGGAAGTGATGGTCCACCAGCCTTCGGTCCGCACGCCTTCATCTGTTTCGTAACCGATGGCGACATTCACCAGGTCAACGGACCCGTTGCAGACCCGCAGGCCGGCTTCAGCAACGCTCGGGAAGGCCAGAAAGGCGCATACGGCCAAAATCCCGGCTGTGGTGTTCCGCCGGGTTCGCTGATCCTTGTTGCGTTTTTTCAAAAGCGGTGCCCGCATTCTCAAGCTGACCTGATTTTCTTCCTGTGAAACACGCTAAGGAAATGAAATCCCCCGGTCAATTTCCCATTGCGGTATCCCGCCTTCATCAGGAAGCGGATAAGTTGACGTGGAGATTGCAGCAAGGGCAAACTGCGTGACAGTGGGGTGAAACGGCCTTGCGGACATGCATCTCAAAGGTCGAGCTGATGATTTCAATCCGGACACCGCTTGGAAAACGCAGACGCATTCCGCTGACGCCGCTGATCGACGTGATCTTCATTCTGGTGATGTTTTTTCTTCTCTCATCGAGTTTTGGCATATGGCGGCCATTGGAGGTTTCACTCGGCGGCGAGAGGGCGGGCGAAAGCGTCTCCCAGCCGCCTGAAGCCGCGCCATCGATCCTGATTCTTGCACGTCCGCATCAGGAATCGGGCGTACTGAGGCTTACCGTGAACGGTTTGGAGCTGGAACTGGATGAACTGGCCGATGAGCTGGACAGACTGGCCGGCCTTGGCGCGGTGGGAGCGATCCTTATACCGGCGGGCGGAACGGGCTTTCAGGAGGTCGTGCGCATTTTGGACGAAGCAAGGTCCTCGCGAATAAAAAGGGTAAGCCTGAAACTGGACTGACAGACGCCGGGCAGGCGCTGCTTAGAGTGTGTTGCGTTTAAGCGGATTAATGGATTCAGGAAGACGCCCGAGGCAGCGTTTGCTTTGCAAATGCGTTCGGGCGATTTCCTGAATTCAATTTAACGCAACATGCTTGTCTTATGATTTTTTCGGCTCGCAAGCGCAATGTGAGCCTGTGCCGGCCACTCTAATTTTTGAAAAAGCCTGCCTCGTGAAACTGAAAAAGCCCGGCGGTATGCCGGGCTTTTTAGTATTAGTTTCCGGTTCGCCTCAGCGTCCGATGGCACCACCGATAATGCCGCCGACGACACCGCCGAGAAAGGCGGCGCCGGCCGGGTTCATTGACCCGCCGTTGTTTTTCGCGCGGCTCTTGGTGGTTGAAGTCTTGCGCGTGCTCGCGGCGCTGCGGGAGGCCGCGGCTGCCTGTTGCTTGCGTTGCAGTTCAGCCGCATAGGCTGTGTACTGGACTGCGGTCTGGGTGGTCAGAAACGCATATTGCGCAGCCGTGAAATAGCCCGTTGGGACGATGCCGTTCTGGGTTTGCCAGGCGGCGACACCGGCACGGGTCTTCGGACCGAAGGCCCCGTCCGGATTCCCGACATTGTGACCCGAGAGGTTCAGCCGGGCCTGGACTTCCCGCCGAGCGGTCCGGTTCCAGCCAAGGCTGTCTTCGGTCGCCTGGGTGCCCGGAATCGCCTTTTGCGGATCCGGCAGGGTGGCAACTATTCCGGTCCCGGTCTGCGGAGCAGTCCCCGCCGGGTTCAAGGAAGCAACCTGCGACTGGGATTCAAGACGCTTGATCGAGTTACGTGCAAACCCGGCAAACGTGCCGTTCGGATAGGTTTCCAGATAGGACTTGTAATCGGCAACGTTGTTGCTGTCTTTCACCGTTTCCCAGACCAGCTTTTCCCGTTCCCAGGAGATAGTGTTCTGAGTGGCCGTATTGACCGCCGCCTGATTGACGGCGGGAGCCTGCGGGGTCGTGGTCGCAGTGTTCCCGAGAGAGGCGACTTCGGTCGTCGGCGCGGCGGCTACTGCCTGCTTGTTCAGAAAGACCTCGCCGATCAGGGACGCATTCACCCAGGGGCGCTGGCGTTTTTCCGTTTCGTCAAAGACGTCGCCGGTCACGCGGGTCATCACGGTCTGGATCGAGACGTTCGGTGTGTCGATATGCCGGATGAGGGCGGATGTGAACGGCGAATTGGCACCTTCGCCGTCAAGAGCGACGTCGCCGGGGCTTGTCGCGAAAGCAATAACGGAGCCTTCGCCGCCGGTTTCCTGCACCTTGATTTCAGCAAGGCCAGCTCCGACGTTGCCCGAACGGCTGGGTCCCATGCGGCGGGCCAGTGTCCGTGCCAGCGGATTGTCGCGGCAGGCATCCAGGAACACCATCTGCACTTTCACGTCCTTGGACATCTGGCGCAGGATGAAGTCGACGGAGATCGTTTCGAAATCGAGCGACGTTTCGTCTTCGATTTTGGCGTCGATCGGAACCAGCAGGTTCTGGCCGCCGATCTGCATGCCGTGTCCGGCATAAAACAGAAGGGCGATTTCGGCGCCGTAGGCTTTCTTGGCGAATTCCATGACGGTCCGGCGCATATCGCTGTAGGTCTGGTCCTGACCTGCAACGACATCAAATCCGAGGCCGCGCAACTTGGTCGCCATCAGTTCGGCGTCGTTGGCCGGATTGGGAAGTTGTACCGTATGCTCGTAGGCGCCGTTGCCGATAACCAGGGCAATGCGCTTGGCCAGTGCCGGGGCCGTTCCTGCAATCACGATTGCCAGCACGGCGATCATTCGTATGAACATGTCCTGTCCTCTCGTCGATCAATGTTGCCAGTCGGTTCGACCGATCTTCACTCGAGGCCTTTAGTCCTCTTGGGAAAAGGATATACCCCGGGCGGCGTAATGTTTCTGTAATACGCGTCACAGGAACCTGAATCTGCGAAACCTGCCCCAATGACCAAATAAAAACGGCCCGGTGCGAGCCAGTTGGTTGTTAAAATTCAAAGCTACGAGCACATTATATCCAATTGATCACGGGAATGCCACAATTGACGTCGCGTTTCAGGTTTCTTTTCGCCTTTGATTAAAGGGTGCCTGCGTAGTTTCACTGAATTCAGGGTGAATTTGCAGGTTCTGCGAAACTTTTACGATGTGGTGGCAGCAAGCCGGGGCGGGGCGTGTGATCGAAATCACATCCTGATACCGCAAGAACCTGCTAAATTCACGCCATTCACGCGAAGACATTTTAACGCGGATTTTAAATCAACCTGCTTTCAAACGAGGAGGCTTTCCATGGCTGGGAAAGCGGATATTCTCAAACATATGCGGTCGGGACACATTGGTGTGTTTCAGTCCGCGTCAAGACTTTACAATGTTGCAATTCTTGTCCGGCGCACGAACACCGCGTCCCTTCAGCATATCGGGGAAAGTCATGCGGTGCCCAAGAGGCTCGACTGCAAGGCCAAGACGGCGGATTTCGATGTCGTTCCCAGGGGAAGCAGGGTGCCGGCGGCCCGAAGGGGATGTCTCGCCGGTCTGGTGGTCGATCCGGGACTGGTTGGAGAGGGCGCCTATTCCGGTGGAAAATACGTCAAGGCACTGGAGGCCTGGCGTCTCTTTTCAAATCTCTTGCGGCCTGAAATGGCCTCTTGCGAAAAGCAGAAACAATTCACTTATGTTCCGGGCGGCGGACAGTATTTCGTCGAACGCGATCCGGAGGACCCCTATTACGGCTGCGTGAAATTCACCTCAAGTTCGCTGATCACCGCCGGAAAATGCATTCACGGCGATTTCGACCTTTATGGGATCGTCGATATGGACGCGCCGGACCGGATCGTTCGCGTCAGGGAGGAAAGGCTTGGCGAGACCCATGCGCGTTCGCCGAAGTTTCTCGATGTTCAGAATTTCGTCAACAGCCGGATAGGTGCCGCCATGGTTTTGCACGGATCCCAGGAGACTTACGCTTGCGGACATGAAGACGATGATCTGGATGTGTTCTTTCCGGACGGCCGGGTGGAATATGCCGGTCCGACAGCCGCGAAGATCGCCGCATTCTATCAGCGCGAATTTCCGGGCCGGACATTGTTCCGCAAGGACGATCCCGCACAAAAGATCATCGGCCGCTACGTTTCGCCAGCCACCGGCTGAATTCCGCAAAGACCGGCTTGAGTTTCGGATGGTTGATTTTTTCGGGGAATTGGTACGCCCAACGGGACTCGAACCCGTGTTTCCGCCGTGAAAGGGCAGCGTCCTAGACCGCTAGACGATGGGCGCGCGGCCGACGCGGTTGCGTCGTGGGGAGGCTTATAGGCGGGAAATTAGTTGCCCGCAAGAGCCAATGCGACAATTTTTTGCAAGCCCGGATATCCGGACTTGCCACTGTTGAAAACCGCCTGGTTTCACCACTCGCCGGTATTCGGCATGGATGCCCAGGGTTCTTTGATTTCAAGTGCTTCGCCTTTTTGAAGCAGCTCGAAGGAAATGTTGTCCGGCGAACGAACGAACGCCATGCGGCCTTCGCGCGGCGGGCGGTTGATCGTCACCCCCTGGTTCTGCAGTTTTTCGCAGAACTCATAGATATTATCGACTTCATAGGCGAGATGCCCGAAATTGCGGCCGCCGGAATATTCCTCCGGATCCCAGTTATAGGTCAGTTCAAGCAGGGGAGCCGAGTTGGCTTTGCCCGCGTCCACATCGTCGGAGCCGGCCAGGAAGATCAGGGTAAAGCGGCCCTTTTCGCTCTCGTGGCGGCGGATTTCCTGCATGCCCATCTTGTTGCAATAAAAATCCAGGGAATCTTCAATGTTGGTTACACGAACCATGGTGTGCAAATAACGCATGTCCTATCCTTTTCCTCGATCGAGGGAATTTGCGGAGCCTGCCTGACCTGACCATGACTTTCATCACCAGCCTGCCGGAAGCCCGGCACTTTGTGGCACAATTTCATGGAGGTGCCTACCGGCAGATTGTGGCTTTGACCGGAGCGGGCATTTCGACGGAATCCGGGATACCGGATTTCCGTTCGCCGGGTGGCATATGGTCCACACGACATCCGGTTCAATACCAGGACTTTTTGGCATTCGAGGAGAGCCGCCTGGAGGATTGGGAACGGCGGTTCGAGATGATGGATTTCTTCTCCAGGGCAGTCCCGAATGCAGCGCACATGGCGCTTGTCGTTCTGGCTCGTTCCGGCTTTCTGAAACGCCTCGTCACACAGAATGTCGACGGATTGCATCAGGCCTCGGGATTTCCGCAGGACTGTCTGACCGAGATACACGGTAATTCGACTTATGCCACATGCCTGTCCTGCGGCGGGAGGGCGGAGCTGGAGGCGCAAAGGCCGTGTGTGGAGGCCGGCCGCAGCCCGGTCTGCGACCGTTGCGGCGGCTATCTGAAGGCAGCCGTGATCAGTTTCGGCCAGGAGATGCCGGAAAGAGAACTGCGCGTGGCCGCCGTGGCAACGCAGGACTGCGACCTGTTTCTGGTGCTCGGCTCTTCCCTTGTCGTCCAACCTGCGGCCTGTCTGCCCGCTCTGGCCGTTCAGAACGGAGCTGAACTTGTGATTCTGAACGCTCAGGAAACGCCGCTCGATTCGCTGGCGTCAACTGTCATTCGCACGCCTCTGGCTCAAACGTTTGTGAATTTTGGCGAAGAATTGGCGCAAATGACGCAAATGGTCTGTGGTTAGTCCCACAATTTCTCTTCTCGCAATAATACGCAATGTTATCCTTTTGCCAGAAATAGGCTGAAGGGTGAGTCGTTAATTGCCTACCAGCCAGTTGATGCGGACCAAAGACGGGACAAATGGCTATGGGGGTTAAAACCGCAAGCGAACCCCGCGAACTCGATGCCTTGGCGGAAGATGTCGCCCTGGACGTATTCGAGATCGCCGGAACGATAAAATGGTTCGATGTCGGTAAGGGCTACGGCTTTATCGTACCGGACAGCGGTGAGAACGACATTCTTTTGCATGTGACATGCCTGAGGCGCGACGGCTTTCAGACCGCCTATGAAGGGGCGCGGGTCGTTTGCGAGGTGCTGGACCGGCCGCGTGGGCTGCAGGCGTTTCGCATCCTGTCGATGGACGAGACCTCGGCAACCCATCCCTCGCAACTGCCGCCGTCTCGAACCCATGTTCAGGTTGTCCCTGAGGGTGGTTTCGAAAAAGCGACGGTGAAATGGTTCAATCGGGTCAAGGGATTCGGTTTTCTCACCCAGGGCGAGGAAACGGAGGATATCTTCATCCATATGGAAACGCTGCGCCGCTTCGGTATCACGGAGCTGCGGCCCGGACAGGATGTCATGGTGCGATTTGGCCTGGGCCCGAAAGGCCGGATGGCCGCCGAAATCCGGCCGGTGGGAGCAGGGACCCATATTCCCGCGTCCCATTGATCGGGAAGCACGAATTTCACACGCTGCGTATCAGGCCGGACATGTTCCGGCCTTTTTGTTTTTCGAGCATGGGCTCGCTCCAGCGGGTTCATTCGTCTTCGGAGCATCAACAATTGCCTGATTGCTCACTCTGGCTGCCCGGATCGGTGTGGCTGTCAATCTGGAACATCGCAGGCTTCCAATGGGAAGCGATTTGAGGTCTCTTGATTGATTTTAAAGTGGTAGAGGAGGTTGTCCGCGCTCAACGAACGCACAATGCTCCTATTCCGACAGATCATGGATTTCACGATGATTTCACGCCTTCTCCGCTTGGCGGCTTTCGGTTTCACGCTAGGCGTGTCTTTTTTCACAGCGTCCCTTGCCACAAACGCCGGCGACGACCAGACGCAGCTGCGGACGGAAAGCCTGGTGGTTCGGTCCGGCGACCGTGAACACCGTTTTGAGGTGGAAGTCGCCGAAAACGACCGCGAAAGGGCAAGAGGCCTTATGTTCCGGCAGGAAATGGCTGCCGGCCACGGCATGCTGTTCATCTTCGAAGGGGAGGGCGATCGCTATTTCTGGATGAAGAACACGCCGCTGCCGCTCGATATCATCTATATCAGCGCCGCCGGCCGGATCGTCAGCATTGCCGCGGACACGACACCCTTCTCTGAGGCTGCGATACCTTCCGGAAAACCTGCCAGATACGTTCTGGAGCTCAATGCCGGGACGTCCGCCCGGCTTGAAATTAATACCGGAGACGTGGTGTCGAGCCCCTCGATGGCGGCCGAATAAGGGGGGGCCATGATACCGGTCCAGAGGTGGACCGGACCCGGAAACAGGTGGAGACACAATGCTTTCCACAGCAGCTGGATTGCATGGGCATCGCGCCCACTTGACGCAAGCACCGATCACGGATAAACCCCACAAATCAACGGATCGGGGCATAGCGCAGCCTGGTAGCGCATCTGGTTTGGGACCAGAGGGTCGCAAGTTCGAATCTTGCTGCCCCGACCAATTTTCCCCCAATTGTTCAGACCCTTCGGCAGGATGTTTTGATCGACCGAGGTTTATCCCCGCCGATTGCGGGGGAAGCAGGTAGAAACTCTGTCGGCACGGCTTGGCCGGGTTTTCAGTGCCTGCGAGGGAAAATATACAGGCGGGATAAATATTCGATCCAAAAGTGTTAGGCCGTCCTGACTGCATTTGAATGAATGCAGTCAGGACGGCCTAAGCTTGATCTAGAGCATTTTCCAATCATATTGAACCATTTGATGGTTTGAAACGGCTCACTCGGCGAGGCGCGTCGTGAAGCGCGATGCGGTGCATCGTGCAAGCGGCGCAACGCTGCCGATGGGCCGTTTCAAGCCACCCGACGCAAGCAGAAGTAGTTGAAAAATAGCTGTTTGGGTCGAACAAAATTGGTTCCTGGCATCGTTGGATTGTGCTTGAGGTGGGCAACACCGCTACGCACAATCCGCCTCGCCAGGAACCAATTTTGTCTCGATCAAATGATTCAATATGATCGGAAAATGCTCTAGAGCGTGTTGCGTTTAAGCGGATTCATGGTTTCAGGAAGACGCCTGAGGCAGCGTTTGCTTTGCAGATGCGTTCGGGCGATTTCCTGAATTCAATTTAACGCAACATGCTCTAAAATCGCCGGGTTGCGAAAATTACCGGTCGAACGCCTTCAAAAGCAGTGACATGACATTCAGAAATTCGTCGCGCTTGTCAGCCGTCAGGTCCGCAGGATCAGACGCCGCATAGTCCAGAGTCAGAATCATTTCCCACATTTCGGTGAGGTTGGCAGCATCGATTGCTGCTTTCAGGTCGTCCGGCTCCACAGCGGTTGGCTGAACGTGTTCCGGAACATAGGCGCCTAAGCCCTTTATGGATCCATAGTGCATGAGCGTGTCTTGTCTTTGTGGTTCCGGAAACCTTCGGGATTTAACATCAGATAAATCCGTCAGCCTTGTCGTTCTAGATCAACCGTATAGTGTTGACGCATCTTAATCGGCGTCCATTGAACACAGCTTAAGATACGTCAGTCATTCGCGCACGCAAAAGACCCATCCCCACTGGCCGGCGAGCCGCCACTGGACTGTCGGGTAAATAACGATCGCAAGCTAATAGCATAGGTTGCAATTCGGCGCTATATCGAAGGCGGGTCTTTAAACCAACACCGGCAAACACCGTTAACGCAAACTTTTTTTATTTGTTGCATGCCGAACAGACCCGCTGGGGATCGCACGGGCAAGAACGGTGTTGACTTCCGCTGAAAAGGCGGGAAAAAGCACTGGGATACGTTGTGAATCTCCGGGACCTTGAATGAAGGGCACAGAAATATGGTTGCGCGCATTTACCGTCCGGCAAAAACCGCCATGCAATCGGGCAAGGCACAGACCCACCGCTGGGTACTGGATTACGAGCCGGAGATGGCGAAATCCGTCGAACCTTTGATGGGCTATACCTCATCCGCCGACATGAAACAGCAGATCCGGCTGTTCTTCGAAACCCAGGAAGAAGCGGTCGCCTATGTACGCCGGCACGGCATCCCCTACAGGGTGGAAAAGGCTCAGGAGCGCAAGGTGCGTGGATCGGCCTATGCGGACAACTTCAAGTTCAACAGGGTAGCCCCCTGGACTCATTGAACAAAGACAATCGGATGCACACTGTTTGTTGGTTCCGGCGGTTGCCGGAATTGACTGTTGAAACCCTGATTCTCGGATCGACACGGACACTTTTCCTGGCGCATTAAATGATCGCGACGAGGAACGATTGTATCCACGATTGAAACGGGGCCCCGTAGCTCAGCTGGATAGAGCGCTCGCCTTCTAAGCGAATGGTCACAGGTTCGAATCCTGTCGGGGTCACCAATTTTCATTTCCAGACATTATTTTGCCAGAGAGGCTGCTGGACTTCCAACGGCTCCTGAAACCATGAATCCGCTTAAACGCGACACGCTTTAGCTTAGTCAAGCAAAAGCCGGCCCTTCGGAACTGAAGGGCCGGCTGGTTTGAAAGATGAAATTTGCAGAGAATCAAACGACGTTGTCAGGCGGAATCCGACTTCGAGGATATGTTCTGCTGGCCGACCATGAGCGGAGTGATTTTGGTCTTCAGGATCATGTCAAGATCCTCTGTTCCGTCTTCCAGGGACTGAAGCGCCATGTCGAGGAAGTAGGAACAGAAAGTACGGCCGTCCTTGTCCGATTCTTTCCTTGTATAGCGAATCATCCGCTTGATAGCTTCGATTGCCGGTTCTTGCAGAGATTCCGCAGAGTTCGGTTTGTCAACTGTCTTAGACATAATACTACCCACCAGTAATAGTTTACCGATTGCAGCAACGCTGCTGTGACCATCCGCAAAAATCATGCTATTGCGGCGTGAAAGGAGCGTGATAAGGTGCTGTTGTGTTTTCGGTTTCGTAATATTCGCGGTTGCGATATCACGTTAGCGAAAATGTGCAATTCAATTGCGGGGAATTGATGGCAAACGTGTTCTGCTTCGCTTGCCTGGGGCGGCCTTTGCTTTTGGGCAAAAGCCGGGAACCCGTCGCGGTAAAAACCCGTAAGGCACTTGCTATATTAGGCTATTTGAGCCGAATGGGGGCAATGTCCGCACAAAGGGAAGCCCTTGCCGACCTGTTGTGGAGCGGTGCCGACCGCCACAAGGCCATGCAGTCCCTGCGCCAGGCGTTGCGTCAGCTGAAAACGGCGGAAGAAGAAGCCGGAATCGACATTGTCATTTCGTCGCCTGGTCATATTCAACTCGATACGACGCAGTTTTTCTCGGATCTGATCAGGTTGAAGGAACTGCTGGACCGTGGCAACGCGTCCGATTTCCAGGAGGCGAAGGAGCTGTGGCGCGGCGATTTCCTCAGCGGGTTCGAGGACATCGATCCGGATTTCTCCGACTGGCTGACAGTGGAACGTGAACGTGTCCGCTCGGAAGTGATCAGCGCCGCCTTCCGGCATCTCAACCAGATTTCGGTTGAGGATGGCGGGCAACAGGTGGAGGCCGGCGGTCGCTTCCTTCTGAAGATCGATCCGGCTTTCGAATCGGCACACCGTGTGCTTATCCGGCTTTATCTGAAACTGGGTCAGCGAGACCGGGCCGAGCAGCAACTGCGAGCCTGTGAACGCGAAATGCGGTTGCACCTGGATGCCGAGCCGGAGGAAGAGACCAGAGCACTTCTAACAGAAGAGAATGTTAATGATTTTTCGCCTGCTGTATTCATGCGTGTTGGAGATGTCGGTTCGGCACGTGGAGGACTTTCGAATAACGACGAAGTTGTCAGCCTTCCCGAAATCTCTATAGTTTCCTCGTCACTTGGAAAAAAAGGCCCGAATGACGCTGTTCATTTGAGAGAAGAAATCGTTTCGGGTCTTTCTTCCTTTCGGTCTTTTGATCTCTACGAGTCAGAATATTTCGGCGGTGAAAACTTCCCGAAAGCAACACTCGTCAATGGCAATGAACTTGGCAGTTACCTTCTTCGTTTCCGTCACGATGAACGGTCTAATAAAATCGTTGTCCAATTTGAAGATCGCAGCAACGGCCAGATTGTTTTCAATGAGATTGTTGATCTCAATATGTGGAATGGGATCTCTCCCATTGCCAGCCAAATTGTTAGCCGTATTAACATGCATTCTATCGGCAAACTCCGTAATCCCGCAAATACCGCAGTCTTTGCGCGCTGGTGCCAGGCAGATGCTTTGCTTTGGGATTTTACCCCTAAATCAGATGAAAAAGCCTTGCGGATACTTGATGAAATTGAACGCCAGAATAGTTCATTCTCAATGATTTATTCTGGCAGAGCATCCATTATAATGAAGCGAGCGCTTCATTTTCCACTTCTTGAGGGGCAGCTGTCAGAAGGCATGAATAATCTTCTCAGCTTGGCTGAAAGATCTATCATGCTGGATCCTTGGCAGGCCGTGAACCAGCGCATTTACGGATGGACGCTCATTTTATCTAACATGCCCGATGAGGCTAAACGAGCATTCCAGAATGCTGGCCGCTTGAGTTCGGCAGATCCGGCCAACTTGATGTCTGTAGCAGAAGGGCTAGCTTTTTCTGGCGATGTGAAAGAGGCGATCGCGACTGCTGAAAGGGCCTTTTCGCTCGCCGCGTTTGTTCCCCGAGTTTTTTATGAGTATCTGGCGAACATCTTTTTTGCGGCTGAGGATTATGAAAGCGCGATTACTCATATCGAAAGAGGTTCCGGTGTCGGGGTGAGCGGTCTCACAACCCGGGTAGCCGCGTTGCTGTGTGCAGGCCGAAAAGATGAAGCTCTTCAAACACTGCATAGATACAGCGAACATCGTCATTCATTGCTGAAGAGCTCACCAGATATCACCTCCGATCCGGAGAGCTGGAGAAAAAAAATAAACTTCTTCCAGACCAGCAAGGCGCGGCAAGACTTCGATAAAGGAGCCGCTTTGGTGCAACGGTTTTTGTTTGAAGGTTCCGGATCAGTTTAAACTGAACATTTTCGATATTTCGAAAAGATACGCTTCGTTCGCGGAATTGATTTTATTTTGGTTCAGACGAAACGGCAGTGCAACTGCGTTCGGGTTTTCCTTGCCGTCTACAACCTTGAACTCGATGAGTTCCGTTGTCTGCTGAGGGAGGCCAACTCCGGCCAATTCCATTGACGGATTTTCTTGAAGAGCCTTGCGAAAATTTTCGTCCAGGGCTGCTCTTGCAATGAGCTTACCTAGCTCTTTCACGTTTTTTTTGTAATAGGGAAATCGGGCCATTCTCAACACCTTCATGTCGATTGCCCGAGTCTTCGGCACGAAGACTCGGGCAATTGGTCGTGTACTAACGCTTGTTATTCGGGAACATCTTCATAGTAGCAGTTGCCGAGAGCGGCTTTGCCGAGCTCTTCAAAATAGGCTTCGTCGCCCGCAGCGATACGATCCGCGTCGACTTTGGCCGGCACAACCAGATGAACCATGTCCGCCGTATCGGCGAAGATCGCAATGTCGGCAGAAACACCGACATCGGCCAGGACTTCAGTCGGATTCTCGATCAGTTGCGTACGGCTGCCGGAATCCTGGATGATTGCTCCAAGTTTCGCGCCGATTTCCAGGTCTCTGTCGAAAGTCTTTTGAACGTGCATTTTAAGCCTCCAGAAGTTAAAGTTGCACCGTGACTTAGCTGGTGGTGGGATGGTCACCTAACTAAACAGAAATGAGCCAAACTTTAGTAAAGTTTATACACATTTGATGTAATTACTATTGTTTGACAGCTTTCACACCTAATGTAAGGTCGATCGACGAACTTTCTCAATAGTAGCTCGCTGAATCTATAGGGGATGCAATTGCAGGGTGAACGTGAGTATTTTATGGTTACTTTCTTAAGGTTGCCGTGTGGCGCGTGAGGGGCAGTCGTTGCCGAAGGGGAACGAAAAAAGCAAAGTCAATCTACCCGGCCATGTCGTAGCGGAGCTGTTCGGGGCCGGACTGCTGGTCGCCGAAAAAGGAACGGATCAGCTGCGTATGGCCGACCCGAGCCTGTCCGTCTTTTTGCCTCTGCTGACTTCTTTTGATGTGAAAATTGTTCCAGTTTCGATCGACGCCTGTCCGGTTCGTTTTTGTTCCGGAATTTTAAAAACACCCTCCGGTTTTCCGCAGTCCGAAGGCGGATTGATGACAACAATTCCGGCGGGAGGGCAGGGAAAAACATCCGAAGATGCTACCATAAGTTGTTTGGGTGAGCTCGCGGAGCGCATAAGCCTTTACTCCCAAGGAAAAAGAGACACTCGAGTTTTTGCCAGTAAGGCACATCAACCAGAAGTTGGGTTGGCTCGAATGCTCGGGTTGAGCAGTGCCCAGGAACGGCAGTTGGCTCGCGGGGGTGTCACTGAAGGGAAGTCGGCGCACGAGAGCGCCCCGGATTGGCTGGAAATGTCGGATCGCAGGGTTGAGATCAGCCGCCTGGGCGGCCCAGTGTGTGACCCCGCCAGCGCCCAGTTTCCCAGTATTGGAGTTTTGTTCGATGAATTGGAATGGGCCGCCGGCGGGCGAATGTCGCTTGCCTCCAGTTCAGGATGCGCGGTCTGGAGTGACCTGAAGGGTGCGCGTGAAAGGGCGCTGCTTGAATTGGTCGAGCGCGATGCGGTCGCCCAGGCGTGGTACAACCGCCTGGGGATAACTGTGTTCGATGATGGGTGCTTGAGTGAAATACTCCCTGGATCCTTGTCCGCTTTTTTGTCAGGGCGTCACCGTCACTGGAGCCTCTGCGCCGTGGACACGGATCTGGATGCCTTCGTGGTGATGGCCGTCTCCCATGATGTTGACGGCCGCCGCGCGGCTTTCGGGTCCTCAGCCGGCTGGGATCTTGCCTCGGCCTGCGAAAGCGCGATCCAGGAAATGCTTCAGTCGGAATATTCGTTGGAGCTCATGGAAAAGGCGTATGCCGCTGCCGCTGAGCCCAACAGAGTTTCCGCCACCTTGCCGCGGCAGCTGGTATTTGCCAGAGAGAAGTCAATCTTCGAGGAAATACCTTTGAAAGATGCGTGCGCGACCGCTCCGGAGGGCCTCGGAAAGTCTTTTACCTATGAAGGTCTGCTTCAAGGCTGCCTGGAAAAAGGGTTTGAGATCTGGGAGTTCGACGCAACGCGTTCGGATTTGAATATTCCCTGCATCAAACTCCTGTCACCGGATTTGTGCAGTTGGGAACCGCGTTTCGGCAAGCGCAGGCTGTTTGAAGGTGTTGTGAAGCGCGGTCTTCGCGCAATACCTGCGACAGAAGCGGAATTCGCGGCCCGCCCGTTTCCATTCTGAAACTCTTCAAACCCATTTCCGCATCGCCCGATGTTGAACATGTTCTGCATGCCCTGCCGCCGCGCTTCTTTAAATGGGCGAATTTCCCCGTGGTGTGCTGCCAACCGCTAATTTGTCGCGACAGCCATGCAGGTCATGAGGGCGACTGGCTTTCAAACCACGTCCTTAAATCCTGCGACAGGATTCTTGCGCGATGTAACCAGCCTTGGAACGGCCTCGACGATCGGCCTTGGTCAATCATCTCCATCTGATTGCGAAAACAGGCACATGGGCTTTGAGCAATGCTCATTTGTATTCGGCGTTTGACGGGGAAGCAGACGGACGTTAGGAAAACTTGATATTTGTACTCATGTATTCGAGTGCCGGGCGTCCGGATGATGCCGGGTCATCCGATCTCCGGAAATGACTTTCGGGCGGGGGAAACCCCGCTCTTTTTGTGGTCTCATTCTTCACCGCAGCGTGGGACGACCGTCCGCGTAGGGACGGGCAAGTGTCATTACCCAGAAATTCCGCCATTTTCCGGTATTGCGGTTGGTTCGCGCGATGCCGACCCGGGTCACGTAGGGGTTGAGCAGATTCTTGTTGTGGCCTTCCGATCCCTGCCAGCCGCGAAAGGCGGCAGGGAGGTCGGCGTAGCCCGCACCGAGATTTTCCGCCCCCGCGTAGTTGGCGTATCCGGACTTGTCGAGACGCTGTGACAGGCCGAAGACACTGTGGGCCCATGTGTCCATGCTGTCGCGTTCGGCAATGTGGCGCGCCATCTTCTGAGACACAGTGTCCAGTTCCGGATCGTGCCGGAGAACCGGGAGACCGTGTTTCTGCCGGTAGGAATTGATCATCGACAGCATCTGCGCCTTGTCGACCGGCTGATCTGTCAGAATTGTCTTGTCTTCCAACTCCCCGCCGCCCGGCAAGGCGCCGCATGCGGCAAGTATCAGGGCGAGCAGTCCGAAAAGCAGCGCCGCCGGGAAGAATTTCGGCAAGGCGGGCACCGGCATCAGGGTTCATCTCCAGGCCAGACAACGCCTTGGTCGGCAAAAAAATCATGGGGTCCGGGAAAATTCTCCACATAGGACATGTGGGAAACAACACCTGTGTTTTGGGAATGATAGTGGAGAAAATAGGCGGCCGGTTCAAAGTTGAACTGGGCGGGGCTGTTCTCCGTCAGATCCAGAACCACCTGATGACCGGTGCTTGGAGAAAGGGTCATGATCTTGCCTGCGAATCCGGCAATGATCGGCCGGTGCAAATGGCCGCAGAGCAGCCTCTCCACGTGATTGAAGGGCGCGATGACCTCAGCAAGGGCGGCGGCATCGATCAGCCCGATCCTGTCCATATGGGCAATGCCGGAAAGCGCCGGCGGGTGGTGAAGGGCGACAAGCGCCGGTTTTGCGCAATCGCGCAAGGTCGCATCCAGCCAGGAGAGCTGTTCCGGGCCAAGTTCGCCTTCAGGTTTTCCGGGTAGATGGGTATCGAGAGCGATCAGCTGAACGTCGCCTATATCCACCTTGTAGAAGATCTTGCCGTCGCGGCTTTCCGAAATCCCCGGATAATCGTGCAGTTCCCTGCGCATGTCCGCACTGCCGTCATGATTGCCCGGGATCACATAGACCGGCATGTCCACCCGGGACAGCATCTCGCGCGCGACCGCGTATTCGCGCGGATCGCTCCGGTCTGTCAGGTCGCCGGTGATGACCAGCGCATCTGGGCGGGAACTCAGGGCTTTGAGCGAGCGGATCGCGCGTTCCGCGAACATGTTGGTATCGGAAACCCGGTAGCACGCGAGGCCTCTGGGGCGCAGGTGCAGATCCGTCATATGGGCAATCAAAGTCATTGGCAAAGTCATTGGAAAATCTCAGGTGTCATCGGGTGGTTCAAGTCTGCGGACGATAGCCGAGCGGGCCGGCATGGCAAGCGGTTGTTTCCCTTTTTGCAAAGCTCATGTAGGAGATGTCCTGGAATGCCGGGACTGGCGGGGACAGGCTCAGGGCAGGTATCGGAAACTGAAATTGATGGCTGACAAAAGCGACGATCACAAGATGAGCGCACAGGACGAGGCGGCCGGGACCGCGAATTCCGGTTCGGCCGCTGGCTCTGCCGGAACAGGACAAACAACAGGGCAGCCGGCCCGGGGTGCCGGGTCTGCGAAGGCGCTTCGCAAGCCGGTCTGGCTCCGCATATTCGGTCATGACGTCACCGCTCCCTTTCTGCTGCTTTTGCTGTCCCTCTTTCTGTTCGTTCCAGGACAGTGGACCGTGCCACCGCTGGATCGGGATGAACCCCGTTTCACCCAGGCGACCAAACAGATGCTGGAAACGGGCGATTACATCGATATCCGCTTCCAGGAAGAGGCGCGTCACAAGAAACCGGTCGGTATATACTGGCTGCAGGCCGCCGCGGCGAAACTGACCGGGCAGGGCGCGAAGGCTCCGCTGTGGGTATACCGGCTACCGTCGGCGATCGGTGCCGCGGTCAGTGTGCTGGCAGCTTTCTGGATGGCGCGCGCCTTCATGGGGCCGGCCGGCGCCCTGTTGGTTGGCGGGTTCGTAGCCATGGCGATTATCGTTGGTGTCGAGGCCCGCCTGGCAAAGACCGACGCGGTGCTGCTCGCGACAATCATCATAGCGCAGGGCGCATTGGCGCGGATATGGCTGAAAGACCCCGGCAGGCGGTTATGGGGACTGAGCTTTCTCTTCTGGACGGCTCTTGCCGCAAGCGTGCTCGTCAAGGGCCCGGTCGGTCCGATGGTCGTCGGCCTGACCGTTATGGGGCTGATGATTGCGCGCCGAAACGTCAGGTGGTTCAAGGCTGCCTCTCCGTTTGCCGGAATTGTCTGGATGCTGCTCCTGGTCTCGCCCTGGTTCGTGGCCATATGGATCGCGACCGACGGCAGCTTTTTTACCGAAGCGATCGGCAAGGACCTGCTCGGAAAGGTCGGGCAGGGGCAGGAAGGGCACGGCGCGCCGCCGCTGACGCATTTCGGGGCGATGTTCGGCGTCTTCTGGCCCCTGCCGGCGTTCCTTCTGATGGCTCTGCCGCTGATCTGGCGTGAGCGGACAAGCCCCCTGGTGATATTCTCCGTTGCCTGGTTCGTTCCAGGCTGGATTGTATTCGAACTGGTTTCGACCAAGCTGCCGCACTACACCATGCCGCTGCTGCCGGCTCTCGCGCTTCCCGTGGCCGCGGCAATGCTCGACGGGGCGGGCACATATACCAAAACCTGGGTCCGCTGGATCGCGGCAGTGCTGCTGGCGCTTCCCGTGGTGGGGCTCGCCGCCGCCGCCTTCGCCGGGCCTTTCGCGCTTGGCATTTGGCCGTCGCCGCCCGGGGCCGTTCTCGTGGCAATCGGCGCGGTGTTCATCGTTGCCGCGGCCACGCGCCTCTTGCGCGGTCCGGCGCTATATGCGCTTCCGGCGGTATCGATGGCGGCGATATGCGTTGCTGTCGGGATCTGGGGTTTCGTGGGACCGGCGCTGTCACCGGTATGGGTCAGTCCGCGCCTTGTTGAGGCTCTTGACGGGATACCGGGCTGCGTCCTGCGGGAAAACCGGCAGGTGGTCACTTCCGGCTTCCATGAACCGAGCTTCATCTTTCTGGAAGGAACGGGCACCCGCATCGTCTCTCCGAAAGGCGCGGCGGAATTTCTGGCGCGATCGGGAGACGATGCGCAAGGCGTTTGCCGCGTTGCGGCGATAGAAAGCCGGGAGGAACCGGCCTTTTTGGCGGCTGCCAAAGAGATTGGTCTTGTGCCGGAGGTTCGAAAAAGGGTAGACGGCCTCAACATCAACGGCGGCGATAAAGTCGATATCGCGCTTTATCAGAACGCCGGTTCGGTCACGGGTACACAGGACGGCAATGACGAGCAGCGGTAAATTTGTCTGGCGGATACACGCGCGTATGCGCGGGAATGTAAGGCGGGCCGCAATTCTGTTTGCCGGGCGCAAGGAACGCTCTCGCCACAACAGGGATCCGCTGCCTCCCGGCCAAAGGCCGCAGGACATTCTCGCAGTCCTGCTGCTGACCGTCGGCATTGCGGTTGTCGCGTTCGACGTTCCGACCTTTCCCTGGCTGCAGTCTTTGCCTGGCGAATACCGCTCCGCCTTCCGGATTTTCACCGACCTCGGCAAATCGGACTGGATCCTCGGGACGACCGGTATCGTCTGCCTTGCCTTGCTGGCGATCGACGCCGGCCGCTATGCGTTTCGGCTGCGCATGGCTATCGGCGCTGTCTTCACCTATGCGGCCTTTATCTTCTACACGGTCGCCGCGACGGGGTTGCTGGCGATTGTCTTCAAATGGTCGCTTGGCCGCGCCCGGCCGAAACTCTACGAGGAAGTCGGCCCGGTCCATTTTGACTTCCTGGCTTTCGACGGCAGCTACACGAGCTTTCCCTCAGGCCATTCGACGACCGTCGCGGCCCTTGCCACCGCACTTGCCTTTATCTTTCCCGCCTACCGCTGGCTGATCGTTGTCGCCGCCTTCTGGCTGGCCTTCAGCCGGGTCATGGTCGGCGCGCATTATCCAAGCGACGTCATCGCCGGTACCTTGCTGGGCATGACCTTCACCTTCTTTTCAGTCCGGGCAATGGCACGCCGGCGGATCGGTTTTCACTTATCCGCTTCGGGAAAGATCGAGCCCAATATGAATCTGCTGTCCGCAGCGGCGTGCCTGCGCGCTGTCTGGCAGGTCATCCGCGGGCAGCGCGGCGCGGACCGGGTTTTACCGGAAGTACAAATGGCGGAAGAAGCAGAACGGACAAGCTCATGACCCAAAGCTATCTGGAAGGGCTGGCGGCAAGCAAGGGATCGCTCGCCGTTACCGTAATCGTGCCCGCCAAGGATGAAGCGGAAAACCTGCCGATCCTTCTCGACGAGATCGAAACGGCCCTGGACGGCCGGCGTTTCGAAGTCATCGTCGTCGATGACGGGTCGTCCGACGGAACGGACATCGTCCTGCAGGATTACGCGGCAAGCCATGACTGGCTGCGTCCGATCCGGCATGAAAGTTCTTGCGGCCAGAGCTGCGCGGTGCGCACCGGCCTGCAGCATGCCCGTGGCGATGTGGTCGCTACGATAGACGGCGACGGGGAAAACAATCCGGCCTATATTCCCGACCTGCTCGATGCGCTGGAAGCCGCGGGACCCGCGGTCGCGCTCGCCGCCGGACAAAGGCTCGGCCGCAAGGCCAGTCTTGCCAAACGATATGCTTCGAAATTCGCCAACAAGATCCGGGGAGCAATCCTGCGGGACAACACCCGCGACAGCGGCTGCGGTCTCAAAGCCCTGCGCCGGGAAATATTTCTGCAGTTGCCCTATTTCGACAGCTGGCACCGCTTCCTGCCGGCGCTTGTCATCCGTGAGGGTTACGGCGTAACCCATATAGACGTGCAGGACCGTCAGCGGCGGCACGGCACCTCGAAATACGGCATCTTCGACCGGGCACTTGTCGGAATACTCGATCTTGCCGGTGTCTGGTGGCTGCGCCGGCGCCGCAAGAAAATTCCCGAAGTCCGGCCGCTGACCTGATTTATCGCCTTGCGCTCTTGAAGCCCCGATCCCGTAAGAAAAACCGCCGAAAGACCGAAACCACCGACTGGACCTGACATGAACGCACTTTTTGACTGGCTACACGCGGTATTCGTAGAGCAATTCGATCTCTGGATTATCCTCGGCTTCATCGCCCAGGGGATGTTCATGATGCGGTTCGTCATTCAGTGGATCGCATCGGAGCGGGTCGGCCGCTCCATCGTTCCGGTCGCCTTCTGGTTCTTTTCCATTGCCGGCGGTTTTCTTTTGCTGGTCTATTCCATACAGCGTCAGGATCCGGTGTTCATCGCGGGGCAGGGGCTGGGCCTGTTGATCTATTTCCGGAACCTGTGGCTGATCTTCAAGGAAAAGCGGCACGATCCGGCGATGTGATCGTGCCACCGGAAACTGCGGTCACCCGAAGGTCTGCTTCAACGCCTGGTCGAGATCGTTGATCAGATCCTCCGGATCTTCCAGCCCGATATGCAGGCGGACGGACTGCAGGTCCTCGTCAAGCAGGGTTGCGGTGCGCATCCCCTTCAGCCGGACCGGGATTGCCAGGCTCTCAAAGCCGCCCCAGGAAAATCCAAGCCCGAACAGTGCGAGAGCGTTCAGGAAGGAATATGCCTCTTCCCTGGCGGTGCCTGCCTGGAAGTCGAACGCGCACAGACCTGAGCTGCCGGTAAAGTCCCGTTTCCAGATCTCATGACCCGGATCGGACTCAAGAGCCGGATACCGTATTCTGCCGATCCCGGGCTGGTCCTTCAGCCAGTCGAGCACCGCCAGTGTGTTCCGCTGATGTCTTTCAAGACGCACGGACAAGGTCCGCAGGCCGCGGAGCCCGAGGTAAACGTCGTCGGGAGCCACGTGGCAGCCCATGGCGCCGTAGAGTGTGTCCAGTTTCTCCCAGGCCCGTTCACTCGCGGCTAAAGTTCCAAGCATGACATCGGAATGGCCGACGATATATTTCGTGCCCGCCTGGATGGAAAGATCGACCCCGAGAGAGAGCGGCTGGCAGTAAAGCGGGCTGGCCCAGGTGTTGTCCATCAGGACCGTTGCGCCGATTTCATGCGCGGCCGCGGCAATTGCAGGAACGTCCTGCATTTCGAACGTGAGAGACCCCGGTGCTTCCGTGAAGACGGCGGCGGTTTCCGGTCGGAACAGCGATCTGATGCCGTCTCCGATGCGCGGATCGTAGTATTCCACCTCGACACCGTTGCCGGGGAGCACCGTGTCGGCGAAATGCCGGGTCGGTCCATAGGCCGTATCGGCAATCAGCAGATGATCGCCTGATTTCACGCAGGACAATATGGCGAGCGCAATCGCGTTCAGACCGGAATTCGCCAGCTTGGCTCCGGCCGCGCCTTCCATCTCCGTCAGCGCCTCCTCAAGGGAATCCGTGGTCGGATTTCCGCGCCGTCCGTAGGAATAGGTCTGCTTCCCGGTGACCATTGTCTCGACGTCTGGATAAAGAACGGTCGAGGCATGAACGACGGGCGGATTCACGAAGCCGTGAAATTTTCGCGGGTGCCGGCCGGCGTGTGTGACAACCGTGTCGATCTTGTTTTGCGCGTCAGTGGAGTTGTTGTTCATGGTGTCCTGCTTGGATGGCATTGCCTTGCTGCTTAAGAGCGAAATATCAAGGTGTTAGTCAACATTAGTCAAACGGGCGATATCTTCAACCCGGGTTGGCAATTCGCCGTGTGGCGAATGGTGGAGTGGCGCTTTCCCGCGGCAGGGTCGACCGCGCAACCGCGTCCCGGTTGTCAGGTTTGCCGGCCGGAATTTAACGTGGACGGGAAACTGCCTGGCTGGCATTCCGTGCTTGTGTTCCGGCCCCGGTTCTGGCGACCGGGCGCGGGGTGTGGCTTCAGGTCGGCACCGCATGCTGATTGCATCTTGGGCAGCCAATGCGGAGAAAGTGATCATGTTCGCGTTTTGTGCATCCGCGGGGAGCAAATTGGTTGTTCGGTCAAGAAATTTAACGAGAATGCGACACCAAGTACTTGACCCGAACGGCCAAATGCAATCGTATGGAAGTGTTGGGTGGGACGTAAGACGTCTGGAGGAAGTGGCCGGAAAGGCCGCAATCGTCCTCAACGAATGACGATGAGGATGTCTTTCTGTCTGGCCCGATAGTATAAAGTATGGGTAACAAATAAAGGCTGCATATCCATGTCGAAAAAAATCCTTCCGCTCGTACTCGGCGCTGCTATGGGAGTCGCCGCAACGACGGCTGCCGGTGCAACGACGCTGGAAGACGTCAAGGCTAAAGGTTTCATTCAGTGTGGCGTGAGCCAGGGCCTGCCGGGTTTTTCCAATCCGGACGCACAAGGCAACTGGACCGGACTGGACGTTGACCTCTGCCGCGCGATGGCTGCCGCAGTATTCGGCGATGCCTCCGCTGTGAAATTCACTCCGCTGTCTGCAAAGGAGCGTTTCACCGCTCTGCAGTCCGGCGAAGTTGACGTACTGTCACGCAACACCACCTGGACCATGTCCCGCGACACCCAGTTGGGCCTTAACTTTGCTGGTGTGAACTACTATGACGGTCAGGGCTTCATGGTCCGCAAGGATCTTGGTGTCACGTCCGCACTGGAACTTTCCGGCGCATCCGTCTGCACCAACACCGGTACCACCACCGAGCTGAACGTTGCCGATTTCTTCCGGGCAAACAATATGCCGTACGAAATCGTTGCTTTCGAAAAAGCCGACGAAGTTGTTGGTGCATATGATGCAGGTCGCTGCGACGTCTACACCACGGATGCTTCCGGCCTGTATGCTCAGCGTCTGAAGCTCACCAACCCGGGCGATCACATCGTTCTGTCGGAAATCATTTCCAAAGAGCCGCTGGGTCCGGTCGTGCGTCAGGGTGACGACGAGTGGTTCAACGTCGCCAAGTGGACTTTGAACGCAATGATCAACGCTGAAGAACTCGGCGTGACCTCTGCGAATGTCGATGAAATGAAGTCTTCCGACAATCCGTCCGTCAAGCGCCTGCTGGGCACAGAGGGCGCATTCGGCGAAGCTATCGGCCTGTCCAACGACTGGGCTTACAACATCGTCAAGAACGTCGGCAACTACGAAGAATCCTTCAATGCCAACGTCGGTCCCGATACTCCGCTCGGCATCTCGCGCGGTGTGAACGCGTTGTGGAACAAAGGCGGCTTCATGTACGCCCCGCCGGTCCGCTGATCCTCATATAATCTGAGGGTTGTTGGGGTTCCGGCGGCGCATACCTGCCGGAACCCCTAATAAATTCCACGCAGCAGAAGTCGGAACATACCGGCAAAGGCGTGGGGGGACAGACTGTCTCGACCGACAGGGGAAAGCGCGAATGCGCTCTGCAGAGACAGGTTAGACGTGAAAGAGGAGAGGCTTGGAGCCGGGCTCTTTCCGTAAACTTGGGCGAGGTTTTATGTCAGTAATGGAGCAGGACTCGGCGGGGGCGCCGGCGCGTGCTTCGCTGATGAACGATCCCAAAGCCCGCGGCATCTTTTACCAGTTGGTATTGGTCGTCGCGGTGGTCGCCTTGGGATATTTCATCGTTTCGAACACGATCACCAACCTTGAACGGCAAAATATTGCCTCCGGTTGGAGCTTTCTCGAAAACACGGCAGGCTTCGGAACCAACCAGTCGTTGGTCCCATACTCTGAAACATCGAGTTATGGCAGGGCTCTTTACGTCGGGTTTTTGAATACCCTGCTGGTCGCGGCGATCGGCGTCTTTTTTGCCACGCTGATCGGCTTCATTGTTGGTATTGCCCGATTGTCCAATAACTGGGTGATCAACCGTCTGGCCTATTGTTATGTTGAGCTGGTCCGGAATATCCCGCTGCTGCTGCAGATTTTCTTCTGGTATTTCGCTGTGCTGCGATCCATTCCGGGAAAGCGGGAGAAATGGTCGATTTTTGATACATTTCACCTGAATATCGGCGGATTGCGGCTTCCCAAACCGGTCTGGGAAATCGGGTCCGAGTGGATGGGCTATGCCCTGATCCTCGGGATTATCGCATCGTTCTTCGTCACTCGATGGGCGCGCAAACGCCAGGAAGACACGGGACAGCAGTTTCCGGTTTTCTGGTCTGGCGTGGGGCTCATTGTCGGCGTTCCGGTCATCACCTATTTCGTTACCGGAATGCCCATGACGCTGGAGCATCCGAATTTCGTCGAATCCGGTCCCATCCTTCGCCAGGGGTTTGAACTGAACGTCGGGATTAATGTGATCCCTGAGTTTCTGGCTCTGACGGCGGCCCTGTCGATCTATACCGCTTCGTTCATTGCCGAGATTGTTCGTGCCGGGATCCAGGCGGTCAGCCATGGTCAGACCGAGGCGGCGCATGCGCTCGGCCTGCGTAACGGGCCGACGTTGCGTCTGGTGATCATACCGCAGGCGATGCGCGTGATCATTCCACCGCTGACCAGCCAGTATCTGAACCTTACGAAGAATTCGTCCCTGGCGGTCGCCATCGCCTATCCGGATCTTGTGTCCATGGGTGGCACCGTTTTGAACCAGACCGGCCAGGCGATTGAAATCATCGGAATCTGGATGGCGGTCTATCTGTCGCTCAGTCTGATCACGTCGGCATTCATGAACTGGTACAACCAGCGCATGGCGCTCGTGGAACGGTAAGGAGCGCATAGATTATGGCAACCACTGATTTGTTCCACATCAGAACCGAGGAGGCGCCGCATATGCCGGCGCCGATCTCGACCACCGGCGTCATCGGCTGGATGCGGCAGAACCTGTTCTCGTCCATCAGCAATACGGTGCTGACGATCATCGGCATCCTGATCGCCTATTCGCTTATTGAGCCGCTTATCCAGTTTGCGTTGATCGATGCGGTCTGGACCGGCCAGAACCGGGAGGCCTGCCTGCCACAGGACGGCGGCCACAGCGGAGCTTGCTGGGCGTATGTGAAAGCTTACTTCCCGCAGTTCATCTACGGACGATATCCGAGCGAGGAGGTCTGGCGGGTCGATATCGTCTATGCGCTGTTCCTGCTGCTTCTGGTGCCGCTGGCAATCCCGAACGTCCCGTTCAAGCGTCTGAATGCGATCCTGTTCCTGATCGTCTTTCCGGTCATTGCCTACTTCCTGCTGACCGGTCTGGTCATCGGCGACCTGGTTGTCCTTCCGATTGTGGAGACGGCTGTTTGGGGGGGACTGCTCGTAACGCTGGTGATCGCCGTGACGGGGATCGTCGCGTCTCTGCCGCTCGGTATCGCCCTGGCGCTCGGACGCCGGTCGAAAATGCCGATCATCAGGACCGTGTCGATCGTCTTCATCGAGTTCTGGCGCGGTGTGCCGCTGATCACCGTGCTGTTCATGTCCTCGGTCATGCTGCCGCTGTTCCTGCCGGAAGGGGTCACGTTCGACAAGCTGCTGCGCGTTCTTATCGGCGTGACGCTGTTCTCCGCGGCCTATATGGCGGAGGTGGTTCGCGGCGGTCTTCAGGCAATCCCGAAGGGACAGTATGAAGGCGCGATGGCTCTGGGTCTGCGTTTCTGGCCGATGATGTATCTCATCGTCCTGCCACAGGCGCTGAAACTGGTGATCCCGGGCATCGTCAACACCTTCATCGGTCTGTTCAAGGATACGACCCTGGTTCTGATCGTCGGCATGTTCGACCTGCTCGGCCAGATTCAGTCGTCGTTCACCGATCCGACCTGGTCGACACCAAGCACGGGCCATACAGGTTATCTCTTCGCAGCGATGGTGTTCTGGTGCTTCTGCTTCGGCATGTCGCGCTATTCCATCTTCATGGAGAACAAGCTGCACACGGGACACAAACGCTAGGAATTCGCATCCGGGGCGCGCGGACAAGCGCTGCGCCCCGGACCCGATACACTCTTGGAGTAGACATCATGACAGCGAACGCAATACGCGACGAGGAACTCGCAGCCGACCGCACGAAAATGACGATTTCGGATACGGATGTGGCGATCGAAATCAAGAACATGAACAAGTGGTACGGCGATTTTCACGTTCTGCGCGATATCAACCTGAAGGTGATGCGCGGCGAACGGATCGTCATCTGCGGCCCTTCCGGCTCGGGCAAGTCCACCATGATCCGTTGTATCAACCGGCTTGAGGAGCATCAGGCCGGCCAGATCCTGGTCGATGGCATCGAACTGACCGACGATCTCAAAAAGATCGACGAAATCCGCCGTGAAGTCGGCATGTGCTTCCAGCACTTCAACCTGTTCCCGCATCTGACAATCCTGGAAAACTGCACGCTGGCGCCAATCTGGGTGCGCAAGATGCCGAAGCGGGAAGCCGAGGAAGTCGCGATGCACTATCTGGAACGTGTGAAGATTCCGGAGCAGGCATCCAAGTATCCCGGCCAGCTTTCCGGCGGACAGCAGCAGCGCGTGGCCATTGCCCGTTCGCTCTGCATGAGTCCGAAGATCATGTTGTTCGATGAGCCGACCTCGGCGCTCGACCCGGAAATGATCAAGGAAGTTCTGGACGTTATGGTAGGTCTCGCCGAAGAAGGCATGACCATGCTGTGCGTGACCCACGAAATGGGTTTTGCCCGCAAGGTCGCGAACCGGGTCATTTTCATGGATGCGGGCCAAATTGTCGAACAGAACGAACCGGAAGAGTTCTTTACCAATCCGCAGCACGAGCGGACAAAACTGTTCCTCAGCCAGATTCTACATCACTGACGATGGTTCGAAATAGCGGCCGTCCGAACAGGTCGTATCCGTTTTCAACCATGATTTAAAGAAGGCCCTGGAGCAAATGTTCCAGGGCCTTCTTTGTGGCTCGTCGACATCTGGGGTTGCAACACGTGCGGCACCTCGCGCCACCTGCTCGCGGGCACCAGGTCCCTGGCACGATACTTTCGGGGTTTCAGTCGAATGTTTTTTGAGGCGATTGGCGTGTCATTCTGTCTCAGGGAAAATCCTGACCGGCGCCGGTCTCATTGGTAGAAACGTCAGATCAATTAGTCCGGAGGGCGAAAAAACATCCGTAGAAACAGATAGTTTGACTGCGGCCGTTAAAGATTTGTTGAATGTTGGGAGGCGACTTAGAGGCACTTTCCAACGGTAGGTCTCCATGCACGACAGCAATTCTGATTTCCAGTCCCGAATGAAATTCATCCAGATCGATCAGCAAGCCATTGCCTCGCTCAGAGAGCTTTGGCCGGTCGTCCAACCGGCATTGGACGGCCTGCTCGAAGGGTTCTATGCGCATGTCATGACGCAGCCCGAACTGGCGTCACTGGTGGGTGGTAAGACATCACGGCTTGTCTCGGCGCAAAAAGCTCATTGGGAAAAACTGTTCACCGGCGGCTTTGATCAAGATTATCTGGAAAGCATAACCAGGATCGGCCAAGTTCACAGCCGGATAGGTCTCGAACCGCGTTGGTATATTGCCGGCTACAGTTACGTGCTCACCCGGCTCCAGAATCTTCTCGTTCGCAAATACAGGATGTCGTTCAAGGATCTGGGGCAGATGCTCGAGCATGTCACCTCTGCCGTCATGCTGGATATGGATCTGGCGATCTCAACCTACCAGGAAAAGCTCCTGCAGGAGCGCGCCGAGCAGACGGAGCGCCTCAACCGGATGATTGAGCGGTTCGAGAAGCAGGTTGAACAGCCTCTCTTGAATATCGATGGAGATGCACGCGATATGGCCGGTGAAGCAGGTCAGTTGATGATTGTCTCGAAATCCGCGCAGGAACAGGTTTGCGTGGCGGAAACTGTTTCCAGGGACTCCAGCGAAAGTGTCCAGACGGTAGCATCCGCGGCGGAGGAACTGTCTATTTCCATCCAGGAAATCTCAAAACAGATCTCAAATGCCTCCAGGACCGCGAGCGAAGCGGCTGACAACACACAGCGCTCCGGCGACCAGGTCTCAAGTCTGGCCGGAGCGGCGCAAAAAATCGGAGATGTCGTCGGCTTGATTCAGGCAATCGCCGAACAGACGAACCTGCTTGCTCTCAACGCGACCATCGAAGCCGCCCGCGCCGGAGACGCGGGCAAGGGCTTTGCCGTCGTTGCCAGCGAGGTCAAGACCCTTGCGGAACAAACGGCCAGAGCGACTGAGGATATCAGTCAGCAGGTCAACGAGATCCAGCAGTCGACTGACAATGCGGTTACATCCATTCAATCTATTTCCGAAGTGGTCAATCTGCTTGATGAGATGACGGCAACCATTGCGGCCGCGGTGGAAGAGCAGGGCGCGGCAACACAGGAAATCTCAAAGAACGTCCAGACCGTTGCGACTGGCGCCGATACGCTGGACGAGAATATTGGCAACGTAGGAAAGGCAATCGAATCGACCGGCCGGGCCGCGGATAACTTCCTTTCGGCCGCAAACCGGATGACAGCCAGTTCCAACGCGATTTCAGGTGAAATCCGTGACTTTTTCGATGCGTTGAAGACCGGAACGTGATGTCACCCGGTCACGCAGGACCCGTGATCACGTCCGTATCCTCCCGGCCGCCCCATTCCGCCCACGAACCGTCATAAAGTGAAAGATCGCGCGCTCCGAGGATGGTCAGCGCCAGGGTCAGGATCGCGGCGGTGACGCCGGAGCCGCAGGAGGTCGTGACCGGCTTTTCAGGATCGATTCCGGCTTTTGCGAATGCCTCCTTGAGACCTTCCGCGGACCGGACTGTTCCGTCTTCCTCAAGAAGCTCGGTGAAGGGCAGGTTGAGAGCGCCCGGCATGTGTCCGCCGCGCAACCCGGCCCTCGGCTCAGGGGCGGTGCCCGCAAAGCGTGCGGATGGCCTTGCATCGAGGATCTGTCTGGAGCCGTTGGCAATGACAGTACGGATATGCGCGATATCCGCGACCGCGCCGTGGTCGAGCCGGGAGGTGAAATGGCTCGGCACCCGCAGTGGTTCCGTGTCTTCGACCGGCCGGTCTTCCGACCGCCATTTGGGAAAGCCGCCATCCAGAACATGGACGCGCTCCACTCCCAGGCTGCGGAACGTCCACCAGACCCGTGCAGCGGAATAAAGGCCGAAATCGTCATAGACCACGAGTGTCTGTCCGTCGCCGATACCGAGTTTGCGCATGGCGGAGGAGAACACATGCGGGGCAGGGAGCATATGGGGCAGGTCCGACCCCTTGTCGCAGATCTCGTTGATGTCGAAAAACACCGCACCGGGAATATGTGCCTCGGGATAGACAGGAGGCGCGTCGGGCGTGGTCACCGGCGGCATCCACGCATTGATCACCGCAAGGTCGGGAGAGGAAAGATGATCGGCCAGCCATTGGGTGGTTACGAGCGGGTGGTCGGTCATTCGATCTCCTTACGTTTCAAAAAGTCCTCTGGACTTGTGCCAGTCTTCGATGGACAGGTCCGGATAGCGCTGAAAGTGAACATGTCCCGGGCCCTCTGGAACTTCGACCCAGCCCGGCTTGAATTCAAGCATGATATGGACGGTCTCCGGCGGCGTTGGCAAGGGGGAATCGATTGCTCCTGCATGGGGATGGATCAAGTCCGGCCAGCGCGGATCCCAGAGCCAGAGGTGACTGCCACAGGTAGCGCAGAAATGCCGCTCTGCCGCACTGGGCTTGCCCGCTATTACGGCGTGATAGAAAGCCTTGGACGCTTCGCCTTCAACTTTGAGGCTGTCCGCGGCTGCCAGGAGATTGATGGCATATCCCGCGCTGCCTGCGACCTTCCTGCAGATTGAGCAATAACAGCGCATGTAGGGGTAGGGGGTGCGGCTTTCCATTTCGAATGCCACGGCCCCGCATTGGCAACTGCCTGAAAGCTTCATGTTCTGCCTTCCACTCAATCGTTTTGCATCGCGACGAATACTGACAGCATTGTCCGGTACTTCAAGACCGGTCACCGTTTCCGCCTTGAGGCAATGTGGGTTGATCCTCGCCAACCGCTCAGTCGGTCAGACGAATGCGGACGCGCCTGTTCTGTTTGCCCTTCTTTTCGATCTTGCCGAGGGCAAGCTGGCCGATTTCGGACGTCCTGGAAACATGGGTGCCGCCACAGGGCTGCAGGTCGACCTCACCACCGATCCGGACCAGCCGGACACGTCCGGAACCGCGCGGCGGCTTGACGGACATGGTCTTGACGAGGCCTGGATTGGCGTCAAGTTCCTCGTCGGTGATCCATTCCGTGGTGACTTCATGATCGCCGCCGGCAAGTTCATTGATCTTTTCCAGAAGAACCTCCTTGTCGATGGTCTCTTCTCCCATGTCGAAGTCGAGCCGTCCTTCCGGGTCGCCGATCTGGCCCCCGGTGACCGGAAAGGGCAATGCCACGGACAACAGATGCAGCGCCGTGTGCATGCGCATCAGCCGGTAGCGGCGGGCCCAGTCGATATGGGCGGTCAGTTTCGTGCCCGGTGAAGGCAGGGCCTGGCTTTCTGAAGGCACATGGACGACGGATCGCTTGTCCTCATCGTAAACCGCCGTGGCGATTGCGATCCGGCTGCCGTCTTCCAGTTCCAGATAACCGCTGTCGCCGGGCTGCCCTCCGCCAGTGGCGTAAAAGACGGTTCTGTCCAGCAAAACACCGCCACGCTCATTGACGTCCACCACTTCCGCTTCACAGGACCGAAGATAAGCATCGTCGCGAAACAAGGGGGTTGTCATGAGGTTCTCCTACGAAAAATTCTAGAGCACTTTAAAAGAATACGGAGCCGCTTGACCCGTTTTTCGGGTCTGCCGGGAAGGCGCGGTCAGAGCCGTGGCCTTTCTGGCCACAAGCTGACCGCAACGCTGTCCGGCGGGCGTGAAAAACGAGCCTTCGGTGGGTTTTATCAGCCCATCTCCGGCGTTGAGGATCTTGCCCGATGCCCCGCATCGCGCTGCGATCCGCGTCTTGGATATAGGCTGATAAAATCCCATCAAGCGACTCCGTATTCTTTTAAAGTGCTCTAGCGGGAAATGAACAGGGCGAACCGGATCTGGCAACGGTTCCGTGGTGGAGCAGAAAGACGCACCGGATGCGGATACACCTTATGATATCGGGTGTCAGGTCACTTTCGGAAGCAGTAATCCATGACCATTGTCGCAGCGGCCATGTTGCCCATGTACAGAGCGGTCGGGGTATTCTGATGACCTTCGTAAATCAGGTCGCCGGCAGCATAGATGCCGGGGACCGATGTACGATATCCCTCGTCGACTTCCACAGATCCGCCTGCACCCAGCGCCACTTGAGCGTCCGCAATCAGATTTACCTGTTTCTGATAAGGATAGACAAGGAGGCAATCCAGCCTCACGGCCCGTCCGTCGGGTAATTCGACGTGGGTCATATTCCCGTTCGCGCCATGAATTTCGACAGGAAGAGCCTCCTCCAACTTGATTCCCATCGATACAAGCAACGCGCGCCGATCGCTTTGAAGCTCCATCTCACGGTCTATGAAATAGGTGAGGTGGGGCGTCCAATTCCGATAAATTTCCGCGGCGGCCAGCACTTCGGGTCGTTGGGCATATATACCCCATGTCCTGTCCCTCCATTCAATTCCGTGACAGAACGGGCAGTTGATGATGGACCTGCCCCAATAGTGCTCGAACCCCTTCAGAGGCGGTCGTAGATCGACCATGCCGGTTGCCAGCAGAAGCGTTTCAGCGGTCAGGTTCCCGACGTTCTCCAGAGAAAGTTCGAAACCGTTGTCTATTCGCCGGATTCCGCTCACGCCAGCGTCTTCAAACCGCGCAAACGGATAGGAAAGGATTTCCTTTCGAACCGTCGAACGCAGTTCCGCGGGCGTTGTCTTGTCCATCCCCGGAAGGGCGGCGACAAATGGCGAGGATGCGTTTCTGAAAGGCTTCCCTTCGTCGAAAACCACTGAACCGATCATGGATCGCGACAAGGTAAGCGCGGCGGCAAGTCCCGCTGGGCCCGATCCGATGATGGCAACCTGGGTATCCATTTCGCCGACCCTATCCATTCGCTCTGGACAACAATGGCATCAGGGCAAAACCTCTCATGATTTTCGCGATCCCGACCCGGGGGTTCTCGTAGCCTACGGGAGATTCCTTGAGCAGTTTTGCAGAAGCGCTGGCGTCGATCAATATCAAGACGCAGGTCCGAAGGTCCGCAACCCGAAGTGTTTCATGCTCATTTACGGGTCCGTACCCTAGAGAATGGGCGAGAGAAGCCGCGCGCCCTGGGCCAGGACGCGGAAGACATAGCTGCGGGACTGGAAGGCGTCCGGCCAGGTGAGCTTCGCGCTCTTGAAATCGGTTTCCAGCATCTCCTCCACCTTGCCGATCATGCGTTCATGGGTGAACCACAAAGTAAGTTCGAAATTGATCTGGAAGGACCGGTTGTCGAAATTCACCGTGCCGATCGAGACGAGGTCGTCATCAAGAAGCGTCACTTTCTGGTGCAGGAAACCGTCCGTATAACGGTAAACTTTCACCCCCCGCTGTACCAGAGTGTCCTCGTAGGCATGACTGGCGAGCCAGACCGTCCAGTGGTCCCGTTTCTCCGGCAGCAGAATGCGTACATCGACACCGCGCATGGCAGCCGCACAAAGGGCAGTCTGCACGTCCAGGGAAGGCACAAGATAAGGCGTCGTGATCCAAAACCGTCTTTTGGCCCGGGCGGCCGCCTCGACAAAGGCGATCGCGCATTCTTCCAGCTTGTCGGCTGGCCCGGTGGGCATTACCAGCACGGATTCGTCGCCCGGCATCGGCAGATCGGCGACCGGCGGCAATTCGATCCGCTCCCCGCTTGCCCAGAGCCAGTCTTCCGTAAAGGACAGAGCGCATCCGACGGCTGCCGGTCCTTCCACCTTGACGTGGGTATCGCGCCACCGGCCGAACCATTTGTTGCGCCCGACATACTGGTCGGCGACGTTGTGGCCGCCCACGAAGGCCGTGCGCAAATCGGTGACGACCAGCTTGCGATGATTGCGGTAGTTGAGCCGCATAGGCCCCAGCAGGCGCAGGAACCTGTGATTTTCATTGAAGCCGCAGACCTTGATTCCCGCTTCTTTCAGGCGGTTGAGATAGGCTCTGGAAAGGGAGTGACTGCCCACGTCGTCATAAAGGAAATAGACGCTGACACCGTCTTTGGCCCTTGCAATCAGCGCATCGGCCATTTCCCGGCCGAGCGCATCTTCATGCACGGCGAAAAACTGGAAGAAGATCACCTTGCGCGCGTCTGCGATGGCTTTCTTGATGGCGGAGAAAGTGGCATCGCCGTCGATCAGCAGATCCGCCTTGTTGCCTGCCAGAAACGGAACCCCGGCGACGCGCGACAGAACCGGCCAGTCGCGGGTTTCCTCATGGTCGGTAAGTCCGAGTTCATCGGCCCGGCGCGCCCGTTCCGCGCGGCCCAGCGTGGCCTGTATCGTGGCGTAGTCGGAAAACGACCGCCAGCCGAAGACGAAATACAGCGGCACGGTGATATAGGGCAGGAAGAACAGCGACAGAAGCCAGGCGACAGAACCCTGAGATGTCCGCGAGTTCATGACCTCCCGGACCGCGCAGATGCCGGCGGTGATATACATGAGCGCGACAAAGGCCGCGACCAGGCCGAGATTGTGCGCCATGACGTCGAGGAGACCGACATCTTGCACCGTTTCCCTGATCACAGCCTCGGCAGCCGTTCCATCCTGTGTGAGATCGTGGTCCGTGGGGCCCATGTGTCTTCAGCCTGGCAAGCGTCAGGCCAGAGGCGGCTGGATGGTGACCCGCCGCTCCAGCCACGCCGGAACAGGCAGATTCTTGGACCGCAGGAACTCCGGATTGTAGAGCTTGGACTGCGAACGGGTGCCATGGTCGCACAAGATGGTGACGATGGTTTTTCCGGGGCCGATTTCCCTGGCAAGCCGGCGCGCGCCGGCAAGATTGATTGCGGTCGATCCGCCCAGCAGAAGGCCTTCATTTTCTGCGAGATCGAAGACCAGCGGCAGCGCCTCCTCATCGGAGATCGTATAGGCATGATCGACCTTCACATCGCGGACGATCGGGGTGCTGCGGCCAAGGCCGATGCCTTCCGCGATGGAACCGCCTTCAGATGCGACGGCTTCACCGGTGGTGAACAATGATTGCATGGCCGCGCCTTGCGGGTCGGCGCAGCCGATAATGACACCGGGTTTGTTTTCCTGAAGAAATCTGGAAACGCCGGCAAGGGTTCCGCCGGAGCCGACGGCACAGATGAAGCCATCCACCTTGCCGCCGGTCTGCTCCAGGATCTCGGGTCCGGTCGTCAGGTAATGGGCCTTGCGGTTGTCGAGATTGTTCCACTGGTCGGCGAAGATAACGCCGTTGGGTTCGGTTTTGGCCATGTCTTCCGCGAGGCGCCGGGCAACATGCTGGTAGTTGTTCGGGTCCTTGAACGGCTTTGCCGGAACTTCGACCAGTTCCGCGCCGCATAGGCGCAACATGTCTTTCTTTTCCTGGCTCTGGGTATCCGGAATAACGATGACGGTTCTGTATCCGCGGGCGCTGGCAACCAGAGCAAGGCCGATACCGGTGTTCCCCGCGGTCCCCTCGACGATCACGCCGCCCGGCTTGAGATCGCCACGGGCTTCAGCCTCGAGAATCATTTGACGGGCAGGGCGGTCCTTGACCGACTGACCCGGGTTCATGAATTCGGCCTTGCCCAGGATTTCGCATCCTGTTTCTTCGGAAAGGGCTCTGAGACGGATAAGGGGCGTGTTGCCGATGGCGTCGACAACGGAAGCAGACACAGACATTTGTACAATCCCGGATGATCTGGCCGAAACCGGTAGCGGCCAGATGGAATCTGATGAGACCGGACGCTAATTGTCCCGACCAAGTGGATCAAGCCCGCAATGTAAGGCTTCAGGTCCGGAATGCCAGCATTGTGACGGAAATTACGGTTGTTTTCCCGCCGTTTGATGAAAAGGCCATGCGGAGATTTCGGCTTTCAGGCCGGAGTGGAAATTCAAAATTCAAAAATTTTGGTGTAAGGGTTGATCCGAAATTCGTTGCCCGGCGTATCGGCCATGTAGCAACCTGAGTGTTCGAAGCCCAATGAGAGCGATAATGGAAACAAACGTGACCGGACTGGATGAATTGCTGGCCGGATATGCGGCCGGGACATTGTCCTATCCGGCACAGGCACTCGTTGGAGCGCATCTGGAATTGAGCGACCGCAACAGGGGCTATGTTTCGTCTCTTGAAACTCTGGCCGGTCTGGATCTGGATGGGACCGAGCCGGTCCCGCTGACCGACCGCGATACGGCTCTCGGTGCGATATTCAGCTCCGAAATGCCATTGCCCAGCGACTTTGCACCCGCCACCCAGGAGCCCGCCACCCGGGAGATGACTTCGGATGTCCTTGCGGTGCCGCGCTCCCTGCAGGCCATCATTGGGTCGTCAATGAAGGGTGTTGCCTGGAAGACCCTCCTGCCGGGTGTGCGGGAATGCAGGTTCGGTGAGATTGACGGCTGCAACACCAGCCTGCTGTGGGTGCGCGGTGGACGGGCATTGCCGTCCCATACTCATCATGGCGCCGAACTGACGCTGGTCCTGCAGGGGGGATTCAGCGACGATGACGGGCACTTCGTCACCGGAGACATCGCCTTTGCCGACGGCGATGTGGATCACAAGCCCATTGCCGACAAGGGCGAGGATTGCATCTGTTTCGCGGTTACGGCCGGCCGCCTTGAATTGACGGGCCCCATCGGACGCTGGTTCGCCCCTTTTATCAGCTAGAGTTCATTGCGTTTGATTCGCGTCATTTGTCCGGGTCGATTTTGGCCCCCGCCGTCGTTGCCTTGAAAGCGATCCGGTCATCAGCCGCTTGCGTAAAACACGAAAGCGAGGTGATTGAGGTGTACGCAAAATCATATGTCGCGTCTCCCGAGGACGGATGCGCCTGGGTGACCGGTGCCAGCTCAGGTATCGGACGGGCCCTGGCGCTGGATCTGGCGCGCGATGGCTGGCGTGTCGCCGCGACGGCACGTTCCGGAGACGCGCTTGAGGAACTCGGCAGCCTGTCCGGTGAATTGCCGGGAGAAATTCATGCCTTTCCGGCAGACATCACCGATACCCGGCAAATGGTCGATATTTGCGGGTCGATAGTCAGAAAATTCGGAAACCTGGCGCTTGTGATCGCCAACGCAGGCATTTACCTGCCGCAGGACGGGTTGAACGGCAAAGCCGAAGATTACCGCAGCAGTTTTGACGTCAATCTCATGGGAACGGTCAACACACTGCTTCCGGCCATCGATGCGATGAAGTCACAAGGCCGGGGGCAGATCGCGGTCGTTTCTTCCGCCGCCGGATACAGGGGACTGCCCACGGCCGCCGCTTACGGCGCCACCAAGGCCGGTCTGAGCAATCTTGCCGAGGCGCTGAAATTCGATCTGGACGGCGCCGGTATCCGCATACAACTCGTCAGCCCGGGCTTCGTCGATACGCCGGCCACCAGGTCCAATCCGTTCCCGATGCCTTATCTCGTTTCCGTGGAAGACGCCGTGGAGCAGATTCGCAAGGGACTTGTCCATCCGCGGAAGTTCGAAATCGCGTTTCCCAAGGCGTTTGTCCGCCAACTCAAATTGCTGCGCATTCTGCCTTACGGATGGTATTTTCCACTCGTCGCGAGAGCGACCGGGTGGAACAGGAAACGCGCGGGTAACTGACCGGATCCGACTTCTTTCATTCGGATCCGCATGAAAGTGGAGACGTCGGGCGCAAAACCCGGCTCTCGCGTGCCGACCAATACGCCGGTCTCAAGACGCTTTTTCGTAGACCATCTGCCGAACGTCGATGTTGCCTGAGCGGAAACCCGCTTCGCAGTAGTGCAAATAGAATTCCCAGAGCCGCTTGAACTTGTCGTCGAAGCCCAGGGGCCGGATCCGCGGCCACGCCTGACGGAAACTCTGCCGCCATTCGGCAAGCGTTCGGGCATAGTCCTGGCCGAATATTGTCTGGTCCGTAAGGTTCAGGCCCAGCGACTTGCTGATTTCTGTAAGCTTGCCGGGCGGTGGCAGCATACCGCCTGGAAAGATATAGCGCTGAATGAAATCGGTTCCCCGCCGGTAGTCATCGAACATCTTGTCCTGAATGGTGATGATCTGAAGGCCGGCCTTGCCGCCGGGTTTCAGGCATCTGGACACCTGGCTGAAATAGGTCGGCCAGTATTTTTCGCCCACCGCCTCGAACATTTCGATTGACGCGATCCGGTCGAATATACCCTGTTCGTCCCGGTAGTCCTGAAAGACGACTTCCACCTTTTCGCTCAATCCCGCCTTGAAGATCCGCTCTCTTGCATAGTCGAACTGTTCCCTGGAAATGGTCAGCGCGCGTACATGGGCGCCGACGGTCTTGGCTACATGTTCGGCAAAACCGCCCCAGCCACAGCCGATTTCCAGAACCTTGTGCCCAGGTTCAATGCCGGTATGGCGGATCAGGGAACTGTATTTTTCCGCCTGGGCCTGTTCCAGATTGTTGGTCCCGTTGCTGTAGATCGCGGAGGAATAGGTCATCGACGGGTCGAGCCACTCCTTGTAGAAGGCGTTCCCGAGATCGTAGTGGGCGGAAATGTTCCGTTTGGACCCGCGCTTCGTGTTGGTATTCAGCCAGTGGCGAACCGACAGCAGGATGCGCGTAAATGGACGGCCTTGCAGAACCTCCATCATCGAGCCCTGGTTGATGCAGAAGACTTCCAGGAAGGTTGTCACATCCGGCGAGGACCAGTATCCGGCCATGAAGGCTTCGCCGACACCGACATCTCCCGCCCGCACCACCATACGGAAAAAGCGCCAGTTGTGGATTGTCAGGACACCGCGCGGACCGTCTTCAGTACCCTTGATGAGGAATGTCCTGCCGTCCGGAAAGGCGACTTCAAGGGCCCCATAGCGAAGCTTGAGCGCCAGACCGGCGGCTATTCGCACAAGCCGGGATGTCCCTTTCAATGTATTGCGGAAATTGTCTGGTGTCAGGACAATCGGCTCATTCATGGCAGAACCTCTTGAAATATCAGCTCTTTGAAGCCAGCGACGCATGGCGGGAATGTTCGTTGGTCCCATGCTTTTTCTTGGGGCCGGAATGAAATGGTACACGCTTGCGCCAGATTTTAAAGGCTTCCCAGTGAATGGCGCAAACTACCTTTAAGGTCAGAAACGGTACGCGCAGGCACTCACGGAGAATGTTCCGGCTCGTGAATGGTTCCTTTGCTCCGGAAAAAGTCGCGGACAGCAGCGGGCCATCAACGTCTTTTTCAAGAATACGCACCCTGACCGCGTCGCCCGGAGGCAACATGCGGAAGTGATACCGCTGATCCATGCCGATAAAGGGCGAGACGTGGAATTCCTTCCGTTGCTCCTGACGCACGCCGGCATCGCTCAACTGGCCGGGTTCGAGCGGTGCCACATAGGTATGCATTCCCCCGAACGTGTTGCGGACTTCGTAGACAAGCGCGATCAGTTGCCCCTCGGCACCGTAGGCGTAATAGACGCTGAGCGGATTGAAGTCGTATCCGAGCATCCTCGGATAGGCGAGGAGAAGGATGCGGGCAGGTGCCGTGAGGCCCTGATCGCCCAGAAGACCTTCGATATGCTTCCTGAGATCGGAACCGTCCCTCGGACCGTGATCCTTTTCGTGAAAGGAAAGAAGATTGAAGCGGTTGCGTGAAAACAACCGGCTTGAACTTTCCGCCTCATCAAGACGGTCCAGGTCGATGAGGAGCGTAAAAACCGAATAGGCGAACCGATGCTCCTTCGGTTTCATGCGGGCATGCATGACCGAACCGCTGTAAAGAGCGGCCGCGCCTGCCGGAACGGGTCCGTTGTCGCTCAGCCGGTTTGAACGCGGGTTCTTCTTCATTCGGCAGCGTCCTGATAGCGAATTGGCGGTTCCGGCGCCTCCCAGGGCACCCGGGCGCCCAACGCCCTGGCGACAGCCAGGCCTGATTTGAGACCGTCTTCATGAAATCCGTTGCCGCTCCAGGCACCGCAGAACCAGGTGTTGCCGATCCCCTGAATGTCGGTCAGGCGCTTTTGGGCCGCCAGCGCGGACGCATCGAATTGCGGGTGATCGTATACATATTTGGCGAATGTCCGGTCCTCGCGCGGCGCTTCGAACGGGTTGAGGGTGACGAAAAGCGGCTTTTCAGGATGAATGTTCTGCAGCCGGTTCATCCAGTAGCTGACCGTGACGTCCCGTGTTTCACCGCCATCCCTGTCGGACAGGTAATTCCACGATGCCCAGACCCTTTTGTTTCTCGGCATGAGATTTTCATCCCTGTGCAGGTAGACTTCATTCGGCCGGTAGCGGATGGAACCGAGGATCTCGCGTTCCAGCTGGCTTGGATCCGCCAGCATGGCCAGGTTCTGGTCCGTGTGCCCGGCGAGCACGACGTGGTCGAAAACATCCCTGTGGCCGGATGTGTCGCAGACGATCACTCTGCCGTCCTCCCTAAGGATTTCAACAACCGTCGTGCCGAGCCGCATCCTGCCTTTGAGCGGGGCCAGAAGCCGGTTCACATAGTTCCTGCTGCCCCCGGATACGGTCCGCCAGCGCGGCCTGTCGAAGGAAAGCAGGCGGTGGTTTTCGAAGAAGGCGACAAAACTTTCAGCCGGGTAGGCGTGCATTTCAGCGACCGGAGTGGACCAGATGGCAGCTCCCATAGCCAGAAGGTAGTCGTTGATGAAACCGCGCGAATAGCCTTCCTTTTCCAGATACCCGCCAAGCGACTGGCCGCGAAGCGCTCCTGCCCTCAGGTCCTCCACGGCACGTTTGTTGAAGCGGAAAATGTCGCGCAGCATGCGCAGGAACGCCGGTGAAACGAGGTTCCTCCGTTGCGCGAACAACCCGTTCAAGCTGTGACCGGACCATTCGAGTGCCCCGTTGTCGGCCGAAAGCGCGAAACTCATGTCGCTCGACTCGCTCGCGACGCCAAGATGGTCGAGGAGAGCGGTAAAATTCGGATAGTTGAGTTCGTTATAGACAATGAAGCCTGTGTCGACACTCAGTCTGGTTCCGTCGTAGTCGATGTCGGCCGTCGCGCTATGCCCGCCTGGCCGCATCCGTTTTTCGTACAAGACGACATCGTGAGTGTAGCTGAGTGCCCAAGCTGCGCTGTTTCCGGAAATTCCGGAGCCGATGACGGCAATCCGCATGTCTGATCCTTTGGTGTCCCCCGGCTGGTCCATGGGACGTCCGGCGGTGAACTTGTTCCAGTTTGTTTTCCGGAGTGCTTACGGGGTGGGGAACAAGGCGGATCACGCAATTGAATGAAATTAAAACAAATTTTCTGTCGGCGCCGGGCCTGGGTTTATCAACGCGAACACTCTCGCGCAGACAATACAGTCCGCGCGAGCTTACAGCCGTTGGCATTCATGGGCTTGTATCGCCAGCATTCGAAGGGACCGCGTCCCTATCAGGCCTTCGGCGTGCCGACGATCCAGTTCCAGGCGACCTGGACGCTCGACCTGGCTGTGTCGAAGAACGAAACGATCTTGTCCCAAACCACCTGGCCGAAATCGGCCACTTGCAACATCGGGCCACGTTTGACGATTGCGTCCTGCGTTTCTATCAACTCGACAGTCGTCGCGTCTGCTCCGTCATTGACCACGCGCCGGGTGACCATCAGGGTGGCTTCCGTTGCCAGCCGCGACTCGTCCTTGCCGGCGACAACCATGTCCTGATCCATCGAGCTGACGACAACGGCACGGCCGTCGGGCAACAGATGGGTTTCGTTGGTGTTCACTTCGGAATCGTAAATGACTTCGCCATAGGAATCGATCAATTCGACCCAGACGGTCTTTCTGCCTTCCAGTTCGATCTCGCCGACCCAGATAGTGAGTTCACTTTCAAGCGGATCGGTCTGCTCCTGCGTAGCTGATGCGACAGTGACCGCAAGCCGATCCTCCGGGAGCGTGATCGTTTCCTGAGGAAGTGGGGCCGCGACTGCGCTGCCCGCCGCAAGGGCGAGAATGAGACCGAGCACAAGTGTTCCTGTTCTTTTATTCCGTTGCATGTACGCCTCCCAAGGCTAACACAACTTTTTTCACCGAATTCGAGGTTTATTATTGGTCCTTTTGGACTCTTCTGCAGTTTGAACGGCATCGTGTCGTGACCTTGTGAAAATGCACCTCGTTGCACTGTCACGATTTGGACATTATCGCACCACAATCTGCCTATCGGGTGTAATTGAGGTCACAATTCCGGACAATTTTAGTTACTATTTGTTAATAACTGTGGTGCCGGCTGCGGGTTTCAAGATTATTCACCGCAAAGTGAGAATTATACCCTGTCAGGACTGTCAATAAAATCTGTTGTCGATCATTGACTGTGGCTTGTTATGTAAACGTTCGATCGCGAAAAAAGTTTCAAAATATTCAAAAAAGATCCCGTTGGCAGATGTTGGTCCGATAGCGAAAAGCAGATGGAAACCAAGCGTGCCCAGGAAACCTTACTCTACAGGAAGTGAGCCGTTTTTCAACCCGTCACCGGAATACGCGCGACGAAAGCCTGACGACAGGATGCCAGTCAAACCCGGTTTGGAACGGATAACTGGGTGAGGTGCGGTGCTTGTTGATCAGCGCGCAAATGTCCTGGTTGACCGCACCATCGGTGAGCGCCATCCGGGCGGGATTGGCAAGAGGCGCCAGCTCCGGAGACAGGTAGCCGGACTTGACGATGAGAACCGGTGCCTCCTTCGGTTCGATGCCGAACCTGCGGAAATCCTCCAGATTGTGGAAGGGGCGCCGCTTTTCAGTCAGGATAAGGCTGTTTCCGCAAATGTACACGAGCACCTCCCGGTCGCTGTTTTCCTCCGATCCGATTTTCCGGCCGACCGTTACTTGCGCAGCGACTTCGGGACAATCACTTCCAAAGGCTCCGCCAATGGAAAGCTCCACAGACGTGCCTTCATCGCATGACCAGACTTTCGTCACGGAGCGCGGATCGGCAATTCCGGCGAAAACGCCTCCCTGTAAACCGCGTTCAAGCCAGAGGGCGAGAACATCGCTGCGGTCGCCGACACCGCCTCCTGTCGGATTGTCACCACTGTCGGCGAGGATGAAGGGACCGCCGGAGGTGACAGCGGCCTCCTCAAGACAGTCCGGCAGGGGTTTGGCCGGGACGCCGAAGTCAAAACCTGCCCGGTTCGCCCAATAGGCGGCGGCGATCTCTTTGGCAGCTTCTGCGGCTGCGTCCGGATCGGTTCCCGTAACCACGGCCGCGGCTGTCGCCCGGGCCGTATCCGCCCAGACATATCCGATCATCAGATTTGCATCGCTCACGCCCGAACGCCGGTCGAAAGCGGAAAGAGCTGTGTAGAGCGAAGCGGCCGGTTCGTCCTCGGTGCTGGTGCGTTCGCCGGGATGAAGCACCGGGACAGGAGCCCAGGCAACCATCCGGCGGGGACCGCCTCGAAGCTGGTCGACGAGATTTCCGGCAGCACGCAGATGCGTCTCACAAACGTCGATATGCGGTGCCGTCCGATAGGCGCAGAAGATGTCAATCTGATCGACGATTCTTTGGGTGACGTTGCCATGCAGATCGTAGCTGACGGCAATCGGAATATCCGGTCCGACGGTTTCGCGGACGGCAGAAATCCAGTCGCCTTCCACGTCGTCGAGACCCGGCACATGCATCGCGCCATGCATGATCAGGAGGACGCCCTCCAGCGGCAACGCTGCTTTCAGCTCTTGCAGAAACCGCGACTTGAATGTCAGGTAACAGGTCGGTTCGACAGGACCGCCCGGAATGGAGCGCGCCTGGAACAGCGGCAGGAAGTCGGCATCCGGAAACCGGTTGTCTCCAAGGCCGGTGACTTGCAGAAGCTCCACCCCCCGCAGGATGCGGAAATCATCCATGGTCTGGAGCAGGGGTGAGTAGGTGCTGCATTCGGTGTGGATACCGCCGACGGCGATCTTCATGGTCCGGACCCTCCTTTCCTTACAGCGCCGGAAAGTGCGGCGCGAGAGCTGCGAAGCGTTGCCAGTCCTTTTGAACCGGAGCCGTCCAGCCTGCTTCGGCGACGGCATAGAGCCGTGGAAATACCATGTGATTGAACAGGCCGTTGCCGGTCAGGTGTTCGCACCAGATACAGGCCTGAACACCCTTGAGCGATCCCAGACTATCGTCGCTCAGTCCTTCTGACGGCTCGTAAAGGTAACAGGCCTCTGGCGTCGAGACGCCAGCCCAGCCGGCACCCGGTTCATACCATCCCGATGCCTGTGCCATATCCATGTAATAGTGCTGTCCGGGTGTGCAGACCACCTCATAGCCCTGAGAGATCAGCTCCCTGGTGACCTCCTGCTTTTGCCATGCCATGAGCAGAACGCCGTCAGGATCGATCCCGCCGCCATGGGAGACTTCATCCCACCCGGCGAGTTTCTTGCCGAGTCTTTTCAGGATGTCGCGCACACGGCCCATGAAATAGGCCTGAACTTCCATCGTGTCCGCAAGTTCGCGGTCTTCCATCAGCCTCTGCGTTTTCGGTGAGGCGAGCCAGGAATGCGTGTCGACTTCATCCCCGCCGATATGGATATAGTCGCAGGGGAAGAGATCGGCGACTTCAGCGAAAACCTTCTCCAGGAATGTATAGGTCTCTTCGATTGCCGGATTGAGCGCGTTGTTCGGATATCCCTGGATGGAATGGTAACTTTCCGGGGTTTCGGCCTGATCGGCAAGATGCGGATAGGTTTTAAGGACGGCCGTTGAATGGCCGGGCACGTCGATTTCCGGCATGATCTCGACATTGAGGCTCGCCGCATGGGCGACGATCTGCCGGACCTCGTCCTGTGAATAGGACCCTTCATAGACTTCGGAGGCAAACCCGAGCTGGGAAACCTGCTGGCATCCCGGGCCGCGTTTTGCGCCGCCGATCGTCAGTTCCGGATAGGCCTTTATCTCGAGACGCCAGCCTTCGTCGTCCGTCAAATGCCACTGGAAGACATTCATGCGGCCCCAGGCGAGAATGTCGACAAGACGCAGGATGTCCTCCGGTCCCCTGAAATGCCGGGAGACATCGAGATGGGTGCCGCGCCAGGAGAAGCGTGGGGCATCCTTGATAATTCCATCGGACGGCACCCGGTAGGTTGCCGGATCGCTGTAGGCGCCATAGGCAATTTGCGCGAGCGCCGTCAGCGCATAATCCAGCCCCACCGGAGCACTGTAGGAAAGCAGGACGGTCGCGCCGGAAAACTTAAGCTCATACCCGTCCCGCGGCAGCGCGCCGTTTTCCTTGAAGACGACGCCCGTCTGGTCCCTGGGCTGTGAGAACCGGAAAGGTGAGGGAACGGCGGGAAAAAGCCGGCTGGACAGCGCGTTGATCTTTACAGCCGCCGCTTTTTCCTCAGGGGAGCCGTCTACAATGCAGAAAGAGGGGCCACTGCTTCGATAGGTTGAAATCTCGACCGATTGCGGCCAGGGAATGACGTAAATCGGCTCCGCGGTCTTGCCGGCAGGGACGGACTTTCGCTCACCGCTGTCCAGGTCTTGCGGAGCCTCCAGATCGGTGCACAGCACGTCGAACACACTGCCGCCTTTGGTCACATAGGCGGATTTCGGCCCGTCCAGCCGGTGCCTGGCGACGTTGGCAAGGCCTTGTATGGCGAACTTCCAACTGCCGCCCGGTGCAATTTCCTGACCCGGTTTCGGGGTGATCTCGTGAAAATTGGCCGTACGGCTGAAATGCTCGGCATTCTCCAGTTGAGCGCCGGCAGCGGCCCGGCAAAGAGCGGTGTAAGCGAGGGTAAAGGAAGAGAGCGTTCTTGAACCCGTATTGGTCAGAACGAATTCGAGCCGTGACTCCGTCGGGCTTTCCCCCGGACGAAAAAAGCAGTCGAGAACTAGATCGGGCATGACTTACAATCCGTCAAAGTCTGGAGATTGAGTGAAGGTCCGGGGCAGTCCCGGGGAACCCGCGGAAAGGCCGCTGTCAACCGGCAGGCAGACGCCGGTTATGCAGCGGGCGGCCGGACTGAGGAGAAACGCGGCGGCCGCCGCGATATCCTCCGGTTCCGGCAGGGTCTTGAACGGATACCAGGCGAGTGCCTCGTCGAAGACGCCCGGATTGGCTTCCTCGCGCGCTTTCCAGGCCTGGGTCTTGACGGTTCCCGGGGCAATGGCATTGGCCCTCAGTCCGTATTTTCCGTATTCGACGGCAATTGCCTTCGTGGCATGGATCAGCCCGGCTTTCGCGGCGCTATAGGCCGGATGGCCGAAGGTGCCGAGCCCGTTCACCGAAGCGATGTTGACGACCGTTCCCGATCCGCCTTCGATAAGCGCGCGCTCCAACGCCTTGAAGCAGTTGAGCGCCGCTTCCAGGTTGAGGGACAGGTCCCGCGCCAGTGTCCGGGCCGTCATGGAATGCAGCGTAAGAGCCTCCGCACCGCCGGCATTGTTGATCAGCGCGGTGACCGGACCCAACCGTTTTGCGGCATCGGCCATGCGCGCAAGGTCGTCCGTCTTCGTGAGGTCGCAGGTTATGGCGGTCGCGTGTGCGCCGCCGGCCCTGAGCCGCGAGACGGTGGCGCTCAACGCGGCCTCATCGATGTCGACAGCGGCAATGCTGTGGCTGGCGGCCAGTTCGGCCGCGATTGCGGCGCCGATATCACCTGCCGCGCCGGTAACGACAGCAACGGGTTTTGAAGTCTGATCAGTCACCAAGGGCTTCCTTGTCGTCCGAATCGCGGGAATTGCTGAGCTGGTACTTGACGCGCCTGAGGCTTTCGCGCGCCTCGTCGCCGCGCTTCATGGCCACCAGCGTTGCCAGAAGGTCGGTGACGAACAAAAAGCCATGGCGGCTGAGGCTCGGTCTGAGAATGTTATTGCCTTCCGCGAGGTCGATACCGATCGTGATATCCGCCTGATCCGCGACGGGCCGGCCGGGTCGGGTCAGCGCAATGACCGACGCGCCGTAGGTTTTTGCCGCCTCAAGCGCCCGCACCATCTGCAGGTTTCTGCCCGAAACCGACGAGGCGACAATAACATCGCCATGTTTCATGGTTGCTGCCTGCATGAGCTGCATGGCGTGGTCGGTGACGCTGACCGTCCTCAGACCCAGGCGGAAGAAACGGTTCTGCATTTCATCGGCGATCATCGAGGAGGTTCCACCGGAACCGAAGGTCGCCACCAGTCGGGCCGTGGCGATCAGGTCGACGGCACGAAGGACCGCCGCCATATCGAGGTTTTCGCGCGTTCCGGCAGAGGCTTCCTGAATCTGCGCTAGCAGGCTGTCGGCAACATCCGTCGGCGCTGCGGACGTTGCATTGGCCGTCAGGTATCTGGTTCCCGCGAAAGCGACCTGTGCCACCTGGACCTTGAAGGCGGTGAAACTGTCGCAGCCAAGGCGCCGGCAGAACCGGGTCACGGTCGGTGGTGAGACACCCGCCCGTTGAGCGACATCCGTGATCCCGGCATCGAGAATGAATTCCGGCGCGCTGCGTAAAAGCGACGCCAGGACGCGCTCGGACTTGGAGAGCTCCGGTTCGATTTTCTGTAGAACGGACAGGATGTCCCGCATCCGGTCAGTCCGGTTTTTTATAGGCGACGCAGTCGATCTCGACCTTGCAGTCGACCATCATGGAGGCCTGAACACAGGCGCGCGCGGGCGGGTGCTCGCCGAAATAGCTTTTGTAAACGCCGTTGAAGGTCCAGAAATCGCGCGGGTCGTCGAGCCAGACGCCAGCGCGCACGACATGCTCAAGCCCGTATCCGGCTTCCTCTAGGATGGCGAGGACGTTCTTGATCGTCAGATGGGTCTGTTCGACGATACCGCCGGCAACGATCTCGCCGTCCTTCATCGCAACCTGGCCCGAGACGTAAAGCCAGCCGTCGGCTTCGACGGCGCGCGCGAAAGGCAGGTTCTGGCCGCCGGCTCCGGATTTTTCAGCGCCGTAGCGAGTGATCGACATTCAAGCCTCCAGAATGAAAATGATTTACATAGTGGTTTGACATTGGTTTTATTTCACTCTTATATTTTCCAAAAATCAACCATCAAATTGAAAATGGTTTCCGTAATGCAGGATCCTACCGACAGTCAGAAAAATCCGTTCGCGGACCGCGACAAGGACCGCGCCGAAATCTGGGAGATGCTGGTCAGGCGCGACATCGACGCCTTCGTTGCCGCCGACTGGGCGCGGGTTGCCGGTGATTTTGACGAAACCGCATTCTTCGGGATCGACGCGCAAAAAAAGCCGGATCCCGATGACTGGAAACTCGGGTTTCCGGACCTGGAAACCTACAGGAGCGAGTGGTTGCGGCAGGCAGCGGACTTTGCCGGGACCGAATTTGCCGAAGACGCGCGCGGGGCAATCTTCAATGCCACAAGGCTCACGGATATCGAGATCGAGGGCGCGCGCGCCATTGCCCGCAAGAAATTCGATGGCCGGATCATGAAGGCCGATGGCAGCGAGGACCGGCTGCTCTGGCAAACGCTTTATCATTGCATCCACAAGGATGGACGCTGGAAAATATGCGGATTTACCGGCTATCTGCCCAACCAGCCCGGTACAGCGTCGTGACCATGAAAACACCCAGGGCCTTCACGGCGGTGCTCGCGACGGAGACGAACACATTTTCTCCCATCAGGGTCGATATCCACGCCTTCAAGGCCTCGCTTCTGGCGCGTCCCGGGGAACATCCCGAAACGCCGACTTTATGTTCCGCCGTCATCACGGTTGGCCGCAGGTTCGCGAAAGACAACGGATGGGATCTTGTCGAAGGCACCGCTGCCTGGGCCGATCCTGCCGGACTGGTCTCCAGACAGACATATGAGGGTCTGCGAGACGAAATCCTGGATCAGATCGAGACCGGCGGGCCGTTCGACGCAATCGTGCTCGGGCTTCACGGCGCAATGGTGGCGGAAGGATACGACGACCCGGAGGGTGATTTTCTGGAACGGGTTCGTGACGTCGTTGGGGCGGAGGTCCCCATCGTTGCGACCCTGGATCCGCACAGCCACTTGACCCAAAGACGGGTTTCCATGGCCAACGCCCTGATCGCCTTCAAGGAGTTTCCGCATACCGATTTCGTCGACCGGGCGGAAGACGCCTGGCGGATCGCGCGCGAGACCGTGGCGGGAGATGTCAAACCGGTGATCAGCGTCTTTGATCCGAAAATGATCGATGTCTTTCCGACGTCCACTCAGCCGATGCGCGGCTTCGTCGATGACATGATCCGACGTGAAGCGGAAACGCCCGGAATTCTGTCTCTTTCGGTGATTCACGGCTTTCTGGCAGGCGACGTGCCCGAAATGGGAACCAAGGTCATTGCCGTGACCGACAACGATCCTGCCCTTGGCGCATCGGTTGCCAGGGATTTGGGAACCGCCCTGTTCGAGCTGCGCGGCAAGGTCAGGAGCAAGGAACATTCTCCCGCCGAAGCGCTTGACCGGGCGCTGGAATTTGAAGGCGCTCCGGTTACCATAGCCGATATGTGGGACAATCCCGGTGGCGGTACGGCCGGCGATGCCACGGTTTTGCTGCGCGAGGCGATCGACCGGAAGCTGGACAGCATCGCCTTCGGGTCGATCTGGGATCCGGTTGCCGTTCAGCTTTGCCACGCGGCAGGCGAGGGCGCGACCATGCAGTTGCGCTTCGGCGCCAAGTCGGCGCCCAACACCGGCAGCCCCATCGATGCCGAAGTGCAGGTGATCCGCAATATCCGCAATGCCGAGCAGCGCTTCGGCGACAGCATCGTGCCTGTCGGAGACGCATCTCTTGTGAAACTGGGCGGCATTGAAGTAATCCTCAATTCGACCCGGGCCCAGTGCTTCGACACGACGCTGTTTACCGGTTTCGGGATCGACCCGGGACAGCGAAAAATTCTGGTGGTGAAATCAACCAACCATTTTTACCGCTCATTTGCGCTGGTGAGCCCCTTGATCCTGTATTGTTCGGCGGGACTCGCCTATCCGACGGACCCACGGATAACACCCTATAAAAAGGCGCCACGGGACATCTGGCCGATTTTGGACCGCGCGTCTCCTGAACAAGCAGCTTCTGCGGGGGAGTGATCAATGAGCGTCGGACTTTCCATCCATGATCTCATGACGCCGGTGGCGGTGATCGACGAAACGATCATGGAAAACAACATCAAGGTCGCGCAGGATTATTTCGACCGGATCGGCCGGAATTTCCGGCCGCATGTCAAGACACACAAGATACCGGCCCTGGCTGCGCTCCAGACGGCGGCAGGCGCGAAAGGCATCAATTGCCAGAAGATCAGCGAGGCGGAAGTGTTCGCCGATGCCGGTTTCACCGACATTCTGATCACCTTCAACATGCTGGGTGCGGCGCGGCTGGAACGCCTGAAGGCGCTGAATGCCAGAGTGGACCTTCAGGTCGTGGCCGACAACTCTGTCGTGGTGGATGCGCTTGCCGGGCGGTTTGACGCGGACCGGCCCTTGAAGGTGCTGGTCGAATGCGACACCGGCGGTGGACGCAACGGCGTTCAGACACCTTCCGACGCGATGCAACTCGCCGAAAGGATTGACGCCTGCGCCGGTCTGGTGTTTCACGGCCTGCTGACTTATCCCAAAGCCGCCTCGGAAGCCGCGGTGGAGGCCTTCCTTGCCGAAACCGTCGGGCTTTTGAAACAGGCCGGCCTGGAGTGCCCGGTCGTCTCCCACGGCGGTTCGCCGAGCCTGTTCGATTCCGATCTTGTGTCGAGCGCGACGGAACACCGCGCCGGAACCTACATCTTCAATGACCGGGCCATGATGCGCGCCGGCATGTGCGATCTCGACGATTGCGCCATGCAGGTCCTCGCGACCGTCGTCTCCCGCCCGACGGAAACCCGCGCGGTCCTGGATGCCGGATCCAAGGCGCTGACCTCCGATCTGCTCGGCTTCACGGATCACGGGCTCCTGGTTGACTATCCGGACGCCTCAATCGTCTCCTTGAACGAGGAACACGCCATCGTGGACCTGAGCGGATCTGCTCGAAAGCCGCAGATCGGCGACCAGGTGCGCATCGTCCCGAACCACACCTGCGTGGTCTCCAACCTGTTTGAAAAACTCGTCTTTCACCGCGATGGGGTGGTGACACGGATAGAGACAGTCGCAGCCCGAGGGAAGGTGGTTTAGTTTGTTCCGCTATAGGGAGCGCGGGGCTGCATGGTGCGCGCCCTGGATCCCGTGACTTACCCGCCAGCCACGATTCCAGAGGACGGCAGCTTGAGGGCAAATGTGGTGCAACCGCCGTCGCAGATGAGTTCCACCCGGCCGCCATGCGCGGTGGCAATGGACGAGGCTATGTAGAGGCCCAGCCCCAGGCCGTCGCTCTCTGCACTCTCACCGCGCTGGAAAGGTTGGAAAAGCCGGCGCTGCACGTCTTCTGGAATGGCTTCGCCGCGATTGACGACCGCCAGAACAAGTTCGACGCCGCTGAAGTAGCCGCGCACTTCGATCGGGCTGTCTTGCGCACCATGCTTGACTGCATTGCTGATCAGGTTCGAAAGAGCCTGCGCCAGCCGGGGTGCGTCGCACCGGACCGGGTGAGGGAATGCAAGATCCAGGGTGATGTCGCGACCTTGTTCGGCAGCCCGCACTTCTTCCACGGCATGCGCGATGGCTTCGGCGAGCGGGGCATCGGTTTTCGGAGCGATCTTGATGCCCCCGCCAAGGCGCGACTTGGCGTGAAGCATCATGTTTTCGATCAGATCATCCATACGCAGAAGGGTGGGCCGCATCAGCTCGAGAACCTGCAGACCCCGTTCGCTCAGGTGTTCCCGGCCGAGCTGCCGGATGCCGGCAGTCAGGGCTGCGACCGGATTGCGCAGGTCGTGTCCGAGGATCGCAACGAATTCATCCCGTGCTTCTGCCAGCTTCCGTTCGTGCCGGACGAGTTCTTCCTGAGCCTTGAGCTGTTCCTCGGTCTCCAGCATTCGGCCGATAAGCTTTGCGAACATTTCAAACATCGCGATCGCACGAGCATGGGTGACTTTCCGCGGCACGGTATCCAGGGCGCACAGCGTGCCGAAGAAACTGCCGTTCGTGCGAAAGATCGGGATCGAGGCATAGCTGACAATGCCGTATTGGGCCGCTACCGGATGATTGCGGTAAATCTCATCTTCCGTTGAATCGTTGAACATGATTTTCTTGGCCGTGTCGCGCACGGTCTGGCAGAAGGTCGACCGGACATCGATTTCGTCGCCTTCTATCAGCCCGAATTCGATCTCGTCGAGCGAGCGGCAGGTAACCCAGCGGTCCTGTGTCACCCGGGCCACGGCCACGAAGCGCATGCCGGTGGCCAGCATCACGGTTTCGAGGATCGGTCCGACGGTCTCACTTGCGGCGATTGTTTCGATATCTGCCTGAAAGTCATGGCGACCGGTTTTATAGACCGCATTGTTCTGAAGACGTGCTGTCACTTGCGCGGAAGTGTCCATCCGATGTCCTTTGGCGTCTGGTGCGTCTCGTCGGTGTTCAGATGAACGCGGGTATAATTCCACATGAATGTAAGCTGATCCAGTTCGCCAGCATCGGAAATTCGTGGGGGATGGTCGCAATGTATGGCGGATCGCCGCAAGCAGGCGGTGTCCACAATGCACATCAATATGCTTCCGGAGTTTCGCTATCTAGAGTCTTTGGGCCGTGAATCCAAGTCCAAATCGCTTTCAAACGCAAATGCCGCGAATGCAGAAAGCTTTGTGGTTCCACGCCATCAGGGGAGTTCGCACAGCGGTTGTCTGAACAAGAGAAGTTTTCCGTCCCTGTTGTCACAGCGTTTTGGCGAACGCGCATGCTCCGGGTGTCAAACCAGCATGGCCGCCGGATCAAGTTTTTCGACAGACAGTTGTCTTTCGAAAGCAATGCCGGCCTCGTCGAACAAGTGGCAATCCGTACCGTTCAGACCCATTGCGACCGGCACGCCGACCCTGGCAGCCGCGGAGCCCGGCAACAGGCTGCAGAAGGTCGATTTCGCGCCCTCCACGGCGCTGTAGGTCACTGTGTGAATGCCGAGATGTTCCACCACATTCGGGACGACCTCGATCGAGGCATCCGCACGCTCAATCGTCAGATCCTCCGGCCGGATGCCAAGCGTCAGTGTTTTGCCGGCGACTGCGCCATGCGCCGAAACCTTTACGGTCAGTTCCTGGCCGGAGGGCAGGGTAACGATGACCCCGTCTCCGGTCGCTTGCTTTCCGGTCACCTCGATGAAGTTCATCTTCGGATTGCCGATGAAGCCCGCGACGAACAGGTTCCGGGGCTTGTGATACAGATCCAGAGGCGTGCCGACCTGGGAGATCACACCGAGATCCAGCACAACGATCCTGTCGGCCATGGTCATGGCTTCCACCTGGTCGTGGGTCACGTAGATCATCGTGGCGTCCAGGGTGTTATGCAGTTTTGCAAGTTCCACCCGCATTTCCGCGCGGAGCGCGGCGTCGAGGTTTGACAGCGGTTCGTCGAACAGGAAGACGGACGGCGCGCGAACGATGGCGCGCCCGATGGCAACGCGCTGGCGCTGGCCGCCTGAAAGCTCGCCCGGTTTGTGCAGCAGGCGGTCGGTCAGCTGCAGAATGCCGGCGGCGGCCTGGACCTTCTCTTCCACCTTGTCGTTCGCCAGGCGTTCGACCCGCAGGGGAAAGGCGATATTTTCGTAGACGGTCATATGCGGATAAAGCGCATAGGACTGAAACACCATGGCAATGCCACGTTTGACCGGCGGGAGATTGTTCACGACCTTGCTGTCGATCGTGATATCGCCGCCCGTGATTTCCTCAAGCCCCGCAATCATGCGCAGCAAGGTCGACTTTCCGCATCCGGACGGTCCGACAAAAACGATGAATTCGCCGTGGTTCACATCAAGATTGACGCCCTTGATGACTTCCATCTGGCCATAGTTCTTGCGTACGTCGCGCAGCTGCAACTCGCCCATGGTCATTCCTTTTCCGTAGCCATGACCGGGCCCCTGATCCGTAAGATTTGGGAGGAGAGGGGCCCGGCCGGTGCTTAAGGTGTTACTTGAATTCCTCAAGCTGTTCGGCGGCGATCTCGATCGCCTCGTCCGGCTCGACTTCGCCGAGAACGACGCCCTGAACGGCTTCGTTGATGGAGTCCTGCAGGCCGACATAATCGGTCACGAACGGCTCCGGACCACCGGTCGGGATCGCATCCAGGAAGGCTTTCCAGGTGGGATCGGCCTTGAGGATGTCCTGCACCTCGGGCATGTCGCGCAGCGGCGTGTAGCCCTCGGCGATCTCGAACGCCATCTGGTTTTCCGGGTTGGTCAGCAGCTTGGCGAGGGACAGCGCCTGTTCCTCGACACCGGAGCCCTTGAACACGGCCAGGGAGTCGGTGATCAGCAGAGTGCCCGGACCGCCGCTCGGTCCGACCGGGATCGGAGCCACGCCCCAGTTCACGTCTTTCACGCGCACCCGTTCCCACGGGCCGGAAATGAACATGCCGATCTTGCCTTCGGAGAACAGCGGGCGAAGTTTCGCGCGGTCATAGGCGACAGGGCCAGGCTGGGAGACTTCGGCCATCTTGCCGTAGAAAGCGAGCGCTTCGACATTGTTCGGCGAATTGAAAACGATTTCGCCCTCGTCGTTGATGACTGCACCGCCATTCGTATACACGTAGTTCATGAACTGGTGCATGGTGTTGTCGAAGGACGCCGCGGCAAGTCCGAAACCGTCTGAATCGGTCTTGTCCTTGATCGCCTTGGCGGCCTCATACATTTCGTCCCAGGTCTTCGGCGGCGTTTCCGGATCGAGACCGGCTTCCTTGAACAGGTCCTTGTTCCAGTAAAGGGCCTTGGTCGAGAAGGCGCGCGGCAGGCCCCACTGCTTGCCGTTGGCGGTGATGGTGCCAAGGATCGGCGCGGCGTAGGTGGCCTTTTCTTCCTCGGTCATGTCGACGGGAATGATCAGGTCGTTGGCCGCGAGCTGCTTCAGGGTGCGAGAACCCATATAGGCGACCGCGGGCGGATTGCCGGCGCTGGCGAGCGTCGTGGATTTTTCCTGGCACTGGCCCCAGGGGACGAACTCGACTTCCACCTTGAAGCCCGGGTTGTCTGCCTCCCAGCCCTTGATCAGTTCGTCCTGGATCGGGATACCGGCACCGGTATTGTCGCCGCAGTTGATCATGTGGATGGTTTTGTCTTCCGCCTGGGCGGCGGCGACGAGGGTGAACGCGAAAGCTCCCCCCATTAGCACTGATTTGAGTGTCATCTGAATTTCCCTTTCTGGTTGGTTTTTTTATTATTTTTATTCTTTCACGGCGCCGGCCGTCAGGCCGGCGACGATGTAGCGTTGAAGGAACACATAGACGAACAGCACGGGCAGGATGCCCACGAGGCTGGCGGCCATGAGTTCGTTCCAGACAACCGTTTGGCGTCCGAAGAACTGGAAGAGCCCAACCGGCAGGGGGTTCAGCTCGTTCACGGAGTTGAAGGTCAGCGCGAAGATGAACTGCTGCGCGTAGGCGGTGATGAATGCGGTAATCGTGACGACGACGATGCCGGGCAGGGCGACGGGAATAATCACCCGCCACAGGGTGTAGAGTTTTCCCGCACCGTCCACCCAGGCCGCTTCTTCCAGTTCCCTGGGAATGCGGATCAGATAGGACCGCAACAACCAGATGCCGGTCGGGATCACGAAGGCGGTGCCAGGTGCGATCATCGCAAAATAGGTGTTCAACAGGCCGTATTGCTGCATCAGCTTGAACAGCGGGATGATCAGAACCGCGCCGGAGAACATGTTCACCGCGATGAACAGGCCAAGCAGCGTGTTGCGGGCGGGAAATTCAAACCGGGCAAAGGCATACGCGGCGGGAATGATGCAGATGAGCCCCAGCACGGTCACCACTGTCGCGATGAAGAACGAGTTGAACATGTACAACCACAAGAGCGGCACGTTTTCCCACATGGTGAAATAGGCGTCGAAGCTCATTTCGTCGGTGATGAACCGGTAGGGAATTGAGAACAGGCCGCTGAGCGGGCGGAGCGAGACCACGAAGGCTTCCACGAACGGCGCCAGGACGAAGGTCAGGAAGAGCGCAAGGCCGCTATAGATCAGCACATATTCGTACCAGCGATACTTATGCAGCATTGTTGGGGCTCCTTCTGGCGAGGCGCGACAGCAGCATGAAATAAACGAGCATGAAGGATCCCAGGAACAGCACGATCATCACCGTGCGGGCCGCGCCTTCGCCGTATTTAAAACGGCTGATCGCGGTCTTGTAGGTGTCGATGATCATCGTTGTGGTCGCCCCGCGAGGGCCACCCTCCGTCAGGATCCAGATGATATCGAAGGAATTGAATGTGGCGATGGCCGAGAGCAGCGCCATGGTGGCGATGGAAGGAACGATCAGCGGCAGCGTGATCCGGCGGAACCGGTAAAAGCGGGACGCCCCGTCGACCCAGGCGGCCTCGAAAAGATCCCTGGAGATCGACTGCATCGAGGCCAGCAGATAGATCGTCACCATCGGAACGCCGATCCACACATCGGTCACGATGGTCGACATGAAGGCGGAATTCTTGTAGGCGAGGAATTCGAACGGTCCGCTGAGAATGCCGATGCGCTGCGCCACGCCGGAAATCATTCCGAACTGGCCGTTGTACATCCAGCCCCAGATGAACACGCCGATAGCGATCGGTATCACCCAGGGCGGCATGACCAGAATACGGAACAGCGTCCGGCCCGGAACCATGGCGTTCAGCAGCACGGCTCCCAGCATTCCGATCAGCATCTTGAGACCGACCGACAGGCCCATCCAGTAGAAGGTCCGCGCGATGACTTCCGGGAAGCGGCGGGACATGATCTTCTCGTAATTTTCGAGCCCGACATATTCGAAATTCGGGCTCATGCTGGTGTTGGTGAACGACAGGCGGAATGTCTCGAACAGCGGATAGGCCACGACCGCCACCATCACGAGAGTTGCCGGCACCAGCAGCAGAAACGGGAAATAGTCTTTTTGTTTTGCTGTGTGCGCCATGCGATCCCCTATGCCAGCCCGTAGCTGTCGAATTGCTGCCAGGTGTCGGCGAGATCGAGAACGCTGCGCGTCCGGCGCGCCTCATCGAGTTTGATCGCGGTCAGTCCCGCTTCAAGTGCGTCCAGAACGCCGACGGGCAGGTCTCCACCATTCCTGAAATAGCGAACCAGGTCCCCGGCCATGGCGTCGTCGGCGCCGTAATGGCCGCCCCTGCCAGCATCGACAAGCTGCGGTCTGTCCACCAGGCAGGCGGAGGTCAGGGCGTCATGGACCTTGTAGTAGTTGCGGATGAAATCGCCTTCCGCCATGCCCTTGGTGCCCATCACGGCAAAGCGGCGGAACTCGTCGGGCACATACAAGTTGGTGTGGAAACACAGATTGGCGCCGTCTTCATATTCGATCAGCGCTGTCTGGTAGTCGATGATGTCGCCGTCGGAATCGAAATCGGCGTTGCCGCCGCCCCAGCGCGGCGTGAACGGATCGGCCCGGCCGTGGAATTCCGGTGCCGGAAAGCTGTGATCTTGATCCGGCCGGTTTTCCGGCACGAAACTCTTGCGCCCGCCGAAACTGGAGACAAACCGCGGGCGGCAGCCGGTCACACCCTGATAGAGATCGAGATCGTGGCAGCATTTTTCCAGCATGAAACCGCCGGAATTCTTCGCGTAGCGCCGCCAGTCGCGCATGAAGAAGGAGCCGTGATACGGGCCGATATGCTCGGACGCCTCAATCGACACGACCTTGCCGATCTGGCCTGTCCTGAGGCTCTTCTGCAGCTCCTTGTAGAGCGGCGAATAGCGCAGAACCAAGCCGACCAGGACCCGCTTCGACCCGCCGTGCTGCTTCATCAGGTCGAGCAACTCGAAGGTTTCCGCTTCGCTGATGACGACCGGCTTTTCGCAGAAAATATAGCGGACATCCGATTTCAGCGCGGTCCTGAGGTGGTCCATATGCATGAAATTGGGCGACCCGATCATCAACAGGTCGAGTTTTTCCCTGTCAAGCATGCCTTGCAGGTCCGAATAGGATGTCAGCGTGTTGCCGATCTTCGCCTCGACATATTTCAGACCGGCCGGCGTCGGATCGACATAGGCGCAGGGATCCAGGTCCTCCGAAACGGAGAACAGGCAATTGCTGACATTCGCGATACGTGCGCCAAGTCCGACATACCCGGTCTTCATGCCGCGGCCTCCGTGAATTGGTCCATCGCGCCGCGAAGCTCGCGGACGAGGGCTGAGTTGGTTTTTCTGATGCCGGAAGGCGGGACCAGGCCAAGCCGGGTCTCCGGCGTATCCGCGTTGTCGGCCTCCGCGGGTGAGGAACAGGACGCGTGCAACTCGTTGACGGAAGTGTGCCGCAAGATGTGCGCGGCGTTCGCACTGGAAACACCGGACCCGGCCATCACCGGAATACGTCCGGAAGCATGGCGGACGGTTGACGCGAGGACTTCAAGACCCTGGTCCGCCCTGCCAGCCTGACCCGATGTGAGTATGCGTTCGAAACCGAGTTCCAGCGCCTGCGAAACACCCTTGGCGATATCGCGCAGGGTGTCGAATGCGCGGTGCAGGGTCGCCGGCAGACATGTGCCGGAAAGCGCGGTTGCCAGAAAAGCCCGGTCCAGTTCGTATTCCCCGGTGAGCGCGCCGATCACAATTCCCGCGAGACCGGCCTGTTCAGCGGCTTGAATATCGCGCAGCATCAGTGTCTTGTCGGCATCGGAATAGGAAAATCCACCGGCATGCGGCCGGATCATCGCATAGACGGGAATTGGCAAACCGGAAGCAGCTGCCATCAGGCCGGACGAAGGCGTGAGGCCGCCTTCGGACAGGGCCGCGCACAGTTCTATGCGGTCGGCGCCGTTTTCCGCCGCCGTCCAGGCGCCTTCGATCGTGTCCACGCAAACCTCCAGCGGGATACGCCTCATGCGCTCACCTCCGTGAAAGTCCGGCGCGCGGCGATGCCCGCACCCTGCAGGCCGCCGTTTTCGGCGAACCGTCCCTTGATCACCAGCGGATCGGGATACTGCGCCAGTACGAGCGCCCTGGTTTTGCGGTCGATCAGGTCAAGCAACGCACCGTCACCGGAAAGGCCGCCGCTGACCGGGATGACATCCGGGCCAAGTGTGTTCACCAGAACCGACAGCGCTCTTGAAAGCAGGATTGCATAGGCTTCGACGGTCGCGGATCCGGCGGGATCTTTCGCGTGCCAGGCGTGTGTGATCTCCTTGCTGGAAAGAGCGGTGCCATGCAGCGAGGTGTGAATGCGTTCCATGCCGCGCGCGGAGCAGACGGCATCGATGCAGCCGGTCTGGCCGCAGCCGCAGGGATAATGCTCCAGTCCCCGCAATTGCCCGCCTGCGGTCGGATCCACGACGGGACCATGTCCCCATTCGCCGGCAACGCCGCCGAAACCCTTGATCAGGTCTCCGTTGACCACCAGTCCGCCGCCGACGCCTGACCCGAGAATGATACCAAAGACGACAGCCTTGCCCCGGCCGGTTCCGGCCACAGCTTCGGCCAGCGCGAAGGCATTGGCGTCATTGATGATCAGCACGCGGCGGCCAAGCGCTGTTTGCAGATCCTGCAGGACAGGCCGTTTATGCAGGCAGGGGATATTGGCGACATCGGCGATGCCGCTCCGGTCGTCGAATGCTCCGGCGAGGGAAATCGAGATCGGGGAGTGGTTGTCCGCGGCGCAGGCCGCGATTGCCGCGACAAACGCATCCCAGTCGTCTCCAGGCGTGGCGACCCGGCCGGTTTCGGCGACGGTTCCATCCTCCTGAAGGGCGCCATGACGGATGAAGGAGCCCCCGATATCGAAACAGGTAATCATTGCCTGCTTAAACGCCTCTGGATTTTATTCGTTAACATCCATTTACAATACCAATATGCAACCAATTGACAGGTGAGTAAACCAAAAAAAATAATTGGCATGGCTTTTTTAACGAGTATGGCAGCACCAGTCGCGCCCGCCGCACCGCTTGAACGGGTTGGGGAGGCGGAAGAATTTCGGACATATTTGAAGTAGGGCGGTTGGAAGGTGCCTATAGCGGCAAAGGTTCGCTCCCTAGAGAAAGGCGCGCAGGTTTCCGTTGTGCAGGATGAGGGCGTTTTCAGCCGCCGTAACGTCCAGCCCCTCGCGCAGCATCAGCACGGCGATCTTGACACGGCCATCGGCTTTCTCAAGCGTTGTGGCGGCGATTTCCGGGGAGCAATCGGTCAGATCCCGAAGGATACGCTGCGCGCGTTGGCGCAGTTTTTCATTGTCCGCCACCAGGTTGACCATATGCCCGCGGACCGCATGGCCGAGCCTGAGGGCGACCAGGGTCGAGATCATGTTGAGGGCGGCTTTCTGTGCGCTGGCCGCGCCAAGGCGTGTAGAGCCTGCCACGATCTCGGCAGGCGTTTCCAGAAAGATCGGGTGATCCGCCTCCTTCAGGAGAGGGGTGCCGGGATTGTTGGCGATCGCGATCGTTTCGGTTTTGGAAGCCTTCGCCGCCCTGAAGGTTCCCAAGGTGTAAGGTGTTGAACCACTTGCGGAAACGCCGATTAATATATCGCCTTCGCCAAGCCCGGACATCTGGAAATCACTGGCCCCGGCTTCGTCGCTGTCTTCATAGGAGCCGGTCATGTGCAGCAGATTCTCCGCGCCGCCGGCAAACAGGATGCGCATCCGCTCGGGTGGAAAGCCGAAGGTTCCCGGCAGCTCGAGGCAATCCGCCAGAGCCGTCAGCCCCGCGCTTCCCGCGCCGGCGTATCCGATCTTCCTGTTATCCTGAGCAGCCCTCAGCAAGGCCAGTGCGGCCCGCGATATCTGCGGAATGGCCCGCGCGGCCGCGTTAAGCGCCTCGACCTGACGGCCCAGCAGAAGAGACAGAACTTCCTCGTCCGATTTCTTCGACAATCCGATGGATTGCGGGTCGCGGTCTTCTGTCGTCGGCAGGCTCATGATGTACGGACTCAGATACGCTCAAATTATCTTATTGCGAATACCGGACGGGCAAACAAGAGTTCCCCTGCACAGACTTTCAGTTTGTACTGTTTCAAGAATGAGCAGATGCGGATTCTTTTAGCACTTGATTTTCGGTTTCGATAGAGTTTAAATTGGTATCTGAAAGGTATTATTTTAACCGCCAAGGCACTCCGTTATATGACAGACTTCATCTCCATGCTGGAAACCCGGGATTGGCTGGCAAATTCCAGCGGGCCGCGGTACTTGCAGCTTCGGCGGTGCATTCAGCGGGCCATTGACGACGGTGTGCTCAAGGAAAACGAGCCGCTGCCCTCAGAGCGCGAGATCGCGGCGATCACCGACCTGTCGCGGGTCACTGTCCGCAAGGCGGTCTCCGGGCTGGTCGATGACCAGATCGTCGTGCAGAAACGCGGCAGCGGTTCCTTTGTCGCTCCCAGCGTCCGCAAGGTCGAACAGCGGCTGTCCAATCTGACATCCTTCAGTGAGGATATGGCGCGCCGCGGACTGTCCGCGAGCAGCGAATGGCTCCGTCGAGGGCTCTATTCGGCGTCACCGCAGGAGATTTTCACGCTCGGCCTGACATCCGGTCAAAAGGTCGCCCGCGTGGACCGTTTGCGCAAGGCTGACGGCACACCGATGGCGATCGAGCGCGCGTCGCTCTCGGAAAGCATTCTCCCCAATCCGGAACGTGTTTCCACGTCGCTTTATGCGGTCCTGCGGGCCTCGGGAATGCAGCCCGTCCGTGCCATTCAGCGGATTTCCGCGCGCAATCTCAAAGCGGTCGATGCCGAAATACTGGGTGTGCCGGCCGGTGACGCGGGTCTGAAAATCGAGCGGGTATCCTATCTCGCCTCCGGTCAGGTGGTCGAATTCACCCGATCCGTTTATCGCGGCGATGCCTATGATTTCATTGCCGAACTCCAAATTTCGGAAGACTGATTTAATGAGTGACATCACAACTGCGGACGCCGGGACGCATATGCGCCGGGAAATCGAGGAAATTCCGGACGCCGCGCGCCGCCTGCTGTCTGACGGACATCCGCACATCAGGGAGATCGCCGCAAAAGCAGGCGCGCCGGTCTTCCTGGCAAGTGTCGCGCGCGGGTCTTCAGACCACGCCGCAACCTTTCTGAAATATGCCTCCGAGATCTATCTCGGTCTCGCGATGGCTTCGCTCGGGCCGTCCGTCTCGTCGGTCTATGGAGGCCGGGTGCGGTTGAGCCAGGCTTTGGTGATCGCGATTTCACAATCCGGAGCCAGCCCCGACATCCTGTCCGTGGTTGAAAGCGCGTCGCACCAGGGCGCCTTTACCGTTGGCCTGACAAACACCCCGGAAAGCCCGCTTGCCCGATTGTCCGGGGCCACCGTCGATATCTGCGCGGGTCCGGAACGCAGCGTCGCCGCCACCAAAACTTTCGTGAATTCCATTCTTGCAGGGCTGTTGCTGCTGGCGGAAATCGGCGGCGACCAAACCCTCCTGAAAGCGCTTTCCAGGCTTCCGGACCATTTCGAGCGTGCAATTGCCATGGACTGGCGGACGCTTGCCGGGTCGATTGAAAAGCGCGGCTCCCTTTATGTGGTCGGCCGTGGCCCGGGACTAGCGATCGCCCATGAAGCTGCCTTGAAATTCAAGGAAACCTGCCAGATCCATGCGGAGGCCTATTCGTCGGCGGAGGTCATGCACGGTCCGGTGTCCATCGTGGAGAACGGTTATCCGATCCTGGCTCTGGGCGTGCGTGATGCGGCCGAGGAAGGACTTGCCGAGGCGGCCGACCGCATGGCCGGTCAGGGAGGTGAGGTGTTTGCCACGACGGCCAAGGTGCGGCAAGCAACCAGGATTCCCTTCGAGGCGACGGATCATCCGCTGACCGATGCATTGGTCCAGATTGTCTCCTTCTATGCCTTCATCGAATGGTTCGCCCGCCACCGCGGATTTAACCCGGATATTCCCAAACACCTGAAAAAGGTCACCCAGACCGTATGACCGGAGCGACCGCCTACCGCTGCCAGGGGATCTTCGACGGCGAGAAAATCCACCGCGATGGCGCTCTTCTGGTGGAGGAAGGGCTCATTTCAGGCCTTTGCCCTGGCGATGAAATTCCCGGCGGCCATGCCGAAATCGATCTGGGTGACGGCGTTCTGTCCCCGGGGCTGGTCGATCTGCAGGTCAATGGCGGTGGGGGACTGATGCTGGGTGAAGCCCAAAGCGTCGAGGACATCGCCGAAATTTGCGCCGCTCATGTTCACCTCGGCACGACGGCGCTGACGCCGACCCTGATCACCGATACGCCGGAAACGACCGCCCGGGTGGTCGATCTGGCCGTCAAGGCCTGGACCAGCGGCGTCCCCGGTTTCCACGGGCTCCATCTGGAAGGTCCGCATCTGTTTGCCGGCCGCAAGGGAGCTCACGACGCCAGCCTGATCCGTCCCATGACGGACGACGATATCGGGCTTTATCTCACCGCGGCGAAACACCTGCCCAGTCTGATGATAACGGTTGCTCCCGAGACGGTCGGCGGCGAGCAGATTGCCAGGCTGGCGGATGCGGGCATTCACGTCAGCCTCGGCCACAGCGACGCGTCCTATGCTCAGTGCCGGCAGGCGGCGGAGGCGGGGGCGTCCTGCGTCACCCATCTCTTCAACGCGATGAGCCCCTTGCGCCACCGCGAACCGGGTCTGGTCGGCGCCGCCCTGGATCTCGGCGCCTTCAGCGTCGGACTTATCGTCGATGGCATTCATGTCGATCCGGTGGCGATGAAGATCGCTCTGAAAGCCAAAACCGGCCCGGGCCGCATCTTCCTGGTCACCGACGCCATGTCGCAGACCGGAACGGATGTCACATCCTTCATGCTCGGCGGGCGCGAAATCTTCCGCCGGGACGGTATGTTGACACTGCAAGACGGCACACTTGCCGGAGCCGATATCGATCTTCCGTCTTCGCTGAGATACCTGACGGAAAATCTGGATCTCGGTCTGGATACGGCGCTGGCGATGGCGACGAGCGGCCCGGCGGATGTTCTCGGACGGCCCCTGGGCAGGTTGAAGCAAGGCCACGCGGCCGATTTCGTGCACCTGAGCCCTGCAATGGCGGTTGAAGGCGTCTGGCTGTCAGGCAAGCCCGTTTAAAAATCGTTGTATGGAATTCCCGGCTTCTCCGGCCTTTTGAAAACCAGGCGGACGTTCCGCTATTCGGCGTCGCTTTCATATCCGCGCGGGTTCTTGCAGACCCAGTTCCAGGTATCCCTGCACATGTTGTCCAGATCGCGCCCGGCCTTCCAGTCGAGCAGTTTTCCGGCAAGTCCGGTATCTGCATAACATTCGGCGACATCGCCTTCGCGGCGCGGCGCGAATTGGTAGCGGACCTCCTTGTTGGAGGCGCGCTCGAACGCGCGCACCATCTCCAGCACGCTGTAGCCGGTTCCGGTTCCCAGATTGACGGCAAAGCAGTTGGACGGCGCGGAACCGGAGGCCAGAACCTCATGGGCGCGCAGGTGTCCTTCGACGAGATCGACAACGTGGATATAGTCGCGCACACCCGTGCCGTCCCTGGTGTCGTAGTCGTTGCCGTAAACCGAAAGCCGCTCGCGGCGGCCGTCGGCCACCTGGGTGATGAACGGCATCAGATTATTGGGAATCCCGAGCGGGTTTTCGCCGATCAGGCCGCTGTCATGCGCGCCGACCGGATTGAAATACCGCAGGATGCCGAAGCGCCAGGACGGATCGCTGGCGGCAACGTCACGCAGCATGTCCTCGATGACGAGCTTGGTGCGCCCGTACGGATTGACCGCACCTGTCGGATGATCCTCCGTCAGGGGCAGGAACTGGGGTTCGCCGTAAACGGTTGCCGAGGACGAAAAGATCATCTGCTTCACGCCGCACCTGGCCATGGCCGAGAGAAGACGGTGTGTGCCGACCACATTGTTGTCGTAGTAGGCGAGGGGGATCCTGGTGGATTCGCCGACCGCCTTCAGACCGGCGAAATGCACCACGGCCGTGCAGCGATACTGTTTCAGGACTTCTTCCAGCCGCGCCTGATCGCGGATGTCGGCCTGTTCGTAAGCGACCTTCCGGCCGGTGATCTTGGCGACACGATCGAGGCTGGCGCTGTTGGAATTGGAAAGATTGTCCAGGACGACAATGTCATGCCCGGCCTGCAGGAAAGCCACGCAGCAGTGGGAGCCGATATATCCGGCGCCGCCGGTAATGAGTACAGTCATGCATCCGCCAATTCATCGTGCGTCTTCAAAAAGACTTATGCGAAAACAGGCGTTCTTAACAGGCTTATTGTCTGTAAACGGCAGAAATATCCGATTTAATCAGGTTTCATCGCGTCCGCTGTTGGCGGGGTATCCCGCGTTCTCTTGACCGCGGCATACCCCGAAAACATTGGCCTGCCTCTTATTTCACGCCGTAAATCCCGGCAAGATCCTCGATCATCAGTTTCGCCGCCAGAATACCACCGGCGGTATTCCAGATGGCGTCGCTGACACGGTGAACCTTGCCGGCCTCGACGGCGGACAGGGACTGCCACAGGGGATCGGCCAGGATATCCTCTTCGGCTGCCATGCCCTTGCCGTCACCCTGGTCCCAGGTGAAAAAGAAGATCCGGTCGCCATCCATGTCCGGAATGCTTTCCTTGCCGGTGCGGATGGCGAAATCCTCGACATTCTGGTTGGCGGGCCGGTCGAAACCGATGTCCTTCAACAGCACGCCCGAAAAACTGTCGAGCTGGTAAATGCGGATCTGGCCGGCCAGAAACCGGATGACGGAAACCTTCTCCTTCAGGGCATCGCCGAGTTCCTCCCGAAGAGCGGCAACCGCGGCATCATAGTCCGCGATGGCCGCCTCGCCTTCGGCGGTCTTGCCGAGGGCTTCGGCATAAAGGCGGAAGTTGACCTTCCAGTTGCCGCGCAGCCTTTGAGACACCACCGTCGGCGCAATGGCCGCCAATTGCGGATAGATCTCCTCGTGCCGCTGTTTGTTGGCGAGGATCAGATCCGGTTCGAGGGCCGCGATCAATTCCAGATTGACGGCGCTTTCCTTGCCGACAGGCTCAGCGCCGTCCATTGCATCTGAAATGTGGTCCCACCACGGGTCGCCGTTCCAGGAATTCGCGGCGCCGACCGGTGTGACCCCGAGGGCCAGCAAGGCCTCCGTGCCTTCATTTGTCAAAACGACAACGCGCTTCGGCGCATCGGGAACCGTGACCGTGCCCATGGCATCGGTGATGTCGCGGGCAAGGGCCGGACCAGTGACCAGTGCCGCGCAAAGCGGAAGGATGGGCAGAAATTTGCGGAGGATATTCACCAGATGGACTCCAAAAATATGAGTATTTGCCTCAACTATCAGAAATGTGTATGTGACGAAGCCATTGGTTTGTCAATCGGAGAGGAGACCGGCACGCATGACCCGGCTTGTGAGCGGATTGTGCCTGATGCTGTTTCTGGCCTGCGTCTTGAGCCTGCATGCCGGACTGACTGTCTTTGACCCGGTAACGGTCGTCTCCGCGCTTGCCGGGGGCGAAGGGACGGATGCCCTGATCGTCACCACCTTGCGCCTGCCGAGAACCTTGATCGGACTTTGCACCGGCGCGGCGCTGGGTCTCTCCGGCCTTTTGATGCAGTCGGTCACCCGCAATCCTCTCGCTGAACCCGGTCTTCTGGGCGTGAACGCGGGTGCGGCCCTTTTCGTGACGCTCGGCGCGACGGTTCTGGGGTTCTCGGGTCTTGCCGGGATAGGGACGGCGGCCATGCTGGGAGCCTTGTTCACGACAGCGCTGGTCTTTCTTCTGTCTGTCTCCGCGGGAGGTGCGGACAATCCGGCCACGACGCTGCTTGCCGGGGTAACCGTGGCGGCGCTGTTCGCATCTTTCACGCAAACGCTTCTGCTGATTGACGAAACGGCGCTGGAAACGCTGCTCTTCTGGTTGTCGGGAAGTTTTGCCGACCGGCCGCTGAACCTGCTTGTTCTCGGCCTGCCACTGCTCGTTGCCGGATGCGCGGGAAGCTTCTTTTTCGCTTCGTCCCTGGATGCGTTGCGGCTCGACGATGCCAGCGCCCGCACGGTCGGTGTGAATGTGATGCTTGTGCGCATCGCCGCGCTCGCCTTCGCGGCGTTGCTGGCTGCCGGGGCCGTGGCCATGGCGGGGCCTGTGCTGTTTCTGGGGCTGGCCGCGCCGCATCTGGCGCGCCGCCTGATGGGCGACACACTTCCCTCCACACGGGCGCTGATTGTCCTGTCGATGCTGACGGGAGCGCTGATCGCGGTCATCGCCGACATCCTCGCCCGGATCATCGTTGCCCCGGGCGAAGCCCCGATAAGCGCGGTTCTGGCTCTGGTCGGCGTGCCGCTGCTGGTGCATCTGCTTCGGCGCAGGAAGGCGGTCTCCGTATGACGCCGGCCGTACCGTCGGCTGTCAGACTGGCGCCCGTGCTGGGACTGCTCGTTCTGGCGACCATAGCCGCGATAGGCATCGGCTCCAGTTTCATGCCGCCGGAGCGGGTGGTGAGTGCTCTCATGGGGCAGGGCGTACGGATGGACGAGGTCATCGTCTGGAAGCTGAGGCTGCCGCGCGTCATCCTGGCGGTTCTGGCCGGCGCGGCGCTGGCACTGGCTGGGGCCCTGTTGCAACGTGTCGTCCGCAACCCGATGGCGTCGCCCTCGGTTCTGGGAATCTCCGACGGTGCCGCGGTCGGCATCCTGCTGTTCCTGTGGCTGTTTTCCGATGAGGGAAACAATCTGACCGTCTCCGTCCACTGGCAGCCGCTTGCCGCCATCCTGGGGGCGAGCATATTCGGCGGGCTGGTCATGCTCCTTGCCCTGGCTGACCGGGGCGGCAACAGGTCGCTGAAAATCATTCTCTACGGCATAGCGCTCGCCGCGCTCGCAAAAGCGGTCGTGACGCTGCTGATCATTCTTGGCCCGGTCTACAGGGCCAGCCAGGCGTTGACATGGCTGACGGGGTCCGTCGGCGCCGCCCATTGGGACGATGTCCTGACGATGGCTCTGGGTCTGGCCATCGCCGCGCCCTTCCTGGCTTCGCAAAGGCTGGTTCTGCGGCAATTGGTGCTGGATCCGGAAAGCGCCGCGACCACCGGAGTTCCGCTTGAACGTGCGCAATTCATTCTGCTTGCGACGGCGGTTGCGCTCACCGCACTCGCCACGGCGCATGTCGGGGCCATCGGTTTTGTCGGACTGGTCGCGCCCCATATCGCCCGCGTCGTGCACGGCCAGTTCCGCAGCTTCTATCTCTTGTCCACCGCCCTCACGGGCAGCCTCATCGTGTTGAGCGCCGATCTGCTGGCCCGCACCATCGCGCCGCCGCTGGAACTGCCCACCGGCGCTTTGACAGCGCTCGTCGGCGCTCCGCTATTCCTCTACCTGCTGATCAAAGGACGGCGATATCATGCCTGAATTCATGGCGAGCCTGAGCGGCGTGACGGCGGCCTATGATGGCACGCCGGCGCTCGGCGGTATTTCCCTGGACCTGCCCGACAACAGGATCGTCGCTTTCTGCGGCCCCAACGGCAGCGGCAAGTCGACGGCGCTGCGTGTCATGCGCGGTCTGCACAAGGTTGAAAGCGGCGAGATCGCCGTCGCGGGCAGGGCCTTGGCCGACTGGTCTCCGAAGGAACTCGCGCGGCAGGTGGCGATGCTCTCCCAGTCGCCCCAGGCGCCCTCCGACCTGACGGTGGAGGACCTCGTCATGATGGGACGCTTTGCCCATCGCGGCCGCTTTTCCGGCCCGTCGGCGGAAGATGTCGCGGCCTGCGGCACGGCGCTGCGGATCACCGAAATGACCGAGTTGAAGCACCGCTCCATCGCGCAGCTCTCGGGCGGTCAGTTGCAGCGGGCCTGGGTGGCCATGACACTGGCGCAGAACGCGCCGCGCATTTTTCTCGACGAACCGACCAATCACCTCGATGTCGCCCATGCCTTCGAACTGCTGGACCTGATCAGGCATTTGAACCGGGCGGAAAACCGCAGCTTCGTCATCGTGCTGCACGACCTCAACATGGCCATGCGCTATGCCGACCATGTCGTCCTGTTCAAGCAAGGCGAGGTAGCCGCAAGTGGCCCGACGCAAGACGTGCTGACCGAAGACGCGGTCTCCAGTGTCTTCGGTATTTCCTGCCGGATCCTGCCCCTGGAAGGCCTGGAACGCCCGGTCATCGTGTCATGGGGAAAGAATAAAGCCTGACCACATAGCAGTAGTCGGCAAGGTCGCCTGCGTCCGCCGGGATCAGTGCCCGACCGATTTCGAAAAGACATTGATGACGACGACACCGGCAACGATCAATCCCAGCCCGAGGATCGCAGGCAGGTCGAGTTTCTGGTGAAAGACCAGCCAGGCAACCAGCGTAATCAGCACGACACCCGCGCCGGACCAGATCGCATAGACAATCCCGGTCGGTAGGACACGGATCGGATAGGACAGCAGCCAGAACGACACCGCGTAGCCGACAACGGTGATCACCGACGGCACCAGCCGCGTGAAGTTCTCGGTCCGTGCCAGCGCCGATGTCGCGATCACCTCCGCGACGATGGCACCGCACAGCAGCAGGTAGGTCGCGACGGGAACAGATGGCATGGGGGATCTTTACACTGAATCGATGGGGAGACGACGAGACCGGAATCCGGATCTTGTTCGTGCGGACGGTAATTTCAATTTTCGAAGAGTGCAACGACTCGGATGCCGCCGCTGCTCATCTTGAAATATGACAGCGGTCATGGCGAATTGAAGTCAGCATTTTTTGGAAAATCTAAGGTGGTGATGGCTCCCCAGGCCGGACTCGAACCAGCGACCCAGCGATTAACAGTCGCTTGCTCTACCAACTGAGCTACTGGGGAACACCACGTACAGGACAGGCTGAAAGCCGTCCCGTCGATGGAGATGCGTATATCAAAGGCGTGATCCGTTTGCCAAGCCCCCGGCGCTGTTTTTTTCATCAAGCCCTCACTTTTTTATCCGGCATGTGGAAACCGGTATATTTTTCAGAAAGCTAACCGGACCAAGCTGGCTGGAAAACCGGCGGCTCGGGAATGCCGGAAGGCCTTTCTAGGCGTCGGGAAAAGCGCCCGCCGGGCGGAACCCTGCTTGTTTCCGCTGCAATATGTGGATAGGAAGGCATTGACGGTTCCGGAAAGGGCTTTGCCCGATCCGGATGAAACGGGAATCCGGTGCGGTCCATGCGGCCTTAAACCGGAGCTGCCCCCGCAACTGTGAGCGGTGAGCGTCTGCACGATGACCACTGGCCGGAATGGCCGGGAAGGGGTGCGGGACGCGGTGAGCCGCAAGCCAGGAGACCGGCCGTCGCAAAAGCAACCCAGTGGCGCTGTCGGGCGGACGGCGGGGAGACTGTATGACGCAAGCAGACGGCCCAGGCGCCACGCTCGTTCTTGGCGGTGCCCGCTCCGGAAAAAGCCGGTTCGCGGAAGACCTGGCGGAAAATTCCGGCCTTGAGAAAATCTATGTCGCGACCGCCGCCGCCTTCGATTCGGAGATGGCGGAGCGGATCGGCGACCACCGCACCCGGCGCGGGTCCACCTGGGCCACTTTCGAAGAACAGCTTGATCTGAAAAATGTCCTCCAGCGGGAATGCCGGCAGGGCAGGGTCGTCCTGGTGGACTGCCTGACCCTGTGGCTGTCCAATCTGACCTTCGCCGAAAAAGACATCGCCGCCGAAACCTCCGAACTCTGCAAGACCGTTTCAGCCTTAGAGGGGCCATGCGTCTTCGTGTCGAATGAAGTCGGCATGGGCATCGTGCCGGAGAACCGTCTTTCAAGGTCGTTTCGCGATGCGCAGGGACGGCTCAACCAGAATATGGCGCAGGTTTGCCGGCAGGTGGTGTTTGTCGCCGCCGGCCTGCCGACCCTTTTGAAACCCAACCTTCAACCGGAAATTCGATTATGACCACTTCGTCCATGCAGCCGGGCCGCAAGATCCCGGCAACCATCGTCACCGGGTTCCTGGGAGCGGGCAAGACAACGCTGATCCGCAACCTGCTGCGGAACGCCGACGGCCGACGGATCGCGCTGATCGTCAATGAATTCGGCGACATGGGTTTCGACGGTTCGTTGATGAACGGCTGCGCCGATCCGGATTGCGCGGCGGAGGAAGTGGTGGAACTCACCAACGGCTGTATCTGCTGCACGGTTGCCGACGATTTTCTGCCGACAATGGAAATGCTGCTGTCCCGCGACACGCCGCCCGAACATATCGTCATCGAAACCTCCGGCCTTGCCCTTCCGCAGCCGCTGGTCAGGGCTTTTTCCTGGCCGAGCGTCAAATCGAAGGTGACCGTCGATGGTGTGGTGACCGTCCTGGATGCGGCTGCTCTTGCCGAAGGCCGGATCGTGCTCGACCAGGCGGCCCTGGATGCCCAGCGCGCCGCAGACGATGCACTGGATCACGAAAGCCCGGTGGAGGAGCTTTTCCAGGACCAGTTGCGCTGCGCGGATCTGGTCGTTCTCAACAAGGCCGACCTGGTGTCGGCCGAGGCGCTGAAAGACGTTCAGGAAAAGATCGCCGCCGACGTGCGTCCGGCGGTGCATATTGTTGCTTCGGAAAAAGGCACCTTGCCGATCGAAGTGCTGCTCGGCCGCGGCTCCGCCGCCGAGGACGATATGGCCTCGCGCCACGAGCATCACCATCACCACGATGACGATCATGATCACGATCACGACGACGACCATGACCATGATGACCATCACCACGATCATCACGACCACCACCATCACGACGATTTCGAAAGCCATGTTCTGGAAGTCGCCGCTTTCGACAGCCTGAGGACGGCGGAAGCCAGGGTGCTGGAGGCAATGGCGCTGAAGGGCGTGCTGCGCATCAAGGGGGCGGTTCTGATCGACGGCAAGGCGGCTCCGGCCATGGTGCAGGCGGTCGGCCCGCGTGTGGAAACCTGGTTCGCCGCAGGCGCGGAAAGTGCCGGCAAACTTGTCGTGATCGGCCTCAAGGGCCTGGACCTGGAAGCCGTGCGCGGCCTGCTGGGCGGTGTGAAAGCGGCGGCCTGAGCAATGAAACCTGCCGCACCCATGGACCGCGTGACGCCCTAGATGCATATTCTCGCCAGCCAGACGCGCCGCATCGATGACGGCGGCGACGCGGTCGATCTCGGCCAGTCACCGGCCGACATCGTGTTTCTGTCCGCGGCCGATACGGAACTCGGAAGCTTCGCCGCCGCCCATGCAGGTCTGGATGAGGACAGGGCCGGACTGCGCCTTGCCAACCTGATGGCCCTGTCGCATCCCTATTCGGTCGATCTTTACGCTGAACAGACCGTGCGCGGCTCGAAACTGGTGATCCTTCGCATTCTGGGCGGCGTGGAATACTGGCGCTATGGTCTGGAGCGCTTCGAGGAGGAGGTCCGCGCCAGCGGCATCGACCTGATTGTCATCCCCGGTGACGACAAATGGGACGAGGACCTGACCGGCCGCTCGACGCGCCCGGCTGAGGAAGTGCACCGGTTCTGGCGCTATTGTGTCGAGGGCGGCGCGGAAAACTATGCCAATGCGCTGCGGTTCGCGGCGTTCCTGCTGGGCAAGACGGACGAGCCCGCCCATCCCGTGCCTTTGCCACGTGCCGGCATCCATCTGCCCGGCCATGCGGCTCCGGATCTGGCGGCGCTGAAGGCCACCTGGCGCGATCCGGCGCGGCCCGTGGCGGCAATCACCTTTTACCGCGCCCTCGTGCAGGGTGCGCAGACGGCGCCCATCGACGCGCTCCTCGAGGAACTGGACCGGGCCGGCGTCAATGCGCTTCCGGTCTTCGTCTCCAGCCTCAAGGAAGCCGAATCCATCGCTGTACTGGAAAACCTGTTTGAAGGCGCGCCGCCGGATGTGGTTCTGAACGGCACCGCCTTCGCTGTCTCCAAGGCGGGGGTAGCCCATCAGCCGACGCCGCTGGACCGGCCCGGCAAACCTGTGCTGCAAGTGGTGTTTTCCTCATCCTCCCGCGAAGGCTGGGAGGACAGCGAGCAGGGCCTCTCGATTCGCGACCTTGCCATGCATGTGGTCCTGCCGGAAATCGACGGGCGTATCCTGACGCGGGCGGTCTCCTTCAAGGAAGAAGGAGTCTTTGACGCCGAGACCCAGTCCACACCGGTGAAGTTCACGCCGGTTCCGGATCGTATTCGTTTCGTCGCGGACCTCGCCGCAGGCTGGGCGAAGCTGGGGCATCTGGGTGCCGGGGACAAGAAAACGGCGCTGATCCTGGCGAACTACCCCAACCGGGACGGGCGTCTTGCCAACGGCGTCGGACTGGACACACCCGCTTCCTGCGTGTCGCTTCTGGCGGCAATGGGGGCCGCCGGCTACGACGTCGGCAACGCGCCCAATTCCTCCGCCGCGCTCATGGACATCCTGACGTCCGGCGTGACCAACGCGATGGAGGGGCGCGAAACGAGAGACGGCTTTCAGGCTCTGTCGCTGGACGACTACCGGCAAGCGTTCGCGAGACTGCCGGAGAAAGTGAAATCCGCGGTTCGGGAGCGCTGGGGCAGGCCTGAGGACGATCCTCATGTGACGGGCGGGGAATTCCGCCTGGCGCTGCATCGCTTCGGCGCGCAGATGGTCGGCATTCAGCCGGCGCGCGGCTACAATATCGATCCGAAGGAAACCTATCACGACCCGGCTCTGGTGCCGCCGCATCACTATTTCGCCTTTTATATCTGGCTGCGGGATCAATTCGGCGTCCATGCGGTTGTTCATCTGGGCAAGCATGGCAATCTGGAATGGTTGCCGGGCAAGGCTCTGGCGCTGTCCGAAGCCTGTTTCCCCGAAGCGGTACTCGGGCCGGTTCCCAACATCTATCCGTTCATCGTCAACGATCCGGGCGAGGGCGCTCAGGCGAAACGCCGGACCTCCGCCGTCATCGTCGACCACCTGACCCCACCGCTCACGCGCGCCGAAAGCCACGGCGCGGCGGAGGAGCTGGAGATCCTGCTGGACGAATATTATCTGGCGAGCGGCGTCGATCCGCGCCGCCTGAAGGCCTTGACGCGGGAAATTCTCGATGCCGCCGTCCGCCACGGGCTCGACAAGGATATCGGCCTCGACGAGGCGATGGACGAGGACACCCGTCTGGCGCGGCTGGACGCCCATCTGTGCGACCTGAAGGAACTGCAGATCCGCGACGGGTTGCATATTCTCGGCGCGAGCCCGGAAGGCGGCCTGCTGACGGATCTTCTGGCTGCGCTGGTGCGCGTTCCAAGAGGCAAAGAGCTTGCGCAGGAAAGTCTCCAGCGGGCACTGGCAGGAGACCTTGGGTTGGGAGCTTTCGATCCCCTCGATTGCGATTTTTCGGAAGGCTGGAACGGACCGAAGCCGGATGTATTGCAGGCAATGTCCGACGCACCCTGGCGCTCCGGCGGAGATACCGTGGAACGCATTGAATTGCTGGCGCGGGATCTGATCGCGGGCGACAGGATCGCGTCCGCCGAGTGGGAGCGGGTCCGGGCCGTCCTGACGGAGATCGATACTTGCCTGCGCTGCGCGGTAACGTCTTCGGGACCTGCGGAGACCGCCGCTGTTCTGACTGCGCTCGATGGCGGATTCGTCGAACCGGGTCCATCCGGGGCTCCCTCGCGCGGACGGCCCGACGTGTTGCCGACCGGCAGGAACTTCTATTCCGTCGATGTCCGCGCGGTTCCCACCGAGACCGCCTGGCGGCTGGGGCAGCAATCGGCGAACCTTGTGGCCGAGCGTTATTTCCAGGAAGAAGGCGAATGGCCGTCATCGCTGGTGCTGACTTGCTGGGGGACGGCGAACATGCGCACGGGCGGCGACGATATCGCCCAGGCCCTGGCGCTCATCGGCGCGCGCCCGGTCTGGGAACAGGGGTCGGGCCGGGTTACCGGGTTCGAGATTCTGAAGCTCTCCGAACTCGGACGTCCGCGCATTGACGTTACCCTGCGCGTTTCCGGTTTCTTCCGAGACGCCTTTCCGCACCAGATGGATCTCTTTGACAGCGCCGCCCGTGCCGTCGGAGCGCTGGAAGAGCCCGAAACGGCCAATCCGATTGCTGCGCGTATGAAAACGGACGCGAGGGAACTGGAAAAAAGCGGTGCGAACGCGCAGGACGCGATGCAGAGGGCCGGATACCGGGTCTTCGGCTCCAGGCCGGGCGCTTACGGCGCCGGGCTGCAGGCGCTGATCGACGAAGGCATCTGGGCGGAACGGGGCGACTTCGCCGAAGCCTTCCTCACCTGGGGCGGCTATGCCTATGGCGGCGGTGGGGACGGCGCCCCGGCAAGAGCCGCGCTGGAGACCCGGCTGACATCGGTCGACGCGGTGCTGCACAATCAGGACAACCGCGAACATGACCTGCTCGACAGCGATGATTATTACCAGTTCGAAGGCGGACTGGCGGCAACGGTGGAAACGCTGAAAGGCGCGGCCCCAAAGGTCTATCACAACGATCATTCACGCCCGGAACGCCCGGTGGTACGCTCCTTGTCGGAGGAAATCGGCCGTGTCGTCCGCGGCCGGGCGGCCAATCCGAAATGGATCGCCGGCGTCATGCGCCACGGCTACAAGGGCGCATTCGAGATGGTCGCCACACTGGACTATCTCTTTGCCTTCGCCGCCACCACCCGCGCTGTCGGCGACCATCATTTCGACCAGCTCTATGAAGCCTATCTGGACGATGAAACCGTGCGCGATTTTCTCAGGGAGGCCAATCCGGCCGGCCTGAAGGAAATGCTCGCGAGATTTCAAGAAGCAATCGAGCGTGGCCTCTGGACGCCGAGGCGCAATTCCACCCATGCTGCGCTCAACGATCTGAAAACTGAACTGGAAGGGACCGAAACGCCGTGACCGCAGATAACGACAAACCGGAACTGTCCGACGAGGAACTGAACGCCCGTCATGCGGAAAAGATGCGCAAGAAGAAAGCCGCGCGCGACAAGATCATGGCCACCAAGACCATCGAGAAAGGCCTGCTCATCGTCCATACCGGCAAGGGCAAGGGCAAATCGACCGCAGGCTTTGGCATGGTGTTCCGCTCGCTCGGTCACGGCCACAAGGTGGGCGTGGTCCAGTTCGTCAAGGGCCGTATCGAGACCGGCGAACGCATGGCGCTGGAGCGGTTCTCCGATCTCGTGACCGTCAAGCGCATGGGCGAGGGGTTTACCTGGGAAACCCAGGACAGACAGCGCGATATCGACGCGGCACGGCAGGCCTGGGACGCGGCCAAGGAGATGATCACATCCGGCGACTACCGGCTGGTTCTGTGCGATGAACTCAATATCGTCCTGCGCTACGATTATCTCGATATCGCCGAAGTCGTCGAATTTCTGGAAAATGAAAAGCCGGAGGACGTGCATGTCGTCATCACCGGCCGCAACGCCAAGGACGAACTGATCGAAATCGCCGATCTTGTCACCGACATGACGCAGATCAAGCACCCCTTCCGTTCCGGAGTGAAACCGCAGGAAGGTATCGAGTTTTAACCGCGGAACCGAGGACATATGCCTTTCACGATCATCGCCGCCAACAGTGCGGATTCTCATGAAATCGCGACGTTGCTCCACCGCTCGATCCTGGAACTCTGCACGGCCGATCACGGCAACGACCCGGAAAAATACGAGCCCTGGCTCAAGAACAAGACAGCGGCCAATATTGAAAGCTGGATAAATGGACAGGGCGGTGTTTTCACCGCCATCGACCCGCACCGCAAGGTGCTGGGCGTGGCGATGGGATCGCCGGATGGGGAAGTGCTCTTGAATTATGTTCTGCCCGATGTCCGCTGCATGGGTGTCAGCAAGATGCTCATGCGGACTTTGGAGGACTATTTCCGCGACCGGGGGCTGGACACGGCCCGGCTGAAAAGCACGGAAACGGCCAGCAGGTTCTACCATTTGATCGGATTTACCGAGACGGGCGAGATTGAGACCCGAAGGGGAATGACCTTCCGGGAATTCGAAAAGGTATTGTAGCAATGAGCAGACTGTTTGATACCGGCAACCGCACGGCAACCGCCGATCATGCGGAAGTCGTTCGCAAGTACGAACTATATAGAACGCTGGTCGAGTTTCTGGCGGCGTTCGCCTTTGTCGTCGGCAGCGTCTTTTTCTTTTACGAAAGCCTACTTTACGCGGGGACCTGGCTGTTTCTGGTTGGGTCTATCCTTTTTGCCGTCCGCCCAAGCATCCGCCTGTTGCTCGAACTTCGTCTGGCCAACCTGCCGGTGCCGGATGAATTCCGCCCCTATGGAGCCGGCCCGGAGAAGGTGAAAAGTCCTCGTGCTGATGGGTGAGAAGACGAAAACCCCGGCGATCATGATTCAGGGCACGGGCTCCAATGTGGGCAAGAGCCTGATCGTGGCCGGTCTCTGCCGTCTGTTCGCCGATAGTGGCCTTGCCGTGCGTCCCTTCAAGCCGCAGAACATGTCCAACAACGCTGCGGTGACCGCGGATGGCGGAGAGATCGGCCGGGCGCAGGCACTGCAGGCGATGGCCTGCCGCGTGCAGCCGTCCGTTCACATGAATCCCGTCCTGCTGAAACCGGAGACGGACACAGGCGCCCAGGTGATCGTACAGGGAAAGCGTTTCGGCACCCTGCGGGCGCGGGAATACGGAAAGCAGAAAGCAGAACTTATTCCAAAGGTTATGGAGAGTTTCTCAATCACATCCTCAGAAGCGGATCTGGTGATTGTGGAAGGTGCCGGCAGTCCCGCGGAGATCAATCTTCGCGCTGGTGACATCGCCAATATGGGTTTTGCCGAAGCCGCCGGTCTTCCGGTTCTGCTCTGCGCAGATATCGACCGCGGCGGCGTGATTGCATCCGTTGTCGGAACTCATGCGGTTCTGGAGCCGCAGGAGCGGCAGCGCATCCGGGGATTTTTCATCAACCGGTTCCGCGGTGACCCGGGCCTTTTCGAGGAGGGCATGCGGGAAATCGAGGTCCGGACCGGCTGGCCGGGACTGGGTATCGTTCCCTGGTTCGCCGACGCGGCCAGACTTCCGGCCGAAGATGCGCTCGGTCTGGCGGATGGTTTCGGCGGGGACGGGGTGAAGATTGCCGTGCCGGTGATTTCCAGGATCGCCAATTTCGACGATCTGGATCCCTTGCGCCTGGAACCGGGTGTTGTGCTCGAGTTGATCCGGCCCGGCGAGCCGTTGCCGGGCGATGCGGATATCGTGTTGCTGCCCGGCTCCAAGTCGACCGTCGGCGATCTGGCGTTTTTCCGCGCCCAGGGGTGGCATATCGATCTGAATGCGCATCACCGGCGCGGCGGGCATATTCTCGGCATCTGCGGCGGTTACCAGATGCTCGGCAGGACGATTTCCGATCCCGATGGCATCGAAGGCACGCCCGGCACGGTCGAGGGACTGGGATTTCTCAACGTGGAGACCCTATTGACGCCGCAAAAGTCGACCGTCGCGGCAACGGGCGCGCATGTCGCCAGCGGTACGCCGGTCTCGGGTTACGAGATCCATATCGGCCGCACGACCGGCCTGGACTGCGGCAGGCCGATGATGAAGCTGACGGGAAACCGTCCGGACGGCGCTGTCTCCGCCGATGGCCTCGTGTCGGGAACCTATGTCCACGGCCTCTTCACCGATGACGCCTTCCGCACTGCCTATCTGGCGGCCTTCGGGGCAAGCTCGGGTGTCGCCTATGACCGGAGCATCGACCGGATCCTGGACGATCTGGCGGCTCATCTGGAAAAGGCGCTGGATGTGGAGAAGGTGCTGGAGATCGCGCGGGAAGGCTAGGTTAAAGCGCGAATAGGATCGCAAGGACTGCCACGAAGATTGCCTGCAAGGCGAATGCTCCGAGCATGACCGTCAGCGCTCTGGAAATATCGGCCGCGGACGCGTCTCTGCGTCCGGATGCATTCAAAAAGCGGTCGTTGACCGTATAGCCCGGATAGATCCTCGGGCCCGCGAGTGACAGGTTCAGCGCCCCGGCCATTGCCGCTTCCGGCCAGCCGGCATTGGGGGAGCGATGTTTTCCGGCGTCATCGAGGACACACCTGATGCTTTTCTGGATCGATCCTCTTGCACGCGGCGCCGCGAGCGCGATGAAAAGGGCGGAAAGCCGCGAGGCGGGCAGATTGATCAGGTCGTCGAAACGCGCCGCCGCCCAGCCGAAATCCCTGTAGACCTCGTTCTTGTGGCCGATCATGCTGTCGGCGGTGTTGACCGCCTTGTAGGCGATCAGGCCCGGCAGGCCGAGCACGGCGAACCAGAAAACCGGCGCTACCACGCCGTCGGCGAAATTCTCCGCGCAGGATTCAATGGCCGCCCGCGAGACGCCTGCTTCGTCGAGCTGTTTCGGATCCCGTCCGACGATCATCGAAACGGCTTCACGTCCACCTTCAAGGCCACCGGTTTGGAGCCCGTCGCGCACGGCCGCAACATGCCGGTAGAGACTGTTGAGCGCTATGAAAACGGCGGCGATCACGACGGTCACGAATTCCCCGAGCGGCAGGCTTGCGACAAGGGCATGGATACCGCCACCGATCAGGAGACCGCCCGTCACCAGAAAAAGCAGGGTCAGAACACCGCCGAGTTTGCGCAGGAAGGGATCATGGGCCGTCTTGTTGAAATGCCTGTCGAAGACGGCAATCACCTTGCCGATCCATACCACCGGATGTGGCAGGCGCTTCCACAGCCAGCCTGGATCGCCAATCACCGCATCGAGCAACAGCGCTGCCAGCAACACCCAGAGCGCGTTTTCATAAATCAACATGATTGCTGGTTAGAGGTCTTTTTGCGCATCGGCAAGGGCCTGCGAAAGACGCGCGAGGTTGACGGGGCCGCCCGGCAGGCCGAAGCGGATCCATGTCGGCGCATAATCAAAGACCCGTGTCCAGATGTGGCGGCGGGCAAGAGCCTCGTGCAGGACTTTCGCATCCCTGAGACCGGCGAGCGCATAAAGCGTCGTTCCGCCGAAGACGCTCAGGCCGCGTTCGGAGAGCGCCAGGGTGAGGTCGGCCATATCCTCGGCAAGCCGGCGGGTCATACGCTCCCGAAAGGCGTCGTCCCGCAGCGCCGCGGCGCCGATTTCCAGCGCCGGTCCGCTGAGGCACCAGCTTTCCAGCATGCGGGTCACTTTGCCGGTAATCGTTTTGTTGCCGGCCAGAAAGCCGATCCGCAGACCCGCAAGGCCGTAGAATTTGCCGAAGGACCTGAGCACCACAATGTTCTCGTCGCCAAGATGCGGCAGAATGCTGGCACCGGGAACAACGTCGGCGAACGCCTCGTCGACGATCAGATAGCCGCCGCGCGCGGTCAGGGCGCGGCTGATGTCAAGCAGGCTTCCGACATCGACCAGACGTCCGTCCGGATTGTTCGGATTGACCAGGACAACGATCTTCGCGTCCGCCGGGACGGCGTGGATGCTGGAGATCTCAACCGGCGGACGGTTTTCACGCGTCCACACCACCCTGTGGCTGGAATAGGTCGGGGAGACGAGGGCGACGGGACCGTCCGGCAGCGCCAGGGGCAGCAGAGAAAGCAGGATCTGTGTGCCCGGCGCGGCGGCAAGGCCCAAATGCTCCGGCACGCGGTAGGCATGGCGGGCAGCGGAAATCAGCCGCTCCTCCGCGGCCTTCGCCGGAAGATCCGTCCAGGCGCCGGCGGAAATTTCCTGTGGCAGGCGATAGCTGTACGGATTGATGCCGGTCGAAAGGTCCAGCCAGTCCTCCCGCATGCCGCCAAAGCGCTCGATCGCCAGGGTCAGATCCCCGCCATGCTCCATGGAAATGTCCTTTCGTGGCCTTCACTGGCCTACGCAGTGATCTTTTTCGAGAGGCTTATCCGATTTGGCAGGCAAGGTCACCGGCGGAAACGACATGGTCTTGTCAGATCTGCCGATTGACAGAACGGGGGCGGAATAAGAAAAGAACAAAACAGGAACAATGGGCCTCGATCCGTGCTGGGAGTTTAATATGTCCGCTGGCAGCAGCAGCCAATCGCCAAACGATTTTGACCGGGCCACGGTGCTGGCGGCACTGGGAGAAGCAAGGCTTTCGCTTATCGCGGCGAAGCGGCGCATGCGGCCCAAATCCGGTCTGTCGCGATCCGCCGATGCGCTGATTTGCGAAATCGACGAATTCGCGCTCATCCTGACCGGCGCGCAGGATTACTTTCACCTGAAGGCGCATGGAACGCCTGCACGGCAGTCCTGATGTATCGGGATTTCATATGAGCGCTGTTTTATCACAGTCCTGACTGGGTTTCGCGCACCAGATGATCGACAATCCTGTCGAGCCTGTTCTGGGGAACGGCGGTGTCTTCCTCGACGTCTTCGGCCAGAGCCAGTTGTCTGTCGGCGGATGTGCCTCTCGCGGCGATGGTGCGGATATATTCCAGATCCTGCTCGCAGCCGAAATGGACCGCGTCCGGTGTCACCAGCTCGATAAGCTCGCCGACGAGGTCCTCGAACGGCGAGGTCTCGTTGCGGCCGAAATCGATCAGCTTTGCCGCTGTGCCGTGTCTTTGGGCTTGCCAGCGGTTTTCCGCCAGCAGGAAACGGGAATAGCGCCGCCAGCCCAGATTGGCCCGGCGCAGCCGGTAGAGCATGCGGCACAGGCACCGGTAGAGGGCGGCGATCGCCACCGCGTCGTCCAGCAGCGGGCAGACATCCGTGATCCGCATTTCCAGAGTGGGGAAACGGTCCGAAGGCCGCAGATCCCACCAGATCTTGGTCGCATCCTCAAGAACTCCGGCATGGGTGAGGATATCGACCGTGTGCCGGTAGTCGTAATTGCTTTCGAACGCGGGAGGCAGACCGGTCCGGGGCATCTCGTTGAAAACCGACAGCCGGTAGGATTTCAGGCCCGTTTTCCGGCCGCGCCAGAACGGAGACGATGTGCTCAGCGCGAGCAGATGGGGCAGGAAATAGGCAAGCTGGTTGAACAGCTCGATCCGCAATTCCTCGTCTTCTATCCCCACATGCACATGCATGCCGCAGATCACCATTCTCTTGGCGACGACCTGCAGGCTTTTGGCGATTTCGTTGTAGCGCTCCTTGTCGGTATGCGCCTGGTCGGTCCATTCGGCAAAGGGATGCGTGGAGGCGGCAATGGGAGCCAGTCCGAATACGGCCGCTTCCCGTGCGATGGTCCTGCGGAATTTTGCAAGCTCGGTGCGAACGTCGGCAAGCGTCTCGCAGACGGGCGTTCCAACCTCGATCTGGCAACGCAGAAATTCGGGACTGACCTGACCCTTCAGAGCCGCTTCACAGGCCTTGAACAGGTCCGTTGGCGGAGAAGGCGCCAATTTGCGCGTGGTTTTGTCGACAAGAAGATATTCTTCCTCGACACCGATGCTGAAACTGGGCTCCTTCATGAAAGGAGCATCCGGGTTTCAAGCGCGCCGCGTCAAGGCAGGAAAAATGCGGATGGGTTCAAAACCACATTTCCGGAGATTCCCCACTGTCTGGTCAACAATGGAGACGCAATCATAACGTTGCGGAAACGGAAAGAATGCCTGACAGTGCAGTGAGTGATCCCGTTGTTGGGAAAACGCGGGAAGGCAGGAAAATGGAGGCCCCGACCGGAATCGAACCGGTGTGCATGGATTTGCAATCCACTGCGTAACCACTCCGCCACAGGGCCCCAAAGTGGTGTGTCGCGCCTTATCAAACAGTTGCACGATTTGGTCAAGTCCTGAATTCGGGGCATTGCGGATTTCCTCCACTGCAATGAGCGATTGCCGAAATGCAGTCTGCCGGTAACGAAAACCCGGCAGAAACCGGGGACTCCGGGTGAAGCGGTGCAGGAGATGCTTGTCAGGCAGCCATTGCCTCGTTAATGAACGTTTCTCAAGAGGCGCCGGATGCCCGGCAAGTCAAAGTGAGGGCCGATATGACGGACTTTAACCAGTCCCGCCGCAAGATGGTGGACAACCAGCTGCGCACCAACGATGTGACCGATCACCGGATCCTTGATGCCATGGAACTTATCCCCCGGGAACGCTTTGTGCCTGCCTCGAAAAAGGTCGTGGCCTATATTGACGAGGATCTCCCGGTTGGCAGCGCCGAAACGGGCAGGATGCTGATGAAACCGCATATTTTCGGCAAGCTCGTGCAACTTGCCGAGATCCGCGAAGACGATGTCGTGCTGGTGGTCGGGGCAGGCACCGGTTACAGCGCCGCGGTTGTATCGAAACTCGCGGCGTCCGTCGTCGCGCTGGAGGAAAATGCCGATCTGGCCAAAACCGCGACTGACGTGCTTGTCGATCTTGGGATCGAAAACGCTGTTGTTGTGGAAGGACCGCTAGTGAAAGGTTACGCCAGCGAAGGCCCCTACGACGTGATCCTGGTGGACGGCGCTGTCGAGGTCCTGCCTGCCGACCTGACGGACCAGTTGAAGCCGGACGGACGCCTGACGGTTATTGAAGGCCGTGGCGGCGCCGGGGCCGCAAAGCTTTATCAGAAATCCGCAAATGCTGTCAGCGGCCGATTCGGCTTCAACGCCTCCGTCAGTCTTCTTCCAGGCTTCGGGAAAGCCGATGATTTCGTATTCTGAGGTGCCAAGAGGTCTAGGGATGTGATTCAGACACATCCCACACTTGAGCGAGTGCGGATGATATACTTGAACGCATTGAAACTAAATATCTTTTCCGCCTTTCTGCGGTCTCAGCAGAAAGCGGATTGTTCGTGGGGGTATGGGGCCCGGCGATTTGATTCGAATACATCGGGGCCCCGATGCCGGGCGGCAACTTGTTGCCTAGAAGCCGCACTCGCGGATTTTCCGAATTTATCCGGCTCGAATGGTTGAAGAAAAACACTCATCAGTTTACTCAATTTGTTCAAGATGGTTTGTTCCATGAGGAGTATGGAGTGTCTGGTCGTTCAACTTTGAAAGTAGTGGCCATCGCGTTGGGCCTGTTTGGTGGCGTTTCCGCCAGCGCATTGACCGGGGCGGCCTATTCGACTGCGCATGCTGAAACCATTGCCCAAGCACTTGCGCTGGCCTATACCAACAATCCGACCCTGAACGCCGCTCGCGCGCAATTGCGCAGCGTCGATGAAGGCGTTCCGCAGGCGTTGTCCGGCTGGCGCCCGACGATCACGGCCTCCGGCTCGGCCGGGCGGATCGGCAGCGACGTTGACGGGTTCAAGTCCTACTACAACAACTCGTCAATCTCGCTTTCGATCAGCCAGATAGTTTTCAATGGGTTCCGTACCGTCAACTCAACCCGTCAGGCGGAAGCGCTTGTCCGCGCCCAGCGTGAAAGCCTGATGGCGACCGAGCAGGACACGCTCCTCGATGCGGCCAGTGCCTATGTCGATGTGATCCGCGACGCCGCGCTTGTTTCCCTTCAGCGCAGCGACCTTAAATTCCTTCAGGAACAGGTCCGCGCCGCCAGGGACCGGTTTGACGTGGGTGAGGGCACCCGCACGGATGTCAGCCAGGCGGAAGCTCGGGCCGCGGAAGCCCGCGCAAGCCTGAATACCGCGCTTGCCAATCTGAACACCAGCCGCGCCGTCTACCGGCAGGTCGTCGGTATCGAAGTCAACAGCCTTTCCGCCGACACGACGATCAGCCGCTACGTGCCGAAGTCGCTGGAAGAAGCGCTTCAGCTCAGTGAAACCCGGCAACCGCTGATCCGGCAGGCTCAGCATCAGGTCGATGCGGCGATATTCAATATCAAGGCGATCGAAGGCGAATTGATGCCCCAGGTTACCCTGGACGGCAGCTTCACCCGCACCTGGAACCCGTCCGCGAACACGGATATCAGCGACAACGCGCAGATTTTCGGCAACGTCACCATTCCCCTGTATCAGGGCGGCAGCGTGTCGTCGCAGATCCGGCAGGCCAAGGAAGATCTGGGCCAGACCCGTTTGCAGCTGGATGTCGCTCGCGACCAGATCCGCGCGAATGTCATCTCCGCCTGGGGGAACTACCAGGCGGCGGAAGCTTCGATCGTTGCGGCACAGGCCGCCGTCGAGGCGCAGCAACTGGCCCTGGAAGGTGTGATCGAGGAGCAGCGCGTCGGCCAGCGGACGACCCTGGACGTTCTTGACGCCCAGCAGGAGCTGGTGAGCCAGCAGTCCAATCTTGTGACCGCGCAACGAAACCGTATCATCGGTGGATTCCAGCTTGTGGCCGCAATCGGCGGACTTGATGCCGATTCCCTTTCGCTGAATGTCGCACGCTACGATCCCACAAAGCACTACAGGGCGGTCCGCGACCAGTGGTATGGCTGGCGCACACCCGACGGCCGGTAAGATCACGGTAACTTATGTGCTTCACCATGGCAGCTGCAGATCGATAATCCGCGGCTGCTTTTTTGTTTTGCCGGTAAAAATATCGGTAAATTGGCCCATGTTGACGTGAAACGTCGAACAGGGTTCCACTGCGGACGGATATTTTCCGACTAAAAAGGGGAAAAGACGTTTGTTGGCAGTGCGCTCGCTTTGCGCGTTTCTGGTTGACCCGCATAATTCCGGTTAACGAATCATTCAGATTAAACTGGGTGTTCCGTCGCGTAGCCGAAAAGTACGGGGGAAGTCATGGCACAGGCGAAAAAGGCTGAAGAGCCGTCGATGGAGGAGATCCTCGCATCGATCCGCCGGATCATATCCGACGAGGACTCCCAAGGTGCTGATGCAGGCGAAGCCGATGTCAGCGTAGAAATTGAAACACCGGTTGCAGAAGAGGCGGCTAACGATATGGGCGATGCCTCCGAAATGTCCCAGGACGATCTCGACAAACTGTTCGACATGGACAGCGATGTCGAAGAGATTGCCGAAGACGAGGATCTGGACGACATGGCCGCGGCCATGGAAGCCGATGCTGACGCTGATTCAGACGAAATTACCGATACCGAGGCTGTTCCCGACGAAATTGAAGAAGACGTCCTGGAACTGACGGAAGAGCTTGCTGTTCCCGATGAAGAACCGCTGGACATGGTGGATGGTCTTGCGGAGGATTTCGACAGTCCGGAAAGCGACGTGTCGTTTGCCGAACCCGAAGAACTGGAACCCGAGCCCGAACCTGAACCTGCTCCGGCGATTGCGGCAATGCCGATACCGGACGACCTGCCGTCCATTGCAGGCGAGGCTCCACTGACATCGGACAACACCGGGGAAGCAGTTCACGCGGCTTTTGACAATCTGACCAACATGTTTGTCGGCTCGCAGGCGCAGACCGTGGAGGAGCTCGTCAAGGACATGCTGCGCCCGATGCTGAAAGCCTGGCTGGATCAGAACCTGCCGCCGATGGTGGAGCAGATGGTTCAAAAGGAAATCCAGAGGGTCACGCGCCGCCGCTGAGTTTTGACAGGAAACCAGAGAAACGGCACTTTGCGTTCAGGGGAATGCAAAGTGCTTTAGTATTTGAGATCACTCATTTTTCTGCTTTCATCCCACTGCGGGATGCCCCGATCACGGGGCTGTCAGCCGGCAATCCTTGAAGCCGTCTCGGGCAATGACGCTGCAAAGCCGGCGCCATTCGCAACCCGCGCAGGCGGAGCGGATCGATCCGGCCTGAAAGGCTGTCCTGAGATCGCGAACCCGGCCACCGCTCAGCGACAGGTTTCCCCCGGTTTCAATTTCACTTCCCAGAACATCGGAGATTTCGGCGGCCGCAAGCCGGTCTCTTTCCACGACGCTGCTCCCGCGGCAGTGACAGGTCTCTTCCTTGAGCATCGGCTGGCAGATGTCGTCCGGTCCGCTGACGAGCCGCAGTGGCTCCCCGGCGTTCAGCCTCTCGACAATCCGGTCGTAATTGCGCACGAAATCCACCGTGTAACCTTTGCCGAGATAAGTCAGCAGGCAGAGAAGGTGATGCGGACGCAGCGAGACGGTCATGGGGACCTTATTGCAGGAAACCGGTGGCTACCCAAGCCGGGATTTGCGGTGGCAGGAATTCACATGCTCTGAACGTTCCCGGAACCATGTCCGAAACCTGCCCGGAGATGCAAACCGATACGCAAAGAAGCGATTTCGTGGCTTACAGTGAGGGTTCACCGATGGTTTCACGGGTTTACCCGGTTGACTTGCGCCGACGCATCCGATTTACACGATGGCTCACGAATACCGAGATTCATCCTCCCATTGAGTGACCCTGATGCTGGATAAGACATACGACGCGGCCAGCGTTGAGCCGCGGATTTACGAAACCTGGGAACAGGCTGGTGCCTTCAAGGCCGGAGCCGGCGCCAAGGAAGGCGCGCCTGCCTATTCCATCGTAATTCCGCCGCCCAATGTGACAGGCTCGCTGCATATGGGCCACGCGCTGAACAACACCCTTCAGGATATCCTCGCCCGGTTCGAACGCATGCGCGGCAAGGATGTTCTCTGGCAGCCGGGCATGGACCATGCCGGCATCGCCACCCAGATGGTTGTCGAGCGCCAGCTTATGGAACGCCAGGAGCCCGGACGCAGGGACATCGGCCGCGAAGCTTTTGTCGAGAAGGTCTGGTCCTGGAAGGACGAATCCGGCGGCCTCATCTTCAACCAGCTCAAGCGTCTCGGCGCGTCCTGTGACTGGAGCCGCGAGCGCTTCACCATGGACGAAGGTCTCTCCACAGCTGTTCTGAAGGTCTTCATTCAGCTCTACCGGGAAGACCTAATCTACAAGGACAAGCGCCTCGTCAACTGGGACCCGGCGCTGCTGACCGCGATTTCCGATCTTGAAGTCGAACAGCGGGAACTGAATGGCCACCTCTGGCACTTCCGCTATCCCCTGGAAGGCGGCGCCAGCTATGAAGCTCCGATTGAGTGGGACGACGAGGGAAAACCGACCGCGTTCGAAACGCGGGACTATATCGTTGTCGCGACGACGCGCCCCGAAACCATGCTCGGCGATACCGCCGTCGCGGTGAATCCGGAGGACGACAAATACAAAGATCTCTTCGGCAAGCATGTTGTTCTGCCGCTTGTCGGCCGCCGGATTCCGATTGTTGCCGACGATTACGCCGATCCGGAAGCCGGTTCGGGCGCCGTGAAGATCACGCCGGCCCATGACTTCAACGACTTCGAGGTCGGCAAGCGCCATGAACTGCCCATGATCAGCGTCCTCGACCGCGAGGCCAACCTCACCCTGAAGGAAAACCCGGAATTCCTCGAAGGCCTGACGCCGGACGAGGCGCAGCTTGGTTTCTGGGAACAGCTGGAAGGCCAGGACCGCTTCGCGGCGCGCAAACGGATCGTTGAATTCTTTGAGGAAGCCGGGTTGCTCGACAGGATCGAGGACCACAAGCACATGGTGCCGCATGGGGACCGCGGCGGCGTTCCGATCGAGCCGCTTCTGACCGACCAGTGGTATGTGGACGCCAAGACGCTCGCCAAGCCGGCCATCGCTTCGGTCCGCGAGGGCCGCACCAAATTCGTTCCGGCGAACTGGGACAAGACCTATTACGAGTGGATGGAAAACATCCAGCCCTGGTGTGTGTCCCGCCAGCTTTGGTGGGGTCATCAGATCCCCGCATGGTACGGACCGGACGGCGGCTTGTTCGTTGAAGAAAACGAAGACGCGGCCGTTGCCGCCGCCAGGGCCCACTACGGCAAGGACATCGAGGTTGCCGACATCGAGACAGCGCTCGCCTCATGGGAAGGCAATTCCGGTGGCAAGGTTCTGATTTACCGTGACGAGGACGTGCTCGACACGTGGTTTTCCTCCGCTCTCTGGCCGTTCTCCACCATGGGCTGGCCCGAGGAAACGCCGGAGCTGAAAAAATACTTCCCGACCTCTGTGCTGATCACCGGGTTCGACATCATCTTCTTCTGGGTCGCCCGCATGATGATGATGTCCATGCACTTCATGAAAGAAGAGCCGTTCGCGGACATCTATATTCATGCCCTCGTCCGGGACGAGAAGGGGCAGAAGATGTCCAAGTCCAAGGGCAATGTCATCGACCCGCTCGCCCTGATCGAAGAGTTCGGCGCGGATCCGCTGCGTTTCACACTGGCGGCCATGGCCGCGCAGGGCCGGGACATCAAGCTGGCGACCGGCCGGGTGGCCGGCTACCGCAACTTCGCCACCAAACTGTGGAATGCCGCCCGGTTTGCCGAAATGAACGGCTGCGTCCGCGTGGAGGGTTTCGATCCCGCCTCCGCGAACCATATGCTGAACCGCTGGATCGCCACCGAAACGGGCCGCTGCATCGCCGATGTCACGTCGGCGATCGAAAGCTACCGCTTCAACGACGCGGCGGGCGCGGCCTACCGGTTTATCTGGAACACGTTCTGCGACTGGTACCTGGAACTTGCCAAACCGATCTTCAATGGCGACGACGAGGCCGCGAAAACAGAGACACGCGCCACCGCGGCCTGGGCACTCGACGAGATCCTCAAGGTGCTGCATCCGTTCATGCCGTTCCTGACGGAAGAGCTCTGGGAGCGGCTTGGAGACAACGGAGTGAAGGCCGGTACCCTGCTCATGCAGACGGCCTGGCCCGAAGCAACGGTTGCCGATGACGCCGCGGCCGGGGAAATCAACTGGTTGGTGACGCTGATTTCCGAAATCCGGTCTGTCCGGGCGGAGATGAACGTGCCGGCGGGAGCGAAAGTGGCTGTCGTGGTTGCCGGTGCAAACGAGTTGACCCGCCGCCGCCTCAAAACCCACGAAGCCGCGATTTTGCGCCTGGCGCGCGCCGAGACGATTGAACTCGCCGACGCGGCGCCATCGGGAGCCGCGCAGATTATCGTTGGCGAAGCGACGGTGTGTCTGCCGCTGGCCGGAGTTATCGACCTCAGTGCGGAAAAAGCGCGGCTTCAGAAGGAAGCCGGCAAGCTCGAGGACGAAATCACCAAGATCGAGAAGAAGCTCTCCAATCCGAAATTTGTCGAGAAGGCACCTGATGAGGTGGTCGAGGGAGAACGGGAAAAGGTGGCCGTTGCCAGCGAGAAGCTGGAAAAGGTCGGGACCGCCCTGAAGCGTCTGGCGGAAATCGGCTGACCTGAACCTGCCGGCCCGGAGAAGATTTTGTCTTTTCCGGGCCGCAATTCGGTGTTAGCGGGAACTTCGATGTCCTCTGGCGGCATGGAATCTGTATGAGGTTGATGGCTGACTTGTGTGAGACAATGAAAGCGGCAATTCGCACCCTGAAGAGACTGAGCGTCGCGGCGGCTGCCGTCACGGTGGTGACCGCGACCGCATATGCGGAAAAAATAGAAAACCCCGTTGCCGTCTTTTCCGGCCTCGACAAGATCACCGGCCGCATCATTTCCTTCGATGTCTATATCGGCGAGACGGTCCAGTTCGGTGCCCTGCAGGTGACCCCGCGCGTTTGTCACACGCGTCCTCAAACCGAATCTCCGCTGACCACCGGCTTTGTCCAGGTGGACGAAATCACGCTCAACAACGAAGTCCGCCGGATCTTTTCCGGCTGGATGTATGCCGCGAGCCCGGGGCTTCATGCGGTGGAGCATCCCGTCTACGACATCTGGCTGACCAACTGCAAACTCGCGTCAAACGTACCGCCCCCGGAAGACTACAGCGGCCCGCCGATCAAGGGCATCGTGGCGGAAGGCGAGGACCCGTTGGCCGGTCCGGACGACGGGATCGACAGCGGACCGGGGATACCCAGGCCCAAGCCCTTTCAGGGCTAGATCGACAGATCTGGATGGTTTTCTGCTTCGGTAGGGCGGACGGAAAACTCAGGCCCAGCCACCACTCCTTCGACCAGGAAAAAGCCCGCTGAAACAGCGGGCTTAACAGTTTTGGGAAATCAATCGACGTTCAGGTAATCCGCCGGGGTCAATCCCAGCCGTCCGTCGACATATGTGCCGCAGCGTTCGATCAGCTCATCCAGGTCATTTTCAAAGAAATGGTTGGCGCCGGGAATGGTCTCGTGATCGATCACGATGCCCTTCTGGGTCTTCAGTTTGTCGACCAGTGTCTGGACATCCTTTTGCGGCACGACCTTGTCGTTGTCGCCGTGGATGATCAGACCGGAGGACGGGCAGGGGGCAAGGAAGGAGAAGTCGTGCAGGTTCGCGGGCGGGGCAACGGAAATGAAGCCTTCCACTTCCGGACGGCGCATGAGCAACTGCATGCCGATCCAGGCACCGAAGGAAAAGCCGGCGATCCAGCAGGCGCGCGCGTCCGTATGGACGGTCTGCACCCAGTCGAGAGCCGCCGCCGCGTCGGACAACTCGCCCTGGCCGTGATCGAAAGTTCCCTGAGAACGGCCGACACCGCGGAAATTGAAGCGCAACACGGCAAAACCGCGCCGGGCGAACATGTAGTACATCTGATAAACAATCTGGTTGTTCATCGTGCCGCCGAACTGCGGATGCAGATGCAGAACCAGGGCGATGGGTGCGTTCCGTTTTCTTGCGGGATGGAACCGGCCCTCGAGCCGGCCGGCGGGACCGTTGAAGATCACTTCGGGCATGAAGCGTTATGTCCTTGTCAAATTGTCGCGCCGGTTTTCAGGCGCTGGTTTTTCAGAGTCTTGTTACGTGATTTCCCGTAAGACTAAACTTGACTCTTTGGCTCCGAGTTTCTAGAACCTTGTTTAGAATTATTCGAAAGTTCGCACCGCCCACCCAGTTGCAGACGACACTCGGTTCGACCGGTTGGGGGCTGTTATCGTCATCACAGCGGGAAATTTCAAGTTTTTCGAACATGTGTCTGATGTATAAGCGAATTTTCAACCCTAACCAAGCGCAGTTTCAGGCTTAAAAGGTGTCATGCAGCGCCGTTTCGATCCGATCTACCTCGACTACAACGCGGGCGCACCCCTGCGAACCGACGTGCGCGAGGCGATGATCGAAGCGCTTGAAGACCCGGGTAATGCCTCTTCCGTCCATGGCCACGGCCGCAAGGCCCGCGGCAGGATCGAAGCCGCGAGAGAGAAGGTCGCCCGTCTTTGCGGTGCCGGCAGCAGGGCAGTTACCTTCGTTTCCGGTGGCACCGAAGCCAACATGACCGCATTGTCGCCCGTTTGGCAGGACAAGGGCGCGCCTGTCTATCTCGACAAGCTTTTCCTGAGTGCCGTCGAACACCCCTCGGTCGCGACCGGAGGACGGTTCCCGGTAGCAGACCGCTTCGTGGTTCCCGTCGATCCGGACGGCCGCCTTCGGCTTGCCGCACTGGAAGACGCCGTGAAGGATGCCAATCCGGGACTGATCTCGGTCATGGCCGCCAACAACGAGACCGGCGTTATCCAGCCGCTTGCGGAAATAGGCGCGCTTGCCGAGAAATACGGCCATTTCTTTCATGTGGATGCGGTTCAGGCCGCGGGCCGGATGAAGATCGACATGGACGCCTGGAAGGCGGACGCCGTCTCCTTGTCGGCCCATAAATTCGGCGGGCCGCAAGGCACCGGAGCTGTTGTCGTCAGGTCGAGCGCGCGGGTACCGTCTCCCTTGATGGTCGGCGGCGGACAGGAAAACTGGCGGCGGGGCGGCACGGAAAATGTTGCGGCGATCACCGGATTTGGCGTTGCGGCGGAAACCGCTCTTGAAGAATTGTCCCAAACACGCCATCTCGCAGAGATGAGGGTCAGGCTCGAGACCGGCTTGCGAAGCGTGTGTCCGGCAACGGTCATCTTCGGAGAAGCCGCGGATCGCCTGGAAAATACGAGCTGTTTCGCCGTCGCCGGTGTTCCGGCGGAAACCGCGCTGATCTCGTTCGATCTCGATAACGTATCCCTTTCGTCCGGGTCCGCATGCTCTTCGGGAAAAGTGTCGGTGTCGCATGTTCTGACGGCAATGGGTGTCGAGGAAGACCTCGCACGCTGTGCGCTTCGGATAAGCATGGGCTGGAACACTTCAGAGGCCGAGATCGACAGGGTTCTGGAGCTCTGGCCGCGCATTGTCGAACGGCTCAACCCGCAGGCACGCCACAGGGCGGCCTGACAATGGAATTCGGCGGTTTCCCCGCCGGTGGAAAACAGCAGATGAATGTCACAGTCCATCTGCGTGAATATTTGAGTTGCGGGCATGACGCCCGCTGAATGGAGGCAAGGTATGCCAGCTGTACAGGAAACCATCGACAGGGTGAAAGCCATCGATGTCGACCAGTATAAATACGGCTTCGTGACGGACATCGATTCCGAAAGAGGCGCCAAGGGGCTCTCCGAAGAGACAGTCCGGTTTCTGTCAGCCAAGAAGAACGAACCGGAATGGATGACCGAGTGGCGTCTGGATGCGCTGCGCCGTTTCATGCAGATGGAAGAGCCGGACTGGGCGCGCGTTTCCTATCCGAAGATTGATTTTGACGAGCTTTACTACTGGGCGTCGCCGAAGTCCGTCGAAGGCCCGAAAAGCCTCGACGAGGTCGATCCGGAGCTGCTGGCCACCTATGAAAAACTCGGCATTCCGCTTCGCGAACAGGAAGTTCTGGCAGGTGTGGAACCGAAGAACCGCGTCGCGGTCGATGCGGTGTTCGATTCCGTTTCCGTGGTGACCACCTTCAAGGCGGAGCTCAAGAAGGCGGGCGTCATTTTCTGTTCCATCTCCGAGGCCTTGCGCGAATATCCGGATCTGGTGAAGAAATATCTCGGCTCGGTCGTTCCGGTCACCGACAACTATTATGCGACGCTGAACTCGGCTGTCTTCTCCGACGGCTCGTTCGTCTATGTTCCCGAAGGCGTACGCTGCCCGATGGAACTGTCGACCTATTTCCGCATCAACGAACAGAATACCGGCCAGTTCGAACGCACGCTGATCATCGCCGAAAAGGGCGCATACGTGTCCTATCTGGAAGGCTGCACGGCGCCACAGCGCGATGAAAACCAGCTCCACGCTGCCGTTGTCGAACTCGTGGCGCTGGACGACGCGGAAATCAAGTACTCCACGGTCCAGAACTGGTTCCCGGGAGACAAGAACGGCAAGGGCGGCATCTACAACTTCGTTACCAAGCGGGGCGATTGCCGCGGCAAGAATTCCAAGATCTCCTGGACCCAGGTGGAAACCGGTTCGGCGATCACCTGGAAATATCCGTCCTGTATCCTGCGCGGCGAGAACTCCCGCGGCGAATTCTATTCGATCGCGGTGGCCAACGGCTATCAGCAGATCGACAGCGGCACGAAGATGATCCACCTGGGCAAGAACTCCTCCAGCCGGATCATTTCCAAGGGCATTTCCGCCGGCAAGTCGCAGAACACCTATCGCGGTCTGGTTTCGGCACACCGCAAGGCGTCGAGCGCGCGCAACTTCACCCAGTGCGATTCGCTGCTGATCGGGCAGGACTGCGGCGCCCATACGGTGCCCTACATCGAGAGCAAGAACGCATCAGCCCAGTTCGAGCACGAGGCGACCACCTCGAAGATCTCGGACGACCAGATGTTCTATTGCCTGCAGCGTGGACTGACCGAAGAGGAAGCCGTGGCGCTGATTGTCAACGGCTTCGTCAAGGACGTCATCCAGCAGCTGCCGATGGAATTCGCCGTCGAGGCTCAGAAGCTGATCTCGATCAGCCTGGAAGGCTCCGTTGGCTGATGGGGTTGGGTTCTTGGCTATCGAAAAAGGCAACTGAAGCTCAGAGACGTGAAGCAGACAATTTTCTGGTTTCACTCAAGGGGGCTGATCAGTTGGCATTGGACGTAGTTAGCGCAGCTACCATGTCTTACGCCGCTTATTTTGAAGCTAAGGGCAGAGACGTGTATCGAATGGCCCTCTGGATAGAGGATAAGGAACAAATGATGTTCCCACTTGAAATTGGGCAGATGATAAAAGCTCAGCAGAAACAAAAAACAACGAGCTCCACTCCGGGGTTAATGGTTTGGTTGTTTTCAGCTAGAGCACTTTTAGAGCCACAACTAAGACTTTCTGGCAGAGACATCTGGTCTCAACTCTCAAAATCAAGTGAGGAAAGTGAAGTTTTGGCGAGCGAAATGTGTGTGGCAATGAACTTGTCACATAGTCCTTTCGATAGACACTTGGTTCCGATTGGACTCGAACAGTTGCAACGTTGAAGAAGAAGACCACAATGCTTGAGATCAAGAACCTGCACGCCCGCATCGCGGAAGACGAAACGGAAATCCTGCGCGGCGTCAATCTGACCGTCAAGGCGGGCGAAGTGCATGCCATCATGGGACCGAACGGTTCCGGCAAGTCGACCCTGTCCTATGTTCTCGCCGGCAAGGACGATTACGAGGTCACCGAGGGCGAAGTGCTTTTCGACGGCCAGAACATGCTGGACATGTCGCCGGACGAGCGCGCAGCCGCGGGCATGTTCCTGGCGTTTCAGTACCCGATCGAAATCCCGGGTGTCGCCACCATGGAATTCCTGAAAACGGCGATGAACGCGCAGCGCAAGGCGCGTGGCGAAGCCCAGCTTTCCATTCCCGACTTCATGAAGCGGGTCAAGGAAGCTGCGGGTCATCTCAACGTGTCCATGGACATGCTGAAGCGCCCGCTCAATGTCGGTTTTTCCGGCGGCGAGAAGAAGCGCGCCGAAATCCTGCAGATGTCTCTGCTGGAGCCGAAACTCTGCGTGCTGGACGAAACAGACTCCGGTCTCGACATCGATGCGCTGCGTATCGTCTCTGACGGTGTCAACAAGCTGCGCGGTCCGGACCGGGCCATGGTGGTGATCACCCACTACCAGCGTCTGCTGGATCACATCGTGCCAGATGTCGTGCATGTCCTGTCGAAAGGCCGGATCGTCAAGACCGGCGACAAGGATCTGGCGCTTGAGCTGGAAAAGAACGGTTACGCCGACTACGTCGACGCCGCGGCTTGAGGGAGCATCGCAATATGAATGCAAGTGTCCCCATCAAACACACGCAGGCTGAAAGCGATCTGATCGGCCGCTTCGAGGCCGCCAAGGGCGTCCTGACCGGTTCCGTGGCCGTCACGGCCCTCAGGGAAGCCGCTGTCAGCCAGATCCGCGACAAGGGTCTGCCGCACCGGCGCGTCGAGGAATACAAATACACCGATCTGCGCGCCTTCATGAAGTCGGCCGCTCCATTGGCCGCCGCCGCCGATGAAAGCGCCGTCAAAGCCATTCTGGGTGGCCAGGACGCCTTTGGCGGCCTGGAGCGCTACCGGATCGTCGTCGCCAATGGCGCCTTTCTTCCCGGGCTTTCCGATGTCGAGGCGCTCGCGAGCGAAGGCGTGAGCGTTACCAGCCTGACCGGCGAACTTGCCGGTGAGCACGGCGCACAGCTGCTCGCCTCGCCGAAATCCGCGGCGAATGACGGCGTCCTGGCCCTGAACACGGCATTCGTTCAGGGCGGCGTGGTCGTGAAGGTGAAAGAGGGCGCTGAAGTCTCCCGGCCTGTCGAACTGGTTCACGTGGCGGCTTCGGCCGGCGCCCAGGTCAGCCGGAACAAGATCTATGTCGCAAAGGGTGCGAAACTGCGCCTTCTGGAGACCTTTGCGGGCGAAACAGGCGCCGGTGAACTCAACATTGTGTTCGACTATGATGTTGCCGACACAGCGTCGCTTGTGGCGACACGGCTGATCGTCGGGCAGTCGGATACCGCCCGGCTGATCACCTCGATCGCAACGATCGGCGCGCAAACCGAGTTCAAATCCCTCGGATTTATCGCCGGCCCGCGTTTCATACGGAACCAGCAGTTCATCAATTTCGCGGGCGAAAATTCCAATGCCGGGATTTACGGTGTCACCATGGCGCGCGATGAGGATCTGGCGGATCAGACACTGATCGTCGATCACGCGGTTCCTCACTGCAACAGCCGCGAGTTCTTCAAGACGGTTCTCGACGGCCGGGCGAAGGGCGTCTACCAGGGGCGCATCAATGTTGCCCCGCATGCCCAGAAAACCGACGGCGAAATGATGACCCAGGCGCTGCTTCTCTCCGAGGACGCGGAAATGGCCAACAAGCCGGAGCTGGAAATCTTCGCGGACGACGTTATTTGCGCACATGGTGCAACCAGCGGCCAGATTGACGAGGATCTGCTGTTCTACCTCCGCGCCCGCGGCATCCCGGAAGACGAGGCCAGAACGCTTCTCGTGCTTGCCTTCCTTGCCGAGGCAATCGAGGAATATGGCGAAGACGATGTGACCGAGGGTCTGGAAGCGCGGGTGCGCGACTGGCTCGCCGGCCACTAAAGGTATCGGTCCCGGGTCGGGGCAGGGGAACCGGGAGGTTTATCCGGATTTCCTGCCCATGGCCTGGGGACCGAAAATCATCGGAATGGATGCCGTGGCCTGGCCACGGTGTTGCGAACAGGGTGATCTGGAAACAAGGAGCAGCGGCTAATGTCGGTTGCAACCGCTCACGAGACCTCCCGGGCATCGGGTTACGATGTCGAAACCATCCGCAAGGATTTCCCGATCCTGGCGCGAGAAGTCTATGGCAAACCGCTGGTCTACCTCGACAACGGCGCGTCGGCTCAAAAGCCGCAGGCCGTTATCGATGCGGTCACGAAGGCGTATTCGCATGAATACGCCAATGTGCACCGGGGCCTGCACTACCTGTCCAACACAGCGACGGACAATTACGAAGCCGCGCGCGAGAAGGTACGCCGCTTCCTGAATGCCGCATCCGCCGACGAGGTCGTCTTCACCAAGTCGACGACGGAGGCGATCAATCTTGTCTCCTATGGCCTTGGACCGGATTATTTCGCCGATGGTGGAGAAATCGTTCTGTCCATCATGGAGCACCATTCGAACATCGTGCCCTGGCATTTCCACCGCGAGCGCCATGGTGCAAAACTGAAATGGGTCTATGTCCGCGAAGACGGATCGTTCGATCTGGATGCCTTCGCTGATGCGCTCAGCGACAGGACCAGGCTGGTGGCGATCACGCATATGTCCAACGTATTGGGCACGGTGGTTCCGGTTAAGGAAGTTTGCCGGATCGCGCATGAGCGCGGCATTCCGGTCCTGGTTGACGGCAGCCAGGCGGCGGTGCATCTGCCGGTCGATGTGCAGGATATCGACTGCGACTACTACGTCTTCACCGGCCACAAGGTTTACGGGCCAACCGGGATTGGCGTGCTTTGGGGCAAGCCCGACAGGTTGAAGGCATTGCGGCCGTTCAACGGTGGCGGCGAAATGATCCTGGATGTCACGGAAGACGCGATCACCTATAATGATCCGCCGCACCGCTTCGAAGCGGGGACCCCGCCGATCGTCCAGGCGATCGGACTTGGAGCGGCCCTGGACTACATGGACGCGCTCGGCCGGGAGAATATTGCCCGTCATGAAGCGGATTTGAAAGAATATGCACACCGGAAACTGAAGGAAATCAATTCTCTCAGGATCTTCGGCGAAGCGCCCGGAAAGGGAGCTATCGTCTCCTTCGAGATTGAGGGCGCTCATGCCCACGATGTGGCGACGATCATCGACAGGGCAGGGGTGGCGGTTCGCGCCGGCACCCATTGCGCCCAACCGCTCTTGGCAAGATACGGCGTGACCTCTACATGTCGGGCAAGCTTCGGGCTTTATAACACTCGTGCCGAAGTCGACGCGCTTTATGAGGCGTTGCTGAAGGCGCAGAGCTTTTTCGGGTAAGGACGGACCCAGGATGGAAAACGCTACCACGATTGATACTGACGCGAATGGCGAAGAGCTGCAGACTGAAGTCTCGGCCAAAAGCGCCATTCCCGCCGATGAACTCGACAGGCTGACGAGCGATATCGTTGGTGCCCTTAAATCGGTCTACGATCCGGAAATCCCGTGCGATATCTATGAGCTCGGCCTGATCTACAAGGTCGATATCGAGGATGACCGGTCGATCAATATCGATATGACGCTGACAGCTCCGGGATGTCCGGTCGCCGGTGAAATGCCGGGCTGGGTGGAAAATGCCGTTTCCGCGGTCGCCGGTGTCGGCCCAGTCAACGTCGATATGGTCTTCGATCCGCCCTGGACGCCGGAGCGGATGTCCGACGAAGCCAAGGTCGCCCTCAACTGGTATTGAGTTGGCAACCCTTTATCCGATAAGCTGAAACCCTATATCAGGTTTTGGTATCCCGAAACTGAATGAGGACAACATGGCTTCCGCCGGAAAATTCCAGGTTATGACTCTGACCGACACCGCCGCTGAGCGGGTAACGGAACTCGTCGAGAATTCCGGCGGGAAGGCGATCGGCCTGCGTGTCGGGATCAAGACCGGTGGCTGTGCGGGCATGGAATACACGATGGATCTGGTGGAGGAAGCAAAAGCCGGGGACGATGTGATCGAGGACAAGGGCGCGAAGCTGTTTGTCGATCCTTCGGCGGTTCTCTTCCTGCTCGGAACCGAGATGGACTTTGAGGTCACCAAGTTTCGGTCCGGATTTGTATTCAGGAACCCGAATGAGGTTTCCGCCTGCGGCTGCGGCGAATCCGTATCGCTTCAGGCCGCCGTCCGCTGACCGCGGTTGGACATTGATCCAGCCATATCTATCTCGATGGACCCTTCATGACACTGTTTGAACGGCTCAAGGCCGATGCGGCACCGCAATGGGCCAGCTATACGAACCATGACTTCGTAAGGCAGCTCGGTGACGCCTCCCTGCCGCAGGAATGCTTCCGGCACTACCTCGTGCAGGATTATCTGTTTCTGATCCAGTTCGCCCGTGCTTATGCCCTCGGCGTTTACAAGAGCCCCACGATTGACGACATGCGCCAGTCGCTGGAAGGCGTGAAGGCGATTCTGGATGCCGAACTTGATCTGCATGTCGGTCTGTGCGGCGATTGGGGAATGTCCAGAAGCGACATCGAAAACGCTCCCGAAGAGACTCCGACGATGGCCTACACCAGGTTTGTCCTGGACGCGGGCATGTCCGGCGATCTTCTGGATCTACAGGCCGCCCTTGCACCCTGCATCATCGGTTATGCGGAGATCGGCGCGCGCCTTCAGGACGGGGGGGCGGATCATGCGGGAAACCCGTACCGGCTCTGGATCGGGGAATATGCGGGAGATGACTACCAGAAAGTCGCCGGAGGATTTTCCTGCTGGCTGGATCGGACCGCGGCACAGGTGTTGACGGAAAACCGCTATCCTCGCGTTCTGTCGATATTTGAAAAAGCCTGCCGGCTGGAAAGCGATTTCTGGCAGATGGGTCTCGATGCCGGAAGCCGATAGCTGCCAAGGGTGCCCTCGTGTGCCTGATCGTCGGGATTTCACGAGTAAGGAAGCATGCCGATGCGGCGGCTTTTGAAAAATTCGTTTGATCAATGAAAACAGTTTTTAAAGCGCTTTAGAGCGTGTCACGTTTAAGTGGATTAGTGGAGGACGCCCGAGGCAGCGTTTGCATTGCAAATGCGTTCGGGCGATTTCCTGAATTCAATTTAACGCGACACGCTTTAGACGACGTCATCTAGGCAACGTCCACCTGATCCGCTGCAACCGCGAGGTCCTTTTCGCTCCTCACGAGATTGCGGCCGGCGTTTTTGGCGGCATAAAGCGCTTCGTCCGCCCGCGAGACGATAGAGTGGGCATTGTCCGTATTCCGGTAAGTGGCAATACCGACGGAAATGGAGACCCGGCCAAGATTTTCGCCGGTGGAACGTTTTACGAGTTCCTTCGACATCACCGCCACGCGAATGCGCTCACTGATATCAGTGGCGGCATCCAGGGTTTCGTGCGGAAGGATGATGGCGAATTCCTCACCGCCGTAACGGCAGGCGATATCCTGGGCCTTGATATTCTGTTTGACGGCAAGGGCAACGAGACGCAGAACCTGGTCACCTGTCTGGTGACCGTAGGTATCGTTGAATTTCTTGAAGTGATCGATATCCGTCATCAGCAACGCAAAGCCGTGCCCGCCCGTCTCGGCTTGCTCGATGGCCCGTTCGATCGAATTTTCGAAATGCTTGCGATTGCTCAGGGTCGTCAGTTCGTCCGTCAGCGATTCATATCGGATCGCTTCAAGGGAAGACTGTAGGTTTTCGATGTGTTTCTTCGACTCCAGCAATTGGCTCTCAAGCTTGCGGTTGGAAGCGACAGCGCTTTGGGTCGATTTCACCAGATGTGTAACGTAATTCTGGAGTTTTTTTGGATCGGCGACGGATTTGATTTTTTCGCTGGCCTGTTCCAGCGCGGCGCCATAATCGGAGGTCGCATCTGCGCTCAGCTTGAGTGAATCCACCAGCTCTTCGACTTCTCGGGAAACCTTGGTGCCAACTTCATCGAGCCGGTCGCCCAGGCGGATGGGCGACAGAAATCGGCCGTACAGCGTCAGCATTTCGTCCGTGCTGACGTGGCCGTTGGCCTTGATGGATTCATTGATGGCCCGGTTCAAACCCTGATTGTACCCGGCGGAATAGGTGTACCACAGCTCATAACTGCGCGGATAAGCCGGCAGCATATTTTTTTTGATATAATTGAGTGCGGAGGCACCATATCCAATGGTCCGCTGGTGGTCGTCTGAATCCGACATCAAGCTACTCTCGCCTAAGTCCTGCGAATCCGCCCCACACGGCCGCAAGAACTAGGCTTTAGACTCTGATGGAAGGTTTAAGGAGCCGTTAAGTCCAGACAGAATCCTTTACGGAACTCTCAGTTATGAAGCTTTTTTGGGCCGGGGTTCGCGCAAAAGGAAAGCGGGAATATGAACACCCGGGCTGAAGGCCGGTTCCTGCTTCTCGTTTCTGGATTTTCTGCTTCCCGAAGAGTCCGAAATATTGGGAACCGGTATCGGTTCCAGAATTTCCTGTTTTTCTTCGATGCTGCTCACGGCCGCCTGTCGGGGCTTTGACTGCGAGCGCCGGCGTCCGGTTGTCGGGGCCTTTTCGGCCTCGTTATCGTTGCTCGACTTGACATCTTTCGCGGGTTTTCCGCCTCTCCGCCGGGCCTTGCGTTCCTTGGCCGCGGTTTCAAAGTCGATAGGCTCACCCACCCATTCGGGTGCTTTTTCGATAAGCGTTTCGATTGCGGCCAGGTATTTATGGTCTTCTTCGGTCACCAGCGTGAAGGCGGTGCCCTTCCGGCCTGCCCGGGCAGTACGGCCGATCCTGTGAACATAGTCCTCGGCATTGATCGGGACGTCATAATTGAAGACATGGCTGACCTCGGGAATGTCCAGACCCCGAGCGGCGACATCGCTTGCAACGAGAATCTTGATATTTCCCTTTCGGAAATTGTCGAGCGTGGCCATGCGCGTGCGCTGGTCCATGTCACCGTGAAGGGTGCCAACGTTGTACTCATGACGCTCCAGTGAGCGGAACAGCGTTGTTACATCCCGTTTGCGGTTACAGAAGATGATGGCGTTCTGCAGGTCTTCCGCGCCTTCGAGCAGTTCGCGCAGCGCCGCGCGCTTGTCGAAGTCCTTGGATCCGGAAGCTTTAAGCAACTGGGTCACATTGTCGGAAGTCGACGACGTCCGCGCGACTTCAATCCGCGCGGGATTCTGCAGGAAAGCTTCTGTAAGCCGCTGAATCTCGGGCGGCATGGTCGCCGAGAAGAACAATGTCTGGCGCGTGAAGGGGATCAACTTGCAGATGCGCTCAATGTCGGGAATGAACCCCATGTCCAGCATGCGGTCAGCTTCGTCGATAACCAGAATTTCAACACCCTGCAGCAGCAGTTTACCGCGTTCGACATGGTCGAGCAGACGTCCCGGCGTCGCGATGAGCACATCCGTGCCACGGTCCAGCTTTTTGTCCTGTTCGGAAAACGAGACGCCGCCTATGAGCAGGGCGACATTGAGCTTGTGATTGGTGCCGTATTTCTCGAAGTTTTCCTCGACCTGCGCAGCGAGTTCGCGCGTCGGTTCGAGGATGAGTGTGCGCGGCATGCGCGCACGTGCCCTTCCTTTTTCAAGAAGGGTCAGCATCGGCAGCGTGAAGCTCGCGGTCTTGCCGGTGCCCGTCTGTGCGATGCCGAGCACGTCCCGTCGTTCCAGAACCAGCGGGATTGCGCCCGCCTGGATTGCCGTGGGTTCTTTATAACCTGCTGCTTCAACTGCAGCGAGGACCTTCTCGCTAAGACCGAGAGTATCAAATGCCATGGAGCGCTTTGCCCGGATGTTATTTCGGATGTCGTGATTAAATTCGGCCGCGCCGTGGGAACCACTGCAGCCAACGTGCGCACCCTACATCCATGCGCACGGGTGTCAATGCGTCGAAGAGGTAAAATGTAAAGAAAAGCGAGTATTTCCGCGCAACTTTTGCCATCTCAGTTAATACAGCGACGTGAAGCTCATGAAATGGGCAGCGAAGTTCCATGCGCGTTACATAAATTCCGACCGGGAACAACCGGTCCAAATGCGGGGAAAAGGAATATGTGCCGGCAGCTGGAATACACGAACTGGTTGAAATCTGGAGACTATATCGGATTTGCGAGCGAGCCGGATTACGCTAGGACAGCAGCTTGCGCGTAGAATAATTCATAGTCGGCTTTGTATCGACGCCTGAGTTTATGGAACAAGCCTTCGTCCTCGAAGGAACGCAGCGTGCCGGGGGAGACATAATCCAGCGCCCGATAGGTGAACGAGGGAGAAGGCCGGAATTTCAGCGATCCGGCTGCAAGGAACGTATCCAGAGATTGCTCGAAATGCTCCAGAAGCAGGATGATATCCGCCGTGAGTGCGCCCTTGTAAGTCAGAGCCGCGGTCTGGCTGCGAAAAAGGTTATCCGCCTCAAGATCCGAGATCGATGCCACATGTGAGACGAAATCCTCTGGCGACATGGATTTGTCGAAATAGCTTTCCTGATAATACGAAGGAAGCGGAAGTTCATTCATGATGATCTTTTCGTAGCAATAGGCGAGCCGGTGCAGCGGATCCTGTACCCAGGCTACGATCTTCATGTCGGGGTGGCGCCGCTTCAATTCACGCGCCGTGAGCAGTTCCACGTTTCCGTGGAACAGGGACCGGTCCGAAATCTCCGTGGCTTTGGCGGACCGGTCAGTGAACGTTCCGCAGAATTCGGTGCCGGCCAAATGGTGGAGAACCGGAGCAAGAGTATGAAATGCCGCTTCCGCGATCCGGGCAAAGGCGATGTCATGTTCGGGAAACGCAAGATACACGTGATTACGCAGCGGCCGGCGGCGTTTGTCGAAAATTGTGTACACCCGGTCTAACATAATACTGGTCCGGTAGATATTCCTGGGAGCGGAGCCGAGGATCAAACGCTCCAAATTGCGCTCCAGAGACTAAAACCAAGAAACAAGTTACCCGTTCTTGCGGTTAAATATCAAGGTCGTCCGCGAATTCCGCATTCTCCTGAATGAACTGGAAACGGGCTTCAGGTTTGTTGCCCATGAGACGTTCGACCGTGTCTTCGGTTTCCGCTATTGCCAGTGCGTCGACGCCGACTTTCAGCAGTGACCTTTTCGACGGGTCCATGGTGGTTTCCTTCAACTGGGCGGGAAGCATCTCGCCAAGCCCCTTGAAACGGCCGATTTCGACCTTCGCCTTGCCCTTGAACACTGTTGCCAGCAACTCGTCTTTATGGGCATCGTCGCGCGCATAAAGCGTCTTGCCACCCTGGCTGAGCCGGTAAAGAGGTGGAACCGCGAGATAGAGATGGCCGCCGTGAATGAGTTCCGGAATCTCGCGGTAAAAAAACGTAATCAGAAGTGATGCGATATGAGCGCCATCGACATCCGCGTCGGTCATGATGACGATCTTCTCATAGCGAAGGTCCGGCTCCCTGTATTGCGTGCGTGTACCGCATCCCAGGGCCTGAACGAGATCGGCCAGTTGCTGGTTGGCAACAAGTTTGTCGCGGCCGGCATTGGCGACATTGAGTATCTTGCCGCGCAGGGGAAGGATAGCCTGATTGGCGCGGTTGCGGGCCTGCTTCGCTGAACCGCCCGCCGAATCCCCTTCGACGATGAAGAGTTCCGTTCCTTCTGCCTGGTTGGCGGAGCAATCGGCGAGCTTTCCGGGCAGGCGCAGCTTGCGGACCGCGGTCTTGCGCGCCACGTCCTTTTCCTGCCTGCGCCGAAGCCTTTCCTCGGCACGGTCGAGCACCCATTCCAGTATCTTGTTGGCCTGGTTCGGAGACGCGGTAAGCCAGTGGTCGAACGCATCGCGAACCGCCGTTTCGGCAATCCTGGTGGCTTCGTTCGTTGCGAGCCTGTCCTTGGTTTGGCCGACGAATTCCGGTTCCCGGATAAAGACGGACAGCATGCCCCCGGCAGAGGTCATCACGTCGTCACCGGTGATGATGGCCGCCTTCTTGTTGTTGGTCAGTTCGCCATAGGCCTTCAGGCCGCGCAGCAGAGCATAGCGGAAACCGGCTTCATGGGTGCCGCCTTCCGGTGTCGGCACCGTGTTGCAATAGGAATTGACGAACCCATCGCCGGCGAACCAGCTGACCGCCCATTCGACCGACCCGTGTTTACCCGTCTTGTCGGTGCGCCCGGCAAAGATCTCGTCGACGACACGACGCTCCTTGGTCAGCCTTTCCGCCAGAAAATCCTTCAACCCGCCGGGGAAATGGAACACGGCCTCCGCGGGTGTTTCGTCTTTTTCCGACAGGAGTTCAGGCGCGCAATGCCAGCGGATTTCTACACCGCCGAACAGATAGGCCTTGGAACGGGCCATCTTCAAAAGCCGGGCCGGCTGGAACCTTGCACCCTTGCCGAATATCTGTTCATCCGGCCTGAACCGCACTAGCGTACCGCGGCGGTTCTGGGTTTCGCCGGCAAACTCCAGCGGACCCTGCGCGTGACCGCGGCGGAACGTCTGGCGGTAAAGCTTGCGGCTCCGGGCGACCTCGACGACGAGTTCCTCCGACAGGGCGTTCACCACGGAAATACCAACCCCGTGCAGGCCGCCGGATGTTTCATAGACCTTGCTGTCGAACTTACCGCCCGCATGCAGCGTGGTCATGATGACTTCAAGCGCCGATTTGTCCTTGAACTTCGGGTGGGGGTCTACCGGAATACCGCGCCCGTTATCGGTGACGGTCAGAAATCCGTCGGCGGATAATGTCACGTCAATCCAGGTTGCATGGCCGGCAACCGCTTCGTCCATGCAGTTGTCGATGACTTCCGCGAAGAGGTGATGCAGCGATTTTTCGTCAGTGCCGCCGATATACATGCCGGGGCGGCGGCGCACTGGTTCCAGTCCCTCCAGAACCTCGATATCGGCTGCGGAGTACTCATCGGGTACGGGGACGGCTGCGACCGGACGTGGTTTTTGCGGCGCAGGGGCGGGATTGTCTGCGGTCAGAGGTGCCGAAACCGCCGCGTTGCCTGCAAATAGATCGTCTTTTGCGCTCATTCCGTTTCCCTGATGGGTCCTTGACCATGAATTTCCGGCTTCAGCGCCGGTACCTACACCGAATCGGTCTCCAGTTTGAAGGACAAAGATAGAACGGCAAAGGATTTTGGCCTGAAACCCCCGTTTTCAACAGCGGCACCGGAAAAATTCGTTCCGGAAACACATCGTCAACCCGGCGGTGATCTAATACCCGGTGCCCGGGAGGGGACGCAAGGCCGGAAAATGTGCCTATTCCGCAACACTTGCCGACAGAGTTATTCGGAAGGACCTGGAATGATCGGGCTGCCAATGTTCGGCCATGTTTGGCCGCCACCCGTTGAGATATTGTCAGACCCGGCGCCGGTTGCAACCTTCCGGTTCAATCTCCCGGGTGAGGCGCAAGGTTTCAATAAATGGTCTTATTTGGGCGCGTTACGGCCCAACTAAGGCCGAAATGATTGGCCACTGTTGATCAACCGGCTTTCCTGTGAACTGGCGGGAAAGCAGAGTTGATCGGCCTGAAGTGCCGCAGCATCCAGCGCTCAGCTGAACCGGGATGCTGCGGGACAAACCGAAACAGGAAACCCGCAGGAGCCGGGCTCGGCGGGTTGATAGTGACTTGAGATGCGCTTGGCGCGGACAAAAAACGAGATCGGAAAGATCGTCCGTCGGAGTTATATGACTTGGCCGGCGGGTAATAGTGTGACCGGGATGCGAAACAACAGCTCAATGCGTCAACGTCTTGGCAAGGCCGGACTTGCGCTCGGCCTATTGGCGATGATGACAGCGGCGGGACCGGCTCTGGCATTCGACGGCCAGCCGGCATCGGCCAGGGCGATAGGACCGGATGATCTGTCGCCGATGGAAGCGCTCCGCGCGGGCGCTCGTCAGTATTATTCCGGCGACAAGGCCGCCGCTCTAGGCTCTCTGCGATATGCCGCGGAAAACGGGCAGCCCATGGCCGCCTGGAAACTCGGCGAGATGTATGCCAAGGGCGACGGCGTTCAGGAAGACGATCTGAAAGCGTTTCAGTATTACAGCCAGATCGTGCGCGAACACGGAGAGGACCGGCCTGACGCGCCCGATGCTCCCTTCGTCTCCAGCGCTTTCGTGGCGCTTGGATCCTATTATCTGAACGGCATAGACGGCGCGGTCCCGAAAAACGAGCCTCGTGCCAGGCAGATTTTCACCCATGCAGCCTCCTATTTCGGCGATGCGGATGCGCAATACGAGCTTGGCCGGATGTACCAGAGTTCCAACAGCCGCATGGCTGTCCGCTGGTACAACCTGGCTGCTTTGAAAGGGCATGTCGGCGCGCAGGCAAGGCTCGGCGAAACGCTTTATTCTCTCGGCTCGTCCGACAAGAAGAAGGCCCGCGGCCTCATGTGGTTGACAGTCGCGCGGGAACAGGCTGCCGGTGCTGATACTGGCTGGGTCAACTCCCTGCACGAACAGTATTTCGCCGTGTCCCCCGAGCCGGTCAGGCAGATGGCCCGTTCACTTGCCGATGGCTGGCTTCAGCAGAACCGTCCCGACATGCTGACCGCGCAGCAGGTTCCCCTGCCGCAATAAGGCGCCGGCACCCGTCGTCTGCTACCCGGTTCGCCAAACAGCCGCAGCCGGTCGATTGTGGTGACCTTTTATCAGGAAACGGTTTTCTTCAGGAGGCCCGGCCCGGAACCGCGGGGACGGGTTTTAAGCCTGCCGGTTTGCTATCCGGCTGGAGCCGGGACAAGGGGCAGGGGGCGTTGCTGAATTGCCAGGACGTGTTGTTCAGAACCATGCCGCAGGTCGCCATGCGCGAACCGTCCGATCCGTTGAGGCAGATCGATTCCCCCAGGCTGTAGTCATGACCTTTGAACCTGCATGTGCAGGAGACGTCCTGGGCATTGGCAAAAGTGCTGCCGCAGGCACTGAACACAACCGCCAGAACCGAAAAAACCGCCAGTTTCGAGGCAGAACGATTCTTCCCGGCACGTTTGCACGAGGCCGGTAAAGCGTGTCCGCGGGCTGCCTGTGCGGACGGATTGCGGCGTAGCGTTATCCCATAATCCGTAAAGCTTACCATGGAAGCCGGGGACTGCAAGCCCAAGAATAGCGCATTCTGCGACGCAGCTTGGCGAGCGCCGCTCCCGGAGGAAAAAAGCCGGGTTGTTATCTGGAAACCGTCACGCGGCGAGCTTCACCCAGACAGGGACATGGTCGGAGGGTTTTTCCCAGCCCCGCACATGCTTGTCGATCCCGCAACCTGTCATCCGGTCGGTGGCCTGGGCCGACATGAGAATATGGTCGATGCGAATACCGTTGTTTTTTTGCCAGGCACCGGCCTGATAGTCCCAGAAAGTGTAGATATCGGCTTCTTCGCTGCAGGAGCGCACAGCTTCGGTCAGACCGAGATGCGTGAGGGCTCTGAACCTGCGGCGGCTCTCTGGCTGAAAGAGCGCGTCGCCGATCCAGTTTTCGGGGTTCTTCGCGTCGACGGGATCCGGAATGACATTGTAATCGCCAAGCAGCAGGAAAGGCGTTTCTTCCGCCAGCCGCCTTTCCGCATGCGCGATCAGACGGTCCATCCACTCCAGTTTGTAGGGGAACTTTTCCGTTCCGAGCGGATTGCCGTTGGGAAGATAGAGGCAGCCGAACCGGATGGCGCCGCCCGCCGTGGAAATGCCGGCCTCGATATAGCGGGCCTGCTCGTCGGCATCATTGCCGGGAAGTCCGCGCTGCACGTCTTCAAGCGGGGATTTCGCCAGAAGCGCCACCCCGTTAAATCCTTTTTGGCCATGAGTTTCGACGTTGTACCCGAGGTCCTCGAAGGGCTGACGCGGAAAGTTCTCGTCGACCGACTTGATTTCCTGCAGGCAGGCTACGTCCGGAGATGTCTCCTTGAGCCACGCGAGGACCGTATCGATCCGGGCCTTGACGCCATTGATGTTCCAGGTCGCGATTTTCATGGGCCGGTTGCCTCGATTTCCGAAAAGCCGGGGCAGCCGGCCTGATGAATTCTACATGGGCACGGTCAGACCGCGAAGCTGGTCCCGCAGCCGCAGCCGGCGGTCGCGTTCGGGTTGTTGATCTGGAAGGACTGACCGATCAGATCGTCGACAAAATCGATCTCCGACCCGCCCATATACTGCAGCGAAATGGAATCGATCAGCACCGTGGCGCCCTGCTTTTCAAGTATCAGGTCGTCTTCCTCGCTGCTGTCCACCACGTCGTATTTATATTGCAGTCCGGAACAGCCACCGCCCTCCACGCTGACGCGAAGCATGCTGCCGTCCGGTTCTTTCGACAAAATTGCCGCGATCCGCTTGGCAGCGCGGTCGCTGACTGTTACTCGACTTTCAAGTGTTTGGGTCATGGTCCGCCGACTCGCTTTGCTCCTGCCGTGTGGCAGGGCTTTTAACCTGATTTCTATAGTTTAAGTATGGTTTGATGTCGCTCCCGTCAATGAGCGGCATGGGATGGATCCAAGTTAGGGTGTGGACTCATAAATGAAGACCAAATGGCATCGGAAATCGCGAAACCCCGTTAGGAAGAGTGTGCGGAGCGGGCTTCCTGCCCGGTCAAGCGCGCTGACGACACGGGGTGAAGCCATTTCCATGTCCTTGGGATTTGTCCGAATTGGTCCTTCTCTGCGTCGCGAAAGGCTTGAAAATGAACCACATTTCCTGCGCTTTCGCTCCTTGATGAAGACCAAATCGACTCAAACCATTTTATCTTCCTTTATGAGGCCACACCCCAGGCACGGGGACACACCGTGAGCAAAGGCTGGAAACAGATGACGGCGGAAATAGGCTTTGGGGCTCAGTCCCGCGCTGTATACGCGGAAAATCCCGCGAACAGCCGGGGCCGGCTGTTTCCGGAACCGGAAAGCCCGACACGGACACCCTTCCAGCGGGACCGCGACCGTATCATTCATTCCTCCGCCTTCCGGCGGCTGAAACACAAGACCCAGGTGTTTGTCTATCACGAAGGCGATCATTTCCGGACCCGGCTGACCCATACGATCGAAGTGTCGCAGATTGCCCGGTCCCTGGCGCGGGCGTTGCGCCTGGATGAGGATCTCGCCGAAAGCCTGGCCCTTGCCCATGATCTTGGACACACTCCCTTCGGTCATGAAGGGGAAGACGTGCTGCATGATGCCATGGCCCCTTTCGGCGGGTTCGACCACAATGCCCAGTCTCTGCGGGTCGTCACCCATCTGGAACAGCGCTATGCGGAATTCGACGGACTGAACCTTGCCTGGGAAACCCTTGAGGGCCTCGTGAAGCACAATGGCCCGCTTGTTGGACCCGACGGAGCGCCGCTCGGAAAATTCAAAGGCGGCGAATTGCCGTTCGCCATCCGGGAATATGCCGGTCAGCAGGATCTGCTGCTGGACACGTGGCCGGGAGGGGAGGCGCAGGCCGCGGCGATCGCCGACGACATTGCCTATGACGCCCACGATCTGGATGACGGCCTGCGAGCCGGGCTGTTTGCGATCGATGACATGCGCGCCGTGCCGTTTCTGGCGGACATCCTTGCCGAGGTGGATGGCAAATATCCCGGTCTGGAGGAAAGCCGGCGCATTCATGAAATCGTGCGCCGGTCCATCACCCGCATGGTGGAGGACGTGATCCACGAGGCCGTCCGCAACATTTCGCAGGTCGATCCCAGAAGCCCCGAGGACATTCGCATGGCGGGCCGCTGTCTGGTCGGCTTTTCCGAGCGAATGGCTGTTTCCGAAAAGGATGTGAAAAGATTTCTCTTCGCCCGGGTATACCGTCACCACGATGTCCTGGCAGTCCGCAGGCTCGTCGCCCGTGTCGTCAAGGACCTGTTCGGCGGCTTCCTGGCGGACCCGGACCTGATGCCGTCGCCCTGGAACGAGGGGCTGCAATCGCTGAGCGAAAACGACATTGCCAGACGGGTCTGCGATTATATTGCCGGAATGACGGACCGCTACGCGATAGAAGAACATAGCAGATTGTTTGACGACACCCCCGATTTGGGGTAGGCGCAGGAACGAATTTACGGCCAGCCCTGTGACGCCGAAGCCTTTGGTCTTCGCAGCGCGCGCGGGGCTTTGTGTTTCAAAGACAAAAACCGATCGGTGTTCAATGAATATCTTCGCGGACTTCACGCAACGTGTCAAAGAAGCGCTCCAGGCAATTGATCTCAAAGATTCTAATGGAGCTTCTCCGGATCTGTCACGTGTCGTTGTCGAAGCACCGCGCGATCGCGCGCACGGCGACCTTGCCACCAATGCAGCAATGGTGCTCGCCAAACCTTTGGGCATGAAACCGCGCGATCTGGCTGAAAAACTCGTGGGACAACTGAGCCGGGACCCTGAAATTACCGAGACGGCGATCGCCGGCCCGGGTTTCATAAACATGCGGGTCGCACCGGTTGTCTGGCATCGCATCCTGGGCAGTATCCTGCAGGACGGCATGGCCTTCGGCTCGATCGGGCAGTCTCCGGCTCCGAAGGTGAATGTCGAATATGTTTCCGCCAACCCGACCGGGCCGATGCATGTCGGTCACATCCGTGGCGCCGTTGTCGGCGATGCCCTTGCCAATCTGTTGCAATTCGCTGGCAATGAAGTGGTCAAGGAATACTATATCAACGATGCCGGATCGCAGATCGAGACACTCGCCCGCAGCGCCTTCCTGCGCTACCGGGAAGCGCTCGGTGACAATATAGGCGCAATTCCCGCAGGGCTTTATCCGGGGGACTATCTCAAACCGGTCGGAGAGCGGCTCAAAAAGGAATTCGGCGCTTCCCTGGGGGACAAGGACGAGAGCGAGTGGCTGCCGCTCGTAAAAGAGAGGGCCATGGCCGCGATGCTCGATCTGATCCGGGAGGATCTGGCGGCGCTCGGCGTTGAGCATGAAGTTTTCTTTTCGGAGAAGTCACTTCATGAACGCAAGGAAAGCAACGGTTCGAAGATCGATCACATGCTGGACGGTCTGCGCGACAAAGGCCTTGTCTATCAGGGGACTTTGCCGCCGCCGAAGGGGCAGTTGCCGGACGACTGGGAAGACCGGGAACAGACCCTGTTCCGTGCCAGCAATTTTGGTGACGATACCGACAGGGCGCTTAAGAAATCCGATGGCTCCTACACTTATTTCGCCGCGGATGTCGCCTACTTTCAGGACAAGTTCGAACGCGGCTTTCAGGAAGTGATCTATGTGCTGGGCGCGGATCACAGCGGTTACGCGAAAAGGCTCCAGGCCGTGGGAAAGGCCGTATCGGACGGAAAAACCGAAGTCATCGTCCGGTTCTGCCAACTGGTGAAACTGATGCGCGACGGCGAACCCGTGAAGATGTCCAAGCGTTCTGGCGATTTCATCACCCTGCGCGAGGTCGTGGACGAGGTCGGCTCCGACCCGGTCCGGTTCATGATGCTTTTCCGCAAGAATGACGCGCCGCTGGATTTCGACTTCAAGAAGGTCACCGAACAATCAAAAGACAATCCGGTCTTTTATGTTCAATATGGCCACGCGCGCTGCTGCTCTGTCCTGCGTCAGGCGGGCGAAGAGTTTGCCGACCTGACGATAAATGAGGCCGAGCTCGTCAGCGCCGATTTCGCCTTGCTCGATGACAGCGGCGAACTGGAGCTGATCGCCAGAATGGCGGAATGGCCGAAAGTGGTAGAGGCGGCGGCCGAAACACATGAGCCGCATAGAATCGCTTTTTATCTGCATGAGCTGGCAAGTTCTCTGCACAGCCACTGGAATAGAGGCAAGGAATTGCCGCATTTACGCTTTATTGACGGCAGTAACGCCAAATTAACCCTGGCACGTCTTGCTTTGGTTCGTGCAATGTCTTTGGTGCTCGCTTCGGGTCTGGCGATTCTTGGCGTCAATGCTCCTGAGGAAATGCGCTAGTTTAAACATATTGCCGGGGCTGACGAAACGTCAGGTCAAGGCGATGAAAAGGACCGGTTTTCGTAAGGCTCATGTCAGAAGATTACGAAACAAAACGAACGGATTCGCATGTGCCCGGTGATACTCGCGGCAATGAGCGCCCGGCTGTGGAAGACCCGCTGGTAGAACTGGCGCGGATTGTCCACAGGAACAAGCAATCGGGGGCACATGTGAGCGGCCGGGTTGAAAATACCGATTATTTTGCCGCATTGAACGAGGTCGCGGGAGAACAGCCCGCAGCTTCGGACACTGCGCAGGGGCGTATTGAGCCGACCTTTGCCGCAACAGGGACGGCGCAAGAACCGACCGATACGGCTGCCGAAGAAGGCATTTTCGAAGGAACTTCGGCTGCGGTCTCGTCGGAACCGGCGAAAATTCACGGGATGAACACCCCGGCTTCCGCAGAAATTTCACCGGACAGGCAAGCCGATGTCTCTGCGCTGTGGCCGCAGCAGCCGGACATCGCGGTTTCCGGAGGGGCAACGCATCCCGTCGCGGGCAAGCCCGCGGAGCCGCTTCCGCCCAATCCCGCCGATCCGTATCAGGACTATCGACAATTTTCAGCACCGGCGGAAATTCCGGGAGCCGAGGACAGAACCGGCCTGGCTCCATCGGTTTCGCTGGACCTTGAGCAGAACCTGACCGCGGAACTTGAAGATGAGCTGATCGGCGCCTTGCGCCAGTCCGTCGACGAGACGGCAAATATAGCTGCCACGGAAGATCTTCCTCAGGACGTCGACCAAAGTCCCGAAGAACACGCGGCCTATGCGGTCCATTCTGAAACCGGTTACAGACAGCCGGAATTCGAAGCGGCCGTGGAAGTCGAGCAAAGCGATGAAACCGGCCGGACGGAACAGTGGGAGGCTGCGCCATCCCTCGCGCCTGTGGTCAGCTCCGACGTGACTGCTCCTGCTGTCGAAACGGACAGCGAACCTCGGCCTCAGCGTCCCGCGATCGACGAAAACGACTTCTTCGCTGCGTTGACCGCAACGCACACCGAAGCCGGAGCACAAGAGACTGCCCGGGTTGGACGAAACGATGACAATCCCGCCGGAATAGATTCCCTTTTTGCCGATCTCGACTTCCCCGACCCGGAAAACCGGAAACGCACCCCTCAGGCACCAACTTCGCAGGCTGCCGAAGCACGCGTATCCGCAGCGGAAATCGATGACATGACCTGGCCGGCTGCCGCCGATTCCGTGCCGCAAGTTGACGAAGAGGAAACGCCGCCGCCGCCCGAAGGCTACGATCTCGATGCTGTTGCACGTGCGATGCAGGAAAGCGATCCGAGCCTGAGCGGGGCGGGGGTCCTGCCGCCGCATACGAGCGCGGAAAAGGCCGCCATGCCGCATGCCAGGGAAAAATCCCGCAGGGGCCTGTTTGTCGCGGCCGGAATACTCGGTATCGCTGTCATCGGGGCTGCTGGTTTTTTCATGACCGACGGCGACGCGGTTCAGGTTCCGAGCGGTCCGCCGCCGGTGATCAGCGGGCTGCAGGAACCCTTGAAGATCTATCCGGACAAAGTGGCCGCGGCAGACGGTAACCAGTCCGGCAAACTGATATATGACCGTGTTGACGGACCGGGCACGTCCGGACCGGACCGGCTTGTCCTGCCGGAGACCCCGGTACCCGCAGAGCTGCCGCCGGCTCCGGTCGGTGTTAATGGCGATGCGGATCTTGTGCCCGGTTCGCCGAAACGGGTGAGGACCCTTGTCGTGCGGCCGGATGGAACGATTATTTCCGAAGGCGATCCGGCGGCGGCCGCTGAGACGCCGGCGATACCCGCGCCGTCCGCACCGTCTTCCTCCGGAGAAACGGATACGCCGAGGGTCGTTGCGACCACACCTGTGATCTCCGGGGCGGATCAACCGATCGCCGCAACGGGCCCGGTTGTGTCCCTGGATAATTCTGCCGCCGTGCCGCTGCCTGCGACGCCCGCGATTGTAGCCGTCAACGAAACCGCCACCGAAGCTGAAGCAAGCGTACCGGTGGCAACGATCCCGACCGTATTGCCGAGGAAGAAGCCGGACGCTCCGGTTCAGGTGGCGCGAGCGCCGGAGGCGAGCGCTGCGCCGGCTCCAGCGGCACCGCAAGACGGACCGCTCAACCTGGGCCAGCAGGCGAGCACACCTGCGCCGGCAGCACCGGCACAGACAGCGCCGGCACCTGCAAGCACGCCAAGCGCTTCAGGCAGCATTCCGCCTGGAACCTATATCGTTCAGGTGACGTCGCAGCGCACGTCGGCGGCGGCCAGCGAAGCCTATTCCAGTCTTCAGCGCCGGTTTCCGGCAATTCTGGGAAATCGCGAGGCGGTGGTCGTATCGGCGGACCTCGGCGACCGGGGCGTGTTCTACCGCGCAAGGATTCCGACCGGCTCACGTGACGACGCAAACTCGCTTTGCGAGAGCCTGCAATCGGCCGGTGGCGACTGTTTCGTCCGCAGGCAGCCGTGAGAACAGCAAACAGCTGAAACATTTTCGAGAATGGAAATGGCCGGAAATTCCGGCCATTTTTGTTTGATGACGCGTGCTGTCACGATCAAGTGTAGCCAGGGCCGGGATCCGTTCCCTTGCAACGCCTGATTTCCGGGGGTGCAGTTGAAAAATAAGCGGGCTGTTCAGGATGGGTTATTCTGCGGCGATGGCCGCGCTGGAAGCTGGCTCTCCGCTCAGGATTGGTGCCATGTCCTTGTAAAGCCGGGCAATCGCATCGATCGCCTTGCGGACGGCGGGTTCCCGGAGAACGTCCCGGTGAACGATGATGTTGTCCTGGCAGGCAAGTTCAGGCACAGGTCCTGCGACACTGACAAGGCCGGGATGCGTAGAGGCCATGAAGGTTGGAAGCAGGGCCAGGCCCGCACCGGAGGCGGTCATGTTCATCAACGTTGTCATCGTGTTGGTGCGCATCCCCGGCCGCCCGATACCTCTTTCCTCCATCCATCGGACATGGGTGGGGTACCACAGTTCGTCGGGAGCAAAGCCCAGCCAGTCACACGCCTGGTATCCGTCAGCCGACAAGGCTTCGGGATGGTTATCGACATATGTCCTGGCGGCATAAACACCGTAGGTGAGGACACCGACCTTCCGGGCGATCAGCGTATCCGTCTCCGGCAGGCAGGTTCTGATCTGAAGTTCGATTCCGCGTTGCTGGTGATTCACGTTTTGATGACTTGAAATGATTTCAAGTTCGACACCTTCGAGCATCGACATCAGGTCCATGAACCGGTCGGTGAGCACCCGGGCACGCACTTCGTCGACGGCGACACGCACGACCTTCAAGGATGTGCCGGGCAGATCGGGCAGGACCCGGCTTGCGGCATCCGCCTTCTGGCGCATCTCGGCCGCAAGCGGAATAAGTCTGAGACCCGCTTCGGTCGGTTTCAAACCGGTTGGCGTCCGGTCGAAGAGCCTGGCTCCTACCCGATCCTCGAAATACTTCAGGCGCCGGCTCAGTTGCGGCTGGCTGATGTCCAACGCTTTCGCCGCGCCGGACAGGGACCGGTGCCGTGCCGCTGCGTCGATGAGTTTGAAATCATCCCAATTCATGCAACGGTTATACTCCTGCGTAATGCCTCAGGCAATGGTATGCGAATATGCATACCTGTTATGGGAAATTGAAGCCTGACCCGAGCAGCCCGCCGCTGCTAGACAGGACTGCCTTTCCGAAGCCGCGGAAACAAGGAACTGAACGGCTCATGGTGCGCACTGCTTTCGAACACATCGCAGATTCGACGGAGATCATCTCAATGCCACCCCAGAGCGAGTACATGCGTCCGCAAAACACGCTCCTGGCTCTTGGCCTGGCCCTGGCGGGCATGACAGCGTTCACACCGATTTTTGCAGCCGGAAAAATTGCCGACGGCCTGCTTCCTGTCGCCGTGCTGGTATGGCTCAGGTTCCTCGGCGGCGCGGTGACGATCGTGTCGGTCGCGGCTGTAAGGCGCGTTCCGGTCCACAGCCGTGTCAGTTCTCTTTGGAAATTGCATCTCTTGCGTTCCTTCTGCGGCGTCGGCGGACTGGGATGCTCGATCTATGCGGCAAGCGTCCTGCCTCTGGCGGATGCGACGGCTATCGGCCTGACAAAGGGTATCATCGCCATTGTTCTCGCCGGCCTGATCCTCAAGGAAGTGATCAGCAGGCGTCATTGGTTCGCAGGGGGCCTGTGCGCCATCGGCGCCTTTCTCGTGGTGCGCGCGGCCGAGACAGGTGGAGACTACGGCGCATACGTCGCCAGCGGCGTCATCGCAGCGCTTCTGGCTGCCTTGTTCATGGCTTTCGAGGCGCTGATAATGCGTTATATCGCCCAGCGCGAAGGCACGGTAACCATCCTGGCCTATGTGAACGTCTTCGCCTCGCTCCTGCTGACAGGGCCGGTCCTTTGGCTGATCGTCACCGAGGGCATTTCCTGGCAGCAGTTGCTGGCTTTTTCCTGGATGGGACCGCTCGCCATCATCGGCCAGTCACTCAACATCTCGGCATACAGGAGGGCCGGAGCCGCGACGCTGGCGCCGATCTATTACGGCACCGTCGTTCTTTCCGCGCTGTTCGGCTACGCGTTTTGGGGAGAAGTCCCCGCACCGGTCGCGGCCATAGGCGCTCTGTTTATCATCGCGGGAGGCGCGGTTCTGACATTCCCCATTTCGATGGGAGGCGTGCGCGGAGCATCGGGAGCGGGATCATTTGCCTCGCGGGTCAGCTCAAAAGCCGGTTCACCAGAAAGGGCAGGCTTTCGTCCATCCGGTAGTCGATCGAAGAGTGATTGTCGTTGAATTCCTGATAGACGTGATCGACCCCGGCCGCTTCCAGCTTTTTGTGCAGGCGGCGCGCGCCGTAAACCAGATTGTACTGATCCACATCGCCGCATTCGATCCACAATCCTTTCAGGGATTTCAGCGCGTCGACATGTCTGTCCGCGATCACGACCGGATCCCATTCAAGCCAGGCGTTCCAGCGCTCCTCGATGATTTCGCAGGTCTCTGGATCCACCGGCAGCCGGATGCCGCAAAAGACCTCCGGATCGGGATCGGGATCATAGGTGGCGGCCATGGCGAAGGTCATCAGGTCATGAAGGGCGTTGCCCGGGTATTTCGGACCTTTTTCGAAATCCGTGACGAAGGCTTCGACTGACCCGGCCTTGGCGATCGCCCTGAGCGCGTTCGCCATTTCAGGCAGATAACAGAGCTCGAACGCCATGTCTCCGGAATGGCAGGCGGCGGCGGACCAGACGTCGGAATATTTCATGGCGTGAATGAGCGACCCATAACCGCCGGAGGATTTTCCGAAAATTCCCCTTTTGCCGTTGCCTCCACAGCCGAACCTGCCTTCAACCTCCTCCAGCATCTCCGTGGTCAGCCACGTTGCCCACGGACCCATGGCATCGCTGTCGATATACTGATTGCCGCCAAGGCGCGTGAAACAGTCCGGGAAGGCGACGACAACCGGCGGCAGCGTGCCCTCGTGAATGAGGCGGTCCAGGCGTTCTGGAACGTTCTCGCCGAAATTCTTCCAGTTGACATGGGCGGGTCCACCGGCGGTGAAGCCGACAATATCCACCAGAAGCGGCAGTCCGTTGCCGTCGTGGCCATGGGGTGTATAGACGACGATGTCGCGCTTTGCCGTATCGCCGAGCCGGTTGCGTCCAAGGATTTCAGACCTGTGGGAAATCCGGTGCAGGGTACCGGCCGGAATATCGAGACGCGCGCGCATGGTGGCTCCGATCGTGGCAGTGGGGTCAGCAGCCTAGATTGCAAGTTCGCGGGGATGGCGCAAGTGGCAGCTCTTGCGTTTCTTGACGGGTCCTGCCTCTGCGGCTAAGCCGGAAGCATGACCAAGGCCTTTGTTTCCGGATGCGCCGGCCCGGTGCTTACCGCCGAAGAAATCAGCTTTTTCCGGGAGGAAGATCCCTGGGGGCTGATCCTGTTCGCCCGCAACATCGAGACACCCGATCAGGTGAGGGGGCTCACGCAAGCTTTCCGCGTTGCCGTGGGCAAGGAAGATGCGCCGGTGCTTGTCGACCAGGAGGGGGGGCGCGTCCAGCGGCTCAAGCCGCCTCACTGGCCGAAATATCCGGCTCCGAAACTCTATGGCGAGCTTTACGAAAGCCAGCCGGATCAGGCCTTGCGGGCCGCCTGGCTCGGTGCGCGCCTGATCGCCGCCGATCTCCATGAGGTCGGCATCACCATCGATTGCCTGCCGTGTCTCGATGTCGGCTTTCCCGAGACAGTGGACGCGATCGGAGACCGGGCATTTTCATCGGATCCTGATGTTGTTGCAAAGCTTGGTCAGGCAATGGTGGATGGTGCGATTGCGGGCGGCGTGCTGCCGGTGATCAAGCACATACCGGGCCACGGCCGGGCGCGAGTCGACAGCCATTTGGAGCTTCCCAGGGTCGATGCGGCCAAATCATCTTTGGAAAGCGTTGATTTCCGGCCTTTCAAGGCGCTTTCCCACGTGTCATTGGGCATGACAGCCCATATTGTCTACGAGACGATTGACGGAGCCAATCCCGGAACACAGAGCAAGAAGGTCATTCAGGATATTATCAGGACGGAGATCGGTTTTAAGGGCTGCCTGATGAGCGACGACATGTCGATGAAGGCCCTCGGTGGCGATTTTGACGAACGGGCCCGAAAAATCCTTCAGGCCGGATGTGACATAGTTTTGCACTGCAATGGCGATATGAACGAGATGCGCGATGTCGCAAGAGCGGTTCCGGCGCTTGAGGGGGATGCACAGCGCCGCTGCGATCTCGCCCTGACCGGATTGCAGCCACCCCGGCCCGGTTTCCAAAGGCAGGACGCCTGGAATGAGCTTCAGTCCCTGACCGGTTGGCAGGGCGTCTAGGTCGCGGACCAACTTGCCTTGAGGTAAATCCGGTAGAGATCGGCAAAGTTGATCGAACTTGAAATGTTAGGGCATTCCGTGTTCACCAGAACGCGGGATGTTCCAGGCGGAGCGGATATGGCGGAGTTGGACGAAAACACCCGGACCTCGGACGATGGATCTTTCGATCTTCTGAGCACTGTCGGCGCGGGTGAGGAACGGGCGGTTTCCGATCCGCAGTTGGTTGTGGACGTCGAGGGTTTCGAAGGCCCGCTGGATCTGCTGCTGGGCCTGGCGCGCACGCAAAAGGTGGACCTGGCCCGGATTTCCATCCTTGAACTGGTCGAACAATATCTCCAATTCGTCGCCGCCGCTCGCAAGATGCGTCTGGAACTCGCGGCGGACTACCTGGTCATGGCTGCCTGGCTGGCCTTCCTGAAGTCCAAACTGCTGTTGCCGGAACAGAAGGACGAGGACGAGCCGACCGGTGAAGAGCTGGCCGCCGCGCTTGCCTTCCGTCTCCGCCGTCTGGAAGCGATGCGCGACGTTTCGGAAAAACTGATGAACAGGAGCCGCGCGGGCAGGGAAGTGTTTCACCGCGGCGCGCCCGAAACCATGTCGGTCCGGCACCACAGTATCTGGGACGCGTCGGTCTACGATCTTCTATCCGCCTATGCGACGCAGCGCCAGCGTCAGTCGGTCACCTCCGTGCGCGTCCTGCGCCGGACCGTCTGGTCCCTGCAGGAGGCGCGTGAGCTTCTCACAAAACTTGTCGGCCGGGTCAGCGAATGGGCGCCTCTGAATTCGTATCTGCGCGACTATCTTTACGACGACAAGGACTGGGCGACGATCGTCGCCAGCACTTTTACAGCCAGTCTTGAGATGGTCCGCGAGGGCCGGGTCGAGATCCGGCAGGGCGAGCCCTTTTCCCCGGTCTATATCCGCTCGACCCTGAAGGAGGCGGATCATGATGTCTGAAACAGACCTTCTCGACCTGCCGGACGTGGAGCGGGACGGTGAGCATGTGGCGGCTGCGCTCGACCTTGCCGGTCAGCGCATGATTGAAGCGCTGCTTTTTGCGTCTTCGGAGCCCCTGTCTCTGGAAGAGCTGACCTTGCGGGTGCCGGAAGGCACGGATGTGCTGGGGGTCCTGGAGGAATTGCAGAAGATCTATGCCGCGCGCGGGGTCAATCTGGTCAAGGTAGCGGGCAAATGGTGCTTCAGGACCGCAGAGGACCTGGCCTTTCTGATGCACCGCAACGTCGAGGAACAGCGCAAACTCTCCAGGGCGGCGCTTGAAACGCTGGCGATCATTGCCTACCACCAGCCGGTTACCCGGGCGGAAATAGAGGAGATACGGGGTGTCTCCACTTCAAAGGGAACGCTGGACGTCCTTCTGGAAACCACATGGATCCGCATGCGCGGCCGGCGGCGGACACCCGGACGCCCTGTGACATATGGCACGACGGAGCAGTTTCTGATCCATTTCGGCATGGAAAGTGTTAAGGATCTCCCCGGGCTGGAAGAGCTCAAGGGGGCAGGGCTTCTGGACAGTGCCGTGCCGGCGTCCTTCCTGGTGCCGACGCCCAATGACGATATTCTGCTGACCGAGGATGAAGACCCTTTGGAAGACGGTTCCCTGTTTGAAGAAGACGCGGACGAGATCGCCGAAGACTGATGTCCAGACACCACAAGATCACCGGCTCCAGCGGGAACGGCCGTCCGCCGAATTGGGGCGCGCCGGGAACAGCCGGAGCAACAATTGCCGCCGGCCTGGTTTTTGAAGGCGTATCGCACGATTACGACGGCGTCTTGTCGGTTCGCGATATGAGCCTGGCCATAGCACCGGGGGAAATCCTGTGCCTGCTCGGCCATTCCGGCTGCGGCAAGACCACCTTGATGCGCATTGCCGCCGGGGTCGAACGCCAGAGCCGCGGCCGGGTGCTCATCAACGGGCGCGAAATCTCGGGGGATGCCGTTTTTCTGCCACCCGAAAAACGCGGCGTCGGCCTGATGTTCCAGGATTATGCCCTGTTTCCGCACATGAGCATTCTCGCCAACGTCATGTTCGGCCTCACCAACATGCCGAAGAAGGAAGCCCGGACCGCGGCTCTGGCGGCGCTCGGTCGCGTCGGTCTTTCCGACTATGCCGCCGACTATCCACATTCGCTGTCCGGCGGTGAGCAGCAGCGGGTCGCTCTGGCAAGGGCTCTCGTTCCCCGGCCCGGTATCTTGCTGATGGATGAACCGTTTTCCGGCCTCGACAAACGGCTGCGGGACAGTGTTCGCGACGAAACCATGGCCGTCATCCGCGAAACGCGCGCGACCTGCATCATCGTGACCCACGATCCCGAAGAGGCGATGCGCATGGGTGACAGGATCGCGCTGATGCGGCGCGGGCGTCTGGTGCAGCACGGAACTGCCGCGGAACTCTACAAGGATCCGGTCGACCTTTTCTCGGCCCGTTTCTTTTCGGAATTGAACCAGTTCGAGGGTATCGTGACGTCCTCGGGCATAGAGACACCTTTAGGTGTTCTCGGCGGTGAAGGACTGAACCGGGGGGAAAAGGTCGATGTTTGCGTGCGTCCACAGGGGATACTTCTGCACCGGGACGGTCTGTGCGGCGTTTCCGGACGGATCCGTTCCAAAAGATTTGTCGGCGAGGTCGATCTGCTGTCGATCGTTGTGGAAGGCATGGATCACCCGCTGCAGGCGCGTGTCCGCGCAGGCAGTCCGTGGGAGAGGGGAATGGACGTGGCCGTAAGCACCGATCCGAAGGACGTGCTTGTTTTTCCACGGGACGCATCCCAAATCTAAACCCAGGGCGGAACCCAGGGTGGAACATGGAATATTCACGCAGGGCTAATCATTCTGTCTAAGAGCGGCGATTGTTCCCGCGGCGCTGTTGCAGGGGCGGAATCCTTTTTGTACAAGAGCCGTAGGGCTTTTAAAGCCGATTATCAGGAGTTTGGCGTATGGGCATTAGTATTTGGCAGATCTTGATCATCGCGGTGGTGGTGGTTCTGCTCTTCGGGCGGGGCAAGATTTCCGATCTCATGGGCGATGTCGCCAAGGGAATCAAAAGCTTCAAAAAGGGCATGGCCGAAGACGACACTGCCGACGAAACCCCGAAGACAATCGATCATCAGAACAGCGAAGCGGCACCGACCGCAAAAGCTGAAGATCAGACCAAAGCGAGCTGATCTCAATCTGCATCGCGTCTCCTTAAGGGGCGGAACTTCAAATGTTCGATATCGGGTGGACCGAACTCTTGGTGATCGCCTGCGTGGCGATCATTGTCGTGGGGCCGAAGGATCTGCCGCGCATGCTGCGCACGCTTGGGCAGACGATGGGAAAGATGCGGCGGATGTCGCGGGAATTCCAGTCGACGTTCAACGACGCACTGCGCGAAGCTGAAAGCCAAGCCGATATCGCCGATATGAAGAAACAGGTTGAGAAAGCCGCCAACTTCAATCCTCTCGGCGATATCAAGAAATCCATCGAAGAGGACGCGGCCAAACGGCCGGATAAGCCCAAGGCGGCAGCGGCAAAACCTGTTTCCGAAGATCAGCCACTCCCGGCATCCGGCGAACCGGCCGGTGAAAAACCGTCGTCGGAACCAGCGGCCGTGACCAAGGCGAAACCGGTTAAAAAAGCCGTAACCAAGGCAAAACCGGTTAAAAAACCGGTGACGGAAGATGTGAAGGCATGAGCCAGGACGAAATCGACGCCTCCGAAATCGACGCTTCCAAGGCGCCCCTGATCGAGCATCTGATCGAATTGCGCCAGCGGCTGATGTGGTCGCTCGCGGCGATCCTGGTGATGTTCTTGATCTGCTTTTATTTCGCCATCGACATCTACAATATTCTGACCGTTCCGTATCTGCGCGCCGCCGGCGATGCCCACCCGGTGGAGATGATCTACACCGCGCCGCAGGAATGGTTCTTCACCCAGCTCAAACTTGCCCTGTTCGGCGCGCTCTTCCTGGCCTTTCCGGTGATTGCCAGCCAGATCTACATGTTCGTTGCTCCTGGCCTTTATAAGAACGAGCGCGGCGCCTTCCTGCCGTTTCTGATCGCGACACCGGTCCTGTTTCTGATCGGTGCGTGTCTCGTCTATTTTCTCGTCATGCCCATGGCGATGGGCTTTTTCCTGTCACAGGAACAGATGGCGAGCACCGGCAAGGTCGCGATCCAGCATCTGGCCAAGGTGAGCGAGTATCTGGGCCTGATCATGGTGCTGATCTTCGCGTTCGGTCTTGTCTTCCAGTTGCCCGTCGTGCTCACGCTTCTCGGTCGCGCCGGTCTGGTGAGCTCCGAAACCCTCAGGCACAAGCGCAAATATGCGATTGTGGGCGCCTTCGCCGCTGCTGCAATTTTGACACCTCCCGATCCGATTTCACAGATCGGTCTTGCGCTGCCCACGCTGCTTCTCTACGAAGTCTCCATTCTGTCCGTCAGACTGATAGAGCGGAAACGGGCCGAACGGGAAGCTGCGAGCGAAGCGGAAGACGCTGCGGTTTAGCGCCGGCCTCCCAGGCTGGTATTTCGTTTGCCGGACGGAACTCATGGATTAGAGCATCGGGTGTTTAAGAAACGCCCAAAAAGATGCTCTAACATTCAGGAATCGATCAGCTTTTGGGCGACAAGCCGTTTCCGGCTTATCGCCCGCTGATCTAAGACCGCCGTTCGGGAAATGAAGATGTTTGATATTAAGTGGATACGGGAAAACGCAGCCGCCTTCGACCAGGCCTTGGCAAAGCGGGGCTATGAAGCTTCCGCCGCCAGACTGATCTCGCTGGACGAATCCCGCCGCTCCCATATCGGCAAGCTTCAGGAAGCCCAGGAACGGCGCAATGCCGCCTCCAAGGAAATCGGCAAGGCCAAGGGTTCCGGCGATGACGCGCGCGCTCAGGAGCTGATCGAGGAAGTCGCGCAGATCAAGGCCTTCATCCAGTCGGGCGAGGAAGAGGAGCGCAAGCTCACTGCCGATCTGGAAGCCGCGATGGCCGTCATTCCGAACCTGCCGCATGACGATGTGCCGGTCGGCGCGGATGAAGCTGAAAACGTGCTGCTGAAAACCCACGGTGAAAAGCCGGTTTTCCGCTTCAATGAAGCGCCCAAGGAACATTTCGATCTTGGGGAAGCTCTGAACGGCATGGACTTTTCGACCGCCGCGAAGCTGTCCGGGTCCCGCTTTGTCGTTCTGAAGGGGCAGATCGCACGGCTTGAACGGGCGCTCGGCCAGTTCATGATCGATCTTCACACGCGTGAACACGGCTATACGGAAGTTTCGCCGCCGCTGCTGGTGCATGGCGATCCGCTTTACGGAACGGGTCAGCTGCCTAAATTCGAAGAAGACCTTTTCAGGACCGCGACCGATCACTACCTGATCCCGACCGCCGAGGTGCCGCTCACAAATCTGGTCGCCGGCGAGATCATTGCCGAGGACCAGTTGCCGCTGCGCGTCTCCGCCCTGACCTATTGTTTCCGGTCCGAAGCCGGGTCCGCCGGCCGCGACACCCGCGGCATGCTGCGCCAGCACCAGTTCCAGAAATGCGAATTGGTGTCGGTCACCAGACCGGAAGACTCGCTCAACGAGCTGGAACGCATGCTGGGCTGCGCCGAGAAGGTACTGCAGGAACTCGGCCTGCATTACCGCGTGATGACCCTTTGCACCGGCGACATGGGCTTCGGCGCCCGCAAGACCTATGACATCGAGGTCTGGCTGCCGGGGCAGGACGCCTACAGGGAAATCTCTTCGTGTTCCGTCTGCGGGGATTTCCAGGCAAGACGCATGAACGCGCGCTTCCGGCCGGCCGGATCGAAACAGCTCTTGCATGTGCACACGCTGAACGGCTCCGGCATTGCCGTGGGCCGCGCACTGATTGCCGTCCTGGAGAATTATCAGAACGGCGACGGTACGATCGCCGTGCCCGACGTGCTGCGGCCCTATATGGGCGGACTGGAACAGATCGGTTAGAACAATTTAAAAACCGGTCAACCTGCTGTCACACGTTTGAAAGCAGGTTGAGCCGGTCAGTCGCGGCCAAGCAAACGACGCTGTCTCAAACTCGGGGAAACGCTTTCATATGCGCATTCTGATCACCAACGATGACGGCATTCACTCTCCGGGGCTCGCTGTACTGGAACGCATCGCCCGGACACTGTCTGACGATGTCTGGGTGATCGCTCCCGAGACTGACCAGAGCGGTGTCGCCCATTCGCTGACCCTGAGCGATCCTTTGCGGCTTCGAGCGATCGACGAGCGGCATTTTGCCCTCAAGGGTACACCGACCGATTGCGTCATCATGGGAGTGCACAGGGTACTGCCGGCTGTGCCGGATCTTGTCCTGTCCGGCATCAACCGGGGGCAGAACCTGGCGGAGGACGTGACCTATTCCGGCACCGTTGCCGGTGCGATAGAAGGCGCGATTCTCGGTATCCGGTCCATTGCCGTTTCCCAGGCATATGACTGGGACGTGTCCTCGGAGCCGGATTTCAGCAATGCGGAGACACACGCGCCTGAGTTGTTCCGCAAACTGATCGATTTCAATCTGCCGCGCTATTCGCTGCTGAACGTGAATTTCCCACCCTGTCCGGCAAATGCCGTGAAGGGCGTGAAAGTCACTGTACAGGGTCATCACGCGCAGAGCGGACTGTCCATTGACGAGCGCAAGGACGGCCGTGGTTATCCTTATTTCTGGTTGCGTTTTCAGGACCGGGGTAAATCCGTACTCGAAAATTCCGATCTTCAGGCAATTGCCGATGGATATGTTTCCGTTTCACCGCTACGCATAGATTTGACAGCTCATGATCTGGTGAGTCACCTGGCAGGAGCGCTCCAATAATCCCGGAAGGGGAGCGGTAAATGGCCGGCAACAAGCCCGGCACGGACCAGAAGCCGACGTACCCATTTCCACTGCCCGATGAGGCGGAGGCCCGGGCCGCGCTTGTCCTCGGCCTGAGGCGGCGTGGAGTGGGCGCGCGCGAGGTTCTTGCGGCGATTGAGCGGGTGCCGAGGCGCTTGTTCCTGTCGGCCCGACATCACGGTCTGGCCTATGAAGACGCCGCATTGCCAATCGAATGCGGACAGACGGTGTCCGCACCGTCCCTGGTCGCCTTTACCGTCCAGGCGCTCGGCCTCGCTCCGAACCACTCGGTTCTGGAAATAGGAACGGGATCGGGTTACCAGGCCGCGATCATGGCCCACCTTGCGGCCAGGGTCGAAACCCTTGACCGGTTTGCAACCTTGGTCGATCTGGCAACCAGCAGGTTCGCCGCGCTGCGGCTTGAAAACGTCAAGGCCAGGCACATGGATGGATTGGAAGGCCTGAAGCTGAAGGGGCCCTATGATCGGATCGTCGTGACCGCGGCGGTCGAATCGGTGCCGGACACCTGGGTACAGCTGCTCAAGCCCGGCGGCGTGCTGATCGCCGCGATTGGCAAGGCAAAACAAGCCCAGTCCCTGATCCGTTTTCACAAAAGCGAAAATGTCATGACAGCTGAGCATCTGATGAGCGTGCGGACCGTGATGTTACAGCCTGGCCTTGCCAAGAAGCTGTAAGGTGCCGGAAACGTCCCGGTCTTGGGATCTCTGCAGGGGTCGAATCGGGAATCGTCAGCCTTCTGGAAATTTACTATAAACAATCCGCAGGACATTTCTTTTGTCGGACGGAATACTGAGAATTCCGGGATTTTCCCAAAAGTCTGATCCGGTCTTTAGCCTTTATAAACCTTACTGGCGTCTACTCTTAACCATAACAGCCATAGTTAGCGGTCAGAGTTAAGGCGATGATGAAGCGGATGCGTACCCTCCGCAGGGACCTTTTGGGAAAAGCGGCAACTGTCTCACTGATTGCGGTGTCAATCGCGGGATGTTCAAGCGCGACTGAACGGTTCGGAGAGTCTCCCTACTACACGGCAAATACCCAGAATCAGCGCGACATACTAAACGGTGGCCAGAGCCAGCCGACCTATCAGGATATTGTCGATGGCCCGGGAGGGTCGGTTGCGGGCCTGCCGCAATCGTCTTCGCAGCCTTTGACGACCGCCTCAATTTCCAAAAAACCTTCCAGTATCCAGTCCGCACCGCTGCCGGCGCCTGGTCAGACGCGTGCCAGTGGCAAGCCGTCTCATCTGACAACGGCACCCGTCGCCACCTTGCCTGCGCCTGAAGTGGCGCGGCCGGTGCAGACCGCCGCGACCAGTCAGGCGAAAAGCTGGAAAGGCTGGACATCCGCCGGTGGTACCAGGGTGCAGGTCCGCCAGGGAGACGATCTGAATTCGATGGCCCGGCGCTATGGTGTGCCGATACAGGCGCTGGTCGCTGTAAACGGCATTGAAGATCCGAAAAATGTCCGTCCGGGTCAGAGCATCATCGTTCCGACCTATGTCTATGCGGAAGGAAACGCCTCAACCAGCGTCACCGAGGGCGAAACCAGCCGGGTGAAGCTGCCGGCCAGCCGCGATGACGTTGCGGTCACCAGCGCCGTACCAACCTCCGCCGGCTCCATGCCGCGCCCGGCCAAACAACCCGGTTTCGCCGAGATCAGCCGCGATGAAACCGGCAATGGCGGCGTGCAACGCGTCAGTACCTTGCCGAAACGCAAACCGGGTGGGAGCGACCGGGTGCTGACCACCGCTTCGATTTCTTCTCAGGTGCCCGCGCCGCCGCGTCAGCCTGACGTCGGGAGAGATGTTGCCACCGCGCCCTCCGGATCGGTTGGAAGTTCGTCCCTGCCGCAACCGGCGTTGACACGCGAGCAGGCGCCGAGCGAACCGATAAAGACACCCGCAGTCGTTGCAAGCGTTCAGGAAGACGTTGACGCTTCAACCGAAACTTTTCGCTGGCCGGTACGCGGACGCATCATTTCCGACTTCGGTGCAAAACCCGGTGGCGGCAAGAACGAGGGCGTGAACCTGGCGGTTCCCGAAGGCACTCCAGTGAAGGCCGCGGATGACGGAACGGTCATCTATTCGGGCAACGAACTGAAGGGCTACGGCAACCTGATCCTGGTCCGTCACAGTGAAGGCTGGGTGACCGCCTATGCCCATAACAGCGAGCTTAAGGTCAAGCGCGGAGACAAGATCCGCCGCGGCGACGTTGTTGCCCTCGCGGGTGCAACCGGCTCCGTCAATCAGCCGCAGGTTCATTTTGAGCTGCGCCAGGGCAACAAGCCGGTCGATCCTCTGAAACACCTGCCGCAACGCTGATCGAAACAGCCGAACAAATACCTCAGGAAAATGTGAAACCCGGCCATGCGCCGGGTTTTTCCATTTATCGTCCTATAGCGTGTTGCGTTTAAGCGAATTCAATTTAACGCGACACGCTTCAGGAAAGCACCTTTCCCAAACGCCCGGCCAGATCCTGGATGAACTGGTAGGCAACACGGCCGGAGCGGCTTCCGCGGGTTGTCGCCCATTCAAGCGCCTGCGCCCGCAGGTCATTCGCCGGGAATTCCAGACCGAAATGATCCGCATAACCGCGCACCATGTCGAGATAATCGTCCTGACTGCATTTGTGGAAACCGAGCCACAATCCGAATCGATCGGACAGCGAAACCTTTTCCTCAACAGCCTCCGCGGGGTTGATGGCGGTGGAGCGTTCGTTCTCGATCATGTCTCTTGGCAGAAGGTGGCGGCGGTTCGACGTCGCATAAAAGATCACGTTCTCCGGACGGCCTTCAATCCCGCCCTCCAGAACCGCTTTCAGAGACTTGTAGGACGTATCGTCATTGTCGAAGCTCAGATCGTCGCAAAAGACGATGAAGCGGAAGGGCGCCGAACGGATTTCAGCCATGAGTCCGGGCAGGGATTCAATGTCCTCCCTGTGAATTTCGATCAGTTTCAAGGCGGTAGAAGCGCTTTCCTGATTGATCGCCGCGTGTGCTGCCTTGACCAGAGACGATTTCCCCATGCCGCGGGCACCCCAAAGGAGTGCGTTGTTGGCAGGAAGGCCGTTTGCGAATCGTCTGGTGTTGTCGAGGAGAAGGTCTCTCACCCGCGACACTGCGCACAGCAAGGTGATATCGACCCGGTTCACCTTCTTCACCGCGTGAAGTTCCCCCGGTTCGGGGACCCACACGAAGGCGTCCGCAGCGGCCCAGTCGGGTCTTTGCGGCGGCGCCGGAACGGCACGGCCGATCAGCTCAAGCAGGGAATCGAGTTTTGTATTCAATGCGGAAAGGTTGTCCGGCGCACTCATTATTCTTGCAAGCCCCGTCAAAAAGGCCCATGTGAGGCCCTGAAGAAAGTCGCTGGAGGATTAACACGGCCAGGGAAATGCGAAAACGTCTGTTATTCCCATACTGGTACGCCGGAATCAGCTTGCAAAGCTTGAAATGAGGCGCGCCGCCGTTATAGTCCCGCCACCAGAATTAGAGCGTTTAGGCCTCAGGTCCCGGAAATGGACCCTAACCGGCAAGGACGCCACTTAGGAGAGTTGAATGTTTATCACCCCAGCCTATGCACAGACCGGCGGAATTGCGGGTCCGGAATTCCTTATGTCGCTGCTGCCGTTCGTGGCCATCTTTGCGATCATGTATTTTCTGATCATCAGGCCGCAGCGCCAGCGCGTGAAGCAGCATCAGGAAATGGTCTCCAATGTCCGCCGTGGCGACACCATCGTCACGACGGGCGGTCTGATCGGCAAGGTTGCCAAGGTTGTTGACGACGGTGAACTCCAGGTGGAGATCGGCGAAGGCGTCAAGGTGCGCGTCGTTCGCTCCATGGTTCAGGAAGTCCGTTCCAAGACCGAGCCTGCAAAAGACAACGCGTAACGTTTCAAAACGCGGATTTGATGAATTCGCCAGGCCGGTTCCCGATCGGCCTGGCAGTTTTTAAGGCTTGACCATGCTCTATTTCGCTCGCTGGAAAATCGCGCTGATCGTGCTTGTGGTTGCCGCTGGCATCCTCGCGACCCTGCCGAATTTCTTCTCCGCCAGACAGCTTGAAAGCTGGCCGGATTTTCTGCCGAAAAGCCAGATGGTCCTCGGTCTCGATCTTCAGGGCGGTGCCTATCTGCTCTACGAAGTGGACCAGGAGGACTATATCCAGAAGCGCATGAAAGCGCTGGTCAGCGACATCCGGGCGACGCTGCGCGAGGAACCGCGTATCGGTTATACCGGTCTCGGGGTCCAGGGAGACACCGCTCAGGTTCGTATCCGGGATCTGACGCGGCTTGACGATGCCGAAGAGCGCCTGCAGCCGTTGGTCAACCCGCTCGTTTCCAATCTCTTCGGCGGACAGCCGGTCAACGAATTCGAGATGACCGCCACCGATGACGGTCTCGTCCGGTTCGCATATACCGAACAGGGTCTTCAGGACCGGATGGCGGCCATCGTGCAGCAATCCATCGAAGTCATCCGCCGTCGTGTCGATGAAATCGGCACGACAGAACCGAACATCCAACGCCAGGGCACCGACAGGATCCTCGTTGAGGCTCCGGGGGAAAGCGATCCCGAGCGTCTGAAGGATCTCGTCGGCCAGACCGCCCAGCTCACCTTCCACATGGTCGATACCTCCATGTCCGGCGAACAGGCGATGCAGAACCGCCCGCCGGTCGGCACCGTGGTCATGATGTCGGTGGACGATCCACCGTTCCCCTATCTTCTTGAGGAATCGCCGCTGCTTTCCGGCGAGGATCTTGTCGATGCGCAGGTCAGTTTCGACCCGCGCTCCAACGAACCGGTGGTGAATTTCCGATTCAATCAGTCCGGCGCGCGGAAATTCGCGCTGGTGACGCAGCAGAATGTGAACCGGCCCTTTGCGATCGTGCTTGATGACGAGGTGATCTCCGCGCCGGTTATCCGCGAACCGATTACCGGTGGCTCCGGCCAGATTTCCGGCAGTTTCACGGTTGAGGGCGCCAATGATCTGGCTGTTCTGCTCAGGGCAGGTGCGCTGCCGGCCAAGCTTACCGTGATTGAGGAACGCTCCATCGGCCCGGGCCTTGGTGCCGATTCGATCGAGGCTGGCAAGCTCGCCTCGATCATCGGCGGTGCACTGGTCATCGCGTTCATGATTCTTGCGTATGGCCGCTTCGGCATCATCGCCGATCTCGCTCTCATGGCGAATATCTTCATGATATTCGGTGCCTTGACCTTTCTCCAGGCGACACTGACCTTGCCCGGCATTGCCGGCATCGTGCTGACCATCGGTATGGCTGTCGATGCCAACGTGCTGATCTTCGAGCGTATCCGCGAAGAGGCGAGGGCGGGGAGATCGGCTGTTTCGGCGATCGATGCCGGTTACAGCAGGGCGCTGGGGACCATTTTGGACGCCAACATCACCACCTTGATTGCGGCCGTCATCCTGTTCCAGCTCGGCTCCGGTCCGGTTCGCGGCTTTGCCGTGACCCTGGCCATCGGGATTTTCACCACCGTTTTCTCAGCTTTCACGTTCAGCCGGTTGCTTGTGGCCCTTTGGGTCCGCCGCCGCCGTCCGTCCAAGTTGCCGATCTGATCCGGGAGATTAACCAATGTTGCTGAGACTCGTTCCGGACAATACCAAAATCAAGTTCATGTGGCTGCGGAAGGTAAGCTTTCCGGTATCCATCCTGCTGATCATTGTCTCGCTTGCCGGTTTTTTTCTGGTCGGGCTGAACTACGGTATCGACTTCAAGGGCGGTACGATCATCGAGATCAAGACCGACGGGCCGGCCGATATCGGCGCCATTCGCTCGCGATTGTCTTCGCTTAACCTCGGTGACGTTCAGGTGCAGGAATTCGGCGGGTCGGACGACATCCTGATCCGTGTGGAGGAGCAACCCGGCGGCGAGCTCGCGCAGCAATCGGTCGTCTCCCGCGTCCGGACGATCTTCGAAGACGACAATGTCGATTTCCGCCGCGTGGAAGTGGTCGGACCGCGCGTCTCCAGCGAACTGGCCCGGGCCGGGGCCATCGCGGTGGCCGCGTCCCTGCTGGCGATCCTTTTCTACATCTGGTTCCGCTTCGAATGGCAATTCGCCGTCGGGGCCATCCTGACGACGGCGAACGACGTGGTGATCACGGTCGGCCTGTTCGTTCTGCTGCAGCTTGATTTTTCGCTTTCCAGCATTGCCGCGATCCTGACGATTATCGGTTATTCGCTCAACGATACCGTGGTCGTCTATGACCGGATCCGGGAAAATCTGCGCAAATACAAGAAGCGCCCGCTCACCGAACTGCTCGACATGTCGATCAACGAGACGTTGTCGCGCACGACAATGACGTCGGTAACCACGCTTCTGGCTCTGATCGCGCTCTATGCCTTCGGCGGCGAGGTGATCCGGTCCTTCACGCTGGCGATGATCTTCGGCATCGTGATCGGCACCTATTCGTCGATCTTCCTTGCGGCCCCGTTCCTGATTCTGTTCAACCTTCGCCCGGACGCCATGACGCCGAAGGGCGACGACGCTGAAAAGGGATCCGGCGAAGAGGCAACCGTCTGAGGATTGCCGGCGATGGAAATCCGGGATGCACATTTTCCGGGCCGGGCACCGCTTGATGCCTACGGCAACGGCGGTTTCCGGTTTGCAAAGATGTCCCACCAGGGCGCGCTGCTATGCGTTCCAAGCGGCATATACGGCTGGGATCTGACCGATCCGTCTGAATTTTCCCGGCAGGCTTTCTCGAAAGTTTTTGAGGAGATGGCCGATATCGAGGTGCTTCTCGTCGGAACAGGGATGGACCTTGTACCGCTTGCGGCGGACTTGAAGGACAAATTCCGCGAGGTCGGAATTCTGGCCGACCCGATGTCTACCGGGGCTGCCGTGCGTACCTACAATGTGCTTCTTTCCGAAGACCGGGCGGTGGCCGCTGCGCTTCTGGCGGTGGACTAAACCTTGAGCGAAGGCCATATGGGCCCTATGACCACCGATTTCGATCATGCCGCCGAAGTGGTGCGCCGTTTCGACCGGGACCGCTATCTGAGCGCTCTTCTGGCACCCGAAGCGTATCGCCCGGCCCTGATGGCGCTTTATGCCTTCAACGCCGAAATCGCTCGCATCCGGGAAGTGGTCTCCGAGCCGCTTCCGGGCGAGGTCCGTCTTCAATGGTGGCGTGACTTGCTTGAAGGCACGGAACATGGTGCCGCCGCCGCCAACCCGGTCGCCAATGCCCTTTTGAGAACCATTGAAAGATACAATCTCCCCAGGCAGGCCCTCGTCGCGATGACGGAGGCGAGGATCTTTGACCTCTATAACGACCCGATGCCCAGTCTGAACGACCTGGAAGGCTATGTGGGGGAAACGGTTTCTGGGCTCTTTCAGCTTGGCTGCCTTGTCCTGAACGACGGCAAGGATCCGGGAACCGCGACAGTCGCCGGCCATGCCGGTGTCGCTTATGGCTTGTGCGGCCTGATGCGCGCCTTGCCCTGGCATGCGGCACGCCGGCAGATGTATCTGCCGGGCGATGTTCTTTCACGCCACAATCTCGATCCTGAAACAGTATTCCGGGGCAAAACGACCCCTGAACTCCTGGCGGTGCTGACGGAAATGCGCGGGCATGCCCGCCATCACCTGGGCCGCGTCAGGGAGGCGGCTTCGGGCGTACCGCTGACCTGCCGGGCCGCTTTTCTTCCGCTGGTGCTGGTAGAACCGTTCCTGAAAAAGCTGGAAGTAACCGGATTCGACCCGCTGCAGCAGGCCGCCGAAATCTCCCAACTGCGTCGTCAATGGATCCTGTGGCGGGCGTCCGGCAACGTGTTCGGCAGGCTCTGAGTAATTTGATACAGGTTTGCCGGTCGCGCGGTTTATTCCGCGGCAGCTATCTCGATTGCCAGATTTGACCGCCAGGTTTCGAAATCGGCCTTGGCCCTGTCGGTCAGCGCCAGCTTCTTCGCCCTGGTCTTGTCCTTGCCCTTCAGCCGCTTGCCGTTTTCATCCTTCGTGGGGGCTTCGACCGGCGGAAACAGGCCGAAATTGACATTCATAGGCTGGAATGAGCCGGGTTTTCCCGCGCCGTCTTCCCGGGAGATGTGTCCACCGGTGATGTGGCCCAGCAGGGCGCCCATGGCGGTGGTACCGGGCGGGGGGAGAATATCCTGGCCGCGGGCTTCCATAACGGCAAAGAGACCGGCCATGCAGCCGACGCTGCACGATTCCACATAACCCTCGCAGCCGGTGATCTGACCGGCGAAGCGCAGGCGCGGGTCTGCCTTGAGGCGCAACGCGCCGTCGAGAACTTTCGGGGAATTCAGGAAAGTATTTCTATGCAGACCGCCGAGCCGGGCGAAGCGCGCGGATTCCAGCCCGGGTATCATTTTGAAAATCTCGGCCTGGGCGCCGTATTTCAGTTTCGTCTGGAAACCGACGATATTGTAGAGCGTGCCGAGAGCATTGTCCTGCCGGAGCTGCACCACGGCGTAGGCTTTGACCGTCGGATTGTGCTCATTGGTCAGTCCCATCGGCTTCATTGGCCCATGGCGCAGGGTTTCCCGCCCGCGTGCCGCCATCACCTCGATCGGCAGGCAACCGTCGAAATACGGCGTGTCGGCTTCCCATTCCTTGAAATCCGCCGTGTCTCCGGCAATAAGCGCGTCGATGAAAGCGTCGTACTGGTCCTTGTCCAACGGACAATTGAGGTAGTCCTTGCCGGTGCCGCCCGGGCCCACCTTGTCATATCGCGACTGGAACCAGGCTTTGGAAAGGTCGACCGAATCGAAATGCACGATCGGTGCGATCGCATCGAAAAAGGCGAGGGCGTCCTCGCCGCTTTTATCCAGGATGGCTTTCGAGAGCGCAGGCGAGGTGAGAGGACCGGTTGCTATAATCACACTGGTCCAGTCTTCCGGCGGCAATCCGGCGACTTCCTCGCGTTCGATCGTGATTCTGGGATGAGATTCGAGCGATTGAGTGACCGCGGCGGAAAATCCCTCGCGGTCCACCGCAAGGGCGCTGCCCGCCGGTACCTGATGAGCATCGGCGCAGGACATGATCAGAGAACCGAGCTGGCGCAATTCATGATGGATGAGCCCGACGGCGTTTTGTTGAGAATCGTCGGAACGGAAGGAGTTGGAACAGACGAGTTCCGCAAGTCCATCGGTCTGATGAGCATCGGTTTTCCGCACGGGGCGCATCTCATGCAGCACAACGTCCAGTCCGGCTTGAGCGATCTGCCAGGCAGCCTCGGAACCGGCGAGACCACCGCCAACTACGTGAATAGGGGGCATTGATTGTCCTTGGAAATTTTTCCGGCTGTCCGCATCGACCTGGCGCCGTGATATCCGCGGGTTACTTGTCCTTGCGGATCTGATTACAGGCAATGCCAGACTGCTGCAACGCTTTCTCAGAATCGCGTGGATAAATCCAAAGACTGGAGATTGGCTGAAGTTGGGCTCGCCAAACCCGGCGACAGTCCTGAGAACCAAGGAGCGGGAAAGCTCGCACGGAATCACCCTTGCGGTGTGTATCAGCCATAAAAAAACACCTGCCGGAGGGAGGAGGTTCCGGCAGGTGTTTTTTGAAACTCCGCGCGCGATGCGCGGAGACATGGAGCCTGAAGGTTGGGAGGAGGAACCCTCCAGACTGCCAAGCTGGTTATTTTGCGGACATGCGCGCGTAGCGGGCGATGTCGGTGCGGGCAATGCCCAGATCGTCCAGTTCACGGTTGGACAGGTTGGACAGCTCGTCATAGGTCTGACGGAAGCGTTTCCAGTTATTGAATTTGCGAACAACAGTATCGATCATTGGTGAGGCCTTTCGCTATCTCATGGCCAAGGCACCGCGGATCGGCGTCTGGCCCGTTCATCTCTTATGATTTGAAGATAGTGGTTTTGTGCACTGCGAGGTAGAGGGTAAATCGCGAAGCAGGTATGCACAAAACGCAGATTAACAAGAGGTTAATTACCTCAAAAGGAGGTGATAAGCATGCACTCAGCGCATGACTGCGTCATATTACTCTTCGCAAGTGCGAGATGGCATCCCGTCATTTAACGCGAGGTTGCGGAGAGATGGACTGAGTAATGAAAAAAATGGGGGCCGAACAAACGAACGCCCGCCAGCGGGAGGAGGTGCTGACGGGCGTCGTTTCGACGTGACAGGGCTGGGAGGAGGATGCCCTGCGTGTCACACGTCCGTTGGCTGGGAGGAGGATGCCTCGGGACGCGATCTCTGAATCTGTTAGCCGTTGCTGGAACGGCGTGCGACAAACTTGATGTCGCTGCGGCTGATGCCAAGATCAGCCAGTTCACGGGTGGACAACCGGGACAGTTCGTCGACCGCACGGCGGTAGCTCACCCAAGTGCTGTACTTCTGGCGTACAGTATCAAACATTTTCTTGTTCCTTATCAGGCAAGGCACCGATGCGCCTCACGCCGTTTGTTGATCCAAGATATAATTCAGAGGGTGAAATAAAAGAAGTGCCATCTCTGCATGCCTGACATGCGTTTGGTGCAATGCAGCAAAAAATTGGCGTAATTACACCGGAAAAATCGAAAAAACCTAGGAAATCATCACACTAGAATTCAGTGTGCAACGCACACTGAATTCAGATTTCGGTCCTGAATGTCTATTCGGCGGCGTCAATAGCGCGCTGCGGGCGGCGCTGCAGCAGTTCCTGGAGAAAGTGGCCCGTGTAGCTTTCCTTGACCTCTGCAACGTCTTCCGGACGGCCGGTCGCAACAACAGTACCGCCACCGTCTCCGCCCTCAGGTCCCAGATCGATGATCCAGTCAGCGGTCTTGATGACTTCAAGATTGTGTTCGATCACCAGAACCGTATTGCCCTGGTCGACGAGTTCATGGAGCACGTCCAGCAATTTCGCGACGTCATGAAAATGCAGCCCGGTGGTCGGTTCGTCGAGGATATAGAGCGTGCGGCCTGTGGAGCGTTTGGAAAGCTCCTTGGCAAGTTTCACGCGCTGAGCCTCCCCTCCGGAAAGCGTCGTCGCCTGCTGGCCGACCTTGATATAACCGAGACCTACCCGCGCAAGTGTCTCCATCTTATCCCGGACCGCCGGAACCGCCGAAAAGAAGGAAGCGCCTTCCTCGACGGTCATGTCGAGAACATCGGCGATAGACTTGCCCTTGAATTCAACTTCCAGCGTTTCACGGTTGTAGCGTCTGCCCTTGCAGACGTCGCAGGTGACATAGACATCGGGCAGGAAGTGCATCTCGATCTTGATGACGCCATCGCCCTGGCAGGCTTCGCAGCGTCCGCCCTTGACGTTGAAGGAAAACCGCCCAGGCTGATATCCCCGCGCCTTGGCTTCGGGCATGCCTGCGAACCATTCCCGGATCGGAGTGAACGCGCCGGTATAGGTGGCGGGATTGGAGCGCGGTGTCCGGCCGATCGGGGACTGATCGATGTCGATTACCTTGTCCAGCACCTCCAGCCCCTCGATACGGTCATGCGGCGCCGGGTTCTCCCGCGCGCCATTCAAGCGGCGCGCAGCCGCCTTGTAGAGCGTATCGATCAGGAAGGTCGATTTGCCGCCGCCCGAAACGCCGGTGACACAGGTGAACGTGCCGAGCGGCACATCCACATCGATGTCCTTCAGGTTGTTCCCGCGCGCGCCGCGAACGGAAATCTGCCGTTTCTTGTTGATCTTGCGCCGTTCCTCCGGACGGGAGATCATCTTTGTGCCGGAAAGATACGCACCCGTCAGCGAATTGGGGTTCGCCATGATCTCCGCCGGGGTTCCCTTGGCGATCACCTGTCCGCCGTGAATGCCGGCACCCGGCCCGACATCGACCACATAGTCCGCCGTCAGAACCGCGTCCTCGTCATGCTCGACAACGATGACGGTATTGCCGAGATCGCGCAGGTGTTTCAGCGTTTCAAGCAGCCGGGCATTGTCGCGCTGGTGAAGACCGATGGACGGTTCGTCCAAAACATAAAGAACCCCGGTCAGGCCTGAGCCGATTTGCGACGCCAGGCGGATGCGCTGGCTTTCCCCGCCTGACAAGGTGCCGGATGCCCGGGACAACGTCAGATATTCAAGCCCAACGTCGTTGAGAAATCTCAGCCGTTCGCGGATTTCCTTCAGGATGCGTCCGGCGATTTCGGTCTGCTTGGTGTTGAGCTTTGCAGGAAGCTGTTCAAACCAGTTGCTCGCCTCTCGGATGGAATATTGCGTGACATGGCCGATATGCTTGTCGGCGATCTTCACGGCGAGGGCCTCGGGCTTCAGACGATAGCCGTCGCAGGCCGGGCAGGCATGGTCGGACTGGTAGCGGGAAAGCTCTTCGCGCACCCATGTGGATTCGGTCTCCCGCCAGCGCCGCTCGATATTGCCGATCACGCCCTCGAACGTCTTTTCGGTGCGGTAACTGCGCACGCCGTCATCGTAGACGAACTCGATCTTGGTCTTTCCCGTTCCGTGAAGAATTGCTTCGTGTACTTCCGCCGGCAAGTCTTTCCACGGGGTGGCCATCGTTACCTTGTAGTGATGGCAGATCGCTTCAAGGGTCTGAGTGTAATAAGGAGAGGTGGATCCGGTCTTGGCCCAGGGCAGCACAGCCCCCTCGCGCAGTGAAAGCGAGTGGTCGGGCACCACCAGGTCTTCTTCGAACGCAAGAGTGGTGCCGAGCCCGTCGCAGGTAGGGCAGGCGCCGAAGGGATTGTTGAAGGAAAACAGCCGCGGCTCGATTTCCGCAATGGTGAAGCCGGAAACCGGGCAGGCGAATTTTTCGGAAAAGATCAGCCGTTCGGCATCGCCTTTTTCGCCGGTCTTGTCGGCAAATTCGGCAACCGCGATGCCATCGGCCAGCCTCAGGGCCGTTTCCAGGGAATCCGCCAGCCTGCCGGCGATATCATCGCGCACGACAATCCGGTCCACGACCACATCGATGTCGTGTTTGAATTTCTTGTCCAGGGCAGGCGCTTCGGAAATCTCGTGGAACGTGCCGTCGATCTTGACGCGCTGGAACCCCTTTTTCATGAGTTCGGCCAGCTCCTTGCGATATTCGCCTTTGCGGCCGCGGACCATCGGCGCCAGCAGATAAAGACGAGATCCTTCCTCCAGTTCCAGGATCCGGTCGACCATCTGGCTGATCGTCTGGCTTTCGATCGGCAGGCCCGTGGCGGGCGAATAGGGAATGCCGACCCGCGCGAACAAAAGCCGCATGTAGTCGTAAATCTCGGTGACCGTGCCGACCGTGGAGCGCGGATTGCGGGAGGTGGTCTTCTGCTCGATGGAGATAGCCGGCGAAAGGCCATCGATCTGGTCCACATCCGGCTTCTGCATCATTTCCAGGAACTGGCGTGCATAGGCCGACAGGCTTTCCACGTACCGGCGCTGGCCTTCCGCATAAATGGTGTCGAACGCAAGCGAGGACTTTCCAGAGCCCGACAGGCCGGTCATCACGATCAGCTTGTCTCTCGGCAGGTCGATGTCGATGCCTTTGAGGTTGTGCTCCCGCGCGCCGCGGATTGAGATTTGTTTCTGATCAGTCATGTCGTCCGGCTTCAAGGCAGGTGAACTATCCACTTGCGTTCCTGGTAGGAGCGCCGGTCTCTTTGCCGGCACGATCTTCAATATAGGCAGAAGTTATCCAAATTCGAGGCTTCCCGCGATCGAATAGGTTTGTGTCCGCATTCGCCCGGTTTCATGTACCGCGCTTTCCTTTGACTGTCCTGTTCCTGTCTGGTTGCTATATAGGAACAAAGAAGGAACATTTGCTTCTCTACTCCAAAAAATTCGGTTCGACAACCTCGCTTCTCCGTCCGCCATTTCATCCACATTGGAACCGCGAGGCATTTAGCCGGTTCTCTTTCCATGGATAGCAGAGGGATTAAGAGTGGGGCAGGCAATTTCATTGTCTTCACGGCAAGAAGACAAAAGCGAAACCGGCGCTTCGCCGGACGATGGAACAACACAAACAGCGGAACCGGTCACCGGTCGGTCCGATCGTGACGAAGAACGGGTCTTGATCGTCACGGGGTTTTGCGTGGTCGTCTTTACGCTAACAGCCATGGCGGTCGGTTCGGGCGTCAGTGTGAATGTCGATCGCGAAGTTCTGCTGTGGTTCCGCAGTGCCGAAGACACGGCGAACGCGTGGGGCCCGGCGTGGTTCGAGGAAGCGGCGGCCGAGGTGACGACACTTGGTGGCTATACGATCCTTTCCATTGTGGTTTTCCTGACCGCCGTGAGCCTTTTTCTGCTGCGGCGGAAAACCGCGGCTGTTTTCCTTTTATCCGCCGTGGTGAGCGGCAGCCTTCTTTCCAGCCTCGCCAAGTTGTTTTTCTCCCGGCCGCGCCCGGATCTGGTGGTGCATATGGACTTGACCTTCACGTCCAGCTTCCCGAGCGCCCATGCGATGGTGAGCACCTTCACATGGTTGACGCTGGCGGCGATCGCAACGCGGTTCGTGCCCCGGCGCGCAATGCGCGTCTTTGTCGTTGCTTCGGCCGTCACGATCGCCGTGCTTGTCGGTTTGAGCCGGGTTTATCTCGGCGTTCACTGGCCGAGCGACGTTCTGGCCGGTTGGGCATTCGGCGGGGCTTGGGCGGGTATCTGCTGGTTGTTGGCCAACTGGCTGGGCAGAAGGCTGCCGCGGCATGAGGAATTCGGGAACGCCGATGCGCGAACCGACACGACGGAGACAGCAAGATGAAACTGCCTGGAAACGTTATCCGCAAGCTCGCGCGCGCCGGCTACACCTCCCGAGGAGTGGTCTACCTCATCATCGGTGCCCTGGCGTGCTTCGCAGCAGTCGGGGCAGCCGAGACCACCAACACCAAGGGAGCGCTGCAACATCTTTTAAGCCAGCCCTTCGGCCATGCTCTCCTCGGGGCTCTTGTCGCCGGCCTATTCGGCTATGTCGTCTGGAGGCTTGTGCAGGCGATCTTCGACGCGGACGATCACGGGCACTCCCTTAAGGCTCTGACCATTCGCGCCGGTCTGCTTGTAAGCGCCTTCACCTATGCGACGCTCGCGGTTTACGCACTCTCCAGAATGGGAGTGTTTTCAAGCGGTTCGTCCGGCGGCGGCGTCGCGCAAACGCTCAGCGGATTCCTCGGCTCTGGAACAGTCGCGATCGGCCTTGCCGGCATCTTCGTTGGAGTTGGCGGCGCGCACTGCTGGAAAGCGATCAGAATGAAGTTCGAAGACCATCTTCAGGCGAGAGAAGAGACGATGAGGATCCTGCGTCCGATTGCGGTGCTGGGCCTGCTGGCGCGCGGTATCGTTTTCTTCATTCTTGCATTCCTCCTGTTCTATCGTGGTCTGAGCGCTGGAGATGGAGGCGGCGGCCCCCCGGATATCGAAGACGCGCTGCGGTTCACGCAGGAGCTTCCCATGGGATGGCTGATCCTTGCGGTCATGGGCGGCGGTATTGTGCTCTTTGCAGTCTATTCCTTCTGTGAGGCCTACTGGCGGCGTGTGAGTGTTGTCTGAGCGGGGAGCCTCATTGCTGAAGCTTTCGGTGCGCAATCTCGGGTCTTCGCTATCAAGGCTCGTGGTTGCCCTTGACAGGGTGATTGCGGAGGTGGAACATTTGCGGAACAAAAATCCCTTGTGGATTATGGGGGCATCTGTGCGCCTCAAGAGACCGATCCTGTAAGGTGTCGGCCAATTTTGAGGCGCGAGAACGCGCTGAACAGTCTTAGGAGTCAGGCATGGCGGGCAGCGTCAACAAAGTTATTTTAGTCGGCAATCTGGGAGCCGACCCCGAAATCCGCCGGACGCAGGACGGCCGTCCTATCGCCAACCTGCGGATCGCAACTTCCGAAAGCTGGAAGGACCGCAACACGGGCGAACGCCGCGAGCGGACTGAATGGCACAGGGTGGTGATTTTCAACGAGGGGCTTTGCAAGGTTGCGGAAAACTATCTCCGCAAGGGTGCGAAAGTTTACATCGAGGGCCAGCTCCAGACCAGAAAGTGGCAGGATCAGTCCGGTCAGGACAAATATTCCACGGAAATCGTGCTTCAGGGCTTCAACTCGACTCTGACCATGCTTGATGGTCGCGGCGAGGGAGGAGGCCAGTCGGGTGGCCTGCCTGACTACGGCAGCGAACCACAGGGTGGCGGTGGATCCGGCGGATCTGGCGGATATGGCGGCGGCTCGAGTGGCGGTGGCTTCGGTGGTCCGTCAAGCGGCGGCGGTGGCGCCGGACCGATGGACGATGAAATTCCGTTCTAGGATTTACTCGGCGAACGCAGGGCCGCTCTGAAAGTGCAGCGCGGTCCTGTCAAATCAGCCTCCCACACTCGGATCATATGGCGTGCTCGGGTCGTCCACGCCTTCGTAATACTCCTTGGAGTTGCCGAGACCGCAGTGATAGACGGCCTCTTCCGCGCGCGTGTCGCCACCGGTGATCGGCGCGCCATTGCGGTGCGCGAATTCGTGAACAATGGTGGCCAGCACCATCCAGCGCCCCATGTTGAAGGCCCGATCGCCGACGGCGATTTCGCCGCTTGGAACGTGGATTTCGCCATAAAGCGGTGAAAGGGTCGGTCCGTAATTTACCCAGATGCTGCTGTCGCCGATCATGTCGGACAGACTGCGCCCCCTGGGCAGGGTGCGGAAATAGGCATTGCAGCCCGGCAGGTTCTTCACCATCTTGAACAGTTTGTTGCGTGCCCATTTCAGCTTGTTGTACTGAGCCGAGTCGAATCTGGTGTAATTCCAGATCGGTGAGGAATGATCTCCGACATTGAACTGAAACGGCATCTGGCCACTCCCTGAGAGGTTTCACGTTTTCGTGAGCCAGATATAGGCGACGCAGTTATCCTGCGGCGTGACAGCCATCACGAAACGGAGCAATCGGGAGGAAAAGGGAACGGCCACCTTGAAGTAGCCCTTCAAAATTCCCTGATTTTATCGCTTTGCGGCGGAGTATTGGTCGAGGGCCGCCGCGCATTGAACGGCCATGGCGTCCGGCGGAATATTGCCGCACGGCATAATCGTCACACAATCCTGATTTCAAAACCTGTGTATCGCGGCGAGCCTTAACCAACACAAGAAGCCTGTTATAGTAAAAATCGATTTGATGATCGGGATTGGAATCGGTTTTAGGCACCTATGCCATCAAAAAGACACGGCGCCTGACACAAGTCCCGGCAGTCTTTGAAGCCGGGGTGTCCTCTTCCGGGCGGAAAAATGAACAGCTCCGCATGACCGGGCGTGGTCTCCGGCGCGGACATATTTTTAAATTGCGGGTTTGAGACAATGCGAGCGAATGAAATGGGACTGGCTAAGAAAACCGGCAAGGATCGCGCCGGCGGTTTGACGAGGCGGTCCCGGACCGTGCTGGGAAATTCCCTCAAGGCGGGCCTGATGGCGACGGTGATCGCCTCCGGGTTCGGTCTTGCCACCGTGCAACCCGCCTCCGCCCAGGGCCTGTTCCAGCGCCTGTTCAACCCCGAGGCGCACCGCCGGCAGCGTGAGCGCGAACGGCAGGGCGATCTGCGCGAAAAGGCGGCAACGGTAAAGGTATCCGCTCCGCGTTACCTCAACTATTCCGCGGATGCCTGGAAGAAGATTTCCCTTTCCGCGCTTTCAGAAAAGAAAACGGCTGAAGTTCAGCCTGAAGCGCAAACGGCTGAGACCGGTGAGGCTACTGCCGTCAGCACGGACACCTCTCCGGCGGCGCCGGTGGTGCTGACCGCCTTCGACAAGGCCCGGCCGGCGCTGGAAGACATGACGCTGACCGTTCTGCCGGAAGTGGGCGAGGCGGTGATTGCGTTTTACCGGGAGCATCCCGATTTTGTCTGGGTGGAAGACGGCAGGGTGACCGCCACGGCCGCTGCCGTGCGCAGGGGCTTGAGCGAAGCCGGTACATACGCCCTGAACCCGGACGATTATTTTGTCGCGCTGCCGTCGGTTGCCGGCCTGGAAGGGGCGGAACGCGATGCGGCCATGATGCGCTTTGAAATGGACCTGAGCGCGGCGGTGCTCACCTACGTGCTGGACGCAAAGCGCGGCCGGGTCGACCCGAACCGGATTTCGCAATACCACGACCTGCCGCGGCACAAGGTGGATCTGGTCGCCGCAATGGAAAGTTTCGCGTCCGCCGAGGACCCCAGGCTGGTTCTGGCCACCGCCCAGCCGCAAAACGATCATTTCAGGAAACTGACCGCCGAACTGGCGTTCCTGAAAGCTGAGGACGAGGAGACCGACCAGATCGTCATCGCCCCCGGTACCTTTCTCAAGGCCGGAAAATCCAGCCCCGAGATGAAGAACATCGTCGCGGCGATCGAGAAGAACGCCTCGCGGGAGTTCAAGACCGCCCATGCCGAAACGCTGGAGGCCTATGACGGTTCGGAGCTTTACACCCCGGAACTGGTGGATCTGGTCAAGGCTTTCCAGAAGGCACTCAAGCTGACCCCGGACGGCATTGTCGGCAAGAACACCATCAAGGCGATGGTGGGCGAAACCAACGCGGCCAAGATCGCCAAGGTCGAATTGGCGATGGAACGCAGTCGCTGGATTCCCGAGGAGCTCGGGGAGCGCAAGGTCTTCATAAACCAGGCTTCCTTCACGGCGACTTATACAGCGCCAGGAGAGCTTCCGTTGTCGATGCGCGTCGTGGTGGGCAAGAAATCCAACCAGACCAACTTCTTCTACGACAAGATCGAGATCGTGGAATACAACCCGTATTGGGGCGTTCCCTATTCGATCATCGTCAACGAGATGCTGCCGAAACTGGCGAACGACCCGAGCTATCTCGACCGCGCCGGTTATGAGGTCTCAACACCGGGCGGCCGCAAGATTTCCTCGGCTGCCGTGGACTGGTATGCGGTCGCGTCGAAACAGCAATCCGTCAATGTTCGCCAGTATCCCGGAAGATCCAACGCGCTCGGCGAGGTGAAGATCCTCTTCCCCAACAAGCACCATATCTACATGCATGATACGCCGTCCAAGAACCTGTTCAACAAGGACGCGCGCGCCTTCAGTCACGGCTGTATCCGCCTGCACGATCCCAAGGCCATGGCGGCGGCGGTTCTCGGCAAGTCGAAAGACTACGTCACATCGCGGATTTCGGCGGGTCAGAACGAGCAGGAACAGGTTACCGGAGATATTCCGGTATATGTCTCCTACTTCACCGCCTGGCCCGAACTTGACGGCGGCATCGCCTATTACACCGACGTCTATGACCGTGACCGCTACCTGCTCCAGGCTATCGGGAAAACCGAAGCAGCCCGTGCCAAGGCCAGGACGTCCTGATTTTTTCCTGAGTTGAAACCAGCCGCCGGACCGGGCCAGGTCCGGCGGTTTTTCGTTTCAGGACTCGCCCTTGAGGCAGTCGGCAAGGGAATCCGAAAGGTCCTCGAGCAATTTCGGGTAGAGGTCCGGACCGTTGGTCAGGCTGGTTCCGAGCGGATCGAGTGTCGCCTTGCGCGCCGTGCTGCCTTCCAGAACCACATCGACAAGTTTCGCGTCGAATTGCGGTTCCTGGAACACGCAGGTCACGCCCAGATCCCTGATCTCGTCGCGCACTTCGGCGATCCGGTCGGCGCTTGAAAGGGCGTCCGGCGACAAGGTGATCGCTCCGCTTGCTTCGATGTCGAAGTGATGTTCGAAATGGTGGTAGGCGTCGTGAAACACGACGAATTTCCTGCCCGAAAGCGGTGCAAGCTGCGTTGCGATCTTCCCATCCAGCGTCTCCATGCGAGCCGTGAATATGGCGGCATTTTCCCGGTAGGTTGCCGCGTTTTGCGGATCGAGGCCGGCCAGGGTCTCCGCCATGACAGCGGCAATCGCGACGCCGTTTTCCGGGTTCAACCAGATATGCGGATCATATGCCTCGCCGTGTCCGGCGTGATGCTCCTCATGTCCTTCTTCGTGATCCGCGTGACCCTCATGATCTTCGTTGTCGTCATGATCCTCATGGCTTTCGTGATGGTCCTCGTCATCCTCGTGACCGTCTTCATGTCCGTGATCGTGAGCGTCGAAATTAGCACCTTCGCGCACCTTCAAATGCTCTATGCCTTCCGCGTCCATGAGTTCCACAACCTGCGCCTTTTCAGCCATGGAGGAAATCGGTTTGGCCAGAGACGGAGCAAGTTCCGGTCCGACCCAGAACACCACATCCGCACCCTGCAGCAAAAAGGCCTGGGAGGGTTTCAGGGCGAAGCCGTGGGGGGACGCGGCACCGTCGATAAGGATGTGCGGCGTTCCGACTCCGGCCATAACGGCGGAAGCAATGGAATGCAGAGGTTTGATGGTCGTGACAACGGCAGGCGCGTCCGCACTGGCGGATGTCGCGGTCGCGGCAAGGCACAATGCTGCGGCCGGCAGGAAAAAACCAGGCCGGGTCTTGCGAAGCGGCGTTTTGGGGCAAGGAAAGATTTTCATTGGCGGGTTCCGATGGAATGTTACTATATAACATGTAACTGTATAACGTTTCTTGTTTTGCGGCGCAAGCCGTATCCTCGAATTGTTCCTGAACCACGACGCTTGGTTTGTTGAGCAGGCAGGGATAAGGTAACAAAAACCCTGACGGATCAGATGCTTCATGCCTGCCTGCGCAGACCTCAACACGGAAAACTACCTCAAGCCGTTTCCACCCAAAGCCGCCCGGCTGATCGTCACCATTTACGGCGACATCGTCGAACCGCGCGGTGGTGTGCTCTGGATGGGTGATCTCATCAATCTGTGTGCCGGGTTCGGCGTGAATGAATCCCTCGTCCGCACAGCGGTTTCCCGCCTGGTCTCCACGGGCCAGCTGAAGGGTGAAAGGGAAGGGCGGCGCAGCTATTATGCGCTGACGGCACAGGCGCGCGACGAATACCATCTGGCGGCCGAGTTGTTTTTCGGGCCCGCCGATGGCGAGTGCGGCTGGATCGTTACCCATTGTTCGGACGAATCCCGGCAATCCGGCCTGATCAGCCACGGGTTCGTGCCGGTGGGAGGTGATTTTTATATCGCCGCGGAACGGCCCGGCCGGCCGGTATACGGTGCAGCCTTTCGTTCCACGGCTCTGCAGCCGGAGGCGAAAGAAATGAGGGCGCTGCTCACTTCCGCTTTCGATCTTGGAACACTGTCGCGGGCCTATTCAGGTTTCGTGAGCCAATTCCGGCCGATGACACATGTTCTGAAGGAAAATTTCGACGGACATTCGGCCCTCCTTCTCAGGCTGGCCCTGGTCCATGCCTATCGGGAAATTCGGCTGAACGACCCCCGTCTGCCGCCATCCGTTTTGCCGCGAGACTGGCCGGGCTTCGACGCCCACCGCCTTTTTGCCGAGCTTTATATAGGACTTTCAACGCCTGCCGACGATTACATCGGACGGCATCTTTTCAATCGCAACGGCCCGCTGCCGCAAAAACCGGATGACGTGAAGGCGCGGCTGATATCGCTCGCCGCCAGGATCGACCGGCCACTCTCGTTATGAGCAAAATGCAGAGGCACTTGAAAGCGTCACAAAAGTTTTAAGAAATAAACTTTTTATGTGATGCTTTGTGCGGTATCCTTCCTCATCTTCAACATGACGGGAGGAGGCGTCATGTATGCACAGATGGTGAATACCGATGCGAACCGGGTGCGCGACATTTCGGAAATGTCCGAGGAAGAGCGTGCGTTCCAGGAGCGCATCGATCGCGGCGAGAAGATCGAACCGACCGACTGGATGCCGGAAGGCTATCGCAAGACGCTGATCCGCCAGATCGGCCAGCATGCGCATTCCGAAATCGTCGGTCAGCTTCCCGAAGGCAACTGGATCACCCGCGCCCCGACCCTGGAACGCAAGGTTATCCTTCTGGCCAAGGTTCAGGACGAGGCAGGGCACGGGCTCTATCTTTATTGCGCGGCGGAGACGCTTGGTGTCAGCAGGGACGAGCTGATCGAGTTGCTGCACGCCGGCAAGATGAAATATTCCTCCATTTTCAACTACCCGACGCTCACCTGGGCGGATATCGGCGCTGTCGGCTGGCTGGTGGACGGCGCCGCGATCATGAACCAGGTGCCGCTGCAGCGAACCTCCTTCGGTCCTTATTCCCGGGCGATGGTGCGGATCTGCAAGGAGGAGAGTTTTCACCAGCGCCAAGGCTTCGACATCATGATGAAGATGGCGGGTGGCACGCCGGAGCAGCACCGCATGGCCCAGGATGCGCTCAACCGGTTCTGGTATCCCTCGTTGATGATGTTCGGCCCGTCCGACAAGGAGTCCGTGCACTCCGCCCAGTCCATGTCATGGAAGATCAAGATCAACACCAATGACGAACTGCGCCAGAAATTTGTCGATCAGACCGTGCCGCAGGCTGAATATCTTGGCCTTACCGTTCCAGACGATCAATTGAAATGGAATCAGGAAAAGAACGGATACGATTTCTCCGAACCTGACTGGAGCGAGTTCTTCGAGGTTCTGAAGGGCAACGGTCCCTGCAACAAGGAGAGACTGGATGCCCGGATCAAGGCCTGGGAGGACGGTGCCTGGGTGCGGGACGGCCTCATGGCTCATGCGGACAAAAGTACAGTGGCGCGGACGGCGGCGGAGTAGGACAAGATGACCGGAAATCATATCGCCCAGTTCAACGTCGCCCGGCTCAAATATGACATCGAGGATCCGCGGATCGCCGATTTCGTCAACAATCTCAATCGTGTGAATGCGGCCGCCGAGCGCAGCCCGGGATTTGTCTGGCGTCTGAGGGAGGAGGCTGGAGATTATACGGCCGTGGTCGATGACGATCCGATGGTCATCCCCAATCTCTCCGTCTGGGAAAACGTCGAAAGCCTTGAAAATTTTGTCTTCAAGACCGTCCACAAGCGCATCTATGAGCGGCGCACGGAATGGTTCGGGGTCATGGAGAAGATGCACCTTGTCATGTGGCCCGTGGAAAGCGGACATGAGCCCACCGTGAAGGAAGCTTGGGAAAGATTGGGTCATCTCAACGAGCACGGATCGTCCGGCCATGCCTTTGGCTGGGACCACATTCCCTCCGCCAATCTGTGGCGCTCCACCCGCTGTGAAACTTCGGCGGCGTAACCGGCCTTCTGGGAGAAAATACAATGAAAAAGGAATGGCCGCTGTGGGAAGTGTTTATTCGCGGGCAGCATGGTCTCAATCACCGGCATGTCGGATCGCTTCATGCTCCGGACGCCGAAATGGCGATCAGGAATGCCCGCGATGTCTATACGCGCAGAAAGGAGGGAGTTTCCATCTGGGTGGTTCCTTCCGCGCAGATAACCGCATCCGATCCCGGCGCCAGGGACGCGCTGTTCGAACCCGCGACGGACAAAATTTACCGGCACCCGAGTTTTTATGACATTCCCGATAAAGTCGGGAAAATGTGATGATCCAGGAGAGCGATCTTATCGCGAGCGATATTCTTTATGAATGGTTGCTGCGCAGAGGCGATACCGCGCTCATTCTCGGCCACCGGGTCTCCGAATGGTGCGGCCATGCGCCGGTCCTGGAGGAAGATATCGCGCTCGCGAATATCGCGCTCGATCTGATCGGGCAGGCGCGTCTTTGGCTCGGCTATGCCGGCGAGGTGGAAGACAAGGGGCGCGGCGAGAACGAACTCGCCTTTCTGCGCGACGCCTGGGACTTCCGCAATGTCCTGCTTGCCGAACAGCCGAACGGTGATTTCGGCAAAACCTTGATGCGGCAATTCCTGATCGATGCCTGGCAGGACGCTCTCTTGAGCGCGCTCAAGACTTCCGCGAATGAGCGGATCGCCGAAATCGCGGTAAAAGCCGGCAAGGAAGTGACCTATCATCTCGACCGGTCCTCGGACCTGGTGATCAGGCTTGGAGACGGTACACAGGAAAGCCATCGGCGCATGCAGGCCGCTCTGGATGCGCTCTGGCCCTATGCCGGCGAGATGTTCTCAGCCGATGCCGTCGATGAGGCGATGGCGGCGGCCGGATTGGCGCCCAACCCGCAAACGCTGAGGCCGGGCTGGGATGAAACCGTCGGAGAGGTTTTCAAGCAGGCGACCTTGACGCAGCCGCAATCGGATTTTGCCCATAAAGGCGGCCTGACCGGCCGGCATTCGGAACATCTCGGCCATCTTCTGTCCGAGATGCAATTCCTGCAAAGGGCCTATCCGGGTGCTGCGTGGTGACGTGATGCGGGTTTCCACGGACACGGTCTGGCAATGGCTTTCGGAAGTCCCGGATCCGGAGATCCCGGTGCTGTCCCTGACGGATCTCGGGGTCATCCGCGATGTCCGCTGGGACGAGGGAACCCTGGTGGTCACGGTGACGCCGACCTATACGGGTTGCCCGGCAACGGCGGTGATCAATCTCGACATCGAAACCAAATTGCGCTCCTGCGGCATCGCCGATCTGCGTCTTGAGCAGAAGCTGAGCCCTGCCTGGACCACAAACTGGCTAAGCGTCGAGGGCCGCGAAAAACTGCGTGAATACGGCATCGCGCCGCCAGCGGAAACACGGGGTCAGGAGGACGGGGAAACACAGGCAAGAGTCGCGAGGCTGGCCGGTCTCAAAAACCTCGTGGTCGCCTGTCCGCGCTGCGGGTCGCGGAACACGGAAAAGATCAGCCAGTTCGGTTCAACGCCCTGCAAGGCCGCATATCGTTGCCGGGCCTGTCTGGAGCCCTTCGACTATTTCAAATGCCATTAACCGCAAGTCCACTGCTGTTTCCGGGAGGAACGCCATGTCACGCTTTCATGCACTGACCGTCACGGAGGTGGTGCCGGATACGCGCGACAGCGTCATCGTGACCCTGCGGCCGCGACCGGAAGACGAGGATATCTTCCGTTTCACCCAGGGCCAGTATCTCACCTTCCGCCGCGATTTCGATGGCCATGAGGTCCGCCGCTGCTATTCGATCTGTGCCGGAACCGGAGAAGGCGCCTTGAAGGTGGGGATCAAGCGGGTCGATGGCGGGGCGTTTTCCTGCTGGGCCAATGAAAACCTCAAGCCGGGCGACACGGTCGAGGCCATGCCGCCGCTCGGAAGTTTCTTCGCGCCGCTCGAACCGGATAGGGCGAAGTTCTATCTTGGATTTGCCGGCGGTTCCGGTGTCACGCCCGTTCTGTCGATCCTGAAAACGGTGCTGGCCTGCGAGCCGGGCTCCCAGTTCACGCTGATTTACGCCAATCGCCAGGTTTCCTCGATCATGTTCCGCGAGGAACTGGAAGGTCTCAAGAACAGATATCTGGGCCGCCTGCAGATCATTCACATCCTGAAGAGCGACGCGCAGGACACCGACCTGTTTTCCGGTCGGGTCGACGAGCGCAAGCTCGACGAACTGCTCGAAACCCTGATCGACCCCGAGGATATCGATCTGGCGTTCCTGTGCGGGCCGCACGGCATGATGGAAACGGTGCGTCAGGGGCTTGAAAGACACGGCGTTGCCACGGACCGGATCAAGCAGGAACTTTTCAAGTCCGACCAACCTGGCCGTCTTCCAGTCAATCAGGCCGCAATTGCCTCCGAAGAAAAATCCAGGGAAGCCGACCTGAAGCTGACCCTCGATGGCACCACGCGGGACATTCACATGGAGCCCGGTGAGAGCATTCTTCAGGCCGCTCACAGGAACAATATCGATGCGCCATATTCCTGCTGCGCCGGTGTCTGTTCGACCTGCCGTGGCAGACTGCTGGAGGGGGAAGTCGAAATGGCGGCCAATCACGCGCTTGAGGACGATGAAATCCGCGACGGTTACATCCTGACCTGTCAGTCCCGCCCACTCACCAAACGCCTTGTTCTCACCTACGACGCCTGAACACAGGGGGACGGTTTCCGTACCCTGAGGTCTTCAATCTTCAGACTGGATTTGCTTCATGACTTTGGTCACACAAAACGTGCGCGTTCTGGAAAGCTGGCTGGCCGGACGCTGGCAAACCGGGAAAGGCGAGGGCAAGGCGCTTCTCGACGCCTCGACTGGCAAACCTGTCGCCAGCATCGATGCCTCCGGTCTCGATTTGGGCGAAGCGCTTGCCTATGGCCGGGAGGTCGGCGGCAAGGCTCTTCGAAAGATGACCTATCATGAGCGCGCGCTGATGCTGAAGACGCTGGCGCAATCGCTGATGGAGAACAAGGAGCTTTTCTATGAGGAGAGCTTTGCAACCGGCGCAACCCGCAAGGACAGCTGGATCGACATTGAGGGCGGCATAGGGACGCTCTTCGCCTTCTCATCCAAGGCCCGCCGGGAGATGCCGAACACGAGGGTATTCGTGGAAGGCGCGGTTGAACCGCTCTCCCGGGACGACACGTTTTCAGGACAGCATATCCTGTCGGCCTTGCGCGGAACTGCCGTCCATATCAATGCGTTCAACTTTCCTTGCTGGGGCATGCTGGAAAAGGTCGCCCCCGCTTTAATCGCGGGCGTTCCCTGTCTGGTGAAGCCAGCCAGCCAGACCGCCTATGTGACGGAACGCATGGTGCGGCATATACAGGAAAGCGGAATCCTGCCGGACGGAGCGCTGCAGCTGCTTTGCGGATCGGCCGGAGATCTCATCGATCATGTCAGCGATCAGGACGTGGTGACCTTCACCGGGTCCGCCTCGACCGGCCAGATGCTGCGTGGTCATCCGGCGATCATCCGCAATTCGGTCCGCTTCACCATGGAAGCCGACAGTCTGAATGCAGCCGTCCTGGGCCCGGATGCAAAACCGGGCGAACCGGAATTCGATCTGTTCGTCAAGGAAGTCGTTAGGGAAATGACGGCCAAGGCCGGCCAAAAATGCACCGCGATCCGGCGCATCTTCGTTCCAAGGGCATCTGTTTCCGCCGTCGCGGAGGCTCTCAACCAGCGATTTGCCCGTCAAGTGATCGGCGATCCCCGGCAGGAAACCGTGACCATGGGGCCCTTGGCGTCACTCGGCCAACGGCAGGAGGTTCTGGAACGTGTCGCGGACCTCAAGACCGAAGCCGAGGTGATTTCTCCAGACACGGGGGCTTTTCCGGAAGAGGGCGCTTTCGCATCACCCATTCTGCTTCATTGCGATAAGCCGCTTTCCTCGGACGCCGTGCACTCGGTTGAAGCTTTCGGACCGGTGGCGACACTCATGCCTTATGACGATCTGGAGGAAGCTGTCGATCTGACCCGCAAGGGCAAGGGTTCGCTTGTCGCCTCGGTCTTCACCAATGATCCCTCCGTGGCGGAGGAAATGGTCCTCGGCATGGCACCGTTCCACGGGCGCGTGATGATCGGCAACCGTCAGAGCGCCAAATCTTCCACCGGGCATGGGTCTCCCTTGCCGATGCTGGTTCATGGCGGGCCCGGCCGGGCCGGGGGCGGGGAGGAACTTGGCGGTATCAGGGCCATCAAACACTATATGCAGCGCACCGCCATTCAGGGAGCGCCCGAGTTTTTGGGTGCAGTAACGGGCAGATGGGTCGCCGGTGCTCCAGGGCACGCTGACAGCCGCCATCCGTTCCGCAAATCTCTGTCGGAACTCAGGACCGGCGACCGGCTGACAACGAAGTCCCGGACCGTGACGCTGGAGGATATCGAACATTTCGCCGAATTCACCGGCGATACGTTCTATGCCCATATGGATGAAGACGCGGCAAGGCGGAACCCGTTCTTCGAAGGCCGCGTTGCGCACGGTTATCTCATCGTCTCCTTCGCCGCGGGGCTTTTTGTCGATCCGGATGAGGGTCCGGTCCTTGCCAATTACGGCGTCGACAATCTGCGATTTCTCACGCCTGTGAATGCCGGAGACGACCTGAAGGTTCAGCTCACGGCCAAGGAAATCTCACCGCGCATTTCAGCCGACTACGGCGAAGTCCGATGGGATTGCCAGGTCAGCAACCAGAAGGACGAGCCGGTCGCGCTCTATGACGTTCTGACCCTGGTTGCGAAGGAATGGCCGGAGAACAGGACGTCGTAAGGAAGTTGCGAGCGGACCTTGACCGGATTTCGAACGGATGTTCCCGGGAACTTTTTCCTCTCTGGCGGGTTGAGCCTGCATGAATACAAGGATCTACAAGCTCACCCCCGTGGCCGCCGAATGGGATCCGAATTGGGATCTTGCGGAAAATCAGGGCGAAGTGATCGTCCGGGCGCAATCGCCGGCGGACGCCCGCGTTGTGGCCAGCGAGGCCGAACCGGACTTTCTGGACAGCGGCGGCAAGCCTGCGGAGGGCTCCTCGACAAGGGATGCCAGCGCCTTCCGCGATGAAAAGCTATATGCCGTGGCGGAGATCGACAGCAGCGGATTTCCTGCCGAAGGCCCGCGTGAATTGCTTGCAGGATCGATCGCCAATCCGCTCAAAACCGGGCAGTCGACCTGATCAGTTCTTCGGCCGGTTGTCCACCACGCGCTTGGCCTTGCCCGCGGAGCGTTCGACCGCGCCGGGTTCGGTAATGTCGATCATGGCGGACACGCCGACGACGCTCTTGATGTGATGGGCAAGTTCCTTTTCGGAGGCCTTGCGCTGTTCGCCGGAGGCGGCTGTAGGCAGGGCCTCCACATGCACAGTCATGACATCCAGCCGGTTGGCCTTGTCGAGTTCGATCTGGAAATGCGGTGAGAGCCCCGCGCATTTGAGGATCTGCTCCTCGATCTGGGTCGGAAAGACGTTCACACCTCTCAGGATGATCATGTCGTCGGACCGGCCGGTGACCTTCTCCATCCGCCGCATGGACCGGGCCGTACCCGGCAAGAGCCGGGTCAGGTCGCGCGTGCGGTATCGGATCATCGGCAGGCCCTCCTTGGTGAGGGTGGTGAACACCAGTTCGCCGATTTCCCCGTCGGGCAGCACCTCGCCCGTCTCCGGGTCGATGATTTCCGGATAAAAATGGTCTTCCCAGATATGCAGTCCGTCCTTGGTCTCCACACATTCGTTGGCAACGCCGGGACCGAGAATTTCCGACAGTCCGTAAATATCGACGGCATGCATGTCGAAGGCCTGCTCGATTTCCCGGCGCATGGAATTTGTCCAGGGCTCCGCCCCGAAAATACCTGCGGCGAGCGAACTTTCCCTCGGATCGATCCCCTGGTGGCGGAACTCGTCCAGAATGGATAGCAGATAGGACGGCGTCACCATGATGATGCGGGGTTTGAAATCCTGGATCAGGGTCACCTGGCGCTCCGTCATGCCACCCGAAACGGGAATGACGGTGCAACCAAGCTTTTCCGCGCCGTAATGCGCGCCGAGCCCACCGGTGAAAAGGCCGTAGCCATAGGCGACATGGATGATGTCGCCGGCGCGGCCCCCGGCGGCGCGGATGGAGCGGGCCACGAGGTTGGCCCACATTTCGATATCGTTTGCCGTATACCCAACCACGGTCGGTTTGCCGGTGGTTCCAGAAGACGCGTGAATACGCACGATCTTGTCGCGCGGAACCGCGAACAACCCGAAAGGATAGTGATCCCTGAGGTCGGCCTTTGTCGTGAAGGGAAACCTGGAGAGATCGCTCAAGGTCCTCAGGTCGGAGGGGTGAACGCCTATTTCGTCAAATTTTTCCCTGTAAAAGGGAACGTTTTCATAGGCATGGGTGAGGGACCATTTCAGCCGCTCCAGTTGCAGCGCGCAGAGTTCGTCCCTGGATGCCGTTTCTACAGGTTCCAGATCACCGGGCCGCGGAGCCAGATCTTCCATGATGTCCTCCCAAAAGCCGGACGCATTGGTCCGTCTCTCCTAGTCAGGCAATATCGTGCCTTTTGTTGTTCTTGAATTGCCGCGGAACTCGGCAATCGTATCTCCGTCCTGATTTTCGATCGTCACATCGTAAAGCCCGGACCGGCCCTTCCGGGACCGCTCGCGCGCGGTGGCCGTAAGCCGGTCGCCCAGATGCGCGGGCGCAAGAAAGCTGATCGCGCACTGCTGCGCGACCGTAATCTGATTGTAGGTATTGCAGGCGAATGCAAAGGCGCTGTCGGCGAGAGTGAAGATATAGCCGCCGTGACAGATGCCGTGTCCGTTGGTCATGCTTTTGGAAACGGTAACCGACATCACCGAATGGCCAGGAGCGACATGGTCGAGGCTGAGGCCAAGGTCCCGCGAGGCGGTGTCCTGCGACCACATGCGCTCCGCACAGGCCGTGGCAAGTTCTTCATGCGTCATTCAAGTCTCCGAAGGATATCTCAGGAACCGGAGAACCGGGCATGGCGCTTTTCGAGAAAGGCAGCGACACCTTCCCGGTAATCGGCTGTTTTTCCCGCCACCCGCTGGGCATCGCGTTCCGCATCCAGATGCCGGTCGAGCGGCTGGACAGACGCATCCTGAATGAGCTGTTTTGTCAGCGCCAGGCCCTTGGTCGCGCCGCCGGCAAGTTGCGCGGTGAACGTTTTGGCTTCCTTGAGGAGTTCCATGTCGGGAACCGCCTTCCAGATGAGACCCCAGCTTACCGCTGTTTCGGCATTGAGCGGTTCGCCCGTCATCGCCAGCGCCTTGGCGCGCGCTTCTCCGATCAGCCGCGGCAGGAACCATGTGCCACCGGAATCGGGCACCAGTCCGATTTTGGAAAATGCCTGGATAAATCTTGCCGAATGAGCCGCAAGGACGATGTCGCAGGCCAGCGCGATATTCGCACCGGCCCCGGCGGCGACCCCGTTGACGGCGCAGACGACGGGTTTCGGCAGCGCCCGGATCTGGCGCACCAGCGGATTATAGAGGGTTTCAAGCGTATGCCCCAGATCGGGCGCTTCGTTCCCGCCCCGCATGTCCCGGTCCGAAAGATCCTGGCCGGCGCAAAAGGCCCGTCCGGCGCCCGTCAACAGAACGGCGCGAATGTCGTCATGCGACTGCGCCTCGCTCAGACACTGGCGCAATTCATGATGCATGGTTTCGTTGAAGGCGTTCAGCCGGTCCGGGCGGTTGAGCGTAATGAGGAGAAATCCGTCCTGCCGCTCCGCCAGCACCGTTTGTGTGTCAGCCATTCGCTCCTCCCAAAGCGTCACAAGTTTTTATGAAAGTACCTGATTTATGTGACATTAATGCACGGCGGACGTCTCCGGTCAAAGACGGAATGCATCTTTTTTCGTCCCAGCTGTGCCGGACTACAAAACGGCGGTCATGCCGCCATCGGCATAGATAATCTGGCCCGAGACATAGTTGGATGCGTCCGAGGCGAGATAGATCGCCGTCCCGGCAAGTTCTTCCGGCAGGCCCCAGCGGCGCATCGGTGTCCGGCCCTTCACCCAGGCGTCGAACTCGGGATTGCTCAACAATGCCTCGTTCATGTCGGTGACCATGTAGCCGGGGCCGATGGCGTTGACCTGAATTCCGCTTTCCCCCCATTCTGCCGCCATGGCCTGTGTCAGCATCTTTATGCCGCCCTTGGAAACCGTGTAGGGAGCAATGGTGACGCGGGCAAGCTCGGACAGGACGGAGCCGATATTGATGATCTTGCCACTGCCGCGCGCCACCATGCGTCTGGCGGCTTCCCGGCCGACCACGAACGCGGACGTCAGATTGACGTCGAGCACCCGCTGCCAGTCGGCGGTCTCAAGCTCCAGCATGGGTTTGCGGAACTGAATGCCGGCATTGTTGAGAAGTATATCGACGGCAATGCCTTCAGCATCAAAGCGGTGAAAAGCTGCCTTGACCGCGGTCTCGTCGGTCACATCGAATGCGGCGGTCAGAACGTCGAGGCCTTCCGCCTTGAGTTTCTGCGCGGTCTCAAACAGCCTGTCTTCATTGACCCCGTTCAGAATAATTCTGGCGCCCGCTCGTGCCAGCCCTTCTGCGAATGCTCGCCCCAGCCCGCGGGATGACCCGGTGACAAGGGCTGTTTTCCCGGTCAGGTCGAATAATTTGACACTCATGGTTTCCCCCGACGATGGTTTTCCTCGCCGTCAGTCAGCACGGCTCATGTGGAAGCGCAGCTTACATGGAAAGGACACGGCGGACAGTGTCCCGACTGAAGAAACGCCGCAACGTTCCGGAAGGACCGTGAAAATCCAATCTGCATCGCCGTCCCGGCCACACGGAGTGCCAGCCGGGACGGTGAGACGTTCGATTAGCTGCTGGAGCGCGACATGGCCGGTTCCAATTTACAGAACCGAGCGGACAGCCTTGCCGGTGGCCGCAACGACCCTGTCGATCTCAGCTTCCGTGATACAGAGCGGCGGAGCGAAACCGAGGATATCGCCCTGGGGCATGGCCCGTCCGATAACGCCTTCCGTCAGGAGCGCGGCCGCCACTTGCGGTCCGATCTTTTTGGCCGGATCGAAGAAGGTTCTTCCGTCCCTGTCTTCGACAAATTCGACCGCGCAGAGCATCCCGTCACCGCGGATATCACCGACATTGGCGTGGCCGCCGAGTTCTGACTGCAGCGCGTTCTTCAAATAGGCTCCTGCGGATTTCGCATTTTGAACCAGGCCGAGCTTGTCGATCAGCTCCAGATTGGCGACACCGGCGGCAGCCCCGATGGGATGCGCGGAATAGGTCCAGCCATGGCCGATCGGTCCGAATTCATCTGTGCCGTCTTCCAGGACCTTCCAGACCCTGTCGGAGACGATTGATCCCGAAAGCGGCGCGTAGGCCGACGTCAGCCCCTTGGCGATGGTGATGAAATCCGGCTCGATCCCGTAGTGATCCGACCCGAACATGCTTCCCAGTCGCCCGAAGCCGGAGACGACCTCATCGGCAATCAGCAGGATGTCGTGTTTCTTGAGAACCTTCTGAATTGCCTCCCAGTATCCGGCGGGCGGCGGCACGATGCCGCCGGTGCCGAGCGCCGGTTCGCCGATGAATGCGGCGATGGTATCGGCGCCTTCTCGTTCGATCATGGCCTCCAGTTCCGACGCGCAATGGGCAACGAACTCCGCCTCGGACATCGACAGGTCTTCGCGGCGAAAATAGTCCGGGGCGAGCGTATGCAGAACCGTGTCGAACGGCAGGTCGAATTTCTTGTGAAAGAGTTCAAGTCCGGTGAGAGAGCCGGTCATCAGGCCGGAGCCGTGGTAGCCGCGCCAGCGCGAAATGATCTTCTTCTTTTCCGGGCGGCCGAGAATGTTGTTGTAGTACCAGACCAGCTTGATGTTGGTCTCGTTCGCGTCCGAGCCGCCAAGGCCGAAATAGACTTTGGACATATGTGCGGGAGCCCGCTCCATCACCATTTTGGCAAGGGTGATGGAAGCCTCCGTCCCGTGGCCGACATAGGCGTGGTAATAGGCAAGCTCTTTGGCCTGCGCGGCGATGGCCTCGGCAATCTCCGTCCGGCCGTATCCGACATTGACGCAATAAAGACCGGCAAATGCGTCCAGCAGACGTGTACCGTCCCGGTCCTCGATAAAGACGCCGTTGCCGCCTGTGACGATGCGGCTCGGGCTTTCGCCGCGTGCGTGCTGCGCCAGATGGGTGGACGGGTGGAAAAAATTCTCCCGGTCCCAGGCGTCCAGTTGATCGTTCTTGAGCATGTCTTGGTCCTTTTTTCTGGTCCTGGAACTAGCGCTTCAGGTCAGACGGTGAGTGTTGTTCCGGCGTGGGCTTTTGTTATCCTGCCAAGGGTCAGTGTCGCGATTGCCGTGTCCTGAACGCCGGTACCGGTCAGGTCGCAAACGGTGATCTGATCGTCGCGCGTTCTGCCTGCAGCGACCCCCGCGATCACCTCGCCAAGCTCGACGGCCTTTCCGGTTCGGGTCATCAGGCCGTTTTCGATGGCGGTCCGCAGTTCGCCAAGCCTGGCGCACTGGCTTATGCGGTCGCAGACGACAACATCCGCTTGCGCCAGGATCCGCGGTGAAAGTTCGTTCTTGTCTTCCTGGTCGGATCCCATCGCCGTGATGTGCAGACCCGGATGCAGGCAACCGGCGTCCAGAATGGCGTCCCTGGCAGGTGTGGTGGTCACGACAAGCTGACACGCCGCCACGAGCTCATGTCTGTCGGCAACCGCCTGAACGTCGATACCGAGCGTCGTGCGCAAATCCGTGGTGAGCTGTTCCGCCTTTTCGGCGCCGCGCCCCCAGACAAGAACCTTCTTGACCGGCATGACCTTCGCCGCGGCAATGATCTGCAAACGGGCTTGAACGCCTGTTCCAAGAACGCCCATGGTCGTGACGGTTCCGGGCGCGAGATGGCGGGCGGCGACGGCGCCGGCCGCGGCCGTGCGGATGTCCGTCAGGTAGCCGTTGTCGAGAAACACGGCCTGAACCAGGCCCGTATGGGCCGAAAGCAGCACCATCAGGCCGTTGAGGCTTGGCAAGCCGCGCGCAGGATTGTCGAAAAAGCCGGGAGAAACCTTGATGGCAAATCCGTCAAGACCGGGGACATAGGCGGTCTTGACGTCAACTTCGGCATTCACGTGCGGAAGCGCCATGGAAAGCACCGGGGGCATGATGACCTGTTGCGTGGCAAGCGCGGCGAAAGCGCTCTCTATGCAATCGATGATCTCCAGATCAAGATGGATGACCCGGCGCAATTCCGCGTCGGTCACAAGCCTGATGTCATGGGGCATAGGGTGCTCCCTTCAGAAGTTTGTCGCCAAGCACGATATCTCTGCCGCCGATGACTTCAGTGAACTGGATCATGTCGACAGTCCGGCCTGTAATGATCGTGGCCACCGGTCCCGTCAGGTCGGCAAGCTTTCCGGAAAGGCACGCTGCGATGCCGACGACGGCGGCGCCTTCGGCAACCAGGCGCTCCTCGAAATAAAGCACCTGCATCGCCCGGTAGATGTCTTCCTCGGTGACCAGAACAATCGCGTCGAGCAGGTCACGGCACATGCTGAAGGAGAGTTTGTTGTCCAGCCCGATACCGCCACCAAGCGAATCCGCGAGGCTGGCAACCTCCGTGACTTCCACGGGATGGCCGGCCTTGATCGATGCATCCATCGCCGCACCGCGATCCATCGTCACTCCGATGACCTTTATGGACGGATTGATGGACTTCGCCGCGAGAGCAACGCCCGCGGCCAGTCCGCCGCCTGAAAGCGGCACAAGCAACGTTGCGACATCCGGCAGGTCCTCCAGGATTTCAAGGCCGACGGTTCCCTGGCCTGCGATGACATGCGGACCATCGAAAGGCGAAATTTCCCGGATGCCGGGTCCAAGGCTCAACTGCCGGCACTCTTCCAGGGCATCGTCCTGACTGTTGCCGGTGATCCTCACCTGCGCGCCCAGGGCCCTGATAGCGTCGATCTTTGTCTGCGGCACCAGTGAAGACATGCAGACCACCGCCTTGAGACCCAGTTGCCGTGCCGCATGGGCGACGCCCCGGCCGTGATTGCCGGTGGAACAGCAGGTGAGGGTGGTCGTTTCGAACGGCACATTCCGTGCGGCATTGGTTGCGCCGCGCAGCTTGAACGCACCTGTCGGCTGCAGGCTTTCCATCTTCATGTGGAAGGGGACACCGGTCTTTTCCGTCAGAAAGCCGGACGGCAGCAGCGGTGTCCGAACGACCTTGCCGTCAATCGCTTTCCGCGCGGCGAGAATGTCTGCAAGTGTCATCTGCATGGTAGCCTAGGAAAAGCCGGTGTTCGTGTGGTCTGGAGACGGCTGAGCCGCTCCCCCGCCATTTGTGTACAAATAATCAGATACCGCAAGTACTCACACTTGGTACTGCGATTTTTCTTGCTCGCAAAACATTGTTTGTGATTATTTGTATACAAATATTTTTCGAGGACACACGATGCCCGGTCAGGACCTTCCCTTCAGCCAGTCGGAATACCAGCGGCGCCTTCAGCTTGTCCGCAGCGATATGAGCGCGCGCGGTATCGACGTCCTCTTTGTCGAGGATCCGTCGAACATGTCCTGGATCACCGGCTATGACGGCTGGTCCTTCTATGTTCACCAGGGCGTCCTGGTTTTCCTTGACCAGGATCCCATCTGGTGGGGCCGCGGTCAGGATGCCAACGGTGCCCGGCGCACGGTCTGGATGGACGACCAACGGGTAGCCTCCTATGCGGACAACTACATCCAGTCTCCCGATCGCCATCCGATGCAGAACCTTGGGGGTCTCTTGAAATCCAACGGTTACGCGGCAAAGCGCGTCGGCGTTGAACTCGAGAATTACTATTTTTCGGCAAAGGCTTATCTGACCCTGCGCGAGGAACTGCCGGAGGCCGAATTCCCGGACGCGACCGGCATGGTGAACTGGCTCCGCGGGGTAAAGTCGGACGAGGAACTGGTCTTCATGCGCAAGGCGGCGCGTATATCGGAAAAGATCATGGATGGCGTCTTCGAGAGGGTCCGGCCGGGCATGCGCAAGGCGGATCTTGTCGCCGAAATCTATGCCGACGCGATCCGGGGTCTGGACGACGCCTGGGGAGACTATCCGGCAATCGTACCGTTGCTGCCGAGTGGAGCGGACGCCTCCGCACCGCACCTGACATGGGACGGCCGGTTCATGCAGGAGGGGGAGGCCACTTTCTTCGAGCTTTCCGGCTGTTTCCGCCGCTATCATGCCCCCCTGTGCCGGACCGTGTTTCTCGGCCAGCCGCCGCAATACATGCTCGACGCGGAAAAGGCGCTCGTCGAGGGCCTTGAAGCTGGACTTGAAACAGCGCGCGCCGGAAACACGGCCGGCGACATCGCCCGGGCACTGGCAAAACCGCTGGAAGCAGCCGGCATCGAACGCGGCGCCCGTGCCGGATACCCGATCGGCATTTCCTATCCTCCCGACTGGGGGGAGCGCACCGTCTCCATCCGCGAAGAAGACACCACGGTTCTGAAACCCGGCATGACCTTCCATTTCATGCCCGGCCTGTGGATGGACGGTTGGGGACTGGAGATCACCGAGAGCATCCTGATCCGCGAAGACGGACCGGCGGAGTGCCTGTGCAACCGGCCGCGCAGCCTCTTCGTCAAGACCTGAGGTGGCAATAGCTTTGGACCACATTTCCCGAACTGTTGAAATTCTCGACCGGCTGGTCGCTTTTCCAACCGTTTCGGCGGACAGCAACCTGGCTTTGATCGATTATGCAGCCGGTCTGCTGGAGGACAGCGGTGCGCATGTGAAAATTTCACATGACGAAACAGGCCGGAAAGCCAATCTTTTCGCGACGCTCGGGCCGCGCACCTCCGGCGGGCTGGTCCTTTCCGGACATACCGATGTGGTTCCGGCAGGCGACGCGCAATGGATGAGCGACCCTTTCGCGCTGCGCGAGGAGGACGGGCGCCTTTATGGCCGGGGCACGTGCGACATGAAGGGCTTCATCGCCGCGGTTCTCGCCAGGATGCCGGACTACGCGGCGCTGGATATCAAGCGCCCGTTGCATGTCGCCCTGACCTATGACGAGGAGGTCGGCTGCTTCGGCGCGCGCCATCTGGTGGAAGAACTGAGGGAAACCGATATCAGGCCGTCGGTCGCCATTATCGGCGAACCGACGGACATGCGCGTCATCGAGGGTCACAAGGGCTGTTATGAATATACGACCTCCTTTCACGGCACCGACGGCCACGGCTCCGAGCCGGACAAGGGCGTCAACGCCATTCATGTCGCCGCGGCCTTTATCGGCAGGATGATGGACCTTGCCGACGATCTGAAACGCAAGGCCGGACCCGACAGCGCCCGGTTCAATTCCCCCTGGACGACACTTCAGACAGGAAGGATCGAGGGCGGATCGGCGCGCAACGTGATTGCCCGCCACTGCAGCGTCGAGTGGGAAATGCGGCCGGTTCGTGAAAACGACGCTCGGGAGGTGAAATCGGCTCTCGAAACCTACTGCCGCGACATTTTGCTGCCGCGAATGCGGGACATTTACCCCGAAGCCGGCATTGTCACTGAAGTCATCGGCGAGGTCGCGGGCCTTGCCGTTACAAGCGAGAACGAGGCCCGGGACATCGTTGCGGCGCTGACAGGCGAAAACCTGTGTGACGTCGTTGCCTTCGGGACTGAAGCAGGCCTGTTTCAGGCTCTTGGAATGTCGGTTGTTGTCTGCGGACCGGGCTCGATTGCCCAGGCCCACCAGCCGGACGAATTCGTATCGCTCGAACAGCTTGATAAGTGCTTGTCCATGCTTTCGGGCCTGGAAAGAACGCTGATGCGTCCGGCATGAACGAAACCTGGATACAGGATCCGGATATAGCCGGGCAGCTAGAGGCGGCGGCGACTGCGCAGGAACGCTTCCAGATCATGTACACGGTCCTGCGCGACCGGATCTCGATGCTTGTCTATCCGCCGGGAATGCAGCTCAGTGAAGAAGTACTGGCGGGCGAATTCGGCGTCAGCCGGTCCCCCTTGCGCAAGGCCCTGCAGATTCTGGAGGCGGACGGGCTCGTGCTGTCGCAGCAAGGCGTCGGCACACTTGTGACCGACGTCGACCTGGACGAGCTTGCTCAGGTTTACCAGTTGCGCATGGAATTGAACGAGCTGACCGGCAGACTATCCCCGAGCCGGGCCGACGATAACCTGAAAGCGCTGTTCGGCACCATGCGGCTGAGAGCTGAAAGCTTGCGCGCCGCGCCGGACCGTCAGGCGTTTGCCCGGCTGAATATCGACTTTTTTCATTCTTTCCAGCTGCTGACCGACAACCAGCCGCTACGGGACATTTCCGAGAAGCTCTTCTACCGGACCTGCCGCATCTGGCTGACCCTGATCCCCGACAGGGATCTTTCAACGGAGGTCGTGATTTTCAGCGATGAGATACTGGCTATCGCCGACGCTGTCGCCGTGGGTGACATGGGGGCGGCAGCGCATATCCGGCGGGCGCATTTGTCCATGGGGCTGAAGCGCCTGACTGAGATGCGAAAAGCCGAATGCCCGCAGGCCGGATAATCTGGGCGTGGGCAATGTTTGAGTGAACTCCGGCGCGGCTAATTTTCCGCCGGCCATTCATGTAGGCTGAACTGCCTGGCCCATTCCTGCATGGCCTCCAGAAACCCCTCAGGGTCGTCATCTGCATCCACCGCCAGAAAGGGAAGTTCCTGGAGGGCATAGCGATAGTGCCGGAACCGGTCCGGGGACCGCGCGACGCGGCGGGCCAGCCAGTTCAGGCTTTCCGGCAGACCGCGTTCCCAACGTGAGGACGAGTAATACAGAGCGAGCGGGGACGCATTCAGGCGAATGCAGAGGTCGGCCAGCGCAGGCAGCAGGATGTCGTCGTGCCTGTCGTTCAACGGATCGCGGATGCGCATGAGGACGGTGAAACCACGCCCTTGCGCCACAGTCTGGGTGATGTTCAGGACGAAAGTGACCGACAGCGTCAGCACAACCATTCCGCTGACCGCAGCCACCGTGGAAAGATTGTCCCAAAGCGCCGAAGACGGCTGAACATTCGACGCGCCGACCGTCGACAGGGCGCTGCCGATAAAGGCAAAGGTAGATGCCCAATCAGCCGGTTCCCCGGTTGATTTCATCACCAGCGACCCTGGGTCGCTGCGAAATATGAGCAGCCAGCCGATACAGGTAAGAGCGAGCCAGACAAATGCGACACCACTCATGACAACCGGTCCGGCAAGGCGCAGAGCCGCGCTTTCGCCCGGCAGGCGGGCGAGGAGACGGAACACTTTCCAGTAGATCGCCGCGGCCCCGCGGGTGAGCGGTCCGGTCCTGTTGGCGCTGATGGTGGTAAAGGCGAAATCGCCGGCCGTCAGGGCAAGGAGCAGAATTCCGGCTATGAGCAATGGCACGTTCATCGAAAGCCTTTGTCTTCAGGTGGTCTGCGTCCGGGAAAGTCCAGAGAAGGACAAGATATGCACCTCAAAAATAGGAGCCTGGCCGGAGCGCCGGTCTATTCCCAATCGGTGCCGACGGGCGGCCTGTTGCGTTGCTTTTCCGTTGCGACGACGTCGTCCGCTTCCTTGCTGTCCGCGCTGGTTTCAGGCGGAGGAGGTTGATTGTTGTCGGCCTCTGTCAGAGCGAACCTGTAAAACATCGGAAAGTGGTCCGAGCCGACGAAAGGCAGCCGCTCCATGTCGACGAGTTCAAACCGGAGCGAATGAAAGATGTGATCGAGCGGCCAGCGCATGTACCAGCGTCTTGCGTCGAATGAATTGAAGAAACCGCGGCCCTGGCGCGGGTCGAGCAGACGGGAAAGGCGCAGGAAACGCCGGGTCGTTCTTGACCAGGCGACATCGTTGAGATCGCCGGTCACGATTGTCGGAAGGGTTTCCTCACTCGCTATTTTACCCACCAGCAGGATTTCCGCATCCCGGCCCAAAGTGTCTCGCGTCGGCAGCGGAGGTTCAGGATGAATAGCAACGATCCGAACGTCCTGACCGCCGGGCAGGGTGACGATGCAGGAAATGCTCGGCACCTCTTCGTTCAGGAGGAATTGTACGTCGTAGGTGCGCAGTGGAAGCCGGCTGGCAAGGATCATGCCGTAAGTGTTGGACTGCGGGCAGGCGGCTATGTGCCGAAACCTGGAGAGGGTAGGGCGCAACGCCTCGAACCAGGCCTGATCGGTTTCCATGAATATAGCGATATCCGGGGTCCGTTCCGCGATCAGGTCGGTCACCCGTGAGTAGTCGCGATTGCCCTGCTTCACGTTCGACACCAGAAGCGAAATAACCGCGGCCTTGTCGGGATCTCCGGCGTATCGAGCAGTTTGGGTAAACCAGACGGGTGTGAACGGGATGACGTAGACCAGCTGGATCGCCAGCGCCGTCAAGGCCATGACACTCACCGTAATCATCGCCGTGTGAGGGAGCTGACCGAGCACAGCCGCGGCGAAGACGAGAATTGAGATCCCGATCACCTGAAGGCGCGCGAAATCGAACGAGCGCACCAGTCCGTGGGCGACAGGTATGAGCGGCAGAAGACTTGCGGCAAGGCAGACTGCCGACAAGATAACGAGTATCGCAGTAAGCAGGGTCATTCCGTACCTTTTCCCGACTGCGAAACCCGGTGTTCGCCAAAGCTTTGTGTCATTGCAGCAACGTGCGGGCGTAAAATTCGTTCCCTCCGTCCCTTGTGGTTTTTCAACCCGGACTGATGTGGAGATACCGTCTCCGTCTTCCTCTCGCCGTTCGGCACAAAAGCAGCCGGGTTCGGAACCAATCCAAATTTCTCACGTTTCGAATGAAGTCGCGTGCGGCACGGGATCGCGGCGTGCTTAACATTCAGCTTACGAGGACGACATGGCCAAAGGCACTGATCAATCGAGGAAAACAGTCAAGATCGGCGACCAGACAGCGGCGCGCGGGCAGGGCGGTGAAATACACCAGGTTGCCGGGAATGGCGTGCCGACATTGACCACGGCGCTCGGTACGCCCGTGGCGGACGACCAGAATTCCCTGCGCGCGGGCCTTCGTGGTCCCACCCTGATGGAAGACCAGCATTTTCGCGAAAAGATCTTTCATTTCGACCATGAACGCATTCCCGAACGCGTCGTTCATGCCCGCGGTTTCGGAGCGCATGGCTATTTCGAAGCGACCGACGATATTTCAGACCTGACCCGCGCTGCCGTCTTCGAGAAAGGCGAGAAGACAGATGTGTTCGTGCGGTTCTCGACCGTGGCTGGCAACAAGGGTTCGCCCGATGTGGCGCGTGATGTGCGCGGCTTCGCTGTCAAATTTTATACACGCGAAGGCAATTGGGACCTTGTCGGCAACAACATTCCGGTTTTCTTCATTCAGGACGCCATCAAGTTTCCCGATCTCATCCATTCCGCCAAGCAGGAGCCGGATCGTGGTTTCCCTCAGGCACAGACGGCGCATGACAACTTCTGGGATTTCATTTCGCTGACGCCGGAATCGATCAACATGGCCCTTTGGATCATGTCGGACCGGACCATTCCGCGCTCGCTCCGCTTCATGGAGGGCTTTGGTGTCCACACCTTCCGGCTGGTGAATGAGAATGGCGAGTCGAAATTCGTCAAGTTTCACTGGAAGCCGAAAATGGGCATGCAATCCGTTGTCTGGAACGAGGCGTTGAAACTCAACGGCGCCGACCCGGACTTCCATCGCCGCGACATGTGGAACGCGATCCAGAAGGGCGATTATCCGGAATGGGAGCTCGGGCTGCAGGTATTCGACGAGAAATTCGCCGAGGAATTCGAGTTCGATGTCCTCGACGCGACGAAGATCATTCCCGAAGAACAGGTTCCTGTCCGGATTGTCGGGCGCATGGTGCTCAATCGCTGCGTCGATAATTTCTTCGCCGAAACGGAACAGGTCGCCTTCCAGACTGGGAGTGTGGTCCCAGGGATCGATTTTTCCAACGATCCGCTGCTGCAGGGGCGCAATTTCTCCTATCTCGACACGCAGTTGTCGCGCCTTGGCTCGACCAACTTCACCCATCTGCCGATCAACGCGCCGCGCTGCCCTTTCCATCATTTTCAGCAGGATGGTCATATGGCGTTTCGCAACCCCAAGGGACGGGCGAACTACGAGCCCAACTCCTGGGGCAGCGAAGGCGGGCCGCGGGAAGATCCGCAAAAGGGATTCCGCTCCTATCCGGAGGAGATCGACGGGCAGAAGGGGCGTTATCGTTCTGAAACCTTCGCCGATCACTACAGCCAGGCGCGCCAGTTCTATCACTCGCAGACAGAGGTCGAGCAGGCGCACATCGCCGACGCCTTCGTGTTCGAACTTTCGAAAGTGGAAACGGTTGCCATTCGCGAACGCATTGTATCGCATCTTCTGAATGTCGATGAGGCGCTGGCGGACAAGGTGATGGAAGGGCTGAGGTTGAAGGGAAGACCAAAGCCGGCCGACGCCGCAATGAAGCCGCGTGACGATCTCAAGGTCTCGCCGAAGCTGTCGATTGTCCTCAATGGCCCGGAGAGCTTTGCCGGCCGCAAGTTGGGCGTCCTTTTGACAGACGGTGTCGATATGGATGTCATCGACGGCCTGAAGAAAGCTCTCGAAAAGGAAGGCGCTGAGATAGAATTCATCGCGCCGATGATCGGCGGTGCGGAAGCCAGCGACGGCACATGGATCGAGGCCCAGCAGAAGATCGACGGCGGTCCTTCCGTTCTCTACGACGCTGTCGCGATCCTGACCTCAAAGGACGGGGTAAAGGATCTGATCAACATGCCCGAAGCACGCGATTTCGCGGCGGATGCCTTCGCGCACTGCAAATACATCGCCTATTCGGCCGAGGCCAGGCCGCTGCTGGAGAAGGCCGGAATCTGGTCAGATCTCGATGACGGCTGCCGGGAGCTTTCGAAAAGGGGTGACGGCCAGGAATTCATCAAGTCCTGCCGCGCGCTCCGCTTCTGGGAGCGGGCAGCGAAACTGGGGTGACACATAGCAATTCAGGCAAGGCCGGCGGTTCAGCGAGCCGTCGGCCGGGCCTTGACCCAAGATTCGAGCTGTTAAAGCCCCACAAGAACCACGAGCAGGGACACTGATATGACTGCCACGGCGTACCTGATCGTGTTGCCTGCGCAAGCAGACAACGATGATCCTTCAGACAGGGTGAAACTGAATGGAGCGAGCATCGAGGGCTTTTGCTGGCTTTCGCAGCAAATGGTGATCGTCGTTACGGATCTCAGTCGCTCGAAGCTCTACCACGCCGTCAAGCGCCAGCTTGGCGATGACCGGCCGCTTCTTGTCGCGCCCTTGTCACAGGCGCCGAAGTTCAAGGGCCTTGCGTCAGGATCCACGAAGTGGGTCCGCCAGCACATGTAGCCTCGCAAGCCGATTGAGCGAGCAGGGACCTGAAGCCGAGACAAATCCGGCTTTGGGAATGCGTCAGCATGTCTCCTCAAGTTCCTGCTGGAAATTCCCTCCGGTCTTCGCCCGGTCCCTTCGGATACTTCTGTCGACAGGGAACCAATCGTCCTCTTTCCCGTTGAAATGACACACCGGAAAAATGGGAACGGAGTATCCCGAAATGTCGAACAGAGATGCGTGTCAGGCTTTTCGTGCTTTTATCCAAAGCGCGGAGTTTCCCTGTGTAGGTGCTAAATCCGCGCTCGCACGAGACGCGTTGACGATCATTACCGCGGGCAACATTCAGCGTGCCACGGATGATGTCGAGCTGCATCGCGCGTTGGCTGAATACAACAGGAGCCTGGATCTCGACAGTCCGGTTGTGCAGTCCTTCGTCGCGATTTTCGACGGACCTGCCGATCTTGATGAAGAAGCTTTCGAAACCGCGCTTTGGGATCGTCTGCAATGCCTGCACAATCTGGATGTGGCGGCCGGAACGGAGTGGAACGAAAGTGTCGATCCGGATCCGGGCTCACCGCATTTCTCCTTGAGCATCGGCAGCGAACCTTATTTCGTCATCGGGCTTCATCCGAATGCCTCCCGTCCTGCACGGAGATTTGAAAGGCCGGCGCTTGTCTTCAACTCGCATGAGCAGTTCGAGAAGCTTCGGGAGGACGGCCGGTTTCAGAAGATGAAATCCATCATTCGTCAGCGGGACGAGCAGCTCGCCGGCGGGATCAATCCGATGCTGGCCGACCATGGCGAGGCCTCGGAAGCCCGCCAGTACAGTGGACGCGCCGTTGGCGACAACTGGAAATGTCCGTTCCAAGCAAAGGAAGTCGCATAGATGCGTAACCGTATATCACCCCGCAGCGGAACGGCCTTTGAAATCCGGAAAGGACAGCTCCTAACGGTCATCGATCCGGAAGGCGAGCAGGTGTCCGATCTGGTCGCCTTCAATGCCGCGGATCGATCGGAGCGTATTTCCTCCGGTCGCTCCATCGATTATGCAAGCCGGCTGTTCCTGACCACTGACGATATTCTTTATTCAAATCGCTCGAACCCGATGTTCACCATCGTGGAGGATGAGGTTGGCCGGCACGACTTTACCCTGACGCCGTGCTCTTCCGACACCTTCAGAAAGATTTACGGAGACACCGATCCCCATCACGGCTGTCAGGGCAATCTGGAAAGGGCACTGGAGCCCTACGGTATCGGGGGCGATGACATTCCCGTCGCCTTCAACGTTTTCATGCATGTTTCGGTAGACGGCGACACTGGCGAGATCGCGGTGCTTCCACCCAAAAGCAGGCCTGGCGAGAAAACAGTTTTTCGGGCGGAAATGGATCTGGTCGTCGGCATGACCGCCTGTTCGGCGGGCCAGTCGAACAATTTCAGGTTCAAACCGATCGAATTTGCCGTCAGCGACTGACATGAGTTCGTTTGCGGAGAAGAACGGCTTGGCTGAATAGCCCCTGAATTTGCGGAAAATCTTCTTCTTTGAAAATAAGGCAGGGAGAGCATCGCGGTGCCTCCGATCGACAATCGGGGCTGTCGAGATCGGTATCCGGTGCCAAACAAAAAAATCCCTGCCGCCGGGAGGAGGGGCGGCAGGGACCTGTGGTCGAGTCCCTCTTGATGAGGAGGCGATGGGGCCTGTACTTCGACCGGTCGGGAACCGTGGCCTTCCTGAGCGTGACCGCTTTCTTTCTGAAGGTTTCCGGTCCCCACCTTCGGCCGGCCGTTTTCGGCCTGCCTAGGAGAGAATTCAATTTTCAAGTACCGTCTGCTTCTGCTTGCCAGGCTTCAGCAGTTTGAGATTTCCGTTATCGTCTTCGACTGCCACTTGCATACTTCGTGCCGGCGTTCCGGGACATCTTTGAACGACTTGCCTTGGAGGTAACCGGGAGGTAACCGGCCAACTCATGTTCCAGCGCCGCGACCGTTTCCTCCAGATCCTTGGTGCCTGTTTCGCGGTCGCTTCGTGCCAGTTCGTCGAGCATCACTTCATAGTCACGCCAGATTTCATCGAACACTCTGTTTTTGTGCCGAAGCTCTGCAACCTCTGAGCTCTCGAACACCAACTTGATCTCCTGGCCTTCCATGCGGAGCCTTTGTCTGCGTTACCGGTTGATCTGGTTGCAGGATCTCCTAGTATTGCTACGAAGGTATAGTGTAACACCGTGACTACACAGTGTTACACGTGTTTAACTAATTGAATAAATTGAGAATTAGCGGATTATACCCGGAATGGGCGCACGCATGGAATCAACCAAAGCACCGTTGCCGGACAAGGAAATTCTTTTGGGATTCCTTGAAAAGGTTTGCAATGGTCAGGAGATTTCGGGGTCACCGCGACTTCAGGACTTTCTGACCTATGTCGTCACGGAAACTCTTGAGGGGCGCGGCGGACAGATCTTCGGCAAGACGATCGCCGAGGACGTCTACAAACGCCCGCCCTCTTCAGGCATCGACAGTTCCAACCTGGTGCGTGTGGATGCAGGGCGCCTGAGACGCGCCCTGGAATCCTATTACAACGGCGACGGAGCGAAGGATGCGGTCCGGTTTCATATCGATTCCGGGCAATACGCGGTTCGGTTCGAGACCCAATTCGACACGCCGCCTGCACGAACCGGACCGCGACGCAATCTGTTGATCGCGGCGACGGCCTTTCTGGTCCTTCTGGTGGCGGGCGGGCTTGTCTATGTCTTTCTCCAGACTTTCTATCCACAGTCTGGGCGGATTGTCGGTCCAGCGAAAGGTCTGAACAAAACACAGCGCGAAGTTTTGTTGAATCGATCACCGGCAACCCTTGAAGCCGTGGATCTGGCGACCCAGGCACGCAGTCTCATCTTTCCTGCGAGCAACCCCGCGCGACTAACTGCTACACGTGGCATGTTCGAGCGTGCTGTCGAACTCAGCCCGAATTATTATGGCGGACACGCAGGACTGGCCCAGATCGTCGGACTGCAAACGTTCCTCCTGCCTCCCGGTGAAGAACGCGACGCGTTGATCGAGCTGGGATATTGGCATGCGAAGGTGGCGCTGGACCTGAGCCCCGCCTCGCCGTGGACGCAGTCCGCCCTCGGATGGATGGAATTCGTGCGCGGCAACATCGACGAGGCCAGGTCGATCTCGGGGCACGCGATCGAAATCGATCCGGACGACCTCAGCGTCCTTAATTTCGATTCCCTGATCGGCATCTTCAGCGGCGATTTCAATCATGTTGTCCAGACGGCCAATCCTGCGAATTTCGAAGGGCAGGATCTCCGGCGGCACGTGTTCACCGTCTCGTATGCCGTCGCAAAATTCCACCTGGGCGAATATGACGCTGCGCTCGCGGCCCTCAACGAGGCCGCATCCCTCGGTGGCCCGACCAGCCCGATCAGCTACGCCTACCTTATTGCCGCGCACCAGCGGTCCGGTGAGGAGAGCACGGCACGCAAGCTGCTTGGCGACTTTGTGACCTCCTGGCCGAACAGCCGGCTGGAAACTCTCCTGCGCCGCCTTTACGTCCATCCCGAAGACGCCGATACATTGTTCGATGCGCTGAAGGCCGCCGGCTGGAAATCCTCCGATCAGTGAACAGGCTCCATAGCATGACCGTGAACAATGCCCAGCCTGTTCATGCGGGCAGTTGAGGGTTGCGTTATGGGCAGCATCTGCAAAGCCCTGACACTTGTAACGCGCAAGAACACTTGGCACATATGGTGCTTTCGGGATTAAGCGGTATTTGGCTGGCTTATGAAAGTTCCAAGGGAAAGCAGGCGCGCAACTTCACTTGGCAGAAAACTGGATAACTTGCGACTGCGCGATTTGTGCCATTTGAAAAAACAATGAAATCATGCATCTAGCAATTCAAGATGGAAACTAAAGCACGTTTTTCAAAACTGGTTCTCACCTTGGTGAGAAGCGCAGTATTCTGCTGCTTTTCAGATATTTGGCTTTTTGAGTCGCTTGCGAAGGCAGGAAATTCCAACGTCGCAGAATCTACCCCTCACTTGTATGAGCGTGCCCCCGTAAATTGACCTAACGAAGGGGGTTAGCTCACTCACATGTCAAGACCTTCCACTACCTCGCCGGTGTCTTGTGCACGGTCGCTCTATGTAAAGCCGAAGCTATGATGCCCTTCAGAGCCCAGAACCTTCAATAGCAAACGCGTGCCAAAAGTCCCACCTCAACCAGGGTGAAACAGATGCATTGGTGTCACTTGGCCGAAAATCAATGAGCAACAAACACATCGCTCATGAATAAAAACTGGCTGGTGCAGAGAAATTTCCTGCATTCAATCAAAAATTACCATGCCACCCGGCACATCAATCGCAGTGGACTGGCAGAGATCAGCCTTGAGCTAATAATGCATGCGTAATCAAATTTTACGTAGAATTCTACCGTTGGTCGACTCGTTCTTAAATTGTAGTTTATTTCCACTTTACAATCATTTTAAATCAATTTTTCTACCGGTAGTTTTTATTTTCACATATCCGAGATAGTTTTGCTCCTTCAGGCTCAAAATAACTCTTCACCGACAGCCCCAGATATCAATGAGATAGTCGTACACCAAAAAGGTATAAAATTTTATCCAACTTAAATCCTAAGCTGTGAAATCTACTGTCGTTGTCGTAGTGAACGCCATCAGGCAACCCGAACAAAACCAAATAAACAACAAGTAGATATAGGTGCATAGGAAATTATGAGTAATATCCATGAGGTACATATGAATTATTTTGAGAGGTTCAAGGCGCTGCGTTGTGTGTTGCTGTTGTCGTTATTGTTGTTTTTCCAGGATATCAGTGCGTATGGAGCCCCGATGGATACAGAAATTTTAGATAAAATTGAGCGTAGAGATAAAAAGCTAAACCCGTTTGTTGCCGATGTTTCCGAGGTAATCTTAGAACACATTGATATTCAAAAGCCGATTGAACCGCAACTCGAGGAGATTGGTTTAAAGCGCATAATGTTGAATTCCAAAGACCCTGTAATACTAAAAAAATATAATGCAACAGATTACCAATACTATGAAGGTAGGAAATATAGAAACTTTTTTGTAAGTTATTGGGAATTGACCGTCCTTGTACTGAATATACAATCAAACAAAATATCGATTGTAGCTTTAGTTAGACAAAGAGGACTGTAGCAATGGAAACAATTAATGCCAACTATCGTCAGATTCATCTTCCGTGAGGTGCATTAAATATAAATATGTTGTCTACACTGATGCAAACGGAAATCGCCACGCGGCACGTGGTGGCCCATGACCACGATTCGTGGCCTTCCCCGGCATCCGCCAACCGGCGGCACCCGTCCGGCATGAAGGCTGCTTTCACACCGGACGGAACCCCATTTTCCCGGTTTCCGGAAACCGGCGAAATGCATCGGACAAACTTTTCCGCAGCCAGTCGACTATTCAGTCGACGTTTCCGCCGTAATCCGAGGCCGGCTTCCGCGTCCATGTCACCTTCATGTCGACTTCCGCCGCTGCCAGCAGGTTCATGACCGGGCAGCGGTATTCGACATTCTTGCAAAGCTTGCGGAACCGGTCTTCAGGCTCATCGGAATAGACGGTGATGTCGAGCTTGCCGCTCTCGAAGTAGGGCCGAATGCCCGGGACACCCTTCGGTCCGCGGACGTCAATCTGGCTTTCACAGGCGAAATCGACGCCGGCATAGTCAAAGTTCATCGCTTTGGCGACACCGTTGATGATCACACCGTCGCAACCGACAAGGGCGACCAGCACGGTTTCGAGCGGGCTTGGCGCGGAGTTGGTTCCACCCAGGGACGCGGGCTCGTCGGTGTAGGTTGCCTCGAAATCCCGAACCTGGATCTTGGTGCGCGTGCCCGCGGCATTGGTCGCCTTGACATGGCGGACGCCGATCTTGCGTGTCTGCGGATCGATGCTCGGCTCGATGATGTCTTCGTCGATCATGTTGGACATGAAGGATCCTTCCGTCAGCTAAAGGGGATGAGGGCCCCGACGGGCGCGTCGCCCCGCAGGAGGTCGAAAAGCAACCGGATAACGGCAAAGACGGCGACACCGTAAATCAGGCTGGTCCAGATCCGCATGCGCGCCTTCACCAGCAGCATCCAGGCAATCAGGACGACGGTCGGGATGCTGAGGCCTATGGCCCAGACAGCCATGGCGTAAACGAACAGCGCAGCCAGAACCCAAAGCTCATTCGCGTCGCGGCTGAAATCGTTGCGGAAATCACGGGCGCCGCGCACGAGCAGATAGAGCGCGAGAGGCAGTCCGGGCAGGATCGCCAGCGCCGGCATCAGGCGCGAGGCCGGATTGAAGGAGAATGTTTCCCACAGCGCATAGGCGAACATCACCGCCACGATGGCGGCAAGGACCAGCGCAATGCCGTGGCTCGGCGCGTTCAGCGTTGGAAGATCGTGGGCAGGCGCGGGACCTGCTTTCCGGCCTCTGGCTTTCAGCCAGCGCACGCACGAGATCAGCATCGGGATGACGATGACCGAACCGATGACAAGCACGCCGGGACGCGTGAGCCAGGACCAGCCGTAAATCTGGTTCGTCAGCCAGAAATACTGCTCCATCGGTCCGGAAAGCACGAAGCCGACCAGGGCAGGCGCGCGCGGCCAGCCGCCATGTTTCATCAGCCAGCCCAGACCGCCCAGCAGGAACAGCATGAAGATATCGCCCATCGTCGATGTCGACTGATAAGCGCCGATCACCATGATCAGTACGAGCGGGGCGGCAATGATCGCGAATGGAATGCGTGTGAGGCGCGCGAGGGCAGGGGTGATGGCAAAGCACAGCCCGGCGCCCACGACAGATGTCAGGGCCACCGACCAGACGATCAGAAACATCAGATCCGGGTGCTGGGTGATCATCCGCGGACCGGGATAGTATCCGAACGAAAACAGCGCACCGAGGAAAATCGCGGCGGCCGGTCCTCCGGGAACGCTGAACAGGAGCGTCGGCACCAGGTCGGAGATCACCGTGGCGTTGTTGGCGCCTTCCGACGCGGCGATGCCCCGGATCTCGCCCTTGCCGAAACGCGATTTGTCTTTCGTTGAGTGAATGGCGTGTCCATACGCAACCCAGGTGGAAGCGGAGGCCCCGACGGCCGGCACGAATCCCCCGAATACACCGATTATTGCAGCGCGCAAGACCAGCCATTTGGCCTTCCAGAAATCGCGGAAACCTTCACCCCAGTGATCGACCTTCACACGTTCATGGCTGATGCCTCCGCCCGCGGCGAGCATCGAGATCACTTCGGCGACGCCGAAAAGTCCGAGGGCGACGATGGTCAGTGAAAATCCGTCGAGAAGATAGACCTGCCCAAATGTGTAACGGAAATCGGCGGCCGCCTGGGCCGGGCCGACAACACCCAGAAGAACCCCGAGGCAAGCCGCGGCCAGCCCCTTGGCGAGGTCCTTGCCGATCATCGACGCGGCATAATAAAGACCCACAAGCGCGAACATCAAGAGTTCCGGAGTGGACAGCATCAGCACGATTGGACCCGCGACGGGGATCGCGACGAACAGGATCGCCGCACCCGTCAGTCCACCGACCATGGAGGCGAGGAACCCGACACCAAGGGCCCGCGATGCCTGTCCCTGCTTGGCAAGCGCATGGCCTTCGATCGCGGTCGGCGCCGAGGCGGGCGAACCGGGTGCGCCGAGCAGGACCGAGGTGATCGTGTCGGAAGTGTAGACAACCGAGACCGCGCCCAGAAGCATGGCGAGCCCGGAATAGGGATCGAGATAATAAATGAAGGGCAACAGGATCGACACAGCCGCGACGCCGCCGAGACCGGGCAGCATTCCGAAAACCATGCCGACAATCATGCCCGTGAACAGCGCGGCCAGACGGACAGGGTCGAAGAGCGCCTCAAGCGCGGTAAGCGCATTTTCGATCATGGAAAGGTCCCGGGGAAAGGAAACTCTGCCTGGGTCGTGTCAGTCACGGCCCAGGCATAGGTACGGATCAGAATGTGACGCCGAATTTGCTCGAAAGAAGGTTGCGCAGGTAATCCTTGACCTCCGCGCTCGGAGACAGCGCTGCTTTGACCGCTGTTTCCGTATCCGGCCCGGCATTGAGCCGCGCGCCATTCGTCACCTTCTGGCTTTCCGCCTGGAATTCCGGATCCGCATTGATCGCGGCGACCGCCTCGGCAAAGGCATCGAGAACTTCCTGCGGCGTGTCCGGGTGCATGTAGCCGGTCAGGCCATAGGCATAGGTCACCGAGGCGATGCCCTGGAATGCGTCCCATTCGATGCCCGAAGGCGGCTTGCCGTTGAGTTGCTCGTAAACCTCATAGACCGACGGCAGTTCCGGGGCGATCGGATCGCGACCTTTCAGGACGCCGTCTTTCATCGCGCCACCCGTCCACAGCGGCACCGCGTGGCCCTCGGCAACGGAAGGAACGACCTGGGTCAGGTAGACCGGCGTGAACTGGTAATCGATGTTCAGTTCACCCTGTTCGAACGCGAGCCGGACAGGACCGCGGCCGTTGAAACCGAGCACCGACTTCACATCGACATCGAGCACCTCGAACGACAGCAGCCCGGGCAGATCCGACGCGGCGGCAGCGATGCCGCCGTAGATCAGAGGCTTGCTTGAGTCCCTGATCCCGGCCGCGCTGGTGACACCTGTATCGGGCGAGACATAAGCGACGGCGCTGAAGGGGTGGCTGTAGGCGACACGGTAGTCGGCGAGTTTGTACTCGACGCCTTTCTGGCCCAGAACAAAAGGGTTCGCGGTCGAGGACGTGGTGAACAGGATCGTCGTGCCATCCGCTTTGGCATTCTGCTCGAACCAGTTAGCACCCAGGATCGAACCGCCGCCGGGCCGTGACACCACGTCGAGGTCAGGGTTCCCGGGCAAATGCTTTTCAAGATAGGGTTCCAGGAATTTGGCCGACACGAATGTCGCGCCGCCTTCACCGAAAGGCACGACCACCTCAATGGTCTTGCCGGCGAACAATCCTTCCTGGGCCCCGGCGGCCAGGGTACTCCCCAGAACGAGGGCGGCTACGGCCGTTAGCCTCCGATAATGCATGATGTCATTCCTCCCTTGGCAAATGCAGTTCTGGCTCAGCCGATCGTATTTTCGAGCGTTCCAAGCCCCGTGATGGTGACGCGCATCGTGTCGCCAGCCTTCAGGTATTTCGGCGGATCGAAGCCGATGCCCACACCGACGGGCGTGCCGGTGGCGATGATGTCGCCTGGCAGAAGTGTCATGGTGCGCGTCATGGTCTCGATCAGTGTCGGTATGTCGAAGATCAGGTCGGCGACCTTCGCCCGCTGCCGTTCCTCGCCGTTGATTTGGGTGACCAGTTCGAGCGCGCGCGCGTCGCCGATCTCATCGGCCGTTGCGATCCACGGTCCCATCGGGCAGAACGTGTCGATGCCCTTGCCGATGACCCACTGGTTGTGGTTCTTCTGCAATATCCGCGAAGTGACGTCGTTCACGGCCACATAGCCGAAAACGTGATCGAGTGCTTCTTCCCTGGAAACCTGAAAGCAGCGCTTGCCGATCACGACGCCAAGCTCGCCTTCGTAGTCGGTGCTGTCCGTATGATCGAGCGACGCCTGAACGACATCGCCCGGAGCGCAAACGCTGGTTGTCGCCTTGGTGAAGATGACCGGGTGGGACGGCACTGCTTCCTTCGCACTGGAATCGAAGCCGCTGGAATGAAACTCCGCCGCATGCGCATAGTAGTTCTTGCCAACGCAAAAGATGTCGCGCAAAGGTTCGGGAACAGGGGCAAGCAGGCGAATCTCGGCCAGGGGAACGCGCCGGCCGCCACTGGACGCCCATTCCGCCACGGCGCTTTTCCCGCCCGAAATCAAATTCAGCACGGCCCGCCGGCCGGTCTCGCCCTCAGCGCATATTACCGCTTCGCCACCATCGATATATCCGGCGGCAAGGGTCTGGCCGGTATTAAAGGTAATGAGTTTCATTTTCTCGACATTATCCAGTTTTATCGATAATAATTAAAATCATAGAAAGTCCGGACTGTCAATCAAAGTGCCAAGAACCGTGATAGGCTAATGAAAACAGATCGTTATATAGAAAATGGCGACCAGGACGCCTCTGACGGTGCTACGCTTGCCGACACCGCCTACGGACGGCTTCGCCGCGATATCATCACCTCCGTGCGCGCGCCCGGCGAACGCCTGAGGATAGAAAAACTCAAGTCGATCTATCAGATCGGACCGACGCCGCTGCGGGAGGCAATGCAGAAACTCGCTCAGGACGGGCTGGTCGTCAGCGAGGGCAATCGCGGTTTCACCGTTGCGCCGCTCGACCCGGCCGAGTTCAAGGACCTGAACCTTGCGCGCACCGTGATCGAGAAAGAGGCGCTCCGGCTGTCGATCGAACAGGGAGGCGACGCCTGGGAGGCCGGGATCGTGGCCGCGGCCTACATCATGGCGAAGGAAGATACGGCGTTGATGGAGGCACAAGGACATGTGCCGGACAGCTGGGAGCGCGCGAATTCCGGGTTGCATCTGGCGCTGGTTTCGGCCTGCGGGTCCGCCTGGCTGCTCAAGCTGCGCGGCGGTCTGCACGATTTGTGCGAACGATACCGCCGCGCATCGGTCTATCGGAAGATCGGCGCCCGCGACCTCACCGCCGAACATGCCGCGATCGTCGACGCCACGCTGGCCCGTAACGCGGACCTCGCATGCCGTCTGATCGAGGAACATTTCGCGCTGACCGCTTCGGCGCTTGCCGCGAGCCGGGAAACCGGCAGCCAGTCTGACCGGGGCGACTGATGACAGGATCCGTACTTCTGTTCCTTGCCGCGGGCCTTGTGGGAGGCGCCGTCAACGCCGCCGCCGGTGGCGCCAAGCTGTTTGTCTTTCCGCTCCTCCTGGCGACCGGACTGCCGCCGATCGCGGCGAATGTGACCCAGGGCGTTGCGCTATGGCCGGCCCAGCTGCCGGCCATCTGGGTCTACCGGCGCGAACTCGCCGGTGAGATGAAACGCCTCTGGCGCCAGATGATCCCGGCGCTCGCCGGTGCTCTGCTCGGGTCGCTCGTCATGGTGAACTCCAGCAACGAAGCCTTCGTCAGGGTCGTTCCGTTCCTGCTGATTGTCGCTGTGGTCGCCATTGTGCTGGGGCCCAGGACAACGGTTTTGATGCGCCGTGCTTTCCCCGGTGAACGGCTCGAGACAGCTGTCGCGGTTTTGCTGGCCGTTTTCGGCTTCTACGGCGGCTTCTTCGGCGCAGGGCTTGGCTTCATGCTTCTGGCTGTTCTGTCGGTCTCCTCGGGAACGGGGGTCAGTCACGTCAATGGGGCCAAGAACCTTTTCGCAGCGGCAATCCAGTCCGTCGCGGTCGTGCCGATGATGTTCTCGGGACTTGTCGACTGGGTGGCGGCCCTTTGCGTTCTCATCGGCGGAGTGGTCGGCGGATATTTCGGTGCGAGCGTCACCCGTCGGCTGCCCGAACCCGTGGTCCGCTACGGCGTCGCGGGCCTCGGTCTTGTCCTGACCCTGTCTTTTCTTTTGCGCTGAGGACTGGCCGCGGCAGTCATCAGGTCCCCGAAAAGCCACGTCGATATCTATGCCGGCGGCCGGTACTGGGACATTTCACTCGATCTCAACGTCACAGGCTCGATCGCCGGGAATTTCACCACCACCCGGGGCGACAACTGGTGGGACCCGGTGATCGGCTTGCGCGGGTCGCACGATTTGACCGACAAATGGTCGCTGAGCGGCCGCGCCGATATCGGCGGCTTCGGTCTTGCTTCTGATTTCACCTGGAACGTCCAGGGCGGGGCAGGGTATCGTTTCAACGATGTCTGGACGGCCCATTTTCAATACAAGGTCTTGAGCGTCGATTACGACAACGGCCGGACCGGACCTTCCAGCTTCGCATACGACGCCATCACGCACGGCCCGGTTCTGGGTGTCTCAGCCACGTTCTGAGTTTCTAATTGCCGAGTGAACCGGACCATCGAGGAGGGGCCATACACGCCTGTTTGCCTCCAATGGTCAGTAAAGTGTCTTCCTGTAGTCTTCCTCGAGATCGTCATCCAGTTTGCGCATCTCTTCGTCATCGCTTGGAGCGCCGGTTGTCTGATCCAGAATGATTTTTACAAGCGACGGCATCTCGCCGCGGTCCTGGAAATGATCCGGGTTCCACAAATGAGAACGCCGAAATGCCTTGGCGCAATGCAGGAAGACCTCATTCACTTCGACCACGATTGCAAGTTTGGGAATTAGGTCCTGAACGCTCATGCTTTCGAGTATCTCAGGGTCATTAATCAGACTGGCCCGCCCGTTCACGCGCAATGTGTCGTCAAACCCCGGAATGATGAACAACAGGCCAACGCTGGGGTTGGCGAGAATATTGACAAGACTGTCGAGACGGTTGTTGCCGGGCCGGTCGGGTATGGCCAACGTGTGCTGATCGAGAACCCTTACAAAGCCGACAGGGTCGCCGCGCGGACTGACATCGGCTTTCCCTTCCGCATTCTGTGTGCCGATGCATATGAATGGAGACCGCCTGATGAAGGCTTGGGCATGCGCGTCGAGTGACGCCTGACATTTCCGAACGGCCAGATCATGTGTCGCGCCAAACAGACTTCGAAGAGATTGTTCATCCGATATGGTGAACTTTGGGTCGGCCTTGAATTTCTTCATGATGCTGCCTTTCGAATTTCTCTCGTCGGTCTGACCCGCTCCACCAGCATCAGTCGGTCTGAGTGCGGGTGCGCTGTCGGCATCCGGGTCGCTCTCCGATGCCGGATCGCGAAAGATGAGGAACGTACCTCATAATTACGAGATACAAGAAATTCCGGCTGCAATCAAGGCGCGGCGTGACAAACACGATGACCGGCCGATGCCCGCCGCAAGCATTGTTTCGGGCAAGCTCGACACGATTCCGCCCCAGCGCAAATCGACGAGAATTTCCGAGCTGTCATCGGTACCGTCGATGCCCGAAAATACTTCCGTATCGGGCGGCGCCTGCGCAACGACCTCGCTGGAGAGGCGCCGCCCGGTGCCCGGGTACCGCAGTACGTCACCGCACTACAGCGTTTGGTTGCTTCGGAGGAACCGGCAATTGACAATTGTCATGGCGGACCGGTCCGCGGCGTCGCAGTCTCGCAGCTACGCCGGGTCAATCGCCTGGAGGTTGATCCTGGGGAGGAAGCGTCATGCCGTGGGAGCCGATTGAAAAGAGGCGGTCCGATGTCGAGCGGGCCAACCTGCGCGATTATGACGAGGCTGTGCAGTCGTTTTCCTGGGACAAGGCGCGTCTGCTGCTGGACGGATTGCCGGATGGCGCTCTGAACATCGCCCATGAGGCCGTCGACCGGCATGTCGCCCATGGTTCCGGTGACAAACTGGCGCTCCGCTGGCTGGGCCGGGATGGCCATGTCGAGGACTTCAGCTACGACCGGCTGCGGCGCGAGACCAACCGTTTCGCCAACGTGTTGCGCTCACTGGGCATCGGCAAGGGCAACCGGGTTTATTCTCTGCTTGGCCGTCTGCCCGCGCTTTACATATCGGTGCTCGGCAGCCTGAAGAACGGCAGCGTTTTCTGCCCGATGTTTTCCGCCTTCGGCCCCGAACCGATTGTCTCGCGCATGACCATCGGCGAGGCCGACGTTCTCGTCACGACCGCCACCCTCTACAAGCGCAAGTTTGCCGCCGTCCGGGATCAGGTGCCCGGTCTCCGGCATGTGCTCATTGTCGATGCCGACGGAAACCCGCCGGAGGGCACGCTCGATTTTACCGCGTTGATGCAAGAGGCCTCCGACGAATTCGATATCGAGCGCACCGATCTGCAGGACATGGCGCTGCTGCACTTCACCAGCGGCACGACCGGCAAGCCGAAGGGCGCGGTTCATGTCCACGAGGCGGTGGTCGCCCACCAGGTCACAGGCAAATTCGCGCTCGACCTGCACCAGGACGATATCTTCTGGTGCACCGCCGATCCCGGTTGGGTGACCGGCACGTCCTACGGGATCATCTCTCCCCTGACCATCGGCGCAACCCTGATTGTCGATCAGGCCGAGTTCGATGCCGAGCGCTGGTACAGTATCCTGCGGGACCAGAAGGTCACCGTCTGGTACACGGCGCCGACGGCCATCCGGATGCTGATGAAGATCGGTGGCGAAATCCTCAAGCAATACGACCTCTCGGCCTTGCGCTTCATGGCGAGTGTCGGCGAGCCGCTGAATCCGGAGGCAGTGGTGTGGTCGCAGACTGTCTTCGGCCGGCCCTTCCACGACAACTGGTGGCAAACGGAAACCGGAGGCATCATGATCGCCAATTACGCGGCGATGGATGTTGTGCCCGGTTCCATGGGCAAGCCGCTGCCCGGCATTGACGCCGGCATCGTCGAACACACCGGGGACGGGGCACGCGAGATCACCCGTCCCGGCACCATCGGAGAACTGGCGCTGAGGCCCGGCTGGCCGTCGATGATGCGCGCCTATCTGCACGAGGAAGCCCGCTACCGCAAATGCTTCCGGGACGGCTGGTATCTGACCGGCGATCTCGCGTTGCGTGACGCGGGCGGCTACTTCTGGTTTGTCGGCCGTGCCGACGACGTCATCAAGAGTGCAGGGCATCTGATCGGACCTTTTGAAGTGGAAAGCGCGCTCATGGAACACGAGGCCGTCGCCGAGGTTGCCGTCATAGGTATCCCCGACGAGATCGCCGGCGAGGTGGTGAAGGCCTATGTCGGGCTGAAAGCCGGCTACAGGCCGGACGACGACCTCGCCAAAGAGCTGCTCGGCCATGCCCGCAAGCGGCTTGGCCCAGCCGTCGCGCCCAAACAGATCGCTTTCCGCGAGAACCTTCCCAAGACCCGCAGCGGCAAGATCATGAGGCGGCTGCTCAAGGCGCGCGAACTGGGCCTTCCGGAAGGCGACATCTCGACACTGGAAAGCGAGGAGCGATGACCGCCACCGCCGACAAGCCACACCTGTCCCGCGCGCACGCGCTCGACCTGCTGGGGACGATGATCCGCATTCGCCTGTTCGAGGACAAATGCGCCGAACTCTACACGCAGGAAAAGATCCGCGGCTTCCTGCATCTTTACGATGGCGAAGAGGCGATCGCGGCCGGGGTCATTCCGGCCTTGTCGGCGGAGGATCGGGTGGTCGCCACCTATCGCGAACACGGTCATGCGCTCGCGCGCGGCCTGTCGATGAATGCGGTTCTGGCGGAAATGTACGGCAAGCGCTCAGGCTGTTCCGGCGGGCGTGGCGGGTCGATGCACCTTTTCGATCGTGCAACGAACTTTTGCGGCGGCAATGCGATCGTCGGCGGCGGTCTGCCGCTTGCCGTCGGCATGGCGCTGGCCGGCAAGATGCGCGGTGAGCACCCTATCTCGGCCTGCTTCTTCGGCGAAGGCGCTGTGGCGGAGGGAGAATTCCACGAAAGCCTCAATCTCGCGGCGTTATGGAAACTGCCTGTTCTGTTCGTGTGCGAGAACAACGGTTATGCCATGGGCACCGCGCTGGAATATTCCGAAAGCGAGACGGATATTCACGAAAAGGCCGCCTGTTACGACATGGATTCCGAGGCCGTTGACGGCATGGACGTGGTCGCCGTCGAAGCCGCGACACGCCGCGCCCTCACCAGTATCCGCGAGACCGGCAGGCCGTATTTTCTCGAATGCCGGACGTATCGCTTCCGCGCCCATTCCATGTTCGACGCCCAACTCTACCGGGACCGGGCCGAAGTCGAGGAATGGCGCAAGAAGGGGCCGATCGTCCGTTTTCAGGGCTGGCTCACCGAGACCGGTCTGGCACATGCTGAGGATATCGCCCGCATTGAAAGCCAAGTGCGCGCGGAGATCGACGCTGCCGTGACCTTTGCCGAAAGCGCCGAGTGGGAGCCTCTGGAGGACCTCACCCGGCATGTCATGGCCGAAGACCGCCCGGTGCCGGCTGAACAGCCGGCACCGGGAGAGCGGAGCGAGACGACCTACCGCGAAGCCGTGCGCGATGCGATCATCGACGCGATGACGCGCGATGACCGGGTCTTCCTGATGGGTGAGGATGTGGGCCGCTACGGGGGCTGCTACGCGGTCTCGAAGGGTCTGATCGGCGAATTCGGTCCCGATCGGATCCGCGACACACCGCTTTCGGAATCCGGTTTTACCGGTGCCGGCATCGGCGCCGCGCTTGCCGGCATGCGGCCGATCGTCGAACTGATGACAGTGAATTTCAGCCTGCTGGCGCTGGATCAGATCCTGAACACAGCCGCAACCATCCGGCATATGTCCGGCAACCAGTTCGGCGTGCCGCTGGTCATCCGCATGGCGACCGGCGCGGGCCGTCAGCTGGCCGCTCAGCACTCGCATTCACTTGAGGGCTGGTACGCGCATATTCCGGGCCTTCGCGTGGTGGCACCCGCGACGCTGGAGGATGCGCGCGGCATGCTCTGGACCGCCCTGCAGGATCCGGATCCTGTCCTGATCTTCGAAAACGTCATGCTCTACAACCGTCCCGGCGATCTCGCCCGCAACGCCGGGCCGGTCGACATCGACAAGGCCGCTGTCCGGCGCGAGGGGACCGATATTTCCCTGATCACCTATGGCGGTTCGCTCTGGAAGACGCTGGAAGCCGCCGAGGTACTTTCCGGGGAAGGCATTGATGCCGAGGTCATTGACCTCAGGACGCTTCGGCCGCTGGACGACGCCACGATCATGGCATCGGTGGCGAAAACCCGCCATGCCGTGATCGTCGATGAGGGTTGGAAGAGCGGAAGTCTCTCCGCGGAAATCATGGCGCGGATCATCGAACAGGCCTTCTGGAGCCTCGATGCGCCCCTTGGCCGGGTCTGCAGCGAGGAAGTGCCGATCCCTTACCCCAAGCACCTGGAAGACGCGTCGATCCCGCAGGTTCCCAAAATCGTCGCGGCGGCAAAAGCCGTCCTCGGCCGCTGAGGGGCCGGGATGGGTGAGTTTCGCATGCCCTCGCTCGGCGCCGACATGGAAGCGGGAAAGCTCGTCGAATGGCTGGTCGAACCGGGCGAGAAGGTCCGCCACGGCGATATTGTCGCGGTTGTCGAAACCCAGAAGGGTGCCATCGAGATCGAAGTGTTCGAGGATGGCGTCTTCGAGAGGCCGCTGGTGGAACTGGGAGCGAAGGTTCCCGTCGGCACGCCGCTGGCGATTATCCAGGGCAGGGAGCCGGAGTCGGAGGCGGAGGCGGAAGTTGTGCCGCCCACGGCGCCGACCGGAAAGCCTGACGCCGTTCCGCGACCATCTGCGGTCGCTCCGCAAATCGTGCCTGCGGAAACCAGGCCACAGACCGCTCCAGTCCAGCCTGCCGAAACCGGAACAAAAGCCTCGCCCGCGGCGCGGAAACTGGCCGAGGCTCACAATCTGAATATCGCGGCTCTTGCCGGCAGCGGACCGGAAGGTGCAATTGTGCTCGCGGATGTCGAAGCCGCCATAGGTGTGACCCCGAAAACCTTGCCAGAAACACCGAGACCGGAAAAACCGGCGCAGAAAAAGCCGGCCAGCTTCGATTTCAACCAGATGCGCGCGGCGATTGCCGCGGCCATGGCGCGCTCGAAGCGCGAAATCCCGCATTATTATCTGCAGGATACGGTCGATGTGAGCGTGGCGAACGACTGGCTGACACGCACCAATGCCGACCGGCCGCCCACGGACAGGCTGCTGCTGGGCGCGCTTTACGTAAAGGCGAGCGCTTTGGCCGCGAAGAAATACCCGGAGTTCAATGGTTTTTTCGGTGAGAGCGGGTTCGAGGCGTCTGATCGCACGCATATCGGTGTGGCCATTTCCATTCGGGGCGGCGGGCTGGTGGCGCCCGCCATCCATGACACCGCCGACATGTCGCTCGACGCTGTCATGACGTCGATGCGCGATCTGGTTGCGCGTGTCCGCGCCGGCCGCTTCAGGAGTTCGGAGATCGCCGATCCGACACTCACCGTTTCGAGCCTGGGCGAGCGCGGGGTCGAAGCGCTCTACGGCGTTATCTACCCGCCGCAGGTTGCCATTGTCGGCTTCGGCAAAGCGACCGAACGTCCCTGGGTCGTCGCAGGAGAAATTGTCCCGCGCCTCATGGTGACGACAACGCTTGCCGCCGACCATCGGGTCAGCGACGGCCATAGGGGAGCCATGTTTCTTTCCCAGATAGGCAAATTGCTGCAGGAACCGGAGGCGTTATGAGCCAAGTGGACATTGACCAGGTGGTGCGCGAGGAATTGGGAAACATCGCGCCGGACATGGATCTCGACGATATCGATCCCCAGGGCGACCTTCGGGAGGAACTCGACATCGACTCGATGGATTTTCTCAATTTTGTCACCGCCCTGCATCAACGCCTCGGGGTCGCTGCCCCCGAACTCGACTATCCGAAACTCATGACGATGGACGGTGCTATTGCCTACCTGAAGGAAAAACGCGCCTGAGGGCATGAGCTGAACAGCTTGACTTTCGTCAATGAAATTCCCTTCAGGCAGGCCGATGATACCCGGCATCCAGGCAACCGCGGAATGTCAGCAGCCTGTCGATGCCGTATTCCCATCATTCAAGACGGAGAATTACCGTGCAGGTTGAGCCTCAAGTTACGTTTCGGGGTGTTGAACCCTCGCCACATGTGGAAGCCAAGATCCGTGAGCGGATCGAGAAACTCGAAGAATTCCATGGCCGCATTACCGCCTGTCAGGTCACGGTTGAAGTCCCGCACCGGCACGGTCAGAAGGGCGAGATTTACAAAATCAGCATCGACATCCAGGTGCCCGGACGCGACATCGTCGTCAACCGGGAACCCGGCAAGAACCATGCGCACGAGGACATCTTGGTTGCTGTTCGCGACGCTTTCGACGCCGCCCAGCGGCAGCACGAGGATCATGTCCGCAAGACCGGCGGGGTCCACGTCAAATCCCACCCGGGCAAGGCCAAGGGGAAAGTGACCGATTTGTTCCGTGATGAAGCTTATGGCTTCATCGAAGAGGCCAGTGGCCAGCGCTTTTTCTTTCGGGCAGATAGCGTGACAGGTGACGATTGGCCCAGGATTGAAATCGGCTCGACCGTCCATTTCACCGAGATGGAAGGCGAGGAAGGGCCGCATGCTGTGGCCGTTACGATAATGTAACCGGAAGACGGCAGCGGGCTTGGCCAAGCGGTGCATCGCTGTTCTGGCAGTAGGGTGCGCGCGTTTTTCTTTACAAGCGCCCGGTCGAAGGGTGCCTCGGCTTTTTGAACGTCGTGACGACGAGCAATTGCCCATATTCCTTGTGCCGGAAAGCGCTTTTGGGCACCAGTTTTGGGCGTCACTTGGTCGATATGACTGAGAACATGGATTCGGCGATCCATTTTCGATAACACTATCAATGACTTGAAAAAGAGTTGGCTGGGGAACCTGGATTCGAACCAGGACTAACGGAGTCAGAGTCCGTGGGTCTACCGTTAACCTATTCCCCAACGCTGCCCGGAAACCGAGCATCCCGTCGCAGCAACCGTGCGGGCCAAGGGCCCCGGTGGCAACGGGTGTGCCGCATATACATCCATCATATTGGCGATTGCAAGGGCCGGTTCCGACTTTTTTGTGAAATAGACACGCCCGGGACAGTTTCGCGAAAGCCCGGATCTTTCGCCGGCTGTTATGTGCTTTTCCATCGGCGGCCAACCTGTTACAGTTTTGTCAACGAAAGACATGGTCTCCGGCAGCGCCCCGTTTGACGGCCGGTACGCCGGGACCTGAAAGGCATAAAGTGACTCAGTCAGGTCAGGAACCGCCCGAGAACGGGCGTCGTACCGCTGACGTGTCCGGAAACAGCGGAACTCCACAGGAGTTCAAGGGACCTGGCAGACGGCGCCGCAAACGTCGCTCCGGCCAGGGACCGAAAGGCAAGGTGGCGGCGCAGGAAAATGCCGCCGCAACGGGAACGCCCAAGGAGGCCGGACCTGTTCAAGCCCAAGCTGTATCCGGAACCGTCGAAAAGAACGCCCAACCGCCTGCGCAGCCGGCGGGGGATGGGGGAGCCGCGTCCAATCCCGGAAAACGCCGCAAGAAACGCCGGCGCGGGCGCAAATTGGCGCATGGCGGAGATGCCGGCGCGGGCAACCGGCTTCCACTCTCAGGCGAGGACCGGGACACCTCTCAGGGCAGCGACGCGGCGACCAGCCTGAAAGGCAAAAAAGCCGCGCGGCGCAGGGGCCGGCGCAGATGGCAATCCGTGAACGGCGCACCGGAAGGCGTGTCGTCGGAAGCCGGGTCTGAGCTGGAAGCTGGCACACCGCAGGATAAAGCTGCACACGCAGGAGACGCGGGACATGCCGCCCGCGAACCGTCCGCGAAAGACGCCGATATCCGCGTAACGAAAACCCGCGATAACCAGCCCCGTGGGAGCTGGACTGGCGTTCATGGCGAGCGCGCCAGAAACGGGCACCATCGTGGATCGCTTTATGCCGCGCTGGATCTTGGAACCAACAATTGCAGGCTGTTGATCGCCCGCCCGGAGGACCGCGGGTTTCGCGTCGTGGACGCCTATTCGCGTATCGTCCGGCTGGGCGAGGGGGTCGGGTCCAACAAGCGGCTCGGCGAAGCCGCCATGGACAGGGCGATCGACGCGTTGGCGAACTGCCACCGGAAGCTTGCGGACAGGGGCGTTTCCCGCTCCCGCCTGATAGCGACGGAAGCTTGCCGGGCCGCGGAAAACGGCACCGAATTCATCGAGCGCGTCCAGGCGGAAACAGGTCTCGCCCTGGAGGTCGTCAATCGGGAGACGGAGGCCCGCCTGGCGGTTGCGGGCTGTGCGTCGCTTGTCGATCACGACGCGGACGGCGTCATTCTTTTCGATATCGGCGGCGGCTCGTCGGAAATCGTCTGGCTGGACCTGCGCAATCGCTGCGGCGCGCGCGGCTACGCCCTGACGCGTTTTATCCGCTCCTGGATCTCTCTGCCGGTCGGGGTGGTCAATCTTGCCGAACGCCACGGCGGCGTGCATGTCACGCCGGATGTCTTCGAAGCCATGGTCGAGGATGCCGCCGGGCACCTGGCCTCCTTCAGCCTCGCCAGCAGCCTTACGGAAGCCATTTCCACCGGAAGGGTGCACATGCTCGGCACATCGGGAACGGTCACCACCCTTGCCGGCGTGCATCTGGGACTGAAGCGCTATGACCGGCGCCGGGTGGACGGAACATGGCTTGAAGACGGCGATGTCGGCAGAATGATTGATCAGCTCCGCGATATGCCCTATGAGGCCCGCGTCGAGAACCCGTGCATAGGCGAGGACCGTGCCGATCTCGTGTTGGCGGGCTGCGCCATACTCGAAGCTATCCGACGCCGCTGGAGCTGCTCGCGGCTGCGCGTCGCGGACAGGGGATTGCGCGAGGGTATTTTAACGGAATTGATGTCGGCCGACGGCGTCTGGACTCACAGGAAGTCCGGCAACCGGCAGGATCGCGGCCGTCAAAGGAACAGAGCATGAGCGGTTCAAAAAAAGGTACCGGAGACCGGGGCCTGCACGTCAAGGTGAAGACATCGGCCGGGCGGCGCGAATCGTCCACGCGCTGGCTGTCACGCCAGTTGAACGATCCCTATGTGCGGCGGGCGAAAATTGACGGCTACCGGTCCAGAGCGGCCTACAAGCTCATAGAAATAGACGACCGGCACAAACTGCTGAAACCCGGCTACAGGGTTGTCGATCTCGGCTGCGCGCCAGGCGGCTGGTGCCAGGTGGCCGCGCAGCGGGTGCAATCCAGTATCGATGCGCCCAAGGTTGTCGGAATAGATTATCTCGACATGGATCACGTGCGCGGTGCCACATTCCTGAAAAAGGACTTTCTGGACGACGACGCGCCGGCGGCCCTGATGGAAGCCCTTGGCGGCAAACCGGACGTTGTCCTGTCGGACATGGCGTCTCCCACAACAGGCCACAAGCAGACGGATCATCTGCGCACGACATATCTATTTGAAATCGCGATCGATTTCGCTCGCCGTAACCTCGTGCCCGGCGGATCCTTTCTGGCGAAGGTCTTCCGCGGCGGTACCGAAAATACGCTGCTGCTGGATCTCAAGCGGGAATTCAAGACCGTATCTCACCTGAAGCCGCCGGCAAGCCGCAAGGAAAGTCCGGAGCTTTACGTGATCGCCAAGGGGTTCCGCGGCAGCGATCTTGAGCGGGATTGATCCACGACACGTCGAGCGGGCGGAACCGACCTTGAAAAAGTCTGTTGGAAATCAAGGCGCATGGAAAGCCAGAGCCAACACCCTTTTCTTTCTGTCACCTGCGTGGTATTGACCCGCGCCAACTTCTCCGGCACAGCCGAAGCGACTCGAAAGATGCAGGCTTTATAGACAGGCCCGCGTCGCGAATATTTTTTTAAAGGGGAATTGGCAATGGCATCCTTCTTTGTCCCACCGACCGGACAGCAAGCCCTGACCTTCGACGATGTCCTGCTCATCCCCGGTCATTCGGAAGTCATGCCCGGCCAGGTGGATCTGCGCACCAGGGTCACAAGGGAGCTGGAACTCAATATTCCGATCCTTTCCTCCGCCATGGATACGGTCACGGAAGGCCGTCTCGCCATCGCGATGGCCCAGGCCGGAGGCATCGGCGTCATTCACCGCAATCTTTCTCTGGACCAGCAGGCCGAGGAAGTCCGCATGGTCAAGAAGTTCGAATCCGGCATGGTTGTCAATCCGCTGGTGATCGGACCGGACGCGACCCTGCAGGACGCTCTGAACCTGATGAAACATTTCGGCATTTCCGGCGTGCCAGTCGTTGAAAACGGTGGTTCCGGCGGGCAGGCAGTCGGCAGACTGGTCGGCATTTTGACCAACCGCGACGTGCGCTTCGCTTCCAACCCGGACCAGAAAATTCACGAGCTGATGACCCGCGATAATCTGATCACGGTCAGCGACAATGTCAGTCAGGAAGACGCCAAACGGCTGCTGCACCAGAATCGCATCGAAAAGCTTGTTGTGATCGACGAGAACCGGAACTGCATCGGTCTCATCACCGTCAAGGACATGGAAAAGGCGCAGCTCAACCCGAATGCATCGAAAGACGCACAGGGCCGCCTCCGGGTCGCGGCGGCGACCAGTGTCGGCGAAGAGGGCTTTGCCCGCGCGGAGCGGCTGGTCGATGCCGGTGTCGACATGGTTGTCGTCGACACCGCCCACGGTCATTCCCAGAAGGTTCTGGACATGGTTCGCCAGGTGAAAACCCTGTCCAATTCCGTTCAGGTCCTGGCAGGCAATGTCGCGACGTCGGAAGGCACGAAGGCACTGATCGATGCGGGCGCCGATGCCGTGAAGGTCGGCATCGGACCCGGATCCATCTGTACCACCCGGATCGTCGCCGGTGTCGGCATGCCGCAGCTCACGGCCATCATGGAATCGGTCAACGAAGCCGACAAGCACGGGGTTCCCGTCGTTGCCGATGGCGGCATCAAGTTCTCCGGCGACCTGGCCAAGGCCATTGCCGCCGGCGCCGCATCGGTGATGGTCGGTTCACTGCTCGCGGGCACCGAGGAAAGCCCCGGCGAAGTCTATCTGCATCAGGGCCGGTCTTATAAGTCCTATCGCGGCATGGGCTCGGTCGGCGCCATGGCAAGAGGCTCCGCGGACAGGTATTTCCAGGCGGAAGTGAGCGACAGCCTGAAACTCGTTCCCGAGGGTATCGAGGGCCAGGTCCCCTACAAGGGAGCGCTCAGCGGTGTGCTGCATCAGCTGGCCGGCGGTCTTCGTGCCGCCATGGGCTATGTTGGCGGCAAGAATATTGCCGATTTCCAGGAAAAGGCGCGTTTCGTGCAGATTTCCGGCGCGGGTCTTCGCGAGAGCCATGCTCATGACGTGACGATCACGCGGGAAAGCCCGAACTATCCTTCCAACGTTTGATAGCATTATATTCGGTGCGGACCGATTGCGGTCCAACCCCAAGGGATCAGTATGAAAGATGGCGGACGCCTTGCGGCGGCAATTGAAGTCTTAACCGAGGTCGAAACCCGCCACAGGCCGGTTCAGATTGCCCTTCGCGACTGGGGAGCGGCCCACCGCTTCGCGGGTTCGGGCGACAGAACCGCCATCGGCAATCTCGTCTTCGATGCCCTGCGCAACAAGGCATCCCTGGCAGCATCCCTCGAGGATGGAACGCCGCGCGCGCTCATACTGGCAACCTATGCACTCACGTGGGAAAAAGGCGTGCCGGCTCTCACAGAGGTTCTGACGCAGGACCAGCATGCGCCGGCCGGCCTGACGGATGACGAGCGGGATAGACTGGCGGGGTCCGGAAACGGTGAACCGGCGGCATATGCGCAAGCCGACGTCCCCGAATGGCTTTGGCCGGGCTTCCAGTCCGTCTTCGGTGATCGGGCTGTCGAGGAGGGCAGGGCGCTTGCACAGCGCGCGCCGGTCGATCTCAGGACCAACACCCTGAAATCCGATCGCGACAAGCTTCTCAAACGCCTCGCGCACACGGGCGCCCAGCCAACGGCCCTGTCACCTGTCGGCATGCGCATCGAGGCCAAGCCCGGATCCGGCCGCGTGCCGCATGTTCAGGCCGAGGAAGGCTATCGGAAGGGCTGGTTCGAACTTCAGGACGAAGCCAGCCAGCTTGCCGCCCTCCTTGCGCAGGCAAAACCGGGCGAACAGGTCCTGGACTACTGCGCCGGCGGCGGGGGCAAGACGCTCGCGCTTGCGGCCGCCATGCAGAACAAGGGTCAGCTTTACGCCTATGATGCCGACAGGCTGCGCCTTGCTCCGATCCATGAACGTCTGCAGCGGGCCGGCGCCCGCAATATTCAGGTTCGCGATCCGGCAAGTTCCAATCTGGAAGACCTCGCGGGACAGATGGATCTAGTCTTCATGGACGCGCCCTGCACGGGAACCGGCGTCTGGCGCCGCAGGCCCGATTCGAAATGGCGTCTGGCCGAAAAGGCTCTGGCCGACCGCATCGAGGATCAGCGCCACGTCCTTGAAAATGCCAGCCGCTATGTGAAACCGGGTGGCCGCCTCGTTTACGTGACCTGCTCCGTTTTACCGGCTGAGAACGAGGACCAGGCTGAATGGTTCCTGAAAAACACGCCCGACTTCAAACCGGTATCGGCGCTGGAGGCCTGGAAAGCGGCCCTGCCAAATGCTCAGGAACCTCGCTACGTCACCGAGCGCGGAGACCTGCTGATGACCCCAGCGTCCACGGGAACGGACGGTTTTTTCGTGGCGATTTTCGAACGTAACCCCTGAGGGCAGCTTGGATACAGCAGGCCTAAGACCGGTCCTGTCGCTGAAGCCCCAGTACATTCGGCAACTGGTCGTCTGCTCCGGATAAAATTTCCGAAGCAGATTCCGCGGTTCTGTCGGACTGGGTCGGGTCTTTCACCTCTTGAGAGGTCGGGCCTTCTGTTCCGGTCCCCTCCGTGCTGGCCGGCTTGGGCTTCGTAGGCTCTCCGCCGGTTTCCGGAGCCGTTTTCACCGGTTGTGCTTTCTCTGCGGCAGAACGGGCCGCTTCGTTTTCAATCAGGCTTTCGACAAAACGTCGTATGTCCGGCTCCAGCCCCTTGCCCGCCGAAAGCGCCGTAAGAACGGATCGGGCCTGGTTGGAATATTTAAGGGCTGCAAGCGCCGCTCCCAGTGCGTTGAGCGGCCCCTGGGCGGTTTTGTCCAGGTCATGGGCCGTGAGAGCATGTTTCAGGGCGGCCGCGGGATGTCCCAGTTTGCGCGACAGGATACTGAGGCGGACCAGGCCCGGCAGGGAGCGGGGACTGAGCCTGAGGGCTTCCTCCGCCGCCTCACGGGCATCCTCGAGGTCGCCTTTTCCCGATAGCGCATCCGACAGCATTTCCATTGGGAGCGGATCGGCCGGTATCTGACGGTTTGCCCTGATGGTCAGCTCGACAACCTCATCGAACCGCTTGCGGCGCAGCAGGGTTTCAGACAGGCCCAGCAGAGCAGGTACATGATCGGGTGCGGATTTGAGAGCCTTGCGATAGGCGGCGATCGCTGCTGAGGTCTGGCCCGACTTGTCTTGCGTTTCCGCGAACAGCGTCAGAACCGGCGCGGAATCTGGCAACAGGTCCAGCAGATGCCTGGCATGGCCTTCGGCTTCGGCGGGATTGTTTTCCTTCAGAAGAACACTCGCCAGCCCGAAGAGCGCATTACGGTTGTCAGGTGCCTGCTCAAGAACCTCCGTGAAATTCTGCCGGGCATTAAGGGTGTCGCCGAGAAGAAGGTGGCAATTGCCGAGGCTCGCGCGGGCACTCAGGTGTTCGGGTTCGGCGAAGACGATCCGGCGCAATTGCGACTGGGCTTCTTCCAGATAACCCGCCTGAAGGAGCGCTGAGGCGGTCCGGTAAGCTATTTCCGTATCCTGGGGCGAAAGTTCCTGAGCCTTGAGGTAGGAAACCAGCGCTTTATCCAGATCGCCGGCATTTTCCAGCACCTTGGCCTCTTCAAACGCTTGTCGGGCAGCTGCTGTCATTCGATATTAGGTTCCTCAAGCACCTGCTGCCGCGCTGTCTCAGGGTACGAGACGCTCGGCAGAAGCCAGCCTAGGGAGCGCGGCCGCACGGGTCAAAAGCGAAATTCGATCTTGCACAGCTTGTCCGCCGATTTATTTGCCGGACAGGCAAATTGCGGTCGAAACAAGCACGTGCCCGAAGTTCGGGGAAAATGCTGTGCGAGACCTGCGGCGGGATGAATTTGCGGTTCAATTTGACCGAAAGACCGGTTAGAAGCGGGCCATGACCCAGCATGATCGTCTTCTCATCATCGATTTCGGTTCTCAGGTGACCCAACTGATCGCGCGGCGCCTGCGCGAGCTGAATGTCTATTGCGAAATTCACCCTTACCAGAACGTCAGCGACGCGTTTCTGGCCGAATTCGCGCCCAAGGCGGTGATTTTCTCGGGTGGCCCCGACACGGTCACCAGGAAGGAAGCGCCGCGGCCGCCTGCTTCCGTCTATGATCTTGGCGTTCCCGTGCTGGGTATCTGCTACGGTCAACAGGTCATGATGCAACAGCTTGGCGGGCAGGTCGAAGGCGGCAAGATTTCCGGCGGTGGCGGTACGGCTGAATTCGGCCGCGCCTTTGTGACCCCGGCCGGTCAGCCGCTGGACATACTCAAGGGCTGGTTTTCCGAAGGCCGGGAACAGGTCTGGATGAGCCACGGCGACCATGTCAGCAGGCTTGCCCCGGGCTTTGAGGTCTTCGGCACGTCGCCCAACGCGCCCTTCGCCATTACCGCGGACACCAGCCGCCATTTCTACGCGGTCCAGTTCCATCCGGAAGTGCATCACACGCCCAACGGCAGGACAATCTACGAAAACTTCGTCAGGCTGGCCGGTTTCACCGGCGACTGGACCATGGGCGCCTACCGGGATGACGCAATCGCGAAAATCCGCGAACAGGTCGGCGACAAGAAGGTCATCTGCGGGCTTTCGGGCGGTGTAGACAGCTCGGTGGCGGCCGTCCTGATACACGAGGCGATCGGCGACCAGCTCACCTGCGTGTTCGTCGACCACGGATTGTTGCGTTTGAACGAGGCGGATGAAGTCGTCTCCATGTTCCGGGATCATTACAACATCCCGCTGATCCACGCGGATGAGAAAGACCTGTTCCTGGGGGAACTGGACGGCCAGTCCGACCCGGAAACCAAACGCAAGATCATCGGTCGGCTGTTCATCGATGTCTTCCAGAAGCACGCCAACGCGATCGAGGGCGCTGAATTCCTTGCCCAGGGAACGCTTTATCCGGATGTGATCGAGAGCGTCAGCTTCTCCGGCGGACCGTCCGTGACGATCAAGTCGCACCATAATGTCGGTGGTTTGCCGGAAAAAATGGGCCTCAAACTGGTCGAGCCGCTGCGGGAACTTTTCAAGGACGAGGTGAGGGCGCTTGGACGGGAACTCGGTCTGCCGGATCATTTTATCGGACGCCACCCGTTCCCCGGACCTGGCCTTGCCATCCGCTGCCCGGGTGAAATCACCCGCGAAAAACTCGAAATCCTGCGCAAGGCGGACGCGGTCTACATCGACCAGATCCGCAAGCACGGTCTTTACGACGACATCTGGCAGGCCTTCGTCGCCATTCTGCCGGTGCGCACCGTTGGCGTGATGGGTGACGGCCGTACCTACGACTACGCCTGCGCGCTGCGGGCGGTAACTTCGGTGGATGGGATGACCGCTGATTATTATCCCTTCTCTCACGAGTTTCTTGGCGAAACCGCCACCCGCATCATCAACGAGGTGCAGGGGATCAACCGGGTGACCTACGACATCACGTCGAAACCCCCCGGCACGATCGAGTGGGAATAAACCGAATAGCCTGACGGTTACCCATGACTTCCACACGCTTGAGCTACCCGGTCGTTCCCCCGCGGCAGCGAACTTCGCCAAGCGCGTCCGTCCGCGGGGGTCGCGAACGAACCCTTTGTCTGGTTCACGACGAAACATTGATCGGCAATATGGTTGATCTGATCAGGCTCGCCCGTTACCAATCCGCAATGAAATCGAACTCCGCCGCCATGAAAGACACCTGCCACGTTCCCGGCGTGAGCGGACTGCGTAAGTTCGCCCATGTATTCGCTGCCACTGTGATCGGACTTCTCATCGCGGTTCTCTTTCCGCTTGAAGCCGAAGCCACGGAAGCAGAATGCATGAAGCAGGGCTTCAGTTGCGCCAATCTGGTCTATCAGGGTTTCACCTATCCCTACGCGCGGGAGGACGGATCCTATCTCTATGTGAATGGCGGCGTTTATCCGTATGTGGATGTGACCGGCAATCTTCTTGGCGATTCAACGCTCAGGCTCCCTGACAATTCGGTCATCGCGGCCGCCGCGCTCCTGAAGGCGCTCGGCATTCCGGTCAAGGCGGATGACGAAATCACACCGGTGATCGGTTTCGGTTCCAATCCAGCGCCGAGCCAGTTGGCGCGGAAGTTCCAGGTCAAGAAATTTTCCGGAGATGTCGTCATCCCGGTCATGAAGGGAACATTGCAGGATTTCGATGTTGTCTGGACGCCTGTGTTCGTTTCATACGGGTCCATGCCCTCGACGATCACACCGTCCAACGGAACTGTCGTCGATGTCTGGGTCACCTGGCTGGACAGCGAGGAGCTCAAGGTCATGGGGAATTCCGAGTACTCGAACACCTCGAAGCGTCCGTTCTATGTGCGGACAACGATTGCCGGCGCGAAATACGCGTTCGACGGTCCGGATCCGGACACCATGCAGGTCTATATTTCCTGCTTCGGACCTTTGAAAGTGGACGGAAAAACCTACGCGGTGAAGTCAGTTCCGGCAAAGGGCAGAAATTTTCCCGATGCAACGTCCTCCGAAGCGATCGAAAAAATCCTTCCCGCGCTTGGATGGAAGGACAGCGTCCTCGATCTGCTCTACGACAACGTCGTCTCGCCTGAAAACCGCGCCGAACGCAGTACGGCGCTGAAACCCTATGGGTCCTTGCCGGATATTCCCGGCGCTAAGGGACTGGAGGCGTGCAAGGCGAGCCGGACAGGAAACGTGGATCCATATTGAGGGTTGACCATACAGGCTCTTACCTCGTTGAAATTACGGATATATTCCAAGCCGAAGTTCGATGTACCCTAGGTCACGGACTCATGAATGAGCATGAATTGGTTTGTTCCTCATCAAGGAGCGGAAGTGCAGGAAATGTGGTTCATTTTCGAACCTTTCGCGACGCCGAGGAGCAATCCGGTCAAATCCGGAGGACATGGAAATGGCTTCACCTCGCAGTGTCAGCGCATTTGACCGGCCACAAAGCCCGCTCCGCACGCCCTTCCTCACGAGGTTTCGCCATTTCGGATGCCATGTCATCCTCATTTATGAGTCCGTGACCTGGAAATGATCAAACCAGCCCTGACGCCGGATTGTACGAACTGTGCCGCGCTGTGCTGCGTCGTCTTCGCCTTCGACAAGTCGGAATCTTTCGCGGTGGACAAGGCCGCCGGTGAGGTGTGCGCCAACCTCGACGGCTGCGGACGGTGCAAGGTTTTTTCCAAGCGGCAGGAGCTCGGGTTCAAAGGCTGTATCGCCTATGACTGCCACGGGGCAGGGCAACGTGTCACACAAGAGGTGTTCGGCGGCAAAAGCTGGAGAAACGACACCGGGCTGACGATAAGGATGGGCGCGGCCTTGTCGGTCCTGCGCCGTATACACGAGCAGCTTGTGATGCTCAGGACTGCGGGCAATCTTCCGCTGGAAGCGGAAGAACGGTTAACCGCCCAGGCACTTGAGGAGAGTCTGTCTCCCGAGAACGATTGGACGGAAGGAACTTTGCAGGCGTTCCCGATCGACGCGATTTGCCGCGATGTCGCAACCTTCCTGCGTGGGCTCCGCCACCATGTGACCGGAGTTAACGGGCACAATTGATGCAGAACGCTGCGGCAGGATCTGCTTTCAGGCGTTTTTCGGCGATCGCCTCACCGCATTCTGCGCAATAGCCGTACTCGCCTTTTTCGAGCCGCTGTAAAGCGGCTTCGATAAGCTGGATATGGGTGCGGCGCTGCCGCTCCGCGGCCTGCGCCATGGCCTGGCCCTGAAGCGCATCCATACGGGACAATCTTCCGACCGACTGCTGATCGAGCGTCACCGTCGCCCTGGCTTCCTCGGAAATCTCGCTCAGGGAAACCAGTTCGGTCTTAAGCTTCAAAAGTTCCGCACGTACGGTCTTCGCGTCCATTGGCCGTCACCTCCACCGAACAAACAATGACGATGGCAGCTTGGGAGTGCAAGCGCGACAACCCGAACCTTGTTTGCCGGACGGCGTCACTCCGTGGCAGGTTTGACCGCCGCTTTTTCCTCTTCCAGCATTTCTTCGTGGTGTTCCTGGGCCTGAACCTCAATGAACAGCCGCGTGACCTGCGGCATTTCCATCTTGATCGTCCGTTCCAGGGAATAGATGGTTTCCTCAACAGTACCGGCCGTGATCTCGTCGATGAAATCCACCGAAAGTGCCAGCAGGATATCCTGCGGCCCCCGATGAAGCGTTCTGATTTCATTGAGGTTCTTGATCGCCGGCGTCGCGCCGATGATGGCCTTGATCTTGGAAAGAACTTCCGGCGACGCGCCTTCCCCGATCAGCAGCCCCTTGGTTTCATAGGCCAGCAGGGCCGCGGTGGCCGCCAGAATAATACCGATCGTTATCGAAGCGGCGCCATCAAGCCAGGCCAGACCGAGATACTGCACGCCCAACAGCCCCATGAACGCCACAACAAGTCCGAGCATGGCGGCGCTGTCCTCGAACAGCACCGTGAAGACCGTCGGGTCCTTGCTGTCACGTACCGCGGCTATGATCGACTTGTTGCCGCGCACCTGATCGAATTCCTTGTAGGCGATCCACCAGGCCACTGCCTCGAAGACCATCGCCAGTGAGAGCACGATATATGCCACATAGGGGCTGGAAACCGGGTGGGGGTGCAGCACCTTTTGAATGCCTTCGTAGATCGACACGCCGGAACCGACGGCGAAAATCAGGATCGCCACCACAAAGGACCAGAAATACAGCTCGGCCCCGTATCCGAAAGGGTGTCTCTGGTCCGCTGGCTGCTTGGACTTCTTCAGCCCGTAGAGCAGCAGTCCCTGGTTGCCGGTATCGACAAGGGAGTGAATACCTTCCGAGAGCATCGCAGACGAACCGGTATAGGTGGCGGCGGCAAATTTGGTGACGGCAATCAGAGAATTGCCGACGAGCGCCGCGTAGATCACTTTTTTAGATCCGTGTCCGGCCATAGACGTCTCCCGAGAACTGAAGTTTCCATTCCAACTAATGCGCCGAAGCCTATGACGCATTCGTGACTTTGATCAAGCTGGTATCCTTTGCAAACTCTTCAAGCTGACATCAGTTCATCGAAAAGGGAACAATTTCGGATGTATCGAAAGCCCGTTATGACATTCGCGCTTCTGGCCGCTGTTTTCGGCTGGCTTCCGGCTCTTGCCGGCGAGGTCGAAATCGTCGGTGCGAGCGCAAGGAAGGCGGGGAGCAGCTGGACCTTTTCCGTTACGCTCAGACACGCCGACACCGGCTGGGATCACTATGCCGATCTGTGGCAGGTCTTTTCTCCCGGCGGCGAGCTCCTGGGTGAACGCGTGCTTCTGCATCCCCATGTCGATGAACAGCCTTTCACACGGTCTCTTTCAGGCGTGCAGGTTCCCGAAAGCCTGGACGAAGTGTTCATCCGGGCTCGCGATAGCGTTCATGGCGTGTCGCCACTCAGCTTTGAAGTACGGCTTCCCCGTTAGTCTGCTGGCAAGCCTGTCTGCGCAGCTTTCGTTCCACGACGCGCAGCTTGACTTGGCGCAACGGATTGCGGCCACCGAACCAGGCTCTCCGGCTGACCTTCCCGCCACCCATCGGATCGAACTGATGAAACCAGGGCGCCGCGCGCATGCTGCGCCGCCCGAGCAGCAGTTTCATTGCCTCGGTGGAGGCGACACCCGCGCTGACGACGATGCCCATGGGCGTCGAGGGAACCTTGCGGCGGTTGAAGTCGACATGGGAACTGTCAACAAGATGCGGAAGATGCAATCCGCAGGGAGCCAGCCCGACGGCGAAACGAAGGAAATTCCGTTCCGTTTCCCCGTCTTCGAAGGAGAAATACTCTTCAAATGACATGCCGTCCGGCGTGAAGATAATCCAGGCCGCCCCCATGCCGATGGGAGCGGTCGTCAGGGCGGGAATTCGTTTGGCCCGCGCACAGGCGAACAGAGCCCGGCGCACGTTCAAGGCGAAGAAGTCTATGGAATCGACGTAAATATCCGCTCCCTTCAAAAAAGCTTCGGCATCGTCCGGACGCAACGGGGTCTGCCGGAGGTTTATGTCCGCCTCAGGATTGATATCCATGATCCGCTCCGAGATGACCTCGGCTTTCAACCGTCCGATTGACGATACGCCCGAGCCGAATTGGCGGTTGAAGTTCGGCAGGTCGAATTCATCGAATTCGCAAAGTCTGAATTTGCTGACGCCCAGCCGCGCGAGGGTGATGGCATTCGCGCCGCCCACACCTCCCAGTCCGGCAATAGCCACGGTTCTGGATTTCAGGCGTTGCTGCTCGTCCCGCGTGATCCAGCCCAGGGTTCGCGAAAAGGCTTCGTCATAGGAAAATTGCTTCGTATCAACGGGATGCATCCCTTGGCTCCTTGCTGACCGATCAAGAAACATATTGTTGTTTCGGAGGAACTCAGGCGGAAAGCCGGGTTTCGGGCTTCAGCAGGGCGGGAAGGGGCCATGTGGCGCCATTGTCGGTAACATATCGCCAGACCGCCTGATTGTGATGGTAAAGATCGTCCATCAGCGGGGTCAATTCCCGAAACAGCGGGGAGCGCATTCCGCGGTGATCAACGCGGATACCGACGTCGTTGTAGAAAAAGCCGGCCTTTTCAAGCAAACGTTGCAGCGAGCGTGCGACCGTCATGACGACGACGCCGACATTGTCCCGGGATATGGCCCGCAAAACCCCTTTTATGAGGGCCAAAGCCGGAAAGATTCCACGGGCAAGATCCGCTCGGCTTACGGGACGCGAAGTTTCACGCGCGATCGTCAGGCGGGAAAGCTCCATGAGCCGGTCGGTCTGCATATGCGGCCGAAGATGATCCCGGAAACCATCCGACAGATCGAAGGTGGGCAGGCTTCCTTCCAGACTTCCGGCCGCATCATGGAAAATGATGCGAACCGTACCGACGGACACACCGGTGACGATATCCTTGAGGAGAATATGGACCGCATTATCGTCGTAATGGTCTCGTTCCAGACCTTCGGGGAACTTGTCCGCGTCCTCCCAGCCGCGCGAAAGGCAGTATTCCTTGTACCGGACGCGGAAACACTCGTTTATTTCCGCTAGGGAACGGCAAATGATCGGGTCGTAGTCCGGCAGAATTTGCTCAAGATGCGGATCGGATGAAAAAGTCGAAATTGAATGCATACTGATTTGCCCCGTAGCCCGAAGTGACTACAGGCGAATAGGACTCGCCGTTAACAAATGCATTTAGTTTTTATGAATTAAAATTAAATAACCAACTAAGTATCGTGATTACTAATCTAGAAAACAATAAAAAATACCCAAATAATCGCGTGAATACAGAAAAATATATTAGGCGAATAATATAAATCTAAATTCCGTCATTTTTCAAGGAATGCCAATACGCCATCGGCGACGAACTGGACGGAAAGGGCGGCCAGAAGAACACCGAGAAGACGTGTTATCACCAATTGAGCCGTATCGCCGAGCAGCCGTTCGATCTTGTCGGCCAGCAGGAACGCGCCGAGGCAACTGGCCAGAATAATGGCGATAACCCCGCCCAGACCTGCATAGGCAAGCGTATCGGGGGCTTCACCGGACAGAAGAATGATCGCCGAAATCGCGGCGGGTCCCGAAATCAGCGGAATTGCGAGTGGGAAGATCGCAAGCTCATTGATGGTGCCGTGATGCGCACTGGAGGATTCGACCGCCTTTTCGGCAGTCTCTGCCTTGCGTTCCTGCCGCTTGCCGAAAATCATTTCGATCGCGATCAGGAACAAAAGGATGCCGCCTGAGACCCGGAAAGCCGTCACCGAAATGCCCAGTACGTTTAGAACGGTCTGACCGGAGGCGTAAAAAACCAGAAGAATTCCCGCCGCCGTCAGGATTGCCCGGATCGCCACCCGCCGCCGGTCCGCCCGGTTCATTCCGGCCGTCACCGCCAGAAACATCGGCGCAAGGCCGACCGGGTCTATGGTAACGAAAAGCGTCGCGAAGGCATTGATGAAATAGTCGAGCATTTCGTATCCCCTGGGCCGGTTTTCAGGTGCGATTCTTGCTTTTTTATAGGGCTTTTGAGAGCACAGCGACCCACGGGGCAAAAAACATTTTTACACCCTGTGCACACTTCTTCCAGGCCATTGATTCTAAAGACTTATAAGTTAGACGTAAAAGTGCTTCAAATTTGGATCGGAGCGTTGAATCGGATATAAAAGAGCAAGCAATAACAATGAAATGAGTGTCTTCCTTGGCTGACCAGGACAACAGCACCCCCTCCGACGGACTCCCGTCCGATATCAAACCGATTTCCATTGTCGATGAAATGAAGCGCAGCTACCTCGATTACGCCATGAGCGTGATCGTTTCCCGCGCGCTTCCGGATGTGCGCGACGGCCTGAAACCGGTTCACCGGCGTATCCTCTATTCGATGCATGAAAACGGCTACGAGTGGAACAAACCCTACCGCAAGTCGGCCCGCGTGGTCGGTGACGTCATGGGTAAATATCACCCTCACGGCGACAGCGCGATTTATGACGCCCTCGTACGCATGGCGCAGACCTTCTCCCTGCGCCTGCCGCTGATCGACGGTCAGGGGAACTTCGGTTCCGTCGATGGCGACCCCGCCGCGGCCATGCGCTACACGGAATGCCGTCTGCAAAAGGTGGCGCACAGGCTTCTGGACGATATCGACAAGGACACGGTCGATTTTCAAGAGAACTACGACAACTCCGAAAGCGAACCGGTCGTTCTGCCGGCCAAGTTTCCCAATCTTCTGGTGAACGGCGCCGGTGGTATCGCGGTCGGCATGGCGACCAACATCCCCCCCCACAATCTGGGGGAAGTGATCGACGCGGCCATAGCGATCATGGAAAACCCGGCCATGACCCTTGAGGAACTGCTGGAGATCGTTCCCGGTCCGGACTTTCCGACGGGTGCAATGATCCTGGGCCGGTCCGGAATACGCAACGCTTATGAAACCGGCCGCGGGTCGATCATGATGCGCGCCAAGGTCAATGTGGAGGAAGTCCGCAAGGACCGGACCGCACTGATCGTCACGGAAATCCCGTATCAGGTCAACAAGTCGACCATGATCGAGAAGATCGCCGAACTTGTGCGGGACAAACGCGTCGAGGGCATCTCCGACATCCGCGACGAGAGCGACCGCTCAGGCATGCGGGTGGTGATTGAGCTCAAACGCGATGCGGTGCCGGACGTCATCCTCAACCAGCTATATCGTTTCAGCCAGCTTCAGACATCTTTTGGAGCCAATATCGTTGCCCTGAACAGCGGCAAGCCGGAACAGATGAATCTGTCCTACATGCTGCAGGCCTTCGTATCGTTCCGCGAGGAAGTCATTCAGCGCCGGACGCGCTTCCTTCTGAAAAAATCGCGCGACCGGGCTCACATTTTGGTCGGTCTCGGCATTGCGGTTGCCAATATCGACGAGGTGATCAAGCTGATCCGCAGCGCGCCCGACCCGGCGACCGCCCGTTCGCAACTGATGGAACGTAACTGGCCCGCCCAGGATGTAGAAGCCCTGATCCGGCTGATCGACGATCCCCGGCACATGGTCCAGGAAGACGGAACCTACAAACTTTCCGAAGAACAGGCCCGCGCCATTCTCGAACTGCGTCTGCAGCGCCTCACGGCGATGGGCCGCGACGAAATCGAGGAAGAACTGAACAAGATCGGCGCGGAAATTTCCGACTTTCTCGATATTCTCAGTTCCCGTGCCCGTATCCAGGAAATCGTCCGTAACGAGATGCTGGAGATCAAGGAGGAGTTCGCAACACCGCGCCGGACCGAGATCATCGAGGGCGGTCCGGATTTCGATGAAGAAGATCTGATCCAGCGCGAAGACATGGTGGTGACCTTCTCCCACGGCGGTTACATCAAGCGGGTTCCGCTCACGACCTATCGTGCCCAGAGGCGCGGCGGCAAGGGTCGGTCGGGAATGGCGACCAAGGAAGAGGATTTCGTCACCCGTCTCTTCGTGGCCAACACCCATACGCCCGTTCTGTTCTTCTCCTCTCGCGGCATCTGCTACAAGATGAAAGTCTGGCGCCTGCCGCTCGGCAGTCCGACCTCGCGCGGCAAGGCCCTGGTCAACATGCTGCCGCTGGAGCAGGGCGAACAGATCACCTCCATTCTTCCGCTTCCCGAAGACGAGGACACCTGGGCAAATCTCGATGTGATGTTTGCGACCGTGCGCGGCACGGTGCGCCGGAACAAACTGTCCGACTTCGTGACCATCAACCGGAACGGCAAGATCGCCATGAAACTGGAGGATGGTGACGGGATTGTCGGTGTCGATACCTGCTCTGAGCATTCCGACGTGATGCTGACCACCAATTTCGGTCAGTGTATCCGCTTCCCGGTGACCGATGTACGTGTCTTTGCCGGTCGGAACTCGGTCGGCGTGCGCGGTATTCGCCTGCCGGATGGCGACAAGGTCATCTCCATGCAGATCCTACACCATATCGATGTCGTTGCTGAGGAACGTGCCGCCTATCTGAAACTCTCCAGGGCGATGCGCGGCGAAGCCGACGACGGTGTCACCGGGGCCGAGGAAGAAGGCGTCGTCGCCGGGGACCTGCCGCAGGAACGCTACGCGCAGATGAGCGCGGCGGAACAGATCATCCTCACCATATCCGAAAACGGGTACGGCAAGCGCACGTCGTCCTTCGAATACCGGGTGACGGGGCGAGGCGGGAAGGGCATCACGGCCATGGCCGTGAACGACCGCAATGGCGGACTTGTCGCATCCTTCCCGGTGGAGGACAGCCATCAGATCATGCTGGTGACCGATGGCGGCCAGTTGATCAGATGTCCTGTCCACGGCATCCGGATTGCCGGCCGCGCAACGCAAGGCGTCATCGTCTTTAAAACGGCGGAAGGCGAAAAGGTCGTTGCCGTTGAAGGCATCTCCGAAGTCGATGAAGAAGACGAACTCGACGAAGATGGCGAAGCATCCGTGGAAGGTGGCGACAGTCCCGAAGGGAACGGCACTACCGATGCGGGTGAAGACCCTAAAGCGGAAAACGGTGAAACGCCGGAGAGCTGATCTCCGGTAATTCCCCCATATTGAAACGACAACAGCGGCCAGGAGAACCTGAGCCGCTGTTTGCCGTTCGGGAATAGGAAAGTGCTGTCAGTTGGCCGCCGGGTAGCGGGCGAGGATCGTTTCATTCACGGTCGGAGCCCGTTTTTCAACGGTCACGAAGGACACGTTGCGAACCTTGCCGGCCCCGCTCAGGGCGGCTGCGCAATCCTCGCTCCAGGCGCCCCATGTCTGTGATTTGCAGCCCGTGTCGATAGCGGCTCTGGCAAAACGGTCCGTCTTGGTTGCCGACAGTCCCTGTGTTGCGTGGCTGGTCAGGCCCTCTGCCTGTGAGGCATTGCCCGGATGCATGGTAATCATCCCGGCAGCTATCATCGTCAGCAGCGCCAGGACGAAAACCATGGCCACCTTGAGATGAACGGACGGGTCGGTTGCGTTGACCGCAATCGAAAACGGTTGAAACCCGCTCCTGTTACCGGTCGGGTCGATTGTATCGTAGCCTTTCATTGTACTGGCTCCTGCTCACGCCATCTGATTTCGATGAGGCCACTTTGGTCCATTGATGAAAAGGCCGATGTGACGGCCGTCACACAATGTCTGTTGATGGCAAATGACCGTTTCGAACCGGCTTTTCCTTGTGAGCTTGAGGAAGGCGGAGTATGGAAGAGGCCATGACTCGTATCGCGCTTTATCCCGGGTCCTTTGACCCGGTCACCAACGGCCACATGGACATTCTGCGCCAGGCGCTTGCCCTGGCCGACAAGGTGGTGGTTGCAATAGGCATTCATCCGGGCAAGTCCCCCCTGTTTTCATTCGAGGAACGGATGGAACTGATCCATGCCTCCGCCGCCGCGGAATACAGCCCGCAAGAAGCTTCGAGGATCGAAGTCATCTCTTTTTCAAATCTGGTCATAGAGACCGCGCGCACCCAGGGTGCGGCCTATCTCGTGCGCGGCCTCAGGGACGGTACGGATCTGGACTATGAAATGCAGATGGCCGGTATGAATGGAACCCTTGAGCCGGACATCAAAACGGTATTCCTGCCCGCTTCCCCGAGCGTTCGCCACATCACGGCCACCTTGGTGCGTCAAATCGCGAAGATGGGCGGAGAAATCTCCGCATTCGTACCTGACCCGGTCAGAGAACCTTTGCGCCGCCGGACAACCTCCGGCACCTGACAAGAACCCGAATTTCAGACCTGAATCGTAGGAGTAACCAGTGTCACGCCTTTTTAGACTATTCGCCGTTCTGGCAGCCCTGATTGTCCTGCCCGCCGCCGCGGGCGCGCAGGGAGCCGATCTGGAGAATACCCTTTATCTCGATCTAAAGGACGGCCGTGTTGTCATACAGCTGCGCCCGGATCTGGCACCCGAGCATGTGGAACGGATCAAGAAACTCACCCGTGAAGGATTTTATGACGGCATCGTCTTCCACCGGGTGATCGACGGTTTCATGGCTCAGACCGGCGACCCCACCGGCACGGGAATGGGCGGTTCCAGCGAACCCGATCTCAAGGCCGAATTCAGCCAGGCTCCCTTTAAGCGCGGCACGCTCGGCATGGCCCGCGCTGCAAGCCCGGACAGCGCCAACTCGCAGTTTTTCATCATGTTCTCCGATGGCGACTGGCTGAACGGCCAATACACCGTTTTCGGGGAGATTACCGACGGCATGGAATATGTCGACATGATTGCGAAGGGCGAACCGCCAGCAAATCCCGACAAGATCGTCAAGATGCAGGTTGCCGCGGACGCGCAGTAAAAATGGCTGACTTAGCCCGTTGTTCAAGAATTTAAGGAGAAAGAATATGGCCGACATCAAGGATTCGGAAAACACTTTGCTGATGGACACCAGCCAGGGTCAGGTTGTCATTGAAATGAAGCCGGACCTCGCGCCGGCCCATGTCGCGCGCATCAAGGAACTCGTGCGGGATGGCTTTTATGACGGCATCGTCTTCCACAGGGTGATCGACGGGTTCATGGCACAGACCGGTTGCCCGCAAGGCATCGGTACCGGCGGCTCCGGGCAGAAGTTGAAAGCCGAATTCAGCAAGGAAAAACATACGCGCGGTACCTGTTCCATGGCCAGGTCATCGGATCCGAATTCCGGCGACAGCCAGTTCTTCATCTGCTTCACCGAGGCTCCCTGGCTTGACGGTCAGTATACCGTCTGGGGCCAGGTGATCGATGGAATGGACAATGTCGACAAGATCAAGCGCGGCGAGCCGGTCGCTGATCCTGACAATATTGTCTCGGTGAAGGTCGCCGCGGACGCTGCCTGACGGGCAAAAAACGGTAATCCCGGCGATAACCGGACCCATGCAGCGCGGATCCCGGATCCGCGCTGTTTTTTTGCATTCCTTTCCGCGCCGGTTGACCTTGACCTGATCGCCCTTTATGAGCCGCTGACACATGAAAGCGGGTATTCCGGAAGTCATCCTGTCCGGTTGAAATCCGTCCATCCCGCAAAGATACGGCTTAAGCAGAAGCGCCATGCGCGTCGACCAGTTTGATTTTGACCTGCCCAACGAGCGGATCGCACTGCGGCCCGCCCGGCCGCGTGACGCAGCGCGCATGCTTGTCGTGCGTCCGGGTAGCCCGGAGGTTCTGAGCGACAGGGGTGTCCGCGATCTCCCGTCGCTTCTGAACCCGGGAGATGCGCTGGTATTCAATGACACAAGGGTCATACCGGCCCAGCTCGAAGGCAAGCGTCTGCGGGGCGATGTTGCCGCCGGCATCAGCGTAACCCTGCATCTGCGGACCGATCCGTCCAGGTGGTGGGCTTTTGTCAGGCCAGCCAAAAAACTCCAGGCCGACGATACCCTCATTTTCGAAACCGGAGACGTCATCCTGACCGCCAGGGTCGTCGAAAAGGCCGAGGGCGGGGAAGTCCTCTTGGAATTCGACCGCGCGGGACCGGAACTCGACGCGGTCATCGCTGTGGTCGGCCATATTCCCCTGCCGCCTTACATCGCGCATAAACGCGCGGAGGACGAGCAGGACCGGCGGGACTATCAGACGATCTACGCCGAAAGGGACGGGGCGGTGGCAGCTCCAACAGCGGGTCTGCATTTCACACCACAACTCCTGAAGGCGCTTGATGACCGAGGCATTGAGCAGCACCGCGTCACGCTGCATGTGGGGGCGGGAACGTTTCTGCCGGTAAAGGCCGACGACACTCAGGATCACAAGATGCACGCGGAATGGGGGGAGGTGTCGGAAGCAACGGCGCTTGCGCTTGCAGCGGTCAAGGCGCGTGGCAACAGGGTCGTCAGCGTCGGCACGACGTCGCTGCGCATTCTTGAAAGCGCGGCTCAGGTCACCGGTTCGATTGCACCCTTCGCCGGAGAGACGTCGATCTTCATCACTCCGGGATACCGTTTCAGGGTGATCGATGCCCTGATGACCAATTTTCACCTGCCGCGCTCGACCCTCTTCATGCTGGTATCGGCATTTTCCGGTCTGGAAACCATGCATACCGCGTATGCCCATGCCATCGCCGAGGAATACCGGTTCTACAGCTATGGGGACGCCTCCCTGCTGTTTCCGCAAGACGGCGCGCTTTAGGAATTTCCGCCATGTCCGAAAACGAAAAGACTTTCAAATTCAAATTGATAACTACGGACGGCAACGCCCGGCGCGGGGAAATCAGCACGCCTCACGGCATCGTGCGGACGCCTGCTTTCATGCCGGTGGGAACCCAGGCGACAGTCAAGGCTATGTACCCCGATCAGGTGCGCGAAACCGGCGCGGATGTTGTTCTCGGCAATACCTATCACCTGATGCTCCGCCCCACCGCCGAACGGGTGGCAAGGTTGGGCGGTTTGCATACATTCATGAACTGGCCGCACACCATCCTGACCGACAGCGGTGGTTTCCAGGTGATGTCGCTGGCCCAGTTGCGCAAACTGGACGAGGATGGTGTCCGGTTCCAGAGCCATATCGATGGCAGCAAACACCACCTGACACCGGAACGTTCGGTTGAAATTCAGGGATTGCTCGGATCCGACATCCAGATGCAGCTCGACGAATGCATCCGCCTGCCCAGCCCGAAGGAAGAGGTTCAGCGCGCCATGGAGCTGTCGCTCCGGTGGGCGGAGCGGTCCCGTGCGCAATTCGAACGGATGGGCGGCCCCGGCAAGGGGCGGGGGCTTTACGGTATTGTTCAGGGAGGCGATCAGCCCGATCTGCGTATCCGTTCGGCGCAGGAACTCGGTGAAATGCCGTTTGAAGGCTATTCGGTCGGCGGTCTTGCGGTCGGAGAACCCCAGGACGTCATGCTGGCCATGCTGGACATCACGACGCCGGTGATGCCGGCTGACAAACCGCGCTATCTGATGGGTGTCGGAACGCCCGACGATCTTCTGGAAAGCGTCAAGCGCGGCATCGATCAGTTCGACTGTGTGATGCCGACCCGTGCAGGCCGGCATGGACTGGCCTATACCCGTTTCGGCAAGGTGAACCTGAAAAACGCCCGGCACCAGGATGACCCGCGTCCGCTGGACGGAGAAAACAGCTGCCCCGCGGCCAGTATCTACAGCCGCGCCTATCTGCACCATCTCGTGCGGGCGGGCGAAGGCCTTGCCGGCATGCTGCTGACCTGGAACAATATCGCCTATTATCAGCAGCTCATGCAGGGCATGCGCGATGCGATCGAGGCCGGAGGCTTCGAGGATTTCTACGCCCGGACAAAGGAAGACTGGGCCCGAGGCGATATTCCGGTCCTCTGACCCGCAATCGTCTCAGGCAGAGAATCCGTCGGATGTGGTCAGGTAACAGCCGGAAATCCGCCAGGAGCCATCATCCTGCTCCTCGAAACTGTAAAGCGCCAGCCAGTTTTTCCCCTTCGGCCCCGTCACATAGACCTCTTGCGTCGGTCCGATCTTCGTCATTCTGGATCGGCCGAACGTGACGCTCTGGGGTTTGTAGACCGGCTGATAGCCCTGCCGGACCATTTCCATGAAAAATTCCGGGGTTTGGAACCGCCGCTTTAGAGAACTGGCGGCAAAAGAGAACGCCGCTCCGGCATTGTCCGTCGCGAAGGCCTTCATCTGGTTCTTGATGATTTCCTGAAACGCGCCGCTATCGAGCCCGTCTTCACTGCGCGCCGCACCGCTGAGCAACAGCGTGCCGACAGCCGCCGCGGCAGCCAACTTCCGGAAATGAGCCTGTGCCATGATCGGTATCTCCATTCTCGAAACCCGATCAGTATACGGCCAGATCCACTTTCCGCTTTTCCAAATTCACAATAATCCCCGAAATAGACCGGTCGAGTGACTGGAAAATTATTCAGCAATTGCTGCGAGAAATTACTTCACTAGCGAAATTACAAAAGTTAGTCGTGAAAATACGCAGTATTCTCAAAGTCTCCAGAGCCGAACCCCGTCAGGAATGGAATTTCTTTCCAGCAGGGCGGGAATGTCAGCAACGAGCCCGGTTCCGTTTTTCAGCATTCCTGTCAGATACTGCCACACAGGTTCTCCCTGCGAAAACTGACGATGCGGCACGGCCAGGACAATCGCATCGGCGCCTGTGAGCGCGTCTGGACCGGCAAGGGTGATTCCATACTCGTTGAAAACGTCTTCGGGATCGGCAAGCGGATCGTGCACCAGAACCTCGGCCCCGAATTTCTTCAGCTCATCGATCAGGTCGACCACCTTGGAATTGCGGGTATCGGGCACATTGGCCTTGTAGGTGATGCCGAGAACGACGATTTTCGGCGGCACGGGCAGGCCCAGCTTGACGCCTTCCTGAATGATCTTGCCGGCGACAAAGGCCGGCATCGCCTCGTTGGTGCCGCGGCCTGCGAGAATAACCTGCGGGGTCATTCCGATTTCATTGGCCTTGTGGGTGAGGTAATAAGGATCGACACCGATACAATGGCCGCCGACCAACCCCGGTTGGAAGGGAAGGAAATTCCACTTGGTGGCAGCCCCATCGAGGACGTCACGGGTATCGATTCCCATCTGATGAAACAACATGGCCAGTTCATTCATCAGGGCGATGTTCAGGTCCCGCTGGGTGTTTTCAATCACTTTGGCAGCTTCAGCGACCCTGATTGAGGAGGTCAGGTGGATGCCCGCCGTTACGACCGCGCCATAAAGAGCGGCAAGTGTCCGGGCGGCCTCGTCGGACGAGGCGGAGACGATCTTGGTAATGTCCGCGAAACCGCGCTGCTTGTCGCCCGGGTTGATGCGTTCGGGGGAATAGCCGACCTCAAAACCCCTGCCGAGTTCCAGACCGGATTCCCGTTCCAGGATCGGAACGGCTACATCTTCCGTCGCGCCGGGAAAAACCGTCGATTCAAAAACCACGATCGCACCCGTTTTCAGGTTGCGGCCGGCGGTTGCGGCCGCATTCCGGAAAGGAGTGAGGTCGGGTCGTTTTGCCTGGTCGACGGGTGTGGGAACCGCGACGATCAGAATGTCTCGATCTTTCAGGTCTTCCTCGTTTGAGGAAAAAGCGAGCGATTTATGGGAAAGATCGGCCGCCGTTACCGAATCCGTGCTGTCGCGGCCATTTTCCAGCTCCTTCAGCCTCTGCCTCTTGATATCGAAGCCAAGCACATCAAATCCCTTGGCCGCAAAGGCGGTCGCCACGGGGAGGCCGACATAGCCGAGACCGACCACGGCAATCTTATTGGACAGGAGAGGCGTTTCGGACATGAGGGTTCCTGAAAGGGGAAGACCGGACCCCTGCTGAGGATCCGGCCCACTCCTAATCGGTTCTACGGTCTGATATCAAGTCCGTCACAGCCGCAAAGGCGATTATTCAGCGGCAAGCGGCCGCTTGAGCATCTCTTCCATGAACGGAATGAGCTGCTCGGCAAGCTTCGGATCGTCCATGCCAAAGGCGATGTTTGCACTCAGGAAGCCCGCCTTGTTGCCGCAGTCGTAGCTGCGTCCCTCGAATTTAAGCGATGCGAAGTGTTGGTCCTTCATCATGGCGAGCATGCTGTCGGTGAGCTGGATTTCACCACCCGCTCCCTTGTCCTGATTGGACAGGAGATCGAAAATCTCCGGCTGGAGAATATAACGGCCGGTGATCATCAAATTGGACGGAGCCGTTCCGGGTGCGGGTTTTTCGACCATGTTTGAAATTTTGCTGGCATTTGCGCCGATCCGTTCGGACAACTCAACGATGCCGTAATGGTGTGTCTGATCTTCCGGAACTTCTTCAACGGCAATGATGTTGCCGCCGGTCTTATCATAAAGATCCACCATCTGCTTAAGACAGCTGACCTGTGACTTGATGATCACGTCGGGAAGAAGAATGGCGAAAGGTTCATCGCCGATGATGTCGCGCGCGCACCAGATTGCGTGTCCCAGCCCGAGAGGGGCCTGCTGACGCGTGAAACTGGTTGACCCGGGTTGCGGCCGTTGTTTTTCGAGGAGTTCCAGCGCAGCCGTTTTATTCCGTGTCCTCAACGTATCCTCGAGTTCATAGGCTATGTCGAAGTGATCTTCGATCACATGCTTGTTCCGCCCGGTCACAAAAACAATGTGCTCGATGCCGCCGGCGCGCGCTTCATCGACAACGTATTGAATGATCGGACGGTCGACAATCGTCAGCATTTCCTTCGGAACTGCTTTTGTCGCCGGCAGGAACCGGGTGCCAAGTCCAGCGACAGGCAATATTGCCTTGCGGATGGGTTTATTCATGTGACGCCTTCCAAATTCGAACCTAACGGCTTCTATACCCAGTTGGCCTTAAATAGCCGATCCGTATCGTGGATTTCCATTCATTCAATCGGATTTCGGCGGCCGACAGGCAATTCGAGCACTCTCAAAATAAATATTACCAGCAATTGAAGGCCGTTTAATAAGCCATATCAATAATATGCCCAGCGACAGACTTCAGTTTTGCCGACAATCGATTTGTGCAACGCAATAAAATCATCAAACAGATGGCAAAACAATGGTCAGGGACAAAAAAGTGGCAAATCGCTTTTAAACCGATTTAAGGGAGGTGCCGCGTGCGAATGCGTGATGTTGCGGGCGGGCGAAAAGAGCGCTATGGAACACGCAAATCCATTCAGGCATCCGGTCGCATGCTGAAAGGCTGTGGTCCGAACGAAATCCGCCCAGAAAACAATTGGTGAAAAATGACCCAGGCAAACCGCGTTGTTTCCGTTGGAAATGTGACATTTGACAATGAAGCGGCGTTCAGCCTCATAGCGGGTCCGTGCCAGTTGGAAAGCCGCGAACACGCTCTGGAATGTGCCGCGGCCATCAAGGAAATCACCGGCCGGCTCGGCATCGGCACCGTGTTCAAGACGTCCTACGACAAGGCAAACCGAACGTCTCTGTCGGGCAAGCGCGGCTTGGGCATGAAAGAGGCAATGCCGATATTCGCCGAAATCCGCGAAACCTACGGCATGCCCGTGCTGACCGATGTCCATGGTGCGGACCAGTGCGCGCCGGTGGGCGAAGTGGTCGACATCCTGCAGATACCGGCATTTCTCTGCCGCCAGACGGATCTCCTGATAGCCGCCGCGAATACCGGAAAAGTCGTCAACGTGAAAAAGGGTCAGTTCCTGGCACCCTGGGATATGAAGAACGTTCTGGCCAAGGTGACCGGTTCGGGAAACCCGAACGTTCTTTTGACCGAGCGCGGCGCCAGTTTCGGTTACAACACACTCGTCAGCGATATGCGGTCCCTGCCGATCATGGCGGCGACCGGCGCGCCTGTTGTGTTCGACGCGACCCACTCCGTTCAGCAGCCCGGCGGGCAGGGCGGTTCCACCGGTGGCGACCGCACCATGGTTCCCGTGCTTGCCCGCGCCGCGGTCGCTGTCGGCGTGGCAGGCCTGTTTATCGAAACCCATCCGGACCCGGACAACGCGCCATCGGACGGGCCGAACATGGTTCCCCTGAGGGACCTTGAAGCGCTTTTGAAGCGGCTGAAGGCCCTCGACGAAGTCACGAAGGCTCCGGACGTTGCGGCCGGATAGTTTTTAAAGCCGCGCGCCCGTGCGGCTTTCTCATGTGGTGCAGCCATTCCGGCGGGTACCGGAAGCTCCGGATTAAAATCCGGAAAATTGTCAGTTCAGGTACATGCGATAGGGGAGTTCTTTCCATGACCGCCATTATTGATGTTGTCGGCCGTCAGATCTTTGACAGCCGTGGTAACCCGACCGTTGAAGTTGATGTTTTCCTGGAGGACGGCTCCTTCGGCCGGGCGGCGGTTCCTTCCGGAGCTTCCACCGGCGCGCATGAGGCCGTCGAGCTGCGGGACGGCGGCGAGCGTTTCATGGGCAAGGGCGTGCAGAAAGCCGTCGATGCCGTCAATGGCGAGATCTTCGAGACGATCGGCGGCCTTGAAGCGGAAGACCAGTTGCAGATCGACCAGGTAATGATCGATCTCGACGGGACTCACAACAAGGCCCGGCTCGGCGCCAACGCCATTCTCGGCGTTTCCCTGGCCGTTGCCCGCGCCGCCGCTCAAGCTTCCGGCCTGCCGCTTTACCGCTATGTCGGCGGAACGTCCGCCCGCACTCTGCCGGTTCCGATGATGAACATCATCAATGGTGGCGCGCATGCCGACAACCCGATCGATTTCCAGGAATTCATGATCATGCCGGTTGGCGCCGACTCGTTCGGCGAGGCGATGCGCATGGGAACGGAAATCTTCCACACGCTGAAAAAAGCCCTCGGCGCGGCCGGCCATAACACAAATGTCGGCGACGAAGGCGGTTTCGCACCCAACCTGGAATCGACCGACACCGCCATCGGCTTCGTCATGAAGGCGATCGAAACCGCCGGTTACAAGCCGGGCGAAGATGTCTTCCTTGCGCTCGATGCGGCATCGACGGAATTCTTCAAGGACGGCAAATATGTTCTGGAAGGCGAAGGCAAGTCGCTTTCGCCGGAAGAAATGGCAAAATACCTGGAGGATCTGGTCGCCCGCTATCCGATCATCTCCGTCGAAGACGGCCTGGCTGAAGACGATTGGGAAGGCTGGAAAGCCACCACAGATCTTATCGGCGACAAGTGCCAGCTTGTCGGCGACGACCTGTTCGTGACCAATTCCGAACGCCTGCGCAAGGGTATCGATATGGGTGTTGCCAATTCGATCCTGATCAAGGTCAATCAGATCGGCACCTTGTCGGAAACCCTCGACGCGGTGGAAACCGCTCACAAGGCGGCCTATAGCGCGGTGATGTCCCACCGCTCCGGCGAAACCGAAGATTCCACCATCGCCGATCTTGCCGTCGCCACCAATTGCGGCCAGATCAAAACCGGATCACTAGCGCGCTCCGACCGGTTGGCGAAATACAATCAGTTGCTCCGTATCGAGGAAGAGCTTGGCCTGCAGGCCATTTACGCCGGCAGGTCCATCCTGAAGGGCTGAGTGCTCCGACGGTTTTCAAACGCAAAAAGCCCCGGACAATCCGGGGCTTTTTTAGTGCCGAACCGTATCGGGGAATCAGCCCGAGGATTGCGCTTCCTGATCCGTACGGGTTTCTTCCGCGTGCAACAGGGCGGCCGCGATTGTTTCAGCCTTTTCCGCGCCTGCAAGAACGAAACGTCCGTCGATGATGAAACACGGAACACCCGTAATGCCGGCGGCCTGAGCGTTTGCGATCTCGGCCTCGATCTTGTCGAGGTCGGTGTTCGTTTCCAGCAGCTGTTCAACAAGATCGGACTGCATACCGGCTTCATCTGAAATCCGGACCAGTGTTTCCGATTTCGTCAGATCCTCTCCCTTGAGAAAATAGGCCTGAAACAGCCGCTCCACGACTTCGTCTTGAAGGTCATCGGCGCGGGACCACAGGATCAGACGGTGGCAGTCCAGCGTGTTCGGCGACAGTTTGATGTCTTCGAAGGCAAAATCGATCCTTTCTTCCACACCCGCAGCCTTGATCTGACTGTAGAAACTATCCGCTTGTTCAATGCCTCCGAATTTATCACTGAGATATTTTTTCCTGTCCTTACCCGTTTTCGGCAGGGACGCATCCAGTTGAAAAGGATGCCAGCGGACCGTCACCTCCAATTGAGGAACCGATCTCAGGGCCGTTTCCAGCCGTCTCTTGCCGATATAGCACCACGGGCACATGACGTCGGAAACAACGTCAACGGTCAAAGGAGGAAAATCGGTCATTCATAATCCCGTGTCTGAGCTGGCTCATATGCGCATTCATCGAATTTCATGCACAATTACATGAAAGATCGATCCAACCCAAATATCGGGGCAAAATCAGGGCACCACACCTAAAGCACCGTATGAGCGAGGATCGCGTTGATCCTTTTCTGCAGCCGGGCTATCCCCGCCTCGTTTTTGAGAACCGCCACAGGCCCGTAGTCGCGCACCAGACACACAAGATCCTCATCGCGGCTCGTCGCGTCGGCAATGGATAACAAGGTGGCGTTGAATTCCTCAAGCTCCTGTGTGGAGTTGATGGTGAGGCCGAAATTTTCCGGCTCGAGACGCATTTCCCAAAGGTCCAGACCCCGAACGGCAAGCGCGTTGCTGCACGATTCAAGATATGCGGTGTATTCCTTCACCCCGAGACCGCCCTCGTTGATCCGCTGGCGCAGCCACACATGGCTTTCCGCCAGAATTCTGTCCGCCAGGCGGCGGCGCTTCCCGAACCGGATGGCGGAGGTCAGGCGCCGCGACAGGGTTTCCTTGCGGTTTTCGCCAACCAGAACGTCCGATGCACCGTTCCGGAACAGCTGCACCAGATCCTCCTCCCGCTCACAGACGGCCAGTACCGGCAGACCGGCAAACCGCGCGTCCCGGCGGATCTGCTGCATGTAGTCGATCGCATCGTCAAAGGCGGCATCGACCACGACCGCATCGAAGGCGCGTTTCGACATGAATTCCACAGCCATGTTGCCGTCGAAGGCACCGACCACCTCGACCTTCTGATCGCTTGCGTCCTGCCATTCCAGAAAGCGGCCACTCAATCCGACAACCAGAAGGCTGCTGGAGCCGGAATGATGCGGTGCTGTGCCGAAACCCGGAATCCGGCCGAAAACCCGGCGGCGGAGCTGGGCCTCTTCAGAGCGCAAAAGGGAGCGCTGATGAATGCAGATCAGCATCAAGAGGATGTCGTCGGGAACGATCCTGTCGATTATGGCGGTGGCCTGAAGCCCTTCCGGCAGCACGCTGTCGCTTCCGGTGAGCACGTAAAAGGGAACCTCGCAGACAAGATTTCCGATCTGAGCCTGGAGCCAGTCGAAAAATCCGTCTTCCTGACCGTCTTGCAGGCAGGTCACATCGACGACGATCGCAGCCGGCAGAGCGGTCGGGAGCGGGCTGCGCCGCTCGAACATCTTCACAAGAGCGACGTCCAGGTCCTCCGGTTCGTCGCCATTGCTGTTTCGTTTCGGTCGCCGCCCCGCATACCAATATGGTCCGCGCCAGGAAAGCGAGGTTTCAACATCCATTCCAGTTCCCCACCTATGCCACGGCGGCAGCAGGCAGCCGCTGTGTGCGCATGGTCAATCGCTCACGGGAAATTGTCCCATCCGCATTCCGTGGCAACGATTGTAAAATCAGCACACGATGGGGGATCTTGGCAAGGTCTACGCCTTCCGCATCCAGATAGGCAAAGAAAGCACCCGCATCCGGCACATGGCCCGGCTCCGGCACCAGGGCCGCATACATTCTGGCGCCGAGGATCGAATCTTCAACGATGAAAGCAGCGGCTTCCCTCACTCCCTCATAATCGGCGTAAATGGGATCGATCGCCTCAAGGTCACCGGTTCCCAAAGCATATTGTCCGGGAATGCCGAACCCGGAAATTCCACCTTCAACAAGGTCAACATTGATATTCGTGTTCAGGAAACCGCTGGTTTCCCGGCGAACCCTGCGTTGTTCTCCGTTGATGGTATGCCAGCCGACTTCGGGGACCATGGGCCCCTTGACCAGAAGAGCCGGCCCATGCCCATCAACCTCGTCGGTGACCGCAATTTCCAGAAGGGTTGGCCCGCTTTCACACCCGTTCGGCCCGCAATGCTTTCCCAGCGCCGTCGCTTTCATCTTGGCGGAAGGGCCGCGCGCCTTGGCCACCAGGGCAAATTCATCTGCGATGTGAAGATCCACCAGCCTCCGGCGGGCGACGAAGGCGGTCGGATGCGGCGCGGCGATGTTCCAGGCAGCAAGGATCGTGGTCTTGTGGTCGCTCAGCTTCCGATCAAGCGTCTGGGCAAGCGGTCCCGGTGTCATGACCACGTCCGCCTTCACGTCGTTGGCATGCGCGGCCAGATTTGCCAGAGACGTCGGGTGATGCAGATGCAACGTGCCACCGATCCGCAGCCAGGGTACCAGTCCGCCGCCGAGACCTGTCAGGCCGCTGAGGGAATAGGGAACCAGTATGGAGCTGGCGTCGCCGATATGCGCCTCATCGACGATCATCTGAGATGCGGAGATCCAGTGATTGTGGCACCGGCTGACGGGAACATTCTCCTCGCCGCTCCGGCTCCAGCAGATTGTCGCGGTGTGATCGGCGGGATCGGGACGTTCGCTCGGCGTGAATTCCAGTCCTTCCCCCATCTCTGCCAGCATCGGCCCGAGTTCGATCAGTCCATCCGGGATGTCCTTGCCCAGGCCAAAAACAAAGCGAAGCGAAAACAGATCCGCCGCCACATCCCGTGCCGCAACTCCGACGTCTCTGGTCTCGACCCGGTCGGCGGCGATAAAACCCTTCGCGCCGATCGAATTAAGCGCTTCAAGCACATTCTTCTGGCGCCAATGGAGTGGCAGGGGGGAGATGATCAGATCCGCGCGCAGGGCCGCCAGAATCGCGATCACGGCATCCACTGTATTGGGAGCCTGAACCCCGATGACATGATCCGCGGCTAGACCCACTGTCCTGTAGAAGGCCGCAAGGCGGTCAATTTCCCGATCCGCTTCGGCATAAGTCAGCCGGCGAGGGGCTCCGCCGGTCCAGACCTCCCGGTCCGGTGCGTCCGCTATCGCAAGGCGGGACGGGTGCTCCGCCGCTGTTTGCCGGAAGAGTTCGTCCAGCGGCAAATCGGACCAGGCTCCGCTGTCGTGATGCTCTTTGGAAAGACTTTCTAGGGTGACTTTCATTTTTTCTTTCGTCCATTGGTCCGATTAACGTGCCGTGGAAGACCACCACGTGTCATATTCGTGCCCGTACAGAGAATGCTTTTCCGGTGGTGAAACCTGGTTCCAGTAGGCAACCCAGTCGTCCGATACGTGATACAGGGGAACGGCATAGGCGCCTGAAATGAGCACACGGTCGAAGGCGCGGACCGCGTCCACGAACTCCTCGTGGCTGCGGGCTCCGACAATCGCATCGATGAGCGCGTCGATCGCCGGTTCCTTCGCACCCACGAAATTGAACGATCCCTCGGCGTCCGCCGCCTTTGAAGACCAGCGGCCATACTGTTCCGCCCCGGGCGAAAGGGAAGCGGTCCATGTATTGAACACCATGTCGAAATCGCGTTTCGTTCTGCGGTCCTCGAACTGCGAGGGGTCGATACTGCGCACATTCGCATCGATGCCCAGAAGTTCCAGGGTCCGGATATACGTAAGGGCGAGTTTCTCCTCGTCCTCGTTTTTGGCGAGGATTTCAAAGGTCAGCTGCCGGCCGGTCTCTTCCTGAACCAGTTTCCGGTCTTTCAGGCCGTATCCGGCCTTGCCGAATTCGGCGAGCGCGGCCCGTAGAACCTTCCTGTCCCGTCCGGACCCGTCCGCATCGGCGGGACGCCAGCTTCCGGCCATGACCTCCGGGTCGACCGCATCGGGAAACGGCGCCAGCAGCTCTTTTTCGCGTGCGCTGGCAGGCCTGCCGATCGACGACAGATCTGAATCGTCCCAATAACCGGCCGTTCGCGTATAAAGTCCATGATAGAGATTGCGGTTGACCCATTCGAAATCAAACAGCATCCGAAGAGCCTTGCGCACGTTCCGGTCGCTTAACTGGTCGCGCCTCGTGTTGAAGGCGATGCCCTGCATGGCCGCGGGAACGCCAAGCGGCACGTCAAGTTTTACGACGTTGCCGTTCTCCGCGGCCGGAAAATTAAACCCTGTCGCCCAGCGGGCCGGGTCACGGAACTGCAGCGCCTGGACGAGCCCCTTTTTAAAGGCTTCCTGCAGCGTGGTCTGGTCGCGAAAATATTCGACGCGGATTTCGTCGAAATTGTCGAATCCGGCTTTTACGGGAAGATCCTTCGCCCAGTAGGCGGGATTTTTCTCGTAAACGACCAGCCGGCCGGGTTCAATTGTCTTGAACGTATAGGGTCCGGAGCCGACCGGCGGTTTCAGGGACGACTTGTCGAAAGTCTCGGCGTCGGTGTTCTTCTTGGAATAGATCGGCGCCAGTGCAATCAGCAACGGCAATTCTCTGTTGTCGCCGTTTTCGAACACCAGCTTCAGCCGGTTGGGCGCGGTCACCTGCTTTTCGACGATGGATGCATACCAGTTGCGGTAGGGCGGGCGGCCTTTGTCGCGAATGAGCTCGAGAGAAAAAATCACGTCTTCCACAGTCACGGGAGACCCGTCCGAGAACTTCGCATCCGGATTGAGCTCGAACTCGATCCATTCGCGGCTGTCAGGCATGCGTACCCGCTGCGCCAGCAGTCCGTATAGCGAAAAGGCCTCCCCGTAGGACCGTACCAACAGGCTTTCAAGGATGTTGTTGCCCATTTCCCTTTCGCGCATGCCGCGCGCCGAGGTCCAGCCACCCTGAACGATGAAGGAATTCAGGCTGTCGAAGGTTCCCTGGACACCGAGCGTGACCGATCCGCCTTTGGGGGCTTCGGGATTGGCATAGGGAAACGGTTCGTCAGGACCGAGGGCAGGGGAACCGTGCATGGAAATGGCATGGGTCCATGGAACGTCTTCGTCTGCCGCAAAGGCAGGAAGCAAACCGGATGTCGCGCAAAGAAGTGCCGCCGCCAAGGCAAGCGACCGGCTATGGCTATATTGATAAAGACACTCGGGAACTATGAAGAAACGCATGACCACCGTCCGAGATTCTGTTGATTCTCACTTCTCAGACTACCACAGGGTTCAAACGGACGCGCCTGGCGCAAGGGACAAACAGCAAGATATTCAGATTTGAATCGGGGATTTGACCTGCGTTGCAAATCGGTCACCCTCTTGCCCAAATTAGGTGCCTTACCATGTTTTCACGGTTTGAATGATCTCACGGGCCTTGCGGTTGCTACCGGAATGCCTCAGAACAACGCGAAAGTATCGCACACGCACGATTGAGGACGTTTCGATGAAGAGTGTTTTGAAAAGAGGATTGTTCGGATGCGCCGCGGGTGCGTTCGTGGCCCTATCTTCTTTTGCAGGTGCTCCCGCAATCGCCCAGGAAGAAAAGAGCCCTTGGACGAAGGCGTGTAACACCAATCCGAATACGCAGAAGGAAATCTGCTTCATTTCGATTGAACTGCGCACCAATACAGGTCAGTTCCTGAGCAACATCGCCATCCAGGAGACGGAAGGCGAAGCGCGCAAGAAACTGCTTGTGGCTGTTCCGACTGGTGTTCTGCTTCAGCCCGGACTGCGCATCCAGATCGATGACGGCAAGCCCGTTCAGGCCAAATACAGCATTTGCGCTCCAAACGCATGCTATGCGGAGCTGGCAATCGACGACAGCTTCATCAGCGTGATGAAGCAGGGCGGCGAAATGCGGGTGGCCCCCTACAACCAGCAGGCCAAGGAAATCGTCTTCAAGATGACCCTGATCGGCTTCACCAGCGTCTATGACGGCGAACCGATGAACCTTGCTGACCTGCAAAAGCGCCAGGAAGAATTGCAGAGCGAGCTGCAGAAGCGTGCTGATGAAGCCCGCCAGAAGCTGATCGACGCGCAAAAGCCGAGCCAGTAAATTCTGATGTTCAGAGCGGCACGCGCGCCGTTGCAAGACCGCGCCGGCTGCTCTGAACCCTCAGGGTCTCGCAGTTTTTCATCAATTGATTGAACAAACGACAAAGGCCGGAACAAACGTTCCGGCCTTTCAGACCGCTGACAAACCCGTCGATTTCGGCGGGTTTGTTTTTTTGATGGTTTTATATCGGGATTTCGGGCGTTTTTTTGTTTCCGGTGTATTGGCCTTGTCGGCCTCAAGCTTGC
>NZ_PPCN01000010.1 GCF_002906165.1 Roseibium marinum
ATCGGCGCGTTCCTGTTCGCTGGCGTGCGCTGTCTTTTTTTGAACGTGATAGCGTTGCGGGCCAGGAAGCGATCAACAGAACTGGTCGATGTTCTAGATGTGGTTTCTGATCAGGTTGTTCCGTTGAGGGCCTGATTTGGCGTTTTGCCATTGATGCCCATGTGTGGCCGTTTGTTATTGTACCAGTCAAGCCATCTTGGCAGATCGGTCTCTCGTGTCAGGGATGATTTGAAGGGGATGGCATAGGCCCATTCTCTGAGCATGGTCTGGATGAAGCGCTCCGCTTTGCCGTTTGTTTTAGGCGTATAGGGCCGGGTTCTGATGTGGCGGATGGAAAGCCTTGCCAAGGTTCTCCGGAACAGCTTCGCCTAAGCATGCTTAGGCCGAAAGAGGCAGGGACTTGATTGTATAGGGACCGGACATGCGTTACCAACAAGCCTCCCTCCCATCCCCATATTGCCCGCCCCCACAAAACGTGCCAGCCTTCCGGGGAGGAGGAGAGTCATGCCTGAGATATCCAGTGACCGGGATTGCCAGACCGTCATCACCACCTTCGAAATGACGCCGGGGACCTGTTTCGACCTTCTGGACGAGCTGAAGGATGCCTACGAGGAGTTCATCCGTCATCAGCCGGGGTTCATCGGCGCGGGGCTTCATGTCAACGACGCGCAGACGCGCATCGCCAACTATTCGCAGTGGCGGCGGCGGGAGGATTTCCTGGCGATGCTGAGGTCGCCGGAAATGCGCGAGCGCAACCGCCGCATCAGCGGGCTGTGCAAGAGTTTCGAACCGGTCATGTATGACGTCGCGGAGAGTTTCGAGCAGCCCTGACACGGTTCGTCTTTGTGGGACGGGCATGGCAAGGGGCGTTGCCGGGGCCGGCTGTCGTCCTTGAATTACATTCCTTCTCCGTCATGCCATGGCTCGACCATGGCATCCATGCCGCTCCGTTGCCACGAACCCGGGCCTGATCTTTTTAAGATGCCCGGCATGGATTGCTGGGTCAGGCCCTGAGTTCTGCTTGTTCCGGATCTGACCATTCGAGGCGGACACTGCGAACACCCGATAGAGGCTCTGGAAACGAGTAGACCCCGGCTCTGCGCTGCGCTTGTCCGGGGAGTCAACCGGGGGGATGTGGGGGCAAGATCGATCATCCGTATCCATGTGCCGCCACCACACCCTGCATCCCCGGCCTCGAGCCGGAGTCTTTCTCAGCTTCGTCCGGTTTCGGGGAAGGTCCCGGCGCAAGGCCGGGACAGCGCGGTAGGTGTGGTGGGCGTTCGGTCTCGTTCCGGGGGAATAGCCGAGGGGGATGCGGGCTCGGGATCGTCCGTATTCGCGGGCGGTCACCACACCCTGCATCCCCGGCCTTGCGCAGGGGTCTTTCTCAGCTTCGTCCGGTTTTGGGGAAGGTCCCGGCTCAGGGCCGGGACAGCGCGGTATGTGAGGGGCAGTCTCGTTGGTAACAACGACGCGCTGTGTGGCCGCGCGACCTGCGCGGTCGGAGGCCATGGCAGTGCGGCTGGCGCTTTCCGCGTTCAGCCGTCTTTCCGGAACGGGGCGTGCTCGGCGAGGGCGGCGTTCTCGTGTTCCACCGCCGCGCGTTCGTGTTCGAGGAAATCGGCGATCGCGTCGTGCAGGCCCTCATGGGCGATCCAGTGGGCGGAATAGGTGGTGGCGGGCAGGTAGCCGCGCGCCAGCTTGTGCGCGCCCTGCGCACCGGCTTCCACGCGTTTCAGGCCGTGGGCGATGGCGAAATCGATGGCCTGATAGTAGCAGAGCTCGAAATGCAGGAACGGATGGTGTTCCGTGCAGCCCCAGTTGCGGCCGAACAGCGTGTCGGAGCCGATGAAGTTGAGCGCGCCGGCGACGTAGCGTCCATTGCGTTTGGCCAGCACCAGAAGCGTGCGGTCGGCCAGCCGTTCGTTGATCAGCGAGAAGAACTCGCGGTTGAGATAGGGCCGGCCCCATTTGCGGCTGCCCGTATCCGTGTAGAAGGTGTAGAACGCGTCCCAATGGGCCTCGGTCAGGTCTGAGCCGGTGGCCCATTCCACCTCGATGCCCTCGGCGCTCAGCGCCTCGCGGCGTTCCTTGCGGATGGCCTTGCGCTTGCGCGAGGCGAGATCCGCCAGGAAACCCTCGAAACTGTCGTAACCCTTGTTTTCCCAGTGGAACTGCTGGTCGGTGCGCTGCAGATAACCGAGATCGCCGAGATTGTCCCATTCCGGTTTGGTCAGGAAAGTCGCGTGGACGGAGGACGCGCCGGTCCGCTTGCAGACCTGAACCAGGCCGGCGGCCAGCGCCTGCATTCCTGCTTCCCGGTTGACGCCGGGCCCGGTCAGGAACCGTCTGCCAGTGGCGGGGGTGAAGGGCACGGAGACCTGCAGTTTCGGGTAATAGTCGCCGCCCGCCCGGTGGAACGCCTCGGCCCAGCCGTGGTCGAAGACATATTCGCCCTGCGAATGGCTCTTCAGATAGGCGGGCACGGCGCCCAGAACCGCACCTGTATCGTCTTCCAGAAGCATGTGCCGGGGCAGCCAGCCGGTTTCGGCGGTGGCGCAGCCCGACGCTTCCAGGGCCTCCAGGAACGCATGCGACAGAAAGGGGTTGAAGGCGGTTTCTTCAGGCAACAGCCCGGCATCGTCAACCAGAGCGACGGCAAGGTCGTCCAGGCCGGAACATCGGGCATCTTTTTGCAGGACACCGCGGCCCGTCAGCTGCCAGCCGGGATTGGCGACCTGATCCCAGTCTTCCCGCGAGACATCCTTCAGTGACGACAGGATGCGCAGGGTTGCAGTTCGATCCGCTCCGGCCGACGCCGGTCCCTTGCCGTCCTTTGTGGGGAATGAGGTCATGCGTCAGAAAGAACCACGATTTGAAACCATGATCGAAATGTAGCGTCGCCATTTTGCAGTGCAAGAGGTTCGGGCCCGTCCCGGGTCAAATCGTGGGATTTTTGTCCGGATCGAAGCCTTCGAAAACGATCTGGTCGGCATATTGCGCCGCTTTCTCGCGTTGCTCGCGGGTGCGCACCGTCCAGCACATGATCGGAAGCTTGCACAGCGAGCGCAGCAGGCTGGGCCCGGCCTTGGGCAGGTCCTTGATGCCGTAGGAGATGAAATGCGGCCTTGTGCGCGGCGCGTGCAGGATATGGCGCAGGATGAACCGGTCCATGCGGCCGTGCAGGCCGTAGGCGGGACCCGGTTCCGCCCCGTCCGCCACGATGCCGCGCAGGACGGAGGGGTTGTGGCCCCGGGCGATGGACAGCATGTCCGGATCGAAGGTCTTGATCGCTGCCGGTCCCCTGTAGGCGGCCACCTGATCGGTGACCCGGCGCACAAATACCCCCTGGGCGTCCCGGCGCAACAGCGACTTGATCTCGATGACCAGCGCAACCCTGCCGTCGACAAGGTCGAACAGGTCCTGCAGCAGCCACAGCCTGTCGGCCCCGGTCTTCATGTGGATCTGCACAAGGTCGCGCGAGGACCGGTCTATGACCTTGCCGGTCCCCTCCGTCAGCCGGTCGAGCGTGTAGTCGTGGAACACCAGCGCCTCGCCGTCGGCGGTTTCCTGCACGTCCACCTCGATGGCGAAATCCTTCTCCACCGCCCCGGCGATGGCGGCCGGCGTATTCTCGATGATGCCGTTATCGGCGTCATGATAACCGCGATGCGCGATCGGGCGGGCGAAAACGGCCTGGAGATCCGGGGTCATGGCTTGGGTCTCGATCATCAGGGGCGGCGCCGGTGAAAAGCGCGGCGCCGAAAGGAAGACTAATCCGCGATTTCGAAAATAGCCTCGATCTCGACGGCCGCGCCGAAGGGCAGGGAGGCCGCGCTGACGGCGGAACGGGCGTGCCGGCCCTTGTCGCCCATGGCCTCCACCATGAAATCGGAAGCGCCGTTGATCACCTGCGGCTGCTCGGTGAAATCGGCGGTCGAATTGACGAAACCGACGATCTTGACGAGGCGCGTGGCCTTCTCAAGATCTCCCAGCGCGGCCTTAGCCTGCGCCAGAAGATTGATGGCGCAGAGCTTCGCAGCGGCCTTGCCGTCCTCGAGGCTGACATCGGCGCCAAGCTTGCCGGTGACCTGGATCTTCCCCTCTTTCATCGGCAATTGTCCGGAGATGAAGAGCTGGTTGCCGGTTCTGACGAAGGGAACGTAGTTGGCCGCGGGCGCGGCGGCCTCCGGCAGGGTGATCCCGAGGTCGGAAAGGCGGGCTTCAATGGTGCTCATAAGGGGTCTCCGCGCTGGAGTGTCTCGTTGAATTCTGCTGTCCGCAGGCCTATGTGAGGTTGTCCGGTGTCTTGGCGTAATTCGTCTGACGTGACAAGGCCAAATTCTTCGCCATCGCGACAAGGAAGCTGTGGAGGAGGGGACGCGGACCTGCCGGAAAGTGCCTCTTCCAGCGGATTTGTGTGAGATATAATCCGCACTTGAAGTTTTCACGGGCAACTGCTTATTCGCTCTGGCGAAACGGGCGGTTTGCCGCATAATGTCCGGCACGGGCCCCGGTGGCGCGTACCCCCGGACGAAAAAGAGGTTTGATTGATGCAGTGCGTTCCCAAGTCCGTATCCCTGACATTGCGGGGAGTGCTGCTTGCAATTGCCGTGTCGTCCGCCGCGGCAACCGGAGTTGTCGCCGGAACCATGGGACCGGGTGCGGCGTACAAACTGGTGCCGCACCGGGCCGTCTACGACATGAAGCTGGGCGATATGGAAGAGCAATCCGGCATCGCGGGCCTGAGCGGACGGATGGTCTATGATTTTTCGGGCAGCGCCTGCGAGGGCTACAGCGTCAATTTCCGTTTTGTGACCGAATTCCAGGATGCGAACGGCGGCTCGCAGATCACCGATCTGCAGACCACCTCCTTCGAGGAGCCGAAGGCGGCAAGCTACCAGTTCCTGTCGAAAACCTTTGTCGACCAGGAACTGGTCGAAGCGACGCGCGGGACGGCGCGCGCGGGCGCCGGGGCGAAGACGGTCGAACTGAAGGAACCTTCGGAAAAGTCGCTTGAAATCGGCCGCGAGGTGCTTTTTCCCACGGAGCATCTTCTCGCCGTGCTGAAATCGGCCGACGAGGGTGTGCATTTCCTGGCGGCCGACATTTATGACGGGGCGGAAACCGGCGAGAAGGTCTACGCCACGACGACGGTGATCGGCGCCAGGACGCTCAGCCCGGTCAAAGCCGGGGCGCAAGGGCCGGAGGCGCCGCTTGCCGGTCTTTCCTACTGGCCGGTCACCGTCGCCTATTTCGATCCGGCCGAGGAGAACGCGAGCGGCGAACTGCTCCCCGTTTATCAGTTGTCCTTCTGGCTTTACGAGAATGGTATCAGCGGACAGCTGAAACTCGATTATGGCGACTTCACCATCCAGGGCCGGATGGCGGCGCTGGAACTCTACGAAGAGGTCGAGTGCCCCCGGCATTAACGCGACCACGCAATAGTCAGCTGGGAAATTCAGGTCTTTTTTGCTTTTTCCGCCACTTTGGCCGCATGGGTCAGGCCGAGCTCGACGGCCGATTTGCCGAATTTGTCCCGCAGCCGGTCCACGGCCAGTTCGGCGTTCTTGCGCCGTTCGGCGGACTGATCGAGAAGATCTTTCGGGTCGGCGCGCTCCGCGGGTTCCAGATCGCTGACACCGATGCCGATCAGCCGGAATTTCCGGCCGTCGGTCTCAATGTCAAGAAGGGCCTCGCCGGCGGCGTAAATCCTGTCGGCTAGCTGCGTCGGGTCGGCCAGATGCCGCGCGCGCGTTGTCGTTCTGAAGTCGGCCGTCTTGAGCTTCAACGTGATACCCCGTCCGCAAATCCCGGATTTTTTCAGGCGGGCGGAGACTTTTTCCGACAGGCTGCGCAGGATCGGCCGCAAGGTGTCCAGAGTGGAGATATCCGTCCTGAACGTCGTTTCAGACGAAACGCTCTTCGCGCCCCGGCCCGGTTCGACCGAACGTGTATCCTCACCATTGGAAAGCTTGGCGAGACGCAGTCCGATCGACCCGTAACGGCGCGCGAGATCGACGGACTCCATCGTCTGCAACTGGCCGATGGTGCGGATTCCGTCTCTTTCCAGCTTCTGCTGAAAGACCTTGCCCACGCCCCAGATACGGCCGACGGGCATCGCCGCGAGCACGGTTTTCGCCTCCGCCGCACCGATCACCGAGAAACCGCGCGGTTTTTCAAGGTCCGACGCCAGCTTTGCCAGGAACTTGTTCGGCGCCAGGCCGACGGAGGCGCTGATGCCGATATCGTCTTCGACATCGCGGACGAATTTGGAAAGCGTTTCCGCCGGTGTCGCATGGTGCAGGCGCTGTGTTCCCGTGAGGTCCAGAAACGCCTCGTCGATGGAAAGAGGCTCCACTAGCGGCGTCAGCGCGCGCATGCGTTCGCGGATTTCCTTGCCCACCCGGGCATATTTTTCCATGTCCGGCTTGATGACCACCGCATCGGGACAGGCTTCCAGCGCCTTGAACATCGGCATGGCCGAGCGAACGCCGTAGATGCGGGCGATGTAGCAGCAGGTCGACACGACCCCGCGCTGGCCGCCGCCGACGATCACCGGCTGGTCGCTGAGCTCCGGATTGTCGCGTTTTTCAATGGCGGCGTAAAAGGCGTCGCAGTCGATATGGGCAATCGACAGCATGTCCAGTTCCGCATGCCTCACAAGCCGCGGGCTGCCGCAGGACGGGCATCGGGAGGATGCCGCCTCAAAGCGGTTGCCGCAGTCCCGGCAAAGGGCTCGATTTTCCGGAACCATATGGATCACAACAGGGTCTGGCGCGAAGGCTTGCTGCTCCGCTTGTATCATTACCGTTTCAGGATACCGCCGATAAAGGCCGCAGTCTCCTGCCAATCGCCCGTGACAAGGTCGATATGGCTTTCGCGCAGCAGCGATCCCCGGAACCTTGCATCGGCGACAAACTGGATCTGGGTGGCCGACGGCAGCGAGGCACTCACCGAACTGTGGTTGGTCGGGCTGTCGTCGATGAAGACGAAGGGACCGGGACGCCCGGCGGCAAGTGCGGCGACCGCGCCGCCTTTCGGTCCGGAATTGGCGAGCACGGGATATGGAATGCCCATGCCCGACAGCAGTTTTTCGCGCTGCGGCTTGTTGTGACCACCGGGCAGATTGGTCAGCAGCACGATTTCCCAGTCGCGCGCCAGTTCGCGCAGGGCGGCATCCGCGCCCGGAACCATATCCTGCCGATGGCTGGTTTCATCGAAAAAGGCCAGCAGGTGCCGGCGCACGTCGTCCGCCGGGAGCGCCGTCCGGTCGGCCTTGCCGCCGATATTGCCCGTCAGCCGGTATTCGTGTTTCAGAAAGACGAGATCACGCGCGTCCAGATAGGCTTCAAGATGGGTGATGAATTGCAGGATCACCTCGTCGACGTCGCAGACGATCAGCGGTCTGTGCGCGAGGGGAAGAGCCCGGATCTGGTCGAGGACCTCGGGAAGAACCGGTGTCGGTTCAGGCATGGTCTTCCTGTCCCCCGGCAAGGGCATATCGCGCCGCGGCCATCATGGTCGGCCTGACGCCGGAATTTTCGCAGAACGCCAGCAGGAGCGCTTCATCCATCATGTAGAACTCAAGCACTCCGGCCAGAAACCCGGGCTCTTCCGCGGCTTCCCGAATCACGTCCGGCCCGATCCCGGACATGGCGAGGAAACGCCCGACCTGTTCCGGATCCCGGCTGAGCTGCAGAAGCGCCTCTGTGGCGATCCCTTGCGCTTCTTCAACGGACAATGACTTTGCCTGTATATTTTTCATTGTGTTTTTTTGCCTTTCTGAAACGATTCCGGGTTAGAACAAACCTAATGTAGGCCGGGGGCAGGTTCTACCGCGGACAATAAAACGCCGCGATAACGATAATTGGAACCGGCTTTCAGCCGGATAAAGGGCCGGAAATATGGCAAAAACCGTGTTGATCGTAGAAGACAACGAGCTGAACATGAAGTTGTTTCATGATCTGCTCGAAGCACACGGTTACAATACCTTGCAGACCCGTACCGGGATCGAAGCCCTGCAACTGGCCCGTGAAAACCGGCCGGATCTGATCCTGATGGATATTCAGTTGCCGGAAGTCTCGGGTCTTGAAGTCACCAAGTGGATCAAGGAGGACGAGGATATCGCCTCAATCCCGGTCATCGCTGTAACAGCCTTCGCCATGAAGGGCGATGAAGAGCGGATCCGCCAGGGCGGATGTGAAGCTTATATCTCCAAACCGATCTCTGTGGCGAAGTTCCTGGAAACTGTGCGCGCCTACCTGGGCGAAGCCTGAGACACGATTACCCGTGGTTATGTTCCGGATAAAGAACTCGGCAAGGTTTCAGCCAACCGGAAGCCGACTGTTTCGGCTTCCGGTGAGGCGGTTCAAAGTGTCGAGCCTACTGCGACGCCCATATTAAGGTTACAGATTTACTAAGATGACATTGTTCCTGTGTATATTTTACGGAAGATGTTGCATTCAGGTTACAATAGAGTAGTGTGACCGCTGATCGGGGATATCCCCGATGGTCTATTTGGTGAGGGCATGATTGCCGTCGCAACACGCCAGATTAAAGATACCCCTCGGAGTGCTCAGGTCCGCCGCATCTCCTGGGTCCGTGGGGCAGGTCGGCAGGGAACCGGCCGAAGAGTGGCCTCCTCGAATGCCGTGTTCCCGCCGACCACTTTTTTTCCGCCGCAAATCCGTTTGAATTGAGCCAGCTGACCCGGCCTCCGGGCCGGTAGAGTTGCGTGTATCTGCATCCGTCCACCGGCGCTCTGACACCGGTTTGCCGCCGTCATGCGAGGCGTGCCGGGAAACGAAAAACCCGCCGGAAAGGGCGGGTTCTTGCAAAACAGCCTGAACGCCGGATCTACTTGATCTTGGCTTCCTTGAACTCGACATGCTTCTTGGCGATCGGGTCGTATTTCTTCTTGACCATTTTATCGGTCATCGTGCGGGAGTTCTTCTTGGTGACATAGAAGAATCCGGTGTCCGCCGTGGAGAGGAGCTTGATTTTGATTGTTGTTGCCTTGGCCATGGCCTTGGATCCTGTTCCTTGTTGTCGGGCATAGGGTTCTTGCGGCCAGATGGCTGGCGGTGAATCTGCCCCAATGTCTGAAATCAGCGCGAAACCTACTCATCGGGGCGCGAAAGTCAAGCGCTCCCTGCGGTTCGCGGCATGATTTGATGGCTTGAGAGGAAAAAATCTCCGGGGCAGTGTGGGGCATGAGGTCCCCATCCGTCCACCGGTTTCTCCTCACGCCAGCTTCGGTGACCGGCTGGCGACAGCCTTGATCTCAACGATGGCGCCTTCCCGGACAAATCCGTTGACTTCTATGGCGGTCCAGGCGGGATAGGGCTCTTCGACGAATTCCGCCCGGATAGTCTTGAACGTCTCAAGATGGGTCCGCAGACCGACGTGATAGCTCGTCATGTCGACAAGCGCCCCATAGCTGAGGCCCGCTTTCGCCAGGACCAGTCCGACCTTTCGAAATGCATTGCGGATCTGCGTTTCCGGGTCCTCCGGCAGGTCCCCATTTGGCTCCTCACCGGTGAAACCGGTCAGGAACACGAAGTCGCCGCAGGCGAGTCCGGGAGACATTCTCCAGTCCGTGTAGCAGGGCTTCAGTTCTTCGGGAACGACCGCATGCCTCTTCATGAGAAAAACTCCTGATTTTCCGGATTCAACGTATCACCCATGAATATGGAAGAACGGGCGGTGAAAGTCGCGGGGATTCAGGTCAGGACCCTAAATCAGCGTCCGGTTAAAGCCGCCCTTGCGGTAGAAATAGTAGGGGACGGGCGTCTTCGGAGACAGGTCCGGGTCCTTCTCCAGGCGCTCTTCCAGGTCGGCGAGGATCCGGGTGGTGATCATCGGCAGTTCCTTGCCGCGCGCCTCATCCAGGGTGAGCCAGGCGCAGTCCTCCAGTTCCCCGGAGGGTCCCTTGCCGTCCGGCAGACGGTCGGCGACAGCGTCGGCCCACACGGCCAGGAAACGCGTGTCGAAGCGGCGCGGACGCTGCGGTGGCGTGATGGCCCGGGCAATCATGCGCATGCCGCCGAGATCCGGCTGGATGCCCCGTTCCGCGAAGGCTTCAAATCCGCTGCCCAGGTGGAGGGCCGCGCCGGTCGATTTCTTCCCGATGAAAAGACCGGCTTCCTCGTATGTCTCGCGGATCGCGGCAAGGGCCAGGGCACGGACGCGGGCCGCCGATTTGACGTTTTTCAGATCTTCGGAGAGCTTCGCCTCGACGTCCGGATGATAGGGAACCACATTCGTGATCCTGGAATCGGACGGATCGACGCGCCCGCCGGGAAAAACGAATTTGCCCGGCATGAAGGTATGGCGCTTATGCCGCCGCCCCATCAGCAGGCGGACGGTGCCATTGCCGTTGCGATCGAGAATGAGCAGTGTCGCGGCATCGCGCGGCCGAATATAGGGATGATTTCCGGCCTGTTCGTCTTTCGCCAGCTGCTTCTCGAATGATCCGCTCATGAGAGCCTTTCAACGATGGCCGGCGCCGGGGCCGGCACGACCGGCAGATCGTCTTCCGCATCCGGGTCGAAACCGTGCATGTAAAGCGCCCATTGCAGCCCGATCAGCGCGCCCTTGATCGGACGCATGAGGGAAAGGGCAAGCAGGATTGTCAGTGGCAGCCAGAGGCTCATGTGGATCCAGATGGCCGGGTGCCAGAGGACTTCCACCGCCAGCAGCGCCGGGATAATGATGTGGCCGACGATGGTGATGGTGAAGTAGGGCGGGGCGTCGTCCGCGCGGTGATGGTGAAACTCCTGACCGCACTGGGAACAGGCATGAGCGTTCTTCAGGAAGCCGTCGAACACCTTTCCCTGGCCGCAATTCATGCATTTGTTGGCCGCGCCGCGCAGCATCGCCGCCAGGACCGGCCGATGCGCCTTGGTGCTGGTCAGCTCCGCTCCGTCCGGATTGGCGTTTGTCTCATAGAGAACCGTCACGAAGACCTCCTTCGTCTGTGTTTGGCTGGCGAGGTCTTCGTGCGTCCGCCCTTCGGCGGTCCGCGCCGGGCCTTGGGGGCCGCTTTCCGGATTTGCTTGCCGCCTATGCGGCCGTGACTGATCAGTTCGAATGTCAGCGATCCGGCAAACGGCGCGGCATCGACGAGCCTGACCTCTACCTGATCGCCAAGTTGGTAGGTCTCTCCGGTTTTGTCACCTATCAGCGCGTGCGACCCTTCGTCATAGCGGTAATAATCGAGACCGATGGTCGATGCGGGCACGAACCCGTCCGCTCCGGTGTCTTGAAGGCGCACGAAAAGCCCGGATTTCACCACTCCGGCGACCCGGCCCTGGAACGTGGCGCCTATCTGATCGCTCATCCACAGGGCGATCAGGCGGTCGATCGTGTCCCGCTCGGCCAGCATGGCGCGGCGTTCAGCCGCGGATATTTCCGCCCCGATCGCATCGAGTTTGCTTTCTATGCCGTCCTGCAGACCGTCTTTGCCCAATCCGAGGGCCGAGATCAGGCCGCGGTGGACGAGCAGATCGGCATAACGGCGGATCGGCGAGGTGAAATGCGCATAACGGCGCAGGTTCAGTCCGAAATGGCCGATGTTCTGGGGCGCATATTCCGCCTGCGCCTGACTGCGCAGCACCACCTCGTTGACGAGATGCGCATGCGGTGTGTCCTTCACCTTCGACAGGATGCTGTTGAAGGCGGACGGCCTCAGGCCGCCGGAGGTGGGCAGCTTCATGTTCAGCGTGGTGAGAAAATCCTTGAGGGCTTCCAGTTTCTCGGGTGTGGACGCATCGTGAACCCGGTAGAGCAGGGCGGTTTTCTGCTTTTCCAGCGTTTCCGCGGCGGAAACGTTGGCCTGGATCATGAATTCCTCGATCAGCTTGTGCGCGTCGAGGCGTTCAGGCACGTAGACGTGATCGACGGTGCCGTCTTCCTTCAGCTTGATCTTTCGCTCGGGCAGATCGAGGTCCAGCGGTTCCCGGTCGTGGCGGCCTTTCTTCAGCACCTCATAGGCCGCCCAGAGCGGCTTCAGGACACCCTCCAGAAGCGTCCCGGTCGTTTCGTCGGCAATCCCCTCGATGGCCTTTTGAGCCTGTATGTAGGACAGCTTCGCGGCGGAGCGCATCAGGACCCGGTGGAAGGTGTGCTTGAGCTTGCGGCCGGACTTGTCGAACACCATGCGCACCGCGAGCGCGGGCTTGTCTTCCTTTTCCCTGAGCGAGCAGAGCTGGTTGGAAATCCGCTCCGGCAGCATCGGGATCACCCGGTCGGGGAAATAGACCGAGTTGCCGCGCAGACTGGCTTCCCGGTCCATCGGCGAGCCAGGCGTCACGTAATACGCAACATCGGCGATGGCGACATAGACGGTATGGCCACCTTCGTTCTGCGGATCTTCGTCCGGCTCCGCGAAAACCGCATCGTCGTGATCCTTGGCATCGGGCGGATCGATCGTGATGAGCGGGATCTTGCGCCAGTCCTCGCGTTTGCCGAGCTTTTCGACCGGCTTGGCGGCTTCGGCCTGGGCCTCGACGCTTGCCGGAAAGACATGAGGAATGCCGTGCGACTGCAGGGCGATCTCGGAGATCGCCTTTTCCGATTTCATCGTGCCGAAACGTTCGACAATCGAGGCCTGCGGATGGCCGTAGCGGCCGGAACGCGTCACCTGAACGCTGACAAGGTCGCCGTCACCGGCTTCCTTGAGATCGCTTGGGTCTATATCCAGTTCGCGCTGTTTGCGGTCGATCGGCTCCAGATAGGGCGGACGGTCTCCGTCCCGTTTCCTGAGAATGCCGAGGATCGCCCCTTGCCGTTTTTCCAGCACCTTGATGACCCGGGCTGCGTGTGTCGCTTCCCCGCCGGTCTCCGCTTCGCTCAGGCGGATCAGCGCCCGGTCGCCGACGCCCGGCTGCGTTGCCTTGGTCTTGCCGGTCAGGATAAGGATCTTCGGCGGATCGCCCGCCTCTTCGTCCCAGTCCACGGGAACGCCGAGCAGTTCACCGTCCCGGTCCCGCGCCACCAGACTGGCGACGAACACCGGCGGCATGTCGCCGGGCCGGATCATGCGCTTGTTGCGCTTTTCAAGAAGTCCCTCTTCGGAGAGATCCTTGAGCATTTTCTTCAGGTGAATGCGGGCGCCGCCGATGATGCCGAAATGGCGGGCGATCTCGCGCTTGCCCGCGCGCCCCGGATTATCCGCCACGAAGGCGAGAATGTCCTCGCGCGAGGGCATCTCCCCGGGGACTTTTGCGTGTTTGCGATTTGTGTGCTTGCGCGTGCTAACTCGTTTTGCGTTCAAGACGCATCATCCCAGGGGACCTCACCGGACGAAGCATCGACAGGGGCCTTGGCTGTCTTTTTCTCACCCGTTTTTTTGGTCGCCGTTTTCTTGGTTGCGGTTTTCTTGGCAGCCGGTTTTTTTGCCGCCGTTTTCTTGGCGGCGGTTTTGCCTTTGCCGCCCTTCGAGGCCTTGGCGGCGATCAATTCGAGCGCCTGCTCTAGCGTCACCGCTTTCGGGTCGCTGTCATTGGGCAGCGTCGCGTTGATCTTGCCGTGTTTGACATAGGGTCCATAACGCCCGTCATAGACATTGATCGGGCCGCCATCGGGATGTTCGCCGAGTTCCTTCAGCGGCGTTGCCGCGGACCGGCCTCCGGTCTTGGCGCGTTTTTCAGCCAGGGCATCAACGGCGCGGTTGATGCCGACTGAAAAGACCTCATCGGCCGAGGAAAGATTGGCGTAGGTTCCCTCATGCAGCACGAAGGGGCCGTAGCGGCCGATACCGGCGCTGATCATCTTGCCGTCTTCCGGATGCGGACCGACCTCGCGCGGCAGGGACAGAAGCTGCAAAGCCTTGTCCAGATCCATGTCCGGCGCGGACCAGCCGCGAGGCAAGGAGGCCCGTTTTGGCTTGGCTTCCTCGCCGAGTTGCACGTAAGGGCCGAACCGGCCGTTGCGAAGCGACACATCGACCCCGGTTTCCGGGTCCTGTCCGAGGATTTTCGGGCCTTCATCGCCTTCGCCGTCTTCGCCGTTCGGCTTGCCGAGCTGGCGCGTGAAGCTGCATTCCGGGTAGTTGGAACAACCGATGAAAGCGCCCCAGCGGCTGACTTTCAGGGAAAGCTGGCCACTGTCGCAGGTGGGGCACTTGCGCGGATCGGAACCGTCTTCCTTGGCCGGGAAGATATGCGGGCCGAGCAGTTCGTTCAGTGAATCGATAACCTGGGAAACGCGCAGGTCCTTGATGTCGTCGACAGCGCCGGAAAAACCCTTCCAGAAATCGCGCAGGACCTCCACCCAGGAGAGTTCACCGGCGGAGATCTTGTCGAGCTGCTCTTCAAGGCTCGCCGTGAAGTCGAATTCCACATAGCGCTGGAAGAAACTTTCCAGGAAGGCCGTGACGATGCGGCCCTTGTCCAGCGGAATGAGCTGCTTCTTCTCCAGTTCGACATAGTCCCGGTCGCGCAGCGTCTGCAGCGTGGAGGCATAGGTGGAGGGCCGGCCGATGCCGAGTTCCTCCATCTTCTTCACCAGGCTTGCTTCCGTGTAGCGCGGTGGCGGCGTGGTGAAGTGCTGGGACGCTTCGATCGCCTTGGTTTCTCCCTCGACGGAGGCGGCGATCAGGGCAGCGCCTTCGTCCACGGCGGGCAGGCGTTTGGAGCCCTCGTCCTCATCATCGTCGCGCCCTTCCTGATAGAGAGCCAGGAAACCGTCGAAGCGGACAACCGAGCCGGTCGCGCGCAAGTTGGCGCGTTTGCCGGAACCGTCCGCCAGGATCTCGATGGTTGTGCGTTCCAGAACGGCGGATTCCATCTGTGACGCCATGGTGCGCTTCCAGATCAGTTCATAGAGCTTGGCCTGGTCCTGATCGAGGAAACGGGCAACGTCCTTGGGACGGCGGGAAAGGTCCGTCGGACGGATCGCTTCGTGCGCTTCCTGAGCATTTTTCGCCTTGGTGGAATAAATGCGCGGTTTTTCGGGAACGTATTTGTCACCGAAATCCTGACCGATGACGGTTCGGGCGGCGTCGACGGCCTCGCCGGCGATCTGCACACCGTCGGTACGCATATAGGTGATGAGACCGGAGGTCTCGCCACCGATGGATATGCCTTCATAAAGTTTCTGCGCCACCTGCATGGCGCGCGAGGCGGCAAAGCCGAGTTTGCGCGAGGCTTCCTGCTGAAGCGTGGAGGTGGTGAAAGGGGCCGCCGGATTGCGCCTGGCCGGCTTCGAGGCCACGCTGTCGACCTTGAAGCTGGCGTTTTCCAGCATGGTCCTGATCGTGGTGGCGTCCGCCTCGTTGGTGATGTCGAGGCGGCCGATCTTCTTGCCGTCGAAACCGGTGACGCCGGCCTGGAACATGTCGCCGGCCGGGGTCTTCATATTGGCGAATATCGACCAGTATTCCTGCGGACGGAAGACCTCGATCTCCATTTCCCGGTCGCAGATCAGCCGCAGGGCGACCGACTGCACGCGGCCCGCGGACCGGGCGCCGGGCAGCTTGCGCCAAAGCACCGGTGACAGGGTGAACCCGACCAGATAATCGAGCGCGCGGCGCGCCAGATAGGCGTCGACCAGTGGCACATCCAGCTCGCGCGGGTTGGCCATGGCTTCCAGAATCGCCTTCTTGGTGATCGCGTTGAACACCACCCGTTCGATCTGCTTGCCCTTCAGCACGCGCTTTTTCTGCAGCACTTCCAGAACGTGCCACGAAATCGCTTCCCCTTCGCGGTCGGGGTCGGTCGCGAGAATAAGGCGGTCGGCATCCTTCACCGCATTGGCGATCTCCGTAAGCCGCTTCTGGGACTTGCTGTCGACCTGCCAGGTCATGGCGAAATCTTCGTCCGGCTTCACGGATCCGTCTTTCGGCGGCAGATCGCGCACATGCCCGTAGGACGCCAGAACCGTGTAATCGGACCCGAGATATTTGTTGATCGTCTTGGCTTTCGCCGGAGATTCCACAATGACGACGTTCATTATTACCCGAATTATTTTTGCCGGAAACGGGACGTCCGCCCGGTGGAGAACATTATTTTTATGGCGAGACGATCACGGATCACACGCCTTGTGTCAAATGGACCTTTGAACCTTTCCGGTCAACCCGTCCGCTCGCTATACCGGTTATCCACCGGGATTCAGACCGAATCCGGTCCTTAAAGCAGGGCGGAAATCTTATTGCCGCGATGACGCTCGATCTTTCCCGCAAGCTCCAATTCCAGCAAGATGACGTGGATCGAACGGGTATCTGCGCCCAGGAACCGTATCAGTTCATCGAGATCGACCGGCGCCGGCCCCAGGGCGGAAAGCACTTTCTGCCGCAAGCTGTCATCGGGGTCCGGCGGCGGCGAAGGTGCGTTCCGGTCATCTTCCAGAAGCCGTTGCTGAAGAGGCAGCGCGGGTTCCAGGCGTCCGGAGAGACTTTCCAGGACGTCCTCGGCCGAGGTCACCAGCGTCGCACCCTGGCGAATCAGGCCATTCGCGCCTTCCGAGCGCGGGTCGAGAGGAGAGCCGGGAACGGCGAATATCTCGCGGTTCTGCTCAAGAGCGAAACGGGCGGTGTGCAGCGATCCGGAGGCCTTGGCCGCTTCGATGACGATGACACCCAGAGAAATTCCGGAAATCAACCTGTTGCGCCGGGGAAAATCCCGGCCGCGCGGTTTCCAGCCCAGAGGCATCTCGCTGATCACCGTACCGTCCCTGTCCAGGATCGCCGCCAGCAACCGGTCATGTTCGGGCGGATAAAGAACGTCGATGCCACCGGCGAACACCGCCACCGTTCCGGTCGCAAGGGCGGCCTCGTGGGCTGCCCCGTCGATGCCGCGGGCCAGTCCCGACACGATGACGAAATCCTGCTTGCCGAGATCCTGTGCGAACCGTGCCGCCAGTTTTCTCCCCGAAAGCGAGGCATTGCGCGCACCGACGATACCGAGTGTTTTCGGGTTTGCCAGGATCGTGCCGCCCTGAACCGAAAGAACCGGAGGCGGTCCGTCGATATGCCTCAAATGCGGCGGGTAGCCGTCTTCACCGAACGCGACGAGATCCGCGCCCCGTGCGCGGTGAGCCGCCAGTTCCGCTTCCGCATCTTCCGTAGAACACAGCCTGTAGCTTTTCTTGCCGCCGCGCCTGGAAAGCTCCGGGAGGAGTTCCAGCGCCCGCTCGGCGGAACCGGCATGGTCAAGCAGGTCGAAAAATGTCGCCGGACCGATATTTTCCGACCGTATCAGGCGCAGCCAGGCAAGACGCTGGGCGTCCGAGAGGCGGAGTGCCTTATACCGGGCCGGGTTGCTCACCTGCCTCGACCATCCGGTGCGGATGCGGCGTCAGAGACGGGTTTGGAGCTGGAACCGATCCTGCTTTCCCGGCCGCGCAGGAGACGGCCGATATTCTCATGATGTTTCGCCCACAGAAGAACACCCAGAAGCACGAACATTTCCGCCATCTGGAACTGGTGGAAGGCAAAATACAGCAGGATCGGGGTGGAGAGGCTCGCCGTCAGCGCGGAGAGCGAGGAATAGCGGAAGATGAATGCCATGGCGATCCAGATCGCCGCGGCCAGAAGGAACATGGGCCAATATAGCCCAAGCAGGACGCCCAGATAGGTCGCGAAACCCTTGCCGCCCTTGAACTTCAGCCAGACCGGAAACAGGTGGCCGAGAAAGGCGCCGAGACCGGCAATCAGGGCCATCTCCTGGCCGTACATCTGCCCGACGACCAGAACCGCGGCGGTCCCCTTCAGGCCATCGCCCAGCAGCGTTGCCGCGGCCAGGGATTTCCGGCCCGTGCGCAATACGTTGGTGGTGCCGATATTGCCCGAGCCGATCTTGCGGATATCGCCAAGACCGGCCATGCGCGTGACAATCAACCCGAACGGAATGGACCCGAGCAGATAGCCGAAGGCGAGGGCGGCAAGATAATAGGGCCAGGCGAATTCCCAGCTGATCGGATCAGGCACGCTGTTATTCCCCCCGTGAATGCGTATCGTCCCGGCGTCATGCCGTGGCGCGGCCAGAGCATCCATGCCGTGTTGTCGCGCCGTATGCAATTGTTTCCCTGGGCAATGTAACCGCATGAAATGCTGGATCAAGTCCGGCAACGACGAAACCGGTCCGCTCGGTCAGTGGACAAAAGAGCTTCAGGCGATCATGCGTGATTATAGACCGTTTTGCCGGCAACCACTGTGCGGAGCACCCGGCCCGAAAACCGGGCATCAACAAACGGGGAGTTTTTGGAACGGGATCGGATCGCGCTTTTTTCAAGAACCCAGGGGCGATCGAGATCGAAGATGGTGATATCGGCCGGAGCCCCCTTGGCGAGGCGGCCGGTTTCCAGACCCAGCCGGTCCGCCGGGCTGCAGGTCATGGTGCGAAGGAGGGTGATCAGGTCGACCTCATCGGAATGATGCAGCCGCAGGGCGGCGGCCAGCAGGGTTTCCAGGCCGATGGCCCCGTCCTCTGCTTCCGCCCAGGGATGCCGCTTGGTTTCCACATCCTGCGGGTCGTGGTTGGAGCAGATGATGTCGATGGTCCCGTCGGCGACGGCCGCGACCATCGCAAGCCGGTCGTCCTCGTCGCGCAGCGGCGGGGACATCTTGAAGAAGGTGCGGTAGTCGCCGATGTCGTTTTCGTTGTGGGTCAGATGATTGATCGAAACCCCGGCGGTAATGTCGAGACCCCGGCCTTTGCCGGTGCGGATGACGTCGGCGCTGTCGGAGGTGGAGATCAGGTTCGCATGGTATTTGCCTCTGGACATGCCGACAAGGCGCAGGTCGCGTTCCAGCATGATGATCTCGGATTCGCGCGATACACCTGACAGGCCCTTCCAGCTTGCGTTGAGGCCGGCATTCATGACGCCGCCGGCAAGGTCGGGATCCTCGGTGTGATGAATGACCAGCGCATCGAAGTCGCGGGCATAGGTCATCATGCGGCGCATCACCTGCGCGTTCTTGACCGACTTGTGGCCGTTGGTGAAGGCGACGGCTCCCGCTTCCTGAAGAAGACCGATCTCGGCCATTTCCTCGCCTCGAAGCCCCTTGGTGAGGGCGGCAAGGGGCAGAATGTTGACACTGGCGGTATCGCGCGCCCGGCGCAGGATGAAATCCACCAGTGCCGGATCGTCGATCACCGGATCCGTGTCCGGCATGATGCAGATGGTGGTGACGCCGCCGGCCGCCGCGGCCTGGGAGGCGCTTGCCAGGGTTTCCCGGTGTTCGGCGCCCGGTTCACCGACCGAGACGCACATGTCGATCAAACCCGGACAGGCGATAGCGCCCTTGCAGTCGATGATGTCCGCGCCGTAGGGAGCGCCCTGATTGGCCGCTTCCGGTCCGGCGGCGAGGATCGTGCGGTCGGCGATGATGATCGAGCCGGGTGCGTCCAGCCCGCGCGCCGGATCGATCACCCTGGCGTTGGAGAGAACCAGAGGTTTGGGTGCATCGTGAGCCACGGTGAAAGTCCTCTAGATTGTCTCGTTGTTCGGCAGGTTGGCTGCGAGCGCTTCCAGCACGGCCATGCGCACCGCCACGCCCATTTCAACCTGCTCGCGGATCAGGCTCTGTGCGCCGTCCGCGATGGACGCGTCGATCTCCACGCCCCGGTTCATCGGGCCGGGATGCATCACCAGCGCATCGTCCTTGGCATAGGCGAGCTTCTCCGCGTCGAGGCCGTAATAGCGGTAATATTCGCGCACCGACGGCACGAAGGCGCCGTTCATGCGTTCGCGCTGCAGGCGCAGCATCATGACGATATCCGCGCCCTCAAGGCCTTTGCGCATGGAGTTGAAGACTTCCACACCCATTTTCGCGATTCCCGAAGGCAACAGGGTGGAAGGCGCCACAACGCGCACGCGGGCACCAAGAGCATTCAGGAGAATGAAGTTGGAACGCGCCACCCTGGAATGGGCGATGTCGCCGCAGATCGCCACGGTCAGCCGGGCAATCTTGCCCTTGTGGCGGCGGATGGTCAGGGCGTCCAGCAGAGCCTGGGTCGGGTGTTCATGCGGCCCGTCGCCGGCATTGACCACCGAGCAGCCGACCTTGCGGGCCAGCAGATGCACCGCGCCGGCCGCATGATGGCGCACCACCAGCAAATCCGGATGCATGGCGTTCAGCGTCGCCGCCGTGTCGATCAGCGTCTCGCCCTTTTTGACCGAGGACTGGGACACAGCCATGTTCATCACATCCGCACCGAGCCGTTTTCCCGCCAGCTCGAATGAGCTTTGGGTGCGGGTGGAGTTTTCGAAAAAGAGGTTGATCTGGGTGCGGCCCTGCAGGACCAGCCTGCGCTTGTGGATCTGGCGGGAAACCTCGACGGCTTCCTCGGCCCGGTCCAGAAGGCCCAGAATTTCGTGGGGGTGAAGGCCCTCTATGCCCAGCAGATGGCGATGGGGATAAGGGTTGTCTCGATGGGTGTCTTTCGCGGTCATCGAGATCATGCCTATAGGAGGAATCGCCCTGGCGCACAAGACAGGAATTTCACGCGCGCCCCCGCTCTTACCAACTGTCCACACGCTTGCTAAATATTTGAACGGATGGACAAAAAATGAAAGCTGTATTCGGTTCAGGTGAACAGAAGCATGGCCAGAGGGATTGTCACTGTTGCGGCAAGGGTTTGCAGCGTGATGATCTCTCCCATCAGTTTCGCGTCGCCGCCCATCTGCCGGGCCAGGAGATAGGCGTTGCTGGCACAGGGAACCGAACTTGCAATGACGACCACCACGAGCGCGTCACCGCTCACGCCGAACAGCGACGCGAAACCGAAGGCTAGAAGCGGCATGAGGAGGGGGCGCAGAAATGTGCCCATGGTGAGGGCCGGGCCCGGTCGGCGCAGCGATCCGAGATCGAGCCCGGCACCGACGCAGATGATCCCGATCGGCAGGGCCGCGCGTGAGAAAATCTCCAGCGTGTCGTCAACGACGAAGGGCAGAGATATCCCGCCGAGATTGAAGACGAGGCCTGCCCCGATGGAGAGCATGAACGGGTTTGTGTAGAGATCTTTCAGGATCCGCGCCACGCTGGGCGTGGTTGTGCCGGCATAATGCGACAGGACCAGAATGCTGGCCACGTTCAGCGGAGGGATCATGAAAACCATGGCGACCGCGAGCATGGCAAGGCCTGCTTCTCCGGCGACATTGTCGGCGATCGCAAGGGCGATCATTCCGTTCCAGCGCAAGGTGCCCTGAAATATCGACGTGAACCGCTCCGGCGCGATGCCCCAGATACGCTCGATCGCGGGGCGGGCCGCAAGCAGGAGCACAGCCATCAGCGTAATTGACGCCACCAGGCTGAGCCCCATATTGAGAGTGGGAAAGCTGTTGAAATCGGCCTGGGCGATGATCCGGAACAGAACGGCGGGGAACAGCACGTAATAGGCGAGTTTCTCGATACCCCGCCATTGCTCTCCGGTGATCAGACCGGTCCGGGCGATCAGATAGCCGGAGGCAATCACGAGGATGACCGGTATCAGGGCGGCAAGTGTTGTCAGCATTGATGACTATTCGCGTTGGATGAGCCTGGAACTCGGGCCTCGGCGGGACCGGGGTCAGGCAATGGTGGGGTGTCTCAGGTATCTAGTCCCATGAAACCAAGTCGGTCCAGAAAGCCCTGCAGGATATAGGCGGCGGCCATCTTGTCGACGACTTCTGCCCGTCTGGCGCGGCTTGAATCGGCTTCCAGAAGGGTGCGCGTCACGGCCGCGGTCGACAGGCGCTCGTCCCAGTAGGTGATCGGCAGGTCGGTTTTCGGGGAAAGATTGCGGACAAAGGCCCGGGTGGCCTGGGCGCGCGGCCCCTCGCTGCCGTCCATGTTGAAAGGCATGCCGAGAACCATGCCGCCGATTTCGTGCTTTTCGCAGATCTCAAGCAGCTTTTCCGCGTCGGCGGTGAATTTCTTCCGGCGGATGGTCTCCAGCGGTGAGGCTATGCCGCGGCCGAGATCGGACAGCGCCAGGCCGATGGTCTTGGTGCCCAGATCGAGACCGATCAGGCGGCCGCCAGCGGGAAGTGCGGCGATGAAGTCCTCAAGGGAAAGCGCGGGGTCGTTTGCCATTGAACGGCTCTAACAGGGCTTTGCGGCGCATGCCAGCAAAACAATGAAAAGCCGGTCAGATGACCGCCCTGGACTGCTGACAAACTCCGCAGTCATTCCGGGCAGCGTGACGCGAAGCGTCATCGCGTGACCCGCAATCCAGATATCAGCGTGAGCGTATGCGAGCACCAAAACCTGCAAGCTCTGGGAACTCCGGCAATCCTGATGTCTGTACATGCGCGCTCCGGTTCGTTGAGCATGCAGAGGGTGAGCGGAAGTGTTACGGTCATCTGAAAATATGCAGGGAATCCGCTACCGCCGCCGATGGTTTCCGGCACAACTCACGGCGTTTGGGCATTCCCGGCGGCCGGTCACGATGTTGTGTCGGTTTGGCTGAACCGGAAACCCGGCATCAGGCTTGTTGCAGTCCCGCGGCGGCTGATAGCATCCGCGCTTATTGAGAACGGTATCGGGAGACATCGATGAAACTCACATGGTATGGCCATTCCGCATTCAAGATCGAGATCGACGGCGCTTCCATCCTGATGGACCCGTTCCTGACGGGAAATCCATCCTTTCCGGACAGCCTGAGCGTTGACCAGGTCGCCGAGGGGGTGACCCATCTTGTCCTGACCCATGGTCACGACGATCACATTGGCGATTCCATCGAGATACTGAAGAAAACCGGTGCGCAGCTGACGGCTAATTTTGAAATCTGCATGTGGGCGAACCGCCAGGGCGTCGAAAATTTCAGCCCGATGAATACCGGCGGCAAGGTGGACGCCGGACCTTTCAAGGTCGCGCTGACGCGGGCGGATCATTCTTCCTCCAAGCAGAGCGAAGGCGAGGCCATTTACCTGGGCAATCCGCACGGCGTGATCATCGAAGCGTCGGGTGAAAAGGTTCTCTATCACATGGGCGACACCGACATCTTTTCCGACATGGCGCTGATCAACGAGATCTACCGGCCGGGGATCGGACTGGTTCCCATCGGCGACCGATTCACCATGGGCGCGAGAACGGCGGCGATGGCCTGCAGTCGGTATTTCGAGTTCGAGGCGATCCTGCCTTGCCACTTCGGCACATTCCCGGTCCTCGACCAGACTTCGGACGCCTTTGCCCGCGAGCTCGGCGATGCCTCCGGTGCGATGATGACAATTGCGCCCGGTGACAGTATCGACGTATGACAGTGGAACGTCGGCAAGGCGCGCGTGTCTTCCCGGCTGAAGCGATTTCGGAAGAGACAATCATGTCCTGGACCAAATTTCCCATCTGCCTTGGCTTTGCCCTTCTGCTGGCCGGATCGCCCGCGCCGGCGGCCGACAAGTCGATCACGCCCGGCGGCAAACCGGCACCCTCGCAACCGGCCGCAAAACCCAGTTCCAAGGCCGCGATCGAGGCGCAAGCCGCGGCGAAATCGCCTTATGAAAAGGTGCAGGAGGTGTATTCCGGCGATGAGACGATTGCCGGGGAAACGGTTGCCTTTCCGAAAGATAACCCGTCCGTCAAGGCGCTGGTCGTCACGATGGAACCGGGCGAGGTCACCGAATGGCACCAGCATCATGCGCCGCTTTTCGCCTATATCCTGGAAGGCGAGATTACGGTGACCTACGAGGAGATCGGCAAGAAGGTCTACCGCGAGGGAGACGGCCTGCTGGAAGCCATGGATGTTACCCATCGGGGAGAAAACACGGGCGATGGACCCGCGCGCATTCTGACCGTGTTCCTGCTCGGGGACGGCGGCAAGCCGACCGTGATGGAGGCGGCGCCCGGAGACGACAAGGCCAGGGTGGAATAGGCGCTTTCCAACCTGCTGAGCGTCGCTGCGCCCGGTTTGTGGTCCATTGGCGCTCAGTTCAAATTCGAAAGGCAACAAAATGCCCGAAGCGTCCGCTCATCCGGGGGAACCTCACTACATAACACGCAGCGGCTGGTTACGTGCCGCGGTTCTTGGTGCAAATGATGGGGTCGTTTCCGTCTCGTCATTGATAATAGGCGTGGCTGCAGCCGATCCGGACCCGAGCACGGTCATAATCGCGGGCATCGCCGGGCTCTCGGCGGGTGCGATGTCGATGGCGGCAGGTGAATATGTATCCGTTTCATCGCAATCGGACACTGAGAAGGCCGATATCTCCAGGGAAAAGAGTGCCTTGCAGGAGTTTCCGGAAGCGGAATTGGCCGAATTGGCTGCCATCTATCAGGAGAAGGGGCTGAGCGAAAAGACAGCCCTCGTGGTTGCCAGGGAACTCACCGAGAAAGATGCGCTTGATGCGCATGTCCGCGACGAACTCGGGTTGTCGGAAGCGCACGCGGCCAACCCGCTTCAGGCGGCGTTTACTTCTGCGGCGACGTTCAGCGTTGCCGCGGCGATACCCCTGTTGGCTGCTTTTGCCGCACCCGAAAATTCGATTATTCCGGTCGTCCTTGTCGTCACTGTCATCGCTTTGGCTGCTCTTGGCGCGCTAGGAGCCAAAGCGGGTGCGGCACCTGTTTTGCGGGCCACTCTGCGCGTGGTGGTGTGGGGCGTCTTCGCTATGGCGGTCACGGCGGGCGTGGGCTGGCTTTTTGGCGTCGCTGTCTGAGTGGCGCCTGCATCCTGAAGCAACTCACTGAGCATCTTGGTTGCGTTCAACTGAATGAGGGCAAGATGCTTTGGCCGTCCTTGCTGCCAATCAGCAAACCTACAGCCTGTTCAGCAATGCCGGCGTCGGCCATGCGTCCGCGGGCATGCCGAGCTTCTGCTGGACATCCTGGACGGCGGCGCGGGTGCCCGAGCCCAGAATGCCGTCGATCTTGCCGACATCGTAGCCCTTGTTCGTCAGCTTGGTCTGAAGCTGCTTCATCTGCGCATCGTTCAGGCCTTGCTCCGGATTTCCCGCATTGTAGACCGGTGCACCGGCCAGGCGCGTGGCGAAATAGGCGGCGGTGGTCGTGTAGATGAACGACTGGTTCCATTCCAGATAGATGTTGTAGTTCGGATAGGCGAGGAAGGCGGGACCCTTGCGTCCCTGCGGAAGCAGGAGGGATGCGGGAAGGTTTGCGGAAATCTGCCCCCAGCGCGGCTGCACGCCGAGCGACGCCCACTGGGCCCCTGTCCGGGTCTTGTCAAGCCCGGTGGATGCCCAGTCGAGGTTCTGCGGCACGGTCACTTCCTGGAGCCAGGGTTCGCCCTTGCGCCAGCCGAGATGATGAATGAAGGCACCGGCGGTCAGGATCGCGTCGGAAGCGCTTTCCTTCAGCTTCACATGGCCGTCTCCGTCGCCGTCCTTGCCGAACTTGATGATGTCCTCGGGCAGCATCTGCACCATGCCAATTTCACCGGCCCAGGCACCGGTGGTGTTACGGGGATCGAGATCCCCGTGCTGGACCATCTCGATCGCCGCGATGAGTTGAGGACGGAAGAGATGCGGGCGGCGGCAGTCATGGGCGAGTGTCGCCAGGGCGTTGACGGTGTTGAAGTCTCCCTGGACGGCGCCGAAGTCGGTCTCGAGCGCCCAGAAAGCGGTAATGACGGGAGCGGGCACGCCGTAGTCCTGCTGGGTGCGCTGGAAGATGCCCGCGTATTTTTTCATGTTTGCGGCGCCGTTCTTCATCCGGTAACCGGAGATGACCCGTTTGGAGAAATCCAGAAAGGTCAGCTTGAAGACACCTTGCGCCCGGTCGCGGGAAAGCACCTTCCTGTCGATCTGCGCCCCGGCAAGCGTCTGGTCTGCCGCACGCGCCGAAAGGCCCTTGGCGACGGCCTCCTGTTTGACGCCAGCCAGAAACTGTCTGAAATCGCCGCCACATTGCTGGGCAAGGGCAGGCGACCCGGCAAGGAAGAGACCGGCCAGAGCGGCAGCGGCAAAGCGGGGAGAAAAGAGCGCGCGGCGGGTCATCAAAAGTCCTGTCGTCGTTGAGGCTTGTGAAAAGGCAATGCCTTGCTGAAATCGGCCACAGTTGACTTCGCTTCGCCCGCGAGGTCAACCGGGCTCGGGGCACGGAAAGGCGTCTTCCACGACGCAATCGCCTTGGAAATTCCTGCTACTGACAGTTTCCGAAGCCGGATCCGGCTGTAATGCTTCCGTCCGGCGTTTTTCTCAAAGGCGCATTGACACTGGCCGAGGACCGGCAATCGGGTGAAGGTGCGGCCAGGTTCGGCGCCGGGTAGAGCGGGGCGGCATTCACGTCCGAGGTTTGCTGCAGGCACATCTGGTAGGCCATGTCATAAAGCGCCTGCCATCCCCCCGGCAGGGAACCGAGATTGTCCAGGACACCGAGCGCCGCACCCGCCCGCGCCCCGCGCCGGGCTCCCGAAGGTCCGCGCCATGCGCCGCCCGCGACAGCCCCCGCCATGCCTCCGTCGACCGCGTCTCCGACAACATCTCCGCTGCCCATGCGGGCATTGGCGTAATCGGTGGCATAGGTCACGCAGTCGGTGCCGTCCGCGAAAGCAGCAGGGGCAGGGAAGGTGAACTGGACCACGAACGCGATAACGGCAAAGCGGGCAGATCTGGGGGTAAACATGGTCCGTCTCCTGAACTTGGCCGGAGCTTTCCCCGGAGTATTCAAGGCCGGGCACTCATTCCCTCGCCGTCCGGCGAGTGTGGCGATAATGGGTGCATTGTGCCTGTATCAGCTTAACAAGCCTCTACCCGGGCCGGTCGAATTCAATCGACCTGCGGGGCCTTTTCCAGAAACTTCTGGCCGACGTAGCCGGTTTGTCCCTCAAATTGAATGCCACACCACCATGCCCCGCAATCGCCGAACCGGACGTCTGCGCCTGCCGGGATGACGGCAAGGATTTCCGCGTTCTTGTCCGCCGACTGCCGCAGGTTAACGGCTGCGGCAATTTTGCCGGAGTTGGGAAAGGAAGGATCGGCGTTCCGTGTCTCCCCGGTTACCGCGGCGGCTGCATTCCCGTCGGCTTCCGAAACCTCCTGAACCGACATGGCCTGTGTGGCGCCGACGGCCGGTCCGGCCTCACTTGCTGATGTCTGGGCGGAATTTACCGGGACGGCATTTGCCGGAGCGGCGAGGACCGGAAGATCTTGCGTGGCGCTTTCGGCTGCTGCGGCGGGTACGGAAATCTGACGGAGGTCCAGCCGTGCCTGGATCTTGCCTTCCGGGGACCCGGCCGCGTTGGTGTCGACTGCCGTGGCCGAATTGAGCGGCGTTGCGGCCGTCAGACCTTGAGCCGCGAAGGCTTCACGCAACTTGTCCTTGGCTCTGGCTATCTGAAGCCCGTTGGCATCGGCCGTTCCCGCCAGCTCTGTGGCCGCAAGGTCAGGTGTTGAACTGCCCGGGTCAGGGGCAGCTTCTTCAATCAGGCGTTCGATTGTCGTTTCCGCTGCTGTGAGCTGCGCCGCAATCTCCTTGGAACTGCTCTCGCTGTTTCCTAGCAGACCGGTCATGGCGAGCGCGAGGGCACCACCGCCACAGGCGATGATGACAAGCGTGCTGGCGATCAGCGCCCTGAAACCGGGACCATGGCGTACCGGCTCGGATGAGGGGTGTCCGCTTTTGGCCGAACCGGCGGTAACGTGATCCAGTTCCGGGGGAGTGTCACTCTTGTTCGTCCGCTGAAAAACTCTCGGGATCTCAAGCGCCGCCTCTTTCTCGGATGAGACAAGCTTCGGCCTGCGGGTCTCTTCGGGGTCGGGACCGTCGGCCATTGCGTGCATCTGCAGGATTTTTTCCGCAAGGCCGTGCGGCGAAGACCCTTCGTCGGCCTGTGGTCCGTCAGTCGCGGGTTTTCGGATTTCAACCAGCCGCAGATCGCTTTTGGTCGCTGGCAGGTTGGCGGTGTCCGCACTGTTGTCGGGAAACGGATCGCAAGCGGTGGCTGGTGCGGAAAAAGAATACATGTGGCCCTCCTGCTGAAACTGCGTTTTTGGGCATGCCCGGAGCGGTCGACTATTCGATGAGACCATTAATCGCCGTCAATGCGCCGGGAGACGGGCTGCATTGCGGCAGCTCCAAGGAATTTTCGCGCGAATGTGACGCGTATGTGATGCGGTTTTCGTCTGTTTGCAAAAGCCTAACCAGTCTTTGCCATAATCATGGGAGAATCGTTTGCTGACGCGCCGCGGGGATAAACGCTGAAGCATCCCGCGTTCATTCGAACGCGGGATACGATGCTTCGGCGAAAGCAGGTTGACCTGGAGCTGGGCAGCAACTGGAACGAACGGGCAAGACACCATGAAACGCTGCATCTTCCGATTTTTCACGCAGGTAATCAGTCTGGTGGCTGGCCTGATGCTGGTGTGCCAGATGGCGGTGTCGCAGGAGGTTCAGGAATTGAAGATCGGCCTGATGGCGACCCTGTCAGGCCCCGCTGCGGTTTACGGCGAGCAGATGCGCGACGGATTCATGCTTGCCGTCAAGCAATCCAATGGCGCGCTGGGCGGCCTGCCCACCAATGTGCTGGTGGTCGACGACAAACTTGATCCTGCCTATGCCCTCGAGCAGGTGACCAAGCTGATCGATGAAAACGGCATCGATATTCTCGTCGGCGTGAACTTTTCCAAGATCATGCTCGCAGTCCACGACCCGGTGGTGCGGTCGAAAACACTCTTCATTGGAACCCATTCCGGACCGGCGCCAATTGCCGGCCGGAATTGCAGCCGCTATTTCTTTTCAATGGCTTCGCAGGATGACCAGGTTCATGAAACCATGGGCCGGTATGCGAGTTTGAAAGGGTATCAGCAGGTTGTCACGATCGCCCCGGACTATGAAGCCGCCCGCGATGCGGTGGTCGGCTTCCGGCGTCATTTCAAGGGACAGATCGCCCTTGAGATATTCACCAAGCTCGGGCAGACAGATTTTTCAGAAGAATTTGCACAGATCGCCGAAATTGAACCGGACGCGATTTATGCCTTCATGCCGGGGGGCATGGGGGTGGAACTCGTCAAACAGTTTCACGTCTCGGGCCTGAAGGGCATCATTCCCTTTCTGTCGTCCCAGACAATCAATGCTGTGACTTTGCCCTATACCGGCGAGATGGCCGAGGGCCTGTTTTCCGCCTCTCACTGGGCGCCCAACCTGGACAATCCAGCCAACAAGCGCTTCGTGCGCGACTTCGGCAGGGAATACGAATACCAGCCGTCGGTATACGCCGCGCAAGGGTATGACGCCGCCAGGCTCATTCATTTCGCGCTCGAACTGACCGGAGGCATCAAGGAACAGGAAGCGCTGCTGTCCGTCATCAGCTCCGCGCCGTTCGAAAGCGTGCGCGGGGATTTTCGCTTCAACTCCAACCAGTTTCCGATCCAGGATTTTTATCTGGTCGAAGGCGTGAGGCGCACCAGCAAGCTCTACGAAATGGAAGCTGTAGCGCGGGTTTTTGACGATGTCGGCGACGCCTATGCCGGCTCCTGCAGGATGTGATCCCGGCAATCTCGCCTCCGTTGATATGGAAATCTGAAACGATCAGTCCAAAACCGGATTTACAGATCTTGCATTCCGGACTGCATGGTCCATATCAGGGTCATGTCCGACTTGATGTCTTCAAAACACCTGCCTGGAAAAAAGGCGCCTGGACCGGGACGGCCGCGCAACTTCGATGAAGCTGCGGCACTCCAAACCGCGATGTGCGTCTTTTGGCAGAACGGCTTCGAAGCGACCTCCCTTGACGACCTGACCGCTGCCATGGGTCTCAGCCGTTCAAGCTTCTATGGGGCCTTCGGTGACAAGCAGACCCTCTTTCTGAGGGCGGTCGAACAGTATTCGAAAAACGGTATCCGTAATCTCAAGGAGATTGCGGAGGCGACGGAAGGCGATGCTGTCGAGGCGATGATGGAGGCCATCTCGGATCCACATGGCGGGTCGAGAGGCTGTCTCCTGGTCAACTGCGTCACGGAACTCGCGCCCCATGACGCCAAGGTCGCGGAACTCGGCCGCCGTCATCTTGAAAGTATCGAGGAGATCTTTGCAAAGGCGATTGATCCGCAGAACCCCGACGCCGTCCGCGACAGGGCACGCGCCTATACCTCACTTGCAATCGGAACCCTTGCCCTGCGCAAGGCCGGTATTCCCGCCGATCGCATAGCCGACACCCTGAAGCAGGCCAAAACGGTGCTCTCTCCCTAGGAACCGTCTCTGGTCTGCTTCGTTACACCCTAAACGAATGCGCCTGATTATGGACCGAACGATCCATAATCAGGCCACCCGAAACTAACAGACACTCGAAGGAATGTGTTCATGTCAGAACCGAAATTGTTTTCTCCGGCAAAAGCCGGTGCGATCGACCTGAAAAACCGCGTTGTCATGGCGCCGCTGACCCGCAACCGGGCGCGCGCCGAAGACGATACGCCCTATGACCTGCATGTTGAATACTATCGCCAGCGGGCAGGTGCGGGGCTGATCGTTACCGAAGGCTCGCAGATCTCCCCCCAGGGCAAGGGCTACGCCTGGACGCCGGGCATCTATTCCGATGACCAGGTGGAAGGCTGGAAAAAGGTGACCGATGCGGTCCACGCCGAAGGCGGCAAGATCGTCATTCAGATCTGGCACGTCGGCCGGATATCGCATCCCGTTCTCCAGCCCGGCGGCGTTGACCCGGTCGCCCCTTCCGCCATCGCCGCGAATTCCAAGACCTTCGACGGCACCCAGTTCATCGACACGCCGATGCCGCGGGCACTGGAGGAAAACGAGATCCCCGGTATCGCGGAAGATTTCGCCAGGGCAACGCGAAACGCTCGCAAAGCCGGCTTCGACGGGGTCGAGGTTCATGGCGCGAACGGTTATCTGATCGACCAGTTCCTGAAGGACGGGGCCAACCAGCGTGATGATGCCTATGGCGGTTCCGTTGAAAAGCGCATGCGGTTCCTCAAGGAAGTGATGGATGCCGTAACCGGAGCATGGAGCGCCGACCGTGTCGGCATCAGGCTGAGCCCGTTCTCCAACGCCAACGACATCACCGACAGCAATCCGCAGGAAACATTTTCCCATGCGATCCGGCTGCTGAACACCTACGGGCTGGCGTATCTCCATCTGGTCGAGGGGCAGACCGGCGGTCCGCGCGATATTCCCGAAGGCGGCGATCTTGCAGCGCTCTACGCGCTCTTCGACGGAACCAGAATGGGCAACAACGGCTATGACCGCGCCTCCGCGATCGAGGCCGTAGAAAGCGGTGCGCTTGATCTTGTCGCCTTCGGCCGTGCGTTCATTTCCAACCCGGATCTTGTCGACCGGCTGATAAAGAACGCCCCCCTCAATGAGCCCGACAGGGACACATTCTATGGCGGTGGCGAGAAGGGTTACACGGACTATCCCACCCTGGCGGAGAGCTCTGTCGCGGCGCAATAAGCCAATCCGGTTTCAGGCTGCCCGACATCCACCCCCTCCGGGGCGGTCTGAAGGATAGCCGGTGCGGGCTTCCGCCTGCACCGACTTTCTTTTGTCTAAGGGAAACTAGCTGAAACGGCGGTTGGTGGACGCTAAAGCCATAATCATAGATCGTCGCTTTCTCTGGACGTCGGTGGTTTACACGCGAGTGTTACCGGAGTGTCCGGTGAGACAAGCTTGAGCAATCGGAGCATCTTGTCGGCTTGCTGACCGTCACATAGGAAGTTTTGCAGTTTTTCTGAGTTTTTTTCCGAAAGACGCCACCCCAACGGTATTTCATTAAATGCGTCATAAGGCTCAATCACATGAAGTTTTCCGATGCCTGAACGGGAACGTTTGGGGTTGAAATATTCAGAGGCCACTTCCCGGGAGGTTTGAGACCGTTGAGACCAGGTTTTCAGAAGCCCCATTGGTGGCGTGAGGCCCAGTCCATAGGATGTATCCGATATCAAGCGGTCTGTACGCAGATTGATAGTGATCATATGGATCTTGACCTTGCACCACATGCTTTCCCCACTGCCCGTTGGGCAGCCGAACTGGACATGGTCCCTTAACAGCGTTACGATTCTGAGGGCTTGCTCCGTCCCGGAGGATTCAACATAGCCACCGTCGATATATTGTGTTTCGGCTGCAAAAAGCCTGAACTGTTTGGTTTTCCCTTCTTCCGTGTTAGCGCACTCTGAAGATAATGTGAGCCGCGTCAGGGCTCCTGCTGGTGAAGCATAGGGAAACCTCGCGCTCAGGACGGCGGCTTGGATCAGCGAAAGATCCCGGTTTTTCTCAAATCGCTGAGTGTCGGTCAATTTGATTGGATGGTCGGAGCAGTTTTCCATCGGCTTGTAAATAGTATGTCTCTCAGGCCGCTTTGCGAGAATTTCCCGGAATGTAGCGTCCTCTTGCGGGAAGCCTGTTACAGGTCTATTTTTGTCAGAATAACGACCGTGCAGTTTGAAGGGAGAGGATGCAACAGTTCGGCCAGAATTCAGTTCGGTAGTGTTAAGAACAAGAGCTGGAAGCCCGCTATCGGCTTTCCAATGCAAGCTGGCAGCATTTTCGAGATACTGCCTTGATCCGTCCTCATGACGGGAAACCGCAGAAAGGATGGCATTTTCAAGGGCGATTGCTCTGTCAGGAAAGGAAATGGGCCAAGTTGGCAAGAAGCGCTGCGGATAATCGAGTGTGACAAAATTGGCGACGATAGGCGCAAGAAGATCCTCATTGAGAATTTTGAACAGCTTGGGTTCGAGGAGGGCTTCCTCGTTTGCGCACTTCTTTCCTTTGCCCATCGCAATGAGCTGATTTTTCAGCAGCGCTCCATGGAGCGCTGCGCCGACCGAGCCACCGGATACGCCACTGACTGCAAATACGTGCTTGGAGAATAGGCCGCAGCCTTCGGAGGCTAGGCTGTCATCCAGCTTACTGAGGAAAAAGGCGGCGTTCTGAGCAGCATAAATTCCGCCACCAGCGGCCGCGACGATAAAAACCGGTATTTCCTGATCCGCGGCAATGTTTGCCGAATTATGGGTCTTATGGTTCAGCCATGCGTCGAATGCAGCATGGAGTTCGAGGGGTTGATTATCCGCATCAATGGATAGAAGCGGTTCAACTTCGTGATTGTTTGTCCAGTCATAATAGGCAAGGAAAGCGGTCCAGAGACCAAGTAAAATCATGTAAGGGACTTTGGTGCGCATATGTCCCCATGCAAGATAGGTTGCAAATATCAGGATGACTATAAAAAAGCCGACACCGTAGGTTAGAATACCAAGAGTTTGTGGTATCGTAATACCGAAATTAAGGATAACAAAAATATTGACGACCAAGAATGTTAGAAAGATATACCTTAGGTCTCTGAATTCCTTCTCGAGAAGTATTGAAACAAAAGAAAAAATTCCATGTCTTGTTCTGGCAAAGAGCAAATAAATCCAAGCGGCGGAAAGCGAAACACAGAATAATGAGGGGATATATAGTGTTTTATCTTGGGTGATCTGTCCGCTCTTCCAGGCAGCATAGGCAACGGTGAGCAGCGGAGCCACCGCCAGTATTCTAGGCAGCCATCGTCGAGTCCAGCTTCTCGTATCATTCTCGGAGCGGTAGTCCTGATTCAAATCCACTTGCAGGCAGCTGCCGTTGTCATTCCTGTTTGTTAGCCAACGTGAGGTGAACCAGATCGTAAACGGGAAGAAAACAAACAAGGTTGCTGTGCTCGACAACAGAGTGACAATGGAAATCCATCTTTTCTCCGCGTAAACAGGTTCGAACACATTGGAATACAAGGCACGGTATTCATCAATTGTTTGCTCATAACTTAAAAGAAATATGGAAATTAAGACGATGATGATTTGTGCCCTGAGCAGGTGAACGGTTTTCGTTACATCGGCAAGCCAAGCGGCAATCTTGTAAAAAACTGCCGTTATGGTCTTGTCCTTTTTTGGTCCTTGATGGGCGGAATCATTAGGGTCTGAATGGTTTGTAGTCATTGGAAATACTCCAAAACCGATATAAATAAAGCTTGATGAAAATCTTTATTATTATAACGTGAAAATATAAGTTTTGCAATTTCAGCTTGCAGCGCCTCGCTCCCGGAAAATTTCTTATTATATATTGGTGAGTTGGGCAGGTGGTTTTTGCCAATTTGTAATAATCGTACCGCAGCGTACGGGTTTTTCCATTTCTGCACTTTCTCCGGAGAAAAAAAACTGTCAAACCCTAGCTCAAATTCTCATCTATGAGTTTTTGAAACAATTTCGGGTAAAAGCGCTGGCATGGAGTGGCCGTCCTTTTACCGCCCGCCATGAGAAACGGCGCGAAAGTAGCTAGTGAGTAAATCAGGGAGACCCAAAATGCCCCCGTATCGTTCCAGAACATCCACCCATGGCCGCAACATGGCCGGTGCGCGCGGCCTGTGGCGCGCCACGGGCATGAAGGACGACGATTTCGGCAAGCCGATCATCGCGATTTCCAACTCCTTCACCCAGTTCGTGCCCGGTCACGTGCATCTGAAGGATCTCGGCCAGCTTGTCGCCAGGGAAGTGGAGAAGGCAGGCGGTGTTGCCAAGGAATTCAACACCATCGCGGTCGATGACGGCATCGCCATGGGCCACGACGGCATGCTGTATTCGCTGCCCTCGCGCGAGGTCATTTCCGACGCGGTCGAATATATGGTCAATGGCCACTGCGCCGATGCGCTGGTGTGCATTTCCAACTGCGACAAGATCACCCCGGGCATGCTGAACGCCGCCATGCGGCTCAATATTCCGGTGGTCTTCGTCTCCGGCGGCCCGATGGAAGCCGGCAAGGTGGTCTTCGAAAACGGAGTCGAGAAGGCGGTCGATCTGATCGACGCCATGGTGGCTGCCGCCGATGACAGCATGTCGGACGCCGATGTCCTGACAATGGAACAGAACGCCTGTCCCACATGCGGGTCCTGCTCGGGCATGTTTACCGCGAATTCCATGAACTGCCTGACCGAGGCGCTGGGGCTTGCCTTGCCTGGCAACGGCTCGACGCTCGCGACGCATTCGGACCGGGAACGCCTGTTCGTCGAGGCCGGCCATCTGATCGTCGATCTCGCCAAACGATATTATGAGCAGGACGACGAAAGTGTCCTGCCGCGATCGATCGCCAATTTCAAGGCGTTTGAAAACGCCATGACTCTCGACATTTCCATGGGCGGATCCACCAACACGGTGCTGCATCTGCTTGCCGCCTCCTATGAGGGCGAAATCGGCTTCACCATGGACGACATCGACCGCCTGTCCAGAAAGGTGCCGGTCCTGTGCAAGGTCGCGCCAGCGATCGAGAACATCCACATGGAAGACGTCCACCGGGCGGGCGGCATCATGGGCATCCTGGGCGAACTGGACAGGGCAGGGCATTTGCACTCCGATCTGCCGACCGTTCATTCCAGGACCATGAAGGAAGCGCTCGCGCGCTGGGATATCCGCCAGACGAACTCCGAAAGCGTGCATACTTTCTTCAAGGCCGCGCCCGGCGGTGTTCCGACCCAGGTCGCCTTCAGCCAAAGCCGGCGTTGGGACGAGCTGGATCTCGACCGGAAATCCGGCGTCATCCGGGAAGCCGAGCATGCCTACAGCAAGGATGGTGGTCTCGCCGTGCTCTACGGCAACATCGCCGAAGACGGCTGCGTGGTGAAAACCGCCGGTGTCGATGAAAGCGTTCTGACGTTCACCGGTCCCGCGCGTATCTTCGAAAGCCAGGACACGGCCGTTTCCGCGATCCTGACCAACAAGGTCAAGGAAGGCGATGTAGTGCTGATCCGCTATGAAGGCCCGCGCGGCGGTCCGGGCATGCAGGAAATGCTCTATCCGACCAGCTATCTGAAATCGAAGGGACTGGGCAAGGCCTGCGCGCTGGTCACGGACGGACGCTTTTCAGGCGGATCTTCGGGCCTGTCCATCGGTCACATATCTCCGGAAGCCGCGGAAGGCGGGGCCATCGGTCTCGTGGAAGAGGGCGACCCGATCGTCATCGACATTCCCAACCGTGTCCTCAAAGTTGACCTTACCGATGAGGAACTTGCCAGGCGGCGGGCGGCGATGGAGGCCAAGGGCGAGAGTGCCTGGAAACCGGTCGAAAAACGCAAGCGCAAGATAACGACAGCCCTTCGGGCCTATGCCAAACTGACGACCAGTGCGTCCAAGGGCGCTGTCCGGGTTGTCGATTGAGGCATAAAACTTCCAGGGCGGTGAGGCGGGCATTGTGCCCGCCTCACCGCCGACAAAGGCTCGCTCTTGCCGGTCGTGATCCCGGATTTTTGCTGCGCTGCGTCCTCTATGACGATCTGAAGGTTTGCCGACTGTCTGGGGCGGGCCGGAAAACCTGCGGGTCCGGACAAACGGGCGCTCTTCCCCCTGATGAATTATTGAGCGGGCGGAATTGCCGCAACATGTCATATTAGGCATCGATTTCCGTGAGATGACCAATGTTTTTCAAATAAAATCAATTAATTATCGGATTGTAAGGCGGAATTGGACGTCGTGACCGGCTGCCGAGGAATTAGGCGGATCTAGTTCGATGAAAACATTGTCAATTTTGGCAAGACAGAATTAACCTCTGCACGAAATCATACCCCTGTTTCGTATTTGCAGGACAATTGTATGATGATGCGGTCGGTTATCGCTGGAACCGTTTTTGGCGTTGCGGGATTACTCGCTGGAACGGTTCAGGCGACTGAATACGTACATGCCGTGTCCGTTCAAAAAAACCTCGACATGGTCTGGGTGCTGTTCGCGGCAGGGCTGGTGCTGCTGATGCAGGTTGGCTTCATGCTGCTCGAAGCCGGCCTTGTGCGCTCCAAGAATTCGATCAACGTTGCCCAGAAAAACCTGCTGGATCTGGCCGTATCCGTTCTGATTTTCGCGTTTTTCGGATTTTCCTTCGCTTTCGGCGCCGGAGGGAACTGGTTCGCCGGTTTCGATACGCGCCTTTTCGGGCTTTCCGGCCTCGACCCCTGGGAACTGACCGTCTTTGCATTTCAGGTGATGTTCTGCGGAACCGCGGCAACCATCATTTCCGGTGCGGTTGCCGAGCGCATGCGTTTGTCGGCCTATATCGGGTGTTCGGTTCTCACCGCGGGCCTGATCTATCCGGTCTTCGCGCATTGGGCATGGGGCACCGCCCTTTATTCCGACGCCGTGGCTATTTTGGGCAATGCCGGATTTGTGGATTTTGCGGGCTCGACCGTCGTGCACGGCACCGGCGCCTGGATCGCGCTCGCCGCCTGTACCCTGCTCGGACCGAGGATCGGCCGGTTCAGCAAGGATGGCAAACCGGTCCGCATTCAGGGGCACAGCGCGGTTCTGGCGACGTCCGGTGCCCTGATCCTGTTTGTCGGCTGGCTGGGGTTCAACGGCGGCTCCACGCTCGCCGCCTCCTGGGACGTGCCGGGAATTCTGGCCAATACAGTGCTCGCCGCGGCGGCGGGGACGGCTGTCGGCTATTTTCTCGGCCGCCGGAAAGACAAGTTCATTCTGCCTGAAAATTCGATCTCCGGATTGCTGGGCGGTCTGGTGGCCATCACGGCGGGGTGCCACATTCTGACCCCGGCGGGCGCAATGATCGTCGGCGGCCTTGGCGGTGCCGTCGCGATCCTCGGTGCTGTATTCCTGGAACGCACACTGAAGATCGACGATCCGGTCGGAGCCATCAGCGTTCACGGATTTTCCGGTGTGGTCGGCACGCTGGCACTCGCCCTGCTGGCTCCGGTGGAACTTCTGCCGCTTGGCGCCAGGTTGCCGCAATTGGCTATTCAGCTCGGTGGCGTGATTGCCTGTTTCGTCTGGTGTTTCGGTGCCGGCTGGCTTCTGCTGTCGGGTCTCAACCGGCTGCAGCCGATGAGACTGGATGCCGCCAGCGAGGATCTTGGTCTGAATGAAGCCGAACACGGCACCCGTCTCGGGATCGGCCATGTGGAAGACGCGCTCGATCGCCTGATTGCCGGCAAGGCGGACCTTTCCATGCGGCTCGACATTTCCAAGGGCGACGATTCAGAGCGCCTGACACGTCTGTTCAATGCGCTTATGGACACGGTCCAGAACGAGGAGCAGGCGCAGAACCGCGTTGCCGACGCTCAGCGGACCCGGGAGGAGGCGGAACGGCTTTCGGCGCTCGCCAATGCCACTTTCGATGCCATCGTGATTTCCGTCGACGGGCGCATACTCGACGGCAACAAGACTTTCGAGGAACTCATCGGCTACGGGATCGACGAACTCGAAATGCGCGGCCTGTACGAGTTCGTTGACAACGAACTGGCCGGCACTCTTGAAGAGCATCTGATCCGGGCCGAAAAAGAGCCGAGGGAAGTGACCCTCATCAACAGGGACGGCGGGCGTGTTCCCGTTGAAATCCGCACACGTGTCATCTCCTATCGCGGCATCCCGACCCGGGTTTCCGCGCTTGTGGATCTGCGCGAACGGAAGAAGGCGGAAGCGCAGATCCTTCATCTGGCCCAGCACGACCCGCTCACCGACCTGCCGAACCGGGCCGTCTTCAACGCCGAACTGAAACAGGTGATGGAAAAATGTGCGCGGAGCGGCCACACGGCGGCGCTTCTGCTGGTCGATCTTGACAGGTTCAAGGACATCAACGATCTGCATGGCCATCCGGTCGGTGACACCGTCATCAGGATCACCGCGGATCGTCTGAGAAAATACTGCCGCAGTTGCGATACGGTGTCCCGGCTGGGTGGCGACGAATTTGCGATCATCCAGAACAGGGTACAATTCACCAATCAGGCGGAAGACATGGCTCTGCGGCTTGTTCAGGCGCTGTCCGAACCTGTTGATTGCGGTCTGGGACTTGTTCTCAAACCGACCGCCAGCATCGGCGTTGCCTTGTTGAAGGGCGGAGATGACGCGGATCAGGTTATCTCCAACGCCGACATCGCCCTTTACAATGCCAAGAACAGGGGCCGCAATACCTATTGCCTGTTCCTGTCCGGTATGGGCGATGAGGTCCGGCAGCGCCGGGCGCTGGAAAAGGATTTGAGCGCGGCGCTCTCCGAGGACCAGTTCGAACTGTATTTCCAACCGCGCATGAACCTTTCCACGTGCAGGATCGAAAGTTACGAGGCGCTCATCCGCTGGCATCACCCCGAGCAGGGTCTGATCAATCCGGCCGAATTTATTCCGGTTGCGGAAGCATCCGGCCAGATCGTGGCGATCGGAAAATACGTCCTGGCGGAAGCGTTGCGTGTTGCATCGACAACGATCCTGTCGTCGAATATCAGTCTCAACGTCAGCCCGGTTCAGTTCCGCGACAGGGATTTTGTCGATGACGTTCAGCGTGCCATCGCCAATTCCGGCATTCCGGCTGAGCGGATCGAACTCGAGATCACCGAAACTACGCTGATTGAAGACGATGCCAGAGCGCTTGCAATTTTGACGCGGCTCAAGGAAATCGGTGTGAAGATCGCACTGGACGATTTCGGAGTGGGGTATTCCTCGCTGAGCTATCTGAGCCGGTTTCCCTTCGATTGCATCAAGATTGACCGCTCCTTCGTGCATGAGGCACGGCGCAACTACGGGTCGCTCGCAATCATCGAAACGGTGGTGCGTCTCGGCAAGGCGCTCAACATGCGCGTCGTCGCAGAGGGCGTGGAAGACACCGAAAAGCTCCTGCTGTTGGCGCAGCGCGGCTGTCACGAAGTACAGGGCTTCCTGATCGGCAGGCCGGCGCCGGTCAACAGGCTGGTCAGGGAGATTCCGGTCGAGGTGCAGGAAGCTCTGGACACACAGAAATTCGGCGGGCTGCAGATCTTCGAGGCGGAAACGCCCAAGGATTTGGCGAGTTGATATTCGCTGCGTTCGCGTTTCGAGCGCTGCATTGTTTCGCCAATCAGTTCAGCTGTGTTTCCGAAACCGGGATCAACATGGTCCGGCTCAGCAGTTCATCCGGATCCTGAATTTCCGGGACCTGGTTGCAGTCCGAGGTGTCCGGCCGGTCTTCCGATCCGGTTTCCTTCAAGCCGGCGCAAATCGGAATTGCGGCCTGGCGGGTGCCCTTCACGGCGGCGGTTATGACGTCGAACAGCGACCCGTCTGTCTCCAGCAAGGCCAGCGCCAGATGTTTGGCGAAGAGCGAGATCGTCCGGTCTGCGGAATAGTTCGCAAGCTGGCCGGCGCCGGAGGAGGAGACGAGAGCCTCGGGCCGGTCCTTGAAGTCGACGGAATGCCGGTCCAGCAAGTGCGGATTGACCGCGTGCGAATTGTTCGTGTCGAGAATGAGAATGACTTCCGCGGCAGGGATCGTATGGATCATCGCGGCAAAGGCCGAAGCGGAGATCCAGGTTCCCTCGCTGATCGCCTGACCGGCCGTTTCCGGCTTCTGCCCGGCCCAGAGTTCAAGGACATACCCGGACTGGTCCGTCGCTGGGTCCGTGTCGTCCTTGCCGAGGGGAAGATTGGCATAGATGATGAGCCGGTCGGACGGTCCGAGCCGGTTTGCAAGTTCGGTCGCCTTGCGCTTGAGAGCGGCGGCGCTCGCCCCTTCGTTGACAAGGAGATGTGTATTGTCGAGCCCGGCATCGACCCTGGGCGCCAGCGACGTCACCACTTTTTCCAGGCTGTGCCTGCAAATCTCCAGAGACTGAGGATTCCAGACAGGGCAATTGCCAATTCCCAGAATGTGGTTCTCAAGATGGGCTGTCTCCTGGGCCAGTGGAGAAAAGGGCCAAAGCAAAGCGGCAACCATCAGCCCCGCAAAGGCTATGACGCGGAACCGCTGTCCTTGCCACCGCGCAACCTGTGTGCGGGTCCATTGCGCGTTTGCGCTCATCCTGTCTCCCCGGGGTCGTGTTCTTTGAAGTCGTGTCCCGCTTGCAGGATCCGCCTACATTATTATTTGCCCCCTGAAGCCCGGTTAAATGCAGCCTCGAGATTCCATAGAACTCTGAGGTGAATTGTTAATCAACAATATTTTCCATGAACATGGTTTTGTGATGTCGTCGGGATTGAAAGACAGCACGAAAAGTCACGAACTCTGGATTTGATCTGTCAGTTTGGAGGTAAAGTGCGTTCGGATCATGAGTTGCGTCAGGTAACTCTGGTGTTCTGGCCGTTTGGCTGGATGGGTTTTCCGGCAAATGACGGGAAAGCCCATTGATGACACCGAATGTTATGCGTCGCCCGAAACGAGAAGACCGCGCCCTGAAGGCGCGGCCACTCTCGATGGTTTATCAGGAATCGTCGGTATCGATCATCGGCTGATTGGTCGGCTCGTCACCGCTCAGATCGCCGTAGATTTTCCTGGTACCGTCAGCGGGAAGGTCATCGGAGGCGTCCATTTGAGCCTCCGCATTGGTTTGCGCCTGCTGCTTGAGCGTCAAAGGCTCTTCACCGTTCAGGTCGCCAACCATATCCTTGGTCCCGTCCAGGGGCAGGTCATTGGAACTGTCGGCCTGTGCTTCGATATTCGCGGAGGCCTGTGCAGCCGGCTTCAACGGTTCTTCACCGTTGGCATCGCCATTGAAGACGCCTTCAGCCTGTACGGATCCGACGAGCGCGGTCGAAACAAAAAGAGCGCTGAGGACCGGGGTCATGGTTTTCTTGAAAGAAAGCATATGTTTTCTCCTTGGTTTGTTTGAACGCCGCCTGCCGGACGTTGCCTGTCTGGCAGCCTCGGTGGCGTTCGGGGAGAAAATGCAGTCACTTGCCAGGACGTTCCGAAATTTCCGGTCACAAAAATTTCAGCCGGCCGGGCTTCAAGTTAACGGAACGGATTCGACTGGAAAGCATCCGCGCCCAGGCGATGGGGCCGGTCGGTGGATGCGGCAAGCCCCGCGTTGATCCGGACGCCGCGACGTGGTGTCGTCGGGCTTTCAACGCTTCAACTGGGATGTCATTTCATCCTCAGTTCAGATAGCCTCCGCCATCCGATTGGCTGAAACCAGCCGGGACACGACATTCTCGATGATCTTGTGGCCCGCTTCCTTGTCGAGAGACATGATCGACTCGGGATGAAATTGCACGGCCGCGATCGCTTCCTTCTGGTGTTCGATCGCCATCACCACGCCATCCTCGGTTTCGGCTGTCACGCGGAGGTCGGCGGGCAGCGTGTCGCGCTTCGCATGGAGCGAATGGTAGCGGCCGACCACCACAGGCGCTTGCAGTCCCTCGAAAAGAACTGAGTTGCCGGTGATGCTGATGGGCGAGGGTTTGCCGTGCACCGGTACGTCTAGCTGGCCGAGTTCGGCGCCGAAATATTCCGACAGCGCCTGCAGGCCGAGGCAGACACCGAAGATCGGCAGCGCGCGCGCGCGGGCTCTTCCGATGGTCGCCGCGCAATCGAAGTCCTTCGGTTTTCCGGGGCCGGGCGACAGCACGACCAGATCCGGATTGACGTCATGGAAGACATGGTCGGCCACGGGTGTCCGGTAGGTGACCACATCCGCGCCGGTCTGCCGGAAGTAATTGGCAAGCGTGTGCACGAAGCTGTCTTCATGGTCGACCAGAAGGATCTTCATGCCTTTGCCGGGTTTGCGCTCTACCTGTTTCTCAAGCGCCTTGGTGGCCAGACCGGCTTCGCGCACGGCTGCGCGCATGGCTTCGGCCTTGAGTTCGGTTTCCGCTTCCTCGTCTTCCGGGACGCTGTCGTAGAGCAGCGTCGCACCGGCGCGGATCTGCGCCGTACCGTCCTTGATGCGCACGGTTCTGAGTGTCAGGCCGGTATTCATGTCGCCGTTGAAGAGAACAGCGCCGATCGCCCCGCCATACCAGGCGCGGGGAGACTTTTCATGATCCTCGATGAACTGCATTGCCCAGCGTTTCGGTGCGCCGGTGACGGTCACCGCCCAGGTGTGCGACAGGAACGCGTCGAGCGCATCCATGTCCTCGCGCAGGATGCCCTCGATATGGTCCACGGTGTGGATCAGCCGGGAATACATCTCGATCTGGCGGCGGCCGATGACCTTGACCGAGCCCGGCACGCACACCCGGCTCTTGTCGTTGCGGTCGACGTCCGAGCACATGGTCAGTTCCGCTTCGTCCTTGGCCGAGTTCAGGAGCTTGCGGATCTGCGCCTCATCCTCGATGGCGTTCTTGCCGCGGCGGATGGTGCCGGATATCGGACAGGTTTCCACCCGCCGTCCACCGGTCACCCGCACATACATTTCCGGTGACGCGCCGACGAGATATTCACTGTTGCCGAGATTGAAGAAGAAGGAATAGGGCGAGGGGTTGATCTGCGACAGGCGCCGGCAAACCGCGGAAGGCGGGTTGGCGCAGGGCTCATTGAAGGTCTGGCCCGGAACGACTTCAAACAGATCGCCGCGGCGGAAATAGTCCTTGGCCTTCTCTACCAGCCTTGCATATTCCCCCGGCTCATGGTCGCCCCGGCCCGGATCCCCGTTGGCCGGCGCGTAGGGATGGCTCTCGCCTGTCCGGTCCAGCCCTCTTGTGGTCTTGCCGTTGACGACAAAATCATATTCCAGCACATAGGCGCGCTTGCCGTGGTGATCGACGATCAGGATTTCGTCCGGCAGGAACAGCACCACGTCACGCTGATCGTCGGGCCGCTGCAGTTTCAGATCGATCTGTTCGAACTGAAAGGCGACATCATAACCGAAAGTGCCGTAGAGCCCGAGCTGGTCGTCGCCGCAGGCGAACAGATCCTTCAGCGCCCGGATAATGGAGAAGGTCGAGGGTTGGCGGGACCGCTCTTCCTCGTTGAAGAGCCGGTCCGGCTTCTTGACCGTCAGATTGATCCGCGTCTCCGAAGCCTCAAAGGTTTCGACGTGTTCATGCGACTTCAATGCCGCGACGAGGGCGGGCAGAAGGATCTTGCCGCGATCGTTCAGCGTGCGGATCTCCACCCGCCGGTCGGCCGCTTCCAGCACCAGCGGCGGATTGACGATGGCCATGTCCCAGCGCGTGTACCGTCCGGGATATTCATAGGACGAGGCCAGGACCGCGCCGAGCTCCCCGTCCAGCCGGTCGATCCATTCGGACGTTCCAGTCTCATAGTCGGAAGGGCGTGACGTGCGCAGGATGGTGATCCCGCCATTCGTTTCAAAGGTCTGGTCTGCCAGCACCGGCATGATTCTTCTGATCCCGTTCTGGTGGCTGCCTGGAAATGCCGGCGGCCTTATAAAGCACCAAGGCCGCCAGCGGTATTCCGCGGCGGCCTTTGGTTTGATCTATGATCCGTTCAGAGCATGACTGATCGCTGGCCGCCTATTTCGCGCCGCGCCACCACCATGCTGCTTTCAAAATCGTTTTCATGAAAAAAGGGATATCGGAAGGAGAGGGGGATGGCAATGGGCATCTGTCGGCAAAGTGTCGGCAACCGGAGCTTTCAATGAGCGGTTCCGGTCCCCTGGTCGGAATTACGGAGTGCCTGCCGCAATCTTACAGTCCTTCCACCTCAATTTGCCCTTGCCGCCTTGACCCCCGATCCGCGATGCTGTTGTTGCGGTGCAGCGGCGGACAGACGGCAGTGAGGGGCACATGGATAATTACGATCTTATCGTGATCGGCAGCGGACCGGCGGGCCGGCGGGCGGCCATCCAGGCGGCGAAGTTCGGCCGCAATGTGCTGGTGGTCGAAAAAGGCGGCCGTGTCGGCGGCGTATCCGTTCATACCGGCACCATTCCTTCCAAGACCCTGCGCGAAACGGTGTTGAACCTCACGGGTTGGCGCGAGAGGGGCTTTTACGGCCGCTCCTACCGGGTGAAGGACGATATTACCGCCTCGGACCTGAGGGCGCGGATGCACATCACGCTCGACCATGAAGTGGAGGTGCTGGAACACCAGTTCGCCCGCAACAAGGTCGACACCATGCGCGGACAGGCGAGATTCACCGACCCGCACACCATCGAGGTGGAGGGCGAGATCGGCGAAGTCCTGAAATTCACCGCCGACAAGTTTATCGTCGCCGTCGGCACCAAACCCTTCCGGCCGGAGTATGTGCCCTTCGACGGCGAATATGTTCTCGACAGCGACGATATTCTCGATCTGGCCGACCTGCCGCGTTCCATCGCGGTCATCGGCGCCGGCGTCATCGGTGTCGAATACGCGTCGATCTTCTCCGCGCTCGACGTGCACGTCACCCTGATCGAACCGCGCGATTCCATGCTCGATTTTCTCGACAAGGAGCTGATCGCCGATTTCACCCACCAGCTGCGCGACCGCGGCATGGCCCTGCGCTTCGGTGCCAAGGTCGAAAAGATCGAAAAGCATGGCGCCGCCAATTGCGAGATCACGCTCGAGGGCGGGCGCTCCATACGCTCCAACGTCATCCTGTTCGCCGCCGGCCGCATGGGGGCGACACCCTCCCTCAATCTGGAAGCCTGCGGGCTGGAAGTCGATCACCGGGGACGGCTGAAGGTCGACCCGATGACCTTCCAGACCGATGTGCCGCATATCTTCGCCGCAGGCGACGTGATCGGCTTCCCGAGCCTTGCCTCCACCTCCATGGAGCAGGGCCGGATCGCGGCCTGTCACGCGCTCGGCGAAACGGCCTATGATCCGCCGGAATATTTCCCCTATGGCATTTACGCGGTTCCGGAAATTTCCACGATCGGCATGACCGAAGAGGAGATCAGGGAGCGCGGCATTCCCTATGAATGCGGCATCGCCCGCTTCCGGGAGACCTCGCGCGGCCACATCATGGGCCTCGACAGCGGCATGCTGAAAATGATCTTCTCGCTCAAGACCCGCCGCCTGCTCGGCTGCCATATCGTCGGCGAAGGGGCGACGGAACTTGTCCATATCGGTCAGGCGGTCCTGAACCTGCGCGGCACGCTGGAATATTTCGTCGAGAACACCTTCAACTATCCGACCCTGGCCGAGGCCTACAAGATCGCCGCCCTGGACGCCTGGAACCGCATGCCGCCGCCGGAAGAGTGAGGGGTAGGGACCTGCCGGCCTGACTTGCACCGTGCAGGCTGCGGAAGGGCCCCGGCGCTCAGGCCGGGGGGCGCTGACGCGTGAAACGCAGTCCCGGACCTGATCCGGGACCATTTCCGCAGCCTCGCGGCGCATGGCGACCTTGAAGAAATATTCCTTTTCGCGGATGGTCCCCCGATCGACAATTTTCCTGCTTGAAAGCCACCCATGCCGCAGACCCTGCTCCTGAAAGATGCCGACATTCTTGTCACCATGGATGGGGAGCGCCGGGAAATTCCCGGTGGCGGACTTTTCGCCGAGGACGGCATCATCCGGCAGGTCGGCCCGTCCGGCGATCTGCCGCAGACCGCCGACAGGGTGATCGATGCCTCCGGGCATATCGTTCTGCCGGGGTTCGTCAACACCCATCACCATCTCAACCAGACGCTGACCCGCAATCTGCCGGCGGCGCAAAACAACAATCTGTTTCCCTGGCTGCAGGCACATTACCGGATCTGGGCGAAAACCAATCCCGAGGCCTCGCGAACCAGCACCCTGATCGGACTGGCGGAGCTGGCGCTGTCCGGCTGCACCACCGTCTTCGATCACACCTATCTTTTCCAGAGCGGCAACAAGGTCGACTACCAGATCGAGGCGGCGCGCGATCTCGGCGTGAGATTTCACGCAAGCCGGGGGTCCATGTCTCTCGGCGAGAGCAAGGGCGGCCTGCCGCCGGACGCGTATGTGGAAGACGAGGAGCACATCCTCAACGACAGCATCCGCGTGATCGACCGCTATCACGACGCGTCGCATGGCGCGATGACACGCATCGTCCTGGCACCCTGTTCGCCGTTTTCCGTGTCGGAAAATCTGCTCCGCGACAGCGCGTTATTGGCGCGTGACAAGGGCGTGATGCTTCACACCCACCTGTGTGAAACGCTGGACGAAGAGCGCTACACGATGGAGCGCTTCGGCAAGCGCCCGGTGGAATGGATGCAGGAACTCGGCTGGACCGGACCGGATGTCTGGTTCGCCCATGCCATCCACGTGGATGACGACGAGATCCGCCTCTTTGCCGCAACCGGCTGCGGCGCCGCCCATTGTCCGTGCTCGAACATGCGCCTGGCCTCGGGCATCGCGCCGGTGAAGAAATACATGGCCGCAGGGGTGAAAGTCGGCCTCGGTGTCGATGGTTCCGCAAGCAACGACGGTTCCAACATGCTGATGGAGGTCCGTCAGGCGATGCTTCTTGCGCGGCTCAATCTGGGCCTTCAGCCGGTGGCGGACCCGCAAGGCAACGCGCATCCTCCACTCTCGCACCCTTCGCGGACAGATGAGTGGATGACCGCCCGCGAAGCCCTGGAACTGGCGACCCTCGGCGGCGCGGCTGTTCTGGGCAGAAGTGACGTAGGGTCATTGGAAACAGGCAAGTGCGCGGATTTCTTCACGCTTGACCTCAACACGATCCATTTCGCCGGTGCTCTGCACGATCCGGTCGCGGCGGTGGTCTTCTGCGCGCCGCAGGCGGCGAAAACCACGGTCGTCAACGGGCGGGTGATCGTCGAGGATGGCCGCATCGTCACCATGGATATGGCGCCGGTGATCAGGGACCATAACCGCATGAGTCTGCAACTGGCGGCGGGCATTTAGAACTGGTCGAATCGCGGATGTTTTTTCAGGAACTCAACAGAGCCAGCAATTCTCCGGCGTTTCCGCCTCGGTGACTTCACCGCCGTCCTGAATCCAGCTGGTGATGCCCTTCTCGACATTGGCAACCTTGGTGAAGCCGGCCTGACCGGAAAGATATTCCGATAGCACCTGACTGCGGCGGCCCGTCCGGCAGATGAAGACAACTTCGTCGGCAGGCCCTGAGATCAGTTTCTGCAGCTCCGCGCCGAACTGCGGATTGACGTTGCCGTCGGCATCAAAAAAGGTCAGCAGATGGCTGCCCGGGATGACCCCTGTCTGTTTCCACTCCTCCGGCCGGCGGATATCGATGACCTTGGTGCCCGCCACGAGCTTCGCCTTCAGCTCATCGTTGCCGATATCGGAAAATTTCTTCCCCTTCACGTCGAGCAGTTCGATCTCGAATTTCAAAGTGGCATCGGGTGGAATGACGCCGCCCGCGCCTTGAGAGCCGTAAGCCATCCCGGGGGGGATGATCAGCTCGCGCTTGCCGCCGACCTGCATGCCTTCAACGCCTTTTTCCCAGCCCGGGATGACCCGCCGCTCTCCAAGGGTGAAGGAGAAGGGCGTGCCGCGATCGACGCTTGAATCGAACTTCGTGCCGTCCATCAGCCAGCCGGTGTAATGAACCACCACCGTTTCGCCGACATTGGCCTCTTCGCCTGTCCCTTTCTCAATGTCGCGGATCTGCAATTCCTCTTGTGCGGACGCAGAGACCGAGAAAACCAGGGTGAAGGCAAGTATTGCGAGATATCTGATCATTGAAACCTTTTCCATCTAGCCGATGTACCGACGCCTGCAGGGAACCTGATACAGGGTGCCGCCGAAAGCAAGGCCAACCGGATCACTTGCGCCTCGGCTTTCCGGCCGTTGAAAGAGTGCCGCCCGATAGTGGTAAATCAAGAGGGAAATAGACCTTTCCGATTGCCAGTGGGTGCTGCCGTGAAAAACGTATGTGCTTTCCGGACATGGGCTGAAAGTGAGTTCCCTGTTTTGGCGTATGAGGAATAAGTATTTTTTCAACCGGATCCGGTAAGGAAGCGCGACAAGATGTTGCCTTTTTGGGAGGGAAGTCATGCCGATTGCCGGGCCACCGCTGAAAAAACCGCTGGAGCTTGCCGGGATCTTGAACCTCGGGCTGAAGACCAAACCAGACGAGGAGGTGCTTGTATCGCCGCGCCGCCGCTGGACGTGGCGGGCGCTCGAGGCAGTGTCGAACAGGCTGGCGGGCAATTACCTGGGGCTCGGCTTGCTGCCCGGCGACCGTGTCGCGTCGCTCATGCCGAACCGGACGGAGCTTCTCATCCATTATCTGGCTTGCATGAAATGCGGACTGGTCGCCGTACCGCTGAATTACCGTTATATGGCGCCCCAGATCGATCATGCACTTGAAGTTGCCGAACCGAGAATCCTGCTTGTTCACGAGGAACGCCGTGAAGACCTGGAAACCAGTCGACACGCGGGGCGGCTGGACCTCGGCCAGATAGTCTATCGGGATGACTGGGATACCGGGAGGAGCGCCGTTTCGCCGTTCGAAAGCCTCATGACGGAGGACCCGGCCAATTGGATTGTTCCTCCCGGGCCGGAAGACCCGGCGATAATCTTTTTCACCTCCGGAAGCACCGGTGTACCCAAGGGTGTCTGTCACAGTTTCGAAACTCTGGGCTGGATCATTGCCAGTGCGGTGGAAAGTTTCGAGATGAAGCCGGACGACATCATGGTGCCGGGCGGATCGGTGTCCCATGTCGGCGGCCATCATTTGTCCATGATGACCATTGCCGCCTGCGGAAAGGTCGTACTGCCGAGAACCTTCGATGCCGACGAAATTCTTCCGCTGCTGCGAAGGGAACGGCCGACCAAGATGTGGATGCTGCCGTCCGCGCTCTATGCCCTGGTCCTGGAGCACGGAGCCAGCAAGGAGGATTTCGCCTCCGTCAAGGCCTGCTTTTCCGGTGGCGACAAGGTTTCGGCGGCACTTGAAGAGGAATTTACCGCGCTGGCCGGCATCCCGATCGCGGAGGATTACGGAATGACCGAGATTGGCATTCCAACGGTGTCTCCACCCACGGCACTGAAGCTCGGTTCTGTCGGGCCAATCGGTCCCGGTTACCGGGCATCGCTGCGTGGCAAGGATGGCCGGGAGGTTGCCGTGGGAACCGACGGGCGGCTCTGGATAAACTTTCCGGGCAACATGGTCGCCTATTGGAACAACCCCGAAGCCACGGCTGAGACGGTGGTGGACGGATGGCTCGACACCGGCGACGTGATGAGTGTCGATAGCGAAGGCTATCTCTGGTTTCACGGCCGTGAAAAACAGATCATCATTCATGACGGATCGAATATCTGTCCGCAGGAAGTGGAGGCTGCGCTCCTGGAGCATGCTGCGGTGGAAAGCGCTGGCGTGGTCGGTGTGCAGAACTGGCTGCATGGCGAAAACGTGCGGGCGTATGTCACGCTGGATCCGGACGCGGATGTCCCCACGATGCAGGACCTCATTCAATTCGCCCGGGCTCGCGTGGGGTACAGGGCCCCGGAGGAAGTGATTGTTCTCGACGCAATGCCGCTCAATGCAACCGGCAAGATCGACCGTGTGTCCCTGAAGAAGATGGCGGCCGAGGGGAGGCGCTAGGGAGTCTTTTTCTCTGCCGCCGAGCGGATCAGCTTTTCGAGCAGGTGTGAGAGTTCGCTCTGCTCGTCTTTGGTGAGGCCGTCGACGGCCGCGTGCAGGGTCTCGACGTAATCGGGAATCTTTCCCTTGATCAGCCGGAGGCCCTTGTCGGTCAGGCAGACGGAAAGGGCGCGCCGGTCTTCCGGATGCGGGCAGCGCTCAATGAAACCTGCCTTTTCGAGCCTGTCGAGGCGTGCGGTCATGCCGCCCGAACTCATCATCGTGGTGCGGTAGAGCTCGGTCGGCGTCAGCTTGTAGGGCGGGCCGGAGCGCACGAGCGTCGCCAGCACGTCGAATTCACCGGTTTTCAGGCCGATATCGGCATAGGCGGGCACCTGATAGTCCCGGCTCATCACCTGGGCCGCCTCGTTCAGCCGGCCGATCAGAACCATCGGCAGCAGCTTTCCGGAAAGTTCGGGCATTTCGTCCTGCCATTGCCGGCGCGCGCGCTCGGCGCGGTCCAGCAGCAGGTCAGCAGGGTCTCCGAAGAGGTGAGGAGCGGGCTTCTGGGGATCTCTGGATTTCATGGTCATGCTCTTCTTCCCGAAAGACCGTTGGCGCGTGAGGCTACTTGTATGATCCCCAGGATTAAGCTCTGGAAAAATTTCGCCATTCCGGTGACCGCACCGAGGAGATACCTGCCTTCTTTACGGTGGAAGTCGTTGGAATTCAAGAATCTTGATATCAAGTATCTTGAAATAAAGATAAATGTTGTTATCTCTTCCCGAAAGCGGTCGCCGGCCGCGACGTGAAGAGAAAGGAACATCCGATGGCGAACATTACCGGGGTCGGGCAGCAGCATGCATCCTCCAGCCGCAAGACTTCTCGTACGGGCACCGAAGCGGCAGGCCTGTTTGACCAGCCGGTCGTATTGCTGCTTGTCATTGGCGGGTTTCTGGCGCTCTCCACCATCATCGCCAAGGCGGCTCCCGGCCTGGGCTGGCATCCTCTGGCGTTGCTGCAATGGGCTATTCTGGGCGGTGCGGCGGGTCTTTTTACCCTGAGCAGGATGTCCGGCCGGAAGGAAGGGCAGACCGGCGAGTCGGTCGATCGCAGGCAGCTTGCCGTCTATCTCGGTTTCAGCGGTCTGCTGTTCGTCGTGCCCAACATGATCGCGGTGGTCGCCGCTTCAAAGGTCGGCGCGGGCTTCGTGTCGCTCAGCTATGCCTTTCCCCTGGTGCTGACTTACGCATTCGCCGTTCTCCTGCGGCTGGAGCGCCTTCAGCTTATGCGGGGGGCAGGGGTTCTGGCCGGCCTCGGTGGCGCTGTTCTGCTGGCCGGTTCGGGTTCGAAATTGTCCCTGGAGGCATCGTGGTGGTCGCTTTTCGCGCTGACCATTCCGGTGTTTCTGGCTGTCGGAAATATCTACCGGACATTGAAATGGCCCAAAGGCGTCGGCCCGGTCGATCTGGCCGTGGGCATGATGGCGGTCGGATTTGTCGGGCTTGCCGCCTTCAACGCGGCCATGGGCACGCCCGTCGCGCCTGCTTCCTGGACAACCGGCGCCGTCGCGCTGCTTGCCGCGCAGATCGCGATCTTCACCCTTCAGTACGGCCTGTATTTCCGTCTGCAGCAAACGGCAGGCCCGGTCTATCTGAGCCAGATCGGATCCGTCGCGGCGGTCACGGGCCTTGGCCTCGGCTTCCTGGTGTTCGGCGAGGTTCCCGATGCCGGCAGGCTTGCGGCAGTGGTCAGCGTCGGTGCGGGGATTGTGCTGGTGACCCTGGGCCGGCCGCGAACGCCCTGATCCTTGCTGAGAAAATCCGGTTTGCCGGGGCTCGTCAGCTCCAGAGCCAGGCGGCTCCGCGCACGCCGGAGCTGTCGCCATGAACGGCCTTGCGGATCGGTGTCTCGAAGGTGTCGGAGAAGATGAAGGGAAGCATTGCCGGGGCAAGATCCTCGTAGAGTTCATCGATATTCGACATGCCGCCACCGAGCACGAACACATCCGGGTCCAGCAGATTGGCGCTCATGGCAAGCGAACGCGCAAGACGGCTCACATAGGCGTCATAAACCGCATTGGCCACCGGATCGCCGGAGCGTTTCAGCGCAATGATCTCGTGCCCCTTGAGAAGGTTGCCGGTCCTCTCCTTGTAGTCGAGCTGAAAACCGGTGCCCGAGCACCAGCGGTCGATCACGCCCTTGTGGCCGATCCAGCTGTCCGGTCCGGGAAATTCTTGCTGCGTCAGCCAGGGAACGGTGATGGCGCCCCATTCGCCGCCAATGCCGTTCGCACCCAGATGCGCCTTCCCGTCGATGGCGATGCCCGACCCGCAGCCGGTGCCGACGATGATCGCGTGCACCACATGCGCTCCGGCTCCCGCGCCGTCCGTCGCCTCGGAGACAGCCAGGCAGTTCGCGTCGTTCTGAATGCGCACGGGGCGGTGGAGAACCTCTTCCAGGTCCCGGTCCAGCGGCTTTCCGTTCATCCAGGTTGAATTGGCGTTCTTGACCAGCCCGGTTTTGGGCGAGAGGGAGCCGGGAATGCCAAGGCCCAGCGTGCCGCTCTGCCCGGTCGCCTGTTCGGCGGCATCGACAAGCGTCTTCACAGCGGCAAGGCAGCCGTCATAGTCTCCCTTGGGCGTGTCGAGCCGCTGCCGGAAGAGTTCTTCTCCCGCGTCCGACAGCGCGATGATCTCGATTTTTGTGCCGCCCCAGTCAATACCCAACCGCATGTCATCCCACCCGTTTCGGCAGCTCGAAAGCCGCCGCCTGTCCGTCTTCCAGTTCGTTCGTCTGCTTGCCGTAGCTTTTGAACTTCTTGAGTATATTTGCCATTTCCGTGGCATCTAGAATGACAGGGTCACCAAGCGTCAGCGCGGACAGATACTGATCGGCGAGGTCCTCCACCCCTTCCGCGACCGACAACGCCTTGCCGAGGGTCGGACCGCCCGCGATCTGGCCGTGATTGGCGAGCAGGCAGGCGTTGCGCTCTCCCAGCGCGGCAGCCATCGCCTCCGACAGCGCCCTGGTGCCGAAAGTGGCATAATCGGCGCATTCGATCCGGTCGCCGCCCGCCAGAGCCACCATATAGTGGAACGCGGGTATGCCGCGACGATGGCAGGCAAGCGCCGTCGCGCGCGGGCTGTGGCAATGAACGACGGCACCGCAGGCCGGTTTAGCCAGGTAAAAATCAAGATGCATGCGCCATTCGGAAGACGGCAGGACATCTCCCCGGTAGCAGCCGTCCAGATCCATCGCGACGATCTTGTCTTCCCTCAGGTCCTCGTAAGGCGTCCCGGAGGGCGTCACCAGAAAACCGGAATTTATGCGTGCACTGACATTGCCGGACGTGCCCTTGGTGAGACCGAGCCGGGAGAGCGCACGCGCCGTTTCGATAATCTCACGCCGCACGTCAGGGCCGTCGGCGGGAAAGCTAGAATTTTCGGACATTTGGGCCTTCAGACTGGATTCGGCGAATACAGGAGCAGGTGGGTTGCGGAACCGGTACCCCGGTTCAGACCCTAATTGACAGAGCTCGGGTTGCGTTTTCAAGACTTTGGTTTGATATATCGCGAACCTTGCCCCGGCAACAGATGGCGCGGTGGAAACGGACTGAATGGCAGGCTGGACGGACAGGATAAGGCAGTTGCTTTCTCGGGATGCGGTACAGGACCGCGACCTGGAGGAAAAAAAACGGCCAATCCGGAGAACCGGCCCTGGGTCGAACGCCCCGCACTGGGCTGTGGAGGAGAGCGATCCGGCGACCGCATCCGGCAAGTCCGCTACGGCTGGTCAAAAGACCGGGCAGCCCCGAAAATCGCAGTTTGTCACCCACTATTATGTTTGGGGAACGCTGGCGTTTTTGCTGCTGGGCTCCGCCTCGGGCGTGCTGGTCTGGCGGCTGAAGCAAGGTCCGGGTGCCGAAGCGACAGGACCGCGCCTCAGTGACCCGCTTTTGCCATTGGGCGACCGGGAACGGGAGGAACTGCTCAATCCGTCGCCGGAACTCAGCGCGGAGCTGAAACGCGGCTTTCATGGCAAACCCTCGGCGCTCTGCGCCGAACTGCATGATCTCGGGCTGGAAAATCCGGGCTGGAAGAGAGCGCCCTTCCAGCCCGACCGCTGGCAGTGCGCTTCAGATCTGGTGGCGCTGACCACGCCAAGCGTCGATTACGGCTCCACGACGCTGTTTTTCCTGCTCCGGGGCCCTTCGCAAGACAAGATCGACTATCTGCGTCTGAAACTGGTTGTCGAGGACCCGAAGCAGAAACAGATCGGGCTGGACGCCGTCTGGCTCGTGATCGATGCTCTGGCCACCCGCTACGGCTGGACGGTTCCCGGCCCGTTCCGGCAAGCGATATCCGGATTTGAGAAGCTGGAGACCATCCATCGGGGTGTCAGACTGTCGGTCGCCCCGGAGGACCCTAAACTGACCGGGGATCCGTGGGCTGGCCGCCGTCTCAACATCATCCTGAATTTCGGCGAGCCGGACCTGATCCGGCCCGCCGACCGTTTCGAAAAAGCGCCGCCTCTGGAAAGCGGCTGGAGTGTCGAACAACCTGGATCGCGGTGAACCTTCAGCGGTCCGGCAAGGGAATAAACTCTTCGGCGTCGCCCGGAACGGTGTCGAAACGTCCGCGCCGCCAGTCTTCCTTCGCCTGTTCGATCCGCTCCTTGGAGGAAGAGACGAAATTCCACCAGATGTAACGCCGTCCGTCCATCGGCTCGCCGCCGAGAACCACAAAACGCGCCGCCTCCGGTGTGTTATTCTCGACCACCAGATGATCGCCCGCCTTGAAAACCAGCAACTGGGCCGGATCGAAGCTCTGGCCGGCGATGCTGATCCGCCCGGATACCGTATAAAGGCCGCGCTCTTCCCAGCCCGCGTCGAGCGGAATTTTCGCGCCGGGCTCCAGCGAGATATCGGCATAAAACATGTCCGAGGCCGTCTGGACCGGAGCCTTGTGTCCGAAAAGCTGGCCGGCAATCAGCTTGACGGAAGCTCCCTTGTCGGAAAATTCCGGCTGCGCGTCCGCGCCGAAATGTTGAAAGGCCGGTGCGCCTTCCTCCAGATGTTTCGGCAGGGCGACCCAGCTTTGCAGGCCGAACAGCGGTCGCTTTTCAAGCCGGCGCTCCGCCCGCTCGCGTTCGGAATGGACGATGCCCTTGCCCGCGCTCATCCAGTTCAGCGCTCCGGGCGTGATTGCGATTTCGGTGCCGAGACTGTCGCGGTGATACATTTCCCCCTCGAACAGGTAGGTGACCGTCGCAAGGCCGATATGCGGGTGCGGCCGCACATCGATGCCGCCGCCGACAAGCAGTTCGGCCGGCCCCATCTGGTCGAAGAAGATGAACGGGCCGACCATCCGGCGCCGCGCGGAGGGCAGGGCCCGGCGAACCGAGAAGCCGCCGAGATCGGAGGTCCGCGGGACGATAATGGTCTCGACCGGATCGCAACTTGCGGCGTCTCCGGCGACTGGGTCGGGGGTATTCAACCAGCTCATCTGCCTCTCCTTGAATATCAATGCGCGTCTGGAGATCAGATAAGAACTTCTCCGTAATAATGTCCATTGAACAGTGTGTTTGCGTCTTTTCATTCTTGCAAGGACCGTTATAAAGGCCGGCCTTTCCTGCAAATCTCGGTGACTTTTCATGAAACGCGTCATGATCGTCGGTGCCCCCGGATCCGGCAAAAGCATGCTCGCGATCGCGCTTGGCAAGAAAACCGGCCTGCCGGTCCATCACATGGACAAGATCCACTATAAGCCGGGCTGGGTCGCACGCACGAAAGCGGAAAAGGACAGGCTCACTCACGAAGTGCATGTCCAGGATCGCTGGATATTAGAAGGCGGACATTCAAACACTTACGGGGAACGGCTCGCCCGCGCCGACACCTTCATCTGGCTTGATATGCCCGTTGGCGTCCGTTTGTTCCGCGTATTGCGCCGATCCGCGAAATATTATGGCCAAAGCCGCCCGGACCTTCCGGACGGCTGTGTGGAACCTTTCAATCTTGAAACCTTCGAGTTCCTTCATTCCATCTGGCGGACCCGTCACAGCGCCCGGCGCAAGTTGGAGGCCATTTTTAGCGCGCCGCCGGCGCATCTGTCGGTCCACCGGCTGGAAACTCACGCGGACGTCCGGCAATACCTGGCCGGTCTCGCAGACGGGTACTGATACCGTGCTCCCGCCTTGACAGCGGGGGCGCCGGGCGACATGGCAGGTCCGGCAACATCTTTTTACCGGCAGGGCGGCGCTAACATGAAACTCGATCCTTTTTATCCTCTCGTCGACAGCTCCGGATGGATCGAACGGCTTGTCCCGCTCGGCGTCAAGCTGGTTCAACTGCGCATCAAGGACATGCCGGAAGCCGAATTGCGCCGGGAAATCGCTGTTTCGAACGCGATCTGCGAAGATCATGGTTGCCGGTTGATCGTCAACGACCACTGGCAACTCGCCATCGAGGAAGGCTGCGATTTCGTCCATCTGGGTCAGGAGGATCTGGCCGATGCGGACGTCAGGGCCATCCGCAAGGCCGGTCTTCGTCTTGGCGTTTCCACCCATGACGGCGAAGAATTGGAAACGGCGCTGTCGGTCGATCCGGACTATGTCGCGCTGGGGCCGGTCTATCCGACCGGTTCGAAGGAGCTCAAATGGGCACCGCAGGGGCTGGAAAAGATCGGCGGCTGGAAACGGCAGATCGGCGGACTGCCCCTTGTGGCCATTGGCGGCCTTACTTTGGAGCGGGTGTCGGGCGTTTTTGAAAACGGCGCCGACGTGGCGGCCGTCATTTCCGACGTCACCGGCAACCGGGATCCGGAAGCCCGGACACGGGAGTGGCTTTCGCTGACGGAAAAATGGCGATGAAGGCAGAATTGCCCGATCCAGACGATTTTCGGTTCTGGCAGTCTTTCAGGCGAATATCGCTTTATCGTGCGCGACCTGATCGCGCAGGAAGTCCTGGACGGCGGCCACGTGGCGCAGCGGACGGGAGCTTTCATGGGTCACCATCCAGTAGGCCCGGCGGATCTTGATCTCCGGCAGAACCGCTACAAGGCTGGGATCAGCGCGCGCGATGAAATCGTGCAGGATGCCGATGCCCGCGCCCGCGCGCACCGCCTCGGTCTGGCCGAGGGCGGAGGCGATTTCGAACCGGGCCGACCAGTCGCGCGTTATTTCCGTGCCGTAGCTGAGCGAAGGGGAATAAAGAATATCCTCCACATAGCCGATCAGATCGTGCGCGCTTAAATCGCCTGCTGTCCCGGGCGTGCCGCGCCGGTCGAGATAAGCCCGGGAGGCGTAGAGACCGAGCGCGTAATCCACCAGTTTGCCCGCAACGAGGCGCCCGGTTTCCGGCCGGTCGACCGTTACCGCAATGTCGGCTTCGCGCCGCGACAGCGAGAAGGAGCGGGGCATTGGAACGAGCTGGATCGTCAGGCCGGGATGTCTTTCCGTGAGCTTGCCCAGGCGGGGTGCAAGATAGGCGACCCCGAACCCGTCCGGCGCGCCAATGCGCACGGTGCCGCTAATGCCGGGCGTATCGCCGCCGAGATCGGCCTGCGCGGCAACGGCCTCCGCTTCCATCCGCTCCGCCCGTTCAAAGAAACGGTCGCCGCTTTCGGTCAGGACACATCCGGACGTTGATCGGTCGAACAGCCGTGCGCCCAGGCTCTCCTCCAGGGACGTAAGCCTTCGGGCGACGGTGGCGTGATTGACGCCAAGCCGTCGTGCAGCCGCCAGGATCTGGCCCGTGCGGGCAATGGCAAGGAATACGCGGATATCGTCCCAGTTCATGATCAGCCGGTCCGGTTGCGGTGTTGGTCCCTCATCACCGGGCTTGACCCGGTGATCCAAGCCGTTTTCTCTCCAGGGGGAAGCATTTCCAGGAGGCGAGGCCGAGGCATGGAGTGCCGGATCAAGCCCGGCAATGACGGAAACATATGAGACGTCTTTGTACCATAACTATAAAAAACGCACAACAGATACGGAAAACTGCGGCTTGTTTATTGCAAAAATAAAAGTCAAAAAGACAGAGAATTAAAAGCCAGAAACAGGGTCTGCGCGCGGCAGGGCTTATGGGAGAAACGCAAAATGCAGAAAATCGGTCATTTTATCGGCGGCAAGCATGTGGATGGTACATCCGGCCGTTTCGCGGATGTCTATAATCCGGCCACCGGCGAGGTGCAGGCTCAGGTCGCGCTCGCCAGCCAGCAGGAAATGGACGCGGCCATCGCCAATGCCGCTGCCGCGCAGCCGGCCTGGGCGGCCACCAACCCGCAGCGCCGTGCCCGCGTCATGATGAAATTCGTCGACCTGCTCAACCGCGACATGGACAAGCTGGCCGAAGCGCTCTCACGTGAACACGGCAAGACCCTGCCGGACGCCAAGGGCGATGTGATCCGCGGCCTGGAAGTCGCGGAATTCTGCATCGGTGCCCCGCATCTCCTCAAGGGTGAATTCTCCGAGGGCGCGGGTCCGGGCATCGACATGTATTCCATGCGCCAGCCGCTCGGCGTCGTCGCCGGCATCACGCCGTTCAACTTCCCGGCGATGATCCCGATGTGGAAATTCTGCCCGGCGATCGCCGCCGGCAATGCCTTCATTTTGAAGCCTTCCGAGCGCGATCCGTCCGTGCCGATCATGCTCGCCGAACTGATGATCGAGGCCGGTCTGCCCGCCGGTATCCTGAACGTCGTCAACGGCGACAAGAGCGCTGTGGACGCAATCCTGGACGACGAGACCATTCAGGCCGTCGGCTTTGTCGGCTCCACGCCTATCGCGCAATATGTCTACTCGCGCGCAACGGCCTCCGGCAAACGGGCGCAGTGCTTCGGCGGCGCGAAAAACCACATGATCATTATGCCGGATGCCGACATGGATCAGGCCGCCGACGCGCTGATCGGCGCGGGCTACGGCGCGGCCGGTGAACGCTGCATGGCGGTTTCCGTCGCGGTTCCGGTCGGGGAAAGCACCGCCGACGCACTGATCGAAAAGCTGACGCCGAAGATCGAAGCCCTGAAGATCGGTCCCTACACGGCCGGCAACGACGTCGATTTCGGTCCGCTGGTCACCAGGGAAGCCCTGGCGCGCGTCAAGGGCCTTGTCGAGCAGGGCATCAAGGAAGGGGCTAAGCTCGTTGTCGACGGCCGCGACTTCTCCATGCAGGGCTATGAGGACGGTTTCTTCATGGGTGGTTGCCTGTTCGATAATGTCACCAGGGACATGGACATCTACAAGACCGAAATCTTCGGCCCGGTTCTCTCCGTTGTCCGCGCGAAGGACTATGAGGAAGCCCTCGACCTGCCGATGAGCCACGAGTACGGCAACGGCACGGCGATCTTTACCCGTGACGGCGATACGGCGCGCGATTTCGCCTCGCGCATCAATATCGGCATGGTCGGCATCAACGTGCCGATCCCGGTGCCGCTCGCCTATCACACCTTCGGCGGCTGGAAGAAATCCGGCTTCGGTGATCTCAACCAGCACGGTTCGGACGGGTTCAAGTTCTACACCCGTACCAAGACCGTCACCTCCCGCTGGCCGTCCGGCCTGAAGGATGGCGCCGAGTTCTCCATTCCGACGATGAAGTAAGATCGGACCAGCCTGCTTTCTGCTGAAGGCAGGAAGGTTCAGAAAATTTTGAGAGGGCGGCGCAATCGCGTCGCCCCTTTTTTGTTTTCCGCAGGTCTTTCTGCACTCCTGACCTGACCCGTTTCCTTGTGGAACTCGAAATACAGGCGCGGTAAGACGGGAGGGCGGGGAAACCGTGGCAATGTGCCACTTGAATTCGCCGGGGGAGCGCGACATCACATTTGCGATGCTAAAGAGATTGACTTCACAGACACCCGGAGCGGGAGAGACGGCGCAGCGGCAAGCAAATGCCGCTATCGGTCAGCCGCTCGCAAGTGAGGGGCACAGCCTGCGCCGGACCGGCTACCTCCTCGGGATGTCCGATCTGCTGTGGATCCCGCAAGCCGGATTGATCTCAATTGCCCTTGGAGCAATGCTGGCGGACCTCTTTGGGGCCGGAGCAACCAGCCCTCAATCCGCATCGGTTTCCGGTCAGCTTCTCGTGATCGTCGCGGGCCTGGTCTGCCTCGCGGTGCTCAGGATGCTTTTGCAGAACCGCGCACTGAACGGCGCCCGCCGCATTGCGCGCAAGATCCAGAGCCGGGCGAGGGCGGACATCCTGCGGGTGGCGGTGGAGCGGTCCCCCGCCGCGGTTTTTCCCGCGTCGGGCGTTTTCGCGGCCCAGATCACCGAACAGGTCGATCTTCTCGGGCCCTATTACCGCAATTATGTCCCGCAAGTCATGCGCCTGAAACTGGTGCCGCTGGCGATCGTTCTTGTTACGGTCTGGTTCAGCTGGCTGGCCGCGCTGATCCTTTTGATTTGCGGACCGCTGATCCCCGTCTTCATGGCGCTCATCGGAATGCGGGCGAAAGCCGCGAGCGCGGCGCAGCAGGAAGAACTGACCCGATTGAGCGGTATACTTCTGGACCGTATCCGCGGACTGGAAACGCTGGTCCTGTTCGGCGCGGCCGAACGCACCGAAGACGATATCCGCTCCGCCGGAGAGCGCTTCCGGCTCGGAACCATGCGCGTTCTCAAGATCGCCTTCCTGTCCTCCACCGTCCTGGAGCTGTTTTCCGCGCTCGGCATCGCGTTTTGCGCGGTCTATGTCGGGTTTTCGCTGCTGGGAGATATTGAGTTCGGCACCTGGGGCGCCCCGTTGACCTATTCGGGCGGGCTGTTCGTCCTGCTGCTGGCGCCGGAATTTTTCGCGCCGCTCAGGGCCTATGCCGCGGCCTATCACGACCGCGCCGCCGGTGTGGCTGCGCTGGAGAAACTGGCGGCACTGATCGAGGAAATCGGACCGGATAGTCCGCAACTGCCTGAATGCATCTCTATGGAAAACCCGGCTGCGGTCGCTGTGGATGGCATCTCATCGCCGCCGTCGATCCGCTTTTCGGACGTGACGCTCTCCCTTGCGGGGCGGCGGGTCTTCAGGAACATGGATCTTGATGTGGCACCGGGAGAAACGGTTTTTCTCACCGGACCGAGCGGCAGCGGCAAGACGACCCTTCTGGATTGTCTTCTCGGATTTCATCTGCCCGAGGAGGGGGAAATACGGATCGATGGAAAGAGCGCACGGCTGGTTGCCGGTCTTCTGCGCCGCAATGTGATCTGGATCAGCCAGTCCCCGCGTCTCTTCCATGGAAGCCTGAAGGCCAATCTGCTCAAGGGGGTGGAGGACGGAGCTCCGGTAAGCGAAGACGACCTCTGGACAGCTCTGCGTCTGGCCGGCGCGGAGGACCTTGTTAGGCGTCTGCCGCACGGGCTTGCCACCCCGTTGGGGGAAGACGGGTTTGGCCTGTCGGTCGGCGAAATCCGCCGCGTGGCGCTGGCGCGCGCCGCCATGCACCGCAAGGCAACACTGGTCCTTGCCGACGAGCCGACCGCGGGTCTCGACGAAGATACAGCGGCCGACGTGATCCGGGGCCTGAAAACCCTCACGGCCGGCCGCACCTCCCTGATCGCCTCCCATGATCCGGCTGTCCTCGAAATGCCGGGCCGGACCATTGATCTTGCCGAGCTGACGGCCGGAGTGAGGGAGGGGGCCACGCCATGAAAGCCGTCTGGCGGATCGTTTCCTCTCAGCACCAGCATGACCGGTTCCATTTCTGGCTTGGCATTCTCGCGGCCATCCTGCCCGCTGTTGCCGGTATCCTGCTGCTCGGGGTCTCCGGATGGTTCATCACCGCCGCGGCGCTGGCGGGGCTGAGCGGCGCGTTTCTGAACATTTTCGCGCCGAGCGCGATCATCCGCGCGCTCGCCATCGTCAGAACCGCGGGAAGATACGGAGAACGGGTGGTTACGCATGACGCGACGTTCCGGTTCCTGACCGCGTTGCGCAATCAGCTTTTCGCCGCGTTCTTGACAAGGAGAGACCGCCACCGCCGGTCAGGTGTTCTCCTCAACCGCCTGACCCTGGATATCAGCGCACTGGACACGGTTTATCTACGGATCGTCGTGCCGGTCCTTCTGTGTGTTTTCACCGCTGCCGCTCTCTTGTGCGTCTGGTTTGCCATAGCCGTTCCGGTGTTTGTGGCAGGGGTCGTGTTTCTGGGTGCCTGGGCCGGGCTGGCGTGGATTTCGGTCGCCCGGGCGGACAGAAAGGCCGCGCGGCGGGCGGATGCCGCTTCGGACGCCATCAGGCTTCGGGCGGCCGATCTGGTCGCGGGCCGCCGCGACCTTGCCATCTATGGCGGTCTCGATGCGGTTGCGGCATCTATCCTGTCCGCTGACGAACGGTTGACGGCGGCCGAGGACGTGGAGGAACGCCGGGCAACCCGGTTGATTTGTCTCTCGGGCCTTGTCGGCCAGGTTTTTCTTGCCGTCTCCCTTGCCGTGGCGGTCGTGGGAGCAGCGCAAGCCGCGTTCAGCCCGGCTCTTGCTGCCGGGCTGGTTCTGGTCGTGGTGGTTTTGCCGGAGCTGTTTTCCATGGCCCTGCCGGGCCTGGCCAGACTGCCGCGCACCGCATTGGCGGCCAAACGGGTATCGGCCCTTCAATCCGTGGCACCCGCGCGAACGTCCAACGCGCAAACGCCCGCGATCCATCGGCCAGGCGACAATCCTCCACTGCTTGGCTTTGAGGACGTGACTTTCCGCTATCCGGGAGCCGCGCGCGATGTTCTCGAGACGCTGTCATTCGACATCGGCAAAGCGGAAGCGGTCGCGATTGCCGGACGAAGCGGGTGTGGCAAGAGCACTGTCGCGGCCATCGCGTCACGCATGCTTGATCCTCGCGCCGGCCGCGTATGTCTGGATGGACGGGACCTTGGCGAGTACGACGAGCAGACGCTGCGCCGGTCGATCACCGTGCTCGGTCAGCGGGCGTATCTGTTCAATGACACGGTCGCTGCCAATCTGCGCATCGCAAATGCCGACGCGACCGATGCGGACCTTTGGACCGCATTGGAGCATGCCGCGCTGGTTGAGCGGATTTCCGACAGCTCGCAGGGACTTGGCACAGTTCTGGGCGAGGGGGGGCTCGGCCTCTCCGGCGGCGAGCAACGGCGGCTGGCGCTGGCGCGGGCGTTTTTGACCCGGCCGAAACTTTTTATTCTCGATGAGATGACGGAAGGGCTCGACAGCGAAACTGCTCGTGATGTTCTGTCCCGGTTTCTGCAATTCAGAGGAAACGCGTCGGTTCTGATGATCGCGCACAAGCGGCTTGAGCTTGATGCCGCGGACCGGATACTGCGCCTGCCTGAACCTGGACATGAAATCCGGTGAGTAAAGGCAGCTTCGCCGAAGTTTCCGGGGGCCGGTCACCATCTGTCGCATTGACCTTGCCCGGCCGCTGGGTCACGATCCCGGATGTGGAAGGTCATAGTATAAGGTCCTGACTTTAGCCGGTTTATCTCTTTTGTCGGAGCTGGAAACTCTGGTTTGAATCCAGGTTCGCCCGTACACATCAAACCCGCATCGTATGTGAGCCTTCACGCCTTGGATGCAAATGCATCGCGCTCAAGTCGGTTGTGGCTTGAAAAGGGGAAAAAAGATGGAATTCGACGTTGTCGACCTGTCCCGCCTGCAATTTGCCATGACGGCGCTTTACCATTTCCTGTTCGTGCCATTGACGATCGGACTGTCCGTTCTGCTTGCAACCATGGAAACGGTCTATGTGATGACCGGCCGTGAGATCTGGAAGCGCATGGTCAAGTTCTGGGGCACGCTCTTCGGGATCAATTTCGTCCTCGGGGTCGCGACAGGCCTCACCATGGAATTCCAGTTCGGCATGAACTGGGCCTATTTCAGCCAGTTTGTCGGCGACGTCTTCGGAGCGCCGCTTGCGATTGAAGGCCTGATGGCGTTTTTCCTGGAGGCAACCTTCGTCGGCCTGTTCTTCTTCGGCTGGGACAAGCTCTCCAGACGCCAGCACCTTGCCGCCACCTGGGCCGTGGCGATAGGAACCAATCTCTCCGCGCTGTGGATCCTCATAGCCAACGGCTGGATGCAGCATCCGGTGGGCTCCGTCTTCAATCCGGACACGATGCGCATGGAAGTCTCCAGCTTCTATGACGTTCTGTTCAACCCGGTCGCCCAGGCGAAATTCGTTCACACGGTCTCCGCGGGCTATATCACCGCCGCCATGTTCATGCTGGGCATATCCGCCTGGTACATGCTGCAGGGCCGGCACGTGCGGATCGCCAAACGGTCGATGGCAATTGCCTCGGCCTTCGGTTTTGCCTCCGCCCTGTCGGTTGTCGTCCTGGGAGACGAGAGCGGCTATGAAGCCAACCTGAACCAGAAGATGAAACTCGCCACCATCGAGGCGATGTGGGAAACCGAACCCGCGCCTGCGTCTTTCAACCTCGTTGCGTGGCCGGACATGAAGGGTCGCGACAACCTATTTGCCATCGAGGTGCCCTTTGTGATGGGCCTGATCGCCACCCGGTCCCTCGATACGGTGATCCCGGGAATCAAGGACCTTGTCGAGCACTCGAAGGATCGCATCGTGCAGGGGGCTATCGCCTGGGATGCCTTGCAGAAAATCCGCAGCGATCCCAAGGGCGTCGATGAAGAGGTGCGCAACACCTTCGCCAGGAATTCAGAGTCCCTTGGCTACGCCTATCTTCTGCTGCCATTTACCGACAATCCGATGGAAGCGACAGCCGACCAGGTGGATGCGGCCGCGTGGTCGACCGTACCTAACGTCCTTCCGATGTTCTACGCGTTCCGGATCATGGTCGCCTGCGGGTTCTTCTTTATCCTGATGACGGCGGTCTTCTTCTATTATTCCTCCTCGGGGCAGCTCGATGCGCTTCGGGAAAAGCGCCGTTGGCTGCTGCATATCGCGGTCTGGTCGATCCCGCTCCCCTGGATTGCCTGCGAGATGGGCTGGTTCGTCGCCGAATATGGCCGTCAGCCCTGGATCATTGAAAGCATGCTGCCGACGGCGGTCGGGGTTTCGAGCCTCAGCGTGACGGAGGTGTTGCTGACACTTGCCGGGTTCGTGGCGCTTTACAGCACGCTTCTGGTGATCGAGGTCGCCCTGATGATCAAATATGTCAGGATAGGCCCGGATGACGGGGACCCGGCAGACCCCTCGTCTGAAACGTCACCGCGTCCGGTCTCCGGCGCAGCCCCTGTTCCAGCGGAGTAGGACATATGGTTCTTCATGAATTGATCGATTACTCGACGCTGAAAATGATCTGGTGGCTGCTTCTCGGCGTGCTGCTGATCGGATTTGCGGTCATGGACGGTTTCGACATGGGCGTTGGAACCCTGCTGCCCTTCATTGCCGAGACCGATATAGAGCGGCGTATCGTGATCAACACCATCGGCGCGACCTGGGAAGGCAATCAGGTCTGGTTCATCCTGGCGGGCGGGGCCATCTTCGCCGCCTGGCCGCCGCTTTACGCAATCAGCTTTTCCGGTTTTTACCTTGCGATGTTCGTGGTGCTCGCCGCCATGATCCTGCGGCCGGTGGCATTCAAGTACAGATCCAAGCGGCCCGACCCGTCGTGGCGGAGCGCCTGGGACTGGGCCTTGTTTACCGGCTCCTTCGTTCCGGCGCTGGTGTTTGGCGTTGCGGTGGGCAATGTCCTGTTGGGTGTGCCCTACAAGCTCGATTCGGACCTGCGCATGACGTATGACGGTTCGTTCTTCGGGTTGTTTTCCCTCTTCCCCCTGCTTTGCGGATTGCTTTCCGTGACGATGCTGGTCATGCACGGCTCGGTCTGGCTGGTCATGCGGGCCAGCGGGGATATCGCACGCCGGGCCCGCCGTACCGGCACGGTTGCCGCCGGTTTTGGCATCGTGCTCTTCGCGCTTGGCGGGTATCTGGTCGCCACCGGTTTTGTCGAAGGCTTCCGGATCACTTCCGAAGTCGATCCAAACATGGCGGCCAACCCGCTTGCCAAGCAGGTGGTGGTGGAGGGCGGCGCCTGGATGCGCAATTATGCGGCGCATCCGATCCTTTGGCTGGCGCCCGCAATCGGTTTCCTCGGCCTCGTCGGAACACTGATCCTGCTGCAGACACGACTGGAAATGCTGGTCTTCGGGTTCTCCAAATTGGCGGTGTTCGGGATCATTTCCACCGTGGGCGTCTCCATGTTCCCCTTCATCCTGCCATCCTCGGTCCAGCCGGAGGCCAGCCTGACGGTGTGGGACGCGGCTTCCACGCATCGGACCCTGTTCAACATGCTCGTGGCGACGGCGATCTTTCTGCCGATCATCCTTGTCTACACGGCTTGGGTCTACAAGGTGCTTTGGGGCAAGGTTGACGAGGAAACCATCGAACGCGACAACCATACGGCTTACTGAGGAGATGAACGGATGTGGTATTTTGCCTGGGCGCTCGGCATGCCTCTTGCGTGCTGCATGGCGATCATGAACGCCATGTGGCTGGAAATGCGTTCCGATGACGCACGCAGGCCGCGCGGCGACGGTTCCTGAGTCTTACGGGATTGACCGTGCAAACCGCGAATGCGCGGCGGAGACTGGCCGCGGCAGCGGGAATAAGCGAATTTCGGTCTTTTGGAGGGCGGAAACAAGAAATCCTGTTACCCCGCATGAATTCCGGCAAATCATTGTATACACGCGTGATTCCGCCAATTAAGTTGGTCCGCTCCCGAGCTGGCGGGACGTGACTTCTGCTGGCGATCGAAGAACCGTAATTTTGCGCAAAACGGACATTTTATGCGGAATGTGTTTGTGACCGTGCGGTCGGTCTGCATGGGGCTGGCCGTCATCGTCTTTCTCGGACAACTCGCCATGGTGCTGATGCGCTATCTTCTCGGCGTCGGCTTTCTGGAAATCCAGGATGGGGTCAACTACGCGTTCGCGGCGCTCGTTGCCCTGTCGGTCGCCGTGACCTTCGATGCGGACAGACATGTGCGTGTGGATGTCCTGCGCCAGAGATGGAGCGCGCTCACCAACCGGCGGGTCGACTGGCTTGGCGATCTCCTGCTTGCGCTGCCGGTTTTCGCTCTCATGGCGTGGTCGGCGTTCCCGCTGGTGCGAAGTTCCTGGGCCATTCTCGAAGGCTCGCCGGAAACCGGCGGCCTGCCGGGCCTGTTCATCGTCAAGACCTGCCTCCTGATCCTGCCGTTGTTGATTGTTCTGCTTGTTCTTCACCGCTTTGCCGGTCTCATTCGGCGGATTGCCGCCAGATGAACCCGGATCTTCTCTGGCTTGCCGTTCTGGCTTTCGCCGTCTTCGGCGCAATCCTCTCCGGTGTTCCTGTCCTTCTGGCTATTGCCGGCGCTCCGACGCTGATTGCGCTTCTCGCGGCAACAGCGGGGGATTTCGACCTGGTCTTTTTTCAGGCGGTGCCCCAGCGGGTCTACGGCGTGATGACCAACCCGCTGCTTCTTGCCGTGCCGCTTTTTGTGCTCATGGGGCTGCTGCTGGAGAAATCCGGTCAGGCCGAGCGCATGCTGAAGAGTCTCACGGCCGCGCTCGGCGGCAACCAGTCGGCGCTGGCGGTGTCGGTGGTGCTCGTCAGCGCGTTGATCGCCGCCTCGACAGGCATTATCGGCGCGACGATAGTCATGCTCGGCACCATCACGCTGCCGGCGCTTTTGTCCGCCGGTGTGAACAAGCATATGAGCAGCGGGCTGATTTGCGCCAGCGGCACGCTCGGCCAGATCATCCCGCCCTCTATCGTGCTGATCCTGCTCGGGGATCAGGTCTCAAATGCCTATTTCCAGGCGCAGCAGGAAGCCGGCAATTTCGCGCCGGATCCCGTGACCGTCGGCGACCTGTTCGCAGGGGCGCTTATTCCCGGACTGCTGCTGGTGGCATTCTATGCGGCCTATGTTCTGTTGAAACTGCGCGCATCTCCCTCCAGGGACCAATCGGCCCCTGTCCGCACCGAAATTTCCGCCGGTCAACTGGCCCGCAATATCGCCCCGACGCTTGGGCTCATCGTTGCCGTTCTCGGCAGTATTCTGCTTGGCATCGCGACCCCCACGGAGGCTGCCAGCGTCGGTGTGGCCGGAGCCATCCTGATCGCGTCGGCGGTCGAAAGCCGCCCCAGTTTGCGCATCGCGTCAGCCTGCGCCGCGCTTGCCGTCCTGCTTCTGGGATTGCGTCAGGCAGGACTGTTCGGCCTGGAGTTCTCCGGCGGACGCATCGCCTGGTCGCTCCTGACGGTGATTTCGGTTTCGCTGACGGCATGTGCCTTCGCGCTGCTGCTTGCCGCGATGGTTTCGCTTCTGCGCGGCGGTGTGCTTCTGCCGGCGTTGCGCGAAACCGTTACGATCACCGGCATGATCTTCGGCATCGTGATCGCCGCCGGTATCCTGTCGCTGGTCTTTCGCGGTTTTGACGGCGACGAACATGTCGCCGAGCTGTTGCAGTCGTTGCCCGGCGGGGCCTATGGCATGCTGTTGCTGACGATGCTGGTGATCTTCCTGCTCGGCTTCATTCTGGAATTCGTGGAGATCATTTTCATCGTCGTTCCCATCGTCGGGCCGATCATCCTGCAATCGGACATCAGCCCGGTCTGGTTCGCGGTGCTGATCGCGCTCAATCTGCAAACATCGTTCTTGACACCGCCATTCGGTTTCGCGCTCTTCTATTACAGGTCGGTCGCGCCTGCGGAAATCAGGACGGCGGATATTTATGTCGCGGTTATTCCGTTTGTCGCCATTCAACTGCTGGCACTGGCACTTGTCGCCGCCTTTCCGGCGCTTTCAACCTGGTTGCCCGCAATTCTGTTCTGATCAGTCGGGGAGATAATCTATGAAAAGACGTGATTTCTTGAAGGCGGGCGCTATTGCCGCACCCGCAACCATGCTGGCGGCACCGGCAATTGCCCAGGGCAAGGTCGAGTGGAAGCTGCCGACGTCCTTTCCGGCCAAGGCGCCGGGTGTCGGCACGAACGTCACCACCTTCGCCGACCGCGTGGCCGCCATGTCCGACGGCCAGCTGACCTTCAAGGTCTATTCGAGCGGCGAACTCGTGCCACCGTTCAGCGTCGAGGACGCGGTAGAGCAGGGGACGGCTGAAATAGGTCATTCCACGCCCTATTACGCGGCGTCGAAAAACTCGGCCCTGCATTTCTTTTCCGCCGTTCCCTTCGGCATGACGGCCGAAGAGACAACCGCCTGGCTGCGTTATGGCGGCGGACAGGATCTGTGGAACAGCATCTATGCCGAACGCGGGCTGGTCCCGTTTTATTCCGGAAACTCCGGCGTCCAGGCAGCCGGCTGGTTCAAGAAGCCGATTGAGAGCCTGAACGATCTGGCCGGACTGAACATGCGTATCGCGGGCCTTGGCGGGGAGGCGATGCGCAAGCTGGGTGTCAATGCCGTTCTGCTGCCGCCTCCGGAAATCTTCCCGGCGTTCCAGTCCGGCGCGATCGACGCGGCCGAATGGGTCGGACCGATGCTGGATCAGGCTTTCGGCCTGCAGAAGGTCGCGAAATACTGCTACGTTCCTGCCTTCCACGAGCCTTCGGCGGGTCTTGAGATCGTCGTCAACAAGGAGGCTTACGACAGCCTGGCGCCGCACCTGCAGGCCATTATCGCCAACGCCGCCGAGGCCGCTTCGGTGGAAACCACGGCCCAGTTCGATTATTACAACGCGGTCGCCATGCGGAAGCTGAAATCGGAAGGCATCACCTTTACCGCCTTCCCGCAAGACGTGACGGCAGCGCTCAAGACAGCCGTTGCCGAGGTCATGGCGGAAAACGCCGCCTCCAACCCGTCATTCGCCGAAGTCCAGAAAAGCTATGACGCGTTTCTCGATCTTTCCAGGGACTATGCGGTTCTCATGAAGGCGGCAACCTACACACAGCGGCTTTAGGGTCTGTGGACAATTAGGTTTGGGTCGCGGCGCGAGCCGGATTTCGGTGTCTGAACAGGAGGAAAGTCCGCAGTGGTGCGGCCCACCACAAGGACTTTCCGACACAGTCGGGACCGAAATCCGCCACGTCTCGAAGAGATTTGGCGCAAAACGCCCATTTCGGCGTCGCAATGTCTTGAAAGGGAACACCCTTCCTGCGACGACCTTGCTTCTTGAACTGGGCGTTTTGCATCCAAACCTCGACCAATTCCTTATTGTCCACAGACCCTAGGTGTTTAGTCCCGGCATTTGATGGATCGTTTTGATCCCTGCGGTGCGCGCGGATCTATCATTTGGCCGCCGTATCAACCTGTGATAGTTTTCAAGAATTGAATACAATCGAGGAATTTCCCGACTGATATTTATGGAGAGAGACTATGAAGGGTATTCTCGCCGCCGTATTTCTTACCCTGGGGTTCTACATTATCCCGGTTCCCGCGCATGCTGCGGACAATCTGCCACCGCCCGGATCGGACAGCTGGACCGTACCCACCCAGTTCCTCGCGTGTAGCGGCAACCCCTACGCGCTTTGTTATTATTCCGGCCCCGATATCGCGACGCCGAGCAGACGGTATTCCGACCCGCCGGTCCTGCCATGCAAGGTGGATCCCAACGGCCCCGGGGCAGCCGAATGCACCTGCTACGCGGTAACCGACTTGCCTGACGTTTCGGACAAAAATCCCCTGAACCTGGAACTTCAGTACAATTATGTCCTGATGACCGGCATCCTGCAGAAAGAAACACACAAGAAAACCATAGAGGAATGCGGACCACTGGGCGGTAAATGCCTCAACCTGACAAACCTGAACAGCTGTGCCGGTTCCGATTTCCAGGGCGAGGGCTGTCAGCAGGCGGAGGTCTGCTCGATGCTTGGCAATATCGGTACGGGCTCTCCGCAGACGCTTTACAAGAATCTGAAAGATGTGACGCTGATTTCGACTTTCAGTTTGGATCATGTCTCGGAGCACAGTTTTGGCTCGACCGCATGCGAGGGCGGTCTGTATGCAGGCTGCATGACCGCTCCGTGCAAACAGGACGAAAACGGCCTGACAACCTGCCAGTGTCCCACTGTCGACGGTCCTTATCAGATCGGGCAGAGATCCGAACGGCTCAGGGAACTTGGCCTTGGCTGCGACATTTCTCCGAATGTCTGGTCTGCCGCCAACCGTATCACACCGCCTTGAAATCAAAGCGGCCCAAACCGCGCGTTTCAGGGTCAGGATGCTTGAATAATGCGACAAACGCCGGGAAGTCTGCTCTCGCGGCGTTATTAAGTCCATACCCGCGTGCCCGGACGCCACGCGTCGCTTCGAAGCAAGACGAGAAGAGAAAGCGGAATCCCTCCACCTGTGCCTTTGGATATAACGAAGAGGTCCGTGGAAACGTTATAGTGTTCGAATGAGAACCATTTACCGGTTTGGCCCAATCCGCTTTGTATTTCATCAAATGCGAGCAAAAATCCATATCTGTCGCAGGCCTTTCACAAACGAATGAGGAGCAACGTGACGACCGCGCTCATAAAAAGGGATCAGCTCAAGTTTTCGACAGACGAGCGGACCGTGCCCACGGAGTTAGAAAACTGACGCCCGCGGAACCGATTGAGATCGGGATGTTTTCGACCTCTGGTGTTTATTGTCACTTGAGTGAAAAGGCTGCGGTGCCCCCTGTTTCCCGCGCGGCCTGTTTGGCGCAGTCAAGCAGTGCCTTCCTGTCTTCCGGCTTGTGCAGCAGACCGAGATTTGTGACCGTCGTCATGACACATGCGATTTCCTGTTGCGCATCGAATACGGGAACCGCCTGACCGGTAATGCCGGGCAGAAGATGGTCGGTCAGCTCCGCCCAGCAGGTTGAGCGCACGGTTTCCAGGGTCTCTCGCGAGGGCCGCTTGCCGCGGAAATGCGTGGGCTGCAGCTTTCGCGCCACATCGATCTGTTTGTCCGGCAGAAAGGCCTGAAAGACCAGTCCGCACGCGGAATTGTCGACCGGAAGAACGTCGCCCAGTCCAACGGAACTGATGGAAAAGAGGGCGCTGCGGTACCAGCGCACAACAGTGGGGCCGCGCTCCGTCCAGATGGCCACGCCGGCACTCGCGGCCAGGCCGCTGGCCAGCTTCTTGGTGTGTCTCCCGGCGATATCGACGGGATCTATTCTCTTCAGGGCGCCGATGCCGATGCTCAAGGCCGTCGGGCCAAGATCGTAAAAGCCGGTCTGCGGGTCCTGCATGACCAGCCCCTCTTTCACCAGGCTCTGCAGATAGCGATGGGCCGTCGGGCTGCCGGTCCCCGCTTTCCTGGCGATCACACCCAGGGCCATGGGTTCGGACCCGTTGGCGAGAATGTTCAGAAACCGCGTTGCAATGGAAACGGACTGGATGTTTCCGGAGCGTTTGCGCGCCGGGCCCTGCGTATCTTCATCGTCCTCGGCGCTCATGAGCCCGGCACATGGTGCGGAAACCGCTGGGGCTCTCCCGCACTCCCGTTTTTCAAAGTGTTTTGCAAAGGTTCTCTCTCCCGTCTGCCCATAAGGGTATGGGGCAAACGCGGTGAGTTCAATCGGTCATTTCTGATATTTTTCGTTAAAATTCAGCTTGTTGAGGATCAGTGTTGCCGTTTCGCAACTTTTATTCATGAGTTTTTAACTCATGTTGAAATGTGTAATGAGTTCTGTATAGTGAAATTCAGTTGATCCATTTTCCCGAGGGTTGGGCAAGTGATGGTCGCATTGGGCAATGGAACTACTCCTCAAAAAACTGTCGCACGCCAGATCACGCCAGCTTGCGCAGAACCATCATCATCAGGGTAATAAGATGAAACTGACACGAATTTCAACGTTGCTTGGAAGTACAGCTGTGATTACTATTTCACAGTTTGTTTCCTGTATCGCGTTCGCTCAGGATACTGGAGCAGGCGACGGTTCAGATGTCACTGTTCTCGATACGATTTATGTAAGCGGGGAAAAAATCTCCCGCAGCCTGCAGGAAACGGCCAGTTCGGTGGAAATCATTACCGCCGAGGATCAGGAAACGCGTCCTGAAGAACAGAGTGTTCAAAGTGCCATCAAGGACGTCCCGAACGTCTACTTTCCCGGAACGGTGGGTGTTGCGCCCATTATTCGCGGACAGGATACACAGGGACCGAACACAGGTGCGGTCGCATTCTATTCCGGCACTGTGCCACGGGCCTCGATCAATATCGACGGGCACTACCAGACCTATTTCGAAACCGTGTTCGGGGCGACGTCCATCTGGGATCTAGATCAGATCGAGGTCTTCCGCGGACCTCAGACCACATCGCAAGGCGCCAACAGCATCGCCGGCGCGATCATCGTAAAGACCAAGGATCCGACTTTCACACCGGAAGGCGCCCTGCAGGCGGAATACGGCAGCTACAATACCCACCGGGTGTCCGGCATGCTGAGTGGGCCGCTGAGCAGCCAGCTCGCCGCCCGCGTCGCGCTGGACTATTACGGCCGCGATACCTTCATCGACTACATCAATTCAAGCTTCTCCGAGGAGGTCACGGACCTCGACATCATGTCCTTCAATGGGCGTGCGAAGCTGCTCTATACGCCGGACGCGATTCCGGGATTGACGGCAAAGCTCACCTATGCGGCGGCGCAGAACAACCAGCCGACATATGAAGCCGCCACCGTTCAGCCCTTCGACAGGCTTGAAAACGATCAGGCCAGCGTGCCGAGCTTTTATTCGCGCTCGAATACCGGGATCTTCGATCTTTCCTACGAGTTCGAAAACGGTGTCGTTGTCAGCAACCAGACACAATACACCGACCTCTATGTCGATCGCCGCCTTGAAACAATCGGCAATGGCGACGCGACCATCGACCAGCAAAACTGGACGAACGAGGCTCTGGTGAACTTCGGCACCCAGGACAGCATGTTCAGCGGTGTCGCCGGCCTGTACGCCGCCCACACGCAGTCGGACGAAAGCCTTATGCTGCCGTTCAACGGGTCACCGGATTTCGAGGACTCAAAAACCAATCTGGGCGTCTTCACGGAAATCGACTATCGCATCAACGAGACCTGGACGCTGACAGGCGGTCTCCGGTTCGAGAGCGACCGGATCAAGCGCGAAGGTCTGTCGACGACGGCGGCCTTCAGGCCGGTGGACTTCAAATATGACGAAACCTTCAACGCGGTCCTGCCCAAGGTCGCCCTAGCTTACAACATAACGCCGGATGTGACCGTGGGCGGCCTGATCAACCGGGGTTTCAATCCCGGCGGTGTTGCCTTTGATTTCCTCAATGGCGAGGTCTTGCCGTTTAAGGAGGAAACCTCCTGGAACTACGAGATCTTCGGCCGCGCAAATCTGCTGGACGACAAGCTGTTTGTCTCGGCGAACCTGTTCTACACGGATTACCAGGATTCCCAGCGGTACTTTCAGACCGTCCTTCCCGGCAGTTCTGTAACCCAGCTCCTGACGCTGAATGCGGAAAAGGCTCATGCCTATGGCCTCGAAGTCTCGATGAGTTATCAGGTGCTGGACAATCTGCGCGTCAATGCCAATGCTGGCGTGCTGCAGAGCGAAATCACTCAGTTCGACACGCTTCCCACGGTGGAAGGCAACGAATTCAGCAAGTCTCCTGGCTATACGCTTGGTTTCGGCGTGGACTGGAGCGTCTTGGAAAACCTGGTGCTGTCGGCAAATGTCGAGCATTTCGACGGCTACTATTCCGACGACCTCAACTCCCAGGCCTTTCAGGTGGATCCCTACACGATCGCCAATGCCCGTGCGACGTACCAGATTCACGACCATTTCCAGATCTATGGATACGTGAACAACATCTTCGACGAACGTGTTCCGACCTATCTGGAAAACCGGCCGGGTGTCGCATCCTTCGCGATCATGACGGCACCGCGCATGTTCGGTGTGGGCGCAAAGGCGACGTTCTAAGAGCCACGGCAACGTCGAAAAGCAGCCGGCGGCACGGGAGAAACCCGGCCGCCGGTTTTTGTCTGATGGTGAAGCTACCGGGCTCGTTTGGCGGATGAAGAACTCCGCTGCGGCCGGTCCCGCACAGCTTCCCATGCCATCAGCCCTGGCCATGGCCGGGGCTGATGAGTCCGTGACCTGGTCCTAAAACGCGATAGCCCGGTCGCCGGCCGCGTCCTTGATGCGGGTCGGCAGGCCGATCCGGTTCAGGATGCCCAGGAACGGATGCGGTGGCAGTTCTTCCACGTTGGCCATCTTCCTGACGTCCCACTCACCGGTCGCGATCAGCATGGCAGCGGCGACCGGCGGCACGCCCGCCGTATAGGAAATCCCCTGGCTGCCGACTTCCTCATAGGCTTCCTTGTGATCGGCAACATTATAGATGAACACCTCGTGGTCCTTGCCGTCCTTGATGCCCTTCACGAAGTCGCCGATGCAGGTCTTGCCCGTATATTCCGGCGCGAGCGAGGACGGATCCGGCAGGCAGGCCTTGACCACCTTGAGCGGCACGACTTCCTGCCCCTCGGCGGTCTTGACCGGCTGTTCCGACAGCAGGCCAATGTTCTTCAGCACGGTAAAGACGTTGATGTAGTGTTCGCCGAAGCCCATCCAGAAACGGACATCCGCACCGTCCATGTTCCTGGACAGAGAATGCACCTCGTCGTGGCCGCACAGATAGGCCATGCTCTTGCCAACCACCGGCAGGTCGTATTCCTTGCCGATCTCGAACATCCTGTTTTCCTGCCATTCGCCCTTCTGCCAGGAATAGACCGTGCCGGTGAACTCCCGGAAATTGATCTCCGGGTCGAAATTGGTGGCGAAATACTGCTGGTGGCTGCCGGCATTGATATCGACGATATCGACCTCTGTGACCTTGTCGAGATAGTCGTCCTTTGCAAGGCGGGCATAGGCGTTGACGACGCCCGGGTCGAACCCGGCGCCGAGAATGGCGGTCACGCCGGCCTTCTCGCATTCTTCCGCGCGTTTCCATTCGTAGTTCGCGTACCAGGGCGGGGTTTCGCAGATCTTGCCCGGCTCTTCGTGAATGGCGGTATCGATATAGGCAGCACCCGTCTTGAGACACGCGCTGAGCACGGACATGTTCAAGAAAGCCGTGCCGACATTGATGACAATCTCACAACCGGTTTTCAGGATCAGGTCCGCGGTGGCCTCGATGTCGAGAGCGTTGAGTTCGTGCCCTTCGAGAACGCCCGGCTGTTTGAGGGCGTTTTTCTCGTGCACGGTCTCGATAATACGGTCGCATTTCGTCTTTGTGCGCGAGGCAATGTGGATGTCACCCAGAACATCGTTGTTCTGCGCGCATTTATGCGCCACCACCTGAGCGACACCTCCGGCGCCGATGATGAGAACATTCTTTTTCATAAGATCGTAAACCTTCCTTGGAACTTGAGAGGGTGTTCGAGTTTCCGGTCTCAGGACAGACTCTGTTCGTAATCCAGGTAGGTGAATTCGCGGATGGGCGTGATCGTGCCGTCCAGTTCCTTCACCGCTATGGCCGGCATTTTCACGCCGTTAAACCAGTTCTTCTTGACCATCGTGTAGCCAGCCGCGTCCTGGATCGAGACGCGGTCACCGGTCTTGAGCGCGTTGGGAAAATCGAACTCGCCGAAGATATCCCCGGCGAGGCAGGATTTGCCGCAGACCATGTAACGGTGCGGACCGTCATTCGGTTTCACCTTTGCGCTTTCGCGATAGATCAGGAGATCGAGCATATGCGCTTCGATGGATGCATCGACGATCGCCAGGTTCTTGCCGTTGAAGAGCGTGTCGAGCACGGTGGTTTCGAGCGTTGTCGAATTGGTGATCGAGGCTTCGCCCGGCTCCAGATAGACCTGGACGCCGTAGGTTTGCGAAAACGCCTTCAGGCGGTCGGCAAACAGATCGAGTGGATAGGTTCCGCCGGTAAAGTGGATGCCGCCGCCAAGGCTGACCCACTCCGCCCGTTTCAACAGCTCGCCGAATTTCTGTTCAATGTCGCCGAGCATCCGGTCGAACAGGGAGAAGTCGGCATTCTCGCAGTTGTTGTGGATCATGAAGCCGCTGATGCGATCCATGACCCTGGCCACCTTTGCGGGATCCCATTCACCCAAACGCGAGAACGGGCGGGCAGGATCGGCAAGGTCGAAACTGGAGGAACTCACTTGCGGATTGAGGCGCAGTCCGCGAACGATGCCCGCGGATTTTTCAGCAAACCGCTCCAACTGGCTGATCGAATTGAAGATGATCTTGTCCGCATGGGAGATCACCTCGTCTATCTCGTAGTCGGCATAGGCAACCGAATAGGCATGCGTCTCCTTGCCGAAGCGTTCGTGGCCAAGACGCACCTCGTTGAGTGACGACGACGTGGTGCCGTCCATGTAATCGCGCATGAAATCGAACACGCACCATGTCGCGAAACATTTCAGGGCCAGAAGCGCCTTTGCGCCCGACCGCTCTCGCACATAAGCGATTTTCTCCAGATTGCGGAGCAGGCCGGCCTTGTCGATCAGGTAGTAAGGGGTCTGTATCATTTATGTCTAACGCCGTTGTTGAATGCGGCCGCATTGCACGATTGCGGCCGCATTTACAAGAGTGGTCGGGCATAAGCAGACCCCAAACAGGCCTGAACGCCAAAATCAATCGGCCGCGCGGAACTCCAGAATGCTTACCGGACTGGCCGTCGGCGTGACTGATAGCGTTTCAAAGCCTGTTTCGGCAAGAAGGTGCGAGAATTCCTCCGCGGTCCGCTCCCGCCCGCCGAGCTGTGTCAGCATGAAAATGTCCTGTGACGAGCCGCGGGCGCCGGCATTCGCGTCATTGGCCATCATGTCGATCAGGAACAGCCGTTCGTTTCCCGCCAGGGCGCGTTTCGTGTTGTTGAGAATGATCCTGGCCGCGTCGTCGTTGAAGTCATGGAAGACCCGGCTGAACAGATAGATATCCGCACCACCCGGGACGGTTTCGAAAAAGGATCCCTTCGCGATGTCGGCACGGTTCTGTTGCCGCATTTGCTCAAACTGCGGATCGTAGGCCTCGATGCTGCGCGGCAATTCGAACAGGAGGCCTTCGGTTCCCGGATTTTTCTCCAGAAGCTGCGCAAGGAACGATCCGTTGCCGCCACCGACATCCATGAGCGTTGTGCCGGGGGCAAAATCCAGTTCCCTAACGACGACCGCCCCAATGCCCCTTGAAGCGCCGTTCATCTGGTCGTCGAACCGCTTCTGCGCGGCGCTGTCCTGCGCGTGCCAGTCGAAGAAGGCGGACCCGTGGGTCAGATCGAAGGCTGTCGTTCCGCAGCGGAGCTGGTCGGTCAGACTTTCCCAGGAGCGCCACAGAAGCGGGTCCAGTTCGCAGGCGACCCAGTTGCGCAGGCTCTGGGGATGTTCAGGTGCAAGGTACGCGGTCACGGGCAGGGCGGTGTAGCGGCCCTGATCGTCGCGGCCGATAACGTCCTCATTGACCAGGTGATTGAGAACCCTGTCGAGCGGCTGCGGCTGAGTGCCCGTCGCTATGGCAAGCTCCGCCACCGGGCGTGCTCCTTGTTCCAGGAGCGCCGGAATGCCGAGCTCGACCAGGACCCGGATGCACTGTGACGTCCTGTAGGCGGCGATCTGCGCCATCAACTTGAAGGGCGGGACGGCCGCCGGTTGACCGGGCGAAACTTCTGCGGGTGCCGACATTTACGCAATCCTTTTAGCTGTTGAATAATCCGGGTTCCGGACGTGGTCCGTCTGAATGTCGCAAAGCCGGTTTTCCACCCATGACGGGGTCAGGACAAAGTCTTCGCGAACCGTCCACAGCACATGAAAAACCGGCGGAATGGGTCCATACCTTAGGCTCCAAGGGTTGCCCCTCCGTCGACCACGATGTCCTGAAGCGTGATGTGTCCTGCGAGGTCCGAGGCGAGAAAAAGTGCCGTTTCGGCTATGTCGTCGATGTTCGCGATCTTGCCGAGCGGAATTCCGAGCTTGAACTGGTCGGGCAGGCCCGAGACCAGTTGTTGGTATCCGGCGGTTCCTCCCACCATGTCGCTGAGCATCGGCGTGTCCGTCGATCCCGGAGAAACGATGTTGCAGCGAACGCCGTAAGGCGCGAGTTCCAACCCGATACAGCGGCTGAGGCTCGCCATGGCCGCCTTCGACGCGCAATAGGCGGTCATGCCCGTGCGGGGCACATGCGCCGCGTTCGAGGCGATGTTCACGATGGCGCCGCTTCGCTGCGCCTTGAACACCGGTATCCACTGCCGGAGCAGATAGAACGGGCCGCTGGCGTTGACGTCAAAGCAGGTCTGCCAGTCCTGCGGAGTCAGGTCCTCGGCCGCACCGGTTTTCAAAGTACCCGCCGCATTGACCAGAATGTCCAGCCCGTCGTGCTCGGCTTTGAGAGCGTTGCAGACGTCTTCAACCTGACCTGAATCGGCCAGGTCAACCGCAACGATACGGAACGGCAGGGCGGATTCGCCTGCCTGCCGGTCCAGCCCGGTTACATTCGCACCGCAATCGCAAAAGCGTTCCGCGATGCGGCGGCCTATCCCGCTGGCCGCTCCCGTCACCAGCACGCGCTTGCCCGTGAATTGATGGATACCCATGGCCGGTTGTCCCGGTTCGTCAGGCTGCAAGTGACTTGCTCTCGATCAGGGACCACCAGCCGTTCAGGGTCGGGACCCTCGCCAGTTCGTCGAAACCGACGACAACACCGCGCTCTTTCAGTTCGCTGGCGAGCTTCATCACCTGAATGGAATCGAGGCCGTAGAAAATCAGGTTTTCCTCCGGATCGAGTTCCGCGTCGTCCTCGATCAGTTCCAGAACTCGGGCCTGCAACCACTCCCGGGTCGGATCCGACGCCGCGGCTTCGCCCGTCAGGCCGGCCGTGTCGATGACCGCGCCACAGCGGGTTGCGACGTATTTCAGGGCCATGCGATGTTCGGCTTCTGAAAAATCCGCGACCGCATCGGCAATCATGAAAGCCTGAATGTCATTCATGAAGGCGTCCGCGACGGTCATCAGGCAGCCGATATGCGCATAGATGCCGCCGACAATGAGCTGGTCCCGGCCGAGCGATTTCATGCGCTCCTTGAGGTCGGATCTCTGAAACGCGCTGTAGCGCCATTTTGTCAGAACCACGTCGTTTTCGCCGGGCTCGAGGCCCTTGACCACCTGTTGTAACGCAGGATCGGCTACGGTCAGCCCGGGTCCCCACATGTCGTTGAGCAGCGCCCGGTCTTCCGGTGCCTGATCGTGAGGCTGGGCGGTATAGAATACCGGAACGTTGTTTTCATCCGCCCAGGACCTGACACGCTGCAGATTTGAAATCAGCTTCTGGCGAAGATCGCCATCCTCGCCGTAAAAGCGCAGGAAATAGTCCTGCATGTCGTGAATAAGCAGAACGGCCCGTTCGGCATCCGGCTTCCAGGAGGTCTTGTTGGCGGGAAACTCCCGCGGCATCGGATAGTCTGAGATTGTCGGAATGGTCATGAGACACCTTTACTGGGTTAAGGCGGGAGCAAATTTCTGTGCGAGGTCCGCGCGCAGCTTTTTCTTGTCGGGTTTGCCGAAGGCGGTGAGGGGAATGGCGTCTGCAAAACTGAAACGGTCGGGCAGCTTGTATTCGGCGACGCCGAGCGACATCAGATGCCGTCGCAGAGCGAGCGGTTTGATGCAGGAGTTTTCCGAGACAATGACCGCGCAGCTCTTTTCGCCGAGCATCGGGTCCTGAATGGCGACCAGCGCCACTTCGCGCACGTCGGGGTGAAGCAGCAGCAGACTTTCAACCTCTTCGGCGGCAATCTTCTCGCCGCCCCGGTTGATCTGGTCTTTCACGCGCCCGACCACGCTCAGGTAGTCTCCGTTCGAGCGGCACACCAGGTCGCCGGAATAGTAGAAACCCTCGTCGTCGAAGACCTCCGCATTGTGGTCCGGGCTCCGGTAGTAGCCGCGGAACGTGTAGGGGCCTCTTGTCGCGAGCCTGCCCGTCTCGCCATCGGGGACCGGCTGGCCGTTCTCGTCCACGATCTTGATTTCGTCGTCGGGGCTGATCGGGCGTCCCTGTGTCGTGAAGACAAGCTCGTCCGGATCGTCGAGGCGGGTGTAGTTCACCAGTCCCTCGGCCATGCCGAATACCTGCTGGAGCTTGCAGCCGAGGATTTCGGGAACCATGCGGGCATGGGATTGGGGAAAATGCGCCCCACCCACCTGCAGGAGCTTCAGACTGGCAAGCGCGCTGCGGTGGTCGGGTGCCGCCTGAAGCCAGAGATTGACGGCCGACGGCACCAGGCCCGCCATGGTCACACCATGCTTGCGGATGAGCGCGAAGCAGGCAAGCGGCTCCGGGTTCGGTGCCAGAACCATGCAGCCGCCCGCGTGGAAGACGCCGAGCGCACCGGGGGAACTGAGCGGGAAATTATGCGCTGCCGGAAGCGCGCAGAGAAACCGCGTCTCGGGTGTCAACTCGCAGATTTCCGCGCTGGCGCGCACGCTGTAGTCGTAGTCGTTGTGCGTGCGGGGGATGAGCTTCGGCGTTCCCGTGCTGCCGCCGGAGAGCTGGAAGAAGGCGACCTCACCGGGGTCCGTGGGACCAAAGTCCGCAACGGCATCGTCCGGTTTGGTCTGAATCCAGAGCGACAGGCTTGACCCGGGCGCTTCCTCTTCCAGGAGAAGCACCGCAAGCGGACCGTCCCGCATGTCTCGCAGGTCTTTGATGAAGTCGTCGTTGGCAAACAATTCGTGCTGGCGGCTGGCAATCAGGAGCGTCGGCCTGATCTGCTTCGCATAGGCCGTCATCTCGTGCCGGCGATGGCTGTAAAGCGCATTCACCGGCGCCACGCCGGCCTTGAGCAGAGCGAAGAAGACGATGTAGAACTCGGCGACGTTCGGCAATTGCACCAGCGCGGTGTCCCCGGGTCCCAGGCCCCGGGAGGCCAGCCTCGCGGCCAGGTTGGTGGAAAGCTGGTTAAGCCGCTCGTAGGAGAAGGTCCGCTCACCGCAGATCACCGCTGGCGCCGACGGCTGGAGCTGTTGCTGTTGCTCCAGAATCCGGGTGAGCGGCCGGTCGATCCAGTAGCCGTGTTTGCGGTACCGCTGGGCCAGATCGACAGGCCAGCGCTGAAAATCTACGTTCATTGGAGTAACCTGATTTTTTGAAAGGTTCGGACGGTTATGCGGCAATGCCGCAGGCGTTGAGCATCGTGCCCAGCTTGGTCTGGACTTCCGCCCATTCGCAGTCCGGTTGCGATGCCTCGACGATGCCGGCACCCGCGAACAGGCGGACCTTGTCGTGCTCGACGATGCCGCACCGGATGGTGATCGCCCATTCGCCGTTGCCTTCCGCGTCGCACCAGCCGACCATTCCGGTGAACAGCCCCCGCTCGAAGGGTTCGACGAAGCGGATAAGGCGTTGTGCCCGTTCTGTCGGGTAGCCGCAGACCGCGGGTGTCGGGTGGAGAAGACAGGCAAGCTCCAGAGCCGTGATCGACGGGTCGTTCAACAGTCCGCCAATCCGGGTCGAGAGGTGCCAGAGGGCAGCTGTACTCAGGAGCGATGGCTTCTCCGGCATATCGAGGTCGGCACAGAAAGGCTCAAGGATGCGCTGAATGTCCTCGACGACGAGCCTGTGCTCGTACTGGTCCTTTTCCGAAACAAGAAGCCGGTCGCTGGCATCCTTGTCCGCGACGGGGTCGGTCAGTCGTTTCGTGGAGCCGGCGAGCGGATTGGAGACAACCCGGTTTCCCGTCTTGCGAAGCAACAGTTCCGGACTGACGCCAATCAGCTCGCCGCCATCGGGCAGCGGCACATGAAACTGGTAGCCGTCCTTGTTCTGGGCGCGCAGACTGCGCATCAGCCAGTCCACATCGACCGGCGCGGCAAACTGCAGTTCCCGCATTACCGAGAGCACCGCCTTGCGAACGTCGCTGTGCTGGAAATTGACGATTGCGTGCTGGACCGCCCGCTTGAAACCGGACTCGTCGGGAACGCTCCGCTGTTCAAGAAGTGCCGGCATTTCCAGGTGATTACCCGGCGAAGCATCTCCGTCAATCCGTGTTCGCCATTCGTGGTCTTCCGGCACGTAGAGGCAGGAAACTTCGCTGAGATCGAAGGGGATGGCGCCGATGACAATCGGATTTTCCTGTCCGGCCTTCCTGCCGCGGTCCAGGGCTTCCTCAACGGTCCGGTGAAAGAGATCTCCCGCTGTTCCTCCGTTTCGAACCGGCACCGCGATTCGCTCCCGGATACCTTCGGCGTGCAGTTCATTTTCGCCTGAGGTGAACAGAAATTTTCCCTTGGTATCAGGCAGGATGTCCATGTCCTCATGGCACATCACTCGCGCTCCGATTGTCATGGAGCATCTCCTATATGAATGGTTGACTTTCGTAAATACTTGAGTATAAGACTCATGTTTTGTCAACACCAAAAGTCGCAATGAAAAACCTTACACCCATGCAGGCCGCCTACTGGACGGGCCGGCAAGCCAACGGTTTCCTCGGAAATGTCGCGGCCCATCTTTATGTGGAATTCGATTGCGGAAAGCTCGATCCGCATCGGCTGGAGAAGGCCGTCCGGAAACTTTATGAATCCCATGACATGATGCGCATGCGCATCACGCCAGACGGGCGCCAACATATTGGAAAAACGGAAGAAAGCCTCTCCTTCGAAATCGAGGATCTGACCGGGCTGGATGCCGGTGTTCTCGATAGGCACCTGGCGGACAAGCGGGAACGCTGGACCTGCCGCACGCTCGATCTCGCAGCCGGACAGACCTCCGCTTTCGGGCTGAGCGTCCTGCCTGGCGGAGCCTGCCGTCTGCATGTCGACACGGACATGGTGGCCATCGACCCGCCCAGCTTCTGTCTTCTGATGGAGGACCTTGCACGGTTTTACGAAGACCCCCGGATCGGCATCGAAAAGGGCAAATCCGGGTATTTCGACTGGCTGGACCGGAAAAATTCCGACTCGGACCTCGCAAGGCGGCATTCAGAGGACAAACGCTGGTGGCAGGAGCGTCTGGCGGGCCTGCCGCCCGCCCCGAATCTCCCGGCGGCGGCGATATCTCGGCCCGTACGAAGCGGCCGGCTGGCCGCGATGCTCTCGCCCGAAGAGCGCAGGTCTCTGACACGCACTGCGCGTGGACTGAGAATCACGCCATCGGCCCTGATGCTGGGACTGTTTACCGCGGTTGTTGGCGAAGCGACCGGCGACGAAAGGTTCCGTCTCAACGTGCCGATGTTCTGGCGGGCGCCCTTTACCGCCGAAGTCGAGCGGCTCGTGGGGGATTTTTCCAACATTCTCATCCTGGCGGCCGACCCGTCTCCCGGTGAGCCGCTCGGGTCGCTTTGCAAACGTCTGGCTGAGCAGATGCTCGATCTCCTCGCGCATTCGTCCTATCCCGGCGTGAACGTGATGCGTGACCTCTCGCGGGCAAGGCGCTCCTTGCAGACCGCCCCGATCGTTTTCACCTCCGGTCTCGATCTGCCGGGGCGCGATCTGTTTTCAGAACGGGTGGCCCGAGTGTTCGGTCCGATGAGCTGGGCCGTTTCCCAGGGCCCTCAGGTCGCCCTCGATGCGCAGGTGGCTGCCATGAGCGGCGGTATCCTTATCAACTGGGACATCCGCTATGACGCGTTGCCCGAAACCTGGATCAACTCCGCCTTCGACACCTACGTGGCGCTTGCCAGAAAGATTGCGAAAGACCCGGCGGCACTGGAAGAGCCGGCATTTCCCCGTGAGGCCACCGCCCACGCCGCCGGTAACGCCAGCAGGCATACCGAATACATGCTGCGGGAACTGCTGACCCGGCTGGTACCCGCGGCCGGCGCACATGGTCCAGGCGAAATCCGCAAGCTCGGGCTCTCCGATGGAGACCTGACGGGTTTTGTGGCCTTCCTCAATCGCTACATTCCCGGCACGAATCTCACACTGGAAGACATCGGACCGGCGAGCACCGCCGCCAGTCTCGCCAGCGTCATCAGGGTCCGGTCCGCCGGGGCCTCGGAGAAGGTTGGTCTGGCCTACCTGAAAGCAATCGACGCAAGAGACCGGGCTTCGCTTGAAGCCCAACCCGCCGAATAATCCCCGCTGGAGACACCATGGAAACCGAACTGACGTCATTGCAGCGTGCCTATCTGCTGGGCCGGAGCGAATATGTGCCGCTTGGCGGCGTGGCAATGCAGGAGTTCCGCGAATATCGCGGCCGTTTTGATCTCGATCTCCTGGAGCGGCAGCTCGTTCTGCTGGCGGAAAGACACGAGAGCCTCCGCACGGTCATCGACCGGAAGACCTATTCCAGGCACATTCTGGAAAAGCCCTCGGTGGATTTCCTTTCCATCGACCTGTCCGGGTTGGCACCGGAGGAAGCGGACCGCAAGATCGACGAATTGAGGCAGGAATTCTCGCATCGGCTGTTCGACCTGACCGCTCCTCCCTGGCAGGTCGTCGCCTTCAAGCTGCCTGAACCGGCGGAAAAGACCGACGATACCTGTGCCGTCTTCTTCCGGTTCGATGCCCTGATCCTGGACGGATTTTCCATTGCGGCCCTGCTGGCCGAATTGTTCGAGGACAAGCGGCCCGAAGTCGCGCCCCCGGCCGCATCCCCGGCTGCGCCCGATCGCGACATGGTGCGCCGGGACGCGGAATACTGGAAATCCAAACTGAAGTCTTATGAAGGGGCCCCGCGGCTGCCGTGGAAGAAGCCTCTGGAAGACATCAAAACCTCCCGCTACGAAAGGGCCGGCCTGACCGTCGACAAGGAGCGGCTCCGGATATTTTCCCGCCTGGGTGCGAAGAACGGCCTGTTTCAAAACACGGTTCTGTCGGCCGCGATCCTTGAAGTCCTGTCGCACTGGTTGAGCGAAGGACCCCTGCATGTGGGCATTCCCGCCGCGCCGCGCACGGGCGGCGGCTATGCGAACCGGTCTACTTTCTTCGCCGTTGCCTGGGAAACGCGGCAGGGCACTGACCTCGCGGAGCGCGCGAGGACACTCCAGACAGATGTTCTGGAAGCGCTGGACCACTTGTCGTTTTCCGGTGTCGACATCAACCGGTTTCTCATGGACATCGGCGGCACCGAAGGCGGCGTCGCCCTGCCGGTCGTTCTTACCAACGGCCTCTCCTGGCCGACACTCCCCCCGGATCACCCCATCCGTCTGCGGGATTGCCTGACGCAGACGCCTCAGGTCGCGATGGACATTCGCCTGACGACCACTTCGGACGGCGACCTTGCGGTCGATATCGACTATGCCGTGGAAGCGGTCGACGCGGCCGTGGTCCGGGATATTCTGGCGGCCATCGACAAGGCGGTGCGGGTAATCTGCGAAACAGAAACGCTTGCGTTTAGCGCCCGCGACATTCTGGATTTCAGCCACTACCGGTTCAATTCACCGGAGGAAGGCTATTCCAGCTGCGGCTATTTGAACCGTATTGCCGACCACATGTTCAACGCGCCACCCGAAAACGATGCCCTCATCAACGGCGACCGCCGTGTTTCCTACGCGGACTTGGGAGCCGGCGTTCACAAGGCACTGACATTCCTGGAAGAGCGGAAGCTGGAAAACGGCAATATCGTCGTCTTGTCGCTGCCACGCTCGCCGGAACAGACAATGCTGACCCTGGCCTGCGCCCTGAGAGGCATTATCTGGGTTCCCGTCGACGCCTGCGCGCCTGCGGACCGCCTGAAATACATGTACGACAACTGCAGACCCGATCTTGTCGTCGGCTCCACGCCCGTGGCGGGCTACGAGGTGATTCCGGCCGAAACCGTGCTGAACACAGTTGCCTCGAAAGATCCCTTCGCGCTGATGCCTCGCCTGGAAGATCTGTCATCAAGCGACGCCGCCGCCTATTACCTTTATACGTCCGGCACCACCGGAAAGCCGAAATGTGTCGTGCTGTCCAACAGGTCCACGGACAATGTCATCGGCAGCACCAATGCGGAGTGGGAGATCACGTCCAGCGATGTTTTCATCTCTGTCAGCCCGCTCTATCACGACATGTCGATCTACGAGGTGTTCGGCTGCCTGACCGCCGGGGCCACTCTGGTCCAGCCGGTGCAGGGTGAGGAAAAGGATGCCGTACGCTGGAACCAGCTTGTTGCCGAACACGGTGTGACGATCTGGTCGTCCGTGCCGACGATTTTCGAGATGCTGCTGTCGTGCCGCAAGGGGGAGGAGCTCAAGTCCCTGCGGTTGATAAATCAGGGCGGTGACTACCTGAAACCGGCGGTGATTGCCGAATTGCGGCAAACCAATCCCGGGGCACGGCTGAGCTCGATCGGCGGACCGACTGAAACCACCATCTGGAGCATCTGGCACCGGATCTGTCCGCAGGACACCGGCAATATACCCTATGGCCGTCCACTGCCTGCCAACAGCTACTTCATCCTCAACGAACACGGCGAGCACTGCCCGCCCGGGGTCGTCGGCCGTATCCATTCCTGCGGTGTGAACACAGCTCTCGGATATCTGCAGGACGGCGAGCTGCACCAGCATGACTTCGTTACGATCGAGGATGAACACGGTTGCAGCGTCCGCGCCTTCCGGTCGGGAGACAGGGGCAAATACCGCCACGACGGCATCATTTTGTTCGACAGCCGCGTTCAGGGTTACATCAAGGTGCGCGGCGTCAGGATTTCGATTCCCGACGTCGAAAACGAACTTGTGAAACATCCCGAGGTCTCGCGCGTCCTGCTGACGGATCTGGGCGACGAAAGGAGCGGCGAGACCGAACTGGGGGCACTCTACGAACTGGTCGCCGGCAGCCGGATCACGGATGCGGACCTGCGAAGTTTCGCAAGGCGGCATCTGCAGGAATCGCACATTCCCTCCCGGTTCCTGAGGGTGGACAGCATTCCGCTTTCGGCCAACGGCAAGCCGGACCGCAGGCAGGCACGGCGTATCCTTGCCGAGACATCGGCAGCGAAGCGGCCGCCACGGCCGCGGCAGGAACCGGAAAGCCGGCGTGTCCTCGATATCTATCTGGGTGTGGTCGGCAACGGGCAAAGCCGCCCCGTGGACGGCTCCACCGACTTCCTGTCGATAGGCCTTTTGCCGTCTCATCTCAAACCGATTTCGGCCCGGATCAACGCGGAATTCGGTGTCGCGCTTCTCCCCAAGCAGCTTCTGCAATGCCGCAACGCCGATCAGGTGCATCAGCTTGTGGCGGCGCAGTGCGCATGAGCAGAACCGCGACGAGACGCTGACTATTGAAAAAAGACGGACAGGCGCTGTCCGTATCCGCACTGACATTAAGGAGGACTGTTCATGCCGGACATCAATCCCACCGGCGACTGGATGCCGCTGACTTTGCCACAGCTCGATTTTTGGGAGGAATTCACCTTCCACCCGGACCAGCCCGTTTCAACAGTCGCGCACTTTATTGAAATCGAAGGGGACGTGAACGAAATCGCCCTGAAACGCGCGATAGATCAAACCATCGGGGAAGCCGAAATCCTGTCCGCGAGGTTCGAGGCGGAGGAAAAGGGTGAAACTCCCATGCAAATCTGCGATCCGGACCTCGTCCCGGAGTTGAAGGTCACCGACTTGAGAGGCAAGGAAGATCCGCTGGCCTCCGCCAGAGAGCTGATGGAACAGGATCTGACGGCAAAACTGGATCTCAGGCACGACAAGCTGTCGGCCCATGCGCTCTACCGTGTCGGCGACGCGCGCTATCTCTGGTATATCCGCGCGCATCATATCATTGTCGACGGCTACGGCCTTGCCCTGATCGAGCGGCGCTGCTCCCAGCTCTACAATCATTGTTGCGGGGCGGGTGATGCCGGCCTCCCATTTCACTCGCTTGCAAGTTTTCTGGACGAGGAAAACCGGTATCAGGACAGCCGTCAATGGCAAGCCGACCGGGCATTCTGGACGGATTATTTTAGCAAGGCGGAAGGTATCGAAGTGCTGGAACGGGGAGATGAGGACTACGGCGGTCCCGGTCTTCACGGCAGGTTTTCTTTCCCGTCCGAATTTTCCAGCGGACTGCGGACAACCGCGGCCGCCGTGGACATCGGCTGGCCCGATCTGCTCACGCTGGCCTCCGGGCTCTATCTGTATGCAACGCTGCCCGAAACACACAAACGGACTTCGGACTCGCTGACCCTGTGGCTTCCTTTCATGAGCCGCTGGGGCAGCATCGGGGCGCATATGCCGGCTCTTCTGGTCAATATCCTGCCATTCCGGATGCAGGTGAAAAGGTCCGAACCTCTGGCGGACTTTCTGAAACGGTCCGCGGCGGAACTGCGGCAGCAGAGGCGGCACAGCCGTTTCAGGATCGAGCAGATTTCGATGGATCAGGGCCTTGCGGAAGGAAGCCGGTATTTCTTCTCGCCCCTGATCAACGTGCTGCCGTTCAATTCGCCGACATTCAACGGCTGCCGGGCACAGCGGCATATTCTCGGCAGCGGGCCTGCCGACGGTTTCAATCTGACTTTCCGGGGGGAGGGCGATGGCAGGGAACTGGTCCTTTGCCTGGACGCCGATCCCGCTCTGACCGGAACGAAGGAATTCGACCGGCATGAAAAAGAGCTGCCGTCGTTCCTGTCCCGCATTCTTCAGCCGGACATGCTCGATCGCCCGGTCGGCACCCTTTTCGGGGAAACGTCCTCTGCCGCGCGTCTTGAAACAGAGGCTCAGCATTTCCCGATGTAGCCGCTTTCTCCTTTCGGAGCGTCATGCGTTCAGTTGAACGCATGACGCTCCGAAAGACCGGTTCAAGCCTGCTTCAACTCACTCAGCGGTCTTGCGGACACGCCGGGCTGCGAGAACCGGCTGAACGTGTCCATGACCGTTGCCTGGATCGCATCCACCTGTTGCGGGCTGTAGCGCCTTGACTGGTAACTCATCAGCACCCGAATGGACCGGTCGCCGTCGATCACCTCTTCCATCACCTCGAATTGCAGTCCCAGGTGGGAGTCGTGCTTGTCGGGATCGACCTGGCGGAACGCGGTCCGGCCGCCGTCAGGCTTCGGCAGACTACCGTTCAGCTTGTTCTGCGCGTGGATCTGAATGAACACATCGAAAAGATGATCCCGTTCGCACGTCATGCCGAGCGCCGTTTCGACCAGGTCGATCGGAATGTCGGTATAGAGCATCGATCCGTTGATCATGTCCTTGATGTTGCCGATCAGCTTTCCGACCGTCGGTTCGCCGCCGAACCGCACACGATGGGCAACAACGGTGGTGAAATATCCGATCGTGTCGAAATAGTCCGGGTCCGTGCGGCCTGAAGCGGATGTGCCTATCACCAGGTCCGTCAGGCCTCCTAGCCTTTGCAACGCAGCGGAAATCGCTGCGTAGACGACATTGAAAAGGGACGCGCTGTTTTCCTTGGCAATCGCATAGAGACCTTCGGAAATCTCCTTGTCCAGCCGCATCTCGACCCAGCCGCCGGCGACGGTTTCGCTTCCCGGCTGCTCCGCCGGCGCGGGCTCTTCAGAGAACAGCACGAGTTCTCTCGGTGCATCGCAGAGCATGTCGGTCCAGTAGGCAAGGTGCTCGCCGTTGACGCCCTCAAGAACCTGCTTGCGCGCGAAGTCAAGAAAGGGTGCCGGTTTCCCCGACCAGACCGGCGCGGAGCCGGCCGCCCTGGCCCGATAGGCCTCCACAAGTTCGTCCATCAACAGGTTGACCGACCATTCGTCGAGCGCAAGGTGCTGGAACAGGAACGAAAGCATCTGCCGGCCGGTCTCTGGATCTCTCAGGAACCTCAGCCTGACCGGCAGTTCCTTCGACAGGTCGAAGCAGTAGCCGGCCTCGGCGCTTCGGTCGGTATCCGCGCTCTCTTCGCTTGTCCAGAACCACTTGTAGTTGCCAAGCTCCGCAACAGGAACGACCCTTTGCAGGACTTGCCCGTCCTCGTCTTTGAAGAACAGGGTTCTGAGGCCGGAATGCCGTTTCATGAGGTCCAGAAACGCCTCGCCGAAGACCGTTTCATCGACGGTGTCGAGAAAGTCCAGGGCGAACGGCAGATTGAAGATCTCGTTGTAGCCGAGGGCCGAGTAGATCTTCCAGAGCGACATCTGCGCCAATGCGAGAGGGGCCACGGCAGCATCGGTATGGCCCGTATCGATCTCGTCCGACCCGTTGACGTCCGCCTTTTTTGCGCCTTCGACAATTCTGGCATGATGTGCGAGCGCCGAGGCCGTCGGGTTGCCGAAAAGATCGTTGAAGCGGACCTCGATACCATGATTGTGCAAGAGGCGGCCGATGATCCGGGTCGCGACCAGAGAATGGCCGCCAAAGTCGAAAAAGTCGTCATCCGGTTTCAGGTCCGGCGTGGCCAGCGCCTCGCGAAACTCAAGCAGGATCGCGGATTGGACGGCTGCGATATCGGACCGGCGCCCGTCTCCAGGCGTCGTGGCCGGCTCTTCGGAAAAGGCTTTCCCGGAGAATGACGGCAATGTATTTGACGGGAAATCGCCGGTATCTTCCTGAGAAATGCCGTTTTGCAGGGCACCGGTAAACAGGTCCAGCACCAGGCTGCCGGCATGCCGGCTTACCTTCTGGCCGGTGACCAGTTCCAGAACCGTCCTTCCTTCCGCGTCGAGACCGACGCCAAGTTCGAAATCGGAGCGCAGCTCCGGCGTCGGCAACGGAACCCGGTCCAGGGTCACGGTCGGCACATCGAAGAATTGCTGAGGATCGGTCAGCCACCTGACGGAAACCTTCGGCAGATCAACCGCCGAATTGGCATCGTTCGCCGGAGTTCCCGTGTCCGCAAAGGCCTTCATCCGGGCAAGGATCCGGGCCTCGGCATCCTGCAAATCCATGTCGTGCGAAATGACGACCTTCACGGTGTCCTTGTAGGCGAACGCCACTGAATGGTCGCCCAGCCGATCCTCCGGTCTTGCCGGAAACACGGCTTCGATCCGCTCATGTCCGCCGAGCCTGCAAAGGAATTGGGCGAAGCGGACTCCGATCGATGCCAGCTGCGAATAAACGTCCGGGACCGGGTCCTGCGGTTGTCTGGAAAGCCCGGTCTCGATCACGGCGCCGTATCGGCGCGCAAGCCGGTCGTTCGAGGCAGGCTCGGAGAACGGCACGCTGAAATCGACAACCGCGGTTTCCGGCGACACATCCTCCCGGCGCAGCCAGGCGAGGGGAGCAATGCCATGAGTGTCAAACTCGAGCTCAACCGCATCGTTCAGCGACGGCGCGGCGAGCGGTTTGCGGCCATAGGCACGCGCCAGGTTTCTCAAGATATCCTCGGGCGAGCACATCTCCTCGACGATGCGGTGGATGAGAAGGGTCAGGATCACTTCGTCCAGGCAGAAAATCACCAGAACCTTGAAGGGCGGTTCGGATTCGCTGACCCAGGAAGCCTGCTGACGCGCCAGGATCAGGGAAACGGCCTCCTGGCGGCAATCGACATTGACGATTTCCAGGGTCTCGCCACTCTCCTCGGCCGGATATTTGAGCAACTCGCCATCGTCGCTGAACCGGTAGCGCATGGTGAGCTCCGGGAGCGCGCCCACAAGTGTGTCCACAGCCCGGGTCAAGCGCGCGATATCGGGTATGCCGCCCAGCTTGTAGGCCAGGGCATGGCGCAAGGTCAGGGCTGCATCCTGTTTCTGCGCCAGCCAGATCCGCTCCTGGTGCTGTGTGACGTTGAGCGGTTCGGACGATCCCGCCATTTCCGGAACCCGGGCGGGTTCTCCGACAGCATGATCGACGTCCACTTGGGATTTGAGCACTTCGTCGAATCGCTCGAACTCACTTGCCGTCAACAGGCGGTCGAAGCCTCCGGTCATTTCAATCTCCTGATACTCAATGCTGGTGCTGGTTGCGTATCCTCGAAAACCTTTTCGATACAAGGGCTTCTGGCGGTCTGCAACGGCAACACAGGAACCCTCGGATCGGGCTGGTGACAAGAGCCATTTCTATCAGAGACACCCATCGGGAGCAATTAAACTTGTATCAAATACTCATATTTTCTACTTCGGCCGTCTTTCGCGCGATGTCATTGACCGTTTTCAGAACCAGGCCGCAAATAGACGAGACCACCCGAGCCTCAAAAAGGCTGCCGGGTGGCCTGTGCCGTTATGCGCTGCAAAGGTGAAAAGGGCGGTTCTACCGCTCTTTCCCGCTCCAGTTCTCGACGGCATCCAGCATGTGTTCAGCGCTCGCCACTGTCGGCGTAATGACCTTGGCGGGATCGACGAACAGGATGCGGTCTTCCAGAGCGGGTTTCATGAAGCGGTCCCAGCCGGGCACGATCTTGCCGAGCTTGGCGCGCGTTCCCGCTTCATCGCGCCCTTCGTCCATGTAGTTGTTCAACAGGACGAGGACATCCGGATTCAGTCTGCCGAACGCCTCGGTACTGAGCGGCATCAGCATCATCGATCCGCCGCCGGCCGTGGTGCCGTCCGTATTGTTGACCTCCAGGCGGGTATAGCCGAGATCCTCAAGGGCCTGCACCATTCCCGAGGAGTTGCCGACCACATTGAGCTGATCGGTCAGGAAGATGGGAAGATAGGTCTGGCCGGCCGTGTTGGCGGGCAAAGAGGCGTGGAGTTGGGCGACACGCTCAAGATAGGCCGCCTTGCGGGCCGCAAAGGCCTCCTCCTGGCCGACAAGCGCCGCGAGATCTTCCTGGACGTCGAAGCCGTGCACCTTTGTGCCGCCGATATTCTGCAAATAGACGGGGGCCACGGTGGCGAGCTGATCCACCTTGCCGGCATCCAGTTCCGTGGCAAGGATCAGGTCGGGCTCCAGAGCCCGCAGTTTTTCCAGATCGGGCTGGCCAACGGGTCCGAAACCGCCGGGTTTGGGTTTTCCTTCTCCAAGTACGGTGTCGATAAAGTCCACCGCGATGACGAACTCGCCGTCTTCGGTCCGGCCGTAGCTGCCGGTCACCTCTAGCCCGAGATCCATCAGAGGGATCCCAAGCAGCGGCTCGTGCATGACGACGATCCGCTGCGGGTGCTCGGGCACCGTGACTTCGCGGCCCGTGTCGTCGGTGACTGTGCGCTCCGCCGCGAGGACCGGGCTTACCGCCAGAACGGCCGCGACTGTGCATGCAATCAGAAAACGCATAATGAACCTTTCTTTCAACGTGACTGTTGTTTCCTCAGCGCCTGAAGACGCAGGGCAATGATGAAGAGCGGGACACCGATCATCGTCAGGCTGAGTCCCAGCGGCAGGGGAAGACCTCCGGCGAGACTGCGTGTCACGGCGTCGGCCGCAACAACAAGGATTCCGCCCACAAGACCGGAGAGAAAGAGCCTGGCCCGGGCAATGGCCGGTGAGATGAAGCCGGCGATATGCGGCGCAAGAACGCCAAGGAAAACCAGCGGCCCCACCGCCGTCACCGCGGCGGCGCTCAGCACGACGGCGAAAACAAGAATGACCGGACGCGATCTTGCCACGGGCTCTCCGAGCGCCATCGCCATTTCCGTTCCCAGGTCGAAGGTCGCCATGGCCGGACCGACCAGCAGGATCCCGGCAAGACTGAGCACAAACAGCGGTATGAACGCCGTGATCATCGTCCAGTTGGCCTGGAAGAGAGACCCGGCCAACCATTCCGAAAGCGCGATGGAGGTTTCCGTCGGCAGGTAAAGAATGAGAAGCGAGCCGAAAGAGGATAGAACCGTTTCAATGGCGATCCCCATCAGGACGATCGACAGGCCGCTCGACCGCTCCCCTCCGACCAGCCAGAGGAGCAGTCCCGCGACGCAAAGCCCTCCGGCCACCGCGGCAAGCACAACAAGGCTTTTCGGTGCCGCGGGGGCGACGATCAGAAGAAGCATGATCATCGTCATCGATCCCTGACTGAAGCCGAACAGGCCGGGATCTGCGAGCGGGTTGCGCGCGATTGACTGCAACAGCGCGCCGGAAAGCGCGACCGCCCATCCCACCATGAAACCGAGCAGGATCCGTGGCAGCCGCACCGTCCAGAGAGCATAGCCCTCGGCTCCGGAAAGCGGATCGCCGGAAAGCGCGCTCAGCAGATCGAAAAATCCGGTATTCGTGAGACCAAGTCCGGTGGAAATCGCCGCCAGGAGAACAGCGGCCACGGCAAAACCGGCGCCCGCGCGGAGATTGCCGATCCGCATCTGAAGACCGTTTGACAGGCGCAGAACCCGTTTCCCGTCCATCGCTGTGCCGCGCCTGATCATGCCGTCTCCCGATTTGACGGCGAAAGATAGAAACGCTTGACGATCACCACGAAAACGATACCGCCGAGCAGATCCGTCACCAGCCCCGTGCTGAGGACATAAGGATGCAGGGCTTGTCTGGCGACAAGGTCGGCCAGGAGGCAGATGACGGCCCCGGTTGCGAAGGCGGCGGGCAGGGCGAAGACAAGATTGTTGCCCACGAAGGGGCGCACGATATGCGGCACGACCAGGCCGACGAAACCGATCGGGCCGCATACGGCAACCGCTGACCCCGACCCGAGAACGGCGGCAAGGATCGCGGCACGGGACACAAGCGGAACATTGACACCGGCCGACGCGGCCTTTTCCGCTCCGAACAGGATCAGCGTCAGAGGGCGTGCGAGCACGATAAAGGCAGCTATGGAGGCCGCGCCGATCCACCAGAACATCGCCAGGCGGTCGATATAGGCATGGTTGATGTTGCCGATCACCCAGCTGAGAAAATCGGAGCGCCGCGCGGGGTCGGACAGAAGCAGCGCATTGGTGATGCCGGTGAACAGCATGGAAACCAGCGCGCCCGACAGGATAAGGGACAGCCCGCGCGGATCGTTCTGGCGGCCCGCGAAGCGGGCAACCGCAACGCAGGACAAAAAGCCGGCCAGAGCACCGGCCAGCGCGGCGGCGCCCTGCAGGCCCGTTCCAATGTTAAAGAGCAGTGCGCCGGCAACCAGGAACATGGCCGCCCCGGCATTGACACCCATGGTGGCGGGCGAAGCCAGGGGGTTGCGCACAAGGCTCTGCAGCACGACACCGCTGGTGGCGGAGATACTTCCGACATAGATCGCTGTCAGGCTCCGTGGGACCCTTTGGAACAGAAGAACGGCTTCCTCGTAACTTTGCGCCTCGAAATGCAGAAATGCTGCGATCAAACCCGGAATTTCGGCCGGTCGAAATCCGTAAAACAGATGCGCGGCGAGCGTGAACGCCAAAATGGGCAGGGCCGCGAGAAGAAAAAGACCGCGCTTTTCCATCAGGAGACAGTGGCGTGGCCCGCACGCTCCGGAAAGCAGACGAGGCGGCCGTCCCGCCGAAAAATCTGCGTCCTGAGGTCGAAGACCTGCTCGATATTCTGCGTGGTCACCGTTTCGGCAACCGGTCCCGCCGTCAGGCACTTGCCCGACCGCATAAGAATGACGTCGTCCGCGAATGCGGTCGTCAGGTTAAGATCATGCAGGACCGCGATGACCGTCTTGCCGTGGGTCTCCGTCAGGTCCCGGACCAGTTCGAGAACGGCAAACTGGTACTTCATGTCCAGGTGGTTTACCGGCTCGTCCATCAGGATGACGTCCGTGTCCTGGGCTAGCACCATGGCGATCCAGGCGCGCTGGCGCTGGCCGCCCGAAAGCTTGTTGACCGGAAAGTCGGCCCTGTCGCTCAGGCCGACCGTTTCAAGCACCTGCCGGTAAAGCGCGCGGTCGCGCTCCGAAGGCCCGCCAACCAGCGAATAGCGCGCGTAACCCGCCAGCTCGATCAGTTCGCCAAGCGTCATGTAATCCGGGCAGAAACAGTCCTGCGGCAGGTAGGCAATCCTGCGCGCGAGCTTTTTCCGGCCGATCCGCGGCACCGGTTCGCCCTCCAGGAAAATGTCCCCGGAACGCACGGGCAGGAACCCCATGATCGCCTTCAACAGGCTGGATTTTCCGCAGCCATTCGGCCCGACGACCGCCGTCAGCCGGCCCTTCTGGAACCGGACGGAGACATCGCTCAGCACATCCAGTTTTCCATAAGCCGCGCTTACGTGTCTTGTCTCCAGCAATTTCGACCTCTTGACCTTCTGCAATGCAGAAGTCTTTATACTATCCGAAACGAGCCAGCAAACCCAAAGCAAGCTCTCAAACTCGTTTCCAATCCAGTCAAGAGCGGATTTGATGCCCCCCTTAAAGAAATTGCATATCGGAATGTCGCTCGCCCCGACATGGCTCAGCGGCGATGCCTGGCGGCGCCCGGACAGTGGTGTCGAAGGCCTTTACGGCAGCGACCTTTATCTCGACATCGCGCTGCGTGCGGAGCAGGCGAAGCTGGACTTCGCCTTTCTGCCGGATTCGCTGTTTCTGAATACGACCCTGCTGGACTCCGGTACGGGCTTCGCCAGTCTCGACCCGACACTCCTCCTGGCATCGATCGCGCGCGAAACTTCCCGTATAGGCCTGCTTTCGACCGCCTCGACGACCTTCTATCCGCCCTATATTGTCGCGCGGCAGATCCAGTCCCTGAACTGGCTCAGCAACGGCCGCGCCGGCTGGAATATTGTCACGGCCCTGGACGGCAATGGAAATTTCGGCCTGTCCGAGATGCCGAGCCCGGAAGAAAGATATGCCCGGGCGGCGGAGTTCACCGAAGTCGTCAGGCTGCTCTGGGAGAGCTATCCCAACGAAGCCCTGAAACTGGACAGGGAGAGCGGCCGGTTCGCCGATCCTAGCCTCGTCAAAGTCATCGACCATGAAGGGGCCTTTTTCAGCGTCAAGGGCCCGCTGAACCTGCCCCGCCACGGCAGGGTGCCGATCCCGCTCGTGCAGGCGGGGGCTTCCGATGCCGGACGTGCCTTCGCCGCCTCGGTGGCCGACGCGATCTTCGCTTCCACCCCGGACAGGTCGGCCGCCGGTGACCTGCGCTCGGACCTGCGCAGCCGCGCCGAAGCGCGCGGACGGCGCGGCGACGACATCCGGCTTCTACCCGGCCTCAGCCTTTACCTTGCTCCTACACGCGCGGAAGCGCAGGAGCTTTTTGCGGAGACCAATGCCCGCACGAGCCGGGAGCGCTGCCTGGTCACCGTCCATGAAATGACGGGTCTGGATCTTTCAAGCTGGCCGGCGGACAGGCCGGTGAGGGCATCGGACCTGCCGCCGCCTCCGGAAAAGGTGCGCAGCCGGACCCATTCGCAGTTGCTGCGGCGGATGATCGAACGGGACGAACCGACGGTCGAGGACCTGCTCCGCCGCCCGGAAGTCATCGGGTCCGCCCACTGGCTTGTCGTCGGGACACCTGCCGACGCGGTGGCTGAGATCAGGGACTGGGCCACAGCCGGAGCGATCGACGGTTTCGTCGCGTTTCCGGGCGGTTCGGTGGAGTCCGTGCGGCTGTTTCTGGAACAGGTCGTCCCGGAGCTCAGCGATCTGGGCCTTTTCCGCAAGGACTATGCGGGCGCGACCTTTTTCGATCATCTGAGCGACAACTGAAACCCGTGCGTCAACGGACCGACAGGCAATTTCAAAAGGCCACGCTTCCCAACTGAAGGAGGATCCAGTGACCACGAAGAAGATTCTCGATTTCCTCGACCGCCACCGGACCGAGGGGCCGTGTCTGGTCGTCGACCTTGAGGTCGTCCGCAAGAATTACCGCACCTACAAGCGCGCTCTGCCGCGCACGAGAATCCACTATGCGGTCAAGGCCAATCCGGCTCCGGAAGTCCTGGCGCTGCTCGTCCGTCTCGGTGCATCCTTTGATGTGGCTTCGATCCGGGAAGTGGAGATGGCCCTGCGTGCAGGTGCATCCGCGGGCAGCATTTCCTACGGCAATACGATCAAGAAAGAAGGCGATATTTCGCGTGCCCACCAACTGGGTATTCGCCAGTTCGCGGCCGACTGCCCGGAGGAAGTTGAAAAGATAGCCCGCGCGGCGCCCGGAGCACAGGTTTTCTGCAGGTTGCTGACCGATGGAGCCGGCGCCGAATGGCCGCTCTCACGCAAATTCGGCTGCGATCCGGCCGTCGCGTGCGACGTCATGCGCCACGCCCGGCGGCTCGGACTTGATCCCTGCGGGCTGTCCTTCCATGTCGGCTCGCAGCAAACCGATCCGTTCGCCTGGCAGCGCGCTCTGGAAGAGGTCGTGCGGGTATTTCACGTCCTTGCCGGCGATGGCATTGTTATCAAGTGCCTCAATCTCGGTGGCGGATTTCCATCGCGCTATCTGCGCGACGTTCCGCTGGCGGCGGACTACGGCCGCGAGATCCTCCGCGCCCTCAGATCCCGTTTCGGCAACGCCTTTCCCGATACGGTGATTGAGCCCGGTCGCGGCCTTGTCGGCGATGCCGGGGCAATCAGGTCCGAAGTCGTCCTGATTTCACGGAAATCCGGCAGCGATCCGTTGCAATGGGTCTATCTCGACATCGGCAAGTTTAACGGACTGGCGGAAACGATGGACGAGGCGATCCGTTACCCGATAACGAGCAGATACGGCCGCGGGAAAGCGGTGCCGTGCATCCTGGCGGGCCCGACCTGCGATTCTGTGGATGTGCTCTATGAAAACACGCCCTGCCGGCTGCCCCATGACCTTAAAATCGGCGATGAGGTTCTGATCGGCGGCACCGGAGCCTACACGGCCACCTATGCCTCCGTGGGGTTCAACGGTTTTCCGCCTCTGGAGGTGCATGTCGTGTAATTGAGGCGCCTGGTTTCTGACCTGAAGGGTCCAGGTCAGAAGCCTGGCGCCTGAAAAAGAGGGCCTTTTGCGCTCCGGTCACGGTCACCCTGACCGAAACGGATCCTCCAGGACGAGAAGGGGCCCGTAACATTCTTCTGACTTCGGAAGATATTTTATTCTCTTCCGGGATTTGGGCTTGGTTCGCCGCTAAGCGCGCGCCCTGATGGCGCGCGCGTTGCTCTGCCTACCGGGTGACGCGGGGCGGTATGGGGGAGACCTGCAGCGCGGGGACCCAGGTACCAGGCTCTTTTTTCCCTTCGGCGGCGGTCGCCGAGTAGACCGCCGAAACCGCGAGATTGGCGCGGGCGCCGATGGTCAGCATCCCTTCGACGAAACCGGATTTGCGAAGGTCGCGGTAACCGCCCACCAGCCGCGCGCAGTCAATCGCCATAGCCTGCCCGGCCGCCAGACTGAGGCTGCCCAGGTCCTGTGGTTTGCCATCCGGGATAGCCGGAGCGAAGCGCAGGGTTACGCGTCCGCCGCCGCCGGTCGCCAGGAGATTGACCACAGTGTGGTAGAGACCGGGTGCGAGCGGACCTCCGGGCTTTTCAATGCCCCCGCAAATCATCTTGACGTCCCAGGCGCGATCTGTTTGCGGGGCAGAGCCACCATCCAGCTCGCGCACAAAAGTTGCATCGCGCAGAGAGATTGTGGGATTGCAGGTGGTGCCTGCGGGACAGCCGACCACGACTTGGTAGGAACCGTCAAGATTGTCCACCACCGCGCCGATCTGCTCGGCGTTTCCTCCAACCGCGATGGCGGTGGCGAAGGCCGGGCCGACCAGCACACCGTTGGCGTCTTGCGGCGTGAATGTAAGCGTGGAACAGGTCAAACCGGCAGGACAGACCTGCGCAGGTTTGACCGCGATGGAGGCAAGGGTTCGTTTTTCGTCAATCAGCAGGGACTTGACGAAGTCCGTCCGGAACACGCGCTGGAACGGCCCGTTGAGTTTGGAATCCGGCGCATCCACTTGAAACGTAATGTTATAGACCCCCTCAAAAACAGAGGAGTCGGTTTCAGCCAGGTAAATGCCCGGATCGGTTTCCTTAAGATCGTAGGTGATCCCGGAAGCCTGACTCAGTGCCTTTCTCAGTTCGTCTCCGGGACCGGAAACTCCGAGCGCAGTCAGCGCTTTGGCCGCCGCCGCCGAAAACGGGTCACTGTCCGGAATGTTGACTTTCGGAGTGATTTTGAGCCTGGCAAGGACATCCCCCCGATTTCCCTGCGGCGCGCGGACGGTGGCGCGTACCGAGCCGTTGGGCAGACCGGTGACAGGCTGGCCCGCCTCGGTGAGTTCGGCGCGCAACCGAAACGGCTTGTTCAGTCCAGGAGACGCCTCGCGCACGTTGAAAGTGGTGGCGATGGTGGCATTGTCGGAGATGATCGTGGTGGTGGCATCGAACACCCTTGAGACCTCGAAGACAGGTCGGGCAACGAGCGTCCAGTCGCCGCCGAGATCGTCGATACGGATCCGGCGCCCCGACGCATCTTCACCGTAGGCGGGCGCGCGCAAGGTCATCGCCCAATGGTCGCTCCCACCCTCGGAACGGTGCGCGCTGGCGATATCGATGGTGATGCCGTCCTTCACCAGGGTCATGGCTGCCAGTCCGTTGCCCGGCCGCTGCCAGCCCAGCAGCGCGGTGAAACTGATGGAATCGCGGCCGATGCTGAAACTGTGAGTGAGGGTATCCGGTCCGGTGTCTCTGACGAGTTGGTGCGAGGCGATGTCCACCAGCTCCAGCTTGTCGCCGATCAGCGCGCGGTTGAGCACTTCAAGAAAGAAGGTGACAAGTTCCGGGTCGCCCGGATCGACCGAGGTCGTCTCGACCAGAAGACCCGCGCCCATCTCGTCCTGGCAGCGAACGTCGCTGATCGCCTGCAGGTCGAGTGGATCGGCGGTGCCTTCGGCACGCAGCGCGAAAATGCACAGATCGAAGCCGGTCGGCACGTCCTGGATATTCGCTCCGGTGTCGGAGTTGGAATTGGGATTCAGCCGCAGGATGTCGCCCACAAGCCGCAGGTAGACCGGGTTGTTCTGGATGCCGTCGGAAAACAGCATCATCAGATTGTTCTCGCCGGCATTTGCTGCCAGCACGTTGTCGAGCGCATCCACGCCGTCCCCGATCGAAGTCCCTCCGCCAGGGGAAAGCGTGGAGTTTATCGAGGTGACAATGCCGTCGATGGTGGGCGTATTTGCGCCGATGAGGTTTTGTATGGTGTGCGAGGACGTGTCGAAGGCCACGGCGGCGATCTGGTCGCCCGGAAGTATATAGGCCTTGGCAACCGTCGCCATCTGCCCCAGCCCGCGCGTCAGCACGGCCCACCGGGTTGGTTCGCAGCCGGCGGGCGGCGGGCCGGTGACCTCGCAGCCCGGTTGCAGCGGATTGTTCGACCAGCCCATGGAGCCCGATTTGTCTATGACCAGTCCGAGGTTGGCCTGGGGACGGGCGGCGATGGGTTGCGGCGGGCCATTGGGGGCGGTGTTGGAGTCAAAATCGGTGAAAGTGTGGAACGGCAGGGCCGGAGTGAGATTCTGGATCTCGACGCGGATGTTCGCGGAGGCCTCCAGCAGACCGAGATGGTAGATCACCACATCGGTATACCCACCCGAGGAGTCGAGCCGATAGTAGCAGCTGCCGGCGGTCGTGGCGTCGAACTCCGGTTCCAGGCCTCCGCCAGGAATGGGTGTTGTGCATTCCTTGGGCGTTGAAAAGGGTGGGGAGGTGCCGGCGGTCAGCCGCACGCAGGCTCCGCTGGTGCCACAAGTGCCGGTGGCTGCCAGCGGCAGGGCTGTCGCGTCCGCCGAGACGAAGCGGAATATAAAAGGCTTGGTGTTCGTGCCATGAGCGCTGTTGAACGTGGCGTCCCAGCCGGCGCCATCTTCCGACGGGGAAGAATTCGTGAGGTCAATGGTGACCGGGGCGGCCAGTGCCGGCAGGGCCAGTGTGGCCGCGAATACCGGGCCGAGCAGATAACGGAGCATAACTGATTTCTCCTTTCGGGGTCTGTCAGACTTCGAACACCAGCGCAAAGCCGCGCAGGTCGGTCGATGTGCGGTAGGTAAGACGGATGTTGCCACCCGGCTCTTCGGTCATTGTCGGCTGGAGCGGGATTTCGGATGCCGTCGCGATGGTTGCTCTGAGAAGCCGGCGGCGGTCGGAAAGATCGAAGCCGCCGGGAGCGACTTCCAGCCTGGCCGTTTCCAGGTCGAAGGTCGTGCTGCCTCCGTCGCGGACGGTGAAGGCGAGGGTTGTCTCGCCCGTCGGCGTCGCCGCCGAGGCGAGGCCGATGGCGGCGGAGGTGACGGAATTGGTGACCGGGGTGAATCCACCTTCCCACGCGGTGGTGTCGGGGTCCCACCGCTTGGTCTCGAAACCCCAGGCAGGCCCGCCCTCGGCCTTCACCAGCCGCACACCGCCTTCAGGTGCACGGCCCAGCGAGAAGACCACGTCACCCGCTGCAGCGGCGTCAGCCACGGCCGCGGGACTGGCGCTGGCGGCACCCGGGGTGATTGTGCCCGATTGCAGCACCGTACCGGCCGAGGTGTCCCGCCAGACGATGTGGAGGGTGTCCGTCTCGTCGGTTGCGGTGACCGGGTTTGCGTTGTCACTACCGGTGGAAACGGTGATTTCGGTGGCCCAGACGCTCGCCTCGTGGCGCCGGGCGAAGATCTCATCGACTCCGCCACCGCTTGAACCTTGATAAACCGCCCAGATCACGTCTCCCGGCTGGGACGCGATGCAGAGGCTGCCGGTGGACAGTCCGCCGGTCAGATCGAACTGTTGGGCAGGTGCACCGAAGCCGCCTCCGGGCAGTTCGTCCTGCCGGAACAGTGCGTTGGTGCCCGGCGCGCCGGATGGTCCTATCCACCAGAGCCGGCGAAGCCCGCTGGGGCCATAGGAAAGTCGAGGGAAGCCGGGGGTGAGATTGTTGAATGTCTCGGGTCCGAGGATGGCCGCGCGGCCATCGCGCAGGATGGCGTTGATCACCTCGCGCAGGGAAAACCCCAGACGCGGTCCGGAGCCGTCGACCGCGTAGCCCGGACCAAAGCTGTCCGCGGCGATCTGGGCGAAATCTCCCCGCGTGGGCGTTGCCACGCCGGTACGGCGCAGATCGGTCACATCGGCGGCGTTGATCTGGTCGTCGCCGTTGCGCCGGTCGATACGGGCGAGAGCGAGATAGGCATGGCCTGCCTCGAAATCAGGGTCGCCGCCGTCGGGGAGTGCCGTTCCCTCGCGCCAGCGAACGGCAAATTCGCGGATCAGCCGGGCGCTGGATTCCACGCCGAGCGCAGGAAGCACAAGGCTGGGGTCTTCGGCCGCTTCCAGGAGCCGCTCCCAGACATCCAGGTAGATGGTCAGGGTGCCGTCCGCGGCTGGCGTGGGAATCTCGGGGATCTCCACCGTACCGAGCCGGGCCGCGGTGTCGGCGGCTCCGGGTTGGCTGCTGTGCAAGGGCTGGCTTCGAAAAAGCCTGTCGGCGACGAGCCGCACCGCGTGGCCCTGTACCATCATCAGCCCGGCTGCGGGGCCGGAAGGGCCGGCGAGAATGTCGAAGTCATTGTTAGCGCCGGTGCCCGAGATCTCGAAAGCAGAGGAGTCCGCGGGGGCACCGTCGCCAACCACGTCGCGCAGGATAAAGCGCACTTCCGCGCGGCGGATATCGATTTCCTCGTTCAGGTCGCAGTCGCATAATGGTGTGCCCTGGGCAAAGCGCACGGCACTGAAACGGTTCAGCGGGTCGAAGGTGTCGGGCGTGATGACGGCCATCGGAACTCTCCTTTCAAAACCTGAGCCAGATCGTGCGCTCGAGTGGCGCGACCGGATCCTTGTGGATGACGGGGTGGGTGACGTAGTCGATCAGTACGGAGCTGCCGTCGAGATCGCCCACGAGGCCGAACTCTCGCAGCCCCGCGTCAGTGTGGTTGGCGTCGGGCCAGGGCGGCTGACCGGCACCGAACACGGCAGCGATGCGCACAAGATTGGTGGGCGTTGGAGATGCGACATCACCATCGAGGAAGTCGAGTGTGAGGTCGGCAAGCGGCAGCACGAAAGGGTTGGCGTCGACCAGGGCGGTCCGGTCCGTGGTTGCCGCGGGCGTCCCCGCGCTGTCCCAGGCCGGATTGCCCCGGCCGATGGCCAGTCCGCTGATGCCGGAGGCGGTGGGGGCTCCGCGCATGAAGGTCGCGAGCAGGCGGCGGCAATCGTTGACGACGGCGTTCTTGCGGATGCCGCTGTCGAAAAGGACGTGGCCGTCGGGCGCGCGCAGGACGTCGCGCCAGTCGCCGCGAAGGCCGGTGGTCTCAGGGGAGGATGTCATGGCGCGGCCTTTCGTCATTGCAAAGGTAGAAAGAACAGCCGGTTGCGCAGCGAGGCGAGATCCGCCGGGTCGGCGGTCCGGTGCGTGAGGCTGTTAGTTAGCAGGAAGCGCAGGTCAGGCGCGGCGGCGGTGCTGGCATCGGCGTAGGGGCCGACATTTTCCACCACGGGTCCGCGATCCTCCCACCGTTCCCCGATATCGTCGAAGGGGCTGTAGACTTCCTCCAGAGTGCGTTCGGGCGCAACGGCGAGGGCGAGCCGCAGATTGATGGGCTTGTATCGCTCGAGCACCCCGGCCAGCCGGGTTTGACGCTCCGCGGTCAGCGGTGCGCCGGTGGCCGCGCGGCGGATATAGGCGGTCACGGTTTCGCGCGTGCGCAGCTCGGATGGAGATAGCGCGGGTTCGGCAATGGCCTGTGTGCCGGGCCGCCGGACGAGCCCGAGGGGGCCAATTGGGCGCTGGGCCGTATAGGTCAGCAGATCCGTCTGGCGGTCGCGCAGGCCGAGCCGTGCCGTGTCGGACGGATCGACGGTGAGCGCTCCGGCGGCATGGGGAACAAGACCCAGCCCGTCCTCCCGCCGGCTCTTGAGAGTGGACCCCGGCAGGTTGCGGGGCGTGCGCGTGGCTGCGGGAGCGTCATCGGAACGGAAGATCAGCTCCAGCGTACCGTCGCCGAGGCTCAGTGGCAGCGGCGCGCTGTCGTTGAAGGCATCGGAAAGCACGGCGGATGGAGTGGCTGCGGGACCGGCGGCAAGCGGCACGGAAAGGCTGTGCAGCGCGCGGCCGCCGCTCCGGTCGGAGCTCAGAAACAGCAGGAAGCCGCCGCCTGTCTCTGGTCCGGGAGCCGGTTCGCGGTCCGCCGCGCGGCCGCCGGGCGGCTGGTTGGTGATTGCGGCCTCGGCGTCCCATCCCGGGATGCCGGGGTCGAAGCGGCGGCGGCGGACGGTCCAGCGGTCTTCCCCGGGAGCCGTTGGGTCGCGGCGGGCAAAGAAAAGATGCACCAGACCGTCTGAGCCGAGCCGCGCGGCCGGTTCGGCGGCATGATCCGCAAGCTGCTCGACCGGCGCCCACGCGCCAGCAGAAAAGCGCGTGGCCAGAAGCCGGCGGTTGTCGGCGGCGTTCACGACAAAGAGATAGGCCCCGCCCGCGCCGTCGGGGGCCAGAAAAGGGTCTTCCAGCCTGCCGGCGGGAAGCGTCGGAGAGGTTGCGTCGGCAAGCACCAGATCGAGCCCGTCGTTTCCGGAAGCGCTGGCGCGTGCCGGGTCGAGACCCAACACAGAGGCGGCGGTGGAGACACCGGGCCTCAGATCTAGGCTGAGCCGCACACCGCCACCTGCCTCATCGCTGACCAGCGCCACGCCGCCGTCGGCGCGCGGCTGGGCGGTGACACCGTCGAGCCGCAATGTGAGCAGCGAAACCAGTTCGGTCTGGGTCACCGCCGCGGGGTCGGCGAAATCGGTGGCGGCAAAGGCGATGCCTGTGCGCCGGGTTGCGCCGTCCCGGCGTGCGACCGTCAGCGCCAGGCTGGTGCCGGGAGGCAGGGACCAGGGGCCGGAGCTGCCCAGTGCCAGCCGGGCGGGGGCCGGATCGCCCAGCATGGCGAAACGCATTTCGATACGCGCGCGGGCGGTATTCGGGTTGGCGAGCCAGGCGAGCAACACACGGTCATCGGGCAAACGCATGGCTGCCGGACGGGCGGCCGGATCCGGGCCGGTGTCGAGCGCGAAGCTGTCCAGCCAGCGCGCGTTGCGCCGAACGCGCGCACGGATCCGTGCCCGGGCCGGCAAGGGGGGCGTCGAAACGGAGGCAACAGGAAGCGATGGGGCGGGGGCAAAGGGCAGATCGGGGGCGGGGGCGGGCAAACCCCGCAATCTGTCCTGCGCGGCGCGGCGCGTAACGGCGTCCGCGGGGTCGAATGTCTCGTAGAACATTAAGGTGGCATTGTCCGGCCCGGCTGTTGTCGCGACGGGCCGTCCGGCCGGGGCGGCGTCTGTGGAGCGGGGTGTGCACCGGGTGAAAAGCACGCGCAGCCGGGCCTCGGGGCCCGTTTCAGCGGTGGCAATCTCCAGTTCCCCACCGGGCAGTTCCCGTGCTGTCAGTTCCGGGGCGAGCGTGTTGATCACCGTGGCCAGTTCGGCAGCGGTCACCGCGGTGATGTCATCCACGTCGCCGGCATCGAGCCGGAGGTTGAAGGGGGCTTGCGAGCCGATCTCGAGGCGCAATGTGCCGCCGGGCGGGAAGTCGAACGGGCCGGTCAGGGAACCGGTGACGGTGGCAGGCGTCGCGGCGCCGCCGCTGGCTTCCACCTCGGGCAGGCCGAGCAGCGGAGCGAGGTCGTCGGCGGCGCGCCAAAGTCCGTCGCGTTGAATGAGGCTGCAGAGCGACCTGCGTGCCGGACGGTGGGTCCGCAGCAGACGGGCATGCCCTTCCACGAGATCGACCCGCCAGCCGGTGGAGCGTTCGATCAGGGTGGCGATGCCCTCGACGGAGCCGTTGCGGCGCAAAAGTGACGGTGCGAAACGCACGTCGTTGCGCCGGCGGGCGAGCGGCAGCGTTTCGTCCAATGCCCAGCCAAGGCTGTCGGCCAGCGCCCGCAAGGCGACCGGGGGACAATGATCCACGTCGCGCATGAGCGGCAGCGCCTCTGCGGTGCTGCGTATCAGATCGAAGGGGCGAAACAGCGCCAGGGCGAAGCGGCGAAGCGGACCGCTGCCGGCAAGTTCGGGCGGCAGGGCCGCAAGGGCGGAGCGTTGAGCCGGCGTAAGCACACCGAGGGCGGCGGCATCGAGCGGCGTGTCGAACCGCTGGTGGATCGCGGGCAGAAGTGCGTAGAGCCGTTCGGCTATGCCGCTGTGTTTGGCGGCAAAGGCTGTAGCGAGCGCTGTTTCCCCGTCGTGCAGGATGCCGGCGTCGTCGCGGGCAAAGATCCGGTAGTAACGAAAGGCAGGCGCCGCCGGGTCCTTGTCGGCCAGCGCGGCGATCGGCGGACCGTCGTAAAGCACTGTGCCGTCGTCGGAATTCCGCGGATGGGCGCGTTCGCGGCGCAACACCCGTATGCTGGTGAAGGCACCGGGCGCGAAGGCTTCGGAATCAGGGTTGGTCCAGGCCAGCCGGACGGTGCCGTCGTCCAGCCCCGGACGGGCGATGATATCGGTCACGGCCCTCATGGGTGGCCTCCCGGCGCGGAGCGGGAGGCTCCGAACCTGCAATCGGTACCATGCTGAGTGCGGTCCGCGATCATCCGGGCGTGTCCTCTAGCATCACCAGTTCCAGCGGCAGACCATCGGTGCCGCGATAGGGCCTCGGGAGCTGCCAGGCGGTCAGTTCGACAACCCCGTCACCGTCCACTCCACCATTTTGCGTGGTGGTGAAACGGTCGATGAACAGGAAGTCGACGCCCGCGAGGCTTTGTATCCGGTCATACAGACGGCTGAGATAGAGCGGTTCACCGAAGTCCACGGCGTCGAACGCGAAGAAGCGCTCCATCTCACTGATCACCGCATCGCGCACGGCGTTACGGGGCATGAACGGACCGGGGCGGACCCGGGCGCGAATGTAGACTTCCACGATGTCGGGCGGCAGCAGGCGCAGTTCCGTGCCGAGAATTCGGCGCGGTTCCAGCATGGCAGCGACATTGGCGCGCAGGGTCTCGGACGGTTCGGCCACCTGGCCCTGGGGCGCGAGGAAGAGGGCGACGCTGTTCCAGCCGGCGGCCACGGCGCGGGCTTTTCCGATGCCGGGAACGGACAGGGCAAGATCCTCGTAGTCGGCACGGCTGACGGCACGGTCCTGGGCCCGGAAAAGGCGTGGCGCGAAACGGCGGGCGACGTCCAGGTTCTCGGCCGCCCGGCCGCCGCCCGCCGCGCCGAGCGTGGTGGCGCCGCGAATGAGAGCGAGTTCGGGCCGCAGAGTGCTGCGAGCGGGAATGTTGCCCGCCGGACCGCCGCCGGTACGGTAGTCCGCGAGAATTGTGGCCGGGACAGCCAGAGAACCGGCAGGCGGCGCATAGCCGTTCACCCCGTCGCCGAGCAGCGCTGAGGCGATACCGTTCGCTGCGCGTCGGATAATGAAATGCCGGTCGGTCGGGCCGCTGTCGAGAAGCGTCTCCACTTCCTGCCAAACACGCGGGCCGCCCGCTTCGCTGACGGTCAGGCGCACCGATCCGGGCAGGACGTTCGGCTGCGACAGCGCATAGAGCTGGTTGGCGGACCCGTCGGCGCGGCCGATCTCCTCGCCGGACGTGGTGCGGCCCTCGATCACCGGAAAAGGCAGGGCATAGCGCAGGCCGCTGCGGGAAGCGTCGACGTTGCCCAGATCGGTTGCGGTGATCGTCACGTCGCGGGTCAGCTCGAAGCGGATGGTCTGGCCGCTGGAGGCGGTGAAGGAGAAGCCGGTGCCGATCGGAAGGATGAGCGGAGGAACGATCGACGCGTCGAAGGCCAGTTCCACCTCGGCGGTGGCGGCGGTGGCAGGCGCCCGCTCATAGCCGATCCAGCGCAGAAGCTGGGTCAGCGCTTCGGGATCGTCACCGGTCGAGGGCATCAGGTTCTGCGCGATGCGCGTCTGGTAGTAAAGTGCGATATCGGCGGCATAGGCGACGTACTGGCGCAACAGCGCGCCGATGTCGTTGTCGCTCTGGTCCGTGTATTCGGGCAGATTGCGGGCCGCGAGTTCGCGTAACGCGGCATCGAGTGAATCGAAATCGACGGCTGTGTAATCGATCGTTGGGGGACTGGTGCCGAGCTGATCCATTTCCACGCTCCTCAATCGACCGCGAGTTCAAACCGTTCAACGCCGCCGGTCAGCGCGGCGCGGTAGGTGAATGCGATTTCCAGCCGTTCGCGTACCCTGACGACCTCGATTTCCGAGACGATCTCCAGTTCGGGCGCGAAGGTGGCGATCGCGCGGGTCAACTCGTGGCGCACCAGGCCTACGAGGGTAGGCTCGCTGGTCTCGTTCACCGCGGACTGAACGCCACCGCCGAGCGAGCGCCGCATGGCGCGCTCGCCAATGCGGGTCAGCAACAGGTGGCGCAGGTTCTGGGACAGTTTCTCTGTTCCCCGGGAGCGGGCAACGCCGCCGTTTTCGAACCGGAAGGGGAAGGACGGGCCGAGAATGGGTGCGCGGCCGGGTCTGCCGCCGGAGGTCATCGGATCGCTCCCGTCAGACGGCTTGGCCGGCGGGACGGCGGCGCCGTGGGGGTCGGCAGTTTGCCGACGTCCTGTCGCAGGGCCTTGAGTGTCTGCGCGTCGGCGATGACCTTGGTCACACCCATGCGCCACTTCTCCATTTCCACCATCCATTTGGTTATGGCGGACAGCCAGTCGAAAAAAACGCGGTCGGAGTCGCGGTCGGCGCGGGTCTGGGCCGGGCCGACCGCGATATCGAACACGGCCTCGCCCAACGGTGCGATGTTGGCACGCACGTCCGGACGGTCGAGCTTCAGCTTTTGTTCGTCGGGCATAGTCTTGCGCATTGCCTCGATGAACGCATCGACGCAGATATCGGGGGTTGTGCCCAGGCCTTTGCCCATCGTTCATGCTCCTTCTTGTTCAGCCGCCGGCGATGGCGGCAACCACACTGACCGCCTCGTCCAGGGCGGTGACGGCTTCTTCCAGCTGGGTGATCGCGGCTTCCGCATCCGCGGCGGCGGACAGGTCCGCGCTCGGAAGGCCCACTTCTATGCCGACGATCCCGGTAAGAAGCCCGATGATGTCCATGATCGGCGCGATCGGTCCCATCATCGCGTTGGCCTGTTCGAGCGCGATCTCCGCATTGGCGGCGGCGCAGTCGAGCGAGGCGGTCAGCTGGAGGCTTGGCGGCTCGATGGACAGGTCTAAATCGGCTCTGGCGAGGGCGATGTCCGCCTTGAGACTGATCGACGACTTCAATAGGGTGATGACGCATTTGATGAATGAGATCAGCAATTTGAGAATGCCGACGATGGTCGGGGCCAGTCCCGCCGGGGTGAGCGAGACGAAGAGCCCGGAGATGCCGCCGATGGCGGCGATAAGGTCGGGTCCGTTGACCAGCGGATTGGTCGCGAAATCCTTGATCGCCACGATCACCTTGAGGATCTGCAGGATCGGCGCCAGTGACGACAGGGTGGGGGCGAGCTGGCCAAGCAGGTTCATCGTCACCTGGCAGTCGTTCGGCATTCCCTTGGACATGTCGAGGAAGGCGGAAAGCTTCGCCCCGCCGATTAGGGTGATCGACGGGATCTCCGGCGGTTCGGGAAGCTTGATACAGGGGATCTCGAAGGTGTCGGCCATGGTCATGTCAGATCGTGAAGCTTGCGGGCATCGGCGCGACGGGCCGGCCGTTGATGGTAACGATGGGTGCCTCGATGGTGATGGCGCCGGAGGCGCGAATGGTCAGGCGGGTCGGGGAGAAGATCTCCATGGCCTCCGCTCCGGCGGTGTCGCGCATGACGACGACGTGGCCTGTCGGAGAACGGATGGAACGCACGGTGGGATCGCCGCCGGGGGCGCTCACCGACCAGCCGCCATTCAGGATCTGGGTACCGACCCATACCGGGTTGTCGAGTTCACCACCTTCGAACTGAAGCCAGACCATGTCGCCTGTTTCGGGGATGAAGAAATGCCCGTGCGGCAGCAGCGGTTTGGCCCAGACCGTCTCGCCCGGCTCGAAAACCTGCGGTGCGGAAAGCTGCACCCTGCCAATACCGTCGGGGTCCGTGTTTTCCTGGACCGTGGCTGAGTAGAGACCGTAATATCCGTCTGCCATGCTGCCTCCTTAGCGCGTGCAGTTGAAACTGGTGGTGAAGCCCCGGGTGCCGACCGCGTGTGTCACCGAGTTGACGTACCATTCGCCGTTGTCGCGCTCGGCGCAGCCGTCAATGGTGACGATGGACTTGGCGCGCATGAAGATCGTTGCGATGACCGAGCCAGAACCGGACTGACCGAGGGTGCGTGTCGGTTCGGCCGCGTTGCGGCGGGAGACCTCCACGGGATCGCGGCGGACCTCTCCCGCGGTAAGGCGACGGGCGGCGATCTCCGCCTGGAAGGCGCGTTTGCGGGCGGTGCCCGCGGTGTAGAGTGCCTCGATACGGGTTCTGTCGGCAGGACTGGCGACCGCGAGGCGGGTCGGGTCGAGGTACCAGATATGGATCTCGGGCGGCGTGTCCTCGGACTCGACGATGTCGTTGCCGTCGTCGTCGACGTCGTGCAGCGCCTTCTGCCGGTCGACAAAGGAAACGTCGAACTTGGCGGAGAAGCTCAAGAGGTTGGATCCGGGGCCGAGCCGGTAGCGGAGCGGCAACCGGTCCACCCGGCGGGCGGCGAGCACGTCGCGCTCGGGGATGAAATAAAGCGCCTCCTGGCCGTCGGCGTTCAGCTCGACAAAGCACTTGGCCTTGTACTTGCGCGCAAGCTCCTGGAGAAACGCGAGATCGGTCTTGCCATCCTGATGAAGCGGCTTGCGGTCGACATCCGGATCGGGATCCAGCCGGACGGTGATGTCGGTGAAGCCGTGGCGCTCTCCGATCTCACGCACGATCGCGGTGACAGTGGTGTCCTTCCACTTCTTTTTCCGCTCCTCGTAGCCCATGCGGATCGAGCCGTCGGACCCCTTGAGCGACACCTGCGGCAGACCGTTCGTGCCGTAGCCAACCTCCACCTTGGTCACCACCGCCCGGATGAGGAGAGCGTGTCCGTTCGGTTCCGCATAGCCGAGGTCCACCTCGATCTCCGACCCCTCGATCAGGCAGTCGGCGAGGAAAAGCTGCGGGTCGGCGACGGTGACGGTGACCTCGTCCGCCCGCCGGTCGTCCTCGGTGACCGATGCGGCGGTCACCCAGTCGGTGATGTCGATACCTTCAAGAGTGACCGAAAGAAAGCTTGCGAGGACGGGCATCAGAACCTCCTCGCCCGGCCGGCGCGGGTCGGGCCGGCCGGCAACGGGATCGACAGGGTCTGGCCGGGCTGGATGTCGAAGGGATGCAACAGCGGGTTTGCGTCGAGGATCGCCGGCCAGAGCCTCTCGTCGCCGAGATAGAGGCGGGCGAGCGAATCCACTGTTTCTCCGGAGGTCACCACGTGTTCGACCAGCCTGCCTTCCGGCTCGGGGCGGAGCAGGCGCAATCCGCTTACCCGTCTGGGAAGGCCATCGGGACCGGTGACTTCGACGACCGGCAGAGTGGCCTGCCGGGACCCTGGCGAGACGGTCATGCCGCACCTCCCAGGGGAACGGTCAGATCGGGCGCGCCATAGGGCACGATCTCCTTTATCGTCATCCGGAGCGAGGCCGAGACCGGCAGCAGGGCGGCGTTGAACATGGTCTCTTCGACGGTCAGGTCGCTCAAAATGCAGTCGAGCACGCGCGTGCCCAGCGAGAGGACACAGACCGGCGGCGAGCGGAACTCCCGCGTGCTGGCGAAAGTGGCCGCCTGGCTGATGCCGGCGGACCGCCAGGATGGGTTGAGCGGGTAGAGCAGGGCCTGGTACTTGGCAATCTCGCCGCTGATGTCGCCGTCCTCGCCGATCTCGATCCGCCCGTTATTGGCGGCAAGCACACCCGCGATCTCGGCGCGGAATGACAGGCTGCGCTCGCCCCCCCTGACATATTGCCGGAAGGGAAGGATCTGGCCGGGTGCGTCGATGTCCGCATAGGTGACGGTGCGCCGGTCGGAGATCTTTTCGGGATTGAACTGGAAATAGGCGACGATCGGCGGCGCGGCATTGCGGGCGCGCAGCGAGCCCTGGGTGACGGAAGGTTTGAAGGGATGGTTGGTCATCGCTCAGCCTGCCTCCGCCCTGACGCCTTGCGCGAAGGCGTCGTCGCGGCTCAGTTCCGCCAGCCGGCTTGCGATCTGGCGCACGATCTCATCACCGAGCGCGGGTACGGAACCCTCGTCCACGGACTGAGCCGACACGGTGATATTGACAGCCCCGACAGAGACCGAGTTGTCGGCCCTCGGTGCGCCGGCTACCCCGCCGCCCTCGGCCATCGCGCGGGTCTGGCCCGGGTTGAGCACATATTCGCCTTCATGCAGCATGTAGGGGCCCGTGCTGTTGACCGGTCCGCCGGTGGCCATTCCGGGCAGCGATATCGAAGGCAATGAGGGCAGGGACGGCAGCGAGATCGAGGGCAGATTGCGAAGCGCCTCAGCCAGCCTGGAGGCATTGCTGGCGACGGTGTTGAGCAGGTCGGCCATCGCCCGCAGCACCTCGGCCAGCGCCGACAGGTGCGGACCTCCGATCTGGGCGGCGAGGCCGACGGCAAGCGTGGTCGCGGCAAGGGCGGCCAGCAGTCCCACGATCGTCCAGAAATTCGCCGGGTCGATGCTGGCCAGGGCGGTGGCGAGCGATGCGAAGGACTGGGCAACGGCGGCGATGGCGAAGGCGGCCTGGATCGATTGCTCGTCGAAGAGCATCAGCACCAGCCCCAGCAATCCGATGAAAATGACAATACCCAGAAGGCCGGCGGCCACGGTCTCCAGCTTGCCGCTGTCGGCCAGTTCGACGATCTTGTCGGCAATGGCGGTGAGTTGCTGAAAGACCTGGGCCATGGCCTCCATTGCCGGTGCGGCGTCGTCAGGAAAGAGCCGCAGGGCGAGACCGAGAAGTCCGACGAACAGCACGATGCCGATCAGTCCCTTGGCGATGGTCTCGAAATTGCTCTGTTGCGCGACGATGTTCTCGGCCAGCGCGTTGAGCGCCTCGAAGAGTGCGGGCATCTTTTCCATCGCCTGAATGGCGGTCTCGTCAAAGATGCGGAAAGCGGCGGCGGTGAGCAGCAGAAAACCGGCGAGAGCCAGCAGGCCGAGGGCGATATTCTGCAGATCGTCGCCCTTGAGGTTCTTGAAGAAGTGCATCAGGAGCACAAGTCCGACACCAAGCAGGATAAGCGATTTCACCAGCTCACCCGTGTTGTCCGGCATCAGCTGCAACGCTCCGGCGATGCCGTAAAGCAGCACGAGTGAAGCGGCGACGCCGACGATGACGCCGACGATTGCCTTTCCGCGGGTGAGCAGGAGCGCGAAGGCCAGAAGCACCGCGGCCACCACGGCCACCAGAATGGCTGCCCACATCATCAGGTCGGCGGCACCTTCCGGCATGAGGTGCAGCGCGCCGGCCAGGGCCGCAATGCCCAGAGCGGCGACCAGGGCGCCGACGCCCAGGACAAGGAGCGCGACGCCGGCCGGCCCGCCGAATATGGAAAGGAGCACCAGCAAGCCGGCTAATTTGGCAAGCTCGCTCATCTCGGGAAGTTCCTTGAGCGCCGCGGCGAGTGCATGGATCCCAAGCGCGGCCACCAGCGCGCCGATGCCGAAAATGAGAAGCGCGGCACCGGCCGGTCCGCCGAGTACCGCCATGGCCGTCATGAGTCCCACCAGCGCGGCGAGATCGAGGATCAGGTCGCCTAGATCGATCGATCGCAGGTTCGGGCCGATGTCGAAGACGTACTCGACCGACAACCGCCATGTGGCTCCGATAAGCAGTTTGATCGCGCCGAGGATCGCGAGGAGGATCTGGGAAATCAGCGACAGGTAGCCGGTGATCACACTCGCGAAGCGCAGCAGACCGGCAACGTCCCCCATCAGGGCCAGCAGCGCCGAGGTCTGGATCGAGAGATAGCTGCCGATCTGATTGAGCTTGACGTTTACGGCGCCGAGCGAACGCCAGATCTGGTCGAGCTTGAGATAGATCAGGATGGCGAAGACGAAGGTGCCGCCGGCCATCAGTTCGAGGAAGCCGAGATTCACGACCCGCACCGGTGTGACGAAGATCGGCGGAGCCTGGAGCGCGGCGGCCATTTCACGGATGGCTTCATAAGTGTCGAGGCCGATCCGGGTCAGCGGGTCGCGCCGGCGCTCCAGCGCGCGTCCGAGCCGGTCAAGCTGGTCGGCCATCTGGGCGCCGGCTCCGAATTCGACGCCAAGCGCGCCGGCGAAGCCTTCATCTAGCGAGATCGGCATCGCGTCTCACCTCCGCCCGCTCTTGGCGGCAGCCGCCTCGCGCTGGAGTTGGTCGGAGAGCAGCTCCAGATATGCGTGCCGGTCGTCCATTGCCAGATCCATGATCTCTTTGTTTCCCCAGTGCAGGTGATAGGCCAGGTTAAAGACCTCGCTTCTCAGGCGGCGGAGGTCCTTTGCCGCTGCGAGAAAAAATTGGTCATGTCGAGATTGACCTCGAAGTCGTGTCCGCATGCCAGGCAGTCCACCTGATGGCGCAGATCCACGCCCGGCGCGTCGGAGCGCATTGCCCGCTCGATCAGCGACCGGTCACTCATGGTGAGGTCGGAGAAGATGCGCGCGCCCAGGCCCTTCAACTTGTTCTCGGGCAGGGACCCGAGGCTGTTCAGGCAACGCGAGAGCAGGAGATTGACCCCGCGGGAGGGGTTCTGCTTCATCGCGGCGGAAACCTTCTCCTCATCTTCGCCGGTCGGCAGGCGGAAAAGGGCGCGCAGATGCAGTTCGCCGTCGCGGTCCTCGTAGCCGTCTTCAAGGTCCACCTCCACGACCGGTTCGCCGTCTTCGCTGGTGCGGCATTCGAAAAGGCCGAGATCCTCCACCGCCTCGAAGCGCTCGCTGCAGGCAGGGCAGACATAGCGGGCTTCCAGCTCGGCGCCGAACGTGATCTTGCGAAGCTCGAGAAGCAGGTAGTTGCGGTCCGCGGAGGTCAGGGCAGCGGTAACCTTCGGTCCCACCTTCTCCACGCCGTCGATCTCGCGTATCGCGCTGGCAAGCAGTTCGGTAACCAGCTTGCCGGTGTTCTGGCGCAGACGCGGATCGGCCAGGATGGCCTCCTCGTTGCCGGTCAGCTTGCGGATGCGGGCCTTGACGTGGCGCGTGCCGTCTTCGTCGGTAAAGCCGACCGGCAGCGTTACTTCATGACCCATGCGCGCGACGGGACGGGCCGTTTCGGTTTCGATCGGTGCAATCTGTTGCATGGTCAAACGACCTCCCACCAGTCAACCGCGAAGGTGAATTCTTCGGTTTCGAGATCGGACGAGGCGGCATCCTGTTCGACCTTGCTCCATTTGGTCGGAAAGCAGTCGTGATAGATCCTGCGCTCGACCTCGCTGCCCGAGGCGTTGAGCTTGATCACCGCAATGGTGGTGCGCTCATCTGAAGCGGAGGAGGGACCTGTGGGGTTGAAGGTCTGCTTGAAGAGATCGCGGAACAGGACGTCTTCCGAGGACCCGTCGATGTATCGGGTCAGGACCAGCTCACCGGCTTTTGCCGGACCCGATACGACTTTCTTGATGAAAGGGTCGCCGCCGTTGACCATCTCGGCTGTCTGCACCTCCATTTCGGGCAGACCGGCCTTGTTGATCCTGGCCTGCTGGCCGTTCACCTCAACCAGGAACTTGGCAATCGGTGCGGGTTGTTCGTAGGGAACCGATGGCATGACTGTGTTCTCCTTGGACGGGCGTTACGATCTCTCTGCCGCGACGGTTTCGGCCGGGGACTGGGAAATCTCGACAACTACGAATTCGGCGGAAGAGGGCGTGCGGAAGCGGACCTCGACTTCCAGCAAGCCGAACTGGGTCTGGGTCTCGGGGTTGTTGGTTTCGTCGCAGAGCACGACGAAGCCGTCTTCGCGGTCTTCGGTACCGAAGGCACCGCCACGCCACAGACCTGTCATGAAGGCTCCGACCGAGTCGCGAACCTGGGCGAAAAGGCGCGGGGTGATCGGCTCCTGCAGGAAGAGACGCAAGCCGCGGCCCAGGCTGACTTTGATGAGGTTGGTCAGCCGGCGCTGGGAAACCAGCCGCAGGGCAGGGTTGGTCGACAGGTTGCGTGCGGCATCGGCTATGATGCCCTGGCCGGGCAAGGCGCGGATTACCGAGACACCGCCACGAACCGCGGCATCGGTGTGTTCGATATCCGTCACCTGCGAACCGGGAACGAGGCCGGTGACCAGAATGGCCGCGCGGGCGCCGGCCGGTGACGTCCACACACCGCTGTTGCGGCCCACACGTGCGAGCATGCCGCAATAGGCGCCCGCCAGCGGGATCGTGCGCAGCGGCTGCGCGCCGGTGGTATCGAGAGGATTGGCGACCTGTCCGTGCGGCCAGATGGCAACGCCGTAGGAGACGCTCGCACGAAGCGGAGCCGCGAAATCGATCATTGCCGTGAGATCGGCGTCCGCCGGGCCGGTAACGATGGCGATGGCCGTTCCCCTGGCCGCGCAATAAGCGATCGCGTCGGCGGCGGGTGCCGGATTGGTCGTGTCCGCCAACGCCAGCAGTTCGAAGTCGGTGGTGTCGAGCGCATGCAGTCCGGTGCGGCTGGCCGCGTTCCCCGCATAATCCACATCGAGGGGTGCCGGGTCGCTGCCGGTGGTGGTCATCGCGCTGCGGGTGACCGCCGCGGGCAGATTGCGTCCGAGCCCCGAGCCCGAGGCGAGGTCCAGCAACCGGATACGGTCCGATCCCGCGAGCGCGTCGTTGACGACGTCCACCGCGTAGACTGTCGAAGCGGGCTCCATGCCAACGGAGGTGAAGCGTTCCAGTTCGACCCCGTTCTCGACAACGGCAATGTCGACCTCCGCCGTCGCGGCCCTGACGGAGCCATGGGGCAGCGGGTTGCCGTTGGGAAGGGCGGGATTTATCCGGATCCAGGAATCCGCGTCGGACCGTTCGGCGATGGCCGTTTCGGCTGTCAGGCCCGTCTCCGGCACCTGGCCGGCAAGGTCAAGCGCGGGTAGCGGGTCGATGCCGCCGGCGGCGAGTGAGATTGTGGAGGAAGCTCCCAGGCTGTTGGACCACAGCATCAGTGCACCATCGGGTGCCAGGCCCGCGGTGAAGCCCCGGGACTGGCGGTTGATCTCGGCCACGACCTCGTCGGGCGTGGCATTGGTGAGGTCGGCGATGCGCCCGCCTTCGGCAAAGGTGACTGTCTCGGCAATGCCTCCATCCACCGTGACGCTGAAGGACGCCCCGTCGGCGATGGTTTCGGTTGCGGCGAGCGGTGTCGCGCCGGTAACACGGCCATGTGTGGAGATGCGTACGGCCTGGCCCGTGCCGAAGCCTGCGGAACCGCGGAGCGCTATGACGGTGGCGTCCTCCAGTCCTGCGTCGCTGTCGGCGGTAGTGCCGGTAAAGCCGAGCGTCGTGGCCGCATCTCCGGAAAGGGCGATACGCCGCGACGGGCCGGCGTTCCGGCCCGCAATCATCACCCGTCCGCCCGGCGCGGCGAATGACAGCGCTTCACGCGCGTCCTGGCGGATAGCGGCGGCAACCTCCTCGGCGGTCGCCTGGGCGATGTTCTCGAACGCGCCGGCCTGGAAGGTCACCGTCTGGGCCGCGCCGCCATCGATGCTGACGTCAAGGGTGTCGCCGTCGGTGAGCGGGAAAGGGGCGGCGTTGGCGCTGAGCACCTGAGGCGGTACCTCGGTACTGCCGAGGGGGTTGTCCACGACGGTGACCTGCAGCGTGTTGCCCGAGGCGCCGGGGCTGCGCAAACCGTGCCAGCCGGCCTCGACCCGCAGCGTCGGTGCGCCGGTCCGGTCGGTCAGCACCTGGCGTGCAACGCTGGCAGCGGGCCGTGTGACCCGCACGCAGGTGGCTTCGGAACCGCCATTGTCAAAGAAACTGGCAACGACGGCGGCACCCAGTGTCGTGGTGTCGAGTCCGCCGAAGACCCTGGAGAATTCCGCGACTCCGTGCACCGTCACCGGTGTGTGGGCGGGACCGCGGCGGGAGCGGATCAGGAAAGCTGTTTTGCCGGTCTCGCCCGGGGCGATGATGGGCCGCGCGCGACCTTCCACCTCACGGACGTTTACGCCGATGACATTCATCTGAACCTCCTCAGTTCTCGGTCAGCGACACACCGAGAGGCGTCACGCCCACCCGGAGGTTGATCTGCTCTGCGGGCCGGGCCGGATTGATCTCGACATCGATGTTCAGCTCTCCGCGAGCGATGCTGGCAGCGGTGTTGTTGTCGGAATCGGATTTCACCCGGTATGCGCGCTCGGCATCGTCAGTGGCGAAGGCTCCGCGTTGACGCAGTCCGTCGAGAAAACCGGAAACCGACGAGATGGCGCGGCGGCGCAGCCGTTCGTCATGCATCTCGTGTACGAACCCGCGCAGTCCGGTGCGCAGCGAGGCGACGACGAAGTTGAACAACAGCCGCACATTGACGAAATACCATCGCGCATCGGTGCTGGCGGTGCGGGAGGACGCAATGTGCAGGCCGAGCACATCGTCGCGTCTGGCCATGTTGGCGAGAGCCGTACGCACGACCCGGGTGTTCTGTGCATCCGTCAGATGGGCCGACAATTCGGTGATACCGCGCAACTGCGCTCCGGCGCCCGCCGGGGCCTTGAAGATGCTGCGGCGCAGCGCGACGTCGGCGAACACACCGGCGACCGGCAGGCAGAGCGGGATCATCCGGCGGCTGGCGGGGCCGGTGGCACGAGGATCCTCGACGGCGCCGAAGGGGCCGTAGAAGCCGGCGAAGCTCTTGGGCTGGTGGAACGCCGTGACATAGGATTCGACGGCGGCGACAAAGTCGGCCTCGGACTGGGTGTAGTCGGCCGGAGACTGCGGGCGGGGCGAGGCACCGCCGCGGTCGGGAAGGGACCCCAGGAACATGCAGTCGTTGCGGTTCTCGCAGTAGCCGATGGCGGCGGTGACGGCGGACTGCCGGCCGGGCGCGGAAAGGCTGTGCACATCGGGCAGCGTCAGAAGCTGGACGGCCTCACGGTCGAAGGCGTGGAGCCCGCTGCGGGAGGCGGCGTCGCCGATATAGTCGCTCGCGGACGGGGCCGGTTCGGACCCGCCGGAGAACCCGGTTTCCGCGATGGCCGGCAAGGCTTCCTGCGTGGCTGCCGTCGTCGTGGCAGGACGGCGGTCGTCGGCAATCGCGTACCGCGAACCCGAAAGCGGGTCGTTGATCCGGGGCGGCGCATAGCCGGCAAGCGTCCGGGTCATGGAAAGGCCGCGCCAATCCTCCACCATCGCCGGCTGGGCGGCCTCGGAGGAGCGGTGGAAGAGACGCAGCCGGAATTCCGTGCTGATCACCGTGGTTCCCGCCGTGGTCAGCGGCTCGCTCAGCCCGTCTGTGAAAGTGACCGTTCCCGTGGCCGGGTCGATGGAGACGATCTGCCTGTATTGCGTGACGGGTCCGCCGCCCGGGTCGTCGATGAAACGCAAGGTCTGGCCGACGCCCAGACCCGCGACGCTGGCAAGGGTGACCGACGTGTCCGTGGCGGCGGCATCGGCTGCAAGCGCACCGGTGAAGGCGGGGTCGTCCGACACGATCACCGAGAGGCGGCGGCCCCACAGGCCGGGGTCTTCGACACCCCGGTCACCGGCCCGCAGACGCAGGGCGGGTGCGGCCTGTGCGTCATCCAGCATCACCGAGGCGGGCGTCGCTGCCGCGGCGACCACGCGGGCGGCAACGATCTCCCGTCCGCCGTTCCCGAAGCAGTGGACCATGGCGAGCGCGGAGACCGCGTCGGTGCGCACCGGGCCGAAGGCCGCCTCGATTTTCTCAGGTCCGGCAATCCGTACCGGGTGGTGAGGCCGGCCCCTGTCGAAAACGCCAAGAACGGCGATGACAGAGGTGGGCGCGGGCTGAACCGCAGCGCCGAGCGCGGGTGCCTGTTCGAAGACGTTGACGCCGACAATTGTGTTCATGATCCGTCTCCTTGGCGCATGGGCCTCTCCTTACGCGATCCGCACCGCTTCGGCGGGCGCGCCCTCCGGCACGACGGCCGTATCGATGGTGTCAACGACGCGCGCATGGCGGCGCGAGCCGGCTTCTTGTTCGGCGCTTATGCGCAAGTGCAAGGTTTCCGGGTGCAGGGCCGTGCGCTGGCGCGGCAGGTCCGGGCGCAGAAACATTTCGAGCTGGTTCATCACACCGCCGACGCGCAAGGGGCGGTCGAAGTTCAGTGCCTGGGAGAGCTGGTCGAGCAGGCGCAGACGCTGGGTGCGCAGCGGGGCTTCGCTTGTGAGCTGGTAGTCGAGCAGCCAGCCGCGCGGGTGCGGGCGCTCCGACACCGTCAATGCGCCGCCGGGACCTTGGCGAAAGCTGTCGGTCAACGTCACGTAATGGGTGCGTCTGCGGTCTTCGCGTGCATCGAGCAATGTCAGCCGGACGGCGGCAGGTTGCGGCGCGGCGCTGTTGTAAGGGTCGGTGTCGATGCGGATCAACCCGGTAACGCTCGCCGTGCCGACGGCCAGCGGCACCGCGAGCGCCGCACCGCCTCCGAGAGTCAGTGTCGCCGTTCCACCGGCGGCACTGACCGAGTCAAGCGTGGCCTGCTGAACCGACCCACCGCCATCGTCGATCTCGACAAGGCTGCCGGCGACCAGCCCGGGAATGTCGGCGATCTGTACCTGCGTCGCGCCTGCCGCCGCCGGGGAGGTGACAGGCAGCGCGGCGAGGTCGCCCAAGGCTGTGTTGGCGGCAATGCGGGCCGAAAGCGCGGTCTCCACGTCAAGTGTCATTTCGGGGCGCATGGCCAGAAGTTCACCCAGATCCGCCGTCACCGGAGCGGAGCCGAGGGGGCGGAAGAATAACCGGTCGACGGCGGCGCGGTTTTCCTGCATGCACCCGATGCGCACCTGTTCCCACCTGCCGGGGCGCGCCACCGGCACACGCCACAGCCGCTCCGTGCCCGGAGCGTCTGTGGCGTCCGTGTAGCCGAAAAGCACAGGAAAGCCGGCGGTGGAAGTGCGCGGCACGCGGATCCAGAAACGCAACTCGGTCTCGAACGAAAGGTCCACCGGTGCGGGCGGTATGACAAAGACCTCGTCGCCCGCTGCCGGGACGGGAAAGCCGAAGCGTTGTGCGTCGGGGGCATCTTCGTGCGGGCCCGACAATCCGGTGCTTGCCGTCGCGCTTCCCGCGACGGACCAGGCAGCAGCAAAGTCGTGGAGCCGGACGATACTCATGACGCGAGCACTTTCCTGCCGATCCGGCGCACGGTTTCGGGCAGGGATCCGGACGCGTCGAGTTTGACCGGCCGCGCGGTTGCGGAGACGGTCCAGGCAACCGCGGCACGGCCGTCATCGAGCAGTTCAATGCAGTTCTGCCCGAGCCGGGGTTTCAGATCGCCAATGTCGCGCGCACCGTCGGGGGATGAAGCAAAGATGATCACCGAGCAGTCATGCGCGCCGAGCGGTGCGTGGCCGTCCGATGCCGGGTCGCGTGGCAGAGTTTCGACGTCAAGATCCGGCTCATTGGCGAGCCTGCCGACGACGAGATCATGCAGCATCTGGTTTGATTTGGAGATGAAAACTCCGACCCGCATTGCAGCCTCCTGCTTTCGGTGAAGGGTGGCGCGGGGAGGGGCTTGTGTAAATGAACCGGGGTATCCGAACCATGGGTCCCGGCTCGGGACAGTCCGGGTGGTTCAGGCCCGGGGGTCGCAGTATCCGGACCGTAGGGTTCAAACGTTAAGCGTTCAGGCTGGTTGTAGGGGGATGGTTTACGCTTGCCGGCACGTGGCCGTTATGTCGGGACACGGGTCAGCAACTACCAGGGGAAGGATGAAGCACGATAAAGCGCTGTGGAAGGAACCCGGAATGCACAAACGAAAAGGTCCAAAGGATCTGCACCGGAAGGTTCATTCGGTGGGTGGATCTTTGTGCGCGTTGGAAATAAGGTCAAGACGGCATCGCCGGACGACCATTGCCCCTGGAGAAGGGGCGTGTCCGCAGACGGGCTGTTTCTTGAAGGACAAGCCGACACTGTCGGGAAGAAATGACGTCCGCCCGGGAGGGGCCGGCATCCGATACACGTTGGAAGCGGGCCGCTGTCGGCTACGCTCCGGGAGCGGCCTTACAATCTTCGTTGTTCGCTGCCGATGGCCTCGATCAGCCCCAGGGAACGAAGTTCCGCCACCGCCTTGCCACGGGACGGGACATTGAGCTTGCGCAGGATGTTGTGGACGTGGTTCTTGGCCGTGGCAAGTTCGATTGAAAGTTCGCGGGCGATTTCCTTGTTTGAATGCCCGGCATCGAGCAGACGGAGGATCTCGCCTTCGCGCGAGGTGAACTGGTCGGCGGAAACCTGTGCCGGTTTCCGGCTTTTGCCCGCCACGAGGCGCAAAAGGGCGGAGGCGACCCAGGGCGAACATTCGCACTCTCCGCGGCTGACCGAATGGAGCGCGTTGCCTATTTCAGACAGGTCGGCTTCACGCAGCACCAGACCGATCGCCCCGGCCTCGGCAAATGCCGCCACCTGCGCGGCATCTCTGCGCAGGCCGAAGACGAGGCAATGGATCGCCGTTTCGGAACAGGTTTCCCGGACCAGAGGAATGGTTTCCTCGGTGGAGGCATCGGCGAGCATGACGCTGAAAGTATCTTCGCAGATCATCGCTTGAGCCTCGGCGGCGGAGGTCGCGATCGTAATGCGGGTGGAGCCGAATGAACCCGAAAGCTGTTCTGCGAGCAGCTTTGCAACAAGCACATTATCCGAGCAGATCAGAGCCGGCGTCATCTGTGTGACCTCCTCCTCGCTGATTTTGCTTCGGCTGCCAGTCCGGGCAGATATGTAAAATAAATGGGCAACCGGAAACACTGCCGGAAACCCGGCAAAAAAATGATCGCCCTCCAGCACGTCTTACGCGAGCTTTCTAGAATTATGTTCAGGATAGGTTGAGGACGTGGGGCTGTCAAAGAGATGTTTGTAAAGCCGCCCGTATGCCGATGAAGCAAATCGATCGGGTGTTCACACTACCCGTTCTCCGGAAGCCGTCAGATCGCTGCCTGTCTGCGCCGGGAATGCATTATCGTCGGCCGTCCTCGAGTCAGGCGTTGAATGGCGAAGAAGGGGTTCGAAGCGGTTGATTTACAAGTGCCCCGGAACCAGTCAACCGCATCCCCATCACCCCTGCATCCCTATCTGCCAGGATAGAGTTTGGTTGACCGGCCCGATCAGGTTTGGTGTTCAGACATCACCTTCGTGCCGGTCAGGAGTGGCTTTCTGTATTTGGTGGCGATCTTGGACTGGGCCACGCGGAAGAATGTGAGGTGGAGGCTGTCAAATACGACGCATGCCGGCTTTGAAGCACAACCGGCAGCATCCGCATCGTCAAGTAAATCAATGATTTATGTCGCCAGGTGAACACCGGGAAATCAAAACCGGTCCAATATGCCGTTGGCAAACCCGGCATTTTTCTATTCCAGCGACAGGCTCTCACGTTCCTGAAGCAGCGCTTTTGCCATTTGCTCGACCAGTTTTGATTTTTTCTTGGGTGGAAACAAAAGCAGCGTTCTGAAGTGAATGGCCGGTTTGAGTGGTTTGAGAACAAGGCCGCGCTCCAGATATCCGGTTGCCGTTACCGGATCCACGATCCCGCATCCAAGTCTCGCAAGCACCAGGGCGCAGACCACGGAGGAATAGGCTGTTTCGACGACAATTCGCGGAGCGGCGCCATGCATAGCAAAGGCTGTTTCGGCTTCTCTTCTGGTCGTGTCTTCCGGCGCGAGGGCCACGAACGGAAGTTCATGAAGATCGGCGGGTTCGACTTCGGCCTTGTGTTCCAGCGGATGTCCCGGATAGACGGCGAGGGCGGCCCGGATCGTTGCGTACGGGACTGCCTCGACACCGGTCGTATCGATCTCGTCGGCCGCGATCGCGATATCAAGCTGATTGGCTGCGACCATATCGCGGATTGCCGATGACGCCCTGACATAGAGGGAAACGGCGACTTCGGGATTGGTCTGGTGAAAACGTCCGATTGCGTTTGGCACGATATTCGTGCTGAAGGCCGACAGGCATGCAATGCGGATATCGCCGGACCCATAATCCCGGATACGAGCAGCGGCGCTTCTCAGTTTGGCGAGCCCGGCGAAGGAAATCTGCACTTCCCGGAAAAATAAATGCCCTTCCGCCGACGGGATCATCCTGCCCTTTTCCCGGTCGAAAAGCTTGAACCCGATGGATCGCTCCAGCGTCATGATCGCTTTGCTGACGGCCGGTTGCGAGATGCCAAGAACCTCCGCCGCTCGGGACGTGGTCCCGTAGGTCATGACCGCCTGATAGGCCTCGATCTGCCGCACATCCATGGAATTCAATCTATAACTATATGGAATAGAATTCGTCTAATTTAATATTAGACTGAATAGACTTGATTGTGTCAACAATTGGAAAAGTTGGCAAAGGTGCAGTGAATGCAGGACAAAACGCGTTGCGTAACAAGAGTTCCGGTAAGCGTTGAGGGCTTCGACAGCCTGACGGTGCCGCTCTATCGCGCCTCAACTATCCGTTATCCGGACGCGCGGTCCTTCATGTCTCGTTTCGAACGTGGTGCCGACGATTATATCTACGGGCTCTACGGCACGCCGACACACCGCTATCTCGAGAAGAAGATCACCGAGCTCGAAGGGGGCGCGCGAACATTGCTGGCGCCTTCCGGGCAGGCCGCCATAACCTGTTCGATCCTCGGTGTCGTGGAAACCGGCGATAGGGTTCTCATTCCTGACGCCGTCTACGGGCCCGTGCGCGACTTCGCCGAACATGAGCTTGTCGCACTTGGTATCGAGACGGTTTTCTATGACCCTTGCGACCTTCAGGCCCTTGAGAAGGAACTTGAAACAAAAACCCGGCTGGTCTGGGTCGAGTCTCCGGGGTCGGTGACAATGGAAATGCAGGACGTGCCGGCTATTGTTCGCATGGCGCACGCAAAGGGGTCGCTGGTTGGCTGCGATAACACCTGGGCGTCTCCCCTGAATTTCAAGCCGCTTGAACACGGAGCGGATATCGTTGTCGAAGCCCTGAGCAAACATTTCGGCGGACATTCCGATCTGTTGATGGGATCGATCACGGTCCGCGACGAGCAATTGGGTTTGGATCTGAAAGCGGTGCTTGGGCGACTGGGGATCGGCACTTCGCCCGACGACTGCGTTCTGGTGGCGCGTGGCATCGATACGCTCGCGGTACGTCTCGCGCATTCGGCCGCCGGCGCTTTGAAAATCGCCAAATGGCTGCAGGAGCAGCCTTTGATCGAAGCTGTTTTGCATCCGGAGTTGCCGGGTTTCTCAGGCCATGAGCTTTGGCGGCGCGACTTCTCCGGAGCGGCGGGTGTGTTCAGTTTCACACTTCACCCCGAAGCAATGGTCCATATTCCGCCGGCGCTTGACGCGCTCGAACTCATTTCCATCGGCGCATCCTGGGGTGGCACCAAGAGCCTCATTGCACCGGTTGACGTCAAATCCCTGCGCACCGCCAAACCCTGGACCGGAGCCGAATTCATCCTGCGCCTCAGCGTTGGCATGGAGGCGGCGGATGATCTTGTCGCCGATCTGGACAGGTTCCTTGGGGTGGTGCGTAAAAACGTTTCATCGAATGGAGAGGCCGAAGCAATGGATCATGAAGTGCCAGAAGCGGCGAAGTGATGCCGGATTGGACGCGCATGCCTGCAAAACAACCAAACTGGACAAATGGAGAGTTTGAATGCCCGATAAACGCACCTGCCTGAAATCTGTCTCGGGCGCGGCCTTGGCCGCGCTGCTGGGTCTCACCGCACCGGCCTTTGCCGCTAATTTCGATACATCCGGAATTGCGGAAAATCCCGAACTCGCCGCCCGTGTCCCCGCGCATATCCGCGAAGCGGGCGTTTTGATTGGCGGCTCGGATAATGCCTACGCTCCCTGGGAATATCTGGCGGGTGACGATGGGCAGACGCCCGAAGGCATCGATATAGATATCGCCAATGCGATCACGGCCAAATGGGGCCTCAAATATGAGTCCCAGACGGCGCCGTTCGATGGGATCCTGCCCGCGCTCGGCAGCAAATACGATGTCGGCATTTCGGCCTTCTCGATCTCCAATGAGCGTATGCAGGTTGTGAATTTTGTCAGCTATTTCCGGTCGGGAAGTCTCTGGGCCGTGAAGACCGGCAATCCAAGTGGTTTCGATCCGAAGAACTATTGCGGAACGACGCTCGCCCTGCAGAGCGGCACCTGGCATGAAACCGAAGTAAAAAAGGTCAGTGACGCATGCGTTGCGGACGGCAAGAAAGCGATCAACATCCTGCCGTTCGGCAAACAGACCGAAGCGCTGACCCGGGTAGCCGCCGGCGGCGCCGATGCGACAATTTCCGGCGACTCCCAGATCGCACTGGCGGCGAAACTCTCCGAAGGCCTGCTTGAAACACTGCCGTCTTATGGAGCCATTGGCGAATCCGGCCTGAACGGCATCGCCGTGCCCAAGGATAATATGGAATTCAGCCAGTTGATCGCAGATACCCTCAATGAACTGATCGAAGAAGGAACCTATGCCAAAGTGCTGGCAGATTGGGGACTTGAGGTGACCGTCGACAAGGCTGAGGTCAATCCTCACGTCAAGGACTGAATCCCTCGGGGGAGAAAAACGTGACTGAAGTAACCAGTTCAAGCCTGACCGGGGAGCGCGCAACCGGCGCTCCCCGGTCCAATACGGACCGCTTCATTGCGAAAGATGTCGTTCCGCGCCGCCATCCGGGGCGATGGGTGGCGGTCGTTTTCCTCGCCATTGTGAGCGTTCAGATCGCAGCCGAACTGGCTGTGAACGAGAATTTCCACTGGGGCGTCTTTGTCAAATACCTGTTCGACATGCAGGTCATTCGCGGGGTTGGCTGGACACTGTTGTTGACTGTTGCGGCCATGACCGTTGCCGTCGTTGTCGCCGTCTCGCTTGTGATCATGCGTGAAAGTGACAATCCCATCCTGCGAGGGCTCTCCTGGGGCTGGATCTGGTTTTTTCGAGGCACGCCAATCTATACGCAGCTCCTGTTCTGGGGCCTGTTCTCGGTGCTCTTTCCGCGGTTGTCTCTCAGCATCCCCTTCGGACCCGAGATTGTGGGGGTCGATACGAAGTGGATCGTCACTCCGGCGATGGCAGCGGTGCTCGGTCTCGGTTTCAACGAGAGCGCCTACCTGACGGAGATTTTCAGGGCCGGTTTCAAGGCCATAGACCGCGGGCAGACAGAAGCGGCGCAGGCCATCGGCATGTCGCGCGCCAAGATATGGATACGGATCCTGATGCCGCAAGCGATGCGCACGATAATCCCGCCCACGGGCAACGAGACGATCGGCATGCTGAAAATGACGTCGCTGGTGCTTGCCGTGCCGTTCACTCTCGATCTGATGTTTGCGACCAACGCCATCGCCAACCGCACCTATCTGCCGGTGCCTCTGCTGATGGTGGCCGCCTTCTGGTATCTCTCGATTACCTCCGTCCTGATGGTTGGGCAGTATTATCTGGAACGCCATTTCGGCAAAGGCCACGATAGTCAGCCGGTCAACGGAGGAACCGCCTGATGCACGGTGGAAAAGCCTCAACTCCCGCGGTTCAGCTGCGTGGCATCCACAAATTCTACGGCGAAGTGCATGCCTTGTGCGGCGTCGATCTGAATATCGGCCGGGGAGAGGTCTGCGTCGCCATCGGACCTTCGGGATCGGGCAAGTCGACCCTTCTGCGCTGCATCAACCAGCTTGAAGTCATTTCTGCGGGGCGTGTTTTTCTCAATGGCGAACTGCAGGGCTATAGCGAGCGCGATGCCAAGTTACATCCCCTGCATCCCAAACAGATCGCGCGCCAGCGCCGGCTGACGGGCATGGTATTCCAGCGCTTCAATCTGTTCCCGCACATGACGGCCTTGCAAAACGTCATCGAGGGGCCGGTGCAGGTCAAGCGCGAGCGCAAAGCCACGGCCAGGGAGCGCGGGACAGCAATTCTCGAACGGGTGGGGTTGCACGGACTTGGCGACCGCTACCCCAACCAATTGTCCGGCGGTCAGCAACAGCGCGTCGCCATTGCCCGCGCCCTGGCGATGGAGCCGGAGGTGATGCTGTTCGACGAGCCGACTTCGGCACTCGATCCCGAACTTGTGGGCGAGGTTCTGGATGTCATCAAGGATCTGGCGAAGAGCGGCATGACCATGATGCTGGTAACCCACGAGATAGGATTTGCGCGCGAAGTCGCCGATCATCTCATCTTCATGGACAAAGGTGCAGTGGTCGAAAGCGGCCTGCCTCAGGGTGTGCTTTCCAATCCGGAAGAGGCCCGCACCAGGGCGTTCCTCTCCAAAGTACTCTAGGGTCTGTGGACAATAAGGATTTGGTCGAGGTTTGGATGCAAAACGCCCAGTTCAAGAAGCAAGGTCGCAGGAAGGGTGTTCGCTTTCAAGACATTGCGACGCCGAAATGGGCGTTTTGCGCCAAATCTCTTCGAGACGCGGCGGATTTCGGTCCCGACTGCGTCGGAAAGTCCTTGTGGTGGGGGGCACCACTGCGGACTTTCCTCCTGTTCGGACACCGAAATCCGGCTCGCGCCGCGACCCAAACCTAATTGTCCACAGACCCTAGGTCACGGCCCCATTTATGAGTCCGTACCCTGGGCAAACCTGTGACGACTGTCCTTGCCTATCCTATCGATATCGCCGGAGACCTCATGAGCAAGCTCGACGCAATTCTGGAGCAAGTGGATACCAACATGTCGGCCTCCGTCGACAAGTTGGTTCATTTCCTGACTTTCCCGTCCGTATCCAGCCAGCCGGAGGGAAAAGAGGGAATCCTCGCCTGCTCTGATTGGCTCAAATCCGAGTTGGGCAAACTGGGCTTCGACGTTCAGGTGGTGGAAACGGCCGGTCATCCCCTGGTCATGGCACGAACGGGTTCCGACAGCGGCGGCGTCAAGGCCTTGTTCTACGGTCACTACGACGTTCAGCCGGCGGAGCCGCTGGATGCCTGGATCACACCACCATTCCAGCCTGCGATCAGAGACGAAGACGGCTTGAAGAGGATTTATGCGCGGGGGGCGTCCGACAGCAAAAGTCAGGTCTGGTCTGTATTGGAAGCCTTCCGCGCGTGGAAGGAAACCGCGGGCGACCTGCCGATCGATGCGATCATCCTGCTTGAAGGGGAAGAGGAAACCGGTTCGCCCAGCCTGCCGGAGTTTGTCGAGATCCACCGCGATGCCCTTTCGTGCGACGTGGCGTTCATCAGCGACAGTGACATGTGGTCCCCGGCAAGACCGGCCATCACCACCCATCTCAAGGGTCTGCTGCATGAGAAGGTCACGATCCACGCGCCGAACGGCGATCTCCATTCGGGTCACTTCGGCAATGTCGCGGTCAATCCCGTCCGTGTGCTGGCCAGGATTCTGGCTTCGATCCACGATGACCGGGGAAGGGTGACCATCAATGGCTTTTATGATGGCGTCGAGCCTGTTTCACCGGCACTCCGCGACCAGTGGCAAGCGCTTGACATCACGGAAGCGCTTTCGGGCGTTTCAGTTGCGGGCGGACCCGACGAAGGGGGCGGCTATGGACCGATTGAATTGATGTGGGGCAGACCCGGCATCGATTTCAATGGTCTCGTGGGTGGGAATACCGGACCGGGCGAGCGGTCGGTTCTGCCGGGGTCGGCCTCGGCGCGGTTGTCGTTCCGCCTGGTCGGCCGGCAGCGGCCTGAAGACGTCCGGGCCAAATTCCGAAGTTTTGTGGAGGCCGGGCTTCCCGTCGGCTGCCGCGTTGAATTCGAGGGATGTGGCGGAAGCTCGGCAGTGTCGGTGAATGATGCCGGTCCTTATGTGGCCGCGACCGCCCGCGCGCTCGACTGCGAGTGGGCACAGCCAACTTTGATAAAGGGTACGGGCGGCACCATTCCTCTGATCGAACTCCTGACGAACAGCCTCAACGTGGATTGCATTGTCACCGGCTTTATTCTCGCAGATGACGCCATCCACGCTCCCAACGAGCGCTACGACGTCGAGCGGCTTCGCAAGGGGATACGCAGTTGGGTGCGCATTTTGTCGGAACTTGCGAACTTCAAACGTGGTTCGAATGAATAACGGCGTATCGGGAGAACTTGCAATGTACGACGTCGTGGTCGTCGGTCTTGGCGCGATGGGCAGCGCGGCCGTTGCGGAAATCGCTGCTCGCGGCAGGAAAGTTTTGGGCATCGAGGCCCGCCACCCTGCCCATAAACTCGGTTCGTCCCATGGCGATAGCCGCATTATCCGGCTGGGGTATCATGAAGACCCTGCCTACGTGCCGCTGCTGCGGCGGGCCTACGGCAACTGGCGTCGGCTTGAGCGCCGGCTTGGCGCTGACATCCTGACGAAAACAGGTGTGCTGCAGATTGGGCATCCGGACGGCAGGCTTGTTGGCGGCATGCTGAAGTCCTGCGCGGAATATGGTCTGGCTCATGAGATTCTCGAGCGCGCGGCCATGGAGGATCGCTTTCCGGGCTTTGTGCTGGAGAGCGGTGAAGTCGCGGTGCTCGATCCTAACGGTGGTTATATCCGCCCTGAAACCGCCATCTGGGGTAACCTGCGGCTTGCGATGGAAGATGGCGCCGAGCTTCATATTGGCGAAAAAGTCACGGCAATTGAACCAGGCGCAAATAGTGTGACGATCCGTTCGCCGTCTGCCTCCTATCGCGCAAGAAAAGTCGTTGTTGCCACCGGCTCGTGGATAGCGGAACTGGTGCCGCGGGTCGCGGGCCGGGCGGTTCCCATCCGGCAGGTTGTGGCGTGGTACCGGCCATCGGATGACTTTGCGGCGCAGCCCCAGCGCATGCCTTGTTTACTGCGGGACGAGGGTGATCGCGGGTCCTATTTCGGCTTTCCACAGATCGGCGTGGACGGCGTCAAGATCGGCAAGCACACCCATTTCCATGAACCCATAGATCCCGACAGGGAGACGCCCCCGGTAAATGACGTCGATACGGCGATGCTCGACTCCTTCGCCGCTCGACGCATGCCAAGTGTCGCGACCGTGCGTGTAAGGGCGGTGACCTGCCGCTACACCATGTTGCCGGGTGAGGATTTCCTTATCGACAGCCTGCCGGGGGAGCCATCGGTGGTGGTCTGCTCCGCCTGTTCCGGGCATGGGTTCAAGTTCACGAGCGTTATTGGCGAAATTCTCGCCGATCTTTCCCTGGACGGCGGTACGGATTTGCCGATTGCCCGGTTTTCCTTCAATGCGCATCTGGAGCTTGAGGAAACGGCATGAGCGCTGAACTGACCTTGTTGTCGCTTGCCGATCTCTCCCGGCATATTCGCGAGGGGCATGTCTCGTCGGTTGAAGTGACCCGGTCCTACTTTGATCGGATCGAGATGCTGGATGGGCGCCTCCACAGCTTTAACACTCTCCGCACCGAGGCTGCCCTTGCCGAGGCCCAGGCGGCCGACCGCGAAACCGCCCTCGGCAACTGGCGCGGTCCGCTGCATGGTGTCCCCATAGGCATCAAGGACATGATCGATGTCGCGGGCGTTCCGACCACCGCTCAGGCTGTCCATCGGCGGGACGCGATTGCCGATGAGGATGCGGACGTGGTCGCCGCGCTCAAGGGGGCAGGGGCCGTTATCCTCGGTAAGCAGGCGATGAGCGAATATGCGGTGGGCGGTACGCAGCTCAACCACGCCTGGCCACCGGCATGTAACCCGTGGAACCTCGATCTCGACACCTTGTCGTCATCGAGCGGACCTGCCGTTGCCGTCGCCGCCGGTCTTTGCGCCGGGTCCGTCGGTACGGAAACCGCGGGCTCGATCCGCGCACCGGCGGCGTGGTGCGGAGTAGCCGGGTTGAAGCCGACCAATGGACTTGTCAGCACCAAAGGTGTTTTGCCGCTGTCTCCGTCCATGGATTGCGTCGGGCCGATTGCATGGACTGTCGAGGATTGCGCCTTGCTGCTTTCCGGTATGGTGTCGGCGGATGCGGAACCGAACGGGCTTCGTCTGCCTATTGTGGGGGATGGCATCAAGGGCATGCGCGTCGGTGTGGTACGGCACTTTTATGAGAACGATCCCGATGTCGATGACGCCGTTCTTGCAGCGACTGCGAACGCCATCGATGTTCTCCAAGACCTGGGTGCGACCTGCACGGATGTCCGGCTGGGTGACTTCAACGAACTTTGCGATATAGCCCGCGCCATTTCCTGGCCGGAAGAGTATGCCGCTCACAGAGCGGAACTGGAGGCCTACCCCGACCGGCTCACCGAAGTTTCGCGCTCGCGCCTGCAGGACGGCAAGGCATATAGCACCGAACAATATCGGGCCGCTCGGCAAAAGCGGGTGGAAGTCATCGCTGACTTCAACCAGCTCATGCGCGATGTGGATGTGCTTGTCTTGCCGACCCTCAAAAAAGCGGCGCAAATCCTCGGTTTCGAATTCACCGAACTCGGTGCTGTCGACATCGATATGACCCGGCCGTTCAACCTGACGGACGGTCCGGCCCTTGCCATGTGCCACGGTTACGATGGCGAAGGATTGCCCTTGTCGCTGCAGATCATCGGACGTCACTTTGAAGACGATGTGGTTTTGCGCGTTGGGCATAGCCTGGAAAAGACCCTCGGGCTGCGTGACCGGCGTCCGCGGATTGCACTGACATGATGCGTTGGCCATCATCTATAGCGTCTCGCGTTTGAGCGGATTCATGGATTTAAGAAGACGCCCGAGGCAGCGTTTGCGTTGCAAATGCGTTCGGGTGATTTCCTGAATTCAATTTAACGCGACACGGCCTAGGAATATGTCAGGTCGTCATAGCCGAAGGCTTTCGGCCCGATAACCTCAAGCGCTTGCGGGGTGCGCAGCAGCGGGTGCGCGGGCAGGGCCAATACGGCGATCCGCTGCCCGTAGCGCAGCATATCTGTAGACAAGGGCGTGCCGTCATCGTCATCGAGCACGACGATCAGATCGGGCACGACGATTTCCGTTGTGCCGTCGCGCCTGAAAATCAGGAATTCGTTCTGAAGCTCGATCGCGCCGCTCTGACCCGTCCAATCTCCGAAACCATCGATGGTGATATCCCCGCGCACGAAGCCTCCGGCAATTTCGCGCTTCACATCGGTGATCTTGCCCTTGAACGCCACATGACCACCTTCCGCCGCACAGATTGCCGCGATGGGATCGAGCCGTTCTGCGCGTGCTTCCAAAACCGTCCGGCCAAGCGCGATGGCTTTGGAGTAGCTGCCGGGAATGGCCGCCTTCTTGGTGAAAGCGCCGGTCATCGGCGCCAGTGCCAGCGTTGAAGACCCGCCCTGCGAGACGACGACCGCCCGTGCCATACGTTCATGGAATATTTCCGTAACCGCATGGTCGAAGATAACGATATTGCCGTGCGGGTCCGCCATCGCTGATGGCGTCGACTGGTGACCGTAGATCGAATAGGCCGTCATCTGCATTTCCGGAAAGGCGCGTCCCATGCCGTCGCAGTCAACAACCGGGATGCCTGCCTGTGCCGCGATGATCAGGGGTTCCATGGAATTCGCGCCACCGATTTCCTGACAGGCAAGAGCATCGGCTTTAAAACCCAGCCGGTCCTCGAGCGCCCGCAGGGCGCGAACGCCTTCGGCGCCCTCCTTGATGCGCTCAACGCCGACAACAGGTGCGCCTATGCCGCCCAAGGGGACGACCTTCGCATCGTCCGGCAGGGATTCAAGCGGCAGGATTTCCATCTTGTGGCCGGCCCGCAGAACCTCGAGCGCGCGCAATTTGACGAGATAGGGATTGCCGCCCCCACCGGTGCCGAGGATTCCAGCGCCGATTTCCAGCGCAAGAATGTCCTGTTCGGTGATGCTCCAGCGGTCCTTGCCAGTCATGCTCATTGCAACGCCTCCATATCCCCCACGACCCTGACACGGATGCGCGTGGCATTGCCCGGCAGATAGGCGAGGGGCACGTCTTCGCGTTCGATCACTTCAATCGTGTCCACCATCGCGCCGGCGGCTCTCGCGTTTCTGCGCGCCTCATCCTCGGCGGCAGCCAGCGCATCCTTGCGCGTTGTGCCCTCAAGGCTGACGATCCGGTCCACCTCGCCGGAGATCTGGGCAATCGCGGCCCCGACCGCGTTGGCGACGCCAAAATTAGCCGGCCGGATCACCTCCAGATCGCCCAGACGATCCGGCATCAGGATAGAGCCGCCGCCGACCGTGATCACCGGGATCGGATCGGCGGAGAGCCGGCAGCGTTCAACGGCGCGTTCGAGCGTCTGCGTTATCGTGGTCATGGCGCGCTCCGCCAGTGAGGCGGGTATGGATGCGACCTTTGCCGGATCGCCGATGGCGGCCTTGCCCAGCCGAACGGCAATATCGGTCGCGGTGAGGGCCGATCCGCCAAAAACCCGGGCTTCTTTCGCAATCCGGTACCCCACCGATTGCGGGCCGGCACTCTTGCCATCGTCCGCGACCAGCGAACCGCCGCCGAGCCCGACAGCAAAGACGTCCGGCATGCGGAAATTGGTACGTACACCGCCGATATCGACGACGCTGGATGCCTGGCGGGGAAATCCATTGGCCAGCGCGCCGATATCCGAAGTCGTGCCGCCGATATCGACGACGATGGCGTCCGTGATACCGGTGAGAAAGGCAGCGCCGCGCAGAGAATTGGTCGGACCGGAAGCAAAGGTCAGAACCGGGAACCTGCGTACCCGGTCCGCATCCATCAGCGTGCCGTCATTCTGGGTAATCGAGAAACCGCAGGCGAGCCCGCAGGCTTTCACCGCATCTCCAAAAGCGACGATCGTTATGTCCGCAAGATCGAGAAGCGCGGCATTCATGATCGCCGCGCTTTCGCGCTCAAGAAGCCCGATGCGGCCGATCTTGCTTGACAGTACGATCTTGAGATCGGGTATCCGGGTCAGAAGGTGATCGCGCGTCCGCCGTTCCATCGCATCGTTGACCGGACCGAAAATAGAGGTGATGGCTGCCGCGCCGATCCCTTTTTTCGCGATGTCATCGGCCACCCGGTCCAACCCCTCAAGGTCGAGGTCTGACAGGATACGGCCATGGTATTCGTAGCCGCCGCGCAGCATGTAACCATGCCCGCCCACCGCTGCGCGCAGATCGTCGGGCCAGTCCACCATAGGCGGCAGGCAGGCTGCGGCCGGCAGGCCAAGGCGGATCGCCGCGACTTTGGAAAGATGGTTGCGCTCGATGACGGCGTTGGTGAAATGCGTGGTGCCGATCATGACATGAGCGACCCGTTCGCGGGCAATGCCGGCCTTGCCAAGGGCCTGTTCCATTGCTTCGCGCACACCTGAGGTCACATCCCCGGTCGTGGACGTTTTGACGGCGGAAAGAACATCGCGTCCATCCATCACCACCGCGTCCGTATTCGTGCCGCCAACATCGATGCCGATTCTGAGCATGAATTCAGTGTTCCGTCTTAAAAGCGGTATGGTGGATCATATCTTGGTGTTCATCCGGTAGCCCGGCGCATAGCTGAGGCGAACGCAGGTAATCGGTTCGCCCTTGTTCCAGGTGATGCGGTCTACGACGAAAATCGCCACGCCTTCCACCGCTTCAAGAATCTCCGCAATGTCCTTATTGGCATTCATCGCCGTAAAGGCGATATCGCCGGTGGTGTAGGGCGCATTCTGGATCAGCCATTCATTGGCGCTGATAGCGGCGAAATCGACAGTCTCGACACCGGGCAGGGCATCGATGTTCATCCACCTGTCTTCATGCAGGAAAGGATGATTGTCGGCATAATGAAGACTGCGCACATGCAGCATTGTGGTTTTGCTATCGAGACCCAGTCGGCTGGTGATACTGGCGGGGGGGACACAGGATGTCTTCTCCAGCAGGTTCTGACGCCATTCCGCATTGCGCTGCTCGACTTCCAGACGGATGATTGGAATATCGAGAACAATTCGGCTGATGGGATGGAGAGCAACGCGGGTTCCCGCCTTGCGCCTGCGGTCGAGCAGACCGGCATCGGCAAGTTCGCGCATCGCGCGGTTGACGGTTGTACGGGCGCAGCCGAATTCCTGTGCCAGCTCGATCTCGTTGGGAACGAGGCTGCCGGGCGTCCATTCCCTTTCGTTGATGCGACGGAGCAGTTCTGTCTGCACGCCGCGCCATGATTTTGTGTCTGGTTCTCTCATATGCGTTCTTTCAAGGACCGCATGGTTGTGCGGTAGCGGGCCACGATGGCTTCGCGGCGGACATGACAGCCACCTTGAACCAGATGACGTCCCGCCGACCACACGTCGCTGACCATCCGGTCGTCACCCGAGAAAATGTAACCATCCAAGAGGTCGTCGCCGAGTTTGCCTTCAAGATCAATCGTATGTGTGTCGAGAGCGAGAAGGTCGGCAAACGCGCCGACTGCGATAGTACCTGCCGCGCGCCGAGTGGCTTGCGCTCCGCCGCGTGCGGTGCTTTCGAAAAGAACCCGGCCGGTTGATCTGTCCTGGGTTGCAAGGATTGCCCGGTGCCGGTCGCGCAGACGCTGGGAGTATTCGAATGTGCGCAATTCCTCCGAAAGAGCGATGCGGATATTGGAATCGGAACCAATGCCGAATTGTCCGCCATGGTGAAGAAAGTTCACGCCGTTGAAAATGCCGTCGCCGAGACTGGATTCCGTCATCGGGCACAACCCCGCCACAGCACCGGTTTTTGCAAGTGCAGCGGTCTCGTCTTTGGTCATCTGGGTGCAATGAATGAGGCACCAGCGTTCATCAACCGCATGATGATCGAGCAACCATTCAACCGGGCGCTGTCCATAAGCGGCCAGTACTTCGTCGACCTCGCCGGTCTGTTCTGCCAGGTGCATGTGCAACGGCAATTCCGGTGCCAGTGCAACCGCAGCTTCAAGCGCGTCACGGCTCACCGCGCGCAGCGAGTGAGGGGCTATACCAAGTCCGGCATCGGGAGCAAGCGCGCGGATGATGTCACCGGCACGCTCTGCAAGGCGGCTGAACCGGTCGATATCGTTGCCAAAGCGGATTTGTCCCGGTGCCAGAAGAGACCCGTCGCAGCCACCCTGCTGGTAAAGCACCGGCAACAGCGTCAAGCCAATACCGCTCTGTGTTGCCGCTGCGGCGATACGGGCGGATAGTTCCCCCAAATCGTCGTAGGGCGTGCCGTCCGGCTGGTGGTGCACATAGTGAAATTCGCCCACCGCGGCATAGCCGGATTCAAGCATTTCCATCTGGACGAAGGCGGCAATTGCCTCGATGTCGTCCGGCGTCAGTTCTTCAAGAAACCGGAACATCAGCTTGCGCCATGTCCAGAAGGTGTCGTGCTCCGCCGGGCCGCGGCGTTCCGTCATGCCGGCCATGGCGCGCTGAAAGGCGTGTGAATGCAAATTTGCGGGTGCTGGCAAGAGTGCGCCCATGCGTGTTTCCAGCGGCTCATTGTTTTCCGAGATTTTGGAAATGCGTCCATCTGCGCCGATTTCAATTGAAACCGCCTTTTGCCATTCATCCCCTATGAGCGCCTGTTCGGCCCATATTTTCTGCATCGCAATACCCATTGACAGATTAATATGTGCATACATAATATTGATAATAGCAATTTAGGCAAGATAGCAATGATGTCGAATATGCTTTTGATCAACGGGCGTTTGGCGACGATGGAAACCGGGTCGGATCCATATGGATTGATCGAGGACGGCGCTGTGGCGTTGCGGGATGGCCGGATCGTCTGGTGTGGTGCGAGGCAGGATTTGCCATCTGGGTTTGACGGGTTTGAGCGTCATGACCTTGAGGGACGACTTGCCACGCCGGCGCTTGTCGATTGTCACACACATATTGTGTTTGGCGGCAACCGGGCGCGTGAATTCGAGCAGCGCCTGAATGGGGCGAGCTATGAAGAAATCGCACGGGCAGGGGGCGGCATTGTCTCAACGGTTGCAGCCACGCGGGCCGCTGACGAAGCCACGCTCCTTGCTGATGCGTTGACGCGTGTCGATGCACTGATTGCCGAGGGCGTTGCGACCATCGAGATCAAATCGGGCTACGGGCTCGATATCGAAAACGAGCTGAAAATGCTGCGGGTTGCGCGTCATATCGGTAAAGAGCGGCCCATCCGCGTCAAAACCAGTTACCTGGCCGCGCACGCGGTTCCGCCGGAATATGAGGGTCGCGACGACACCTATCTCGAAGAAGTCGTTTTGCCCGGCCTTGAAGCGGCGCACAGCGAGCGGCTTGTGGATGCCGTTGACGGGTTTTGCGAAGGTATCGCCTTCTCGCCGGAGCAGATCGAAAAAGTCTTCAGGAAAGCCACTGGTCTTGGTTTGCCGGTGAAACTGCATGCCGAGCAATTGTCCAATCTCGGCGGTGCCGCACTTGCTGCCCGGTATGACGGTTTGTCTGCTGACCACCTTGAATATCTCGATGTGGAGGGCGTCGCGGCGATGGAACGGGCCGGTATGGTCGCGGTGCTTTTGCCGGGGGCTTTTTATACGCTGCGCGAAAGTCAGATGCCGCCCGTGGAGCTTTTGCGCGCGCATGGTGTGCCGCTGGCGGTCGCGACTGATTGTAATCCCGGCTCCTCACCGCTGGCTTCCGTGCTTCTCGCCATGAACATGGCCGCAACGCTGTTCCGCATGACGCCGGAAGAAACCTTGGCCGGAACGACACGCAATGCGGCCCGTGCGCTTGGCCTCGACGATGCCGGCGTTATTCGCGCCGGCATGCGGGCTGACCTTGCCGTTTGGGATGTCGCGCATCCCGCTGAACTTACCTACCGCATCGGCTTCAACGCCCTGCACAAACGCATTTTTGCCGGAGCCTTTTGACGATGATCCTGACCCCCGGTGCCGCAACGCTGGCCCAACTCGAGGAGATTTACCGCTTCTCTGGCCCGATTGCCCTCGATCGTGCATTTCAGCCCGCCGTTGAGGCTGCCGAGGCGCGCGTTGCCGCGGCAGCGCAGGGCGATGCTGCGGTTTATGGCGTCAATACCGGGTTCGGCAAGCTCGCCAGTGTGCGGATTGATCCCAAGGACACCGAACAATTGCAGCGCAACCTGGTTTTGTCGCATTGCTGTGGAGTGGGTGAACGCACCCCTGTGCCTGTGGTGCGGCTGATGATGGCGCTTAAAATGCTGTCACTTGGGCGCGGTGCGTCCGGCGTCAGCTGGAAAACCATCACGCAGCTTGAAGGCATGTTGGCAAACGGAATATGGCCCATTGTGCCGGGGCAGGGGTCGGTCGGTGCTTCGGGCGATCTCGCGCCGCTTGCGCATATGGCCGCCGCCATGATTGGCGAAGGTGATGTTGAATACCAGGGACACACCCTCCCTGCATCGCAAGCTTTGAAAGCCGCCGGTCTTGCGCCGATTGTTCTGGGCCCCAAGGAAGGGTTGGCGCTGATAAACGGCACCCAGTTCTCGACCGCTTTCGCGCTCGCAGGGCTTTTTGAAGCCTGGAGGAACGCTGCAGCGGCACTGGTCACAAGCGCTTTGTCGACTGACGCGATCATGGGGTCGACGGCACCTCTCGAAGAAGAGATTCACGCCTTGCGCGGTCATCGTGGACAGATCGATGTGGCTGCCGCATTGCGGCAATTGATGGCTGGATCAGAAATTCGGGAAAGCCATCGTGAAAACGACAAGCGTGTTCAGGATCCGTATTGCATCCGCTGCCAACCGCAGGTCACTGGTGCTTGCGTCGATCTTTTGCGGCAAGCAGCCCGCACGCTGGAAATTGAAGCCAATGCGGTTACCGACAATCCGTTGGTTTTGACCGGGGCCGGTTTGATTTCTTCGGGGGGTAATTTCCACGCAGAGCCGGTGGCGTTCGCCGCCGATCAGATTGCTATCGCCATTGCCGAAATCGGCTCGATCGCGCAGCGACGGGTTGCCCTCATGGTTGATCCGACCTTGTCTTTTGATCTGCCGCCCTTTCTGACCCCCGACCCCGGTCTCAACTCAGGCTATATGATCGCCGAGGTGACCTCGGCGGCATTGATGAGCGAGAACAAGCATCTCGCCAATCCCTGCTCGACCGATTCAACGCCTACCAGTGCAAATCAGGAAGACCATGTCTCCATGGCCGCTCATGGTGCACGGCGTTTGATGCGAATGAACGAAAACCTTTCGCAAATCCTGGGCATTGAGCTTTTGTGTGCTGCGCAGGGTGTTGAGTTCCGCGCCGACTTTCAAACCAGTCCACCGCTTGAAGCGGCAATCAAGCGTCTACGCCGCGAATGCGCGGCGTTGGATCAGGATCGTTATCTGGCCGACGACCTCGCAGCTTCTGCGGTTCTTATCCGCTCTGGCGATATCACGGATGCCGCCGGCTTGAGCGGTCATCTTCAACTCGGAACGATGTAATGGAACCCGTTTCAGTCTCGCGGGGCGATAGCTGCCTCATTCTGTCCTTGCCGCACACCGGCACATGGTTGCCGCCTGAGGTCTATTCTTCGTTGAATGAAAGAGGCCGGACCCTCGCCGATACCGACTGGCGGATTGATCGCCTCTATGCGGATCTGGTGCCGGGTGTGACCGTCGTTCGCGCCAATTTTCATCGCTACCTGATCGATGCAAATCGGGATCCATCGGGCCGAAGCCTTTATCCGGGCCAGAACACCACCACGCTGTGCCCGGTAACGGACTTCGATGGCTTTCCCATCTATCTTGAGGACAAAGAGCCGGATCCTTTGGACATCCAGGGCCGCTTGTCCAATTTTCACGAACCCTATCATGCCGCGATCGAGGCCGAACTCGCGCGCGTCAAAGGGAACCATGGCGTGGCAGTGCTGTACGACTGCCATTCGATCCGCTCGGAAATTCCATTTCTTTTTCAGGGTGTCCTGCCCGACTTCAACATCGGCACGAATGGCGGTGTGACTTGCGCGCCGGAAATGGAAGTCTCCACCGCTGAAATCTGTTCATTGGCCAAAGACTACACCATGGTTCTCAATGGGCGCTTCAAAGGCGGCTGGACAACCCGCCACTACGGTCGCCCGCAGGAGGGTGTGCATGCCATCCAGATGGAATTGACCCAGTCCGCCTATCTCGATGCCGAGAACGCGCCCTTCGCCTATAGCCAGGCCAAAGCCGAAATGCTGCGTCCGCATCTTGAATCCGTCCTGCAAGCCCTGATCGCACGCGCCAAGGGCGCAGCCCCCCGCAAGGAAGCCTGAACCATGAGCCAGACACGCCGCAACATACGCGATATTTATCCGCCTACGGGAACAGAGATTTCCGCCAAGTCCTGGCTAACCGAAGCGCCCATGCGCATGCTGATGAACAATCTGCATCCTGATGTCGCGGAAAACCCGCATGAGCTCGTGGTGTATGGCGGTATCGGCCGCGCGGCGCGATCATGGGAGGATTTCGACCGGATTGTTGCCAGTCTGAAGTCGCTCGAAAACGATGAGACGCTTTTGGTGCAGTCTGGAAAACCGGTGGGTATTTTCAGGACGCATGCCGATGCGCCGCGCGTTTTGATCGCGAATTCCAATCTCGTGCCGCACTGGGCGACCTGGGATCATTTCCACGAACTCGACCGCAAGGGGTTGATGATGTACGGCCAGATGACCGCTGGCTCGTGGATTTATATCGGCACCCAAGGCATTGTGCAGGGCACCTACGAGACCTTCGCTGAAGCCGGGCGTCAGCACTATAATGGTGACCTCACCGGCAAATGGGTTCTAACCGCAGGCCTTGGCGGAATGGGTGGCGCACAGCCATTGGCGGCCGCCATGGCCGGTGCGTGTTGTCTGGCGGTCGAATGCGACCTGACACGCATCGATTTTCGCCTGCGTACACGTTACCTCGACGAGCGGGCCGAGACACTTGATGAAGCGCTGGCCATGATCGGCAAATGGACCAAAGCCGGCGAGGCCAAATCCGTTGGCCTGCTTGGCAATGCTGCCGAGATTTTCCCGGAATTGATCAAACGTGGGGTCAATCCCGATATCGTCACGGATCAGACTTCCGCGCATGATCCGATCAATGGTTACCTGCCCAAAGGCTGGACGATGGAGGAATGGCGCAGCAAGCGTGAAAGCGATCCGAAGGCTGTCGAGAAAGCGGCCCGCGCGTCCATGAAAGAGCATGTCGCCGCCATGGTCGACTTTTGGAACAAGGGCGTGCCGACGCTCGATTACGGAAACAATATCCGACAGGTCGCCAAGGAAGAAGGGCTTAAAAACGCCTTTGCTTTTCCAGGGTTCGTGCCAGCTTACATCCGGCCGCTGTTTTGCAGGGGCGTTGGCCCATTTCGCTGGGTCGCGCTGTCCGGCGACCCGGAAGACATCTATAAAACCGATGCCAGGATGAAAGAGCTGTTTCCCGAGAATACGCATCTGCATAACTGGCTCGACATGGCCCGCGAACGTATCGCCTTCCAGGGCCTGCCCGCGCGCATCTGCTGGATCGGTCTTGGCGACAGGCACCGCGCGGGACTGGCGTTCAATGAGATGGTGCGTAGCGGTGAACTGAAAGCACCGGTTGTCATTGGCCGCGACCACCTGGATTCCGGCTCCGTTGCATCGCCCAACCGCGAAACCGAGGCGATGAAAGACGGTTCCGATGCGGTCTCGGATTGGCCGCTGCTCAATGCACTCCTCAATACCGCGTCGGGCGCGACATGGGTGTCGCTGCATCATGGCGGCGGTGTGGGGATGGGTTTCTCACAGCATGCGGGCATGGTGATCTGTGCCGATGGAACCGACGATGCGGCGCGCCGCATCGAGCGTGTGTTGTGGAACGATCCCGCGACGGGTGTTATGCGGCATGCCGATGCGGGCTACGACACCGCAGTTGACTGTGCAAAAGAACACGGGCTGCAATTGCCGGGAATTCTTCACGAGTAGCACGGTCCGTACCCTGAGAACCGAGCATGCCACAACATTAGTCAACTGGTTCGGTTACCTGATTGCCCGAAGGCAACGGGCTGGAATTCTGTTGCGGTTGCAGGATATCGATGGATCGCGGTTGCATGTATGGGGCAACAAAGCTCGGCAATTGCCTGGGTCAGGTAAGGGTTCTCATTTTGCCTGATAGCTCTGCATTACGGTTTTTGCAGCCTGGCGCACGTGATGAATGGCAAGTTTGCGCGCCTTTGCACTGTCCCGGGCTTCGAGTGCGGTGAGGATATCTTCGAGCTCCTCCAGACTCTTTTTCAATCTGTCGGGCATTTGCAGCGACCGGCCACGCAAGATCATGGCTCTTGAATTGAGCATGTACAACGCGCTTCCCAGCGCTTCATTGCCGGAACCCTTGATCAAACAGTCGTAAAAGCAGTTCTTGGCGGCGAGCCGTTTCATCACATTTTCCGAATTATATGCTTCGCGCACATCGGCGAATGCATCCTTGAGCGCACGCCGATGCTTGTCGGTGGCGTTTGTCGCGAACAGTTCTGACGCCAACCCTTCGAGGACTTCGCGCACTTGATAAATCCCCGCCGCCTGTTCGGCGGTTATCGTCGCGACAACTGGCCCTTTGTGGGCGATCACTTGAATCAATCCTTCTGATTCAAGTTGACGAAGGGCCTCACGCACCAATGTGCGACTGACGCCGGTCATCTCGCACAGGTCCCGTTCGGGCATTCTGTCGCCGGCATTGAAGCGCCCCATCGCGATCGCCTGCCTGATACTCTCGATCACACTGTGGCGCAGTGTTGCTGCTGGCCGATCTACCTTGAAGTCAAAGTTGCTTTCGCCAATGTCGGTCATGTTTCCCTCAGTTCGTTCCCGGTGGCAGTCGGTATCCGCGTTGTGAGAAACGAGTACATTCACATAACAGCGTTTGCCCTAAAACGTTACAACTATGCTGCATTTCGATATTTCGCATCTCAATTGTAACTAACTTGTTTCATGCTCAAAAGCCGGAATTCTCGCCCGCCTGGGTACGTCATGGAGTCTCGTCGCCAAGTTGCACTTGATCATACGATAATATTTACAGTTTGTAGGATTAAGAAACCAAAAATTTCTTCGCTCTTGAAAGACTCGATATGTGAGGCGTGCCAAACGCGGTTTTGAGACATCGCATTCGCCCTCATTTCACAGGCGAATTCACACCGATATGCGATGCGGCGCGTTTTGAAGAGCTATGGAAGCCAACAAAAACCCCGCTTCATCATCAACCGGCAACAAGGCGAAGACGGCGCGGATCGTGTGGTCCATTTCGCGAGCCGGCATGTCTCCGGGATTTTTGGGTTTACAAATTGTATTATTGAATGTGTAATAGACAATATGCACCGAGCGTCCGCAGGGAATGCAGTGCCGTGGGAGGATGGATTTGGTCGATTTGGTGGAACCCGCGGGAGACCGTGGCGGTATGATCTCGAGATTGCTCCGCGTCATATGCGATACGTCACATCGGGTGTCGTCGCATGCGTAGCTTTCTGCACAACCTGAATCAGGAGAGAATTGTCTTTCTTCTCTTTTTGGCGATCTTTGTCGCTTTTTCAGTGATTTTGCCCGGATTTCTCAACGCGAATAACCTCGTTCTGCTTTTACAGGGCATTTCCGTTCTGGGTATTCTCGGCGTTGGTTTGTGTGTGGTTGTCATAGGCCGTGGAATCGACCTCTCGATGGTTGCCACAATGGCCTTGTCTGTCGCCTGGGCATTGCAGCTCAACATTGACGGTATGAACCTCTATCTGGCTCTTGCAATAGGACTTGGCGGAGCCGTTCTTGTCGGTTTGGCCAATGGGGCGCTGATTGCCTATGCCGAGATTCCGCCGTTATTCGCGACGCTCGCGTCGGGCGCATGTGTCTATGGATTTGGCCGGCTGGCGCTGATCCATTCCGATCTGGTCTACGTTACGCCCGCGGTCGGCGATCTGACGCTATTGGGGCAGGGGCGGTTCTTGTCGATACCGATGCCGGTGATCGTGTTTGCGGTCATTGCGGTCATCGTGGGACTGGTTCTGCGCTACACGAAATTCGGTCGGTTCACTTACGCGGTCGGCGACAATTACGCCACTGCGCGCGTTTCCGGTGTTCCCGTACGGCATGTCATTCTGGGCCAGTATGTCCTGACCAGCACCGTGGCTTTCGTTGCCGGGATTACCCAGGCAATGGCCGTCAGCAGCATGAATACGCGTATATCCGACACTCTGCTGATTTATGAAGTCATCCTCGTCGTCGTTCTCGGCGGTGTCGGCCTGAGCGGCGGCCGCGGAGGCGTCAGAAACGTTATTGTCGGCACCCTGCTGATCGGAACGTTCCTCAACGGCATGACCATCCTCGATGTCCAGTACACAACTCAAAATGCCATCAAGGCACTCATTCTTCTCATAGCCATCATAGCCGACACGCTTGTCAATCCGCGCGACGAACAGACCGCGCAGCACGGCGATATCTAGGGGCTCGATCAGGGCTGGGGCAGGAAATCGAATAATCCCGATAAAAAAGTGAAGCAGGAGGAAACTATGAAACGATATTGGAAAAACAAAGTCCGGGAACTCTGCGGTCGGTCCGCAAAACTGGGTCTTGCGGCAGCTGTTACGGTCTCGGCGGCGGTTTTGTCCACTGGTACCGCAAACGCCCAGGACGGGCTCAATGATCCGACCCTTCAACCCTACTTCGACACGTTCAAGGGCAAGAAAGTCGGCTATGTGCCGTTTTCGATGAGCTTTGATCTGGCGCAGGGCTGGCTTGCAGGCATGCAGAACCAGGCTGACGAACTGGGCTACGAAATCATCACGCGTGATCCGAACTGGAACACCGATGTCGGCTCCCAGGCCATGAACCAGCTTATCAATGAAAAGCCCGACATCATTGTCTATATGAACCCCGATCTTCAGTCCTATGCGCGTATTCTCAAGAAGGCGCAGGCCGCGGGTATTCACCTGGTTGCCGTCAATCTGAAGTCCGTTTTCCCGACCCACTATATCGGTGAAGACTGGCAGCAGAACGGTGTCGAGGAAGCCAAGTACATCGTTGAAAAATGCGGTGCCGGATCCGGCCGCTCGGGCAAGGTTTCGATCATGCAGGGCATCCTGACCTCCGCGGCGAGCGCCTACCAGCTCTATGGCGTGATGAGCGTGCTCAACGAACACCCCGAGATCGAAGTGGTTTCAAACCAGTCCGCGAACTGGGACGCCAGCAAGGCGCATGAAATCACCCAGACCGTTCTGCAGCAGAACCCCGATCTTTGCGGCGTTATCGGCTTCTGGGACGGCATGGATATCGGTGCCGGCGCGGCGGTCAAGGAAGCCAATCTCGCTGAGCCGGTCTATGTTGTCACCTCCGGTGGCGGCGCCAAGGAAGCGGCTTGCGACAAGCTCATGGACGGCACCTACAGCGCTTACATCAACTACGACGTCCGCCGCATGGCAGCCGACATCAATTCGGTCATCAAGATCCTTCTGCAGTCGGAACTTCCGGCCGACATGAAGACCTTCCTTCTGCCGACACCGGCGGAGATTCTGACCAAGGACAACATTACGGCATCGTCCTGCTGGACAATGGCCGACTTCGAATAGGTCCTGTCTGTTTGGCGGGCGGGTGAGCGTTTCATCCGCCCTCGCCAACAAAATGTTTTCTTGAGTGCACTGGGCCATCTCCATCATGAATGAATCTGCCGCAAACGCTGCAACCGAAGCAGGAAATGTCGCGAGTGCCGACCCGAAGGGAAGTACGGGCGAAGCACTTGTCCGCTTCCGGTACAAGTGGATACCCACGCATATATTTGGCGAATTGCTGTCCAAGCCCTGGATCGACAATATCGTGCCGGCGACGATCCTTTTGCTGGTCGTCGCCTATTTCGGCAGCACGGTTCCCAATTTCTTCCTGCACGGCAACGTCATGGACGGCACGCGGCAGATTGGCGAACTCGGCTTTGTTGTCATTGGCATGATGTTTGTGGTCGTCGGCGGCGGCATCGATCTCAGCGTCGGTTCGAACTTCGCCCTTGGCAACATACTCGCCCTGGCATTGACGAATGTATTTGGACTGCCGGTACCGGTTGTTTTTGTCGCCGTGGTCGCGACCTGCTCCTTCATCGGCCTGATCAATGGCATCTTGGTAGGCTACTTCAAGCTGCGCGCCTTTCTGACCACCCTGGTCATGCTGATCGGTTTGCGCGCGCTGGTGGATACGATCCTTCTGAAATATGCGCTGACCATTTCGGCGGGATATTACGACGACGACTTCTGGTACTTTATCGGCGATGGCAGTGTTCTGGGTATGCCGACCAGCCTGGCGCTCTTTCTTGTCATGGCGGTGGCCATGCATATGGTTTTGAGCCGCACCAGGCTCGGGTGGCACATCATGGCGGTCGGCGGCTCGCGCCGCTCTGCCCACAATGCCGGCATTTCACTGAACCGTACTGTGTGCATCAGTTATGTCATCTGCGGGAGCTTCGTCGGTGTTTCCGCGTTTTTCTATGCCGCCCGCCTTGGAAATGGCGGATCCTATCCTGGCGTTGGCCTGGAAGTTCTGGCGCTGACGGCGGTGATTGTCGGGGGCATCAGCCTCGGCGGCGGCCGGGGGTCGGTGGTCAAGGCCGTCATCGGCACGATGATTGTCCAAATCATCAGTCTGGGTGTCGTGCAGGCCGGCCTGCTGAGTGGAGCGGGGCAGTTGGTGCTCGGTCTGATCCTGCTGGCCGCGATTGGTTTCAACGTGCGCTGGGTCAAGAACCAGGACAAGGTCCTGTCACGCGTTTACATGTCGCCGACATATTTTGACTTGCCGGCGGCGCCGTCAACAGCGCAGGAGGCCGATAGTCCCTACGCTTCGAATGACCGGCTCGGCGATGTCGAGGTAATCGGTCTCGATCAGGTCGATGGCGCTGAAGACATCGTCTTCGACAGCTCCGACAACCTCTTTTGCGGTGACCGGCGCGGTAACATCATGCGCTTCGATGCGCCGGACTATGACACGGGCCGGGTGTTCGCGCATATTGGCGGTCATCCGCTGGGCATGGCGGTCGACGACAAGGACCGGATCGTCGTTTGCGTTGGCGGTATGGGGCTTTATCGGGTGGACCAGTCCGCCAATGTGGAAAAACTGACGGATGAAACCAACCGCTCGCTTTTTGCGATAATCGATGACTCAAGATTGCGCCTGACGGATGATTGCGACATCGCGCCGGACGGACGCATCTTCTTCAGCGAGGCAACCATTCGCTTCGATATGAGCTCGTGGCCCTCCGATGCGCTGGAGAGCCGGGCAAGCGGGCGCATCGTTTGTTACGATCCGAAGCGTGACATCACGCGAACCGTGGCGCGGGGGCTGACATTCCCGAACGGCATTACCCTAAGCTTCGACGGCCAATCCATTCTGTTTGCCGAAAGCTGGGCCTGCCGCATCAGCCGCTATTGGATCGAAGGGCCCAAGGCGGGGAAAATCGAGCGGGTCGTCGAGAACCTGCCCGGCTACCCGGACAATATCAACCGCGCCAGCGACGGCACATACTGGCTGGCGCTGATGGGTATGCGGTCGCCCGCTCTTGACCTGGCTTTGCGCGTGCCCGGCTTCCGCAAGAGGATGTCCCAGGAAATCTCCAATGACGAGTGGCTCTATCCCAACCTCAATACCGGTTGCATTGTTCGCTTCACCGAAGACGGGCAGATCATCGAAAGCCTTTGGGACAAGTCCGGTGAGAACCATCCGATGATCACTTCGATGCGCGAACACAAAGGGCGCCTGTATATCGGCGGCATCTTCAACAACCGCATTGGCAGCCTCAAACTCAAGTCCGGGGATCCGAACTGGACAGGCCCGGCGAGCTATTGGGGGAAAGCATGAGCACCTTGCTGAGCCGCCTGTTTTCGCGAAGGCAAGCCGCAACGGTTCCGCCCATGGACGGAGTGTTAAGGCCCAACGAAGCGCTTGACGAACTGTCGGCCATTGGCTCGATCGCGGCACCGGACAACCTGGTTGCCGCGAAAGGGAAAGTGTTTTTTTCCAGTGGAAGCGATTTGTATTTTCTTGATAGGCCCGGGAACAAAATCAGCGCTGAACCCTTTGACCGTTTCAGTGCGGAAATTACCGCGCTGGACGCATCTCCCGAGGGTGCGTTGGCGGTCGGAGTTGATGGAACCGGCATCCGGATCGTCGGCGGAGCACATGACGGCGTGGTGCTGGATGTCTTCGATACGCAGCCGGTAAATTGCGTCACCGCACTGGCATTCAGTGGCGAGGATGAATTGTTCGTATGTCTGGGGTCCGGCCACAACAGCGCGCCGGACTGGCAGCGTGACCTCATGGAGAAGCGGTCGAGCGGTTCTCTCTGGCAAGTCGGCCTAAAGGACAAAAAGGCGCGTAAGCTCGCGGGTAATCTTGCTTTTCCCAATGGTATCCTGGTGCGGGGGGACAAGCTCGTTGTTGCCGAAAGCTGGAACCACCGGCTGTTGTCCTTGCGCATCGACGGCGAGAAGCATGCGCAAGCTTTCACTCTTGCCGATCTGCCGGGTTACCCGGGGCGCCTTGCCCCGGCGGCCAATGGTGGCGCCTGGCTGAGCGTATTCGCGCCGCGCGGGCAGTTGACGGAATTCGTGTTGCGAGAGGATACCTATCGCAATCGAATGCTCCGTGAGCTTTCCAGTGAACACTGGATTGCCCCGACACTTCGTGCCGGGAAGGCATTTACCGAGCCTATGCAGGGCGGTGCGGTCAAGGTTCATGGCGTCCACAAGGCCTGGGCCCCAACGCGATCCTATGGGCTGCTGATTTTGCTGGATTCGAACCTGACGCCAACACACTCTTTTCATAGTCGTGCGGACGGGAAACGGCACGGCATTGTCAGCGCCTGCGAACTTGATGGCGACGTGTTTATCGCAAGCCGCGGCAATGACGTCCTTTGTACCATGCCCGTCCCGCATTCAGGCATGGAGGGAACGTCGTGACCAGGCCTCTTCTGGAAGTCAAGGATCTCACCAAGGAATACAGAGGTATTCCCGCGATTCAGAATGTCTCGCTTACTTTCGAAGCCGGTCGGGTGCATTCGATTTTGGGGGAAAACGGTGCCGGCAAGTCCACGCTGACCAAGATGATTGCGGGCGCGGTTCACCCCACGCGCGGCGAAATTCTGCTGGACGGAGAACCTATCGGTTTTTCGTCACCGGGCGATGCCTTGCGCAGCGGAATAGCAATGGTGTTCCAGGAAACGAGCCTGGTGCCATCGCTGACGGTCGCGCAAAATCTTTTCCTCGGAGACGAGAAGATTTTCAACAGGTTGCGCGGCCTCTACATCTCGGCCCAACAGTTGCTGCAGTCTCTCAATTTTCCCGTTGATCCGGGAGCGCTGGTGTCGACGCTGGGTTCCGCGCAGCGGCAGATGGTCGAGATTGCCAGAGCTGTGCGCAAGAACGCGCGTATGATCATCTTCGACGAACCGACCGCAACGCTGACTCCTGAAGAAAAGCAGCATTTTTTCGATCTGCTCGATCGGCTGAAAGAGCGCGGTGTGGCGATCATATTCATCTCGCATGCACTGGAGGAGGCATTGGCTGTCTCAGATACGATCACCGTGCTGCGTGACGGTGAGCATGTCGAGACCGACATCGCCACGAATTTCGACCGGGCGAAAATCATCCGCGATATGGTCGGCCGCGATCTTTCCAGTCAGCTTTACGATCAGGAGGGCAAGCGGCGGGCGCGGCCCTACGGCGAGAAGATCCTCAGCGTTCAAAACCTCTCAATGGGCCGCATGGTCCACAATACCTCGTTTTCGGTCTACGCCGGACAGATCACCGGCGTGTTTGGTCTTATCGGGTCGGGCCGAACCGAGTCTTTCAAGGTCGTTTCCGGTGTCGTGAAGCGGAATTTCTTCCATGGCGGCATCATAAATCTTCTGGGCAAGGCTATTCGGTACCGAACGCCAAGTCCTGCGGTGAAAGACGGGATTGCCTATGTTACCGAGGACCGGAAAGTCGAGGGCATTTTCGAAACCATGTCGATTGCCGAAAGCATCGATATCGGCGCCATGGCCGCCAGCAAGCACCGGTCATGGTTCGTCAATCGCCGCAAGATGAACGAGAATGCGGCGCATTGGTCGAAAACCCTTTCCGTACGCTCCATAGACAATGACGCGCGCGTTCTCGAGCTTTCGGGGGGCAATCAGCAAAAGATCGTCATCGCAAAAGCGCTCGTTCAGAATCCGCGCATCATCATCTTCGACGAGCCCACGCGCGGGGTCGATGTTGGCGCGATCGCGGAAATTCACGAGGTGATCAAGGACCTGGCCAATCAGGGATTGGCTGTGGTGGTGATCTCTTCTTATCTCCCGGAAATCTTGAGCATCTCGGATCGTATTCTGGTGGCGCGGCAAGGCCGCGTGGTCGAGGAATTTTCCGCTGAAGAAGCCGATGAGGAAAAGATCATGTACGCGGCGGTGCATTGATCGGCTCGGACTGCCAATCAAATATTGTATTATCATATTATTGTAGTAACAATAAATCAGGTGACGCCGTAGCCCGGCGTTGAGAGTCAGGAGAAACCAATGGGCCGCTTGTCAGGCAAAATCGCATTCGTAACCGGTGCCGGAGGCGGGATTGGCCGCGCCATTGCTTTTGCCATGGCGCGGGAGGGCGCAAAGGTCGCTCTGGCCGACATCAACCAGGAGCTTTTGGCCGAGGCAGCGGCCGCCGCGAACGGGCTGGATGTCGTGCCTGTCGTCTGCGATGTTTCTGACCGTGACGATGTCAAAGCCAAGCTCGATCAATTCGTCCGCGATGCTGGCGGGCTCGATATTCTCGTCAACAATGCGGTGGTTTTTCACTATGCGCAGATGGTCGATTTCAATCCGGAAATCGTCGATCGAATGCTCAATGTCGGCCTCAAGGGCACCTATTGGTGCTTGCAGGCAGCGACGCCCCATTTGAAGGCGCGCGGCGGCGGGGCAATCATCAACCTGTCTTCAATCGCCGTCTCGATGTCGATCCCGAATGCGTCGATCTACACATCCATCAAAGGCGCGATCGATGCGTTGACCCGGCAACAGGCGGCAGAACTCGGTGCATACGGAATTCGGGTCAATGCGGTGGCGCCGGGATCCGTACCGACACCGGGCGCCAACTCCGTTATCGATGAGAGCGGCTGGAAAAACCGCGAGCAGAAATCAGTCCTCAAACGGCTGCCATCGGCGGAAGACATCGGTCACGCCGCAGTGTTCCTTGCTTCCGATGAGGCAGTGGCAATTACCGGGGTAACCCTGAAAATCGACGCCGGGATGACCATTACGGGGCCATAGGACCGGGAAGGTTTCAGGCGTCGAACCCAAAGAGCAGAGGGAATTATGCAAAAACAGAAAATTGGTTTCATCGGTCTGGGGCGCATGGGCGCGCCAATGTCGCGCCGGCTTCTGGCCGCGGGGTATGAGCTGGTTGTTCTCGACGTAAACGATGTGGCCATGGATGCACTGGTGGAAGCTGGCGCCGAAAAGGCTGCATCGCCCAGGGATGTCGCCGACAGGACCGACATCGTCATCACCAGCCTGCCCAAGCCTGACATCGTACGGCATATGGCGCTGGGGGAAGACGGTATTGCGGCTGGATCGCGTGCGACCATCATGCTCGATGTGTCGACGACCGGCCCCAGCGCCGCCAAGGAGGTTGCCGAAGGGCTCTCCAAGGTCGGCAAACAATGGGTCGATTGCCCCGTCAGCGGCGGCATCAAGGGAGCAACCGAGGGCACACTGGCACTGATGGTGTCATGCCCCAACGCGACCTTCGAGACCGTCAAGCCGGTCATCGCCAATTTCGGTAAGGCCTTTCATGTCGGTGAAGAAGCCGGGCTGGGGCAGGTGGTCAAGCTTGCCAACAACATGCTTGCCGCCGCCGCGGTTTTTCTCACCGGGGAGGCGATGGCAATGGGCGTGAAAGCGGGTGTCGATGCCAAGGTGATGCTCGACATCATCAACATGAGCTCGGGCCGCAACAGTGCCTCGCAGGACAAGTTCCCCAAGGCGGTGCTGCCGGGAACCTTCGATTTCGGTTTTGCGACCGGACTTTCCTACAAGGACGTCCGGCTTTGCGTCGATGAATCTGAAACTCTTGGCGTCCCGATGGTTGGCGGCGCGCTCGTGCGGCAGATTCTGGCGATTACCCAGTCCAAATATGGCGCCGATTCCGACTTCACGTCGATGGTGAAGCTCATCGAGGATTGGTCCGGCGTCGAGATCAGGGGGTAACCGGAATGTCCGAGATGTCCGCCATCAAATCCGATACCGGAAGTTCCTCCACGGTTCTGGAAGAGGTTGTGCGCCAGTCGCTGGCTTTCAGCGTGGCGGATGTCTCGGACATGCTGGCCGCCAAAGCGCGGCTATGTCTGGTTGATTTCTTGTCGTGTGCTCTGGAAGCGGCCGACTTGCCCTGGAGCCGGCAGGCAGCCGGTGTCGCCGCGCCCTATGGCGACAGCGTTATCATTGGTGAGGCGAAGGTCACGACGCCGGACGATGCCGCGTTCGCCAATGCTGTACGCGGGCATGGCCTCGTGCGCGAAGATATGCACACCGGCAGCATCGCCCATCTCGGAGTGGTAATCTGGCCGACCTTGCTGGCGCTGGCGGAAACGCGATCGATCAGCGGTCCGGAGTTTTTGCGGGCCGCAATCCTTGGATACGAGGCTGGCGGGCGATTGGGGCGCAAGGTGATGACACCCGAGGTGGCGCGCCTGTTCCGGCCCACGGGTCTGATAGGCCCCTATGCCGCGGCGCTTGCCGGAGCCGCGGCTCTTGGTCTCGACCAGGAAACCACCTGCGCCGCCTTGGCGTTGGCCGGCAATTGCTCCGCGGGTCTCAACGAGTGGCCGCATACCGGCTCCGACGAGATGTATTTCCACCCCGGCTTTGCCGTACGCAATGCCATCCGTTCGATCCGTCTGGCCGAAGCAGGCGCGCGCGGCTCGACCAGTATTGTCGAAGGGCCCGCCGGGATGTTGGCCGCCTATGCCCGCATGCAACTCGACAGCCCGGTGACGATGTTTCCCGGGGGCGACGCGGAAATCCTGTCGGTGTTCAACAAACAGGTGCCGGCCTGCAATTTCGCGCAATCTCCGTGTCAGGCGGCCGTTGCGGCACTGGAAAAAGCCGGGGTCTCCAGCGATCGGATCACCCGGGTCGCGATCGATACCTATGATGCCGCCCTCAACTATCCGGGCTGCGCGCATATGGGGCCATTCCGCACGCCTCTCCAGGCCAAGATGAGCATTGCGTTCGGGGTTGGCGCGGCGCTGGCGCGCGGCGAAATCGCCGAGGCCAATTATGCGCGGCTGAAGGAACCGGAAATTCTGCGGCTTGTGGACGCGACCAGCTTCCGGATCGACGAGGCTCTCAATGCCGCCTTCCCGCAAAAGCAGGGGACGCGCGTAACGCTGACGCTGGATGACGGCCGCGAGGTCGGCCATGCCATGGACAACATCGCCTATGCGGACGCGGCGCTGATCCGCCACCGCTTTGAAGCCGCGGCCGGGCTGCGCCTCGGCGCGGAAAAGACCGGCGTGATCCTGCGGGAGATCGACGGCATGGCGGCGCTGGCGGACACCGCCTCGATCGTCCGCAATTGCGCCGCGGACGCCGGTTCATCTCCCGGGGGAGAGAAATGACCGGGATCGTGGCGGCTCGCTCTGCCGGTATGGTCCACGGATTGATGTCTTCCGTGACAGGGCCGGGTACCGGCACCGGTGTTCCCGAGGAGCTTACGCTCGTCGCAGCCGAGTGGCCGAGCAACTGAATTCGATGTGGCCGGGTCGATTGTATCCGTCCGCATTTCCGCTAGGTCCCGCGCCAATGAAGGGGCGGGCCAGCCAACCAACAGCAGGAAGCAAAGATGAACAAGGAAACATTCGACAAGGGCCTGGAAATTCGCAAGTCGGTTCTCGGCGCGGAATTTGTGGAAAAATCGCTGGCCAGCGCCACCGAATTCAATATGCCCATGCAGGAACTGACCACGGAATATTGCTGGGGTACGGTGTGGGGACGCGAAGGGCTTTCCAGGAAGACGCGCAGCATGCTCAATCTGGCGATGATCAGCGCGCTCAACCGTCCGCACGAGCTGAAAATGCATGTGAAAGGCGCCCTGAGAAACGGTGTCTCCAAGGATGAAATCCGCGAAGTCCTGCTTCAGGTCGCGATCTATTGCGGAATTCCCGCCGGCGTTGACGGGTTCCGCATCGCTGCCGAGGCCATTAAAGAATTGGAAGAGTAGGGGCTTCGCGCCTTTACCAAGCCGAAGAGACAGATTGATGAGCGATGTCTACGAAGTCCTGGCGATCCGTTACGGGCACCATGCCCGCAACGCATCGGAGAATTTTATCGGTGGTGATTTGCATGACCTGCCGATGCCGCTGGACTATTTCGTGTGGGTCATTCGCAATGACCAGCGCACGATCGTGGTGGATACCGGTTTCTGCGAGGACAGCGGCGCCCGCCGCAAACGCGAGCTGGTGAAACCGGTGGCCGAGGGTCTTGCGGCGGCGGGGGTCGATATCGGGGCGGTCGAGGATATCATCATCACGCACATGCATTATGACCATGCTGGCAACAACCATCTGTTTCCCGATGCACGGTTCCATCTGCAGGACAGCGAAATGAACTTCGCTACCGGGCGCTGCATGTGCCATCCCCATGGCAATCACCCGTATGACGTGGACCATGTCGTGGGGCTGGTGCGAAAGGTCTATGCCGGCGATGTGGTGTTTCACGATGGCGACGAAGAGTTGTTCCCTGGCGTTAGCCTGCACCATGTCGGCGGCCATGCCCGCGGGCTGCAATGCGTGCGGGTGAATACCGGACGGGGACCGATCGTACTCGCCTCCGACGCGACGCATCATTATAACCATATGGAAGAGGGTCGGGTTTTCCCGTCTTGCGACAGCGTTTCCGACGCTCTGGAAGGTTACAACAAGCTGCGCAAGCTGGGAGGTGCTGTTGAGAACATCATTCCCGGCCACGATCCCAAGGTGATGGAAAATTATCCCGCGTTCAGTGCTGCCACGAAGGGCTGGATCGCACGGCTGGACAAGCCGGGCGCGAAATAGATCCGCGATTTTTTACCCCATTTCTGCGGACGGTGGGTGAGGGGTCGCAATATCAAAACGGTATGGGCAAGGGCGGTTATCAATTCCGGCCTGCTCTCCACCGAAGCGCCTCCTTCGGTAGCCTCAAGCCGTGCGGCATCGATTGCGATGGCTCCAATCACGGCACCTACCAGTTCAAAAACCTCGACTATATGCTCACCTTCGGTCTGTAAGCGGGAGCAAGAGGTTGGCCGATCGTTCGCTGTTGAAGTAATTGCCATAAGGCAGAACAGGTAGAGGAGCACCCGGCGGCTTGGCCGGGTGCTCGTGTTTTTTATTTGCCCAAGGCTCGGCGCGCCTTTTCCACATAGGATTTACCGTCGAACCCAAGTTCCTCGGCGCGATCGTAGAAGGACTGGTATGCCGCTGCCGAATATTCTTCGGCTGTCACACGGTCCACTTCGGATTGGGGAGCGGTCCACAATTCAATGCCGTTTTCTCGCATTTCATCGATAGCCGTGTCCACGTTTGCATAGAAGTCGTAGAGCGCTTCATGCTGAAGATCGTCCATTTCGGCGCGAATTGCGGTCCGCAGATCTTCGGGGATTTCTTCCCAAATGTCCTTGTTGACAATCACAACCCACCCGGTGATCGGTCCGATCTTCCAATTCTGTACATTGGGGGCCACACGCCAGTATTCTTGCCCGTTCCCGTAACAGGTTGACGTGAACAGTCCGTCGATCACCCCTCGTTGCAACGCCGAGGGGACTTCCGACAAGGGCAAGGGTGCCGGCTTGGCGCCAATCGCATCCAGCAAGGATGCGGTTTGCGGATTGTGGACGCGGATTTTCTTGCCCACGAAGTCTTCCAGGGTGTGAATGGGCTCCTTGGAGAACAGAGCCTGGCTGCACCAGGCTCCTTCGGCGAGAACCACCGAATTCCATTTCTCCTCCCACAATTGCTTGACATCGTCGAACCAGAACGACTCACCCAGATAGGAATACTCCGCCATGTTGTTGATCAGATTGGGGAGGTTGAAAACGCCGAGCCGCGGCTCATCTGCGGCCAGATAAGTATGTAGCGCGCCCGACATGGGTACGCGCCCGGCTTTCACAGCCGCTGTGATCTGGGTGCCGCCGACAAGCGAGTCGTTCAAGGTGACTTTCACCTTGCCGCCCGTCGCGCGTTCAAAACGTTCGGGCACCTGGTTCATCATTTTCAGATAGAGCGAGTTGGGCGTCGATAGAATGCCCATGGTCAGGTCAAATTCCTGCGCATGGGCACTCCCGCCGAATTGCAGAGCTCCGGTAAAGGTAACTGCGGCTATGGCGGCTATGGATGCGTGGCGAACTGCTTCAAAGCGACCCATTGGCCGATTGCTGTTCTGCTTGTCTTTCATGTCTTTCCTCCCTTGATTTTCACGATCGCGCATGGTCTACCATGCTAACAATAAGGCGATAATACAATCATATATATTCATTGCAATGGCAACATTGGTTTGATAGTTCCTCAAGGAGCAGATGGTGTCTGAACGGCGGGGGATGTTTTGAGCGAATTGGATCGGGATTCCAGCCGGAGCAAGCCTTCCGGCATCGTGAAATCGATAGATCTGGTCACCACCGTCACAGGTGTGATCAGCGCGTTGGCGCTGCTGGTGATGACCGCGATCGTATGCTTCGAAATTTTCTCCAGATATGTGCTCAACGAGCCAACCTACTGGGGAACGGACATAGCGACCTATTTGCTGGTTGGCATGACGTTTATGGGATTGGCCCAGGCGCAAAAAGCGGGCGCTCACGTTCAGGTCGAACTGCTGATTGGCGCTGTCTCTGATGAGTGGCGGAAGCGCCTTGAAATTTTTGCCAACTGGCTCGGTTTGATTTTCGTCATATTTGCCGGCTGGCAGATGGCGGCATTCAACTACGCGGAGTATGTCAACGATACCCGCGACTGGGGATTGCTCGGTACACAGCAATGGATTCCCGAACTTTTTGTCTCGCTGGGCTATCTGGCTTTCTTCTGGGCCATACTCGCCGATATTTTCAGAATCAGCGCGGCGCCGCGACTAAGGGAAAATATTATCGTATTGAGCGTTCTGGCGCTGTTCACCGCGCTTTTGCTGCTTGGGCCGGACACTGTACGCATCGATAAATTCAGGGTCGATATCGGATCTGTGGCCATTATCGCCTTTGCCGTCTGCTCCGCCTTTGTTCTGAACGGCTCACGCATGTTTCTTGCCCTTCTGGCAAGCATCGTCGCGGTGGGACTGGCGTTCGCCTTCGCCAAGGGTGCGGGGCTCGTCGTGATCGGACTGATGCTGGTCGCGACACTGTTCGTACTTCTGATTATCGGCGTCCGTGTCGCGCTCACCCTCGGCATTGCAGGTCTGCTCGGACTGATGTTTCTGCTGCCCAGCCCGCAATTGTCGCTATTGGCCGAGCGGTCCTGGAACAGCGTCAATACCTTCACGCTAACGGCGGTGCCGATGTTCGTGCTCATGGGGGCATTGCTCATAAGGAGCGGGGTGACCAAAGAACTTTTCGACGCATTAACGCGCTGGTTCGGGCGTACGCCGGGCGGCATCGCTCACGCCACGGTTGGCGCATCCGCTGTCTTTGCCGCCGTCTCCGGTTCAAGTCTGGCAACCGCGGCCACCATGGGCAAGGTCGCCTGTCCCGAGATGACCTCCCGGGGGTATGGCACGCGGCTGACATATGGCGTTGTCGCCGCCGGGGCTACGCTGGGCATTCTGATTCCGCCCAGCATCGCCATGATCATCTACGGCACCAACGTGGGCGTGCCGGTCCCCCAGCTGTTTATTGCAGGTGTCATTCCAGGTCTGATACTGAGCCTCGGCTTTATGGCCTGCGTCACCGCCTGGTCGTTCGTGTGCCCGGGGGCAACACCGCGCGGCGAAGCCTATAGCATTGGAGAGAAAATCGGCGGTTCTCTGTCGATCCTTCCGTTCCTGCTGGTTATCGCGGTCGTGCTCGGCTCGCTCTATGCCGGCGTTGCGACGCCGAGCGAGGCTGGCGGCGTTGGCGCGGCAGCGTCTCTTGTGATCGCTCTTTACCGCCGCTCACTGTCCTGGCGCGGCCTGTACCTGACAGCGATCGAGACGGTTCGCATCACCTCGTTTCTTCTGCTCATCGTGGTCGGCGCCGCCATCATGAGTTGGGTCTTCGACTTCCTGCGCATTCCCAAAACACTCGTCGGGCTCGTCGAAGGCGCTGATCTGGCCCCATGGCTGGTCGTTGCGATCATTGCGGCGGTCTATGTGGTTCTGGGCATGTTCATCGAATCCATCTCGATGATGCTGATGACATTGCCGGTGACGTTCCCGATCATGATGTCCATCGGCGTCGACCCGCTATGGTTCGGCGTCTTTCTGGTGGTCATGATAGAACTGGGACTGGTTACGCCCCCGGTGGGGATCATCCTGTTCATCCTGCGCGGTGTGGCTGGGGATGTGCCCGTCAAGGAAATCGTCTACGGCGTTATCCCGTTCGTCGGCGTTATTCTCACTTTTCTGGTGTTGATTTATCTAGTGCCCGATATCGTGCTTTGGCTGCCCAACAAGCTGCAATAAGCGATCGTCATGCGTTTCCATGCATGACAGCCGGCATGGGCTGTTCAGCCTTCGTAACTGAAGTTGGCTTCGCCGATCATGACCTCCCTGCCTCAAAATCAGGGAGGGAAGGCGTCCACAATTCCAGGGCCGATTCAGTCAATTTCGGCAAGGTTGCATGCACATCGTGTTTCCGGCGCACCGCACTGGCTGACGCGCCGAAAGGAGGGACGAACAGGCACCTGAGAAGTTTTGATGACGCCTGCAGCGAGAATAGTTAGTATGAGTCCGTACCCTGGACTGGCTCCGAGAACTGCTTTTGGTTGATCTTGCAAATATAGATGTGGCGACATCCATCTGGTCAGACACGTCTGACTATCAGACGCAACAGCATGCGCATCGCGACCATGCCATGATTTTGTTGCCGATGGCGGGGACAATGACCATCAACGACGAGGTCATGGGGACGCGCCGACTGATTGAGCCCAGCTATTTCTACTATGTGGAGGCGGGGCTATCTCACAACACGCGCGCCAATCGAAGTCGTCAGGAGCACATCGCCGTATACGTGAACTCAGAATGGCAGGATTTCCTGAAATCCACGCACAGGGACAATTTCTCGCAGCACAAACGCTCGGGAATCTGGAATTTGAGCAAGACAGGCGTGGGCTTGGCAAGAATTCTGGCGCGCAAGCAATACGAAACCGAACCGGACCCGTTGAACCATTCTAACCGCTTGGTTTTGTTGCTGGCTGAAGATTGTCTCATGAAAGTGCAAATGTCAGAGCCGCAATTGCTCGGGCACCCGGACGAACATGGTACCGTTCTTGTTCGTGAAGCTATTGATCGTATTCGCGCAAATCTGGCAAACCCGCTGTCGCTCGAACAAATCGCCGGGGAGCTTGAAATCTCCCGGCGCCAATTCACCCGTCTGTTTCGTAAGAGAACGGGTAGGTCGTTTGCGGAATTCGTGCGGGCGGAACGGTACCGGGAAGCAGCCCGTCTGTTGCGTGACACAGGATGGTCAATTCAGCAGATTGCCTTCCAGGTCGGAATTGACAATTCCGCAAACTTTGCGACCGGATTTCAACGAGAAATCGGGGATACGCCATCTTCATATCGCGCCAAATCCGCTTTGGCCCGCCAGCAAAACTGATCTGGCCCGCATTCAAAAGCATTGGATTTTGTCTCGTGTAACCTGAGAGAAGGTTTAACACGGAGGCATTTAATGCTTAAAAAACAATTCTTTACCGCTGCAATTCTGTTCAGCGCACTTTCTGTCGTACCCACGATAGCAGATGACAATGTCACTTTGGCAACAGCGTCGTCCGGCGGCTCCTACTACCCGGTTGGTGTTGCACTGGCCACGATCGTCACAGAAAAGCTTGCGGACAAGGGCATTCGCCTTTCACCTATCACCACTGCGGGGTCGGCTGAAAATGTCGATTTGGTGCGTGGCAATGAAGCTCCCATGGCAATCATGATGGGTCTTTATGGTCGCGACGGCTTTACTGGCACCGGGACAAGAGAAGGCCGCCCGGCCGTCACCAATCTGCGCTCAATTGCCTCGCTCTGGCAAAATTACGAGCAATTCGTCATCCGTGCGGACAAAGTCAAATCCGGCGATCTCTCCGATTTGACACAGCTGGGTTCCCAGTTTTCCGTGGGGCCGCGCAACAGCGGTACAGAAGGAACATCGAGGATCGTGCTCGGGGCGGTCGGTGTGGACGTCAATCACGACTTCCTTCCGGTAAACATGAAATATGCCGCTGCGGCTGAGGCGTTCCAGAACAACCGTTTGGGAGGCCTGAGCGCATCTGGTGGCATCCCGACCCCGTCTGTGTCGCAGTTGTTTGTCACATCCGGCGATGACATGCGCCTCCTCAAGGTTACCGATGAGCAGCTTGAGAAAATCAGCGAGGCATCTGGTGGGTTGTTTACGCGGGCGATCATTCCGGTTGGTACATATCAGGGCCAGACCGATGCCGTTGAGACGCTCAAGCAACCCAATTTCATGGCTGTGAGCGCCGACCTGTCGGATGACACGGTTTATGAAATCACCAAAGTGATGTTTGAAAACCTTGATCAGCTCAAGGCCGCACACTCTGCCGCCGCTGCAATCAATCTCGAGACAGCAATGGATGGGTTGCCGGTTCCGTTGCACCCCGGAGCGATCCGCTTTTACGAAGAAAAGGGCATGACTGTCCCCGACGCCTTGCGTCCTTGATAACGCGGGAAAATGCGGGCTTGGGGCCGGGCGCTTGCGTCCGGCCTTCAATACGGGAGAGAGGCAATGATCACTATTTTAAGAAAATCCTGGGATATTCTCGCATTGGCGGCCATTGCGCTGCACATCGGCTGCAATCTGTTCTTCATTACCTCCGATACATTCCTGAACGCCTGGCATCTGTCGATTGTCCTTGGGCTCGGGTATTCAGGGTTTGCGATTGCCGGTAATGCGACGAATTTCAGGCGGATAAGAGACATCGCGCTCGCCGTGTGCGGGTTCGCGGTTGGAATCTATTTTCTACTTTTTGAAGATGCGGTCTTTGAGCGCTTTGAACTGACGCTCGCCGATCAGCTGGTTGCCCTGGCAGCCGTGATTTTGGTGCTGGATTTGACACGCCGGGTGACAGGTTGGGTCATTCCGGTCATCGCCTTGACGCTGCTCGCTTATGTCATGTATCTGGGCAAGTACATGCCGGGATTGTTTTATTTTGGCGGGCTCTCGGAATACCGCATGGCATTCCGCATGTTTTGGCAGGATGGCGCGCTGCTCGGGTCAACGACCACTATTTCCGCCACCATTATTTTCATGTTCGTGCTGTTGAGCACTCTTATGCGCGCTGCAGGGGCAACGCAGTTTCTGATATCCGGTGCGCTTCGACTGATGCGCCATGTCCCCGGCGGGTCGGCGCATGTCGCTGTGCTCTCCAGTGCCCTGATGGGAACTGTGAGCGGCAGTGCGGTGGCGAATGTTGCGGGCACGGGAACGATTACAATTCCGCTAATGAAGCGCGCGGGTCTTTCAAAGGAGTTTGCTGGCGGCGTTGAAGCCGCCGCGTCTACCGGTTCGCAGCTCGTGCCGCCCATCATGGGTGCTGGCATCTTCATCATGTCGGACTGGATCGGCGTCCCATACACCGAACTGGTACTGATTTCGATTATTCCGGCCATCCTCTATTTTCTGTCCATTTCAGTGAACATTCATCTCTCGCTCAAGCGGGATGGCCTGCTCAACGCAGAGCAGACTCTGGATGAGCTTGAGCCGGTTCGGTGGACCGAGGGCCTCGCCTTCCTGATGCCGATCATTTTGTTGGTGGCACTTCTGGTGGTGGGATATTCGCCTGTGTATGCGGCTGGCTGGGCTTGCGGGACGGTTGTTGTGGCCAGTTTCGCGACCAGATATCCGCTCTGGCCAACACGTTGGCTGGCCATCGCTCAAGAAGCCGTTCAAACCATGATTCCGACCGCGATCGTGCTGATATGCGCGGGCATTATCGTCGTGTGCGTCGAGACATCTGGACTGGTTGTCGCAATGGCGCAGTCGCTCGCCATTCTTGGCAACGGGAATACACTGCTGATCATAGGCATTATTGCAATCATCTCCCTGTTTTTGGGAATGGGCCTGCCAGTTACCGCGTCTTATATAATTGTCGCCAGTTTCGGTGCGCCGGCTCTCATTTCCCTGGGCATCAGTCCTGTTGCGGCGCATATGGCGATTTTCTGGCTGAGTCAGGATTCATTATTGACGCCACCCGTATGTCTGGCGGCTTTTGCGGCAGCCGGCATCGCTGGTGGCAACCCTGCCAAAACCGGCGTTATGGCGATGGTGCTCGGCAAAGGCCTCTATATCGTGCCGCTATTGTTTGTCTTCCACGGCCTGCTGTTCGACAGGGGAGTGGAGGCCGCAATGGTTGCGACGGTAGCCGGAACAGCGATCATCGTGTTCTTTGCGATGTCTTTTACCGGCATGGCTAGAGATCGGCTTGGTGTCGTCGCGCGTGCTTTGTTGGCGTGCGCCGCGGGGTTTGTGTTGTGGCCAATGTGGCAAATTCAACTGGCCGGTGCGGTTCTGGGGGCTGGCGCGGTTGGAATGAACGCGCTCCATCGTCGCCGTCTCGCTTAACAAAAATAATCATCCTTGGAGAATTGCATCATGCCGACAGCGGTCGTCGTACGCGTATTTCCGTGCTCCGCAGCCGGAGGAAATCCCGCACCTATTGTTCTGGATGCGTCAAAGATGTCCGGTGAGGAAATGCGTATGATCGCGGAGGCAAGCGGCCATGAAAGCGGATTTGTCGTCTCATCGAATATGACCGGCGGTAGCGATTTTCACTTCCGTTATTTTGTGCCGAACCACGAAATGGAAATGTGCGGCCACGCGACAATCGGTGCCTTGTGGCTGCTGCGCGACGCTGGCCGAATTGCAAATACGGAAGTCGCGATCGAAACGTTAAGCGGCCGGATCGATGCAATCGTGCCGCCAGAAGGTCCGATTTCCATTTCACAGCCCGCTGGAGACGTCGCGGTCGTGTCTGAAGTGAATAAACGGCTTGTGTGTGAGGTTCTGGGTGTTGAACCGGGAGCACTGTGCGAGACAACGCTGCTCAATGCCCGCACGAGCCGCGTGAAAACACTGATAGCTCTTGCTCGTCCGGAGCAGTTGCATGCGCTTGATCCGGATTTTTCGCGCATTGAGAATGTCTGCGACATCATTGGCTCCACCGGTCTTTATCCAATTGCCATGGGCAATGAGGCAGGGGTGGTCCACGCGCGGCAATTTCCAAAATCCTCTGGCTACCCCGAGGATGCGGCAACAGGCATAGCAGCTTCCGCTCTGGCGTTTGGATTGCTGCACTGGGGCCGGGCGGTACCCACAGATCTCGTTCGTGTATTCCAGGGGGAGGCCATGGGGCGGGCTTCGGAAATACTGGTAAGTTTCGAGCGCGATGGCGAAGCGGTCAGGCGCTGTTGGATTCACGGGTCCTGCACGTTGGATGACGGCAAAATCGCCTCACTTGGAAAGGCAAATTGACGTGTCAAAGATAGAAAAGCGTCTGGCCGAAATGGGCTTGCGCCTGCCTGAAACACCAAAAGCCAATGGTCTATACGAGGTCTTTCACGTTGAAGGAAATGTGCTGTTTACTTCCGGGCAGTTGTCGCGTGGTGAGCATGGCGTGATCGGCGGTTGCCTTGCCAAAGATGAGCCGCTCGACCTGGCGCAGGAAGCTGCGCGTATTTGTGTTTTACGCTGCTTGGCTGTGGTTAAAGCAGCCGCAGGCAGCCTGGATCTGGTGGAACAATGTATCAAGGTCAATGGCTTTGTCGCCGCTCACCCGGACTTCACCATGCACTCGAAAGTCCTGGATGCCGCGTCCGAGTTGCTTCTGGAAATATTTGGTGACCGCGGACGACACGTGAGAACAGCGGTCGGTGTGCCAAGCCTGCCCGGCGGTGGCCTGGTCGAACTGGAGATGAGCGTCAGGCTTTCCGAGGCAACGTAACTCCAGTCTCCTCGCAAAGCCCCGAATGGACAACCTGTTGAAAGCTCACATTTAGAGCCCTCCAGAGATCAGCAAATCTTCAATCGGGCGCGATTGAAGGTCTGAAAGTTTAACGGTTTCAAAGTGTTGGAGCATTCCGGTTCATCTGAATGCGGATGCTCCAGGGCCGCGCCGACCGCGGTTGGAGGATGCGGGAGCCTTTGGTCTGAGGTCTCCATGTGCCGCATCGTCCGAGTATAAAGCCGGGCGGTGTTGCCCGATCATTCATCAAGTACCGTGTGATACACCTCGACCGACATTCCTGACAGAGCGTTCCGGGGCCCCGAAAAACTGCCGGCAACGGGGACGACCTGGTGAATGCCGCGGGCGACGGCGACGGGGATGAGATTTTTCGACCCGACGCTCTGGTTGGTGGGATCGAATGCGACCCAACCCGCGCCGGGTACAAAGACTTCGGCCCAGGCATGGGTGGAGCCTGCACCTTCATGGCCGACAAGACGCTTTTCAGGATCGAACAGGTAGCCCGAGACGATACGGGCCCCCAAGCTGAGGATTCGCGCGGCTTCCGCGAACAGGACCGCGAAGTCGCGACATGATCCTGATCCGAGCGAGAGGGTTTCCAGCGGCGTTTGCGTGCCCTCCATATCGCGGCTTTGATAGGCGATCCGGGCGGAAACGCCATTGGCGATGTCCTTCAGCAGGGACAACGTGTCCGTCGGACGCTGAAGGACGAATCCCTCGACCCATTGGGACAGCCGGCCTTCCGTGTCTGGGAATTGCAGCGCGGCAAGCGCTCCGAGATCGGTCCAGTCGTCGTTGGAATAGAGGAACGGGTAGTTGATAGCCTCGGCGGCAATGGCGAAAACCGGCCAGACCGATGCGGTGAGTTCAACTGTTGCGCGACTTTCGACAATCAGATGATCGGTTGCCGCGTTGAATTGTGCTGTTGCGACCGCGTTGCCCGCCACGTCGTGCGCCCAACTGATCGTGGCCTGCGGTGTCACGGTGAGATCGTGGGATACCAGCCGCAGATCGCGCGCTTCACGCGGGCGCAGCATCATCCGGTGAGGCCCAAGCAAGACCGGCTGCCGATAACGGTATTCTGTCTTGTGATATGTACTCAATCTTGTCATCGAATGTTCCCGACGGTTCGGGTGGAGAGAGTGGCACCTGGTGACGTCAGCAAAACCTGGTCACACCGAACCACCCTGGCTCGGGATGACCGGCTGAATTTGCCTTTTTTAATTCATAGCATCTTTGCCGGATTTATTGATCGCGTAGGCAATCCATAAAATGCCGGGACTGAACACCTGGCGCCGACAAGGAGCGCGGTGCGGCCAGCAATGTCTTCATCGCTCCGGCGGGGCCTGTGTTGGCGGAGTAGGGCTGAGGCCAAGCACCAGATCGTGCGGGGCACCATCGAGCGGCAGAAACAGCTCTTGATCGGGTGTGATAGCCAGTCCGTCAAGCGTTGCCATGGCCTGATCCATGTGCGCCACCCGAATGCTGCATAAGGTGCCCGCCACCCGCAATCTTATCGAAAAGCCCGGCCAGTCCGCGGGAATATTGGGGGCGACCCGCAACCGGTCGCCGTCACGGGTTATGCCGAGGATGCCCTCGATCGCCGCGCGGTGCATCCAGGCGGCAGACCCGGTATACCAGCTCCAGCCACCACGCCCGACATGCGGGGCGACGGAATAGACATCGGCGGCCACGACATAGGGTTCGGCCTTGTAGCGCCGAATAGCCTCGGGTGTGCGCGCATGGTTGATCGGGTTGATCAAATCGAAAAGTTCGGCGGCGCGGTCGCCACGCCCCAGCCGTGCCCAGGCGAGGATCGCCCACATTGCCGCATGGCTGTATTGCCCGCCATTCTCACGCAGCCCCGGCGGATAACCCGCGATATAGCCGGGATCGTGGGTCTCGGGATCGGTGCCGGCGCCGAAGGGGGGCGTAAACAGCAACGACAGGCCGTCGTCGCGGCGCACGAGATGCTGGTCGAGCGCCGCCATGGCTTGTGTCGCGCGCGCGGGATCCGCCTGTCCCGAAAGAACCGCCCAGCTTTGCGCGATCGAGTCGATGCGGCAAGCCGGGCACTGCGCCGATCCCAACCACGTGCCATCGTCGAAGGTCGCCCGCCGGTACCAATCGCCGTCCCAGGCATTGGCCTCGATGGACTGGCGCAGGGTTTCAGCGCATTCGCGCCAGCGCCGTGCGAGAGCAGGGTCGCGCGGTTCGGCCAGCGGTGCGAACGCCAGCAGCGTCTGCAGCAGCAGCCAGCCCAGCCAAACGCTTTCGCCGCGCCCCTCAGCGCCCACGCGGTTCATGCCGTCGTTCCAGTCGCCGGTGCCGATCAGTGGCAATCCATGCTGTCCGGTCAGTGTCAGGGCACGGTTCAGTCCCAGCGCACAGTGATCGAAAAGCGTCGCGCTTTTGCCCGCATCGTCCGGCAGGAAAAAGGCATCATGCTCGCCCTCGCCGAGGCGATGGCCGTCGAGGAAGGGGACCTGTTCGTCAAGCACCGCAGCGTCCCCCGTGCTGGCCACATAGGCGGCGGCGGCGTGACCCAGCCAGACGCAATCATCCGAGATGCGTGTGCGCACGCCCTGCCCGGAATGGGGCAGCCACCAATGCTGGACGTCGCCCTCCTCAAACTGACGGGCCGCGGCGCGCAGCAGATGCGCGCGGGTGCGCGCGGGCCGGGTCAGCGTCAGCGCCATATTGTCCTGCAACTGATCGCGGAAGCCATAGGCCCCGCTCGCCTGATAAAAGGCTGCACGCGCCTCGATCCGGCAAGCCAGGGCTTGATAGGGCAGCCAGCCGTTGACCATAATGTCCATCGCCCGGTCGGGAGTTTCGATCTGAAGATCCCCCAGGGTGTCGTCCCAGTAACTTTGCACCTCCGCCAGGGCCGCGTGCGGGTCGGCAGAGCGCAGTCGCTGTATCATTGCGACAGCCGACGCTGCGGTGGGGCATTGGCCGAGCAGATGCACAAGCTCGACGCTCTCGCCGGGGCCAAGTGTGACGGCCTTCATCAACGCAAGGCATGGATCGAGTCCGGCGCCAAGCTGCCCCGACAGCGTCACGAGGCGTAGCAGTCCGGCGGGCGCGGCCGTGCTGCCGCCAGATCCCAGAAATTCGGTGCGATCGCCCGTCCAGTGCTCGGCCGCTCCGTCGGGGGCGAACAGCGCGGCAAACATTACTCGGTCGGGGAAGGCTGTGTTCCATGGGTTGCACACCAGCAACGCGCCGGTATCGGCGTCGCGGGAGCTCACGAGGAACGGCGCGGAGGCGGCGCGCGACAGGCCCATCACCGGCTCGCTATAGGCGGCAATGCTGAGTCGACGCCGCTTTTTGCCGGTATTGCTCAAACGCAGCACCGAGACCCGCACCGGGTCCTCGCGCGGCACGAACTGAACGAGATCACACGCGATGCCATCGGCCTGATGCTCGAACCGGCTGTAGCCGAACCCGTGACGCGCGATGTGCAGACCGGCGTCGCTCCCGGTCTCGCTCAGCGGGCGCGCCGTCGGCGAGACAAGCGCGCCGCTGTCGTCGTCGCGGATATAGAAGGCTTCGCCGGCCGGGTCCGCCACGGCGTCGTTGGACCACGATGTCAGTTGATTGTCGCGGCTGTTCTCAGCCCAGGTGAAGCCGCTGCCGCTGGCCGAGACCTGAAAACCGAAGCCGGGATTTGCGATGACGTTGATCCAGGGCGCGGGGGTGGTGTCTTCCGGCCCAAGCTGGATCACATATTCCCGCCCATTTCGGTCGAAACCGCCCGTGCCGTTGAAGAATTCGAGCCCATCGCCATTTGCCCGAGGGACCGCCGGGCCAAGGTCTGCGGCGCGTTTGTCTCCCGCCCGCGCGCCGGTGCGCTTGCCCGGGTCAGGGCGCGCATTCGCGGCGGCGGTTTCCGCGAGGGAGACAGCTGGATCGTGGAGCAGCGTGACAAGCTGGCTGCCGATGTCACCGCGCCGTGCCAGCATCACCACGCGTGCAGCGGACAGAAGCTGTGCCCGCGCCTCGGGTGAGATCAGGTCGGAACGCAGCGTGAACACCGCTCCCCGGGCCTGCTGTTCGCCGGTGCGTGGCCGGGAATGGCTGCTGCGCAAGGCGGTGTCGATGGCGGCCTGCAGGTCCTTCACATAGGAGGCCGGATGTTCGTTGAGGATGACCAGATCCACGGCCAGCTGTCTGTTGGCCCAGTATTCATGGGCCTGAAGCAGGGTGCGGACCTGACGGATGTCGGCGGGATCGTCGATGCGCAGCAACACAATCGGCAGATCGCCCGAGATCGCCAGCGGCCACAGCCCCGACTGATGCCCGCCACCTCGCGCCAGCACGGCGGCGGCCGGGCGGAAACGGGCGTCGTGATAGAGGATCGGGGCGGCCAGGCGTTGGAAATCGGCGGCCTCGTTCGGAGAGATGCCGAGATGGCGCAACTGCACCTGCGCCTGCGTCCAGGCCAGGGTCCGCGCGCGGTCATAGGCGTTGCGGTCGTGGTGACGATCAATCAGGTCGATCAACGCCTCGCGGCTGCCGGCGGCCACCATCCAGACCATCAGCCGCGCGGTGCGCCCCGGTGCGATATGCAGCCTGTTGCGCAGGCAAAAGACCGGGTCGAGGATCGTGCCCGTGCGCCCTGCCAGCGGGGCAGGATCATTGATGTCACGCGGTTGCGTCTGCGCATTGTCGCGGCCATGTGCGGTCAGGCGGTCGCTGTCGTACTGCAGAGGGGCTATCGTCTCGCCCTCGATGACGGTGAACTGCGCGGCCCAGATCTCGGGCTCTTCCGGGTTGCGCCGGCGGCGCCAGGCAATCAGCGCGCCGTATTCAGGCAGGAATTCGGTCTGTACGAACATCCGCGAAAAGGCCGGATGCGCCGCTTCTGAAGCCGGTGCGGCCAGCGTCAGCTCGACATAGGAGGTGATATCCAGCTTGCAGGGTTTGCGCCCCGAATTGGTAACCGAGAGGCGGCGCACCTCGGCATCCGCCTCACCCGAGACGAGGATGTCGAGCATCGTGTCCAGCCGTCCCCTCCGGGCGGTGAACGTCGTGTGATCCTCGAAGAACTGCACATCCTGCTGGGTGGCTGCCGTTTCTGAACGACAGGGGCCGAAGCTTTGCTCCGTCCCGTCTGACAGGTCGCGCAGGTGCAGATAGGCGCCCTGGTCGTCGCGCGTGGCGTCTTCGCGCCAACGGGTCAGCGCGATGTCGCCCCAGCGGCTGTAGCCGCCCCCTGTTGCGGTCAGCATCACCGCATGACGCCCGTTCGACATCAGGTGGCTGACCGGCGGTCCGCTCGGACAGCCGGCGATCCGGCGACCCCGCTCAGCATCCGAGGGCAAGGTGCTGGGCACCGAGGGCTCATCGAGCGGGGGCAGTGCGCGGGCGATGTCGCGTGGCAGACGTTCGTGCAGCAGCAACTCGCAGGCATGGATCATCGGCTCTCGGTGGAACCTCTGGCGCATCAACCCGTCTGTCAGCGTATTGGCGATCGCCACGATGGTCATGCCCTGATGATGCGCCATGTAGCTTTGCACCACCGAAACGCGCTGACCCGGCAGCACCCGGCCGGGAGTGAAGTCCAGCGCCTCGTAGAAGCCGAACTCGCCGAGGCCGCCAATAGCCTCCAGCGCGTCGTAGTTGCGCCGCGCTGCGGCGGGGTCGAGCATCGTTGCAAGCCCGGTGGCATAGGGCGCGATCACCAGATCGCCGGCAAGGCCGCGCTTCAACCCAAGCCCCGGCACACCGAAGGTGGAATACTGGTAGGTGAATTCGACATCCCGCGCGTTGAAGCCGGATTCGGAGATGCCCCAGGGCACACCTTGCGCGCGCGCGTAGGCGATCTGGCGTTCGACCACCAACCGGCAGGTGCGGCCAAGCTGGCCGGCCTGGGGTTCGTTCATCACCAGTTCCGGCATCAGATATTCGAACATCGATCCGGCCCACGACACCAGCGCCGTGCCGCCCCGCACTGCCGTCGCGGCGCGGCCCAGACGGAACCAGTGGCGCAGGGAGACATCCTGTTTCGCAATGGCGAAGAGGCTCGCCAGACGGGCCTCGGAGGCGAGCAGGTCGTAGCAGGACGGATCGAGCGCGTTTTCATGCACCGAATAGCCGATGGAGAGCAGCTTGCGCTCGGGATCGAGCAGAAAGGTGAAATCCATTTCAATGGCCAGCCGGCGCGCGGTGTGGCCAAGCTGGCCCAGATGCGCGGCCAGTTCGGCCTCTTCGGTTTTGGTTGCGGCGGCATCGGCGGCGGCCTCGGCCAGCCCCTCGCGCAGCAAAGACAGCCATGACGCATCGACGGTGCCTGGCTGCCGTCGCTCCCGCGCGGGGCTTTCGGCCTTGGCGGCGAGCCGCTGCAGGAAAGGCCAGCTGATCTCGGTCTGGTTCAGCCCCTCGCGCAGCAAAAGGATCGTCTCTGCGAGAGACGGATCGGCCGCACCGTCGGGCAGGGCGGACTCGTCCTGTGCCAGATCCAGCAGGTCGGCCAGCCCCAGCGCCCTGCGCCGCTGGTCGAGGGCGGGCACTTCTGCCCATTCCTCGCAGGCATTGGCCAGCGCGATCAGATGCCCGGCCAGATTGCCGCTGTCCACCGACGAAATGTAGGGTGGGTCGAGGACCCGGCCGTCCCTTGTGTCGTACCAGTTGTAGAAATGCCCGTTGAGACGCGGAAGCGCCTCCAGCGCGCCAAGGGTGTCAGAAATTCTCCCGGCGGCCTGTCTGCGCCCGATCCAGCCGAAATCGCGGGCGGTGACCGTCGCCAGCAGATAGAGCCCGATATTGGTCGGAGATGTACGGTGGGCAATTGACGGGCGCGGCTCTTCCTGAAAATTGTCGGGCGGCAGGTGACTGTCACCGGCGGTGACGAAACTTTCGAAATAGCGCCAGGTCCGGCGGGCGATCAGCCGCAGCGCCTGCGCATCCTGCGGGGTCAGCGCCGCGTCGGGCCGGGGCTTCGGCCTCTGACTGACGCGAAAGGCGATGAATGGCGCGGCAAGCCAGAGCAGGGCAAAGGGCAGTATCATCGGCAACGAAGCGGGGGAGGCCATGCCGGCCAGTCCGGCTGCGGCCAGCCCCAGCAGGATGCCGGGCGTCATGGTTCGGGCGAAACCGCGCAGGTCGGGGCGCGGCGCCTTGGAGGTGGCGGCGGCCGTTGTCCATTCCAGCAGATGCCGCCGGGAAACCGCCAGCCGCCAGAGCGTGCGCACGATGGCATCGAGCGAGCGCCAGGCGGCATCGGAAAGAAATGCCGTCGCGAGTGCGGTCTGCAGCAGTGCCAGCATCAGATCTTCGCGCACCAGCCTCAGATGCGTGCGCAGGTGCAGCCCCGCCCGGTGCGGCACAGCCGCCACCGCCGCATGCATGAACGCCGGAAGCATCAGAACCACCAAGACCAGCCCGGTCGCCAGCGCGGCGGCCTGCCCGGGCTGCAGCCAGCCCAGGATCAGCGCCACCAGGGTTGCCGGCGCCAGCAACGAGCGCCGCAGCGTATCCAGTACCTTGAGCTGTCCCAGCGCGCCCAGACCGGCCTGCGGCCGGAGCCAGGGCAGAAGCTGCCAGTCACCCCGGCACCAGCGGTGGATGCGGCGGGCGGCAAGGTCCTGCCGGTCGGGAAAGGCCTCGACCAGTTCCACATCCGAGGCAAGCCCCGCCCGCGCAAAGATGCCCTCGAGCAGATCGTGACTCAGCAGGGTGTTCTCCGGCACGCGCCCGGCCATCACCGTCTCGAAGGCGTCGAGATCGTAGATGCCCTTGCCGGTGAAGGAGCCCTCGCCGAAGAGGTCCTGATATATGTCCGACGCGGCGGCGGCATAGGGGTCCATCCCGCCCGGCCCGGATGTGGCGCGCTGAAAGGCCGTGCCGGTTCGCTCGGTGGGCAGGGAGGGGGTGACCCGCGGCTGCAGGATGGCGTGGCCCGCGCTGACCCGGCGCAGATCCGGGTCGATCACCGGACGGTTCAAAGGATGGGCCATCTTGCCGATCAGCCGCAACGCCGCGTCGCGCGGTATCCGTGTGTCGGAATCCAGCGTCAGGACATAACGCACGCCCGAAGGTACGGCGGGAGTGCGGCCATCGGCTGTACGGTAGTCGGTGTCCATTGCGCCGCGCAACAGGCGGTTCAGTTCGTGCAGTTTGCCGCGCTTGCGCTCCCATCCCATCCAGATGCGCTCGACCGGGTTGTAGCGGCGCTGACGATGCAGGTGAAGAAAACGCGCGCCGGAGGGGCCGGGTCCGTAGCGTCGGTTGAGTTCGGCAATCTCTCTACCGACCAGCTCCACAAGCGCCGCGTCGTCCGGCATGTCCTGTTGCGGCGCGTCCAACCCATCGGTCAGAAGCGCGAAGGTGACATCCCCCTGTGAACCCGACAGATAATGGACTTCCAACCCTTCGATCTGCTCGCGCAGATCGCTGGTATCGGTGAGGAGCGTCGGTACAACCAGCAGCGTGCGCAGCGAGACCGGAACACCGCCCTCGAGCGCCAGTCCCGGCAACGCGGCGGCAGGCACGGTCCAGCCGATCAGGCGGTCGACCAGAAGCTGCGCGACGGCGCTGGCGGGGATCAGTGCCGCGAGGGCCCAAAGGACCAGAAACGAGCCGGACGCATCCGTTCCCGCCAGACTGGCAAGCGCCCAAAGACCGAGCGCGAGCAGCCCAAGTGTGACACCCATGACACTGCCGGCATAGGCTGACAGGCCGGGGCGAAAGCTGATTCTCCGCCATCCACTTCGGCGAAAACCAATCTGGCGCTCAAAGGCTGTCCGGCCCTCGGCCAGCAGATGCCAGCCGGGATCGGTTCGGCGCAGGATTTCCATATCGGCGAGCGGCGCATCGGACGGTCCCGGTCCCGGTGCCGCGTTTGCGGCCTCAAGCACAAGTTCTGCCACTTGCGTTTCGCTATTGTCGCTGTGGCGGGCAAGGTCCTCGATGGCCGTGCGGTAGAGATTGCGGCTGGCGAAATCCATGACAGAGAAGCCAGGATGTGCCCGCAACCGCGCATCGACAAGGCTGACTTCTTCGAACAGAACCTGCCAGTCCATCTCGGAAATCGTCCGCAAGCTTGTGATGACGTTGCGCACCGTGACGTTGGAAGCCCCCTGACGTTCCTGGGCGTGCTGCACCACCAGATCGATGTCTGTCCCTTGCGACGCCAGACGCTCCTCGAGCCATGCGATGGCCGGAGTGCTGAGCGGATCGCAGTCACGCAGCCGTTTGGCCAGCTGCGCGGCAAAGGCTTCGGAAAGCCGGCCATCGGGGCCGTCATCCACATCAGCGAGCAGGCGGGGTTGCACGATGCCCGCGCCCAGAGACTGGTCCGCAAGATGATCGGCCGCGTGGCGCTGCGTGTGAGCCAGGCAGATCTGATCCGAGAGACGCCGCAGGTTTTCCAGCAGCACGAGGCGCAGGGTGATCGGAACGGCCCATAGCTCGCCGATGATAAGCGGCTGCACCTGTTGATAGGCACGCAGAAACCGCGACAGCGCGGGCCCGTCGAGATGGCTGTCGGTATGCGCGACATAGGCCCAGATCAACCCGAACACACGCGGATAGCCGCGAAACGGGCCATGGGCAAGCTTTGGCAGTATCCGGTAATAACTGGGCGGCAGATCGGTGCGGCATTCGCGGATCTGCGCGTCGACTTGATGGTAATTGTCGAGAAACCACTGCGCGGCGGGCACGATCGGGCGGCCGGCGGCCAGTTCGAGGCTGCAGGAGCTGCGGGCGGCCAGCAGGGCGACCGCGTTGTCGTCCAGGCGGCGCTGCAACGGAGCAACACGCGGCGGGGACGCGGAGACGATCTGTTCCCGCGCGAGGCTTATCGCGTGCTGCTCCAGCCGATCGAGGCCGAACAGCTCCGCCCGCACGGGGTTTACATCATTCCAGGGACTGACGATGTCTCGGCGAAGCAGGGACCATTCGGGCAGCCAACCGCTCATCAGAACGCCTCCGGGGTACAAAATGGCCACACACCGACCAGAGAATGCAAGGCCTTGCGCGCAAATCCGCGATGGTGGAAATATCCGCGTTGCAGTGCCGCTGCCGGAGCGGCGGCCATCCGTCCTGCAAGCGGTTCAGGCGGTGCGTTGTGCTTTCCAATTCGCTCAGAAAGACCGGCGCCGCGAAGCCCGGTCAGTTTTGTTCGGCCTTCGGTTTCGTCTCAACGGTCAAACCCGTGTTGAAGGACGGGACCGGGACAAACTCGGGTTTCCTCTGTCTTTGTTTGGTGTCTTGTCCGCCGCGACGGCTTTTACCTTTTGCCATGTCTGTTTCCTAAAATGTTTGAAGCCGCGACATTGTCGCCGAATGTCGATGTTCGCCGAAGGTCATGGCCGATAGGTACTGCTTTCGGCACGTGCGGCGGGCCCATGGACAGCCCTGATGAAGTGTTTCAAAGAATTTGCGATGCGGAGCTGATTGACATCAGTCACAGGCAAATTCTTTCAGATAGATGCTCGACAATCGGGTTTTGCGGCGGTTTTGAAATGAACAGCGCCCTGGTCTTCAGCGTCTTGCGCCACATCGCCAGGAGCAAAGCCAGCAAGACCAATCCCGCTGTTTGACGGCTTCGCGTCGATCGGCCGGCAACGCGGCGGCACCAGAGGTCGATAACGCCGGCCGGATATGCGAAACCTTCCGGCATTCTGATGTGGGTAAAGTGGGAGACCCATGCCCTGTCCGGCATTTCCGGTGTCAAGTGGCATTGGCAGTTACACTTTGAAAAATGAAATGAAATGAGTCACATATCACTAAAGCAGGCGGTATCAGTCGATCTAATCGCTATGTGGTTTAGGAAAACTATATAAATGATTGAAAAATATGGAATATTTTCCATAGCTCCCATGATGGATTGGACGGACCGGCATTGCCGTGCGTTTCACCGGCATCTGACCCGTCATGCGCTGCTGTATACGGAGATGGTGACGACGGGAGCGGTGATCCATGGTGACCGGGAGCATCTGCTTGGGTTTTCGGATCTTGAGCATCCGCTCGCCTGTCAGCTCGGCGGATCGGATCCGGCGGAGATGGCGGAGGCGGCGCGGATTGTCGCCGACTTTGGCTACGATGAGGTAAATATAAATGTCGGCTGTCCCTCCGACCGGGTCCAGTCCGGCCGTTTCGGGGCCTGCCTGATGCATGAACCGGAGCTGGTGGCGGCCTGTGTCGCGGCGATGAAGACGGCGGTGGATATTGCGGTCACGGTCAAATGCCGCATCGGGGTTGACGACCAGGACCCGGAAGAGGCGTTGGACCGGATGGCCGATGCCGTCTTTGACGCCGGAGCCGATGCGCTTTGGGTGCATGCGAGAAAAGCCTGGCTGCAGGGGTTGAGCCCGAAGCAGAACCGCGATGTCCCGCCGCTCGATTACGAGCGCGTTTTGCGGCTGAAGGCGCGGTTCCCGGACCGGTTCATCGGCCTCAATGGCGGCCTGCAGAGCCTCGATCAGGCGGCGCCCTTTCTGGAGACCGTCGACGGCCTGATGTTCGGCCGGGCGGCCTATCACACGCCGCGGATCCTGGGTGAGGTCGACCGGAGGCTTTATGACAGCAATTTGCCGGATGTTTCGCCCCTCGATGCCGTGCGGGCGCATATGGCCTATATGGAAGACCAGCTTGGCCGGGGCGTGAAGCTCTCCCATATGACGCGGCATATGCTGGGGTTGTTCCATTGCCGCCCGGGAGCGCGCTCCTGGCGGCGGATCCTTACCGTCGAGGCGATCCGGCCCGGCGCCGGGCTGGAAGTCGTCGAAAAGGCGCTGGCCGCGATGAATCCGGCGGAACTCGGCGCCGAGGCGGCGGAATAACCGCGCTTGCCACGAAACACCTGCCTCAGGGCGTGATGATCAGCTTGTCGCCCTCGATCCGCCAGCTTTGCAGCCGGTCGAGCGCGCTCATGCCCAAAAGACTGCCGTCCAGCGTGCCCTGACGAGCGACGAAGCCGCGAATATCGCGTAAGCTGTGATTGCCTATGGTGATCGCGTCGATCTTCACCGGCGCGACAAGCGTGCGGCCGTTCGCTGTGGAAACCGGCACGGTGAAGGACAGATCCTCGGCCCTGTATCCGGCGCGGCGCGCGTCCTCGAATGTCAGCACGACGGCGCTTGCCCCCGTGTCGAGCAGGAACTGCGTTCCAGCGCCATTTGTGCGCCCGTCCACGACGAAATGACCGGTCGCGTCGCGCACGATCAGGATCGAGCCGTCCGGCTGCGAAACCGCCATTCCCGGCGCCAGTGCGCCCAGGACGCGGTAGCCGGCCTGCACCAGATCGGCGCGGTAGGTGTAGCCGACGACCAGAACGAGACCGAGGCCTCCCCAGAAAACCGTGCCATGAATGATTTCGCGCACTTTCGGCTGTCCGAAAAGGAAACTTGCCAGGAACACGAAGGCAAGGGCGGACAAGGCCACGATCCGGGGACCGCTGCTGTCGAAGTTGACGTTTTCCGGATCTGTCGGATCGCCGAAAAAGGCATAAAAGGCCATGGCGGCCATGAGGATCACCAGCACTACGGCGACCAGGCCGCGGAATTGCCGAGGTTGTCTCATCGGCGGGCGCCCGCCCGGATGCCGGCGTCGCGGCGCCTGTCCAGATCCGCCATGATTTCAAGGCGTTTGTGTTCGCTGAAACCCGCCCAGCCGGCGATCTCGTCAAGCGTGCGATGACAGCCTGTGCATAGGCCGTTTTCCCGGTCGATCTGGCAGATGTTTATACAAGGTGACTGCATCAAGCGGATATGGCGGCTGATTGTGGCTTTGCCAAGACAGAAGATGGCTCAAACTTGCGGAAAAAGCGATGTCACAGACTGCCGCCCGTGGCGAGTACGACCGGTGCGGCGATGATCCGGATCGGCAGGGTGAGTGCCGTTTGCGCGGTGTTTCCGACGAAACTGCCCAGATCACCGCCGAAGGTGCGGGTCCCGTCGATACTGGATTCGCTCGTCAGGCTGCCGTTGGCGAAGGCGCGCTGAAGTTCGGGCGCGAACTCGGCCAGGATCGCGAATTTGGAATGATGGGCCGAATCCTCCGCCTCAAGGTCGGTGACATTGATGACGATGGCGCCCAGTTTCGCCAGTTCTTCATCGTCGGAGAAGGCCCCGAGGCGGTCTACGCCGCCGGAGAGCGCGCGCGACAGACGCAGCGCCCGGTCGTCAGTGGAAACGATGACGACATACGGCTTGTCGACTTTGCCGAGCCTGCGCAGGTGCGACTTGAACAGGTCGATATCGATATCCGGCGCCGCCAGAACCACGTAGTGGATCTTTTTCTGGATCTTGTGCCGCAGGGACGGCGGCATCTGGCGGATGGTTTCCATCAACAGGTAGTTGCCCATGGAATGAGCGAGAATGCTGACCTCGTCGGCGTCGCTCTCTGCCAGCTCGATCAGGGTCTGTTCCAGCGCGTCGCGGGCAATGGCGGCGCTGTTCAGGTCGTAAAGATAATCCTTGAGTTTTCCGCGAGAGGCCCAGGTGAACAGCACCGGCACGGCGCCGTTATCCGCGTCGTGCACGAATTGCGTGAGGCGATAAAGGCTCTCGGCGAACAGCGTGTTGTAGCCGTGGATGAACAGGAAGACTTCTTTCTTGCCTCGGGGCCGCGTCGCGAGTTCCTGATTGAGCCGGGATTTGAAGGCCTGAGCGGACGGCAGATACGCCGCACTTCGGGCGACGAAATCGGTTTCTGGATTGCCCGGAAGGCTGGCCGGCCATTCGATGACGCCGGGCTTATGGGCCGGCGGGACGGAGATCCGGGCTTCGGCGTAGCTGACCCCGACTGAGCGCTCGCCACTGAAATAGGTGTCCGGCCGCTCGTCCCGCGCCCGTGTGGCGACGATGAGAAGGTCATGGGCTTTGGCGCCGTCGGCAGGGGCGCTGTTGAGCGCCAGCGCACCGATTTCCGGCCGGCCCGAGCAGGCGCCGAGCAGCGCGACGGATGCCGTCAGCACGATCAGGACGCGCATCACTGGAAGCCGGAAAATCGATACCATGGGCAAGTTTCGCCTCGAAACGGGATCCGGTGTCTTACGGAACCATCAGCACTCCCAGCAGGAAACCCAGCCCGCCGAGTTGTTGCATGGCACCGAGAACATCCCCGGTGACGCCGCCGATCTTGGCGCGCGCCAGACGACCGGTAGCATAGGTGGCACCGGCTGCAAACAGACAAGCGAGAGAAAATGCCGTTAAGGAAAGTAACAGCGTTGCCGGGATCAGCAGCGGGATCGTCACCAGGGCGGCCTGATGGACCGTTTTTTCCTCAGGCTTGCCGAACCTTGCCGCCAGTCCTTGCGGGCGCGCCAGCGGCAGGAGATGCCATTGCCAGACAAGCAGCGTTCGGCTGAGCGCTTCACCGGACAGAAACAGGAGCGCCGCATCGGCGGGGCCGAACCGCTGCCAGAGTGCCGTCAGCAGCGCGACACGCAGCACGGCGGAAAGCACCAGTGCCAGCGCTCCGAACGCGCCAATGCGGCTGTCCTTCATGATCTCCAGGCGCTTTTCGTGGGTCGCTCCGCCGAAAAACCCGTCTGCGACATCGCTCAGCCCGTCTTCATGCAGCGCGCCGGTGATGATCGCCAGCAGTGCCGCAACAATGGCAGCCACGGCAAGGCCGGGCAGATGCGTATATCCAAGCAGCATGCCGCATCCGGCCGCGGGAAGCGCGATGACGAAACCGGCAAGCGGCGCGGCCCGCGCGATCCGGGCAAAATCGGGCGCGGCACCCGGATCGTCGAGCGCGTTGATCTTCGGCACGGGCAGGCGGGAGAAGAATCGCACGCAGGCGGCGGTGTCCGCGGCGAAATCCGGCAGGTCTTTCAGCCGGCCCCTGACTTGATCCCAAGTTTTGTCCGCGCCGGATTTGGCCTCACTATCAGGCGTTTGGTCGGTTTCACGGTTCATCGGGCCGGTCCTGAGCTTGAGTTTTCGCCAAGCCTCATTATAGATCAGCGGCTAAGCGAGACCAATGACCGGCAGTACGCCGGTCCATACAGGCTCTAACACTTTAAGATCCAGACCGGGAACCTGAAATCCATGTCTCTTTCCGACACCGCGCTTCCCTTCGAAGATATCCGCAACCTCGTCAAGTCGATGCCGGGTCCGGATGACGAGGCGGTGGGGAAAGTGAAGGCGCGCGACGCACAGCTGACCAAACCTGCCGGTTCGCTGGGACGTCTTGAGGACATCGCCGAGTGGCTGGCGGCCTGGTCCGGCAACGCGCCGCCGAAGATCTCCCGGCCGATGGTCGCGATTTTCGCAACCGCTCACGGCGTTGCGGAGGAAGGCGTTTCGGCTTTTCCAAGTTCAGTCAATCGTCAGATGGTGGAGAACTTCGCCGCGGGCGGCGCGGCCATCAACCAGATCTGCCGCACCTACGATGTGGGGTTGAAGGTCTTCGACCTTGCCGTCGACATGCCGACCCCCAGCATCACGCGCGAAGATGCCATGGACGAGGCCAATTGCGCCGCGACCATGGCCTACGGCATGGAAGCCCTCGCTGGTGGCATCGACCTGATCTGCCTGGGGGAAATGGGTATCGGCAACACGACCGTTGCCGCAGCCGTCCTCAACGGCCTGTTCGGCGGCAGGCCCGAAGACTGGATCGGCCGAGGAACCGGCGTGGACGATGAAGGCCTGGCCCGCAAGCGGGACGCGGTTCAAGAGGCTGTTGCCCGTTTGAACGGCGAGAAGGACCCTCTGGAGATCCTGCGCAGGACCGGAGGGCGGGAAATCGCCGCGATGGCTGGTCTCATCATTGCCGCGCGTTTGCAGCGCGTGCCGGTGATTGTCGATGGATTTGTAACGACCGCCGCGGCGGCGGTGGTCTATGCGATGGACCCGGCCGGATTGGACCACTGCCTGTTTGCCCATGTCTCGGCGGAACAGGCCCATGCGAAAGCCCTGGATCATATGGGCAAGCACGCCCTGTTCGATTTCGGAATGCGCCTTGGGGAGGGAACCGGGGCAGCTCTCGCGGCGGGCATTGCCAGGGCGGCCGCCGAAATGCATTCCGGCATGGCGACTTTCGCCGACGCGGGCGTCTCCGTAAAAGCGGACTGACTAGAAACGGGCGGAGACCGTCAGGCGGAGCGGGATTTCCGGTCGCTCTGGCCCGGTTTCTGATCGTCCGGATCGACCCAGTCGACATCCGGCGCATAGTTCATCACCCGGGCGCGGGGCAGCGAGACGATCACCTCCGTGCCCACGTCGGGCTTGGACTTCAGGTTGAAATCGCCGTCATGCATGGCAATGAGAGCCTGGACGATGGAGAGCCCGAGGCCGGTTCCGGGCTCGGCGCTCTTGATTGCATGTGATCCCTGGCCGAAAGCCTCCAGCACGGTCGGGATCTCGTCCTCCGGAATACCGGGACCGGTATCCTTTATGGAGACAAATTGACCTCCGTCGGACGTCAAGCCGACCTTGATGCGCACCTTGCCGCCGACAGGCGTGAATTTCACCGCATTCGACATGAGGTTCAGCACCACCTGGCGCAGGGCGCGTTCGTCGGCCCAGACCTTTGGCAGGTCCGGCTCATGGATATGATGCAGCACAATGGATTTCGCCTCGGCGCGCACCTTCATCATGCTTCCGCATTCCTCGACGATATCATCGAGGAACAAGGGTTCCTCATGCAGTTCGTGCCGTCCGGCCTCGATCCGCGACAGATCGAGAATTTCATTGATCAGGTTGAGAAGGTGCTGACCGGAACCGTGAATGTCCTCCGCGTAGGAGCGGTAATTCTTGTTGTGCATCGCGCCGAGCACTTCATCCTTCATGATCTCGGAAAAGCCGAGAATGGCGTTCAGCGGCGTGCGCAACTCGTGGCTCATGGTCGCTAGAAAGCGGGACTTGGCGATATTGGCGGCTTCCGCGCGCCGCCGGGCTTCGTCCGACATCGCGTTCGCGGTTTCCAGCTCGGCAATCAGATGATCCTTCTCGGCCCGGTACTCCAGCATGGTGTTGGCGTTCTTCAGAAGCTGGTTGCCGAGAATGAAGAAAAACCCCTGGGCGCCGATCGCCATCGCCGCGAGCGTGTAATGGATCGGATCCACCTGCTTCAGAAAACTGACCGTGACCACAAGCGTCATCGGTATGGTGCTCGCCAGAAGGCATTTCGGCAAGGTGGCCGACTGCATCGTGTTCATCGCGACGACGATCAGCAGCGTCGCGAAATGAAAGATGACAAAACCTTCGCCGGATTCGGCGGTCTGGGGCAGCAGAAAGAAGGAGGCCCAGCTGCAACCGTAGATGAAATCGCCCATTGTGAAGCGTTTGCGCCAGTAGACCCGCGCTTTCTGGTCCGAGGGCGCTTTTTCGTAGGCATGACTGGCAACCACCATCACGATGTGGGTGCCCAGCGTCATGGCGAACCATGCGCCGATGAAAACCGGGTCGATCCACAGCACGGAAATGGCCGCGACGATCAGCGCCAGCAGGGGAACCGCATAGGCAGCATTGATCCGCGTGTCGGCGAAAAGATGCTGGCGTTCAAGGTCGAAGGTGGTGTGGCGGTATTCGGGAGCGCCGAGGCGGCTGCGCACGTTTTTCATGCCGCGCGCCATTTCCCGGCGCCGCATGGCTCGCTGCTCGTTGATGGCGAATTTTTCTTCGCCGCTCTCTGACGAAAGAGATTCCATTAGCCGCCCGGAAGTATCGATTTCATTATTGTGTTACTGCGTGTTTAGTCACTCTGACTCACCATTCCTTAAGATCGTCCTCAGGATCGTGGTAAGCGAAAGGTTAACCGGTCGGTTCAAGGTGTAAATTGTTGTCTGAGAAGAAGAATTCGGAAGATCTGGAAAATCTGGTCAGGCAGGTGCGTGCCTGCCGGGCCTGCATTGAAAATCCACGGAAGACGCCGCTTCCCCATGCTCCCCGGCCTGTCCTGCAAGTGTCTTCCACGGCCAGGATCTGCATATGCGGGCAGGCGCCCGGAACACGAGTACATCGCAGCGGCCAACCCTTTACCGACCCTTCGGGCGACCGTCTCCGGGACTGGCTGGGGATCGGTGAGGACGTCTTTTATGATCCGGCGCGTATCGCCATCGTCCCGATGGGATTTTGCTTTCCGGGGCTGGATGCGAAAGGCGGCGATCTGCCGCCAAGGTCCGAATGCCGGAACATCTGGCACGACAGGCTGTTTGCCGCCATGCCGCGCATCGAACTCGTCCTGACGATCGGCCAATACGCACAGGCTTACCATCTGGGGGCGGGGAGGCGGAAAACGCTCACGGAAACCGTTACCCACTGGCGCGATTATTTCGAGGCGGAACGGGAGGCCGGTCAGCCGGCGGTGCTGCCGCTTCCCCATCCATCCTGGCGCAACAATTCCTGGCTGAAAAAGCATCCCTGGTTCGAAACCGAATTGCTTCCGGTCCTGAGAGCGGAAGTCGCGCGCCTGATTTGAATTTGATCTGCGCGCCAGTTGCTCCTGTTTCGAATAAAATTCTCAATTCGCCGCGAATTGACAAGCCTGTTGAAACTCCGTTACGTGTTTTTCTCCAAATGGGAAATCATTTCCCAAGCTCCTGGCCGGAGCAAGTTGCCAATTGTGCTGCCGAACTCTGGATATAGCTCATGATCGACCGCATCGACCGCCGCATTCTGTCCATCCTGCAGGAGGACTGCACCGTTCCTGTCGCCGAGATCGGCCGGCGGGTCGGCCTGTCGACGACGCCATGCTGGCGCCGCATCCAGAAGATGGAGGAGGAGGGCGTGATCACCGGCCGGGTCGCTTTGCTCGATCCCGCGAAGATCAATGCCAAGGTGACGGCGTTCGTTGCGATCACCACGAACCAGCATTCCGAGGACTGGCTGAAAAAATTCGCCGACGTGATCCGGGAATTTCCCGAGGTGATGGAATTCTATCGCATGGCAGGTCAGGTCGACTATCTGCTGCGTGTCGCCGTGCCGGACATCGAAGCCTACGATACCTTCTACAAGAAGCTGATCGCGAAGATCGACATTTCCGACGTCTCCACGACCTTCGCCATGGAGCAGATCAAGAACACCACCGCACTGCCGCTCGCCTATGTGGCGACGGAAAAACCGAAGGCGGATACGTGAAGTCAGGGAGATAAATCGAGTCGTTGTCAAACCCCGGATTTCGGGGCCCGGTTTTGAGAACCGGAGTTTTCTGCCGATACTGCTATTCATCTCATGGGTGAGATTTTCACCCGGCACAGCTCATGATACACTGATCGTCCTCATGGGGGCAAAACAAATGAACTATCAAGTGTTCGCATTCTTGATTGTTTTTCCGGTCAGTATGGTTGTCCAACAGGTGACAATATCACCAGCACAGTCCCAGGAGACTTCGCCTGGCACGTCCGATACGTCTCCCGATGGTCAGAACAACGCATTAGACAAAAAGCCTGAAGCAAAATTCAAATTATTGACCAAAGAGCAATCCTCTGAAATTCTGATCCAGAAAGCTCAAGAGAAATTTGAGGAATGTATAGAAAAGCATAAGAAAAACGGGACTTTGAATTTATTCACGTCAAATCTTTGTAAGCCTGTTGTCGAACTTCAGCCGGCTGACAATTATACCGCTCAAGAATCGCCTTGGAATGATTTTAGAATATTCAGGAATTTTGAATTGTTACTTGAAAGAGAAGGCAGGGTCTGATCGTGGCAACTATTTTGCTTTGGCCTGTGGTGTGTCTGGGCATAGCGTTTTTGGTCTGGATTCTGGTTTTCTTTTTCCTTGAGAAAAAGATGCGTTCCAAGGTCCTCGTCGTGCTTCTCGGATTGACTTCACTTGGCGCCACAGTCGGAACGCTCGGCGGCTTGAGCCGTGAGGCGGCAGTAGGCGAGATAATGGCTGCGTCTCTCGGTTTGCTTTCCGGACTGGTGGTCTGGATTTTCGCCGCAGATATGAGCAAGGGAACCAATGCCGGTACGATTGTATCGGTCTGCGTCCTGGCCTTTTCGCTGTCGCTGTTTGTGGCGTATTTCGAAGCTTCCAACCGACGCGCCGCACCGGAGAGGTACCTGTTCTGGAGATCGCACTGCGTTGAAATATATAGCAATCACAATGTTATCGAGAATGCTCTGACGTTCAATATTGCATCTGAAGCCTTTGGAGAAATTTGCGCGAATATTTTTAAATATGATCGCTCGCTATTGATCCTGAACGAGAGCGCTCCACCCGCGCCAGCCCAGCCTTAAGTCTTTTGTATGTGTTCGTATGAACGCGGCAAGGGCCGACGTTGCGGATTAGGTCAATCTGTCGCGAATATCCCTATCCGGCCGCTTCCGGCAGCGGATGCCGGGAGAGAAACCGCGCGAATTCCGCCTCGGTTGCCTGCCGGCCGGTGAAGATCTCCGCATAATAGGGCATCCGCTTCAAACGCGGCTCGAGCGGTTCGTCGGGACCGTCCTTCTTCATTGAAATATAGCCGATCTGTGTCTGGTAGACTGTATTGGCCCGGATGTTCGCGTAACCCGGTTCATAGCCGAAGCGCTCGAACATGGCCTGCAAGGCCTCCAGCCGGACCCGGTCGGCTTCCTCCAGCATTCCGGCAAGGTTCCCGTCCGTGTGGGCCCAGTTACGCACCGCGAATTCAAGGCGTGAATCGAACATGTCCGGCAGGAGCCAGAGGTCGAAGACATTCAGAACCGCCTCGGTGATGGTCTCCGCATAATCCTCGGTGCGCCTGACGAGATTGCCGGTGTTCCGCGCCTGCCAATAGGTGATCAGGGCATTCAGCAGGTCGTTGCGGTCGGAAAAATGGCCATAGAAACTGGTGCGCGACAGTCCGAGCCGCTCTGCCAGCGGCATCACCTTGACGGCATCTATGCCGTTTTCCAGAAGCGCTTCGTAAGCCGCCCTGATCCAGATCTCTCGCGTACCGCGCCATCCGGATGTCTTGTCGATCAAAGCTTCTTTCATGCCCTCGTTTTTACCAAGCCCTCCGAACGCCCGCAAATGAAATTGACACCTATGTTTTCAAAAACGACATGAATGTCGTTTTTGTGTCTTTTCACGAGCCCGGCAGACAACCTACTCTTGTAGACAAGCCGGCCCGGGGAATGTGAGAGGCCACGCCCAGAGGAAAACGCATGTCGAAAGATCCATTGCTGCAGCCCTACAGGCTGAAATCCCTGACGCTGAAAAACAGGATCATGATCACCTCTCACGAACCGGCGTATCCGGAAGACGGTATGCCCAAGGACCGCTACCGCGCCTATCACGAGACCCGGGCGAAGGCGGGTGTCGCCCTGACGATGACGGCCGGATCCGCTGCCATATCCAGAGACTCGCCACCTGTCTTCAACAATATTCTTGCCTATAAGGACGAAGTCGTTCCCTGGATCACGAGGATGACGGATGCCTGCCATGAGCATGGCTGCGCTGTGATGATCCAGCTCACGCATCTGGGCCGGCGCACCGGTTGGAACAAGGGAGACTGGTTGCCGTCGGTCTCTCCCAGCCACAAACGGGAGCCGTCGCACAGGGCATTTCCGAAAAAACTGGAAGACTGGGACATCAGCCGGATTGTTCAAGACTATGCGGACGCCGCCGAACGGATGAAGGCGGGTGGCATGGACGGTATCGAACTGGAGGCCTACGGCCATCTGATGGACCAGTTCTGGTCTCCTCTGACCAACACCCTGGAGGGGCCCTATAACGGGTCCCTGGAAAACCGGATGCGGTTTTCGCTGGAGGTGATCGACGCCATTCGCAAGCGTGTGGGGAAAGACTTCATTCTCGGCATTCGGTTCACCGCCGATGAGCAACTGGACGGCGGGATCACGCCGGAGGACGGGCTGGAAATCGCCCGCCGCCTCAAGGCCACCGGCCAGATCGATTTCCTCAATGTCATCCGCGGCCATATCGATACCGATCCGGGCCTGACGGATGTCATTCCGGTGCAGGGTATGCGCAACGCGCCGCATCTGGATTTTGCCGGGCGGATTCGCAAGGAGATCGGCCTGCCGACCTTCCATGCCGCGAAGATCCCGGATGTCGCGACCGCGCGTCACGCCATCGCCGAAGGCCTTCTGGATATGGTCGGCATGACCCGCGCCCACATCGCGGACCCGTTGATCGTCAGGAAGATCACGGAAAAGCGGGAAGGGGACATCCGTCCCTGCGTCGGGGCGACCTATTGTCTCGACCGGATCTATCAGGGAGGCGAGGCGCTTTGCATTCACAATGCGGCAACTGGCCGCGAACTGACGATGCCTCATGAAATCGAGCCGTCAAAAATCAGCAAACGGGTTGTCGTTGTCGGCGCCGGGCCGGCGGGCATGGAGGCCGCGCGCGTGGCCGCCGAGCGCGGTCATCAGGTCACGGTTCTGGAAGCCGCGCCGGATGCCGGCGGACAGATCCGCCTGACGGCCCAGTCGGCACGCCGCCGCGAGATGATATCGATCATCGACTGGCGCATGGAACAATGCCTTTCGCGCGGTGTCAGCTTCCGTTTCAATGTCTTCGCGGAGGCGGCGGACGTCCTTTTGGAAAATCCGGATGTTGTCATCGTCGCCACGGGCGGACTGCCGCATACCGAAGTGCTTTCGCAAGGCAATGACCTGGTGGTTTCCTCCTGGGACATTATCGCCGGAGATGTGAGACCCGGAAACCGGGTGCTGGTCTATGACGATGCCGGCGATCACCCTGCGCTGCAGGCCGCCGAACTCATTGCGGCCACCGGTGCTCATGTCGAGGTCATGACGCCGGACCGGTCCTTTGCGCCTGAAATCATGGCCATGAACCTTGTGCCCTATATGCGCGCGCTGCAGGAAAGGGATGTCCGTTTCACGGTCACTTACCGCCTGAAGGCGGTCCGGCGCTCGGGCAACCTCCTCACCGCTGTGATCGGCACCGATTATTCGGCCCATACGGAAGAACGGGACTTCGACCAGATCGTCGTCAATCACGGCACAGTACCGATGGACGGCCTCTATTTCGATCTGAAGCCGCGCTCGAAAAATCTCGGGTCCGTTGATCAGGCCGCGCTGATTATCGGCAGGCAGCAGCCGCTGGAGGCCAATCCGGACGGGGCGTTCGCGCTTTTCCGCATCGGTGACGCGGTCTCGGCGCGCAATACCCATGCGGCGGTCTATGATGCCCTGCGGCTGGTCAAGGACATCTAGAAATGCTGCGTTGCACGAAAATATTCGAGGCCGCGTCCAAACTGCATAAGCCGATGCCGTTTTTGGCTATGGTCCTGGCGGAGGGAGAGCCTAACTTCCGGTCTTGAATTGAGCCGCAAGAGTCGGCTGGATAGGATGTGTCCCCATGCTAAGCGATGCAGATGTTCTCTCCCTCCTGATGGGCCGCCGGCCAGGGTATTCCCTGCCGCAGGCCTTTTATACCGACGGGGATATCTTTCAGTCGGATATGAAAAACATCTGGCACAGCGAATGGATCTTCGCCGCGCCCTCGGCGGAGCTTCCCAAATCCGGGAACTACATCACGCTGCAGATAGGCGCCTATTCGGTCATCATCGTCCGGGGGGCGGACGGCGCCATCCGCGCATTCCACAATTCCTGCCGTCACCGCGGCAGCCGCATCTGCTCCGCCACCAAGGGCTCCGCGCCGAAGCTTGTCTGCCCCTACCACCAGTGGACATACGAGCTTGACGGCAAGCTGCTCTTCGCGCGCGAGATGGGGCCGGATTTCAAGCCGGATGAGCACGGACTGAAACCTGTCCACTGTACGAACCTGTCCGGCATGGTCTTTATCTGTCTTGCCGATGTCGCGCCCGATACCGCCGAACTGCAGACACAGGCCGCCCGGTATTTCGGCCCGCATGACCTGGCCGGACTGAAGGTTGCCCATAGCTCGACCATCATCGAGAAAGCCAACTGGAAGCTGGTGATGGAGAACAACCGGGAATGTTATCATTGCTCCGGTTCCCATCCGTCCCTGTGCCGCACCTTCCCCGATGACCCGTACCTGGTTGGTGGTGACGACGCGGCGACATCCAATGTCGGCAAGGCGCATGTGGAGCGCTGCGAAAAAGCCGGTCTGCCGGCGAAATTCATGATTTCTCCGTCCGAACAATGGCGGTTCGTGCGCATTCCGTTCCTCGGCAATGCGGTCAGCTACACGATGGACGGCACGGCCGCGGTCTCAAGGCGTGTCGGCTCCGTTCCGTTCGACAATGCCGGGTCCTGCCTGTTCTTCCACTTTCCCAATACCTGGAACCACTTCCTGTCCGACCAGGTTCTGACATTCCGCATGCTGCCCGTCGGACCGATGGAGACCGAAGTCACCACCACCTGGCTGGTGCACAAGGATGCCGAAGAGGGTGTCGATTACGATCTGGAGCGCCTGACCGAGGTCTGGATACACACAAACGACGAGGACCGGCGGATCGTTGAGGAAAACCAGATCGGTATCAATTCACCCGCCTATGAACCCGGTCCCTATTCCGCGACCCAGGAAAGCGGCGTCATTCAGTTCATCGACTGGTATGCGCGCGCGCTTGAAAAGAGACTGATCCGCCGCTTCCGCGTGGCGGCGGAGTAGAGACATGATCCCGATGCCCGGGCGCGAAACGCCTGTCTGGACCGATAGCGAAATCCTGGAATGCGTCAGCGTGCTGCCGGAAGCGCCCGATGTGAGGACCTTCACCTTTCGACCGCCCTCCGGCGCAACCTTCCTCTACAAGGCCGGCCAGTTCATTACCCTGGACTTGCCGGTTCCCGGCGGCAATGTGCAGCGGACCTATACGCTCTCCTCTTCACCGGTATCGAATGCCTATATCTCCGTGACCGTTAAGGCCCAGCAGGGAAGTATCGGCACCAGGTGGATGCTGGACCATCTGGTGCCCGGAATGCGGGTCCGGGCTTTCGGACCGGCGGGGCTGTTCCATCTGCCCGTCAATCCGGACGGCAAATACCTTTTTGTCTCGGCGGGGTCCGGCGTCACGCCGATGATGTCCATGGCAACGACCCTGTTTGAACGTGGTGAAGACCCCGATATCTGCTTCATTCAATGCGCCAACCGCCCGGCCGATCTCATCTTCCGCAAGAAGCTGGAATACATGGCGAGCCGTGTGAGCGGGCTTCAATTGCATTTCGTCGTGAGCAAGAGCGATCCTTACGAGGTCTGGACCGGGTATCGCGGCCGTTTCAACCAGTTGATGCTTGGTCTCATGTGCGCCGACTATCTGGAACGGGAGGTCTATTGCTGCGGTCCGGACGGGTTCATGGATGCCGTGCGCGAGATCCTGAACGCGCTGGGCTACGACATGGACCGCTATCATCAGGAAAGCTTCCAGGCTCCTGCGGAAACCAACGCGGAATTGACCGAATTCGACGACGTCGTGCCGCAGGAGGACGTCCAGGCGCAGATTGTTTTCGCAGGCTCGAAAGTCTCGGCATGGTGCTCGCAGACAGATACGGTTCTGGCGGTTGCCAAGGGTGCGGGCCTCAACATTCCCTCCGGCTGCACCTTCGGCGTTTGCGGAACCTGCCGGATCAAGAAGCTGTCCGGCGACGTGCATATGGTTCATTCCGGTGGCATCAGCGAGGACGATGTCGAAGCCGGCTACATCCTCGCCTGCTGCTCCAATCCGATCGGCACGGTCGAGGTGGAGGTTTAGCTCTGCCTGACTTTTACCTGCGCGGCGATCCGCGAAAACGCGGTCAATTGTGAAATATGCAAGAAATGCGATATGTCAATTGCTCCCGGCTGCAGGAAGCGTATCCTTGAGGCAGCATCAAGGGAGGACATCGCATGCTGGAAAAATTCGGGAAGATCGTTCAGACACTTTTCCTGGGAGCCGCTTTGATGACCGGCGTAACATCGGTCTCAACAGCCCAAAGCATTCCTGAAGGGGTGACCGCGTATGAAATCGAAGGTGCCTTCGACGATATTCGCTTTGACTTGGAAAACGCCATCGTCAACCGCGGTCTCGTAATCGACTACGTCTCGCATATCGGCGATATGCTCGCCCGGACGGGGGAGGATGTCGGCGGCAATAAGCAGATTTTCTCCAATGCCCAGGCGATGCTGTTCTGCTCGGCCAACCTGTCGAGAAAGGCAATGGAAGCGGACGCGGCGAATATCGCCTATTGTCCTTACACCCTGTTTGTCTATGAAACGCCGGACGCTGCCGGCAAGGTCACGGTTGGTTTCCGCCAGCTTTCCGCCTCCGGCTCTAAGGAGTCCAGGGCCGCCATTGCCGATGTCAATGCGCTGCTCGATGAGATCGCCAGGGAAGCTTCCGGGCAGTAAAGAGCAGCGATGGGCAAGGCGGCCGGCAGGATTATTTCTTGTCGGCATTCTCCAGCCGGGCAATCAGGCTGGAGGTGTCCCAGCGCTTGCCGCCCATCGCCTGAACCTCGGCATAGAACTGATCGACCAGTGCCGTGACCGGCAGGCGGGCGCCGGTATCATTTGCTGTCTTCAGGCAGATGCCGAGATCCTTGCGCATCCAGTCGACGGCAAAGCCGTAGTCGAACTTGCCCTCGTTCATCGTTTCCCAGCGGTTTTCCATTTGCCAGGACTGTGCCGCGCCACCACGGATCGCCGAAATGACGCGCTCGACATCCAGATCCGCCTTTTTGGCGAAGTGAATGGCTTCGGAAAGTCCTTGAAGAACACCCGCGATGCAGATCTGGTTGACCATCTTGGTCAACTGTCCCGCGCCGCTTTCCCCCATCAGCCCGACGAATTTGGCAAAGCATTCTATAACCGGCTTCGCCTTGTCGAAAGTGTCCTGGTCACCGCCGCACATGACGGTCAACGCACCGTTTTCGGCACCTGCCTGTCCACCGGAAACCGGGGCATCGACAAATCCGCAACCCTTGTCCCTGGCAGCCGCATAGAGCTCGCGGGCGACTTCGGCTGACGCCGTGGTGTTATCGACGAATACCGCGCCTTGCTTCAGGCCGTGAAATGCACCGTCCGCACCGGTGGTGACGGTGCGCAGGTCGTCGTCATTGCCGACGCAGGAGAAAACGAAGTCGCAACCTTCCGCGGCATCCTTCGGTGTTTCGGCAAAGCCGCCGCCAAATTGCTTCGCCCATTTTTCCGCCTTGGCTGTGGTGCGGTTATAGACCGTAACGTCATGGCCTCCTTTGGCTTTCAGGTGGCCTGCCATCGGAAAACCCATGACTCCCAAACCGATGAATGCAACCTTTGCCATCAAGACGCTCCCTTTTCAAAAGAAGGCCCGGTGAACACCGGGCCGTTGAATAAGTTGTTCGTCTTGGTTTTAGGACATTCGGTGCGGTCTGTCAGCCGGTGAGGCGTAGGTCCGGATCAGTCTCTCAGGGCCAGAAGCCGGACGAAACGGCGCAGCCAGCCGACAAGGGATCCGTTTCCATTGCCTGATACGGCTTCAAGGCGTCGCTGAGTGACCGGGTCGGGACGGGTGCTTGCGGAAAAGCGGGTTGCTTCCTGAAAGCTTCGTGCGTAAATATCCAACATGGCCTTACATTCCTTTCTGGTGTGCTTGACAAGAATGTGGCTGTATCCTGTCTTTGAATCCAGTCAGGAAGATTTCCGAAATGTAAGGTGAGATTACAGATGGATTGGCGTTCCCTGCCTTCGCTCAACAGTTTGAAGACCTTTGCAGCCGTCGCGGAGACCAGAAATCTCTCCGCCGCGGGGCGCGAGCTGAATGTGACGCATGCGGCCGTCAGTCAGCAGGTGAAGAGCCTCGAAAACTTTCTCGGGCTGCAGCTTGTCATGAGGGAAGGGCGCGGGATCGCGCTGTCTCCGGAAGGCGAACAGCTCTTTGAAGGACTGAGCCGTGGCTTCGAGGCGATCGTGGAAACGGTTGAAGAATTGCTGCGAGAGGACATCTCACGCCCGCTCAACATCACAGTGACGCCGTCCTTCGCCATCAGCTGGCTGATGCCGCGCATCAACGATTTCCGCCTCAAGCATCCGGATATCGAACTCATGCTCAACCCGACTGCGGAGGTGGTCGAATTGAAACCTGGCGGCGTCGATCTGGCGGTCCGCTTCGGCAAGGGAGACTGGCCCGGCCTTGAGTCGGAGCTCTTCATCTGCACGAATTTCGCCGTAGTCGGCGCAAGTTGCCTGATAGGAGACAAACGCATTGAGAAGCCGGAAGACATCCTCGAGTTTCCGTGGCTTTCCGAATATGGCACAAACGAACTGACGATGTGGATGGAACGTCAGGGGGTGGTTCCGTGCTGCAAGCTCAATATCACCCATATGCCGGGTTACATGGTGCTCGAAGGGGTCCGCAGGGGCGAAGGCATTTCAGCGACCGCTAAAATGTTTCTCGAAGCCGATATTGCCACCGGAAATCTGAAGGTCTTGTTCGAAGAGGGCGTTTATCCGGGAACCGGCTATCATCTGGTGACACGGCACGGTGTCAAACGCCCGCCCCTGAAGGCCTTCATGAGCTGGTTGCGAACCTTGCGACCGGATCTGACGGACTGCTGACAGGCCTTCAGATCACCGACAGCGCCTGATCGAGATCGGCGATCAGATCGTCGATATGCTCGATGCCGACGGAAATCCGCAGCAGGTTTTCAGGAATGCCGGAGCCTTCTCCCTCGATCGTGAAGCGGTGTTCGACAAGGCTTTCGGTTCCGCCGAGCGAGGTTGCCCTCTGGAACAGGTCGAGCGCGCCCGCGACCTTCAGGGCTTCTCCCTTGCCACCGTTGATCTGCGCCGATAGCAGCGATCCGAAACCGCCGGTCATCATGGATTTGGCAAGTTCGTGCTGCGGATGGCTGGCAAGTCCGGGGTAGAGGACTGTCTCGACTTTCGGGTGCCCGTCCAGAAACGCCGCCAGCTTGCGGGCGTTGTCATTCATGCGCTCGACGCGCAGCGACAAGGTTCTGAGGCCACGCAACAGGAGCCAGGTCTCGAAGGACCCGAGCACGGCACCCGCCAGCTTGCGTTCTTCGCGGACGAATGCCCAGGCCTCGCTGTCCGCATCGGCGGTGGTCACGACCCCGCCGAGAAGATCGGAATGGCCGTTGAGGGCCTTGGTGGCCGAATGCATCACCAGATCCGCGCCAAGGTTCAGCGGCTTCAGGATCAACGGCGTCGCGGCGGTGGCATCGACACACAAAACCGCGCCCATTTCTTTGCAGCGGGCGGCTATGCTCCGGATATCGGCGACTTTCAAAAACGGATTGCTTGGCACTTCCAGCCAGACAAGATCCGGCTTTGTCACCGAAATTTCCTCCAGGAAGATCTCAAGCTCACTGGCCTCGGTTTCGACAAGGGCAACGTTGCTGCGCGCGCAGAGCTTGCGCAGGAAAAGCGTGGTGCCCCAGTAAATTCCGGACTGGGCAAGCAGCGTACCGCCGGGTCTGACCGTGCGGGCAATGGCGGCGATTGCCGCCATGCCGGAAGCGAACAGGCGGCTTTCGGCGCCGCCCTCTAGCGCCGCGATCAGGCCTTCGGTCTTGACGAAAAGGTCGTTGTCGTCGCGGCTGTAGAGGTGGCCGGGATTGCGAAGTTCATAAGATTCGTCCCGCACGAAGGTCGTCGCCGTCTGGATTGGGGGCACAACCGCGCCGGTTGCCAGATCGAAACCGCCGCCGCCATGGGCGAGCAGACTGTCGACATGAAGATCAGGAGCGGACGGGGATGTCTTGGACATGATGGATGATCCGGTTGAAAGGCGCGAGGAAGGCGGAAAACGGCGATGGATTACCGTTTCAGATGACGGGTGAGACGTAACTCGATCCGGTCCCAGATCCGGCGGAGAACCTCCACCATCATGAGGTAGACCACTGCAGCCCAGATATAAGCCTGGAAATCGTAGGAGCGCGAATAGGCCCGTCTCGTTTCACCCATAAGGTCGAAGATGGTGACGATGGAGGCAATCGCGGAACCCTTGATCATCAGGATGATCTCATTGCCATAGGGGCGAAGCGCGACCATCAGCGCTTGAGGAAGGATAACCTTGAAAAACGTTACCGGTCTTGAAAGGCCGAGCGCGGCAGCGCCTTCCCATTGGCCCCTCGATATGTTCTGAACCGCGCCGCGAAGGATTTCCGCCTGATAGGCGGATGTGTTCAGCGCGAATGCGAATAAAATGCAGTAGAACGCATCGCGGAAGAACCACCATAGCCCGAGGGATTGCAGCTCCGGCCGGAACGAACCGAAGCCATAATAGATGAGAAAGGTTTGGGCCAGCAGGGGCGTGCCGCGAAAAAAATAGACATATGCATATGCGGGTACTGAAAGGAGTTTCCATTTGGAAGCACGGGCCATTGCCAGTGGGAGGGAAAGAGCCGCGCCAATCAGCAAGGACAGGCTGACTATCTGCAGCGTAACAAGAAAACCGCTGATGTATTGTTTGACGTAGCGGCCCATGAAACTGTCGAATTCATGGGTTTCCAGGCGCCGCAACGCATATTCGCTCCAACTGCCACTGAGATACGGCAACAGAAATTCCAAGATAGGCTTTTCGAGGTTTCCGAGCAGGTAGATTATCAGATAACCGAATGCGATCGCCCAGAGCGCCACGAGGACATGACCGGCAATTCTGGCGGTTGACCAAGGGCGTTTTGCCAACGGAGGCGGCTTCAGGAGGGCTTGCTGATCGTGAGTCGTCATTTGAGCAACTCTCCCCGCTTCGACCAGTGTTCGATCCTGGTCAGTCCCGCAGAAGAAATCATGGCCAGGATCAGGTAGAGCAGGCAGGCAATGCCGAAAAACAGAAAGGGCTCTTTTGTATTTCCCGCTGCCACTCCGGACATTCGGAGAAGATCGTCGAGGCCAATGACCGAAACGAGAGCTGTTTCTTTCAACAGGATCAGCCAAAGATTTCCGAGGGCGGGCAGGGCAAGCCGTATCAACTGCGGAAAGATGATAAACGCCATGGTCTTCTTGCGCGTAAGTCCGAGTGCGAAGCCGCCTTCATATTGCCCGAGCGGTATGCCGCGAAATGCCGACAGAAAGGCTTCGGAGGCGTAAGAAGAAAACACCAGCGACAAGGCCACCATTCCCGCGACGAAGGAATTCACCTCGACATAGGTGTCGTTTCCTAGGAGCTTCAGACCTTCGCGGATCGCGGTCTGGACACCGTAGTAGACTAGAAACAGGGTCAGAAGTTCCGGCAATCCGCGAAAGATCGTGGTGTAGATATTCGCCGATAATTTGAGGCTCGGTTCCTGGGAATTTTTCGCAAGCGCGACCAGAAAGCCGAGCAACAGGCCGAAGGGCAGAGAAGCCAGGGCCAGGGAAACCGTGATGAGCAGGCCGCGTGCGATTTCATCGCCCCAGCCTTGTCCTCCAAAGGACAGCAGCGTCAGAGCTTCATCCATAAGCCGGCGCTTCTTTCTTATTCGTGTTTGTTGGATCGACCACCCTACAGCCAGTAAAACCATCCTGCAGTCGCCTGGACCACGCAAAGGCAGGAAAGGCTATTCATGCTTAAAGTCTGACTGGTCAGGGCGCGGCGTGCAGGTCGCACGCCGCGTTTTAAATATATCCTGCGGACTGATCAGCCGCCGTAGACGTCGAAGGTGAAGTACTTGTCGCTGATTTCCTGGTACTTGCCATTGGCCAGGATGCCTTCGATAGCCGTGTTGAACATCTCCTTGAGGTCGCCGTCGTCCTTGCGGATGGCGATACCCGCGCCTTCACCGTTGATGACCGGATCCGGGGTGAGCGTGCCGAGCAGCTTGCAGCAGGCGCCGTCATCGGTCGCCAGCCAGTCGGAAAGCACCACGACGTCGTCGATCACACCGTCGATACGGCCGCTGGCAACATCCAGCTTGTACTCGTCAGGTGTCGGATAAAGCTTCAGATCCGCTGAGGGCAGCTTCTCTTCGGCGTAGTTGGAGTGCGTCGTGGAGGACTGGGCGCCAAGGGCGACGCCCTTGAGGTCGGCGTCGGAGGTGCCGGCGATTTTCGAGTCCTTCGGCACGGCGATTGCCGGCGGGGTGTTGTAGTATTTGTTGGTGAAGTCGACCTTCTGCTTGCGCTCTTCGGTGATCGACATGGAGGCGATGACGGCATCGAACTTACCGGCCTGAAGAGCCGGGATCATGCCATCCCAATCCTGGGTGACGAATTCGCACTCGACCTTCATCTCTTCGCAAAGCGCCTTGGCGATGTCGACATCGAAGCCGATCAGTTCGCCATCGGCTGTCAGAGAGTTGAAGGGAGGATAGGCGCCTTCGGTGCCGATGCGCACCTTGGACCAGTCTTTCGCCTCGGCGCCGCCAATGGCAGCCAGAACTGCAACAGCGGCCGCAGCAATCCGCAATACACGCATATTTGGTTCCCCTATTATTTTCTTCGCGGCGCAGGCGGGTTCCTCCCGCCTTGTTGCCCGATAACCCTATTCCATACACTTCGGCCTAAATTTCAAGCATGCCTAGAAAAAAACACAGCGTGGATGTGTGTTTTTTTGCGTCCTGCACGTGCGTGTCGAAAGGGAAGGCATCGGCAGGCTGTGAAAATCTGCTGCAATGTAGAGGAAACGGACTTTGGCGAGAGGGGGGGGCGTGTCTGGCACTCTGCCCGATCTGGAGAACCTGAGTTAGCGAGCGGGGCACGGCTTTTGAAATGCCTGATTGTTTTTATCGGGACGCCTCTCGCCGAAAGATTCCGGGGGAATCCACCTCGCTTCCTGCATATTCATCAAAATTTTTCTTGATATACATGAACTTATTGAATTTGTTGCTGTGCGTATAACTCCGTAGGATTACCAACCGCACGCAAGTCCTTCCCAACGGGACGAAAACGCGCCGGACTTCCTATCACAGGGGCATCAAATGGCAGAGTTCGAACTGTTCATCGGTAACAAAAACTACTCTTCCTGGTCGTTCAGGCCGTGGATCGCACTGAAACAGAAAGGAATTCCATTCAAGGAACATCTGGTGCCCTTCGATTTCGCGCGGGGCAACCCCAAGTTTGCCGCCTTTTCGCCGAACATGAAGGTACCGGTGCTGAAGGACGGTGACCTGACGGTCTGGGACAGTTTCGCCATTTTGGAATATGCGGCCGAGGTCTATCCTGAAAAGGGCTTGTGGCCGGAAGAACTGACCGCCCGGGCCAGGGCGAAAGCCGTTTCGGCGGAAATGCATTCCGGGTTCGTTGACCTGCGCAGTGCCTGCCCCATGAACATGCGCCGTCCGGTCGAGAAACTCGCGGTCAACGAAGGCGTCAAGGCGGATGTTGCCCGGATCGTGCAAATCTGGAGCGAAACCCTGGAAGAATCTGGCGGGCCGTTCCTGTTCGGCGATTTCACCGTCGCCGATGCCATGTTCGCGCCGGTTGTCAGCCGGTTCGCAACCTATTGCCTTTCCGATGACCCGGTTTTCCGCCGCTACAGCGACGTGATGACGTCGACACCTGCCTGGCAGGCCTGGGAGGCGGATGCCCTGAAGGAGACCTGGGTGGTGGACGTGGACGAAGTCTGATTGCCGCAGGCGGAATGCCGCTCACAACGCGACACGGACTAACGAATGCCGAAACCGGCAAAGGGCAGGAAAGTCACCGGATCACCTTTCCTGACGGTCCGGATGTCTTCGGGAATTTCGATCAGGCCATCCGCCTCGCGCAATCCCGTGATCAGGCCGGACCCGTCGCGCCCGAATTTCCGGACGACGGGTCGGCCGTTACCGTCATTATCCAGATAGCCCCGGTAAAACTCCCGCCTGTCCGGTTTCTTGTTCGCAACTTCGAAACCCGCCGGTATCTGAAACCGCTGCGGTTCGAGGAAAGCGCCTCCCGCCATCACGCTGATGACGGGCCGGGCGTAAAGCAGGAAACTGACCATGGCCGCGACCGGATTGCCGGGAAGGCCCAGAATAGTGCAAGCGCCTATCTTGCCGAACATCATGGGCCGGCCGGGCTTGACCGCAAGCTGCCACATGTGGCGTTTTCCCAGCCGGTCCAGGGCCTTGTGGATATGATCCTCTTCTCCACGGCTCGCTCCCCCGGTGGTCAGCACCACATCGAAGCGGCCTGACGCTTCGCTCAGCGCGGCTTCGACCACAGACGCGTCGTCCCTGACGATCCCCAGGTCTTCGGCTTCGACCGGAAGACCGGCGCACAGCCCCCGCAGCAGAAAATGGTTGGCGTCATAGACGTCGCCAAGCGCAATCAGGTCTCCAGGCCGGCGCAATTCATCGCCTGTCGAAACCAGCGCCACCTTGAGTTTGCCGAAGACGCTGACGTCGGCCGTGCCGGTCGAAGCAATCGCGGCCAGGTCCTGTGGACGCAACCGGTGACCGGCTTCCAGAATCGTGGTCCCTTGCGCGATATCTTCGCCTGCCTTGCGGCAATTGGCGCCTTTTCTCAATCCCTGCGGCACAACGACGAAATCCTGCCCGTCCTGCCGGTGGGTCTCGCAATCCTCCTGCATGGCAATCGTGTCGGCGCCCGGCGGCATGACCGCACCGGTGAAAATCCGTGCGGTGGATCGCGGCGCCAGTAGGTCATCGCTGGCATGACCGGCGGCGATCCTTTGCTGAAGCCGGAAAAATCCCCCGACTTCGTCGAAATCGGAATGGCGGAAAGCATAGCCGTCCACGGCGGAATTATCGGCCAGCGGGACGTCGCGCGGAGCCGTGATGTCTTCGGCGAGGATGCGCTCCAGTGCCATTTCAAGCGGCACGGTTTCCGCGGTTGTAACCGCTGAAACCCGCTCCTTGAGGAGTGCCAGGGCTTCAAGGTGAAGGAGCATCTCCTTGCCATGAGCGAAACAGTCGTCGAGAAGGTGGGGGCCGGTCATGGGACGGGTCTTTTCAGGTCGAGATGAGCCTGGATGAAATCCGCCATTTCCTCCACGTCGTCGAGATGGAAGACCGGCAATGTCTCATCCGGCACGGTGTGGTCGGCGGCAATTGCCACGATGTTCGGATCGGAGACCGAAAGCGGCTCCCGGTCACCCGATGCACTGCGCCGGGCTTCGATCTTCGGATGGGCTTCGCGCTTGTATCCTTCGATCAGGATGAGATCGCACGGGGCGATGCGGGCAAGAATATCCTCCAGCGGCGGTTCGTCGTCCCCCCGCAGTTCATGCATCAGGGCCCAGCGGCGGCCTGAAACCAGGGCAACTTCATGCGCGCCTGATTCCCGGTGCCGGTAACTGTCGGCGCCGGGCCTGTCGATATCGAAATCATGATGGGCATGCTTGACCGTCGAAACCTTGAAGCCCCGGCGGGTGAATTCCGCCACCAGACGGGTCACAAGCCCGGTCTTGCCGGAATTTTTCCAGCCGGTAATGCCGAAAACGGGTGTGTCGTTCATCGTCACCTGGGGCTCATTGCTTCCTGAACCTTCGCAAGGTCTTCAGGTCTGTTTGCGTTGAAAAAGGGGTCCAGACCGGTCGCCGGGTCGGCGCTGAACGAGACTTCCACGCTGTCATGACGGTCGACGAAGGCGAGCACCTTTCCGCTTTGGCCGCTCGTCAGCCAGTCGTGAAGATCCTCGTAGAGAGCAACCGGCCACAGGCCGAAAACGGGATGCAGCCGGTCGGAAGAAGAGGCAAGGGCGATGACCGGTTCCCGGGCGGGGACGGCGGAACACAGGCGGTTCACCAGCGTAAAGGGGAAAAACGGCGTGTCTCCGGCAACCGACACGACGTGGGTGATGCCCGGTCTGTTCTGTTTGGCGTAGGTCAGCCCCGCGAGGATTCCGGCGAGAGGTCCGGCAAATTCACCGACAGGATCTGCAACGACCGGCAGATCGAAAGGCGAAAAGCGGTCCGGATCGCCATTTGCGTTCAGAATGATTTCCGGGACCTGCTGTTTGAACCGCTCGACAACCATGTCCAGCATCGTCTTGCCGCCGAGGTCCATCAGGCTCTTGTCGCCGCCGCCCATGCGGCGGGACTGTCCTCCGGCAAGAATACACCCGAGGACCCGGTCCGCACTCAACACCCCGTGCTCCGTCTTCATGCCGCCGATAGTCTCCTTTGCACATCTTGCCGTCCCGACAGGACCTCAGCCTAGGGTGTGGACTCATAAAATTATGCTTTCAGGTCGTTCAGAAAATGATTGGCGCCAAGGCGCAAGATCGCAGGAAACCTTTTTGGTTTTCAAGATTTTGCAACGCCGGAGACAATCGCTTTCTGAACGATCCGAAGGACATCAATCCGGCTGCGAAGAGCCGCGTCAAAGCCTTTGCTCCATGCACCAGCATGGCTCTTCAGGCTTTTCCTTGCTCTACTTTGTCGGATTGATGCCTGAAAGTACAATTTTATGGGTCCGTACCCTAGAGTGATTTGCATTCGAACTGAACCGCTTGATCGCAAATCGTTCCTGCAGGGTCCATCGCCCGAAGGCAAGGCGTCAGGTGTCCGAACAGGCCTTTGTCAGCGCCATGAACGCACCTCCGGCAAGAAGGCCCCAGAAGGCTCCCGAGACACCGAAGAAACTGACGCCGGAGGCAGTGACGGCGAAGGTGATGATCGCACTGTCCCGTGTGCCAGCCGCTTTGGTGGCCTCTCCGATGGAAAATGCAAAGGCGCTCAACAGGGCAAGGCCCGCGACCGCCTCGATCAGGATTGAAGGTGTCGCGGCGACAAAGGTCATCACCAGCCCGGCAAACAGGCCGAAAAGGATATAGACGGCTCCCGCTGCCGCGGCCGCCCAGTAGCGCTGGCCTGGGTCCTTGTGCGCATCCTCTCCGGCGCACATGGCCGCCGTGATCGCGGCCAGATTGACCGCATGCCCACCAAAGGGGGCGGACAGGAGACTGAAAACGCCGGACAGAGTGAAAAGCGCGCCGCTGTTTGGCTGATAGCCATAGGCCCTCAGAACCGCGATCCCGGGAATGTTCTGCGAGGCCATGGTGACGATGAAAAGGGGAAGAGCGATGCTGACCATCGCTTCGAGAGAAAACACCGGCGTGATCAGGATCGGTGAACTGATCAGCTCAGCCGACGAAAGGTCGATAGGGCCGCTGATATAGAGGGCGATCGCGAAGGTCATGATCATCGCCAGCGGCACGGCATAAAGCCGGGCGAACCGGAAGGCCACCGCCCATGTCGCGATGATTGCAAGGCCGCTCACCGGCAGTTCCGCGACGGCCCGCACCGGCGCGAGGCACAGTCCGAACAGGACGCCGGCCAGCATGGCGTTGGCAAGCGGCGCCGGAATGGCGGCCACAGCTCTGCCGAATGGGCGTATCAGTCCGGCAAGCACAATCAGCACGGCACAGACGATAAAGGCGCCAACGGCGGCGGCGAAACCGCCTTCAGGCGCGCCTGCCGAAGCCAGAAGCGCGGCTCCCGGCGTGGACCAGGCTATGCTTACGGGAATTCGCGTCTTCAAGGACGCCACGATGGCACATAGTCCCATCGACAGGGACAGCGCCATCAGGCCGCTGGTCGCTTCCGCCGCATTTGCCCCGGAGGCTGCCAGTCCCTGGATCACGATGGCGAAGGAACTTGCAAAGCCGACGATGGCGGCAAGCAATCCGGCTGACAACGACTGGATGGCAGGTGGCCGAAATGACATGTGTGCATCCTTTGAAAACGGGCACACAATATCCGCGTTGTCGGCAAACGGAACAGGTATTCAAACCGGGAAATCGGATCGATTGGATCTTTTCCCGCAACTTTCTTGCTGCCGGATCATTCCCGAACCGGCTTGCGTCCGTCCCTGGTCAGATCATCAGCATGTCGTTGGTCAGCCGGCCTTCCAGCAGTTCCGTGGCAAAATGGCCGAACGCCAGATAGGCTTCATCGCGGGTCACGTCGCCGGGATGATCCAGAAGCGGACGAAGCACGGCATGCTGCGAGGCGGCGATGCCGTCGGTCAGGTCGCGGAAGAACATCAGCGAGTTCGGGAACAACCTGAACTCGGCCGGTTCGTGAACGATGCCCTCGATCGCGTGAAGACGCGGATCGTTCATGACACAATAGACCGTGTCGAGCACCTGGCCCGGCCGGCCTTCCAGAACCTGGACGATATGCTGGTCGACAAGCAGCAAGGCTCCGGTGACGCCGGCCTTGCGGTTGATGCGGCGGATGCGCAGCAGCGTCTTGTCGATCTCGTCAGGCAGGGGCAAGCGCATTTTGTCCCATCTGATCTTGCTTCGGTAGCAGGCGCGGTAGAGTTCCATGGCATGTTCATCCTTGAGCCGATGTATCCAGCCTGCGCGCCAATCCCTCACATTTGCTTAAAATTAAAATCAATTTGGAAGCATTTCCCGCAAGGGAACGCGAGTGTTTCTTGATTCTTGGAAAACCTGTGCTTTATCGACCTTCCATCAGGCAAAGAAAGCTGTGTAAAACTACGAATACTCTTCGTCAGCCGGAAGTGCGCCTCAGCGGTTTTCCTCCAGCCTGAAATCCAGACCGGCTTTCACGGCCGGCCATTCATGCGGCAAGATCGAATAGACCGCGGTGTCCCTTAGGGCACCGTCTGCCGTGCGCTGATGTGAGCGCAGGACCCCGTCGAGTTTCGCCCCCAGCCGCTCGATGGCGGCGCGGCTCTGACGGTTCATGAAATGCGTGCGGAATTCGACCGCGATGCAGTCGAGGTCTTCAAAGGCATGGGCCAGCAGCATGCGTTTGCATTCGGTGTTCACGCGCGTGCGCTGAACCGCCTTGCGGTACCATGTGGAGCCGATCTCAATCCGTTTATGCACCGGGTCGATATTCATGTAGGTCGTCATGCCGACTGCCTTGCCGTTCGGTGTCAGCACCGCGAAGGCAAGCATGGAGCCCTTTTCCTGAAGGTCGAGGCGCCGGTCGATTTCCGCCGGAACGGCGCTTGGCTTGGGAATGGATGTGTACCAGGCCTTCCAAAGGTCTCCCTCGGCGGCGGCTTCCGCCAGATCCGGGCCATGCGCCTTGGATAGCGGCGCGAGGATCGCATAGGTTCCGGTCAGGGTGACGGGAAGAGGCCAGTTCATGCGTTTTCTCCAACTGTAATCATCTGGACAGGATGCTCCGGCACTTCAGGAATGAACATCCTATCTGCTTCCATTTGTTTCGCCGTGAAAAGAGACCCTAGAAGGGCCGCTCTTCACCTGTCCACTTGAAGAACCTGCCCGTGCCGGAAAGGGTCAGGGTCTCGGCGATCTTCATGACGCCGTCCGCCACGTCGGCCGGAGGCGTGTCGGCGGCGGGACCGCCCATATCGGTTTGCACCCAGCCGGGATCGATCAGCGCCACGGGTATGCCTTCCTGTTCAAGCGCGGTGGCAAGTCCCTGCATGACCTTGTTCACCGCCGCTTTCGAGGCCCGATAGGCGAGAGTGTCGGACTTCCGGTAGCCCATCCAGGCCATCTGGCTCGATATTGTCAGTATTTTGGCCATACCGGACGATCTCAGATGTGGCAGAAAGGCTTGAGACACGGCAAGGGGCGCGAGCGTGTTGACGGAAAGCGTTTCGGCAAATCCGTCGAAATCCATGTCGGTCGGAGTTTGGCGAGACGGCCCGATGATCCCGGCATTGTTGATCAGAAGATCCAGACTTGCGGACAGTGCGGCCGCCGCGTCCGCGAGGGCCTTGCGGTCCCTGACATCGAAGATCAGCGGTTCGTATCCGGTGCCGAGTTTATTGGCCGTTTCCCGGGCCGCCTCGCCGGAGCGGACGGATCCGAACACCGTCCAGCCTCTTTCAAGCGCGGCACGGGCCAATTCAAATCCGATCCCGCGGTTTGTCGCGGTGATAAGGCATGTGGGCATGCGGGTGTCCTTGACACGGGGAGTTTTCCGGCGCTGCCGGAGGATGGACCTGACTTGTAAAGGTAGCCTGCGAAAAACGGCGCGCAAGACAAACATTGTCCCTATCTCAAAACCTGACAATGTGATTGAAATGGCAACCTGTTCAAACCGGGCGGTGCCGAAACAAGCCTTTGACAGATGTGAGAAGAACGGCTTGTCTTCCTGTGCCATGTGTCGGAAATTCCGTGAAAGTCCAACAATGCGAGCAGGAATTCGATCGCCCGCTGCCTTTTGACAGATCGCATCGATGGCGATCTCGGTATATGGCGGGAAACCGGATCGAGGGGCTTGTCCGCGCAAGCCGGTGAATTCAACGGGATGAAATATGAGCGACAGCATAAAAACCGCAGTCCTTGAACGCCTGGCGCAGATAAAGGGACCGGATCTCGAGGGCGATATCGTTTCGCTGGGCCTGGTGTCGGAAGTGTTCGTGTCCGATGGCCGCGTGGCGTTTTCCATAACCGTTCCGGCTGAACGGGCGCACGAACTGGAACCTTTGCGGCAGGCGGCGGAAAAAGTCGTCAGGGAAGTCGATGGCGTGGAAAACGCGATGGTGGCGCTGACGGCTGAACGGGCACCCGGAACCGGCCCCAGTCCCGCTCAGGCGCCGGCTCCACGTCCCGCCAGGCCGCAACCGGCTCCCGAGGAAAAAGCCCCGGCCAAACCCGGCGTTCCGGGAATCCGCCATATCATCGCCGTCGCCTCGGGCAAGGGCGGTGTCGGCAAATCGACGACCACCGCCAACCTGGCGCTGGCGATAGCGGCGAACGGCCGGAAGGTCGGTGTTCTGGACGCCGACATCTATGGCCCGTCCATCCCGCGTCTGTTCAAGGTGTCGGGCCGTCCGGAACAGGTCTCCGGCAGGCTGATGAAGCCGCTGGAAAGCTACGGCGTCAAGGTTATGTCCATGGGCTTCCTTGTGGAAGAGGAAACGCCGATGATCTGGCGCGGGCCGATGGTCATTTCCGCCCTGACGCAGATGTTGCGGGAAGTCGCCTGGGGAGAACTGGACGTCCTCGTGGTGGATATGCCTCCGGGCACGGGGGATGCCCAGCTGACCATGGCCCAGCAGGTTCCGCTTGCCGGTGCCGTGATTGTTTCGACGCCCCAGGATCTTGCACTGATAGACGCCCGCAAGGGTCTGAACATGTTCAGGCGCGTCGATGTGCCTGTTCTCGGGATCATCGAGAACATGAGTTATTTTCTTTGCCCGGATTGCGGCGGACGGCATGACATCTTCGGCCATGGCGGCGCGCGCGCGGAAGCGGAAAGGCTCGGTGTGCCGTTCCTGGGTGAAATCCCGCTGACCATGAAAATCCGCGAAACGTCCGACGCCGGCACGCCAGTCGTCGTTTCAGATCCCGATAGTGAGGTTGCCGCGGTCTACAGGAACATCGGCGCAAAGGTGTTTGAGGCGATCGAACAGGCCGCTGCCGCGCCGGACCGGGCTGCCCCGCAGATCGTATTCGATTAGAAAGGGTTACATACGGTTCCGTGACAGGCGGGCGCAGCCTGCCACTGAACCGTGGCTGCATGAACCCTGATCGGGATTCGGTTCGGGTTGGAGATACGGCCTGCGGTAAGACGCGAAACAGCGCGCATTTGAATGACGCGGCGGCATTGTACTGATTCCGCTGCGTGACATTCCGCGAGTGTTCGCGCGCGGTCTCCGGATGCGGACAGAATGGACTCGCGATTTTTTTTGCGCGACTTCATGAGTCATTGAGATAATTGAATTTTTTCACGCGCAGATCACGCAAGTTGCTTATATTTAAAAGCAAGTAGCCGCATTCCGGTGTCTTGAAAATACACAAAAGGTTATTTCCGGGCATGAGTACCCGACCGTCCCAGACTAGTGGGCCTGATAAAAAGCCCTCTCTGGCAGTGCTGATCGCAATCACAACCGTCACTCCTCTGGCCATGCAGATTTATCTGCCGTCACTCGCGGGAATGATGATCGTCTTTTCCGCGACCGCCGGAGAAATACAGCTTTCGATGTCGGCATTCTTCATCGCCGTCGCGGTCTCGCAACTTTTCTGGGGACCTTTGTCCGACCAATATGGCCGCCGGCCGATCATCATCGCCGGGATGGTTTTATTCGTGATCGGCAGCGTGCTGTGCCTGGTCGCCCCGACGATCGAGGCCCTGATTGCCGCCCGCGTCATCCAGGCAGCGGGCAGTTGCGCCGGAATGGTGCTCGGCAGGGCGATTGTGAGGGATCTCTACGGACCCCGGCAGGCCGCCAGCATGATCGGTTTTGTGACCATGGGCATGGCCGTCATGCCGACCGTTGCACCGGCTATCGGCGGTATTCTCGACCAGTTTTATGGCTGGCAAGGCGGGTTCGTCCTGTTGCTGGTCTTCGGTGTGGGTGTTTTATGGATGAGCATCTTCTCGTTGCCTGAGACCCACAAGGAGCGAACGGCCGTTGGCGCGAAACAGGTCCTCAGATCCTACGGGATGATTTTCAAGGAGCCCCTTTACTGGAGCTATGGCCTGACCGCGGCATTCAACGCGCTGACTTATTTCGCTTATCTCGGCGGAGCGCCTTATATAGCCTCCGGCCTTCTGTCCCTGAGCGCGGCGGAGATGGGAATTTATTTCATGGTTGTGGCAATCGGCTACATGGCCGGGAATTTCATTTCCGGCAAGTTCGCCGAACGCGTAGGCATCTTTCCGATGGTTCTTACCGGGACGCTCACCGGCGTACTTTCCGTTGCACTTATCGCCGGTTTTGCAGCTTTCGGCAGTCTCACCGCCATGGGCCTGTTCCTGCCGATGTTCCTGCTCGGACTCGGCAACGGCATTTGCTTGCCCAGCGCCCTGGTAGGAGCCATCAGCGTGCGCCCTGAAATGACCGGTTCGGCCGCCGGGCTGACAGCATCGCTGCAGGTTGGAACAGGCGCGATCTCGGGTTCGCTCGTCGCGTGGCTGTATGCGGACAGTTTCATGGCCGGAACCGCCTGGGGAATGATACTTGTCATGGCGCTGGGGTCTGGCCTCAGTGTGGTCGCGGCCCTGTCAATCCGCCACGTTTCCGCACGCCGGAGTTTCCTGCCGGCGGAATGACATCCGGCAAATCTTTTCTGAATGAATCTGTCGTCGGGACGAAACCGGAACAGCCTCTCAGCCGCCGGTCACGCTCATGTGGCGGGATACCGCTGGTTGCCGGCTGTTGCGGTCGATGATGAAATCATGACCCTTGGGCTTGCGCCCGATGGCTTCGTCGATCGCCGCGTTCAGCACATCGTTTCCTTCCGAAGCGCGAAGCGGGTCGCGCAGGTCCGCCATATCGTTCTGGCCGAGACACATGTAGAGCTGGCCCGTGCAGGTGACGCGCACCCGGTTGCAACTCTCGCAGAAATTATGGGTCATCGGCGTGATGAAGCCGAGCCGTCCACCGGTCTCCTCGACCGTGACATAGCGGGCGGGGCCGCCGGTCTTGTAGGGAATGTCGGTCAGCGTGAACGTTTCGGCAAGCCGTGCGCGAACGGTGGAAAGCGGCAGATACTGGTCGGTCCGGTCACCGTCGATTTCGCCGAGCGGCATGGTCTCGATAAGGGTCAGATCGTGGCCCTGATCGTGACACCAGTTCAGCATGGTGACGATTTCATGCTCGTTCACATCCTTGAGCGCGACCATGTTGATCTTGATCTTCAGGCCAGCCTCGGTGGCCGCCCGGATTCCGTCCATGACCTTGCCGAGGTCGCCCCAGCGGGTGACGGCCTTGAACTTCTGCGCGTCGAGCGTATCGACGGAAACGTTGATCCTGCGAACCCCGCAGTCATAAAGCTCCCCGGCGAAGCGCGAGAGCTGCGAGCCGTTGGTGGTGAGGGTCAATTCTTCGAGAGCACCGCTATCCAGATGGCGTCCAAGGCCGCGGATCAGGTTCATGATGCCCTTGCGCACCAGCGGTTCTCCGCCCGTCAGGCGAAGTTTGCGCACGCCCTTTTCTATGAAGGCCGTGCACAGCCGGTCAAGCTCTTCAAGGCTCAGGACCTCGCGCTTGGGCAGAAACGTCATGTCTTCCGCCATGCAGTAGACACAGCGGAAATCGCAGCGATCGGTGACGGAGACGCGCAGATAGGTCACCGCACGCCCGAACGGATCGATCATCGGGGCGAAGGGGCCGTGTCCGCCGGATTCCACCGGCCTCACAATTTCACCGTCTTTCACGTTCCGCTCTCCCTCAAACGTGCCTTTTCACCAATCATATGACGCCCCGGCCGGAAATATCAAATAAATCCGGACCGGCGCTCTCCGGTTTATATCTTGAGTAAACTTATCGGTTTACTTTTGTCAATTCCTTGAGTGTGGATCCCCGTGCATCACAGGATGACCCTCCGCTCCGATTGATCCGGTTGCTGCCTGTAACGTATGTCTTTCACAGAAAGAAAAAAGAGGCAGCATGACGACACTCGTCTGGTTCCGGCAGGATCTACGCACCAGCGATAATCCCGCACTTCATGAAGCCGCGAACAAAGGGCCGGTTCTTCCTGTTTTCATACTTGATGAACCCGATCAGTCCGGCGAAGACCATCCGCTCGGCGGCGCCAGCCGCTGGTGGCTGCATCACAGTCTTGCCGCGCTCAAACGGAATTTGCCCGGACTGGTGTTCCTGCGGGGCAATGCCCGGTACCTCATTCCGCATTTGGCCAGGCAAACCGGTGTCAGCGCGGTTCACTGGAACCGCTGCTACGAACCGCATGCGATTGAACGGGACCGGGACATCAAGAGCGCCTTGAAGGAAGAGGGCTTCGAGGTGAAAAGTTTCAAGGCCTCCCTGCTTTATGAGCCCTGGGAACTTGAAACCAGGGCGGGTGGGCCGTTCAAGGTCTATTCTCCCTTCTGGAAAACGGCGCGGCAACGCGAGATCGATGCTCCTCTTTCAGCTCCCCGGGAGCTTGAATTCCTTAAGTTCGACGAGGGTGAGGAATTGGAGAACCTGAAACTCCTGCCGCATTCGCCGAACTGGGCTGCCGATTGGCAAGACCTTTGGCAACCGGGGGAGGAAGGTGCGGAAAAGCGTTTGCGGTCTTTCCTGAAAGACGGTCTCGACGGATATGGCGAACTGCGCAACCGTCCCGACAGGCCGAATATATCGCGACTTTCCCCTCATCTGCATTGCGGCGATATTTCTCCAGGCAAAGTCTGGCACGAAACCCGGCGACGAATGTCGCAAGACGGCGCGCTGGCCGGAGACGGGATGAAATTTCTCTCCGAACTTGCGTGGCGCGAGTTCTCCTATCATCTGCTCTATCATTTCCCGCATCTGCCCAGCGACAACTGGCGGCCCGCCTTCGACGCCTATCCCTGGCGGGAGGCAGGAGACGATCTCAGGCGCTGGCAAATGGGTCAGACCGGTTATCCGATCGTCGATGCGGGCATGCGCGAGCTTTGGCGGACCGGCTACATGCACAACAGGGTGCGCATGGTCGCGGCCAGTTTCCTGATCAAGCACTTGCGCCTTGACTGGCGCCACGGCGAAGCCTGGTTCCGCGACACGCTTGTGGATGCGGACCTTGCCAGCAATTCCGCAAGCTGGCAGTGGGTGGCGGGCTCAGGCGCCGACGCCGCGCCATATTTCCGGATTTTCAACCCGATCACCCAGGGACGGAAATTCGATCCGGACGGGATCTACGTGCGCCGCTGGGTTCCCGAACTTGAAAAGCTCGGCAACGCTCACCTCTTCGCGCCATTCGACACGCCCCCGGAGGTCCTTGAGCGGGCAGGGATCACGCTCGGTGAAACCTATCCGCATCCACTCGTCGATCATGCCAGCGCCCGTCAGGCGGCGCTTGAGGGCTATGAGGCCGTGAAGCAGGCGGGACAAAACGCGTCTTGACGCAAGAGGCGGAGCGTGGTGAGGCATTCCCAGGCGCTCTGCCAGATCACAAAGGACCCGATCATGACCGACCAATCCGCCCCCTGGCCGACGGAACTGCGTGTTTCAGCGGACAGAAAGACGCTCACAGTCGCATTCGACACCGGAGAGCGGCATGAACTGGCGGCGGAGTATCTGCGTGTCTGTTCGCCTTCCGCGGAGGTTCAGGGACACGCTCCGTCGCAAAAGCGGACGGTCCCTGGGAAGCGCCAGGTCGGAATCATGAAGATCGAGCCGGTGGGCAATTATGCGGTCCGGATCCATTTCGACGACATGCACCATTCCGGCATATTCACCTGGGCCTATCTGCTGGAATTGGGGCAGGAGCGCGACAAACACTGGGGCGGATATCTGCGGGAACTCGAAGAAAAAGGGTTGGGCCGGGGGTAACTGAAGTTCCGCCATGATGGTTTTTGCTACAAAAAGCCGGGCTTCGGAGCCTACCTCTGATTTCTGACAAAGGTTTGTTTACCCCGTAGTCATCCCGTCCAAGCGTAGCGCGAGCAGGGATCGGAGAGCCACAAGTCGTTGTGTTCGGGAGAAATTTTCCATCGAAAGGCCCCGGCACCCCGATCCCGGATCTTTGCTGCGCTGCGTCCGGGATGACGATCTGAAGGTTAGTCGGAAAACAAAAAAGCCGGGCTTCGCGGCCCGGCTTTCCTGAATTCGATATGTGGCCGCTCAGCGTTGCACGATGATTTTCGCGCCGATCGACACATTGTTGTAAAGATGGATCACATCTTCATTGGCGAGGCGAATGCAGCCTGAGGAAACAGCGGAACCGATTGTCCAGGGTTCGGTTGTTCCATGGATACGGTAAAGCGTCGATCCGATATAGAGCGCCCGGGCGCCCATCGGGTTGTTCGGGCCGCCCGGCATATGCCCCGGAAGGATACGCCCTTTAGCACGTTCGCGCGCGCGCATCTGCGGCGGCGGAGTCCAGCCCGGCCATTCGGCCTTGCGGGAGACCCGGTGCGTACCGGCCCACTGGAAACCGTCCTTGCCGACGCCGACGCCGTATTTCATCGCCTTGCCGCCCGGCAGCACGTGATAGAGCCGACGCTCGGATGTGTCGATGATGATGGTACCAGGCTTATAAGGGCCATCATATTTGACACGCTTGCGCTTGACCGGTGACGGTCCGCCCGGATGGTATTTCGGGGTAACCCAGGTGTTTGTGCTGTGATCGAAAAAGCCGTAGCGCGGCGCTGCCTGTGCCGTCAGCGCAAATGCGCCCGCAATCACCGCAATCATTACAAATAAAAGTCTATTCATATTAATCCCCCATAAGCACCGGCCCACGCCTGAATGATGCTGTCTACAGAAGGTGACACTAAGAAATTAACCTTGCCGCACGGTTAATAACCATGGCGTAAAAAGGTCAAGAAAGAAATCTCACGTTGATGTGAGCGCTGGAGACTACGCCCGAATGTGCCTTAATTGCAACGGATTTCCCGTTTCGGGCGCGTGTCAGCCGGCCGCTCCCGTCACAGTTGCCGTCACTTGCGCTTCCTCGACCGGCCGGAGCGGGTTAGCAGAATCATCCGTACCGGAAAGAAAATGCAATTCCATGTTCGGCTGGCCCGTCCCGCACCGCACAGATCTTGCCGATAGTCTCCCGCCAAGTCCTGAAACGGATACAGGACTTTGCATCACCCCAGATTCAGTTCCTTGAAGAAGTCGTTCCCCTTGTCGTCGATCACGATGAAGGCCGGAAAATCCTCGACCTCGATCTTCCAGATGGCTTCCATGCCGAGTTCCTCGAATTCGACCACTTCCACCTTCTTGATACAGTCCTGGGCAAGGCGCGCCGCGGGACCGCCGATGGAGCCGAGATAGAAGCCGCCATGGGCCTGGCAGGCGCGGCGGACCTGGGCGGAACGGTTGCCCTTGGCCAGCATCACCATCGAGCCGCCCGCGGCCTGGAACTGGTCGACATAGGCATCCATCCGCCCGGCCGTGGTCGGACCGAAGGAGCCTGAGGGCATGCCTTCCGGGGTCTTGGCCGGGCCGGCGTAATAGATCGGATGGTTCTTGAAATACTCGGGCAGCGGTTCGCCGCTTTCCAGCCGCTCGCGCAACTTGGAATGCGCCAGGTCGCGCGCCACGATCAGCGGTCCGCTCAGCGACAGGCGGGTCTTGATGGGATGTCTGGACAGCTCACCGAGGATTTCCGACATCGGCCGGGTGAGATCGATCTTGACCACGTTGTCGGAAAGGTGGTCGTCGGTGACTTCCGGCAGGTATTTCTCCGGATGCATCTCCAGCTGCTCCAGGAAAATTCCGTCCCGGGTGATCTTGCCGACAGCCTGGCGATCCGCCGAGCAGGAGACGGCCAGCCCGATCGGCAGCGAAGCGCCGTGGCGCGGCAGGCGGATGACGCGCACATCGTGACAGAAATATTTGCCGCCGAACTGCGCGCCGACCCCGGTGGCCTGGGTGAGCTTGAGGATTTCTTCTTCCATCTCAAGGTCGCGGAAGGCGTGGCCGAGTTCGGAGCCCTGGGCGGGCAGACCGTCCAGATAGCGTGCCGACGCAAGCTTGGCCGTCTTGAGGTTCATCTCCGCGGACGTGCCGCCGATGACGATTGCCAGGTGATAGGGAGGGCAGGCGGCGGTCCCGAGGGTCAGGATCTTTTCCTTCAGGAAGTCGATCATGCGGTCATGGCTGAGCAGCGACGGCGTGCCCTGGAACAGGAAGGTCTTGTTGGCCGACCCGCCACCCTTCGCCATGAACAGGAACTTGTAGGCATCATCGCCGTCCGCATAGAGCTCGATCTGCGCGGGCATGTTGCTGCTGGTGTTCTTCTCCTCGAACATGGAGATCGGCGCGAGTTGCGAATAGCGCAGGTTTTTCTTGAAATAGGCATCGCGGGAGCCTTCGCCGAGAGCGGCTTCATCCGTGCCGTCGGTCCAGACCCGCCGCCCTTTCTTGCCCATGATGATGGCCGTGCCGGTGTCCTGGCACATGGGCAAGACACCGTGCGAGGCGATATTGGCGTTCTTCAGAAGATCGAAGGCGACGAACTTGTCATTCTCGGTTGCTTCCGGGTCATCGAGGATTTTCCGGAGCTGCGCCAGATGGCCCGGCCGCAGATAGTGGTTGATGTCCTTGAAGGCTTCCTCCGCCAGCAGGCGCAGGCCTTCCGGTTCCACCATCAGCACTTCTTCGCCGTTGAATTCCGCGGTTTTGACGAAGTCGGAGGTCAGCTTCCGGTAGGGCGTCTGATCCGCGCCCTGCGGAAAAAGGGCGCTGTGATGATAGGCGGGAGGGGTGATAGGAGCGTTCATCGGACGATTTTCCTGATCTGGCTGCCTCCGGTCTGCCGGGCAGCCGGAGGCGCTGGAACATTGTGTGCCGTTCTCATACGGCAAAAAGGCCCCGCACGCCAAGTGCCCGGGCCTTCGCAGTTCGTCTGATTGTCCTGAGCCCCGCAGGTGGCGCCTCGCGGCATTGTCTGGATGGCCCGGTCTTACCGGACCGCCGTCAGATCGAGAGTCACCGTCACGATATCGCCGACCGTGTCGGTGCCGACTGCCGTTCCGAGTTTGTAGTCGAGACGATTGACGGTCGCGGTCCCCATGGCGGTGGCCGTGTCGCCGTCGATGTCCAGGGTGAATTCCAGGTCCACCGGCTGCGCGACCCCCTTGATCGTCAGCAGGCCGTCCGCACGATAGCTGTTGCCTTCGACATGGCTGACGTTTTGCGTGGTGAATTCCGCGACCGGAAAGGCGTCGATGTCGAACCAGTCCTTGCCGGGCAGGGTGCCGTCAAACTGCGGATTGCCGGTGGATGCGCTCAAGGGTTTGATCTCGGTGGAGATTTTCGCCTGGTCCGGTGCCTCCGGATCGAAGTCGATGTCAGCGTCCCATGTGGCGAAAAAACCTTTCAGGGTTCCGGTCCCCTGCTTGACCTCAAAGCCGAGCTTGCTCCGCTCCGGATCCACATTCCATGTTTCCGACAGGGCCGGGGTGGAAAGTGCCGTAGCGGCAACATACGAAAGGGCATAGACGATTTTTCTCAGTGACATGGGAGAGTTTCCTGAAGTTGTAAATCAATTATCCGTCTTGCCGGGCGCTGCTGAGATCATCCGGTTCAATGTGTCGTCCCTGGAAATGAAATGATGCTTGAGCGCAGCGGCGACATGCACCGTGATGAGTGCGATCAGCAGGTAGGCGCCGTATTCATGCAGAAGTTTGAAAAAGCTTTCGGCCTCTTCCTGGCTGCCAAGGGCGGCGGGTACGTGCAGATGCGGTACTGGCAGCACGTTGAACAGGATCGTCGGTATGCCCCAGGGGGAGGCCGACACCATGAACCAGCCGGTGACCGGCAGGGCGAAGATCAGGGCATAAAGTCCGGCATGACCGAGATGCGCGGCGGCCTTTTCAAGAGGAGGCATACCGTCCGGCAGCCGCGGCGAAGGGTTGATCAGCCGCCAGAAAAGACGCAGTACCGCAAGGGTCAGCACGACGAAACCGATTGATTTGTGCAACTGAAAAAGCTGAAAAGTGGCCGGCTCGGTCTGCGGCAGCTGATGCATATACAGCCCGAGCGAGAGCATGCCGATGATCAAAAGGGCCATCGTCCAGTGGAAGGTGATGGCGATCCATCCGTAGCCCGACTTCGAATTGCGCAGCATGACACGTTCCTTGAAATGCAGGGACCGGCCAACCGGTCCCTGCCGCAGATCAGACGATTGCCTGTCTATCAGTTGGTTGCGTCACTTTTGAGCGATTCCGCGTGGAACGTCACGGTCACTTCATCGCCGATATAAGGCACATACATGTCCATGCCGTAATCGGAACGCTTCAGAACCGTGGAAACGGCGAAGCCGGCAGCTTCCTTTTTCGCCATCGGATGTTCGCCGAAGGTGGTGACGTCGACGATCAGTGTGGCCGGCTTGGTGATGTCCTTGATGGTCAGGTCGCCGGTTACTTCCAGCTGGTTTTCTCCGATCTCTTCGACTTTGGTGCTTTTGAAAGTGGCCTGCGGATATTTCCCGGCATCGAAGAAATCGGCGCTGAGGAAATGTGCGTCGCGGTCTGCAAAGAAAGTGTCGAGGCTGTTGACGTCGATCGTGAACTCTACGGAAGAGTTGGCCGGTGTCTCCTTGTCGATCAGCAACGTGCCGTCCCAGTCGCCGAAGCGGCCCTCGGTGGTGGAGTAGCCAAGATGGTTATAGGAGAAGGCCAGGTTGGCATGCGACTTGTCGAAGTCGAAAGCGACCGGCTCGGCGGCGGCTGTGCCGGCCAGAAGAGACAGGGCAAGGGCGGAAGCTGCAATACGGATCATGATCAAACCTCAATGGCGTTGTCTGGAGCGTTCGTTCATGAACGCTGTCATCCCTAGATAGACAAAATCGGCTTGAGTGCTATTTGACTGACTGTTCGCTATGGCTGAACAATGGCAGCAAGGCTGACCAAATTAAATAGGACGAATTATCGGTATAAATTTCAATGCCTTGGTGGTGTCATCGTCCTGGAATAGGTGGACGAATCGAAAACTGGCAACCAATATTAGCCGGGAAACGGACACGTTCGCCAATCAACCGCCGGTTGGTGGTTTGTTTAAGTAAATGAAATCATGAGCAAAGTTTAGGTGTCATCAATTCATCAAGAATTTCAGGCACCTGTTCTGCAACTTCCCAATAGATCAGCAGGCCTCCAATCGAAAAAGATTGGATGTCTGAAAGTTGATCGATCTAAAAGTGGTCGAGCATCTTGTCCAGGTTCAAATGAACCCGGACAAGATGCTCTGGAACGGCTGGCCGTCAGCCCCGGTATGCTCCAGACAACCGGTCTGGAGACACAGGAGAAATAAACATGAAACAAGCGGTCATTGTGTGCCATCGGGGAGCCAGTCTGGTGGCTCCGGAGAACACCATAGCCTCCCTTGAGAAGGCGATAGATCTTGGTGCTGACGTGGTTGAACTTGACGTGCGGTCATCCAGGGACGGCATCCTCTACGTCATGCACGACGCGGTGGTGGACAGGACGACCAACGGAACCGGCAGGATCGCCGACATGAATTCGGCGGAAATCGATGCGCTGGATGCCGGAGGCTGGTTCGCGCCCGCGTTTGCCGGCGAGCGGGTTCCGCGCCTGGACGCCTTTCTGGATACCTGCCAAGGACGGATCGTGGCCTATGTCGAGATCAAGGAAGGCGATCCGGCCGAAATCCGCGACATGCTCGCGGTCCGTGGCATGCTCAACGATGCCTGGACATTTTCGTTCGACCAGGCAATCCGGGCGGAAGCCCGTGCCAAGGTCCCCGACCTGAGGCGCCTGGTCTTGTATAAACATGTCGGCTCTGTAGACCGCGCCGTTGCCCAGGATGCGAAAATTCTGGAGTTTCATCCGGACAATCTCGAAATAGACCTGATAGCGAGCGCCAAGGAAGCCGGACTCATCACCCAGATGTTCTATGCCGGCAACGACCGGACCGTATTCGAAAAAGCGGTCCGCTGCGGTGTCGAACAGATGAACATCGATCACGTCGATGTCTTCCGGTCGGTGGAACGGGACCTGATGACACTGGTCTGAAGCGTTGCACCCCTCGACCGATGGCCTGCATCGGTCTGCGATGCGCTCCGTGCCAAACAGTCATAAATTGCGGTCAGACGGGGCCTTGCCAATTACGGTCGTATCGTCCGGACAAAATGCAGACCGGAAATTCCGACTGTGCGACTTCGGAACAGGGTTTATCCTGATTCATGTCGTCAGCCGGTCCCTGTTGAAAAAATATTTTTGCTCAGACGGTTATATAGACTAAAATATTGAAATATTCATTGGGTATTACTAGTTTGAAAATACTAATAATTTTCACCTTGGAACTTCACCATAGGTTAAAGGCTATGCTGCTACGGTAAGAGCGAGTTTATTCACTAGGTAAATTTGCCATGACTGTGCATGTGCTTGGTTGTCGTGCCAAACGGACGTTCCTCCACCTGAGCTTCGCGAATCCTGCCTTGGCGCTGGCGGGAGTTGTCCGTGTTTTTTCAATTCTCCTTTTGGTCTTTGCCGTTTTCGCCCCTGCGCATGCCGATGCGGAAGAGTGGGTCGTCAAGAGAGTTTCCGGAACGGCCTATTTTGTGGCGCCCGGGATCGATGCCTTTCGCGTCGGAAAAGGAATGGTTTTTCAAAAGGGCTATACACTTGGAACGCGTTCGGGGGCCCGGGTCCTTGTTGCCCGCGGCAATGAAAGCATCGCTGTGGGGCCGAACACGACTTTTGCAATTTCCCTCTATCGCAGCCAGGGGGCCAGAACGACGCTGTTACAGCGCAAAGGCACAATCGGCGTCGATGTCCAAAAAAGACAGCGCCCGCATTTCACTGTCGAAACTCCATTTTTTGCAGCTTTGGTCAAGGGTACGAAATTCGAAGTTCAAGTCGGCAACGGGCAGGCGAGGGTCTCGGTTGAACGCGGTATCGTCGCCGTGGAGGATTTTGCCTCCGGTGAAAGGACCGACCTGAAGGCAGGCCAATATGCCGCCAGTGCGCCCTCGACCAAGATCGGCCTTTCGGTCGGCGGAAGGACCAAACCGTCAGTACGGCCAGGGACAAGTCGCCCACCCGCTTTTGAAACACCACCGGTGGAAAACGTGCCATCCGCGACGACTTCCCCAAACACCGGCAACGGCCAATCGGATGACAAAGGAAATTCCAGCGGCAACGGCAACAGCAATGCCGGAGGCAACGGTAAGAGCAACGCCGGAGGTAACGGCAACAACAATGCCGGTGGTAACGGCAATGGGAATGCCGGTGGCAACGGCGACAGCAATGCCGGCGGTAACGACAATGGGAATGCCGGTGGCAACGGCAACAGCAATGCCGGCGGTAACGGCAATGGAAATGCCGGTGGCAACGGCAACAGCAATGCCGGCGGTAACGGCAATGGAAATGCCGGTGGCAACGGCAACAGCAACACCGGAGGCAACGGCAACAGCAACGCCGGCGGAAATGGCAACGGGAACAGCAAAAAGTAAATTGGTCTGAGCGGGGCTGGTCTGCGGAAATGACCGCTCCGGTCTACGGTATTCTTCAGAACATTCCGCGTTCAGTTGAATGCGGTCAAGATGCTCTGACACCACAAAATCTTTCAACACCCAGACCTTCATTCATTCCGGTTGGAGGTCTGTTGAACTGGAAAACGAACGCGGGCGGGCAGGGGTGCAAACCTGGCAGGGTGATTATAGAAAGCGTTTCCTTTACGCGTTTGTGGCCGTGATCTGTACGATTGCGGCGGTCGGGATCTTGCGCCTTGCAGGCGTGGGAAACGTCTTCGACCGCTTCTTGTGGGAAGTCAGGTTTCAGTTCGATCATCGGCCCGTTTCGGGAGATATCGTCATCGTCGACATCGACGCGAGGAGCCTGGACGAACTCGGTGTCTGGCCTCTGCCTCGCAGGATATTCGCACAGTTGACGGATCGGCTGATCGCGGAGGGCGCGCAGGAGATCCTCTTTGACGTGGACTTCAGCGGCACTTCGTCCAGCGAGGATGATCGGCTCCTGGCTGAAGCCTTCGAAAGAGCGGGCAATGTCAGTCTTGCGGTGTTCCGTCAGGCCGCGGCTTTCAACGGGGCTTTCGGCGAAATCGTCAATCAGCCGATTGAAATGCTTCTGGAAAACGCCTGGCCGGTCGTTGTCATGGTTCCCATGGAAAGCGACGGCCGGATATGGAACTCCCTCTACGGTTACGACATAGCCGGCATGTCCGAAATCTCCGCGGCGGCGTTTCTGGGTGATCATACGGGACAGACCGGGGGAACCTTCGGCCTCGATTACAGCATCGCACCTGACGAACTGCAGCGTCTCTCCCTGATTGACGTCCTGAACGGCACGGCGTCAACCGGCAGGCTGTTCGGCAAAAAGGTCATCATCGGCGCGAGCGCGCAGGAACTCAGGGATCTCTTTGCCGTCCCCGTTTACGGTGTGCTTCCAGGCAGTGTGATCCAGGCACTCGGAGCCGAGACCTTGATGCAGAACAGAGCCCTGGCGGTTGACGGGCAATTCGTCACGAGCCTGGTCGCGCTGACCGTCTTGTTTCTGCTGATGCTTACGAGAATTGAGGGGTGGAGCATCAAGATCCTGATCCTGATGCTGACTGCCATAGCGTTGGAGCTGGTCGCATTCCAGTTTCAAAAGTCCTTTCCGGTTCTTGTTCAATCCGCGAGCGCGCATTTCATACTCTTCTTTGCCGCGTTGATTGTCGTGTTCCGCGAACTCGGCTTCCACAAGCTGGGGTCTCACCTTGCGGGAGTCGGCCGGCGTAACAGCGAACGGATGCTTGGACAGGTTTTTGACGACAGTTTCGATGCGATCATCGTTCTCCGTGCGGACGGACGGATAACCGCCGCGAACCGGACGGCCCGGTCGCTCTTCCCAGCCGAAACACTCGTCGGCACCGCGGCCCGAAGGGTGCTGCCGCAGGAGCTGGCGGACGCGGCGCTGGCGGTTTTCGGAAATCGGTCTTTCGGCATGCCGGTGTCCACGACACTGTATGCAGCCAGGGAGAACGGCAAACGTCAATTCATCGAATATGTCGTGACCCGGTCGGAAAAGACAGTCGTCACGGAGGGTCGCCGAAGCGAGACCCAGATGCTTGCCTGCCTGACATGCCGTGATGTCACGGAGGAACGCGAGTCGGCCGAAAAACTGAAATATCTTGCCCGGTTCGAACCGATCACGGGCCTTTTGAATCGGAACGGTTTCGAAGAGGAACTTGAAAGCAGGGTCCAGGCTGCGCTGCAAGGCGGACATAACCTGTGTCTGGTCCAGTTCGCCATTGCCAATCTGGATCAGATCATGGCCTCGCTTGGATTTGCCTATGGGGATCGCGTCCGTCAGGCGGTTGCGTCCCGTCTGAAGAATCATGCCGCTCATGAAATGACATGGTCGGCTATCTCAACAGACGTATTTGCCGGAGTGGCCGCGTGTGAACCGGGCGAGGACCAGATTCAGGAACTGATCGAGACCGTGCGCAGCGCGGTCGGCGCGATGCTGACGATTGAAGGCGCAAGGATCACGGTTCGGCTCAAATTCGGCTATGTGCTCTCTGACGGGCGAACTTCGCCGGACAGACTTCTCAAAAATGCGGGGAACGCTCTTGCCAAGGTGCGCCGTGAAGGCAGCTCCTCGGTACTGGCTTTCCGGCCGGAACTCGATGAGACGCTTCTGCGGCGGTGTACGCTGGAGACGGAACTGCTCAAGGCAATTGTCCGCGATGAGTTGCAGGTGTACTACCAGCCACTCTTGAACCTGGCTGACAGGACCGTCTTCGGCGCTGAAGCACTCCTGCGATGGGATCACCCGAGGTTGGGGCCGGTTTCACCGGCGGAATTTATCCCGATTGCGGAGGAAAACGGATATATCCTCGAGCTTGGGGCGTGGGTCTTGAACCGGGCCATGAAAGAGGCTTCTTCCTGGAACCGGCCACTCGACCTTTCGGTCAATATTTCAGCCGTACAGATCAGTCAGGGCAACCTCGTTGCAACGGTCTCTGAGGCTCTGGAGCGTGCAAGATTTCCTGCCGAGCGGCTCGATCTTGAGGTCACGGAATCCCTGTTCATCGACGAAAACCTCGATCTGAAATTCTGCATGGAAGAATTGAGGGCACTTGGCTGCAGCTTTTCTCTGGATGATTTTGGTACCGGATATTCCTCGCTGGGCTACATACCGAAATATCCGTTTTCGAGGATCAAGCTGGACCGGTCTTTCGTTACGCCGACCATGGCGAGCAAGCAGGATACTGCTGTGATCGAGGCTGTGCTCAATCTCGCCAGGGGATATGGCCTGTCGGTTATCGCCGAGGGGATCGAAACCCCTGACCAGGCCGGCAAGCTTCTCGAGCTTGGCTGTCCGCTGGGTCAGGGATATCTCTTCGGCCGCCCGATGGATGCAGCCAGTTTTTCGGCGCTGCTCAAGAACGCTGCCTGAGACCTGTTTACCTGCCCAGGCCGCCGATGCAACTATATTTGACGTTCAGATAGTCGTCGAGACCGTATTTGGAACCCTCGTTTCCAACGCCGCTGTCCTTGAAACCGCCGAAGGGTGCGACCTCGGTCGTGATGACCCCTTCATTGACGCCGACAAGGCCGTATTGCAGCGCCTCCATCATCCGGAAACTGCGGCCCAGATCCTTGGTGTAAAAGTAGCAGGCAAGTCCGAATTCCGTGTCGTTCGCAAGTTCGATGGCTTCTTCCTCGGTTTCGAACCTGAACAGCGCCGCGAGCGGGCCGAAGGTCTCTTCACGGGCGACCTTCATATCCTTGCTGGCCCCGGTGATCAGTGTCGGCTCGAAGAATGTGCCCGGACCGTTTGAGGGATGGCCGCCGGTCACCAGAACGCCGCCCTTGGAGAGCGCGTCCTGAACGTGCTCGGCGACTTTCTTCACGGCGGCCTCGTTGATCAGCGGGCCTTGCGTAACGCCTTTTTCCAGACCGTTGCCGACTTTCAACTGCTCCGCCATCGCGGTTTTCAGCTTCTCGGCGAATACATCGTAGATGCCCGCCTGGACATAAATCCGGTTGGCGCAGACGCAGGTCTGGCCGGAATTTCGGAACTTGCTGGCAATCGCGCCTTCCACCGCTCGGTCGAGATCCGCGTCGTCGAAGACGATGAACGGTGCATTGCCGCCCAGCTCCATGGAAATCTTCTTCATGTTCCTGCCGGCGTTTCCGGCCAGCAATTTACCGACGCGGGTGGACCCGGTGAAGGTGATTTTGCGCAAGGCCGGGTTCTCGCACATCTCCTCGCCGATGGCCGGGGCATCGCCGGTAATGATGTTGATGACGCCTTTGGGGAGACCGGATTTTTCGGCCATCACACCGTAGACCAGCGCGGAGTAGGGCGTGAACTCGGCCGGCTTCATCACCATGGTGCATCCGGCGGCAAGCGCCGCGCCGAGCTTGCGGGCGATCATCGAGTTGGGAAAGTTCCACGGCGTGATGGAGCCCGCGACGCCAACGGGCTCCTTGGTGACCAGAATGCGCCGGTCGGCCCAGGGCGAGGGGATCGTGTCGCCGTAGATGCGCCTGCCTTCCTCGGCGAGGAAGCGGATGTATTTGACGCCAAGCGCGATCTCGCCCTTTGCCTCGGCGAGGGGTTTGCCCATCTCCGTTGTCAGAATGACCGCGAGATCGTCGATCTGGTCCATGATGGCGTCGCACAGATTGTGCATGTGTCCGGCGCGGGCTTCGGCGGTCAGAGCCTTCCAGCCCGGCAGAGCGGCGTCTGCAGCCGCGATCGCTCGCGCGGTTTCAGCGCGTCCGCACATGGGTACGGATCCGATCTTTTCACCGGTTGCCGGATTGACCACTTCGATCGTTTCGCCGCTATCGGCATCCAGCCAGGTACCGTCGATAAAAACCTGTTGTTTCAACAGCGAAGTATTCAATGACATGGGAGGCTCCCCGAAGATTGGGATGAGGTGGAGGGCAGATTGCTGATCTGAATAGCTGCCTTAGAGATAGAGGGCGAGCGCGGGCTCATGCAAGTGCTTTCTAGTTGAAAGAAGGCGCGCCGAGATCGTAGCAAAGGCAATTTGCAGGAAGCAGGAATGCGAGGTGGGGGAGCGCCATCCGTAGTCGCCTGATTTGGAGCAGATGGCCTTCTCCGTCAGTTTGTAGGTCGGCCGTCGAAGCGTGCCTGAGCCGTCTCTATTTCGGCCTTGCGCTGCCTGCTCCAGGTGGCCAGTGAAGCAACTTGCTCCGCGAAGGAACGGCCTAGCTCCGTCAGTTCGTAAGTTACACTCGGAGGAACGGTCGGCTCGACATGACGCAGAACGTGTCCGTCGCGCTCCAGGCGGCGTAGCGTCAAGGTCATCATTCTCTGCGAGACGCCGACCAGCGCACGCTCCAGCTCCCGATACCGCCGGGGGCCTGCGGACAGTTCAGCAAGCGCCATCACCGTCCACTGTTCGCCCAGCCGGTCAAGCGCAAGGCGTATTCCGCAGTCCTCGTGATCCGGCGAGCCGCAAGGTTCTATCGCGGCTTTCCCGCGAACATCGGTGTGCGTAGCGGACAAGATTGTGCCTCCTTATGTGTCTGACCGAAACGTCCTAAACCATGCCGGAACCTAACGGAAAGGGACGTCCATGATTTTGATAACCGGCGCATCGGGCCAGCTTGCATCACTTGTAGCACAAAGAACGAAGGAGGCCGGGCTTCCGGTTGAAACAGCCAGCCGCTCGCGAGTTGCTGACCGTGTGATGGATTTCGATCACACGGAGACGCTGGACTTCTCAGGCATCTCAACTCTGTTCCTTCTCTCCGCCGGCTATGCAGAAGATGACATTGTCATACGCAGGCACGGAGCGGTTCTAACAGAGGCACGCCGACAAGGCGTTACATATGTTGTTTACACAAGCCTGTCGGCGGCCAGCGATCATCTGGGTTTTGCGCTCGCGCATCGCTGGACTGAGCGCGCCTTGATCGAAAGCGGTCTCGGGTGGACGATCCTTCGTAACGGGCTTTATGCGGAGTTAATCGGTACACTTGCCGCGCCGCGCCAAGGGCGGATCACGGTGCCATTCGGCACCGCTGCGATATCCGCAGTAGCGAGAGCCGACCTGGCCGACGCGGCGTTCGAAGTCCTTCAAAATCCGAAGGCTCACGCGGGGCTCACCTATGAGCTTTCCGGCGTCACGCCATTTTCCGTACCTCATCTGGCACAGCGGCTTGCAGTTGCCTATGAACCGACAAGTCTTGCGGCCGAGCGTGAGCGGCTATCCACCGTGCCACTATTGCCATTCCAGGCCCCGATGCTCTTATCGATCTCGTCGGCCGCTATGGCAGGCTTCCTGAAGTCTGATGTTAGCGATCTTCTGAAACTCGTGCCGCAACCACGCGACGCTCTAACGGTCGCCTACGACACAGCACAGGTAGCAAACGGATGACGGGGGGGGTCCGGTGTTGGCGCGATCCGGCCGTCGGAGTTTAATTCCGATTTGCTATTTACCGGCCAAGGTGCGATCAGCTCATCGCTCACGGATCTTCAGCAGCAGAGACGGAAACCAAGAGTGACACGAACTGTTTCAATTGCCGAAGCCGAACGTCTGGCAGCCAAGGCGCTGATCGCCGCCGGAACCGCGCCGGAAAACGCCGCTCCTGTGGCCCGGGCGCTTGTCGCCGCCGAGGCTTCCGGCCAGCCGGGACATGGCCTGTCGCGCATGCCCTCCTATGTCGAGCAGGTTCGCTCGGGCAAGGTCCACGGGACAGCTCGCCCGTCCTGCGAGACCGTGAAACCGGGACTTGTGCGGATCGACGCGGGACACGGGTTCGCCTATCCGGCAATCGACCTCGCGCAGAAGATTCTGCCGGACATGGCAAGGCGGAGCGGCGTCGCTCTGGCCGCCATTCATCGCTCCCATCATTTCGGACAGGGGGGCGCTCATTGCGAGGTTCTTGCCCAAAAGGGCCTGGTTGCCATGGTGTTCGGCAATGCCCCCAAGGCAATCGCACCGTGGGGCGCAAGCCGTCCGATGTTCGGCACCAATCCGATCTGCTTCGCGGCCCCGGGACCGGCCGGCGCGCCTCCGCTGGTGATCGATTTCGCCGTCTCGCGTGTTGCCAAGGGAAAGATCATGGCCGCGTCAAGGACCGGCCGGCCGATCCCGGAAGGATGGGCTCTCGATGATCAGGGCAGGCCGGCGACCGACGCCGCCGCCGCGATGAACGGCACGATGGTTCCCATTGGTGAAGCGAAAGGGGCCGCGCTCGCGCTGATGATCGAGGTTCTGTCGGCTGCGCTCGTCGGCGCGCATTTCGGCTTTGAGGCGAACGGCCTGTTCGACGGCAAGGGCGCTCCGCCCAACCTTGCGCAAACCATCCTGGCGATCGATCCGGGGTTGGCCTCCGATAATGCCTATTGGGAGCGTATCGGTCTGCTGTTCAGCGAAATAGAGCAGACCGAGGGAGCCCGGCTTCCCGGCAGCCGCAGGCTGGAAGCCCGTGAGACTGCTGTCCGCGAAGGGTTGAGGATTCCGGAGGAAATTCTGCTGGATCTCCTCGCGCTTGCCGGGGAAGCGGAACTTACCTGAAGCGGTAGGCGATAAAGACCGATCATTCGGGGTTTGGGAGTTATTCCCCGTTCATCCGGTCTTGCAGCACCCCGATTTCATCCGCAAGCGCCTGGGCCTGCCGTTGAATGCGGTCAAGGGCGACCCGCATGCTATCCAGGTCCGTGCCCGAGGCATCTTCCGAAATCGGCGGTGTGCCCCGGCCGACAAGCAGCCATGTCGGGCTGACATTCAAGACGCCGGCGAGCAGAACGAGCTTGTTGGAACGCGGCTCGGAGCGGTCGCTTTCCCAGCTTTGCATTGTAGCCGTTTTTATACCGAGCCGGCGTGCCAGCTGGGCTGTGGACAGACTTGAGGCATCCCGGGCTTTGCAGATCCGCTCCCCCAAAGTGTAATCGGTGCTGCTGTTCGACATTGTCGCGCTCCCGTCACTAACGATCGTTTCCGCCGCCAGATATACGGTCCCCGCCGGTCCCGACGGAGAGTTTTTCCTGAATATGTGGTTCATGGTCCGCAACCTCGCACGGCAGGCCCGTGCATCGCAACACCTGGCCGGGACTTTGTCGGATTGAGAGCGTCGAACGGCGGGATCTTGCGATGCCCGTGATAAAAATGTCAGGGTGCATCAAGGGATCAGTATTCTTTTTCGAAGAAAATACCGGCTTTCGATGACCCGTCCGCTCCAACTTCACCGCGCACTTTCAGTCCGCGGTTCAGATCTATATCGACCTGCACGCGGCTCGAACTTGTCCCGGTTCCCTGTTCAACACCCAGGTAGATGTTGTCGTTTATATATTTGCCGACCGAGACCGACGGACCGTTTTCGCCATTGGTATTGACGTCGATCGCATCGAGCCCGAGCGACTTGCGGATCGAAGCAAGGGGACCGTTGTCGTTTCCGCCCGTCAGGGTGGCTATGGCGGCAGCCAGCCGCGCTATCTGGGTTGGCGAAAGATTGCCGACGCTCTTGCCGAAGAGCAGGAGAGCGAGAACTTCGTCCTGCGGAAGTTCCGGAGAGGATGTAAACGCGATTTGCGGGTCGTCCGCCGCGCCGCTGACACTCACGGTAATCGTCGTATCACTCACGGACGTTGTGGCAGCAAAATCGATGACCGGTGTCAGCGATCCCTCGAACGTGGCGGTGCCGTGCGAGAAGAGAAGACGGCGCGTCAGGATATCGAGTTGACCGCGCCTGAGGCTGAAAGCGCCGATCGCTTGCGGGGCGGTCGTCGTTCCAACGATCTTGAGCTCTCCCTGGAGTTCGGCATCAAGCCCGCGGCCGCGAACGAAGATGCGGCCAGGCGCGGAAAGCAGAATGTCGAGGCGCGGCGGAAAACGCCTCTCCTGGGTTCCGGTCTGCCGCGATCCGCCGCCGAGTTCCGCAGCCTGCTGCTGGACTGCCTTCGAGGCGTTCACATGGCGCACATCGACCGGAGGAATGGCGCCTGGCAGATTTTCAGGAATGGAAATGTCGGCCTTGTTGATCGTGACCTTTCCATCGATCAATGCCGAACCGGCCGGGGAAGCAAGAGGTCCGGAGATTTTCAGATCGGCATCGATGTCCGCGGTGACGAGACCGGGATCGACATACCGGCCATTGTTCAGCTTGAGGGCAATATCGGCGGTCAGGCCGTCTTTCATGCCGACCGTCCCCTCGGCGGAAAATGTGCCGCCGGTGGCGAGATCTCCCGCGATGCCGTTCAACACGGCCTGGTCACTGGACACCGATACGGTGCCGCCGATGTTCTGAGCGGTCAGGCCGGTCGTCAGGCTGGTTATTTTCAGATCGGCCGGCGTTGCCGTGATCTGGTAGGAAGGATCGGCGACGTTGCCTGTCACCGTACCCTGCAGGGAAATCGAGCCTTCGCCCCTGAGCCCGGCGTCCAGCAGGGGACGTCGCACCACGGCCAGGGGAACCGTGCCCTCAAGCGATATCGACAGAGCGTTGGGCCTCGAAAGTCCGATGGTGCCCGCGGCGGTCAGATTCAATCCGTTAGGATCGCTGACACGGGTGGTCTGCGTAATCTCGTTGGATTTCAACGAACCCGATGAAGTCAGGTCGAGAGCGGTCAGACTGTTGTTGCTGAGGTCACTGGAAGTGAGCGAGGCGCCGGTGACCGTCCACTCCGCCTCGGGCGACGATGCGCTTCCTTTGGCTGCCACACTGCCCGACAAGGTGCCGCCAAGACCCAGTGACGGCAAAAATGCATTTGCGAGGTTCAGCGGCACGGACTTCAACTTGGCCGTGAGGTCCAGCGACTGCCCGGCCTTGCCGGCTACCGACAGCGACCCGTTCCCAAGCCTGAGTTCCAGAGGGTCGATTATTGCTTCGCCGCCGCTATAGGAAATGGTGGTTGGCTGCTTGAGCGCGCTGGTGAGGCCCTGGTAGTGCAGGGCGAGTTCCTGAAGCGCCAGCACATAGGCACCGCTATCGAGTTCGCTGACGCGGGCCTTGAGGGTCAGTCCGTCGCGATTATCCCTGTCCATGGCCACTTGCGCCGTAATCGCGGTGCCGTCCCCGTCCGGTGTTACACTGATGTCGGCGCTGTGTATGGGGGTTGCATCCGTAAGCAGACCCGCGAGTTGGATATCCGCCGTAATGTTTTCCGGAGCATAAGGAGCCGCAACGTTGGCTTTCAGCTTCAGGTTGCTGAAACTGACCGACGGTATGCCGATATCGGCGCCGGTCACGTCAACAGCCAGCGTTCGGTCTTGCGGGTTGGCGGAAAGCGTGCCCTGCAGGCGGCCACTGATGTCGGTGAGCAGCAAGGGGGAGAGGGAGGCGAGATCCGGAGCATCGATCTTCAGATCGCCCTTCAGCGTCTCGACGGGCTTGTCCACGTCTGCGATGGAAAGGGCCCCCGTCACAGTGTTTCCGGCAAGGCGGATCGACAGGGGCTCGACGTCGGCGCCACCGTCCTTGCTCGTCAGCACCACATCGACGGCAATCGGCTGACCGTTGAGCGATGCCGTGCCTTTCACGGCAGCCGTCGGCGCGGCCGGATCGGCCGTCGCATCCGCTGAAAAGCTCAGGTCATCGAGTGGGGTTCCGGCAAGCAGAATCTGTTGAGAGGTGGCGTTCGCCTGTACTTCAAGAGCGCCGAGCGGACCGGACGAACGGACGTCCAGCGCGAGGCCGCCTTCAAGACGGGGATCGACCTTGGAAAGATCCTCGAGGCGGACTGTCAGATCGGACGTCAGAGAGGCCTTTTGGTAGTGCGCGTTGCCGCGAATCTCCAGGGCCTCGTTTTTCACCGCCAGGCTCTTGACGGTTACGTCATCCCGCCCGGCCAGATCCAGTGTCAGATCGACGTTGCTTTCGCCAGTGAGCAGCGCGTCCGCCTGAGACACGTCTGTTTTCAGCTCACGCAGAACAAGCGCGCCCGTTGCCGAACCGGTGAGTGTGTCCGGGTCAAGGTCGGCGGAAAAGGTTCCGGCAAGGCTTCCCGCGAGATTGCGCCCGGCAAGACCAGAGAACATTGCCAGATCCGGTACGGACAGGCGGCCACGAGCATCGATTTTACTGGCCGAAATCTCCGAATCCGTCAGATTGGCCTGGCCGGCCGTTGTGCTGACGGAAAAGCCGGCGATCTGCAGGGACTTGTTTTTACCGTCAGCCGTACCATTCCCCTGCAAAGACACCGGGCCCGACAGCGGAGCGGTTTCTTTCGTCAGTCCTTCCAGTCCGGCAATCGCGAGAGAAAAGCGGAACGGGGAGGTCATGACGGTGGGGGTAAGGTTGGCGCCCGAGCCCGAAGCCTTGAGATCCATCTCGCCCGTCCGGACTTCCGCCGTTTGAAAGGACGCAATGCTCACTTCGCTCGACCAGTCTGCGGATGATCGCTGGCCGGAAACGGTAAAATCGGCTTTCACCGGGCCGAAAGCAATCCGCCGGTTGGCCAGTTCAACGGCAATCAGGGCGTTTTCGCCCGCGCTCACCGAAAGGTTTGCGGTGGCGTTGATTTCCGCGCTGGTGAGGTCTGCGCTGGCGTTAAGAGAGACGGTTCGGGTGGTAAGGGCGAGCTGAGCCGATTGCGGGGCGAAATCGCCGGAAAACCGGGCTTGCCCGGAAGCGTTCGTGGTGCCGAGTAAAAAGGCCTGGACTTCGGGTGGCGCCAGGGGGGCGAGATCGCCGTCCAGATCGAAGGATAGATGCCGGCCGCCGGTGTCTTCCTCGATTCTTGCGGAACCGGTAACAGTTGTTCGTCCGTCGAGAGCCAGGTTGAGCTTGGCCGCCCAGTTGGTCAAGGGGCCGTCGCCTTTCAGCTCAAGGCGCAGGGCCGGAAGGTCCGGGACCTCAAGCAGACGGGCAGCCAAACCTCCGCGTGGCTCCGACACTGTGATGTCGAAGGCAAGTTTTTCTGCTGCAGGTTCGAATTCCGCGGCGGCGATCAGACCGGCGTCGACACCGTCGATCCGGTGGACGTCGAGATGAGCGGTGAGGAGGGCGGGGTTGGCAGCGAAGGCACCGGATCCGGAGGCGTTCAGAGAAACGGGTGTTCCGAGCAGTGCCGGCCCAAGATTGATTTCCCCAAGACGGAAACTGTCCAGAGTGACATCGACGGGCAGCGAGAAACCGGTAGAACCATCGCTTTTGGAACTGGCGCTGGCGGCTTCGTCCTGCGGGGCTGAGGGCTGTCTTTCCAGATCGACCTGGCCTGCTGTCACGCTGGAGATGTCCAGCTCGCCTGAAATGAGCTGCAACGGGTTCCAGCTAAGAGTGATCCGGTCGGCGGCCAACCAGACGCCGGCCTCATCGGCAACTGTCAGTCGCTCAAGTCCGCCGTTGAGTCCGAAGCCGAGATAAAGGCCTTCGACCCTGACTATCCGTCCGTCCGTGGAGACAAGGTTGCTGACGACACCCGAAACAAAAGCCCGGCCGGCCGATACCTGCATTGCAGCGATCGCGAGAATCGGAACGATAATCGCGAGCGCGATCAGGAATCCGAAGATCCGTAATGAAAGCTTTAGAAAACGCATATGCGCTAAAACGCCTGGCTCAAACCGACATAAAGGGCGAAATCCGGGTCACCCGGTCCCGGATCCAGAGGTATGGCCGCATCGATGCGAAGCGGTCCTATAGGGGTAAAGTAGCGCAGCCCGGCACCTACGCCCACCTTGAGGCCCTCAGAAAAGTCGGGAAAACTGTTCTCATACGCGTTTCCGGCATCCACAAATCCAACGACACCGATCGTTTCGGTCATTCTGACGCGAACTTCTCCGGACAATTCGATGAGGGAGCGGCCTCCCGTTACTTCGCCATCCACACGCGGACCGACATTGCGGTAGGCATATCCGCGGATCGAGCCGCCACCGCCGGCAATGTAACGCCGGCTTGCCGGGACAGCTTCGACGGAGGGCGCGAAAATGGAGCCCGCGGTGACTTTGCCGGCAAGGATGAAGCGTTTGGATTCATCCAGTGCGTAGTAGCTTGAAACCGTGCCTTTCACGAACCCCATGGCGTTGGCATTCAGCGTGTCATATGCCGGTTCCGCGAAGAACGCGGCAAAGACCCCTTTGGACGGGTTCAGAAGATTGTCCCTGTTGTCGAAGGTCAGGTCGGCAGGCAATCCGACGAGCAGATAGTCGCTGTCCCCGAAGACGTCCTCTTCATTGGCATAGAAGACCTCTGCGCCCGCACGGCCCTTGAGCTGATCCGTGAATTGGCGGTTCAGATAAGCATCATAGGTAATGGTGCGGCTTAAATAGGCATCGGGATTTTCCTGCCGCGCGCCCAGGCTCGTTGAAAAACTGGTCAGGGGACCGAACACTCCGGGTTTTTCAAAGGCAATGCGTGCGGAATATTCGAGGCTCTCCAGGCTTTCGTTACCGAGCCGGCCGACGGATCCTTCGATCGACAGCAGTTCACCGCGGCCGAACAGGTTTCTGCGCCGCCAATAGGATTCCACTCCGAAGCCTTCCGTGCTGGACCAGGAAGCCCCCGCACCGATCACATGACGTTTGCGCTCAGTCACCTCAATGGTGATCGGCATTGTGCCGTCCGGGCCTTCGATGTCACCCTCGACCAACCGGACCGATGAAAAAATACCGAGGTCATTCAGTCGCTTGCGGGTGCGTGCAAGGTCCTCCGGGGAATAGAGTTCACCTTCCGGCAACATCGCCTGCTGAACGACAAATGCCGGATCGGTCACTTTCGTTCCGCTGACTGAGACGGCGCCGAAACGGGCCTTGGGACCGGCATCCGCGATCAGGGTGACGGCGAGACTGTTGGTGCTGTGATCGGCCGTAATCCTCCGCTCGGCGATTTTAGCCTTCGGATAACCACGTCCGCGCAGGACGGAGACCATGCGGCTTTCCGCTTTCAGGATCTCATCGGAAGCTGCCACCTCGCCGGGAGAAAGCCCCCAGAAAGCCGGATCTGTGGAAAGGTCCGATCCGCGCGAGGAAATCGAAATGTCCGCGAAGGTGAACACGGGACCCGGATCCACCAGAATGATCACGCTGACCGGACGAGCCTCGGGTAAATCGGACTGCTCCAGGGCCGTCTCGAGCGGGATACCCGCGAGCATGATTTCGACTGTTCCACCATAGCGGCCAATTGCGTAAAGCTGTGCGATCAGGCGTTCGCGGTCGGAGAGCGCGCGTGCCAGCAATCCGGCTTCTCCGGAAGGGGGGCGGTCCTTTTGCTGCATCAGGAGCGATGCATCCCTCAATTCCGTCGCTATACGTTCATTGTCGTTTGAGACGGTGAGTTCGGGTTCGTAGGAAATGGGGTCCGGAACGGCCTCGGAATTTTCTTCAGAAGATCCGAAGGGTTTCCAGCCGAAAAGTTCGAAAGAATGAGCCGATTGCGGTGCTGCCGTCAGTACCGTGAAAATCAGTCCGGCCTGGAGGAGGCGTCTGGCAGCACAAAACGCACCGCGCGCCGGCAAGCCGGCCAGTGTCATCAAAGCGTAACCACGCGCACCCGAATCAAAGCCGGGTTTGCAGGACGGTAGACCCTTCACTTACTGCCGCCTGACGGTTTGGCATGGCCGGATTGCCTCGGTGCGACCTGTCACAATCAAGCCAAACTGCATACGCAGCCCCTACGTTTCTCACGTTAGGTCAACCACGGTTAATGTACTCTCAACACGATAGATCATGGCGTCGCGGGCAGCGCAAGTGCGCAGGCGCTACAACGACTTCGCTCGAACAGGTGTTGCCGCGGCCACAAGCGGTGCAACCTTCGTTCGAAGGAACAAGGATTGCTCGAGCATTTCAAGTTCGATCGGTTTTGCTATGGAAAGATCCCTAGAACAACGGGTCTTCTTCCTGAAGGTTGAGCAGGCGCCGTGCGGCGGTTAGCGTGTTGACCATCAACATGGCGATGGTCATCGGCCCGACACCGCCGGGAACCGGCGTGATTGCGCCTGCATGTTCCAGCGCTTCTTCGAAGGCGACATCGCCGACAAGCCGGCTCTTGCCCTCGCCGCGCTCAGGCGCGGGAATACGGTTGATACCCACGTCGATCACCGTCGCCCCCTGTCCGATCCAGTCCCCCCCGATTATCTGGGGACGGCCGACTGCGGCGACGACAATGTCGGCCGCGCGCACGACATCGGGCAGGTTTCTGGTCCGGCTGTGGGCGATTGTGACGGTGCAGCTCTCCTGCAGCAAAAGGCTGGCCATGGGTTTGCCGACAATGTTGGATCGTCCCACCACGACGGCGTTCTGCCCGGCAAGCGTGTCCCCCAGCGTCCGTTTCAGGAGAACCAGACAACCCGCTGGCGTGCAGGGAACCAGCGCGCTGGCCCGTTCTCCGGCGGTCAGAAGGCCGACATTGACGGGATGGAACCCGTCGACATCCTTTTCCGGCCGGATCAGGCGAAGCACCTTGCTTTCGTCGATATGCCCGGGCAGAGGCAACTGCACCAGAATGCCGTGAATGTCCGGGTCGTTGTTGAGCTTGTCGACGAGCGAAAGAACATCCGCTTCGCTGGTCTCTGCGGGAAGCGTATGCTTGAGCGAATGAAAACCGCAGGCTTCCGCCGCCCGGTCCTTGTTGCGCACATAGACCTGGCTTGCCGGATCTTCCCCGACCAGCACGACTGCAAGGCCTGGACGCACACCGCTGGTCTCAAGCAGCGCCGCCGCCCGGCGGGTGATTTCTTCGCGAACCGTTTCCGCGATCGCCTTGCCGTCAATGATCTGTGCCTCGGGCATTCCGCTTCCTTGTTACTGTGTCCATGAGCTGAAATCCGGATTCGACGACAAGCTATAGATTGCCGTGAGCAATTGAAAAAGACGGTTTGCGTCTTTTCCTGCTCCCGTTTCGTCATTAACGCCTGATACAGGCCGTCGCATTCCTTTAAAGAGACTTCGCAAATGCGCTCAATTCGGAAATTGCGCAAACGATGTGATAGAGCGAACTGGCCGGGGCCGGCTCGTCGAGAAACTGGCCCTCCGAAGTGAGCTTGTCGTGCCAGAGACCGTCCGGCACACCTTTGAAGTAGATCTGCAGCGCATGCACCGCATCCGGTATATCGGCGAGATAGGCTTCTCTCTCGGCCCCGGTCGAGATCCGCGCCAAAGCGACTGCCGCCTTGATCCATTCGGTTTGTCCCCAAAGCCGGGCAACCGGATCGCGGACGGTGAAATCGTCGTTCAGCGCCATGAAGGCCACGCCTCGGCTTTCGTCGATGCCGTATGTCCAGCCGATGTCATAAAGGCGCCTTGCGGCGATAAGGGCGCCCGCATCGTTTCGCGATTGTCCCCAACCCGCCAGCAGCCAGGCCCATTCGAACTGATGTCCGGGTTCCATCACCCGGCCCTTGTCGCCGGGCATCGGCGTCCAGTCCAGATCGAAGAATTCACGCAGGCCGCCGTTCACGGGATCGATAAACCGGGTCAGCGCAAGTTCGGCGATTTCATCCGAGAGGTCTCTCCAGACCGGATCGTCGGATATAACTTCCCAGGCGAGGCACGCCTCGAACAGGTGCATGTGCGGATTGGAGCAAAGTGGCGCCTTGTCCGGTTGGGCCTCCCGGAAACCGGCTTCAGAATGACGGTAATTCTCGAACAGAAAATTGAGAAGATTTAAGGCCTGTGCGGCTGCCGAGGCCCTGCGTTCGGGGGGCGCCGCCGCTATCTGGGCGAATCCCAGCAGGGCGAAGGCCTGATTGTAGAGGTCGAACGAAGGATCCGTGATGCGGTTTTCCATATCCACGGCACCAGCGAAATAGCCTGCATCTGTCAGGAACGCTTTCCCGTGCCAATCCGACAGCTTTATCGCAAGCTCACCGGCCGGACCCGCCCAGCCAAGTTTTGCACCTTCCAGAAAAGAATAAATCTGCCGGGGAACGACACGCGCCCGGCGCGGAACTGGAACCGCCCGCATGCTTGCCAAGTCGATTGCTTCGAAACACTCACCAGTCACAAGGTCAGCGCCTGCTGCAAACCAGACAGGAAGAGCTTTTTCTGTCAGCCACCTAGTTAAATTTTCAGAGGATTTCTTTACTGTTTCACGGATTGTGGTCAGGTCGTTTGCGGTCATCGATGTCCTCATCGGGAGCGGGGAAAAACCGGGTCACTAGCGCGTTGTGTGTGCCGATCTTAGGACGATAAATCGGAAATTAATCAATTCACTAGGAAAAAGAGGTGTACTGTTACAGCAAAGTCACAGGTGGGACATTTCTCCTGGGAATAAGGCTGTTGCGTCTTGGACATGACGGCAAGAGGATGCTACCAGACGGACAGCAAACGGGTGGATCGGGATCTAATGCGAATTTTGTCAGTACTGGTGGTTGCGGGGGCGTTGTTCGGATGTTCCGCTCTACCCGGAGACGGGCCGGCCGCGATTAATATTACCTCGCAGGATGTTGAGGAAAGCGCCAAGGCTGGCGATTATACCGTCGTAGTACTGGAAGCGACAAATATCGATCTGGTCAAGGCCTATCGGCCCCTTGCATTCGCAAACCAGTTCCATGGCGTCGGCAGCGGCGGTTCGTCGTCCCTGCTCGGTGTCGGTGACACACTTGTTGTCACTATCTGGGAAGCGTCTCCCGACGGCTTGTTTTCCAGCGGTGGGGGTGGGTCGAGCCAGATTCCGTCCGTGGTGGATGAAAACGGTTCTATTTTCATCCCGTATGCAGGGAGCGTCCGCGCAGCCGGTCTCAGCATCGAAGGGCTGCGCCAGTCGATCCAGAAAAAACTGATCGGAAAGGCCGTAGAACCGCAGGTCCTTGTTTCACTGAAGGACAAGCTCAGCACCACCGCGGTGGTTGTCGGAGACGTGGCGAAGCCGGGCGTTTACCCTCTGCCCCTGCGCAATACGCGTCTACTTGACCTCGTAGCCCAGGCGGGTGGGTCCCGTGAGGCCACTTACGAGACGGTCGTTACGCTGAAACGGGGAAACCGCGCCGGTACGACACGGCTGGAAGATCTCATAGATTATCCGGAAAATAACGTTCTCATTTCACCGAGCGACAACATACTGCTGTCGCATCGTCCGCGCACCTTTTCAGCTTTTGGAGCTGTGAAAGACAATCAGCTGGTTCCGTTCAGGACCAAGACCGTGACGATGGCCGAGGCGCTGGCAACGGTAGGCGGGTTACGCGATGATCGTGCCGACGCGAACGGGGTGTTCCTGTTCCGTTATGAAGATGCCGCGCTTGTCCGTAAACTTAAGCCGGCCCTCGACCAGAAGCTTTCCGGCCAGACGGCTGTTCCGATGGTCTACAAGCTAAGCCTCAGAGATCCCCAAGGCTTCTTCCTGGCTCAGAACTTCGAGATGCGGGACAAGGATATCATCTACGTCTCGAACCATCCGACCGCGGAACTCGGGAAATTCCTCCAGATCATCGCGCCGCTGATCAGCAATTACTCGACGGTACAGAGAATTTACGATTAAAGATTGCTGGTCGCAACATTCGGCGGTTCGAACCGGCTTCTCAAGCCGCCTAAGCCAGCAGATTGGCAAAACGCAATGAGTCCAGTCAGCTCCATGGTGGTGCTTTTTCTGCAAGGTCCGCCCGGGATCTTTGCGCGCACGATCGCGGACAGCCTGGAGAAACGCGGCGTGCGAACCTTGCGGGTCAATCTGTCGGCAGGTGACTGGCTGGGCTGGCATGACCGCAGATGCCGCTCCTATCGTGGCAACCTTGAGAACTGGCCGAATTGGCTGCGGGACTTTTGCCGGCAGAACAGAATTACCCACATCGTCTATTACGCCGATCGCATTCCTTATCATGTCGCGGCGGCTGAGGTCGGCGCGGACTTGGGGCTAACCTGCCTGACCTTTGAAAACGGATATCTGCGGCCCGACTGGATCACTCTGGAACATTGCGGAATGTCAGCCCACTCTCTCTTTCCGGAGGATGCGGACCACATCCGCAGAAGCGGTGAGGCGCTTCCGGAAATTGATCGCCAGCCTTTGTACAAGTATCCGTTCATCAACGAAGCGGTGAACGAGGTTACTTACAATATGGCCAACGTGATTTTCGCATGGGCCTTTCCTGGTTATATACGTGACAAGCTCTATCATCCCTTCATCGACTATCTCAGCAACATTCCCCGGTTCGCGATGGCCAAGCGCCGCGACCGTCACGCCTATCATGTCATCGACGACATCATCGCTACCGGGCTTCCTTACTACGTTTTTCCCCTGCAGCTTCAGAGCGATTATCAGCTTCGTTACAATTCCCAGTACGATCATATTGCCGACGCGGCCGAGGATGTCATTCGGTCCTTTTCCCTCCATGCCCCATCGTCTGCCAGGCTGGTCTTCAAGGTTCATCCGCTTGATAACGGGATGGAGCCATGGTCGCGGATCTTGCGCACAATCGCCAAAAAACACGGCGTCAAGAAACGCGTTCTGCTTGTGGATGGCGGAAACCTGAACAGGCTGCTCAGCCATGCGGCAGGATCCCTGACCATAAACAGCACGACCGGTTTACACGCTTTGCGGGCGAACTGTCCGACGAAAGTTCTCGGGATTGCCCTCTATGACATTGAAGGGCTTACCTGTCAGAAACCGCTGGACACATTCTGGCGTGAAGGATCGGCTCCCGACCAGGAACTTCTGGACGCGCTGGAACGTCTGCTGGCAGCTTCGATACAGGTCAAGGGTTGCTTTTATACCAGGGAAGGCCGTGAAGCCGGCGCGGAACTGATGGCCGAACGCATCATTGCCGGCACCGTCAATTTACCGGACGCGTTTTGCGAGGCACCTCCCAGGCTGGAAAAGGCCCGATCGCGCGGCATAGCAACAACTTTTTGCGAGCAGCTGAAGGCGCGCGGCAAGATGGAGCGATGGACTCATGTCTGGCCCGGCTGATCCCCGCAAGGGAGAGGTCAGGGCGGACTGCTCCGAGCGACGGATACTCTTTCTGCAGGGGCCGCTGTCACCTCTTTTCAGAATGACGGGAAACCATCTCAGGAAATTCGGCTGCCAGGTGTTCCGGATCAATTTCTGTGCCGGAGACTGGATGCAGTGGCACGGAAAGGAATGCACCAGCTTCAAAGGCTCACCGCGGGACTGGCCTGACTTCATTGAAGACTATTTGGCCGTGCATGGAATTACAGACCTGGTGCTGCACGGAGATCAGCGGATCTACCACAGGATCGCCGTCGAAAAGGCGCTGCCGCTGGATATTCAGATTGCCGTGACCGAACTTGGGGCATTGCGGCCCGGTTGGATGACGCTGGAGAGAGACGGGTTGTCGACACTGAGTCGTTTTCCCGCCGATCCGGATGCCGTCCGGGCTGTTGCGGACAGGGCGGGAGATGTGGATTTGGAACCGCGGTTTCCATCCTCCTTCTGGCTTCAGACGGCTCCGGATGTCGCCTACAATCTGACGAACGTCTTTTTGAAGCTGCTTTATCCAAACTATGTGCGGCATACGATCTACCCGCCGATAGAGGAGTATCTGCGAGGGGCCTCGCGGCTCCTTCGGGAAAAAAGGCGGACTGCCGAAGCGGATCGTAAAATCGAGGCGCTCCGGCAAACAGGTTGCAGCTATTTTGTGCTGCCGATCCAGCTGGAGGGCGATTTCCAGCTTCGCAGGCATTCCCCGTATCAAAGCTTTTCCCAGGTTCTGGAAATTGTCTTCCGGTCCTTTTCCGAATCTGCTCCAGAGGACGCGCACCTGGTGTTGAAAAGCCATCCCCTCGATGTCGGCTTCGAGGACTGGTCTGGGGTATCGAACGCATTGGCGCTGAAATACGGCCTGAGTGCCCGTATGCATTATTTCGATGGCGGCGGCCTGTCGAAACCCCTTGAGGCAGCGGCGGGAGTGGTGACGCTCAATTCGACCGCCGGCCTGGAAGCCTTGCAGGCGCAGGTCCCGGTCAAAACCCTGGTGCCCGCCCATTATGACATGGAGGGGCTGACCCATCAGGGAGACCTTTCCGGTTTCTGGAATGATCCTCACAGGCCGGACCCGCTGCTTCTCAACGCCTATATACGCGCGCTGGCGGCGACAACTCAAATTCGCGGATCGATCCATAACCGGGAGGGCGTTTTTGTCGCTGCCTGGAATATCGCGGATCGCATCGCAAAACGTGAGCTCAATCCGCTCGGGGCCTTTGTCGAACCGCCTCCAAGGCTTGAAAAAGCACGTAAACTTGGAGTGCCTCTATGAGCGCGCGCGTCAAAGATCCGAAAATACTCTTCGGCGCGGCCCCTTCGCTCGTCAGGTGGAAGACGCTCATCAGGCGCGCGCTCGATGCGCAAGAGGCGAAGGAGCAGAACCGGGAACAACTCTATGTCGTCGCCGTACCGGAACAGCTGCCTTTGGCTGTCGACATGGCGAAGCGAAAGGCAGCGGTCCTTCTTCTCGTGCTACCGGGACCGACGCCGATTGAGGCCAAACGCGTTCCCGCAAGCCTCATTCTGCTGCCGCTGGACAAACCCGGCAATGAAGATCTGAGCAACCCGTGGCTGCTCCTCGCACGCGCCTGCGCGGACGCGATCGGTGGGGCTGCGGAGCGGTCCGACCAGCAATTTGTCAGCACCTGGCGTTCCCTTGACCTTTCTTGCGACGCAGCCGGAGAATCTGAAACTTCTGCCCGCGGCGGCGTGGATCTGGAAGGTGTTCTTTCGGACCGTAAGCACATTGGGAAGGAGGCGAGCGGGGTTTGGCGTGGCATCGAAGAGACTTCCGCCGAGCATGATATCGCTCCAGAGGCTGTACTGGAATCGATACTGACGCATAATACGGTCTGGTTTTCACCCTATACCGGACAACCGGTCAGGTGGTCCGAGGCCCTGCGAATCTTCCATACGGTCCAGACGAGCTGGCAGGAAAACTGCCGCGCGAGCCACTGCTATGGAGCCCAGTACTGGAACCATCCTTCAATCCGGGCAACCTTCTCCGGTACGGGCGGTGAGGTGTCATTTCACGAAACGCAGGAAGAGGCGATCGCGGCGGCAGGGCGAAGCGGCGGGCAGATCCTGTCCTGGGCGGGACGGACGGACGCGGCGTTTGAGGAAGCCTGCTCGGAAGCAGGAATCCCGCTCTTGCGGATCGAGGACGGATTTCTGAGGTCGGTGGGGCTGGGGGCCGGTCTTGCCCGCGGCGCGATGCTTGCCGTCGACGATCTCGGGATCTATTACGATCCGTCCCGGCCGAGCCGCCTGGAGGTGTTGCTGAAAGACTATGAGCTTTCTGAGGCGGAACAGCAGCGCGGCAAATGCCTTGTTGAACTGATCAGTGCCGCACGCGTGTCGAAATACAATTTCGGCAAATCGAGATCGTTTTCCTTTCCCGCGGACAGAACAACGATCCTGATCCCCGGACAAGTTGCTGACGACGCGGCGATCCGCAAGTCAATGTCGGCGACAATCGACTGCGCCAATACGCCGAATGTCAACCTGGATCTGCTGAAACTGGTGCGCGGCCGGCATCCGGACGCCCATCTGATCTTCAAGCCGCATCCGGATGTGGAAACAGGGTTGCGCAAAGGCAAGGTCGAACGGCGAACGGCATTGAACTATGCCGATGAAATTGCCGAAGATGCCAATATCATCGATCTGATCGAAGCGGTCGATACTGTTGAAACTTTCTCTTCGCTTTCCGGCTTTGAAGCGCTTCTTCGCGGCCGTAAAGTTACTGTGCACGGCGCACCGTTTTATGCCGGTTGGGGATTGTGTGAGGATCTGACGGAAATACCGGGCAGGGGACGCGCGCGCAGTCTGCCGGAACTGGTCTATCTTGCGCTGGTGAAATACGCCCGCACGGTCGATCCGGTCTCTCTGCTGCCCTGCACACCTGAATTCCTCGTGGCGAGGCTGAGTGAACAGCGCGGGGACCGAAAACACCTTCTTGTCACGGCGCTGAAGCGTCATTCATCCTGGCTCGGACGCAAACTGGGCATTTGATGTCTCAATTCAGCAGAACATATATGAAAGCGGAGCAATCCGGATGAAGGAATGGCCATGACGAACCGATATGACAGGGTCATCGTGCTGACAGGAGCCAGCGGCGGCATTGGCCAGGCGCTGGCCAGGGAATTTGCCTGCCCGGGAACCTATCTGGCGTTGATCGCGCGCGACGAGGCGCGGCTCGGACCGGTCATGACAGAAATACGCGCACTGGGCGCAGAAGGAGAAGCCGCGGCGATCGACATCCGTGATCGGAAAAAACTGCACGCCTACCTGAGCGACCTCGATACACGCCATCCCGTCGATCTTGTCATTGCCAACGCGGGAGTCACAGCCGGCCTTGGACCAAACAGGACCCGTGAGAGCGATGCGGACAGCGACCGGCAGATCGACGTGAATTACCGTGGTGTCGTCAATACCGTCTCCGGTGTTGTCGATGCCATGCAAGCGCGCGGGCGGGGACAGGTCGTTCTGGTTTCCTCACTTGCGGGAATGCGGGCCCTTCCGGACATGCCGAGCTACAGCGCAACGAAGGCCGCGATTATCGCCTACGGCCACTCTCTGCGCGGCTGGCTTAAACCCTTCGGCGTTTCGGTGACAATCATATGCCCGGGTTTCGTGACGACCCCGATGTCCGCCAGGCACAAGGGAGCAAAGCCTTTTGAAATGCCTGCGGAAAGGGCTGCCGTACTGATGCGGCGCGCGATAGAACGCAGGCGCGCCTTCTACGCCTTTCCGTTTCTGCTGGCATTCGGCATCCGGTTGCAGAATCTGTTGCCGCCGATCCTCGGCGATCTGTTCCTAGGGGGATTTGAAGCGGAAATCGAACGTGATCCGCGTTACCGGGAACCATCTGACAGATAGCGGAAAACGCGGCCGCCGGAGTAGCCTCCAGGGTTACCTGGCGGCCTTGATCAGCCGGTCGACCGCTGTCCCGTCCGCGCGCATGGCATCGAGTTCGGCGGCAGTCGTTTCCACGGCGCGGATGATCTGTTCTTCCGTGTGCTCGCTCGTGATGAAGAAGCGGATGCGTGCGGACTTTTCCGGAACGGCCGGAAAAATGATCGGCAGCGCGTTAATGCCTTTCGCAAGCAAACGGTTGGAAAGCGTTGCCGCACCGGCGGAATCACCGACAATAACCGGAATGACCGCGTATCCGGTACTCGGCCCGGTATTCAGCCCGGCTTCTTTTGCGAGCTTCAGAAACAGCGTTCCGTTTTTCTGCAGGCGCTCAACCCGCTCAGGCTCCTGTTCCAGCAATTCCGCCGAGGCGATGGCGGATCCGGCAAGGGCGGCGGACAGGCCAACGGAAAACACGAACCCCGGAGCCGAGACCTTCAGATAATCACACAGGACTTTCGAGCCGGCGATATAGCCGCCGCAGGAGGAAAAGGTCTTGCTGAGGGTTCCCATCCAGATTTCGACTTCGGTCGGATCGATCCCGAAATGCTCGGAAATTCCATGACCGGTCTTGCCGAGTACGCCAATCGAATGCGCTTCATCGACCATTAGCCAGACATCGTAGGCCTGCTTGAGTTTCACGATCCTCTTGAGGTCGGGAAAATCGCCGTCCATCGAGTAAAGGCCTTCGACGGCGATCAGGACTTTTTCGAATTTGTGCCGGTGATCGGCCAGCATCTTTTCCAGCGCATCGAGATCGTCATGCGGGAAATTCATGCGGGTGGCGCCGGAAAGCCTGACACCTTCGGCAATCGAATTGTGCACGAAGGAATCGGTGAGGACCAAGTCCCCCTTTTGCATCAGATGGCCGATGGTTGTCACGTTGGTGGCGTGGCCCGAGACCATGACGATGGCGGATTCAACGCCGTGAATGCGGGCCAGGGCCGCTTCCAGTTCGCCATGAAAAGGCCGTTCGCCGGCAACGATCCGGCTGGCGGACACACTGGTGCCGAAGCGGTCGATTGCTTCCTTCGCCGCGGCGTTCACCTTCGGATGTCCATTCAATCCCAGATAATTGTAGGACGCGAAATTGTCGTAGTTGTGCCCGCCGATAACGCTGGTTTCAGTCGCTAGCCCGTCATGCGGCCTGAAAAAGGGGTTTTCGATCCCCATCATGTCCGCGGCTGCCCGGTGCATCTGCAGCTGTTTGACCTGAGGCAATTCCTTGAAGTCGAAAACCTTGCGTTTGGGAGAGGTTGCCTGAGAGCGGTCGGGCGCTGACGCTGTGCGTCCGCGCGCGGACCGCCGGTTGGCTTTCAAGCTGTCCATAAGCTTGGCCCGATCATCTGAGCCCATAGCTGTCATTCCTTATTGCATCCGGCCTAGCTACTGGCAGTCAGAGGAAGGAACCGAGTTCACGGCTCTTGCTCTCGACTTCAGCCGCGACGTCGGAAAGGTCTTCTGTCTCGGAACGTTCGTCATCCGTGTGCAGGCTGGCGAGCTGTTGACTCTCGTCCGACATGCCGGACGCATTTTTTTCTCCAAGAACACGATTGGCCACGCGGCTGGACAAGTCAATCAGCGTTGCGCCATTGGCTAGTGACATCAGCGGAATGTCGATACCGAGCTGGCGTTCCGCGCTCATGCGCAGTTCCAAAGCCATCAGCGAATCCATACCGATATCCGAAAGCGGTTTATGCGGATCGATTTCCTCCGGCGCGATCCGAAGGATCTTGCCGATCTCCGCGGCCAGAAGCTTTGCAACCGTTTGAGCGGCGGTGACCTGATCCATGCCCAGCAGCATGACGGCCAGATCTATAACGCCATCGGAACCGGTGTCGTCTTCATCGCCAAGACCAAGCAGGCTGACAAATGGCGTTCCCACCAGAGCCAGATCCTTGCGCGCTGCCTGCCAGTCGACACGGGCGTAGCCGAGCGCTGCGAGGCTGACGTCTTTCGACTGCTCCGGCTGCGCCATCAGCGCCATGAGGCCATCCAGGGCTTCCTTGGCCGTCAGCGCGTGCCGGCCAAGCTTGCGGGACAGCAGTTCGCTGACGTCTTCGTTGCGGGCGAGATAACCGGCATCGGAAATGGCGCCCCAGGCAACGGCAAGCGCCGGCCGGTCTTCGGCGCGGCGTTTCCTGGCCAGCCCTTCCAGATAGCCGTTCGCGGCCACATAGTTGGCCTGGCCCGGATTGCCCACGAGAGTGGTTGCCGAGGAATAGAGAACGAAATGGTCCAGGGGATCGTCCGCCGTCAGGCGGTCGAGCAGCTCCGCGCCGCGGATCTTTGGAGCAAGCACCCGGGTCAGGCCATCGTGATCCATGTTGGCAATCAGGACGTCGTTCAGAACCATGGCCGTGTGGAACACACCCTTGATGGGTTTGCCGTGCGCGCGAATTTCGGCAAGCGTGGTTTTAACCGCCTTTTCGTCGGTGATATCGCAGGCATGGCCCTTGATGGTCACGCCTCGATCCGTCAACTGGCTGATGACGGACTGAGCTTCGTCACTGGCATCGCCTCTGCGGCTCAGCACCGCAAGGTTTCGAGCTCCGTGGTCGGCAAGCCGGTTCAGCAGAGCTGCCCCGAATCCGCCGAAACCACCGGCAATCACATAGACCGCGTTGCCGTCGAACGCGATGTCGGTTGCCGTGGGTATCGAAGCAGGCACCTCGGGCGGACGAATGACGATCTTGCCGATATGCCCGGCCTGCTGCATCAGGCGGAACGCATCGACAACGTCGGCCGCTTCGAACACACGATGCGGCAGGGGCCGCAGGGTGCCGTCCTCGAACAGTTCGACAAGCTTGACGAAAAGGTCGACGGCCAGTTTCGGCTGGCGGGTCAGCAACTGATCGGCGTCGATACCGAAATATGTGAGGTTCTGGCGGAAGGGACGCAGGCCGATCCGGGTATTGCCGTAATAGTCCCGTTTGCCCAGCTCCAGGAAACGGCCGAACGGCTTCAGCACCTCAATGCTGCGCTCCATCGCTTCGCCGAAGAGCGAGTTCAGAACCACATCGACGCCATCGCCGCGGGTTTCTTCAAGAACGGCATCGACGAAGGCGAGGCTGCGGGAATCCAGCACAACATCCGCCCCGAGGAGCTTCAAAGTGTTGCGCTTGTCTTCGGACCCGGCTGTGGCGATGATCTTCGCACCGCGCCATTTTGCGATCTGCAGGGCCGCCAGGCCAACGCCACCGGCGCCACCATGGATCAGCACGGTTTCCCCTTCGGACAGGTTCGCCAGATGCACGAGCGCATAAAAGGCGGTCAGGAAGGTCACCGGAATGGTGGCCGCTTCCTCCGCCGACACCGTCGAGGGCATCGGGGCGCATCCGCTTTCGTCGACCGTGACATGGGAGGCGAAACAGGCCGGTGCGAAGGTGATGACCTTGTCGCCGGCTTTGAACCGGGTGACATCAGGACCGCAGGCGATCACATGACCGCAGCACTCCATGCCAAGGGTCGGACCGGCAAAGCCGTCTTCCAAAGCCTCTTCCGGCAACAGGCCGAGCGCCCACATGACATCACGGAAGTTGAGGCCGCTGGCTTCAACCGCGATTTCGATATCCCGGCCGGCAAGCGTATTGCGCTCGACCGCCTTCCACGTCAGTTGGTCAAGCGATCCCTGACGCGAAATATCGAGCCTCATTGCGGGACGCGCACCTTCCGGGAGGGCGGCATCCGACAGGACACCGCCCTTGAGGAGGCGCAGGCCGGACCGCGTCTCGCTGTCGAGAACAATTTCCCGTTCGCAATTCGCGATCAGGATCTCCTCGGCGACACGGGCCGCGGCAATGCCCGGCTCCAGATCCGGAGAGACATCGATCAGCTTGAGGTTCGCATCCGGATATTCATTCATCACCACCCGGCCGAAAGCCCAGATGCCCGCCTGATCGGGGGCGGGCGCCTTGCCGCCGGCAATGTCCTGGGCTCCGGCCGGAGCGAGCAGGGTGAATTCACCCTTTTCAGCTCCGAGAGCTTTCAACAGGATCATCATGCTGTAGGCGCGGCTATCAACGGAATTCAGCGCGTCGCCCGGTTTGGCATAAGCGCCGCGCATGTGAACCAGACGCCCGTCATGAGCCGCCAGAAGTTGCCCAAGCGTCTCGTCCGGTGCTTCTGGTGGTCGATCCAGCTCCAGCGCGGCGCTCCAGATGCCATCGCCGAGCTGTTCGGTCACTTCGCCGGGGACAAGAAGCGTCGCCGCGTGTCCGTGCCGTTCCATGCAGGACTTCAGGCCTTCTGCCAGACGGTGCGCGGGGCCCTCCGCATCGGTCAGTAGCAGAAAAGCCTTCGCTTCCGGAGCTGCTTCCGCGGCTTCTTCGTCTTCCTCGGTACGGGGAAGGTCCGCATCTTCCGGAATGCGCGCACTGATCAGGTCCGCCTCGATCAGTGTACTCTTCAAGGGGACGATTTCGACTTCCCCGAGTCCGGCGGCTTCGAGGGTTTTCGTCCAGTCGCTCTGCTGCCTGGAGATCGGTTCGGCGGCGGTTGCTTGTTCATCCCACCAGCTCGACCCGACACCCATGATCAGGTCCGAAAGTGGTTGCGGCAGCGGTTCGGCCGCAAGCACCACGCCGCCAGGTGTGAGCGACCTGACGAAACGCTTCAGTGTTTCAGGATCGATATCGGCAAGCGAGGTATCGAACAGCACCAGGTCGAAATAGCTAATGGCATCGAATTCCGCTTCCGTGGGCTCAAGAAAGGTCGTTGCGGAACTCCCTTGCCAAAGCCGCTCCCCGCGGCCAACGGCGGCGGATGTCGCGTCTGTGACCGTCATGGCCATGTGGGTTGGATCGAGGTCCTTGTCGAGGTTTGCGGCGAGGCCGCCTCCGGCACCCACGAGAAGCACCCGCAAAGCCTGATCCTTCGACCAGTTCGCGAAAATCGATCGGGCGCTGCTTTGCAGCGCTGCGGACAATGCCCGCTTGCCCGGAGAGGAGGAACGGTAGGCGTCGAACAGGCTGGAGGCATAGACCTTGGAGGCCGTGTCTTCCAGGCCTGACAGGAATATGTCGCTCAGACCCGTCCACAGCCGCGCGAGAAGAGCTGCTTCCGCGATATGTTCTCCGCCGCCATCGGTGAGGGCCTGGAGCAGATCATGCGCCGCAGGATGTCCTGCAGGATCCTCGAGTCGGAAACCCTCATCCGTTTCCTCGCAAAGGCCGCTTTCCGACAACCAGATCAACATGCTCGAAGCAAGCGGCGCGGCCGTTTCGTGCAGTTCGCCCGCCGCCACAAGATCGCGAACACGGATTTGCCTGTCACTGAATTTTCCGAACAGCGTGTGATGAGAGATCGCCCGGCCGAGCGCCTCGATCAAAACGCGGCTGTCCTCCGGTTCCTGCTCTTCTGAACCGGCAAGATCCAGTCTTTTCGCAAGGCTGGCGAGTCCCTCGAAGGTTTTCAGCAACGGGGAGACGCGGTTCGGATCGGGAAGCACAGTCGCGATCTGCCGGTAAACGAGATCATCCGGCCGTGTGTCCTGGCCGAGCGTAACCGCCTTGAAACGGGCCTTGTTCAGGCGCACGACCGTCTGTCCTTCCGCATCCAGAAATTCGAAACTCGCCTCGATCGACCGTGGAGAGGCCTTGGTGACTTCTATGCGCACCGAAGCCGGATGCGTTTCAGGCGCAAGAAGGCGCAGAGTTCCCAGCCGGATCGGCAGGAAGGAGGTATTTTGCGGTACGCCCTTTACACCATCGAGAAGGGCGAAGAGCCCGTGAAATCCGGCATCGACCAGTGTCGGGCACAGCGCGAAGGACAGCTTTTCCACACTTTCGTCCTGGCCCATCAACTCGACGGTCGCGGTCGTATCGGAATGTTTGATCACCCGATGGGCCCGCCGGAAGGCCGGGCCGTAGTTCAGGCCGAAACTCTCTGTGACCTTGTAAAGGGTTTCATGATCCAGAACAGAAACCGTGTCCGTGCCTGTCTTCAGCCACGGCGTTCTTGAAGTGGTCGAAGGGGTAATGAAGGTTCCACGGGCATTCAGCGACCAGTCATTATCCGACAGCCGCGGCCGGGACAGGATTTCGATCACATTGTCGTCTGCTGAAATCCGGACCTGCGTTTCCCAGACCTCGTCGCCGTCTATAACCAGCGGTCGCACGATGTCGAAATCGCGCAGTTCGATCTGATCGCTCCTCGTCCAGCGCAAGGCCGCCCTGAGGCACATTTCGATGTAGCCTGCCGCTGGAAATACAACGCTTTCTTCGACCTTGTGGTCATGAAGGAACGGCAAGGAGCCGCTGTCGATATGGTTGAACCACTCGGCAGTGTCCTTGCGCAGCCGGTATCCCAGCAGCGGCCACGTCTGGCCGAACATGAAATCGACCTGTTCCGGGCTGCTTTCCGGGCGGTATTCCGTGTTCTGCCAGGGATAGGAGGGCAGGGCGGCCCGTCGGGCGGGTTTCGGCCCGACGTATTTTTCAAGATCCGTCTTGCCGCCATGGGCCAGAATGGAAGCGGCGATCCGGTCGAGCGGGTTGCCCGTGGCCGGGGCCGACTTTTTGGACGGTTCCTTGAGCGTTTCGAGGAACTTGGCTTTCTTGCCCTTGGCTCTCAGAACGTCATTGATATAGGTGCCAAGGACGGGCTTGGGACCGATTTCCACCAGGACGCTGAAATCGTCGGCGGTCATGTTTTCTATCGCAGCGGCGAAAAGAACCGGTTGGCGCACATTCTTCCACCAGTATTCACTGGAAACGCTGACGTTTTTTTCCTCGGGCGCCACGGTCGAATAGAACGGCAGCACGGCTTCATCCGGTTTGAGCCCTTCCAGAGCGGCCAGAAGCGGTTCTTTAATCGGGTCCACGAGCGCACTGTGGAATGGATAGGCGAGGTTGAGACGGCGCATCGCCCATTTTTTCTTGCGGGCGAACTTGGCAAATGCGTCCAGACTGTCGCTGTCGCCGGAAATCGTCACGCTGCGGGGGCTGTTGTCGGCTGCCAGTTCAAGACGGGGCAGGCCGCTTTCCTTGATGGCGGCAACCGCCTGATCGGCCGACAGCAGCAGAGCGCCCATGGAACCGAGATCCCGGACGACTTCCTGCTCGCTTGAACGGGCCCGGATGACACGCACGGCCTGTTCCAGATCAAGTGCACCGGCGCACCATGCCGCCGCGACCTCGCCGACGGAATGCCCGGCTGTGCCCGATGCCGTGATGCCGCGTTTGCGGAGCGATTCCACGATACCGATCTGAATCGCAAATAGCAGCGGCTGGGCGATTTCCGACCGTTCCAGATCGCTTTCCAGGTCCTCGGCAAACAACGTGGTCACCAGTGACCAGCCGCTCAGACCCATGAAGATCCTGTCGACCTTGTCGAATGCATCCCGGAAAGCCGTATCCGCCTGGTAGGCTTCCTGGCCCATCCCGGCCCATTGCGAGCCGTTTCCGGAAAAGACGAAACCGACTTTCGCATTCGCCTTGATAACGCTTCCCGAAATAAGGCCGGGCAGTTCTTCGCCGTTTTCGGAGAAAGAACGCAGCGCGTCGAGTTTTTCCTGCCTGGACTTGCCCAGAACGACCAGGCGTTCGGACAACAGGTCGCGGCTGTGGGCGCTCGAGGCGATCAGATTGCCCGCGGCTTCCTCGCCGGCTGCGTCGAACCGCTTCAGGTAGCGTCCGGCAAGTTCCTGCAGGGCTTCCCTGGAGCGGGCGCTGAGAATGAGCGGCGCATCTTCCGGCGCCTTCGTTTCGCTTTCTGGAACCGGGTCCGGATCGCCGATGACGGCATGTGCGTTGGTGCCGCCGAAGCCGAAGGAGTTGACACCGGCAAACCTGCGTTCCTTCGAGGGCTCAAGAGCAATTGCTTCTCCTGCGACCTTGAGATTGAGCTCTTCGAACGGAATATCCGGGTTGGGCGTGTTGAAATGAAGTGACTTGGGAAACAGATCTTCCTTGAGAGCCATCAGGGCCTTCAGGAAGCCAACAAGCCCGGAAACCGGCTCCAGATGGCCAACATTGGTTTTGACGGACCCGATCGGCAGTGCGTCGCTTCGTTTTTGTCCGATCACCTTGCCAAGCGCATCGGCCTCGGCCGGATCGCCGACGCGTGTACCGGTGCCATGCGCTTCGACGAAGGCCAGTCTGGACGGATCGATACCGAGCCCTTCGTAGATCTCGCGCAGTAAATCTGCCTGGGCATAGGGCGAGGGGAGAGAGAGGCCGACGGTGCGTCCGTCTGCGTTGATGCCTGTGGCCAGCAATTTGCCATGACTTTTGGAACCTTCGGGCATCCCGGCACGCGCAGCGCGCAGAATGACCACCGCGCCGCCTTCGGACCGCACATAGCCGTCACCATTGGCGTCGAATGCCTGGCAAAGCCCGGTCGGGGAAAGCATGGTGGCTCGGGAAAAACCGACAAAGGCGAACGGACTGAGAAGCAGGCTGACGCCGCACACGATCGCGGTGTCGATCTGGCCGCTCTCTATCGCAGATACGGCTTCATGAAGCGCGACGATCGAGGAAGAACAGGCGGTATCGACCGTGAAGCTCGGGCCTCTCAGGTCATAAATATAGGAAATTCTGTTGGAGACGATCGACAGGGTATTGCCGGTCATGAACTGCATGTCCGCCATGGCCGGATCGACCAGAAAGCGGTGATGGTAATCCAGCGAAGATGCGCCGACATAGACCCCGGTTGAAGTGCCGGCAAGATCGCTCGGCCGGATATTGGCGTGTTCCAGAGCTTCCCAGACGAGTTGCAGCAACAGACGCTGCTGCGGGTCCATCTGTACGGCTTCGCGTGGCGAAATACCGAAAAAGGCCGGATCGAATCCCCAGACGCCATCCATTTGGCCGGCTGCCCAGGTGTAGGTCTTGCCGGAGGTGGATTGAAGCGGATGGCCGAATCGCGCCAGCGGCCAGCGATCAGGCGAAACCGATGTGACGGCGCATTCACCGTTTTTCAGAAGCGACCAGAATTCGTCAGAATCTTTGGCTCCGGGAAGCCGACTGGAAAAACCTAAAATGTCGATGTTTGAGGTAAGCGCCGCCACAGAACAACCTGTTTTTATTGGTTAAGATCGATCAACCTATTGAGTTTTAAACAAAATTATAGTCAACGAATACTCATTTCTCAACGCTCCCTCAACGTCAGAATCGCTTGCGGATGGTCCATCCTGCATAATGCCGCGAGCAAGCTTATCCCATGCCCCGGCCCGATTCCACCGGCCGGAGCCTTCCTTATCCGGGAACCATTAGCCTAAGCGGAATTTTTGTGGAAGGCATTTAGCGTAAAAAGAACATGCTTTCCGAAAGTCTTGCCTAATTTATACGGCAATCGCGGTAAATTTGAGGGGTGCGGTCAGGAAATGTCCTTTCCATACAGCATTCCGGAGCGTAGAGGCGCAAGGCGATTCAGAATAGAAAGCATCCCGCGTTCGGATGAACACGGGACGCTCTGAGATCGGTGAACTTTGCAGCCTTGATGTGAGCCCGAACGTTAGCTCAATTATGGGGCCGTGACCTTGGGTCTGTGGACAATAAGGATTTGGGTCGCGGCGCGAGCCGGATTTCGGTGTCCGAACAGGAGGAAAGTCCGCAGTGGTGCCGCCCACCACAAGGACTTTCCGACGCAGTCGGGACCGAAATCCGCCGCGTCTCGAAGAGATTTGGCGCAAAACGCCCATTTCGGCGTCCCAATGTCTTGAAAGGGAACACCCTTCCTGCGACCTTGCTTCTTGAACTGGGCGTTTTGCATCCAAACCTCGACCAAATCCTTATTGTCCACAGACCCTAGACGTTGCTGTCCGGGAACGAGGCCTTGCGCTCGGTCATGAAAGCCTGCAGCGCCTCATCTGTGCCGGTATCGAGTTCCGGACCGCTATAGGCTGCAAGCTGTTCTTTCCAACGGGCATTCGCACGCCGGGATGCATCCAGTTCGCCATCGGCATGCCACTGTTCGTAGGAATTGTTGTCGGCGATGGCGGAGCGGTAGAAAGCGCTTTCGAAGTTCCGCTGGGTATGCGCGGCGCCTAGGAAGTGTCCTCCCGGTCCGACTTCCTGCAGGGCGTCCATGGCAAGGCTTTCCTCCGACAGATCTATCCCCTTTGCCAGAACGTGCATCATGCCCAGCTGATCCGCATCCATGATGAATTTCTCGTAGGACGAGCACAGTCCGCCTTCCAGCCAGCCAGCCGCATGAAGCGCGAAATTCACACCCGACTGCACTGTTGCCAGGATCGTCTGTGTCGATTCCTGCGCCGACTGGGCATCTGGAAGCTTGGACGCGGTGAAGGAGCCGCCGGACCTGAACGGCAGGTTGAGCCGTCTGGCGAGCTTGGCGGCCCCGGTGAGCAGAAGCGACCCTTCCGGGCTGCCGAAGGTCGGTGCACCGGACTGCATGGAGATGGAGCTGACGAACGCGCCGAACACGACCGGAGCGCCTGGACGGACAAGCTGTGTCAGCGCACAGCCCGCCAGGGCTTCGGCAAGGACCTGGGACAGGGTGCCCGATACCGTCACGGGGCTCATGGCGCCCGCCAGAATGAACGGCGAGACGATGCAGGCCTGGTTGTGGCGGGCATAGACTTTCAGTGCGCCGAGCATGGTGGCGTCGAACACAAGCGGTGAATTGGCGTTGATCAGCTGTATCATGACGCAGTTCTGGTCGACGAAGTCCTCGCCGAAGGTGATCTGGGCCATCCTGACGGAATCTTCCGCCCGTTCCGGTGCCGTCACCGATCCCATGAACGGCTTGTCGGAATATTTGATATGGGAATAGACCATATCGAAATGGCGTTTGTTCACCGGCAGGTCCACCGGTTCACAGACCGTTCCGCCTGAATGGTGGAGCCACGGCGACATATAGGCGAGTTTCACGAAATTCCGGAAATCCTCGATCGTGCCGTAGCGGCGGCCCTGGTCGAGATCGGTAACGAACGGCGGACCGTAGACCGGGGCAAAGACGAGATTGTTGCCGCCGATCTCGACGTTGCGGGCCGGGTTGCGGGCATGCTGCGTGAACTGCGCCGGCGCAGTCTTGAGAATCTCGCGCAGCATGCCTTTGGGAAATCGCACGCGTTCGCCGTCAACTTCAGCCCCGGCAATCTTCCACAGGTTCAGAACCTCGGGGTCTTCGCGGAATTCCAGGCCGATTTCCGCGAGAATGCGGTCGGCATTGGCCTCGATCAGTTCCGCACCCTCATCGCCGAGTACATCATAGACCGGAATTTTTCTGGAAATGTAGGGAACGGCTTGGCCGCCCGGGCCTGCTTGCCGCCGCTCGCGGCGGGCATTTCTTCCTCGGCGGCCTGATATGGCGGCGTCTGACATTCTAAGGCTCCCAAGATGAAATTTCGTCTATCGCAGTCTTCACCAGCTCATGCGGCGATCCGGGTCCAGATGCGTCTTAACCTACTCTAATTCCGGCATCGAGGTCCCGGAGTATTTCCTTGTTATTGTCAAGGTGGCGGTATTTCGGTTCAGCGTGTCGTGGTGACACTGCCACCATGACGCAATTAAGCTATTTTGCAGGGGAATCTGCCGCGATACTGCCCGTCGGAAGAATGACCTCCGGCGCCGGTCCATGGGGAAGCGGCGTCCGGATCGGGGGTATCCGTCGCGAAAATATGCGGGCTGCGGCAGCGTGTCGTTGGCGCTTCACTGCCAGTCCATTGAAAAGGAATGAAAAATGTCAGAATTTCCTGGCAAGGCTAAAGTCGTCATCGTCGGTCTGGGCGGCATTGTCGGTGCTTCGGTGGCCCATCACCTCATCGAACGCGGCTGGGACGATATCGTTGGCATCGACAAATCCGGTATTCCCACTGACATCGGCTCGACGGCGCACGCATCCGACTTCTGCTACACGACAAGCCACGACTATCTCTCCGTCTGGACCACGCAGTATTCCATCGATTTCTTCGCCAGGATGGGCCACTACGCCCGTGTCGGCGGCCTGGAAGTCGCGCGCACAGGCGATGATGCCTGGATGGAGGAAATCAGGCGCAAGGTGACCTCGGGCAAGGCCTTTGGCACGAACGTGCGCCTGGTCACTTCCGCCGAGATCAAGGAAAAATTCCCGCTGATCGAGGAAGATATGGTTCAGGGCGGCATGTGGGACCCCGACGCCGGTCTGGTCATTCCACGCTCGCAGACCGTGGCGGGCAAACTGGTCGACGAGGCTGAAAAAACCGGCAAGCTGAAAGCCTTCGCCAACACCCCCGCCCAGTCGCTGCTCGTGGAAGGCGGCCGCATCAAGGGCGTCGTTACCCATCGCGGCACGATCATGGCCGACCACGTCATCGTCTGCGCCGGTCTCTGGGGCCGTCTGATAGCGAACATGGTCGGCGAAGATCTGCCGGTGATGCCCGTCGATCACCCGCTCACATTTTTCGGTCCCTATAACGAGTTCGAAGGCACCGGTAAGGAAATCGGCTTCCCGCTGCTGCGCGACCAGGGCAATTCCGCCTACATGCGCGATACCGGCGATCCCAGGACCGCGGAAGGCGGCCAGATCGAATGGGGCTTTTACGAACCGGACCGGCCGCGCATGTGCCACCCGCGCGATCTCCTGGAAAAGGATCAGGCGCGCCTGTCGCCGTCACAGCGCGATCTGGAGATGGAACAGGTGATGGAGCCGCTTGAGCGCGCCATGGAACTGACCCCGGTCCTCGGCGAGATCGGTTACAACGAGGGCCATTCCTTCAACGGCCTTTTGCAGGTTTCAGCCGGAGGAGGCCCTTCCTGCGGAGAAAGCCAGAAGGTGCGCGGCCTTTGGTATTGCATCGCCATCTGGGTCAAGGACGGTCCCGGCTACGGCAAGCTGATTGCCGACTGGATCACCGATGGCCGCACCGGAATCGATCACGCTTCCATCGACTATTCGCGTTTCTATCCGCATCAGCTCACCGAGGACTTCATTGCGGGCCGCTGCTATGAGGCCGCCCAGAAGATCTATTTCCCGGCGATCCACCCGCGCGAACCCTATGCAAGCGGCCGCAACGTCAAGCGCTCTCCCTTTTATGAGCGTGAGGTGGAACTCGGCGGTCATTTCATGGAGCTTGGCGGCTGGGAGCGCGCCCACGGATACGCCGCCAACGAGCACCTGCTTGAAAAATATGGAGACAGGGTCCCCGTTCGCGAAAAAGAGTGGGACAACCGCCATTTCTGGCGCGTCTCCAATGCCGAACACCTGGCGCTGAGCGAGGATTGCGGCCTCATCAACCTGTCGCACTTCTACATGTTCGATGTGGAAGGCCCGGACCATGTCGCGCTGCTGGAATGGTTGTGTGCCGCCAGGATCGGCGGCGAAGCCAATATCGGCAAGGGTATCTACACCCACTTCCTCGATGACGACGGCAATGTCAGGGCGGATCTGACGGTCTTCCGCATGGCCGATCGCTGCCGCATCGTCGATGGCGCCGATGCCGGTCCACGCGACTATCGCTATGTGAAGCGCGTCGCCGAGGACAGGGGTTTCGATGTCACCGTGAGCGATGTCAGCGAGCAATTCACGACCATCGGCATCTGGGGCCCCAACGCCCGTGACAACCTGAAGAAAGTCGTCGCCGATCCAGCCGGCCTCGATCCGGAGACTTTCCCGTTCGCGGCCATCCGGCAGATCGAGATTGCCGGCAAGCCGGTCTCCGCGCTGCGTCTCTCCTATGTCGGCGAGCAGGGCTGGGAACTGCACATGAAGTACGAGGACGGTCTGGCCGTTTGGGACGCGCTGCGTGCAATCGGTGTCATGGCCGTCGGTGTCGAGACCTATGCCAACTCGCGCCGCATGGAAAAGAGCCTCCGCCTGCAAAATGCCGACCTGCTGACCCAGTACAACCTCTATGAGGCCGATCTCGCCCGGCCGAAGGTGAAGGAAGCCGACTTCCGCGGTAAAGCCAGACACGTGGAGTACAGGGCGCGCGAACATCAGCCCGCCATGCTCTGCACCCTGGTCATGACGGAAAACACGGACGCGGATGATGTGAAGCGCTATCCGGTCGGCGCCATGCCGGTAATGGATCCGGAGACCGGCAAGACGCTGGTCGACAGCCTCGGGCGGCTATCCTACACGACCTCGGTCGCCTACGGCCCGACCGTCGGAAAGAACATCGCACTTGCCTACCTGCCACAGGACTATTGCCAGGTCGGCCGCAAGCTCAATGTGGAATATTTCTGCGAATCCTATCCGGTTGAAGTGGTCGCGGTTGGCTACAAGCCGCTTTACGACCCGGAAAACCTGAAGCCGAGAAGCTGAGCCGTGGGCCCGCGCGGACCCTTGACCCGCAGCGGGCTCTGATAACAAACGTTCCAAGCGAGCGGCCAATGAAAAAGTGAAAGACCAAACTTCATGTCCAAGCTGGAAGACCTTCTGGCCCGAAATGGCGCTCTCCTTGCCGACGGTGCAACCGGAACAAACCTGTTCGATATGGGCCTTGTGTCCGGCGACGCACCGGAGCTCTGGAACACGGATGAGCCGGACAAGATCAGGGCTCTCCATCAGTCCTTCGTCGATGCCGGCTCCGATATCATCCTGACCAACACATTCGGCTGCAACCGTCACCGGCTGAAGCTGCACAACGCTCAAGGCCGGGTGAAGGAACTGAATATCGCCGCTGTAAAGCTGGCCCGCGAGGCAGTCGATACCGCAGACCGGGAGGTGCTGGTCGGCGGTTCCATCGGTCCGACCGGCGAGCTCTTCCAGCCGCTCGGCGCACTCAGCTATGAAGAGGGCGTCGCCGCGTTCAGGGACCAGATCGAAGCCTTGGTGGAAGGCGGAGCGGATATTCTGTGGGTCGAAACCATGTCGGCTGTCGAGGAGATGAAGGCTGCCGCGGAAGCCGCGAAGGGCTTCGATCTGCCGCTGGTGATCACGGCGAGTTTCGACACAGCGGGCAAGACGATGATGGGCCTGGCACCGAAGGGTCTGGGAGACCTTCAGACACAGTTTGCCTGTACGCCTGTCGCGATCGGTTCCAATTGCGGGGTAGGCGCTTCCGACCTTCTGGCCGCGATCATGGACATTACCGAGGCCTATCCTGAGGCAATCGTGGTCGCCAAGGCCAATTGCGGCATTCCCCAGATCCGCGGCGACGAGGTCGTCTATACCGGCACGCCAGATCTCATGGCCAGATACGCGCATATGGCTTTGGACGCCGGCGCGCGGATCATCGGGGGCTGCTGTGGAACCTCGCCGGTCCATCTGGCGGCTATGCGCCAGGCGCTCGATAGCCATCAGGCGGGAAGCCGGCCGGAATTGGCGGACATCATTTCCGAAATCGGCCCGCTGGTGTCGCCTCCAAACAGGGAAGCCGACGCTGCGCGGGCCGAAAGTGCAAACGGATCGGCCCGCCGGCGCGGTCGCCGGAGAGGCTGAGACGCGCTGAAACTGACTGCTGAATTCAGCAGCCTCCAGGCGTTGCCTTGTCGTAAGCGACGCCTGTTTCTTTCAAGGTCGCGGATACGATGCCCATGGGCTGGTAGGGCGGATCGACCTGCATGCCGGGATTGGCCATGTGGATCTTGTAGCAGCCGGTGAAAACCTTCGCCGTGCCGTCGGTCTGCATCGCCGAGAGCGCGACCGGCAAAGCCCAGTATATCTGACCCGCACCGGGATCGGGTGCCGTTGATCCGAATTTGACGGTTACGCTGGTCGTATCGGCGTAGCCTTTCATCCAGTGATCGAAGTCATCGGGGGCCGAACCGCTCTGAAAATAGCCGTACGCCTGGGCATAGTATTTGTTGCTGATGGCGAAATAGAAACTTTCGACCAGTTTCTGCGGCGTGGACCGGTCATCCAGATAGGTCCAGTCGTCAGCATGAACATGCCCCGGCAGCAGGGGTGCCGCCAACGCCAGAAATGCGAAACAGGTAAAGATGCGCGGGAAATAAGATCTACGTGTCATTGTAACCTGCCTTTGGAACGGCGACGAGCCGGAGCCAGCCACGGATTTCTTTTCACACTACCTATTGAGCAAATGCGGTTGACGCGCAATGAGGCGCAATATCACCTGCAATCCGGCTTCAGGTAATCAGTTCAGCCAGGGAGCTGCCGCGCTCCAGAAAATGATGTCGACACCGAGGTAGTCGCGCGCAAAATCAATGAACTCTTGCCGGCTGAAGGGCTTGCCGGTTTCAGGGTTCCTGTATTTCAGGGTCGGTTCCTGGATGGCCATCGCGATCACGGGCAACTTGTCCCGGTAGTCATGAAAAAACGGATAGGAATTCTTCATCTGCCCCTTGCGAAAGGGGACGATGTCCGGCCCGCCGAGTCCGGCGTCGATCTCCATGGCCGCTTCAAAGGCGCGCTCCATATAGCCTTCGCTGTTGTTCCATTCGCATGGCCAGAAATTGACGTACTGCACGACGAGGGATTTCCGGAACACCTTGCGCGCGTGGGTCAGATTCTCAAGCGTCGCCTCAAAGTAGGCCTCGCAGGTAAAGCCGGAGACATTCTTGTTCCGGTCGATATCCATTGAGCTCTCGGGCAGGTTTATTCCTTCGATCCGGCCGTCGAATTGCTCGGCCAACGCCGTCAGAAGGGCCTGAAACCGGATCCGTACGGCCGGAACCCATTGCATGGTTACCCAACCCTCGGGCTTTGGGCTGGCTGCCTCTGAATCGTCGACCTGCCGCGCAAGACCGCCACCGAATTCCGAACCTTCAAGAATGTAAGCCGGAACATACCTGGCGCTCTCCAGGAAAAACCGGTCCTGAACCTGGAGAAAGAATTTCTTGTCATGACTTTCTGCCTCGGCGAGCGCCTTCTCAACTCCGGAGAAGTCATACCGGTCTTTTTCCGGCTCGAGCATCTTCCAGTTGAAGAGGACCTGAACACCTGCGAGTTCCCGATTTTCCAACCGGGATTTTACGTGATCGAAGTCGCCGGCGCTTGTGTAGAGAAAGTGCCGGATTTCAGCCGCCGCCGCGGATGATTGAAAGTATCCCGGTGCGACGGTCAGCAGCAGGGTGGCAATGCACTGAACGGCTCGCATCGGGTGCGGTTCCTTCAAGATGAGAGCAAGGGCGCGGGAAGAAATAATTGACAAAAGTGCGGATAAAACCAACGTAATCTCGAAATCACGGCGAACTTGTGACATCGGGCATCGTCGGTTCGAATTCTCTGCTTCACAGCATCGGCAAGGTCAATCGACGCTCGAGGGGAATATATCCGGCATTAATCGCCCTTGCGTCTTCTATTGTTTGACGTTTACGTAAAAGCAAGTCGGATTACCGGCGCAAGATGAAAGCGATAGGGAGTAAACAATGCAGCCGGTCATGAGCGCGCGGGAAATCATGGAGATGCTGGACCGGGAGTTTCCGCAAATCCATGCCGGGGGCAGGGTCTATGCCATCGACAGCGTCTCCACGGGGCAGGCGGTGCTGCGTCTTACCGCCAATGAACTGCATCTGCGGCCCGGCGGAACCATTTCCGGGCCGTCCATGATGGCGCTGGCCGACCTTGCCGCCTATGTGGTGATCCTTGCCCATATAGGACCGGTCGCGCTGGCGGTCACCACCAGTTTGAACATCAATTTCCTGCGCAAGCCGGGACCGGGAGACCTGCTCTGCACTTGCCGGCTCCTGAAGCTCGGCAAGCGGCTCGCGGTTGTCGAGTGCAGCCTTGCGGGGGAGGGGAAGGAAGACCTGGTGGCGCACGCCACGGCCACCTATTCGGTGCCGCCGCGGTGAAAAGCGGGGCACGGTTCCGGGACGGCCAGGGACATTCGCGTTGTCCGCTCGCGCGGATCCCCGGGAAACTCAAGCCGTCTGGCGGCGTTCTTCCTGTTTGAAAAGCCCTTCCAGGTCACTTGAATATTCAACGACCTGACTGCGCCCTGCACGTTTCGCGGCATAGACGGCAAGGTCGGCACGGTGCAGGGCGGTTTTTTGCGTGTCTCCTGCCCGGGCCAGATAGGCGCCGACGCTCAGGCTCGGCGTATAGTTTTGATCCTGATACCGGAAAGGCATCTTTACCCTTTCCATCAGGCGGCCGTAAAGATGCTGGAAATCCGCATTGTCGATATCGCGGCAAAGCACGATGAATTCGTCTCCGCCGAACCGGCCGACGACGTCATTGGAACCCCTGACGCTTTGCTGCAAAATGTCGGCGATATGCTTGAGAAGGCGGTCGCCGCAGGCATGTCCGAACCGGTCGTTGACCTGCTTGAAAAAATCGACGTCCACGAACAGGATGCCGACATTTTGCGGCGTTGCCGACACGTCCAGAAGTTGCTCGAGCGTTTCGGAGATGGAATTGCGGTTCAAAATACCCGTCAGCTGATCGTATTTCGTCAGTTCCAGCAGTCGCATGTCGCGGTTGCGCAGCTGCTGCGTTCTGATCACGTAAGCGGCCGCTGGGAGCGCCAGAATGAAGGTGGTGGCAAAGATCAGGATCCAGCTGATTTCCTCGAACGAATCCTCAAGCGCGTCCTCCAGTTCACTGACGTCCACATAGACCTCGACAGAACCGATGCGCTCGCCGGTTGGCAATGTGGCGGGAAAAAAGGCTTCAACGACCGTATCCGCACCACCGTGCTGTTCGCCGCCTTCATTATGATGGATTGCAAAAACGGGCTCCCCAGACCGGTAGACCTTCAATGCCATGTTCTGGCTGTCATCATCCGGCACGGGATCGCCCGTGTTCGACGCGAGAACGCGGTGACCGGCTTCATCGAAAAATTCGAAGTGAAGTATGTCGACCATGCTGAAGGACTTTTCCAGGCGCCTGATCTCCTCCTGGGTAAGGGTGCCCTCGGCGAACACCTTCTGTGCGTTCGGAATGTTGCCGAAGAACTGAGTGGACCAGGCAGCGGTCTTGGTTTCGGCATGTTTGAGGATCGACGACCTGACCTGCCAATCCAGAAGCGTATGCAGTGCACCGGCCAGCGCAATAAACAGGATCGCTCCCAGAAGGACCGCGATCACCGAGGGTTTACTCAGGCGATTTTTCAAGACTGACAGCTGCATTTACCGGACTTTCGGATCTTTTCTGCTCGAATAGATACACACATCCCTTTAAGCTTGAGTAAAATACGGATGGGCAATTCAAACTTCCCGCGGTTTCGCAAGCCGGGCCGGGAATGAAACAGCCGAAGTAAATGAGGTAATATAATACCGTTTTTATAAAGCTATGATTTTATTGAGAAATTATTGGCGATCAGGCAAAGAACGTTCTTGACGCTGAAATGGCCCCGGCGTATAAGCGCAACCGAACGAATTCAGGGTCCGTTCGCTGGCTCAGGCCGCGCGGACCTTTTCTTTAAACTGACCAATACGGATCAAACTCATGAAGACCTTCTCTGCCAAGACGGCTGAGGTCGAAAAAAAGTGGATCTTGATTGACGCAGAAGGCATGGTTGTCGGGCGTCTCGCCGCTTTCATCGCCAACCATCTGCGCGGCAAGCATCTGCCGACCTACACGCCCCACATTGACACCGGTGACCACGTCATCGTCATCAATGCCGACAAGGTGGTGTTCACCGGCCGCAAGTACGACAACAAGAAGTACTATTGGCACACCGGTCACCCGGGCGGCATCAAGGAGCGCACCGCGCGCGCCATCCTGGAAGGCCGTTTTCCCGAACGTGTTCTGGAAAAAGCCGTTCAGCGTATGATGCCGGGCGGTCCGCTGTCCAACAAACAGCTGAAAAACCTCAAGGTTTACGCTGGACCGAACCATCCGCATGAAGCTCAGACACCCGAAATGGTCGATGTGAAGAGCCTCAACGTAAAAAATGACGGCAAGAGGGCTTAACAATGGCTGAGCTGCAATCCCTGGAAGAACTGGGCGGCGCGGTCGAAACCGCAGCCCCCGAAGCTCCGGTCCATGTCCAGAAGCTGGACAGTCTGGGCCGGGCCTATGCGACCGGTAAACGTAAGGACGCCATCGCCCGCGTCTGGATCAGGCCGGGCACCGGCAAGATCGTCGTCAACAAGAAGGACTTTACCGAGTATTTCGCTCGTCCGGTTCTTCAGATGATCCTTCAACAGCCGGTCATGGTGGCCAACCGCACCGGTCAGTACGACGTGATCGCGACCGTCACCGGTGGTGGTCTTTCCGGCCAGGCCGGCGCCGTGCGTCACGGTGTGTCCAAGGCGCTGACCTACTACGAGCCGGAGCTGCGTGGCGTTCTGAAGAAGAACGGCTTCCTGACCCGTGACTCCCGTGTTGTCGAACGTAAGAAGTTCGGTCGCGCCAAAGCCCGCAAGAGCTTCCAGTTCTCCAAGCGTTAATCGCCGGACGAACTGGTTTCTGCAAATCAAAAGACCCGCCGGAGCGATCCGGCGGGTTTTTTCGTGGCTTTCGAATGCCTTTGCCGCCGCTTACGGGCGCACCTAGGGTCTGTGGACAATAAGGATTTGGTCGAGGTTTGGATGCAAAACGCCCAGTTCAAGAAGCAAGGTCGCAGGAAGGGTGTTCCCTTTCAAGACATTGGGACGCCGAAATGGGCGTTTTGCGCCAAATCTCTTCGAGACGCGGCGGATTTCGGTCCCGACTGCGTCGGAAAGTCCTTGTGGTGGGGGGGCACCACTGCGGACTTTCCTCCTGTTCGGACACCGAAATCCGGCTCGCGCCGCGACCCAAACCTAATTGTCCACAGACCCTAGGGATTGTTCCGCTCCGGTACACGTTTCTTTTCCTCCCGGCCGCGTTTCCGGCGGTTGCTGATGCGGATCAGCTGCTGAAACTTCGGGCACTCCATATGGGTCGGCGCCGGGCAATCCGCGACATGCCGGATCATGTCACGCAACGCGGAGAGCCGGTCTATCTGCCGGTCGAGATCATCGGCCTTCAGATGTAGGCTTGACCTGGAAAGGGCGGGGCGGCCATCCGGGCCGAACATCTTCCCGATGTCATCGAGGGCAAATCCGGCTGTCTTGCCAAGCGTGATCAGCGCCAGCTGGTCCAGAACCTCGGCATTGAACAGCCGCTTCAATCCCCTGCGGCCGAGGGACGTTATCAGCCCTTTTTCCTCATAGTGGCGGATTGCCGAGGCGGCCACGCCGGTCTGTTTCGACACTTCTGAAATATCCAGTAATTTCATCTATTGACCTCAAGTCGACTTGAATTGTTACGCTGCCTTCCGGTTCCCTGAAAGGCAAGGATAATAAAATGTCTCGTGCGAATTCATTGACTGAGCGACCGCTCTGGCTGGACGCGGCCGCAATCGGGCTGCTGATGACGGCAACGCTGAAAATCATGGCGAATGCAACAATCAGTCCGGCCTTGCCGGCGCTCGAGGCGAGCTTTTCCGACGATCCGGGAGCGGCCTATCTGACGCGCTTTCTGGTCTCTGCGCCATCGCTTTCCGTCGTGCTGGTCGCGCCGTTTGCCGGTATGGTGGCTGACCGTATCGGTCGGGCCCGGCTGTTGCTTGCCGGCGTCCTGCTTTTCGTAGTGTCGGGCAGCGCCGGGGCCTATCTGCCGGATCTGTTTTCCATACTGGCCAGCCGGCTGCTGCTTGGTGTGGCTGTTGCGATGGTCATGACCGCGCAGGTGGCTCTGGTGGGGGACATGTTCACCGGAGCGCAGCGCAGCGCCTTTATGGGTTGGCAGACCGCGGCCATCAATTTCAGCGGCTTCCTTTATATCGGGTTCGCGGGCTATCTCGCCGGTCTTTCTCCAAGACTACCGTTTTTTGTCTATGCTTTGCCGGTCGTCCTCCTGCCGTTTCTGGTGCTGATCCTGCGCAACGAAAAACGGCCCGCGGCATCTGCCGGCCGTCCTTCGGAATTGCCGGGGGGAACGGCGGTCGGACGCTGGTTCCTACCGGCCGCATTGACCGGGTTGCTGACCATGGTCACCGTCATGCTGTTTTTTCTGATGCCCAGCCAGTTGCCGTTTTATCTCGACCGGAACGGCTTCGATGCCGCCTCGGCCACAGCCATAGGGCTCGGAGCGCTCACGCTGACCGGCGGCGTTGTGGCATTCACTTTCAGGCGGATCAGCGAGCGGCTCGGACTGGCCGTCACCTTCGGGTTGGGCTTCCTTCTGATGGGCTGTGGTTTCGCGGCACTGTCAGGCGCTGCGCTGTGGGCTCTCATTCTGGCCGGGGCGGCGCTGGTCGGCGCAGGTTATGCCCTGGTCCAGCCGGGCTTCCTCATGCTGGCTCTGCAGGTGGCACCGCCCGCGCGCAGGGGCAGCGTAGCGGGTGTCGTCACGACTGCGATGTTCCTGGGACAGGTGATATCGCCGCTTGCGCTGACGCCCGTTATTCAGGGTTTCGGATTTGCAGCGGTCTACCTGGGAGCGGCGGCCGCGCTATGCATGCTTGCAGTGGCTTCGGTAGTGTTCGCATTGTTTCGCCATCGGGGACGAACAGATCGAAATAACGACACCCGTCAGGCTCTGCCGGCCGACCTTTAACCGGTCTTCTGTCTTTCCCCGGCCACATAGGTTTCGGCTACGGCCCGGTCATCGCCGAGCGTCTGCAGGATGAAGAGCTCCTCGGAGAGCGTTTCCACCGTTTCCATCCGCAAGGCCATTGGCGGGGTCGCCTTGGCATCGAGAACCACGAGGTCGGCATCGGTGCCAGGTTCCAGCGTCCCGATCCTGTCGGACATGGAAAGGGCGTTCGCATTGCCGAGGGTCACCCAGTAGAAACTCGTCAACGGATGCATGCGCTGACGCTGGAGCTGAAGGATCTTGTAGCCTTCGTCCAGCGTGCGCAGCATGGAATAACTGGTGCCGCCACCGACATCCGTCGCGATTGCCGTCGGGATGCCCGCGCTTTCCATTCCGGCCTTGTCAAAGAGCCCGCTGCCCAGGAACAGGTTCGAGGTCGGACAGAAAACCGCCACCGAACCGGTCTCGCGCATGACCTGCATCTCGTGACCCGTCATGTGGATGCAATGGCCGAGGAGCGTCCTGGGCCCGAGCAGACCGAAGCTTTCGTAGACGCCGAGATAATGGCCCGCGTCCGGATAGAGCTCCCGGGTGAAGGCGATTTCGTTATGGTTCTCGTTGATATGGGTCTGCAGGTGACAGTCCGGCTGTTCCTTAAGCAGCGTCCCGGCGGCCTCCAGCTGCTCTGGTGTCGAGGTGATGGCAAAGCGCGGAGTGATGACATAATGCGCCCGGCCGCGGCCATGCCACTTCGCCAGCAGCGCCTTGCTGTCATCGTAGGAACTCTGGGCGGTATCGCAAAGCGCCTCGGGCGCATTGCGGTCCATCATGGTCTTGCCGCCCAGCATCAGCATGCCGCGCGTCTCGGCCTCCTCGAAATAGGCATCCACGGAATTGGGATGGCTGGAGCAATAGGCAACGGCGGTGGTGGTGCCATGGGCTATCAGGGCATCGTAGAATTCTCCGGCGATCCGCTTGCCATGGGCCTTGTTCTCGAACTTCAGTTCGGTCGGAAACGTATAGTCGTTCAGCCAGTCCAGCAGTTGGTCCGCCCAGGAGGCGATGATCTCCGCCTGCGGAAAGTGAATATGCGTGTCGATAAAGCCCGGCAGGATCAGATGCGGCCGGTGGTCGGTGATTTCGGCAGTCTCCGGCGCGGCGTCCCTGATCTCCGAAAAGACACCCTTGGCCACGATTTTGCCGTCCCTGACCAGCAAAGCGCCGTCTTCCTCGTAGGAGTAGGCACTTGTATCCTCCGGCCCCCGCGCAACGGCGGAAAAGCTCAGCAGTCTGCCGCGCAGGATTTTTGTGTTCTGGTCTGCGGTCTGATCTGGCAAGAAACGAAATCCCTGGTCCTGAGGCTCGAAAAGCGCCGATGAGGCGGTTCCCTGTTTTAAGTCCCTCGGAAGGAACGAACAATGGATCATCTTTGCAGGTTTGGAAAAGCTGATCTGCATATGCGGCGTGTCGAGTTGCAGGGAAATCTCCCGCAGCCCATGCAACTGCGCGCATCGTGTGAGGGTTATGTCTCGGAGGCCGTGGAAACCTCTATGGTGACATGCGCGATGCCGTGTTCGTCGTTGAGCCGGGCGCGCATTTCCCCGGGAACGGTTTCAGCATATTCCTCCGACGAGGCCACGGCATGCATGGTCGCGTTCACCTTGCCCTCTGCGAGCGACCACAGGTGGATGTGGTAGACATCCGCGAGACCCGGTATCGCGGCAAGCAGATCGGCCTTCAGGGCCTCACGGTCGATGTCCGGCGGAGCGCCTTCCAGAAGGATGTGCGACGACTGTCGCAGGATGGCAACCGCGGACCGCAGAATGAGCAGCGCGACAAACACCGAGAGGATGGGATCGATCGGGTACCAGTTGGTGAAATAAATGGTCACCGCCGCGATAATCGCCGCAACCGATCCCAAAAGATCCCCGAGGACATGCAGGATCGCGGAACGGATGTTGAGCGAGCCGTCGCCTCCGCGTTGCAGAATGAAGAATGCACCGATGTTCACGGCAAGCCCGATCACGGCGATGACAAACATCGGACCGGCCAGAACCTTCTCCGGTTTGGCGAACCGTTCAGCAGCTTCGATGCAGATCCAGGCGGTCACAACAAGCAGGAAAATGGCGTTGGAGTAGGCGATCAGGACAGGCAGCCTGTCGCGGCCATACGTCAAGCGCGCGTCGGCGGGCTTCTTGGCCTGCTGAAACGCCCACCAGGCCAGCCCCAGGGACGCGGCGTCCGTGACCATGTGAACAGCGTCGGCCATCAGGGCGAGCGATCCAGCCAGCCAGCCGCCGATCAGTTCGGCAAACATGAAGCTCGCGATCAATAGCCCCGCCCAGGCCACCGCGCGTGCATTGCTGTCGTTCACCGTCGGAGCGTGATCGTGCCCGGAGTGATCGTGGCCAGCGTGTTCGTGCCCGTCGCCGGTCTCGCCTTTGTGGGGCTCGGTCATCAGGTTGATCTTTCTGTCATAGGCTTGAATTCAGATCGGGAAACCGAAGTTTGAACAGTTCAGGGGGCATTTCAAGGTGCGCGGCCTTGAAGCAGCCTGCATCGGCGGCACTGATCCACCGCAAAATATCCTTCAGTGGTGATTGGACTGAATTGGGAGGGCTGTTAAAACCGGTCTGCGATGTGGTTCGCATCGCGCAGCTTTCGGGAAAATAGAAATGTCAGCAGATTTGCCGCGTCCGACCGATAATGCCTTTCTGGGAACATCCGTGAAAGGCGGTTCGCACGAACCGACCTACGGCGGCGCCTTGTCCTTCATGCGCCGCCGCTACAGCCGCGATCTCGACGGGGTGGATCTGGCGGTCTGGGGCATTCCCTTCGATGCATCGGTCTCCAACCGGCCGGGAGCAAGGTTCGGGCCGCAGGGCGTGCGGCGTGCCTCGGCGATTTTTGACGGCGACCCGCAATACCCGTTCCACATGGACCCGTTCGAACAGCTCGCCTGCGTGGATTATGGCGACTGTGCTTTCGATTACGGCCGCAATGCGGATATTCCGGGCCACATCGAGACACAGGCTGCCGGAATTCTCTCAACGGACACGCATCTGTTTTCCATCGGCGGCGACCATTTCGTCACCTATCCGCTGCTCAAGGCCCATGTCGCCAAACATGGCCCGCTTGCTCTCGTGCAATTCGATGCCCATCAGGATACCTGGCCCGATGAGGGCGACCGGATCGATCACGGTACGTTCACCGGACGGGCTGCGCGTGAAGGCCTCATTGACCCGAACAGGTCCATCCAGATCGGCATCCGCACGCACGCGCCTGAAACCTGCGGTCTGGACCTGATCTACGGCCACGAGATGGACGACCTGGGTATCGCGGGAACCATCGAGCGGATCGTCAGCCGGGTGGGGCAGGGGCCGGCCTATATGACCTTCGATATCGACTGCCTGGACCCTGCCTTCGCTCCGGGCACCGGTACGCCGGTCGCCGGTGGGCTGTCTTCCCGCGAAGCGCTTTCCATCCTGCGGGGGCTGGGGCCGATTGATTTCGTCGGCGGCGATGTTGTCGAGGTGTCGCCCGCATATGACCACGCCGACATCACGTCGATCGCGGGAGCCAGCGTTGCGCTGACCTATATCGGTCTGCTCGCGGAAAAGCGCTCGAAAGCGGATTGAACCTTGAGCCCGGCTGTGACCTAAACGCTTTTCTGGCGCTCGGGGGCGTCGCGGTGATTGTCGTTTTCCGCGGTCAGGGTCCAGGAACGGTAGAGCGGGTCCCTGTCTTTCATGACCCGGTAGAGCTGGACCAGTTTCTGAAACGTGGTGATCTGGGCACAATAGGCAACGAAAAGGCCGGTTGTTGACAGGAGCGGCGAGGCTGTCAGACCTCCCAGGACTGCAACAAGAGTTCCTGTCCAGAACACCAGATACAATGTCGTAAGACGGCGGTTCAGCCCTTGCGGAACGGGAACAAGCAGTCTGTTCAGCCAGATTCTCTCGCCAAATCCGACAAGTCTCGACCAGCCGTTCCGGTGCGGTGAAACAATGGAAAGTTTAGGGATCAGCAGCAGGACAAGCGCGCTGACGATTGCCAGCAGCACAGCGCCGGTATGGCCGAGCCACAGATGGGACCACAGCGCTCCCGTAAGCAGGGCCGGTGCGGCGAGCTTCACATAAGGCGACACAAAACGCGGCGATTTCCCTGCCCCGCCGCACAGGAGCAGCAGGCGGGTGTTGGTACCGAAGGCATTGAGCTGCCCGGGACCGGTTTTGCGTGAAATTTGAAGCTGTGACGGTTGCATATACGGGGTTTGGTCTCGGGATTTCGGACAGTCAGCGATATTACCCGGGTGTCGGTGGATTTTGCAAATAACTTCGTAGGCTTTGCAACTTCCAAACAGTGAATAGCCACCATAAAAGCTTTTGGGGAGAAAGTTCTTCAAGCCGTATCACGTGGTGTTGAATATAAATAATATCATGATGATAAAAGGAATTTTTGCAGGCTGCCGGTTAATCTGAGCTACTCCCCATCACTTGGACAACTTCAGGTGCAAATTAAGCTACTCTCTGCCCCTGCTGGTCGGTTTCGATCTGGTTGAAGTAGACCATGGC
>NZ_PPCN01000011.1 GCF_002906165.1 Roseibium marinum
CCTCGGCCCCATCATCGCCAGCATCTCCCAAATCAGTAAGGAGATTGAATCAGCGTTCAGAACTTAAAACAACAGGAGTTTTTCAACGGAATAGGCCATAAGCCACAGTGCGCCTGCTCTGTGCGAATGTCCGCTTCAATGACTTTCCGAACAAAACCTGAAAATCAGCACTTGGCCCCATTCGTTCAAATAGCAGTAAACGCCCACTCCCCGCCCGACTTACCTATCTATCCACCGCGCAACTTCCCTCTACCCCCTGCCCACAAACGGCATCTTCGTTGCCATGACCGTCAGCGTCAGCACGTTGGCGTCCAGTGGCAGGCTGGCCATGTAGACGACGGCCTGGGCGATGTGGGCCGGGTCGATGGTGGGTTCGCTCATCATTTCGCCGTTGGCCTGCGGGACGCCGCCGCCCATGCGGGCGGTCATGTCGCTGGCGGCGTTGCCGATGTCGATCTGGCCGCAGGCGATGTCGAAGGGGCGGCCGTCGAGGGCGGCGGATTTGGTCAGGCCGGCGACGGCGTGTTTGGTGGAGGTGTAGGGGGCCGAATTGGGCCGTGGGGTTGTCGCCGAGATCGAGCCGTTGTTGATGATCCTGCCGCCGCGCGGGGTCTGCGCCTTCATCAGCCGGAAGGCCTCCTGGGTGCACAGGAAGACGCCGGTCAGGTTGGCGGCGACGACGCTGTTCCATTCCTCGAAGCTGATATCCTCCAGCGGAACGGAGGAATTGGAAATGCCGGCATTGTTGACCACGAGATCGATGCGGCCGAATTTTTCGCGGATATCGCCGAACAGCGCGCGCACGGAGACGGGATCGCCGACATCGGCGGCGCTCCAGGTCACATCGCCGCCGGTTTCCGCCGAGAGGTCCGCGGCGGTCTTTTCAAGCACGTCCTTGCGGCGGCCGGAAATCACCACGCGCCAGCCCACGGCGCTCAGGTCTTTCGCCATGGCCCGGCCGATGCCGGTGCCGCCGCCGGTCACAAGGGCGATCCTGCCTTTCACGTCGAAACCGTTGTATGTCATGCGTGCGTGCCTCCCAGCTCGTCTTCAAGATGTATTCGAATGATGTCGTCAAAGCATGTTTCGGCCTGAAAGCCCAGTTCGCTTGCTCGCCGGGCGTCGAAATCGGTTGGCCATCCGGCAACGATCCGCGCGATGTCCGCATCCGGCTCGCGGCGGATAAGGCGCACGGCCTTTTCACCGGCGACGCGGCGCAGCGCTTCGATCTGTTCGCCGACCGTTGCCGAGAGCCCCGGCATGGAGAGGCTGCGGCGCGGCCCTATCAGCGCGGTGTCGATTCGGGCGGCATGGGTGAAGAAGCCGATCGCGGCGCGCGGGCTGGCGAACCAGTGGCGCACGTCTTCACCGACCGGCAGAACGGCCTCCTTGCCGGAGAGCGGTTCGCGCAGGATGTTAGAAAAGAAGCCGGAGGCCGCCTTGTTCGGCGCGCCGGGGCGGACGCAGATGGTCGGCAGGCGCAGGCCGATGCCGTCGAAAATACCCTTGCGGCTGTAATCTGCCAGCAGAAGTTCGGTGATTGCCTTCTGGGTGCCGTAGCTGGTCAGCGGCGCCGACAGGAACTCGTCGCCGATCTTTTGCGGAAACGGCTGGCCGAAGACGGCAATCGACGAGGCGAAGAGGACGCGCGGATAATAGGGCGCGCGCGCGTTCTCAAGGCGGATCGCCTCGAACAGCATCCGGCTGCCATCCAGATTGACCGCGTAGCCCTTGTCGAAATCGGTTTCCGCCTCGCCGGAGACGACGGCGGCGAGATGAAAGATCACGTCCGGCCGTCCTTCGATCAGCTTTTCCGGCTCGCCAGGCATGGCAAGATCCAGCGTGAGCGCCGAGGTTATGCCCTGAATGGATGGCGGCACGGGTGGCGCGAACGCATCGGCAAGCGTCAGCCGGCTGACCTCGAAGCCGAAGACGGACGGGTCATCGGCCAGTTTTTCCACCAGCTTGCGGCCCACCATTCCGGCGGCGCCAATCACGAGCACATGCATTTCCCCCCCCTTCTCCCATGCCTGCTGCAATTCAGGTCATGGAACAGTGCGCATTCAACCGAATGCGAAAAAAGCCGATCCAGCGTTGCGCTAGCGCGCGTTTTCGCGGATGTAAAACCAACGCTGCACAATCCGGCCATGGACGTTCAAATGCAACACCCTGAAATTCTGTTCGAACCGCTGAAACTGCCCTGTGGCGTCATCCTGAAAAACAGGATCGCGAAATCGGCGATGTCGGATTCCCTGGGGGACGGAACGGGCCATCCGAGCGCGGACCAGTTACGGCTGTATCAACGATGGGCAGAAGGCGGGCTGGCGCTTGCCATCATCGGCGAGGTGCAGGGCACAGCAAGCTATGCCGAAAAACCCGGCAATCTGGTGCTCAACGAGGCGTCCGACCTGGAGCGCTTCGGAGACCTTGCCCGAAAGGGCGGCGCGAACGGCGCGAAGCTGTGGCTGCAGCTTGGCCACGCCGGGGCGCTTGCCTATGCGCCGACCAGCGCCCCCAAGGGCCCGAGCGCTCTCGATCTGCCGGGGCTGCGCTGCGCGCAGATGACAGCGGACGAGATCCGTCAATTCCCGCTGGAGATCGCGCGGACGGCCCGGCTGGCGCGGCAGGCCGGTTTCGGCGGGGTGCAGATCCACGCGGCGCACGGATTTCTGCTCAGCCAGTTTCTGTCACCCCTGTTCAACAAGCGGAGCGATGCCTATGGCGGGCCGATCGCCAACCGCATGCGGCTGCTTCTGGAAGCCATCGAGGCCGCACGCGCCGCCGTCGGGCCGGATTTTCCCATCGGCGTGAAGCTCAATTCCTCGGACCAGCTGGAAGGCGGGCTCATAGAGGACGAGGCGCTGGAGGTGGTGGCGGCGCTGGAAAATACCTCGGTCGATCTGATCGACATCAGCGGCGGGACGTATTTTCCCGGCGCGAAAGCCGCCTCCGACGGCGCGGGACGCGGGCCGTATTTCATTGGCTTCGCGAAACGCGCCCGCACTGTCACGTCAAAGCCGCTGATGCTGACGGGCGGGTTCAAGACCCGCGCCCAGGCCGAGGACGCATTGGCCGGCGGCGCGGTCGATATCGTCGGCCTGGCGCGCGCGCTCGCCCTTGTGCCCTCCCTCGCCGACCAGTGGAAAGCTGGCAGGATGCTCGAGCCGGAGTTTCCCAGATTTTCGCAAGCCCCGGAGGGCGGCATAACCGCGTGGTACACGATGCGGCTGACCGGCATCGGCTCCGACGCGGAAACACCTGCCGCGTCGGACCTTCACGAGGCGATCCAGGCCTATGAGGCGCGCGACAGGTCGCGAACGGACATCTGGTTGCGCCACTTCGGCGGCAATGCAACGGGAGAAGGCTGAAAAAGACCCTTCAATCACCGGCGCGCCGGACGAAAAGCCTTAAAGCAGATTGATCTTGTTGCTTTTTCCATTGCTTTGCCGGGACCACACTTCTTAGGGTACGAACTCATAAAATTATGCTTCCAGGCGCTATCAGGAACTCTCAATGACTTCCAAATCCTATTACGCCCCGAGCGGCGGTCATCCGCCGCAAACCCAGCTCCTGACCGACCGCGCGGTCTTCACCGAGGCCTATGCGGTCATCCCCAAGGGCACGATGCGCGACATCGTCACCAGCTTCCTGCCGTTCTGGGACAAGACCCGGCTGTGGGTGCTGTCGCGGCCGCTGTCCGGCTTTGCCGAGAGCTTCTCGCAATACATCATGGAAGTGCAGCCGGGTGGCGGCAGCCAAAAGCCGGAACCGAATGGCCGGGCCGAAGGCGTCCTGTTCGTCGTCGAAGGCAGCATGAACGTCATCATCGAAGGCATTCCTCACCCGATGGAGGAAGGCGGCTATGCCTATCTGCCCGCCGGCTGCAATTGGACCCTGACGAACGAAAGCAGCGCGCCGGTGCGGTTTCACTGGGTCCGCAAGGCCTATGAGGCCGTCGAGGGACTTGAAAAGCCGGAGGCCTTCGTGCGCAACGAGAAGGACGTCGCGCCCAACCCGATGCCGGGCACAGACGGCAAATGGGCGACGACGCGGTTCGTCGAACCGGACGACCTGCGCCATGACATGCATGTCAACATCGTCACGCTGGAACCGGGCGCCGTCATTCCGTTTGCCGAGACACATGTGATGGAACACGGGCTTTATGTTCTGGAGGGCAAGGCCGTCTACCGCCTCAACCAGGACTGGGTGGAAGTGGAGGCCGGCGATTACATGTGGCTGCGCGCCTTCTGCCCGCAAGCCTGCTACGCGGGCGGGCCCGGCAGGTTCCGCTATCTGCTCTACAAGGACGTCAACCGCCACATGAAGCTTCTGTAAGCCCATGGCGCGCGGAATTTTGACCGAACCGCTCACACGCGACGCCTTCGCCCCGTTCGGCGATGTGATCGAGACCAGCGGCGATCCGACCATGATCATCAACCAGGGTAAATGCGGCCGCTACCACGATCTGGCGGCGCTCGACATGGCCGGCGCGAATGCCCGTGCCGGCATCAGCCTGTTCCTGTCTGAGAAACGCACCCTGCCCTACCTGCTGGAGATGGTCGAGCGGCACCCGCTCGGCAGCCAGGCCTTCCTGCCGATGACACAGGCCGCTTTCCTGGTGATCGTCTGCCCGGACGACAACGGCAAGCCGGGACATCCGCGAGCCTTCATCACCGAACCGGGCCAGGGCATCAATCTTCACCGCAACATCTGGCACGGCGTGCTGACACCCTTGAGCGATCCGGGACTTTTTTCAGTCGTCGACCGGATCGGCGACGGCGACAATCTGGAGGAATTCCGGTTCGAGGAACCTTACGAGGTTGTTCGGGGGAGTTGACAGATTGAGTCCGGAAGAGCTGCTAAGTTTCTGGATAAAATAGAGAAATTTAACCCACCCACACCAGCCTGACCCATTTTGGCGCTGCGAAGGAAGATAGCCGAGAGTATCACAGCTATAGCCGCTTGCTCCCGTCTCCCCCCTTGAGGGGGAGATGTCCGTGAAACGGACAGAGGGGGGACGGCCTCTCGGCACACAAATCCTGTCAGAACTCGCGGAACCGCTTCACCCCCCTCTGTCCCCTGCGGGGACATCTCCCCCTCAAGGGGGGAGACGGGAGTGTGCCGAGCGGACAGCGAGACGCCGCTCTTCCAAACGAAGCCGTTATTCGGCCGGTACGGGTATTGCTGCCGGTGCGGCGCTGCCGGTGTCCGTCGATGCCTTGGTCTTCTTCGGCGGGCGGATCCGGAAGAACAAGGCGTAGAGCACCGGCGCCGCGATCAGGGTCAGGACGGTGGCAAAGGCCAGGCCGCCCATGATGGTGACCGCCATGCCGCGGAAGAAAGCGTCGGACAGAAGCGGCGCCATGCCGAGGATGGTGGTGATCGCCGCCAGCATCACGGGCCGCATACGCGACACGCAGGCATCGACGATCGCCTCGTATTTCTCCCTGCCCTCGCGGATCAGCAGATCGATCTCCTCCAGAAGCACGATGGCGTTCTTGATCAACATGCCTGAAAGCGACAGGAAACCGAGCAGCGACATGAAGCCGAACGGCGTGTCGGTTCCCAGAAGGGCGAGAGCGACGCCGTTGATGCACATCGGCACCATCAGCCAGATGATCAGCGGCTGGCGGACGGAGCCGAACAGCATGATCGAGATGATCAGCATCACCAGGAAACCGAGCGGCAACTGGGCTCCGAGCGAGGCCTGCGCGTCATTGGTGCTCTCGTATTCCCCGCCCCATTCAAGGGCATAGCCTGGCGGAAGCTCCATCTCCTCGATCTGCGGCCGGACCCTTGCGAGCGCGGAGGTCGCGGTTTCTCCCGCCGTGGTTTCGGCCTTCACCGTGAGGGTGCGCACCCGGTCCCGCCGGTGGATCAGGGTATCCTGGGGCTCCATGACGAACTCGCTGACGACCTCGTCGATGGGGATGTAACGGCGCTGGCTGTTGCTCCACACCAGGGCGTCGGACACACTCTCGTTCACCGAAATGCCGTCGGTATCCGCCTTGCGGGCGATGATCGGAATGCTTTCGTCGATGTCCCGGTAGGAGCCTACCTGAACGCCTTCCGTGGCGAATTTCAGCGCCAGCGAGAGTTCTTCCCGGGTCACGCCCGAGATGCGGGCACGGTCTTCATCGAAGATCGGCCGCACGACGAGCTCGCGTTGACGCCAGTTGGTGTTGACGTCGGCCAGCGCATTGTCGGGCTGGGAAAAGATCGCCTGGGCTTCGTCTCCGAGACGCTTGAGAACATTCTCGTTTGGACCGGAGAACCGGGCCTCGATCTTTGCGCCGCTGCCGGGACCGAAAACGAGACGTTTGGTGATGATCTGGGCCGCCGGAAAGCGCTCGGCGAACTGCTGCCGGAGTTCCAGCGCCAGCATGTCGATGTCATCACGGCTCGCGGTGCGGATGATCATGTGGCCATAGGCCGGATTGGCATCTTCCGGTGCATAGGTCAGCATGAAGCGCGTCGCCCCGCCGCCCGCGAAGGCGGTTACGGTCTCGACGCGCTCGTCGGCCAGGATGACCTTCTCCATTTCCTTGAGGTCGGCCTCGGTGACGCGGATATCCGTCCCCTGCGGCGCCCAGTAATGGACATAGAAGATCGGCGTGTTGCTGTCCGGGAAGAATGCCTGCTTCACATTGCCGAACGCCATGACACAGGCAACGGTGATGCCGATCAGCACCAGCACCGTCAGAAGGCGCGCATGCAGTGTAGCGATGAGAAACTTGCGGTAAATTGTGTAGAGAATGCCCTTGTAGGGGTCATGGTCATCCAGGTTGCCGGTGGCCGTCCTGAAAAAATACTTGCCGAAGAGCGGCGTGACCGTGATCGCGAAGACCCAGGACAACAACAGCGAGATTCCGATCACGGCAAACAGGGAAAACAGGAATTCCCCGGTCGAGTCGGGCGACAGTCCGATGCCGGAAAAGGCCATGATGCCGATGACCGTTGCGCCGAGCAGCGGCCACATGGTCTGCGCCACCACCTTGCTGGCGGCCTCGATGGCCTTCTGGCCGCGCTGCATGTTGATCATCATGCCTTCGGCCACGACGATGGCGTTATCCACCAGCATGCCCATTGCGATGATCAGGGCTCCGAGGGAGATGCGCTCCATCTCGATCGCGAAGATCCGCATGAACAAGACCGTTGCCAGAACGGTGAGCAGCAGAACGGTGCCCACCACCATGGCGGCGCGCCAGCCCATGAACAGGGCCAGGACGCCAATCACGATCACGACAGAGGCGGCAAGGTTCAGGATGAAGCCGTTCACGCTTTCATCGACGATCGCGTTCTGCTCATAGATCGGATGGATCTGCATGCCGACGGGAAGCTGTTTCTCAATCGCGGCGAGTTTTTCAACCACCCGTCCACCGACATCTACGATATTGGTGCCGTCCACCTGCGAGACACCGATGGTCACCGCCTCGTGGCCGTTGTGCCGGATCAGCCGACCGGGGCGTTCGGGTTCTCCCAGTTCCAGCGTCGCAACGTCGGACAGGCGGATCATGGCCGTCGACCCGGGCCTGCCGATGACCAGATCCTGGATGCCGCGAAAATCGTCAAAGGCCGAAGCGGTCATCAGCCGGATGCGCTTTTGCCCCGACACCGCGGAGCCGTTGGTCTGAATACGGTTTTCCGCGTCCAGGACACTGGTGATGTCGCTGTTGGAAATGCCGAGGCCGGCCATCTTGTCATGATCGACATTCAGATAAATGATGTCGTTCGGCTCGCCGGCGATCTCGACCTTGCCGACACCGTGTACCGTCAGCAACTCCCGGCGGATCCGCTTGACTGTTTCGCGGATCTCCCGGTTGGTATAGCCATCCGCCGTGAAGGCGTAGAAAAGGCCGTAGACGTCGCCGAAATCATCGTAGACCAGCGGCACGCCGACGCCGGCAGGAAGGTTGCGGACCTCGTCAGTGACCTTGCGGCGCAACTCGTCCCAGACCTGAGGCAGCTCGCTGCCGTCATAGGTGGGCTTTATCTCCACGCTGATCCGCGACAGGCCCGGTTCGGACACAGAAGTGACCAGATCCAGCTGCGGCATTTGCTGGATTGCGGTTTCGAGATTTTCAGTGACTTCGTTTTCCACCTCGGCGGCGGTCGCGCCGGGATAGCTGGTGATGACCTGAGCCTGTTTGATGGTGAAGGCCGGGTCTTCAAGCCGGCCTACCGTGGTAAGCCCCCAAAGCCCGCCCAGAAGCGCCATGATGACGATCATCCACGTGTTGACCGGCTTCTCGATGGAGTAGCGTGCGATATCCAAGATACTGATCCTTTTTCTGTCCGTACGGATCAGCGCAGACGGCGCACGACCTGGCCGTCGCTGAGATAGGCCACGCCCGCGGAAACGATTTCATCTCCCCGCTGCAGACCGGAGCTGACCGGGAGGTAATCCCCCATCACCGTTCCGATTTCGACCGGCTGTTTGGAGACTTCTCCGGTTGCATCCGCGAGTTTCCAGACAAAGGCCTTGCCGTCGCCGTCAACCGCGACCGAGTCGGAGGGCACCAGAAATTGCTCGCCAAGTTCCAGTCCCTGCGGAGAGAAACTGACGATGACCGAGGCCGTCATTCCGGGGGAAAGGTGTTCTGCTCCGGCCTTGGGCATCGCCAGAGTTACCCGGTAGGTTTGCGTGACTTCATCCACCTGGCTGGAATGCTCGCGATAGGTCAGCGGAAACCGCTTGTCGCCAAAGGCGGCGAACGTCCCCTCGATGGAGGCCACATCCTCCTCCGTCACGCGGGCAAACAGGGCTTCGGCGACATTGATGTCCACATGCACTTCGGAGACGTCATGGACCTGAACCACCGGCGTGCCGACGCTGACCGTGGTGAAATTGTCGACGAGCCTTATGGAGACGATGCCGTCGAAAGGGGCGTGCAGCTCGGTATAACCGAGGTTCTGCTTTGCTTCCTTCAGCTCCTCGACGGCGAGATCATGAACGTTCTTCTGCTCGTCATAGGCCGCCTGCGAAATGATCGAGCGCTCACGCAGGGTTTCCAGCCTGTCGAGTTCGCGCTTGGCCTGCTCGGACCGAAAGGTGGCTTCGCGGACCGCGCGATCGAAATCGGTGGTATCGAGTTTGGCAATCAGCTGGCCTTTCTTGACCCGCTGACTTTCCAGAATCGGGAGTTCGACGATTTTTCCGGGAACCTGGAACGACAGGTCAACCGTCTGGACGGCAGCCACGCGGCCGGCAAAGCGGCGCTCCAGCAATCCGACCTGATCGGTGACGGTGAAAATTTTGGCCGGCCGCGGTGCCGCGTGCAGCTCCGCCTCGGCCTTTGCCACCGGGTCGAGAACATCCTCCTGGCAGGCCGACAGGAAACCGGCGGCGAGCAGGAGCGCGGCCAGGCGGCCGATGGAGGTTTTGCGAATTGCGGTCATCTCGTGATCAATCCTGATTCTTGTTTTTCTGCAGGCACTTGCGAAGTTCCTTGAAGACTTCCAGGCGCTCTTCCTCAGAGAAAATCGTTACACAATGAGCTTCGGAGAAGTGCAGTCCCTCCAGACTGGCCCAGATGGCGCAAGCCTTGCCGATTTCGGTTGTTTCTCCCGCAATCGCCGCTTTCAGCCGCGTCTTGACTTCCATGAAGGGTTTGCTGAGATCGGGCCGGTCGACCTTCGTCGCCAGCATGGCCTGTGCGACGTCCTTATGCGCGCGCAGCCAGCCTTCCGTAACGTCGATCATGGCGCTGAGCGTCGGACATTGCGACGAAAGGTGCCTTTCCCGCGCGGTGGCGATCTCGCCCTCGAACTGGCCGGCGAGAAACTCGACCATTCCGGTGATCAGCGCATCCTTTGTCGGGAAATTGTAAAGGACGCCGCCCTTGGAAAAGCCGCTCTCCTCCGCAACCGCATCGATAGTCAGGCTCGGCGCACCGGATCGCTTGATGACCTCCAGGGCTGCCTTGAGTATTTCCGACTTCGAATCCTGTGATTTTCTGGCGTTCCGCACAGCCATTTTTATACCGTCCAGTCAGTACATATCTTGAGGCATATAAACCGTCCAGCCGGTACAGACAAGTGGCATTTTCCGCAATGCAGCATAATTTTCGGTGTGTGGCTTAGTCAGCCATGCCGGGCAAGGATTCAGATATGCGGAAAGCTCCGCCTGGCGGAGCGATCAGGCCGCGGCACCCTTCATCGCGGTCTCGGACGCCGCCCTTGCCGCAGCGGCAGCTTCAGCCGCCATCCGCTCGCGCTCACGCGCTTCGGCTTCGGTGCGTTCGGCGTATTCGATGAATTCGCCGGAAGGCATCGGCGCGGCGAAAAAATATCCCTGCGCGGCGGTCACGCCGAGTTCCAGGAGCCGTTCGATCTGCTCCTCCATCTCCACACCTTCGGCAATGATGCCCATGCCGAGATTATCGGCCAGTTCGACCATTGAATCGACAATTGTGGTGGAGTTGTCGTCCGAACTGATCGTATCGATGAACATCTTGTCGATCTTGATGATGTCGACGCCGAGTTTCTGCAGATAGGCCATGCCGCCGTGGCCGGTTCCAACGTCGTCCAGGGCGACACGGACGCCGAGCGCCTGGAGTTCGGCAATGATCTTGCGGGCAAGGTCCATGTCTTCCAGCGGATGGCGTTCCGTCACTTCGACGACGATCTGCTGATAGGAGATATTGGATTTTTCGAAGATCGCCTTGATATCGGACACGATCTCGCGGTCCAGGAAGTGGCCCGCGAAGAGGTTTATCGACAGTTTCAGGTCCGGATTATCGCCGTAAAGCTCACCGACTTCCTCCGCGGCCACCCGCATCATGTGCCGGGTCATGTCAAAGATATGGCCGTTGTTTTCCGCGTAAGCCATGAATTGACCCGGTGAAACGATCATGCCGTTCGGGCGCCGCCAGCGCATCAGAACCTCACAACCGCGCAGGCGATGGCTTTCGATGTCCATGACAGGCTGATAATAGGGAATGAATTCGCCGTTGCGGATGGCCGCGATGAATTCGTCATTCGCCTCGCTCTCGGGCCGCCAGGAGAACCAGACCCCGATGGCGACGAACAGGACTGCAACGCCCGCGCATGCGGCGGCGGCCAGCACCTTCAGATCCTGCACGACCTGTCTCGCCGACGATGCGGGCGCGGTGACCGTGGCCACGAGCGGATAAAGCTCGGAGGCTATTTCCACGGTCAGCATTTCCTCCGGATCGGAGCCTACGGAATTATAGCCGCCGACGTTGTACCAAAGCAGGTTGTTTCCGAGGCGGAGCTCGGTTCGCCTGTAGGAACGCAGGTATTCCGGCCCCGGATCCATGGCGATCACCGCGGGCGTGACTTCCGCGAAAAGCCTTGTCTGGTTCTTCAGATCCCAGCTGATCACGGCCGCATGGGCGCCGAGAAAGCTGCGCTCGAGCATGCCGATGCCGACCAGGGGACCATCCGCACGCAGTGGCGGCAGGATGATCATTCCGGCCAGTTCGCGGTCCGGAATGATGCACATGCGCTGGCCGGAGGCATCGGCGAGGCCCACGGCATCGATCATGCCGTGTTCAACGATCTGTTTTTCGAAAATGACCCGGTCTTCGGCGCTGCATGTCTGGACATTGTCCCGGTCGAGCCGCTGCAGCAACGAGACGGTGGTGCTGATGGCCTCTTCCGCCCGGTGGACCGAGACGTTGCCCATGGCCTCCATCTCGGTGACCGCGCGCCGTTCCGCGTACTGGTTCAGGATGATATTGATTGCAAACAGGGGCGTGGTCGCCAGCACCAGGGCAACCATGACCGTCTTTGCGAAGCCAATATAGCGGAGGGACAAAACGCATGCCTGTTTGTGAATAAACTCTTTCTGACAATCGCCGATCTGGGTAAACAAGGACTGAATATGCAGGTGTTTCATCCAGATCAAAGCCGTCTCGCGCGCAATCTGACTAGGATTGTGGCGATGTAAAAACCCAATCAGGTCGCGAGCTCATAAATGAGGATGAAATGGTTTGAGGCGGTTTGCTCCTCATTTATGAACTCGTGACCTAAAGCAACTTGTCTGCGTTTGGATGAACGCAGGTTGATCCAGGGAGAACGCCATGCAGGCATTGTTTATCGGCCAGTCCTATATCGACGTAACTTTTCTGACCGACCGCCTCCCGACAGGCGATGAAAAGACAATTGCCCGGGACTATGCCATCAGCTTTGGCGGCAACGCCGTTACCGCGGCCTTCTGCTGCGCCAAGCTCGGCGGCAAACCGGAGCTTCTTTGTTCGCTGGCCGATGACTGGCTGGCGCGGATGTTCCTGGACATGGCGGCGGCCTACGGCATCTCCGTGCATGGGCGCAAAGTGCGGGAATCCTCCCTGTCCTTCATTATGCCGCAGGGCGGCAAGCGGGCGATTGTCCGTTGCCGCGATAATGACTTTCTGCATCCCTTCCCGCCGCTGACAATTGCCGGCATGAAGGCGCTTCACCTCGACGGGCATATGCCGGACGCGGCGCAGCACTACGCGGCAACCTGCAAAAACCTTGGTATCCTGACCTCGCTGGACGGCGGCGCGGTCAGGGAGAACACGGACGAACTGTTGAACCATATCGACATCGCGGTGGTCTCCGAGCGCTTCTGTCAGCAGCTCGGCAAATCGACGGGGGAAACGCTGAATTACCTGCGGTCTAAGAACTGCCCGGTCGGTGCCGTGACACTCGGCGAACACGGCATGGTCTGGTATGAAGCGGGCGGGCCCGACAAAATCATGCCCGCGCTTTCCGTCCCGATCGAAAAGGTGGTGGATTCCAATGGTGCGGGCGACGTGTTCCACGGAGCCTATATCGCCTCTTACCTGCACTGGCCGGAAAACAGCTGGGACCAGCATTTCAGGTTCGCCCGCGGCGCCTCCACCCATGCCGTTCAGCATCTTGGCAATGAAGCCAGCCTGCCGCGCATGGAGGACGTGGAGCGGGCCAACTCCACCTTCCGTGAAAAGGCAGCCGCCTGAGCGGCGGTTTCCGGGTCCAAACCCTTCCCCGCCGGCTCCGGCTTTCGCCTTGCTCCGCACTGGAACTTGGGCCATACCCTCATGGTTCATGCAGGGTTGCCTGACACGGCGTGTTCCATCCGTTTGCTGGAGATTTCATGATGTTTTACCGATCCCACCGGTTTGCCGCCGGTCTCGCAGTCAGCCTGTTCCCTCTTCAGGGCCTGCCTGCCCTCGCCTTCGACCCGAGCGGAAACGATGTTGCCGACACCTTTCTGGAATTGCTGGATTCAGAAGAGGGAACCGTTGAGAGCTACAGTGCCGTCGACACGTCCGCTGACACGGTAACGATCAGGGATCTCGTCATTACCAATGACGACAAGGACGACGCCAGGGTGACCATCGGCTCCACGACGCTGACGGGCGGCGCCATTCAGGACAACGGACGCCTCAAGCTCTCCAGCCTCGATCTGGAAAACCTGGAACTTGCCGCTGACGACGGCGGCATGTCCTTGAAAAACCTCAAGGCGACCGGGTTGCTTTTGCCATCGGCGGAAGAGGTTAAAGCGGACAAGGCTCCGGTCAACCCGGGCTACAGCATGCTTGAGATCACTGGTGTACTGATCCGCGGCGAAGACGGACAGATCGCCGATATCGAGAAAATCACCTCCTCGATCGACGCAATGGACGGCGACCTGCCGACGGCAGGAAGTTTTGCCGTCTCGGGAGCCAAAATCGATGTCGACAAGGTCGAAACCAAGGAGTCCAAATCGCTTAGCGAGCTGGGTTACAAAACGCTGACAGTCGATCTGTCCGGTTCTGGAAAATGGGATCCCGAAACGGCAACGCTCACGGTTCCGGAGCTGAAGATCAACGCCGAGCAGGCTGCCAGCGTGTCGCTGTCGTTTTCCCTGGGCGGTGTCACCCGGGAGGTGATCATGCAGCTCAACCGGAACTCCGGCGAGCCGCAGGAGACGATGGCGGCTTTGCAGGCGGTCACAGTGCAGAATATCGGCATCCGGCTGGATGACGATTCACTGACGGGCCGCATTCTGGACGTCGAGGCCCAAAAGGCGGGCGTCGAAACGCCTGTCTATGTCGAGCGTCTGACCGGCAGCCTGCCGCTAATGCTCGGCATGCTGCAGAACAAGGACCTGCAGGACAAGGTTCAGCAGGCGGTCACACAGTTTCTGACCACTCCGGACTCTCTGGAGATCAAAGCCGCTCCGGGTGTTCCGGTACCGGTGGCGCAGATCATGGGAACCGCGATGCTCGCCCCGCACATGATCCCGCAGATCCTGTCGATCAGCATAGCGGCAAACGAATAGGCCCGACTTGGTCCGACGGTTCTCAATCAAAATGCCCGGATCGAACCGTCCGGGCATTTTTCATTCCAGATCAAAACAGAAGCTTACTCGGCCGCTTCGCTGCGATTCTGGAACTGCAATTCGCAAAGACGGCGATAAATGCCGTCATGCTCGAACAGCTCGTCATGCGTTCCGCTTTCAATCGCCCGTCCCTTGTCCAGCACATGGATCATGTGGGCATGGCGCACCGTGCTCAACCGGTGCGCGATGACCAGGGTGGTCCGGCCCGCCATCAGGGTTTCCAGCGCAGCCTGGATCTTGGATTCAGATTCCGCGTCCAGCGCGGAAGTCGCCTCGTCCAGAAGCAGGATCGGCGCATCACGCAGCATCGCCCGCGCGATCGCGACACGCTGACGCTGGCCGCCCGACAGACGCCCGCCGCCTTCTCCGGCCGCCGTGTCATAGCCGTTCGGTAGCTCCAGAATGAATTCATGGGCATTGGCGGCCCGCGCCGCGGCCTCAATCTCACTGTGGCTGGCGCCAGGCTTGCCGACAGAGATATTGTCCCGGATGCTCATGTTGAAGAGATAGGATTCCTGGCTGACATAGGCGATGTGACGGCGCAGCGACGCCAGCGAAACGTCCCTGACCGGCTGGCCGTCAATGACGATATCCCCGCTCTGCGAGTCGTAGAAGCGCTCGATCAGGGCGAAGACGGTCGATTTGCCCGCGCCTGAAGCGCCGACCAGCGCGGTTGTCCTGCCGCCTTCGGCGGTGAGGGAAAGGCCACGCAGGGCGGCACCTTCCCCATAGGAGAAATGCACGTCCCTGAGAGCCACCTCGCCGTTTTTCACCCGCAATTCCGGTGCGTTCTCGACCACTTGCAGGTCCTGTTCCTCGTCGATCAGCTCATACATCAGCCGGACGCCGACAATCGACTTGTTCAAATTGACATTCAGCCGCGCAAGGCGCCGGGCCGGATCGTAGGCAAGCAGCAACGCCGTGATGAAGGCGAAAAACGCTCCCGGATCCTTGTTGAGTTCGATGACTGAATAACCACCGTAGAAGATGACCAGCGCAATGGCGAAACCGCCAAGGGTTTCCATCAAGGGCGAGGTGCGCGCGGTCAGCGAAGCGATCTTGTTGGACTGGTGCCGCACTTCGGAAACGGAGGAATTCATCCGCCGGTGCATCGCAGGTTCCATTCCGAAAGCCTTGACGATGCGGATGCCGAGAACCGTTTCCTGCATGGTCGCGCCGATCTTGGCGTTGGAGACCACCTGCCGCCTGGCATAGGTCTTGACCCGCTTGACAAGAAGACTGACGCCGATCACCGCCGGCGGCATGATCAACAGAGCGAGCAGGCTCATCAGCGGATCCTGCACGATCATCACCGCCAGCAGACCGACCAGCGTCAGGACATCCCGGCCGAGTGTCAGCACGAGCATCTCGATAACGGAGCGCGCACTGCCGGCACCGGTATTCACACGGATCGTCAGTTCCGGCAGGGACATGCGGTCGAAATAGGACTGGTCCTGTTCGGTCAGACGCTTGAAAAGCCGGTTCTGCAGGTCGGCGACAATGGCGTTGCCGACACGGGACAGAACCACCATCTGCCCATAGGTCGAAAAGCCCTTCAGCGTGAAGATGAAGATGACCGCGCCGGCGATCGTATAGATCATCATCTTGTCGCGGTTGATGAACACCTCGTTGATGACGTCTTTCATGATCCAGGCGCTGGCCGCGGTCGTGGCGGCGACGACCCCCATGAACACGAATGCAAGGATATAACGCGGGATATAGGACCGGATATTCTCGCTGAGCAGCCGTTTGATCAGCTGGACGGTTCCGTCCGGATCTTCCCAGACCTGCCATTTCGCAGGGTTGAACACGAGGCAGTGCCTTTCCGTAAGTTGCCGAACCCGGCATGCGGGAGGCCGGCGGAACCGGCCTCGAAGCCCTCTTCTAGAGAGGTACTCCTATTTCAAGGTTTGCCGCAAGTGGGCCCAGGTCAGTCCTCAGGCAGGTTCAGGCGCAGGTGCAGGTCGCGAAGCTGGGCGGGCGTCACGTCGCCGGGCGCCCCCATCATCAGATCTTCCGCCTTCTGGTTCATCGGGAAGAGCATGACCTCACGGATGTTGGCCTCGTCCGCCAGCAGCATGACCATGCGGTCGATCCCGGCCGCGCAGCCGCCATGCGGCGGGGCGCCGTACTGGAAGGCGTTGACCATGCCGCCGAAGCGCTTGTCGACCTCTTCGGCCGGATAGCCCGCGATCTCGAATGCCTTGTACATGATTTCCGGCTTGTGGTTCCGGATGGCGCCGGACAGCAACTCGTGACCGTTGCAGGCAAGGTCGTACTGAAAGCCGAGAACCTCCAGCGAGTCGCCTTGCAGCGCTTCCATCCCGCCCTGCGGCATGGAGAACGGGTTGTGCTCGAAGTCGATCTCGCCGGTTTCCTCGTCGCGCTCGTAGATCGGGAAGTCGACGATCCAGGCGAATTCAAACCGGTCCTTGTCGGTGTGGCCGAGTTCCTCGCCGATGATGACGCGCGCCTTGGCCGCAACCGCCTCGAACTGCTTCGGCTTGCCGGCGAGGAAGAAGGCCGCGTCGCCGACCTCAACGCCGAGTTGCGTGCGGATAGCCTCGGTGCGTTCCGGACCGATGTTCTTGGCGAGCGGACCGGCCGCTTCCATGGAACCGTCTTCCGCCTTGCGCCAGAAGATATAGCCCATGCCCGGCAGGCCCTCGCCTTGCGCGAACTTGTTCATCCGGTCGCAGAACTTGCGGCTGCCGCCCTTGGGAGCCGGGATCGCACGGATTTCGGTGCCCGGCTGTTCCAGAAGATTTGCGAAAATGGCAAAGCCGGACCCGGCGAAATGCTCGGAGACGATCTGCATCCTGATCGGGTTTCTCAGATCCGGCTTGTCGGTGCCGTACCACAGCGCGGAATCCTTATAGGAGATCTGCGGCCAGTTGCGGTTGACCGGACGGTCCTTGCCGAAGCGCTCGAAGCAGCCGGCTATCACCGGTTCAATGGTGTCGAACACGTCCTGCTGGGTGACGAAGGACATTTCCATATCGAGCTGGTAGAAATCCGTCGGCGACCGGTCGGCGCGCGGGTCCTCGTCGCGGAAACAAGGCGCGATCTGGAAATACTTGTCGAATCCGGAAACCATCAGAAGCTGCTTGAACTGCTGCGGCGCCTGCGGAAGCGCGTAGAATTTGCCCGGATGCAGCCGGGAAGCAACCAGAAAGTCGCGCGCGCCTTCCGGCGACGAAGCGGTGATGATCGGCGTCTGGAATTCGTTGAAGCCGATGGCCCACATGCGATCGCGCAGATCGCGCACCACATTGGAGCGCAGGATCATGTTGTCATGCAGCTTCTCGCGCCGCAGGTCGAGGAAACGGTATTTCAGGCGCACTTCTTCAGGATAATCCTGTTCGCCGAAAACCGGCAGCGGAAGTTCTTTGGCGGCGCCGAGAACTTCCAACTCGCGGATGAATACCTCGATCCCGCCGGTCGGCAGGTCCGGGTTGATCGTCTCGTCCGAGCGCTTTTTCACATTGCCGTCGATGCGGATGCACCATTCCGAGCGCACGGTTTCGGCCAGATTGAAGGCGGCCGAATCCGGATCGACCACACACTGGGTCACGCCGTAATGGTCGCGCAGATCGATAAACAGCACCCCGCCATGATCGCGGACCCTGTGGACCCAGCCGGAAAGACGGATGGTCTCTCCCTCATCGGACAGACGGAGATCACCGCAAGTGTGACTACGGTAGGGGTGCATTCTCGTTCCTCGACAGTTTTTAATTTTTGCATGGAAAACCAATACGGCCCGCCAGAGGCAGGCCGTGTCCGGCTGCAAAAGCCATGTTGCGCGGCGAAAGTCAAGGGAGAGGCTTGCGCGATGCTTGCCCGTCCCCTTTGGGCAAGAGAGACAGGCAGATGCCCCGCTCAGGCATCAACCGCCTGCAGCAACGGGTGCCACTGGCCGCGGATCTCGTGGGAGCGCGCGTCGGAAAAATCGAAAACACCAGTCCCCGCGGCCGCATGACGGGCGTAAAGCACCCGATCGGAAATGCGGGCGAGAAGCGGAAAGCCTTTTGCGGCGAAGGTCTTTTCCAGATCGGCCACCTGAGTCGAGCGGCGGTTGATCCGGTTGGCAACCACAAAGATTTCCGCCTTGCCCTTGCGGACACGCTTGATGTCGGAAATACCGTCCAGGAACTTCAGGGTCGCATCCCAATCGAAGGCGGAGGCCAGAACCGGCACGATGATGTCGGAGGCCTCGGCAATGAGATTCCTGGCAAGTTCCGAACGCAGTCCGCCCGGGCCGTCGATCACGATGGCGTCCAGCTTCTTGTCCTTGTCGCCGATCGCTTCTTCCTTGGACCAGTTCAGGCCTTCGATCCTTGCAAGATTTTCCGGGCGGCGCCTGACCCAGGAAAGGCTGGATTTCTGGCGGTCCGCATCCGCCAGCGCGACATCATCGCCGCGCGCCGCGAGAGCCACCGCAAGATTCGTGGCGATCGTGGTCTTGCCGCATCCGCCCTTCGAATTCACCATCAAAATCCTGCGCATTTGTTCTCCCCGTTTCTATTTCATGTTCCGTCAGTCTGCCGCTTCAACATAGGCGCACTTATTGCGCCTTTTCAAGCGTTTCGGAATGTATTTTTTGCCATTTCGTGGCGACAAAGCGGCAGAACTCAGGTATAGCTTTCCGTCACCATGCATGTGATTACAAAAACAAAAGACCTCGCCGCTGCCTGTCAGCGCCTTGCAGCCAACGACTATGTGACAGTGGACACGGAGTTTCTCCGTGAAACCACCTTCTGGCCCAAGCTCTGCGTGATTCAGATGGCCGGGCCGGAGTTGGCCTTTATCGTCGACGCCCTGTCCGAAGGGCTTGACCTTGAACCCTTTTTCGAACTGATGCGCGACGACAGTGTGACAAAGGTGTTCCACGCGGCGCGGCAGGACATAGAAATCGTCTATCACCTGGGCGGGCTCATCCCCGCGCCCCTGTTCGACACTCAGGTCGCCGCGATGGTCTGCGGTTTCGGCGATTCCATTTCCTACGATCAGCTGGTCTACAAGGTCACCGGTGCCCAGATCGACAAGTCGTCCCGCTTCACCGACTGGGCGCGGCGGCCGCTTACCGCCAAGCAGCTTGATTACGCGCTTGCCGATGTCACCCATCTGCGCGATGCCTATCAGTTCCTGAACGCCAATCTGGCGGAGCAGAACCGCAGCCACTGGGTACAGGACGAGATGAAGGTTCTGACCTCCGTCACCACCTACCGCACGGATCCCGACCAGGCCTGGAAACGGCTGAAGCTCAGGGTGCGCAAGCCGATCGAACTCGCCGTCATGATGGAAGTCGCCGCCTGGCGGGAGACAGAGGCGCAGGCGCGCAACGTTCCCAGAAGCCGGGTGATCAAGGACGACGCGATCTATGAGCTCGCCGCCCAGCAGCCCCAGGACACGGAAGCGCTCGCACGGCTGCGAACTGTCCCGCGCGGTTTTGAACGCTCCAAAACCGCCGACGAAATCCTGAGAACCGTGAAACGCGCGCTGGAACTCCCCAAGGACAAGCTGCCCAGGCTGCCGAAGGGCCGGCAGGCGCCGGACGGCTCGGCCGCCGCGGTGGATCTTTTGAAAGTTCTGTTGAAACTTGTAAGCGAAGCCAACGGCGTTGCCGCGAAGGTGATCGCCACGGTCGACGATCTTGAAAAGATCGCCGCCGACGATGAAGCCGATGTTGCCGCGTTGAAAGGCTGGCGCCGGGAACTTTTCGGAGAGACCGCGCTGAAGCTCAAGCACGGCGAAGTCGCCCTCGCCTTCCGCGACCGGCAGATCGTGGCGCTCGATCAACCGGCTCAAGAGGATCTGGAAACACAAGCGGCGGAATAATGGTCTGGGGAAAGCCCTTCCTTGACCTAACCTGCCCGCACAGTGACTGACGTCTCGATCGCCTTGCCAAGTTGGCTGACCCGCTTGCGCAGGCGTTCGCCGTCGAGCGCGGCGAGGTCCGTGCCGAGATCCAGCGTCAGGCCGTCTTCCGTCTTCGAAATGCCGACCTTCGGCAGAAGACCCGCCATCGAAGCGCTCAAAAGCGAGGCGACGCGCAAGGTTGCGCCCAGAACCTTGGCCCGAATCCGAAGACGATCCGTGAAAAGATGCTGGATGACCGGGGACAGCGCCCCTTCCCGCAGCCCCTCATGCCGGTAGAACACGGCCGCCGAAAGATAGGCGCGGCTGGCATGATCCAGCCCGACGAACGATGCGTTGGAAATAATGTTGAGGCTCTGCTCTCCCCGGTAATCCGGATGCGCCCGCCAGCCGATGTCCGACAGAAGACAGGCGGCATGCCGCAGCCGGGTCTCGTTGGCGGTTTCCTCGATCTCCAGCTCCCTGAACAGCGCATCGGTCCACGCGATAAGCTCTTCGGCGTGGTCCGGTGAGCGGGCCCGCAGGATGCAGAGTTCGCGGGACGCTTCTATGACCGGATCGTGGTCCTGCATGCCCGCTGGCAGTTTCTCGTGCAGCAATCCCTCGCGAACGCCGGTTGCGGAAAACACCAGACGCTCGGCCTTCATGGCGGTCAGCACCTGTTCCAGCACGACCGCGCCGACCGGCACCAGAGGGCGCCGCTGCTTGGAGACGACTTCGGACTGGTCGATGCCTTCGAGATTGGGCACGGCGATCTTCCGGCAGAACTCAATCGCCTCCTCCGCGCTGATTTCGTAGTTGTGCATCACATGCAAGGGATAATTATTCTGGATGAGATGGAGGCGGCCCAGGGAACGCCAGGTCCCGCCGACCGCGTAGAATGTCCGCTCTCCCGGCGCAAGGTCGGGCCAGTCATAACCCCTGAGCGCTTCTTCGGCGATTTTCTGGGCCTTGGACAGCTTGCCGTCGGCTTCTTCGGACAGGCGCAGGCCGCCTAGCGGGAATGTCGCACCGACACCTGGCACGCCTTGCGAGATTTCCACAAGTTCAAGGCTGCCTCCGCCCATGTCGCCGACAATGCCGCGCGGCTGCCAGAACCCGGCGATCACCCCGAGGGCGGAATAATAGGCTTCCTCGCCACCGTCCAGAATGCGGACCGGCGCATCCAGAAACGCTTCCACCTGACGGACAAATGCCGGCCCGTTCTCGGAATCCCGCGCGGCGGCGGTCGCGACGATATAGAGTTCCTTGCAGCCGGTATGCTCAATCAGCGCCTTGAACCGCGCCAGCTCACCGAGCGCCAGGTTGACCGAATCCTCCGCCATGCGTCCGGTCGCCGCAACGCCCCGGCCAAGTCCGGCAAGCAGCTTCTCGTTAAAGAGCATGGTCGGCGTGCGGGCAAGGCGTTCATAAATCACCAGGCGCACGGAATTTGAGCCGATGTCCACGACTGCGACCGGTCCGGACCCGTTGAGACGACCGCGGGCCGGCTTGAACTGGCGTGTCATGCTAACCTCGTTTTTGCCGTTTCAGGAACGGCTTTGGCCGATCGCTCTTCAGGGATTTGCCACGCCCCGACAAGGATGGATTGGTCATGAAATACCGGTGGGCATTGAACGCTTCCTCGTTTGCACCCGGCAGAATCCGCTCGTGACTGCCATCGGCAAGAATCCGCCAGCTTTGCTGATTGTCCTTGAGATTGGCGACCATGATCTGGTCAAGCACCTGCTCGTGCACCGTCGGCGTCAGCAGCGGCGCCAGAACCTCGACGCGGCGGTCGATATTGCGCGGCATGAGATCCGCCGAACCGATATAGACATGAGCTTTCGGGGACGGCAGGCCATGACCGTTGCCGAAGCAGTAGATGCGCGAATGTTCCAGAAACCGCCCGACGATGGATTTGACCCGGATGTTCTCCGACAGTCCGGCTATGCCCGGACGCAAACAGCAGATACCGCGGATGATAAGATCGATCTGCACGCCTGCCTGACTGGCCCGGTAGAGCGCGTCGATGATCTCCGGATCGACGAGTGAATTCATCTTCATCCAGATCTGCGCCGGTCTGCCGTCTTTCACATGCGCGATCTCGGCCTCGGTCAGCTCCAGCACGCGCCTGCGCAAGTTCACCGGCGAAACAAGAAGATTGTTAAGCTCGGCCGGCTCAGCGTATCCGGTGATGTAGTTGAAAACCCGCGCCGCGTCTTCCGCGATGCCCGGATCGTCGGTGAAAAAGGACAGGTCCTCGTAGATCCGCGCCGTGATCGGGTGATAGTTGCCGGTGCCGATATGGCAATAGGTCTTCAACTGGCCCTGCTCGCGCTTGATGACCATGGAGAGTTTCGAATGGGTCTTCAGCTCGATGAAGCCGAAGACCACCTGCACGCCGGCGCGCTCAAGGTCGCGTGCCCATTTGATATTGGCCTCTTCGTCGAAGCGCGCCTTCAGTTCCACCAGCGCGGTGACCGATTTGCCGGCCTCGGCCGCCTCGGCCAGCGCCTTGACGATCGGGCTGTCGTTGGACGTCCGGTAAAGCGTCTGCTTGATCGCGACGACATCTGGATCGCGGGCGGCCTGACGCAGATACTGTACGACCACGTCGAACGATTCGTAAGGGTGATGGACAATGATGTCCTTCTGGTGGATCGCCGCCAGACAATCACCGCCATGTTCGCGGATCCGCTCCGGAAACCTGGCCGTATAGGGCTCGAATTTCAGGTCGGGCCGTTCCAGATCGACGATCTGCGACAGGTTGTTCAGCGCCAGCAACCCATTTGCCAGGAAGATCTCGTTCTCGCGCACCTGAAGAGCTTCGGCCACGAAATCGCGCAAGGCCGGCGGGGTCGTGTCCTGAATTTCCAGGCGGATCACGGAACCCCGGCGGCGGCGTTTTAGCGCGCTTTCGAAAAGACGGACCAGGTCTTCCGCTTCTTCCTCGATTTCAAGGTCGCTGTCGCGGATCACCCGAAACGCGCCCTTGCCGCGGATCTGGTAGCCCGGAAACAGCCGCCCGATGAAGAGACTGACGACCCGTTCGATCGCGATGAAGCGGGCGGTGCTGCCGCCGCTGACGGGCAATTGCACAAACCGATCGACCTGGTTGGGAATCCTGAGCAGCGCGATCATGCCGCGTCCGCCGGACGTCGGGACCAGCTCGAAAACGATGGAAAAGCCCAGATTGGGAATGAACGGGAACGGATGGGCCGGATCGATCGCGAGCGGCGTCAGGACCGGAAACACATAGGCGAGGAAATAGTCCTTCAGCCAGGCCCGGTCATTGTCATCCAGCGTATCGCCCTTGAGAATCTCGATGCCCTTGTCGACGATATCGTGGCGCAGTTCGCCCCAGATCTCCTGCTGGGAGGCCTGCAACTCCCGCACGGCCTCACTGATTTTCTGAAGCTGTTCGGACGGGGTCAGGCCGTCATCGGACAGGTTCATGACTTCGGCCCGGTGCTGGCCGCGCAGACCGGCGACGCGCACCATGAAGAATTCGTCGAGATTGTTGGCGGAGATCGACAGGAAACGGATGCGTTCCAGCAGCGGATGGCTCTCGTTCATCGCCTCTTCAAGGACCCGGCGGTTGAACTGCAGCCAGGAGAGTTCCCGGTTCATGAAGCGGGCCGGAGAAGTCGCCAGGCCGGTGCCGTGGTCTTCGGAGCGATCAGCGGACTTCTGGTCCGCCGTATCGGCAGCGGAACCAGGAGAAGGAGGCGAAATGTTAGAAAGATCAGAGGTTTGGTTCATCGCATCATTCTTTCTACCGGCCATTTCAGCTGGAGCTGGAATATCCATCCCGCCCAGTTGGAGCGGTCCCTAGCATGGACTCCCGAGCACGCAAATGACAGTCCCTTGGCAAATTCGCCAATCACGCGCCTTTATGCACATTTTCAAGAACGCGGCCGGCCAGCGGCTTGGTAATCCCGACCCGGCCGGCCAGCGCTTCCCGGTCGATCGCCTCCACCGCGCGCATGGCAACCTCCAGCGAACGTTCCATGCGGACGACGAGATAGTCCACCACGCCGATATCGATGGAAATCTGCCGGTCGGCGAAGAGTTTCACCAGAACCCGGCGCAACAGATCGTCATCGGGTTCCAGAATTTCCACGGGTGTGGCGGCGCGCAGTCGCGACATGAGATCGGGAAGCGCGATGTTCCAGCTTGCCGGCCAGGTGCGGCTGGTGATCAGGACGGTTCGATCCGCCTGCCGGGCCGCGTTCAGCAGGTGAAACAGCGCGGTGTCGTCCACACCACGATGGGCGTCCTCGACAATCACCGCCGGGGACGCCACCAGAATTTCGACGGCGGTTTCCCTCAGATCCTTCGCGGCGATGACAGCCGCTCCGGTTTCCTCCTGGAAAGCCCCGACGAGATGTGTCTTGCCCGATCCGACCGGTCCGGCCAGCACCACCACCGGCGAGGGCCAATCCGGCCAGCGGTCCAGTAGCTCAAATGCCGCCCGGTTCGAACCGCCCACCAGATAATCCTCACGGCTGAGCGCCGCTTCATGCGGCAGGTCTAACGGCAGTTGGCGCGGTGGTTCCGCCATGGGTCTTATACTTACTCTTCTACTCTGTCTTCCGGGACCGGTGCCGGTCGGCCGGTTCCCCGGTATACGGGGCTTGCTAGGTACTGCCTAAGGGCGAAGCGCGCAAGCACGCCGATCATCGCAGCGGCCGGAACCGCGATCAACATCCCCACAAATCCAAAGAGATATCCGAAGGCGAAGAGGGCGAACATCAGGGTCACCGGATGAAGGCCCGTGCTGTCCCCGACGAGCTTCGGCTGGAGAATGTTTCCTTCCAGAAACTGGCCGACGGCGAAAATCGCCGCAACGGCGACGATCCATGGCCAGTCGGGCCAGAACTGCACAAGCGCCACACCGACGGAAATCACAAGACCAAGGCCGGCGCCGACAAACGGGATAAAACTGACCAGTCCGGCGCCCATGCCGATCAGGAGGCCGAAATTGAGCCCCACCACTGCCAGCGAGACCGCGTAAAACGTCCCGAGTATGAGGCAGACGGATACTTGGCCGCGCACGAAGCCGGCGACGGCCGCATCCATTTCCGCGGCAAGTTCGCGGATCTGAGCGAGGTGCTCGCGTGGCAGCCAGCTGTCGATACGCCTGACCATTCGGTCCCAGTCCAGCAGCAGATAAAAGGCGACCACCGGCGTGATGACGAACAGGGAAAGGATCGACAGCAGCGCCTGACCGCCGCTCCACAGCGACTGGGCCAGCTTGCCGACGAAGGACGCGCCCTGCCCGATCAGATTCGACATGGTCGCCTGCAGGTCGTCGGCATCGATGCCTGCGGCGGTGGCGAGCCCGGATCCGAGGTTCTTCGACAGGAGGCCCTGGAGCTTTTGGACAAGATCGGGAAAATTCTCCAGGAACTTGGCCAGCTGATTGCCGAGTACCGGCAGCAGGAGAACGAAAAAAAGCACCAGAATGAAGATGAAGGCCAGGAGGATGGTGAGCGTTGCCCACATCCGCCCTATGCCGATCTTTTCCAGCCGGTCGCAGACCGGGTCGAGCAGATAGGCAACCGCCATGCCGGCGACAAAAGGCAGAAGCACGCCGGAAAACACATAGAGAAAGGCGCAGAACACAGCCAGGGACAGCAGCCAGAATTGGACCTGACGGTGAAGGGTCATAATTGGCTCCTTGTAACAAAGGGTCGGAAAAACTGGTCCTGACCAGCACATGGGATCAAACCCGTGTTTCGGTCAAGCCCGTCGGCGGGTTTCGGTTGGGGTGCGGATGCTGCCTCCGGCTATCGGCAACGGGGCGGCGAGAGACGGTCTGCCCTCTTGTTTTCCGAGGCACCAGACTGTAAGCCGCGTGGCACAGCCAAACGCACGAAGTCCCGGAGCGCCCCATGAGCCAGACCACCCCGCCCAGCAATGGCCTGACCTACGCGGATGCCGGTGTTGATATCGACGCCGGAAACGAACTGGTGAACCGCATCAAACCTCTGGTCAAGGCGACTTCCCGGCCGGGCGCGGACAGCGACATCGGCGGGTTCGGCGGTCTGTTCGATCTCAAGGGCGCCGGATTTACCGACCCGGTCCTGGTGGCCGCCAATGACGGTGTCGGCACCAAGCTGAAAATCGCCATTGAAACAGGCCAGCACCGTACCGTGGGGATCGACCTTGTGGCCATGTGCGTCAACGATCTCGTGGTCCAGGGCGCCGAGCCGCTGTTCTTCCTCGACTATTTCGCCACCGGCGCGCTGGATGTCGATACCGCGACCGACGTGGTCGCGGGCATCGCGGACGGCTGCAAGCTGGCGGGCGCCGCGCTGATCGGCGGCGAGACCGCCGAAATGCCCGGCATGTATGTACAAGGCGACTACGACCTTGCGGGCTTTTCCGTCGGCGCGGTCGAACGCGGCGCGATCCTGCCGCGCAAGGATGTGGCCGAAGGCGATGTGCTGCTTGGCCTTGCCTCCTCCGGCGTCCACTCCAACGGCTATTCCATGGTCCGCAAGATCGTCGAGCTCTCCGGCCTCACCTGGTCCGATACCGCCCCGTTCGACAGCGGCAAGTCGCTGGGCGAAGCGCTGATGGTGCCGACACGGATCTACGTCAAATCGCTTCTGGCCGCGCTCAAGCAAACCTCCGGCATCAAGGCGCTTGCCCATATCACCGGCGGCGGCTTGACGGAAAACCTGCCGCGCGTGCTGCCGGACAGCTGCTCGGCGCGGATCGACCTTGCACGCATAAGCGTCCCCGCCGTCTTCGGCTGGCTGGCGGAAACCGGCGGTGTCGCGCAAGCCGAATTGCTGCGCACCTTCAACTGCGGCATCGGCATGGTGGCGGTTGTCTCCGAAGACGAAGCGGAAGCGGTATCCAGTGTCCTGAGGGACGCCGGCGAAACGGTGACGGCGATCGGCCGCATCGAAGCGGCGGGCGCTGCTCCCGTACTCTTCGACAACAGCCTGACTATTTCCGCGGGCCTTTCAAAATGACACGCAGGAAGACCGCCATCCTGATCTCCGGACGCGGCTCCAACATGAGCGCGCTGATTTCGGCGGCAATGCAGCCGGAGTATCCGGCGGAAATCGCCCTGGTGCTCTCCAACCGGCCGGACGCTCAGGGACTTGAGCGGGCCGCCGATCTCGGGATCGCGACCGCCGTGGTCGATCACAAGGAGTTCGCCGGAGACAGGGAAGCCTTCGAGCGGCAGCTGGACGCGGTCTTGAGGGAGCACCGCATCGAATTCGTCGCCCTCGCCGGCTTCATGCGCATCCTGACGCCGTTCCTGGTGGGAGCCTGGTCGAACCGGATGATCAACATTCATCCAGCCCTCCTGCCCTCCTTCAAGGGCCTGGCCACCCATGAGCGCGCACTGGAGGAAGGCGTCAAGCTTCACGGCGCAACTGTCCATTTCGTTTCAGCGGAAATGGACGACGGTCCGATCATCATCCAGGGCGCCGTACCGGTGCTCGACACCGACACCCCGGATACACTTGCCGCGCGCGTTCTGGAGTTAGAGCACAAGATCTATCCGAAGGCCCTGGCGCTGGTTGCCGGTGGCAAGGCCCGGGTCGCAGGTGCGCGCGTGACGGGCGGCGGATGTGAGACGGAGCCTGGCGACCTGGTGTGGCCCTGACACGGACAGGCGAAATCCCAAGCGCGCATCCTGACACGAAAGCACCCTGCGCCCGGTTGAACGCAGGGGGCTCCTGCATTTCCGCAACGTAGACCCTTGCCCGCAACCGGTTTTTTCCTTCGGACAGCGCACGGCAAACCGATTGCGGATCTGCATATAATCCCATGCACGTTTGGCCTTACGAATGCAGCCCCCATCGTCAGGCCGAGATTGCCGGACTGACGTTGCCAGGAAAGAAAGCGCACCGGGAAGAAATCTGCCAGTATCATCGGCACCTCGGGCCACGATTGAACGGACAACAGCCATGAAGCACTATAAGATCGCGGCCATTCCCGCCGACGGCATCGGCCCCGAGGTGATTGCAGCCGGCCTGCAGGCTCTTGAGGCCCTGTCGCGCAGGGATGGCGGCTTCTCGCTGGACGTGACCCATTTCGACTGGGGCTCGGAGCGTTACAAACGCACCGGCACCCTGATGCCGGAGGACGGCACGCAGCAGTTGAAGGAATTCGACGCGATCTTTTTCGGCGCGGTCGGGGCTCCGGACGTCCCGGACCACGTCACGCTCTGGGGACTGCGCCTGCCGATCTGCCAGGGTTTCGATCAATACGCCAATGTGCGGCCAACGAGAATCCTGCCCGGCATCTCGTCTCCGCTTGAAGGCGTCGGTATCGGTGATCTCGACTGGGTGATCGTGCGCGAAAACTCGGAAGGCGAGTATTCCGGACATGGCGGCCGGGCGCACAAGGGACTTCCCGAAGAAGTCGGTACGGAGGTCGCGATCTTCACCAGGGCCGGCGTCACCCGGATCATGCGCTATGCTTTCCGCCTCGCGCAGTCCCGCCCCCGCAAGTTCCTGACGGTGGTCACCAAATCCAACGCGCAGCGGCACGGAATGGTCATGTGGGACGAGATCGCAGCCGAGGTTTCGCAGGAGTTTCCGGATGTGACCTGGGACAAGATGCTGGTCGACGCGATGACCGTGCGCATGGTCAAGGACCCCAAAAGCCTCGACACGATCGTCGCCACCAACCTGCAAGCCGACATCCTGTCGGATCTTGCCGGCGCGCTGGCCGGCAGCCTCGGCGTCGCCCCGACCGCAAATATCGATCCGGAGCGGCGCTTTCCCTCAATGTTCGAACCCATTCACGGGTCTGCCTTCGACATCACGGGCAAAGGCATCGCCAATCCGGTCGCCACGTTCTGGACCGCTTCCCAGATGCTGGACCATCTGGGAGAAAAGAAGGCGGCGGACCGGCTGATGCGCGCGGTGGAAAAGGTCTGCGAGGATGGCATTCTGACACCCGATGTCGGCGGCAACGCGACGACGCAGGAGGTGACCGACGCGGTGTGCGAGGCCATTCGCAGCGAGAATATCTGAGCGAGGAGATGGACGGTTTCCCGGCGCCTGCCGTTCCGAGTGGACCTTTCTAAAAGATCACCCCTTCTCGGTCACAACAACATCCATCGCGATATCCCAGGGCAAGGGGAATATCGTCGGCATGCGGCAGAATTCAAAGCCCACTCCGACCGTCAGGGGTTTCCGGTCAAAGGCGGCCAGCGTGCGGTCGTAGTATCCGCCGCCGTTGCCAAGGCGGAAATTTTCGTCGTCAACGCCGACCAGCGGCGAGAGGATGATATCCGGCACCTGCGCCTCACCGGTGGCGGGGACTGGGATATTCCAGATCCCGCGCGACATGGCGCAGCCGGTGTGCCAAGGAAGGAACTGGAGCGGAGCTTCCTTCGTGGTCACGACAGGAAGCAGGACGGTCCGGCCCGCGCCGCTGAGATCCGTCATCAGCAACCGCAAGTCCGGTTCGCCGCGGATGGGCCAGTAGACGGCGATTCTCGCGAAGGCTTTGTTCTCGAGAAACCGGTGCAGGTTGGCGATCAGCGCGATAGTCTTTTCCCGCCGTTCGGCGTTTTCCATCCGCCGCCGCTTTTCCATGAGGCGAATGCGTTCGGATTTGCGGAAACGGCTGACATCCCTGAAGGTCTGCTCATCGACGATATGTCCACCGACAAGTTTGCAGGCGTAACAGACAGGATCGCCGGGACGGTCTTCCTCTTCGCTCATCCACTTCTTCCGAGTTTTGCGCAACCGATTTTCGCATGCTGTCAGGCGCGAGCCTTCGCCGCAAGTCCCCAAAATGAAGACGTGCCGACCGGCCATTTGGTGATAAAATGAGCGCAATTGTGTGGAGGTCTGGCGATGAGCACAGGGGAATTGACAGTACTGGTTGGAACAACCAAGGGAGCGTTTCTGTTATCGGGCGGGCCGGAAAGGTCCGGCTGGACCGTGAAGGGGCCCCTATGCAACGGCTGGCCGATCAATCACGTGATCGGCGATGCGCAAACCGGAACGATCTGGGCCGGCGGCGGGGGAGACTGGCACGGCGCGGGCGTCTGGCGCTCGGCCGATGGCGGGGAAAGCTGGGACCTTTGCAAGCTGACAAAAGGCACGATGGACGAATGGGCCGCCAGCGATCCGGATACGGCCGCCTTCCTCAACTGGACCCCGCAACCTGTGCCCTTCGACGACGATTTCTCACAGATCTGGTCGCTGGGTTTCGCCCATGGCAAGCTCTATGCCGGGACGAAGCCGGCGCGCTTCCTGGCAAGCTCCGACGGCGGCAGGAGCTTTGAACATCTGGATGGCCTTGCCAACCATCCCACCGCGGACAGCTGGAACGGCGGCGCGGCGGGCCTCGTGCTGCACACGATCGTTTCCGACCCGCAAAATCCCGAAAAACTCTGGATCGGCATTTCCGCGGCGGGCGTGTTCGCAACGGAGGATGGCGGCGTTACATGGGAGCGGCGCAACCGTCTTTCCAATGCGGCCTCCTGCGAGGGCCACAGCCATCCGGCCGCGCCGCGCGACGGGGAAACCGGCCACTGCGTGCACAACATGATGCGCGCGCCCGGCGACAACGACATTCTCTATCAGCAGAACCATCACGGCGTCTGGCGCTCGGCCGATGGCGGGCGGAGCTGGGACAATATCACCGACGGCCTGCCCTCGACGTTCGGCTTTTCGATCCGCGTTCACCCCAGGGATCCGCAGACCGTGTGGACCCTGCCGCTCAACAGCGACACGGACGGACGCTTTCCACCGGATGCGGCAGCGGCCGTGTGGAAATCGACCGATGGTGGCAGCACTTGGGAAGCCAAGCGTGAAGGCCTGCCGCAGGAGGCCTGTTTTTTCACGGTGCTGCGTCAGGCAATGTCCGGCGACCAACGCGAGCCGGCCGGGCTCTATTTCGGCACGAATTCAGGCTCGGTCTTCGCCAGCCTGGACGAAGGTGAGAGCTGGCAGGAAATCGCCCGGCATTTGCCGACGGTTCTTTCGGTGGAAGTGATGGACCGGAAGTAGCTGCATTGCCGGCGACCGGCGAGACCTGGCCGCCGGACACCGGAACCGCCTGCCCTCTCCGGCCGCGCCCTGTCATGACCGTCTTCGAAGGCGTCGTTCGAGCCCGGGGATTGCGAGATGACGGTCCCCGGGGCGATGCTGCCCCGAAGACGGCATGAAGGGTAACGGCGCCACAGAGGACGGCCCGGACTTACGGCGTGGCGCGATACTCCGCCGTGGCGCCGACCTGCAGGACCCAGTCCTTGATCTCCGGCGTGTCGTCGCCCACCAGGTTCTCCGTCAGATACAACAGCCGGTTCGTGTCCTTGCTGCCCGCGCCGGTGCAGAAGCGGTCTTGCAGATAGAAGGGCGGCGTTGCCTGATACAGCAGCCGTGCCGTTACCCTGGTAACACTCGCGCCGGGCAGATCAAAGGCATAGGTCAGGCTGTCCGCGCCCGAGATCCTTCTTGAGCCCTCCACATCATAATCGGGGTCGATGACGCCCTTGGCATCGGTCACACCCAGCGCCGTCGTATCTTCGGCCAGATCCGCTTGCGCGCCCAGCGCTTTCGCGATCTCGATCCGGTGCGCCAGCGGCAGAAAGCCGGACGGGTAAAGCCGGTTGTCCTTGACCTCCGCGCAGATCGACAGGAAGCTGGTTGTCAGCGTTCCGGCAGGCGTCGCGTCATGGCCGCAGCTTGCCTGTGTCGCATTTGCCGGCGGCGTGCTGACCAGTTCCTGATAGATTTGCGCCTGATCCTGTGCCGTGATCAGTTCAAAATGCGGCTGATGCGGCCGATCCTCCCAGTTGTCCGGGCGTTCGCATTGCTTCGTCCACCAGACCTCCCCCGTGACCGGGTCTTTCCCCGCGTCGACGATTTGTCCCGCCGGATTCACAGCCCCCGATTGCCACAGCACTTTGCCGGCCTCGTCATAGGCGGAGAACTCGATAAAGGCGCGCCGGAACCCGACGCCGGAGGGAAACTTGTGCCCGGTCAGGTTGGTCACCGTCACCTCATAGGCATTTCCAAAGGGGGTGCCGGTCGCCGGGTTCGTTGGAGCGGACGCAGCTTTCACCACCTCGACGGTCGCTGTTGCGTTTCTCGCATTGTCGAGCATCGCGAGCTTTGTCAAATCGGCCGGGTCCAGGCCGTTGTCTCCGAGCGTCGCGCTTGAAGCGAGAAGACCAAGCACGTTGGGGAACTTGTCGGCCATCTCCACAAGGAACATGTTCAGACCGACCAGAGAATGCTTGGCGAAGCCTTCGCGATAGGGCAGGTCGATATTGTCCGCCGATTCAGCGTAATCGGAAGCCGGGAAATTCGTGCGCTCCTGGATGCCCGCGATTTTGCTCACGAAGTCCTGGCCATCCGGTGTCTTGCTCGGCAGATGGCAGCTCTGGCATTCCTGCGACTTGCTGCCCTGGTCGTCTTTGCCCAGCAGATCCACACCCAGCAACTTGCCTGAGCGGTAATCGCTGAAGGCCCATTCGGGATAGGTTGTCTGTTCATAGACATGGCCAAGAATGTTCAGGTTTTCTCCGGCAGGATCCGTCACGCCCAGAACCGGCAAATGCACCGTGTGGCAAGAGCCGCAAACGACTGAGTCCTTGAAGCCCTCGTGATATTTCGGCGTTATGCCGAGAGAGTTCTGCATCGGCACGGTTTTGATCGCTCCGGCGGGATCGTCCGGTCCGCCAAACGGGCCGTTGATATCCGTCGCCGGGCCAACCTTGAAGCTGCCGGTGAAGGTGGCCGCGAAGTTGGTGTTGGCCGGTTTTCCGTCGCCGTTCTGGCTGAAGATCTCCTGGCGTTGCTCCACACAGGCGTTGCGTGTCTCCGGCGTTTTTGAACCATCGCTGTCATCGCCAGGACCGGCTACGGTTGCGTCGGAAAAATCCATCCGGTGACAGGACGTGCAGTTGATCCCGTCCCTGGCGAGGCCCGCATGGCGTGCAGCCAGATCATCGAATGCCGTTGGAATAGCGTCAAGATCGTCGCGCGTGAACTCTTCACAGGTGTTTGTCGACGCATCATACGTGTCGATCTGGAACTGACGCTGACCTGAAATTCCGTGGCAGCCCAAACAGGTGTTTTCGATGAAGCTCGGTACGCTCTTTGCGCCCTTGTCATAGGTGCCCGGGTGGAACGTCCTCGTCTCGGAGGCCAATTGCGCGAAAAAGATCGGATCGCGCCCGGACAGTCCCATCGGAGAGGTGCGCCAGGTGGCATAAGGCGAATAGTTATAAAGATGCGGGACCGCGGCGCCCTCGCCTGCGTTCTCAATGAGCTGTGCATGCTCCGCCACGGTGAGAGGGCGGGTCATGTCGAACTGCATCCCCGTCCCGCCCGCATCATGGCAACCGGCACATTGATCCGATGTCAGATACTGGCTGGAATCCGCGGGTTCTCCGGTAAAGGCGGTCGCGGTGTCATATGTCGAGCTGATCATGCTGACGTCGTCCGCATCGGCCGGAACCACGGTCTTGTCGTAGAGATATGTCTCGATCAGCCCTCTGGCCGTTTCCGGGTCGAGACGCTGGAATGCCTCTTTCGCGGGCTGCAAGGCACGCTGCTGGTGCCCGTTTGCGATGCCGGCCGCCCCGGAAGTACCTGTCGTGGTCGACGGTGTCACGGAGGTCGGGTCGCTGAACACCTGCTTCTCAAACCAGGAATTGGTCAGATAGCTCTTTGGTTCGCCCGCGCCGACCTGCAGATTGTTCATGGTCGAAAATGTCGAATTGTCGACGGCTGAAGCGTGACAGTTCAAACAATATTGCCCAAAGCCCATCGCAGGCGGGCCCTGGTAAAGCGCAGGCCAGTCATTGGCGGAAGTGTTCTGAGTGGTCGCGGTGTTGCCGTGTTTCGTGGTCTGCGTCGCGAAGTTTTTTTGCGCATCGGCTTTGGTGTCGCCCTGAGCGAAAGCATAATAACCCCAATACCAGCCATCATACGTCGCCTCGGCCTCGCGCACCATGAATGCGATGCCGTGATCGGGATAAAGCGTCATCGGATCGCGATCCTGGCACACGGTGGCAGGCGCGGGATGCATTTCCTTCACGATGATCGCGCCATCGGGCATCGGGCGATCCGGCGGGCTGTATTCCGAGTCGTTCCCGGTCCGGAAGGTCGAGATCCAATCGAACGCGATCTGGTTGTACCAGATCACGGCGGGCGAATGAAACGCGCTTTGAAAGGTTTCCCATGTGCCGGAGCCCGACGTGCCGAATGTCACGCCGGTTGCCATGTCCGGTCCCAGTTGGCGCACATATTTGTCGCGATACCAGCCCTCACCAACGGGATTTCCAGCCTCGATGGGCGCCAATCGGCGATGGCACATATTGATGAAGAACAGACTGACCAGATTTTCGTAGACTTCAGGCGCTGATTTGTCGCCGGAAGGCCGGGTCGCGCTTGGTGTCTTCAGCCGCTCTTCAAGCTCTCCGCACGTCGTGCCCTCGAACGTCCCTTCGGTCGGCGTTAGTCCGCCCGCGGTGTTGTAAGGGCTCGGCGGAGTGGCATCGCACCAGATCTCGGCCTGCGCGGAAAATGCGAATCCGACCATCGCAACGGCCGAAACAAAAGCCTTTATCAACGCTTCCCCCCCCAAAAAACTTATTTTTCAGGCAATCTGGACAGATCTGCAGCCTGGCGTCCTGACAGGCAGGAAACACAGTTCGCGTCCGCAGAAAATCACATCGCGCCTGATGAGCAAGAATCTCTCTGGCATCACGGTAAGTTGCTTACGTGACTTGATCAATCTGCCATTTGGGAAAATGCGCGCTCGTCCACGACACCCGTTCTCACTGGGCTGGAAAACACCGGGAAACACGACGCCTCCGGAGAGTTAAACCGCTCTCACCCACACGGCGGTGTCGTGAAACGCCGCGCCGCCATAGGGCGCGACCGGGTCGGCACCGGTAAGGGTGTTGATGCCCTTGCCGTCCTCGAAAGCGTCGTTGGGCCACAGGCCTTCGGAAATCACGGTCCCCGGGGCGACGATCTCAACCAGCCGAGCATGAAGCGTGACCACGCCGCGCCGGTTGCCCATCGTCACCTTCGCGCCGTCGCCGATGCCGAAACGGGCGGCGTCGTCCGGTCGCAGCCAGGCCTCGGGCCGACCTTCCTTTTTCCTTGAACTGTCCGTCTCGTTGAAGGTCGAGTTGAGGAAGGAGCGCGCCGGGGCCGTCACCAGGCGGAGCGGATGCTGTTCGTCGGCGATTTCGATGCTGTCCCACTGGTCGGGCAGCTCGGGCATCGTTTGCCAGGGACCGAAAGGATCGCCCTCCGGCTTGTTGGGCGCCGCGGAGCGGCCCCAGTCCGGCCTGAAATGGAACCTGCCGTCCGCGTGGCCGAAGCCATTCAGATAGTGCGCGGTCTCGAAATCCGGCTGCAGGTCGATCCATTTGCCCGCTTCCAGATCCTCGAGCCTCCCGTAACCGGAATTCTCCAGCATCCAGCCGATATGATCGCGCACGCTCATATCGGATCCCGGATGAGATCTTGCACTGACACGTTCGGCTATCTCGTTGATAACAAAAATATTCTCGCGCGGCCCCTCTGGCGGCTCAACCGCCTTCGGCCCGAGCATCAGATACTGGTGCCCGCCACCCTTGTAGATATCGTCATGTTCCAGAAACTGTGTGGCGGGAAGAACAATGTCGGCCATTTTCGCCGTTTCGGTCATGAACTGTTCGTGGACCACGGTGAACAGATCCTCACGGGCAAAGCCCTGTTTGACCCGATCCTGCTCCGGGGCCACCGACACCGGGTTGGTGTTCTGGATCAGCATGGCCTTGACCGGGGGACCTCCGCGCAAGGCGGCTTCATCGCCGGTCAGGATACGCCCGATCAGGCACTGGTCGAGGGCGCGCACGGCAGGATCTTGCAGCGATCCGGCCTCGATCATCTCCTTGTTGAGCTCGTAGATGGCGCCGTTGTTGTGAAAGGCGCCGCCACCCTCGTATTTCCACGCGCCGGAGACAGCGGCAATCGAACAGGCGGCATGCATCGCAACGACGCCGTTGCGCGAACGGGTGAAGCCGTAACCGAGCCGGAAATAGGTCTTTTTCACTTCGCCGATCAGCCGCGCGGCTTCCTCAATGCGAGCAGCTTCAAGCCCGGTGATCGCGGCGGCCCATTCCGGCGACCTGGACTGAAGATGGGCTTCCAGCTCGTCCGGGCAGTCGGTGAATTTTTCCAGATAGTCCCGGTCGGCGAAACCCTCACGGAAGAGAACATGCATGATCGCGCAGGCGAGTGCGGCGTCTGTGCCGGGTTTCACGATCAGGCCGATATCGGCCTGTTTCATCGTCTCGGTCCGGTAGACATCGACGACGATGATCCGGGCGCCGCGTTTCTTGCGCGCCGCGATCGCGTGGGTCATGACGTTGACCTGGGTCGCGACAGGATTGGTGCCCCAGATGACAATCTGGTCGGAAACCGCCATCTCGCGCGGATCGGGTCCGGCAAGCCTTCCCGTCCCGGCCACGTAGCCGGTCCAGGCCATGTTGGTGCAGATACTGTCGAACTGACGCGAATAGCCCTTGGTGTGGCGCAGCCGGTGAATGCTGTCGCGCTGGACCAGCCCCATCGTTCCGGCATAATGGTAGGGCCAGACGCTTTGCGCGCCGAATTCAGCTTCGGCCGACAAAAATCTCTCGCCGATCAGGTCGAGAGCCGCGTCCCAGGAGATTTCCTCGAAGCTGCCCTCGCCCTTGCCGCCAACCCGGCGCATCGGCTTCAGCAGGCGTTCGGGATGATAGAGCCGTTCCGCGTAGCGAGCGACCTTGGCGCAGATCACCCCGGCCGTGTAGTCGTTGTCCCTTGCCCCGTTCAGGCGTTTGACCTTGCCATCGGGATCGAACTGCACGTCGAGGGCGCAAGTGGACGGACAGTCGTGAGGACAGGCGGAAAAGGCGGTTTTGGGCGGCAGCTGTGTCATCTCGGTCCAATCGGATTGAGCCGGCAAGTTCCCCGCCCTTCGGCCGCCTGTCAAGCCCGGAGACACACCACAACGCGCCCCCGGATCAACTGACCTTCAATTGGAATCGATCGGAAAAACCGTCAGTTCTTTCCAGGTCCGAAATCGGCCAGCGACACCACGCCATCGCCGTTGCGGTCGATCTTCATGATCCAGTCAGGCGCGTTGTCCAGAAACTCCGCCTGGGAGACCTTGCCGTCGCCGTCGTTGTCGTTGACCTCAAGACGCATGCCATTCGCCGGATTTCGGGCTCCGCGTCCCATACCTGCCGGCTCGTTTTCAGCCATGTCCAATGCGCGGGCCTCGTCGAACAACTCGTATTCCTCCGCATCCAGGTAGCCGTCGTCATTGGCATCGAAACTGGCGAAAACATCACTCCTGCGCAACCGGGCTTCTTCAACGGTCACTTCGCCGTCGCTGTCGAGATCCCAGTTCTCGATGAAATGAGCGCCAGGCCCCTCGCCCGCCAGCACCGAAGGAACTCCGGTCAGCGACATCAGGGCGGCTATCGCGAATACAGACGTTTTCATGATCTTGCCTTTCTTGATTTATTTCGAATGTATGAAAGTTTTGGTCAAAAAAAAGGTCTGTTGAGGCGGGAACACTCACCACCAGACCGGCAAGCGGCGTTGGTTGAGCGCATGATCCTTCTCCCGTTCCGTTCTCCGACATATTGAAGATAAGATGTACATGGTCGAAATGCTGTCGTGCACTCGTAAGAATGTGTAACAGCCTGTAACGCACCAGGGTCTGTAGACGCAAAAAGCCGGCCCCGAGGGACCGGCTTTCGACAGAATGTCTTTAAAACCTTCAGCCGACGAGTTCGACGCCGGAGAACCAGAAGGCGATTTCCTCGGCAGCCGTTTCCGCTGCATCGGAGCCGTGTACGGAGTTTTCACCGATGGACAGGGCATGTGCCTTGCGGATGGTGCCCTCGGCCGCGTCGGCCGGATTGGTCGCGCCCATCACTTCACGGTTCTTGGCGATGGCGTTTTCGCCTTCCAGCACCTGAACGACGGTCGGGCCGGAGGACATGAATTCGGTCAGTTCGCCGAAGAACGGGCGTTCCTTGTGAACCGCGTAGAAGGCTTCCGCTTCGCGCAGGGACATCCATACACGCTTGGAGGCGACCACGCGCAGGCCGGCTTCTTCCAGCTTGGCGGTGATGGCACCGGTCAGATTGCGTTTGGTGGCATCCGGCTTGATCATGGAAAACGTGCGTTCAATCGCCATGGTTTCGTCTTTCTCGTTGCAGGAGCGCCCGGCGGATCTGCTGGGCCGGCTCATTCAGGAATTTCGCGGCCTTCATACCGGGGCCCCGCGCGGCCCGCAAGGGGCAGCCACAAGACAATCCCGCGTCGATGTCTTGCGCTCGTCGGGAAGTTTACTGGCATTGACGGCAGGTGCGGCTTAATCTGTGCGCACGGGGGCTGACCAGATCGGCCGGACTTCAAGACGGATTGCGTATCGAATGACAAGACTGGCCGCGATACCCGGACGCCTCGCAACGCTTGTGAGCGGGGGGATCTTCTTCCTCGCCTTCTTCTGCCTTGCGGCCGTGCTGACACAAGCGGGCGCGCAGGAAAACGAAAACTACTACGCCAACCTCGAAGAAGACCTGGCGGAGCTTTCCGCCGAGGAGCGCGAGGAACTCCTGCTGTTCGTTGCCGGCAATGCCCTGCACACGCTCTATCACGAGGGCGGGCACATGCTGATCTCCCTGCTGGAGCTACCGGTTCTGGCCCAGGAGGAAGACGCCGTCGACAATCTTGCGACGGTCACAATGCTGGAAATCGAAACGGGCGATGTCGACCTGATGCTCAGGGACGCCATGATCGGCTGGTTCCTGATGGCCGAGACCACCGGCGAGAACCTGGTCTTTTACGATGAGCACGATCTGGACCTGCAACGCGGTTTCAGGATGCTGTGCCTCATGGTCGGGGCGGATGAGGAAGCCTTCATGGATCTCGCCCGTGAGCTGGACCTGCCTGAGGACCGGATCGAAAGCTGCGCCTTCGACTATGCGCAGGCGTCCGAGTCCTGGCAGTTGGCAACCGCGTCCTTTGCTCGCGAGAGCAATACGCCGGCCGGCAGGATAAAAGCCGTTCACGACCCGGCTCCAGAAGGTCTGAAGATCCTTGCGCAGTTCCTGAAGACCAGCGAGCTGCTGGAGGACGTCGCAAAGGAATTCGACACACGCTACGACATTCCCGAGGACATCACCTTCCGCGCAGCTGCCTGCGGCGAGGACAACGCATTCTGGGACCCTGAAGCACGCGAAGTCATCCTCTGTCACGAAATGCTCGGCGCTTTCGCCGATCTTTATCTCGGTCTGCTTTACGAGGAAGAATGAGCCTCTCCTCGAAAAGAACCTTATCCTTTTCGCACGAAGTTGAACGCCACGCGCCATTTCGCTGCCGGAGGTTCGTGCAGCAAAGCCACAGCCCGCGACATGATGGGGTAAAGCCAAGCTTTCCTCTTGCATCCTCGCGCCCGGTTCGCCAAATATCCGGCCCATGTTGCAAATTACAGATGTCACCTACCGGATCGGGGACCGCCTCCTGATCGAAAACGCCAGCGTCACGTTACCCGGCAAGGCCAAAACCGGCCTTGTGGGGCGCAATGGTGCGGGCAAATCGACCCTTTTCAAGATCGTCACCGGCGATCTTTCCACCGAGACCGGTTCGGTGCAGATCCCCAAACGCGCCCGTATCGGACAGGTCGCCCAGGAAGCGCCCGGTACCGAAGAAACGCTGATGGAGGTGGTTCTCGCCGCCGACAAGGAGCGCAGCCGCCTGCTTGCGGATGCCGAAACGGAGACAGACCCGCACAGGATCGCCGAGATCCACATCCGTCTTGCCGATATCGACGCGCATACCGCGGAAGCGCGCGCGGGGACCATCTTGTCCGGTCTGGGCTTCGACGCCGAAGCGCAGCAAAGGCCCTGCTCGTCGTTCTCCGGCGGCTGGCGCATGCGCGTGGCGCTGGCGGCGGTGCTGTTTTCCGAGCCCGACCTGCTGCTGCTCGACGAGCCGACCAACTATCTAGATCTGGAAGGCACGATGTGGCTTGAAAACTACGTCGCCCGCTATCCGCACCAGGTGCTGCTGATTTCCCACGACCGGGACCTTCTCAACAACGCGGTCGACAGCATCGTGCATCTGGAAGGCGGCAAGCTGACCTATTATTCGGGCGGCTACGACAGTTTCGACCGTCAGCGGCGCGAGGCGTTGATCCTTGCCGGAAAGGCCAAGGAAAAGCAGGACGCCCAGCGCAAGCACATGCAAGCGTTCGTCGACCGGTTCCGCTACAAGGCCAGCAAGGCGCGGCAGGCCCAGTCACGGCTCAAGATGCTGGAAAAAATGCAACCGATTGCTGCCCTGACGGAAGGAAGCAGCAAGCCGATCCATTTCCCCAACCCCGAACAGCAGCTTGCTCCGCCGATCCTGAAGCTCGAGGACGTCTCCACCGGCTATGGAGAGACGAAAATTCTCTCAAGGCTGACGCTAAATATCGATACGGACGACCGGATCGCCCTGCTGGGTTCCAACGGCAACGGCAAGTCGACATTCGCCAAGCTGATATCCGGCCGGCTCGACGCGATGGACGGTGAGATCACCAGGGCGTCCAAGCTGAAGATCGCCTTTTTCGCCCAGCACCAGCTCGACGAACTGAAGCCTGCGGAGAACGCGGTGGCGCATGTGCGCGCCCTGATGCCGGGAGCGCCGGAAGCCAAGGTGCGGGCCCGGGTGGCCCGTTTCGGCCTGCCCACCGACCGGATGGACACCCCCGCGAAAGACCTGTCCGGCGGCGAAAAGGCCCGGCTGCTTCTCGGTCTCGCCACTTTCGACGGACCGCATCTGCTTATTCTCGATGAGCCGACCAACCACCTGGACATCGACAGCCGCGAAGCGCTGGTGATGGCGCTCAACGACTTTCAGGGCGCCGTGGTCCTGATCAGTCATGACCGGCATCTTGTGGAAGCCTGCGCCGACCGGCTCTGGCTGGTGGCCGGCGGCAAGGTTGAGGCATATGACGGCGATATGGAAGACTACCGCCGTCTGATCCTGCAAGGACCCGAGGCGGCCCGCAAGGCCCGCGAAAAGGCGGCGGCCGAAGAGGCCGACAACGCCTCCGCGCAGGAAAAGCGCCGGGGATCGGCGGAAAAGCGCAGCCAGTTGAAACCGCTGAAGCTGAAGATCGCCGTCGCCGAAAAGGAAATCGCCCGGCTTCAGGAAAAAATCGCCAAGCTCGACAAGGCTCTCGCCGATCCGGCTTTCTTCGCCCTCGATCCGCAGCGGGCCGCCAAGTTCGCCAAGGAACGCGCCTTTTGCGAAAAGAAACTGGTGAAGACGGAAGAAGAGTGGCTGGAACTTTCCGCCGAGTACGAGGAAGTCGGCTGATGGCCGCGATCACGACACTTGGTTTCGACGCCGATGACACTCTCTGGCACAACGAACGTGTCTTCCGGCTCACGGAAGACCGTTTCGCCTCCCTGCTTGCCGGCTACTCCGAAAGCAGCCATCTCAGGGAGCATCTTCTGGCCGCCGAACGGCGCAACGTGCTCCATTACGGCTTCGGGGTCAAAGGCTTCACCCTGTCGATGATCGAAACCGCGATCGAGGTCACAGAGCGGCAGGTCCCGGTGGATGTGATCGCGGAAATCCTTGAAGCCGGACGCGACATGCTGCAACACCCGGTGGAACCGCTGCCGCGCGTGGAAGACACTCTGAAGGCCCTCAAGGGCATCTACCGCCTTGTCCTCATCACCAAGGGTGACCTGTTCGACCAGGAACGGAAGATCACGGCCTCCGGTCTCGACGTCTATTTCGACGGTATCGAAATTGTTTCAGACAAAAACGCCGAAACCTACAGAACCCTGTTTTCCCGTCACGGAAGCGGCCCAACCGAGGCGATGATGGTCGGCAATTCCCTTAAATCCGATATTCTGCCTGCTCTCGATGCCGGGGCATACGGCGTCCATGTGCCTTACGAGATCACCTGGGGGCTGGAAGAAGCGGATGAACCGCAGGGCAAGGACAGGTTCCACCGCGTCGACCATATAGGCAAGGTGCCGCAGCTTCTGGCGCGGCTGAGTTAGAGTCCGTACCCTAGCAGAGCTGTGTCCAAGCCTTTGCGCCCTTAGCCAGTCAGTCTTTCCGTTCCACAGGTCCGCCCTTCTCCACCCAGTCGGTGAAGCCATCCTTCAGATGGGCTGCCTTGAATCCCATGTCGTTGAGCGTTGCCACGGTCAGGGCCGAGCGCCAGCCGGAAGCGCAATGGAAGATGAAACGTCTGTCTTCGGCGAAAATTTCCTTGAAATACGGACTTTCCGGATCGACCCAGAATTCGGCCATGCCGCGCGGACAGTGAAAGCTCCCAGGGATAAAACCGGACCTTTGCCGTTCGCGTACATCGCGAAGGTCGACAAACACCACTTCCGGATCGCCGTGAAGGGCAATCGCATCACCGGTCTCGATTTCCTCGATCCGGTCCCTTGCCGACCTGACCAGGTCTTGCGAAGACAATTTCAGTTTGTTCATGCATTCCTCTCCGGTTTCCGTCCAGCCTTCATACCAGATAGCTGGTATCAGGCCTTCTTCTCCCAACTCCCGGCCTCTGTCTGCTGCCAGTAGGCGATGTCGAACCCCTGGTCCTTTGCCTCCTTCCAGCGCATCCGGGCTTCCTGAACGGCGTCCTGGTCATTGCCGTCGAACATGTAGATAGCCCTTGTGTAGGATGCGAGCGGCGGCGGCGGCGCGCGATCCACCAGAAAGCGGACATCCGCATCGTTTGGATTGTCCTGCTGCGCTGTCAGGTAGATCGGCTGATGTTCGGCATGGCCATCGGCCTTGGTGCCATGCGGCAGGAAACTGTCATCGGCGTAGGTCCACAGATGCGCATCGAGCGCGCTGCAGCGCTCGTCGGATCCGGTCTGCACCACGACCTTCCAGTCCCGCTCCAGGCATTTCAGCAACAGCTGTGGCAGCGCCGCCTCGAGCGGTTGGTGCAGCAGGTGGTAAAACATGACTTCAGTTGTCATCGAAGAAAGCGGAACCTTGTTTCAATTAAGGCGTTTCCCGCCAGCGCCCGGAAGTTATCCAGAGGCAACGGGGGAAGGTGATGCAGTCATGCAACAACAGAGCCGCCAAATGGGTTTGGCGGCAAACGCGGCATGGACAGGCAACAAGACTCGTATCATTAACCCTTCGCAAATGTCGATTGGCTAGATTTCGTCCCTGGGGACGATCCATGGATCAGGTGATTTGAGCTGGTGAGCGGTTATTCCGAACCGGCTTAAAAGGGGATTTTGTGAATGCTTGCACGTGTTGTTGTGTTTTGTGCGTTAGTGGCTGTCGTTGCCGGCGCCACCGTTGGAATGGGGCTCCTGGTCGAACCGGCCACCGCTTGCCAGGCCTATAAGACCTGCTGAACGCCTCACTTCTGTCTTTCGAAAAACCCGTCCTCGCGACGGGTTTTTCTTTTTCCGGCGAGCATCCCGCATCCGAATTCAAGCGATCGGGCGCTCTCGGGCGATCAGCATATGGTCTGCCTTCCTCTTCCGCGGGTCATGCCCGTAAAGAGATCCGGATTCGCGGGTCAGCCCTGCCCTGTCCGGGCTGAAGTTCCATTCGTTTGAGAAATTATTTTTCGATAAAATTCCCGCGCCCACACGGAACCGAAGCAAGAGCGATTTGTTTTCCTGCTGCCTGCAACGAATTTGCAAGGAGAGGAAAAATGGATCAGAAATTTGCCAGCTCGGCAGTGGTGAACTCGAAGGATGTGAACGGTACCGCCGTCTACGGAATCGAGGGCGAAAAGGTCGGTGAAATCGATCATCTGACGATCGAGAAAAACAGCGGGACCGTCACATTCGCGGTCATGACCTTCGGCGGATTCCTGGGTTTTGGACAGGATGAGTATCCCATTCCCTGGAAGAAGCTCAGCTACGATGTCTCCAAGGACGCCTTCGTCACGGACATCAGCGAGGAACAGCTGAAGGGCGCGCCGCGAACGCACCCTGACTGGCACTCGGACCGTGAGTGGGAGAAGCGATCTTTCGACTATTTCTCTGTGCCCTACTACTGGATGTGAGGAACACCCTCCCAACACCCGGCCGGCGAAACCCGGCCGGTATCCAGTCGCGTTCCAGGGTTCACGTACACGTAATTTCCGGGAACGCTCCCCCTTCCCGGCCGTTTACCCATCGAACCAACTGAAAGTCTTCCCTTCGAGGGCGAGGCGTTACCGGCGATCGCCCAATCCGTGACCGCCGTGCAAAAAACAGGAGATTCCATATGCCGAAGATTACCGAAGCCAAAATTCTCATCATGGCGACACATGGATTTGAACAGTCGGAACTCGAGGTGCCGCTCAACAGCCTGCGCGAACAGGGTGCGACCGTCCATGTCGCGACCCTGGACGGCAAGGCCATCAAGGGCTGGAAGGAAAAGGACTGGGGCGACGAATTCAACGCCGATCTGAAGATCAGCGACGTCAACGTCGACGACTACATCGCCCTGGTTCTGCCGGGCGGCCAGATGAACCCGGATATTCTGCGCGCCGACAAGGAAACGGTCGCCAAAGTCAGGGAGTTCGTTTCCGCGGACAAGATCGTCGCGGCCATCTGCCACGCGCCCTGGCTGCTGATCGAGGCCGGTGTGGTGAAGGGCCGGGAGATGACCTCCTACCATTCCATCCGCACCGACCTGAAGAACGCCGGCGCTGATGTTGTCGACAAGGAAGTCGCCATCTCGAACGGCATTGTCACCAGCCGCTCTCCGGAAGATCTGGAGGCGTTCGTCGCCAAGATCGTCGAAGAAGTCGAGGAAGGCGAACACGAGCGCAAGGTCGCCTGAGCGGCTTTGTCCCCGCTCAGAAAAAGGGGCGCGTCCTGCCGGGACGCGCCCCTTCTGTTTCTGTCCGGCCGGCCTTGCCGATCAGCTCTCGTAGTGATCCGCCACCAGTTGATTCAAAAGACGCACGCCGTAGCCGGATGCCCAGCTCTGGCAGATATCGTCCTTTGGCGCGCCAAAGGCGGTGCCGGCGATGTCCAGATGCGCCCAGGGCACGTCATTGGCAAAGCGCTGAAGGAACTGCGCCGCCGTGATCGAGCCTGCCCAGCGGCCGCCGGTGTTCTTCACATCCGCGTTGGGCGTGTCGATGATCTTGTCGTAGTCGCTTGAAAGCGGCAGGCGCCACAGGGGTTCGCCGCTTGCCTGTGCCGAAGCCAGCAGCTTGCCGGCCAGATCGTCATTGTTGGAGAACAGTCCCGCGTTGAAGTTGCCGAGCGCGACAAGCACCGCACCGGTGAGCGTTGCCAGGTCGATCATGATGGCCGGCTTGTATTTCTGCTGGGTGTACCAGAGCGCGTCGGCCAGTACGAGGCGGCCTTCCGCGTCCGTATTGAGGATCTCGATCGTCGTGCCGGACATGGCCGTGACGATGTCGCCGGGCCGCTGCGCGTTTCCGTCGGGCATGTTTTCAACAAGCCCGATGACACCGATCACATTGGCCTTGGCCTTGCGGCCGGCGATGGCGTGCATGGCGCCAACGACCGCTGCCGCCCCGCCCATATCGCCTTTCATGTCCTCCATCCCGGCAGCGGGCTTTATGGAGATGCCGCCCGTGTCGAAGACGACGCCCTTGCCGACCAATGCGACGGGCGCCTCGCCCTTCTTGCCGCCATTCCAGCGCATGACCGCCAGGCGCGGGGGACGAACAGACCCCTGGGAGACGCCGAGCAGCGCGGCCATCTTCAGCTTCTTCATTTCCTTTTCACCGAGAACCTCGACCTCGACACCCAGCTTTTCAAGCTCTTCCGCCTTCCTGGCGAATTCGACGGGACCGAGGATGTTGGCCGGTTCGTTCACAAGGTCGCGCGCCAGGATCACGCCGTCGGTTACGGCCTCCGCGGAGGTCCAGGCTTTCTTGGCGCCCTTCAGATCGGCAACCGACAGGGTGAGCTTGAGATCCCTGTCCTTGTCTTCTTCCTTTTTCTTCGTCTTGTAGGCATCGAAGGCATAGGAACGCAGTTTGGCGCCCATCGCGAATTCCGCCGCCGCTTCCGCGGAAATCTCGACGCCCTCGGGCGCATCCAGAAGAACGGTCGCGGCGTCCGCCTTGGCTTTTTGAAGTTCGGCGAAGACAGCGCCGCCGAATGCGCGCCAGTCTTCCCTGCTCAATTCGCCAGGCTTGCCGATACCAAAGACGATCAGCCGGTCCAGGCCAAGTCCGGCCGGGGCGACCAGATCCAGGCTGGATTTCTTTTGCCCCTTGAAGCCGGCGATCCCGGCGGCGCGCTGCAATCCGCCCTCAAGAGCGGAAACGACCTGACCGGCAACCGTGCCCAGGGACAAATCCTCGCCGGCCAGGATCACGGCCACGCCCTTCTTCGGAGCTTCTGCTTTTGAAAATGAGGTTTTTGCAAGTTTGATCATTCGTCGGTCCTATTTGTTCTGGATCTTCGTCCGTTCAGAGAAAGTCGGTAGCAGGGCGGAACCAACCTAACTCTGTGATTGCGGTACTTCCTGCAAATCATGGGGTTTCAACAGCTTTTGGGCAAGTGGGATTAAATTTAATGCAGGTTAACCATTCTTATTCATGGGCCCTTCACCACATTACGTGTTATTCGGAGATGCGCTGAATTATAGTCATCGTTTCAAGGGACATGGTCCGGCAACTTTATGAAAACGCTCGAACGTTACATCGTCCGCCGGACCGCCTACGCCTTCACGCTGACAATTGCCGCGATGACGGGTGTCGTCTGGGCGACGCAGGCCCTGCGTCAGCTTGATCTGGTCACTTCGAAAGGCCAGACCATCGTTCAGTTCATCGGCATCACGATTCTGGCCCTGCCCTTTCTGATCGTGATCGTCGCGCCCTTCGCACTGATGATCGCACTCATCCTGGTGCTGAACGCATTGTCCGGCGACAGCGAGCTTATCGTGATCGATGCCAGTGGCGGCTCGCGCTTTCTGGTGCTCAAGCCCGTCCTGCTGTTTTCCACGGTTGTCCTGCTGCTGACAGCCAGCATGTCGCTGTATTTCGCACCGATGGGCCTTGCCCAGCTCAGAACGGAAATCACCCGGGTGCGGGCGGACCTTGTCGCCAATATCGTCAAGCCGGGCCGCTTTATCACCGTTGAGAACGGCCTGACCTTCCATATCCGCAACCGGTCGGGCAAGGGCACCCTGGACGGCCTGCTGCTGCACGACACAAGGGACGAGGCAACCGCATTCACCTACCAGGCCGACACCGGCCTGATCATCGAAGCGGCCGACCGGACCTTGCTGGTCATGCAGAACGGCACCATCCAGCGCCGTCCCAAGAAACAGGGCGACATCTCAATCGTCCGCTTCCAGTCCTACGCCTTCGACCTGTCCAATCTCATTCCCGAAGCCGGCGATCCGGTCTACAAGGCGAGTGAGCGGACAACGGCCAACCTGCTGTCGTCGGCAGGTAAAGACGACTATGCCCTCAAAAATCCCGCAAAATTGACGACAGAGCTGCATGAACGCTTCAGCCAGCCGCTTTACTGTATTGCCTTCGGCCTGATTGTCTTCGCCTTTCTGGGAAAGGCCCGCACGACGCGCCACGGCCGGGGCCTTGCTGTTGTGGGAGCGATTTGCGCCTGTGTGCTTCTGAGAACGGCCGGTTTCGGCGTGACGGCGATTTCGGGCGGCTCCACCGCGCTACTGGGCCTGCTTTACCTGGTTCCTGCCGCCGGGTCGGCACTCGCGCTCATGTCAATATTCCGCGAACAGCGCGGTGCGGAACCCAAATGGCTGAGCTCTTTTCAACTGGCTGTCCATGAACGGATCGAAGCCCTGACCAACCGTGTGAAGGGAGGCCTGGCGTAATGCTCGGAGGAACCCTGTCGGTCTATTTCTCGGGACGATTCCTGAAGGCGATACTCGGCCTGCTCCTGTTCGCGGCCGTTCTGATCTATCTGTTCGATGTTCTGGAACTGATGCGGCGTGGCGGCGACCGCGAAGGCTTCACCGTCCTGCGGGTGGCGCTGATATCCGCTCTGCGTGTGCCCCTTCTTCTGGAACAGGTGATCCCCTTTACCGTGCTGTTCGGCGCCATCGCGGCCTTTGTGACGCTGAGCCGCGGCCTGGAACTGGTGGTCACCCGGGCCTCCGGCATTTCCGTCTGGCAGTTTTCCCTGCCCGCGATCATCGTCGGCATCGTGCTCGGCGTGCTTTCCGTGACGGTCTACAATCCCGCCGCCGTCTGGTTTCAGCAAAAATCGGACGAAGTCGCGGCCGGCCTGTTCGGATCGGAGGAAAGCTTTCTCATGCAGACCTCCAATGATGTCTGGGTCCGCCAGGACGGGCTCGACGGGGAATCGGTGCTGCTGGCCAAGAAGCTTCTGGAGGGCGGGACCCGGCTGATCGGCGTGACGATCTTCACTTTCGACAAGGACGGAACCTTCCGGGAGCGGATCGAGGCCGACGAGGCCCGCCTGGGAGACGAAATCTGGTACCTGGATGACGCGATCGTCTACACGACCGAGCAGGATCCCCAGACTTATGGTCGTTATGAGGTGAGCACCTTTTTGACCGCAACCGAGGTTCGGGAAAGCATCGGGTCACCCGAATCGATTTCCTTCTGGAAACTGCCCCGTTTCATCGAACTGGCCAGAAACGCGGGGTTACCCGCCTACCGGTACAATCTGCAGTACCAGTCCCTGCTGGCAAGGCCGCTTCTTTTGGTGGCCATGATTTTGATCGCAGCGGCAGTTTCCCTTAAAGTTTCACGGTTTGGCGGATTGGGGAGCATGATTCTGGGTGGAATCCTTTCCGGGTTCGTGCTTTACGTTCTAACCGAGCTTGCCAAGGACTTCGGGGGGGCGGGTATAGTACCTCCCGTGGTGGCCGCGTGGGCGCCTGGAATATTTGGAGTACTAATGGGGTTGACGATTCTCTTGCATCAGGAAGACGGGTAAGGGCCTATGTCTTTTCCGTTTTTCCTGAACACAGAGATTTGGTCCGAAAGGGGCAGACGGCTGGTGGCGGCGAGCGCGTTTGCCATTGCGGCAACCCTTTGTCATGCGGTCACGGTCCCCGCGCATGCCCAGGACCTTGCAACCGGATTTGCCGGAGATATCGACCCGGATGCCAATCTGCTGCTGGAATCCAGCGAGATCACCTATGACTTCGACCGGGACCTGATCGTCGCGACCGGAGATGTGCAGGTCTATTACGACGGCAACACCGTGCAGGCGCACCGGATTGTCTTCAACCGCAAGAGCCAGGAGCTCAAGGCGGAGGGCAACGTCATCTTCATCGAAGCCAGCGGCAATGTCGTGCGCACCGAAGAGTTGACCCTGTCGGAGGATTTTTCGGAAGGTTTCGCGCAAGCCCTGCAAATCGACACGACCAAACGCACGCGGTTCCTGGCAGAACAGGCGCGGCGCGAAGGCAATAACATCACAACCATCGAGAATGGCGTCTACACGGTCTATACCAAGCCGACCACCCCGCCGGACAAGCCGCCGCTCTGGCGCGTCAGGGCCGAGAAGATCATCCACAATCAGCAGGAAAAGATCATCCGGTTCGAGAACGCCGCCTTCGAGGTCTACGGCCAGCCGATCGCCTACCTGCCCTACCTGTCGATGCCGGACCCCACGATCAAGAGAAAATCCGGTTTTCTCATGCCGAGCGGTATCGTTTCGGACAAGCTCGGCTATGGTGTGACCGTTCCCTATTACTGGGCGCTCAACCCGTACTACGACATGACGACCACGCTAACGCCTCTGACAAAGCAAGGGCTTTTCGGAGACGTGGAGTACCGTCACAGGTTCCATGCCGGCCAGGTCAGCGTCTCCGCCGCGGGGCTTTTCCAGGCGCGTCCCGGCGAGTTTTCGACTTCCAGGGCCGACGAACGCTGGCGCGGCGCCGTCAATTCGCAGGCGTCTCTCAGTCTGACGCGGGACTGGACCCTTGGTTGGGACCTCACCTACAAGAGCGACCGCGCTTTTTTCAAGGACTATTCCTTCACCAGCTTCGGCGACAACAGTGAAACCTCGGAGATCTATCTGGAAGGAAAGACGGACCGCAACGCGCTGACCGTTCGCGCCTACGCTTTCCAGATTTCTCAGGAAGACTATGTCGACAGCGAATTCGATGCCAATGGATTTTCTCCGGTCGGCAGTTCGCTGCAGGACAAACAGCCGCTTGTCCTGCCTGTTATCGACTATGACTATGTTTTCGCTGACCCTGTTCTGGCGGGTGAGCTCGCGCTGACCGCCAACTTCACGTCGCTCACGCGCGACGAGACCGACGCCTTCTCGATCAACGGCGGCACGACGGCGAAATTCCGGGGGGTGGACGGCACGTTCTCCCGCCTGTCTGTCAAGGGGAACTGGCGCCGGACCTTCGTCGACCCGCTCGGCCAGTCCTTCACTCCCTTCGCCTATATGCGCGGCGACCTGTTTTTTCTGGCATCGCCCGATTCCGACGTAACCGCCCTGAGCGGGGAGAGTTTTGTCGGCCGCGCCATGCCGGCCATAGGCCTTGAATACCGCTATCCCTTCATCGCCACGTTTAACGGCGGCAACCAGATTCTCGAGCCGATCGCGCAGATCGTTGCCCGTCCCAACGAACAGCGCATCGGGGAACTGCCAAACGACGACGCACAGAGTATCGTCTTCGACACCACGACCCTGTTCGACTATGACAAGTTTTCCGGATTTGACCGCGCCGAGGGCGGCACGCGTTTGAATGTCGGCCTGAACTACAAGCTTCAGCTGGACAGCGGCTATTACGTCAGCGGCCTGTTCGGCCGATCCTACCAGCTGGCCGGGGAAAACTCCTATGCGGTGCCGGATATTCTGGGCGCCACCGAGGATTCAGGCCTTGCCACGACCCTGTCCGACTATGTCGGCAGCCTCTATCTGGATACGCAATATGGCGTGAAGCTCGGCGCGCAGGCGCGTATGGACAAGGACGATTTCTCGGTCAACCGTGTTCAGGCTCAGGCTACCGGTATATACGGCCCGGTGGTTTCCACTCTCGCCTACGCCTTCCTGAATGCCCAGCCCGATGTCGGCATCGACGCCCCCCGGGAAGAGCTTCTGGGCTCGGCGAGCCTGCGGCTGCAAGAGAACTGGCGTGTCTTCGGATCGATGCGCTACGACCTGGAAAACGACAACATCGTTCAGGACGGCTTCGGGATCGGCTATGACGACGAAGGCTTCTCCCTGTCCGTCTCCTATGCCGAAGACCGCAGCCGCAATGACGGCGACGAGGTGGACCGCACGCTCTATTTCCGGATCGGCCTCAGAACGATCGGCAATACGCAGGTTTCCAGCGGTGCACTGAACTAGGTCAGTTTCCTTTATGGGCCGGTGACCCAGGCCGCTTAACACAACATCAGAGCAGTCCGGGCACTTCCGCAAAGTCATCATACCGCCATGAAATAAAGCATGATGCGCGGAAACTTTGAATTTGTGGCCGCGATATGCGACACAACTGATCACAGACACATCAGAACGTGAGGCGATTCCTTTAAGCCGCGTCACGTTCAAACTTCGGTTTGGCCTCAGGCCAGCACGGATGGTTAGGCAATGCGACTTCGTTTCGTCCCGGTTTTCTTCAGCCTCGCGCTGGTCCTGGCGGTCCCTTTTTCCGGATCGGCAACGGCCGCGATCAAGGTTATCGTCAACGATATTCCCATCACCGACTATGACATTACCCAGCGTTCCCGGCTGATCACACTGACACAGCGCAAATCGGCCTCGATTGCAAAGCGTCAGGCGGAAGAGGAACTGGTCGACGATCTGATCAAGCTGGCCGAAGCGGAACGGGTCGGCATCGAAGTCAGCCGGACCGAAGTCGACAACGCCTTTAACAACATTGCCAGCAATGTGAAAATGACGCCTTCGCAGCTTTCCAAGGCCCTGAGCAGCGGCGGTGTCAAAGCGGACACGCTCAAAGACCGCCTGAAGGCGCAGATTGCGTGGAACCAGGTTCTGAGCCGCCGCTTCAGCGGTAATATCGATGTGGACGAGTCCGATATCATCGCGGCGCTCAAAAAGACCGATGAGGAAGACCGGCAAAAGTCGGTCGAATACGATCTCAAGCGCGTGATCGTCGTCGTGCCGAAAAATGCCTCCGGCGGTTTCAAGTCCAAGCGCAAACAGGAAAGCAACCAGATCCGCGCCGCCTTCAGCGGTTGCGACAACTCGGGCCCTATTTTGGGAAAATACAGCGAAGTGGTCGTCCAGCCGATCGGCCGCCGGCTTGAGACGGAACTGCCGAAAAACCTGCGCTCGGAGATAGAAGCTCTGGAACCCGGCAATCTGACCAAACCGACCATGACCCCTATCGGCTATGAAATGATCGCTCTTTGCGGCAAACGTGAGATCGCATCGGATATCGCCGTGCGCACCGAGCTGGAAAATGAGTTGCGCGCGAAGGAAGGCGAAAGCCAGTCCCGCCGTTACCTCTTGGAAATCCGCCGCCGCGCGACCATCATCTACCGCTGAGCCGATATGGGCCGCCCCCCTAAAAAACCGATCGCCGTCAGCATGGGGGAACCTGCGGGTATCGGGCCAGATCTGGTTCTTCTGGCCTGGGCCAACCGCAAGGCTCTCCATCTGCCGCCGTTCTATGTGCGCGGGGATAAAGCCCTGCTCGCCAGCCGGGCGCACGCGATCGGTCTGAATATCCGCCTCGAAGACGTGTCGCCGGATCAGGCCGGCGCGCATTTTTCAAAGTCCCTGCCGATCGTGCAGACGGGTCCCGCTCTGGTGGACCGGCCGGGCGTGGAACAGGCCGAAACCGCCTCTTCGGTCATCGCCTTCATCGAAGGCTGTGTCGAAGATATCCGCGGCGGCCTGGCCTCCGGCCTGGTTACCAACCCGATCAACAAGGCCGCGCTCTACAGAACCGGGTTTTCATATCCAGGCCATACGGAATTTCTGGGTGCGCTTGCCGGCAAACACTGGCCCGGCGCTCCGGCAAAACCGGTCATGATGATTGCCGGTCCGGACCTGATGGTCGTGCCGGTGACCATCCATATTCCGATCAAGGACGTTCCGGCCGCCCTGACCGAAGATCTCATTGTCGAAACCGGGGAAATCACCGCGCATGACCTTCAGACCCGTTTCGGGTTTTCCAATCCGCGGCTGGCGATCTGCGGGCTCAACCCGCATGCGGGGGAAGACGGCACCATCGGCACGGAAGACCGCGATGTTATCGCACCGGCGGTCGCGCGGCTGAAAGCGGCGGGTATAGCGGCAACCGGCCCGCATTCCGCGGATACACTGTTTCATCCCCCGGCGCGCAAGGCTTACGACTGCGTGCTCGGCATGTATCACGATCAGGTGCTCATTCCGGCCAAGACAATCGGCTTCGACGAGGGCGTGAATGTTACCCTCGGCCTGCCCTTCGTGCGCACCTCGCCGGACCACGGTACGGCCTACGGGCTGGCTGGCTCCGGCACGGCCCGCATCGACAGCTTCTCGGCGGCTGTGCGTCTTGCGGATGTTCTCGCCAATCCCGATCAGGTGTAAATTGGCCCAGTTAGACGATCTGCCCCCGCTGCGCGATGTGATCGCGGCTCATGGTCTGGATGCAAGAAAGTCGCTGGGACAGAACTTCCTGCTCGACCTGAACCTGACCTCGCGCATCGCGCGGTCGGCCGGAAGCCTGGAAGATTGCACCGTTCTGGAAATCGGCCCCGGACCAGGTGGTCTCACGCGAGCTCTGCTGGCGGCCGGCGCCAAAAAAGTTGTCGCGATCGAGAAGGACAGCCGATGCCTGCCCGCCCTTGCCGAGATTTCAGCTCGTTATCCGGGACGGCTGGAAGTTGTCGAAGGCGATGCCCTCAAGCTCGATCCCGTTGCCCTCACCGGTGGCGGCAACATACGCATCGCCGCCAACCTGCCCTATAATGTCGGCACGCAACTGCTTCTCAACTGGATCACCACACCGGATTGGCCGCCCTTCTGGTCGTCGCTGACGCTGATGTTTCAAAAGGAAGTCGGTGAGCGGATCACGGCGCCGCCGGGCTCAAAGGCCTATGGCCGCCTCGGCGTGCTGGCCGGATGGCGGTGCAAGGGCGGCATCCTGTTCGATATCAGTCCCAAGGCGTTCACACCGCCTCCGAAAGTCACCTCCGCGGTGGTGCACCTGACGCCCAATCCCGCGCCCCTGCCCTGCGAGCTGACCGCTCTGGAACGGATCACCGCCGCCGCCTTCGGCCAGCGCCGGAAGATGCTGCGGTCCAGCCTCAAGGCGCTCTCGCCGGAGGCCGAACAGTTGGTTGAACAGGCTGGCATCGAGCCGACTGCGCGGGCGGAGGAAATAGACATTGCCGGGTTCGTGAACCTCGCCAATGTGTTCAGGGCAGCCGGGGCGGTTTAAAGTGCCTAATTGGAGTGTGTCGCGTTTAAGCAGAACCATGGGGTCAGGAAGACACCCGAGGCAGCGTTTTCATTGCAAATGCGTTCGGGCGATTTCCTGAATTCGATTTGACGCGAAATGCTATAATCCGGTTCCCGCGCCTCCAGCTCCACTTCACTCTTCGGCCAGTTCCTTCTGCAGATCATCGACCATGCCCTGAATAAGCGGACCGATCCTCGGGGAGCGGAATTGCTTGAGGCGTTCCGCCCTCAGGATCGAGCGGACATTTTCGAAAGCGCGTTCCAGATCGTCGTTGACGACCACATAGTCGTATTCCCCCCAGTGGGACATCTCTTCGACCGCGGTTTTCATGCGCTTGGCGATGACTTCCTCGGTGTCTTCGGCACGCCTGTGCAGACGGGATTTCATTTCGGCGATCGACGGCGGCAGAATGAAGATGGAAACGACGTCGGACCGCATTTTCTCGTAAAGCTGAAAAGTGCCCTGGATATCGATGTCGAAGAGGATGTCCCGGCCGTTCTCGATGGCATTTTCAACGGGCGCTCGGGGCGTCGCGTAGTAGTTGCCGTGCACTTCCGCCCATTCCAGGAGTTCGCCGTGATCGCGCATCTGCTCGAACCGCTTGGCGTCCAGAAACTCGTAATGCACGCCGTCGACTTCGCTGGAGCGGCGCGGCCGGCTTGTCACGGAAATCGACAATTCGAGATTGTCTTCCTTTTCCAGAAGCAGGCGCGCGATGGTGGACTTGCCGGCACCCGAAGGGGACGACAGGACCAGCATCAGGCCCCGGCGCTGCTGCTCCGCCTGCTCCGCGCTGACGGTCGTTCCAGCCGGGGTTCCAGTGCGCGCCTCACTCATATGGTCTACTCCAGGTTCTGTATCTGCTCACGCATTTGATCGATGACCGCCTTCAGGTCCAGCCCGATCGCCGTCAATTCGACATCGTTGGACTTGGAACACAAGGTATTGGCTTCGCGGTTGAATTCCTGCGCCAGAAAATCGAGCCGGCGGCCAATCGCCCCGCCGGCGTCCATCAGCTCGCGGACGGCGGAGACATGGGCATGCAGCCTGTCGAGCTCTTCCCGGATATCCGCCTTTGTCGCCAGCATTACCGCTTCCAGGTGCAGGCGCTGCGGGTCGAGCTGTCCGTCGGAGACATCCATGAGATCGAGAACCAGCTTCTGCAGCCGGGCCCTGATCGCCTCCGGCCTGCGGGCCGGCAGGTTTTCGGCCGCCTGTGTCAGCTCCGCGACGGTGTCAATCTGCTTGCGGACGATGCCGCTGATCGCATGACCTTCCGTATGGCGCATATCGACCAGATCGATCAGGGCGGCGTCGAGAGTGGTCAGCAGCGCGTTGTGAAGGGCGGCCTGCGCATCCGCATCCTCTTCCGGTTCCTTCAGCTCGAACACGCCTTTCTGTGACAGGATACCGTCAAGGGAAGGCGGGGCGAGATCCGGCACGCGGTTTTTCAGAAGGTCGATCGTCGAAAGCACCGCATCAAGAGCTTTTTCATTTACCTGAAGCTGCTGTTCGGCCTGGCTCCGCTGCATGGCGAGACCGATCGTGACATTGCCGCGCCTGAGAAGCTTGCCGCAACGTTCTCTTATCTTCGGTTCCAGCGTTTCCAGTCCGGCCGGAATGCGAATGCGCAGATCCAGGGATTTGCCATTGACGGACCTGAGTTCCCAGGTCCAGCGGACCGGTCCCGTTTCCCCCAGGGCCCGCGCAAATCCCGTCATGCTGGCCAGTGCCATAAGCCCCCCTTGCGGACGTTATGCGAGCGATATCCGCCTTACGTCCCGGCTACCCGATCAGTTGGACGTCGCCGGCTGTGTTGGCTGGTTCCGTTCAGCTTCTCGCAGGTCCCGTTCAATCTGCCGCCACTTGCGGACGTTTTCCTGATGCTGCTCATAGGTTTCGGCGAAAATGTGCCCGCCGGACCCGTCCGCGACGAAATAGAGATCCTTGGTCCGAGACGGATTGGCCACGGCCTCCATGGCCGCGCGGCCAGGATTGCCGATCGGCCCCGGTGGCAGCCCCTCGATCTGATAGGTGTTATATTCATTTTCCGCCTTCAGGTCCGACTGCTTGATCGCAGAGCGGTCCCGCAGCCAGGCTTCACCGCCATAAAGACCGTAGAGAATGGTCGGATCGGACTGCAGACGCATGTTCTTGTTCAGACGGTTGACGAACACACCCGCCACGCGCGGCCGTTCATCGGCCAGAGCGGTTTCCTTTTCAACGATCGATGCCAGGATCACCAGCTCTTCCGGCGAGGCGACCGGCAGGTCCTCGGAGCGGCGCTCCCAGATTTCGACCAGCAGCTTTTCCTGGGCCGCCTTCATCTGGTCAAGAACTTCCTGGCGCGTCGATCCGCGCGCGAAGGTGTAGGTCTCCGGCAGCAGGTCTCCTTCGCCGGGGATCTCCGTGATTTCCCCGACCAGAACCGGATGCGCGCGAACGCGCTCGATAATCTGAGCCGTGGTCCAGCCTTCCGGCACGGTCACGGAATGTGTCACGGCATTGCCTTCCACCAGATCGGTCATGATCTGCTGCATCGAAACGCCCGGTGCAAAGGCGTATTCCCCGGCCTTCAGCCGGGTGGCATTCTTGTAGAAGCGGATGCCGAGATTGAAGATCCACTCATCGATGAGACTGTCCTCGATCACCCCCTGGCTGGACAGCCGGTCGGTGATACCCGAAAGACCCGCACCGGAGGAAATCACCACCGTGGCGTCCTTCTCGAGCGGACCGGCTTCCTCGAACTTTTCCTTGCCGAAGTAAAGCACACCGCCAAGCGCGGCGAGGCCGAACACGGCAAGCGAAATGATCAAGTTGATCAGAATGACGAGCGGATTGCGGACGTGACGGGACCGCTGCGGCGGTCCCGGAGCCGGTTCCGGCTGCAAGGCTTCACGCGGGCTTTTCGGCTTAATGCGCATATTGGATCGCACCTCCAAAACTGAGCCCCAGATCCCTGATTCAGGCTCAAAACCAACCTGCTTTCATATGGGCTCACATAAAAGCGTAAAAGCTGATCGACTTTAAAACGTTAGAGCATCTTGTCCGCGCCATGGCGATCGAAGAATGCCCAAACAGACCAGTGGTCCCGATCAACGTCTCGGGCCGCACCTTGAGAATCGGTGCGGCCCGATAGAATTTGAATGGGTTATGCGGCAACTTTACGGAAGACAAGCGAGGCATTTGTGCCACCGAATCCGAAGGAATTCGACAAGGCGACGTTGATGTCCATCTTTTTCGGCTTGTGCGGCACCAGATCAATTGCGGTCTCGACCGACGGATTGTCCAGATTGATGGTCGGTGGAGCCATGCCGTCGCGGATAGCCAGAACCGAGAAAATGGCTTCGACGGCCCCTGCCGCACCCAGCAGATGGCCGATCGAGGATTTGGTCGAAGACATGGTGAGGCCGGACGCATGTTCGCCGGCGAGCCGGGTCACGGCGCCCAGTTCGATCTCGTCTCCCAGCGGTGTCGATGTCCCGTGGGCATTGACATAGTCGATGTCGGCCGGGGTGATTTCCGCGCGTTTCAGTGCCGCAACCATGCAACGGAAGGCGCCGTCGCCGTCGGAGGACGGGGCGGTGATGTGAAAAGCGTCGCCGGAGAGCCCGTAGCCGATGACCTCGGCGTAGATATTCGCGCCTCGACGCACGGCATGCTCATATTCTTCCAGAACCACGACGCCGGCGCCCTCACCCATCACGAAGCCATCGCGGGCCTTGTCATAGGGCCGCGATCCTTGTTCGGGTCTGTCGTTGAACCCGGTGGACAGGGCCCTGCACGCGGCAAATCCGGCGAGCGACAAACGGCAGATCGGAGACTCGGTCCCACCTGCCACCATGACATCCGCGTCGTCGAAGGCGATCAGGCGGGCTGCATCGCCGATGGCGTGTGCTCCGGTGGAACACGCGGTCACCACGGCATGATTCGGTCCCTTGAGACCGTGACGGATGGAGACATAGCCGCCGGCCAGATTGATGAGGCGGCCGGGAATGAAAAACGGGCTGAGACGCCGCGGGCCTTTTTCCGCCAGCAGATACGCCCCCTGTTCAATGCCCTGAAGTCCGCCGATGCCCGAGCCGATCAACACCCCTGAACGGACTTGCTGCTCATAGGTTTCGGCCTTATAGCCTGAATCGGCCATTGCCTGTTCGGCGGCAGCCATGGCGTAGACGATGAAGTCATCGACCTTGCGCTGCTCCTTGACTTCCAACCAGTCGTCCGGATTGAAAGCACCTTCTGCGGAGGGATCGCGCGGGATCTGGCAGGCGATCTGACAGGCCAAATCGTCGACTTCGAAATTGGTGACCTTGTTCGCCCCGCTTTTGCCTTCGAGGATCTTTTTCCAAGTGACATCGACACCACACCCAAGCGGCGTCACCATGCCAACCCCAGTTACGACAACTCGCCTCATACACCTGCACTTGCGTTGGAAAGGCCTGGCGGGGACCTGCCCCGCCGGCACCATCTTTCAGATCAAAATCAGGAAGGGCTGAGCCCTTACTTGTTGGCTTCCAGAAACTTGACGGCGTCGCCAACAGTCAGGATGGTTTCTGCTGCGGTGTCCGGGATTTCCACGCCGAATTCTTCTTCAAATGCCATCACCAGTTCAACGGTGTCGAGGCTGTCCGCGCCGAGATCGTCAATAAAGCTTGCGCCTTCCACGACCTTTTCCGCATCCACACCGAGGTGTTCAACGACGATTTTCTTTACCCGATCCGCGATATCGCTCATCTTTTATTTCCTTAGTTTTCGTCTGTTCATCTCTGGCGAAGCTGTCCCGCACCGGTTTCCAGGAAAGCGGTGGCGGGCGATCGCTGTCTTCAAGATGCCTACGCGCAGGCAAGATGAAATTCCGAACACGGAATTTCGAACTTGACTGCGCAATTCGTAACAATCGGCGGGTTGGTAACATACTTTGTTGCCCTTTACCAGCCGGTCCAGACCGCATGGAAGCGACCCGGATTCTTTTTGCCTGCTTGGCGAAATTTCCTTTTAAATCATAGCCATGCCGCCATTAACGTGCAGCGTCTGACCGGTCACATAGGCCGCTTCCTCGCTGGCAAGATAAAGCGCTGCGGACGCAATCTCCATCGAAGTCCCCAAACGGCCCGCCGGGACGTTTGTCAAAATCGATTCTTTTTGCTTGTCGTTCAGCGCATCGGTCATCGCGGTTTCGATGAAACCCGGTGCGATCGTGTTGACCGTTATGCCGCGGCTGGCCACTTCCCGGGCAAGAGACTTATACATGCCGATCATGCCGGCCTTCGCCGCGGCATAGTTGGCCTGCCCCGGATTTCCGGTAACCCCGACAACAGACGTGATGCCGATGATCCGGCCGGAGCGGCGCTTCATCATGCCCCTGATCGCAGCCCGGCACAGATGAAAGCCGGAGGTCAGGTTGACCTCCAGAACCTGATCCCACTCTTCATCCTTCATTCGCATGAAAATGTTGTCGCGGGTAATGCCGGCGTTGTTGACCAGGATGTCCACGGAGCCCATCTTTTCCTCGGCCGTGGCAAGAAGTCCCCCGACAGCTTCCCGGTCCGACAGGTTCGCGGGCGTCACAAAGGCGCGCTCGCCCAGATCCGCGGCAAGGGTTTCCAGTTTCTCCGCCCGGGTTCCGGACAATGAAACCGTCGCTCCCTGCGCATGAAGCACACGGGCGATGGCCTCGCCGATCCCTCCGGTTGCGCCGGTGACGAGAGCGTTTTTCCCTGCCAAGCTGAACATGTGGGGGTCCTTCCCTGATCCTGAATGCGCCCCGCAGCGGGACTTGAGGTCTGATGGCCGGCGATAGAGGCGTCAGCCGGAGATTTTTTCCAGCACGGCGTCGATGTCTTCCGGTGTGTTCACGGCAAGACCGGTGGCGTCCTTGTGAATGCGCTTGACCATACCGGTCAGCACCTTACCCGTTCCGATTTCGACAAATGTGTCGACCCCGTTTTCCGCAAGCCAGGTAATACTCTCCCGCCAGCGCACTGTGCCGGTTACCTGTTCGACGAGCCGGCCCCGGATTTCATCGGGATCGGTGACCGGTCCGGCGACGACATTGGCCACCAGCGGCACCGCGGGGGAGCGGACCTCCGCATTGGCGAGCGCTTCGGCCATCTTGTCAGCCGCAGGCGCCATCAGCGCGCAATGGAACGGTGCGCTGACCGGCAGCAGCAAGGCGCGGCGGGCGCCCTTGGCCTTGGCAATCTCGATGGCGCGCTCGACGGCGGCCACGTGACCGGAGACGACCACCTGACCCGGCGCATTGTCATTGGCCGCCTGGCAGACCTCGCCCTGGGCCGCGGCCTCGGCGACTTGCACGACCGTGTCGAAATCAAGCCCCAGAAGTGCTGCCATTGCTCCCTGACCGACCGGCACCGCGTTCTGCATGGCATCGCCGCGCACGCGCAGCAGGCGGGCGGCGGTTGCCAGATCCAGGCTGCCGGCAGCCGCGAGCGCGGAATATTCACCAAGCGAATGCCCGGCCACATAGGCGACGCCGGCGGCCAGATCGAAGCCCTTGGATTCCAGGACGCGCATGGTGGCGAGGCTGACGGCCATGAGGGCCGGCTGGGCATTCGCGGTCAGTGTCAGCGCGTCCTCCGGACCGGTCCACATGATTTCTGAGAGTTTTTGACCCAGCGCCTCGTCCACCTCATCGAAGACAGCTTTCGCTTCCGGATAGGTATCGGCAAGGATCTTGCCCATCCCGACACTCTGGCTGCCCTGTCCGGGAAAGGTGAATGCGATGGTCATCTGGAATACGCCTCCGTGACACGTATGAAATCCCTGCCGTCCGGCAAAAGATCTTCGGCTTTGATTGAAAGCGGTGCAGCGGCCCGCCCGGGGCCACATGTCTAACTTGGCGCGAGGCTATGATACGCTCTTGACCAAACTGTCAAGGCCCAGCCCTCAATCAATTACAAATTCGTGCCTTGTTTACGCGTTTTCCTGCCGGGCCGCATCCGAAAAGCCAATTTTCCGATTTCTTTCTCCAGATGTTGATTGCGGTAGGGACAGCCCGTAAAAACGTGTTCCCAAGAGTCATTCCGGCAAGAAACCGCTGCTTCCAGAGGGGCAATGCAGGCTTTGCGGTTTCCCTCATCTTTTGGCGGATTGAGCTTGCAATTTCCATGAAACGGAGTATAGAGCGCGCTTCATCCGGGGTATGGCCGGGGGCTGAACGGAAGGGCATTTGCCAGGATCCCTGAAAAGATCCGACTTCCCGTGTTCCCGCTCTCGTTAGAATTCTCGTGCCTTTCCGAAGCTGCGAGGAGGCTTTGCGCCAGCCCTGCGTTGTCAACACGAAGAAAGGCTTGTTTCATGCCTCTTTACGAGCACGTTTTCCTGGCGCGCCAGGATGTTTCGGCCCAGCAGGTCGAACAACTCGTCGAACAGTACAAGGGCCTCATCGAAGGCGCCGGCGGTACTGTCGGCAAGGTGGAGACCTGGGGTCTGCGATCCCTTGCCTACCGTATCAAGAAGAACCGCAAGGCTCACTACACCCTGATGAACCTCGACGCACCGCATGCAGCGGTTGCCGAGATGGAACGCCAGATGGGTCTGAGCGAAGATGTCCTGCGCTTCATGACGTTCCGCGTCGAAGAGCTGGACGAAGAACCGTCCGCAATGATGCAAAAGCGTGACCGTGACGACCGCCGTGGTGGCGGCGGACGCGGCGATGGACCTCGTGGTGACCGGGGCGATCGCGGTGACCGGGGCGATCGTGGCGACCGGGGCGACCGCCCGGGTGGCAGCCGTCCTCCGCGCCGTGCAGAAGGGGAGTAAGAGATCATGGTTGATGTTGCACAGCTTCCGAGCCGCCGTCCGTTCTTCCGCCGCCGGAAGACCTGCCCGTTCTCCGGTTCCAACGCGCCGAAGATCGACTACAAGGACATCCGTCTGCTGCAGCGCTACATTTCCGAGCGCGGCAAGATCGTTCCGAGCCGCATTACCGCGGTTTCAGCCAGAAAGCAGCGTGAACTGGCCCGTGCGATCAAGCGCGCCCGCCTGCTCGGCCTGCTGCCTTTCCTGATCGCCTAAGCGTCTCCCGTCTCTGGAGACGCCTTTCTCCCGGGTCCGCCCGGGAGTCCCGAATTGGGGCCGCGGGCAAACGGCCTCTAACCACCGCTAACGGTGGGACAGTAGGAGAAATAAAATGCAAGTTATCCTTCTTGAGCGTATCGCCAGGCTCGGCCAGATGGGCGACACCGTACGCGTTCGCGACGGCTACGCCCGTAACTTCCTTTTGCCGCAGGGCAAGGCGCTGCGCGCCAACAAGGCCAACCTGGAACGTTTCCAGAATGAGCGTGCTCAGCTTGAAGCCCGCAACCTCGAGCGCAAGAGCGAAGCGGAAGCGGTTTCCTCCAAGCTCAACGGCGAAATTCTGGTCATGATCCGCTCTGCCGGCGAAACCGGCCAGCTCTACGGTTCGGTGTCCACCCGCGATATCGCGGAAGGTCTGACCGGCACCGGCTTCAGTGTTGCCCGCAGCCAGGTTGAATTGCGCACTCCGATCAAGACGATCGGCCTGCACAGCGTTCTGATCAGGCTCCACCCGGAAGTCGAAGTCTCCGTTACGGTCAACGTTGCCCGTTCCACGGACGAGGCAGTCCGTCAGGCAGCCGGTGAAGACCTCACCACTCCGGAAATGGACGTCTTCGAATTTGAAGAAGAAGAAGAAGAAAGCGGAGACGACGCTGAGTCCGAAGATGGCGAAGAAGCTGCCGAGGCCGCCGAAGAAGCGGTCGACGAAAAGCCAGAATAACCCCTTCGCAAATCTTATCCGGCTAAAGTTAAACGGCGCTGCCCGCAGCGCCGTTTTTATTTTGCCGGCAATTCTTCTTCCCCGTTACGGAACCCGGCTAAACCGGCAAATTCAATCTCCGCCGCAAGGCATTGAAACCCATGATAAATTCTTAACCGTCTATTCATCATTCCAAAAAAAGATGTAATTTCAATAACTAAGACCTAGCGCGTTGAGTCCACAACAGGCTTTTAAGTCAAGCGGGATTCGATTCTATCCCCGTTGATCTGTGGATGTCAGTGGGAAACAAAATCATCCATTTTGTCGCTTGAGCCTGTCACCGTCTGAGGGTATTCCGAATGAAGTTGGGCCACCGGGGGACGATATGAACGGCAAACTGCAGAAGGTCGAAACTGAGGAAGACATCCAGCGTCTGGCACCGCATAACGCGGAGGCCGAACGGCAACTACTGGGTGCGATTCTGGTGAACAACGAAACGTTCTACCGGGTGTCCGACTTTCTCGAGCCGCACCATTTTTTCGTACCGCCCCACACGGATGTTTACGAGAAGATCTCCCATCTTATCCGGGCCGGCAAAACCGCGTCTCCGGTCACGCTGAAAACCTTCTATCCGACGTCCGCGAAAATCGCCGACCTCACCGCGACCCAGTTTCTGCTGCGCCTTGCAGGCGACGCCGCGTCGATCATCAATGCGGAGGACTACGGCCGCACGATCTACGATCTTGCCATCCGCCGGAACCTGATCCGCATCGGCGAGGACATGGTCAACATCGCCTATGACGCCCCCATCGACGTACCGCCGACCCAGCAGATCGACGACGCCGAACGCCGGCTGTTCGATCTGGCCGAAACAGGGCGAACCGAAGGCGGGTTCGTCTCCTTCAGCGACGCCCTGTCGGAAACCATCGAAATGGCGCATGCCGCCTACAACCGGGAGGGCGCCCTCTCAGGCATTTCCACGGGCATGCGCGAGCTCGACCGGCTGATGGGCGGGTTGCAGTCCTCCGACCTTATCGTTCTCGCAGGCCGTCCCGCCATGGGCAAAACCTCGCTTGCGACCAACATCGCCTACAATATCGCCCAGTCCTACAAGGCGGAAGAACGGCCCGACGGCAGCCTGGAAACAATCAACGGCGGTGTGGTCGGCTTTTTCTCGCTGGAAATGTCGGCGGAACAGCTCGCCACGCGTATCATTTCCGAACAGGCGGAAATTTCGTCCTCGAAAATCCGGCGGGGGGAGATTACCGAAGCTGAATTCGAGAAACTCGCGGCCTGTGCCCAGACCATGCAAACGGTCCCTCTGCATGTGGACCAGACCGGGGGTATCTCCATTGCCGCCCTGGTGTCGAAGGCCCGGCGGCTGAAGCGCCAGCGCGGGCTTGACCTGCTGGTGGTCGACTATATTCAGCTGCTCTCGGGATCCGCCAAGAACTCCGGCAACCGGGTTCAGGAAATCACCGAAATCACGACCAACCTGAAGGCACTGGCAAAGGAGCTGCAGGTTCCGATCATCGCCCTGTCCCAGCTCTCCAGGCAGGTGGAATCTCGAGACGACAAGCGGCCGATGATGTCGGACCTGCGTGAATCGGGCTCCATCGAGCAGGACGCGGACGTGATTCTGTTCGTTTATCGCGAGGAATATTATCTTTCCAAAACAGAGCCGGAAATCGGCTCACCGGAATACGCGGCCTGGGAAGCCAAGCACGAGGCCGCCAAGGGCAAGGCGGAAGTGATCATCGCCAAGCAGCGTCACGGCCCGACAGGTACGGCTTACCTCCACTTCGAAGGCCAGTACACCCGCTTCTCCGACCTTGCGGAGGATGACCACCTGCCGGAGCGCTACGAATAGCCTGCAACAGACAAAAAGCGTATTGCTGCCGCGATACCTCAAGCGAACTGGCCGCGCGCGTAATTGCCGCGGCCCTGCTTTTTTGAAGATTGGCGGACACACCGGTCTATGCGTTAAACTCGACACCGATTCCAATGATGTCTTGCGTGACTGGAGAACCATCCGGACCGTGTCTACTCCAATGTCCTCCCCTTTTCCCTCCGGTTTGTATGGCGGACGCCTGACAATCGATCTGGAGGCACTCGCCGCGAACTGGACCTCGTTGAACGGCAGGCTGGACGGCGGAGCCGAATGCGCCGCGGCCGTCAAGGCGGATGCCTACGGCGTCGGCCAGGAACATGCCGGGCGGGCGCTTTTCGATGCGGGATGCAGAACCTTCTTCGTCGCGGTCCCGACCGAGGCGGTCGCCTTGCGCGCGTGTCTTCCGCAGGCAGTCATATACGTTCTCGACGGTCTCTTTCCGGGAACCGCTGAGCATTTCATCCAGCACGATGTCCGCCCCGTCCTGGGATCGCTTTGCGAACTTCGCGAATGGACGCAGATATGCAGGACGGCCGGAAAAAGCTTCGATGCGGCGATCCATGTCGATACGGGCATTCACCGTCTCGGCCTGACACCGACCGAATTTTCAGCCGCGATGCGTGATCAGGATCTGCTCGGACCGTTCGTCCCCGCGCTGATCATGAGCCATCTGGCCTGCGGATCGACGCCCGCGCATCCGATGAACCGGCGGCAGCTCGACCTCTTTCGCGAGGTCACGGCTCCCTTTCCCCGCATCTCAAGATCCCTGGCGAATTCCGCCGGCATTCTGATGGGGCCGGACTATCATTTTGACCTCGCCCGGCCGGGCATCGCGCTCTACGGGGGCCAGGCGATTGAAAACAAGGCCAATCCGATGCGGCCGGTGGCCAAGGTAGAGGCCCGCATCATGCTGGTGCGCGATGTGCCGGAGGGAGACACGATCGGCTATGGGGCCCGCCAGAGGGCCACCCGCCCCCTCAGGAACGCCGTGGTTGCCGCCGGCTATGCGGACGGCCTGCTGCGCCGCGCGAGTTCCACGGATGAACGTCCCGGCGGCTTCGCCATGATCGGCGGATACAGGGCGCCTATCCTGGGGCGCATTTCCATGGACATGATCACGCTCGATGTGACCGATGTTCCTCAAGAGCTTCTCAAGAGGGGCGCCCTTGTGGAAATGCTGGGGCCGAGTGTTGCGGCTTCGGACCTTGCAGCTTATGCGGAAACCATCGATTACGAATACCTGACAAGTCTCGGGCGGCGCTTTGAGCGCGTCTACGCCCCCCTTACCTGATCGGAGTAACGTTTCATGGCCCGGCGGCCCTCGTCCTATGTCTGCCAGTCCTGCGGGGCGGTTACGCCCAAATGGGCCGGGCGCTGCGAATCCTGCGGCGAATGGAACAGTATTGTCGAAGAGCAGACCGGCGGCGGGATCGGCGGCGGCCCCGCCCGGGCGTCGCGCAGCAAGGGACGGGTCATACCGCTGGTGGGACTGACCGGCGATGCAAAGGAAGCAGCGCGCATCAAGACCGAGGTGGCCGAACTCGACCGGGTAACAGGTGGCGGGTTCGTTCGCGGCTCGGCCCTGCTCGTCGGCGGCGATCCGGGAATCGGCAAATCCACGCTGCTGATCCAGGCGGCCGCCCAGCTTGCCCGCCTCGGGCACAAGACCGTCTATATCTCCGGCGAAGAGGCCATCGGTCAGGTGCGGCTGCGGGCTGAAAGGCTCGACCTGTCGGAGGCCCCGGTGGCGCTTGCGGCGGAGACAAGCGTCGAAGACATTCTGGCAACGCTCGAATCGGATACGCCCCCTGCCCTGCTGATCCTGGATTCCGTTCAAACGCTATGGACCGACAAGGTCGAATCGCCGCCCGGCACGGTCACGCAGGTGCGTGCCTCGGCGCAGGCTATGGTGCGTTACGCAAAGAAGAACGGCACGACCATGGTGCTTGTCGGACATGTGACCAAGGACGGCCAGATCGCCGGGCCACGGGTTGTCGAGCACATGGTCGATGCCGTGCTTTATTTTGAGGGCGACGGGGCGCACCAGTACCGCATCCTGCGTTCGGTCAAGAACCGCTTCGGCGCGACGGATGAAATCGGTGTCTTCGAGATGACGGGCAAGGGCCTTGTTGAAGTTCCGAACCCGTCGGCCCTGTTTCTGGGCGACCGGAACTCCAGCGCCCCGGGAGCCGCCGTTTTTGCCGGACTGGAAGGCTCGCGTCCGCTGCTGATCGAGATCCAGGCACTGGTGGCGCAATCCACCCTCGGCACGCCGCGCCGGGCCGTGATCGGCTGGGACAGTGCGCGCCTGTCGATGATCCTGGCGGTGCTGGAAGCGCGCTGCGGCGTCCGCTTCTCCCAGCACGATGTCTATCTGAATGTCGCCGGAGGGCTCAAGATCAACGAGCCTGGCGCCGACCTTGCCGTGGCGGCCGCCCTGATCTCTTCACTCAGCGGACTTGCCCTTCCGGCCAATTGCGTCTATTTCGGCGAAGTCAGCCTGTCCGGGGCCATCCGGCCGGTGGCCCAGGCGCAATCCAGGCTGAAGGAAGCGGAAAAACTCGGCTTCGATCAGGCCTATTGCCCTGAAGGCAACCTGAAGGACAGCGCGGGCTCGTCCTTCAGGACGACCGGATTGGCGGAACTTGGGGACTTTGTCGCCAAAATCTCGGCTGAGGCTGGTGCCTCGGGTGAAAGTTGACGCATGATGGAAACGGGTTCGAACTGAAGGTTGCCGCTCGGTATCGAGCGCCAGAAGAGGATTTTTCAGGAACATGCCGATAACGCTGCTGGACGGACTGCTCTTGGTCATCATGTTCATTTCGGCGGTCCTCGCGATGATCCGCGGATTTGTCCGGGAAGTGCTCTCCATCGTCTCCTGGGTTGCGGCGGCGGCGGCGGCCTTTCTGCTCTATGAGCGCGTTCTGCCCTACGCCAAGCAATATATAGCGCATGATCTGGTCGCCATCGGCGTTTCCGCCGCGGCCGTCTTCCTGGTCACGCTGATCGTCGTCAGCTACATTACGATGCGCATTTCCGATTTCGTGCTGGACAGCCGGATCGGGGCGTTGGACCGGACACTGGGCTTTGTGTTCGGTGCCGTGCGCGGACTGCTTCTGGTCGTGGTGGCGATGATGTTCTTCAACTGGTTTGTCCAGCCCGACCAGCAACCGGGCTGGGTGGTGAATGCCAAAGCGCGGCCGATCCTCCTGTCCATCGGCGAGCGTCTGGTGGCCGTTCTGCCGGAAGATCCGGAAAAGGCGATCCTCGACAAGATCCGCGACAACAACCTGGGTGGCGGCGATGCCTCCACGCCGGCGGAAGAACCGAACTACAGCGATTCCGAGCGCCAGGGTCTTGAACAACTTACGACGGACAGCAATTGACGCGGACAGGCAGCGCGTCCTGGAATGCAGAAAAATTGATCCGCAGTATCCTGCATTCAGTAGAACGCAGGATACTGCGGCACTTTGAAATCGATCAACTTTCAAACGTCCAGCCGATTCCGATTGGACGTCTGTTGATCCAGGCTGGCCCTTCCCGCCGGCCGGAATGAAGGAGTGTTCGCCATGAAAGGCGAAGCCGACTTGCATGAAGCGTTTGACATCGATGCCGACACGCTGCGCGAAGAGTGCGGCGTGTTCGGTATTCTGGGTCACGAGGATGCCAGCGCCCTGACGGCCCTCGGCCTGCATGCCCTTCAGCACAGGGGCCAGGAAGCGGCCGGGATTGTCACCTTCGACAATGAGCAGTTCAGGGCGGAACGCCATCTCGGGCTGGTCGGCGATCATTTCTCCGACGCGGAGACGATCGGGCGCCTGACCGGCATGGCCGCCATCGGTCATGTGCGTTATTCCACGACCGGCGAGACGATCCTGCGCAACGTCCAGCCGCTGTTCGCCGAACTTGACGGCGGCGGCATCGCCGTGTGCCACAACGGCAATTTCACCAACGCCCTCACCCTGCGGCGCCAGTTGATCCGCGACGGGGCAATCTGCCAGTCGACATCGGATTCCGAAGTCGTTCTCCAGCTCGTCGCCCGCTCGCGCAAAGGCAAGATCGTCGACCGCTTCATCGAGGCGATCACCCAGATGGAGGGCGCCTATTCCCTGGTGGCGCTGACATCCAAGAAGCTGATCGGCGCACGCGACCCGCTGGGCATCCGCCCGCTGGTGCTGGGAGATCTCAACGGCGCCCCGATCCTGGCTTCCGAGACCTGCGCGCTCGACATCATCGGCGCGAAGTTCATCCGCGAAGTGGAGAACGGCGAAGTCATCGTGTGCACCCCGACCGGGATAGAATCCTATTTTCCGTTCGGCAAGCAGACCGCCCGGCCGTGCATCTTCGAATATATCTATTTCTCGCGTCCCGATTCCATCGTCGGCGGGCGCAGCGTCTATGACGTACGCCGGGAGATGGGCAGGCAGCTTGCCCGGGAAACCCAGGTGGAAGCGGATGTCATCGTCCCGGTGCCCGACAGCGGCGTCCCGGCCGCCATCGGTTACAGCCAGGAAAGCGGTGTGCCGTTCGAACTGGGCATTATCCGCAATCACTATGTCGGCCGCACCTTCATCGAGCCGACACAACAGATCCGTGCGCTCGGCGTGAAGATGAAACACTCGGCCAACCGGTCGCAGATCGAGGGCAAGCGCGTCGTCCTCGTCGACGACAGTCTGGTGCGCGGCACGACGTCCGTCAAAATCGTTCAGATGATCCGCGATGCCGGAGCCCGCGAGGTTCACTTCCGGCTGGCAAGCCCGCCGATCAGGTATTCCGACTATTACGGCATCGACACCCCGGTGCGCGAAAAGCTTCTGGCGGCCAAATACGGCCTTGAGGAAATGCGCGCCTATATCGGTGCCGACAGTCTGGCGTTCCTGTCCGTGGACGGCATTTACAAGGCCATGGGCTATGACGGGCGCGACAATGCCAATCCGCAGTTCACCGATCACTGCTTCACCGGGGATTACCCGACGCCGCTGACAGACCTTTCCGGGGAGCAGGACTTCATCAGACCGCCCCGCCTTGTGGAAGTCGGCTAGCACCTCCTGCGTTCAGTTGAACGCGGGAGGCTCCAACACTTTCAAATCGATCAAGACATCCAATGGAAAAAGACTTCGAAGGCCGGATCGCTCTGGTGACCGGCGCCTCCCGCGGCATTGGCTATCAGGTCGCCAAACAGCTTGGTGCGCGTGGTGCCCATGTTATCGCCCTCGCGCGCACGGTCGGCGGTCTGGAAGACCTGGACGACGACATCAAGGCCGCCGGAGGCCAGACAACGCTGGTGCCGGTCGACCTGACCGATTTCGACGCGCTCGACCGGCTGGGCGCGGCGATTTTCGAGCGCTGGAAAAAGCTCGACATCCTCGTCGGCAATGCCGGAATGCTGGGCGTCCTGTCGCCGCTTGGCCATATCGGTCCGAAGGACTTCGAAAAGGTCATGGCGGTGAATGTGACCGCGAACTGGCGGCTCATCCGCTCGCTGGACCCGCTGCTGCGCCAGTCGGATGCCGGCAGAGCGTTGTTCCTGACCTCCGTGCAGGCACAGACCTGCACGGCGTTCTGGGGCCTGCAGGCCACCAGCAAGGCGGCGGTCGAAGCGATGGCCAGGACCTGGGCCAATGAAAGCCGGCAGACCTCCATGAAAATCAATCTGATGGATCCCGGCCCGACCCGCACCGGTCTGCGCGCCAAGGCCATGCCGGGCGAGATTCCCGAAAACCTTGCAACGCCCGCAGTCGTCGCCAACGACCTCCTGGAACTGCTGAGACCCGATGTGCTGGAAACGGGCCGGCTCTTCGACCGGGTCAGCCGTGAGTGGGTTCAACGCTGAGGTCCGCCTTCCCCTCTCACGGTTTGCCAAGCCGGTGGTAACGGATAGTGCTGAATTCGGAGCATTCGTGAATGCACAGCGACATCAAAGCGATCGCCTGGGACTTTGACGGGGTGCTCAACCGCAACATCGTCAACGGCCGGTTCGTGTGGGCCGACAATCTTGAAGCGGATCTGGGCATCCCGGTCGAGGCGTTCCAGAAAGGTATTTTCGACGCGCAGTTCGCCCACGTGATTTCCGGCAAGCGGGATCTGAAAACCCATGTGCAAGACTGGCTTGACCAGAGTGGTCACGCAATCGACGCGTCCATGCTTCTGGACTACTGGTTCGCCAAGGACGACCTGAAAGATCCATACACGTTGGGGCTACTCGGGCAACTGGCTGAACGGAACATTGCGCAGGTGATCGCAACGAACAACGAAACCCGGCGCACGGCCTATATTGAGGAGCAGGCGGGGTTCGGGAAGCAGGTCAGCCACATTTTCTCGTCCGGACGCATCGGTCATGCCAAGCCCGACGCGGCTTTTTTCCGGCACGTTGCCGGGACAATAGGCTTTGCCCCCCATGAGATTCTGCTGATCGACGACAGTGCCACGAATATCAAATCAGCCGGCGCGCTCGGCTGGAAGGGCTATCATTTCACCGAAGATAACCGCGCTGAGCTTGCTTCCTTTCTCGGACTTTGAAAGCATGCTTCCAAGGCTTCCCGGTATTCTGGAAAAGGAGCTTTCCATGCAGCTCGGTGCGTTTTCAATCAGTCTTGCGGTCAAGGATCTTCAGAAATCAAAAGCCTTTTACGAAGGGCTCGGCTTTTCCGATATTGGCATATCCAATGCGGATAACTGGACCGTCCTCAAGAACGGCGACACGATTATCGGATTGTTTCAGGGCATGTTCGAAAACAACATCCTGACCTTCAATCCCGGATGGGATCAGGACGGACAGACCCTCAAGGATTTTCAGGACGTGCGGGAAATCCAGAAAGACCTGAAAGCCAAAGGCTACAGCTTCGTCTCGGAGGCGGATGAGACAGGCAGCGGCCGCGCCAGTTTCATGCTGGTCGACCCGGATGGAAACCCGGTCCTGGTCGATCAGCACGTCTGAACCTGGAACAGCCGATTTGCCGGTCAGGCGGCCTCGAACGGGGCGAAGGAACTTTCGGCGATTTCCTTCAGGTCACTGAAGACGCCGGGAGCGCCGACAACCACCCGTGCACCGTGATGGAGGGATTGATTGATATCCTGTTCCATCACTTGGCCGCCGGCCTCGCTGGTGATCAGCATGCCGGCAAGGCAGTCCCAGGCGTTCATGTGGGATTCCACATAACCGATGAGACGGCCCGAGGCAGCGTAGGCGAGCATCAGGCCGCCGGAGGCATTGCGGAAGAAGACGCCGCCCTTGGACACCAGCGCACCGACGACGTTCACCGCGTCTGTGACTGCCGTGCGGCCATTGAACCCGACGCCCACGGAACCGTTGGAAAGGCTTTTGCTGTCAGACGCCTTGATCGGCTTGCCGTTGAGAAAGGCACCGTGACCTGCCGCCGCCTTGAAGGTTTCGTTGGATACCGGATCGTGAATGACGCCGACGATCACCTTCCCCTGGTGCACGCAGGCGATGATCACGCACCACTGCGGGATGCCGGCGACGAAATTCGCCGTTCCGTCGATGGGGTCGGTCACCCAGGTAAAACCCGAGGTGCCTTCCTCCATGCCATGCTCCTCACCCAGAATACCGTCTTGCGGATAAACCTTGCCGATTTCGTCGCGAATGAGCGTTTCCACATTCCGGTCGGCTTCGGAGACGAGGTCCTGATGGCCTTTTTGGGTCACCGTCAGGGTATCCAGCTTGCGGAAATATTCCATTCCAAGGTCACCCGCCTTGCGGGCCAGGTTTTCGGCGAAATCAAGCCGTTCCAGTGACATCAAAAGAACTCCTTCAAAGAGATTTACCGGAGGAAAAGCTGTTCAAGGCCAATCGAACAGCTTTCGCATGAAAGTTTGCAGCGAGGGGCGCCCTGCTATTGGATTTTCCGCTTTTTCTTGGTCGCGTAAGGGTTTTCCCCTTTGCGGTAGGACAGGCGGATTGGCGTGCCGTGAATATTGAAGGTGGCCCTCAAGGTGTTCACCAGATAGCGGGTGTAGCTCTCCGGCAGCTGTTCCGGCCGGGAACAGAAGACCACGAAATGCGGCGGACGGGTTTTCGCCTGGGTCATGTACCGCAGGCGCACGCGCCGTCCGGCGACGGCCGGCGGCGGATGGTTGACCGTCACCCGCTCAAGCCAGCGGTTCAGCTTTGAGGTGGAAACGCGCGAGTTCCAGGCCTCATAAGCCGTGAAGACGCTTTCGACCAGCTTGTCGATGCCCTGGCCCTGAAGACCGGACAGGGTCGCGATCTGCACGCCGCGGATCTGGTTGAAATAGCGCTCGTTGGCATCGCGGATCTTCTTCCAGGCCGCTTCCCGGTCCTCGACCAGGTCCCATTTGTTGATCGCGATCACCAGGGCCCGGCCCTCGCGCGCAACGAGATCGATGATCTGAAGATCCTGCTTTTCGAAGGACATGGTGGCGTCCAGCGTCACGATCACCACTTCGGCGAACTTGATCGCCCGAAGGGCGTCGGCGACCGAGAGCTTCTCCAGCTTTTCCTGCACGCGCGCCTTGCGGCGGATGCCCGCCGTGTCGAACAGCTTGATGTGCCGTTCGCGCCAGGTCCAGTCGACGGAAATGGAATCGCGCGTGATGCCCGCTTCGGGGCCGGTCAGCATGCGTTCCTCGCCGAGCATCTTGTTGATCAGCGTGGATTTACCGGCATTCGGGCGGCCGACAATCGCAACCCGCAGCGGCCGGTCATGGGTGCCGACGGGATCCTCCTCGCCGACAATCTCGCCATCCTCGTCGACATCGACATTGGTTATGGCTTCTTCGCGCCTGGCCTCTTCCTCGTCGGTAATCCGGTCGACATGCGGTTTCAGCGCTTCGTAGAGATCCGCGAGGCCCTCGCCATGTTCAGCGGAAATGGCAATCGGTTCACCGAGGCCGAGCGAATAGGATTCATACAGGCCGCTCTGGCCCGCCCGGCCTTCCGCCTTGTTGGCAAGCAGGATCACCGGGCGCGTCGTCTTGCGCGCGACATCGGCGAAATGGGCGTCCAGCGGCGTGACGCCGGCGCGCGCATCGATAACGAAAAGAACCGCATCCGCCGTCTCGATGGCTTCTTCCGTCTGGCGGCGCATGCGCCCAGCCAGCGTGCTCATATCCGCGTCCTCAAGACCCGCGGTGTCGATGATGGTGAAGCGCAGGTCGCCCAGACGGGCGTCGCCCGGCCGCCTGTCGCGGGTGACGCCGGGTGTGTCGTCCACAAGGGCCAGCCGCTTGCCGACCAGTCGATTGAACAACGTGGACTTGCCGACATTCGGCCGTCCGATAATGGCGACTGTAGCGCCCACAGCAATTACTCCTGATGGCGGACCTCCTGAAGGGCCCGGCCTAAGATCAGCCTGCTCTCATGCGGAACCGCAGGAAAGCAGGAAAGCTGATCGATTTTAAAGTGTCAGAGCGACTTGTTCGCGTTCATGCGAACGCGCGTGCTCCAAAAGCTAATTGAACCCGGCGACACCGTCATCGCCGGTCAGCACGACCACACGGCCTCCCGCCGCGATCGGCGTCACGTACACATCCGTATTGGTGCGCTGTGTCAACATGATCTTGCCGGAGGCCGCGTCCACGAGAGCAACCTGCCCGTCGCTGGAAAACGCCACAAGGGACCCGTTGGCCAGAATGGGGCCTGCCCAGTTGCGGCGGCGTTTCTTCTTTTCCGGGCGCGGCAGTGCGGTTGCCCAAAGAGTTTCCCCGGACTTCAGGCTGAGCGCCACCATCCGGTCGTCGAGATCCACCATGAACAGCGCGCTTCCCGACACGACGGGCGTGTGAACACTGCCAAGATCCTGTTCCCACTTGCGCTGTCCGCCGCGGACGTCCACGGCGACGGTACGGCCCGCGACCCCGGTCGCGTAAACCGTGTTCCCCGAGACCACCGGGCTTGCCGAAACATCCGCCAGGCCCGAGAGGGCCAGCGTGCGGAAGCCGCGCGAAACCCCGTCCACCCATGCCGGCTCACCGGACTTGATGTTGATCGCCATGATTTCACCCGAGGAGAACGGCACGATCACGCTGTTTCCCGAAATGGCTGGATTGGCGGCGGAGAGAAGACCCGCGGTTTCCTCTATACCGGCATAGGTCCAGGCAAGGCTGCCATCGGACTGGGAGAGTGCGTAGACCTCGTTGGATTGCGAGACCACGAACACATGGCCGGCTCCTGCCACAGGCGCACCGCGCGCCGGCGTATCCAGTTCGACCTTCCAGATCACGCGGCCGGACCCCGCTTCGAGCGCGGCAAGCTGCCTGTAGCTGGTGGCGGCATAGACCACACCGCCCTCGACGGCCACGCCGCCGCCTGGTCCAATGTCACGTTCGCCTTCCGGGCGCAGGTTCTGCGTCCACTGGCGCGCGCCACCCGTCGACAGGGCAACCACTTCGCCGTTCGGCTTGTAGATGTAGATCCGGCTGCCGTCGCTGACGGGACGGGCCGAAATCCTCAGCGCCGAGGAGGTGATGCCGCGCCCCGAGGATCCGACCTGCGCGCGCCAGGCCCTGTTGCCGGAAACGGAAACGGCCACATTGCCCGGATCGTTGGTTAATCCTCCGCCGGCGGTGGTCCAGCTTTGCCCGCCGGTGGCGGGGCCGATCGATGCCGACTGGCCGAGCGCCTGTGCGACGGGATCCGCCCCGTCGAAAACCGGTTCGCGTTCGCCCGGCAGGATCTTTTCACGGCCGAAGGGATTCACGCTATCGGCGAATTCGCCCACCGAACCGCATCCGGTCAGGGCCAGAGACAAAGCCAGTACACCCAACAAGCCACGCCGGCTGGAAGAAACGGTCGCAAAAATCACCTAGTTGTTTCCTTCACTATCCGCTTTCACGTCGCCGTTCTTGGCGCGGATGACATCGGCCAGAAGCGCCACGCGGCGGCCAAGATCAGCCGGGGTTTCCGGATCTTCCTGAAGCGCTGTTATCCATTGGCGAGCGGTTTCGATATCACCGTTTTTCCAGGCGCTTAGAGCAAGAAGTTCACGTGCTGCCGCACGAAACGGCCCGGTATCTCCGGTCAGTCTTTCCACCCGGTCGGCGACGCTGGCGTAATCCTGCATATCGACCACCAGATATCCGGCCCGTAAAGCCGCGACATCCCTCAGGGCATCCGTCAGGCCGCTTTCCGCGGACAGGGCATCGAATTCGGCAAGCGCCTCCTCCGTCTGCCCGGCATTCGCCAGATCCGTTGCCTCACGGAACCTCGCCAGAGCGGGATAACCGCCAATGGCCGAATCGAGCTCGCCATAAAGCGCGGCTGCTGCCTCGAAATTCCCGGCTTCGGACATCTGCACGGCTTCAAAGAATTTGTCACCGGCCGTCTGGGACTGATTTTCCTGCCAATAGAGCCAGCTGCGATAGCCACCCGTGCCGACCACGATCAGGACCGCAACACCGATTATCCACCAGCCGAACCGGTCCCAAAGCCGACGGTACTTTTCCTGGCGGATGTCTTCATCGACTTCACGAAATATATCGGACATGCGTGTCTTTTTCCTGCATTCACTCTGTCTGTCCGGCAGGCTGGCCGGACCGCGCCCCTGTTTGAGTGGCGCACATTATCCATTTGATCCCTTTCGGGCAATTCCCTGAACGGGCTTAACCTGCATTTCGTGGCGCAAGTGGGGCAACGCCTGCCGAAAAGGCCCGATCTGTCGGAAATTCCGCCGCCGTGGCCCCTGTTCAGGTCACGGATACGCCGATCAGCAGCGCGTGCAGTTTCCAGACGAACAAGCCATAAAGAGCGATCCCGGCCAGAATCACGCCGACATCGGACCACTTTCCGGGGTCACCCGAAACAAAGTCCGGCAGCCCGGCTCCCGGCCCGCGTCGCTTGACCGATATCCTGTCAAACACCGCCCAGGCCAGAAAAGAACCGAAAAGCAGGACGGATGCCAGATCCCCGTTGGCGAGCAGATGGGAAAAGGCCCAGAGTTTGACCGCGACCAGCATCGGATGCTTCAGGGTATTCCTGATCCGGCACGGCACGTAAGCGGTAACGAGAAAGATGAAGACCGGTATCATCAGCAACAGGGTGACATGACGCAGCCAGACGGGCGGGTCGTATATCAGCGGCGAGCCGTCGAAACGCGCGCTACCGTAGCCGTAGACGATCAGAATGAAGCCGGCCGCCGCAATCAGCGTGAAGAGGCCCTTGTAGCCGTTTTCACCGAGTTTCGAAATCAATCCGGATCGAAGAAACGGTCTCGCCGGCACCAGGTGCATTCCCAAAAACAAAATCAGTCCCGCGACCAGTAAAACCATTCCCGCTCTCCCTCAATTCCCCTCAAAGCCACCCAGCCGTTTCGCACCGGACCTGCCCGTTCAACGCAACGAGACAAAGTACAACGCAAACCCAGGCTAACCGGAGGCGACGCAGCCCTTGCAGGTGCCGCGCAATTCAATCGTCGTTCTTGCCAGGGCGAAACCCTGGCTTTCGGTCCAGTTTTTCAGCAACCCGACCGCATCGTCCGGCGTGAATTCGCGCACATCGCCGCATTTTTCGCAAATGGCGAAAGCGGCCGAGCCGTGCCCGGTGCAATCCTTGTGGCTGCAGGCCACAAAAGCATTCAGGCTTTCCAGCCGGTGGACCATTCCGAATTCAACCAGCTTGTCGAGCGCTCTATAGACCTGAAGCGGCGCCCGGAAGCCATCTTCGCGCAGAAGATCCAAAATGGCATAGGCCGTCAGCGGACCGCCCGCATCGGAAAGGGACCCGAAGACCAGAGCCTGGTTTTTCGTCAGTTCGCGATGAGCATGTGCACTCAAGGCCGGTCTCCTCGTGTCTTTGCGCCCATCCTTCTCACGATTAGCCCCCCGGGGACAAGGCTGACCACAAACAACACCATGGCCGCCACGACAATCGACGGCCCCGATGGCGTATCGTAGTGCAGGGACGCATAAAGCCCGCCGGCCGCCGATGCGGCCCCGGCCAGCGCCGCGACCACCGCCATCTGCTCCGGTGTGGATGAAAGCCGGCGCGCGGCTGCCGCCGGAATGATCAGTAGCGCGGTGATCAGCAGCGCACCGATGATTTTCAGGGAGATGGCAATCACCACCGCCGTCAGGACCATGAAAACCAGATCCGTCCGGTCCGGCTGCTGGCCCTCCCCGGCCGCCAGATCCGCACTGACCGTCGCCGCGAAGAGACGCCGCCAGATCAGCGCCAGAACACACAAAACAAGCCCGCCGCCGCCATAGATCATGGCGATGTCCAGTCTAGTCACCGCGAGGATATCGCCGAAGAGCAATCCCAGAAGATCCACACGGACCCAGGTCATGAAAGCAAGGCACACCAGACCGAGCGCCAGCGCGGAATGCGACAGCAGGCCCAGGAGCGCATCGGAGGACAGCGTGTCGCTGCGCCGCAGGAAAAGCAGCAGCACGGCCACGAGGACGGAAACACCCGCTACCGCCAGAGTGGTATTGATTTCCAGCAGCAGCGCCAAGGTGACACCCAAAAGGGCCGCATGCGAGAGCGTGTCACCGAAATAGGCCATCCGGCGCCAGATGATGAAGCAGCCCAGCGGTCCGGCAACCAGCGCAACCCCGATTCCGGCAACCAGGGCCCTTGTGAAAAAATCATCCAGCATTGCCGAGCTCTTTGCGTTTGCCCGCCTCGTTATGGGCGGCTCCGTCCGTACCATTTCCATCTACGGCATGCCTATCTGCGGCATGAATGTGTCCATCAACGGTATGGTCGTGATGAGCTCCCGGGCAATCGGAGCACAACGAGCCGTCGGCATGGCGGACCTTTCCGTCCGGCAGGTGGACATGGTCGTGACGATGTTCATAGACCGCCAGGGCGGTCCCGGCGCGCGCGCCGAAAAGAGCATGGTAACTGTCGTCCTGGCTCACATCCGAGGGCGTCCCCCGGCAACAGACATGGCCGTTCAGGCAAATGACCTGATCGGCGGCGGCCATGACGACATGAAGATCGTGGGAGATCATCAAAATACCACAACCGAGAGAGCCGCGAATTTCGGAAATCAGATCGTAGATCGCGATTTCACCCGCATAATCCACACCCTGCACCGGCTCGTCGAGCACGAGGAGATCGGGATTGCGAGCGATGGCCCGCGCCAGCATGACGCGCTGAAGCTCACCGCCCGACAGGGTCCGTATTTCCGATTTCAACAACCTGCCGGCACCGGTCTGCTCCAGAGCATCCCTGCATTGCGCGTCGGACAGGGGATTGGTCAGGCGCAGGAACCGCTGAACACTCAGCGGCAGGGTCCAGTCTATGGCGAGCTTCTGCGGAACATAGCCGACCTTGAGCCCCGGCCGCCTCGATGCACGCCCCTCGCTCGGTTTCAGGATGCCGAGCGCCAATTTGGCGGTCGTGGATTTTCCGGAGCCGTTCGGGCCGATCAAGGTGACGATTTCACCCGGCGAAACCGTCAGATCGACACCCCGGACCAGCCAGTCCCCACCTTTGCGAATGCCTGCCTTGTCGAGCCGGACCAGCACAGCCTCCCGCGTGGACGCGGGCATGAGTTCCGGTTTGGATTCTGTCATGAATTCTGCTTGTTTCATGGTGTTGCGAGCCTGTTATGCCCGTCCTGCAAAGCGGCTGTTTATGTTATGTTGTAACACAGATAGCGGTCCCGCGCGCTGCTTGCAACTTCCACCGGCGATGTTTATCTCTCGGAACGGGCTGGCAGGCTCCGAGTTTACATTTCGCATACAAATTTCGGGAGCAGGCATATGATTTTTCCGTGCATTCTGTCCGGCGGCATCGGTTCGCGGCTGTGGCCTCTGTCGCGCACGGACAGACCGAAGCAATTTCTGACGCTGTTCGGCGGTGAAAGTCTTTTTCAAAAAACCTGCAAGCGCGTCAACCACTCCGGCTTCGCAACCCCGATCGTGATCGGCAGCAACAATCACCGCTTCCTTATCGGAGAGCAGCTTTCCGAAATCGGGCTGGAAGCAAATTCCATCCTGTTGGAGCCGGTCGGCCGCAACACCGCCCCTCCCGCCCTAATGGCAGCCATGATCGCCGCCGAGACCGATCCGGACGCACTTGTGCTCCTGCTTCCCTCCGATCATCTGATCAAGAAAGAGGACGTCTTCCTTGAAGCCGTCTCCGCTGCCGAAGAAGCGGCCCGGAGCGGCGCAATTGTTACTTTCGGCATCACGCCAAGCGAGCCGAATACCGGCTATGGCTATATCAAGGTTGCCGCAGGCAGCGCTCCGGTCCGGCCGGTGGAGGCGTTTGTCGAAAAGCCGGATCCCGCCCGCGCCGAAGCCTTCCTCAAGGATGGCGGGTATGTCTGGAATGCCGGCATTTTTCTTTATTCGGCGCAAACGATGATCGACGCGTTCAAGACGCATCAGCCGGAAATGTACAAGGATATTGCCGCGGTGATGAAATCCCGGCACGGGGATCTCGACTTTACACGGCTCGATCAGGAGAGTTTCGAAAAGCTCGCCGATATCTCCATCGATTACGCGATCATGGAAAAGGCGGACAATGTCGTGTGTGCCCCGATGGCGCCCGAATGGGACGATCTGGGCTCATGGTCGGCGATCTGGACCGTTCTCGACAAGGACGGAGATGGAAACTCCGCTCTCGGAGACGCACGATTTCTGGACAGTTCCGGCTGTCTTGCCTATGCGGGCCGCGGACTGGTTTCGCTCATCGGTCTCGAAGATGTCATGGTGATCGCCACCACCGACAGTGTTCTGGTCGCCCACAAGGACAAGGCTCAGGACGTTAAAAAGGTTGTCGAGCAGCTCAAGGCGGAAGGCCGCACGGAAGTGGATATCCACCCGCGCTCCTACCGGCCGTGGGGCTATACCGAACGTATTAATGCCGGCGACCGGTTTTCGGTCCAGTCGATGATGATCAAACCCGGCAAGCGTCTCAGCCTGCAGAGCCATCTGCACCGGGCAGAGCACTGGGTCGTCGTCTCCGGAACAATGGAAATCACCATCAACGGGCAGACCAGGCTGCTGACGGAAAACCAGTCGGCCTATGTTCCCCTCGGCGCGCAGCACACATTGCACAATCCGGGAAAGATTCCGGTCCGGATGATCGAGGTCCAGTCGGGAACCTATCTCGATGAAGACGATATTGTGCGGCACTCTGAAACATCACAGGATTCATAACGATCTCCGCAAGCCTGTGACACATTCTTGCCTTCGGTCCTGAATTCCGGCAAAACTTGCCCCGACCGGAGCGCTTCGGTCCCTTCCCTGCACCGAGATCAGGAACAGCACATGCATCACGTATTCATATGCGACTACGTCCGGACCCCGATAGGCCGGTTCGGCGGCATTCTTTCCGGCGTGCGTGCCGACGATCTGGGAGCGATTCCGATCGAAGCGCTGATGGAGCGCAATGCGGATACGGACTGGGCGAATGTCGATGATGTCTTTTACGGCTGCGCCAATCAGGCAGGAGAGGACAACCGAAACGTTGCGCGCATGTCCGCGCTTCTGGCCGGCCTGCCCGATACCGTTCCCGGCCTGACCCTCAACCGGTTATGCGGCTCCGGAATGGATGCGGTCCTGACCGCCGCCAGAGCCATCAAGGCCGGAGAGATCGATCTGGCGATCGCCGGCGGTGTTGAAAGCATGTCCCGCGCCCCTTTCGTTCTGCCGAAGGCGGACGTCGCGTTTTCCCGAAATGCAGAAATCCACGACACCACGATCGGCTGGCGCTTTGTCAATCCGCTGCTGAAAAACCAGTACGGCATCGACTCCATGCCCGAGACGGCGGAAAATGTCGCCGAGGAATTCGGCATTTCGCGGCAGGATCAGGATGCCTTTGCCCTGCGTAGCCAGCAACGCGCGGAGAAGGCACAGGCCTCCGGCCGGTTCGCGGAGGAAATCGTGCCGGTGATGATCCCGCAGCGCAGGGGCGATCCGATTCTTGTCGATACGGACGAACATCCGCGCTCCGGAACGACGCGGGAACAGCTGGCCGGCCTGAAGACACCTTTTCGGGAAAACGGCTCGGTAACCGCCGGAAACGCGTCCGGGGTGAATGACGGCGCGGCTGCCCTCCTGATCGCGTCGGAAGCCGCCGTCGAAAAATACAATCTCAAACCGATTACCCGGATTGTCGGCGGCGCAACGGCAGGCGTGCCGCCGCGCATCATGGGGATTGGCCCCGCCCCCGCGACACGCAAGCTGTGTGCCCGGCACGGCATCGCGCTTGGGGAATTCGATGTGATCGAACTGAACGAAGCCTTCGCCGCGCAAGCCGTCGCCGTGATGCGCGATCTCGGCCTGCCGGAAGACAGTGAGAGCCTCAATCCGAACGGCGGAGCCATCGCCCTTGGCCATCCCCTTGGAATGTCCGGCGCGCGGATTACAGGTTCAGCCGCGCTTGAGTTGAACAAACGTGGTGGAAAACTTGCGCTTGCGGCAATGTGCATCGGTGTCGGCCAGGGCATCGCAATCGCCCTGGCGGCCGTTTAAGTAAGCCCGGGAAGCGATCAGATCGGTCGGATAGGGGCACTCAGACTTTTGGCAATGCGACCGCCGGGTTCCAGTGGCCTGGGCGTGCCGGACGCGTGAAGGTTACGCTGATACGCAGCACCGACAGCTTCCGCCGAGCTTCGTCTTCCATGCCAGGGGCTTGCGCGCGCCGCTGCCTGGACATCTTCCGCTCGACCTCGTCGAGCCTTTTCGCGAGGCCTTCGAACAACAGCGTCGGCATGCGCAGCGTTTTGGCATAGAGCGACACAACTTCATCAGCCGCATCCAGCAAGTTAACCTGCCGGACTTCCTTGTAGGCACCGACAGCCAGCTCCTTCAGCTCCACGGCATCCTCAACCAATGGCCGCACCAGATGGACAGTCCGTTCGGGTTCGTTCGCGACAAAAAGCGCCGAAAAGACCGAAAAAGACACAAAAACAAATATATGGAGATTCCTGAACAAGTAACGCATCACAACCCCAAGCAATGGTTAATAACCAATTAATCTACTCAAGGTCGTAAAACAGGCAGTCCCGGCATGCAACCGTATTTGCTCGATTTTAAGTTGTATTTTAACGATTTTGGTTAATTTCGCGCGCCGTATACATTGCGTCAGAAAACAAAAAAGGCGCTTCCTGCGAAGCCCCTTGCACATAGTCAAAAGCGGCCGGTTCAGCTTCGGCTGTGATGCGCATGCCAGTGCCAGGCGATGTCGATCCGCCGCGCCACCCACACGTCCTCATGTGACAGAACATAGTCGAGGAAACGGGCAAGCGCGGCGGCGCGTCCCGGACGCCCGATCAGCCGGCAGTGCAGACCGACATTCAGCATTTTCGGCGCGCCGTCCGCCCCTTCCGCGTAGAGCGTGTCGAAGGAATCCTTGAGATAAGTGTAGAACTGGTCCCCGGAATTGAAGCCCTGGATGGCGGCAAAGCGCATATCGTTGCTATCGAGCGTATAGGGGATCACGAGATGGTCGCCGTTCGGGCCATCGACCCAGTAAGGCAAATCATCCGCATAGCTGTCGGAATCGTAGAGAAAACCGCCCTCTTCCATGACCAGATCCCGGGTCTGCATGGAGCACCGGCCGGTATACCAGCCGAGCGGCCTGGCGCCGGTCACCTCTTCATGGATGCGGATCGCCTCCTGAAGCTGGCGGCGCTCCTCCTCCTCGGTCATATCGGCGTATTCGATCCATTTCAATCCGTGCGAGGCGATTTCCCAGTCGGCTTCCTTCATGGCCGCCACCACATCGGGGTTGCGCATCAGCGCTGTGGCCACGCCGTAGACCGTGACCGGCAGAGAGCGCTGCGTGAACATGCGCCAGACCCGCCAGAAACCGGCCCGCGAGCCGTATTCATAGATCGATTCCATGTTCCAGTGACGCTTGCCCGGCCAGGGCTGCGCCCCGACGATTTCCGAGAGAAATGCTTCGGATGCCGGGTCACCGTGCAGAATATTGTTTTCGCCGCCTTCTTCGTAGTTCAGCACGAATTGAACCGCGATTTTAGCTCCCCCGGGCCATTCCGGATCCGGCGGTGTCCGGCCGTATCCAATCATGTCACGCGGATAAGAATCGTTCATTTTTTGCTCCAGGCAGACTTGTTCTCCAGACAAAAGAGCGCATCGGGACAAGCCGTGCAAGCATACAGATAATCGGCCATGTCAAAAGTGCCGGTAGGTAAAATTTTACTGGAGCTGTTACCGGAGCCTTAGAAGCTGCGGCGCTATAACCCGCCTGACAAACAAGGAGAACGTCATGATCGAAAGGACCGGAGAGATGAAGCTTTCATCCGCAGGGCTGCTGCTTCTTCTTACGGCTGCGGCCATGACACTGTTCGCTGATTTCGACCCGCGCCAGACAAACGGCGCCAAAGCGAACGTCGTCTACAGGACGCTGGCAGACTAGATTTTTCAGGTATTATCAGCGGCGGCTGCCCGCCGCGACCGGCAGCGGCTTGAGTTCATTTTTCAAGCGCATACGGCCGGTTCTCAGCGGGGTCGCACCCCCGGCATCGGTTTCCCCAAGCAGCATGATGGCCGATCCGATGACAACGGATCCGAGCGTGATCACCAGCGCAAAGGCCAGCATCAGAACCGGCAGGACCGGATCGTCAGAATTGACCACCAGCACCCGTAAATTGCCGATATTGGCCCAGAATATTCCGACGAGAACCAGGCCGGCGATGGCGATACCTGCAATGCCGTTTATCGCCAGGAGCCTGAACAGCGGATCGCGCGGTAATTTCAGCTGGCCGAACGCCTTGCCAAACCTGCCCATCCTGGTGTCTCCCAATGCTGGAATTGCGAAAAGAAGTGGCGTCATTCTAGCGTCCGCTTCGCGCCTTCAACAAGCTGTCAAAAGCAGCGAATAAGTTCAAACCGGTTTGGATCGTCTGAATTTGTTTATCCAACACGGAAAAATTGTGCATCGCAGTCTTGATTGCCGTGGAGAAGATATATATTTGTTCGATATATCGGACCGTCATATGTGGGTTTTTGACAGGTCCAGGGGTGTGGCTGGTTCTGTCATTCCGTTCATGTTGAAAGGACCGTCAATCCGGGAGGAAGCTCCCGGTCGCGGAGAAGCCAATGAGCGTACGCAGCTTATGTCTTGCAATCCTGTCTTTCGGGGATGCCACCGGATACGAGATCCGCAAGGAGTCTACCGAGGGGCGGTTCAGCTATTTCGAAGACGCGAGCTTCGGGTCGATCTATCCGGCTCTGGCGCGCCTTGAATCGGAGGGGCTGGTGACTGTGCGCGAGGAACCCCAGGCAGGCAAACCCGCGCGGAAAGTCTATTCCATTACGGAGGCCGGGCGGACGGAATTCATAAACTCGCTCTGCGAACCGCAAGCGCCGGACACCTTCAAATCCCCGTTTCTACTCATCGCCCTGAATGCGGCGCAGCTTCCGCCGGAAGTCATCCGCCGCGCCCTGGAGCGGCGTAAAGCGCAGGTGCAAGAGGATTTGCGCCTGCTGACGGACACACACAAGGACAAGGAATGCCCCCACCCCGGCTCCGGATGGACGCGGGACTTCGGCATTGCCTGCATGAGTTTCACCCTCGCCTATCTGGAAGAACATGGCGAGGCCCTGATCAATATTGCTGAAGACGCAGCCCGGCCTCTTGCGCCGGCGGCGGAGTAAGCCTTGACGTTTCGGAGATAAAGACAGATGCGCGTGAAAGTTTCCTACATCCTGGCGGCCGCGCTCGCGGCCGGTATCGGATTTTGGATGTATACCGGCACGATGGTGATCGGCGGTGTCGGCGACAGTGAACACGCGACGCCTTCTCCGGCTCAGCGGGTCAGCCAGGCAACCGACACCCTTTTCCGCGTTCGGGTTCAGCGGCTGACGGCAAAAGACCGTCAGGCTGTTCTGGAAGTTCGCGGGCGAACGGAAGCCGAGGCGAAGGTCGCCGTGCGGACAGTCACCACCGACAACGTGCTGGAGCGACCTGCGCGCGAAGGAAGCCGTGTGTCCGCAGGCGACATCCTTTGTGTCCTCGACCGGGGAACCCGTGAGGCAAGCGTGCTGGAGGCAAAGGCCGTGCTTGCGCAGGCGAAACTCGACCATGATGCGGCCACGCAGTTGAACAGCAAGGGCTTCACCGCAGAAACCCGGGTTGCCGCTGCCCTCGCCCAGCTCGACGCGGCCAGTGCCCGGCTCAAGGAGGCCGAACTTGAACTCCAGCGCACCGTGATAAAGTCACCGATCGACGGTGTCATCGAAAGCCCGATGGCTGAAGTGGGAGCGCATCTCGAAAAAGGCGATATCTGCGCGACCGTGATCGATTCCGATCCGATGATCGCCATCGGCCAGGTGTCGGAACTGGATATCAGCCATGTGTCCATCGACATGCCGGCGACGGTCAAGCTGGTGACCGGAGAAACGCTCGAGGGCAAGGTGCGCTACATCTCGCCGTCGGCCAATCCCGACACGAAGACCTTTCGCATCGAGGTCGAATTGCCGAACCCGGAGGGCAAGGCCCGCGATGGTGTTACCGCGGTCACAATGCTGTCTCTACCGGCTGAAAAGGCACATCTGATCTCCCCGGCGATCCTGACGCTCAACGATGCGGGACAAGTGGGAATTCGCGCCGTGGACGAGAACAACAAGACCGTCTTTTATCCAGTCAAGGTTCTGGACGGCGAGCAGGATGGCATGTGGCTCGGCGGTCTGCCGGACGAAGTGATCGCCATCACCGTGGGGCAGGAATACGTTTCGGACGGACAAATTGTGGAGCCGGTTTTTGAGACGGCAGAGGTAAGCCGATGATTGAGATGCTCGAAGGCGTCCTTCGACGCCCCAAAACAGTTTTCGTCATGATGCTGGCGCTGATCATCGCCGGCACCGCGACCTATATCTCCATCCCGAAGGAAGCCAGCCCGGATATCGACCTGCCGATCTTCTACATCTCCATCACCCAGCAGGGCATCTCACCGGAAGATTCCGAACGCCTGCTGGTACGGCCGATGGAGACGGAGCTGCGCGGTCTGGACGGCCTGAAGGAAATCACGGCGATCGCGTCGGAAAGCCACGCGGGCATCGTCCTTGAATTCGACATCTCGTTCAACAAGGACGAGGCACTCGCGGATGTGCGCGACAAGGTCGATCAGGCAAAGAGCAAATTGCCGAACGAGGCCGAAGAGCCGACAATCACCGAGATGAACTTCGCGCTGGCGCCAACGATGATCATCGCCCTTTCGGGCAATGTTCCCGAGCGCACGCTCTATCAGCACGCCCGCAGGCTCAAGGATGAAGTCGAGGCGATCGACTCGGTGCGGTCGGCGGATCTCACCGGCCACCGGGAAGAGCTGCTGGAAGTGCTGATCGACACCCAGAAACTGGAATCCTATTCGATCACCCAGCAGGAACTGCTGAACACGCTGCAACTCAACAACCAGCTCGTTCCGGCTGGCTTCATCGACGGCGGCAAGGGCCGTTTCAACGTCAAGGTTCCCGGCCTCGTCGAAACGGCCGAGGACGTTTACACCCTGCCTCTGAAACAGAGCGGAGAAGGTGTCGTCACCCTGGCGGACGTTGCCGAAATCCGCCGCACCTTCAAGGATGCGAACGCCTATACGCGCGTCAACGGCAATCCCGCGATCTCCCTCCAGGTGGTCAAGCGGATCGGCACCAACATCATCGAGAACAACGCCGCGGTGAAGGACGTCGTCGAGCAGGCTTCGAAGGACTGGCCCGATACCATCCGCGTCGATTTGATGCTCGACCAGTCCTCGAACATCTTCGAGGTGCTCGGCTCGCTGCAGTCCTCGATCCTGACCGCGATCTTCCTGGTGATGATCCTGGTTCTGGCGGCGCTCGGATTGCGATCCGCCCTGCTTGTCGGCCTTGCGATCCCGACCTCCTTCATGGTCGGCTTCCTCATCCTTGGGGGCATCGGGCAAACGGTCAACAACATGGTCATGTTCGGCCTCGTGCTGACGGTGGGCCTGCTTGTCGATGGCGCGATCGTGATGACCGAATATGCCGACCGGAAGATCCAGGAGGGCATGGAGGACCGGGAAGCCTATATCCGGGCCGCGAAGCTGATGTTCTGGCCGATCGTCTCCTCGACCGCGACGACGCTGGTGGCCTTCCTGCCGATGCTGCTTTGGCCCGGTGTCGCCGGCGAGTTCATGAGCTATCTGCCGATCATGGTGATCATCATCCTGACCGCGTCGCTGTTCACCGCAATGGTGTTCCTGCCCGTGACCGGGGGCATACTGGCCCAGGTGTCGCACTGGATGAGCCGCCACGCCACCGCGCTGCTCGCCCTGACCATTGCAATCCTGTCCACTCTCGCGGTGGTCGCGGGTCCCTTCTTGCCGCTGGCCTTGTCGGGCCTCGTTCCCGCGGGCCTGATCCAGCCCCTCACAATGGTTCTCGGCGTTCTCGCCTTTGTCCTGGTTGGCTATTTCTCCTACCGCATCCTGCGCCCGTTCGTCCGCTGGTCCCAGGCCCGCGCCGCGAAACGCGCCGAACTGGATCGGCTGGAAGCAGCCAAGCTTTCGGGTTCGGAAGCCTTTGACGTCAGGAATGTCCGCGGTTTCACCGGGCTCTATGTCCGGCTCCTGAAGCTCTTTGCCGGCAATCCCATCGGCAACGTGGCCGCTCTCCTCGTGCTGTTCGTCAGCTGCGCTGCAATCATCGGCGCCTTCATTGCCAACCCCACCGGTGTGCAGTTCTTCATCGACGAGGAACCGGAACAGGCCGTGGTGCTGGTTTCGGGCCGGGGCAACATGTCGGCGGCCGAGGCCCGCGATCTGGTCGTCCAGGTGGAAGACAGGATCATGACGATCGCCGGTGTCGAGAACGTCATCACCAATGCTTTCCCGCCGGGTGGTTCTTCCGGTGGTCCGTCCGTCGGCGACGTCCAGGACAAGCCCGCCGACGTCATGGGCGAAATCAACATCGAGCTCGCCAATTTCTGCTGCCGGCGCGTGGCGAAGGAAATCTTCGCCGATATTCGCACCCAAACAGCGGATATCCCCGGTATCAAGGTGGAAACCCGCAAGATCGAGGGTGGTCCGCCGACCGGCAAGGATGTACAGCTTGAAGTCAAGTCGACCGACTATGACGACATGGTCGCGGCCATTGCGAAGATCCGGGAGCACATCAACGGCGAAGACGTGCTGATGGACCAGGAGGACGACCGTCCCCTGCCCGGCATCGAATGGCAGATTTCCATCGACCGGGAACAGGCCGGCCGCTATCAGGCACATATCGCTTCTGTCGGCAACATGGTCCAGCTCGTCACCAATGGCGTCCTGATCGGAACCTACCGTCCGGGCGACAGCGAGGACGAGGTCGATATCCGCGTCCGCCTGCCGGAAAACGAACGCAGCATCGGCCGGTTCGACCAATTGCGCCTGCAGACCAGCCTCGGCCTGGTGCCGATGGCCAATTTCGTCAGCCGCGAACCAGCGCCGAAGGTGTCGGAAATCGTCCGGCGGGACGGGCTCTATTCCATGATGGTGAAAGCCACCGTCAATCCGGAATCCGGGTCCAATCCGACGGAACAGGTCGCGGCCCTGCAGACCTGGCTGGACGGTCAGGAATGGCCGGATAATGTCTACCTGAAGTTCCGCGGAGCGGATGAGGATCAGCAGGAATCGGGCGAGTTCCTGATGAAGGCAATGTTTGCCTCGCTGTTCCTGATGTTCCTGATCCTGCTGACCCAGTTCAACTCGTTCTATCAGACCTTCCTGACCCTTTCGACGGTGGTTCTGTCGGTCTTCGGGGTGCTGCTGGGCATGCTCATCACCAACCAGCCTTTCTCGATCATCATGACCGGGACCGGGGTGGTCGCGCTTGCCGGTATCGTCGTGAACAATGCCATCGTTCTGATAGACACCTACAACCGGTTCATCGAGGACGGGCTGCCGCCGCTTGACGCGATCCTGAAAACCTCCGCACAGCGGATCCGCCCGATCCTGCTGACGACGATCACCACCATCGCTGGTCTCATTCCGATGGCCACCATGGTCAACTTCGATTTCTTCAATCAGGTGATTGCCTATGGCGGCATAACGGCGGTGTGGTGGGTGCAACTGGCAACGGCGGTGATCTCCGGCCTCGCCTTCTCCACCCTGCTGACGCTCCTGATGATCCCCGTCATGATCGCGGCGCCGAGTGTCTGGTCCGCATCCTTCTGGAATATCGTCGCCTATTTCCAGCGCAAGCCCGCCATCGCGGCGGGCCCGGCCGGGGATGGCACAGAGGATCAGGACAAGGACAGGGTTGCCGCCACGGTGGTCCCCATGCCGAAACCGGCGTCACCCATGCTCCCCCCCCGGGAGGAGCTGCCGCACGCTGCGGAGTGAGGCCGGACCGCATTGGACAGGCCGCCGGAAACATCCCGCTTCGGGATCGACAGGCCTCCAGTCGGACTCGACTGGAGGCCTGAAACCTGACCGGTTCCTTGGACTTGGCGAGCGGGATCCTTCAGAGTTTCAAACCGGTACAGGTTGACATCGCCTTCCGGGAGGAAGATCCAGGCCTCCCGCCTCGCAAAACCATTCCCGCCTCTTGAAAACATCCTGTGCGTTCCATATAGTTGCTACTTACAACTATATGGAACGCACAGATGACCGCCGCCTCTCCAGCTCTTGTGAAAGACATCCGCGCCGCCTCCCGGAAACTGGTCCGGGAATTCGGCTTTCTCGACAAGACCATTGCCGGAACAGACCTTTCCGGCTCGGGTGTCCACGCCATCATGGAAATCGGGCTTCATCCGGGCATCACGGCCAAGGAGCTCGCAGCCAAGCTGAAACTGGAGAAATCCACCATCAGCCGGCTTTTGAAAACTCTCGAGAAACGGGACGAGATCGAACTGACCCGGTCGGCAACGGATCGCCGGGCCTTTGGTTTGAACCTGACGCGGGAAGGGAAGAAGACCTTCCGGACAATCGACCGGTTTGGCGAGCGGCTGGCCTGCGGCGCTCTTTCGCGGGTGAAGGGCGTGACAGCGGAAACCGTTGCCGAGACTCTCTCCGCCTATGCCGACGCGCTGCCATCCCCTGAGGAGCAAACGGACGTGCCGCGATCCTCTCCCGAGATCCTGGAAGGCTATCAGACCGGCATGATCGGAGATGTCGCCGCAATGCATGCCCGCACCCACGCGCCGATCATCGGAACGGGTCCGGACTTCGAAAGCGTTGTCTCAAAAGCCATGGCGGACTTCATGCCGCGTATCGGCAATCCCGTGAACAACAGCTGGAGTGTTGTCGAGGACAGACAGGTCATCGGGTCGATCACAATCGATGGCGAGGACCTTGGCGGCAACATCGCCCATCTGCGCTGGTTCATCCTGTCCGAGCCACTGCGCGGCACGGGTCTCGGCAAGGCCCTGCTTCTCAAGGCATTGACCCATTGCGACAAGCACGGGTTTGACGAAATCCACCTCTGGACCCTGAAGGGCCTCGATGCCGCCCGGGCGCTTTACGAAAGAAACGGCTTCGAACTGGCGGACGAATATGTCGGCGATCAATGGGGCAAGGCGGTCACCGAACAGAAATTCCTTCGCAAGCGGCCGGTCTGACAGCAGATATTCCCTGTACGGGGAACGGACGGATGGGATCGCAGGATCAACCCCCCTGCCGTCCGGTTTAAGGCCTGGGGCTACCGGTCCGCTGTTGAAAACATTATAGATTCTTCGCTTACCGGACATCTTTCTCCCTTTTGACGTGTCGTCCCGGCGTGACGCGTCAGCGGCAAGACCAGGTTCCGGCATGAAGCGCGATTTTACTACACAGACCCTTCTCTGTAAGTATACATTAATATAAGTATTTTTATCATTCATATTTTACTATAAAATAGCTAGCCAACTTACGCAGTAATCTCAATTTGTAAATTATTACCCCTTGAAAAGATCGCAATACATAAATAGCGTTATCTATAGATACGAAGAATAATTTCTTTCTTGAGCAACTTTCCTATCAATCCGCACTAGCGGACCCTAGATAACGTTGTGCTTGAACACCTCGCCCATAGCGAGGACTTTTCAGAGTTGGAAAAACCGAAGTGCCAGAGTCGCAATTTTTCCATGTACCGGGCCAAGAGCGCATCAGTCCGTGGCGTGCAGGTTCACTCACAAACAGGATTTCGGATTTCCGTCGCTTTGTTCTCACCAGACATGGACATGACGATTCTGACGGAACGGGGCAAGTTTTCAGGTCTGATGTCAGCAGCCTCCCCGGCTCCGCAACGATGACCGGAATCGCGCTGAAATCAGCGAAATTATTTTTGATGCTTTTTTGGGCGGCAGCACCGATGCCTGCTTTCGCCGAGCCCGAAATCACAATTGTCTCGCCCGAGCTGGGAGAAGGGCTGCAATCGAACGACAACAAAGGCCACTATCCCGAGCTCGCGCATGAAGTCCTCGATCGCACCGGTAAAGCCTATTCCTATTCTGTTTTGCCTCTCAAACGTGTGCTGTCAGAGCTAACGACGGGTCAAGCCGATTGTGTCTTCGGCATGGACAAAAGGTTTCTTCGTAAATTTGGCATCGATACTCAAAACCTGGTGGAAAGCGACCCGGTTCTTGTTTCACGCCAGCACATCTTCACGCCTCCCGGTGCCAAGTTGTTGACCGACCTGAAATCTCTGCGCAACAAGTCGGTGGCCATACTAAACGGCAGCAACCTGGAGAAAACACTGAAACGGCAGGGAGTGAACTTCGTTCTGGTCAACTCTCAAGAAGCCAAGCTGAAGATGTTACAGCTTCATCGTGTCGATGCCATCATGGGATGGATGCCCGACATGTATCTAACCGCCGACTATTTTGGCATCGAGAAGCCGGATTACGACCCGCAGGCAGTACTCACCACTACAGATGTGAAGCTCATTTGTCGCGACGACGATACCGGTCGCGCACTCGTATCGGCTACAAACGAAGTGATTTGGCGCTTCAGGGCGGACAGCACGTTCCAACGAATCAACGAGCAGTGGAGCGGCGCCCTGTTCTGAGCCGTGTTTCAGGGTCGGTACATTGAGAGCTTTCGGCAACCATCGTCCGAAAGCTCGTTGGCTTGTTCACACATGCCGTAATTTGGGGCTTTTCCAAGCGCCATTTGCTCAGACCTTCCGGACACTGGCAAGCTTGCGGAGTTTCTCCAGTCTCCCCCGCAAGAGAGGAAGACTGGTACATGGTGCAGGCCGATCAGGCCTTGGTGATGGAATTTCCACCGTCGCAGAGCATCGCCGACCCCGTGACGAACGATCCAGCGTCCGACAACAGGAACATCGCCGCGCGGGCGATCTCCTCCGGGTCCGCCATGCGCTTGAGCGCATGCAGTCCGGCGACATAGTCATGAAACGCAGGGTCGTCGCCAGCCATTTCCGTTTTTGTACCTCCCGGCAACAAAGCGTTCACCCGGATGTTGTCCGCTCCGTGTTCGACAGCCAGAACCTGGGTCAGACCGGTCAGACCGGCCTTCGCCGCCGCATAGGCCGCCATCCCCGGCAGGCCGATCGTATGGCCGACAAAGGAGGAGGTGAAGACGATCGATCCGCCTCCTCGGGCTTTCATAGCGGGGATCTGGTGTTTTGCCGCCAGGAAGGCGCTGGTGAGATTGGTCGCGACGACCTCGTTCCACGTCTCCAGGGCCATTTCCGGCACAGGGCCCATGTCACCCAGCATCCCTGCATTGTTAAAGGCAGCGTCCAGACCGCCGAAGGCCTCCTCAGCGGCCCGGACGGACCTTTCCGAAAAGCCCGGATCGGTGACATCGCCCGCGAAAACGCAAATCCGCCCGGCTGCTTCCGGCAGCGCGTCCCTCACCTCTTCCAGCCTGTCCTGGCGCCGGGCGGCAAGTATGAGATTGGCGCCGGCGACGGCGAACAGGCGGGCGGCGGCGGCACCGATGCCGCTGCTGGCGCCGGTGATCAGGACTGTTTTTCCGGTTAACATGGGTTTGGCTCCTCAAGTGATCGAGGGCCTATGTCTGAACCGGAAAAAGATACCGGGAAACCCGATACGCGAGCGTCTGGAGCATCCCGCGTTCAGCTGAACGCAGGGGCCGTGACACCTTAATATCAATCACGATTGGAAGTCTGTTGATCTACCCGCCGTGATCCTTGTCCCGGTCGCCAAGATTGTCGAGATCGGTGTCGCATTCGTCGCCATCGTCATCCAGGGCAAGCGATGCATCGGCCAGGATCAGTTTGCGGTGCGCCCGCCAGGAAAACGGAACGCTCAGCAGATACAGCACCGAACCTCCGGCAAGCATGCGGAACGGATAGCTGACGATAAGTGCCACGATCAGCACAGTGAAGACAAAGAGCGGCAGTACGAGATCCCGGCGCACGCGGGTGCCGAACGACTTGCCGGAATAGGTCGGCAGACGGCTGATCAGCAGGAAGGCGATGGCAATCGTATAGGCCGCCACGAAGGCTTCATCGGCAAACCAGTGCGGGAACAGGCCGAGAAAGTCGAGATAAAGCGGCAGCAGCACCGTCAGCGCTCCCGCCGGCGCCGGTACACCTGTAAAGAAGCGATGCGCCCAGGCCGGTTTTTGCGGATCTTCTAGCGCCACGTTGAAACGGGCAAGGCGAAGGGCCGCGGAAATCGCGAAGATCAGCGCCGCGATCCAACCGATCGAACCGGCGTCTTTCAGGATCCAGAGATACAGCATCAGAGCCGGAGTAACGCCGAAATTGACGAAATCGGCGAGCGAATCCAGTTCAGCACCGAAACGGGATGTCCCTTTCATGTACCGTGCAACCCGGCCGTCGATGGCATCGAGAACCGCGGCGATCAGGACTGCGCCGACGGCGAAATCCCAGGCACCGTCATAAGCCATGCGTACAGCTGTGAGGCCGGAACACAGGGCCAGCAGCGTGACCAGATTCGGGATGATCAGACGCAAGGGAACGCGGCGGAATCTCGGTTGCTGCCGTTGTTGCGCCACCTTGGGTTCGGGAGACTCAGACACCATCGCCCTCAGCTGACACGGGTTAGAGGCTGGGAGGGAGCCTGCGGTTGCGTCAGGTCGGCAAGGATGGTCTCACCGGCGATCATGGTCTGGCCGAAGGCAACTTTCGGCACCGTTCCCACCGGGAAATAGACATCCAGCCTGGAGCCGAAGCGGATGAGCCCGAAACGGTCACCGGTGGAAATCGTTTCCCCTTCGCGCACGAAACAGACGATCCGCCGGGCGACGAGACCGGCTATCTGGACCACACCTATCCTTGTATCGCCCGCTTCGATGACCAGACCGTTGCGCTCATTGTCCTCGCTCGCCTTGTCCAGGTCGGCATTCAGAAACTTGCCGGCACGGTAGGCGACACGGGTGATCCTGCCACCGAACGGCGCACGGTTCACGTGGCAGTTGAAGACATTCATGAAGATCGACACGCGCATCAAGGGTTCGTTGCCGAGTTCCAGCTCCACCGGTGGCCGGGCAAGCCCCACATGGCTGACCACCCCATCCGCCGGTGAAATCACCAGGCTGTCACCGACAGGTGTTACCCGCCTGGGATCGCGGAAAAAGTAACATACCCAACCGGTAAAAATCAGCCCGATCCAGAACAGGGGATCGATGAACCAGCCGATGACCAGCGTCGCGACCAGCGCAATCGCGATGAAGGGCCAGCCCTCCCGGTGGATCGGCACCATGGCCTTGGTGACGGAATCTACTATCGACATTCTGACTTTCCGCTTTCAGAACAGGAGCATGCGCGCATTACGCTTCTCGCTTTTCCGGAACATGTCAGCTCCGTAAATGCACCTGTTGCGTCTTTTTCTCCCCCTGCTTCTAGAGGCTTTTGGAGCGGAAGAGAACAGGCTTTGCGGAATTTCAAGCGCTTTTCAAAGCACCTTGCCCGGATGCCCCGGTGGCGGCCTGCCGGTAATCGGTTTCCCAGTAAGCCGGACGGCCATATTTGGAGATCAGGAAATCGACAAAGGTGGTGATCTTGGGCGGGATGAACTTGGCCGGCGGATAAACAGCAAAGATATTGCCGGTGCGTGTGATCGGAAAATCCTCCAGGAGTTCCACCAGCCGGCCGTCGCGCAGGTCCTCCCAGACATGCGCCAGAGACTTGACCGTCAGACCGAGACCGAAAATCGCGGCATCATAGGCGAAGTCGCCGTTGTCACCCGAGATCACCGGGTCTTCGGCCTGGTAGGCAATCTCGCCGTCCGGTCCGCTGAAATACCATACGGGCATGGATTCAAAGCCGATACAATCGTGATGGCGCAGGTCGTCCAGCGTCTTCGGTGCCCCCTTGCGGGCAAGATAGTCGGGGCTGGCGCACAGCACACGCCGGTTGCCGCCGAGTTTCCGGGCGATGAGGCTGGAATCGGGCATCGGCCCGCCACGGATACCGAGGTCATAACCACCCTCCAGGAGATCGACCATCCGATCCGTCATGTCGACCTGAAGGTGGAGATCCGGATAGAGCTGCCGGTATTCCGCCAGGTGGGGCAGAATGTGCTTGCGACCGAAGAAGACATTCGAAGATAGCCGCAAGGTGCCGCGGGGCGTATCCCCGGCGGCATCGATCAGCGTCCGGGCCTGGTCCATCTCGCGAACCGCGGAACTGGCATGGCGCAGGAATACCTCGCCGGCCTCCGTCAGGCGCGTGCGCCGGGTGGTCCGGGACACAAGTTGAGCCCCCAGGTTCTTTTCCAGCGTGCTGAGCCGGCTGCTGGCCGCGGAGGGGGACAGGCCGATCTCGCGGCCGGCCGCGGAAAGACTGCCGAGCTCCGCAACCCGTTTGAAGAACTTCAGATCATCAAGGCGCATTATTCGAAACTTTCGAAAGATGTTTTTGAAATTAGCCCAATTCTTCAACCAAACGCAACATGCGATACCATTCTCACCGAAACGGAGAAACATGACCATGATGCATACAGGAGACGAGTACGAAGCCCGCGCCCGCGCCGCCAGACATGCGGAACTGCGCGCGCTTGTCCGTGTATTGTCCGGATTTCTGTTCCGTCCGCAGCCCTCGCGCAATTCAGGCCGCCCACCCCATTTAGGACGCACCGCATGCGCCAACGACCGGGCGCCGAAGAAAGACCGGGCCGCGTAGGCACTCCAACCGGACAGATCCTGACGGCTCTATTTTGCCGGAACGTAGTCCGCCGTCTGACCGCGCGTGACGATGCCGAGCTCGTCGTTTTCCCGCGCCGCCCGCAGCCGCTCCTCGGCTTCGTCCGCCTCACGCTGGCGCGCCCACATGGAGGCGTAGAGCCCGCCGCTGTCCAGCAGCTCCGTATGGGTTCCCCGCTCGGCGATCCGGCCGGCTTCCAGCACGATGATCTGATCGGCATTGACCACCGTCGACAGCCGGTGGGCGATGACGAGTGTCGTGCGGTTCTGGGAAACCTCGTCCAACGCGGACTGGATTTCGCGCTCCGTATGGGTATCGAGCGCCGAAGTCGCCTCGTCCAGGATCAGGATCGGCGGAGACTTCAGGATCGTACGGGCAATCGCCACGCGCTGCTTCTCGCCGCCGGAAAGTTTCAGGCCGCGTTCACCGACTTCCGACGCATAGCCCTTGGGCAGTTTTTCGATGAAGTCGTGGATCTGCGCCATACGGGCCGCTTCCCGGACTTCCTCGTCGCTCGCAGCCGGACGCCCGTAGCGGATGTTATAGGCAATGGTGTCGTTGAAGAGCACCGTATCCTGCGGCACCATGCCGATGGCGTGGCGCACGCTTTCCTGCGTGACGTCGCGCAAATCCTGCCCGTCGATCTCAACCGACCCGCCGGTCACGTCATAAAACCGGAACAGCAGCCGGGAGATGGTCGACTTGCCTGCTCCGGACGGGCCGACGATCGCGATGGTCCGGCCGGCCGGCACTTCGAAGTCGATCCCCTTCAGGATCGGCCGGTCGGGATCGTAGTGAAAGCGGACGTCCTTGAAGGAGATCGTGCCTTCGACCGCCTTGAGCGGAACGGCGTCCGGCTTGTCGCTGATTTCGGTGGGAACCAGCAGCAGATCGAACATGGATTCCATGTCCGCGAGCCCTTGCCGGATTTCCCGGTAGAGGAAGCCGATGAAGTTCAACGGAATGGAGATCTGCATCAGCAGCGCATTGATCAGGACGAAGTCGCCGATATCCTGTTCGCCCGCCAGAACCGCCCGGGCCGACAGCCCCATGCAGGCCGCCATGCCGAAGCCGAGAATCACCGATTGGCCGAGGTTGAGCCAGGCGAGCGACGTCCAGGTTTTGGTGGCCGCGCTCTCGTATTTCGCCATGGATTCATCGAAGCGCCGCGCTTCCATCTTTTCATTGCCGAAATATTTGACCGTCTCGAAATTCAACAGGCTGTCGATGGCCTTGGAGTTGGCGTCCGTGTCGCTGTCGTTCATCTCACGCCGGATTTCGATCCGCCAGTTCGAGCATTTGATCGTGAACCAGACATAGGCAACGATCATCACGGCGACGATGATGACGTAGTAAAAGCCGAACTGATACCAGATCACCGCAGCCATAAGGGCGAATTCCAGGACGGTGGGGATGCCGTTCAGGATGGTGAAGCGGACGATGGATTCAATGCCCTTGACACCGCGCTCGATGACACGGCTGAGCCCGCCGGTCCGCCGGGCAAGATGAAAACGAAGCGACAGTTCGTGCAGATGGCGGAAGGTCAGGAACGCGAGCTGGCGCACAGCGTGCTGTCCGACCCGGGCAAACAGCGCATCGCGCAGCTGGTTGAAGGCGACAGCCAGAACGCGGGCAGCATTGTAGGCAAGGACAAGCATGACCGGTGCGACGAGAAAGGCCGGCAGATTTGGCGTCCCTTCCCCGGTCAGGGCATCGGTCGCCCAGGCGAAAAAGTAGGGAGAGAGCACCGTCACGAACTTGGCGATCACAAGGGCAAAGATGGCCAGCAGGACCCGTTGTTTCAGGTCGGGACGCTCCGACGGCCAGATATAGGGCCACAGATTGGTCAGCGTTGTCAGTATGCTGCCTTCATCGGCACTGACCGCCTTGACCGGGGCCTGTTTTGGATGGCTGCCTGATGCCGCGGCCGATGGCTTTCGCGGCGAGGTGGCTGATGGGTCTGTCACATGAATTCTCCGGACTGCCGGGGCAGCCTGTAAATCTCTATTTTCTGTTGGAACCGAACGGTTCATCCGCCTGAAGCCCGGCGGACTCCACGGCATTGAGACGGGACCAGAACTCGTTCGAGCTCTGCTCCGCCTGACGCAGCTTGTCCCGGTTCAAAAGATAGTGGCAATTGCGCCCGCGGGTATCGCAGGACAGGAGACCGGCGTCCTTGAGCACCTGCAGATGCTGGGAAACGGTCGACTGGGCGAGCGGCAGGTGGCTCACGATTTCCCCGCAACAGGCATCGGTCTGCCTGGCAAGCTGTCTGATGATCGCAAGACGCGCCGGATGGCCCAAGGCACGGAAAATGGCTGCGAGTTCCTCGCAACTCGACATTTCCTCCCTGGACGCCACGCATCCGGTTTCCGACGGCGATCCCGCCCCGCTCATTTCTCAGCTCCTTCGAAGAAACCCATATCATCTGCTTTCACGCGATGCCGCACGACAGCGGGAAAGCCGGTTTTGTGGTTGGTCAGGGCAACCTGCGGACAGCGACGCGCGCACAGGAAACCCGGAAATGTCTTATCGGTGATATGCGATGAAACACCCCTAAAACAAGGGGTGTGACAAAAAGGACAGAAAACCGGATGTGGTTTCCTGTCCTTTTTCTTTGAAAAGTCCAGCCTGAAATCAGCCGTTGTCGGCCGGCGGTTTTGGCCAGTTCAGATCCCCTTCCGGCGTCAGGAACACCTGTCCGGGATAGATGAGGTCCGGATCGCGAATCTGATCCTGGTTGGCCTGGTAGATGGTGGAGTAGCGAACTCCGTCGCCATAAAGACGGCGGGAGATCCGCCAGAGATTGTCGCCCTTGCGGATGATGACCACCGGCAGGGATTTGCGGACGTCAGCCCCCTGGTCTGCGCTGCCGCCGCTGGCGCCGGTCGCGACCACCTTGGTGAGGACGATCTGCTTGTCCTGTTCCTTTTCAAAGGTCACGGCCGCGCGGGCATGCACCGAATTGCCGTCTTCTCCGATCAGGTCGGCACGGACTTCCACATTCCCTTCGGCAACGTTCTTGGTGCCCTGCACAAGCCATTTTCCGCTGGGATCGACCTTGGCTTCACCCTGGAAGTCTTCGCCGACATAGACGCGGACGGAAGACCCGGGTGCACCCGTCCCGGCGACGTAAACCTTGTCTTTTTCCGATTCGACCGCTTCGACCGTAACGGTCGGGGCTGCCGTATCCGCATCACCGGCCGATCCGCTTTTCACGGTAACCGCTGGTAACGGGCTCTTTTCACCGTCGGCGGTCTCAAGCGCGCTCTTCGAACCGGCAGCAGGCTCATCAGGCGCCGTTGCCGCGGCAAGTTCCGTCCCTGCGCCGTCATCATCCGTTGCCGGACCGGAGGTTGCGGGTGCGGAAGCCTGCCGATCCGGTACAGCGGGCCTGGTTTCCCCGGTTGCCGGTTCCGCCGAAGCTATCACCGTTTCCGATGCTCCGGTTTCCGTCTCCTCCGGCTTCGCCATGACCCCGGCCACCTGTTCTTCGCCCGCGGCAGGAGCATTTCCGGTCCGGGCGACGTCCTGCCCGGCATCCGGTTTCTGTAGAATGTCGGACGGGCCTTCCGGCGAGTTCAGGACAACGAGCGGCTGTTCGTTTCCGCCTTCCGGCAGGGAAACCGCAATGCGCTGCTCGGATTGCGCGATGGGAGTTCCCTTCTCGTCATGGATTTCCAGTCCGACGTCATAATCGCCGGGTTTCAGCGGTGCGTCGAGAATGATGGTCCACTCTCCCGCTTCATTGGCGATACTCTTCCCGACGACTTTTCCATTGGCAGTCAGCGCGACTATGGCACCGGCTTCAGAGCGGCCGGCAACAACGGTCTCGCCGGTCGGTTCGACACCGACCACGTCGAAGCTCGGCCCCTTCACGGCTGCCTTGTCAACGGCCTGATCCTGAGGATCTGCCGTCGCTGTTTGACCGGCCTGATCCGCGAGCGGCTGGGTATCGCCGACAGCTGCCTGATCCTGCGCCGGGCTGTCGGTCGCCGCTGGCGTGGAAACGGTCTCGGCGGGCGTCTGGAACGGCAGGCGGCCGGTCTCGTGATAAACATACCCCGCCACCGCCGCTGCCGCGGCCGGCACCGCTACGATCAAACTCCAGATCAGTGTCTGCTTGTTCATTGTTCATCCCATCAGAAAAGCGGAAGGATACTCCGGCGCTTTCCTGAAACTGTCCCCTTCAGCGCGAAGCGACTGGTGCCGCCGTCGCATAATTCCATCAGGTTTCATGCATAGCCGCCTTTTAAAGGCGCGGCAAGAAATCCTGCTTGAAGACCAGGGTCCGCCGAACAGAATGCTTGACGTTTCACCCGTCACGATGCCACATCTTTGAGTCATGAATACGGTCTCTCAAAATCAACTCAAAAGCGTATGTGTGTATTGCGGATCCAGCTTCGGTTCGGATTCCTCACATGAGGCGGCTGCGATCTGGCTGGGTCAGCTCATAGCGGAAGCGGGCCTGCGTCTGGTCTATGGCGGAGGGTCTGTCGGTCTGATGGGCACGGTCGCGAATTCCGCACTGGAAGCGGGCGGAGCCGTCACGGGCATCATTCCGCATTTCCTGGAAAAGCGGGAAGTCATGCTGGAGTCCCTTGACGATCTGATCGTCACAAAGGACATGCACGAGCGTAAGCATCTGATGTTCCAGAAGTCGGATGCCTTTATCGCCCTGCCCGGCGGTATCGGAACGCTTGAGGAAGCCGTGGAGATGATGACCTGGGCGCAACTTGGTCAGCATCGCAAACCGGTCGCGCTCGCCAATATCAACGGCTTCTGGTCACCGCTGCTTGAACTTTTCGATCACATGCGGGCGCAGGGCTATATTCGGCCGGAAACCGAAGTGCCCTATCTGGTCGCCAATCGGATCGAGGATATCCTGCCGATGCTGCGCCGGTCGCTTTCAGGTGAACCTCAGGAAATCTCCACCGACTTTGTCTCCGTTTCGGATCTTTAGGGTCTGTGGACAATTAGGTTTGGGTCGCGGCGCGAGCCGGATTTCGGTGTCCGAACAGGAGGAAAGTCCGCAGTGGTGCCGCCCACCACAAGGACTTTCCGACGCAGTCGGGACCGAAATCCGCCGCGTCTCGAAGAGATTTGGATGCAAAACCTCGACCAAATCCTTAGTGTCCACAGACCCTAGAGCACTTTTTCCGGCAGCGTCACGCCCTTCCGCAGGCTTTTCCGGTAACGCCGCCAGCTGTCATAGGTGAAAACCGCCAGCGCGGCCCAGATCATGACAAAGCCGATCAGCCTGGTTTGATCCAGCGGTTCGCCCCAGACATAGACGGCCATCAGGAAATGCAGGGATGGCGCAAGATATTGCATCAGCCCGAGCATGAAGAGCGGCACCCTGCGGGCAGCCGAGGAAAACAAGATCAGCGGCAGAGCCGTGACAATGCCGGTTCCCGCAAGCGCCGCCAGAACCGGCAGGTCGTTGAGGACGAGGGCATCCACTCCCCAGCTCAGGTTCAACAGAATGTAGACCCCGGCCAGAGGAAACAGCAGCAGTGTTTCGACAAACAGGCCGGGCGTTGCCTTGACCGGCGTGACCTTGCGGACATAGCCATAGCCGGCGAAGGAAAACGCCAGGACAAGCGATACCCACGGCAAGCCGCCAGCCAGAATAGCCTGCAGGATCACAGCCAGCACAGCGATCGCGACCGCAATCCCCTGCCCGCGCGACAGTTTCTCGTGCAGCACCGCCAGCCCGACCACAATGCTCACCAGCGGATTGATGAAGTATCCGAGCGAAACATCAAGCACCTGGTTGTTGGCAATCGCCCAGACGAACACCAGCCAGTTCACCGCGATGAAGGTAGCCGAGGCACTCAGTGCCATGAGCACCTTCGGCTGGCGGAAGACCTCCCGCACTTCCTGCCATCGGCCGCGCAGGTAAAGATACAGCCCGACGAACAGCACCGACCACAATATCCGGTGGGAGACGACGAGATCCGCCGGAACCGTCTCCGTCAGCTTGTAGTAGGCCGGAAGAAAGCCCCACATGGCATAGGCCGCCAGGCCGAACAGGAGACCTTGGCGCAAATCGGCCTGCGCGTCGGTGTCGGGCACCGTCTGCGACATGAAATCTGCCTTTCTGGATCAACCTTCGCAAATCCGTCCGGAACCGGTTAGACGTACGAAGGTTGACCTAATTTCAGGTGGTTACGCAGCCCTCGTCCGTTCTGACATCAAGCTGCACTTGTGCGTTTCGCCTCAGGCGGGGTTCGCCTTCAGCAGCGCGAATGTGATGGAGTCCACCAGTGCCTGGAAGGAGGCATCGACGATATTGGAGGAGACCCCGATCGTGAACCATCGGCGATGGGTCTTCGTATCTTGGCTTTCGATCAGGACGCGCGTGACGGCGCCGGTGCCGCCATTGAGGATACGCACCTTGTAGTCGATCAGCTCCAGACCTTCGATGGCGGACTGGTATTTGCCCAGGTCCTTGCGCAAGGCCATGTCGAGCGCATTGACCGGGCCGTTGCCTTCGGCGACCGACATCCGGGTCTCGCCGTCGATATCGACCTTTACCACGGCTTCCGAAACGGTGAGCAGATCTCCGATGGCATTGAACCTGCGTTCCACCATCACGCGGAAGGAATTGACTTCAAAGAACCGCGGCACATCGCCCAGTACCTTTCGGGCAAGCAATTCGAACGAGGCATCGGCCGCCTCATAGGCATAGCCTTCCGCCTCACGATCCTTGACCTTCGCCAGAAGCCTGTCCAGCCGTGGATCGGCCTTGTCGACCTTGATGCCCACCCGGGCGAGTTCGCCGATCAGATTGCTCTTGCCGGCCTGATCGGAGACCAGCACGCGGCGCTGGTTGCCGACGCTTTCCGGCGTGACATGCTCATAGGTCTGCGGATCCTTCAGGATCGCGGACGCATGAATTCCGGCCTTGGTGGCAAATGCGGTCTCGCCGACATAAGGCGCCTGCCTTGCTGGCGACCGGTTCAGGACTTCGTCGAAGGCATGCGAGATCGAGGTGATTTCCTTGAGCTGGTCGTCACTGACGCCGGTCTCGAACCGGTCCGCGAAGGCGGCTTTCAGCTTGAGTGTCGGGATCAGCGTGATCAGGTTGGCATTGCCGCAGCGCTCACCGAGACCGTTCAGGGTTCCCTGAATCTGCCGGACGCCGGCGTCGACAGCCGCCAGCGAGTTGGCCACCGCATGACTGGTGTCGTCATGGGTGTGAATGCCGAGATGCGAGCCGGGAACGACGTCCTGCACCTTGGTGACGATGTCGAAGATCTCGTCCGGCAACGTGCCGCCATTGGTGTCGCAAAGCACGACCCAGCGGGCGCCTGCCTGATAGGCGGCGCGCACGCAGCCGAGCGCATAGTCCGGATTGGCTTTGTAACCGTCGAAGAAATGCTCGCAGTCGATCATCGCTTCCTTGCCGGCGGCAACCGCGGCGGACACCGTGTCCGCGATGGAATCCAGATTTTCCTCGTTGCTGCAGCCCAGCGCGACACGGACATGGTAATCCCACGCCTTGGCCACGAAACAGCAGGCATCGGAGCTGCTGGACAGGATGTCCTGGAGACCGGGATCGTTGGCTGCCGAACGTCCCGCCCGCTTGGTCATGCCGAAGGCCGTGAAGACCGCCTTTTCCGTCCGCTTCCTGCTGAAAAATTCCGTATCGGTCGGGTTGGCGCCGGGATATCCGCCCTCGATGTAATCGACCCCCAGACGCTCCAGAAGTTCCGCGACGACGATCTTTTCATTGACCGAAAAATCGACGCCGCTGGTCTGCGCGCCGTCGCGCAGCGTTGTGTCGAAAAGGTAGAGACGTTCCTTGCTCATGGGCGTTTCCTGCCTGGATCGAACCGCATTGCCGCGAAAGCGCAACGCAACCGATCCTTTTTGTCCTGTTATCCGTTTTCCGTTTCGCCGGGGTGAACCGGCGGCCAGGTTTCCGTGTCGTGATCGGGATGCTGGTTTGAAACGATGGCTGCCAGAAAGGCCTCCGCCTCGTAGTCCTCTTGCGTGGTGCGGGCCGGGATGTCGGCCATGTGGTCGGTATAGGGAAGCTTGCCTTCCACCCCATACTGGATGACCGGTGCAATCGCACCCGGATCGTCAAAAGCGCCAATCGCGATCGCGATGCCGTCCGGCGCTTCATAGGTCAGCGGCGTGCCGCACTCCGGGCAGAAGCCGCGAGCGCCCATATTGGAACTCTGGAACCGCTTCGGCTCGGCCCGCGTCCAGGTGAGATCCGTCTCGTTCACGACGCTGACCAATGGAGCGTAAAAACCGCCGAAGGCCTTCTGGCACATGCGGCAATGGCAGATCGATGCCTGGCCAAGCTTTCCGGAAACGCGGAACCGCACCGCGCCGCACTGGCATCCGCCTGTGTGAACCTCGCTCATATAGCTTCACAGCTCCAGTTTTCCGTGTCGTGGTCGGGATGCTGCCGGTTCGTCGTCGCCACATCCTTGATTCCGCCCGGCAGGTCGTCCCGACTGGAAGGGGTTTCCCGCAACGAGAAGAGACCGGCATAGAACGGCACCCGCCCCTCGACACCGGACTGTTCGACCGGGGTCACGGCCGCGACGTCATCAAGGCTGCCGTGAGTGAAGGCGATATAGTCGTCCCCGACCGTCTCGAAGGACAGCGGCGTGCCGCAATTTCCGCAAAACCCGCGCCGGACGGGTTTTGAGGAATGGAACCAGGAAGGTTCTCCGCGGGTCCAATGAAATTCGTCTTTCGCCGCACCGATCAGCGGCAGGAAGAAGTTTCCCGATGCCTTCTGGCACATGCGGCAATGGCACAAATGCGGGTAGCCGACTTCTCCCGTCACCCTGTAGCGCACGGCACCGCATTGGCAGCCGCCGGTAAGTTCGCTCAACTTGTCCGCCATCAAAAATGCTCCTTGCGGCAGGCATCCAGGATTTTCCGGCAGACACCGTCGAGATCGGTCACGACCTCCGTATTCCAGAACCGCAGAACCGTCCAGCCGAGGGAACGGAGCGTTCGGTCTCGCCGTTCATCGCTGGCTCGACCTTGAATTTCACCGTGCCGGGAACCGTCCAACTCAACGATCAAACGATGGGTTGGCGCTGCGAAATCCACGATGTATCCGGCGATTGGCATCTGACGTCGAAAGGCAAGCCCTTCAAGCCGGTGACCTCCGATAACTTGCCAAAGCTTTTTCTCCGCTTCCGTCATATCCGAACGGAGTTTCCGTGCGTTGCTTCTGAGACTTTGGGGGATCTTCTGATGTGGCATCGGGCAGGCTCTTTTTTGTATCCCGAAGACAGCGTGTGGAACCGAGGCTGTATACCCCCCTCTACCCGCCAAGGCGGGCATCTCCCCCGCAAGGGGGGAGACTGGAGTTTGCCGCATTCGCCCGGTGAAATTTAATTCATTCGATGTGAGAAGACCTTGCGAACGGCCACGCTGCCACAGTCCACCGAGGACTTTGTGAGCACAGCGGCCCGGCAGACGCCCCTCTCCCCCCTTGCGGGGCAGATGTCCCCGCAGGAGACAGAGGGGGGTATGTGGCCTATCCGCCAGAACGACCCTCACCTCTTGACCTCCCAGGTAGTCACCCGCTCGCCGGTTTCTGAGTCTTTTGAATCCTTTAGGAGGATACCCTGAGATGTCAGATCATCCCGGATCCGGTCGGCTTCCGCCCAGTTTTTGTTTCCGAGCGCTGCCAGACGGGCCGCGACGGATGCTTCAACCGCCGCCGTGTCGATGCCCGACAGGTCGGCCTTGACCGGCGAGAGTCCAAGCAAAGCCGCCGAGGCGGAATAGACCGCCAGCTTTTGCGGGTCCTTTGCCGCTTCGCCGGCCAGGGCGTGCAGGGACTGGATGGCGACGGTGGTATTCAGGTCATCGCAAAGCGCCGCGACGATTTCCGGCGCGGGCCCGGCCTGCGTTGCCACCGGTTCCGGCCACTTGGCCAGAAGGTTCTCCGCTTCTTCCAGCTTGCGCACCGAAAAGTCGATCGGTTCGCGGTAGTTGGTCATCACCATGGCAAGCCGCAACACTTCGCCCGGCCATTTGCGGCCGCCGAAATTTTCCGTTTCCAGCAGTTCCTGTATGGTGAAGAAATTGCCCTCCGATTTGGACATCTTCCTGCCTTCGACCTGCAGAAAACCGTTATGGAGCCAATAGTTGGCCATGGTTTGCGTCCCATGCGCGCAGCGGGACTGGGCGATCTCGTTTTCATGGTGCGGGAAGATCAGGTCCAGGCCCCCGCCGTGGATGTCGAACACCTTGCCCAAGTGATGCTCGCTCATGACCGAGCACTCGATATGCCAGCCCGGGCGCCCGCGGCCCCAGGGGCTCTGCCAGCCCGGTTCGTCTCCCGAAGACAGTTTCCACAAGACGAAATCACCCGGATTTTTCTTGTGCGCATCGACGGCGATACGGGCGCCCGCCATCTGTTCGTCCAGCTTGCGTTTGGAAAGTCCGCCGTAGTCCGGCATGGAGGCCGTATCGAAGAGCACCTCCCCGCCCGCTTCATAGGCGTGACCTTTTTCAATCAGCACCGCGATCATGTCGATCATGCCGCCGATATGGCCGGTCGCCCGCGGTTCGAAACTCGGCTCCAGAACAGCCAGCGCCGCGATGTCCTTGTGGAACTGGTCAGCGGTTTTCTTCGTCACACCGGCGATGGCTTCATTCAGCGGCAGATCCGGGAAGTCCCTGAGCGCCCGCGCGTTGATCTTGTCGTCGACGTCGGTGATGTTGCGCACATAAGTGACATGGTCCGCGCCATAGAGATGCCGCAACAGGCGGAAAAGCACGTCGAAGACGATGACGGGCCGGGCATTGCCGATATGCGCGAAATCGTAGACCGTCGGCCCGCAGACATAAAGACGCACGTTTTCATCATCGATCGCCCGGAAGTCTTCCTTGCGGCGCGTCAATGTGTTGGTGAGCCTCAAACCCTTGAAAGTGCCGGATGACCCGGTCTCGGCGGCGCTCATGTCAAACGGTCTCCTGGCCGGCTGGCCGGGCGGTCCGTCTCAGGGGAAATTTTGCCATGAGGGATCGGCCACAGCCAGCGGTGTCGCTAGCTGCAAATAATGGTGATCGAAATGATGTTCCGTGTGGCCGTCATCATGGCCACTTTATGGACCGGAAGACGGAAGCCGGTCAAGACCGCAATTGCCGGCAAATGCTGAAAGCCGCCAACGCGGCGTTGGCGGCCGGCACGACTTCGACTAGTCTTCTGCACGTGGGAATCAGAGGGGGCTTTCCCGTGAAATGCATTCGTTCGTTCCGTTCTTTATCTTCTGCTTTGCTGTTGGTGTCCGTTGTGGCTCTTTCTCCGGCGCTGACCGCCGGTTTCGCGCAGGCACAGTCCGCAGCGCCCGAGGCTTCGGGGGCCGAAACGGCTGCGCCACCGGCTGCCGGTGAGCCGCAAACACCGATCGCGGAAGCGATTCAGGCCGCCATATCCACGGATATCCCGGACGGGCTGGCGCGTTACTACGGCAACAGGGCTTTCGCCCCTGTGTGGTTCGATCAGAACGGCTTGAGCGAAAAGGCGCATCTGGTGATCGCCGCGATGGCCGCGGCCAACGACCATGCGCTCAATCCTAACAACTACGGCCCGCTGGACCTGGTTCAATTGTCGGAGACGGCACGAACACCCGATGAGTGGGCCCAGTTCGATCTTCAGCTTTCCGTTCAGTTCCTGCGCTATGCCACCCACCTGTCCTCCGGCCGTGTGCAGCCCAACAGGGTCAATCAGGCGCTCAATCTCTTTCCCGACCGGCCGGAGCCGGAAACGCTGTTTGAAACGGCGGAAAAAGCTGCCGATTTCAGTGCGTTTCTTGAAAGCCTCGTTCCCCGGTCCGACAATTACGCCAGGCTGAAGCGGCGGCTTGCCCAATACAGAAAAAAGGCGGCCGAGGGCGGGTTCACGCCAGTCCCGGACGGCGACGTCCTCAAACCCGGCATGAGCGACCCGCGCGTCGCCGTGTTGCGGACCCGGCTGATGGAAGAGGATATTCCGGGCGCCGGAGATCACACCGGCGAGGTCTATGACGGCGCGCTGGTCGAGGCGGTGAAGGTCTTTCAGGACTATCATGGCCTGGAAACCGACGGTGTCATCGGCAAGAACACGCTGGAGCGCATCAATATTCCCATCCAGGAAAAGCTCATCCAGATGGAGCTCAACATGGAGCGGCGACGCTGGATGCGCGATGACCTTGGAGACTTCTATGTCTTCGTCAATCTTGCCGACCAGAACCTGAAGGTGGTGCGCGACGGCAAGACCGTCCACACGACCCGGGTCGTTGTCGGCAAGCCTTATCATGCGACCCCGGTCTTTTCCGACCGCCTGGAATACGTGGAAATAAACCCCTTCTGGAACGTGCCCTATTCCATCGCGACAAAGGAATATCTTCCGAAGCTGAAGAAAAATCCGTCAGCGCTGAGCGCGCAGAACATCCGGATCTTCGAGAACGAACGGGAAGTTCCCGCCACTCAGGTAGCCTGGAACAGCTATTCGGGAGGCAATTTCCCCTTCCGGCTGCGCCAGGACCCGGGAAACGGCAACGCCCTTGGCCGTGTCAAATTCATGTTCCCCAACAAGTTCAACATCTACATCCACGACACACCGTCGAAATCCCTGTTCTCACGATCCGAACGGGCGTTCAGCCACGGCTGCATCAGGGTTCTCGATCCCTTTGCGCTTGCCGATGTTCTGTTGCAAGACGTCAATTCCACTCCCGGATACTGGGAACAGGTGCGCGACAGCGGAGAGCGGCAGGTCGTAAAGTCGCAAACGCCCATCGAGGTTCACCTGACATATCTGACCGCCTGGATGAACAAGGACGGTTCCACCCATTTCAGAAAGGACATCTACGGGCGTGACAAAGTTCTGCTGGACGCCCTCAGAACGGCTATGACGCAGAACCTATGATCGCTATAACAGATTGATTATTATCATATTTTCAATTTGTTTAGATAACTGAACGCAAGCTGAACGGGCCACTCAGCATGGGTTCAAGGCAGCGCCGGTAATCTCCGGGCAATCGAAACGGATTGCCTTCAGGAGACGACCATGTTGAACCGCCTTTTTGTCCTCATCTTCCTCGCCATCGTTCTGGCAGGACCGTTCGCGGCAATTATCGCGATCACCGACGGCACCAAGGCGTTCGGCCAGGAAATGCAGCAGAAAAGCCTGTGCCTCATGTCCGGTACGGGCTGCGGCAACGGAAACATCATTGTCACCGCCGCGAGCCGGATATAAAAGCAGCAGCAGATCAACTTTTCCGCTTTCATACGGAATGATGTGAAATCAGAAAAGTTGATCGGTTTTAAAGTGCTCAAGCATCTTGTCCGCCTAAGGGTACGGACCGCAGGGTGCTCCAGAGCGGGAACGGTTGCTCCTGCTTGCAGTTTACCGGCATGTTTGGCAAGGTTGCTCCATGGATTATGACTTGCTTGAAGAGAAGGCGGAATCCGCTGCGGAGTTCTTGAAGATGATGGCGTCCGCTCCGCGCCTTCTCCTGATGTGCCTCGTTCTGGAAGAAGAGCGCAGCGTCGGTGAACTTGCGGAAAAGACGGGCCTGCGCATGCCGACGGTTTCCCAGCAGCTCGCCCTCTTGCGCGCGCAGGGACTGGTGACGACCCGCCGGGAAGGCACCACCATTTACTACAGACTTGCCAGCGAAGCTGTCAAAGACATCATGGCGATGCTCTACAAGCATTTCTGCGCCGGTTCGGATCTGCCCGTCGCGCAACATCTGGAAAGCCTGGAAGCGAAGTGATCCGCGTTGCGGCGCCGGATTCAGTTCCCGTCTCAGTCGGTGAGGAAATCACCGCATTTCGGCGGCATCTGGTCGCCCCAGGGCATCAGCGGAACGGTTGAAGTCGAATTTTTCGGACTGCCCTCGATCAGCTTGTCGGAATAGACCAGATAGACCAGAACGTTGCGTTTGATGTCGCAGCCCCGCACGATCCGCATCTTCTTGAAGACGAAAGACCGGCGCTGGCGGAACATTTCCTCGCCCTGTTCGAACTTCTCCTTGATGGTAACCGGCCCCACCTGGCGGCAGGCGAGCGAGACGTCGGAGACTTCCTCGGCAACGCCAAGCCAGCCGGTAACACCACCTTTTTCAGGAACCGTGAAATGACAGGCAACGCCATCGACAATCGGGTCGTCGATCGCGTAGGTAGCCAGCTTGTGGTCCGGTGTCAGGAGTTTCCAGACGGTCGATTTCTTGAAGATCAGATCGGGTTCATCGGCGGCAAGAGCAGCGCCCGCCCCCTGAACGCACAGTACAAGAGCAAGAGCGATTGCGGTCAGGAAACGCATTGGGACCTCCGGGTGTGAATCGAGTGACATGTGGGGTTCGCCATCGGGCGATCAAGCAAGGCCGTCAAATAAATCAAAACGCGCGCCGAGACGGCGCGCGCATACGGAAATTACACAAAACGGTTGCCGCAGCCTGTCAGCGGGCGTTTTCCAGAACCTTTTCCGTGTCTTCCCCGGCCGTATCCTCGGGCTGCGCGGCTTCGCCATCCTCGTCTTCCGCCCCGGCGATGTCTTGCGCGGAAAGATCCGGACCACCCTCTTCGTCCGCCTGTTCCAGGGAGGCGGCGAAATCGCTGTCGGCAACCAGCTCGCGCTTGCCGTCTCCAGCGTCTGCCTCGTTCGCGGCGTCTTCCGCCTCCAGGTCAGATACAGGCTCAGGCTCGGTATCCGCGGCCGTTTCAGCAGCGTCCCCGGCGGACAGGGCGATGGAGGAAAAGCCACCCAGGGCATCTTCCAGATCCGCCAGGCGCTCCCGCGTCCACACCTGGGGCTGATCCAGTCCGAGCGCTTCGTCATAAGCCCGGGCAAGGCTGAGAGGCAGATTGAATTCAAAACCGGTCATGGATCCAAAGCGTGGCTCCAGCGCATCCTTCACAGCCAGAAAAGTATCCTTCAGGCCGAGGCTCTGGACGACGCAGGCAGCAGCGGCATCGTGCAGGGTTGTGACGAAATCCCGCGTGGTCTCGATGGCCTTGGCAACGGCGGAAGCGCCGATCGCCGGGCGTCCGCGGCCGGGCATGAGGGACGTGGGCCGGAAGGCGGAAATTCGGTCAAGGGCGCGCGGCCAGTCGGCCAGATGCGCGTCGCCGCAGAAGGGTACCGCCGATTTCTGGACCAGATCGCCCGCGAACAGGACCCCGCGGGCCGGCACCCAGACCACAAGGTCTCCCATGGTGTGTCCACGGCCGAGATGCATCAGCCTGACGTCCAGTCCTCCAAGATCGATCGTCATGGAGGACGCGATGGTCATCGTCGGTCCGACGATACCGGCATTTTCAGGCAGTCCCTCAAAAAGAGCCGGCATGCGTTGCCTTGAGACGCGGATCTCCTCACTGCCCCGCGTGTCCATCATCCGCCGGGTCAGATCGGAGGCGACAATCTCCCCCGGTTCGAAAGCCAGGGCACCTAGACAGCTGTCTGAATGAAAATGGGTCAGAACCACCTGTTTGACGGGTTTATCCGTGAGGTCGCGAATTTTCTGGAGAACCTTTTCCGCCAGTTGGGGCGTTGCCTGACCGTCAACGACCAGCACCGCCTTTTCGCCGATGATCACGCCGGTATTGGAACATCCGTCCGCGCTGTAGGCGTAACAGCCGCGTCCGAGTTCCTCGAACCGCCCGTTTTCACCAGGCACAGTGCCGGACTTGTTGTTGATCTCTACCATAGCGGTCTCGCTTTCCTGCCGGCTGACGGTCTGACTTCTCATGCTTTTCATCCGGAAAAACGTCTTTTACTGTTGACTGCAGCGTCTCAGTTTCCATCCCTGATTCGCAAACTTTCATTCTCCAATTCGTTAACTAATCCTTTCTTATCAACAGATAGGTCAGCTTAAATCGCAGCTTTTCGACTATATACGCTCAAGCTCTCCGTCAACCTTGCTTGCATTACCGCGTTTTTACCGAAGCAGCGCTGGTTGTCTTTTCCGATTTGTTCAGTTGGTTATACTTGCTAGTTATCGAACGTGGCCGGATGACGGCAACTTTATCTGCCGGTCCTGACGCGCGTCCGGTATGACAGCGCATAACGAAATTTCCGAGGCAGCTTCCAACTCATGTCCGAAGACCCCGTTCCCCCCCTCGATCAGACCTGCGGCGAGGACGAAATCCGGCCGGTTCTGAAGCTCAACAGGTTCCTGCCCTACCGGCTCAACCACCTTGCGGAGACCGTCAGCCGCTCCTTTTCGAAAATCTATGCCGGCAAATACGGCATAGGCGTTCCCGAATGGCGGGTGGTCGCCACCCTCGGCGAGCATCACGCCATGACCGCGCGCGACATCAGCCAGGCAACCGCCATGCACAAGACCAAGGTGAGCCGCGCGGTGGCAGCGCTCGAACAACGCGGGCTGATCGTGCGTGGCAGAAACCCTGACGATCAGCGCGAGCAAATGCTGAAGCTCAGCCCCGAGGGCTGTGCCATGTATGAGGAACTGATCCCGGAAGCCCTGGTCTATTCCGCAAAACTGCAGAATGCCCTCACCGAGGAGCAGAAAGCGCTTCTTGACGACATCTTCGAACGCCTGCTCACCGCGGCCAGTTCCACCCCGCGTGAATAGGCATTCTTTCGGATGCCGGTATTAACCGAACGTCAGAGCTTTCATTGCTATTGATAGGGGTAACAGCGATAGTGAAGCCGACGGCCCGGGTCATCTTTCAGAGCGTTAGTTCATCTTGTCCGCGTTCATCTGAATGCGTGGATGCATCAGGGCCGGTCCGGCGCAAGGCAATGCGCTGCAGGGGAAGGGTATGTGGTTTCGCAGCACCGTCTGGTCTGGTGATTTCGTGCGTGCACTTGTCGTGTGCGCGGCATTCCTGTTGCCCTTGAACACTGCCGCCGCCGCCAGCTGTTCCGGTCTGAAGGCCGAATTGCGGCGGCTGGAGTCCGGTTCCGCTTCCAGTTCACCCGCTGCCAGGAAATGGACGACCGCCCGGAGCCAGCAGCAAAAGGCGATCACGGCGGCTGAGCGCGATGCCCGATATTTAGGCTGCGCGAGCGCGGCGACACCCAACTGCCAGAGCCTCAACGGCAAGATCAGGCGCATGAAGGCCAATCTGTCCGCGATCGAGCGTCAGCTTGCCAAGGCTGGCGGCGGCTCTTCGGGCAATGCCAAACGGTTGAGACAGGTCCGCTCGCAACTTGCCGGACAGAATTGCAACGCGCCCGCCTCCGCCCGGCAGGCACAGGCCGAGCAAACCGGCGATCAGGACAAACCTCGCTCCCTGCTGTCGCGTCTTTTCAATCCCCGCTCCCAGCCGGAGCAACGCTCAAAAGCGACAGTGGACCTTGCCTCCGCCAGATCGGGAGACCGGGAAATCGCCGCTGTGCGTGCGCAGAAAAACAGCGGGGCGTCGCGTGTACGTCTTCCCTCCGGCGGCACCTTCCGCACTCTTTGCGTGCGCACCTGCGACGGCTATTTCTTCCCGCTGAGCTTTTCGGCGGGTAAGGACCAGTTCGGCTATGACGAAGCCCGCTGTTCGGAAATCTGCCCGGCTGCGCAGACCGAGCTTTATGTCTACCGCAACCCGGGAGGCGACCAGTCGCAGATGATATCTCTGGCCGGGGCGCTCTATTCGGAACAACCCTATGCCGACCGCTACAAATCGGAATTCGTGGAAGGCTGCAGTTGCCGTCCGACACGTCAGTCCCGCATGCGCTCCGACTGGACGGAGCTGACCTCCGGATCCGGCGACCGCGTGTTCTTTGCCGATATCAGCGCCGGACTGCCGAGGAGAACCCTGCAGCCGCCCCGCGGCGGAACGTTCGAGGACAACGCCGACACGCCCTCCCCCTTGTCGCGACCGCCGCTGCGAAGAGCGCAATTGCCGTCCCATGAAGACCCCGACACCCTGATCAATCTGGAAAAGGGTTTTGACGTCACTGTCCCCTTGCACCAGGCCGCCGTAAGGCTGTCCCCCGATCAGGACCGGCCCACCGGCCCGTCGGTAACCGTGAACGGGTTGCCACTGCTGTCCGTGCGAGCGCTGGCAGGAGACGGTGCCGCGATGGATTCCCCGTTGGCTCCGGTGTTCAAAAGCAACGATACGGGTTTCCGTCCGGCCCCCGGGGAAAAGGCATCCGTCAGGGTAGTCGGTCCAGAATATTTTGTCGCCCAATAAGGGGCAGCAGCGCTTTCATGTCCGGTCCGTGATCCATTCCGGTCAAGGCACGCCGCAGCGGCATGAACAAGCCGCGGCCCTTGCGTCCGGTTTCCGACTTCAGCGCCGCCGTCCACAGACCCCAGGTGTCCGGAGTGATCTCCCCTTCCGGCAGCAGCTGCCCGGCCTTGGCGACAAACTCCCTGTCCTCGTCCTCGACCCGGCTTTCGACCGGTCCGGTAACGACCTTCCAGTACTCGAGGGCATCCCCGACCGTCTGGCAGTTGCCGCGCACCGTCTCCCAGAAGTTCGCGTCCGCCGCGATACCGAGCCCCGCCAGCCTGTCTTTCACCGCCTCGTAAGGCAAATCGTGGACCAGACGGGCGTTGAGGTTCCGCAACTCGTCAGGATCGAATTTCGCCAAGGATCTCGAAACGCTTGAAAGGTCAAATTTTTCCATGAGGGCGTCCATGGTCGCAACAGGTTCGACGGCCTGGCTTGTTCCCGTCAGTACGGCAAGCGAGGCCACCGCCATCGCTTCCAGGCCTTCGTCCCGCAGGGAGCCGATCGACAGTGCGCCCTTGCGCTTCGACAACCCTTCCCCGTCCCGCGTCGTCAGCAGATTGTGGTGGCCGAAAACCGGCGCGGCGGCGCCGAGCACCTCGAAAATCGCGATCTGGACACCCGTGTTCGACACATGATCCTCGCCGCGGATGATGTGGGTGACGCCCATGTCGATGTCATCGACAATCGATGTGAAGGTATAAAGATATGTGCCGTCCGCGCGGATGAGAACCGGATCGGAGAGCGACGCCAGATCCACCGCCTGCGTGCCGCGGCAAAGGTCGTCCCAGGACACCTCCGTGCGCCGAGTCCGCAACGGATCGCCGTCGTGATTGGGGAGCAGGAACCGCCAATGCGGCTTGCGGCCCTCCGCCTCGAAAGCGGCTCTCTCTTCCGCTGTCAACTTGAGCCCGGTGCGGTCGTAAACGGGCGGACGGCCCATCGCGCGCTGGCGCGAGCGGCGGCGTTCCAGTTCGTCCGGCGTCTCGTAACAGGGATAAAGCAGCCCCGCGTCCTTCAGCTTCTGCGCGGCGGCATCATAGCTGGCGACGCGCTCCGACTGGCGTTCGACAAGATCCGGCTCGATGCCCAGCCAGCGCAGGTCCCGCTCGATCGACTCGACATACTCCTGCCTGGAGCGTTCCAGGTCGGTATCGTCAAAGCGCAGGATGAACCGCCCGCCCGCCTTTTTGGCGAACAGCCAGTTGAACAACGCGGGACGGCTATTGCCGATATGGATGTGGCCGGTCGGCGACGGCGCGAAACGTACGATGACAGTCATGGCGTTTGAGTTAGCCGGGGATCGTCCGCACGGCAACCCCAAACTCATTCCGGTTTCAAGATTGTTTCCCTTTCCCTGTACGCCCGGGCCACCAGCGCCAGCACGGCACAGAAGATGAGGCAGTAGAGACCCATTGCCCTGACCTGCATATCGAAAGGCACGCCGATGTCGATCAGCCAGCCGACCAGTCCGGGTCCGGCAGCGGAGGCGAACACCATGACGGAGAAGGCGCTGGCGCGAATGGCACCCATGTGGCGCGTTCCGTAGACCTCCGGCCAGAACGAGCTGACAAGCGTGCTGTTGAAGCCGTTGGAAATCCCGATGAGCCCCATGAAGATGAACGCCGACAGAGGCGCATGGTACTGCGCCAGCACGAGGCAGGCCAGCGACAGTGGTATCAGCGTGAAAGGCAGCAGCCGGCGGGCGGAAAAGCGGTCGATCAGCGGTCCGACCACCAGCGACGTGCAGACGACGCCGGCAGCCATCCCCAGGAAGGCGCTGGCAAACACCTCCAAGGACCAGCCGCGCAGGTTGACCAGATAGACCTGGTGGAAAAAGATCGCCGTGCCGATGAAGGCCGGCGCATTGATGCCGCAGGACACCAGCCAGAAACGCGAATCGCGAAGCGTTTCATTGCGCGTCCATTGCCGCCCTTCCGCCTTGATGGAGGCGATCTCCGTCGCACTCGGCACCCGGTCCCTGGCAAGCAGGACCATGAGCACGGGCAGCGCCGCCAGAAGCAGGACCAGGGCGGCGACCGTCCACGCCCCTCGCCAGCCTAAAATGCCGGCGAGGGTCACGAAGCACAGCGGAAACAGGGCTTCGGCGGTCGGCAGCCCGAGGAGCGCGATGGAGAGCGCCCGGCCGCGCCGCGCGGAAAACCAGCGCCCGGCCGCCGTGACCGCGGTATGGGTCATCATGCCCTGCCCGCACAGGCGCAGCCCGTAGTAGGACAAGGCGATCATCCAGACGGAAAAGGTGCTCGCCATGGCGAAACAGAACAGGGCCAGGGTGGTCATCACCACGGCCGCGATCGTGCGCACCGGAAAGTGGTCGACGCTCTTGCCGACGTAAGGCAGCGTCAGCGCGCTGCCGAGCGTCGCCAGCATGTAGAGCAGACCCAGATCGCCGTGGCTGAGCGCGAACTCCGCCCGCAGGTCGCCCGCCGAAAGCGAAATGAAAAACGTCTGACCGAAGCCGGAAAACATCGCGAGCAGATAGCTGGCAGACAGCCAGCGCGCATTCTCGCGCAGGAATTTGAAATAGGTCATGGGGCCTGCATTGACAGGAGCCCCGGATCGCGTCAGCTGCGGTCGCGGAACCGGTTGGTGATGGGATAGCGGCGGTCCTTGCCGAAATTCCGTTCAGTGATCTTGACGCCGGGAGGGGCTTGCCGGCGCTTGTATTCTGCAATGTAAAGGAGGTGTTCGATCCGATGGATCAACGCGCGGTCATGACCGCGTTTTTCAATCTCGCCAACCGACATTTCCTCCTCGACAAGACAGTCCAGGATATCGTCGAGAACGTCATAAGGCGGAAGGGAATCCTGATCTGTCTGGTTTTCGCGGAGTTCGGCGGTCGGAACCTTGGTGATGATATTGGTTGGGGTTACCTCCCCCGCCGGCCCCAGCAGGCCCTTCGGACGGTTGGCGTTACGCCAGGCCGCCAGATGGTAGACCTGGGTCTTGTAGAGATCCTTGATCGGATTGTAGCCGCCGTTCATGTCGCCATACAGCGTTGCGTAGCCGACCGACATTTCCGATTTGTTGCCGGTGGTCACAACCATCCATCCGAACTTGTTGGAAACCGCCATCAGGATAACGCCACGCGTGCGCGATTGCAGGTTTTCCTCCGTCGTATCCTCCTTAGTGCCCTTGAAGAGGTCGCTCAATACATTGCGGAACCCCTCGACCGGTTCCGCAATCGGAACCGTGTCGTAACGGATACCGAGGGCGGAGGCGCATGCGGCGGCATCCTCGATGCTCTCTTCGGAGGTATAGCGGTAAGGCAGCATGATCGCGTGGACCTTGTCGGCTCCAAGAGCATCGACCGCCATGGCCGCGCAGATCGCGGAATCGATCCCGCCGGACAGTCCGAGAACAACGCCTGGAAACCCGTTCTTGTTCACGTAATCGCCGAGACCCAGGACACAGGCTCGCCAGTTCGCCTCATCGAGACCGGGCAGCGGCTCGGTGACGCCGTTCTCGCAGATCCAGGTTTCCCCGGCGCGTGTCCAGTCGGTGATGGCGAGCGCCGGTTCGAATTGCGGCATCTGGAAGGCCAGCGACCGGTCTCCCTGAAGGGCGAAGGAGCCGCCATCGAACACCAGTTCGTCCTGACCGCCAAGCTGATTGCAATAGACCAGCGGCAGCCCGGTCTGGACCACGCGGGCGACGACCACCTGCAGGCGCTCCTCGGCCCGGTTTTGCCAGTAAGGCGATCCATTGGGGACCAGCAGAATTTCCGCGCCGGTTTCCTCAAGGCACTCGCAGACCTCGTCGTTCCAGATGTCCTCGCAGATCGGCAGACCTATGCGCACGCCGCGGAAATCGACGGGTCCCGGCAAGGGGCCGGCGGCAAACACGCGCTTTTCGTCAAAGACGCTGTAATTGGGCAGGTCGTATTTGTAGCGAACCGCCCTGATTTCCCCCTGGTCGAGAAGAAGCGCGGCGTTGTAGACCTTGCCGTCATCGCCCTTCCAGGGCGTACCGATCACCAGCCCCGGACCGCCGTCGGCGGTCTCCTTCGCCAAGGCGTGTGCCGCATCCATACAGCGACGGACAAAGGCGGGTTTCAGCACCAGATCCTCTGGCAGGTAGCCGGCAAGAATGAGTTCGGAGGCAAGCACCAGATCGGCGCCTTTCGCAGCGGCCTCGACGCGCGCCTCGCGCACCAGATTGGCATTTCCATCGACATCGCCGACAGTCGGATTGAGCTGTGCGACCGCCAGTCTGAATCGATCTGAAATCATGGGAGCATTTCCAGGAAGTGTCATGTCTTCATGATGTAGCCGCAAGGCCTGACCGTTGCAATCACCCAGGCTTGCAGAATGCTGGCTCACTTCCAAGTCGTTCAACTTTCAGACAGCCAATCGGTTCGGATAGGAGGTTCGTACGGTCATATTCAAGCTAAAGCAGCGCCAGGGTGCTTTCCCTTGAGCTGGTCGCAGCCGGGGCCATGCCGGACGGGGCGATGGTATCGGTTTCCCGGGTTCCCGAGCTTTTTTCGGGACGGGGTATCCCCCTCGTCCGGCCATACAGACCCTGGCGCTCCAGAACCTCGCCGATATGCCGGTAGAGAATGACCGGGGCGATCGGCTTGGCGACGAAACCGTGAATACCGATATCGATGGCTTCCAGGATGGTGGACCGCCTGGCATGCGCCGTCACGACAAGCACGGGCGTGGTGCTGAGCAAACGGTCCCGGTCGGCACGCAGGACCCGGAGGAACTCGTTTCCGCCGAAGAGGCTCATTACCCAGTCGCACAGAACGATGTCCGGCCTGCGGTCGACCACGAACTCAAGAGCCTCCGCGCCGTCGCCGGCCTCGAACAGGGTCCTCATCCCGAAGCCGGAAAGCACCGAACGCAGGATTGTACGCATGTGGGAATTGTCCTCGACAATCAGGCAGGAGACGCCGGAAAGATCCCACTTTTCACGCAATTCCCTCTTCCTTCCCTTAGGTAAACCGACGACCACGGAAGGAGGTATGCACTTTGAGCGTTAAACGAACCTTACTGGACGGTCGAATCTTCAAAAATAACTACTTTTACGGGAAATTCCATCTTCGTCATCACCGCTGTTTCGTCAGATTCCGAGGCCGCCGCACGATATGGAACCTGTCATTCAGCATCACTTGGGCGATATCCGTCATGCAAAAGAAAAGGGCGGCAAATGCCGCCCGATCCATGTTGCGAAATTCGATCCGCCCTTACGCGCTGGCAACCATCGGTTCTGTCTGGCGGCCATCGCGCTCCTTCTTGAGGTTCTCGGCGATGAGGAAAGCCAGTTCCAGGGCCTGATCCGCGTTCAGGCGCGGGTCGCAATGGGTGTGGTAGCGGTCGCCGAGCTGTTCAGCCGTCAGCGCCCGCGCACCGCCGGTGCATTCGGTCACATTCCGGCCGGTCATTTCGACATGGACACCACCCGCATGGGTGCCTTCCGCGTTGTGGACCTCAAAAAACGCTTCCACTTCCTTGAGGATACGGTCAAACGGGCGGGTCTTGTATCCGCCTGCCGTGATCGTGTTGCCGTGCATCGGGTCGCAGGACCAGACGACCGTCTTGCCTTCGCGTTCGACGGCCCGGATCAGCTGCGGCAGGTGATCGAAGACCTTGTCCGCGCCGAAGCGCGCAATCAGGGTCAACCGGCCTGGCTCGTCGTCCGGGTTCAGGATGTCGATCAGCTCCAGCAATCCGTCCGGTGTCATCGACGGGCCGCATTTCAGACCGATCGGGTTCTTGATGCCGCGGCAGAATTCCACATGGGCGTGGTCAGGCTGACGGGTCCGGTCGCCGATCCAGATCATGTGACCGGAAGTCGCGTACCAGTCGCCTGAAGTGGAATCGACGCGGGTCAGGGACTCCTCGTAACCCAGAAGCAGCGCTTCGTGGCTGGTGAAGAAATCGGTCGAACGCAACTGCGGAACGCTGTCGGCATTGATGCCGCAAGCCTTCATGAAGTTCAGGGCCTCGGAGATCCGGTCGGCGAGTTCCTGGTAGCGGTGTCCCTGCGGGCTGTCGGAAATGAAGCCGAGCATCCAGCGGTGCACCTGATCCAGATTGGCGAAACCGCCCTGGGCGAAGGCGCGCAGCAGGTTCAGGGTCGCGGCCGACTGGCGGTAGGCCATGGCCATGCGGCCCGGATCGGGAATGCGGCTTTCCGGAGTGAAGTTGATGTCGTTGATGATATCGCCGCGATAGCTCGGCAGCTCCACATCGCCCTTTTTCTCGAAATTGGACGAGCGCGGCTTGGCGAACTGGCCGGCGATCCGGCCGACCTTGACGACGGGCTGGCTGGCCGCATAGGTCAGGACCACCGCCATCTGCAGGAACACACGGAAGAAGTCGCGGATGTGATCGGGATGGTGTTCGGCAAAGCTTTCGGCGCAGTCGCCGCCCTGGAGCAGAAAACCGTTGCCCTTCGCGACGTTCGCAAGCTGGCTTTTCAGCGAACGCGCCTCACCTGCAAAAACGAGCGGCGGATAAGTTGCCAGGCGTTGTTCAACATCCGCCACAGCCGCTTGATCCGGGTATTCCGGCACCTGAAGGATCGGCTTCGATCTCCAGCTTTCCGGGCTCCACTTCTGCGCCATACTTCCTACTCCTCACTGGACCCGCGGGTGCATTCCAGATCAGCCCGCGTTCACTTGCAACGCATGTTTCATTCAGTCCGGGCTGCGCGGTCCGCGACATTTCAATTGTTAGAGCGTAAGGCGAAAAATCTCGCCCAAACTCAGCAAACGTGCGGCCTTATACACCCCGAAAGCTGTTAAGGCCACCGTTCAATCCAGCTATTATACTTCGATTTCCAGCCATTGTGCCGAGAACGGCCATTCGGCGGATTTAAAGGTATTTTGAGGCTGATCAAGGTGCCCGTCTTCCAGACGGGGGATGTAGTCAAACGAATTCGCAAGGACGCAGCCATGCCAAGCAAAAGACTGGAACACAGCCACCGTCCGGCCGACATTGCCTCCCGGCTGGCGACAGGGCCGGATGCCAGCTACCTGAGGGACTGGATCTATGGCGGCATCGACGGCGCCGTTACCACGTTTGCCGTCGTCGCCGGCTCGCTCGGCGCCGACCTGTCGTCAAAGGTCATCCTGATCCTGGGGATCGCCAATCTGCTCGCCGACGGTTTCTCCATGGCCGCGGCCAATTACAGCGGTTCGAAATCCGAGAACGAGGATTATGCCCGGCTCAAGGCGGTGGAGGAAAAGCATATCTCCGTCGCCCCGGACGGCGAACGGGAAGAAATCCGCCAGATCTTCCTGACCAAGGGCTTCGAAGGTGAGGATCTGGAAACCATGGTGCGCCTGGTCACCTCCAACAGGGCGGCGTGGATCGAAACCATGATGCAGGGGGAATACGGTATGACGGATGCGACCCGCACGCCCATGAAGGCAGCGCTCTACACATTCGCCGCCTTCATCGTGTTCGGCTCGATCCCGCTCCTGCCCTTTGTCCTGGATCTCCCCGCAAGCGCCATAACCGCCACCGTCATGACGGCGCTCGCGTTCTTCACCATCGGCTCCTTCCGCGCGCACTGGTCTCAAAGACACTGGATTTCCTGTGGCCTGGAAACGATGGCGATCGGCATGCTGGCTGCCGGCATCGCCTTTGCCGCCGGACACGGATTGCAGACCCTGCTCGGTTAGACTTTCTCGTCCGGCGTCAGATAGCTGACGCCCAGCTCTGCCAGTTTGCCATCGATCAGATCGGCCAGGACCGGGCCGGGAACGATCTTCCTCGGGTAGTGCGGCCTGTCCCGGTCCTGCAGCACCGGCACGTGCCAGCCATCGGTGGTTTCGATGAAGTGGTCGATGCCCTCTTCACCCCAGATCCGGAAATATCCGGCGAGAACGCAGTCCAGATAGCTCTGCAGGATCGGATGGGTGTCCGTTCCCCAACGGCGGTGGCCGGGTGCCGCCTTGAAGAGGAACATGTCCCCCGATCCCGGCTTTTGGCCCGCTTCGCAGCGGAACTTCGCGCCGATCGCTTCCACCTTGTGATAGCGCCGTTCGCGCAGTTCAAGATCCTTCAGCCCGGTGCGCGGCTCCCGCGCCATGATACCGCGGATCTCGACGCCCTCCTGCTCGCGGACGGTCAAGGCGCAACGGCCCTGGCCGTCCTCGCCCTCGCCGCAAACCTTCCATTCGCGCATCCATCCGCTCAGTCTCCCGGGGACTGTTTCCGTGGCAGCGGGAATGGTGTCAGTATTGACGAGCGATCCGTAGCCAAAATATGTGATCGTCATGTGGTGCTAAACTTGATTCTGTAACCTGAAAGCAACGCGAAGCCTTGGGGGTCTCATGATCGTTCCTTCCCTTTCCCAACACGATGTCGAGCTTTTAAGGGAAGATACTCCCGGTGTAGGGCAGCTGATCCACTTTAACAATGCCGGCACGGGTCTCGCCCTGACGCCTGTCCTCAATGCCGTGAAGCAGCATCTGGATCTGGAAGCCCGGTTGGGAGGCTATGAAGCCGCCGCCCATGCGAGCGCGGACATGGACGCCTTTTACACCGGCCTTGCCGCGCTGATCGGCAGCAAACCCCACGAAATCGCCTATGTGGAAAATGCCACCCGTGCCTGGGACATGGCGTTTTACGGCATCGACTTCCGCGAGGGCGACCGGATCGTGACGGGCCGGGCGGAATATGTTTCCAACTATGTCGCCTTCCTGCAGATGAAACGCCGCAAGGGTATAGAAATCGACATTGTCGAGGACGACGCGAGCGGACAGATCGATCTGAAGGGCGTGAAAGCGGCCATCGGCGCGCGGACGCGCCTGATTGCCCTGACCCATATTCCCACTTTCTCCGGACTGATCAACCCGGCGGAAGATGTCGGGGAAATCGCCCGGTCGGCGAAAGTTCTCTACCTGCTGGATGCGTGCCAGTCCGCCGGGCAGATACCCGTCAGTGTCAGCGAAACCGGCTGCGACATGCTCTCCGGGACAGGCCGTAAATATCTGCGTGGGCCGCGCGGCACCGGTTTTTTGTATGTCAGGGACGAGGTTCTGGACCAGCTCGATCCTCCCTTCGTCGATCTTCAATCCGCGGACTGGATTGATGAAACGTCCTATGAACTTGTCCCGCATGCGCGGCGCTTCGAAACCTGGGAACGCTATGTCGCCGGTCAGATCGGTCTCGGCGTTGCCGTCAGCTACGCGATCGGCTTTGGAATGGAACGGATTGGCAATCGGGTCTGCGCTCTGGGAGCCCAAATGAGATCGGAGCTTTCCGGGCTGGCGAATGTCACACTGCATGACAAGGGCCAGCGGAAGGGCGGGATCGTAACTTTCACCGTTGAAGGCGAAGCGCCGGCCCATACAAAAGCCCGCCTCACAGCGGCGCAAATCAATGTGTCTGTTAGCAATGCCGGCTCTGCCAGAATTGACCTGCCCCACCGCAATCTCGACGCGGTGGTGCGCGCCTCCGTGCATGCCTTCAACACCGAAGCCGAAATAGAGACATTCGTCAAAGTGCTCGGCAACCACACCTGAAGCCGCCTTTTCCCGGGCCCGGACCCAAACCACCGGCGTCGAACCTAGGTGTGAGGCATGAACGCGGGAAAGCGCACGAATACACTGCAACAAAGCGCAGAAACAATACAAACAACTTCTGCGCGTACCCACATCAAGAGATGAACAAGTTCTTTCAGCTTAATCCGGCATTGTTGTATTTGGCATTGATAAAAAATTTACTTATGGAACGTTAAGATAGCAGCATAAGCTACCTATGTAATACCACCCATATCCTCATAAATTGTTTGTCCATATATTTCCCATTACATATCATTCGGTGACAAGAGCCCGCCAGGCGCGGCGGCTTCCAACAGGATTTTAGATTGACCGAATTCCGGCGGAGATACAGCGATCAGACCGCGAGTGTAGCGCGGCAGCATATTTCGCGGCTCGCATTCCTTCTTGCCGGCCTTTTGATTGCTGTTACATCCGCTTCCCTGCTGTTCGTCGGATTTATTGCCTCGCAGGCATCGACGGAGCAGGCAATCGCCAACGAAAAGCGGCTGTTCCGAAATACGCTTGCGCATCGCATGCGCGCTCTGGTGCGCGAGCAGATCACCGTTACTTCGTCAGATAAGTCCGTAGCCGGACTAGTGCTGAATTTCGACGCCGACTACGCATACAAGGTGATCGATACACTGTGGTCCGACTACCGGCACAGCAAGGTTATGGTGATCTCCGGAAACGGCGATGTTCTTGCGGAAACCTTCGAACACTACACGCATATTCTGAAGAGACCGATTGCCGAGGCGCCCGAACTGGAAGCCTTGTTCGGAAAAATCAAAAGCCTGTTTGAAAAGAACCGGGTGCGCGTCCCCGGAGGATACGGCCACCGGTCCCTTCAGGGGATGGATCCGGAGGAATACGCCCTTATGGGGTTCACCCGCATTGACGGAAAGCCCGCCATGTTCGGTGTGATGCCCGTCATTCCGGACGATTATGAAAATGTGCTCCCGGACGGTCCGCCGACTGTGGTTCTGTCCGCCCATTACATTGACGAGACCTTGCTCGGGCAAGTGAATGCCCAACTGAATTTCGCGTCTCTCAAGTTCGTGGAGGAAGCGCCGGCGGGCTCGGCTGCATTTCATGCGATCTCGAATCCGGATGGAGAAACCATCGGCCTCTTCACATGGGACAGCCAGACCGTCGGCAACGCCATATGGCCGACGATTATCCCGGTCATATTGCTGTTGAGTGTCGCGCTTGCGGCGCTGGCATTCGGCATCGCGTGGAGAATCGGCCAGCTGACCTCGTCATTGCAGGCAAGTGAGCAGCAGAATCGCCACCTTGCCCTTCATGACACCCTGACGGGTCTGGCGAACAGATTGCAGTTCAACCGCGTTCTGGCGACGTCGGTGACATCGCTGCCGGGAAAACCGTTTGTCATCATCCAATGCGATCTCGACAAGTTCAAGGCGGTCAACGACACATTCGGACACGCGGCGGGAGACCTGGTCATCAAGACCATGGCCGGGCGCCTGAAGAAAGTGATCGGCCACGAGGGCCTTGTCAGCCGTGTCGGCGGCGACGAGTTCATGATCATTTACCGGAAGGCCACAGACAGAGCCAGCCTGCACAGCCTGTGCACGGCGCTGGTGGAGACGGCCAAGGCACCGATCGAGATCCGGGACGAAGGGGTAGCGCATATAGGACTGAGCGTTGGAATCGCGGTTGCTCCCGACGACGGGACGACGGCCGAAAGTCTCATCGCACGGTCCGACGCCGCGCTCTATCGATCGAAGAATCTCGGCCGCAATCGCTATTCGCTGTTTTCCGATTTCTTCGACAGCAACAGCGACCCAAACGAGCCGCCGCTTTCCCTTGAGGATCCAAGACCGTACGCGCGCGCCGGCAAAGCCCGGTAGAAGGCGCGGTCCGACCTCCCCACTGGCGCTTTCCCGGTCCTAACCGCGCAAACGCTCTGTCGGTTCACGCAAGGTCACGAGTTCTTCAGCGGCTGTCGGGTGCACGGCAATGGTCCGGTCGAAATCCGCCTTGGTCGCTCCCATTTGCAGCGTCACGCCCAGAATCTGCGCCAGCTCGCCGGCATCGGGTCCGACAATGTGCACACCCAGGACCTTCTGGCTATCGGCATCCACGATCATCTTCATGAGCATTTTCTCGTCCCTGCCGGACAAGGTGTGCTTCATTGGCCGGAAACCGGACTTGTAGATATCGAGGTTGGGAGTCCGGCCCTGGGCTTCTTCCTGCGTCAGTCCAACCGTGCCCATTTCGGGCTGGGAGAAAACCGCGGTGGCGATAAGGCTGTGATCCACCGTCCACGGATTGTTGCCGAAAACGCTATCGGCGAAGGCATGGCCTTCCCGGATCGCCACGGGTGTCAAATTGGCGCGGTTGGTCACATCGCCGACCGCATAAATGGACTCGATGTTCGTCCTGGAATCCGCACTGACCCTGATCGCGCCGGATGCGTCCGTCTCGACCCCGGCCTTTTCAAGACCAAGGTCCCTGGTATGCGGGTTGCGGCCGATGGCGAACATGATCTGTCCGGCTTCCAGCATTTCGCCGCCCCTGGTCTTGCCGCTCAGGGAACCGTCAGCGTGCTTCTCTATGCCGGTGAACACATCATTCAAAATCACCCTGATCCCCTTCTTCTCCATTTCCTCGCGGACCATGGTCCGCAAATCCATGTCGAAGCCGCGCAGGATTTCCTCGCCGCGATAAATCAGTGTCGTGTCGACCCCGAGGCCGTTGAAGATGCCGGCGAACTCGACGGCGATATACCCGCCTCCGGCGACCACGATCTTCTCGGGAAGCTCATCGAGATGAAACGCCTCATTGGAGGTAATGACGTGTTGAACGCCGGGCAGGCCGGTATCCACATTCGGAGAGGCTCCCACAGCGACAAGGATATATCTGGCGGTAACCTCCTGCCCTGTCGTCAGCAGGCGCACCTTGTGCGCGCCCTCGATGACGGCGCGGCTATCGTGCACTTCAACGTTGGTGCGTTCCAGGTTGCGCCGGTAAATGCCTTCGAGACGAGTGATCTCCTGGTCCTTGGCGGCGACCAGCTTGCTCCAGGAAAAGCCGCGCTCGCCGACAGTCCAGCCGAACCCTTCCGCATCTTCGAATTCCTCGGAGAACTTGGAGGCGTAGACAAAGAGCTTTTTGGGCACGCAGCCGCGGATCACGCAGGTCCCGCCGTATCTGTGTTCTTCGGCGATCCCGACGCGGGCACCGTGTGTCGCCGCAATCCGCGCGGCCCGGACACCGCCGGAGCCGCCGCCAATAACAAAAAGATCGTAGTCGTACTCGCTCATTTCTGGCCTCTCGATATGTCTTCCACAGCTTTGGAGCATCCCGCATTTGGATAAGCACCGACCGGCCGGCGGTATTCCAGACCCGCCCCACATAAGCGGTTGCCGTCGCCATGCAAGAGCGGCGCAGAAACGCCCTGTCCCGCATGTACCGGCCAATTGCCCGCTAAAAAGCGAATCGGGCCGCATTCGCGGCCCGCGGACCGGCAATCAAGCCGGCCTCACTATCCTGTGTAACACCCGTACTTCGGCAAAAGCACACCGCCGTCGCCGCAAACGGAGACCATCACTCCACGACGTTCCGCTTCGCCAGTTCTTCCTGAACCATCGTTACCATTTCCGTGGAAATCTTGTCCTGCCATTCGCGGGCCGCGCCTACGGAATACTGGGTGATGGCGGGGATGGTAGTGGTCAGCTTCTTGCCCAGGTCCGTGCTGTAGAACTCGGCCAGATCATTGAGCTCTTCTTCGGTGAAGGAATTTGCCCAGGCCTTGTAGACGATATCGTTCAGTTCAGCGCGCTTGGAAGCCAGATTAATGGCGACTTCCTGCGTGACCTCGATGATCTCTTCCGCACGGGTCGGATCGGTCTGGATAAACGCCGTGCGGGTCTGTTCGGCGAGAATCGGCAGAATATCGTCGAAGGGTTCCAGAACCTTTGTCGCAGCGGCCACCTTTTTCGCGGCGGCCATGTGGCTTTCGGAAACAGCGTCCTGAGCGGATACGGCGGTTGAGAGAAACCCGGCGGCAATCATGGCTGCGCCCACTACAGCTGCACGCTGGAAAGTCTTGACAAGTTTCATTTTTCTACTCCTAGGCGGCTTTCATCGCTCGTTCGGAAAGCCAAATCACACCACTTGGATGGGCAAGACGGTCTTTACCCCATCTGTACCGGCCACGTAAGCTTTTGTTGCAAGATTGATGAAGAGGCCGTGCTCGACGACGCCGGGAATTGCCACCAGACGGTCTGCCAGCAACTCGGCTTGTTTGATTTTTTGAAGATGCGCGTCAAGGATGAAATGGCCGCCATCCGTTTTGAACGGCCGGTCGCTGCCGCCTCGCAATTCCAGCTCCGGAGGCAGGTCCAGGGCATCCAGAACCTTCAGAATAGCGTGCCTGGTTGCCTCCAGGCCAAACGGAACGACCTCGATCGGCAAAGGAAACCGCCCGAGCGTTTCAACCTGTTTGCTGCTGTCGGCAATGACGATCATTTGCCCGGAAGCCGCCGCGACGATTTTTTCCCGCAAGAGAGCACCGCCTCCGCCCTTGATCAGCACCAGTTGCGGATCAAGTTCGTCGGCTCCGTCCACCGTCAGGTCCAGTTGCGGCATTTCATCCAGTGTCGTCAGCCTGATGCCCAAGCTGGAGGCCAGCTCCGCGGTCCGTTCGGACGTCGGTACGCCGATCACATCCAGCCCTTCCCCGACCCGCCTTGCAAGCGCGTGGACAAAAAACTCGGCCGTCGATCCGGTACCAATACCCAGACGCATGCCGGAAGTAACGTCTTCCGCGGCGCGGTCAGCGGCTTGCTTCTTGAACTCGTCGCTCATTCAACGCTCCTCTGGCGCCCTTCCTCCAGCACCGTTGCCGGTGGACCGCATCCTTGTCCAATCCATTGTCCGGCGATTGTCCGGCGGGCGGGCGAACCATGACAGGTTATCTCGATTTGGCCGCCGGGTGCTTAACATGGCCGGGCTCGACCGGTCCAGTGACATTCCCCACTTCACCCAGGGAAACGAAACGCATTCCGGCGTGTCCGACACCAACAGTAGTGAACAGGTAACCGTCTGACCGCATTTGGAGACTGTTCTGCCGAATCTCACGTCTTGACTGGTGAAATACACCGTCCTGCGATACGCGCCTCGCCGGCAAACCGGGAAAATTCCATCAAATGAGGCCCTGTTAACTTCGGCCCGCATACCCATAGTTAACCATACCTTTAGACAGACCAAGCATATTAATGAGAACAATCTAGGGATCGGAAAGAAAAGATTCGAATGAACATACTTCGACTTGGATCACGGCAAAAAACACGAGACAATTTCTCGCATGATATTTTGCCTACCCTTGAGGCAATTGACGATAGAGCCGCGTCCGTTCCTGAAGACGCCAATTCCTCAGGCCGGATGAGTTTCGTTCTGGACAGTCTCGAGGACGACCTGAAGGTGGCGGCGAAAGCCATCAGTTCGGCCGCGGAGAAAGTTCAGGACCAGCTTGACAGCCAGATGGACAAACTGGAAACCATCCGCAGCGACAGCCAGTCGCTTGCCGACCAGTCGGCGAGCGCCGGGGAAAACGCCTCCGGACTGGCGGACTCCATTCAGGAACTGTCATCTTCCAGCGGCGAGATCGGCAACCAGGTCGGACTTTCCAATCAGCTCGCCAACGAAGCCCGCGATGTGGCCGATCAGGCCAACAACGGCGTGATGGAACTCAAACAGGCCATCGCCGACATTGCGAATGTGGTCAACCTGATTTCAGACATTGCCAAGCAAACCAACCTGTTGGCCCTGAACGCCACCATCGAAGCCGCCAGGGCCGGAGAGGCCGGCAAGGGTTTTTCCGTGGTGGCAAGCGAGGTCAAGGCGCTGTCGGTGGAGACACAGTCGGCAACGGAGCAGATCAGCGCCAATATCGACCGGCTCAATCAGTCCGCCGAAAGCAGTCTCGGGTCGGTCAACCGGATCATCGAAGTTATCGGACGGATCCGGCCGAGCTTTGCCGCCGTCGAGGACGCCGTGCAGACCCAGGTCGAAACGACCAATCTGATCGGCGAACAGGCGCAACAGACCGCGAGCTTCGTTCAGGAAGTGGTGCGGAAGGTCAATACGATTACCGAGTCAGCCACCTCCGCCGAGCAGGGAGGAACCCATGCCCGGAACCTGGGGACGGAGATGAGCACCGCGGCGCATTCCCTGCAGTCGCGCTTCACCATGATGATCCGGCAGACCGAGATCGGTGACCGGCGGCAGCATGACAGGCTTCCCGTCAAACTGGGCGGGACCATCACGAACGAGGGAACGGCCACGAAGATCGAAACACTGGATATTTCAGAAGGCGGTGTCCTGTTCAAACCGGGCCGGGACGGGCTTCTGCGGACGGGAAGCAAGACCCGCCTTGAACTTGACGGTATTGGCCCGGTCGACATTTCGGTCGTCGCCGTATCCGACTATGGCTGTCACTGCCGTTTTGACGATCCAAGCAGCACCTTTCAGGAAAGTCTCGCCGCCAGGATCGCTTCCATTCATGCCGCGCACGCGAAGGAAGTCGACCTGGCGCAGTCCGGCGCGGCGCGGATCATCGCCGTCATGGAAGATCTTCTTGCAAATCGGCGGTTGACCCAGGACGACCTGTTCGACACCGGCTACAAGCCGATCGAGGGTACCGATCCCCTGCAGGTTTCCACCCGCGCCCTTGCCCATCTGGAAAAAGTGCTGCCGGAAATCCAGGAGGCAATCCTCGGCGCCGGTCACGCCATGGTCTTTTGCGCCGCGATCGACCGGAACGGCTATCTGCCCGTTCACAACCTGATCTATTCGAAACCGCAAAAACCCGGCGATCCGGCCTGGAACACCGCCAATTGCCGTAACAAGCGGATTTTCGACGACAGGGCCGGCCTCAGCGCGGCGCGCAACACCCGCCCATTCCTGATCCAGTCCTACGCCCGCGACATGGGGGGTGGAAAAATCGTCTGGATGAAGGAAATCGACGCGCCGATCATCGTTGGGGGACGCCACTGGGGCGGCTTCCGCACGGCTTACAAACTTTGAAGCGTATCGCGTTAAATCGAATTCAGGAATTCGCCCGAACGCATTTGCCATGCAAACGCTGCCTCGGCCGTCTTCCCAAATCCATGAATCGGCTTAAACGCAACACGCTTTAGGACGCGGAAAGGACCTTGCGGCGGATGCCCAATGCCGCTAGGCAAAGCTTCGTTTCGTCTTTGCCGGAGTTTTCATGTCTGTTCTGGTGTTCGATCTCGACGGCACGCTGGTGTCGTCCATGGAGGATCTGGTTGCCACGCTCAATGTCGTGATGACCACGGCCGGTCATTCCGCCATCCCGCAGGAGGATATCGCCCACATGGTCGGCATGGGGGCGAAGGTTCTCATCCAGCGCGGGCTGGACTACAACGCCATCCCCTGGACAGAAGACGACATCGCGCCGCTCTTCAGCCATTTCCTGGATCATTACGCAGCCAATATCGCCGTTCGGACAAGACCGTTCGAAGGCGTGGTTGCGGCCCTGGAAACCTTCAGGAACGAGGGCTGGAAACTGGCGGTCTGTACCAACAAGGCCGAAAGACTGACCCTTCCGCTTCTCAAGGAGCTTGATCTGGGCAAATATTTCGACGCCGTTGTCGGCGGCGACACATTTGCCGTTTCCAAGCCCCACGCCGAACCGGTTCACGGCGCCATAGAGCGCGCCGGCGGTCAGGTGGCGGGCTCCATCATGATCGGCGACAGCGGCACCGACATCAGCGCCGCCCGCAACGCGGGCATTCCGGTGATCGCGGTCGATTTCGGCTACACGCCCGTGCCGGTGCGCGACCTGGCGCCCGACCGGGTGATTTCCCATTTCAACGAACTGGCCGCAGCCGTTGCCGAGCTTTCGACGCAACGTCCCGACGCCACAGACTGAACCCTGCCGCCTCCCCGCCCTGGGATTGGCGACAGGGCTCAATTTCAGAACGTTCTGATTGCTTCGCCCAGCGTCGCGCGTATCTCCGCCTGCCGATCCTTCGCCGATGCGCTCCGCGTGTCGATATCCTCGATGCGCGTTTCGGAGTCCGCCAGATTGCGCGCGGCACGCTTGTAAAGATCGGCTCCCGGCTGAACGGCGGTCAGATTGGCACGATGGCGTTCCTGATCCCTTGTCTCTTCGTCCTTGCGCTCAACCAGTTGCCGCAACTGCCTTTCGATCTGGGAGATTTCGGCCTGCAACCCGGCCAGTTCCCGCAGTTTGCCGGCGGTTTCCGCATCCGGAGACCGCACGGCCAGGTTCAGAAGCAGGTGTTCATCGCTCGAGATCAGCGCGTAGGTTTCCGAAATCGTGCGCTCGGCAAGCGCGCTCACAGTTTCAGACCCACCTTCGGGCACCTGGATCCTGAGACGATGGTGTGTTGCCGTTGCCTCCATTTCCTGCGGAGAGGTGAACTTCCAGCCCGGCCGTTTGGGGTGTTCGATGATGATCGAGCGCTCCGCGTCCGGAGCCCCCTGGATCGCATAGACGGTTTGCGCGCGCTGACGGACGGAGGCGGTGAGAACACCGTCGGCGACCCTGATCGAAACGACCCTGTCGTCCGGCTCCGTCTTTTGCGCGATGCGGACCTTCCTGTCGGTTGCAAAGCTCGCCATGCGGCCTTCGCCGGAAGGCATTCCGCCGATCTGTGCATCGCCGACATAGCCTTCGCGTTGGTCATAGACGGTCAGGATGCCCTTCGGCAGGCTGGTATCGGTTTCGTTCTCGATCAGGATGGCCGCGACCGGATGCTCCAGGCCGCTTTCCGGTTGAAACACGGAAACGGTTTCGGCGCTGACCACCTGGTCGACGATTGGCGCGGAGAAGGTATCACCGCTTTGCAGGGTCACCAGGTAAGGCAGCGTGAAGGCGGCCGTGACCGTGCCTTCGACCGCCTCGCCAACATTGGCGGCGGCCATGCCTGCAGGCGCTTCCCGCGCGGGGACCGGCGCGGCAAGAAAAGCGCTCGCGGCAGCACCGCTTCTTTTCAGGCGGCCTTCCGCCTCGGCCATATCGAACACGGGTTCAGCGCCGCTGTCCGGTCTGGGGACATAGCCTTCGGACACATCGACCGGAACTTCGCGCCGTTCTTTCCAGTAAAGGTCGTGCAGGCGCTGCTTAAGCGTGACCGGCGCGCCGGAGGACAAGGTGACGCTCACGTTCCGCCAATCCTCGCCGCTGGCGTTTTCCAGAACGGCCCAGGCTTGCAGCCGGGCCTTGCCCGCCGGCATGGTCACCACCCGGTAGGCGGTTTTCCAGATCGGCGCCGGCACCACATAGGAGACAGCCACCTGGCGTTCGCCCTCCCCGGCCACTTTCAGCGCGAGAGTGCGCGCACCGTCCGATTTACCGTTGCCGACCGCGGCCAGAGCCCGGGCAACCTGCTGGCGGATCTGTTCTTCAAGGAAAGTGATTTCCGTTTCCGGTGTCAGCTCCACACCGACGATCCGCCCGTTACTCAGCAAGGAAACGATATCCGCCTGGCCCTTGTCCCCCAGGTCCTTCACGGAGACGCCCAGCACAAGGCCCTCGATCGTCGTGCCCGCCTTTTCCAAGCGTACGCGGGTGCCCTGCAGTTGCGCCAGGAGACGGGCCGGAGACTGAAGATCCTCTTGCGAGAACGGCAGGTTCTTGAAGGTTTCTGCGCGAGGATCGGGACCGGGCAGCGTAAGTCCCTCAACGACGCCCTTGCCGTCATAGACGACGATGCTTTTCAGGACGTCGTTCACCTGGTCGAGAGGCACCGTCATTTCAATAAGGCCTGTGCTGTCGATGTCGGCCTTGCGCACCACCTCGGCGAGGCCGCCGGAGGACAGCGTGATGCTGGTGACCGGTCCGTTGCCGGCGGCCCATCCGGCGGTGGACAGGCAGAGGAAAAATATGGCGGCGGGCGAAAAGAATGCTGCGGAAGACTTAAGGAAAATCATCAAAACCACTCCAAGGACCACTCGGGAAGAGCAGAAAGAACGGTCAATCCGATAGGCAGAAATTGCGGCTATTCTACGAAACTTTACCCGGGAAGCTGTTGGAGCGGGACCGAAAGCCGACGGGGCCTGAAACAGCGCTTGAGGCTGCAAAAAGGCCTTGCCAAGTCCCGCCGCATCCCTTAGACACCCGCCATCCAATTTCGATCTTGGGGCGATTAGCTCAGCGGGAGAGCACTCCCTTCACACGGGAGGGGTCACTGGTTCAATCCCAGTATCGCCCACCATTTTCCAATGGTTACAATGTCTCAGGCCATATCCGGCAACTGGATAAGTGGAGCTGTCCACTTATTCCTTCCTGGCTGAAGAATGACATGAGGGTTCGATCAGGCGCCGTTCCATGTTTCGATACGCCAGATGCGGGAATTCGCAAGAAACCCCTCGGCCTGCGGCAGAGGGGTTTCTTTTTTCACATAGCGCTGCCTTGCCTCAGGCGCCTTGCGGCCAGACGAAATCGGGGCGCAGTCCTTCATAGACCGGTCGGCCATCCTTGGGCCGGGCATATCCCTTGCTGTCGTCATAGAACGCATGATAGTCGGCGGGCATCGCCTCGTCATCCATCCCCATCAGGTTGGGCACGATCACCCGGATGCGTTTCTGCTTGTCATCCAGCATGATCGGTGTGCCGCAATCCTTACAGGTGCAAAGCTCGAGCGGACCATTGGGGTTGTCCGCATTGAACGGCTGACGGTTCAGATTGCCCTCGTTCGACACTTTGACATCACCATGTTTGAAGAAGACGACATGGGTTGTCAGCTGACCGGTCACGTTCTTGCACACGTTGCAGTGGCAGGTGTGATTGTCGATCGGAGCCCCGGTCGAGGAGGTCTGGACATGTTCGCAGCCTCCCGCATATTTCCCCTTCTTGGTGAGCGCACCGACGATCTCGCCGGAAATGTACCCAAGCACGTTACCGATCACCATGGAAACCGCGATTGCCACGCCGACCATCACGATGCCTGCCGCGCCCACGCCATAGGCCGCGCCGCCCAGAAGGAACAGCGCCGCTGTCGAGGCATACCCATAAACGCTCGCCGGGATCGCGCCCAGAAGAGGGATATAGGCTCCCAGAATCATGATCAGCACCGTGACACCAACGCAGATGCCCGCATTCACTGCTGTCACACCCAGGGTGGTCAATGCGATGAAGGCAACGACCGCCATTACAGCGCCCCAGATGTTGGCCGCGATCGATGACTTTGCCCCCTCAGTTCCGCCACCGCAGTGAAAGAAGCTCCCCCAGCCAACGAAAATCGCCCAGATAAGAACAAAAGGACTTCCTAAAGTCACAGCCGCCCAGGTGGCGATGCCGCCCATCACGCCGATGACCAATGCCAATGCTTGGACCTTTTTCATGTTTTCACTCCCTATCCTTGATGTGCGCTAGAGCATCCTGCGTTCAGTTGAACGCAGACAAGATCCTCGACCAGTTTGAAACCGATCAACTTTCAGACTTCCAATCGATTCCGCCTGGAGGCCCGTTGATCTCGAGCGATTGTTCCCCCGCCCTTCACGCCGCATGATTGCGACTTTTTATTTGCCGCGGGTCAATCTGGGCATAAGTCTGTATTCTGGTGATTGGCGAAGTCATCAAAGACCATGGATTTTCTGCTGATCCAGCGTCAAAAAACGGCGAATACGACCGGCGACGAGTCGGGTGATCGTGCCTCACGCCAAAACAGGTCAAGCGCAGCGGCCTTCGCAATTCAGGTGACGGCAAAGCGTGCTGCGTAAAATTGAATTCAGGAATTCGTGAATCCGCTTAAACGCAACGCGCTACAGTACCGAAAGCGGCTGATTGGGCGGCAATCAACGGCCGAACTTCACGCAGGCTGAGCCTGGCAACCGCCTCGCGCGCAATCCCCAGACGATTTGGCTGAATTGGCCGGCGAACCTTTGTTTCGGACGGGCTCCTGCTATTCTTAGAACCGTGATTCCATGAGGATAGAGACAAGATGGCAACGCAAACCGCTCCGAACCCTATCCGGGAGAAGATGCTGAAGGGACTCGCCCTGCAAAAGGCAGGAGAGGTCAAACAGGCGCAGCGGTGCTACAAGCAGATCCTCAAGAAAACTCCCAACAATCCGGATGCGCTCAATCTGCTGGGGGTCACATACCGGCAACTGGGCAATCCAAAGCGGGCTATCGAGTTCATTCAAAAGGCCATCGCCGCCAACAACAACCATGCTCCGTTTTACGCCAATCTGGCGCGGGCCATGCTTGACATCGGGACGGATTCAGAAAGCCTGCTGCTCGTTTGCGACAAGGCGCTGTCGCTCAATCCGAAAGAGCGCGAAGCGCGGAACATGAAGTCCATCGCGCTTACCAACCTGAAAAGATACGAGGAGGCCGAACTCATTCTGCAATCCCTCCTCGTCGAGGATCCGGAATACCTTGAGGCCTACCAGAACTACGCGGTCTTGCTCATGAACGCCGACAAGGCGGAGCATGCCATCACCTTCTTCACCAAATCGATCATGCTCGACCCGACCAATCCCGTCAATTTCATTCACAGATCCCGCTGCCGGCAGAAACTCAAGCAATTCGAGCCTTCCCAATATGAGCTGACCGAAGCGTTGGAGCGCTTTCCCGACAACAGCGATATCCAGCACGAGGCTGCCCGGCTGCTCTTCAGCATGAACGAGACCGCGAAAGCCATTCAGTACGCGCGCAAGAGCTATGAAACCGACCCGCGCAATTTCCACAAGTGCGTGACCCTGGGCGTGATCTTGCTGATGCACGGCGATCAGGTGGAATCGCTCGAGATGATGAAGCTGGCCGAAAATCTGTCGGGAGGTTCGAACCAGACGGTCAACTGGAACCTCTCGCTCGCGTATCTTGCCAACGGCGATCTGGAGCACGGCTGGCGGTTGCACACGGCCCGTTTCGACGACCCCTCAGCCCAGGTCACACGCAGAAAATTCGACGTGCCCGCCTGGGAAGGCGAGGACATTTCCGACAAGACGGTTCTCGTGTGGGCCGATCAGGGGCTCGGTGATGCCCTGAAAGCGGGAACAATGCTGCCACAGCTGGCCGAAAAGGCAGGAAAGGTCATCGTCGAGGTTTCGCAAAAGGGCGCGACCTTCATGCAGCACTCCTTCCCTGAAATCGAATGCCGTACTGCCCGGATGAATGCACAATTCGAATCGACCGCTTCGGATTTCGACGTGACCGCCAATATCAGCGATCTGGTCGATTTCTTCCGCCCGGATCTGGAGTCGTTCAAATCCGCACCCAGCCCCGTCTATTCCTTTCAGAAAGACCGGGCCCGGGCGTATCTGGAGCGGTTGCAGGGTTATGGGGACAAGCCGGTGATCGGTTTTTCCTGGCGGTCCAAGAACCTGGCCGCGCACCGGGCGAGATATTATCTCTCCGCACCGGCGATTTCGCCTGTCCTGGAATCGCGCGACGCGATCTTCGTGAACCTGCAGTACAAGGCGATTCAGAAGGAAATCGAGTTCTTCCGGACGAAGTTTCCCGGAAAATTCGAGTTTTTCGAGGAGGTCGATCTTTTCGACGACCTGCTCGGCGCGGCGGCCCTGACTGCTATCTGCGACTTTGTCGTTTCCGCCAATACGAGCGTTGCCGATATGGCGGGTATCCTCAACATCCCCTGCATCCGCTTCGGTCAGCAGGAACCGGCCCTGCTTCTCGGGCAGAAAAACCCGCCCTGGTATCCGTCCATGACCTACATGCGGCCCTATACGGACCGGCCGTGCGCGGAATTCGTTCCGGAAATCATCGCGGAACTGGATCGCCAGATGGAGAACTGGACGCCGGAGCCGAGGAACAAGCGCCTCGGCCTTTAGCCCACCAGCAATTTGGCTAGAGGCCCTCGATCAGACCTTGCGGGCAATCGCCACGAGGGTATCCGTCGCATCGATCCGGTTGAGCGCCGCTTCATAGGCCTCGGTGAGGGCCGGCGTATCAATGGCCGCCATCGGCAACTTGTGTCCACCGGGCCGATTGGACGATAGCCAAGTCAAATGGTTGGACAGGGGATAGCGCTGTACCCCCTCAATTACAATCTGCCCGAAGCCACTGAAATGCAGCAGGTGCAACAGGCTCTCACGCGTGTGCAACACCAGGTGCTGGCTCCACAGTGTAAACGCCTTGAACGCCTCGCTCTGAAGATGGGTTAGAAGAAAATCATTTGCATGCGGCACTTCGAAAACGGCAGTTCCGCCCGGCTTGAGCACCCTCTTCATGTCATCCAAGACGGGAAGCGGCTGGGGCAAATGCTCCAGCACATGGAAACAGACAACCGTATCGAGGCTTTCGTCGGGAACATCATCAAGCGACGTGACGCAGGGAATGCCGACTTCGTTCAACGCGTCCAGATAGTCCTGCTGTAACTCGACGCCGCAACAATATGTTGTTGTGTGCTGCAAGGCTTTGAGGAATGCTCCATCTCCGCAGCCGAAGTCCAATGCTCGGCGTCCTGCAACATATGCGCGGTAGTCGCGAATACGCCGCTCCGCATCGAGCGTTGCTTCGTAGCTCCGAGTTTCGGTTTTGCTTGGCCCCTCTGATCTGCGGTATTCTGCGTCTGTGTATATTTCTTCACCGCCAAAGTGTTCGTCAATATAAATAACACCCGACTTTCGGTCCCGATAAACCTTCAGATTGTTCATATCGCGAGTACTATCTGAAAAGATTTCGCGATTTTCGACAGAAGCCACACCAATTTGGGACAAAGTCTCAAATATGTTGTTCATTCTTTTTCCCTAATTTCATTATTTGTAGATCAATGCACCTAACCCTCAAACGCCGAGGCATACGCCTCCAGCACTTTCCAGTCTCGTGGTGTATCCAGATCGATCTCGGTTGCGTCCGATAACACGACAGGAACGCTTTTTCCGAAGAACCGCTGCCCCGCTTCGATGAACCCGCTTTTGCGCAGCGCATAGATCGCTCCCGTTTCCCTGAATTGTTCCGGCCGATCCTGACGGCGCTGGCGAGGTTTCGAAGCGTCGTGGTTGACGCCGATCCCCGTGCCGTCGGACGCGATTTCCCAAAGAAACGCATGCACTTCAACGACCGAAAAAGCCGTATCGGCGGCCAGACGATCCCTTGTGCGCACCACCAGATCGATCTCGTCCGGCGTGGTCAGCGGAGACGTGCATTGCAGGAAGACGATCGTTTCGGCATCTTCACACGCTCTGCAGGCTTCGACCGCGTGCAGAAGCGCGGCTTCCGAGGAGGCTTCGTCACCGGCAATCTCCGCCGGCCGCAACACGCCGATCGCGCCATATCTGGCGGCAACATCGAGAATCCCGGGATCATCGCTGGAAACGACGACATCACTAACGGTCTCGGCGGCCAGCGCGGCGCGTATGGCATGGGCAATCAGGGGCTCTCCCAGGAAGGGTTTGAGGTTCTTTCCCGGAATACCCTTGGACCCGCCCCGCGCGGGAATGATCGCAACTGCGCGCTTCATGGCATTCAATCCGAGTTCCCTCAAAGGCCGGGGTTGCTGACGGCTGCCTTTTTCAGGTCGTAGATCGCCATGCGGCGGGCAATCTCCGGAGCAAGGGTCTCCGGCTTCCAGCCGAGAAGTTCCTGCGCCTTGCTGTTGTCGCCGCGCAGATAGACTACATCGGAGGCCCGGAAATAGCGGGGGTCGACATAGGCGACCAGTTTGCCCGTCTTGCGATTGTAACACTTCTCCTCAAGGCCCTCGCCTTCGGAGTAGAGGTCGAAACCCACTTCCTGCGCCGCCATGAAAAGGAAATCTCGAACCGAATACTCGGTGTTCGTGGAAATAACGAAGTCGTCCGGCTCACCGTGATCCAGCATCTTGATCATCATGTCCGTGTATTCAGGCGCGTAGCCCCAGTCACGCACGCTGCTGAGATTTCCCAGCGGCATGGCTTCGGCGTCCTGCAACTTGATGCGGGCGAGCCAGCTGGTGATTTTCCTGGTGACGAACTCATAGCCGCGCAACTCGGACTCGTGATTAAAGAGAATGCCGGACGTCGCGAACATGTCATAAGCCTGCCGGTAGTTCACCACCAGGGAATGGGCAGCCAGCTTTGAAACCGCATAGGGGCTGAGCGGGTTGAACGGCGTCTTTTCCGATTGCGGCTTTTCCAGCACGTCGCCGTACATTTCCGATGTCGATGCCTGATACAGCTTTGCATCCAGTTTCAGAAGACGCATGGCTTCCAGGATGTTCAACACGCCCATGTAGTTCACATCGGACGTGTAGTGCGGGAACTGAAAACTGTCCGCGACAAAACTCTGGGCCGCGAGATTGAAAATCATGTCCGGGCGGATCTCGTTCAGGACATTCTGCACATTGGCGAATTCCGTGACCTCGAGCGTGCAGAGTTTCACTTTCTCGCGGATGCCGAGTTCCTTCAGCCGCCCCGTCTTGGAGGTGCTGCCCCGCCGCATGGCGCCGTAAACGTCGTCGCCGCGCTCAATCAGGGCGCGCGCCAGAAAAGCACCGTCCTGCCCGGAAATGCCGGTGATCAGTACCTTAGCCATGTTGTTCTCCCAGTTGCAGGATCGCTTTTTCAAATCCGTCACCTTCGGACAGATGACCTTGCCAGACTTCCAGCACCTTGCGGCCCGGTCCGTCGATATAGGCTCCCGGATCTCCGAGATCGCCCTTGCCGAATTCGATGCCTTCGCCGTCGATGCCGACGGCGTCGGCTATGTGCAGGTGCCGGGCCAGCGGCACGAGCTTGTCGTACCAGTCATGCCAGTCCTGCTTGGCGTAGTTCGCGGACAGGATAAGATGGGACAGATCCAGGCACAGCTCCATGCCGATGTCATTGAGAATCTCGATGTCATCCGCCCCGCAGAACATGTCCAGTATATCCGCGCCGCCGAAGTACCAGGCGATGCGCGGCAGCCACTGCGGATAGACAGGTATACCCCTTTGCCGGCCGGTCCGGTCCAGATAGTCCTGCAGACGGCTGTAAGTTTCCCGCTTGCCCTCCTCCAGCAGTCTGGAGAAACTCCCGACGACAGGAACCGCTGCGCCGGTCCTTGCCTCCAGTTCCAGCGCCAGATCAACGCAGGTGCCGATAACCCGGTCGCTGCCCGCGAATGTCGTCTCGTCGCCCGAGAGCGGATCGATCAGCGTCTTGCTGTCGATATAATCGGGAATGTGAATGGAATAGTGCCGCGACAGGTCGAGCCGCGCGAGCCCCTCCTCCATCGTACCGCCGAAGGTTGCGACCTCTTCATACGACAGATGCAGTTCGTAGTTTTCTATCGGAAAACGGGTCTGCAGGGTCTTGGCGTCATGCAGGCGCACGGGGATGGAAAGCTGTTTTTCATTGCAGAACCTGATCAGCTTTTCGCTCAGCGGCGGTTTGGGATCGCTGAAATGGAGGTCCGAAATGGCGGAGCCTTCGGTTATCCGCCGTTTGACCGCTTTCAACCCGCGTTGTTTCACATCCGCCCAGGTCAGGCCTTTCCGCGGCGCCTTGATGACGGTGTTCCGCGCATCGAGCGTTTCGCCCGGCGCGATGTCCCGGCTGGCGTAGAGCGACGAGCCGAGGTTTTGCATATTGATGCGTTCCCCCTGATTCACGTCGCGCCGTCCGGTCCCCTGAACCGTTTCATAGGCATTGAGAAGTCTGCACATGCGACGAAATTCTTCAGGATCGGAACTCGAGCTGTCGTCGATGCCCTTGCCCAACTTGTCCATCGTCAGATGGCGTTCGAAAACGGTCGCGCCATTGGCCGCGGCTACCAGGCAGACTTCCCAGTCCTGATCGTGACTGGAATAGCCGACAGGCGATGCGGTCCGTTCCTTCAGGGTCCGGATAAAGCCCATCTGCTGGTTGCCGAGCAGGACCGGATAATTGGAGATGCAGTGAAGATAGATGACGTTCGGGATGGAGCGGGTCCTCTCGACCGCGCTGAAGATATCCTCTTCCGAGTGGCCGCCGGTGCTCAGGATCAAGGGTTTTTTGAACCCAGCCATGGCCGAGATCAGGTCCTCGTTGAGGAGTTCCGCCGACGGGACCTTGAAGAAGTCGAAGCGGGCTATGTCATCGCCGAAATCAGCGGCGTCCTCTGACTTGAAAAAACTGATTCCCGCAGCCATTCCCTGCTGCTTTATCAGGTCCACCAGTTGCAGAACACGCTCGGGCGGGATGTAATTGTCGTCGATCTCCCTCGACAGGATCTCGTCACCGATCTCATTCGTCGCCTGATAGAAACCGTGTTTTGCCCGGTACTGGAATTTCGCTCCCCAGGCACCGGCTTCCGCGGCGATTTTTATGAGCTGTCCGGCAATATCGGTAGACCCGCGGTGGTTGATGCCAAGTTCAGCAATGATTTTCATCTCAAGCAACCCAAACCAAAACACGCACCACAGAGTTGGGACCCATGTTTTTCAAAGCAGTTTGGCCGCAGAGTATTGCATGGCCCAAGCAGTTGATATTGATCCGGGCGCCCCGCAGCGCACCTTCCACAGATAAGCGAGCAATTTTGCACGCATTTTTCCCAAACCCGGCCGCGAACCGGTTTGCGGGGCGTTTTCGAAGAGCGGAAAAACGAAAAAGACCGGACTGATCCGGCCTTTAGGTGATTCTTCTGTCCAGGTTTCCAGCTAGCCGACAAACGCCCGTTCGACGACGAATTCTGCAGGCTTGTTGTTGGCGCCTTCGTTCAGACCGGCATCTTCCAGAAGCGCTTTCGTGTCACGGAGCATGTCCATGGAGCCGCAGATCATGCCGCGGTCGATGGCCGGATCCAATGGCGGCACACCGAGATCCTCAAACAGTTTCCCGGATTTGATCAGGTCGGTGATCCGTCCCTTGCGCGGAAAATCCTCGCGCGTCACGGACGTATAATGAACCAGCTTGTCCTTTGCGAACTCGCCGATCAGAGGATCGTTGATGGTTTCCCGGACGAGGTCCTCACCGTATTTCAGCTCGGCGACTTCCCGGCACGTATGGGTCAGGATGACCTGATCGAATTTTTCATAAGTGTCCGGGTCGCGGATCAGGCTGGCGAAGGGCGCGATGCCGGTTCCGGTGGAGAACATATAGACCCGCTTGCCGGGAACGAGCGCGTCATTGACGAGCGTGCCGGTCGACTTTTTCTTCATCAGAACCGCGTCGCCGGGCTGGATTTTCTGCAGATGCGATGTCAGCGGCCCGTCCGGAACCTTGATGGAGAAGAACTCCAGCTCTTCATCCCATGCCGGGCTCGCGATCGAGTATGCCCGGTAGAGCGGCTTGCCGTCGATCATTAGGCCGATCATCACAAATTCGCCGGACCGGAACCGGAAGCTCGCCGGACGGGTCATGCGGAAGCGGAACAGATGATCCGTGTAATGCTGGACTGTCTTCACTTCCTCAACAAACACACCGGCTGGTGCGGCGGCTTCCAGATCTGCGGGTTTGGCAAGTACATTCATTTCAATCGGCTTCCGTGGGTCATCGCATAAATTACGTCCTGCCTCATGTACCACCACTCGCGCCTTGACTTGAAGCAACCTGGATCCATGAAATCGTCTTTACGCAAAAAAAACATTCTAAATATGCACCTTTTTGCGGTGGCCGGGCAGCCCCGCGCACCCGTTGCAGACATTTCACGCTTTTCGACCCGAAAATCGCGCATAGCCGTTCACGCGCGACGGAGAAAGTTTTTCCGGTGCGGACATCCTTGAGCCGGTAAAAAAACGGCACTGCCTGATGAAAAAGTGCTCATCGGGGCGACCGCATGTGCAAACGAAAGCGTTTAATTGTGATAATTTCAAGAATATTCATTATTCGGTCGTTTTTTATTTGACAGATAAATACAAAATGCAAAACTTACTGGAAATAAAAGATAATAAGAAATAATACCTTCCAGCGAGGTCAAGTAAATGTCCGGACGCGCCCACGAAGAAGCAGGCCAGAGAATAGCATTCGTGTTGTTCGACCGGTTTTCCATGAACGCATTCGCCAGCGTGATTGAGCCGCTCCGAATAGCAAACAGGCTGTTGGGCAGAGACTATTATGAATGGACAACTTATTCCCTCGACGGGAATTCAGTCCTGGCAAGTAACTCCTGCGAAGTATCCGTAAATAAATCTATTCGTGACCTCCATGACGCCGATGTTACGCTTCTTTGTACTGGTATTGACGTCGAGCGACTTCCGCTGGACCCCGATCTTGGCAGCAAGCTGCGCCGTCTCAACGCGATGGGCCGGACTTTTGGCGCGATCTGCACAGGGGCCTATCTGCTTGCCCGCTACAATCTTCTGGACGGCCGGCGCTGCACCATTCACTGGGAGAACCTGCGTTCGCTCAGGGAGGAATTTCCGAATGTGGAAGTTACTTCCGACATTTTCGCGATCGACCGCAACTGCATCACCTGCGCCGGCGGCATGGCGTCGCTGGACATGATGCTGCGGCTGATCGCCATTCAGCACGGCGCCTATCTCGCCCATGAAGTGGCCGAGGTCGCGCTTTACCAGAACATGCGGTCGGGTGAATCCGCGCAGAGGCACGACATCGAGGCGCGCACCGGCATCTCCAACGCCAAGATCCTCGATGCCATCCGCATCATGGACCTGCATATCGAGGATCCGTTGAGCTGCCAGCAGCTTGCCATGACCGTCAATCTGTCTCCGCGCCAGCTGGAACGCCTGTTCCGCCGTCACTTCAACTGCACGCCGGGCCAGTATTACCTGCGCCTGCGGCTGGAGACGGCACGCGACCTGCTGCGCCGGACCAGCCGTCCGGTTCTGGATGTCGCCCTTGCCTGCGGCTTCGCCTCGACCTCGCATTTCACCAAATGCTACCGCGAGCGCTTCCTGTGCACGCCGACCGAGGAACGCCAGTCCTATCAATGGGCCAACACCAAACCGACCTCCGGTGTGGGCACGGCAACACCGATGCGTCTCGTCGCCAAGTAGGTAGCGCTCGCCGCTTTCCTGATTGGAAAGTACCGTAAAAGGCAACCGCCGCCCCGGCCCTGAGCCGGGGTCCCGTTGCCGATTGCGAATCCCGGCGCAAAGCCGGGGCAGCGCGATGAGTGGTGCTTGTCGCGCCGTAAACTATCCTAATGCATCAGCCGCCAGAGCCCCAGGGGAATGAGGTACAGGCCGAGCAGCAGGATCGAGGCGAGGATCAGCCTGCGGAATGCGGTCTCGGAAATCCGCCGGCGGATTTTCTGACCCGCCAGGACGCCGGCGAGCGACGGCAGCACCAGTGCCAGGGACGCCAGAGCTTCGTGTGCCCCCATCATTCCAAAGCCGCCCAGCGACGCCCCGAGAGCGATGGTCGACAGCAGGAACAACAGTCCCATGGCCTGAATGAACTCGTCCCGTTTCAAGCCGAGCGACTGAAGATACATGACGCCGGGCACCGTATAGGAACCCGTCAGCCCGGAGAGGATACCGTTGATCAGCCCCAACGCAACTCCGACCGGGACTTCCAGCCTTGCGGGAATAGTCAGAACAACGCCGACAAGCATGGGAACCGCATAGGCGACCATCAGCACACCGAGCAGCAGGTCCGCCGCTCCATCGGGTATCTGCGTCAGAATAAAGGTGCCGGCGGACAGCATCGCGACGGCAGCCGCCAGAAACGGCCACAAGCGGCGCAGCAGCGGTTTCAGATATCCGCCTGACATTGCTTGCCAGACATTGACGAGAAACGCCGGCCAGAGGATCAGCACCATGGCCTTCTCGACGCCGACGAACACCGTCATCAGGCCCAGACCGATCGTCGGCAGGCCAAAACCGACCAGTCCCTTGACGAAGCCCGCCCAGACGAAGACCAGCACCGCCACAAAAACAAGCTCAGGTGATACCGCCGTCAGCCCCGTCACAACCCGGTTATCCTTCTCATCCGTGCCCTCTCATTGCTTTCCGCCTGGTATTTTCCAAATCACCGGGTCCAAAACTCCGATGTGCTGAATCAGTCCTGAATAGAACCAACCCGCGGATTGATAAAGTCCTGGCCGCAAAAGATGTTCTGGACGAAAGCCCGGTGGCGTTTCACCCTCGGAATGAAGGTGCTAACGTCCCGCCATGACGTCCCTCAAGCTTCCGAGGCTGCCGAACGCTTCCGCCCGGCGCCTGTTCCTCGACAAACACGGCCTTGGCAGCGCTCCGAAAGGAAGCGGCAAGGGTGACGATCTGTCGGCTGTGATCGACGGGCTCGGTTTCGTGCAGGTGGACAGCATCAACACGGTCGCCCGGGCCCATCACATGATCCTTTCGGCCCGCAGGCCCGCCTACAAGGAAGAGAACCTGAAACGGCTGCTGGAGCGGGACCGGCACCTGTTCGAGCACTGGACCCACGACGCAGCCGTGATCCCGGCGGCTTTCTTTCCCCATTGGCGCCTGCGGTTTTCGCGCGACAAGGAAAATCTCATCGAGCGCTGGCGGCTTTGGCGGCGCAACGGATTTGAGGAAAAATTCGATGAGGTTCTCAAACAGATCAGCGCGCACGGACCGGTTACCTCGGCAACGGTCGGCGAAAACGAAAAGCGCAGCAGCGGCGGCTGGTGGGACTGGCACCCGTCAAAGACCGCGCTGGAATTCCTCTGGCGTACGGGAGAATTGTCCGTCTGCGGGCGGGACGGGTTCAAGAAGGTCTATGACCTGACCGAACGTGTCATTCCGGCGGACCATCTTGCCACGCGTATCGACGCCGAGGAGACGATCGACTGGGCGGCCCGTTCCGCGCTCGACCGGCTCGGGTTCGCCACCTCGGGGGAAATCGCCGCCTTCTGGGACCTGATCACACCGCAGGAAGCAAAACTCTGGTGCCAGAGCGCTCTTGAGACGGGCTCCATCGTAGAGATCGAGATTGAGTGCATCGACGGACCGCCGCGCAAGGCCTTCGCCTATCGCGAAACGCTGGATACGCTGGACACCCTGCCGGAACCTCCCGCGCGCATCCGCATCCTGTCGCCCTTCGACCCGGCGCTGCGCGACCGCAAACGCGCGGAGCGACTCTTCGGGTTTTCCTACCGCATCGAAATCTTCGTTCCCGAACCCAAACGCAAATACGGCTACTATGTCTTTCCGGTCTTGGAACGCGACAGGATGGTCGGCCGGATCGACATGAAGGTCTTCAGGGCCGAAGGGCGGCTGAACATCCGTGCGTTCTGGCCGGAAGACGGCATCCGCATGACCAAGGGCCGCCTGGCGCGGCTGGAAGCCGAACTGGCCAGGACCGCCCGGTTTTCCGGCTGCACGGACATCAGCTTCGAGACCGGCTGGCTGCGCTGAAATGGCGCGCAGTTCCACTGGCATTTCTCCGTAAAAGGGAATAGTTTCAGAATATCGAAATTATTCGTCAAACGGAGGCTGTCATGACAGTGGAACGTGGAATTATGTTGGTCGTCGGCGTGCTGGTTCTCGCCTCGGTGCTGCTGGCCGTCTACGTCAACATCAACTGGCTTTGGCTGACCGGCATCCTGGGCGCACATCTGATACAGGCGTCCTTCACCGGGCTCTGCCCTGTGGTGATGATCCTGAAGAAGCTGGGTCTACCGCAGAAGGCAGGGTTTTCCTGAAGGGATATTTCTCTTCCGCCACCTTTGGGACTGGCAAGGCTCGCGTCTGGCCGGCCAGCGTGGTGTTGTGAGAAACGATCGTTTCGGACCGGGGCTCCTTCCCGCCCACTCTTCACCTCCAGTTGAGAACCACCTTGCCGGCCTCGCCGGATTTCATCGCGGCAAAGCCCTTCTCAAAATCGTCGACGGCAAAGCGGTGGGTGATGACCTTGCGCACATCAAGGCCGTTCTGGAGCATGGCGATCATCTTGTACCAGGTCTCGAAGATCTCGCGGCCATAGACGCCCTTGATGGTGATCGCCTTGAAAACGATCTTCGACCAGTCCACCGGTGATTTGCCCGGCGGAATGCCGAGCAACGCGATCCGTCCACCCATGACGAGATTGTCGACCATCTGATCCAGAGCCGCCTGGCTTCCGGACATTTCCAGCCCGACATCGAAGCCCTCGCGCATGCCGAGTTTCTTTTCCACGCCCTTGAGATCGTCTTCTCCGACATTGACCGGAACGACGTCCGCGACCCTGGCCGCCAGATCGAGCCGCGCCTGGTTGATGTCGGTGATGACGACATTGCGGGCGCCGGCATGACGGGCAACCGCCGCGGCCATGATGCCGATCGGCCCCGCACCGGTGATCAGCACGTCCTCTCCGATGAGGTCGAAGCTGAGCGCCGTATGCACAGCGTTACCGAGGGGATCGAGAATGGCGCCGATCTCATCGTCGATTTCGTCCGGCAGAGGCACGACATTGAACGCCGGCAGACGCAGATATTCAGCGAAGGCACCCTGTTCGTTGACGCCGATACCGCGGGTTTCCGGATCGAGATGAAACTTTCCAGCCCGCGATTGGCGTGAGTGCTTGCCGATCAGATGCCCCTCGCCGGAGCAGCGCTGGCCGATCTCGAAGTCGGTTACATTTCTGCCCAGTTCGACGATCTCACCGGCAAATTCATGACCGGTGATCAGCGGCACGGGGACGGTTCGTGCCGCCCACTCGTCCCAGTTCCAGATATGGATGTCGGTGCCGCAGATGCCGGTCTTGTTGATCCTGATCAGAACGTCGTCCGGGCCGATTTCCGGCACCGGCGCCCGTGTCATCCATAGGCCTTCCTTCGGCTCGGATTTGCAAAGAGCCTTCATCTGGTTGCTGTTCATGACAGGGTACCCGTCGCCTTGCCGGCTTTTTCGAAAGCTTCGAGCGCGCGGTCCAGATCGTTCCGGGTCAGCGCAGCGTTCATCTGCGTACGGATGCGTGCCTGTCCTCGCGGCACCACCGGGAAGAAGAAACCGGAGACATAGACGCCTTCCTCGAAGAGTTGCGAGGCCATCGCCTGCGCCAGATGCGCTTCGCCCAGCATGACCGGAATGATCGGGTGTTCGCCCGGCAACAGCGTGAAGCCAAGCTGCTCTAGGCCGGCGCGCCAGTAGCGGGCGTTGTCGAAGAGGGCCCGGCGCAGTTCGTCGCCCTCCTCCACCAGCCGGATCGCCTCAAGGCCGCTCATGACGACCGCAGGCGGCAGAGAATTGGAAAAGAGGTAAGGCCGCGCCCGCTGGCGGAGAAGGTCGATGACCGGCTGGGGTCCGGCGATGTAGCCGCCGATACCACCGCCCAGCGCCTTGCCGAGCGTCCCGGTGAGGATATCGACATCGACGCCAAAATGGGCGGCCGTGCCCTCACCCTTCGGACCCATGAATCCGGTCGCATGGCAGTCGTCGACCATCACCACGGCGTCATAGCGTTTGGCGAGCGCGGTGACGCCAGGGAGATTGGCCAGATAGCCGTCCATAGAAAAGACGCCGTCGGTGGCGATCATGATGTGGCGGCATCCGGCCTCGCGCGCTTCCTTAAGTTTATCCTCAAGATCCGCCATATCGGAATTGGCGTAGCGAAAACGCTTGGCCTTGCACAGGCGGATGCCGTCGATGATGGAGGCATGATTGAGCGCGTCCGAAATGATCGCGTCCTCGGGACCGAGCAACGGTTCGAACAGCCCGCCATTGGCGTCGAAACAGGCGGCGAAGAGGATGGAGTCCTCCTTGCCGAGGAATTTTGCCAGACGCTGCTCGAGTTCACGGTGAATGTCCTGGGTTCCGCAGATGAAGCGCACGGACGCCATGCCGTACCCCTTGGGGCCGAGCGCCTCGCGCGCCGCCTCTTCCAGGGCCGGATGATCGGCAAGGCCGAGATAGTTATTGGCGCAAAGGTTGATGACCTCCCTGCCCCCGACCGTGATACGCCCGCCTTGCGGCGAGGTGATCAGCCGCTCGCGCTTGTAAAGTCCTTCGGCTTCGATCTCTTTCAGGGTCTCGGTGATATGGGTCAGGAAAGCGTCGGACACGGGGCTTCTCCGGCAAAATGGATCTTTCATCCACTATGCCGGATTTTCATTCGGAATAAAAGATTCCCTTTCCAGTATGACGGAAATTTATTTCCGGGGCGGTTCTAGAATTTCACCACAAGCAATATGGCCCGCGCAGGTCCGTTGACCGCCTCGATGCAATGGGGAACGTCGGCGGCATAGCGGGCCGTATCGCCCTTGCTGATGATCCCCCTGGCGACGCCGGAGGTCACCTGCAACTGCCCGTCCTCGGCGATCAGCTGCTCGCGGGTTCCCCGTTCATGCGGCCTGCTGTCGAGCACACCGCCCTCGGTGAATATCAGCTCGTAGACCTCGCAGCGGCCGGCGTCCTGCGGCGGCGAGAGAATGCGGATCTTGCAGCCGTCTCCGGCTCGGTCCAGCGCCGGCGTTTGATGCTCATGCAGGATCTCGACCCGGTCCTCCGCGGTTTCCTCGCCGAGCAGACCGGCAAAGTCGACATTCAGCGCCCGGGTCAGATTGAGCAGCGTCGCGACGGTGGGATTGGATTCGCCGCGTTCGATCTGGCTCACCATGGAGCGGGAGACGCCCGAAAGCTTTTCAACCGCCTCAAGCGACAACCCCTGCGCCCGGCGGGCCTTCTTCAGCCGCTCGGGCAAGCGTGAGAGAATATCCTTATCTGCCATGACGGAAGTAAAATCCGTTTGGGCAGATAGTGCAATTCCTCTTTTTCGATAGTCGGCTTTTTAAAAACCATGATAATTTCCGCGGCCGCCGCGTGGACGGATTTTTGACATCGCGGCGGATCTTTTCAGGAGGGAAATATTATGCAGTTCATACCACGCTTGTTTTTTGCGTCCGCCGTCATATTCGTGCTGATCGGCATGATGTGGGGCATTCACATGTCGATGACCACCGATCATGTCCTGGCGCCCGCGCACGGGCATCTCAATCTGATCGGTTTCGTGGCAATGGCGGTTTTCGGCACCTATTATGCACTTGTTCCCCAGGCTGCGGCAGGACGCCTTGCCATCGTTCATTTCGCGCTGGCGGTCCTGACTGTCGTGGTGCTGGTGCCAGGCATCGTGCTCGCCATCAACGGGGACGGCGAAGCGCTGGCCAAGATCGGCTCAGTGCTCGCGGTCCTGACCATGCTGCTGTTTCTCATAACCGTGCTGCGCCACAAGGCGGTTTGATCTTTCAGACGACAAGCCACGCCGATAGTGCGGGTTCACGACGGCGTGGCCCTTTCAATCCAAACAACGATCACAGTCTCACCTTATGAAGCCGCGATGCCGTCGCTTCCGGAGCCCATCCTGTCGCATATGAAACAATTGCTGCACCGCCCTCACCCATAGCGTTTACGCAAAGGGGGTAAAGCGGTCACAATCCCCCGACGAGAATCAGGAAACGCTTGGAGCAAGAGCCAATGGCCAGCGACATCGACATTGCCCGTGCCGCCAGCATGAAACCCATCACGGAGATCGGCGCGCGGCTGGATATCCCGGAGGAGGCGCTCCTGCCCTACGGCCGGACGAAAGCGAAGATTTCCGCCGACTTCCTTAAAAATCTCAATGGCCGCAGGGACGGCAAGCTGATCCTGGTCACCGCCATCAACCCGACACCGGCGGGTGAAGGCAAAACAACGACCACGGTCGGGCTCGGGGACGGTCTCAACCGGATCGGCAGGAACGCGATGATCTGCCTGCGGGAGCCCTCGCTCGGGCCGTGCTTCGGCATGAAGGGCGGCGCGGCCGGCGGCGGTTATGCCCAGGTCGTGCCGATGGAAGACATCAACCTGCATTTCACCGGTGACTTCCACGCCATAACCTCGGCGCACAACCTGCTCGCGGCGCTGATCGAAAATCATATCTACTGGGGCAATGAACTTAGCATCGACCAGCGCCGGGTCACCTGGCGGCGCGTCGTCGACATGAACGACAGGGCGCTCAGGTCCGTCGTCTGCTCGCTCGGCGGTGTCGCCAACGGCTTTCCGCGCGAGTCCGGGTTCGACATCACCGTTGCTTCGGAGATCATGGCGATCCTGTGCCTGGCGACCGATCTCGAAGACCTGCAGCAACGGCTCGGCAATATCATCGTCGCCTACTGCCGCGACCGCTCGGCTGTTACCGCCCGGGACCTGGAAGCGGACGGCGCGATGACCGTTCTTTTGAAGGAAGCGCTGCAGCCGAACCTGGTCCAGACCCTGGAAAACAATCCGGCCTTCATCCATGGCGGCCCCTTCGCCAATATCGCCCACGGCTGCAACTCGGTGACCGCCACCGCCACCGCCCTCAAGCTGGCCGACTTCGTCGTCACCGAAGCCGGGTTCGGCGCGGATCTCGGCGCGGAAAAATTCTTCGATATCAAATGCCGCAAGGCCGGACTGCACCCGGACGCCGCCGTGATCGTCGCAACCGTCAGGGCGCTGAAAATGAACGGCGGCGTCGGCAAGGACAGTCTCGGCAGCGAAAACGTCAAAGCCGTGACGAAAGGCTGCGCCAACCTTGGCCGGCACATCGAGAACGTCAAGCAGTTCGGCGTTCCGGCTGTAGTCGCCATCAACCACTTCACCGCCGATACCGAGGCCGAAATCCAGGCGGTGAAGGACTATTGCGCCGAACTCGGCGTCGAGGCGATCCTTGCAACGCACTGGGCCGACGGTTCCGCGGGCACCGAAGCCCTGGCGACCCGCGTTGCAGAACTCGCGGAAAGCGGTATCGCCCAGTTCGCCCCGCTTTACGACGACACGATGCCGCTTTTCGAGAAGATCGAGACCATCGCCAGGCGGATCTACCGGGCGAATGAGGTGCTGGCCGACAAGTCCGTGCGCGATCAGCTCAGGCGCTGGGAGGCCGACGGGTTCGGCCATCTGCCGGTGTGCATGGCCAAGACCCAGTATTCCTTTTCGACAGATCCGCAATTGCGCGGCGCCCCGATCGGCCACAGCGTGCCGGTGCGCGAAGTGCGCCTTGCCGCCGGCGCCGGTTTCATCGTCGCCGTCTGCGGCGACATCATGACCATGCCCGGTCTGCCGCGCGTGCCTGCGGCCAACCACATCGGGTTGGATGACAAGGGGCAGATCGAGGGGCTGTTTTGAGGTCAGCATAGAATTGCGCGGGCTGGTTAGCCCGCCCATTTTTCTACCCACGAGAAACGGCTGTCAGCACTTATGTCTCAGGGCACGAAACTGTTTTGTGAAACCCAAAGCTGAGAAACTTGCCAAAACGTCTGTTCCAAACTCGGTTTTGTAATGAATTTCGAAGCCGTTTGCCTTCGCGACCGCTGAGATAAAATCACTGTACGCGCTCCCTTCGTCCGACAGTTTTGAACCATCTTTGGCAACAAAAACCGGATCGGTGCTGGTTCCAGCCAAATGAAAGACCCGGCCTGCAACTTGGATTTCAGCTAACGTATCCATATCCCAGTTAACCAGATCCAGGCTCCAGTTCACCTGATTATTGGGCCAGTCAGCATTGTGGAAAAAATGGATTGAAGGCATCTTTTTATTTCCGAGAAAACCGTCGAGATCAACAGCCGATGTCGCTATTTCACACTTGTTGAACTCTTGTATTTTCCAGCGTTTCCAATCCTTGACCGATGAGATCAAACGAGGCTGTAGCATTGCCAGCCGGGAGTGCACCTCGCCAAAGCTTGCATTCAGTCCGAGTTCCTTCGCCCGTTCCAGCAATTCCTCCGAAATATATCCAGTTGCAGGCAGTTCCAGAAGCCCTTGCAGCATGGTGATTTCTAGCTTGAAGTTCCAATTTTCACCGAACTCGGCTGTGGTCGCCCGGGCCATCTTGCTCCAGGCTTCGAGACGCTTCTCGTCAACAGGGCCTTTTTCAGGAGCTGAAAGGTGCATCATGTAAGGAGCTAGGTTCGCATCTACAGTAGGAGCGATAGCGAATTCCTGAGCAGCCACCTGTGACAAGAAATCTGTAACGGCTTCTTCGCTGTATTTCTCGAAAAGAGCTTCCTGAATTTCGTATGGAGTGGGTGTTGCTTTGCGTCTGAGGAGGATCTTAACCTGTGCTTCGGTCAGAAAACCGCTCGCTGGAGCACCACGTTCTTTTTGAAAATACGCAACAGCTTGGATGAGGTCCATCCTGTTCATAAAGTCGATTACCGGCTTAGGATCGTTGACGTATCCACGCTGGTAAAGTGCTCGATAGAGGTTCGTTTTGGTATCCTTGGGCAGGGCTAGGTTTTTCCATTGCTGCTTTTCCTTCGAGCCACTGTTTTCTGAAAAGAGTTTTTTCCTTACTTCCTGTTTCAAATCCGGGTTGCGCTGCCAAGGCGTCAACTGACCCGGAGCCGCCAGCAGCTCCTCAGTTTGGGAGCGGCTCAGGTAGCCGGTTCTGCAGGCCGCGATAGACGCCTGATACCTTTCGACGGCATTTCGCAATCTGGAGCTTGTAAATTCGGTTGAAACGACGCTGTCATAAACGAAACGGCGATTATAGAGCGCCCTATACAATGCGGCTTTTTCTGCCCTCGAGTACCCGGCTTGTTGCCATGCCTGAAACGCATCGTTTTTTTCAAGTTCGATCTCAATGCAGCTTTCGGCACCATGCGCTTGGCTCGTACCAGGAAGGGCGTGCGGAACAACAAATGATGCCAGGGCTAACGCTACGAACGTCAACCAGCGTCCGGTTCCAACGGCGTAGTGCATAAAGTTCCCTTACCCAGAAATTCGACCAATGCAAGGTCTACTTGCATACTGGATCGCCTACAGCAACCCCAGAGCGCCCTGTCGCGTAAACGACTGGCCGTGTCGCATTGGAGATATCGGCTAAACCGGCTTGCGGCATAAGGTTTTGCGGTAGATTGCTGGCCCTCGCGCCCCTTGGAGCTGCCCATGTCTGACGAAGACGATATCGACCTCGCCTCCCTGTCCGACGACGAACTCGTCGAACAGATGCACGATGACCTTTATGACGGTCTGAAGGAGGAAATCGTGGAAGGGGTCAATATCCTGCTGGAGCGCGGCTGGACCCCCTATGACGTTCTGACCAAGGCTCTCGTGGAAGGCATGCGCATTGTCGGGATCGACTTCCGGGACGGCATCCTGTTCGTGCCCGAAGTTCTCCTGTCGGCCAATGCCATGAAGGCGGGCATGGGCATCCTGCGCCCGCTGCTGGTCGAGACCGGCGCGCCGAAGGTCGGCAAGATGGTGATCGGCACCGTCAAGGGCGACATCCACGACATAGGCAAGAACCTGGTGTCCATGATGATGGAAGGCGCCGGCTTCGAAGTCATCGATATCGGCATCAACAATCCGGTCGAAAACTATCTCGCGGCCATCGAGGAACATCAGCCCGACATCGTCGGCATGTCCGCTCTTTTGACCACGACGATGCCCTATATGAAGGTCGTCATCGACGAGATGAAGGCCAAGGGCATTCGGGACGATTATATCGTGCTCGTCGGCGGTGCGCCGCTGAACCAGGAATTCGGCGACGCTGTCGGCGCGGACGGCTATTGCCGGGACGCGGCGGTCGCTGTGGAGATGGCGAAGGACCTGATCGCACGCCGTCACAACCAGCTTGCCAACAAAGGTTAGGTCACGGACCCATGTTCCAGGAGGCTGCCGATATGCGTGCGGGTGAGCCTCTCTTTCCGCTCGAGAGCGATGACAGCGCGGACGACAGGATCGGCCGTGTTCTGGTCATCGCCTGCGGCGCCTTGGCCCGGGAAATTGTCGCCATCCGCGACATCAACCGGCTCGACCATGTCGATCTCACCTGTCTGCCCGCCAAGCTGCACAATTCGCCGGAGAAAATCCCCGACGAGGTGCGCCGCGTCATCCTGGCGAACCGGGACATCTATTCGGACATACTGGTCGCCTATGGCGATTGCGGCACTGGCGGTCTTCTGGACAGGGTGCTTGAGGAAACCGGCGCGCGCCGGATCGAAGGCGCGCATTGTTATGCCTTCTTCTCCGGTCCGGACGCCTTCGACCGGATGGAGGAGGACCAACTCGGAACCTTCTACCTGACGGATTTCCTCGCCCGGCATTTTCAGACCATGGTGATCGAACCGCTCGGCCTCGACTGGCACCCGGATCTCAGGGACATGTATTTCGCCCATTATACGCGGGTATTGTATCTCGCACAGACCGATGATGCCGCGCTGGAAGACGCCGCCCGCCGGGCCGCGGAGCGGCTCTCGCTGCCGTTTGAAATGCGCCGCACAGGATATGGGTTGCTGGCACCGTTTCTCGGTCCTCGAACCAGAACATGAAACATCCCGCAAAGTCCTTGGGACAAGTCGGTTTTTCACGTGTTTCTGACGCTATCGAGCGGACCGCAAACCAGGATTTCCTGCATTCATGGTCCCAAGAGGAATAAAAGACCATGGCGCAGAAGATCATCGTCTACTGGCGGGATATCCCGGCACAGATCCTGGTGAAGAAGGGTCGCAAATCCGCCCGCCGGGAAATGCCGGCCGTGTTCATGGAAGCGATCGATGCCTGCGCCATGCGCATCGGTGCGAAGGACAGCGACGCCTATATGGCCGAGTGGCGCCGCGCCGACCCGGTCGACGTCTCGGACGATCTTGAAGCGGAAGCGGAAGCAGCCCTGAGCGAACTCGCCTCCGCCTATCCGAAAGAGCGATTGAAAACCCTGCTTGCAAGCGGAGGCACGGAAAATGAGTGATCAGCGCCCGTCGGCGACCGGGCGGCTCGCCGCCTCCACCGAAATGTCGCCCAGACAGGTGGTCGAAAAGACCGAACTGCTTGCCCATATCCCCGCAGGCACGCAGGTTTACGTGACCGATCTGGGCAACGCACCGGAGGAGATGATCGTCGCCGCCGCCCGCATGCTGACCGAAAACAATCTCATCGCAGTGCCGCATATGGCCGCGCGGCGCTATCCGAGTTTCGAGGCGTTCGAGACGCGGATCAAACGCCTCACCCAGGAAGCCGGTGTTACCGAAGTGCTGGCGATCGCCGGAGAAGCGGAAACGCCCGGCCCCCTCACCTCATCCCTCGACCTGCTGGAATCGGATCTTTTCGGCAGGCTCGGGATCCGGAAGATCGCTGTTGCGGGTCACCCTGAAGGCGCACCGGATATCAGTCCCGAGGTGATCAGGTCCTTCCTCAGCCGCAAACATGAGATCGCCGCGAACAGCGACGCGGAATTCCGGATTGTCACCCAGTTCGGCTTCGATCCGCATCGCGTCAGCCTGTGGCTGGACGAGCTTCGTGCCTGGGGCAACAGGTTCCCGGTGCATGTCGGCGTCGCCGGGCCGGCCAAGATGACGACACTGCTCAAATACGCGGCCTTCGCGGGGGTTGAAAACTCGCTGAACTTTCTGAAAAAGCGCGGCGGCGCCGTGGTTTCCCTGCTGTCGGGCTACGATCCGGAAACGATGGTCGGTCCGCTGGAGAAACGCCTCACGAGCCAGCCGGAATGTCAGCTCGCGCAGATCCATGTCTATCCGTTCGGCGGCATCGAAAAGACCGCCAACTGGCTGCATGACCGCAAAAGCTGGTCTTTTCGCACACCTTCTTCATCCCTGACCGTCACCGAGAGCGCCTGAATGACCCGCACCCTTGTCGCCTCCGCCACCAAGGAAATCATCATCGGCTTCGATCAGCCGTTCTGCGTCATCGGCGAGCGGATCAATCCGACCGGCCGCAAGAAACTGGCCGCCGAAATGATCGAGGGAAATTTCGACACCGTCAGGGCCGACGCGCTGGCCCAGGTCGCCGCTGGCGCGACCATGCTCGACATCAACGCCGGGGTGACGGCGGTCAATCCGAATGAGACCGAACCGCCGCTTCTGGTCAGAACCCTTGAGATTGTTCAAGAGCTTACCAACGTTCCCTTATCCATCGATTCATCCGTAACCGCCGCGATCAAGGCCGGTCTTGAAGTCGCCAAGGGCCGTCCGCTCGTCAATTCGGTCACGGGCGAGGTGGAAAAGCTGGAAGCGATCCTGCCACTCATCAAGAAATACAACGTGCCGGTTGTCGCGATCTCCAATGACGAGACCGGCATTTCAGAAGACCCGGACGTGCGCTTTGCCGTCGCCAAGAGAATTGTCGAACACGCCGCTGATTACGGCATCCCCGCGCATGACATTGTCGTCGATCCGCTGGTGATGCCGATCGGCGCCATGGGAACGGCCGGCAGGCAGGTGTTCCATCTGCTGCGCCGCCTGCGCGAGGAACTTAAGGTCAATACGACCTGCGGCCTGTCCAACATCTCCTTCGGCCTGCCGCACCGCCACGGCATCAATGCCGGTTTCATACCGATGGTGATCGGCGCCGGCATGACCTCGGCCATCATGAACCCCTGCCGCCCGCAGGAAATGGAAGCGGTGCGCGCCGCGAACGTGCTGAACGGCACCGATCCGAATTGCCAGACCTGGATCCGGACTTACCGGGATCACCAGCCGGCATCCCCCGGGGCGGCCGCCGCGCCACAGGAAAATCCCGCTGGTTCCGGCGGCCGCCGCAGGGGCGGACGCGCCGGGCGCCGTGCGGCGGAGTAATTGCCGGAAATGGAGTTTGCACGGTGAGCTGTCGCGGTGAAGGATGGGACCCCCACCCCAATCCCCTCCCCACAAGGGGGAGGGGTTTTGCGCGTTGAGAGGCGGTGCTTCCATCAAGCGATCAAAGCCGCTGAAAAGATGATGCGGTAGCGGCAAATATAGAGCGTATTCCCCTCCCCCTTGTGGGGAGGGGTCAGGGGTGGGGGTAATCCCCGCAAAGACGAACAACACAACTTTGAATCAGCGAAACCCACGCAGACCCGATGACCGAAACCGCCAAACTCGCCAAAGTCGTCTTCCAGCCCAGCGGCCGCCGGGGAACGTTCGCGCTTGGAACGCCGCTGCTCGACGCGGCGCGCTCGCTCGGGGTCTATGTGGAATCGGTATGCGGCGGGCGCGGGATATGCGGGCGCTGCCAGATTTCCGTTTCCGAAGGCACGTTTGCCAAGGAGAACCTGACCAGTTCGGCGGAACACCTGGAGGGCGCGAGCGAAGCGGAGAACCGCTATGCCAGTCTGCGCAACATGGCCGCCGACCGGCGCCTGTCCTGTCAGGCGAAGATCCTGGGCGATCTGGTGGTGGATGTGCCTACCGATGCGCAGACCAACCGGCAGGTCGTGCGCAAGCGGGCGGAAGCCAGACATATTGAACCGGACAGTGCGATCTCGCTGGTCGGCATCGGGATTGACGAACCGGACATGGAAACCCCGCGCGGCGATATCGACCGGCTGCGCGAAGCACTCGCAACAAAAACCGGCCTTGCCGATCTCACTTTCGACCCCATCCTTCTGCCGCAGGTCCAGTCGATCCTGCGCAAGGGGAAATGGCGGGTCACCGCCGCGATCCATCAGCACCTGAACGCTCCGCCGGTTCTGGTCGCGCTCTGGCCGGGTGAGAAAGAAGCCGTCTACGGCATTGCCGTCGATATCGGCTCCACCACCATCGCCGCTCACTTGTGCAATCTCCAGAACGGGCGGACCGTCGCCTCGGCCGGGACCTCGAACCCGCAGATCCGCTTTGGCGAGGATCTGATGTCGCGCGTCTCCTATGTGCAGATGAACCCCGCCAAACTGCCGGATCTCACCAGGTCGGTGCGCGATGCCATCAACGCCCTGGTCGGCAAACTGGTTGACGATGTCGGCGCGGAGCGCGCCGATGTGCTTGACGCCACCTTTGTCGGCAACCCGGTGATGCATCACCTGTTTCTCGGCATCGACCCGGTGGAACTGGGCGGCGCGCCCTTCGCGCTGGCGGCCTCCGACGCCATGGTGCTCAATGCGCGCGACCTCGCCCTGGATCTCAACCCCGGTGCCCGGGTCTATATGCTGCCCTGCATCGCCGGGCATGTGGGCGCCGACGCGGCGGCGGCGACGCTTGCCGAAAGCCCCTATAGCCGCGACGACATCACCCTGCTCGTCGATGTCGGCACCAACGCGGAAATCATCCTGGGCAACCGGGACCGCCTGCTCGCCGCCTCCTCCCCCACCGGGCCCGCCTTTGAGGGCGCGGAGATATCCTCAGGCCAGCGGGCTGCCCCCGGCGCCATAGAACGCCTCCGTATCGACAAGGAAACGCTTGAACCGCGCTTCAAGGTAATCGGCGTCGATGAATGGTCGGATGAGGAGGGTTTCACCGAGAAGATCGACAGTGTCGGCGTCACCGGCATCTGCGGGTCCGGGATCATCGAAGCGGTGGCCGAGATGTTTCTGGCCGGTCTCATCACCGAAGACGGCGTGATCGACGGCGCCATGGCGGAGCGGACACCGCGCGTTCAGGCGCGCGGCCGGACGTTCTCCTATGTGATCGCGGAGGACGGCGTGGAGATTTCCATCCTGCAAACCGACATCCGCGCGATCCAGCTTGCCAAGGGCGCGCTATATGCCGGTGTGAAGCTGCTTCAGGACAAGCTCGGTACCTACCGGCTCGACCGCATTCGCCTTGCCGGAGCCTTCGGAAGCTATATCGATCCGAAATACGCAATGATTTTGGGCCTGATCCCGGACTGCCCTCTGGACGGCGTCGCCGGCGTCGGCAACGCGGCGGGAACCGGCGCGCGCATGGCGCTGTTGAACCGCGGCCACCGCCGCGAGGTCGAACAGACCGTACGGGATATCGAAAAGATCGAAACCGCGCTGGAGCCGAAGTTCCAGGAGCATTTCGTCAACGCCATGGCGCTGCCGAACAAGGTGGATCCTTTCCCTAACCTCAGAACCGCTGTTGATTTACCGCCGCGCGACGCGCTTCCCGAAGTGGGCAACTCCGGCGGCGAAAGGCGCAGACGCCGCCGCAGGAGCGGTTAGAGCGGTCCTGTTTGCGCGCTCCAGCCGCCGGCTGATGTCCTGGCCGAGGGCAACCCCGTTCTTCCCGACGATGACGCTCAGATGATTGCCGCGCACGTCCACCCATTCTGCATTCGGCAGAAAAGGCTGCCAGATGAGGCGCTGGTCGCACTCGGTCGGGTCTCCCCCCTTCGCCCGGTAATAGACCAGCCTCCCGTCATAAACGGTCGGGCGGTAGAGGCCCTTCATCCGGAGCAATTGTGTTCCGACCCTCTGATAGTCCGGTGTGTACCCCCCTACCCATTCGGGTGCGAGTTCCGGGTAGATATCCGATTTTGGACTGCAAAAGCGGAAGATGAGCGGCCTCAGGCGGTGGAGGAGCATGCGCCGAGGCTGAATTTCCGTTTTTTGAGAGACGGAAACCGGGCTTGTACGGGACGCTCGTAAACCGGCCTTCACTTTTCGCAGGCGCCGGCGGAGCCGATGGAGGACGTAGCCGATCCAGACCGGCAGGGGCCAGACATGCTCGCTTTGCGGCGTATCGATCAGTCCAAGCAAGCGGATTTCCCTGCCGGAGGCGCGCAGTTTTCTGGCCAGTTCCAGCGCGAAAATTCCACCGAGCGAATAGCCAAGCACGCAGACCGGGCCGTCAATTCCCTGCCTTTCGAGCTCCGCGAGACAGGCATCGATTTCATCGGAGACAGTCGCGGGACGAACGTTCGGAAAATCGAAATCCGTCAGGTTCATACCGTAAATGGCGCCCTCGTGGGTGATCCCCTGCAGAAGGCTTTTGATTTCCAGAAAACAGCTCACGCCGCCCGCGAAGATGATCATAGGCGGTTGCGTGCCGCCATCGCTGAGTTTCAGCAGCTTCGGAACATCGTTGTGGACGCCCCGGCAAACCGCTTCGGCAAGTTCCCCGACAGATTTGTAGAGATAGACGCTGTTCACGTTCAGCTCTATTCCGAGCCTGCCATGAACGCCCTGGATGAAAGCGAGCAACTTGTTGATGTTCAAATGCTCGTGCAGGTTCTCGTCGCGGTCAATCTCGCGATGGAGTATTCTCGACGCCTCCTCCAACATGGATTGTTCTATGTCGAGCGACATTCAAAACCCCGAAAACACAAGATCTGGCAAAACCCCGAAAACACAAGATCTGGCAAAACCCCGAAAACACAAGACCTGGCAACACTTTCCCGTCATACCTGCATCCGTTAAAGTGCGGAACCACAATCTGCGAATGAAGTTTACAAATTCTCTATCTATGTAAAAGCAGGATCCGGAAACGCCCCCGGATTTTTTTATCCGGACCTTTTTGGTCAGTGTCCGCCGAAGAGCCCCGTACCGATCTGGAAAAACGCGATCGCAAGACAAAGGCATGCACCGGCCAGCCCCCACCAACGGTATCTATGCAGACTTCCCGTTTTCGCGAGGCCGCCGAGCCTGAAGAGCGCCAGATTGACCAGTGCGAAAACGCCGAGGGTGACGAGACTCGTTGCTTCCGCAAGCCGCACCAGCGGAAACAGGAACGTGAGCATGAGAATAGCGGCGGCGACTATCAGCGTGGCCCGTACCGGGGTCTGCCTGCGACTGTCGACCTTCGCCAGCCACATCGGGGCGAGGCCCTCGTTCGCCATGCCGTACAGGACACGGCTGGCCATGACGATCTGGACGAGGATACCGTTTATCATTGCGATCGTCGCGGCGGCGGCAACGGGTTTTCCGGAAAGGCCGGAGACGGATTCATACAAGCGCGCCAACGGTGCCGTTGACGATACGATCGCCTGACGGTCCTCAGCCAATGAGGCGATGACCGCGAGCAGAACATAGACGAAGACGGTAATTCCCAGGGTAAGGAAAATCGCGCGCGGCACGGTCCACTCGGGCCGCAGGGTCTCCTCGCACATGTTTTCTATGTCTTCAAATCCGATGAACGCGAAAAACGCCAGGACACCGCCGGACGCGATGCCGGCCAACGGCACAACGCCGAGCGTCGGCGTGAATGACCCGGCCACCGCGCCGAGATCGCCGAACAGCGGCAGGCCATAGAAGATCACAACGAGCAGCGTGCCCAGTTCCAGCACTGTTATGGCCGCGGCGAAATAGATGCTTTCCCGCACGCCGTACCAGGCAATGGCGGACAGGACCGCGATGACGGCAATGACGAGAAGGGGCTGCGGAAGCGGGACAAGCTCCTGGATATAACCCGCGAACGCCAGTGCGATCACACCGCTTGAAATGATCCCGGTGGCGACGACACCATAGCCGGTAAGACGCGCGAACACCCGCCCCAGCCCCCTGTTCACAAAGACTGCCTCCCCGCCCGCCTTCGGAAATTTCTGGATCAGAACCGCGTAGGAGATGCCGGTAATCCCGGCGATTGTGCCGGCCAGCAGGAACGACAACGGCGCCTGGTCTCCGGCGAGCGCCAGAACCTCGCCGATCAGCGCGAAAATACCCGCGCCGATCGTGACGCCGACACCGTAGAAAACCAGCCAGGGCAAGGTGAGCGTGCGCTTGAGATGGCCGGCGGTGCCGCGTTTTTCCTTGAGCATGGTCCGCACACTGGCCGATATGGCGGAACCGTCCTATCCGGGAATATACGTAGAGGCCTGCCGCTGACAATGCCGGTTGCCGCTCCAGCGAAAACAGAGGCCTACTGGTCCCAGAAATATTGCTCGCGCATCTGCCGCCAGATCCTCTCGCCTACCAGGCAGTCATAAGGTTCGCCGAAGGTGATTTGCGCGGGAATGATCTTTGGCACCTCTGGCGGCATCAGGCCGCCGATCTCCAGGATCAGCTTGCGCCGGACGGCCTCGGGAAACTGGGCCCAGTCATTGACCGGGATCACGAAGCTTGCCGGACCGCCGATCACGCAGCGCCGGTAATATTCGTCCAGGTCCGGAATGTTGAACTGGAAACCGACGCCGCCTTTGGTCATCAGGGGCAGACCGTTGATGACAAGACCGCTCTCGACCGCTGCGTCGCGCGCCAGGGTCACCGGGGTCCCCTGATTATTGGGGCCGTCGCCGGATATGTCGATCACGCGCCTGTCGGCGGAATAGGTCGCTTCCCTCAGGAGCGAGGCGGCGTGCCGAATCGCGCCCGATATGGAGGTTCGGCGCTGTCCGTATGTGCTGTCGGCGAGGATCTTTTCGGCAAACCCGAGTGCATCGGCCTGATTTTCGATGACCGACCATTCGACAATCTCGCGGGCATGACCATCGTTGGCCCATTCGAACATCATCATCGCGATCCGGCCATAGGCGCCGAGCTCGATGGCGCGAACGACGTCCGGACTGGAGACCGCCACCGCATAGCCCTTGCGCTGGATGAGAAGTTCTTCCGGAGACATGGAGCGCGAGACGTCGACCGCGAGCACGAGCGCAACATCCACCTGTTCCCCGGCCTTTGCGGAAGACAGGGCAAGAAAGACGCCCAGAAGTGCGCAGAATGGAAAGCGGAGGGTAACGAACCTGCACATGGCGAAAAAGGATAGCCTATCGCCGGGGAACCGCCAGCGGCTTGATGATCTTCGCCGATAAACGATCTGTGATCGGCAGAGGGGAAGTTGCGCCTTGTCTATCGCGGTGCGGTGCTCATCGGCTATAATATCCGCAACAACAAGGATCAGCAGGGAGCGCTCCATGTCCGAAACCGCCGCAAATGACGACGTCCAGAAACCCATGCTCGCGACTCTTCTGCATGAAGGTGTCTACCGGATCGTTATGCAGCGCCCGGACCGGATGAACGCCCTTTCCACGGAGATGATGACGGCGCTCTCCGGCGAACTTGCCAAGGCCGCGGAAGATCCGCAAGTGCGTGTCATTCTGATTGGCGCGGAGGGCAAGGTGTTCTGCGCCGGTCATGACCTGAAGGAGCTGACCGCCGCGCGGGCCGAAGCGGATGGCGGCAGGGCCACCTATGAAAGGATCATGCGGCAATGTTCCGATCTGATGCAGCAGATCGTCCGCCTGCCCAAACCGGTGATCGCGGTGGTCACGGGTGTCGCCACAGCGGCGGGCTGCCAGCTTGTCGCGTCCTGCGATCTGGCGATCGCCACGGATACGGCGACTTTTTGCACACCCGGCGTCAATATCGGCCTGTTCTGCTCGACGCCCATGGTGGCCCTTTCCCGCAATGTTGCGCCGAAACAGGCGATGGAAATGCTGCTGACCGGTGAAAGCATCGATGCCTCGACCGCCAAGGATTTCGGCCTCATCAACCGGATCGTGGCGGCGGACTATCTCGAACAGGTCGTTCAGAAATACGCTTCAATGATCGCGTCCAAATCGGCCAAAACACTCCGGATCGGCAAGGAAGCCTTCTACCGTCAACTCGAAATGCCGCTTTCGCAGGCCTATGATTTCGCCGCCCAGACCATGGTGGACAACATGATGGCAAAAGACGCCGAAGAAGGTATCTCGGCCTTCCTCCAAAAACGCAAGCCGGATTGGACCGACAGCTGATGCCTCAGGCGGGCTATTCCGGTCGGCCCCTTTCGGCCAAGCTGGGCCTGAAACCCGCAATGACCTGCTGGCGGCACGAGATGCCGGCACAGATCGCGGACCTGCTGGACCGTGAAGTACCTGGCCAGACGCTCCTAGCCGCACCGGATCCAGGACTGGGCTGCGCGCATGTCTTTGTCACGAGGCGGAACGATCTGGTTCACTGGCTCGGCCAGCTCCGCGCGGTTCTTCACCCGGATGGCATGATCTGGGTCTCCTGGCCCAAGAAGTCGAGCAAGGTGCCGACCGATGTCACCGAGGACGTGATCCGCGAGATCTGCCTGCCGATGGGACTTGTGGATGTGAAAGTTTGCGCGGTCGATGCCGTGTGGTCAGGCCTTAAGCTGATGATCCGCAAGGAGTTCAGAAAGGAACAGGCGCGAGCGCTTGCCGGATGAGGCCGTTCTTTTTGTCAAACCGATCCCATCTCTCCGACCCGCGAAGCGCCTTTCCAGCGGCATTCCGCTTGTGACCTTTTGCGCACCTGGCCGCTCTTGCGGTGTGGCTGTATTTCGCATTGGATAGCGCGGCCTATCGAAGGACCTCCAGCGCATGAATCACGACAGCTATTCCAACACCTACATCAAGAGCATTCTGGACGAGGTGAAAACCGTCGCGATGGTGGGCGCCAGCGCCAACAACGTCCGCCCGTCGTATTTTGTGCTGAAATATCTTCTGTCCAAGGGCTATGAGGTCTGGCCGGTCAATCCCGGCCAGGCAGGCAAGGAGATCCTGGGACAGACTGTCTACGCCTCCCTCGACGACCTGCCGGGTGTACCGGACATGATCGACATCTTCCGAAATTCCGCGGCCGCCGGACAGATCGTCGATGAGGTTCTTGCCGGAGGCAAGCTGCCGAAGGTGATCTGGATGCAGCTTACCGTGCGCCACGATGAAGCCGCCGAACGGGCGGAAGCCGCTGGCATCAAGGTCGTCATGGACCGCTGCCCGAAGATAGAATATGGCCGTTTGTCCGGTGAGATCGGCTGGGCAGGCGTCAATTCCAGAACACTGTCTTCCAAACGGCCTTCCCTCAAGTCCGGCTTCCAGCACCGCGGCCTTTCCGGGAAAAAGCCCGGTTAGAGCGTAAAGCGTCGATTTGGAAGCATTTGATGGCGGAAGGCAGCCTATCGGCAGCGTTGCGCCGCTTGCCCGAGGCACCTTCCCTTTACACCAGCTTCGCACAATACGCGCCTGATAGCCCTTTGTCCGGGTTCGCGCCTGTCGGACCCGCGATCGGATTTGTCTGCTGGAGAGCGTGAAATGACACAGGACCCGACCCTGTTTACCGCGATAGAATGGGTGTTGATGGCAATGGCCGGCCTGATTGCCCTCGTCCTGTTCGCGGTCGTCCACCGCGCCGAGCCAGGGTCGCCCTTCGCCGAGCGGGAGGAGCACTGGTTGCCGGACGATTCCGCATCGCAGGATAGTTCCGAAGATCGAAATCGCCACGGTCGCATACTGCGATGAAATCGAAACCCGCCTTCGAATCAGGATGTTGATCGAAAATCCACAGGAATGAAGTTCCCTCGGCTTCTCAACCTATGCGTGTTTTTGCTAAGGTCACTGCGGAAATACGCAATACTTGGGCGGAACTCAGCTCAAGTGATATCGGAAGATTTGCCGGGGACTTCAGCAAATGTTCAACATCTACTCCGGCCTTGCCTTCCTGGCCCTGATCACATGCCTCATTCTGCTGATCCGCCTGGACCGGAAGAGTGGCAGGAAAAGCCGCCCGATGCGGTTGCTGAATGCCGGCCCCGTTTCATCGGAGGACCAAACCGCTTGCACCGACGCGGACCGGCCAGACTGAATCAGGGCGAACCATCCGGCTTCATTCAAATTTTAAATTAATTAGCTGAAAACTCTCATCGATTTCTTCTCACTTCTTACATCTCCAGCCGTTTAATACTGATGCAAGCGAAAAAGAACGTCCCTGGAGACTGTCATGCTCACTGTGCTCGGTAACACCGCCACTCTGGCCTGGTGCTTGCCCTTATTGGCCGCCTTTTTGCTTTTTGCCGTCTATTTTCTGGCAAAGGTCGACGTCCGGAAACCACAGTCCGGCCGCCGGGGTTGATTGGCGATAGCTGTAAATTCGCTGAAACCGCGTGTGCCACGGCCGTGTAGATCCGCCCTAACCTATTGACGCCAAAATTTTTTCCACTGATCGCCAAAACCGCAATTTCCTGCTTTGACCTCCCCTTCCGCTTCCGCCAAACTGGCCGAAATTCAAACAGGGAGGTTTTTTGATGAGCGATAAAATTCCGGGTTTTTCAACTCTGGCCATTCACGCCGGAGCGGCACCCGATCCGGCAACGGGAGCCCGGGCAACACCCATCTACCAGACGACGTCATTTGTGTTCGACGACGTCGACCACGCGGCCTCCCTGTTCGGCCTGCAGGCTTTCGGCAATATCTATACAAGGATCACCAACCCCACGACCGCCGTTCTGGAAGAGCGGGTTGCAGCGCTCGAAGGCGGAACCGCGGCACTCGCCACGGCCTCGGGCCATTCCGCCCAGCTTCTGTGCTTCCACACAATGATGCAGCCGGGCGACAATATCGTCGCGGCGAACAAGCTTTACGGCGGCTCGATCAATCAGCTCAACCACTCGTTCAAAAGTTTCGGCTGGAACGTGAAATGGGCCGATCCGGCAGACATCGCCACCTTCGAAGCCGCAATCGACGACCGGACCCGGGCGATCTTCATCGAAAGCCTCGCCAATCCGGGCGGTATCGTCGTCGATATAGAAGCGATTGCGGCGCTCGCCAAAGCCAAGGGTGTTCCGCTGGTTGTCGACAATACGATGGCGACCCCCTATCTGTGCCGTCCGATCGAGCATGGCGCGGACATCGTCCTGCACTCGCTGACCAAGTTCATGGGTGGCCATGGCAATTCAATGGGCGGTATCATCGTCGACGGCGGCAGTTTCGACTGGTCGGCAAGCGGCAATTACCCCCTGCTGTCCCAGCCGCGCCCCGAATATCAGGGCATCGTTCTTCATGAGACTTTCGGCAATTTCGCCTTCGCGATCGCGTGCAGGGTTCTCGGTCTGCGCGACCTGGGACCCGCGATTTCGCCGTTCAATTCCTTCCTGATCCTGACAGGCATTGAAACGCTGCCGCTGCGCATGCAGCGCCATTCGGACAATGCCAAGAAGGTGGCGCTGCACCTGTCGGGCCATGACAAGGTCAACTGGGTCTCCTACGCCGCCCTGCCTGAAGACAAGCATCATGCCCTGCAGCAGAAATACATGCCCAAGGGCGCCGGCGCGGTCTTCACCTTCGGTGTCGAGGGCGGCTACGAAGCCGGGGTAAATCTGGTGTCAAAGGTCGAGCTGTTCTCGCATCTGGCCAATATCGGCGATACCCGCAGCCTGATCATCCACCCGGCCTCCACCACCCACCGCCAGCTCACGGACGAGCAGAAAACGGTAGCGGGTGCCGGACCGGACGTTGTGCGGCTTTCCGTCGGTCTGGAGGACGTCGACGACATCATCGCCGATCTGGACCAGGCGCTGTCGGGTTGATCCCGCGACGTATCGCGCAAAAGGCAAAGCCCGCCGGTTGGCGGGCTTTGTTATTTTACAGCCTCGCCGCCTATCCCCGGATCGGGAATGCGCCTTTCAGGATGGCCAGATAATCTATCGACGCGGCAAGAACCACCACCGCGAAACCCTGGTGGAGCAGAGCGACCGGCAAAGGCACCATCCAGACAAGGGTCAGGATACCGAAGACCGCCTGCAGCAGGACGAAGCCGCCGAGATGAGCGCCTGCCCGCCGCAACTCCGCGCGGCGGCTGACCCTGAATGTGCTGTAAGCCAGCGCCAGACCGATAACGACCAGAAGGTAGGCCGTCATCCGGTGCTGGAACTGAACGGTCATCACGTTTTCAAAGAAGTTCAGCCAGACCGGCTGCATGACGAGGAGTCCGTCCGGAACGATGCGCCCATCCATCAATGGCCAGGTATTGAACGTGAGCCCGGCATTGAGGCCGGCGACGAGACCGCCCAGAAACATCTGCAGGAAAACCAGCCCGAGAAACAGCCGGCTGAGGCCCGCAAGGCGCGCCAACTCTTCCGGCTCCGGTTCAGCCAGTGGCACCAGGCGGCGGGCAATCCAGAACAGATAGGCGAATATGATCAGGGCCAGCGTCAGGTGGACGGCAAGGCGGTACTGGCTGACGTCCACCCGTTCGACGAGACCGGACGCCACCATCCACCAGCCGACAAATCCCTGCAGACCGCCAAGCGCAAGCCCGATCAGCAGCCTGGGTTTCAGCCAGGGTTCGATCCGCCCGGCGGCCCAGAAGCCAAGCATCGGAACGAAAAACGCTATTCCGATGAAGCGGCCCAGCAGACGATGCGCCCATTCCCACCAGAAAATGAATTTGAACTCTTCAAGGCTCATGCCCTTGTTGATGAGCTGGTACTCCGGGATCTGCCGGTATTTCTCAAGCTCATCTTCCCACTCGGCTTCGCTGAGCGGCGGGATGACACCGTGGATCGGCTTCCACTCGGTGATGGACAGGCCGGATTCGGTCAGACGGGTGGCACCGCCCACGACGACCATGGCCAGGATCAATGCACACACACCATAAAGCCACCAGCGGATCAGCTTCCGGTTCTGCCTTATGCGCGCCAGCCTGACCGGAGACACGGATGCCGCCACGCCGTTTGTGCTTGCCGCTACCGTCATGTTTCTTCTCCGGCCCAATTGCCTTCAGTTTAGTCAGGGCTATCAAGGTGCGGAAATATAGAGACTATTGCAAAACAGCAAGTGCGTGAGCGCGTTTTGCGGCAATCTGCCCCTCGTGAGTGGATGAATTTTCTTCCGAATTAAAAGCTGTACCGCATCCTATCCGGACGTTGCGACCTGGCAGGCAAGCAGGCTATAAGCGCCGCCAGATCCTTCCGCTTGGATGTGGAAGCATACACAAGCGCTCAAATTCGTTTAGAGCGTGTCGCGTTTGAGCGGATTCATGGATCTAGGAGGACGCCCGAGACAGCGTTTGCGTTGCAAATGCGTTCGGGCGATTTCCTGAATTCGATTTAACGCGACACGCTTCAGCCAGGTCACGGACACGCTTCCAATATGGTTCCTTCGTTCAGAAAATTCGTCGGCATGGTGCTTCTGGTGGTTTTTGTCGTGGTCTATGCCCTCATCGCCATGGTGATCGGCGACATGACCCTGCAGAACGCATCGACGCTCGTGCGCTTCATCTATTTCGCGATTGCCGGATTGATCTGGGTGATCCCGGCCGGCGCCATTATCTGGTGGATGGAAAAAGGCGGGAAAAACCCGACCTGAGGCCGAAACCAGAGGCCGCCCAGCGGGCCGCGCGGTAAAGCGCGAAGGGTGCGCCGGTCAGATACTGGTCAACCACCGCCGGGTCCTGAAAATGTCCGTTCAGAGAGACCCGCGGCAGCATCATCAGTTCCCGCGCATTCACTGACTGAAGCACACCGGGAGCCGTCGTCACCGACGACGCGAAACCGACTTCGCGCAAAATGTTCGCATCGCGCGGACTGACCGCATGCGAATAGCCGTACGGATAGGCAAAATGCTTCGGTCGCATGCCGATTTCCTGTTCCAGACGCGCCACGCCCTTGAGAACGTCCGCGCGCGCCGCGCCAGCGTCCAGACGCGCCATGGCGAAATGATCGTGCGTATGAGCCCCGATGGTCACCAGAGGGTCGGAAGCCAGTTGCCGGACTTCGTCCCAATTCATCACCAGTTCATCGGCCAGGGCTTCCAGATCGACATCGTAGTATTCACACAGCGCGCGGATGATCTTCCTCTGGTCCGGTTCACTGACCTCGAGCGTCAGATAGTTGACCAGCCGCTTGAAACAGGCCTCTTTTTCCGCGGTGGTCCGGCACGGAACGCCACCCGTTTCGCCGCTCCCCGAAAAGACGACCTCGTCGTTTTGGGCGATGATACGCTCAAGCGCGACCCACCAGAGTTCCGTCGTCCGGTCGACCAGACCGCTCGCGACGAACACCGTGAACGGCGCCTGAAGGTCCTTCAGAACGGGATAGGCGACTTCCAGATTGTCCCGGTAGCCGTCATCGAAGGTCAGGACCGCGTAACGCTGATCCCCGTAACCGGTTTTCAGAAGATCGATGGCCTCATCCAGTGCGATGATCTCGTAGCCGTTCGCCCGCGTCCGCTCAACGGCAAGACGCAGGAATTCCGGCGTGATCTCCAGGTGGCGGTTGGGTTGAAAAGCATCCGGCCGCGCGGCCCGGACATGGTGCATCATGAAAACCGCGCCGCAGCCCCGGGTGAACGGAGCCAGCAACCGGCTGAGCCCTGTTTTTTCCAGAACACCGAAAGCGTGCGATACCGCGTTTTGACGTTTGCCCATGCGTTCGAGACACCCAAACATGAAACGGATACCAGATAGGCACGGTTTCTTTAATATTTATTGCTAAATCTATCGAGACTTCGCCCGATCCGCCAGCAACACTCCCAGTGTGTTCCGATGCTCGTTCAAAACCGTTTATCTCACGTTGACGCCTTCCCGCCTCCTTCCTCCACCAGGACGGATGGACAGGATATGAGCGGGAAGGATGCCGCGCTGAAAGTCTCCGTCTTCACGCGGCTTTCCGACGCCAGAACCGACTGGCAGCATCTCAAGGACGCGGGATACGTCAACCCGTATCAATCCTATGAATGGGTCTCGGCATGGTATGAAACCCTTGGCAGGGAACACGGAATAGACCCAGTGATCGCCGTCGTCCATCGGAGAGATAAAGCGGTTCTTCTCCTGCCGATGGGCGTTGAATGCTCCGCCGGGATCAGGACGCTCAGCTTCCTTGGACATCAGAACGGCAATCAGAACACCGGTTGTTGGGACGCGGATTTTTATGCGCAGGCCGGACGGGAAGAGATAGAGGAAATTCTGGTCAGCCTTTGCAGGCAGGCAGGCACGGACCTTCTGGCGCTTCACAACGTTCCGGAAAACTGGCACGGCCGCTCGCATCCGTTCGTGCTTCACCGGGCCGCACCAAGCCCCAGTCCGGTTTTCATGCGTTCCCTGCCCTCGGATTTCCAGGTTCTGTTCACCGAAACCCACAGCAAGTCCGCGCGCAAGAAACTGCTGCGCAAGGAAAGGCTGTTGCGTGCCGCCGGACAATACAGGGTGGTCAAGGCAATTACGCCGGAAGAAATCCGCCAGGGTCTCGACGCCTTTGTGGACCAGCGCGCGAAACGGGCAGCGAAGGCAGGCATACCCAATGCCTTTTCCACGGCCGTTTCAGTCGATTTTCTGTCGCGTCTGCTCAATACGGAAACGAAGGTCCGGCCGCTCGATGTCTGGTTCCTGGAAACCGGTGGCACGATCCGCGCCACCTATCTGTGCATTGAGCACGCCGGTACGATCTACTCCTACAGCAACAGTATTTCCCACGACGACATGGAGGCTTACAGCCCCGGAAATATCCTGTTCCTGGAAATTCTCCGCAGCGCCTGCGCGGCCGAAGGCGTGAACATGCTGGATTTCGGTCTCGGCGCAGAGCCCTACAAGAGAGCCTGGGCAGATCCTGTTGCTCTGAAGGACAGCTTCCTTGCGGTTACCTGGAAGGGCGCCCTGAAAAAAGGCCTCGACCGGACGCGCACCCATGCGAAGTCCGCAATCCGCAATTCCGATTTCCTGTGGCCACTCGTTCGCCAGCTACGGAAGTGGAAAGCCGGCCTGAGCTGAATTAGAGCAGCTACCCTATGCCGCGTGACCATCGTCATTGCGACGCGGGTCGGAGCCGGTTTCTCCCGAAATCACGACTTCCACACTCGCACCCGTGTTGTGGGCAAGCAGGTTGGCCGCGCTTTGCAGTTCATGACTGTGGTCGGGCGCGCTCGCGGCGATCAGAACGCGGTCGGCAAAACTCAACATGCGGGCACTGGCAAGCGTTCCGTCGATCGCTCCCAGATCGACCACAATGGTCTGATAGGTGGATTTGATCGCTTCGAGTGCCAGCTTGAAGCGATCCGAATTGACCATGTCGTCGGTGATCGCCAGGCGGCCGGCTTCAATGATATGAGCTTTGGTGGCCGCATCCCTGTAGACCACCTTTGCGAACGGCGCGTTGCCGGCGATGATATCGGAAAACCCTTCGGCCGCCTTCTTGTCGTGCTGTTCGGGAAACACTTCCATGATCAGCGCGGATTTGCCGGCTTTCGCGGCTTTACGCACCAGATCGAATGCCAGATCGTGAGAAAGCGCATCGTCATCGACGCTCAGGACGACAATCCGCCCCGCCGCCTGGACATCTTCCGCCAAGGTTGTGGGGACCGGTTCGCCCGCACTGGTATCCCTGGCACTGATCTCCCTGGCACTGATCTCCCTGGCACCGGTCTCCCCCGCAACAGTTTCGCCGGCCTCGAGCTCCTGTTCATAGACCGGTGCTTTCGGGACCGGAGCCTTTGGATCTTCTCTGCCGGCGCCCCGGACCCAGTTGCGGGCCCAGCCGGGGGCCCAATCGGGGGTCCGATCGGGGGCAGCGTCATGATCGTCACGCGAGCGCACGCTCCGGCGCCTTTTTCGCTCAAGGACCTCCTTGAGCGGTGAAAGCCGCCCGGGAGTTTCTTCCGCCGCTGCCTCGGGTTCGTCTTCGATAAACGGCTGCTTTTCTTCCTCAAGCGGCTTTGGCGAAGACAGGTTTTCCCGGAATTCCGCATCCATACGGTAGTTCGAAAAGGTCTGGGAGTAGCCGCGTCCCCAGTCATTTCCCTCATTGTGGGGTGCCACCGGTACATCCCGGACGTTGACGCCGGCGGCGTCATTCATGCGGTAAAGCGCGTTTCCGCTCAGGAATTCGCGCATCAGCACGAAAGCGCATCCCAGAATAAAGGTCACCAGCGCCGCTATGATCGTGGTGGAGACGATCTTCGGCGAAGACGGTTCGGCCGGAACGCTCGCACGGGAAATGATGCGCGCGTCGGCGGGAAGAACCTGCGCCCTCAATCGGGAATCGGCTTCCTGAAAGCTCAACATCAGTTGATCCAGTTGGGCGGCCTTGGCATTGGCCTCGCGTTCCAGTTCGCTCAGGCGGGCCTGATCCGCATTCGAGCGCGCCGCCGCGGTTTTCAGCTCATTGAGGCGTTTTTCCAGCGCCAGTGCCTGCTGGTTGGCGACTTTCGCGTCATTTTCCAGCCCCTGAAGAATCCGTCGCGCTTCGTTCCTGATCTGCCGGTCGTAGTCACCAAGCTGCGACTGAAGCGCCTTGAGCTGCGGATGGTTCGGCAACAGCGTTATGGACAGCTCGGCGACGTTCGACTGGATTTCGACCTGCCGCTCGCGCAGCCTTTGGATCAGCGCGGACCCGAGAACTTCGCTGGCGCTTTCCAGCGAACCGCCGGAATTCAGAATCTCGCGGATGAGACCGGCCTTGGCCTGCGCTTCCGCCTTGGTCGCCTGGGCGGCGGAATAGTCGCTGCTCGTCTCGGCGAGCTGCTGCTGATTGAGCGGAATGTTGTCGGCTCCGATCAGCAAATCGGCCCGCGCCCTGAAATCGGAGACGGCCTTGCGGGCAGCCTGAACATCCTTGCGCAATTCGACGATCTGAGGCTCAAGGGCGGCGGAGGCCTGCTCGGTTGTCACCCGCTTGGCGCTTGACTGGATGGAGAGGTATTCGTCGACGATGGCATTGGCCACCCGCGCCGCCAGAACGGGATTTTCCGCCTGGTAGTCGACGGCAATGACGCGCGAGCCTTCCAGCCGGTAAATCTGCAGGTTCTCGTAAAAATGCTTGAGGACCTGTTCTTCCGCGCTGTTGGCGGTGGTCTTTCCGCCCAGACCGATCAAGGACATGAGATTGCTGACAAGTGTGCCGGTCCCGTCGGCATCGAATTCGGGGATCGCCGCGAGATTGAGTTTGTTCGCCACCCGCCGCGCCAGATCCGCGGACATCAGGAGCTGAACCTGGCTGGCGACGCCCTCGCTGTCGAGAACCGCCCTTTCCTCTTCCACCCCGCGCGAGCCGCCCGGAAACTTGTTGTCGGTGCTCTCGATGAGGATCCTGGCTTCGGCCTTGTATTTGGGAGCGACGAATTGCAGCCCGAGGAATACAGCGACCGCCACGAACAAGGTCAGCGGCAAAAGCCAGCCCAGGGAACGGCCGATCGTCCGCAGCAAACCGCCCAGGTCCACCGCCATGTCATCATCGGAAACTGTCCGCCGCTCAGCATTCATCACTTGAATCTCCACAATTCCGGCAAACTATGTCGAATTAGGGTAAGCGATCGGTTAAGGCGCATGCAATTGCACAAAGAGGCCTGTTAATTAATGCATGCGCAGTTCTGACGATATACGCGCAGACAGTTTTTCCCCATTCACCCTCAATTAACCATAACACGCGATGCTGTCTGCGAATTGTAGGAGAGTCGTAGATGCCAATGAAAGCGCTTCTTGTCCTGGGTCTTTGCCTGGGTCTCGTTGCTTGCAGCGGGTACAGGCAGCCGCCGACAGCTTTTCATGAGACGTTGACACAGCCTTACCGCTTGGATTCAAGCGACAAGCTGCGCATCATCGTGTTTGGACAGGACGATCTCTCAAACACCTATGTCATTGATCAGGCTGGATATATCTCCTTTCCATTGGTAGGCAGCGTCGCCGCCCGAGGTAAAACACAACAAAGCCTGGCAGCCGAAATCGCCACGAAATTGCGGCAGGGCTATATCCGCGATCCGGACGTTTCCGTCGAGGTCGATACCTACCGGCCGATCTTTGTGATGGGTGAAGTGCAAAACTCGGGCCAGTACAATTATGTGGCGGGCATGACGGTGCAGAACGCCATCGCGACCGCGGGCGGATTCAGCTCAAGGGCACAGCAGGTCGATGTGGATATCACCCGCCAGATCAACGGCGAAATCCTAAACGGACGTGTGCCCATTTCGGACCCGGTCCGTCCCGGAGACACAATTTACGTCCGCGAACGCTATTTCTAGAGTGATGGTCAGTTAACCGGAGACTCACCTCCCTTTGCTAGGGTGCAGCTACCGAGCCTCACAGGTCCAAAAGAAACCTGGGGGTGGTAACAGGGATACTGCACCATGACGACGAACCCCATGCGGATCGTTCATTGTGTCCGCTCGCCTATTGGCGGAATCTTCCGCCATATTCGCGATTTGGCCACCGCCCAGGCGGAAGCCGGACATGATGTCGGACTTATCTGCGACAGCAGCACTGGCAGCACTTTCGACAACCGGTTCCTGGAGGAACTGCGGCCGAAACTTACCCTTGGCCTGGCGCGCTTTCCCATGCAGCGCCAACTCACGCCCAAGGACATGTCGGCGACCCTGGCGATCTACCGCCATATCCGCGACCTCAATCCGGACATTCTGCACGGACACGGCGCCAAGGGCGGCGCCTACGCCCGCCTGATCGGCAGCGGCCTCAGACTGTTCGGAAGCAAAGTGGCCCGCATCTATTGTCCCCATGGCGGCAGCCTGCATTACGATCCGAACCGTCTCGAAGGACGCGTCTATCACACGCTGGAGCGCCTGCTTGGACGGATCACGGACGGTCTGGTGTTCGTCTCCGATTATGAATCGGCAGCTTACGAGAGCAAGGTCGGGCAGCCGAAAGCCAAATCGCGGATTGTCTACAATGGACTGACACCGGAAGAATTCGCTCCGGTCACCGTGAACAAGGACGCCGGCGACTTTCTCTATATCGGCATGCTCCGCGACCTGAAGGGTCCGGACCTGTTCATCGAAGCGCTCTACAACATCCGCCTGAAAACCGGAACCGCGCCCCGGGCCCACATTGTCGGAGAAGGTCCCCAGGAAGAACGTTACCGCAACATGGTCAGGAAACTCGGCCTGGAGGACGCCATCACGTTCCATGGCGCCCTGCCCGCACGCGAAGCGTTCAAACTTGCCAGGAACGTGGTTATTCCCTCCCGCGCGGAAGCCATGCCCTACATCATCCTTGAAACGGTCGCGGCACAGCGTCCTCTCATTGCGACACGGGTCGGTGGTATCCCGGAGATTTTCGGCCGCTATGCCAGCCGGCTGATCGAACCTGGACATATCGGCAAACTGACGGTCGCAATGGAAGAAGCGCTGGAAGACCCTGTCCGGATGGAACGGGAGGCCAGCGAATTGCAGAGATGCCTGGCCGCGACCTTCTCCACCGATCTGATGAACGACAGGATCACCACGCTCTACCAGGACGTACAGGGTATTGCGCCGGCCGACGAAGCCACGCCCCAGGCGGCGGAAAGCGCTTCAGCCGACAGCAGCGCCCAGGCGGTCTATGCCAGATCAGGCAACAGGTGATGAGCAATCAGGCTTTCAAACCGACCGATCCGGTCGATCCGGCTCTACACGCAAGCGATGGATCAGGTTTGCGGCGCCGGCTGGAAAAGCATCTGCGGCAGACGGTCGGCGGTGTTACAGGATCGACAAACGTCGAAATCCTGCCGACGGCAACAACGGGCCTGACCGCCGAAGCCTGCGAGATCGCGCAGGGCCTCGGCGGCAAGGGTCTGTCCATTCCGGTCCTGACCGGCATGGTCCGCCTGACGGATATTCTGCTGATAGCATCCACCGCGCTCATCGCCGCCTATACCGGTTCAAGCGCGACTGCATTCAGCCTGACGCAGGGCGTTGCAATCGGAATTTCCATCCTGTTCGCTCTCGCCTTTTTTCAGGCGGCCGACTGCTATCAGGTACCCGTCATGCGCCAGGGTCTGTCGCAGTTCGGACGTGTCGCGGCCGGCTGGACCCTGGTTTTCGCCATGTTCGCGGTTCTCAGATCCACGACAGGCGTCGGCGCGGGCTTTCCCGATGCGTGGATCGGGTCGTGGTTCGCTCTCAGCCTGACAGGCCTGTGCGCGTCGCGGCTGATCGTCTTCCTGCTGGTGCGCCACTGGATGAATTCCGGCCGCCTGGAACGGCGCGCCATCATCGTCGGCGGCGGCACGGCAGCGGCCGAACTGATCCATGACATCGAGGCCCAGGCCGACAACGACATCCGCATCTGCGGCATTTTCGATGACCGCTCGAACGACCGGTCGCCGCCGGTGGTGGCAGGCTATCCGAAACTCGGCAACATCAACGCGCTGGTCGAGTTCGCCCGGCTCGCCCGCATCGACATGCTCATCGTCTGCATTCCCTTGCGCGCCGAACAGCGGGTTCTGGAACTGCTCAGGAAGCTTTGGGTCCTGCCGGTCGATATCCGTCTGTCCGCCCATACCGACAAGGTCCGCTTCCGCAGCCGCGGTGCGTCCTTCATCGGCACGGTGCCGTTTGTCGATGTCGTTGAAAAGCCGATTGCCGACTGGGACATGGTCGGCAAGCGGATTTTCGATCTGGTGTTCGCGACGCTCGCGCTCGTGACGCTGTTCCCGGTGATGATCGCCGCGGCGATCGCCATCAAGCTCGACAGCAAGGGACCGGTCCTTTTCAGGCAGAAGCGCTACGGCTTCAACAACGAGATCATCGAGATCCTGAAGTTCCGTTCCATGTATACGGAACAGGCCGATCCGGACGCGAAAAAGGTGGTGACCCGGGGCGATACGCGCGTGACACGCGTGGGCCGGTTCATCCGCAAGACATCGATCGACGAGCTGCCGCAGCTCTTCAACGTTCTGGCCGGCAGACTGTCTCTGGTCGGACCGCGCCCGCATGCCGTCAACGCCCATACCGACAACAAGACCTGGGACGATGTGGTCGACGGCTATTTCGCCCGCCACAAGGTGAAACCCGGTGTCACCGGCTGGGCCCAGATCAACGGCTGGCGCGGCGAAGTGGACACGCCGGAAAAAATTCAGCACCGCGTCGAGTGCGACGTCTACTACATCGAAAACTGGTCGATCATGTTCGATCTGAAAATCCTGCTGCTGACGCCCTTCCGTCTGCTCGATACGGAGAATGCCTATTGAGCATCGCGGCCGCCCCTTATGGCGGCGCGCGGTTCGCGCGTTCGCCCGCCGGGCTTCCGGCAAGGAGCCTGGGCAATGGCGCCCTGTGGCTGGCGGCATTTCTGTCGGGTTTCGTCATCGAGGAACCGGCGCCCTATGAACTCTACATGGCGCTTGTCACCGTCGTCTGGCTCGCCTGCGGCCTGAAGCTGCGGCGCGAATTCGGACCGCTGATCATCTGCCTGATGCTCTATATCGCCGGCGGTATGGCCTCCATTCCGATGGCCCGGGAAATGGGCGAAGCGATGATGTATATCGCGATCTCCGGCTTTCTTGCGGTCACCGCCATCTTCTACGCCGCCGTTCTGGCGGACGATCCGGACAGATTCAGGATCATCCAGAGCGGCTACACGATCAGCGCGGTCCTGGTGGCGGCAATCGGCATCGCCGGCTATTTCCAGCTGTTTCCCGGCGCCGGCTATTTCACGCTGTATGACCGCGCCCGTGGCACCTTTCAGGACCCGAACGTGTTCGGCCCGTTCCTGGTCCTGCCGACCGTCCTTCTGCTGCAGCGGCTCCTGAAGGACTCCGTCCTGAAAAACCTGCACCTGCTGGTGCCGCTCGCCATCCTGCTGCTCGGCGTTTTCCTGAGTTTCTCGCGCGGTGCCTGGGGGCTTCTGGTCGCCGCCGTCCTGACGGTCTATATCCTGGCGCTGATCACGGAGCAAAAGCGCCAGCGGCGCGCGCGGCTGATCTTTCTGGGCGCGGCCGGGATTCTGGCCGTTGCCGCCCTGATCGCGGCGGCGCTGTCCATCGACAGCGTGGCGGAGATGTTCAGCCAGCGGGCCAGGCTCGTTCAGGAGTATGACGGCGCCCGCCTCGGCCGCTTCGCCCGCTATTCGCTCGGCTTCCAGATGGTGATGGAGCATCCGCTCGGCATCGGCGCGATGGAATTCAACAAGTATTTCCCGGAAGACGAGCACAATGTCTATCTGAAGGGCTTCACGACCTATGGCTGGCTCGGCGGCACGATCTATATCCTCCTGGCGCTCTGGACACTCATCGCCATGGTTCCGCTGCTGTTCAAGGCCCGGCCGTGGACGGCGTTCACCCAATCGATCTTCGCGGTTTTTGCGGGTCATCTCATCCTGTCGGTGTTCATCGACACCGATCACTGGCGGCACATGTACATGCTTTACGGTCTCGCCTGGGGCATGATCGCGACGGACAAGATGGAGCGCAGGCAACAGCGCAAACAGCTTTCCTCGCGCCGCGCCGCTTGTCATCCAGGTCCGGCGATACTCTCCGCAACAAGCGGCTTGCGCTCGGCAGGCGAACAAGCTAGGTAGGGTCCGTTCGGGCAGTAGCGCAGCCTGGTAGCGCACTTCACTGGGGGTGAAGGGGTCGTCGGTTCAAATCCGGCCTGCCCGACCATTTTTTCCGAAAATTTCGCGATAACCGCTTTCCATGCGATGTAGTGAAAGCGCAGGGACACATTGCGTTCCTGGTGTGGCGCGCGACTTCGGTTGGCATCCAGATTTTTTAGTAATCAGAGCATAAATGCACTTTAATGGTCCTTTAATGGTCGAAACCGTGTTGATGGTAACTCGGACCCAACTACGTATTATCTGCTCACTGTTATTTTTTGGTTGGACACTAAAATCGCCCTTGCCCAACAAGTCATCTACTGTTTTGAAATGTCAAAAGCTGGCATTCGCTGCGAGATGATCGGGCGTCAGATACGGGGCCGTGTCCTGAAAGTCTGCTCTTAGTCGACCGTGAAGGAAAGCAGCCTTTCGTGTATCTGTAGGTCCAATGCCAGCTCACGACCCCAATGCGAGCGTCCGACTGACATACCTATCGTCGATGTCCGATCGCGCACCGCGCCGGATGCGCATGAGCGAGAGAGATTGCCAAGTGTTCATAAACGGCTAGCTATGCGAAATGACCACCCAGATTAAGCATGGAAGGTGCGCCTTGAGCCAAACACCAAGCGAGAACGAGCCTAACCTCTACGAGCACGGGAAAGCCGCTGTTCGGCTGCTATGGAAGAACTGGAAGGATCGACCGCAAGTTAACGACCCCCAAGACCCCGAATTTGCGCGAGGAGCACTGGAAGAGATAATTCGGCTGTTGGTCAATTCCGATGACGTTTACAAGGAAATCCGCGAGTATTCCGAAGCAGCGGCCGAGCAACTGACCAAAGCTGACCGCACCATCCTTGAGGTCATCCAGAACGCTGATGATCTTGAAGCTTCGACATTGAAGATGTCAGTACGCCGCAAGGGCAAAGGAGAGCTTCTCGCCGTTCATGACGGCAGACCCGTTGTCGTTACAGATGTCATTGCGATGACTCTCGCCTTTCTTTCGATGAAGCGAGACGATGCTAGGTCGAAAGGAAGGTTTGGCATCGGCCTCAAGACACTCAACCAAATCGGTGCTAAGCTAAGCGTACACTGTCCACCCTACCATTTTGCCATAGAGAAAGGCGTACTCCACGCGATCGAGCCGGCGAGAGCGATTAAGGGTCTATATCAGCCGTCGGGCCAGCAGACACTCTTAGCCATCGATCTCGATGCAGAATATGGCCCTGACGATGTTGTAGGTTGGATCCGGCGCTTGGACGCGAGTCACTTGGTCTTTTTAGACCACCTGCGATCACTGTCTCTGATTGATCGCCGCAAAGGCAGCGCTGAGTGGGAAGCCGAACTCGTGCAAAGCGAGCAGCCTCCGGTTGAAATAGAGATGAAGCCCGGGACTCGCATTACTGCGAATTGCACCCTGTTCTCTGAGCCAAGCAAGAAAGGACGAATATGGACCCGTTATTCACTCGAATACCCAGTGCCCCTAAAATACAAGAGAGCCCACAAAGCGACTGCTAAAGAAACCACGATTTCGGTCGCGATCTCAGAGTCTGCTGAACCTGGCATTCTAGCTGCTGGACTGCCGCTCGACTTCGCAAATACTCTCCCAATCAGCCTGAACGCTCAATTTGATCCGGACCTTTCGCGCAGAGGCGTTCGAGAGCTGAGGTGGAATGAATGGTTATTCGGCCGTCTAGCTGCACTTGCTTCGGGCGTGGCCATGCATCGCTTTCAAAGTGACGCTAGGACTGGTTGGCAAGCTGTGCCCTTGCTCGATGAGAATGTTGGGGACGAAGATTGGACGCAAACGCAGATCGTCGAACTTATCGAAACCGTGCAGGATCGCATAAGGTCGAAACTGCAGTTGGCCATTGATGGCGACACGGTGCGGCTCAGCGACCTTTCCTATCTTTCGAACAGCGTGGAGGTCCTTCTGACACTTGAGGATCAGAAAAAGCTCCAACCGGAATTCAGTCCCTTGCCCAACTCACACTGCGACAAGATTGGCAGGTGGCGACAGGTACTGGATGAGCTAAAACAAGGGCATCGCTTCACCACACTAGATGCGCTTCGACTTCTGGAATTAGATGATGTTGAGCTTGGCCAGCGTCCCGAAGGCTGGTTTTTGGCTCTTGCCGATGCGGCGCTTCAAGCTGGATATGATCACGCTCTATCGAACGCGAAATCAGTCCTTGCGGCAGATGGATCGCGGTATTGCCCAAATGGAGAGATTTTACTCGTCCGTAAGGTAGTGGACGGGAGCATTGCTGAGCGCTTGGGCTTGGAAGTACAACTAGCTGCTGGTTACTTCAGTCCAACGGTCTCTAAGCTAGTGCAGTCGTGGCTTGAGAAACACTGCGTGACTGACACTTTCCAAGGCGGTGTCCGCATCTTGGATGCACTCTCGCGGAGGAGTGCAGAAGAACCGCTTTACCTAGACGACAAGGCGCTTCTGACTTTGCGAGACGCGCTTCAGGATACCGACGATGTTCGTCGCCTGTCGCTTGCTGCCACTGTTGGAAAAGTGATTTGCGTTAATGGGTACGAATTCCGAAAAGGGAAGAAGGTCAACCGCAAGGTTCAACCGGCATTAGCGTATCTGCCAACGTCGATCGCCAAAGACACGCTTGGATGGGCGGCCGCCGCAAAGTCCACCGAGGAGTTGTTTTGGATAGACAACCGCTATGCTGCGTTGCTTCGCAAAGGCACAAAGGGCGAGTTGAGCGCGAAGAAGTTCTTTTCCCTTCTTGGTGCCAAAGCAGGCCCTATCCTGGTACGAGCTTCCGATGGCCCGCATATCGAAATCGGAACGGAGAGACCCGCCACGCAGGTCGACGCACTTCGAAAGATCAGCAGGCCCAACCGGCCGACGCATCTGCGCAATGACTATGTTTCACCCGATCTCGATCGCGTGGTTGCAAATATCGCCAAGCAAAGGATTGACCCCAATCGGCGCGCAAGAGCCCAAGCTTTGATCGTAACTTTGGATAGAGAATGGGAACACAATCTATCTGAACACGCTGAGGCGGGGGCTGAATATTTCTACTACACTTGGCGTCATGTGGGGCACGTACCCGCGACCTGGCTTGCCCGCGCAGCTTCCGAACGATGGCTGAGCAGCAAATCCAAGCGCAAAGTAGCGCCACGAGAGACCGCAATTGAAACAGCCACCACTCGACTCACTCGCGGCAACAAGCCTTCGCAGTTCGTCCATGAGCTTAAGGAGTCAGATTCCGCCAGTCCCTTAGTTGCGGCACTTGAAATCAAGGGCACTCCGCCTGCTTCCGAACTCATCGCCGAGCTAGAAGCCCTCAGACGCGAACACACTTCAAAGGTTCACCCCGGCGACGTTTACCCACTCTACGCCGCTCTTGCATCCTTAGTCTCTGGCGAGCGTGCTCAAACCGTTGGCGATATCGCCGCAGCAGATATCCGAAGTTCATTCGAAAACGCTGGTCTACTGCTCACCAATCAAGGTTGGACATCACCGAGCAAGGTATACCGCGGCAGACCCATATTTGGCAAACTGCGAATCTTCGTCCAAGAGCCACGAGCATTGTTGCCCCTTTGGCAAATGCTGCAGATTTTCCAGCCAAGCGTCGAAGACTGCATCGGGGTCTTGCAGGAATTGGGCGACCGAAATGCCACACCTGACGCTGAAGAGAAGAGCATCATTGTCGATGTGCTTAGAAGGTTGGCTGAGTCAGACGGCGGAGCAAGGAAAAGGGACTCTCGAAAGCTTCTGAGCTTGCCACTTTGGACCTCTCAAGGTTGGCAGACGGCGCGCCCCATCTATGCGGTCACTGATGAAACTTTGGAGCAATCACTCGGAAAGAAACTTCCGTTGTGGGCCCCTCATTGCGCACTCCAGAGCCTTGGTAGCCTCCCCGAGATGTTGGGCGTTGATATCCTCACTGATGCCGACTTTTCACTGTCAACCACCACCAAGTTTGAGCCTGCAGACGAATTCACTGAGCTTTGCTTCCGTGGCGCGGTTTCCAGGTTAAGAGCAACGCTCGCAAAAAAGAGCCAGGAGTTGTGGAACGCGTTCGACTGGAAGGGTTTGGAGAGCGCACAGCTATTTCGGGCTGATGATTTGTCGACCACTGCTAAGATCGCCAGCAGAAGGGTTACAGTTTCCCGCGAAGTGCATGTCGAAGGGAAACAGCAAGTCTACTTTGCTAACCCAGATGAGATTGGAGCGCCTGAAGCTGGTCGAGCTATCCTCGTCCCATTCGTTGATGGAGACTTGCCTGAGATGGTGGACTTTGCGTGGTCATATGCTTGGCACCAAGCGGAGGATGGTTCTCAACTGGACGACGAACTCAACTTAGCCTCGGAAGATGCTAAGGACGACGACCCACTCGAGAAATTTGAGGCAGGCGGCAAGAAGGCTACTGGCAACAGGCTGTTTGCTGGAGGAGCCCTTGGGCACAACAAGAAGGGCGGGAACAAGAATCTGCCCCCTGCCCCGAAGCCTAGGAGACTCAAGGATTTCGATGGTGCGGTGATCGCTGAAGTAACCGTCGTCCAATCAGATAAAGAGCCAAAGGGCATCAAGCCGAAGAAGCGGCCACTCCTGGTGAACCCCAAGACTCGAAATCCTGCACAGGAGACGAAGGCATCTCCTGCCGGTGTAAGGGAATGGACTGAAAAGGAACGCGAGCGTCGGGGATTCGAGTTATTGGCGGCCGCACTGAAACAAATCGACAATATCGATCTAGATGATTACAGCGCACTGAAGGGTATTGGAGCTGACTCGATGGACAACTTATCTCGTTACTTCGAGTTGAAAGTGTTCTCGGGCGAAGCCACTGACGAAGTGAGGTTCGAGCACAGTGAGTTCCAAAGGGCTGTGAAAGCGAAAGGCGACTACTTTCTCGCCGTCGTGTCGGGCCTTGAAGAGGGAAGAACTACCGAGATAATGATCTTCGCTGACCCTATTCGTACATTAGATTGGAAACGTATTCCTCAAATTCGGTTGGGTGGAATTCGCTCTGGAGGGAAGTCGGCACTCAGGATTAGGATTGATACACCTGAGAATTGATGAAACCATTTTGCCGTCATGACCTGCCACTGATCTTTCATCCAGCAGCGATTTGAGCCCGGTTGGGTGTGCTTGGAGCATCCAACCCTGGAGCGCCGGAAGCTGGAGTTTTCGGGCTCTGATCACAATGCGAACGGAATGGATGGGAGCGAGCAAACGCCCCCATCCTTGCAACACAGGATAGACCTGATAGCCGCCGGTCCCTTCTTAGGCGCGGGTCGACTTCACAATGTCCATGAATTCGCGCGCGCGGACCGGGTCGACCGCATTCCAGGTATGCCCGTCAACTTTCAGCGACGAGCCCACGATGCAGCCATCCGCGATCTTGAGCACATCGGCCACTGTTGCATGTTTGACGCCGGTATTGGCGAGCACGGGCGTCTCGGGCAGCGCTTTCTTAACCGCTTCGAGATCATTCATCTTGGCCGCCTCACCCGTGATCGCGCCGGAAACCAGCACCGCATCGGGGATCGAGGAGAAGACAGCTGAACGTGCGCGATCCGGCAATGAACGGGCGTCGAGCGAGTGGGCGAATTCGGCCGATACGTTGTTCAGGAGCACCAGGTCCTTGCGATCAAGCCGGCGCGCCTCACGCATCGCGCGCCCGGCATTCGGCGTCCAGGGGCCCATATCCGACGCGTAGGTGCCGGTGAAGATCTCGCGCACGAAAGAGGCGCCAGTGGCCGCGGCCAGCGCAACAGTCGCGTCCGGATCCCAGAGCACGTTGACGCCAAAGGGGTTCTGGATCTTGTCGCGCAGGCGTCCGATCACGAAGGCCATCGACGAAGTGGTCGCGACATTGACCTCAAGCTCATAAGGCCGATCGTTCTCGTTGCCGAACATCACCGCGTCGACATCGGCGGCCTGAAGCGCATCAAGGTCCTTCAGCGCGGCCTGATAGATCCCCTCGACGCCCGCATCGGCATCGTAAAGCGGGGTGCCGGGCATGGGGTTGAGGTGGACCATCGCGATAACGGGCTTGATGCCCGGGAAAAGCGACCCGAATTTCATGGCAAGTCTCTCCTTTGTCCCCGCCGCGGGCGAGGTTCGATTGAAGCGGAAACGGACGCGATCTCAGTTCTTTCTGCGTTCGAGCAGGAAGAAGAAGACCACCGTGATGAGAAGAACGATCAGGAGCAGGATGAAGGCTGCGGCACTGCCCTCGTTCAATGCCAACCCCTGGAAAGCGCGTTTATAGGCAAAAAAGGACAGCAGCTCGGTCGAGATGCCGGGGCCGCCCTTGGTCAGGATGTAGATCAGGTCATAGGTGCGGAATTCGTTGATCAGCTGGATCACCACCGCGATCATCGCGACCGGACGCAAAAGCGGCAGGGTGATATACCAGAACTGCTGCATCGGACTCGCGCCATCTACCTCGGCCGCCTCGTAAGGTTCGCGTGGCAGCGAGGCGAGACCCGCCGAGAGCAGCAGGATCACGAATGAAGTCTGCTGCCAGATGTCGATGAAGATCATCGTCTTGAGCGCCAGACCCGAGTTGCCCAGCCAGTCCACCATCGGCAGGCCGAGCCCTGCCAGCGTCTGGTTGACGATCCCCAGATTGGGCTGCAACAGCATCCGCCAGATCAACGCAACAGCGACCGGCGACATCGCCATCGGCAGGGTAAGCACTGCGAAATAGACGCCACGCATCGCGATCACCTGGCGCAGCATGAGCGCGATCCCCAGCCCGGCAATGAACTCACCCGTCACCGTGGCAACCGAATAGCGCAGGGTAATCCCGAGGGAGTTCCAGAACAGCGGCTCGGACATGATCGTGACAAAATTTCCGAAGCCGGTGATGTTCAGCGCCGGGCGGATGAGCGTCATCGACGAGAGCGAGATCGCCGCGGCATAGAGCACAGGCAGGCCCATCACGATGGTCAGCATCGTCAGGCCCGGGCCTGCAAAGCCCCAGCCCGCGCGCATCATATCGGTCGTTCTCGTGCTCATCGGGTGTCTTTCGCTCAGCAGTAATTGGGAGGCAGGCAGGACGTGTACCGCCCGCCTCCGCGATATGCGTTACTTGTTCATGAGATCCGTCAGGCCCGAATCCGCCGCAGCGAGCGCGTCGGCGATGGTCGCATCACCACTGGCGGCGAGCGAAACCTGGGTCCCCAGAGTGTCCTCGTATTGCGCTGAATAGGTGAATATCGGGAAGGATTTCCCACTTTCGACCACGGCCATAGCGTCCTTGTAGAACGGGTATTTAGCCAACACGTCCGCATTGGTGTAGACATCGGAACGCACCGGGGCGTGTCCCTCCATCGCGCGGGCGACGGCGACGTCCTTGCTCTGGACCCAGGTGATGAACTTCCAGGCGGCATCCTTTTCTTCCTGCGAGACGTTCTTGGCGATGCCCCAGCCCCAGCCGCCGCTTTCACCGTGACCGCCCGGCATGACCGAGAGCGCCACCTTGCCCGCGACATTCGGGCAGCTTTCGGCATTGTCGATCTGCGGCAGCATCCACCAGTAGGTCACCATCGAGAACGCATCGCCCGCGCACATCAGCCGCATCGTGTCATCGAGCGTGGCCGAGAGTGCCCCGGTCTGCGCAGCGTTGTTGATCGCATCCTTGTAGAGGCCCAAAGCGGTCTCGGCCGCCTCGGACGCCAACACGACCTTGCCGTCGGCGTCGAGATAGTCTCCGCCCGCCGAGAAAAGGTAGTTGGAGAATTCCATCGCGTTCGGATCGCCTTTCTGACCCTGCATTGCGGCGCCGTTGACCTTGCCTTGCGCCTTCATGAACTTGGCGATCTGCACATATTCCTCGAGCGTCTTGGGTGCTTCCAGCTCCTGACCGGTCTCGGACTTATAAGCAGCCTTCAGATCCGGGTCGTTCAGCAGATCGGTGCGATAGATCAGGCCCATCGAGTAGTTGTACATCGGGACCAGCGGCATCGAGTCTTCGGTGTTGCCCAGAAGATCCATCGTCGAGGGGATGAAGGCCGACATGTCGAAGTCCGTTTTCTCGGCGTAGGGCTTGAGCTCTTCGAGCCAGCCCGCCGCCGGGAACTCACCCGCCCAGAGGAAGTCGACCTCGAGCAGGTTGTAATAGCTCTGACCGCTGACGAGCTGAGCCACCAGCTTGTCATGCATGTCGCCATAGCCGACCTTTTCGAACTCGACCTTTATGCCGGTCTCCTTCTCGAATTCGGGCAGCATCTTTTCGATAATCGTCGTTTCGGGAACGTCTTCCATAAGCGCGTGCAACGTGACGCCATCGGCCAGCGCCGTGCCGCCCAAAAGAGAAGCTGCAAGGCCAAGTGTCACCGGAAAAAAGGGCTTTTTCATTTCTGTGTCCTCATCTGTTAGGTTAGTCTGCTCTTATTGTTGTTATTTCACCGATCCGAAGGAGAGCCCTTCGACCAGGTATTTCTGAATAAACTTGGCCGCGATCATCAACGGCAGGATCGCAAGCGAAACGCCCGCCGCGACATTCGAGATCTGCACCCCGTTCGAAGTCTGAAGACTTGCCAGAGCGACCGGCACCGTTGCGGTATTCGACCCACCCAAAATCAGGGCGAACAGAAACTCGTTCCACGACAGGATGAAGCCGAGTACGGCCGCCGCCATGATGCCGGGTGCCGCGACCGGCAGCACCACGCGCCAGAATGCGCCCCAACGGGTCGCCCCGTCGGTCATAGCCGCCCCCTCGAGGTCTTCCGGGATCGCCTCGAAAAAGCCCATCAGAATCCAGGTCAGAAACGGCAGGTTGATCGCCGCGTAGACGATCGTCAGACCGGTCAGCGAATTGGTCAGGCCGACATTGCGAAACAGCATGAAGGTCGGCAGCGCCAGCGCCACGGGCGGCAGCATCTGGCTGGCCAGCGTCGCCAAGCGCGCAAGCCGCCCGCCGGTGCGGAACCGCGCAAAGGCATAGCCGGTCATCGCGGCCAGGGGCATCGCCACGATCACCGAGAGACTCGCCACGACCAGTGAATTCATGTAGTTGCGGCCGAAGTTCTTTTCGGCGAACAGCGCGCGGTAGTTGTCGAGTGTCACCGAGGGCAGGATCGCCGCGCTGTAGCTGTCCTGCGCCGGCACCAGCGAAGTGCGCAGTACCCACAGGATGGGAAAGAGCACGATCACGACAGCCACGATCAATCCGAAATGTGACAAGATCCGCCGCCCCATCTCAAACCTCCCGCGCGATCGCGTCACCGCTCGCGGCGTCGAACAGATGCGTATGCGCCAGATCCGCGTAAAGCGTAACCTCGTCACCGATCCGGGGCAGGAAATGGCGGTCGACCCGGGCTGAAACGGATTGGCCCGCGGTCTCGACCACGATCAGGTTCTCGGGGCCCAGCGCCTCCAGCACCGTCACGATCCCCTGGAAGGCCTGCGCACCGGGTCTGGGTTGGGTCACAATGTCCTCGGCCCGCAATCCGAACAGCAGTTTCCGCTCCACAGCCGCCCGATAGAGCGCCGCCTCGCGCTCGGGAAGAGGCCCGGCGATGGGGCCTGCGCTGAGCATCACGGCCTCCCCCTCGGCGTTCAGCTGTGCCTCGATCAGATTCATCGCCGGGGTGGCAAGAAACTGCGCCACGAAAGTGTTTCGCGGTCTGGCATAAACTTCGAGCGGCACGCCGACCTGTTCGACCCGGCCGTTGCGCATGATGCAGATCCGGTCGCCCATCGTCATCGCCTCAACATGGTCGTGGGTGACGAAAACAGTGGTCTTGCCAACGCGCCGATGAAGCTTCACCAGTTCCTGACGCATCTCGCCGCGCAGCTTGGCATCGAGGTTTGACAGCGGCTCATCCATCAGGAAGACGTCCGGCTCTCGCACGATCGCCCGCCCGAGCGCCACACGTTGCCGCTGCCCTCCCGAAAGCGCTGACGGCTTGCGATCCAGATAGGGCTGCAGACCCAGGACGGAGGCCGCCTGCGCAATCCGGCGATCCTGCTCGTCCCGCGGCGTCTTGCGCATCTTCATGCCGAACCGCATGTTCTCGCGCACACTCATGTGCGGATAAAGCGCGTAGGATTGAAAAACCACCGCCACGTTGCGATGGCGCGGGGCTAAACGCGTCACGTCACGCCCGGCAATGCTGATCTGCCCGTCCGTCGTCTCCTCCAGACCCGCGATCATCCTGAGCGTCGTGGACTTGCCGCACCCCGACGGCCCGAGGAGCACCATAAACTCCCCTTCCTCGATCTCGAGAGAGACATCCCTCACACCGAAGATGCCGAGGCCGTAATCCCGGCTGACCTTGTTGAGCTTGATCTCTGACACGTTGGCATTCCGTCGGATAAGGGGGAGACTTGGATGAACAAGCAGACAGGCGCGGCGTCAGGTCATGTAGACGCCGCCCGTCACGTTGATCGCCTGCCCGGTCATGAAGCGCGCAGCGTCCGAACACAGGAAAACGACGACACCGGCAACATCCTCGGGGGTCTCGATCCGGCCAAGCGGCGTTTGCGAGATGTAATCCTGCTGCACCTCATCGGGCGTCATGGACCGAAGTTCCGCCTCCCAGGCGATCTCTCGTTCCTGCATCGACGTGCGCACGAAGCCCGGGCACACGGCATTCACGCGAATGCCCGAAGGCGCCAATTCGCGCGCAAGACCCTGCGTCCAGCCGACCACGGCGAATTTGCTGGCCGAGTAATGCGCCAGTAGCGGCGCACCGACCTTGGCCGCAAGCGAAGCGGTATTCACAATCATCCCGCGCCCCTCACTCAGGAAATGACGGGCCGCGATCTGGTTGGTCAGAAACACGCCGCGCGCGTTCACATCCATGTTGAAATCCCAATCGCGATCGGTCAGATCCACCGCGCGCCGCATGCTGGAAACACCCGCATTGGCGATGCAGATATCGATCCTCCCCGCCGCTTCGAGCGCCGACGAAAACGCGGCCTCGACCGAAGCCCGGTCACTGACGTCGATCTTCACCGCGCGATGCCCGGACCCGAGCTTGGCCGCTGCAGCCCGCGCCGCGTCGAAATCGAGATCGGCTACCGTCACGGTGATGTCCTGTGCAGCCAGGGCGCGCGCAATGGCCCAGCCAATCCCACCCGCGGCACCGGTCACGAAAGCCGATTTTCCCGCGAGCCCCGGATGTGTCTGAGGGGCCAAGTCATGTTCATTCATGTTTCATTGCTCCGATGATTGATCAAAAGCAAACATACATTCGCAAATCTTACAAGAAAAATGTTTTGATTTGTTCGATTGAAACGCGATCAATGTTCTGATTTGATTGTTTGGCCGTTTTATGCAGAGATCGCCGAGATGACAGACAGTTCGACCCACACGACGCAAGACAAGTCGACCAAACGTGGCCGCCCCCCTGCCCAGGCACGGCTGGCAGCGATCCTCGACCGCCTCAATCAGGGCGGTTCGGTCTCGGTTGCCGAATTCGCGCAGGAATTTGGCGTTTCGGATATGACGGTCCGGCGCGATCTGGCAGAGCTCGAGGGTAAGGGCCTGCTGGAGCGGGTGCATGGCGGCGCGGTCAGCCTGCAGCATGGTCCCCTGACCGTTATCGACGATGTGGAACCGGTGTTCGAGGCCCGCCGCCGCCTCAACAGCGATGCGAAATCCCGGATTGCACAGGCCGCCGTGCGGCTCATCGCGGACCATCAGACGCTGGCCTTCGATCTGGGGACAACTGTGCTGGCGGGTGCGCGTGCGCTGATTTCCTCGGAACCCGCACCAGGATTGCGGATCTTCACCAACAGCCTGCGGGTGGCGCAGCTGACCGCCGCGGCTTCGGTGCAGACCTATGTCCCCGGCGGGCTGATCCAACCGGGCGAGATGTCAGTCACCGGCCAAGCCGCGGTCGAGAATTTCACCCGCTACTACTTCGATGCGGCGCTGATCGGGGCGTCGGGGCTGACCCCGGACGGTGTGTTCGACTATTCCCCCGAAGAAGCCGCGATGAAATCGGTCTATATTCAGCGCTCTTCCTGCCGCATCCTGATGATTGACAGCTCCAAGTTCCGCCGTATCTCCACCGTCCGTGTGGCGGATCTGGCGCAGATATCGATCATGGTCACCGATGCCGCGCCGCCGCCCGAGCTGGCTCAGGCTCTGGAAGAAGCCAACGTCTCGATCCTTATCGCCTGACTTCCTGAGGTTTCACATGACACTGTTTCTAGGTCTCGATATCGGGACGACTTCGACGATCGGCCTGCTCATCGAGCTGCCGGACCGGATCCTGGCCAAGGCTTCGCGCCCGGTCACGCTGCTTTCCGCCCATCCTGGCTGGGCCGAGGAAGATCCCGAACAGTGGTGGGCCAATTGTTGCGCGGTCATTCCCGAGCTGCTGGAAAAATCCGGACGCGAGGCGTCCGAGATTGCCGGGATCTGCGTCGCGGGGATGTTGCCCGCGACCATCCTGCTGGACGAGGCAGGCCATCCGCTACGCCATTCAATCCAACAAAGCGACGGCCGCGCCGGCGCCGAAGTCGAAGAGATGCGCCGCGAGATAGACGAGGCTGCCTTTCTGACCGCTTCCGGCAACGGCGTGAACCAGCAGCTTGTCGGCGCCAAGATGCGCTGGCTGACGCGTCACGAACCCGAGGTGGTCAGGCGTGCCAGGACCTTGATGGGCTCCTATGACTACATCAATTTCCGCCTGACCGGGGTCGCCCGGGTCGAACAGAACTGGGCGCTCGAGGCCGGGATCGTGAATGTCGCCACCAACGAGATCGACCTCGATCAGGCGGCGCTGTCGGGAATTGATCCGGCGCTGCTGCCGCCCCGCGCGTCCTCTTCCGAGGTTATGGGTCTCGTCACCGCAGAAGCGGCGGCGCAAACCGGCCTCGTCGCCGGGATCCCGGTCGTTGGCGGAGCGGCGGATATGATCGCCTCCTGTCTGGGTGCCGGGGTGGTCGCGAATGGCGATGTGCTGCTGAAATTCGGAGGGGCGGTTGACGTCCTGACAGCCACCGACAAGGCGATTCCCGACGAGCGGCTGTTTCTGGATTACCATCTCGTACCAGGGCTCTGGATGCCCAATGGCTGCATGTCCACCGGCGGATCTGTGCTCAACTGGTTCGTGGAAACCTTTGCGTCCGGGATCGCGCCGCTCGACGGCTCACGCCACGCGGCACTCGACGCGATGGCTGCAGACCGCCCGGCCGGTGCGATGGGACTGACCTTCCTGCCCTATCTGCTGGGCGAGAAAACCCCGCTTCACGATCCCTATGCACGTGGAGCGCTGAACGGCCTGACCCTGTCGCATGATCTGGGGCATATCTGGCGCGCGGTACTTGAATCCTACGCCTATGCGATCCGCCATCACATCGAGACGTTCAACGAGATCGGATATGAGACGGCGCGTTTCTTCGTCTCGGATGGCGGCGCGAACAGCGATGTCTGGATGGGGATAGTCGCGGATGTCCTGGGCGTTCCCCTGCAAAGGCTCGCGGGTCATCCCGGCTCCTGCCTCGGTGCGGCCTGGGTCGCGGCGGTGGGCTGCGGCGCCGCGGACTGGACCGGCATAGCCGCACTGACGCAGCGCGATGCCTTGTTCACACCGGATCCGACGCATCGCCCCATCTACGACCGCGGCTATGCCCACTACAGAGATCTTTATGAACGCCTGAAAGGAGCCGCCTCATGACCCTGCGCGCCGTCGCCTGGGACATTGACGGAACTCTCGTCGACAGTGAGCCACTGCACCACCACGCCCTCGTTTCGGTAAGCGCAAAATATGGCCTGGAGATCGATCCCGATGATCAAAGCTTTGTCGGCGTTCACATCGGCCATGTCTGGGAACAGTTACGCCCGCAGTTTCCGGTCGCGGTGGAGGAACGGACATGGCATGAGGAGATCCGAGCCTTCTACGCCGAGCACAGCGAAAGCCTCGTTCCTATCCCCGGCGCGGTCGAAACGGTCAAGGCTCTTGCCGAATCCGGGATCGCGCAGATTTGTGTATCGAATTCCGATCGGACGGTCGTCGATGTGAACCTGCGAAGCCTGGGGATCGCGGATATCATGGTGGGCTCGATCAGCCTCGACGATGTGCCCGCGGGCAAACCCGACCCCGCCCCCTATCGGATGGCGGCGGAAGCGCTGGACCTGCCGCCACATGAAGTTCTGGCCGTCGAGGACAGCATCACCGGGATGCAATCGGCGCTCGCTGCAGGCCTGAAGATCGCGTTTTTGGGGAATACTGTGCTTGGCGGTCCGCCCCGCGCGGACTTCTATCCAACGAGCCCTTCCGAAATCCCGGAATTCCTGGACCTGAACCACACCGGAGATGCCGGAGACTTCAACTCCTGAGTACGATCAAGCTGCAATGAATGGCAGCAAAATCGTAGGCTGCGATCCGCCCTACCCGCGCCATCCGAGCTTGCGCGCCGTGTTTCAGATGAAAGTACGAGCATCGTCGGAAACCCGCGAAATGCAATCCGTTCTTGCGCGTTACATCTACGTACCGGAAAACATGATTTGACAGGCGCGCCTGTTCGACCGGCGCAAGAAGTATGCATGCTCTTTGGTATCAGGGGCCAAACCCTAGTGGATCGTCAGCCGGAGCGTGAATTCTTCGGACGTAGCACTTCGTAAAAACTGGAAGACGTTGACCGTGTAGTTCCGGGGCTGTGTCGGGAAACTGAAATCGGCCTGACAATCGATCACATCCGGCACGGTAAAGCAGGTGTCATCACTTCCGAAAAGCTGCAGTCTGGCCGTCTGACCGGCACCGGATCCGAAGATGAAACACATGGGTTGCCCGTTGATCACCTGCCCCGAGACCTCGCCGGAGGACGTTCCCGGTTCGAAGATGATTTCGGAGCAGTCCTGTGCCGCCGCACCGCCTGCCCAGAGAGCGAGACACAGCGTGGTAAAATAGCGTCGCATTGAATTAACTCCCGGTTGGAAACGCATTCCATCTTCCATGACTGCTCCTCGAAAGGACATTTTGAAAACGCTATCGCGGCGTGGAGCAGATCAGAGTATCCGCGAGGTGGCCGGAAAGCCCGGTGGCCATTGAGATCCGAAGGCGCGAAACATTGTCCTCGGTCGTTCCGGCAGTTTGCTAACGGGCCGCGATCCTTTCCGCATCAATTTCCTGCCGGGTTCCGGCATCGAGTGCATTCCAGATTTTCAAATAAAGGCCGCGCCCATTCGGCAAGTCCTGGCCGCTCCAGTCTCTTGCGTGACCGCCCAGTCCCCATCCCATCGCCTGCCCGGATAGGTCGTAGAGAACGCTGTCCGGCAAAACGTAGTCTTCGGGAACAGGAACCAGCGCATTACCCTCAAAATCAAAAACCTTGAGCTCTTTGCCAACGCCCGCCGACCAATCGAAAAAAGCGGCCGCTGTGCCTTTACGGACGATCAATCCGGGCATCAGGCTATGAACAACCCGCACACGTTTGCCGTCATGCCGATAAAGCATCCCGGTCTGCTGGTCAGTCAGAATCATGTTGGAGGTGACAGAAGACACCCGCAGGTCGGCACCGAGAGCAACAGGCGAATCCGCATCGGTTTCCGGGACAGTAAAATCCGAGATGCCACCGTTTTTCAGGACCAGGATTTTGTCGACTTTTTTGTCCAGAGTTCTGGTAAAATAGAGTTCTCCATCCTTTCCCCAACCGGCAATACCAACCCATCCGTCACCGGCTTGTCGGGATAGATCGTATTGTTGCCACACTTCACCACTTCGCGGATCAAACAGAAATACCCGGTTGCCGTTCTGTGCTGCGACCAGCGCGCCGTCGGGCGAAAAACCGGCGGTGGCGGTGTTCATGGGGACAATGTCGGAAATTTTCGGATCGGGAATAAAGAGATCGCGGATAAAGGTGCCATTTCTTCCGTCGAAAACGGACAAACGATCTCCAGGACGGGGGCTCATCAACAGCAAATCGCCGCCGGGAGAAAAATACGAGCCTCTTTCAAAAGCTTCGGAACTCACGGACGGATGCAGAATTTCGACAATCCTGCTGTCGTTTCCAAAGGTGAAATGGGCTGCGTATACAGAAAAATTTCCCGCTCCCAGAACAACGACCACCGCGTTCCGCCCGTCCGGCCCCACGACGTAAGTTCCCCATCCCTTGGCATCCACCTGCAAGGTCCGGGCAGCGCTTGCCCTGAAAAGCATGAGCGCGGCCTCGCCAAATCTTTCGAAATCTTCCTCTTCGGGATCCGCGGGCAGACCCTTCATGGCCATAACGGCCGCATTCCGGCTATCGCCCGATCTCAGCTTTTCGCGTGCCGCTCGCGCAAACTCCTTCGACTTCAAGAGGATCGTGTCTTGTGGCTGGACGGCTTCATTGTAGGCCACCGGAGGGGCGCCGATTTCTTCAATCGCCACGTCATAAAGGCCTGCATCCGCCGGGACATCATCGCCGGCGTAGGTCACCGGCGAGCTCGCCGCCGCGAACCCGGTTATGCTTCCATCCGCCGCGATGACATAATTTCCGAACGGACCGAAATCTTCCGGTATCGGCTCCAGCGTGTTTCCCGCCAGGTCGGTCACATCAACGGTCAACGCCGGAATGCCTAACCCGCCCAGCAAACGAGGGAAGGACAGTGCTTTTCCGTTACGGGTGAAGCGCGGGATGTCGATGAAGTTACGGCCTGGAAGTTCACAAAGCGTGTTTCCATCGGCCCCCACAACAAGCGTCTTTTCAAGCCCGGCGAGAACGACAACGTTACTTTCAGGATGAGACATTGCCAATTGCACCTGAAGGTTCGCATCCTCCAGGAACGGGTGTGATCCGCTCTGGTCGACCGCGAAAATCCGCGAAGCCACCCAATCCACCGTTTCGCCGACCAAAACCCGGTTGTCCGGAGTCCAGCCCATGGATCGCTGTGATTTATGCGAATATCTGGTGCCTGTCATCTGGACGGCCGTCGGCTCCATGCGCCAATTGAAGGCTCTGCTGCCCGTCAAGACATCAAAAACCAGCAATTCTCCCGGTGTGTCGACCGCAAAAAGCCGGCTGTCGGGTGAAAACCCAAGCGCTGCCGACGTTCCGGGGCTGCCCACGTTTATTTCCCGAATTCGTTCGCCTGTCTTCGCATCGAGGATCAGAACACTTTGCGATGGCGTCAAATCCACTGCAACGTACTTGCTGTCCGGTGAAAAACTCGGCGCAAAGGCTCGCAGCGTGTTCGGCTTGTCCGCCACTTCAGCCGGTATGGGATCCATGACCATCTCGCCTGACGCCGTGTCAAAGAGCATGACGGGAACAGACTGCGAAAAATCCATGCTGGCTTCCCTCGCCGGGAACTCTCCCCTGACAACAATCATCCGGGATCCGTCCGGACTGACGGAGGACAACACTCTTTGCTCCGTGTCTACGAACACCATTTTCGCGGTGATCGCGCGCCACAACGCCGACCAGAGATCCTGATGCGTTTCCATGAAGTGTTCGTCCGGCCTGCCGGGAATGATTTCCAGAGCCCGGGCAATGGCCCGCTTGCGATCTCCGGCAGCGAGACGTTGAAGCATTTCGTGAGCTACCGCCCTTGAGACGACAGGGTCCAGTTCGGCAGCCTGTGGCCGTTGTAAGGTGAAAAGCAAAAAGCCAGATGCGATACAAAAAAGGAAACAAAGGCGGAGACTCTTCAGCACTAGCCAAAGTGCATCCCCGCAGATATTCGAATTGAAATAATTTCTGGTAGCAAAACCTTGTTTCAAATGCATGATCACATCCCCGAGTGAGGTTGTTCTATGAAAAGCAGGACTTCAGGAAATGGCTCAAAAAACGTCCTGTCTTGCCCTGGACAAAAAGAAACCGTGGCCATCGCGATTGCTGCACCGCAAACCTTTCTTGGAAGAGTGACAGACAAACCCTCCAAACTCGCCAGTCACCCCGTATTCCGCCCTGTCAAATCCACCCTTGCTCCGGTCGGTTTCCCCGCAATGCACTTCAACTGTTCCTCTTTCCTTCATTGAAAAGGTATGTCCCCAGTCCGAATTGCACCAATTCGGCTTTGGCAGCGCGGGAGGGTCTGAGCGATTGATAATCGTGCAGATGATATCGGAGAGCACATTGAAGTCCTCGCCCACGGAGCATTGGATGTTTTGCGAAGGTGTCTCGAAGGTCCAGATGTCCGCAAGCGCCGGGCCGGCACAAATCCAGAAAAACACTGGAACAAGCAGTTTGGTTCTCATTTGGTTTCCCAACCGGTTTTCATGGTCCTTCATCCGGTGAAGCGGCTGCCATTCGGTCAGTTCCCGCTCCAGCGACCCTTCTTGCGCGCTGGCAACATCAATACTCCGGTTTCCGACAACGCGACCCGATTCGCGGCAGAAACCATCGTCCGAAATGTAAAAGCAATCGCTGTTATACCAAAGAGCGTTGATTATGACCCATCGGATGGGCCATTCCCGTTCGCCGGCGAGGCGCTCTGCGCAGTACGGCCTGGTTGGCCGGACAAGCAGTGCAACGAAGTCCGGCGGGCGGGAATGGCCCACCGAAGGCCTGTTTTGGAGGGGTCGGACGGCGTCGCACGTCTTGCCCGATACCCCGCATCGCACTGCGACGAGCTCCTGGCCGAAAACCCTCTAAAACAGGTCAGATGAGTCATAATCAACGCTCTTTGGTATTAGCTATCCACCTTGCGGCGTCCATCAGCGATTGTTGCAGATGCGCAGATCAATACTCCGCGCGATAGAAGGTAAGCATATTGCTTTCGATCTGCTTTCTGACGGGGTCACCGCAACCGGTGTGCTGGACCACATCCGTCATCAATCGCACTTCTTCCGGCTCGAAAGACAAGTCACTCACTTTTTCGAGTGGCGCCTCGAATCCAGCCGCGATGTCGAAGTATTCGTAAGTTGTCACCTTTTCAGAAGACCCTTTGTAATGCCCAAACCCGTTTCGGTACTCAGTCCATCGCGTGGTTCCCCATTTCACTGTTTCCATTCCCTCTCCACAGTCGCCGTGAAGGAGTTGGCGAACCAGAATGTAATTCGTAATCATGCGGGCATAGCGCGTTTTATAAATCTCGCTGACAGCAAAATCCTTTTGCATGCCTGAAAGCCAGTTCCATATGACACCGCCAGTGTTCGCAAGGCTATTTTGTGCATCCTTTTCCAGCAAGTCTTCCAGCTCGATGAAGTCGCCATTAGCGAACAGTTCCAACCGCGGACCGAAAGGGTTTCCATCGCTGTAGGTCAGGTTCACGGACGGCAAGTGCCCCGACTTCAACATTTTAACGGTAGAATCAAAAACTTTGCAGCCAATGTCGGAACACTTCTTTTCCGGTTGATTATAGTATATTTTTGTTATGTCTCCTGGCTCCATACTTGCCAGGATCTCCAAAATTGCTTCGACTTCATAATATCCCCGGTTGTGTTTGGCGACACTTTCGATCAGCATTCCGGGTTTCGCATCCGAAAATCTATATCCTTCACCGAAGTCTTCACTTTCTATTTTCAGCATCCACTTCGTCGAAGAGAAGTCTTTGCGGCAAACGAGCGAAAGCGAGTCATAGTTGAACCCGGTGTCTTGTGGCGGATCGTATTTGAACTCATGGGGCCGGCCGCAATCCGTCCAGTCCCCCATCCAGGGCCGGCGTTTTCCATCGTCAGGAACTTTTTGAAGCCCCGCGTGTTTCTCTGGCATGGCATCATCTGCCGGGCGCTCTTTCAGTGCTGTGGTCAATTCCTGCATTGAAGGCGCCCACAAGTTACACTGTTGCGGGTAAGGTGGACATAACCCTTTGACAAACTCCGCGTGAGTACTAAGCTTTCCAATATATTTTTTATTCTCATCTTTAAAATATACGCTTATTGACAGATCACCATTATCCTCTGAAGAAATATTCATTATGTTATTGTTATATGACTTGCACTTTCTCGAATTCCTATGGTGAGGACTTTCATATTTTTCCTGCAACCACTCCCCCGCCCGTTCAGGCGAGGGAACAAGTACATATTTGCAATTATGGTACCGGTACTCTATGTCCCGGTCGCCTTCAGAGTTATAGATACGTACTTCCCAGCTCTTTTGACCATCCGTTGAGTAAATTCTGCCATCGAATCCTATGGATGAAATCTTGGTGAAATCTATATCCGCAGCATTGGCTGCAACACTCCAAATCACCCAAACGAAAACGCAAAAAAACAATCCGCGCTCGGCACTTAATGCCTTTCTAATAATAAAATTCGTGCAACTTGGAACTATTACTGTCATTATAACGCTCCACTATTAAAAGCATGATTTTATTACTACTCAATAGATACTGCGGCTGGATGGATCGCGGACACCCGATACAGGCGGCAGCTAACGATTCATTCGGAGCAAGAATGCTCGATCGGTTGCCATGTCGAAGAGCGCATAAAATCTGCTCTCCGGCGGGACACTAAAACCAATATCGTACCGTTCATTAGGGTACGGATCTGTGAACGCAATTAACAAAGCAGGATTGATTGTGCCTCACGGATAGCAGTTAGCAAATAAGCTAGATGTAGCATTTACGTGCAAGTCCAGCTGAGCAATCATACAAGGTCATGGATGCTGACGTAACCTAACAACGTTGAGAGGGTGCCGGATGGAGGACCTGCAATCGGCAATCGAGTCTATTCAAAAAGCCGAACTCCCGGAAAACGCCTTCCATGAGTTCCGCAAGATCATCCGTGCCTATGGTTATGAAAATGCAGTCTTTTCCTTGATAACCGATCATCCTTCGATCCGTCAGGGAGCCTTTCACGGCCTCTCCACCAGTTATCCTGAAGACTGGATGAAACACTACAAGCAAAACAGCTATCATAATTTCGACCCCGTCTTTCACCGCATACTTTTAAAGCCCGGCGCGTTCTTTTGGTCAGACGCCATCTCCTCACTGGAGCGGGACTCCAGGTTCACCAGCTCGCTGCTCGATCGTTCGCGAAGCCTGATGCAGGAAGCCGCGGATGCCGGTCTTGCGGACGGCATTGCGGTGTCCATACCCAATGAATGGGGAGAAATAGCCGGAATTGGGATCTCCCGGCCGCAACGCGAAACCGATCTTGATGTCAGAGCCTTAGCCGACATCCAGCTTTTGTCCGCGGTCCTGCACGAAAGATATATGGGCTGTTACCGGTCATGGAGCCCCGCACCGCTGACCAATCGGGAAAAGGAGGTGCTTTCCTGGTCGGCGGAGGGCAAGTCCGATTGGGAAATCGCGGAAATTATAGGCATTTCAAGGGCAACAATCCGATTCCACTGGAACAACATCTTCAAGAAACTGGCTGTGAACAACAAAACCACAGCAACCGTTCACGCCATTCGAAGAAAGCTGGTCGTTCCGGATGCGCTGCGACCCTTCAACCCGCTTTGATCCTTGTCACCGGTGTCCGGTTCGACAAGATTCGATTGAAGTCGCAATCCCCTCCTTGGCAAGCAGCAAAGAGACACCCCGTCTCCTGATGAAATTAGAGAGTGCAAAAAATACGACGCTGTCTCGCATGCCGTTGATGATGCCGGATATTCTCGGCACTTAAAATTTCAGCCAACGGCATCAACGGCGGCCCTTCCAACTGCTTGACGGATAGCTGGAACTTTAACGTTCCCGCTTCATGGGGCGGTAGGTTCGAACCATGATGGTGCAAGCGGCGTGCGGATTTGTCCGCACTCTGGCTCAAAGCCCGCGAGACGTCCTCAGATAGGACAGCACCAGGAAGATCTGGCCGACGACAAGCGGCAGAAAGCTCATCGAGACGGCGAGGAGCATCCCGTCCGGACCTGGCCAGTGAAGGCCCAGAACATCGGCAAGGGCGGGATGTCCCATCGCAATGGCCAGGAGCCCAAGGCAGAGCACCAGGGCGGCCCAGACATACGGGTTGCGGCTGATTTCATTCCGGACAACAGCCAGGGAAGGCCGCCGGACGCTGAAAACGTTCCAGAGCTGAGCCAGGGCAAGGGTCAGAAAAGCAACAACCACAGCGGTGTCGGCTCCAAGATCGAGATAAAAAAGCGCCAGCATGAAGGCCGAAAGAGTGGCGAGGGTGATCGCCCCGCCAAGCAGCCCGATCAGGAACCATCTTTTCCTGTCTATGATCGGCTCGTTCGGATCGCGCGGGGGTTCCGACATGGTTTCGTCGTCTCCCCGTCCAAGCCCCAGCGCGAAGGCGGGAAAGACATCCGTGACGAGATTCAGGAACAGGATCTGCAGGGGCAGAAGCGGAACCGGCAGACCGACGCCGACGGCAATGCCGACGATGAGGACTTCGCTGACATTGCAGGACATCAGGTAGACCACAAATTTGCGGATGTTTTCGAAGATCGTCCGCCCCTGGCGCATGGCCGCGATGATCGTCGCGAAGGCATCGTCCTTCAGAATGATGTCGGACGCTTCGCGCGCCACCTGCGTCCCGCGCAATCCCATGGCAATCCCGATATCCGCCTTTTTCAGGGCCGGCGCGTCATTGACACCGTCGCCCGTCATGGCGACCACGTGGCCCTGCTCCTGAAAAAGCGACACCAGCTTGAGTTTTGTATCGGGTGCCACCCGCGCGAAAACATCCGTCTGAAGCACGTGCGCGCGCATCTCTTCATCGGAGGTTGCCGGGTCGATGCCGGCAAGATCGCGCCCCGTCATCACCTTGAGCGTCCCCGTTCCGAGACCTGCCTCCTGCGCGATCTTGGCGGCGGTGTCCGCGTGATCCCCCGTCATCATGACGACGCGCACGCCCGCATCCTGGCTTGCCCTGATGGCGGCGGGAACATCCTCGCGCAGGGGGTCGAGAAAGCAGACCAGCGCGACCAGCGTCAGCCCTTCATAGGGGTCTTCGTCATCCGTCGCCGCCGTTTTCATGGCCAGGGCCAGGACCCGCTGTCCCGTACTTGCCGCATGATCGCTGCGCTCGCGCCATTCTGTCAGGTCCCGTTCGCTCATGTCCCGCGGGCCGTTGTCCGAAAGGACCGATCGCGACACCTCGAGCACGAATTCGGGTGCGCCCTTGACCGCGTAGACGATGTCGCCATTGCGGGAGAATGCCGTCGCCATCATCTTGCGCTCGGGGTCAAACGCATACTGCCTGACCTCCCGGAAATCCGCGGCGAGCGACGTCCGGGTGAGGTCCGCCTTTCCGGCGACGGCAAGCAGCGCTATTTCCATGGGATCGCCGATCCGGGCGCCGCCATCGTGCAGGTCCGGCTGGGCCGTGTTGCAAAGGACCCCGATCCTCAGGGCCCAGTCCAGGCTCTCCGATCCGGCAGGATCTCCTCCCCCACCCGGTACCTGGAAGGAAACGTCGGAGCCGTCGCGCGTGACCTCGATGTCGTTGCCGTCGAGGAGATAGCTGACCACCGACATCCGGTTCTCCGTCAGCGTGCCGGTCTTGTCGGTCAGGATCAGGGTAGTCGCCCCGAGAGTTTCCACCGAGGACAGCTGGGTGACAATCGCGTTGCGGGCCGCCATCCGCCACATGCCGCGTGCCAGACAGAGCGTTGCGACGACCGGAAGACCTTCCGGGATCGCCGCCACAGCCAGCGCCACCCCGGTCTTGATCATCTCGGGAACGGAGTTCCCCCACAAGATGCCCGCGAGGCTGGTCAGCGTCGCCAACGCCAGCGTCAGCCAGACCAGCTTCTGACCGAGTTTGTCGAGACGCTGCTCCAGAGGCGATGCATCGGCATCCGCTCCCTCGGCGAGCGTGCTGATATGACCGAGTTGCGTCGCCATCCCCGTGGCGACGACAATCCCCTCCCCGAGGCCCTGGGTGACCGCCGTTCCGCTGAACGCCATGTTCGTCCGGTCGGCGACACCGGTGCCGGGGGCGATGCTGGCGGTCTGTTTCGCAACGGGTACGGATTCGCCGGTGAGCAGGGATTCATCGCAAAAAAGGTTCGATACCGTCACGAGCCGCAGATCCGCGGTGACCACGTCACCGGCTTCAAGAACGACAACATCTCCCGGCACCAGTTCGTGCGCGTCAATCTCCCGCACCTGCCCGTCCCGCCGCACGCGCGTGCGTACTTCGGTTATGCGCATGAGGGCTTCCATCGACCGGGCGGCCCGCAGTTCGGTGAAGAATCCGATTGCGCCATTGAGCAGCAGGACGATCACGATCGCGATCGCATCCGCGAGATCTCCCAGAACGAGCGACAGGACTGACGCAGCCGCGAGCAGCCACACGATGATGCCGGTAAACTGATGGGCCAGGATAAGAAACGCGCTGCGGGTCTTGTGCTCACGGAGCCGATTGGGGCCATGGACCCGGCGCCGGCGAATGACCTCGGCGTCCGCCAGCCCCCGCGCCGTTTGCGTGGCGTATCTCTCGGCAATCTCCCCAGCATCAAGAGCAAAGGCAGTCTTCAGGGTTTCGGTCGTTTCCATTGTCCCTCGGGTCACACTTTCCAGTTTGTTGCCACCGGGCTCTTCCACTCGTCAGGAGGAGCCGAATGCCGCCAGTCAGCGGCGCCCGTCAGCGGCGCCAGTCTTGTGTCCACTCCCTCCTTACGCCAAGTCGGTAACAATCAATACACCAGGGCGGTGCGGCCACCATCGCGGAGGTCTCCGGCGCGGTCAGGCCGATGTGACAGTAAGTATTTGATCCTGGCTCGTCCCCGATACATCATGGCGGTGAAAATCGCTCCTCCGGCGGCCGACCGGCGCGCCTTCCCCCCTGCAAAGAAACAGGCCATGTCCATCAAAACAATCCTCGCGATCATGGAATTCAAGACAGCCTTGGAGAATATCAGCCTGGCCACCGCCGTTGCGCGCGCGCACGATGCCCATCTGACCGTCCTTAACATCGGCGAAGTGCCTTCTCTTCCCTTCTACGGATTTGGAGGACACGGCTATGTGGAGATCTGGTCCGAAGAATGCGACCAGCGCAAGGAGGACCTCGCCGAAGTCAACACGCGGATGGACCAGCAGCTCGCGCGCGAAGGTCTTTCCTACGATCTTCGTCCCTATCTGTCGTCCCCGGAGCGGGAGGACAATCTGGTGGCGCGCCATGCGATCTACTGCGACCTGGCGGTTGTCCTGCGCTCCGCGGAGCAGGAACTGGAGAGCGTTGAAAAAAACGCGATCGATGGCGCCCTGTTCGACTCCGGCAGACCAGTCCTTTACATTCCAAAGTCTCCGGAACTGGACACGATCGGCCAGCGGGTCGCGATCGCCTGGAACGCTCAACGGGAAGCCGCCCGCGCGGTGACCGATGCCTTGCCGTTTCTGAAAAAGGCAACGCAGATCGATCTCCTTGTCGTCGATCCGGTCGTCGGCGACGAGGATCACGGCCAGGACCCGGGCAGCGACATGGCCCTGATCCTTTCCCGCCATGGACTGAATCTCAACGTAAGGATCGTCGCCTCCGAGGGCAGGCCTGTTTCCCAGGTCCTGCTCGAGACGGCACGGGACCTCAAGAGCGACCTGATCGTCATGGGCGCTTACGGGCATTCAAGGCTGCGTCAGAACATCCTGGGAGGAACCACGTCGGAAATGCTTGAAAACAGCGATGTGCCTCTGCTGCTGTCGCGATAAGCGCGTAGAACTCAAGCACCAGATGACTTTTGCGCGGTACACCGACCGGACTTGCCGGCTGTCCGAGAGTCTAACCTAAGCAGCGCCGTCCGGTTTCGGGTCCGTACTCGATTCCGGGCCCGGTTCCAGCATTGCCGGCGGATCGCTGGCCGGGAAAGTTTCGTCCAAAGCCTCATCGAGCAGATCGTCCAGATGCTTCCTGGTCTGCTCCGGCGTGCTGCCTTTTATCGGCTTTTTTCCTGTTTCTTCGGGTATAGGCACCATTTCTCGTCTCCACGGCACGGAGGAATTCAGGCCGTTCACAAACCACGGAAAGGACAGCAGCGCATTGACGGGCGTCAACGCCCGGCATCCGTGCTCCGACATCGCCGCGGACATCGGCTCGCCAAAGATCGTTGGAACAAAGACCCGCCGCAGGTCCTTTCAGGCTCAAAATATCCGGGACGGTATTGGCGTCCGTATTCAGGCGTTGCCGGAAACCGGCTGATGACAGTCCCGAGGGTGTCGCGCCTTTTCGGGATGCACTGTTGTCAGGCGGCCTCGCGCTTCGCCCGCTCGATCCTGCCGATAAAATCCGACAGCCAGGCGATTTCCTTCAGGTAGACATCCATGCTGAGCGAGGCGAGTTCCATCAGCAAGGCCTGCGGGTTCGGATTGTCGAATCCGGCTTCCCGCAAGAAGGTCTGGTATTCTTCCCTGAACGCCTCTGGAACACGCATAACAGCCTCACGCATCTAATATATTTCACCGGACTTGAGCGGGGCTTGACCGCCTCGCGTTAACGAACTGTTAAGAAATTCAATCTCCCGCCGTTATCGTCAATTCTGTCCTTTCCTCGCAATCCCCAGGCGCTGTCCTCAGGCGCGGGAAAAGCATGAACAACTGCGAAAACCGGATCGGAACCCGCGCTTTTCGCTTGCACTTGGCCGGCCAAATCTTCGACGCTGCCAAGAATCACAATTCTACCTGATCGCCGTTCGCCCCAAGAGTCCTCCATGTCGCCGTCCACAGACCTTTGCTTTGCCCCCCTGTCAGCCGAATTCGCTCGGGATCCCTACCCTTTTTACGCGGCTTTGCGCGCCAGGGAGGGCCTGACCTACTATCAGGATTTCGATGTCTGGCTGGCGTCGCGGTTCACCGATGTTTCCCGGATCGTGCTCGATGAACATATGGTCCGTTCCCTTGAGCATATCGCCGGGCCTGAGGAAATCGCCGCGCAGAAACAGGCGCAAAACTGGCATGACATGCCGCATCATTCCCGTTTCGTGCAGTTTTCCCTGCTCGACAGCGACGGCGCGGTGCATGACCGGTTGCGCAAGCAGGTGTTCAAGCTTTTCACGCCGGTGATGGTGGGCAAGCTGAGGGACGGCATCCAGGCTTATGTCGATACGCTGTTCGACAGCCTGGACGGCCGCGACGAGATCGACTTCATCGGCGACCTCGCCGCCCACGTGCCCGGCCACATCATCGGCCGCATTCTGGGCGTGCCCGACGAGGACTGCCCGCAGTTGCGTATCTGGTCGGAGAACATCGTGCAGTTCTTCGATATCGACCGCTCGAATGAGCGCAAGGAGCTGGCTGAACGCAACACGACCGAATTCTATCGCTATCTCCTGAAGCTCAAGGCCGAAAGGGAAGCCAACCCCGAAGACGACCTGATGAGCCTGATGATCGAGGCCGAACGGCAGGGCCACATGAACCACGACGAGTTCATTTCCACCGCCATGCTGATCCTGATGGCGGGACACGGTTCGACGATCGACGTGCTTGGCAGCGGGATGCATGCGCTGTTGAAATTCCCCAACGAAATGCTGCGCCTGCGCGCCGATCCGGGCCTGATGAAAACGGCTGTCCAGGAGATGTTCCGCTACGAAGCTCCCCTGCCCTTCTTTCACCGCTATTCAACCGAAGATGTGGAGATCGGCGGGCGGACGTTTCCCCGCGGCACCAAGTTCGGCGTGCTGTACGGGTCCGCCAACCGCGACCCCGAGCAGTTTCCCGATGCGGACAGGTTCGATGCCGGGCGCACACCCAACTGGCACATCGCCTTCGGCCGCGGCGCGCATTTCTGCCTTGGCAATCACCTTGCCCGGCTGGACATGGACATCATCTTTTCAACTCTGCTCAAGAGGTTCGGGACCATCGAGCTGGCGGAAGACACCGTCAGTTACAAGCGCGGACTGTCCGTGCGCGGACCCCAAACGCTGCGGATAGGCTGGACGGCAGACTGACGAGTTCTTGTTCCCCGCCGACGGTCCGCTATATTCGGATGAAGCTTGGCTTTCTCTGTTTCCTGCCCTCGTGATTTACCGGAAAAAAGATGCTTTCTGCCCTTGCCATCCTCACGCTGATCGGACTGACACTCGCTTCGCCCGCTCATGCGGGCGAGATCGAGCTCGGCCCCCGCCCGGCCTATCTGGTCGGGCAGATGGCGGAAGGGCCGTTGAAGGAGAAACTTGCCGCCTGCATCGGCCGGCCTGCGAAGCGGACACTGTTTTCCGTCAGCCATCGCGGCGCGCCGCTGCAGTTTCCCGAGCACACGGAGGAAGGTTACCGCGCCGCAGGCCTCATGGGCGCGGGCATCCTGGAATGCGATGTCACCTTCACGCGGGACAAGGAACTGGTCTGCCGCCACTCGCAGAACGATCTGCAGGCAACCACCGACATATTGGCAACCGGTCTGGCGGCGACCTGCAAGGAGCCCTTCACGCCTGCGGCGGGCGACACTCCGGCGACGGCGGAATGCCGGACCTCGGACCTGACGCTGGCGGAATTCAAGTCCCTGCGCGGGAAAATGGACGCCGCCGACAAGACCGCAAGCACGCTGGAAGGCTACATGAATGCCACCGCACCCTGGCGGACCGAACTTTATGCCGGAACCGGAACCCTGCTTTCTCACAAGGAGTCCATCCGGCTTTTCAAGGATCTGGGCGTCAAGTTCACCCCGGAGCTTAAAACCCCGGTTGTCGACATGCCCTTTGACGGCTTCACCCGCGAGGCGTATGCGCAAAAGATGATCGACGACTACAAGGACGCCGGCATTCCGCCGGAAGATGTCTACCCGCAGTCGTTTGATCTTGAAGACATTCTCTACTGGATCCGCAACGAACCGGAGTTCGGCCGGCAGGCGGTCTTTCTCGACGCACGGCGCGGGCTCGATCCAATGGATCCGGGCACGTTTTCTCCCTCCATGGCTGAACTGAAGGAGATGGGGGTGAATTATCTCGCACCGCCGCTCTACGTGCTCCTGACCCTCGAAGACGGCAGGATCGTGCCGTCCGCCTATGCCAGGGCCGCCAGGGACGCGGGTCTGGACATCATCACCTGGACCCTGGAGCGCTCCGGTCCCCTGAGTTCCGGAGGCGGCTGGTATTACCAAAGCGTGAGCCCGGCCATCGATGGCGACGGACGCATGCTGGAAGTGCTTGACGTCCTGGCGCGGGTGGTCGGCGTGAAGGGGGTCTTTTCGGACTGGCCCGCCACGACCAGCTTCTACGCGTCCTGCATGGGCTTGGAGTAATACCGGGGATCGATGGGCCATATCACCGACCCTTGGCACAAGCGGCCGGCCAGCGTTCATTCAGGCAAAAGAATACAGGATGCTTTGTCAGGCTGTCAGCGAGCCTGATCGAGCGTGCGCTTGCATTCCAGCAGTTCGAACAAGGTGGATTGCAGCCGGCGGATGTCTTCCTTCGCGACGGTGGGCTGGGCCACCGATACACTTGCCGCTGCCTTGTCGCCGCGAAGTCTGCCGAGAATGTTGAGACCGCCGGAGGAGGAATGACTGCCCGCATCCGGGACAGTTTCGGCCAGAACGCCGCTGGGCAGCTTGTCCTGATGCCCGTTCGGGGCGGATTGTGACGACGCCCGGGTCTGCGCGCCGTTGGTATGGTCCACCGTTTCCGGCGCCGAGGGAGCGGCCGTCTGCAACGGTGAAGCGTCTTCCCGCCAGATCTGCATGACAAATCTCGGGCCCTGCTCCTTCAGGATACGCTGCACACCTTTAATGGTGTAGCCTTCTCCATAGAGCAGATGCCGGATTCCCTTTAAAAGCTCAACGTCGTCCGGACGGTAATAACGCCGGCCTCCGCCACGTTTCAACGGCTTGATATGGGAGAACCGCGTTTCCCAGAACCGCAGCACGTGTTGCGGCAGGTCGAGGTCGTCAGCGACCTCGCTGATGGTTCTAAAGGCGTCCGGGCTTTTATCCAGTGAACTCATCCGGTCTTGTTTATTTGCTGGCCTGTCCTGTGAGCGCATCATTGATCCGCTGCTTCAAAACGTTGGATGGCTTGAACACCATCACGCGGCGCGGTGAAATCGGGACTTCCTCGCCTGTCTTCGGATTGCGGCCGATACGCTCCCCCTTGGAGCGAACCACAAATGAACCGAAGCTTGACAATTTTACCGATTCTCCCGTCACAAGACAGTCCGAAATTTCAGAAAGCACACGTTCTACCAATTCGGATGATTCAGTCCGCGACAGACCTACTTTTTGATAAACGGCCTCACACAGATCCGCACGGGTAATAGTCCGGTTGCCCATAACCCCTCCTCAACGACGCCAGTGATCTGGCTGATTTTGCAAGAGAACTCCGACGCAATACAATACGGTACGGCCTCGCGGCGGGCCGGTCAACCAGAACTCGGCAACAAGTTAAGATTTGTCGCAAGAAGGCGGCGGGGACGGTTACCAGCGCAGGAGAACCGATCCCCAGGTAAATCCGCCGCCCATGGCTTCCAGCATCAGAAGATCGTTCTTTTTGACCCGTCCGTCCCTGACCGCGGTATCGAGGGCCAGCGGAATGGAGGCCGCGGAGGTGTTGCCGTGCAACTGAACGGTTGTAACGACCTTCTCCGGCGCAATGCCGAGTTTCCTGGCGCTGGCGTCAATGATCCGCTTGTTGGCCTGATGCGGTATGAACCAGGTCAGATCATCGGAAGTCAGTCCGGTCGCCTTGTAGGCGTCCTCGATAACGTCCGTGATCATTCCGACCGCGTGCTTGTAGACCTCGCGGCCTTCCATGCGCAGGTGACCCACCGTCTGCGTCGAAGACGGACCGCCATCCACATAGAGTCTATCCTTGTGGCGGCCATCGGAGCGAAGATGCGATGTCAGAATGCCCCGGTCGTCATTGCCACCGGTTCCCTCAGATGCTTCCACGACAACGGCCCCCGCCCCATCGCCGAAAAGCACACAGGTGGTCCGGTCCTGCCAGTCGAGAATGCGGGAGAAGGTTTCGGCGCCGATGACGAGGCAGCGCTTGGCAAGCCCCGTGCGGATATAGGCATCGGCAGTGGTCAGCGCGTAGACGAAGCCCGAGCAGACGGCATGAATGTCGAAGGCGGCGCCATGATGGATGCCGAGACCGGCCTGCACGGTGACCGCGGTTGCCGGAAAGGTGTTGTCCGGCGTCGCCGTCGCCAGAATGATGGTGTCGATGTCCTGGGCATCGCGGCCGGCATTCTCCAGCGCCCGCCTGGCGGCGGCAAGAGCCAGATCCGAGGTCAGCTCGCCTTCGGCCGCGATATGGCGCTGCCTGATGCCGGTGCGCTGAACGATCCACTCGTCAGACGTATCGACTATCTTGGACAGATCATCATTGGTCAGGATTTTTTCCGGCAGAAAGCTTCCGCAGCCGGTCACGGTTGAACGGATCACGCTCACAAATCACCTTCCGATGTCGGCGCGGCTTCCGCGAAGCGGCCGCGATGATAATGCACAAGATCCTGGGCGATCTTGTGGGTCAATTCGTTTTTCACCATGTCATAGGCCAGATCGATTGCCGAGGCATAACCCTCCGCATCCGCCCCGCCATGGCTTTTGATTACGATGCCGTTCAACCCCAGGAACACGCCGCCATTGACCTTGCGCGGGTCCATTTTCTCGCGCAGCAGATCGAAGGCGCCCTTGGCGAAAAGATAACCGATTTTGGACATGAAGGTGCGGTTCATGGCCGCCCGCAGGTAACCGCCGATCTGCTTGGCCGTACCTTCCGCCGTTTTCAGAGCGATATTGCCGGCGAAGCCCTCGGTCACCACGACGTCGACCGTTCCCTTGCCGATATCATCGCCTTCGACGAACCCGGCGTAATTCAGCGAACGCAGAGGGGTCTCGCGCAGCAGGCGACCGGCCGTGCGCACCTCCTCAAGACCTTTCACTTCCTCCACGCCGATATTGAGAAGACCCACAGTCGGACGCTGAATACCGAACAGGGCGCGGGCCATGGCACCGCCCAGAATTGCGAAATCGATAAGCTGCTGCGCATCGGCGCCAATGGTCGCGCCTACGTCCAGCACAACCGATTCCCCGCGCAACGTCGGCCAGATGGCGGCAATGGCGGGCCGATCGATATTGGCCATGGTGCGCAGGCAGAATTTGGACATGGCCATGAGGGCGCCGGTATTGCCGGCGGAAACGGCGACGGACGCCTCCCCGGTCTTCACCGCCTCTATCGACCGCCACATGCTGGACCGCCACCGGCCCTGGCGCAGGGCCTGGCTCGGCTTGGTATCCATCGCAATCGCAACTTCGCAATGATGCACGCTCGAAGCGTCGCGCACCCGCGGATATTTCTCCAGAAGCGGCCGGATCACCTGTTCGTTGCCATAGAGAAGGAAGCGGATATCGGGATGGCGGACGAGAGCGATCTCCGCACCGGGAATTACAACTTCGGCCCCGTTATCGCCGCCCATGGCATCCAATGAAATCGGAATCGTTTTCGCCATTTAGAAGGTCTTTTTAACGTTATTCTACAAAGGACGGCACCTGGACGGTGCGCCCGAGATGTCCCACCAGTCCGGCAGGGGCCCTGACCCGGCGCGAACATAACGGTTTTGGACGGAGTGACAACCGTTTTCCTTCCCCTGCCGGGTAGAGGCGCTGAAAACCGGCGGGAAAACAGTGGCCGAAGCACCGGCCTGCAGCGGCAAATCGCTGTAAGGGTCAAAGCCTGCCGGATGAAGGCGGGGACTCAGGTTTCCTTCCCGTCCTTGAGAGCCTGGAGGGCGGCGAATGGAGAGGGCTTTTTTTCCGCCACCTCATCATCGGCATCCGCAACTCCGCCTTCAAAGGCGACACCCGGCTTGCGCGGAAAGGGATCGAGCGAAAGGGCCAGCTCCTCGCAGATGACCGCACCGAGATCCAGAACGCCATCGACGATGACATCTGGCGGATCCAGCGATTCCAGATCGACCTCGATTTCGCCGTCCTCGTTGAGATCCCTGATCTTCCCAGGTTTACCCGAATGCGCTTCGAAGGTCCGGTCCACGTCGAGTTTCAGGGAACTCTCGAACGGTTCAAGCGACACGACGCAGACCTGGGCGATGGTGGCGGTGACCGGCCCCACCACCCGAAGACCTGCCTTGCGGTAGGGCTTAAGGGTGAATTCCGCCTTCAGGCCGCGGGCCGCTTCAAGGTCGAACGCCTCGGCGATCGCCTTCAGGCCGGCCTCATCCGGCGCTACCACGACGGTCTGATCCTTATTGACCACGCTGGCGGCCGTCACCTTGAAGGAATAGGGAAATTTGTCCTTTGCCATGGGTCTTCTTTCTTTTGCCTTTGGCTTTTGGCCTTTGCATCGTGGCCGACTTCAAACCGGCAGATCCCTGAACGCCTCCGGATCCGCCCAGTTGATCTGTCCGCTCATCAGATCCTCCACCGTCTGAGCACCAAGACGGTTTGCCGACTCAAGGATATAATGCGCCAGACGCGTCTGTGCGATAGGTTCGGGATTGTCCGGGTAAACATTGCGGCCGAGGGCCGCGGCAAGTTCCTCGACATTTCCGCTGTCGATGGCAGGGTTGTAGACATCGGCGCGGCCGTAAAAAGCCTCTCCCATGACCTTGACCTTTTTCGGCACGCGGGTGTCGCTGACCCCCATCTCGCGCAGCGAAGCATCCATGTCCTGGAAAAACAGATCGAAGACATACTGGGTAAATTCAAAGACCGCCTTCCCTTCCCCGCGCATCCTCCGGAAATACAGCACTGCATGAGCAACAATCAGGTCGAACCGGCCGTCGATTGTGTCGGGCACATGAAAGCCGCTATAAAATACCGGTTGCCGTGCTTGAGCCACGATTTCACAATAGACCTTGTGCTCGGCATCGCGGTTGCGGCGGCGGAAAAGGCCGAAAATCATGACGGTCTCCAAAGTCTTCATACGAGTCAGCTGTTGTCATGTGCCCTATCCCACGATAGAGATTTTGCCAAGCAACGAAATTCAAAGGCAGCCAGACCGGTCTGGCCAAACGGGACTTGTTAAATGAACTTCAAGGCGAGCGCCCTGATCCTTCCGCTTCTGGCCACACTGCCGCTCGGCGGCTGTTTCACCTCCACCTATACGCACGGCCACGTGGTCACCACCGACATGTTGAACCAGGTTCAGGTCGGCTCCAGCCGTGAACAGGTCGAACTGGTGCTCGGATCTCCGTCAACGACGTCGAGCCTCAATGGCGATGCCTATTATTACATTTCGCAAAAGACAGCGACGACGGCCTTCTTGGCGCCCGACATCGTCGAACAGCGCGTTGTCGCGGTTTATTTCGACAAGGAAGGCTATGTCCAGGATCTCGGCAACTACTCGCTGCAGGACGGCAAGATCGTCGATATCGTCACCCGCAAGACCCGCACGGGCGGCGCCGACTACGGCTTCCTGACGCAGATCCTCAGGGGTGCGACAAACCCGAGCCTCGGCCTTTAGAGAGCTGTCTCTTTAGAGTGTGTCGCGTTTAAGTGGATTCATGGTTTCAGGAGGACGCCCGAGGCAGCGTTTGCACTGCAAATGCGTTCGGGCGATTTCCTGAGTTCAATTTAACGCGACACGCTTTAATCGGAACGGTTTCTTGAATTCAGTCATCAACGTAAAACCCCGGCCAAGAGGCCGGGGTTTTTTCTTTCAGGCACCAATACGGATCAGTGCGCCAGGACCGCCAGAAGCAGCAGGGCGACGATGTTGGTGATCTTGATCATCGGATTGACCGCGGGACCCGCGGTATCCTTGTAGGGATCGCCGACGGTATCGCCGGTAACCGACGCCTTGTGCGCCTCGCTGCCCTTATGGTGGGTGACACCGTCCTTGTCGGTGAAACCGTCCTCGAAGGACTTCTTGGCATTGTCCCATGCACCGCCGCCCGCCGTCATGGAAATGGCGACGAAGAGACCGGTGACGATCACTCCGAGCAGCATCGCCCCCAGCGCGGCAAAGGCAGCGGCAGGTGTCGCCACCGCCTTGACCACGAAGAACACGACGATCGGCGAGAGCACCGGCAGCAGCGACGGAAGGATCATTTCCTTGATCGCGGCCTTGGTCAGCATGTCCACCGCACGGCCGTAGTCCGGCCGTTCGGTGCCCTTCATGATGCCGGGCTTCTCCTTGAACTGACGGCGGACTTCCTCAACCACCGCTCCGGCTGCCCGGCCGACGGCCGTCATGGAGATGCCTCCGAACAGATACGGCAGAAGACCACCGAACAGGAGCCCCGCCACCACATAGGGATTGGAGAGCGAGAACAGCGTGGAGACATCGATGCCATAGAAGATCGATCCCTCGACCGCCGTGCTGGAGAAGTGTTTCAGATCCTCCGTATAGGCTGCGAACAGCACCAGCGCACCCAGACCGGCGGACCCGATGGCATAGCCCTTGGTCACCGCCTTGGTGGTGTTGCCGACCGCGTCGAGCGCATCCGTTGTCGATCTGACTTCCGCCGGCAGATCCGCCATTTCGGCAATGCCGCCGGCATTGTCGGTTACGGGGCCGAAGGCGTCGAGCGCCACGACCATCCCCGCCAGCGCCAGCATTGTGGTCACCGCAATGGCGATGCCGAACAGGCCGGCGAACGTATGGGTGACGAGAATGCCGGCGATGATGATGATCGCGGGAAGCGCCGTTGCCTCAAGAGACACGGCGAGACCCTGGATCACGTTGGTGCCGTGGCCGGTCACCGACGCCTGGGCGATCGATCTCACCGGCCGGTATTCCGTGCCGGTGTAATATTCGGTCACCCAGATGATCAGACCGGTAATGATCAGACCGACGAGGCCGCAGATGAAGAGGTCGAAGCCGTTGAAGCTGAAACCTCCCGAGGTGGTGTATTCGGTACCGGCGCCAAGCCAGCCGAAGATGATGCCGCCAAGCGCAACCGCCGACAGCAGCGCCGTGGCGATGAAGCCCTTGTAGAGGGCGCCCATGATCGAGTTGTTCTTGCCGAGCTTGACGAAGAAGGTTCCGATGATGGACGTGACAACGCAGCTTGCCCCGATAAGAAGCGGCAGCAGCATCAGTTCGATGGCCTGTCCCCCGGAGAAATAGATGGAGGCCAGAACCATGGTGGCGACGACCGTCACCACATAGGTTTCGAACAGATCGGCCGCCATGCCCGCGCAGTCGCCGACGTTGTCGCCGACATTGTCCGCGATCGTTGCCGGGTTGCGGGGGTCGTCTTCGGGAATTCCGGCTTCCACCTTGCCGACAAGGTCACCGCCGACATCCGCACCCTTGGTGAAGATGCCGCCGCCGAGACGGGCAAAGATCGAGATCAGCGACGCGCCGAAGCCGAGCGCGACCAGTGCGTCGATCACCGTGCGGTCCGTCGGGCCGTATCCCATAACCCTGGTCAGGATGGTGTAGTAGACGGCCACGCCCAGAAGGGCCAGACCGGCGACGAGAAGACCGGTAACGGCGCCGGACTTGAAGGCGATCTCCAGACCTGCCCCGAGGCTCTGGCTGGCGGCCTGAGCGGTCCGCACATTGGCGCGGACGGAAACCATCATGCCGATGTAACCGGCGCTTCCGGAAAGAATCGCGCCGATGGCAAACCCGATTGCCGCCGGGCCGGAAAGCAGGAGCCAGGCAATCACGAAGACAACCGCGCCGACGACGGCGATGGTTGTGTACTGACGGTTGAGATAAGCCCTGGCCCCTTCCTGGATCGCCTCGGCGATCTCCCGCATGCGGGCGTTGCCCGCGTCCGCCGCCATGACGGATTGAATTGCCCAGGCCCCATAGGCGATGGACAAGAGACCACAAATTATGATGACGACAAGCTCGATCATGCTTCCTCCCAAAACTGCGGCGGACGGATTTTGTTGTTCTTTATGCCGCCTGACTGTGCCTCACGCCGATTCCTCTGCGTGAGGGACTGACACGATAGCAACAAAGCAGAGCTCCTCGTCAAGCTCTCAGATCGACTAATTAGCCAGTTCCGCCGCGGTATTATTTGGTGCAGTGCAGTATTTATGCTGCACTGACGAAATGGAATTTCGCAAACACTTTAAGCGGTTGTAACTGCTTTTCTTTCAGCCAGAACGAGCCAGGCGATAAGCCCCAGGCACAGGACCACAATCGGGAAAACAAGGATGTTCACCGTGCTCCATCCATAGATATTGAGAAGCGCTCCGGAGGAAAAAGACGCCGCCGCCACGAATCCGAACACCATAAAATCGTTGACCGCCTGGACCAGATTGCGTTCTTCCGGCCGGTATGTATCGGTCAGCATCGCCGTCGCACCGATGAAGCCGAAGTTCCAGCCCAGGCCGAGCAGAACCAGAGCCGTCCAGAAATGAGCGAGCTCGATCCCGGTCAGCGCGACTACCGCACAGCCCGCCAGCAGCGCCAGACCGATGGAGACAATCCGTTCCTTGCCGAAGCGGGCAATCAGATTTCCGGTGAAGAAACTCGGTCCGAACATGGCAAGCACGTGCCACTGAATTCCGAGCGCGGCATCGGTTTCCGTCAGACCGCAGGCGATCATCGCCAGCGGAGTCGCGGTCATCACCAGGCTCATCAGGGCATAGGAACAGATCCCGCATGCGACCGCCACGAGGAAGCGCGGCTGCGCCATGATCACGCGCAGCGGGCGCCCGCCGGCCTGTGCGTGACTTCGCCGGGGCGGTATCGGAATCTTGATGAAAGCAAGCAGACACAGGGCAATCAGCGCCAGTGCGGCCTGCGCCAGATACGTGCCGGCAAAAAGGATCGGCTCAAACAGATCCTTGGTCGCGATCACGGTCTGCGGACCGACCACACCGGCCAGAACGCCGCCGGCGAGAACCCAGGAGATCGCCTTGGGCTTGAAGGCATCGCTCGCCGTGTCGGCGGCGGCGAACCGGTATTGCTGCACGAAAGCGCCGGCCAGCCCACCCAGGCAGCAGGCAAGCGCGAACAGCAGGAACCGGTCCTCAAAAACCGCGTAGGATGCCAGAAGGCCGGAAAATGCTCCCAGCAGCGACGCCCCCATGAAGCCTGTCCTGCGGCCATAGCGGCGCATGATCATACCCGCCGGTATCGTGCCGAAAGCCGTCCCCAGAACCATCGCCGAAACCGGCAGGGTGGCAAGGGATTTGTCCGTTTCCAGCATCATGTAGCCGACAAGAGGTCCGGTCGCGATGACGATGGACGCAGAGGCGCCGCCAATGGCCTGGGCCAGGGCGAGAAGCAGCGCATTGCGTTTTGCCAGACGGTCATCGACGAATGCGTCCGGGGCTGCGGCGGTCATGGCTGGTCTTTCGAAAGGCTTGAATCGTTGTGGGCGAGGCCTGATTTCTATCATGCTCACCTATGGCGGGATAGTCACCGCGGCCGATCAAAAATGGCGGAAGCCACCCTCGAAATCGAGCAGGACCGATTTGCCCGCTTCCGTCAGATGAACGTCGCCCTGGCCTTGTTCGACCCGGCCGATTTCAGCCACGGGGCACCCGGCGGCTTGCGCCGACTGCTGAAAGGCTGCCGCCTCGCCCGCGGGTACGCTTGCCAGGATTTCATAGTCGTCACCGCCATTGAGGCAGCGCGCGAAATGTTGCGGCACCTTCACCTTGAGATGTTGAAGCGCCCCGGAGAGCGGTATCCGGTCCAGATCGATGGTAATATCGACGGCGGAGGCTTTCGCCATATGGCCGCAATCGGCGATCAGTCCGTCGGACACGTCGAGGGCGGCGCTGGCAAACTTGGTAATGAGCCCCGCCAGGCGGGTTCTGGGCCGCGGCAGCAGATAGCGGTCCAAAATGTGCTGCTCCTCGCTTTCGGTCAGGTCATGATCGCGGCTGAATTGCGGATGAAGGCGTGTCTCGAGGCCGGCGGCGGCATCGCCAATGGTTCCGCTCACGAAGAGCGCATCGCCCGGACTGGCTCCCGACCGGCGGACAGTCTTGCCCGTTTCCACTTCGCCGATCGCGGTGATGGAGACCAGCAGGCCATTTCCGGAGCGGATGGTGTCCCCCCCCAGCAATTGAACGTCATAGGCGGCCTGATCCGCGGCCAGCCCCTTGCAGAAGCGTTCCAGCCAGGCCTCCGTCCAGTCGGCGGGCAGAGCGAGCCCCATCAGGTAGCCGCGCGGGCGGGCGCCCTTGGCGGCCAGATCCGACAGATTGACCCTGAGCGCCTTGGCGGCGATCGCCTCCGGCGCGTCTTCGGAGAAAAAATGAACCTCGGCGGCCAGCATGTCCTTGGTCAGAACAAGGTCGTGTCCGTCCGTCGGCGTCAGCACCGCGGCGTCGTCCGTCAGTCCGAGGCTTCCGGGATCGTTCGCCAGCGGTGCGAAATACCGCTTTATGAGCGTAAATTCGTCCGGCCGGTCACCATCCATGATCAGGAGGCACCATCAACCTTGCTGACCGGGTTTTCGGCATCGAATTCTCCGTCGCGCAGATCGTGGGCCAGACGGTCGAGCACACCGTTGACGAGACCGGGCTCGTCATCCTCGAAAAAGGCCTTCGCGACGTCGATATATTCGGAAATGATGACCTTGGCCGGGACATCCTTGCGGCGCAGCAGTTCATAGGCACCGGAGCGCAGGATGGCGCGCAGCAGGCTGTCGATCCGCTTCAACGGCCAGTCTTCCGTCAGCGCGGTATGGATAAAGGGGTCTAGAAACTTCTGGTCCTCGACCACGCCGGAAACGATCTTCTTGAACCATTGCTCGTCGGCATCGCGGTACTGGGCACCGTCGATTTCCTTGCCGAGACGAAAGGCGGTGAATTCGCTGATTACATTGGCCAGCGACGAGCCACCCACGTCCATCTGATAAAGGGCCTGGACCGCCGCAAGGCGGGCCACGCCGCGTTTGTTCGCCGGGCGCACAGTTTTTGCTGCCGGTTTTTCCGGGTCGGCCTTTCCGGTCATTTTTCTTATACTCCAAGCCGTTCGCGCAGGGCGATCATCTGAAGGGCCGCCTCAGCCGCCGCCCCACCCTTGTTCTTGTCGTCCACCTTCGCACGGGCCCATGCCTGCTCGCCGTTTTCCACGGTCAGGATGGCGTTGCCGACGGCGAGATCGGCATCGATGATCAGGTCCATGACCGCACGGTTCGATTCATTGGCGACAATGTCGTAATGCGAGGTTTCGCCACGGATCACAACACCCAGAAGAACGAAACCGTCATAGAGTTCACCCTCATTTTCCATGGCCGTCATGGCCATGGACAAGGCGGCGGGAATCTCCAGGACACCCGGAACGGCGATGCGGTCATAAGTGGCGCCCGCGGCTTCAATCGCCTTCACCGCACCTTCAGCCAGCGCGTCGGCGAGATCCTCGTAGAAGCGGGCTTCGATGATCAGCAGTTTCGGTGCAGCGCTCATGGGTTTTACCATCCAGTATCAGGCCGCGACAGGAACCACGTCTGCCCCGGTTTGTCCAGTCATTCATCAAGGATCGCCCGGCGGCGCGCGCACCGCCCTGCAATCGTGTTTAACGATACCTGCCCCCACCCTGGATGACGTTGCGTCCCTAAGCGTTCCTGGTGAATTCGGCGAGACGCGCCGCATAGCGGGCCATCATGTCCACTTCCAGATTGATCCTGTCCCCCACCTGCCGCTCGGACCAGGTGGTCACCTCCAGCGTATGGGGAATGAGGAACACGGAAAACAGCAGTCCATCGACCTCATTGACCGTCAACGAGGTGCCGTCGAGCGCGACCGAACCCTTTCTGGCGATGAAGGGCGCGGCTTCCGCGGGCGCTTCGAACTGGAAATAAACGGAGTCCGGATGGTCTTCCCGCCTGGTGACGGTCGCGACACCGTCCACATGCCCCAGAACCAGATGCCCGCCGAGTTCCGCCCCCATCGTGAGAGACCGTTCCAGATTGACCTTCTGGCCGGCCCTCCAGTGCGAGACGGTTGTCAGCGCGAGAGTTTCAGCAGCGGAAACCACCTCGAACCAGTTGCCCTCCGGCTCGTTGTCCTTTGCGGTGACCGTGTGGCAGACACCCGCACAGGAGATCGAGGCGCCGATATCGAAGCTTTGCGTGTCATAGGCGGTTTGTATCCGGGTGCGTTTACCCGCCGGAACGTCTTCGATAGAAAGAATTTGGCCGAGGTCGGTCACAATGCCGGTAAACATGTCAGGCTCCACACCGTCTTAAATAGATAAAGCTGTCCGGCCCGAATTTGCCGGTGTCGACCCGCTTGAATCTGGGGTCCCGCAGGACATCCGCAAGATCAAGGCCGTGCAGGGCCGGTATGCCGTCCTCGCCGATCAGGATATCGCCGGTGACGACGCAAAGATCGTCGACGAGATCGGCCGTCAGGAAGGAAGCCGCTATCCGCGCTCCGCCCTCCACCATCAGCCGCGTGATGCCGCGGGTTGCCAGAGCGCTGAGGATCACGGACGGCTCTATGCCGGTTTCGGACGCAGGGACGCGAATGACGTTCACTCCGGCCTCCGCCAGGGCATCGATGCCGTCCGGGTCCGCGGCATTGCCGCAGATGAGCCAGACCGGCACATCCGCGCAGGTGCGCACCAGTTTCGAGCCGAGAGGCAGGCGCGCGAAGCGGTCGACAACCACACGGACGGGCGAGCGCTCCGCGAGTCCGGGCAGACGGCAGGTCAGTTGCGGATCGTCCGCGAGCGCCGTGCCCGATCCGATCAGAATGGCATCGTACGCGGCCCGGAACCCGTGGACCTTGCGCATCGACAGCTCCCCGGAAATCCTGATCTGGCCTTCCCCGGCTTTGCCGATATATCCGTCCCGGGAGGCGGCGAGCTTCAGGAACACATGCGGCCGCTGGCGGAGCTGACGCATCGTGAAACCGTGATACAGCACCTTCATCGCCGCTTCACGCACACCGACGGTGACATCGATGCCGGCATCTTCCAGCATTTTCACCCCACGGCCGGCGACACGCGGGTTCGGGTCCAGCATCCCGACGATCACACGCTTGACGCCGGCATTGATCAGCGCCAGCGCACACGGCGGCGTGCGGCCATAGTGGGAGCACGGCTCGAGTGTCACGTAGCAGGCCGCGCCCCTTGCCTTGTCTCCCGCCTGGTTGAGCGCGTTCACTTCCGCATGGGCCATGCCCGGCCGCGACGTGACGCCTCGTCCGACCAGAACCGGACCGTCCTTATCCTCGCGGACGATCAGGGCGGCCACGGAAGGATTGGGCCAGACATGGCCGAGACCGCGGCGGGCCAGACGTTCGGCCGCCGCCATGAGGCGCTCATCGAGATTGGAAATATCTGACATCAAAAGCCGATTGCAACGGGTCAGTTGTTCTTCACGGGATGCTTCTCCGGATCGCTGAGTTCGTCCAGCAGAGCTTCGAAATCCTTGGCTTCACGGAAATTCCTGTAAACGGAGGCGAACCGAACATAGGCGACGTCGTCTATGCCTTTCAAACCTTCCATCACGTGATTGCCGATGGTTTCCGCGGTGATTTCGCTTTCACCCGAACTTTCCAGCTGGCGGACGATGCCGCTGACCATGCGTTCGATCTTTTCCGGATCCACGGGACGCTTGCGCACCGCGATCTGCACGGAGCGCATCAGCTTTTCCCGATCGAACGGAACCCTGCGTCCGGAGCGTTTGAGCACCATCAGCTCACGCAGCTGAACCCGTTCGAATGTCGTGAAACGGCCGCCGCAGGTGTTGCAGATCCTGCGCCGGCGGATGGCGGTGTTGTCCTCGGTCGGGCGGGAATCCTTGACCTGGGTTTCCTCGCCGCCGCAAAACGGACATCTCATCTTTCAAAGCTCCTGACCGAACCCGTTGTTACCCCCCGTAGATCGGGAACCGGGCCGTCAGTGCTTCTACCTTGGCTTTGACGGCCGCTTCAACCGCCGCGTTGCCTTCTTCGCTGTTAGCTGCCTTCAATCCGTCCAGAACTTCCGTGATCAGCAGGCCGACCTCGCGGAATTCCGCCACGCCGAATCCGCGGGTCGTCGCAGCCGGCGTGCCCAGCCGGATGCCGGAAGTCACGAAGGGTTTTTCCGGATCGAAGGGAATGCCGTTCTTGTTGCAGGTGATGTTCGCCCGGCCGAGAGCCTTCTCGGCGACCTTGCCGGTGGCATTTTTCGGGCGCAGGTCGACCAGCATCAGATGGTTGTCCGTTCCACCGGAGACGATATCGAGGCCCTGCTCCTTCAAAACCTCCGCCAGCGCCTTGGCGTTTTCGGTCACAGCGCGGGCGTAGACCTTGAATTCCGGCTGCAGCGCTTCCTTGAAAGCCACCGCCTTTGCCGCGATCACATGCATCAGCGGCCCGCCCTGGAGACCGGGAAAGACGGCGGAGTTGATCTTCTTGGCAATCGCCTCGTCATTGGAGAGGATCATGCCGCCGCGCGGACCGCGCAGGGATTTGTGGGTCGTGGTCGTGACCACATGCGCGTGCGGGACCGGGGACGGATGCACACCGCCGGCAACCAGACCGGCGATATGAGCCATATCAACCATCAGGTAAGCGCCGACGCTGTCGGCGATCTCGCGGAACTTCTGCCAGTCCCAGAGGCGCGAATAGGCGGTGCCGCCGGCCAGGATCAGCTTCGGCTTGTGCTCGTTGGCGAGACGCTCGACCTCTTCCATGTCGAGCAGGTGATCGTCCTCGCGCACACCGTAGGAGACGACGTTGAACCATTTGCCCGACATATTGACCGGAGAGCCATGGGTCAGGTGGCCACCGGAATTCAGGTCGAGCCCCATGAAGGTGTCGCCCGGCTGCAGCAGCGCCAGGAACACGGCCTGGTTCATCTGGCTGCCGGAATTGGGCTGCACGTTGGCAAAGCCGCAGTCGAACAGCTGCTTGGCGCGTTCGATCGCCAGGGTCTCGGCGACATCGGCGAATTCGCAGCCACCGTAATAGCGCTTGCCCGGATACCCTTCGGCGTATTTGTTGGTGAAGATCGAACCCTGCGCTTCCAGAACGGCACGCGAAACGATGTTCTCCGAGGCGATCAGCTCGATCTCGTGCCGCTGACGGCCGAGTTCGTTTTCGATGGCATCGTAAATATCGCGATCGGCCTCTTCGAGACCACGGGTGAAGAAACCGGACTGCAGGGGCTGACTGGAGCTTTCCATCAAAGACATCGCACCATCCTTGTTCTACGGCCCTGACAGAGGGCCTTGTTTCGCGGCCCTTTTGTCAGGCCCATTTTCATAACGGTCCACATCCCCGGGAACCCCGGTACGTGTTCCAGCAACTCGATCCCGGAGACCGGGGCTTCACAGCCGCGTCGGTCCGGACGGCAGGGCCCTAGCGTATCACCCGGGCAAAGGCGCCTTGCAGGTGAAGCAACGCCTTGCAGCAGCCAATCCAACTCGAGGCGAGGAATTAACACAGGCCCCGGGAAGAACCAAGGGTCTTACCGACGCACGCCAACTTGAAAACGACGCCGCGGCGCGGATGCCATCACCGGAGCCGGAATGAGCGGGCAAAGTGGCTGGATCGCTCAGTAGAGCGTCGGATCGGACCCTGTGCCGGCTGCTTCTCGTTCCTGCTCTATCCGGCGTTGCAGCTTACGGATGGCGATCCGTTTCAGATCTGTCTGGGAAGCAGAAGTCGGTCCGAAGGCCGACACCTCGATACCAGTCGCGGCATCCATCGCGATCACCTGGACCTGACGGCCGATCGAACGGAATTCAAGATAGATCTCGCCGGAATTCGGCTCGCGACTCATTGCATCGATCCTTGCGCGCAAGTGCTCAGAATCCACAAAACGCCAGCCTGATCAAGGCCGGCGTTTCGCAGTGAACATAAACGATCGGTTGTCGTGCCGCAAAGCCGCGTCAGAGACGGGCCTGCGTTCCGGTGCCGTAGAGATCGTCCCGATCGTAGATATCTTCGCGGAAATGAACGACGCCGTCCGCATTGGCCCATGCGGTGACGTAGGTCAGGTAGAGGGGGATCTGACCTTTCAGCTTCACGTCTTCGCGCTCACCGGTGCGGATAACCGAATCCACACGGGTGCGGTCCCAGTCCGGGGTCGTCGACTGCAGAAGCCATGTCACAAGCTCGCGCACATTCTGAACCCGCACGCAGCCGGACGAATGGAACCGGTAGTCCTCGCCGAACAGCGTCTTGGACGGCGTGTCGTGCAGATAGACCTGGTGCTTGTTGTGGAAGTTGATGCGCACGGAGCCCAGTGAGTTGTCCGATCCTGGATCCTGGGTGAACCGATACTGGGTCGCCTCTTCGGTGTTCCAGTCGATCTGCTGCCAGGTCATCTCGTTTCCGCTCCAGTCGAAGATGCGGATATTGTTCTTGGCCAGATATTGATCGTCCTGCTTCATCTTGGGGATCAGGTCCTTGCGGATGATGGAGACGGGCACGGTCCAGTACGGATTGAAGTTCAGTTCGTAAATCTTGCTGTTCAAGATCGGTGTCTGACGGTCGATCTTGCCGACGACGGCGGTATGGCGCGAGCGCACGCGGCCGTTCTCCACCGCTTCGATTTCGGCGGCCGGAATATTCACCATCACGTAGCGGTCGCCGAGGAAGCCGGACATGGAACGCATGCGAATCATGTTTGTCTCAAGCTGGCGCAGGCGCACATCCGCCGGGATGTTCAGCGCGGAAACCGTGCCCTCGCCCATCACGCCGTCCGGAATAAGACCGTGGCGAAGCTGAAAGCGGCGAAGGGCCGTGTCAACATACGAATCGAACGTGTTGGAAAGACCGGCCTGCTGCTCCAGGTCGCCGGAGACGATCAGGCGGCGGCGCAGTTCGATGACGCGCGGGTCCTTGGCGCCGATCCTGATGGATTTTCCGCCGGGCGTGACGGTGCCCCAACCGCCGGCCTGCACGATACGCTGATAGCGGTCGATGGCGACGGCGATGTAATCCGCCGTTTCCGGCGAAAGTGTCGGCGCGGACGACTTCACTTCCTTGATGTTGTCCGTGGCGATGTCGAAGTTATCGGCCCATTCAACCTGCTGGTTGACGTTTTGCGCGTGCGCCTGGGCACCCGCCAGAAGTGGCGCCACGATCCCGAGCGCACACAGGCTCCCGAGCGTTTGCCGGGTAATCCAACCGTGGTGAAGCTTTATCCCGAACTGTCCGGATAAAAGGTTCATTGCCGACCCCATCTTGCTGCGTTTCACGCGCTGACTTGTCTCAAGAGCACCTTTCGTTCAATTGAACGCGAACAACGTGCTCTAACACTTTCAGATCGATCAACTTCTGGACAAACAATCGGTTCCGATCGTACATCCGCTGATCTTGTGCTTGAGGCCCGGATAACGAATGGATACGCACCGAACCGCCTTTACCAGCTCCGATTCCTATCGGAAGGGAGTTAACAAATCGCTTGATTTTTTAACCATCATCTCGCTGGAAGCACCGCACAAAGCCATTTCAATGTGACCTAAAGATGTCGGCGACAGCAACTCGTTTCCGGCATGTCTTCAACAAAGGTGTTTTGCAAGAATTCGGCCGCTTGGATACGCAAATTCGCGTGAGGCGGCAAAAAGAAAGCACCGCCCGATGGGCGGTGCTAATCGGATCCGCTGTCTGCCGTTAAAGGCGGTACAGGATCTGGTCGGTCCAGAACCGCTCGAGGCGGCGAAGGGACTTGTTGAGAACCGCGAAGTCCTCCGGCCCGATTTCACCGACCTGTTCGACCGACAGAACGTGACGCTCGTAAAGATCGTTCACGATCTTTGCCACTTCCCCACCCTTTTCCGTCAGGCTGACGCGAACGGAGCGGCGGTCCATGCGGGAGCGCTGGTGGTGGATGTAGCCGGTTTCGACCAGTTTCTTCAGATTGTAGGAAACATTCGATCCCAGGTAATAGCCGCGGGTGCGCAGCTCACCAGCCGTCAGTTCCGAATCGCCGATGTTGAACAGCAGCAGTGCCTGCACGCTGTTGACATCTGACCGGCCCATACGATCGAACTCATCCTTGATAACGTCGAGAAGACGTCGGTGCAGCCGCTCGACGAGCGTCAGAGCCTCGAGATAAAGCGGCTTGATTTCCGCTTCTTCGCTTTGGCTCGGTGCAACAGCGTCAACTGCCCTGCTTGCTGTAATCATTGTAATTGCGCCTCTTCAAGTACCTGTCGTTCGACGGTTATTGCTCCCGCCTTACTAAGCAATTTAGCCGACCGATTCTAAAATCCGCTTAAGATACACGCTGAATCATTGGTTAATTTTGAAAAGGTCTTTAAAGGGCCCATTTAATACTTTGTTTATCATGATCCCCGGAGGAACCTTACAATGGCGGAAAAATCCTGGCTTTCACCACCGGAATTGCAGAACAGCGTATAGAGAGACGCGGCTTCGGCGCCCAGTGGTGTCGCCGCGCCCGAGGAATTAGCCGCTTCCTGCGCCAGTTTCAGGTCCTTGAGCATCATCGCGGCGGCAAAGCCCGGCTGATACTCCCGGTTGGCGGGACTGGACGGCAGCGGACCCGGCACCGGGCAGTAGGAAGTCAGCGCCCAGCACTGGCCCGAGGCGGTGGAGGAAATGTCGAAGAGTTTCTGCGCGTCCAGCCCGAGCCGTTCCGCGAGCACAAAAGCCTCTGACACGCCGATCATGGAAATGCCGAGGATCATGTTGTTGCAGATCTTGGCGGCCTGGCCGTTGCCCGCACCGCCCGCATGCACGATCGTCTTGCCCATGATGTCGAGAAAAGGTCTGGCCGCCGCGAACGCGTCCTCGGTTCCGCCGACCATGAAGGTCAGCGTACCGGCCGCCGCGCCGGTAATGCCGCCGGAAACCGGTGCGTCGACCATGGGCATGCCCAGTTCCGTCGCGGCCCCGATCACGGCGCGAGCGCTGTCGACATCGATGGTCGAACTGTCGATCAGCAACGTGCCGGGTTTGGCATTTTCCAGAATGCCGCCCTCACCCTGATAGATCTGGCGCACATGTTTGCCTGCCGGCAGCATCGTCACGACAACATCGGCGGCCGCGGCAAGCTCGGCAATGCCGGCCGCCTTTTCGCCACCTGCATCGGCAAGGGCGGACATGGCCGCCCCGGACAGATCGAAGCCAAGCACCCTGTGCCCGGCCTTGACGAGATTGGCCGCCATCGGGCCGCCCATATTGCCAAGTCCGATGAACCCGATTGTCTGTGACATTGTTTTCCTCCCGAAAGAAAATTCGTGATGTTTTTTATACTGTTGTGCGAAGAAGTTCGCGTCCGGAATCAAGCGGTCCGGATATCGAGCCGGCCGGAATCCTGGCCCGCGTCAGCCGGAGCCGGCGCGGTTTTCCTTGTCCATCAGGTAGAACAGAACACCGAAGATCGCGATTGTCAGCAGGTAGAAGGCGATCTCATAGGGCCGCCGGCCATAGAGACCGGAAAACACCGTATGCATGACGATCTGGCAAAAACAGCGAAACAGCCACATGACGGTTCCCCAGGACACCGTCAGCCACAGGCCGGTCGCCGCGACCAGGTCCAGCACCGCGAAGAAGACGATCGCACCCTGGAGAGGAATCGGCATATCCCAGAACCACAGGCCGCGCCATTCGAGAATGCCGATAATCCGCGCCCAGTAAATGACGCCGCCGCCGATCAGAAGAATCGCGATTGCGCGCAGATACCAGACCAGAACGGTGCTCCACGGCGGGCGGGAGTCGATCAGGTCCTGAAAACTGGTAATCATCGGCGGTGCGGTCCCGGATTAAAGTGGAAGATCCCCAACAGACGGTTTCTCGAAATACGACGCCAGATCGGCGCTGTCCACCTGACTGAAGTGTGAAGGCACCCATTTCGGATCCTGGTCCTTGTCGACCAGCACCGCGCGGATGCCTTCGAAAAAATCCACGCCCTGGAGAATACGGCACAGGATGCGGTATTCGAGCCGCATGCATTCCTCAAAGGAAAGCTCCGCGCCGCGCCGCATCTGTTCAAAGGCGATCAACACGCTGGTCGGTGATTTCCGGCGGATCGCGTCCGCCGTCTCTTGCGCGAAGGCCTCCTGCGAGGCTTCGAGCCGATCCAGAATCTCCTCGACGGACGCGGCTGAAAACGACTGTTCGATCAGATCCGCGTTCTCGCTCAACGGCCCCTTTTCCGGCGTGACCAGATAGGGGGCCAGGGCCGCGCCGATGTCGCTCGCGGTTTCCAGCACCTGTTTCAAATCCGGCAGGGACGCTTCGTCGACTGCATGGGTCAGCACGCCGGTCGCCAGCGCGTCGCCCTGTTTCATCCGTCCCGCGCTCAGGGCGCAATAGACGCCGATCCTTTTGGGCATGCGCGGCAGGAACCAGGTGCCGCCCACATCCGGAAAGAAGCCGATCCCCGTTTCCGGCATGGCGAACAGCGTCTTCCGCGTGCCGACGCGGTGGCTGCCGTGAACGGAGGCACCGACACCGCCGCCCATGACGATACCGTCGATCAGGGCGACATAAGGCTTCGGATAGGCCTTGATCCGCGCGTTGAGGAGATATTCGTCGCGGAAGAAGCCGCTGAGCCCCTCAAGCTGCCCAGCCTGGCGGGCATCATAGATGCTGCGGATATCACCGCCGGCGCAAAAGGCCTTTTCGCCGGCGCCCGTGACGACCACATGAGCCACACCCGGATCTTCCGCCCAGCGCTCGAGCTGGGTGGCGAGAGCCTTGACCATGACGTGATTGAGCGCGTTCAGCGCCTTCGGCCGGTTCAGGGTGACAAATCCGGCCAGGCCGCGTTTTTCAAACAGGATGTCGTCGGTCACTTAGGCGCCTCACGCGATAGTGGAGTCGTTTCAAGGAGTAACGGGAACCGCTTCACTTAGTCTTTCAGAAGCTGGCGGGCGATGATCAGCCGCATGATCTCGTTGGTGCCTTCCAGGATCTGATGGACCCGGACATCGCGGAAATAACGTTCGATCGGATAGTCCCGCAGATATCCGTAACCGCCATGAAGCTGCAGCGCATCGTTGACCACCTTGAAGCCGGTATCCGTGGCAAGACGCTTGGCCATGGCCGCGAGCCCGGTCGCATCCGCGGACTTGCTCTCCACCGCCTGGGCGGCCTTGTGCAGCAGCAGGCGGGCGGCTTCCAGTTCGGTCGCCATGTCCGCGAGGCGGAACTGCAAGGCCTGAAATTCGGCGATCGGCTTGCCGAACTGCTTGCGTTCCTTGACATAGGCGACGGAAAAATCGAGGCAGGCCTGCGCCGCCCCCAGCGAGCAGGCGCCGATATTCAGGCGTCCGCCGTCAAGTGCCGCCATGGCGATGCGGAAGCCCTGCCCTTCCTCGCCGACCAGATTGGTCCTGGGAACCCGGCAATCGGAGAAATTCACCTGCGCGGTAGGCTGGCTCCTCCAGCCGAGCTTTTCTTCATTGGCCCCGAAGCTGAGGCCCGGCGTATCCTTGTCCACCAATAGGCAGGAGATGCCCGACGGGCCCTCGCCGCCGGTGCGCGCCATCACCGCGTAAAGATCGCTCACGCCGCCGCCGGAGATGAACGCCTTGGAGCCGTTCAGGACATAATGGTCGCCATCTTCGCGGGCGCTGGTGCGCAGGCTGGCCGCGTCCGACCCGGACCCGGGCTCGGTGAGGCAATAGCTGGTCAGAAGGTCCATCGTGCACAGCCGGCCGAGATATTTTTCGCGCAGCGCCTGCGACCCGTAGGTGTCGATGATCCAGGAAACCATATTGTGGATGGACAGATAGGCGGCCGTCGAGGTGCAGCCCCTGGACAGTTCCTCGAAGATCAGCGCCGCGTCCAGCCGGGTCAGCGCCGAGCCACCGACATCCTCGCGCACATAGATGCCGGCGAAGCCAAGTGCGGCGGCCTTGCGCAGGGTCGGCACCGGAAAATGGCTGTCCTCATCCCATTCCCTGGCGAAGGGTGCCAGTTCGTCGCGTGAAAAGCTTGCCGCCATATCCTGAAAGGCGCGCTGATCTTCATTCAGAGAAAAGTCCACGGATTGTCCTCCCAAGCGCGGCGGAGACCGGAGCCTCCCGCCCGCGATCCCTTTCGCAAAAGCCTGTCGTTTCACTGTCGCGGCAGCACTAAAGCACATTTGACGCTGACGTCAAACAATCTCTTTTTCGTTATTAATTTCAGTTGTTTTACAGGATGTTGGAAAGCTCAGATCTGCGTGATAGATTGCGGCTCAAACTTGCGGAAACGCAGATTCACCGTCACTCTCACCAAGCAGACAGGGTCCATGCCGTCCAGATCGCAGCTTCCGCCAATCACCCCAGACCATATGGATACGCTTCTGGCGGGCACGCGCATGCGCCGCAACCGCCAGACCGACTGGTCCCGCCGCCTGGTGCGCGAAAACACGCTGACGGTGGACGACCTGATCTGGCCGGTCTTTCTGACCGACGGCGAAAAGATGCGCCAGCCGGTCGCTTCCATGCCCGACGTCTTCCGCCTGTCCGTCGACGAAGCGGTGCGGGAAGCGGAACGTGCCGCGGAACTTGGCATTCCGGCGATGGCGCTGTTTCCCTATACCGATCCCGACCTGCGCGACGAAACCGGCTCGGAAGCGCTGAACGCGAACAATCTCACCTGCCGCGCCCTCAAGGCGATCAAGGCCGAAGGACTGAATCTGGGGCTGATGACCGATGTGGCGCTCGATCCCTATACCAGCCACGGCCACGACGGGTTGATGGATGGCGAGACCATTCTCAACGACGAAACCGTCGACCGGCTTTGCCGGCAGGCCCTGGTTCAGGCCCAGGCCGGAGCGGATGTCATCGCGCCGTCCGACATGATGGACGGGCGGGTCGCCGCCATCCGCCAGTCGCTCGATGCGCAAGGCTTCCGGGACACGCAGATCATGGCCTATTCGGCCAAATACGCTTCCGCCTTCTACGGTCCGTTCCGTGACGCCGTCGGCTCGTCCGGCGCGCTGAAGGGCGACAAGCGCACCTACCAGATGGACCCGGCCAACACGGACGAAGCCTTGCGGGAGACGGAACTCGACATCGCGGAGGGCGCCGACATGGTCATGGTCAAGCCCGGCCTGCCTTATCTCGACATCGTCCGGCGCATCAAGGACACCTTCCAGGTGCCGACCTACGCCTACCAGGTCTCCGGGGAATACGCGATGATCAAGGCGGCCGGCGCCAATGGCTGGCTGGATGACGAGCGCGCCATGATGGAAAGCCTGATGGCGTTCAAGCGCGCGGGCGCCGACGGCGTCCTGACCTATTTCGCGCCCAAGGCCGCCGCGATACTGGCGGACGCCGGATGATGGATGCCGCGATAGCCGCAACCGCTCCGGTGACCGTCGAGGAGATCCTCCAGGCCGCCGAACTGATCAAGGGCGCGGTGCTGGAAACGCCCTGCCTGCCCGCGCCGCGCCTGTCGCAGCTCACCGGCGCCGATGTCTTCGTCAAATACGAAAACATGCAGGTCACCGGCGCCTTCAAGGAGCGCGGCGCGCTGGTCAAGCTCGCCAGCCTCGATGACGGGGAAAAGGCGCGCGGCGTGATAGCCGTTTCGGCCGGCAACCATGCCCAGGGCGTTGCCTATCACGCCGGCCGCCTCGGCATTCCGGCAACCATCGTCATGCCGGTACTGACGCCTTTCGTGAAGATCTCCGCCACCCGGGGCTACGGCGCCGAGGTGGTTTTGGCCGGCAACACGCTGGCCGAGGCCAAGGCGGAAGCGGACCGGCTGGCGGAGGAGCGCAATCTGGTCTGGGTGCATCCCTATGACGACGCCCATGTGATCCGTGGCCAGGGCACAATCGCGCTCGAAATGCTGGCCGCGCAGCCGGATCTCGATGTCCTGGTGGTGCCGGTCGGCGGCGGCGGACTGATCGCCGGCATGGCGACGGCGGCGAAGGCCATCAAACCCTCCATCGAGGTGATCGGCGTCGAGACGGTGCTTTATCCGGGCATGTGGGGAGCGTTCTACGGCAAGGAGGTCCGCTGCGAGGGCGCGACCATCGCCGAGGGCATCGCCGTGCGCGACATCGGCGTGCTGACGACCGAGATCGTCAGGAAAACCGTCGACGATATCCTGCTGGTTTCCGAAAGCAGCATCGAACAGGCGATCAACGCCTATCTCACCCTGCAGCGCACGATTGCCGAGGGCGCGGGCGCCGCCGGCCTTGCCGGTCTTCTGAGCGAGCGGGAGCGCTTCGCGGGCAAGCGGGTGGGCCTCGTTCTTTGTGGCGGCAACATCGATCCGCGGCTTTTGTCCAAGATCGTGGTGCGCGAGCTGGCCCGCGACGGAAAGCTTGTCTCGATCCGCATCGACACGCCGGACCGTCCGGGCGTTCTGGGCGAGATCGCCACGGTGATCGGCGACCTGCAGGGCAATGTCGTCGATGTGGAGCATCACCGGCTGTTTCTGAACGTTCCGGCCAAGGGCGCGACGCTGGACGTCACCTTCGAGGCTTTCGACCGCCCGCATGGCGAGCGCATCGTCGCCGCCCTGCGCGAACACGGCTACGGCGTGCGCTACCTGGAAATCGGCGAGCGGATGGACTGACGGGCGGAACTGGGGCCTTGTCGCAATCGCCAGGGAGACCTGAGGACGGGCGGCAAATTCGAGAGCAAGCAGGACTTTCAGCTTCAACCATCAGGAATCGCGTCGCTTTTCCCACCTCCAAAACCTCATCCTGAGGAGGACCGTCAGGTCCGTCTCGAAGGATGGGCGACTTGCTCCGAACGCACAGCCAGCCAAGACCGGAGCGAAACGATCAGAAACCGCCGGGGAGCTTATCGGGTCACCCGATATTTGCGAATCCCGCTAGAAGTACCCACATTATCGCCATCACAAAACCGGGAGCCGGATCATGTCAGCTGAAACTTCATCGGGTCACGCCCGCGAGGACCTCTTCGAGGCCGCCCTTCATCCGGAACTGTTCTCAGGGGTGCGCAGCCGGCGGATCTTCGCGTTTTTGATCGACGTGATCGCGATCGCGCTGCTGACCTTCGCGGCCGGCGTGCTGGTGTTCGTGCTCGGCGTCTTCACGCTCGGTCTCGGCTTCCTGCTCTACGCCATCCTGCCCACCGCCGTCGCCCTCATCTATGTGGCCTTTACCCTGGGCGGCCCGCAGTCCTCGACGCCCGGCATGCGCGCCATGGGGCTGGAGATGCGCCTGTGGTACGGCGCAAGGCCCTATCCCCTGCTCGCGGCGGTCCACGTCATTCTCTTCTGGTTCTCCATCTCCCTGCTGACCCCGCTTGTCCTGCTGGTCTCGCTGGTCTCCGACCGCAAGCGCCTGCTGCACGACATGGTGCTGGGCGTGGTGGTGATGAATTCGGCCTATTACCGCGAGCACGTGGCTAGTCAAACGAAGGAGGGCATTCGCCCCGATTGGCAGTGAGGCCGAGCGTGCGCCACAGGCGCACGCTGTCAGGTCAAGAAGATCATTCCGCGGGCAGGCGCGTGTCCTTGCGAATGATCCGCTCCGGCAGGACGAAGGCCACGGCGACGAAGACCAGACCCAGCACGATGCCGAGAGTGTCGCCGGGCAAACCGGTCAGTCCCGGGTAGTCCGTGCCGGGGACCGTTCCCAGCGTCGCGTTTCCACCGAGGATTGCGTCAAGAAGGCCCGTGGCCTTGATGGCGGGATAGGTCGCCATGTAGGCGGCGGCGCCGAGAAGCCCCCCCGCGATGAAGGCGAAGGCGTCCCTGCGGCCCGCGCCGGCGGCGACGACGCCAGTACCCGGGCAGTATCCGGCAAGCGCCCAGCCGACGCCGAGCAGCAGACCACCGGCGAAGACACCCAGATAAGCCGTTTTCACCGACATATGGCCGACATCGACCATCCCCAGCATCTGCCCGCCGAACATCAGCACCGACCCGACACCGATGGCCAGCAGGATGGCCTTCATCAGTTTGAGGTTGGTGAGGTTGAGCATGCGCCCGATCACGTTCGGGTTGGAGGCCCCTATGCGGTCCAGGACCGCGCCGAAGGCGCCGCCGATCACAAGAGCAAGAATGATTTCCATGGTTTACGCCTCCTCTTTATAGAGCATCAGGGCGGTCGGGACCGCCGCGGCGAACGCGCCGGCGGCAAACAGATAGCCTGACACCGCCGTCTGCATCATGCCGGACATCATGTGACCTGAGGTGCATCCGCCCGCCAGCCGCGCGCCGTAAAGGACGATGAAGCCACCGGCGAAGGCCGCCGCATAGCGCTTGACCGGGCTGTCACCGAAATTCGCCCGCCAAAGCTCCGGGACGCGGCGCTCCGCCGGGCCCACCCCGCCGCGCTGCCAGACCGAGGCGGCGCCGCCGGCCAGCATGGCCAGAACGAAGACGAAACTGTAGTTCAAGGGATTGGCGACCGCCTTGGCGTATTTGCCGCCGGATTTGGCAAGATAGGCGTTCGTCGCCGTATACCCGTCTGCCGTCTGTGTCACCACAGCTGGATCGACCGCGTCCCACAGCACTCCGTCAAGGATCACGAACTGGGTCGAGACCCCGATGGGTTTGACCAGCAGGACCGCCGCGAAAAAGACCAGCCCCAGGGCAAGCCCTCCAATTTTCCAGTCGAGCGTCATTTCAGCCTCCATATATATTCATATGTTCGAATATAACAGATTTTTAGCGACCTGCCTTTGATTTCTGTCAATTTCGCAGGGGCCGGGGGATTTTTGGAGATCGGAAAAATATTCACCACGCGCTTCCCACGCCCCCCTCTTCCAGAGGTCAACATCAAGTGCCCTGTGAAAAGCCCCGGTCGACAGGAACAAATCTGTGTTAGGCCTTGCCCGGTTTTCCATCTCTCGACCGGGTGTCTTGAATGAACAGCGACTGGCAAATCGAATTGCGGGCCTTGCGGTACTTCATCTGTGTCGCGGAGGAAAAGAGTTTCACCCGCGCCGCCGGGCGGCTCAGGATCGCGCAACCCGCTCTCAGCCGACAGATCAAGAAGCTGGAAGAAGACTTGCGGGTTCAGCTGTTTATTCGCAATTCGCGCGGAGCCGAGCTGACCGAGGCCGGAGAAATTCTTCTGCGCCGCGCCTATCTCATCTTCAATCAGGTGCAGCAGACACATCACGACGTCACGATCCACTCAAGACATCTGGGCGGGGTCGTGTCTGTCGGCATGCCGCCGACGCCCGGCGAATTCATCGCCCCCCGCCTGCTGGAACGCAGCAAGGAACGCTATCCGGATATCGAGCTGCGGTTCGTGGAGGGTTTCAGCGGAGAACTGGAACGCAAGCTCGCCAACAACGAGATCGGCGTCGCCGTCATGCACGATCCCGCCCCCAGGGACGATATCCGCATCAGCAAGCTGCTGGTCGAGCATCTGTGCCTGGTGGGGCGGTCGGGCACGCTGGCAAAACCGGAATATTCCCTGGCTGAAGCCGGCAGTTATCCGCTGGTGATGCCCAGCCGGCCGAATTTCCTGCGCATTCTGATCGACGGGCATGCCGAACGGCTCGACATTCCCCTGAACATCGTGACCCGCTCGGACGGGATCGGCCATACCAAGTCACTGGTGAAATACGGTCACGGCTTCACGATCCTGACCTACGGCGCGGTCATTTCCGAAGTCCAGCAAGGCGTGCTGCAGGCCGTGCCCATCTGCAATCCGGAAATCCTGTGGACCCTGTGTGTCGCCATGCGCACCGACCAGGGCCGCAAACGTACCCTGGCCGTCATCGAGGAACTGATTCAGGAAGTCGTGCAGGAACTGGTCGCCGAAGGCATCTGGAAATAACCCATACCCAAAAGGCATAATACATATACGGCTATTGTATTTGAATTATAGGCCGCGATCTTTTTAATCAGATCCGTTTCCGGCTACTTGTCATGTAAGCCACCACTTCAGGAACAAACGTTTGCGCCTCAGAAGCGCAATGGGAGGAAATATGACTGGACTTTTGAACCGCGGAAAACTTGGATCCGCAGCGATCGCCCTTGGTATGATCACCGCAGCATTTACGACCGAAGCCGCGGCGGACACCTACAAGTGGATCACGTTCAAGCCGCAGGGTGCGGGCGACGCGCAGGCCATCTCCACGCAGTGGTTCATCGACGAATTCAAGAAACGTACCGGCGACGAACACGAGATCGAGGTCTATTGGGGCGGCAGCGTCGCCAAGACCCGGGAAATTCCGGATTCCCTCGCCGCGGGCGTCGGTGATTTCGGCGATATCGTCACCCCCTATTTTCCCGACAAGTTTCCGCTGAACAATGCCGTCGGTTTCTTCATTCCGCAGCCCAAGTCCACCATCGAGATTTCCGGGCTGATGGAAAAATGGCACGAAACCTATCCGCAATTCGCCGAGGAACTTGCCCGAAGCAATCTGAAAGCCGTCGGGTTCCGGCCGCTGGAAAGCTACGGCCTGCTTTGCACGACGCCGATCCGGTCCGCCGGGGACCTGAAGGGCAAGCGCATCAGGACATACGGCTTCGCCTATCCGGCGCTGGTCGAGGCGCTGGGAGCGACGCCGGTTTCCGTGGCGACGTCGGAAGCCTATGAAGCTCTGGAGCGCAGCATCCTCGACTGCACGCCGATCGGCCCGGCGCTTGCCCATGGCTGGAAATACGATGAAGTTGCGAAATACTATATCGAAATTCCGCTTGGCGCCTCGTTCGGCCACCTCATCGCCATGAACCTGGACACCTACAACGGCATGGACGAAAAAACCCGCGCGATCGTCGATCAGCTTGGCAAGGACTATGCGAAGAACTATGCCGGCGAACTCGACAAGACCATTTCGGCCGTTCGTGCCGGCTGGCCGGAAAAGGGCGTCGAGGTCATCCAATTTCCGGCGGACGAACTGATTGCGGTCATCGACGACGAGCGCATCCAGAATGTGCGCAAGGAATGGATCGGCCGGGCGGAGGCCGCCGGCGTGCCTTCCGACGAGATTGTCGAAGAACTTCGTTTCTGAGAAACTCCTGAATATCATTCCCTCCCAGGGCTGACCCTGGGGGCGGCCCTGGAGATGGCCGGGGCGGTTTGGCCGCCTCTCGCTGTCTCCTGGGCCGCCCCGGGGCACGCCCCAGGAACGCCAAATAGACGCCCCGGGAGACACTCAAAGACACCCCGGGTGCAGGTCTCACTTATCGGAGAAATCAACGATGTCGCTGTTCGATCGAATCTGGCGCGGTTACGGCAGATTTCTCTACGGATGCGGACTGGTTGCCGGCTACACGACCTTTGCGATGATGCTGCTGGTGATCGCCAATGCGGCCTCCCGCTTCCTCTTCAACTCACCGGTGTCGGGCGCCTTCGAAATCACCGAAACCATGCTGACGGTGCTCGTGTTCCTGTCTCTGGCCCTGACGCAATATGAGGGAGGCCACATCCGCGTGGTGCTCCTCACCCAGAGACTGCCCGGCGGGCTCCAGAAGATCGCACGCCTCGCCGCGCTGGCGCTGGGCGCGGCCTTCTTCGCCTGGTGCGCCTATGCGGCCTGGGGCTACACGCTCGCTTCCTATGCGATCGGCGAACAGCAATGGGGCGCCGTTCGCTACCCGCTCTACCCCGTGAAATTCATGGTCTTCTTCGGTCTGACTTTGCTCGCGGTTCAATATGTTCTCGGGCTCGTCCGCGAGGCGACAGGCACTGAACAGGCTGAGGAGCTTGCCTCGAAATGACAGGTCTTGAAATCGGTCTCATCGGTATCGGCGCGCTATTCGCGGCCATACTTCTCGGCGTCAACGTCATGGTCGCGCTTGGCGCGGTCGGCGCCATCGGCCTGGCCTCCATCGTCGGCGTCAAAGGCGCGACCGCGATGCTTTCCACGGTGTTTTTCGACACCACCCACAGCTTCCATTTCAGCGTCATTCCCCTGTTCCTGCTAATGGGCTTCTTCGCCATGCGCGCCGGTCTCGGCGAGGACATGTTCGAGGCCACCAGCAAGTGGCTCGGGAACCTGAAGGGCGGGCTCGCCATTTCCACCACCATCGGCGCGGCGGCTTTCGGCGCGGCCTCCGGCTCGAGCGTGGGAACGGCGACGGTGTTCACTAAACTGGCTTTGCCGGAGATGCTGGCGCGGGGCTACGACAAACGCCTGGCGTCCGCTTCCATCGCCATCGCGGGTACCCTGGCGGTGATGATCCCGCCGAGCGCGCTTGTCGTCGTGTATGGAATTCTGACAGACAGCAGCATCGGCGGACTTCTGATCGCGGGGGTTATTCCGGGAGTGGTTTTCGCCATCCTTCTGTGTTTCGCCACCTATTTCACGGTGCTGCGCAATCCAGCCCTGGCACCTGTGGTGAGAACCGAATCCACCCTGCGCGAGAAGGTCTATTCGCTGCGCCTCGCCGGACCGCTCGTGCTGGTGATCGTCTGCATCATCGCGGGGCTCTATCTCGGGATCTTCACACCGACCGAAGCGGGCGGCATCGGCGCGGGGCTGACGTTGCTCCTGGCCATTGTCAGGCAGCGCAGCCTCAAGGCCCTCAAGCTGAACCAGACGCTTCTGGATACCATCCGCACATCGGCGATGATCTTTGCGATCATCATCTGCGCGCTGATCTTTTCGAAATTCCTGGCGATCAGCGGCGTTGCCAATGCGCTCGGCGGCTTCCTGACCACACTGGACGTCAACCGCTGGGTCGTCGTCGCGATCATCGTCGGCATCTATCTGGTGCTCGGCATGATGATGGACGCACCGGCGCTGCTGGCGATCACCCTGCCGATCACCCATCCGGTGATGATGAACCTGGGGTTCGACCCCATCTGGTTCGGGGTCTTTGTGGTTCTGCTCGTGGAAATCGGTGCGGTGACGCCACCGGTCGGCATCAACTGCTTCGTCGTCCAGGCAGCCTCCGAGGGACGGGTCAGTCTGGAGGATGTCTTCAAGGGGCTGGTGCCTTACGTGATCGCAGGCTTCGTGATGCTGATCCTGCTGTGCGTATTCCCGCAGCTGGCTCTCTACCTGCCGCAGACGATGAAGTGAGATCGCCGAGATGAGTTTGAACGCTTCCCCGAGGCCCGGCAGCGAACAGAGCGCGGCGCCGCGCATCCTTCGCACGACACTGACGTCGCCCTTCGGACGCAAGGTCCGCATCGCGATGGAAGTCCTCGGATTGTCGCACACGATCGATCTGGAACCCGCCGATACAAGAAGCGATACGGACAGTCTGCGCCTGCAGAACCCGCTCGGTAAAATGCCCTGTCTTCTCCTCACGGACGGCACGGCGCTCTACGACAGCCGCGTCATCATCGAATTCCTGGACGCCTGGTCGGGCCGGAACCTTCTCGTTCCGGCGGCCCCGGAAGACCGGGCAAGAGCATTGACCGGGGCGACGCTCGCCGACGGTATCGCCGACGCCGCGCTGCTGATGGTCTATGAGGGGCGGTTCCGCGATCCCGCGCAAGTCTCGCAAACCTGGCTTGCGCACCAGCGCGGCAAGGTGGAGCGCGGCCTCGACGTCATGGCGGCCGATCCGCCGGATCCGAATAAGACCGGTCTCGTCTCCATCAGCCTTGCCTGCGCGCTCGGTTACCTTGACTGGCGCAAACCGGTGGAATGGCGCGGCCGGTATCCACAGCTCGTGAACTGGCTGGAAAGTTTCGCCGCCGCGGAGCCCGCCTTCAACATGACCCGCAGACCTGAGGAGGCCGCTACATGACACGCCTGCCACCAGTCGATCCCGAAAACCTGACACCCCGGCAGAAGGAAGTCTTTGAAGCGATCCGCTCGGGTCCGCGCGGCAAGGTCCGCGGTCCGCTGGCCGTCTGGCTCAACCGTCCGGACCTGGCCGACCGTGCGCAGGCCCTTGGGCGCTACTGCCGGTATGACAGCCTGTTGCCGCCGCGGCTGTCGGAACTCGCCATCCTGGCGACCGCGCGGGTGTGGATGTCGGAATACGAATGGGCGGCCCACAAGCCGGTTGCCCTGAAGGCCGGGATCGCGCCGCGGATCGTCGAGGCGATCCGCACCGGCGGCGAACCGGTATTCGACGAGGCCGACGAGGAAATCGTCTATCGGTTCTCAAAGACGCTGCACACGGAACGGCGGGTCAGCGACGCGCTCTACAAGCAGGCCGTGGATCTGCTCGGCGAGGAGGCTGTCGTCGATCTGACAGGCATCCTCGGCTACTACACCCTGATTTCCATGACAATCAATGTCTTCGAGGTTCCCCCTCCCGAGGGCCTGCCGCCGGAACTCGAATAGACGTCCGTCACCGCAAGTCATGCCCGCCAGTATTTTCCAACGAGGAAAGCCATGAACACGGCTCCGATCACCTATCATCCGGCTCCTAAAAAACCGTCTTTCGTCATGCCGGCCGGCGCCTGCGATACGCATTGTCATGTCTTCGGGCCCGGCGAACGGTTTCCCTATGCGCCGGAAAGCCGCCTGCAGCCCGGCGACGCGCCGAAGGAAAAGCTCTTCGCCCTGCATGACATGATAGGGATCGAGCGCTGCGTCATCGTCCAGACCGGTGTTCACGGCTTCGACAATTCAGCAACGGCCGATGCGATTTCCGCCCGCGCGGGCAAATATCTCGGCGTTGCCCTGTTGCCCGCCGACGTGCCGGACGACGAGATCGCGCGCCACCACGCGCTCGGCTTCCGGGGCATCCGCTTCAACTACATGGCGCATCTCGAGGGCGGAGCCTCCATGGACACCCTTCTGAGGCTCGCCGACCGGCTGTCGAAATTCGGCTGGCACCTGCAGATCCACATGGACAGCGACCTGATCGCCGAAAAGGCCGCCGGCCTTGCAAAGGCGAGCGTGCCCGTGGTGATCGATCACATGGGCCGGATCGACGCCTCGCTGGGTCTCGACCAGGCGCCGTTCGACGCATTGCTGCGCCTGATGGAAAACCGCCACATCCTCGTCAAGGTCTCCGGCTGCGAGCGGGCCTCGCGCCTGGACGCGCCCTATGGCGACGCCGTGCCTTTCGCGCGCAAACTGGTCGAAACCTTCCCCGACCGTGTTCTGTGGGGCACCGACTGGCCGCATCCCAATTTCCGCAGCCTGCCGCCGGATGACGGCGTGCTGGTCGACCTGATCCCGGAGATCGCCCCGACGCGGGAGCTGCAGCAGGCGCTGCTTGTCGACAATCCCCTGCGTTTTTACCGGTTTGCGGCCTGAACGATGGCGGGACGGCTTCAGGACAAGGTTGCGATCGTCACCGGCGCGGGCTGCGTCGGTCCGGGATGGGGCAATGGCAGGGCGGTTTCGGTCCGCTTCGCCGAGGAAGGCGCGAAGGTCTTCGCGGTGGATCTCGATCCGGACGCGCTGAAGGAAACCATCGAGCGGGCGGAGGGCGCCGACGGCGGAACTTCCGGCGGGACTGTGAGCGCGAACTGCGGCGAAATTCACGGTCATATCTGCGACATCACCGACGGCAAGGACGTTGCCGCCATGGTTCAGGCCTGCATTGCCCGCTTCGGCCGGGTCGATATTCTGGTCAACAATGTCGGCGGGTCGGCAAAGGGCGGACCGGTGGAGATGAGCGAGGAGGTCTGGGACCGTCAGATCGACTTCAACCTGAAGAGCGTTTTCCTGACCTGCAAGAACGTCCTGCCGGTGATGGAAAAACAGGGCTCGGGCGCCATCGTCAACACCTCGTCAACCTCGGGCCTGCGCTGGACCGGCGCCGCCCAGTCGGCCTATGCGGCGACCAAGGCCGGCGTCATCCAGTTCTCGAAGGTCGTCGCGGTGGAATATGCCGCCCGCGGCATCCGCGTCAACACGGTCGTTCCGGGCCAGTTGCACACTCCGATGGTCGAGGCCCGGCTGGCCGGACAGCGCGCGGACGGCGATATCGACGCCCTCCTCCAGAGCCGCCTCGCCCGCATCCCCCTCGGCTTCATGGGCGACGGCCGCGACACCGCCAACGCCGCGCTCTTCCTCGCCTCCGACGAGGCCCGCTTTATTACAGGGACGGAGATTGTGGTTGATGGAGGCATGACGGCGCGCTGTGATTGAGTGGGTTGCGTTTAAGCGGATTCATGGTTTCAGAAGGACGCCCGAGGCAGCGTTTGCATTGCAAATGCGTTCGGGCGATTTCCTGAAGTCAATTCAACGCGACACGCTTTTGGAGTGGGTCAAGACCGCAATGACGTCCGTCCTCACAGTGCTATCAGATACAATGTGCCGATCGCGTTACAAATTGCCGATGGTGTGACCAACCCGCCATCTTGATCGGGGCTGGGAAACCCCAACCTCCGCCGATCCAAACTTCGCTCCCATTGCATCCCCTGTCGACGCAATTGAAACAGGTGATGTCGCGACGCCCGGAGGTCCTCCCGCGCGAAAGCGGGAGGGAGGCTCTAGTTCTGGTTGTAAACTTTACGGATTCTAAAACTTTTCGGATTTAGGTCGAAAGTCCCGGACAGGGATGAGATGTCATGTCCTTCGTATTTGACCCAATCGAGCCGCATTTCCTTCATTTACGCCACCTTGCAGGAAACAGTCTCTCGCAAAGAATTTCATGCTCATTCAAGGGCCCGTCACCGAGCGGTACGAAGTCTTGAGCTTGAGCGATATTTTGAGCCGTTACCTCAAGGGAGCAATTCATGACATCGACAAAATTCAAGATATCGAACCAGTCCGGCAAGGACCTCTATGTCTATGACTTCAATTACGGTTCGCCCGCGAAGGTCAAGCCCCTGGGCGGTGGGCCACTGAAGAAGAGCGATACGCTTTCCCTAACCTTGGAGCCCAACGCGGAACGGCGTATCTATTTCGCCGAGAAGAAGTTGTCGGAGAGCCTCGAGAAAGGCGTTGCCCCCGATGCCTTCAATATCGGTGTCGACGGCTCGGTGATGTTCTCCTTTGCCGAGTACAATTATGAACCCGCCCACAGCCGCTACACTGTTGACCTCTCCTATATCGATGTCTTCTCCTACCCGGTGACGGTTCAGTTCTCTGACCTGGGCACTTACAAGGACGCTGTCGCGGATTTCGAGTACGGTCCCAAAAGCCTCAAAACAATTTTGACCGAATTGGCCAAACACGTAGATTACAGTTGGTCCGCCCTGGTCTGGCCGCTGAAACACGTCAAGACCCAATGGGGCCATTTTCCCGACGGCATTCATCGCGTCATCGGCCCCAACACCGCCTGGCAAGGTGAGTTGCCGGACAATAAAATCGGTCCGTGGGTGCCAACCAGCTACGAGACTTTTTTCACCTCCCTGCCCAAAAGCGGAACTCAGTTGTTCGGCAGCAAAAGCAATTGGGACGGATGGCAAAGCCTGACGCAATCGGCCGCCAAAAGTCCGAGCGACACCGGTTATGTCAAGGCCATGCATGCAGCGGCAACCCCGGACACAAACGGCAAATACGGGTTCTTCTGTTATCCAAGGGACAACACCGCCGGCGAATTCACTTACGTGCCGGACAGTGCCGTCTGTCAGATCAATGTATATCCCTACAAGTAGGGAGCGGGCCTAAATAGGGCGGATGGCGGACATCGCGCATTCTCGCCGAAGTTCTTCGATCCACTTCGGAGCACCAGCACTTTAAAATCGATCAACAGGCACCCAGCCGCGCCAGCACCCCGTCCGCATCCACGCCCCTGACCGCGCCCGCCATACGCCCGCGCGGCTCCAACAGCCGCGTGCGGACAAACGCCTCCGCGATCTCCTCCGGCGCGCCGCGCACAAGCACAGAAGCCGTCAGGAGGAGGGCTGTGTGTTCGGTGAAGGCGCGGGCTTCGGCGGGGTCCGGCGGGCGCGGCCAGGTGTGGCGGTAGCTGTCGAGGGCCGTTTTGTAAGCGGGGCTGAGGGGGGCGGCTGCGGCGAGTTCCGCGTCGAGGACTTCTGCCGCGAGCGGCAGTTTTGCCAGGGTTCTGAGGGCGTCGAGACAAATGATGTTGCCGGAGCCTTCCCAGATACCGTTGAGCGGGGCTTCGCGGTAAAGCAGCGGCAGCGGGGTGTCCTCGACATAGCCCATGCCCCCGAGGATCTCCATCGCCTCCACCACCACCAGCGGGCAGAGCTTGTTGGCAAGATACTTGGCGAGCGCCACGCCTAAGCGGGCGAAGGCCCGGTCTTCCGGCCGGGGCCCGTCGAAAGCGCGGGCGACATGCAGTCCAAGGGCGAGGCTGCCTTCAAGGTCCAGCGCCAGATCGGCGAGCACGGTGCGCATCAGGGGCTGGTCGATCAGCCGCCGCTGAAAGGCGGTGCGGTGGGTCAGCCAGTGGTGGGCCTCGGCCAACGCGGCGCGCATCAGGCCGGCGGGCGCCAGCGCCGTGTCGAGACGGGTATGGTGGATCATTTCGACGATCGCCTGAACGCCCCTGCCCTCCTCGCCGACCTGAAAGGCCAGAGCGCGCTTGTATTCGATTTCCGCCGAGGCGTTCGAGCGGTTGCCGAGCTTGTCCTTGAGGCGCTGGAGGCGAATGGCGTTGCGCGTCCCCTCCAGCCAGCGCGGCACGAGGAAACAGGTGAGCCCGGCTTCCGTTTGCGCCAGCGTCAGAAACCCGTCGGACATCGGCGCGGAGCAAAACCACTTGTGGCCCGTCAGCCGCCAATGGCCGCCGTCGCGTTCGGCCCGCGTGGTGTTGGCCCGGACATCCGAGCCACCCTGTTTTTCGGTCAGAGCCATGCCGAGCGTCGCGCCGGTCTTTTCGTCGAGCGGGCGTGCCGCCGGGTCGTAACGGCGCGACAGGAGCTTGTCCCGCCACGTTTGCAGGAGCGTATCGCCGCCCGCCTCCAGCGCCGGAACGGCGGCATAGGTCATGGTCAGCGGACAGCAGTGGCCGGGCTCCACCTGGCTGGCCAGATAGACCATGGCGGCATGGGTCAGATGGCCGTGTGGCCGCCCCTCCCAGGCGACAGCGGAATAGCCCGCCGCGCAGGAGACCTCCATGAAGCGGTGATAGGCGGGATGAAAGCGAACCTCGTCCAGCCGCCGCCCGCCCCGGTCGAACAGCAAAAGCTCCGGCGGATGACGGTTGGCATCCCGCGCCGCGCCGCGCATCTCCTGCGTGCCAAGCAGCCGGGCGTAGTCTCCAAGCCTCCCGCGTTCCTCCTCGCCAAGATCCATCAGATGGCCGTTAAACGCAGGGTCGCTTTCGATGAGGTCGAGATCGCCGCGCACCGGGGGCTGGTTTTCGACCCGGTGCGTTCCAATATCCGTTTCCGCGCCGCTCGAAGTCATCGGCGAACCTCCCAACTCATGATGCCTGTCAGGCGAACCTTTGCGGAAAGCCGCCTGGCGATCGTTTCATCGCGGCGCGTCGTGCCTGCATTTTACCGCCACCTTGGGTCCCCGGTCAAAGGACAGGACAAAAGCCGGATCAGCCTTTCGTGCCGGTCTTCACATGGCGCGGCCGGAGCACGGCTCCGGGTGAAGGCGAAAATCTCGCCGTGCCCTTGAGAGATTTGCCATGTCACCCCGAGCCTCTTCCTTCCCGGACCGGGGCAGAAGAAACTCCGGCCCTGCCCCGTGGCAACGCTTCTTCCCGTGATCCCGCACTTTCAACGGCTATCTGGCGTCAAAGCTCTTTCATTACCGGGACCGCCTGTTTTAAAGTGCGCGTTCGTCAGGATCGGCGATGAAGTCCTTGGGCAGGTGAATGGAATCAGTTGATATTGCAATGGCGCTGACCTTTGTGGTGATTGCGTCGACTGTGGTTCTCTACGCCATTGAGCGCTATTCGATCGAAACCATCGCGCTCGGATCCGTTGCCGCCTTCATCGTCATCTTTTCTGTCTTTCCGGTCACCAAGCAGGACGGCGCGCAGGTTTCGGCGGCCGATTTCCTGGCCGGCTTTTCGAACCCGGCGCTGATCACGGTCATCTGCCTGCTGATCATCGGTCAGGGGCTGTTCCAGACCGATGCGCTGGAAGGTCCGGCGAAGGCAATCGTGCGGATGACGCGCGGCCGCTCGCACCGGGCGGCGATCCCCATTCTGCTCGCGGTTGCCGTGCTCAGCGCTTTCCTGAACAATACGCCCGTGGTGGTGATGTTCCTGCCGATCCTGACCGCGGTCGCGGCGACCGTCGGCCAGTCCCCCGCCCGCGTGCTGATGCCGCTGTCCTTCCTCGCGATCCTGGGTGGTATGACCACCCTGATCGGCTCCTCGACCAACCTTCTGGTCGCCAATTACGCTGCGCAACACTCCGATCTCAAGCTGACGTTTTTCTCCTTCACGCCGATCGGCCTGATCGTTGCCGGTACCGGGGCGATTTACGTCCTGTTCCTCATGCCGCGTCTTTTGAAGACCCGCAAGACCATGGCCGAGGAGTTTCAGGCGACGTCCGGCAAGCAGTTCATCGCGCAGATCGAGATCACCTACGGCCACCCGCTGGTCGGGGTCGAGGCGGTCTCCGGCATGTTCCCTAAACTCAAGGACATGACCGTTCGTCTCGTGCAGCGGGGCCAGAAGCCGATCCTGCCGCCGTTCGAAAATGTCGTGCTGTCGCCCGGCGACACGGTGATCGTCGCCGCGACACGCACGGCGCTCGCCAATGCCCTTGCCCGGCGCCAGCCGCTCATGGAGGCGGAATCGGACGGCAATGTCGCCGGCCGGGAGCCTTCCGCGGCAACGCCGGGATCCATCAGCCTGGCGGAAGTGGTCGTGGCGCCCGCCTCGCGCCTGATGGGCAGGACCTTGCCGCAGTCGGGCTTCTACAGCGACACCGGCTGCCTGGTGATGGGCATCCAGAGGCGCAGCCGCATGCCGCGCATGGCGATGAACGACATCCGCCTGGAGGCCGGGGACGTGCTTCTGGTCGCCGGCAAGGAAGACGAGATCAGCCGCCTGCGCGGCAACCGCGACGTGCTGCTGCTCGACTGGTCGACCGCGGAATTGCCCAGGCGGCGCTACGCTCCGCACGCGCTGATCATCTTTGCCTGCGTGGTCGCGCTTGCCGCCAGCGGCCTGGTGCCGATCGTCTCGACCGCGGTGGCCGGCACCTTCGCGATGATCGCGTCGGGCTGCCTCAATGTCCGTCAGGCCCTGCGCGCCATCGACAGCCGGATCTTCATGCTGGTCGGCGCCTCGCTGGCCGGCGCGGTGGCGCTGGAAACCACCGGCGGCTCGACGGCCATCGCCTCGGCGATGGTCTATGTGCTGCACGGCGCCTCGGCACCGGTCATGCTGTCGGCGCTGTTCTTCGTTGTCATGCTTTTGACCAATTTCCTGTCGAACAATGCCGCGGCGGTGCTGTTCACGCCGATCGCGATCAATCTGGCCGACCAGATCGGTCAGAAGCCGGAGGCCTTCGTTGTCTGCCTGATCTTTGCGGCCAACAGTTCCTTCGCCACCCCCATCGGCTATCAGACCAACCTGATCGTCATGGGGCCCGGTCACTACAGGTTTATCGATTTCGTGCGCGCCGGCACACCGCTGGCTCTTATTTTATGGTTGACCTTCTCTCTGGTCGCACCATGGTATTACGGATTGTAAATGTGGAGGGATACCAAAGAACATTGATTATGACTCTTTGGTATGTGGTCAGGCCTTGAGGTTTCGCGGGACAATACGGTGACACGCCACCCAACGGATCATCCGCAATTCTATCTGACGGCGCCTGCGCCCTGCCCCTATCTTGAGGGCCACCAGGAGCGCAAGGTCTTCACGCATCTTGTCGGCCACAACGCCCCGGCGCTCAACGAGGTTCTGACGCAGGGCGGTTTCCGCCGCAGCCAGAACATTGCCTACCGGCCGGCCTGCGAAAAATGCCAGGCCTGCATTTCCGTGCGCGTCCGGGTGGACGATTTCAAATGGACCAGGTCCTTGAAACGCGTGTGGAAGTCCGGGGCGGACATCGTCGGTGCGCGCCTTCCGCCGAGCCCGTCGGCCGAGCAGTACGACCTCTTCCGCGATTATCTGCAGGCCCGGCACGAGAATGGCGGCATGACGGAGATGAGCGTTCTCGACTATGCGATGATGGTCGAGGACACCCATGTGGAGACGCTGGTGCTCGAATACCGGCGCCGGGGGCCGGACAGTTTCCTGACCGGCACCGGAGACGGCCCGCTTCTCGGCGTCGCGCTCAGCGATCAGCTCTCCGACGGGCTGTCGATGGTCTATTCCTTCTACGACCCGGCCTATGAGCAGACAGCGCTCGGAACCTACATGATCCTCGACCATATCAACCGGGCGCGGAGATTACGTCTGCCGTACGTGTATCTGGGCTATTGGGTCGAGGGCTCGGCCAAGATGGCCTACAAGGCCCGCTTTAGGCCGCAGGAACATCTGGGCCCGAACGGCTGGGTGATCGTCGACGCGGACGCGAATATAACGAGCCTGTAATGCCACCCTCAATAATCAGGCAGCGGGAAACAGATCGAAGCGCTGGTGTTACGGGATGTGCCGGCGGATCTTGTCGAAGACGGATCTGAACATCTCTTCCGTCAGGCGGCGGGTATTGGTGTTGTAGCGCGAGCAGTGATAGCTGTCGAACAGATCCATGCCGTATCCGGGCAGTTCATGCTGCGCGCCGTGAGCGAACGGATATCCCGCCCGTTTGAGCTCAAGCGCCGTGAGGAAGGTTTCATGAGCGATCCGCCCGAGCGCCAGAACGGCGCGGATGGACGGATTGGCGGCCAGTGTCGCCAGCAGATAAGGCCGGCAGGTCCTGATCTCCTCGCCGGTCGGCTTGTTCTGCGGCGGCAGGCAGCGGACCGCATTGGTGATCAGGGCGCCGTTCAGCGACAGTCCGTCATCGGGCCGGGCAAGGTAGGTGCCCTCGGCGAACCCATAGTCCAGCATGGTCTTGTAGAGCAGATCTCCGGCATAGTCGCCCGTGAACGGCCGGCCGGTGCTGTTGGCCCCCTTCATGCCCGGTGCAAGCCCGATGACCAGCAGGCGCGGCGACGATGATCCGAAGGATGGAACCGGCGCGTTGTGCCAGTCGGGATGAAGCTCCTTCAGCTCTTCGCGCAAGGCGACAAGCCGCGGACACGCCGGACAATCCGAAGGCGGTTCGAGCGGTCCCAGATCTGCGTTCGCAAGAGGCATCAGCCGGCCTTAGTAATCGTCGTCCTCGTCATCGTCGTCGACTTCCGCCGCCATCTGCGGGCGAACGGGGCGCTCGGAAGGATCGCGGCCGATCTTGTTGGCAAGGCTTGCCAGGTCGATGAAGTGGTCCGCCTGCCGGCGCAGATCGTCGGCGATCATCGGCGGCTGGGTTTTCAGGGTCGAGACAACGCTGACCTTGCGGCCCTTGCGCTGCAACGCTTCGACCAGCGAACGGAAGTCGCCATCTCCGGAGAACAGGACGATGTGGTCAACGGATTCGACCAGTTCCATGGCATCGACGGCAAGCTCGATATCCATGTTGCCTTTGACCTTGCGGCGCCCGGCGCTGTCGACGAATTCCTTTACCGGCTTGGTGATGACCTTATAGCCGTTATAGTCCAGCCAATCGATCAACGGGCGGATGGAGGAATATTCCTGATCTTCTATCAGCGCTGTGTAATAGTAGGCGCGCAGAAGGTATGCGTGTCCCTGGAACTCTTTCAACAAACGCTTGTAGTCGATGTCGAAACCGATGGCTTTGGCCGTCGAATACAAGTTGGCTCCATCAATGAACAAAGCAACCTTTTCTCGAGCGTCAAACATCTTATTTGAAACCTTTCCGAGTGATATGTGCCGTTTTTAAATTGTGACGACGAATCCGGCTTCCCGCGGCCGGACCCTGCTAGTCCAATACTTTAAACAACACATATGTGCTGTGTTGACGCTGCTAATTTCCGCAACTTCAGACAGCTTATTTTTTTGTTTTTCCCAACGGCCTTCTGATTCTTTTTCGGACCGTTTAAGTGCCCTACACCATTATATTGGACTGTCGCAATGCAAAAGCGAGAGCCGATTTGAAAAAACGGCCGAAAATTCAGCCAAAAGTGACCGTCCCCATCCAAAGCCGTAACCGGCGCCCTTCTGATCTGGCGGGGGTTGCTTTTTGGAAACGCGAACACTATACGCTGTTTCTTCAAGTTCCTTAAACCTATGGAGACGTCGAATGGCGCGCGTGACCGTCGAGGACTGCATCGACAAGGTCGAAAACCGGTTTGAGCTGGTGTTGATTGCTGCGCATCGCGCTCGCATGATTTCCAGCGGTTCTCCGCTCACGATCGATCGCGACAACGACAAGAACCCTGTCGTTGCCCTGCGCGAGATCGCCGAGCAGACCGTCAGCCCGGAAGACATGAAGGAAGACCTGATCCACTCGTTGCAGAAATTTGTGGAAGTCGATGAGCCGGAAGCGGATGCCGTGCCGGTCGTTCCATCCGCAAATCAGCATCAGGTGACCCAGGTCAATGCCGTCGATGACGGCGCGGTGGAATTCGACCGCATGTCCGAAGAAGACCTTCTGCGCGGCCTTGAAGGCCTGGTTCCGCCGGAGCGAACCGACGACGTCTGACTTTTCGTCACAGACAGGTCTGAAGCGCGCCCGGCCCGGCCCGGCGCTTCGGCCTGTTTTTTTTGTTGAACCTGCTGATGTCCCGGCCGGTTGCCTGGGTCGGTTACGGCCATGATGCGACAATACGAACTCGTAGAACGGGTTACGCGCTACAATCCGGAAGCAGACGAAGCCTTGCTCAACAAGGCTTATGTCTACGCCATGCAGAAGCACGGCTCCCAGATGCGCGCATCGGGCGACCCCTATTTCTCCCATCCTCTCGAAGTCGCCGCCATCCTGACCGGCCTGCGTCTAGATGACGCGACCATTGCCGTCGCGCTCCTGCACGATACGATAGAGGACACCGACGCCACCCGGTCGGAAATCGACAGCCTGTTCGGCGAGGAAATCGGCAAGCTGGTCGAGGGCCTGACCAAGATCAAGCGCCTCGATCTGGTGTCCCAGAAAGCCAACCAGGCGGAAAACTTCCGCAAGCTTCTGCTCGCCATCGCCGACGATGTCCGCGTGCTGCTGGTGAAACTGGCGGACCGCCTGCACAACATGCGCACGCTCCATCACATGCCGGAGCACAAGCGCGGCCGCATCGCGGAAGAGACCATGGAGATCTATGCGCCGCTGGCCGGCCGCATGGGCATGCATGACATGCGCGAGGAGCTGGAAGACATTTCCTTCCGCACGCTCAATCCGGAAGCCTACGAGACCATCACCGACAGGCTGGAAGATCTGCGCGAACGCAACAAGGACCTGATCCTTGAGATCGAAACCACCCTCACGGAACGGCTCAGCGAACGCGGCATGGCGGCGCTCGTCAAGGGGCGGGAAAAGCGCCCCTACTCGATTTTCCGCAAGATGCAACGCAAGGCGATCGGCTTCGAGCAGCTTTCCGATATCTACGGCTTCCGGGTGACCGTTGGCACGGTTGAGGCCTGTTACAGAGTTCTGGGTGTCATCCACACGACCTGGCCAACCGTTCCCGGCCGGTTCAAGGATTATATCTCCACCCCGAAGCAGAACGACTACAAGTCGATCCACACCACCATTGTCGGTCCCTCCCGCCAGCGCGTCGAGCTGCAGATCCGCACCATTTCCATGGACAGGGTCGCCGAATACGGAATTGCGGCCCATGCGCTCTACAAGGACGGCGAGTTCGGCGGCCGCAACATTGCCCGCTACTCGGATGACTTCCGCGCCTTCGAATGGTTGCGGCGGACGACGGAACTGCTCGCCCAGGGAAATACGCCCGAGGAGTTTCTGGAAAACACAAAGCTGGAGCTCTTCCACGATCAGGTCTTCTGCTTCTCGCCCAAGGGCCGCCTGATCGCCCTGCCGCGCGGCGCGACGCCGATCGATTTCGCCTATGCGGTCCACACCGGCATCGGCAATACCTGCGTCGGCTGCAAGGTCAACGGCAAGATCATGCCGCTGGTGACCGAACTCCACAATGGCGACGAGGTGGAAATCATCCGCTCGCCCGCGCAAACGCCACCGCCCGCCTGGGAAACCATCGCCGTGACCGGCAAGGCCCGTGCGGCCATCCGCCGCGCGACACGCGAATCCGTGCGCAAGCAATATGGCGCCCTTGGCGAACATATCCTCAAGCGGGCCTTCTCCCGTGCAGAGAAAGCCTATTCGGAAGACCTTCTGGACGCCGTGCTGGACGAACATCACCAGGCCAGCGTCGCGGATCTGCTGGCCGCCGTCGGCCGCGGCGACCTGAGTGCGCAAGCGATCCTGAAATCGGCGCATCCCGATTACCAGGACGAACGCGTCGCGATATCCGGCCCCCCGATGGAAGAGGGCTGGTTCGGGCTGAAACAGGGGCACGGCATGAAGTTCCGCATTCCGCCGGGCGAACTGGACCACGAGCAGCAGGTATCCGGCCCCGCCGATGAGAACGGTGAAGGCCCTGCCCTGCCGATCCGCGGCCTGTCCGGCGATATTCCGGTCACATTCGCTCCCGATGGCGGCGCGGTCCCCGGCGACCGCATCGTGGGCATCTTGACCCCTTCGGAAGGACTGACCATCTATCCCATACAGTCACCGTCCCTGAAGGAATTCGATGATCAGACGGAGCGCTGGGTGGATGTCAGATGGGATATCGACGTCGACAATCCGGAACGGTTCCCGGCGCGTCTCGATATCTCGGCCGCCAATGAACCGGGCTCCCTAGCGACAATCGCCCAGGTCATTGGTGAAAACAGCGGCAATATCGACAATGTAAAAATGATACAACGGGCGCAAGATTTCCATGAAATGGTCATAGATCTGGAAGTCTGGGACCTGAAGCACCTGAACCGGATCATCAATCAATTGCGTTCCAAACCGAATGTTTCAAGCGTCAGCCGGGTCAATGGATAGCAGCGCGTCAGTTTGCGGGAAAATATCTTATGACACATGACGAAGTGTCGCCCCTGTTCCGGAAAACCGGTGCGACCCATGAAGGGCAACTCAGTCTGACGTCGGGCCTGCGCGGTTTCGATCTACACGCGGGAACGCGGGGCATTGATGTTGAGGATATCGTGACAACCGGGCTCTCCAGCCGGGGAACGGTAACCTCGTTGAAAGTTCTTGGTGCTGAAGTCCACGCCGTTGCCTGCCTCATCTACCGGTCAGGCGGGGAAGCCGATGCGTGCGTGCCGGTCATCGCACTGGCTCAATACAAGGTGCCTGCCTGTGAGCCGGCCAATCTTCCGCCGAAACTGGCGGCCCTGCCTGCGACAAAACCGGGTTGCCGCGGATTGAACTGATCAGGAACGAGCTGGAACAACGGAGACCAACTCAAGACCATGCTGTTTCGCCGAAGAAATAGGCCGTCCCGCGTCGAGCGCCTGCGCGTCGCCGTCTGGCCCCGCAACAGCTGGTCCCGGTCAACGCGCTATTTCAGCAAACGGGTGCTACGGCTGACGGCAACGCCGCATACCATCGCTATCGGGTTCGCCGCCGGCGCATTCGCTTCCTTCACTCCGCTGATCGGCTTTCATTTCCTGACCGCCTTTGCCCTTGCCTACCTGCTTCGCGGCAATCTAATTGCAGCAGCCCTTGGAACCTCCGTCGGCAACCCGCTGACATTTCCCTTTATCTGGGCCCTTACCTACAAGATCGGACAGTGGGTTCTGCACGGCCGGGCGCCGAGGGCCGACACTCACGAGGTTCACCAGCAGTTTCAGCACGGGCTTTGGGAAAGGTCCTTCGACGCGTTGTGGCCGATGCTCAAACCGATGTTCATCGGCGCGGTTCCTGTCGGCCTGATAGTCGGATCGATCTCCTATGTGATTGTCCTCAAGAGCGTCGAGGTTTATCAACGCCGGCGGCGGCGCGCTCTCGCCGGCAAGAACGGCCGCCTCTTCCCGGCACCGGATACGCCGATGGAAGAAGACGGCAGCGCTTGAAAAAAAGCCGAACGATCCTCATAAGTGCCCTGAGCCACGGTTCTTGGGGCCGACAACCGTGAATTTAGGCCCTTGTCATGGCGCCGCGGGGGAAAAACGGAGCGGTCTTCTCAAGACGTGCTCATGAAGGATCTGTTCCGCCTGTTTTTAAGGGTATGACCATTCACGGGAAGCTTTCCCCGCATTGCTTCCATTCGCTTGAAGAGCTAAGAGTCCCGCTGCATAGCGGCTTCTCCCTCCGGGTTTCCGGACAACTTGTCTAAGGGATAAAATGAGCGTGACAGACAACAAGAAAGAAAAGGACGGCGGCCTTTATGAAACCGTGAAGGTCATTGTCCAGGCGCTGTTGCTGGCCCTGATCGTCCGGACCTTCCTGTTTCAGCCGTTCAACATCCCTTCCGGGTCCATGAAAGACACGCTGCTCATCGGCGACTATCTGTTTGTTTCCAAATACAGCTACGGCTATTCGCGCTTCTCGTTCCCCTTCGGTCTGGGCCCCTTTTCCGGGCGGGTGTTTGCTTCGAATCCGGAGCGGGGGGATGTGGCCGTCTTCAAACTTCCCACCGACACTTCGATCGACTATATCAAACGGGTGATCGGCCTGCCCGGCGACACGATCCAGGTGATCGACGGTGTCGTTCAGATCAATGGCGAGCCGGTCAAGCGCGAGCGCATCGACGACTATATCGAACAGTCCCCCTCCGGCGTCGTCCGCCGGGTTCCTCGTTTCCGCGAAACCCTTCCAAACGGCGTCTCCTACGACACGCTCGATCTGACGACCCGTGGCCAGCTAGACAATACACGCGAGTACAAGGTGCCGGAGGGCCATTATTTCATGATGGGCGACAACCGGGACAATTCCATCGACAGCCGGGTCCTGAGCCGCGTCGGGTATGTGCCGTTCGATAACTTCATGGGACGCGCGGAAATCCTGTTCTTCTCCATCAAGGACGAAACTCCGGCCTGGCAGATCTGGACCTGGCCCTGGAGCGTGCGCTGGGAGCGGATCGGCCGGACGCTTTGAGCGCCCGGTACGGCGTCCGTCCCCGCTGAAGGACCAAGCAGGCTGCATGATCAAGCAACCACAACAACAGAAGAACTCCATCTCCGCCCTCAAGGCAGCGCTGCATTACGATTTCAAGGATCTGGAGCTGCTGCGCGTCGCGCTGACGCACGCAAGCGCGCTCACCCCTTCGGAAACAGTCGCGGGAAGTTACCAGCGCCTGGAGTTTCTCGGTGACCGGGTGCTCGGCCTGGCAATCGCCTCCATGCTGCACCGTCACTTTTCCAGGGCCGACGAAGGCGAACTGGCCCGGCGATTCAACCATATGGTCAAGCGCGAGACCTGCGCCGAGGTCGCGCAGGAACTCGGCATAGGCGACGCCATGCGCATCGGCCTTGCGGAAGCGCAGACCGGCGGACGCAAAAAGACCGCGCTGCTCGCGGATATCTGCGAGGCGGTGATCGCCGCGATCTATCTGGATGGCGGGTACGAGGCGGCAGAGGCTTTTATCCAGCGCCTTTGGGAACCGCGTATGTTATCCTTGTCGGGACCGCTCAGGGATGCCAAGACCACCTTGCAGGAATGGGCGCAGTCCAAAAGCCTGCCGACACCGCACTATGAGGTTACAAGCCGCGACGGCCCCGATCATGAACCGAATTTCACGGTGTCGGTGATCGTGCAGGGCCTGAAACCCGGCGAAGGCAAGGGCGGTTCGAAGCGGATCGCAGAACAGAGCGCGGCCGAGGCCGTGCTCCGCCGGGAAGGCGTTTGGAAGGAATAAAAGCACCTTGAGCGACGAAGACCAGGACGCGAACCGTACCGGCGAACCGGAGGAAGAGGACAACGGCTTCCAGCCCCCGAAAGGCCGGTTCGACTTTCCCCTGCCCGATCCCGTTTCAGCCATGCCTTCGGGAACGACGGCAGGCTTTGTTGCCCTGATCGGCGCGCCGAATGCGGGTAAATCCACCCTGATCAATCAGCTTGTCGGCACCAAGGTCTCCATCGTGACGCACAAGGTGCAGACCACCCGGTCCATCGTGCGCGGTGTTGCCATGCACGGCAAGGCGCAACTGGTGTTCATCGACACACCCGGCATCTTCAAGCCGAAACGCCGTCTGGACCGCGCCATGGTCGACACCGCCTGGGGCGGAGCCAGGGACGCCGATCTGATCGCGCTTCTGATCGATTCCCGCAAGGGCATTGACGAGGAAGTCGAAAACATCCTGAAGCGGCTTTCCGGTCAGTCGGCGCCAAAGGTGCTGATCCTGAACAAAACGGATATCGCCAAGGGCGAAAAGCTTCTGCAACTGGCGCAGAAGGCCAATGAATTCGCCCCGTTCGAGGAAACCTTCATGGTTTCGGCGCTCACCGGGGACGGAACCCAGACCATTCTGGACTATTTCGCCTCCAAGGTGCCCGAAGGCCCCTGGCTTTATCCGGAGGACCAGCCCTCCGACCTGCCGTTGCGCATTCTCGCGTCCGAGATCACGCGGGAAAAACTGTTCGAACGGCTGCACCAGGAGCTGCCCTATATTTCCACCGTCGAGACAGAGCGGTGGGAAACCCGCAAGGACGGATCCGCCCGTATCGAGCAGACCATCTATGTGGAACGCGACAGCCAGAAGAGCATCGTTCTGGGAAAGAAAGGCCAGACCATCAAGGCGATTTCCCAGATGGCCCGCCATGAGCTTTCCGAAATCATCGGGGCGCCCGTGCATCTGTTCCTGTTCGTGAAAGTCAGGGAAAACTGGGCCGATGACCCGGAACGCTACCGGGAAATGGGGCTTGAGTTTCCAAAGTAATTGGCGCCCGTGTCGGAGACCGCCAAACTCCACCTGGGACCTGAACAGGGAAACCGCACTTGGAATGGACCGGACGCGGGATTGTCCTGACCGCCCGCAAACATGGCGAAAACGATGTCATTCTGGAGGTGCTGACACCCGACCACGGCCGGCATCTCGGTCTGGTGCGCGGCGGCCGCTCGAAGCGGCTGCGTCCGGTGCTGCAGCCCGGTAACGAGGTGCACCTGACCTGGAAAGCCCGCCTGTCGGATCACCTCGGCCAGTTTCAGATCGACCCGCTCAATCTTCGCGCCGGCGACCTGATGAACAGTTCCGTAGGGTTGACCGGGGTGCAGCATCTGGCCTTTCTCGTGAGGCTTCTTCCGGAACGGCAGTCCTACTCCGGGCTGTTCAACGCCCTGAGTGTCGTCCTGGACCATCTGAACGCGGCGGAGACGGCGGGCGCCCTCATCATCAGGTTCGAACTTGAACTCTTGCGGGAACTGGGAATCGGTCTCGATCTTTCCTCCTGCGCCGCCACCGGAACCCGCGAGGATCTTGCCTATGTGTCCCCGAAATCGGCGCGCGCGGTCAGCCGCGCGGCAGGCCTGCCCTATCACGAAAAGCTGCTGCCGCTCCCCTCGTTCCTTCTGGATGGCCAGCGTCAGGCCGGCAGCGAACTGACCTGGTCAGACATCACGCAGGGCTTTGACCTGACAAGCTTTTTCCTGAACCGGCACCTGCAGGAAAGAGAAGCCAGAGACAGCGGTACACGCTCGCAGCTTCTGGGTGCCCTGGAAAAACGCTACCGCGAGGACTTTCCTTGGAACTTTTAGGCCGCTACGCGGATCGCAAGAACCCACAGACAGTCGAAATCCGTTGAAAATCCGCCGATCCCACCTGTGAATGCACGGAAGCGAATTGCACTGATTGCCTGAACCGGCTAGCAAGCAGATATGGGAAAAGAGACCAAACTACCGCCCGGCGGCATTGAAGGCATCAACCTGAAGGAGGCGCTGGAAGAGCGCTACCTGAACTATGCGCTATCGACCATCATGCACCGGGCCTTGCCCGATGTGCGCGATGGATTGAAGCCGGTGCACCGGCGCCTTCTCTATGCCATGCGTCTTTTGAAACTGGACCCAGGTTCGGGGTTCAAGAAATGCGCCCGTGTCGTCGGCGACGTTATCGGTAAATACCATCCGCACGGCGATCAGGCCGTCTATGACGCCCTCGTCCGCCTCGCCCAGGATTTTGCGCAGCGTTATCCGCTGATCGACGGCCAGGGCAATTTCGGCAATGTCGACGGCGATAACGCCGCCGCGATGCGTTACACCGAAGCACGCATGACCGATACGGCCAGGCGCCTGCTGGACGGACTTGACGAGAACGCGATCGACTTCCGGGAAACCTATGATGGCGAGGACAAGGAACCCATTGTCCTGCCCGGCGGTTTCCCGAACCTGCTCGGCAACGGCTCCTCGGGCATCGCCGTCGGCATGGCGACCTCGATCCCGCCGCACAACGCCTTCGAACTGTGCCAGGCCTGCGAACACCTGATCCGCAACCCGAAAGCGGAAGTCGACGAACTTCTGGAGTATATCAAGGGGCCGGATTTCCCGACCGGTGGACTTCTGGTCTCCGATCAGGGATCCATCCGCGAAGCCTATGCGACCGGACGCGGCAGCTTCCGCGTACGCGCCCGCTGGGAAGTGGAGGATCTTGGCCGCGGCCAGTGGGCGATCGTTGTTACGGAAATTCCCTATCAGGTTCAGAAATCGCGCCTGATCGAAAAGATCGCGGAGCTTCTGACAGCCCGCAGGCTGCCCCTGCTCGACGATGTGCGGGACGAGTCCGCGGAAGACATCCGCGTTGTTCTGGTGCCCCGCTCGCGCAATGTCGATGCGAACATTCTGATGGAATCGCTGTTCAAGCTGACGGATCTCGAAAACAGGTTCTCGCTGAACATGAACGTGCTGTCCATGGGCAAGGTGCCCAAGGTCATGGGGCTGAAGCAGGTTCTGCGGGAGTGGCTCGACCACCGTAAGGAAGTCCTGATCCGGCGTTCCGAACACCGGCTGGGCCAGATCAATCACCGCCTCGAGGTTCTTGAAGGCTATCTGGTCGCCTATCTGAACCTGGACGAGGTGATCCGCATCATCCGCGAAGAGGACGATGCCAAAGCCGAGCTTATCCGTACCTTCGAGCTCACCGACGTGCAGGCGGAAGCCATCCTCAACATGCGCCTGAGATCCTTGCGCAAGCTTGAAGAGCTGGAAATCCGCAAGGACCATGACAAGCTCACCGCTGAAAAGGATGGGCTCACGACGCTGCTCGGCTCCGACGCGCGCCAATGGACGAAGATTTCCAAGGAGATTGCCGAGATCTCCAAGGTCTATGGACCGGAAACCGATATCGGCAAGCGACGGACCGACAGGGCGGAAGCGCCCGAGACGGATCTTGTCGATATCCAGCAGGCGATGATCGAAAAGGAACCGGTCACCGTCATCATTTCGGAAAAGGGCTGGATCCGGGCGCTGAAGGGCCATCAGGCGGACCTTTCGACCCTGACATTCAAGCAGGGCGACAAGCTGAAACTGTCCTTCCATGCGGAGACGACCGACAAGATCCTGATCTTCTCCACGGGTGGCAAGTTCTTCACACTCGGCGCCGACCGCCTGCCGGGCGGCCGCGGGCATGGCGAGCCGATCCGCCTGATGGTGGAAATGGACGAATCCCAGGATGTGGTGGGAGCCTTCGTACACAAGCCGGGCCGCAATCTCCTGCTTGCCAGCAACGAGGCGCGCGGCTTCGTCGTTGGCGAGGACGATGTGATCGCCAACACCCGCAAGGGCAAACAGGTCCTCAACCTGACCGCTCCCGCCGAGGCAACGCTCTGCGTCGAGGCCGCCGGAGACCAGGTGGCGATTATCGGCGAAAACCGGAAGCTTCTCCTGTTCCCGCTGGCCCAGATCCCGCAGATGGGACGCGGACGCGGCGTGCGCCTGCAACGCTACCGTGACGGCAACGTCGCCGATATCCGCGTCTTCAAGGGCGAAGAAGGCCTTACCTGGACCGACAGCTCCGGCCGCAGCTTCACCCGCTCCCTCGAGGAGCTCGCGGAATGGCGCGGCGAACGCGGTCAGGCAGGGCGTCTGCCGCCGACCGGATTCCCGCGGTCCAACAAGTTCGGGCCGGGACGCCTTTAGGCACGGGGTCGGCGCGCTGGCGCTGCCTTGAGTGGCCTGTGTTCAGGTAAATGCGCCTGGCCACAGGCCGCGACTTCTTCAGGTTTGCGGCTTCCTCTTCAAATCCTTGCGGTTTTTCCTCTCGACGGGCAGATTGCCAGCGGGCACTCTATGGTGAAAAAGAGCGTCCGGAGGGATCGATGATCAGTGCTTTTACGTTCAATACCAGTCAACGCATCATCTTTGAAAACGGCGCTGCGTCCGCACTGAGCCGCCATGCATCCCCTTTGCTGGGCAAACGTCCCTTGCTTGTGACAGATCCGGGCATCGTCTCCCTGGGCCTGCAGGAACCCTGCGAGACTTCCTTGCGGCGGGCCGGATGCGTTGTGGCGCGGTTTTCCGATGTCAGCGCAGATCCGCCGAGAGCGTTGGTGGACAAGGCCATCGATGCGGCGAAGGTTCACGGCGCGACATCCGTTATCGGTTTTGGCGGCGGGTCGTCCCTGGACGTTGCCAAACTGGTGGCGCTGATCGCCAGAAGCGGCGAAGATCTGGATGACGCCTGGGGGATCGGCAATGCGAAAGGTCCGCGGCTGCCGCTCATCCTCGTCCCTACGACGGCAGGGACCGGTTCCGAGGTCACACCGATTTCGATCATCACCGTTGGAGAAGAGGAAAAGCGCGGCGTCGTCTCCCCGCTCCTGCTTCCGGATCTGGCCGTTCTGGACCCGCTGCTGACGCTCGGCCTCCCGGCTCCCGTCACCGCGGCGACCGGAATTGACGCAATGGTGCATGCAATCGAGGCCTATGCGTCGAAATCGGCCAACAACAACCCCTTGTCCAGAACACTGGCTGTGGAAGCCCTGAGGCTACTGGGGGCGAACATTGAGCGAGCGGTGCTCTCGCCCGGCGACGAGGACGCGAGGGGGGCGATGCTGCTCGGCTCGATGCTGGCGGGCATGGCCTTTGCGAATTCGCCGGTTGCCGCCGTGCACGCCCTCGCCTACCCGCTCGGCGGGACCTTTCACGTGCCGCACGGACTGTCCAATGCGCTGGTCCTGCCGCATGTGCTGGCGTTCAACAATGCCGTTGCCGCGCAAACCTACGCGGAGATCGCCCCGGTCCTCTTTCCCGACCTTGCCGGCATCGAGGCCGTGGCGGAACGCGCCGGGCAGTTTGCCGGCCGGCTGGCGGCGCTTTCCGCAAAACTGGGTCTTCAGACCCGGTTGCGGGATGTCGGCATCGGCGAGGCGGACTTGGCGAAACTGGCCTCGGACGCCATGAAACAGACCAGGCTTCTGGTGAACAATCCAAGAGAACTCGCGGAAGCGGATGCATTGGCCATTTACAAGGCAGCCTTATGACTTCCACAGGTCATCCACCGGCCAGTCGCCCCGAGCCGCTTGAGCGCGAAGATTTCACAGACTTTCTCACAATCCCCACCCGGTGGATGGATGTGGGTATCTACGGCCATGTCAATAACGTACAGTATTTCAGCTATTTCGACACGGCTGTGAACCGCTGGTACGTGGAAAACGGTATCCTTGAGCCGGCAAATAGTCAGCAGATCTTTCTCGTCGTCGAAACTGGCTGCCACTATTTTAGCGAGCTGACTTTTCCCGACGACATCAGCGCGGGGTTGAAGATTGAAAAAATCGGCTCAAGCTCGGTGATTTTCCGGATAGGATTGTTTTCCGGCAAATCTTCCATAACCGCAGCCCATGGCCGTTTCGCGCATGTTCATGTCGACCGCATTTCCCGGAGGCCGGTGCCGATATCGGAACGGAAACGGGCTATTCTGAGCCGTTTGACGCTCTAAATAACATTGTTTCGTGGCTAAGAATAAAGTTGTTCCGCAGATAAGCGCCTTGTTGCATCCACGCACAGGTTTCGCACAACAAATGCTCTGTACAAGACAGAACATCACTCACAGTTAGTGCACAGGAAACAAACAGCTTATGCGCAGCTTCTCAACAGGCTGCGCATAAATCAGAAGCTTCAGCGGAGAGACGAGTTCAACCGGCGTTCTTCATAATACGCGACTTCTCCCGGTCCCAGTCCCGCTTCTTTTCCGTTGCCCGCTTGTCATGCAGCTTTTTGCCCCGCGCGACGGCCAGCTCCAGCTTGGCGCGCCCCTGGTCGTTGAAATAAAGCTTGAGCGGAACAATCGTCTTGCCATCCTTTTGAACGGCAGCAGCCAGTTTGCCGATTTCGCGCTTGTGCAAAAGCAGCTTGCGCGGCCGGCGCGGCTCATGGTTGAACCGGTTGGCCTGCAGGTACTCAGGAATATAGACGTTGTAGATCCAGATTTCGCCGCCTCGTTCGGCCGCATAGGATTCGGCGATATTCGCCTTGCCGGTGCGCAGGGATTTCACTTCCGTCCCCTGCAGCTCGATCCCGACTTCCAGCGTATCCTCGATCTCGTAATTGAACCGGGCTTTCCGGTTGTCGGAAATGATGGTCCGTCCCGGGACGCCCCCTTTTTTCGGAGCCATTTTTATCCTTCCGAGCTATCCCTGCTCAATTGATCAGACCGGCATGAGCCATCGCACTGCGGACTTCCGTCTGCGCCGCTTCGCTAATCGGCAAAAGCGGCAGGCGCAGCTCTTCCTCGATCTTGCCAAGCAGCGAGAGCGCATATTTCGCGCCGCCCGGGCTCGGTTCAAGGAACAGCGCACGGTGCAAGGGCGCCAGACGGTCCTGATAGTCCAGCGCCGTCTTGTAATCCCCGGCAAGCGTCGCGGCCTGGAATTCCGCGCACAAGCGCGGGGCGACATTCGCGGTCACGGAGATGCAGCCCACCCCGCCATGGGCGTTAAACGCCAGGGCGGAAATATCCTCGCCGGAAAGCTGAATGAAGTCCGGACCGCACAGATGGCGCTGGCGGCTTGCTTTTGCAAGATCGGCGGTCGCATCTTTCACGCCCTTGATGTTTTCACAGCTCTCGTACAGTTCCGCCATGGTTTCCGGCGTCATGTCGACAATGGAGCGGCCCGGAATATTGTAGATAAGGATAGGCAGACCGACAGCATCGTTGACCGCCCTGAAATGCGCCTTCAGGCCTGCCTGGTTCGGCTTGTTATAATAAGGCGTGACAACCAGAAGACCGTCGGCTCCGGCTTTTTCCGCATGCTGGGCGAAATCGATCGCTTCCACGGTGTTGTTGGATCCCGCGCCCGCAATGACCGGAACACGGCCCGCGGCCGCTTCCACGCATAGCTCGATAACCCGCTTGTGTTCGTCATGTGTCAGCGTCGGGCTTTCACCTGTCGTCCCGACCGGGACAAGTCCGGAGGACCCTTCCGCGATCTGCCATTCCACAAAGTCCTGAAACCGTTTCTCATCGAGCGCTCCGTCCTTGAACGGGGTAATCAGCGCTGGAATGGAGCCTGTGAACATCTCGGTTTCCTCTTGGATCATGCTTTATGTGGCTGTGGTCTGAACGTTGCCGGATTTCAATGGAGGCGCACCATACTCATCTGCCGGTCAAGGGGCAATGCTCCGGTCGTCATTCGGGCCCGGGTTCGCTACATTTCTGTGTCGTGTTGCGGCTTTCCGGCGACACGGGTGCGCGACAAAAGGGTGTAAGGGGTCTTCCTATTGGCAGCCGGCCGGAAACATCTCTATCTTTGAGGAAACCGGCTTACGGATAAATATGGCGTGGGAGGCGCTTATGATAACTGCCTTACAGACAGCAGGGTCGGCTTCCGGTTCGGTTCCGCCCCGAACACGATTTACCTGGAAGAGCCCTGACGGCCTCACCCTTGCGGGGTATGAGTGGCTTCCCGCCCGGAGCGGCGCGGATGCGACCACAGTAGCCATGCCCGTCCTCTGCCTTCCGGGACTTTCAAGAAATATTCGAGATTTCAATGATATAGCTGAATTTCTTCAGCTCAGAGGTCACCATGTGATTGCGCTCGATTACCGCGGCAGAGGCATGAGCGAATGGGACCCGGACTGGCGAAACTATGATCTGACCATCGAGGGAAAGGACATCGATGCGGCGATCGCACAGCTTGGCCTTCAGCGTTTTGCCGTTCTGGGCACCTCCAGGGGCGGGTTGCATGCGCTTGCCATGGCCGGCCGGTATCCGGCCGATCGCATGGCGGCGGTGATTTTTAACGACGTCGGTCCTCATATCGAGATGCGGGCCATTCACCGGATCGCGGCGACGCTCGGGCACAGAATGACGCATGCTTCGCTTGAAGACGCGGCAGGTTCGTTGCAGCGGAGACTTGGAAATCAGTTTCCCGCCTTTCTTCCTGCCGACTGGCTAAAATTTGCAGGTCAACTGGCATCCGATGAAGGCGGCCGGGTTGTCATGGACTACGATCCCGCTCTCGCACATCAACTGGCGAGCCTCGACGATGCGGCACCCGTCGCGGATCTCTGGCATTTGTACGAAAAGCTGTCGGACCGCCCGGTGCTCATTCTCCACGGAGAACATTCCGATCTCCTGAGCGAGGAGACCTGCCGGCGAATGCTGGATGTCCACCCGAACGCACAATTGAAAACAATCCGCGAACAGGGACATACACCCGTCCTCTGGGAACGGGAAACTCAGGAAGATATAGCCCGTTTCCTGAAGGGACTTTAAGCCGGTCCCCTCTTGAGCATCCTGCGCTCACGTGAACGCGGAGAAGATGCTTCAATCCTTTCCGGAAAACGAACAAAAGAAAACCCGGCGTTTCCGCCGGGTTTTCCCAGACTGCTGACAAACCCCTGGCGTTAGCCGTGGGTTTTTGATTCACTGGTTTCATGTTGAAGAAACCCGGCCCGGATCAGACAGCTCTCGAGATGGTGACGCTCGATCAGCTTGTCCCCACCGATC
>NZ_PPCN01000012.1 GCF_002906165.1 Roseibium marinum
GATCGGTGGGGACAAGCTGATCGAGCGTCACCATCTCGAGAGCTGTCTGATCCGGGCCGGGTTTCTTCAACATGAAACCAGTGAATCAAAAACCCACGGCTAACGCCAGGGGTTTGTCAGCAGTCTGAAGGCCGGGACAACCGTCCCGGCCTTTATTCTTGGACTGGCAGAGGGTCGCCCTGGTCAGAACTTGTAACGCAGCGCGGCGGAGATGATGTTGACCTGACTGTCGACGTCGCCCTTATAGGTGCCGACGTTGCTGTTGTAGTCCTGATGGTTTCCGGAAATGTCGATTTTCGTATCGGCCGGAATGAGATGCGAATACCCCAGATCGAACGCCAGATGCTTTGTCGGCGCCCAGGAAAGCCCCGCCGACAGCCACAGCCGGTCATTGTCCGGCAGGCGGGTGGAGCGGATCTTCTCGTCGATGGGCGACAGCTCGTAGCCGATGCCGGCACGTAGCGTCACCTGATCGTTCCAGGCATATTCCCCGCCGACGGAGAAGAACCAGCCATCGTCATAGTTGAACTCAAGGGCCGGAAGGCCCGTCGGGTTGGTGGTGGATGTCCCCGTGCCGGAAGGATGCACGGTCTTCAACCGGCTCCAGTTGGTCCACTCGACCGTACCCGCAAGGCGGATCTTCTCGTTGACGCGATGGCTGGCGGAAAAGGTAACGGTTTCGGGCGTGACGACGGTTGCGTCGATGCCCGCGCTGTTTCCGCCAAAGTTCACGAGCCCGACACCCGCCACAAAGAAGCGTCCACCCGGATTGATGTAGGAGCCGTCGAGATCGTTCGCGACGGCCGAGCGGAAACCGAGCCCGAATTCGGTGCTTTCCCAGGGCTTGAAAGTCAATCCGGCGGTCACGCCGAAACCATAACCCTCACCCTTGAATTCGGTCGTTGCCGCGGTGGTCGAGAAAGCATAGGCGGACTTCAGCCGCACCTGCATGTACTGTAGCTGGGCCCCGATGCCCACCGCGAACATGTCGTTCACCTGATAGGCGACTGCCGGGTTAACGTTGACGGTAAACACTTCCGACGACCGTGAATAATACTGCCCCGCCCAGTTCTGCTCAGGCTTGGTGCTGAGACCGAATGGAGCGTTGATGCCCAGACCGAACACCACCTGATCGTTGAACCGGTACGCGGCATAGCTTGCCGGAATCCAGGCGTCGGACGCGACGTCCCCGCTGGGCGCCGTGCTGGTGGTCGCGCCATTCAGTGTGGTCAGCGCCCCAGGCGTAAACGTTCCGTCGATATCCGAAACAGGCGCGATGAAAGAACTATGGGATTCGACCGTCAGTCCCTGACCCGCACCGACCAGCGTCGCCGGGTTCCAGAACATCGAGGAGATCGTGTCTCCGGTCGTCGCGTTTCCGGCGAACGACATTCCCTGATAATAAGCGCTCTGTTCGCGAAGCGCGAACCCACCGGCATGTGCCGCGCCGGCAACCATAGAGAGAGCGATTGCTGTGGACGTAAATAGAACCGTTTTTTTCTTTGCGCTCGGCATGTGGTTTCCTCCCATCCTCTAGCCTCCGGATGAATCCAGATGTCTGATGAGAGAGTTTTCGAAGATCCGGTTTTGGTTTCAACCCAATAATAAAAGCAGACTGCTTGCGCCACCCTCATACTGCGCCGCAATATGCCCTGGAATTCCCGGCACCGAAGGGCCCGGCGCACACGGAAAACTGCATATTTCTGCTGTTAGGAGACATTGCGTCACGCCGCTGGCTCACTTTCATTCATTTGCCTAGGAAATAGGCAGATTAAAAAGGTGTTTCCGTTAACGGAATTAAATCGCGTGTCGTTGCGCCTTTGTCACACATTTCCTAAGGGAACATGCCAAGTTATCTACATAAGTATTTGACAAAACATTGGAAATTTTACCAAGCCCTTGACAGCCAGCGTCCAGGGTCATCCGGAAATACACCTGTCTCCACACGCGTTTTTTTCAGGAATCGCCGCGCATGGCGTTGTGTTTCCGCTGGAGCCCATCGCGTCAAAACAGAAACCCCACGACCAATCCAGGTCATCGAAAAAGCAGCTTCGAACAAACCGGAAAACTTGCCGCGTAGGGTCGTCGGCTTGCGATTTGACAGGCGATGGCACGAGTGCAAATCGCCCTGGTCAAACGGTGCAAAATATACGCAAACCGCATCAGCCGTCGCGGGCGGCCATGAAGCGGCGCATGGCAACATCGCTCCACGGCGCCAGACGGACCAGCGCGGCGGTATAACTCTCCTGAATGCGCGAGCTGAGCGGGTCTTTTTCGGCAAATTCAGCCAGAACCACAGCCGAGGTTTCCCGCAGGGCGGTCAGAACATCCTCCGGATAGGGCCTGACGGTTACGCCGTCCTCTTCCTGAAGCAGTTGCAGGCTGCCGGCGTTCTGCCAGTCGCTTTCGGCAAGGGCACGGCCGTTTTCCGCCCGGCAGGCCTCCAGAACGATTGCCCGCAGCTCACCGGGCAGACCGTCAAGAGCCACCTGGTTGAAGATCGCCTCCCCTGTGCCGTTCGGTTCGTGAAAGCCCGGTGTGTAATAGGATTTGGCGGCCTTGTGAAAGCCCATGGCCCGGTCGGACCAGGGCCCGAGAAACTCGGTCGCATCCAGAACGCCGGTCTGCAGCGCCTGGAACAATTCGCCCGGCGGCAGGCTGACCGGTGTCGCGCCGAGACGGCGCATCACCTCGCCCCCAAGTCCCGGCATCCGGATCTTGAGCCCCTTGAGATCGGCGAGGCTGTTGATCTCCCTCTTGTACCAGCCTCCCATCTGCACGCCGGTATTGCCCGCCATCACCGGTTTCAGGCCGAAGGGTGCATACAGCTCGTCCCATAGCGCCTGCCCGCCGCCCTGCTCGATCCAGGCGATATGTTCATGGGGTAGAAGGCCGAAAGGGATCGCGGTGAAATAGACCGACGCGGGGATCTTGCCCTGCCAGAAGAACGAGGCCGTGTGGGCCATCTGGGCCGTTCCGGCAGCAACTGCCTCGAACACGCCGAGCGCCGGAACCAGTTCGCCCGCCGCATAAAGCCGGATGCGCAACCGGCCGCCGGACATTTCGCCGACCCGGTCGACGATCCGCTGCGCGGTCACGCCGGGTCCCGGCAGGTTCTTCGGCCAGGAGGTCACCATCTTCCATTCGACGGTGACCATTTCCTGCGCGAGGGCGGGCGCGGCCAGGACCGCCGTTCCGGCCGCGGCGGAAGCCCCGAGCAGCGCCCTGCGGTTCATCAGCTTGGTTGCGTGTGAAGGTGTGTCGGACATGTCATTTGCTCCAGACGTCGTGAAAATGATGGACTGGCCCGTGCCCCGCGCCGATGCCGAGCCGGTCGGCGGCGGCGATAGCGGCGTGGATATAGTTTTTCGCGTCCCTGATCGCGGTTTCCAGGTCTTTTCCCAGCGCCAGTCCGGCGGCGATGGCGGACGACAGGGTGCAGCCCGTTCCGTGGGTGTTGTTCGTGGCGATCCGCTTTTGCCGCAGCCAGATTTCGGTTCCGCTCCGGTTGAGGAAAAGGTCCGCGCTTTCGTCGCTCGTGCCGTGTCCGCCTTTCAGCAATACGGACCTCGCCCCGCGCTCAAGCAGCCGTTCGGCCTGGGCGCGCATGGCGGTCTCGCTGTCCGCCACCCCAGTTTCCAGCATACGGGCGGCTTCATGGAGGTTCGGCGTGATCACATCGGCGCGCGGCACGAGCACGCTCATCAGGCCGTCGACGGCACTGTCGGCAAGCAGCGGATCTCCGGAAGCGGCCACCATCACCGGATCCAGAACCACCGGTCCGGTCTCATGGGCCGCCAGACCTTCGGCGACCGTCTCGATGACATCGACACGCGACAGCATGCCGATCTTGGTCGCGTTCACCTTCAGGTCCGAATAGACCGCATCCATCTGTGCCCGCACGAAATCGGGCGGCACCTCGTGAATGGCGGTCACGCCGAGCGTATTTTGCGCGGTCAGGGCCGTCAGAATGCTGGCGCCGTAGACACCGATTGCGGAAAAGGTCTTCAGGTCGGCCTGTATGCCGGCTCCTCCGCCGGAATCCGACCCTGCAATTGTCACCGCGATCGCGGTCATGGGCGTCTCCTCACTGTACTGAATTGGAAATTGTCGTCAGGCGGCTTTGAGCCGGGCCTCGATATCGGTAAGGCTCATCGCATAGAGCGCATCGAGCAACTCGGGTACCAAGGTGCCCGGCCCGCAGGCGCGCGCGGCCGCGATTTCCCCGGCGATATTGAACACCGACAGGCCACAGGCGGCGGCAAGCGCCCTATCGGTCTCGACACTCGCGAAGGCGGCAAGAACCGCACCGCCCGCGCATCCCGTCGCCGTGACGCGCGCCATCAGCGGATGTCCGTTCGAGAGCCGGAAATCCCCGCTTCTGCTTTCGATCTTGTCTTCTTCTCCGGTCACCGCGAAAACCGTTCCCGCCGCGATCAATTCTTCCACGCCGGCCCTTCCGGGAAACAGCGCCTCCATTTCCGCTGCGTTCAGACGCACCAGATCCGGTCCACAGGCAAGAAGTTCTGTCGCATAGGCACAGCGAACCGGCGACCGGTTGACGAAGACGGGATCGATACTGACCGGATGTCCGCCGGCCCTGGCCGCCTCGATGGCGAGCGGGATGGCAGCGCGCCGTGTCTCGTCGAGCGTGCCGAGATTGATCAAAAGCGCGTCCGCGCTCCCGGCAAAGCCGGCGACTTCCTCTTCGGCGATTGTCATCGACGGGACCGCGCCGAGCGCCAGCAGCACATTGGCGGTGAAGTTCTGGGCGACCGCATTGGTGATCGTATGGACGCGCGGCGTCTTCTCGCGCACCCGCAGCAAAAGTTCGTGAACCGTTCCGGCGGAAAGAAGCTCGGTGGACGCAGCGACAGTGAGGCTCATGAGGCACCTCCTGGAAGGGCCGCGAATGTGCCGGAATCACGATTAAAATGAAGTGGACGAACTGCCCTGAATGTCATCATCTCAAATCCCTCCGCCGGTACAAGCCGGATCAGGTTCAAGGAGTTGGCCAGCCGCCTCTCAGCCCGAAGCACTATTGCCGGGCACCCCCATGAGATATCTGACAGCTAACAAGGCTCGCCCGAATTTGCAAGTCCCCGCTCGTCACCAGGCATTGCCAATTGAAGGCGGAGACGATTGACTGGACTAGCGAGATGGGCGATGTCCTTGTGCAGAAATTTACTTGGATCAGCGGTCGTTCGATCGAAACCGAATGAACGACCGCTGATCGATCTTGAAATGGTAGAGCATCGTGCGTTCACATGAACGCACGATGCTCTACTCCCAATGTCCGGAGCGCCGCATGACCCCGTTTTTCGTGATGATCAAATGCCAGCTTGGCAAGACCTACCAGGTCGCCAACGCGATCGCCGACGCGGAGATTGCATCCGAGGTCTATTCCACCAGCGGCGATTATGATCTTCTGGTAAAGTTCTACATTGAGGACGGTGCCGATATCGGCCATTTCGTCAATGAAAAGGTGCATCCCATCGACGGCATTCAGGACACGAAAACGATCATTACGTTCAAGGCTTTTTGAGACATCCCGCCGGGCTGAGAAGACAGACCGCCAGGATGATTTTTGCAACGCTCCCTTCATCAGGAGACATCCCATGCGCATTTTGAAATCCGCCGCCCTCATATTGGGCCTCACTTTCCTGCCGCTTCCGGCAACCGCCCAGGGCATGCCGCCGGAGCAGATCAAGCAGATCCTCGATCTGACAAAGGCCAACTGGGTCGCCTTCCGCGACTGGCAGGGCCAGGAGCTGATCTATTTCACCCATCTGGAAGCGTGGAAATGCGGCATCGACTACGTATTCTACGGCCTGAACGGCGGCCCGATGGACCAGGTCTGGGAACTGGATTCCTGCGACCCGGACAGCCCGAACGCCGTCCTCAAGGAAAAGCCCTATCTGGAACGGCCCGATGGATCGACCCAGTCCATCAGCGTGCAGCTGATCTTCCCGGACGGCACCAAAAGCGCCGTCGAAACTTTCCTGTACAAGCCGTAGTAGACAAGGAATTCAAAGCATCAGGTGCCCCGGCCTTGCGCCGGGGCCTGTTCGGGAAAGGCCCCGGCTCAAGGCCGGGACAGCGCTTGCGGATTGAAGTCTTTCCGAACGGGAAAAATCAGGATTTCGACGGTGACGACGCCCGGCGGGCCTTGGTGCGGTCGATGCCGAGTTTGTGTTCGCGGTAGATGACGAACACGCCGGCGGCGATGACGATGAGTGCGCCGATCACCACTTCGGGAACCGGCATCTCGGAAAAGATCAGCCAGCCGACGATGATCGCCCACAGCATGTTGACATAGTCGAAGGGGGCGATGGTCGAGGCATCCGCGAACCGGTAGCTCTGGGTGAGCAGGATCTGGCCGACGCCCCCGGCGAGCCCGATCAGGAGCAGCAGGCCGGCCGTCGCCGCATCGGGGACGACCCAGGCAAGATCCGGCAGGACAAGACCCAGCGGCAGGGTCAGCAGCGACAGGACGGTCGCCGACCCGGCGAACCAGGTGACGATGGTCGAGGTCCGTTCCGTCTCGCACAGTTTGCGCACGGTGATCATGGCAAGCGCGCCAAATCCGGCGCCCGCCGTCCCCAGCAGCGCGCCGAGCGTGGAGGCATTGTCCAGTTCCTTCTCGCCCAGATGCGGCGACAGCACCACAAGAATGCCGAGAAACCCGACGACGACGGCGCTCCAGCGATAGATCCGCACCGGTTCCCCCAGCAGGAAAAACGCCAGCACAACCACGAAAAGCGGCGTGGCGAAGCCGATGGCCGTGGCGTCCGGCAACGGCAGCAGGTAAAGAGCGGTGAACGAGCACACCATCGCGGAAAGGCCGACGGTCGCGCGGGTCAAATGCCCTTTCGGGTTTTTCGTCTGAAAGGCCAGCACCAGTTCCCCGCGCATGGCGACCATCAGCAGAACCGGAAACAGGCCGAAGAAGTTGCGCGCGAAGACCAGTTCGCCGATGGGCACGGTTTCGGCGGCAATCTTCAGGGCGGTCGCCATCGTGAAAAAGGCGATGGTCGAGGCCAGTTTCAGGGTGATACCGATCAGGGGGGCGTGCCGGGTCATGCCGGCCTGCGCGGGCGGGCCCGAAAAGCGGGACAATACGCTCCTAAGCGTCATGCAGATCTTCCGCGGCCCGGCGCAGACAGAAGTCTCACGCGGTGCGTCGGACCGCAGAACCGCGAGGATCAGGTGGGGTAACGCCGGATCGGCGTCCCTGGTTTATGCCCCGTCCACCGGCCCGGAAACCGGGCCATCCGCACCGCGTGAAAACAGGCTTTCCCGTTCGGCGATGGAGACCTCGAAGCCTTTCAGGCGTTTGTAGATGGAGAGCAATTCGATGATCGTTGTCCAGGAATTGACCAGATATTGAAACGAGGAGGACACCTGCCCGAAAGCGGTCAGGATCTGCTGGACGATGCCATAGGTGATGGTACCGGCTACCATGGTTGGAACGAGAAGGAAATAGGTGAACAGGTTATCGGCCTGAAGGTAGACGCTGCGGGTGAGGTTGAAATAAAGATAATGGAAATAAAGGCGGAAATAGTTCCGCCGCACATTGGAGAACAGCTGCGCGAGCGTCGCGGGCTGCGCCCGGTCCTCGTGATCCTCGCCATAGACGAGTTCCTTGCGGTAGGCCGCCTCGACGCGCTGGTTGTGGAACTCCAGCCCCGGCAGCTTGATACCGACCACCGCCAGAAGAACCGTGCCGAACAGCGACCACAAGATAGCCATCGTGAACAGCGGCGCCGGAATTACCCCGATGATCGGCAGGGTCTGCACATAGCCGGACAGGGCGAACAGGACCGGCAGGAAGGCGATCAGGGTCATGACCGCATCGATCATGGAGACGCCCAGCCCTTCCATGATCAGCGCGAAGCGCATCGTATCTTCCTGAATACGCTGCGAGGCCCCTTCGATGTGGCGCACATTGGACCATTTGCTGACGTAATAATCGTTCATCGCGGTGCGCCAGCGGAAGATGTAGTGACTGACGAAAAACCGCGTCACGATATAAAGCGTCACGCTCAGCGAAACGATTTCCGCGAAGCTCAGCATCAGCGAGTAGAAATCTCCCGCGGTAACGCCCTTGTCCCCCTGCAGGGCATTTTGCAGCGTGTCGCCGAACGGCCGCCGCCAGTTGTTGATCGCCACCGAGACCTGCACGGAAAAATAGGTCGTGAAGATGATCAGCGCGGATCCCCAGACCGACCACAGCCGCCAGGGGTGGTTCCGCGCCAGGAGCGACCAGACCCCGCAAAAGATCCCCGTACAAACCGCGTAATAGACGTAAAACCACAGGAAGCCCGGCGTGATGAAGAACCTCAGGCCGACCGGCGGCAATACGTCCTCCGGCATGGTGCCGAAACCGAGCGGTCCGCCGAGGTCGTCGGCAAAGCCGTACCATGCAAGAACGGCGGCCAGGGACCAGATGACGGCGGAGGTAAAAAACAGGTGGGGTCTTGGAAAGAAGGACTTGAACACAGGGAGGATCCTGTTTCTGGAAAGAGGTGAATCGCGCCACACACGACAGGGATAGCTCAGATTGCGGCAAGAACCCGCCATTTCAAACGTATAATTGAAACAAACCACAGACACATTCGCGCGAGTCTATTCACGCGCGGATAAACACCCGGGCGACTGGCAGGAGTACCCGGTCAGGACTTGCTCGCGGGCGGATCTTCTCCTTTCGCCAAACGTTTCTCAGCGCAGAAAAAGGCCGGCGTCCAGCGCCGGCCTCGGATTGCTGACAAAAGTTTGTTCTCATCGTTGTCGCCCCGGCCAGGCGAAGCACGAGCCCAGAGGACAAACGGGTAAACCTAGCCTGCCCCCTGGATCGCGTCCCAGACCCGAAGCGGGGTCGCGGGCATGTCGATCACTTCGGTAACGCCGGCTCCCTCCTTGAGGGCCATCTGAACCGCATTCATCACGGAGGCGCAGCCGCCGATGGATCCGGCTTCTCCAGCCCCCTTGATGCCCATGGCGTTGGTCGTGGAGGGAATATTGCGGGTCTCGAAATGGATGTCCGGCAGATCGCCCGCGCGGATCATCTGATAATCCAGCAAAGACGCCGTCAGGAGCTGACCCTCGTCATCGTAGACCGTGTGTTCGCAAAGCGCCTGACTGATCGCCGAGACTGTGCCGCCGTAAACCTGACCGGCGAGCAGGATCGGGTTCACGGTGACCCCGAAATCGTCGACGATGACATAGTTCTCAACCAAGACATCGCCGGTCTCCGGATCGATCTCCACCTCGCAGATATGCGTGCCGTTGGGATAGGTGGCTTCGTTCTGGCGGACCTCTTCGCTGGCCTTCAGCGTTTCGCCAGCCGACGCCACGATCTCGGCCAGCGTCACCTGCTGGTCGGTTCCCACGACCCGCACGACACCGCTTTCCAGTTCAAGATCCTCGATCCCGGCTTCCAGCTTGTCGGCGGCCAGTTCCTTGACCTTCTTGACCAGTGCCACGCTGGCGTCGCGCACCGACGGCAGGCCGATCGGGATCGAACGCGAGCCCCCCGTGCCGCCGCCCTTGCGCACCCGGTCGGTATCGCCCTGAATGACCTCGATATCGTCGATGGAAACGCCGAACTGCTCCGCGACGACCTGACTGTAGGCCGTTGCGTGCCCCTGGCCGTTGGTCTGGGTGCCGATCAGCAGTGTCAGGCTGCCTCCCGCGTCGAGTTCAAGCGTCGCTTCCTCGCTGCCGGGAAAGGCGCAGGCCTCGACATAGGAGCAGATTCCGATGCCGCGGTATTTTCCCGCAGCAATGCTGGCTTCCTGGCGCGCCCTGAAACCCGCCCAGTCGGCAACCTCCAGGGCCTTGTCCAGATGGCCCGCGAAATCGCCCGTGTCATACATGCGGCCGGTCCCGGTCGTATAGGGCAACTGCTCCGGCCGGATGAAATTGCGCTTGCGGATTTCCACCGGGCCGAGCCCGGTTTCCTCACCGGCCTTTTCAATCAGCCTTTCGATGAGATAGGCGGCTTCCGGCCGTCCTGCCCCGCGAAAGGCGTCCGTCGGCACCGTATGCATGTAGACGCCTTCCACCTTCGCGAACACGGCGGGAATGTCATAAAGGCCTGAGGACATGGACGTGCCTACAAAGGGAATGAACGGACCGAACTGGTGCAGATAGGCACCCATGGCCGCCTTGACGTCCACCTTCAGCCCCAGGATCCGGCCCTCGCGGTCGAGAGCCAGCTCGGCATGGCTGAGATTGTCGCGGCCGTGGGCATCGGTGACGAAGTGATCCATGCGGTCCCCCGCCCAGCGCACCGGATGGCCGAGTTCCTTCGCGGCGATCATGGTCAGCGGATATTCGCGGTAGCAGAACCCCTTCGTGCCGAAACCGCCCCCGACTTCCGGCGTGATCACCTGCAGGTCTTCTTTGGGCAGATCCAGAATGCCGCAAATGGTGTCGCGCATGCCGTGGCCGCCCTGGGTTCCCAGGGTCAGCTTGAAGCGGCCGCTTTCGGAACTGAACTCGGCGACACAGCCGCGCAATTCCATATAGTTGGCGACGATGCGGTTATTGACCAGATCGATGGAGACGACCTTGTCGGCCACCGCGAAGGCCTCGTTCGTCTTTGCCTCATCGCCCTGACCGAAAGTGAAGGAGACGTTGGAGTCGAATTCGGGCCAGACCTTCACCGCGCCGGGAGCGAGCGCGTTTTCTATGCCGACAACCGCATCCAGCGGATCGTAGTCGACTTCCAGCATTTCAGCCGCGTTGCGTGCTGTATCGAGATTGTCGGCGACAACGAAGGCGATCGAATCGCCCACATAGCGCACAGTATCCGAACACAGGACCGGCTGCTCGGGGATCGGAAAGTTCGTCCCGTCGATCTGCTTGGGCCGCCCCAGGCAGGGCATGGATTTGCCGGCGAGTTCCGCGCCGGTCAGCACGAGACGCACACCGTCCATCGCGCGAATGTCTTCCACATTGCCGAGGCTTATCTTCGCGTGCGCCATGGCCGAACGCAGGACATATCCGTGCAGGCACCCTTGCGGCGTATAATCGCCCGTATAGATGCCGTGCCCTGTCAGGAGCGGCTCGTCTTCCTTACGGCGCAATGGAGCGCCAACACCGAATTTCGGAGTGACCATCTGGTTCATGAAACTGGACCTGCAGTTTTTGGGAAGATCTTCCCGGGAATTCCGAACACCAGGAGCGATGGCTCGATCATAATGCGCAATGGCGGATGAAACCAGAGGGCAAAATCAGATCAATCGCATCAATACCAACCGCGGTTGATAGGAACCTCATGGCTCCGGGCAGTGAGAAAAAGGCACGCCGATGAACGCGGCTTGGGTTCAGTCTAGATGATTTCATCCTCATCGAACAAGGGATCAGCTTCAAGCTGCGAGGCGAGACTGTCAAGGGTCAGCTCGGCATCGTATTTCTCGCTGACATCGGCAATATGAAACAGGCCGTCGCCTTCGTTGACGACCGGCAAAATTGAGCGTCCGACGATCAGCCCGCCGTACTCCGCGACAACATTGCGCTCACTCTCGCCGAACGGGTCCGACACGATGCCGAGCAGCATCTGCGGTTCCACGACATCGCCGGTCGACTTGAACGGTCTGAGCAGGCCGCCTGCCGGAGATCGGACCCAATAGCTGGATGTGGTCAGGATGGAGCGGACTTTCGGCCTGGTAATGCCTTTCGGACCGAGCATCTTCACCGTCCGCATCACCCGCAAGATACCGGAAACACCGGCGCGGATGGACATTTCGTCGAAACGCAGCCCTTCACCCGCCTCGAACACCAGAACATCCTTGCCCTTGGACTGGGCGGCTTCGCGCATCGAGCCCTCGCGGACCTTGGATGTCAGGATGACCGGAGCACCGAAGGCCTTCGCAAGGACCAGGGTTTCGGGTTGGGACGGCGAAACCCGGATTTGCGGCAGGTTCGTACGGTGAACCGCCGCGGAATGCAGGTCGATTCCATAGTCGGCGCGGTTGACGATCTCTGTCATGAACAGGTTGGCCAGACGCCCCGCCAATGATCCCTTGAGGCTGCCGGGGAAAGACCGGTTCAGATCGCGGCGGTCCGGCAGATAGCGGGAATGGTTGAGAAAACCGAAGGCATTGACGATCGGCACGACCATCAAGGTACCCTTGAACTTCTCCAGTTCCGGCGCGTCAAGCTGGGGCGCCTTCAGGAGCCGTCTTGCAATCTCCACACCGATCACTTCGTCGCCATGGACCGCCGCGCTGACGAACATCACCGGTCCAGGCCGCCGGCCGTGCAGCACATGCACCGACATGGTCACCGGCGTGTGGTCGGAAAGAACACTTACCGGCAAATCCACCGTGCGCCGGGTTCCCGGCGCCACGACATGTTCACCAATGTGGAATGAACTGGCCTGCATGTCTCACACTCTCATTTCTTGCACAACATTCGGGGAGACGGAGGCAGGCTGACTTAGCCGCGTCCCTTTGTTTTGGTTTTCCCCACCTCGGCATTCTTGGCAAGAAAAGTGATGATCTTCCCGGCCACATCGATGCCGGTCGCCTTCTCCACGCCTTCCAGACCGGGTGAGGAGTTGACTTCCATCACCACCGGTCCGTGATTGGAGCGCAGCATGTCGACGCCGCACACGTTGAGACCCATGGATTTGGCCGCCCGGATGGCCGTCGAGCGTTCTTCCGGAGAGATCTTGATAGCCGCGGCGCTGCCGCCGCGATGCAGGTTGGACCGGAATTCCCCCTCCGCGCCCGTGCGTTTCATTGCCGCGATGACCTTGCCGCCGACAACGAGCGCACGGATATCGGTTCCGCCGGCTTCCTTGATGAATTCCTGCACCAGAATGTTGACGTTGGCGCCCCGGAAGGCCTCGATCACGGATTTTGCCGACCGTTCCGTATCCGCAAGAACCACCCCGATCCCCTGCGTTCCTTCCAGCAGCTTGATCACCACCGGCGCGCCGCCGGCGGTGCGCAGAACTTCTTCCGTCATCTTGGGGTCGTGGGCGAATGTGGTCACCGGAAGACCGATCCCGTCGCGCGCCAGCAACTGCGTGGAGCGCAGCTTGTCGCGCGACCGGCCGATCGCGACCGATTCGTTCAAGGGATAGACACCCATCATTTCGAACTGCCGCAGAACCGCAAGACCGTAGAAAGTGATGGAAGCCCCGATCCTCGGAATCACCGCGTCGAAACCGGTCAGCTTTTCGCCGTTGTAGTACATCTCGGGCCGCCGTGAGGCGATGTTCATGTAGCATCGCAGCGTATTGACGGTCACCAGTTCATGCCCGAGTGCCTCCGCGGCTTCCTTGAGACGCCTGTGTGAATAGAGATCGGGATTCCGTGCCATCATTACGATTTTCATTGAATTCGGTCCTCTTGGTTCAACTCGGTCATGCCGGCCGGTCCCGGAATCTTTTCCTGGCGGCCTTGTTTGCACGCCAGCAAATGACGGTCAGTGTTTTGTCGCCAACGCGGGTTTGCCGGCCAGGAAAGACCGGCCCGCATCCACCAGAACCTTGTGCCGCCGGATGGCCGTGCGCCCGAGGATCATGTCGAAGCCCATATTGGCGCGGTTCGCCAGCGAAACGTCCACATGCCAGTGGTGGCTTCCAAGGTGCAGCACGGTTCTGATCACGATCCGGCGCTCTGGAACACCGCTGGTATTCTTGATATCCCGCTCATCCAGAACCGGCACCTCGACCTTGAAATCCGCATGGTGGCGGGAAGCGGGTACCCGGAACCGGACCCACTTCGCCCCGTTCCGTTCGAAGATCTCCTGATCCTCCGCGTGGAGCGCCGACGTGCGCGCTCCGGTATCGATCTTGGCCCGCATGTCGAAAACGCCCAGCTCCGGCAGACTGACGACTTCGCGCCAGCCGATAACATCCGATGCGACTACGGCGTGACCCTTTTTCAACCTTGTCATTCACTGGAGTCCTGGCGGCATTCCCGATCCGTACGCCGGAAAGCCTGTCCTTCATGAGACCATTACATGACGCCGAAACAAGCGCAATATGGTTACGGTTCCTGTCGCCGCCTTCCGTTGGGTTAGTCCGGCCCGGGCATCCCCTGACCGCTCCCCGCAACCTTGCCCGGCCGGCGGTCCAAAAGGCACATCGCGTGGCAGAAAACAGCGGCGGAAAACCAACCTACCCGGAATAGGGATTCTTTGGCTCCCTGTCGTCGGACAGGCTGCGACGGGTCTCTCTCGTCAGGTTCTCGATCGCATCCGCAAGGTGCACTTCCTGAATGTTGTAGTCGCCGCGCGCCACCCGCAGCTTGTGGGCCTCCAGCATGACCTCGCCTATCAGCACGCCTGCGGGCGGTACGAACCGGTAGCTTGCGAGCTCTATCAGGAAACCGAGCGGATCTCGGAAATAGAGAGAATCCATAAACCCGCGATCCACCGGTCCGCTATGGTCGATCCCGCGCGCATCGAGCCGTTCGGCGATCTGCCGGAAGGTCGCCTGCGAGACATCCAGCGCCAGATGATGCACGCAGCCCATCGTCTGGGGCGCAGGGCTTGCATCCGGTTTGCGGTCCTCGCTGGTGAAGATGGTGATCAGCCGGCCGTCGCCCGGATCGAAATAGAGATGGCTCTGCTCGGCATTGTCCAGATTGGGTTGTTCGAACACGAATGGCATGCCCAGGAGCCCCTCCCAGAAATCGATGGATGTCTGCCGGTCGGCACCGACCAGGGTGATGTGATGAATACCCTGGGTCTGGATCTTGCGCATCTCGTTCCTCCCTGGATTGGCTGCGGCATCCGATATTTAGGTCCATCCCCAGCGGAAAGGCAAACTTGCGTACCCCCTCTTTCCTTCTTCTTGAAAAACGGTAAGTTGATCCAATCGCTACCAAATGCCCGACCTGACACTCACCATTGCCCGGGCGCACGTTGCGCCGGCCCTTCCACGAGGCTTCCGGGCCAGGACCCAACATGGATATGCACCAGAAAGATCCGGAGCCGTCCCAGGCTGCCGGCGTCTCCGCCCCCCCACACGGTAACCGCCTTAACAGGAAGTTTGCCGAATTGACCGGGCATCTGCCGTCCAACACCGTCGGCGCAATCTGGATCCTGCTGGCGGCTTTCCTGTTTTCCATCATGGTCACGCTGATCAAGTTTGTCGGCCAGGACCTCAGCGTCTTTCAGATCCTCGTCGTCCGTCAGGCGATCATGCTGGTCATCGTCGCCCCCAAAATCCTCAGCGGTCTGCCCACATCCCTGGCAACGAAACGTCCGGGCCTCCAGATCACCCGTATCGTTTTCGCGACAGCGGCCATGCTGTTCGGGTTCACGGCCATCATCGAGCTGCCGCTGGCCGACGCGACCGCGATCAGCTTTTCCAAAACCTTCTTCCTGACGATCTTCGCCATCTGGCTGCTCGGCGAAAAGGTAGGAATACACCGCTGGGGCGCGACCATCGTCGGTTTCCTCGGTGTTCTCCTGATGCTGCGTCCCGATGGTGAAGGCCTGATCGATCCCTTTGCCCTGTCCGCCATCGCGGGGGCGGCCTGCGCCGGCATGGTGATGATCGTGGTGCGCATACTGACGCGGACCGACGCGCCGGTCACCATCCTCACCTATCAGGCCTTCGGGGTCGGGTTGATCATGCTGGTTCCCGCCGCGCTCACCTGGCAAGCGCCGACCCTGGTGGAATGGGGACTGCTGCTCCTGGTCGGCATCGTGTCCTGGGCCGCCCAGATGGCCAACATTCAGGCCTTCAAGGCGGGAGAGGCCACGGCCATCGCCTCCCTCGATTACACGCGGCTTCTCTATGCGACCATCTTCGGAGCGCTGGTCTTCAGCCAGTGGCCACGGCTCGAAACCCTGATCGGTGCCGCCGTCATTATCGCGGCGTCAATCTATACCGTGCGCCGGGAAGCCAAACGCGGCCGCGAACTCGCCCGCGCCGCCGACGGGCGCGGGTATAACAACTGATAGAAATCTTTGGTCAGAGCGTAAGGCAATAGATAGGAAGGCCGCCCCGGCCTTGAGCCGGGGCCTCAGCCGCCAGGCTCGGCAGGTTCCGGATCAGGTCCGGGACGGCAGACTCAACAAGCAGTGCAAAAAAGCCCTTAACATTCATTTCAAAGCGACCGGGTTCTGAAGGGTCCGGGCTTCGTGCTCAGGCGGCCCCGGCGTCAATGCCCGCCCGTTTTCTGGTTTCTTCCTCGACCAGTTCCTTTTTCGACAATTTGCCGACCATGGTCTTCGGCAACTCGTCGCGGAACTCGAATTCCCGCGGCATTTCGATGGTCGACAGATGGTCCTTCAGGAAGGTTTTCATGTCGACGGCCGTGGTGGAACAGCCTTCCTTCAGCTTGATAAAGGCCTTGGGCGACTGGCCGCGATATTCGTCCGGAATGGCGATGACGATCACCTCGTCGACGGCCTCATGCAGATAGATCGCTTCTTCGATGACACGCGGATAAACGTTATAGCCGGAGCACAGGATCAGGTCCTTGATCCGGTCGACCAGATAAATGAACCCGTCGCCGTCCTGGTAACCGACATCGCCGGTATGCAGGTAACCGTCTTCGGTAATGCTGTCCGCTGTCGCGTCCTGCCGCTTCCAGTAGCCCTTCATGACCTGCGGACCGTGGAGCAGCAATTCGCCCTTCTCGCCCTTGCCGACTTCGCTCGTCCGGTCCTCGATGCTGACAAAACGCGCCTTTGTCCCTGGAACCAGCCGGCCGATGGAGCCCGCGCGGCAGCTCCTGTCCAGCGGATTGACAGCGGCCACGGGGGACGTTTCCGTCAGGCCGTAGCCTTCCGCGAGAATGCAGCCGGTGAGTTTTTCGAAACTCTCCTTCACCTCCACGGGAAGCGGCGCACCACCCGACAGGCACAGGTTGATGCTGGAAAGATCGTAGTTCGCGGTCAGGGTCGAATTGTTGATCGCGGTGTAAATGGTCGGCACGCCCGGAAACAGCGTCACCTTCTTGCGCTTGATCGCTTCTAACAGCGCCTTCAGCTCGAAGCGCGGCTGCAGCACCATTTCCGCGCCCAGGATGATCGACAGGTTCTGCGCCACCGTCATGGCGAACACGTGGAAGAACGGCAGCACGCAAAGCATCCGCTCCTCTCCGGGCTGCGCCTTTTCGAACACGCAGCGCATCTGCTCGATATTCGCCGAAAGGTTTTTGTGGGTCAGCATCGCTCCCTTGGGAACGCCCGTGGTGCCGCCGGTATATTGCAGTACCGCGATGGCCTCGGCCGGGTCGATTTCCACCGGTGCCGGATGCGCGCCCCTGGTTTGCAGGTCGGCAAAGCGGATATGCGCCTCGTCCTCGGCGATAGCGGCGATTTCCTTGCGCTTGAACAGAGCGAACAGCACCTTCTTGACGGTCGGAAGACAGAAGCTCATCGGACAGACGATGATCTTGTCGAGCCCTCGTTCCTCGCGGACCCGCTCGACCTTGTCATAGATCACCCTCAGATCCATCGTCACCATGATGCGCACATCCGCATCGCGCGCCTGGAAGGCGATTTCACGTTCGACATAAAGCGGATTGAAATTGGCGACCGTGCCGCCGATCTTGAGGATCGCGAAATAGAAGATAGTGTAAAAGGGCGTATTCGGCAGGCACAGTCCGACATGAACGCCCGGCCCCACGCCCATGGCCTGAAGCCCGGCTGCCGTGCTGTCCACCAGCTTACCGAGTTCGGCATAGGTCCAGCCCTTGCCCATGAAGTCGGCGGCAGGCCGCGAGCCGAATTTCGCGACAGTTTCTTCCAGATATTCGTGTACCGGACGGGGCCTGAAGGCCGCGGTCCACTCCTCCGCAGTCGTCATTACGTTCTCCAACGCGTCTTTATCGCGTTACCGCGCGGTTCGGCTGCGATCCTGAAATTCCCGGAGATTCAAAGATCTTCCCGGAAATTCCTTCCTCCATCGCACCCGGGCGCCGGCAAAGCGTCACCTCTTTGGGGTCCTTCTGACATGACGCAAGCTTCCGTTCGCGTCAACTCGCGACGCAGCGACACCCGCTCATTTTTTACGGCGGAACAAACATCACACTTAGATAAGCCGCCTGTAACAGTTGGCAATAGTTCCACCAATTCAAAAACTTATCGATCACACCGCGCTAGCGGGAAATTATCGCTTCGGCCAGTTCCATTTGGGTGCATCGGCGCCGTCCACAACTGTTTCGCCAAGTTCCTTGCGCAGATCGTACCGGACGCAGCCGTGTTCGGATGCCAGTTCGCTCACCAGAGGCTGCGCGTGCGAAACGACGATCACCTGAGTCTTTTGCGCCGCCCGGCCGATAAGACGCGCGAGAGGTTCCAGAAGAGCCGGGTGAAGGCTGGTTTCCGGTTCGTTCAATACGACGAGCGGCGCCGGCCTTGGCGACAAAAGCGCCGCCGTCAGCAGCAGATAGCGCAGCGTGCCGTCCGACAGCTCGCTCGCCCTGAGCGGCCTGAGCAGCCCCTTTTGCCGCATCAGCAGTTCGAAATATCCGTCATTGACGGAAATCTCGATGCCGGCTCCCGGAAAAGCGTCGTCGATCGCATCCGCGAGCGAGCGCTCGTCGCCAATCTCCAGAATGGTCTGAAGCGCTGCCGCCAGATCGCCACCGTCGCCGCTGAGAACCGGCGTCCTGGTGCCGATCTTCGGAAATCTGGCCGGCGCGTCCCGGTCGGTCCTCAGATGATCGTAAAACCGCCATGCGCGCATGCGCTCGCGCATCACCAGCAGCTCAAGCCCGTCTTTGGGATCCGCGGCATGGGTCATCATGCTGTCGAACCGGGCGAGGTTCTGAAAAACCGGTATTCTCTGCCCCTGGCCGTTCAGCACGCGCACGGTCGGACCGTTGCGGCTGGCAATCTCATTCGACCGCGACAAGGCCTCCCCGGCCCACAGGGCCTCGACCTTTATCTCCGGATCCATGGAAAACATCGAGCGGCCCGCATCGGCCGGCAGGCCAAGATCGATGGCGTAGCCGTAGTCTTCGTCGGCGAATCCGAGCTTCAGGCTGACAACGCCCTTGCGGACAGTTCCCTGCACCGGCTGCTCGCCCATTTTCATCGCCCGCGAGAACGCCTCCGGACCAGCCCAAAGCGTTGAGTTCAGCCCCCCTTCCGCGGCCAGCGAGGCAATCGCCTGCCCCTGCGCAACATCTGCCAGCAGGCGGATCGACCTGTAGAGGCTCGATTTGCCGCTGCCATTGGCACCGGTCACCAGCGTGATCCGGTCCAACGGCAGGACAAGATCACGCAAGGAACGATAACCGGAGACCGCGAGGGTCAAGATCATGACGGACGCCCCCCTTTTCTGGTTTCCCCGGGTCAGGATCCCTGCTCGATCAGTTCAAACCTGTTGACGTCGAACATGCCGAAATCGGTAATCTTCAGATGAGGAATGACGGGAAGCGGCAGGAAGGCCACCTGAAGGAAAGGCTCCGCAAGGGTGCAGCCGAGCTCCTTGGCGGCGGCGCGCAGCTTTTCAAGGTCGGACTTCACGGTCTCGAACGGTTCCAGGCTCATCAGACCGGCAAGCTGCAGGGCAAGTTCCGCCTTGACCCCGTCGCTGTCGGCCACCGCGAAACCGCCTTTCATCGCAATCACCCGGTTGACCGCATGCGCCATGGCCTCTTCGTCTGCCCCGACGACGCAGATATTGTGGCTGTCGTGACCGACGGAGGAGGCAATCGCGCCCCGCTTCATGCCGAAGCCGTTGACGAAGCCCAGGCCGATATTTCCGGTGCCCTTGTGGCGCTCGACGACGGCCACCTTGAGCACGTCCTGATCCAGATCGGCCAGCGTCTTGCCGCCGGCAACCGGCAGGGTTCGTTTAAGGTGCTCGGTGATGATCCTGCCCGGAACGACACCGATGACATCCGCTTCGCTGTTGCGGGCCGGAATTTCGAATTTTTCCGCGGTGACCGGACCTACCTTGACGCTGTCGAGGCCGACGGGTGCAACGATAGTGCGTCCGGCGAACACCTCGTCACGGACCAGAACGCCGCCACTGATAACCTCGGCGACACGGCAGTCTTCAAAATCGTTCAGAAGCGCAATGTCCGCCCGCTTGCCTGGAGCGATCACGCCCCGATCCTTCAAGCCGAACGCATTGGCCGCCGACCAGCTCGCCGCCCGGTAGGCGTCCAGCGGTCTTATGCCCTTGGCGATCAGGCGGCGGATCATGCTGTCCAGATGGCCTTCCTCGGCGATGTCCAGCGGATTGCGGTCATCGGTGCACAAGGCCACGAAGGCTGACATGTCCGGCGTCAGGATCGGCGCCAGTGCCTCCAGATCCTTCGAGACCGACCCTTCCCGCATCAGGATGGTCATGCCCTTGGACAGCTTTTCGAGCGCCTCTTCCGCCGAGGTGGCTTCATGGTCGGTGCGGATGCCGGCGGACAGATAGCCGTTGAGCCCCAGCCCCGCAAGCAGGGGCGCATGGCCGTCGATATGGCCGTCCTGAAACGCGGCGAGCTTGGCAAGCACCTTGGGATCGCGCGCCAGAACTCCGGGAAAGTTCATGAATTCCGCAAGACCGATGACACTGGGATGGTTCCGGAACGGCAGAAGATCCTCGATTTCCAGACAGGCGCCGGCGGTCTCGAATGCCGTGGCCGGAACGCAGGAGGACAGATTGACCTTCAGGTCCATCACCGTCTCAACCGAACTGTCGAGGAAATAGCGGATACCCTGCGCACCGAGCACATTCGCGATCTCGTGCGGATCGCAGATTGCCGTGGTGACCCCGTGCGGCAGCACGCAGCGGTCGAATTCAAACGGTGTGACGAGAGACGATTCGACATGAAGATGGGTGTCGATGAAGCCGGGAACCGCTGTCAGTCCTTTGCCATCCACGGTGATTTCGCCGCTATATTGCCCATGCGTGCCGACAATCCGGTCGCCCACGATTGCGATATCGGTGTCAACCGTGCTGCCGTCGATCACACTGAAGAGACGGACGTCCTTGACCACCAGATCGGCGGTGATTTCGCCCGAGCCGGCGGCAATCGCGCGAGCAAGAAACGCTTCATCATGTTTGACCGGCATAAATATTCTCTCCGATTCCTGTTATGTCCCCGACAATACGGAACTTGCGCCTGCTATCAACGCTTTCGGCGCGATTCCCTCCCCCCGGACATCACCGGCGCCTCGCCTGCCAACGATCCGGGCACGAGATGAACATTTCCTTGCGGCCGGCTCGCCCGAAAATCTTACCTAACGGCAGAAATTGAAATCCGGCGGCGGAAAAATAGGATATTTCAGTCAGCGACTTACCGCAGGACAACACGAAACGCTGCAACGCAAACGCAAATTCGAATTGACAGAACCGGGCCGCAGGCAAATAATTTAATCAAAATAAGTTATTATCGACCCGTCGGAAATGACGGGCGCACGCTGGAGGAGCGAGAGCGTTGGAGGAGATCCGCAAAAGCGGCCGCGGTTCGAATTCCGCGCAGTTGCGGCGTTATAACGAGCGCATCGTCCTGCAGATTCTGCGGCGTGCCGGCGAAGCCTCCAAGGCCGAACTCGCCCGGGCGGTGCAGCTCACCAACGCGGCCATCGGCGCCATCATCCAGGACCTGATCGAAGAGGGTCTGATCGTCGAGGCCGGCAAGCGCCATGACGGCAGCAGGGGACAGCCGGCAACCATTCTGCGGCTCGCCGCATCGGGCGCCTTTTCCTTCGGTGTCCGGCTGGACCGGACCAACATGGAAACGGTTTTGATGGATTTCGCCGGCCGGATCATCGACCGGCGCCTCCATGACAGGATCCTGCCCGCCCCCGGGCAGGCGCTGGAAATCCTTGTGGAAGATCTCGACAGTCTGCGCGGACACCTGAGCGAACAGGATCGGGCCCGCATCACCGGGATAGGACTGGCGCAGCCATTCAATCTCGGGGCCTGGCTGCACGAGCTTGGCCTGCCGGAAGCGGACTTCAGGAAGTGGGAAGATTTCGACCTCGCCGGGGCGCTTGAGGAAGCCACAGGCTTACCCGTCTTCAGCGAGAACGATGGCACCGCCGCCGCCGTGGCCGAACTTTTCTACGGCCTTGGACGGCAAAAGGACGACTTCCTCTACCTGTTTCTCGGACCGGCCATCGGCGGAGGCCTGATACTGAAGGGCGATGTGGTCCGGGGCAAGACAGGCAATGCGGCGGATGTGGCGATGATACCCGTCCCCCCCAGCAGCCTGCCGACCGCCCCGCCTTCCAGGCACAATTGGGATCTTCTGCTTTCCCGCGCCTCTCTGGTGTCGCTGGCCCGTCATCTGGATCCTGGCAACTTTCCCGATATGAGCCGTAAGGATCTGCACCACGCCTTTGAACGCAGCAAGGCCAGGTTCGAGGAATGGATGGAAGATTGCGTCGCCGCCCTGGCCCTGGCCCTGCGCTCCGCCTTCTCGCTTCTCGACATGCCGCTGGTGGTCATCGACGGGGATCTCGAGGAGCCCTTCCGCGAAAGGTTCCGCCAGGCCCTGAAAATCGCCGTCGAGGCGACCGCTCCCGAGATGCGCAAGTCACCGGATATCCAGATCGGCAGCTTCGGACATGATGCGGGTGCGATCGGAGCGGCCAGCCTGCCGCAATTTTTCAACTTCTCGCCGCGCGCCGCGATCCTGACGGGCGGGAAAGACACCGGCCCCGCCGGAGCCGGGCGCACGGAGGATCGTGCCGGTTTTCCGGCACGGGCAGCACGGTTGGGATCACATCTGGCCACGCCCGACCGTTCCGACTGAACAATGGCCAGGGAGGAGAAACGAAATGATCCGCAAATTACTCGCGACGGGGTCCATCCTTGCCGTCATGACGGCCGTCCCGGCCGCCGCCGCCGACATTACCGCCTGCCTGATCACCAAGACGGACACCAATCCGTTCTTCGTGAAAATGAAAGAGGGCGCGACCGCCAAGGCGGAGGAGCTGGGCATTGAACTGAAATCCTTTGCAGGCAAGATCGACGGCGATCATGAAACCCAGGTCGCCGCCATCGAAACCTGCATCGCGGACGGTGCCAAGGGTATCCTGCTCACCGCATCCGACACATCCTCGATCGTCCCGGCCGTTCAGCAGGCCCGCGACAACGGCATTCTGGTGATCGCGCTGGACACCCCGCTGAGCCCGATCGACGCGGCGGACGCGACCTTCGCGACCGACAACTTCAAGGCCGGCGAACTGATCGGCAAATGGGCGGCGTCCAGCCTCGGCGACAAGGCCGCCGATGCGAAGATCGCCATGCTCGACCTGGCCATCAGCCAGCCGACCGTCGGTGTGCTGCGCGACCAGGGTTTCCTGCAGGGCTTCGGCATCGAGCTTGGCGATCCGAACAAATGGGGTGACGAAACCGATCCGCGCATCGTCGGCAACGACGTGACCCAGGGCAATGAGGAAGGTGGCCGCCGTGCCATGGAGAACCTTCTTGCCAAGGATCAGTCGATCAATGTCGTCTACACCATCAACGAGCCCGCCGCCGCGGGAGCCTACGAGGCGCTCAAGTCGATCGGACGCGAAAACGACGTTCTGATCGTTTCGGTCGATGGCGGTTGCCCCGGCGTGCAGAACGTCAAGGACGGCGTTATCGGCGCAACCTCGCAGCAATACCCCCTGCTGATGGCCTCGCTGGGCATTGAAGCCATCAAGACCTGGGCCGACAGTGGCGCGAAGCCTGAACCTACTCCCGGCAAGGACTTCTTCGACACCGGTGTCGCCCTGGTTACCGACAAGCCGGTCGACGGCGTGGAGTCCATCGACACCGCGAAGGGCACGGACCTGTGCTGGGGCTAAGCCCGGCTTGAGACGATACCGGGAGGGGGCATGGGCAACCCTGCCCCTTTCCGACCGGTTTTTGGGAGGGTTACGGGCATGAACTCAGACACGAAAACAACGGGCGGGCCAACACCCGGGGGACCGGCGGATTTCGAAACCGCGGCGGCTTCCGGTCCCAGGGCCGTCGCGGCGTTCGACGATCACCATCATGGATTTGGGTACAGGATCCAGCACTCGCTGCACCAGACCCCGTCACTGGTGCCACTTGTGGTTCTGGTTCTTTCCATTGCCGTGTTCGGTCTCCTGCTCGGGTCGAAATTCTTTTCGCCTTTCGCGCTCACCCTGATCCTGCAGCAGGTGCAGATTGTCGGTATCGTCGCCGCCGCGCAGAGCGTGGTCATCCTGACCGCCGGGATCGACCTGTCCGTCGGCGCGATCATGGTGCTGTCCTCGGTCGTCATGGGTCAGTTCACTTTCCGCTATGGCCTGCCGGTCGAGATCTCCATCGTCTGCGGCCTTCTCTGCGGCACTCTGTGCGGATACATCAACGGGTTCCTGGTCGCGGTCGTGAAGCTGCCGCCCTTCATCGTCACGCTCGGCATGTGGCAGATCGTTCTGGCGGCGAATTTCCTCTATTCGGCCAATGAGACCATCCGCTCGCAGGACATCTCCAGTACCGCTCCCCTGCTGCAGTTTTTCGGCAACAAGGTGAATGTCGGCGGAGCGGTCTTCACCTATGGCGTCATCTTCATGGTGCTTCTGGTGCTGGTGCTTGCCTACGCGCTGCGCCAGACCGCATGGGGCCGGCATGTCTATGCGGTGGGCGACGACCCGGAAGCCGCAAAGCTGTCGGGCGTGCAGGTCAAAAAGACCCTGATTTCCGTCTACATGCTTTCCGGGCTCATCTGCGCCTTCGCCGGCTGGGCAATGATCGGACGTATCGGCTCGGTCTCGCCGACCAGCGGCCAGCTCGCCAATATTGAGTCCATCACCGCCGTGGTGATCGGCGGAATATCGCTCTTCGGCGGCAGAGGATCCGTTCTGGGCACCCTGTTCGGCGCCCTGATCGTCGGTGTGTTCACGCTCGGTCTGCGCCTGCTCGGCGCCGACGCGCAATGGACCTACCTGCTTATCGGCTTGCTGATCATCGCGGCGGTCGCGGTCGACCAATGGATCAGAAAGGTATCGGTGTGATGGAACCTGTTCTGCAAGCGCGCAATCTGGTCAAGCGCTACGGCCGCGTCGTGGCCATGGACCATACCGATTTCGAACTCTATCCGGGCGAAATCCTCGGCGTGATCGGCGACAACGGCGCGGGGAAATCGACGCTCATCAAGGCTCTCAGCGGCGCTGTGCAACCCGACAGCGGCGAAATCCTGCTGGATGGCAAGCCGGTGCACTTCACCTCGCCCATCGACGCGCGCGAAGCGGGGATCGAGACCGTCTACCAGACCCTCGCCATGTCACCGGCCCTGTCGATCACGGACAACATGTTCATGGGCCGCGAAATTCGCAAACCCGGTTTCCGCGGCAAGTGGCTGCGGCAGCTCGACCGCAGGAAGATGGAGGAAATCGCCCGTGACAAGCTCAACGAGCTCGGGCTTTTGACCATCCAGAACATCAACCAGGCGGTGGAGACCCTTTCCGGCGGCCAGCGCCAGGGGGTCGCCGTGGCCCGCGCCGCCACATTCGGTTCCAAGGTTGTGATCATGGATGAACCGACGGCCGCACTCGGCGTGAAGGAAAGCCGACGTGTGCTGGAGTTGATCAAGGACGTGAGAGCCCGTGGCCTGCCGATCGTGCTGATCAGCCACAACATGCCGCATGTGTTCGAAGTCGCCGACCGCATTCACATTCATCGGCTCGGCCAGCGCGCCTGCGTCATCAGGCCCGCGGATTTTTCCATGTCCGACGCCGTGGCCATCATGACAGGTGCGATGGACCCGCCGGAGAGCCGCGCGGCATGACCGGTTGCCTATTTATCCCGCAGCCCGAACCATTGCCTTTTGAAAACGCTGGCAATAAACACCTGACGAGCCTGCTTTCATCCAAAAACGTCAGAAAGCAGCCGAGTTGATCGGTCTCAAGATTCTGGAGCGTCATGTCTGCGTTCGCCCGGACGCAAGATGCGCCGAACGCGGACAATGCTCTGAGAATCCCCTCCGGCCGGTACCTTTCGAACAACCGACGAACTGTATGGATAATTGATGTTTCTGATTTGCGGCGAAGCCCTGTTCGATCTCTTTGGCGGATCCACGACCGGCGACGGTCTTACCTTCGATGCCAGGATCGGCGGTTCGCCGTTCAATGTCGCCACGGGCCTCGCCCGGCTGGGCGAAGAGGCCGCCTTTTTCGGCGGCATCTCGAAAGATGCGTTCGGCGAAAGACTGATCCAGAAACTTCGCGACGAAGGTGTCTCGGACCGGCATATTCTCAGGACCGCTTACCTGACCACCCTGAGTGTGGTCCAGAAAGACGATCACGGCCATCCCGCCTATACGTTCTATGGCGCCGACGCGGCGGACCGGATGGTAACGGCCGACGATCTGCCCACCTTTGCCGAACCGCCAATGTTTCTGCATATCGGCTCTTATACCGCCCTAGTGGAACCGGTCGCCACGGCGTTCAAGGCGTTGATCGGGCGCGAAAAGGGCAACACGCTGGTCTCGTTCGATCCCAACATACGCCCTACCGTAGTGCCAGACATGGCGCGCTGGCGCGCAAATACCGAAGCTCTGGTGCCCCTCACCGACATCGTCAAGGTCAGCGATGAGGATCTGGCCCAGATCGCGCCGGGCGAAGATCCCGGTGAGATTGCCCGCAACTGGCTGTCGCTTGGCGCCGGGCTTGTCATCGTCACCAGGGGACCGGATGGCGCAACGGCCTTTACGCACAATACCGAGATCAGTTGCCCGGGTGTTACAGTGAAGGTCGAAGACACAGTCGGCGCAGGCGACACGTTCCAGGCCGCGCTTCTGGCCGGCCTGAAGGAACTCGGTGCGACCGACAGGAACATGCTCACGGCCCTTGACGAAGCGAAGCTGTCGCGGCTTGTCGGGTTCGCGGTGAAGGCCGCCGCCGTCACCTGTTCGCGGCGCGGGGCCGACCTTCCCACGCGGGGCGAACTGGAAAAAGAATGGGCTACCTTGAAATGAGGGGCTGACAAGGAAATTAAACCGATTTAAAACCCGGATCGAATCCGATCACGGCATCTGGGTCTGCTGCTTAGAAGGGGTGTGATTATGGCGGTACGCGTCATCGAAGTTGAAGAGTTCGATCTGGTCGTATTCGGAGCATCCGGGGACCTTGCCCACCGCAAGCTGCTGCCGGCCCTTTATCACAGGGATGCCGACGGTCAGCTCCCGGCAAATGCCCGCATCATCTGCAGCGCTCGACGCGACTACACGGACGATGATTACCGGAACTACGCCAAGGCGGCGCTCAAGGAACACGTCAAGGATCTGGACGACGAGCATCTGTCGCTGTTTCTGGACCGTCTCCGCTATGTCAAAATCGACGTTGCGTCCGGTGAGGGCTTTGACGACCTCAAGACGATCCTGGACGAACGGACGGACGTCGTGCGGGCGTTCTACCTGGCCGTTGGCCCCGATCTTTTCGGCACGATCTGCGAAAACCTGGGCAAGGCCGGCGCGGTCAACGACCATTCCCGCGTCGTGATCGAAAAGCCGATCGGCAAGGACGGAGCCTCGGCGAAGGCGTTGAACGAAACGGTTGGTTCCGTCTTCAAGGAAGAACAGATCTTCCGTATCGACCATTATCTGGGCAAGGAAACCGTCCAGAACCTCATGGCCCTGCGTTTCGCCAACGCGCTTTTCGAACCGCTCTGGAACGCCGCCCATATCGATCACGTCCAGATCACCGTCGCTGAATCGCTCGGCGTCGGCGGACGGGCCGGTTACTACGACACCGCGGGCGCCCTGCGCGACATGATCCAGAACCACCTGCTGCAGCTTCTCTGCCTCGTTGCCATGGAGCCGCCGGAATCCATGAACGCGGACAGCGTCCGCGACGAGAAGCTGAAGGTGCTCAAGGCGCTTGCCCCGATCGACGAACACAACGTGGACAAGATGACCGTCCGCGGCCAGTACCGGGCCGGGGCTTCCGCGGGCGGCGCCGTTCCGGGCTATCTGGACGAACTCGGCAATGACGAAAGCCGGACGGAGACATTCGTTGCCCTGAAGGCGGAGATCGCCAACTGGCGTTGGGCCGGCGTGCCGTTCTACCTGCGCACGGGCAAACGCCTGGCGCAGAGGGTTTCGGAGATCGTCGTTCAGTTTCAGCCCATCCCGCATTCCATCTTCGACGCGGAGGCCGGTGCGATCACCGCGAACCGCCTGATCATCCGCCTGCAGCCGGACGAAGGCGTGCAGATGCAGATCATGATCAAGGACCCCGGCCCCGGCGGCATGCGCCTGCGCCAGGTTCCGCTCGACATGAGCTTCGCCGACGCCTTCAAGGTGCGCAATCCGGATGCTTACGAGCGCCTGATCATGGACGTCATCCGCGGCAACCAGACGCTCTTCATGCGTCGCGACGAAGTGGACGCGGCCTGGGCGTGGATCGACCCGATCCAGAGCGCCTGGGCTTCCTCGAAGAACCTGCCGAAGGGCTATACGTCCGGCACCTGGGGTCCCTCGGCCTCAATCGCGCTGGTGGAGCGGGACGGCCGCACCTGGACGGAAGACGACGGGAAATAAGAGAAAGCTGTGGGGACCGCGCTGCCCTGAGCCCCTTGTCTCTTAAATCGATCAGCGAGCTGCAAAAGGGCACGCGCGCCCTATTTGTCCGTGCAAGCGCAGCCAGACCGGTTTCCGGTTAGCAAAGGATTTGAAGCCATGACCATCCAGGACCGCATCGGCGACGTCACCGAACGGATCGTCAAACGCAGCCACGACAGCCGTTCCACCTATCTGGAGCGGATCGGCAAGGCGGCTGAGCAGGGCCCGCAGCGGTCCCGCCTCTCCTGCGGCAACCTCGCGCACGGGTTTGCCGCCTGCGGGCTTTCCGACAAACAGGCGCTTGCCGGCGATGTCGTTCCCAACCTCGGCATCATCACCGCCTACAACGACATGCTGTCGGCGCACCAGCCTTACGAAACCTATCCGGCGCTGATCCGGCAGGCGGCGCATGAGGTCGGCGCCGTGGCGCAGGTCGCCGGCGGCGTTCCGGCCATGTGCGACGGCGTCACCCAGGGCCAGGACGGCATGGAACTGTCGCTGTTCTCCCGGGACGTGATCGCCATGGCGGCGGCCGTCGGCCTGTCGCACCAGATGTTCGACGCGGCTGTGTTCCTGGGCATCTGCGACAAGATCGTGCCGGGCCTTGCGATTGCCGCCCTGTCCTTCGGTCACTTGCCGACGGTGTTCATTCCAGCCGGTCCGATGACAACCGGCATTTCGAACGACGACAAGTCCAAGGTCCGCCAGCTTTATGCGGAAGGCAAGGTCGGCCGCGACGCGCTTCTGGAAAGCGAGTCGAAAGCCTACCATTCCCCGGGCACCTGTACCTTCTACGGCACGGCGAATTCCAACCAGATGCTGATGGAGATCATGGGCCTGCACATGCCGGGCGCCTCCTTCGTCAATCCGGGCACCCCCTTGCGCGATGCCCTGACCAAGGAGGCCGCCAAGCGCGCCCTCGCCATCTCGGCGCTCGGCAACGAATACACCCCGGCGGGCGAAATCATCGATGAAAAGGCGATCGTCAACGGCGTCGTCGGCCTTCATGCCACGGGCGGTTCCACCAACCACACCATGCATCTGGTCGCCATAGCCGCGGCGGCCGGTATCCGCCTCACCTGGGACGACATCTCGGACCTCTCCGACGTGGTGCCGCTGCTGGCCCGCGTTTATCCGAACGGCAAGGCGGACGTGAACCATTTCCAGGCAGCCGGCGGGCTTGCCTTCCTGATCCGCGAACTCCTCGGCGAAGGCTATCTGCATCAGGACGTGAAGACCGTCCACGGCACGGATCTCTCCGGGTACACCGTGGAAGCCAAACTCGATGCGAACGGCAATGTGACACGCGAAGAAGTCCCGGCGATGTCCGGCGATGAAGCGGTGCTGGCCCCTTTCTCCAAGGCTTTTCAGCCGACCGGCGGCCTGAAGATGCTGACCGGCAACATGGGCAAGGCCGTTATCAAGATCTCGGCCGTCGCCAGGGAACGCCATATCATCGAAGCGCCCGCGCGCGTCTTTCACGACCAGAACGACTTCCTGACCGCCTTCAACAACAAGGAACTCACCGGCGACGTTGCCGCCGTGGTTCGTTTCCAGGGCCCCAAGGCCTGCGGCATGCCGGAACTGCACAAGCTCACCCCCTGCCTTGGCATCCTGCAGGACCGTGGCTACAGGGTTGCGCTGATCACCGACGGCCGCATGTCCGGCGCGTCCGGCAAGGTCCCGGCCGCCATCCATGTGACGCCGGAAGCCGCTGACGGCGGCCCTATCGCGAAGATCCGTGACGGCGACATGATACGGGTGGATGCGGTCAGCGGCCAGTTGACGGTTCTGGTCGATGAAGCTGAATTCAACGCCCGCGCGCCTGCCAAGGCCGACCTGAGCCACCATCATTTCGGTGTCGGCCGCGATCTTTTCGCCGCCTTCCGCAACAATGTCGGCACGGCCGACACAGGCGCGCACGTCTTCGGCAACTGAGCGAAACCAAAAGAACCAGGAGGCAGAGTTGGCCCAGGACAAAGCGAAAATCGAAGAAGTGATGTGCGCGGCACCGGTCATTCCGGTTCTGATCGTCGAAGATCCGAAAAAAGCCGTTCCCATGGCCCGGGCCCTGGTGCGCGGCGGTCTGCCTGCCATCGAAATCACCCTGCGCACCCCCCATGCCCTGGAAGCGATCGACGCGGTCAACGAACATGTGGAAGGCGCCATTGTCGGCGCGGGCACCGTGCTGGACGCAAGACAATACGATGCGGCTGTATCCGCCGGGGCGCGTTTCGTCGTTTCCCCCGGCGCGACGGAAGCGCTGCTCGATGCCGCGGACCAGCACAGCGTTCCGCTGCTGCCCGGCGCGGCAACGGCATCCGAAGTCATGTTCCTGCTGGAGCGCGGTTATGAGCGGCTGAAGTTCTTCCCCGCGGAACAGGCAGGCGGCGCTTCCTACCTTAAATCGCTGTCCTCACCTCTCGCTGCGGCGAAATTCTGTCCGACCGGCGGCGTCAGCCTGGACAAGGCTCCGGACTATCTGAAGCTGCCCAACGTGCTGTGTGTCGGCGGATCCTGGATCGCCGATGCCAAGGCCATTGCCTCTGAAGACTGGACAGGCATAGAGGAGCGTGCGCGCGCAGCGGCGGGCCTCAAGGGCTGAGCGGAGCCCCCGGCGTGTGGAAGACGAATGCAGGTTGAGCCGGCCGGCAGGCAGAACGCCTTTGTTCAGGCGTCCTGAGTTTCCTCGTCGTTGCTGAATTCCTCAAGTGTCCGGTTCCACAAAAGGCGCAGGCCGGCGGCATTCGCCGTCCGCCAGGCGAATTCGGCAATCACCGGCCTCTCGATTTTCCCCATGCTCAGGACCACTTCCTCGGGAAGCGCGGCAAGTCCCTTGGCGGAAATCCGGCAGCCGTTTTTGCCGGCATCGACGATAATACCGCTGATCTCGGTGATCCCTTCAAGATCGGCGACCTTGACCGGAATATTGACGTTGTTGCGCTTTTCGCGGCGCTTGTCGGTGACGATCTTGTCAGTCTTGAGGAAAAGAACGGCCGCGTCGTTGCCTCTTACTGAAGTCACTTGTGCCTTCATCAGCCTGCCCGTATCCCCGACCCGGATGCCGACATTCTTGTAGAGTTCACTGATGTCCACCGACGTCAGGCGGCATCCCCATTCGCTGACATTGGAAACCACGACATTGATGACGGCCAGATTGTCGAAATCCACCACGAGGGCTTCTTCTTCCGCATCCGGCTGGTCTTGAAGATGGGCAAGGCTGTGTTTGTTGTTGTCCGCGCTCATGCAACAACTTTACTGTGACATCGCTTGAAATTTACTTAATGAACCCGTCTTTTTCTGTGTTTTCTCGCTTGTAGAAATACATATCCGTAATTTTAGCAGGTCAACGTGCCGGTCCGAGCGACTTTCCTCAAATCTAATCTACTGTAACATTGCCAGGGATGGCTGCCATGGAACTCGACCGTGAAACGCGCCGCCTGTTCCGGCGTCCCTTCCGGTCCGCTCCTCCGGCCCCTTGGAATTTCTTCTCCCCCTTGAGAAATTGCTGTGCTATCTGATGCGCGGTGTCCGCAAAGACGCCGATCCAGGTGAATTCGATCGATTTCAGGGGATTTTTTCATGGCGCTCGAAGCAGCTTTTGTCTCACTCGGCCGGCAGGCTGAAAAGCTGAAAGACACCACGCTCCGGGACCTGTTCGCCGCTGACCCCGCCCGGTTCGAGACGTTCAGCGTCCGCTGCGACGATCTCCTTCTCGACTACTCCAAGTCCAGGATCGATGCCAAAGCATTCGAGTTGCTGATCGCGCTCGCCAGGGCGGCCGATGTCGAAGGCAGGCGCGCGGCGATGTTCGCGGGCGAAAAGATCAACGGTACGGAAAAGCGCGCGGTGCTGCATACCGCCCTGCGCAACCGGTCCGGCGATCCCGTGCTGGTCGATGGCGAAGATGTAATGCCCGATGTCATTGCCGTGCTGGATGCCATGGCGGATTTTTCCGAAGCGATCCGCTCCGGCGAGCTCACCTCTTCCACGGGAGACGCGTTCACCGATGTCGTCAACATCGGCATCGGCGGTTCCGATCTCGGCCCGGCCATGACCACGCTGGCGCTGGCCCCCTATCACGACGGTCCGGAATTGCATTATGTCTCCAACGTGGACGGCGCCCATATCGCAGATACGCTGGAAAAGCTGGACCCGGCAACCACGCTGATCATCGTCGCCTCCAAGACCTTCACCACCATCGAGACGATGACCAATGCGCAGACCGCGCGTAAATGGATTGCCGGTGCCCTGGGTGAAGACGCCGTGGGCGATCACTTCGCGGCCGTCTCCACAGCGCTCGACAAGGTCGCGGCCTTCGGCATCGACGAAGCCCGCGTCTTCGGTTTCTGGGACTGGGTCGGCGGGCGCTATTCCGTGTGGTCCGCCATCGGCCTGCCGCTGATGATCGCCGTCGGACCCGACGCCTTTGACGACTTCCTGGAAGGCGCGCACGCGCTCGATACCCACTTCAGGCAGGCGCCCCTTGAAGAGAACCTTCCGGTTCTGATGGCCCTGATCGGGATATGGAACCGCGATGCGCTCGGTCTTTCGTCCCGCGCGATCCTGCCCTATGACCAGCGCCTGGCCCGGCTGCCCGCCTATCTGCAGCAGCTCGACATGGAATCCAACGGCAAGCGGGTGAAGCTTGACGGCAGCCCGGTGAGCCAGGAAACAGGACCGCTGGTCTGGGGCGAACCCGGCACGAACGGCCAGCACGCCTTCTATCAGCTCCTGCACCAGGGCACGACCGTGATCCCGTGCGAGTTTCTTGTGGCCGCCAACGGCCATGAAGACGATCTGAAACATCATCACGACCTTCTGGTCGCAAATTGTCTCGCCCAGTCCGAAGCCCTGATGCTGGGCCGGACGCTGGAGGAGGCAAAGGCGCTGCTCGGGGCCTCGGGAATGCATGACGAAGACGCCGAGCGTCTGGCGCCCCACAAGGTCTTTCCGGGCAACCGGCCCTCCATTACGCTGGTCTACGACATGCTCACGCCCTATGCGCTCGGCCGTCTTGTCGCCCTTTACGAGCATCGCGTCTTCGTCGAGGGCGTTATCTGGGAAATCAATTCATTCGACCAGTGGGGCGTCGAACTCGGCAAGGAACTCGCCACGGCCCTGCTGCCGATGGTCAAGGGAGACGTCCCGGCGGATTCGAAGGATTCCTCCACCAGGGGCCTGCTGGCCGCACTCAAAAGCTGAGCGTTAGGAACCTTTTAAGAAACCACGCGTTATAGAGCGTGAAAGTCCGCCTTATTTCTGCCCCACGTAGCCTATCTGGTTCACAACGTTGAAGAACTCTGATCGGAATACTTTTTCACCGCTGGCCGGTTGCGGCAATGAGCGTTTGCCCGCGAATGCAAAGCAGCTTACCTTCGGTGATACGAATTCGGAAGAACGCACCGTGATACGCGGTCCGGAAGGGAGAATGATTCTATGAAGAAGCTTGTTCTGCTCGCAGCGGTCGGCCTTGCGCTCGCCGGATGTCAGTCCGACAGTCAGCGTGACCGCGCCCTTATCGGCGGCGGTCTGGGTGCCGCGACCGGCGCTGCAATCGGTGCCGCCGCCACGGGCGATGTCGGCGGTGCGCTTGTAGGTGCGGCGATCGGCGGAGCCGGCGGTGCGATCGTCGGCGGTGCCACGACACCGAAAAACTGTGTCGCTTATGACCGATACGGCAACCCTTACCGTGTCGCTTGCCCGTAAGTGCTCTTAAGTGAATGAGACACGCATTTTATACCGGTGACTTTACCGCCAGGAAGTATGTGATGAAGAAAATACTTATGATTACCGCTGCGGCGGCCTTGCTGGCAGGTTGCCAATCCGACAGCCAGAGAGACCGTGCGCTTGTCGGCGGCGGTCTTGGTGCAGCGACGGGCGCCATCATCGGCGCTGCTGCCGGTGGCGGCGTCGGCCCTGCCCTGGTCGGAGCCGCGATCGGCGGCGCGGGTGGCGCCATCGTCGGCGGCGCCACGGCACCGAAAAACTGCGTAGCCTATGACCGCAACGGCAATCCCTTCAGGGTCGCCTGCCCGTAACCGGCACGCCGTATCCTTGGATAACCGGGTCCCGGTAAGGATCTGTTAACCATAAGTGGCCACCTTTGGCGGACGTCTATCTTCGCCAAAGGATTCCGGATGAAATCCATCCTTGCCGCCACGGCGCTCGTGCTCTTGCTGAGCGGATGCGTCAACACCGAAAGCCAGAGGGACCGGATGCTGATCGGCGCCGGTCTTGGAGCCGCGACGGGTGCCACCATCGGCGCCGTCGCCGGATCGACTGTGAACGCATCACTGGCGGGCGCGGCTCTCGGCGCCATCGGCGGCGGCCTCATCGGCGTGGTCACCACTCCGCGCAACTGCATCGCGCAGGACGAATACGGCACGCCCTACAAGGTGCGTTGCCCATAGCCGACAGCCCGAGAGAGATACACCACTTCCCGCTTGCCACACATGGCTGAAACCGAATACTCATATGGGACATTCAGTCACTCAGTATTCCAGACTATTGGCAAATCATGTTTTTAAAGAAAATTCTACCCGCACTCGCGCTGTCGATGCTCGCCGGCGCCTGCCAGACCGGCGCTGATGTTCCGACCGATCTCGGCGGAAACACGATCCTGTTCTACAATCAAGCGCATGGCGTTCAAGTCGAGTATTTCTCGAAGTCCGGTCGCACCTCCCTCTGGTACCCGGGCAACACCGGCAGCCTGCCCGGCAGATGGACAACCAAGATGGACGGAAACCTGATCTGCTTCGGGTATCCTAAGAATAGCTACAACCCGGTCACGAAAGAACTGGGCGGCGGCTTGAAGTGCCGGCTGACGGCCGATTTCAAGCGCAATGTGAGGCAAACCTGCAAGGGTGACGTTTTTAACCTAGCCTCCGGAAAGATCCCCTTCGTTCTGACGAAGAGCCGTTCGCAGATCAGCACCCTCAAAAAATCCTGCTCCTGAAACAGACAGGCCGGCCCCCGGCCGGCTTGTCTTCCCAGTTCGCTTCACGCCGCCCGGGTGGTCTTGTCGCGGGCAAGCGCGGTTTCCGGAGCCAGGTAGTCGTAGCCGAGCGCGGAGGCGACGGCTTCGCAAGTCACCTGCCCCTGATACACATTCAGGCCCGGCAGGAAATGCGGGTCGTCGAGGAGAGCCTTTTTCGCGCCCTTGTCGGCAAGCGCCAGAGCGAAGGGCAGCGTGGCGTTGTTCAGCGCATGGGTGGATGTCTTCGGTACGGCGCCCGGCATGTTGGCAACGCAGTAGTGCACGACCTCGTCAACAATATAGGTCGGATCGGAATGGGTCGTCGCCTTTGACGTTTCAAAGCAGCCGCCCTGATCGATGGCCACATCCACCAGCACGGAGCCCGGCTTCATCCGGCGCACCAGATCGGCGGAAACCAGTTTCGGCGCCGCTGCGCCGGCGACCAGAACGGCGCCGATCACCAGATCGGCGGCCAGCACCTGGGCTTCCAGAGCCGCCTTGGTGGAATAGATGGTCGTCAGGGCCGGGCCGAAAATCTGGGCCAGATTGCCCAGAACCGCGGTGTTGCGGTCAAGCACCCTGACATCCGCGCCCAGGCCGATCGCCATGGTGATGGCATGGGAGCCGACGACACCGCCACCGATCACCACCACCTTCGCCGGCTCCACACCGGGAACGCCGCCGATCAGGATCCCGGAGCCGCCATGCGCCTTTTCCAGCGCTGTAGCTCCGGCGGTCACCGACAGACGGCCCGCGACCTGCGACATGGGCACCAGCAGCGGCAGGCCGCCGCGCGCATCCACAACCGTCTCATAGGCAATGCAGGTCGCACCGGACTTCACCAGATCTGCGGTCTGGGCCGCATCCGGCGCCAGATGCAGGTAGGTAAAGAGGATATGGTCGGGACGAAGCATGGCGCGTTCGGCGGCCTGAGGCTCCTTCACCTTGACGATCATCTGCGCCGCGTCGAAGACGTCCCGCGCGCCCGGCAGGATTTTCGCGCCGGCAGCCTCGTAATCCGCATCGCTTGCCCCGATACCGGCGCCGGCATTGGTCTCCACGACCACCTCATGCCCGTGAGCGACCATCTCATGAACGCTGTCGGGAGTCAGACCGACCCGGTATTCATGGTTCTTGATTTCCTTCGGCACACCAATGCGCATTATCCCGTCTCCTCTGGAAGCGTTGTTGTTGGCAAAGAGTGTACGCCTGCAGGCGCCGCATGTGCTTGCGTAATCACCAGCATTGAAAGCACGTTCTGCAATTTTCTTGCGTCATTTCGTTGAATGTTCAAATATTCCGCCGAACATAGCCTGAAATCCAGCAACATGTGCGATGCAGCAAATGAACCTCGATCGTCTCGACCGGAAAATCCTCGATGTCCTGCAAAGCGACGGCCGCATCGCCAATGCGGATCTAGCCGAACAGGTGGGCCTGTCCGCTTCCGCCTGTCTGCGCCGCATGCGGGCCCTGGAAGAGGCCGGCATCATCGAGAAATACGTGGCGCTTCTGGACCAGCGCAAGCTGGGACGGCGCATGGATATCTTCGTCGAAATCTCCCTGACCGGCCAGTCGCGCGAGACGCTGGAAAATTTCGAACGCGCCGTGGCCCGCTCCGGTGAAATCATGGAGTGTTTCCTGATGGCGGGCGACGCGGATTATATCCTGAGGCTGACCGCCGAGGACCCGGTGGATTTCGAACGCATCCACCGCGATCACCTGGCCCGGCTTCCCGGTGTGCTCAGGATGAAATCCTCCTTCGCCATCCGGCCCGTCGTGCGCCGGACGGCGATCCCGCTTGACAGGGATGGCTGACCGGGCGAGCGGGACAACGAAGTCCGGCGGGCGTAAACAGGCCTCCAGACGCGGTCAGATGTGTCATAATCGACACTCGTTGCTATGAGCGCCCCATGGGGTGGGCCATCGGGGCGCCAGCAGTCTCGACGCCGGATGCACTGACCGCTATAGTCCGCGTCCATTGAATAGATTGGCCCTTCAAGGAACCCGTTCCGGTGTCCCACACGATTACCCGTTTTCTCGACACGACCTATCAGCTCGCCGAATGCCCGACATGGGATGACAGAACCAACCGCCTGCTCTGGACGGATATCCAGGGCCGGACCATCCAGTCGATGGACTGGGCGAGCCGGGACATCACCACCTGGCATTTCGACAATGAGGTCGGGTCCTTCGGCCTGACGGAGGACGACCGTCTGATCGTCAGTGTCTGGGACGAGGTTCTGCTGTTCGATCCGCAAAGCGGCTCAAGCGAGGTTCTGGCGCAAGTCCAGGCGGACGAACCGCGCACCCGGCTGAACGACGGCAAGGTCGGCCCGGACGGCGCCTTCTGGGTCGGCACCATGGACACCAGCTCCCCGCGCGAACCCATCGCCGGTCTCTATCGCGTTACCGCCGGCGGCGAAGTCGCCGAGATCCGCGACGGCCTGCAGTGCTCGAACGGCCTCGCCTGGACGCCGGACGGCACCTTCATGTACCACTCGGACAGCTCTCCGGGCTGGATCGAATATTACGGCTTCGATCCGGTGACCGGCACGCTCGGCTCCAAGATGCTCTTTGCCCAGCAGACCAACAAGACCGGCCGTCCCGACGGAGCGGCGGTGGATACCGACGGCAACTACTGGAGCGCCGGCGTCTCCGCCGGACTGCTGAACTGCTTTGCCCCGGATGGCAGCCTGCTTGAAGCGATCCCGATGCCGGTCGACAAACCGACCATGCCCTGCTTCTGCGGCCCCGATCTGGACCACCTGATCGTCACCAGCATCAAACAGCCGGCCGACCCGGCGGCAGTCGAACCGGACACCTTGTCCGGCGGCCTGTTCCTGCTGGAAGGCCACGGCCGCAAAGGGCTCAAGACGTACCGGTTCAAGGCCTGAGCGTCAGCGGCGGATCGCGAAGAGATCGCTTGACGCCGCCGCCCCGGCCTTGAGCCGGGGCCTCCTCCAGAGCGCAAAAAATGGTCCCGGATCTCGTCCGGGACAGCGCGGAGAATGTGGAATGGGCGTGCTTCACGCTCCGGATCATCCCCGAGCCGATCGAGGTTTCAATCGTTCCCTGAACCTGTGATTGGAAATGAGGCGACCGCTTGACGCGTGTCGCGTTAAATTGAATTCAGGAAATCGCCCAAACGCATTTGCAATGCAAACGCTGCCTCGGGCGTCCTCCTAAATCCATGAATCCGCTTAAACGCGACATGCTCTAATTCGAACTATCGTTGCTGTCCGCGCAATTCCTCAGCGCCTCGATCACCTGCTGCGCGGTCACTCCGGGCAACTGGATCTTGGTCTCGCCGTAAAGATGCACGACCGCCGTTTCGCCTGTGGCTGTGGTCTCGTTGAAGACCCGCACCGACTGGTCTTCGGGAATGAGAACCGCCATCGACCCGTCCCCGACACTCAGCAGGATGGAAGACGCAATCAGAGTACAGATCATGTTTCGGTTCCAGGTTCGCGCTTCAGGATCAGCGTATGGGATCGGTGTATCGGGATCGGCGGATCAGTACCGGCAACCACGGATACGCACGGGCCGCCAGACGGTCCGCGAGGGCTGAACCAGGACCTGCCGGCTGACTGTGCGGTAGACAGCGGGATTTTGCACCACCTGCCTTGTCGCTGGCTGGACAAGCACCTTTTCTTTCACATGGCTGTAGACCGCCGGCTGGCGCACCGCGACGCGGGAAGCCGGCTGGACGAGAACCTGCTGGCCGACCGACCTGTAGACAGCCGGATGCTTGACCTTGCACAGGATGTTCCTGCCCTTGATCACCCGGTATTCCCAGCCGATGCTCGCCGGCTGCACCTGAACCTTGCGGTATTGGGTCTGGTAGACCGCCGGAGAGGCGCGGTAGCTGACCCGTTCGGGCTGCACCAGCACGCGCCGGGTCTGGTAGCTGTAGACCGCGGGCTGCTTCACAACGTAATTGCTTGCCGCCTGAACCAGCACCCGCTCCTGCACGGTCCGGTAGACAGGCGGGACCGTCGCCTGCTCGTAGCAGGACAAGGCGCGGCCTCCGGCCGAAACGGATGAAACGAAAAACGGGCTGAACGCCAGAACGGCGAGCGCGCTCCAGAACCTGTGACGCATGAACTGTTCCCCCAAGTCCGGTGCGGAAACCAAAGATACGGAAATCCGCTCTGCACTTTGACTTTAGGGAAGATCCTCAAGGGGTTAAAGGAAAAAAGTTAATTTTCGTTAACAAATGGCACAAGGTGCGCCTTCAGGAGCCGCTGCCGGACCCCTGCCCCTTGTCGTAATCGGTGTCTTCGTTGATGACATGCCGGGCTGCCTCGGGCACCCATTCGCCCCAGCGCGGCTGCAGCTTGTGATCGACGGAGACCCGGTCGTCAAAGACGAAACACTCGCCCTTCCACAGGCTGCTCGCCTCCGGAACCTTCTCCAGATAGTTCAGGATGCCGCCTTCCAGGTGGTAGACCTCGCTGAAGCCGTTCTTCAGCATCCAGGCGGTCGCCTTTTCGCAGCGGATGCCGCCGGTGCAGAACATGGCGACCTTCGGCTTCTTCCTGAGGTCGTCCTGGCTTTCCACCCAATCGGGGAACTCGCGGAAGGACTGGGTCTGCGGATTGACCGCGCCCGCGAAGGTGCCGAAGGCATATTCATAGTCGTTGCGGGTGTCGACGACGACCACGTCCGGATCGGAAATCAGCGCGTTCCAGTCCTCCGGCGGCACATATTCCCCGACAATCTCGTTCGGATCGACACCATCGACCGCAAGGCGCACGATCTCCTGCTTCAGCCGCACCTTCATGCGCTTGAACACATGTCGGTCGCACCAGGATTCCTTGTGGGAGAGGCCCGAAAGACGCGGGTCGGCGCGCAGATGCGCCAGAACCGCGCGCACCCCGGCCTCCGGCCCGCAGATCGTGCCGTTGATGCCTTCGCTCGCAAGCAGCAGACTGCCGCGCACGTCCCGCGCCTCGCAAAAGGCCTTCAACGGCTCGCGCATCGCCTCGAAGTCATCGAGCGGGGTAAACATGTAAAGAGCGGACACGAGAAAGTCGTTCATCGGACGTGTTCTTTTTCTTGAAAGGCACCGGGTCGGTCAGGATGCAACTGCAATCCCTCCACGAGCTTCTGCTGGCGCCCTCTATACATCCTCGGCCCCTTGTGTGCCAAGTCCGCAGTTTCTCTGATCTGTTCGTCGCTGAAAACCGGCCAGGACCGGAAAGGGCGGGACACAGGCAAATATGCTTTCAGGACATTCTGCTACCGGCTGTCTTCTTCCCCGGTTGAAGATGCCTGTTTTTCCGCACGAATTCCGGATCGTCCAGAGTGAACAGCCCATCTTCCTGCCACGCGCCGATGACAGTCCCCTCGCCCACGGCCGGAAAAGACGCACCGTCAGGTTCCTCGATCCGAACCGCAAGCGCCTCCTGGAGCGCCGCCTCCTGTTGACCGTCGTGAACGGCCCTGATCCTCAGGCCCTCAGGCACGCCGAATTCGCCGTTCAGAAACACCGGCTTGAGGCCGGATGCGCCCGGACCGACCGGATACCCGGCAATGCGGACAAGATCCGGAAACGTGGGATGATTGATCAGGTCCCCGGCGAAGGTGATGTCGAGCACCTCCCAGAATTTCGTGAACCGCTTCTTCTCCACCTGTTTGACCGCGTCCCAGTCCGCCGCGGGATCATGCGGAAGCCGCCAGTCCTTGCCGAACGGCGCGGCCGCGTCGGTGTGCGCAACGGGATCGTTTTCGACATAGCCGACAACATTGTTCATGTGGATCAAATTAGAGATCCGCTTTTTCTTGAAGACAGGCCCCCGCAGGACAAAGGTGTTGAACATGATGTAGTGCGGGCCGATAGCCTCGTGGATCCCGCCGAGTTTGAAGGATCTGCCCCTGTTGCGGTCGTCATCTGCCGGTCCCGGCCGGTGCAGGTTCCAGCACAGATTGCCGTAAATGTAGAAATAGCCGGAGCGTTCCGGCTCGAAGGAAAACGGCGCGAAACAATCGGCGAAACAATTGTGCCGCATGGTCCAGTTCACCGCGTAATATTCAGGCTCAATCGCATTGTCGCGCAGCCGCACGAACCAGTTCTTTTCAATCAGCACGCTGCGCGAATAGGCCTCCTGCTCGTCCTTGCGCGCGGTGTTGAAAAAATGAATGCCGTTGAAGGCATCGAGGATGCAATTGTCCCGGAAAACGGCATAGCCGGCGACATTCCAGGCGCGGAAGAAATCGCCGTCATAGGCCCGCGCGTCGTTTTCGATATCGACCGGTCCGCCCGTTTCCTCGGCGTAGCCGTGAACGCGGGTCCAGTCGAGCTCGGACCACAGCTTCCCGCCCGGCGCTGTGTGAGCCACCGGCAGTTTCCCGTCGCGGCGCAGGACCAGCAGATCGTTCTCGCCCTGACCCGAAGGGTCCTGTATCCAGTCGCAACCCTCGACAAGCAGATGGCGGGTGTCGGTACCGATCGCCCCGATCGCGATCGTCCCGCCCCGGAAATGCAGATTGCGCAGGGTGACGTTCTGGCAATTGTCGATATAGACGGCGGTCGGCCAGCAGTTCAGAAAACTCAGGTTTTCCACGATGACCCACTGGCAATCCTTTAAGAACAGCGCCGTCTCGTCAGCGATATAATGCAATCCGGGAACCCTGCCGGCCGCCTGCTCGACCCGCGCGATTTCATTGCCCCGTTTTCGGTAGTCCTCGAATTCGGGCCCGTTGCCGAGGATGGCCGCGGACCAGATGTCCTGCTTCACATCGCCCGCGGGAAGGCCGGTTCCGCGCAGAATGACCGGATTGTCCGGCGTTCCCCGAATGCCACTGAGCGTGATCGGCCGCCGGTAAATTCCCGCAGCCAGTTGGAGTTCATCACCGGCAGCAAGGGCCAGCACGGACCGATGAATATCTTCCGGTGTCGCTTCCAACCCCATGACGCCCCCACTAACCGCCCTGAAAGAACACAACCGTTCCTTGCAAGCAGACTACAACCCGTTCCGGCCGGTTTTGCAAGTAAGCGGGTCAGGATTGGAAGAAGGATAAGGAGCCCTGCTCTGAATCGAGGTCTCAGGCAGCTGGACGCGAAGTCAAAGAGAAGAAAATGGTGGGTGAGTGGGGGCTCGAACCCCAGACCCGCTGATTAAGAGTCAGCTGCTCTACCAACTGAGCTACACACCCATAGGCGAAACGCCGCGGAGATTGTGCGGCGCGCCGAATTCGGGGTGTATATAGCGCCTCCCCTTCCGGCGCAATGGGTTTGGCGAGACTTTTTTTCATTGCCGTCATGCGGCGGGCGCAAACCGGGACGGACGGGAGATCCGCAGCGGGATCGCGGTTCCGCGATCCTTTCTCATGGCCTTTCTCACAACCTTTCTCACGACCGTTTCCGGCAATTTTCAGAAACATCGCGCGGCTTTGGCGCAATTTTCGAAATTAGCGCTTGACCGTATAAATCCGCCTCTCTAGGGTGCGGCGCATCAAGTCCGGGTGGATATGACCGGCTTGTGCTGGCTTTCCGAACGGGTGATCCCGCCGGACGACCGGCGTGGAAACCGCCACATTTGCTATCCGGCAGGGCCATCGGGCCTGCAGCATCAAAGGACCGGGACGGCATGATGATGTCGCTCATTCTAGTAGTGGTAGGAAAGCGCGCCTCCGAAGCGGGATAACCCCGTTTGGACAGGATGGCGCGCGACCAAGGCTCCCTCAGGGGCCTTTTTTTGTACCCGCCTCCTGAAAACGCTTCCCGGCACCACCCGGATCTTCGATGCCGCATGCGCGTGGCCGAAAGAAAAACAAATCGTGAGCCAAAGCCTGAAAATTCAGGCGGTCAATGCAAGGACGGAACGAATGACACGGGAAATGACCGGCGCCGAAATGGTCATCCAGGCGCTGAAGGATCAGGGAGTCGATACCATCTTCGGCTACCCGGGCGGTGCTGTGCTTCCCATCTATGACGAGATCATTCAGCAGGAAGGCCTGGAACACATTCTGGTGCGGCACGAACAGGGTGCCGGCCACGCGGCGGAAGGCTATGCCCGCTCGACCGGCAAGCCCGGCGTTGCCCTGGTGACCTCCGGTCCGGGCGCCACCAACATGGTGACCGCGCTGACCGACGCGATGCTCGACAGCATTCCGCTCGTCTGCATCACCGGCCAAGTGCCCACCCATCTGATCGGCAACGATGCCTTCCAGGAATGCGACACGGTCGGCATCACCCGGCCCTGCACCAAGCACAACTGGCTGGTGCGCGATGTCGACGACCTGGCGCGCGTCCTGCACGAGGCTTTCTATGTCGCTACCTCGGGCCGTCCCGGCCCCGTCGTGGTCGACATTCCCAAGGACGTCCAGTTCGCCACCGGCACCTATCAGGGCCCGACGCCGAACCCGGCCGCGGCCCACAAGAGCTACCGGCCGCAGATGAAGGGCGACGCCGCCTCGATCCGCGCCGCGGTGGAGCTGATGGCGGCCGCCAAGAAGCCGGTGCTTTATACCGGCGGCGGCGTCGTCAATTCCGGCCCGCAGGCGTGCCAGTTGCTGCGCGAGCTGGTCTCTCTCACCGGATTTCCGGTCACCTCGACGCTGATGGGCCTCGGCGCCTATCCGGCGTCCGGCGAGAACTGGCTCGGCATGCTGGGCATGCACGGCACCTATGAAGCCAACATGACCATGCATGACTGCGACGTGATGGTCTGCATCGGCGCCCGTTTCGACGACCGCATCACCGGCCGCACCGATGCCTTCTCCCCGAACTCGCGCAAGATCCATATCGACATCGACCCGTCTTCGATCAACAAGACCGTCAATGTCGACCTGCCGATCATCGGCGATGTCGGCCATGTCCTTGAGGATCTGGTCCGCATCTGGCGCTCCTCCGCCCTGAAGACCGACAAGCCGGCCCTGAAGGACTGGTGGACGCAGATCGATGCCTGGCGGGCGCGCAATTCGCTGGCCTACAAGCCGAACAAAGACATCATCATGCCGCAATACGCGATCCAGCGGCTGTATGAACTGACCAAGCACCGCAAGACCTTCATTTCCACGGAAGTCGGTCAGCACCAGATGTGGGCGGCCCAGTTCTACGGTTTCGAGGAACCCAACCACTGGCTGACCTCCGGCGGTCTCGGCACCATGGGTTACGGCCTGCCGGCGGCCATCGGTGCGCAGGTCGCCCACCGCGACGCGCTGTGCGTCGATATCGCCGGCGACGCGTCGATCCTGATGAACATCCAGGAGATGTCGACCGCGGTTCAGTTCGGCCTGCCGGTCAAGGTGTTCATCCTGAACAACCAGTACATGGGCATGGTGCGCCAGTGGCAGCAGCTCCTGCACGGCAACCGCCTCTCCCATTCCTATACCGACAGCCTGCCGGACTTCGTCAAGCTGGCGGAAGCCTATGGCGGCGTGGGGTTCCGGGTGGAGAAGCCGGGCGATCTGGATGGCGCGATCGAGGAAATGATCGCCGTCGACAAGCCTGTGCTGATGGACTGCCGGGTGGCCAATCTCGCCAACTGTTTCCCGATGATCCCCTCGGGCAAGGCTCACAACGAAATGCTGCTGCCGGACGAGGCCAATGACGAAGCACTCGCCAACGCGATCAGCGCCGAAGGCAAGTCCCTCGTTTAAGGCAAGGCACAAGGATAGTATCGAAAATGAACGCTCAGAATGTGGATGCGCCTTCCGCCTATTTCCTGGCCGAAGTCAGCAACGAAGTTGAAACCCATACCCTCGCGCTTCTCGTCGACAACGAGCCGGGCGTCCTTGCCCGTGTGATCGGTCTTTTCTCCGGCCGCGGCTACAACATCGACAGCCTCACCGTATCGGAGACCGAGCACGAGAATCACCTCTCGCGGATCACCATCGTGACCACCGGCACGCCGATGATCATCGAGCAGATCCGCCACCAGCTCGACCGGCTGGTGCCGGTTCACCGGGTGACGGACCTGACCGTGCGCGCGCTGCGCGCCAAGCAGGACAAGCCGCTGGAACGCGAACTCGCCCTTGTGAAGGTGACGGGAACCGGAGAGAAACGCCTGGAAGCCCTGCGCCTCGGCGATGCCTTCCGCGCCACGGTGATCGACGCGACGACGGAACATTTCGTCTTCGAGATCACCGGCAGAACCTCGAAGATCGAGCAGTTCATCGCCATCATGAAACCGCTCGGCCTGGTGGAGGTTTCCCGCACGGGTGTCGCCGCCGTTCAGCGCGGCACGGAAGGGCTTTAACGCCCGGACGCCACACGGACCAGCGCCAGCAACCCGCGGCGCTGGTCATCGCAGGTCATTCGGCCGGTTCAGACGGCGGCAATGGATCGCCCGAAGCCTTATCGACATGCATCCCGGCCCGCCTGCCGCCAAAGATCCTGCGAACCTCACTGAACGAGGACTGGACCGGTTCGATGAACGACTTGCGCAGGGTCGGATGAGGCTGTTCCATCAGGTTGCCATCGGCATCGGCCAGCCCGAAGACAAGGTTCTCCCGTTTTTCGGGAATGTAAAGCGATCCGAAAATCCAGTCCCAGAGGGCGAATATCTCACCATAATTCTTGTTGTGATGCTCGACCGCGGCGGAGTGATGGATCTGGTGTTGAGCGGGCGAAATCAGGATATGTTCCAGTGCCCGTCCGTAGCTGATCCAGACATGCGAATGGCGGAAGTTTGCGCCGAACAGATTGAACACGACGTAGATGACGTTCGCCTGACCAATCTGCAGATAGGTCACCTTTTCGAAGACCGCGTAGAGCACACAGCCGGTGACCAGACCGATCCCCAGGCTCCGCACGAACCCGTTGATCAGATCGTAGACCGGATGCTTGCGGTAGGCCGTGATCGGCGTCATCACCTCGGCTGAATGGTGCTCCGCGTGAAATGGCCAGAACACCGACCATTCATGATGCAGCCGGTGAACCCAATAGGTACAAAAGTCAGCGACGACGACAAGGACCACCGTCACCAGGAAAGTCTGCGCCAGGGGCGATTGCGCCATCGACCCTGGATCCGCCTCGCCGCCTGTGGCCGCCAGTGCGTCCAGGCTCTTCATCACCGCAAAAATTGTCAGCGGACTGACGAAAATCAGATTGAAGAGCCCGAACAGCACGAGCAGGCGCCCGGCGAAAAAAACCTTGATATCGTTGAGATGAGAGGCGTGCAGATAGATGTCCCTGGGAAACAGCCAGGAGAAGAACCCTTTCAGTCCGGCCCCGCGCTCCCTGACGAAATAGATTGCCGCGCCGACGACCACAGTGGCGAAGACATAGACAGGTGCAATCCTGAGGAGATAGCTTCCCAGAAAAGTCTCATAGATCTGATCGAGATACCCCATGCCGGCGCTGTCCTCTTCGTCGAAACCGGCATCAACCAATCAGACCCGGTAATTTTGACAAGTTTAGACACCGGCGCTTAACCGTTGGTAACGGGCCTCGAATTGAGGGGCTGGCTCCTTTGCCTGCGGGAAATCCTCCCGGGATGAGCGATGGCTTGCGGGACCGGACCTCTCACCGGACGGCAAAGCGCGTCCCGCTGCCCAGCGGGATCCGGATGGGCATTAAAGCGTGTCGCGTTAAATTGAATTCAGGAAATCGCCCGAACGCATCTGCAATGCAAACGCTGCCTCGGGCGTCCGCCTGAAACCATGAATCCGCTTAAACGCGACACGCTATAAACCCCTCAGGCCTTTAACAATCCGGACCCGCCGCCTACATACGGCGGGTCGTTGTTTTTTAGCCCGGATGTGCCGATGCCCTTTGATCTCCCCGCCTATCTCCAGCGCATCGGATTAGAGGCCTGCACGACGGACGAAGCCGGGTTGAAGAAACTGCAAGCCGCGCAGATTGCTGCAATTCCGTTTGAAAACGTCCTGCCTTTTCTGGGTCAGGTGCCGGTTCTCGATCCGGACAGCCTCTGGCGAAAACTCGTCATGCAACGCTGCGGCGGCTACTGTTTCGAGCTGAATGCGCTGCTGAGCGACGCCTTGGCCGCGCTCGGGTTTTCCGCACGAAAAGTGCTCGCCCGCGTTCGTATGGGCGCCGCCGAGGGCGGCGCGCGGACCCACCTGGCTTTTGTGGTCACGATGGACGGCGGCGAATGGCTGGTCGATGCCGGCTTCGGCGGCCAGGCACCGGCGCATCCCGTCAGGATTTCCGCCGGCGAACAGCAGATCCGCGATCAGGTCTACCGGATCCGCTTTGAGGAGGGTTCCGGTGAACACGTTCTGGAACGCAAAACCGACGAGGGCTGGTTTCCGCTTTACGGCTTCGACCGGGTGGAGGTCCGCCCGGCGGACATCGAGGCATCCAATTTTCTCTGCGCGGCCTCACCGGAACAGGCCTTTGCTGGAAGCATGAAGTTCTACCGGCTGACGGAGAACGGCTTCCTCAGTTTTCTGGATGGACGCGCCCGGCTGGTCGGCAACGATGAAAGACGCGAATGGCAGATCCGGGACGCGGACGAACTCACGCGGTTCATGCGGCAGGACCTCGGTCTTGGCTACGGTGACGACACCATCCGCGCCATCGCCACCCGTCTTGAAAGCCTGTTGAAGACAGCGGGAGCCGGTTGATCCGGTTACGTGTGGAAGCCTTCTCTCAGGTTGATGCCGTGCTCCAGCCCGGTCTTCATCGCGCAGAGCATCCGGGTCCAGGCTTAGCAATTGCCAGAGGACGCCTTCAGTCCTCCGGACGTATCGCCCCCCTCCTCGCTGATCGTCACCCATTGCGGGTCAGCGGTTGAACCCGCTCAGACCCTGCTCATGATGTTGATCGTCAGCGTCTTGCGCATCGGTCCCGTCTCCGGTCCGGTGATCGGCGCGACGTGGTGCCAGGAATTGTAGGTCTTCACGAACAGCACGCACTGGTTCGGCTCGAAGGGAAATGTCTTCAGCGTATCGACCTCGTCGAACCGCATGGCCTTGTTGAGATGGTTGAAGATCTTCGTCCGGTCCTTCGGCAGGCAGACGGATGTTCCCCCGCCCCAGTCGTTGTTCCACTCATCGGGCTCCATCATCGACAGGACCAGGGTGACGAGTTTGTTGGGCGCGTCGGTGTGCGGCACGATCTGGCCGCCGTCGGCCGGCATCATCGAAAATTCGAAACGGGCGTGCAGTTCCGTCTGCCGCCGCACCCGGCTCATGAAACTCGCCCGGTGAGACGCGCGCCCGGAAAGCACGCGCAGCCGCCTCAGGCCGAGATCGATATTGTTGGCGGCGAGCATCGACAGGACATTCTCGACAAATCCGGGCGATTTCACATGGTCGTAAAAGGATTTCCAGACCGGCGTCTGAGACAGGAACTTGTCGTAATTCTCCGGATTGTTCAGTTCGGACAACGAATATTTATGTCCCAGATTGGGCTTGTACTCGAAGAGTTCCTTGGCCGGGTAGGCTTCCACAAGCGCCCGGTAAGCGTCCGCATCGAGAACGTCTTTGACGTAACAGACCGGATAAGGTTCATAATCGAATTGCGCATTTTCGTATTTGAGCATAGGTCCCGGACGCCTTGGAGGTTGTGATGCGGAGTGCGGCAAAGCCGTATCCCGGATAAGCGCCGGATTCAATAAAAGTTTTCTCTCCCCGCGGCCGCCTGGACGAGACTGTTTTGGCGCATGAGGCTTGTCATGGATCTAGACGCGACACGGATGAGCGCGTATACGACAGCGGCAATTCGCGCCTCTCCCGGTGCGCTTTTTCTGACAGGTTCAAGTTCAAGACAAAGGCTTCACGCCCATGATCCACGGTCTGTCCCGGCCGAAGAACCAGATCCGCTGGCTGCTGCTGGAGGGCATTTCGCCGACAGCGCGCGCGATTCTGGACAAGAACGGTTACACCAATGTGGAAGTCCTTCCCGGCGCGCTTGAAAAAGACGCGCTGATCGACAAGCTGCAGGGTGTCCAGATCCTCGGTATCCGCTCCCGGACACAGTTGACGGAGGAGGTCCTGGAAGCGGCGAAAAGCCTCGTCGCGATCGGCTGCTTTTCCGTCGGCACCAATCAGGTGGATCTGAAAGGGGCGTTGACCCGCGGCATTCCGGTCTTCAATGCCCCCTTCTCCAACACCCGCTCCGTTGCGGAACTGACGATCGCCGAAATCGTCATGCTGATGCGCGGCGTCTTCACCAAATCCTCCGCCGCCCATCAGGGCCGCTGGCTGAAGAGCGCCGCCGGCTCCCACGAGGTGCGCGGCAAGACACTCGGCATCGTCGGCTACGGCAATATCGGCACCCAGTTATCGAACCTTGCCGAAGCCATGGGAATGCGCGTCATCTATTTCGACCTTGTCGACAAGCTCCAGCACGGCAATGTCATGCCGGCGGAAAGCTTCGACGGCTTGCTCGCCGCCTCCGACGTCGTCTCCCTGCACGTGCCGGACACGCCGACAACGCACAACATGTTCCGCGCCGAACACATCGCCAAGATGAAAAAAGGCGCGTTCCTCATCAACAACGCCCGCGGCAAGGTGATCGATATCGACGCCCTTGCCGAGTCGCTGAAATCCGGCCATCTGGCAGGCGCCGCCATCGATGTGTTTCCGGTCGAGCCGAAATCCAACAAGGATGAGTTCATCTCGCCCCTGCGCGGTCTCGACAACGTCATCCTCACCCCGCATGTCGGCGGTTCGACGGAAGAGGCCCAGGACCGGATCGGCGAGGAAGTCTCCAGGCGTCTGGTCGAATATTCCGATGTCGGCTCCACCATCGGCGCGATCTCCTTCCCCCAGGTTCAGCTTTCCAAGGGGACTGAAGCGACGCGCTTCATCCAGGTTCACCATAACGCTCCCGGCGCCATGCGCACCCTGAACGACCTCTTCACCCGGCACGATCTCAATATCTGCGCCCAGTACCTGCAGTCCCATCAGGATATCGGCTACGTGGTTCTGGATGTCGACAGCATGGTCGATGAGCCGGTGAAGATCCTCGAAGAGATCCGCGCCCTGCCGAATACCATCCGCGCAAGGCTGCTCAACCGGGTCTGATCGGCTCGCCGCTTCAGGCGCCTGGAGACGGGCCGCAGACCTGGTTCCGGCCACCTTTTTTGGCTTCGTAGAGCCTGAGATCCGCGCGCTTGAAAAGGGCCTCCAGCGTCCTGCCGTCCTCCGGCGCGCTGGATACGCCGATGCTGACGGTGACCTTTTCCGGCAGGTAGACCTTGCTGAAGCGTTCGATCATCCGGCGCAGCCGGTCCGCCAGGGAGGCCGCACCGTCCACCGGCAACCGTTCGCACAACAGCACGAATTCCTCGCCTCCGACCCGGTAAAGATGGTCGTCCGTACGCAGGTTCTCCGTCAGCAGCCGCGCAACCAGTTTCAACACTTCGTCGCCGGCCTGATGTCCGTAGCGGTCATTGACCAGCTTGAAATGATCGATGTCGATCACCAGAAGCGACACCGGCCGCTTCTCCTCAAGGTTCTTGGCGATAATTCCGGGGCCTTTTTCGGCATATTGGCTGCGGTCCAGCGTCCCCGTCAGGTGATCGCGGATGGAGGCCTCCAGAAGCTGCTTGTAGCGCTCGCGATAGGTCAGCACCTGAAAGACGTCCCGCAGCGGCCGGTTCGAGAGCCAGCTGTCCTCGTTGTCAAAATATTTCAGGTAGGCCAGCAGCAGCCCCGAATAGACGATCGTCGCCACCATCTTGGCCACCCAGCCGCCGAAGAACACATGCCATGGCGCGCTGGAGACATAATGAAGAGCCAGAAAGAAGCCGGCCTGATCGAAGGTCAGCACCAGCGCACCGCAGACCAGGAACCGCAGCCCCAGATTCCCTGCGAACCATTTACCGATCCGCTCGTACAGCACGATGATTGCAATTGCGTCGATAAACAGCAGCAAGGTCCCCCACACCATCAGGAAACCCATCTCGTCCACAAAGGCGATGTCGGGGCTGCGGCCTTCGGTGACGACGATCGTCTCATGGTTGCGCAGGATCATCACCAGGGCGACGATCAGGAAATTGCCGATCAGAAGTCCGTAGATCGGCTGGCGCACCACCAGCGCGTCCTCGCGAATATAGAGCAACAGGATCATCAGCAGCTTTCCGGAGAACAGCACCGTGGAGCCCGGCGAGACGATGCCGAAGGGCAGTTCTATGTAGAAAATGCTGGCGAGATAGGTTTCCAGGAAATGCATGACGCCAAGGGCGCACATGAAGACGCCGATGCCGATCACCCTGCGCGCTCGGAGCAGCGCCATCATGACAGTGAAATAGACGGCCGCCTGGGCGAAGAGAAGAAACGCGTTGAAAATTGCCATATCCAAGGTCAGCTTTTCCCGGCGGACCAGATCATGGTCTCCAAGACACCGAAAATGAGATGAATTTCAGAATCGGAAGACAGCGCCGCGTCTTCACTCCAGCTTGCCTCACGTAGAGTATGCCATGATTGTTTTGACAAGCCATTTTGGCGAGTATTCGGCCTGACAGTGGTCATTGTCCCCTGATCCCGTCAGATTGCAACCGAAACGACATGAAGGCTGTCCGGTGCACCAAAGGCCGGAAGTACGCCTCCCTCAGGCAGGGGCAAGATATTGGCGGCTCGCGATCGAATTGGGCCTGTTCCACACATCGGCAAGCAAAACGCGCCTTGTCCAATGCTCAACGCCGGCAAGGCCCAGGGCATTTCTGCCCTGAGCCTGCTCATCCCTTAATACAACAGATTTTCTAATCCCCGGCCGCCTCCAGCCGGAGGTCCGTGCCCCGAGGCACCGGCCATCAGGCCGCCAGAGCGTTTGCGTCCGCGCCTGCGGTCTGGCTCATCGGGCAGTCGGGGTCGATCATCGCCCGCCAGATTGCTGCGACGACATCCTCGGCATGGGTGATGTCCGCGTTCGCGGCAGCAGCCGCGGCGGCGAAAACCTGTTCCGCCTGAGCGCGGTAGGCTTCGGGAATGCCGCCCGCCTCCGTCATCAGAACCTTCGCATTTGCCCCGAAGCTGGTACCCGGCGCCCGGCCGGGAAGGACCAGCCTTGTGCGGATGCCGAAAGGTTCCAACTCGAGCGCCAGGCATTCGGTGAAGGCATTCAGCGCGGCCTTGCTGGCCGTATAGACCGACAAAAGCTGCAGCGGCTTCAACGTGGTGCTGGAGGAGACATTGACGATCGTTCCGGCCCCGCGCGCGCGGAACTGCGGCAGGACGGCCCGGATCATCTCCATCGTGCCGAATGTATTCGTCTCGAAAATGGTGCGGATCGTATCCGGCGGCGTGCCCTCAAGCGGCCCCATCCATCCGATCCCGGCATTGTTGACCAAAGCATCGACGGGTCCGGCCGTCTCGACCGCACGGGCAATCGAGCCACTGTCGGTCACATCGAGCGGCAACACACGCAAACGGTCCGATGCGCCAAGAAGGCCCTCACGCGGATTGCGCATCGTGGCAACGACGGACCAGCCCTCGCCGAGGAAATGCCGGGCGGTTTCCAAACCGAAGCCCGAGGAACATCCGGTGATCATCACGGTTTTCATGAAGCGTTCTCCTGTTCGTGGAAGACCGCACTATCGACAAGACAGATCGTACTTTCTATAATCAGAAATCCGTGATGATTTAGCAAAAGTCCGAAATGTCTGATCCCCTATCCGAAATCATCGCCCTGCTGCGACCGCGCGCGCCCTCCTCCAAACTGGTCGATGCGGCCGCTCCCTGGCGGGCGCGGCGAACCGAAGTCGGGCTGGTCTATTACTGCCTGCTTCTTTCGGGCCGGGCGCGCCTCGAGGTCGACGGCAAGCCGCCACTCGATCTGAAGGAAGGCGATTTCGTTCTGATTCCGGCAACCCAGGCCTACACCATGTCGAGCGTTGACCCCGCTCCTCTGCCCGGATTGGAGAGCCAGCGGCATATGCGCAACGATGGAAGTGTAAGGTTGGGACATCCCGAGGGACCGGCCGGAGAACAGCTTCTCATAGGTCATTGCAGCTTCGGTTCGCCCGATGCCGGGCTTCTCGTCTCGCTACTGCCCGATATGATTGTCGTGCGGGGAGAAAAACGGCTCGGAGATCTTGCGGGGCTGATCCGGGACGAAGCCCGGGCGGATCGCCCCGCGCGGGATATGGTTCTGGAACACCTGCTGCAGGTTCTGATGATCGAGGCGCTACGCTCGGGCGCCGACACCGAGGCTACCCCCGGTCTCCTGCGCGGACTGGCGGACGACAGGCTTTCGAGCACGCTGCGCGCCATGCATGCGGCGCCGGGACACTTATGGAGTGTCGCCGACCTGGCGCGGGAAGCTGGCCTCTCCCGCTCCGCCTTTTTCACGCGGTTCAACCGGATCGTGGGCATGCCGCCGATGGACTACCTGCAGAACTGGCGGATAACGCTGGCCAAACACATGCTAAGAACGCGCCAGAACAGCATTGCAGAAATTGCGGAAAAGGTCGGTTACGGTTCGACGAGCGCCTTCAGCGTCGCCTTTTCCCGCCGCGTCGGCCAGCCGCCGGCCCATTACGCGCGAACGGCTGCGACCGCCATGCAGATGCCCCAGGATGTATAGGGCCAGAAAGATTTAACGCCAGATATCGCCCGAAGCCGCGACCCGCAATTTCGAGGCCAGCGCGTTCAACGCAATCTTGTGCACGGCCTCGGTGGGCGCGGCACACAGGTCGCCTATGACGGTAACGTCGAATGCTTCGGCCGAACGAGACATTGCCGTGAACACCACGCAATTCTGCGTCATCATTCCGCAGATCAGCAGCTCGGTCACCCCTTCCAGATATCCGGCCAGATCCGTGTCCTGAAAGGCATCGGCCACCTGCTTGACCACCACGGGCGCCTCACCGGCAGCCGCCAGGATCACCGGCCGGATCGCGGTTCCGCTTGCGCCGTCTGCGAACAGTCCCGTCGGTGCGTTCGAGACATGCTGCACCAGAACGACGCGCTCCCCGGCTTTTCGAGCCTGGGCGATCGCGGCAACGATGCGCGTCTCCACCTCCTCGGCCTGATACAGCGGCAGGGCACCCCCCTCAAAATAGGCATTCTGGATATCGATCACGAGAAGGGCACGGCGCATCTGTGTAACTCCTTTTGCTGTCCCTCCGCTCTACTGCCTCGATCCGGTGTTTTTCAGTGGCCCGAAGGACATGTTCGGACTAAATTGGGCCAATGCGCATCGCCATCATCGCCTATCAGGGCATCAGCCCCTTCATGCTCTCGACACCGCTTGCTGTTTTCGGCGAACCCTTTCTCGCCAGCGGCCACGACGTGATGGTGTGCGGTGAAAGCAACCGGATCTCGGCGTCGAGCGGCCTCGTCATCGAAACCGCCCATCCGCTTGCGGCCGCCAGCCAGGCGGATGTCGTCATCCTTCCCGGATGGCGCGATAGCGCGGAACCGGTCTCGCCCGCCATCGTGCGGCAACTCCGTTCGGCCCATGAGCGCAACGCCCTCGTCGCCGGCCTGTGCCTTGGCGCCTTCGGGCTGGCGGAGGCCGGACTTCTTGACGGGCGGCGCGCAACGACCCACTGGGCTCGGGTCGCGGAACTCGGCGCGCGTTACCTGGCGGTCCAAATCAATCCGGAGGCGATATATGTCGACGACGGCCAGGTGGTTACCTCGGCGGGTATCGCGGCCGGGCTCGATTGCTGTCTGCATCTGCTTGCCCGCCTGTCCGGCGTTGCCGAGGCCAACCGCGTTGCCCGCCATCTTGTCGTCGCGCCGCAACGGAGCGGCGAACAACCGCAGCTGATCGAACGGCCTGCCCCGGCCACGTCGGCGGAGCGCCGTGTTGCGGATATCCTTGAACAGCTGTGGGCCGATCCCTCTCAAAATCCGTCACTCGACGAGCTGGCTTCGCGCGCCAGGGTCAGCCGCCGCAGCCTGAGCAGGCATATACGCGCGCGCACCGGCGGAAGCCTGGGGGGCTGGCTGCGCCGTGCCAGGATCGCCCGTGCCCAGGATATCCTGCTGCGCGGCGAAAAGGGACTCGAGCGCATCGCGGCCAGAAGCGGTTTTGCCGATGCCCCGTCGCTGCGCAAGGCGTTTCGCGGCGAACTGGGCATGACGCCAACACAATGGCTGGCCAGGCAGCGAATCGGATAAGGCTCAGGACCGGAAACATTGTCCCTAGAGACAATTCCCCGTTTGACATCAATGGCTTTCAAAATAATCTTGCAGGAATGATCCAGACGCTTAAAGCGGACTGGCAACAATTTCATCCGGATTTCCGACAATGGCCGCTGTTTCCCGCCTCTCCGTCAACGTCAATGCCGTCGCCATGTTGCGCAATCGCCGCGACCTGCCCTGGCCGAGCGTCACCGGACTTGCCGCGATTGCCATGGAAGCAGGCGCGAAAGGAATTACCGTCCACCCGCGTCCGGACGAGCGGCACATCCGCAAGACGGATGTCTTCGAGCTGTCCGAACTGATCGAGGACCGGTTCCCGAACAAGGAGCTGTGCCTGGAAGGCTTTCCGACCACGGATTTCATGCAACTGGTCGAGGCGGCCCGGCCGGAGCAGGTCCTGTTTGTGCCGGACGATCCGGAGCAGACCACCTCCGACCATGGCTGGGATTTCTTGAAGGACACCGCAGCGCTTGAAACCGCCATCGCCGCAGCGAAGGAATGGTCGGTGACGGTGTCTCTCTTCTGCGACCCGGATCCCGCCGCGCCGGAACATGCCGCCCGGCTGGGTGCGGAGCGGATCGAGATCTACACCGGCCCCTATGGCGCCTGCTACGACGACACTGACAGGGCCACACGGGAACTCGACAAGGTTGTCGCCGCGGCGGAGGCCGCCCGCGCCTGCGGCCTCGGCGTCAATGCCGGGCACGACCTGACGGTCGACAACATCCCGGCGCTGCTTGCCCGCGCTCCCTTCATCCGGGAGATGTCCATCGGCCACGGCTTCACCGCCGACGCACTGGTTTACGGCTTCGCCGAAAGCGTCAACCGCTTCCGCAAGGCGATGGGCGAAGTCTGAATTCCGCTAATGTCGCGGCACCACAATCTGGACAAGAAGCCTGTGCCTCATTGACCTTTTAACGGGCAAACCGCACTCTGCTCCGGATCACTGCGGAACGGGGCTGCCAGATGAACACCATCACATCCCGCGAATACAAGCTGATCCTGAATTCCGGCCGGTTTCAGGACCGCAACGCCGGCAGCGAGGCCTTTCAGGACCTGATCGATTTTCTCGCCGGACAACTCGGCGGCGAGATCAAGCGGCAGCAAAAGGAAGAGATGCGCCGCACCACCTATCTGGACACACAGGATTTTGAACTCCGCCGCGCCGGATATGCGCTGCGGCTGCGCCATGAGAAAGACGACGACGACTACAAGCTGACGCTCAAGTTCCGCTCCCCTGACCTGATCCTGGCCGAAGATGCCTCCGTTGAGACCACCGACGACAGACGGGCGGAGATGAAGTTCGAGGAAGACCTGATGCCGCCCTTCCGGAGCGTGTTTTCCCGCTCCAGCGCCATCCGGTTCAAGAAGGAGCCGGAGCTTTCAACGGTACATGACGCCACCGGTATTTTCCCGGCTCTCAAGCGGCTGGGCCTGGCGGAAAAAACAAAGCTGCTGACCGTCAACGGCTTCCGGCCGGCCGAAATCTTCCGCAAGCTGTGCAAGGTCGATTTCAGGAAAGCAGACCCGATCAAGCTTGGCTTGAGTTTCTGGTACGCCGGCAACACGGATTACTGGCCCCTGATCGCCGAATGCGCCTTCGATTTCGAATGGGACCCGGCCAGGGAACGGTTCGACCTCGACCAGGTCCGACGCGCCAACGAACTCTTCCGCGTGCTCCAGAAGCAGCCGGGCTGGTTCGACGCCGAAGCCACAACCAAGACCCGCTACGCCTATGAAGGGCTTTTCTGACGCAGAGATCAGGGTACATACTCTAGCGTCCGTACCCTAAGCCTGGACCGCAGCCGCTTCCTCGCGTTTCATCTGCTGGTGCTGGTCCTCGACCATCCCGATCTTCCAGTAACCGGAAATATAGGTGTCGTTCTTCGGCACATTCAGTTCATTATGCAGGTAGTCGCGCAGCGCGCGAATGACCGAGCTTTCGCCGGCAATGCAGGTCTGAACCGTCCCGGACGGCCATTGCAGCGCTTTCACAAAATCAAATTGAGCCGTCGACGGCCTGGAAACATCGGCCTGCACAAGCCAGTGCAGCTCTATTCCGGCAGGTGCGGCTATCTCGCGGATGTCATCAGCCGAGGGCACCTCGAAGACGGTGACCCCACATGCTTCCGCAGGCATCGCCTCGAGCGTCGCTTCCACCACAGGCATGGCGGAAAGATCTGCTGCCAACAGGTACCAGTCGGCGTGGAAGTCGGTGATTTTCGGTTGGCTTGGGCCCAAAAAGCCGAGAAAAGACCCCGGACCCGCGCGCTGTGCCCAGCGCGTCGCCGGGCCGTTGTCCCCATGCGCGACAAAGTCGATATCGAGTTCGAGGCTTTCGGCGCGGAAGGCGCGCACGGTGTAGGTCCGCACCGGATGGATCTTTTCCTCCGGCCCGTCGGGTTCGAAGTAGGCTTCGAAATCCTGCCGGGTTTCTCCGTCGCGTGGCAACACCAGCTTGCAGTTGGCACCTTCATGACCGGAGGGAAAACCTTCCAGTTCCGGGCCCGCGAAAGTGACCCGGATCAGGTTCGGGCTGAGGTAGTGTGTCGACTTGACGCTCAGAAAGCGTGGTCGGCGTTTCGGACGGCTGGCCAATGGGCACCTCTTAAAGCTGAATATATTATTCAGGATTTAGCATTTGCGAGGACGCATTTAAAGACCTGCATCGCAGAGAATTTGAAGACAGTCCGTCACCACTCTTCTTTTCCTACCTCCTGAACCGCAAAAGCCCGGCATCTCTGCCGGGCTTTCGAAGGTTCTTTGCTCATCCGCTTCCGCCGTTCACGGCTGCGGGCGGGTTAGCGCTTGGGCAGCGGGATCCATTCGGCGGTGGAGACATCCGCATGCTGGAACTGCGGCATTTTCTCGCCGAGGTCCGACATGTTCTTCACGTCCTGTTCGTTCAGGAAGTCCTGCGTGATCAGGGTCGGCGGAACGATGACCTGTTTGCCAGGGTCTTCACCTGCCAGCATCAGGGCGAGCGTGCGAACGCTCACCTCGCCGACAACGGCGGGGTTGGTCGCGACCGTCGCGGCCCAGGCGCTGTCCGGTTCGCGCATGGCGGAAATATCCGCGGTCGAAACATCGGCGGAGTAGATCTTGATGTCCTGGCTGAGACCGGCTTCGTCGACGGCGATCTTCACGCCCTTGGCAAATTCGTCATAGGGGGCGAAGACGACGGTGATGGTCGGGTTGGCCTGCAGCACGGATCGGGCCTGATTGGCCACCGAATTGGCGATCGGGTTGTCGAGCGTGCCGAACATGGCCGCTTCCTTGATGCCGACATTCGCTTCCTTGACTTCCTTCCAGGCAACGTCGCGCCGGTCGAGCGGAGCAATGCCCGGCACATAGACATACCCTGCGGTGAAGCTGTCGCCATTGTCCTTGATGGCCTGCTCAAGGGCCAGCTTGCCGAGAAGGTAATCGGACTGCTCGACCTGGGGAATGGCATCGTTTTCGACGTTGACGTCGAAGGCGACGACCTTGATTCCGGCCTCGACCGCACGCTGGGCGGCGGGTTTCATGGATTCCGTCAGCCCATGCTGGATGATGATGCCGTCAACGCCCAGCGCGATCGCCTGATCGACCATATCGGCCTGAAGGGCGGCATCCTGCCTGCTGTCCAGCACGCGCAGGTCCACGCCGAGCGCTTCTGCCTGTTTTTCGACGCCTGAAAGATACGACTGGAAGAAGTCACCGGTGGACAGGTAGCGCACCAGCGCGATCTTCACATCCTCGGGCTTGTCGAACGGAGCCGGCATGTCGGCGGCGAGCGCGGCGCCGCTGCCGGACAGTCCCAGCCCGGCGGCAACCGCGAGCTTCATGAATTCACGTCTCAACATTGTGTATCCTCCCATTTTTCGAACGGGCGCCTTTGCGGCGTCACGCTGTTCTCCTGCCGCCGCGACGCGAGGACAGGTAGAACGTAAAGACAAGGGCGGCGACAAGCACGGCGCCCTTGACGAAGTCCTGCATGTAATAAGGGGCGTTCATCATGGTGAGCCCCTGGAGAAGAATGCCGACGAAAAGGGCGCCCGCCGCCGTTCCGAAGGCGTTCGGACGCGCCGCGCCCAGAACCGCGAAACCGATCAGGGCAGCGGCCACACTATCGAGCAGAAGATTGTTGCCCGACGCGATGTCGCCCCGGCCGAGCCGGGCCGCAAGCAGGATGCCGCCCACCGAGGCAAGCATGCCGGAGATCATGTAGGCGACGATCTTGTAGCGATGCACATTTGTGCCGACCAGGCCGGCGGCCCGCTCGTTGGAGCCGATGGCATACATCAGCCGGCCATGGCGCGTGTAGCCGAGAAACAGCCAGATGATCAGGGCGATCAGCAGGAAGACGACCACGGGCACCGGCAGCAGGCGATCCAGAAAGAGGTCGAACCGGTGCCGCCCCAGCCACAGGAAGGCCGCGGAAAACGTGCCTTCGGCAACCGACCCGTCCGGCAGGTTCATGCCGGTGGCGATGGAATTGCCCTGGGTCGGAATGCGCTGCAGGCCGATCAGAAGGAACATCATCCCCAGGGTGGCCAGAAGGTCGGGAACGCGCATCTTCACGATCAGCAGCCCGTTGATCAGCCCGACAAGGGCGCCCATGGCAAGACACACGACAACCGCCACGAACGCCGACTGTTCCAGGATCACCATCGTATAGGCGGACAGCATGAGCGCGGAGGTCGCGACCGAGCCGATCGACAGGTCGAAGCCGCCGACAACCAGCGTGCAGGTCACGCCAAGAGCCAGAATGCCGGTGATGGCCACCGACTGGAAAATAAACACCGCCGACCGGGCGCTGGCAAAGCCGCTGGCGTAGATGCTGAAGAAAATGGCAAGCCCGCACAGCAGCACGATAAAGCCGTAGCGGATGGCGAGCTCGAGTGCGGACCTGGAGGTGTCGTTGGAATTCATGCCATTGCCTGGTTTGGGGACGTGGGAAGCGGTTGGCCTGAAGCCTGCATCCGGGCCGGGCCGGACACAGCCGCGACCAGATGGTTCAGGTCCACGTCCCTGTTGACGTATTCACCGGCGATCATTGCTTCGTTCAGAACGATGATCCGGTCCGCGATTTCGAGGGCTTCGTCGATTTCCGCGACGAAGACGAGTGTGGTTCGGCCGGCCGCTGTCTGGCGGATATACTTTCCGATATCCCGCCGGGCCCCGATATCCACGCCCTGGAACGGCTCGTCGAGCAGGAGCACGCGCGCGTCTTCAAGCAGCCAGCGGCCAATCATGACCTTCTGCTGATTGCCGCCCGAAAGCGTGCCGATACCGTCCCGCTCGCTCTGGCATTTGACGCCGATCCTGTCGATCATGTCCCTGCTGGCCCGCCGCTGAGCGCGTTCGCTCAGGAAGGAGAACCGGCTGAAAGCCTTCAGGAAGGGCAGCGTCATGTTGTCGGCGATGTCGAAATCCGCGATCACCGCATTCACGCTGCGGTCCTTCGGCGACATGAATACGCCGCTGGCAACGGCTTCCGTCGCACTCGTCGGACGGTACGCCTTGCCGTCGAGAAGGAGTACGCCCTCCGCCGGTTCGGCAAGTCCGAAAAGAACTTCGGCGAGTTCAGTGGTGCCGCTGCCTAAAAGCCCTGTGAAAGCAATGACCTCACCTTCCCGGGCCGTGAAGTTGATAGACGGGCTGTCCTTGAAAAGCCGCAGCTCCCTGGCATCGAGGACGGACTCGCCACCGGCAACCGGATCGATATCGACTTCGGTCATCTGATGGCCGAGCATGGCGTTGACCGCGCCGGTATAATCGAGCGGCTCCGTGTCGAAGACACCTGAAATGGCGCCGTCGCGCATGGAGACGATCCGGTCCGCCACTCGGCGGATGTCGGACATGCGGTGTGAAATGTACAAGATGGCGACACCGTCGGCTCTGAGCCTGTCGATCAGGTTGAACAGACGGTCCGCCTCCGAAGCGGACAGGGACGATGTCGGCTCGTCGAGGATCAGCAGTTTCGGTGATCTTGCCATCGCCCGGGCGATCGCGATCATCTGACGGTCGGCGACGTCGAGATCCGCGACACGGGTGCGCACGTCCATCGTCAGCCCCATGCTTTCGGCGACCGCGCGGGCCTGGCGGCGGAGCTTTCGATCGTTGACGAACAGGCCGACGCCCGGTTCCGTCAGCCGGTCGAGGGTCAGGTTTGTCGCAACGTCGAGATCGGGAATGACACCGTCGTCGATGGACTGATGCACCGTGACGACGCCCTTGGAGATGGCGTCGGCCGCATCTGCCGGCGCATAGGGCACACCGCCCAGCTCGATCCGGCCCGCATCCGCGAAATGGTAGCCGCACAGGATCTTGACCAGCGTCGACTTGCCGGCGCCGTTCGCTCCCATCAGGGCCGTGACCTCGCCTGCGCGCAATTCCAGATCGATGCCGCGCAGCACGTGATTGCGACCGAAGGATTTCTCCAGACCGTTCAGTTTGCAGGTGACGTCTTTCACCTTTCCTCCCAATTTTTGACGAGCTCCTCTCTCGCTGCAATCGTTACAGCACGTAAAATAGCCATTTGTCAACTGAGTTGACTTTTGTGTAATCTTGACTTTTATTCGGGGAAAATCGGGAGGACAGTACAGCAAGATGGACACACCTGAACTCTATCGCCCCTTGACCCCAGAAGAGCTTGGAACCCGCCTGTCGGCAGTGCCCGTGATTGCCGGGCGCGTCGGATCCGATCCGTCCCGATGGACGGTGAAAGAAGTCGGCGACGGCAACCTGAACCTGGTTTTCATCGTGGAAGGGCCGCAAGGCGCGGTGGTCGTCAAGCAGGCCTTGCCCTATGTGCGCCTGGTCGGAGACAGCTGGCCGCTGCCGCTCTATCGCGCCTATTACGAAAACCACGCACTTGTCCGGCAGGCGGAGCGCGATCCGGGGTCCGTGCCGGAGATCTACCATTTCGACAAAGTGCAGGCGTTGATCGTGATGGAGTATCTTTCACCCCACAAGATCCTGCGCCGCAAGCTGATCGACGGTGAGATGGTCGAGGGCCTCGGCGGCTTCCTGGGGCGCTTCTGCGCCCGCACGGCGTTCCGCGGCTCGGAGCTCTCCATGAAGAGCGCCGACAAGAAGAAGGACGTCGGCCTGTTTTCCGGCAATGTCGAGATCCCGGCTATCACCGAGGCGCTGGTTTTCACAGATCCCTATTACGACGCGAAGATGAACCATCACACGCCGGACCTGGATCCCGTGGTGGCCGAACTGCGCGGGAACCCGAAGCTGAAGGCGCGGGCGCAGCGCATGTTCATGAAGTTCGCTTCCAACACGGAAACGATGCTCCATGGCGATCTGCACAGCGGGTCGATCATGTCGACGGAAACCGAAAGCAAGATCATCGACCCTGAATTCGTTCAATACGGACCCATGGGTTTCGATATCGGCATGCTCGTCGCCAATTTCCTGATGGCTTATTTCAGTCAGCCGGCGCATCGCGACGCCGCCGGGCTGGAGCCGTATCAGGAGTGGATTCTCACGATCATCGACGAGGTGTTCGCCTCCTTCGAGACCGAGTTCAGGACCCTCTGGGAGAACGAACGCACTGGCATGCTCTATCCCGCCGCGTTGTTCGAGGACCAGGGCCAGCCCAGCGGTGGCATCTGCGAGGACCTGCTGGCGGACATCCGCACCGACGCGCTCGGCTTCTGCGGCATCGAGATGCACCGCCGCACGCTGTCGCTCGCCCATAATGCCGATTTCGAGGACATCGAGGACACCCAAGTGAGAAGCCGTCTCGAAGCCCGCAACCTGGCCATGGGCGCGGAGCTCATTCTGCGCGCCGGGGAGTTCGGCTCGACAGCGTCGCTTCTCGATCTCGCCCGCCAATTCAATGCAAAGGACATCCTATGAAGGTCAACGGCACACATTACCGCTCGCTTTGGTGGGATGAGGACCAGTCCGCCCTGCAGATCATCGATCAGCGCTGGCTGCCGCACGATTTCCGCATCCAGCAGGTCGATACTCTGCGGGATTTCGCCGATGCGATTGTGGAAATGCGGGTTCGCGGAGCGCCGCTGATCGGGGCGACCGCCGCTTACGGCATGGCGCTGGCCGCCCGGATCGATCCGTCCGACGCCCATCTGGACGAAGCCTTCGAGTATCTCGACAAGACCCGCCCGACGGCGATCAACCTGCGTTGGGCGCTCAACCGCTGCCGCACCCGGCTGAAGACCCTGCCCGAAGACGAGCGTGCCGCAACCGCCCTGAAGCTGGCGCATGAGATTTCCGACGAGGATGTCGAGATCAACCGAAGGATCGGTCTCAACGGCCTGGAGATCATCCGCAAGATCGCGGCGACCAAGCAGGATGGCGAACCCGTCCGGCTGCTGACCCATTGCAATGCCGGCTGGATCGCCACCGTCGACTGGGGCACGGCGACAAGCCCGATGTATCACGCCCACGATGCCGGCATCCCGATCCATGTCTGGGTTGATGAGACCCGTCCGAGGAACCAGGGAGCGCTCACCTCGTGGGAACTCGGCAGCCACGGTATCCCGCACACCTACATCACCGACAATGCCGGTGGTCATCTGATGCAGCATGGCCTTGTCGACATGGTCATCGTCGGCACGGACCGCACCACCCGCAGAGGCGACGTGTGCAACAAGATCGGCACCTATCTGAAGGCGCTGGCAGCCAGGGCAAACGATGTGCCCTTCTATGTGGCCCTCCCCTCCCCGACCATCGACTGGACGGTGGACAACGGCGTCGTGGAAATCCCCATCGAGGAGCGTAACGAGCGCGAAGTCACGCATATTCAGGGTCTGACGGCGGAGGACACCATCGGCCAGGTTCAGGTGACGCCGCCCGGCACGCCTGGCGGCAATCCGGCCTTCGATGTGACGCCGAACCATCTGGTCACCGGTCTGATCACCGAACGCGGTGTTTGCGAAGCGAGCGCCGAGGGGCTTGCCGGTCTGTTTCCCGATCTCGCCAATCTCGAAAAGAGCGCATGACGCCGGGCCCCGGCAGATCATCCCGGTCGGGCGATGCGAAAACCGTCACCCGCACCCGGTCCCAGGACGAGGCGATCATCGAGGTGACCTGGTGCTACTATCAGGACGGCATGAACCAGAACGAGATCGCCGAACGGCTCGGCATCTCGCGCGCGACGGTGGTCAATTACCTGTCCGAGGCGCGGCGACGGGACTACGTCCGGATCACGCTCGACAGCGACATTTTCCGCGACCAGCAACTGGCCCGTGCCCTCGTGGACCGGTTCGGCCTTCGCGACGCCATTGTCGTGCCTTCCTCCCCGGACGGGGCGGACCAGTCGCTCGACCGGGTGACCCGGGTGGTGTCCGACTGGCTGCCAAGCCTGCTGGAGCCGGGCGACCGCCTCGGGGTGGCATGGGGCGAGACCGTCTACCGGGTCGCGGAAGCAGCCCCCCGTGTCACCATCGATGGGCTGACCGTCGTGCAGCTTGTCGGATCGCGGCCCGCCGCGCTTGGATTCGCCGCCGAAACCTGCTCGGCCACGCTGGCGCGCCGCTACGGTGCCCACTGCGTCAACCTGCATGTGCCGCTGCTGCTCTCGGACAAACAACTCGTCGACCGTCTCAAGCAGGAACCGGTGATCCGCGAGCAGCTCGAGGCCGTCGCCGACTGCAACAAGACCATCTTCGCCTGCGGCACCTGCACCGCCGGCAGCCACGTGGTCCATGCAGGGCTGCTCGACCGGTCCGAAGTGGATGCCTGCGCCGAAAAGGGCGCGATCGGTGTCATTTGCGGCCGGCTGATCGATCACGAAGGCAACCCTGTCATGCGGGAGATCGAAAACCGCATGATCGCCGTCACACTCGACCAGATGAAAAACAAGGACATGGGCCTGCTGGTCGGCTCCGGTCCCGAGCGGGCAAAACCCATGCTGGCCGCCATTCGCGGCGGATACGCCACCCATGTCGCCACCTGCTCGCAAACCGCGGCGGAAATGCTGGAGCTCGCGTAAAACCATGCTGAAACCACCCTACCGGGACACGCCGGACCTCAGGCAAGCCATCATCGACGCCTGTCGGGACATGAACCGCCGGGGGATCAACCAGGGCACATCGGGCAACATCTCGGCTCGTGCGGACGGCAGGATGATCATCACGCCCTCGGGCGTCCCCTATGACCGGATGACGCCCGATATGCTGGTGTCCATGCCGCTTGACGGGCAGGGAGAGCCGGAAGGACCTCTGCCGCCGTCCACCGAATGGCAGTTCCACCTGGCGCTGCTGCGGGCGAAGCCGGACATGAACGCCATCGTTCACGCCCATCCGGTGCATTGCACGGCGCTGTCCATCAACCGGGAGGAAATCCCGGCCTGCCACTACATGATCGCGCTGTTTGGCGGCAACACCGTGCCGCTGGCCGGGTATGCCCTGTTCGGCAGCGAGGATCTCGCCAACAACGTGGTCGCCGCCATGCGCGGACGGCATGGCTGCCTGATGGCAAACCACGGAGCCGTGGTTGCCGGCGAGACCCTTGAAAAGGGACTCTGGCGCCTGGAGGAACTGGAAGTGCTCGCCCGCGCCTATATCCTCAGCCGCAGCATCGGCAAACCGCACATCCTCTCGGAAAGCGAAATCGAAAGCGTGCTGGGAGCGGTTCAGAACTACGGGCTGAAATCAACCTGATGACAAGGTCGTAGCCTCACCATCATTCCGGACAATTGAAGCGTGAGCCGAACGACGATCCGGAACAAAATGTGTTACTCGCAGTTGGCCCCGGCGGTAGTAGCCGGGGCGGCGGAAATCTGGAGCGTTCAGCTCTTCAGGCGGAACGCCATCAGTCGCGGATGATCGGTTCCTTCAGGTCTTCCGGCTTTTTCTCGCGGATGATTTCCCAGTTCAAGGTTGCGTTCTCGATGTGGCCGGGAACGTCCTCTTCGAACCGGTCCTGCACCGTCAGGGAATTGTTGAGATAGAGTTTGCCATCGACGATAGACCAGGCTTCAGGCACCACCGGAACCTTGAAGCCCATTGCCGCGCCAAATGCGCAGAAGCCGCCGAACTGCGGGGCGTATTTCGCCGGGTCCGCAACGAAAGCATCGCGGTTTTCGGCGGAGGCGAATTTCCAGGTCACATCGTCATAGTCCGCGGTGAAGGCATCCGATCCGGCGACCGGCTTGCCTTCGGTGAAATAGGCGACCGGATCCGTGCCGCCGATGGCGGCGCCCGACTTGGTGAACGTGGTGATTTCATCGGCTGAAGCAGTGAACGCGGCAGCGGAAAACAGCGCCGTCAGTCCCAGGAGAACGGATTTGGAGGTGTAGAGCGGCATCGGGATCTCCATCAGTAGTGAATATGAACAGGTTCGGGCGCTGGCTCCGCGCTCCGCAACGAATGGAAGATGTGCCCCCCGGCAAAGGAACGCCAATCACCCTTGATCACAGGGCCGCCAACCGGTCGGGAGAAACCGTGATCGCCAGAGCCCCCAGCTCCCAGGGCGTTCAGATCCCGGGGAGCCCGTCCCGGGGTACCGGGTCGCGCGGCGCGACGAGGCCGAGCACCAGATAAATCGCCGTATCGATATCGTTTTGCGTGATTTTCGCGGTCCCGAACAGCAGGCGGAAATGGACTAGGCCCAGGAGGAGATCGATCCGCGTTTCCATGTCCGCCTCGAAAGGTGTTGCGATGAAGATCTGCCGCAGCACGAGCCGCCGGGCCGTCTCCGCCTCCTCAAGCACCGGCGCGAATTCCGGAACATGGCGATAAGGGACAAGGGCCCTGACGGCTCCGCCGAGAGGTGTCTCCTGCAAGGCGGCCACCATATCCGAAAGGCATTGCCGCAAATCCCCGGCAACGCTGCCGCGCAGGGGAGCCGCGGGACCGGCGACTTGCAGGCCTTGCCCAACGGCGGCCGCTATGAGGCCCGCCTTGCCCTCATAGCGCCGATAGACCGCCTGCTTGCTGGTCCCGGCCCTGGCGGCGATCGCCGCCAGGGTGGTCTGTTCATAGCCGTTTTGCGCAAGTTCGCGGAGGGCTGCGTCCAGAAGCGCCGAGGTGACCCGCAATTCCTGCGGACGTCCTGCCGCGATAGCGTGTGTTTCCAGTGAAGGGCTCATGCAATCAATATTCCGGTTCCAGCCAGTACCGGAATAGGCATATTGGCATTCCAGTGCAAGCAGGAAGGCTTGAATAGAAGGACGCTGGCCCGCTAACACAGGGACAACCGCAATGTCGCCGGTATCTTGCCGGGTCCGGCGCGGATCGAACCCAACGAGGAAAACATGTCAGTAGATACCGACACGGTAAAACGCGTTGCCCATCTCGCCCGGATCAAGGTGAGTGAAGAGGACGCCACCCGCATGACCGGCGAACTGAACGCCATCCTGGGCTTTGTCGAGCAACTGGACGAAGTGAACATCGACGGTGTCGAACCACTCAACTCCGTGGTCGAGCAGACCATGAAGAAACGTCCGGACGGTGTCACCGACGGCAACAAGGCCAGGGACATCATCGCGAACGCCCCGGCCAGTGAAGACAATTTCTTCATCGTGCCGAAAGTCGTCGAATAATCGGGCACAGGCCGGGATGAGCACCTCCTGCCACGCTACCATTGCTGTCGAGAGCCCCTTGAGCGAGGACATGCGCGCCATGATCGGCGAACTGAACGCCATTCTCCGCTCTCTGACGCCGGAAGAGGCCAACTACGCCATGAATGCTGAAGACATGGCCGGACCGGAAACGTCGGTTTTCGTCGCCCGTATCGAGGGACAGGCGGCGGCCTGCGGTGCGCTGCACCGGCACGAGGATGGTATCGGCGAACTCAAGCGCTTCTATGCCCGCCCGCAGTTCCGGGGTCTTGGGCTGGCGCACCGGATCCTCGATCATGTGACAGAGCTCGCGGCCAGGGAGGGCCTCACGGACCTCGTGCTGGAAACCGGACACAACTATGAGGCCGCGCGGCGGCTCTATGAGCAGGCCGGTTTCACCGAGTGCGGCCCGGTGCTCGATTATCCCGAAAATCCCTATTCCGTTTTTTACACACGGCCGCTCAGGGCCGCCTGAAAGATCAAAGTCATGACCGATCTCACCAAACTCACCATTGCCGAGGCCCGCGACGGCCTGAAGAACAAGGACTACACGTCCCTGGAGCTCACCGAGGCATTCATCGGCAACATTGAAGCCGCCAACGCCTCCCTCAACGCCTATGTGACGGTCACCGCCGACAAGGCCCGCGACATGGCAAAAGCCTCCGACGCGAAACTTGCCAAGGGCGACGGCGGGGCGCTGGAAGGTATTCCGCTCGGCATCAAGGACCTGTTCGCCACCAAGGGCGTCCACACCCAGGCCTGCAGCCATATTCTCGACGGCTTCAAACCGCCTTACGACTCCACCGTGACGTCCAACCTGTGGGCGGACGGCGCCGTCATGCTCGGCAAGCTGAACATGGACGAGTTCGCCATGGGTTCCTCCAACGAGACTTCCTATTATGGCCCGGTGGTCAATCCTTGGCGCAAGCAGGGCTCCAACCAGGATCTGGTTCCGGGCGGTTCCTCGGGCGGGTCCGCCACCGCCGTTGCCGCGCGCATGTGCATGGGGGCGACGGCGACCGACACCGGCGGTTCCATCCGCCAGCCGGCCGCATTTACCGGCACCGTCGGCATCAAGCCGACCTATGGCCGCTGCTCGCGCTGGGGCGTCGTCGCCTTCGCCTCCTCTCTCGATCAGGCCGGCCCGATCGCCCACACGGTGCGCGACAGCGCCATCCTTTTGAAGTCCATGGCCTCCGTCGATCCGAAGGACACGACTTCAGTCGATATCGAGGTGCCGGACTATGAGGCCGCCATCGGCAAATCCGTGAAGGGCCTCAAGATTGGCATTCCGGCGGAATACCGCATGGACGGCATGCCCGGCGAAATCGAGGAGCTTTGGCAAAAGGGCATTCAGTGGCTGAAGGATGCGGGGGCCGAAATCGTCGACATCTCCATGCCGCACACCAAATACGCCCTGCCGGCGTATTACATCGTCGCGCCCGCGGAAGCCTCCTCGAATCTTGCCCGCTATGACGGCGTCCGCTACGGTCTGCGCGTGCCGGGCAAGGACATCCTCGAAATGTACGAAAACACCCGCGCCGAGGGTTTCGGCGAGGAAGTCAAGCGCCGCATCCTGATCGGCACATACGTGCTGTCGGCCGGTTACTACGACGCCTATTACCTGAAGGCCCAGAAGGTTCGCACGCTGATCAAGCGCGATTTCGACCTTGCCTGGCAGAACGGTGTCGACGCGATCCTGACCCCGGCAACCCCTTCCGCGGCCTTCGGCGTCGCCGACCAGGAGCTGCATTCCGATCCGGTCAGGATGTACCTGAACGACATCTTCACCGTTACCGTGAACATGGCCGGCCTGCCGGGCATTTCCGTACCCGCCGGCCTCGACAAGGACGGCCTGCCCCTCGGCCTTCAGCTGATCGGCAAGCCCTTCGACGAAAGCACCCTGTTTCAGGTTGGACAGGTCCTTGAGGACGCCGCCGGATCGTTCGAGCCGGAAAAGTGGTGGGGTTGAGCCGCAATCGCCCTGCCGTCCCGGCCTTGAGCCGGGACCTTTACGCAGAGTCTGTCCGCAGGCCCCGGCGCAAGGCCGGGGCGGCGCTCGAAAAGGAATAGCCGGTTCATGACATCTGGAAACCCCGCCCATGCATGACATCGAAACCATCGTGATCGGCGCGGGAGCCGTCGGGCTGGCCTGTGCGCGGGCGCTGGCGCTGTCCGGACGTGAGGTCATAGTGCTGGAGCGGCACGGCCTGATCGGGTCGGAAACCAGTGCCCGGAATTCCGAAGTCATCCATGCCGGCATCTATTACCCCCCCGGCAGCCTGAAGGCGAAACTGTGCCTTCCCGGCAAACAACAGCTCTACCGGTTCTGCGCCGAAAACGGCATCGCACATGAGCGGATCGGCAAGCTGATCGTGGCCGCGGACGAAGCGCAGCTGCCTGAACTGCAGCGCCTGCACAGGCAGGCTATCGACACCGCTCTGGACGATCTGGTCTTCTACGACCGCGACAAGCTTCAGGAGATCGAACCCGAGCTCGATTGCTGCGGCGCGCTCTGGTCCCCCTCGACCGGCATCATCGACAGTCATGGCTTCATGCTCGCCCTTCAGGGCGCTCTGGAGGACCGTGGCGGCCAGGTTGTTCTCAACAGCAATGTCATGCGGATCGAGCCGTATGAGGACGGCTACAGGCTCATGGTCGACACCGGCGACACCGGATCCTATTCCCTGAGCTGCCGGGAACTCATCGTTTCCGCGGGACATGGCGCGCCGGGCCTGATGGAGGACGTCGCTGGCGCCAATGCTCCGAAGGCCTATCTGGCCAAGGGTAACTATTTCAAGCTTCAGGGCAAGGCACCGTTTTCCAGGCTGGTGTATCCGGTGCCGGAACCCGGCGGCTCCGGCGTTCACATCACCCTGGATCTGCAGCATCAGGCCCGCTTCGGCCCCGATGTGGAGTGGGTGGAGGACATCGACTATGAGGTCGACCCCGCGCGCGGCGACAAATTCTACGCGGCCATCCGCAGCTACTGGCCCGGTCTGCCGGACAATTCGCTAATCCCGGATTATTGCGGCTTCCGTCCCAAGATTTCCGGACCCGGCGAACCCGCCGAGGATTTCCGCATCGACGGGCAGCGCGCCCACGGCCGCAATGGTCTCGTTGCCCTCTACGGCATCGAATCTCCGGGCCTGACGTCGGCTCTCGCGATCGGCGATTTTGTGGTCACTCTCTTGTAGCTGCAGACACCACCCAGCTGATTTTTCTGGCCGAACGATGAAACCAATTGACGACTTGAGCGTTTGCGATCAGAAGAGATCGGCACGCGATGCTGCAGCGCACAGAAAGACCATTTTTTGGTCCGTTTTTGTCCATAAAATCGCTCCAGTGCGTGTGCTCATTGAAATCGTGTCCATAAAAGAACGCTTTAGTTTCAAAGAGGTGATCGGTCATTGTGATCAATCGGCGCAAGTTTTTGTCAGCAACGGCCCTGATGGCCGGCTCGCTCGCGGGCGGAGCCATATCCAATATTGCCCGGGCTGAAAATGCCGCACCTGCACAAGGAGGCGCCGGGACTGCTCCCGGAATACCCTTCAGCTTCGAGGCGCTGGTCCGGCGCATGAAGGAGAAAGCCGCCAAAGCCTTCGATGCCGAAACGCCGGAACTGCCTGAAATCCTGAGCGAACTCGACTATGACCGACACAGGGCCATCCGGTTTTCGCCGGACCGTGCGGTCTGGAAAGACACGGCGGGAAACTATCGGCTTCAGGCGTTTCATCCCGGCTGGCTTTACAAGGAGCCGGTGGAACTTTTCGAAATCGCCGGAGACGAAACGCGCCCGATCCGCTTCACCGGCGCCGATTTCGAATACCGCGAGCCGCTCGATCCGGAACAATTCAAGGAGCTGGAACTTCCCGGCATCGCCGGTTTCAGGCTGCATCATCCGCTCAACACCCCGGACGTCTTCGACGAGCTCATCGTGTTTCTCGGAGCGAGCTACTTCCGGGCGCTGGGAAAAGGCAATGTGTACGGGCTGTCCGCACGCGGGCTGGCCATCGATACAGCCATTTCCGGGCCAGAAGAGTTTCCAAGGTTCACAAGGTTCTATCTGGAGCGCCCCACGGAGGGCGCCGCGGAGATGCGGCTTTACGCGGAGCTGGAAAGCAAGAGCGTCGCCGGCGCCTATCAGTTCACCATCAAGCCCGGCGTTAACACCGTGGTTGAGGTCGATGCGCGGATCTTCCTGCGCGAAGATGTCGAACGGCTGGGCATCGCGCCTTTGACCTCCATGTTCCTGTTCGGCGAAAACGACCGCACCGGCTTTGACGACTACCGCCCGGAGGTTCACGACAATGACGGGCTGCTGATCCTGCGGCGCAACGGCCAGCGGCTGTGGCGGCCGATCCGCAACCCGGAAGCGCTGGCGCTCTCCTTCTTCCAGGAGGAAAGTCCGGCAGGCTTCGGCCTGTTGCAGCGCGACCGCGACTTCGACAACTACCAGGACACGGAAGCGAAATACCAGCGCCGGCCTTCCTTGTGGATCGAACCAGTCAACGGCTGGGGCCGCGGGCATGTGATGCTGGCGGAGATTCCGGCGGACAAGGAGATCTACGACAATATCGTCGCCCTCTGGGTGCCGGAAGCCGGCGGTAAAGCGGGCTCGGAACACCGGTTCGCATACCGGATGATCTGGGGCGCCAATCCGGAACCGGGAACCGAACTGGCGCGGATCGTGCGCACCAGCACGGGCCATGGCGGCGCGGCCGCCTCGGACCCCGATTCCAAATTCCGCAAATTCGTGGTGGAGTTCGCGGGCGAGGCGATTTCCGGCCTCGGTGCCGACGCACCTCTGCAACCGCGCCTCACGGTTCAAAACGCCACGGTCAAACACCATTTTGTTCAGCGCCTGGAAGGCGGTTCCTGGCGGGCTGTCGTGGATGTCGAACGCAAGACCGCCGAAACTCCGGTCGAGTTCGCCCTGGCGCTGCAGCTCAACGGAACCGACCAGACGGAAACCTGGATGTATCAGTGGAGTGGGAACTCATGATTTCGCACGATAAAACCGGCATCGAGCCGCTTTTGGATCCGTGCGACAACGGATCCCTTTTCGAGGAAATCCGGCACGTACTCCGGCGTGCGGACCTGTCCGACGACGTTCTGCGGCAAATCCTCGCCGAGCACCGCTTCGGTGCCGAAACCGAGCTGGAGGCCGATGCGTTCCTTGCCGGAAAAGGCCTGGCGGAAGAGCGTGCGGGCGTGATCCGCACCATGATCGTGCCGCCGCCCCTGCACCGCCTCGATATGCCGGCTCATGAGCTTGAGCCGCCTCTTTCCCGGCGGTTCGCGCCCCTCGCCGCCCGCTGGCAGCGGGCGCTGCACATGGTTCGGCCACAGATGAAACGGACGCCGGCGCGCGTAAGGAACCGCTGACATGCAGCCGGACGGGTCAAAGGTCCGCTCTGCCGGCCGCCGCCGGGTTGCCATGGTCCTGGCCGCGGTCTGCCTGACGACCGCGGCGTCCTTCATGTTCGCCACGGTTGTTCAGTCGGACGGCTTCGACCGGCTTGACGTGGTGCGGATCGCCCTGATGGCCGTTGCCGCCTTCTGGCTGGCCTGGGGCGGCTGTATCGCGCTTTTCGGCATTCTCTTTCCTCCGGACGCGGCAACGGCGGCGGACGGGCGTCCCCAGGGCCGCACCGCCATCCTGATGCCGATCTACAATGAAGCCACCGGCCCGGTCTTCGCGCGTCTCGCAGCCATAATGAAATCCGTCGGCACTCTGCCGGAAGCGGACTGTTTCGACTTTTACATCCTGTCCGATACGACGAAATCCGACGTCGCCCTGAAGGAACAGTGCGCCTATCGGCAACTGCTGATCCGGCACCGGGCAGGCGGGCGGCTGTTCTACCGGCGCCGGGAGCAGAACATCGGCCGCAAGGCTGGCAATATTGCCGATTTTCTTGAGACGTCCGGCGGCGCCTATGAATATATGCTGGTGCTGGACGCCGACAGTCTGATGGATGGAGAGACCATCCTGGAGATGGTCCGGCGCATGGAAGCCGACCCGCGCCTCGGGCTGCTGCAATCGCTGCCGCAAATCATCGGCCTGAAAACCCTTTACGGCCGCCTGCTGCAGTTCGCCACGTCCCTTTACGGCCCCTATTTCGCCCGTGGCCTCGCCGCCGTGCAGGGCGAGGAAGGCACATTCTGGGGACACAATGCCCTGATCCGCACCAGGGCCTTCGCGGCGGCCTGCGGCATGGCACCTCTGCAGGGCAAACCGCCCTTCGGCGGACATATCCTCAGCCACGACACGGTGGAAGCCGCGCTATTGGCGCGCGACGGCTGGAAGGTGCGTCTCGACCCGGACCTGACGGGCTCTTATGAAGAAGCTCCGGCCAACATGGTGGATTACGCCAAACGCGACCGGCGCTGGTGCCAGGGCAACCTGCAGCACAGCCGCATTCTGGCCGCCCCGCGTCTGAAGTTCTGGAGCCGGATCTCCATCCTGCAGGGGATCTTCGCCTATCTGGCCTCGCCGATCTGGTTCCTGTTTTTGCTGACCAGCCTGACCGCACCGCTGGTGGCGCCGCCGCCGGTCTATTTCGATGGCTATTCGCCGTTTCCCGTGTTTCCCCATCCGGAAACGGCAACGGCGCTCGCCCTGCTCTTCGGTCTTGTCGCTCTGCTGATCCTGCCGAAACTTCTGCTGGTGATCCGCACCCTTGCGGGCGGCAACGCCAAGGCCTTCGGCGGCCCCGCACGGCTCGTGTTCAGCTTCCTGATCGAGATCCTCCTGACCTCGATCCTCGCGCCCATCCTGATGATGTTTCATTGCCGCTCGGTGATGCAGGTGTTTATCGGGGCCGATTCCGGCTGGCCCACGGCCGACCGCGACGACGGGTCCCTTCCCCTTGGCGCCGCAATCAGCGCCACATGGTGGATGGCCCTCACGGGCGCCGCCGGCGTCACCTTTTCGCACTATTACGTGCCGGAACTGTTCTACTGGCTGCTGCCCGTCGCGCTGCCGCTGGTCTTCGCACCGCTGCTCGTCTGGATGACGTCCTCGGTCATGCTGGGGGAAGTGAGCCGGCGGCTCGGCCTTCTCGCCGTTCCGTTCGATGCGCGGCCGGTCGCGATTGCCGCCGAGATGCACAGCGCCTTGATGGAAAGCGAAACGCAACAGAAGCCATTGGATATGCCCGGCCCGATCGCCGGCGCGGCAGCTTGAACGGCCGGCAAGTTCAGTGCATGCGGCCGGTTTCTGCTTCCAGAATGTCGTCCGCGTCGAGGCCGGAAATCGGCAGACGGGTGTCGGCCGGTACGTCGCCGGAGAGCTGCAGGGCGAGATAGCGGCCGCAGCAGACCCTCAGAAAGCTCGTGAAATTGCCGAGATCATGCCCCGCATCGATGCTCTCGTGATGCAGCCGGGTGATGAGCTGCACGACGTTCATGCCGTCACGCCCGGCGATTTCCTCCAGCACCTTCCAGAAAAAGGATTCGAGGCGCACGGAGGTGACCATTCCGTCGATCCGCAGGGATCTCGTTGTGCTTTCCCAAAGGTTCGGGTCGGCGTCGATGAAGAGTTTGCACATGGCTGTATCCGGTCTGTGGCCAGTAAACCTATTGCTTTTCCCGGCCACTGAAAAGCCCGCCCAAGGACTGCAGGCAGCCTCGGGCAGGAACCGTAGCCTTCCGGCGCCTATTTGTGGGTAGACGGTCGGAAGGTGCGGAAGGTGGTTCTGGTCAGGCCGCGGCCCTGGACGCATCTGCGGACAACACCGCGTTGAACTGCGACAGCCATGCCGGATGGGCGGGCCAGGCCGGGGCGGTGACGAGGTTGCCGTCGGTCACGGCGCCGTCGATGGCGATGTCGGCGTAGGTCGCCCCCGCCTGTTCCACTTCCGGGCGGCAGGCCGGATAAGCGGAGACGGTGCGTCCCTCGATGACTTTCGCGGCGCTCAGGATCTGCGCGCCATGGCAGATCGCGGCGACCGGCTTGCCTTCCTCCATGAAATGCCGGACGGCGGCGATGACATCGGCGTCGAGACGCAGATATTCCGGCGCCCGGCCGCCCGGGATCACCAGCGCATCATACTGCGCGACATCCACGTCGGCGAAGGTGGCGTTCAGCGTGAAATTGTGGCCGCGTTTTTCCGAATAGGTCTGGTCGCCCTCGAAATCGTGGATACAGGTCGCGACTGTCTCTCCGGCCTTCTTGCCGGGGCAGACCGCATCGACTTCGTAACCCATGGCCAGAAGCGTCTGGAACGGCACCATGGTCTCGTAGTCCTCGGTGAAATCACCGGTGATCATCAGAAGTTTCTTCGCACTCATGCTTTTTCCTCCCATAACAGAAAAGCGATGGGAAAAGACTAGCAAGCAACCGGATCGAACGGGTATTAGGCGATTACTACAGGGGAAAATGTTAGATCGGCACGACCTCGGCCGCGTCTCACCGCCTGACGACAATCCGCGTACTGGCCTTCCCCACCTGCTGGACCAGATTGAACAGACGCGCGGCGTGATCGGGGTGAAGCCGGATGCAGCCGTGTGACGCGGGTTGTCCCAGGTGCTTCAGATCGGTGGTGCCGTGGATGGCGTAGCCGCCGAGAAAGAAGATCGAATAGGGCATCGGCGCCCAGTCGTATTTGCGTGAATGCCAGTCGCGTTCCAGCCGGGTCGGCCGGTAGCTGCCCACCGGCGTGCGGTAGCCTTTTCTGGCGGTCGACACGGCCCATTTGTCGCGCAGCCGCCCATCGACATAAAGATAGAGCCTCTGCTCGGAAAGGTCGATCGTGGCGGTTACCTTCTGGGCCGCGTTTGCGCCGGTGATCGTCAGAACAAGGAAGGCCAGCAGCAAGGGTGCAACAACAAATTTCTGAAACTTTAACATTTAAAAGCCACCCGATAATAATCGTCACGTTAATTCTTAAGATAAACCTATATAATCATTATACTTTTTAAACTCAACCTCCTTCGAAAGCAAAGCCCTGTCTCAATTCACCCCAGCCCCGCGAAACCAAAGTTCCGGCGCCATTTTCGCCAGGGAGTCTCCATTGGAGTGCTTGCCTGCCTGAGAGTACCGCCACGGGGCTAGCGGGAAACCCTCTTTTCCGCGCCAGTGACCGGCCGGTCCCCGCGGACTTTTACCTGAGCGAGATTTTCAGCCACGAAGGGCGCCAGGTCGTGAGCCGGCATGGGCACCCCGTAGTAGAAGCCCTGAAAATGATCGCAGGACAGGTGGTCAAGCGCATGAACCTGGTCAGCTGTCTCGATCCCCTCGACCGTCACGGTCATGTCAAGCCGGTGTCCCAGTTCGATGATCGTGTCCAGAACATGGAGCGATTTCCCGTCGATGTCGGTCAGGGATGTAATGAAGGACCTGTCGACCTTGATCTTGTCGAAGGCGTATTTCCACAAATAGCCGAGGCTCGAATAACCCGTACCGAAGTCGTCCATGGCAAGGGAAACGCCCATCTTGCTGAAGGCGCGCAGCTGACCGGTCACCTGTTCCTCCTGCTCGATGAGCGTGTTCTCGGTCACTTCAAGCTCCAGTCGGTTCGCGGGCAGCCCTGCACTTTCCAGAAGCGTTCTCACGTCCTCGACCAGCTTGCCGTCGTCAAACTGTTTTGCCGAGAGGTTCACGGAGACGAAAAGCGGCTCCGGCCAGGTTGCTGCGGTTCTTATGGCTTCCTTGAGAACCCACTTGCCGATCTTGTTGATTTCGCCGGCGTCTTCCGCAACGGGTATGAATTCCGTGGGCGCAATGAAGTCTCCCTTGGCATCCCTGAGCCGCAACAACGCCTCGAAGCCCACGACCTCGGATGAGGAATGTTTGATCAACGGCTGATAATGCACCTCGAACCGCTCCTGCGGGAAACCGGCAATGATGCATTCCTCGACATAGCGCCGCCGGGCGATTTTCTCTTCCAGGTCCGGCGTGAACAGCACCCATGTGTTCCGGCCCGTAAGCTTCGCCTGATAAAGGGCGATATCGGCCTTGTGCATCCGGTCTTTCAGGCTCAGATCATCCAGGGTGTCAAAATGAACCCCCAGACTCAGATGGCCGGTCAGCGCGATACCGTCTGCCCGAACAGGCATGTTGACAGCCTTCCGGAGGCTTTCGATAAGCCTCTTGAGGTCTGCCATGGTGCGGTTTGCGGAAATCAGGATGAATTCGTCTCCACCGAAACGGGCGGCCAGATCGCCGTTCGCCAGGTGGGAGGAGATTGCGTTGCCGACATGGCGCAGGAACGCGTCACCCGCCTTGTGGCCGAAGGTGTCGTTAATGGCTTTGAAATTGTCCAGATCGATGAAGATGATCGCCGCCTTGCGCAGATCAAGCCTGCCGGCCCGGCGGGCATCCTCGACATTCTGAAAAAATGTCGAGCGATTGGGCAATCCGGTGAGCTGGTCGCGCGAGGAGAGCAGCCGGACCTTTGCGTCGGTCCTGACCTGTTGTCGCATCTTGAAGAAATAGGCGAGGAACGGCACACCGAAACTGAAAAGAACGACGAAGCCCAACGCTGTCACGAGAGAGACGAACTTGCTCCGGAACAGGTTGGCGACAGGCGTCTGATCGAGGTAGACTTCGACAACGCCAAGCCGGTCCCCGCTTTCGGAAGTCACCGGAACATAGGCTTCAACATAAAGGTCGGGACGGTTCTCCTTCTGACTGCCATCCTGAACATCGATCTTCGCATGGCCGGTATCCAGAACCATGCGCGCATGGCCGTTGTGATCGGTTTGCGCCCCCGCCTCCAGCGGTTTGCCGAGTTCGTCGGAAATCAAAACCATTTGCGCGGATGCATCGAAAAGCTTGAAACGGAAGACATCCGCAACCTGGACCGCCTTTTCAATGACCGCCTGTTGCTCCGCCGTCGCCTCACCCGTTTTTATCAACACCGGAAGATCCGGCATGGCGGTGGAGAGATAGTGGCTCCAGTTTGTCGCCTTGCGTTCGGCACTGGCTACGATCACGGCATCCACGGACTGCTTGATTGCCAGATTTCCCACACCAAGCATGACTGCAATAAATGCGATCAACATCGCAAAATTCAACCAGCCGCGCATACCATTTGACTTGTTAAACATTTACAATTCCCGAGGCACCAAGAATTAATTACATAACTACAAACAAACTAACATTTTTATAATTTCAAAGAATCCTGACTGCCAAAAAATACCTGAAAGTTCAGATTTATAGCAATAACATCACTGTTATTTATTACGATATTTCCGTATTTAAACTTGAAAAACGGTTGGATGTATTTCTCGATATTTCTGTCCGGTGCGCTTCATCCACGTCATTCGCTCCGGTTTGAGAGCCGATGCGCCAGCGCTCTCGCGCAGGCAACGCGCCAAATTCAAAATTACCTGAAAAGCTCTTGACCTCTTTTTCCGCCGATGCCATAACCTCGACAGAACCGTACGGTACGGTTCACCGTATCAACTATCCTCATGTGTACCCAGTCCTGATCAAGCCCTGAAAAATGTCAGCAGCCGCCTTTGATATCGCCACCTCCCGTCCCGATGCAGCGCCGGAGTTCTCGCCGCGCCAGCAGGTGGTCCTCCAGCACGCGCTGACATTGCTGGTCGAAGGCGGGGAAAAGGCCCTGACGACGGCAGGTCTCGCCCGCACTGCCAGCTGTTCCAAGGAAAGCCTCTACAAATGGTTCGGGGACCGGGACGGTCTGCTGGCGGCGGTCGTCGCCTTTCAGGCCAGCCAGGTGCAGTTTCCCTCCGAAGCAGGGGCGACCGCCGACGCTGAAACCTTTCGCGCCCATGTGGCCGCCTTCGTGGAAGCCCTGCTGGGCGTGCTGTTTTCCGAAACATCGCTGGCGCTCAACCGCCTGTCCATCGGCCAGTCCAACACCAATTCCAACCGTCTCGGACAGCTGCTGCTGGTGCGTGGCAAGCACATGATCTCCGCCCGCGCGCGCGCCATGTTGGAAAGCGGCCGCCGCCACGGGCTGTTGAAATTCGATAAGGCCGAGGACGCCTATCAGGTGCTCTACGGCCTTGCGATCCGGGACGTTCATATCCGCCTGCTTCTCGGTGAGGCCGCAGGTCCCGCCGAAAAGGATCTGAAAGCCCAGGCCCAAACGGCCGTTGACCGCTTTTACCGGCTGTTCGGGGCGTAAGCCCCGCCGGCCAGACGACAACAAAGACCGGCCTGAAATCCGGCTTTTCAAAAAGACAGAATGCAAACGGGAGAAAGGACACCCCATGCGCGTTTACTACGATCGTGACGCCGATCTGAACCTGATCAAATCCAAAAAAGTCGCCATTATCGGCTACGGCTCGCAGGGCCGCGCCCATGCGATGAACCTCAAGGACAGCGGCTGTTCCAATGTTGCCGTTGCCCTGCGCGATGGCTCCACCACCGCGCTCAAGGCCGAAGCCGACGGCTTCAAGGTCATGAATGTTGCCGAGGCTGCCGCCTGGGCCGACCTGATGATGATGGCCGCGCCGGACGAACTGCAGGCCGACATCTACCGCGATCATATCGCCGACAACATCCGTGACGGCGCAGCAATCGCCTTCGCCCACGGCCTGAACGTGCATTTCGGCCTGATCGAGGCAAAATCCACCGTCGACGTTCTGATGGTCGCGCCGAAGGGCCCGGGCCACACCGTGCGTGGCGAATACGAAAAAGGCGGCGGTGTGCCGTGCCTGATCGCCGTCGATCAGGACGCATCGGGCAACGCGCATGACCTTGGCCTCTCCTACGCCTGTGGCGTCGGCGGCGGTCGGTCCGGCATCATCGAGACCACCTTCAAGGAAGAGTGCGAAACCGATCTCTTCGGCGAACAGGCTGTTCTTTGCGGCGGTCTGGTCGAGCTGATCCGCGCCGGTTTCGAAACACTGGTGGAAGCCGGTTACGCACCGGAAATGGCCTATTTCGAGTGCCTGCACGAAGTGAAGCTGATCGTGGACCTGATCTACGAAGGCGGCATCGCCAACATGAACTACTCCATCTCCAACACGGCGGAATGGGGTGAGTATGTCACCGGCCCGCGCATCGTGACCGACGAAACCAAGGCGGAAATGAAGCGCGTCCTGACCGACATCCAGACCGGCAAGTTCACCTCCGACTGGATGCAGGAGTACCGTGCAGGTGCTGCCAAGTTCAAGGCGACCCGCCGTTTGAACGACGCTCACCAGATCGAGGAAGTTGGCGAAAAGCTGCGCGGCATGATGCCGTGGATCAAGTCCAACGCACTGGTCGACAAGTCAAAGAACTGATCTTTCGGGATCGTCAGCAGACATGGGGCTCCGCCGGTTTCGGCGGGGCCTTTTTTCTAGAAATGCGCCTCGATCAGCCGGGTGACTTCCTTGTCCCGCGCGGCCTCGCTCTTGCCGCCGATCACGACGACGATCAACCCTTTGCCGCCGCGGTCCGCGGTGGCGACCAGATTGTAGCCGGACATGCGGATATAGCCGGTCTTCAGGCCGTCGACGCCGGGAACCTTGCCGAGAAGGTTGTTGGTCGCGCGGAACGTTCGGCCCCCGTATGAAAACGATTTGGCGCGGTAGTAGCTTGCATATTGCGGAAAGCGGCGCTTCAGGGCCAGGCCAAGGGTGGCCATGTCGCGCGCCGTTGTCACCTGGGCCGGATCGGGAAGACCGGTCGCATTGACGAAGCGGGTTCTGGAAAGGCCCAGCGCCCTCGCCTGCTGCGTCATCTGCCGGGCGAAAGCAGCTTCGCTTCCGGCAAGATTTTCGGCAATCGTGACGGCAACGTCGTTGGCGGACTTCACCGCCAGCGCCCGCGCAGCCTGTTCCACGGTGATTGTGGAACCGGCCTTCAGCCCGAGCTTCGCCGGAGGCTGCGAGGCGGCAGTTGCCGAGACCGTCAGCGGCGACGACAGCGAATAGCGCCCCTCGGAGACCGCCTCGAACAACAGGTAGAGCGTCATCATCTTGGTGAGGGAAGCCGGATAGCGCGCAGCGTCCGCATCGACCGCATAGAGTTCTTCCCCTGTCGCAGCGTTCACGACCAGGGCCGAATAGCCGCGCTCGACGGCGGCGGCCGGTGCATAGCTGACAACCGGGAGGGAAGCGGTCTGCACCGCAGCGCTCGATGGCGCCTGCGCGGACCCGGAAGGCGGCTGCGCCGTCTGACATGCCGCCAGCAATACGGCCAGCCCGATGGCAGCCGTCATTTTCAGATGTGCGGTCCAGCGCATTCCCGGCCCCATTCCTATCCGGTCTTCCGCATTACGGTTTCAGGCGGTAACCGGTCTTGAAGATACGATGTATGATGGCAAGCGATCCACCGAGGAAGATCATCGTTGCAAGCAGTGAAAGCCATAAGCTCACGTCCGCCTGACCGTAGAAGCTCCAACGGAACCCGGAAATCAGATAGACGACCGGATTGATCAAGGTCACCTTCTGCCAGAATTCCGGCAGCATGTTGATGGAATAAAAGCTCCCGCCCAGAAACGCCAGCGGCGTGACGATCAGAAGCGGAACGAACTGAAGCTTCTCGAAGTTGTCCGCCCAGATGCCGATGATGAAGCCCAGCAGAGCAAAGGTCACCGCAGTCAGCACGAAAAACGCCACCATCCAGACAGGATGCTGGATTTCCAGCGGCACGAAGAAATTCGCCGTGATCAGGATGATCAAGCCGACCAGAACGGATTTGGTCGCCGCCGCGCCCACATAGGCGATGGTGATTTCCAGAAAAGAGACGGGCGCTGAAAGGACTTCGAAAATGGTCCCGGTGAACTTGGGAAAATAGATGCCGAAAGAGGCGTTGGACAGGCTCTGGGTCATGAGCGACAGCATGATCAGGCCCGGCACAATGAAGGCACCGTAGCTCACGCCGTCCACTTCTGTGATGCGCGAGCCTATCGCGGCGCCGAAAACCACGAAATAGAGCACGGTCGAGATCACCGGCGAGATGATACTCTGCATGATCGTGCGCCGGGTGCGGGCCATTTCGGCAAGATAGATGGATTTGATCGCTTCGAAATTCATGAAATGTCCGTCTCTAAACCTGTTCGCTGTCCAGCAGCAGTTCCATCCGCGGCAGCGTGCGGCCGGCAATGGAGCCGGAGGGTGAGCGGCCGATTGTGGTGAAGCCCATGCGGGCGTAAAACGCTTCGGCGAACGGATCGGAGTCCAGCCCGATCCGGGTCACTCCCCGGTTCCTGGCTTCTTCCAGCAGCGGACCGAACAGCCGGCGGCCGACCTGTTTACCCTTCCAGTCCGGATCGACGAAGCAGGTCCCGACCTCCCCCGTTTCGCCGTCGGCCGCAATGCTGAGACGGATACAGCCGACAGGATTGCCGGTTGCCGTCTCGGCCAGCCAGAAGTGATCGTCCGAAATCCAGCTGTCGCGAACCCTCAGTTCTTCCGCGCATTGCGCCATGAACGCCTCGTCGTAGCCGTTCGATCTCTTCGAGCGCATGCACAGGTCTGTCAGAGCGTCCCTGTCGCCTGGTTCCGCCCTGCGAATGGCGAAGTCATTGCCCATGACGGTCATTACCCGCTTTTCACCAGATCGACAAAAATGTCCTCAAGCGAAGACTGGTCGGTCTGCAGATCCTGGAACCGGACACCGGCCGACGACAGATCCGTCAGAAGCGACGTGATGCCCGTCCGCTCCGCGTGCGTATCGTAGGTGTAGACAAGGCTGGTTCCGTCGCTCGCCAGGGTCAGGTCATATTGAGCCAGGCTTGCCGGCAAGGCGCTGAGAGGTTCGCTCAGGTTGAGCGTCAGCAGCTTGCGGCCAAGCTTGCGCATCAGCTCCGCCTTGTCTTCCACGAGGATGATTTCGCCGCCGTTGATCACCCCCACCCTGTCGGCCATTTCCTCGGCTTCTTCGATGTAATGCGTCGTCAGGATGATGGTGACGCCGCGCTCCTTCAGATTGCCGACGATGCGCCACATGTCGTGCCTGAGTTCAACGTCGACACCCGCCGTCGGTTCATCCAGAAAAAGGAGCCGCGGCTCATGGGCAAGGGCCTTGGCAACCAGCAGGCGGCGCTTCATGCCGCCCGACAGCGACATGATCGCATTGTCCCGCTTGTCCCAAAGGGACAGGTCCTTCAGGATACTTTCAACCAGCGCCGGGTCTGGTTTCAGACCGAACAGTCCGCGGCTGAAGGCAACGGTATCGGCAACCATTTCAAACGGTGCAGTCGGCATTTCCTGCGGCACGAGGCCTATGAGCTGACGGGCGGCGCGAAAATCCTTCAGCGCATCAAAACCACCCACATCAATGCTTCCGGATGTCGGCCGCACGAGACCGCAGATCGTGCTGATCAGCGTGGTCTTGCCCGCGCCGTTCGGTCCCAGAAGCGCAAAGACTTCTCCCTCGCTGATATCCAGCGAAACGGACTTGAGAGCCTGGAAACCGCCATCATAGGTCTTTTCCAGGTCGCGAACGGACAATATGGGAGCCATGAAGTTCCAACCGGTTGAGAAAGTCGAATTTGACCGGGCGGCCAAATCGGCGCGCCACACTGGCATGTGGGCCGGAATGCCGCAAGATGCAAGACGTGCGGCCTACCCGGATCTTCCGGCCGGAGACCACCCCGGGCAACCGGGATTGTCCACACCGCGCAAACACTGCGTTTGGTGTGACCCGGCTGGGATTTCGGAAAATTGACGCTATCTTGGGTGATACAATTTTCGATGAAAGCGAGACGCCCATGTCCATCCGCCCGGTGAAACATATCGGAAGCACGCAAACGACCATGGAAGGTGCGGGGGTCAAGCTCGAGCGCGTCTTCGGCTTCCAGGATCCGGAGATGCTCGACCCGTTCCTGCTTCTCGACGATTTCCGCAACGAAAGGCCCCAGGACTTTCTGAAAGGCTTTCCCTGGCATCCCCACCGCGGCATCGAGACCATTACTTATGTGCTCGCCGGAACCGTCGAGCACGGCGACAGCCTGGGCAATACCGGCAATCTGGGTGCGGGTGACGTACAATGGATGACCGCCGGGCGCGGCATCATGCACCAGGAAATGCCCAAGGGTGACGCGAACGGCCGCATGCACGGCTTCCAGCTCTGGGCCAACCTGCCGTCCTCGCTGAAGATGACACAGCCGCGCTACCAGGACGTCACGGGACAGGAGATCCCCGTAGAGGTGGATGACGACGGCACGTCGGCGCGCATCATCTGCGGCGAGTTCTGGGGCAAACGCGGACCGGTCGACGGCATCGCCGCCGAACCGCAATATCTCGACATCCATGTACCTGCGGGAAAGAAGAAACGCTTCAAGGTGGACACCTACAAGCAGACCTTCGCCTATGTCTTTGAAGGCTCTGGCAACTTCGAAGGCGCATCCGACCCCTTCGGTGTGCTGACGGAAAAGGAATTCGGCGGCGAGGAACTCAAGATCCGCGACGAAACCGGCAACCGCTCGCTGGTGATCTTCGGTTCGGGCGACGAGATCGTCGTTCAGGCGGGCGACGAGGGCATTCGCTTCCTGCTTGTCTCCGGCGCCCCGATCCGCGAGCCCGTCGCGTGGCACGGCCCGATCGTCATGAACACCCATGAGGAGCTGAATCAGGCGGTCAAGGAACTGCGCAGCGGCACGTTTATCCGGTAGCGAAGCCCTGAGCCGCCGAAAGGTCACGGCATGGATCGCAGGGTCAAGCCCTGCGATGACCGGGTGATTGGGGGGGCTGAGAACTGGAAACCGGCGTTTTCTGCGTCATCCTTCGCCTCATCCAAATCTGCGGCCACAAACCTATCCTCCGTCATCACAGGGCTTGACCCTGTGATCCATGCCGATTTCTATCGGGTCATGAAACGGTATTGGGTCTACATGCTTGCAAGCCGCAAGAACGGAACGCTTTACACCGGTGTAACCAACGACCTCATGCGCAGGATTCATGAACATCAGACAGGCAGAGGGTCAAAGTTCGCCACCAGATACGGAGCATTGCGACTGGTTTGGTATGACGAACATCCCTCTGCAGGTCTGGCAATTGCCCGTGAAAAAGCGATCAAATCCTGGCCGAGGAAATGGAAGATCGATCTGATCGAAATGTTGAATCCAGACTGGTATGATCTGAAGAGATTTCTGAATTCCTGAAATTATCCGATTACCAGCAATTCGGAAAGGTCACGGCATGGATCGCAGGGTCAAGCCCTGCGATGACGGAGTGAAGGGTTAGGTCGGAGCAAAATCGCTTTTGTTTTGGCCATTCTCTCCCACCTCAACCGCTATCTCCTTGCCAATTCTCTTTCGGTCATCACAGGGCTTGTCCCTGCGATCCATGCCGTTGCCTCGCGATATCCGAGGGAGACTGCTTGCGCGTGGGCAAAGCCGTGCCTTGTCACGTTCACAATCTCTGGCTAGGGATGAGCGGTGTTTGAAATTCCGGATCGTTCATGCCTTTGAAACTTCGCCCAGCCACCCTCGCCGATGCGCCCGCGCTGACGGATATTCTGCATCGGGCGAAGGCCTCCTGGGGATATCCGGAGGACAGGATGGAGGAATTCCGGGCGCAATGGCGGATTTCAGAAGCTACCATCACCTCCCTTGCCGTGACCGTCGCGGAACGCGGTGGACACCCGGTGGCCTTTTCAGGGCTGACCCCGCAGGACGATGAGACGCTCCTCATCGATTTCCTCTTCGTCGCCCCGGAGGCTCAAAGCCAGGGGATCGGCGACCTGCTGCTGACCCGCGCCGAGGATGAGGCCCGTTCGCGGAACCTCACGCGGCTTTTCCTTGAATCGGACACCAATGCAGCGCCTTTTTACGAAAAACGCGGCTTCCGGACGATGGCGACCCGGCCGAGCGAGATGCAGCCGGTGGCGAAATCCCTTTGATGGAAAAGCTGCTGCCGCCCGCTGTCCACAAGGTCTTGTCGATCGATGTTGACCTGTCGCCGGACCCCTGGCCGTTCGAAACGGCGAACGAAGCGGCCATTGCCGCCCATTTCAGCGAAGCTCAAAAACGCATCGCCCTCCTGTGGAACGGGCGCACGCTCAAATTGACCCAATTCCGGTTCGAGGCCGGCGCGTTCAAGGGGACCTGCCTCGAATGTTCCTACGCCGCTTTCCTGGCGTGGCGGGAATGGGGCGCACCCGATGCCTCGGCATACAATCTCTTCGGCTCCGCGGTGCTGAGATCCGCCGAGGGAGCACTTCTTTACGGCGTCATGTCGGAGCGCACGGCAACAGCCGGCCAGATCTATCCGCCCGGAGGCAACCTGGATCCGACCGACCTGACACCGGACGGCAAGGTCGATGTCATTGGCGCGATCTATCGGGAGCTGGCGGAAGAAACCGGGCTTGCCGCCAGGGATGTGCGCCCGGCCGATCTTCTGGTCGCCTTCGACGGCCCGCGCATTTCCATCGCGCAGGTTTTTGATATCGACAGGAAAGCCGAAGACCTGCGCAACAGCATCCTGCGTTTTTCAGAAGCTTCCGAAGACCAGGAACTGGCTGATATCCGCATTGTCCGCAGCCGGGAGGATCTGACAGATCCTGCGATCGTGTCTTATGCCTGCGCCATCGGCGCGTATCTGCTACCTCCGGGTCGACTTTAAAAACAGGAGAATTCGGCTAAGGCGTGGTGTTTCGGATGGCAACAATTTGTTCACCAAGAAAGACTGATAGGCACTGGCGGGACTTGCCTAGAAATGCAAAAGTCCGCTCACCTTACGAGCCGCTGCGGCATCAATCGCCAGGGAGAATGAATAAATGGGCCGTCGCTACGCCATCTTGGATGTCTTCACCAACACCAGCCTTGCCGGCAACCCACTGGCGGTGGTTCTGGACTCCGACGGCTTGAGCGACGAGCAGATGCAGAAGATCGCCGGTGAGTTCAACCTGTCGGAGACGGTGTTCGTGTTCCCCCCCGAACACCCGGGCCAATCCGCCAGCATTCGGATTTTCACACCGAGACTGGAACTGCCCTTCGCAGGCCATCCCACCGTCGGCACCGCCATCCTGATGGCGACGGAACGCTTTGGCGACATCACCGGCGAACAGGATTCCGTGGTGGTGCTGAAACAGAAGATCGGCCCCGTACGCTGCGCCGTCATCCTGCGCGAAAACGCAGCTGCCTTTGCCGAGTTCGATGTGCCGATCCTGCCCGAACCGGCCGGTCCCACCCATAGTGTCGATGTGATTGCCGCCGCGCTCAATCTGGAGCCCTCCGACATCGGCTTCGAAAACCACTCGCCTTCAAGGTTTCGTGTCGGTCCGCCCTTCACGTTCGTTCCGGTCCGCGACCTCGACGCCCTCGCCCGTGCCAAGCCCGTGGCCTCCATGTGGAAGGGTGGGTTCGGCAAGGACGAGCATAACGACGCATATATCTACTGCCGCGAAACCCGGTCTCACGACAGCGCCTTCCACGCCCGCCTGTTCGCGCCCGACATGGGCATTCCGGAAGATCCCGCCACGGGGTCTGCCGCCGCAGCCTTTGCCGGTGTCGTCGACTATTACGACGACCTGCCGAACGGAACCCATCATATCCGCATCGAACAGGGTTTCGAAATGGGCCGTCCCTCGCTGATCGATCTGGAAATCGACATCGAGGCCGGAAAAATGCATGCGGTGCGTATAGGTGGCCAGGCCACTGTTGTCGCGCGCGGCGAACTGTATTTGTAGAAACGCCTTTCGCCGATCCTGATTTTTCGGAGAAAACCCGCGGCGGCAAGGCTATGCGTGCCGCCGAGGCCGTCAATCTTGTTTACTCGGCAGCTTCAGCCATGCTGTCGGGCGCTGTTTTCGCCCAGGACGGCAAGCTTTCCAGCCGCAGATACCAGGCCTTTATATTCGGATAATCCTCAAGCGGGATCCGGGACTGCGGCAGCAGCGCGAGCGCGGAATACGCTCCGACCGCAAAATCGGCAACAGTGACCCTGTCTCCCAGAACAAAGTCGTGTTCCGCCAGCCGGTCGTTCAGCACGGCGGCGAAACGGCGATAATTTTCCATCTCCGTATCGATCTTGTCCTGATCCGGCTCCCCTCCGCCGAACAGCCCTTTGGCGACCGTTTCCCAGAGGATCCCGGCCAGCGCCCGGTTATAGTGCTGAACCTCCCAGGACATCCAGCGCAGGATCTCGAACCGGGTTTTCAGATCCGAGGGACAGAAATCTTCCGCACCGGCCCGGTCGCACAGATAGATCATGGTCGGGTTGGCTTCCCAAAGATTCATGTCCCCCGCGACAAGCGTCGGAACTTTCATGTTGGGATTGGCGGCGCGCACCTCGTCGCTCCTGTGTTCCCCCTCCATCATGTTCGGGCGGCGGATATCGACTTCTTCATAAAGGCCGAGGTGATGCAGGACCGCTTCGACGCGGCGGCAATTCGGCGAAAACTTGCTCGTATAGAGTTTCATGTCGGTCTCTCCAGTCTGAATGGTGTGTGCGGCCGGGGTACTCCCGTTCCGCCTGACGGCTTGAGCCGGTGAGCGCGCTTCACTTTACTCAACCAATTAGTTGACTATAATGGAATTCAATGTTAGTCAACCAAAAGGTTCACTTTATGAATGCAACGGACATGCCCCAACTCGACTCGACCTTCTCTGCCCTCAGCGACAGCACGCGGCGCGCCATCGTCGCGCGTCTCGCCGATGGCGAAACCTCCCTCTCGGATCTTGCCGAACCCTTCGACATGTCGCTCACGGCCGTGTCGAAACATCTGAAGGTTCTGTCCGACGCGGGGCTGGTCGATATCGAAAAGCGCGGCCGCACGCGCCATTGCCGTCTCCAGGGTGCGCCGATCAAGGAAGCCATCGACTGGCTCAGCAAATACGAGGCCTTCTGGATCGACCGGTTCGATGCCCTCGCCCGACATCTTGCCAAAGAGGAAATTGACAAATGACTGTTCAGCAGCAGCAGCAGCACAGGGAATTTCTGAAATCCGAACCCGGAGTCGAGCCGATCCTGGTCGAGGGCCTGTTCCGCGCCTCTCCGGAGCGGATTTTCAGAGCCTTTACCGAACCCGAGGACGTGCATGCCTGGTTCGTGCCGAACTCCGGCAATCTTGTTTCGGCCGAGATCGATCTGAAGGTCGGTGGCAGGTGGCGCTTTGTCATCGAAAAAACCGCGGAAAAGCAGATCCAGTTCGAGGGCGAATATCTGGCGATCGACCCGCCGAACCGGCTCGAATTCAGCTGGCGGCACGTCCAGGAATTCGCCGACGGCCGGCGCGAGGCGACCGACGCGTCCCATGTCACCATTACCTTTACCGAAACCGGCAAGGCGACCGAAGTCCGCCTGCGCCACGCCGCCATCAAATCCGAGGACGCACGCCGGGGCGTCGGTGGCGGCTGGGATGGCTGCTTCGGCCGTCTGGCGGATCTTGTCGCTGCTTGACACGGCAATCGCAGGAGGAAAATCATGACGACACCGCACATCGTGAGCCGGGAAGCTTGGCTCGAGGCTAGAAAGGCATTTCTTGAAAGGGAAAAGGCTTTCACCCGCGAACGCGATGCCCTCGCCGCCGCGCGCCGGGAGCTGCCCGTGGTGATTGTCGAGAGGGACTATCAGTTCGACACCCCTTCGGGCAGAAGATCTCTCGGCGATCTGTTCGGCTCTCACCCGCAGCTCGTGGTCTATCATTTCATGTTAGGCGAAACCTGGGAGGAAGGCTGTCCGAGCTGCTCCTTCTGGGCGGACAGTTTCGAGCGCACCGGCGTTCATCTTGCCGCCCGCGACACGGCCCTGATGTGCATTTCCAACGCGCCGCTTGAAAAGCTGTCGGCCTACAAGAAACGCATGGGCTGGAGCTTCGACTGGGTCTCCACCGCCGGTAACGGCTTCGGCGTCGATTTCGGCGTGACCTTCCCGGACAAGCAGCAGACCGCGGCCGGTGGTTATAACTATTCGCAGAAGATCTTCGGCGAGGAAATGCCCGGTGTCAGCACCTTCCTCAAACTGGCGGACGGGCGCATCGCGCACAGCTACTCCACCTACGGCCGCGGCATCGACATCCTCAACACGGCCTACAACATCCTCGACCTCACCCCCATGGGGCGGCATGAGGAGAACCTCAGCTACCCGATGGCCTGGGTGAGGCGGCGGGACCGGTATGGGGCCTAAGGCAGAGGTCCCGCAGCCTGCTTTTACAGATCCCGACACGCTCCTCAACGCTCCGCCGCCCCGGCCTCCGAGCCGGGGCCACCTCGCAACCTCGCGGGAGGTCCCGGCTCAAGGCCGGGACAGCGAAGGTCTAGAGGCCCCCCATGTTTCAGCAATCAGCATGCCGTCTCCGGCAAAAGCCGGTTGCATCGAAGCCAAACCTGCCTTAAGAACATTTCCCGTTAACAAAGACGTCACGCTTTTGCGCCACGCTTGGCGGACGACCTTTTGAAAAACAACCAAAGGCCAAAGACAGACCCATGATCGCGGCACGCGACATTTCCGGTTCTTCTTGCGACGCGCAGGCCCTGCGCGGCGGCCTCCTCCTACTTGGCGATCTCCTCCTTCTTAGATGCCCCTGAGCGTCGGCTGATCCGCGTGTTATTGCGGAACGGGCACTTAGGGGAGATACTTCGGACAACGCATCACGATATTCGGATCGCGTCGCATGCTTCCTGACGTTTTCATTCAGGAAGGCCCGATCCAAGCCAGGGACGAAACAACCATGACCGCCAATACCACCACGGAGCAGATCCGCATCTTCGACACCACCTTGCGCGACGGCGAGCAATCGCCCGGCGCGTCCATGACGCTGGAAGAAAAGCTGCAGATCGCCGAAATTCTCGACGAGATGGGCGTCGACATCATCGAAGCCGGATTTCCGATTGCCTCCAACGGCGATTTTGAAGCCGTCAGCGAAATCGCCAAACGCTCGAAGAACTCGGTGATCGCAGGTCTCGCCCGCGCCATCCACGCGGATATCGACCGCTGCGGCGAAGCGGTGAAACACGCCGGCAAGGGCCGCATCCACACCTTCGTCTCCACCTCGCCGATCCATCTGAAATTCCAGATGAACAAGACGGAAGACCAGGTTCTGGACATCATCACCGACACGGTGACCCGCTCGCGCAACCTGATCGACGACGTGGAATGGTCGGCCATGGACGCGACCCGCACCCCGATCGACTATCTGTGCCGCTGCGTGGAAGCGGCGATCAAATGCGGGGCGACCACCATCAACCTGCCGGACACGGTCGGCTATGCGACGCCGGACGAATACAAAGCCATGTTCGAACAGATCCGCGAGCGGGTACCGGACAGCGACAAGGCGATCTTTTCCGTTCATTGCCATGACGATCTGGGCCTGGCCGTCGCCAACTCCTTGGCCGGTGTCGCCGGTGGTGCCCGCCAGATCGAGTGCACCATCAACGGCCTCGGTGAGCGCGCCGGCAACGCTGCTCTGGAAGAGATCGTCATGGCGGTCCGCACCCGCAGCGACATCATGCCCTACGTGACGCGGATCGACCCGAAATTCCTGGTGCGTGCTTCCAAGATGGTGTCCGGGGCATCAGGCTTCGCCGTGCAGTACAACAAGGCCATCGTCGGCAAGAACGCCTTTGCGCACGAAAGCGGCATTCATCAGGACGGCATGCTGAAGAACGCCGAGACTTATGAAATCATGCGGCCGGAGGATGTCGGCGTCAAAGCCACTTCGCTGGTCATGGGCAAGCATTCCGGCCGTCATGCGTTCCGCGACAAGCTGAAGGAACTGGGCTTCGATCTGGGCGACAACGCCCTGCAGGACGCGTTTCGCCGCTTCAAGGACCTCGCCGACCGCAAGAAGCATGTCTATGACGAGGACATCGAAGCCCTGGTCGAGGATGAAATCACCATCCTGGGCGAGAGCACCAAGGTGATCGCGCTGACGGTCATTGCCGGCACCGGCGGCCCGCAGAAGGCGATCCTGACCATGGATGTCAACGGCCAGCACATCACCAAGGAATGCACCGGCGACGGCCCCGTCGATGCCACCTTCAACGCGATCAAGTCCATCGTGCCGCATGAGGCAACCCTGTCGCTCTATCAGGTCCATGCGGTGACCGAAGGCACGGACGCGCAGGCCGAAGTCTCCGTGCGGCTGGAGGCCGGCGGCAGGATCGCAACCGGCAAGGGTGCGGACACCGACACCCTCGTCGCCTCCGCCCGCGCCTATGTCTCGGCCATGAACAAACTGGCCCTGCGCCAGCAGACCGGCAATCCGGGTGCATTGCAGGCTGTTTGAGCGGAAAACAAACCACCGACTTGGTAAAAAGGCCGCTCTCGCGGCCTTTTTCAATGCACTAATTCATCCGCAGGTTTCGCCCCGGCAGAGGAAAAACGCTCAAAGTCTTTCCTCTCGATCCGGTAAAAACGGCAAGGAACGCCGTACTTTTTCATCTCGTACCAGTAAAATAGTCCTGCCTTTATCATCACTCTTTGGGAAGCCCCGTGTTCAGAGACGGCATAGGCCATCAAATACGGCTCAGACGTTTTCCGGAAAAACCATGCCACCAGTCCGCACGCAATTTCGGTCGCATAACCGTTGCCCCACGCCTTGCGTTTCAAGCTGTAGCTCAATTCGAACCCATCAGGGTCGTCCAGCCGGGAGAAGCCGGCGCGGCCGGCAAACTCGCCTTCCAATGTTTCCAGCTTCCACTTGCTGATCCCCAAACGCTTGTGATCACCGATATAATCGTTCAGCCTGCGGCACACTTCCACCTCGCTCATCGGTGCCAGTCCTGGCGACAGGTAGCGATTGACTTCCGGGTCTGAATGAAGATCGAAAAGAAGCGGGAAATCGGCTTCCTCAAACGGAACAATCCGAAGCCGCGCGGTTGTCAGAATAGTTTCAGGCAAAGCGAGCGTCTTTCGAAAAAAGGACCGTGTTGAAACGCGGCCCCATGGTTTCTCTGTTGCGCTGGCACTCCACAGTTAAACCTCTGGAGCGTCCGGCGTTCAGCCGAGCGCAGTCAATGTACTCTAGGCGCTCAGAAGATAGGACTGCATGGAGGGGCTGAGCATCTGGAAGACGTCCGCCTGCATACCCTCGATCACCTTGCTTTCCCGGTGATAGAAGCCGCAATTCAGCACCACTTCGCGCATGTCGCGGTTGTCCATTCGCACGACCGCGATCAGATGGGAGAAATAGGTGTTTTCGAAGAACCAGTCGGCCAATGACGAGAACAGGCGTTTCGACAAATCGGGATCGCTTTGCAGCACCTCGTTCGGCAGGCAGTAGTTCACACTGATTTCAGACGTTTCGCTGACCGGTGTGAAGCCGGCCCAGCCGAGAAAGGTTCCGTCTTCCGAGACGGCCTTCCACTTGCCGAAACCAAGATCCTCCTGATGCTGCAGAGCGGAACTCACCAACTCGGCCGCGTCCATCACGGTGCAATTGGTCGAGTATTCCGTGCACCGGTTGCCATAGGCATCAGAATGGAGATCGTCGATAAGTCTGATATCGGCCGCAGAAAACGGAACAAGCCGCACCGAGCCGCATTCGAGAAATATCGTCTGCACCGTATCCTCCCAGTATTGAACTGCGTACAGCAGGCACCAGATTTACAAAAAAAAGCCCCTACCAAAGGCGTAGATCCATGTAACCCTGAATTGTGCCGACCCTGTGGCAACTCGTATTATAAACATAAAATTTTTGAAAATATATACGCATTACCAACAAGTTAGATGGAAAACAAACTGTGCACCGCACACGCAGAGGTTATTGGCACTTCTCTCAGTGAAACAGCTGGAAATCCTGGGTGCTGATTCCGTTTGACGGATCAATCCGTTGCCAATCTCCCATCTGGTTGCGGAACCAGGTCTCCTGACGTTTCGCATATTGCCGCGTTGCAACAGTCAGCCTGTGGACGGTCTCTTGATAATCGCATTCGCCGTTTAGATACGCGCCGATCTCCGCAACACCGATCGCCCGCATGGCGGGAAGCTTGCTGGAGAAGTTCTTTGCAAGGAGAGCGCGGATCTCCTCGCAGCCCTCCTGCGACAACATCATCCGGGCGCGCTGTTCGATCCGTTCGTGCAGCCAGGGCCTCGGCGGCGCAAGGACATATCTTTGACACATCGCTTCGGGCAGCAGCGGCGCGGATTGCGCTTCCCTTTGCCAGACTGAAAGCGGCTTTCCCGTCGCCATCAGCACTTCGAGCGCCCGGGTGAGCCGCTGAGGGTCGTTCAGGCCAAAGGCCGCTTCCCCGTCCCCCATGTCCACAAGGGCCGACCTGAGACCCTCGACACCGCCCGCGTCCGCAAGGTCCCGCGCCTTGTGGCGCACGTCGTCCGCAATGGCCGGCATCTCGGCGAAGCCTTCGGTCAGTCCCTTGAAATAAAGACCGGTTCCGCCAACCAGGATCGGCATCTTGCCGGCCATGCGCGCGGCCTCGATTTCTTCGGTGGCCTGACGCAGCCACTCGCCAGTGGAAAAGGCGGTCGAAGCCGAAAGGACACCATAGAGCCTGTGCGGAACCTCCGTCTCCTCTTCGGCGGAGGGCCTGGCGCTCACCACACGCAAGTCCTCGTAAAGCTGCATGGAATCGGCATTGATGATCACGCCATCAAGTTTTCTGGCCAGTTCCAGCGCCAATGCGGACTTGCCGCTTGCCGTCGGTCCCGCTATCAGAATGACGCGTTCGTCCTCAGTCCGTCTCCGACAGCCTTCCAGGGAAGCCTCCATGTCTTCAGTTGCCACTTTGGTGTCCACTCCCACTGCTCCGGCGGTCGATGCGGATCTGCTGCGCCAGGCCTCGGATGTCCTCGGCGTGACCGGAACCACGACTATACTCAATCCTGGCATTGCAGCCGATATCCGCTTTGACGGGTCAAATGCAAGCACCGCGGACGCCATTCTGCGCGAAGTCGTTGGAAGGTCCCCCGTCGATGTCTTTGTCCAGCCACATGAGGGAAGGCGCAAAAGGCTTTTGATCGCCGACATGGATTCCACCATGATCCGTCAGGAGTGCATCGATGAACTGGCCGCTGAACTCGGCCTGAAGGACAGGATTTCCGAGATTACCGAACGGGCGATGCGCGGCGAGATCGAATTCGAACCCGCGCTCAGGGAACGCGTCGCCCTGCTGGAAGGCCTCTCCCTTTCGGCGGTCGATACGGTCCTGACCAACCGCATCCAGTTGATGCCCGGCGGCCGCACGCTGGTGCAGACCATGAAAGCGAACGGTGCCTATTGCTCCCTCGTCTCCGGCGGCTTCACCCATTTCACCAAGGCGGTCTATCGCATGATCGGCTTTGACGAGCACCAGGCCAACACCCTTCTGACGGAAGACGGACACCTGACCGGAAAGGTTGCCGAGCCCATTCTCGGCCGCGATGCCAAGCGCGCCCGGCTGGAATATCTTGTTGCGGACATGGGCCTTGCCTTCAGCGAAACGCTCGCCGTGGGCGACGGGGCCAACGATCTCGCGATGATCGAGTTGGCTGGCGCCGGTGTCGCCTACAGGGCCAAACCCTCCGTCGCCGCCGCCGCCGACTTCCGTGTCGATCACGGGGACCTTACGGCACTGCTGTATCTGCAGGGCTACGCGGAAAGCGACTTCGTGCTGAGCTGATGGCGGCACAAAGATCGCTCGGCTAAAGCGTGTCGCGTTAAATTGAATTCAGGAAATCGCCCGCACGCATTTGCAATGCAAACGCTGCCTCGGGCGTCCCTCTAAATCCATCAATCCGCTCAAACGCGACACGCTCCAAATCAGAAAAGGCGCCATTTCCGGCGCCTTTTCCTTTTTTCGCGAAGACAGATGCTCCTGCCTACTGATCCTCGATCCGGACCGGCACGAAACGGACATCGCCGGTCGGGTTCGCCAGAAGCAGCAGCGCCGAGCGGCGACCGTCAGCCTTCAGCTTCTTGATTTCCGCCTCGACATCGGCCGGAGTGGAGACCGGTTCCTGGGCGACTTCCTTGATGACGTCGCCGGCCGTCACCCGCTTTTCCTCCGCCGAAGAGCCTGCAATCACTTCGGTGACGACAACACCGGTGATATCTTCATCGATAGAGAACTGCTTGCGAAGGGCATCGTCCAGTTCGGCGAGCATCATGCCGAGAACTTCACTCTTTTCAGCGGGCGTGTCTTCCGGCTGGTCCTCGGTTTCCGCACTCGCTTCCTCGACATCATTCTCTTCAAGGCGCTCAAGCGTCACGCTGATCGTGACTTCCTCGCCCTTGCGCAGAACCACAACCTCGACTTCCTTGCCGATTGCCGTCTCGGCGACCATGCGCGGCAACTCGCGCATCGATTCGACCTCGCTGCCATCGAACTTGACGATGACGTCGCCCGGCTCGACCTTGCCCTTGGCCGCCGGACCGTCCTCTGTGACACCGGCAACCAGCGCGCCCATGGCCTCGTCCATGCCCAGGCTTTCGGCGATCTCGTCGGTGACTTCCTGAATGCGGACGCCCAGCCAGCCGCGGCGGGTCTCTCCGAACTCGCGCAACTGATCGATCACCCGCATGGCGGTCTTGGCCGGAATGGCGAAACCGATGCCGATCGACCCGCCCGACGGGGAAATGATCGCGGTGTTGATGCCGACCACCTTGCCTTCCATGTCGAACAGCGGACCGCCCGAGTTGCCCCGGTTGATGGAGGCGTCGGTCTGGATGAAGTTGTCGTACGGGCCCGAATTGATGTCGCGGTTGCGCGCCGATACGATCCCCACGGTCACCGTGCCGCCGAGACCGAACGGGTTGCCGATCGCCATCACCCAGTCACCGACGCGGATCCCGTCGGAATTACCGAAATTGACGTCCTTCAGCGGCGTTTCCGGCGTCACCTTCAAAACCGCGAGATCGGTCTTCTCGTCGGTACCGAGGATCTCCGCCTTCAGCTTGGTGCCGTCATTGAAATTGGCCGTGACTTCGTCGGCGCCTTCAATGACGTGGTTATTGGTGATGATGATGCCTTCCTTGCCGTCGATGACAAAGCCCGAGCCGAGCGACTGCACCCGGCGCGGCTGGTCATTGTCCCGGTTCTGCCGGTTGAAGAATTCCTCGAAGAATTCCTGAAACGGCGATCCTTCCGGAACTTCCGGCATGGGAACGGACCGCTGCCCCTGCACAGTCTGGGCAGTGGAAATGTTCACAACAGCGTCGGCCAGGTTCTCCGCCAGATCGGCGACGGAGACCGGCCCTTGCGCCCGGGCGGTTTGCACAGGCTGAATTGCGATCATCCCGCCGAGAGCAACGCCTGCGGCCACGAAGGCGATACGGCAGATTTTACGACGAATAAATTCTGGGGCCATGGGGTGTTCTCCTCATCCCAGCCGGCTGGACTGTTCCCTGGATCTGCTGAGAATTAGGCTCCGCCCGCGGCGCGTTTCGAAGGTCCACGCTGCCGGGACCTGAAAAATCGCACCGCCCCCGCGCCTTCGCTTCCTGAACCGGGGCGAATTGCGTCCGGACAAGCGACCGGATCCTAGTTCTCAACAGACCCTGAACAGCAAACAATCGACCGGCTTCATTCAGGTTCTTGACCGGGATTATAGAACGGGCGGGAGATTTTTACCTCTCCCGCCCGAAAACTTTTCGTTATCCGCGTATGATCCACACAAGAAATACGCCAACACCGGCCGCGAGCAGCCCTGCGATGCGTAAAGTCTGGTCCGGCGTCTCCAGCGCGCTGCGCATGACGGCCTTCATGCCGCCTGGCGCAAGCGCGTAAAGCACACCTTCAACCACCAGCACCAGACCCAGTGCGGTCATCAGTTCGCTCATTGCGCGGAGAGCGACGACACGCCTGTGTCCCCTGTGCCGCCATTGTCATTGCCCGCCGTCGGTGCGGCGGTGCCCCTCGGGTCCTTGAAGTACCGGAAGAAGCTGGAATCGGGAGACAGGACAAGGCTGGTGTCGCCCGCCCTGAGACCCTCTTCATAGGCCAGCATCGAGCGGTAGAACGCGAAGAACTCCGGATCCGCGCCGTATGCTTCGGCGAAGATCTTGTTCCGCTCCGCATCGCCGTCACCACGGGTGATTTCCGAATCCCGCTTGGCTTCCGCGACAAGAACGGTTGCATCGCGGTCCGCTCGCGCACGGATACGCCGGGCGAGTTCCTCACCCTGTGCGCGAAGCTCCGTTGCTTCCCGCTGACGCTCCGTCTGCATTCTGGCGTAGATGGCCTGGGAGTTGGCATCCGGCAGATCCGCGCGGCGGATCTTCACGTCAATCACTTCGATACCGAGTTCGGCGGCATTTGCACTGACATCCCGGCGGATATTCTCCATGACACCGGAACGGTCGTCCCGGACAAGGGCAGCGAAGCTGGTGCGACCCAGTTCAGAGCGCAGCGAGGACTGCAGCAGGGTCGACAGGCGCCGGTTGGCCGTCGGAACGTTCTGAACACGCTGGTAGAACAGAACCGGATTGATGATCTTGTAACGCGCGAAGGCATCGACCACCAGCCGCTTCTTGTCCGATGAGATCGGCTCAAGCGGCGGCATGTTCAGGTTGAGTATCCGCTTGTCGATATAGACGACGTTCTGGATGAACGGATATTTGAAATACGGCCCGGCCTCGATCTTGGTGTCGATAATCCGGCCGAGCTGCAGGACGAGCGCCTGCTGGGTCGGATTTACGATGAAGATCGACATGTAACCGAGAACGGCGACGATAACGAGAATGACTGCCAGAATACCGCTGCGCATGATCAGTTCCCTCCTGTCCGTGCGGACGGAGCGGTGGAACCGCGTCCGTTCAGGTCGTTAAGCGGCAGGAACGGCAGCACGCCGGTACCGGATGAGTTGCTGTCGATGATGATTTTGTTGGTAACGCCCAAAACTTTTTCCAGTGTTTCGAGATACATGCGCTCCCGGGTGACATCCGGTGCTTTCTCGTATTGCTCGTAGATCTTGGTGAAACGCTGGGACTCACCGGTCGCTTCGGCGATGGTCTGATCCTTGTAGGCGTTCGCCGCTTCCAGGACACGGGCGGATTCACCGCGTGCTTCCGGAACGATCCGGTTGGCATAGGCTTCCGCCTCGTTGCGGATACGCTCCTGGTCGGCGCGCGCCGCCTGGACATCCCGGAACGCGTCGATAACCTGAGCCGGCGGGTCAACCCGCTGCATCTGCACTTCCGCGATTTCGATGCCGGCACGATAGGAATCCAGCGTCGTCTGCATCAGCGTCACGACATCGTTCTGAATGGCAACCCGGTTCTCTGTAAGGATGGAATCGATATTCGACTCACCGACCACCTCGCGCATGGCGCTTTCGGCAACGGCTTTCACCGTTCCGGCCGGCTCCTGGATGTTGAACAGATAGTCGCTGATACCCTCGCGGGTGCTCTTGATTCTCCAAAGAACCTTGAAGCCAACGTCGACGATGTTTTCGTCGCCGGTCAGCATCAGGCTTTCCTCGGGGATGTCGCGGGCCCGCACGCCGCCGGAGCTGGTGATGCTTTCCTCAACGCCGACTGTCGTTTCGCGCTGCAGTTCGACCTGGGGCTTGTAAACCTCGCCGATCGGATAGGGCCAGTTGTAGTTGAGGCCCGGAGGCGTCTGGTCCGCCACCTTGCCAAGAACCAGTTCGACGCCGACCTCGCGTTCATCGACCACATACAGCCCGGTCAGCAGCCAGCCGATGACACCGATGCCGATGACGATCATGATGCCGGCAAAGCCCAGGCCGCCGCCGCCACCGCCCGGCAGGACGTTTTTCATCCTGTCCTGCGTGCGTTTCAGAAGCTCTTCAAGATCGGGCGGGCTACCGCCACCGCCCCGGTTCTGACCACCTCCCCAAGGGCCGCCATTGTTTCCGCTGCCCCATGGGCCGCCGTTGTTTCCGCCACCCTTCCAGGGGCCACCGCCACCTGTCTGATTGCTCCAAGGCATCAAAACTTCCTTCTGTGAAATCCTGCAGGCATTGCCTCATTTGGGCTTAGCCTCTTCTGACTCACCGTTGGTTATAGGGAGGTTACGGCCCGCTTTCAACGAAAACGGCCGACGACCTCCCTGGTAAATCCGGTACAATTTCCCGTGCCGCAGGTGGGAAAGGATCTCCCGGCATTCAAGAGCGTACGGCAAGAAACATGCAAAGAAATTCAGCAGACCACCTCAATCGCCACGCAACATGTCAATATGGGGGATGCCGTCTTCCAGATAGATCTTCGATACGGTGCGGAAACCGAGGGACTTGTAGAACTTTTCAAGATGGGCCTGGGCCGTGACATGGATCCGGCAGCCGGGTGCGAGCGCCTCCGCCTTGTCGATCCCGGCCAGCATCATTGTCCGGCCAAGACCGGATCCCCTGGATTCGCGGGCGATTACCACCCGGCCGATCCGCGCGTCACCGTTTTCAAGCCCGGTGAACAGCCTGATGGCACCGGCAAGGACGCGTGTCTCCCGGTTCCTGATGAGAAAATGCCACGCGAGCGGGTCCTTTCCGTCGATGTCCGCATAAAGCGACGTCTGCTCCAGCACGAAAATAGCCTGCCGGAGTTGCAGGAGATCGTGAACGTCCCACGGGCTTAGATTTTCAAAGGCCGCCCATTTCGCGGTCATGTTTTCAGGCAGTGTCATGAAAATCGACGCTCGCTCCTGTCAGGCTTTGCGACGATAGGTCACGAAGGTGAAGTCGGCGCTGTCCCTTTCGCCTCGCTCGCCAGGCATGCGGCTGGTCTCCTCCCAGACGGCGGGGTCGATAACGGGAAAACGGGTATCGCCCATGGGCTCGGCATCCACCTCCGTGATTTCAAGACGGTCGGCGATCTCCATGGCCTGTACATAGATCTGGCCGCCGCCGATGATCATGATCTCCTCCACACCGAGTTGGCCCGCCAACGCGCCCGCCCGCTCCAGCGCGTCCTTCAGGGACGTAGCGGCCTCGGCGCCATCCGGGGCGTAGTCGGGATTCCGGGAAATCACGATATGCGGCCGGCCCGGCAACGGTTTCCCACCAAAGGAGAGAAAGGTCTTGCGACCAAGAACAACCGGTTTTCCAAGGGTCAGCTTCTTGAACCGCTTCAGATCGGTCGAGAGCTTCCAGGGCATTTCGTCATCGGCCCCGATGATCCCGTTCCTGGCAACAGCGGCGATCACGACAATGTCAGGCACGCAGCCCCTCCCTATCCGGTTTTCTTTTTCCTGGATGCCTCCTAGCATGAAATTCGAGGCAGTGAGAAACCAACCGCAAATTTCTTTTCAACGGCTTGTCGGTTCAAAGCGCCCCGCCCCGTCCTTGTCGTCGGGACTGTTTGTTCAGGAGAACTTTTACCATGTCCGACCTGATGGAAACCGTTCTGATCGAACGCACCCGGGCCTTGATTCCGGACGAGAACGTCGAGCGGAAGCGGATGTTCGGAGGAACCTGCTTCATGGTCAACGGCAACATGCTGGTCTGCGTTTCCAGACGCGGGCTGATGGCGCGGGTCGGCAAGGATCAGGAAGCCGAAGCCCTGGCGCGGCCGCATGCCTCGCAATGCCGGCCGACAGGACGGCCGATGGCGGGCTTCATCCGGGTCGAGCCGGAAGGCATCGATAGCGACGAGCTTCTGAAAAGCTGGGTCGAGATGGCCCGGGCCTATGTCTGTGCGCTTCCGGCCAACGCGGCCAGGCCAAAAAAGACGAAAGCCGGAAGGGCCGCCCGATGAGCGCCGCCAGTTTTCCCTGTTGACGATCCGGACGGACACGCTCCCCTTCTGGAACTGGTTCATGAGACTACAGGAAAAAGCTTGATCCAAAGCGCTTTGAAATTTATGACCGTCGTGTTTTTCACGAAGATGAAGCAGAGACCCGATGGCACCGAACAAAGAGCTGGCGCAGCGTTTCCCCAAAGACTTCCTGTTCGGCGTTGCGACCGCCGCCTACCAGATCGAAGGGGCGGCAAGCGAGGACGGCCGCAAGCCGAGCATCTGGGATGCCTTTTCCAGGATGCCCGGCCGGGTTTTTCAACAGCATTCCGGCGATGTCGCCTGCGATCATTATCACCTCTGGGAAAGCGATCTCGATATGATCCAGGCCCTTGGTGTCGATGCCTACCGGTTTTCCATCGCCTGGCCGCGTATCCTGCCGGACGGGCGCGGCGCGGTGAATGAAAAGGGACTGGATTTTTATGACAGGCTGATCGACGCAATGGTGGAGCGCGGCCTCAAGGTCTATCCGACGCTCTATCACTGGGATCTGCCGCTGATGCTTGCCGGAGATGGCGGATGGACCGCGCGCAGCACAGCCGAGGCCTTTGCCGACTACGCGGACATTGTCGTCAGGAGGCTGGGCGACCGGATGGACGCACTGGCAACCGTCAACGAGCCATGGTGCATCTGCCACCTGAGCCATCTTTACGGTATTCACGCCCCCGGCGAGAAAAGCACCGAGGCCTTCGCGGCGGCCGTGCACACGCTGAACCTTGCCCACGGGCTTGGTGTTCAGGCAGCCCGCGCGGTCCGGCCCGATCTACCCATGGGCATCGTGATCAATGCCCACTCCGTCTATCCGGCAAGCGAAACGGCGGAAGCCCGTGCGGCCGCCGAGCGCGCTTTCGAATTCAACAACGGCATCTTCTTTTCCCCGGTCTTCCAGGGGACTTATCACCCGGACATCCTGTCGGCCTTTGGCGACAGGATGGACATCCGCGACGGCGATCTGGACACCATAAGCCAGCCGCTCGACTGGTGGGGGCTGAACTACTATACGCCCATGCGCGTCGCGCACGATCCTGAGGCGGCGGACTACCCGCAGGCCCGCACCGTTCCGCCCGAGCCGGGCCCCGATCTCACCGATATCGGCTGGGAGGTCTACGAGACAGGACTTTCGGATCTTATGAAAGACCTTTATGCGCGCTACCGCCTACCTGACTGTTATATCACCGAAAACGGTGCCTGTTACAATGACGGCCCCGAGGACGGCGTCATCGACGATCAGCGCCGCATCGACTATCTCGAGAAGCATTTCGGCGCGATTGCAGATGCCCGGGAAGCAGGTGTCCCCGTAAAGGGCTACTTCCTCTGGAGCCTGATGGACAACTTCGAATGGGCGGAAGGCTACCGGATGCGCTTCGGCATCGTTCATGTCGACTACGACACCCAGGTCCGCACCCTCAAGAACAGCGCGCTCTGGTACCGGGGTCTGCTGGAGGCGCACAAGGAAACGCGATAGCCGCCCTGCCCGGCACCGGGTTATTGAGGTCCGGGTGCTGCCCCCTGGATGGAATTCATGCCTCTCGCAAATTCGCCAGAATGATTTCACTCCACACGCGGGTCGGCGGGATCCAGGCGTTCCAGTTGTTGTAATTTCCCGAAAAGATCACAGCGGCAATGTCCGCCGTGGGGCAGAGCCAGAGCCGCTGCCCACCATTGCCGAAACCCGCGTACCACGGGGTCGGGCCGCCTAGTGCAGGCACCGGCGCCTGGCCGCAGAACCAGAAGTAGCCGTAGTCCGGCCCCTCTCCGGTCGCGATCACGGGTCTCAGTGATGCGGTGATCCAGGCTTCGGGAACAACCCGGTGGTCTTTCCAGATGCCGTTATCCAGAACCAGCCGGCCGATCTTAAGGAGATCCGGCCCGCTCAACCTGAGGCCGGAGGCTGGAGAATGGGTTCCGTCCTCACCCGCGCTCCATTCGAACCGCTGAATGCCAAGCGGCTCGAACAGCACCTGATGCGCGAAATCGGGCAGCTTCCGACCGGTCCCCCGCTGCAGGATCTCGCCGACCAGTGCGGTGGCGCCGCCGCTGTAGATCCAGCGCGCTCCGGGCTCCGCCACAAACGGGCGTTCCAGGATAAAGCGGTAACGGTCCGCAGCGCGCTCCATCGCGATTTCGCTGTTTTCCGGGTCGGTGTAGGGACGGCTCTCATCCCATTCCATGCCAAGCGTCATGGTGAGCGCGTGCTCGACGGTCAGGCTCCTGCGTTTCGGATCGGCGGCAAGATCCTCATGGCCGGGAAACAGCTCCAGGATTGGCGTATCCAGCCGAGGAACGTCGCCGCGTTCGAGCGCAATGCCATAAAGCAGGCTGACTATGCTCTTGGAGACGGAGCGCAGGTCATGCAGCGTCTCCGCACCGAAGTTGATCTCGCCAAGGGGAGCGCCCCAGTTCTCGTCCGCACCTGTGCCGTAGCTTTCCAGAACGGTCTCACCGCCCCGCTCCGCCAACACCGCATGCAGATGCGGCAGGAGCCCGGCTTCCTCCCCCGCGCACAGTTTGCGGCCAATCGCAGCGTCGAAACCGCGCCTTTCGGCTGCGAATACATGGGATGAGAGGGAAAGACCGTTCGTTGACACCATCGTTCTGAAATCCCGTCGTCAATGTCAGCGCCAGAGTGAAGCGTGTCGGCACGGATTGCGAGCGCTTTCTGACATCAGGCGTGAAAGTCTGGAAAGTCGGCCTTGACCTTCCAGCGACTGGAACCACCATCGTTGTAAAGGGGCGGTCTCAACACGCAGTCCGGGAGTTCGATAAAGTGAACCGTAGATCGTTTCTGAAGGCGTCGGTGGCCGGCTGCGCAGCCACACTGATGCCCACATTTTCGCTGGCAAAGTCAGATGACGGCTTCTTTGAACTCACAGCGGGAAAGGGTCAGGCACGGCTTTTCGGCGACGACGGCGGGCTCTCCGACCTGTGGCTCTACAACGGGCGCCTGCCCGGCCCGGAAATCCGGGTGAAGCGGGGTGAGCGGGTCAGGGTCCGCTTCCTCAACAAGCTGGACGAGCCGACCTCCGTGCACTGGCACGGCATCCGCATCGACAACACCATGGACGGTGTTGCCGGGCTGACGCAGCCCGCAGTGAAAGCAGGCGAGAGCTTCGACTACGATTTCGTCGCGCCCGATGCCGGCACCTACTGGTACCATGCCCACACAATGAGCTGGAACCAGGTGCCGCGCGGTCTCGCCGGTCCGCTGATCGTCGAGGACGATGTGCCGGCGTTCGACCCCGCGCTCGACATCACCCTGATGCTCAGCGACTGGCGCCTCGACGACAACGGCGTGATGGAAACCGCCAGTTTCGGTGGCATGCACGATTTCGCCCACGCCGGGCGGCTCGGCAACTGGATGACAATCAACGGCGTGTCCATGCCGGACATCCCCTTGCAGAAGGACCGCTGGCACCGGCTCCGCCTGGTCAACAGCTCATCCGCGCGCGTGCTCGACCTCGCCCCGTCGCGCTTCGGCGCCAGGGTGATCGCCCTCGACGGCCAGCCTTTTGAGACCCCCCGCGACATGGACGGCACGCTTCAGCTCTCCCCGGGGCAACGCATGGACGTGGTGATGCGCCCGGAAGAGACCGGTGCCATCCCCTTCGAAACCATGACCGGCCAGCCGATCACGTTCGCAACCTTCAAGGTCGGTGAAGCCTCCGCTCCTGACCGACCTCTGATGCTGCCCGCGCGGAATGACCTGCCGGAACCTGACCTTGAAAACGCGCGCGAACTGCCTCTCGACATGGCCGGCGGCGCCATGGGCGGCATGCGCGGCATGATGGGCTCGCGCGCGGACATGCAGCGGAGAATGCAGGAGGGCCTGTTTTGGGCCTTCAACGGCAAGGGCGGCATGGATGACACGCCGATGTTCTCGTCAGAACGCGGCGAAACCATCGTCGTTGAGAGCCGCAACGACACCGCCTTCGCCCACGCGATCCACCTGCATGGCCATCATTTCCGGGTTCTTGAACGGAACGGCCGGAAGCTGGTGCATCCGGACTGGCGCGATACCTATACGACCGTGCCCGACGAAACGGTCAAGATCGCCTTCGTCGCCGACAATCCCGGCAAATGGCTGATCCACTGCCACATGCTCGGCCATGCGGCCTCGGGGATGATGGACTGGTTCGAGGTGGGGTGAATTCCCTGAGGTCTACACCGCGATCGGCGCGGAAATATGCGGTAGCGGATCGTAGTTCACCAGTTCGAAATCTTCAAATTTGAAGGCAAACAGGTCGCTGATGTCCGGATTGATCTTCATATCCGGCAACGACCGTGGCGTACGGGTGAGCTGTTCGCGCGCCTGGTCGAAATGGTTGGAATAAAGATGCGCATCGCCGAAGGTGTGGACGAAGTCGCCCGGCTGCAGGCCCGTGACCTGGGCGATCATCATGGTCAGCAGCGCGTAGGAGGCGATGTTGAAGGGCACGCCCAGGAAAACATCCGCCGAGCGCTGGTAGAGCTGACAGGAGAGTTTTCCCTTCGCCACGTAGAACTGAAACAGGGCATGGCAGGGCGGCAGGGCCATCTCGTCGACCAAAGCCGGGTTCCAGGCCGAGACGATCAGCCGGCGGCTTTCCGGATTGGTGCGGATCATTTCCAGCAGATTGGAAATCTGGTCGATGGAGCGGCCATCCGGTGCAGGCCAGGACCTCCACTGGTAGCCGTAGACCGGGCCGAGTTCGCCGTTCTCGTCCGCCCAGTCGTCCCAGATCCTGACACCGTTTTCCTTCAGATAGCCGATATTGGTGTCGCCCGCGAGGAACCAGAGCAGCTCGTGAATGATCGATTTCAGATGCAGCTTCTTGGTGGTGACCAGCGGGAAACCCTTCGAAAGATCGAAACGCATCTGGTGGCCGAAAATCGAACGCGTGCCCGTTCCCGTCCTGTCTCCCCGGTCAACGCCCTCATCGAGGATTTTCTGCAAGAGATCGAGATATTGCTGCACGACGCGGCCCTTGTTAGCGTTTTCAGACAGATTCTGGCGGCTCCAGGCTGAATGATCCTAACTTCGCAGATATTTTCAAAAACGCAGCCCCTCCCCGCGTCTTTCCCCAGATCCCGCCATAAATTGTGGATGAACTTCACCGGCAAAGAAGTTTCTCAACCGGCAAGCCTCTTTCAATTCGGGTCTGAACCCCTTATATCAGGCGTGCTGGTTCGCCAGCTATGGCAATAAATGGACAGTGCAATAAGCCTATCGGACCCGGGGGCGGTACCCGGCGCCTCCACCAAAGCCCACGGGCTTTTCCACGGAATTCCTGTGGGTTTCGGCGGGGGCGAAATAGGATCGACGAGGGTGTAAAGACTGCGCTTTTGCCCGGTATTGTACCACCGTTATCGGGCTTTCTTAATAGTTGCAAATGACAACTATGCTATGGACAACGCTGTCGCTGCGTAATGCAGTGCCGGTAGTCCACTAAGTCCCGTAGGGTAGCACCTTCAGGCGGGGTCCGGAGGCACCTGGCAACAGAAGCCTCCACTCAATTTTCAAGACAGTCGTGAAGACGTGAGTACCTCTGCCCGCCGGAGTGGTATAACCTGCTCAGAACAGATACATTTATTCGGTATCACTTGGAAAAGAGCCTTTTCTTTTTCATCCCGGGCCGTCAATGTGAACGTGATAGATAAGATTCCCATCGAGATACGACAAAAACTGATGTCTGAAGACCTTCTGCGATACGACATATTGATTCAGGACGCGCTGCGTGGCGCGGTCAAAAAGATTCTTGCCGAAGTCGGACGCACCGGCCTTCCCGGAGACCATCATTTCTACATTGCGTTTGATACCAATGCGCCGGGTGTCCGCATTTCCCCGCGCCTCAAAGAGCGCTATCCGCAGGAAATGACGATCGTGCTCCAGCACCAGTTCTGGGATCTCGCGATCGGAGAACATGCCTTCGAAGTCGGCCTTTCCTTCGGCGGCGTGCCCGAAAAACTGCTTGTCCCGTATTCCGCCATCAAGGGGTTCTTCGATCCCTCCGTGCAGTTCGCGCTGGAATTCGACCCTGGCAAGACGGCGGAAGAATTGCCCGAGGAATTGCTGGAAGCCGTCGAGGAGCTCGCCAAGGTGGAGCAGGAACATTCCGACAGCGAAGCCAAGCAGGACGGTGTGGAAGACGGCAAGGAAGTTGCAGCGTCACCCAAGCCGAAGGGCAAGAAGAGCAAACCCGTGGCGGACGCGACCGGAAACGATGGCGGCGGCGAGGTCGTGTCACTGGACGCGTTCCGCAAGAAAACCTGATTTCACCCGGAGTGACCCTCATGAGCGCGGAGATCATCAATCTGCGCATGGTGCGCAAGCAGAAACAGCGTCAGGAAAAGGACCAGGCGGCGGACGACAACCGTCACAAGTTCGGACGCTCCAAGGCTGAACGGGAAGCTGCCCGCCGGCGCCGGGACGATCTGGAAAAACAGGTCGACGGCCATCTCCTGGACACTTCCCGCCCCGCCGCCGACGACGATGGCTCTGCGTAAGACACCATGGCGCTCGTCAAACGCTCCCTTTCCCTGCACGGTCACCGGACCAGCCTGGCGCTGGAAACTGAGTTCTGGGACGTGGTCGACAGATATATTGGCGAGGAAAAACGCTCCCTGGCCAGCCTGATCGTCGAAATTGACGACAGCCGCGACCCGGAAGTCCCGCTTTCATCCGCCGTCAGGGTCTGGGCCCTGAAGCAAGTCAGTTAGGACCCTACCGAGGTGCGCCCGGCAGGACCAGCGGTCCGCCGACATCCCGTGTCAGCAGATCCTCGATGGAAATCGGCGGATCGAGCGGCGGCAGGCTGCCGCCCGGCTTCGCGCCAGGTGCCACCCGGGCTGGTTCAGCATCCTGGATAAGCGCGCGGATGCGTTCCGTCAAAGGCACCGAACCGGTGTGGCCGGATTGCTCCTGTTCCCGGGGCTCCGCACTGCCTTGTCTCGGCAACGCCGTGTTTTCCTTCTCCGAAGCCCCGCCCTGGCTGTCCCCGGAGGGTGTGTCTTCAAGCCGCAGCAGTCGTTCTTCCTCCGCGGCTTTTGCGGCGGCCTGACGCTCCCTGCGCGCCTGCTCTTCCCGCTGATGCTTGAGTTCACGCGCCAGCCGGTCGCGCTCGAGGATTTCAGCCTGCAGCTTTTCCACCTTCTCGACTTGCTGCTCGAAGGCGCGCAGGGTCAGATACGCGGTGAAGGGAGTTATATCGACCCGCCGCACGGGCGCTTCGACAGGACCTTCGAAGAGCAACCCCACCTGGGGCTCCGCACCTGTAACCGCGTCTTCACCCGGATCGACCTTGACCGAAAAATCGGCATCCAGGTCATAGGTTCCCAGATCGACTTCCGCGGATCCAAAGATTTCCGCCTTGCCTGAATCGACCACCACATTACGGGCGCTCAAACGTCCGCCAACAAGCGCCAGCGTGCCGTCCACCCGGTTGAAGGGCAGATTTCCGGCAGCCATGTGGCTGACAAATATCTCGCGGATCTTCTCGTCCTGAAGATCGAGCCCGGAATCGACCGCCCGCGTGACAAGCTGGAAAGCCTGCGGATTTACCCCTCTGAAATCGCCGTTCTCCATCGAGAAGGTTCCGCCGCCGCTGAGACCGGTGACAATCGCTGAAATCGAACGGCCCGCCCCCTCGAATTCAAGAAAAAGATCAAGCGTTCCGGAGGCAACCGCCCGGCTGTCCGGCCGCCAGACGAGCTGGCGCAGATCGGCGCCATCCAGCTTCACCCGGCCGGATGCGGCCGCTTCGGCATCGGAGCGGCGCAGCGACAGGCTGGCCTCCAGCGAGCCGCCCGCGAACACACCATTGAGCCCGTCAAGACGCAGGAGCGTCGGCGTAATCCGTAATTGCGCGCGGGCATTCGCTATTTCCGTCTCGTCATCGACAAGAAGCCGGTCCGCCAGAAAATCGAAGCTCAGATCCACACCGTCCGGAAGCGGCGAGCCGAAGGAAGCGGAGGGCCAGTTGCTGGTGCCGTCGCCAAGGGAGAACCACTGGTCCGGACCCAGAATGAGTTCGCTCAAACTGCGCAGATCCGCCTGGGAAACGCTGAGATCTCCCGAAAAACGCCGGTTGCGTTCTCCCGGAGCCGGTTGAAGGTCGCCTTCCAGACTGCCCTCGAACGAGGTATCCCCGACCTGCCCGGAGGCATTCGTGACCTTTAGGACACTGCCGGCACCTTCCAGATCGACGGTCACCTCGGCTGGAAGTGTTCCCGACATGACGGGAAGAACACGGCCGGCCATCAGGGCAAGAGGAGTGAGGTCCCGCGTTTTCGCGGCCACCGTCATCCGGTACTGCGGCTCGCTCCCCTCTTTCAAGGTGACCGTCCCCTTCGCACCGAGCTCCGACTTGCCGACGGAAGTTTCAATCTCAAGGGCGAGGCCCTCGGCCGGAACGCCCTTGGCGACGACACTGAGCTTGCCGCCATTGTCCGCATCGATGGGAATTACGTTAAAGCCGAGTTGCTGCAGCAGCTTGCCGCCGTCCGGCCCCTGAAGCCCCAGCGCAAGATCGATCCCGGCGCTGCGCCAATCGTCGACACGCCCCTTAAACTCTGCCCTGACGGTAGCATCCGCCCCGCCGGCGGAGCCTTCCAGGCTGAGCGTCATTTCCGTGCCGTCACCGGCAGCCGCGGCTGTCAGGTTCGCATCGAATTTTGCCGGCACAAGGCTCGCAGCGGCTCTTTCCAGACGTTCGACAAAGACGGTCTGCGGGAAAAGCCCGCCCGCCAGCGCGACCAGACCAGACAGGTCCCGGGCATCAAGCGTTCCGGAGACCGCGCCTTCGGGCGCGGAAAACAGGTTTTGGATCGCGCCCCGCACGTCCAGCCGCGCGCCCGCCAGATCTTCGGCAAACAACCGGTCGATCCGGACACCGCCGTCGGAATATTCCGCTTCCAGGGCGAGGCCTTCTCCCTCCACTCCCCTCGCCGTCACCTGCCTGGCGCGCAAACGCACGGACACGTCGAGACCGGTCGGATCTTCAGGGTTTCCGGCAGCGGAACTTTCCGGCCGGATCAGCGCGGCAAGGTTCTCGACCTGGTCCAGATCCAGCCTGTCCGCGTCAAGACTGAGGGAAAACACGGCATTTCCCGAGCGTGGTTTGCGGTAGGAAAGACCGCCGCGCGCTTCCGCGCCGGCCAGCGTCAGGCGAAGATTGTCCAGGGCTGCGCCTTCCGGAAGCAGATTGAGCCGCCCTTCCAGCGAGATCGGGTCCAGAGCCTTGACACCGGTATCCTTCTGCTTCCACCAGCTCAGGAAAGACCCCGGCTGGTCGGAGCTGATCGAGACCGCCCCCCGGTAGGTCAGCGACGGCTCGAGCCCCAGGTCACCCTGAGTGGCGACCGTTGTACGCCCCGGCAAGCGCCCGGCCAGGCGCGCGACCCGCCAGCCGCCAAGCATTGTTTCCAGATCAAGGCGCACATTCTGAATAATTCCGCCGCCCGCCACGACCGCCGGAACATCCATCGAGATCGCACCGTCGATAGGCGGCAGCGGCACGGCCCTGAGCGCGGCGATCAGTTGTTCGCCTGCCGCATCAAGGTCGACAGGTTCCTGAGGGCCGCCCCCGAGCAGCCGGTCGAGGTCAACCTGCTTTGACTGCGCGCGGATTTCGAAACGCTTTTTACCGGCATAGACCAGATCGCCGTTGCCGGTAAGGCTGAGCCGCCGGTCTTCCGGACCATAGCGGAATTCAAATGCCGGTACCGCAACCTCGGCGATATCCGCCGTAAACTGGCCTTGCGCGGTCCAGCCGGGCTCATCGGTCTCCTCCAGGGAGACGGAGGCAATGTTGAAGTCGCCTTCAAAGGTGGGCGCGGCGTCCGATTGGTTCAGCGAGCCGTCGAAGGCAAAATTCACAGGCATGTCGGTTGGCGTGACTTCGCCCTTGATCCGAAGCCCCGTATCGTCCTGTGCCCTGCCCGTCGCCAGGCTGATATTATAGGGCGACCCTTCGATGGAGAGGCTGCCGGCGGCCTTGAACGGCCCGGAGAGCGAGCGGGCACTGACGGAAAGATTGCCGTTGTCGACCCGGTGGATCTCTCCGGAACGCGCGTCGACAATCGACAAGGCGCCGTTGCGTATCGAGACCTTTTCAAAAGCGACATCGTCGGGCGGCAGTTTTGCCAGCGCACCATCCGACGTCATGGCGGTCAGCCAGTCGAGTCGACCGTCTTCATCCAGAGACAGGGAAAGTTGCGGCCGGTCCAGTTCCATGTCGATGACACGGATCTCGCCCTTCAGAAGAGGTGGCAGCTCGATCCGCATGTTGAACTGGGAGACCACCAGAAGCGGGTCCTCGGCTTCTCCGACACGGACATCGGAGAAACTGATGGACGGCGCTGGCAAAAGCCTGAGATCGGCTTCGCCGAGCACCGTCACCCGGTGGCCCAGAACCCGTTCCGCGTAGCTTTCGAATGTCGACCGGTAAACCGTCCAGTCGATAAAGAACGGTCCCACCAGCGCCGTGACCAGCACCAGTATGACGGCTATTCCCACAGTGATATAGACGGAGTTCAGGCCTTGTCTCCTTGTTCTCCAAAGTCACCGGAAACCTTACCGGTCAGGTGTACCCGATCCCTGCTGCAGTGCAAACACGGTTTCGGCAAAATCCGCCGGAGAAACACCCGCTGAACAAATCGCGCTTTTCGAACTGATTCGATACAATATCATGACTGCGGCAGGATCTTGCCCGGATTCATGATATTGCCCGGATCGAGCGCCTGCTTGATGGCGCCCATGACTTCAAGCGCATCGCCGTGTTCCCGGCGCAGATATTTCCTTTTGCCCTGACCCACACCGTGCTCTCCGGTGCATGTCCCGTCCATCTCGATGGCCCTGAGGGCCAGCCGTTCGACGAAGGCTTCCGTCCTGCGGATTTCTTCCGGCTTGTCCAGATCGACCAGGATCTGAACATGGAAATTGCCGTCGCCGACATGGCCGACGATCGGGGCAAGAAAGCCTTCCCTTGCGATGTCTTCCACGGTTTCGCTGACGCATTCCGCCAGCCGGGAAATCGGCACGCAGACATCCGTCACCATGATTTGCGCTTCCGGCTTCAGGGTTTTTCCCGCCCAGTAGGCATCGTGGCGGGCGGTCCAGAGCTTCGTCCGCTCCTCGGCGACCGTTGCCCAGTTGAACGGGCCACCTCCAAATTCCTCGGCAATCTGGGAAAACATTTCGGACTGTTCCCGCACGCCGGCTTCCGAACCGTGGAACTCCAGGAACAGGGTCGGCGTTTCGGCAAGGTCAAGCTTTGAATAGGTATTGCAGGCCCTCACCTGCAGAGCGTCCAGAAGTTCGATCCGCGCGACGGGAATGCCCATCTGGATGGTTGAAATCACCGCCTTGCAGGCCGAATTGACATCCGGGAACGGGCAGACACCTCCGGAAATTGCCTCCGGCTGACCGTGCAAGCGCAAGGTCAGTTCCGTGATGACGCCGAGCGTTCCTTCCGACCCGACGAAAAGCCGCGTCAGGTCGTATCCGGCAGAGGATTTCTTCGCCCGGCCACCGGTCCTGATGATCCGACCGTCGGCGGTTACGACCGTGAGCGCGAGCACCGCGTCTTTCATGGTACCGTAGCGCACCGCGTTTGTGCCGGAGGCCCGGGTCGCGGCCATGCCGCCGAGGCTGGCATCCGCCCCCGGGTCGATCGGGAAAAACAGGCCGGTGTCCCTGAGATGGCTGTTGAGCTGCTTGCGGGTCACCCCCGCCTCCACCCGGCAGTCAAGGTCTTCCGCATGCACCTCCAGAACGCTGTTCATTCTCGACAGGTCGAGCGAGACCCCGCCGAACGGCGCATTCACATGGCCCTCCAGCGAGGATCCCGTTCCAAACGGAATGACCGGCACCTTGCGCGCGGCGCAAAGACGCACCGTTTCCGCCACCTCTTCCGTGCTCTCGGCAAAGACCACCGCGTCAGGCGGCTGATTCTTCAGCCAGGTCGTCGTGTGTCCGTGCTGTTCGCGCAGGGCCGCGGACGTTGCGCATCGCTCGCCGAATCGGTCCTTCAGTTCGGCGATCGCCTGCGCGGTATTGCGGGTCTGGTCGGCGGTTAGCGGCGCATCTTGTGCGCGTGCCATTTCCGGCATGTTTTTTCCTCCTGTCGCGCGGTTCTGGCCACGCTGTGAAAACCGAATATGTTAGCGGACACGGAAAAGGTCAAAGTCAAATCCGGCGATAAGGGTACGGTCATGAAAATGAATGAAGAGAACGGAATGACACTAGCCGGAGAGGCCAAACCGCTTCAAAGCGCGGTCATGACCGTCAAGGACGACTGGATCGATTATAACGGTCACCTGAACATGGCCTATTACAACGTCCTGTTCGACACGGCGCTCGACCAGGTCTTCGAGCAGCTAGGCCTTGGCCCCGACTATGTGAAAACCCGCAACGCCTCCTTTTTCACCGCCGAGGTGCATGTCTGCTACTTGCAGGAACTGAGCGCGGGCATGCCGGTCACCGTTTCCGTGCAGCTCATCGGTTTCGATGCCAAGCGCGCTCACATCTATCAGGAACTGCGTCACGCGGAGGAAGGCTGGCTGTCCGCCACGTCCGAGCAGATGAGTCTCCACGTTGATATGGAAGCCCGCAAAGTCGTCCCCTGGCCGGACGACATCCGCGCCAATCTCGCCGCGCTGCTCAGCGGGCATGGGTGCCTTCCCCGGCCGGAACGGGTTGGAAGACGCATCGAAATACCGCGATAATGCGGAATCGACCGCGGCACGCGGCGCATGGGCGAGAAAAAAGTGAGTGATTTCCGAATGAAAACAGGCGGGCAGGCCTGTTCATTGGCGCCGACTCGGGCACAATGAGAGCCGATCACATATACGCCCCGCACAAAGCACCCGTGACTGATGCGCAAAATAATAGAAACCGCCGCTCAGCTCCCAGATATTCTCATCAGCTGGATTACGCCCAACGTGCGCCAGTTCCGTGCCGGCCGCATGCAACTGGTCTGGGTGCTCGCCGTTTTCGTCGGCGCGCTGGTGGCTCTCGCCGCGATCGCCTTCAGAACGGCAATCGGACTCATCCAGTGGCCCTGGCTGCGCACGACCACCGAACTGACCATGCAGGCCGCGGCAAACCAGCCCTGGTGGGTCATATTGCTCGCCCCGGCCGTCGGCGGCCTGATCGTGGGCTGGATATTGCACAAATTCCACCCCAATCAGCGCGCCGGCGCTGTCGCCGACGTGATCGAGGCAAGAGTTCATGGCGGGCGCGGCCTGCCGCTTGGCGCCGGCCTGTGGTCGGCCCTGGTGACGGCGATCTCGCTGGGCAGCGGCGCAAGCGCCGGCCGCGAAGGGCCGGTGGTGCATCTGGGCGCCACGCTCGGCGCCGCCATCTGCCGCTTCTTCCGACTGCCGGACACCTCCCGCCGCATTCTTATTGCCAGCGCCGTCGCAAGCGGCGTTTCAGCGTCCTTCAACGCTCCGATCGCAGGCGTGCTTTTTGCTCACGAGGTTGTCCTCGGTCACTATGCGGTCTCCGCTTTCGTACCGATCGTGCTTGCCTCGGTGATGGGAACGCTTCTGTCGCGCCTCTGGTTCGGCGATGTCGCCGCCTTCGTGATCCCGCAGTATGAGATCACCTCCTATCTCGAAATACCTGCCTTCGCGCTGTTGGGGCTCACCTGCGCAGCGGTGGCGATCCTCTTCCAGTTCGCCCTGATCGGCACCGACTGGACTGCCCGCAACATCACCATGCCCCTGTGGCTGCGGCCCGTCATCGGCGGCCTCGTGGTCGGGACCATCGGTATCTTTTTCCCGGGCATTCTGGGTGTCGGCTATGACGCCACCGATATGGCCCTGAAACACGAACTGACCATCACCACGATGCTTTCCCTGCTGGTGGTCAAGGCGGCCGCCACCTCGATCACGCTGGCCTCACGCTTCGGTGGCGGGATATTTTCACCGTCCCTTTACCTCGGCGCCATGACCGGTGGCGCTTTTGGACTTATAGCCGCGTCCGCCTTCCCGGAAATGGCTTCCAGCCACGGTCTATATGCAATTCTGGGCATGGGGGCCGTCGCCGCGGCCGTCCTCGGCGCCCCCTTCTCCACCACTGTGATCGTGTTCGAATTGACCGGCGGATATGCGCTTTCCATCGCCCTTCTGCTTGCGGTTTCGATCGCCACCGGCCTGACCCAGGCCGTTCACGGCAAGTCCTACTTCCACTGGCAGCTCGGCATGCGTGGCTGTTTCGTGAACGAAGGAGTGCATCAGGTCCTGAGCGAGACCGTCAAGGTCGGCGAATTCATGGATCCGCCGCCGGAAGCGGAAGAAGATCGGGTCTTCAATCCGGGCGAGGACGGTCCCTATCTGCACGACACCGACACCTTGGAAAGCGCGCTGAAAAGCTTCGATTCCTGCGGCAAGGCATCTTTACCGGTGGTCCGCAAGGGCGATGCCGGGCGCATAATCGGTGTCGCCCGACATGTCCGGGGGCTGCGCTACTTCAACGCCGCCCTGATCAAGGCCACCAAGGAGGAGCACCGCTAGGATCTGTGGACAATAAGGATTTGGTCGAGGTTTGGATGCAAAACGCCCAGTTCAAGAAGCAAGGTCGCAGGAAGGGTGTTCCCTTTCAAGACATTGGGACGCCGAAATGGGCGTTTTGCGCCAAATCTCTTCGAGACGCGGCGGATTTCGGTCCCGACTGCGTCGGAAAGTCCTTGTGGTGGACGGCACCACTGCGGACTTTCCTCCTGTTCGGACACCGAAATCCGGCTCGCGCCGCGACCCAAACCTAATTGTCCACAGACCCTAGCACTACTTTGGCAGAAGTGTAGGCGGTCTGGTGAGGCCGCATCCACAGTGAGGACAATGGCCTGGCGGTGAGCGAGACAAACGGTCAAGAATGGCTTGTCGCACCGCTGGCAGGCTGGGTTGTGGCGGCGGGCCGAGGACTCTTTTTTTTCCGTCCCGCCTGGGCGATCCGGCGACTTTGCAGAAAGGCGTAGGCCATCATCGTCATCAAGGCGTGGCGGTGGAGCCCGGTCCAGGATCGGCCCTCGAAGTGATCCAGTCCCAGTTCCTCCTTGAGTTGCTGATGGGCTTGTTCGCAGATCCAGCGCGCCTTGATCGCGCCAGCCAGAGCCTTGATCGGGGTGTCTGCAGGCAGGTTCGAGAGATAGTATTTGCGCTCGCCGTTCGAGCGATGTTCGCCCACCAGCCAGGCTTCCTCCCCCGGCATATGCTGGGCTCCGGCAGAGCCGATCCGCTGGGGTGCTCCGTCGGCGATGCGTACGCGTACGGCAGTAAAGCGCGCGGTTAGGCTCCCCTTCGTTCCCTTGCGCCAGCTGACCTGTCGCCACTTAACGTCTTCAAGCATGGCGTGCGCGGCCCTGGACTTGACGTCCGGCACGTGCCGCACACGTGGTCGACCGCGCCCTGCCACCGGGAAGATCAACTGCACGTCGGCCGGGTAGACCTTTTGGTGCCGGGGGATGCCAACGGCCCAGCAAAGCCCCCGCGCGCTCAGTGCTTGCCGGAACGGAGCGGACAGCCCGTAACCGGCATCGGCCAGCACGCAGCCAAAGCGCACCCCGGAAGCGATAACACGGTCGATCTCCTCAATCGCGATCTCGGGCTTCGTGCGGTATTCCTGCAAGAGCGCAGGCACGCCAGCCTTGTCCATTCGCGCAGCATCGCTCGTCCAGCTTTCCGGCAGGAACAGCCGCAAGCTCAGCATGACCGGAACTTCGCCCGACGCCAGTGTCACTGATACCAGCGTCTGGCAGTTCGCGTTCTTGCCCAAAGCCGTCGCGTCCTGGGGCGCGACACCAACCGACGCCTTGCCCTTCTTCGGCAGCGCGGTGTCGTCGATGATCAGCCAGGATTCATCACCGCCAACCAACTCGTCGGCCTGCTGCCACAAGGTCGCTTCCAGCGGGGCGCTGTCCCACAGGCCTGCCCCGATGAAGTGATGCAATCGGTCATAAGGGATAGCGTGCGAGCGGGCCGCCATGGGCTGGATACTCTTGCGATCACCTGGCCCAATCAGACCGGCGATGTAGGCCGGACACATCCGGCGCCGCGTCTTGTTGCCAAGACCTTCCAGATACGGGACAAGCCACCGCTCCAGATCCGCCTGCCAGTCCTCGTTCATCACCAGCCTCCGTCAAAGCTGGCTCCCCATGAATCACGCATCGCGCCTCAAGGGAATCCTAAAAATCACACTTCTGCCAAAGTAGTGCTAGAAAGCGTGTCTCAGAATTTCGGCGGTTCCGTTGCCAGGACTTTGCCCGCATAACGGTGGGAAACCGGCCGGCCCTTCAGGCGGGTGGCCAGATCCTTCTGAGCGACGAACAGTCTTGCCTGCCGGCCGCGCAGGCCGGGAAGATCGAAAGGATCCAGACCGGTCCAGGGTACAAACGGATTCCGGCGCAAAGACCCGTAAATTCCGACCCTGACGGAAGGCCGCTCACTCGGCGCACGCGCATGGAACCCGTGCGTATCCGCGACGACGAGCGTGTTGCCCGGCACCGCGAACCGGAGGGGCTCGGGATAATTCAGAGCGCCAAGCTCGTCCGCGCGCAGCCGGAAGGACCCGCGAGCATGCAGGCGGTCCTTGTTCGTCGCCGCCGTCAGGCTCTGCTCGCGTTCCCACGCCAGACGTTCCGCCGTCAGCCGGTGCGACCCCGGAATGTAGGTGAACGGACCTTCGGCATCGTCAATATCGTACAGAAAGAACCATGCCTTGGCGGTCGGGTGAAATGTGTCCGAATGAAACGCCGTCTGGGGATCCGCTCTCTTGCCGCCCTTTGGGTCGGTCATGACGATATGCAGATAAACCAGCGGATCTCCGTTGGTAGAGGCAACATAGCGCAAACCGTTCTGAAAGGGTTTGCTCCAGACGAAATCGCGCAGATACGGCAGGTTCCTCAGCACCTTGGGCGGCAGGGGAATGAAGCGCGTCACCGCGTTTCCCTGACGCATGTCCCAGGAATCGAAACGGGTTGTCGCGATTTCGGCCCGCAGGCCCTCAAGATCGCTCTCGGCCAGCAGGCCGCGCTTTTGAATGAAGCCATCCTGTGCGTAGGCCGCCCGGTCTTCCTCCGCGACAAGATGCGCCAGCCTGCGCCGCCGCGCGTCGGCCATGCGCTCGGCCAGATCGATCCGCTTGACGTGCAATCCCGCCTCGTTCAGCCGGCGGCTGCCGATCAGCGGATTGTCGCAAAAGGATTTCGCGCCCGTTGCCAGTTCCGCGGCGTAAAAAGGTGTTTTGAGAAAATCGGCTGTGCGCATTACCAGAAGCTCAATTCAAAATCGTGCGATAGATCAATTCAGAGGAACGAGACCGCTCAGAATCTGTTTCGTAGAAACTAGACTGCTTTGGTTGCCCGTTCCAGCCAGATGCGCTCTTTTGCCCCGACAAGCGGCCCGATTTCTTCCCGCACTTTCTCATGATAGCGGTTCAACCAGTCCCGTTCCGCCGGCGTCAGCAAGGACAGCTCGACCAGACGCAAATCCATTGGAACAAGGGTCAGCGTTTCAAAGCCGAGCATGGGGCGTTCGCCTCCGGGAATGTCTGCGGCTTCGGTGACCACCTCCAGATTTTCCAGCCGGATGCCGTATTCCCCGGCCGGATAATATCCCGGTTCGTTGGAGAGGATCATGCCCGGTTTCAGCGGCACCGTTCCTGTCTTGGCAATGCGCTGCGGCCCTTCATGGACGCCAAGATAAGCGCCGACACCGTGGCCGGTTCCGTGGTCATAATCGAACCCGGCATTCCAGAGCGCGATGCGCGCCAGCGTATCGAGCTGAGCACCTGTCGTTCCCTTCGGAAACCTGGCGGAGGAGATCGCGATATGTCCCTTCAGCACCAGGGTGAAATGCCTCTTCATGTCCGCGCTTGTCTCGCCGACGGCGAGGGTGCGCGTGATGTCCGTGGTGCCGTCTTCATACTGGGCACCTGAATCGATCAGGAACGGCTTTCCGACCGGAATTTTCAGGTTGCTGGCCCGGCTGACGCGATAATGACAAATCGCGCCATTCGGTCCCGCTCCGGAAATCGTGTCGAAGGAAATGTCCTTCAGGACACCCGTCGCGCGGCGGAACTCTTCCAGTTTTTCCGTTGCTCCGATTTCATCAAGCTCCCCCTTCGGAGCTTCCTCGTCAAACCAGCACAGAAAGTTCACGAACACCGCGGCATCCCTGATATGCGCCACGCGGGCGCCATTCAGCTCAACCTCGTTCTTTATCGCCTTGGGCAGAAGAACCGGGTCCTGGGCCTCGACCAGCGCGCCCCCCGCTGCCGTGATCGCCTCAGCGATACCGATCCCCGCCAGACCGGGATCGAGCATGACATTCGCACCGGCCATGCCGAGCGCGCTCAGACCGTTCTTGAAATCCTCGGGTTCCACCAGCTCCGACAAATCCGCCAGAGCGTCGCGCACCGAGTTGGAAAGCTTGCGTCCGTCGATATAAAGCGATGGCTTGCCTTGCGCGGGCACCGTCGCGAAGGAAAGCGGTAGCGGCGTATGGCTGACATCGGAACCACGGATGTTGAACAGCCAGGCAATCGAATCCGGCTGCGTCAGAACGCAGGCATCTGCCTTCTTGTCCGCGAGCGCTGACTGGATCTGCGCAATCTTGTCCCGTGCCGCCTTGCCCGCCAGTTCGACCGGATAGAGCGACACCTGACCGACCGGCGGTTCCGGGCGGTCCTCCCATATACTGTCGATCGGATTGTCGTCCAGCGTGACCAGTTCGGCTCCCGCCTGCGCGCAGATCTCCTTCAGACGCCGGACCTCACGCACCGTGTGAAGCATTGCATCGACACCAAGTTTATGACCCGGCTGCAGCCGCTCTGCCAGCCAGTCCGTCACCGGTTCATCGATCAGATGCCGTGCCGGGAATATGTCCAGGTCCACCTGCTCGCGCACCTGGATCGTGTAACGGCCGTCGACAAAGATCGCCGCGGCGTCACCGAGGACCGCGGCCACGCCCGCCGATCCGGTAAAACCGGTCAGCCATTGCAGGCGGCAATCATGCGGGGGCACATATTCGCTCTGATGGGCATCGGCACGCGGGATCAGGAAGCCGTCAAGGCCGCGGCGGGAAAGTTCGGCCCTGAGAAGGGCCGCATGCGGCGCTCCGCAGGAGGGATCGCTGAGATCGTCGAAGGTCTGAAACATGGCCGAACGGTAATTTGGCCTGCGCCGGGGATCAAGCCGGATAATTATTCCTGAATTGCCGTCTCAACAGAAAGACGGCAACAACTCTTCGCAATGCAGCATTTTCTTTTCGCATATGCGAAATGCGCAGGGCTGACATGCGCTTGCAGGCCTACCGCCCCGGGAAACGAATCTGCATATATGTGTCAACAAGACAAAAAAGACGTTTCTCCCTAGGGAAGCTCTTAAACTTCAAATGGGAAAGATCACTATGAGCATCGCAACCACGACTTCGACCCGTATCGGCGGAAACAGCTTCATGCGCCGCGCACTTGACCGCATGATCGAAGCACGCACCATCCAGGCGCGCCGCTATGTCAACGGATATCTGCTCTCACTTGACGACGCGACCCTGGCCGCCCACGGCTATGACCGCAAGCAGCTTGAGCGCGAAGGCTCAGCCAGCGGCGGATTCTAAGCTCCGGAATTGGGGCTCGGGACGCTCGATTGAAACGACTGTGCACTTAAAAGGGCCTGCCGATTGTTCGGCAGGCCCTTTGCTTTGTGAAATCAACGGCTTCCAGGATTTCGATGAATCACCACCCGATTTCCGGAGCTGATATGCCTACCTGGGGCCGCAAACACGGCTGCAAAGCCAATTTCTCTTAAAGTTTCAGTTCAATCCGTTTTCATGTGACTCAATATGAAAACGGAAAAAGCTTGCGATTTTAGGGTGTTAGAGAACTTCTCACTCAAGCGTTCTTTCGTCCGCGCACCAGGGTCAGCGTCAGCCAGCCATCCTTTTCCCGGCGCCGGTCCAGCACGAAGCCCTGGCAGCCATAGGCGAACAGGATCCGGGGACCGTCCTCCATTCTGAGCCCGGACAGCACCAGCGTTGCGGTCCGCGTCATATGCCCACCGACGGATTTCGCCATTTTCATCAGCGGCCTCGCCAGAATATTGGCGATCACCAGATCGAACGGCCCGTAGTGCCGGAACCGGCGGTCTTCCATGCCGTTTGCCGTGAACCCCCGCACCAGATGCGCCGCGCCGTTGAGCCGCGCATTTTCCAGCGCCGTCATGGTTGCGACGGGATCGATATCCGTTGCCAGAACGCTCTGCTTCGCTTTCAGCGCCGCCGCGATCGCCAGCACACCCGTACCGGTGCCGAGATCGAGAATGCTGTCATAGTCTCTCAGGGACAGCAACCGGTCGATTTCCTCCAGACAGCCTGCCGTGGTGCCGTGATGTCCGGTGCCGAAGGCCAGCGCGGCTTCAATTTCAAGGCCGATCGCACCTGCCGGCACCTTGGTCCGGTCATGACCGCCATGAACGAAAAATCTTCCGGCCCTGACGGGTTTCAACCCTTCGAGGCTCTTTGCGACCCAGTTGATATCCGGCAGCTCTTCCGCCTCCAGCGGCGCGGCGAAGGCATCCGCACCGACCCGGTCGCGCACTGTTGCGGCAGCCTCTTGCGGCTCCATGTCGAACAGCAGGATTTCCGCCGACCAGGTCTTCCCGTCCGCCGAATCCTCGTAAATCGCCACCGGATTGCCGTCGTCCTCGAAAGCGCGCTCCAGGATTTCGGAGATCCGTTTGGCTTCCAGTTCCGCGGCTGTGATCCGCACCCGGATGGTTTTCATGCCCATTCGCGCCTTTGGTAAAGTTGGGTCGAGGCCAGCGGTATAGCCGCAAGCCCGCGGAGATGCCAGAGCCACCAAAGCCGCTCAACACTGGCCAAATCGGCATTGCGCTCCATTTTTCTCAAAAAGGAGAGGAGAAGATCGATGATTGTTGCGAAGCTGCGCTCCGGCATAACGCAAACATTATGCGTTCTGGCGGTGGTTCTTGTCTGTATGCCGGGTCAGGCTGCTCCGTCCGGCGCTCAATCCGAACAGGATGCCCTGTTCGAAGCATTGAAGACCGCGCCGAACGAAGCTGAGGCCCGTAAGATTGAGGATGACATCTGGTATTCCTGGCTGGACGCGGCTCCCACACCGGAGATCCGCTCCCGGATCGACACCGCCATGCAGCGGCGCGGCGTTTATGATTTTCAGGGAGCCAGGGACCTGCTCGACGAGGTCGTCGCGGAAGCTCCGGACTATTCCGAAGGCTGGAACCAGCGGGCCTTCATCCTGTTTCTCCAGGGCGATTACGAGGCGAGCCTGATAGACATAGAACGCGCCCTGAAACTGGAGCCCCGCCACTTCGGGGCCCTTTCCGGCAAAGCGATGATTTTCATGACCATGGGGCGTGTGAAGCTGGGTCAGGAAGCTCTCCGGAAGGCTGTCGAAATTCATCCGTTTCTGAAGGAACGCACCATGCTGTTACCCGAGGAAACGGAACTTTGATCCGTATCTCGCACCGCGCAAATCAGGTCAGGTTACGGATCCAGAGCCTAACCGGCGGGAAACTCCAGCCTGACCGTCAGCCCGCCGCCTTCCGTGTCGCGAAGCTCCAGAGTGCCGGAGGCCGCTTCCACGATGGCCTTGCTGATCGCCAGTCCAAGGCCAAATCCCGTGCCCTCGCGGATCTGGCGCGCTGCGTCACCGCGTTCGAAGGGTTCCAGCAGCCGCGCGCGGTCCAGCTCGGGTATTCCCTGCCCGTGATCGATGACGTCGATCCTGATACGGTCCCCCGCTCTGGAGGCCTCGATTTCGGCACCGGAAGCATACTTGATTGAATTGTCGATCAGATCGGACAGGGCACGCTCGAGCTCGAGCCCCCGCGCCATCACCGCAAGATTTCCCTCATAGCCGGTTTTGACCGGCCGGCCGGTATCGCCGTATTTGTCGGAAATCGATTGCAGAAAGCTGGGAACGTCGATGCGCTGAACCGGTTCGGCGCTCGCCCCGTCGCGCAGGAAGGTCAGCGCAGAGGTGATCTGCTGGTCCATGATATCGAGATCTTCAAGACTCCGGTCCCGGATCTCGCTTTCCTCCAGCAGATCGAGCCGCAGGCGCAGACGCGTCAAAGGGGTACGCAGGTCATGGCTGATCGCGGCCAGCATCCGGGTCCGTTTTTCGAGTATTTCGTTTATCCGCAACTGCATGCGGTTAAAGGCCTGAGCGGCGGTACGTACCTCCCTGGGGCCGTATTCACGAATAGGAACGGGGCTTGTCGAGGTTTTCCCGAAGGAACCGGCGGAGTCTGCGAGCTCGGTCAACGGTCCGAGCAGGCCCCGGGCCGCCCAGACCATCAATCCCCACACGGTAACCGCCAAAAATCCCACAAACAGATACAGCAGTATCTGGAATACCGGCGGTGGCGGACCGCTATTCCCCCATTCGGCACTTAGAAGGGTGCCGTCCCGCAGGCGAAAATAAAGAACCGGCGGCGCATCGACACCCTGTTCGCGCGGTCCTACGACATGTTCCAGGCGCATTCCGAACAGTGTTTCGCCGGTGACGAACGGACCGAAGCGAGTGCTTTCGCCGGTAACGCCGAACGCCGCCAGGACCTTGTCATCGACCGGCCTGATGATGAGGTCGGGAACTTCACGCCTGAGGTCAGCAAGCACGTCGCCGCGCTCCTGCACCGGCGTCTCATTCAGTTTCGAGACGGCGACACTGACGAAATGGCTTTCCATGATCCACCCGTCGCTGTCGAAGGCCTGCTTCACGAAGTAACTGGCTATCCCTCCGGCAAGGACCATGAGCAGACTGGCAAGCACCATCAGCATCAGTATCTGATGCTGCATGGTGTCGGGCCAGATGCGTTTAATCATCTGATTTTTCACGGCTGACCGGCGCGACAAATTCGTAACCGCCGGACCGGACCGTCCTGATGAACTGGTAGGGAGCTCCCGCCGCTTCGAACTTTGCCCGCAAGCGACTGACAAGTATGTCGATATTCCGCCCGTTGGAAACACCGAACTGGCCGAGCGTCAGTTCGACGAGCTGATCTCTGTTCAGAACGCGGCCACTGCGTTCCGCCAGCGCCTGCAGCAGGTTGAACTCGGCCGGCGTCAAGGAAATCATCGCTTTCTCCGTGTTGACCAGGCGGCGGGCCTTGCAATCCATTTCCCAGCCTTCGAAGCGCAGGATGCCCGTCGCCAATGGAGAGGCCATTCCGCCCAACTCGACCCTGCGAAACAGGGCCTTAACACGCGCTGTCAGTTCGCGCGGGTTGAAGGGCTTGGGCAAATAATCGTCCGCGCCGATCTCCAGCCCGATGACCCGATCGATATCCTCATTTTTCGCGGAAACGATGATGATCGGAATCGGGCTGGCGGCGCGCAGACGGCGGCATATACTGATGCCGTCCTCTCCCGGCAACATGATGTCGAGCAGCAGCAGGTCTATTCTGTCACTCGCCAGAACACGGTCCATTTCGCCGCTGTTCCGCGCCAGGGTGACCTTGAAATCGCTTGAAACCAGATGCCGTTTGATCAGCAGCCCGATCTCGGAATCATCCTCGACGACAAGTATGTGGGACGATCTTTGCATGAGCGGACCATATGCCTGAACGGACGGAAAATTCATCCGAAAATTTGTAAAACATGTTTCTGGATGTTTCTGGGAAAACCCGCGGAAATACACCGAAATCAAGGCTTCCAAGGGTTAAGACCACGTTAACAATTGACCTCGCACGGTGCCCGGAGCAACGGCCGGATGGCCCATTCAAGGAGCAGTTTCATGATGTCAATTGGCTCAATGCCCGCAATGTCACCGCCAACGTCACCACGGGACCAGATCGTCAGCAAGCTGGACGAACAGGTCGAAGCAGGCGAAATCACTTCCGAAGATCAGGACGCCATGCTGGACGCCCTGGACACCATTCATGCCGAACGCATGGAGGCCGGGGCACCGGACTTCAGCGCCGGCCCTCCTTCAAAGGAGGAAATGCAGGCGAATTTCGAATCCATGCTGGCCGATCAGGTCGAATCCGGCACACTTGACCAGGAGCAGGCAGACCAGCTGGCCGAGATGTTCGAAAGCGGTGAACTCGGTGGCCGCGCCGAAGGTGGTCCCCCTCCGCCTCCCGGAGGGGCCCAGCAGGGCAGCGATCCTTTGGAAGAGCTGATGGCCACTCTTCTGGAAACCCTGCAAAGCGATTCCGGCTATGACGGCTCGGGCGAACAATCTTCTTCCAGCGTGGCGTCCATGCTGGCGGATTTCAAAGTCTGAACTGACTACGCCTGCTCTTCCCACTGCCAAGGAGCAGGCGTTGTTTCCTGAAGACCTGCAATACGCGCCCATCCATTCAGCGTCTGCATGTGTTTCGGGAGACCAGCCGGCCACCCTCGCCTGGTGGCCGGTTTTTTCGTCCCATTCCGGCCGGAAACGGAACCGGTCAATGCCGTTCGACGAAACTGTCGATGACCTTCTTGAGGCCTGCCTTTTCAAAATCGATGGTCAGTTTATTGCCTTCGATGGACTGGATGGCTCCGTAGCCGAACTTGATGTGGAACACCCGTTCACCGACGGAAAAATCCGATGGGCTATCGCTGACGGATCTCGCGACCAAATCCCCTTCGATGGTGAGCGGCCCCTGCCGTTTCGTCCGCGCGGACTGATAGCCGCGTCCGCCTTCCTTGAACCCGTCCGAGGATTGCCGCGCCCGCTGCGCCCTTTGCCAGCCGGGTGTCGAATAGCTGCCCGTATCGAAAGGATCGTGGCTGTCAAAGCGCGAGGGCCCGTAACCGCCGCCGCCATAGCCGCCGTAGTTTGATGACGGTTCGGCGATCTCCACATGATCCGGCGGCAGCTCGTCCAGAAACCGGGACGGGACGGTCGACTGCCAGAGGCCGTGAATGCGCCGGTTCGAGGCGAAATAGAGTTTCACGCGCTTTTTCGCCCGCGTGATGCCCACATAGGCGAGCCGCCGCTCCTCCTCCAGTCCGGCGCGCCCGCTCTCGTCGAGCGCGCGCTGGTGCGGAAACAGCCCCTCTTCCCAGCCGGGCAGAAAGACGGTGTCGAATTCCAGTCCCTTGGCGGAGTGGAGCGTCATGATGGAGACGGCGTCGGAACTGTCCGCGCTGTCCCGGTCCATGACCAGTGCGATATGTTCGAGGAACCCGGCCAGGGATTCAAATTCATCCATCGAGCGGATGAGCTCTTTCAGGTTGTCGAGCCGCCCGGGCGCTTCCGCCGAGCGGTCCATGCGCCACATTTCCGTATAGCCGCTTTCATCCAGAATGATTTCGGCCAACTCCGTATGTTTGATCTGCTCGAGCTGGCGCCGCCAGCGCTCGAAATTGTCGAGCACGGTTTTCAGGGCGTTGCGCGGCTTGGGCTTCAATTCTTCGGTATCGATCAACTGGCCGGCCGCCTGCATCAGCGGTATGCGTTCGGCCCTCGCCAGCCCGTGCACCAGTTTCAGCGTGGCATCGCCGAGACCGCGCTTGGGTGTGTTGACGATCCGTTCAAAGGCGAGATCGTCCGACGGCTGCATGACACAGCGGAAATAGGCCATGGCATCGCGGATTTCCATGCGTTCATAAAAGCGCGGTCCGCCGATAACCCGGTAGTTGAGCCCGAGTGTGACAAAACGTTCCTCGAATTCGCGCATCTGGAAGGACGCGCGCACCAGCACGGCCATCTCGTTCAGGGAATGGTCCTTGCTCTGCAGCGCCTCGATTTCCTCTCCGACCGTGCGGGCCTCCTCCTGGGAATCCCAGACGGAGGCAACCGAGACCAGATCATGGTCCGGTTCGTTGAAATCCGTGAACAGCGTCTTGCCGAGCCGGCCTTCATTGAAGGCGATCAGATGAGAGGCAGCGGCCAGAATATGGCTGGTGGACCGGTAATTGCGCTCAAGCCGGATGACTTCCGCACCCTTGAAGTCCTGTTCGAAGCGCAGGATGTTGTCGACTTCGGCGCCGCGCCAGCCATAGATCGACTGGTCGTCGTCGCCCACGCAACACACATTGGGATTGCCCTGGGCGAGCAGCCGCAGCCATAGATACTGCGCGATGTTGGTATCCTGGTATTCGTCCACCAGCATGTAGCGGAAGCGGCGCTGATATTCGGCCAGCACGTCCGCACGCGTCTTGAAAATCGTGATGACATGCAGCAGCAGATCGCCGAAATCCGCGGCATTCAGGATCGACAGGCGGTCCTGGTATTCCTCGTAGAGCTTGCGGCCCTTTCCGTTGGCGAAGGCCCGCGCCTCGCCCTCGGGCACCTGATCGGGTGTCAGGGCCCGGTTCTTCCAGCCGTCCAGCATTCCCGCGAAGACCTTCGCGGTCCAACGCTTGTCGTCCAGCCCCTCGGCCTGGATGATCTGCTTGATCAGGCGGATCTGGTCGTCCGTATCGAGAATTGAAAAACTGGACTTGAGCCCCACCAGTTCGGCATGTTTGCGCAGGATCTTGACGCAGATGGAGTGGAATGTGCCGAGCCAGGCCATGCCCTCCACATTGCCGCCGACGAAAACCGCGATGCGCTCCTTCATTTCCCGGGCGGCCTTGTTGGTGAAGGTCACCGCCAGGATTTGCGACGGCTGCGCCCGGCCGGTTGCCAGAATATGCGCGATCCTGGTGGTCAGGACCCGCGTCTTGCCGGTGCCGGCCCCCGCAAGCACAAGCAGCGGTCCTTCGGTGGTTTCCACGGCCTGGCGCTGCTCCGGGTTCAATCCGGTCAGATAATCCGGTGCCCGCCGCGCTGCCATGGCCCGGGCCGCGATCCCGCCTTCCGTCCTCGCAGGCACGGGCGCACGCGCCGCACCATCCGGCTGAAAGGGATCGTCAAATGGATCGTCATACCCGTCCGGGTCTGCCATGGTTTACTGGTCCGGTTTTCTGCTTGAGCTCTTTTGAGAACAATATAGCAACAAAACGGCCGTGGCGAGACGTTATCCAGGGATCTGATGGGGACAAGACAAGGGTTTTGGATCTTCTATAGGTTCCAAAGACATCCCGCGTTCGAACGAATGCCCGCCAGATGCTCCAACACCTTCAATTCGATCAATTTGTTCGATTTCACATAACTGCATATGACTTGAAGCGCAGCAACGTCAGGTCCGAGCCGAATTCAGGCCCCGGCAGAAAGGGATTCCGACACGCAGATTTTTTCGCATTTTCCATGCAAAGGAAAATTCAGGACAAAAAATGCCCGGGGGACAATTCCCCCGGACATATTGGTACATCCATTTGGTATCGTGAAACCTTCCGGATTACGCCGCCTTGTCTTCACGAACCTCGCCGAGGAACAGGCTGACCGCCTGGGAAAGATCGGCGGCCACAAGGCCGAGCTGTTCGGCGGAGTGGCTCATGGCCTGGGACTGGTCGCGGGTCTGGTCGATCGAGCCGGAGACGCCGGCCACATTCGACGCAGCCGCGGCTGCGCCATCGGATGCCAGAGTGATGCTTTGGGTGATCTCGCTGGTCGCGGCGCTCTGTTCGTCAACGGACGTGGAAATGGTTTCCGAGACCGAGCGCACTTCCTGGATGCGCTCGACGATCGACCGGATGGCCGCCACCGACTTCTGGGTCGAATTCTGAACCCCGGTGATCTGGCTGGCGATTTCATCCGTCGCATTCGCAGTCTGGGTGGAAAGTTCTTTCACTTCCGCCGCCACGACCGCGAACCCCTTGCCGGATTCACCCGCCCGGGCGGCCTCGATGGTCGCGTTCAGCGCCAGAAGATTGGTCTGTTCCGCAATGGCGCGGATGATTTCCACCACTTCACCGATCTTGTCAGCCGTCTCCGCCAGAAGCGAGATATCGCGGTCCGCCGCCTCGGCGGTCTCGGCGGCGGCGGCCGAAATTTCCATAGCTGTAGACGCTTGCCGCGAAATCTCTCCGATGGAAGCGGAAAGCTCGGCGGCAGCTGACGCAACCGTCTGCACATTGGTTGTTGCCTGCCCGGTGGCCGCATCCGCCGCCTTGGCGCTTTCGTCGGCATGCATGGCGATTTTTACCATCTCGCCGGCGCTGGTCCTCATACCATCGGTTTCCGAGGAAAGCTGCTCCTGGATCGTGGACACCGCGACCTCGAAATTGTGAATGGCGTTTTCAAGCTGTTCCCTACGCTGGCGGCGCTGTAAGCGGCCGGTTTCAGCTTCTTTCTCCAACGCGCCCTGGTGAGAGAGCTTCTCACGGAAGATTTCAGATGCCCGTGCAATATCTCCGATTTCATCCGGACGGTCGGTATCCGTGATCGCAACATCCAGATTGCCGTCGACAAGGTTGGAGATGCTGTCCCGCTGCCGGCCCAGGGTCCGGGTAATCGAAAGCACCTGCCAGCCGGCCAGGGCAAATGTCGCAACAAGGAAGATGACAGCAACGACTGAAAGCCAGAACACCTCCCGAGCAATCCCTCCGACATCCTTGTCGGCGGCCGCTTCGGCCCTGTGAATGAGTTCATCGGAAAACTTCTTCATGAGGTCCAGCCGCTTCGTTGCCGTGGCAAACCAGACCGATCCGTCAAGTCCTTCTGAATCCAGTGTCTGTGGAAGACTATGGATCAGGTCGCGCCAGGCAAGTGTCTGAGCGACGTCGGGTCCAGTGACTTGATCCTTCCACATGGATTTCTGTTCGGCGGTCGCAACGGACCCGAATTCCTTCAGGAAGGCCTTCTCCCCGCCGAAGTAGGTGATGACCGACCTGTAGGTCTCGGAATCGACCTTCCCGGTGGCATTGAAATCATTCAGCAGCGCCGCACCGGTGGCCCGTTCCAGGCCGCCGGCCTCCATTGCCTCGACAATCGTCAGGTAGGGCAGCAGCTCCGCGGTGATTTCTTTCGAGGGGCTCACCTCGGTGGTGATACCCACAACATGGATCAGCTCATCCACTTCGTGCGTGTAGGTCTTCAGGACATCCTTGACCTGGATTGTCCTGGCATCCATGGCGTCCCGGACCCCTGAAACCTTATGCACTTCCTCGGCGACATGCTGTAGGTCCTTCAGGAGTTTCTTGTCGCTGAGCGAAAGGGACGCCAGATGGCCATCGAACACCTTGAGCGCCGCGTCAGTATCGGATCGTTGCGCATCAAGCCTGGAGCCAATGGCGGTGTCGTAGTCCGACCTGATGAGAGAGACACTTATGCCGCGTTCTTTTTGAAGCTCATGCGCCAGATTGCCGGCATCTTCGGCAATCCTGGTCATCGGCCGCATGTAGGAATGATTCGAGAGCTCGACCGCCTTTTCATACACACTGAGCGTTGCGAACCCTGCAAGGCCCATAATCGGTACGCCTGCAAGCAGTGCGATTTGTAGCTTGATACGTTTCATGGGCGGCTTCTCTCCAGAACTAGATTTTGTTCTAAACTGCAGGAAATCCATTACTTGAATTTTAACGACGGCGCTGAACTTGACATTCAACGACATAAATTCCGCATTTGGCCAAGAAAAACAAAATGGAGTAGTAAATATTACCAATAAAGATTCGTCGAATAAATTACACACATACTCACGAGCGAATCGACAGCGAGAAAAATACTTAGGTAAACAAGACAACTGGCAATTTACCAAAGAGAATCACTTCCCTTACCGGCATCAGGCTCCCACCAGGTCGAACCAGTCATCCTCTGAAATAACCTCGACCTCCAGTTCCTGAGCCTTTTTAAGTTTCGACCCCGCCCCGGGGCCCGCCACGACGAGATCGGTTTTCCTGGAAACCGATCCGGACACTTTCGCCCCGAAGCGTTCCGCCATCGCCTTGGCTTCGTCGCGGGTCATGCGTTCCAGGGAACCGGTGAAGACCACGGTCTTGCCCGCTACCGGCGAGCCGGAAGCATCGACTTTCTCCGCATCCTTCGGGCTCACCTGCTCCAGCAGCTTGTCGAGTTGATCGCGGTTGTGGGCCTCGGCGAAGAATTCCACCAGCGCCGCGGCGACGATATGGCCGATACCGTCAATGTCGTTGAGTTCCGCCCAGGCTTCACCGGTTTCGTCATGCGCGTCCTGCATCGCCTGGTAAAACGCATCCCAGGACCCGTAGGCCCGCGCAAGCAGCTTTGCATTGCCCTCGCCGACATGACGGATACCCAAGGCGAAAATGAAACGGTTGAGATCGATGGACCGGCGGGCATTGATGGCCTCGAAAAGGTTCTTCGCCGACAAAGCGCCCCAGCCCTCCCGGTTGCGCAATTTGGTCAGGGAGTGCCTGTCCCGCTCCTCCAGCGTGAAGATCTCCGCCGGCGTCTTTACAAGCCCTTCCTGGTAAAACGCATCGACCTGCTTGTCACCGAGGCCTTCGATATCGAAAGCATTGCGGGAGACGAAGTGCTTGAGCTTTTCGCTCGCCTGCGCCGGGCAGATCAGCCCGCCGGTGCAGCGCCGCACCGCATCCTTGCGGCCGGTCTTTTCATTTTCCTCGCGCACGGCGTGGCTACCGCAGGCAGGACAGACAGCCGGAAACTCGTAAGGCTCAGCGTCCGCGTCACGCTTGCCCAGATCGACATCGACAATCTGCGGGATGACATCTCCTGCCCGCTGGATCTTCACCGTATCGCCGACCCGCAGGTCCCTGCCGCCGCGAATGGGTTCGCCGTCCTGACCGATCCCCTTGATGTAATCCTCGTTGTGCAGCGTCGCATTGGAGACGACCACGCCGCCCACGGTAATCGGCTCAAGTTTGGCTACCGGTGTCAGGGCACCCGTGCGGCCGACCTGGATCTCGATATCGTTGAGGATCGTGAAGGCCTGCTCGGCGGGAAACTTGTGCGCGATCGCCCAGCGGGGGGAGCGGGAGACGAAACCCAGACGCTCCTGCAGATCCAGCCGGTCGACCTTGTAGACCACGCCGTCAATGTCATATTCAAGCTCGGCGCGGCTTTCCTCGATTGCATGATAAACGCCAAGCAATTCCTCAACGGTTTCGCAGCGTTTCATCAGCGGGTTGACCTGGAATCCCCAGTCCTCCATCCGCATGACCATGCCCAATTGCGTGTCTTCCGGCAGCGCGCTCATCTCGCCCCAGGCATAGGCGAAATATCTCAAGGGGCGGGAAGCGGTAATTTCCGGCTTGAGCTGACGGAGCGATCCGGCGGCCGCGTTGCGCGGATTGGCGAACACCTTGCCGCCATTGGCCGCCATGCGCTCATTGAGCGCCTGAAAGTCCTTGTGCGCCATATAGACTTCACCGCGCACCTCCACCACATCCGGCACCTCGCCGGCGAGCTTTTCCGGTATATCGGCGATGGTCCTGGCATTGGCCGTCACGTTTTCTCCGGTGGTGCCGTCGCCCCTGGTGGCCGCGTGGATGAGGTCGCCGTTTTCATAGCGCAGGGACAGCGACAGGCCGTCTATCTTCGGTTCGGCCGTAACGGCCAGCGCGCCCATCAGAGGATCGAATTTCAGGAAGCGGCGTACCCGGCCGACGAAATCGCGCACATCCTCGTCGCTGAACGCATTGTCCAGCGACAGCATCGGCACCCGGTGGGTGATCTTGCCGAAGCCGGAGGCCGGTGCCGCACCGATCTGGTGTGAAGGGCTCTCGGTGAGGATCAGATCCGGAAACCGCGCCTCGATTGCCGCATTGCGCCGGCGCATCGCGTCGTAGTCGGCATCCGAAATCACCGGAGCGTCTTCCTGGTGATAGCGGCGGTCGTGACCTGCAATTTCCGCGGCCAGACGCTTCAGCTCCGCCAGGGCTTCTTCCTGGGTGAGATCGTCGATGTCAATCTGAGAGGTCGAGCTGTCGGTCATGATGTCTTCGCGGGCCTGATTGGAATACCGATCCCAACCGGATACCGGAACCAAACCCGAGGCTCAAGCGTTGATGATGCATGCGCCGGCATCAGGCTGCCGCAAATGATCAGCAAGAGCATCCTGCATTCGAACGAATGCAGGCTGACACGAAGCAGGAGACGAAAATGGCCCATCAGGACCATGAAACACGTTATGTCGAAAAAAGAACCGGCGGCGGAGCCGGTTGGTTCATCGCCGGCGGGCTGATTGTCGCCCTGATCATCGGCGGCCTGCTCTACACCAATGGTTACTTTACCGACGACGAAGACGTCAGCATCGAGCTGAACGTGCCGGGTCTCCCGAAATAACTTCAGACTAATTCAAAGCGGCGGGATCCTTATCCCGCCGTTTCCGTAAGCAGCTTGCCCGCCGCGGCGCGGGCCTCGTCCGTTATGACGCTGCCGGCCAGCATGCGGGCGATTTCCTCGCGGCGGTGGCTTTCGTCGATACGCCTGACCCGCGTTGCGACCCGGTCCGGTTTCATCGCTTCCTTGGCGATCAGGAAATGACCTTCCGCCCGCGCCGCCACCTGGGGCGCATGGGTGACGGTCAGCACCTGGACCTTGCTCGCCAGCCGCGCCAGCCGCACGCCGATGGCCTCCGCAACCGCACCGCCGACGCCCGTGTCAATCTCGTCGAAGACCAGCGTCGGGGCAGATCCCTTGTCGGCGAGAGACACCTTCAGCGCCAGAAGGAAACGGGAGAGCTCCCCGCCGGAAGCAACCTTCATCATCGGCCCAGGGCGCGTACCCGGGTTGGTCTGTACGTGAAACTCGACCTGATCGATGCCCGACCGGCCGGGAGTTTGCGGATCGCTTTGCAGCTCGACGATGAACCTGGCGCGTTCCAGCTTCAGGTCCGGCAGTTCCGCGGCCACAGCCTTTTCCAGAGCCCGTGCCGTCTTGTGCCGCTTTTCAGAAAGGGAAGCCGCCTTTTTGTCGTAATCCGCCCGCGCCATGGCCGCCGCCTCGGCGAGAGCAGCCAGTTTGTCCTCACCCGCATCCAGATCGGCGAGGTCCCCTGCCATGCGCTCGCGCAGCATGGCGAGATCGTCCACCGGTACGGAGTATTTGCGCGAGGCCGCGCGAAGTGCGAACAGGCGTTCCTCCACCGCTTCGAGCTCACGCGGATCGAATTCCGTCTCGCGCAGAGCGCTTTCCAGGCTGCCCCGCGTGTCCTCCAGCAGGTCCAGCGCTTCGGCAAGCGTACGCACAGGTGGAGCGAGAAGAACCGGCACCTGGTCGGCCTTGCGTTCCAGGCGGCGCAGCAGGCTGGCGAGTTCAGGGATCGGCGATGCCGATCCGTTCAATGTGTCGAACGCATCGTTCAGGTCTCCGGCGATCTTCTCCACTTGCATCATATCCGTGCGGCGCGCGGCAAGCTGATCCTCCTCGCCTGTCTCCGGCCTCAGGCCGGACAGCTCCTCCACTGAGGAGCGCAGGAAATCGGCCTCGTTGCGCGCGACCTCGATCCGCTTCTCATGTTCGGTTACCGCCTTGTCCGCTGCCTTGAAGGCCGAATAGGCCTTCCCGACAGCCTCGCTATCCCCCAACAGGCCGCCGAAAACGTCGATCAGCGCCCGGTGGCTTTCCGGATCGACCAGGGCCCGGTCGTCATGTTGTCCATGGATTTCCACAAGCAGGCCGCCCGCCTGGCGCAACAGGCCCGCACTGACCGGCTGGTCATTGACGAACGCCCGGGTACGACCATCGGCGGTCTGGATACGGCGCAGGATGATATCGCCGTCGTCATCGACATCGTTTTTCTGCAAAAACGCACGCACAGGATGATCCGCAGCAACATCGAAAACGGCGCTCACCTGTCCCTGTGGTTCACCGTGACGGACCAGATCCGCATCTCCCCGGGCTCCCAGAGCCAGCGACAGGGAATCGAGCAAAATCGATTTTCCCGCACCGGTTTCGCCGGTCAGAACCGACATTCCCGCGGTAAAATCAAGGTCAAGACGGTCAATTAGAACGATGTCACGGATAGACAGCGTGACCAGCATGAAGGGAAGCTCCTAAGGGCATAGCCTACAGTTCGGCGCGGTCCAGCATATAAGAGAATCAGGTCGTGTTTCCAGAGCTTGTTGGAGCATGTCCCGCTCAAATGCTTCCAGACTAACGGGACACGCTCTAAATGCTCTTGAAGGCGCGGCTGATCCAGCTTCCGCTATCTTCGGAAGGCTCGTAGCCTCCCTTGTTCAACAGCGAATAGGCATCCTTGTACCACTGGCTGTCAGGATAGTTATGTCCAAGCACCGCGGCAGCGGTCTGCGCCTCGTTCACGACGCCAAGCGCGTAATAGGCCTCCGTCAGACGGAACAGGGCTTCTTCCACATGCCGTGTGGTCTGATACTCGACGACCACGGTCTTGAACCGGTTGATGCCGGCGACGTAGTTGCGCTTTTCCAGATAGTAGCGGCCGACCTGCATTTCCTTGCCGGCCAGCTGATCCTTGACGATCCTCAGTTTCTGTTCCGCATCCGGTACATATTCGGACTCCGGGAAACGCAGGATCAGTTCGTTGAAGGCCCCGGCCGCCTTGCGGGTGACCGCCTGATCCCGGGTGATATCCGGCATCTGGCGGAAATAGCTCTGCCCGGCGAGATACAGCATATAGGCGGAATCCCCGTCACCGGGATAAAGCGTCACGAATCGTTTAGCGGCCGTTATCGTCTCGGCGTATTTGCCCCGCGTGTAGTTCAGGTAAGCCAGGTTGACGAGCGATTTCTTGGAATATTCGGAATAGGGATAGAGCTTGTCCAGCTCTTCGAACTTCTCGGTGGAATCACGCAATTTGCCTTGCGCGCGCAGGGCAAGGCCTTCGTTGAAAAGAACTTCCGGCGGCGTGTCGTTCAGGGCCAGATCGTCCAGGTCGTCCTTGCCTCCGCAAGCCGCCAGAAGAAGCGGTGCTGCCAGGACGGCCAGTCTCAGGAAAAATTTCATGCCCTTGGTTCCGCTTGCTTCAGAACCAGTGTCAATTCCGTTCACGCCTATACTCCCGGGCCGCAGCGGCCCAACCGGCCAATTCTAAGACGGCCACGTATTTCATCGACAGGAGTGTTTAGCGGAAAGCACCCGTCCCCGTCACGTCCTCATCGGCCATCTGACGGTTTTTTTAAGCAAATTTATGGCAAGCCGCCCGAATTGTGCTGATTTCCGCCGAATTGAAAAATGGCCGTTTGCGGAAAACGGCCCGGGACCCGATCAGGAAACGTCAGGTCCGAAGGCAGCAGCCGCAGCCAGACCGCCCTTGTCAACCTGACCGACCTGACGGAAAGCCGGGGCTTCCACAATCTCGAAAGCGCTCGGGTCTTCGAACAATTTGACCAGAATGGCATTGTTCATCTTGTGGCCGCCCTTGTAGGAGCGGTAAAGGCCCAGGATCGGCAGTCCGGCCAGGGCCAGATCGCCGACGGCATCCAGCGCCTTGTGACGGGCGAACTCATCCGGCCAGCGCGTGCCTTCGGGATTGAGAACCTTGTCTTCGGAGATGGCCACGGAGTTTTCCAGCGAAGAGCCGAGGGCAAAACCCATTTTCCAGAGCTGCTCGACATCCTTCACATAGCCGAAGGTACGTGCACGGGAAAGCTCGTCGCGGAACACCTGCGGCGTCATGTCGGACACGAACCGCTGGCGGCCGATCAGGGGCGTGTCGAAATCGATCGTGATGTCGAACTTGGTTCCGTCATACGGATGCAGTTCACACCAGGCACCGCCATTATCGACACGGACGGTTTTCCTGATCTTGAGATACCGGCGGCCGCGGTCCAGCTTTTTGAGTCCCACCTGTTCGATCGCCTCGACGAATGCCGAACTGCTGCCGTCCATGATCGGCATTTCCGGTCCGTCGATCTCCACGATGAGATTGTCCACACCCATGCCGACGAGAGCTGCCATCAGGTGTTCGACCGTCGCCACACCTTCTCCGGCGGGATCGCCGAGCACCGTGCAAAGGGCGGTCGAGGAAACCTTGTTCCACCGCGCCGGAACCTCTGAGGACATTTCCTTGTCGGTTCGGGTAAACACAATCCCCACACCAGTTTCGGCGGGCACCAATGTGATCGACACGGGCTTGCCCGAATGAACACCCACCCCGGTCAGGGTGACCTGATCGGCGAGTGTTGTCTGTCGATCGACATAAGTTGTCATGTGCTCTGCCCTTCCGGTTAGCGATCGGAAATAGTCCGGAATTTATCCCTTGCAGGTTACGGACTTTTAACGATCACGATTTTGGCGAAGATAATCCCGATACCGGAGAGAGCGAAATAAAGCTTTATTACGATTTGTAACGATACACAGCTTTGCAAGACACTGAAATAACAGGCTAATTCTGACCCGAACGAAAACAGCCCGAAGCGTGAGCTCCGGGCTGTCGCGATCAGGGAAGACAATCGCGTCGTGAATCAGTTGGCCTGCCGGCGGAGAAAGGCCGGGATTTCCAACTGTTCGTCGTCGGTCGTGGTGACCGGCTTGGGCGCTGCCCGGCCGGTTCCGTCCAGCTGTCCTGCCGCACCCTGGGCGGAAGGACGCGGCTGAGGCGCGCGCGGCGCGGCTTGAGGCGCAGGCTGCAGCTGCGGTGCGGACCGCAGAACCGGAGCGTCTGCCTCGTGCTCGTCTTCCTCGTCTTCCCGGCGGCCGAGGCCACTGGTGAGACGGCGCAGAAGGCCCATCGGGCGCCGGCCTTCCTCACCATGTTCCTCGTAACCGGCGGCTGGTGCCGCAGGTTGCGCGGGAGCTGAAGAAGCCTCGTTCGCCAGCGGTTGCCGAGCCGGGCTTGCAGCCGTCTGCTGTGCCCGGATCTCACGCTGGGCGATCGGCGGAAAGTCCTCTACGCGCGGCATGCGCGAAGTGGTGTTGTGCTCCTCGGCAGCCGGCGGAATATACGGCTTGCTGAGCGGTGCGTCCTCGACGACCTGTGCGGGAGCATCCCCATCGAGATCCATCATCGCGGCCTTGCCGGCAAGAGCTGCACTCGAAGGCTGGACGCGCTTGATCTCCACGTCCGGATCGCTGGCGACCGAAACCGGCTGCGGGTCCGGAAGAGCCAGTTCCTTTTCCAGGCTGGCTACCGCCTTGGCGGCGGCATCCATGGTATTGGCTTTTTCAGCCGCTACCGCCGGCCTGGCCGTCGTGAATTCCGGGATACGCGCGGCTGCGGGCATCTCGGCTTTCAAGGATTGGGCACCCGCGGAGGGAAACGTGTTGGCCGCAAGGGCTTCCTCCTTGTCGATGCCGGTTGCCACGACCGAAACCCGGATGATGCCGTCGAGGGTTTCATCGAATGTCGCCCCCAGGATGATGTTGGCGTCCGCGTCGACTTCCTCACGGATACGGGTTGCAGCCTCATCCACTTCAAACAGCGTCAGATCGTTGCCGCCGGTGATGGAGATTAGCAGGCCCCTGGCCCCCTTCATGGAGGATTCGTCGAGAAGCGGGTTGGCGATGGCAGCTTCCGCCGCCTGCTGCGCGCGCTTCTCGCCGCTGGCTTCGCCCGTGCCCATCATCGCCTTGCCCATGCCGCGCATCACCGAACGGACGTCGGCAAAGTCGAGGTTGATGAGACCTTCCTTCACCATCAGGTCGGTGATGCAGGCAACACCGGAATAAAGCACCTGGTCGGCCATCGCGAAAGCATCCGCGAAAGTGGTTTGCGCATTGGCGATCCGGAACAGGTTCTGGTTCGGAATGACGATCAGCGTATCGACACTGCGCTGCAGTTCCTCGATGCCGCTGTCCGCGATCCGCATCCGGCGGGCGCCTTCGAACTGGAACGGCTTGGTCACGACACCGACGGTCAGGATGCCCTGTTCGCGTGCCGCGCGGGCAATCACAGGGGCCGCGCCGGTTCCGGTACCACCACCCATGCCGGCGGTGATGAACACCATGTGCGATCCGGACAGATGGTCGTTGATCTCGTCGATCACCTCTTCAGCCGCGGCAGAGCCGACTTCCGGCTGGGAGCCTGCACCAAGACCTTCCGTGACCGCCACGCCCATCTGGACGAGACGTTCGGACTGGTTCATGGCCAGTGCCTGGGCATCCGTGTTGGCGCAAACGAAGTCGCACCCCTGGAGACCTGCTGTGATCATGTTATTGACGGCGTTTCCGCCCGCGCCGCCGACGCCGAAGACCGTAATGCGCGGCTTCAGCTCCTGAATGTCGGGCATCTTCAGGTTGATGGTCATATTATCCTCGCGACCCACTGGCACTCCCGCTACGGGAGAACCCTCTTCTTCCCTAATTTTCTCAGCCATTGCTGGCAGCTCAACTTCCTGGTTTTCGTCTTCTTGGCTCATGTCGTCAGAAGCTTTCCCTGATCCATTGGCCCACACGGGCCAGATAACCAGATTGCCCGCCCCACCCAGATCTCCGGTTCTTGTGTTCGAACTGTTCGATCTGAGCGACTTGCGGATAAATCAAGAGGCCAACCGCGGCGGCAAATGCCGGACCTTTGGCGGCTTCGGGAAGACCGGCGACACCAAGTGGCCGGCCAAGACGGACGTTGCGCCCCAGGACGTGACGCGCAACTTCTCCAAGACCCGTGAGCTGACTTGCACCCCCTGTCAGCACGATCTGCTTGCCCACCCGACCGGCGAAACCGGAGGCAGTCAGGCGATCTCTTACGAGTTCTAGGATTTCTTCCACACGCGGGCGGATGACCCGGGTCAGTGCCGAGCGCGGGATCTGGTTTGGCAGGTCGCTGTCGCCGTCCAGCGGCGGCACCGTGAGCAGGTCACGGTCGTCCGAGCCGGAGGCAAGCGGCGAGCCATAAAGGGTTTTCAGGCGCTCCGCATCCTGGAGCCGGGTCGCGAAAGCGCGGGCGATATCGGTGGTCACATGGTTGCCGCCAACGGCAATCGCGTCCAGATGCACCATGTGGCCGTCCACGAAGACCGACAGCGTCGTCGTGCCGCCGCCCATGTCGATGCAGGCAACGCCAAGCTCTGCTTCATCGTCGACGATGGTGGACAATCCGCTGGCAAAGGGTGTCGCCACCATTGTTTCCACGTGAAGATGGCCGCGGTTGATGCAGAGTTCCAGGTTGCGCACCGGCGGAATTTCCGCTGTGACCACCTGCATTTCGACACCCAGCTTGTGCCCCATCATGCCGCGCGGGTCGCGGATGCCACGGCTCCCATCCAGCGAATAAGAGATCGGCAGCGCGTGCGTCACCGCCCGGCCATCGGTGACGGAATGGCTGGAGCCGGCGAAGAGAACCCGTTGAATATCGGCCTCCGACACACTTTCGCCGGCCAGCGGTACGCCGGCGCTGTAGATTTCGCTCTGCAGGCGGCCGCAGCTGATATTTGCAATCAGCGATTCGACGGTCACGCCGGCCATGCGTTCGGCGCTGTCGACCGCCTGGCGAATCGCCTGCTCGGCGGCGTCCATATCGACCACAACGCCGGACTTGATACCGCGCGAGCGCTGATACCCGTAGCCGAGCACTTCCACCTTGTGGGACCGGCTCGACAGGATCGACTTGTCGTCCCGCGGCACAAGCTTTGCGATCAGGCAGCAGACTTTCGTCGAGCCCACGTCGAGAACCGACATGATGACCGCGCGCCGGGTCGGCAGCGGCCGCATTTTCGGCAGATAGAGATGGCTGGAGGAGCGGCTCATGTATCGCGCTCCTTTTTACCGGACCGGCCTTTGCCGCCGGTCATGACCTTGCGCTGCTCGGCGACTTCGTCCGACAGACGGACTGTCACCCGATCGGCCAGGCGCAAGTCTATCGCCATGATGTCGCGGGACAGCAGACCGCTTTCCTCATCCATTTTCACCAGGTCCGCCAGAGCGGCATGAAGATTGTTTTCCGGCAGACGGATGGAAATGCCGTTTTCAAGCTGCAGGTCCCAGCGCCGGTCGCTGACCAGAAACGCCGCACGCACGCGCGGGCGCAGGTCCGGCACCGTTGCCAGCGCCGAATTGATTTCCACCGCCCGGCGCTGCGCGCCGTGATTGACCACGAGAAGAAGGTTGGCATAGCGGCCATCGACCTCGTCCGTGATCACGTCGCCTGATTCGTTGATGATCGAGACAAGATCGCCCCGCTGCCAAAGCGCATAGGGAACCCGTTCCTCGATACTGATCTGCAGCGTGCTCGGATAGAGCTTCATGACAGAGGCGTTTTTCACCCACGCCATCCGGTTCAAACGCTCACGGGCGCCCGCCGCATCGAAGAGCGCCAGGGACGTGCCTTCATGAATTTCCAGTGCTTCGAGGATCTGGAATTCGTTGATTTCCCGCTGACCGGAAAGTTTCACGGCTTCGACGCCGAAGCCCGCGGCGGACAGCAGCGCATCCGAAACGATCCGGCCGTGCCCCCCTATGACTATTCCATAACTAATTGTTAAGGTTAAGAAACCCAGCGCGGCAGCAGAACCGGCCCATTGCGGCAGCTCCATAAGGCGCCCGGCGGCCCGCCATACAGGTTGACGATGCAAACGCGCGACGCCGCGCCCGCGCGGAGCCAGTTCGGCCTCCAGGCGGGTCAGTGCATTGCGTTTATGTTTGCGTCCTAGCGACAGCAACTTGCGTCCTCAACCATCCAGCTGACCAGGTCCTTGAAACTCATCCCCTGATGGGCCGCCAATTCCGGCACAAGAGAGGTTGGCGTCATGCCTGGCTGCGTGTTCACTTCTAGGCAAATCAGTTCACCGGATCCGTCTTCCCGTTCATCGAATCGGAAATCCGCACGGGAAACACCGCGGCAATCCAAAGCCTGATGCGCCTTAACCGCTAGTGTCTCTATGTTTTGGTAAACAATCGGTGAAATTTTCGCAGGAAGAATGTGTTTTGAACCGCCTTGTGCATATTTTGCTTCATAATCGTAGAAGCCATGCCCCTGGGGAAGGATGTCTATGACACCGAGGGACTTGTCATTCATGACAGCACAGGTCAGCTCCCGGCCCGCGATAAATTTCTCGCACATCAGCACCTCTGGATAGGGCCAGTCCTCGCGACTCAGCTCCTGTGGCGGAAACTCTTGATCTTTCTGGACAATCAGCACTCCAAAGCTGGAGCCTTCATTGATCGGCTTCAGCACGTAAGGCGGTTCCATTGGGTGTTCGCGAAGAATATCGCCGCGGTTCACGACCACATGCCTGGTCACCGGAACCCCGGCCGCCGCCATGACCGCCTTTGCCTTCACCTTGTTCATTGCAAGGCTCGACGCCATCACGCCGGAATGCGTATAGGGGATGTTAAGAAACTCTAATATTCCCTGAACGCAGCCGTCCTCGCCATAGGGACCGTGAAGGGCGTTGAACGCTACATCGGGCCGCAGTTCCCGCAGGACGGCCGAGATATTCCGGTCGACATCGATACGTGTCACCCGGTAGCCGGCTTCTTCCAGCGCGTCGGCGCATTCCTTGCCGGTTGACAGACTCACCGGGCGTTCGTTGACCCAGCCGCCCATCAGAACGGCGACATGTTTTCCGGCCATTTACGCAGCCTCCTCTTCTTCGCCCAGAAACGGTTCGACCGGACCTTCGGGCCCGAACCGTCCCAGCCGCTTTATTTCCCATTCCAGCCTGATACCGCTGTGTTTCAGAACCCGCGCCCGCACGGTTTCTCCGAGCAGCTCCAGATCGTGTCCGCTGGCGTCGCCTGTGTTGATCATGAAATTGCAGTGCATTTCCGACATTTGCGCACCGCCGACCATCAGTCCCCGGCACCCGGCCGCGTCGATGACCTTCCAGGCCGAGGTTCCAGGCGGGTTCTTGAAGGTCGAGCCGCCTGTCTTTTCCCGGATCGGCTGCGCCTTTTCCCGGTGCGCGGCGACATCCGCCATTTCCGCGCGGATCGACGCCTCGTCGCGCGGCACACCCTCAAAAACGGCGGCGGTGAAAATCAGATCTTTCGGGGCCGAAGAATGCCTGTAGGCATAGCTCAAGTCGGCATTGGTCAGCACATGACGGTTGCCGTCGCGGTCGAAGGCGGTGAGTTCCACCATCCGCTCGCGGGTTTCCGTTCCATGGGCGCCCGCGTTCATGCGAAGGGCGCCGCCCAGACCTCCTGGAATGCCCGTGTAAAACGCAAAGCCGCCCAGACCAGCCTCCGCGGCAGCCTCCGCAAGCCGTTTGTCGGGCACGGCAGCCCCCGCGCTGAGCCTGTTGCCGCCGATTTCCTCGATGGACCCGAAGCCCCTGGCGCTCAGGCGTATGACAACACCTTCCAGTCCGCCGTCCCGGACCAGGAGGTTCGAACCGAGACCGACCGGAAGAACGGGTATGTCCTTCGGCAGTTTCTTCAGGAACGCCGAAAGATCCGCCTCGTCGGCCGGCTGGAACATGAGCTGCGCCGGACCGCCGGTGCGCAGCCACGTTACGGCGGAGAGCGGCTGATTGGCGGTCAGCCTGCCGCGAATACCTTCGCCAAGGTCGGGGACGGTTTCAAGGAGATCGGGAAAACCCATTGCAAATCTCCCTCAGAGCGCTTCGAGCTGTTTCGGCAGCGCATAAGCCCATTGGGTGATGTTGCCCGCTCCCAGGCAGATCACGAAATCTCCCGGACCGGCCAGCTCCTTCACGAGCGCAGGCAACTCGTCAGGACTTTCGATGGCCCGGACATTCCGGTGCCCCCGGGTTTTCATACCCGAGACCAGATCGGTATGCGCGGCCCCTTCTATCGGCTGTTCGCCCGCGGCATAAACCGGTGCGATGATCACCGCGTCGGCGTCGTTGAAGCAATTCGAGAAGTCATCGAACAGGCTGGCGAGCCTTGAATATCGATGCGGCTGCATGATCGCGATGACCCTGCCCTGGGTCGACTCGCGCGCCGCATGCAACACCGCCTTGATCTCAACCGGGTGATGACCGTAGTCGTCGAAGATCTGAATGCCACCGACCGTTCCCGTCAGGGTGAAACGGCGCTTGACGCCGCCAAAGGTGGATATGCCCTTCTTCAGATCTTCAGGCCCCACCCCGAGCTGGGAAGCCACCGCAAGGGCGGCTGTGGCGTTGGAGACGTTGTGCAGGCCCGGCATCGGTAAAACCAGGTCCTTCAGCTCGATCACCTCACCTGTCCGGCGGTCGCGGATGGTCACCGAGAAAACCGATTTTCCCCCGTCCATGGAGACGTCTTTGAAGCGGACATCGGCTTGTGGATTGGTCCCGTAGGTAACGACGCGCCGGTCCTCGATCGCGCCGATCATGGTCTGCACTTCGGGATGGTCCAGGCACATCACCGCAAATCCGTAGAAGGGCACATTTTCCACGAATTGCCGGAAGGCGGCACGGACCCCGGCAAAGTCCCCGTAATGATCGAGATGCTCCGGATCGATATTGGTGACGACGGCGACATCCGCCGGAAGCTTGACGAAGGTGCCGTCGCTTTCATCGGCTTCCACCACCATCCAGTCGCCCTTGCCCATGCGGGCATTCGTTCCGTAGGCATTGATGATGCCGCCATTGATGACCGTTGGGTCGAGATGGCCCGCGTCCAGAAGCGCCGCCACCATGGAGGTGGTCGTGGTCTTGCCATGTGTTCCGCCGACCGCGATGGCCTGCTTGAAGCGCATCAGTTCGGCAAGCATTTCCGCGCGCCGCACCACCGGAATCAGCTTCTCGCGGGCCGCAACCAGCTCCGGATTGTCCTTCCTGATCGCGGAAGACACCACGAGCACTTCCGCGTCGCCGAGATTGTCGGCCGCATGGCCGACCTTAACCTCAATGCCATGGGACCTGAGGCGTTGCACATTGGCGTTTTCGGCCATGTCGGACCCCTGGACCTGATAGCCGAGGGTCTTGAGCACCTCGGCAATCCCGCTCATGCCGATCCCGCCGATCCCGACAAAATGGACGGGTCCGATATCCTGCGGCATTTTCATGGCCGTTCTCCTTGTTTGCTGGCGACCCTTTCGACAAGGTCCGCGAGACGTTTCACCGCGTCCGGCCTGGCGACGCCGCGGGCGTTTTCGGCCGCCGTCGCAAGCATGTCCGGCGTTTCCATGAAACGGATGATTTCCCTGGCAAGACGCTCGGGATGCAGATCCACCTGCCGGATCGGCCAGGCGCCGCCGGCCTTTTCCAGAACCCTTGCATTGGCGGCCTGGTCCTGATCGATCGCACCGGGCAGCGGTACCAGTATCGACGGCCGGCCAAGCACGCTGAGCTCGCTGACCGAAGAGGCACCGGACCGGCAAAGAACCAGATGCGCCTGGGCGATGCGCTGCGGCATGTCCTGGAAGAAAGGCGCGCATTCGGCCTGAACCCCGAGCGCATCGTAGGCTTTCTGCACCCGCTCCATGTCTTCCGGACGGCATTGCTGCACGATCCTGAGTCTGGCGCGTATGCCGGCCGGAAGTTCTTCAAGCGCCGGCGGGACGAGGTCGGAGAAAAACCTTGCCCCTTGCGACCCGCCGAAGATAAGCAGCTTGAATTCTCCGCCCGGAAGCGGCGCGGCGTAGGGAAGCTCCGCCGCCTTCAGCACCGCGTCGCGAACCGGGTTGCCGGTTTCGACAAGCTTGCGCTCCAGGTCCTCGGCCAGGTCGCCGATGGGTACGCTCGTGGCAATCGCGGTAACGCCCTTCGCCAGCAATCTGTTCGCCCGGCCCATGACGCCATTGGCTTCATGCAATATGGAAGGCGTTCCCGTCAGGCGGGCGGCATACATCGGCGGGAATGTTGGATAACCACCGAATCCGGCGACGACATCCGGTTTGAGCGCCCGGATCAGCGAGCGGGCCTGAAGCGTGCCGCGCAGCAGGCTGAAAGCCGTTCTGGCAAGCGAAACCGGATTGCGGCCCCGGATGGTTTGCGATGCAATGATATGCACCTTGCGGGCCGGAAAGGCCGCACCGTATCTGTCGGCCCGCTCGTCCGTCGCCAGTTCAACGCTCCAGCCGCGCCGGAGGAGTTCACTGGCAAGGGCCTGTGCGGGGAAAAGGTGGCCGCCGGTTCCGCCGGCCGTCAGTAATACTGTTTTGCTCATAAGATCCGGCTTCTGGCCTTGCGTTTGATCCGGCGTTACATCAACGACGATGGCGACAACCTGCTCACGGTGACGGCCTCACCGCGGGAGGTCTGCGGCCGTCTGCGGGTCAGGGCCAGAATGGCGCCGGCCGTCATGGCCGACGAAAAAAGCGACGAGCCTCCATACGAAATGAAAGGCAGGGTCATGCCCTTTGACGGCATGAGATGCAGGTTGACCGCAAGATTGATGGTTGCCTGAAGGCCGAATAGAACGACAAGTCCAGCCGTCGCGAGACGGCTGAAGGCATCCTGATCCCGTCCGGCATGGTTCAGGCCGCGAATGACGATAAAGGCGAAGACGGAGACCAGCAGCAGGCAGGCCACCACGCCGAACTCCTCGCCGACAACCGCGAAGATGAAGTCCGTATGGCTGTCGGGAAGAATGCGCTTGATCGTGCCCTCTCCCGGTCCGCGCCCGAACCAGCCCCCTGCCAGGAAGGAATCCATCGCGGTATCGACCTGGAAGGTATCCCCGGAACTCGGGTCCAGGAACCGGTCAACGCGGTTGGTCACATGCGGCAGGAAGGCATAGGCGGCAAACAGCCCGGCGACGCCGATCAGCCCCAGCGCCAGGATGAGGATCCAGGAAATGCCGTTGAGAAAGAAAAGCCCAGCCCAGACCAGCCCCAAAAGCATGGTCTGGCCGAAATCGGGCTGCGCGATCAGCAGCGCGGCGCAGATGGCAAACAGCACAAAGGCGAACAGCACCCCCGGAACCTCCCGGCGGCGGCCGCTTTCCGACAGCAGGAAGGCAATCAGCACCACGAAGGCCGGCTTCAGGAATTCGGACGGTTGCAGGGAGAACCCGGCGATATAGATCCAGCGCCGTGCGCCCTTTGCTTCGAACCCAGCGAACAGCGTCGCAACCATCAGGACCAGCGAGACGACGAACACGATCAGCGCGGCGCGCCGGATCGCCCGCGGCGACATGAGCGACGCCGCCAGCATGATGGTGACGGCCGGCAGGAGAAAGAGAGCCTGGCGCTTGACGAAGAAAAAGGTATCGACACCGATCCGTTCGGCAACGGGCGGACTGGCGGCGAAGGACAGCACCACGCCCCCGACCATCAGCAGACCGAAGGCCGCGAGCAGATAGTGATCCACGGTCCAGAGCCACTCGGCGAACCGGCTGCGATCTGCGCGTGATACCATCTAGGCGACCTCCTGCGTATTGCCGGCATCAGGCAAGGCACGCACAGCGTCCACAAAAGCTGCGCCACGCAGTTCGAAGTTCCGGTATTGGTCGAAGCTGGCGCAGGCGGGCGAAAGCAGAATGGCGATCTCTTCCGCCCCGTCCTCGGCCGCCTCGCAGGTCGCGTCGGCCACCGCTTGCTGCAGCGTGCCGCTGATCTTGTACGGCACCCGGCCTTCCAGCGTCCCGGCGAAATCCTCCGCCGCTTCCCCGATCAGAAATGTCTTGGCGATCTTCGGAAAATATTCGTCCAGCGAGGAAATACCTCCTGCCTTGGCCCGTCCGCCCGCGATCCAGTAAATCCTCTCGAAGCTGGCAAGCGCCCTTGCGGCCGCATCGGCGTTGGTGGCTTTGGAATCGTTGATAAAGAGCACCCGTCCCTGTTTGGCCACAACTTCCATGCGGTGGTGCAGGCCCGGGAACGACGTAAAAGCCGCCGCGATCCTTCCAGCGGGAATCTCCAGTGCTCTGAGAGCTGCAAAGGCTGCGGCCGCATTCTGGCCATTATGGTCGCCGCGCAGGCTGTCGATTCCGCCCAGAAGCGCAACTTCGCTCTGGCTGCCGTCCCGCGCTTCGATCAGGCGGCCGTGACGGGCATAGATACCGCTGGTGAGTTCGTGCTCCCCGGCAATCCGGCAGACCGGTTTGCGCGCGAGTTCCAGCCGATCTGCGATCGAAGAGGACATTTGATCGTCGACCCCGACAACCGCGACCTTGGCCCCGGCCACCAGGCGTTCCTTGATCGCGGCATAGTTTTCGATGGTGCCGTGCCGGTCGAGATGATCCGGCGACAGGTTCATGAGCAAGCCGACGGTCGGGTCCAGCGTCGGTGAAAGGTCGATCTGGTAGGAAGAGCATTCGATCACGTAGTGGCGGCCCGGCTGCGGCGGTTCCAATTCCAGAACCGGTGTGCCGATATTGCCACCGACCTGCACATCAAGGCCCAGTTCGCGCAGGAGATGACCGATCAGCGCCGTCGTGGTCGATTTTCCGTTGGTGCCCGTGATCGCGATCAGGGGTGCGTCCGGGCAGATCTTGCGCCGTTCGCGGCAGAAGAGTTCCACATCGCCGACGATCTCCACACCGGCCTCGCGGGCAAGATCCACCGACCAGTGCGGCACCGGATGGGTCAGCGGCACGCCGGGAGCCAGAACCAGGGCGGCGATGCCGCTCCAGTCCAGTTCGCGCAGGTCGCGGGTGTCGAGCCCTTCGCCTGCCGCCTGCTCGACCCGGTCTTCATTGTCATCGAAACACACCACATTCGCGCCGCCCAGTTTGAGCGCGCGCGCCGTCGCCAGCCCGGACCCGCCAAGCCCGAACAGTGCGACATTGACGTTTTCAAATGTGGTGACAGGGATCATTCGGCTTACCTCAGCTTCAGTGTGGCAAGACCAAGCAGGGCCAGAACGACGGCAATGATCCAGAAACGGATCACCACCTGGCTTTCCGTCCAGCCCATGATCTCGAAATGATGGTGGATCGGCGCCATCCGGAAGACGCGCTTGCCCGTCAGCTTGAAGGAGATGACCTGCACGATCACCGAAACGGCCTCAAGTACGAAAAGGCCCCCGATGATGGCCAGAACGATCTCGTGCTTTGTGGCAACCGCGATTGCGCCGATCATGCCGCCGAGCGCCAGGGAGCCGGTGTCGCCCATGAAGATGGCGGCCGGCGGCGCGTTGAACCACAGGAACCCGAGGCCCGCGCCGATCACCGCACCGCAGATCACGGCCAGTTCACCCGTCCCGGCGACATGATGAATCTGCAGGTAATTCGCGAAGACCGCATTGCCCGACAGATAGGCAATCAGCCCGAAGGAGGCACAGGCGATCATCACCGGCACGATGGCGAGCCCGTCCAGTCCGTCGGTCAGGTTGACGGCATTGCCGGCGCCGACCATGACGAAGGCGGCGAAGGGAATGAAAATCAGACCGAGATTGAGCGTGAAATCCTTGATGAACGGGAAGGTGACCGCTTCGGAAGACTGGGACGTATCGAGAATTGTAACCGCGAAGGCGGCGATGCCCGCAATCAGGAACTCCAGCCCCAGACGCGCCTTGCCGCCAAAGCCCTTGTGCGACGACTTGGTCACCTTCAGATAGTCGTCGTAAAAACCGATACCGCCGAAACCGAGCGTGACCCCTGTCACCACCCAGACATAGGGGTTGGAAAGATCCGACCACAGGAGGGCGGCAACCAGAGCGCCGGACAGGATCATCAGCCCGCCCATGGTGGGCGTGCCTTTCTTGGTCAGGAGATGGCTTTCCGGACCGTCGGCGCGGATCGGCTGGCCGTGTCCCTGGCGAATTCGCAGACTGGAAATGATTTTCGGTCCGAACAGGAATACAAAAAACAGGGCGGTCATGATTGCCCCGCCTGTGCGGAACGTAATGTACCGGAAGACGTTCAGTGCGGAGATCTGATCAGCAAATTGCCCTAAAAAATAAAACATCAGTTATCCCTTATGCCGCTGCGCTATCGTCCGCAGGCGGATATTCTCTTTTCAGGGCTTCGACAAGCGGGCCCATCCGGGTTCCGAGCGATCCCTTGATCATAACAACATCGCCCGGCCGTACGTCGCTCAAAAGCACGTCTTCCAGATCTTTTGCGTCCTCACAGAAATGCGCCCGAAGGTCATGCGGTAACTGTTTCCACAGCGCGTGCATATGCGGGCCCGCACAATAGACCGCGTCGATCTGTGCATCGCTGATCGGCTGACTGAGCTCGGCATGCAGGCGGTCGGCGTCCTCGCCGAGTTCGCGCATGTCACCAATCACCGCAATGCGCCGGCCGGGCCGTTTGATCGGCGCTTCCCCCAGAACGGCGAACGCTGCGCGCATCGACGCCGGATTGGCATTGTAGCTTTCGTCGATGAGATTGAGTTCTCCGCCCGGCAGCGGCAGCCGGCTCACCTGCCCGCGCCCTTTCGGCGCACGCATCGTGTCCAGCGCCAGCCCTGCCTTGGCGAGATCCGCGCCGAGATCCGCCACGGCGGTCAGGACGGCGAGGCTGTTTTTCACATGATGCTTGCCGGGAGCGCCGATCTTGTAGGTAATTTCCTGACCCAGAATGCTGGCGTCCACACTCGACCCCGCCGGGTATCCGACCGCCTTTTCAATATGACTGTCGGCAGCAGGGTTCTCGCCGAAGGTGTGGATCCTGGCGACACCGGCCGTTGCCGCCAGAAATTTCAGCAGGTCGAACTGGAGATTGTCCCTGTTGAGGATGGCGACGCCATCGGGCTCCAGACCTTCGAAAATTTCGGCTTTCGCCTTGGCGATCTTTTCGACGGAATCGAAATACTCAAGATGCACCGGCTGCACGGTTGTGATGATCGCCGCATGCGGACGCACCATCTTTACCAGGGGAATGATTTCCCCGGCATGGTTCATGCCGATCTCGAAGATGCCGTAGTTCGCATCCGCCGGCATGCGCGCCAAAGTGAGCGGCACACCCCAATGATTGTTGAAAGACGCAACGGAAGCATGCACCTTGCCGGAAGGTTCCAGCGCAAGCCGGAGGGCTTCCTTGGTTCCTGTTTTGCCGACAGAACCGGTCACAGCCACGATGCGGGCGCCGGTGCGGGCGCGGGCCGCGACACCAAGACCGCGCAAGGCTTCCAGCGGATCGGCAACCACGACATAACGGCCGTCTTCGGGCAATTCCGTCAGCCGCTCTTCGGCGACCAGCGCAAGCGATGCCCCCGCTTCCAGCGCCGCAGTCACGTAATTGTGGCCGTCAAGCCGGTCGCCCTTGATCGCGACGAAGGCATCGCCGGGTTCAAGCGTGCGACTGTCGATGGATATTCCGGTAATTTCCGCGCCAATATCGCCCCTGGTACTGCCGCCGGCAGCTTCTACAAAGGCATCCAAAGTCCAAAGCGGATCGCTCATGTGTTTCCTTCAACGTTTATGGCCCGCAGAACGGCTTCGTGATCCGAAAACGGAATCACTGTGTCGCCAACAATCTGGCCGGTTTCATGACCTTTTCCCGCGACACACAGGATATCGCCCTTCGCGAGCCGGCGGACCCCTTCCGCGATTGCCTCGAACCGGTCACCGATCTCCAGCGCATCCGGAGCCCCCTGCCGCACGGCTTTGCGGATCGTCGCGGGATCTTCGGAACGGGGATTGTCGTCGGTGACGATCACCAGATCCGCCTGCCGGGCCGCCGCCTCACCCATCAGCACCCGCTTGCCCGGGTCCCTGTCACCACCGGCGCCGACCACGACCGAAAGGACTCCATCCGTGAACGGCCGCAAGGCGGCAAGTGCGTTATCCAGCGCATCCGGCTTGTGGGCATAATCGACAAAAACCAGCCCCCCGGATTTCGTTTTACCGGCAAGCTCAAGCCGACCGGGTGCGCCTTTCAGATTTTCCAGCGCGCGCAGAGCCGTGCCGGTGTCGATCCCTGCCGCAATCGCAAGTCCGGCGGCAATCAGCGCATTGGAGACCTGAAACCGGCCGATCAGAGGCAGGGTCACCTTGTATTCGCCGCGGACCGTTTGCAGGGTCAGCTGCTGCGCCGCTCCGGCGGGTTTCCTGCCGGTCAGCTTGAGATCCCGGCCCGTTTCACCGACGCTCAGCACGGGAAGCCCGCGTGCTTGGGCAACAGCAAGGACCCGGTCGGCGTATTTCTCGCCAGGGTCGACGACCACCGTCCCCCCTGCCGGGAGCAATTCTGAAAAGAGGCGCAGCTTGGCGTTCAGATAGTCCTCGACGGTCGCATGATAATCCATGTGGTCGCGGCCAAGGTTCGTGAAGGCCGCCGCTGTCAGGCGCACCCCATCCAGACGGAACTGGTCAAGCCCGTGCGAGGAGGCCTCCAGCGCGGCATGATTGATGCCTTCGGCCTCGAGTTCCGAAAGTTCCTTGTGGAGCGCCACCGGATCGGGCGTCGTCAGACCGCCATAGCTTTCACCGTCCGGCCTGATTGTCCCGAGGGTTCCCAGACTTGCAGCAGGGTGTCCCGCGGCTTGAAAAATCTGGCGGGCAAAGTGGGCGACGGAGGTTTTTCCCGCCGTCCCCGTCACCGCGACGATCGTATCCGGCTGGGCACCGTAAAACCGCGCGGCCATTCCGGCAAAAACCTGACGGGGTTCCGGCGCACCCAGAACGACCGTATGTTCCGGACAGGCCGCCCGCACCGCTGCCACTGCGTCGTCGGCGCATAGAACCGCAACGGCCCCGGCCGCGACCGCATTCGGGGCGAACCGGGTTCCATCGACGGAAGCACCTTTGAAGGCCGCGAACAGAAAGCCGGGCTGGACCTTCCGGCTATCCGCGGTCAGGCCCGATATTTTCAGGCTCCTTGCCGCTTCCGGCAATGTCAGGCCGGCGGCTAAATACTCGAGATCCATCTCATCCGATCATCCGGTTCGCGCGTCGTCTTGCTGAAGCTGTCTTTGAAGACCGGGTAACGGCTGCGACCCCGCCGGTCTTCAAAGCTTCAATTGAGCATTCTGCGGTCCGATGGACGCAGGCTGGTCCAGTGTCTCCTTAATAGGAAATCTCAATCGGTTCATCCCCCTTGCCGAAACGCGGCATCACGCCAAGCATCGGCGCCGAGCGGCGGATGATCGCTCCCACGGTCGGCGCAGCGTTGAGACCGGCGGTGGCACCTATGCCTTCGCGCTCCGATTTGGGCTCATCGAGGACGACCAGAACCACGTAGCGCGGATCGTCCATCGGAAAGGCCGACAGGAAGGAATTGCGGCGCTTGTTGTTTATGTAGCGGCCATTCTCGATCTTTTCCGCGGTGCCGGTTTTCCCGCCGACCGTATACCCCGGTACGTCCGCCCTGCGTCCGGAGCCGGACAGCACATTCAGGCGGAAGAGATACCGCATCATCCGGCTGACGTCCGGAGAAATAACTTGTTTGGCAACGGTTTGAACCTCTTCCTGGCTCCTCGGCAAGAAAGTCGGCGGATAAAGTTTGCCGCCATTCACCACCGCCGCCGCCGCCACCGCGGTCTGCATGGGTGTCACGGAAATACCGTGGCCGAAGGAAATCGTCATGGCCGCCAGTTCGTTCCATTTCGGTGGCAGCAGGGGCGCGGCGTTTTCAGGCAGCTCCGTCTTCAGACGCTCCGTCAGATGCAGGCGCTTGAAGAATTCCTGCTGCCGGGAAATGCCGGTTGCCAGCATCATTTTCGCGGTGCCGATATTGGACGAATAGATGAAGATTTCCGGCACGGACAGAATACGGTTTTTCCCGTGGAAATCCGTGATCGTACGCCCGGCCGCCCGGATCGGCCGGGTCGCGTCGAAACTGTCATTGATGGAAACCGCCCCGGAATCCAGGGCCATCGCGACAGTGAAGGCCTTGAACACCGACCCCATTTCGAAAACACCGCCGGTGGCCCGGTTCAGCCGGTCTTTTTCCAGCGCCTGTGACCTGTCATTGGGATCGTAGTCCGGCAGGGAGGACATGGCGACGACCTCACCGGTCTTCGCATCCAGCACGATACCGGCCGCTGCAATCGCCCGGTAGCGATCCATCGCCTTGACCAGTTCGTCGCGCACCACATGCTGAACGCGCAAATCGACGGAAAGGCGCACCGGCTCTATCGTCCGGTCGGAAGCAAAGCCCAGAGACTGGAGTTCGGCCAGCCACGCGTCATCGATATACTTCTCGATCCCCGCGAGCCCCTGATTGTCCACATTGACGGAACCGACAATGTGCCCGGCGGTCGGTCCACCCGGATAGAACCGCTGGTTTTCAGACAGGAACCCGATGCCCGGCAGGCCGAGATTATGTACCTGTTCCGCCTGATGGGGTGTCATCTCCCGTTTCAGCCAGACAAAGCCCGCCCCGCTTTCCAGACGGCGGCGCACGGTGTTTTGATCCAGATCCGGCAACACCCGGATCAGGCCCTCGAGCGCCTCGTCCACATCGAGGATGCGGCGCGGTTCGGCATAAAGTGAAGTTGTCTTGATGTCTGTCGCCAGGATTTCTCCGTTGCGGTCGATAAGATCCGGACGGGAGGCGGCAACGGAATCCTGGGCGGAGATCCACGCCTTCGACGGCGCCTCCTCCATCTGGGCGAGAAGCACCAGCCGTCCCCCGATGGCCGCATAGACGCAAGCGAAGGCCAGCATGGCGACATAGACACGGGATTTGACAGCACTGGACGAAACGGAGCCGCGCGCGGCTCTTGGCTGCGCGCGCCGCACCTGAAGGAAACTTGCCGGTTCACTTACCAATGTCATGATCGGCTCCTCATCGGATCACTGCCGAGGAGCCGGCATAACCGCCCATCTGGTTGCCGCCGATCGGCTCAAGCATCACCGGCCGGGCCGGAAGATCTTCCGGCGTCACGATCTGCTTCACATCCAACGGCTCCAGTTGCAGATAGTCGTTGTAGCGCGCGACAAGGGACTGGAGACGGTCCGGCTTGTTCAAAAGGCTCCATTCCGCCTTCAGAAGCTGGATCGTATCCCGTTCCTCGTCGATCTGGTGCTGGAGTTCCGCGACTTTCTCCGCGGACTTGGTTGCGGCCAGCTTCATGTCGTAGACGGTCGCCGCTCCGATCACGACCGCCAGAATGAACAGGATGTTCAGCGTTCGAACCACTTTCAGCCCCCTAACCCATGAAATTCCGCCAGCCTCGGAACGCCCGCGGCATGTATATCCAGATCGCGCGCGGCCGCCTCTATCCGCCGCCCCGCCCGAAGCTTCGCCGAGCGCGCGCGCGGATTGACATGCGTTTCGTCCGCCGCCGCCTCGACCGCCTTGCGCGTCAGCATCTCGAATGTCGCCGGCGGCACGTCCTGCTCCGGCATATGACGGGACCCGCCGCCCCGTGTCCGGGTTCTGTCCTGAAAGAAGCGCTTGACGATCCGGTCTTCCAGGGAATGAAAACTCACCAGAACCAGACGTCCGCCGGGCTTCAGGATGCGCTCGGCGGCGCCAAGCGCTTCGGCCGCCTGATGCAACTCGCCGTTCACATAGATCCGCAGCGCCTGGAAGGTGCGGGTTGCCGGATGAATCTGTGCCTTTTTCGGCGACCGGCCGAGCGCTTTCTCAATCAGGCCGGCCAGTTCCAGCGTGCGGGAGAACGGCTTCTCCTTGCGCGCGGCATCAATGGCATGAGCGACGGTGGTCGCGCGCTTTTCTTCTCCGAGAAGTCCGATGACCCGGATCAGGTCTTTAACAGGAAGCTCGTTCACCACGTCGGCCGCGGATGGGCCGGCCTGTTCCATGCGCATATCCAGGGGACCGTCGCGCAGGAAGGAAAATCCTCGGCCGGCCTCATCGATCTGCATGGAAGACACGCCCAGATCCAGCACCACGCCGTCAACCCCGTCAAAACCGTTATCGCGTGCGTAAGTTTCAAGGCCGGCGAATTGACCCGGCACCAGGATCAGGCGTCCGCCGGATTCCCTCACCAGATCCTGCCCACCGGCGATTGCATCCGGATCCCGGTCGATACCGAGAACCTTTGCCCCCCGTTCCAGAACCGCATGCGAATAACCGCCTGCTCCGAACGTACCGTCGATAATCACTTCACCCGGTTGCGGGTCGAGCCACTTCAGAACTTCTGCCAGGAGAACCGGCACATGACGCATGGGTCCGCCAGCGGCAGGAGACATGTCCTTGTCGCCGAGCGCCATCATACCGGCTCTCCTCCAGAAGATGCCGGGGACTGCCCCGACAGCATCGCAAGCGCGCGCTTTTGGGCCTCTGCGCGATACTCGCGGAACTTTTCAGGTTCCCAGATCTGGAACTTGTATTTCATGCCGACAAAAGTCACCTGATCGGTGATGCCGGTGTGCTCGCGGATCATGTCGGAAATGGTCATGCGGCCATCTCCGTCGACCTTCGGGTTCTCGCTGGCGCCGAAAAGCGCAACGGCGAGCGCATCGTGATCGGGCGACAGCTTCGCGAACGCTTCCGAACGCTTTTCAATCTCGGCAAGCAGTTCGTTTCCGCCCGCATCGACTGCCTGGCAGTGGGAAGAACTAATGCAATAAAGGCCTTCAAATCCATCTCTCGCCAACACCGCGCGGAAGGGTGCCGGGATCGACACGCGACCCTTGGCATCCAGCCGGTTGGTAAAGTGAGAAACAAAGCCGGCCATAAAACCCCTCGAAACGGGTTCCCACCCGTCAACCCCCGAAACGAAATACCCTGATGAGAAGAAAGGCCGGTAACCTGCCAGGACGTGCAATTTGCAAATGCAGCTCTTTCCGAGCCGTTAAATTGCCGCTCTGGCCAAACTGAGACGGGCCTGCGCTCCCCATTCTGGGTTCTTATGGGATATCATGGGAAATCATGGGTGGTCAATGGAATCTCATGGATTCCGGCTCGATTTGATCGCACACGACCCCATCGACTGACCTTAGGCCAATCATGCTTAATGAAGCCTTGACAGAAAAGAAGAATCGGATGCGCAGGTTTACGGAGGTTTTGCCTGCCCGGGTGTGCGAACCCGGCAAAATCTGCCTCGTTGCAAAGACTTGTGGAGAATGAGGATGCAGGCAGGGACAGGCCATACCCCAAACCCCGCACCGGCGGCCCAACCGGCTGTCACCGGTCAGGCCGCTTCTGTCCGAAGCCTCCATGGAGAGCGCCGGACATCGGCTTGTCGCAATAGAAACGCCAGCCGGCCTGTAAGCCGGGTTCTGTATGGCCCGCTTTCGCGGACGTGACAGCCATTCATCTGGGACGCCTGTTGCCAGACGCCTCACGCAACCAACCCGGACAGCTGACCTGGAAACTGGCCTGGGTCCGGATCGCTCCGGTCCCGCGCTGCCCCTATTCGGTCTTGCTCCCGGTGGGGTTTACCGTGCCGCCTCTGTTGCCAGCTGCGCGGTGGGCTCTTACCCCACCCTTTCACCCTTACCCCGTCAAGATTTTTCAATCAGGCCGGGGCGGTTTGCTTTCTGTGGCACTTTCCCTAAGGTCACCCTCGCCGGGCGTTACCCGGCACCGTGTTTCCATGGAGCCCGGACTTTCCTCCCCCGCGGCCTTTCGGCGCTTGCGGCAGCGGCTGTCCGGCCGACTGGCGCCTGCGGACTTAAGTGGCTTTGGTCTCAAGGTCAAGCAAGCGGCCATAGCAGCCCGGGATACGTTCGCCTCGCCTGCGCGCTTTCCCGCGGACAATCGGCACACCTGAATCCAGACATCTGAAGAAAAGCGAAAATACAATCAGAAAGAAAAACTTTCCAAGATACAATTATAGATAGTTCGGACCTGGAATAGTCATAAATAATAAATGGTTAATGTTGCCAATTGTTATTTTTAACAATGCGTAATCAGCGATGAAATTCAAGAATCCATTCAGGTAACATTAAATAATTTCCTTCAATCTTTCCCAACGATTCTTTAAGGAGATACAACATGTGCAGATGGCACACCTGTTTACCGATAGCATTTCTGTTTTCATCAGGAGCGCTTGCCGAATCTGCACCCGATCCTGAAACGCTCATCACTCCGGCTGTGGTCGAAAGCGTTGGCGAATGGCTGTCCAATCCGATCGTCTCTCTGTCGATCAACGCCCAGAACGAGCTGCGAGGCTCCCTTTCCCAGGCTGACATCGACGCCCTCGACGGACAATGGCGCAAGGAAAGGGAGGCCGACGACAAACCTCTTATCTCCGCCACCTTGTCCGCCCCTCTTTCGATCTACCTCCTAAGAGTCCAGGCCAATTCGCTTGGCCTTCATCCCGAAATCTTCGTCATGGACGCCAACGGACTGAATGTCGGCCAGAGCGCGATTACCGGCGACTACTGGCAGGGCGACGAAGACAAATTTCAGAAAACCTTTCCCAACGGGCCGGAAGCGATTTTCATCGACGCCGCGGAATGGGACGAGGATCTGCGGATCTGGCGCGCCCAGCTGAACCTGCCGGTTACCGATCCGGAGACCGGCAAAGTGATCGGTGCAGCCACGGTAGAATTTAACCTGACTGAACTTCAGCGCCGCCAAGCCCCGAATTCGTAAACGGATCATTCCAATGCTCAAGAACCTTTCCGTCAGTAAAAAGATTGCCGCCGGCTTTCTGGCGCTCGCACTCATCGGCGCCGTCGCCGGAGGCACGAGTGCAATCCAGACATTGTCTGCCAGCCACGAAGTCGAGCGGGCTTCCGCACTTTCCAACCTCAATGCCCAGACAGCGCAGCTTAACGAAAAAATTGTTGGCCAGGCACTCGCGGTGAAATCGTTCCTGCTCACCGGCAACCGCGACTGGTTGACCCGGTCACAGGAGCTGGACGGTGAAATCAACCGCCAGTTCGCCGACGTCGAAACACTTATCGCGGCAACATCACCTGAGTTTCAGGAAAACCTCGATCGGCTCAAATCGAACTGGCAAACCTGGTTTGGTCAAATCGCAAACCGGCAGATCGACCTTATGCGGTCGCCTGACACCGTCGACCTGGCCCGCGCCATCGAAGTGACGCCTGAAAGCGCCGAACTGCTTGGGGCGGTACAGCAGGAAAGCCGAAGCTTTACCGAAGCGGTCGGTATCATGCGGAAGCAGTCCGAAGAAGTGCAAAATGCCGAGCTGCAGACAGTTGTGATCGTTGCGATCACCAGTGCACTTGTACTCACCCTTCTGGCAATGGTGCTGGGCTTTGTGAACCACATGGTGGTTTCCGTCCCGCTTTCCCGACTTTCCAGCATCACCCAGGCACTTGCAACCGGGGACACCTCTCAAACCGTCGATGGCGGCGACAGAGGCGATGAAATAGGTCTTCTGGGCCGGGCTCTGGGCGTTTTCCGGGAAAACCTGATCCGCACCCGCGAACTGGAAAATGCAGCTACCGAGGAACGGGAAAACGCGGAGCGGCTCAAGCGCGAGGAAATGGAAAATATCGCCAGTGATTTTGAGAGCACCGTTCTCAGCATATACAACGGCATGATCGCGAAACTCGATGAAATGACCACTTCGGCCGGTTCCTTGTCGGAAATCGCCAACAACACGACGACAGAGGCACTTGCAGTGTCTGCGGCGGCCGAACAAGCGACCACGAATGTCAATACCGTTGCGAGCGCCACGGAGGAATTGTCCGCTTCGATCCGGGCAATCACCGAACAGGTTCGCTCATCGTCTGAAATCGCTCGAAACGCGGAAACGGAAGTCGAACGGTCCAATCAGGCTGTCTCGACACTCCAGCAGGTGGTCGCCCGTATCGGCGACGTAACCAAGCTCATCACGGACATCGCCGAACAGACCAACCTGCTTGCCCTGAACGCCACGATCGAAGCAGCCCGAGCCGGCGAAGCCGGCAAGGGATTTGCGGTGGTTGCCACCGAAGTCAAAGCCCTGGCCGAACAGACGTCCAAGGCGACGGAAGAAATCGATCGTCAGATCAACGAAATGCGCCAGGCAGCGGATGCGTCTACCGAAGCAACCGGCTCGGTCGCCGATATGGTGCAGAAAATCACGGAAAACACCTCTGCAATGTCCGGAGCCGCCGAAGAGCAGAACCTGGCGACCACGGAAATCGCCAGTAGCGTTGCCGAGGCGGCCCAGGGAACCGAAGGCGTGTCCCGGTCCATCGCGGAAGTCAGTGACGCCGCAGGCGAAACGGCGAAACTGGGCACAGCGATGAATTCGGCCGTCGGTGAACTTCACGGCCAGTCCAACAATCTGCGCCACGCAATGGAAGAGTTCCTGACCAAGGTGCGCGCGGCCTGAGGAAAGCAGCCGCTTCCGGCGACTTTCCCGATACAAGCAAACCTCCCGCGGCGGATATCCGTCGCGGGAGGTTTTTTTGCAGCTGGCGCCTCTCCCTCATCGGCACCTAGTCATGTTTGGGTCGCCCTGAACTTCAGCTGATCGCAGACCGCTCCAACAGATTACCCAGCGTCTCCACGCCCCCGCAGATCTGCTCGTTCGACGCTCCTGCGAAGCCAATGATCAACCCGGATTTCCTCGGCTGCCCGAGGTAACAGTTGCTGAGCGCCGACACTGCAAACCCCGCTTTCTGCATCGCCTGCGCCAACGCGACGTCATCGACCGTTTCGCGGAAAGTCAAGGCAACCTGAACGTTGCCGGCAGGCGGTTCGACCTCGATCCTGTTGCCCAGGCGCCCCTTCAGGGCATCTACCAGCCTCTCGCCCCTTTCCCGGTAGACATGCCGGATCAGCTTCAGGTGCTTCTGATAGGCTCCGCCATCCATGAAGCCGGCCAGGGCAGCCTGTGCGTGAACGTTGGCGGCGCAGCCCATGTTGCGCATGAGCCGCGACAGCGGCTCGACCAGAAGCGAGGGAACGACACAAAAGGCAATGTGCAGTCCCGGCATGAGGCTTTTTGAAAACGTGCCCAGATAAATCACCTGCCCTTCTCCGGCAAGGCCGTGAAGAGCTGCGATGGGACGTCCTGAAAACAGAAACTCGCTGTCGTAATCATCTTCCAGAATAACCGCCCCCGCAGAGCGTGCCGCTTCCAGAAGTGCAAGCCGCCGGGCCAGCGGCATGCGCGCACCGAGCGGATAGTGATGGGACGGCGTCACATAAATGAGTTTGGGAGGTGTGTCTCCGGCAGACATTCCCGCCGCATCCGCGCCTTGCCCGTCCGTGGGCAGCGGCCGGATCCGGAGCCCTGCCGCGTGAAAGGCCGTTCGCGCGCCCAGATATCCGGGCTCCTCCAGCCAGACCGAGTCTCCGGGGTCCGCAAGCGCCTGAGACAACAGGGCCAGGCCCGCCTGCATGGAACAGGTGATCAAAATCTGCTCCGGTTCGGTCCGGACGCCGCGTTCCGCCGCGAGATGGCGGGCAAGCTGCCGCTTCAGGGCCGGAACACCCGTATAATTCCGGTATTGCAAATCCGCACTGCGTTCGAGCCGGGCGGCGCGGCGCAGGCAGCGCGCCCATTCCTCATACGGAAAGCAGTCAAGCGCGGGAGCTCCCGGCTGAAGCGCCCCGTGACGTGCCGCCCAGCCGTCCCCGCGTAAATCCACCGCAAGCATCCGGCCGCGCCGTGACAAAGCGGGCATCGAGGAAAGTCCCGGCCGGCCGGTTGACACGCCTTCTGGAAACAGACCTTCGGCAACCCTGGGGGCTGACCCCGTCCTGACGGATATGATGCCTTCCGCCTGAAGAAGCTCGTAAGCCGTATTCACTGTGTTTCTGGCAACATTGAGGACCGAAGCCAAACGGCGGGTGGACGGCAAACGTGTCCCTGACCGTAACAGGCCAGCCCGCACAGCTTCCCGAAGCCCCCGATAAATCTGTTCCGGCAGGGGAACCTCGCCCGACCGGTCCAGGGTCAATATGCCTTCAGGAAAAACTGGTTCTGTCATTTTTAAGAAACCGGATCTTTTATAGATCCAATTTATCGGCGACACCGAAAAAAACAACTCGAATTTTCAAGTGGAGACAAACCATGACGACTTCCGCCAAGACCTCTCCGGAAGAGCGGCAAGCCGACGGCCTGCCAGGTTTCGCCAAAATCCGGCAGATGAAGCGCGGCAGCTATGACAAGGGCCTTGCCTACGAAATCCTCGACACCGGTCTGGTCGCTCATTGCGGCTTCATTCATGAAAACCGGCCGATGGTCATCCCGATGGCCTATGCCCGCATCGGCGACAGGCTCTATGTCCACGGCGCCAGCACCACGCGGATCATCACGGCGAATTCGGCCGGTGCTCCAGCCAGCGCAACAGTCACGCTGGTCGATGGCCTCGTAGTCGCCCGCTCGGCATTCCACCACTCGATGAATTATCGCTGCGCCGTCGTGCATGGGACGGCAAGGCTGGTGGATGACCCGGAGGAACAAGTCAGGGCGCTTGCCGCCATAACCGACCATCTCCTGCCCGGACGCTGGGACGAATGCCGCGAGATAATGCGGAAGGAACACAAGGCGACCGGCGTCCTCTCCCTTAAGATCGAGCACGCAAGCACGAAAATCCGCACTGGAGGCCCCGTCGATGACAACGAAGATCTGGGAACGGATGTCTGGGCAGGGATTGTTCCGGTGACGACAGCACTCGGCCAGCCTCTCGCCGCGCCCGACGTGCCCGATCACACGCCTGTTCCCGCGTCCCTCCCCGCCGCGCGGCGGAAATTCGCTTAAAGTACCGGCCTTTCAAAGAAAAAACCCCGCCGAAGCTCCGCGGGGTTTTTGCCATTTCATGGTCCTTTACGGGTCTATGACCCAGAAGCGGACCAGATCAGTTCGATGCCAGGATCCGTTGAACCTTGCCGCAGTAACGACGGCTGACCGGGTTCATCCGTTTCGCGAAATGACCTGCATTGTAACGCAGGATGGTGCCGCACAGATCGCCGTTGGCCCGATCATGGGCGCCGGCAAGATATTTCATGCCCCATTCCAGATTGGTTGCCGGGTCGTAGAGCGCCTTGGTGGACCCACGATAGCCGATGCCCCTGGCGGTTGCCGGTTTGATCTGCATCAGTCCGACTTCACCGGCACTGCCGCGCGCCTTCGGATTGAAATTGCTCTCTACCTCGACCACCGCCTTGGCAATCTTGACCGGCACGCCGTGCTTGGCGGCCGCCTTGCGGATCAGCTTCGCGTATCTGTCCTTGCGACTGACGGAATTCACGGACTTGGTGCCTGTGAGCGCGGCGACCTGGGTCCCCTTGTCTTTGTCGATGATGTGGAGGATCGGTTCGGAACCAGTCCCTGTCGCCAGTGCTGCCGGTGCAGAAAGCGTCGTGGCATAGGCGAAAAGGCATAGCGCGCCAGTAAGTGTCTTGAATGACCGTAACATTCAGTCCAGCCCTTTTGTTTTTTCGTTGCAATTGAAGTCGGGGCGGAGAAATGCCGGAGCTATGGGACCAAAATAGGCGCGCCCAAATCACGAATTATTTCAAATTACTTCAGGTTTTTACACGAAATCGGCGCTAAAATTCGTCAAACACTGCTATTTGTGACCAAAAATGGCCTGAATTCAGGCGTTTGGGAGACGTTCCCGTGAAAGTCTGTGACACCTGTGGAATTTTTTTGCGAAGAAATCGCCACCATGCGGGAACCAAACAGTGCTCCGATGCGTTTCCCGCAGTCATTTTTGACGTTTTCCCCAGGTAGGCGACCTGTCAATGTGGTTGCAACACCCTGTGACAGGCAATCAGGCCAGGGACGGCAGCTTCCGCAAAAGCGCATGGAGTGTCTCGATTGTGGACTGATCGACAACTCCGTCCACCTTTTCCGGGCGGAAGTGCCTCTGAAAGGCCTTTACACCGAGCCGGGTCTTCTCATCGAACTCACCTGTAATGCCGACATCATATCCAAAGAGGGCCAGCATGGACTGGAGCGCTTCGACCGGTTGGCCGCGATCACCTGACTGAATGAACAGTCCGGAGCCGATTGGAAAGGGCTGCACATAAAGACCGATACCGGCTTCCGCCAATCGGTCCCAGGGAAACAGTTCGCCCGGGTCCTCCTTGCGGTCGGGCGCGATGTCGGAGTGGCCGAGCACCATCCATGGCTGAATGTCATGCCGGCGGCATATATCCTTGGTCAGCGCCACCACGGCCTCGATCTGCCTGTCCGGAAAAGCCCTGTATCCGTTTTCATGTCCCGGATTGACGATTTCGATGCCGATCGACCGGGAATTGATGTCACTTCGCCCTTTCCAGAAGCTGCGACCCGCATGCCAGGCACGCCTGGACTCCGGTACGCACTGAAGAATGCCGCCGTCTTCGTCAATAAGATAGTGGGCGGAAACCTCGGCCTCCGGATTGCACAGCCTGCTCAACGCGGCTTCGGCGGTCGTCATCCCGGTATAATGCAGTATGACCATGTCGACCGGAACGCCCGGCACCCTCGGGCCGTGATTTGGCGACGGGTGGACCCGGGCCTTTAATCCCGTATCGGTTGAAACTGTCATAGCCCTCTTTCCGCGCTGATTTTCGCCCAGGCATCATTGAGTGCGGCGAGACGGTCGTTGGCGATGCGGACAAATTCCTCCGGAACGCCTCTGGCGATCAGCCGGTCCGGATGCGTTTCCTGAACTTCCCGCCGGTACTGCGTCTTCAACTCCTTGTCGCTGGCCTCCGGACCAAGCCCCAGGATCTCGTAGGGGTTGCCATCCTTGCGGACATGCCGGGCCATGACTTTGGAGAATTCCCGGTCATCCAGCCCGAACACCTCGGCGACCTTGGAAAGGTAACCCAGTTCGCTCTCATGGATGACGCCGTCAGCTTTGGCTATGTGAAAAAGTCCGTCAAGAATATCGAGCAGGGTCTTGCGGTCATAGGGAAAAAGGTCGGCAAGTTTCTGGGCATAGACTTCAAATCCCGCCACGTCCTCCTTTGCAAGGTTGAACAGCCTGGCAACGTTCCGCTCTTCGTTCGACGGAACTTCGAACAAATCCCGAAATGCCAGGATTTCATCAGTGGTGACAACGCCGTCGGCTTTCGCCATTTTCGCTGACAAGGCAATCATCGCCACGGTGAAGGCAACGCTGCCCGTTCCTTCCGGACGCGCCAAAACAAGCTGAACCAGGCGGTCGACCAACTGGGCCCCGCCGGTACCGATCGCCCCTACAATACCGCCAATGCTGCTCCAGACACTCACAAATCAGCTCCTGCCGGGCACGGATGCTGGAAAAAGACATTCCCGGCCCGCCCCTTCCGCGATGAATCAATTGCGTCTGCCAGTCATATCGGCAGCGCGGATGTTTGACCAGATCATGCCGCTGCGATATTGAGCCGCTCGAAAGCGGAAAAGTTGATCGATCTGAAAGTGTTAGAGCACGCTTTCCGCGTTCCGCCAGCCGGCCTGAGATATACGATTCCACGCGTTTCCTCCCCGTGAAGCAGCCCTCATAACTCGCAAGGGTGAATATGACAGGTACGACATCCGCCAAACCGGGGCTGCTCATCAGCGAATATAGGGAAAAATCAGGAGGGATTCATGTTGGTGAAAGCAATTAGGCTTAGACTCGCCTAATACGTGTAAGGAAATGGTGCCTCTCAGGATGGCCGATCCCCTGGCAAAAAAAAGCATTGTCATATTTTTCATATCCATGTCGCTGGTCATGACACTGGCGCTGGGTGTCTATGCGAGCAATCGGCTTCTGACTCATTGGCTTCTTGTCCGCGGCCTTGAGCAGACTTTTCTTCCGCAGGAAAATGCAATTGACGCAATGCTCAAAACCTTTGCCGATGAGCGCAAGGGTTCTGTGCCTGAGGAAGTGTCGGGTCTGCGGCTTTCAACTGCGTCTGCTTCCGCGCCTCGCCTCGCGCCGGACGACCTCACTGCAATCAAGGCCCTGTTTCAGCATAAAACCGGAGTGTCGGCCATTCTGGATGCGGCAGTCATGTTTCCCGCCAACTCGCACAGAATGGGTCTCCAGCAGATCCCCTGGTACAGGGACAGGTTCCTTCTGTCGCCGGACACCCTGCCCAAGGCCGACGCAAAACTGGAATTCAAATCACTTGCCGCCGTTCCGGACATGACCTGGGAAGGAAAATTCGGCCGCAATGCTGTCATCGCTTACCGGCCGGAAGGAGCAAACCCGGCCATGCCGAGTCTGCTGCTGCTGACGAGACAGGCCGATTTGCTGTCCAGCCTGAGGCCCCTGATCCTGTCCATCAGCGCGGCAATCGGTGGATTGTGCCTTACGTCGTTCGTATTTGCCGGCATCCTGCTGTGGATGCGTTTCCACGATCAGGTGAGAACCAATCGCGACATTCAGTATCTGGCGCATCACGATGCGCTGACGGGCCTGCCGAACCGCGCCGTTTTCAACGCCAGGCTCACAGAGGCCTTGCGATTGGCTCAGGCGAAGGCGTCGAATATCGGCGTCATGCTGATCGACATCGACAAGTTCAAGGAAGTCAACGACACCCACGGACACGGTACCGGCGATGTGTTCCTCCAGATCGTCAGCGAGCGCTTGAAAGCCGTCTTCGACACGCATCTTGTTTCCCGGCTGTCCGGTGACGAATTTGCGGTTCTGCTCACTTCGGTCTCCGATCCGGCCCGCATGACAAAGCTTGCGGCCAACATGATTGCGGCGACAAAGGTCCCATGCGTTATCGACGGGAAGGAAATCGGAATTTCGCTGTCGATCGGCCTTGCCCGTGCCACCGACGGCTCCTGGCGGGCTTCCCGCTTACTGCATTGCGCTGATCTTGCGCTCTACCGTGCCAAGCATAGCGGCCGTTCGACCTTTTCCTGGTACACGCCGGAACTGGACGCCGATGCCCAGAAACGCAAGGAGGTGGAAGCCGGCCTCGTCAAGGCGATCAAGTTCGACCAGTTCAAGCTTCTCTATCAGCCGCAATATTCTCTGCGAGACGGCAAGTTGAAAGGCTATGAGGCGCTGATCCGCTGGGATCATCCCACCAAAGGGACCGTCAAGCCTGACATCTTCATCCCGATTGCCGAAGATACAGGCCTTATTGTCGAAATCGGAACCTGGGTCCTGAACAATGCCTGTCAGGAAGCCGCTCACTGGGAAGACAAGACCCGCCGCGTGGCGGTGAATGTTTCCCCGGCGCAATTCATCGCCGGGGAAACCCAGAAACGGGTTGCCACGGCCCTTCGCAACTCCGGTCTCGATCCGAAACGCCTGGAGATCGAGGTTACCGAAAGCCTCCTGATCTCAAACACTGACGCCGTGATTGAAACACTTCGGGAAGTCCGTGATATGGGCGTTTCAATCGCGATGGATGATTTCGGAACCGGCTATTCGTCCCTGAGTTACCTGAGCCTCTTTCCCTTCGACAAGATCAAGATCGACAAGACATTCATTCAAAATCTCGGCAAGGATGCGAGCACGGACGCCATTGTCACCTCCATTGTCGGGCTTGGCCGTTCTCTCGACGTCATCATCACCGCCGAAGGCGTCGAAACGGAAGAACAGGCCATCCTGCTGAGCGCGGCCGGCTGCGATCTCGTTCAGGGCTTCATGTTCGGCAGACCGGACAGCATCGACAGTCACGAAGCCAATTTTCCGGCCTTCCCGTTGAACACGTCAGGTGGTTTGTGGTTTCCGCAAGAAAGGACCCGCATTGCTCCCGCGCCGGAGGCAACGGATGAAGAACCGCAACGGCCTGCTAATTTCGCGAGCTAGCTGTGGAAAGTCAGCGGGCAACGCCAAGCGCTGCGGTTTCCGCAGTGGACTGCTTTTCCCGTGCCGCCTTTCTTTCGGAATACCGGTCGACGAGATAGCCGGATTGTCCGCGCGTCAGAAGCGTGAACTTCATCAGTTCCTCCATCACATCCACTACACGGTCATACAATGGAGAAGGCTTCATTCGCCCCTCTTCATCGAATTCCTGGTAGGCCCTGGGGACCGATGACTGGTTGGGGATCGTCACCATGCGAATCCACCGGCCGAGAACGCGCATCTGGTTGAGGGCGTTGAACGATTGAGACCCGCCCGAGACCTGCATCAAAGCCAGCGCCTTGCCCTGTGTCGGCCGGATTGCACCGACGCTCAACGGCACCCAGTCGATCTGGGATTTCAATATTCCCGTCATTGCGCCGTGCCGCTCCGGTGAACACCAGACCTGAGCCTCCGACCAGGCACACAGGTCCCTGAGCTCCGCGACTTTCGGATGGCCGGCCTCCGCGTCATCCGGCAAGGGCAGACCGGATGGATTGAAGATCCTGGTCTCCGCGCCGAATGTCCTCAGCAAACGTTCGGCTTCAAGGACGAGAAATCGGCTGTAGGAGCGTTCGCGCAAGGAGCCGTAGAGCAGAAGGACGCGCGGCGGGTGCGCCGGCAAGTCAGGGACAACTAGCCGCTGCTCCACGATCGGCTTCAAATCGTCACCGGCTATATTCCGAAGTCCGTATTCCGCGAGGTCGAGTTCAGTCATTGACCGCTCCGGATGCCACCACTTCGCCGTCTTCCTTGGTGAACGTTCCGATATCCCCCGGCAGCAGGTCCATCACCTTCTCGGATGGGCGGCACAGGCGAACGCCTTTGTCGGAGACAACAATCGGCCGGTTGATCAGAATGGGATGCTCCATCATGAAGTCGACCAGTTCGTCGTCTGACCATTTGTCCTCACCAAGACCCAGCTCATCGTAGGGAGTTCCCTTCTGGCGCAGCAGATCGCGGACGGGTATTCCCATTCTCGCAATAAGGCCGACAAGTTCGTCGCGGCTCGGCGGGGTTTTGAGATATTCGATGATCTCGGGCTCCACGCCGGATTTCCGGATCATTTCCAGCGTATTGCGGGACGTGCCGCATTTGGGGTTGTGGTAGATCGTGATGGTCATGAGGTCAGTCCTGTCCGACGCCTGTAGGCTTTGTGAATTCTTCGGCGGAGAAACCGCAAACCGCAGGATTGTTGCCGCAGCAGTCTTCCATCAGAAAGGTCAGAAGGTTTTTCATCCGGGCAAAGTTGACCGCATAATGAATATGCCGACCGTCCCGACGCGCGGAGAGCAGGCCTGCCCGTTCAAGCGTCGTGAGATGAAACGACATGCGGGTCGGCTGAATATCCAGACGCTCGGCGACCGTTCCCGAAGGAAGCCCACGCGGCCCGACCGCCATCAACAGACGGAAAGCCGCCAGGCGGTCGTCTTGAGCAAGCGCGCCAAGCGCTGAAACAGCATCCTGATCTTTCATAATTCGACCTTACAAGAAATTTTGCAATATTCAACAAACAGATTTCACAAGATGCAATCAGTATGGCTCACATCGCGGCAGCGGCGCGGGCGGCCTGGTCGTAGTTCCCGGACACCAGGCGCAGCATGGCGGCCAGCCGGGAGAGTTCGTTCTCATCCAGGCCCAGCGCCTTCATCGGTTCGACAAGCAACGCTTCGCGCAGCCGTCTGTATTCCATACAGGCGGCTTCACCCGATGATGTAATCTCCGCTGTCTTTTCCTTGCCCCTGCGGCCGGAGGAAATTAGCCCGGCTTTTTGAAGTTTCTTGAGAGCGTAGGTCACCGTGTGGGTGTCTTCTATGTTCAACACCAGGCAGATATCGGAGAGCGTTTTTGCCCGGCCGCGGTGATTTACGGAATGCAGCACGAGCACGTCGAGGGGTCCCAGCCCCTCCGACCCGCTGGCCGCCATGCATCGAACCATCCAGCGATGATAGGCATTGACCATCATGGTGACGGCGAATTCGATCTCCGACAGGGCCGGCATTGCACCGGAAGCAAGATGTGCCGAAGAGACGACAGGTCCGATCGACTTTTCGGATTTCGGTTCGGTAGTGGGGTCAGGCTTCTCCGGCAACGCTTGGACCTCCCGCGCGGGCTTTTTGTTAATTGCTCAACATCGTCTGTGGCAGCCAAAGAGCCAAGTCCGGAAAGGCGACAATCAGAACCACAGCCAGGATCATCAACAGGAAGAACGGCAATGCCATCCGGGCGACCCTGAAAATATTGTATCCGGTCATCCCCTGAAGCACGAACAGATTGAAGCCGACGGGCGGTGTTATCTGGCTCATCTCCACGACCAGAACCAGATAAATGCCGAACCAGATAAGGTCGAGACCCGCCTGCTCCACCATCGGCAGGATCACGGACGTGGTCAGAACCACCACCGAAATGCCGTCAAGAAAACAGCCCAGCACAATGAAGAACAGCGTGAGCGCCACCAGCAGCGCATAGGGCGACAGTTCGAGCGAACCTATCCAGGCGGCCAATTCACGCGGAATGCCGGTGTACCCCATGGCAACGGTCAGAAACGATGCCCCCGCAAGAATGAAAGCAATCATGCAGGAGGTTCTGGTCGCCCCCATCAACGCATCGGCAAAGCTTTTCCGGTTCAAGGTTCCGCTTGCCCAGGAAAGCAGCAGAGACAGCATCACGCCGATGGCGGCCGCTTCCGTGGGCGAGGCCAAGCCCGCATAGATCGAGCCGATGACACCGGCAATCAGGCCGATGACCGGAAACAGCCTTCGGGTTGCAATCAATCGGCTGACAAACGGAACAGGCTCCTCCCTCGGGGGCATCTTCTGCCGGTTGGCGAGCGCCCAGAGCGCCACATATCCCATGAACAGGAGACACAGCATGGCGCCTGGCAGAACACCGGCCATGAACAGCCGGGCAATCGACTGTTCGGTTGCAGCGCCATAGACGATCAGGATGATCGATGGAGGAATGAGAAGTCCGAGCGTACCCGATCCGGCCAGCGTCCCGATGGCCATGCGCTCGTCGTAGCCGCGTTGCTTGAGTTCCGGCAGGGACATGCGCCCGATTGTTGCGGTGGTCGCCGCCGAGGAACCGGAAACCGCTGCGAAGATGCCGCAGCCGAGAATGTTCACGTGCAGCAACCGGCCAGGCAGATTGCGCATCCAGGGCGAAAGACCGGCGAACATGTCCTCCGACAGGCGCGAGCGGAACAGGATCTCGCCCATCCAGATGAACATCGGTAGAGCCGTCAGATCCCAGGAATTCGAGGCGCCCCAGACGGTGGTCGCCATGACGGCACCGGCTGGCACCGCAACGAGGGCCATTATGGCGGCGAGAGCTACGGCAAAAAGAGCGACCGCGACCCAGATGCCGGTCGCCAGGGCTGCCAGCATGCCGAAACCGAGAAAAAAGGCGATCAGGGAAAGGTCCATTATTCTTTTCCCTCGATCAGGTCGTCCTTACTCACCGTCTCGAAGCTTGGCGTGCGTCCGGCAAGTGCAGAAATGAGATCGTCCAGCAAGGCGACCGAAAACACGAGAAGCCCCGCAGTCATGACAGTTTGCGGAAGTACCAGCGGAACCGGGATAATGCCGAAGGACACTTCCCCGTAGGTGTAGCTGTCATGGGCAAGTGCGCCGGCATGCCAGGTAAAAAAGCCGGCGAGGCCCAGGGCGACCGCAACGGCCCAGATATTCAGGAGATGCGCGACCGGGGGCGGAACCGCCTGAAGCAGGATGTTGACCCGGATATGGTCGCTGTTGCGAAACGTCCCGGCAAGCGCCAGAAAAGACGCGCCCACAAGAAGGAAACCCGCGATTTCGGCAAGCGAGGGAACCAGCAGACCGAGCGGATCCATGCCGATCAGGCTAAGGCCGCCATCCAGCAGACGCCCGAACACCTGGAGGGCCACCAGAGAGGCGATGGCTACGAGGCAAGACGCAGCCAGTACCGTTGACGCCCGATAGAGCGCATTCAGGGCCTTTCGCATCGGCTCCCCCACCAGATGTGCAACTGAATAAGAAAACGCCGGGCTGAACTGCCCGGCGTTTTTTGAATTTAGTTTTTGTAGGCCTCAAGAATGGCAGTGCCGGTTTCACCGGCTTCCGCCTGCCATTCGGCGGACATTGTCTCGCCAATGGCGGCCAGCCCTTCGATCAGCTGCGCACTCGGTTCCACAACGGTGATGCCGTTTTCGACCAGAATGGCGGTCTTGCCATTGGTTTCCACCTTGGAAGCTTCCCATCCGCGTTTTTCAGCTTCTGTGGCAGCGTCCATCACGGCAGCCTTTTCGGCATCGGAGAGCGCATCGAACGCCCCCTTGTTGACGAAGACCATGTTCTTCGGCAACCACGCCTGCGTGTCGTGATAATGGCTCAGGAAATCCCAGGCCTTGGAATTGGCACCGGTGGAGGGCGAGGTGATCATGGCTTCCACGCGGCCGGTGGAAAATGCTGTCGGAATATCCGGCACTTCGACCTGCGTCGGCACCGCGCCGGCCAACTGGGCCAGACGTTCAGTCGCCGCATTATAGGCACGGAACTTGAGGCCCTTCATGTCATCGACGCTGGTGAGTTCCTTTTTCGCATAGACACCCTGCGGCGGCCACGGCACGGCATAAAGGAGTACAAGTCCCTGCGCGTCCAGCTTCTCTTCCATGGCCGGCTTCGCGGCCTGATAGAGCTTCCACGCCTTGTCATAGGACGGTGCGAGGAACGGCACGGAATCGACACCGAAGACGGCATCTTCGTTCGACAGGCGCGACACCAGAACTTCACCGATCGGCGCAAGACCCTTGCGCACGGCGTTCTTGATTTCCGGATGCTTGAAGAGGGACCCGGCGGAGTGCACCTGGATGACCAACGACCCATCGGTTTTCTCTTTGATATCCTCGGCGAAGGCGGCGATGTTCTGCGTATGGAAGTTGCTGTCGCCGTAAGGCGTCGGCATGTCCCATTTGGTTTCGGCGGAAACGGCGGCGACACCGGCAAGACCGAAAGCGGCGGCAGCGGCCAAACGGACGCCCGCCCTGTTCAGAAAACGTGATTGCAGCATGAATATACTCCTCTTGGAAGCGGGACACATCCCGTCGCGATACTGCCCCCGGTGCGTTCTGTGCACACCTGTGAAAAGCGCATCTCATCGCAGCCTAAACTTGAAAACTGAAAACATCAACAATTTATCGATAAATTGTTTATATACCTCCGCCGATTTCACCTCCCGTCAACAGAAATGACCGCCTGCATCAAGCTGCTTTCATGTAAACGCGGGATGTTCTAGCGTGCCTCAATCACGTCTGCGGGAGGACGCCAACACGTGCGGCAGAACTTAGGTCACGGCGGGTCTGGCAGGATCATTGGCTCGCTGTTGCTCGTCGTCATTCTGATCGTTGCGGCTGCGCTCCGCATTTACGATCTGGACAGAACCAGCCTCTGGTACGACGAAGCGGTGAGCTGGGCACAGTCCAGGGGAACCTTACCCGAGCTGCTTTCATCCGTCGCCGCGGACAATTATCCACCGCTTCACAATGTGATTTTGTGGCTGACCATGCCGATCATCGGCGACAGCGAGTCCGCGCTTCGCCTGCCCTCCGTCATTCTCGGCATTTTGGCTGTCTGGCTGATCTATCTGGCAGGCAGGTCTCTTGCCGGCGACGCATCTGGTGGAAGATATATCGGTCTGCTTGCCGCGGCGCTTCTGGCAGTCTCGCCGTTTCACATCTGGTACTCCACCGAAGCACGCATGTATGCGCTTCTTGCCGCCTGCGGGCTTGCCTTCCTGCTATCGGTCCTGAAAGTGCTGGACCGCCCTTCTATCGGCTGGTTCGCTCTCCTCAGCCTCAGCGGCGCGGCATTTCTCTACAGCCACATCTATGCACTGCTCGGATTTGCCACGGTCGGTCTGGTTTGCGCCATCTATGCCCTCGGCGACACGCTCCGAGCCGGACGTGTTTCAGCGTCACCTGCGACCATTGCCTGCCTTGGCATGGGTGTCAGCGCTCTTGCCTTCCTGCCCTGGCTGATCATCCTGGCGAACCGCGCCAGATCCGTGGCCGAAGCCGGTTTCTGGATTGCCTATCCGGACATTCAGTTCCTGAAATCAATGGCTTTCAGCATTTCCGGGTCTCTTGTGTTTTTCTGGATACTGGCGGCGTTGGCGCTCAGCCGTTGCCTTCGCGCGCTTCTCGTTGAATCCGTTTCCTCACAAAACGGGGAAACCGCCGGAAAGGCCGCGATAATCTGTCTCGCCTACACGGCCGGTCCCCTGGTATTGGCCTATCTCTATTCCGTTCTTGTGCAGCCGATCCTGTTCGACCGGTATCTGATTGCAGCCTGGCCAGGACTGCTGCTGCTTGCGTCCGCTGGCGCCAATCAGCTCATCCCCCGTTTCGGACCGGCCGCTCTTCTAGTGGCGGCGCTGATGCTCACATTTCCGGAACTCAGATTTACGCTGCTTGACAAAATGCGACCCGACTGGCGCGGCATTGTCCAGGACTACATGGCCAATCGTTCCGAGGGCAACCGGCTCATGCTCTACAAGGGGTTCGCCGCCCCTGCCCTTGAATATTATCTGAGGCCACCGGACGCCTTTGTCGCCGCGGCAGATATTGGCGATCTGAAAAAACAGCCCCCCGGCCCCATTGAAGGCGATCGCTGGCTTTTGCTGGTTCACAGCAGCCCCGAAGAAATGAAGGAAGCACTTGAAGCTTTCAGCATCTCCGAGTCGGAACCGGTTGCGCAACGCTTCGGTTGGGGCGCGAGCGGTTTGAAGCTGCTGCGATCCGGTCCTCCAAACTGAAAACAGGTCAAGCGGCTTGTTTGGATAGTCCACTTCTTGGGCAGCGCAGCGTAGCTGGAAACCCAATCTGGGAAACTGCATATGGCCCCACCAAGAGGGCAATTTCAGAAAGTACAAATTTCTCATCGACAATTTATCGATAAAATGTAAACATAAATTCACAAAATATCGGAATTCGGAACGACGGCCGAAAATCGAGCGATCGCTCGCGACGGCGGCATCTCAGGGAAACTGGAGGGGAGCACATGACAGCCAAGTGGGATTTCTGGATCGACCGGGGCGGCACCTTCACCGATATCGTCGGACGGGCCCCTGACGGAACATTGCATCCGCACAAAGTCCTGTCGGAAAATCCTGAATCCTATCGGGATGCGGCCATTCAGGGCATCCGCGAGTTGCTCGGCATCGAAAAAAGCGCACAGATCCCCTCGGACAAGATCGCAACCGTGAAAATGGGAACGACTGTCGCCACCAATGCCCTTCTGGAACGCAAGGGAGAACGCACCGCCCTCTTTATCACCAGGGGATTCCGCGACGCTCTGGAAATCGGCTATCAGGCCCGCCCGGATATTTTCGCAAAGGAAATCATCAAGCCGGAGCTGCTCTATGAGCGCGTCCATGAAATTTCCGAGCGCGCCCGCGCGGACGGTACGCTGGAAAGCGCGCTGGACGAAACCGCAGCCCGCAGGGAAATGCAAGTGGCATGGGATGCAGGCATTCGCTCCATCGCCATCGTGCTGATGCATGCCTATGCCTATCCGGCCCACGAGCAGGCATTGAATAAAATCGCGCAGGAGATTGGCTTTCCTCAGATCTCGGTCTCACACGAAGTGTCCCCGCTGATGAAGTTGGTCGGGCGCGGCGACACCACGGTTGTCGATGCCTATCTTTCGCCGATCCTGCGCCGCTACGTGGACCAGGTCCGCGAAGAACTCGGCGAAGGTCCGCGGTTGATGTTCATGCAGTCTTCCGGAGGCCTCACGGCAGCGGAACTCTTCCAGGGTAAGGATGCGATCCTCTCGGGCCCGGCGGGTGGTGTGGTCGGCGCCGTTGAAACGTCGCGCATGGCCGGTTTTGAGAAAATTATCGGCTTCGACATGGGGGGCACGTCGACTGACGTTTGCCACTACAAAGGCGAATACGAACGGGCGTTCGAAACGGAGGTCGCGGGCGTGCGCATGCGCGCGCCGATGATGATGATCCACACCGTCGCCGCGGGTGGCGGTTCGATCCTGCATTATGCCGATGGCCGCTTTCAGGTCGGTCCGGATTCCGCTGGAGCAAATCCCGGTCCTGCCTGCTACTGCCGCGGCGGACCGCTAACGGTAACCGACGCCAACCTGATGACAGGCAAACTGTCACCTGAGTTTTTCCCGAAGATCTTCGGACCCAACCGGGACCAGCCGCTGGACGCGGACATAGTCAGACGGAAATTTTCTGAATTGGCGGATCGCATCGGTGACGGTCGCTCACCGGAAGAGGTTGCTGACGGTTTCCTGAAGATCGCCGTCGAGAATATGGCCAACGCCATCAAGAAGATATCCGTTCAGCGCGGTTATGATGTCACGGAATATGCACTGACGTGTTTCGGCGGTGCGGGCGGTCAGACCGGATGCCGGGTCGCCGACAGTCTCGGCATGAAAACGGTCATTCTGCACCCGTTCTCCGGAATTCTGTCGGCCTATGGAATGGGTCTGGCCGATATCAGGGCGAACCGTCAACAGGCCGTGGTCAAAACCCTGAGTGAAGAGCTTTTGCCCGACCTGTCCGCCCTGCGCGACCAGCTTGCAGGTCAGACTGAAGCGGAACTCGACAAACAGGAAATTCCCGCGGGTGCCCGATGGACAGCCGCCACAGCACATCTGCGCTATGACGGAACTGATACGCCGCTTCCCGTTCCACTTGGTGGTGTTGCTGAAATGCGCGCTGCTTTTGAACGCGCGCACCATAATCAATTCGGATTTGTCTACAAAACCAAACCGGTTGTCGTCGAAGCGCTGGAGGTTGAAACGGCAGGTGGAGGCGTGGGCCTTATCGAGCCCGATTTGGCCGGGTCAACCGATAGCGCCGGACGCGTTTCCGCGACGCGTCTTTTTTCGCAAGGCGCCTGGCACGAGGCCGGCATCTTCAAACGTGAGGCACTCAAACCAGGCATGAAGGTATCCGGGCCCGCCGTGATCATTGAGCCGCATGCGACGATCGCTGTCGAAAACGGCTGGCAGGCGGAAATCAACGCCAAGGATCACGTTATCCTGAAGCGCATCGTGCCGTTGAAACAGTCCGATGCCATCGGCACGAAAGCCGATCCGGTCATGCTGGAAGTGTTCAACAACCTGTTCATGTCCATCGCCGAGCAGATGGGCGTGACACTGCAGAACACGGCCTACTCGGTGAATATCAAGGAGCGGCTGGACTTTTCCTGTGCTGTGTTCAACGCTAATGGTGCCCTTGTGGCCAACGCCCCGCACATGCCCGTGCATCTCGGCTCCATGGACCGGTCGGTCGAAACCGTCATCAAGCTCAACCAGGGAAAGATCAGGCCGGGAGACGTGTTCGCCCTGAACGCTCCCTATAATGGCGGAACCCATCTGCCGGATATCACGGTGGTCTCCCCGGTATTTGATGACGAGGGAAAAAAGATCCTGTTCTGGGCCGCTTCGCGCGGGCACCATGCGGATGTCGGAGGTTCCGCGCCCGGCTCCATGACCCCGCGCGCCACCAGTGTCGATGAAGAAGGCGTCCTCTTCGACAATTTCAAGATCGTCGACCAGGGTCATTTCCGAGAGGCCGAACTCGTGGAGCTTCTCACCGACCACGCCTACCCGGCCAGAAACCCGCACCAGAATGTCGCCGACTTGTCGGCCCAGATCGCAGCCAATGAAAAGGGCATTCAGGAACTCAGGAAGATGGTGACCCATTTTGGTCTGGACGTTGTCCAGGCCTATATGGGTCACGTTCAGGACAATGCGGAAGAAAGTGTGCGCCGGGTCATCGAGGCGCTGAAGGATTCCGAATACGAATATCCGACGGACCAGGGAGCGTTGATCAAGGTCAGGATCACTGTCGACAAGGAAAAGCGTGAAGCAACCGTCGATTTCACCGGCACCTCGGACGTGAAACCAAACAATTTCAACGCTCCGGAGCCGGTAACCCGAGCCGCGATCCTTTATTGCTTCCGGGTGATGGTGGATGGCGACATCCCGATGAATGCCGGGTGCCTGAAGCCGATCCATATCGTCATTCCCGACGGCTGCATGCTGCGGCCGACCTACCCGGCCGCCGTTGTGGCCGGTAACGTGGAGACGTCGCAGCATGTCACCAACGCGGTGTTCGCAGCACTCGGCGCCATGGCGAACGCCCAGGGAACAATGAACAACCTGACCTTCGGCAACGATACGTATCAGTACTATGAAACGATCTGTTCCGGCTCACCTGCAGGTCCGGGCTTCAATGGCACAGACGGGGTCCACACCCATATGACCAATTCACGCCTGACAGACCCGGAAGTGCTGGAATTTCGCTTCCCGGTGCTTCTGGAGGACTTCCATATCCGCAAGGGCACAGGAGGAAAAGGCAAGTGGTCGGCGGGTGACGGCACGAGGCGTACCTTGCGGTTCCTCGAAAAGATGGACTGCGCCATTCTTGCCTCGCACCGCACCGTACCGCCCAAAGGTCTTGAAGGGGGTGAGGATGGCGAACTCGGTCGTACGGAAGTCCGGCGTCTGGACGGCTCGGTGGAGAAACTTGAAGGTTGCGACCAGACGGTGCTGGAACCCGGTGAAGCGGTGACTGTCGTTACCCCGACTGCAGGCGGATGGGGAAAGACCTGAAAATCGCTCTGAAAATTTGATCTGAAATGAAAATGGCCGCCCTTAGGGTGGCCATTTTATCAGCTTTTGACATCAGAACATCCGACAATGTAAACACTACTCAAGCAATTTTTATAATTATTCTAGAACCAAGTTTACCGAATATTCAACCCTGACTAGCATACACTTACACAAATCGCGCAATGATGAAGTTACGTTGCGTTTCAGGTTGTTTCTTCTTTGGCGGGGTTTCAAAAAATGCTCATATCAAACCCAATCTCAACATCAGTTGCAGCAAAAATTCTCTCTCTGGTTGCTTTTTTGAGTTTGGGTCTGGTGGTAGTCGCGCTAGTGGCGATCTTTCACATGAACCTGATTGGAAAAGAACTCGCCAACGTGGCGGAAAAAGACATCCCGCTGACCGAAGCCATAAGCCATGTGACCAACCATCAACTGGAACAAGCCGCGCTTGTGGAGCGCATCATGCGGCTATCAGGCGTCCATTCCGAGAATGAGAAAGAGAAAATTGAACCGCTCAAGGTCTCGTTGAAAAAGCTGGAGGTCCGTGTAGCGGATGAAATACTCAAGGCCGAGAACCTCGCTCAAACCGCTCTGGACCATTCTTATTCGCAAATGGAGCAGGAAGAATTCTCTGGAGCACTGGAAAAGCTGAAGCGCATTAAATCTGAGTACACTCAGTATAAATTCCATGTCAATGAAATCATACAGCTGGTCGGGCAAGGTGAGCTGGAAATTGCCGGAAAGCTCGTAAACCGACTGGAGGAAGAACAGCAGCGGCTCGATCACGAACTTGTCAGTCTTCTGGAGGAAATCGAGACCTTCACTCGTCAGGCGACAACCGCTGCAGCCCAACATGAGAAGGATGCTCTCCACCAGATTATCATTACGGCGGTCGTCACATTCTTCTTGTGTGGCGTCTGCTCGATCCTTTTCGCCCGTTACATGATTTCAAAACCGCTCAATCAGGTGACCACCGGCCTGATGGAACTGGCACAGGGCAAGACAGATGTGGAAATCCACGTAAGGTCAAAAGACGAGATCGGCAAGGTCGCCGGAGCCTTCGAAGTCTTCCGGGCCAATATCATCGAAATGAAACGGCTGCAGGAGCAGGCGCGGGAGGAGGAAATGCAGGCCGTAGAGGAACGCCGCGGTACCCGGCTGCGCCTGGCCGACCAGCTGGAAAACTTGCTCATGACAAGCTGCGATGTGGCGGTGAACGCGCTTGAGACCCTGGTCGAAGGCGCTGATCTTCTGGCGCAGAACAGCCAGGACACGGTCGAGCGTGCTAATACCGTTGCGGCGGCGGCGGAACAGTCCACCGCGTGTGTTCAATCCGTCGCCTCCGCCTCCGAGGAACTCGCCAGCTCGATACAGGAAATCAGCCGGCAGGTGACACTTGCGAACTCCTCCACCGCCGAAACTTCCGAACAGGCCGAAACGTCAGGGGATACCGTGAACAAGCTATCAACCTCCACTGAAGAGATCACGCAGATACTTAATCTCATCAGCGACATTGCCTCCCAGACGAACCTGCTCGCGCTCAACGCAACCATCGAAGCGGCAAGGGCCGGCGAAGCCGGCAGAGGCTTTGCTGTCGTGGCATCGGAGGTCAAGGCACTTGCAAACCAGACCGGCCAGGCAACGGACCAGATCGGAAGCCAGTTGTCCGGATTGCAGACCGGTACGTCTTCCTGCTCCGTCTCGATCATGACCGTCGTGAAATCCATGTCCGACATCCGGGAGCAGATCGCGGGCATCGCCTCCGCGATTGAAGAACAAAACGCGGTGACGTCGGAAATAGCAAAGAACGCTCATGATGTCGCCCAGGGCAGCATCGATATTTCCTCGAATATCTCAGAGGTAAACCGGGCTGCGCAGGTTTCCGGAGACAGGGTGAAGGATGTTGCCAGCGGCATTCAGGACGTTTCACAGCAAATCAATACGATCCGGGAAGGTCTGAATGACTTTCTTGGCCACCTTCGGGCCGCGTGACCTTTCGAGCGTAAAGGCACAGGAAAGAAAGATCCTCGTCACCGGAGCTCCGCCAATTGGATCTCCGGTGACGAGGGATGGCCTCAGGTCTGCTGACACTCAGGCCCGGCCAGAACCGCATGCAGAAAGCATCTGGGTGATCAGATCGGAGATGCCTTTTTCCCGATCCGGAAAAATCGCGAGGGTTGCTGTTCCCGAAACATGCCGCCGGATCGCCTTCGGTGAAGCATCCTGCACCTCCAGCACTCCGTTTTGAGCGAGGCGGTGCACCTCTTTCCTGGTCAGCATTGGCCCCCTTGCAAGCACCCGATCCAGCCGGACACGGCTGCCGGACGGGTTACGCACGGTAAGCAGGATCTCGCCGCGTGTCCGCTCAGCCTGAGCGGTGATGCGCACGCCAAGCGCAAGGTAACCGGGCTGCTCCGTCGTTGAGTTACTGCCTTCGAGCGCCAGCCGCTCCGCGAATTGCGGATCATTGGCCTGAAGCGCCTCAAGCTGCTCCCGTGAGATGCTTTTGACGGGCCGTCGCTCAAAAAGCGTTTTGTTCCATCGTTTTCCGCAGGCAAGGCAGGAGAATACCAGCCAGGCGTCCAGACGGCTTCCATTGGCGTTCAGCCGAAATTTTCCTGTAGAGGCAAACGGCCTGATGGCTCTGCAACGGCTACAGGGACGGTTTGTAAGTGGTGTTTCGTGGCTCAGAATAGTCCATTCGATTTTCAACAAAGACGACATTCCGTGGGTCTTCCTTCAAGGGGAAGTCCGTCTACGGGCAGTCGGGACGGCCACGCGGCCTCAACCACGGGCGCTCAGTCTGGCTTGAGCATCTGGGAAACGATCAATTTTTGGATATCCAATCGATTCCGACTGGTCATCCGTTGATCTAGAGCATTTCCCACTTACTCCGGTTCATATCCCGCCGCAGCGAAGTAGTTTCTGGCCTCTGCGGGCGTGACTGCGTCTATCGCAGACGCGGTTGCCGTC
>NZ_PPCN01000013.1 GCF_002906165.1 Roseibium marinum
GATCGGTGGGGACAAGCTGATCGAGCGTCACCATCTCGAGAGCTGTCTGATCCGGGCCGGGTTTCTTCAACATGAAACCAGTGAATCAAAAACCCCCGGCTAACGCCAGGGGTTTGTCAGCAGTCTGAAAGGCCGGTCATTGGACCGGCCTTTGTTGTTTTGCGGCCGATTTGATTTGACCGGCGTCAAGGATCGTCTTATCCCAAAGGTGGGCCACCCCTCCCCAACGAGGGGCTACTATCTGTGAGGGTAGACGGATATGACAGATCTCACCGCAAAGCCGGACGTGCGTCCGGCCAATCCCAATTTTTCTTCAGGTCCTTGCGCCAAGCGTCCCGGATGGGCGCTTGAGAACCTCGGCGATGCGCCTCTGGGCCGGTCCCACCGTGCGAAACCGGGCAAGGCGAAGCTCGCCGAAGCCATTGAGCTGACCCGCAAGGTGCTGCAGGTACCGGAAAATTACCGGATCGGCATCGTTCCGGCCTCCGACACCGGGGCCGTCGAAATGGCGCTCTGGTCGCTGCTCGGCGCGCGCGGCGCCGACATGCTGGCCTGGGAGAGTTTCGGCTCCGGCTGGGTCACCGATGTGATCAAGCAGCTCAAGCTGGACAATGCCCGCGTGCTGGAAGCCCCTTACGGTGAGCTGCCTGATCTTTCCCAAGTCGATTTTTCAAACGATGTCGTCTTCACCTGGAACGGCACCACGTCCGGCGTGCGCGTTCCCGATGGCGCCTGGATTCCCGCCGACCGCGAAGGCCTGACGATCTGCGACGCGACTTCCGCTGCCTTCGCGCAGGATCTACCCTTCGACAAGCTCGATGTGGTGACTTTCTCCTGGCAGAAGGTGCTGGGCGGGGAAGCAGCGCATGGCGTCCTGATCCTGAGCCCGCGCGCGGTCGAACGGCTGGAAAGCTACAGCCCCGCCTGGCCTCTGCCGAAAATCTTCCGCCTCACCAAGGGCGGCAAGCTGATCGAAGGCGTCTTCAAGGGAGAGACGATCAACACGCCGTCCATGCTCTGCGTCGAGGACTATCTCGACGCGCTGAAATGGGCGGACGGTCTCGGCGGGCTTTCCGGGCTGCGCGCCCGGGCGGATGCCAATCTGAAGGTTCTCGCCGACTGGGTGGAGAAGTCGGATTGGGTCGATTTCCTCGCCAAAGATCCGGCGACCCGGTCCAATACCTCCGTCTGCCTGAAAGTCACCGACCCGGGCGTTCAGGCGCTTGGCGCGGCGGAACAGGCCGCTTTCGCGAAGTCGATTGCCGGTGCGCTGGATGTGGAGGGTGTCGCCTATGATATCGGCGCCTACCGTGACGCCCCGTCGGGATTGCGCATCTGGGCCGGAGCGACAATCGAGACCGCGGATCTTGAAGCCCTGACCCTGTGGCTCGATTGGGCCTTCAGGGGCGAAAAATTGAAACTGCCTCAGGCCGCCTGAGCATTTCCCCACAATGACGACACCACCGGGCGGCAAGCCGCCCGGATCGTTTCTTGCATTAAAGGAGATGCCCTGATGGCTCCCAAGGTATTGATTTCAGACAAATTGTCCGCGGCTGCGGTGCAGATCTTCAAGGATCGCGGCGTTGACGCCGATTTCCTGCCAGATGTCGGCAAGGACAAGGAAAAACTGCTGGAAATCATCGGCCAGTACGACGGTCTCGCAATCCGTTCCGCCACCAAGGTGACGGAAAAGATCATCGCCGCGGCCGACAGGCTGAAGGTGATCGGGCGAGCCGGCATCGGCGTCGACAATGTCGATATTCCCAAAGCCACCGCCCGCGGCATCATCGTGATGAACACGCCCTTCGGCAATGCCATCACCACGGCGGAACACGCGATTTCCATGATGATGTCGGTCACCCGTCAGATTCCCGCGGCCGACGCCTCCACCCAAGCCGGAAAGTGGGAGAAGTCGCGTTTCATGGGCCGTGAGATCACCGGCAAGACGCTGGGGTTGATCGGCTGCGGAAATATCGGCTCCATCGTCGCGGACAGGGCAATCGGCCTGAAGATGAAGGTTATCGCCTTCGACCCCTTCCTGACGCCGGAACGGGCGATGGCGCTCGGGGTCGAGAAGGTGGAACTCGACGAACTGCTGAGTCGATCCGATGTCATTACGCTGCATACGCCGCTGACCGACAAGACCCGCAACATCATCGATGCGGATGCCATCGCGAAGATGCGCAAGGGATCTTATCTGGTCAACTGCGCCCGTGGCGGCCTGGCCGACGAGGCAGCCGTGAGGGCCGCGCTCGATGCGGGCAAGCTGGCCGGGGCTGCTTTCGACGTTTTTGTCGACGAACCGGCGAAGGACAATGTGCTCTTTGGTGCACCGAACTTCGTCTCCACGCCGCATCTCGGCGCTTCCACGTCAGAAGCACAGGAAAATGTCGCGCTGCAGGTCGCCGAGCAGATGTGCGACTATCTTGTCGACGGAGCCGTCCGCAACGCGCTCAACATGCCGTCGATCTCGGCCGAGGAAGCTCCTCAGCTGTCGCCTTTCGTCCGCCTTGCCGAGCAGCTCGGTTCCTTCGCCGGACAGCTGACGGAAACCGGGATCGAAGGCGTGCGGCTCGAATATGCCGGCGCGGTCGCGGAGATGAATGTCCAGGCGCTGACGGCGGCGGCGATAACCGGGCTGCTGACGCCGCTTCTCCAGACGGTCAACATGGTCTCCGCGCCTATCCTGGCAAAGGAACGCGGCATCAAGGTCGAGGAAACGCGCCGTGAAAAGCAGGGGGCCTATGAGACCTATATCAGGCTCACCGTCTTGACTGAGCGCCAGGAAAGATCCGTTGCCGGAACCGTCTTCGGGGACGGCAAGCCGCGGATCATCCAGGTGAAGGGCATCAATATGGAAGCCGAACTCGGCCACCATATGCTCTACATCACAAATGAGGACAAACCCGGTTTCATCGGACAACTGGGCATGGAACTCGGTTCCAGCGGTGTCAACATCGCCACCTTCAATCTCGGCCGGTCCGCTCCGGGCGAGGATGCGATCTGCCTCGTCGAAGTGGACGGGCCGGTTCCGGTCGAGGTCATGGCCCGGCTGGAAGCGGTGTCGCACGTCAAGCAGGTGAAATCGCTGACGTTCTGATAGCGAAAGAGGTCCGAAAAGGGGCTCTCGGTCTCTTTTCGGACACCATCCGGGCAATGAGGGGAAAAGCCTCTCTGCCGATACGGTTTTGTCGTTTATCCCCATCCAGTCCCTCTCCCCACAAGGGGGACGGGCTGTAGATACCTTAAAAACGACCGCTTACGCCGGTTTGTTTCCCAGGCGCTGCAGGATGCGTCCGTCCAGGACCACCAGCCCGGCCAGAAGTATGGCGAAGCCGCCGAGCTGAATTGTGTCGAGCTTTTCTCCGAGAATGAGCCAGCCCAGGAACAGCGCGCTTGCCGGAACGAGCAGCGTGACAAGGGAGGCATTCGTTGCGCCGGCATCCGCCAGGAGCTGGAAATAGATCAGATAGGCAATGGCCGTTGCAACGAGGCCGAGGGCGGCGACGTTCAGCCAGACGGTCGGGCTGGCATCGGTCAGTGCCCAGCCGGAACTTGTGAGCAGCGCAACGGGCAGCATGATCACGCTGGAGCCCATGAGCTGCCCGGTGGCCGAGACCTGTGGAGGCAGGGATTTGAACCGCCGGGCAAAGGTCGCGGCGCACGCATAGGAAATTGCCGCTCCCAGGCAGCAGAGCTGAGCCCAGACCGGGTCCGTCGCAAGGCCCGAGAGGCTGCCGGACAGCATGACCGCGACGCCCGCGATGCCCAGCACCACCCCGGCGATCCGATGCGCCTGAAGCGTCTCCTGTTTCACCAGCACGCCCGCCACGAGGACGGTGAAGATGGGAGTTGTGGCGTTGAGGATCGACGCCAGTCCCGCGCCGATCACGGTCTGTCCGAGAAACAGGAGCGAAAAGGGTATCGCGTTGTTCAACAGTCCCAGGATGAGAAAGGGAAGCGCCAGGCGCAGCTCGAGCCTTGCCAGAAGGCCCTGGTGCCAGAGGTAGAGAAGCAAGGCGGCGCAGGCGATGGAAACCCTGAAGAAGACCAGCACAAAGGGCGGGATCTCGGCCACGGCCACCTTGGCGAACAGGAAGGATCCCCCCCAGATGACACCAAGCACACTCAGCAGGATCCAGTTTCTCAAAGACATCCGATGATCTCACAGGCCTGTCAGAGCTGTCGGCGTTCCAATGAACGCAGATAGGGTGCTCTATCGATTTAAAACCGATCAACAGACATCCAACGGGAAATGATTGCAGGTCTGTCGATCCAACAAGGCAACCGGCCTATCACGCCGATGCACCCCGGCCCACCCGAAAAGCGATTTGCCGCAGGCATGGTTCGCCCAGTTTCGTCTGAAAGCGTAATCGGACAGGGGCGCGCGGCGTCGTGCCTCAAAAACGCCAAGGAAAGCATTATGAATGCGGTCCGGAAAAGATTTGGCCGTAGCGTCATAATTTCCGCTCAGAGACTCGCGTGAGCCCGCAATCCTGTCTATAGTCCGCGCCGTTTGCCCCGGTCCGTTTGCCGGGGCTCGTCGTGTTGGCACCCGGGTTGCGGTCCGGGTTCGGAAAGCTGCTTCAGGAGAGCAAAGATTAGATGGCGAATGTGGTTGTTGTCGGTTCGCAATGGGGTGACGAGGGCAAAGGCAAGATTGTCGACTGGCTGTCGGAACAGGCCGATGTCATCGTGAGGTTCCAGGGCGGGCACAACGCCGGGCATACGCTGGTCATAGATGGCGTGAGCTACAAGCTTTCCCTTCTGCCGTCCGGGGTGGCGCGCGAGGGCAAGCTGTCGGTCATCGGCAATGGCGTCGTTCTTGATCCGCATGCCCTTGCCGAGGAAGTCGAACGCCTCGGGCAGCAAGGCGTGGTCGTGACGCCCGAAAACCTGCGTGTTGCCGAAAATGTCACCCTGATCCTGTCGCTGCATCGCGAGCTGGACGCCTTGCGCGAAAATTCCAACACCGGCACGCGGATCGGCACGACCAAACGCGGCATCGGCCCGGCCTATGAAGACAAGGTCGGCCGCAGGGCCATCCGGCTGATGGATCTCAAGAACCTGACGACCCTGCCGGCGAAGATCGACCGCCTCCTGACCCATCACAATGCACTGCGGCGCGGTCTCGGCCAGGACGAGATTTCCGCCCAGGCGATCTATGACGAACTTGCCAGTGTCGCGGACAAGGTCCTGCCCTACATGGACAAGGTCTGGTACCTGCTGGACGATCTGCGCCGTCAGGGCAAGCGGATCCTGTTCGAAGGCGCGCAGGGTGCGCTTCTGGATATCGATCACGGCACCTATCCTTTCGTGACGTCTTCCAACACGGTCGCGGGCCAGGCAGCCACGGGCTGCGGTCTGGGACCTGGCTCCATCGGCTATGTGCTCGGTATCACCAAGGCCTACACGACGCGCGTAGGGGAGGGGCCGTTTCCGACCGAGCAGCAGAATGAAGTCGGAGAGTTTCTCGGAAGCCGCGGCCACGAATTCGGCACGGTCACCGGACGCCGGCGGCGCTGCGGCTGGTTCGACGCGGTTCTGGTGCGCCAGACGGTCAGCACCTCCGGCATCAATGGTATCGCGCTGACCAAGCTGGACGTTCTCGACGGCCTGGATGAAATCAAGATCTGCATCGGTTATGAACTGGATGGGGAGCGGATCGATTACCTGCCGGCTTCGCAGGGCGCGCAGGAACGGGTGGTGCCGATCTACGAAAGCCTGCCGGGCTGGAAGGAATCGACCGAGGGGGCGCGGACCTGGGCCGATCTGCCGGCGCAGGCGATCAAATATGTGCGCCACGTCGAGGAACTGATCGGTGCGCCGGTCGCGATCCTCTCGACCAGCCCGGAGCGGGATGACACAATTCTTGTGCAGAATCCGTTCCAGGATTGAGATCGCCGGTGATATCCGCCCATTATTGAAGGTGCGATGGGGCATCCTGCGTGCGAGATAACGCGGACAGGATGCTCCAACCCATTAGGATTGATCAACTTTTTGCTTTCACACGGGTACCCATGACAGCAGATTGATCCGGAGCGTTGCGAATCAAGGCGTGCTCCACCAAGTATTCTCAAATGCGCATGCGCGCGTTGAGCCTGTAAATACGTGATAGGAAGAGGTGCTGTAGGATAGGTATGCGAGCGGGATATTTGAAGAAATAGCATAGGTCTTCAAAAACTTGCTATAAGCCTGACAAAGCTCTGAAAATTCGGAGATCTGAAAATTCGGGAATCCGAAAAATCAGGGAACCGGAATTCAGGCCCGCATATGAGATCCTGGCAGTTCGCCGGTAGGCAGGAAGATGGCTGATTACTATTCAATTCTGAAGAAAACGATCGCGTCTTTGCCGGAAAGCAACGGTGCTGCCCGCAGAAGCGTATACAGCCGGGCGCGCACCGCCATTGTCAATCAGCTGAAGGCCTACGAACCGCCGCTTTCTCCTTCCGAAATAACGGCGGAACAGCTGCGCCTGGAAGAATCGATCCGCAAGGTCGAGGCGGAAGCCGCCCGCGAAAGTCTCGGTCTGGGGCCCGTGGTGCCCAAGACCGAAACTCCTGCTTCACAGCCTGCGGCCGCAGCGGCCCCGCCCGCCGTCCGGCAGGAACCGGCAGCGGTGGAGCCTGCCGGCGAACCCGCGCCGGCTGAGCAGGCTTCTGCCCAGGGCCCGGCCTCTCCCGAGGCGGACATTCCGTCGCCGCTGAAAGATACCCTTTCGGAAGCGCAGTCTCTGGGGACAGCCGCCAATCAGGCCGTTCAAAATGCAAAGGACGCTGTCGAGCCCGCAATCGATCAGAGTTCTCAGAGCGTTCAGCGTGCTTCGTCCGAGCGGCTGGAACCGGCATTCGATGACCGGTCCGCGGCGGACGATGGACTTTTCGAACCGGACAGCTTTGACGAACAGTCAGCTTATGACGGTGCGGAGGAAACCGCGCCCAAAGGCAAGGCCGGGAAAAACGGCCGCGCCAGGCGGGACCGGCCAAGCGCCTCGGATGCGCTGCGGGAAGGCGCGGGCAGCCGCACGGTTCCCTTCGCGATTGCCGGTGTCCTGGTGCTGGTGCTTCTGGGAGCCGGGGTGTATTTTTTCCTGCCCTCCGGCGACAAGGCCGCAGACAGCGGAGCGGGTACGGTCTCCACACCGGCCGAGACGGCATCCACGCCGCAGCCTGCCGAGGAAGAGCTGGTTGCCGCTCCCGCGGGAACTCCGGACGAGGCCGAGACGTCGAAAAATACGGACCGGCTGCTGAACGACGGCGAAGCGGAAGTGGTCGCGCCGGATGCGAGAACCGTCACCACCACGACAATCACGCCGCAGGAACCCCCGGCATCGGATGCTGACGGAACTCCGGTTGTCGCCAATGCGGAAAACGAGCCGTCTCCGCTTGCGCCCGAAGCACCTTTGGATGCGATCGATACGCCCGCACTTGTCGGCGAACCGGCAGCGGTCCCGCAGGACAATCTGACTGCCATTGCCCCGGAAGAAGCAACTCCTTCCGAAACCGCCGAAGGTCTTGATCCCGGCGTTCAACGATCCATTCTCTACGAGGAGGGTGAGGACACCGGCGGCGCGGGCACGGCGGCGCAGGGCGCCGTGGTCTGGAGCGTCGAAGAGGAAACGGATCTCGACGGCAAGGCTCAAGCCGTCCTGAGCGCATCGGTGGAAATTCCCGAACGGGACGTGAAGGTCGATATCCGGATAAAGCCGAATGACGACACATCCCTTCCGGCAAGTCATCTTGTGGAAATAAAATACGAATTTCCGGAGACTTTTGCCGCGGGCGACGTGGTCAACGTTCCGGGCCTGGTCATGAAGCCAACGGAAGAAGCGCGGGGCGACGCCCTGATCGGGGCTTCCGTCAAGGTGTCTCCCGGCTTCTTCTGGATCGCGCTTTCCAGCCTGCCGAACGAACAGCAGCGCAATCTGGCTCTGTTGCGGGAACGTGGCTGGATCGATATTCCGATGCTTTACGAAAACGGCAAGCGCGGTATCCTGACCCTTGAAAAAGGCAACGCGGGGAACGAGGCAGTCGAAAAGGCTATCTCGGCCTGGCAAGCCGGCTGACGGATACGTTATCGGGATAATCTTCAAAAGCTGACGCGTGGTGGCTTGCCTTTTTGAATTGAAAAAGGCATGTTCCGCCTTGGTCCGAGGGGTGCTCCGGTGACCGGAGCTGAGATGGTGTTGAGCCGAACCCTTAGAACCTGATCCGGGTCATGCCGGCGAAGGGACGGAATCCTTAGCCTTTCCCGGATCTCCAATGTCAATTTCGGCTTGTCCGAAGACGGGAGATCCTATGCGTTTATGCCTGCCATTGCGGCGGCTTCTGCGTTTGCAGAGACCGCCCGCTGATATGACTACCCCGGAACGGCCGCGTATGGGCGGAGGGGCGTCATGAAGGCTTTTCTAGCCGTATTGCTGAAATTTCTCACCGGTATTGTCGTTACGTTCGGCATCTGGGCGGTGTTTGTCGCCGTGCTGAAGCCGCCGTCCTTCATGCTTCCGGGACCTGTCGAGGTCCTGTTGGCCTTTCCCGAACATGCCGGCTTTTTGCTGCATCATGCGAGCATCACGGCCTACGAGACCGTGCTCGGCTTCGCGCTCGGGGTGTTGTCCGGCGCCCTGCTGGCCATTTCCGTCTGGCTGTTTCCGCTGGCGGGCCGGGTGATCATGCCGCCGGTCCTCGTCACGCAGGCGCTGCCGGTTTTCGCCATCGCCCCGGTGCTGGTTCTCTGGCTCGGTTTCGGCATGTCCTCCAAGATCGTCATGGCCATTCTGGTGATTTTCTTCACGGTCACCTCAACGGTTTATGACGGCCTCAGGCGACTCGATACCGGACTTGTCGATCTTGCCCGGCTCTACAGGGTGCCCCGGCACCGCGAGCTCTGGGTCTTCCGGATCCCCGCGGCCTTGCCCGCCTTCGCGTCCGGTCTGCGTGTCGCGGCCGTTTTCGCCCCGATGGGAGCGGTCATCGGGGAATGGGCAGGCGCAAAGGGCGGGCTGGCCTTCATCATGCTGCAGGCCAATGCGCGCGGAAACTCGGACATGCTGTTTGCCGCGGTCATCCTGCTCGCCCTGATGGTGCTGGCCATGCGCTACGCCGTCGAACAACTCACCCGAATTCTCGTTCCCTGGCAGGTCGAAGACTGACCGCCTCAATTTGGAGGATTAAATGAAAAAGACGCTTCTTTCCCTGACCCTTGCCGCCGGGTTGCTCGCCAGCGCTCCGGTACAGGCTGCCGAGAAACTGACCGTTCTGCTGGACTGGTTCACCAATCCGGATCATGCGCCGGTGATCACCGCGCAAACCAAGGGTTTTTTCCAAGCGGAAGGCCTGGAGGTGGAACTGATCGAACCGGCGGATCCGGCCATGCCGCCGAAACTCGTGGCGGCGGGGCAGGGTGACATCGCGGTCTCCTATCAGCCGACGCTGCACGCGCATATCGAAGAAGGCCTGCCGCTGGCATGGATCGGGACACTCGTCGAAACGCCCCTGAACAGCCTGATCGTTCTGAAAGACGGCCCGATCAAGGAGCTGAAAGACCTGAAGGGCAAGACCATCGGTTTCTCCGTTTCCGGGTTCGAGGACGCCATGCTCGGGCAGATGCTGAGGTCCGTCGACCTGACGATGGACGACATCGAGCTCATCAACGTCAATTTCGCTCTTTCCCCGGCGCTCATGTCCGGTCAGGTCGACGCGGTGATCGGCGGATACCGCAATTTCGAGCTGACCCAGATCGAGATCGAGGGCAGGGAGGGCAAGGCGTTCTTCCCCGAGGAAAACGGCGTTCCGGCTTTTGACGAGCTGATCTATGTGGTGAACAGGGACAAGACAGACGATCCGCGTTTTGCGAAATTCCTGGCGGCGGTCGAGGCCGCGACCATCTATCTGACCAACCATCCGGACGATGCGTGGGATGCGTTCATCGAGGCTTATCCGCATCTCAATGACGAGCTCAACAAGCGGGCCTGGACGGACACGCTGCCGCGCTTTGCCAAACGCCCCGGGGCGCTCGACGCCGGACGTTACGAGCGTTTCGCGGAATTCATGGCTGAGGCGGGTCTGATCAGCAAGGTGGTTCCGGTCGAGACCTACGCGGTGGAGATCAGGTAGTTTTTTGCTCTGTTGGGCCGCACCCGAACCTTCGGCCATGGCAGAGCGAAGTTGATCTGCGCTTTGAAAACAAGAACGCCGGAGCAATTGCCCCGGCGTTCTTGTGTTTCTGTTCTCGAATTGCGCTCAGGCGGCCGGCTGTTCCATGGACCGGGCGCTGTTACGAACGGCCTTTTGCACCTTTTCAAAGGCGCGGACCTCGATCTGGCGGACGCGCTCGCGGCTGACGCCGAACTCGCCGGACAGATCCTCAAGCGTCATCGGGTCCTCCGACAGGCGGCGGGCCTCGAAAATACGGCGCTCGCGGTCGTTCAGGACATCCATGGCATCGCTCAGCAGCTTGCGGCGCATGTCCAGTTCTTCCTGGTTCGCCAGCAGCGTTTCCTGACTGTCGCTTTCATCGACGAGCCAGTCCTGCCATTCACCGGCGTCGGCTTCGGCGCGCACTGGCGCATTGAGGCTGGCGTCGCCGCCGAGACGGCGGTTCATGGAGATCACCTCCTCCTCGGACACGCCGAGGCGGGTGGCGATTTCAGCTACCTGATCCGGTTTCAGATCGCCCTCGTCCAGCGCCTGGATCTTGCCCTTGAGCCGGCGCAGGTTGAAGAAGAGACGTTTCTGGTTCGCGGTCGTGCCCATTTTGACGAGCGACCAGGAGCGCAGGATATATTCTTGGATCGCGGCCTTGATCCACCACATGGCATAGGTGGCGAGACGGAAGCCCTTGTCGGGTTCGAAGCGCTTGACCGCCTGCATCAGGCCGACGTTTCCTTCGGAAACGACCTCGCCGATCGGCAGCCCGTAGCCACGGTAACCCATGGCTATCTTGGCAACGAGACGCAGGTGGGAATTGACGAGACGCTCGGCCGCTGCCGGGTCCTCATGCTCCTTGTAGCGCTTGGCGAGCATGTACTCTTCCTGCGGCTGAAGCATCGGGAATTTGCGGATCTCATCCAGATAACGGCTGAGCCCGCCTTCACCGGCGGTAAGCATCGGTACATTCTGGGCCATGGAAGCACCCCCTTTCGTCAGTTGCGCCCGTTTTTCCCGGCTGCTCCGCAGATCCACGCAAGCAAGCCATTGAGGGAAAAAGATGGACGCAGGTTCGTGTCCTTTCAGGCACACAAGAACCCTTAATATAGGTCGGAATTAGCCGATTGCATGGCAGCAAAACGAAAACGCTTGCTAAAATCCTCGCAAACCCGACAAAAGTTTTTCGAAATCATCCGGGTAAGCACTCTCGAAACGCAAAGTTTTGCCGGTTACCGGGTGTTCGAAGGCCAGCAGACCGGCGTGCAGCGCCTGCCTGCGAAATCCGTCGATGAGACCCTTGAGGGGCTCGTCCAGACGGTTGGATTTTGTCTTGTATCCCGAGCCATAATCATTGTCGCCGATCAGCGGATGGCCGATATGGGCCATGTGAACGCGGATCTGATGCGTGCGGCCGGTTTCCAGCCGACACTCCATCAGGGAGGCAAGGGGCGGCTGGTCGGCTCGCGCGAAGCGTTCCTTGACCTGCCAATGGGTGATGGCGTTGCGGCCGCCGGTCTTCATCACCGCGATTTTCTGCCGGTTGGTGTGCGAACGGGCAAGATTGGCGTTGATTGTGCCTTTCAGATTGAATGGCGCACCCCAGACAAGGGCGGAATAGGCCCGTTCGAGGGGGCCGCTGCGGCCGTGGTCGGCAAACTGGGCCGCAAGCCCCTGGTGCGCCTGGTCGCTCTTGGCAACGACGAGCAGGCCCGATGTGTCCTTGTCGATGCGGTGGACAATGCCGGGGCGCCGGATGCCGCCGATACCCGACAGGCTGTCTCCACAATGATGGATCAGCGCGTTGACGAGCGTGCCGGTCCAGTTGCCTGCTCCCGGATGGACCACCAGTCCGGCGGGCTTGTCGATGACGATCAGGTGTTCGTCCTCGAAAACCACCGAAATCGGAATGTCCTCGCCCTTGGGTTCGGGGTCTTCCGGTTCCGGCAATTTGAGCGTAAGCGTGTCGCCTTCATTGACCCGGTATTTCGGCTCAACTACTTTCGCGCCGCCGACGGTAACGTCCCCTGATTTGATCAGGGCCTGTATTCTGTTCCGGCTGAGGGCGTCCAGACTGGCCGCCAGTACCGCATCCAGCCGCTTACCGGCGTCGGCTGCATCAACCGTCACGCTGAAATCCGCGTCCAGACCGGCCGGATCTTCATGGGAAATATCTGTCATGTCACAACCTGATTATCGGGGCGAAGGGCCGGATGAGGCACCGCTCGATCCGGCTGCCCTCCGCATCCAGGCCAAACTGAAGCGCCTGTTGCTCGGATCGTCCCTGGTGATGGTCGCCGGGTTTGTCGCTGTCTTTGCAGCAATCGTTTACAAGATCAACACTTATGAAGCCGATCCGTCCGGGGCGGCGTTCGCCGCGACGCTTTCCATCGGACCCGAAGCCGAGGTTCTCCAGGCAACGTTGTCCGAGGGAATGCTGCTCGTCCTGGTGCGGGAAGAGGGCAAAAACGCCCTGCTTCGCTTCGATCCCGCAACAGGGAAACAACTGGGCCGTACCGAGTTTGTTGCAAGGTAAGCGCCGGTGAACCGGCTTCCGCCGGAAAAACATCAAAAAAAAAGTTGCGCCGTCCGCCGCACCGACTTATACGCACCTCCTCGGCTTGAGGCAGCGTCCTCAAAAAAGTCAGGGCATCCCGTGTGAGTTCACTCGCTGGCCGGATGCCCAAGTACCGCGCGCCCATCGTCTAGCGGTCTAGGACGCTGCCCTTTCACGGCGGAAACACGGGTTCGAGTCCCGTTGGGCGTACCAAACCGCAGTCTCAGACATGAGAGCGGTGTTCACGGCTGCAGCCACTGCGGACACATCATCGAAATGAAGACGGTCCAAGAGTGCCGTGAACGTATCGTTCCGCGCAAATGGGTCGGGGAATATGGCTCTGGCCCGACGCAGACCATGCCTTCTCAATGCCTGATGCCGCAGCACCCGTATGCCGGCGCTCCCGACGCACTCAACCCGAGCAGCAGTGCTTCATAATCATATGTCAGGTCTGACATTCCGTCGGAACATGCTTCGGTATAACGGACAATGACCGTCAGGAAATATGCGCCGTCAGCGCTGCCCAGATAGTGTCCCCAAAGATCTGCCCGCCCTATGCCGGGCGCGAGGCGCAAGTAGTCAAGTTCGAGTGGGCTTTCCTGGTCCGGCGAAATGAACGTGCTGTCGTTTTCGTCGATTGCGACGTTCCAAAACGGTTCCGTTCCTGCGCATTGCAACGCTTCGGGGCGCTCCAACGACGAGCTGGTGGGGGTCAGGTAACGTGCGTTCACCCATCCCACGGTGCCGTTATACTTGATTTCACGCCACTTCGTGTGGCCGATGTCCACCGAAATTCCCGTTACCATGACATCAGAGGCGTCGTGCGGAATGGTTCCAATAATATCAGAGCTGCCGACATTCAGTGTCTGATCGATATCTGCCCGGATATTGAGAACACTGTCCGCATTTACGCCTGATACGGAATGAGGTTGCGACCACGCAGGCCCGGCGATCAGATTTGTCGACAAGATGGCCGCCAGGGAGAGCTTGCGGAAACCTTTTTCCCGAAAAGATTTCCGGAATTGCCGATGGCTTTCAAGGCGCATGTCTTGACCTTCCGATCCCGGTTTCCCAACCGAAGCTGCAGGGCGCGCGCCGTTCCCCCTACCAGCTATCGCTGGTCATGTACCGGTTTCCCCGGCGTCCTGCCGTCCGGTCTGGATCAGCTCCACCTCCGCTTCCGCGGCTATTCGCACAAAATCGGGGTCGGGGCAGTAGTCGGTGACAAACGTATCGACCTGGGACAGGTGGCCGACGCGGACAGGCGCGGTGCGCTCGAACTTCGTGCTGTCGGCAGCCAGGATGACATGCCGGGCATTGTCCATGATCGTCTTGGTGACCTTCACTTCGCGATAATCATAGTCGAGCAGGGAGCCGTCCGGGTCGATAGCCGATGCTCCGATGACGGCGAAATCAACCTTGAACTGGCGCATGAAATCGACGGCGGCCTCGCCGACGATGCCGCCGTCGGAATGCCTGAGGACACCGCCGGCTATCACTACCTCTATCTGGGTATAACCGCGCATCAGACTGGCGACATTGATGTTGTTGGTGATCACCATCAACCCGCGGTGCTGCAGCAGTGCCTGGGCGATGGCCTCCGTCGTGGTGCCGATATTGATGAAAATGGATGCGTTGTCTGGAATAAGCGCGGCGACGCTCTCGCCGATATCGGCCTTTTCCTTGCTGGAAATGATCCTGCGCGCTTCGTAGCCGACATTCTCGATGCCGGAGGACAGCAGTGCGCCGCCATGGGTTCTGGCCAGCAGCCGCCGATCACACAGTTCGTTCAGATCCTTGCGGATCGTCTGCGGGCTGACATCGAACCGTCTTGCCAGATCGTCGACGCTGACCCGGCCCATTTGCCGGGCCAGTTCCAAAATGGCATTGTGACGTTCGATCAACATCTATCGCGAGCTCATCAGGCTGTCATCACGTTCGCAAGCAGCAGGCGTTGGGAAAAACCAAGCTGCTGCGTATTCATCGCCCCAAGTTCCAGAGCGCCGATCAAGCCACATCTTTCTTTTTCTGTTTTGAGGATTTCGATGTTTCGCCTGGTTCCGAGCTCCGCCTTTGCCCGCTCTGCACAATGGGGGCTGTCCCCGCCGGCTCTGCCGCCACAGTCGTTTCCTTGCCGCGCTGGGACGCGACGATGCGGCTGACCAGGGCCTGCGCGGCGGAAGCTATCTCCGCGGTTCTCGCTGCTGCGGGGCTTTCCACCGGCTTTTCCGCAGGGGACGGCTGAGGGTCACCGTCAGCCGGTTTTACGCCGTTGACGCTGGCAGTGGAGGTGGCAGTGATGGTGGGAGGCTGCACCGGTTTCATGAGACTGCCGGCTTGAGGCGCGCCTGCCTGCGGTTTGGCGGTTACCTGACCGCTCCCGGTGGTTTTGGGAGCCGGAGCAACCGAAACGGCCTGCGCGGCGGAAAGTCTGGCGGCAAGCGCCCGGAAATCCTTGCGTAATTCGACAAGTGCCGGGACCGTGGCGAGGTCCTTCTGAAGCTTGACCATCTGGCCGGACATGCGCTCCAGGGCTCTTTCCCTTGCTTTCAGTTCGGCCTGCTGGCGCAGATTCTCGCCGGTGACCTTTTCAATCTGCGCACTCAGGCGTTTCTGCTGTTCCGTTTCGCTGATATTCGCGGATTCCAGCAGCATCGACAGCCGGGTCACCTCAGCTTGAGCGGAAACATATTGCGATTCCGTATCGACAAGCTGGCCCTCAAGTTTGGCGAGGCGGGATTTGGCGGCCTTGTCGCGCGAGGCTTCGACCTCACCGGCAACAGTGGGTTCATATCTCGCCAGCTTCGCCTTCAAGGTGGCGACCTCGGCCTCAAGGCCGGTGATGGTGGTCAGGGCCATGGTGTCGGCCGCCGGCAGCCAGCCGGTATCGTCTTCTTCGGAGCCGGCGGTTCCTGTGCCGGATTTTTCTTCCGACGTCTCGACCCAGCTCGCCGCCAGGGCTTTCTCGGCATCGGACAGTTCGAGCTTGAGCGTTTTCACTTCTTCCGTGAGCAGGTCGATTGCCTGCTGATCGCCCTGCATCGCCGCGATCTTGGTCTCAAGCTCCGCGATCCGGGAGGCATGGGCTTTCTTCTGAGCTTCGATTTCCAGCTTCACGCTGGTGGCTTCGAGCTGAAATTTCGCAGCTTTTTCCCGTTCAGCGTCAAGCTGCCGTTCGACGCGGCGAAACTCGACCGCGTGTCTTGCTCTTTCCTGATCCTGCGCGGCCCTGACTTCGGCGTAGCTGGAGGGGTTCACGGCGCGCAGGGCTTCTTCGGTCAGACGGGCGGCCCGGCGATAAAAGGCAGGCAGGATCGCGAGGCCGATCAGACCGGCCGTGCAAAACCCAAGTGCCACATACATCGCTGCTTCGATCAAGTCAGGCTCCCGCTTGCGTTTTCAAACGCCACCTTTCCATCATTAGACGACACAAGGCCTGTCGCCAAGTATACTCAAATCAAAGTGTTAAACGTGGTATACATGACCGGTTACGTCTGTGACGCAGAGCACCATTGTTCCTCTTTAATATAGAGGGCAAATGCAGGCCCGTAGCCTAGAACGGATTCCACGTCGGTTGTTCGGTAAATTTCAAATATCCCATATTCACGCCGAGACGCGCGCCGACACCGGCCCGGACCGGAACCAGAACCATCTGATCTCTCAAAAGCACAGTCATGCCGACACCGCCGACCAGGTAAGCGGAGCCGTTGAGGCCGGCAAACCGTGCATAGATCGAATTCACCGAGGGAAGATTGTAGACCAGCATCATGACACGGGCGCCGTCGGCACCGAAATCCCAGCCGACAGAGGGGCCCTGCCAGAAGACCTTATGATTTCCGGCATTGCGGGTATAAAGATGGCCTTCACCGTAGCGCGCGCCGGCGACAAAGGCGCCGGAGCCTTCCTCACCGAGGACGTAGCCGTTCGGCTCGCCGTAACTTGAAAAGGCCTTCTCGACGACCGAAGCCAGTCCGCCGGACACGGACCCGAAGAACTGATGCCCGGTCTTCATGATTTCGTCTTCGCCGTAGGTCTGATCGGGCGGGATCGGTTCGTTGCCGGAATTCTGGGCGAACGCCGGATGGAAGCCGGTATGGAAAACCAGGCACACAAGCACCGCGGAAATCAGGGACACCACTCGCAGGGACCTTCGCGCCATTCGATAAATCTCCTCGTCACAAACCAGACCGCGCGCAAAATTGCCGTTCGGCGAAGCCGCGATGCTAAACTGACGTCACCTCATGCTGATTCGCATGTGTCCATGCATCTTACATAAGCCGAATCGATGAAAAGCTGGCCTGAAAAAAAGACATGGATGTGTCTTTCCCTGGTATTGACACTTCATCTGTGTGTTTTTGCAGGTGACAGTCTTGCCCGTCCCCAGGTTTTTGTCCCCGATACGATCAGCGGATATGCGATCGGCGGACATGATCCGGTGAGTTATTTCGTTGACAGTCGCCCGCGCCAGGGTAGCCGCCGGTACGAATTTAAATGGGGCGGTGCCGAATGGATCTTCGTCAACGAGGGCAATTTAGCCGCCTTTCAGCGCGATCCGGATGCCTATGCGCCGCTTTTCGCGGGATGTGGCGGCTACGCGTTGTCCGAAGGGTTCGCTGCGGCCGGCAATCCCTTCATCTATGCCATCGTGGAGGGAAAGCTTGTGTTCTTCCATTCCGTCGTCAACCGGTTCCTGTTCCTCGTCAACGGCACGCAACTGATGAAAGCCGCGCAAGAAAACGCGGCAACAGTCGGGTGCATTCCTGAACTTTAGGTCTGTCTGTCAGACGCCAGGGCCGTCCTCTTGCAAGGCTATTGGGAAAACTTTCATCTGGAAGATCCCGCGCGCCGGGTAACCGCGCCTTGGCACAGGCTTGCGGGATGTGTAAATCTTTAGCCAAACATCGCGAATCATGTCCTTGCTGGGATTTTCAAGAAGAGCTTCATACCGTCATGTCCGCACTTAAAGAGCTATCCTCTCTGGACCTTGCCGCCCTGGTGGCAAGCCGCGTTTGCCACGATATCATCAGCCCTGTCGGCGCAATCACCAATGGCCTGGAGGTTCTCGACGAAGAGGGCTCGGAGGACATGCACGAGTTCGCGATGGATCTGATCCGCAAGAGTGCGCGTCAGGCATCGGCGAAACTGCAGTTCGCGCGGCTGGCTTTCGGAGCCGCCGGTTCAGCGGGGGCGGAGATCGATCTCGGCGATGCCCAGGTGGTTGCGACCGGATTCATGGAAAACGAAAAGTCCGATCTGACCTGGGAAATCGCCCGGCATCTTATGCCAAAGAACTACGTCAAGCTTCTTCTCAACCTGATCCTGATCGCCAATCAATGCGTTCCGCGCGGCGGAGAGATCAGGGTGACCATGGAAGGTGAGCCGAAGTCACCGTCCTTTACGCTGCATGCGAGCGGTCTCAATCCGCGGATACCGCTCGGCATGAAGGAAACATTGAGCGGCGAGGAGCCGGAAAGAGTTGACGCGCATTCCGTGCAGCCGATCTACACTTTGCTGCTTGCGCGTGAATCCGGTATGGTATTAGCGATAGACAAACAAGAAGAATTGGTAAAAATTACAGCCTTTCCGACAGAATAAAGACGTCGATCAAAAGTTTCGACCTGTTTCAGCGTATCTTAACTGTTTGCCCCCAACCTGCTCTCATGGACTTCTCGGTCCAGACATCCTTTTCGGGATGCGGAACCAGTAACAAGTCGGGTGAGAGCAGGCGATGGATGACCTCCTCAGGGAATTTATTACCGAGACGAACGAAAGTCTCGATGTTGTTGACGTAGAGCTCGTAAAATTCGAGCAGGAACCCAACAACGCCACCATTCTAGATAACATTTTCCGTCTGGTGCATACGATCAAGGGCACTTGTGGATTTCTGGGCCTTCCCCGGCTTGAAGGAATTGCGCACGCGGCTGAAACGCTTATGGGCAAATTCCGTGACGGTGCGCCCGTCACACAGGAAGCCGTGTCGCTCATTCTTATATCGATCGACCAGATCAAGGACATTCTCGGCGAGCTTGAGGCCGGCGAAGGCGACGAGCCTGCCGGCGATGACAGCGAACTGATTTCCAAGCTGGAAGCGATGTCGGCCAAAGCCGATGCCGCCATGGCCGGCGAAGGTGCCGAAGCGGACGCAGAAGTAGCTCCCGCAGAGGCTGACGTGGCGGAGCAGGAGCCTGAACGCGCCCTTCGTCCCGGTGAGGTCTCGCTCGATGAACTGGAGCGCGCTTTCCGCGAAACGGAAATCGAAGTCGAGACTGTCGAAGCGGAAGTTGTTGAAACACAGGAAATCACCGCTGAAGCCGACAAGCCTGCGCCTGCGGAAGAACCCGCGGCCGCACCTGCCGCCGCGGACGTAAAGAGCGCAGCCAAAGCCCCGGTGAAAAAGCCCGACGGCGAGACCGGTGAGAAGAAATCTTCCGGTGGCGGTGTTTCCAACAAGAGCATTCGTGTCGCGGTCGATACGCTCGAACACCTGATGACCATGGTGTCTGAGCTGGTTCTGACCCGGAACCAGCTTCTGGAAATCGTGCGCCGTCACGAAGACAGTGAATTCAAGGTGCCGCTTCAGCGCCTTTCCAATGTAACTGCCGAGCTGCAGGAAGGGGTCATGGCGACCCGGATGCAGCCGATCGGCAATGCGTGGCAGAAACTGCCGCGTATCGTCCGCGACCTCAGTCAGGAACTTGAAAAGCCGATCGAACTGGAAATGATCGGTGCGGATACCGAACTGGACCGCCAGGTCCTTGAGATGATCAAGGATCCGCTCACCCACATGGTTCGCAATTCCGCCGACCATGGGCTGGAGGGTCCAGAGACGCGCCGTGCCGCCGGCAAAGTCGAAAAAGGCACGATCACCCTCGCCGCGTATCATGAAGGCGGCCATATCATCATCGAGGTCCGCGACGACGGCGCGGGCATCAATGTCGAGCGGGTGAAGGCAAAGGTTGTGGAGCGTGGCCTGGCCACGGAAGCCGACGTCGACAAGATGACGGATGCCCAGATCCACAAATTCATCTTCGCGGCCGGCTTCTCCACTGCCGCCCAGGTGACCAGCGTGTCCGGCCGCGGTGTCGGCATGGACGTGGTGCGGAACAATATCGAACTGATCGGCGGTACGGTCGATCTTCGCTCGACGCCGGGTAAAGGTTCGAGCTTCATCATCAAGATTCCGCTGACGCTGGCCATCGTTTCGACGCTGATCGTCGAAGCCGCTGGCGACCGGTTCGCGATTCCCCAGCTTTCGGTGGTCGAACTGGTGCGTGTGCAGACCAATTCGGAGCACAGGATCGAGCGGATCAAGAATACTCCGGTCCTGCGCCTGCGCAACAAACTGCTGCCGCTTGTGCATCTTTCCCAGCTGCTCGGCATCTACGAGGGCGAACATGAGGAAGAGGCAATCAACTCGGACAACGGTTTCATCGTTGTCATGCAGGTCGGCAGCCAGACTTTCGGTGTTGTTGTCGATGGCGTCTTCCATACGGAAGAAATCGTGGTCAAGCCGATGTCGACCATGCTGCGCAATCTGGGCATGTTCTCTGGAAACACCATTTTGGGTGACGGCTCGGTAATCATGATTATCGATCCGAACGGAATTGCCAGCGCCATGGCGAGCCATGCGTCCAGCTCGGTTGCCGAAAGCGAGGAAGACGAACAGGAAGGCCTGCAGAGCAAGGCCACTTCCGGACAGAGCTCGATCTCGCTTCTGCTGTTCCGTGCAGGTGCGCCCGAACCGAAGGCTGTGCCGCTTTCGCTGGTCACCCGCCTGGAAGAATTCGAGGTTTCGAAAATCGAGCGGTCCAACGGACGCGACCTCGTCCAGTACCGCGGAGCGCTCATGCCGCTCGTCTACGTCAACGAAGGCGACCGTCACAAGACGGAAGGCACGCAGCCGATGCTGGTCTTCTCCGATGCGGGCCGGTCCATGGGCCTCGTCGTCGACGAGATCGTCGATATTGTCGAGGACCGCATGAATATCGAAGTCGGGTCGGAACGTCCCGGTGTTCTCGGCTCCGCCATCGTCAAGGAACGGGCAACCGAAATCATCGATCTCGGCTTTTATCTGCCGCAGGCCTTCGAAGACTGGTTCATGCGCAAGGAAATGGACATCGCGTCCCTGACGAAAAAAGTACTCTTCGTCGATGACTCGTCCTTTTTCCGGAACATGCTGACGCCGGTGCTGAAAGCGGCCGGTTACGACGTCACCACCTGTACCGGTCCGCAGCAGGCCCTGGACCTTCTGGAAGACGGCGAAAAGTTCCATGCGATCGTCAGCGATATCGAGATGCCGGAGATCAACGGCTTCGAGTTCTGTGAATCGCTTCGGCGCGATCCGCGCTTCCGCCAGATTCCGGTCCTCGCCCTGTCATCGATGGTCACACCCGCTTCGATCGAGCGTGGCCGCCAGGCGGGCTTTGACGACTATGTCGCGAAATTCGACCGTCCCGGCTTGATTGCCGCTCTGAAAGATGTCTTCTCCGGTGAAATGGGAGCAGCAGCATGAATGTGCTGGAACACAAAATCGACGTGGATCACAATGCAGCCAGTGACATGATCCAGTATGTGACCGTGGTGATCGGAGGCCAGCTCTTCGGCCTCCCGATTTCCCAGGTCCATGACGTGTTCGTTCCCGAGAGCGTTACCCGCGTGCCGATGTCCGCCCCGGAAGTCCAGGGCGTGCTCAACCTGCGTGGCCGTATCGTTACCGCGATCAACATGCGGCGCCGTCTCCACCTGCCTCCTCTCGAAGAGGGGCAGATGATGGCTGTCGGCATCGAGTACAAACACGAAAGCTACGGTCTGGTTATCGATACCGTCGGTGAAGTGCTGACATTGTCGTCCTCTTCGGAGGAACCCAATCCGTCAAACCTGGATCGCCGCTGGGCGGAAATTTCGGGCGGCGTGCACCGCCTGGAGGGTAAGCTGATGGTGATCCTGGATGTTGACCGCCTGCTCGGTTCCATGTTCACGGAACCATCGGTTGCGGCATAAGCAGGCCGGAAGCGGCCGTTGAGTGGAGTTACGCCTGATGAAACAGTGCCTTGTAGTTGATGACTCAAGCGTCATCCGTAAGGTCGCCCGCCGGATCCTGGAAGATCTGCAATTCGAGATCACCGAAGCCGAAGACGGCCAGCAGGCGCTCGACGAATGCAGGAAGACCATGCCGGACGCGATCCTCCTGGACTGGAACATGCCGGTGATGGACGGTCTTGAATTTCTGACCAGCCTCAGGGCCGAAGAAGGCGGGGAAAGTCCGATTGTTGTTTTCTGTACGACGGAAAACGACGTTGCGCATATCGCGCGGGCCATTCGGGCAGGTGCCAACGAATACATCATGAAACCCTTCGACCGGGAAATCGTCGAAGCCAAGTTTCAGGAAGTTGGTCTTATCTAGTCTCCAGTTGGGCGATCTCAATGGCATTTGCGCAAAGAATTTCTGCCGGCGCCAGTCCCGGCAGCGATCCCATCAAGGTGATGGTGGTCGATGATGCGGTGGTGATCCGCGGCTTGCTGACCCGGTGGCTCGGAGAAGACAAGGATCTCAAAGTCGTCGGCTCGCACAGAAACGGCAAACTTGCCGTCGAAGACATCGAAAAAAGCAATCCGGATGTCGTTGTGCTCGATATCGAGATGCCGGAGATGGACGGTATGACCGCTTTGCCGCTTATGCTGGCCAAAAAGCGTGACCTCATCGTTATCATGGCATCTACGCTGACCCGCCGTAATGCGGAAGTCAGCCTGAAGGCCCTATCTCTCGGGGCGTCCGATTATGTCCCCAAGCCGGAATCCACTTCCGAAGTGACGACGTCGATCGACTTCCGCCGGGAACTTGTGGAAAAGGTCAAGGCGCTCGGGGCGCGGGCTCAGCGCATGCGCGCTCCGGCACGCTCCATGCGCGCCGAAACCAGCGCGGGCCGGGTCTCGCACCCGGCAACGCCAGTCACGTCACGCCCGGCAACGGATACGCGGGCAAGCTTCCGCGGCGCCGCGCAGCCGGCGGCCGCAGCGGCGAAGACGCTTCAGACAAGGCCCTATTCCTCGGCCCGTCCGCGCATTCTGGCCATCGGCTCGTCCACCGGCGGGCCCCAGGCCCTGCAGGAAGTGATGAAGGAAGTGGGAACGGCAATGAATGAAGTTCCGGTTGTCGTCACCCAGCATATGCCACCGACCTTTACCGCGATCCTTGCCGAGCATCTGGGCAAGGCTGCCCTGCGTCCGGCAAAGGAAGGGGAAGACGGCGAAATTCTTCAACCCGGCAACATCTATGTGGCGCCAGGCGGAAAACACATGATCCTGGAAAAAGACGGCGGCGCGGTGAAGATCCGCCTGACGGACGGGCCTCCTGTGAATTTCTGCAAACCCGCCGTCGATCCGCTGTTCGACAGCGTCGCGAAGGCCTACGGGTCCGCGTGTCTTGCTGTCATTCTGACCGGAATGGGACATGACGGCGCGGATGGTGTCAAAACCATCACCGCAGGCGGAGGCAGTGTCATCACGCAGGACGAGGCAACCAGCGTCGTCTGGGGCATGCCCGGAGCGGCCGCGCACACCGGAATGTGCAGCGACATCCTACCGTTGAAAGACATTGGACCGAAAATCGGGCGCATATTGAAGGGGAACACGAGATGACCCCTGGCGAATTCGAGTTTCTGAAAAACTTTCTGAAGACCCGCTCCGGCCTGGTTCTGTCGAATGACAAACAGTATCTGGTTGAAAGCCGGCTTCTGCCGATTGCGCGCAGTTCGAAGCTGGAGACACTGAGTGCCGTTATCCAGACCCTTCAGCGCAGCGGCAACCGCGCGCTCGAAACGGACGTTATCGAGGCGATGACGACAAACGAGTCGTTTTTCTTCCGTGACAAGACGCCGTTCGACAATTTCAGGGACACCATGCTTCCGGCGCTGCTGCAAAGCCGGTCGAACTTCAAGCAGCTCAAGATCTGGTGCGCCGCGGCCTCCAGCGGGCAGGAACCCTATTCCCTGGCGATGTGCCTGAAGGAAGAGGCAGCCAAGATGGGCGGCTGGCGGACCCGAATCCTGGGTACCGATCTTTCCCTGGAAGTGCTGGAGAAAGCGAAAGCCGGTCTCTACAGCCAGTTCGAGGTCCAGCGCGGTCTGCCGATCCAGTTGCTGCTGAAATATTTCGAGCAGAAGGGCGACATGTGGCAGATCGGCGCCCCCATGCGGTCAATGATCGAGTGGAAAAAACTGAACCTTCTGGAAAACTTCGCACATCTGGGAGAGTTCGACATCGTCTTCTGCCGGAATGTGCTGATCTATTTCGATCAGGCGACCAAGTCGGAGATCCTGGCGCGGCTCGCGAAATCGCTTCCGGAAGACGGATATCTGGTTCTCGGCGCCGCGGAGACGGTCGTCGGCCTGACTGACGCGTTCAAGCCCGTTCCGGGCAAACGCGGGCTGTTTCAGAAAAAACCGGCAGTTCATGCGGCAACCGGTCCGGGCGCGAGCACGCGGTTCGCCGCCGGCGGTGTGGCCGGACTGCGCAGATAGCTCCACCCGTGAGAGAAAAACAAAAGGCGGCCAATGGTCGCCTTTTTTCATGTCTCACGCGATCGTGACCCGCTGGCCGGCTTCGGTGGACTGAGATAAACTACTCAGATCATTTGTAAATTTCCCGCAAGTGGAACTTGACAGCGGATCGGGTGCCTGCCTTGGGCCTGCTCCACTTGCCAGTTCAGCCAAGCTTTCCATCTGTTTGCAGATACGTTTGGGTCCTCGGGAAAGCGCGGTTTTCCTAAAGAGGGCCGGGTCATGCGTCCGCATCAGAAGAGAGTGGGAAAATGAGCGAGATAAAAGTTGAACTGACACGCCGGGCGGCACTGCTCGGGGCTGGAGGCGCGCTTGCCGGAGCGGGGCTGGCGGTATCCTTGCCGGCACAGGCGGCAGCCGCAAAGCAGGGTTCCCTTGCCGCGCCGGTGGCGCGCTATCCGCTCGGCGGATTTGAGATCAACACACTTCTGGACGGAGCGGTGACCCTTCAGGAACCGCAGAAAACCTTCGCAATGAATGTCGAAGCGGACACGTTCTCAGCGACCTCGGCGGAAAACTTCGTTCCTGATGATTCGTTTCAGATCAGCTTCACGCCGACCCTGATCAACACGGGCAGCGAACTGATTCTGTTCGACACCGGCAACGGCGAAGATGCGCGTCCGGGGCGCGGCAACATGCGTGCCGCGCTGGAAAATGCCGGTTATACGCCGGAACAGGTGGATGTGGTGGTGCTGACGCACATGCACCCGGATCACATCGGAGGGCTCATGGAGGGCGGAGCACCCGCCTTTGCCAACGCGCGCTACGTGACGGGCCAGAAGGAATACGATTTCTGGGCGGCAATGGATCCCGAGGCCAACGGTGTCACCAAGCTGATGGCATCGCATGTCAAGCCGCTGGCCGAGAATATGACATTCCTGAACGACGGCGGTGCGGTCACGTCGGGAATTACGGCGATGTCCGCGCCAGGCCATACACCCGGACACATGATCTACATGATCGAGAGTGACGGCAAGCAGCTTGCCCTGACGGCCGATACCGCGAATCACTTTGTCTGGTCCCTGGCCTATCCCGACTGGGAAGTCAGGTTCGACATGGACAAGGAAACCGCCGCGTCCACACGCAGGACGGTGTTCGGCATGCTGGCCGGCGACAAGGTCCCGTTCGTCGGCTATCATATGCCGTTTCCGGCCGTCGGGTATGTGGCGCAGGAAGGCAGCGGTTTCCGCTACGTGCCTGCCTCCTATCAGCTGCATCTGTAACTCTTGCGGTCACAGGCTGAAAGTCAGCAAAAAACCCCGGGCAAGCCGGGGTTTTTTAAATCTCGCCGGATACCTCTTGAGGTTCAGGCGGCCGCTTCGACTTCCGGTTCGCGCAGCACATAACCGCGTCCCCACACCGTTTCGATGTAGTTCTTGCCGGAGGTGGCCGCAGCCAGCTTCTTGCGCAACTTGCAGATGAAGACGTCGATGATCTTCAGTTCCGGCTCGTCCATGCCGCCATAAAGATGGTTCAGGAACATCTCCTTGGTCAGCGTGGTGCCCTTGCGCAGCGAAAGCAGCTCGAGCATCTGGTATTCCTTGCCGGTCAGATGAACACGCTGCCCGCCGACTTCGACGGTCTTGGTATCCAGGTTGACCTTGAGGTCGCCGGTAATGATGACCGACTGGGCATGGCCCTTGGAACGGCGGACAATCGCATGGATCCGCGCGACCAGTTCGTCCTTGTGGAACGGCTTGGTCATGTAATCGTCCGCGCCGAAGCCGAGACCCCGGACCTTGTCCTCTATCCCCGCGTTCCCGGAAAGGATCAAGATCGGTGTCTTGACCTTTGAGACGCGAAGTGTCCGAAGAACCTCATACCCGGACATGTCCGGCAGGTTCAAATCCAACATGATGATGTCATAATCGTACAGTTTGCCGAGGTCGATGCCTTCCTCGCCAAGATCTGTCGTGTAGACGTTGAAGTTCTCGGACTTCAGCATCAGTTCGATGCTCTGCGCTGTCGCGCTATCATCCTCAATCAACAGTACACGCATTGCCAATCCCCTTATTCTGCCTTTTCTGGGCAAGTCGCAACGGCTCTGTCGGTGTGCGCTACGAAGGACTGCTTGTTAACCCCGACTCAAAGCTATCGGTTAATGGTTAACAAAATATGATTCGTAGCGGCAAGTACCGAATGGAGTAATCTGTGAACAACGGTCAACTTGTTGAATCCCCAGAAAAAACACTGATTCACAAATCTTAATGTTGCACTTTAAGAAACGGATCCAACCGACTCCATTCAGATTCCTTTCCACATAGCCGTCGTGACTTCGAAATGGCTCTCGCTTGTCAGCCTTCCAAAGGTTAAGATTAACCAGAGTCGTAAACGATCGGTTACCAAAACCGTTAACAGGGGAAGGAATCTTAATTGAAGGCGCTTTTTGCCGAGATTGATTCGCTTTTGCCGACCGAAATTTACGGTCGGGTGACTGCTGTTAAGGGTCTTCTTGTGGAAATCGCCGGGCCGATTCACGAAATGAGTGTCGGTTCGCGTCTTCTGATCGACAGCGGGGAGGCTAATCCGAAAGTTCCGGCCGAGGTCGTCGGGTTCCGTGAGGGGCGTGCGCTTTGCATGCCATTTTCCGGGCTTGAAGGCGTGCGGATGGGCTGCAAAGCGGTGATCAGTTCCCGCGAAAGTGTAATGCATCCCGGCAATGCCTGGCTCGGCCGGGTGGTTAACGCACTTGGTGAACCGATTGATGGTAAAGGACCTCTTTCAAATGGCGGAGTGCCTCGCAAATTGCGAAGTTCACCACCGCCGGCCTCCGAACGTAAACGGGTCGGACCGCCGCTCGATCTCGGTGTGCGGGCTCTGAACAGCTTTGTTACCTGCTGCGAAGGCCAGCGTATGGGCATCTTCGCTGGCTCAGGGGTCGGCAAATCCGTGCTGATGTCGATGCTGGCGCGCAACACCCGCTGCGACATCGCCGTGATCGGTCTGATCGGCGAGCGGGGCAGGGAAGTCCAGGAATTCATTGAAGACGATCTTGGCGAGGATGGGCTGGCGCGGTCCGTGGTCGTGGTCGCCACATCCGACGAAAGCGTTCTCATGCGCCGTCAGGCGGCCTATTTGACCATGACGGTCGCCGAACATTTTCGCGATGAAGGCAATAATGTCCTGTGCATGATGGATTCAATCACCCGGTTCGCCATGGCCCAGCGCGAAATCGGCCTGTCGATCGGCGAACCGCCAACTTCCAAGGGCTATACCCCGACCGTTTTCACCGAACTGCCACGCCTGCTGGAGCGCGCCGGCCCCGGTGTGGAAGGGACCGGTTCGATCACCGGCCTGTTCACGGTGCTTGTGGAAGGAGACAATCACAACGAACCGGTTGCCGATGCGGTCCGCGGGATACTGGACGGCCATGTGGTGATGGAGCGGGCGATCGCCGAACGCGGGCGCTATCCGGCAATCAATGTGCTGAAGTCGGTCTCACGAACCATGCCACGCTGCGTGCCGCCGGAACAGCTTCCGGTTCTGCGCAAGGCAAAGCAGTTGTTGTCGACCTATACGGATATGGAAGAGCTGATCCGTCTCGGGGCCTACCGGAAGGGATCGGACCCGACGGTCGACGAAGCCATTCACCGGTTTGAGCTGATAGACGATTTTCTCAATCAGGGAAAAGACGAGGCAACGAGTCTTTCTGAAGGATATCTGCAACTCGCCAACCTTTTGGAAATGACTCTGGACTAGACTGCCCTTGCAAGGGGAGTATTGAGTAATGAAAACCCGAGACAGTTTGATCCGTTTGAAGCGGTTTCAGGTTGATGAAAAGCGGCGGCAGCTTGCTCAGATCGAGAGCATGATTGCCGAGTTCAATCGTATGGCCGATGAACTTGATGAACAGATCCGTTCCGAGCAGGAGCGGGTCGGGATTACCGATGTCACGCATTTTGCCTATCCGACATTTGCCAAGGCCGCGGCGGACAGGCGCGACAACCTGCGCAATTCGGCTCATGAACTGGACGATCAGCTTCAACGCGCCCAGGACGAGTTGAGCGAAGCGATCGAAGAGTTGAAGAAATTCGAGCAACTTGAAGAGCGTGACCAGCAGCGCGAGCGCACGGCTCAGGAAATTGCCGAGCAGGACCAGCTAGACGAAGTCGCCTCACGGCTGAGGTAGCGCATCCGGCGGGCAGCGAGGCTGTTCCCGCGCTTCGGTAGATTCCCCGGCCGCCTTCCTCCCGGGAGGCTGAACGATTTTGCCCGACTGTTCGTGGCAGCGGTCGGGTTTATGCTTTTTGAACGGAATGTTATAGGGAAGGCATGGTCGCTGTTGCGTGCGTGTCCGTCACTTGTCTCGCCGGCCTGAATGCAGGTTACTCAATTTCAAAATGCCGGAGCATTCCGAACGCCGTAACCCGGGCGCTGGATGTTCTGCCGAAGCACGGCACCCTTCATGCGGTTTTTTCTGGCTCTGCTCCTCCCTGTTTCGACCTTTTCCTTCGCTTTGGGTCTCACACAGCCGCTGATGCGGTTCGAAAGGCTGTATTTTCTCGAGGACCGGCCTTCTCTGGTGGAAATGATCCTCAGCCTTTGGCGTGAAGACGAGACCCTGCTTGCCGCGATCGTGGCGCTGTTTTCTGTCGGATTTCCGGCGGCCAAAATAATTCTCACTCACGTTGCTGTCATCACCGGCGGAAAGAGCCGATCGCTGGTGCTGTTGTCTATGGTGAGCAAGTGGTCAATGCTGGATGTGATGCTGGTGGCGCTGGTCCTGTTCGCGGCAAAAACCAGCGGACTGGCCGCAGCGGCCATCCTGCCGGGCTTATGGTTTTACGCGGCGGCGACACTCTCGACGGCGGTGGCTGCGAGTTTATGCGCACGCACCTATACCCACAGCAGCTAGTTGTGAGCTTTCAACAGGTTGTCCGGGTCTAGGTTGAGTCGACTGATCGGCGTCTTGTCTTTTATGCCGCCATGCGGCCTGACTGAGGGGCGGTGTCAGGCCGGTCTATTCCGTCGGCTGGGGCACGGATGGCTGCTGGAGCGGTTTGGGCTTTTTCGCCCCCCGGTTCGCCTGAAAATCACCGCAGCGGGATTGTCTGATCGTCGCGGTGCTTTCAAGATGCCGTTTATAGGCTTGCGTCCATTCCGATCCCTGAGCGGCGGGTAGTTTCAGATGGCCGCAGCGGGTCCTTGCAAACAGAGCAAAGGTAGACGTCTCCAGTCCGGTTTTGGCCGCGATTTTCATCACCAGTTCCAGCTTGCCGTTGAAAACGGCTTCCTTGAAGGCTTTGGGAGAAGTCCTTCCACGCACGCCGAGCAATTCCACCGCATGGTCGAAGCGCCCGTCCTGCAGCAGCAGGATCATGAGTTCATCGACAGTCATATCCGCGCGTTCGGCATCCTGCCAGAGCGAATTGATGTCAGGGTTTGCCAGGGCGGCGCCGAAATCCCGGCGCAACGCTTTCAGCCGGGCAATCTGATCGAGCTGCTCCTGCGTCAGGGATCCTTCGATGATGCCGTGCAGCCGTTTCCTGGCCTCCTCGTTGACAAGAGGCAGCAAGGCCCGGCAGGCGGTCGGGGACAAATCGGATCTCAGCGCCAGATCTTCCCTCAGCACCACGTCTTCTTCCGCGAGCTTGACAAACAGGAGCATCGTTTCGCGAGACAGCCGGATTCCGCGGTTGCCGGCCAGCAACCGGTTTACCGTCCTGTCATTCCTGGCGGCCAGAGCATCGGATACTTCGGTGGAAAGGTCGTTACGGCGCGCGAGTGCCTGCAGGTGGGTCAGGCTGAACCGATCGGTGAAATCAAGCAGGTCTTCCTGGGTGAAGACAGGGCAATCGGCCAACAAAGGCATCGCCACTGTGATGTCATCCTCGGCCATCCGGCATGCAAGATCATGCGGAACGTTTTCCAGCGCTGCAAGCCTCAAGGCCAGATCCGTCCGGTCCGTCAGAGAGCCTGTGTTGTAGAGTTTCAGGATGACTTCGGCGAAGATCGAAAGCTCTTGTTCCGTCCGCTGCTCGAGATCGGAGACGACAAGTTCGCTCACCTGCGCAAACAGGTGCTTGCGAGATTCTATTGTCCCTATTTGCGCAAGTTTTAAAATAGAACTCGCCATTTTTCCTCCACAGCGAGTCACATTGGGATAAATACTATTAGTAATACGTTACCTAAATAGAATTCCGTAAAAATAACAGCTTATTCCTGTCTCTGGCATTCAAATGTCTCGGTAGTTGTGCTTAATTTTTGGTTGATTTTATGGAAAGTCGCAACTTTATCGCGATATGCCGTCGCCGATGAAAATCCAGTCAAGTCTCCCATCCAGGTCGCGGGCCCATAAGTCGGGCTGGTATGGCACGGCGGCGTGTAGCCATTTTCGTTCCTGGTCGAGGAGCAAACCGCTTCAAAGCAGTTCATTCTCATCTATAGCTCGAGTATAGCTCCGGGAGCCTTTCCTTCCCGGACGGTTCTTCCTTATTGTCTGAACCGGGACGAGAGACCTTTACAACGCCTGGAAGCGGATTGAATTTGAAATGAGACGTTTGCGCCGAAGCCTTGGCACCCTGATCGGGCTCTTATTTTTCTGCGTGATGCCGGCGGCGGCACAGAACGCCGATACCCAGCAAAGCAGTTCGGCAGAAGTTGCACAGGCGAGCGATGCGCTCATCAATGTCCTGAACGATCCGAAGAGCCGGGCGGCTCTCATCGAACTTCTTAAACAGAGTGCAAGCGAGACACAGAACGCAGGCGAGACCGGGAGTGCGCCAGAAGAAGCGTCTACCCCGGGCGATTCGATCCTGCCCGTTTTGCGTGGCGCCGGTCAGCCGGACGCGCCGGCTGCTCAATCCGACCAGAGCCAGAGCGCCGCCACGAGCGAAAATTTCGCGCTCAGAGTTGGAGAATACACGCGCGAGCTGGTCGATGACGCGGGACTTGTTCTTGCACAGTCCGTGAGGCCCCTTCATGGCCTGATCAGGATCGGGCGCGGGGAAATCCCGATCAAGTGGGAACAGGTGAAATCGATTGCCGGTCAGGTTCTTGTGGTGCTTCTGGCGGCCTATGCCGGTCTGCTCATAAGCAAGGCTGCGATGAAACTGCTCTATCCGAGAATGTCCGCCATCGCAGGCAGGCGCGGCGGGCTGATGCGCAGTTTCATTCTCATCCTGACGTCGGTTCTTGACGCGATAGCGGTCGGACTTGGTTGGGCCGTGGGCAATGCGGTCGCGCTCGCAGGTTATGGCGAGCTTCAGGCCGGTGTCACGCTTCAGGAAAGTCTGGCGCTGAATGCATTTTTCATTGCCGAACTGGCCAATGTCGCCCTGCGGTTCATTTTCGTTCCCGCGCACCGGCAATTACGCCTTTTGCCGTTCACGGACAAAGCCTCCCGTTACTGGAGCAGCCGTCTGCACCTGTTTGTGTACTGGATCGTCTATGGCTTGTTTCTGGTGGTTCCGGTCGCCAATATCGCCGCGTCCTTTGTTCTGGGCAACGCTTTGCGATTTCTGGTCGTGTTCCTGGGAACACTCTATCTCTTGGCCCTCGTACAGAGGAACCGGCAGAATGTGTGCCAGGGTGTGAGCGACTATGCGCAAACGCTGCAGAGCACGCTGGCAAGCCGTGTTCTGGCAGTCGGCGGCCGCGTCTGGCATTTCGCGGCCTACGGATACCTTGCCGCCGTTTTCATAATCTGGGTAACCCGCCCCTTCGATGCCACGTCCATAATCCTGCACGCCACCGGTCTGTCCATTGTGGCGATCGCCACCGGGATACTGGTTTCTCTGGTTCTTACGAGCGTCATCAAGGACGGCATCCCGCTTCCGGGCAGCATGCAGACCAGTCTGCCGGCGCTTCACAGACGATTGAACGCTTTCGTTCCCAGGATACTGAAGATCATCCGGTTGGCCGTTTTCCTTGTCACGGTCCTGGCGCTCATGGAAATCTGGGGTATCCTGAGCGTGGTCGACTGGATCGCAAGTGAAACCGGCTTCCGCTTGCTGAGCGGCTACGGCTCGGCGTTCCTTGTTGTGCTGGTGGGCTTCCTGATCTGGCTGGCGGTGATGTCCTGGGTCGATCTGCGCCTGCAGGAACGGTCCGGCCGCCTCGTGACCGCCCGGGAAAGAACTCTCTTCCAGCTGTTCCGCAACGCCTCCACCGTTGTCATCATCGTGATGGTGGCGCTTCTGGCCTTGTCCGAAATCGGCGTGAACATCGGTCCGCTGATCGCCGGTGCCGGTGTCGTTGGCCTGGCGATTTCCTTCGGGGCGCAAACGCTGGTGAAGGACATCATCACAGGGGCTTTCATTCAGATAGAAAACGCCATCAACGAAGGCGACGTGGTGACGGTTGCGGGCATCACGGGGACCGTGGAGGGGATTACGGTCCGTTCGGTGCGCATCCGGGATCTCGACGGCACCACCCACATCATTCCGTTCTCCTCAGTCGACATGGTGTCGAACTTCATGCGCGGCTTCTCCTATCATGTCGCCCTGATCGGCGTTTCCTACGACACGGATATCGCCAGCGCCAAAGAGGCGATGACGGAAGCCTTCCGACGCCTGCAGGCGACCGACTACAGTTCCAAGATCTTCGGGGATCTGGAGATGCACGGCGTTACCAACTTCGCCGCAAGTTCGATTGATATCCGTGCCCGTATCAAGACCACGCCGGGTGACCAGTGGTCGGTCGGCCGGGCCTACAACGAATTCGTCAAAGAGGTTTTCGACGAACGCAGTATCGAAATTCCATTCCCGCAGGTCACCTATCATGCAGCAATGCCGCCCTACGGGGCGGACGCCAAGGGAACCAAACATCGGGGTAAACTGGAAGCCGCATCCGCCGATCCGGCTGACGATGCGCCTGCCGAGGATGAACCCACTTAACGTTCAGCAATTGGATCGGAAGCACCGTCGGGTTTCCACGGCCCCCGGCTTGCAGCGGGACCGGGACGGTGGATATTTGCGCGCATGAAAATGGTGATTGAATTTCGTGAAGTTTCGTTTTATTTTCATTTCTTGCTGAAATCGCATGTGAGCGCGAGCCGGAGACGGAGATCATGACGGCTGACTACGACCTGTTGATCATTGGCGGGGGCATTAACGGAACGGGGATCGCCCGGGACGCGGTGGGCCGCGGTGCATCGGTCATGCTCGTTGAAATGGGAGACCTCGCCGGAGCGACATCCTCGGCCTCCACGAAACTCATTCACGGCGGGCTGCGCTATCTGGAATATTACGAGTTAGGTCTTGTTCGCAAGGCGCTGAAGGAACGCGAAGTGCTGTGGCGCGCGCTGCCGCACATCGCCCGCCCGCTGCGTTTCATCCTGCCGCATCACAAGGATCTGCGCCCTGCCTGGGTGCTGCGTCTCGGCCTTTTTTTCTACGATCATCTGGGAGGCCGGGAACTGCTGCCGGCAACCAAAACAGTCCGGCTCGACAGCGGGGCGTATTCCCGTGGTCTCAAGCCTTTGTTCAAAAAGGGATTTGAATATTCCGATTGCTGGGTGGACGACGCGCGCCTGGTGGTCCTGAACGCACTCGATGCCACCGATCGGGGAGCAAAGGTGCTCACGCGGACCAAATGCATTGCGGCGCGCCGGGAGGGGGGGCTTTGGAAGGTCGTCCTGCAGGATCTTGGCTCGGGCGAGGAGAAGACGGTGAGCGCGCGCGTGCTTGTCAATGCGGCCGGTCCCTGGGTCGCCGAAATGCTGCATGGCATCGCCGGGACCCGGAGCAAGGCCAAGGTCCGTCTGGTCAAAGGCAGCCATATCATCGTGCCGAGCCGGTTCGACCATGACCGCTGCTTCATTTTCCAGAACGGGGATGGCCGGATCGTCTTCGCGATCCCCTACGAGCAGGACTTCACGCTGATCGGCACGACCGATGTCGACTATCACGGGGATCTGGGCACGGTTCGCACTTCCGGCGAGGAGATCGACTATCTGTGCAAGGCCGCCAGCGAATATCTGGACACGCCCGTCACGCCCGAAGATGTGGTTCACACCTATTCCGGGGTCCGGCCGCTCTACGACGACGGAGCAAAGGACGCCAAGGCCGCGACCAGGGATTATGTGCTTGAACTGGAAGGTGGGCAGACGGAGCCACCGGTGCTTTCGGTTTTCGGAGGAAAGATCACGACGTACCGGAAGCTTGCGGAGGAAGCACTGAAAAAGCTGGAGCCCTATCTGCCGTTCAAACGTGGCGTCTGGACAGCCTATGCGCCCTTGCCAGGCGGAAACTTCAAGGTGGATGGATTTGACGCCGAAGTGGCGCGGCTTGAGAAGGATTTTCCTTTCCTGGACACATCCTTCGCGACCCGCCTGATCCGTCTTTACGGTACCGATGCAAGGCTGTTTCTGGGTGAGGCTGCCTCGCTGGAGGATCTTGGCCGCCTGTTCGGTTCGAACCTTTATGAACTCGAGTTGAAATGGCTGATCGATCGGGAATGGGCGCGCACGGCTGACGACGTGTTGTGGCGGCGGACCAAACTCGGCCTGGTTCTCAGCGCGGCAGAGGCCGGCGAGCTGGACAGCTTCATGTCGACCTATCTTGCCGAGCGGACCGGCGCTGCGGCATAGTTTCCCGCATATGATGTCCATTTGCCGGCCTCGCCGGCAATTGCGTTGAAACAAGCAAGAACAAGGGGAGGAGCGCCATGGCCGGGTATGTTTTGGCAATCGATCAGGGCACGACGTCAAGCCGTGCGATTGTCTTCGGCGAGGACTTCACCCCCGTCAGCGCCGGGCAGCAGGAATTTCAGCAACATTTTCCAAAATCGGGCTGGGTGGAACATTCACCGTCCGACATCTGGGACAGCACGCTGGAAGTCTGCCGTGAAGCGCTGGAAAAAGCACCTGAGGGGGGCGCGGGTGTCGCCGCGATCGGGATCACCAACCAGCGGGAGACCACACTGGTCTGGGACCGGTCCACCGGCGTGCCGGTCTATAACGCGATTGTCTGGCAGGACCGCAGGACTTCGGAAACATGCGCCAGACTGCGGGGCGAGGGGCTTGAGGAAACATTCTCGGCCAAAACCGGGCTGTTGCTCGATCCTTATTTCTCCGGCACGAAAATCTCCTGGATCCTCGACAATGTCGAGGGCGTCCGGGAGAGGGCGGAACGGGGCGAACTGGCTTTCGGTACGGTCGATACCTGGCTGATCTGGCAGCTCACCGAAGGCGAGGTACACGCCACCGATGCCACCAATGCATCGCGCACACTGATCTACAACATCCATGAAAACGCCTGGGACGAGGACCTGTGCCGGCTGCTGGGAATTCCCATGAGCCTGCTTCCGCAGGTCAGGGACAGCGCCGACGACTTCGGATCCAGCGCGCCGGATCTCTTCGGCCGGCCGCTGCCGATCCTGGGTGTGGCCGGCGATCAGCAGGCGGCGACGGTGGGGCAGGCCTGTTTCAGGCCGGGCATGGTGAAATCGACCTACGGGACCGGATGTTTTGCCCTGATGAACACCGGGGAGACACCTGTCCGGTCGAAGAACCGCATGTTGACGACAATTGCCTATCGTCTTGACGGCAGGACCACCTATGCGCTCGAGGGATCCATCTTCGTCGCAGGCGCGGCGGTTCAGTGGTTGCGTGACGGACTTGGTCTCATCGACAGCGCGGGCGAGACACAGGGTCTCGCGGAACAGGCAGATCCGAACCAGGACGTCTATCTGGTTCCCGCTTTTGTCGGGCTCGGGGCACCTTACTGGGACGCGGACGCCCGCGGCGCGATGTTCGGGCTGACCCGGAACACGGGTCCGAAGGAGATCGCCCGGGCCGTCCTGCAGAGCGTCGGTTTTCAGACACGCGATCTGGTGGGTGCCATGCGGGCCGACTGGCCGGACGCGGAGCCCCCGGTTCTGCGGGTCGATGGTGGCATGTCGGCGTCCGACTGGACGATGCAGTTTCTGGCGGACATTCTGGGCGCTCCGGTCGATCGGCCTACTGTGGCGGAGACGACGGCGCTGGGGGCCGCCTGGCTGGCCGGATCGAAAGCGGGCATATGGCCGGGCGCGGAGGCTTTTTCCGCGCAATGGAAGCTGGAAAGACGGTTCGAACCCGGTTTACAGGAAAGTGAACGGCTTCGCCTGCTGTCGGGTTGGAAGGATGCCGTGAGCCGCACGAGATCTACTCCCGATTGATAAATTCCAGGACTCTCGCCATTGCGAGAGTCTTTTTGTTTTCAATGTCTTGATTTAGCAGGCAAAACGATTCCCAGACGGTACCAGTTTCCATTTCGATGCCATTGAAACGTTAAAAATTTACGTCAGCATCTCTTACCCAGAAAAAATATTTCAAAACAGACCTTAAATTAGAAATATGTTGGCAGTTGATTTTCGGTCAAAAAACCGCCTTAGTTTGCGCTGGCTCGGGCTTAATTCCATTGCACGATCTCAACGATGCAGGGCCCCTGCTTCTTCATCAAGGGGAGAACAGTTTGATGAATTTCCAAAAATCCTTGAAGGCAACCCTTCTTGGCGCCAGCCTTGCCGTGATCGCGGCAACCGGCGCTTCCGCAAAAACCCTGGTTTATTGCTCGGAAGGTTCGCCTGAAGGCTTCGATACCGCGCTCTACACCGCCGGAACCACCTTCGATGCTTCCTCCAAACCGGTTTACAACCGCTTGGTTGAATTCAAGCGCGGCACGACAGAAGTGCTGCCGGGTCTCGCGGAAAGCTGGGAAGTTTCCGAAGACGGTCTGGAATACACGTTCAATCTGCGCAAGGGCGTGAAGTTCCACACGACAAGTTTCTTCACACCGACCCGCGATTTCAATGCCGAGGACGTGGTTTTCTCGTTCGAGCGGCAGCTGAAGAAAGACAATCCGTGGCACGAATACACCCCGGGTGCGGCGTGGGAATATTTCAACGGCATGTCCATGCCGGACCTCATCAAGGAAATCGTGAAAGTTGACGATTACACGGTGAAGTTCGTGCTGAACCGGCCGGAAGCTCCGATGGTCGCCAACCTGGCGATGGACTTCGCGTCGATCCTGTCGGCAGAATACGCCGACAAGCTGGCCGCCGCCGGCACCAAGGAGCAGCTCAACCAGGAACCGGTCGGAACCGGTCCGTTCACGTTCGTCGGCTATCAGAAAGACGCCGTGATCCGCTACAAGGCTTTCGCCGACTACTGGAACGGCAAGCAGCCGGTCGACGACCTGGTCTTCGCCATCACGCCGGACGCAGCGGTCCGCCTGCAGAAGCTGAAGGCCGGAGAATGCCACGTGATGCCGTATCCGGCGCCGGCCGATGTTGCCGATATCCGGGACGACAGCGACCTGACCATGATGGAACAGCAGGGCCTGAACGTCGGTTACCTCGCCTATAACACCAAGGTGGCTCCGTTCGACAAGGCGGAAGTCCGCAAGGCGCTGAACCACGCGATCAACAAGCAGGCGATCCTCGACGCCGTCTTCCAGGGCTCCGGCCAGGCGGCCAAGAACCCGATCCCGCCGACCATGTGGTCCTATAACGACGCGGTCGAGGACGACGACTACAATCCGGATCTGGCGAAGGAAATGCTGGAAGCCGCCGGTGTTTCCGATCTGTCCATGAAGATCTGGGCAATGCCGGTCCAGCGTCCCTACAACCCGAATGCCCGCCGCATGGCGGAGGTCATTCAGGCTGACTTCGCGAAAATCGGCGTGAATGTCGAGATCGTTTCCTATGAATGGGGTGAATATCTGTCCCGTTCCAAGGAAGTCGACCGCGACGGAGCCGTGCTGCTCGGCTGGACCGGAGACAATGGCGACCCGGACAACTTCCTCGCCGTTCTGCTCGGCTGTGACGGTGTTGGCGGTTCCAACCGCGCACAGTGGTGTGACGAGAACTTTGAAGCTCTCATCCAGAAGGCGAAGACCGTGACCGACAAGGCAGAGCGCACCAAGCTCTACGAAGAGGCACAGGTTGTCTTCAAGGAACAGGCTCCGTGGGCGACCATCGCGCATTCCGTCGTCTTCATGCCCATGTCCTCCAAGGTCACCGGCTACATCATGGACCCGCTTGGCGGCCATTGGTTTGACGGCGTGGATATTGCGGAGTAAATCCGCCTGAATCCCGGAAGGCGCTGGCAGCGATGCCGGCGCCTTCAAACATTATGACCGGCGGAAGCTCTCATGACACGTGACGGTTTTCGCTGGTTCTTCGTATCTGGAATCTGACATGTTTCGCTTTCTTTTCGGCCGGCTCGGACTGTTGATACCGACGTTTTTCGGCGTCACTCTGGTCGCCTTCTCGTTCATCCGTCTTCTGCCAGGCGACCCGCTGGACCTTCTTGCCGGCGAACGCGGCATTTCACCGGAACGCAAGGCCCAGCTTCTGGCGCAGATGGGTTTCGACAAGCCACTCTGGCGGCAGTATATCGACTATGTCGCCGGTATTTTTCAGGGCGATCTGGGCACGTCCTTCGCATCGAAAAAGCCTGTGCTCGACGAGTTCATGACGCTGTTTCCGGCCACCGCCGAACTGGCGCTCTGCGCCATCATCCTCGCGGTCTGCCTCGGCATTCCCGCCGGTATCTTCGCCGCCGTCAAGCGCGGCTCGATTGCAGACCAGGCTGTCATGGGAACGGCGCTTATCGGCTATTCCATGCCGATTTTCTGGTGGGGCCTGCTCCTGATCATCCTGTTTTCCGGCATCCTGCAGTGGACTCCGGTCTCGGGGCGAATCTCGCTCCTGTATTTCTTTCCGCAACCGACCGGATTCATGCTGATCGACAGTCTGCTGTCGGGGGAAAAGGGCGCATTCCTGTCGGCGGTCCGGCATCTGATATTGCCGTCCATCGTGCTGGCGACCATCCCGCTGGCGGTGATCGCCCGCCAGACCCGCTCCGCCATGCTTGAAGTTCTGGGCGAGGATTATGTCCGCACGGCCCGGGCGAAGGGGTTGCCGCCAAGTTCGGTGATCGGTCTTCACGCGCTGCGCAACGCGCTCATTCCCGTGGTGACGACCATCGGCCTCCAGGTCGGGGTGTTGCTGGCCGGCGCCATCCTCACGGAAACCATCTTCTCCTGGCCGGGCATCGGCAAATGGCTCGTCGACAGCATTTCCCGCCGGGATTATTTCGTCGTTCAGGGCGGCCTTCTGCTGATCGCCGGCATCATCATGCTGGTCAATCTCATCGTGGATGTGCTCTACGGCCTGATCAATCCGCGCATCCGCTACAACTGAGCCGAGGGTATAAGAAAAATGACAAACACCTCCCCGGTCACGAAGGCCGATAAAGCCAGGCTCGAAGCGGAAAGCCGCAATGCCACCAAGGCGCAGCTTTACGAGTTCTGGTACTATTTTTCGCAAAATAAAGGTGCCGTTGTCGGCCTGATCGTCTTTTCCCTGCTGGTCCTGATGGCGGTGTTCGCTCCGCTCGTCGCCCCGCACAATCCGGACATCCAGTACCGGGACAGTTTCCTGGTGCCGCCGGTCTGGGAAGAGGGCGGCAAGGCCGCGTTCCTTCTGGGGACGGACGCCGTCGGCCGCGATATGCTCTCCCGCCTGATCTTCGGCGCGCGCTTTTCGCTGTTCATCGGTGTCGTCGTTGTCAGCATCGCTCTGGTCGGCGGGGTCGTTCTCGGCCTCATCGCCGGTTATGTGCGCGGAACCGTCGATACGTTCATCATGCGGATCATGGACATCATTCTGGCCTTTCCGTCGCTGTTGCTCGCCCTCGTGCTGGTGGCGATCCTCGGGCCTGGCCTGATCAATGCGATGATCGCGATTGCCCTGGTGCTGCAGCCGCATTTCGTGCGTCTGACCCGGGCTGCCGTCATGTCGGAACGCTCTCGCGACTATGTGATCGCGGCGAAGGTGGCCGGCGCCGGACATTTCCGGCTCATGTTCAAGACCATCCTGCCGAACTGCGTGGCGCCGCTGATCGTTCAGGCGACCCTGTCCTTTTCCAACGCGATCCTGGATGCGGCCGCGCTGGGCTTTCTGGGCATGGGGGCACAGCCGCCCACGCCCGAATGGGGCACCATGCTGGCCGAGGCACGCGAGTTCATCCTGCGCGCCTGGTGGGTCGTCACCTTCCCGGGCCTCGCCATTCTGATCACCGTGCTTGCCATTAACCTGGTTGGCGACGGATTGCGCGATGCGCTCGATCCGAAACTGAAGAGGAGCTGAGGATCATGTCTCTTCTTGAAATCAGGAATCTCAGGATCGAATTCGACACCGCGAAAGGGCCGTTCAGGGCGCTGGACGGTGTGGACTATACGGTCGATGCCGGTGAAGTGCTGGCTATCGTCGGAGAGTCGGGTTCGGGTAAATCCGTTGCCATGCTGGCGACCATGGGGCTTTTGCCGGACAGCGCGACAATCACCGCGGACAAGATGGATTTTGAGGGTAAGGACCTCAGGACCCTGTCCACGAGGGCGCGCCGCAAGGTGATCGGCAAGGACATTTCGATGATCTTCCAGGAACCCATCGCGAGCCTGAACCCGTGCTTCACGGTCGGCTTTCAGCTGGGTGAAACCCTGAAGACGCATACAAGCCTGAGGGGCAGGCAGGTCAAGGACCGGGTGATCGAGCTTCTGACCTCCGTCGGCATTCCGGATCCGGAAGGGCGGATCGATGCCTTTCCGCACCAGATGTCCGGCGGGCAGTGCCAGCGCGTGATGATCGCCATGGCGATCGCCTGCGCCCCGAAACTGCTGATCGCGGACGAGCCGACGACGGCCCTGGACGTGACCATCCAGAAACAGATCCTGGATCTTCTGGTTCAACTGCAGCAGGACAGCGGCATGGGCCTCATCATGATCACCCATGATATGGGCGTCGTCGCGGAAACCGCAGATCGCGTGATTGTTCAGTACAAGGGACGGAAGATGGAGGAAGCCGATGTGCTTTCCCTGTTCGAGAGCCCGCAGAACCCCTATACGCAGGCGCTTCTTTCGGCGCTGCCGGAAAATGCGACCGGCAACCGTCTGCCGACGGTGAGCGACTTTGCCGAAGCGGGAGGATTCTGATAATGCCCGACGATGTAATTCTCAAGGTCCGCGACCTCTACCGCACCTATGAAATCAGCGGCGGGATGTTCAAGAAGGGCTCGACACTGACCGCGGTCAAAGGCGTCAGTTTCGATGTGAAACGCGGCTCGACGCTGGCCGTCGTGGGTGAGAGCGGATGTGGCAAATCCACCCTGGCGCGCATGCTGACGATGATCGATGCGCAGAGTTCCGGTTCCATCGAGATCGACGGCCTTTCGATGGATATTGCCAAAACCGGCATTTCCAAAGAGATGCGCCAGAAGGTGCAGATCGTTTTCCAGAACCCTTACGGCTCGCTGAACCCGCGTCAGAAGATCGGGCACGTGCTGGAAGAACCGCTGCTGCTGAACACGGACATGCCTGCCGCCGAGCGCCGGGACCTTGCGCTTCAGATGCTGGAGAAGGTCGGTCTGCAGCCGGAGCATTACGGCCGCTATCCGCACATGTTCTCCGGCGGCCAGCGCCAGCGTGTCGCGATCGCGCGAGCCATCATGCTGCAGCCGAAACTGCTGGTTCTCGACGAACCGGTCTCCGCCCTGGACCTGTCCGTCCAGGCGCAGATCCTCAATCTTCTGGCGGATCTTCAGGACGAGATGGGGCTGACCTATGTCTTCATCTCCCACGATCTGTCCGTCGTGCGCTATCTGGCGGACAAGGTGATGGTGATGTATTTCGGCGAAGTGGTGGAATACGGCACGCGGGACGAGGTGTTCGAAAATCCGCGGCACGACTACACCAAGACACTCTTCGCGGCGACACCGCGCGCGGATGCTGAAAGCATCCGCAAACGTCTTGCGGCGAAGGTGGCTTGACGCGGTGTCCCGGCGACAATCGGCTGAAGCAGCAACCCTTCAGTTCGTCGTCAACCCTGTCTACCACACTGCCGATTTAAGGGTTTCAGGCCCATTATGTCAGCTTCGTCATTGCAGGGCTTGACCCTGCAATCCATGCCGTGAACTTACAGCAAGGCAGGCTGGAGTTCGGGGTGACGAAACGGCATGGATGCCATGGTCAAGCCATGGCATGACGGAAATAAATGTATTCCGGACACCGCGCAGCGAAGATTCCGGATCGGAACGACGGTAAGGCTGTGACGGTGTCATCAGACTGAGCCCCACTTCCTCCGGGAGTGTAGCCCTAATTCACGCATCTGGTGAAGAAAGAGGTACCTGAGAGAGTTGCTTTCTTCGTTATTTCGGGTATTCTCGAAATATGGAAAAAGAAGACGCTCTCAATGCGTTGGCCGCCCTGGGTCAGGAAACCCGCCTCGACGTCTTTCGCCTGCTGGTGAAAGCGGGAAAAGAAGGCATGACCGCCGGCGCCATCTCAGATGCGCTCGAAGTTCGTCCCAATACCCTGTCGACCCACCTGGGCGCTCTGTCCCGTTCCGGCCTTGTGCAGGCCGAGCGGGACGGGCGTTCGATCTGCTACCGCGCGAACCTGGAGACCATGCGGGTTCTGGTGACCTACCTGCTGCAGGACTGCTGCGGCGGCAATCCGGAGCTTTGTGCTCCATTTCTCAATATGGCAGGAACGGCATCCCGTCACGGCACGAATGATTGCTGAGAGCCCGGCAAGGTGAACTGGTGAAAGAACGTGGTGTCTTGTTTGTCTGCGCAGCGAACCGTGTTGTTCCAACCCGGCTGCGCCTGAAGTCGATCTCACCCTTGCCGTTTGCCATCGCGCCGCGGGGAGGCCTTTCCGGCTCAGCTCCCCTGCGGTCCCTCACTGGAACATCCCGGTCCGGCGAAAACCCCGGGAGCGGAAAGCAGGGTCGGGGCTGCCTTTGATGCAGCTTTCGAGCTGCTCGAAAACCGAATAACGAAAGAGTTGTCATGAGCCAAGAAACATCCTCACCCATGGGGCTCTTCGAGCGATATCTGTCGCTCTGGGTCGCTTTATGTATTGCCGCCGGCGTCGGTCTCGGCGCGGTTTTCCCCTGGATCTTCCAGACGATCGCGTCGTTCGAATATGCCAGCGTCAACCTCGTCGTCGCCGTACTGATCTGGGTCATGATCTACCCGATGATGGTGAACGTCGATTTTGCCTCCCTGAAGGACGTCGGCAAAAAGCCGAAAGGCCTGTGCATCACCATCGTCGTCAACTGGCTGATAAAGCCGTTCACGATGGCGGCCCTCGGGATCCTGTTTTTCGAGCACGTCTTCGCCGGCCTCGTCGATCCTCAGACCGCGAAAGAATACATCGCGGGCATGATCCTGCTCGGGGTCGCACCCTGTACGGCCATGGTGTTCGTCTGGAGCCAGATGGTGCGGGGCGATGCCAATTACACGCTCGTGCAGGTTTCGATCAACGACATCATCATGGTCTTCGCCTTCGCGCCGATCGCGGCGCTGCTGCTCGGCGTCACCGATATCATCGTCCCGTGGCAGACCCTGCTGCTTTCGGTGATCCTTTACGTCGTCATACCGCTCATCGCCGGGTACTTCACGCGCAAGGCTCTGGATGGAACGGGCAATCACGAGCGCATTGCCGAGTTCACCGGGAAAGTCAAACCGTTCTCGGTCATGGGCCTGCTGGCGACGGTCGTTCTGCTGTTCGGATTTCAGGCGCAAACGATTCTCGAAAAGCCGATGGTCATCGTGCTGATCGCGGTGCCGCTGCTCATCCAGAGTTATGGCATTTTCTTCATTGCCTATGCCTGGGGTTATCTGTGGCGCGTGCCGTTCACAACCGCGGCTCCGGCGGCGCTCATCGGAACCTCGAATTTCTTCGAACTCGCGGTCGCTGTCGCCATCAGCCTGTTCGGACTGAATTCCGGTGCCGCGCTGGCGACGGTCGTCGGCGTTCTGGTTGAGGTTCCCGTGATGTTGTCCCTGGTGGCCTTCGCCAACAGGACACGGTCCCATTTTCCCGCGACCGCGTAGACGGCGCGGACGTCCCGTCCCGCGTTTTCGAAATTGCGCCGCGCCGTCCCGGTCAGGGATGACGCGGTTATCTGCTAACGCTCCTTCGTCGCCACTGCGTTTTCCGCATAGGATGCGATTGACACTTCGAGCAGCATGACCAAAAGCTCCCTTGACCGGGGAAGGACGCTGACCCGGGTTTCGATTTCAGGCAAGGGCAGGCATTAGAGTTCATGAGCAAGGGAAGGGTCCATGTCGTCGGCGCCGGGATCGTCGGACTGGCAACGGCGGCGAGCCTGGTGCAGCGCGGCTACGAGGTCACGGTCATCGACCGGGAAGGGCCGGCGGCCGGCGCCAGCCAGGGCAACGCAGCGGCGATTGCCTGGACGGACGTGGCGCCAATGGCCTCGCCGGGTCTGTGGAAGCAGGCGATCAAATGGCTCGCCGACCCGCTCGGACCGCTGACGGTCCGGCCCGCCTATGCGCTGAAAATTCTTCCGTGGATGCTGCGCTTTCTGGCAGCCTCGAACCCCGAACGCGTGGCCCGCAGCACTGAAGCGCTGGTGGACATCAACAGCGCGGTCCTGCCGGCATGGGAGCGATTGTGGCGGGTGTCCGGAACCCACAACCAGGTGCGCCGGGACGGCTGTCTGGAGCTTCTCGATACCCCTGCATCGCTTGAGAACGCCAGGAAGTCCTGGGCCGAACAACGGAAGCACGGCATTGCGGTCGAAGAACTCGAAGCCGGAGCCATCCGCGAGCTTGAGCCGGATCTGTCAACGCGGGCGATCGGCGGTGGGCTGGTTCCGGACTGGGCTCAGGTCGATGATCCGAAGATCCTGTGCCTGTCGCTGGCGGACTGGCTGAAAGGGCAGGGGGTGGACTTTGCTGTCGGCGAGGTCGACCGTCTCGAGCCGCACGACAATGGGTGCGGGCTCATCCTGAAATCGGGTGAGCGGATCGAGGCCAACCGGCTGGTCATCGCCTGCGGCGCCTGGTCGAAACATCTCGCGGCCCAACTCGGCGACCGTATCCCGCTCGATACGGAACGCGGTTACAACATCACCATTCCCGATCCGGCCGTCACAGTGAAGAGGTTCATCATGCTGCCGGGGCACGGCTTTGTCCTGTCGCCGCTTTCGACCGGCCTGCGCGTTGGAGGCGCGGTTGAATTCGGCGGTCTGCACCTGCCGCCCAACTGGAAGCGCGTCGATGCCATGGTGGCCAAGGCGCGGCTGTTTTACCCCGGTCTCAAGACGGAAGGCGGCAAGCGCTGGATGGGCTTCCGCCCATCTCTTCCCGACAGCCTGCCGGTGATCTCTCCGGCGACGCATCATGGCGGGGTTTTCTATGCCTTCGGCCACGCCCATCACGGACTGACCCAGGCGGCTGTCACCGGCGAGATGATTGCCGACATGATCGACGGCAAAGCGCATGCCGTCGATCCGGCGCCGTTTGCGGCGGATCGGTTTTAGGGCAGAGTCAACTTTGCTGAGGGCTCTTTCCGCGAGAGGGCGGGATTTTGCTCCGCCAGTCGAAACAACTTCCCGAAAGTCGCAAAGTGCCTTGGAGGCCCTGTTCAGTTTTGCGGGAAAAATTGGTGTTGTATTCACTTTTTAGATAAAGAGGAAACCGTTCGCAATTTGGAGGTGATACGTGAATCCCAAGGCAAATATCGTTTCACAAGCTTTTTATTCTGTTCTTTTATGCTGGAAATATATTCTTGGTATTGTATTTGTTTTGTATGTTATGGACGGAATAAATGTCGTGTATGACATTGGTAATTCAATGCAAGTTACAAAGGCTTTTGCTGAATCTGGAATTATTTTTTATCTTTGTTTGAGTTTGCTGGGGTTGGATGCAAAACTAAAAGAAAATAGCAAGAAGTATATTTGGTTTAGTCTGCGGTATATCTTATTGATCTACGCGCCGGTTATAATTGTTTCGATTCTCGTCGTAATCCTTGCAGTGTCCGCGCTTCAGGGCGAGCGCCCGGACACCGAGTTTCTTCTAGGTCTCACCATTCCGTGTGGAGCGGTGATCTCCTTTCTGACGATGTTTCTGTTCGGGACGGCGTTTCCCTCTCAACTGTTCGACGTCCGTCCAGGGATCGGGGCCGCCATCGGCAGAGCCTTTCGACAGGCGGGCTATCTGGTCCCCAGGCTATTTTTCGGGGTCGGTTTCTTCGCAGCCTTGTCGTTCGCCATTTTGATCTTGTCAGAAAATTTAGGCATCGGCTCGGACCCGATCACATCTGCTGGCACGCCTGACCCAGCCGGAGCGTTGGTACTTGCTCTCGTTAAACTGACGTCCGCATTCAGCCTGGCTGTTTTTGCAGTGGTCGTCTGCCGAGCATACCTGAAGGATCTTCAGGAACGTGGCGAGCTCCCAGCAAGTGACGCGGAAATTTTCGCCTGAGATCTACTTGCCCTTCTTGTTCATCGCAGCCGCCAGAGCCGCTGCCAGGGCGTTGTTGCCGCCGTCAGCGCCGGAGGCTTTCGGCGCGCCTCCCTTTCCGCCGCCCGGGCCGCCACGCGGAGCGTTGCCGCCGGAGCCTTTTCCACCCTGGCCGGGGTTTCTTCCGCCAGGACGGCCCTGGCTCTGGCCGCCTCGCTCCTGCCCTGAACGTTCCCGCTGGTCCTGATAGTCGGCCTGGGACTTCATGGTCATGGAGATGCGCTTGCGTGGCACGTCCACGTCGAGAATGGTCACCTTGACGATATCGCCGGCCTTGACGACCTTGTGCGGGTCGTCGACGAAGCGGTCGGCAAGCTGGGAAACGTGCACCAGCCCGTCCTGATGGACGCCGACATCGACAAAGGCGCCGAAATTGGTGACGTTGGTGACGGTGCCTTCCAGCTTCATTCCGGATTTGAGGTCGGAGATCTCCTCAACGCCGTCCTGCAGCGTCGCGGTTTTGAATTCCGGGCGCGGGTCACGACCCGGTTTTTCCAGTTCGGCGAATATGTCCTTCACTGTCGGAAGGCCGAATTTATCGTCCGTGTAATCCGCCGGATTCAGATCCCTCAGCAGCGTGTCGTTGCCCATGATCTGGCGGACATCGCGGCCGCAGGCCTTCACGATGCGCTTGGCCAGCGGATAGGCCTCCGGGTGTACGGAAGAGGCGTCGAGCGGCTCCTTGCCGTCGTTGATGCGCAGGAAGCCGGCACAAAGTTCGAAGGCCTTGGCGCCGAGACGCGGCACCTTCTTGAGCTGAGACCGGCTGTCGAAGCGGCCGATTTCCTCGCGGTGTTCGACGACGGCCCTGGCGAGGCTGTCCGAAAGGCCGGAAATGCGCGACAGCAGCGCCGGGGAAGCGGTGTTGAGATCGACGCCGACGGCGTTCACGGCATCCTCGACCACCGCATCGAGGGCGCGGGCGAGCCTGGTCTGGTTGACGTCATGCTGATACTGGCCGACGCCGATGGATTTCGGCTCGATCTTGACCAGTTCGGCCAGCGGGTCCTGCAGGCGCCGGGCGATGGACGCCGCGCCGCGCAGGGACACATCCACGCCGGGCATTTCCATGGCCGCCAGCTCGGAGGCGGAATAGACCGAGGCGCCGGCTTCGTTGACGATCACCTTCACCGGACGCTGCGCTGCCGGGATATCGGCGAGCACGTCGCCCGTCAGCTTGTCGGTCTCGCGGCTGGCGGTGCCGTTGCCGATGGCGATCAGGCCGACCTTGTGCTTTGCGATCATGGCAAGCAGCGCGGCCCGGGAGCCGGAGATATCGTTGCGCGGCTGGAAAGGATAGACCGTCGCCGTGTCCAGCAGTTTGCCGGTTTCGTCCACGACGGCAACCTTCACTCCGGTGCGGATACCAGGATCGAGGCCGAGTGTCGCCTTGGCGCCCGCAGGCGCGGCCAGCAGCAGATCCTTGAGGTTTCTCGCGAAGACCTGGATGGCCTCTTCTTCGGCCTTGTCGCGCAGAACGCCCATCAGGTCGAGTTCCAGATGCAGCGCGAGCTTCACCTTCCAGGCGAAACGGGCGACTTCCATCAGCCATTTGTCCGCCGGGCGGCCCCGGTCGGCGATGCCATAGGTGCCGGCGACCGTCTTCACCGCGGGAGGGACAGGGGAGACGTCGTCCGCGTCGACCGTCAGATCGACGGATAGAATGCCCTCGTTGCGCCCGCGAAACAGGGCGAGAGCCCTGTGACTGGGAATTTTCGACCATTTTTCCGAATAGTCGAAGTAATCAGCGAATTTCGCGCCCTTTTCCGCCATGCCATCGATCAGTCTGGACTGTACGACGCCCCGTTCCTCGACATGTCTGCGCAAGCGGCCGACCAGTTCGGCGTTTTCCGCGAAGCGTTCCATCAGGATCTGACGGGCGCCGTCAAGCGCGGCCTTCGTGTCCGCAAGCCCCTTGTCCGCGTCCACGAAAGCCGCGGCTTCTGTTTCCGGCGTTCTGGCGGGATCGGACAGCAGCAGGTCGGCGAGCGGTTCCAGGCCGGCTTCGCGGGCGATCTGGGCCTTGGTGCGGCGCTTTTTCTTGAACGGCAGATATATGTCTTCAAGCCTGGACTTGGTTTCGGCGGCCTGGATGCCGGCGATCAGGTCGTCGGTGAGCTTGCCCTGTTCCTCGATGGATTTGAGAATGGTGCCGCGCCGGTCTTCCAGCTCACGCAGATAGATCAGACGTTCCTCGAGTTTTCGCAACTGGGTGTCGTCCAGACCGCCGGTCGCCTCTTTCCGGTAGCGGGCGATGAAGGGGACGGTCGAGCCTTCGTCCAGAAGCTGGACGGTCGCATTGACCTGCCCTGCCTTGCAGCCGATCTCATCGGCGATCAGGTGCGCAATGCGCAAGGCGGTGTCGCCGGATTTTTGGGCCTGGGAACCGGGCTGTGACGGATCGGAAACTGTAACGCTGGCCATTGACGCGGTAACTTTCGGTGGTGACTAATCTGAGCCGCAGACGATAATCCGCCTGAAGGAGGCGGGAAAGAGACAGAGCGGTTCCGTCCACCGGCAATTGCCGTGTCCTTTTACGTGACGCAGACGGAGATGCAGCATTCAATTGGTTTTTGCGGGGCGCAAAGTTGTTTTCTCGCGGCAGTAATTACAATCTTAATGCAATTCTTAGTTGTTTTATTTTCGTTTCTTGAACGGAAAGCAACAAAAACCGCATTTTTGAACGACAAATGTAGCATTTTCTTGGTGAAATTATTGTGTTTTGCTGTGCAAACTGCAAGATCCGGTGTGAAGGGTTGTTTTCAGGCCGCGAATTGCCAAATCGAATGTGCGGAAATTTTGAAACCGATTATGAAAAGGAGGCCTTGCCGATGGCCCGCGGACGGCCGAGAAAAGTAAGTACAAAAGATGCCCTTCATTCGGTGATGATCGCATTCTGGCAAAACGGCTATAGCGCAACGTCCATGAACGATCTGGTGGAAGCCTCCGGCATGGCGAAACCCGGTCTTTATGCCGCTTTCGGGGACAAAGAGACGATCTTCGAAAAAGCGCTGCTGCATTATTTCGAGACATACGGTGGCCCGGTGTTCGCGCGGCTTCACGCGGCGAAGAAGCATGTACTGGAGGATTTGCGAGATTTTCTGGGGGCTGTCGCGGAGCTGACGCTGGACCGCAACACACCGTCCGGCTGTTTTCTCGTCAATGCGCTTGTCGACTGTACCTATGGCGCGCAGAGGCACCGGGAACTGGTGGACGGGCTGAAAAACTCACGGTTCACCGCGATCAAGGAGCGTCTGTTCAAGGCAGTGGCGGCCGGGGAAATGCCGGCCGATATGGACGTCGATCATGTGGCGACATTCGTGGATGGCCAGTTTTCCGCAATCGCCCTGCTTGGACGTGGCGGAAGCACGGAAACGGATCTGGCCACCTTCATCGATACGGGACTGCGTGCCCTGCCGGTTTGCGGCAGCCCGCGGGTGTTTGAAGAAACCGAACCTGGCGAAACTATCTTACGACAGTAATGCGTTCGGCCGCGCGGGTGACAGCTGTATAGAGCCAGCGGCTCTTGTGTTCCCGGAACGCCCAGCTTTCGTCGAAAAGAACCACATCGTCCCATTGCGATCCCTGTGCCTTGTGCACCGTCAGGGCGTAGCCGTAATCGAATTCGTCGGCCTTGCGGCGGATCGCGTAGGGAATGGCCTCCGCGCCGTCTTCGAACATCGCCGGAAGCACTTTCACCTTGATGGTTGTCGTGGCGAGATCGTCCTCGGTGACGACATCGAACCGCAATGTGTTGCCGCGTGACTGGCGCAGCCGCTTCACCGTCCACAGACCGCCGTTCAGAAGGCCCTTTGTCTTGTCGTTGCGCAGGCAGACGAGCTTGTCGCCAACGGCGGGCATCGGCGTCGTGAAATCCTTCAGTTCGCGGATGCGGCTGTTGTAAAGCCGCCGGGTCTTGTTGGTGCCGACCAGCACCTGGTCCGCCGCCAGGATCTGCTCCCTGTCGATCTCGCGGCGATGGATCACCTTGCTTTCACCGAAGACGCCGTAATCGAGTTCGCCGCCGTCGCGGATGGTCATGGACATGCGCACGATCGGATTGTCCTGCGCCTGGCGATGGACTTCCGTCAGCATCACGTCGGGTTCGGCATCGGTGAAATAGCCGCCGCCCTTCACCGGGGGCAGCTGCGCGGGATCTCCCAGCACCAGCACCGGCGTTCCGAAGGACAGGAGATCCTTGCCGAGATCCTCGTCCACCATGGAACATTCGTCGATGACGATCAGGCTCGCGGTCGCGGCGGCGCTGTCCCGCTTGATGGCAAACTGCGGGCCGGTGTCCTCCTCATCGTCGTCCTTCGTCTCTTCTTCCTTGGCGGAACGGGGGCGATAGATCAGCGAGTGGATCGTGCCGGCATCCTCGCAGCCCTTCTGGCGCAGGACATGGGCGGCCTTGCCGGTGAAAGCACCGAAACAGACATCGCCGTCGATGCCTTCGGCCAGATGGCGGGCGAGCGTGGTCTTGCCGGTGCCCGCATAACCGAACAGCCGGAACACCTGCCGGTCGCCGCGCTGCAGCCAGGCGGCGGTCGCTTTCAGGGCGTCATCTTGTTGCGGAGACCAGGCCAAGGAACGTTCCTTACGATTGCGGACCCGGTTGCTTACCCTGATTTGGCTGAGTCGGCCAAGGGCGAATCCCGAGTTTGCACCGCGCCCGTCACCCGAGAACGGAAAACGAGCTTTCCTTCGTCAGGTCGCGCTTGCGGGAGAAAGTCGCGGTGTTGATCGTGTGACCGGCATTTTGAAGCGGGAAGCGGAACGGGGTGACGTCGTGATCGTTGCCCTTTTCGCAATAGTCGATGAGGTCAGCCATCAACCGTCCGGCGACCGGGGCGTTCTTGAACTGGTTGCCGCTGGTGCCGATGGCCAGGTAGTAGCCGTCGATATCGCTGCGGTCATAGATCGGCAGCCAGTCGTCGGTGGCATCGTAAAGGTCGGCGACCCCGACCGGATGCTGCGAGACGCCGAGGTCGGGCAGACGCTGGGAGTAGCGGTAGGCATAGGTCAGCGCCCGGTCGGTGAGGTCGCGGGCAAAATCGTCCGGATCTTCTTCCAACGGCGGGTCGCAGGGCGGGTTTTCGCTGCCGAGCATGAGCTGGCCGCCGCTGCCCGGCTTCAGGTAGACAGCGATGTCGCTATCGGAGACGATCAGTCCTTCGCGGGAATAGCCGAGCCGTTCCGGCGGCTTGATCTGCACCACCTCCTGGCGCAGCGGCCTGTGGCCGATGCGGATGCCCGGGTCGCCCTCCAGCAGGCCGTTCACCTTGCCCGAATGGGGCCCGGCGACATTGATGACGATGCCTGACCGGAATTGGCTGCCATCGGCGCAGACGATCCCGGTTACACGGTTATCCTCGACCGGAATTTTCACCACGCTGGTGTTGAAGCGGAAATGCGCGCCGTGGCGGCTGGCGGCGTCCTTGAGATTGCGTGCCGCGAGCTGCGGATCGTCGACATAACCGCCCGCCGTGAAGAACACACCGCCGCGGATCTCGCCGCCGGTCGGGGTGCCGAAGTCGTCGTGGTCCATCTTCCTGGCCGGTGCGAAACATTCCAGATTGTATCCCGGCATACGCTCCAGGATCTTTTCCGCGGACCAGTGCTCATAGGCGATGCCGAGCGTGTCGGCATGTTTGAGCACGCGCTCAAGATAGTTGTTGGCCGCGGTTTTCATGACCAGCGTTCCGGTTTCGACAAACCGCGCCAGTCCATCCTGATCTTCCATACCGAGACAGTTCTGCCAGTTCTTCCAGTCGTGATAGCCCTCCAGGGCCATCGCCGTGCCGTCAAGCGTGGAATAGTATGTGCGGACGACCGCCGCCGATGAGGAGGTGGAGCCGTAGCCGGCCGCGGGCAGTGTATCGACATTCAGGGTCCGGCAGCCCTTCCGCGCCATCGCATAGGCAATCGCGCAGCCGATGATGCCGGCGCCGATGACAATGGCGTCATAATGGATCTTCGGGCTATCCGGAGAAGGCATTGCGATTTTCCTTTAACGTTGCAGACCCAGAACAGGCGAGCCCTCCGGGTTTGTCCAGAGACATATGCGCCAATGACTGTTCTGAAACAGTCGATGATTGCAGGAAAGAATCCATATAAGTTTATATTTATAACGATTTTTGATTTTAATAAACATATGGAAGATTCTGCAAACTATTGCTGAGTTTGTTCCCTAGTCTCCAATTGAACTCAACGTCTCATCCGGACATATTGAACCGAGTTGCCTTCCGTGTATCGATTCACAAATATCTGGAGAGACTTGTGCCACGCGCAAAAGCCTGCGAATGGCCGACGCTGGCGTTGATAGCCGCCACGTCGGCAACCTGGATGCTGTTGGTCGGATTTTACACTGTTCTCGGGGGTTGGGCCGTTTGCCCGATGGTTGCGGTTCTGGTGACGCTGCAGTCCTCTCTGCAACATGAGGTCCTTCACGGCCACCCGACACGCAATCCCGCCTTCAACGAGGCGCTGATCTATTTCCCAATGGGGCTGTTTATCCCCTATCGCCGGTTCAAGTCGCTGCACCTGCGCCATCACAACGACGACCGGCTGACCGACCCTTATGACGACCCGGAAAGCTCTTATCTCGCCTGGGGCGACTGGAAAAAGCTTCCCGGCGTCATTCGCTTCGTTCTCACGGTGAACAATACGCTTCTCGGCCGATTGCTGATCGGCCCCGCCGTGTCTCTCGTCGGGTTCTACGGTGCCGAGATCCGCAAGCTGCGTGCCGGGGACAGGGCGGTTCTGAGGGCCTGGGCGCATCATCTTGCCGGGCTGGTTCCGGTCATTCTCTTTGTGACGGTGATTGGCGGAATGCCGTTCTGGCTCTATGTTCTCGGTATTGCCTATCCCGGGATGAGCCTGCTTATGCTGCGTACCTATGCCGAACACCGAGCCCATGAAAACGCCGAGGCGCGCTCGATCGTGGTTGAATTCTGCCCGGTCTTCTCGCTGCTCTTCCTGAACAACAATCTTCATGTCGTCCACCATGCCCATCCGAGGGCGCCGTGGTATCGGCTGCCGGGGATTTACCGGGCCGCACGGGACGAGTGGCGGCGGCGTAACGAGGGATATGTGTTCGCCAGTTATTTCGATCTGGCCCGGCGGTATCTGTTCAAGGTCAAGGAGCCCGTTCCGCATCCGCTCAGGCGCAGGGACACGGACGAGGCGGTTTCTTGACGAGGGCTGAATATTTTCACGTCCGGCTGCCGATGTACGACTGGCCGGAGGTGCGGGACGCGAACGCCGATCTCGAAGCCGCCCTGCAGACAGCGCTGGTGGAAACGCTCGAACTGGGGCCTTCACAAATTTCTGACTGGCCGGAGCATCTGGATATCGCCGAAGCATGGGTCCGGCCGGAAATGCTGTTGACGCAGACTTGCGGCTACCCGTTGACACATGCGCTGAGCGGCAAGGTCAGGCTGCTGGGGGCTCCGCATTATTCGGCGCCCGGCTGCGAGGGGCCGCGCTATTGCAGCCAGATCGTCGTCGGGCGCGACAGCCCGTTTGAAAAGCTTGCCGACCTGCGCGGCGCTCGGGCCGTCTTCAACAGCCTGGACAGCCAGTCGGGCATGAACGCCCTGCGCCATAGCGTGGCCGGGGTCGCGGCGGGCAAACCTTTCTTCTCACGCGTCTCGCCAAGCGGCGGGCATCTGGCGTCCCTGAATGCGGTGGCGCAGGGAGATGCCGACGTGGCCGCCATCGACGCGGTCTGCTGGGAGCTCGCCTGCCGGTACCGGCCAGACCTTGCGGCGTATCTGAGGCCTATTGCCCGGACGGCGTCCGCCCCTGTCCTGCCGCTGATTACGTCCTTGCGGTTTTCCGAGAGGGAAGCCGATCTCATCGCGGAAGCGGTTGCTGCTGTTTTCACGGCACCCGAAACGCGAAAAAGCCGCGAACGCCTGGGCATTCGCGGCTTCTCGAGACTGTCAGTCGCGGACTATGCGCCAATCCTTTCCATGGAAAGGGAGGCCGCAGGACTGGGTTACCCCGTCCTGGAATAGGTCCCGCGATATCCGCTTTTCAGCGGTTGTAATTCTGTTTCCTGGCGATTTCGCGCAGACGCAGAGCCTCGTCCATGCGGGCCAGGTGAGCGGCGCTGTTGCCGTGGACCAGCCCCATGAGGTTGGTGCCGAGGGCTTGTGCAAGATAGGTCATGGCGTTTCCAATCCTGGTCTGTTCGTTGTTCAAGGTTTTCGGCCCTGCTCCATTAACGAGCCGCTTGCCTGCTATATGTGCATTTGTTGCGATTCAATCAAACGAATAGTATTCATGCTGTCGTTCAAAAAAATTGATCTAACGCTGCGGAAGGCCAAACCATGGAAAAACTGCCCGGGGCGGGGATGCCGCTGATCGATCTGGACCTCTATCGAACATTTGTCGTGATCTCCGAAACGTCCAGCTTTTCAAAGGCTTCGGAGCTCGTGAGCCGGACACCATCGGCCGTGTCGATGCAGATCAAGAAACTGGAAACCATGTTGGGAGTTTCAGTGTTCGTCCGAGAGGGCCGGTCCGTGCGCCTGACGCCAGAGGGCGAGGCGCTCCTGGGATATGCGCGGCGGATCCTGATGCTGAACGAAGAGGCGGTGTCGCTGTTCCTGTCACCCGATGTAGAGGGCGAGGTGCGGTTCGGTGCGCCATCCGACTTCGGCACCCGTTTTCTGCCCAATATCCTGTCGCGTTTCGCCCGGACCCATCCGGGCGTCAATGTGGATGTGCATCTGGACGGGAGTCCGAAGCTGGACGAGAAGGTCAGGAAGGGCGAACTGGATCTGGCGCTGTTCACCGCGCGGCCGGGAACGGGCCTGGCGCGCGGCGGCGAGGTGGTCTTCAGGGAACCACTGGTCTGGGTCGGGCTGGAGGGCGGGATCGCTTACGAGCGCGAGCCCGTGCCGCTGGCGGTCTCCACGCCCGGTTGCCCCTGGCGCCGGGCGGCGCGGGTGGCTCTGGATGACGCGCAAAAGCCCTACCGGATTTCCTATACAAGCTTTCACAGCGCGGGGCAGGAGGCTGCCCTGCTTGCCGATCTCGCCATCGCCCCCTTTCCGGCGAGCGTCGTCGCGCCACCCCTGCAGGTTCTGGACAGCCGCCACGGACTTCCGGAAATCGGCGACTATCACATCATCATGACTGAACGGCCGAGCGCGGGCAAAGCGACCCATGCCTTCGCCATGCATGTCGAGGAGAGCTTCCGCGAGCTCGGTCTCAGCCTGCCGGGCTGATCCGTATGACGAGCCTGCCATCCGTTCGCGCGGGGTGCGGATGTTTACCACAAGCGGTCTTTTTCGGGACAAACCCGCGCAACCACTGGCGCAAAAGTTAACAAGCGGTTACGATTCCTGGTAAACCAATCGTTAACAGCGAGACGCGTCATGAAACTGGTCTGCAAATTTCTTCTGGCTGCCGCCGGGCTCAGCCTCGTTCTAGGAGGTGCCGCGCAGGCCGAAAGCGGCACGATCCGCATCCTGCATGACGAGCCTTACGGCGCCATCGTCACCAAGGAAGCCGGCGTGCTGGTGTTCCGCGCCCTGCCGCCGACCCGCAAGGTCATCGTCAATCCGGACGGCAAGACGCCGCTGGAACTGAAGCAGACAGAGGTGCGCGAAACCAATGTGGTGGTGATCGCCAACCAGAGCGACTATGTCCGTCACCTCGGCGCGAAAATCATCCGGCTGAAGTAAGTTCCCGCCGAGCAAGTGGCCTGTCCTTCGAGACGGCCCCTGCGGTCCTCCTCAGGATGAGGACGTCTTTTAAGTCTGATCTGAACCGGCCTCCAAATCAGCCTCATCCTGAGGAAGCGCGTCAGCGCTGTCTCGAAGGATGGGCCGCTTGTGCAGGCTTTTTGCCTCACATCCGCATGCGTTCGGCCTTCGGGCCGAACAGCGGTTCGCCGATCAGGGTGGCCTTGCGGCGTTCGCCGAGGATCTCGATCTCGAATGCGCCTTCGCCGGTCTCTTCGGCAAGAGCCGCCGGCACGTAACCCTGTGCCAGGGATCTTTCAACAAAGTGGGCATAGCCGCCGGAGGTGACCCAGCCGATCACCTTGTCCCCGTGCCAGATCGGCTCGTCGCCCATGACATCGGCATCCGAGGCATCGACGACGAATGAGACGCGCCGGCGGCGCGGCCCCTCCTCGAATTCCCTTTGCGCCGCGTCCCTGCCGATGAAACTCTCCTTCGACAGTTTCACGAAGCGGCCGAGATCGGCCTCATACGGGCCGTAGATCGGCCGGAACTCGCGGAACCAGGTGCCGAAGTTCTTTTCCAGGCGCAGGGACAGGAGGGCGCGCATGCCGAAATTGCGGATGTTGTACTCGGCGCCTGCCGTCATCAGCGCCTGATAGACCTGGCGCTCGTATTCCGGTGCCATCCAGATCTCGTAGCCAAGATCGCCGGTATAACTGATGCGGTTGACCTTGCAGGGGGCGCTGGCGACATCCATCTCGCGAAAATCCATGAAGCGGAAGGCTTCGCCCGAGACGTCTTCGCCGGTAACCTTTGCCAGAACCTTGCGGGCATTCGGGCCTGCGATGGACAGACCGACCCAGCCGAGATTGAGGGCGCGTATCGCGGCCGAGCCGTCCGCCGGCAGGTGCTTTTCGAACCAGCGCATGTGGGTGATCTCGGCCTGGGACGAGCCGAACATGTAGAATTTCTCCTTACCCGCGCGGGCGATGGTGAAATCGCCGATCAGCTTGCCGTTGTCGTTCAGCATCGGCGTGAGGACGATGCGGCCGGTTTTGGGCATTGTGTTGGTCATCAGCTTCGACAGGAAGCTTTCCGCGCCCGGGCCGGTGATCTCGTATTTGGCGAAGTTGGCGATCTCGGTGATGCCGACGCTTTCGCGCACGGCGCGGCATTCCGCGCCGATGGGATGGAAGTCGTTGGAGCGGCGGAAGGACACGATGTCCTTCGGTTCGACACCTTTCGGCGCGAACCAGAGCGGGGTCTCCAGTCCCCAGCTGTCGCCCATGACCGCGCCCGCCGCCAGCATCCTGTCATAGAGCGGTGTCGTCTGGTGCGGGCGGGCCGCGGGAAGTTCCTCGTTGGGGAAGCGGATCCGGAACCTGCGGCGGTAGTTTTCCTGAACCTTGGCGTTGGTATAGGAAAGCGTCGCCCAGGTGCCGTAGCGGGCGACATCCATGCCCCAGATGTCATAGCCCGGATCGCCGTTCACCATCCAGTTGGCAAGGGTCAGGCCGACGCCACCGCCCTGGCTGAAGCCGGCCATGACGCCGCAGGCGACCCAGTAGTTGCGAAGTCCGCGGACCGGCCCGACAAGCGGGTTGCCGTCCGGCGCGAAAGTGAAAGGGCCGTTGATGATCTGCTTGATGCCGGCATTCTGCAGCGCCGGGAAATGCTCGAAGCCGACTTCCAGTTCCGGGGCGATGCGGTCGAGATCGGGCGGCAGCAGTTCGTGGCCGAAATCCCAGGGCGTTTCGCGCGGGCTCCAGGGGCGGCAGTTCTGCTCATAGGTGCCCAGCAGGATGCCCTTGCCTTCCTGGCGGGTGTAGATCTCGCCGCCGAAATCCAGCACGCCGATCAGTTCCTTGCCGGTGGCCTCGTTGTGAGCGGTGACTTCCGGCATTTCGTCGGTCAGCAGATACATGTGCTCCATGGCCAGAACCGGAAGCTCGATGCCGACCATGCGGCCGCATTCGCGGGCCCACAACCCGCCCGCATTGACCACATGCTCGGCGCGGATGGTGCCCTTGGTCGTAATCACGTCCCAGGTGCCGTCCGGGGTCTGGACCAGCTCTTCCACCTTGGTGTGGCGATAGACAGTCGCGCCGTTGACGCGCGCCGCCTTGGCATAGGCGTGGGTGGTGCCGGACGGGTCGAGGTGACCTTCGACCGGATCCCACAGCGCGCCTATGAAATGTTTTTCGTCGAGGATCGGAAACATGGTCTTGGCTTCTGCCACGGAGATCAGTTCCAGGTCCATGCCGAGATAGCGGCCCTTGGCCTGGGCGAGACGCAGGAAGTCCATGCGTTCCGGCGTATCGGCGAGCATCACACCGCCGGTGAGATGCAGACTGCAGGACTGGCCGGAGATTTCCTCCAGCTCCTTGTAGAGATCGACGGTGTAGCTCTGCAGCTGCGCGACATTGGGGTCGCCATTGAGGGTGTGAAACCCGCCGGCGGCATGCCACGACGACCCGGAAGTCAGTTCGTCGCGCTCGATCAGCGTCACGTCTTTCCAGCCGAGCTTTGTCAGATGGTAGAGGACACTGCAGCCGACGACACCGCCACCAATGACAACGACCTGTGTGTGGGATTTCATGAAACTTGCTCCGGAGGGCCCTTCCTGTTCGGAAGGCTGATTAGTCGTTCGGTTTGAGATCTCGGGAAGGTCAGAAGTCGGTGGGTGCGCCGCCTTCCGCCTTGCGTTTTTCGACAAAGGCGGTGATTTCTTCGTCGATGGCGGGATCGAGCGCCGGAGCCTCATAGGCTTCCAGCGCCTTCTTGTAGAGCCTGTTCGCCTTGTCATAGGCGGTCGGGCTGCCGGTCTCCACCCAGGTTTCGTGGTTGCGCCAGTCAGAGACAATCGGCGCGTAGAAGGCGTCCTTGTAGCGGTCCTGGGTGTGCTGCGTGCCGAAGAAGTGCCCGCCGGGTCCGACATCGCGGATCGCATCGAGCGCCAGTGCTTCCTCGGAGACATCCAGCGGCGTCATGTATTCGGCGAGCATCTGCAGCAGGTCGACATCGGTGATGAACTTCTCGAACCCGGCGCTGAGGCCGCCTTCCAGCCATCCGGCGGCGTGCTTGATGATATTGCCGCCGCCGGTGATCGCGCCCCAATGGGACAGCGTGGTTTCAAGCGCCGCCTGATAATCGACGGTGTTGGCCGCGCAGACACCGGAGGAACGGTAGGGCAGATTGTAGCGGCGGGCGAGCTGGCCGCCGACGATGGCCGACTTCATGTATTCCGGCGTGCCGAAGGCCGGCGCTCCGGACTTCATGTCGACATTGGAGGTGAAACCGCCATAGACGACCGGCGCACCGGGGCGGATAATCTGCGCGAAGGCGATGCCGGCAAGAGCTTCCGCGTTCTGCAGGGTCAGAGCGCCCGCCACGGTCACCGGCGCCATGGCGCCCGCCAGGGTGAAAGGGGTGACGATGGAGACCTGACCGGCTTTGGCCATCTCGATCAGGCCCTGCAGCATCGGCGTGTCGAGGCGCAGGGGAGACGAGGTGTTGATCACCGTGGCCACACAGGGCGTGTTGACGAAGTCTTCCACGGAAAGGGCGTTGGCGATGCGGGCAATCTCCAGACCGTCCAGGTTCCGCTCCCTGCCGAGGGAATAGATGTGAAACACCTTGTCGGTCATGCGCGCCATGTCGGCAACGCAATCGAGGTGCCGGATGGAGGCGTGAAGGTCGACCGGCTCGACCGGATAGCCCATCACGCAATGAATGATGTTGAAGAACTGGGCGAGTTTGAGGAAGTCGCGGAAATCCTCCTGGTTGCCCGGGCGGCGGCCTCTGTCGCGGTCCACCGCGTTGGGGGCGCTGGCGACACAGGAAAAGGCGATTGCGTCGCCGCCGACATGAAGGTCATGGGCGCGATTGCGGGCGCGCATGGTGAATTCGCCCGGGGCCTTTGCAATCAACTCCGCCACCATGGCGCGGTCCATGCGCACCCGGTCACCGTCCGGAGCCACGTCAGCACCGGCCGCCTTCAGCATGGTCTTGGCGTCCTCGTGAAGGAAGTCGATGCCGATTTCCTCAAGCACCCGCATCGAGGCGTCGTGGATGGCTTCCAACTGGTCAGCGGAAACCGCCTCCAGCGGCTTGAATATATGCCGGGGCTGCCTGAACGGTTTCTGCGGAAACAGCTCGGGCCCGGCGCTGCCGCCCCTGCGCCGCCGTCCGCGCCGGGCCGGTGCCGTTTCGCTCAAGGGAGCCGCGTCAATATCAGCCGTCATCTGATCCGCCATCCTGGTTCGTGAGGCCGCTTTCCGGTAGGCAGCGGCGGGGTTCCGCCGGCACCGCCAGACCGTGCCATCGTCATTGAATTTACCGGAGTTGGCGGATTTGCCGTGCAGTCTCAGAGCGACGGTCAGTGCTACAACTCCGACATTGCCCGTTTTCGAACCGCCCTTGGTGGAGATGGCGTAAAACTTTGGCTTGACGGCTTCGGCAGGATCGGAGCATCAGGTCAGGGTTGAAAAGGACCTGCCGCGGGACGAGAGGTTTATGTGAGCGAACGGCTTTCGGATACGCAATTGCTGGCCTTCCTGAGAACCCGTTTGCCGGTGGCGGACTGGTCCGCCGCGTGCCTGCGTCCCCTGCCGGTCAATTACACCAGCCGTTTCTGGCGCCTGGACGCTGTGGAGCGGGTCTATGTCATCAAGGAATTCTTTCCCGGCAACGAGGACAACCCGCTTTATCCGACCCTGCCACAGCAGGAAGCCGACGCGTTGAACGTGCTTGCCCGGCATGCGCTCGCCCCGGATCTGGAAGCGTTCGTGACAAGCCCGACCGGCACGCCCCTTCTTGTCTATGGCTACGATCCCGCGAAATCGGATGAAATCGATGTCGGCGAGGCGGCGGATCTGATCGGGCGGTTTGCGGCACTGAAACAGGCCATCCCCGGGCATCAGACGGTTCCCTCCGGATTTCACGAGGTGCTGGCGCGCGGCGATGCCATGCTGGCGACCATTCCGGACAGCCGCAAGGCGGCCAATCTCAAGCGCCTGCGTCCAGCCGATACTCTGGTCGGGCAGCGTGCGGTCGAACGCTCTCTGGTGCACCGCAGTTTCTGTCTTGGCACCATTCTGGCAACGGCGGGCGGCGCGCGGTTGATCGACTGGCAATATGCAGGCCTTGGCGATCCGGTCGAGGATATCGCCTGCTTCGTGTCGCCGGGCCTTGCCACGCTCTACGGCCTGCACCCGCTGGTCGCCCATGCGGAGGACCTGTTCCTGAAGCACTATCCGGATCGGGACACGGTCGGCCGGTTCCTGGAAGAGCGCGGCGCCTATCACTGGCGGCTGGCGGCCTATTGCCTGCTTCGGCAGGAAACATTGACGCATTCCAACGCTCCGGCCGCGCGCGCTTACGGCCGGGCGCTGGAAGAAGAGGTCGATCTGCTGTTGCGCCTTAAAAACCGTTAGGGTCCAAACTCTTGTTTTTCTCTCGGCCGCGACCGTGTAATCGTTCTGTCACATGATGGCGATACGCGGAGGCATGTCCATCCATCTTGCCTCGGTCACCAAGTCTTTCGGTACCCACAAAGCCCTGAACAATGTCTCGTTGACGATCGAGGGCGGCATGTTTTTCGTCGTTCTGGGCCCGTCGGGATGCGGCAAGTCCACACTCCTGAGAGCCATTGCCGGGCTGGAACCGATTGATCGGGGCGAAATCACGCTCGACGGAGAACCGGTGGCCGGGAACGGGCTGCACATGCCGCCGGAGCAGCGGCAGGTCGGTGTGGTGTTCCAGTCCTATGCCTTGTGGCCGCATATGAACGTTGCCGCCAATGTCGCGTTCCCGCTCGAGTCCGCCGGCAAGAAACGCTCCGCGGTTTCCGCAAGGGTCGCCGAATGCCTGGAAACAGTCGCCCTGACACCCTTCGTCAAGCGCAAGCCGGCGGAGCTTTCCGGCGGCCAGCGCCAGCGGGTGGCACTGGCCCGCTGTCTGGCGCAAGGGGCGGGGACCGTGTTGATGGATGAGCCGCTGGCCAATCTCGATCCGCATCTGCGCAGCGCCATGGAAGAAGAGCTAGCCGCTTTTCACAGCGCGAGCGGCGCGACCACCTTGTTCATCACCCACGACCAGCGCGAGGCGATGGCTCTTGCCGACAAGGTGGCGGTGATGTGGGACGGCGAGATCCTTCAGGTGGACGATCCCGACACACTCTACCGGCGGCCGATGTCCAAACGCGTTGCGGGCTTTATCGGCCGCAGCACCCTGGTGCCCGTGACGGTCGTGCGCGTGGAAGGGGATGAAGCGGACGTCAGGCTCGGCGGGGTCACCCTGGAAGTGGCATGTCCCAGAGAGACTGTGCCCGGACCGGCAACGCTGCTGCTGCGGCCGGAACATCTGGTGCTGGCGACCGGGTCGCACGGATTTGCCGCCACAGTCCAGCAGACAATCTATCGCGGTGGCTATTGGGAAGTTTTCGTCAGGGTCGCGGGGATCGAGCAGGATCTGATGATGGTGCTTCCCCGCAAGGCGGAGCCGGGAGAGACGCTGCGGCTCGCTATTCTGCGCGGCTGGGTGTTGCCTGAGTAGGGCCTAATACCAAAGAGTGTTGATTATGACTCATCTGACCGGTTTTGGACGCCCTTCGGGCTGCGTTGCACGTCTTGTCCGATAGCCCGCTGCCACAGCCTTCCGTCTTCATCCCGAGGAGGATCGTGGAACAAGGGCGGCCCCTCAATCCTTCCAGGGAATGGTCCCGGCCGGAACCCGTCCGGCCAGGGCATTCATGCCCAGCATAATGACGATGGTGGCAAGGACTACGACGGCGGACATGGCCGCCGCAAGGGTGGTGTAGCCGCCGTCCTCATAGTTGAAGATGGTCGTGCCGATGGTCTCGTTGCCGGTGGACCAGAGCAGGGCGGAGACGGTGACTTCGTTATAGGCCGTCAGGAAGACGAGAATGGCGCCGGAGGCCGCCGAGGGGGCGGCGAGCGGCGCGAAGATCTTGCGCATGCGGCGGAAGAAACCGGCGCCGGAAACCCTGGCGGCATCCTCCAGAGAGGTATCCATCTGCAGGAAGGCGGCCGCGACCGGTTTCAGGCCGACGGCGAGAAACACAGAGACATAGGCGATCAGGATGATCCACAGCGTGCCGTAGATCGAGACGCCAATGAACGGCAATGGCCGGATGAAGGCGAGAATGAAGGCGATGGACATGACCAGGCCCGGCACCGCGAAGGCGATTTCGGACTGGGTGAACGCGGCACCCGCCCAGCGGCGGTGACCCGCCTGCCGGTGCGCCAGATAATAGCCGAGCAGCAGGCTGATCAGGGCGATAACCGCCGCGGCAACGCCGGCGATGAAGGTCGAGTTGGTAAAGGCGCGCAGGGTCACCGATTGCCGCCACAATACCTCGGTGAAATTGTCCAGTGTCAGCGTATCGGCCGAGAGCGGCAGGCCGTAGGTCCTGACCAGGGCGGTTGCCAGAAGCGAGGCCGCCGGCAACAGCAGCACGCAGGCCACAAACAGCCAGACAAGCGCTTCCACATAAGGTCTTCTGCGGCCGAGGGAAATGGCGAGCGGATCCTGCGGCAAGCCGATCAGGCTGGTGCGCATGCGCTGTTGCAGCAGGCTCTGGATCAGGATGGCGGCGAGTGCCACCAGCGCCAGGATGACCGAGATGACGGCGACGTTCGGCAGCACGTCCGGTCCGAAGCTGGCCAGCCGCCGCCACACCAGAACCGGCAGTGTGGTGTAGCGGGCGGGAATACCGATCAGGGCATTGATGCCGAAATTTCCCAGGGCGGCGACGAAGGCAAGGGCGAAGCCCGCCAGCAGCGAGGGGCCGAGCAGCGGCAGGGTGATGCGCCGGAGCATGGTGAAGGCGCCGGCACCGGAGGTTCTGGCCGCGTCCGACAATTCCCTCGGGAAGGATCTGAGCGCGGCGCGCACCAGAAGAAACACCAGCGGGGCGTGCTGCAGGGTGAGCAGGAGAACCAGACCCTCGCGCGAATAAAGCGGATGGGTGGAGCCCAGCTCCGGCGCCAGCCCCAGCCAGCGTAGCACGGGGCTCGCCGGTCCGAGCGCCTGGATCCAGGCGATGGCCGTCACATGCGGCGGGATCATCATCGGCAGCAGGATCAAGAACACCAGAATGCCCTTGGCGCGGATATCCGTCAGGCCGATCAGCAGAGCCAGGAATGTCCCGAGAAATGTCGCGGCGAGCGCGGACAGAAAGCTGCTTTCGATGGAATGCCAAAGTGCGCGCTGCACCGACCGGCTCCGCACGGCTTCGAGAAGCGGCCCGAAGTCGATGCCGCTCTCGCTCGTCAGTCCGGTTTTGAAAAGAAGAAGAAGCGGCAGGCCGCAGATCACCGTGGCGCCGGCAACAAGGAGCAGGAGTGTTGATTTTTCGACTGTTGGTGTGGTTTGCAACGGTCTTACCGCCGTTTCCCGACGTCATTCCGGATCGGCGCGCGGCTTTCGCTGCACTTGTCCGCAATGACGTCTAGGGAGTGGGGGAGACAGCGCGGAAAACCCGCGCTGTCCGGTTTGGTATGCCTCGAACGGATCAGCCGCCGAAGATTTCGGTGAACTTCAGCTTGTTGGCCTGGTCCTGTTCCAGCGCCTCGGCCGGATCGAAAGCCATCAGCTTGATCCGGTCGCGGGCCGGGAAGCCTTCGGGAGCCTGAACGCCCGGGTGGGCCGGCAGGTACCCCTGGGAAGCCGCCAGCTTCTGGCCGTCTTCGGAAATCAGGAAGTCAACGAAGGCTTTCGCGGCAGCCGGGTTCCGCGCGGTGGAAAGGATCGCGACCGGCTCGGTGACGGCGGAAACGCCTTCCTCGGGGAAGACGAACTCGACCGGCGCGCCTTTCAGCTTTTCGCGGATCGGCAGGAAGTCGACGACGAAGCCGTAGAGCTTTTCACCGCCGGCGATGGCCTTGTAGGTGCCGCCATTGCCGCCCTGGGGATTGGCGCCCTGCTCGGCGAGACCTTCGTAAAAAGCCCAGCCGAGATCAGGGTTGGACGTCAGCGCCGTCATGTGGATGGTCGCTGCACCGGAGGTCAGCGGTGACGGCATGGCCAGCTTGTCCTTGGCGTCCGCTTTCAGCAGATCCTTGTAGGATGTCGGCTTCATCGGGGCATTGGTGTTGTACATGATGCCGGTGGTGATCAGCTTGGTGGAGAAGTAGCTCTTGTCCTTGTCCATGATCGCCGGATCGTAGGCGGAAACATTAGCGCCCTCGTGGGCCATCAGGCGGCCTTCCTTCTTCAGGCCTTCCATGGTGACCATGTCGGCGATCAGCAGGACGTCCGGCTTCGGTGCGCCGGCTTCGAATTCGGCGCGCAGTTTCGCCATCACCTTGGTGGTGCCGTCGCGCACCCACTCGACGTCGACGTCGGGATACATGGCGGTGAAGGCATCCACGGTCGCCTGTGCGTCCGCGTTCGGCTGGGAGGTGTAAAGAACGAGTTTGCCGGAAACATCTTCGGCGAAAGCGGATGTGGAGACGGCGGCCAGAAGGCCGGCTGCAACGAGAAGTCTTTTCATGTGACAGATCCTTTGCGCGGAACCGCTGGATGGAATGCGGATGACCTCCCGCGTAACAGGCTTGTGTGACAGATTTTTTTGATTGCCGGGTAAAAGTCGCCGAGGCGTCATTTTATCTGACTTTCCGGCTCAGCTTTGATTGCGGGGTGCGTCTCTCAAATTGTATCCGCCGGGATGCAAGCATTGCCGGAACGTCAGCGGTCGGCTATCACCGGCTCAACAGACATCGCAGCGGGATGAAGCGAATGCATTCCGCGTGGGTCTATGACCTGAATCGATTTAAGGGGAGGCGCAGTTCATGAGCTCTGTTGCGGAAATCGGCCTGATCGGCCTTGGAACAATGGGCGGCAATCTGGCGCTCAACATTGCCGAACACGGCTTTCAGATCGCGGTCTACAACCGGACAACCGAGAAAACCGGCCAGTTCATCGAAAAGGCCGGCGATCTTGCCGAAAAACTCGTGCCGACCGAGACGCTCGAGGACTTCGTCGCCGCGATCAAGCAGCCGCGCGCGGTGATCCTGATGGTGCCGGCCGGCGAGGCGGTCGATGCGCAGATCGAGGCACTGCGGCCGCTGCTGGACAGCGGGGACCTGATCATCGACGCGGGCAACGCCAATTATCACGACACCAACCGCCGCGCCGCCGAGGCCGCCGAAAAAGGCCCGCGCTTCATGGGGATAGGCGTTTCCGGCGGAGAGGAAGGCGCCCGCTTCGGTCCCTCCATCATGGGCGGCGGCGCCAGGGACGCCTGGGACCAGGTCGGTCATATTCTCGAAGCGATTTCCGCCAAGCACGACAGCGAGCCCTGCGCGGCCTATCTGGGCGAAGCCGGAGCGGGTCATCTGGTCAAGACGGTCCATAACGGCATCGAATATGCCGACATGCAGATGATCGCCGAAGTCTATGGCGTCATGCGCGACGGCTTCGGTCTGTCGGCGGCGGAGATCGGCGGCGTTCTGGAAAAATGGAACGGCGGCATCCTGCAGTCCTACCTGATCGAGATTTCCGGCAAGGTCGCCAAAACGGCGGATCCGGAAACCGGCAGGCCGATGCTGGACATCATCCTGGACAAGGCGGGCCAGAAGGGCACCGGCCGCTGGACGGCCATCGAAGCCTTGATGCTGGGCACACCGGCCAGCGCCATCGAGGCGGCTGTCGCGGCCCGCAACATGTCGGCCCGGCTGGACGAGCGCAAAGCGGGCGAGGTCGAATTCGGCGTAGCGCCGACAGAGATGGACCGCGAGGCGGTGACCATCGATGCGCTGGAAGCCGCGCTGGTCGCCGGCAAGATCATCTGCTACGCGCAGGGCTTCGGCCTGATCCTGGAAGCCGCCAGGCAATATGGCTGGGCCATGCCGCTGCCGCGGATCGCCCGGATCTGGCGCAACGGCTGCATCATCCGCTCCGCCATGCTCAACGACATGTCGTCCGCTCTGGCAGACGACGCGGAGCGCAACCTGATGCTGGCGCCGTTCTTCTCCGAAAAGCTGAAGGAAACCGAGGCCAGCCTGCGGCAGGTGGTGGCGCAGGCGGCGCTGCACGGCCTGCCGGTTCCCGCGCTCTCCGCGGCGCTGTCCTATTTCGACATCATGCGCACGTCCCGCTCCACCGCCAACATGCTGCAGGGCCAGCGCGACTTCTTCGGCGCCCACGGTTTCGAGCGCACCGACAAGGCCGGCAGCGGCTTTCACGGCCCCTGGGCGATGGGGTGAGGTCATTCGTGCCTTCCGCGGTCCATGTTTTGCGGACGGCAGGGAAATAAAGGCGCGGCCCCGGCCTCGAGCGGGGCCTCTCCCGTGCAAGCCGCATTGAAGGTCCCTGCTCAAGGCCGGAACAGTTCGGGAGGGGATATCTGGCCCGTATTCTCTCCGTGACTCCCCGGACAAGCGCAACGAACAAGCGCAGCGAAGATCCGGAAGCCAGCGGATAATCCGCGCGTCGGCGCGACCTTTATCAAACAGGTGTTCGCTGCGCTCGCGCCGATGCGCTGGGTTCCGGTGCGGCGTTCGCCGCACTCGTGCGGAATGACAGCGCGCTGGTGCGCGCCAGCGGGCAGTTGGACCTCTTTCCTACTGCGCCAGACCCAGCGCCGACATGTTGGCGATGGAGGCCGGGAGGCCGGAGTGGTCGCGCAGTTCGACGATCAGGCGTGGCGTGCTGGTGAGTTTGCCGAGGGCGGCGAAGACCGCGTGCCAGTTGACGGTGCCTTCGCCGAGGGTCCAGTGGCGGTCGGCGTAGCCGTCGGCATCCTGAAGATGGATGTGCGCCAGGTTGTTGCCGGCGGCCTTGACGTAATAATCGACCGGCGGGGCACCCGTGGAGCCGTGGGCGTAATGGGCGTGACCGGTGTCGATGGAGATCCTGACCGCTTTTGAGCCGAAGCTTCGCGCCAGCTCGACACGGGCATGGGGGTCCTTGTCCTCGATGTTCTCGATAACAAGCTCGCAGCCGATGTCCTCGGCGCGCTTGACCGCGTCCTTCATGGTCAGATGGCAGAGTTCGATCTTGTCGGCGCGGCCGGTGTCGTAATTGTCGAGATTGTTGTGGTCCCAGGTGGAATAGGGGCTGTGCACCACCATATGGGTGCCGCCGAGGGCTTCGCAGACCTCAAGACCCTGAAGCAGACGCTTCTTTACGATCTCGCGGACATCGACGTCGCGTGTGTCGATGGTGAACCCCCAGAACGGCCCGTGAATGCCGACCCGGCCCTGGTGGCCGTCGAGGAGCTGTTTCGCCTTCTCGACCAGCGGCTTCCAGTCGCCGTTGAGTACCTCGGCCGGCCAGAAATCCTGAAGCTCCAGATCGCGCGGCTTGTCGAGCATCAGCTTGCGGTAGGTTTCCAGGGACTTGATGGAGAGAGCGGCGCCAAGGACGGGAAGATCGGGCATGAGAATACCTGCTGTGGGAACGGGAAAGGTTGCCTGCCTGATACGGCGGCATCCTTGACATTATTGCGACGACTTGTCCTGAAATCCTCAGTATCCACGTTTTCTGTCGACACTGTGCGGAATCGTCCCGGAGCTGAAATAGCGCGCGATATTGCCGGCGACGATTTTGGAGGCGGTGCTTCTGGTTGTCGGCGCCGAGACATGCGGAAGCACGGTGACTTTCTCGTGCAGCCAGAGCGGATCGGAAGGGGGCAGGGGTTCCTTTTCGAACACGTCGAGCACCGCATGCGCGAGCGGTCCGTGCTCCAGGGCCGCGATCAGCGCCTGCGTGTCCAGGATCGGGCCGCGTGCGAAATTGATGAGGCAGGCACCCTGCTTGCAGGCCTGTAATTCCGCGGCGCCGATCATGCCGCGTGTCTCGCCGGTCAGCGGCATGAGGAGCACGACGATGTCCGATTGCTTCAAGACCGTGCGCAGGCCCTCCGGCCCATGGTGGCATTGAATGCCGTCCAGTGTCTTTTCGCTGCGGCTCCAACCAAGGACATTGAAACCATTGGCTCTGAGACGCCGCGCCGCGGCGCTGCCGAGATTGCCGATACCGAGAATGCCGACCGTGCGTTCCGCCGCTGGCCGGAGTTCGTGCTCGTGCCAGATCTTCCGGCGTTGCTGGGCCATGTAACGCGGCATGTCCCGGTGCAAATAAAGCGTCCAGGCGAGCACGGCCTCCGACATGGTTTCCGCCATTTGCGGGTCGGTAAGACGCACGATCAGCGGGCCGTCTTCGGGGAGCTCGGCCATCAGCCGCTCGACGCCGGCCCACAGGCTCTGGACCCAGACGAGGTTTGGAAGCGCGGCGACTTCCGCCGGGTCGGGATTAGCGACGATCGCCACTGTCGCGTCGCGGCGTTCTTCGTCCGTCAGGTCGGCGAAGGGCTTTATTTCGGCGATCCCCGCAAGGGCCGCCGGCAGGACATTGTCCCAGGCCAGCCGGTCCCCCGAAGGTGACTGCGACACAAAAGGGATGAGAGGTCTCATGCGGCGAATACTCCAGCCTGGTCGGCAAAGCCCCTGATTTCGGCCGGGTTGCCGGAAGGGTCTTCGAGAAACATGGTGCGTTGTTCGCCGGGTAGGCCTTCAAAGCGGATCATGGGTGCGACGACAAGGGTATTACCAGATCGGCGAAACTGAAACTCCGGCAAACGTTCCTCCCAAGCGATATCGTTGCCATTCAGGGATGATTGTAGAGGTTTTCGAGCAACTTCAAGAATCACTTTCCGAAAGAAAATTAGGATTGGTGACGATTACAGGCACGAAAATGTCGTTTGCAGGCATGTCCCTGAAATTAGTCATATGAATGGTATGAGAAGTGCAGCTATACTGTTGTGCTAAAGGCAGCATAATGCAATTGTATTGACCGTAACGCCCCAGGCCGGATCATAATACCCGATATGACCTTCCATCTGAATGGAGAGGTTGAGGCATGGGTGTCAGAGCAAGAACAGCGTATATGCGTCAGATGAAGGCCTTGTTGAATAAAAATAATCTCGCAGCCTTCTTGGTCAATATGCGTTCTTTGCTCGTAATACCTTTTCTTTGGATGTGCCGGGAAGTAAATACTTTTAAAGAAGTGTTTTCTCATCGTGCCCAATTCAAACTTAAGCAAACAGACTACACAGGAGTACCCTCATGAAGAAGTTGTTAGTCTCGGTCGCCGCGACCGCTCTGATCGGAATGGCATCTTCCGCCATGGCGGAAGAGTGCGGCACGGTTACCGTTGCCGAAATGAACTGGGCATCGGCCGGTGCGATCTCGCAGATCGACAAGTTGATCCTGGAAAACGGCTATGGCTGCAATGTGGAGCTGGTTACCGGCGATACCATGCCGACCTTCACCTCGATGAACGAAAAAGGCGAGCCGGACATGGCGCCGGAACTTTGGATCAACGCCGTGCGTGAACCGCTCGACGCGGCCGTTGCCGAAGGCTCCCTGATCATCGGCGGCGAGATCCTGAACGAAGGCGGTGTCGAAGGCTTCTGGGTCCCGACTTTCATCGCCGAAGAACATGACATCTATACGGTCAAGGACGCCCTGGCACATCCGGAACTGTTCCCGGGTGCGGAAGATGAAAGCAAGGGCGCTTTCTACAGCTGCCCGACCGGCTGGAACTGCCGCATCACCACCGGCAATCTGTTTCGCGCCTTCGGTTTCGACAAGGGCGGCTTTGAAATGGTCGATCCGGGTTCCGCTGCTGGCCTCGATGGCGCGCTCGCCCGTGCCAACGAGCGCAAGGAAGGCTGGCTCGGCTATTATTGGGCGCCGACCGCCATTCTCGGCAAATACGACATGACCCTGCTCGACTTCGAAACGCCGCACAACAAGGAAGAGTGGGACAATTGCACCGTGGTCGAGGATTGCCCGGATCCGAAACCGAATTCCTGGGTGAAGTCTGAAGTCTACACAGTCGTGACCAAGGATTTCGCCGAAAAGGCGGGGCCTGCGATGGACTACGTCAAAGGCCGCACCTGGGATAACCGGACGGCCGGCAAGGTTCTGGCCTGGATGACGGACAACCAGGCGAGCAACGAAGACGGCGCCTACTACTTCCTGGAAAACTTCGAGGACGTCTGGTCCAAGTGGGTCAGTCCGGAAGTTGCAGAGAAGGTAAAAGCCTCTCTGTAGCACGGCAGAAAAGACCGGGGCCGCGCCTGAGGCGCGGCCCCATCCATTAGGGGCAATAATACCATCGGGACAGATAAGATGGACTGGATAGAATTTCCCTCGCTCAGCCGGGAAAATATGCTGACAATCAAGAAAACCATCGATGGATCGTTCAAGGAATTCACCAGAGCCTACGGCGATCTGATCGACAAGTTCTTCGATCCCCTGCAGGACTTTCTGGTCTTGCTGGAACGGCTTCTGATCACCTCGCCCTGGCCCGTCGTGCTGGCGTTCTTCGCGGCTGTCGTCTTTCTGATGAGCCGGAAGGTGAGCATCACCATCGGGACCGTCGTTGCTCTTTCCCTGATCGGTGTTTTCGGGCTGTGGGAAGACACCATGCGCACCATCGCCATGGTCACGGTCTGTACCATGCTGGCAATCGTGCTCGGCATTCCCATCGGAATTTTCATGGCGCGCTCCGACCGCGTCCAGAGGCTGGTCAATCCGATATTGGACCTGATGCAGACCATGCCCAGCTTTGTCTACCTGATCCCGGTCGTCATGATTTTCGGTATCGGCAAGGTTCCAGGTCTCATCGCCGTGGTGATTTACGCCATTCCGCCGATGATCCGGCTTACCAATCTCGGCATCCGCCTGGTAGATCAGGATGTTCTCGAAGCGGCCGACGCCTTCGGGTCCAGCGGCAGCCAGAAGCTTATGAATGTTCAGCTGCCGCTCGCGCTTCCCACCATCATGGCCGGTATCAACCAGTGCATCATGATGTCGCTGTCGATGGTTGTCGTTGCCTCCATGATCGGCGTGAAGGGGCTCGGGCAGGAAGTCCTGAACGCAATCAACAATCAGTATCTGACCGCAGGGGTCCTCAGCGGCCTCGCCATTGTGTCCATTGCGATCATCTTCGATCGGGCCACACAGGCCTATGGCAAGCGCCTTCAGAAGCATTCGGAGGTGGTCCATGGGTGAAGCAACGGGCATTGAGATCAAGAATCTCTATAAAATCTTCGGCCCGAACGGCAAGGAGATGGTTCAGAAGGTCAAGGACGGCATGTCCAAGGCCGAACTGAACGAGAAGTTCAACCATGTGCTTGGTCTGAACGACATCAACATCTCCATGCCGGGTGGCAAGATCGAGGTGGTGATGGGGTTGTCCGGGTCAGGCAAGTCGACCCTGATCCGGCATATCAACCGCCTGATCGATCCGACCGACGGCGAGGTTCTCTACGGCAGCGAGGACGTCTGCAAGATGTCCCAGAAGGAACTGCGGGAATTTCGCCGGCACAAGACCGCGATGGTGTTCCAGAAGTTCGCGCTTCTGCCGCACCGCACGGTGCTCAAAAACACCGTCTACGGTCTGGAGATCCAGGGCGTACCGATGAAAGAGGCGGAAAAGCGCGCCTCACGCTGGATTTCCCGCGTCGGATTGGAAGGCTTCGAGGATCATTACCCGAACCAGTTGTCCGGCGGGATGCAGCAGCGTGTGGGGCTTGCCCGGGCGTTGACCAACGATGCCGACATTCTCCTGATGGACGAAGCCTTCTCCGCGCTCGATCCGCTGATCCGGATGGACATGCAGTCCGTGCTTCTGGACCTTCAGGAGGAACTGCACAAGACAATCGTCTTCATCACCCACGATCTGGACGAAGCCCTGCGCCTGGGCGACAAGATCGCCATTCTCAGGGACGGCGCGGTGATCCAGCAGGGGACCGGTCAGGAGATCGTTCTGAGGCCGGCGGACCAATATATCGCCGACTTCGTCAAGGAAGTGAACCGCGGACGGGTGATCCTGGTCGACACTGTCATGGACAGGACAAGGACGGTTGAAGAAGGCGGCCTGACGATCTCGAGCGGCATCATGCTGGAGGAGGCGGCCAAGACATTCGCCGAAACCGGCCTGGGCGAGGCGAGTGTCGTCAGCGGTGACGGCCGGCCGATCGGCGTCCTCAATGTGCAGGACACGATCAGCGCGATGGTGACACCGGCAACGCACTGAAGAGCCGGTTTCCAGGCTCGCCGCCCCGGCCTTGAGCCAGGACCAGCTTGAACGCAAAAGCCCCGGAGACAGCTCCGGGGCTTTTTTGTTGCCGACCTGACAACCGACAGTCAGCGCTCGGAAAAGACCGTGCGCGCGGCGCGGGTGACGGGGTTGAGAAGATACATCAGGATCGACTTGGAACCGGTGACGACCTGGGCATTGACCTGCATGCCGGGGCGCACCGGCCGCACGTTGGACCCAGAGCCGATGGTCTGGCCAGGAAAGGCCAGGGTGGCCTTGAAATAGTATTCGCCATATTCGTCCTGAAAACTGGACGCGGATATGGTCTCGACCTCAGCCGACAGCGTGCCGTAGATGTTCGGATCGTAACTCGTGATCGTTATGTCGGCCCTGTCTCCGGCGTTGATGTGGCCGATGTCCCTGGGATTGACCTTCACCTCGGCGACGAGGTTTTCGGACAGCGGCACGATTTCAGCGATCATGTCGCCCGGACCGACCACGGAGCCCCGGCCGGACTGACCGAGCGTCTTGACATAGCCCTCAACCGGCGCCCTGACGAAGAGACGGTCCTGGCGGTCCTTCAGCTTGGTGATCTCCTGTTTCAGTTCCGTGCGCTCCTGGGCGATCCTTGCCCGTTCGTCCGCGACATCCCGGTTCACTTCCGCGCCGGCCTGGGCGAGGCTTGCCCGGGCTTCGATCAGCATCTCGCGGACCTGGGCAAGATTGCCGAAGAGCTGCTCCAGCGTTACCTGGGTGCGCTGGTATTCGCTTTTGGCTTCAAGATAGCGGCGCCGGGACGTGTAGCCGTCCCGAAGGAGACCTTCCTGGATCTGGAACTTTTCCTTCTCAAGATCCACCTGCGACTTCTGGAGCTCGATCTGGGCCTCAAGGCTGGCCACTTCGGCGTGCTTCTGCGCCACGCGGGCGGTGTAGGCGTCCTGTTCGTCGGAGACCACCTGGCGGTTCGCGTTCAAGGCGGCCCGCTGCTGCGTGCTAAAGCCTTCGACCGCCGGATCAAGGCGCAAGCCAACGGAGTTCGCATTGCTGTATTCCTGGGCGAGGAGGCGCCGTTCTTCCAGTTCCAGATAGGAGAGCCGGCTCTCGATGCGGGCGAGTTCCGTCGTCGTGTCCTGTTTCTCCAGCCTGGCGATCGGATCGCCGGCTCTCACCAGTTCCCCTTCCTCGACAAGAACCTCGTTCACGATGCCGCCCTCGAGGTGCTCCACCGTCAGGATATGGCCGGCCGGCGTGATCTCGCCGATCGTGCTGGCGACTTCGCGGATCTGCCCGACCGCCGCCCAGACCAGAAGTATGAGCGTGGCGATCACAAGTCCCGTCAGGAGACGGGAGTAGAATGCCGGAGGAACGCCGTCTTCCAGTTCCAGCGGAAGGCCGACGCGGCCGTATACGGCGGAGCGGAGTGTGTCCGGATTGTCTTTTGTTGCCATTGGAATGTCCTCGGCGGTTGTCGGGTGCCGCCGGCGGGCAGCTTTCCGGTCGGCTATCGAGACTGCTGTTTCAGCACGTCGTCGAGAATCTCTGTCGGGGAACCGGCCATCGCCACCATGCCGTTCTGCATGTAGACGAGATTGTCCGCCATGCGCATGTGGCTCGGCCGGTAGGTTGTCAGCAAGACGGTCGACTTGCCTCGCACCTGTTCGATTTTATTCATCAGGAGCTTGTCGCCGTCGAAATCCAGGTTCCCGGCGGGGTCGTCCAGGACATAGATCGGGGCGGGACGCACAAAGGCTCTCGCCAGCATCAGGCGCTGCTTGACGTTGTCCGACAGCATGCTGATCAAATGGCCCGTCAGGCGGGTTTCCACGCCTTGCGGCAGCAGGTCGCCATAGGCATCGAGACCGAATTCCTCGAATGCCATGCGCACCTGACTGTTGTCCGCCTGCGGATTGGCCATGCGGAAATTCTGGGCGACTGTTCCGTAGAAGAAGTCAGCATGTTCCGGCGCATGGCCGATTGCATTGCGCCACTCGCCCGGATCCAGCTGCCGGATGTCCAGATCGTCCACCAGTATGGCGCCCATTTGCGGCCGGTAGAGGCCAAGCACGGCCCGGACCAAAGAGGTTTTGCCGCAGCCGCTGGGCCCGGTGATCGCGGTGACCGACCCCTGATTCAATTGCAGGGAAAAGTTCCGCAGGGCGGGTTCCTGCCGCGAGGGGTAGCGCAGTACGACATTGGAGAGGCGGATGGAGCCCTGGAACTGGCGGTAGAGACTGGGCAGCTTGCCGGGCTGCCGCTCCATGTCGATTTTCAGAAGGCCGTCGATGCGCTCGATCGTCTGTTGCGCCTGACCCATTTGCGACAGGCTCAGGAAGGCCTGATGCATCGGGCTGAGGGCGCGCCAGGACAGGGCCATCACAGCGATCAGGGCGCCCTGGGTCAGTTCCTGGTTCATGACCAGAATGGCGCCGATCCCGAGCACGCCGATCCCACACAGGGTCATCAGCATTTGCGACACGACCTGCATGACCTGTGACAATTGCCGGGTCTTCAGGTTTTTCAGGGCAAAATCCGCCGAGATCGCACGGTATTTCTCGACCCAGATATCGTCGGCGGAAAGCTCGCGGATTGCATTCCGCTTGGACAGGATCTCCACCGTGATGTTCTGCATGCGGGACTTGGCGTCGCCCGCCAGGTTGATCGCCATTTTCATGCGCGGAATGATGATCAGTCCGGTCAGCACATAAAGCAGCAACAGCCCCGCCGGCAGCAGCGCGAGCGGACCGCCTATGAGTGCGAGCACGATCACGAACAGCGCGGAGAACGGCAGATCGATCAGTGCGTTGGCAAGATTTCCGTGAAAGATGTCGCGAACGCCGTCAAACTGCTTCAGCCGCGTGATCTGCGTGCCGATCGGTGCGGAAGAGATAAGCGGCAGCGGCAGGTTGAGAAAGTGCCGGAAAGTCGAATTGGCCACCACCGCGTCGAGGCGGGCGCCGAGATAGGCCTGCAGGCTGGACTTGGTGCCCTTGACCATCCAGTCCATGCACAGGACGACCGCCATGCCGATCAGCAGGGTGACCAGGACCGAGACGGATTTCGCGCCAATCGCCTTGTCGTAGACATTCATGACAAAGAGCGGCAGTCCGAGGGCGAGCAGGTTCGACAGGAAGCCGACGGCCATGATTGAAACGAGTGTGCCGCGGAACTGGTGGAACAGGCGGGACGACCAGTGCCGAAAGCCGGAGCCAACCGCGTCTTCTTCCTGTTCTATCAGGTATATTTCCGCGTCCTTCAGGTCATTGAACGCAAGCGTGATCGTCCGGTGGCCCTCGCCGCTATAGGCTTGGAAACGGCCATCGCGGGCCCGGCCCAGGCCGACGAGCGTATCGGTGCCGAGTTGGACAAGGCAAGGAAACTGCTCCGCCGTGAGCTGCTTGGCCAAGCGGCGGCAAGGCGTGACCCGGAAGTTCAGGCGGGTCAGCACCGCCCGCAAGTCGAAAATACCGCAGATGCCTTCCTGGTGGGGCAAGGCTTCGAACAGATGACGTTCCATGCCGTCCCAGTCGAGCGCCTCAAGCAGCGGCAGAAGGCAGGCCTGTGCCGGTGATGCGCGTTCGATCGTGTTTTCGGCATGCTGATGAACACGGGTCTCCAGGTTCATTCGGCTTTGCGCCGGATTCACGGTCTGAAATATCGAATCGGAGTTTTCCAAAGCGGCCAGGGACATGAGGCGTTCCTAAGCTTGCTGCTGCGTGCCGGCGGGGTCGCGCCGGCGGATTTGGTAACGGGGGGCGGTGGCGGTCTTGCGGGCGGTGCTGACACGCCCGTCCTCCAGATGGAATTGCTTGTCGGCAATGGCGCGGAAGGACGGGCGGTGACTGAGAATCAACATTGTCAGCTGGCCTTTAAGCCGTTTCAGTGCCTCGACCAGCTGGGCTTCGCTCTTGTGGTCGAGCGCGCCGTTGGCGTCGTTCAGGAGCAGAATCCTGGGTTCTCCGGCCAGGGCTCGCGCAATCGCGATGCGCTGGAGCATGGATCCGGTCAGATTTTCTTCGATAGCGTTGCCGAGCGGCGTGTCATAACCAAGCGGAAGCAGGTGTATGTCCTTTTCCAGTCCGATCAGATCCGCCGCCATGCGCGCCTTTTGTGGTGTCGATCGGGAGCTGAACAGCGTCAGGTTCTGCAGGATCGTTCCGGAAAACATCTGCGCATCGTTGCCGACATAGGCGATGCGGCGGCGCAAATGGCGGTGGTCCGGTCCGTAAAGGTTGTATCCGTCAATCAGGATCTGGCCGGAGGTCGGCTCGATATCGCCGGACACAATACGCGCAAGCGTAATCCGGCCGCTGCCGTCACTGCCTTCGAAGGCGACGGTCTCACCGGCGTTGATCGTGAGTGTCAGATTGTGAACCGTAACGATGGCGTCGCGGTGAGGCTGGAAGGTCGCGTTCTGCAGCTTGATATTACCGAAGACGGCCAGATGCGGATCGCCGGTGCGCTCTTCGCGCGGCAGGTCGAAAAGGGCGTTTGCCTCGCGGAAATCGTGATTGACCCGCTGCAGGTCGGTCCAGTGGTTGATGCCGCGCAGCAGCGGTTGAACCACCTGGCCGGCCAGAAGCGTGCATGCGGCAACCGCACCGACGCTGATATAGCCGCCCATGACCAGCAGCGCACCCGTGGAAACCACGCAGACAGTGGTCAGCACCGTAAACAGGCTGGAAGCACTCCGTGCGCGGTTGTTGAGGTCGATATGGTCGTAGCCGAGGCGGGAGATTCCGGTCTGCAAGCGTTCGAAACGGCGCAGGATGACCGGCTCAAGGGCCATGGCCTTGATCGTGTTGAGGCCGGAAAGAACCTCGAAAATGAAATCGTATTTCCTTTGATCGTGCTCTGCCCGCTTCTCGATCAACCGATCGAGGCGCGCGTTGAGCTTGGCGGTGCGAAGCGCGAACAGAGCCAGAAGTGCGAGGGGGACAAACCCGATGGGGCCGCCGATGAGGAACAGAACCACGAGAAAGATAAGGCTCGCCGGCAGGTCGATCGCCAGTAGCCTGGCCTGGCCGCCGTACTGGTCGCCGAGTGACTGGAGCGATCGAAACGAGTCGAGATGCCTGGAGACCGTTGCGTCGGAACCGATGTCGGTTCTGGAATTCAGCAGGCGCCGGGTGACCTCAACATTGGCTTGATGCGTGAAGGAGGCGGCGAGCCAGCCGATCAGATAGGAACGTATCGTCTTCAAGACCGCGTCGATGACCAGAACGAACCCGAGGCCCGCGATGAGGATGACCAGTGTGTCGGTGGCCTTGTTCGGGAGGATCCTGTCGTAAACCTGCAGGATCGTGAGGGGCATGGCCAGTCCGAGGATGTTGATCAGAATGGAGGCTGTGATCACGGAGCGGGGCAGCCCGGGCGTTTTTACACGTTCGCCGGTCTCAGAAGAAATGAAATTCATCTTAGGAAGTTTAGCGTTGGAAAAAGTATCAATGATAGAAGATGTCATATTAATTGCCTCCAATTCTTGATTAAGACGCTGAATTGTTTCAAAAGCGTTTACCAAGAACATTGGAAATCTCAATTTACATCAAAGTGCGCATGTATTTCATGAAGTGAGGTTTGTTTTTATTAAGATAACGCTGCGCGTGATGAGGTCAGTTTCTAATGGAGCACGTGCAAGTCATGGCCGACACCGACACTTCAGCGAACGCGGAAAAGCCAGGCGTAACACCCTCCGGCGCAGATGCCGCGAAGAATACCGGCGGAAATGGACCCGCGCCGGCACGTGTGGATGCGCAAGCCGGCGATCCCTATCGTCCGGACAGCGGCAACGACTATTCCCTGTCGATCGAGCCGGAAGATACGGGCGAAGCGACGGTTGCCAATCTTTTTCAGGCGGTGCCGTTGGAGAATGAAGGACCCGGTTCCTCAAACGCAGATGCCGGAGGCCAGGGCGGCGACGGTACCGGCCCGGACGGTGCGGCGGCCGGCAGGCTCGGCGACGGCCCCGCTGGTGACGGTTCGGGCGGCACACTCCTGCCGGACGGCGCCACGGACGTGGTCGAGACCTCCGCTGGACTTCAAAATGGCGACGCAGGCCTTGGCGACGGAGCGGTTCCGGAAGCCCGCGGGTTGGACGCGAATTTGCCGCAGTTCGATCTGGGCGGCAACGGCATTCAGTCGGCCGGTTCCCAGGTGGGTGACGGCACCGATGGCGGCGTTCCCTCGGACGGTGGTGGTAGCGGTGGCGCACCAGGCGGGACGGCGGGTGTCGGACCGGTCAGCGATGTCGACACGGTTAGCAACACGGTGCAGGAAAATGCCGCCGGTGGAACGGTTGTCGGGGTGACGGCATTCGCCCAGGACCCGGATTCAACCGACACGGTCACCTATTCGATCACCGACGACCGGTTCGAGATCGACCCGGATACCGGTGTGATCACCGTTGCCGACGGTGCGGTGATCGACCGGGAGACGACGCCGTTGATCGACCTGGAGGTCACGGCGACGTCGAGCGACGGCACCACATCCACCGGCAGCTTCGAGATCACGGTTGGCGACGAGAACGAGTTCCCCATCGGACCGGTCAGCGATGTCGACACGGTTACCAACACGGTGCAGGAAAACGCCTCCGGTGGAACGGTTGTCGGGGTGACGGCATTCGCCCAGGACCCGGATTCAACCGACACGGTCACCTATTCGATCACCGACGACCGGTTCGAGATCGACCCGGATACCGGTGTGATCACCGTTGCCGACGGCGCGGTGATCGACCGTGAGACAACGCCGGTTATCGACCTGGAGGTCACGGCGACGTCGAGCGACGGCACCACGTCCAGCGGCAGCTTCGAGATCACGGTTGGCGACGAGAACGAATTCCCCATCGGACCGGTCAGCGATGTCGACACGGTTAGCAACACGGTGCAGGAAAACGCCGCCGGTGGAACGGTTGTCGGGGTGACGGCATTCGCCCAGGACCCGGACTCAACCGATACGGTCACATACTCGATTGCGGACGACCGGTTCGAGATCGACCCGGATACCGGTGTGATCACCGTTGCCGACGGTGCGGTGATCGACCGGGAGACGACGCCGTTGATCGACCTGGAGGTCACGGCGACGTCGAGCGACGGCACCACATCCACCGGCAGCTTCGAGATCACGGTTGGCGACGAGAACGAATTCCCCATCGGACCGGTCAGCGATGTCGACACGGTTACCAACACGGTGCAGGAAAACGCCGCCGGTGGAACGGTTGTCGGGGTGACGGCATTCGCCCAGGACCCTGACTCAACCGACACGGTCACCTATTCGATCACCGACGACCGGTTCGAGATCGACCCGGATACCGGAGTGATTACCGTCGCCGACGGTGTCAGCTTCGACCATGAAACCCTGCCGTCCGTCGATATCGAAGTCACGGCGACCTCGTCCGACGGGTCGGACTCAACCGGTATCTTCACGGTCGATATCATCGACGTCAACGAGCCGCCCGATCTGACTGTGCATCTTGAAAACGGTGCGAAGCAGTTCGCGGTCAATGGAAGCTTCGAGGTTTATGACGGATCGCTTGGAGGAACGGACGGCTCCGGCTGGTACCAGAACCCGAACACCATCGAAGGCTGGTCATATGACAATGTCGACGTGCATCAGGCCGGCCACATGAACTTCGGCGCGACCGACGGGGGCCATCACCTGGATCTCGCGGCGCTTACGAACGGCTGGGCCTCTCAGCAGATCGAAGGGCAACTGGACGGTCAGGTCTATCATCTGACCTTCGACATGAAGTCCCGTGGCGGTCCTGGTCAAAGCGTCGCCGAGGTCTATTGGAACGGTGAACTGATCGACACGATCGACCCGGCGACAACGGGCAACGGCTGGCAGACCTTCTCGTACGACATTGTCGGCGGTTCCGGCGACGGCTCCAACACTCTGTCCTATGTCGAGATCGGTTCAGACAACAATGGCGGTGCACTGATCGACAGTGTCTCCATCGTTTCCGACCACCGCACGGCTGTGGTTGAAGAATTCTACGGTGCCGAGATCGCGCCGCTGTCCGTCATTGATCCGGACGTCGGCGACAGCCACACCTTCATCGTGTCGGATGACCGGTTCGAGGTGGTCGCCTCCGATGGCATCTATCTGCTGAAGCTAAAGAGCGATCAGGCCTTCGATTATGAGACTGAAACCCAGGTCACCGTCGAGGTGACGGCAACAGACACCGGTGGGCTCTCTGACACGGAAACGGTCATCATCGATATCATCGATATCGATGAGACCAACGCGCCGGTCGGGCCGCTGAGAGACACGGACGTATCGTCGAACACCGTGGCGGAGAACGGGTCCGGCGGCACGGCCATCGGCATCACCGCCTTTGCCGACGACCCTGATGGCGGCGACACAGTCACCTACTCGATCACGGACGAGCGCTTCGAGATCGATCCGGACACCGGCGTCATCACCGTCAGGGACGGTGTCAGCTTCGACCATGAAACCCTTCCGTCCCTCGACATCGAGGTCACCGCGACCTCGTCCGACGGCTCGTCCTCGACGGGCCTCTTCACGGTCGATGTCACCGATGTCAACGAGGCGCCGGTTCTGGCTTTCGATCCCGCAATGGGCCCGGGTGTGGAGGTGACCATGACCTTCATCGAGGAACACGCGGGCTACGGCAACGTTTTTGGTGTCTACTACGGAAATGCCAACGGCGATCCGGTCGGCGGCGAGATCGTCTGGGTGGACCAGAACCGGCTCTCCCCCGGGGACACGGCAACCGTCTATCTGGAAGGTGTGGAGGCCGGGGACGTCGGCTATTTCCTCATCCCGGACGGCGGCAATACCAACAAGGGCCTCACGAGCGGCGACAAGGTGTCGTTTCTGAAAGACGGGGACGGCAACTGGCAGGCGGTTCTGACCGACGGGACCTTGCTGGCCGGCCGGGACGCCAACGTGGTTTTCTCGGGCGACGGTACACTCAATCCGGACGGCTACGACTACACCGCCCAGAGTGGCATTACCATCGGCTTCGAAGATATCGCCGGGGGTGGTGACCAGGACTTTGACGACCTGGTCTTCGACCAGACCCTGTCCGAAAGCAACGCCGATGCCTCGATTTACGAGGAAGAGGCCGGCGCCGAAGTCGGCACGCTTACAGCGGCCGACCCGGATCTCGGTGACGTGCAAAGCTTCTCGGTCTCCGACGACCGCTTCGAGGTAATTGCCCGGAATGGGGAATTCGTTCTGAAACTCAAGGACGATGTGGCAATCGACCATGAGAACGAAGACAGCATCACCCTGGATGTTACGGCGACCGACAGCGGCGGCCTTACCGATACACAGACCATCACGCTGGATATCGTCGATACGGATGACGGCAGGGGCAGCGAATACGGCACCCCCCACGGAGAAACCATGGCCGGCGACCGCGGGGGGAACACCCTTTTCGGTCGCGGTGGGGACGACATCCTCCTCGGCCAGGGCGGCAATGACCGTCTTTACGGAGAAGCCGGGGACGATGTGCTGCGCGGTGGTACCGGCAACGATCACATGTCAGGTGGGGACGGGTCGGACGTGTTCGCCTATATGCTCGGCGACGGCAACGACCAGATTTACGGAGGAGCCGGTCTCAACTGGATCGACATTGTCGATCTCGGCAATGCAGCGGACGGAGCCGCGCTCGGCTCCTACGGCTCGGACTGGTCGGTCACCATGACCGAGGGCACGATCGAGAGTATCGATGCGTTCGGCGGCGAAATCACCCTGTCGCAGGATGCCGACGGCTATATCGAACTCGCCGACGGCGCCCGGATCGACTTCACCGATCTGGAGAGCATCCAGTACTGAGGCTGTACCCTTGAGCCGCCTTTGCCGTGTCCGTTGACGACCGCGTTACCTTAGCGGCAGGGACGGTCTGGTTTCGAGCAGGACCGGTTCGCTCGTGGCCACCTCGATCATGCCTGCCGGGAATACGTCGTTTTCCGTCGGGCCCAGCCGCAGATCCCAGGTATTGAACTCCGGCACGATACGCGGGACCGGCGCAGGCCGCTCTTCGATGATCGAAAAATGCTGCGGCGCGAGGCGGCCGATATTGGCCAGGAGGAAGAAGTCGGCTATGCGGGAATCGTAACGCGCCCGGATATGGTCGACCTGGCTTAGGAGCAGTTCCCGCTCGCCGTCCAGCACGTCAAGCAAGGATCTCTGGCCGCTGTCGAATTCCACCAGCAGACCCTTGACCGCGCGGCGGTTGGCGTCGATGGCCCGCTTGCCGGCCTCGGCCCGCAAGCGTGAGGCGGTCCGCTGCTTCATTGCCCGGGTCACGTTTTCGCGAATGATCTGCTGCGTGTCGTCGAGTTCGTATTCGACCTGCGCCGCGGTGAATCTGGCCCGCTTGACGGCAGCGATGTTGCGCCCGCCGGTCAAGATCGGGGCGGTGACCCGGACCCCGACCCGGAAGTCCTCGTCATCCCGGTTGCCGAGATTGCCGCGATAGCCGTTTTGCCATTCGCTTTCGAGGGTTACGCGAGGCAGCATGTCGCCTGTGGCAGCTCTCGCGGCATAGCGGGCCGCCCGCGCGTCCGCAATCGCTGCCCTGATGGAGGGATTGTTCTGAAAGGCGGTGGTGAGGGCGTCGTCCAGCCCTGCCGGTTCGATCGCCTTCGGAATCGCGGGCCAACCCAGGTTGGCGGGTTTTTGTCCGGTCAGGCGGGTATAGAGTGCCTCGGAGGCTTCGAGGTCGCCGACGGCCTGATCGGAATTACCCTGCGCCTCCGCCAGTCGGGCCAGGGCCTGCTCGATGTCGGTACGGGTGGCATCGCCCGACTTGTATCGGGCTCGGGCAGCGTTGACCTCGCGCTGGACGACGCTGCTATAGGCCTTCAGGCGGTTGAGGATGGCACGGTCCCGGACTACGCGAAGATAGGCATCGGCGGTGTTGAACATGAGCGTCTGTTCGGCGCCGATCAGCTGGTTGCGTCCGGAAGCTGCTTCCTCATGCGCCTGGTTAAGGCGGTTGACGCCGGCGAAACCCTGGAACAGCGTCTGCGACATGGCGACGCCGAGTTCGTGAAAGAAGGCGCGATCGCTGGTGCCGCCACGGGTCTTGAAAGCGTTGTGCTCGCCAAGATAATTGCCGGTGACAGTCGGCAGAAACTCGGACCTGGCCGTCCAGATACCCTGGTTGGTTGCCTCGTATTTGGAACGTTCCGCCTTGAGAGCCGGGTTGACCGCATAGGCCGCCGCCATGGCTTCCTCAAGAGATTGCCCGGTAGCAGGCGCGCCGGCAACGAAAAAGCCGAGCAGCGAGGCCCCCGCCAGAATGCTGGAAAGATGTTTCCGCGTCATGTGCATCAGCTTGGTCGGGGCAAGGAAAATTTTCATTGCGGCACCTGTTTGTTGTGTGCGCGTAAGGTAAATTTTTAGAGTTAATCAAAGGTAAGTCTTGAGAATAATTTCTAATTAATACTTTTAATGAGTTGAGATATTGAAATAATTATTGGATTTCTCTAATGTTACTGTTATTTATTACAAGGTTCAAATCAACTATACTTAAGTACAAGCACGGACCTGCTCGACTTCCGGTGCCCTGCAAGCTGCCCTGTTTCTTTTTGATTTGCGCCGGAAGCGGATGTTTTCCAAACAGAAAACCCCGAATCCCGAACCTCGCGACCGGGGGGAAGTTCACGCGCGCTCGCGGCGATGAGATGTGCTGTCCAGAGCGCAGAAGCACCCACAAGCGCGGATCGCCAGATGAGGCGTATAGGCTGGCCTCACGATGTGCCTTTGAAAGAATAATAAAGAGAAAATCGCTTCCGCTCAGTCACACAACAACCGTCGGCAAGCATGACTAATATCGTTATGAGTGAATGTCGCTGTGACTGAATTTTTGTTGCACAGCATTGGTGTGATTGCGGAGACTGTCTGGATTTCTCAGTGTCCGCTGGCGGTTACATTCGATCTTGCCGGCGCGTAAAGGCAGGCAACCCCCAGAACAAGACCCGAGACGGTTGCGATCATTCCGGCGGCGCTGACCGCGTTGGAGCTTCCCAGCCAGAGCGGCCCGTAGCCGGCCAGAACATAGCCGGCAACGGCCGAACCCGCGCCGAAGAAAATGCTCCACAGGATCTGGTGTTCCAGCCGGTTGGTCATGAGGCGGGCCGTTGCCGGCGGGCAGATGAACATGGCGATAACGATGATCGAGCCTACGGCGTCGAAGGCGGCGACCGCCGCCACGGCCGAGACGATGACGAGAGCGAAGCCGATGGTCTTGACCGGAATGCCGATGGAGTTCGCGTAGCCCTCATCGAATGTGGAGATCTTGAGGGCCCGCCAGAAAACGGCTGTCAGCAGGGCAATGACAAGGGTTGTCACCGCCATGCGCGTCAATTCGGGAGGCAGGTCGGCCAGGGCGGCGGGATCCCACAGGGAGGTCCAGCCGGTCGCCGACAGCCAGATCAGGCTTTCCAGATTGCCGTAAAGGGCATGTTCGACATCCAGATGCACCGAACTGGTGTCGGTCTGTTCCAGAAGCAGAACCCCGGCGGCGAAGAGCGTGGTGAAGGTCACCCCCATGGCGGCGCCGGTCTCGATGCGGCCGAGCCGGCGGATGGTTTCGATCATGACCACGGCGATCACCGCCGCTCCCGCCGCGCCGAGCATCATCGGCCAGGTCGAGATGGTTCCGGTTAACAGAAAGGCCGCCACAATGCCGGGCAACACGACATGAGAAATGGCATCGCCGATCAGGGCCTGCTTGCGCAGCAGAAGGAAGTTGCCCGGCATCGCGCAGGCAATCGCCGCAAGGACGCCGATCAGGATCGGGGTGAGGCTCAACTGAACGAATTCCGCGCCCATTCCTTTATCCTCCCGCCGGAGAGGCGAGGGGAGCCGGCGCGCCGAGAGCCGCGTCGATATCCCTGATCTGGTCGCGCGTCAGAACCGCCTCGATCGGCGTGAGGCCGTCATAGCTGGCGAAAATCGCTTCGTCCTGAATGATCTGCCGCGCCTTTGCCCAGCGGGCCTCGTCGAGAACGGTTTTGGCCGCGGCGGCGCGCCCCTTGCCGGTCGCCACCAGGTCCTGGCGGATATAGCCGGCGCGGCGCATCATCTTTTGTGTGAGGCGTTCGCGGATGGTTTCTCCCCGGGCAAGAGACGTCAGGCCCTGATGGAGATGCACATCCACCTGAAATTTCCTGTGCCGGAGAAAGGCTGCCAGAACGCCGCGCTTCGGCGACAGCAGCATCGAGATCGTGAAGAACGCGAAGTTGACAAGAACGATGATCGGTCCCGTCGGCAGGTTCGGCGCGGTTGCCGACAGAGCCGTGCCGAGATAGCCGGCGAAGCCCCCCGTGGCCGCGGCGATGAGCAGCAGCCTGTCCGAGCGGTCCGTCCAGAACCGGGCGGAGACGGAGGGAATGATCAGGGAGGAGACGATCAGGATCAGCCCGACCAGTTTGAGCCCGACGACGGTGACCATCATCACCACGCTCATCATGGCAAGGTCGATGAGGCGGACCGGGACGCCGGTGGCACCGGCGTATTCCGGGTCGAAGGCAACCAGGGTCATGGGTCGGCGCAGAACCACAATGACCGCCGTGGACAAGGCGCCGCCCACGGCGATGATCACCGCGTCCTGGAACAGCATGCCGGCGGTCGAGCCGAGCAGGAATCCTTCCAGCCCCGCCTGCTTGCCGTGCGAGAGGGTCTGGATGACGGTCAGGAGAACGACGCCAAGACCGAAAAAGACCGAAAGGACCGCTCCGATCGCCGCATCCTCTCTGAGGCGGGTCTTGCGGGTGATCCAGTCCACGGTCAGAAGGCCAAGCCCCGCGGTTACCGCGGACCCGGCGAGCAGGCCGACAAGGTTGCGGCCGTCACCGCCGAAAGACACCATCAGGATGAAGGCGAAGCAGACGCCGGGCAGCGTCGCGTGCGCGACGGCGTCGCTGACAAGAGTGCGTTTGCGCAGGAACAGGAAACAGCCTGCGCAGCCGCCTGCGATACCCAGCAAAGTTGCGCCGACGGCAACCAGCGCGGCGTTGTAGCCGGCCTGAAAGGTCAATGCGTCGAGGAATGCCGAGAACATGTCGATTGCCACCTAATCCAGCTTGAGCTGATCGATATGCGTCGTCGCCAGCCGCCCGCCATAGGTTTCCTGCAGCATCGGGCCGGTAAACGTGGTGGCGACCGGACCTTCGGCGATCTTGCGGATATTCAGCATGAGCACGTGATCGAAATAATCCGTCACCGTGGCAAGGTCGTGATGCACACAGACCACGGTCTTGCCTTCCGCTTTCAGGTCTTTGAGAACATCGATGATGGCTTTCTCGGTGGCGGCATCGACGCCCGCGAAGGGTTCGTCAAGCAGGTAGAGACCGGCATCCTGGGCCAGGGCGCGCGCAAGGAAGACCCTTTGCTGCTGGCCGCCGGAAAGCTGACCGATCTGCCGGTCGGCAAAGTCCGCCATGCCGACCCGTTCCAGGCAGTCGAGCGTCTTTTTCCGGTGCGCTGGACGGATGAAGCCCAGCAGTCCCAGACCCCGGAACTGGCCCATGGTGACAACGTCGCGCACGCGGGTCGGAAAATCCCAGTCGACGGAGGCCCGCTGGGGGACATAGGCAATCGCCTGGCGCATGGTCTCAAGCGGTTTTCCGTCGACATAAGCGGAGCCGGAGAGCCGCGGGATGATACCGAGCACGGCTTTCAGGAAAGTCGATTTGCCGGCGCCGTTCGGGCCGACGATCGCGGTCATGCTGGCTTTCGGCACGGTGGCGTCGATGGAGAATACCGCCGGTTTGGTGCCATAGGAGACAGTCAGCCCTCTGACGGCCAGGGCGCTCGCGGCGAGCGCGGTGTTTGTGTCGCCGTCGGCGATACGGCCGTCGCTTGCCGCAAGTTCCAGTGCCGGTTGTGTGTTCATGGTCATCACATCGTTACTGCCAGTTGGCCGAGGCGGCCTTTTTGAGGGGCTTGCCCGCCAAGGGCGCGGGCAATCGTGGTGACGTTGTGATCGATCATGCCGAGATAGGTTCCCTCATAGGTTTCCGGTTCCCCCATCGCGTCGGAATAGAGCGAGCCGCCGATGACAATCTCATGTCCCCTGGCCGCCGCGCCTTCGATCAGCGCCCTGACGCTCCGGTCGGAGACGGAGGATTCCACGAAGACCGCCTTGATCTTGCGTTCGACCAGCAGATCGACCAGTTCCGCCACCCGGTGCAACCCTGCCTCGCTCTGGGTCGAGATGCCCTGAATGCCGATGACGTCGAAATCATAGGCGTCGCCGAAATAGTTGAAGGCGTCATGCGCGGTCACCAGCACCCGGTTGTCTTTGGGAACCGTTGCCAGAACCTCGGCCGCGAAAGTGTCCAATGCGGCGATTTCCTGAAGATAGGCAGCTGTGTTGGCTTCGAATACGGCCTTGTGTTCGGGCTGGGCCTCGATCAGCGCGTCGCGGATGGCTTCGGCGACATACAGCCACCGGCCCGGATCCATCCACACATGCGGATCGTATTTGTTGGCATAGACGTCATGGGCAATCAGCTGGTCCTCCGGCATGGCCTCGGCGACCGCGACGACATTGCGCGACTTGCCGAGTTTGCGGAAGAAGTCCTCCATCTGGGCCTCAAGAAAGAGGCCGTGCCACAGGATCAGGTCGGCCTTGGTCATCGCCACGATGTCCGAACGGGTCTGGCGGTAGGCGTGCGGATCGACGCCCGGGCCCATCAGGGCATGAACGGCAACGCTGTCGCCACCGATTTTGGCCGCGGCGTCCGCGATCATCCCGGTGGTCGCGACGATATTCAACTGACCGGCCCGCGCGGACGGCGGACAGGAGAAGACCAGCAGAACTGAAACAAGCGTGCCGAGAACCGCGGAGGTTAGCCGGGTGCGGGGCGCGTTGAAAATACGATTGAACATGGCTGTGAAACTTGACCGGTTGAATTTGCTTTTGCGAGTTATTTGCAACAATAATGCTTTTAAGAATGATTTGCAAGAACTACTTCATCGCTCGCCGGTGAGGAGCTACAGCACCTGCCAGATCGATTTCCGAGAGGCTTTACTCGCTATTTTTAACAATGGTTTTCCGTCAGCAGAAAGCCATATTCGTGTGCAATTTCAATGAGAAACTCTGAGTACGCGGGTTCGCGGGAAAGAGCCTTTACCGCATGATTGATGCTTTGGATAAAATTGAACCGATAAAATTATCCGGGCTGAATTGATTTGCTCTCAAAACAGGGCGGCCGGGCTGGGGGGAATTCAGTACCGGGAAAATGCAATCTGCTGTGACACAGGTCAGGAGTCGGGTGCTTTCCGCAATGTCATCGAAAGTCAAATCCACACGCGTCGACAAAGCTTATGAGCGTTTGAAGGCCGATATACTGAACGGAGAACTGCCGCCGGGCTTTCAGGCGCCGGAACCCGATATTGCCGATCGGCTCGGCATGAGCCGGACACCTGTGCGCGAGGCTCTGATCCGTCTGGAGGCGGAGCGGCTCGTTGAGCTCATCCCGCGGCGCGGGGCAAAGGTTCTCGCCATTTCGAGAAAGGACATCTGCGAGGTATTCGAGATCCTTTCCGTTCTGGAGGCACTTGCCGCGGGCTCCGCCGCGAAGGAAAAATGCGGCGACCTGGTGCTTGGCGGTATCGAAGAGGCGGTGATCTCCGCCGAGAAGGCCCTGGCCGACAACGACATGGAAAGCTGGGCGTTGCTGGACGACCGCTTTCACCGGCTGATTGCCCGAAGCGGTGGAAATGCCCGGCTCGATGAAACAATTTCCAGCCTGCTCAATCAGGTCTTCCGCGCAGACATGGTTCTGCTTCGGCTGAACAAGGGGCCGGCTGCGAATTCCGACGATCACCGGGCGATGTATGACGCGATCCGGGCGGGCGATCCGGCGAAGGCCGCAAATGTTGCCAAGGCGCACAGATTGGCCGGCCTTGCCACCATGAACAATGTCCTGGAAGCCTGCGGCCTGACCCATGTGTAGGAAAATTCCACGCCCCCCTCCGCGCTCCCCGTAGCGGCCGCGTCAGGACCGGCATCTTCCGAACCGTCCATTCAGCTTATGGCCTTGCCTGATTTTGTGGGGATGGGACAGGGCCGGTCGACTGGCCGATGATCAGTTCGGCGTCCATATGCAGGGATGCCGGTTTGGCATCCGGGTCGGCAATCATGGCCAGAAGCAGTTCGGCCGCTTTCTCTCCCGCATAGCGGACAGAGGACCGTGTGCAGGTGAAAATCGGGACCTCGCCGCAATTGGGCAGGAAGGAGAGTGCATCGTCGTGGGTGATGATGGAGACATCCTTGCCGGCCTTCAGGCCGCATTGACCGATGCCACGGGCAACGCCGATGGCCGAAATCATCGAAGAGACCAGGAAAGCCGTCGGTGGATCGTCTCCCTTGAGCATCGCCACCGCATTTTCGCAGCCATAGGGTTCGGTCATGTCGGCGCTGCGCATGAGCGCGGGATCGGGAGACAGCCCGCGTCCTGCCAGAGCGTCCTCAAAGCCTCTGCGCCGCCGGTGGGCAAAATCCATATGTTCCAGACCGTTGAGAAGGGCGATGCGGGTGTGCCCGAGATCGAGCAGCAGATTGGTCGCCCGTTCGAAGGCCCGGCGGTTGTTCATGTCGATCCAGGATGTTTCTGACTCAGCGCCCGGGATCCGTCCGTGCACGACGAACGGCAGATTGAGCTTCTTCAGAAGCAGGTGCCGGCGCTCGTCATTGGCGGGGCCGTGAATGATCACGCCGTCCGCCTTCTTGCGCGAGGCGATCTGCCTGTAGGCGTCTTCCTCATGGGCGTCGTCGACGACCGAAAGCATCATGTCATATCCGTGCCTGGAATAGGTCTCGCCGGCTCCCGCGATGAACTCCAGAAAGATCGGGTTCATCATTTCATGGATGGAACGCGGTATGACATGGCCGATCGCCATGGACCGGCCGGTCGCAAGACGCCTTGCCTGGCTGTTCGGCGCGTATCCCAGCTTGTCCGCCATTTCGGCAACGCGCCGACGCGTTTCGGCGCTGACTTCCGGATAGCCGTTCAGAGCGCGGCTGACCGTCGTCTGTGACAAATTCAACCGATGCGACAATTCCTTAAGGTTTACACCTCTGGTCATTCTTGCCCAAAACGCTTTGAAAGCGCCCCTCCCGACAGGCTTCTATTGAAATGCAACACTAATTCGTCAGTTGTCCGCTTGACAAGGCCGAAGCGTGACGACATGGTGTGAACGAAATCCAAAGCGGTTTGGATGGCCGATACTGGGAGAATACTTGTCCTGAACATACATGTGGGTATTGCTGCCGGACGGTTAGGTGTGCCACTTTAAATTGAAAGTCCTGGGACGAGGACAATCTGGGAGGATTGACATGAAAAGACGTTTGATGGCCTGCACGGCAGGTGTGGCGCTTGGCGCCGCTTTCGGCATCAACGCTGCGGCGGCGGCTGATCTTTTGTATGCGCCCGGCGAAGATTCACGCTTCAACTGGGACAGCTATCAGGCCTATGCCGATTCCCACGATCTCGGCGGTGAGCAAGTCACCATTCTGGGCCCGTGGCTCGGGCCGGACCAGGATGCTTTCGACACGGTGCTGGCCTATTTCGGCGAAGCCGCCAATGTCGATGTCCGCTACACCGGCTCCGACAGCATGGAGCAGCAGATCGTCGTCGACGCGGAAGCCGGTTCCGCTCCGAACGTCGCCGTCTTCCCGCAGCCGGGCCTTGCGGCCGATCTTGCCAAACGCGGTTTCCTGACACCGCTCGGCGCCGATGCCGAGGCATGGATGAAGGACAATTATGCAGCCGGCCAGTCCTGGGTCGACCTGGGCAGCTACAAAGGCAAGGACGGCAGCAAGACCTTCTACGCGTTCCCCTACAAGGCCGACGTGAAATCGCTGGTGTGGTACGTTCCGGAGAATTTCGAGGACGCTGGCTACGAAGTTCCCTCCACCATGGAGGAGCTGAAAGCCCTGACCGAACAGATCGTCGCGGATGGCGGCACCCCCTGGTGCATCGGACTGGGTTCCGGTGCCGCAACGGGCTGGCCGGCAACCGACTGGGTCGAGGACATGATGCTGCGCACCCAGCCGGCCGACGTCTACGACCAGTGGGTGACCAACGAGCTGCCGTTCAACGACCCCAAGGTGGTTGGCGCCATTGAAGAATTCGGCTGGTTCGCCCGCAACGACGATTTCGTCGCCGGTGGCGCCGGCGCTGTGGCCTCGACCGATTTCCGCGATAGTCCGAAGGGCATGTTCTCATCGCCGCCGCAGTGTTACCTGCACCATCAGGCTTCCTTCATCCCGGCCTTCTTCCCGGAAGGAACGGAAGTGGGACTTGATGCCGACTTCTTCTACTTCCCCGCCTATGCGGAAAAGGATCTCGGGTCTCCGGTTCTGGGCGCGGGCACTCTCTTCGCCATCACCAAGGACAGCCCGGCAGCGCATGCGTTTATCGAGTTCCTGGAAACGCCGATCGCGCACGAACTCTGGATGTCGCTGGAGGGCGGCGGTTTCCTGACACCGCTCAAGAGTGTGAACAAGGAGGTCTATGTCACGGAGACCCGCAAGGCTCTCGGCGATATTCTCTTTAACGCAACCACCTTCCGCTTCGACGGTTCCGACCTGATGCCCGGCGGCGTCGGTGCGGGGTCCTTCTGGACCGGGATGGTCGATTATGTGGGCGGCAAGCCCGCTCAGGAAGTCGCGGACAGCATCCAGACGTCCTGGGATGCCTTGAAGTAATTTCCGCTTCGAACGTAAACGATCTGTCCGGGGTGATTTCCACTCCGGACAGATCCGGCATCGCCAGAAGGTGCCGGAAGGTGCTCGCGATAACAGGCAGAAAAAGCCTGGGGCACCGGTCAGTCTTTCACTTTCAGGCGTCATCCACTTCAGGCGTCATCGTGAAAGCAGACCGATACAGCGGCACGTTCTCGGGGAGGAGAGCATGAATCCGGCATTACAAGGTCTGATCACCATCATCGTCGGTGTCGGCGGGTGCATCGGTTATTTCTACCTGTCCAACCAGTTTCTCGACAAGGTTCTGTTCCCCGCCCGCGGGAAACACATCGGCCGGAACATCAACCGCGCCAACATGATCCGTCCCTGGTTGTTCCTGTTTCCGGCGATCTTCGCTCTCGCCCTGTATCTGGGGTACCCGGTCATCGAGACCCTGCGGCTTTCGTTGACAGACCGCAGTCTGGACGGGGCGTTTGTCGGTCTCGACAACTATGCCCAGATGGCAAGCGAGCCGAAATTCTGGGAAGCCATGCGCAACAACATGCTCTGGCTGATCGTCGTGCCGGCCATATCGACCGCGTTCGGGCTGCTCTCCGCGCAACTGACCGACCGCATCGCCTGGGGAAACGTCGCCAAGTCGTTCATCTTCATGCCGATGGCGATCTCTTTTGTCGGCGCGGCGGTGATTTTCAAGCTCATCTACGATACCCGCCCCGCCAACCAGGATCAGATCGGCGTGCTCAACGCCGTCTGGCTGATGTTCGAGGGCGGGCCCGGTTCCTTCCTCTTTCTCCGCCTGCTGCCGGCCGCCATCGTGATCTGCTTCGCGCTTCTCATGGCGTATGTCTTCTACCTCGCGCTCAAGCCGCTGATCCGGCGAGAATCCGCGCGGGCCGGCGGTTCCTGGTGGGCCGTGCCGCTACGCCTGTTCGCCGGGTTCGTAGCTGCCTGGATGATCTGGCTATCCGCAAAGTCGGTCTTTTCGGTACTGTCGGCGGAATTTGCCTTTGGCGCGCCGCAGACATGGCTGACCCTTCCGTTCTGGAACAGTTTCTTCCTGATGGTCGTGCTGATCTGGATCCAGACCGGCTTCGCCATGGTCATCCTGTCGGCGGCGCTGCGCGGCATTCCCGAAGAGACGATCGAGGCGGCGATCCTCGACGGCGCCAACCCGTTCCAGATCTTTTTCAAGATCAAGGTTCCGCAGATCATGGGAACGATCGTCGTCGTATGGACAACCATCACGCTGGTCGTCCTGAAGGTCTTCGACATCGTCTTTGCCATGACCAACGGACAATGGGAGACGCAGGTTCTGGCGAATTACATGTACGACAAGCTTTTCCGGGCGAACGACTGGGGCGTCGGCTCTGCCAGCGCCATCGTCATCATGGTGCTGGTGCTGCCGATCCTGGTCTGGAATGTCTACAACGCACGCAAAGAGATGAACTGAGGGGGCCGGACCATGTCGTCAATAGCAGGTACCAAATCCGGTCTCACCTGGGCCGTGCAAATCTCCGTCGTGTTGCTGGTCGCGCTCTGGCTGTTTCCGACCGTCGGACTGTTTGTTTCCTCGTTCCGGACGGCCGACCAGATTTCGTCAAGCGGCTGGTGGGCGTCGATGCTGCCGTCCGAGCGCAACGAGACCTTGCGGACCGCCAATCCGGATACGCAGGTCCAGGAGGACGGGCTCTGGGTGATCCGGGGCAATCTTTTCGAAGCGGACAGACAGGCGGAGATCTCCGCCTGGGGCATCACGAGCCAGGATATCGCCGCCTACACGCCGGGGGAAACCGCCGACATGGGCGAGGACGGGCGCCTGACGGTCGAGGCCAACGGCGACTACCGGCTGGTGAATGAGACGGAATTTTCCGGCCGGCGCGGCGGACGGGTCTTCGTGACCGCAAGCTCGCCCCCCGAATTCACCCTCGACAATTACCGCGAGATGCTTTTCGATCCGTCGAACCGGGAGGGCATGACCAAGGCCTTCTTCAACACGCTGACGGTGGTCATCCCGGCGACCATCATTCCGATTGTCATTGCCGCCTTCGCGGCCTACGCACTCGCCTGGATGCGGTTTCCCGGGCGCGCCCTGCTGATTGCCGCGGTTGTCGCGCTTCTGGTGGTGCCGCTGCAACTGGCCCTGATCCCGCTTTTGAAGCTGCATCTGGCGGTGGGGATAGGTAAGGGCTATCTGGGCGTCTGGCTGGCGCATACCGGCTTCGGCCTGCCGCTGGCGATCTATCTATTGCGCAACTACATGGTCGGCCTGCCGCGCGACATCATCGAAAACGCCAAGGTCGACGGCGCGACGGACTTTCAGATTTTCGTCAAGATCATCATTCCGCTGTCCTTCCCCGCGCTCGCCTCTTTCGCGATCTTCCAGTTCCTGTGGACGTGGAACGATCTGCTCGTTGCGATGGTGTTCCTGATCGACGCTACCGGCGAGACGACCGTCATGACCAAGCAGATCGTCGAACTGCTCGGCACAAGAGGCGGCAACTGGGAAATCCTGGCAACGGCGGCATTCGTCTCGATTGCCGTTCCGCTGGCGGTGTTCTTCGCCCTGCAGCGTTATCTCGTCCGCGGCCTTCTTGCGGGATCGGTGAAATAAAATGAAAAACAACCAATTTAGGGAGCAGCCGGCATGTCCTCTCTGTCTTTGAAAGATGTCTGCAAATCCTATGGCTCCGTTGAGGTCCTCAGGGATATCGACCTGGAGATCAACCAGGGCGAACTGATCGTCTTTGTCGGCCCGTCCGGCTGCGGCAAGTCCACGCTCCTGAGGATGATCGCCGGTCTGGAGACGATCACCGGGGGAACCCTGGAGATCGACCACGAGCGCATGAACGACGTGCCGCCGGCACAGCGCGGCATCGCCATGGTGTTCCAGACCTACGCGCTCTACCCGCATATGACGGTGCGCGACAACATGGCCTTCGGCATGAAGATCGCCAAGAAATCACGCTCGGAAATCGATGCGGCCATCGCCAACGCGGCGCGCATCCTGCAGCTCGAGCCTTATCTGGACCGCCTGCCGAAAGCGCTTTCCGGCGGTCAGCGCCAGCGTGTCGCCATCGGCCGGGCCATCGTGCGCAACCCGAAAGTCTTTCTCTTCGACGAGCCGCTATCGAACCTCGATGCGGCGTTGCGGGTGGCGACCCGGATCGAGATCGCGCAGCTCAAGGAAAGCATGCCGGAAAGCACGATGGTCTATGTGACGCACGATCAGGTGGAGGCGATGACACTCGCCAGCCGGATCGTGGTGCTGCATGGCGGCAATATCGAGCAGGTCGGCGCGCCTCTGGACCTCTACGAGCGGCCGGCGAACACCTTCGTCGCCCAGTTCATCGGGTCACCGGCGATGAACCTGCTCGACGCCAAAGTCACGGCAACGGGCGAGACGACATCGGTGCAAATGGCGGACGGTGGCCGCGCGACCGTGCCGATCGCGTCCAGGGGCGACGATGCCGGAAGCGCGGTCAGGCTGGGCGTGCGGCCGGAAGACCTGACGATCACCGACAGCGACGAATTCCTCGTTTCGGCCGATGTGGATATCGTCGAGGCGCTGGGCGAGACCACGGTGCTCTATTTCATGTCCAAGAACGGCGAGGCCGCCCTGATCGCCAAGCTGCCGGGCATCCACAAGATTGCCAAGGGCACCAATATCCGCCTGACCGCCGCCCCGGAAAAACTGCATCTCTTCGACGACAAGGGGATATCGCTTCTCTACCGGTAGGCGGTGTGGGGCTCCTGTTCGATTTTGTTGGTGGAAACCCCCACCCCTGACCCCTCCCCACAAGGGGGAGGGGAATACCGCTTGGCTCGGAGTTGTCGCTGAGAACCTTCAAACGGCTTTCCACATTGTGAGAAAAATCCCCCTCCCCCTTGTGGGGAGGGGTTAGGGGTGGGGGTAGCTCCCCCGGCTTCCCGCGCTTGTTTTCGGGCCCGTAACCTAATGCTGATGTCCCGCATGGCTGTGCCGGGTGGCGTTGGCGTCCTCCACCTGGGCATGCATTTCGAGATGACCGAAATCGAACTCGATCTCGATTTCGAATTCCTCGCCTTTCCCGAAGGAGCGTTTCAAGCCGTTGAGCCGCAGGGCCAGGCCGTTCGGCGTCAGCACCATTTCCTGCCCGGCCTTGAGGGGAACCGGGGGCAGGGGGATGAAGTGCGTTTCGCCATCCTTCAACTGAAAGCCGACCAGTTCGACGCTCTCGGCCACATCCGTTTCCGCGCCGGTAATCAGGATGTCCCTGTCCGAGGTGTTTTCGATTTCGACAAAAAGCAGCGCGGTTTTATCGGAGGTCGCCCGGATCCAGGCATGAAGGGCGCGAACGCCTTCGGCGTGGCCTTCATGATCGGAATGCTCCCCCCCTTCGTGCCCCTCGTCATCATGTCCCTCATCGTGGGCTTCACCCTGATGCGCATGGACGGGTTCCGGCGTCTTGTGTCCTTCGGCCGCCGAAACCGGCCCGGCGAGAGAAAACAGGAAGGAAAACAGGATGGCTGCTGCGTGCTTCATGAAAAAATCCTCTGGATTGGATCAGGCGCGCAGATCTGTAATGATATTACGTGACATGGTCATGAAGGCAGGCAGGAGCGCGAGCAGGACCGTGAGGCTGACAAAGGCCGCGATCAGGTGGAATTCCGGCCAACTCAGGGTCGCGGTGACGAGGATATCCGTCTTTGCCGTGACGATTGAGGAAATCACGCCGACCGCCACCAGGCCGACCGCCAGTCCGGCCAGGGAACCGGAGACGATCAGGGTGGCCGCGAAGCACCAGACGACGGCGAAGACAAACCGCCGGGGCGCGCCGAGGGCTCTCAGGAGCGCCAGGCGACGGGCGAACAGGCGGGTGAGGATGATCAGTCCGGTCAGGACGCCGGCCGCCACCAGAACCTGCGTCAGCACCGCCATGACGGACATGACCTGACGGATGTCGCCCATCAACGAATGGAGCTGTGCCAGCACGGCGCCGGGGAAAAACGCCATGGTGTCCGCCCGGGTGAATTGCGAACGCAGGGCGTAATTCGCCCACAACGCCTCCGCCCGCACGAGAATGGCCGGCGTTCCGGGAAAATAGTCCGGATCGAAGGGCGGGCCGATCTGGGCCTCGCGGCCGGGCGCATGGCCGTTGACCAGCCCGTGAACCTCCCAGACGCTTTCGACGGGAACCAGGATCGCCCTGTCCCACGGGCTTCCCGTCGGAGGCATCCTGCCGACGATCTCGAGCGTGTGGCCCGCATGCGCGTCATCTTCCGCGCTGTCGCCAATACCGTGTGCCGGGGTAATGGCGGTGCCGAGGGCAAGCTTCACGGCGGATCCCGCGACCGCCTCCGTGCTGGTGGCGAACATTCGCCCGTCGGCCAGTTTTCCGGCCAGATGATCGACGAACCCGGCGGTGGTGCCGACGACGGGCGAGTCCCGATAGCTGTCGCCGAATGCGATCGGGGCGGCGAGGTCGACCTGCTCATGTCCGGCGACTTCGTCATAGACAGCCCCGCTGAGGAGAGGCACGTCGCTCGGCTGCAGATAGACCGCGGCGAACATCATGGTGATTTCGCTGCCGGGTGCGGCGACGATGAGGTCGAATTTTTCCGCGGCCCGGGCCGTTCCCTTGCGCAGGCCCCTTTCCTGGGCGATCAGGCCGACGCCGATACCGACGGAAACCGCGATCAGCAGGATGAAGGTCAGGCTGGTCCAGCGGTAGCGCCACAAGAGGGCGGCCACCAGGGCCCGCGGGCGGTAGCCGCGCAGCACGGCGGCGCCGGCGGCAAGGGCCGGCACCAGCAGCATCACCAGCCACAAGATGTCCTGGAGGAGGGGCGAAAGGTCCCGCCAGCTATCCGAGATCAGGTCAGGCAGGAGACACCTCCGTCTTCAGGCGGCCGTCGGCGATGTCGATGACCCGGTCCATGCAGTCGAGGAGATGCCGGTCGTGGCTGACTGCGATCAGGGTTTTCTTTTCCGTCCGTGCGAGCCCGATCAGGTCGGTTATCAGCAGGTCGGCGGTGTCGCGGTCCAGACTGGCCGTCGGTTCGTCGGCCAGGATGATGGAGGGCCGGTGGGCAAGGGCGCGGGCGATGGCGGTGCGCTGGCGTTCCCCGCCGGAAAAGCTGTCCACGGTTCGCCTGCCGGAAGGAACCTTGAGTCTCGACAGGACTTCGGCCGCCGTTTCCCGGATGGAGCGGCGCGCCGCCGGTGGGGCGAAGGCGGTTGCCAGGGTGGCGTTGCCCAGGGCGCTGAGTTCCTCGAACAGGAGAAAATCCTGAAAAACCAGGCCGACATGCTGACGCCGGAACCCGGCTCTCGCCCCGTCATTCAGGCGCACCAGATCGGTCTCGCCCCAGCTCAGGCGTCCGCTCATATGCGGCTGCAGGCCGGCCAGTGCGTAAAGGAAGGTGGACTTGCCCGCGCCTGAAGGACCGCGCAGGCCGACTGTCTCGCCCGGCGCTGCAAAAAAACGGCCCGCGGTCAGCAGCACGCGGCCGCCGGGAGCAGTGATCGAAAGGTCTTCAACGTGCAGGGAGAGGGTCATGCCGATCCGTCAGGGGCGTTCATGGACGGCGTCGACAAGACGGACCCTGCTGACAAAGCCGGTGTCCGGATCCTTGAAGGTACCCAGTTCAAGAACGCCACTGGTGACGATTTTGCGGTTGAATGCCACAACCTCGACAGTCCGCTTGGTGTAGATCGCGAGAATGTCACGCGGCCATTCGGCCTCGGTCTCGCAGAACGGGCAAACGGACATCGGAATTTTGGTAAGGACGAAAAACCGGCTGTCGGCTTTCAAAGGCGGTGCCATATAGCCGTCGACGGAAATCCGGCTCCCCTCCAGCGATTTCGCAAGGTCCGAGAAGCTCCGGTCCTTGTTGTAAAGCGTGCGCAGTTTCAGAGGTTTGTCGGACGCAGCGGCGGGCAATGGGAAAAGGAGCCTTGCAAGCGGGGCAAGGCCCAACCCGGCAACAAGCTGTCTGCGATCCATGGGATCCTCATCGTGTCGGACTATTCACCTGGCCCTGTCTATCCGGCGGATGTGACAGGAAAGAGAAAGGCCTGCACTGGTGGCAGGCCTTTCCGGTTCACCTGTCGGTGAGGCCGTGCCGGACGCTTACTGAGCGTTTGCAGCGTGGTTCATGATGTGGAAGATGACATTCTGTTCGATGGTGCCATCGACCAGATGTGCCCAGGGACCCTTTGCGTAGATCGCGACGTCCTCACCGGAATGGGTTTCGGAGGATTTCGGGATCAGGGCCTGCTGAACGTAGTCCAGGTCGGTGGCGGTTTCCTGATCCAGTTCCGGACGAGAGCCCGTGTAGTCGTTGGCACCTTCCTCCTTCTTCAGAACCGAGCCGGTGCCGTTGAGATAGCCGATCACGGTGTAGGGCTTGCCGTCGTCGGCCAGGAGCAGTTCATCGGAGTGCTTGATGCCTTTCTTGGCAACGTCGTAGCACAGGCCCAGGATGTCGGAGCCACGGCCGCAATACCCGTTGAAGGCGATTGCGTGTTCGTGGTCGGCGGTGACGATGATGAGCGTGTCTTCATCGTTGGTCAGTTCGTCGGCCAGCGCAACGGCCTCGACAAAGGCAACGCCGTCCCGCATCACGCGAGCGGCATTGCCGTCGTGGTTGGCGTGGTCGACACGGCCCGCTTCGATTTCCAGGTAGTAGCCGTTTTCGTTCTTGGAGAGATACTCGATCGCGGCTTTGGTCATGTCGGCCAGGGACGGCTCGTCATCATCGGCGCGGTCGGCTTCATATTCCATGTGGCTGTCGTTGAAGAGCGCCAGAACCGGAGTGGAGCCGTCGAGCTTCAGTTGGTTGAAGCCCGCAGTGTCGGTCGCGAACTGAGCACCCAGGCCGGTGGCGCGCTCAACCAGGTCGACATTGTCTTCGCGGCGGCCCTTCAGACCACCCATTTCCTTGTCCTTCGGCAGGAAGTAGCGTCCGCCGCCGCCCATCGCGAAATCGATGGTGCCGGCATCCAGGGCGTCGATCAGCTGGGTCGCGATGTCTTTCTGCGCGGTGCAGCCTTCTGGCACGCTGTCTTCCCAGTTGCGGTTGGCGGTCTTGGCGTAAACCGCCGCCGGCGTGGCGTGGGTGATGCGGGCGGTGGAGACGACGCCAACGGACTTGCCGGCGTCGGTCATCAGTTCGGAAAACAGGGCCAGTTCGTTGCCTTCAACCGTGGAGCAATCCTCATGGATCGCGTTTTCGCCAAGGTTGATCAGATTGAAGCGCTGTTTCACACCGGTGTTCATCGAGCCGGCTGTCGGAGCGGAGTCCGGCGTCTGGGCGTTGATGTTATAGGTCTTGACCAGGGCGCTGTAGAATTCCGGGGTTTCGTAGGGAAGAACGTTTTCCTCACCCATCATGCCTTTTTGCTGACCGTCAAACAGGCGAGTGGCGTAGTTTGTGCCCACGCCATTGCCGTCGGCGATCAGCAGGATCACGTTCTTGGCGCGGTTGGTGTTCGGTTGGCGGTCGAGAACCGCCTGAATGGCAGCCTGGCCATCCTTGAACCACTGGCTTGAAGCTTGCGGCAGCGTGTCCTGGGCGACGGCGGCAGAGCCGGTAAGGGCCAGCGCCAGCGCAGAGCTGATAATCGTTTTCATGATAACTCCCGATGATTGGGGTGAATCCCGAAGGGTTACTTAGAAACGCCGCGTGACAAATGGTTGACAGTTAGATGAATAACCGTATTTGTTACTTTATTACATTACACTAAAAGTAAAGTTTGGTGAAAATTTGAAAAATTACATTTGGTCGTCAGATTCTGCGTTTGCGATGTTTTCGTTGGAGATTAAACCTTAGCCGGTTAATTGAATTCCCGACTGTTCGGACCGGCTTTTGCATTTCCCCGATTGTCAAATTTTCCCGGTACAAGTCGTCCGCAGCTCGTAGAATGGTCGTCAGATGGCGGTCACGAGAACAAGAACTGTCACATCATTTTCATATGAGCGTCGAATAAGGTTCATATGAAAATGATTTATCGAGGTTCGAAGCCGAGCTTTTTCGAGTCCGCCGAAATCCTCGGGAAGAGTTTGGCAACGGCGCCGGCCGGGGCGAACTGGATGAGACAGGTTGGAAACATATGCTTGGGCAAATAGACATTTCGAAACGCCAGGCGGAAATCGCCGATCTGGTGCAAAAGGCGGGCTTCGCCTCGGTGGAGGAGCTGGCCGAACGTTTTGAAGTGACCACCCAGACGATCCGCCGCGACGTGAACGGTCTGTGCGAGCTGGGGATCCTGCGGCGGACACATGGCGGTGTCGAGCCTCCGGCACCCGCTTCCAATATCCACTATTCCACCCGGCAGATCCTGAATCTTCCGGAAAAACAGCTGATCGCGACGCTGGCGGCGGGCGAGATCGAGAGCAACAGGTCATTGGCCTTTTCGATCGGCACGACACCGGAAATCGTCATGCAGGCGCTGACCGGCCACGAGAATCTGGCCATTTTCACCAACAACCTGAATGTCGCCTTCACCGCTTCCGTCAACCCGACCTTCCAGGTGACCATCGCCGGCGGCCGCCTGCGGCACGGCGACCGGGACGTGCTGGGGTCGTCGGCGCAGGCCTTCTTTTCCAACTACAAGGTCGATATCGGCATTTTCGGTGTCGCCGGGGTCGATGAAGACGGCACGCTGCTGGATTTCCACGAGGACGAGGTGGCCGCCCGGCAGTCGATCCTCGCCAATTGCCGCAGGTCCTTCCTGGTGCTCGATCACAGCAAGTTCAGGCGCAGCGCGCATGTCCGCGGGGGGCATCTGAGCGATGTGGACGCCGTTTTCACGGACCGGTCCGTACCGCAGGCTATTCTTGCCGGCCTTCAGGGCACCAAGACGGAGGTTCATGTCGCCGATGACGGGAGCTGATCGTGATGACCGGTGACCTGCCACCGCGCACCGGCAAGCCCATCCAGTTGGAGAGTGTCACCCGAAGATGGGGTGAGACCACGGCCGTCGACGGGCTCTCAATCCATATTCCGGAGGGGTCTTTCACTGCCCTGCTCGGACCGTCCGGTTGCGGCAAGTCGACAACCCTGCGGATGATCGCCGGCCTGGAAAATGTCAGCGAGGGGCGGGTCCTTATCGGCGGTGAGGACGTGACGGGCCGGCCGTCCTCCAAACGCGATCTGTCCATGGTCTTCCAGTCCTATGCGCTCTTTCCGCATCTGAGTGTCGCGGAAAACATCATTTTCGGTCTCAAGGTCCGCCGGGTCGGGCGGGCCGACAGGGATGCGCGGCTCGCCAGGGTGGCGGGCCTGCTGGGTCTTTCCACGCTTCTGGAGCGCAAGCCGGGGCAGCTTTCCGGCGGCCAGCAGCAGCGTGTCGCGCTGGGCCGCGCCATCATCGGCGAGAAGCCGATCTGCCTGATGGACGAACCGCTTTCAAATCTCGACGCGAAGCTGCGTCACGAGATGCGGGTGGAAATCCGCGCCCTGCAGCAGCAGCTCGGATTCACCATGGTCTATGTGACCCACGATCAGGTGGAAGCCATTACGATGGCCGATCAGGTCGTGCTCCTGAACGAAGGCCGCCTGGAGCAGGCTGCCGCACCGCGCGAACTCTACGAGAAACCGGCGAGCCCCTTCGCCGCCCGGTTCGTCGGCACGCCGCCGATGAACCTGTTTCCGGCAAGGGCCTTCGGCAGGCTCGCCAACGCAGCGGAACACCAGCTCGGCATTCGTCCGGAAGCCATGCACCTTCAGGATGGCGGGCCGGTGACCGCTTCGGTCCGCGCGCTTGAATATCTGGGTGCGGATATCCTGGCCGACTGTGTGGTTGGCGGAACCGCTTTCCAGGTGCGGCTGCCGACGACAAAACCCGTCGTCCCCGGGCAGTCCATCGATCTTGGCTTCGAGAGCGGCGCCCTGCATGTGTTCGACGGGCAGACCGGCAGGCGCCGGGACGATCTCGTTTCGGAATACGGAGCGCAATTGCGTTCCTGAACGAACTGCGCGCGCCCGCGCAGACCGACCGCAGTGGTGCGGATGCTCAAACCTTGGGAACTGAACCGATGTTGAAGTCCTTCCTCCTGAAAGCCGTTGCCGCAACGGCGCTTTCGTTCAGCACCTGGGCCTCCGCTCAGGCTGTCGACCTGCAATTCTATTTTCCTGTCGCCGTCGGTGGCAAGGCCGCCGAAACCATTCAGGGACTGACCGACGAATATGCCGCCCAGAACCCGGATGTGACCATCGATGCCGTCTATGCCGGGTCCTACCAGGACACTGTCGCCAAGGCGATCACCGCGTCGCGCGGCGGCAATCCTCCGCAGCTTTCCGTGATCCTGTCCGTGGACATGTTCACCCTGATCGACGAAGACCTGATCGTACCTTTCGACGATTATCTCACCACCGATGAAGACAAGAAATGGGTGGACGGTTTTTATCCCGCTTTCATGGAAAACAGCCAGACCGGCGGCAAGACCTACGGCATTCCCTTCCAGCGTTCCACGCCGGTTCTCTATTGGAACAAGGAAGCCTTCGAGGCAGCCGGTCTTGACCCGGAAGTCGCTCCGGCAACCTGGGACGAGATGGTCGAGTTCGGCAAGAAGCTGACCAAAAAGGATGCCTCCGGCAACGTGACCCAGTGGGGCGTGCGCATTCCGTCTTCCGGCTTCCCCTACTGGCTGTTCCAGGGGCTTGCCATTGAAAACGGCGCGATCCTGGCGAACGCGGAAGGCAACAAGACCAACTTCGACGATCCGAAAGTCGTCGAGGCGCTGCAGTTTCTCGTCGATCTCAGCACCGAATACGAAATCATGGCGCCGGGCATCGTCGAGTGGGGCGCAACCCCGAAGGCTTTCTTCGAGGGCCAGACGGCGATGATGTGGACCTCGACCGGCAATCTGACCAACGTGCGCGACAACGCTCCCTTCAAGTTCGGCGTCGCCATGCTGCCGGAAAAAGTCCAGCGCGGCGCCCCGACCGGCGGCGGCAACTTCTACCTGTTCAAGGGAGCTTCCGATGAGCAGAACAAGGCTGCCGTGAAATTCGTCCAGTGGATCACCGCACCGGAACAGTCCGCGAAATGGACCATCGCGACCGGTTACGTCGCACCGCGCCCGGAAACCTGGGAAACCGAAACGATGAAAGCCTACGCGGCCGACTTCGCTCCGGCCCTGGTCGCCCGCGACCAGCTGGAATTCGCCAAAGCCGAGCTCTCCACCTATCAAAACCAGCGCGTCACCGGCATCTTCAACGATGCCCTGGCGGCGGTCATCACCGGCAAGAAAGATGCCGCGACGGCTCTGAAGGAAGCCCAGGCCGAGGCGGACAAAATTCTCGCCGAGTACCGCTGATACAGCGGAAGAGCGGAGCGCCGGGTTGAAACCCGGCGCACCGCCTTTCCTTCATTTTGAAACATCTTCCGGGCGGTTCCGGAACGAACGTGAAATCTTCAGGACTTCGGATATTTCTGCAATGCGGGGTTTGGTCTTCAGGCGCGAATGGATCACGGGCTGGCTGCTGCTGCTGCCGGCGCTGGTGTTTCTGTTCGCCTTCACGCATATCCCCGCGGTCACAACGATCCTGAACAGCTTCTTCTCCACGCCGCGCGGCCGGCGGCAGGCGAAATTCATCGGTCTCGACAACTACGAGCGCATGATCGGCGATCCGGTGTTCTGGAAGGTGCTGTGGAACAATCTCTGGTTCGCCCTTGGAACGATCCCGGTCTCGGTCGCGCTGGCGATCGTCATGGCGCTGTGGGTCAATGAAAAGCTGCTCGGGCGCAGCTTCGTGCGCATGGCCTATTTCACACCAACGGTCCTGCCGCTGATCGCGGTCGCCAATATCTGGCTGTTTTTCTATACGCCGGGTTTCGGCCTTTTCGACCAGATCACCGGATTTCTGTTCGGCTGGCCGGCCACCAACTATCTCGGCGATCCGGACACCGCGCTGAACGCCATCATTGTCGTGACCGTCTGGAAGGAGGCCGGCTTCTTCATGATCTTCTATCTGGCGGCGCTGCAATCGATCCCGGTCAACCTGAAGGAGGCGGCGCAGATCGAAGGGGCGGGACGCTGGACGATCTTCCGCAGGATCACCTTTCCGCTGTTGATGCCAACGACGCTGTTCGTATGCGTCAACGCGGTGATCAATTCCTTCCGCCTTGTCGATCACATCTTCATCCTGACGGATGGCGGACCCGACAATGCGTCCGCCCTGCTGCTGTTCTATATTTACGAAGTCGCCTTCCGGTTCTGGGAGACCGCCTACGGCGCAACGCTCACCGTGGCTCTGCTGATCCTCCTTTCCCTGCTCGCCATCAGCCAGTTCTTCTTCTTCGACCGCAAGGTGCACTACAAATGAGCGGGCTTGCGACGAACCTGGACCGGTTCCTGAACGTCTTCGCCGCCTGGGCTCTGGCGCTCATCTGGGTGCTGCCGCTCGCCTATGCGGTCTGGACCGCCTTTCATCCCGCCGCCTATGAAGCCCGGTTCGAGCTGTTCGCGCCGCTGACGCTGGAAAATTTCGTCAAGGCCTGGGACGCGGCGCCTTTCGCACGCTATTTCCTCAATACGTTCATTCTCGTGACCATGATCCTGGCCGGTCAATTCATCCTGTGCACCCTGGCGGCCTATGCCTTTGCCCGCTTCGCGTTTCCCGGCCGCAACATCCTTTTCGCGCTCGTCCTGCTGCAGCTTCTGGTGATGCCGGACATCCTGATGGTGGAGAACTATCAGACCATGCGCCTTCTGCATCTGGTGGACACCATTCCGGCCATCGCGCTGCCCTATGTCGCGTCCGGGTTCGGCATCTTTCTGCTTCGCCAGACATTCATGACCGTCCCGAAGGAACTGGACGAAGCGGCGCGCATTGAAGGGGCTTCCTTCCTGACCGTCCTGTGGAAGGTCTATATCCCGCTCGCGAAGCCGACCTATCTGGCCTATGGCCTTGTTTCGGTCAGTCACCACTGGAACAACTTCCTGTGGCCGCTGATCGTCACGAATTCCGTCGAAACCCGCCCGGTCACCGTTGGGCTGAGCGTGTTTTCGGCCATCGACAGCGGGGTCGAATGGTCGGTCATCAACGCGGCCACGCTGATGACGTCAGGGCCGCTGCTGCTTGCCTTCCTTCTGTTCCAGCGCCAGTTCGTACAAAGCTTCATGCGCGCCGGGATCAAGTGATTTCCACTGCATTATGACAGTCCGGTTCCTGCCAAACCGCTTTGAACAGGCAGATTGGCATTCGGGCACTAGGCCTTTGACGGCGACCTATGCTAATGGATTTAAATCGTGCTTTTCCGCGGATTGTCCGCCTTAAGTTTTTCCGGGTTTTTACCCGTTGAAGGAGTGCCCCCTTGTCAAAGACGTTCCTGGCCATTGGTGAGTGTATGGTTGAAATGGCCCCGAGCGGCAGCGGCACCTATGTGATGGGCTTTGCCGGGGATACCCTGAACACGGCGTGGTACGCGCGCAAATATCTGGGCGAAGACTGGAGCGTCAGCTATTACACCGCGGTAGGCACCGATCAGGTGTCGAACGAGATGCTCGAATTCCTTCAAGCCGCGGATATCGACATCAGTGCCGTCCGCAGGCTGGAGGAGCGCACCCTCGGTCTTTATCTGATCCAACTGAAGGATGGAGAGCGAAGCTTCGCCTATTGGCGGTCCCAGTCGGCGGCGCGCTGCCTCGCAGCGGACCGGTGCGCTCTGGACGCCTCGCTCGATCAGGCAGGATTGATCTATTTGAGCGGCATCACCCTGGCGATTCTTCCCGCAAGCGACCGGACATCGCTTCTGGAAGCCCTGCGCGCCGCGCGGAGAGCGGGGGCTCAGGTCGCTTTCGATCCCAATCTCAGACCGCGTCTTTGGGAAAACGCTGAGACCATGCGCACCTGCGTGACCGAAGCGGCCGGCGTCTGCGATTTCGTCATGCCCTCCTTCGAAGACGAAATCACCCATTTCGGCGACGCCGATCCGAAGGCCAGCGCGGAGCGCTACCTTGCGGCGGGCGCGGGAATGGTGGTCGTCAAGAACGGGCCGGAGGAAGTCATCTGCGCCCGGCAGGGCAATCTGCGCGCCTTTCAGCCAAAGCCGGTCAGCAACATCGTCGACACGACAGCCGCTGGAGACAGCTTCAACGCCGCATTTCTGGCGGAATATCTCACGTCGGAGAATGTGGAAGACGCTGTCACGGCCGGAGCCGGCCTGGCCGGCAGGGTCATCCAGCACCGCGGGGCGCTGGTGGACTGTCTGGAACCGGCCTGACCGCCGGTCTTTCGAACCGGAAACGCAAAACGTATTTGATCGACAGACCTCCAATTGAGTCCGATTGGAAGCCTGTCGATCCGGGAAAGCGGCAAAAGGATTTTACCCGGCGTCGCGCTGGGCGATCCAGTCATGCTCCGGGTGGTTCTGGTAGCGCCACTTGCGCAATGGACCGGCCATGACGTTGAGATAGTACATCTCATAGCCGTAGGGGGCCCCGCAGGGATGATGACCCCTGGGCACCAGCACCACGTCGTGGCTGCTGACGGAAACGGTTTCATCCAGTGAGCCGTCTTCGGTGAAGACACGCTGGAGGCCATAGCCCTGGTCCGGATCGAGCCGGTGATAATAGGTCTCTTCCAGATAGGTCATTTCCGGATAATTGTCCTCGTCGTGCCGGTGCGGCGGATAGGACGACCAGTTGCCCGGCGGCGTGAACACTTCCGTGACGAGCAGGCTGTCGGCGACATCCGTTTCCTCCATGGCAATCGGGAAGATATAACGGGTGTTGGCCCCTTTGCCCCGGATCACCTGCTGTGGAACCGGCAGGACGCACGCCTTGTGGCCGCCCTTTCCGGGAGCCGTGCAGACGCCGATGGTGCAGTCGGTGGTCGCCGTTGCCGACCATCCGGTGCCGTTCGGCACATAGACACAGTGCGGCGGCAGCTTTTCGAACACGTTCATGCGCTCGCCCTGCTCGCCAAAGTCCTCGCCGCCGGCGGAGACCTCGGCCTTGCCTTCGATCATTACGAGGATGACCTCAAGGTCACCGGTTTCCTCGCTGACGGTCTCGCCCGCCTTCAGGCGGTACAGTCCGAAGCCGACATATCCCCAGTCGGGCGACTTCGGTCCCTTCGCGCTTTCGACGGTGATATCGTGAACCTTGCCGGTCGTTCCGGCCGGTTTGCGGAGCAACTCGCTCATGTCAATGTCACCTTTCTCGCGATCTCTTTCAGGGTTTTCAATCCCAGGCTCTGGTACTGGAAGGGATTGCGGACTTCGGGGTCCTGTTCGGCCTCGATGACGATCCAGCCCTGATAGCCGGTGTCCTTGAGGATCTGGAGCAGCGGGATGAAATCGACGCCGCCCTCTTCGTCGCCCGGCACCGTGAAGACACCCGCGCGCACGCCATCCATGAACGAACTTGCGGTGTCACGGATGTCCTTCATGACAGAAGGACGCACGTTCTTGGCATGAAAGTGACGAACGCGGCCAGCATGTTTTTCAAGGACCGGCGCGGGGTCTCCGCCATTTGCGCCGAAATAGCAGTGGCCGGCATCGAAGAGCAATTTGGTGGCCGGTCCGGTCGCCGCCATGAAGGCATCGATCTCCCGCGGCGTCTCCACAACGGTGCCCATGTGATGATGATAGACGAGGTCGATGCCCTGGCCGGCGCAGAATGCGGCGAGGTCCTCGACCTTCGCGCCGAAGGCCTTCATCTCATCCGCGCCGAGCACCGGGCTCTTGTTGATGTCGATATCCGAGCCCTGGATGGTGTTGGAAGTCTCGCAGACGATGCAGACCTTGCAGCCATTATGCTTCAGCTTGTCCAGATGTGGCTGGATCGCCTTTTTCTCGTCCTCGACCGACCGCGCGAGCAGGTTCAGGGAATACCAGCCGGAAATGAATTTCAGGCCGTGGCCGCCCAGAAGCTGCTTCAACTCCTCGGGATCGTCCGGCCAGCGGTGGCCGTTCTCGATGCCGTCGAAGCCGATCCGCGAGGCTTCCGTGAGGATCTGCTCCGTCGGGATATGCGCTCCGAGCGTCTGGTCGTCATCATTGGCCCAGGCAATCGGGTTGGTGCCGTAAAGGATCATGGGTAGTGTCCTGTCGCGTTCGAGAGAACGTTTGGTTTGACTGTATCTTTCATAGGCCTCGTCCTTCGATACGGACCTATCGGTCCTCGTCGGGATGAGGGTGGTGATGGCTAAGTGCTGAACTGCTGGTTTTGAGGTCCTTCCGTTCTCCGTCATTGCCGGGCTTGACCCGGCAACCCATGCCGTGACCATGCCAAAAGCATGGCCTCACGGTTGGGGGGCGATCGGCATGGATCCCATGGTCAAGCCATGGGATGACGTCGGGATGGGACGGTGTCTGGTCTCTCTGTCGCCCCTCCCCCTCAGTCCACGAGGTTCTGGTGTTTCAGCGCGTCGAGGTAGCCTGCGCGCGCCTTGTTGACCTCGGGGCGGGAGGAGACTTCCGGCACCGCGACATCCCACCAGGCGCCGCCGCCACTTTCCCCGGGCCCGTGCATGGGATCGGTATCGATGACGATGACCGTCGGGACCGGCCTGTCGCGGGCGGCGAGGATTTGCGTTTCGAGATCGGCGATATCTTTCGCCTTGACCGCGTGGGCTCCCATGGAGGCCGCGTGGGCGACGAAGTCGATCTCCGGCTGCGCCTCGACATTGCAGTCCGCGTATAGATTGTTGAAACGCGCGCCGCCGGTGCCCATCTGCAGCCGGTTGATGCAGCCGTAGCCGCGGTTGTCGGTCAGGACCACCGTGAACGGCACCCGGCGCATGACCGCGGTGGCAAGTTCGGAATTGGCCATCATGTAGGAGCCGTCGCCGACGAAGCAGACAACATCGCGATCCGGCCGGGCAAGCCTGACGCCCATCGCGCCGGCAATTTCGTAGCCCATGCAGGAATAGCCGTATTCCATGTGATAGCCGCCCTGCGGCGACTGCCACAGCAGCTTCAGGGCGCCCGGCATGGTGCCTGCGGCGCACATGGCGATGGTTTTGTCGGTCGCGGTCCGCTGGACGGCCCCGATGACCTCCGCATCGAGCGGCAGATAGTCTTCCGGCACACCGGTCCGCGCGCTGCAATGGGCATCCACCCTGGCGAGCCAGTCGAGCCGGGAGTGGGCATCGAAAGCTGCCGTCTTGTGATCGCCGAGCGCCGTGGAGATCCTTTCCAGTGAGATTCTCGCGTCGCCCACGACTCCTGCCGCCCCGTGTTTCAGAGCGTCATAGCCTTGCACGTTGATGGAGACCAGCTTGCGGCCGGGCTTTCTGAACAGGGACCAGGAACCGGTGGTGAAATCCTGGAAGCGCGTGCCGACGCCGATCACCAGATCGGCGGTCTCCGCCAGTCTGTTCGCGCTCTCCGCCCCGTCTACACCCGCGGCACCGAAATTCATCGGATGGGACTGTGCCAGAGCCGACTTGCCGGCCTGGGTTTCGATTACCGGTATGCCGTGCCGCGTGGCGAAGTCTCCAAGGGTCTCCTCCGCCTGCGAATAGATAACGCCGCCACCGCAGACGATCACCGGATTTTGGGCTGCCTTCACCAGGTCGGCAACCTCGGCAATGTCACGGCTGTCCGGTTCGGGGCGGCGGATCCGCCAGACCTTCGGTTCGAAAAAGCTTTCGGGATAATCGTAGGCCTCGGTCTGGGTGTCCTGACAGAATGCCAGCGTCACCGGTCCGCAGTTGGCCGGGTCGGTCATGACCTGAAACGCCCGGGGCAGGGCGGTCAACAGGTGTTCCGGCCGGCTGATCCTGTCGAAGTAGCGGGAAACCGGACGGAAGCAGTCGTTGGCGGATACGGTGCCGTCACCGAAATCCTCGACCTGCTGAAGGACAGGGTCGGGGGCGCGGTTGGCGAAAACATCTCCGGGAATGAGCAGTACCGGCAGGCGGTTCACATGGGCAAGGGCCGCCGCTGTGACCATGTTGGTCGCTCCCGGCCCGATGGAGGAGGTGACCGCCATGGCGCGGGTGCGTTTGCTGGCCTTGGCGAAGGCGATCGCCGTATGGGCCATCGTCTGTTCGTTCTGGCCGCGCCAGGTGGGCAGGGCATTGCCGGCCTGTTCCAGGGCTTCGCCCATGCCGGCGACGTTGCCGTGGCCGAAAATCGCCCAGACACCGTCGATGAAGCGGTCGCCATCCTCGGTCAGTTGCGCGGCGAGAAAGCGGATCATGGCCTGAGCGGCCGTCAGACGGATGGTGCTCATGCGGGAATTCCTTGTGGGTGGGCTGCGCGCGCTTCGGAACGGGCATTGTCCCATATACGGCAAAGCCGCTCGAAACGGGCGGTCATTTCGGCGATTGCGGCTTCGTCGTTGATTTCGCCGGCCAACCATTTGCGGCCCGAGTCGGCAAAGATGGTCCGGCCGACCGCGAAGCCCTTGACCAGTTCGAAGCGGGCGGCTTCGGAGAAACTCTCCGCCAGCCGGTCTTCCGGTGCGTCGAGGCCGAGCACCACGATGCCGCGTGTATGCGGATCGTTGTCGGTGACGGCGCCGCAGGCCTTGGCCCAGGCTTCCTGGGAGGTCATCGGCTCCAGCTTCCACCAGTCCGGATAGATGCCGATTTCATAGATGCGGCGGATGATCTGAGCCGTGGTGTCGGTCTCGACCGGCCCGATCTTGGAAGGAATGACTTCCAGAAGCATTTCAAGACGGTTGCGGCGGCAGGCGGCAAAAAGCCGTTTCAGGGTGTCCTCCTGCTGCGCCTTCAGGCCTTCGGTGTCATGCGGATGGTAGAAACACAGCACCTTGACCACGTGCTCGGCCGGCCATTCGGACAAGCCGCCGAAATCCGGGCCCAGTTCCGGTTCCAGGGTCAAGGGCCGCGAGGACGGCCACTCGACGGGATGTCCGATCCAAAGTCCGGTTCCGGCGGCCCGATAAAGCGCCTCGCGGCCGAGACGGCTGTCGCACAGAATGCCGTAGCCGGATCGGCCGCCGGAGACGTTAAGCGCCGCATCGAGGCAAAGGGTCTTGAACGTGCCGATCCGCGCATGAGGGGCACCGGCCTCGTCGGCCATCTGCTCAAGCTGAACGCGGTGGTCGAAGGCGAAGACGCGCATGGTTGACCAGTCGCCGTCATGGGACCGGTGCCGATTGGTGGACCAGTGGATCTGCTCAAGCTCCCGGTCATGGCGCAGGGCCTTGGTCCTGACACCGCGCTTCAGAAAGAACCGCAGTTCCTCCCAGCTCGGATAGGCGGGCGTGCAGCCGTGACGGGAAACCGCGAAGGCGCCGCAGGCGTTGGCATAGGTCAGGCTGGTCACCCAGTCCTCACCGGTGATCCAGCCCTTCAGCAGGCCGGACATGAAACCGTCGCCGGCGCCGAGCACGTTGAAAACCTCGATCGGGAAACCGGGACCGGAAACGCCGTCGTCCAGGCTTTCCGGGATGTCGCCCGCGAAGGCCGAAGCGCCCATGGGGCCGCGTTTGCACACCAGGGTCGCGCCGGAAACCTTGCGGACGTTTTTCAGCGCCTGGATCGTATCCGTCGTGCCGCCGGCGATATGGAATTCCTCTTCCGTACCGACGATGAGGTCGAAGAGATGCAGCGTGGCCTGCAGCTTCGCGGTCACCTTTTCGGAAGCGATGAAGCGGCTTTCGCCGTCGCCATGGCCGGCAAGGCCCCACAGGTTGGGGCGGTAGTCGATGTCGAGCGCGGTTTGCGCGCCGCTTTGCCGGGCAAGAGTGAGCGCTTTGAGGACAGCGGCTTCGGTGCGCGGGTGGCTCAGATGCGTGCCGGTCGCGACCACGGCCTTCGCCGATGCGATGAAGGCCGGATCGATATCCTCCTCGCACAGCGCCATGTCGGCGCAGTTCTCACGGTAGAAGATCAGCGGGAACTGTTCCTGGTCGCGGATGCCGAGCAGAACCAGGGCGGTCAGACGTTCCCTGTCGGTGACGACGCCCGTGGTGTCGATGCCGTGCCGTTCCAGCTCCTCGCGGATGAAGCGGCCCATGTGCTCATCGCCGACACGGGTGATCAGCCCGGATTTGAGGCCGAGCCGCGCCGTACCGGTCGCCATGTTGGTGGGAGAGCCGCCGACATATTTGTTGAAGGACGCCATGTCCTCCAGCCGGCCGCCGACCTGCGCTCCGTAGAGATCGACCGAAGAGCGGCCGATGGTTATGACATCGAGTTTCTTCACATGCACATTCCGTCAATTGAACGGTTCAGGTCAGACCGTGCCGCCCAGGGATCCTTCCAGCTGGGCCAGATCCTGGCCGCCCGCCATCAGGTCCTGCAGTTCTTCGGCGTTGATGTCCCCGCGCTTCGCGGTGCCAAGGGTCTTGCCGCGGTTCAGGACTGTGAACCGGTCGCCGACCGCCATGGCATGGCGCACGTTGTGGGTGATGAAGACAACACCGATGCCGTTTTTACGCACCTTGTCGATGGTCGCCAGCACGTTCGACGTCTGGCGGACACCGAGGGCGGAGGTTGGCTCGTCGAGGATCAGCACCTTGGCGCCGAAATAGACCGCGCGGGCGATGGCCACAGTCTGCCGCTCTCCGCCGGAAAGCGTCCCGACCGCCTGATCCGGCGAGCGCAGACGGATACCCATCTTGGCCATTTCGGTCATGGTGATCTCGTTGGCCTCGGAAAAGTCGAAGAACTTGAACGGGCCGACACGCTTTTGCGGTTCGCGGCCCATCCAGAAATTCCGGGTCACCGACATCAGCGGGATCATGGCAAGGTCCTGATAGACGGTCGCGATTCCGGCCAGCATGGCGTCGCGGGGACTGTCGAAACTGATCTCCCGGCCCTCCGCCAGAATCTTGCCGCCTGTCGGTTTATGGACGCCGGACATGGTCTTGATGAAGGTCGACTTGCCCGCACCGTTGTCGCCCAGCAGGCAGTGGCATTCACCGGCATCGACGGAGACGGAGACGCCGTTGAGGGCTATGACCGGACCGAAATGCTTCTCGATTTCGACGAGTTCGATCAATGGAGCGGACATTTCAGCGTTCTCCCGTGATCATGCGGCGGATAAAGGTATTGAGGATCACGGCGAGCAGCAGGATCACGCCGAGAAACACCCTGAAGAGCGAACTTTCGACGCCGGCGAAGAACAGGCCCTGCTGGACCACGCCGAAGATCAGCGCGCCGAGTGCCGCACCGACCACAGAGCCATAGCCTCCCGTGAGCAGCGCGCCGCCGATCACCACGGAAATGATGGCTTCGAATTCCTTCAGCAGGCCGCGGTCGGCGGCGGCAGAGCCGAACTCCATCACCTGGCAGGTGGCGAAGACGGTGGCGCAGAAAGCCGAGAACATGAACATCAGGATCTTGACCCTGTTCACCGGGACGCCGACATAGCGGGCCGCCTGAGCATCGCCGCCGGAGGCGAAAACCCAGTTGCCGAAGCGGGTGCGGGTCAAAAGAATGTGGCCGAAGACGATCAGGACAAGCGCCCAGATCATGAGCATCGGAATGCCCTCGACAACCGGTTGTCCCGCCCGGGGGCCGGCGACGAACTTGCCGACCACGCCCAGATCGGCGAGCCACACGAACAGGCCGGAAAATACCTTGCCTCCGAACAGCCAGGCGATCGGATCGCCCTCGGCCGCCTCGCGCACGCCGCCGATGATGGTCTTGCGGGTCGTCGTAATGGAAATGAAGATCGTGAGACCGCGCAGAATGTAAAGAGAGGCAAGTGTGACGATGAAGGACGGCAGGCCGGTCCTGATCACCAGAAAGCCGTTCAGCGCACCGATGGTGAGCGTCAGCGCGAACGCGGCCAGGATGGCGAACCAGGCGGGCAATCCCCAATGCACGGTCATCAAGGCCATGACGATGCCGGAGAACCCGATCATGGAGCCGACCGAGAGGTCGAATTCGCCCGCGATCATCAAAAGGCATGCGCCGACGGCGATAATGGCGAACTGAGCCGACACCGTACCCCAGTTGATGATGCCTTCGGGAGCGAACATGCCGCTGTCGCCGGCAATGGCGATGAAGAATACAAAGACGAGAATCGTGCCGCAGATTGCGCCGAGTTCGGGACGGATCAGCGCCTTGCGAAAAGTCGACATCTCCCGGATGCGTTCGTCTTGGTCGGGAGTGGCTGCGGTTTGTGTCTCCGCCATGAAGGTCCTCCTGCGTACCGGAACAGCCGGCCGCTTCCTGAGCGAAACAATCCAGGCCGGGGCCTTTCCCGTTCGCATGCGGTCCGGCCGCATAATCTTGTTCCGGAAATGGTCTTTCAGAAGTGAGAGACGGCGGACCGCCTCTCACGCTGACTGCGGACGAGATGCCAGTTTAAACTCGATCAACTTTTGGACCTCCAATCTGTTCAGATTGGAGGTCTTTTGAGCTAGCGGTACTCGCCGGCGTATTTTTCCACCAGGGCAATGTTGTCTTTGGTGACGAAGCCCGGGCCGGAGTTGATGGAATTGCCGGGGACCACACCGTAGCGAGCCAGATTGGTCAGGATCACCACCGGCAGGTAGCCCTGAAGATAAGGCTGCTGGTCGATGGCGAAGGCAATCACACCGGACTTGATGCCTTCGGCAATTTCACCGGAAAGGTCGAATGTGCCGAAATGGATGGTTCCGGATTTACCCGATTCCTCGAGAGCCGCGAGGGTCGGATGAGCGGAGGTCGGGCCGAGGGTCAGGATGCCGTTGGTATCCGGGTTGCTCTGCAGGTAGGCCATGACCTTGGACTTGATTTCCGCCGGGTCCTGGCCGCTGTCGATCATCTGGCCGCCAAGCTCGACACCGAGCGCGTCGGCGTAACCCTGGCACCGCTCAACGGAGGCCGGGTTGGTGATGTAGTGGTTGACACACAGGAAGCTTGTGACGCCGGCTGCCTTGGCCTTTTCGCCTGCGCCCTTGCCCGCGTCGAGTTCCGGCTGGCCGACATGCATCAGCGCTCCGAGCTTCTTGGACTGTTCCTCGGTGCCGGAATTGATGGTGATTACCGGAATGCCCTTGGCGACCGCGTTGGAGACCGGGCCGGACAGGACGTCGAAGTCGGCGATGGTGACGATTATGCCGTCCGGATTGGAGGCGGAGGCCTGCTCGATGATGCGGGCCATATCGGCCAGGTCGCCGGTTGGCGGATTGCGGTATTCCACCTCGACGTCCATCTGGTCGCCGGCGACGGCAATAGCGTTCTTGATGGTGTTCCACCAGCTGTCGCTGTCCGGCGCATGGCTGACCAGAACGAAGCGCTCGCCCTCCGCCGATGCCGGCGTTGACAGACCGGTGAAGGCAACGGCCGCGGCGGCCATCGCGATAAATGTCTTTTTCATGTGTTCCTCCCAGAACAGATGCCGCGGGCCAAATGTAGCTGCCCACGTCTTCAGAAGTCGTCGGTGGCCGCGAGGTCTCAGGGCCACTTTTGGAATTTAAATTCTATTTTTGAATTTGTGCAACAGATTTTTTTCAAAAACGTCAAATCCGGTTGCGTTGCGCGCCTACTGATACAGCCAGAGAGATGGCAAGTGACAGGCTTGCCGACAGAGCTCTGAAGGCACCGACATCCAGTTCGGAGACCAGAAGCTGAATGGCTTTCAGCCGGGCCAGAGGGCTTGTGACCACATCCGTGATGGCGACAATGTCCGCGCCGTTGGAGCGCGCCTGTGTGGCCATGTCTATGGTCATCTGCGTATAGGGTGCGAAGGTCACCGCGATCACTGCGTCGTTGGGGCGGATCAGGTGCTCCATGTTGATATTGGCGATGCCGGAATGAAGGACTGCCGGCACGTTCATTTTCTCAAAGGCATAGGCAAGATAGGAGGTGACGGGAAAGGCGCGGCGGAAGCCGATCATGTGAATGGTTTCGGCCCGCGCGAGAACATCGACCGCCTGTTGCAGGGCAATCGGATCCACGGTTGTCAGCAGGTTTTCCAGCGAAGAACGTCCGACCTCGACGAATTCCGCAAGCAATGCGGAAGGGGATTCCGTGCCGTGGTCGCGCAGTTTTGCCAGCCGGGTGGCATAGTCGGGCCATTTCTGGGAATAATCGGACCGGAACAGTTTCTGCATCTGGGAATATCCGGAAAATCCCATTTCCTGGCAGAAGCGCATGACCGCGGAGGGCTGCACATCGGCGCCTTCGGCGAGTTCGGCCACCGTCGAAACGGGGACGCGATCCGGGTTGGCCGCGATGAAATCGGCGAATTGTTTCAGCCGTTTGGGAAGGTGCTCCGCTGTGGCGCCCAGGCGCTCGAAAAAGGCGTCAATGGTTTCGGGCGGTGAGGTCGGGAGAGGCTGGCCCGAGTCTGTATCCGTCATCTGTTTCTTCTTTTCCAGCTTGACACATTCCGTTTAAAGTGATTTTGGAATTTTTATTCTAATTTTGCAAGCCGCGATCACTGGCGATGTTCGGCTTTACCCCGTGGGAGGACAACATGGTTATCAGGATCGCGCTGCTCGGCGCCGGACGTATCGGCAAGGTGCACGCCAAGGCGGTTTCCGCCGCTGACGGGGCTAGGCTTGTCGCCGTTGCGGACGCCTTTGCGGAGGCTGCTGAAACTCTCGCCGCGGGCTACGGCGCCAGCGTGCGGACAATCGATGAGATCGCGGCGGCCGATGATGTCGACGCCGTGGTGATCTGTACACCGACGACGACACATGCGGACCTGATCGAGCAGTTCGCCCGTGCCGGCAAGGCGGTGTTCTGCGAAAAACCCATCGACCTGTCGCTTGACCGGGTGAAGTCCTGTCTCAAGACGGTCGAGGAGCTTGGCGCGACGCTGATGATCGGTTTCAACCGGCGGTTCGACCCGCATTTCAAGGCGGTGCGCGATGCTATCGACGCAGGCCGGATCGGCGATGTCGAAATGGTACAGATCACCTCCCGCGACCCGGGCGCGCCGCCGCCATCTTACGTCCAGACCTCCGGCGGCATTTTCAGGGATATGACCATCCATGATTTCGATATGGCGCGGTTTCTGCTCGGTGAAGAGGTTGCGACCGTCTACGCGACCGGCTCCGTACTGATCGACCCGGAAATCGGCAAGCTCGGCGACTATGACAGCGCCATGGTGGTGATGACCACCGCCTCCGGCAAGCAGTGTTCCATTTCCAACTCGCGTCGCGCGACTTATGGATACGACCAGCGTATCGAGGTCCACGGTTCCATGGGTGCCGTCTCCGCGGAAAACGTGCGGCCGGTGTCGATCGAACTGGCAACGCGGGAAGGCTATACCCGGCCTCCGCTGCACGATTTCTTCATGACCCGCTATCTGGACGCCTATGCGGCGGAGATCTCCGCTTTTGTCGAGACCATCGGCAGCGGCAAGGCGCCGTCTCCGAGCGGCGAGGACGGCCTGAAGGCGCTGGCGCTGGCGGAGGCCGCCCTGAAGTCGATCGCCGAACGCCGCGCAGTCGGCATGGACGAGATCTGAGGTGGGGTCACTTAATTCATCGTCATTACCGGGCTTGACCCGGTACTCCATACCGTTGCGGTGCCGCAGGTCAGGCCGTGCGACTGGAAACGCAACGGCATGGGTCCCGTGGTCAAGCCATGGGACGACGAAGTGTGAGAGAAAAATGATCTGCCGGTCAAAACCCTCATCGTGAGGAGGAACGGCAGGTTTGTCTCGAATATGGGCAGCTTGCTTTAAGAGTATGCCGCCGATCTTCGAGACAGCACTCCGCGCTTCATCAGGATGAGGTGCGAGGGAACACAGCCGGCTCGACATGAGGATCAGCAATATGAAAAGTCTCGGCATTGGATTGATCGGTACCGGCTTCATGGGCAAGTGCCATGCGCTGGCTTATGGTTCGGTGAAAGCCGTATTCGGCGACGTGCCGGCCCCCCGGCTGGAAGTGCTGTGCGACGTGCCGGCCGACAAGGCGGCGGGTTTCGCGGACCAGTTCGGTTTCGCCCGCTCGACGAGCGACTGGCGGGAGCTGATCGCCGATCCGAAGGTCGATATCGTCTGCATCACGACACCGAACAAGGTGCACAAGGACATGGCGCTGGCCGCACTCGCGGCCGGCAAGCATGTGCATCTGGAAAAGCCGATGGCGCTGACGCTGGAGGATGCGCGAACCATGCGGTCTCTGGCGGACAAGAGCCTCGGCAAGACCATTGTCGGCTACAACTATCTGCACAATCCGGCCATCGCCCATGCGCGCGGGCTGATCGCCGAGGGGGCCATCGGCCGGATCGTGCATTTTCGCGGCATGGTCGACGAGGACTATCAGGCCGACCCCGACCTTACCTGGACCTGGCGGGCGACGAGGGCCGATGCCGGGCTCGGTACCCTGGGCGATCTCGGCTGTCATCTTGTGTCCCTGGCCGCGGCCCTGGTCGGACCGGTCGAAAGCCTTGTCGCCGAAACCAGAACCGTTCATGCCACACGGCCGGTGGGCGAGGGTTCCGGCGAGCACAGGCCGGTTGAAAACGAGGACATCGCCTCGGCGCTGCTGACATTCGAAAACGGCGTTCATGGCGTGATTTCCACCTCGCGCAGCGCCTGGGGCCGCAAGAGTTATATCGCCTTCGAGGTGCACGGCACGGAAGGCATGATCACCTTCGACCAGGAGCGCATGAACGAACTGAGGCTCTACCAGAACCGCGGACCGATGGCCGAACAGGGCTTCAAGACGCTTTTGAGCGGTCCGGAACACCCGCCCTACGGACACTTCGTGCCGGCTCCCGGGCATCAGCTCGGCTTCAACGATCTGAAGGTTATCGAGGTGCATGAATTTCTGCGCGCGATCTGCGAAGACCGTCCGGCGGTGCCGTCCTTCAGGGAGGCCCTGCATTTCGAAGCCGTCATTCATGCTATCGCTGAGGCGGCGGCGGAGGAGAAACGGGTTTTCCTGAAATAATCACAACCTTTCCGCGCCGCGAATTGTTCTCTATATGGGAATCGGAGAAGAATAACGGCAGGCTGCTCCGAGGCGCGTCGAAGACCCGCCTGGCGCAGGCAGACCTTCGGGAAGGAACACTTCATGACGACGGGTTTGGACGCGGACGACCTTGAGAACATCCTGCAGATCGACATCGTTTCCGACGTTGTCTGCCCCTGGTGCATCGTCGGTTTCAAGCAGCTGGAACAGGCGATCGAGAATACCGGTGCCTCGGCGGCGATCAAGTGGCATCCTTTCGAGCTCAATCCGGACATGCCGCAGGAAGGCGAGAACCTGCGCGCGCATATCATGCGCAAATACGGGACCACCGCGGAGCAGTCCCAGGAAACACGCGACCGGCTGACCGGGCTTGGCGCCGGGCTCGGATTTGATTTCAGTTTCACGGACGACATGCGGATGGTGAACACCTTCAAGGCCCACCAGCTGATTCACTGGGCCGGACCGGAAGGCAAGGAACATCCGCTGAAGATGGCGCTGTTCGAAGCCTATTTCAAAGATGGCAAGGATGTCAGCGACACGGAAACCCTGGCGGATATCGCGGCTGGTCAGGGCCTTGATCGGAACGAGGCGGTTCGGGTTCTCGAGGACGGACGTTTTGCCGACGTGGTGCGCGAAGAAGAAAGTTTCTGGAGACAGAACGGCATAGAGGGAGTCCCCGCCGTCATCTTCGAACGCCGGCACATGATCTCCGGCGCGCAGGGAGCCGAGAACTATGCCTCGATCATAAGGCAGCTCGTGGACAACGAAGCGGCCTGAGGTTTGGGGCTATTAAACCAGTCTCATCCTCATCCTTGGAGACGCGCGCGGGGGCGCTCCTCAGGATGAGGCCGGTACCGGTTAAATCCCGCTGCGAACCGGTTCCCGCTTCCGCTCAAGCAACACCCCGGCGGCCTCCATGCGTCCGGCGGGTGTGTCCGCGGACTCGGCACCGTAGTTGGTCCATATCCGGAACCCGTCCGTGTCCCGGCAGCGTACGCCGCCTTCAAGGTCCATCGTCTCGATGCCGGCGTCCCGGCAAAGTTCCGAATAGAGCCGCTTGAGGGCGGCTTCATCGCACCATCCGCCGACATAGGTCAGATGGCCTGAGCGCAGGATCGCTGGCTGGCCGTCCTCCAGTTCAAAAACGGTATCCGCGGCCCCTTCGAGTTCTTCCCGGTATCCGGTGAAACAGCCGCCGCCCCTGAGCGGCATAGGCATGTCGGGCCGCATCGTTTCGACGCGCGAGACGGTCACGTCCAGCCCCGGCATGTCCGGGGGGAGCGGAACCGGGATCACCATGTCGGCATTGCGGGCCGCCGTGCGCGGTCCCAGAACCACTTTCGCATCCGCGTCGGCAAGGACCTTCTTCAGATCCTGGGGCATATAGATCAGCCCGGGCGCCGCAACGATCTTGTAGCCGGAAAAATCCCGGGTTTCACCGCGGAGAATGTCGACGGACAGGCCGAGCTTGCGCAGGGCCTTGTAGGTTTCGAAAACCAGCTGGAAATAGCTGAGACCCGCGCCGTGCGGCTGGGTGGTCCAGGCGAAGTCGGCGTCGTAATCGAAGATCAGCGCCACCGGAGCCCGGGGGGCCGAGACATCCGGGGCTTGCCGCAATTCGTCGGCGACCCTGCGGGCTTCCAGCAAGGCCGGGGCATCGGCGTTGTCCGGGCGCAGCATGCCCGCATGCATCTGTTCCTGCGCGAAGGGGGCCTGTCTCCAGCGGAAATAACAGACCGCCTCGGCGCCATGGGCATAGGCTTCCCAGGCCCACAGCCGCATCATGCCCGGCAGCGGCGCCGGATTGTGCGGGGCCCAGTTCACCGGGCCGGGCTGCTGTTCCATCACCCACCAGCGCCCCTTGCCGACGGCGCGGTAGAGATCGTGGTGGAAGGCCTGAAAATCCGGGTCTCCCTGACGGGCGAAGGCCCGCTGCCAGGCGTCGTCGGCACCGACCCGGTCTTCCAGGAACCCGAGCGGATAGCTGTCCCAGGTTGCGATCTCCAGGTCGTCGCCGACCTTGAAGTGGTCGAAATCGGTGAACCGGCCCATGTAATTGTGGCTGATCGGCGCGTCGGAGACCTTGCGAATGATCTCCACCTGCCGCCTGTTGAAACCGACAACCTGATCGGATGAAAAGCGCCGGAAAGCCAGCGTATGCGACGGGTTGGGCTCCGTGACGGTCAGGTTTGGCAGGCCGATCTCGTCGAAGGAGGCATATTCCATCGACCAGAAGACGTTTCCCCAGGCGCGGTTCAGCGCCTCGATGCTGCCGTAGCGGGTTTCGAGCCAGAGGCGGAAGGCTTTCAGCGCGGCCTCCGAGTAGGACAGGATGGTGTCGTGGCAGCCATACTCGTTGTCGGTCTGCCAGGCGGCGATATACGGGTTTTTGCCGTAGCGCCCGGCGACCAGAGCGACGATGCGGTCGCTTTCCCGCCGGAAGCCCTCATGGGAAAAGCAGTAGTGGCGGCGGGAGCCGAAGCCGCGCGGTTTGCCGTCGGCATCGACGGCGATCATGTCGGGATGTTTTTCAACCACCCAGCGGGGTGGAGTTGCCGTCGGCGTGCCGAGCACCACCTTCAGCCCCGCCTGACCAAGCGTTTCGATGGCCCGGTCGAGCCAGTCGAATTCCAGCTTGCCTTCACAGGGCTCGATGCGCGACCAGGCGAATTCGCCGACCCGGACCCAGGTGAGGCCGGTTTCCGCCATGCGGCGCGCGTCGGCCTCCCAGATCTCTTCCGGCCAATGTTCGGGATAATAACACGTGCCAAGAGTACGTTTCATGTGATCACCTTGATCGGCCCGCGGTCATATCAACGCAGGAGGCTCTAGAGAATTACGCGATGTTCCGTCTGGCCGCGAACGCCAACCCTTGTGGTCCAGGTCTTGCCATCGGATTCCCCGGACAGGTCGAGCGCCGCCGAGGTCACAAACAGCGTCTGCATGTCCGGACCGCCGAAGGCCGGGCAGGTGGTCTGGCTGGCAGGAAAGGAGACTTCCCCGGCAAAACCGCCGTCCGGCGCGTAGCGGGCAACGCGGCCCGCTTGCCATTGGGCATTCCATAAAAAGCCCTCGCTGTCGACAACCGCGCCGTCGGGAAAAAGGCCTTCTTCGGAGAAATCCCTGAACAGCGCCGGTGTTCCCGTTGGCCATCCTTCCTCGTCCAGGGCGATCTGCTGAAGCAGTTGTTTGTCCGTATCGGCAAAATAGGCGGTCCTGCCGTCGGGGGAGAAGCAGATGGCGTTGGTGACGGTAATGTCACCGAACAGCTTGCGCAGCTCGCCCTTGTAATAGCGATAGATCGATCCGGCACCCGGCTCGGCGTTGAAGCCCATGGTGCCGATCCAGAACCCGCCCTTCGGGTCGGCGCGGCCGTCGTTTGAGCGGGTTACCGGGTTGTCCGCCTCCAGGTCGACAAGTTTGCGCGATGTCTCGGCATCCAGATCGAACAGGAACAGCATGCTGGCGCTTGCGATGAGCAGTTCCGTTTCGCTGACCCAGCCCGCGGCCGAAACATACTCATCGAACTGCCAGGATTTAGGCGCTCCGTCTTCATTGCTCATCAGCCGCTTGTTGAGGATATCGAGCCAGAACAGCTGCCTGCGCTCCGGATGCCAGAGCGGGCCTTCACCCACCTCACAGCGGCGGTCGTCAAAGATTTCTATCATGGATCTACTCCTCGGTTGAAACCGCCGCATCGTAGGCGGCAACGATCTTCTCCGCGCGCTGCCGGATTTCAGCGACCGTGAAGCCCGGCTTGAAGAGCGCGGTGCCGATGCCGAAACCGGTTGCACCGGCCCTGATCCAGTTGCTGAAATTATCCGGTCCCGCGCCGCCGACCGCATAGGTCACGGTTCCCTTCGGCAGGACCGCGAGCATGGCCTTCAGACCGTCGGGGCCGATGAGCGATGCCGGGAAGAACTTCAGGCCGTCGGCTCCGCCACGCAGGGCGGTGAAACATTCGCTCGGTGTCATGACGCCCGGAAAGGAGGACATGCCTTCCGCTTTTGTCGCCGCGATCACTTCCGGATTGCAGTCCGGCGAAACGATCAGGGTTCCTCCGGCGGCCTTGACGTCCCGGACCTGTGCGGGTTCCAGAACGGTTCCCGCGCCGATTTCCGCCACATCGGAAAACTTTCCGGCCATGGCGCCAATGCTTTTCAGCGGGTCCGGGGAATTGAGCGGGACTTCTATCCGGGTGATGCCGGCTTTAATCAGGCATTCGGTCACGGGCAGAGCTTCGTCCGGGGTCAGCCCGCGCAAAATCGCGATAAGGTTGCGGCTCATGAGGATACCTTTGAACAGGAAGAATAGGCGAGGGTGAGGCCTTTCAGCGTGATGGTGTCCGCATCCAGCAGTCCGGCACTGTGGCCGAGGCTTTCCAGGGCGGTCCGGTAGGTTCTTGCCAGGGTGTCGCTGCCCAGGATCGCAATCGGCAGGTTAGCAATGTCCTGGCGCACCGCCGCCAGTTCCACACCGATGAGCAGTCCGGACAGGCGTCCGCGGGCCTGCTCCGGACCGAGGCCCGCGATCAGACCCGCCGCCCTGACGCCGAAGAGTTCCGCCGCGAGCCGCGCCGGTTCCTTATCCATGTCCCCAACGGCTTTCCTGAAGGCATCCATGTCCATGTCTTGCTGCGAGAGGCCGTGACGCAGGACCGATTGGCCGGACAGCAGCGCAAACAATTCGCCCGTCATGAAAGTTGTGAAAGCCGTTATCCGGCCGCCATCCAGAAACACCCATTTCGTGTGCGTTCCCGGCAGGCACAGCAGCCCCTTGAATTCGGGATCTCCGGCAAGAAACCCGGCGATCTGCGTTTCCTCGCCGCGCATGACATCGGCGGGCTCAAGCTGCTTGATGCCGGGCAGGATGCGCACATCGAGACGGGCGTCCCGGGTGGCGACGATCGTGGCGTCCCCGATGGTGGGCGGCGGGCAGGGCGTCGTCTTGTACGGCGCCTCGGCCCAGCCCTGGCGGGAGCCGGCCATGCCGCAGACGATTACCGCTGTCCCGCGGCCCTCGCTCAAAAGGTCTTCGGTCAGATCGAGAAGCGCGGGTTCGAATTCATGCGGGGCGAGTTTGCCCATGCCCTTCGCGGAGCTGCGGTGGGCGATTGTCTTCCCGGAACCGTCGATAGCCCAGATACGCAGATTGGTTGTTCCCCAATCCACCGCGATCCAGTCTGCCGTCATCGGTCCTGGGTTTTCCTGGGGTGTCATCCGGTCACCACAACTCCGCCATCGACCACGAGGGACTGGCCGGTCATCGCCTTGCTGGCGCGGGAGGCCAGGAACAGCACCGGGTCGACCATGTCTTCTGGCACAAGCTCCACCTTGAGGCACTGACGGTCGATATGGGCCGCCAGCCCTTCCGGCGTTACCCAAAGGTCCTTCTGCCTTTGGGTCAGCACCCAACCCGGCGCCATGGCGTTGACGCGGATGTTGTCCGGCCCGAATTCGCGCGCCAGGCTGCGGGTCATGCCGTTGATGCCGGAATTGGCCGTCGTGTAGGACGGGAAACCGTCCCCTCCCATCATGTAGGAAATGGAGGAGAAGTTGACGATCGAGCCGCCTCCGGCGGCGCGCATGCCGGCGATCACCTGCTGGCAGGCGAAGAAATAGGATTTCAGGTTGATGGCCTGGGACCAGTCCCAGAACGCCTCGTCGACCTCTTCGGTCTTGTGGCGTTTGTCGTTGGCGGCATTGTTGACCAGCACGGTGATGGCGCCCTGGGCTTCCGCCGCTTCTGTCATCGCGCGTTTCAGCGCGGCAATATCCGTGATGTCGCAGGGTAGAAAGAGAGGGCGCTGTCCGTGTTTTTCCTGCATCTCGTCGCAAAAGGCGGATGCATCCGAACGCTGGACGAAAGCGACCTTGGCACCCTGGGCAAGAAAACCGTCGGTGAGCGCCGCGCCGATGCCGGACCCGCCGCCGGTGATGAAGACCGATGCATCCTTGAGATCCGGAAAGTTGGCGTACATTTGAGTTTCCTTCGTTCATGCTTGCGGCTTGAACCGGGTGCCTGGAGACGGCTCAGAGCCGCCTTCCTTCCAGCACCCAGATCGTCTGCGGGAACCGCCAGGGGAGTGTCAGGCCGTGGGACATGAGATATTGTCCGCTGGCATCAAGATCTGTTTGCTTAAGCAGTGGCGCGCCGCGTGACAAGCGCGAAGCATCGTCCCGATTGGTCAGGGTTATCCTGTATGTCGTCTCCGGGTTCAGGCCGGTGAGGCGAAGCGGATACGGCAGGATCTGGTCGGAGGTGCGGATCTGCGCCGCGAAAACCACGAAGCGGTCACCTTCTTCCGAGAGTTGCTGTTCCGCGATCACGGCCGGGTCGGCGCTGTCCAGACGCAGGATGTCCGCCCGCATCATCCAGTCGCGGTTGGCCTTCCACCAACTTGTCACCTGGCGCAGGGTGTCCGCCTCGGTGTCCGTCAATTCACGCGGGTCCATCTCGAACCCCATGTGCCGCTGGGCGGCCGTCCAGGCGCGAATGCCGATGTCGAGCATCCGTCCGGACGTATGGCAGCGGCGCGGTCCGACATGGGATCCGGTAACGGATGCCGGCAGGAACAGCGCCGCGTCGTGCTGGATGCGCTGGCGCTCCAGCGCGTCGTTGCTATCGGAGAGCCAGACCCGCTGGGTGCGCTCCAGAATGCCGAAGTCGATACGCCCGCCGCCCGACGAGCAGCTTTCGATCTCGACATTCGGAAAATCCGCCCGCAGCCGGTCCAACAGCGCGTAGACGCCCTCGGTCTGGGCGCTGTCGATGACCGGAAGAACCCTGTTGTGGTCCCACTTGATGTAGCCGACATCGTTGTTTGAGAGGATGTCGGCGATGTGGTCATAAAGGTAGGTGCGCACATCCTTCCGGGACATGTCGAGGACAAGCTGCTGGCGGCCGCGGATCTGATCCGCCGGTCCAAGCACCCAGTCGGGATGGGCGCGCTGGAGGTCGCTGTCCTCGTTGATCATCTCCGGTTCGAACCAGATGCCGAATTCCAGGCCGAGGGCCTTGATATGATCTATAAGCGGGGTCAGGCCGTCGGGGTACTTGCGGCGGTCGACGGTCCAGTCTCCCAGAGACGAGGTGTCGTCGTCGCGGCGTCCGAACCAGCCGTCGTCCAGCACAAAGCGCTCGGCCCCCAGGTTCGCCGCCTGCGAGGCGATGGATTTGAGCTCGTCGAGCTTGTGATCGAAATAGACCGCTTCCCAGCAGTTGTAGTGCACCGGGCGCGACGCGCGGGCGCCCTTGACGATGTGATCGCGGACGTGCCGCTGGAAGAGGACCGCCGCGCCGTTGAGGCCTTTCGGCGACCAGGCGGCATAGAGCGGGGCGGTCTGAAAAAACCGCCCCTTCGCCATGCTTGCGGAAGCGTGGCCGAACTGGACCTGCCGCCGTCCGTCCGCCAGTTCTTCCGTCACCATTCTGTGTCCGCCGGACCAGCCGTAGTGGAAGGCATAGGCCTCGCCCTGAGTGTTCGTCGTCGCGGCATTGCAGACGATCAACCCGGGGAAATGAGCGTGGTCCGTGCGGCCGGTCCGGTTGTCGCGCAGGCGCGCACCCGGCGCGAAGGCAAGGCGGCGGGTCAGAAATTCGGCGCACCAGCGGCCGGAAAACTCGATCATTTCATCCAGATGCGCGGGAGTGGGCAGCACCGGCGCCGCCAGCCAGTCCACTTGGATCTCGTCCACGCTGTCAAGCCGTGTCCGCAACTTCAGGAGTGAGGTTTCCGGTGTCAGCGCCAGATCGAAGCTCAGGCTGAGGCCAAGGCTGCTGTCGGTGAAGACAAGCGTATGTCCGTGTTCCGTCTCCTCTTCGCTTTCAAAGCGGAAGGACGGCGCGAGCGGCTGTCCGGCGGCGCTGCGGGCGGTCAGACCCGTCTGGCCGGGGAAGGTGCGGGAGGCTTCCGGGTTCAGGCTGACGGGAGCGTTGGCGTCGATCATGCCGCCGGTGACGTCCATGACGGAGGCCGCGGCCAGGGTGCCGATATTCTCGCTTTCCGGCAGGGCCGGGCCCCAGTAGACGACTTCCGGCAGGCGGTCCTCGAAGCTTGCGAGAACCAGGCTCTGACGGGTGTCGCTTAGATGCCAGGTCCTAGCCCGCATTTCTCTCGCTCCCCGCGCCCTGCGTCGTGTGTTGGCGAACTGGTTGCGGGCAGGTCATTTGACGGCTCCGAGGGTCAGGCCGGCGATGAAGTGGCGCTGCATCAGGAAGAACATCGCGACCGGCGGCAGGGCGGCGACGATGGAGCCGGCGCTCATCAGGTGGTAGGCGGCGCGGTACTGGGAATTGAAGGAGGTGATGCCCGCCGTCACCGGCTGGCTCTCGACACCCTGGGTCAGAACAATCGCCCAGAAATAGTCGTTCCAGATGAAGGTGAAGATCAGCACGGAAAGCGCGGCGATGGCCGGTTTCATCAGCGGCAGGACGACATACCAGAAGATCCGCCATTCAGCGACGCCCTCCACGCGGGCGGCCTCGATCAGCTCAAAGGGAAGCGCGCGGATGAAATTGCGCATGAACAGCGTGCAGAAGCCCGTCTGGAAGGCGATGTGGAACAGCACCAGGCCGGTGATGGTGTTGTAGAGGCCCATCTGCAGGGTGAGATCGCGCACGGGCACCATCAGGATCTGGAACGGCACGAAGTTGCCGGCCACGAACATGAAGAAGATCCAGATGTTGGCCTTGAACTTGTAGACGCCGAGGGCGAAGCCGGTCATGCAGGACAGTGTCACCGCGCCGATCACCGTGGGAATGGTGATCTTGAACGAGTTCAGCAGATATTGCGGCATGTCCGATCCGGTGAACACCAGCGCGTAGTTGGTGAAGCCCTCGAAGGACGACGGCCAGCCCCAGTAGTTGGCGTTGGCGAAATCGCTGTCCGGTTTGACGGAGAAGATCGCCACCGCGATCAGCGGCAGCAGCCACAGGATCAGCGCCAGCGGCAGCAGGGTCTGGTAGCTGATCCGCCAGGTGCGCGAGGTGCGTTCTATCGGTGTGGGAAACATCTCAGCGCGCCCTTTCTTCCTTGTACATCGACCACAGGAAATAGGCGATGAAGGCCAGCATGATCATGAACAGCACCACCGCGATGGCCGCGCCGTAGCCCATGCGGAAGCCGTATTCGGACAGCGCCACCTCGAACATGTAGAAGCTGAGAACCCGGCTGGCGCCGAAGGGGCCGCCGTTGGTCATGACCGAGATCAGGTCGAAGGAGCGCAGCGCGCCGATGATGGTCACCACGAAGGCGATGAAGGTGGCGGGGCGGAGTTGCGGCACGATGATGTACCACAGCATGCGCCAGCCCTTCGCGCCGTCGAGGCGTCCGGCTTCGATCTGCTCCGGATCGACGGCATTGAGGCCGGTGAGATAGAGGATCATGCAATAGGCGGTCTGCGGCCACAGGCCGGCGACGATGATGCCGACGGTGACCCAGTTCTCGTCGCCGAGCACGTTCATCGGCGGCAGGCCGACCGCGCCCAGCAGCACGTTGAGAATGCCGAAGGTCGGATCGTAGAACCAGGTGAACACCAGGCCGACGACGACCTGGGAAATCACGAAGGGGAAAAAGAAAAGCGACTTGTAGAGCCGGATGCCGGTCACGGTCTGATTCAGGAACAGCGCGATGAAAAGCCCCGCGGGAATGGCGGCGAGATACAGAACCAGCCAAATGACGTTGTTCTTCAGCGAGGTGTAGAAGGCCTCGTCCCAGTAGAGCTCTTCGTAATTGTAGGTGCCGACAAATTCCGCCTGACCCAGCCCGTCCCACTCGTAGAGCGAGAGGTTGAAGGACTGGAAGATCGGAAAGATCACGTAAAACAGGAAAAACAGAATTCCCGGAGCCAGGAACAGCCAGGGGGTGAGCCGTTGCTGGTTCCGGTGCCACCAGGAGTTCTGCCGCGATGCGGCGACGGACGCTTGGGCCATGTCGGGGCTCTTCGTGAGGGGCGGACGGAGGCTTCGAAAGCCGGACAGGGTGCGGTCGCACCCTGTCCGGCTCCGGGTCGGACGAGCCCTATTTGTTGATGCGCTCGCGGGCACGGTCCAGACGGGCCAGGATCTTGTCCAGGTTGTCCGGCTTGACCATGAATTCCTGCAGGCCTTCCATGGCGATCTTGGCCATTTCGGCCGGCGCGTCGCGGTCGAAGAACTGGGCGACGCCGCCCGGGGAGTTGGTGGACAGCATCTCGAAGCCCTGCTCGAGGAACTTGTCATTGTCGACCGACGACTTGGCGTTCACCGGCAGCTGGCCGAGATGCTTGCCGTCGTTGATCCAGGTCTGGACCTCCGGGGAGACCACGAATTTCAGGAATTCGCGGGCCGCTTCCTTGTTCTGCGCCTTGGACGGAATGTGGAACGTATCCGTCGGGGCGTCTTCCGCCTTCTCGACGCCCGGCGTGATTTCGACAAACTGGTAGAAATCGATCTGGTCGTCGGTAAGACCCGCATCGCGCAGCGGCGCGACGGCGAAGTTGCCCATCAGGTAGGCGGCGGCATCGCCCTTGACCATGAACGGCAGGGCTTCCTGCCAGCTGTAGGTCTGGTGGTTGTCGATGAAGGCGCCCATGTCGATGAGTTCACGCCAGTTGGCGAAGGTCTTGCGGACTTCGTCGGACTGCCAGGAGGCCTTGCCGGTCAGCAGGTCCATGTGAAAGTCGAAGCCGTTGGTGCGCATGTTCAGGTAGTCGAACCAGCCGCCGGCGGTCCACAGGAACTTGGTGCCGATGGTGTAGCACTTCTTGCCGGCGTCGAGGATCTTCTGGCAGTTGGCCTTTTCCTCTTCCCAGGTGGCGGGTTCGCTCAGGCCCAGCTCGTCGAAGATATCCTTCCGGTAATAGACGCCCCACTGATAGTAGGTGTAGGGCACGCCCCACTGCTTGCCGTCGATGGTCAGCGCGCCTTTGGTGGAGGCGAGATTTTCGGCGATTGCCGGTTCCGCCCACAGATCTGAAACGTCCTCGAAGAGACCCGCTTCCACATAGGGACGCATGCGGTTGGCCGCGTACCAGTTGGCCACATCCGGCGCGTTTGCCGTCAGGAAGTTGCGGATCTGGGTCTTGTAGGCTTCCCGGTCGATCACCGTCGTTTCAATGGTGAGATCCGGGTTCTTTTCGCCAAATTGGGCGATCATCTCTTCCATGGTCGCGCGCGGCGCCGGATTGGATGTGTCCAGAAAGATCTTCAGATTGCCTGTCAGTCCGTCGGCGGATGCTCCGCCCAGTGTCGCGGCCAGAACGGCAATCGCCGCCGCGGAGGTCTTCAGTATGGAACGCATGATGTCCTCCCTAGTTGTTCCATTATTTGAAACTTAGTTTTGTATATTGATACTTTGCTGCGGGCGGGTTAGGTTGTCAACCGGTCCGGCGCAAAGAAACGGACGAATGGAGGAATGCGTGAACAAGCAGGCAAGTCCCGCGAGTGGAAGCCGAAGCGGAAGTGCAGGCGCGGACGGAACGGTCGGCAAGGCACTCGAGGTGCTGGACAAGGTCGCGTCCGTGGGCCGGCCTGTGCGGTTTTCCGAACTGCTGGCGGACAGTCCGCATCCCAAGGCAACGCTTTACCGCCTGCTTCAAACCCTGGTGAGCCAGGCCATGCTGGCCTATGACGACCGGCACCAGACCTATACGCTCGGCATGCGCCTGGTGCGGCTCGCGCATGTCGCCTGGCGGCAGAGTTCGATCGCGCCGATTGCCCGTCCTTTCCTGAATGCCCTGGCCGAACAGGCCGGTGAAACCGTTCACCTGGCGCAGCTGGACAGCGGGCAGGTGCTTTATGTCGACAAGCGCAATGCCGCCAGCCCCATCGACATGTTTTCGCAGGCCGGCAAGGTCGGTCCGGCCTATTGCACCGGCGTCGGCAAGGCGCTGATGGCCTTCATCGATCCGGCCGAGCTGGATCATGTCATCCGCAAGCAGTCCTTCTACCGTTACACCCCCGCGACGCTGGGCAACGAGGCCGAGCTGCGGGCGGAGCTTGCGGAAATCCGGCGGGCGGGTGTGGCCTTCGACCGGGAGGAGCACGAACCCGGCATCGTCTGCATCGCCGCGCCTATCCTTTCCGCCGGCGGGCGGCCGGTTGGGGCGCTGTCCATCACAACGACCACAGGGCGGAAAACTCTGGAGGAGCTGACGGCGATGCGCCCGGCGCTTCTGGAAACCGCGTCCAGCATCGCGAAGGCTGTCGAGGACTGGCAGTTCCCCGCCTGAACATTTCCCAGGGAGATAGACATTCATGTCCGGCGTCACACTGAACAAGGCCGTCAAGAAATACGGCGACATGCAGGTCATCCACGGGGTGGATCTTGAGATCGACGACGGCGAGTTCTGCGTCTTCGTCGGGCCGTCGGGCTGCGGAAAGTCGACGCTGCTGCGCATGATCGCCGGTCTTGAGGAAACCACTTCGGGAGAGATCGGCATCGGCGGCCGGGACGTAACAAAAATGGACCCGGCGGAGCGCGGCATCGCCATGGTGTTCCAGACCTACGCGCTTTACCCGCATATGAGCGTGGAAGAAAACATGGGCTTCGGCCTGAAGATGAACGGTGTTCCCAAGGCGGAGATCGCCGCCAAGGTCGCCGAGGCCAGCCGTATCCTGCAGCTCGACCCCTACCTGAAGCGTAAGCCGAAGGCGCTGTCCGGCGGCCAGCGCCAGCGCGTTGCCATCGGCCGCGCCATCGTGCGCGGCCCGGAAGTGTTCCTCTTCGACGAGCCGCTCTCCAACCTGGACGCCGAGCTGCGCGTTGACATGCGCGTGGAGATCGCCCGCCTGCACAAGGATATCGGCGCGACGATGATCTACGTCACCCACGACCAGGTCGAGGCGATGACGCTGGCCGACAAGATCGTCGTGCTGCGCGGTGGCCGGATCGAACAGGTCGGCTCGCCGATGCGGCTCTATTCCGACCCGGACAACCGCTTCGTCGCCGGCTTCATCGGCTCGCCCAGCATGAATTTCGTCGAAGGCATCGCCGGCGATGGCGCGGTCACCATCGCCGCCTTCGGCGGCATCACCGTCCCGGTCTCCGTCGCCCTGCCCGCAAAGGGCAAAAAAGTCCTCGTCGGCCTCCGTCCCCAGCACCTCAACATCACCCCGGCCGCAGACGGCGCCCGCGTTGACCTGTGCGAACAACTCGGCGGTGTTGCGTATTCCTATCTCGTCTGCCCGACGGGAGAGCGGGTGATCGTCGAGACCAAGGGCGAGGAGACTCCGGTTTCGGAAGGCACGGTTGCCGTCAGCTTCGATCCGGCGGCGGCGTTGTTTTTCGATGCGGAGACGGAGGGAAGGTTGCGGTGAGGGGGATGCTGCACTGGTCTGAAAGTACCCCCGTGTCCCTCATTCCGGACAAGTGAGGCGCAGCCGAGCGCTGATCCGGAATCCAGACATATTTCGCGCTGAAGGCGCGGCCTTTTCTACAGAATGAGTTCGCTTCGCTCACGCTGATGCGCTGGATCCCGGATCGGCGTGCAGCGTTCGCTGCACTTGTCCGGGACGGCGCTGTGGAGGGGCAGGCGGTGGAATGGGTTGCGGACGCGCCACTCCCGAGGCGGTCATCCCCGGCTTGACCGGGGATCCATTCCACCTTGCCGCTTGCCGTTGAGCCGAATGGGGCGCCGCCGTTTCGGCAATGCCATGCCTCTTGCCGGTCTCTCTGGAAATGATTGGATCCCCGGTCGCGCTGCGCTTGCCGGGGATGACCGCCGAGGGGAGAAGCGCTGCCTTCGGGGATGCTCAAGGAGGGCGTTGATGGTAGTATCGGCGTAGACGGGCCATCCGGCGATGCCCGGGAGTCGGTCGCCGGCGCTTGTCCGCAGCGGCCGGTAAGTTCCGAAAACCCGGCGTGGCGGTATTCTTTCCTCTCTTGACATGAATACTGATTCAGGTTTCATATATAGCCCGGCGCCAGGCAATGTGGCGGCTCTTGTCAGGCTGTGGGAGTAGCCTGATACTGTGGGCCGGGTCTCGCGCCCATCGGGAGGAAAAATCATGATGAAATGCGTTATACGCCGGGCAGTGCCGTTGATGGCTGCCGTTGGCCTGACGGCCGCAGGCGCTGCGGGTGCCCTGGCTGAAGATATCAAGATCGCCCATGTTTACGGCCAGACCGGCGCGCTGGAGGCCTACGCCAAGCAGTCGCATACCGGGCTGATGATGGGGCTGGAATATGCAACCGACGGGACGATGGAAGTGGACGGCCGCAGGATCGTGGTCATCGAGAAGGACACGCAGCTGAAGCCGGATATCGGCAAGGCCGTGCTGGCCGAAGCCTATGGCGACGATGAGGTCGATATCGCCGTCGGGCCGGTGTCCTCCGGCGTGGCGCTGGCCATGCTGCCGGTGGCCGAGGAATACGAGAAGCTGCTGATCGTGGAACCGGCGGTGGCCGACTCGATCACCGGCGAAAACTGGAACCGCTATGTCTTCCGGACCTCGCGCAATTCTTCCCAGGACGCCATCTCCAATGCGGTGGCGCTCGGTCAGGAAGGCGTGTCGATCGCGACCCTGGCGCAGGACTATGCCTTCGGCCGGGACGGCGTCGCCGCCTTCAAGGAAGCGCTGGAAGGCACCGGCGCCAAGCTGGTGTTCGAGGAATACGCGCCGACGGACACCAAGGATTTCACCGCCAACGCACAGCGTATCTTCGATGCCCTGAAGGATGAGCCGGGCCGCAAGTTCCTGTTCGTGATCTGGGCCGGCGGCGGCAATCCGATCAGCAAGATCAAGGCGATGGAGCCGGAGCGTTTCGGAGTGGAGATCGCCACCGGCGGCAACATCCTGGCGGCCATGAAGGCCTACAAGGAGCTGCCGGGCATGGAAGGGGCGACGTATTACTATTACGAGATCCCGAAAAACCCGGTGAACGATTGGCTGGTGTCCGAGCATCAGAAACGGTTCGACGCGCCGCCCGATTTCTTCACCGCTGGCGGCATGGCCGCGGGCATCGCCATCGTGGAGGCGATCCGCAAGGCCGGTTCGACGGACACCGAGGAGCTGATCGCGGCGATGGAGGGCATGGAATTCGAAACGCCGAAGGGCAAGATGGTGTTCCGGCCTGAGGACCATCAGGCGCTGCAGTCCATGTATCACTTCAAGATCCGCGTCGATCCGAAGGTCGAATGGGGCATTCCGGAACTGGTGCGCGAACTGAAGATCGAGGACATGGATATTCCGGTCCGCAACTAGGGGCTCGGCGGGTGCGGCTGGCAAGAGGCTTGCGGGACGCCTGTCAACCTGCTCCGTCATTGCAGGACCTGATCCTGCAATCCATGCCGATACCTTGTATATCAACGGGCGTGAGTTCGTGGCGCTGTATCGGCATGGATGCCATGGTCAAGCCATGGCATGACCAAGGTGAGGGTGGGGTGACCACAGGCAGATCCGACCACTCGCTTGCAGTGCAGCTGCATTCCAGGGCGGGATCGGCTCATACAGAGCGGCTTCAATCCGCCTGCTCTTTGGAAATGAGTAGGCCCGGGGTCTCGCTCCGCTCGCCCGGGGTGACAACAGTATGTGCGGCGACATCCCGGGCAAATGCGATAGCCCTGTCCGCTCATTGTGGGGAGACCTGGTGCCTGACGTGAGGTTTGGAAGGCTCCGTACCTTGCGACTTGTTCCCTTCTCCCCCCTTGAGGGAGAGATGTCCGTGAAACGGACAGAGGGGGGAAGCGGTGCGGCGTATTCGGGGGAGCTGAGTTGTGCGGAGAGGCTGGTACCCCCCTCTGTCAGCGGCGCTGACATCTCTCCCTCAAGAGGGGAGACTTGGTGCCACTGGCGAGGGGGATGACGCCTGAGAGTCTGGAGCCCCCTTTGAACGCATCCCATAGCGCATGCGAGAACCCTTGCAAGGACGGAGGCATTGTGATTGTCGCAAATGCGTTAGACACACTTGACGACATGCCGTTTGTTGCGTCTGCACTGAAACACCTGTCGACGGGCGACAGCTTTGCCGGTCAAATGCGATAGCGCTGTTTCCTCGAGCGCCGCGCCTTTCGTCCCTCTTGAACCTGGAAAGCCTATCGTGGCCAAGGAACATCCCATTCTGGAAACGCAGGACCTCACGATCCGCTTCGGCGGGCATGTGGCGGTCGATGGTGTGTCCGCGTCTTTCGAGCGGGGCAGCCTGACGGCCATCGTCGGGCCGAACGGCGCCGGGAAGACCACCTATTTCAACCTGATCTCCGGCCAGTTGACGGCCACCTCCGGAACGGTGCTGCTGAACGGCGAGGCGATCACGCGGATGTCCGTTCCCGAACGAACGGACAAGGGCATCGGCCGCGCCTTCCAGCTCACCAACCTGTTTCCGACATTGAGCGTGCGCGAGAATGTCCGCCTCGTGGCCCAGGCCAAGGCGCGCAAGGGGTTCGATCTGTTTTCAGTCGCCGAAAGTCATGTTGAGCTGCTGGAGCGGGCCGATCATGTGCTGGCGGAAGTGCGGCTGATCGACAAGGCGGAGCAGACCGTCGCCGCGCTGCCCCATGGCGACCAGCGCAAGCTGGAAGTGGCCCTGCTGATCGCCCTCGGCTCGCAGGTGCTGATGTTCGACGAGCCGACGGCGGGCATGAGCGTCGACGAGGTGCCGGTCATTCTCGATCTCATCCGCAAGCTGAAGAGCGATATGGACCGGACGATCCTGCTGGTCGAACACAAGATGGACGTGATCCGCTCGCTGGCCGACCGGATCATCGTCCTGCACAACGGCGCGCTGGTCGCCGATGGCGAACCCGCCGAGGTGATCGCGCTTCCCGTTGTGCAGGAAGCCTATCTCGGCAAGGCACCAAAATCGTCAGAAACACCAGAAGCTCCGGAGGCGGCATGATGGCGGATGCACTTCTTTCCCTGTCGGGCGTTCACACCCATATCGGCCCCTACCACATCCTGCAGGGGGTCGATCTGAAGGTTCCCGAAGGCGGCGTGACGGTGCTTCTGGGCCGTAACGGCGCCGGCAAGACCACCACCTTGCGCACCATCATGGGACTGTGGACCGCCAGCAAGGGCGATATCCGTTTCGACGATCACGTCATCACGCGGCTTGCCACCCCGGAGATCTCCCGGCGCGGCATCGCCCTGGTACCGGAAGACATGGGCATCTTCACGGATCTGACCGTAGCGGAAAACATGATCCTTGCGGCGGCCTCCGGGCCGATGGATGCCAAACGTCTCAGCTGGATCAAGGAGCTGTTCCCGCCCATCGGCACCTTCTGGAATTCCTCCGCCGGAACGCTTTCAGGCGGGCAGAAGCAGATGCTGTCGGTGGCGCGGGCGATCATCGAGCCGCGCCGGCTGATCCTGATCGACGAGCCGACCAAGGGTCTTGCCCCGGCGATCATCAAGGCGATGACCGATGCGCTGCGGGAGCTGAAGGAAACCGACACCACCATCCTGCTGGTGGAACAGAATTTCGCCATGGCGTCCAGCATCGGCGATACGGTCGCTGTGATGGATGACGGGCGCATCATCCATTCGGGCTCCATGAAGGAGCTGGCCGGAAACGCCGCCCTGCAGGAAAAACTGATGGGGCTGAGCCTGGAGGCACATCAATGAGTGAAGCGGCCATAAAACCCCGGATCGAGAAGATCCCCCTGAAGGAACAGATCTTCCAGAAGCTGCCGGTGTTTCTCGTGCCGATGCTGGCACTGGCCGGACTGATTGCCATCGGCAATCCGTCGAGCTGGCTGACGCTGACAGTCGCGGGACTGGCGATGGGAATGATGATCTTCATCATGGCCTCGGGTCTGACCGTCGTCTTCGGCCTGATGGACGTGATCAATTTCGGCCACGGGGCCTTTGTCGCCGTCGGTGCCTTTGTCGGCTTCACGGTGCTGGCCTGGCTGGCGGGCTGGACCGCGTCGCCGAGCGTGATGCTGAACCTTGCCGCCGTCTTGATCGCCATTCTGGCGGCCATGCTGATCACCGGCCTGCTCGGGCTGGCCTTCGAGCGCGTTATCGTCATGCCGGTCTATGGGGAACATCTGAAGCAGATCCTGGTGACCATGGGCGGGCTGATCGTCGCCCAGCAGATGATCTACGTTGTCTGGGGGCCGGACGAGCTGCATATTTCGCGCCCGCAAGCCCTGCAGGGGTCCTTCGTGATCGGCGAGGCGGCAATCGAGAAATACCGGCTGGTGGCGGTCGCTATCGGCCTGGTGCTGTTTGTGGCCATGCGCCATATTCTCAAGAAAACCAAAATCGGCCTTCTGGTGCGGGCCGGCGTGGAAAACGGCGAGATGGTCGAGGCGCTGGGTTACCGCATCCGCCGCCTGTTCCTGATCGTGTTCATGACCGGCTCTGCGCTTGCCGGTCTCGGCGGTGTCATGTGGGGGCTCTACCAGGAGACGATCACCGCGCATATGGGCTCGGAAATCATGGTGCTGGTGTTCATCGTGGTGATCATCGGCGGGCTCGGGTCCGTGGAAGGCTGTTTCATCGGAGCGATGCTGGTCGGGCTGCTGGCCAATTACACGGCCTTCCTGGCTCCGAAAGTTGCGCTGATCTCGACGATCGCGCTGATGGTGGTGATCCTGATGTGGCGGCCGCAGGGGCTTTATCCGGTGGTGAAGGCGAAGTGAGGGACCCATGCTGACCAGGCTTCTTTCCGGCGACACGCCACGCAGCGGGCTTTTGACCGCACTGCTTTTGATCGTGCTGATCTCGCTGGCCTTCGCGCCGTTTCTGTTTCCGGGCACCAGGTCGCTGGAAACGGCGGCGCGGATCTGCATCTTCATCGTGCTGGTGGCGAGCTACGATCTGCTGCTCGGCTATGCGGGCATTGTCTCCTTCGCCCATACGATGTTTTTCGGCATCGGCGCCTATGGCACCGCGCTGGCGCTGGCCTCGACGGGACCGTCCTACTGGTCGCTGATCTGGGGGACGGCGGCGGGGGCCGTTGTGGCGGCCGTCTTCGCGCTGGCCATCGGCCTGTTCTCGCTGCGCGTGAAGGCGATCTTTTTCGCCATGGTGACGCTGGCGGTGGCGAGCGCCTTCGCGGTATTCGTCTCGCAGATGTCCTGGCTGACCGGGGGCGAGGACGGGCTCAACTACAAGATACCGCGCGAGCTGACGCCCGCCTTCAAGCTGATCGACGAGAAGATCCTCGACGTGCGCATCAACGGCAAGCTGCTGGCCTATTATCTGGTGTTCTTCGTGTCCGCGATGCTGTTCCTGGTCATGCTGCGGATCGTCAATTCGCCCTTCGGGCGAACGCTGAAGGCGGTGCGCGACAATGCCTTCCGGGCGGAGGCCATCGGCTACCGGGTGGTGTGGTACCGGACAACGGCGACCATATTGTCCGCCGTGATGGCGGCGCTGGCCGGTTCGCTGCTGGCCATCTGGCTGCGCTATACCGGCCCGGCGACGACCCTCTCCATGGAGATCATGATCGACATTCTGCTGATGGTCGTGATAGGGGGAATGGGAACGCTCTACGGGGCGGTTCTGGGGGCAACCCTGTTCATTCTGGCACAGACCTATCTGCAGACGCTGATGGGTGTGGCGGCGGATGCCACCAGCGCGGTTCCGCTGTTTTCGACGCTTGTCGCGCCGGAACGCTGGCTGCTCTGGCTGGGTGTGCTGTTTATCTTGTCGGTTTACTTCTTTCCCTCCGGCATTGTCGGACGGCTTCGGGCGGGACGCGCGTGAGCGATCAACGACTGCATATACGCGACGAGGGAACAGGACGGCCCCTGGTGATGGTCCACGGATGGGCCTGTCCCGGCGACTTCTTTCATGCCCAGACTGACGCCCTCAGATCCCGCGCGCGCTGCATCGTTCCGGATCTTCCGGGCCACGGAAAAACCGCCGACCGGCTTCCCCTGACAATCGACTCCGCCGGCGATGCGATCCAGGCGTATCTCATCGAACACGATCTGAAGGATGTCGTCCTGTGCGGATGGTCAATGGGCGCGCTGGTGGTCTATTCCCTGCTTGAGCGCCATGGCGCGGAGCGGATTTCGAGTGTTGTCGCGATCGACATGTCGCCGAAAGCCGTGAACGACGCGGACTGGCAGCACGGGTCGCAAAACGGTCTCACCGCCGAGGTCAACGCGCTTGTTCTGGATAACATGATTGCCCAGTGGGCCGCATTTCCCGAGCAGGTCGCCAGGCAGATGTTCGCCGCGGGGCGGCCGGTGGACCCGGATCTGATGGCCTTCGCGCAGTCGGAGATCGCCAGGGGCAACCCGGTGCTGCTCAAAGCGATGTGGGCATCGCTCACCGATCAGGACTTTCGCGCGTTCCTGCGCGATTTTCCCGTGCCGCTGCATCTCGCCGTGGGCCTCCACAGCCAGCTTTACGGTCCGGGCATGTACCGCTGGCACGAGGAAAACGTCCCGGATCTCCATCTGCATGAATTCGCGAATTCCGGTCATTCTCCGCATTTGGAGGAGCCGGAGCGCTTCAATCGGCTTCTGACAGATCTTGTGACAGCCTGAGCTGAATTATTGCGCGGCGACACGGACCTCAGCGCTTTTTACCAAACCTCGACATTACGAACCCGACGATCCGGTCGAGGATCGACAGCACGACAAACACCGCCAGCAGGCCGATGAAAAACCGCATGTCGGTCAGCAGGGTGCCGGCGGCGAATGTTCCCGCGCCGATATTGGCATAGGTCCACACGCACCAGGCAAGCACTGCGAACGCCGCTGTCAGTACCAGGGAAATGAGGAGGATCCGCCAGGCACGTTGGATTGGTGGCTTGCTCATTTCAGAATCCTCGCTGTTGTCAGATCCGCCTTGAAGACCATCAGGTCGTCCAGCCGTTCGATGTCGCCCTCCACCTCGATATAGAGCGCCAGGAGGGGATCGATCTCGTCGCCGAGAAGATTGCCCTCGCTGTCCGCCATCAGGAAGAAGTTGCGTCCTTCGACAGGACCGGAGGAGACGAAGACCGGCGGAATGCCGCCGGTCAGGCAGAGGTCGGCGCAGGCCTTGTGGGCGAGACCCCGTCCGGGACGCATTGCGCCAGCATAACATTTGCCGTCGCAGATCTCGCCGGTCAGTTTCCAGCGGCCGAGGGGAACCGGGCCGGACGGGGTGAAACCAGTCATCTCCCCGTCAGCCGCCGTCACTTTTCCGACCTGGATCATGGTCAGGTCGCCGCGGTTGACCGGCACGCCGCGCAGGCTGACTGTCTTTTCCCTGTTGGCTTCGGCCGCATCGAAGGCACCGCGTTTGCCCTGGCCGGCGAGCATGTAGGTGCGGGCCGGTGTGTCGCCATCGGCAGGCACCCGGAAGACGGGATAGGGCCGCAGTTCCAGGAGGCCGGCCTGTTCGAACCGGTTTCCCCACTGGAAGCCGCCATTGCCCGGGTCGTTCTGCGTGGAGGACAGGGCAAGGGCCGCAAGACCCAGGCCGCCAATGAAGCAGACCGCAAAGACGGAAAGGAAAACCACGAGCGGTTTCGGCACCGCATTGAGATAGCCGACGAAGAAAGGGGCGGCCTTTGTCTGTCTCCAGCTCATGCGTCCGCTCCGATCACGATGGGGTCTACATGGGTTCCCGGCGGCAGGGCGTTGGGGTCAAGCAGAACGGTGGTGCCGATCAGCTTCAGCCGGTAGGTCGGGATTTTTTCGGTAAAGGGCGCCGGGGCGCGGCCATCGGCGAGATTGTACTGATAGCCGTGCCAGGGGCAGGTGATGCATCCCCACAGCACCTTGCCCTCGCCAAGCGGGCCGTTCTGATGGGCGCAGACATTGGTGACGGCGGAGAGCTTGCCGTCATATTTGAAGATCGCGACGCGTTCGCCGCCCTCGAGCGTCACGACCCTGGCGCAGTTGTTGTCGATGTCGCCGACCTCGCCGGCAACGACCCAGCCAGCGTCCTGCAGCGACGCTTTTGCGGTTTCTTCGCCGCGGTCCCGCCCGACTTCCATGCGGCCGGTGGCAAAGTGGAGGCCGCAGACCAGAACCACGCTTGCCGCGACGACGGCGGTGAATATCGGATCGCCCGGTCCCTGCAAGGCCCCTAGGGCGACATGCAGAACGATGAAGACGTAGGCCGCGTAGATGAGCATATGCAGCGCTTTCCAGAGCGGCGCACCCAGAAAGCTCAGCCAGAAATCATGGCTGGTTGCGGCCAGCACGAAGAGGATGAGAAGCGCGGCGATGCCGAAGGCCTCGAACGGAAATCCGAGCAACTGCGTGTAGCTGGTGTTGGAGGACAGCAGCGCGACATATTTGTCCGTTGGCGAGAAGTTGAAGTACCAGCCGAGCACGTAGTTGGCGTGAACGGCCGCGATGCCCGCCGTCATGACGCCAAAGTGGCGGCGGTTGTAGAGCAGCGGCAGAAAGCGCCGGTCGCGACGGGCCAGCGGCCCGATACACAGGATCACGGTCAGCATCAGAAAGGCGCAGCTGCCGAAGGCGCGCGTCCGCAGGATCGCGCCATCGACTGGTTTCGTGACATCCTCGAACGCCGGAGCGACGCGGATGAAGACATAGAGGTAGAGCGCCACCGCGATCAGCAGGACGGCGTCATAAAGGATCTTGTTACGGTTCCAGATGACCGGTGTGAACTGGACGCTCATTGAGGGACCTCCGCGCGGGTGCCGCCCGCCGGGGCTTCGATAAGCACGGCCGGCCGGCCGGCCGGCGGTGTCTGGCGGAGGGCGAGGATGGCGAAGAATGCAAGCGGCAGGAGCAGGCCGAGCACCCTCCAGATGCGGGCATGGGCGGTGCGGTGGGCGCGCTTCATCGGGCGTTCTCCTCTGGGTCCGCAGGCCCGTGCTTTTCAAGCACGTACCAGCGATAGAGCACCAGCGGCCAGATCAGGCAGATCCCGGGAATGAGCAGCGGCCGGAAGGCATAGGACCCGCGCGCGGAAGGCTCCACCCGGTCGAGGCCGATCACCAGAAACAGGGCGGCGGCAACGCCGCCGGCCATCAGGTAGGTGCGGCCGATATCGATCAGAATGGCTGCCGTCTGCATCGTGACCTCTCTTGAACCGCGCGATCGCTCACGTCATACCACCATAAGCGACACCGGAGAGATCCGCCATTTCCCGTTTCCAGGTGGTCAGATCCTCCGGATGGAACTGGTTGAGGTGCGAATGGCCGCAGGCGCGGGCCATCACCTGCATCAGCTCGACCGACGCCTGGAAGAAATTGGTGAGCTGGCGCGCGGATTTTTCGATCTGCAGTCGGTTCACCAGATGCGGTTTCTGGGTGGCGATGCCGACCGGGCAGTTGTTGGTGTGGCAGGCGCGCATGGCGATGCAGCCGATGGCCTGCATGGCCGAATTGGAAAGGGCGACCGCATCGGCCCCGAGCGCCAGCGCCTTGACGAAATCGGCCGGTTTGCGCAGGCCGCCGGTGATGATCAGCGTTACGTCGGAGCGGTCGAGCCTGTCCAGATGCCGCCGGGCGCGGGCGAGCGCCGGGATGGTTGGCACGGAGATGTTGTCGCGGAAGATGATGGGCGCGGCGCCTGTGCCGCCGCCACGGCCGTCGAGGATGATGTAATCGACGCCGACCTCCAGCGCCGCGTCGATGTCCTTTTCGATGTGCTGGGCGGAGAGCTTGTAGCCTATCGGTATGCCGCCCGTGCGGCCGCGCACCTCATCGGCGAAATCCCTTATCTGCGCGAGATCCGTCCAGTCGGGAAAGCGCGGCGGCGAGATCGCGTCCTCGCCTTCCTTGAGACCGCGCACTTCGGCGATCTTGCCCCGGACCTTGGAGCCGGGCAGGTGGCCGCCGGTGCCCGTCTTGGCGCCCTGGCCGCCCTTGAAGTGGAACGCCTGAACCCTGGCAACCTTGTCCCAGCCGAACCCGAACCGGGCCGAGGCGAGTTCATAGAAATAGCGGGCATTGGCTTTCTGTTCTTCCGGCAGCATACCGCCTTCGCCGGAACAGATCCCCGTGCCGGCGAGATCCGCGCCGCGCGCAAGGGCAATCTTGGCGGGTTCGGACAGGGCGCCGAAGCTCATGTCGGACACCATCAGAGGAATGTCCAGCCGCAGCGGCTTTTGCGCATTCGGTCCGATGACGATGTCGGTGCCGACCGGCTCTTCTTCCAGACACGGAAACCGCTGAAGCTGGGCGGTCAGGATCTGGATGTCGTCCCAGTCAGGCAGTTGAGCGCGCGGCACGCCCATCGCGTCGACCTTGCCGTGGTGGCCCGTTCGGGACAGGCCGTCGCGGGCATATTGCCGGATGAGGCCGTTATAGGGCTCTTCCTCGGTCCCGTGACTGGTGTCGGCATAAAGACCGAGATACTGCTCGCGGTCGAAAGGTTGCGGATTGTCCCTGGCCCAGGCGGCGATTTCGTCTTCGTCCACGAGAATATCATCGCCCTCGACCCAGCTGTGGAATTTCGGCAGGGCTTCGGAATTGTTGTATTCGGACACGCCGCTGTCCAGCCGGTAGTCCCAGTAATGCACGCCGCAAATCAGGTTATGACCATCCACATAGCCGTCGGACATCAACGCTCCGCGATGTAGGCAACGGCCGTAAAAGACGGAAATATCGTCGTCGAAGCGCACGACGACCAGATCGACATCCGCCACAAGCGCATGTTGCGGATCCCGGTCCGGTAAATCGCTCAGTTTCGTAATAACCTGTCTATTCATGTCTTCCCCCGGCTACCGGCGTCTCCGCCCTGGCTAAAAGCTGTCTTTCAGGATCGGTCCGTCGAAATTTCCGGACGCATGGGCGGGACGGTGGCCATCTCCGCGGCGCCGTCCCGCCCCGACATGCGGGCGCCGTATAATCTGGCCAGGGGCACCGCGGTAACCCCGTGAAGGACCGCGCTGATCCAGACCGCGTTGACAGCCAGGTTCAACAGAAGTTCACCGATTTTCTGATCGATCTGATCGACCACGAGCAGCGCGAAGAGCGCGGTGGCCAGACCGCGCGGACCGAACCAGCCGAAAAACAGCCTGGTGAGCGGCGCTGCGTCCGTTCCCGTCAGCGACAGCCACACGGCGAGCGGGCGCACGACGAACAGGCTGATCAGAATGATCGCCAGACTGGCGGCGTCCAGATGGAGAACAGCCTGTGGGACAAGCGCCAGCCCGATCAGAAAGAAGGCACCCCAGGAAAGCATCTGTCCTTCGCTTTCGGTGAATTCGTAAATGAAGGCGCATTGCCCCTTGATGACATTTCCGAAGAAAAGCCCGGCGACAAAGGAAGCGATGAAGCCGTTGCCGTCGACCGTGCCGGCGGCCAGATAGGCGCTTCCGGCCATGGCGATCGCGCCGATGCCTTCGATGGTATCCGTCGTCATGTCGCGCCGCTTGGCAGCCAGAAAAAGCACGCCGCCGACAGCGCCGATGACGCCGCCGACGAGGGGGCCGAAGACAAGCTGTTTCGCACCGAAGACCAGCCAGTCGGCCGAGCCCGGCTGCATCACCTCACCGGCAAGGCTGGCAAAGAGCAGGATGACGGGGAGGGCGAGGCCGTCGTTGAGCCCGCTTTCCAGCGTCAGGGCGCGGCGGACCCGCTCCGGTACGGCTTTGTTGGTGACCACGGCCAGGCCAAGGGCCGCGTCGGTCGGGGCCAGAAGCGCCGCGGCCAGCGCGGCGACGATCAGCGGCTCACCGGGCAGAAACGGAGCGGCTGCCAGGGTCCCTATCGCAATGGCAAGCGGCAGGCCGAAAGCGAGCATCCGCACAGGCCATTGGTGGCGTTTGCGCAAAATTTGCAGGTTGATCTGCGCGGCGTCGAGAAACAGCAGGACGATGAGCGCGATTTCGGCGACGATATTGAGAAGATGTTCAGCTTCGCCGAGCGGCATCAAGCCGGTCTGCGCCATCAGGTATCCAAAGCCGATATAGAGGATGGGCGCGGTCAGGATGCCTTTGGACAGGGTCCTGGCGATCAGCGTGTAACAGACCGTGAATATCGCCAGCATCAAAAGACCGGTGGCCATCAAATCTCTCCCAAAGCCCTCGGCGACATAAGGTCAGGCCGGCGACGCCAGCTCAAATCATAATCAGATGACGGTGACGTGTGGCAACCGTGAATTTCCTTAGGGTCACTTGAGCCGGGCAAGCTGCTTCAGGATTTGCTCCGCGTCACCGGGACGGGCTGCGATTTCCAGGATCAGTTTCTTGCGTACGGCGTCGGAAAAGGTTTCAGCGCTGTCAGCCGTCACCACGAAGGCCGCCGGACCGCCGATGATCTCGCGATAGAAACGCTCTTCCAGATCATAGGCGACCGGCCGTCCAGAGCAGTGGCGGCAGAGGACCGCGAGCCCGTTTATGACGATGCCGGAGGAAACGACCGTTTCCCGGGCTTCCGCGATTGTCGGGCCGTTCCAGTTGTTGGCGCTGTCGGCGGATAGATCGATGACACGGCGCAGGCCCTTGTGGGTATTGTTGTCGATCAGTTCCTTGCCCTTGAGGAGGGCGGCGCCAATGGCATTGCGTCCATAGGCGCGGCGCGGGGCTTCCATCAGCCGCGCGGCGAACTCCTCCGCAGAGGCCTTGCCGTCAATCACCGTCCACTCCACGACGACATCCTGGGAGAACATGTCCGCCCACTCGACATAGGTGACCGCGATCCTGCCATGGATGTTGCTGGTAATGGCATTGAGGACCGCCGGGTTCGTCACGGCTTCGGCGTAACCGGAGCGCTGGAAGCTGATTTCGGCGTCGTCAATCGAGCCGGTCGCGTCCGCGAGCAGAACGAGTTCGAGGTCTACTTCCTCGCAACGCGCCGGGGCTGCGAAAACCAGCAGGCAGGCAAGAACTGCAAAAACACTCCGCATCACGATCGGCTCCCTGCACGTTGGCGCAAAGGGCAGCTTGAGCCGAAAGCTTGAAAAGGAAAAGGCCGGGAGGTGCTTTTGTGTTCCGTCTTTGCAGATAAAACCGGCAAAGGCCGCATTCAGATCTGGAAACCAAGGGAATTTGGCGCTGGAAGTGTGGCGGTTTCAGACGGATTTTCCGGCGCGCAGCTTTCACTGCGCTTGTCCGGGATGACGTAAGCTGGACGAAAACTGTCCGGTGCGGAAGCGCTTACGCCACGGCGCGGGCGAGGGCGCATTGCGACCACAGGTCGTTGATCGCCTCGGCAAGATGTTCGATGTCCTGGGCCGTGTGCAGCGGTGTCGGGGTGAAGCGCAGGCGCTCGGTGCCGACCGGGACGGTCGGGTAGTTGATCGGCTGCACGTAGATGCCGTAGGTGTCCAGCAGGATGTCGGAAATCCATTTGCACTTCTTGGCATCGCCCACCATCACCGGAACGATGTGGCTCGGATTGTCCATGTGCGGAATTCCGCGCTTGTCCAGAGCGGCGCGCACCTGGGCGACCCGGTCCTTGTGCGCCTTGCGCTCGAACGGGCTGTCCTTCAGGTGCCGGATGGAGGCGGCGGCCCCGGCGGCAAGAGCCGGCGGCAGGGCCGTGGTGAAGATGAAGCCGGAGGCGAAGGAACGGATGAAATCGACCACCGTCCGGGAGCCGGTAATATAACCGCCCATCACGCCGAACGCCTTGCCGAGGGTGCCTTCGATAACGGTCAACCGGTCCATCAGGCCTTCGCGTTCGGCGACACCGCCGCCGCGCGGGCCATACATGCCGACCGCATGGACCTCGTCGAGATAGGTCATCGCACCGAACTTCTCGGCCACGTCGCAGATATCGCCGATCGGTCCGACGTCCCCATCCATGGAATAGACGCTCTCGAAGGCCACCAGCTTCGGGGCATCCGGGTCGTCCGCCGCCATCAGGCGTTCCAGGTCGGCGACGTCATTGTGTTTGAAAACGCGTTTTTCGCAGCGGGCATGACGGATGCCCTCGATCATCGATGCGTGGTTAAGGGCATCGGAATAAACGATCATGCCCGGAACCTGAGAGGCCAGGGTGCCGAGAGCGGCCCAGTTGGACACATAGCCGGAGGTGAAGATCAGCGCCGCTTCCTTGGCATGAAGATCGGCAAGTTCCTGCTCCAGCAGGACGTGATAATGATTGGTTCCGGAAATGTTGCGCGTCCCGCCCGCGCCCGCGCCGCATTTGGCGATGACCTCCTGCATGGCGCCGACGACCTTCGGGTTCTGACCCATGCCGAGATAATCGTTGGAGCACCAGACGGTCACGTCCTGGATCGAACCGTCTTCCCGGTACCGCGTGGCGCGCGGGAATTCGCCGGACTTGCGTTCCAGATCGGCGAATACCCTGTAATTGCCATTTTCGTGCAGTTGGCTCAGGCGCTCTTCCAGATACGCATTCACGTCCATGCTTCCGGTCCTCTTTATCGCCGCGCCTTCAGCGCTGCGCCTCTCTCCTGCCGCGCCGTCTGGCGTCGTCGCGGCCTCTCCGCTGTTCATATATAACAGCCAACTTATAGTTATTCAAAACTGCATTACCAGAGTCGTGTCGTTGATCAAGGTCAATTGGCGCGGGTGCGTCCAAACGCCATAGTCCATCTTCAAGATGGGAATTGCCCGGTTTGCATCCGGTTTCCGCCCGAAATCCGCCAATGAATCTCGATATAGAGCGAGTTCGGCAGAAGTTTCTTGCTTTCATTCATTATACATGAATACTGGTTCATGTTTCATGGAAATTGGGAGGATCCGGACGTGACGAAATCGGCCGGAGAGGTTAAGGCGCCGCAAAAGGCACCCGGCAACCAACCGAAAACGGCGCGCGGGGAAGCCACGCGAAAGGCAATTCTTTCCGCAGCGGAACGGGTCATCGGCGCAAAAGGATACAACGACGCGTCCATCGGCCATATTACCAGCGAAGCGGGTGTCGCCCAAGGCACGTTCTATATTTATTTCACCACCAAGGAGCAGGTCTTTTCCGAGCTGGTGCTGGAAATGGGCCGTCTCGTCCGCCACACGATCGCGGAGGCGACGCAAGGCATCGAAGACCGGCTGGAGGCCGAAAAGGCGGGCCTGACGGCGTTTCTCGAATTCGTCTGCGCTCATCCCGATCTTTACCGGATCGTTCAGGAAGCCCTTTTCGTCGATCCGCAAGCCTACCAGGAATATTATCAGACCTTCGCGGCCGGTTACCGAGCGGGCCTTGAGGCCGCGCAGGAGGCCGGTCAGATCTCCAAAGGTGACGCGGAGACCCGCGCCTGGGCCCTCATGGGCATCGGACGTACCCTGGGGGAGCAGCTTGTCGTCTTCAAGTCGGACAAGCCGATATCCGAGATCGTGGCCAGCGGCTACGACCTGATCGCCAACGGCATCAAACCGTGAGGCGGTGCGGTGAGTTACGTTGAAACCGAAATCAGGGACGGTGCGGTCTGGCTCTGGCTGAACCGGCCGGAACGCCACAACGCCCTCGTCCCGGCAATGGTGTCCGACCTTCGCTCCGCCATCGCCCGCGCGGCCGCGCAGGATCCGCCGGCGCTTGTGCTGGCGGCAAGGGGGCGCAGCTTTTCCACGGGCGGTGACGTTGCCGGGTTCCTTGAGAACTCCGGTTCGCTCGAGGCGCTGAAGGATTATTCGGAACGGCTGGTTGGCGGTCTGCATGCGGCGATCCTCGATCTGCTTGCCTTTCCAGCCCCTGTCCTGGCGGCGATAAACGGTCCGGTGACGGGCGGGTCGACCGGCCTGATGCTGGCCGCCGATCTTGTGGCTATGGTGGAAGATGCCTTCGTGCAGCCCTATTATTCCGAAGTCGGCTTCGGTCCGGACGGCGGCTGGACGGCGCTTTTGCCAGACCGCATCGGCACCGCCAAGGCGCTTCAGATCCAGTACCGGAACGAGCGGATCGGTGCGGCCGAGGCGCTGGTTCTCGGGCTCGCCACCAGCATCTGTCCGTCCGCGGAGCTGGAAAGCCAGATCAGGAACTGGACCACGGACATTGCAAAGGGCTTTGCCCAGACGCATCGGGCGACGAGAGAAAAGGTCTGGGACGACCAGCGGCGCGCGGAGGTCAGGAGCCGCCTCGATCAGGAGAAAGCCAGGTTCCTGGAACTCGTCACCCGGCCGGAAACGCTTGAAGGCATGAGGGACTTCAAAAAAGAGCGTGCCTGACGCGGACCGGGTACAGTGACAAGAACTTTAAGGTGCCTGGGAGGACACATGGAGTTTTTAACGGATATGGCCGCCAAGCGGGCGGAACTGACACCGGACGCGGTCGCCTTTATCGACCATGATACCAGTCGCAGCTTCACGTTCTGCGAAGTCAACAGCCGCGCCAGCCGCCTGGGCAATCTTCTGCTCAATCGGGGACTTGAGAAGGGCGACCGCATCGCGGTCCTGTGCCTCAACCATCCGGATTTCTTCGTTCTCCTGTTCGCTGCCCAGAAGACCGGGCTGCTGCTGGTGCCTCTCAACTGGCGCCAGCCGGTGGCGGAGCTGAAGCCGGTTCTTGAAGCCACAGGGGTGAAGGTGATTTTTCACGACGGGGCTTTCGCGGAGACGGCGGGCGAACTGGCCGCGGAAACCGGGGTCGGACTGCTGCCGCTCGGGGCAACGGGGACTTCGGGCAGCGCGCTGGACGACTTGCTGAAAGAGGCCAGCCCGGCCGCCATCGGCTGCGGCAGGATCGAAGCGGACACACCCTGGTATCTGATGCTGACATCAGGCACCACCGGTCTTCCCAAGGCGGTCATCCAGACTGCCGGAATGGCTTATGCCAACATGATCAACTATTCGCAGGCGGCCGGACTTACGGCGGGTGAAAAGAGCGTCAATTTCCTGCCGCTGTTCCATACCGCCGGGATAAACCTGCCGACGCTGCCGGTTTTCCTGAATGGCGGATCGTCGGCCATCCTGCGCAAGTTCGATGCCGATGCGGTCCTGGATCTGATCGATGCGGGGGACGTGACAAGTTTCTTCGCGGTTCCGGCCATCTATCAGGCGCTGGCGCTTTCGGCCGGGATCGGCAAGACGGATTTTTCAAACGTCCGGTTTCTGGGATGCGGCGGCGCACCGGTTCCCGGGCACCTTCTGACCGACTTCCGGAAACGCGGCGTGACCATCTGCAACGGCATGGGAATGACGGAGACGGGGCCGACCGTCTTTCTGATGGACAAGTCCCATGCAGCCGTGAAAATCGGCTCGGTGGGAAAACCGCAAATCCTGACCGATGTCAGGCTTGTTGACGGTGAGGGAGGTGTCGTGGAAGGGCCGGGAGAAGGGGAAGTCCAGTTCCGCGGTCCCAACATCACGCCCGGCTACATGGACAATCCGCAGGCGACCGCCGAAGCCTTCACCGTGGACGGCTGGCTGAAGTCGGGAGATGTCGGCCGGCGGGATGAGGACGGCTATTACTTTATCGTCGACCGGCTCAAGGACATGTATATCTCCGGCGGCGAGAACGTCTATCCCGCCGAGGTGGAAAAGGTCCTGGTCGACCATCCGGCGATCCTGGAAGCCGTTGTCATCGGTGTGCCGGACGACAAATGGGGGGAAACCGGAGCGGCCTTTTTGATCCTCAGGCCCGAAGAAGATCTCGATACGCATGAATTGCCCGGCTGGTGCCGGAGCCGGATTGCGCCTTACAAAATTCCGAAAAGCTTTTTCATCGTTGAAGACCTGCCCCGCACCGCGGCCGGTAAGGTCCGGAAAAACCTTCTCAAGGACATGACTTTCGCCGAAAAGACACCGGAGGACGCCTGAGCGATGACACACGCCGACGATGCGCACCGGAGCGGCTCGTGTACCTGGATTCCCCGCCAGGCCGATTTCGATGCTTTCGCCAGACTTTCGGGCGATGACAATCCGATACATGTCGACCCGGAGTTTTCCGCGCGCACGCGTTTCGGACGCACGGTCTCGCACGGCATGCTGCTTTATGCACGGGTCTTCGCCCGGTTACAGGCGCTTTATCCCGGCCGGGCACATGCGGTGCAGACCCTGATGTTTCCGAACCCGGCCTACGCGGACGAGGAACTGACATTTTCGTTTTCCGAAAACCCGCAGCAGCCGGACCAGATCCTCATCGAAGTGGCCCGCAGCGCCGATGGAGCGGTGACGCTCTCGGGCACCTGCGATCTGGGAGAAAGCCGATGACGCTGGAACTCGGTCAGCGGGCGGAACTGACCCGGACCTACACCGAGCGGGACATGCAGGATTTCGCACTGCTGGCGGGAGACGACACGGACGTGCCGCGTTCGGTTCCAGGGCCGCTCATCGGAGGTCTGTTTTCCTATCTGCTCGGTGTGAAGCTTCCCGGGCGCGGGACGAATTATCTCAAGCAGAGCCTGGAATTTCTGGCCGAAGCACCCGTCGGAGAGGCCCTGACCGCATCCGTCACCATCACCCGCCTCAGACCGGAGAAGCACCTGGTCGATCTCGAGACCGTGTGTGAAACCGCGGACGGCTCGCGGATCTGCCAGGGGCGGGCGCTGGTTTATGTCGAGGATGTCGGCAAGGGATAGCCGGGCGTTATAACAGCAAACATTTCATATGCAATTTAATCAACCAAATGGTTGACTAAAGTTTTTGCGTGCTGTAATTCAACCAAATGGTTGAACGAATGTCTGACACACAGAAGCTTACCGCGATCCTCAAGGCGGCAAGCGACCCGATCCGCCGGGAGCTGCTGACCCTGCTGGTCCAGCACGGGCCGACACGGGTGACGGATCTCGCCAGGCATTTCGATGTCAGCCTGAATGCAGTGTCGAAGCACATCAAGATACTGGAAGCCGCCGGACTTGTGCGGCGGCGGACCGAATGGCGGGAACATCTGATCGAGGCGGACATGGACCCCGTCCGTCAGATCGACCGCTGGTTCCAGGATCTGCGGTCCGTCTGGGATCGAAGGCTCGACGTTTTGGACGATGTTCTCAAAAGGGAGACGGAAGATGAATGACTTGAGTGTAGTGGTGTCGCGCACATTTTCAGCCCCCAGGACGAAGGTCTTCGAGGCCTGGCTCGATCCTCAGATACTGGCCCTTTTCATGCAGCCTTGCGAAGGGGGACCGCCGGCAACCGTGACGAACGATCCGGTGGAGGGCGGCGATTTCGAGATCATCATGCGGGCCGACGACAAGGAGATACCGCACCGGGGCGTCTACAAGGAAATCAATCGCCATTCCCGGCTGGCCTTTACATGGGAAAGCCCGTTTTCCCTGCCGGATAGCGTGGTGACGCTGGATTTCAAGGACGTTGCGGACGGAACTGAACTGACGCTGACGCATGTGAAATTTCCGTCCGAAGAAAGCCGCGACGGTCATGAAAGCGGCTGGACGGGTATCCTGGCTGCACTGATGCCGGCCCTTGCGGAAAGCAAGGCGGCATGAACATGCCGCAACGCTCCGCGTCCTGATCGTGATGCGGAGCGTTATTCGCCTTCCACCAATCGTACTTTTTTCGGCCAGAAGGCATAATGAGCGGCGAGCCGGTCCGCCATTGGGATCGGAGTTCTGTAGACCCAGCCGATTTCCTCCCCACCGAAAGACACATAGCTCGCATCACCCTTGATCGGGCAGTGGGTGGATCTGTCCATCTCACCGAAGTCGGCGGTCAGATCGGTTTCCGGCACATAGACCACCGGATCATAGACCGATTTGCCGATCTCGATCACCCGGATCGCACCGGTGCTGTCCGCAAGCAGCGTATCGCCCGCGTAAATGCGGATGCGGCGCGAAATATCCTTGATCACCATGAGGTGGGCCGGATTGTCCGGGTTGCGGATGGCGTTTTCAAAGGCAGGACCTGTTTCGAGTGTCATTGGACTCTCCTCTTCTCCAGTCAGAAGGTGATGCGCCGGCCCCTAAATGGCAAAAGCAAAGTTCTGACATTGCCGTGAAATGGCGTTCTGGCCCGTGAAATGCCGTTTTGGTCGGTTTCCGCCGACAAGGGGCTGGCAGTGCCATGAAAATTCTGCTGAAACTGCGCTCAAATGGACTAGTCAGGTTTTCGCGAGGCGGTTTCCCATGGACAGTGTGGCTGACGATCTTTTGCGGCGGCTTTTTGAAAAGGCGGTCGAAGTGGCGGATCCGATGAAAAGCCTTGCTGCCTTTCTGCCGGAAAAACCGGCCGGACGGGTGGTGGTGATCGGTGCCGGCAAAGCGTCGGCCCGGATGGCGGAAGCGGTCGAGGCGTCATGGGGGCCGTGTGAAGGTCTGGTGATTACCCGCTATGGCTATGCCCGCCCGTGCGAGGGCATCGAGATCGTCGAAGCGGCGCATCCCATACCGGACGAGATCGGCCTTTCCGCCACGGAGCGGATGCTGGACCTGCTGGCTGGTGTCGGGGAAGGGGATTTTGTGCTGGCGCTGATTTCCGGCGGCGCATCGGCGCTGCTGACGGCGCCTGCCGGAGAGATCACGCTCGCCGAGAAGCAGGAGGTCAACCAGAAACTCCTGGTATCGGGCGCGGCTATCGGCCAGATGAATGTGGTGCGCAAGCATCTGAGCCGCGTCAAGGGCGGGCAGCTTGCCGCCGCGGCCTATCCGGCGAAAATGCTGGCCCTGCTCATGTCGGATGTTCCGGGCGACAATCCGGCGGAAATCGGCTCGGGCCCGACCGTCGGCGATGCCAGCACCCCGGAAGACGTGAAAGCCATTCTGGACCAGTGGAAGATCGATGTGCCGGCGTCCGTAAGAGAAGTGCTGTCCGGGCAAACCGGTGTTCTGGTGCCTGAAGACCGGAAGCTTAGCCGGGTTACGAACACGGTTTTCGCGGCACCCTCCCAATCGTTGGACGCAGCTAAAGAACTGGCGGAAGAGGAAGGTTGCGAAGTCGAAATTCTCGGCGATGCGATTGAAGGGGAGGCGCGCGAGGTTGCCCATGAGCACGCGGAACTCGCCTTGCGCCGCCAGAGGGAACGCCCGGCGGGCAGCCGCCCGCTGATCCTCCTGTCCGGCGGCGAACTGACCGTGACGCGGCGCGGCGACGGCATCGGCGGGCCGAACGCCGAATATGCTCTGGCGCTGGCTCTGGCGCTGAAGGGGGGTGGCGGCATTCATGCGATTGCCTGCGATACCGATGGCGTTGACGGAGCGGCTGAGGTTGCCGGCGCCGTAATCGGGCCGGAGACGCTCGCGAAAGCGGCGGCCGCGGGACTTTCGCAGGAAAAGGCGCTGGACAACAACGATGCGCACAGCTTTTTCGGGGTGCTTGGCGATCAGGTCGTCACAGGACCGACACTCACCAACGTGAATGATTTCCGAGCGATCTGGATCGGATAGATCGCCGCGCATTTCTATGGAATGATCGAAGCTGGAAAAGCTGGTCAGGCGACAGGTGAAAAACGGCCGGAAGTGGTTTTGCAGTGGCGCGGTTGCGCCGGGGTCAGGGGTTGGACGTGTCTGAAGTCACCATAACGCGCGCCGTGCGCATGCCCGACCCTTTCCGGATCGAACGCTTTCTCTCCAATCCGAAACTCGGTCCGCGGCTGCTGTTCTTCAGCGGCGGGTCAGCGCTCAATGGCGTGTCGCAATCGCTGAAACGCTATACGCACAACTCCATCCACCTGGTGACGCCGTTCGACAGCGGCGGCAGCTCTCAAGGGTTGCGGATCGCCTTCGACATGCCGGCGATCGGCGATCTCAGAAGCCGGTTGATGGCGCTCGCCGACGAAACGGTTCTCGGTCATCCGGATGTCTTCCGTCTGTTCACCCACCGTTTCGCCAGATCGGCACGGCCCGCCGATCTGGGCGGGGAGCTCGATACGATGATCTCCGGAACGCATCCGCTGGTGGACGCCATCGAGCAGCCGATGCGTACGCTGATCCAGAACCAGCTCGGCACGTTCCGGGCCGCCCGGCCGGAGAGCTTCGATCTGCGCGGGGCAAGCATCGGCAACCTGATTCTCGCCGGCGGTTACCTCAATCAGAACCAGCAGCTCGAACCGATCATCTTTCTGGTGTCGAAACTGGTCGGCGTTCAGGGGACCGTGCGGGCGGTGACCGACGACAATCTGCATCTTGCCGCGGAACTGGCCAATGGCGAGACGGTTATCGGCCAGCATCTCCTGACGGCCAAGGAGCACCCGCCCCTGGCCTCGCCGATCAAGGACTTCTTTTTGAACCGGGGCCTGGAACGGCTCGAGCCGGCAATGGCGGAATTCCCGGAGCGGAACCACAACCTGATGCAGTCGGCGGACCTGATCTGCTATGCTCCCGGCAGCTTCTATACAAGCCTGATCGCAAATCTGCTTCCGGCGGGAGTCGGCCGGTCGATCGCCGCGCGCACGGTGCCGAAGGTCTATGTGCCGAGCCTGGGCGCCGATCCGGAGACCGGTACCATGAGCCTGCCGGACAAGGTGCATACCCTGTTGACCTACCTGCACAGGGATGCCGGAGCCGATTGTCCGGTCAGCAGGCTGCTCAATCTGGTAATCGTCGACGCGCGCGTCCCCGATGACGAGATCGCGGAGATCAGCGCACGCGGCATCACTGTCCTGAAACTGGATCTCGTCAGCAAGAGTTCGGCGCCCTATTACGACCCCGTGCCGCTCTGCGAGGCGTTGGTCTCGCTGACGTGAAGGCCTGGCCGGGCCCTGCTGCGTCGCGGCCAGGACTGACGAGGGGCACCCCTGACCGGCCTGCTTTTATCTGGAATTGAAAGCCGGACCAAATCGGCGCCGAGCAATCTTAATCCGTCTTGTCTTCGATAGTGCGGATTTGAGGGGCTTGAGGTGACGTGGGGAACTTTGTCTGCGGCTCCGGTCCTTCCAACCGAAACCATTCACATGAAAGTTTTGTTTTAAAGACAGCGGCTTGCCGCTCTGCGGTAGAAATATCGCGAAGCACCGAAACCGATTTTGTTGACTTCCGAAATCGGTTTTGTAACTCTTTTTCGTACAAAAAACGCAAATCCGGATCAAAGGTCGGGAATTTGCGAAAAGAAATTTGAGGGCGGTAAGCCCTTGGGAGGACGAATGCAGCGAATACCCGGTTCCGTCACGATCGACGACGTGGCCCGCCATGTCGGTGTCGCCAAGGGCACCGTTTCGCGCGTTCTCAACAACTACACCGATATTTCCGATGCGACCCGCAAACGCATCCTGCAAGCGGTCAAGGAACTGGGTTATCAGCCGTCGGCAACCGCCCGCAATCTGAAGCGCGGCCGGCAGGATACGCTCGGCATCGTGATCCCCGTCGGGCACGGCAGCGGAGCCGACCCGTTCCTGGCGGAGTTCATCGACGGCATCGCCCGCGCCCTGGATGAGATGGGTCTCGACCTTCTGGTGACGACGGCCCATTCGCGCGACCACATGATCGAAACGTTGCACCGGCTGGTCGCCCGGCGGAAGGTGGACGGCTTCATCATCACCCGCACCGAGGTCAACGATCCGCGCATCGCCTATCTGAGCGAGAAGAAATTCCCCTTCGTCGCCCATGGCCGTACGAGCGATCCGACCGGCTATGCCTGGTTCGATATCGACAATGAAGCTGCCTTTGCCGATGGCGTTCGCCATCTTTACAGCCTCGGCCACGAACGGATCGGCTTCATTGGCGGTTCGCTCGAACTGAATTTCGCCCTGCAGCGCCTTCACGGGTACCGGCAGGGGCTGGAGGCGCTCGGCGTACCGCACGACCCTGACCTGGAAAGCCTGCAGGACGTGAGCGAAAAAGGCGGGTTTGCGGGAGCCAAGGCGCTGCTGTCCCTGGACGAACCGCCCACCGCGCTGCTGTGCGTGACCGATGCGCTGGCCATCGGCGTCGTGCAGTTCTGCCGCAAATACGGCCTGAAGGTGGGATCCGACGTGACCGTCATCGGCTATGACGGCCTGCCGGTCGGGGAATATCTCGATCCGCCGCTGACGACCTTTTCCCAGAGCGCGCAGGATGCGGGCGGCAGGGTCGCCCGTAAACTGATCGACGTTCTGGACGGCAAGGATCCGAAGAGTTTGCAGGCGCTTGCAAAAGCGGTCCTGATCCGGCGCGCCTCCGACGGCGCGCCATCCATGACACCGGAGAAGCTGTCGAAGCTGTTCCGGGATCGGCTGAACCACCAGCCACATTCTGATACCAAGGGAGAATAGAATGATTGGGAGGACGACATTCCTGGCCACGACCATCGCAGGTGCGCTTGCGCTCGGTCTGACTGTGGCACAGGCGGACACATTGCGATTCTGGACAACGGAAGAGCAACCGGAGCGGCTGGCCAAGCAAGAGGAATTGGCCGCAGCATTCAAGGAAAAGACGGGCATTGAGGTGAACGTCATTCCGGTGAGCGAATCCGACCTTGGCACACGGGCAACGGCGGCTTTTGCCGCGGGCGATCTGCCGGATGTGATCTATCACACCCTTCAATACGCACTGCCCTGGGCGGAAGCCGGGATCCTGGACACGGAAGCGGCGACGGAAGTTTTCGAAAACCTGGGCGCTAGCACTTTCGCGCCGGGGGCTGCCGCCATGGCGGCGGTTGACGGAGGTGTCGCCTCCGTTCCGGTCGATGGCTGGACGCAGATGGTGATCTACCGCAAGGACCTCTTCGAGGAAAACGGTCTTGCCGCGCCGGACAGCTACGAAAACATTCTGGCCGCCGTCGAAAAGCTGCACAATCCGCCGGAAATGTTCGCTTTCGTTTCCGCGACCAAGATCGACGAGAACTTCATGAGCCAGGTGCTGGAGCATGTGCTGCTGGCCAACGGAGTGAGCCCGGTCGATGCAAACGGCTTCAAGCCGCTCGACGAGAAGAAAACCATCGAGGCGCTGGACTTCTACAAGGCCATCTCGAAGGCTTCGCCTCCGGGGGATCTCTACTGGAAACAGTCCCGCGAGCTTTATTTTGCCGGCAAGGCGGCGATGATCATCTGGTCGCCGTTCATTCTGGACGAACTGGCCGGTCTGCGCGACAGCGCCCCGCCGACCATCACCGACGATCCGACTTCCTCCGAGCTTGCCTCCAAGACCGGCGTCGTGACAACGCTGAGCGGACCGTCCAATGCCGATGGCGCTGCCTGGGCGGACATCCGCTATTTCGGCATCACCAACGATGCGGACACGGAAGCAGCCATGCAGTTCGTCGAATTCTCGATGGATGAAGGCTACCTCTCGACCTTGTCGATCGCTCCGGAAGGCAAGTTCCCGATCCGCCGCGGCAACAAGGACAACGCCACCGCATTCGTCGATGGCTGGGCCGAGCTGCCGGTCGGCGTCGACCGCAAGGCGGCGCTGACGGATCTCTATGACGCCGACACTATCAAGACCATCGTTTCCGGTCTGGATACCGCCAGCCGCTGGGGCGTCAAGGAAGGTCAGCTGTCGCTTGCCTCCAAGATGATCAACAGCCAGGTGATCAACCGTCTGGTGCGTGAATACATCGACGACGAGCGCGATGCGGCCGCTACCGTGACGAAGCTGAACGAGGAACTGGCAAAGATCCAGTAAGGGGAATTGCCCGCTCGCAAGGCGGGGTGCGTTACTGACCGAGGGTCTGCAGCGGTTTTCTTCTTCCCTTTATGGGGGGAAGAAAACCGGTCCTATCCACCCGACGCGCCTGCCTTGCCTGAAGTAGCGGCATGAACATTTCCTCCGAGAGCAGGCCGGGCGTTCCAGAAGACTGGAGAATGCCCGGTCCATCCCCGGCCCCAGCCTGACACAGACGCGGGCGGACGGGACAGAGTACGCCCGACCGTGGCCCCATCGGCGGCGAAGGCATGAAAAGCAGAGCCAAACCAATGAGCGCACAAACCAGACAGCCTGTTTCCGAAGGTCCGCCGAAAGGCATCGGGCCGATGCAGCGCCGCGAGATGTGGCTGGCCTATCTGATGCTGGCGCCGACCTTCATCATCATCCTGGTGATCGTCGCCGGACCCCTGCTGGCCAATTTCTGGATCAGCGTGAAACCCGTTCAGCTCGGCGATCTGCGCCCGCCCGCCGTTCTCGTCAACGAACGCCTTCGGGGAGACCCGGAAGCGGCCGGCGACAGCGCGACGCTGGAATACCGGCTGCGCAATTCCTCGCGGGACGAAGAGATCCGCGATGTGGTTCTGAAGGACGAGGTCCCCGCGGGGTTCACAGTCACCGGGCTGCCGCAAGGCTGCGAGCTGACCGGCAGTGCGCTGTCCTGCACGATCGGAACCGTGGAACCGGGCTGGCGCGACCGGCTTGGACTTGAAGGAACCGTCTCGGACGTGTTTCTCGCCGCCAACCGCCCGGAGCGGGCGAGCGAACCGGTGGTCACCGGTGACGCCAACAACGTGCTCACCAATTTCGAATTCACCTTCGAAAACTTTTCCAGGATCTTCAGCGCGGATGAATTCTGGTCGGTGCTGCGGGTGACATTCTATTATACGATCTTCGGCACCGGCGGCGCGCTCGTCCTTGGCCTGTTCGCGGCGCAACTGCTGCACACCGCATTTCCGGGCCGGGGCTTTCTGCGCGGCCTCTTCCTGTTCCCCTATGTGTCTCCCGTGATCGCGGTCGCGTTCACCTGGGTCGTGCTGTTCGATCCGTTCTCCGGCACGCTGAACGCGCTGCTGACCAAGATGGGCGTCGTATCGGACCCGATCAATTTCTTCGGCCAGCGGGCGATAGAGTTTTCCGTCTTCGGCATTCCGTTTGAATTTCCGCTGGCGCTGACGACGGTGATCGCCTTCGAGGCCTGGCGGTATTTCCCCCTGTCCTTCCTGTTCATTCTGGCGCGTATGCAGTCGATCAACACGGACATGTACGAAGCGGCGGAAATGGACGGTGCGACGCCCCTGCAGCAGTTCTGGTACCTGTCCCTGCCGCAGCTCATGGGCATTCTGTCGGTGCTGTTCCTGCTGCGGTTCATCTGGACCTTCAACAAGTTCGACGACATTTTCCTTCTCACGGGCGGCAACGCGGGCACGCGAACGCTGACGGTGGATGTCTATGAACAGGGCTTTGCCCTCTCCAATCTCGGTGCCGGGGCCGCGGTCGCGGTGGTTGTCTTCGTGGTGCTGGTCACCTTCGCCACCCTGTTCATCCGCTTCTCGCCGAAGGAGGAAGGGCTATGAGACCCGCCAGCATACTTTTGACCGCCGTTACCGGCCTCCTCTGGGGCGTCATGGCGATGGTGGTTATCGGCGTCACGCTGACCTTGATTACCGGTGAAGTCGCGCTGCCGCAGGCGACGGCCGCGGGCCTTGCCGGGCTGCTCGGTGCGCTTGTGTTCGTCTGGCGGTGTTCCGCGGCGGGCGCGGGCGGCGCACCGGCATGGGCCTATAGCGCGGTCGTGGTGTTTCTCGTGCTGATGATAGCCAGCTTTGCTGCACCTTTTACCCTGCCGCTCTCCGTTGTCCCTGTCTGGCAGGGTCTGGCGCTGATCGTTTTCGTCGCCGGTGTGACGGCGGCTATCAGGCTCTGCCTGCGCGATGCCCGTTTCGGGCCGATGAGCCGCTATGAGCGGGAAGTGATCTATATCCGCATCGCCAAGGGCATCGGCTTCGTCGTCTTCACCATCATCGTGGCGCTGCCTTTCTATGTGATGGTGATGACATCGCTGAAAAGCCAGCAGGCGCTTCTGGCCAATCCGCTCGATCTGTCGATCGATTTCTCGCAAGGGCTGAGCGGCCTGACGCGGTCCTATGTGGAACTGTTCACCCAGTTCAATTTCGGCCGCTACCTGATGGTGTCCGCCTTTGTCTCCGTGGCAACTGTCGTGCTGACCCTGCTGCTTTCCGTGCCCGGCGCCTACGCGGTCTCCCGGCTGAGGTTCCCCGGTCAGGCGCTGCTGGCCCGCTCCGTCCTGCTGATCTACATGGTTCCGGCGATCGTCCTTGTGATCCCGCTCTACGCCGTCTTCTCGCAACTCGGTCTGCGCAACACCTTGACCGGCCTGCTGATCGTCTATCCGGCGACCACGATTCCCGTCGCGCTTTACATGCTGCAGGGCTATTTCCGCGGGCTGCCGGCGGAACTGGAGGAGGCGGGCCTGATGGACGGGCTCAGCCGCATCGGGGTTATCCTGAAGATCACGCTGCCGCTGTCGCTTCCGGCACTCGCCTCGGTGTCTCTCTACGTCTTCATGATCGCGTGGAACGAATTCCTGTTCGCCTTCATGTTCCTGGACGATCCGGACATCTTCACTCTGTCGCGGGGGGTCGTATCTCTTAATTCCTCCGAGGTGCCACGTCAGCACCTGATGGCCGGCGCGGTGATCGCCACGGTGCCCGTCCTCGTCATCTTTCTGTGGTTCGAACGCTTCCTTGTGCAGGGCCTGACGGCCGGCAGCGTCAAGGGATAATCAAAAGGGCTCGCAAGAGGCCCATGGGAGTTACCTGTGTCCAATTCGGATTTAGACCAAAAAGCGAAATCCATCCTGATCGAGAACGACCAGGGCGGTTATACAGTGCCGACCAAGGGGCTGTATCCCTACCAGTGGAACTGGGATTCGGTGTTCGTCGCGCTCGGCTTCGCCACTTTCGACCAGGACCGGGCCTGGCGGGAAATCGAGATGCTGTTCGAGGGCCAGTGGCGCGACGGAATGGTGCCGCATATCCTGTTTCGCAAGGACGACCCAAGCTACTTCCCGGGCCCGTCCGTCTGGGGCACGAACGGCGGACCTATCCCCAGTTCAGGCCATTCCCAGCCCCCGGTCGCCGCAACGGTGATCCGGGAACTTGTCGATACCGATGTGACCGGACTGGCTCATGACCGGGCGCTCTACCGGGCGGGGGCATTGTTTCCCAAACTCATGCAGTGGCACCGCTGGTTTCTCGCCTACCGGGATCCCGACGACCTGGGTGTTATCGCCGTGATCCATCCATGGGAATCGGGACGGGACAACCTTCCGGACTGGGATGAGGCCCTGCGGGCGGTCGAGATCGCGGACATCGGGCCGTACGAGCGCAAGGATACCTCCCATGTCGATCCGTCGATGCGCCCGCAGAAGGCGGACTATGACCGCTACCTGAGCATCATGGCCGCCTGCCGCGCGGTGGATTGGGATCCGGCGGAAGTTGCCAGGACCTGTCCGTTCTTCGTCGCCGATCCGGGCGTCACCTTCATCTTCCTGCGTGCCAACCGGGATCTCCTCTCGCTGGCCGAACGGCTTGGAAGGGACGCCGAGGCTGAGGAAATCCGGGGTTGGATCGCGAAGATGGAAGCCGGGGCGAAAACGCTCTGGCACGAGGGACTGAAGGCGCATGTGGCGTTTGACGAGCGATCCGGAAAACTGACCGACGGCATATCGAGCGCCTCGTTCCTGGCGCTCTATGCGGGAATTCGGGACGAGACGACGATGGCGTCCCTGCAGGCGCATTTTGACAGGATTGCATCGAAAGTGCGTTACCTGATGCCGTCTTACGACCCGGATCATGCCAGTTACGAGCCGCTGCGATATTGGCGCGGGCCGGTCTGGGCGATGATCAACTACATGATCGCGCGCGGTTTTGCCGAGGCAGGCGACACAACACGCGCCGAGCGTCTGCGGGCGGATACGGCAGACCTGATCGAGACCGGCGGATTTGCGGAATATTTCAGCCCGGAGACGGGCGCGGCCGCCGGTGGCGGTACGTTTTCCTGGACCTCCGCCATCTGGCTTTCCTGGGCATCGCCCACACACGCTGAACACGCAGCATAAACGCCGGGGGATAGTTTCATGGGTGCGATCCAGCTCAACAAGGTCGAAAAATGGTTTGGCACGCTGCAGGTCATCAAGGGGATCGATCTTCAGGTCGAGGATGGTGAGTTCGTCATTTTCGTCGGCCCGTCGGGTTGCGGAAAGTCGACCCTGCTCCGGCTGATCTCGGGTCTTGAGGAAACCAGCCGCGGCACAATCGACATCGACGGCAAGGATGTAACCGCCCTGCCTCCGTCGGGCCGCGGGCTGTCCATGGTCTTCCAGTCCTATGCGCTCTATCCGCATATGTCGGTGCGCGACAATGTCGGCTTCGGGCTGAAGACCGCCGGGGTTCCGAAGGAGGAGATTGCCCGGAAAGTGAACGCGGCCGCCGATGTCCTGAAACTCGACGAATACATGGACCGGCGGCCGAAGGCGCTCTCCGGCGGGCAGCGCCAGCGGGTCGCCATCGGGCGGGCGATCGTGCGCGAGCCGGGTGCGTTTCTGTTCGACGAACCGCTGTCGAACCTGGACGCCGCGTTGCGCGTGGAAATGCGCCTCGAGATCGCGCGCCTGCACAAGAGCCTCGGCACGACCATGATCTATGTGACCCATGATCAGGTGGAAGCCATGACGCTGGCCGACAAGATCGTGGTGCTGCAGGCCGGCCGGATCGAGCAGGCCGGTTCCCCGCGAGAGCTGTACGAGCGTCCGGACAATCTGTTCGTCGCCCAGTTCATCGGCTCGCCCAAGATGAATGTGCTGCCCTGTTCCATCGAAGGGGACCGGTTCTCGCTGCAGGGACACGGAGGCGGACGGTATCCGCATGCCGGCGTGGCGCGAAAGCCGGTCCGGCTGGGGGTCCGCCCGGAACATATCAGCGTCACCGGCCCCGACGAGGGGCATCATTGCACCGGCACCGTCGAGGTCACCGAATATCTGGGGTCCGATACGTTCCTCTATGTGGCGCTGGACGGTCTGGAGACGGTGCTGGTGCGGATCAGCGGCAGCGAAACCGTCGAGGAAGGTTCCCGCATCGGGTTAAAATTCGACGAGACGCGCATGCATTTCTTCGACGCCGACGACCAGGCGATACGCTGAGTATCCGCTCTGCTGCCTGTCGAGCACTGTCCTCCATGCTGAACGGGCGGGAGCCTCATTTTGCGGGATGCTCAACGTGTTGCCGGGCCAGAAAGAAAGCGGTTCTGGAATAGTAGACGGCCGTTTGAAATCCGGAAATTCATTCGTTTTCTTGTGTCGTGAGCATGAATATTTGATTCGTCTTATGTTTCGTTGGGTCACATTGTATTGGTATAATTACCTATAACGAATGCGGAAGCGAGTTGGAAAACTGTCAAAAATATCGGAAAAATCGTTCGCCGGGAAAGAAAAGAAGGCTCAAAAAAGCGAAGTAGACCCTCTTCCCGGTTGTCAAATGTGACTAAAGATTGCAATATTCTCTTAATGGTTTCATTCGCCGTCATAATCCTCTTTTAATCTACTATTACTTGCATTTTCTATTAATTTTACTTTCACACTATGGGGGCTTTCCTCGTCCTTGCGATAGGCCGGAGTCCTGAGGAGAAATTGAACCGGCCGCATTCGCCGGGGGCACGCTTCACCCGCAATTCAGGTTCCGCCATGCAACTGGCACCGCTCGAACGGCAGTGCCCGGGCGCATAGCTGAATTGCCGTGTTGTGTTTTTTTTGAATTATTTTTCTGGAGGGAATGATGCAAGTGACCGAGGGACATGAATTTAGCGGCGAGACCAAATCGAAACGCACCGTGAACATCGGAACCAAGATCATGGCGGTCGTTGGAACCTGCCTCGTCGGGCTGATCCTGGTGGCAGTGATCGGTTTGTGGCAGTTGAACAAAATTGGTTCTCTTATCGATGGGATTGCGAACGAGGATATTCCGCTGACGAATGCGGTCAGCGAGATCACTATTCACCAGCTCGAGCAATCGATCAGTCTCGAAAGAGCGCTCCGGGCCGGCGCGATGATGGAACTGCACAGTGAATCAAGCGCGGAGTTCAACCGGGCGCGAGATGTCTTCATGGAATACGCCGAGAAGGTCGATCATGAAATTCAGAACGCGCGAAACCTTGCCAAGCACTCCAGCGATATCGCCCGCTCCGCGGAAATGAAGACCAAATTCCAGAAGGTGCATCGTGCCTTCGAGACGATTGCCGACGAGCACAAGAGCTTTGACGAACACGCATCGCAGGCGTTCAAGCTGGTCGAGGCCGGACAGTTGCAAAAGGCGATGGAACTGGAGCCGGCCATCAAGGCGGAAGAGGACAACCTCAACCACGAGTTTGAGGCCCTGGTGCAGGAACTTGAAACGTTCACGCTCTCGGCGGCGCGGTCCGCGCTTGAAGCGGAACAGTTCGCATTGCTGTCCATTCTGGTGATCTCGGTGCTTATATTCGCGGTCTCCCTCGGATTCGCGGGATTTCTGATCCGCCGGGCGATTACCAGGCCTCTGGGCGAAGTCGTCAGAGGTATCAATGCCCTGACCACGGGCGACTTTACGGCGGAGGTCAGGGTCTACGCCCGGGATGAAATCGGTGCTGTCGCATCGGCTTACCAGACGTTCCGCGAGTCCATGGTGCGCTCCAGGCAGCTTGAAGAAGAGCAGCGGGAAAAACGCCGGATCGAAGAAGAACGGCAGAAGAACCTCGCAGAGGCCTCCAGTCAGTTTGTGTCCAGCATCGGCTCGATCGTCGAGACCGTCTCATCCGCCTCCACCGAGTTGCAGTCAACGGCGCAGTCCATGTCCAGCATCGCGGAAGAAACCAGCAGCCAGGCGACCTCGGTTGCCGCGGCAACGGAACAAGCCACTACCAACGTCGCGACGGTGTCGTCCGCGACCGAGGAACTCTCCAGTTCCATCGGCGAGATCAATTCCCGTGTGTCGCAGGCTTCGACAATCTCCAAGCAAGCGGTTGAAGAGGTCGCAAAGACCGGCGGACAGATGGAACAGCTCGCGGGAACCGCTGAAAAGATCGGTGAAGTGATCTCAATGATCTCCGACATCGCCGAGCAGACCAACCTTCTGGCCCTGAACGCCACGATCGAGTCCGCCAGAGCCGGCGAGGCAGGCAAAGGGTTCGCGGTGGTTGCCAGCGAGGTCAAGGCGCTGGCCAGTGAAACGGCCAAGGCGACAGACAATATTTCCAGCCTGATCAAGGAAATTCAGGAACAGACCCAGGCGTCTGTGATGTCGATAGGAGAGATCGGCAACATCATCTCCCGGATAAACGAAACTTCAGTCGAAATCGCGGCGGCGATGAGCCAGCAGGACACCGCGACCAGGGAAATAGCCCAGAATGTAACGGAAGCGGCTGCCGGTACGCAGGCGGTTTCCGAAAACATAGCCAGCGTCACCCAGGCCTCGCAGGAAACGGGTGTGGCGGCCAGCCAGGTGACCATGGCGGCCGGCGAATTGTCCGGTCAGGCCTCGAGGCTGAAGATCGAGGTGGATGGCTTTCTTGCCAAGCTGCAGGCTGCCTGAAGCTTCGACAGGGACTTGACCGCTTCCGTACCCTCCAGGCCGGGTACGGAGGCGGACGATTTTGCCCGCCTGCGGCGTTGCGCTTGCTTGCCGCTCGCCGGAGGGGGGAACGCCAGAGCCGAACGGTTTTCCGCTCAACCGCGCCTGGCAGGCCACCAAATCACCCACAGACCTTATACATAGCGTAATTCCGGCGGCCACTCTCCCAAGCCTATGATGCGGGGTCGCAACGAACGCCCCAAGGGGCTGAAGCGGGAGAGTGGCCGCCGGAATTACGCTATGTATTAATTCCTGCAGAGGATCTGCACCGTGTATCTGGCGGCTTCCTCGTCGATGCGGGTCGGGGTCTTGATGCTTGTGATGGTGTTGTAGGACGGCGCCAGGCCCAGGCTTTCCATGAAAGTGGACATCAGCTGGCCCCGGATGGCGAAATTGATGTTTTCAGGAAAATCGCCCGCCAGCTGAAGGGTCTTGATCTTGTCGAGGCGGGAAACGACCGTGCCGATCAGCGCGCCGGTGCGGTCGAGAACCGGACCGCCGGAATTTCCGGGCTGCACCGGTGCCGAGATCATGAAGTGGCGTATATCCCCCTTCACGCCGGCCAGCGAGGAGACGGTGCCGAGGGTGAAGTTCAGATTGCTGTCGAAGATCTGCGCGAAGGGGTAACCGAGCACGAAGACCTGTTCACCCCGGGCGATCGGCTGGTTTGCCCGAAACCGCGCGAAACTTTCCGCGTGCGCGCCGGCGAGCTGGATGACCGCAAGGTCATTGACGGGATCGGCGCGCACAAGCCTTGCCGGGCCGTGCCCGGGCACTTCCAGGCTCGCGCAATTCCCGGCGACATGGGCATTGGTACCGATATGGCCCTGCGCGGTGACGAAATACCCGGATCCGGTAGACAGTTCCGCCGGTTCTTGCGTGGTCACATCCGGGCCGGATGCGGCCGGGAGGTTGCCGTTTTCCTCAAGCGATTGGGGCTGCAGGCCGGGGGTGGAGGTCACGGTCTCCAGCGGTGCGTCCGTCCCGCCGTCGTAATAATCGAGGCTGTTGGACATGGCGACGGCGACCCTGTCCATGAAAACCGCGTGTTTGCTTTCCCAGGCGAGGGAAAAACCGCGGCTGTCGCCGGAAGTCTTCATCACCCGAAGATAGAAGTCGCGGCCATCCTGCTCGCCGGAGACGACGAAAAAGTCGTTGCGCAGTTTCTTGTAGTCGATGGTGCGTCCCTGCCGTGATTTCGACAGCCGTTTGAACAGGTCCCCGTAGGCCGTCTCGTCGTGCGGGACCGCGAGAGTCTCCAGCTCAATGCTGCCGTCGTAGGCGCGCCAGCGGCTGCCCCGGCGTGTCGGAGAAGGCGGCTCGAACAGCTTGACCGGGATGCCGAGCGACAGGCCGGCCGCCGCATCCTTGCGGATCTCGAAGCCGAGACGATTGACAAGATCGAGACCGTCGCGCTCCAGGACCTGCATCTGGTTGCTGGCGAGCACGCCGTCCTGTTGGAAGTCCCGATGCTTTTGAAACGAGGTCAGGGCGTTGTAGGTATGCTTGCCAAAGGCGCCATCGACGATGGCGACATAATCTCCGGTGAAAACCAGAAGATGCTGGACGCGGATACGCTCGGGCCATTCCAGATCGTAAAACCAGTCTTTGGACCGGTTGTAGTCGGCAACGCTCGTGCTGACGGATATAACGAGAAAAATGAAAGCATAGACAACTGAACGCATCACACCTGCTCCGGCCACCCTCAGAACGTGCCGGCATTCTATCAAAAGTTGTCGCTTCGGAACAGGACAAGGATTGCCGCGCTGGAAGGCAGGTCAGCGGGGGACGACATCGACCTTGTGATCGGTCGTCTGGCCGCCGGCGGTGCGCAGCACGCCCTTGACTGGGGCGGCGTCGCCATAGTCGCGGCCCCTGGCAACGACTATGTGGTCCTGGCCGACACGAAGCGCGTTCGTCGGATCATACTCGATCCAGCCGATTTCAATGCCGCACCACGCCCGCACCCAGGCATGCATGGCGTCGGCGCCTTCCAGGCGCGGCTGGCCTTTGGGGGGGCTGGTCCTCAGGAAGCCGCTGACGTAACCGGCCGGAACGCCGATGCTCCTGAGGCAGGCGATCATGATGTGAGAGAAGTCCTGGCAGACACCGTGCCGGCGCTCGAACGCTTCCAGGGCGGGGGTGTCCACGGTTGTCGCGTCCGCGTCGAAACGCATGTCCTGGTGAAGGGCCTTGCCGATTGTCTCGACGGCCGATATGGCGCTCATATCCGCATTCACACGTTCCTGCGCATAAACGGCGAATGCCGGATCGAGCGGCAGCCGCGGCGAGGCGACGAGAAAATGCACCGGTTCCTCCGGTCTGAGCGACTGGATGCCGGCGAGTTCCCTTGCAAGGGATTTCAACGACGGCGAGATGTCGAACGCCTCGGGGGTCGCGGTCCGGTCGATCCGCGCGATCAATTTGAAGCTTAGGTCGCTGTGCGGCTTCCGGTAGGCGATATCCGTGACGGCATTGCCGAAAAAATCCGTTCTTTCCCGCCGTTCCGAGGGCGCGGGCAGGAAAGAAAGTTCTCCGGCAAGCAGTGTCTGCTCGTGCGGGATCGTTGCCGGCATCAGGCGCAGGGCGTGGCGCCCGGAATTGGCCGGGCTGGCGTAGTCATGCGTGACTTCAAGAGTTATGTCGTAGAGCAAGGCTGCCTCGCACTGCGTGGTCGCGGAGAATTAGAGCGTGTCTCATGAATATGGATCCATATTCATGAGACACGCTCTAGCGGACATAGGTATCGGTCAGTTCACCTGAGAGATGTGCGATCCGGTCCCTCAGATCCGCCAGCATTTCCGGGGTCAGGGTTTCCGGCGTTGCGATCGCCAGACCGGTGTGTATCTGCAGGATCGAGCGGGCGAGGTGCGAAAGATGGCCGAATTCCGTCGCCCCCGGCAGGACGCCGATGTGCTCCTTCATTTCCGTAAGCTGATAGAGCACAGCGCGCGGGTTTTTCGTATCCATCGCCAGGAGGTCGAGAACCGTCGCCTGGCTGAGCGAAACCGCGTAACGACGGCTCATGGACATGGCGCTGTCGCCGACTTCCAGCAGCAGCTCCAGAGAGCCTTCCGGAGCTTCGGGGCTTGTGAAGACGGACAGCAGGTCCGCCATCGCGTGTGCCCGTTCAAGGGCCCGGCCGAGGCTCAGGAACCGCCAACCGGTGAAGCGGTACATGTTTTCGTGCACCAATCCTGAAAAGCCGGTGATCTTGCGCAGCAGCAGCCCCATGGCGCGCGGCACGTCGGCGTTTTCGCGCAGCGCCAGTCTCGCGCCGTTGGCGGTCTGGGCAAGATCGTTCAGGGCCAGCCAGCCATCGACCGAAAACCGGTCCCGGACCTTGCCCGCGCTGGTGACCGCCGATTGCAGCATGTCGCAAAGGCTTTGCGGAACAGGTTCATCCGGCGCAACGCCGGTGTCCTCCAGATAGTCCGCGGTCATGGCGACCAGAGGAGCCTCCGGGTCGGCGGTCTCCAGAAGACGGGCATGGTAGGCGCGCAGCAGGCGGACAGCGCCCTCGGCGCGTTCCACATAGCGGCCCAGCCAGAAGAGGTTGTCGGCGGCGCGGGCGGGCAGGGTGCCCGCCTGGGATTTGAAATACGGCGACTCCATCTGGTGAAGCAGTGAGTCCTTGACGGGTTTCTGGCCGCCGACGATCCACACGTCCGCCGCCGATCCCCCTTCCTGCATCGCGATGGCGCTCGCATCTTCCGTCCGGCCGATGCGGGCGAACCCTCCGGCCATGACCTCCCAGCCGTTCGCCGTACGGGCCAGGAAGACGCGCAGGCTCATCGGCCGCGGCACAAGCCCGCCCTCGTGGTAGGCCGGCGTGGTCGACAGGGTCACGGCTTCCTGACCGACAAGATCGCTGCTCTTGCTATCAATCCAGGTTTCAAGAATGCCCTTGTGAAATTTTTCGAAGTCGCGCCCGATGAAATCCGTCTGCGCCGAAGAGAAAGGAAGCGCCGTCGAGAGCGCCGGGCTGAACATCATCCTTTCCGCATGTTTTTTCACATAGTCCCGCGGGGTGGGGTCGCCGCACCACCACGTGGCGACATTCGGCAATTTGAGGCGTTCTCCCAGAAGCCGCTTGCTGATACGGGGAAGAAAGGCAAGCAGGGCCCGGGTTTCCAGGATGCCGGTTCCCAGCGCGTTGACCATGGTGACGGAGCCGTCTCGCACGGCCTGAACCAGGCCGGCGGTGCCAATACGCGACGCCTCCTCCAGTTCCAGCGGATCGGACCAGGCCGCGTCCAGCCGGCGCCACAGGACGCTGACCGGTTTCAGGCCGGCGACGGTGCGCACCATCAGCCGTCCGTTTTCCACTGTCAGGTCCTCGCCCTCCAGCAGCATGAAGCCGAGATAGCGGGCGATATAGGCATGCTCGAAATAGGTATCGTTCATCGGGCCGGGCGTCAGAATCGAAACCCGGCTGTCCGTTTCGCCGCGCAGCTCGACCAGATGGTCGCGAAAGCGGCGAAAGAAACCGGCGAGGCGGTAGACATTCGCCCTGGCGAAATATTCATTGAAGACGCGGCCGGTGGCGACCCTGTTTTCAAGGGCAAAGCCCGCTCCGGAAGGGGCCTGTGCCCGGTCCGACAGGACCCACCAGGTGCCGTCTGGACCCCGTCCGATCTCAAAGGCCAGAAAATGCAGGAAGCTGCCTGACTTCGGCGTGACGCCGACGAGAGGCCGCTGCCATTCCGGGCTCCTGGCGATCAGGCTTGCGGGCAGGTAACCTTCGCTCACCAGCTTGTTGGGGCCGTAAAGATCCGCCACAAGCTGTTCCAGAAGACCGGCACGCTGGATGAGACCGTCGCTGATGACCTTCCAGTCGTCTTCGCTGATGATCACCGGAATGTGGCTCAGGGGCCATTCCCGTTCGTTCGCGTCGTTCTGGCCGTAATGGCGGAAATAGACACCGGCATCGTTGAGATACTGGTTGCCCCGCGCGAAGCGGTTGCCGATTTCTTCCGGTGTCAGGGAGGACAGGTGATCGATAAAGGGGCGCCAGACCGGCCGCACCCGGCCGGCCGGATCGAGGAGTTCGTCCGAAACGCCAGGATACGGGCGGTAGGATTTCAGCAATCCCCGCCCGACATCACCCGATATAGCCGCTTCGTCCAAACTCATGCATCACGTCCTCCCGAAGACCACCGGCCACCTGACCGTCAGACATAGTGCGGCCGACGCAGGTCCAAGGTCAACGGAAACTCCGGATGAGGGTGTTCCTCTTCCGGCGTATACAGGCCGGGCGTGTGGCCGTGCGGTTCGAAGCGCGCCAGCCGCCGTGCCTCGGCCTCGTTGCCGTTGACCGGAAAGGTGTCATAGCTGCGCCCGCCCGGATGGGCGACATGATAGACGCAGCCGCCGATTGCCCGTCCGCTCCAGCGGTCGAAAATATCGAAGGTCAGCGGCGCGTCAACGGGGTGGACCGGATGCAGCGCCATGGAGGGCTGCCAGGCCTTGTAGCGAACGCCTGCGACCGCAACGCCGTTGGTTTCGGTTTTCCGCAACGGCATCATGCGCCGGTTGCAGGTCACGGTATAGCGCTCGGGATCGCTGGTGGTGAGCTTGACCTGCAGGCGTTCGGTCGAGCTGTCCGTGTAGCGCACCGTGCCGCCGATCGCGCCGGTTTCCCCCAGAACGTGCCAGGGTTCGAGCGCCTGCCGGAGCTCCAGATGGATACCTTCGACCTCGATTTCCCCGCAGAAGGGGAAACGGAATTCCGCCTGGGCTTCAAACCAGTCCGGGCGCACGGCAAACCCGTGATGGTCCAGATCCCTCAGAACGTCCTGAAAATCCGTCCAGACATAGTGCGGCAGCATGAACCGGTCATGGAGGGCCGTGCCCCAGCGGGTCAGGTTGCCGGACAGCGGGCGTTGCCACAGCCGGGCGATCAGGGCTCTCATGAGCAGTTGCTGGGCAAGGCTCATGCGCGGGTCCGGCGGCATTTCAAAGCCGCGGAATTCGACGAGGCCGAGGCGTCCAGTCGGCCCGTCCGGCGAATAAAGTTTGTCGATGCAGATCTCCGCCCGGTGCGTGTTGCCGGTGACATCGACCAGAAGATTGCGCAGCAGCCTGTCGATCAGCCAGGGAAAAGGCGTCGGACCCTCGTTGGGGCGCTTGATCTGCGAGAGGGCGACTTCCAGCTCGTAAAGCCCGTCGTGGCGCGCCTCGTCGACGCGCGGGGCCTGGGATGTCGGGCCGATGAAAAGGCCAGAGAACAGATACGAGAGGCTCGGATGCCGCTGCCAGTGCAGGATGAGGCTGCGCAGCAGATCCGGGCGGCGCATGAACGGACTGTCGAGCGGCGTGGCGCCGCCCACCACGACGTGGTTGCCACCGCCGGTGCCCGTATGCTTGCCGTCGATCATGAACTTGTCGGCGCCGAGACGGGTGTTGCGGGCTTCCTCATAGACGCCTTCGGTAATCGCCACACACTCCTTCCAGCTTGCCGCCGGATGGATGTTGACTTCGATGACGCCGGGGTCCGGTGCGACCCGGATGACGTTCATGCGCGGATCGGGCGGCGGCGGATAGCCCTCGATATGCACCGGAATGCCGAGATCGGTCGCGGCGGTTTCCGCCGCGGCGATGAGTTCCAGATAGTCCTCGATCGCTTCCACGGGCGGCATGAACACGCAAAGCCGCCCGTCGCGCGGTTCAACGGACAGGGCGGTCCGGACAGTCGCGTCGCCGATTTCCCCGTCAGGCAGCTTCTGTTCCTGTCTTTCCTGCTGGGGGCCCGCGGCGGTGAACTGCGCGACTTCCTGCGGCCGGTCGGGACGCGGTCCGACCGGAAACTCCGGCAGTGGACCCCTGGGCACGGTCGGGTCGGCGATGTTCGTATAGGGATATTGCGCGGGTGGTACGTGAGGGAGCGATTCCAGAGGGATGCGGTATCCGACGGGACTGTCGCCCGGGACGAGAAACAGGGCCTCGCGGCGCAGTTTCCAGTTTTCCGAGCGCCATTTGTGGCCGGAAGCCTTGGCCTGCCAGCGCTGGATTGGCAGGACATGTCCCGACGGAGAGGAGAGCCCGCGATCAAAGACGCGCGCGATCCGGTGACGCGCCTCGGCATCTTCGAGTTCGGAATTGTCCGGGGTAACGTTCTCGGGCAGGTTGGCTTCCTTCACCAGCCAGACCGCCGGATCCTCGTAAGCCGGAACCACATATTGCGGATCGACATCGAGCCGCTTTGCGATCTGGCGGAGCAGGGCGTCCGACATGTCCGCATCCGCACCGGTGTCCTTGCCTTCCTCCGCGATCAGGTCCGGGTCGTTCCAGATCGGCTTTTCGTCACGCCGCCAGTAAAGGGAAAATGTCCAGCGGGGAAGGGTTTCTCCCGGATACCACTTGCCTTGTCCATAGTGCAGAAAGCCGCCCGGTGCGAAGCGCTTGCGCAGACGGCGGATGAGGACGTCGGCTTTCTCGCGCTTGGTCGGGCCGACGGCTTCCGTGTTCCATTCGTCGGCCTCGAAATCGTCGATGGATACGAAAGTCGGCTCGCCACCCATCGTCAGGCGCACGTCTTCCTGAACCAGAACCCGGTCGACATCTTCCCCGAGGCGGTTCAACGCGGTCCAGGCTTCTTCGGAAAAGGGTTTGGTGATCCGAGGGTGCTCGGCAACGCGGTTGATCTTCATGTCGAAGGAGAAATCGACTTCCGCGTGGCTCGCCAGGCCGACGATCGGCGCGGCGTTGGTATAGTGCGGCGTCGCCGCCAAGGGGATATGACTTTCGCCGGTGAGCAGTCCGGACGTCGGGTCCAGTCCGATCCAGCCCGCGCCGGGAAGATAGACTTCGGCCCAGGCGTGGAGATCGGTGAAGTCATGATCGGTACCCGAGGGGCCGTCCAGGGCTTCCAGGTCCGGCTTCAACTGGATGAGGTAGCCTGACACGAAACGGGCGGCAAAGCCCAGGTGCCGCAAGGCCTGGACCAGAAGCCAGCTTGAATCGCGGCACGAGCCCGTTCCTCTTTCAAAAGTCTCTTCCGGCGTCTGCACGCCCGCTTCCATACGGATGACATAGCCGACCGCGCGGGAAACCTTGGCGTTCAGCGCGACGATGAAATCGATCGTCCGCAGCCTGTCGCGCGGAACGGTGTCCAGGAAAGCCTTCAGATGGGGTCCGGTCGGTTCGGTCCGCCTGTAGATCTGCAGATCTTCGCGAAGCTCCTCCGGATAATCGAAGGGCCAGTCCTCGGCGCTCTCCTCGACGAAAAAGTCGAAGGGATTGTAGACCGTCATGTCGGCGACGAGATCGACTTCGATCTTGAATTCGCGCACGGGCTCGGGAAAGACGAATCTGGCCAGCCAGTTGCCGTAAGGGTCCTGCTGATGATTGACGAAATGACCCTGCGGCGAAACCTTCAGCGAATGAGACAGAACGCGGGTGCGGCTGTGCGGAACCGGGCGGAGGCGGATGATCTGCGGGCTCAAGGTGACCGGCCGGTCATATCGGTAATGGGTCAGATGGTAGATGCTTGCGCGAATGGACATGAAATGACCCTGTGAGGCTTTGAAACTCTGGAGCTAGATTTTCACATAATGCTACAGCGCACCATGTCTTTCTGCAGGCGGAGGCAAGCGCGCTCCCTGGGAAGGGCAAAGCGTTTTCAAATCATCTTAGTTCTTGATCTTGTTGTCAGGATGGCTGCATTTGGCGGTTGTGCACGCGCGCAACAGATCAATTTAAATGCTGGCTGAGGCGTTCGAAAGCAACTATATCCGGCGATAAGGTGTGAAAATGCCGGCGGCAGCCGCAGAATGCGGACATGGCGGCCTGGACACTTTCGTAAAGCGATCGGATGCCCGTTGATCAAGTAGGAAGCCGTTGCGTGAAGAACCGGGATATGAAGGACTGCAATGGCGTTTAGACTGCTTTGGATCTGGTGTTTCCTGACGTTTGCAGGCGTCGCGCAATCTGCCGATTTCCGTGTAACATTCATAAATCCGGGTGGTGAGACCGGCTTCTGGGGGGACGTCTCCAGAACCATGGCCGCCGCGGCGGCTGACCTGAACGTGGAACTCGAAATCCTCTATGCCGACCGGCAGCCCTACATCATGGAGGCGCTGCTCAAGAAGCGGCTGGATGATGGCGATCTCCCGGACTATTTTGTTCTCGTGAACGAGAACCAGTCGGCCGCCCGGTTGCTTCAACTCATGGATGGCAAGCCCAGCAAGGTTTTCTTTCTGCTGAACAAGCTAACCGCCAAACAGAAAAACAATCTCGAACGGCACAATATCGACCTTCGCAACATCGTGGCGTCCATCGTTCCGGACAATGAAACCGCCGGTTACGAGATGGCTCAGTCCCTCATCGAGAAAGCCCGCAAGCTCAAGCCGCAGGGGGAGCCGATCCACCTGCTGGCGCTGACCGGCGACACGACCACACCTGCCGGTCTTCAAAGGGAGACGGGCATGCTGCGCGCGGTTGCCGACAATCCCGATGTGAGGCTGCTGCACGCGATCCCCACCGACTGGAACGAGACGATCGCCTTCAGGCGCGCCAGGGACGTGTTTGCGCGCACGAAGGTGGATGTTGTCTGGGGGGCGAATGACGATATCGCCTTCGGCGCGCTGAAAGCCGCCGTGGAGGCCGGTCTGATACCGGGCGAGAACATCTTTTTCGCCGGGCTCAACTGGTCTTTGCGCGGCATGGAGGCTGTGCGCGAACAAAATTTGACCATGACCCATGGCGGACATTTTTTCGCCGGCGCCTGGTCCATGGTGATGCTGCGCGACCACTTCTTCAGAACCGTCGAGGGCGAAGTCTTTGTCGATGTCCTGTTCAAGATGTCGCCGGTCACGCTGGAGAATGTGGACCTGTATCTGACAAATCTCGGTGACGGCAACTGGGAGAAAATAGATTTCAGTCAGTTCCGCAAGACCGGAAGCGGCCGGAGCCATTATGATTTTTCCGCCAGCGCCATCCTTGAAGCCGCGGGGAGCTGACCCTAGGAGAGTTCGATGACAGACAGCAACGACCCTGGCGGTGCATACGATCCGGCAACGGAAGGTGCTGAAACGGCATTTTCCGACAAGATGTCCTACAGCGACTATCTGGGTCTTTCCCGGATACTGACGGCGCAATCGCCGCTGTCGGACGCTCCCGACGAACTCCTCTTCATCATCCAGCACCAAACGTCCGAGCTCTGGATGAAGCTGATGCTGCATGAGCTGCACGGGGCGCGGCAGGCGATCATCGACGATCACATGCCGGAAGCCATGAAACTGCTGGCCCGGGTCAGCCGGATCATGGAACAGCTCAACTCGGCCTGGGACGTGCTGCGCACCATGACCCCGAGCGATTACACCCGGTTCCGCGATGCGCTGGGCGCCTCCTCGGGTTTTCAGTCACTGCAGTACCGCCTGATCGAATACGCGCTCGGCAACCGCAACGAGGCAATGATCAGACCGCATGAACACGATCCGGAAAGCGTTGCGCTTCTAAGGGAAGAACTCGACCGGCCGAGCCTTTACCAGGTGGTGCTCTCTTTTGCCCGCAGGCGCGGTTTCGACGTTCCCGATGAGATCACGGCGACGCCGGCGGGAGAACCGCATCGGGAGGTTGCCGAGATCATGGAGCTGTGGCGGATCGTGTACAGTGACCCGTCCGCGCATTGGGCGCTTTACGAAGTCGGTGAGAAGCTGGTGGATCTGGAGGATTATTTCCGCCGCTGGCGCTTCAATCACGTGACGACGGTCGAACGGGTCATCGGGTTCAAACGCGGGACCGGCGGGACGGGGGGCGTCTCCTACCTGAAGCGCATGCTGGAGGTCGAACTGTTCCCGGAACTCTGGCATGTCAGAACCGTGTTGTGATGCTTTCGTTCGAATAAGCCATATCCTTTCAACCAATTGCAGGTTTTCTATCGTCGAAAGTGCCGATAGAGTGTCCTGTAAAAGGGCCGCGACAGACGGCCTTTGGGATGACTTTAAAAAGAGGGGAAGTTTACATGTTCAACAAATTTGCTGCCGGGGTGGGCCTTCTGGCCGTCCTCTCCGCTCCCGCATTCGCCGGACCGGTGAAGGTTGGCATGATCACGACGCTTTCGGGCGGAGGCGCTGGTCTGGGGATCGATGTGCGCGACGGTTTCCTGCTGGCTGTGAAACAGTCCGGCAACACCGACATGGAGGTGATCGTCGAGGACGACCA
>NZ_PPCN01000014.1 GCF_002906165.1 Roseibium marinum
CATCACCCGATCCAGGACATCCATGTCCGCGAGGTGATCAAGGAAGGCGATGTCTACACCAACAAGATCATCGGCACGGCGCTGACCAGCCATGCGGATGCCTATTGGGCCGAATGCGATATGTAAGACAGGCCCGCTCTCATCCGCTGTCCCGGCCTTTCGCCGGGACAGCTTTTCGATTGCCGCCTTCAAGGTCCCGGATCAGGTCCGGAACGGCAAGACGGGAGATCCGAGGATGACCGTTTTCGCTGCGCATGAGTGCAGCAAGTGCGGGATATCGGCTATTTCCCCAATGCCGCCACATCGATCATCTGCTGGAACATGTCTTCCATGGACTCTTCAAGCGGGCGGTAGGTCATTCCAAGGTCGCGTTTGCTTCTGGAATTGTCCGCGCGCCATTTCACATCGACATTGTTGATGACGAACCTGCGGGAGATGCCGCCCAGGATCGGGCCGAGCAGCCAGACAAGGGATTTCGGCACGGATTTGCGCGGCACGGGATGGGTGTTGCCGTATTTTTCGATGAGCGCCTTGCCGAGTTCGAGAATATTGGTGTTGTGGCCCGAGACGATGTAGCGGCCTTCCGCATTCGGAACAAAGCCGGCCGCGAGATGCGCCCGGGCGAGATCGCGAACGTCCACGGCCCCTAACCCGAGCTTCGGGGCACCCAGTTTCATGGTGCCATTGCCAAACTGCCGGACGATGTTGAAACTCTCGGAAGTCGGGTCCGGATTCAGGGCCGGGCCGATTACCAGCGACGGGTTCACGGCGACCAGTTTGAACCGGTTCTGCGCGTCTGCGATCCTCCAGGCTTCCCGTTCCGCCAGCGTCTTGGAAAAGCTGTAAGGCTGGTAAGTGAGCGATGCGGTGGTGTTCCAGATGTCTTCGCGCAGGATCCCGCCGGGGGCTTTGCGGCAGTCGATGGCGTCGGTGTAGATCGCCGCGCAGGAACTGGTGACGACGACCCGTTCGACCGCCGCAATCGCGGCGGCGGTTTCGAGTACATTCCGGGTGCCCTTGAGTGCCGGATCGATCAGTTCCTTTTGAGGGTTCCTGACCCGGGTGGTGAAGGGGGAGGCGGTGTGGAAGACAACGGAACAGCCTTCCATGGCGGCGGCGTAGGATCCCGGTTTCAGGAGATCCGCTTCAAAGAACCTTATTGTGCCGGGCGATCCATCCGCGATTTCGCGAAGATGCCGGAGCTTCGCCGCGTTGCCGGGGTTGCGTACCGCCGCGTTTACGGTAACGCCGGCCTCCAGCAGTTCCTTCACCAGCCAGCCGGCCACGTAGCCGGTGGCGCCGGTTACCAGAACCGGATGCCTTGTGGGGATCGACATGTTCACTGAGGTCCGGCTCCCGGCTGATGCGCTTTTTACAGTCATCCTTTTCCGGGGCTGGCTTTGCAACATAAAACGCGTGCTCTGGCATCCCTGGTGAGAGCGTTTTGCGAGGGCGACCGGTCACTGCACTCATAACGGGAAAAAGAGGCGGTCCGGGATGGAGATTGTCTCCGTGTGGCGCTGCAACAGGCCTTGTTGCGCTGCCGTGCCAATCAAATATTTTCGTTTTACCTCTCCAAACGAAGATAATTTGCCGAAATATAATCCTTCAAATGAAAGATCCGAAAGCCGTTTTCGCGCTACATTTGCCGACAAATTTGTGCCACACTCGACGCTGACAACAACACTAAAGCGACAAGATGGGCTATCGCCGGATTAAATGCGTACTGAAATAATTATAATTATATCAATGTGTTGATTTGTTTTTTGGGTCGAAATAAATCTACTAAAAAATTAGTTTGACAACATGGCGGCGGTGTGTCCAAGTATCGGCAGCCGGATAAACACGGCGCTATTTATCTCATTGGGAGGAGATGCAGATGCGTAAGTATCTACTCTCCGCGGTTGCAGCTTGCGCTGTGATTGCGGGGTCAGGATCAGCTTTTGCCGACGAAGCAGCGGCACAGAAGTGGATTGACCAGGAATTCCAGCCATCGGTCCTGTCGAAGGACGATCAGCTCGCCGAGATGCAGTGGTTCATCAAGGCGGCCGAGCCGTTCAACGGCATGGAGATCAACGTTCTGTCGGAAGGTATTCCGACCCATTCGTACGAGTCGGAAGTTCTGACAAAGGCGTTTGAGGAAATCACCGGTATCAAGGTCAATCACCAGATTCTCGGTGAAGGCGAAGTCGTTCAGGCCGTCCAGACCCAGATGCAGACCGGACGGAACCTCTATGACGCCTATGTCAACGACAGCGATCTGATCGGCACCCATTCCCGTCTGCAGCTTGCCTACAATCTGTCCGACTGGATGGGCGGCGCGGCGAAGGATGTCACCAATCCGGGGCTCGACCTGGACGACTTCATGGGCACGCAGTTCACCACCGGTCCGGACGGCGATCTTTATCAGTTGCCCGACCAGCAGTTCGCGAACCTCTACTGGTTCCGCAAGGACTGGTTCGACCGGGAAGACCTGAAGAAGGCCTTCAAGGACAAATACGGTTATGACCTCGGCGTTCCGGTCAACTGGTCGGCCTATGAGGATATTGCCGAGTTCTTCACCAACGACGTGAAGGAAGTCGATGGCGTCCAGATCTTCGGACACATGGATTACGGCAAGCGCGCACCCGATCTCGGCTGGCGCATGACCGACGCCTGGCTGTCCATGGCCGGGGCCGGCGACAAGGGTGAGCCGAACGGCATCCCGGTCGACGAATGGGGCATCCGCATGGAAAAGGGGACCTGCAACCCGGTGGGTGCGTCGGTTTCCCGCGGTGGTGCCGCCAACGGTCCGGCGGCCGTCTACGCGATCCGCAAATGGGACGAGTGGCTGCGCAACTACGCCCCTCCGGGCGCCGCCAGCTTCGACTTTTACCAGTCCCTGCCGGCACTCAGCCAGGGCAACGTCGCCCAGCAGATCTTCTGGTACACCGCGTTCACAGCGGACATGGTGAAGCCGAAGTCCGAAGGCAACAACACGGTGGATGACGAAGGTACGCCGCTGTGGCGCATGGCACCGAGCCCGCATGGCCCCTATTGGGAAGAAGGTCAGAAGGTCGGTTATCAGGACGTCGGGTCCTGGACCATCCTGAAATCCACGCCCGAAGACCGTGCGAAAGCCGCCTGGCTCTACGCCCAGTTCGTGGTGTCCAAGACAGTGGACGTGAAGAAGAGCCATGTCGGTCTCACCTTCATCCGCGACAGCACGGTGCGTCACGAGTCCTTCTCCGAGCGGGCTCCGAAACTCGGCGGGCTGGTCGAATTCTACCGCTCTCCGGACCGGGTGGCCTGGTCGCCGACCGGCATCAATGTCCCGGATTATCCGAAGCTGGCCCAGATCTGGTGGCAGCAGATCGGTGACGTGAACTCCGGCGCCTTCACGCCGCAGGAGGCCATGGACCGTCTGGCGGAGGAAATGGACATCGTCATGGCCCGCATGCAGCAGGCCGACGAACGCGCCAATGTCTATGGCGGTTGCGGTCCGCGTCTGAACGAGGAAAAGGACCCGGAATACTGGCTGTCACAGCCGGGTGCTCCGAAGGCCAAACTCGACAACGAGAAGCCTCAGGGCCAGACCGTGAACTATGACGAGCTGGTTGCCCGCTGGGCGGAAAAATAAGCCGGACCGTCGCTTGAACCCAACAACAGGACCGGGGCATTCCCCGGTCCATCACTTTTGCGAATGTGACAGCCCGCGGGACCGAGTTCCGCGCCTTGTGCCTGTCCGGACGCGGGCGAAGATATATGTCCCTGGAACTTAAAAACGTCAGTAAGCGCGTGGCAGGCATCACCCACGTCAAGGAAACGAGCCTGACGCTCGAAACCGGTCATTTCAACGTTCTCCTGGGAGAAACCGGTTCGGGCAAGACCTCGCTGATCAAGCTGATGGCCGGCCTCGACAGCCTCGCCTCCGGGCAGATCATCCTCAATGGCAGGGATGTCTCCGGTCTGTCGGCGCAAAAGCGCAACATCAGCCTGGTGCACCAGTTTTTCGTCAACTACCCGCATATGTCGGTCTTCGACAACATCGCATCGCCGCTGAAGGTCGCCGGCGTTGCCAGGTCGGAAATCGAAGGCCGGGTGGACGAGGCGGCGGGGATTTTGAAACTGAAACCCTTCCTGAACCGCAAGCCGCACGAACTGTCCGGCGGCCAGCAGCAGCGGACCGCGCTGGCGCGCGCCATCGTGAAGGAAAGCGACGCCGTTTTCCTCGACGAGCCGCTGGCGAACCTGGACTACAAGCTGCGCGAGGAACTGCGCGACCAGCTTCCCGAACTGTTCGCCGGCCGTGGGGCGGTTGTTGTCTACGCGACCTCCGAACCCGAGGAAGCGCTTCTGCTGGGCGGGCAGACCGCGCTGATGACCGACGGCAAGGTGGTCCAGTTCGGCCCGACCGCCGACATCTACCGCAAGCCCAGGGATCTGGATGCGGCGAAAGTGTTCTCCAATCCTCCGATCAACGTCGCCGGGGTGACCAAGCAGGGGGAAAGGGTCATTCTGAACGAGACGACAAGCTGGACCCTGCCGGGTGCCGCCGCGACCCTTGCCGATGGACCCTATACGCTGGCGATCCGGCCGCATCATGTGCTGCCGGTGGAAACGCCGGCTCATTCGGTCAGGCTCTCGGGCCGCGTTCTGGTGACCGAACTCAGCGGTTCGGAAAGCAGTGCCCATTTCGAAATGAGCGGCCAGCCCTGGGTGTCCCTGTCAGCTGGCGTGCATCCCTATCAGGTCGGTGAGGTCCATACGTTCCATCTGGACCCGAACCATTGTTTTTTCTTCACGCCTGACGGCACGCTGGCAGCATAGGGAGAGGACCTCATGGCACAAATCACACTCTCCAACCTGCGGCACAGCTATCGCCCCGATCCGGCGGACGATGACGATTACGCGCTCAAGAAAATCGATCTTACCTGGGACGACGGCGGCGCCTATGCGCTTCTGGGCCCGTCCGGCTGCGGCAAGTCCACGCTTTTGAACATCATCTCGGGCCTTCTCGTTCCTTCGGAAGGCAAGATCCTGTTCGACGACCGGGATGTGACGGCCCTGCCGCCGGCAAAGCGCAATATCGCTCAGGTGTTCCAGTTTCCGGTCATTTACGACACCATGACCGTCTACGACAATCTGGCCTTTCCCTTGCGCAACCGCGGCCGGGACGAGGACATCGTCAAGCGCCGGGTGACCGCCATCGCGGAGATGCTGGAAGTCACCGGCATGCTGTCGACGCGCGCGTCGAACCTTTCCCCGGACAACAAGCAGAAGATCTCCATGGGCCGCGGCCTGGTGCGCGAGGATGTCAACGTCGTCATGTTCGACGAGCCGCTGACCGTGATCGATCCGCATCTGAAGTGGAAGCTGCGCTCCAAGCTCAAGGAGCTGCACCAGCGGGTGCGGGCGACCATGATCTATGTCACCCACGACCAGACGGAGGCATTGACCTTCGCCGATCAGGTGGTGGTGATGCAGGACGGCGAGATCGTTCAAATCGGCACGCCGGTGGATCTGTTCGAACGTCCGGCGCACACCTTCGTTGGCCATTTCATCGGCTCACCGGGCATGAATGTCCTGCCCTGCGAGGTGAAGGGCGGGGCCGCCTTCTTCGGCGGCGAGCAAGTCGCGCTGGAAGGTCCGGCGGGCGGCGCCGCCGACGGCAAGGCGGAGGTCGGTATCCGGCCGGAATTCGTGTCGGTTTCCACAACCGGCGGCGGTATCGCCGCCCATGTCCGCAAGGTGGCCGATATCGGCCGCCACAAGGTGGTTGAAGCCATCGCCCATGACAGCCGCATCCATGCGATCCTCGAGGGCGACGCGCCGAATGCGGGCGATGCGGTGATGCTCGACTTCAAACGATCCCAGACCCGGCTCTACAAGGACGGCTGGCTGGCGAGCCGGCCCGAGGGAGATGTGCGATGAAGAAGCTGAATCAACGGGCCTGGCTGTTCGTCACGCCGGTGCTGCTGCTGGTCGCATTCAACGCGCTCATCCCGATGATGACCGTGGTGAACTATTCCGTTCAGGAGACCTTCGGCGACAATCTGTTTTTCTGGCAGGGGATCGACTGGTTCGAGCAGGTGCTGACGTCGGAACGCTTTCACAAGGCGCTCGGCCGTCAGTTTCTGTTCACCTTCCTGATCCTGATCATCGAGGTGCCGCTTGGCGTTGCCATCGCGCTCGCCATGCCCAGGCAGGGCTTCTGGGTGCCGTTCTGCCTGGTCACGATGGCGCTTCCCATGCTGATCCCGTGGAACGTGGTCGGGGCGATGTGGAACATCTTCACCTTGCCGGATATCGGCCTGCTCGGCTATTTCATGAACCACACGCTGGGTATTCCCTATGACATGACCCAGAACCCGTTCGCCGCCTGGGTGACGATCGTCATCATGGATGTCTGGCACTGGACGTCGCTGGTGGTGCTGCTTGCCTATGCCGGTCTGGTCTCGATCCCGAACGCCTATTACCAGGCGGCGGAAATCGACGGGGCGTCCGGATGGGCGGTGTTCCGCTTCATCCAGCTTCCGAAGATGAAAACGGTGCTGACCATCGCCATCCTGCTGCGCTTCATGGACAGCTTCAACATCTATACCGAACCGTTCGTGCTGACCGGTGGCGGACCGGGCAACTCCACCACGCTGCTTTCCATCGATCTGGTGAAAATCGCCCTCGGCCAGTTCGATCTCGGACCGGCGGCCGCCATGTCCCTCATCTATTTCGCCATCACGCTGCTGGTCTCCTGGCTGTTCTACACGCTGATGACGATGAACGACAACAAATCCTAGGGAGAACCGAAATGCGCCTGAAAAGCCTGGTTCCCGCGCTTTACATCCTGTTCCTGATGCTGCCGATCTACTGGCTGGTCGCGATGAGTTTCAAGACCACCAACGAGATCCTGGCCGGGTTCTCCCTGTTCCCGCAGACCTGGACACTGGCGAACTATACCGAGATCCTCACCGATCCGACCTGGTACTGGGGTTATATCAACTCCATCATCTATGTGACGCTGAACACGGTGATCTCGGTCCTGGTCGCGCTGCCGGCTGCCTATGCCTTCTCCCGCTACACCTTCGTGGGCGACAAGCACCTGTTCTTCTGGCTGCTGACCAACCGCATGGCTCCGGCGGCCGTCTTCGCGCTGCCCTTCTTCCAGCTTTATTCGGCCGTCGGACTGTTCGACACCCATATCGCGGTGGCGCTTGCCCATTGCCTGTTCAACGTGCCGCTGGCGGTGTGGATCCTGGAAGGGTTCATGAGCGGCGTACCGAAGGAACTGGATGAAACGGCCTATGTGGACGGCTATTCCTTCCCGAGGTTCTTCGTCACCATATTCCTGCCCTCGATCACGGCAGGGGTCGGCGTCGCGGCCTTCTTCTGCTTCATGTTCTCCTGGGTGGAACTGCTGCTCGCCAAGACGCTGACCGCCGTCGCGGCCAAACCTATCGCCGCCGTAATGACCCGGACCGCTTCCTCCGCGGGCTACGAACTCGGGCTCCTGGCGGCGGCCGGGACCCTGACCATCATTCCCGGCGCCATCGTCATCTATTTTGTCCGTAACTATATCGCCAAGGGCTTTGCCCTGGGGAGGGTCTGATGCTCGGCTGGATGGCCTGGACCTGGCCGACGGCGCTGCTGTTCGTCGGGATTTTCACCGCAATCGGAGTGCTGGTGCTGCTGGAGGTGCGCTATCCGGGCGGACAGGCCCGCAACGGTGTTCTGGGGTTGACGACAACGCGCGGCGACCGGCTGTTCATCACCCTGCTGGGCAGCGCCTTCATCTTCTTCGCCTGGCTCGGATTGATGGGCCCGCCGCTCTGGTGGCCCCTGGCGATCAGCCTTGGCTGGGGGACATTCTGCTTCTGGAAAGTATGACCGGGAGCAGGCCCGACTAAAGGAATAGTATTTTACCGACCATTGATGCAAGAATAGGCGCCGTGGCCCCATCCAATCCGCAAATGGCGCAGGAAAATAATGAGAAAACGTAAGACCAACGAGTTTTTGACCGAAGTCGAGCTGGAGTTCATGACCGAACTCTGGAAACTCGGCGAAGGCTCCGTGCGGGATATTCTCGCATGTCTGCCGCCGGAGAGAAAACTGGCCTATACGTCGTGTGCCACCATCATGCGGATCCTGGACGAAAAGAACTTCGTGGACAGCCGGAAAGAAGGCAAGACATTCATCTATTCCCCCCGGCTGACCAAAGACACCTACCAGTCCCGTTTTCTTCGAAACCTGTCGGATAAACTGTTCGACGGCACGCCGGCGTCCCTGGTGGCGCGGCTCGTCGATGAATACGACCTTTCGAAGGAGGACCTGGAGGAGATCAGAGCGTTGCTGGACAGGAGGAGGACAGATGACGCTACTTAACGGGATGTTCGATGTTTACATCGATCTGAACATCACACTGGCCGTTACGGCTCTCGTGTGGTTAGCCGCAAAACTGGTTCTGGCCCGGATTGGAAAAAGGCTCGCCTTTACGCTCCAGCTCGGATTGCTGAACGGCCTGTTTGCCATCATTGTTCTGTCACCGGCCATCGTGGCCGCCTATCACAGCATGCTTGCGGCGGAAGTGCTTCCCGCCAGGCTGCCGGTCAATCTGGCGGATTATGCTGTCGCGCAATATCTGCGCGGCGGCATCGGCATTCCGGCGGAGGACTTCCAGTCGCTTCTCGGATTGCGCAGCCACATGAGCGAGAGCATTCTCGCCATGGAACCGGGGTTCGGCAAAGGCGTGGCGCTGTTTCTGATCGCCGGGTTCACATATTTCGCACTGCGGCTGGCAGTCAGTTTCGCGCGGCTCCACCGCATGCTGTCCGGCTGCCACCTGTGGCGGCGCAACGGGCGTTTGAAACTGCTGCTGTCCGATCGCGCGCTTGTGCCTTTTTCCGCTCGCGGCCTTCGTCATCACTACGTGGTGATCCCGTCGGATCTCCTGGCCGAGCCGGACGATCTCGGTCTGGTACTCAGGCATGAATTCCAGCATCTGCGCCGGGGCGACGTGACCTGGGAAGTCGCGCTGGAATGCCTGCGCCCCTTCCTGTTCTGGAACCCGTTCTATTACGTGTGGAAATCGGAGGTCGAGCGGCTTCGCGAACTGGCCTGCGACCAGAAAGTCGCCGAGGACGCGCGCGTGGATCTGAGATCCTATTGCCTGTGCCTATTAAGGGCCGCTCAGGCGGGGCTGAAAAAGCGGCAGGAACTCATGACACACGATCGCTCGGGCAGCGTCGCCTCCGTGGCCCTGCTTGAAGTCAATGACCGGCTGCTGCGCCGCTCACCGGCCCAGAAGCTCCGGCGCCGGGTGGAAGCCTTGATGGAACCGAACCGGCTTCACCCGCATTGGGGCATCGTCGGGCTTGCGGTTCTGCCTATGGTGGCGGTCATTTTCCTGACGGCCCTGTCGATCCAGAAACCGGCGGACTGGAGCCAGGACCGGCTCATGCTCGCGGCGATCGTCAATCTGGAACGGCTGCAGGTGATCAACAGCTTTGGACAGCGGCCGTAGGGCGGGCAGTCAGCACTCACGCTCAGGCGGCGCAAGTCGACCTTGATTTCAGGCATCCGACCGGCTCTGTAAGAGCATTGCTTTTATTGGGGCCGCAAAGCGCGTGAGACAGGCTGGCAAATCCATTCGGGTCAGGGGGCTGGTGCAGGGTGTCGGCTTCCGTCCGTTCGTCTGGCGGCTTGCACGCGAACTGGAGATCACCGGCCATGTGCTGAATGACGGAGCCGGTGTGCGGATCGAGGCGTTCGGACCGGTGGAGGCGCTGGAGAAGTTTCTTGTCCGGTTGACCGCCGAGCCGCCACCGCTTGCCCGCGTGGACCGGATCGATATCGCCGACACCGATCCCGCTCCCGTTCCCGTTCCCGACAGCTTCCAAATCCTCGGCAGCGGCGAGGGCGCCGTCGCGACCGGGGTTGTTCCGGATGCCGCCACCTGTCCAGCCTGCCTTGCCGATATCGGCAATCCGTCCGACAGGCGTCACGGCTACGCGTTCACCAACTGCACCCACTGCGGTCCGCGCCTGTCCATCCTGCGGCATATTCCCTATGACCGCGCATCGACCTCCATGTCCGGCTTTCCCATGTGCCCGTCCTGCCGGGTGGAGTATGAGGATCCCGACGACCGCCGGTTCCATGCCCAGCCGGTCGCCTGTCCGGACTGCGGTCCAAGGCTGTGGTTCGAGGACGCCGATGGACGTGAGGCGCAAGGCGACCCCCTCGCGGTTGCTGTCCAACGGTTACGGGCTGGCGGCATTCTGGCGGTCAAGGGCCTTGGAGGCTTTCAGATCGCCGTCGATGCGGGCAATGAGACCGCCGTCAGGACGCTTCGCCATCGCAAACGCCGGCCGGACAAGCCTCTGGCCCTGATGGCGCGGGATCTGGACCAGATCCTCGGTTATTGCAGTGTCAGCGAGCGGGAAGCGGACATGCTGGCAAGCGCGGCAGCGCCCATTCTGCTTCTCCAAAAGGCCGGTCCGGCGCTTGCGGAAAGCATCGCGCCAGGACAGGACCGGCTCGGGGTCATGCTGGCGAACACGCCCTTGCATCACCTGCTTCTTGCCGAGCTTGAACGGCCGATCGTCATGACATCCGGCAATCTTTCGGACAATCCGCAGGAAACGGAGAACGCGGCGGCGCGGCAGCACCTCGCCGGGCTCGTCGACGGTTTCCTGATGCACGACCGGGACATCGTCAACCGGCTGGATGACAGCGTCCTGCGGCTCGATCGGTCGGGAGTTTCCATGTTGCGCCGCGCCCGTGGCTATGCGCCTGCCTCGGTGAGGCTGGCGCCGGATTTCGATCAGGCGCCCAGAGTGCTCGCCATGGGCGGAGAGCTGAAATCCACCTTCTGCCTGATAAACGGCCGCGATGCGGTGCTGTCGCAGCATATAGGCGATCTGGAAAATGCGCAGACATTCGCCGACTACAAGAAAACGTTGCGGCTTTACCTCGATCTCTACCGGTTCAGGCCGGACGTCATCGCGGTGGACGGGCATCCGCAATATCTCTCGACGGTTTACGGTGAGCAACTCGCGGCGGAATTCGGTATCGATCTGCTGCGGGTGCAGCATCACCATGCGCATCTGGCGGCCTGCCTCGCCGGGCAGGGCTGGCCGCTTACCGGAGAAGGATCGGCTTACGGCATCATCCTCGACGGTCTCGGCTGGGGAGAGGATGGCAAGATCTGGGGCGGGGAGATCCTCAAGGGTGGGTTTGCGGGCTTTCAGCGTCTCGGACATTTCCAGCCGGTTCCCCTGCCGGGGGGAGCGGTTGCGGTCCGCGAGCCGTGGCGGAACCTTGCGGCTCATCTTCGCACCGCATTCGGTCCCGACTACCGCGAGCGGCTAGCCGGGCTGCCGCTGGCGGCGGCCCTTGAGGAAAAGAATATGGCGATGCTGGACCGGATGATGGAAAGATCGCTCAATTCGCCACTGTCTTCCTCCGCGGGACGTCTTTTCGATGCGGTCGCCGCCGCTCTCGGGATCAGCTTCGGCCGGCAGAGTTTCGAGGGACAGGCCGCGATGGCTCTTGAAAGTCTCGCGCGGCCCTTCCTGAAGGAGGAACGCGGCTATGCGGTCGATTTCAAGTCGTCTCCCCTTTGCCTTTCATTCGTGGCACTGTGGCAGCAGCTTATCGCGGATCTGCACGCCGGGGCAGCGGACGGGCGTATCGCGGCCCGGTTCCATCTCGGTCTGATCGGCGGGCTTGCTGACGGGCTGTCACGAAGTGGAGGGAGGCCGGGGGACGCGGTCGTCTTCTCCGGCGGCGTCTTTCAGAACGCTATCGTGAAAGACGGTTTGACCGGCCGTCTGAAAGACATGGGGTTCCGGGTTCTGAATCAGGAAAATTTCCCCGCCAACGATGGTGGGCTGGCGCTCGGGCAGGGGGTGATCGCGGCGGCCAGGTATGTGGCCGGCGGCGATTGAAAACCGCGTGTTTTCCAAAAAGACTGCCTCGAATTCAGGCATGTTGATTTGCGTCAACGACGCTAGCCTGCAACTCTGGAAGCGTAAGGTCATCGGGATCTTCACAAGCGATTTGGCGGTTTTATCATGAGCAAGGACGTTCAACTCGATCAAATCGATTTAAGAGCCAAAGGCTTGTTCTTTCGCTGCCTGAAGGGTGCCCGCCATGGATAACGGCCAGGCCTGCACCAACGGGCTCTCGTCGACCGCGTGTGATGTCTCTGCGGTTCCCGGAGAAGAGATCGCGGCGATCTGCAAGGCTTTCGGCAACGACAAGCACCGGATGCTGGATATCCTGCGGACCGTTCAGGACCGCTACCACTGCATTTCACCGTCGACGATGGACAGGGTCGCGACCGAGACCGGTCTCAGTCGCATCCAGGTGGAAGGCGTCGCGAGTTTCTATTCGTTTCTCTCCCTGTCTCCGAAGGGCCGGATCACCATCCGCCTGTGTGACGACATTGTCGATCGCTACGCGGGTTTGGCGGAGGTGACCGCCGCCTTCGAGCAGGTTCTCGGCATCCGTGTGGGCGAGACGTCGCCGGACAGGGCCTTCTCTCTTGAATACACGCCCTGTATCGGCATGTGCGATCAGGCTCCCGCCGCGATGATCAACGACGTGGTTCTGACCCGGCTGACGGCTGATACCGCCCGCGCGGCCGCCGAAGCGCTGAAAGCGGGCCTGACGCCGGAACATCTGGTCAGCGAGCGCTTTTCAGACCTGACGCCGCATGAACGGGCGAACCGTATGGTGGACAACAACGTCCGCCACGCCGGTGAAGTGCTGCTTGGTCCGGTGCCTGAAGACGCGGGGCTGAACAAGGCCGCCGCGATGATGCCGGCGCAGATCGTCACCGCAATCGAGGACAGCGGTCTGCGCGGCTGCGGCGGGGCCGGGTTCACGACCGGCCGCAAGTGGCGCTTTGCCGCCGGCGAACGGGCCGAGAGGCGCTTTATCCTGTGCAACGCGGATGAAGGCGAACCTGGAACGTTCAAGGACCGGGTGCTTCTGAGCGAGAGGCCGCATCTTTTGATCGAAGGCATGACGATCGCCGCCAGGGCCGTCGGGGCCAGCGAGGGCATTCTCTATCTGCGCGGTGAATATGTCTATCTGCGCGAGCTTGTGGAACAGGTTCTGGAGGAACGCCGCCGCCGGGGACTCCTCGGCAAGGACATTCTCGGGGTCAGGGGTTTCGATTTCGACATCCGCCTGCAGCTCGGCGCGGGGGCCTATATCTGCGGTGAGGAAGGCGCGCTCATCAGCTCCTGCGAGGGCCTGCCGGGCGAGCCGAAGACCCGTCCGCCATTTCCGGTCAACCGCGGCTATCTCGGTCATCCGACGGTCGTCAACAATGTCGAGACCTTCTGCCACGCGGCGCGCATTCTGGACAGGGGGGCCGGATGGTTCCACGCGATGGGCACGGAAGGCTCTCACGGCACCAAGCTTTTCTCCATCTGCGGCGATTGTCTCAATCCCGGCATCTACGAGCTTCCCTACGGCCATAGCGTCCGCGAGATCCTGGAGATGGCCGGCGGGCAGGACGCGGCGGCTGTCCAGGTCGGCGGTCCGAGCGGCGCGATGATTGCCCGCGACAGCTTTCACCGCAAACTGACCTTCGACGATCTGGCGACCGGCGGCGCGATCATCGTCTTCAACGGTGAGCGCAACATTCTCGAGATCGTCGAATATTACATGTCCTTCTTCGTGCATGAGAGCTGCGGCTACTGCACGCCCTGCCGGGTCGGCAACGTCTTTCTGCAGAAGGCGATCGGCAAATTCCGCAAGGGTCTCGCGAACCCGGAGGATATCGAATATCTGAAGGAGCTTTCCGGTACGATCATCGAGACCAGCCGCTGCGGCCTGGGCATGACGTCTCCCAACCCGATCCTCACCACCTTGAAAAACTTTCCGCTCGTCTACTCGGCGCTGACCAAACCGAACAAGGACGGTATCCGCGACACGTTCGACATCCAGTCTGCCATCGATGGCGCGCGCAAGATCGCCAAGCGCCGCTCCTACATCTTCGACAGGGACTTCACGCAATGAGCGGCACCAAGAAAGAGACCGGCTTCACTTTCACGATCGACGGGATCGAAGTCACCGCCTATGCCGGGCAAACGGTCATGGAAGCGGCGGACGAAGCCGGGGTCTATATCCCGCGCCTGTGCGACCACGAGGGCCTGCGCCATCAGGGCAGCTGCCGCGTGTGCACGGTCAAGGCCGGCGGGCGCAGCGTTGCCGCCTGCACGCAGCCGGCGGCACCCGGACAGGCGGTCGAAAACGAAACGCCGCATCTGAACAAGATGCGCCGCGATCTGGTTGAGATGCTGTTTCACGAAGGCAACCATCTGTGCCCGATCTGCGAGGCGAGCGGCAATTGCGAATTGCAGGCGATGGCCTACCGGCTCGACATGACCGAAACGACGCGGTTTCCCTATCTGGAGCCCTGCCGGGCGCTCGACGCCTCGCATCCCGATATCGCGCTCGACACCAACCGCTGCATCAGTTGCGGGCGGTGCATCCGCGCGTCGGAGGATGTCGATGGCAAGGGCGTCTTCGGTTATGTCGGGCGGGGCATTCACCGGCGTGTCGCGGTGAACGGAGAAAATCTCGCCGATACGGATGCGCAGGTGACGGATCACGCGATTTCGTCCGAGGTCTGTCCGGTCGGCTGCATCATCCGCAAGCGGGTCGGTTTCGTCACGCCCATCGGCGAACGGGAATTCGACAAGGGACTGATCGGTCACGAAATCGAGGAGAGGCGCAAATGAGCGAGCTTCCGAAGGCACGCATCGCCACGGCGTCGCTGGCCGGCTGTTTCGGCTGCCACATGGCGATCCTCGATATCGACGAGCGCCTGATCGAGCTGATGCAGCTTGTGGACGTCGACCGCTCACCGCTGACCGACAAGAAGCGCTTCACCACGCGCTGCGACATCGGCATCATCGAGGGTGGCTGCTGCAACGAGGAGAACGTGCATGTGCTGTACGATTTCCGGCGCAATTGCGATGTGCTGATCGCCCTCGGACAATGCGCCATCATGGGCGGTCTGCCTGCGATGCGCAATGCGATCATGCATTCGGACGCCCCGCTCAGGGAGTGTCTGGAGGAAGCCTATATCACCGGCAAATATATCCGTAACACGACCCACAACGTGCCCAACGATCCGGCGCTGCCGTTGCTGCTGGATGAGGTCTATCCGTGTTCGGAAGTGGTGGAAATCGACTACCAGATCCCGGGCTGCGCCCCGAGCGGCGATATCATCTTCGACACGCTTGCCAAGCTGCTGACCGGAAAGTTCCGCGGCTTCGAGCGTGAGATGATCAAGTTTGACTAAAGCGTTTTCAGGAAAAGCTGATACCGGTTTTTCCGTTTCGGAAACGCGACAATCAAGGACAGGGTTTTGGAGTTGCCGACATGAGCGAACCCAGACTGATCGAGATCTCTCCGGTCACCCGCGTGGAGGGCCACGGCAAGGTGACCATCCACCTCGACGCGGACAATCAGGTTGACGAGGCGCGGCTGCATATTGTCGAGTTCCGCGGCTTCGAGCGGTTCATCCGGGGCCGGCTGATGTGGGAAGTGCCGGTCATCGTGCAGCGGCTTTGCGGCATCTGCCCGGTCAGCCATCATCTGGCCGCGGCCAAGGCGATGGACATGATCGCCGGTGTCGACCAGCTCACCCCGACGGCGGAAAAGATGCGCCGGCTGATGCATTACGGACAGGTGATGCAGTCGCACGTGCTGCATTTCTTTCATCTGGCCGCACCCGATCTGCTGTTCGGTTTCGGGGCCCCAGCGGAAAAGCGCAACATCTTCGAGGTGATCAAGGAGAAGCCGGAGCTCGGCAGGCGCGCAATTCTGATGCGCAAATACGGCCAGGAGATCATCGAGGCGACGGCCGGCAAGAAGGTGCACGGCACCGGTGCCATCCCGGGCGGCATCAACCGCAATCTACCGATCGAACGCCGCGATCATTTTCTTGGTTCGATAGACGAGATGACCGAGTGGGCGCAGGACGCGGTCGGCCTCGCCCGCGACTACACGCTGGAGCACGAGGATCTGGTCGCCGAATTCGGCTCCTTCCCCTCCAACTACATGTCGCTGGTGCGCGAGAGCGACGGGGCGCTGGATCTTTATCACGGCAACCTCCGGGCGCTCAGTTCCACAGGCGAGATACTCTTCGACCAGGTGCCGTACAGCAAATATCACGAGCTGATCGTGGAGGATGTGCGCTCCTGGTCCTACATGAAGTTCCCCTTCATCCGGGATATAGGGCCGGACAACGGCTGGTACCGGGTCGGACCGCTGGCGCGCATGAACACGGCGAGTTTCATCGACACGCCGCTCGCCAATGCCGCCCTCAAGGAGCTGAAGGCGGTCACCTGCGGCACGCCGAACAACTCGACGCTCGCCAATCACTGGGCGCGCATGATCGAGGTGCTGCATTGCGTGGAGAAGATGCGCGAGCTTCTGCACGATCCGGACCTGCAGGGCACGGATCTGATCGCCACGGGCGACCGGCGCGAGGAGGGTATCGGTGTGATCGAAGCGCCGCGCGGCAATCTCATCCACCACTACAAGGTCGACGAGCACGATCAGGTGACCTACTGCAACCTGATCGTCTCCACCACGCATAACAATGAGGGCATGAACCGGGCGGTGAAGGATGTCGCGGTTAAGCACCTTTCCGGCAAGGAGCAGATCACCGAAGGCATGCTCAATCATGTCGAGGTGGCGATCCGTGCCTATGACCCGTGCCTGTCCTGCGCCACCCACGCCCTCGGTCAGATGCCGTTGCAGGTGGAGCTGTTCAACGCGGATGGCGGCCTGCTCGACAGCCGGACGCAGTGTGTGTGATGGGCGATGGCGCAACTTTCCACTGCCGCCCCGGCCTTGCGCCGGGGCCCCGGGTCAGGTCCCGGCGCAAGGCCGGGACGGCGGAGTGTGCGTGGAGGTGCAAGACATTTCCGGGATCCAGGAATGTGTAGGCTTTGCGGATGTGAGAAGGAAAATGGAATGCTTCTGATCGGTTACGGCAATCCGGGACGCGGGGATGACGGGCTTGGTCCGGCTTTTTCGGAAGCCATGGCCGCGCGCGGCCTGCCGGGACTGGATGTCGATACCGATTATCAGCTTGTCGCCGAGCATGCGCTGGCGGTTTCCGGCCACGATCTGGTGGTGTTCGCCGATGCCGAAATCGGTGGAGAGAAAGCGTTCTCCTTCAGGGAAGTATCGCCCGGCGCACCGGAGGTTCTGGGCAGCCACAGCCTGGTCCCGGAAACGGTCATCGCCCTTTGCGAGACGCTTTACGGAACCTTGCCGCGCGCCTATGTGCTCGGCATTTCCGGGTATGACTATGGTGAAGTGAAAGAAGGGCTCTCGGAAAAGGCGGCCATGAACCTTGCGGATGCGGAGACGTTTTTCCTGGGCTGGCTGGCGCAAACCGTTCCACGCGCGGGGGCGGCCCATGCATGAAATGTCGCTCTGCGAGAGCATTCTCGACATTTTGAAGGATCAGGCCGACAGGGACCGGTTTACCCGGGTCAAACGCGTTCGCGTCGATATCGGCCCGCTGTCCTGCGTGGAGCCGGAAGCGCTGCAATTCGGCTTCGACGTTGTCATGAAGGGGTCATTGGCGGAGGGGGCGGTGCTGGAGATTTCCCGCCCGCCGGCCGAAGCCCTCTGCCTGTCCTGTTTCAAGACCGTCCCGGTGAAAGAGCGGTTCGATACCTGCCCGCTGTGTGGCTCGGAAGCCCTGCAGGTCGTGAGCGGGGAAGAATTGAAAATCCGGGAACTGGAGGTGGTGTGATGTGTACGGTCTGCGGTTGCGGTACCAGCCATGTGCATGAGCACAAGCATGATGACGGCCCCGATCATGTTCACGGACATGATCACGGCGATGGGACAGCTCACGTTCACTTCGGTGAAGGCGATGCCGGGCTCTCGGTGCCGGGCATGAGCCAGTCGCGTCTCATCCGGCTGGAGGCGGATATTCTCGGCAAGAACGATGCTTACGCGGAGCGAAACAGGACGCTGCTCGCCGAAAAAGGCGTTCTGGCGCTCAATCTGGTGTCCAGTCCTGGGTCGGGAAAGACCTCCCTGCTGGTGGAGACGCTGAAGCGGCTCGCCGGGAAAACGCCCGCCGCGGTGATCGAAGGGGACCAGCAGACATCCAACGATGCCGACCGGATCCGCGAAACGGGCGCGCCGGCAATCCAGATCAATACGGGCAAGGGCTGCCATCTCGATGCGCATATGGTCGGTCACGCCCTCGAAAAGCTGCCGCTTGAACCGGCGGGTATTCTTTTCATCGAGAATGTCGGAAATCTTGTCTGTCCGGCCGGTTTCGATCTCGGCGAAGCCTTCAAGGTGGTGATCCTGTCGGTGACCGAGGGCGAGGACAAGCCGCTGAAATATCCCGATATCTTCGCCAAGGCCGATCTGATGATCCTCAACAAGACCGATCTCCTGCCGCATGTCGATTTCTGTGTCGGCGCGGCCGTCGCCAATGCAAGGCGGGTGAACAGCCGGATCAAGGTGCTGCAGGTCTCGGCCCGTACGGGCGAGGGGCTGGAAGGCTGGATGAGCTGGCTGGAGGGTGCGCGCACCCTGCGCTCCGCAGGGTCAACCGGCATCGCGGCCGAATAGGAGATTTTGGAATGTGCCTTGCCATCCCAGCCCGTGTCGTTTCAATCGAAAGCGACGATATGGCGACCGTTGCCCTGGAAGGTATCAGGAAGGCGGTTTCGACGGCTCTGCTCGAAGACGTGGCCGTCGGGGACTATGTCCTCGTCCATGTCGGCTTCGCGCTGCACAAGCTCAGCGAGGAAGAAGCCGAGCGCACGCTCCAACTGATGGCTGAAGCCGGTGTGCTGGCGGAAGAACTGGAAGAAATGGCGGCGGAGGCCGGCGCATGAAATACATCCGGGAATTCCGCGACGGAAAACTGGCGCAAAAGCTCGCGAAAGCCATCGCTCTGGAAGCCGATCCGCACCGGCATTACAGCCTGATGGAATTCTGCGGCGGGCATACCCACGCCATCTTCCGCTATGGTGTGCAGGACCTCGTTCCCGCGAATGTCGAATATGTGCATGGTCCCGGCTGCCCGGTCTGCGTGCTTCCGGTACGGCGGCTCGACGATGCGGTTGAACTCGCGCTGAAAGAAGGCGTGATCCTCACCACTTACGGCGACATGATGCGGGTGCCGGGTACAAAGCAGAAAAGCCTGATCCGGGCCAAGGCCGAAGGCGCGGATATCCGCATGGTCTATTCCACGCAGGACGCGCTCAAGGTGGCCCGGGACAATCGCGAACGGGAGGTCGTCTTCTTCGCCATCGGTTTTGAAACCACGACCCCGCCGACGGCCGTCGCGATCCTGCAGGCGCGTGCGGAAGGCCTGACGAACTTCTCCGTCTTCTGCAACCATGTGCTGACCCCGCCCGCCATTGCCCATATCGTCAACGCACCGTCGGAACCGGGTGAGAAACCGGTGCGGATCGACGGATTTCTCGGGCCGTCCCATGTCAGCTCGGTCATCGGCTGGGCACCCTATGAGCCGGCGGCGCGGGATTTCGAAAAACCGGTGGTGATCGCCGGTTTCGAGCCGCTGGACGTGATGCAGTCGACCTTGATGCTGATCCGCCAGATCAACGAGGGGCGCCATGTGGTGGAAAACCAGTACACCAGGGTCGTCACGCGGGAAGGCAACCGAAAGGCGCAGGAAATCGTTGCGCGGGTGCTGGAGCTGCGCAAGACTTTCGAATGGCGCGGCCTTGGCTACGTTCCAGACAGTGCCTTGAGAATCCGTGAGACTTATGCCGCGTTCGACGCGGAAAAACGCTTCACCGTCAGTCCGAAAGAATCCCGGGAAGTCAAATCCTGCGAATGCCCGGCAATCCTGCGCGGGGTGAAAAAACCGACGGAGTGCAAGCTGTTCGGAACGGTCTGCACGCCGGACAATCCGATGGGGGCCTGCATGGTGTCCTCGGAAGGGGCCTGCGCCGCCTACTGGACTTATGGCCGCAAACGCGAGGCTGTGCTTTCGGCAAAGGGAGCCGCTGCATGAGCGGTGCGGACCTCCCGCCAAAATACCGCACCGGCAATGTCGACATGACCCATGGCGGCGGCGGCCGTGCAATGGCGGAGTTGATCGAAGGCCTGTTCCACCGGCATCTGAAAAACCCGATCCTCGATCAGGGGCACGATGCGGCGGTCTTCGACGTGCCGCCGGGACGGCTGGTGATGTCCACCGACGCGCATGTGATCTCGCCGCTGTTCTTTCCCGGCGGCGACATCGGATCCCTGTCGGTGCACGGCACCTTGAACGATATCGCCATGGCGGGCGGGCGGCCGCTGTCGCTGACCGCCGGCTTCATTCTGGAGGAGGGCTTTCCGCTTGCCGATCTGGAGCGGATCGTCATTTCCATGGCCCGGGCCGCGCGGGAGGCGGGCGTTCCCGTTGTCTCGGGCGATACCAAGGTGGTGGAAAAGGGCAAGGGGGACGGCGTTTTCATCACCACCGCCGGTGTGGGCGTTCTGCCGGACGGCGTGTCGATCTCGCCGTCCGCCGCACGGCCGGGGCAGGCGGTGCTGGTCTCCGGGTCCATCGGCGACCATGGCGTGGCGATCCTGTCGAAGCGGGAAAACCTGGAATTCGAAACCGAAATTCTCTCCGACAGCGCGGCGCTGCACGGGCTCGTCGCGGAGATGATCGCGGCCGTGCCCGGCATTGCCGTCCTGCGCGACCCGACGCGTGGCGGCCTGGCCACCGCGCTCAATGAAATCGCGCATGCATCCGGAGTTGGCGTGGTCCTCGAGGAAGATGACATCCCCGTCGCGCCGGATGTCGATGCGGCCTGCGAGCTTCTGGGTCTCGATCCGCTTTATGTCGCCAATGAAGGCAAGCTGATCTGTATCTGCGAGGCCGCCGATTCCGATCTTCTGCTGAAGGTCATGCGCGCGCATCCGCTCGGGGCAAGGGCGGCGCGGATCGGGGCGGTTGTCGACGACGCGGACCATATGGTGGTCATGCGCACCGGGTTCGGCGGATCGCGCGTTGTCGACTGGCTCTCGGGTGAGCAGCTGCCGCGGATCTGTTGAGGGAAGGTTGCGTGCGAACACGCGGTTCCTCAGCATGAGGGAATTTGCTGCGGTAGTTCGGCAACCCAGATCGACGGTCAAGGCGTAACTCAGGTGGTAGGGGTTTTGCCGCCCTTTACCTTCAATTTGCCGCTGTCCGGCTTGTCCGAGCTGTCATTGGTCCAGGTGATGCGCAGGTCTAGGCGGGACTGGTCGTCCTCGGCGGTGGCCGTGACGCGCAGGTTCATCAGGCCCTTGGGTTCAAGGGTGATTTCGCCGGTATCGTCGCCGAACTGCAATTCACCCTTGGCGATGCCGCGCTTGACCGCGTCGAGCAGTTTCTGGATGGACTTCTTGTCCTGGAGGGACTGGTGCCGGAAGCGCCCTTTTCGTTCCATCATCGCGACAGCCCGTGTTGCTGGAGAAACCGCGCCGGATTGAAAAGTTTGGCGTGCGGGTAGTCGCGGCTGATGCCGAGAATATTGCCGTCGGGATAGATGATCGTCGCTCCGGTGCCGATGCCTTCCAGACCCTCGGTGCTTCTGGAGTGCCGGTCAAGGGTGATGTCCGCTTCCAGGTGCAGGAGGCCGTGTTTGGATTTCAGCTCCTGGCCGTTGTGCCGGTTGACGTGCCCCTGAACAAGAAGCTTGATCCCGGCGAGATGCAGCTCCTCGACACCGGTTTCCGTCAGCGGGTGGTCCACGTCCCGGTACTTGGTGCGCATCAGGTTCGCGACCGTCCCCGAATAGAACACGAACGGATCTTTTCGGCTTTCCTTCCTGAAACGCCGGTTGACATGGGCGACGCCCTTGCTGGAAATCTGCGCAGCCATGTGATCGTCGATACCGGCATGTACAAAGAGCAGCGAGCCGCTCTGATGGACGGCTTTCATGCACTGGAAAAACCAGGCGTAGCGTCCCGACGGTTCGACGAACAGCTCCCGGCATTTCAGGGCCGCCGCATAAAGCTGACGGATGGAGAGCCCGGATTCCGCCGCATGGTCGGCGAATTTTTCAGTCTTCCTTTTCAGGCGCCGCATTTCCTTGTCGATCGCGGCCTTGTTCATGTACTGGGCGGCCGCCCTGGGAAACTGCCTTGTCCATCTTTTTCCCGGTACCATCAGGTCCAGGCAGGCCGTCTCGTCAGGCAGGCCTGCCATCGCGGTTTCGGCGTCCACATAGCGCTCGAAAACCTCTTTGAGGAGTGGCATGACCTTCTTGCCCATGCGCACGAACATGTGGGCGTTGACAGACTTGCGCTTCACGGTCAGCGCCTCGAGGCCAAGATACAGCCGCAAGTCGTGATTGCCGGCCAGCAGAACCACATCCGCGCCGGATTTCATCAGCCAGGCGAGGCTGTCGAGCAGGTCGAGGTTGCTCGGGCCCTTGTCGAGACAATCGCCGCCGATGACGATCTGGCAGCTCCGGCCGAAGGGCGTGAGACTGAAATCGGTCAGGCCGTCACCGCCGCGCAGGATCGCCCTTGCGGCCACCAGGGAGCGCAGCAGGCTTTCGGCATCCGCATGAAGATCGGAAATGAACACCACCGGCTTTTCCGGCCAGTCCCAATGGCCGAGCGCATTGGTCCTGGCAAGGCTGGTGACCAGATCCGGAGCGCGGGAGGCGCCGGGCATCAAGCTGTCGTTCGGCCTGTCCAGCGGCCAGAGGATGCAACTTTCCGGAATGCCAAGATCGGCGTCATGCGCGATGCGCGGAAGAAGCGGGGTCAGGGGCATATCGATCCTCATCGTCTTGTGCCGTCCCATTCAGTCCATTGCGGTTTCCAGGGAGCGGCGCTGTTTCCATGCGCCGCAGTGATGTGACCAGGTGCCGTCCGCGCCGAATTTCAGAACGACGGGCTTTGCGTGATACATGCTCAAGCGCCGGATCTCTTCGAATTCCAGAACCCCCAGATGATGGGCGGCGTGGCGCAAGGCCGCGCCGTGACCGACAAAGATCCGCGCGTTCGCACCGGGATGCCGTTCATCGGGTTCGCCGAGCTTTTCCCTGAGAAAAGCAGCCACCCGTTCACCCGCCTCCATCAGGCTTTCGGCTCCCTGGACCGGCAGCTTGTAGTGGCTGTCCGATTTCCAGTCGCCGGGCGGCGGCGCGTGACGGGGATCGTCCGCCAGGACCTGTTCGATCTCAGCGAGGGTCAGATTGGCCAGGGCGCCGACGCCGCGCTCCGCGAGCGCCTCGTCTTCGCTCACGCTGAGGGTCAGTCCTGATGCCTCCGAAAGGGACTGGCACATCAGGGTGGCCGTTTGCCATGCGCGCTGCTGCCGTGAGGAAAAGACTTCCGGGGAGAGCCGCCAGCCTTGGTCCTCGGCCATTCGGGCGAGTTCACGACCGGCGTCCAGAGCCTGCTGCTTTCCGGATTCCGTCAGGCCATAGGGCTGCAGGGCGCTCGGCGTCTCCGGTTTCTGGCGGTAGTCGCCATGGCGCAGCAAAATGGCGTAGCGGGTGGTCATGACGAACTTCCCAGCAGGTGAGCGCCCTCGTCGAAGAGGGCATCGAAATCGATCTGTCCGGTGACCTCCCAGACCTGAATGCCGGCAAGGGCCTCCAGATAGGCCGTCGTGTCCATCGGCGACCGGTCGCTCCAGAAGGATCCGTCCGGTAACTGGTAGAACGGCCCGGGGCTCTTCATGATGGCGGACAGGAGATCGGCTCGATCCTTAAGGTCCGCCTTTTTCACGTTCGTTGGCTCGTCACTGTCACGCGACCAGTTCAGGACCCAGAAATCGGTCAGCCCGGCTTCATGGGCGATGCGGCCGGGACCGTAGATGTCCTCGATGAAGAGGTCGTATTTTTCTTCAACGTGCCAGAGTTCATCCGGTTCCATGTTGCGCAGCTCTTCCTCGCGCTCCTCGTCGAGAATGCCGGCAAGCCGTGCGTTGGAGACGATCGTGCCGGGATTGATCCGTGGCAGCTTGGGAATTCCGAGCGCGTCCGTCCGGCTGTCCTTGTTCCTGACCAGCAGACGGTCGTTGGTGACATACTGGGTGCCGGCGATTTCCATCAGCCGCAGCATGGTGGTGGATTTGCCGCCGCCGGAAAGACCGGAAATGCCAAGCCCCCTGGTGGCGGTTTTCACCGCGGCCGCATGGCAGGCCACCCAACCCTCGCGCTGAAAGTGATTGAGGATCTGGGTGTTGACGAAATTGACCACCTGGTTGGGATGATCTGCGGTCGGGCCGAAGGCGACCGCCCAGCCGGGCGATTGCAGGAACTGGATGCCGGTGCGCACCTTGAAAATCATGCGGCCGCCAGCCAGATCGCAGATGGCGTCCTTGCGGCCGGTCTTGCCGGGCTCCCTGGCCCAATCGCGATAGTCGATAGTGAAAGGGAGTTCGACCTCGCCAAGCACATGGACGGTCAGGTCCGGCTCGTCCGGGGCGGAAATCACGTGCTGGAAATAGCGCAGCAGCTCTGCCAGCAGCGTTTCCGATACGCAGCGGATTTCGACGACAAGGTCGCCGACCGTGAGGCAGACCGGGTCGCAGAGCCGGGTTTCCCGCGCCGGTGCAAGCGCATCGACGATATCCTGAACGCCGATCCTGCTCATGCCGAAACCCCCGCGATCACATGGTCGGCGTAGAGCGTGGCGGCGTCGATGGACGCGCCTTCGAGCGCACCTTTGAAACCACCGAAGGCCGAGACCTCGAAAATGACCGGACCGTCACCGGTGAGCCCCACGTCCACGGTCGTGAAATCCAGTTCGAAGGGCGCCTGCGCGCGGCGGGCCAGATCGATCAGATCGTCATCCGGGGTGTAGGGCTCGTATTTGCCGCCGTGCAGGATCGTTGTGTTCCAGCTGCCGGTCTGCGCGACCCGTGCGTAGGTTCCCAGATAGTCGCCGCCCAGGAACACCATGCCGAGATCCCGGCCGGAGAGATTGACCTTCTTCTGCAGATACATCACCGGGTTTTCCACCTTGAAATCAGCGATTTTTTTCCTGAGAACCGCTTCGCCCTCGTCAGCATCCATCAAGGTCATGCCGCGCGCCTTGGTCGAAAACAGCGGCTTGAAGACAGCTCCGCCGAAGCGCTGAACCGCGGCGCAGGCTGCATCGATGTTTTCGGTCACGCAGGTTGCCGGCATCGCAATGCCCGCATTGGCAAGGGTTACCGTGCAGCTCAGCCGGTTGACCAGACCCAGAATGGACCGGGTCCTTGAGAAGATCCTGACACCGCAGGCCTCGGCGAACCGGAGCATCTCCAGCCGGTCCAGCGTCGCCGGGCTGTATTCCTGGCTGATCTTCTTGATGACGAGGCCGTCCAGGCCGCACAGGTTCTGGCCGTTTGCCACAAGCGCCCGGTTTTCCAGATCGAGGACGGCATCGGCCATGTCGACCACGCAACGGAATCCGGTCCGTGCCTCCAGCGCATCCGCCAGAACCTCGGTGGACCACTTGCCGGGAATGCCGACGACGCCGATTTTCAGATCAGTCAACAAAGATCTCCTTCATCTGAAGCCGGAACCCGGCTTCTCCGCCGGGCGGGCAGGCGACGGCCTGTTCGATCAGGTAGCGTGCCCGCAGCCACATGCGCCGGGCGTGGGATTTATCGAAAATGAACCGGGTCGAACTCGCGAAGGAACGGGCAAGGCCAAGAGCCAGCCGGTATTCGAACGTCTCGTCGCCTTGTTTGCGCGCGAATGCGCGGGCCGACTTGAAGAAAGACTGGGAGACATTCATGATCCGCTGCCTGGTTTCCAGGTCGAGGACCTGAAGGCGGTAGTTCGAGACCATGAAAACCGACACGTCCTGCACATAATCCATGTATCGCGAACGGTGCAGGTCGATGAAATGGATCCGCTTCTCGCCCGGATCGAAGATGATGTTGTCGACGTTGAAATCGCCATGGATATAGACGGAGAAGGGCGCCGGCACTTTCGCCTCGCGGGCAGCGGCCTCGGCGATGAGCGCGTCGAAAGAGGGGAGGACCTCACCTGCAAACCGTATTCTGGTGTCCTTGAATTCCGGATGCACCCGGCGCACCGACCCCAGTCTCTTGGCGAGTTGCTGCATGCTGCCGAGTTCGGCCGGCTCGCTGGTCCTGGTCTGTTTCCAGATGTCCTTCAAGGTGGCGGCAAGGCAGGCGAGCGCGGTTTCGCAGAGCGTATCGGATTCACTGAGCACGATATGTTCGAAAGTCAGGCCCGGCAGATGTTCAATCAGGAGCGCCGCCGACTGATCGCGCTTGCGGTAGGAGAGGATTTTCGGGGCAAGGCCGGGATAGATCGAGTGCCAGCTCTTCACGCCCTGGCGCTCCTCCTTGACCTTGCTTTTTTCCCCGTCCTTGAAGACGGCGGCCACGGCTTGCGTCTTCCCGTGCCTGATCGCCGATATGGAACTGCCCGAGCGGGTTTCGGCGATGGTCTCGACCTTGAGGTCGCCGCCATTGCCTTCCATGTCCGACATCAGGCTTTGAAGGGCGAAATAGCGCTCGAAATTGACCGCCTGACCGATATTCGCCGAAATTACGGCCTCGCTGATGGATTTCAGGGATTCGCCCATGCGCTGGAACTCGCTGGCAACCAGCAGGCTGTTGGCGATGTCAGCTGGAAGGACGTCGGGATTGCGCATCTCCCTTGTGTAGATCCTGAAGAGTTTCCGGTAGTCGGTCTCGATCTTGTCCTGTAGCTGGCCAATGCCGATGGCCCGCTCGCTGTCGTTCTTGAAAAAGGCTTCCTCGATCCTGGCGACACCTTGGCGGACCCGCTGCACAATCGCCGGATAGCGTGCCGGAACCAGTGTTTCGAATGACTCGATCCGTTCGACATGGCGCAGGGACTGGCGTGCCAGATTGGCGAGGCGTTGCAGATCGGTCGCGATGAACTCCAGGCTGCGCAGGGTGAGATGCGCCCGGTTGTCCTTGCCGGTTGCGGCCAACCGCCGGACACAGGCCGCGTGAATGCGGGTCTTCAGATTATGCGCGTATCCGGCCCGGTCCATGATCCGGCGCGCGGTCGCCACTGTCGGTTCCGCAAAGAAAGCTTCCAGCTGACCCAGTTGGCCATCAATCTCCGCGCACAGAAAATGGAGATTTTCCCGGATCGGTTTCGGTAAATTAGTCATTATAGGGTCCGAGATAGACTTCGAGACCTCGCGTACAGCCAAGTGAAAACAGTTTTGTGACATAGGCCGGACGAAGTTGTTGAGCGTTTTCAGCCAATATCCACCGTGTTCCGGTCTGGTGAGGGTCCGGATGGCTGCCGAGGACGGGCGTGTAATCTTCAGGAACGCTGCACGCGAAGACAAAATCGAGCTGATGCTGACGCTCCCGCTCGCCGGTCTTCAACCGGTAGACCTCCGCGACATGCAGGAGGCCTTCAACCGTCACAGCCGCGCCGACCTCTTCCAGGCATTCGCGCTTCAGGCACTCGGTGAGGGTCTCGCCGGGGTCCTGTTTGCCGCCGGGAAGCGTGAAATAAAGCCCCTTGTCCGGATGGCGTTTTTCCTGGACCAGCAAGCTGTCGCCGCGAAGGATGAACGCGCGCGGGGTCGAGCGGATGAGGGGGCGAAACTCGGGGCAGGGACGGTTTTGTGTCTGAATTGCTCTTGGCTCCATTCCCGGGGCCACATGACCCAAAAAGCGTCCCAATGGTGGGTTCGCCCGGTCCTCGAGTATAGGTGAGTCGCCCATGTGCGGCTAAACAATAGCCTGCTGCGGCTAAACAATAGCCTGCCGGGGACCAGGTTCAGAATAGACACCATCGATCGATTGAAGCGGCAGGCGCCGCACCTGACGGCAATACCTGATGGGAGGGGGCCCGGCTCAAGGCCGGGACGGCACTAGTACAGTTTAACGCCGCAATGCCGGAAATGGCTGTGGCAAGATCTGCGGCCTGAGCCTTCCGGGTCTCAGATGTCAGGCCCTGTTCGCCGGCCTTCGGTCGAAGGGTCGATTTCGTTGCGCAACTTTTCCAGGGCGCGCATGCGTTCCTGGGCGCGTTCCTGGTTCTCGCGGGTGACGCCCGCGATCAGAACTTCGGCAATCGCCATGAGGGCCAGGGAGGAGTCCCACGGGGACGGCACGGCAACGCGGGCGGGCAGGACATAGCTTGCGATCCGGCCGACCGGCGACATCCAGCTGTCGGTGATCAGCGCCACCGTCGCGCCCTGTTTGGCGGCGGCTTCGGCGAATTGAATGATCTCGGCCTGGTACCGGCGGATGTCGAACACCACGACGACGTCCCTGGAGCCGATGCCGATGAGCTGGTCCAGCCAGTTGCCCTGCTGGCCGGCGACATGGCTGACGTTGGACCTTACGATCCTCAGATGCGCCGCCATGTAACGGGCAAGACCGTCGGTGAACCGGCCGCCGATCAGATGAATGGTCTTGCGTTCGTCCGACAGCAGCCGGATGAGGCCGGTCAGTTCGCCTTTGGGCAGATGAGCGAAGGTCTCGCGCACATTTTCCACAAGCTGGCCCACATGCGGGTCGCCGTCCCCGTCCCCGGCCATGTGCGCGCTTCTTGCCAGTGGCGAATTGAGCTGGTTTTCCAACTCGCCGCGCAGCTTTTTCTGGAACTCCGCAAAGCCCGGATATCCCAGCCTGCCGATGAAGCGCAGGATGGTCGGTGAACTGACCCCCGCCGCTTCGGCGAACTGGGCGACCGTACCCAGGCCCTGCATCGGATAATTCGCCAGAAGCGCATGGGCCGCCTTCTTTTCCGTCGCGGTGAATTCGTCCAGACGGTCGCGGATTTCTTCCAGAAGCGGGCGTTCCATGGCGGTGGGCCTTTTGGATCAACGGAAATTCAATCGAAATCGACTGGATGCCCAAAGTTGATCGATTTAAGAATGTTCTGCGGCGTTGAATTTCATTTGACAGCGGCTGCAATCTACGTATCAAATATTACAGAACTTGGCTTAGTCGGCAATACTGTAATAAATGTTACAAACGTGCCGGTTTGATTTTTCAGGGAGTTTTGTATGGGAGCGAGCCCCCAGGTGGACGGCATGTCCCGGGCTGTCTCGGTCGAAAATGCGGAGGGAACCGGTCCCTTCGTGTTCGTGTGCGACCATGCTTCCAACTTCCTGCCGTCGCCTTACGACCAGTCTCTCGGTATCACGCAAGCAGACAAGAGCGCCCATATCGCCTGGGACCCCGGCGCGCTCGGCGTTGCCAGGGGGCTTTCGCGGGCGCTCGACGCACCGCTGGTCCACAGCACGGTCTCCCGTCTGATTATCGACTGCAATCGGGAAGAGACCCGGCCGGACCTGATCCCCTGCCTGAGTGAAACCACGCAGATCGCGGGCAACAGAGACTTGCCGGCGTCCGAGATAGCGTTTCGGCTGAATCTGGCGCACCGACCGTTTCACAAGGCGGTCGACAAGGTCATCAATCGGCGTCTCGAGCGTGGATTGCCGACAGCCGTGGTGTCTATCCATTCCTTCACGCCGGTCTACAAGGGAAAAATCAGACCCTGGGAGATCGGCCTGATTTCCGACACGGACCGCAGCCTCGCGGATCCGGTGCTTTGCGAGCTGAGGGCGAGAGGCGATCTGACCGTCGGCGACAATGAACCCTATGCGCCTGCCGATGGCGTCTATTACACCATCCGCCGTCACGGCGAGGACCGAAAGCTGCCGTGCCTGATGATCGAGATCCGCAACGATGAAGTGAAGACGGCGGAGGAAGAGATCCGCTGGTCGGAGATGCTCGCGCCGATGCTTGCACATGCGGTCGAGGCGAAACTCGACAGCGCAAAGGGGAGTGCCCATGCTTAAGGCCGCGCGCTGTTACATTCATGCGGTCGACGGCTTTAACCGGGGCCTTGGCAAGATCATCATGTGGGGCATCTTCGTGATGGCCGCCATCCTGCTCTGGTCGTCCGTTTCCAAGACGTTTTTCAACCCTTCGCTCTGGACGCTGGAAGTCGCCCAGTTCGCCATGGTCACCTATTACGTTCTTGGGGGCCCCTATTCGGTTCAACTCGGCTCCAACGTTCGTATGGACCTGTTCTATGCGGAGTGGAGCGTGAAGAAAAAAGCCTGGTTCGATGCTTTTACCGTGTTGCTGCTGATGTTCTATCTCGGTGTGCTGCTTTACGGCGCGCTGAATTCGACCGCCTATTCGCTCGGCTATTTCGGCAAGGAACCCTTCGCGTTCTATTGGGATCTCATCACCGCGTTCGTGACCGGCGGTCCGGAAGCGGCCGGCGAGAAACTCGGGTATATCGAACGCAGTCCGACCGCCTGGCGGCCGTATCTGTGGCCGGTCAAATTCGTCATGGTTTTCGGTTTCTTCCTGATGCTGCTGCAGGCGCTTTCGGAGTTCCTGAAGGATGTCGTCGTGCTTCGGGGAGAGACGGTCTGATGTCCTATGAGATGATCGCCATTCTCATGTTCTCGTCGATGATGCTGATGCTTCTGACGGGGCAGCGCGTCTTCGGCGCAATCGGCGGTATCGCGGCCATCGCGGCTCTGGCCCTGTGGGGCACCGGCGGCGGCGACATTCCGTTTTCGGCCGCGATGAAGCTGATGAAGTGGTATCCGCTGCTCACCCTGCCGATGTTTATCTTCATGGGGTACATCCTGTCGGAAACGAAGATCGCCGACGATCTCTACAAGATGTTCCATGTCTGGATGGGGCCGGTAAACGGCGGACTGGCCATCGGCACGATCCTGCTGATGGTGCTGATTTCCGCCATGAACGGACTTTCGGTGGCCGGCATGGCGATCGGCGCCACCATCGCGCTGCCCGAACTGCTGAAACGAAAATACGACAAGCGCATGGTCACGGGGGTGATCCAGGCCGGGTCGTCCCTGGGCATCCTGGTGCCTCCCTCCGTGGTGCTGGTGCTTTATGCGATGATCGCGCGCGCGCCCGTCGGCCAGCTCTGGCTCGCCGGTGTGGTGCCCGGCCTGATGATGGCGGCCATGTTCATCGTCTATATCGCCGTCCGCTGCAGGATGAACCCGGAACTGGGCCCGGCGCTGAGCGAAGACGAGCGGCAGGCCTCGAAAGGCGAGAGATACCAGCTGCTGCTGGCCGGTATTCTGCCGATCGCGATCTTCGCGACGATGATGGTGCCCTTCGTCAACGGCTGGACGAGCCTGGTGGAGAGTTCCGCCATCGGCGCACTCACCGCGCTGCTTGCCGCCGTCGTGCGCCGCCGCATGACGCTGGACATCCTGATCCGGTGCATGAAGAACACGCTCGGCATTTCGTGCATGTTCATGTGGATCATCCTGGCGGCGCTCGGGTTCGGCGCGGTGTTCGACGGGCTGGGCGCGGTCAAGGCAATCGAGAGCCTGTTCACCGAACAGCTCGGCCTGTCGCCGTGGATGATCCTCATCCTGATGCAGCTGTCCTTCCTGGTGATGGGAACCTTTCTCGACGACACGGCCATGCTGGTGATCGTCGCGCCGCTCTATGTGCCGCTGGTCGCCACGCTGGATCTCGGCATGCCCGCGGGCGACGTGCTGATCTGGTACGGCGTGCTCTACACGATCACGACACAGATCGCCTATATGACGCCGCCTTTCGGCTACAATCTCTTTTTGATGCGGGCGATGGCGCCCCCGGACATTTCCATGCGCGACATCTACGGCTCGATCACGCCGTTCGTCATGGTGATGATCGGGGCGCTGGCGCTGGTAATGGCATTCCCGCAAATCGCACTCTGGCTGCCGGACACGATCTACGGCAAATAGGCCCGATATGGGGATAATAAAAACAACATCCGGAAGAAACGGAGTTGAATGGCAGCCGGATCAGAACCGTAAATCGGCCGGATTGCCACAGTAGTTGAATGAACAAGGGGAACTGACGATGACCAACAGACGTGATTTCTTGAAAAAGGCCGGTGTCGGCACTGTTGCCGCCGCGGGCGCCACCACTCTCGCGGCTCCGGCCGTTCACGGGCAATCGCCGATCAAATGGCGCCTGCAGACCTACGCGGGCCCGGCCCTGGCCGAGCATGTGATCAAGCCGCATATCGATGCCTTCAACAAGGCGGCGAACGGCGAGATGGTAATCGAGCTTTACACCGCCGATCAGCTGGTTCCGACCGGTGAACTGTTCCGGGCGATGCAGCAGGGCACCATCGACGCCGTGCAGTCCGACGACGACAGCATGGCGTCTCCGACGGAAGTCACCGTCTTCGGCGGCTACTTCCCGTTCGCTTCCCGCTATTCCCTCGACGTGCCGGTGCTGTTCAACCAGTACGGCCTGAAGGAGATCTGGGAAGAGGAATACGCCAAGGTCGGCGTCAAGCACATCTCCGCCGGTTCGTGGGATCCGTGCCACTTCGCCACCAAGGACCCGATCCGCTCGCTGAAGGATCTTGAAGGCAAGCGCGTCTTCACCTTCCCGACCGCCGGCCGTTTCATGAGCCAGTTCGGTGTCGTGCCGGTCACGCTGCCGTGGGAAGATATCGAGGTTGCCGTCCAGACCGGCGAACTCGACGGCATTGCTTGGTCCGGCATCACCGAGGATTACACCGTCGGCTGGGCGGATGTGACCAACTACTTCCTGACCAACAATATCTCCGGCGCATGGGCAGGCTCCTTCTTCGCCAATCAGGAACGCTGGAACGAACTGCCGGATCACCTGAAGACCATGCTGCAGCTCGCCATGGATGCGTCGCATTATTATCGCCAGTGGTGGTACTGGGGCGGCGAAGCCAACCTGCGCGTCAACGGCACCAAGATGGAACTGACCACCATTCCCGATGCCGAGTGGGAAACGGTTGAAGGTGCCGCGATGGCCTTCTGGGACGAGATCGCCGCGGAGTCGCCGGTCAAGGCGAAGGTCGTCGAGATCTTCAAGAAGTACAATCAGGACATGAAGAAGGCCGGACGGCCTTATCGTTACAGCTGATACAGGCCCGGGCATGCCGCCACCCATAGGCCGGCATGACCGCACTTACCGGTCCGGAGCCTTGAGCTCCGGACCGGCTTTTCGGATTTTATAGACACAAGACCCGCCCAACACGGACTCAAGAAATGCCAGGCAACCTGACCTTCGATGCGCTGAAATCCCTCGTTTCCTCGGGCGAAATCGATACGGTGCTGACCTGTATCGTCGATATGCAGGGGCGGCTGATGGGCAAGCGGTTTCATGCCCGGCATTTTGTCGACAGCGCCTATAACGAGACCCATTGCTGCAACTACCTGCTGGCGACCGATCTTGAGATGTACACGGTCGAAGGCTACGCGGCGACGAGCTGGTCGGGCGGCTACGGCGACTATGTGATGAAGCCGGATCTGGCCACGCTGCGGCTGGTGCCGTGGCTGGAAGGAACGGCCATGGTGATCTGCGATGTGCAGGATCATCATACACACAAGGACGTGCCTCATTCTCCGCGAGCCATGCTGAAGGCCCAGGTTGCCCGCATGGACGCGCTCGGCCTGACGCCGGTCATGGCGACCGAACTGGAGTTCTTCCTGTTCGAGAAAAGCTACGACGACATGCGTAAGGGCGGCTTCCGCGACCTGGAGCCGATCTCGGGCTATAACGAGGATTACCATATCCTGCAGACCACAAAGGAAGAGGACATCATGCGCCCGGTGCGCAACTGTCTCTTCGACGCAGGCATTCCGGTGGAGAACACCAAGGGCGAGGCGGAGGCAGGCCAGGAAGAGCTCAACATCAAATACGCGCCGGCCCTGGACACGGCCGAATATCACAGCATCGCCAAACATGCGGTAAAGGAAATCGCCTGGGCCAAGGGGCGCTCCGCGTCGTTCCTGGCAAAATGGCGCCACGACAAGGTCGGGTCCTCCTCGCATGTGCACCAGTCGCTGTTCGACAAGGACGGCAACAACGTCTTCTGTGACGCCAAAGGCGAACACGGCATGTCGGAGACGATGCGCCACTACCTTGCCGGGCTGATCAAATACGCGCCCGACTACACCTATTTCCTGGCGCCCTACATCAACAGCTACAAGCGCTTCCAGAAGGGAACCTTCGCCCCGACAAAAACCGTCTGGTCCGTCGACAACCGCACCGCCGGTTTCCGCCTGTGCGGCGAGGGTACCAAGGGGCTCCGGATCGAATGCCGCATCGGCGGCTCGGATCTCAATCCCTATCTTGCGCTTGCCGTCCAGATCGCCGCCGGCCTGAAGGGGATTGAAGAAAAACTGCCGCTCGATCCGCCGGCGACCGGCGATGTCTACGAGGCCAGGCGCGCGAAGGAAATCCCGCAGACCCTGCGCGAGGCACGCGAGACCCTGCGTAAATCGAAATTCCTGCGCGAGACCTTTTCCGATCAGGTGATCGATCACTACGCGCGCGCCGCCGAATGGGAAATCGAGGAATTCGACCGGGCGGTCACGGATTATGAAATCGCCCGGGGTTTCGAGCGGGCGTAAGGGACGAAACAGGAGGCGGCCAGTTCTGTTCGGCCTCATCCTGAGGAGGGCCGCAAGCCCGTCTCGAAGGATGGGCGGCACGGTACGGAGCAAGTGGCCCGTCCTTCGAGACAGCGCTACCGCGCTTCCTCAGGATGAGGCGCGGTTGCAGCCGGCTTAAACGACCGGACGGGCCAACCACTTTCAACAAAGCCGCACGGGAAGATGCGGTTATGAGAGGTTCAAAATGTCAGATGTAATCAAGCTCATCTCCCCCATTGACGGATCGGTCTATGCCGAACGGCCGGCTCTGGACGAGACGGCGGTCGAGAAGACCGTTTCGGTTGCAAAGGCTGCCCAGGCCGACTGGGCGGCTCTGCCGGTTGCCGAACGGGTGGCCTATTGCCTCAAGGCGCTCGAAGCACTGAAGGCGATGAATGACGAGGTCGTCCCGGAACTGGCCTGGCAGATGGGCCGGCCGGTGCGTTATGGCGGCGAACTGGGCGGCACCATCGAGCGCACCGAATATTGCGCGCGGACCGCCGCTGACGCTTTGGCGGATATAGAGCGCACCGACAAGCCGGGCTTCAAGCGCTATCTGAAACGCGTGCCGCTCGGCGTCGTCATGGTCATCGCGCCGTGGAATTATCCGTTCATGACGGCGATCAACACCATCATGCCGGCGCTGATGGCGGGCAACGCGATCCTGCTCAAGCACGCGGCGCAGACACTGCTGGTCGGCGAACGCCTTGCAAAGGCCTTCGAGATCGCCGGTCTGCCGAAAGGCGTCTTCCAGAACATTGTCCTGACCCATGGCGGCACCGAAAAGCTGCTCGGCTCGGGGGTGATCGATCATGTCAACTTCACCGGGTCCGTCGGTGGCGGCCGCGCCATCGAAAAGGCTCTGGCCGGCACCTTCGCCACGCTCGGTCTCGAGCTTGGTGGCAAGGATCCGGCCTATGTCCGCGCGGATGCCGATCTCGACTATGCGATCGGCAACCTTGTGGACGGGGCTTTCTTCAATTCCGGCCAGTGCTGCTGCGGTATCGAGCGCGTCTATGTGCATGAAAGCCTGTTCGACCGGTTCGTCGACGGCTTTGTCGATCTGACCAGCCAGTACAAGCTCGGCAACCCGCTGGACGAAGCCACGACGCTCGGTCCCATGGCTCAGGCGCGCTTTGCCGCCTGGGTGCGCGAACAGACGCAGGAAGCGCTGCGCAAGGGCGCGAAGGCGCATATCGACCTGTCGAAATTTTCCGCGGACAAGGACGGTACACCCTACCTTGCGCCGCAGGTGCTGACCGACGTCAATCACCAGATGTCGGTGATGCGCGAGGAAAGCTTCGGCCCGGTGGTCGGCATCATGAAGGTCAAGGATGACGAGGAAGCGCTGCAGCTCATGAACGACAGCCCCTATGGCCTGACAGCGTCGATCTGGACGGAGGATGTCGATGCCGCCGCGCAGATCGGTGACAGGGTCGAGACCGGCACGGTGTTCATGAACCGCTGCGACTATCTCGATCCGGCCCTGGTGTGGACCGGCGTCAAGGATACCGGCAAGGGCGCCGCGCTGTCGGAGATCGGCTTCCACAATCTGACCCGGCCGAAATCCTTCCACTTCCGCGTTGAGCATTGAGGCGGAACGGACGAACGACCGGGCAAGTCCTATTCTGTGGCGGCACTTGTTGCTGAAGCATTCGGGCTTGCTCCATTCTCCCCCCTTGAGGGGGAGATGTCTCCATCAGGAGACAGAGGGGGGTATCAGCCTCCCGATACATTGAGGTCCGGAATATGACGCACTGCCATTCCCCCTCTGTCCGTTTCACGGACATCTCCCCCTCAAGGGGGGAGAGGGGTGCCTGATGCAGCGCTTCAAAGATCGGCGAACGCCTGCAGCGCAGGTGAGACTTTAGACAACCAGAGCTTCAAACCCACGAGACACACATGAGCGCACTTCCTTCCGTCAACTGGTCCTACCCCACATCTGTCCGCTTCGGTGCGGGACGCATCAAGGAGCTGCCGGAAGCGGTCAGGGCCGCGGGCATGGCCAATCCGCTGCTGGTGACCGATCCGGGGCTTGCCGCCCTGCCGATGGTCGCGGAGGCGATTGCGAGCCTTGAAGCAGCGGGCCTCAGGGCCGCGGTCTTTTCAGACGTCAAACCGAACCCGGTCGACAGCAATATTTCCGCCGGGGTCGCGGCCTATAAGGCCGGCAGCCATGACGGCGTGATCGCCTTCGGAGGCGGCTCGGGGCTCGACGCCGGCAAGCTGATCGCCTTCATGTCCGGGCAGATCCGGCCGATCTGGGATTTCGAGGATATCGGCGACTGGTGGACCCGTGCCGATCCGGCCGGCATCGCGCCGATCGTCGCCGTCCCGACCACGGCAGGCACGGGTTCGGAAGTCGGAAGGGCAGGGGTCGTCACCAACGAGGCGACCCACACCAAGAAGGTGATCTTCCATCCGAAGATGCTGCCCGCGATCGTCATCTGCGATCCGCAACTTACGGTCGGGATGCCGCGCTTCATCACGGTCGGCACCGGCATGGATGCGCTGGCCCATTGCCTGGAGGCCTATTCGGCGCCGATGTATCACCCGATGTCGGAAGGCATCGCGCTGGAGGGGATCCGCCTTGTGCTGGAAAACCTCCCCAAGGTTGTCGCCGATGGCGCCGACCTGGAAGCGCGCGGGCACCTGATGAGTGCGGCCGCCATGGGCGCCGTCGCCTTCCAGAAGGGCCTTGGCGCGATCCATTCGCTCTCCCATCCGGTCGGGGCGCTTTACGACACCCATCACGGCATGACCAACGCGGTGTTCATGCCCTATGTGCTGCAGTTCAACAGGTCGGCCATCGAAGACAAGTTCGTGCGTCTGGCCGGGTTCCTCGGCATTGCCGGCGGCTATCAGGGCGTGCTGGAGACCGTCCTGAAATTGCGCGAGGACCTCGGCGTGCCGCATACGCTGGCCGGTCTCAACGTGGACGACGCCAAGCGCGACCTGATCGCCGAAATGGCCATTGTCGATCCGACTGCCGGAGGCAATCCGGTGCCGCTGACGAAGGATGGTGCCCTGGAGATCTTCGACAAGGCGCAAAGCGGAACGGTCTGACTGCCGAAACAGCTGCCATCAACGGTCCCGGCCAAGCCGTGCTTGAGCCGGGACCGCCTTTCGTAGAGCATTGATCCCGGCGGGAGCAGTTGAGGGCGGAACTTTGTTCGGGTCCGGTCCTTCAACAAGGCTCTGACTTCAAGATGCAGGTTCGGCCTTTTGCCGGGCCGACTTCCGCCACGCGTCCGGGCTTTGTCCGGTGACCCGCTGGAACTCCCTGTTGAAATTCGACTTTGTCGCAAAGCCGGACTCGAACATCGCCGTGGTTATGGTGGTGTTTTCCTCGGCAAGTATCCGGCGGACTTCGCCGATCCGGAAATCATTCACATAGCGGGAGACGTTCCCGCCGGTCACCCGGTTGATGACGCTTGAAACTTGTCGTGCGGGCAGTCCGGTCCGCCTCGCCAGCTTTGCGAGATTGAGGTTTTCGTCCCTGTAGAGCTTGTGATCCCGCATCAGGGCATCGACGCGCGCAATCACGTCGGCATCCCGTGCGGTCGGGTCGGCTTGCGCGCTGTCCGGAACGGTCTCGCCTTCCTTGTCCGCCCGGCTGCGCGCGGCCACTGAAGCCGCAAGTCCGATCAGCAGCAACGTAAAGAGATGCGCGTTGCTGACAAGGATCAGCGCGTTTTGCCCGCTGGTCCACTGGAAGTCCAGCAGGATCAGGATATCGAACAGAGCGGAAAGAAAGAGGCAGGCGGCAGCAAGGATCATCGCACGATAGGCGGACCCGGCGCTTTCCAGCCGGGCCAGATCGAGGCCGTCCGGACCGGAATGGGCGAGCTTCACAAGCGCCAGCGCATATCCGGCGAAGAGCACGATGATCGCGGCATCGACCAGTATCGGCTGAACAAGCAGAAGAATGAAGATGGCAAACGCGGCGGACGGCGCGGCGGCAAGCCGGATGCGGCTGGTTTGAGAATGATCCACCAGTCCCCGGAAGCATTCGTAGATAAGCGGCGGAAGCGCGACCGCCAGGACGGGAAGGACGAAGCGCAGCTCGGCGATGCCATAGCCCCAGCGCAGTCCGACGATTGTGGACTGGATCGCGCACAGGCCGATCAGCATCAGGAACGGCTTCGTCGACAAGGCGCCATTGCTGCGCAGCAGATAGAGGAAAAGCAACCACAGCAACAGGGCGAAGACGAAAGGCAGAGGGACGAATATCAAGACAATTGACCTGACGCGCTGGTGAGAGGCGCGTCCTCGATCGCGTTTCAGGATGACTGGATCGCGATTCAGGACGCCCTTTTTGAAACCGTTAGCAAAAGTGTCCGCAGTTCACCACCACCTGCGGGAGATGTCATGAAAGCCAAAATCATTTTCGGTTCCCCGGTCCTGGTTCTGGTCCTGGCCATGGGACTGGTCGTTCAGTCCAATGCCGGAGACCAAGCCTACGACCGGGCGGACCAAGAGCCCGGAGAAGGCATCGGCATCAGGGAGATAAAGGTCGCGTCGCCGGCGCGCGGCAGGGACCTTGACGTAACGGTCTGGTATCCGGCCAGCGCTTCCGGTCAAGTGGTCCTGGCCGGCGCGGACAGGATTTTCGAGGGTACGGAAGCATACGCGGACGCGCCGGTCAGGCCGGGGGCCTATCCGCTGATCGTCTTTTCGCACGGGTCGGGCGCATCCATTCACAAGATGAGCTGGCTCGCCACGAGGCTCGCCGAAAAAGGGTTTATCGTCGCCGGTCCCAACCATCCGGGGACGACAAGCGGGGATTCCACACCGGAGGATACCCCGAAACTCTGGCAGCGCACCGATGACCTTTCAAACGTGATTTCGGCTCTGCTATCCGAGGCACCCTGGCGTTCTGCGATCGCGGCGGACAAGATCGGTGTGCTCGGGTTCTCGCTCGGAGGAGCGGCGGCGCTGGAACTCGCCGGGGCGCGCGCGGATCTCGATGCCTATATCCGCTATTGCGACACCTATCCGGACATGGCGGATTGCGTGTGGTTTGCCGGCGGCCGAGGCTACCGGAACCGCGAAGCCATCGATGTAGACAAATTCGACCTGCGCTCGGTCGACAAGGAGCGTTTCGAGCAGTCCAATCTCGATCCTCGTATCAGGGCCGCCGTGCTCGTCGACCCGTCCCTTGCCCTGGCCTTCGATGAAGCAAGCGTCGCGAATATCCGCAGTGCCCTGCATTTCATCAATCTGGGCGATCCGGACACCGTGCCGATCTCGGTCAAGGCTGACGGTCTTGCCGGACGCGCTCCTGATGTGACCCATAGCTGGATAATGGATGCGGTGCATTTCAGTTTCATGCCAACATGCGCAGACGGCGCCGCCGCATTCATGAGATCCATCGGCGAGCCCGACGCATTGTGTACCGACGGCGGTCTTCGGTCGCGCGCCGATATTCACGCGGAGTTGGAACGAGACATCGCAGAAGCCTTCGAGCGGATGCTGGGTCCGCGCGACTGACGCGTCCGCCATTCATCCGCGTGCCGATTGGATGTGAGGCGATTTTCACGGCACGGGACCCCCGCCTGCCATCGTCGCGGACGGGTGTCCCGATTTGCCGTTCCCGGGTGCTCAAGGCGATCAGGCGCTTTGCTGACGCTCAATCAGCTTGAGAACCGCGACCAGCGCGATGCCATAGAGCACGTGGCCGACCAGCGCGACCCAGGCGATGCCGCTGAAGTTCAAAAAGAACGGCAGGCCGGCGACCGTCGTGATGCCGCCAATGGCAAAGATCCACAGGCCGAAACCATAGATTGCCGATGGCAGCAGCCAGTGCGTCTTGCCGATGAGGCGTTGCCAGAGCGGTGCGAAGATGAACATCCAGCCGATGGGATAACCGATCAGGCCGACGACGTAGAAGTGGACGAAATAGCCCGCGAAATCGTTGTTGGGCAGGCCCAGGCTGCCGAGCAGGCTGCGGGCGAGTCCGTGCGGGGACAGGCTGGCGAACCCGAGCGCCGGACTGAGAACCTGTCCCCACAAGTCAAAGGCGATGGTGGCGAAGAAGCCGGAAATGAACATCAGGCCAAGAGTGTTGAAATTGACTGCCGGAATGCTGCTCGCCAGCCGAACTTCGGAAGGGGGCGTATTCATGACTGCGTCTCCTTTTCAGGGAGTGAATTTTGTAGCAGCCGATACGTGGGATAGATCGCGATCACTTTGAAATAAAATTGGAGCCGGGACGGGTGACAAGTTTGTGAGAAAGGGGTGATCGGTCAACTGGGAAACGCTTTGCGGGGCCTCGCTTGACCCGTGACCTCGATCAACAGCCCTCCAATCGAAACCAATTGGAGGCTGTTGATCCAGTTGTACCGCCTTCAATCGATCGTCGCGCCTTCCTCGTCCCTGGCCATGTGGCGAATGCGGGCTTTGACGACCTTGCCGAAGATGATCGGCAGGAGGAAGCCGATGACGGCGAGGGTCCACAGACCGATCGACAGCGGGCTGTCGATCAGCGCGAACCAGTCGCCGTTATCGATGGTGATCGCGCGGCGGAGATTGTTTTCCATGGCGTTGCCGAGCAGGGTTCCCAGAATGATCGGCACCAGCGGCACGTCGAGCTTGCGCAGTACCCAGCCCAGAACGCCGAAACCGACCATCACCACAAGGTCGAATGACGATCCGGATATGCCGTAGATCCCGACGAAACTGACCATCGCCACGATGGGCATCAGGATGCGCGGCGGGATCAGCAGGACACGGGTGAAGAGGCCGATCATCGGGATGTTCATCAGAAGCAGCATGAAGTTGGCGATAAAGAGCGCCGCGATCAGGCCCCAGACGACGTCCGGCTGCTGGGTAAAGAGCAGCGGGCCGGGCGTGATGTTGAGGGAAAGAAGAACAGCCAGCAGGACGGCGGTGGTGCCGGAGCCTGGAACGCCGAGAGCAAGCATGGGCACCAGGGCCCCGCCCGCCGCCGCATTGTTCCCGGCTTCGGGAGCCGCGACACCGCGCGGATCGCCCGTGCCGAAGGTACCTTCCTTGTCGACCAGTTTCTTTTCGAACGTATAGGCGATGAACGAGCCGAGCGAGGCGCCCGCGCCCGGCAGCACGCCGGCGAGAAAGCCGAGGAAACTCGAGCGCAACATGGTCGGGGTGCAGGACTTGAGCAGGGACCAGCTCGGCATCAGGCGGCCGACAGTGACCTTGTGGCCGCTCGCGTCCGCGTTGCCGTGCCGGTGTTCCAGAAACAGGAAGACCTCGGACAGGGCGAAGAGGCCGACAATCGCCACCAGGAAGTCGATGCCGTCATAAAGATGCACTTCGCCGAAGGTGAAGCGCGGCACGCCGGTCTGCGTATCGACGCCGACGGTGGCAAGGCCGATGCCGAGGGCGGCGGCAAAGGCCGTCTTGGCCTGGTTGGTGGAGGCGACGCCGCCAAGGGTGGCGAAGGCCAGGGTGAAGAGGGCGAAATATTCCGCGGGACCGAACAGCAGGGCGATCTTGACGAGCTGCGGCGCCAGCAGGATGAGGCCCCATGTCGCCAGAAAGGCGCCGACGAAGGACGCGATGCCGGACAGCGACAGGGCCTCGCCAGCGCGGCCGTTTTTGGCCATCGGATAGCCGTCGAGGCAGGTCATCATCGCCGGTTCGTCACCGGGGATGTTGAGCAGGATCGACGAGATGCGGCCGCCGTACATGGCGCCGTAATAGACCGAGGTCAGAAGGATCAGCGACGGGGTTGCCCCGAGCCCGAGCGTGAAGGCCAGCGGGATCAGGATGGCAACGCCGTTGGAGGGGCCGAGGCCGGGCAGGGCGCCCATCATGGTGCCGAGAAAACAGCCGAGAAAGGCCAGCAGCAGGTTCTGCCAGGTGAGGGCGATGACGAAGCCGTCGGCCAGAGAAGACAGGGTTTCCATGGAAGCGCTCCGTTAAAAGCCGAGGGGGCCACGGGCCAGCGAGAGGCCGAGGACAAGGTGGAAGACCGCATAGATGCCGAGCGATGTCAGGCAGCCGGAAACGAGCGAGGACACCGGAGTGGTGCCGAGGCGCCAGGTCAGATAGGTGGCGGCGAGCGCGGTGGCGATGACGAAGCCCAGTTCCGGCAGCAGGATCGCGTAGAGGACCATCACCAGGATCGCGGCGCCGACTTCCATCAGGCGCGGTAGCGCGGGCCAGTTCGGCGCCGCGTCGGGCTTGAAAAAAATCACCAGAGACGACAGGCCCAGAACCGCCGCGATGATCAGGGGAAAGGCTTTCGGGCCGACGGCGTCGGACAGGAAGCTTTCTTCGATAACAAGTGCGGCCCAGGCATATCCCAGCGCGAGGATCAGCCCGACCGCGCCAAAAATGCGGTCGCTCATGGTTACTTTCCTAACGGCGGTCCCAGCCGGGGTGCGGCGGACGCCTGAAACGGGATGTAAGATTACAAGGCACTTCGACGGTGCCCTTGAAATGACCGGCAAGCAACACTGCCATCCTCATGCGGGGGGAAGGCCGCAGGTCCGTTTCGAAGCACGGGTGGCACATTCACGATGCGCGGTCCGTCATTCGAGGCTGCGCGCCGCTTTGGACCCCAAAACGAGGAGACGTCCGTGGATGGGCAATGCCGGGAAAAGAGCGGGGGCACATGAAATGCGCCCCCGCCCGTGAGATCGATGGGGCGATTGTTATTTTATGATGCCGATCTCTTTGGAAATTTTCTGGATCTGGGCGACAGAGTTCGCGACGAACTTCTGAAATTCCTCGCCCTGCAGATCGAGCGGCGCCATACCGTTGGCGGCCATCACGCCCTTCCACTGATCGCTGGCATAGAGATCGGCGATCATGCTGACCCAGGCGTTATAGGCATCGTCGGACATGTGTCCGGGTGCGTAGAAACCGCGCCAGTTTGCGCCGATGGCGTCGATGCCCTGTTCCTTCGCGGTTGGGAAGACATCGAATTCACCGGGAAGACGCTCCGGCGCCAGAACAGCGATCACCTTGATGTCGCCGCTGTCGACGAAGCCCTTGGCTTCGGAGATATCGCCGGTGAAGGCCTGGACCGAACCGGCCAGAAGCTGGGTGACCGCTTCGCCGCCGCCATCGAAGGCGATGTACTTGACGGAGCGCACGTCGTCGATGCCGTAGGCGTTGGCCGCGATCAGAACTTTCAGGTGATCCCAGCCGCCGACGGCGGAACCGCCAGCAACGGAAATGGAGGTCGGGTCTGACTTGATCCGGTCGAGCAGTTCGGGCAGCGTGTTGATCGGGCTGTCGGCGGCAACCGCGATCACGCCGTAATCGGCGCCCACGGAGGCGACCCAGCGGACCTGGTCCATGGTGTTGCCCGGATAGGCGCCCTGGGCCAGACGGGTTGCGGTTGCCGAAGAGGCCGCCACGATCAGGTCGTTGTCGTCATCGCGCTTGTTGACGACTTCGGCAAAGGCGACACCGCCGCCGCCGCCGGCCAGGTTCACTACCTGCATCGTCGTGTCGAGCAGCTTCTGGTCCTGCAGGGACTTGCCGACCTGACGGCAGGTGAAGTCCCAGCCGCCGCCCGGGTTGGCCGGTGCGATGCATTCCGGATTCTCCGGTTTGAAGTCGGCCGCGGATACGCCGAATGCCGACGCGCCAAGAAAGGCCGCCGCCAGGAGAAGGCGGGTCGAATTGAATGCCATGTTGTGTGTCCTCCACATGAGCCAGGCTTTTGGATTGCCCTTGATATCCGCGAGACCGCGCAAGCGGGTCCTCCCCACGGATGTTGACCAAGCCTAGCGCCGAACCCTGTCACCAACCTGTCATTTGGGGCGGCGTCGCTTGCATGGGGCGAAAAGCCGGGGCATGACAGAACGAGGGAGGACTTCATCCGTGCGTCTTTTGCTCGTTGAAGACACATTCGACATGGCGGAAGCGATCATGATCCGGCTGGAGAGGTCGGGCATCGCCTGCGATCTGGCCAAAACGCTGGAACAGGCAAGGGCCTGTGTTGAGGTGCAGCGCTATGACGTGATCGTTCTGGACATCAATCTGCCGGACGGGCTCGGGACAGAGCTCCTGAAAGAGATGCGCGCGGCCGGAGACCGCACGCCAGTGCTGATGCTGACGGCGGAGTTTTCCGTCGATGACCGGGTCTCGTCGCTCAATTCCGGCGCCGACGACTATCTCGTCAAACCGTTCGACCATAGGGAACTGGAAGCCCGCATCCGGGCGCTCTACCGCAGGGAACAGAGCGACAAGGCCGAGGAGCTGGTGTTCGGCAATCTGACCTTCAACGCGTCGGCCCGGGTGGTCAGGCGGGACGACAGTCCGATCAGCCTGACCCGCCGCGAATTCTCGCTCCTGGAAATCCTGATCCGCAACCGGGGCAAGACGGTCAGCAAGGAACGGCTGTTCGAAGGTGTCTTCAGTTTTCAGGACACCGATGTCGGCATGAACGCGCTGGAACTCTACATCGCCCGGCTGCGCAAGAAACTTGCCGGCTGCTCCGTCAGGATCGAGACCCAGAGAGGGCTTGGCTACAAGCTGGATGCCGATGCCTGATTTGAGGCACAGACTGCAAATGACCTCTCTGACCGCTCGCGTCGCGGCCGGCGTGGCGGTGCTGCTGATCATCGGCGGTGTCATCGTTTCCATCGCGGCGTTTGCCTATGGCCGGGAAGCGGCCCGCAGCGCCTTTGACCGTCTGCTGCTCGGCGCCGCGCACGATATCGCCTCGGCAATAACCGTTCAGGACGGAAAACCGGTGATCGAGCTTCCCGTCTCGGCGTTCGAGCTTCTGGCATTCGCTCCCGACGACCGGATCGGCTACCGCATCATCGGGCCGGAAGGCAAGACGCTCACCGGCTATGAAGAGATTGCGCTGCCCGCAAACCGCCGCGATCTCCGGGACGGCTATTTCGACGGGTCGTTTTTCGGTGAGCCCGCGCGCTACGCCATCGTCTCCCGCCGCTTTGCCGAGCGCACGCTCAACGGCACGATCAGGGTTGTCGTCGGCCAGACGATGCTGGCCCGCAATTCGATGGCCTACGACATCACGCGCAAGGCGCTCTACGTGCTGGCCGCCTCGGGTCTGGCAATGATCCTGCTGGCGGTGGTGGTCGTGCGCTCCGTCCTGACGCCGCTGGAGAGGATCGCCGGTGGGCTGTCGGCGCGCGACCCCCATGACCTGACGCCCATGGACACCTCCGTTCCCCGGGAAACCGCCGTCATGATCGACGCGCTCAACGGCTTCATGGCGCGGCTCGACCGGCAGATGAATTCGATGCGCCACCTGATTTCCGACACGGCGCACCAGCTCAGGACACCTGTCGCGGCGCTGCGGGCGCAGGCGGATCTTTTTTCCGGCGAGGCAGATCTTTCCCGCAAGGAGAAGATCGTCGAGCGGATCCAGACCCGCTCGGCCAGCCTCGGCCGTCTGCTTGACCAGATGCTGAGCCAGGCGCTGGTCATCCATCGCGGCGACAGCGCGCGCAGGGAGACAGTGGACCTGCGCGATATCGCGCTGGATGTCTTCGAGGAAGGCGACCACGCGGTGCTGAACCCGGAGATGGATGTGGCCCTCGACATCGGAGAGAAACCCGTCGAGGTTTTGGCGGACGTGCCGTCGCTTAAAGAGGCGCTGAAGAACCTTTTGAGCAATGCCTTCAAATACGGCCGGCCGCCGGTCCGGATCGGAGCATCCCTGGAAGACGGCAAGGCGGTGATCTGGGTGGAAGATGCGGGGAAGGGACCGGACCGGCAGACGCTGGACGAACTCGGCACCAGGTTCAACAGGGGGACCCTTGCCCGGCAGGCGAGCTCCGGGCTCGGACTGGCGATCGCCCATTCCGTCGCCGTTTCCTTTGGCGGCGAGCTTGTTCTGGAACAAACGTCCGGTGAGCGGTTCCGCGCCGCCTTGCTGTTCGATGCCGCGCCGGCGAGGTCGGCATGAGGACGGTATTCCTATCCTGGCGGACTTTCCTGGCCGGAATTCTTGTGCTGCTGAATTGCGGTCTGAGCGCCGCGCAGGAAATGGTGGCTGACTTCGGCCGCGAGGGCGCCGGACAAGACCTGGTGCTGAGATCCACGACCGACATCGCAATCTTCGGTCCAGTCGTCGAAACGTTCCTGCAAGCGCACCCGGATGTCAGGTTGCGTTATGAGCAATGGGGCTCCAACGAACTCTACCGGTTGTCTCGCCAAGACTGCCGCAGCGATGAGGCCGGAGCCGATATCGTCATCAGCTCGGCCGTGCACCAGATGGTCCAGCTCGTCAACGAGGCCTGCGCGGCCGGCTACCGCTCGCGGTTGACGGACCAGTTGCCGGGGGCGCTCAGGTGGCGGGACGAGCTGTGGGGCATTACCAGGGAACCGGCGGTGATGGTCTATAACCGCGATCTCGTGCCGGCGGGCGACATCCCGCGGACGCGCTTCGATCTTCTGGATCTTCTGCGGCCGTCGGACACCCGATATGCGGGGCGGGTCGCGACCTACGACATCGAGGAATCCGGTCTCGGCTATCTCTTTGCCTTCGCCGACGCCCAGGAGGCTTCCACCTTCGGCGCCTTGCAGGAATCCTTCGGGCGGACGCGGGCGATTTCCACCTGCTGCTCGGCGGACATCATCCGGGGCGTTGCCGAGGGACAATATCTGATCGCCTATAACGTGCTGGGGTCCTATGCGCAGGGCTACCAGCAGCAGGACGAGCGGATCGGCATCGTCCTGCCGTCCGACTATACGCTGGTTCTCTCCCGCGCGTTGATGATCCCGAAGCAGGCCCGGCGGAAACCGCTGGCGGAAGCGTTCCTGGACTTCCTGCTGTCGCCGGAAGGCACCCTCGCGCTCCGGACCGCGCTGCTGATCAGCCCGCTGCTGGAAGCGGAAGACGGCAACGAGGGCGAGGGACTCAGCTCAACGGCCCTGCGCCCGATCGGCCTTTCCCCGGCCCTCATGGTGGCCCTCGACGGCCTTACCCGGGAGACCTTCCTGCGCCGCTGGCGGGCGACGTTTCCTTAGTCATCTCCAAGCTGAGAACTGTTCACCTCATCGCCACCGGCAGGGTGAAAGTCCAGCTGCTGCGTCCGGCGGAGCTCGGGATCGGCGGGAAAGGGGCGGCGCGGCTGACCGCCTTCAAGGCCGCCTGATCGAAAGGTTTGGAGCCGGAGGAGCGGGCAAGGCGAACGGAGGCGACCGAGCCGTTGCTGTGGACCGTGAAACGGACCACCGCATCGCCCTTGGCGCGCCTGCTGCCTCCAACAGCGCGTACGGATCTCATAAGCTTGCGATGAACCTTGGCAGGGTAATTCGTGACGTCGGAATTGCCCGCGGTTTTCGCCTTTCCCTTCCGCTGAGATCCGCCTTTCGGGGTCGTTTTGGCCGACTTGCCGCCGGCGCCGCTACTGGTTGCCTTTTCCGCCCTGGGCAGTGGTTTGGCCGGTTTCGCGGTGTCGGGTGGCGGAGCTTTATCAGGTAGCACCTGGGAAACCTGTTTTGCCGGAGGCTCCGGTTTTGTGCGGGGAGCCGACACACCGGTTTCGGCTGCCGGTGCTTCGGCAACAATGGCTTCGATCACTTTCGAGGGCGGAAGCGCCTCGGGAGTTACTGCCTTGAGAGGAACTGCTGCCGCGGAAACCTGCTCCGCGGGCCGGGCCGGAGCAGGCTGGCGTATAACGCTCCCGGCTTCGACGGTTTCGACTTGCTGGACGGCCGCCGGACTTTCCGGTTGCAGTTTCGGGGTGACCGGAATGGCGAGGGCGGCGGTTGATGAAGCCGCAAGGCTTGCAGACACTTGGGACGGGCGAGGCTGGACCGGTTTTATGGCTTCGACCGTCTGTACGGGCACCGCCACCTTTACGGAGTCAAGCGGTTCCACCCTGGCAACGCGGGCGGTTTCCACCGGCTTCGCGGTCGCTGTTTCCGGTTCGACAGGCGTTTGAACCTCTTGGGTCTCAACAGGCTCCGTTCTTTCCGACTGGGCGATGGTTCCGGCAACAAGAGTGTCGAACGGCGATTGGCCGAGCACGGCGTGAAGGACTTCACCGGCGCCCTCGATTTCGAGGTCCGGGCGGCTTTGCAACGTCATCGCCACGGCGAGGAGATGGATGGCAAGCGACACGGCGAGCGCGATAATCAAGGGTGTGCGGAACGTCTTCATTCGGACGATGTCCTGGTTACGATGACGACCCGCCCGGCACCAGCCCGGTAAAGCGCGCCGACATGGCGCAGCAGGTCTTCCGCCTTCAGGCTTTCGTCGGCGGCGAGCCTGACAACCGGCTTGGAGGTCTCCTCGGCTAAAATGTGCTGTGACAGGTATTCCTGCGCGCTCACCGGCTGCTCCCGGTAATGAAGCGTGCCGTCGGCGCGGGCGTAAAGCGCGTCAGGTGGCGGCAGCGGATCAGCCTTTTCGGCTTGCGACAGGGTAACTTCCGGGTCCTGCGGCGGGGCCAGCCGGCCGGCGACGAGGAAAAAGATCAGCATCAGGAAAACGATATTGATCAGCGAGATCGTCGTTTCCAGCGGCCGTCTCGCCGGTTTGCGTGGAACCCTGATCATTCGGTGCCCGCAACCGTGACACCGAGATCCGGAACGGTCCTCAGTCTGCTGACGACCGTCACCAGTTCCTGGGTGGTGGTGCCGCCGCGCACCAGCACCAAGAGACTGCCGGTATCGCGCTCAACAAGCTTGCGCGCCTCTTCCTCCAGATGTCCGGATTCTATCTCGCTGCCGTTCAGCAGGAGCTTGTCCTCCCGCAGGACCAGCAACGCCTTGGGTGCCGCCCCACTGCCGCCGCCACCGGCCGGTGCGCCGATCTCCACCTGGCCGAAGGAGGTGAAGGTGGAAGACAGCATGAAGAACAGCAGAAGCAGGAAAATGACGTCGACAAGCGGCGTCAGGGAAATCGGTTTCTGCTTTCTGACCGGCCGTTCAACGCGCATAGGAGAGGTTCTGCCCCCTTGAGGATGGAGCGGCTTGCAGTTCCGGCAGTTGCTGCAGCAGCAGGGAAGAGGTCAGCGTCTCGATGCACACGCGCTCCGTCTCCAGCCGTCCTTCAAGCCAGGTGACGGCCAGAGATACCGGCATGGCGACCCCGAGCCCGGCCGCCGTCGTCATCAGCGCGACCCAGATGCCGCCGGCAAGGGCGGACGGATCGACATTGCTTCCGGCGGATTGCAGTGCCTGAAAGGCTTCGATCATGCCGAGCACGGTGCCGAACAGGCCGATGAGAGGCGCGATCTGGGCGATGGCCTCAAGGGCACGCACGCCTTTGGAAAAATGATGCAGGTCTCCCGCCGCCTGCACGCCGATACGTTCCTCGATTTCCGCCTTGTCCTTGCGCAATTCCAGCAGGGAAAGGGCGGTTGCGACGGCTCTGCCGGCAGCGCTCTTCGGCTGCGCGTTGCTTGCCTTCGCCTTTGCCAGTTGTCCGGCATGCCAGTGATGAACGGCTTTCTGCGCCCTGGTGTCGTTACCGATGCCGCAGGAAAGAAACTCGAAGACCTTGACCAGGACAAGCGCGGTCGCCACCACCGAGAGACCCGCGATCACCGTGACGACGGGTCCGCCGAGTTGCAGGAGCGAGGCGATATGATCGAAAACGTCAGACACCATGATGCGTTCCTATTGGGTGAGAGTGAAGCCGGTCCGGCTGGAGAGCCTGAGAGGCGCGGTGCAATGCGCGGGAGCCTGATCCGCCGGGCAACCGGCCGGGCCGTTGATCAGCAGGTTTCCCGCCTGCGCGCAGTCCAGAGCGGGAAGCTCGAATTGCCGGACAACCGTCTTGCCCTCGGGGAGCGCGCCGAAATCGAAGACGGACATCTGGTTGATGACGCCGTCCTTCGTGAAAAGAACGAGTTCATAGGCGGCGGACTCGATAGGCCGGCCGGTGCCGTTGGTCATGACGAAGGACAGCCGGCAGTTTTCTCCGCTGTCCTCCGCCTTGTTGAGTTCAAGCGTGATGGCCGGTGCTTCCGACTGGGCATGGACGGGTAGCGTGGCACAAAGTCCGAGCAGCCCTGCATACAGAGCGGGAAGGATAGATTTCGATATTCGCACTGCCATCTTTAAAAAACTCCGGTAAGCCCGCCGCCCGCGGGGACAGGCGGCGGGGTGGCGGTCAGAACTTCCTGGCGAAGCTCAGCTTGAAGCTGCGGCCCGCACCTTCATCGTCGCTGAGGTGGTTGCGGTAAGATTTGTCGAACACGTTGTCGACATTGAAACGGAACTCGCTGTCGGCCAAGTGACCTTCAGTCGGCTTCCAGGCCGCATAAAGGTTATGCAGGGCATAACCGGCGGTTTTTTCCTCGTCGTCGCCGACCAGATCCTGGGAAGCGTAGAAGTCACCCTTCCAGCCGAAGTCCAGGTTCCAGGGGCGGTATAGGTAGCCGATTTTCAGGAAGGCATTGTCGGCGGGAATGGCATTGAGATAACCGCCGGTGGTGGCATTCTCGCCGCGGATCAGGGAGGCGCCAAGTGTTCCGTAAACGCTGTTCGTCGCGTAGGACGCCTCGAGTTCCAGACCTTCATAGCGCGCCTTCGGGATGATTTCGGTCACGACCGACGTGCCGTCCCAGTAGCTCGCATAGAAGTTGGTGACATTGTTGCGGAACGCGGTCGCCTTCAGCCGGAAGGCGTCGCCTTCCAGAGCCAGATCGTCGAAGGACAAGGTGAAGCCGGCCTCGAAGTTGTTGGACAGCTCCTTTTCGACGTCGTTGAGCGTGTAGTTGGTGAAGACCTCGTCCAGGGAGGGCAGGCGCTCCGTGTGGGCGATGGAGCCGAAGACTCCGAACCAGTCGGACATTTTGATCATCGCGGCAAGTTTCGGAGAGTAGCCGACCTCGCTTTTGTCCTCGTTCAGATTGATCGTGTTGCCGCTGCCGTCGACATAGCTGTCGACCGAGACGTTGGAGTAGTCGATGCGCATGCCCGGAATGAGGGTGATCCGGTCGTTCCAGACCAGTTCGGCCTGGGTGTAACCGCCGACATTGGTGGTTTCCCCTTCCGGATGGGATCCGGATCCGCTGCGCTGATACGATCCGAAATCTCGCGGATTGCGCCGCTCCTGATACTGTCCGTCGATACCCGTCGTCAGATAGGCCATCCAGCTCTCACCAAGCTGGAAGGTCGCCACGTTGTCGGCCTTGCCTTGCCAGGTTTCATAAGAATATTCGGAGTTGTAACCGAAGGGGTAGTAGCAGGTCGGAGGCGCGGGAGGCGGTGCGAACTGGACGCAGAGCTCGTCCTGGTTCTTCTGTTCCACTCTTGTGTCCGACCAGCTCACCTGCGCCTTCACATCAAGAAGGTCGTTGCCGTAGAACGAATTTTCGTAGCCGATAATGGCGGTCTGATCGGTCACCGTGCGGTCGACTTCGCCGAAATCCGGACCCCAGCTGATCTGGTCGTAATTCTGGTCGTCCTCGTCGCTTGACCAGTTCTCGTAGCTGGCGAAGACCGACTGATCGTCGTTTTCCCCGAAGGTATAGCGGGCCTTGATCAGACCATTGACCGAACTGAAGTCGGTGTCGTTGATGTCATTGCCCTGGCCGTCCTTGATATCCTGGGACTGCCGGTAGTTGAGATTGCCGAGCAGTTCGAGGTTCTTGACCGGTTCCGCCGCGATTATCGCGCTGCCGAGCCAGCCGTTGCCGTTGGAATCCCAGGAGGTTTTCAAGCGTCCGCCGATCCTGTCGCCCGGATCGAGAAAGTCGCTTGCATCCTTGGTCGTGAAGGTGATGACGCCGCCCATGGCGCCTGAACCGTAGAGCGTCGATGAGGCCGGGCCGCGCAAGACTTCGACCTGCTTGTAAAGTTCGGGATCGGAAAAGAACGATCCCATCCGGTACTGTTCATAGAACTTGTTGACACCGTCGACCTGAATGATGATCCGGTTCTCGTCACCGGAAAATGCTTCGCCGATGCCGCGGATGTTGAAACTTTCCCCCAGCACCGAGTTGCTGCCGATCGGCGTCACGCCCGGGACTTCGCTGAAGAGGTCCCCTATTGTACGCGCTTGCTGGGCGTCGATCGCTTCCTGATCCAGCACGGTCACCGCCTGCGGCGTATCGATGGCTACCTTGTCGTTACCCGTTCCGACGACAATCCGCTGAAGCGGCGTTACCGGCGTTACCGGTGCGTCCTGTGCGGCCACGCCGCCATTTAAAACCATAACCCAGAGAGCGACACCACCCATCAGCTGAGCGTGTCCGGTTATCGTGAGCCCCATTAAATTACTCCAAAATGCGCGTTATTCGCGTCCTTTATCGCTGCCTCTCAAACAGCGTTCTAAACATGAGTTAACAACTCAGGTATTGAAGTCAATATGAAACGTGAGTATAGGAGTCAAGTATAAGATAGCGGCCGTCGCGCTTCTTGCCCTCTTTAGAACGGTTCCAATTTATCGTTCGTTGCCAGCAGGTTACCGGTCTGGAGGCGTGGCAAGACTTGAGCTGCGGTGGCCGCGGTGACGCAGAACATAGTCAATGAAGGCAAGACGCATGAACGCCGATCAGGATTCCAACGAAAACAGACCGAGCGCCGCTGCTATCAGAGAGGCGCGCGCTCAAAATCCGAAAACGCGGGAACGGGATCTGGCCAGCAGCCTCGGCGTGAGCGAAGCGGAACTGGTGGCAAGCTTCGTCGGACACGGAACCCGCCGGATCGAGCCGCGGTTCGACGATCTTTTTCCGGGACTGAAAGAGGTTGGTGAAGTCATGGCGCTGACCCGCAACAAAAGCGCCGTTCACGAAAAGATCGGGCCTTTCGAAAAGTTCATTCAGGGCAAGCGGGCCGCCCTGATGCTGGGCGAACAGATCGACATGCGCATGTTTCCCGGCAACTGGGTGCATGGGTTTGCCGTTGAAAAGACGGACGGCAAGGATGTGCGCAGGTCGCTGCAGTTTTTCGATGCGCATGGAGACGCTGTCCAGAAAATTCACGCCCGCCCGGAAACGGACATGGTGGCCTGGGAACGGCTGGTCGACCGGCTGAGCCTGGAGGATCAGAGGGAAGACGTGTTGCCGGAGGTGACCCGGGCTGAGCCGTTTCGCCGAAAAATCCCGTCTGAGGGCGTTGAAACAGCGCTGCGCGAGCGCTGGCGGGCGATGAAGGACCCCCATCAGTTTCACGGATTGCTCAAGGATCTCGATCTCGACCGGGTCAGCGCTTTCGAACTTGCGGGCGAGACATGGGCCTGGCCTCTGGACGCCGGGTCGGTTCCGGCTCTTTTGCGGCTCACGGCTTCGGAAAGAATTCCGCTCATGTGCTTTGTCGGCAATCGGGGTTGTATCCAGATCCACACCGGAGTGGTGGAAACGGTGATGGACAGAGGACCCTGGATCAACATCATGGATCCAACCTTTCATCTGCACCTTCGCACCGACCATATCCACGAGGTCTGGGCGGTGCGTAAACCCGCCGATATCGGCCACGTCACCTCGATCGAGGCCTATGACCGCGACGGGCAGCAGATCATCCAGTTCTTCGGCGTGCGCGGCGAAGGCAATGCCGAGCGTGGCGATTGGCGGAGCCTGGTGGAAAACCTGCCGAGGCTGGATCGCGCCGTAGAATTGGAGGTGGCGGAATGAAGACGCTTTTGCATTCCCGTCTTTACGGCGTTGCCGTGGCGACGGCCCTGACCGCCGCCGCCCTCGTCACGCCGGCCAAATCGCTTTTCGCCGAAGGCACGCAACAGTCTTCCGCGAAACGCATTGTCGCGGTCGGCGGCTCGGTGACCGAAGTGGTCTATGCGCTCGGCGAAGAAGGGCGTCTGATCGCACGCGACAGCACGAGCACCTATCCCGAGGAAGCACTGGAATTGCCGGATGTCGGCTATATGCGGGCGCTGTCGCCGGAAGGCGTGCTGTCCGTCGAGCCGGAGCTGATCCTGATGCTGGAAGGCAGTGGCCCGCGCGAGACCGTCGATCTTCTCCAGCAATCCGGCATCGCCATCGCGAACATCCCGCATGCCTTCACGGCCGAAGGCATTGTGGCCAAGGTGCGCGCAATCGGCGCGGCTCTGGCCGTGCCGGAGAAGGCTGAAGAGCTGGCGCTCAAGCTGGAAACCGACCTTGAAGCGGCGCGGAGCAAAGCGGCCGGACAGACATCCGGCGTGCGCGTTCTGTTCATTCTATCGACCAACGGCGGGCGCATTCTGGCGTCCGGATCCGATACGGCTGCCGACGGCATACTCAAACTCGCCGGCGCGCAAAACGCTGTGGCCGATTTTTCTGGCTACAAGCAGCTCAGCGACGAGGCCATCATCAGCGCGGCGCCGGATGTGGTGCTGATGATGGCGCGGAACGGCAATCACGGCGCAGGCGCCGATGAGCTGTTCAGCCATCCCGCCCTGGCGCAGACGCCGGCTGGCAGGAACAACAGGCTGATTACAATGGGCGGACAGTATCTGCTCGGCTTCGGGCCCCGGACAGCGGATGCGGTCGGCGACCTTGCCGTGGAGCTCTCAAGTGTCCGGAACTGACCGATAGCATGACCGGCATAATACTCCCCGAACGATCTGCCCGGCGGTTTGCCTGGTTCGGCAGACCTGAAGCAAGTAGCGGAAACCGTGAACCTCTTGCGCGTGCCGCCATCGCACTTCTGGTTGTCCTGGCCCTGGTGACAATGCTCGGCAGTCTGGCGATCGGTCCTATCGCCATTCCCGTACTGGAGCTTCTGCCGCACATGCCAGGGCGCGTTCTGGCGGCAAGCGCCGGTGCGCCGGAGGGCGTGTCGGTCCGCGACTGGATTGTCGTCATGGAAATCCGTTTGCCGCGCGTGGTGCTTGGTGCCCTGGTCGGGGCGGCGCTCGCGGTCGCCGGGGCGGTCATGCAGGGCTTGTTCCGTAATCCGCTCGCCGATCCCGGTATCGTCGGCGTTTCGGCCGGGGCCGGGCTCGGGGCGGCGCTTTTCATCGTGCTGGGGAATGCGGTGCTGGCGCCCGTGGTTGCGGTACTCGGCATCTACGCGGTGCCGGTCGCGGCCTTTGTTGGCGGTCTGATCACCACGTTGCTGCTTTACCGGATCGGCACAAGGGGCGGGATCACTTCCGTCGCAACGCTCCTGCTTGCCGGTATCGCGCTGGGCGCCCTTACCGGGGCAATGACAGGTCTTCTTGTCTATGCGTCCGATGACCAGCAATTGCGGGACCTGCAGTTCTGGGGACTCGGTTCGCTTGCCGGGTCCAACTGGGAAAAGGTGGCCTCGGCCGCTCCCATCATCGGGGTCATGCTGGTCAGCGTGCCGTTTCTGGCAAGGGGGTTGAACGGGCTGACCCTTGGAGAGGCGGCGGCGGCCCATATCGGCATCCGGGTGCAGCGGCTGAAGAACATCAGCATCCTGCTGGTCGCCGCGGCGACCGGCGCGTCGGTGGCCGTCAGCGGCGGGATCGGCTTTGTCGGCATCGTGGTGCCGCATCTTCTGCGGCTGACCATCGGTCCCGACCACAAGTATCTCCTGCCCGCGTCGGCGCTACTGGGCGCAATCCTTCTGATCGGCGCCGATACGCTCGCCCGCACCATCGTCGCCCCCGCCGAGCTGCCTATCGGCATCATCACCGCCTTTGCCGGAGCGCCGTTCTTCCTCTGGATCCTGCTGCGCAAACGCGGCCTCACCGGTCTTTGAAAGGAACGCAGGTTGCATCAGTTCAAGCTCGCGGAGGAGCAGTCCTCATCCGAACTCCAGGTTGACTGCGCCGGCGTTTCCATAGGCCGCGTCCCGATCATCCGGGAAGTTACCTTCAATGCCCATGCGGGAGAGTTCACGGCGATCATCGGGCCGAGCGGGTCGGGCAAGACAACCCTGCTGAAGGCGATGACCGGTGAGCTGGCCTATTCCGGATCGATCCGGCTCGCAGGACTGGAGACCGGAAAGCTCTCGGCGGAATATCTGGCGCGACTGCGCGGGGTCCTGCCGCAGGCGAGCCAGATCTCGTTTCCGCTCAATGTCTCGGAAGTCGTGGGTCTGGGCGTGATCGACAGGCGGCGGGGCAGGGACGGCCGAACCCGCCGGATTGCAGATGCGCTTGCGAAAGTCGGGCTCCACGGGTTCGAGGGGCGAAGCTACCAGGAGCTCTCAGGTGGCGAACAGCAGCGGGTGCAGCTTGCCCGGGTGCTCTGCCAAGTCTGGGAGCCGGTGGCGGCCGATGGTCAGCCGCGCTGGCTGTTTCTGGACGAACCGGTCTCCAGCCTCGACATCAAGCACCAGTTCCAGATCATGCGGCTCGCGGCCGGTTACGCCGCTGCGGGCGGCGGTGTTGTCGCGGTAATGCATGATCTCAACCTGACCGCGGCCTTCGCGGACCGCATTCTGGTCATGAAAAACGGCAAGCGTCTGACTTTCGGAGTCCGGGACGACGTGATGCGGGCCGATCTCCTGTCGGATGCCTATGACTTTCCGCTGGCGCTCACACGTTTTGGAGATTCCAATGTCCCCCTCGTCGTGCCGGCGCCCGGTTCAGCCCAATGACCGGATGGCCGCAATCATTCGGGGCGAATCCCAGATCCGGTCGCCGATGGCGGTGAGGACGGCCTGGCCGGATCTGTTGAGAATATAGGTGACCGGCAGGCCTTTGATGAACCATGTGCCGGACAGCGTTCTTTTCGTGTCCGCAAGAACTATCAGTCCATCGCTGTCGATGCCCTCAAGGAATGCGCGAATGCGGTCTTCCCGGTCACCGGCATTCACCGCAAGAACCGCGAAGTCATCGGAGCCGAGTTGCCGCCTCAGCCTGGCAAGCGTCGGCAATTCCTTGCGGCAGGGCGGGCACCATGCCGCCCAGAACGAGACGATGACGGTTTTGCCCCGGTAGTCGTCGAGGCGGTGAATGTCTCCTTGAAGATCCGCTATCCCGAGTTCCGGTGTCTCGATCGCAATGAGTGGTCGGGAAAGCCCAAGAGCCCGCAGATCATCCTCTTCGGCATAGGCCGGTCCGCCAGCCACGGCCATCGCCGCACATCCGCCCAGAAACTCGCGCCGATTGAACCTCGTCATGCCGTCGCCCCGGTTTTGAAACTGCACCAGTCCGCACGCAGAGAAACGAAACTGGCGTTTGCTCGCGCACCGGACGCGCCAGCAGTAGGCCGTCCGGATAGCGTTGTGAAGTCACCGGCATTCACATTCAAACGAGAGTTGAGTTTTCGAGACTAACCCTTGAGATAGGCCTTGAGCGTTTCGGTGACACCCAGCGTTGCGATGGTCCGCGCGGCTTCGCGGAAGGCCTGAAAAAAGGCCGGTTCGCAGGCGAGGTTGCCGAGCAGATCCGGCATCTCGAATTCCCCGGACGATGTGTCATAGACACTCGCCGCCCAGGCGCTCAGCTTGCCGGCATTGTCGTCTTCAAGGCGGATCGCATTCCCGGCCTCGTCCGTTCCCAGACAGTAACGGCACCACAGGGCTGTTTCGAGAGCGAGCCCCTTGATGGGCAGGCCTCTGTCGAGCCGGTCCTGGATGGTCGGCAGGATGAATTTCGGCTGGCGGTTCGATCCGTCGAGGCAAAGGCGGGGAATGGTGTCGCCCACCGCCGGGTTGGAGAAGCGCTCCGTAATCGTTGTCAGATAATCGTCAAAGCTGACCCCCGGAATTTCCGGGACGGTGGGCAGGATCTCGTCTTCCTCCAGTTTCCTGAGAAAGTCGCGGATCAGCGGGTCCGCCATGGCGTCATGGACAAAATAATGGCCCAGAAGCGCGCTCGGATAGGCGATGGCCGCATGGCCGCCATTGAGGATGCGCAATTTCATGAGTTCGTAGGGCGCGACGTCCCTGACGAATTCGACGCCGACCTTTTCAAGCGCCGGGCGTCCCGTGGGAAAATTGTCCTCAAGCACCCATTGCCGGAACGGTTCGCAGACGACAGGCGCGGCATCCTCGATGCCGAAGGTGTCGCGCACGAGATTGCGTTCCCGGTCTCCGGTTGCCGGGGTGATGCAATCGACCATGCCATTCGGGAAAGCGACATGTTCGGCGATCCAGTCGGCCGCATCTGCGGACAGGGCACGTGCGAAACCGACGACCGCCTGCTTTGCCATATGCCCGTTTTCGGGAAGGTTGTCGCAGGACATGACGGTGAACGGTGCGACACCGGCGGCCCTGCGTTTCATGAGGGCGGCAACCAGTACGCCGAACACGGTGCGGGGATGATCCGGATTTTCCAGGTCCGCCTGAATTTCCGGATGGCCGCTGTCGAAGCCGCCGGTATTCGCATCGACATAGTATCCGCCTTCGGTGATGGTCATCGAAACGATGCGGATGCCGGGTTCCACCAGCCTGCGGATCAGGGCTGCCGGGTCGACGTCGACGAAATCGATCATCGAACCGCAGATCCGCGCGCTCAGCCCCTTCGGGTCGAGTTCTACGACGGTGGTGAGCCAGTCCTGGGGCTTCAGCCGCTCCCGCATGGCCGCGTCATAGGGCTTGAGCCCCGCACCGACAATTGCCCAGTCGTGCCCCTCGCCAAGACTGAACAGCCTGTCCAGATAGATGGCCTGATGGGCGCGGTGGAAGTTGCCGACACCGATATGCACGATGCCGGGCGATAGATCCGCGCGGTCATATGCGGGTCTGCTGATGGTGTCGGGAAGAGAATTGAGCACAGTCTTATCTAGTTTTTGGGTCATTGGTCAGCTCATCCAGTTGCCGCCGTCGACGTTATAGGTTTGGGCCAGAATGTAGTCGGCCTCACCGGACGCCAGGAACACGGCCATGCCGGTGAGATCCTCCGCGGTTGCCATCCGGCCATAGGGCACGGCGGCACCGACCGCGGCTTTTTTCTCGCCGGGCTTCAGTCCTTCGTATTTTGCAAAAAGCGCGTCGACGCCGTCCCAGTGCTCGCCGTCAACGACGCCGGGGGCAATGGCGTTGACGTTGATGCCGTGGCGGATCAGGTCGAGCCCGGCAGACTGGGTGAGGCTGATGACAGCCGCCTTGGTGGCGCAATAGACGCCAACCAGAGCCTCGCCCCGGCGGCCCGCCTGGCTGGCCATGTTGATGATCTTGCCGCCTTTCCCGCGGCCGATCATCGACTTCGCTGCCGCCTGCATCATGAACAGGGTTCCGCCGACATTGATGTCGAACAGACGCTGATAGCTGTCCCTCGTGATATCCACGACCGGCGCCAGATCGAACAGCGCGGCATTGTTGATCAGAATGTCGATGCCGCCGGTTTTCGCCTCGACCGAAGCGATGGCGGCGTCAATCGAGGCCTGGCTGGTGACGTCCAACTGCACGGCCCAGGCGCCCGGGCCGATCTCCGATGCGGCAGCTTCAGCGCCCGCCATGTTGATGTCGCCGATCGCCACGGTCGCGCCTTCCTGCACGTAGCGGTGGGCAAAGGCCTTGCCGATGCCGCGCGCCGCGCCGGTGATCAGCGCGGATTTGCCTTTCAGTCTCATGCGATTCTGAGATCCTGGTTGTCGAAGCGGTGGATCTTGCTGACATCCGGGGTGAGATAGATGTTATCGCCGTGACGCGCGCTGATCTCCCCGCTTGAGCGGACCGTGATCGGTTCGTCAACGCCGTCGATATCGACATAAAGGAACGTGTCGGAGCCGAGATGTTCCGAGACCCCGACCTTGCCGGGCCAGGCTCCCTCGCTCGAGGAGACCGAAATGTGTTCCGGCCGGACGCCGATGGTCGCCGCGCCATATCCGGCGGCGTATTCTCCGGCAAGGAAATTCATCTTCGGCGAGCCGATGAAGCCTGCGACGAACTTGTTGCGCGGCGTGTGGTAGAGCTCCAGAGGTGAGCCGACCTGCTCGATCACGCCCGCCTGCAGGACGACGATCTTGTCCGCCATGGTCATGGCTTCGACCTGGTCGTGCGTCACGTAGATCATGGTGGTCTTGAGCGTCTGGTGCAGTTCGGAGATTTCCAGCCGCATGTTGACGCGCAGCGCCGCGTCGAGGTTGGACAGCGGTTCATCGAACAGGAAGGCGTCCGGTTCGCGCACGATCGCCCGGCCGATCGCGACGCGCTGGCGCTGGCCGCCGGAAAGCTGACCGGGACGGCGGTCGAGATAATCCGTCAGGTTCAGGACTTTTGCCGCCGCGTCCACCTTGGCGTTCTGGGCGGCCTTGTCGAGACCGGCCATGCGCAGAGGAAAGGCGATGTTCTTGCGCACCGACATATGCGGGTAGAGCGCGTAGGACTGAAACACCATGGCAAGGCCGCGTTTGGCCGGTGGAACTTCGGTGGCGTCCCTGTCGTCAATGGTGATCGCACCGCTGGTGACGTCCTCCAGTCCGGCGATCAGGCGCAGGAGAGTGGACTTGCCGCAGCCGGACGGACCGACAAAGACAACAAACTCACCATCGTCGATGCGCAGATCCAGCGGCGGGATAACCTGAACGTCGCCGAAGTTCTTGGTAATCTGCTTGAGGGTTATCTGACCCATGATCAGGCTCCTATTTGACCGCGCCGAAGGTCAGGCCGCGCACTAGCTGTTTCTGGCTGAACCAGCCCAGAATGAGAATGGGTGCGATCGCCATTGTGGAGGCGGCGCTCAGCTTGGCGTAGAACAAACCTTCCGGGCTGGAATAGCTGGCAATGAATGCTGTCAGGGGGGCGGCTTTCGCCGCGGTCAGGTTCAAGGTCCAGAACGCCTCGTTCCAGGCCAGGATGATGTTGAGCAGCAAGGTGGAGGCGATACCGGGCACGGCCATTGGCGTGAGGATGTAGAGGATCTCTTCTTTCAGGGCCGCGCCGTCCATGCGGGCGGCCTCGAGAATTTCCCCCGGAATTTCCTTGAAGTAGGTGTACAGCATCCAGACGATGATCGGCAGGTTGATCAGCATGAGGACGATCGTCAGGCCGACACGGGTATCGAGCAGCCCCAGCTCGATGAAGAGCAGGTAGATCGGGTAGAGGACGCCGACGGCCGGCAGCATTTTCGTCGACAGCATCCACAGCAGAATGTCCTTGGTGCGTTTTGAGGGCACGAAAGCCATGGACCAGGCGGCGGGCACCGCGATCAGGATACCTATCACGGTGGAGCCGCCGGCGATGATCACCGAGTTCCAGAGGAAGCGCATGTAGTCCGAACGCTCCTGGACGACGGCGTAGTTCTCGAGGGTCCAGTCAAAGAAAAGGAACAGCGGCGGGTCGTTGATCGCCTGGGCCTCGGTCTTGAAACTGGTCAGGATCGTCCAGAGGATGGGAAAGAATATCAGCAGACCGATACTCCACGCGATCAGCGTGTTGAGGGCCTTGCGGCGTGTGGTGACTGCACGGGCCATGGTCTCTCCTCCTCAAGAGTCCAGATTCTTGCCGACAATGCGCATCAGGAAGATCGCGACAATGTTGGCCAGAATGATTGCGTAAACACCGCCCGCGGATCCCAGCCCGACATTCTGGCTCTCCAGAACGCGCTGGAAAATCAGATAGGTCAGTGTGCGTGTGCCGAAGGATCCCTGCGTGGTCACGAAGATCTCCGCGAAGACCGCCAGCAGGAAGATCGTCTGGATCAGCACGACGATCGTGATGGCGCGGGACAGGTGCGGCAGAATGATATAGCCGAAGCGCGAAAGGGGCGGTGCGCCGTCCATCTCGGAGGCTTCCAGCTGCTCGCTGTCGAGAGACTGGATCGCGGTCAGAAGGATCAGCGTCGCGAAGGGCAGCCACTGCCAGGATACGATCATAATGATCGAGAAGAGGGGGGCGTCGCTCAGCCATTCCACCGGCTGCGCGCCGAAGAATTTCCACAGATGCGCGAAAAGACCGTTCACGGGATCCATGAACATGTTCTTCCAGACCAGCGCCGAGACCGTCGGCATGACGAAGAAGGGCGCGATCACGAGAATCCGGACGATGCCCTGTCCCCAAAGCGGCTGATCCAGCAGGATCGCGAGAAGGACACCGAGGATGACGGTGATCAGCAGCACGCCGCCGACAATGATGAGCGTCGTTTGAACGCTGGGCCAGAAGGCGCTGGAGGAAACGAAGCGGACGTAGTTGTCGAACCCGACCCATCCAAGGTCGCCGCCGCGCAGCGGCAGGTACTTCTTGAAGGAGAAGTAGAGGGTCATCGTCAGCGGGATGAGCATCCAGCCGAGCAGCAGAACGACGGCGGGCGCCATCATGATGCGGGCGGCGGAGCGGGAATGCTGGGTTGCCATGGGTCACACCTGATCTGTCGACGGGACTTTCCGTCAATGATGGGTGAAAGCTTTTTCAGAGAAAGAGAGGGCGGGATGTAACCCGCCCTCCCAAGTTCGGGAGGAGACGCTAGTAGCCCGCGGCTTCCATTTCTTCCGCCGTCAGGGCCTGTGCCTTGGCCAGAGCTTCGTCAACCGTTTGCTGACCCGCCAGAGCGGCGGAGAATTCCTGGCCGACCTGGGTTGCAATGCCCGCGAACTCGGGGATGGCAACAAACTGCACACCGATATAGGGAACCGGGTCGACAGTCGGATTGGTCGGATCAGCCGAATTGATGCTGTCCAGGGTCATCTTCGCAAACGGGATCTTGGCGTATTCCGGATTCTCGTAAAGAGAAGTCCGCGTCCCGGGAGGAACGTTTGCCCAGCCTTCTTTCGAAGCGACAAGGTCAAGGTATTCCTTGGAAGTTGCCCATTCGATGAATTCCTTGGCGGCTGCTTCCTTCTGGGTGCCTGCCGGAATGGCGAGCGCCCAGGCCCAGAGCCAGTTGCCGCGCTTGCCAAGGCCGGTGTCCGGTGCCAGGGCAAAACCGACCTTGTCGGCCACGGTGGAATCGTCCGGATTGGTCACGAAGGAGGCCGCCACGGTGGCGTCGATCCACATGCCGCACTTGCCCTGCTGGAACAGCGACAGGTTTTCGTTGAAGCCGTTGGTCGAAGCGCCCGGAGGACCTGCTTCGTTCAGCAGATCGATATAGAAGGTGAGGGTTTCCTTCCACTGCGGGCTGTCGAACTGGGGCTTCCAGTCTTCGTCGAACCAGCGGGTGCCAAAGGAATTGCCGGTTGCGGTCAGGAACGCCATGTTCTCGCCCCAGCCGGCCTTGCCCCGTAGGCAGATGCCGTAGATTTCGTTGTCCTTGTCGGTCATCTTGCGAGCCGCGTCGGCAACGAATTCCCAGGTCGGCGCGTCGGGCATTTCCAGCCCGGCCTTCTCCATCAGATCGGTCCGATACATGATCATGGAGCTTTCGCCGTAGAACGGTGCGGCGTAGAGCGTGCCGTCGACGGACAGACCGCCGCGCATGGCGGGCAGGATGTCGTCGGTGTCGTAGCTGTCCGGCAGATCGTCAAGCGCGACCAGCCAGTCCTGCTTGCCCCAGATCGGCGTTTCGTACATGCCGATGGTCATGATGTCGAACTGGCCGCCCTTGGCGGCGATGTCCTGGGTAACGCGCTGGCGAAGGACGTTTTCCTCAAGCGTGACCCACTCGACAGTGTGGCCGGTCTTGTCGGTGAAATCCTGCGTCAGACCCTGCATGCGGATCATGTCGCCGTTGTTCACGGTCGCGATGGTGAGTGTTTCTGCGGTCGCCGGAGCACACAGTGCTGCAACCGCACATGCGCCGAGCAGCGCACGGGTATGAAATGCCATATTTTCCTCCCAAGCGAGATTGGGCATTTGCCATTCTTGCGGGCAAATATTCGCTCTTTATTTGTGCTTGAGTCAAGGAAGGAATCACCTAAAAAATAGATAATTCCTCGCTGCAGTGCAAAAAAATGTTTTAATTCAGTTAGTTGCAGATGATGAGAATTCGCTCACGCCTTGAGCAATTGCTCAGCAGTGGTCTCGTTGGTGATCAGGCAGTTGATGAACCTGCCCGCGAGAGCACCCAGCATTGCCGGCACCTTGACCTCGCCGGCAGCGACACCGTAGACCGGTTTCTCGCCGGCAGGCCGCAAGGGGGCACTCGCGACAAGATCGTTGGTGAGGCCGCTGATTAGGGCGCCGCTGCTGTTGTACACCCAGCTGGTAATCTCGCCGATCGCTCCGGCCCTTTGCAGGGCGCGCATTTCGTCCAGGCTGACGAAGCCGTCGACCGCAAGCGGAGCCGTGGGTCCCATATTGCCGATGCCGACAAAGGTCACGTCCGCCTGACGGATGAGATCCAGGATGCTGTGAACCGCTTCCTGATTATGCAGAAGATGCAGTTCTTCCCTGGACCTGGCGAAGACAGGCAGGGGCATGGGGTAGTGCCTGGCATTGATCCGGTCTGCGAGGCGGATGATGACGTTGTAGGCCGATGCCGAGCCGTCCGACATCATGTTGCCGAGCAGAGAGACAATACGGTGCTGCGGGCAGTCCATGGACGGGACCTGGTCGACCGAAGCCCTGAGCGTGCGGCCGGTGCCAAAGGCAATGATCTTGGGTTGCTGCGAGTTGAAATGACGTTCCATTTCGGCGGAAGCCGCCTGGGCGATGCCGATCGTCGAGGACGGTGCGTCCGGATCGCTGGGAACAACTTCGCAGCTCTGCAATGCGAAACGGTCGATCATCCGGGCACTGAGTTCCATGCACCGGGCGATCGGGTGATCTAGCCGCACCTTGACGAGCCGCTCGCTGACCGCAAGGGAGACGAGGCGCTGCGCGGATTGGCGCGAGACGCCGAGTTTGCGGGCAATTTCGTCCTGTGTATTGCCGGCGACATAATACAGCCATCCGGCGCGCGCCGCGTCATCGAGCCGGGAGGTCTCGGCAGTGTTTTTCTGTTTCATCTCAGCCGTTGCCCAGTCTTGAATTCGTGACCTAAGCTGATGGAATTCCTCGAAAGATGCAAATACTTGCGTGACTCCCGTCGACGCGTCCCCTGAATTCATCCGGGATGCCGGACAGGAACCGCCTATGAGACGCCAGACCCGCATCCGCTTGTGTCCTCACGAACGTTTCATGCTGACGACGGTCTGCGGCGCATTGTTCCGGTCGGCTTGCGCGAAGTCCCGGAAAGCGTCGGTTTCGAGGGGTCTCGAGAGGAAAAAACCCTGGCCGAAACGTACCTTCAATTCCTTGATCTGCGACAGTTGAGTTTCCGTTTCGATGCCTTCGGCGACGACCTCGACATTAATCGAGCGGGCGATCTCGATCATCGGGCCGACCAGGGAGGCGCGCATGGCGGGCAGTTTCCGGTCGAGTTCCTGAACAAAGGACCGATCGATCTTGATGAGGTTGATGTGGCTGTCCCTGACCTGGGAGATGTTGGAGTAGCCGGTTCCGAAATCGTCGATCGCGGTCAGGAACCCGCATCGGTCCAGGAATCTCTGGACTTTCTGCATGTGGTCCGCCGAGAGTATGCCCGTCTCCAGGATTTCGAAGCACAGCCGGAATTTGCGGCTGGCCGCCCACCGGAGCGATGGGTTCGTGCTGAGCCGCTCCACGTGGACGTCGTCGAGATCGCCGGGAAAGAAATTCACCGAGACGTTCAGCTCCGGATGCCTATCCAGAATCGGTTCCAGATCCTTAAGCGCGCGGGAGAGCACAATTTCCGTGAAGGCCCAGGTCAATTGCTGCCGCTCCACTTCCGGAATGAATTCGGCAGGTGAAAGCGGTCCGTACTCATCCTCGTAGCGGGCCAGAACCTCGCAACCGGAAAGCCGGTCGGAACGCAGGTCAATGATCGGCTGGTAGACGCACCGGAACTGAACGCCGCCGGAGCGGATCGAGCGCCGGATCCGGCTGCCGACCGAATTGCGGAGCAGCAGATGGGTGCGGACCTGCAGAAAAAGCAGGACGGCCATGGTGGCATTGACAAGATTGCCCGTGACCAGCAGGGGCCATTCGTTGGCGGCCAGTTCACCCAGTCCCGCATTCAGATAGAGACAGATGATGCCGTTTTCGAGCTCGCAGGAGCGCACGTAGAGAAGCGAGACAAAGGGGTTCCATCTCGACCATTGGTAGTCGCCCGACACCCCGCTCTGGCCGAGGACCGTCACTTTCGTCCCGCTGTTCGGAGTGGTCGCGGTTACCTCCCATCTGCGATAATCCGGAAGATCGCCGGTCCATGCCGGATAACTGATGACCGCGAGCGGGCCTTCCCGGAATACAACGAGGTTGGTCGAGTGAGGATAGTCCAGACCTGCCGGGTTCATCCAGACGATTCTTCCCTCCTTGGGGGTGGGCAGACCTGCCTCCGGCTGCAGCAGCGCGGGCCGTTCCAGAGCACCGAGCAGGGCCGTGCACCGGATTTCGTTCGCGCCATCGTCGAGAATGGCAATGTCCCGGGTGCTGTTATGATCGAAGAGGGCGCGGCGCATCTCTTCCAGCAACTTGTCGGAGCAACCCTGGTTGGCGCGCTCCGCGAAGTCCTGGAGCAACTCGTCGCGATGACGGAATTCCAGGCTGATCTTCTGAACGACGTAATTTTTCTGATCGCTCAGAACCGCGTGTAACTGCTGGGCAGCGATCAGCCAGACGGCAATCGCGCCGAGCCCGAACACCGTCAAAGCGGCGGCCAACGGAATGACTGTATTTCTGGATACTTTTGACCGCATTCGTTGGACACCTTCCGGTTCAGTCCGGTGCACTGTATCCGACTTTATTTAACGTAGCGTAAGAATAGTGCCGGTTCCGACCGGTCTGGGGGACAGGTATTCCCCAGGGGACGGAGCAATCAGGAGGGCTTTAACGGTTCGTGTCAGCTTCAGCTCAGTACGGCGCAGTCTATTTCAACGGCTCGGATCCTACCCTCAAATCCGGCCTGAGCCGATAGAATTCCTCAAAAGAAGCAAATACTTTAGTGGCGCCACCGGAAGCGCCTTCGGTATTTACGAGGTTTTTGAGGTGCGAACCGCCGATGAACCGCCAGACCTGCATGCCGGCGGCAAGTCCTGCCCTGACGCCGTTTTCGCTGTCCTCGATGACCAGGCAGTCCGCCGGATCTATACCCCGCTTTTGCGCCGCCAGCAGGAACAGGTCCGGGGCGGGCTTGCCGTGCATGACCTCGGAGGCTGTTGTCGTGCGGTCCGTAAACAGATCCTTCAGCCCGGTGATCTCGAGCGACTTTGCCAGCCTCGGCGGGCTGGAGCTTGTGGCAAGGCAGTAGTCCGGTTTCAGGCGCTCTATCACGGAGCGCACTCCCGAGATCGGTTTCAGATCCTTCTCAAAGGCGCTGAGGAGACTTGCGCGGTAACGGATCTCGAATTCGGGAGGCAGATCGATCCCGAATTCCTTGCGGATCTGTTGCAGGACAACAGGGTAGCTGCGGCCAAGAAAATGATGGGCGACATAGTCCATGGTGATGTGAACGTCGCGATTGGCGAGTTCGGCGACCAGCATGCGCGCGCTGATCACTTCGCTGTCGATCAGGACACCGTCGCAGTCGAAAATAACAAGTTGGACAGTCTTTCCGGAGCGCATTCGAGACCTGACGAAACCGTGGTGGGAACGCTTGTCTAACGATTTTTCCGCCGGTTTGCCACCTTTCAGAGAGCTCGTCGGCTCACCGGTGAGGGCCGGGAGCGTCAGGCGCTCATGCCGCCGTCGGCCATGAGCATCGAACCTGTGGTGAAGCTGCTGTCGTCGCTGGCGAGAAACAGTACCGCGCGGGCGACTTCCGCCACGGTGCCGTGGCGGCCGAGCGGGATCATGTCGTTGAACATTTTCGTTCCGTCGACGCCGAGCGTCTTTCCGATGCCGTCCTCGACCGCTTGCTGGAAACTGTTGTCGAGGGGACCGGGATGGACCGTGTTGACACGGATGCGTCTTGGAGCGAGCTCCTTTGACAGACAGCGCATGAGGCCGACCTGGGCGTGCTTGGCGGTGATATAGCCATAGACGCCGGGATCGCCGCGGGTGCCCGCCACGCTGGAGGTGATGATCATGCTGCCGCCGTCCCGCATGGCGGGGACGGCGTATTTGGCGGTCAGGAACGCACCGGTCACATGGACGTTCAGAACGCTCTGAAACGCCGCGAGGGGGTAGTCCGCGATGGGTGTGACCTCGCCGAAGTTTCCGGCGTTGGAAAACACGATGTCAATGGCTCCGAAGAACCCTTGCGCGGTTTCGACGGCGGCTGCCATTTCCGGCTCGGAGGTGACATCCGCGGTCAGGAACAACACCCGATCGGACGGCAATGCCTCCGATGCCCTGTCGAGAGATGCGCGGTCGCGGTCCATGAGAACCACGCGCGCGCCTTCCTCGACGAAGAGCCTGGCCGTCGCCAGGCCCAGGCTTCCCGCACCGCCGGTAATCAGGGCGGTCTTGTTTTCCAGTTTCATCTGCAGCTTCCGAGATAGGAGTGACGGGATCTGTCCCGCAATCAGATCGGATAGTGGATAGGCCCGTCCTGAATGGTGATCCAGCGCAGCTCCGTAAACTCGGCAATGCCGGCCTTGCCTCCGAAGCGGCCGTAGCCGCTGTCCTTGACGCCGCCGAACGGCATTTGCGCCTCGTCGTGAACGGTTGGCCCGTTGATGTGGCAGATACCGGATTCTATCCGGCGGGCAACGCGCATCGCCCGGTTGACGTCGGCGCTGAAAATGGCTGAGGACAGACCGTATTCAGTATCGTTCGCCACCCGCACCGCTTCGTCCTCGCCGGAGACACGCACGACGATCGCAACCGGACCGAAGCTCTCCTCGTTATAGATGCGCATGGACGGGGTCACACGGTCGAGCAGGGTGGCGTCCATGACGGCGCCGTCAGCGCCGCCACCGGTGATCAGCACGGCGCCCTTGCTGACGGCGTCTCTGACGAGTTCCTGGATCCGGTCCGCGGCCCGCACATCGACAACGGCTCCGAGCGGCGTTTCGCCTTTTCTCGGATCGCCCGCCTTGAGCGATTTCACCTTCGTGCCGAATTTGCCGATGAAGGCTTCGGCCACGGCGTCATCGACGATGATGCGTTCGGTCGACATGCAGATCTGGCCCTGGTTCATGTAGGCGCCGAAGGCGGCGGCGGAAACGGCCGCGTCCAGGTCGGCATCGTCAAGAACCAGGAATGGCGCCTTGCCGCCGAGTTCCAGAAGGGCGGGTTTCAGGTTGCGGCCACACATTTCCGCGATGACTCTGCCTACACGGGTGGAGCCGGTGAAATTCACCCTGCGGACCGCCGGGTGGGAAATCATCGTCTCGACGATTTCCGGCGCGTCCTCGGGTGCGTTGGAGATCGCGTTCAGCACGCCGGGCGGTATCCCGCCCTCTCGCAGTGCGTCGACGATCAGCCGGTGGGTGCGCGGGCAGATTTCCGAGGTCTTCATCACCACTGTGTTGCCGCAGGCAAGCGGTGTGGCGAGAGAACGCACACCGAGGATAATCGGGGCATTCCAGGGGGCGAGGGACAGGACGACGCCGACCGGCTGACGCACGCCCATGGCGAGGCTGCCCTTCCGGTTGGAGGGAATGATTTCACCGCTTATCTGGGTGGTCAGAGCGGCGGCTTCGCGCAGCATGTCGGCCGCAAGGTGAACATTGAACCGTGCCCAGCCTTCCGTCGCTCCGATTTCGTCGGCCATCGCCGCAACGAAATCATCCGCTCGGGCCTCCAGCGCCGCGGTCGCGGCCAGAAGCAGTTTCCGGCGCGGGCCGGGAGCCATATCCGCCCAGTCGGGGAAAGCGGCGGCGGCCGCGTCGCAGGCCTGCCTGGCGTCTTCCTTCGTGGCGGCGGCGACACGGCTGGCGACCTCGCCGGTGATGGGGTTGAGGCGTTCAAAGACCCTGCCGTCGGAGGCTTGCGTGTTTTCCGTGCCGATCAATAATCCGAGTGCATCCATGTCAGTCTTCCCAGTTTGTCATTATTGTTTTCCAGACGGTCTGTCCGGGTTCAGGCATTCAGGCCGAGAAATGCGCGCCGAACGGCGGGGTCTTCCTTCAACTCGACGGCGCTGCCTTCCCCAACCACGCGGCCGACTTCCAGAAGATATCCCCTTGCGGCGAGTTGAAGGCTGATCGTCACGTTCTGCTCCACGAGCAGGAGAGCCACACCGGACGCGCCGATCCGGCCAAGGGCATCGAAGAGTTCACCGACAACCACCGGCGCGAGGCCGAGGCTCGGTTCGTCCAGCATCAGGAGCCGGGGATTGGACATCAGCGCCCTTGCGATGGCGACCATCTGCTGTTCGCCGCCGGACATGGTGCCGGCGATCTGTTTGCGCCGTTCGGCAAGGCGTGGGAACAGATCGAAGATGAATTCCCGCTGCCGTGCCTCACCCGCGCGGGCACGTTTGGAATAGGCGCCAAGGGCGAGATTTTCGTCAACGGTGAGCGCCGTGAAGATGCCCCGGCCCTCCGGAACGAGGGCGATCCCTTCATCGGGTATCCGGTGCGGTGGAACACCTGCCAGTTCGTGGCCGTCAAGTGCGATGCGGGCGCCCGGCTCCGGTGTCACCAGCCCTGAAATCGCCTTGAGGAGGCTGGATTTTCCGGCGCCGTTCGCACCGAGGATCACGACCGTTTCTCCCGGATCGACGCGCAGGTGCACATTGTCCAGGGCGATGTGCTTGCCGTAGCGCACGGAAAGGGCCTCAAGCGACAGCATGGGCGCCTCCCAGATATGCGCGCACGACTTCCGGATCCCTGAGCACCTCGGCGGTCGCGCCATCGGCGATCTTGCGTCCGGCGTTCATGACAACCGCGCGCGGACACAATGCCCGGATCGCATCCATGACATGCTCGACCAGCAGGATGGTGATGCCCTTCTCGTTGAGGTTGGAGATCAGCCCGATGCCGATGGAGAGCTCGGACGGATTGAGGCCCGCGAGCCATTCGTCGAGCAGCAGCAGCTTCGGTTTCGAGGCCAGTGCCCGGGCGAGCTCCATGCGCTTCTGGTCGATGTATGTGAGCGAAGCGGCATTTTCATTGGAGCGTCCCGCCAGGCCGACGTCTTCCAGCAAACGCTGAACTTCCTCTTGCGCGGTCTCTTTGGCGGGCGGGTTCTTGCGGAACATCACCGCCGCCAGAATATTTTCTTCCACATTCAGGGAGGAAAGCACCCGCACAAGCTGGAAGGTGCGCGCGACGCCGGCATGGGAGATCCAGTGCGGCGGCCTGCCGGTCAGCCGTTCGCCGTCCAGCAGGACGGTGCCGCTCGAAGCGGGCTGGAATCCCGAGATCATGTTCAGCGCCGTCGTCTTTCCCGATCCGTTGGGGCCGAGAAGCGCGGCCACTTCGCCCTGCCGGAGGGTGAAGGACAGATCGTTGACCGCGGTTAGCCCACCGAAACGTTTGGTAAGGTTCCTGACGTCCAGAAGGTCCTGCATCATCCGGCCTCCCGTTTCTCTAAATCGCTTTTTGCTGATCTGTTCGCGCGCAACCGGGTCCAGTGTTCTTCGAGGAAGCCGAGCACACCGTTGGGCAGAACGAACACGATGGCGATGAACAGAAGTCCCAGGATGATCGAATAATGGTCGGGGAAGTTGGCGGACAGCCATTCGAACAGAAGAAACAGCGGTACTGCTCCGACCACGGGACCCCACAGTCTGCCAGCGCCGCCGAGAAGCGCCATGATCAGTGTCAGGAACGAAATGGTCGGGTTGAAGACAATCGTCGGTTCGATATAGGTCCAGCGCGGTGCCTGGATGGCGCCGACCAGCGTGATGATTACCGAGCTTGCCGCGAAGAGGGCCAGCTTTACCCGGGCCGTCGGCAGACCGCAATGCTCCGCGACCACTTCGTCGTCGCCGATCATCTTCAGCGCCAGTCCCCAGCGGCTGCGCTTGACGAGATAACCGATGGCCAGCGTCACCGCACACAGGGCGAGCAGCTTCCAGTAGACGACCTCGGGTCCGTAATCGACGAAAAGATAACGCCCGAGCGTTCCGGTGATATTGACCTCGTACCAGGTGACGATCTGGCGGATCAGCTCGGCCAGACCGAACGTGAAGATGACGAAATAAACGCCGGCCAGACGCAGCGTCGACAGGCCGACGAGCAGAGCGACGACCAGCCCGATCAGTGCGGCGACCACCAGAACGAGCCAGGAGGGCAGGGTTTCATAGAGCACTGCCACCGTATAGGCGCCTATGCCGAAGAAGGCGACGGTTGCGAGCGAAACGTATCGCGTCGGCCCGGAAAACAGCGCCCAGGCGCTTGCGAGCGTCACGTATCCGACAAGCCCGAGCAGGAACCCTGTGCCGTATGTGCCGAGAAAGAAGGGGGCTGCGGCGAGGGCGGTGAAGACGGCCGCCAGCGCAGTGAAGGAAAATGCTGCTATCATCGCACCCGCCGTCCAAACAGGCCCTCGGGGCGCCAAAGCAGAACGACGAGGAAGATCGTGTAGGTCGCGGCCAGAGTGAGCCCCGGATCCACATAGGTGGACACGGCCGTCTCCACGATGCCGAGTACGAGCCCGGCGGTCAGCGCGCCCAGAAGATTGCCGACGCCCCCCATGATCACCACGATAAGGGCCTTCATGGTGAAGACGACCCCGCCCGTGGCGGTGAAGGTCTGGTACATGGAAATCACGGTGCCGCCGGCTGCGGCAAGGGCCGTGCCCATGGCGAAGGCGATGGCGGCGGCGCGGTCGGTATTGATGCCGACGAGCTGCGCGGATTGCGGTGAAACCGCAACCGCCCTGAGGGCCGTGCCCCAGCGGGTGCGCGTCAGGAGCGCATAGAACAGCAGGCCGATGGCAAGCGCCAGAACAAGCGCGATCAGCCGGTTGGCGGCCACGGTCGTGCCGAAGATCGAGACAGGCACGTTGAGGAATGTGTAGCTGGTGTAGTTGCTGCCGAAAAGCACCAGCAATACGCCCTGGATCACGAACAGAAGGCCGAAAGTGGTCAGGATGGAATCAACTTCCAGGGCCGCCTGATTTGGTGCGCGTTTCACCAGAGGCGACAGAAGAAACACATAGACCAGATAGCCGAAAACGAAGCCGCCGGGGACAACAATGGCAAGTCCTGTCAGCGGGTTTATCGACGGCAGGGCCTGCACGATGAAGGCGGCGAAAGCGGCGGTAATGATCATGTCGCCATAGGCGAGATTCATGATGCGGGCAATGCCGTATTGCAGGGTCAGTCCCATGGCGACAAGCGCGTAGGTGCCGCCGAGCACGAGGCCCGCTATCAGCGTGGTGGTCAGTGTCATATGTTCCTGCCGAAACCGTTGATCTGTCGGGCATGGGAGACCGGCGGCTTTTTCCGCCGGTCTCTTATCCTTTGAAGTGTCTTACCAGGGCTGTTTCGGCAGCTTCGCCTTGGAGGCGCCTTTCCGGTCGGCAGGCGCCACACCGGCGAGCGTGCCGTCCTGCCACTGGCCCACCAGCCACAGGTTGCGGAGCTGATTGTCCTGAAGGCTGGTCTCGCCGAGAACGGTCTCGAAGGTTCCGGTCGACAGTTCCTTCGAAACGGCCTCCCGGTCCAGACCGACGCGCTTGATGGCCTCTTCCAGCATCTGCAGGCTGGCATAGGTTATGACGCTGCCCCACAGATCCGGATACTGGCCGTTCACCTCGTTGTGGCGCTCGCGGTAGGCCTTGTTGCTCTCGTTGGCCGGGTCGATGCCGCCGAGCGTCATGATGCCTTCGGCCTTCTCGCCAAGGTTCGCGCCATAAGGCGGAAAACCGACGCCGACGCCAAGATAAAGCACCTTCGGATTGAAGCTGTTTACCTGCGCCTGCTGGGTGAGGGCGAAGGTGCCCGGAGGATAGGAAAAGGCGACGAATGTGTCCGCACCGGAGGCTTTCGCCTCGTTCAGGATGGTGGTGAAGTCCTGGGTCCCGACCGGGTAGGTCTGATCCATGACGACATCCAGACCTGCTTCCTTGAAGGACGGACGGGCCGCGGTGACGAGATCGATGCCGAAGCCGTCGGCCACGGAAATCATCGCGACCTTGGAATTGATCACACCCGCCTTGACCTGGTCGGCCAGGAGGGTCGCCAGGGCATTCGTGTAGTCGTGGCCACCGCCGAGGAACCAGAAGCTTTTCGGCCAGCGCTTGACGAAATCCGGCGCCTTGTCGGTCACGGCGGAAACCGCGAGCTGAGGATAGCCGTAACGGTCGAACAGCGGCGCGACGGCGAGGTTGAAGCCGGTGCCCCAGGGCGGAAGAATGAAATGGGCTTCATCCTGTCCGGCCAGTCGCTCGACAGCGCGCACGACTTCCTCGGCGCTGGACCGGTCGTCATATTCGATGAGCTCGACCGGAATTTTCGTTCCGTCCGGCATTTCCAGGCCGCCCTTGGCTTCCAGGTCCGAAAGCCAGAGCTTGTAATTCGGAATGGTGGTCATTGCGGCGCCGCCGGCATTGGCGCCGGTCTTTGAGACCGCGTATCCGATCTTGACCTTGTCCGGATGGTCCTGCGCGGTGCCCGGCAGGGCGGCAAGTGCGAGCGCTGCCGTGCCCGCAAGCACGGTCAGGCTGAGCCTGCGAAATGTTGTGATCATGTTTTCCTCCCAATCGGCCGCAATTCGCGTGTGCGACTGCGGCGGGGCCGGTTCTCCACGACCGGCGCCGTCATTACACTAGCCGGAAAAGTCCGGAGAAAAATGTACATTTAACGGAAAGAATTGTACGAATGATACGAATTTTCAGGTAAACATGCCTTCAAACCGGACAGGTCGCCGGAACCTGAGGTCGCTAACCCATGAGTCTTTTCGATACCGCTTCCGGCGACTGGCCCTCCAGCCCCGCGCAGCACCAGATCGAAATCCTGCCGGATACGGAAGCCGGGGTGATCCGGACCGCGCTGACGCCGACGAGCTGGACATTGCGCGGCCGGCGGAACCGGGGCTTCGTGCTGGTGTCGGGCGAAGGGCAACTGGATTTCGAAAGCAGCGAACTGCCGTTCATCAGCCCTTGCGCCATCTGGCTGCCGGCCGGCAAGACAGCGCGCCTGACGCTGAAGTCCGGGTCGCGGGGCGCGCTGGTGTCGGTGTCCGAGCTGGCCTTCGGCAGGGCGGTTCCCGCCGGGCTCGTCGGACGGCAGGTGAAGGATGCCCTGCTGCACCCGCTCATCGGCGCCCGCCTGCAAAAGCCCCAGGCGCTGGAATTGATGAGCGCCATCGAAGCGGTGGAACGGGAACTTCGCAGCGAGCTGCCGGGCGGCCAGGAGGCGGCGCGCCATCATCTCGTGCTGGCGCTCATGACGCTGTGGCGGATTTCCAGTCCCCAGCCGCAACAGGTGCAGGCGGCTCCCAGAACCATCGTGCGGAATTTTCTCCATCTTCTCGAACTGCACCTTCGCGATCACTGGACGATTGCCGCCTATGCCGGGGTCTTGAAGGTTTCACGGGCGCGGCTGACCAGCGCGGTCAAGCGGATCACCGGAAGAGCGCCTTTGGAACTGATCCACGAGCGCCTTGTGATCGAGGCGGAAGCGCTTCTGGCGGAGTCCAATCTTCAGGTCGCGGAGATCGCAGACGCGCTGGGCTTCAAGGATGCCGGTTATTTCAACCGCTTCTACAAGCGAGAGACCGGCATCCCGCCAGGCCGGACCCGCAAACGCGGCGCGGAGCGCAAGAAATCCTTCCCGGGCTTCCATGAGTGGCCGTAAAATCAACCGATTTGCGGGTCCGTATCCTAATCTGACGGGGTCGGCAAAAGTCTAGGTCCAGGTGGATTTTCTTCCGGGAAAACAATGATAAGGTGCCGGCCGGGGACATGCGTTGGAGAAGGACCTGGCGATGCGCGGATCCAGTTCAATCCTGGAAGACAGGCCGGAACGGCAGCGCTGCCCACGTCTCGTGCACGCCTGCGATATTTCCCCGCCATCATTTCGTGATGGACAGGAATTCAAAAAAGGTTATACGAGATAACTATTATGGATCATTACCTGATCGGGAGGAGGACTCCGGTCAGTTTGTAATGTTGATCTGAAAGGGAGGACATGATGATCAACTTCCACAAGCAGCTCGCGACATTCGCGGCGGCTGCCGCCATTTCCACAATCGCACTTGCCGGAACCGCATCCACGTCACTGGGTCAGGAAGTCACGCTTCGCATGCACCAGTTTCTGCCTGCCCAGGCAAACGTTCCCAAGAACGTTCTCGATCCCTGGGCGGACAAGGTCGAGGCGGAATCTGGAGGGCGCATCAAGATCGAGCGCTATCCCGCCATGCAGCTTGGCGGCAAGCCGCCGGAGCTGATCGACCAGGTCGTCGACGGCGTTGTCGATATCGTCTGGACGGTCGCCGGATACACACCGGGCCGATTCCCGCGCGCCGAAGTGTTCGAGTTGCCCTTCACCATGACGGACGCGGAGACGATGTCCGAGGCGTATTGGAAGCTCGCCGAAGAAGAAATGATGGATACGGAATTCGCGCCCTTCAAACCGCTCGCGCTCTGGGTGCACGGCCCTGGCGTGATCCATTCCAGCGAGCCGATCACGGAACTTTCCGACCTGAACGGCGTCAAGCTTCGCGCACCGACACGGGTGACGAACAAACTGTTCTCGAACCTCGGCGCGACCCCGATCGGCCTGCCGGTGCCGGCCATTCCCGAAGCCCTCAGCAAGGGCGTCGTGGATGCGACCGTTATCCCCTGGGAGGTCGTCGGTGCCCTCAAGGTGAACGAACTGGTGAAAAATCACACCGAGTTCCCCGGCAAGGCGATCTACACGACCACTTTCCTGTTCGCGATGAACAAGGACAAATACGAGTCGCTGCCCGATGACCTCAAAGCCGTGATCGATGCGAATTCGGGTCTGGAGTTCTCCAAGTTCGCAGGCAAGCAGATGCAGGCCGACGATGCCGGCCCGCGCAAGGCTGCCATCGACATGGGCAACAACATCATCACCCTCACGCCCGAACAGGCCGCGAAATGGGAAGCGGCCGCCCAGGGAACGATCGATGAGTGGACGGCTGAAATGGACGTGAAAGGTCTCGACGGCACCGGTCTGCGCAAGCGCGCAGCGGAACTGATGAGCAACTGATCTTTTAGGCCAACCGGTCTCCCGGAAGTCCGTCTTCCGGGAGACCTTTCCCGCAGGAATTCTGAACAATGCTGTTTACCCTGGTGGAGCGTCTCGCGCGCTTCATGGCGATCCTCGGCGGACTGGTGCTGACGGCGCTGATCGCCCTGACATGCGTCAGCGTACTCGGGCGCGGGCTCAATACTTTCGGACATTCAACGTTTCTGACGTCGCTGTCGGAATCGGCCGCGAACGCCCTGATCGCGACAGGTGTCGGACCGGTTTTCGGCGATTTCGAACTGGTCGAGGCCGGGATCAGCTTCACCATCTTCGCGTTTCTGCCGATCTGTCAGCTGCGCAAGGCGCATGCGACGGTGGATGTGTTCGCAAGCCATTTCCCGCGCTGGCTGAACCGTTTCCTTGTGACCTTGTGGGAAGTTCTCCTCAGCGCCGTCATCGTGCTCATCACCTGGCGTCTCTTCGTCGGGATGCAGGACAAGATGCGCTATTCGGAAACCACATTCATACTGCAGTTCCCCATCTGGTGGTCCTACGCCCTCAGCTTCGCCGCTGCCGCGATCGCATCGGTGGTCGCCGCCTACTGCGCTGCCGCCAGCGTTGTCGAACTGATTTCGGGACGCCGGTTCATTCAGGATATGGAAGGGGGAGTCCATTGAGCCTGCTCGAACTCGGATATCTCTCGTTTCCCCTGCTGCTGGTGCTGATATTCCTGCGCGCGCCGATCGGGCTCGCCATGTTGCTGTGCGGTCTCGGCGGGCTCTACCTTGCCACGGGTAGCCCGAATATCTTTCTGTCCAAGCTGAAGAGCGAAACCTATACGACCTTCTCCAGCTATTCGCTGACCATCATTCCGATGTTCCTGCTGATGGGTCAGTTCGCAACCCATTCGGGCATGTCCGCGTCGCTGTTCAAGGCGGCGGAGAGCTGGCTCGGCCACCGCAAGGGCGGCGTGGCCATGGCCGCGGTCGGCGCCTGTGCCGGCTTCGGCGCGATCTGCGGATCCTCGCTCGCGACCGCCGCCACCATGAGCCGCGTGGCGCTTCCCGAGTTGCGCCGCTACGGCTATTCGGGCGGGTTTTCGACGGCAACTCTCGCGGCCGGCGGCACGCTCGGCATTCTCATCCCGCCGTCCGTCATTCTGGTGATCTACGCCATCCTGACGGAGCAGAATATCGCCAAGCTGTTCCTGGCGGCCTTCGTGCCGGGTATGCTGGCCGCCATCGGCTACATGATCACGATCTCCATCTATGTGCGCTTCAATCCGAAAGCGGCCGGCACGCGCGAGCCGGTTCCCTATCCGCAGCGGGTCCGGGCGCTGATGGATGTCTGGCCGGTTCTGCTGGTCTTCGGCCTTGTTGTCGGCGGGATCTATCGGGGCTGGTTCACCCCCACCGAAGGTGCCGCCGTGGGCGCTGCGGGAACGGGTCTGCTCGCCCTGGTTTCGGGTAATCTCACGCGAAAGATGTTTCTGGACAGCATCATCCAGACGGCGCTCAGCACCGCGATGATCTTCTTCATCGTGCTTGGCGCGGCTTTCTACAACAGTTTCCTGGCGCTGAGCCAGCTGCCGCAGGAGCTTTCCGGCTGGGTTGTCGGCCAGGGCTTCAGCCCGTGGGTCGTTCTCACCCTGATCCTGCTCTTCTATCTGGTCTTCGGCTGCCTGATGGACAGCCTGTCGATGATCCTGCTGACGATCCCGATCTTCTTTCCGGTGATCAGTGTCCTGGAGTTCGGCATGAGCCCGGAACATGTTGCCATCTGGTTCGGTATCCTGGTGCTGATTGTCGTTGAGGTCGGGCTGATAACGCCGCCTGTCGGCATGAATCTGTTCATCATCAATGCCATCGACCGGACGACGCCGATGAAGGACACCTACAAGGCGGTCCTCTGGTTCGTCACGTCCGACATCGTGCGGGTGATCCTGCTGGTGATCTTCCCGTCGATCACCCTGTTCCTGCTCTCCGGTTAACCGGAGGGCGGGGCGAGGATATCGGCAGGTTTGAATAGGTATGGAATATAACAATGATGAAGCAAACAGGTATTGAGGTGCGGTGATGCTGACTTCCGGACAGACTGTTCTCGTGACTGGCGGCGGCAGCGGCCTGGGCGCCGCGACGGCCCGCCACTTCGCCTCTCTGGGGGCCAGGGTCGCGATCCTCGATTTCGATATCGATCGCGGCCGGAGTGTGGCTCAGGACTGCGGCGGTCATGCGGTCCAGGCCGATGTCGGCGATCAGGAGGCCGTCGACAGCGCGCTGGAGGACGCGGCGCAGCTTCTGGGAAGCGCACCGCGGATCGTGGTGAACTGCGCGGGCATCGGCCGTGCGGCGCGGATCGTCGGACGCGAAGGCAAGATGTCCTTCGACGTTTTCGAGACGACGCTCAGGGTCAACCTGTTCGGCACCTACAACGTGATGAGCCATGCCGCCAGACGCATGATGGCGCTGGAGCCGCTGGAAACCGGAGAGCGCGGGGTGATCATCAACACCGCCTCCGTCGCCTGGGAAGACGGGCAGCTCGGCCAGGCCGCCTATGCGGCGTCCAAGGGCGGTATTGCCTCCATGTGCCTTCCGGCGGCGCGCGAATTCGCCCAGCACGGCATCCGCGTCATGGGAATTGCGCCGGGGCTGTTCCAGACGCCGATGATGGCCGGACTGCCGGAAGAGGTTGCCGCGAAGATCACAGCGAATATTCCGTTTCCGCCCCGTCTGGGAGACCCGGATGAATACGCCCTGCTTGCCGCGCATATCGTCGCCAATCCGTTCCTCAACGGCACCACCATTCGCCTGGACGGGGCCGTGCGCCTGCCGCCGCGCTGAGGAAGAACCAATGAGTGAACCGATGTTGAAGGTTGAACTGAGCGACAGTGTCGCGACCCTGACCATGAACCGCCCGGACAAGCGCAACGCCATGTGCGACGAGCTGCTTGCCGCCATTGACGGTTTCTTTTCGGACCCGCCGAAGGAAACGAAAGCCGTCGTCATCACCGGGACGGCGGGGCATTTCTGCTCCGGCCTCGATCTCAGCGAACATGTCGCCCGCGATGCCGAGGGCACCATGCGCCATTCGCGCGGCTGGCACCAGGTGATGGACAGGATCGAGTTCAGCGGGCTGCCGGTCGTCTCTGCCCTGTTCGGGGCGGTCATCGGGGGCGGCCTGGAGATGGCGGCAGCCACGCATGTGCGCGTCGCTGAGCCATCGGCCTTCTTCCAGTTGCCCGAGGGGCGGCGCGGCATTTTCGTGGGCGGCGGCGCTTCCGTCCGTGTGGGGCGCATCCTCGGCGCCGACCGGATGACGGAAATGATGCTGACGGGACGCAGATACGATGCCGCCGAAGGCCTGGCGCTCGGACTGGCGCACTACACTGTCGAGGATGGCGAAGCGCTTTCGAGGGCCCGGGAGCTGGCGCGCAGAATCGCGTCCAACGCATCGCTGTCGAACTACATCATGATCCAGGCGCTGGCGCGGATCGAGGACATGTCGAAAGCCGACGGCCTGTTCACCGAAAGTCTGTGCGCGGCGATTACCCAGACCAGCCCCGACGCGGTTGAGGGCCTCGCGGCCTTTCTGGAAAAACGCAACCCGACCTTCAGGTGACGTCATGAAAAAATCAGCACCCGAGCCCGCACCGGAGAACGGCGCCCTCAGCATCAGCGACAGGACCCTGCGCGCGTTTTTCGGCTACCAGATGAAACGGACCTTCAACCTCATCCAGTCCGACCTGAACCGGACGCTGAAACCTTTCGATCTGCGGATGCTGACTTATACCGCCCTCGTTCTGGTGGTCGACAATCCCGGTCTCAGCCAGGCGCAGCTTGCGGAGGCCATGGATATCGAGCGGCCGAACCTCGTTGTGATCATCGACGAGCTGGAACGGCGGGAGCTGATCATCCGGGACCGGCTGCCGAAAGACCGCCGGGCCTATGCCCTGAAGGTCACGCTGGCCGGGAGGCGGCTTTATGAAAAGAGCTTCGCCGCGGTATCCGCGCACGAGAAAACCTTCCTGCGGGGCGTGGAGGCGGAGGCTCTGGCGGTGGCGATGGACGTCATGCGCCGTGTCGAGAAAAACCGTAAGCGGGATGCCTGACCTAGGGTCTGTGGACAATAAGGATTTGGTCGAGGTTTGGATGCAAAACGCCCAGTTCAAGAAGCAAGGTCGCAGGAAGGGTGTTCCCTTTCAAGACATTGGGACGCCGAAATGGGCGTTTTGCGCCAAGTCTCTTCGAGACGCGGCGGATTTCGGTCCCGACTGCGTCGGAAAGTCCTTGTGGTGGGCGGCACCACTGCGGACTTTCCTCCTGTTCGGACACCGAAATCCGGCTCGCGCCGCGACCCAAACCTAATTGTCCACAGACCCTAGGGAGGAAACAGTCATGAAACGCACATCGCAATTTCAGCCTCATTCCGTGGAACGGCAACAGCGCGCTGACGGGTCGATCCTGCTTAGGTCCAGGCATGCTCTCAGTCCGGCGGTCGAGCGCACCGGAGACTGGCTGCATGTCTGGGCGGAGGCCGCCCCGGGGCGGGTTTTTCTGGCCGAGAGAAGTGGCGCCGGCTGGCGCGAGGAAACCTATGAAGGCGTGCTGGGCCAGGTGCGGGCGATCGGCGCGTCCCTGCTGGCACGCGGAATGGGACCGGAGACACCGATCCTGATCATGTCGGGCAACGGCGTCGATCACGGTCTTCTGGCGCTGGCCGCGCAATATGTCGGTGTTCCGGTCGTGCCGGTGGCCGAGCAGTATTCCCTGGTTCACGGCGCTCACGGCCGTCTTCGGGACGTCATCGGCCTGATCCGGCCGAGGATGGCCTATGTGGTGGATGGCGACCAATACGGCGAAGCGCTGGCCCTCGATGCGCTCCACTCCGTCGAAATCGTTGCCAGCCGACCGGGCTCGGCACAGGTGACCGCGTTTGCAGAGCTTTTGAAGGGCGACGAGAGCGTCGATGTCGATGCCGCGTTCGCGGAAGTAACCGCTGAAACGGTCGGCAAGATCCTTATGACCAGCGGGTCCACCTCCAGCCCAAAGGGCGTACCGACAACGCACCGCATGATGTGCGTCAACCAGGCTCAGCTTGCGGACGCCCTGCCGTTCCTGCGGGAGCGGCCGCCGGTGATCGTGGACTGGCTGCCCTGGAACCACGTTTTCGGTGGCTCGCACAACTTCAACATGATGCTTGCCAATGGCGGCAGCCTGTACATCGACGACGGCAAGCCGGTGAAGGGACTGTTCGAGCGCACGCTGGAAAACCTTTCTCTGAAGACCGGCACCCTGGCGTTCAATGTGCCGCTTGGCTTCGGCATGCTGCTCGGCGCACTGGAGAAGGACGACGGTTTGCGCCGGCGCTTTTTCGAGGATCTCGACCTGATCTTCTATGCGGGGGCCTCGCTGCCGCAGGAGGTCTGGTCGGGTTTTGAACGCATGGCGATGGAAGTGAAGGGCGAAATCCCGCTGATGACCTCTTCCTGGGGGCTTACGGAGACCGCGCCCTGCGCGATGATGCAGCAGGAACCCGCGCCGCGGTCCGGCATCGTCGGCGTGCCCGTGAACGGCGTCACGGTGAAGCTCATCCCGGACGCGGACATGCGCTGCGAGGTCCGTGTCAAGGGCCCGAATATCATGCAGGGCTATTTCAACGATCCGGAAAAGACCCGGGCGGCCTTCGACGAGGAAGGCTTCTTCATCACCGGCGATGCGATGGTGTTCCTCGATGACAATGACCCCGACAAGGGGATGCGCTTCGACGGCAGGATGTCGGAGGATTTCAAGCTGCAGTCCGGAACCTGGGTGCGTGCGGCGCAGTTGAAACTCGACATGCTGTCGCGCCTTACACCGCTTTCCGCCGATCTGGTCATCACCGGTGCGGACCGCAGGCAGATCGGGGTGATGATTTTCCCGAATGTCGCGGAACTGAACCGCGAGGGCTTCAGTCTTCAGGAGGAGGGGGGAGCCTATAGCTGCGCGCTGCTGCAGGGAGAGATCCGCCGGAGGCTGAGCGAGCGGGCGCGCGAAATCAGTGGCAGCTCGACGCTGGTGTCCCGGGCCATCGTTCTTGCCGAACCGCCTTCGATGCCCGAAGGCGAAATGACGGCAAAGGGCAATCTGAATATCCGCAAGGTGCTGGTGCGCCGCGAGAAGCTGCTGGAGCGGCTCTATGACGACAACGACCCGGCTGTGGTCACGATTTAATACCGGTCAACTCCAGAGGAGAGCCTAAAATGGTCGATATATCCAAGGTCCGGGCGATCGACATCCATACCCATGCGGAGGAACCCTGCGGCTGCCATTCCGATGACGGTTATGACGAGCTGCAGGCGACGATGGCGAAATATTTCCGCGCGCCGTGGAGCCACCCGCCGACGGTTCCGCAAACAGCGGCCCACTACCGCGAGCAGAACATCGCCGCGGTGATATTTCCCGTCGATGCGGAACGCGAGACCGGGTATCGCCGCTACAAGAACGAGGAAGTGGCTGAGCTGGCGGCGGAGAATGACGACGTCCTTATACCTTTCGCCTCCATCGATCCGCACAAGGGCAAGCTGGGCGCGCGCGAGGCCCGGCGGCTGATGAAGGAGTTCGGCATCAAGGGTTTCAAGTTCCACCCGACCATGCAGGGCTTTTTCCCCAACGACCGGTTGGCCTATGACCTCTACGAGGAAATCGCCGCGCAAGGCGCGATCGCGCTGTTTCATACCGGCCAGACCGGGGTCGGCAGCGGCATGCGCGGCGGCAACGGCATGCGGCTGAAATACTCCAATCCGATGTATTTGGACGACGTCGCGGTCGACTTCCCGGACATGAAGATCATCCTTGCCCATCCATCTTTCCCCTGGCAGGAGGAGGCATTGGCCGTTGCCCAGCACAAGCCGAATGTCTATATCGACCTGTCGGGCTGGTCGCCGAAATATTTTCCGGAAATTCTGGTCAAATACTGCAATTCGATCCTGAAGAAGAAGGTGCTGTTCGGCTCCGACTGGCCGATGATCACCCCGGAGCGCTGGCTGGCGGACTTCGAGAAGATCGCCATCAAGGACGAGCTGCGCCCCGACATCGTGAAGGGCAACGCGGCCCGGCTGCTGGGTCTGTCATGAGTATCCCCGGGCTCAGTCACTTCTGCGATCTTGAAGTGCGGCTCGGTCCCGTCATGGAGATGGGGCCGGGGCGCTGCGGCGGACGCCGCATCATTCCGATCATTGGCGGAACGGTGACGGGAAAGGTCAGCGGAAGGGTTCTGGATCTGGGGGCCGACTGGCAGACGATCCTTGCCGACGGTTCGGCCGACATCGATACGCGCTACGCCTTCGAAACCGATGACGGCGCGCTGATCGAGATCGTCAACAAGGGTGTGCGGCACGGGCCGCCGGAGATCCTGCAGGCACTGGCGCGCGGCGACGACGTCGATCCCGCGCTCTATTATTTCCGCACGACCGCGCGCCTGGAGACGGGTGACGCGAGATATCAATGGGTTAACCGGACGATTTTTGTCGGCACTGGCAGACGGCTGGCTTCCGCTGTTCTCGTGTCGCTCTTTTCCGTAAACTGAGGACTTGTCCCGATGAAACCGTTCTCGGCGCCGCTCGATGACATTCTCTTCTCGCTGAACCATGTTGCCCGGGCCGGCAGTCTGCCGCATTGGGACGGGGATCTTGCATGCGAAGTCGGAAAGCACTTCGCCGCCTTCGCCGAAGAGCAACTGGCGCCGCTCAACGAGCCGGGGGATCGTCTGGGATGCCGGCTGGAAGGCGGGCGGGTGCGGATGCCCGAGGGCTTTGCCGAAGCCTACAAGGCTTACGCCGAACAGGGCTGGCCGGGTCTGACGGTTCCGGAGCAATTGGGTGGCCAGGGTCTGGACGGCACGGTGCTGGCCGTCACGTCCGAGATCTTCTCCGGCGCGAACCACAGCCTGCAGATGGTGACCGGTCTCGTGCCGGGCGCCGTCAGCACGCTGCTGTCCTTCGGTACCGCGGAGCAGCAGGCGCGTTTCATTCCCTCGCTCGCCTCCGGAGAAGCGCTGGCGACCATGTGCCTGACCGAACCGGAGGCGGGGTCGGATCTTGCCCGTATCCGCTGCAAGGGCGTTCTTTCGGGTGATTGCTGGAGCCTGACGGGGGAGAAGATTTTCATTTCCGGCGGCGACCAGGACATGAGCGACAAGATCCATCATCTTGTGCTCGCGCGCACCTCGGAGGAAGGCGTGAAGGGGCTTTCCCTGTTCATATCCCCCTGCACACGTGCGGACGGATCGCGCAATGCGATCTCGGTCACCCGGATCGAAGAAAAGATGGGGCTGCATGCCTCGCCCACCTGCCAGCTCGCTTTTGACGGGGCGGAGGCGGAGCTTATCGGCGAAGCGGGCGCGGGTCTGCGGGCGATGTTCACGCTGATGAACCATGCAAGGGTCGATGTGGCGCTGCAGGGTGTCGCCCATGCCGCCCGCGCCTTCGATATCGCGCGCGGTTACGCCGGCGAGCGTGTGCAGGGGCGCGGACCGGACGGCAAGCCGGTCACCATCGACCGGCATGCGGATGTCCGGCGGATGCTCGACGAAATCGATGCCCTGGCTCTGGGCGGGCGGGCAGTGGCGCATCTGACCCTCGTGGCCATCGAAGCGGGCGGCGATCAAGATCTTGCCGAGTTTTTGAAACCGGTCGCGAAGGTCTTTTGCACCGAGGCGGGGATGCGCGCGGCCGAACTGGGCATGCAGGTTCTGGGCGGTTACGGCTATCTGCGCGAATACGGGCTGGAGCAGATCTACCGCGATGCCCGTATCACCGCGATCTACGAAGGCGCCAACGGCATCCACGAGAAGGCTCTGGTGACCCGTCTGCTTTCCGGTCCGGCGGGCCGCGCATTCGAGAGTTTTCTGGTGGAGGAATGCGCCGCCCGGCAATCCGGCGCGTACAAGCTTGACGAGGCTCTTGAGACATGGCGTGGCGCCCGCGACCGGATCGCGGAAAGCGCGGACCCGGCACTGTGGGCGCATGATTTCATGTCGCTGACGGCTGCAACGCTTGTCTCATGCCTGTGGGCGCGCATGGCGGAGGCCGCGGACCGTCATCCAGATCCCCGGCGCATCAGGCGTCTCGCGGACAGGGCCCTGGCTCTCCGGGACGGGCAAGCTGTCTTCGGCTGACCTTTGGTAAGGTGCCGTAGACTTCAAAACCACCAAATTATTCGGGAACTCTTGGCGAGGCGTTTCGTTTTCCACGTATCGGGAGCCGGCAGGTGTCGGCTCCGGGATGCATGAGCGGGCAGCCCGGTTGTAAAAACCGGTGGCGGTCTCTCGATCAGTAAGGAGAACATTTATGAAACGGTTCAGCAAACTCGCTCTGGCGCTGACCGGCGCAACGCTTCTGGCAACGCCTGTCGTCGCCGCCGACTCCAGCGCTGGCGTCAAGATCGGTATGCTTACCTGCGCGGTTGAAGGTGAGACGAATTTCATCGTTGGGTCCAATGCGACGCTCAGCTGCACGTTCGAACCGGCCAATGGCGGCCAGGCCGCCTATTACACCGGTACGGTCAGGGAATTCGGCCTGGATATCGGAACCACGACCAATGCGACCCTTGTCTGGGGTGTTCTGGCGCCGAGCGCCGATATGGAAATTGGTGCCCTTGAAGGCGAATATGGCGGTGTCACCGCCGGTGCGAGCCTCGGTGCCGGCGTCAAGGCAAATGCCCTGATCGGTGGTTTCGACAAGTCCATCGCGCTTAATCCGATCAGCGTCGAAAGCCAGACGGGGACCAACCTGACCCTGGGCGTCAGTTATCTGTCGCTGAAGTCGGCAGGTTGATTGATCGACCTCATGTTTGTTTGTGAAAAGGGCCGGCTTTGCCGGCCCTTTTATTTTGCTGCCTAACAATTACCTGAAATTCCCTATCAGGGGGAACAATCATGACGCTACCGGATTGGTGCTTTTGCTGGTGGCTTTTGGGACGCTGGGTTATTTCGTCGTCTAAACACCAGATCAAGTCTGCGTTATTGTATGCCGTCTTTATTTCGGCCGCATTTGATAGCGGTTTGAACTGATGCTGCGTAAAAGCCCGTCCCAGAACACTCTTTTCTATTCGTTATCTCGTTTCGTTGTCGTCCGATTGGGCCGTTTGACGAACAACCCGGTTTCGTCCCTCTCTCTTTGCCTCGTAAAGAGCTTCGTCGGCTGCGTGTAACACCTGATCGAGTGGCCTCGATCCATCAAAGAATTCCACGCCGATCGACAGCGTAAAACTCAATTCCCTACCGGATACCTGAATGGTCTGACTTTCTACCGCCGCCCGAATTGTCTCCGCGCGGATTTCTGCATGTTGAATGCACTCGCCGGGATAAAAGGAAACAAATTCCTCGCCACCAAAACGGGCAGCAAAACCATCAGGCTTGCTTCTTGCCTTTAAAATACTGGCAACTTCGCGGATTACACGATCGCCGATCTGGTGTCCGTAGGTGTCGTTAATCGTCTTGAACCTGTCGATATCGGCCACCAGGATCGATCCGGAGTTTTTCATACCCAATTCTTCGAAGTTGTCAAAGAATGCCCGCCGAGTCAGCAGGCTGGTCATCTGGTCGTGCCGCACCAAATGCTCCAGTTGCCGGTTTAACTCTTGTATACGCAGCATCATCCCTGCAAACCAGAGCGAAACCACAGGGGCAATCATCAGCGGCACTCCGATGGCAGGAACAAGTGAGTCGGGGTTCAACCCATCGGGAGCTGCGATCCAGGTCAGTAGCAACGACCCTCCTACTGATACAAGCGACACGAAGAAAATGAAGACCCACTTTTCGGTGTTATTTCTTATCGTCATTCGCGGAGTTCCTGCATGACCGAATTCGCCAGCTACAGCCGCCAACCAGTCGCTGATAATATATGGTGCCGGTGATAAATCTGAAATGTTTCGATCTGATTGACAGCGAAGGCCGGTCGTGACTACCCGATCCGTCAGCAGGTGAACTACACCGGATTTTCCAGGAACTGATTGATATTAGTTATACGGCTATGTTCTCGATTTCCAGAGCTTCGTAGAAGTTTGCCTTCGCCTCAGCAGGCGGGATGTTTCCTATGGGCTCCAGCAAGCGCCCGTGGTTGAACCAGTCGACCCATTCGAGTGTCGCAAACTCGACGGCTCCACAGCTCTGCTATGGGCCGCGCCGATGAATGACCTCGGCCTTCTTGATCCATTCGTTCAATCCCGTTTGTGAGTATGTGACATAGCTTATGTACTCGTAAGGTAGCAGAAAACGATCTCAACAGGCCCGCCGGTGGTTTCACCAGGCGCAATGCAAAAAAACGGGCCGCTTTCGCAGCCCGTTTTTTGATGGCGGATCAACGATTCGGGCAATAGCCCCGATCAGTTAACGCAGCATGGTGCCTTCCGGGTTGGACTTGAAGGCAGCCGGATCGAAAGTCTCGGCGTTTTCAAGGTCCGATTTGGTGAACGGCACGGTGATCATCAGATCGCCATTTTCCGTTTCGAACAGCCTCAGGCTGTCGAAGGAAACGGCAACCGGCTTCTCGCCGAAGCCAAGGAACCCGCCGACGTCGATGATGACCGCTTTCGCCTGGCCTTCCTCGTCGAGCAGAACCTGCGCGACCTCACCGATGTTGGATTCGGTGCCTGTATGGACTTCCGTGCCGATCAGTTCGGCGGTCGAAATGGTGGTGGCATCGACCTGGGTCATTTTGCTGGATTCGTCATCGACCAGGGCTGTCTTTTCGGCCGAAGTGGTATCGATCCGCTTCTTGGCGGGATCAATCGCTTCCGTGCGAACCGAGTCCACCATCTTGTTGGTGCCTTCGGCCACCTTGTCCATCTCTTCCTTCATGGAGGAGGTGCTCATCCAGTTCGGAATATGGTCCGGACGTTCATAGGCGGGAGCGTTTTCCAGTTCTTCCTTTGAAGCATCGGTTGCGATGTCGAATTCACCGTCGTCCTTCGACACGAAGGAAAGACGCTCGAATTCGACGGCGACGTCTTTTTCCGCGATGCCGAGGAAACCGCCGACACCGATGATCACGGCGCGCACATTGCCGTCGCGGCCGATGACAACGTCGTTGATGTCGCCGATGGTGTCAGCGTCATCGCTTTCACCGGACATCACGGACTCGCCGATGATGTTGGAAGCCAGGATACCGGTCGTCGCGTCAGTCGCGAGCGTTTGAACTTCAAACTCGTAAACGCGGCTGCTGTCTTCGATCGAGCTCTCGGCGCCTGCCTTGGGCATGGTTGCCGTCTGAGCAAGGGCTCCAGTGGTCATCAGAGCTGCGACAGCGGTGGTAGCAAGTAAATTGCGAAGCATTTTGTTAGTCCTTCCTGATTTCTGTTTGAAATCTCATGTGACACTCAGTAAACGTGCGAGTTAGATTTGAGTTCCCAAAAAAATACGCGCCTGAAGGCGCGTATTTATTAGAAAGTATTCTTTTTATATGGTTGCCGTGGAGCCTTTCGGGCCGGCCAGGAGCCAGACGATAAAGCCGACCACCGGGAAGACAATAATCCCGAGAATCCAGAGGAGCTTCGCCAGTGTCGAGGCGCCGCTACCGACGATTTTGATGATTGCGTAGATGTCCAGGACCAAAATGACCAGACCCAAAATTCCATATTCCATGACAAACCTCCGAATTGAACTATCGGTACAACGCACGTCGGCTCGCAATGGTTCCAAAAAGATTTCGCAATACCTGAAATGAGGTGATCGAAAGCTGACATCGGAGCAAGAAAATTCGGGAACTATTCCGGATCGGCTGCGTTTAGGTCAGGTAACGCAATAGAAGGAGCTTGCTATGCTTTCCTGGGCATTGTTTTTCTTGGTGGTTGCTCTGATTGCAGCCGTTCTTGGTTTCGGTGGTATCGCCGGGACCGCTGTCTCGATCGCCAAACTGATTTTCTTCGTGGCGATTGCCCTCTTCCTGATCTCCGCCATCGCGCATGCTTTCCGGGGACGCAGGGTCTGACGGGTTTCCGATAGGTTCAAAAAAGGGCGCTTCCGGCGCCCTTTTTTGATGTCTCCGGCACGCTATGCTGCGGCTCGATGGAAACACCATGTGAGTGGTTTCACGCGTGCTTTTTGCTTCTGATCGCGCCGCGCGCCGACCTCAGGCAATCGGCGATCTGCTTGCGGTCCGCCCTGCTGCGGATTACCAGGTTCGCATCCGAGGCGATATTCAGTAGCTGGGTTCCCAGGAGCGGCAGGTGTTCCGGCCTGCAGACCTGGGCCATCTTGCCAAGAGCGGAAATCAGGTGATCCAGAACCAGAATATTGGTTACGGACGATTGACGGAGGGGCCGCATCGCGGCATCCAGAATGTCTCTGACAGGCAGCAGTTTCAACCAAAGTCTCGGCGTTTCGTCGTCGTCCTGAAGGAGCGAACTCGGTGCGCCGCGCTGCAGAATGCGGGCAAGCGAAGCCGACAGGTGATCGACCGCGCTGATGGCCGTATAGGCATCGTTGATACCGGGCGAAAGTGCCCGGAGCGCGATCTCGACCATCAGGTGAACCGAAAACTGTATGTCCCCTTCCGGCGCACGCGCCTTGCCGACTTTAAAGGCAAGACGGAGCTCCTCGACGTCCGGCTGTTCGACCTTCGTACGGATTTTGGCAATCGGCATTCCTTCAATGACGAATGCCCCGGGCGGGACAAGCACTTCAACAAAGCCGTCCAGCTCCCTGGCAAGGGAAATCAGCTTCGCGCTGTCGATGAATGTGACATAGCCGCTGCCGGTCGCCGGAACCGCGTGGACGGGCAGGGAAGGGATTGAATCGCGGTCATTGGGCTTTTCGCGCGGTTCGCTCGACAGCAATGTATCGATCGATGTGCGCAGCGATGCCTGGATCCGGCCGATCTCGGTGTCGATCCGGATCCGGCTGGCGACATCGTTGACGAAATACACCAGCCAGAAGAAGCTTACCGCGGCCAGGGCGATCGACATGGTGACCGAAAATCGCACGTCGCGGGTTCCGTCGATCATGAACAGCACCAGAAGCGCATACAGGAACGTCGCGCCCAGCAAACCGATGGTCACCTGTGTGGTGCGGTTGCTGGCGAATGTCTCCAGCAGACGCGGCGAGATGTTGCCGGCGGCCAGCGTGAAGACAACCAGTGTCAGGGAATAGACGAGACTGATCACCGACATCATGGCGCCGGCGATGGTCGACAATACGGACCGGGCGCCATCCGCGCCAATCACCTCGAACTTGATCGCGCTGAACATCCCTTTCAGAAGGCCCAGATCGTCGATGAGCAAAGCGAGAAGAGCGAGAAGAGCGCCGAGCAGCGCGATACAAACGGGAATGAAGAGGAAGCCCTTGAACAGCCTGATCAGGGCCTGTTCACGGGCATTTTCGCGGTAGGCCAGACCCATAACTGCGGTCCTCGCATTCAAGGGCCGCGCAACCGTTCCGCGCGGCGGTCAATTCAGTCCGGGAATAACGGGAAGCGTGCGGTCAGACGGTCAAAGCATCGTTGATCATGGATGCGGATTCGGCAATGGCGAGTTCCGAGCGTTCGAAGTGTTCGACGCCGTTCATGAGGTCTTCCAGGCGTAGCCGGGCGCGGGAGACGCGGCTCTTGACGGTTCCGATCTTCACGCCGAGAATTTCCGCGGCTTCTTCGTAGGAAAAACCGCTGGCGCCGATCAGGATCAGGGCTTCGCGCTGATCGTCGGGCAGGACCTGCAGGGCGCTGAGAAAATCCCTCATTTCAAGGTGGCCGTTCTGTTGCGGCTTGGATTCAAGAGACGCTGCATGTTCGCCATCGGGATCGGCAACTTCGCGCTGCATCTTGCGGCCGACGGAGTAATACTGGTTCCGGAGTATGGTGATAAGCCACGCGGTCAGATTGGTGCCCTCTGTGAACTTGTCCTTGTTGGCGATCGCCTTGGCCAGAGTTTCCTGAACCAGATCGTCGGCCCGGTCGCGGTTGCCGCTGATGGATCGGGCGAACGCCCGCAAGCGCGGTATGGAAGCAACCAGATCTTCCTTGAACTGAGCATTGCTCATTCCGCGGCCTCCTCATCGGTGCTGTCTTCCTTTGAGCCTTTGTCATCCAGCGAGGAAAGCAGTTGAAGCATGTCGTCCGGAATGCTCTCCGAAAGGGCTTCGTCATACACTTGCTTGAGCTGGCTGCCGATCCAGTCTTCTTTTGTCGTCGCTCCGGCCGTCGGATTGATGATTCCAAAATCGGAAGCCGCCGACTTCGAGTTTGTCTTGCTTGCCATCGCTCATTCCTAGTTCGTGTTGGGGCCGAAACCCGAGTTCAATAAAATAACGCCGGACGGAAAAAAAAGTTCCCTATGTGTGGAACTTTTTTTCAACTTACGCATTTCCACCAACAGGCGGTGCTTGTCACCTTCCCGCATTTGACCGCATAAAAGCGGTGGCAAAGTAAGGATTAACTTGATGTCCGTGAGCCTATCACAAGAAATTGCGCCTCTGTTGCCGTATCTGCGTCGTTACGCAAGAGCCCTGGCGGGGACCCAGAAAAGCGGGGATGCGTATGTTCGGGCGTGTCTTCAGGCGCTTGTGGCCGACCAATCGATCATCGATACGTCCATTGGTGTGAAAATCGCTCTCTACAGGCTGTTCCATGTGCTCTGGAACGCGACAGTGATTCCGCCGGCAGGCGATGACGGCAGCGTTTCGATTTTCGAACAGACCGCCCAGCAGCGTTTAGGCTCCATGGCCCCGGAAAGCCGGCAGACCCTTCTGCTCACCACGCTGGAAGGCTTTTCGCTGTCGGAAACGGCAAGGATCATCGACAGATCCGAGGAAGAGGTCACCCGGCTGGTGAGTGCAGCCATCGAAGAGATCGACCGGCAGACCAAGACCGACGTTCTGATCATCGAGGATGAGCCGCTGATCTCCATGGACCTGATCGAGATTGTCGAATCTCTCGGCCACAATGTCACAACGGTCGCGCGGACCGCCGGCGACGCGATCGCGGCTGCGAAAGTCCAGACCCCCGGTCTCGTGCTGGCCGATATTCAGCTTGCCGACGGTTCCTCGGGTATCGATGCCGTCAAGGAAATCCTGTCCGAGCTCACCGTGCCGGTGATTTTCATAACCTCGTTCCCGGAACGTCTCCTCACCGGAGAACGGCCGGAACCGACCTTCCTGATCACCAAGCCGTTCAATCCGAATACCGTGAAAGCCGGCATAAGCCAGGCCTTGTTCTTTAACGGGGCGGATGCGGTCGCTGCCTGAGCGGCCGGGGTCCGGCTTGCCACAGGCGAGAGCATTGACAGGTTTTAACGTGTGCCCCAATCGGCGTGATCGCTTCGCGAGAGGACAAGGAAGCGTCCGCCATTGGGGGACGCTTCGTCATGGTTCCTTCTTGTCCAGATCCCTGGAGGGGAGGCGGGAAGGTCCCGCCTGCGCCCTTCAGTGGTTGCTGAGCCAGCCGTCGATTTCCTTCTCGGCTTCTTCACGGGTCTTGCCGTATTTCTGCTGGATAAGACCGGCGAGTTCCGTACGGCGGCCTTCGATCTTGTCGAGCTCGTCGTCGGTCAACTCGCCCCATTGTACGCGCGCCTTGCCTTTGAATTCGCGCCAATTTCCTTCAATCTGGTCCCAATTCATCACTCGAAGTCTCCTGTTGTTCGTGACATCGGGAAAACGGTTTCCAGGATCAAAGGTTCCACGAGAATACGCTGTGTCGGACAGGAAAACGCTGATGGGTGCAAATACTTGGCTGCGGGCGAATGCAGCCGTGGCCAGCTGTCGGTCGGCCGGAAGAAGTGACTTCAAACACCCCGGTGGGAGTGCCGCATAATGTTTTCCGACATCCTGTCCTATCTATTCGGCGATCCCTCGCTCAGGTCGCTCGACTATTACATGCGCTGGCGCGAGGATCTCATCTGGGTCCACGCGATTTCCGACGCTCTCATTGCGCTTTCTTATTTCGCCATACCGCTCGCGATCTTCTGGTTTCTGCAAAAGCGTCCCGACATTCAGGGAATGACCCGCTATGTCGGTTATCTGCTGATCACATTCATTTTTGTCGGCGGCGTCACGGAAACAATGACATTCATGACGCTCTGGTGGCCGGTCTTCGGCGCCCAGGGCGTTCTGAAACTGGCGACGGCGCTTGTGTCCATCGCAACGGCCGTGGTCATCTGGCAGATCCTGCCGAAACTTCTTGCCATTCCCTCCATGGACGACCTGGAGCGGGCGAACGAATTGCTGAAGGCGGAAAACCTGGAACTGAACGATGAGGTCGGCAGGAGCCGGTTTGAGCTGAATCTCATCAACTCCAAATTCGAAATGGCGCTGACGGGATCGAACATATCGGTGTTCTCGCAGGATTCGGATCTGCGCTACACCTGGATCCATAACCCGCGGTTCGGCTTTGGCAGCAAGGATGTTCTGGGCAAGACCGACGCGGAAATCCTGCCGGCCGAGACGACCGAGGAAATCGTACCGCTGAAGCGGGCCGTGATGGAAACCGGGGAGTCGGCGTCAACCTATATCGCGATCGACGACCAGGAAGTCGGAACGATATTTCTTGATCTGATCGTGCACCCGACCCGCGATGCGGCGGGCGAGATCGATGGTGTTCTTTGCACAGCCGTCGATATGACCGAAAAGAACCTTTACGAGATCCGGCTGGCGTCCATGGCGAGCCAGCTCGCGGAAGCCAACAAACGTTTCGAAACGGCTCTGGAAGGGTCTCTCATCACCGTGTTCGAGCAGGACATGGACCTGAAATATGTGCATATCGTCAACCCGCCTCCGGGCTACGCCCAGGAAAATTTCATCGGCATGACCGATGCGGACCTTATCTCGGACGAAGACCAGCTCAAGATCCTTCCCGCGAAGAAAAAGGTTCTGGAAACCGGCGAGAGCGAAGTGATCGAGTTCGACGTGGAACTCGGCGGCAAGACCAGGAACTACAATCTGCGCCTCGATCCCGCCCGTGACCGGACCGGCAGGGTGTCCGGGGTTATCGGCACAGCGGTCGATCTGACCCACAAGCGGGAAAACGAGCGGCAGATGCATCTGGTCATGCGCGAGCTCACCCACCGCTCCAAGAACCTGCTTGCCGTGATTCAGGCGATGGCGCGTCAGACGGCTGCCCGGTCCGACACCACGGATGATTTTGTCGAGAGTTTTTCCGCAAGGCTTCAGGCGATGGCCGCGAGCCACGATCTTCTGGTCTCCCAGTCCTGGTATGGGGCGGACCTGCGCGAGCTTATTCTGGCGCAATTGTCCCAGTCTATCGCGCCTAACAGCCCGCAGATCACCTTGAAGGGCATTTCCTGCACGATCACGGCGGAGGCTGCCCAGAACCTGGGGCTGGCGCTTCATGAACTGACGACGAATGCAGCCAAATACGGCGCACTTTCCGTCGTTGACGGCAGGCTGTCCGTTTCCTGGGAGCGGTCCGGCGACAAGATTCTGCTGAACTGGAAGGAAAGTGGCGGGCCGGAGGTGGCGGAGCCGAAACGGAACGGCTTCGGGCGAATCCTGCTTGAAAGGCTGGTTGGCCCCTCGCTGGACGGGAACGTGAAAATCGAATTCTCACCGGAAGGCGTGAACTGCGCCATCGAGATCCCGACCAAGCATATAGCCAGTTAGGGTACGGACCCTGGGGTAGGCACCTAAAAACAGGGGGCGGGCTGAACAGTAACTATTGCCGTCCGCTTTGGCCGCGCCGCTGACGGTCCAGGGACTCGAGCGCCACATCGATTTCCCGGATTATCCGATTGGCGTCGTTCCTGTCTCCAGCGGACAGGTTGGCGGCCTGCTTCAAGGCTGCCTGCCAGGTCAGCAGTGCGGTTCTCTTCTGATCCGCCGAGAGCGACGCATCGTTGAGAACAGCTTGCGCGGAACTGAAACCCGCAAATCGTTTGGGTAGGCTTATCATGACAACTCGGCGCCCGAATGAAGTTTAAAAGCTGCGCGCCGACCGGACCAGGCCGCTTTCAAGGAACACCCTTGAAAGCGGCCTGGTCCGGAGTAACGGCGGGCAGCCTGTATGAAATGCCGTTTCGATGCCGCGGCGACGTCAGGCCGTCTTCAATGCCCGCAGCATCCAGGCAGCCTGCTCGTGAAATGCGATGCGTTCGGTGAGAAGATCCTCGGTAACCGGGTCTGCGTTGTCACCCGCATAAGCCACCATGTCGCGCATCTCCGCCGAAATCATTTCGTGGCTGCGAACCAGGTCCTCGATCATGTCGTGCGCATTGGGCATTCCGCCGGAGGGCAGATGAATGGTCAGGTTCAAGGTGCCTTCCTGCACGTTCACCGGCGCTCGGTGACCAAGGGCGCGAATGCGCTCCGCGAGTTTGTCCGTCGCGGCGAACAGATTTTCGTAATGCTCTTCCGTCAGGTCATGGATGGCCTTGAACATCGGACCCACAACGTTCCAATGGTAAAGATGCGACTTGATTGTGAGGATGTAGGTTTCCGCCAGGATGACCGACAGATGTTTCGCCAGTTGCTCGCGGACCTCCTCGGAGACACCGGTATTGATTTCATCGGATTTAGGCGTTTCAACCTTCAGAATCTGTGTGGCAGACATAGACTTTCCTTTCCTGAGCGAATTGGCTGGTTTCAATCTTCCGCGTTAACGGCCTTCTCAGAGAAAAGTCTCCGGCACGGCATCGGTTCCGGCATTGCTTCAAAAAAATCTGATTTTACCTGAGAGCAGAAATATCCCATGGGAAATTACGTAATTGTCACTCCCCGCACGATAGAAAGACATTTTCCATAGGGATGAATTTGAGAACATTTCTTACGAATATTTCTAAATTTTGTTTCTCCATTCATTATTTACAATTTGGGCATCAGGCAAAAATCGCTGAATTCGTCGAGGAACGATAAAAGGCGCTCGGCGTTGTTCCAGATATACATTTTCTGCTGACGCATTCAGCGCGATCGACTGGCGGGCGGTAAGTGCTGCTGCCCTCTCGTCGCGGGATATTTCCGCATCTTCTCGATCGCGCGGGCTGTGGGTAGCTGAAAGAGAGAGGAGCGGAACAATGACCGGTAAAGACAGACCCAGCATCAACGATGAAGAAACGTATGAGGCGCTGCGCGACGAAGGCTATGGCAAGGAAAAAGCCGCGCGCATCGCAAATGCCCAGGCGAACGACAGGCAGTCGCCCTCCAAGAAGGGCGGCAAGGCAAAACCGTACGAGGAATGGACCAGGGAGGAACTCTACGAGCGCGCCCGGGAAGTCGATATCGACGGCCGCTCGAGGATGGACAAGGCCGAGCTGATCAACGCCCTTCGCGGTTGATTTTCCCAGGCATCAGGGCCCTTGAAGAAAATGCGGAACCAAACGGCTTGTCTCCAGTTTACCGGGTGACCCGCGTACCACAGGGCTCGCGGCCGGCGACCGAGACAGGAGCCGGAAATAGTAAAATGAGATCTTTTTCAGGTTTCGACAAACCTCGAGACACAAACGGAGCGATATAATGGCAACTCCCAAATCCGCTACTGCTTCCACCGGCAACGCCGCTAACGATCAGGTAAGCGCAGGCGAAATCGAACAGGATATCGAACGCATTCGTGCCGATATCGCCGCCCTGGCCGGTTCGCTGAAAAAATACGGTGCCGGGAAGACGGGTGAATACGCGTCGAAGGCGAGCGCTGCCGGCGAGGACCTGACGAAGATGTCTCAGGACGCGCTCAACACCCTGACGCGGGAACTCGACAACTACGAACGTGCACTGGTTTCCGGTGTCCGCCGTCACCCGCTGCAATCGCTGGGAATCGCCGCGGGCGTCGGGTTCCTGATCGCGGCACTGGTTCGCCGCTGATGGTCATGCGCGCCCTACCGCTGGCACTGAGCGCTGCAACACGCGATGTGCGGATGGTGTATCGCCGTGCCAAGCGGAACGTGTATCTGACAGCCGCCGCTGGGGTGTGCTTCGCGACGGCCTATGTGGCCGGTCTCGCTGCTGTGTGGGCCTTTCTCGCGCCCCTCTGGGGACCGGCAGAGGCGGCCGCGTTGATCGCGGCGGTCATGGCCGGAGTGGGGGTTGTGATTATTGCGGTGCTGAGCTTCGTGAAGTTCCGCGAACGGCGGCGTAACAGCCGGCGGCGCGCCGCAATGCGCTTGTCCGCGGCTGCTGCGGTTTCCATCCTGCCGCGTCTCACAAAATCCAGGAGCCTTCTCGTCATCGCCGCCCTCGGCGGACTGGCATTCCTGGCGACCCAGGGCGGCGATCAAGAGTAAAGTGAATTCGCCCACGGCGCGTGGCCGCAGGCGCTTTGTCCCCTTTAGTGGAGCGCCACATGACAAGTCAGGTAAAGATCAACGATGGTGCGCAAGCAGGTGCCGGCCGAACGCCGGCACCTGCTTTGCGCGCCGATCCGGCCGTTCGGATATCCTTGCTGATCCTTTGCGGTCTGGCGCTGACGGCAGCTCTCGATTTCGGTCAGGTGATCCTTGCGCCGATTTGTCTTTCTCTCGTGGTGGGCACGCTTTTCGGGCCGGCCGCCGATCGCCTTTCGCGCATCGGGGTGCCTTCCTGGATGTCGGCACTCGCCATGGTGCTGCTGTTCGTGGCCCTGATCTTGTCGACGGGTGCGGCCTTTGTCGTGCCGCTGTCCGACTGGATGGACAAGCTGCCGCTTATCTGGGCTCAGCTCCAGTCGCAACTCACCAGCTGGCAGGGTTTCTTCGCCTCGGTGGCCAGTCTTCAGAACGAGTTGCAAAACGCCATGGGCCAGTCCGGCAACATGCAGGTCAGTGTCGATGACACGTCCGCCGTTGAAAGCGTCTTCTACTTCGCGCCGACATTCGTGGCTCAGGTCATTCTGTTCCTGGCAAGTCTCTACTTCTTCATTCTGACCCGTCCGCATTTCCGCGAGTCCCTGCTGCGCATGTGCGACGATCACCATCAACGCAGGAACGTCGCGACCGTTATCCAGGCGATCGAAACGCGGCTGTCCACGTATCTGGTCTACATAACCTTCATCAATGTGGGTCTCGGCGCGGCGGTCGCCCTGGCGATGTGGGCTCTGGGTGTGCCGTCACCGCTGCTTTGGGGCATGCTGGCCGGATTGTTGAATTACATCGTCTATATCGGCCCGGCCGCCATGGTGGCGGTGCTGACCGGAGTAGGTCTCGCGACGGGCAATACCCTTCTTGCGATCCTGACGCCTCCGGCTGCCTATCTCGTGCTCAACCTCATGGAAGCGCAATTCGTGACACCCATGGTGCTGGGCCGGACGATGACCCTCAATCCGTTCGTGGTGTTTCTCACGATTGCCTTCTGGATCTGGTTGTGGGGCCCGGCGGGCGGATTCGTCGCCGTGCCGTTGCTGCTGGTTGCCTATTCGATCTTCGAAACGCTGGATCAGCAGTCCTCCAACCGGGCTCGATTGGAAATCTGAAAGTTCACCGTTTTATAGCGTGTTGCGTTTAAGCGGATTCAGGAAGACGCCGAGGCAGCGTTTGCATTGCAAATGCGTTCGGGCGATTTCCTGAATTCAATTTAACGCGACACGCTTAAAAGTCGTCGCGCATCCCGCACCCGGTTGAAGGCAGGATGCGCAATCCGGAAAACCGCCTCTTTTCAGATCGAGCGTTGGCTCACGAAGCAAATCCCTCATCCGCAAAAACAAAAGCCGCCCGTTTCCGGACGGCTTTTGTTTTGAACCTGACGTCTTTCGGTGACGTTATTCGGCGTTGAACGCCAGCATGCCGCCTGCCACCGGCCAGCCTGTGCAGGTGGTGGTGTTGTTGCCGGACACGCAACGCATGGGCCGGTTGTGAGCATCGGCCAGATCGATCTTGAGGTCACCCTTGCCTGAGGCGGCGGTGACATCAAGTTGCGCCATGATTGTAGCAGTCGCATTGGTTTCTGCAGCCGTTGACGGGCTGGAAGCGAGTTCCGCAGCGCTCAAGGCGCCAGTGAGGGCCACAGCCCCGAGAATGGTTGGCGTACTGACCGCCAGTATGCGTTTGCGTATCGTAATCATATCAATACCTCCACCCCGTAAACGCGGAAGTAAAGGAAAGGTTTCACTGAAAATGATCGAAGTGGGCCTGATCCGGGAAAAGCGGGCCGGGGGGATAACTTATGTTAATGAATGCCGCCACAAATCGTGAAATAGGACTCCTTTGCGACCGACACGCCAAGAGCGCCTTCATGATCATATCGCCGGACGACAATACCGCGGGTAAGTCGCGTGGAGCAGCTTTGGTTGTCGAGGACAATCCGATTATCGCGCTCGACACAAAAACAATGCTCGAGGAATTGGGGTTTTCTCCGGTGACGGCCGTGACCAGGCTTGCGGACGGTATCGAACTGCTCGTCGATCAGATTTTCTGCTTTGCGATCCTGGATCTGCAGACCGGCGACACGAGCAGCCAGGATTTCGCAGCTCTGCTGGCCAGGAGGGGGCTGCGGTTTGTCTTTGCGACCGGTTATGGCGATGCGAGCGCGTTACCGGTCGAATTTCAGGACAGGACAATTCTTCGCAAGCCCTACACCAAGGCACAGATTGAAAAGTTGCTCTGACAGGCTGCGCCGCAAAAGCAACATGTGCGAGGATAGGGACGCACGTGAGCGCACAAAGTGCTTCACCTTCATTCATGAGTTCGCACGGCCTATTCAGATCATGGGTCGTTGCGTGGCTTCGACAGGCTCGTAACAAGCTACTTTCTCAAGCGCCTGGCGATTCAGGATGCGGATACGGTCCCGGGTCCAGCTGATGAGCTCAAGGTCGTGCAGTTTTCGGATCGTCCGGCTGGTATGCACAGTGGTGATACCGAGCGCTTCGGAAAGATGTCCCTGCGAGAAAGGGGCATCAAGCGTCATGTTTCCGGCATAGCCGACCGTTTCCGCGCGGTCATACAGGTGAAGAATGAGATTGGCGAGACGTTCCTTGGCCGTCCGCTGTCCCAGGCTGAGAAGATGGCTGTCGATGAGCTGTTCCTCACGGGCAGCCATCCAGGTAATGGAATAGGCAAGGGCGGGATAGTCCTGGAAGATCGACCAGATCTTTTCCTTGTGAAACACGCACAAGGTGGTGTCGGTCAGTGCGGTAACCGTATGCTGCATCTCGTCCAGAAGCGCCAGCTGGAGCCCGATCAGTTCTCCGGGCAGCGCGAAATTCAGGACCTGCCGCCGGCCGTCCTGAAGGGCCTTGTGGCGAAAGGCCCAGCCCTCGAGAAGTGTATAAAGATGAGGGCTATTGTTATCTTCCAGAACGATGGTCGCCCCTTCTTCCACGGTCAGTTCGCCTGCTTTGAATTTCATGACAAAATTCAGTTCCTCCTCCTTGAAAGGGCGGAAGATGGCCTTGTTCCGCAAGGGGCAGGCGTGACATTTGGTTTTGTAGGTAACGGCTTGGTTCATGCGCACAAGTCCAACAGACTGAAATGTTTTTGGAGTATACAGGATTTGAAATCGGCTGGTCTTGCGTTCATTTCGACCCTTGGCGCGGGATGCGCCCGCCGGATGTTAGGGGCCGTAGCCTAAAGACGCTTTTTCCGGTCGCGTGTTCCGGTTTCCCTTGAAAGAGTATGGCGCGAGCGGCTCCCAATGGCGGTGGTGTTTTCATAAGGATTGCGCGGGGATTCCACGGCGGCCTGACGTTCGCCTTCATGTTTCGCTGTCATTCAGGTGTTCCTCCCGCAGGCGGTAAACGCGGCCGGCAGCGGATAGTTCCGGCAACCCGAGAGATTTTTTGAATGTTTCCGACGCCGCCTTCCGGTGAGCATGCAGTTTGACAGGGCCGGACGGCATGCGTTGCATCTAAATATTTTAAGCTTGAAATTTTAGGGTTGAAGTAAATCCGATCCTGTGGTTCGCTGATGGTACTGAAGCCAGCGCAAGGAGCGTCGTATGCGGATCGCGTGCCTGGGCGGAGGGCCTGCAGGGCTCTATTTCGCCATCTCCATGAAATTGCGCGATCCCTCCCACGAGATCGATGTCATCGAGCGCAATCGCGCCGACGATACTTTCGGCTGGGGTGTGGTGCTTTCGGAAGAAACCCTGCAGAATCTGGCGGCCAACGATCCGGTCAGCGCCAAAGCGATCGGTGAAAATTTCGCCTATTGGGACGACATCGCCCTGCATCTGCGGGGAGAGAGGCTGGTTTCCACCGGTCACGGCTTTTGCGGTATCGGCCGGATGAAGCTGCTCGCGCTCCTGCAGGCCCGCGCCCGGGAACTGGGCGTCAATCTGAAGTTCGAGACGGAAGCGGAAAGCGCGGAGGATTATCGCCGCGACTATGACCTGGTGGTTGCCAGCGACGGTCTGAACTCCAGAACCCGGACGCTTTATGCCGATACCTTCAAACCGGATATCGACCGGCGTTTGTGCCAGTTCGTCTGGCTTGGCACGCACCAGACCTTCGCGGATGCCTTCACCTTCATTTTCGAGGAAACGGAGCACGGCTGGGTCTGGGCGCATGCCTACCAGTTCGATGCCGACACAGCGACTTTCATCGTTGAATGCACGCAGCAGACCTTCGATGCCTTCGGCTTTGGCGAGATGAGCCAGCAGGACAGCATCCGGACCTGCGAGGAGATCTTCAAGGATCATCTGGGCGGTCATTCCCTGATGACCAATGCTAAACACATAAGGGGTTCCGCCTGGATCCGGTTTCCGCGCGTCCTGTGCGAGAAATGGAGCCATGAGAACGTCGTCCTTCTGGGCGACGCCGCGGCGACCGCGCATTTCTCCATCGGGTCGGGGACCAAGCTGGCGCTGGAATCGGCGATGTCCCTGGCGAACCTCCTACACGAGGAACCGGACAGGGCGTCGGCCTTCGCGCGATACGAGGCGGAGCGGCGGCTGGAGGTCCTGCGTCTGCAGTCGGCGGCCCGCAACTCGCTGGAATGGTTCGAACATGTGGAGCGCTATCTGCATCTCGATCCCGTCCAGTTCAATTATTCCATGCTGACGCGGTCCCAGCGGATCAGTCACGAGAACCTGCGTCTGCGCGACCCGGACTGGCTGGAGTCAGCCGAGCGCTGGTTCATGGATCAGGCAGGCGTCAGCGCCGACAAGCCGGTACGGCCACCGATGTTCGCGCCCTTCAAGCTGCGCGGAATGGAGCTGAAGAACCGCATCGTCGTGTCGCCCATGGCCCAATACAAGGCCATCGAGGGCGCGCCGACGGACTGGCATCTGATCCACTACGGCGAACGCGCCAAGGGCGGCGCGGGGCTGGTCTTTACCGAGATGACCTGCGTCAGCGCGGAAGGCCGCATCACGCCGGGATGTCCGGGTCTATACGCGCCCGAACACGAGGCCGCCTGGAGACGCCTGACGGATTTTGTCCATAGCGAAACGGATGCGAAGATCTGCTGCCAGATCGGCCATTCGGGCCGCAAGGGCTCGACGCGGATCGGCTGGGAAGGCATGGATCAGCCTCTGCCGGACGGCAATTGGGAGCTGGTCTCCGCCTCCGCCGCTCCCTGGTCGGACCGCAACGCGGTGCCGCGGGCGATCACGCAAACCGAAATGGACGCGATCAGGGACGAGTTCACGGCTGCCGCGAAAATGGCCGAGCGCGCCGGCTTCGACATGATCGAGCTGCATGCGGCGCACGGCTATCTTCTCTCGTCGTTCATTTCCCCGCTCTCCAATATCCGCCAGGACGCCTACGGCGGTTCGTTGGAAAACCGGATGCGCTGGCCGCTGGAAGTCTTCACGGCCATGCGCGCCGTCTGGCCCGAGGACAAACCGATGTCGGTTCGTATCTCGGCCAATGACTGGGTCGGCGACGAAGGCGTGACCCCTGACGAGGCGGTGGAGATCGCACGTCTGTTCCGGGCCGCTGGTGTCGATCTGGTCGATGTCTCCGCCGGGCAGACATCGATTGCCGCCAAACCCGTCTACGGCCGCATGTTCCAGACGCCGTTTTCCGACCGTATCCGCAATGAAGCCGGGTTGCCGACCATGGCGGTGGGCAACATCTACGAGGCCGATCACGCCAATTCGATCCTGATGGCGGGCCGGGCGGATTTGGTGGCTGTCGGCCGGCCGCATCTGGCCGATCCCTACTGGAGCCTGCATGAAGCTGCCAGGATCGGCGACCGGGCAGCGAGCGACTGGCCGCTGCCCTATCTGGCCGGACGCGACCAGCTCTGGCGGCTTTCGGACCGGGACGCGGAGACCTTGCGGGCATGAGTGTTTCAGGACGTCATATCATCGTGACGGGTGGGGGCAGCGGCGTCGGAGCCGCCTGCGCCAGGCTGTTCGCGGACGAAGGGGCAAGGGTGACGATATTCGGCCGGACGGAGGAAAAGCTGGCGGCGCAGTCCCTGCCATATCAGGTCTGCGATGTCACCAGCGCCGAAGCCGTCACTGCCGCGTGTGAAGCGGCGAGGGCGAAAGCCGGGCCGATCGACGTGGTTATCGCCAATGCCGGCGCGGCGGAAAGCGTCCCCTTCGCGAAGATGACGTCCGAGACCCTGCAAGCGATGCTGGCGGTCAATCTTATTGGTGTTTCCAACGTCTGGCAGGCGGCGCTGCCGGACATGAAGACGAACGGTTGGGGCCGGATGATCGCCATCGCCTCGACCGCCGGTCTCAGAGGCTATCCCTATGTCAGCGCCTATTGCGCGGCAAAGCATGCGGTGGTCGGCCTGACCCGGGCGCTCGGCCGTGAGCTGGCGAAGACGGGCATCACGGTGAACGCCATCTGTCCGGGCTTCGTCGAAACCCCGCTGCTTGAACGGTCCATCGATATCATTACCGCGAATACGGGCATGAGCCGCGAGGCGGCCGAAGAAACGCTGAAGGCGGATAATCCGCAGGGACGTTTCATTCAACCGTCCGAAGTTGCCGCGACGGCGCTGTGGCTCTGCTCGAACGGCGCGCAATCGGTCAACGGTCAGGCACTCAGCCTTTCGGGAGGAGAGCTATGAAGTCCGCACAGGCGCCATCGGCGGAACCCCTGTCCAAGGCACGGCTGCGTGTCTGGCTGAAGCTGCTGAAATCCGTCAACGGCATAGAGACGGAAATCCGCCGCAACCTGCGTGAGGAGCATGGGACGACCTTGCCGCGTTTCGACGTGATGTCCGCGCTGGCGCGCTTTCCGGACGGCCTGAAGATGAGTGACCTGTCGTCTTACCTGAAGGTTTCCAACGGCAATGTCACCGGCATCGTCGACAAGCTGACCGAAGAGGGCCTTGCCCTGCGCGTGGCGGTGCCCGGCGACCGCCGGGCCCAGGTGGCGCGGCTGACCGCGAAGGGCAGGGCGGCGTTCGAGGATCTGGCGCAACACCACGAAGACTGGATCAACACCCTGCTCGAGGGCTTGTCAGCCGGGAACGTCGATGCGCTTTCGGCGCATCTGGATAGTATTCTGGACCGCCAGATGGAAGAGGACTGACGCGATGCGAAGTGACGTGACGCATTTCCGCTGCGAGATCGAGGACGGGATCGCGCGCATTGCCCTGAACAGGCCGGAACGGAAAAATCCGCTGACCTTCGAAAGCTACGCGGAGCTGCGCGACTGGTTCCGCGACCTTGTCTATGCCGATGACGTTCATGCGGTGGTGATCCTGCCCAATGGCGGCAATTTCAGTTCCGGCGGCGATGTACATGAGATCATCGGTCCGCTGACCGACATGACCATGAAGGAGCTTCTGGCCTTCACGCGCATGACCGGCGATCTGGTGAAGGCGATGCTCGGCTGCGGCAAGCCGATCGTCGCCGCAGTCGACGGCATTTGCGCGGGCGCGGGAGCGATTATGGCCATGGCGTCCGATCTTCGCATCGCGACGCCGGAAGCAAAGGTGGCCTTTCTCTTCAACCGGGTCGGTCTCGCCGGCTGCGACATGGGCGCCTGCGCGATCCTGCCGCGGATCATCGGCCAGGGCCGGGCGGCGGAGCTGCTTTATCTCGGCAGGTCGATGAGTGCCGCCGAGGGCCATGCATGGGGCTTTTTCAATTCCGTCACCGAGGCAGATACCCTTGAAGGTGCGGCGATGGAGATGGCCGGCCGGATCGCGGCCGGGCCGACCTTCGCCAATTCGATGACCAAGACGATGCTCGCCCAGGAATGGTCGATGAGCCTGGAGCAGGCCATCGAGGCGGAAGCGCAGGCCCAGGCGATCTGCATGCAGGGCAAGGATTTCCGCCGCGCCTACGAGGCGTTCGTCAGGAAAGAAAAACCTGTGTTCGAGGGCGATTGATGGCAGACAGGACCTTCCTCGACTGGCCGTTTTTCGAAGCCCGGCACCGTGTGCTGGCCGACGAACTGGAAAGCTGGGCCTCCTCCCGGCTTAAGCACTTCGAACACGGCGATACGGATACCGACTGCCGCAACCTTGTCGCGGATCTGGGTACAGCCGGATTTCTCCGATATTCGGGAGCTCCGGATGGCGCGCTGGACGTGCGCAGCCTTTGTATCATCCGCGAGACCTTGGCCCGTCACGACGGGCTGGCCGATTTCGCCTTTGCGATGCAGGGACTGGGGACCGGCGCGATTTCCCTTTTCGGCACAGATGCACAGAAGTCTGAATGGCTGCCCCTGACCCGCTCGGGCAAGGCGATTTCAGCCTTCGCGCTTACCGAGCCGAAGTCGGGCTCCGATGTCGCCAATTCGACGATGACCGCGACAGACGATGGCGATGCTTATGTTCTGAACGGCGAGAAGACCTGGATTTCCAACGGCGGGATCGCGGACGTCTACACACTGTTTGCAAGGACCGGAGAGGCTCCCGGGGCGAAGGGGCTGTCCGCTTTTATTCTGACGCCCGACCTTGCCGGGTTCGAGGTGAGCGAGCGCCTGGAGACCATCGCCCCGCATCCGCTGGCATCCCTGCGGTTCACCGATTGCCGGGTTCCAAAGGCCAATCTGATCGGAGCTCCGGGAGCGGGCTTCAAAATTGCCATGTCCGTTCTGGATATCTTCCGTTCCACGGTCGCTGCCGCTGCCCTCGGATTTGCCCGGCGGGCGCTTGACGAGAGCCTGCGGCGGGTGACCACCCGGGAAATTCAGGGGGCGCCGCTTGCCGACCTGCAACTGGTGCAGGGCCATATCGCCGATATGGCGCTCGACATCGATGCGGCCGCGCTGCTGGTCTACCGGGCCGCCTGGACCAAGGACAGCGGCGCGCCGCGCGTGACCCGCGAAGCGGCCATGGCCAAACTCTTCGCCACCGATCAGGCGCAGCAGGTGATCGACAAGGCCGTGCAGCTGCACGGCGGCGACGGTGTGCGCTCGGGCACGGCGGTCGAAACGCTTTACCGGGAAATCCGCGCCCTGCGCATCTACGAGGGTGCCTCGGACGTTCAGAAAATCATCATAGCGCGCCAGACGTTCAGCGCATTTCAGGAGGCCTGATCCATGCTTGGTCCTTCCGCACATACCGATACCTTCACGCGGGACAACCTGCCGCCCGAAGACGCCTGGCCAGAGTTTCTGCTCGATGGCTTCTCCTATCCGGAGCGTCTCAACGCGGCGGTGGAGCTGACCGACAGGATGGTCGACAAGGGCTTCGGCGACCGCACGGCGCTGATCGGCAACGGCAGGCGGCGGACCTACAAGGAACTGGCCGACTGGACCAACCGGCTGGCTCATGTCCTCAGCGAGGATCTCGGCGTGCGGCCCGGCAACAGGGTGCTGATCCGTTCCGCCAACAATCCGGCCATGGTGGCCTGCTGGCTCGCTGCCACGAAAGCAGGCGCGGTGGTCGTCAACACCATGCCGATGCTGCGGGCGGGCGAGCTTTCCAAGGTCGTCGACAAGGCGGAGATCGAATTCGCGCTCTGCGACACGCGGCTGATGGAGGAAATGGTCGCCTGTGCCAAGACATCTTCGTATCTCAAGAAGGTCGTCGGCTTTGACGGCACCTCCAATCACGATGCGGAGCTCGACCGGCTGGCGCTGGAAAAATCCGTGCAATACGACGCCGTGCCGACAGGGCGCGACGATGTCGCCCTGCTCGGATTTACCTCAGGGTCGACGGGCACTCCGAAGGCGACGATGCATTTTCACCGCGACCTTCTGATCATCGCCGACGGTTATGCGCGGGAAGTGCTGGGCGTGACCCCTGACGACGTCTTTGTCGGCTCGCCGCCGCTGGCCTTCACTTTCGGTCTCGGCGGTCTGGCGATCTTTCCGCTGCGTTTCGGCGCGGCGGCCACGCTTCTGGAGAACGCCTCGCCGCCGCAGATGATCGAGATCATCCAGAAATACAAGGCGACCGTCTGCTTCACGGCACCGACCGCCTACAGGGTGATGCTGAAGGCGATGGACGAAGGGGCGGACCTGTCCTCCCTGCGCGCGGCTGTTTCGGCGGGCGAGACCCTGCCGGCGCCGGTTTACGACGCCTGGATGGAAAAGACCGGCAAGCCGATGCTGGACGGCATCGGCGCCACGGAGATGCTGCATATCTTCGTTTCCAACCGTTTCGAGGATCACAAGCCCGCCTGCACCGGCAAACCGGTGACGGGCTATCAGGTCAGGGTCGTCGGGACGGACGGTCAGCCGGTTCCTGTGGGCGAAGTCGGGCGGCTTGCCGTACGTGGGCCGACCGGCTGCCGCTATCTGGCGGACGAGCGTCAGGGGCAATATGTCGTCGATGGCTGGAACATTACCGGCGACAGCTTTTCCATGAGCGCGGACGGTTATCTGCATTTCGCCGCGCGCAATGACGACATGATCATCTCCGGCGGTTACAACATTGCCGGGCCGGAGGTCGAGGCGGCCCTGCTGGCGCATCCGGCGGTTCTGGAATGCGCTGTCATCGGAGTCGCGGACGAGGACCGTGGCGCCATCGTTGAGGCTCATGTGGTTCTGAGCGAGGGAGCCGAGCCGGGCGACGAGTTGCGCAGGGTGCTGCAGGACCATGTCAAGGCAATGATCGCGCCGTATAAATATCCGCGCTCGGTCGTGTTTGCCGACACTTTGCCGAAGACGGAAACCGGCAAGATCCAGAGGTTCCGGCTGCGGCCGCAGGCGTGAGCCCATAGGAGACACCTTTCCCGCGCGGGCACGCGGAAAAGGAAAAAACAGACGACTGCCCAGAACTTTCCGGAAAGACTTGAAACAGGCACCGGACAGCGAATGAGAAAACAAACGGGAATAGCAGGTCCAGTAACAAGAGGAGTTTGTGATGAAGGTGATGACGATGGCGGCGGCTGCCGCGCTGGCTTTAGGACTGACGGGCGCTCAGGCCGGACCGGTGAAGGTTGGCATGATCACGACGCTTTCGGGCGGCGGCGCTGGTCTGGGGATCGATGTGCGCGACGGTTTCCTGCTGGCTGTGAAACAGTCCGGCAACACCGACATGGAGGTGATCGTCGAGGACGACCA
>NZ_PPCN01000015.1 GCF_002906165.1 Roseibium marinum
CATCACCCGATCCAGGACATCCATGTCCGCGAGGTGATCAAGGAAGGCGATGTCTACACCAACAAGATCATCGGCACGGCGCTGACCAGCCATGCCGACGCCTATTGGGCCGAATGCGATATGTAAGACACTGAGTCCGCGGCCTGGAAACGGGCCGCGGACTACCAATCGTTTTTGATGCTCCAGGGGCGGGGGTTCATGTCACTGATATTGCTCATAGAGCAGATTTTGAACGGTCTTCAGTTCGGCATCATGCTGTTTCTGATGGCGGCGGGGCTGACGCTGATCTTCGGTGTCATGGGGCTGATCAATCTGGCCCATGGCTCGCTCTACATGATCGGCGCCTTCTGCGCGGCGGCGGTTGCCGGTAAGACGGGATCGTTTCTGCTCGGGCTGATCGCCGCGCTCGCGGGGGCCGCAATTGCCGGGGCGCTTGTGGAACTGGTCGTCATAAGGCGGCTCTACCGGAAGGACCATCTGGACCAGGTGCTGGCGACCTTCGCCCTGATCCTGATCTTCTCGGAAGGCACCCGCTGGATCTTCGGGTCTTTCCCGCTGTTCCTGGACGTGCCGGACTATCTGTCCGGCCCGATTACCCTGCCGGGCGGGATCCAGTATCCGCTTTACCGGCTGGCGCTCATCGTTATCGGGCTGGCGGTCGGGCTGGGGCTTTATCTGCTGATCTCGAAGACCCGGCTCGGCGTGCAGATCCGCGCCGGGGAAAACGACCGGGAGATGATTGCCGCCCTGGGGATCGACATCGCGAAACTCTACACCATCGTCTTCGCACTCGGCGCCGCGCTGGCCGGCTTTGCCGGGGCGCTGGTAGGGGCCATTCAGTCGGTGCAGGTCGGCATGGGCGAACCGGTTCTGATCATGGCTTTCGTCGTTATCGTCATCGGCGGCATCGGCTCCATCAAGGGAGCCTTGATCGGTGCTCTCCTCGTCGGGCTGACCGATACGCTGGGCGGTATCTTCCTGCCGGAAGTCATGAAACTCTTCTTCGATCCGTCAACGGCGACCTCGATCGGGTCTTCCCTTGCCTCCATGGCGATCTATGTGCTGATGGCCGCGGTGCTGGTTCTCAAGCCTGCCGGACTGTTCGGAGCGCGGGCATGATCAGAGAAACCCATGTGAATGCATTCACCCTGGCGCTTTTCGTGGCGATCCCGCTCTGGGCGGTCATGGCGGACGAGCCTTTCACCATCACCCTGATGACCCGGGCGGCGGTCTTCGCCATCGCGGCCATCGGACTGAATGTCGCGCTGGGACTCGGCGGTCTGGTCAGTCTGGGCCACGCCGTGTTCTTCGGGCTCGGCGGCTATGCGATGGGCATTCTCGCCCACCACGCGCAGACCTATACGGCCCTCGCCGAATGGCCATTGCTGATCGAGGGCACGAAGTCCATGCCGGTCATCTGGCTGACAGCCATCGCCGTGTCGTCCCTTGCCGCGCTGGCGATCGGCATCCTGTCGCTGCGCACGGCCGGCGTCTACTTCATCATGATCACGCTGGCTTTCGGGCAGATGTTCTTTTTCTTCGCCATTTCCTGGTCGGAATACGGCGGCGAGGACGGCTTGTCGATCTATGTTCGCAACGGCTTTCCGGGCCTGAACACGCTCGATCCGATCCAGTTCTACGGTCTGTGCCTGGCGCTTCTGTGTCTCGTGCTTGTCTTTGTCTGGCGGCTCGCCAAATCGCCGTTCGGGCTGGCGCTGAATGCGGCGCGTCAGGCGCCGGTCCGCGTGGAGACCGTCGGCCTCGATCCGGCCCGTCTGCGCCTGGTCGCCTTTGTACTGTCCGGCGCCATCGCCGGACTGGCGGGAGCCCTGTTCGCCGATCTCAACAGGTTCGTCAGCCCGGTGATGTTCAGCTGGCAGACAAGCGGCGAGATCATGATATTCGTGATCCTGGGCGGGGTCGGGCGGCTGTTCGGACCTGTGGTCGGAGCGCTGGTCTTCGTCGCCCTGGAACACTGGCTCGGCGAACTCAGCGAATTCTGGCACATCTATCTCGGCCTGCTGCTGCTGCTGATCGTGCTGTTCGGCCGGGGCGGGCTGATCGGAATGGTGTCGGGACGGGAGGCGGTCCATGACTGAACAATCCGTTCCGTTGACACCTGCCCGGCAAACACCTGTTCTGGAAACGCGGGGCATCTGCAAGAGTTTCGGCGCCCTGCGTGCCAGCCGGGAAATCTCGCTGGATCTGAGGCCCGGAGAGATCCATGCGATCATCGGGCCGAACGGGGCGGGCAAGTCGACGCTGATCGCGCAGATCTGCGGCACGCTCAAACCGGACGCCGGGTCGGTTCACCTTCTGGGGAGGGACGTCACCCATCAGGCGACGCGGATGCGGGCCCGGGCCGGGCTCGGCCGGACCTTCCAGATTTCCTCTCTCGCGATGGACGATACGGTTCTGCAGAATGCCGTTCTCGGCGCCCTGGGCGCCAGCGGCAGGCCCTGGCGGTTCTGGAAAGATGCGCTGCACGACAGGACGCTTACCGAAACGGCGGAGGAAGCTCTGCTGCGAGTCGGCCTTGAGGACCTTGCCCGTCAGCGGACGGCCGAACTCAGCCACGGCCAGCGCCGCCAGCTCGAAGTCGCGGTGGCGCTGACACTGCGCCCGAAAGCCCTGGTGATGGACGAGCCGATGGCCGGAATGGGGCCGGAAGGCTCAAGGCTGTTGACCGGCTTTCTGGACCAGCTCCGCCAGGAAGCGCCGATCCTTCTGGTGGAACATGACATGGATGCGGTCTTCTCCCTGGCCGACAGGATCAGCGTGCTGGTCTATGGCGAAGTGATCGCCACCGGTTCCGTGGAGGAAATCCGTGCCAACGCGGCTGTGCGCGAAGCCTATCTGGGGGATGAGGCATGAGCCTGCTGACGCTTGAAAATGTCACCGCCTCCTACGGCGCGAGCCAGGCCCTCTTCGGTGTGGACCTCGCAATCGGCGAAGGCGAGGTGCTCGCCCTGCTCGGGCGCAACGGCATGGGCAAGAGCACGACGGTCAAATGCATCTGCCGGATGCTGCCTGCGTCGGGTACCCTGACGTTCAACGGGAAGGATCTTACCCACCTCGCCAGCCATCGCGCCGCGCGGCTGGGTCTCGGACTGGTTCCCGAGGGCCGCCGCTGCTTCGGCAGTCTGACGGTTCACGAAAACCTGACCGCCGCGGCCCGGCGAGGCGCCTGGACCTTCGAGCGGGTCATTGAGCTGTTCCCGCGCCTGGGCGAACGGCGCGGGCAGCGGGCGGCGTCGCTATCGGGCGGTGAGCAGCAGATGCTGGCCATCGGCCGGGCGCTGATGACCAACCCGAAACTTCTGATTCTCGACGAGGCGACCGAGGGGCTTGCACCTATCATCCGTCAGGAAATCTGGGCCGTTATCCGTCAGTTGAAGGCCGAAACGGGTCTTTCGATCCTGGTGATCGACAAATCGATCCGGGAGCTGCGGGAGATCAGCGACAGGGCGGTCATCCTGGAACGCGGCCGGTCCGTGTGGGCCGGTGCCATTGCCGACCTCACCGATGACGTCACGCATAAATATATAGGGGTCTGACCGAAGCTGAATTGGTCAAGACCGGAATAGGGAAGAACAGGAACAATGACAACCATTCCCCAACGCTCGCGCATATCACGTCCTTCACTGGCGGCAACAGGTTCAAGTGATCGCAAGTCCGCCTGCGCCGGCAGGCCAACCGGATCGTGGCACAAGCCGCGGGGAGTGTGAGAGATGCCGGCCAGGATCGTTCAACCGCAGGGCTGGGTTCCCGCGAAAGGCTACGCAAACGGTGTGCTGACCGAAGGGCGGACGCTTCATATCGGCGGCCAGATCGGCTGGAACGGGGATCAGGTCTTCGAGACCGGGGACTTTGTTGCCCAGATGGAGCAGACGCTCGCCAATATCGCCGCCATCGTCGAAGAGGCGGGGGGCGCGGTGACCGATATCGTGCGTCTGACCTGGTTCATAACCGACAAGCGCGCATATCTGGCGCGGCAGAAGGAAGTCGGCGAAGCCTACCGCCGCGTCTTCGGCCGGCATTTCCCGGCCATGTCGGTTGTCGTGGTCGCCGGGCTGATCGAGGACGAGGCCCTCATCGAGATCGAAGCCACCGCCCAGATCGGCTGAGATGGAGGGTCATCTCTTGAGCCGGTCCATACCGGCATATTGCGAGGGATATTTCTATTAATACTTACATTTGAAATTTTTATACAAATATTTTTCAAGTTGATTTAATTAATTAACGAAAATTGTGGCGGAGAGAGCCTCCGCCACTGAATATTACCTAAAAAAAGATCTTATTGAAAAATTATTTGCACTTCCATATTCCCTAAGTGCGCACCTATAATACTTGAAATTTTCTGAGTTGTCAAATCTGTTTTTATTTTTGCTTCATTAAAGCTTCAATTACGTTGCGTCGTCTAGAGTAAATTCGGCCTCTATAAACAGGTACCGTTCTCTCTTTTGGATGCCCGGCCACTTTAGAATCGATCTGCTTTCAGACCTGCAGTTGTTTCCGATTGCAGGTCTGAAAGTTGATCTAGTCGCGATCCTCTTTTTCAAGATCTGAAAGACTCACCCGGTCAGCCATCTTCACCAGCCAGGACAGTGTTTTCTTTTGCTGCTCGCTCAAATCACCTATTTCGCAAATCTGAATCACGGTTTGCCGGTGATAATTCCATGCAAGGAAGAAATCGACGATATCCGCGACATCATCAATGTTCGTGCTCTTGGCTGACAATTCTCGCGCTCACTTTTAAGTTTACGATGCCGTGAGTTTAGAGGCATGGAACCGGTTGCGAGCGTGAAAAAAGTGTGAACCTATTGGTTCCGCCACGGAACTGCTGTTTTATAAAACTACGCATTTTTGTCGAGGCAATGGGCTATGTGCGCCAAAATATTGGAAATAAACCTGTTCGGGTCCTGTTTCGTCCGTTCCGCTGAACCTGGAGCGTTCGAAATAACCGGCAAGAAGCACCGCGCGATCTTCGCTTTATTGGCGACGGCTCCGCACGGTTGCAGAAGCCGGACCTTTCTGCAGGAAACGCTTTGGGGGGTTGCGTGCTACGACACGGGCCGCCAAAGCCTGCGCCGTGCCCTTTCCGACATCAAGGCGGCTATGGGCCCCTATTACGGGCAACTGATCACCACCAACAATTCCGAGGTCACGCTCGATCTCGGCAAGGTCGCTTTCGCGGGCCGTCCCGGTCAGGGAACCTTTCTGGAGGGCCTGGACGTTCAGTCGCCGGATTTCATCGACTGGTGCAACGGGATCAGAGCCAGTCCTGACCAGATCTATTCCCTTTTCAGGCCGTCGTCCTCCTCCTCCCTGTCGAGGCCGCCTGTACCCACAGTCACGGTTCTGCCGCTGCTCAGCATCGAGAACAATCCGGAATTGACCGTTCTTGGAGACTGGTTCGCCGAAGAGATCTGCCGGTCCCTTTCGCGAACCAATCTTCTGTCGGTTATTTCCCACCTGTCGAGCCGCGCATTTGCCGGGAGACGGATCGATATTGAGGTTATTCGTGACAAGCTTGGTGTCGATTACTGCGTGAGTGGAAACATTCACAAGCTGGACGATCAGGTGATCACCGATGTCGATTTTCTGGATGCCAGCTCAGGCCGGATCCTGTGGACCCGCCGTTTCAGTGGAAAATTCAGGGATTTCATCAGCGATGCGGGTCAAGGTCTCACCAACATCGTGCAGGCAGTCGGCAGTGCCATTGCGTCCGACACCCTGAATTATGTTCGCGGACGTCCCATTACCGAAATCTCCGACCACAGACTTCTCATGGCCGGTGTCAGCCTGATGCACAGGACGACCCTCCGTGATTTTGCGCAGTCCCGCGAGTTGCTTGACGAGGCGGTCAAACGGTCTCCGAGGTCCGCGGAGGTTCTTGCCTGGCGTGGCAAGTGGCACATCCTGAGTGTCGTCAACGGGTGGAGTTCCGATCCGGCCCAGGATACCAAAAGCGCTGTCGGCAGCACGGCGAAAGCGCTCGACATCGATCCCGAGAATGCGTTCTGCCTGACAATTGACGGATTCGCGCATAACAACCTGCTCAGAAGGCTGGACGTTGCTTCCGAACGCTACGGAATGGCTCTTACCGAGAACCCGAATGAAGCGCTGTCCTGGCTGTTGCGGGGCGCCTTGTTTGCATTTCAGGACGCCGGGCAACAGGCGGTTCACGCAGCGGAAAAAGCACGTCAACTTTCCCCCATCGACCCGTTCAAATATTTTTTCGATTCTCTGTGCTCCACAGCCTACCTGTCGGCAGGGGACTACACGCAGGCCTTGAAGTTCGCCGATATGTCGCTGGAGCGCAATCAGCGCCATTTGTCTACGCTGCGCGCCAAGATAACGGCGCTCCATTTTCTGGATAGGACAGAAGAAGCACGGGATGTCGGCGAGGAACTTCGTCGCAGGCAACCGGGGTTTTCAGTCGAAGCATATATGCGCGCGCATCCGGCGGCGGATTATCATCTTGGGCAGAATGTTGCACGCGCGTTAAGCGCGGTTGGATTTTAACAATAGTTTATTCTTAAGTGGAGGGCGAAATGGCCTATTTCGGTGGTGTCGGTGGTGTCGGTGGTGTCGGTGGTGTTGGGGGTGTCGGCGGTGTTGGGGGTGTCGGTGGAGTAGGCGGCGTTGGAAATTTGAATCTGACAGGAATTGGCAGCTTTCTCGGCGCCGGTGCGGGTCCGGCTCTCGACCCGCTCACGGTTCAGGGATTGCAGACAAGTGCGCAGGCGATCTCTCACGCGGCCGGCGACGCAGCGGCGCACACGCCGAAAGAGCTCAAGTTTTCCTCTTCGGACAATCTGGATAAATGGGCGGATTGGGTGAGGGCGTCGCTTTATCTCAGCGACTTTTTGAGCGAACTGCACTGGGACATACGAGAGGAGCCGAACGGCGCCGTCGTCCTGTCGCATCAGGCCCGTGGCGGCAGTGCCCAGCCGTTTTTCGAGGTGACCCGTCCGGAGATGTCCGTGTTCGAGCAACAGGTGAAGATCGTCCGGTCCTATATCGATCAAAGGCCGGAACGGACCCCCGAAATACTCAGCCAGCTCGGCTTCCCGACGCCCTATTTCGCCATGATCCTGGGCCTTTATCCGGCACGCAACCCGAAAACTCTGGAGCTGATCGCGATCACGCAGGTTCTGGCCTCGCACGTTGCCATGATCGTCAAACATCATCTGGCTATTCGTCGACCGGATCGGATTGATGCGACCGTTCTACCGATGATCACCACTCCGGGGCACGGGAGCTTTCCAAGTGCCCACGCGACGGAGGCCTTTGCCGTTGCGCGCGTGCTGGAAGGTTTGATCGACGAGAAAAAGTCCCACTATCCCGACCCTGACAAGCGCAAGAAGCTGGTGCGTAAACAGGCGGAACGGGTTGCGGTGAGCCGGACTGTCGCCGGCGTGCACTATCCGGTCGACAGTTGGGCTGGAGCGTTGCTTGGTAAAATGATCGGCGAAATCGTTTTGAACAAATGTGGCGTTTCACAGCTCATGACCGGCCTGAAATATGAAGCAAAGGCGGACTCCGATTTCATGCTCGCCCATTACAGGGATCCCGTCTGGAAAGACCATGGCGTGAGCGAACTCCAGAATTGCAAGGTCGCAAAAAGTTCCCTGTTTGAATGGCTCTGGGAGAGAGCGGTCGGCGAGTTCGACCAGTAAGCGGGAGCTCTGACATGACTGACGCAAGCACTGCAAGCGGCGATGGGAATTCCATCGCCGCGCTCGAGAGCTATCTCGGCCCTTACGAAGCCTGGAATTTCGGGATCGGAAGACCCTATGCCTTTCCCGTCTTCCGCGAAAACGACAACCACTTTCTAACGGCTCTCGCCGAACATCCGTCACCGAGGAAGCCTGAGCTTCTTGCAAGCACGGCCTCGACGGCCGGCCGACGGATGTGGCTGCCTACTGTCTGGGGCAAAAGCGAAAACATACCCCTGCGGTTCTGGCCGATTGTTGTCGAAAATAAAGCGAGAGGCGAGATCGGCCTGAAGAGTTTGCGGGTAGATCTTCAGGAAGCCGTCCAGTTCCAGGGGATCGATGAGCCCCGCTTTCGAATGGCGTTTCCGGTAGCCCCGGCCGCGATGCATGACGACATCGGCACCCTTCCGGCGGATCCCGACTGGTCACCGGATCCCGAGGTCAGAAAAAACAGCCAGGGCAAGGTCATCAATGTTCTGGCGGTCATCGACGACGGCATTCCCTTTGCCCATCGCAATTTCAGGGCCGCCGACGGCCTTAGGACGCGCGTTGAATTCTGCTGGGTTCAGTCGGCCGACAAAAAGCCGGGCGCAGAGGCCTCGAGCGTTCTTTTCGGCAGGGAGTACACCCGTGATGTGATTGAACGGTTCATTCGTGAAAACGATGACGAGGATGCGCTCTATGCCGGCGCAGGGGTGTCCTCCGAACAGTTCGGATCACCTGCGGCAATCAATCGGCTCGCCACCCATGGTGCGCATATCATGGATGCTGCTGCGGGCTATGACCCGAACAAGTTCACTGACCCGCCGGAGGAAACCCGTCTGATCGCGGTGCAGCTTCCCAACACACTCGCGTGGGATACGTCGAGCTTCGGCAAAGACATGTATATGCTTTCGGCGGTTCATTACATTCTGGAGCGAGCCGAGAGGATCGCTGCCGGATATGGGGTTGAGGATATTCGCGTTGTCATCAACTTCAGCTACGGATTTTCCGCGGGCAGGCATGACGGGGCGAGCGAACTTGAGGCGGCAATAAACGAGATCGTGACAAAGCGCCGTGAACTCGGCAGAGCAACGGCACTCGTCATTCCATCGGGCAACACCTACCTGCAGCGCCTGCACGGCGAAATTACCGCGGAAGACCTCAAACCAGGTGCATTTGAATTTACCTGGACCGTTCAGCCGACCGACCGGACGTCCAATTATCTGGAAATCTGGTTCCCTGCCGGGTTTGATCCGGGCGCGTTCACAGTCGAGCTCGAGGGACCTTTTAAAAAAGCCAGTGCCGCGCTGAAGCTCAAGCCGAACGCCGATTTCGAAAATGGCGACCCGCGTAACTTTGAAGTCATACGGCTCGGTAACCGTCATCCCGCTCCGCATGTCGGTCAGATGAGTCTCGACAACCATCGCACGTCGGGGCGCTGGCGTGTCGTGATCGCGCTGGCTCCGAGTGAACCGGACGATCTTGATCTCCCCGCAGCGCCTGCCGGTGATTGGCGGGTCACATTGAAGCGTGGAAAGGGTGGGCCAGTTGACCATCCGCCGATCAATCTCTGGGTTCAACGCGATCTGGATCTGGAGGCTTTTCAAAAAGGGAGCCGGCAGAGCTATCTGGGCGATCCGCGCTACCGCATCTACAATGATCGCGGTGAACAATCCCAGAGCGATGACGCCGGCAGCCATGTCCGGCGATTTGGAAGTCTCAACGGTATGGCGACCGGCGAAACAACGCTGATTGTTTCCGGGTGCAAACCCGCCGCGGAGACACATTGGGATACCAAAAAGCCTGTCCCAACAAGTTACAGTTCCTCCGGCAAGGTGTCCGCGGATAATCCGGTCGGCACCGTTGACTGTACCGCGCAAGCGGACCGGTCGAATGTCCTGCCGGGGATGATCGGGGCGGGGACCCGCAGCGGGTCCTACGCGGTCGTGCAGGGAACGAGTGTCGCGGCGCCCCTGGTGGCAAGGCGGCTTTCGGAAGCCTTCGCGACCTGCTCACCTGAGGAAGTCGAGAAGGCCGGAAAGAAAAATTATCTTCCATTACTGAAAAAGATCCGCCTTCCGGACAACGATAAGGAAGCTTGCGCCAGACTCGGAAACTTCCTCATAATATAAAATAATTTATATTATCGATCTGGCCCGGTATTCACCGGGCCATTTGTTTTTGGAACGGTTCATTCACGCTTTTCTCACGAGCTTCCAAATCGAAATTGCTTATTATTACTGATGTCGGAAGGCGCAATGATGCGGCTCCGGTATAAGAGAGTTGTCTCGAGATCATATGATTTCGCTTTGAACGACCTCTCCTTGGCAACATGACAAATTGTTTTCCGGTGCCGCCTGGGATCAGGCGGCTCGAGGGACTGTCATGCCTCAAGGAGCAGGCCACATTGTTGGCAGGAATGGAAAGATGTCAGTTCAATCGCAGGTCCCCCGAAATGTTCCGGTTTCACGCCGCATCCGCTCGTCCGCGGAAGAGCCGCTTGGAACCATGGTCCTGGGTGACGTGCCCCATCGACCGCTGGACCGCGCAGTATTGCTTGCGGATCCCGCGGTCCCTGCACGCGCTGACTACTGCAATCTGCCCGGCTTAGGAGGTAGACATGTACGCTGAAGTCCTGGAAGCAACGGTACTGAATAATACGAGATTTGAAAAAGATCCGAACAAATGCCTTGTTTATCACATCCTCGATGAGAACAGGGCTCCCCTGACACCGGAGCAGGTGGCGGTGGAATGGTCCGCGATCGGCAAGGGTGACGATGCGCTTGCGCACAGGATACGGCGATCGCCTACCAGTGTTTGCGCCGGCGGTGACGCCTGGGTCAACGTTCTGATCGAAGTGTCGCGTTTCCTCGGTTACAACAAGACTTTCTTCGATGTGCTGGAAGGTTACTACGAAACCGCGAGCACCGCCTGGCCGAGCATCACATTCGCTCAGGTGGTCGAAAGAAAACCCTTCAAGCTGCATATCGATAAGGGACGTTTCGACTATTTCGTCTTTTCCGGCGGTGGCAACGAAATTCTCGGATGCGGTGTGCTGCAAAAGCTTTTGAAGGACCGCAGTGCCGGAAACGGCTCCGGCAAGCCCGAGGACTATCTGATGCCCGACAGGCTCGACGCCATCCTCGGCAAGCTCAAGGACGGATATCTGGACATCGCGCGGTATGTGAGAAACACCTCACCCGGAACGCAGATGCTTGTCCATGGCTACGACTATCCCGTGGCCCGTGCCGACGGTCCCTGGCTGGGCAGGCCGTTCGTGCGGCGGAGTTTCGACATGGGGGCGGACAAGGAACTGATCGCGGAAATTCTGGCCCATGTCATCGACCGGTTCTACGGCATGCTGGAGGAGGTTTCCGAAAAACACGCCAATGTGACGGTCGTCGACATTCGCAACATCGTCCGCGGACGCTGGACCGACGAGATGCACCCGGATCTGGAGGCCTCGAAAGACATCGCGGCTTTCTACCGAAACGTCATCGACGGCTATCCGTCCATGTGACTTTCGCGAACGCCGCCCGGTCTGACTGAGGCCAATTCCTCCCGACTGAAGACATCCACCCTGAAATAAGCGGTGTCCTCAGAGACCTTTCACGCCGGGCGGCACCTGCCTGATTGTCGATCCTTTCCCAACTCCCCGGCAGGCGTCCCCAGCGGTCGCCTGCCGGGGTGAATGCGCGGGTGCGTGCTGCATGCCGCCGGCGGGCGATTTGCCGCTTTTATTGTGGTTCCATGATCGAATTTTCCGCCGACATCAAAGACTCTTTCCATGTATATTAATAAATATCAATAACTTACGCCTTTCCTTCTTGTTCAAAAAAACATTGTCTGACAAAGTATTTACAATGTCAGACAAAGTGATATCGTGAATGAGAACAATGAGAAAGGTCGCTCCCGGTCCATGCCGCAGAATCCAGCGCAGAAACGTTTTGACAAGGACGCGGATCGGGATGACGGTCCGTGGGACGTACCGCGTGCCCTCATCAGGCTGATCGAGGAGGAAGGGCTGAAGGTGGGGGACCGCCTGCCGCCTGAACTCGATCTTGTTCAGCGTCTCGGTTTTGGCCGGTCGACCATCCGCGAGACTCTGAAAACCTGGGAAAGCATGGGTGTTGTCAGCCGCAACAAGGGGGCGGGAACCCGGCTCACGGCCGAGATCTCCCGCAACACCGTGCGCGTGGCGCTGACGATCAAACACGAGGCGATCAGCCTTCTGAGGATGCTGCAGGTGCGGCGCCCGCTTGAAATCGAGGCGGTGCGGATCGCCGCCCGTCTCGCGACGCCGGAACAGCGCAAGCTCATAAACGCGCGGGCGGCGGAACTGATGGCGGTCTTCGAGGCCGGAGAAGACTGGCGCCCGGCCGATCACAGGTTTCACAACGCCATCCACGACGCGACGGGCAATCCCCTGTTCCGCCAGTTCGTCGAGCAGATCCAGAAGTGTTTCCACGACATCTACGACACGCCGTTCGGCAAGGCCCATCTCGGCGAGGACACCATCCCGCTACACCGTCCGCTGGCGGATGCGATCATCGCCGGGGACGAGGAAAAGGCCGCCGGGCTGACCGCGACGATCATCGACATGGTTTGCACAGAGACGCAGAAAATTTCCGAGGAACATCATGGCTGAGACCGTGCCGGATCCCTATTCCATCGATACCTTGCTGGCAGCGGCGGCAACCGGCTTTGGCGGGGCCGCGGTGCCGCCCATCGTGCAGACCTCGCTGTTCACCTTCGACAGCTATCAGGCCTTTGAAGACCGGATGGCGGGCCGGTCGGCCGATCCGCTCTATACGCGGGTTCAGAACCCGACCGTCGCCGCGTTCGAGAATCTGGTCGCGGTCGCGGAAGAGGGCGAGGCCGCGGTCGGTTTCGCATCCGGAATGGCGGCTATTTCCTCCACGGTCTTCGCTTTCGTTCAACCGGGCGACCGTATCGCCTGCGTGGAGCATGTCTATCCGGACGCCTACCGGCTGTTCGAGCGCATGTTGCGTCCTTTCGGCGTCGAGGTTTCCTACCATTCCGCCGAGGCGTTCCAGAACGATCCGGATCTGCTTGAGGGGGTAAAGCTCGCCTATCTGGAAAGCCCGAACTCTGTGGTCTTCCAGACGATGGACCTGGCGGCGGTGGCCGCTCATGCCAAACGTCACGGAACGCTGACAGCCGTGGACAATTCCTGGGCGACGCCCCTGTTCCAGCGGCCGCTGACGCTCGGCATCGATATCGTCATTCATTCGGCATCCAAATATCTGTCGGGCCATTCGGATACGGTCGCCGGCGTGGTGATCGCCCGCGCGGACCTCATCAACCGCATCCGCGACCTGACCCTGACGCTGCTGGGCGGCAAGCTTGCGCCCTTCGAGGCGTTCCTGCTGACGCGGGGTCTGCGCACGCTGGGCGCCCGCATGCGCCAGCACCAGGCGTCGGCGAACCTGTTCGTCGACAGGCTTTCCTGCCATCCCAACGTCACGGCTGTCATGTCGCCAGGTCCCAACATGGTGCCGGGCTTGAGCGGACGGTCAGGCCTCCTTTCGGTCGAGCTGGATGAGAGCATCGATATTCCGGAGCTCGCGGACAGGCTGAAGCTGTTCCGTCTCGGTGTCAGCTGGGGCGGCTTCGAGAGCCTGATCCTGCCGACGCGGATCGGCCTCAGGCAGGCCGGTGAACAGAATTCCATGCAACGCTTTGGCGTCTCCGACAGGATCGTGCGTCTGAGCCTGGGTCTGGAAGACCCCAACGATCTTTGGGCCGACTTCGAGGCGGCCCTGAGGACAAGCGCCCGGCAATAAGACGGCGCTTTCAAATCATAAACCTTAAAGAGGAGCGGAGCAGATTATGAGAGGACTAATAGGAGCCATCAGTGCATTGGCATTTCTTGCCGGATCAGCGGCAAGTGCAGAGACCCTGAAGCTTGTGGAGGTCATCACAAGCCCGGAGCGGACGGAAGTTCTTCAAAAACAGGTGGATGCTTTCGAAGCGGCCAATCCGGGAACCGAAGTCGAGATCGTCTCGTTGCCCTGGGGGCAGGCGTTCGAAAAATTCGCGACCATGGTGGCCGGCGGCGACATTCCCGATGTGGTGGAAATGCCTGACCGCTGGGCGGGGATCTACAAGGACAAGCTTGTCGACCTGAACAGCAGGATCGCGGACTGGGAATACGGCAAGACGCTGACCCAGAAGGCCCTGGACATGGGCCGCCAGACGGACGGCAAGACCGCCCGGATGATCCCTTACGGCTTCTATCTGCGCGCCCTGTTCTACAACAAGAAGCTGCTTGAGGAAGCGGGCGTCAAGGAGCCGCCGAAAACCATGGAAGACTTCATGGCGGCCTCCAAGGCGGTTTCCGAGCTGGACGGCAAATACGGTTACTGCCTGCGCGGCGGTCCGGGCGGTCTGAACGGCTGGATCATGATGGCCGCGACCATGAACGGCGATAACACTTTCTTCGACGAGAACGGCAAGAGCACGCTCAACCAGCCGGGATCCGTCGAGGGTCTGCAGTTCCTGATCGATATGTATCAGAACGGCTATGCGCCGAAGGATTCCGTGAGCTGGGGCTTCAATGAAATCGTCGCCGGGTTCTATTCGGGCACCTGCGCGTTCCTCGACCAGGACCCGGATGCGCTGATCGCGGTTGCCGAACGGATGGACGCGGAAGACTTCGCCGTTGTTCCAATGCCGGTCGGTCCCGCGGGCAAGGCGTTTCCGACAATCGGTTTCGCGGGCTGGGCGATGTTCGACAGCACGCAGAACGAGGACCTGTCCTGGAAACTCATCGCGCATCTTTCCGGCCCGGAAGCAAACAAGGACTGGGCGAAGCGCGTCGGCGTCATTCCGATCCATGAAGGCGCGGACCAGGATCCCCACTTCAAGACCGAGCAGTTCGCCGGCTGGTTCGAGACCCTCAACGGGGAAAACTACGTCCCGACGGTGATGCCGACCTATCTTGAGCAGTTCGGTTACTTCGCCGATTCCATCGCTCTGGAAACAAGCCAGGAAGCCCTGCTTGGCCAGATCAGCGCGCAGGAAATGGCCGATACCTGGGCCGAGTTCCTGACGGAAGAGTACGGCCGGTGGAAAGCCGCGCAATGACTGCGAGAAAAATCACCGCGCCCGGGATCCCCCGGGCGCGGCCTTCCTTCTATCTGCGCTACATGGTGGAGCCGTATGTCTACCTTTCGCCCGCGCTCGTCCTGATCGCGCTGGTGATGCTTGTTCCGCTGGTCATCGGAATTTCCTATGCGTTCCAGTCCGTCAACCTGCTGCGCCCGATCGAGACGGGCTGGACGGGGTTCGACAATTTTCGCACCCTGTGGAGCGACCGGAAATTCTGGCTCGCCCTGACCAACACATTCTGGTGGACGGCCGGATCCATCACTTTCCAGTTCTTTCTCGGCCTCGGCCTGGCGCTGCTGCTCAACACGAGCTTTCATGGCAAGCGACTGGTTCAGGCCCTGGTTTTCCTGCCCTGGGCGGTCCCGACATTCCTGTCGGCGCTGACCTGGGCCTGGCTCTTCAACCCCACCATCGGCCCGTTGCCGCACTGGCTCGCGGCGCTCGGCATCCTGCCCGAGCCGTTCAATATCCTCGGCGACCCGAACCTCGCCATGTGGGGGCCGATCACGGCCAATGTCTGGTTCGGCATTCCGTTTTTCGCCATCACCCTGCTGGCCGCCCTTCAGTCGATCCCGGGTGAGCTCTACGAGGCCGCGGAGATCGACGGGGCATCGGCCTGGCAGATGTTCACCAAGATCACGCTGCCGTTCCTGGCGCCAATGATCGCCATCACCGTCATGCTGCGGACAATCTGGATCGCCAATTTCGCCGATCTGATCTTCGTCATGACGGGGGGCGGGCCGGCCAATTCGACACAGATCCTGTCGACCTATATTTTCACCACCGCGTTCCGGAAGCTCGACTTCGGCTATGCGTCGGCGATTGCCGTGGCGCTCCTGGGGCTGCTGCTCGTCTATGCCGCGGTCCTGCTGGTCCTGCGCCGCAAGCTGGTAAAGATCTGAGGTTCGTCATGAGTGCGCATCGTCACAGTTCGCCTCTGGCGATTACCGGCAAATATCTGGCTCTGGCGCTTTATGTCGGCTTCGCCCTGTTTCCCCTCTATTGGCTCGCCAAGATCGCGGTCACGCCGGACAAGCTGATCTACACGGAGGGAACCGCGCTGATTCCGAGCAGCTTCACGCTGGAGAATTTCCGCTCGGTTCTGCTGGCGACCGACTTCCTGTTCTATTTCCGGAACAGCCTTGTCGTCTCGATCACCACCGCCGCGATCACGACCTGCATCGCGGCGGCGGCCGGCTACGCCTTCTCGCGCTTCGATTTCCGCGGCAAGCGGCTCGTGGTGGCCATCATGCTGATCACGCAGATGTTTCCGCTGCTGATGATCATCGCACCGATCTACAAGATCGTCGCGGCGGTCGGGCTGCTCAATTCGCTCACCAGCCTGATCATCGTCTACACGGCCTTCAACATACCTTTCGCGACCTTCCTGATGCAGTCCTTCTTCGACGGTATTCCGAAGGATCTGGAGGAGGCCGGCATGATGGATGGATGCACGCGCTTTCAGGCGCTCCGAAAGATCGTCCTGCCGCTGACCCTGCCGGGCCTCGGCGCCACGCTCGGGTTCATCTTCACGGCGGCCTGGAGCGAATTGCTGTTCGCGCTCATGCTGATCAACTCGAACGACACCATGACCTTTCCGGTCGGGCTGTTGACCTTCGTTTCGAAATTCTCGGTCGACTGGGGGCAGATGATGGCGGCCGGCGTGCTCGCGCTGGTGCCGTCCTGCCTCTTCTTCATCTTCATCCAGCGGTATCTGGTCCAGGGGCTGACCTCCGGAGCCGTCAAAGGGTAGGGCGTTTCAGCATGGCACGCATCGAACTGCAGAATATCGCCAAGAACTACGGTCCCGTTGAAGTCATGCGTGACATCAACCTGGAAATCGAGGATGGCGAATTCATTGTGCTGGTCGGCCCGTCCGGCTGCGGGAAATCGACACTCCTGCGCATGATCGCAGGACTGGAGCCGATCACGGAAGGCGAGTTCCGGGTCGATGGGCGGCGCATGAACGAGGTGCAGCCGCGCGACAGGGACATGGCGATGGTGTTCCAGTCCTACGCGCTTTATCCGCATATGGATGTTGCCCGCAACATGGGGTTTTCACTCGAAATCCGCAAAGCTCCCTCGCAGGAGCGGGCAGACAAGGTGCGCGATGCGGCCAAGACGCTTGGCCTCACATCGTTGACCGCCCGCCTGCCGAAGGCCTTGTCGGGCGGTCAGCGCCAGCGTGTTGCCATGGGCCGGGCGATCGTCCGCGATCCGAGCGCGTTCCTGTTCGACGAACCGCTGTCCAACCTGGACGCCGCGCTGCGGGTAGAGATGCGCCTGGAAATCGCCCGGCTGCATCAGCGCCTGGAAACGACCATGATCTACGTCACTCACGATCAGGTCGAGGCTTTGACCCTCGCCGACAGGATCGTGGTGCTGAATGCGGGCAAGATCCAGCAGGTCGGGACGCCGCTGGACCTTTACGAACGCCCGGCCAACCGGTTCGTCGCCCAGTTCATCGGGTCTCCGACCATGAACATTCTGGAGGTCGAACCGACGGACAAGGGTGTACTTCTGAAAGACGGCACGGTGATCGGGATCTCACCCGGAGCGGAGCGTCCCGTTGCCTGTGACCTGGGTGTGCGGCCCGAGCATTTGAACATCGTTCCGCAAGGATCCGCGCATTTCTCCGGAAAGGCGGAACTGGTCGAGCATCTGGGGTCGGACACGAACATTCACGCGCATGTGCCGTCTATCGGGCAGGTGCTTGTCCGCCAGCACGGGCATTTCCCGCTGAAGACAGGCGACCCCGTCCACATTGCGCTGGAGCTCGACAAGGTCCATCTCTTCGCTCCGGACGGCCAAAGGCTGGACACTGTCCTGGGTTCAGGCTGATTTGTCCTACGCTTCCGGCTGCCATCCGCCGCCGGGGTGGCGGATGAGCTTCGGTGTCCTGAAGACGCCGATAACCCGTTCCGGCAGGCCGCTTTCTTCCTGCTCCAGCGCTTCTTTCCAGCGCATCGTCTGAAGCATTGCGGCGCCGATCGCCACCGGTTCGATGCCGCAGAGTTTCAGCAGGCGAAGCCCTGCGAGGATGGAGGTGCCGCTGCTCAGGACATCGTCGACCAGCAACACCCGTCTGCCCTTCAAAAGCGGCAGCATGCGCGGATCGAGATAAAGGCGTTTCGTCTGGTCCGGGCTGGTGATCGAGCGCAGGGGAACGGAGAGCTCGTCCCGGTACCAGAATTTGCGCGAGGTACTTAAAGCGACGAAGCGGCTGTGGCCGAGGTTGCGCGCGGCCGGGGCCGCCAGGGTCAGGCCGAGCGTCGGCAGGCCGACCACCACGTCCGGTGAGAAGGGACGGGCAAGCCCGGCAAGCGCCGCGGCCAGCCGGTCGACGACTTCGAAGGACGCCTGATTGACGATGAGAGACGCCAGAGCCGATTGACCATCCGCCAGTTCGCGGATCGGCAGCGCGAGTTGGTCTCCGTCCGGCAGCAAGGCGGGAAAGAAGATCCGGTGCCCGTCCGGCGGAGAGGTTTCGAAGGTGCCCGCCGGGACGGTTTCCTGCCAGAAAACATGGGGTTCTTTTTCGAAGACGTCGCCGATCATTGTCTGCTTTCCGGGGTTCGACTATGATAAATCCGCTTATCGCGGGATTTATCAGATCCCGGCCGCCTTGTCCGGTCCGGAACGGGGTTCAGCCTTTTCTTCCTCGAAAGGATCAACAAATCCGATGACCAAGATATCGCTGGATGCGGAGGAACTGACATTTCTCAAGAATCTCCGGCATAACCTGCATGCCCATCCCGAGCTTGGTTTTGAGGAAGTGCGCACAAGCGCCATCGTTGCCGATCTCCTGAAAGAGGCCGGTGTAACCGTGCACCAGGGCCTGGGCGGTACGGGCGTCGTCGGCACGCTGACGAACGGCAACGGGCCGCGCCGCATAGGCCTGCGAGCGGACATGGATGCCCTTGCCATGCCGGAGACGGCGGACCGGCCTTACAAATCCACGGTTCCGGGCAAGATGCATGCCTGCGGTCATGACGGGCATACAACTCTGCTGCTGGGGGCCGCGCGATATCTTGCAAGGACCCGGCATTTCAACGGCACAGTCCATTTCATCTTCCAGCCGGCAGAGGAAGGCCGGGGCGGCGCGCGGAAAATGGTGGAGGACGGCCTGTTCGATCTCTTCCCCTGCGATGCGGTCTACGGCCTGCACAACATGCCCGGCCTCGCCGTGGATGAGATGGCGGTCACGGCGGGACCGCAGCTTGCATCCTCCGATAGCTGGAAGGTCACTTTCCAGGGGGTTGGAACCCATGGCGCCAAACCGCATCTGGGCAAGGACCCGGTGACGGCTTGCGGCCATTTCCTGGCAAGCCTTCAGACGATTGTCGGCCGGGTGGTGGACCCTCTGCAGCCCGCGGTCGTCAGCGCCTGCTCGGTTCATGCCGGGGACCCCAATGCCCTGAATGTCATTCCGGACTTCGTCGAAATCGGCGGGACGGCGCGGGCCTATTCGCCGGTAGTCAGGGATCAGCTCGAGACGGAGATCGGCCGCCTCGTCCGGGGCGTTGCCATCATGTTCGGGATTGCCGCCGATTATGATTTCATCCGGCGGATTCCGCCCGTGGTGAACAATCCGGACGTCACGGAGCGGGCACTGGAGGCCGCCCGTGCGGTCTGCGGCAACAATGTGCGAACAGATTTCCCGCCGTCCACCGCCGGCGACGATTTCGCGTTTTTTTCCGAAGAGGTCCCAGGCTCCTATGTCTGGCTTGGCAACGGACCCGCCGTCGACGGCGCGCTTCACCACAACACCGCCTATGATTTCAATGACGCGGCCATCGGGACCGGCGTCGGTTTCTGGGTCCGGCTGACCGAAAGCGAACTGACGGCGTAGCGGCAACCTTGCCGGAAGCCGTGAGGCTCAGGCTCCTGCAGGCCGAAGTTGAAATTTGCGAAGGATCTGGTTCGCAACGCTGTCTGAGTTCGCCGGCGCTGGCGGCTTGAGCTTTGACGTCTCGAGTGCCGGCAATCGAGAAAACATCCGCCAAAGACAAAACAACTGCCCAAGACTCCGGCAATACGCAAAGCGGCATCTTGCGCAATAGCGGTAGACCAACAAGTCCAACCATCGCGATGCGTTACGAAAGCCCCTCGGTGGGAACGGGTTTTCTTCGAACGCGGTGTATCCAAGGGCCTGTTTCGGGCATGCCTATTTTTTCATCGTCATGGTAACGGGAATCCATTTGACAGCCGGAAACATATGGATCAGGTTTTGTAAACCGATTTACTAAATCGCTTTACGGGACGGATATGGCCGAGCGAAGAACGACAAGTCTGAAGGATGTAGCCAAGGAAGCCGGTGTCTCCGTGACAACTGTCTCACGCTTTCTCAATGGCAAACTGGACTTGCCTGACTCCACAAAAAAACGCATCGAGTCTTCCATTGCCCGGCTCAAGTACGAACCGAACCCGCATGCCCGGCGGCTGAGCCGGGGCCAGACGGATACAATCGGTCTGGTCGTTCCGGATATCGCCAATCCCTTTTTCGCTACGCTGGTTGCCGCGGTTGAAGAAGAAGCGGACAGTCGCGGTTTGGCGGTGACGCTTTATGCCACCCTCAACCGCGCCGACAGGGAACTGGCCTATTTGAGCCGGATCGAGCGCAACCATGTGGACGGCCTGGTCTTTGTTACCAATCACCCGGACAACGGTGACCTGGCGGAATTGATCAATCGCACCGGAAAGGTCGTGGTCGTCGACGAAGACGTCCCTCTGGCGACCGTACCCAAGCTCTTTTGCGACAACGAGAACGGCGGCTTTCTGGTGGGCCGCCATCTGGCGGAATTCGGCCACCACCGGGTTCTCTACATCGGAGGTCCTGAGGAAATGATCTCTACGCAGCGGCGCTACAAGGGTCTTGAACGCGCGCTTCAGCAAACCCACGGCGATAGGGCTACGATCGATCGTTACATCGGCGCTTACACCATTGAATTCGGCCGGGAGGCCGCGCGCCGGTTCATAGCCGAAAACCTGCCCGCCACCGCGATCTTCGCCGCCTCGGACGAAATCGCCATCGGGCTGATTGAGGTGTTCAGGGAAAGCGGCATTTCAATCCCGGCCGACGTGTCCGTCATCGGATTTGACGACGTCGGTCCCTTGCATCTTTTCGGACCGCCCCTGACGGCAATCCGGCAGCCGGTGCGCAAATTAGGCCAGCGCGCCCTCTTTCTTCTCATGGATACCGATTGGCAGCCGGATGCCCCCCTTGCGTCCGAAGAACTGCTGCCGGTCGAAATCGTCGTACGGGATTCTGTTGCACCTCCGACGAAAAAATAAAAGCAACGCACCACCACCAAACAGAGGACTATCAAACAATGAGATCTCTTTCCCGCAGGACCTTTGGTGCTGCTCTTGCCGCGACAACGGCTCTGGCCTGTCTCGGTGCGGGCCCAGCCCTTGCAAAAGACAAGACATATGCGCTTATCCAGATCAATCAGCAGGCGCTGTTCTTCAACCAGATCAACGAAGGTGCCCAGGAAGCTGCCGACAAGAGCGGCGACAAGCTGGTGATCTTCAATGCCAACAACGATCCTTCGGCGCAGAACAGCGCTATTGAAACCTACATCACCCAGAAGGTCGACGGTTTCATCGTCGTCGCAATTGACGTCAATGGCATCATGCCAGCCGTTGAAGCCGCCAACGAAGCGGGTATTCCGGTGGTCGCCATTGACGCGGTTCTTCCGGAAGGCCCGCAAAAGGCTCAAATTGGTGTCGACAACGGTCAAGCCGGCGCGGACATGGGCGCTTATTTTGTCGACTATGTGAAAAGCAATATGGACGGCAAGGCCAAGGTTGGCATAGTCGGAGCCCTGAACTCCTTCATTCAGAACCTGCGCCAGAAGGGTTTCGAGGACGCGATCAAGGACAAGGACGGCATTGAAGTCGCCGGCGTTGTCGATGGCCAGAACATTCAGGACAACGCTCTGACGGCGGCGGAAAACCTGATCACCGGCAACCCGGATCTGACCGCTATCTATGCCACGGGCGAACCGGCTCTTCTGGGCGCGATCGCCGCCGTTGAAAGCCAGGGCAAACAGGACGACATCAAGATCTTCGGTTGGGACCTGACGGCTCAAGCCATTTCCGGGATCGATGCCGGCTATGTCGCGGCCGTCGTTCAGCAGGACCCGAAAGGGGAAGGTGTTGCCGCCGTTGAGGCTCTGGACAAGGTCACATCGGGCGGCACCGTCGAGAAAAGCATCGACATCCCCGTAACCATCGTGACCAAAGCGAACGTCGATCCTTACCGAGACACTTTTAAATGATCGATGACCAACAGCCATTGACCGCTGTTGGCGGCACCGGGGATCCCAGCGATCCCCGGTCAACCGGAATGGCGGCCGCGACTACGCCGGCTGTGTCCTTGCGCGGCATCCGCAAGACCTTCGGCTCTCATGAGGCTCTGCGCGGGGTCGACCTGGATCTTTACCCGGGTGAGTGCCTCGGATTGGTGGGCGACAATGCCGCCGGCAAGTCGACGCTCTCCAAGATCATTTCAGGAACCCATATCCCCGACGAGGGAACCATCACGCTGAACGGGAAGACCGTGCGCTTTTCCGGTCCGGCCGAGGCCCGGCGGGGCAGCATCGAAATGGTGTTCCAGGACCTCAGCCTGTGCGACCACATCGATGTGGTGGGCAATCTTTTTCTGGGCCGCGAGCTGACAAAGGGGCCTTTTCTCGACCGCAAGCGCATGATCGAAGAAGCCCGGAAGATGCTGGATTCTCTTGAAATCCGCATTCCGCGCCTCACCGCGAAAGTGGAGAAACTGTCCGGCGGTCAGCGTCAGGCAATTGCCATCGCCCGCGCCGCGTCCTTCCAGCCCAAGGTTCTGATCATGGACGAACCGACTTCCGCGCTTGCCGTGGCGGAAGTGGAGGCGGTGCTGTCCCTCATCAACCGCGTCAAGGCCAGGGGCGTTGCCGTCGTGCTCATCACCCATCGCCTGCAGGATCTCTTCCGCGTCTGCGACCGTATCGCGGTCATGTACGAAGGAACCAAGGTGGCCGAACGCAACATAGCTGAAACCGATCTGGAAGATTTGGTGAAACTGATTGTCGGAGAGGAAAGACATTGACGGTCTACACCGAGCGTACCAAAGGGCACCCGTTCGCCGATTTCCTCGGTGAGCATGCCCAGGTCCTGTCCATCGCCTTCTTTTTTCTGGTCTGCATCGTGTTCTTCTCTGTCATGACGACGACATTCTTCTCCGTCGGCAATGTCCTGAACATCGTGCGTCAGGCCGCGCCAATTCTTGTCGTGGCGATTGCCATGACCCTCGTTATTCTGACGGGGGGCATAGACCTTTCTGTCGGATCGATGGTGGCACTGATCAATGCGATCGCCGCGATCGTTCTGGCCCTTGGGGTTCCCTGGCCCCTTGTCATCGTTGCGATGCTGGTTCTCGGGGGCGTCATCGGTCTCATGCAGGGCTGGTTTGTCTCCTACCAGGGCATTCCCGCCTTCATTGTCACACTGGCAGGCCTGTCCATCCTGCGCGGCTTCGCCCTTTATCTGACCCAGGGCTATTCCATTCCGATCCGCGATGTGCCCGGCTTCTTTTTCATTGGCCGGGGCGAACTCTTCGGCATGCCCTTTCCGGCCATTCTCGGAATTCTGGTGGCGATCGCCGGGTTCGTGGTGATCTCCGTAACCAAATACGGCCGTCAGGTCGTCGCCGTGGGGTCCAATCTGGAAGCCGCCCGCCGGGTCGGCATGCCGGCCAAATGGATCGTGGCATCCGTGTACATGGTATCGGGGTTCGCCTGCGCGCTTGCCGCCATCCTGATCTCCGCCCGCCTCGGCTCCGGATCGTCCAATGCGGCGGTCGGCTTCGAGCTGCAGGTCATCGCGGCGGTCGTTCTCGGCGGAACCTCTCTCATGGGCGGCCGGGGAACCATGATCGGTACTGTGCTGGGGACCCTGACGATTGCGGTGATAGGTAACGGGTTGATCCTGATGCATATCTCGCCATTCTTCACCCAGATCGTAACCGGTGCGATCATCCTGCTGGCCATCTGGTTGAACACCCGGATATTCACCACCAACTTCCGATTTGGCGGCAAGAAGCGGAATTGACATGAGCAAGAAGGAACTTTCTCCTGGCCATGTGCGCTCCGGACAGGTCATGAGTGTCCAGGGACCCATCCCGGTGGAGCAGCTCGGCGTCACATTGATGCACGAGCACATCCTCAACGATTGCCGCTGCTGGTGGAACCCGCCCCGCACCCGGGACCGTCAACATCTGGCCGACAGTTTTGTCTGCATGGAGATCCTCGGCGAGTTGCGCCAGGATCCCTTTGTGAACAAGCACAATATTTCGCTGGATGACGAACGTCTGGCCATCACCGAACTGGCGGCTTTCGCCCGGCAGGGCGGCAACACCGTTGTCGAGCCGACCTGTCACGGCATCGGCCGGGATCCGGAAGCGCTCGCCCGCATCTCCAGGGCGACCGGTCTCAATATCGTCATGGGGGCCGGTTTCTATCTGGATGGGTCGCATCCGGCGAGACTGGCGGACATGACCGTTGAACAGATCGCGGACGAGATCGTCGCCGAGGCCATTGACGGCGTGGACGGAACCGGTTTGAAGATAGGACTTATCGGCGAAATCGGTGTCTCCGCGGCATTCACGGACGCCGAACGCAAATCCCTGCGCGGTGCCGCTCAGGCTCATGTGCGAACGGGACTTCCCCTGATGGTCCATCTGCCCGGCTGGTTCCGCCTCGGCCACGAGGTTCTGGACCTCGTCGCGGAGGAAGGCGCGGACCCCCGCCACACGGTATTGTGTCACATGAACCCCTCCTGGGACGATCTCGCTTATCAAAGCGAACTCGCCTCCAGGGGAGCTTTCATCGAATACGACATGATCGGAATGGATTTCTTCTATGCCGACCAGCAGGTGCAGTGTCCGAGCGACGACCAGGCCGCGGCCGCGATCGTCAAGCTGGTGGATGAGGGATACCGGGACCGGATCCTGCTCTCCCACGATGTCTTCCTGAAGATGATGCTCACCCACTACGGTGGCAACGGTTACGGCTATGTGCAGCGCCACTTCCTGCCGCGCCTGAAGCGGCATGGATTGGACGACGAAAGCCTGACCGTTTTCCTGCGCGACAACCCCAGATCGGTATTTCAGGCCGCAGCCTGAACCAACGTAACGTACACTAGATTGGAATAGTAATGACCACCAAAGTCCTGCTCGTCGGCGAAAGCTGGATAAGCTCCGCCACTCACTACAAGGGGTTCGACCAGTTTGGCAGCGTGACCTTTCACCTGGGTGCCGAACCCCTGGTGAAAGCCCTCAAGGGCAGCGAATTCGAATTGACCTACATGACCGCGCACGACGCCGTCGAGCAGTTCCCGTTCGAAATGGAAGGGCTGGATGCCTACGACGCGATCATTCTCTCCGACATCGGCGCGAATTCCCTTTTGCTGCCTCCGGAAGTCTGGTTGCATTCGCGAACGGTGCCCAATCGCCTCAAACTCATCAGGGCCTGGGTTGAAAAGGGTGGAAACCTCCTGATGATCGGCGGCTATTTTTCCTTTCAGGGCATTGACGGCAAGGCCCGCTGGCGGCGTACGCCGGTCGAGGAAGTCCTTCCGGTGACATGCCTTCCCTATGACGACCGGGTTGAAATTCCCGAAGGCACCACCGCCGATATTCTCAAGCCGGATCACCCGGTATTTGCCGGTATCGACGGTGAATGGCCGCCGCTGTTGGGCATCAACGAGGTGGAAGTCCGGGAGCGTGAGGATGTCGAAGTCGTCGCCAGGCTGCCGGAAGACCAGGGCGGCTTTCCGCTTCTGGTGCTCGGCAGTTACGGCAAGGGCCGCACGGCAGCCTGGACATCGGACATCGGTCCGCACTGGCTGTCGCCGGCGTTTTGCGAATGGGAGAACTACGGCAGGCTCTGGAAGAACCTGCTTGGCTGGATGACTGAAAAAAAGTGAGGTGATGCGGGGAGAATTGGATCAATCGGCAAGAATGCCTGCCAGTTCCTGTTCGGTCGGAAAGGCGGAACGTGTTCCGCACCGGCCGACTGTCAAGGCCGAGGCTGCCGAGGCGTGACGCAGGGCACGCTCGTCCAGGTCGCAGCCGCGCAGGGCGGACGATGCGATGGCAACCGCCATGAACGTGTCGCCGGCTCCCGTGGTGTCGAGAACCGTCGCCGGGAAGGCGGGCACGCTCACGAAACCCGTCCTGTCCGCGAGCGTAGCTCCTTCGCCTCCGGCTGTAAGCACCACCTGGCGCACGCCTTCGGCAAGAAGCTTCCGTGCCGCCGCTTCACCGTCGGTGCCGGTCAGGCTTTGAGCCTCGCCCTTGTTCAGAAAGGCAAGGTCGACGTCCGGCCAAAGATCAGGGAAATAGGATCGCAAGGGAGACGGGTTGAAGGCGGTAACCAGGGCTTTCTCACGTGCCGTTTTCAGGATCCCGCGGGTCACGGCTTCGGACAGGTTCCCCTGCAGAACGGCGATGTCGCCGGGCCGTGCTTTGGAAAGGGTGCGAAGAACGGCGTCGAGCGTAAGGCTTTCCGCCGCTTCGGTGGTCGTAACGATGGCATTTTCGCCGTCAGGCGTGGTGAAGACGATGGAGAAATCGCTTGCGACGCCGCTGAGACGGATCAGTTCGCTCTCGATGGGTTCCCGAGCGAGCTGGTCCTGGATCATCCTGGAGCGGAAGCCCTCGCCAACCGCGGCGATCAGGGTTGTGGGAAGGCCGCAACGGCCGCAGACAACCGACTGATTGGCGCCCTTGCCACCCAGGTCGCGGCTTTGCTCGCGGCCGAGAAGGGACGCCCCGGCTTGCGGGAAGGAAGAGACAGAGATGGTTTCGTCGATGGCGACGTTCCCGATTACGTAAGCACGCATGTGTAGCTTTCGCTCAAAAGGAAAGAAAATGCAGGACGTATCAAACAAGTCATCCAGCGCAATACGGGAAATATTCGGTACAGACAAGGCATTGATCGGAATGGTGCATTGTCCTCCCTTCCCCGGTGCTCCACGCTATTCAGGCGCTGCAATGGACGGTATCTACGATGCCTGTATGCGCGATGCGGATGCTCTGATCAAGGGTGGTCTGCACGGACTGATTATCGAAAACCACGGTGATGTACCCTTTTCGAAGCCCGAGGACATTGGCCATGAAACCGCGGCTTTCATGTCCGTTGTGACGGACCGCATCGCGCGCGCCACAGGCATGCCCCTCGGCATCAATGTCCTCGCCAATGCACCGCTGCCGGCCTTCGCTGTCGCAGCGGCCGGAGGAGCCGGCTTCATCCGGGTCAACCAATGGGCAAACGCCTATGTGGCAAACGAAGGGTTCATGGAAGGCCGTGCGGCGGAGGCACTGCGCTACCGCTCCCTGTTACGCTCGGAGCATATCAAGGTCTTCGCCGACAGCCACGTGAAGCATGGCGCTCACGCGATCACCGCCGACCGGACAATCGAGGAGCTGACCCGCGACCTTGCCTTCTTCGACGCGGATGTGGTGATCGCCACAGGTCAACGCACCGGAAACTCCGCCACTCTGGAGGAAATCGACCAGATCGGCTCAGCCACCAGTCTCCCCGTTGTCGTCGGTTCCGGCGTTACTCCGCAGAATGTTGCCGATATCCTGGCGCGTACCGGCGGCGTGATTGTCGCGTCTTCCCTGAAGGAGGGGGGAGTCTGGTGGAACCCGGTCGATCCGGTCCGGGTGAAAACCTTCATGGATGCCGCGGCCCCCGCGCTGGAGACATGAGCCCGATGCAGGAGCCTCTTTCGGACCAAATTCTGCTTGAGAACCGGACGGTTCTGGAGGCGATGGTGAACCATCGCTTCATACAGGACATCAAGGCCGATCGATTGGACCGTGGCGTTTTCGACCGTTACCTCGTTTACGAAGGCGCCTTTGTCGATACCGCGGTCGCCATCTTCGCCTTTGCGACGGCGAAAGCCGTCACGATGGCCCACAAGCGAAGGCTGATCGCCATTCTCGATGCGCTGGCCAATCACCAGATCGCCTTTTTCGGGAGAGCTTTCGCGGAACGCGGCATCGATCCGAATGCCCATGACACCGGCCTGCCGGAAGTTGCCGCTTTTCGGGACGGCATGCTGGCCATTGCCCGTGAGGGCGATTTTCTGGACATCGTTGCGGCAATGTTCGCGGCCGAGTGGATGTACTGGACCTGGTCGAAAGCGGCCGTGGAATGCACGATCACCGATCCTCTGTTGAAGGAATGGGTCGAGATGCACGTGGAGCCGGCTTTCGAAGCCCAGGCCCGCTGGTTGAAAGACATTCTGGATACGGCGGGCAAGACCCTCGGTCACGAGGAACGAGCCCGTCTCAGCACCATATTCGCTCATGTCCAGGCGCTGGAAATCGCCTTTCATGATGCTCCCTATCTTGAAGCAGCCGTCAAATGAGCACCAGCCACACGATAAACGGCAATCGTCTTCTCCTGCGCCTGGAAGAATTCGCCCGGATCGGGGCAACCGCGAAAGGTGGCGTCAACCGCCAGGCTCTCACCGAACTCGACCGCCGGGCCCGCCGACTTCTCACGGAACTCGCGCGTGCGCGCGGGTTTTCCGTGTTTCAGGATCCCGCGGCCAATCTGTTCGTACGACGTGAGGGGCGTGATGCGGACCTGCCTCCGCTTTTGATCGGAAGTCATCTGGACAGCCAGCCGACCGGCGGCCGGTTCGACGGCGCTCTGGGTACCCTTGCCGCCTACGAGGTGCTGGAAAGCCTGGAAGACAAAGGCATCGAAACCGAATGTCCGGTCGAGGTCGTTGCCTGGATGAATGAGGAAGGCTGCCGCTTCGCGCCAGGATGCATGGGGTCTTCCGCCTTTGCGGCCGGCGCTATTCCCCAGAGTTGGGCCACGATTATCTCCACGGACGGTTCGTCCTTGAAAGAGGAACTGGCAGCCACGCTCGAAGCTCTGCCGGAGGCGGCCATGCGTCCTCTTGGATTTCCCGTTGCCGCCTATCTCGAAGTCCATATCGAGCAAGGACCGTCGCTCGAAAAGGAAGGCATTCCCATCGGGATCGTCACCGGTATACAGGGGACGCGATGGCTTGAGGTGAAGGTCACCGGCCAGGCCGCCCATGCGGGCACCACGGGGCTCGAATATCGACGCGATCCCATGCGTGCCCTGAGCGAAGCCCTCGCCGAACTCTTCGGGACGGTGATGCCGCAAGACGAAAGGGCCCGGTTCACAGTCGGCCAGATGACGCTTTCCCCTGGGGCGGTCAACGCCATTCCGGAGATTGCGTGCTGCACCGTTGACGCGCGCCATGTGGAAACCGGTCTTCTGGACAGTCTTGTAAAGCGCATCGGGGAGGTTCTGAAAAGGCACGCGGAGACAAACGGGTGCACGGTCGAGCTGCGCGAGACCTTCAATATGGCGCCGGCGACTTTTCCGTCCGGCATGCTGGACGTCCTTTCCAGCGCAGCCGAAACGGCGGGACTTCAATCGAAGAAAATACTCTCCGGCGCTTTCCATGACGCCCTTTTCGTGAACCGTGTTGCCCCGTCGGCAATGATTTTCGTGCCATGCCGCGACGGTCTCAGTCACAACGAAGCCGAATTTGTGGAGCCGGACTGGTCCATCGCGGGAGGCAGCATGCTTTTTTCCGCGGTGATGGAGCTCCTCGCAAGAAGGGGCAGCGCCGGGTCAGGTGCACTTGAAGGGGAAACTCCCAAGTGAGTTCCATCCACTCGGTATGGAGCCTAACCGAGTATCTTGAGGACGGGGCTTTCCATCGGTGTGTCGAGGGTGGCGTCCGCAAGGCCGAGGTCGGTCAGATGGGGGCCGGCATTGCAGGCAAGGGTGGCGCCGAAACAGGCCTTGAAGACCAGGTAGGGCGGCTGCCATGTGACGATCTCTTCCATGGCTTGCCGGACTGCCGCAAAGTCGCAGGCCGTTTCACTCAGCGGTGCGTCGGTGATCAGGCCGGAAAGCGGCAGGGCGAGTCCGGCAAGGATCTTTCCGTCTTTGGCAACGGCCATTCCGCCCTGGCGGGAAATCACCCAGTTCGCCGCAAGCGCCATATCCTCCTCGTTGCCGCCGAAGACCGTGACGTTGTGGCTGTCGTGGGAGACCGTGGTGCAGAAGGCGCCCCGCCATGTCCCCCAGGACGTCAGGTAGCCGGTCGCGGGGCCGGTATCGCCGCGTCCGTGACGGTGGATGACGCTCATCAGGGTGGCGCCTTGCGGGGGAACGACACAGCCGTTCTCGACCTCTGTAATGGCGGTGCCCCAGCGTGTGAACCGGGGCCGGTCGATGGTCGCGACCTCGACGCTCCTGCCGCCGGAGCGGACCTTGAAATCCTCCGCAGTGACCTGCGTGCAATGAACGGAGTTCCGCAACAGTGCCGGGTCCGTGCCGGCGAGCGGAGCGGTCAGGGTGCCGTTTTCCGCTATGGCAACGCCGTTGGCGATAACCTTCGCCGCCATAAAGCTCTCAAGATCTTCAAACAGCGCGATATCCGCCCGCCGGCCGGGGGCGACGAGACCGAGGTCGGCGCGCCCGAGCCGGTGCGCGGCGTTGAGGGTGCCCGCCTGAATTGCCCTCACCGGTGCCAGGCCGTAGCGGACGAGCCGGGCGACGACGTCGTTGAGGCCGCCGGTGGCGTGAAGATCGTCGGGGAAGACATCGTCCGTGCACAACGTCAGCGTGGACGGCAGGGCATTGAGCGCGTTGAGGGTTTCCACGAATTCCGGCAGCAGATGATCGTGGGAACCGCGCAGCTCGATGGTCAGCCCCGCCCTGAGCTTGCGCATCAGATCCGCGCCGGAAGTCAGCTCGTGGTCGGAGGTGATCCCCGCCGCCATGAAGGCATTGAGGTCCGTCCCTTCCAGGCCCCGGGCGTGACCGCAGACAAGCTTGCCGCTTTCAAGGCCCGCCTGCACCACGTCCGTCATGCGCGGGGCACGGTCGATCACGCCTTGCATGTTCATGACCTCGGCGACACCGGCAATGGCCTTGCGTTCGAGCAGGCCGTTCAATTCCGCCCGTCCGAAATCCGCGCCGGACCTTTCCAGTCCGGGCGCCGAGGGGACGCAGGACGGGGCAAGCAACAGGATCCGCAAGGGCAGGGGAAGCGAAGCCCCGATGGCCCAGTCCACCCCGGCCATGCCATGAACATTCGCCAGCTCGTGCGGGTCCCAGACGATGGTGGTCACCCCCCGGGGCAGCACCGCTTCGGCATAGCTTGCCGGGGTGACCATGGAGCTTTCCACATGCATATGGGTGTCGATGAGACCGGGAGAGACGAACAGTCCGGCGGCGTCGACGATTTCCGCCGCATCGTTGCGGGTGCCTGCTTCGTGAACGCTGGCGATCAAGGCTCCGCAAACACCGATATCGGCCTGCCTCAGTTCTCCGGTGACCGCATCGACAAGCGTGCCGCCCCTTATCAGGAGGTCGAAAGGTTCAATGCCCTTGGCTGCCTTTACAGCCCGGTCCCGCAAGGGGCGTGCGGCAAGGTCGGCGGGTTCGTTTGCAACGTCGGTCATGAAAGGGCTGCCTTTTGCAGCGTCTCCAGTGCGAGCGAAAGAACGCGGGGCGCGTCCGCATGCATCGCCCAGCGGCAGTTCGGCGTGATCCCGGGCCGTTGATCCAGGACCGTCCGGCCGCGGGTATGCGTGCCCGTGAGTTCAACTTCGACAAAGCCGGGAGCGAAGGTGAAGGCCTCGGGAATGACCAGGGCCGCCGCCGCGCAAGGATCATAAACGGCCATTTTCTCTCGGCCTCTCTCAAGGGCGATATCCACATAGGCACCGCAGAGATCGGCGAGCACGCGGCCTTTTTGCGTGCCGGTTGCTTCCAGCGCCCGCAGGTCATCCGGCCCGATCAGGACCTGGCGGCACAGTTCCAGATCGACAAAATCCAGGGAAACGCCGCTGTCGAGGACAATCTTCAGCGCTTCTGGATCCGCATAGGCGTTGAATTCGGCGGAAGGGGTCTGATTGCCCCGGCCCGCCGCACCGCCCATCCATGTGACCTTTGCGATCTTCGGGAGAAGATCGGGGCGGGAAAGGGCAAGAACGGCAAGATTGGTCAAAGGTCCGAGCGCCAGAATCTCTCCCGGCTCCTCAAGCGCCTCCAGCCAACCCGATAGAGCAGCCAGAGCGGGCGATACCGGAACGGGTGGGCATTCCGGAAGCCGGGCGCCCCGGGTCGGGATGCCGGTCGGGCCGAGCACATGTCCGGGCGTGATCAGCTCACCGAGGATGGCCTTCGCCGCGCCTGTATGGATCGGCATTCGCCAGCCCAGCAGAGAACGGGCTCCGGCCGCATTTTTGCGGACTTCTTCAAGCGGAGCGTTGCCGAAAACCAGGGAAATGCCGGATATTTTCCGGCTGTCGGCGATTATCATCACCGCCAGGATATCGTCGAAACCCATATCCGTATCGATCCAGATCATGGTCTTGTCACTCCATCCGGTTCAGCCGGGCGGCGTGTTCCGGCGCGAGGTCGAAGGCGATCCGGTCGCCGATGGCATAGGCATCGTGCGGAACGGGCTGTTCCGCCTTGATCGGGCCAAGGGCACTGTCGAGCAGGTACTCGCGGGCATGGCCGGCAAAGGACGACCCTTTGACGATGCCGGAGAACGACCCGGATCCAAGCGTCACTTTGGACGGGCGCCACGCCAGACCCTTCACGGTGCCCTCGATCGGCGCGCCCGGGTTGAGGGGGACCTCGCCGTCGGCGGTTTTCAGCTTGCCGTTTTCCACGGCGAAAATGTTCTCGAAACCGACGAAGTCGGCCACGAAGCGGGTCGAGGGCCGGTCATAGACGTCCTCGGGCGTGCCGAGCTGTTCGATATAGCCGTCCTTCATGACGACGATCCGGTCGGCAAGCGCCAGGGCCTCGCTCTGGTCGTGGGTGACGAAGACCATGGTCACGCCGCTCTCGCGCTGAACCCGCTGCAGCTCCGTGCGCATTTCCAGCCGCAGCCTCGCGTCGAGGTTGGAGAGCGGCTCGTCCAGCAGAAGCACCTTCGGGTCCATGACGAGGGAGCGCGCCAGGGCGACGCGCTGCTGCTGGCCGCCGGAAAGCTCCGCGGGTTTGCGGTTCGTCAGATGGGACAGGCCGACAAGGTCCAGCCCGCCGTCGACCCTGGTATCGAGCGTCTTGCCGTCCAGCCTTTTGAGGCGCAGGCCGAAGGCGACGTTTTCGAAGACGTTCAGGTGGGGAAAGAGGGCGTAGGACTGGAACACAAGTCCGACCTGACGCTTGTTCGCCGGCAGATAGGTGATGTCCGCGCCGTCCAGGGTGATACGGCCGGCGGCCGGACGCATGAGGCCGGTGATCGCCCGCATGGTTGTGGTCTTGCCACACCCGGACGGGCCGAGCAGAGCGATCAGTTCGCCCCTTGTGATGTCGAGACTCAGTCTGTCGACGGCAACCGACTTGCCATAGGCCAGCGTGACGTCTTTCAGCGAGAGATAGGTCAGATCAGACATAACGGGAAAATCCGAGGAAACGTTCGGCCAGAAACACGATGGCGATGGACAGGAAGGCCAGCAGCGCGGCAAGCGCGGCCACGGACGGGTCGTAGGTGATTTCCATGTACCAGATCATGTCGATGGGCAGGGTTCTGACGCCGGGGCCGGACAGGAACAGGGAGACCGGAACCTGATTGAAGCTGGTGACGAAACCGAGGATGAAAGCGGCGAGGATGCCGTTGCGGATATTGGGCAGCACCACCCGGAAGAAAGCCCCGGCGCGCGACGAGCCGAGAATGACGGCGGCCTCCTCGATGTCGCTGCGCAGGTTTTCCAGGGAGGCGGAGACGACCCGCACCGCATAGGGCAGGATAAGGGCCGTGTGCGCGATGAAGAGCGCCAGTCCGACGCCGACATCCAGCGGGATCACCAGGTAGCGCAGGAGCGCGAGGCCGACGATGATCCCCGGTACGATGATAGGCGCGGAGACGATGGTGCGCAGGGTCTCGCGGAAGGGCAGCTTGTAGCGTGAGGCGGCATAGGCGACCGGAACCCCGAGAACGAGCGCCGCCAGCGTGCCAAAGACGGCAAGGAACATCGACAGGGCGAAGCTTTTCCGGAAACTCTCGATCTCGAAGACCTTGAAGACCCATTTCAGGGACAGGCCCTGGGGCGGAAAGGCCAGCGTCTCTCCGGCGGACAGGGCCGCCGCGACGATGATCAGGAACGGACCCAAAAGGAAGGCGAGCACCAGGGTGAGGGTGGCATAGGAAAGAAGACGGCCGGTCATCGTCTGTTCCTCGCTGTTGCGAGGCGTTTCAGCAGCATGTTCGCAGAGAAGCTCATGACGATCAGGATCATGGCGATGATGCTCGCGGATGCGAAGTCATTGGCGACCGTCACTCGCTGATAGAGGAGGGTTTCCAGCATGAGAACCTTCGAGCCGCCGAGAATGGCGGGGGTGATATAGGCGGTGAGCGATCCGGTGAAGACCAGCGTGCCGCCGATGACGAGGCCTTCCCGTGTCAGTGGCAGGATCACCTTGAAAAAGACCTGCAGCCAGTTGGCGCCGAGCACCCGCGCGGCGGGAACGGCGTCCTTGGGCATGTTTTCCAGGGCGCTGAGCAGGGAAAGGATCATCAGGGGCAGGAAAAGCTGCAGCAGGCCGATGAAGACGGCGGTTTCGGTGAAGAGAAACCGGACAGGCGTGTCGGACAGTCCCAGACCGACGATGATCTGGTTGACGAAGCCGGTGCGGCCGAGGATGACGATCCAGGCATAGGTCCGGGCAACCGGAGAAATCATCAGCGGCATGACCACAAGGCCGATCATGCGGCCGCGCGCCGTGGGAGGCAGCGTGACGATGGCATAGGCGGTGGCATAGCCGATGACCGCCGAGACGGCCGTCACCATGGCGCCGAGTTTCAGGGTGCGCCAGAAGACGGTCTGATTGAGCGGTTTTGAGAAAAAGTCGACATAGGCGCTCAAGCTCCACGCGCCTTCCATCCGGAAACCTTCCGACAGAAGAATGCCGACGGGAACGAGAAAGACGACCGCCGCGAACACGACCGCCGGCAGAGCGAGGGCGAGTGCTTCCGCCCGGTTCTGAAACATGAAACCTGCCTTGTATGCGCAGGCAGCGTTGTTACGCTGCCTGCTGACTTTGGGTTATCCGGAAACGGGCAGCTTTACTGGCCGACCTTGTCGTTCCATTCGGCGAGCCAGGTTTCGCGGTTGTCCAGAATGACGGCCGGCGGCAGCAGATGAAGGTTCTTCACCGTTTCCTCGCCATATGTTAGGTTTTCCGCCACTTCGTCGGAGACCTTCACGTCTGCGTTGGCCGGGCTGTCGACCAGGGCCTCGGCGAGTTTCGTCTGGATCTCGGTGGACAGCCAGTAATCCATGAACTGGTAGGCCAGGTCTTCGTGTTTGGCGCCCTTGGTCAGGATCATGACATTCATGCCGCCGGTCTGGCCTTCCTTCGGCGTTGCCCAGGCAATGTTCATGTCCATTTTCGGATAGGCGCCCCAGGCGAAGCGGCCGATGGGCGCTGCCAGGATTTCTTCCTGCTGCATGAGCTGCGCGACCTGGGAGGAGCGGACGTAGAATGTGAGGATATCGTCCTTGTTCGCACCGACTTCAGCGATTGGCGCGGAAAGCGAGGGGGCATCGTCGCCCATGGCCTTGCCGAGCATGTAGAGCGCGGGAGGACCCTGGTTGGTGGTCACATTGGGAAATGCCACGCGGCCCTTCAGGTCGTCCTGGAACAGATCGGACCAGCTTTCGATCTTCACCTTGTCGGCGCGGTAGGCGATGGACGTGGCGTAGAAGGTGTAGCCGATGCCGAGATGATCGCCCAGCGGGTCCTTGGCGATGTCGTAGAGCTTGTCGAAGTTGGACAGTTTCGTGACGTCGATGGACTGGGTGATGCCTTTGCGTGCCGCTGAAAGAGCATCATGTGTGGACATGACCGCCATGTCGATCTCCGGATCGTCCTTGCGGGCTTCCAGTTTCGCCAGGCGCTCCACGCTGTTGCCGGTCTCCACCACCAGCTCGCAGCCGCAGATCTTCTCGAAGGGATCGTAGACGATTTCCTTGAATGCATCCTGGCCAAATCCGTAAACGGAAATGACCAGCTTGTCGTCGGCGGCAAGCGCCGGTGCGGTGAAAGCGCAGAGGGCGACGCCCGCGGCGAGGGTTCTTCTAAGCATTGTTTGTTCCTTCTCTGGAGGGGAGGGTGTCAGGATCTGTGTTGTTGTTATCCTGCGATGGGAAAAGGTTGCCATGCGGCGAGGCGCTGGAGCTTCGGACAATGAGTTCCATCGGCACGGCCTGAGGTCGAGCGGCCTCGTCCACGGGTGGAGCGATCCTGTCCGGTTCGATCTGCAAAAGGAGATCGGCCACGGCGAGCCGGGCGATCCTTTCCATGTCCATGCGCACCGTCGTCAGGGCGGGTGAAATGGAGCGGGCCCAATGCAGATCGTCAAAGCCGGTGACAGTGACGTGCGCGGGCACCGAGAGGCCGGATCGCTGCAACTCGCTGACGGCGCGCAGGGCATGAATGTCGGACACGGCGGCGAAGGCCGTGTAGCCATGACGGACCAGCTCCGCGAGCCCGAGCTCGCAACCCGGTCCGGCTGCCGCTTCCAGGGCGTCGATCCACAGCGTGCGGACAGAGCCTTCCGGGCCGAAGCCCGTGCGGATGCCGCCGATGCGGTCGGCCTGAACATTTGAATCCTGGTGAAGCCCGATGATGGCAAGGCGGGTGTGCCCGAGATCGCGCAAATGCGCGCCGATCAGCCTGCCGCCCTGCCAGTGGTCGGCGGAAACGGTGTTTCCGGGTGTCGACGGTGTGTCGATCACCGCAACGGGACTGTTGATTTCCGCGATCCTGGTGCCGTGCCGGGGTACGAGGATAATGCCGTCGGCGCCGCGTTCGATAAGCTGGTCGATGGCGGCGGTCTGGGTTTTGACGTCACCGCGGCTGTCGCCGATCAGAACGCCGTAGCCGGCCCTTGTGGCGGCCTGCTCGATCGCCTGGGCGAATTGGGGGAACAACGGATGGCCGATATCGGCCAGCACCAGGCCGAGAACATGACTGCGCCCGGTGCTCAGGGCCCGTCCCGCAAGGCTGGGAACATAGCCGAGTTCTTTCGCTTTTTCCGCAATCTGCCGTGACAGCTGCGCAGAGACCCTTCCCTTGCCCGATAGGGCGTTGGATACGGTCGCGCTGGAAACGCCGAGGGCTCTGGCAATATCCGAAAGATTGGGGCGCGGTGCCATCTGTTTTGGAGTGCCGACCGTTGGAACAAATCTGATTAAGCGCTTAATCAGACTATGCAGAATATCCGCTGATGTCGACTCCTTTCATGACGTGAAAACGTCTCCCGGGTCGATTCAACCTGTGGCGGCAAAAAGGAAAAACGGGTCCCCATGGACAGGGCGCGGCTTCGGTTCTCGCTGTTTTCCGGTCAGCCAATCCTGGGCCGATCTCAGTTCTCCCGGGCGATCTGCCAGCCGGTCCAGGACTGGCTGACGGGCATGATTTCCAGGGAGTTGATGTTGAGATGGGCCGGCTGGGTTGCGATCCAAAAGACCGTGCCGGCGATGTCCTCAGGCTGGATCGCGTTGGCGCCGCCATAAAGCGCGTCATAGCTTTCTCTGTTGCCGCCGGTGCGCACCAGGGTGAACTCGCTTTCGCACAGGCCCGGTTCAATCGAGGTCACCCGGACGCCCTTGCCGTGAAGGTCCGAGCGCAGCCCGAGCGAAAACTGACGCAAGAAGGCCTTGGTTCCCGCATAGACATTGCCGCCCGGATAGGGCCAGTTGGCGGCGATGGAGGAAATGTTGACGATCATGCCCTTGCGCTCGATGAGCTTCGGCAGGAGCAGGTCGGTGATGGTGACAAGGCCGGTGATGTTGGTATCGATCATGGTCTTCCAGTCGGACAGCCTGGTGTCCGGCGCCAATGCGGTGCCAAGGGCGAGGCCGGCGTTGTTCACCAGAATGTCGATGTCCTGAAAGTCTTCCGGCAGGCCGGAAAGGGCGGCTCTCGTCGCCGCCTCGTCCATGATGTCGAAGACCACCGGGCAAAAGGCGTCGCCAAGCTCTTCGTTCAGCTTTTCCAGCCTGTCCGCACGCCGGCCGGTGCCGATGACCTTCCAGCCGTTTCGGGTAAACAGCCGTGCCATGACCTGGCCGAAACCCGATGTGGTTCCGGTGATGAGAATTGTGCCGGTCATGGGCCTGCCTTTTCTGAGTTTGCGTGCAGCATTCGATTTGACCGGACCATACGAACAGGGCGCGCCGGCACAATGGCAAAACAGGCGGCAAGCGCCTCTGGCCCTTACGAATGAGAGCTCTGGCTCTACGGCCGCGGAACGTCAGGTCCTAGGAGTGATTGGACCGTTTCGATCTTGAGGACCCCCGTGCCATGACCCAGATGCCGATCAACATGGACCATCACTGGATGCCGTTCACCAACAACCGGCTGTTCCACCAGGAACCTCAGATGTTCGAACGGGCGGAGGGCGTGCGCTACTGGACGCCGGAGGGCCGGGAAGTGCTGGACGGGTCGTCGGGTCTGTTCACCTGTGCGGCCGGTCACGGCCGCAAGGAAATCGCCGAGGCTGTCTATAAACAGCTTCAGAAGCTGGACTATACGCCGCATTTTCAGCGGGCCGCGCCGATCTCCTTCAAGCTGGCCGAAGCCCTGAGCGACATTCTTCCCGAAGGCCTGGATAGGGTCTTTTTCGGCTCCTCCGGCTCCGAGGCGGTCGATAGCGCCATCAAGATCTGCCTTGCCTATCACAAGGCCATGGGGGAACCCCAGCGCACCCGTTTCGTTTCGCGCTCCTGGGCTTATCACGGGGTCAATCTCGGCGGTACGTCCCTGGCGGGCATGGTCGGCAACCGGCGGGACTTTGCCGGCGTGACCTGCGACGTGGTTCACATGCGCCACACCTGGAACGAAGAACAAAGGTTCACAACGGGTCAGCCGGAAGAGGGAGCCCATCTGGCCGAGGATCTTGAAGAGATCTGCATGACGTATGGCGGCGAGACCATCGCGGCCGTCTTCGTCGAACCCATCGCCGGGTCCATCGGCACCATCGTTCCGCCCCTCGGCTATCTTCAGCGCCTGCGGGAGATCGCCGACAAATACGGCATTCTTCTGGTGTTCGACGAGGTGATCACCGGGTTCGGCCGTACGGGCTCCGCGTTTGCCGCGCAGGAATTCGGCGTGACGCCGGATGTCATGACATTGGCGAAGGCCCTGACCAACGGGGCCATCCCGATGAGCGCCGTCGCCGTGAAAACCGAAATCCAGCAAACCGTGATAGGCTCCATTTCCGCCGACAGGCCGGAGCTGATGCACGGCTATACCTATTCGGCCCACCCTGTCGCCTGCGCCGCCGCGCTGGCGACCCTCGGCATCTACGAGAGTGAAGGCCTGTTTGACCGGGCCGCCAGCCTGTCGCCGATCTTCCTCGACGCAGTCTTCAGCCTGCGCAACCTTCCCCATGTCACCGACCTGCGCGGCTACGGCATGATGGCCGGCATCCAGCTGACACCTGGCGAGGCGCCCGGGGCGAAGGGATCCATCGTGCAGCGTCGGCTGTTCGACGAGGGCCTGCACGTGAAGGCAACCGGCGACGCCCTGATTTTCGCACCTGCTCTGACAACGTCGGAAGAGGACCTGTCGATGATGGTCGATATTCTCCAGACCGTGCTGGGTCGGGCGGAGCTTTAGGATTCGGACCCATAAAATCATGCTTTCAGGTCGTTCAGAAAGCGACTGTCTCCGGTGGTGCAAAATCTTGAAAACCTGAAGGCCTTGAGCGGGGAGCTTCTCTCCTGCGACGCGGGGTTTACCGCAACGCGAAGTCCCGGATCTCCGCTTGGCTGCGTCCGCGACGGCGATGGGAGGGGGGCGTTAGGCCTTGTTAACTCGCGATTTGCGCAAGGAGCTCGGCGAGCCGCCGGATGCCGGGTTCCATCTTCTCCTCGGCGACAGCACCGAAGCCGAGCCGGATGCGGTTGCGGGGTTTTTGCGGTGACAGATAGTGGATGTCGCCTGCTTCGATCAGGATGCCGTGCCGGGCGGCCAGGGCCTGAAGCTCCATGGCTCTTATTCCGTCGGGAAGCCTGATCCAGACACCTGACCCGCCAGTGGTGACCGTCGCTTCGCAGGCGGGAAGGTGGGTTTCGATCAGCTTGAAGATCTTCTTCCACTTCTGCGACAGGATTTTCCTCTGGCGGCGAATGTGGGAATCATATTGGCCCTCGGAGAGGAAGATCGCCATGGCCCGCTGGTCGAGCGCGGAAGGGTGCCGGTACATGAGCCGCCGCAACGCCCGCAGTTCCCGGATGATGCGCCTGTCCGCCGCGATGAAGCCGAGACGCAGGCCCGGAAAAAGCGCCTTCGACAGGCTGGCGACATGGATGACGCGGCCCGTCCGGTCGAAACTGCGCAGGGAAGGCTTCTGCGCGCCGACAAAATTCAGTTCATGCTCATAGTCGTCTTCCAGAATGATGAAATCGTTGGTTTCCGCCTGAGCCAGCAATCTCAGCCGCCTTTCCATGGACATGGTGACATTGGTCGGCGACTGATGTCCCGGCGTGACATAGACCAGCCGCGCGCCTTCCAGATCATCGCCGACGCGCATGCCGTTCGAATCCACCCGGTGGTGCCTGATTTCCGCACCCAGCGCCTGGAATATGTTGCGCGCATCCACGTAGCCCGGTTCCTCGATATCGACGCGAATGCCGGGCCGGCAGAACATGTGGGCCACCATGAACAGGGCGTTCTGGGCCCCGACCGTGATCAGGATCTCGTCCGGATCCGCCCGAAAGCCCCGCTGCGGCAGCATGCGGCGGATGATCTGGTCGACCAGCATCGGATCGTCCCGATCGACCAGGTCGCCGATCCAGGTCGGCGCGTGCTGGGCGGTTCCGGCCAGGCGGACGCAATCCCGCCAGCGGGCGACGGACGTTTTGTCGGGCGAGAGTTGGCCGAAAATGAAGGGGAAATCGAAACTCTGCCAGTCGGCCGGTTTGTGAATGTTCTCCTGATCCGAATAGTGGCGGGTCATAAGCGCGCCAGGGTCGAAGGGATGCTTTGACCGGGGAAGGATCTCCTTGGCATGATCGTCGATGCGAATATTGAGCTGTTCGCGGATATGGCGCTCATTTATGAAATATCCGCGCCGGTTGACCGATTTCAGGTAACCGTCCTCCACCAGCCGTTCGTAGACGATGGCGACGGTATTGCGGGACACGTTGATCTGCCTTGAAAAGACGCGTGTGGCCGGCAGGGGCTCGTGCAGCGGCCAGACACCGTCGAGGATCGCCTCGATCAGCCGCTCCTGGATCTGGTGCTGCAGGCGCCGGCACGGATCGAGAGGTTTGTCGAAATAGGTCGTAAGCATTTGAATTTCCCGCAGTGCGAAAACGGCGCCGGTGCCCATCTGATTTCGCGACGACAGTTTTGGCTGTAACCTCGCGCGGAGCAAGCCCTGTTGCATGCCCTGGCACCATAGTTTTCACCCTCTGGCTCTAAGGCTGGATGTTGCACCGCAATAGTCTTCCGGTCAACGCGGCGCAGGATCGTCACGGGCATTGCGGCCCATGCAAAAAAGACCCGGGCAAAAAGATCCGGCCTGTACCGCGCCAGAGCGATGAACAGTTTGGCGAGTCCAACAGACAGGGGATGTCACAATGAATTTCAAAAAGGGTGCACGCACCACGCGGCGCGATTTTCTGAAGAGCGCTGCCGCGGCCGGCGCAGGGCTGTCCATGCCCGCTATCGTCAGTTCCAGCGTGCTGGCCTCGTCCGGCGAGATCAACATCATGATGTGGTCGGACTATCTGCCGGAAAGCTTCGTCAGCGGCTTCACGGACAAGACCGGGATCAAGATCAATTTCACCGGCATCGGCTCCAACGAGGAAATCATCAACAAGCTGAAGGCCACCAGCGGCGAAGGCTTCGACATCGTCTCCCCGACCGTGAATCGCAACCTGCTCTGGGCGGAGCTGGGCCTGCTGCAGCCGTTCGACATGTCGAAGGTGGACCTCGACAAGGTCAATCCCTCCATGGCGCTGGGCGAGACCCACTGGAATTTCGACGGAAAAGGCGTTTTCTGGCTGCCGCATATCTGGGGCACGGAAGGCATTGCATGGCGGACGGACGCATTCGTGCCGGCAGGTGAATTCCCGAGCTATTACGATGTCTGGGACGAGGCCAATGCGGGCAAGACAATGGGCCGCGGCCACTCCATGCTACTTGGCCTCGGCCTCGGTCTGGAAGGACGCGGAGAACTGGATGCCGGTTCCATGTGGGCAGCCTACGAGAGCCCGGAGAAAATGGACGAGGTCTGGACCAAGCTCGTCGAGGCCGCCATCGCCAAGAAGCCGAACATCAAGCTGATCTGGAACGATGCCGACACGCAGAAGAACGGTCTCCTGAACGAAGGCGTCATTGTCGGCCAGACCTGGGACGGCCCGCCGCTGGCGCTCAAGACCGCGGGTGAGCCGGTCATGTACCGGGCGCCGAAAGAAGGCGCGATGGCGTGGGTCGACGGCATGGCCATGCCGACAGGTGCGAAAAATATCGAGCAGATCTACGCCTTCATCGAGGCTGCCTATGATGCAAAGCTGGCCGGAGAGGCCATCAAGACACATGGTTACAATTCGCCTGTCGTCGGCGCTGCGGAATTCGGCGGGGAAATCTATGCCAAGAACTTCGCCGATGCCTATCCGGGAGAGGCGCTGGGCAATCTGAACGCGTGGCCTGCCGAGGCTCCCTGGTACTCGGAAAAGCGGACCGAATACACCAACAAGTTCCTGTCCGCATAACACGTCTGGATAAACGGGTACTGGATGCCGGGCGCAGTCTCGTCCGGCATTCTGCCGTCTGTTTTCCCCGTTCCGTTCAGCCGTCTTTCCGAGAGCTCCATGGCCACAAGAGATATTGTTCTGGATCACGTTTCCATTCGCTTCGGGGCCTATACGGCAGTCGACAACGCGCATCTCGTGATCAAGGGCGGGGAGTTCTTTTCCTTTCTGGGTCCGTCGGGGTGCGGCAAGACCACGCTGCTGCGCTGCATTTCAGGCTTCAGCGAACCGACCGAGGGCCGGGTCCTGATCGGCGGGCAGGACATGAAGGGCATCGGCCCCAACAAGCGCCCGACGGCTCTGATCTTCCAGAACCTTGCCCTGTTTCCGCTGATGAGCGTTGCCGACAATATCGCCTTCCCGCTGGAAGTGCGCGGTATCGGCAGGAAGGAGCGCCGCAAGCGCGCGGAAGAGCTTCTGGAGATGATCGCGCTGCCCGGCGTCGGCGACAAGAAGGTTCACGAATTGTCGGGTGGGCAGCGGCAGCGCGTGGCGATCGCCCGTGCGCTGGCGGTGGAGCCGGACATCCTGCTGCTCGATGAGCCACTGTCGGCTCTCGATCTGAAATTGCGGCATCACATGCGCACGGAATTGCGCACGATCCAGCAGCAGGTCGGGCTGACGTTCATCTATATCACCCATGACCAGGGCGAGGCCCTGACAATGTCCGACCGGGTCGCGGTGATGAATGCCGGTGTCATCGAACAGGTCGATCCGCCCGAGACGATCTACAATCGCCCCAAGACATCCTTCGTGGCGTCCTTTGTCGGCCAGTCCAACGCGATCGAAGGCAAGGTAGCCTCCCAGTCGGAAACGCTGGTATCGGTCGAAACGCCGCTCGGCCGTCTGCAGGGGCGGGCCGCCGGAGGGCGCCAGTACAAGACCGGCGAGGACTGCATCCTGTTCATCCGGCCCGAGCAACTGAGCCTCGGCGACGGCCTGCCGAACGCGATAGAGGCCAAATGGGTCAAGGAAGAGTTCGAGGGCAACGCGCGGCAGATGTTCCTGGAGGCGAACGGTGTTCCCCTGCGCCTGTCCCGGGTCAATCTCGGCGGCACCGCCGACACGCTGTCAGGCGCGGCGATGCCGGTCGGTTTCGAACCGGACCAGGCCATCGTCCTTCCGCACGGCGTACTGGCGGGGGCATAGGGATGCAGGCTCTTCGGACAGCCTTGAAGGAAATCGCCGGCAAGCACGGACTCGGCGCCGCCGCCTTTGTCGGCATCGCTGTCCTGATCTGGGTGATCTTCCTGATCGCCCTGCCGCAGATCGCAATGCTCGACTATTCGTTCCGCTTCAACCTGCCCGCCTCGGACGTCGGCGGCCCGCAGGATGTCTATACACTCGAAAACTACGCCTATTTCTTCCAGGGTAATGACGGCACGGTGAATACGCTCGATATCGGCATCCTGGTCAGGACGCTGGTCGCGGCGGTCTTCGTCACCTGTATCGACATCATGCTGTGCTATCCGATTGCGTTCATCCTGGCGCATTCGGCCACCGGCGTTGCCGCGCGGATGATGGTCATCGGCCTGATCGTGCCCTTCTGGGTCAATGAAATCCTGCGCGCCTTCGCCTTCCGCGTGCTCTTCGGCGCTACGGGGCTGATCAACGGCGTCGGCATGTCGATGGGACTGTGGGACCAGCCGGTCGACTTCATCCGCGCGGATGTGGCGCTCTATTCCGGGCTGACCTATGCCTACATTCTGCTGATGGTGTTTCCGATCTTCAACGCCGTGGAGGCGCTGGACCGGAACCAGATCGAAGCGGCGCGGGACATGGGCGCGAGCTGGTGGCGGGTGCACTGGCGGGTGGTGCTGCCGGTCGCCAAGCCGGGCATCGCCTCCGGCGCGACCATGGTGTTCATGCTGACGGCGGGGGCGCTGGCCGCCCCGCAGATCCTTGGCGGTCCGTCCAGTCTCTGGTTCACCCAGCTCATCTACCAGTGGTTCAACGAGAGCGCCAACTGGCAGCGCGGCTCGGCCTATGCGGTCATCCTGCTCATCGTCTGCATCTCCTTCGTGATGATGCTGATGCGGGTCTTCAAGGTATCCATCGGGGAGATCGGCCGATGAACCGGGGCACGGGCGGCGGCGGCGTCGCGGCGGGATTTTCCCTTCTTTTCTTCTCCTTCCTGTTCGGTCCGCTGATCATCATGGTGATCACGGCGTTCAACTCCTCGTCCTTTCCGAGGATCACGCCGTGGGAGTGTTTCACCACGGAATGGTTCGGTGTTCTGTTCGCCAACGACCGGCTGATGAGCGGTCTGCTGAACAGCCTGGTGATTGCCGTCAGCGTCGTCGCCATCGCGGTGCCCATCGGCCTTGCCGGCGCACTGGCTCTTTCGGAGCTCAGCTCCCGGCTGCGGGCGGTGCTCTACACGGTTCTGATCACACCGATCCTGATCCCGGGCGTGGTTCTGGGAATCTCGACCATCGTCTTCTGGGGCGCGCTGGGCCGCAGCGTCGGAGCGGAATATGGCTCGTTTTTCTTCGACGGCATGTTCCTGACCCTGGCCGGCCAGGTGACCTTCATATCGGCCTACGCCATGCTGGTGTTCCTGGCGAGGCTGCAAAGGTTCGATCCGATCCTGACCGAGGCTGCCCTCGATCTGGGGGCAACGCCCGGTCAGGCTTTCCGCAAGATTCTCCTGCCGTTCCTCGGGCCGGCCATTGGGTCGGCGGCCTTCCTGACCTTCCTGGCGTCCTTCGAGAACTACAACACCACCGTGTTCACGATCCTGTCCGGCAACACCTTCACCACAGCGCTGGCCTCCAAGGTGCGGCACGGCACCGATCCCTCCCTGTCGGCGTTGGCGGTGATCATCATCGGAATTACCCTGATCGGTGCGATCGTTCATGAAGCGCACACGCGCCGCAAGGAAGTGCTGCGCACGGGCATCGCCACACGGTCGCGGATCTACGGCAATCCGGTTCTGAAGACCCTGGTCCATCCGTTGACGGTTTTCCTGATCCTCGCCGGTATCGCGGGCCTTGCCGCCTGGCAGGGCACACGGCACGACGCTTCTGTCTGCAAGCAGCAGATCCTCGACGACAAGCGTGCGCGTCAGCACGAGCTTCTGGAAGAGCAGCGCCGGAAAATGCAGGAGCAGCAGAAAACCACTGCGCCGGTGACCTCACCAGCCGATGCGGCCGGGAAAGCCAACCCGTCGCCTTTCGGCGGGGCGTTCAGCCCCAATGGCCTGGCGCCGGGACAGGAAGAGCCGGCGCCCGCCGCAGCTCCGACAGACGCGCCGGCCACGGCCAATCCTTCGCCGTTCGGAGGAGCATTCACCCCGAACGGTCTGAAGCCTTCGCAATAGGCTCAGGGTGAAGGTGTTGTGTTTGCGTCGGACTGATTTCTGGTTGCTGGGGAAAAGCACGGAAGGCCCGGCACCCGGTCGCTGTCGACCGGGCGCCTGTTGTTTCAGTGGCTGATCATCCATGGCCGTTTTGAGGGGAAGGTCTTGCTGCCGTCGGCCTTGTAGACCGCGCTGGAGCGGAAGTTTCCCTTGCCGCCCGAGCAGCAGGAACACCCGGACGGATGGCGTTTGCGGGCTTCCTTCGCCCGGTCCTCCCGTCCGGATCTGGTCGAGAAGGCCGGGTTGTGGCGGGCGACCTCGTTGCGCTCATGGGCCGAGCGCTGTTCTGTTGAAAGACCCGGCATGTTCGGCGCCCGCAGGAGGGCCCTGGGGGCCTCCTGCCTGCACGCCGGACATTCGATAGGATCGGCATGCGCGGACATCGGCCGCTGGGCGGTGATCGGTCCGCAGGATGCGCAGAGATAGTCATAGACCGGCATGGGTGCTCCTTAAAGATCCGGTGCCAGCGGCACGTCGATGGACCCGTCGAGATGTTTCACCGGCCCGTCCGAACCCGGCATCATGTCGAATTCGAAGATGTCGGTGGGCAGCCACAAGGTAGCGCAGGCATTGGGGATATCGACCACTCCGGAGATATGTCCCTGCACCGGGGCGGTGCCGAGAATGGCGTAGGCCTGGGCGCCGGTGTAGCCGAATTTCTTCATGTATTCGATGGCGTTGAGACAGGCCATGCGATAGGCGATATGGACGTCCAGGTAATGCTGGGTGCCGGCCTCGTCGACGGAAATGCCTTCGAAGATCAGGTAGTCGTCGTATTTCGGCGTGATCGGTGAGGGCTTGAAGATCGGGTTCCTGACGCCGTATTTGGCGATCCCGTCCTTGATGAGCGTCACACGGATGTGCAGCCAGCCCGCCATCTCGATGGCGCCGCAGAAGGTGATCTCGCCGTCGCCCTGGCTGAAGTGCAGGTCGCCCATGGAGAGACCGGCCCCGTCCACATAGACCGGGAAGTAGATCTTCGAACCGCGGGACAGATCCTTGATGTCGCAGTTGCCGCCATGTTCGCGCGGCGGCACGGTGCGGGCGCCTTCCGCGGCGGCCTTGTCCCTTGCCTCGCCTTTCATCTGGCCCATATGCGCCGACTGGGTGTTTGGCAGGGCGGCAAGGGCAGGAACGCGGTCCGGATCGGTGTTGAAGAGAGACGTCTCGCGCTCGTTCCAGGTGTCGAGCATCTTGCGGTCCGGCAGGCAGCCGATCAGGCCGGGGTGGATCAGCCCGGCATAGTTGACGCCCGGTACGTGGCGCGACCGGGTGAACATGCCCTCGATGTCCCAGATCGACTTCTGCGCTTGCGGGAAATGTTCGGTCAGGAAACCGCCGCCGTTCTGCTTGGAGAAGAAGCCGTTGAAGCCCCAGAGCATCTCTTCCTTGGCGCCGATGTCGAGAATGTCGACCACCAGAAGATCGCCCGGCTCGGCTCCTTTGACGCCGATGGGGCCTGACAGATAGTGCACCTGTTCCAGTTCCACGTCGCGCACGTCGGCGGCATCGTCGTCGTTCTTGATCTGGCCGCCGGTCCAGTCGTAGGTCTCGATCTTGAAGTCGTCGCCCGGCTCTACCCACACGGCCATCGGGATATCCGGATGCCAGCGGTTGTGGATCTTCTCGTTGGTATGCGGAGACTCGCTCAAGTCTACCGAGATCAGCGTATCAGCCATGGGGTTCTCCTCTTGAAAATGCGCCGTGTTGTCGAGCGCGGTTGAACTTTGAAAGCTCCGGTTCAGACGGACAGGAAGGCGGAGACCTTCGCCTCGTCGACATCGGCACGCGGTTCGTCATGGACGAGCTTGCCGTTTTCCAGAACGAGGACGCGGTCGGCGACATCGAGCGCGAAGGACAGGACCTGTTCGGACACGACGATGGAAAGGCCGCGCTCGTCACGGATGCGTTTGAGCACGCGGGCCATTTCGCGGATGATCGACGGCTGGATGCCTTCGGTCGGCTCGTCCAGCAACAGGACCTTGGGATTGGTGGCCAGCGCCCGGGCGATGGCGAGTTGCTGCTGCTGGCCGCCGGAGAGGTTGCCGCCGCGCCGGCCCTTCATGTCGAGCAGCACCGGGAAGAGTTCGTAGATGTCCCCCGGCACCTTGCTTCGCCCGCTGATGGTGAGGCCGGTCTCGATATTCTCCTCGACCGTCATGGTCGGGAAGATCATCCGGCCCTGCGGCACATAGGCGATGCCCCTGGCGACCCGCTCGTAGCTTTTGAGCGTGGTGATGTCGACGCCATCGACGGCGGCGTTGCCGTTGCTGGTCGCAACGATGCCCATCAGCGATTTCATCAGCGTGGTCTTGCCCATGCCGTTGCGGCCCATGATGGCGATGATCTCGCCAGGTGCGACCGTGAAATCCAGCCCGTGCAGCACTTCGCTCTGGCCATATGCGACGTGGTAATGCGCAACATTCAGCATGGCTCTCTCCTAATGTCCCAGATAGACGTCGATGACTTTCGGGTCGGCTTGCACCTTGGCCATGGAGCCCTCGGAGAGGATCTTGCCCTGATGCAGGACCGTGACGCGGTGGGCGATGTCCTCGACGAATTTCATGTCGTGCTCGACAACCATCACCGAGCGCCCCTTGGTGATCTCGTTGAGGAGTTTCGCGGTCTGCTTGCGTTCCGAGACGCTCATTCCCGCAACCGGTTCGTCCAGCATGAGGAGTTCGGGGTCCTGGATGAGCAGCATGCCGATTTCCAGCCACTGCTTCTGACCGTGGCTGAGAAAGGCGGCCTGGGTGTCCAGAAGCTCCTTCAGGAACACCATCGCCGCGATTTCGTGGACGCGGTCGATGACTTCGGCATCGCGCTTGAAGGCGAGCGCGCCGAACACGCTGCGGCCGCGCGGGAAGGAGATCTCCAGGTTCTCGAAGACGGTCAGGTCCTCGTAGATCGACGGGTTCTGGAACTTCCGGCCGACCCCTTCGCGGACGATCTCATGCTCGCGCATCTCGGTCAGCTCCCTGTTGCGGAACTTGATCGAGCCGTCCGTCGCCTTGGTGCGGCCGCAGATCAGGTCGAGGACGGTGGTCTTGCCGGCGCCATTGGGGCCGATGATGACGTGGATCTCGTTCTCGTCGACATAAAGATTGAGGTCGTTGACCGCCTTGAAACCGTCGAAGGAGACCGTCAGGTTTTCGATGGCGAGCAGGAAGTCCGTGTTGTTGGTAACGGTGTTCATCGGGGTGCGCTCCTACTCTGCGGGCCTGGCGGCGGGTTCGGGTTCAAACGCCGGTGTGTCGAGAGGACCGGCGCCGGTGAAGCCTCCCGCCGGAGGTTTGCGGAAGATCCAGCGGTCGACATGCGGCGCCAGATAGCTGCGGTAGAGACCGGACAGACCGTTCGGGAACACCAGCACCACGGCGATGAAGAGAGCGCCGAGGCCGAAGAGCCAGAGTTCCGGGAAGGTTTCAGAAAAGGTGGTCTTGGCCCAGTTGACCAGCAGCGTTCCGTAGACCGCGCCGAAGATCGACAGGCGGCCGCCGACCGCGCAGAAGATCACCATCTCGATGGAGGGCACGATGCCGACGAAGGAGGGCGACATGAAGCCGACCTGCAGCGTGAACATGGCCCCGCCGATGGCGGAGAGGACGGCGGCGAAGCAGAAAACGAATATCTTGAAGTTGGCGACGTCGTAGCCGGAAAAGCGGACCCTGTCCTCCTTGTCGCGCAGGGCCACGAGAAGCCGGCCGAGCTTGCTCTGCAGCACGAACTGGCAGAGCACCAGAACGCCGATCAGCAGCGCGCCGTTGACGTAGTAGAGGATGTATTTGGCCTCGTCGGTGCGGATGTCCCAGCCTTTCAGTGTCCTGAGATCGGTGATGCCGTTGACGCCGCCGGTGTAGCCCTGCTGGCCGATGATCAGGATCGTCAGGATTGCCGCGATCGCCTGGGTGATGATGGCGAAATAGACCCCGCCCACGCGGCGCTTGAACATCGCGGCGCCGATGACGAAAGCAAACAGCGCCGGGACGACGAGGATCGCTACAAGCGTGAAGGTCAGGCTGTTGAAAGGTTCCCAGAACCAGGGCAGTTCCGTGATCTGGTTCCAGTCCATGAAGTCCGGAATGCCGGGTGTGGACTGGATGGCGGTCGCCTCCGGGGTGGAGGATTCCAGTTTCAGATACATGGCCATGCAGTAACCGCCGAGGCCGAAGAAGACGCCCTGGCCGAGGCTGAGGATACCGCCCTTGCCCCAGCACAGCACCAGACCGATCGCGACGAAGGCATAGGTCAGATATTTGCCGAACAGGTTGAGCCTGAAAATGTCCATGGACATCGGCATGACGACGAAAAGCACCGCGGCCAGGATGAGAAGGGCAAGGATGTCCTGTCGCGCCATGAAGGATTTAACGTTGGTCATGGAAACCTCCTCAGCGGCGGATCTTGTGGGAGAACAGGCCTTCCGGGCGCAGCATCAGGATGCCGACCACGGTCAGGAGCGTGAGAACCTTGGCCATCGAACCGGAGAGGAAGAACTCCATCGTCGACTGCGCCTGGCTGATGGCGAAGGAGGAGGCGATGGTGCCGAGCAGGCTGGCCGCGCCGCCGAAGACGACGATCAGGAAGGTGTCGACGATATAGAGCTGGCCGGCGGTCGGTCCGGTGGATCCGATCATGGTGAAGGCGCTGCCTGCCACGCCGGCGATGCCGCAACCGAGGGCGAAGGTCATGCGGTCGACCCTCTCCGTGTTGATGCCGACGGCGCCTGCCATAACCCGGTTCTGCACCACGGCCCGGGACTGCATGCCAGTACGCGAGCGAAACATCAGGAAATAGACGCTGACCGCGATCACCAGCGTCAGCACCATGACGAAGATCCCGTTGATCGGAATTTCAATGATGTCGCTGAGCGGCACCGAGCCGAGCAGCCAGTTGGGCAGCGTCACACCGACTTCGCGTGCGCCGAAGATCGAGCGGTAGGCCTGCTGCAGGATGAGGCTGAGGCCCCAGGTGGCCAGCAGCGTGTCGAGAGGCCTGCGGTAGAGATGCCGGATCAGCGACCATTCCACCAGCGCTCCAAGCGCTCCGGCGGCGAAAAAGGCCAGGATCATGGCGAAGAAGAAATAGACGCCGAACAGTGCGGGGATAAACGCTTCGACGAAGTTGGAGCACAGATAGGTGACATAGGCGCCGAGGATCATGAACTCGCCGTGAGCCATGTTGATGACGCCCATCTGACCGAAAATGATTGCAAGACCCAGAGCCATCAGGACGAACACGGAAAACAGGATCAGTCCGGCAAAGCCCTGCATGGCGAAAATGGACCCGAGTTCTGTCCATGTGTAATCGGCGAACATTGCGCGCGTCTCCATGCTGCGGGGCCGGCGTTGCGAACCTGCGCCCCTCTTTCGGGAAGAAATTCTGGAACGGTGTCGGAGTGGGGCGCCGCGCAGGCTGCATCCGAGCAGCGCCCCGGGTGTGACCCGCCTTGATGGAGCGGGTGGTTCCTCCCTTGGACCTCCCCAGGGCCTGCCCGGGGGGGAGATCAACCAGGCCTTACTGGTAGCCTTCCGGGAACGGATCCGGCTCCATCAGGTCCGCGGTTTCATAGACCAGCTCGTATTGCCCGTCGGGTTTGGCCAGGCCGATGCGGGTCTTGGACCACAGGTGATGGTTCTCATGCACCCGGACATAGCCTTCCGGTGCCGTGGTCAGCTCGATACCGGGCGAGGCCAGACGCACCTTGTCGATGTCGAAGCTTCCGGCCTTTTCGACAGCCGCCTTCCAGAGCCAGGGGCCGAGATAGGCGGCCTGGGTCACATCGCCGATGACGATGTCGTCGCCCCACTTTTCCTTGAAAGCGGCAACGAATTCCTTGTTGTTCTCATTGTCGAGGGACTGGAAGTATTTCATCGCGGCATAGGCGCCATCGATGTTTTCCCCGCCAATGCCGCGGATTTCGTCTTCCGTCACCGAGATGGTGAGCAGAACCGGCTTCTCCTTGGTCATGTCGATGCCGGCCGCCTTGAGCTGCTTGTAGAAGGCAACGTTGGAACCGCCCACGACGATCGCGTAGATCACGTCCGGCTTCTTCAGCTTGATCTTGTTGATGACCGAGTTGAACTGGGTGTGGCCGAGCGGATAATACTCCTCGCCCACGACTTTCATGCCCAGCTTCTCGATGTGCTTGCGGGCGATCTTGTTGGAGGTGCGCGGCCAGATATAGTCGGAACCGAGCAGGTAGAAGCTCTTGGCGCCCTTCTCCTTTGCGACCCAGTCGATGCCGGCGATGATCTGCTGGGTGGCTTCCTGGCCGGTGTAGATCACGTTCGGCGACTGCTCGAGGCCTTCATAGAAGGTCGGGTAGTAGAGCATGCCGTTATACTGCTCGAAGACCGGCAGGACGGCCTTGCGCGAGGCGGAGGTCCAGCAGCCGAAGACCGCGGCAACCTTGTCGCTCACCAGAAGCTTCTTGGCTTTTTCAGCGAAAGTCGGCCAGTCCGAGCCACCGTCTTCCTGGATGAATTCGATCTTGCGTCCGAGGACACCGCCCATGGCGTTGATCTGTTCGATCGCGAGCTTTTCGGCCTGTACCGATCCGGTTTCGGAAATCGCCATGGTGCCGGTGACGGAATGCAGGATGCCGACTTTCACCGTGTCTTCGGTGACCGCGAGACCTGTCGTGTTCACGTCATCGGCGTATGCCGGCGCAATGGCGCCCGCAGTGACCAGCATCGCCGCGGCGGCTGTCCCCGACAGGACAGACCGGCGGGAGAGCCGGTTTTCAATCAAGTCTTTCAGACGTCGCATTCTTGGACCCCTCCGTGTTTGAGGTTGAAGCAGAGTGCCGGCCGGCATCTCCGCATGGCTCAAGGCTCGTCTGAAATTGTGCGCTGCCGCAATGCGTCAGTTGCTGTGGGTTAATTGACTTATTTCGCGACCACGCTGTCTGTGAAATAATTTAAAGTTTGCGAAGCGAAGAGAGAGTGAAAATTCATAATGTATTCTTGGTTATTCTTCTAATTCTCGTTTCTCTTCTTTGGAGAAACTGAATATTCTGATCTAAAATCGATAATTTTAGACTTTTTCCTGAAAAATCGCACCAAAGAGGCATGAATATTGCAAAACAAACCGCGGAAACGCGTTGAGGCTGGATGTTTCTGCCGGTTTTGCCGGGAGAATAAGCGGCTTTTGCATGAATGATGGTTGCGGTGCACAATCGATAGGCTCCGCATCGAACGACCTGAGCGTCAGGTGGGGGTGAATGGCAAGTCATCAGCGGGTGGTCCGCTTACGTCGAACCTACAATCAATGGGTGGCCAACCAGACCCTGGAAGACTTTGCCCTGCGCTTTACCGCGAAGAGTGCGCGCCGCTGGTCTCCGGTCTGGGTCGCCAATACCGCGCTTGGCGCCATATCCTTTCTTGCCTTGGAGGCCATCGGGGCCTCCATCACCTGTAATTACGGCTTCACCAATGCGGTCTCGTCGATCCTCGTGGTCGGGTTGATCATTTTCATCACCGGGCTGCCCATTGCGTTCTACGCGGTGAAATACGGGGTCGATATCGATCTGCTGACCCGCGGGGCCGGCTTCGGCTATATCGGCTCGACGGTCACCTCGCTCATCTATGCCAGCTTCACCTTCATCTTCTTCGCGCTGGAAGCGGCGATCATGGCCACCGCGCTGGACCTGTTTTTCGGCGTGCCGGTCAATATCGGCTATCTGGTCTGCACACTGGTGATCATTCCGCTGGTGGTCTACGGGATCACCCTCATCAGCCGTCTGCAGATCTATACCCAGCCGGTCTGGATCGTGCTTCAACTCCTGCCCTTCGCGTTTCTGGCCTGGCAGGGTCTCGCGCCGCTGGAGGACTGGCAGAGTTTTTCGGGGCGCTTTGGGGATGAGGGCGGCCGGTTCGATCTGCTGCTGTTCGGGGCCGCCAGCGCCGTTTTGTTTTCCCTGATCGCCCAAATCGGCGAACAGGTGGATTTTCTCCGCTTCCTGCCGAGAAAACGGCAGGGGCAGAAGCTCAAGTGGTGGCTGGCCATGCTGGCGGCGGGGCCGGGCTGGATCGTGATCGGGGCCATCAAGCTGCTGTTCGGATCCTTCCTGGTGGTGGTCGCGCTGCAGAGCGGACTCAGCCCCGACAAGGCCGTCGAGCCGACACATATGTATCTGGTCGCCTTCACCAGGGCGACGACCCCGGAAATGGCCGTCGCCCTGACCGGGATCTTCGTGATCGTCTGCCAGATCAAGATCAACGTCACCAATTCCTATGCGGGCTCGATCGCCTGGTCGAATTTCTTCTCCCGCCTGACGCACAGCCACCCGGGCCGGGTGGTCTGGCTGGTCTTCAACGTGGTGATCGCCCTCGCGCTGATGGAGCTGGGCGTCTACAAGGCGCTTGAACGCACGCTGGGGCTCTACTCCGTGGTGGCGGTCGCCTGGATAGGCGCGCTTTTCGCCGATCTGGTGATCAACAAGCCGCTCGGTTTGAGCCCGCGTCATATCGAGTTCAAACGCGCCCACCTTTACGACATCAATCCGGTCGGGCTCGGTTCGATGATCCTTGCCAGCCTGACCGCGCTGGTCGCCTATTCCGGCGTGTTCGGCCAGACCGCCCACGCGCTTGCCAGCTATATCGCCCTTGCCGTCGCCATCGTGCTGGCGCCGCTGATCGCCTATGCGACCAAGGGAAAATACTATATCGCCCGCCAGCCGGAGCCTGCCGCACAAGGCGTGGAAGCGCAGAAACTGTCCCTGCGCTGCTGTATCTGCGAGCATTCCTTCGAGAGCGAGGACATGGCGCATTGCCCGGTCTATTCGGGTCCGATCTGCTCGCTGTGCTGTTCCCTGGACGCGCGCTGCGAGGACGACTGCAAGGAAAACGCGCGCATCGGCGACCAGATGAAGGCGCTGCTGCACGCCCTGTTGCCGACGGACGTGGCGGGGTGGATCAGTTCGCGTCTCGGCATTTATCTTTCCGTGATGACGATCGTCACGCTGTCGCTCGGGGCGATCCTGTCGCTGGTCTTTGTCGAGGCGAACACACTCGGCGCGGATGCCAGCCGCGAGGGAATCGGGCGGGCGCTCACCCAGGTGTTTTTCATTCTTCTGGTGATTTCCGGCGTGATGGCCTGGCTGTTCGTGCTGGTTCACGAAAGCCGCAAATTCGCCAATGAGGAGACCCGCCGCCAGACCAGCCTGCTGATGCGCGAGATCAGGGCGCACAAGCGCACGGACGCCAAGCTCCAGAAAGCCAAGGAGGCGGCGGAATCCGCCAACGAGGCGAAGAGCCGCTACGTGGTGGGGATCAGCCACGAACTGCGCTCGCCGCTCAACGCGATCGCCGGTTATGCGCAGCTCATGCGCAAGGATCCGGCGATCCCGGTGCACCGGCGCGACGCGGTCAAGGTGATACAGCATTCAGCCGACCATCTCGCCGGCCTCATCGAAGGGCTGCTGGATATTTCCAAGATCGAGGCCGGGCATCTGACGATCTACCGGGAGCGCTTCAACCTGCATGAATTCCTGACCCAGATCGTCGACATGTTCCGGCTGCAGACCGATGCCAAGGCGCTGCGGTTCAGTTTCGTGCCGGCGGATAACCTGCCGGTCTATGTGTTCGGCGACGAAAAGCGGCTGCGCCAGGTTCTCATCAACCTGTTGTCCAATGCGATCAAATGGACGGATGGCGGAAGTGTCAGCCTGAAGGTGACCTATCACAGCCAGGTGGCCGAGTTCTCGGTGATCGACACCGGGATCGGGATCGCCCCTGAAAATCTGGAGAGGATCTTCAATCCCTTCGAGCGCATCGAGGAGGAAGGCCAGGTTTCCGTGCCCGGCACCGGGCTCGGGCTGACCATCACCAAACTGCTCAGCGAGGTCATGGGCGGGGACATCCAGGTGGAAAGCGAGCCGGGCAAGGGCAGCCGCTTCAAGGTCCGCATGCTCCTGAGCGCGGCGGAGGCTCCGGCCAGAGCCGTCAGAGCCGAAAAGCGTATCGTCGGCTATCACGGTCCCGTCCAGACGGTCATGGTGGTCGATGACGACCCCACGCAGCGGACCCTGATCAGGGACGTCCTGACGCCGCTCGGTTTCAAGGTCCTCACGGCTCCGGGCGGCCAGGCCTGTCTCGAGATGGCCGCCGGCGAGCAGCCGGACGCCTTTCTGCTGGATATCAGCATGCCGGGGATGAGCGGCTGGCGGCTGGCGCGCAAGCTGCGCGACAGCGGCCATGGCGATGCGGTCATCATCATGATTTCGGCGAATGCGGACGACAGCGGCCGCGATCCGCTGCACCGGATCTACCACGACGATTATCTGGTCAAACCCGTGCGCCTGAACGAGCTGCTGGAAAAACTGCACCTGGCGCTGAAACTGGTCTGGCGCACGGATGAGGCTCAGAACCGGTTTGCGCTGCTGGAGAATGCACCGGCAGGTGCTCCGGATTTCAAAAGCTCCGCGCTGCCGTCGGTGGAAAGCCTCGGCATGCTGAAACAGCTCAGCAGCATCGGCTATGTGCGCGGCATCCGGGCCAAGCTGGACGACATCGAGGCGCATGAGCCGCATGCGGCTGATTTCGTCACCCACATGCGGGAGCTGATCCGCGAATTCGACCTGACCCGATATGACAAGCTACTGGAGAGACTCGGACATGATCATGAATGCTCCTAGCGAGACCGTGCTCGTTGTCGACGATACGCCGTCCTCTCTGGGCATGCTGACGGATGCGCTGGAAGAAGCCGGTTACACGGTGCTTGTGGCGCAGGACGGAAGGAAGGCGCTCGATATCGCCAGGCGGGTGACCCCGGACGCGATCCTGATGGATGCCGTCATGCCCGAACTCGACGGCTTCGAGACCAGCAAGCGGCTGAAGGCCTTCGAGGCCCTTCGGGACGTGCCGGTCCTGTTCATGACGGGACTGAGCGAGACCGAACACATCGTTCGCGGGCTGGAGGCGGGCGGCGTCGACTACATCACCAAGCCCGTAGACCCGGAGGAGCTGATCGCCCGCCTGCGGGTGCATATTTCGAATGCCCGCAATTCCCACAGCGCCCATGTCGCGCTGGATGCCTCAGGCCGGTTCCTCCTGTCGGTCGACCTGTCCGGCAACATCTGCTGGGCGACGCCCCAGGCCCTCGAACTGGTCGAAGGGCGTCCGGCCGGCGAAACCGCCTCAGGCGGGAAACTTCCGGCGCCGACGGTCGAGTGGCTGCGCCAGCTTCTGCTCGATTCCGGCAAGGCGCCGCAGATGGGCCGGGACACCGTCGCCAGCATGTCCGGACGCGAACTGAGGTTCAGCTATGCGGGTGTGATCAGCACCACGGAGCACCTTTTAAGGGTCGTCGAGGTGGCCGGGGGCGAGCCGACGGACGTGCTGAAGGCGGCCTTCAATCTGACGGAGCGCGAGGCGGAAGTCCTGAGCTGGATCGCGAACGGCAAGTCGAACAAGGAAATCGCCGCGATCCTGGAGATGAGCCCGAGGACGGTCAACAAGCACCTGGACCGGATCTTCGGCAAGCTGGGCGTCGAGAACCGCACGTCGGCGGCCATCCTGTCCCTCAGGAAGCTGCTGGAGCAGTGAAGCCGGCCAGAACCTGCCCCGGCGCGTTGCCGTTGGTGAACACATAGACCGAATGAGGCGATGTGGTGCCGCATCGGGCGCTCCGCCCGGGAGGCCGAGTGCTGTCCCGGCATGCATTCCGGATGTTTCGGTAAATCGGAACACCGATCATACGATGATCGCGGCGGCGGAATGCGGAAAGGAACCGCCGTCCGCCTGCCGGAGTTGCGTTGTCCGCACCGTGTATTCCGTTCAACGCATGAGCAGGATCGGCACCTTGCAGGTGCGTATCATCTCCGAAGTGGTCGAGCCGATGATCAGACTGCGGATCCGGGAATGCCCGTAGGCCCCCATGACGACCAGATCGAAGCCCTTTTCCTCGACCAGCTTGCCGAGCGTGTTTTCCGGCTTGCCGTTCTCGATGAGGATTTCGGCTTTAAAACCGCCGGCCGACAGAGTTGACTTCGCGTTTTCGAGGGCCTTGCGAATGTCCGGGGTTTCCACTCCCGCGAACGCCAGCGCGACCGGCAGATCCGCAAGCAGCCGGTTGCGCGCCAGATAGTCCACTGCCTTCAGCGAGGAGTGTCCACCGTCGAAGGCAATCAGGACCTTGCTGACCGGCTTGAACTCGCGGTTGGCGACGAAGACCGGCTTGCTGCTGGAGCGGACGACACGCTCCAGGTTCGACCCGAGATGGAGCTTGGCAAAGTCGGCCGCTTCGCCGCGTTTGCCGATGACGATCATGTCGCCGGTGTCTTCCTTGGCGAGGACGGTCTCGACAAGATCGCCCTGGCGCAGCCGCGTCTCAACGCTCACGCCGGCGGCCTCGACGATTGCCTGGGCATCTTCGAGGATCGCCCGGCCCTGGGCGTGTGCGAGTTTGGCGCGCCTTGTGTCGAGTTCGCTCAACTCCTCCAGAATGTGGGAGCGTGCGCCGAGTTCGATTGCTCCGCTGAGATCCTGCCGGTCGACACCCTGACGGCGTCCGAGGACGTGATAGATCTTGACCGTGGCCTCGATCCGCTTCGCGATCCATGCCGCGTAGTGACAGACGCTTTGCGAATATTTCGAACCGTCCACAAGGGCAATCAATGTGCCTGTTGTCATGTGAGCCTCCCTAATGCCCCAGAAGTTTTTCCATGGCGCCCGGCTTGTCGTGGATCGCAAGGCTGTCGACGATGGTTTCCGATGCCTCGTTCATTCCGACGATGTCCACTTCCGCGCCTTCCCGGCGGAATTTCAGGACTGCCATGTCGAGTGCGGCGACCGATGAGATATCCCAGATATGGGCGCGGCTGACATCGATCGTCACCTTCTCAGCGGCTTCCTTGAAGTCGAGCGCTTTCATGAAATCCTCCGAAGAGGCGAAGAACAGCTGTCCAGCGATCCGGTAGGTCCGGTGGCGCCCGTCCGGGCTGATCGTCGTGGTCACGCGGAAGATCTGCGAGATCTTCCAGGCGAAGAACAGGCCCGAGAGCAACACGCCGACGAGCACGCCGATGGCAAGGTTGTGGGTGTAGACCACGAAGAACACCGTCGCCAGCATGACGATGGAAGACGAGCGGGGATGTTCCTTCAGGTTCTTGATCGAACTCCACGAGAATGTCCCGATCGACACCATGATCATGATCGACACCAGGGCCGCCATGGGGATCTGGCCGACGAGATCGCCCAGAACGACCACCATGAACAGGAGAAAGACGCCGGCGGCGAAGCAGGACAGGCGTCCGCGTCCACCGGATTTCACGTTGATCATCGACTGGCCGATCATGGCGCAACCGGCCATGCCGCCGATGAAGCCGGTCGCCGTGTTGGCGATGCCCTGGCCGATGCATTCCTGGTTCCGGTCGGAAGGCGTATCGGTGAGATCGTCGACGATCTGCTGCGTCATCAGGCTTTCCAGCAGGCCGACCACTGCGACGGCGAGCGAATAGGGGAAGATGATCTGCAGGGTCTCGAAAGTCAGCGGGATGTCCGGGAGCAGGAATATCGGCAGCGTGTCCGGGAGTTCTCCCATGTCGCCGACGGTGCGCACGTCCCAGCCGAAGGCGATCGACAGGACGGTCAGCACGATGATCGTGACCAGCGGCGAGGGGATGACCTTGGTCACGCGCGGGAACAGATAGATGATCGCCAGACCGGCGGCCACGAGAGCGAATGTCAGGAGCGGGACGCGCGAGGGATCCAGTTCCGGCAGCTGCGCCATGAAGATCAGGATCGCAAGCGCGTTGACGAAACCGGTCATGACGGAGCGGGAAACGAACCGCATCACGTATCCGAGCTTCAGCAATCCCGCGCCGATCTGCAGCAGACCCGCAAGAACGGTCGTGGCAAGCAGATATTGCAGTCCGTAATCCTTGACCAGCGTCACCATGAGCACCGCCGTCGCGGCGGTCGCCGCCGAGATCATGCCCGGACGGCCACCGGTTATGGCGACAAGCACGGCAATGGAAAAGGAGGCATACAGGCCGACCTTCGGATCGACACCGGCGATGATGGAGAAGGCGATCGCCTCCGGGATCAGGGCGAGCGCGACGACGAGGCCCGACAGCAGGTCCGCCCGGACGTTGCCCGTCCATTGGTTTTTGTATTGAGTAAAGGAGATCATAAACAGCCCAAAGTCCTGTCATCCGGAGCGGCATTTCCGGCTACGGTGGTTCAAGATAATGTTTCGGGTTGTCCGGCGGATAGGCGGCCGGAAGAGCCACCCGGGAATCTCACCCGGGTCCGTGTGATCCGGATCTCATAGCGTGTTGCAGTGCAAAAGCCAAGTCTTGAAAGGGCCGGAACCGCGACGGCCCGCACCAGCGTTCAGACAGGAGGACCCTGGCTTCTTTCACCAAACGGCTATGATGATATCATGGCAATCCTTCCTGCAATGAAGGGTGGATTGCCTGGTTGTCCAAGGGTAAAATTTTCCCCGCGAGGTCGGCTTTGCCGGTGCTGCGTTCCTTCCTCCATGTGCAAAGATCAGGAAAGATTTGACAACAGCGCCCGTGTGATGGCGTTTGTGGGCAAAGACGCGGATCGTGCTTCGGGCACATGCGTTGACGCATAATGATGTTGAATTTGGAGGCTTAAAATGGCGAGTGTGCTTGAACAACTCAGAAACATGACGGTCGTTGTCGCGGACACCGGCGATGTTGCGGCTGTAAAGGCCTTTGCACCGGTGGATTGCACAACGAACCCGTCGCTGGTGCTGGGAGCGCTCAAGGACCCGGCATCGGAAGCCCTGATCGTACGTGAGATCGAAACCGGGCGCAAAAACGGCCTTTCGCCGGAGCAGGTCACGGATGTCCTGACGGTCGCCATCGGCGCAGAGTTGACGACGCTGGTGCCGGGCCGTGTCTCGACGGAAGTGGATGCCTGCCTGTCTTTCGATACCGAAGCTTCGGTCAAGCGGGCACACGCGATCATCGCCGAATACGACAGGCGCGGCGTCGGCAAGGAACGGATCCTCATCAAGCTCGCTTCGACCTGGGAAGGCATCCGCGCCGCCGAGATCCTGCAGCGCGAGGGCATCGACTGCAATTTGACGCTGCTGTTTTCCATGGCTCAGGCGGTGGCCTGCGCCGATGCCGGCGCCTTTCTGATTTCACCCTTCGTCGGCCGCATCACCGACTGGTACAAGAAGGCGGAAGGGCGCGACAGTTATGCGCCCGACGAAGACCCGGGTGTCAAATCGGTCCGCTCGATCTACGACTATTACAAGTCCAACGGCATCTCCACCATCGTGATGGGGGCTTCGTTCCGCAACACCGGGCAGATCAAGGCCCTGGCGGGTTGCGATAACCTGACCATTGCGCCGAAGCTGTTGACCGAGCTGGAAAACGATACCTCCGAATTGAAAAGGGTGCTGTCGCCGGAAAACGCCACGGGCGTCGCTCCCGTCAAAATGGGCGAGGCGGCGTTCCGCTGGCAGATGAACGCGGACCCGATGGCAACCGAAAAACTCGCCGAGGGCATCCGCAACTTCGACAAGGACCACAAGACGCTGATCACCCTCGTGGCGGAGCGCATGAAGGCTTCCGCCGCCTGACGATGGACGTTGCCTGAAGCCGCGTGTCCGTTCCGGCGGACCGCGGCTTTCAAATTGCGCGGCGGCAATTTCCGGCGTTAAACATTAAGGGGGGCGCTGACCCGGCTGGGCGCACAGCAAACCTCAAGAAACATGCAAAAAGGAACGGGATCTTTGAGCAGAACCAGGAAATTCGCCTTCATAAAGGCGCGCTGGCACGCGAACATCGTCGACAAGGCGTTCGAGGGCTTCAAGCAGAGACTGTCGGAGCTGGATGCGGAGGCCGACGTGGAAAGCTTCGATGTTCCAGGCGCTTTCGAAATGCCGCTCATTGCGCTCAAATTGGCCGAAACGGGAAAATACGACGCTATCGCCGCCGCTGCGCTTGTCGTCGACGGTGGTATCTACCGCCACGATTTTGTCGCTCAGGCGGTCGTTTCAGGACTGATGGATGCCGGGCTCAAGTCGGGCGTTCCGGTGCTCTCGGTCTCCCTGACGCCGCATCATTTCCAGCCGACCAGTGACCATGAAGGCTTTTTCAGCGAGCATTTCGTCAAGAAGGGCAGGGAAGCCGCGGACGCCGCAGTCAGCGCGGCCGATCTGGTGGCGCAGCTCGGCGCGTAACCAGTTGCTTCCGCGCGGAGACTGCCCGACTCTGGTTATCACCCGTCGGCCGCCCCGGACTTGATCCGGAGCCGCCGGTGGTCCCGGATCAAGTCCGGGACAGCACTCGGGGTGCGGTTGACGTACCTGCATATCGGCACTCTGGTACCGGTTGGCGCTTTGCCAACCGGGAACAGGAATGCATATGCTGGCCTTTCCGCCAGACTGAATCCTAAAGTGGCTTTGCCTGCGCTTCGGCTTGAGGCGTGGCGACCAGCCGTTCGGCGGTGAACCTGTCGGTGATCAGGACGTCGATCTTGCCGGTTCTCAGCGCGCCGCGTATGGCCTCGGTTTTGGTTTCGCCGCCCGCCAGCGCGACGACACGCTCTATATGCTCCAGATCTTCCAGCGGCATGCCGATCACCCGGTCATCGAGCGGGGTTTTGACGGTTCCGCCGTCCTGGTCGAAGAACCTCAGGCTGATGTCGCCGACGCCCCCGGCCTCCTTGACCGCGGCCAGTTCGTTCGGCGTGAAAATATTGCCGGAGCGGGCCAGCATCCAGGACGGTTCGAGCGCGCCGATGCCGACAATGGCGAGCGTTATGCGGCTGAACAGGTCGATGGTCTCGCGGATGTAAGGGTCGCTGAGCAGAACGAGCTTGGCTTCCCGCGATTGTGCGACACCGGGGGCGCTCAGCAGCCGCGCCTCGGCGCCGGTCAGTTTGGCAAGGCGCGAGGTCAGTTGCGTGGCGTGGATCTGAACCGTCGGGTCGCCCATGCCGCCCAGGGTCTGGACAACGTATTTCGCCTTGCCGTTCTTCATCGGATGGATGTTGTCGACCATCTTGAGAATGGTCTGGCTCCAGCTGGAAACGCCGATGATCTCGCCGGGCTGCAAGGTGGCCTCGATGATATGCGCGGCCGCTTCGCCGATGCGGGCCATGATCGCGCCTTCGCGGTCCTCGGAGCATTCCACCACGATGGCCTCGGCGAGCCCGAACGCTTCCCTGAGCCCCGTCTCCAGTTCGCTGTAGGTCCCCGACGGGGCGACGACCGTGGTGCGCACGATCTCCTCGTCCTGAGCCTTCTTGAGCATTCGGGAGACCGTTGCCTGGGAGATGCGCAGATGTTTGGCGATATCGGCCTGCCGCTTGCCTTCGATGTGATACATCTGGGCAACCCGAGCGATCATGCGTAATTCATTCAGGCGCGACACGTCATCAGCTCCAGTTGGTTCGGGTCCGGCTCCTATGAATAAATATTCAAATATTGATAATTGTCGAGCGGGTAATTGCGATCTGCCAGTTTTCCAGCGATCGAGCCCGCGTTTCGTCGGCCATATCGGGGCTCAGTTCCGTGCCGCTTCTCTTCAGTCCTGAAATGGTCGCCAGGTCCGGCCAGACACCCGCCGCGAGGCCTGCCAGATAGGCCGCTCCCAGGGCGGAGGCCTCGGTATTGTCGCACATCGTGACAGGGTGGTTGAGATAATCGGCAACCAGCTTCATCAGGAAGGGATTGCGGCTCGGGCCGCCATCGACGTAAAGCCGCCCGATTCCGTGCCCGGTCGCGCTCGCCATGATCCGGTAGATGTCGTTCACCTGAAAGGCCATGCTCTCGGCGGCCGCGCGGGCGACATGGGCCGGACCTGAGGAGAATGTGAGGCCGCTTATCAGGCCACGTGCGTCCGCCTGCCAGTGAGGCGCGCCGAGACCGACATGCGCCGGCACCAGGGTAACGCCCAGGCATTCGTCGACGGTCTGCGCGAGCTCCAGAAGGGCGTCGACGCTTTCCAGGCCAAGCAATTCCGCGGTCCATGGCAGAATGGCGGCGCTGACCAGAATGTTGCCCTCTAACGCATAGGTCATCTTGCCGCCAATGGACCAGGCGATCGTTGTGGTGATGCCTTGTGGCGGCGCGATGAATTCCGGGATTGTCGTCATGATCGACGAACCGGTGCCGAAGGTGATCTTGCCGTCGCCAGCGCCGAAAGCGCCGTGGCCGAAAAGGGCCGCGTGGGAGTCGCCCACTGCCGCGGCAATCGGGATGCCGTTGCGAAGGCCGGGCACATCCGTGGTGACGCCGAAGACGTGGGAGGAATCCGTTACTTGTGGCAGCGCTGCTTTCGGAACCCCGAACAGCGTGCACAGAGTGTCGTCCCATATGCCGGTCGCGATATCGAGAAGTTGCGTCCGCGCCGCATTGGAGCGGTCGGTCATGTGGGCCTGCCCGCCGGAGAAGTTCCAGATGAGCCAGGAGTCGACCGTCCCCAGACAGATGTCGGCGGGGTCGCGCCCCTGGCAGTGGTTCTCAAGCAACCATCTGGCCTTGGTTGCCGGAAACATCGGGTCGAGCGGCAGTCCGGTGAGCCGGAGCACCGAAGGTTCATGGCCGGCCGACTTGAGCGCGCTGCAGGTTGCCGCGGTGCGGCGGCACTGCCAGGTGATGACCGGGCCAAGCGGTTCGCCGGTCGCCCTGTCCCAGACGAGCATCGATTCGCGCTGGTTGGATATTCCCAGTGCCGCGATGTCGACGTCCGGCGTTGCCGACAGGCAGGATCTTATCGCCTCAAGGGTGGCGGACCAGATGTCCTCAGCCGATTGCTGAACCCATCCGGGCCGGGGGTGTTCTGTCGGGACAGGCGCACTGCCGCTGGCAAGAATATCGCCGTTTTCGCCAACAAGGACGGCCTTGCTGTTGGTCGTCCCCTCGTCAATCGCCAGAACGGCCCGGATGGTCATAGTTGCTCAGGCCTTCTTCTTCATGAGCTCCGCGGCGCTTGCGGCGATGCCTTCAGGGGACATGCCGAATTCGTCCAGCAGGAAATTCGCGGAGCCTGTCGGGGCGAAAATGCCCGGCACACCCAGCAGCTTCATCGGAACGGGCCGGGTTTCAACAACAACTTCGGCGACCGCACTGCCAAGTCCACCGAAAACGGTATGTTCCTCGCAAGTAAGGATAGCACCGGTTTCGTTCGCAGCCGCCAGGACCGCATCACGATCGATGGGGCGGACGGTCGCCATGTTGAGCACCCGGGCTGAGACACCGCGCGCGGCAAGCACTTGCGCGGCGGCCATGGCCCGGTGGGTGAGAACGCCGTTGGCGATGATGGTCAGGTCGGTGCCGTCGCGCAGCATATTGGCCTTGCCGAGCTCGAAGACATGCCCTTCGGGAAGAAGATCCGGCACGCCGACGCGGCTCAGCCGCAGGAAGACCGGTCCTTCATATTGCGCGGACCATTCCACCGCGGCAATCGTTTCCGCCCGATCCGCCGGGGCGATGACCGGAATATTGGGCAGCGCCCGTATCCAGGCGAAATCCTCGATCGAATGGTGGGTCGGCCCGAGTTCGCCATAGGCCATGCCGGAGCTGATGCCGCAGAGTTTTACATTGGTGTTGGTGTAGGCGATATCCGCCTTGATCTGTTCCAGCGCACGGCCGGTGAGAAAGCACGAGGCGGCGCAGACAAAGGGGATCTTGCCACCATTTGCAAGGCCCGCGCCCACACCGACCATATTCTGTTCCGCGATGCCGACATTGACCAGCCGGTCCGGCCATCTGTCACGAAACCCGCCCAGTTTGCTGGAGCCGACGGAGTCGTTGCACACGGCGATGATATCGCTGTTTTTCTGCGCGAGCGCCTCGAGCGTGGCGACAAAGGCGTCACGGCAGTCGTACAGCTGCCCAGGTGGTACCGGGATCGTCATCAAACTGCCTCCTCCAGTTCGCGCATCGCCTGTTTGTACTGGTCCGCGCTGGGAACCTTGTGGTGCCATGCGACATCGTCGGTCATGAAGGAAACACCCTTTCCCTTGAATGTATGGGCGACGATGCATTTCGGTTTGCCGGGGGTGATCGCGCCGCGATCAAGCGCCGCGCTGATCGCCGCCATGTCATGACCGTCGATTTCCTCCACGGCCCAGCCGAAGGCCTCCAGCTTTGGAGCGAAGGGGGCGACATTGTTCGTGTCGGCCACGCGCGCGCCCTGTTGCAGCCGGTTGTGGTCAATGATCAGCGTCAGATTGTCCAGCTTGAACTGGGCAGCCGCCATGATCGCTTCCCAGTTGGAGCCTTCCTGCATTTCGCCGTCGCCCGTGACGACGAAGGTCCGCCAATCCGCCTTGTCGAGTTTGGCGGCCATCGCCATGCCGACACCGATCGGCAGGCCGTGGCCGAGCGGGCCGGTATTGGCCTCCACACCGGGCACCTTAGTGCGGTTGGGGTGCCCGTTCAGACGGGAATGCGGTTTCAGGAATGTGCTGATTTCATCCTTGGGAATGAAGCCTTTTTCGGCGAGCGTCACATAGAGCGCGCAGGCCGTGTGTCCCTTGCTGAGGACCAGGCGATCCCGGTCCGGCACATCGGGATGGGCCGGGTCGATGTTCAAAACCCGAAAATAAAGCGCTGTCAGGATGTCCGTTACCGACATTTCACCGCCGATGTGGCCGGCACCGGCCTCGAAAACCGCCTGAAGGTCTCGCCGCCTGATACGATTTGCGATAACGCGGAGCTCACTGGGTGTCATGACATGCTTGCCCTTGCATAATTATTCTATTGATATTAAACATGCACAAATGAATGCTGTCAAGCTGGTTTCAAATTCCGACAATGGAGAAATTCGGAGATTACCGGGGATTTTTAGATCTTTTCGGATCTTGACAGACAAAAAACTGCTGAGTATGATTTTTTTGCATACATGAATAAATATTCGTGTTTGGGAGGAGGAGATGACGGTGACAGCCGATCATGACGTTGGAAAATCGCGTTTGCTGGAAATGGTCTCGATCCGCGGGGCTACAGGGCCGCTGATCGGTCTGCTTCTGCTGTGCGTGTTTCTTTCAATCGCGACGGATTCGTTCCTGTCGTTCAGAAACTTCCTGAACATTCTCGATCAGATCACCGTGCTTGGCATCATGGCGGTCGGCATGACCTTCGTCATTCTGATCGGCGGCATAGATCTTTCGGTCGGATCGGTGCTGGCGCTCTCCATGATGGTGCTGGGGTATCTCAACGTGGAGGCCGGGATGCCGATGGCGATTGCCATCGGCGGAGCGCTGCTGGCCTCGGCCGTCGCCGGTGCGGTGTCCGGGCTGCTGATCACGGCCTTCAGGATTCCCGCCTTCATCGCGACGCTGGCCATGATGTCGATCGCGCGCGGTGTGGCGAACATGATCACCAACGGCTCGCAGATCATCGGCTTTCCCGCCTGGTTCAACATGGGCGCGATCATTCGTTATGGCGGGTTTCTGACCATGACCGTCGCCGTCATGCTGATCGTTTTCACTGTCGCGACCCTGTATCTGCGTTACCGCGAGGGCGGGCGTTCGCTTTATGCAATCGGCGGCAACCCGGAAGTGGCGCGTCTTGCGGGGATCGATGTCCAACGCACAACGGTGCTGGTGTACGTGGCTTCCGCGGTCCTTTCAGGGTTGGGAGGTATCCTGCTCGCGGCGCGCCTCGATGCGGTGCAGCCGAGTTCGGGTGTGGCCTATGAACTGGATGCCATCGCGGCGGTGGTCATCGGCGGCACCAGCCTGTCCGGCGGCACCGGCGGCGTTGTGGGGACCATCGTCGGCGTCCTGATCATCGGCGTGCTGCGCAACGGCCTGAACCTGATCGGCGTGTCACCCTTTCTGCAGGCCGTCATCATCGGCTCGGTCATCGTGCTTGCCGTGGCCGTCGAGACAATCAAACGCCGGAGCTGACGGGAAGACGTTACCGGAAGCATTGCGAGAAGCCGACGAAATACTCCCGGTGCCGGAAGAATATCCTGTGTCTGGATGTTTATTGAGAAGATATCGCAAGTTACTGAAATAGATCGACTTTTGTCTTCCTGGTGGAAGCGGGGCGATCAAGCGAAGGGTCGGCGACAGCCGGGCTAAATCGGGTCGGCAGAAGAACGGCCCAAATCACAGTGGAGGAAAATTCAATGAAGACGACAATGAAGGCAATGGTTGCCGCGGTCGCTACGACCCTGATGGCCGGGTCGGCCCTGGCTGGCGATGTGAACAAGATTGGCCTCGCGGTTCCCAACCTGCAGGCGGACTTCTTCAACCAGATCAAACTCGGCGTTGAAGCCTATGCCGGGGAGAAGGGTATCGAAGTGATCGTCGTCGATGCCAAGAACGACACGGCAACGCAGGTCAACCAGGTTCAGGATCTGATCACCCAGGGGATCGATGCATTCATCTACATCCCGGCGGGTGCCGCGGCAGCGGCCGTTCCGACAAGACTGGCGCGGGCCGAGGGCATTCCGGTCATCAATGTCGACAGGACACCGGAAGGCGCTCCCGGCGACACGTTCATCGCCGGCGAAAGCGTTGAATCCGCCTATCAGGTCTGCAACCACATCATCGGTCTGGCTGAGGGCAAAGGCAAGATGGCCATCATTCACGGCCAGAAGGGCACCACGCCGGAAGTCGACCGTTTCGCCGGTTGCAAGCGCGCCATCGATGAAAATCCGGGCATCGAACTGGTCACCCAGCAGTGGAGCCAGATGTGGTCTCCCGACGAGGGCTTTTCCATTGCCCAGAACATGCTCCAGGCGCATCCCGATATCAAGTTGATCTTCGGACAGGCCGACGGGCTGGCCATGGGCGCGGCCAAGGCTGTCGATGTCGCGGGACTCTCCGACACGGTCATCATCGGCGGTTATGACGGCGACGTCGCGGCCCTCGAATATCTGGCTAAATGCGAAGGTCCCTTCATCGTGACCGCGACGCAGAGCACGCAGCTGATGGGCCGCCTCGCGGTCGATTCCGCCATCAAGGTGGCTGCCGGGGAAGAAGTGCCCGAGCGGCAGATCCCCAACGCCGTGCTGACGACTTGCGACGATGCGCCGAAATTCGTGAAGCAGCACCCGTAAGCAACCGGCACGACCGGAAGAAAGGCGGCGCCATGACGTCCGACGGCAGATCTCCGATCCTTACACTGCGGAACATTCACAAGTCCTACGGACCGATTGAAGTTCTGCACGGTATCGACATGGATATCCACGCCGGCGAGGTCGTGGCGCTGCTTGGCGAAAACGGCGCCGGAAAATCGACGCTGTCGAACATCATCTCCGGAACGGTCCTGCCGAGCGCCGGAACAATGACCTGGCAGGGCGCGTCCTACGCGCCCGCCAATCCCCGCGAAGCGATAGACGCGGGCGTCGGCATGATCCATCAGGAACTGCTGCTGCTGCCGCATCTGTCCATCGCCGAGAACATTTTTGTCGGGCGCTACCCGATGAAGCACGGGCGGGTCGACCGCAGGGAGATGGAAAGCCGTGCCCATCGCGGCCTTGAACGTCTCGGCCTCGACATCTCGCCGCGCCAGTATGTCGAAGGGCTTTCGACCGCCAGCCAGCAGCTGATCGAGATCGCCAAGGCACTGACGCTCAATGCGAAGCTTCTCATTCTCGATGAGCCCACCGCCGCCCTGGGCGGCGAAGAGACCAAGCTGCTCTTCAAGCAGATCGAGCGGCTGAAATCCGAGGGTGTCGGCATCGTTTACATCTCGCACCGCCTGGAGGAGATCAAGCAGATCGCCGACAGGATCGTCGTCATGCGCGACGGCCACAAGGTGCAGGAATTCGACACCGCCGATCTTCCGGTGCGCACCATCGTGGAGGCGATGGTCGGACGCAGCATGGAGCAGATGTTTCCGCCGCTGGCCGTTCCGGACGAGGAGACCGTGCTGGAAGTCAGCAATTTTTCATCGCCCTCGGGCCGGTTCACCGATGTGAATTTTTCGGTCCGCAAAGGCGAAATCTTTGGGATCGCGGGCCTGATCGGCGCCGGGCGCACGGAACTGGTACGGGCGATCGCGGGCGCGGATCCGATACGCTCCGGCTCGGTCAAGCTGAACGGGCGGGATATCACGCCGAACTCGCCCCGCGACGCCATCCGCAACGGCATCGTGCTGGTTCCCGAGGACCGCAAGCTGCAGGGTGTCATTCTCGATCACAGCATCGCGGAGAACATCGCCTATTCGAATTTTGAATCGGTCGCCAGGGCCGGATGGATCAGGTCGCACCGGGTGCGGGAATTCGCCGATGAAAACATCCGCAAATTCGGCGTGAAGGGCAGGGGCCGCCAGAAGGCGTCCGAGATGTCCGGCGGCAACCAGCAGAAGGTCGTCATCGCCAAGTGGCTTGCCCGCAATCCGCGTGTCGTGCTTCTGGACGAACCGACACGCGGCATCGACGTCGGCGCGCGATCCTCGATCTACGAGATCATTCACGCACTCGCCGCCGACGGCGTGGCGGTGATCGTGGTCAGCTCCGATCTTGAAGAAGTGCTTGGCGTCTCGAACCGCATCCTGGTGATGGCGGCAGGCCGGCAGACCGGTATTCTGGATCGTGACGAGGCAAACGATGTTTCCGTCATGGAACTGGCAACCGCATGATTTGCGAAGGTAACAAGAGATGAATCGTTTCGACGGAAAAACAGTTGTCATCACCGGCGGCAACAAGGGGATCGGCTACGCCATTGCCGAGCGCTTCACCGCGGAGGGCGCCAATGTGGTGATCGCTTCGGTCGAGCCACAGGTGGAAGAGGCTGCCGCGAAGCTTCGCGAGAGCGGAGCCGCCGTGTCCGGCGTCGTATGCGACGTAACGGATCCGGAAGCCGTGCGGGTGCTTTACGAGCGCGCCTTCGATGAGTTCGGCCAGGTGGATATTTCGGTGCAGAACGCCGGCATCATCACCATCGCCAAGGTCGAGGACCTGACGGAAGACAAATGGGACGCCACCATGGCGGTCAACACCAAGGGGGTTTTCCTGTGCTGCCAGGAAGCTATCCGGCAGATGCGCAAGCACGGGCGCGGGGGGCGGCTGATCAACACGGCCTCCGGCCAGGCGCGCGACGGGTTCATCTACACCCCGCATTATGCCGCTTCGAAATTCGGAGTGATGGGCCTGACCCAGAGCCTTGCAAAGGAAGTCGCCCTGGAAGGGATCACGGTGAACGCGATCTGTCCGGGGATCATCAAGACGGACATGTGGGACTACAATGACCGGGTTTGGGGTCAGATGCTGGGCGATTACGGTCCGGGCGAATTGATGGCGAGCTGGGTTCAGAACATACCGATGAAGCGCGCGGGCGAGGGCAAGGACGTGGCCGGACTGATCGCCTTCCTTGCCAGTGAGGACGCCGACTACATCACCGGCCAGACCATCAATGTCGATGGCGGGCTGATCATGTCCTAGGCCGATGGATGACAAGTCGCGTTCCATTTGTCATCTGCAATTCATCGAATTCAATGTGTTAGAGCTTCTGCGAGGATGGAAAAGTTGGCTGAAATTACCTTGAATGCACCGGCGCTTTTTGACCTTACGGGCCGGGTGGCGCTCGTCACCGGCGCCGGCAGCGGCATCGGCCAGCGCATCGCGATGGGGCTTGCGCAATGCGGCGCGGATGTGGGGCTTCTGGACCGCCGCACCGATGACGGCCTGGCTCAGACGGCAGAATTCATTGCAAAGACGGGGCGCAGGTCTGTCGAAATCGCGGCGGATGTGACTTCGGAGGATGCGCTTGCCGATGCGGTGACGCGTGTCGAGGCCGAGCTCGGGGCGTTGACGCTGGCGGTCAATGCAGCGGGCATCGCCAACGCAAGTCCGTGCGAAGACATGAGCGAAGAGCAGTATCAGACCCTCATGGACATCAACATGAAGGGCGTCTGGCTTTCCTGCCGGGCGGAAGGGCGGGCGATGCTGGCGCACGGCAAGGGCGGGGCCATCGTGAACATCGCCTCCATGTCCGGCGTGATCGTCAACCGGGGCCTGTCGCAGGTGCATTACAACGCCTCAAAGGCAGGTGTCATCCACATGTCGAAATCGATGGCGATGGAATGGGTGGATCGAGGAATCCGGGTGAATTCCATCTCGCCCGGCTATACCGCGACACCCATGAACACCCGGCCGGAAATGGTGCATCAGACCAGGGAGTTCGAAAGCCAGACCCCCATGCAACGCATGGCGAACGTGGATGAGATGGTCGGTCCGGCGGTTTTCCTTCTGTCGGACGCCGCGTCCTACTGCACCGGCGTCGACTTGCTGGTGGACGGCGGTTTTTGCTGCTGGTAAGGAGCGGACGGCCCGGGAACCTAAGAGGCGCGGGCCGTTTTCACCTCGGTTTTGCCGACACATTGCAGCCAGCGCGACAGGTCGAGCGACGATCTGCGTCCCAGGTCAGCGCCGTGGTCGCTCAGGAACCGGTCGGCGGCCTGCCGGCCTTCATCGCGCAGACCCGTCAGGAATTGCCAGGCGGAGTTCATCTTCGACTGACCGCTGCGTCCGTTCATCTCTTCGCTGGTTATGCGGTGCAGTCTCAGGTTGGCGAGAGGATCGGTGGCAGTGCCGCCCTCACTCTCCTTGCCGGATCCCAGAGCCGAGAGGCGCGGAAGGACACCCATGCGGCGCGCGGGACTGCGGCGCCTGGCCTGGTCCTGCAGTTCGGCAAGCAATCTGAGTTCGTTGATCAGCGGCGCGTTGAAGGAAATTTCCTTCTCGCGCAAGGCAATCTCACGGGCGTTCTGCGGGATTGTGGAGCGCTGCGTGGGGCTGGTCTGCACAAGCAGTAAATCAAGCGCGCCAGTTGTGCGCACCAGCGGCATCAGGCTCGGATTTCCACTGTATCCGCCGTCCCAGTAGAATTCCCCGTCAATCTCGATCGCGTGGAAAAGCGTCGGCAGGCAGGCGGAGGCGAGGAGGACCTCGCTGCTGATCTCGTCGTTGGAAAAGATGCGGGCTTCGCCGGTGGCGACATGGGTCGCCGTGACAAAAAACGCGATTGGCGAGCGCGCAATGGCGTCAAGATCGATCGCGGCCCTGATGACATTGCGCAAGGGGTTCAGCCCGACCGGATTGAGCTCGTAAGGCGAGAACATCTGCAGTCCGGTCTCCAGAAGCGGCCGAAACATGGCGATGTCGATACCCAGGCCGCCGAACACCGCCTGCGCGGTTGCCGCGTTGTAGCGGGTGAAGCGGCCCCGGTCGGAAACGTCCCGCCAGAAGGTTTCCAGGGATTGCTGTGCCCCTGACCTGCCCCCTGCTGCAAGGCCGGACACCAGCGCGGCACCGTTCATGGCCCCGGCGGAGGTGCCGGAGATAGCGTTGATCTGAAATGATTTTTCGTCAAGGAGGCGGTCCAGAACACCCCAGGTGAAGGCTCCGTGCGCTCCGCCGCCCTGAAGCGCGAGATTGAGGGAGATGATGCCACCGGTCGAAACTTGCCGTCTCATTGCCGACTTCCTTTTTCAACAGTCCGGTTCACACACCGCGAAGCGGTGGTCACCAGCCTGAACCTTCTCCTCCTCTTGATTGTTTTTAAATCTCGGGTTTTCGCTCGAGATCAAGTTGTGATCGGCTCCCGGCGTTGCGTCCGCCGATCCGGCGAACGCCTCCATCGAGAAGATATGCTGCACTGCAACAAATCCTATAGCTATTCACAAGAACGTGATCGCGCGCTGCTCCGGCTTGCGAACCGGCAACAGGTATTTCCGCTCCCGGATGTGAAGCCCTTGGCGGCCTAAAAGTTCCCGCCGCCTCGTACAGTTTCACATCGTGACCTTGTCACGCCATGTCGAACAGCAGGGCCTGACCATCCGTGAGCCATGTCAGGGCAGGGATGTCCTCACTGCCGAGCTGCAATCCGTCGCCCGAGGAGATCCGTTCGCCCGCAAGGGTGGCGAGACCTTCCACCACGTGGAGAAAGGTCTTTCGTCCGCTTGAAACCGGCACCCCGGTTTCCGCGCCCGCGAGCGGATGCACGATGGAGACTTTCGTGTCGGACAGAAGCCGCAGGGGAGCTACCCCCGGCGTGCCGCTGGCCAGAAGCGACCAGCTCCGTGCAGCCCCCGGCGCGGGAAGAAACGCCTGCTGATAAGTCGGCGCTCCTCCCAGTGTCTCCGGGATCAGCCAGATCTGCAGGAAATGCGCGGGCTCCGTGTCCGAAGCGTTCATTTCCGAGTGCCGGATCCCGCTGCCGGCGGACATGAGCTGGACCTCGCCCGGTGCGATGGTGGTCTCGTTGCCGATCGTATCCTTGTGGCGCAGCGCGCCGGACAGGACCAGGGTGAGGATATCCATGTCCGCGTGCCCATGCTCCGCGAAACCCGAGCCTGGAATGATCCTGTCCTCGTTGATGACACGCAGGGACCCATAGCCCATCCGCGAGGGATCGCGGAAACTGCCGAAGGAAAACGTGTGAAAGCTGTCCAGCCAGCCGGTTCCTGTGTGGCCACGGCTCATGTTTTCGTGAATCAGGGTCATGATGAATGCTCCGGATCGGTCAGGAAGGCCTGCAGGGCGGCAACCTCCTGTTGCCGGATCTCGTGTCCGCCGTCATGCAATTCGGCGCTCACTCCGGCTTTCTGGCCCTCAAGCCAGGAGATCAGGGCGGCGGTCTGTTTAGGCGGGCAGATCGGATCGCGGCGGCCGGCGGTGATCAGGATATCCTTTCCGGCAAGACCGGGATTGGCGTCGGGCGTCCACGCAATGAGCGGGTGGAGGAGGGCGACCCGGTCGAAGAGATCGGGCCGGGTGAAGGCCACGGAGGCAAGGATATTCGCGCCGTTGGAATAGCCGAACGCATAGACGGGATGACCCGGATTGGCTTCCTTGTGCGCCTCGATGAACGCCACCATCCTGCCGGTTCTGAGCGCCAGGTCGTCCATGTCGTAAACGCCTTCGCCGGTGCGGCGGAAGAAGCGCAACGCGCCGTGTTCGGAAACATCGCCGCGCGGCGAGACAAGTCCGGCGCCTGGGAGGATTTCGTCCACAAACTGCGAGAACTGGTGCTCGTCGCCTCCCGTGCCGTGAAAGGCGAAAACCAGGGGTGCGCCCGGAGCCGGGGGTTTTGTCAGGGCGTGATAGAGGGAAAGGGACATATCGTTTCTCTTTTCACATGTTTGCGGGCGCGGAGCGGCGGCTCCGCGCCGCCGCAAAGCGGTTAATCGATGATCGGGCTGAGATTCTTTTCGATCTGCGTCCGGAATTCCTCGTAGCGGCCCGGCAGCTTCAGGGCCTCGCCGAGATGAGCGGTATCCTCGTCACGGTCGAAGCCGGGTTCGTTGGTGGCGACCTCGAACAGGATGCCGCCCGGTGCGCGGAAGTAGATCGCCCAGAAATAATCCCGGTCGATGACCGGCGTCACCTGATAGCCCGTGTCGAGAAGCGCCTTGCGGACCTCCAGCTGCGCGGCCCGGTCCTCCACCGCGAAGGCGATGTGGTGGACAGACCCGGCGCCCTGGCGGGCGCGATTGCCGGAAGGGAGCGTTTCGATGTCGATGAAGTCGGCTCCGTTGCCGCCCTCGACCGAAAAACGAGTCCAGTTGTCCTTGCGGTCGACTTCGCTGTAGTTCATGAACTTCAGCAGTTCGGCCGTGGCGCCTGCGTCCTGCAGGCGGAAGCTCGCACCGTGGAAGCCCTGGATCGCTTCGGCGGAGCCGATGCCGCCCGCTGTCCAGCCCTCGCGGACGTCATTGCCGACCTCGATCAGCGCGAAGCGGTCACCGTCGGGCCCTTCGAAGCGCAGGCGGTTCTCGCCGAAAACGCTGTCTTCGCCAAGACCGCTTACATTGCGCCGCGAAAGACGTTCCTTCCAATAGCCGAGGGACCCCCGGGGAACCGTGAAATAGGTCTCCCCGACTTCGCCGGTGCCCTGCCGGCCCCTGGCGATATGCGGGAAGGGGAAATAGGTCATCACCGATCCCGGAGTTCCAACCTCGTCGCCGTAGTAGAGGTGATAGACTTCCGGGTCGTCGAAATTGACGGTTTTCTTGACCCGGCGCAGACCGAGCGCCTTGGTGAAGAAATCGCTGTTTTCCTGAGCGTTGGCCGCCATCGACGTGACGTGATGCAGGCCCTTGATTTGCTTGAGCATGACCGCTGGTCCTTTGTTTCGAAAACGTGTTGGCGTGTGCCGTTGACAGGAAAATGGGTCAGGATCGGCCGGTTTGGAATAGCAATAATTTCTATGATATTATTTCATATTATGAAATAATCAGGTCATGATCGATCTCGGGCAGGTCCGGATATTTCTCACCGTCGCCGAACTGCGGAGCTTTGCCGCGGCCGCGCGTCAGCTTGCCATGACGGCGCCCACCGTCACGCGGGCTGTCAGCGGACTTGAGGAGGAGCTTGGAATTCAGCTCCTGCTCAGGACAACGCGGCATGTATCTCTGACCTCGGCGGGGGCGGTGTTCGCGGCCCGTATCCGTCCGCTGCTGGACGATTTTCGCAAGGTGACCGAAGATCTGCGGGAGCAGCATGGCGACGTGGCGGGGCTGATCCGGATCAACGCGCCGATGTCGCTCGGCCTGCAGATCCTGCCCGATGTCGCTTCGGCTTTCCGGGTCGAATATCCGGGCACGGTCCTGTCGCTCAATCTCACCGACAGTTTCATCGACATCGTCTCCGACGATTTCGATCTGGCGATCCGGATTTCCGAACCACCGCGCGACAAGTCGACGATCTGGCGTAAACTCTGCCCGGTCCGGCGCATCCTGGTTGCCTCGCCGGGGTATCTGGCCTCCTTCGGGGCACCGGAGACACCGGAGGATCTGAACAGCCACACCTGTCTTGCCTATGACGCGCGCTCGCTGGAGGAGACCTGGGAATTGCGCTGCCAGGGCAGGACGCGCCGGGTCAGGGCCGGGCGGACGCTTGCGGGCAACAATGGCGACCTGATCTCAAGGCTGGCGGAAAACGGCGAGGGGATCGCGCTGCTGCCGCATTTCATTGTCGAGGATGCGATCTCCAATGGCCTTCTGGTTCAGGTGCTGGCGGAATGGGAGCCGCCGGAGCTGTGGCTGACGCTCTATTATCCGCCCTATGAACGCCTGCCGATGCGCGTGGCGAAATTCTCGGATTTCTTTGAGCGTTATGTTACGCGCACGCGGCCATTGTGAGCAGTGGGCGGGAAGTTGGTTCCTCGTCCGCCTCTCCTGCGCGGTCATCTGTAGAAGCCGTTCCACATTCATGACAGAGGGCGTTTCTTCTTGACGAAAATACCAACCGGTTGGTACTAAAAAAGAAAAGGAGACTGCCATGACGCAAGCGGGAAACCGGGTATCGGCAAAGGACAAACTGCTGGATGCCGCCCTCAAGGTCGTGCGGGCCAAGGGGTATTCCGCGACGAATGTGGACGAGATCTGCGCGGAAGCAGGGGTGACCAAGGGCGGCTTTTTTCACCATTTCAAGAGCAAGGAAGACTGGGCGGTCGCGGCTGCCAATCACTGGTCGGAGACGACCGCGGGGCTCTTCACGGACGCGGCCTATCACCAGCCTGCCGATCCGCTGCGGCGGGTGCTGGCCTATGTGGCTTTCAGAAAAGAGCTTGTTGCCGGAGAGCTGGCCGAATTCACCTGTCTTCTCGGCACGATGACGCAGGAGGTTTTCGGGACGAGCCCGGCGATCCGGTCCGCCTGCTGGCAGGGCATTGCCGGACATGCCGATACGCTCGTGGCCGATATTCAGGCGGCGATGGACACCTATGGCTGCGACGGGAGCTGGACCGCGAAATCCCTCGCGCTGCACACGCAGGCCGTCCTCCAGGGGGCATTTATCCTGGCTAAAGCAAGCGGCGATCCGCAGCAAGCGAAAGACAGTATCGATCATCTCTACCGCTATATCGAGCTGCTGTTCGAAGGTTCCTGAGCGGGCGATTGCCGCGACCCCGCAGCCTGGGTACTAAAGCGTGTCGCGTTTAAGCGGATTCATGGTTTCAGGAAGACGCTCGGGGCAGTGTTTGCATTGCAAATGCGTTCGGGCAATTTCCTGGGTTCAATTCAACGCGACATGCTCTCTAGACGCTTTGCCGCTGCTTCAGGAACAGGTTTTGACCGGGCCGACAAAATTCTGGCAATGTCTGCGCCTGCGTTCGATCTCTGTTTCGGGAAACTCATTCACATGACCACTTTGGACCGGCGGCAGCCGGAGGGGATATTTTCGGCAAACGACACCGTCACGCACTCAGTCATCGATGACCTCGTGACGGCCAACAGGATCCTGGCGGGGGAAGGTGTGCTGGATGCTTTCGGGCATATCAGCGTGCGCGATCCGCACGATCCAGGCGCGTTCTTTCTGTCGCGGTCCCGCAGTCCGGAACTGGTTGAGGCCGGGGACATCATGCGCTTCGATCTGGAGGGCAACGTGCTGGAGGGCGAGGGGAAGCCTTATCTGGAGCGCGTCCTGCACGCCGCCATTCTGGCCGCGCGCCCCGATGTCAATTCGGTCGTGCATCATCATGCGCCGTCCGTGCTGCCCTTTGCCGTCGCCGATGTGGCGCTGCGGCCTGTGTTTCATCTCGGCGCCGTCATGGGAGCTCGGGTGCCGGTGTGGGACAGCCAGGACAGCTTCGATGACACGAGCCTGCTGGTATCCGATCTCGACATGGCCCGCTCGCTTGCGCAAACGCTTGGCACTGAGCCGAGCTGCCTGCTGGCCCGCCACGGCGCGGTCTGCGCCGGACCCGACATCCGGCAGACGGTGTTCATCGCGATCTGCATGCGGGACAATGCCGAGGTGCTGACGAACGCCCTTCGCCTTGGAACGCCGTCCTATCTGACAGAGGGTGAAATCCGGCAAGCGGCGGCCAAGCATGACGGCGGTGCTCCCGTCGCCCGCGCCTGGGAGTACTGGGCGCGCCGCTGTTCGTGAACGGGCGGACGTCTAAATCTGCGCCTTGTTCGGGGAAACGGGCCTTGTGCCGCTGAGCTCCGCGGCAACGGCGCGCAGGGAACCCAGAAGGGCGGAAGCCATCGGTGTCGGGGAAAAATCGGAGCGGATGGTGATGCCGACGGGCCGGTTGCCGGAGCTGATCTCAACCGACAGGATCTTCAGGACGCGCCAGTCCACTTCCAGATCGACCTGAAACCGCGACAGGAGCGCCAGCCGGTCGCCGCGCAACAGGAGCGAGCGCACGGTCACGACTGAATCCGTCTCGATGACATTGCGCGGCGAAGGCAGGCCCGCGGCGGACAGTGCGCTCTCGAACAGAGCCCGGATCGGCACGCCCCCGAAGGGCAGGACCCAGCCGTGATCCAGGCAGTCGGCCAGGCCGACATGATCGCGCGCCGCGAGCGGATGGTTCCGCGCCGCTATGATGGCGATATCGTCCCTGAACAGTTCCTCGGACTCCAGCCCGCCTATCGGGATCGGCTGGCGGATGGTTCCGGCCAATATATCGATGTTGCCCTCGGCGAGATCTCTCAGGAGGGCCTCATACGTCCCGTCGACTATGGCGACCTGGGCGTCGGGAAAGCTGCACAGCAGCTTTTCGACCGCAACCGGGACAAGCCCGCCAAGGGTCAGAGGCAGGGCGCCGATCCGGATCCTGCCGCCCGTTTCGCCCCTGAGATAACCTATCTCCTCGACGGCCTGGCGGATTTCCGCCTGCGCGAGTTTCACCCGGCGCAGGAGAACTTCGCCGGACCGCGTGAGTTTCATGGTGGTTTTCATGCGGTAGAAAAGGGCTGTTCCGACGCGATTTTCCAGCGTCCGCAGCGATTTGCTCATGGCCGGTTGCGTCAGTCCGGCGGCACGTGCGGCGCTGTTGATCGAGCCGAAGTCCGCGATGCCCAGAAGAGCTGCAAACTCGTGATCGGATGCATGTTGCACGAAGGAGTGCTCTTCGGCGGGAGCGTTCCGGTTCAGGGCGCGAAGCTCCGTCTCGCTTCGCTTCAGGTGATGCTGCGTCCTGCGGACCCGATCGACCAGGAGCTTGCCGGCATCCGTCAAGGCAAGCGTTCGCGAACTGCGATGGAACAGCAGAATGCCGAGTTCGTCCTCAAGGCTCTGTACCGCACGGGTGACGGCGGGTTGCGTCATGTTGATGTGGCGTGCGGCGCCCGAAAAGCTGCCGGACTCCGCAACCGATAATGCGACATGAAGTTTGCGGAGCTTGGGCAGGATGGATCTCCAATCGGAATTTTATTCTATACGGAGTCAAGGAACGCGCTTTTTCCCAATTTCTCAAGAGTTTTTGCCGATTTGCCGGAACTTGACCTCGAAGCCTATAACCAAAATGCATCAATCGATAGCAGATGGCATTTCCCTGCGTCCGGTTTTCTTCCCACTATGGACCCCAATAAGCCGGCTGAAAAATTCAAACAGGCCGGCACGGGAGGACGATGGTCATGGACGAGATTCGCCGCCACGGCGAAAGCGGAACAATCTGGCTCGACGAGCTGGAAAATCCCGTTCCATGCGAGACCACTGCCCTGCAATGGGGCAGCGATGCCGTTGCCGAACTCCTGCGTCTTTTCGAAATTCCCTATATTGCCCTGGTTCCCGGATCGAGTTTTCGGGGGCTGCACGACTCGCTGGTCAACTATCTCGGCAATATCGATCCGAAGATGGTGGTGTGCCTGCATGAGGAGCATGCGGTTGCCATAGCCGACGGCTACGCCCGCGTGACCGGCAAGCCGATGGCGGTGGCGCTTCACTCCAATGTCGGCCTGATGCACGCTTCCATGAGCATTTACAACGCCTGGTGCGACCGCGTGCCGATGCTCATCATCGGGGCGACCGGTCCGGTCGACGCGCACAAGCGGCGGCCTTGGATCGACTGGGTGCACACATCCAGGGACCAGGGTGCTCTGATCCGGCCGTTCATCAAATGGGACGACCAGCCGGCTTCGGTGGAGGCGTCCATTGAATCTCTCCTGCGCGCCTATCAGGTCACGACGACGCCGCCCTACGGGCCGGCTTACGTATGCCTTGACGTGAGCATGCAGGAGGAAAAACTCGGGCGGGAGATTTCCATTCCCGACGTGAAGCGGTTTCAAGCCCCTGAACCTCCGGCTCCGGGCAAGGCCGATCTGGAAAAGGTGGCCGCGGCCCTGGAGCGGTCGCAGCGGCCGGTTTTCCTGTTCGGCCGGATGGAACGGGGCGTGCGGGAATGGAACCGCAGAATAGCGCTGGCCGAGGCCTGTGGCGCCGCCGTGATGACCAGCATTCACAATCCGTCTGTCTTTCCGACCCCGCATCGCCAGCACCTGCTGCCGCCATGCGGCGAGGCCAGAAGCCTTGCCGAGCAGGAGTTGATTGCGGAGGCCGATCTCATCCTGTCCTTCGACTGGATGGATCTGGCCGGCTACCTCAGAAGCTGTACCGGGAAGTCCCAGACCCAGGACCCGCTGGACTGCCCGATCATCCATTGCTCGCTGGATTCAACCGTAACCAACGGCTGGAGCATGGATCATCAGGCATTGCCGGCGGCCGATACGAACATTCTGGCGCACCCGGACATCGTCGTCTCCGTCCTGCTGGACAGGCTTGAGAGCCGCGCGGCACCGGGTTCAAGCACATGGGATTTCGACGGCACGCATTGGTCGGACAAGTTGCCTGCCGAAGCACCCGGCACAGTGTCCGGAAAGATTTCGCTCGGCGATTTCGCGCTGAGCATTCGCGCCCATGCCCGCGCCGAAGACGTCACCCTGGTCCGCCTGCCACTCGGCTGGCCCGCGGCGGCAAGCCATTTCGACCATCCGCTTTCCTATCTCGGCAAGGATGGTGGCGCGGCCGTCGGGGTCGGTCCCGGACATGCCGTCGGCGCGGCCCTGGCGCTCAAGGACAGCGGCAGGATCGTCACCGCCGTTCTGGGCGACGGCGATACGCTGATGGGCATAAACGCGCTTTGGACAGCCAGCCATCTGCAAGTGCCACTTCTGATCATCGTCGCCAACAACACATCCTATTTCAACGACGAGCGGCATCAGGAACGGATCGCCGATGCACGCGGACGGCCGGCGGACAACAAGTGGATCGGCCAGCGGCTCACCGATCCGCAGGTCGATATCCGCGCGATGGCGGCGGCGCAAGGCTTCGAAACGATAGGACCGGTCAAAAGCCGGGCGGATCTTGAAACGGCGATCCGGGAGGCAACCGGAACGGTTCGCGCCGGCGGCAGGGTCCTGATCGATGCCGCGATAGAGGACGGCTACGCAAACGACTTTGGCCAGCAGTGACCCCTCCGGGGAGGCGGGGCGGCTGGTACAAACCCGGCGACAAGACCGGGAGGAAATGAAACGGAAATCGGAGGAGAACGAAATGACTGCAACGATGATGAAGAAGCTGGCCCTGGCTGCGGTCGCCGCCGGCCTGGCCTTTCCGGCGGTGCCGGCGCTTGCCGAATATCCTGACAAACCAATCACGATGTATATCGGCTTCAATCCGGGCGGGGCTGTCGATACGACCGCACGGTTGATCCAGAGGAACCTGGAAAAGGAACTCGGCGTTCCGGTCGTCGCGGTCCAGAAACCCGGCGGTGGCGGCACGGTCATGGCCACGACGCTGATGCATGACAAGCCGGACGGCTACACTATCGGCATGGGCGCCAGCGCGGCATTCGTCCTCGCGCCCTTGCTCAATTCTGACATCCAGTTCGAACTGGACGGCTTCGATCACATCGCAACCGTTTCCTATCCGCAGGATGCGCTGGTGGTGCGTGCCGATTCACCCTGGAACACTTACGCCGACATGATCAAGGACGCCAAGGAGAACGACAAGGCCCTGTCCCTGTCCTCCCAGGTTTCCGTGTCGCGTCTGATGGCGATCGCCATCGAGGAAAAGGAAGGCGTCAAGTTCAATATCGTTCCGGTCAAGGGCGGAAAGGCCGGTATCCAGAACGTCCTTGGCGGCCATACCGATCTGACCTGGGGCGCTTCGGGCTGGCATGGCCAGGTGAAGGCCGGTGAAATGAAGCCGATCCTGTCGCTGGGCTATGTCCGCAATCCGGACTTCCAGGATATTCCGACCCTGCAGGAACTGGGCATCGACTACGCCTTTGTCGATACGTTCATGCTGTCGGCTCCCAAAGGTCTGCCGGAAGACGTCAAGGCCAAGCTGTCCGCGGCTGTCAAGGCCGCGCTCACACCGGAACTGGCTGCCGAACTTCAGTCCAAGATGTATCTGTCCGCCGATTACCGGACACCGGAAGAGACGCTTGACTATCTGAAGATGCAGCGCGAGCAGGTAAAGCCTTTCGTCGAGAAGATGCTGGCTCAATAAGGGCCGCGTGCCGGGACACCCGGAGCGTTGCGGGAGGAAATTGTGCGCAAGAGCGATATCGCAAGCGGCCTTGTCCTGACAGTGTTCGGACTGGTCAGCCTCTGGCTGATCATTCCGGTCCAGATCAGCGGCCATTCCGACTACGGGCTTGCGCCTGATTTCTTCCCACGCTTGCTGATGTGGTTCTTTGTGCTGCTGGCGGCCGCGCTGGCCGGCAGCAGACTGCTCGAAGTTCGCCGAGGAGCCGCTGCCTCCGGCGCGCAGGAGACGTCACCGATGGAACCGGCCGACTGGCTGTTCATCGGCGCCGCCGCGGCGGTGTTGGCGATTGCCTATCTTCTCATGGAATACGCCGGCTTCATCTGGGCCGGTGTCTTCACCGTTTTTTGCGGTGGACTGGCGATGGGCAACCTGCGCAAACACCCGGTCCGGCTGGCCCTCATGTGCCTTGCCGCTCCGGTGCTCGTCTACATGGTGTTCAGGCACCTGTTCCTTGTCTTCCTGCCGACATAGGCTCTGAGTGGAATAATGGAAACAATCCTTGCCGGCATTTCCGATGCCTTCACGCTCGTTAATATCGGCTATATCGCATTCGGCGTCTTCATGGGCATCATGGTCGGGGCCATTCCCGGCCTCAACGGACCGATGGCGATCGCCGTCGCCGTGCCCCTGACCTATTCCATGACACCGCTCGCGGCCGTCGCTTTTCTGATCGGCATCAACAAGGGCGGCACCTATGGGGGATCCGTTTCCGCGATCCTGCTCAATACGCCGGGCTCGCCGGAATCGACTTCGACCGCCTTCGACGGCTATCCGCTGGTCAAAAAAGGCAAGGGCCTGAAAGCGCTCAAGATGGCGCTCTACTCGTCGGTCTCCGGCGACATTTTTTCAGATATCGTTCTGTTCACCGTTGCCGCGCCGCTGGCGATCATCGCCCTGAAGATGGGACCCGCGGAAATGGCGGCCGTCTTCGCCTTTTCGCTGACAATCGTCGCGGGGCTGAGCGGCAACTCGCTGCTGCGCGGGCTGATCGCGGCGGTTCTGGGCGCGTTCCTGTCAACGGTGGGGCTCGATATCGAGACGGCGCAGCCGCGTCTGACCATGGGCATAAGCAATCTCATCGAGGGCATTCCCATCATCCCGATGACAATCGGCCTGCTGGCGCTGTCGGAAATCCTGATCCAGATCGAGACGACGCTGCTCGGACGGGAAACGGACACCGGCCGCAACAGGATCTTCAGCAAGGACCTGCCCAGGGAAGACCGCCGCGTGTCCTTTGCCGAATACAAAAGCTGCCTGAGGACCATTGTCCGCTCCGCCCTCATCGGGACGGGCGTCGGCGCGGTCCCGGGTATCGGCGCGATCGTGGCGGGTTTCCTTGGATATGGCGCGGCCAAAAGAGCCTCGAAAAATCCGGAGGAATTCGGCACCGGAAAACTGGAGGGCATCGCCGCCACGGAAGCGGCGAACAGCGCGGTCATCGGCGCCAACCTGATCCCGTTGCTGGCGCTCGGCATTCCCGGCAGCCTGTCCGCGGCGATCCTTATCGGCGCCTTCCTCATGCACGGCGTCGATCCCGGACCGTTGATCTTTCAGGAACACGGGCGGCTGGTCTACGGCATTTTCGCCGCCATGTTCCTGGCGAACTGGATCAACTTCGCAATCGGCAATTTCGGATTGCGTTTTTTCGCCCTCCTTGTCAGCGTGCCCAAGGCGATCATCCATCCCATTCTGGTGATCTTCTGCATCGCCGGCGCCTATGCCAACGGCAATGCCATGTTCTCCGTCGCGGTCATGATGGTCTTCGCCGTCGTCGGCTATTTCATGCGCAAGATGGATTTCTCCTTTGCGACCTTCATCATCGGCTTCGCGCTGGGCAGCACCTTCGAACAATCGGTGCGCCAGTCGGTTATCCTCTTCAAGGACCAGCCGCTTGAACTCTTCCAGCATCCGATCGTCCTGTTCTTCACCGCGCTGACGGTCTTTTCCCTCTGGCGCATCGCCCGCACCAAGAACCGGATCGCGCCTGTGCGCTCACCGGACACAACCGCACCGGACAACGGATCATGAGCGCACATCATCTGAGCGAACCGCGGATCCGGTTTCCCGAGCACCGGCAACTCTATTACGCCGGCGGATGGCATGCCGCCCGCAAAGGGCAGGTCCGCCCCTGCGGCAGCCCGGCAACAGGCGAGAGCTACGGGGAAGCAAGTTACGCGGACCCGGACGACATGCGCGCGGCGATCGAAGCCGCGCACAAGGCCTTTCCCGCCTGGCGCGACACGCCGCCTCTGGAGCGGGCCCGGCAGCTGAGACAGATCGCCGACATCCTGCGGGCGAACAAGCAGGAGCTTGCGCTGGTCGATGCGGCGGACAGCGGCAATCCGGTCGCCGCCATGCTGAAGGACGTGGACATCGCTGTAAGCCAGCTCGATTTCTTCGCCGGTCTTGTCACGGAAATGAAGGGCGACAGTATTCCGATGGGTCCGGACGCGGTGAATTTCACCGTTCGCGAGCCTCTTGGCGTGGTTGGGCGGATCGTCGCCTTCAACCATCCTCTCATGTTCTGCGCGGCAAAGATGGCCGCGCCGCTCGCGGCCGGCAACACCGTGGTGATGAAACCGGCCGAACAGGCGCCGCTTTCGGTGCTGCGCCTGCTGGAACTGATCGACGGGATCCTTCCGGCCGGAGTGCTGAATGTCGTTCATGGCGGCGTGGACGCCGGGGCGGTCCTGGCGAGCCATCCGCTTGTGGCGAAAGTCGGCCTGATCGGCAGTGTGCCGACCGGACGGGCGGTGATGACGGGTGCTTCCGGCACGATCAAGGATGTGATGCTGGAACTCGGCGGCAAGAACGCGCTGATCGCCTGCGCCGATGCCGATGTCGAAAAGACGGCAAGGGGCATCGTTGCCGGGATGAACTTCGCCTGGTGCGGGCAGTCCTGCGGCTCGACCAGCCGGGCATTCCTGCATGAGGATATTCACGACGCGGTGCTGGAACGGGTGGTCGATCTTTGCGGCGCGTTCAAACCGGGCAATCCCGTCGACATGGCGACGACGATGGGAGCGCTGGTGAGCAAGAGCCAGCATGAGCGGGTGCTGGGCTATATCCGCAAAGGCCGGGAGGAGGGCGCCAGGCTGGTCTGCGGCGGTAACGTGCCGGATGCGCCTGGACTGGAAAACGGCTTCTTCGTCGAGCCCACGGTCTTTGCCGATGTCACGCCCGACATGACGATTGCGCGGGAGGAAATCTTCGGCCCCGTCCTCTCGGTATTGAAATGGTCCGATGAAGCCCGGATGATGACGGCGGTCAACGGGGTCGAGTTCGGGCTGACATGCTCGATCTGGACCCGGGATCTGGCACGCGCCCATCGTCTCGCCCGGCAGGCCGACGCCGGCTTCGTCTGGGTCAACAAGTCCGGGGCGCATTTCCTCGGCGCACCGTTTGGCGGCGTGAAACAATCGGGTATCGGACGCGAGGAATGCATCGGTGAACTGCTCGCGTTCACACGGGAAAAGAACATCCATATCAATCTGGATTGACGTGACACACAGATCCGCTCAGGCACTCCTGGCCACCCTGTCCCCGCAGCTTGTCGTCAAGCGCGTCAGAACGCCTCTCGCGACCCTGGCGATCGCCGCGCTTGGCGGTGCGGCGGCCGCGTGGATCGGACTGCCGTTGCCCTGGCTTGTCGGCGCGCAGATATCCCTGTGTGCCGCCGCTCTCATGGGCATTCGGTTCTTCGGGCAGGCCCCCTCATGGCCTCCCGGCTCACGAGGGCTGTTCCTGCCGATCCTCGGGCTCATGGTCGGCAGCGCCTTCACACGGGAAATCCTCCTGACAATGCCCGGCTGGTGGCCGAGCCTTCTGGCCCTGACGGTCTTTCTCGTCGTCGCCCACAGCCTTGTCTTCGCGGTTTTTCTGCGTATCGGGCGCTATGACATTCCGACCGCGTTCTTTGCCTCCTTTCCCGGCGGGTTCCTGGAAGCAATTCTGCTCGGCGTCAGGGCAGGCGGCGACGAACGCATCATTCAGATCCAGCATTTCCTGCGTATTTCCCTGATCGTCTTCCTGATCCCGATCGGTTTCTGGCTCTATGAAGGCCAACTCGTTGGCAGCATGAGCGATGTCGCGGCAGTGGCAAGCGGTGCCGAGCCGGTCTGGACCGACTACCTGATTCTGGCTCTCGCGGGCATATCGGGGACGCTCTTCGCCCGCCGCTTCAGGCTGCCCGCACCCGATATCTCAGGCGCCGTCCTCTTCGGAGCAGCCGTCAATATCATCGGCCTGACCCATGGCGCGACACCGCCGCCGGTGTTGATCGCGATCACGCAGCTTGTGGTCGGGACATCGCTGGGTGTCGGCTTCGTCGGCATTGCCTGGCGCGATCTGGTCCAGGCGTTCGGTCTTTCCGTGGCGGCGTTCGTGATAACCATGTCGCTGGCGCTTGGAACGGCAATCGCGCTGCATGACTGGCTGGGCGCCGATATCGAGAGCCTTCTGCTGGCTCTGGCGCCGGGCGGCCTGGCCGAAATGAGCCTGATCGCCCTTACCTTGAGCCTGAGTGTCCCCTTCGTCGTGCTTCACCACCTTTACCGGATCACCTTCACCGTGCTGGTCATTCCGCATGCCTACAGGTTCGTCCGCAATCGGTTCGACGCATGAAGGGGCCGGAAATGCCACACGCGACCGGCGCGAAGAGCCGGTCGCTTTTGAAACGTCAGAGCATCGTGCCCCGCTCGCCTGAAAGCAGGGAAAATCGGGTGCTGTTGGAAATACGAGAACCGGACCGGCGAACGTGCCGTCCCCTGTGAGAGGAGAGACCTGTTTCATGAACGACCTGAATTTGTCCATCGCCGTCGGGGACTACGACCGTATGCGGCCCCTGTTCAATGGCGACGTTAAGATCGACGGTGTCGATCCGGTGTTTCTGCGTCTGAGCCCGGAGGAAATCTTCTTCCGCGCCTTCCGGCACGCGGATTTCGATGTCTGCGAACTGTCGCTCAGTTCCTTCGCGGTCAAGACCGCCAACGGCGATTGCCCCTATGTCGGCATCCCCGTCTTTCCCTCCCGCGCTTTCCGGCATACCTCCATCTATGTCCGCAAGGACCGCGGTATCGACAGTCCGGCGGATCTGAAAGGCAAGCGGATCGGGCTGCCCGAGTACCAATTGACCGCGAATGTCTGGGCGCGGGCGCTGATGGAGGATGAATTCGGTGTGGCGCCGCGGGACGTGGAATGGATACGCGCCGGGATCGAGGAGCCCGGACGGCCGGAGAAGATAAAACTCAACCTGCCGCCGGATGTGAAACTCACCGACGCGCCGGAAGGCAGCACACTGTCTGCTCTCCTGCGCAACGGTGACATCGACGCCATGATCGGGCCGCGCATACCCTCATGCTTCGGAGAGGCGAACCGGGTCGGCTGGGCATTCGAGGATCCGCGCGCCGCCGCGATGGACTACTACCGGCGCACGAAGATCTTTCCGATCATGCATATCGTCGGCATCCGCCGGGACCTGGCCGAGGCTCACCCCTGGCTTGCGGCGACAATGGTGAAGGCGTTCAGCGCCGCGAAGAGCCTGTGCGCGGAACGGCTTGGCGATACCTCGGCAACCAAGGTGATGCTGCCCTTTGTCGAGGAACAGGTTCATGACACCAGGAAGCTCATGGGAGATGACTACTGGTCCTACGGACTGAACGCCAACCGGCATGTGCTGGAGACCTTCCTGCATCACCATCACGCCCAGGGTCTGTCGCCGCGCAAGGTCGACCCGGAAGAACTCTTCGATCCCAGCACGTTCGAGAGCGTGGTGATCTAGAGCGTGTCGCGTTAAATTGAATTCAGGAAATCGCCCGAACGCATTTGCAAAGCAAACGCTGCCTCAGGCGTCTTCCTGAAACCATGAATCCACTTAAACGCGACACGCTCTGGGGGAGGAACCCACGAAATTTTGCTTTCAGGTCGTTCAGAAAATGGTTGTCGCCAAGGCGCGAGATCGCAGGAAGCCGTCCAGGTTTTCAAGATTTTACAACGCCGGAGACAATCGCTTTCTGAACGACCCGAAGGACAGCAATCCGGCTTCGCAGAGCTGTGTCAAAGCCTTTGCGCCATGCGCCACCACCAGCGCGTCTCGAAGAGATTTGCACTCAAACCTCGACCAGCTCCTAAGTGTTCGTGGACCCCAGGTGTTTAGTCCGGGAGTACATGAGATCGAATATTCTCATCCTCCGCGCGCGCAAATTCCGAGACAGGCAGGCAAAGCTGTGCCCGGCGTGCCGACCATACTGTTTCGTTGAATTCAACCGGGACGCCTTCCGTATCGACATCGATTTTGCGGGAAAGCAATACCGGATCGATCGCGTCCTGCCTCAGGAGTTGCGCTTCTTCCTCGGTCGGGTTGCGGGCGCTGATCCAGGTGACGCGACGAATAAAGTCTTTCACCCCAAAACCTTCATAAACTTCTGCGAGATTGGAGTTGTTGGCGCGTGCCTTTGCGATGTTTGGAAACCGGTCCGCAGGATGAAAAATCTTGCCGTAGGAAACCGGCGTGTTTTCGACGGACGTCAGCGCCTTGAGATAAATGACCGGATCTCCGGTCTTTAAATCCAATGCCTGTGCCAGAGATTCATTCGCCTTGATCTTCCGCTGCGACAGGATCTGAACATCAAAATCCAGACCCTCTACAGCCAAATTGTCAGCAAACCGCGTCCGCACCGTGATCGTGTGCTGAAGCGGCTCACTTCTTACGAAAGCGCCTTTGCCCTGAGAAACCTCGATCTTACCGAGCTCTCTCAAGCGGCCAAGGGCCCGTCTCACCGTGTTACGGCTTACTCCATATTCCGACATCAGATCATGCTCGGAGGGAAGAGCGTCCCCCGGTCTGAGTTCATTACGATCGATGGCATCGCCCAGTTTGTCGGTGATGTGGCGCCAGAGGGCCATTCCGGTGATCGGTTGCAGTTTCTGAGTCATCCCGCCTCCTGGCCTCGCAAAACGTCAAAGGCTTCATAGCATCTGATCCGCGCCGTCCGAAATTTTCAATTGTCACACAGATGCAATGTTGTTACGCTATCACTTGTACCAACAACCTGACAAGTTGAAAGTAGCCGCAAAGGGGATTTCGGTGGGAAAAAAGCAAAACATATTGCTGATTGTCGCCGATCAATGGCGGGGCGATTATCTGCCGGCTGATTGGGGGGGCGATATGGATCTGCCCAACCTGTCCCGACTCGCCAGGGATGGCGCGCTTTTTAAGCGTCACTATTGCAATGCTTCGCCCTGCGGCCCGGCGCGCGCTTGTTTGCTGACCGGTCAATACATGATGAACCATCGTGTGGTCCAAAACGGCGTGCCGCTAAGAGACGGGAAAACCAATCTGGCTTTGGAGCTCCAGAAGTTTGGAATGCTCTCCGGACTGGTCGGATACACATCCTGGATCCCCGATCCGCACTCAACAGCTCCATCAGACCCCCGGTTTTCAATGTATGGGGCCAATATGCCGGGCTTTACGCCGGTACAATCCTTTGAGGAGCCGGAATTCGAAGCCTATTTCTCCTTTCTGCGATCCAAAGGTTATGTTCTTCCCGAAAATCCTTTCGAGATATGGAATGACACGGTCACGGAAATCGGAATAAAGCCTTCGCCGATCGCCGCGGAACATTCCGACACTCGCTGGATGACGGACGCAGCCCTGGATTTCATAACAGGCAGAGGAACCGAACCCTGGTGCCTGTTCCTTGGCTACTGGCGGCCTCACCCGCCGATTTCCGTGAGCGCTCCCTTTCATGAATTCACCGATCCCAAGGATCTATCCAAACCAAACAGGCTGAGCACGAAAGCGGCGGAAGCAGACCGGCATCCTGTTCTTTCACATTTGATCGAGAATGTTCAGGCGGGCGACTACCTGCAGGGTGTCGACGGCCCGGCCGCGGATCTGAGTGATGACGCTATTCAAAATGCCCGCGCTGTGTATCGAGGCATGATGAAGGAGATCGACGACAATGTCGGCAGGCTCCTGGATCGCCTCGAACGTGAGGGCGTTCTTGACGATACCCTCATCGTTTTCACCAGCGATCACGGTGAAATGCTCGGCGATCACTATCTTTTTGGCAAAGAAAGTTATTTCGAGCCGACATTCCACGTGCCCCTGATTATTCGCGATCCGAGAAAAAAAGCTGACAAAACAAGGGGCCAGCTCTGCGATCTATTCACCGAACACGTGGATATCATGCCGACGGTTCTGGATTTTCTCGGAGCCGGCATTCCTCGTCAGTGTGATGGTCACTCACTGTTACCGCTGCTCGAAGGCGAATTGCCGGCATGGCGCGACAACGCCTTTATGGAAGTCGACTTCCGGGATTTGCGGCACAGCAGAGACAGAGCGCTGGGAACAAGCGCTGACGAATGCGGTGCCGCGATCATTCGGGGCGAGAGATACAAATACGTCCATTTCCCGGCATTCGACCCCATTCTTTTCGACCTCGTTCAAGATCCAGATGAATTCAACAATATTGCCCGTGAGCCGGCGGCGCGCGAGGACATGATCTGCTGCATGTCTTCCATGCTGGATTGGAGAATATCTCAGGCGGACCGGACGCTAACGGCAGTCTCGTCCTCGACGCATGGCCTTCTGGGCTGGCCGAATATTCAAAAACCCGAGCGGGCTCAAAACAACGACCGGGCGTATCGAGATGTCTGGCACACCCCCTTCGAAATATCGAAACACAAAGGAAACTCGAAATGAACTTCAAGCCCTTCAAATTGGCGGGCCTGTTGTTATCGGCTGCCTTGTCGCTAACAGCGGTTTCGCCGGTCCTCGCCGAGGACAGGCCCGATATTGTGATTGCCGTGCAAGACAACCCTCCAAAACTGGATCCGGTACTCTTCAGCCGCAACGTTTCATTGCGAACCCTTTACAACGTCTACGACTATCCGATCAAAATCAATTTCAAAAACAATTGGTTACTTGAGCCCGGTCTCGCCAGTTCCTGGGAGCGGATCGACGATCGAACCATCGAACTGACACTTCGCGAAGGCGTCAAGTTCCATGACGGTACGGAGATGACATCCGAAGATTTTGTCTTCAGCTATGGTCCCGAGCATATGTCATCGGAAGACTCTCCAGGCTTCGCGCTGACACGCCCCTATATGGGGACTATCGCGAATGTTGAGGCCCTCAGCCCCTACAAGGTGCGGATCACGAGCCACGCACCCGATCCTCTGCTGGAGCAGCGCCTTGCAGGCTGGTCGTCGCAAATTATCTCAAAAGCCGCATTTGAAGCGACCGGAGATTGGGACAAGTGGGCATTGGCCCCTGTCGGAACAGGCCCGTACAAAGTCGCTGAATATGTTTCCGGCGACTATTTGCTGCTTACGGCGCATGACGATTACTGGGGCGGCAAACCCCCTTTCGCGAGTATCAGGTTTCAGATTGTTCCTGAAACGGCAGCTCGCATTTCAGGTTTGATCGCAGGCGATTTCGACATCATCTCGGAAGTTGAACCCGACCAGTTCGCGACGCTGGAGTCCGCCGAAGGCGTGTCCGTCATCGGCGGCGCGATCGCAAACCATCGGGTCATCAACCTGGGCACGAACACAGGCTGGTTGGCCGATGCCAAAGTCCGCAAAGCCCTGAGCCTTGCAATCGACAGGGAACTCATCGCCGACACGATCTTTGGCGGCAAGATCGAAGTGCCGAACGGGTTTCAGTGGGAGGCCTATGGCGAACTGTATCTTGCCGACTACCCCGGTGCCACCTACGACCCGGACGCTGCCAAGGCGCTGCTCAAGGAAGCAGGGTATGACGGTGCTCCAATCCCATTTCGCACGCAAACCGGATATTACACCGGTGAGCTGCTGACGGCCCAGGCTGTTGCGGACATGTGGCGTGCCATCGGAGTGAATGTCGATCTGCAGGTGAAGGACGGTTGGGGTCAGGTCCTTGAGCAACCGATCGATGCTGCCTTCAACGGATCCATCAATATGAACTACCCGGACCTGTTGGGGTCGCTCTGGCCGCTGTATGGCCCGACGGGCTTCATTCAGGCAAAGGCAAATACGTGGTCAAACGACCGCTTTGAAGAAATCGGGAAAATTCTGGAGACAGAATTTGATCTTGAAAAGCGCAAGGCTCTTCATCGCGAGGCACTGGATATTTTCCACGATATCGACCCGCCGGCGATCGTCGTCCATGCGCTTGGAATGTTCTATGGCATTCGTGATGGGATCAAATGGGAACCATATCCGCTGCCATATATGGATATGCGTGCTGAAAATGCCGGAACCGTCAACTAGGCCACTCATTCCAAGGCAGATTGAGCCAAGATCCACGCAGGCTTCAGCCCGCGTGGATCGCGTAGCACAACGGGAAACGGGATTTGTATGAATGCGCTCGTGAAAGCAGAAGGGATCTCGATCCGATCGAACGGCCTGGACCAGGGTCAGGCACTTGTCCACGATCTGAGCTTCCACATCGAGCGCGGCGAAGTTCTGGGTATCGTGGGCGAGTCCGGAAGCGGGAAATCGCTCAGCGCACTGGCGCTTGTGGGGTTGCTTGACCAACCGCTGCAGGCAACGGGGGTATTGAGGCTCAAGGGTCAGTCATTTCAGTTAAACAATGCCTCGTCTCTCGCACGGTTGCGGGGATCGGATATCGGAATGATTTTTCAGGACCCCCGGGCCTCGCTCAATCCCGTACGCACGATTGGTGCGCATTTTCTGGAAACGCTCAGAACACACAGGTCGCTGGATCGGAGCGGTTGCCGCGAGGAAGCTATTGGTCTGCTGGAAGAGGTGGGGATTGGCGATCCGGACAAACGTCTGCTCCAGTTTCCCCATCATCTTTCAGGCGGCACCTGCCAGCGGGTCATGATTGCCCTTGCTCTGGCCGCCAGACCAAAGCTCCTGATCGCCGATGAACCGACAACCGCCCTGGACACAACTGTGCAAGCGCAAGTCCTCGATCTCATAGATCGCCTGAGGGAAGAAGAAGGCATGGCCGTATTGTTCATCAGCCATGACCTCGCGGTCATCGCGGATATCTCTGATCGTGTTCTCGTCATGAGACACGGACAGCAGGTCGAAACACTTACGAATGAGGCTCTGTTTAGCGCACCTGCAGAAGATTACACCAGATCTCTGGTGAATCTGGCTCTCGGCTAAAACAACAACAACAACAAAAATAGTGGAGAGACGACAATGATACAAAGTGGATGCGATCTCATCGAGGTCAGGGATGCGAGCGTGGACTTTGTTATGCGTGGCGGTTTCTTTGCTGCAAAAGAAACACTCAGCGCGGTCGACACTGTCAACTTGACACTCAACCGAGACGAAACCGTTGCGATTGTGGGGGAGAGCGGCAGCGGCAAGAGCACCCTTGGCCGACTTATCATAGGCGATCAGAAACCTACCGGCGGCTCAATTAAAATAAAAGGTCAAGAGGTTCGCAACCTTAGCCGTCTGGTCCGCTCGCGACTTGCCCAACCCGTCGTTCAGGATCCAAGTTCGGCGATGGATCCAAGATGGACGATTGAAAGCCTGCTTGAGGAGCCCTTCCGGATCCACCGGGAACTGGACAGTCGAGATGGCGCTGCAATTCGAGACATATTGTCCGCCGTTCGGCTTTCTGAAACCGTTCTCACAAGGCGGCCACATGAATTGTCCGGAGGTCAATTACAGCGCGTTGCCATTGCCCGGGCGCTTCTTTTGGAACCGGAAATTCTGGTTTGCGATGAAGCTGTCTCCGCTCTGGATGCTAGTGTGCAGGCGGAAATCGTCGGTCTGCTCAAATCCATCCAGAAAGAGCGACATACCGCTATTCTTTTTATCACGCACGATCTGCACCTCGTTCCGAGGATCGCAGATCGGATCGCCGTTATGTATCTCGGACAAATCGTGGAAATCGGCTCTACGCAAAGTGTCGGAGGCGAACTGTCTCATCCCTACACGCGCGCACTCTTCGGGGCGTCTCCCAAAATCGGCAGACGACAGGGAAAACGGGCCACATTGCAAGGCGAGCCGCCAAGCCCGACCAACAGGCTAGGGGGCTGCCCATTTCACCCTCGATGCTCTCAGGCCTGGAATGTGTGCAACTCGGTCATCCCTGCGCTGACTGCAACGTCAGACGATCAGGCCGTCGCATGCCATCTGGTTACCGCGCAAAATCGAGCGAAACTTGAGATGGCCGCGGAGGCGGCCAAATGACGGAATTCATCATTGGCAAGTTCATTCGGATGTTTGTCGCACTGCTGGTAATTGTCACATTGACGTTCATCGTGCTCAGAACATCAGGTGACCCGGCGCAAACGTTTCTGCCTCCCGATGCCTCTCCGAAAACGGTCGAGGACTTTCGTGAGAAGTGGGGTCTGGATCGGCCGCTTCCGGATCAGTACCTTGCTTATCTGAAGAATGTCATGGGTGGTGATCTCGGACATTCCTTTGTCGACGGCCGCCCGGCTTCACAGGTCGTCGGCGAACGCATTCCGAAGACCTTGCTTCTGCTTGGGACGTCTTTCTTTTTGATGCTCGCAATGGGGTTCCCGCTCGGCATCATCAGTGCACTCAAGCACAATACATGGGTCGACCGGCTGGTGATGTCGATTGCCGTGTTCGGCTATAGCCTTCCCAACTTCTTCCTCGGTATTTTGCTGATTTTATTCTTTTCCATGTATCTCAGATGGCTTCCGAGCACGGGCAGCGGCACCTGGCAACATCTCATTATGCCGGTTGTGACTATCGGAACGGCAGGTGCGGCCGTTATTGCCAGATTTGTCCGATCGGCAATGCTGGAAGTTATCTCAAAACCCTATGTGCGCTCTGCAAAGGCCCGGGGCCTGTCGCGGTTCACAGTTGTTGTCCGGCATGCGCTGCCAAATGCCGCAATTCCAACAGTGACCGTCATCGGCTTTCTTCTTGGCAGTCTGATCGCGGGGGCTGTCGTCACCGAAGCCGTGTTTGCCTGGCCCGGTATCGGACGACTGACCGTCACGGCAGTCGCATCTCGTGATCTGGCAGTCGTTCAGACCATCGTCTTGCTGATCGCTGTAACAATGGTTTGCGTGAATCTGATCGTCGATCTTCTCTACGGATGGCTCGATCCGCGCATTCGCGATGGTTTGCAGAAAGGTCGTAACTGATGCTTGTGCAAACCTCCCTCGGCCTGAGGACGATCGTTCAAAGACTACACATCATTCCGCCGGCGATCTGGCTTTCTGCCTTGTGGCTTGCTGCGCTTTTTGCGATATCGCTGGCGGCGGATCTTCTCACGCCAACTGATGCGCTGATCAGCAATCTGCGCATGAGATTACATCCGCCAGTCCTCTTCGGTGGAGCGTTCGACCACATCCTTGGCACGGATCAGCTGGGGCGAGACATGCTCTCCCGCCTGATTATTTCCATTAAAACTAGTATGTCGATTGCATTTCTGGGGACTGTAATCGGGGCCGTCCTGGGAACAACGCTTGGTCTTGTTGCAGGCGCGGTTCGTGGCATCGCCGATGATTTCATCATGATGCTCGTGGATGTTCAAGCGGCGCTTCCTTTCATCATCGTTGCCATGGCGTCGATTGCGTTTTTCGGCAATACCTTCTGGCTTTTTGTCGCTGTGGTTGGCGTATTCGGCTGGGAACGCTACGCGAGGATCGCCCGTGGCATGACACTGGCGGCACGTGAAGAGGGATATGCGGTCGCGACGTCTCATATCGGGGGCGGCCCCGTGAGAGTTTACGTGCTTCACATTTTACCCAACATCGCCAGCGCCCTGATCGTTGCCTTCACGCTCAACTTTCCGGAAACCTTGCTGCTTGAAACAACATTGAGTTTCCTCGGGCTCGGCGTTCAACCGCCACAAACGAGCCTCGGGACGATGCTCGGTGAAGGGCGCGAATATCTTGTCAACGCCTGGTGGATAGCCGTCATCCCCGGAGTGGTTGTCGCTCTCGCCAGTTTATCGACCAGCCTCATCGGCGACTGGCTCCGCGATGTTCTGGATCCAAAGATAAAAGGGAAGCGCTAGATTGCCGAATATCAAGAATAACAAGAAACCGGGACACTCCGCCGCCGTCAAACTTCTGATATTGGACTGCGACGGTGTTCTCGTTGACAGTGAGCCAATTGTCTGCCGGACTTACTGGTCTATTTTAAGTGAAGTCGGTTACGGCGGCGATCTTGAGACATTCATGCGCGAATTCAGCGGCGTGAGAGAGGAAGAGATTGTCTTGTGCGTCGAAAGATCAACCGGCAAGACAATCGGCTTGATCGCGGACGAGATGCGAAAATCCGCCTTTGATGCATTGCTCTTGGAATTGCCGCTCGGATCCGCATTCTCTGAAATCGTGAAGAAGAGCGGTGTCACCACCTGTGTAGCTTCAAACAGCGATATGAGGCGCCTTAAGTTCAGCGTTGGTCGAGCGAATCTGTCCGATGTTCTGAGGGACCAGATTTACTCAGCCGAGATGGTCGCCCGGGGAAAGCCTGCACCCGATATTCTCTATTATGCGGCAGCCCAGAATGGCGTTTCAGCCGACGAATGCCTTGTCGTCGAGGACAGCTCCTCAGGTATTAAAGCGGCGCGCACGTTCGGTGCCAGAGTAATTGCCTTTGCTTACAGAAATCATGATCCGGAAGCCGAACGACAACTCCTTGAAGCAGGTGCCGAGCGTGTCATATACAGCGCCGATGAAATTCTCCCGGACCTGTTGGCGGGGGACAGTTGAGAGGTCTCAAAGCTGATCGGTTGATCTCAGCTGGCTATCGTCCGTTTGATTGCCGCAGGCATAATTTTTTCTCATTTTCCGCGAACAAACGCATTCGTTGCAGTTGCCGGCATACCCGGGGCGATTCAAGCGCTTTAGTCACCACCAACGAATCTCGCGGCGACCGGAACCCGGCTAATTTGTGACCAGGCCGCCAATGCTGCTGACAGGCCGGGTAGTAATTTTATTGTTGAAGTGGTCTTCCCATACCCTAACTCATGGATTTTACTTGTAAAATTAAGAGCGCCATATACTAAAGTATCAATTTTCCGAAACGAGGTGCGATCCGGTAGTTCTTGCATCTTTGGCGGTGTGGTTGATACTCTGTTCGACAGACTGGGAGGAGTCAGTCGAATGAGTAAAAAGTGTAGTTCTCAAGAACACGCTCAGATCAGATCGATTCTCGTGATCGATGATCATCCCCTGTATTGCGATGCGCTCGCGTCCACGCTTGAAAGGCTGTTCAATTCGAAAAGCGTGAAAAAGGCGAACTCGCTTCAGGACGGCTTGCGGCAGGTTAATTCGCGATTGCGTTTGGACCTCGTGATGCTGGATCTTAAGCTGCCGGACGCAACCGGGTTGAGCGGCTTCATGAAGGTGAAGGACCGATTGCCGGATGTGCCGGTGCTGGTGATTTCCGCGGAGTCCTCTGACGAATCCGTCAGCGCGCTCATGTCGGCGGGCGCCGCGGGGTTCATTCCCAAAGACGCATCGGTGAATTTGCTGCAAAAAGCGCTTGTGGAAATCCGCGAGGGCCGCAGGTTCTTCCCTCCGGGATTTACCCCGTGCCAAAGGTCCGCGAAATCCGAACTGACCTTGCAGCAGGTCGCCCAGAAGATCGCCGTCCTCACACCACAGCAGAACCGGATCATGAAGCTGATTTGCGCCGGGAAACCGAACAAGCAAATCGCGTATGAATTGTCCCTGGCGGAAGCGACGGTCAAGGCTCATATCACGGCCCTGTTGCGGCGGCTCGGCGTCAGTAACCGGACGCAGGCCGCGGTGCTGGTGAAAAGCGTCAGCTTTGGAACGGAGCCGGCGATATCCGACATGGATGCAAGGGCGCTGTTGAGCTGACACATATGACGGCATTGACCGACAATCCGCCTGAGAAGCCGAAGACAGTCCAAATCGGCGTGTCGCATGCGAGGGAAGAAACGGAAGCGGTCCGGGAAGCCATCGGCGGCTTCGGGCCCGCCGCCATCTGTTTCGTTCTCTTCTTCATGCCGGACCATCTCGATCCGGAAAAGGTTGCGGCGGAAATTTCGGGGCAAATGCCTTCGGCGGCCGTGTTCGGCTGTTCAACCGCGGGACAGATTACATCGGTCGGCTACGAGAACGACGCCTTGCTGCTGATCGCCTTTCCGAGGCGGCACTTCCGGTGCTCGTCCGCACTGATAAAGCCCCTTAAACCCAGCTCGATCGAATCCACGGCCAATCAGGCCAAGGTGCTGACCGACAGGTTCCCGCGAACGGGCAACTGGAAGAGGGTGGCCTTCATCATCGCGGATGGCATGTCCAAACAGGAGGACCTGCTTGTGGCGGCGTTGAATGCCGGACTGGGGGACATCCCGGTGTTCGGCGGTTCGGCGGGCAATGGCCTTGCGTTCAACGAGACCTATGTGCTTCACGGCGGTGTCGCGCACAGGAATGCGGCGCTGCTTTTGCTGATCGAAACCGACCTGTCCTTCGGCGGTGTCGGCTTTGACCACATCTTGCCGACCGACAGGCAAATGGTGGTGACACATGCCGTCCCGGACGAACGGCTCGTTCTTGAAATCAACGGCGTTCCCGCCGCGAGGGAATATGCGCGCTACGTGAACTGTGCCGTCGAGGATCTTTCCCCCAAGGTATTCGCCGAAAACCCCGTTCTGGTGCGAAACGGCAAGAGCTGGCATGTGAGAGCAATCCAGCAGGTTGCCGAAGACGGGGGGCTCTGGTTCCTCTCCGCGATCGACGATGGTCTCATCCTGACGCTCGGCCGGGGCACGGAAATCCTCAAGACGCTCGAAATGGGGCTCGAACATTGCCGGAGGAAAACCGGCCGTCCGGACTTCGTGATCGGATTTGACTGCTATCTCCGACGGCTCGAAATCGAACAGAACAACCTGGTCGAGAGCGTATCCCGGATCCTGAGTCAAAACCGCGTCTTCGGTTTCAATACCTACGGGGAGCAGCATCTGGGCGTTCACGTCAACCAGACGTTTGTCGGCGTCGCCTTCTATCCGCCGAAAGACGAGGTGCTCTATTGATCGACACCAACGAGCCTCTGGAGGTCCAGGTCGAACAGCAGGCGAAAATCATCAAGGCATTGGTTCAGCGGGCAGCCAGGGAAAACGACGTGGGAGGATCGGCGTATTCTCTCTTTCAATCCGCGATCACGCTTCAAGGTGAAGTCTGGGAGAAGACAAAACACCTGGAACAGGTGCTCGATACATTGGGCCAGGCAAGCAACCAGCTGCGCATTTCCGAATTCGCCCGTGAACAAACCGAGCGCAATCTCGCGGATGCGCTCGACGCGATGGAAGGCGGCTTCGCCCTTTTTACAGAAGACACGCTGGAAATCTGCAACACCCAATTCAAGAACATGGTGCCTGACCTCTCCGACAAGGTCGTCACCGGGCTCAGCATAGGAGATTATTTCAGTGCCTTGAGCGGCAGCAGGCAGGTCATCTCCAGCGGCGTGCCGGCCGATAACAGGGTGCGGGAGAGCGACAACCAGAAACAGGCGAAATATCCCTCGGTCTTCGGATTGAAAAACGACAGGTGGTTTCAGATCACGCGAAAGTCCGCGTCGGCCAGCAAGACCGTTCTGCTGTCTACCGAAATCACCAGCATCGTTTTGCAAAACCGTATTGAAAAGGACAGGCTGATCGACGAACAGGCGGTCTTCCTGAACGCCGCATTCGAGCATATTTCCCAAGGCGTCTGCACTTTTTCAGCGGCGGGCTCCCTGATCCTGGGCAACGAACGGTTTCGCAAATTGTTGCGGCTGCCGATGCAACTGGTCAGAAAGGGAACGGCTCTCAGTCAGGTCCTTGAATTTTTCATCAGGCACGAGTTGCCGGCGGAGACGCGGGTCGCGACGCAGCAGGAATTCCTTGCCGCCGTGGATCCGGATTGCGACGGGATCGAAAGGAAGGTCCGGCTTTTCTCCGGAGAGCTCCTGAACATCAGCATTCATCGTTTGCCGGACAAGGGCTTCATCATGAATGTCATGGATTTCACTGCCGAGGCACAGATGACCGATTTGCTGGAGCGGCGGGTTCGTGAACGGACTATTGAACTCACCGAGGCCAACAACCGGTTGAGGCGTCAGAACCAGGAGCAGATCCGGATCGACGAGCAACTGCGTGAGGCCAAGGAACGCGCGGAAGAGGCGGTTTCCTCAAAGACGAAGTTCTTCGCGGCGGCCAGTCACGATCTCCTGCAGCCGGTCAACGCGGCCAAGCTCCTGATTTCCACCATGAGCGAGAGCGTCGAGAATAAAGCAGTGGCCGAAACGGTCTCGCGGCTTGAGAGGTCATTCAAGTCGATCGAGTCCCTGCTGCATGCCCTGCTTGATATTTCACGCCTGGATTCCACCGGCACCGAACTGACGCTCAGCACTTTCAATGTCGGTGAAATTCTGGCTTCGGTCCAAATCGACTGCATGCAACTGGCTGATGAAAAGGATCTCCGGCTCGATATCGTGCCCTGCAGTCTTTGGGTCAGGAGCGACCAGCGCTACCTGCTGCGGTCGGTGCAGAACCTGATCGTGAACGCTATCCAATATACGGAAAACGGCCGTATCCTGGCAGGGTGCCGGCGCAAGGGCTCGAATGTCGTTCTTGAGGTCTGGGACACTGGAATTGGTATTTCGAAGAAAGACCAGAAGCGGATTTTCGACGAATTTACGAGGGCGACCCCCGATAACGTCGGCTTTGGCATGGGGCTGGGTCTGTCGATCGTGGACCGCGCCTGCAGGCGGTTGGGCCACTCCGTTACGGTTCGTTCGAAGCCAGGGGTCGGGTCGGTGTTTTCGATCACGGTTCCCTGCAGCCAGCCGCCGGTTGAAATCGAAAACATGGAAAGATCCGTCTTCTCAAAGCCGTCGAGCGACATGGACGTCATTGTCCTGATTGTGGAGAACAATCCGGACGTGCTGTTTGCAACCGCCCGGAAAATCGAGGCCTGGGGGGGCAGTGTTCTGACCGCGGCGTCGACCGCCGAGGCCCTGGACCAGGTGCGCGAACTGGGCATGGCTCCGGATATCATCCTGGCTGACTATCAGCTCGATGGCGGTGACAACGGTGTCAAGACCATCGTGAACCTGAGACGGGAGACGAAAAGCGACATCCCCGCGATCATGATCACGGCGAACCGGGAAGACAGCCTGGTGAACGAAAGCCTGAAACACCATTTCACCATCTTGACCAAGCCGGTACAGCTTTCACGGCTGCGTCCCCTGATTGACTGGAAGACGAGACGCTGCGGTGCGGGCAAGGGCGATGCGACAGATAGATTCGAAACGATTGAGACCGCGAAGAATGCCGACAAAAGTCTGTGCTGACAGCGCGAATGGGCGGCTTAGGGTACGGACTTGACCGTCAACTGCCCAGCAAGTGGAAGGCAAAGTGCCATGCTGCCAACTGCCACAATGCCTAAAGGCATGACCTTGAGCGCCCTTGTGTGGTTGCTCGTTTACCTGATGACGTCCGCCGGTCATGCGGCGGACACATACGAACTTCTTTTCAAGGAAGGAACTCTGGACAGCCTTCCAAGGACGTCTTTCCTCGACTATCGCAAAAGTGTGACCGCTCCAGGAAACGAGATGCTCGAAACCGGAAACAGCGGTACGGTAACGCTGAAATTCGCTCAGGAGGGCATGGCTGACCTGTATTTCGACCCCGGCAGCAAGGTGAGGGGGGTCGGCAGTTTTCCGGCGGATGTGGGCAATCCCCTTATCATGTATTTTCTTGAGACGGTCATCAGGGACCTTGCCGGTTCCTCTGGTGGAAGCCCTTTTTATATCCGCAACAGGATCAAAGCGGCGCTGTTGAAACAAAGACCAGTTCGTGACCTGGAAATTTCGCTCGACGGCCGCAAGCTGAAGGCACGAACGATCGTTCTCTTTCCCTTCAAGAACGATCCCGCGAGCGACAAGATGCGGGGCGTGGAGACACTTGCACTCACCTTCACGGTATCGGAAGACGTGCCGGGCTGGTACTATTCCCTGAAGGCTGAGACAACGGTTGACCGTGGCCGGCGCTCTGAACGTCCCGATACCTTGCCGGCCTATTCGAATTCGATCGTTTTTCTCAATCAGGGCGAGGCAGAATGATGCTTGGCAAGAACCTTTGCTTCGGCCCAAGGGTGAGGCAGTTGACAGCGTTGGCGGTCGGCGTTGCCTGCCTGTCGGTATTGCCCTTTGTGCAGGCCCGCGCCGAAAGCGCACCGGAAGGCCTGAACGACTATCCCACAGCGGCCAGAGCCGAATACGTGTTCGCATGCATGGCGACGAACGGCCAGACCAGCGACGTGCTGCGCAAATGTTCCTGCTCAATCGACATTATCGCGTCGATCCTTCCCTACAAGAAATACGTCGAGGCCGAAACGGTGCTTTCATTGCAACTGGTCGGCGGGGAGCGCATGTCGATTTTCCGGACAGCTGCGAGCGCGAACAATCTTGTCGCCGATCTCCGGCGGGCCCAGGCGGAAGCCGATATTCGCTGTTTCTAGAGTGTTTTGCGGGCCCACAAATGAGCTGAATGGTTTGAGGCGGATCAGTCCGCAAGGCGCGTATGTTTCTGCTGAAACAGCGTTCAAGACAAGCACGGTGAACATCCCGAGGGGTCGGGATGCTGTGCGCAAAGCAGCCGTCAGCTTTCCTTGCCTTTTGTGATGACTTCTTCCCACACGTTGCCGTCGGTATCTTCCGCGCGTATCCGCAGTTCGTCCGTCCCGTTGTCCGTGTAGGCGAAGCGTATAACCGGGTTTTCGGAGAGGGAAATACCGCCTTCCAGCGTGAAGAGCGTGTCCTCACCCTGTTTGACTTCTATGAAATTGACGAAATGAGCGGAAATGAAAAGCTGGGTCACCTGATCCCTCTGCAGGCCCGAGTAGTTGGGGTGCCGTATCATGATTTGCGCTTCGCGGCGGTTTGAAGAATTTTCGATATCGGGCAAAAAATGCTTGGCCCGGATCGTTCCCATCTGAGAAAGCGCCAGTTCCGGTGATTTTGTCGCCGGTGCGGAGCAGCCGCCGGATGCCTTCACAAAACGCCCCGCCATGACCGTGCCCTTGTCGGTTTCCGCCACGACACGCACGTTGGAATATTGATTTACCCGGACCCTGAACTCCAGGTCGAGCGGATGCATCGCCTTGCCGAATGTCATTTCGGCGGCCACCGGAGCCGGGTTTTCGTCAATAATAAGAAACGCGCGGTCAACCGCGGGCGAATTCGGCGAAGGCTGTTTGATGCGCACGGGAACAGTTGCCGCGTCATGGGCCCGGTAAGGAGCCTCCAGATCTATGACGCCCATTGCCGGCGCGGGGAGGATTTCTCCCAGAATGTCTTCTCGCAAATCGGTCCAGCTGCCTTCGATCCGCAGCGGATTGTCGGCCGTTTGCGGCTCGGCGGCTGCAGCGTTCATTGGCAGGACGACAAGGGCGCAGGACAACACAAGCGGGACAGCCAGAAGGCGGAACCGGAGGAGGTCAGCCGGTTTGCGAAACTCATTCATGGATCTACTCCCAAACCATCGGCCGGATCGCTGTGAAAACCCGAATGCGGACAGGCCAATGGGGCTTCAAGTTTTCTTCTGGTGCCGTGGCGTAGTGTTATTCTACCACAGCGACGGTAATCCCGAAATCAAGCCTTTGGGAGGTATTGTTCTGCTCTGTGCCGTAAGGGATTCTGGATTGGCATGAACAGTAATTCTGCGCCGGACCTGAGCGGGAACAGAGAGCAAATGTTTGAGATCATTATCAACCTGTGTCTGTTGAGTAACCCCGAGATTTGCCGGCAGCAATTGCTTGCCGGTCTCGAAACACCGTCCGAGCAAAGATGCGTCGCCGTCAGGGACGGCCTGGACATCAGTCTTCATTTTCAAGCCGGCCACGAAGCTGCAATCGATGCCGCAACGTGCCGCGAAATGCCTGCCGGACTGCAACTCACGGAAGTCGCAAACGGCATTTTTGTGCACAGGGGAGAGATATCTCAGCCGAGTTCGGCCAATTTGGGCGATATTTCGAATTCGGGCGTGGTCATCGGCGAGAAGTCGATCGCCGTTATCGATGCAGGTGGGTCCCGCGCGGTCGGCGAAGACTTGTACAGGGCGATCCGGAAGCTCAGCCCATTGCCGGTCAGTCACCTGGTTCTGACCCATGTTCATCCCGATCACGTGTTCGGGGCCGCAGTGTTCGCCGAGGCCGGAGCCGAGATCGTCGGCCACCCGAATTTGTTTCGCGCCCTCAGAGAAAGAGAAGAGACTTATCTCCGCACGTTCGGAACGGCGATCGGAGAAGCGGGCTTTCTGGGAACGCATGCGGACTTTGCTGTCGGGCAGGTGTCTGAAATCGATCTTGGTGGCCGGAAACTCGTGCTGAAGGCCTGGCCCCTGGCGCATTCGTCCTCGGACCTGACGGCCCTGGACGATCTCACCGGGACGCTGTTTGCCGGGGACTTGATTTTCGAGGGCCACGTGCCGGTGCTGGACGGATCGCTGAAAGGCTGGAAGGGCATCCTCGGGGAGTTCGAAACGATGGCGGCCGACAGGGTCGTTCCGGGTCATGGCGGTCCGGCACTGCCGGTTGCCGACGGTGTCGCTCCGATGCGCAGTTATCTGCTCGCCCTTGAAGATGATACACGCAAGGCATTGGATGCCGGTGAACGCATGAGCAGCGCGGTGACCCGGATCGCGCTGGAACAGGCGCCCTTTTGGGACCTCTTCGACGCGTATAACGCGCGCAACGCAACGGTGGCCTTCACGGAGCTGGAATGGGAATAAGCGGACCGGGGACGGGCGGGAGACAGCCGTTGGTATTATTTGGCGTACTTCATGAGAAGATGAGCCAGAGCGTAGAGCCGTTTTTCGATCAGCACGGGTGTTTCGCACACATATGTGAGCGATCTGCCGCGGTCGCGAAAGACGCGTTCGTCCCAATCCAGCTGTTCTTCAAGCGCGTCCACCTTGTCGAAGTCCGGCTTTTCGGCATCCATCAGCACCCGCATATCCGATCGGGTCAGGTCGATCTTTTCCGAAAGCGCGATCTGCTTCAGGGAGTAGCTTTCAATACCGTTGATAATCTGCCGGCGGGTGTTGCCGAGCGAATTGAACACCTGGGCAAAAATGGCTGCCATTTGCTGAGGTTCGGCGTTGTTGTCGCTATCGGCGAACTCCCGGATGGCCGTTTCGGCTTCCTCGAGCGAAAACTTGCGCAGTGACAGCAGCGCCGCAAGGTCCCGGGCTTGCGGCGTCAGCGTGCCGGGCTTTTGGGGATCGAACCCTTCCGGCAACTGGCTGGTCCACATAAGGGCCATTGAAAGGCTTTCGACCTTGCGTTGCTGGCACGGCCAGGTGGGATCATCAAACGTAGCGGCCGCAGCGTAATCGATGCAAATGCCACACAGGAATACTTTGGCGAGTAAAACTGCCGAAAGTGTTTGAATTGCTTTCATTCCCTTCACCTCAGTCGCTTCAGTGTCAGTCAAATAGCCATTTTTGTCCATGCAAAGGAATGCACACTAAGGTCGCAATTGCCTGGATGGAGGGCCAACCTATAGTCGATGAATAGGTTCGCATTCAATGAATTCACGGGGCGGAGATTTCAAATGGAAGTACGTGCGGCGGTTGCCGTTTCTGCGGGAAAACCGCTCGAAGTTACGACAGTCAATCTGGAAGGCCCGCGTGCGTTCGAGGTGCTGGTGGAAGTCAAGGCCACCGGAATTTGCCACACGGACGAGTTCACTCTGTCAGGAGCCGATCCCGAGGGATTGTTCCCGGCGATCCTGGGCCATGAAGGCGCCGGAATCGTCGTGGAGGT
>NZ_PPCN01000016.1 GCF_002906165.1 Roseibium marinum
GCAAGCTTGAGGCCGACAAGGCCAATACACCGGAAACAAAAAAACGCCCGAAATCCCGATATAAAACCATCAAAAAAACAAACCCGCCGAAATCGGCGGGTTTGTCAGCGGTCTGAAGGCCGGGACGGTTGTCCCGGCCTTTTCATGTCGCGGATACGCGTGTCAGAAGGCCGAGGGAAACAGGCCACCGTCCATCAGGATATTCTGTCCGGTGATATAGCCGGCCTGCCGGGAGCACAGGAAGGCGCATGTCTGGCCGAATTCCTCCGCCGTGCCGAAGCGCCGCGCGGGAATTTCCGCGGCCTGTGCCGTTCGCACATGGTCGACGCTCTTGCCGGTCTGTTGCGCGGCGCGTTCAAATCCGCCCTTCAGCCGGTCGGTATCCATCTTGCCGGGAAGCAGATTGTTGATGGTGATGCCATGCGGGGCGAGCTGACGGCAGACGCCGGCCAGAAATGCCGTGAGGCCCGCTCGCGCGCCACTGGACAGGTCAAGACCTTCAATCGGCATCCTGACCGAGAGCGAGGTGATGTTGACGATCCTGCCGAAGCCGCGTTCCTTCATGCCCGGGGCGACCGCCTGGATCAGTTCGACCGGCGTGATGAAATTCTGGATGGCCCCGTCCAGCATCGCCGCCCGGTCGAGTTCGCTATAGTCCTTGCGGGGCGGGCCGCCATTGTTGTTGATCAGGATGTCGGGGCGAGGGCAGGCAGCCAGCAAGGCTTCCTGGCCTTCGCGGGTGGAAACATCCGCGGCAACGCGCGTCACGCTCGCGCCGTAGGCCGTTTCGATGGCGGCCTGTGTTTCCGCCAGCACGGCTTCGTTGCGTCCGTTCAGGACAATTTCGCAGCCCGCTTCGGCCAGAGCTTCCGCACAGCCTCTGCCGAGACCGCGGCTGGACGCGCAGACGATCGCCTTTTTGCCCTCAAGGCCCAGGTCCATGGAATGTCTCCTTCTGTTTCCGGTGAAGCGGTTTGTGGCCGGTGCGCCGCCGGCTGTCAATCGACCGCGCGGAGCGATGCGTTCCTGTTGACGCCAGCTAGTATTATACCAAAGAGAGTTGATTATGACTCATCTGACCGGTTTTGAAGGGTCTTCGGACGGCGTCGCACGTCTTGTCCGATACCCCGCATCACACTGCGACGAGCTCCTGGCCGAAGACCCTTCAAAACCGGCCTCCGGTGGGCCATTCCCGCCCGCCGGACTTTGTTGCGTTGCTTGTCCGGCCAACCAGGCCGTACTGCGCAAAGCGCCTCGCCGGCGAACGGGAATGACCCGTCAGATGGGTCATAATCAACGCTCTTTGGTATTAAGGGCGCAGGGCAAGAATTTTCAACCGCCCGTCAGTAATCGATGAAATCTATTCCGTAGGGTCCGGTGATGTTAATCATTGGGGTGGAAAACAAACATCAATCGGGGAGAGGGCAGAGTTGTCATAATAGTGATACCTGAATCGCGTCTATAGCGCTCCAATGAGAATATGGAGAAGTGCTATGTCTACTGCAGAGACATCGCGGCATTACCGGGCTTTGTTCATTTCTGACGTTCATCTTGGCACGCGTGGCTGCCAGGCGGATATGCTGCTGGACTTTCTTAAGGACAACGATGCGGAGACCATCTACCTGGTCGGTGACATTGCCGACGGATGGCGCCTGAGGCGTTCATGGCATTGGCCGCAATTGCACAACGACGTGGTGCAGAAGATCCTCCGCAAAAGCCGCAAGGGAGCCCGTGTCATCTATATTCCGGGCAATCACGACGAGTTTCTGCGCAGTTTCCTCGGGACCCATTTCGGCGGGGTCGAGGTGACGGACAGCATCATTCATGAATCCGCCAGCGGCAAGCGCTACCTGGTGATCCACGGCGATCAGTTCGACGTTGTTATCCGGCACGCCAAGTGGCTGGCGTTCTTCGGAGACAAGGCCTACGTGACGGCACTCGGCGTCAACACGTGGCTCAATGTGGTCCGCCGGCGCCTTGGCCTGACCTACTGGTCGCTTTCGGCCTGGGCAAAGCTGAAAGTCAAGAATGCCGTCAGCTTTATCGGCCGGTTCGAGGAGGCGCTGTCGGAAGAGGCGCGCCGCCAGGGGGTGGAAGGGGTGATCTGCGGTCATATCCACCATGCCGCCGACCGCGACGTGAACGGCATTCATTACATAAACACAGGTGACTGGGTGGAAAGTTGTACTGCGGTTGCAGAACACCACGATGGAACGTTTGAGGTGATCCGATGGGTGGAGCAGACCCAGACCGGAGCCGTGCCGGCGAAGTCCAAGGAAACAGCGGTCGCCGCATGAGCTCCATCCTGATTGTGACGGATGCCTGGCATCCGCAGATAAATGGTGTTGTCCGGTCATTGGAGCGAACGGCGGAAGAACTTGAGGAAATCGGAATTCGGGTCGAGTTCCTTTCTCCTCAGGCGTTCAAGACCCTTCCGTGTCCCACATATCCGGAAATCCGGTTGTCGCTGACCCATCGCGGCATTGTCGGCCGGAAAATAGAGGAGTTCGGTTGCGAGCACCTGCACATCGCCACGGAAGGCCCGCTGGGAATTCTCGCGGCCAGTGTCGCGCGCAAGACCGGGCGGCCTTTCACCACGAGCTATCACACGCGGTTTCCCGAATATGTTTCCGCGCGATTGCCGATCCCGCTCTCCTGGTCCTACAGTTGGCTGCGCAAGTTCCACAATTCGGCGAGCGGCTGCATGGTGGCGACGCGCTCGCTGGAACAGGATCTGCGCGATCGGGGCTTTCAGAACCTGATGCGCTGGTCGCGCGGCGTGGATGAACAGCTTTTCAGACCCTATGAGGGCTCGGTGCTGCCGGCGGACCTGCCCAGGCCGGTGTTCATGTATGTCGGCCGCGTGGCGATCGAGAAGAACATCAAGGCATTTCTGGACCTCAAGCTGAACGGTTCCAAGGTGGTCGTCGGTGGCGGGCCGCAACTGGAGGCGCTGCGGCGAGAGTATCCGGACACGCATTTTACCGGCTCGAAGGTGGGCGAGGATCTGGCTCGCCATTATTCCGACGCGGATGTTTTCATGTTTCCCTCGCTGACGGACACATTCGGAAATGTGATGCTGGAGGCGCTTGCCTGCGGCGTTCCCGTGGCCGCCTATCCCGTGATGGGACCGCTGGATGTCATCGGCGATACCGGTGCCGGTGTGCTGTCGGAAAATCTGCAGGAAGCGGCGGAGGCGGCGCTGGACATTCCGCGCGACCACTGCCGGATGATCGCCATGAACTATACCTGGGCCGCCAGTGCCCGCCAGTTCCTCGACAATTGCATCGCGGCCCGGGACATCTACAACGGCACGCTCGCGCGGGCCAAGGCGGCGGAATAGGCCATCTGGCGCCGCTCCGGGAGGAGCGGTGGCTCGCGTTGATGTGTTCTGCCGGTCTTTTTTCTTTGGTGTTGATGTCGCTCTGAAACCTCACTACTCATCTGTTCTTGGCGATTTTCTTCAGGATGGGTTTCGATGAGCGATACGCAGCTTCGGCCGGATCAAGGCAAAACACCGGAAGATTCCGGCAAGGCGATCTCGATCGAGGACATCGAGGCCGCTGCCGCACGGATTAGCGGCGAGGCGCTTGCCACTCCGCTTCTGCGGCATCCTCTGCTGGACGAGCGGACCGGCGCCCGGGTGTTCCTCAAGGCGGAAAACCTGCAGCGCAGCGGTTCTTTCAAGTTCCGCGGTGCCTACAACTGTCTCAGTCTCATCCCTGAGGAAGCGCGTGCCAGGGGCGTGGTGGCCTGTTCTTCGGGGAATCACGCGCAAGGGGTTGCCGCCAGCGCGCAGCTTCTCGGCATGCCGGCCACCATCGTCATGCCGGCCGATGCGCCGGCAATCAAACTGGAACGCACGCGCGGCTTCGGTGCCAGGGTGGTCACCTATGACCGGGAAACCGAAGACCGGGAAGCCATCGCGGCGGAGCTTTGCGCGCAAACCGGCGCGACCCTGGTGCATCCCTACAACGATCCGGCGGTCATTGCCGGTCAGGGAACCGTCGGGCTGGAGATGGCCGCCCAGGCCGCGGCGCTCGGTGTCGAGCTTGACCATGTGCTGGGCTGCACGGGCGGCGGCGGGCTTTCAAGCGGGATCGCGCTCGCTCTGGCCTCCAAATCGCCGTCCACGCTGTTCCACACCGCGGAACCTGAATTGTTCGACGATTACAGGAGATCCCTCGAAGCTGGAACGGTTCTTTCGAATGCGGTCCGGTCCGGTTCCATTTGCGACGCGCTTTTGTCGGAGTCTCCCGGAGAAATCGGCTTTTCCATTCTCCGCCGGCTGGCGGGAGAGGGCGTGACCGTTTCCGATGAAGAGGTCCTGGATGCTGTCGCCTTTGCCTTCAGGGAGCTCAAACTGGTGGTGGAGCCGGGCGGCGCCGCGGCACTGGCGGCGGTCCTGTCCGGAAAACTGCCGGTCGCAAACAAGACTGTCGGGATCGTCCTGACAGGTGGCAACATCGATCCTCAGATGATGATGAAGGTGCTCTCCCGGTAATTGGAGTCTGTGGGCCTGGACCTCTCAAAGAAAAAGGGCGCTGCCCGCCGGCAACGCCCTTTCTTTTTCGGCGGAACCGGTCCGCTCAGTTGAAGAGAGCCTGGCGTTCGGCTTCGGTCAGTTCCTCGAGCGGGTCCTTGTCCTTTGACGTTTCTTCCGTCATTTCCCACTCGGCATCGGCGTCGGCTTCCTCAGCGGCGTCTTCGGTGGCAACTTCGGCCACATCATCCGCCGCGGAATCGACTTCGGTGTCGAACAGTTTTTCAATCGCCGCCTCGTCAAGCGTGGCATCCGGCTCGTTGCCGTTCGCCGCGTCGTCTTCAGGGGCCGCTTCGTCATCCGCATCGTTGCTAGCAGGCGAAGCGAACATGTCGTCGATCGCGTCGGAACCCATGGGTTCATTGCCGCCTGCCATGATGGCGTCGACGTCCGATTCGCTGGCATTGGTAGCGGCCGGTTCTTTCGCCGCAGAAGCTTCGGTTTCATCCATGGCCGCGTTCAGGACATCGTCACTGACCGACATCAGTTCATCGACGCTGTTCTGGGAAACGCCGTGCCCGTCGCGCTGTGGTCCGTTCAAGAGATGGGAATCCGGGCGGGAATCGACCGGGCCGGCATCCGCATCGGCTTCCATCTCCTCGATGCCCCAGATGCCGATCATCAGGTTGATGCGGCTTTCCAGGTATCTGAGAACCTGCACAACCTTGTTGGTGCGCTGTCCGGTCAGGTCCTGGAAGGAACAGGCCATGAAGATCTCGGTCGCTTTGGCGTCGATATCGTCGCAGGCCGCATCGTCCGCGCCGTTCTCGCGCAGCACCCAGGCTTTTTCCTGAATCTGTTCGGCTGCTTCCAGAATTGACTGGGTCGCCCCCTCGGTCTGCGTGATGATCGCGTCGAGTTCGTGCGAAGCATCGACGAAGCGATTGCTTTCGTCGCCTTCGTCCTTGATGTTGGATATTTCGGATTTGGTGCGCTCGATCGCTTCGTGCATGTCGGCGATATCGAGACGGATCTTGTCGAGATCCGGCACCTTGCGTTGCCGGGTGACCACTTTCTCGAGGCGCTGTATTGCCGTCAGGATCTCGGTGGTTTCCGGCGTTTTGTGCCGATTGAGGTACTCAGCCAGAAACCGTCGTCCGCGATCGGACTCCAACAGTGTCTGTTCGAGGGTGTGGTATTCGGCTTCGCCGATCAGCTCCGGCTCTTCCGGTTTTGCTTCCGCTGTCATGTGGACGCTAATCTCAACTTGCCTAGGGATCGGATGTTGCCCTATCACGGACAACTTGCTCTTAAAGGTAAGACGAAAATCGTTAACATCCCTTTAGGCGCAATCCTTGACATTAATCACATGACCCGCACCCCACCGAAAGTCAGCACAAGGGTCTCCGGCCTTTTTGCCGTGCACTTTTTCGGGTTTGGCCTGTTCCTGCCGTTTTTGCCGGTTGTTCTCGAGTTCCGGGGGCTAAGCGCGGAGGATATCGGTTTCATTCTGGGCGCGGGTACGATCACCCGAATCGCGGCAAGTCCCCTTTTGGCAAATATCGCCGACAGGACGGGTCAGAGACGGCTGGCCATCCTGATCTACAGTCTCGCCGGCGCGGCGTTTATCGGACTGTTTTGCGGGCCTGCGGAGATCGTCCTGATCGGTTCCGCCGTCGTCGGATATATGGTGTTTCAATCGCCCGTCTTGCCGCTGAGCGATGCCTATGCACTCGATGTCGCGCGCAACACGGGCACGGACTATGCCCGGATGCGGCTGTGGGGATCGGCCGGTTTTGTCGGGGCGACGCTGGTGGGAGGTACGCTCGCCGCGCAGGCGACGAACTGGCTGCTTCTGCTGCTCATCGCCATTTCCGCTCTCATGACCGGTCTGGTGGCCATGTCGATGCCCTCGCAAAAACGCGGCGACCGGACAGGCGAGCCGGACAGGGCGGACCAGGCAGCCCCGTTCGCAAGCGTGTGGTTCTGGCCGGTGCTGGCCGTGTTCGGTCTGTTTCAGGCGAGTCATGCGGCGTTTTATGGCTTCGGAACGCTGTACTGGCAGGCCATGGATGTCCCGGATTTCACCATCGGCGTCCTTTGGGCGATCGGTGTGGTGGCGGAAATCGGACTTTTCGCAATCGCCGCAAGATTGCCGATTCGGATGGATCCGCCCGTGTTCCTTCTGGTGGCCGGCATTGCCGCGGTCGTCCGCTGGGGTCTTTTTCCGCTCGCCGACACTTTCGCGGCGATGGCCGCGCTGCAACTGCTGCACGGGCTTACCTTCGGCGCGGCGCACCTTGGATCGCTTGCCATCCTGGCAAAGGTGGTTCCGAGCCGATGGTCCGGGACCGGGCAGGGACTTCTGGCTACATCCATCGGCATACAGATGGCAATCGGGCTTGGCGTATGCGGAGCGCTCTATGAAACCGATCCGGACCTGCCGTTCTATCTGATGGCAGCCGTTGCCGCGGTCGGCGTTCTCCTGGTGCTTGCGCTCACGCCGCTTATGCGCAGGCGCATGGCCGCCGCGGGCTGACCTTCCCCGTGCGGGCCGGTCTCAGCCCCACAGTTCCGGCCGCGGCGGGTAAAGGGTGCTGCCTTCGAATCTCAGGCCCGGCGATCTGTCTTGCGCCAGCAGCAGCGGTCCGTCGAGATCGACGAAATCCGCCTGCTGGGCGATCAGGACCGCCGGAGCCATCGCCAGCGAGGTGCCGAGCATGCAGCCGACCATAATCGCGAAATCCTGCTCCCGGGCCGCCGCCACGAGCCTCATTGCTTCAGTGAGCCCGCCTGCCTTGTCGAGCTTGATGTTGACGGCGTCATATTTGCCCCGCAAACCGTCGATCCCCATGCCGGGATGCAGGCTTTCGTCCGCGCAGATTGTTATCGGACGCTCAATTTCAGCCAGAAGACCATCGTTTTTCGACGGCAGCGGCTGTTCTATCAGGGCGACACCGGCGGCCACGCAGGCGGCCATGTTTTCCTCAAAGCAGCTTGCGTCCCAGGCTTCGTTGGCATCGACGATCAAGGTGCTTTCAGGCGCGGCCCGCCGGACCGCGGCGATGCGTTCGGCGTCACCTTGTCCCGCCAGCTTGATCTTCAGGAGCGGGCGGTGCGCCGCGGCGCTGGTTTTCTCCGCCATGACTTCGGGCGAATCGACGCTGATGGTGAACGCGGTGGTGACGGCCTTCAGGGGGGCGAGGCCGGCAATCTCCGCCGCGGGTTTTCCCGCCTTCTTTGCTTCCAGGTCCCACAGGGCGCAATCGACCGCGTTGCGCGCCGCACCCGCCGGCATGGCGTCCTGGAGCGCCGTCCGGGAAAGACCTGTCTTCAAAAGGGGGGCTATCTCCTCAATCAGGGCTTGAACGCTTTCAAGGGATTCGCCGTAGCGCGGATAGGGGACACACTCGCCCCGGCCGGTGTGGCTGCCGTCCTTGAGGGTAACGACGATGACCTGCGCATGGGTTCTCGTTTCGCGGGAAATCCTGAAACCCCCGGCGATTTCAAAGCTTTCGGCCTCGATACTGATTGAGATGCTCATGGGGCGCCGAACTCGGCGGAGACCTTGTCGACGATGGCCTCCATGCCGTAACGGACGGGATCGGTCGCCGGCAGTCCGTATTGTTCACCGACCTTGGCGAGATAGGCGAGCGCCTCGTCGTCACCCAAGGCAGCGGTGTTGACCGCGATGCCGACGCAGCGGATGTCCGGATTGGTCAGTCTGCCGCATTGAACCGTCAGGTCAATGACCTGCTGGATGGTCGGCAAGGGGGTTTCGACGCCGCGCATCCTGGTGCGCGTCGGCTCATGGCAGACGATGAAGCCGTCCGGCTGGGACCCGTGCAGCAGTCCGAGTGTCACGCCGGCGAACGAAGGATGGAACAGGGACCCCTGGCCTTCGATGATCTGCCAGTGACTGTCGTCCGTTTCCGGCGACAGCCATTCCGCGGCGCCGGAAATGAAATCGGCGATCACGGCATCGAGCGAGGCGCCGCGCCCGGAAATGAAAACGCCGGTCTGTCCGGTCGCGCAGAAGGAACTCGTGTAGCCGCGCTCGTTCATCGCCTTGTCCATCGCAAGGGCGGTGTATTTCTTGCCGACGGAACAATCGGTGCCCACCGCCAGGATGCGTTTTCCGGATCGTCTGGTGCCCTTGCCGGTGGCGAAACTTGTGGTGCTGTGGCGCACATCGTGCAATTGGCGGCCGTTCTTTTCCGCGGCGCTCCTGATGGCCGGAATGTCGCCCAGACGCACATGCAGGCCGGAGGCGACGTCCATTCCCGCCTCCAGGGCCGCCACGATCGAATCGATCCAGTGCTCGGGCAGGCGTCCGCCGGCGTTGACCGCGCCGATGACGAAGGTTTTCGCTCCGGCGGCGGCTCCGTCCGCGATCGACATGTCCGGCAGGCCGGTATCGGCGGCGCACCCTTGCAGGCGAATCTGGCCGATACACCAGTCCTTGCGCCAGTCGACGATGCCGATCGCGGTTTTTGCCGCAAGGGAATCGGCAACATCACCAAGGAACAGAAGGTAGGGGCGGGCTATTTCCATCGATAAATCTTTCAATCGGTTGCCGGATGTCAGGTCTGGGTCCCATGAATGACGCGAAAATGGCATCGGAAATGACGAAGCACCGCGGAGTGCGGCCATTTCCATGTGATTCGGATCTGACCGGGCCGCTTCCTGATGAAGGGGAAACCGGTTCAAAGCGCATTATTCCCGTTTTTGGGTCCGTGACCTGAACTATTCCATCAGGTATACGAGGGTAGGTGAACCAGCGGCAAGAGGGCAGCCAGCCGGAATGGCATTCTTGGAAAAAAACATCGCGCCGGAGATGCAGATCGAGGCGAACGGACCCGATCATCTGTGTCTTTCCCTCTCCGGCGACTGGACTGTCAACACGGTCGGAGACGCGGAACAGGAAATCGCCAATTTGCAGCTTGGCGGAGACCGGCCGACCTCGATCGACGTTTCCAGGATCGAACATTTGGATACGAGCGGCGCCTGGCTGATCCATCGTACCCGCGGAAGGCTGGAGTTCGAGGGGCGCAAGGTCGAACTGAAAGGCGTCTCGCCCGTGCGCCAGACGCTGTTTGAGGAAATCGAGAAGCATCATCCGCCGGGGTGGAAACCTGACCGGCAACGGTTTTCCATTCTGGGGTTCCTCGAGACAACCGGGCGGCAGATGGTCGACGTCGGCAAGGACGGCCTTGCGATGCTGCATATTCTCGGCTCGCTCGGACTGGTCCTGTCGACAGTGCTCCTGCAGCCCAAACGGCTGCGCGGCATCTCTATCGCCGTGCAGTTCGACCGGAGCTGCGTCGGCGGGGTGCCTATCGTTGCCCTGATGAGTTTCCTGATCGGGGCGATCATTTCGCAGCAGGGCGGCTTCTATCTCCGCCAGTTCGGCGCCGATATATTTGTCGTCGATCTGGCGGGTATTCTGGTGCTGCGCGAGATCGGGGTGATTCTCACGGCGATCATGGTGGCGGGCCGGTCCGGGTCGGCCTTTACCGCCGAGCTCGGGGCCATGCGCATGCAGGAGGAGGTGGATGCCCTGCATGTGATCGGCCTCAGCGTGACCGAGGTTCTGGTGTTGCCGCGTATCCTGGCGCTGATGATCGCGCTGCCGATCCTGACCTTTATCGCCGATATTTCGGCTCTGTTGGGCTCGGGACTGGTGACCTGGGCCTATCTGGACATTCCGCCGGCGGCCTTCCTCACACAGTTGCAGGCGGCGATTACGGTCCAGACACTGGCCGTCGGCCTGGTGAAGGCGCCGTTTATGGCGCTGATCGTGGGGTTGATTGCCTGCGTCGAAGGGTTGAAGGTCGAAGGCTCGTCGGAATCACTCGGACGTCACACCACGATGTCCGTCGTGAAGGCCATATTCCTCGTGATCGTCGTGGACGGCATGTTTGCCATTTTCTTTGCCGCCATCGGAGTTTGACCGGATCCATGTCGCTGACCGAAGCCGAATACATCCGAACCGAGGTCGAGCCGACCGGTGACGATACCGACTATGTCCTTTCCGTGCGCGGCATTACCGTCGGGTTCGGCAACAAGATCATCCTTCAGGATCTGGATCTGGATGTGCACCGGGGGGAAGTACTCGGGTTCGTGGGCGGTTCGGGAACCGGCAAGTCGGTACTGATGCGAACGATTCTCGGCTTGAACCAGAAGCGGGCCGGGGAGATCTCGGTCTTCGGACACGATCTGTCGACCGCCAACGATATTGAGCGCAAGAGCATCGAACGCCGCTGGGGCGTTCTGTTCCAGCAAGGTGCGCTGTTTTCCTCGCTCACCGTGAAGCAGAACATTCAGGTGCCGATGCGCGAGCACCTGAAACTTTCACCGCAATTGATGGACGAACTGGCGACGCTGAAGCTGGAACTCGTCGGCCTGTCGCAGGATGCCGCGGACAAGCTGCCGTCGGAGCTTTCGGGCGGTATGATCAAGCGCGCCAGCCTGGCCCGTGCCCTTGCGCTGGATCCTGATTTGGTGTTTCTGGACGAGCCGACTTCGGGACTCGACCCGATCAGTGCCGCGGCCTTTGATTCGCTGATTGCAAATCTCAGTTCAACCCTCGGGCTGACCGTTTATATGGTCACTCACGATCTCGATAGTCTCCATTCTATCTGTGATCGTATCGCTGTTCTTGGGAAAAAACGTGTTCTGGCGATAGGAACACTAGACGATATGATGAAAAATGACGATTCCTGGATTAAATCGTATTTCAGGGGTGAACGGGCGTTGCGCCGGGTATAGGTAGGACTGGATGGAAACTCGAGCGAACTACATTCTGATCGGCGCCTTTATGGTGGCTATCCTGGTCGGTGCGTTCGGGTTCGTGTACTGGCTGGCCGTTACGGCGGAATCCCGCCAGAATGTACAAGTCAAAATCTACTTCCCAGGTCCCGTGACCGGCCTGCCGGTCGGCGGGCAGGTCCTGTTCAACGGTATCAAGGTCGGGGATGTCGGATCGCTGGATTTCGCCCCGGACGATCCGACCAAGGTTGTCGCCACCGTGCGCATCAAGCCAACGACGCCGGTGCGGAAAGACACCAAGGCAACCTTGAACTTCACCGGCCTGACAGGCGTCGCCTATGTCGATCTCAGTGGCGGTACGTCGGCTTCGCCGCTGCTCTTGAGCGATTACGATGAAGACAATGTGCCGGTCATCTATGCGGACAAATCCTTCTTCGACGATATCGTCGACGGTGCGCGCGACGTTCTCAAGCGTGCGGATTCGACCATGAAAACGATCGATGACTTTTTGGAGGAAAACGGTCCGACCGTCACCAGCACTATCAAGAACGTGGAAACGTTCTCCGCAGCCTTGGCCGCGAATTCGGACGGCGTGAAGACTTTCATGGCGAGTATCGGCAAGGCTTCGGAGGCCTTCGCGAGCCTGTCGGGACGCCTGGAACCCCTTGTGGATCAGGGTGAGCGCCTGCTGGCTGCCGTTCCCTCGGACAAGGTCACGGCGATCGTCGACAATCTTACCACCTTCTCCGCCAGTCTCGGTAATGCCAGCAAGGATATCGATCTTCTCTTGTCCGACGCACAGGGCGCGGCGCAGGAAATGCAGAAATTCAGCGAAGGGCTCAACGCGAGCCTCGGCGAAGTTCAGAAAATCGTCAGCCAGGTCAAGCCTGAGGAAGTCGCGCGAATCATGAAAGGCGCGTCCGCCTTTGGCGACCTGCTGGATAATCGCACCGGCGATCTCGACAAGCTGATCGTTGCGACAAGCGAAACGATGCAGAATGTCAACGATATCGTCGGAACGGTCAAGCAGCGCAGCACTGACATCACGGATATTCTCGCCGGCGGGCGTGATGTGGTGGTGAAGGTCGACGCGATCATGACCCGGGGCGTGGAGATCGCCGCAGCCATCGATCCGCTGCATATAGAGGAGATCGTGTCCTCGGTCGGCAGCTTCACTGACGGGCTGAACGTTTCGCTTGCCCGGGTCGATGAAATCGTCGCCAAAGTCGACCCTCTGAAGGTCGGCAATGCGGTCGATGGCGCCGCCAGCTTCATCGACAACATCAACAACCAGCAGACCCAGATCAACGACATCATCGCCTCGACCAAGGCGACAGTGCAGAATTTCGAGGCGGTCTCAGCGACGGTCCGCGGACAGGATGACCGGATCGCGGCGCTGATCACCGACGTTCAGCAGGCCGCCGAACGGTTTTCCTCGACGCTGCAGACCGCGGACGATCTGCTGAAGGCGGTGGATCCCGCCAAGGTTTCCAATATCGTCGGCTCCATCGAGACGGCGGCCTCGGAACTTACAAATCCGCAGGACGGCATACCGGCTGTTCTGGCGAGCGCAAGGAAGGCCGCCGACAACGTGCAGCGGATGACGGATGACCTGTCCAAGCGCACGCCGGACGTCGACCAGATCATCACCGATGCCAAGCAGATGACGGCAACGCTGAATTCCACGTCGGTTCGTGTGGAGAGCCTTGTCGAAAAGGTTTCCACGATGGTGGACGGCGACGGCGAGGGGCTGATCAAGGAAGCGACCCTGGCGGCGCAGGCAATCAGAAAAGTCGCCGTGGCGTTTGAAAGCCGCGCGGATTCCATTGCCGGCGGCTTGTCGAAATTCGCGACGCAGGGCTCCGCGGATTTCGCTTCCGCGCTCGGGCAATTCAACCGGACGCTGGTGTCTATCCAACGGGCGGCGGAGAGTTTTGAACGCAGTCCGAACCGGGTGATCTTCGGTGGGGAAGATGTGCCGACCTATACCGGCGGCCGGCGGCGGTGATGAAGAGTTTAAGGGGCAGGGGCGTTATGACGAAGGCAACCACTGACATGACCCGACGGGGCGTGCTTGGCGTTCTCGGGCTGGGTGTGCTGGTCACCGGTTGCGCAAGTTCCACGCCGTCCGCCTATTACGGCATCGAGGCAGCCGATGTCGGCGGTCTGACGGGGCGGTCGAGCCGCGTTCAGTTGCTTGTGTCCTCGCCGCGGGCCCTGAAAGCGCTCGATACCAGCTATATCGCCGTGGTCGAGAAGGGCCCCGTCTACAGCTATTTCCCGGGCTCCGCCTGGGCGGACACCCTGCCGAACGTGGTGCAGCTCAAGCTGGTCGAGACCCTGCAGAATACCGGCCGCCTGCGCGGCGTCGGACTGCCGGGGGACGGGCTTCTGATCGACTATCAGCTTCAGAGCGAAATCCGCGCATTCGAGCTCAGGCTCGGCAGTGGCAACCGGGGTGTCGTCGAGATTTCCGCGCGGCTGGTCAACGACCGCAACGGCCGGACGGTCGCCACCAAGGTCTTCCGCGCGGAGACTCCGGCGGGCGCGACCTCCGTCGACAAGGCGGTCGAAGCGATGAACCGCTCCGCGGATCGTGTCTTTTCCGAAATGGCTGCCTGGACGCTGCAGAACGTTTGAGCCGGTCCCGACCTGATCGGGGTCTCGTCATGGTCCGCGTTCGCGTGCAATCTTTGCGATTTCCGGACCCTCCACGCCGATTTATTCGCCGCTGGAAATCCCACCTTCAAGCTCCCCTGCGGTCATTTTTACCGCACTGCAAATTACGCCCCCAGGTTTTATTACGTTCGCGCAGCGCGGCGGAGGGTGTTGTTTGAGCGAAGGTATCTCCCTTTCGTGCCGTCCTGGATATAATCCTCGACCCGTCATGTCCAAACCGTGGCGCGAGACAGGAGCGGCGCATCGCTTGCCGCGCCCAGGATGATGATCGGAAAATTGCCGATAAAAAAGGCGGGCCGAAGCCCGCCTTTTTACATTCGGATGATCGCCGCTCAGTCGAGGCGGCCGCTGGCATGGGCCAGCATGGTGTAGACCTTGCCCGTGTCCGAGGTGAGATAGGTCTGGCCCAGCATGTTGTCGCGGTCGTTGCGCGAGACCTGGGCGAGAAGCTGCTCGAAATCGGCCACATAGCGTTCCACAGCCGTGCGGAACTCAGGGTCGCGGGAATACTTCTGACGGATCTCGTCGAAGGTCTGCTGACCCTGCAGGGTGTAGAGGCGGCGGGTGAACACGTGACGCTCGCCGCCACGGTAGCGGTTCCACAGGTCGATGAAGGTCTCGTGGTCGATTGCCCGGGCGATATCGACGGACAGGGAGTTGAGGCTTTCGACGGTCTGCAGCGGTGTGCGGCCCGGCTGGATGTCCGTGTCGGCATCCTCGTCACGCGACGCGCGGCGCAGGAGATCGGAAACCCAGCCCTTGCCACCGGAACCGCCCGTGTCTGCCGGTGCCGGCTGCTGCCGGCGCGTGTCCATCGGAGGACGGCTCTGGGCCGGGCGCTGTTCGCCGGCCGGGGCCGTCTGCTGACGGGCGGGGGAGGTGGGCGCGTAATTGACCGGCGCCGGCGCCGGCGCGGCAGCAGCGGATGCCACTGCGGCCTGCGGGCGGGAGAGGTCGAGGACATTGGACTGCTTGGCGACAATCTCCGACAGTTCGGTCAGCGCGCGGATCTGCTCGTTGACCACCTTGCGAAGGGCGGCTGAGGATTCCTCGGCTTCGTCCGGCAGGTTGAGGACGCCCTGTTTCAGTTCGGAGCGGGTGGCCTCCAGTTCGCGGTGAACGTCGCGGGCGACATCGCGCATGCGCACCGCCGCATCGTTGAAGCGTTCGGAAGCCTCGGTGACCGTGCGGGTCATTTCGGCAATGATGTCGTCCTGTGCGGAGCGGATCGCATCGCGGGCCTTCTGACCTTCCATTCCGGCCGTCAGACGCATGGATTCGAACTGCTCGGCCACCTGCCTGGAGGCGGCTTCCGCCGCGGCGCCCAGCATGTTGGCCGCCTCGCGCGCCTTGTCGTCGGCCGTTTCCAGCGTGGTGGACAGGGTCTGCGTGAAGGATCGCATGAGCGTGTCGACCGATTCGGTTTTCGCCAGCAGGGTATCGGCCACTTCCTCGATCGCCGTGCGGCGCTCGGTGACGCGGGTTTCCACGGACCGGTTGGTCTCTTCCAGGTGACGGGCCGCCTTGGTGAGTTCCTCCGACTGATCGCCGAAGCGGCTCGTCAGGTTCATGATATCCGCAAGGGTCGTCTCGGTCACATCGCGCAGGTTGGCAACCTGCTCGGTGATGACAGATGTCGTCGAGTTGGTCTCTCCCACGGCCCTGTCGACCGCGGAGCGGAACTCGCCGGCGCGTCGGGCAAGGTTGCCTTCCACTTCGCTGAGGTTCTCTCCGGCCGTGGCGACAATATCCTGCAGGTTGGTATTCGACGCCTCGATCTTGTTGAGGATTTCGGAGACATCGGCTTCCAGACGGTGTCTCGTCTCCGTGAGAAGCGAGGTGGCGTGTTCGCTGCGCTCGTTGATACTGGTGACGATCTTGTCACCGGCCTCGACCAGCGAGCGGGTGGCGTCAAGGCCGGTATGGGCGAAGGTATCGGTGACGTCGCGGCCCTTGATCGTGATGGCTTCCAGAATGGCGCCGTGGACCTCGGAAAGGCGTCCGGTCAGATCGTTGGCGCGCAGTTCGATGGCCTTGACGAGTTCGTTGCCATCGGTGCCGACAATCTTGGCCAGTTCGCCGGAGCGGGCGCCGAAGGCCTCGTTGAGGGTGGTGGCCTTTTCCAGAAGTTCGTTGGCGACCTCGTTGCCGCGGCCCACCAGAAGTTCGGCGGCTTCCGCCACGGCGCTGTTGACCCGGGCCCGGACGATGCCGGCTTCACTGGACATCTGGCCGCGCATTTCCTCCAGCGTCTTGGCCAGCGTCAGACGGGCCTGTTCGCTTTCGGCGGACAGGTTGCCTGAAATCTCGGCGATAAGGCCGGAGAGTTCGGTGCGGACCTTGTCGCTTTCGCCGGTCAGGGAGCCGCTGAATTCAGCCAGCGTGCCTGCATAGAGCGTGCGTGCCCTTTCGCTTTCCGCCGCCATGGCGCGGGCAGCGTCACCGACGGCCGAGAACACAAGGTCACGGATCTTGGTGCTTTCACCGGACATGGTCCCGGTCGCCTGATGCATTGCCGCGGTGACGGCATCCGCCGCTTTCTGGCTTTCACCGACCAGCACTCCGCGGGCTTCACCGACAGTGCCGAGGACGATCTGGCGCATGCGGTCGCCTTCGCTGGCAAGCTTTTCGGTCGCGTCGCTGAGCGCCCCGTCGACGATCTCGACGGTCTTGGTGCGTTCTTCGGTGAGCGACTGAACCGCGGCTTCGACGGCTTCCTGAACCACATCGCGCAAACGCGTGCTTTCGGTGGACAGGGTCGAGCCGGCTTCGGCGATCACGGTCGTGAGAATGTCACGGGCGCGCTCGCTTTCACCGGTCAGGGTGCCGGAGATGCTTTCCAGGCGCTCGTTGAGCAAGGTCTCCAGCAGGCTGGCGCGGGTATCGAGGGTTTCGGCGACCTCGAACACCTTGGCGCCCAGGGAAACGTTGATCTCGGCGATCCGCTCGGAGAGGGATTCGGTCAGTTCGGCACTCTGTTTGCCCAGAACGCTGCCGGCTTCCGCCAGACGGTTGTCCAGGGCCGAGGTCATTTCCTCCTGGCCCTCGACGAATGCCTGAGCGATCTCCTTGGTGCGGGAAATCAGGGTCTCGGAGATCTGGCGGGCCCGTGCGTCGAGCGTTTCGTCGATCCGGTCGGTGCCGCTCGTCATGGAGACGGACAGCAGTTCGGCTTTTTCAGCCATGGACGATGCCGCGCCGTCGACACGGGTCGACAGGGACTGGCCGATCTCTTCCGCGCGTTCCGCAAGCGTGTTGCCTGCGTCTTCGATGCGCTGGCCAAGCTGCAGGGTGATGGCGTCGGAACGGTCCGCCAGAACATCGGTGATGTTGCGGGTCTTTTCCTCCAGCGCATCGCTGATGCCGGAAGTGCGGTTGTCGATGGCGTCCGAAAGGATCTGCGTCCGGGCTTCCAGGGTCGCCTCGAATGCGGCCGTGCGCTGGTCGAGCGTGAGATCCAGCGTGTTGATGTGGCTGCTGAGGGAGGTGTCCATCGTCGCGATACGGTCGCCGAGCGAGGCATCCATCATGTCGATGCGGGACGCGAATGTGTTGTCGAGGCCCGACAGGCGGCTGTCGAGCGCTTCCGACAGGATTTCCGTCCGGGAGTCGAAGGCATCGACCAACTGGCCGCCGCGTTCGCCGACAAGGATCTCCAGTTCGGCCAGGCGCGTGGACAGGCCTTCCTGCAGGGCGAGGCCGCGCACATCGAGCGTCTCGGCAATCCTGCCGCTGATTTCGTTGATGTTGCTGGTCACGCGGTCGCCGCGGCTGCCGATCAGTTCGGCGAGTTGGGTGCCGGTTTCGGCAAGTTTCTCGGTGAGGGCGGATGTCTGCTCGCCGAGACCGGTCGAGAACTTGTAGGACACGCCTTCGAGAGTTTGGCGGAAGCCGTCTGTCTGCTGCTCCAGGACCGTCGCCATCTCGTTGCTGCGGGCCGAAAGACGTTCGTCCAGTTCGCTGCCGTTGATGGTAATCGCGGTGTAGATGCGTTCGGAAATCGTGTCGAGTTTCTCGGCCAGTTCCCCGCCGCGCACGGTGATGGTTTCGGTGAGCGAACCAGCGGTCTCGTCCAGCTTGGAGGCGATTTCGCCGCCGCGCAGGGAGAGATCGACAACGATGCTTTCGCCCGTGCCGCGCAGGATTTCAGACACTTCGGTGGAGCGGCTGGACAGGGTGTCGACGATTTCGGCCCCGCGGATGGAGATCGTGTCGGTGACGGCCTGACCACGTTCGGAGATGCTCTCGACGACCCGGTTGCCGGTCGCGGCAAGGGATTCGTCCAGCGAGGTCACGCGGGTATCGACCGTCGTGACCAGTTCCTCGGTGCGGGTGGTGATCGTGTCGATCAGGCGGCCGGATGTCAGCGACAGGTTGGCGTTAATTTCCTCACCGCGCTGGGTGATGATGTCGCCGACCGACGCTCCGGTGCTTTCCATCGAGTTGCGGAATTCATCGGCCTTGGTGCTCAGGGTCTCGATGACGGAGGTGCTGGAGGAGGTGAGGGTTTCGTTGATTTCGCTGCCGCGGGCCGTCAGTGTATCGACGAACTGGTTCGCGGTATCGGCGAAGCGTTCGTTCACCTCGTTGCCCCGGACCGTCAGGGTCTCCCACATTGTGGAGCCGGTTTCAGCCAGATTGTCGACCAGATCGCTTCCGGTGGTGGACAGGCGGGAGACATAATCCTCCGCGCGCACCGTCAGGGAATCCACCAGCTCGCTGCCGGAGGCGTGCAGGGTCGCGCCAAGCGTCTCGATACGCGAATCCACGCTGGAGGTCAGTTCCTCCACGCGGCTGTTCACCGCGTCGATCATCCGCTGGGTCGCCGTTTCCACGGTGCTGCCCAGTTCACCGGAGGTGTTGGACATTTGCGCGGCGAAGTTTTCATGGGCGCCCGCGATGGTTTCGCGCACCCGCTCGGCATTCATTACGATGGATTCGCGCTGGCTGACCAATTCCTCGATCAGGCTGCGGATCTTGAGTTCGTTGTCGTTATAGGACCGCTCGAGGGAGGACACCTCGTTGTGGACCAGAACCTCCAGCTCGCTGGCGCGGGCAATCGCGCGCTCGATGCCGTCACCCATGGCAGCGACTTCGCGGCGGATGGCCTGTCCGACACTGAGGATGGATTCCTTGGCCATGTCTTCCGGTTCGGCCAGGCGCAGCGCGACTTCCGTCATGCCGCGGGCGACGATGCGCATTTCCTGCGCCCGCCAGATCATCATGGCCATGACGAAGAAGAAGATGATCGGCACCACGATCCCGGCGCCGGCCAGGATCATTTCCGGCGAGCCGAGCAGCGCCTGGAAGTCGTTTATGGTGGCAACCTTGTCGGCGAAGGCGGTCAGGAAAAGACTGCTGCCGAGGGCGGCCCAGATGGCGCTCAGGGCAAGGGCGCCCCAAAAGGGCGTGGAGGAGGGGCGGCGCTGCAGGGCGTAAATCAGCGTACCGATGTTGCGGCGGTCGTCATTTGCCGCGGGCGGGCGTCCACCGCGTCCCCGGCGCCTGGCCTGGCGCTGTTCGTCACGCGGAGAGGGCCCCGGTTTGGCCGTCTGGGATCTGCGCGTCGTGTCCGCTTCCACAGCCACATTCGCCTCCGCGGCCGTTTGCGTTGCTGCAGTTTCCGGGCCGCCGAAATCAAGCTTCAGGGCTTCTTCAACCGCAGACAGTGCCGCTTCCGCCGGATCTTTCGCCTTTGTCGGATTTGCCATTTAGGGTCGCCTCACGTCCGTACTCATTACACGCCGGTAATTTCAGCCAGCTGCTATTGCAGCATTCCACAGTGACTACCGGATGCGCCAATTTTACGGCCACAGTTCCAAAGAACCGCACCGTGGATTTACTCCATGAGGAGGGCCGCCGCTGACCGACCGCGAACTTTCCGTTCGACGGTACACTCCACACCTTGCCGCATCAGTAACTGTAATGGCACAATCTCTCCTAACGAACAAGAAACGGCAATGGCGCGAGTCACTTAAGGGGCTGTTTGAATGCCTGAATCAAAGCATGGCGACGTCGTGAAAGAGGATCAAAACACCGTCGCAAGCGGTGCGCTCAAGGCAGGAAGCCTGACCGCTCCGCAAAGACGGTGGCTGCTGAAGGGGCTCGATCAGCCAGGTGGGAAGCTGCCGTTGTTCGATGGCAACGGACGGGAAATTCCGGCCCGCACAATCCGCGCCTGCATCGAAGCAGGCTGGGCAGAGCCTTGGTTTTCCAACCCAATCAAGCCCGATTGGCTGGTCTGCAAGCTGACGCCTGCAGCAGTCGAAGTTCTCTCCGCAAGTCAAAACCGTAAAAGAAGTTAACGCCGAATCGCATCGTTAAAATTTTATCGATTCAATAAATCGGCGGATTTGCAAGGACTTTTTTAATCGTATTTTGAAAGCCGTGTTAACCCGCGTTAACCAAAAAAACAATTTTTTGGGGACATTCGGCCGAAGGGCCCCTCCGGCGGGCCCGTTTAACCGGGTGTTTGGGGGTTTGGGCGCACAGTCTCTCAAGTCATAGCTTGCGGCGGAGTGCCGTCAGGCGTGAGCAGAGCAATTTGGAGCACCCTCATGGCCCCTTCATCCATGGCCCGTGTCGCCGGCCGGGCCGGGCCCGAAGCACCGATAGATCTTGTGCGGCTGGCCACCAACACCCTGGGAAACCGGGACCTGGAAGTTCAGGTTCTTCATCTTTTCAAATCGCAATCCTCCACCACGCTTGAACGGCTGGCGAAGGAAACCGACGCCTCGATCCGGCTCGACCTCGTTCATACGTTGAAAGGGTCCGCGCTGGCGATCGGCGCGGAACGGGTCGCCGTGGTTTGCGAAACCCTGGAAGGGAAGATGAAATCCGTGTCCGATCCCGCGACCGAGGGCCTGATTGCCGCCGTCGACGAGACCAACCGCTATATCCGCGATCTCCTCGAAGGCTAGGGTCCTGACCCCCAGATGTGTTGTGACCCGGCGCGCAAGGCGATTTATTCGTGGCAGATTGCCGCGTGGAAACGGCACGGTCCTTGACCTTTTTCGCGGAAGCTTTATGTCGGGACGACCGGAGCGCGATGCTCCCGATGTGAAACGTTTGAGGACGGGCGTCAGGAACGCCGCAAACGTTCACGGCGGGTGTGCGGCGCTGCATTGACCACAATTGAAGGCCTGGACGCGACGCATGCCGAAGATCACATTCATAAATGCCGATGGAACCCGGACCGAAGTGGACGCCGCCGAAGGCTCCACCGTGATGGAGAACGCCATCAAGAACATGGTTCAGGGTATTGAAGCGGAGTGCGGCGGGGCCTGCGCCTGCGCCACCTGCCATGTCTATGTGGACGAGGCGTGGCAGGGCAAGACTGGCACGGCGGAACCGATGGAAGAGGACATGCTCGATTTCGCCTATGACGTGAAGCCGACCTCTCGCCTTTCCTGCCAGATCAAGGTCACCGGCGAACTCGACGGCCTGGTGGTTCACGTTCCTGAACGGCAGGCTTGAACAGGCAGCCTGATTCCAGCTGAAATTCGATCGGTCAAACGGAAGCCCCGGCAAAGGGGTTTCCTATTTTTTCGCGTCCTGGATCCGCGCGCGGTTGCGCCTCACTCGGCCGGTTGGGCGAGCGGTTTGCGGTACCAGAAATCAACCTCCCGGCCTTCTTCCGGAGCGCTCGGGATGAGTGTCGCCAGCACCAGGCTGACGAGAGCCATGGCGGCGCCGGCCAGGAAGACCGCCGCGGGCGAGACCAGCCAGATAAGACCGAAAGCCACCGGGATGAACACGGCGGCGATGTGGTTGATCGTGAAGGCGACGCCGGCCGTCGGAGCGATATCGGCCGGATCGGCGATCTTCTGGAAATAGGTCTTGATCGCGATCGCGATGGCGAAGAAGGCATGGTCGATCACGTAGAGGCTGGCCGCCAGCGTCGCGCTGGTGACGAAGGCGTAGCTGACAAAGACCAGAAACAGGCCGACATATTCCAGCACCAGCGCCTTGCGCTCGCCGAAGCGGACAATCAGCTTGCCGATCTTCGGGGCCAGGAGCATGTTGAAGAAGCCGTTGAGCAGGAAAAGTCCGGCCACTTCGTGAACGTCGTAGCCGAACCGCTCGACCATCAGGAAACCCGCGAAGACCGTGAAGATCTGCCGGCGGGCGCCGGCCATGAAGGTGAGGGCGTAATAGAGCCAGTAGCGCCTTCTCAGGATCAGCTTCTTGTGCTGGGGAACGCCTTCCTTGAAATGCGGATAGGCCATCATCAGGAAGGCGAGCACCACAAGCGTCAGGCCGCCGGCGATGGCGAAGACCGTGGTGAAGGACAGGTCGAACATCTTCCAGGCAATGAAGATGACGCCATAGGCGATCAACTGGGCGAAGGCGCCGACGGAAATGATCTTGCCCATGCTGGCGGCGGCCGTGGCCTTCGGCAGCCATTGCAGCGACAGCGACTGGGCCATGGTCTCATAATAATGAAACCCGACCGACATGATCAGTGTGGTGACATAAAACCCGATCGCGGTCGGAAAATAACCGGTGACGGCAACGCCGACGCCAAGCATCAGCAGGGACAGATAGGCGAGCGTCTGCTCGCGCATCATCAGCAGCAGGTAGACCGCAAGGAAACTCAGGAACCCCGGAATCTCGCGGATCGATTGCTGTATGCCGATCTCGCGGCCGGTGAAATCCAGCTCCTGGACCGCGAAGTTGTTCATCAGGTTCCACCAGGCGGCAAACGACAGTTGCATGGCGCCTGCCATGATCATCAAAAGCACTGCCGGGGAGCGCCAGCCGGTGATTTTATCCGGGTGGGCGGATTGGGTGAAATAAGTCATTCCATAGCCGTAGAAAAAGTGAATTAATCCGAGGCCAAGCTTCTAAACCCATTTACGTTTTGCGTGTTAGCGCTGTTTTGTCACGATATGTTTTCCACTCGCCAATAATCCGGCTGAATCCTCAGCAAACCTCGCTTGGCGATGCCGGGTCCGGCTTTGGGAACCTGAATTGTAAAGCGAGCTTTACAGTTGCGGTGCGATGTGAGATGTAAAGCGTGCTTTACAATTCAACGCATGGGAGGCGGAGATGAACCGCTTTGACAGGCTGACTTACCGGTATCTGGCAGAGACATTCGCCGGAGCCGCGCTTTATGTTCTGGCAAGTTATCTTGCCCGGCCGTTTCTGGAAACGCATACCGATCCGGTGGTTGTGGTTGCCGTTTCGTTCGCGGCGACACTGCCGATGGGACTTGCCCTTTGGGCGCAGGTGCGGTTCTACCGCAAGGTGGATGAGCGCGAACGGCACATTCTGGCCGTTGCCGGTGCGCTGACATTGCTCACAGGTGTTTTTCTTGCGCTTTTTCTGGACAAACTGGGGATGGCCTGGCCGGCCGACTTCGGTCTCTATGCGACCTTCCTGATGATCGCCTGGTCGGTTGCGACCGTGCTTGTGCGTCTCAGGAGCTGATGCTGAACTGATGCGCAATCACCTCAAGGACCTCAGATGCGCGCAAGGCTGGTCCCAGGCGGCCCTCGCGGAAAAGCTCGACGTCACCCGGCAGACCGTCATCGCGCTGGAGCGGGGAAGATACGACCCGAGCCTGCCGCTGGCCTTCCGGATTTCGCGGGTGTTCGGATTGCCGATCGAACGGATATTCGATCCTGAAGACGGATAGGTCTGTACCCATGCCAGCCGAAACCGGGTAAAACAGATATTCGTTTCAATGTGCGGGAAGGCTCGAGAAGAGAATGAGCATTCATCCGGAGCTCGCGGAGTTTCCCAGGCATGCGGTCGCCGCGCCGATCATCGGCTATGCGCGGACCGGACTTCAGGGAAAAAACAACGGCTGGCACGCCCATGATGCCGCCCAGCTTTTCCATGTGGTGAACGGCTCGATCGCGATCGACACGGATATGGGCACCTATTTCGTGCCGCCGGAGCGGGCGGTGTGGCTGCCGCCGCGGGTCGGCCATCAGACACGCTACCTGACGGACACCGAACTGCGCTTTATCTACGTCCAGTTCGAGCATGCCCGGGACCTTCCGCAGTCCCCTCAGGTCATGCAGGTCACCACGCTCCTGCGCGCGCTGATCCTGGAGTTCATGTCCTATGCGCGTGCCGAAACGGAAGAGGGGCCGGCCGCGCGGATTGCCGCCGTCATTCTCGATCAGTTGAAAATGCTGCCCGCGGCGCCGCTGCAGCTTCCCATGCCGCGGGACGCGCGGCTCAGGGAATTGTGCGAAGGCGTGGTGCGCTGTCCGGCCGATGTTCCCTCGCTCAGCGAAGCCGCGGAGCGCTGCGCGACGTCCGTCAGGTCCTTCGAGCGGCGGATCAAGGCGGAAACCGGGCTCAGCTACCGGACCTGGTGCCGGCAGGTGAAGCTGTTCCGGGCGCTGGAACTGCTTGCCTGCGGGCGCAGCGTCTCCGATGTTTCCCACAAGCTGGGCTATGAAGGTCCGAGCGCTTTCGTGGCGACATTCAAAAAATCCTTCGGGGTTACGCCCGGACGGTATTTCGACGGTAGCAATCCGGATTGATCTGGCTCATGGCGGCCATCGGCGTCCACGGCGATGGTTGGATGAAACAACCCGCCGGAGACAAGAGCCATGTTCAAAAAAATCCTCGTACCCCTGGATCCTGCCGAACCGGGCTTCGCGGATGAGGCTCTTGCGAAAGCGTCACAACTTGCCAGGGACTATGGCGCCAAGATCCATGTTCTGGCGGTTTGTCCGGAAGTGCAAAGCTTCGTGGCCAGCCAATTGCCGGAGGGCTGGCAACAGCGGGAAATTGAGGCGACCAGGCTCATTCTCGACGAGATCAGCGCGAAACTGGACGTTCCTGCGGGAGAGGTCGACAGTCAGGTTCGCATGGGGACCGTCTATCACGAGGTGATCGAGGAAGCCGAAGCATCCGGCTGCGATCTCATTCTCATGACCTCGCACAAGCCGGGGCTTTCCACCTATTTCATCGGCTCCAACGCCGCCCACATCGTGCGTCACGCACCTTGCTCGGTGATGGTGCTGCGCGGTAGCTGACGGGCTTCGACAGCGGGCCTACCGCGCCAGTTCCTTCATCCCTTCGGTCAGACCCTCCAGGGTCATCGGGAACATGCGCCCGTCCATCAGCTCGTTCAGCATCTGGATGGACTGGGTGTAGCCCCAGTGTTCTTCCCGCACGGGGTTGAGCCAGATCGCGCTTTTGTAAAGCCCGGTGAGGCGTTGCATCCAGGCCGCGCCAGGTTCCTCGTTCCAGTGCTCCACCGACCCGCCCGCATAGGCGATCTCGTAAGGGCTCATGGAAGCGTCGCCGACGAAGATGATCTTGTAGTCGGCGGGGTATTTGTGCAGCACGTCGATGGTCGCCAGGCGCTCGGTATGGCGGCGGCGGTTTTCCTTCCAGACGAATTCATAGGGGCAATTATGGAAGTAGAAATGCTCCATCACCTTGAATTCGGACCGGGCGGCGGAAAAAAGCTCCTCGCAGACCCGGATGTGATCGTCCATCGAGCCGCCGATATCGAAGAACAGCAGAACCTTGACCGCGTTGTGCCGTTCAGGACGCATCCTGATGTCCAGCAGTCCCTTGTGAGCGGTCGAGCGGATGGTGCCGTCGAGGTCCAGTTCGTCGGCAGCCCCCGTGCGGGCGAAGTTCCTGAGGCGCTTGAGGGCTACCTGGATATTGCGTGAACCCAGAAGCTGGGTGTCGTCCAGGTCCTTGAATTCCCGCTTGTCCCAGACCTTGACCGCCCGCCGGTGACGGCTCTCGTGCTGGCCGATGCGGATGCCTTCCGGATTGTAGCCGTAAGCGCCGAAGGGGGAGGTTCCGGCCGTCCCGATCCATTTGTTGCCGCCCTGGTGGCGCTTTTCCTGTTCCTTCAGGCGCTCGCGCAGGGTTTCCATGAGTTTCTCGAAGCCGCCGAGAGCCTCGATCTGCGCCTTGTCCTCTTCGCTCAGGTGCTTTTCGGCAAGCTTGCGCAGCCAGTCTTCGGGGATGTCGGTCGCCGGCACGTCGCTCAACAGCTCCAGACCCTTGAACACATGAGCGAACACACGGTCGAACTTGTCGAGATTGCTCTCGTCCTTCACCAGGCAGAGGCGGGCGAGGTAATAAAAGTCCTCGACGCTTTTTTCAGCCAGATCCTTGTCCAGCGCTTCCATCAGCGTCAGATATTCGCGCATCGAGACCGGTATTCCGGCGGATTTGAGCTCGGTGAAGAAATTGATGAACATGAGGGGAAAATAGCGGCGCGGGCGAGCACTGTCGAGGCGGGATTTTTCCACCCGTTCAGACAAATGAACCCCTTTCCGGCTGATCTTTTAAAATCGTGGCCAAACTTCAGGATGAGTGTTTTGCGGATGTGTTGATGCTCGCAGCGGCTCAGGGCCGCAGGCGTCCTGTCGCTATGCTTCCGGGTCCCGGCGCTGTTTGCCGGCCGCCTGATCGCTTTCACCGGGCCTTGATGCAGGTTTTTCCGGCTTTTCGGTGGACGAAATCAATTCGCCCATGAATTCCGAAATGGTCGGGCCTCTGGTGGCGACAAAGGGGGCGGGACGGCAGACCGCTATCGCGGCGATGCCGATGCGGGCGGTCAGGAGGCCGTTGATGACGCCTTCGCCGAGCCGGGTCGACAGACGGGCCGCCAGACCGTGACCCAGGACCTGTGAAGCGAGGCTGTCGCCAGCGGCCATCCCTCCGGTAACCGCCAGATGGCCCACCACATGCCTTGCAAGACGCAAAAACCCGAGCATGCCGGGCCGTGCGCCGTAAAGTGTCGACAGGCGGCGGATGGTTCTGAGGTTTTCGAACAGGACCGCCAGCAGGTCGATCAGCGCCCGGGGACTGACGGCGGTGACCAGCGACACCCGTTTGGCGCTGTTCATCACGATCCGCCGGGCTTCCAGATCAAGCGGGGCGAGAAGGTCGCGTTCAGCGAGTTTCACCAGATCCGTGCCGTCGATCACCTCGCGCATGTGACCGGCGAGCTGCTTGCGGCCATGAGCTGTCTCGGGCCTGTCCAGATAGAGCGCAAGCAGGTCCCTCAGGCCGGAAGATGCGGCCTTGCTGTCGTCCGTATCGGCGGCCAGCTGCAACCGGTCGCGCAGATGATCGATGCGGGTGAGCCGCATGAGACCGGCGATTTCCCTTGCAGCCAGACCCAGGACGCCAAGCGCCGCCAGACCCGCGAGGGCAAGGCCCAGCCAGCCCAGCCAGTCGGTGCGCGTGAACAGGTCGCGGATCAGGCTGTCGACCGCAAGGCCGATGGCGAGCGAGACAAGTCCGGACAGACCGACAAGCAGCCATTTGCCGAAACGGAACCGGGTTTTTGGCGTGCTCGCGGCGCGCGGCAGACGGGGTTCCTCGTCTTCACCGGACATCTGCGTGATCAGCGCCTCGCCGGCCGAGGGTGTCCTCGTATCGTCGTCGGTCATCCGGACCTTGGTGTCGTCAAGGCGGAACGCAGCCGGTTTGCGGCCGGAGGAGGGGGGGGTCCCGGTCATGCCAGACGGTCTCCGATGAGGAATTCAAGGGCGCGGTCCAGACGGATATGCGGCAACGACAATTTCAGGCCCTCGGCCGTGGTGTCCAGCTCCGGAGGCCGGAAGCGCAGGAATTGAAGATCTGCCTGAGCCGCAAGAAAGTCCGGACGGGTTTCTTCAGAAATTGAATCAGCTCGTCCAAAAAGTGATTCAGGATTTTGCGGCAAGTCACCGGGAAACATCGCGATTTCAGTTTCGCCATCATAGGTTTCCCCGTTGAGGCGTTCGCCAGGCAACGGCGTTCCGAGGATCGCGGGAAGCGCGTCGCCCCGGTGTTTGATGGTTGCCTCGCGGGTCGCGCGCACGGCGGCCAGGGCGATGACATCCACCTCGGCCCCCTTGAAGCGCGCCGTTTCCTCGGCGCGCGCGACCAGCCGCCTGAGGATCGCTTCCAGACGGTCATGGTCGCTCCTGTGCAGATGGTCCGCCTTGGTGGCGGCGAACAGGATACGGTCGATGCGCCGTGTCAGGATCGAGGACAGCCAGCTGCGTTTGCCGGGCCGGAACGCGCCGAGAACCTCGCCCAGGGCCGTCTGAAGGTCCGCGATCGCGTGCGGGCCGGCATTCATGGCGTGAAGCACATCGACGAGCACGATCTGCCGGTCGAGCCTGGCGAAGTGATTGCGGAAGAAGGGCCGGACCACGTGTGTCTTGTAGGCTTCGTAGCGCCTCTCCATCATCGCCCGGACGGTGCCCGTGCGGGTGGGGATGGCGTCCACGGGAATATCGAGGGGCGCGAAAGTCAGCGCCGGAGAGCCATCCAGATCTCCCGGCATCAGAAACCGGCCGGGAGGCAGCATGGACAGGGCATGGGTGTCGTCCCGGCAAGCGGCCAGATAGGACTTGAAGGAGGCGGCGAGCGCCTGTGCCACGGGTTCGCTTTCGGCGGCATCGTGATCGATCGCGGCCAGAGCTTCCAGGAACGGCGCGGCAATTTCCCTGCGGTTCGGCGCCCGTGCTCGCTCAAGGGCTTCCGCTGAAAAGGCGGCGTAGTCTTTGGTCAACAGCGGCAGGTCCAGCAACCATTCGCCGGGATAGTCGATCAGGTCCACATGCAGGCGGCCCGGGCCGAGCTTTCTGTAGAAATAGGACGCGCTCTCGAAATCGATGGTCAGCCGCAGTTCGGAGACCTGGCGCGTGCTGTCCGGCCAGATGCGGTCGCTGACAAGGGCGCGGACATGGGCCTCGTAGTCGAAGCGCGGGACCGCGTCGTCAGGCTGGGGCTGGAGACTTGCACCGGTTATGCGGTGGCCGGCCGCCGCGCTGAACACAGGCAGGCGCCCGCCGTGGACCAGGTTGTGGACCAGGGCCGTCAGAAAAACCGTCTTGCCGGAACGGGCAAGACCGGTCACGCCAAGGCGCAGGGTCGGCACGGCCAGATCGCCGACCGCATCGGTCAGGTTCGCGAGTGTCAGCCGGGTTTCTTCGGCAAATGTCGTCAGTGGGTTCAAGAGCGCCTCCAGCGCGTTCATGTAAGCGCGGGAACGGGCAAGTGCAAATGCGGACTGTCCCGGAAGCCGGACGACGCTGGAGGTAGGCAGGCGATCAGTCGGCGCTGTCTTTCAGGTCGCGCGGTCTGGTGAACCTTTCCAGATGGCCGGTTTTGGGATGAAGCTCGGCCCACTCGGCGATATCGAAGTCGATGACGGCCAGTGCCCCGGTCGGATATTTTTCCTCAAGGTCCGCCATGGCCTGCGCGTCGGCGGTTCCGGTCAGGCTGAGGGCGGTGTCTTCCATCGCCGGATTGTGACCGATCACCATCAGGTTCTGCGCCCTGCCGCCGTGTTTGCGAATGAGGCCGCAATAGTCGTCGTCGCTTTGCTGGTAGAGGTCGGAAATCAGGTGGATCTGGGCTTCCTGGGGCAGGAAAGGCAGAAACCGTGCCAGGGTTTCGCGCGTGCGCTGCGCGGTTGAACACAGGATCTGATTGGGGAGCAGGCCGGCGTCCTTCATGTAGCTTGCCATCGTCACGGCGGCGGTCTTCCCACGGCTGTTCAGCGGACGGTCGATATCCGCGAGATCCTCGTCTCCCCACTCGGATTTGGCGTGTCTTAGAAGGAGTAGCCGCATGTCATGTTTCCGGAATTCTCATTTGCCGTGGCGGTTCGCCCGCAAACTGGTCAGTGCCGCGCCGCAGTCAGTTCTGGCTGGCGAGGGCCTGGGTGAAGGCTGCCACCGCCGGACCGATCTCAATTTCCTGAGTCGGCAAGGTATACGACAGCCATAAGGTATAATCAGCCTTTTCGCCGGAAAAATACCACAACGTTTCGCACAGGCTGGTGGGAGTCCAGTTGCGCGTGCGGAAGGAAGTGCCCGATGCCGCGGCTCCCGTCAGCTTGACCGGCTCGAACCCGGCGGCCTTGTAGGCGCGGGAAAATGTCAGCGCTTCGCGGCGGCCGGTTGCTTCAAGGTGGTTGCGCAGCACGGCGGTTATGCCGTCGCGGCCGGTATAGATGCAGCCGGCCAGGCTGACGGCATCGCCTTGCATGACCTTGATGCGGTAATAGCTGCCAATCATGTCCGGACAGCGCAGGCCGGTGAAATGGCGCAAGCCGCCAACGGCACTCTGCCAGCCCGCATCCTGCTCTGGCGGAACCTGCGCGCTGACCGGACCCGGCATCATGCCGTTCGGGAGCAGGCTTGAAACCGCCAGCACAAACAAGATTGCGAGCCGTCTCGCCAAGGCATTCTCCTCTTCGCCGTCAGGTCCGTTCCCGGCGCGTCATGAAAGCCAGACGTTCAAAGAGATGGACGTCCTGCTCGTTCTTCAAAAGTGCACCGTGCAGCGGAGGAATCAGTTTCGCACTGTCCTGTTGACGAAGGGTTTCCGGATCGACGTCTTCGTTGAGCAACAGCTTGATCCAGTCGATGAGTTCGGAGGTGGACGGTTTCTTCTTGAGACCGGGCACGTCCCTGACATTGTAGAACAGGCGCAGGGCCTCTGAAAGCAGACGCTTTTTGATGTCCGGAAAGTGGACTTCCACAATCTCGGCCATCGTCTCGGCGTCCGGAAACTTGATGAAATGGAAAAAGCACCGGCGCAAGAAGGCGTCGGGGAGGTCCTTTTCATTGTTGGACGTGATGATCACGACGGGCCGCTGCCTTGCCCGGACGGTGTCGCCCGTTTCGTAGACGTGGAATTCCATGCGATCGAGTTCCAGGAGGAGGTCGTTCGGGAATTCGATATCCGCCTTGTCGATCTCGTCGATCAGCAGAACCGGTCTTTGCGGCGCGTCGAACGCTTCCCAGAGCTTTCCCTTGCGGATGTAGTTGTTGATGTCCTTCACCCGTTCATCGCCAAGCTGGCTGTCGCGCAGACGGGAGACCGCGTCATATTCGTAAAGGCCCTGCTGGGCCTTGGTGGTGGATTTCACATGCCATTCGATCAGGGATGCGTTCAGCGCCGAGGCCACCTGCTGCGCGAGCACGGTCTTGCCGGTCCCCGGTTCCCCCTTGATCAGCAGCGGCCGCTCCAGCGCAACAGCAGCGTTGACCGCAATACGCAGGTCTTCCGTGGCGATGTAGTCTTCAGTTCCTTCGAAACGCATGGGGCCGTCCATTTTGAATTCGTTGGGCGAAAAGTGGCAGGCCCGGCTCCGGGACGCAAGTGCGTAAAGAGGAGGAGGTCCCGCAGGCTGTGCATATGGACAGTCTTGCCCATCGCGGGAGGAAGTTTTTGCCCGTCACGCTGATGGTTGCCGGGTGGTCTTTGCTCCACCGCAGGTGAACCTTCTGGTTAAGTTATTGAAATAAATTAATAAAATTCCTTGTTTGCCGAAATGGCACGGCCTTTGCGGGAGTAGGCCGAATATGGGCGCAAGCCAGCGTCAATCGTGCCCAATCTATCAAGAGGACGAAACATGGGTATTTATGGGGCTATCAATACGGCGGTTTCCGGACTGACTGCGCAGGCAACGGCGCTGGAGAATATCTCCGGTAACGTCGCCAACTCGCAGACAACCGGCTACAAACGGCTCGATACGACTTTCTCCGATCTGGTATCCGGTGGCGGCTATACCCAGGCTGCGCAGGTGTCCGGTACCACCACGTCCACATCGCGCGCCACAAACACGATCCAGGGCGACATCACGGATGTCGACGTGGATACCTATATGGCGATCAACGGCGAGGGCTATTTCGTCGTGACCCGGGCTTCGGATGTCGTCGATGGTTCGACGTCTTTCGCGGAAGAGACCTTCTATACGCGTGCCGGCGATTTCGAGCGCGACCAGGAAGGCTATCTTATCAACGGGGCGGGCTATTATCTGCAGGGTTTTCCTCTCGATCCTGAAACTGGCAATCCGATCGGTGACGCAGCCTCGGTGATCCGGGTGGAGAACCAGCCGCTGGCGGCCTCCGCGACCACGACGATCGACTACCAGGCCAACCTGCCGCGCATCCCGCAGCCGAAAGACTATGCCGATACCGACGCATCGGCGCTGCTGAATGCCTCCGTCGGTGCCGGTAATGTTGCTGATACCAACAATCAGGACTTCCTCGACAGCTCCATCTCCGGTGGGTCGATCAGCATTTATAACCAGAACGGTACGGCGATGAGCGTCGAGGTGCGTTACGCCAAAACGGTGAACGAGGATACGGGCGTGCCTGTCGAGGACACCTGGAACATGTATATCGGTACCGGTGAAGACACCGGGGATACCTGGTACAATGTCGGGGAAGTGACGTTCGACGGCGCCGGCGAGCTGAGCAGTATGACCGATGGGATCATAGGTACAGCCGACTTCGCCAACGAGAACTTCACCATCCCAAGCCTGACTATCGGCGGAACAACCGTCTCCAATGTCGAGATATCCTTCGGTGGCGGCGCGCTGACCCAATATTCGGATGCGGACGGTACCGCGAGTTCCGTCAGTCTGGACCAGGACGGTTTCGCGGCCGGTGAACTGGTGGGCGTTGCCGTCGATGAATCCGGACGGGTGATCGCGAGCTATTCCAACAATCAGCAGCGCCCGGTCTTTGAAATTCCTCTGGCGACTTTCGAGGCCGAGCAGAACCTGCAGCGCGTGGACGGGGCGGCCTTCGCCGCGACATCCTCCTCCGGCGATCCGGATCTGACCGGCGGTGGACAGATCCGCTCGAACAAGCTGGAGCTTTCCAACGCCGATATCGCGGACGAATTTTCCAAGCTGATCATCACGCAGCAGGCCTATTCGGCCAATTCCAAGATCGTCACATCCGCCGACGAGATGCTCGACAGCGCATTGAACATGGTCAGGTAATGTGAACCTGCCGGCGGGTTGCGACCCGCCGGTCCTTTCGGCCAAGCCGTAGCGTAACCCTGGGAGAAACCGCCATGGGACTGACAAGTGCCCTGAACACCGCGGTCTTCGGAATCAAATACAATCAGCGCCAATTGGACGTTACGGCGGCCAATATCGCGAACGCTGACACGGCCGGATATTCGAAAAAGACGGTTTCGGCGAATGTCTATTTCGATACCATGGGCAATGTTTCCGGCGTCACCGCGACAGAAGTGCGGCGGATCGTCGACGAGCAGATTCAGACGGACTATTTCAACTCGCTCGCCGATACCAACTATGCCAGGCAGATTTCCGATTTCACCGACCGCCTCGATGACATTTTCGGGACCCGGGAAGACACTAGCGGTATTTCGGTGCTGGCCGGTGAATTGTCTGCCTCGTTGTCCCTTCTGGTCAACGATCCGGGAAACTTCGCCGCCCAAAGTGATGTCGTCGCGCTTGCCGACGCCTTTGCCCGTGAACTCAACTCGTCCTACAGCCAGATAACGGACCTGCGCCAGGAGGCCGACGACAGTCTGGCGCGCCAGACTGAAACCGTGAACGGCTTGCTCGCCAGTATCGAGGATATCGACGAGGCGATCCGGGATGCGACCCAGGCCGAAATTTCGACCGCGGAAATGGAGGACGAGCGCGACCGGCTGATCGAACAGCTCTCCGGTTATCTGGACGTGGATGTCACCAAGGAATCGAACAACACGCTTTTCATTCAGACCGCCGACGGGCAACAGCTTTATGCGGATACCCGTGCCTCCACTCTCAGCTTCGACAGCTCGCATACCCTGCAGCCGGGCCAGCCCGGCAACACGGTGCTGGTGACAACGGGCGGCGGAACCACCTACGATCTTATCTCCGGTTCCCGGTCCGGCTCGATGGTGGCAACCGCGGAATTGCGGGATGATATTCTGCTCGAGGCGCAAAAGCAGCTCGATACGATCGCCGCGGAAATCTCCCTGGCTTTTTCGAATGTCACCGAGGCTGGCACTGCGGCGACCGTCGGCCTGGACGAGGGCTTCGACCTGGATGTTTCCGGGCTCCAGCCGGGAAACACGATCTCGCTGGAATATACCGACGCGGCCGGAGAGACGCAGACGGTTACGCTTGTCGCCGTGGACGATCCGACGCTCCTGCCGCTGGACAATACCGCAACCGCAAATCCGAATGACACTGTCTACGGCATCGATATCTCCAGCGGCTTGCCGGCGACCTACATCACCAATATCACCGCGGCGCTTGGCGGCACCGGACTTCTTGTCAGCAATGACGGCTCCGACAATCTGCGCGTTCTGGGTGACAACACGGCGCCGACCAGCGTTGAAAGCCTGTCCGCGGAAGTCACGGTCACAGCCAGTTCCGACCAGGGGCTCGCACTGGCGATCTTCGTCGATCAGCGGGACGGGGCCGAGCTTTTCACCGACGCTCTGGAAGACGGCGGCCAGCGGGTCGGCTATGCCAGCGGGATCAGGGTCAATCCGGACCTGCTCGCCGACAGTGCTCTTCTGGTGAACTACCAGACGACGCCCACAGCGAATACCGCAAACGATCCGGCACGGGCGCAGTATCTGTCCGAGGCGCTCAGAAACGGGACGACCTATTTCGATCCGGCAGCGGGCATCGGCAGCACATCGACACCCTTCCAGGGCACTGTTCTGGACTTTGTGAACCACACTGTGGCGTTCCAGGGCAATCAGGCCGAGGATGCGGCGACATACGCGAATTCGAAGGAAACGCTGACCGTCAATCTGGCGGTCCGCTACGAGGAAAGCTACTCGGTGGATCTCGATGCGGAACTCGCCTTCATGGTGCAGCTCGAGAATGCCTACGCGGCCAATGCGCGTGTCATGCAGACCATCAAGGATCTCTTCGACGAGCTCCTTAGAATCGCATAGTGCGGGAAGTGACTTATGACGATCGGTAACATCACAACTTCCAGAAACTATCTCACCCGCCAGCTCAGCGAGATGAATGATCTGCTGGCTGAAAAGACCACGCAACTGGCAACAGGAAAGGTCGGGTCCACCTTTGGAGATGTCGGCGACCGGCGCCTTCTGGACATCCAGCTGACGCAGAAAGTCAGCATGATCGAGACCTACCAGGAAACGATCACTGTCGCCAATCTGCATCTTGAAACCATGACCATGTCACTCGAGCGTCTGGAAGATATTCGCCGGGACGGGAAAACAGCTCTCGATACGAACGATTTCGTCGTTCAGGACGACGGGCAGACCCAGACCCAGTCGCGGGCCGAGCTTCTGTTGAACGAAACGCTCAACATCCTCAACACCGAAATCGCGGGATACTACGTTTTCGGCGGCACCGACGCCATCGACAGCCCGGTTGCCTCCATGGACGCTATCCTGAACGGCGCGGATGGTCTCGACGGTCTGAAAACCTATATGAGCGAATTCGCGGCGGCCAATCTCGGGGCGACCAATACGGGTCGGACGACGATTTCGGCGTTGACGACGAATTACGACGGCTTCGGAGATCCGACCGATTCCACCTTCTCGATTACGGAAGACGGAGCACATGATTTCGGCTTCGACATCGCCTCCGTCACGTCCTCCCTCAGCAATGTGACGATCACCGGCCCGGCCGCGGCGGATCCGGACAACGTCGATATTGCGTTCACCGGCCAGCCGGCGCTGGGGGAAAAGATAACGATCGAACTGAGCCTGCCGCCGGACCATGCGGAAACGATCTCGATCGAGCTGACGGCCGCCATAACGGCCGAAGCGGAGGGGACGTTCGTCGTCGGTACGGATCTCGAGGAGACCGCGCAAAACATGCGCGATGCGATCGCCGCCGAAATCGAGAACCAGGCGCTGACGACCCTGCGCGCGGTTTCCGACGAATGGGCGTCGGACGAGTTCTTCAGCACGTTCGCGGGCGAGGAACCGCAGAGAGTGGATGGCCCGCCATACGATACCGCGACCGCCATGGTTGCCGGCGGATCGACCACGGTTTCCTGGTACTCGGGACGCAACACGGCAACCGCAGACCCGCGCACGGACAAGAATGCCGTGATCGATACGAGCCTGACCGTGAATTACGGCGTGAGGGCCAACGAAACGCCTCTCAAGGAACTGGTGCAGTCCCTGGCGACTTTCGTTGCCGCCGATTTTTCCGGCGCGACCGCGACGGACGAGGAATATTACAACGCCCTGTCGACGGACATGCGAACGATCCTGCAACCGTCGGGAGTGGATCAGTCCGGCATCGTCGACATTTCGACCGATATCGCGATCGCCCACCGCACGATGTCGTTGACGGATGACCGGCATGGTCAGATCAAGAACAGCTATGAAAGCACGATCGCCGAAATCGAGGGGGTCGACCAGGAACTGGTCGCCGCGCAGATCCTGACGCTGCAGAACAATATCGAGGTGTCCTACCGGGCCTCCGCGATCATCTTCAATCTGACCCTCTCCGACTACCTGTGATCGCATCCTTCAAATTTATGATGGACTGACGGCTTGAGGCCGAAGGGCTTTTATACGCTTCCAAGGGAAGTTGCATGAAAGCGGGTTGACCCAGGGACCGGCCGCGGCCGGTTCGAAGAGAACAACAGGCGTCCTTTACAAATCACGGCCACGAAAAAAGCCGGTACGAAAATCGTACCGGCTTTCATATATGGGCGGTCGGATAGTCCCGCTTGGGATGGTCTTTCAGATCTCCAGTCGATCTAAATCCTATTCAGGTGTCGCCCGCAGTCCTTCCGCGATGGCCCTGTTGATCCCGATGATAGAGGTGAGCTTGTTCGCGTCATCATCCGTCATGATCGTGATGGTCTGCTTGAAAATAAACACCCCCAGGGTGGCGATGTTGTTTTTGATCTCCTGCGGCAACTGGCTGTCTTCACCGGTGGCCGATGTCACCAGAATGGTCCAGAGCTTACGGTTATAGACGAGTGCTTCGTCCTTTTCGGCAAGAGAAGATTCTTCCCATTCATCCTTGATCAACTGGAGCCGTGCCGCGGCTTTCATCAGCAGATTCGCTTCCAGCTCCCTCGGTGACATCGCCACCTGGCTCGTTTTCTGGTAAGCCTGCGCTGCCTGCTTGTACATGACCGATCAGCGTCCCTTCATACTCGATAAGCTTTCGTGCTTCTTTCAGTGCTTTATAAAAGGCGCCGGTTATTATGGAGTTACTGATCCTGGTAACGTAGGGGATCGTACTCGGCGCGGCTTTCACTATGTCGTTGACGAGGGTGAAGTAATTCTCCTGAATTCTCTCCACGTCCGTCGACAGATACATCAGCTGAACGGCCAGATAGACGCGTTTCGCCGGGGTATCAGCAGTAGCAGGTGTGAGAATGTCCTTTTCCCGCAGAATGGGTGCCTGGCCTTCAATAAAAAGGCGGGTTCGCTGATTATCGTTGGTGATAACGCTATCACCGATAATAATCCGTTCGCCCGGTTTTAGCTCAACCTTGAGCGCCATTCCGTGACCTCCACGTCTGAGTATCGCCCGAATCGTTAACCAATTGGTTAACGCCCGCTGCCGGTACTTTAAAGATAAACACTGTAGGTGTTAACCGAATAGGCTCAGAACGCTCTGATCGGCCTGGTTCGCCAGCGACAGCGCCGTCGACGAAAGCTGCTGGCGGGTCTGCAACGCCAGCATGTTCGCGCCTTCTTCGTTCATGTCGGCAATGGTCAGCTTGCCTGCGCCGACTTCAAGCGTGTTGATCATGTGCTTGGTGAAATCGGTCCGGATCTCAACGGTGGACAGGGCGGTACCCATTGCCCTGGCCGCCGACCTGAGTTCGTCCAGAGCAGCATTGATCGCCTGAAGGGTCCGGTCAATATCCGTATCGGTCTTGAATTCCGACGCAGCAGCCGTAAGGCCGACCGTTCCGCTTGCGGTCGCGAGCGTGGTTCTGTTGAAGTCCGAGTTGTCGCTGGTGATGTCGAAGGAAACCTCGCCAATCAAACTGATGCTGCCACCGGAGAAGGTCGCATCCAAGCCCTTGACGTTGTTGAGGAAACTCACCAGGTCGCTGACCGTGGTTTCGTCATCGATCTCAATCGAGGCCGGTTCGAAATCATTGCCGTCGGTGATGGTGATGGTGTCACCGGCCTGAAAGCCGCCGGAGGAAATCAAGGTCGCACCCGCGGTGAGCGGAGTGACCGAAAGCGTCGTTGAGGTACCCCCTGTCGCACCACCGTCGGTCGCGACGCCGCCGCCGGTCGCGTCCTTTGAAATCGACAAGGTGTTGTCCAGACCGGACGTAATCGTGATCTGATCGGTTGTCTCGTCAAAGCTGGCGTGAACGCCGCTGAGATCGCCCAGTGCGTCGATGTAATCCTGCACGGTTGTAATGGTCGCGCCGACCGTGAATGTGGTGGTGCCGGAACTGTCTGTCACCGAGACAATGTCCCCGTTCGCCCAGTCACCCAGATCGCTGAGGTTTGACGAAGCCTGCAATCCGGTCAGGTCGAGGGTTGCCACTCCACCGTTGATATTGAAGGAAGAGGTTCCGGTTCCGCCCGGGTCGAGGTCGTCCAGATTGAGCCCGTCGTCCAGACTGGTGTCGGTGAAATCAACCGCATTGACTGTCAGATTTGACGTCGAATCCTCGTTGAAGATCACTTCCAGCTCATTGCCGGCACCGGAAAGCAGGTTCTTGCCCTTGTATCCGGAGTCACCCGCCATGTCCTCGATCTGCTGGAGGAGGTCGTTGTACTGGCTCGTATATTGTTTGCGTTCATATTCGCTGGACGTCTGGAGCGCCTGGTTGGCTATGGCTTTCGCCGATTCGACCAGCTTGGTGATGGATGTGATGCCCTTGTCGGCGGCGCGCAACGTCTGCACCCCCTGGCCCATATTGTCGAGCAGGTTTGACAGATCGCTCGCCCGGTCATTCAGCGACTGCGCCGTGAAGAACGAATTCGGGTTGTCGAGCGCCGTATTCACCTTGAGACCCGTCGCAAGGCGTCCCTGCGTGATCGACTGGAGGCTGGCTGTTTGTTTGAGCGACAGGAGATTGTCCCGGACCGCACTGGAAAGAACAATATCAGGCATCAGATTTCACCACGTTTCCTATTCAGCACTCGCCAAGGTGGCCTTCCAATGGAGCAAGAAGAGCCTGTACCACTGGCGTAAAACTAAATGGAAAGTTAATCGGTGATGCACTCATTAACCTGTTGTAAATGAAAGTTACCAAAAGGTTTCTTTTAAGCCGTTGATATTCAATCGTAAAATTTTTGACTTCAGATGAGTAGATATGCCGGAAATGCAAACGGCGGGCTCGTGGCCCGCCGTTTCCGGTTGTTTGCGCGTGAATTCGCCGTCTGACTGATTCTAGTGAGCCTAGAAGAGGGACAGCACCGTCTGGTCTGCCTGAGAAGCGAAGGACAGCGATGTCGAGGCAAGCTGCTGACGGGTCTGAAGAGCCAGCAGGTTCGCACCTTCCTCGTTGGTATCCGCCAGGGTCAGGAGACCCGCGCCTTCCTGCAGAGTATTGATCATAGTCTTGGTATAATCCTGACGGATCTCGACTGTCGAAAGGTTTGTACCGAACTCGGAAGCCTGGGACCGCAGTGTCGAAAGCCCATTGTTCAATCTGTCAATGACCCGATTGATATCGTTGTCCGTTGCAAAGCCTGAATCGCTCAGTGCCGAGATAGTCACACCATCGGAGTCCGCCGTGTAATTCTCCGCGGCGAAGTCGACATTATCGCTGGTCAGCGCAAGGTCGGTTTCACTTTCGATCGCAATCCTGCCGGTTGACGTGTTGAATTCCGCGGAAACGCCCCTGAAGTCGTTGATGTAGTTCACCAGGTCGTTGACCGTTGATTCTTCATCGATCTCGTACGAGCCGAGTTCGTAGCCGTTGCCGTCGGTCAGGGTCAGCGTGTCGCCGACGTCAAACGAACCGCTGTCGATCAGCGTGTCGGAAGTCGTGGCGAATGCCGTGGCATTGACCGAGACAAGCTGTGCCGTGGTGGACACATCGTTCTGAAGAGCGATGTCCTCGTTGGAGTAGACGGTGACCTGACCGGTACCTTCGTCGAATTCCGCACGAACACCTGGAACGCTCTCGATGGTGTCGAGCAGGTCCTGAACGGTGGTTCCGGCCGTAACTGCCAGCGTGGAGCCGGTAATGACAGCGGTGGTGGTGCCTTCGTTCAAGGTCAGCGTGTTGGTCGTCGAAATTCCGCTTGCGGATGCGAGCAGCGAGCTGGAGTTCAGCGCCTGGCCATCTGCGTCCGTAAGGGTGAAGGTGTTTTTGCCGCCTTCCAGCTGAAAGGATGTCGCACTGCCTTCGCCTTCCGCCAGATCCGAGAGGTTCAGACCGGTGGACAGACTGGTATCGGTGTAATCGACGGCTTCGATTTTCAGCTTGGACGTGGAGTCTTCGTTGAAGATCGTGGTGAGGTCGTTGCCATCGCCGGCAAGCAGATTCTTGCCCTTGTAGGAGCTGTCTTTCGCAATGTCTTCAATCTGTTCGAGAAGGGCATTGTACTGCTGCGCGAAGGTTTTGCGCTCGTACTGGCTCTGTGTCTGCAGAGCCTGGTTGGCTTTCGCCTTAGCGGTTTCCACCAGATCCGTAATGGTCTGGATACCCTTGTCCGCAGCCTTGATGGTCTGAAGGGATTGGCCCATGTCGTTCAAAAGGGTCGACAGGTCACTCGCACGTGAATTCAGACCGGAAGCGGTGAAGAAGCTGTTCGGGTTGTCCAGAGCAGAGTTGACCTTCATGCCGGTGGCCAGTTTGTTCTGGACGCCGGACATCAGATCTGCGGTGGATTGAAGAGTAAGAAGGTTCTGCCGAACGGCAGCTGACAGGGTGATGTCCTTCATCAGTTTATCCCTTTCCTGGGGTCGCAATGTCTTCTGCTCTTCCTGAGCAGGTTGATTAGGATCATCTCCTGTTAACCCTAATCATTGGTTAACTGGATCGCATTTTAGGGTTAATGAGACGTTAACCGATTGAAAAGGAGGATGAAATTCATCAACGACAGGGAAGGGGGGTGGGCTTGCCCTCAGGCAGGAAACGAAAAAAGGCGGGCCTGAGCCCGCCTTTCCTTGTCTTGAAAGCTTTTTGGAAAGCTTAGAAGAGTCGCAGAACGTTCTGGTCCGCCTGTGCCGCGAAGGACAGCGAGGTGGATGCCAGGCTCTGACGGGTCTGCAATGCCAGAAGGTTTGCGCCTTCCTCATTGGTGTCTGCCAGGGTCAGTTTGCCGGCGCCTTCCTCGAGCGTGTTGATCATGCTCTTCGTGAAATCCTGACGGTTTTCAACGATGGAAAGATTGGTGCCGAATTCCGACGCCTGCGTGCGCAGGGTGCTCAGTGCCGTGTTCAGGCGGTCCACAGTCCGGTCAATGGCGGAGTCCGTCGCAAAACCGGAGTCCGACAACGCGGAGATGGTGACACCGTCACTGTCGGCTGTGTAACTGTCCGCATTGAAGTTCGAGTTGTCACTCGTCAAGGCCAGATCAGTTTCACTTTCGAGCGCGATCTTACCGGTTGAGGTATTGAACTCCGCGGAAACGCCCTGGAAGTCGTTGATGAAGTTGACCAGGTCGTCAACCGACGAATCTTCTTCGATCTCGAACGAGCCGAGTTCGTAGCCGTTGCCGTCGGTCAGGGTCAGCGTATCGCCTGTTTCGAAGGAACCACTGTTGATCAGCGAGTCGGAAGTCGTGGCGAATGCCGTGGCATTGACCGAGACAAGCTGTGCGGTTGTGGAAACGTCGTTCTGAAGAGCGATGTCGTCGTTGGAGTAGACGGTGACCTGACCGGTGCCTTCATCGAATTCCGCACGAACACCTGGAACGCTCTCGATGGTGTCGAGCAGGTCCTGAACGGTGGTTCCGGCCGTAACTGCCAGCGTGGAGCCGGTAATGACAGCAGTGGTGGTGCCTTCGTTCAAGGTCAGCGTGTTGGTCGTCGAAATTCCGCTTGCGGATGCGAGCAGCGAGCTGGAGTTCAGCGCCTGGCCATCTGCGTCCGTAAGTGTGAAGGTGTTTTTGCCGCCTTCCAGCTGGAAGGATGTCGCACTGCCTTCGCCTTCCGCCAGATCCGAGAGGTTCAGACCGGTGGACAGAGACGCGTCGGTGTAGTCGACGGCTTCGATTTTCAGCTTGGACGTGGAGTCTTCGTTGAAGATCGTGGTGAGGTCGTTGCCATCGCCGGAAAGCAGGTTCTTGCCCTTGTAACCGGAGTCTTTCGCCAGATCTTCAATCTGGGTCAGCAACTCGTTGTACTGAGCCGTAAACTGCTTGCGCTCATACTGGCTCTGTGTCTGCAGAGCCTGGTTGGCTTTCGCTTTTGCGGACTCAACCAGCTTGGTGATGCTGGAGATGCCTTCGTCAGCAGCCTTCAGTGTCTGAACCGACTGGCCCATGTCGTCCAGAAGAGTGGACAGATCATTTGCACGCGAAGTCAGGCCGGACGCCGTGAAGAAGCTGTTCGGGTTGTCCAGAGCGGAGTTCACCTTCTTACCAGTGGCCAGTTTGTTCTGGACGCTGGACATCATTTCAGCAGTGGACTGAAGAGAGGAAAGGTTTGCGCGAACCGCGCTGGAGAGAGTTACGTCACCCATTGTGTGTCCTTTCTAGGAATACAAGATACATGGACCCTTCCTGGGTCCGGCGACATAAAACGACTTGGGGACGTAAGAAAATCTAAACAAACGTGGTTAGCGCCCGTTAACCTTAATGCAAGGTAAACAGCTTGGTGCAGTATTTGTAACCGCTGTTCTTGATCAGTCCTTCCGGTGAGACCGGAAATCGGGGTTCGAAGACTCTGGGAGGGAAGGTGAGGGCAATAGACGATTGCAGCGCCGTACAACGGACAAGGTGGCTTGAAACACGTCTGGCGCGATTTGCGGGTCTATACGGGAAAGCGGAACTTGTTGGAAGGCGGGGATGAATTGTTCATCCGGTCCGGCTGAAGCCGTGAGACTTTTCCCAGCCACCGCAAAACGGTCCATTGCCTGGAAGCGGGAACCGGGTCGAAGAAAATGAAAATGCTATGGAAGAAGATGCCAACCAACATGTGGCCGGATAATTTGGGGCCAGACAGTTTGCGGCCTGCCTTGCGCAGCCGCCGCCGTGTCAGATCACCAGTTGAACCGGCTTTGTTGACGTCTGGCTTGACTGGTGCTCTTCCATTGTCCTGGAATAAGCCCTGAGGCGCAGCAGGGTTTCGCTCGGAATTTGCCGCACGACCTGACCGGTGTCGGTATTCGTCGCGACGTAGACCAGACTCTCGCTGTCCGGATCCAGAACGTTGCGGCGCTCAAGGCGCGGCGTGAGCGGATCCGGCTGCTTTTGCTGGTCGCGTGGGTTGTTTGCCGCCCTTTGGCCGTCACTGCCCTCGTCGGAGGGTTTGACAGTCGCTTCTGCCGGCAAATCAGTTTTTGCTGCGGGGGCGTTTCGCTCTGGAGCCCGCGTAACCGGCGTAATCGCCGTGTACGTCGGCGATGGCGGCCGGGCCAATCCCGTGTCCATCATCTTCTCTCCGGGTTACTTGATACAGATACCCTAGCAAGCACAAGGTAACGTAGGGGAATGAATAATTTGTTAACGAAATAGATACGATTTGAAAGGTTGCTTTCCCGGTGATTCGAACGCGCCTGATTCGCTTCCGCAAGGGCCGCGGGTTCGCCGGGCATTCCGGGGTTTTTTGCAGGACGGGGAGGGGGACACGGGGGGTATGTACTTGAGGCTCAGCCGCCGTCAAATCGCCAACTAACTTGCAATGCAAGGTAGCTTGTATTAAATCTTAGCGATGAATAACGGCGTGGCAACTTCCGACTCTCTCCAGGTTCAGCTCAAGAAAGGAGCGCTGGAACTGTGTGTGCTTGCCATGCTGTCGCGCAAGGAAAGCTATGCCTACGAGATTTCGAGCGAGTTGGCAGAGGCCGTCGGGATCGGAGAGAGCACGATCTATCCGCTCATGCGCCGGATGCAGAAGGAAGGCCTGGTGGTATCTCGCCTTGTCGAGTCGAACAGCGGGCCATCGCGCAAATACTACATGCTCACCGAGGCCGGACGACAGAGGTTGGAACAGCAGGCCCGGGATTGGAGAACCTTCATGACGTCCGTAAACAGGATTGTGGGAGACGGCCGGTGACCCAAGAGCAGTTCCTGAAAGAGCTTCGCCGCGCGTTGGCGGGTCTCCCGGCGCCTGACATTGAGGACATCGTTGCGGACTACCAGTCCTATTTCGCGGACGCCCTGTCAGCGGGCCGGAAGGTTGAGGATGTTGTTGCAGCCCATGGCGATCCGCAGCGACTGGCTCAGGAACTGCGCGCGGAAATAGGCCTTCGCCAATGGGAAGATCGTCACAGCCCCAGGAACTTCTGGAATGCAATGCTTGCATTGGCCGGTCTGGCCGCAATCGATCTCATCATATTGTTTCCCGCCATGCTCGTTCTCGGGTTCGTGGTCTTGATCCTGTTCTTCGTCTTGTCGCTGTTCGGCGTGATCGGCATCGGAACGCTTCTGGATCTTTTATCGGCCAGCCACGATCCGGCTGAGGGCTCCTGGGTCTATCTTCTGTTCCGCAGCATCGGATTTCTTGCGGCTTGGGTGGGCGGGGTGGTTTTGCTGGTCGTTGCGCTCCGCCGGGGAATGACCCGGCTGACGCGCTACGCGCGGCTTCATTACCGGCTGGCAAGGCCTGGCGCCGCGGGTATCCGGCCTGCGAGCAGGTGAAAATCAGACGCGGATGACTTCATGGGAGACGAGCTTAAATGAAGCGCCGCGCTGTAACCTATATCTTGGCTTTGCTGATGATCGTCATCACGGTGACGGTCTATCTTGTCCTGACCGGTGAGAACGGGCTCTCGCGCCCGAAACCGCCTGGACGGTCGATTGAAGTCACACGGCTCGACCCGGCCGAGATCCGAAATCTTGGATGGAAGACGGACGGGTTGGACGAGGTGTTCAGCCATGTGGCCACGCTGAGCACGGATTCGCTGATGATCGTCACGGATGGACAGGTTGTCGGCGCATTCGGGGATCTCTCCAGACCTTACAACGTGCATTCCATACGAAAATCTCTTCTGAGCACTCTGATAGGCCGGCAAATGGCTTCAGATGCAAACCAACTGCGTCTCGATGCGACGCTTCAGGAACTCGGCATCGGTGATGCCCCGGTACCGCTGACAGAGTTACAGCGGCAGACAACCGTGCGTCATTTGCTGAAAAGTGTTTCAGGTATCAATCACCCGGCAGCCGCATCGGGCAGTTTGCAGGCGGAGATCGACAGGCGTCTGGGGCACAACGAGAACCAGCCAGGCACTCGCTGGGCTTACAACAACTGGGACTATAATACCCTGACGACTGTCTTCGAGAGCGAAACAGGCACCGGGATTGCCGAGGCGTTTGATTTCGGGATCGCGCAGCCGATCGGGATGGAAGATTTCGAACGGTCTGCCGTGGCGTATATCTCCGATGCCAGCCGGTCCGAACACAGGGCTGCAATGTTCACACTGTCCGCACGCGACCTCGCCCGGATCGGAGAGCTCTATCTCAACCACGGCCGTGCCGGCGGACAACACGTTCTTGCGGAAAACTGGGCAAGACTCATAACACAGGATTTCACTGAGACGGGTATTGGCGGGGTGAGATGGGGCCACGGATATCTGTGGTGGATACCCGGTCCGGAGACCGGCCTGCCCGAAGGGACGTTCTGTGCATGGGGGCTGGGAAATCAGGCACTCATGGTTATCCCGCGATGGAATACCGTGGTTGTCCACCAGTCGGACACCACGGAGTTCTGGAAACGGTTTGTGCCGTTGGTCCGCGATGAGGGCATGACCGGAGAAGCTGCCATAGAACAGCTCATTCTGTCATGCCGCGAAGCCGCCGCCCGTGAAATCGAATATTGCAGCGAGCATCGTTTCATCACGCGGCGCGAATTTGATAAACTTATATCGTTGATCGTTGCCGCACGAACATAGAGCGGCTGAAGAAACGGCAATAAATTCGCCTGACTTCAGCGTGTGGCGTCTTCCTGAACCCGCTTGAACTCGACACGCTGTAATACATCGGCTTCGTCCGCATCTTTCCAGTTCGAACAAGGCACGCAAAGCTCGGCTGTGCCCGCCATCGTCTCCTGGGCGATTTGTATTCTCTTGTGAGCAGTATCTGCTCGTGGCCTCGGATTACAGTCTTGGATAGTGTCAAACGGCATGGACAAGATCCCCGGAGTGTCATCTCGCGCCCTGTCGCAATAGACCTCATTCCCAGCGTTTCAACTGCGAGATCATACAAAAAAGCTCCCGGCACCGGGAGCTTTCGGGCAGCAAGCTGCCTCATGTCAATTCATGTCATCTATGGGTCCGTGACCTAAAGGGATTGATTAACAGCTATGCCGTGCGCCAACCGCGGACCGGTCGGCGCCGAACCGTTGCGCCCGTAGGTCGTCGGCGCGGTCGCGTTCTTGGCGCCCGCCACCTTGGCGACCGTGGCGACAATGTTGCCGGCCACATCGCGTGCGGTGGAGAGCACGGCCAGATTGATCCGCAGGACAGGCTGGAACTCGCCGTGCTGGCGGCGCAGGGCCTGCGTCGCGGCCGGTGCGAGATTGCCGAGCGCGACCGCGTGTTCCTTGGCGGTGATCATGCCGCGCGTGTATTCATGGATAAGGCGGGCCTTGTCCGGCTGGAGATCGCCGGCTTGCTGCAATTTGCCGGCCCGCACAAGATCGGTTTCCATTTCAATGACGGACAAAAGCGCTTCCATGGTGCCGGACAGAGCCTTGCAGAATGTTTCCGCGTCCTGGTAGCTCGTTGGCCGTTCCAGGGAAAACGGGAAGGTATTCGTATCTGGTTGAGCTGTCATCTGGCCCCCTCCTGCAAAGAAAGCAATTCGCGTTCCACGCTATCGGCCAGTCCGATGCCGCCGTTTTCAGCGATGGTGCGTGCATATTCGTCGATCAAAAGGCTCTGCCAGGCATCCGCCCCGTGACCGCTGCCCCAGGTGCCGCCTTCGTCGAGGCCGGTGAACATGTTCTGGAGCATGGTGTTCAGGAACACCGCTTCAAATTCCTGAGCCGCCTTGCGGACCGAAGTCTTGTCGTTCCGGTCGATGCCTCTGATCGAATCCATCGGGTTCGGCTGGCTTGTGGGTGGTGTTATCGCCTCAAACATCACAGCACCTCGATTTCGGCCTGCAGGGCGCCGGATGCCTTGATGGCCTGCAGGATGGAGATCATGTCCCGGGGACCGATGCCCAGAGCGTTCAGGCCGTCGACCAGCTGTTTCAGCGTGACCGTCTCCGGAACGATCGCAAGTTTGGTCGCGCCGTCCTCGTTGACGGAAACCTCCGAGCGCGGCACCACGGCGGTTTCTCCGTTGGCAAAGGGCAGGGGCTGGGAGACCTGGGGGGTTTCGGCGATCGTCACCGTCAGGTTGCCCTGGGCGACGGCCACCATGGACACCTTGACGTCCTGTCCCATGACAATAATGCCGGAATTCTCGTCGATGACGACGCGGGCGGCAAGGTCGGGTTCGATAATCAGCTGCTCGATATCCGTCAGAAGATCGACGATGTTGCCATCATAGCGTTGCGGCAAATCGAGGCGCACCGTGGCCGGGTCGAGCGGTTCGGCGGTCGGCAGGCCGATGAGCTCATTGATGGAGAGCGCGATCCGCCGCGCGGTGGTGAGGTCCGGATTGCGCAGCGCGAGCCGCAGGGTGGTCAGGGAGGCCAGCTGGAACTCCAGCTCACGCTCGACCAGGCCGCCGTTGGCGATACGCCCCGCGGTCGGAACGCCGCGGACAACGGAGGCGGCGTCGGCCTGGGCCGAAAAGCCGCCAATTGCGACCGATCCCTGCGCGATGGCGTAGACTTCGCCGTCCGCACCGACCAGCGGCGTGACCAGAAGTGTGCCGCCCTGGAGCGACCCCGCGTCTCCGAGCGCGCTGACATTGACGTCGATCCGTGTACCTTGCGTGGAAAAGGGCGGCAGGTTGGCCGTGACCATGACCGCGGCTACCGTGTCGGTATTCAGATCGACATTGCGGGTATTCACGCCGAGCCTTTCCAGCATCGCCTGCAGGCTCTGTTGGGTGAAAGGGGAGTTGTTGAGGGAATCGCCCGTGCCGTTGAGGCCGACGACAAGACCGTAGCCGATGAGCTGGTTTTCCCGGATACCTTCGAAATCGGAGATATCCTTGATACGGGAGGCGGCAAACGCAGGCGTCAGGAAAACAGCAGTCCCTATGATAAAGGCCGCTGAAATGCGCGTGATCCGCGCGGTCCATCCGGAAATCTTTTCACCCAAATTTCGCATCACTGTATCTGGCCCGCTTTCCCGATCCGGCGAAACCTGCCGGGGCACATATTCTTGTATTGCGTAATGCGAGAGCCGTGCCACTTTCAGACGCCCTGCTGTTCTTTCGATTAAATTGCCCGGATTCTGTGTGAATTGCTGGTATAATCCCAAGCATATCCACGTAAGTTTACCGATCCGGGTAAAGAAAGTGCATTTGCCGGGCGGCAAATATTGCCCAACCTGCAAGGACTCATTTACCCTTGTCGGCAGAATCTGACGGGCAGGAGTCCGTACTCTAACCTTCAGATGGACCGGAAAAGAAAATGCGTATCACAGGCAATAAACCGATCACTGGCGTCCAGGGGAAAGGGGCGAAGAAGCGGAGTCCGTCCGGCGCGGATCAGTTCACACCCGATCTCGGCACGGAAGTCTCCCAGACCGCGCAGACCGCCGGCGGGGCCTCTATCCAGGGGATGGACGCGCTTCTTGCACTGCAGGAGGTCGATGAAGTCGCCGAGCGCCGGTCAAGGGCAGCAAAACGCGGACATTCGATGCTCGATTCGCTGGAGGCCGTGCGCGCCGATCTGCTCGCCGGGCACGTCTCGGAAGACAGGCTGGAGTTGCTCGCGCAGGAGGTTTCCCGGCGCCAGTCCAGCGGTGATCCCGATGTCGATTCGGTGATGGACGAGATCGAATTGCGCGTCAAAGTCGAATTGGCGAAGCTCGGCCGATTCCTCGATTGATGCGCCGCGCGGGCGAGTGAAATATACGTCAGTTGTGAGTTAAATTTTCACAACGGTTTGAAAGATCTGGTATTTCCACGTTTTCATTTTTTCAAAATGGACCGTTGTCGGCTGGAGGAAGCGGCTATATATTGCGCCCGGCCTAACGGTAATCCGGAGCTATCGATGACGGTTGAAATAGAGTCTGACTACCGACCCTCGGAAGACGAGCCGTTCATGAATGACAGGCAGCGGGAGTACTTTCGAAACAAGCTGCTTTCCTGGAAAGAGGATATCCTGAGAGAGAGCAAGGAAACGCTCACCAATCTTCAGGAAGAAAGCCAGAACCATCCCGACTTTGCAGACCGTGCGTCGTCCGAAACGGACCGCTCGATCGAGTTGCGCGCCCGCGACCGGCAAAGGAAGCTGATTTCAAAGATCGACGACGCGCTGGAACGTATTGTCGACGGGAGCTATGGCTATTGCGAAGAGACGGGCGAACCGATTTCGCTGCGGCGCCTCGAAGCCCGGCCGATAGCTACCTTGTCGATCGAAGCCCAGGAAGCACATGAACGCCGCGAGAAAGTCTACCGCGACGACTGATTTTCCAAAGTTGGCGGTGCCGCCGCGTAACCGGTGAACTTTCAAACCTTCCCCTCGCGGGAAGGTTTTTTCGTGACGCCGCGTCGTCGCAGACACGTTGAATGGCTTATCCCGCGATCTTGTCGGCCATCACCGAAATTGTCTGGACGTAAACACTCGCCTTGTTCCATTTCGTCAGGACTTTGTAGTTGGCTGTTCCCGGGCCCCATCCCTGGCCGCGGCGCCAGCCGTGCTGCGCCAGATAATTTGCCGTCGAAGCCAGAACGTCCGGGATCGACCGGATTAGGTCGCGGCGGCCGTTGCGGTCATAATCGACGGCGTATTTGACATAGGATGACGCCAGAAACTGGGTCTGGCCGAGTTCGCCTGCCCAGGCGCCCTTCATTTCTTCCGGTGACATGTCGCGCCGCTGAACGATGGTCAGGGCGGCAATAAGTTCGTTGGTGAAGAAGGCCGAGCGGCGGCAGTCATAGGCGAGGGTGGCAAGAGACTGGAGCACCGGCATGTTACCGGAAAAGCTGCCGTAGTTGGTTTCCAGGCCCCAGATCGCCAGAATGACGGGCGCCGGAACGCCGTATTTCCTTTCAATGCCCGCGAACATGCGCGCGTAGGTCTGCCCGAGCTTCTGACCGCGCCGGATCATGGCGTTGTTGACCCGCTTGGCGTAGAACTGCTCGAAGCTCAGCTTGAAGGATTTCTGGCCGCGGTCCAGCCGGATGACCTTGGAGTTGTAGCTGACATTCTGCAGGGCCTGCTTCACGATCCTCGGCTTCAGGCCATGTCGGGAGGCATCGGCGATAAAGGATTGTTTCCAGGTTTCAAAGCCCGCGGGCCCGTTGCCGCAACTGGCGCTCCAGGCCGGAGAGGAGACACATAAACCGAAACCGAGGCAGATCATAATCAACTGGCGCATGGAAATCCTATAAAATCTCAGAAGAACCGGTCGGGATATTAGAGCGTCAGGCGTTAATTTGGAATTATTTGATGGCGGAAAGCAGTTCATTGGGCGATGCGCGATGCGGTGCATCGGACAAGCGGCGCAACGCTGCCGACGGGCTGCTTTCCACCACCCGACGGCGTCATCCAGACAAGGCAGCAAAGAAACCTGATTTTCCGGCGGGGCAGGTCCCGGTGACCGCCTATGGCTCATGCCGGATGAAAAGGGAATGGCTTGGCGCATCGGCGCGCAGGCATCCGGCCTCAAACGCGTCGTCCGCATTGAACGGTACTCCAGGCAGGTTTTCATAATCCGCGATGATTTGCCGATGCGCTTTCAATTCGTCTTGCAGTCTCTGCTCGAGCGTCTGTTTCGCCGCGCCTTTATGGTAGCCGTGAACCCCATGGATGAGCCGGGGCCTCAGCACGTCAAAGCCCAGGTAACGGAAGGTGTAGGCGAGGGGCCAGAGCAGCATCTGGATGTCGCCTTCCTTGCCGTTATGAGCGCTTTCCGCCGCCCTGGATCCGGTGGTCGCACAGAAAAGCACGGTTTTGCCGCGGAACAGGCCAGCGTCGAAACGATTGTCCGTATCATGCATGCCGCCATTGACCAGAACCCTTTCGCACCAGCCTTTGAGCATGGCGGGCGGGGCGAACCACCAGACGGGGAAATGGAGAATGATCCTGTCGGCTGAGCGGACCTTGTCGATTTCGCACTGGACGTCCGCCGGCAACCGACCCGCCTTTGCCGCTGCTTCCTGCGTTTTCAGAACGTCGTAGGGATCCGTCACGCTGGCAGGCGGATAGTGAGCGGGACCCTCCGCCGGATTGAACCCCATGGCGTAAAGGTCGGACCGCAGCACCTCGTCACCAAGCGACAGGCAGGCCTCTTCCGTGGCTTCAGCCCATGCGGCGTTGAAGGATGTCGGGGCGGGGTGGACAAGTACGATCAAGGTGGTCGTCACGGATTTCATCCTCATTGGAACCCACACCTCGTCATTCAAGGATCCAACCTTATCGCGGGTTTGCGGAAAAGAGAACGGGCATGGCGCTCGGGGAGCGAGACGCCATGCCCGTCGTCAGCCGGAGCCGCAGGCGCTTCTAGAAAACGCCGCCGGCGGCCGGCCGGGGGGACTTTGGATCACGGGCCCTCGATCGTGGATCGAACGGGTCCGTGACCTGATCAGGGGCCGGCTTAGAACGGCAGCAGGATATCCAGGACCTGGTTGCCGACGCGCGGCTGCTGGACATCGGATATCTGGCCGCGGCCGCCATAGCCGATACGAGCTTCGGCGATCTGTTCGCTGCCGATGCGGTTGTTGGCGGTGATGTCTTCCGGACGGACGATACCGGCGACAATCAGTTCGCGGACCTCGAAGTTCACGCGGACCTCCTGGCGGCCCTCGATCACCAGATTGCCGTTGGGCAGAACCTGGGTCACCACAGCGGCAACCGACGTTTGCAGCGTTTCGTTGCGATCTACACTGCCGTCTCCCTCGAAACTCGAGTTGCTGTTGGTATTGGCGAGATCGCTGGCCGCGACGCTGGCCGGCAGGAAGATTGTGTCGATGGCCGTGCCGAGCGCGCCGCCGACGCCGGCTCCGCTGCTTTCCGAACGGCTGCGTTCGGTCTTGTTTGCGATTTCGGCCTGATCGTCGATGGTGACCACAACGGTCAGGATGTCACCGACCTGGCTGGCGCGCTGATCCTTGAAGAAAGCGCGGCTGCCGGATTGCCAGAGCGAATTGGGATTGTAATGCGCCTGCTGCGGATCCGGCATGGGCATTTGCACGGGACGGTAGCCCGGGGTCGTGGTCGGATCCTGAATGGCGTTCAGGGCCGGTTGCTGGCCAACATTGGCGAGCTTGTCGGCGGTGCCGCAGCCAGCTGCGAGAGCGCTCAGCGCGATGCTCGCAAACAGGTGTCTGGGAAGAGAAGTCAGCATTATCTGGTCTCGCTGTTCAAGCTTGCAACAACAGGATTGGCGGCATGGACGCGTACTTGACCGCGGGAGGAAACAGTCGCCGGGACGATGCGCCGGGAATGGAGATTCATGACATCGATGACGTCGCCCTTGGCGCCGTCATCCATGGCCTGGGCGCGCGATGTCAGTTTCATGCCCAACAATTCGTAGGTTACCGTGACCTTTTCACCCCGGCTGATCAGCACTGGACGCCGGAAATCGTTGCGGGCGAGCGGTGCATTGGCACGCAGACTGGTGCGCGCTTCCTTGCCGGCAATTTCCGCGGCATCCAGGATGGCGCCGGCGGGCACCTTGCTGCGTGCGAGCCGGATAACGGCGATATCGTTTTCGTTGAGAATATCGCCGCGGCGGAGCGGCTGCGCCAGGGTCACCACCTCGATCATTTCCACAGCCGTGCCGCTCAGGGTTACGGGCCTGGTGCCGTGTTCGACCGCCACGGTGGTAAAGATGGTGAAACGCCCGCTCGACTGCGACCAGTCGACCCGGTCGATCCGAACGGGGTCAGTCACTTTCGGATCCGCTAGAATCTGGTCGGGGGCCTGAGACAGCCTGACATCGAGAGTGTCGGCGTCGACACCGGCATTGCGTTCGGCAACGGCGGTGCGGACCAGTCCTTCAAGGCGCTCGCGGTCGAACCTGGTTGCTCCCCGGTGGACGACAACGGTGCGCAATCCGTCGGTGCCGGCGACTTTCAGGCCCGCTTCCCGGGCGCGCTTGGCGACCACGTCCGCGGCCACATTGCCTGACGTCCCCATGTCCGGCGAACGGAAGAGGGGTTTCGATGCCAGCAAGCCGGCGTTTGAGTAAAAGTCGCCGACGGTTACGATATCCGACAGGGTCAGGACCTGTGAACGCAGAACGGGGCGATCTTCCGCGAGCGACACTCCGCCGGCAAGGCCCGCCAGCAGGAGGGCGATCGCGGCCTTGAGAAAGTGTTTCATCATCTCAGCCTTCCCTTCTTAGCGGAGGTTCGTGGTTGTGGAGTACATCTCGTCGGCTGCCTGGATGATCTGCGAGTTCATCTCATAGGCGCGTTGCGCCGAGATGAGATCGGCGATTTCCGTCACCGCGTCCACGTTGGCCATTTCAAGGAAATACTGTGCGACGCTGCCGAAGCCGTCATCGCCTGGATCGCCGGTCTCCGGCGCGCCACTGGCATCGGTTTCCCGAAAGAGGTTGTCGCCGATGGCCTCGAGGCCCGCCGTGTTGACGAACCTGACCAGCTGGACCTGTCCGAGCTGGACGGTGTTGCCTGCCTGATCGACCCCCTGAACGTCACCGGTGTTGGAAATGGTGATGTCCAGGGTGGTTTCCGGAATGGTGATACCCGGGTTGACGGTATAGCCGTCAACGGTCACGAGCTGGCCGTTGGCGTCCCGCTCGAACGATCCGTCCCGGGTATAGACCGTGCTGCCGTCCGGCATGTCGATCTGGAAGAAACCTTCGCCGCGGATCGCCAGGTCGAGCTGCTTGCCGGTCTGTTCCAGCGAGCCTTGCGACATGATGCGGGTGGTGGAGGCCAGCTTGACGCCGGACCCGACCTGAATACCGGTCGGAACGATCGTTCCGGCGTCGGATGTCTCCGTGCCCATGCGGCGCAGGTTCTGGTAGAGCAGATCCTGGAAATCCGCCCGCTGCTTCTTGAAGCCGGTCGTGCGCATGTTGGCCACGTTGTTCGAAATGACTTCGACATTCAGTTCCTGGGCCTTCATGCCCGTCGCGGCGATATGGAGTGCTTTCATGTTCTTATTCCTCGATGCCGCTTAGGCCTGAAATTTTCCAAGGGTTCCGATGGCCTGCCGGCGCAACTCGTCCAGGTCTTTCACGACCTTGGACGTGGCGTCGTAGGCGCGGGTGACCTCGATGAGCCGGGTGACTTCGGTGACGCCGTAGACATTCGAGCCTTCGACGGCCCCCTGAACCATGCGCACCTGGGCGGCGGGGATGGGGTTCTCACCGGCAAACAGGGTGTCGCCGATTTTCTCGAGGGTCCGGGCGTCTTCAAAATCGACGACCTTCATCTTGCCGCGGATGCCCTGCTCGGTCGCGATCGTTCCGTCCTTGGCAATCTCCACCCGCCCATCCTCGACCGTAAAGGTGATGGGACCGGCGTCGGTCATCACAGGGTACCCGCTGGCCGAGATGAGCTGGCCGGTCGAATCCAGAGCGAAGGCACCGCTGCGGGTATAGGCCTCCGTGCCGTCTGGCATCTGGACGGCGAAGAACCCGTCGCTGTTGAGCGCGAGATCGAATTCATTGCCGGTCAGCTTGATCGAACCGTGCTCGAAGTCGGTCCGCGTGGTGAACATGTCCGTGTAGGAAATCTCGCGGTCCTGCGGCAGAAAAGCGGACGCGTCGGCGACGGGCATGAGATATTCAGAGAAATGCAGATTTTGCGACTTGAATCCGACCGTGTTGATGTTCGCCATGTTGTTGGCGACCACATCCAGCTGATTCCATAAATTCGACTGCCTCGATAAGGCAACTAGTTGAGCGTTCTCCATGGCGAACGGTTCCCTTCATGCTCCCCGAAAAGCCGGCCGATCTCCCCAGATCCGCAGGCTCGTTAAGGTTAATGCACACAGCGTGCCAGTTTTTAAATCGTTGGGAAATCTGGGTAAAAGCTTAAAGGGGCGGATGCATGCGGCAAGAGATTCCGGCAGAACTTAACCAGTTGGCAATATTTGCCCGGTGACTCGCGTCAACGGGGTGCATCCAATCGTTAACCACTCGTTAACCATTAACTCTTTAGTAATAAATTAGCGCGCGCGAGCGCAAGCTTGAAGCGGAGTGCGGAATGGCGGACGAAAATGCCGCGGGCGACGAAGACGAAGACGCCGCTGCAGGCAGCGCCGGTGGGGGCAAGAAGAAACTGTTCCTGTTCGGCGGCATCGGACTCGTGGTCCTGCTTGCCGTGGGCGGTGGTGCCTATTTCTTCCTTATGGGATCCGACAGTCCGGCGCCGACGCCGGGCGAAGCGGATCCGCTGATGGAAGTGCAAAAGCCGGTGGTGTTTTACGACCTGCCGGAAATGACCGTGAATCTGGCGACGGACGGGCGTTCCACCTATCTCAAGGTCCGGATCGCCCTGGAAGTTGAAAACCGCGGGATGATCGACCAGATTCAACCGTTTCTGCCGCGTATTCTGGATGCGTTCCAGATTTACCTGCGCGAGCTGCGCCCAGCGGACCTGGAAGGGTCTGCCGGTCTGTTCCGTCTGAAGGAAGAATTGCTCAGGCGGATCAATCTGTCGGTCTATCCGGCAAAGGTTGAAGGGGTACTGTTCAAGGAAATTCTTGTTCAGTAGGGTTTAATGGCTGATACCGACGAAGATGATCTGTCCGAAGAGGACATGGCCGATGCCTGGGGGGCTGCCCTCGCGGAACAGGGCACCGGCGACGACGAAGACGACGATCTGGCCGCGGCCTGGGGCGCTGCGCTAGAAGAGCAGGGAGCCGGGGGCTCCGACGACATGGCGGCCCAATGGGCGGCCATGATCGACGACAGCGAGCCGGATCTGGAAAACGCCACAAGAGGCGCCGACCGTGTTCTCAACCAGGAGGAAATCGACAACCTTCTGGGATTCAATATCGAGGATACGATCGCGGGTGATCAGAGCGGCATTCGAGCGCTCATCAACTCCGCGATGGTTTCCTACGAGCGTCTGCCGATGCTCGAAATCGTGTTCGATCGCCTGGTGCGGCTGACGACCACCTCTTTGCGCAACTTCACCTCGGACAACGTCGAGGTGTCTCTGGATTCCATCAGTTCCGTCCGTTTCGGCGATTACCTGAATTCCATTCCCCTGCCGGCTATTCTTGGCGTGTTCAAGGCCGAGGAATGGGATGGCTTCGGGCTGATCACGGTCGAATCCAGCCTGATCTATTCGATCATCGACGTGCTGCTCGGGGGCGGGCGGGGAACTTCGGCGGTCCGCGTGGAAGGGCGTCCCTACACCACTATCGAAACAGGTCTCGTGCAGCAGATGGTGGCGCTCATCCTGCAGGATGCGGAACAGGCCTTCGCGCCGCTTTCGCCCGTTCACTTCAACCTCGAACGGCTGGAGACCAACCCGCGCTTCGCGGCGATCTCCCGCCCGGCCAACGCGGCCATCCTCGTGGAGCTCAGGATCGATATGGAAGACCGGGGGGGCTCGGTCGAGATCATGATGCCCTACGCGACGCTGGAGCCGATCCGCGATCTGCTCCTGCAGATGTTCATGGGGGAGAAGTTCGGCCGCGATCCGATCTGGGAAGGACACCTGGCCTCCGAGATTCACGCGGCGGAAATCGAGGTCGACGCCGTCCTTTACGAAACCTACCTGCCGCTGGGGCGGATCCTGAGCCTGGATGTCGGCCAGACGCTGGTGTTCGACGTGACCCCCTCCGATCCCGTGTTGATCAAATGCGGCAATATTCCGTTGACGGAGGGGACGCTCGGAAAAGTGGACGATTCCATTTCCATCCGTGTCGCAAAGAATTTGCGCAAGCCGAAAATGTCCCTGGCTGCATTCGAGCGCGCCATGCAAAGCGAAATGGAGAACTAATGACCACCTTGCCACTCGGAATGATTATCGAAGGGATGGTCTCTGTTTTGTTGCTGATCACGATCGGTTACTGCTGGATGCTGAACAAGCGCCTGCAGCGGCTGCGCGCCGACGAGCAAGTGCTGCGGGCGACCATTTCCGAACTGATGACGGCCACGGAAATCGCCGAACGGGCGATCCTGGGCCTGAAGACCACCGCCGCGGAGGCTGACAAAACCCTCGGCAGCCGTCTCAAGCAGGCGCAAACCATGTCGCACAGCCTGGCCGACCAGCTGGGCGAAGGCGAGAAGGTGTTTACCCGCATCACGCAGATTGCCGAAGCGGCCCGCTCGGCGATGCCGCAGCGGGAAAGCGCTCCACGCGGCGAGACCTATGCGGTTCAGGCACCGGCCGCGGCGGCGGCCTACGTTCCTCAGGCGCAGAGCTATGCGCCCGCCTCTCACTATGGCGATCCGGCGGCTGCGGAAATCGAGCCAGAGCGCAAGCGCAGCCGGACCTCCGATATCCGCAGCGCGGCAGCGGAAGCGACGGCACGGCTTGAGGAGTTCCGCAGGCGCAAGGGCGCTGCGGCATGAACTTGAGACTGCTCCCATTGCTGGGGATTTCGGCAAGCGCCCTGCTTGCACTGAAGCTGCTCGGTCTGGTGCTGGGGCCCGACAGCGGCAATCTTCCCATCAATGGCGCAGTCGCGCAGGAAACCGCGGCCAGCGATGATGCCGGTGGAGCGCCGCCCGAAATGACGGAGGAAGGTGCTCCACCGCCGCCGCCCGGGGGAGATCTGCCGGATCAGCCGGTCTTGCCGGACAATCTTGAAATCGGCGGCTCCGCCGCCGAGCGAGCCGTTCTGGAAAGCCTCGGGAAGCGCCGGGAAAACCTTCAGCAGCAGGAGGGGCAGCTGGACCTGCGGGAAAAACTCCTGCAGGCGACAGAGGAACGCATTCAAAAGCGGGTGGATGAACTGAAGAAGCTGGAACAGCGGATCGAAGCCGCCGTCGGAGAAAAGGAGCAGAAGGAGCGAGACGAGATCGCGGGGCTTGTCACCATGTATGAAAGCATGAAGCCAAAGGATGCCGCCCGCATTTTCGACCGGCTGAGTCTTCCGATCCTCCTCAAAGTGGTCCGCCAGATGAAGCCGAGGAAAATGGCCGATATCCTGGCGCGTATGTCAGGTGAATCCGCGGAAAAGCTGACCGTGGCCATTGCCGGCGATCCGGATGCATCCGCAGAAGCCGCCAAGCCGATGCAGGCCCAGGCGCCTGTTCAGGACAACTTGCCTAAAATCCCGTCAAACTGAGCGAAACACGCGTATTTAAACGCGTCGCGTAAGGGCACGTTAAGAACAGAAAACTAATAATGGTGTGTTGGCGTTATCCGAGGACAGAACAACTTGCCGGGATCATTCCTGACTATTGGTAAAAGCTGCTATTCCGCCCATTTCGGCGGAAGGCGGGCGCTTGCGCGCCTGGCCGCGGCTGCTGCCTGGTTGAGCCTGGCCCTGACGATCTGTGCCGGACTTTCCCCGCTCAGGGCCCAGTCGCTCGAGCCGGTGAATGTCGACGTTTCCCAGAAAGACGGATATGGCCGGATCGTCCTGACCTTCAAGGACCGGACGCTGCTGCCGATCTACGATGCCCTGATCACCGGCGGCGTGTTACGGATCTCCTTTGAAGAGCCGATCGATATCAATGTCGATGACGTGCCGCTCGACCTCAAGGACTACGTCGCCATCGCCCGCCGCGATCCCGACGGCAGCGCCATCCGGTTCGCCCTGAAGAACCAGTTCAAGATCAACACGCTGGAGGCAGGGGAAAAACTCTTCGTCGACATCCTGCCGCTGGACTGGCAGGGCCTGCCACCGGGATTGCCCGACGATGTGGTGCGGGAACTGGCCAAGCGGGCCGAGGCGGCCATGCGCAAGGTGCGCGCCCTGGAACAGGCACGGCTGAAAGTGCAGGAGGGGCCGGAGGTCGCCCTTCATGTGGGTGAACACCCGACCTTTACCCGGCTTGTCTTCGATTGGTCCATCAGGTTCGATACCGCGTTCGTGCGCGAGAACGACATCATCAAGGTGACGTTCAATCATCCGGCGCAGCTGGATATCTCCCATCTGCGCGCGCATCTTCCACAAGGGGTCATCGATGCCACCTCGTTCCTGGATCAGGGCAAGCTCAAATTCCTGATGCGCATCGAGCCGTCCGTCGATATCCGCGCCTTCCGCGAAGAGCAGACCTATGTCATCGACGTAACACCCGAGAACATGACTGCGAACGATCCGGCCAACGCCATGATCAACCGGGAATTGTCGGTCGAGGACAATGAAAACCGGAAAGAAATGATCACCGCCCCGGGCCTCAGGGATACGCGCGAGGTGAAAGATCCACGGGGTCTGCCCTCTTCCGGTCCGAGCGTTTCGGCAGGAAGCAGCACCTTGAAGGAATCGGCTGCTGACGATTCCCCGGCCTATACCGTCGTTCCACTGACACCGGCGAAAGATCAACAGGGCGCAAGGCTACAGGATTTCGAGCGGCCTCCGGCGGAAACACCCGATCTTTCGATCTCCGCGGCCACCGGCGGAGCGCAGGGACCCCAACTCGCGATGGTGCCCCGGTCCAAACCGGTTCTTTCCGCACAGTCCGAGACCGATGCCACCGCGCCAGCGATCGACACGCTTCGCGCGCCCGAGCTTGTCGCTTCCGTTCTTCCCGCAGCCGATGCGAGAGACTTCCATCCGTCTGACAGCCTGATCACTTCGGCAATTCCCGTTGCGGATAGCGGAAAGCCCGGAGAAGGTCAGCCGGGTGCGAAGCCGATTGTAACCGCACAGGCGGCGCCCGCGGTCTTGCCCGGGGCCATGCCCCTGTCCGGTTCGGCGCCGGAAGCACCTCAGGAGGAAGAGATCGTCCGGCAAGCGCCGATGCTCGATCTTTCCAAGCAGCAGGTCGAAACGCCTCAGGCTCAGGAGCAGGGCGGGGCGCAGGGTGAAAACGAAAATATCCCGAACTTGCAGCCGGCCGGAACACCTGACCGGACCGCCCAGGGGGAAATGCCTTCGCCTGGAGAGCCGACGCGGATGCAGGATACCCTGAGCCTGGGCGGATCCGACGTGCCCGCGGGCATCCGTCTTCCCAGCCGTCCGCAATCTGCCGCCCCGGAAGTCTGGCGGGCAACGGGCGGGCAGGACTTGACGCAGCCTCCTGCCTCGCCGGAAACGCCCCCGGCCGAGTTCGCGGAGGAAGTCCGCAACTTCGTATCGGCCGAGGCGCGCAGGATCGGTAACACCGTGCGCGTCGTCTTTCCCTTCTCGGAACCGGTTTCGAGTGCCGTGTTCCGCCGCAATGACAGCATCTGGCTGGTGTTCGACACCGACGCAACCATCGATACGAGGGGCATGGTCTCGGCGCTCGCCGAAACCGCCGAAACCATCGATGTCCATCAATTCGAGGATTATCAGATCCTGCGCATGGACATGAATGATCCCGTTCTGGCAACCGTGGGCGTGGACGGCAATGCCTGGTCGTTGGTGATCGGCGACATGATCCTCGAACCGTCCATTCCCCTTAAACTTGAACGCAATATCCGTGGTGACGGCGGCTCGGTGCTGCGGGTGCTCTATCAGGATCCCCAGAATATCCGACAGGTCGAAGATCCGTACGTAGGCGACACGATTTCCATGGTAACCGGCTTCGGTCCGCCAAGGGGACTGCTGAAACCTCAAAATTTCGTCGATCTGAGCACGCTGAGCTCAGCGCAGGGCATCGCCATCGCGTCGAAGTCCGATGGCGTGAAGATGAAGATCCTCGGCGACGACGTGATTATCGAAAAGGATGGCGGCCTTTCCCTTTCCAGCGAATATCTGCGCGGGGGAACCGGGGCGTTCAACAGGATCATCGATCCCGAGGAAAGCAATTACATCGAATTCGTGTCTCTGAGTACGGAAGGGCCGGGTGCCTACCGCTCAAGGCTTCAGGAGTTGCAGGACCGGCTGGCCAAATCGCCGGAGGGCAAACGCCGCAAGCCGCTGATGGCACTGGCCCGGTTCTATCTGGCCCATCAGTTTGCCCAGGAAGCGCAGGGACTGATGAAGCTGGCACTTGAGGAAGAACCGGCGCTGGCGGAGGACAGTTCCTTCAATCTGATGATGGGCGCCGCCCAGACGATGGCCAACCGCCCGGAAGAAGCTTATGCCCATCTGAACCGGCCCGAACTGAAAAACAGTCCGGATGCGGCGATCTGGCAGACGATCGTGGACGTCAAGCTGGGCCACTGGACACCCGCGCGCATTGCCATGCCGCGCGGCCGTGCCGTGGTTGGCAATTATCCGTCGGCCATCCAGACCGAATTCAAGCTTGCCGCTGCCCAGGCTTTGGTGGAAGTCAACGATTTCGGTATCGCCAACGGTATCCTGGCCGAGATCGAACCGAGCGAAGTCACGCGTGCGCAGGCCGCGCGCTACGACATCCTGCGCGGACGCGTCGCCGATGCATCCGGCCGCTCACAGGAAGCGCTGACGGTGTTCGATCTGGTTACGCGGTCCGAGGACAGACCGCGCGCCGCGGAAGCGGGATACCGGGCGCTGAGGATCCGTTACCGGGACGGTGAACTCGGGATAGATGAAACCATCGACAGGCTGGCCGGACTGGCCACTTCCTGGCGCGGTGATGAAATCGAGCTGAAGACGCTGCGGTTCCTGGCGCAACTTTACGCCGAGCGAGGCCACTATCGCGAAGCGTTCGAGGCCATGAAATCGGCTGTTCAGGCGGAACCGGAATCCGATACCACGCGTCTGCTGCAGGAAGAAATGAACGGCCTGTTCAATTCCCTGTTCCTGGATGGGAAAGCGGATGAAATGCCGACGATCAAGGCGTTGGCGCTTTACTACGATTTTCGCGAATTGACGCCAATCGGCCGTCAGGGCGACGAGATGGTCCGTCTGCTGGCCAAGAGGCTGGTGGAGGTCGATCTGCTGAGCCAGGCGACGGAGCTGTTGCGGCACCAAGTCGACAACCGGCTGAAAGGCGCGGCCAGAGCCCAGATCGCGGCGGACCTGGCAGCGATATATCTGATGGACCGCAAGGCGGACGAGGCTTTGCGTGTCCTGAACCGCACTCGGCAGGCGAGCCTGCCGTCCACTCTTGAACGGCAGCGCAATATCGTCGAAGCCAGAGCGCTTACCGAAAGCGGACGACCGGACCTCGCCCTGGAGCTGGTCCGCAACATGCGCGGGTCCGATGTCGACCGTCTTCGAGGCGACACTTTCTGGGCGGCTGAGAGCTGGCGGGAAGCCGGGGAACAGTTCGAGGCGATGCACGGTTCGCGCTGGTCGGACAACATACCGCTCGACGACTTGGAGCGCCGCGATATTCTGCGGGCCGGGATCGCTTTTTCGCTGGCGGGCGATCAGTTGAGCCTGGATCGGCTGCAGACGAAATACATGACGAAAATGTCCAACAGTCCCGAAGCGCTGGCCTTCGAAATCGTCACCCGGTCGATCGAAACCCAGGGTGTTGAATTCCTCGAGGTCGCCAACCAGCTGGCGGACGTCGATTCACTGGAAACGTTCCTGAAAGAGTATCGTCGCCAATACATGTCGCCCGACCGCAGTCCGGACCAGTCGACCGCGGCCTCGCAAGCCGGCGAGGTTGCCGGTTAGAGCGCGTCGCGTTCAAGCGGATTCGTGGATTCAGGAGGACGCCCGAGGCAGCGTTTGCGTTGCAAATGCGTTCGGGCGATTTCCTGAATTCAATTTAATGCGACACGCATTAGAGCCCTGCGTTCAGTTGAACGCAGACAAAATGCTCCGACACATTTGAACCGGTCAGCTTTCAGGATGACTATTGAGCAGCAAACTGCGGCCTGCCGTACCGGCGCGGGTTTCTCAGTTCGGCCTTGTAGCGCATGACCAGTTCGGGAATCGACCTCGTGCTGCGGTCAAGCCACCCGCTGCGGGCTTTGAGGAAATCGCGATAGGTCTTCTCGTGAATGCCGGTCTGCAGCATGAGGCGCATGATGGCGCCGTCCGCATCCGATTTCAGCGTGTCGGAAACGACTTCGTCGGCGAGATTGATCTTGCGGCTGATCAGCCAGATGGCGGCGTCAATGCGCCCCTGCTCGAACAGGGTGCGCAGGATGGCATCGAAGGACATCTCGCCATTGGCAATCTGGATGCTGGCCTCGTGGCGGGAGTATTTCACGCCGTCCAGCTCGATGCCGCCATCGCGCGGCACATCCTTGATTGAATCGGCCAGCCGTTGCAGATCTCCCGTTTCCAGAGCTTTCCTGAGCGGTGCGGGAATGAGCGGGCAATTGGTGTCGAGAATTTCCATCTGGGTCTGCAGGAATTGCGTGTCCTTGATCGCGCGCTTGGCGATACCGGCCAGTACTTCGGATTCCGTATTCGCGAAGATCAGAAGGGCCAGGGTTCCCTTGACGGAAAACGGGACGTCCGGATTGTCCAGCAACGCATGAACCACATCCCTGCTGCTGCGGGCGATCAGCGTGTCACAGATTTCCTCGCTCAGGTCGGTCCGACGGGCTACGGACAACCGCTTGTCGTTGCCACCGGCCTGGGCAATTTTCATCAGTCCGTTCTGGCTGATCATGGGAGAGCATTCAATGACTGGTTCGGAAAGCTCGTAATGTTCCTGAGCGAGCCGGTCGGCAAGTTCGGAAATGATGCGATCCGTCTTGGCGAGCCGGACGACCAGTTCGTAGCGAGCGTCCCGGTCAAGCTGGTCGAACACGGTCAGAACGATTCCGGAGAAGAGCTCCCGTTCCATCTCGCTGGGATGATAGTCTTCCGATCGGGCGTATTCCCCTACCAGCGTCCGGATGAGGTTTGATCTCGCTTCCGGTTCCTTGATCCTGGCGAGTTGTTCAAGTTGTTCTCGTATCACCGATTTACCACTGCGATTTCAGGAGGGGAAGTCCTCGAATTGAGTGGTTATCTTGGCGTTCTATTGTTAATTTTCCTCTACTTTCAGACTTTATGTATGCGTAAATTTATCCTCCGCCAAAACTCTTAACCAGAGATCCGGCGACAAGGTTCCAGCCGTCGACGAGAACGAAGAAAATCAGCTTGAAGGGCAGGGAGATGACAACGGGCGGCAGCATCATCATGCCCATGGACATCAGGACGGAGGCGATCACGAGATCGATAATGAGGAACGGCAGGTACAAGAGGAAGCCGATTTCGAAGGCGCGCCTGAGTTCGGAAATCATGAATGCGGGAATCAGCGTGGCCATGGAAAGATCTTCCGGACCTTCCGGGGCTTCCTGACCTGAAAGTTCCTGGAAGAGGGCGAGGTCCTTTTCGCGAACCTGAGACAGCATGAAACTGCGGAACGGTTCCGAGGCGCGCTCGAAGGCCTGTTCGAATTCGATGTCTCCGTTGACCAGCGGCTCGACACCGGCGTCATAGGCCGCCTGCAGCGTCGGCATCATGATGAAGGCGGAGAGAAACAGCGCCAGGCTGACCATAACCATGTTGGGCGGGGCCGTCTGCAGTCCGATCGCGGACCGGAGCAGCGAGAGGACCACGACGATCCGCGTGAAGCTGGTCACCATCACGAGAATCGACGGAGCGAGCGACAGGATCGTCAGGAGGATGACGAGTTGTACCGCGCGTTCCGTCAGGCTGGCATCGTCGCCGAAGCCGACGGAAATTTCCTGGGCCACGGCAGGTCCTGCCACAAGGGCGAACAATGTTGCGGCGAAGGCCAGCAATGCGATCCATCCGTATCGCCGCAATGAACGTGTGTCGCGGGTCATCAGTTGGGCTGCCCGCCCAGCTCGTCCAGAATTTTGGCCATTTCTTCTTCAATCGGATTCTTGTCGCTCAGGCCAGCAGGCGGTTTGGCGGCCGGCTTGTCCCGGTCATCCCCGGGTTTGACGTCGGATGAAGGCTCTTCCGCCGGGGGGGCAGGGTTCACCAGCTCTTCAGGGCCTGCATTCTCCATCGCGGAGCTGTGTTCGTCCGGCGCGGGCCTTGCGGCGGGCTGCGGCGCGTCCACGGCAATGAGGTCATCCAGTTCAAGCACGATGTCTCTCTGGACGGGATCCTGGGATCCGGGGTTTTGGGCCGGGGTCGGGGAATCTGCTTGTGAGGGAACCTGCGCCGGTTCCGTTCCCGGGCCGGGAGGCGTGTCTGGAGCAAGCGTGATTACATCGGACAGATCACCGGAAGCGGAGGGTGCGGTCTCCTGAGGGCCGGTATCGACATTGGCGTCGCTTTCGGTGTTGCCAGCCGCCGGTCCGGTCTCCGGAAGGTCGGCGGCGGACATTGCGGCGCCGGCCGCGGCCAGAGCCGGGCGAACCGGGTCGTGCCGATGTTCGGGCTCAGCCTTCGCTTCGGAGCGCGACGTTTCGGCGGAAATGCGGGGCTCTGGGGAACCGGCACCCGCGCCATGCGGCGCCACGAGGGGTTCGATCCTTTGCGGCACCGTGTCTGACGGCTTCATCAGAGCTGTTTTGGCGCGTGCCGCCGGGCCGGACGCCGGTGGTGTGATCGAGTGACCGGCATAGGCGGGGCGCTCTCGCGATGCGAAGGAACGGGGCAGGGATGAGAGCTCCGAAGCAGGCTTGTCCGCAGAAGCCGCGGCGTCCTCACCCGATACGGCCGGTTCGGTCTTCACTTCCGGGGCCTTGCGGCCTCCGGCGGGGATGTCCTGCGCCGGAACCGGAGTTGCGGGAGCCCTTGCGAGAGTTCTGTTGAAGCCGTTCTGGGTTGCCGCCCGCAGAAGGTCGGCCGCGCGTGTCGAGCCGGTTGCGGCTTCGCTCTCCGTGTCCGCCGTGAGAGGCCTTGCCGCCGCCACGGGAGCCGATTTCGATTGTACCGGCCTGGGAAGAACAGGGCTCGCCTGCGTCTTTTCGGCCGCGGCGGGGACGGATGCGGCGGTTTCGCGAACGGCGGCCGGTCCGGCTTCGGGATCGGGATCGGAATACGCCACCGTGACAGGCGGCCTGACAGGTGCGGCCTGCGCCGCCAATGTTCCCGGTTCCGCGTCGGGGAGGCGGTCGTCCGGCCGGAAGGGAATGTCGGGGCCCGGCGCCATCGGCGACTTGATCTGACCGGGTCCGGCAAGTCCCGCGCCCGGATAGGTTCCAGGACGCGATGCGGTGAGCGGAGCGTTGCGGACGATGTTCTGTTCGACGACCACGTCGCTAGGTCCACCGACGAGGATCAGGTGCTCGATGTTGTCCCGCCGGATCAGAACGAGACGGCGCTTTGTGTCAATCGGCGCGCTGTCCATGACGGCAATCCGGGGCTGCCTGTTCCTGTTCTGAGGGGCATTGGTTCCCGTGAGTCGCTTGAGAATGAAAATGAACAGACCAAAAAGCAGCAGCACGACGGCAAGCGCCAGTATCACCGCGACCGCCTGGGTTACGCTCCCGCTCACATTGAAAGTGGTTTGAATCCAATTGTACATCTTGTCCTCGTGCAGCCCCTGCTTGCGATATCAGCGCGATTGCCGGTTACCTGGATTTTTTGCCTCAATTGGGGAGTGCCCCGCTTATCCCCAGTAAATCCAGAATTTGCACCGGCATCGTCCCAATGCCTCAAAGCTCTTTGTTTTTTCGCTTTTCATTGCCGCACATGCATCGGCCCTGGATGAAAGACTGATTGTCCCGCTTGCTGATCCGCTTCGAATCTCACTAGGTCTTGACGTTAACAGAAGCAGGCAAAATTTGCCCGCCATGAGCGGGGTTCAAATTGCGAAATGCAAAGGAATGTTGCTCTCTTCCACGGGTTTTTGAATGGGTTGCCTCATTTGTGCGAAGTTGGCGTTAACCTTTCATTAACTATTTACCCGGCAATCATTGCCCGGTTGGTTAACAAATGGTGAACTAAATGGCTGTGACGGACCTGCCGCTGTTCCAGGCGCTGAAATCGAAAATGCGATGGCACCAGGTGAGACAAGGTGTACTTGCCGAAAACATCGCCAATGCGGATACGCCGGGGTACGGGGCAAGGGAAGTCAAGGCCTACAGTTTCAAGGACCATATCGGCCGGGAAACTCTGTCGTTGACGACCGACACGACCCGGGTTGGTCATATCGCCGGAAACATATCGGGCACCAAGGACGCCAAGATCGAGACGCTGGATTCCTTCGAGGTCACGCCCAACGGCAACAGCGTCAACCTGGAAGAGCAGATGATGAAGATCACCGAGAACCAGATGGATTTCCAGGCCGCGACGAGCCTTTACACCAAGGGCATGGGCCTGATCCGGACCGCGTTGTCGAAAAGCGCATAGATCGGTTTTTCGGGGATAGCCCGAACGCAGTGCGTGCCGGGAGCGCGACGGTAGAGAATGAGACAAAAGGACCGATAACATGGACCTGATCAAATCGCTGTTTGTTTCGGCAAGCGGTCTGAAGGCGCAGAACGGGCGCATGCGGATCATCGCGGAGAATATCGCCAACGTGAATTCGACCGCCAAGACGCCGGAGGAAGAGCCTTACCGGCGGAAAATCCCGACCTTCAAGACCCAGTTCGACAGGGAACTCGGCGCGGAGAAGGTGGAACTGGGTCCGATCGCCGAGGACAAGTCCGACTTCAAGTCGGTTCACATGCCCGGACACCCGGCTGCCGACGAGAACGGATATGTGCTGCAGCCGAACGTGAACACGCTGATCGAAACCACCGATATGCGCGAGGCGCAGCGGTCCTACGAGGCCAATCTAAACGTTATCGAATCGACGCGGCGGATGCTGCAGCGAACCATCGACATCCTGCGGGCATAAACCCCGCGATCCAGGGAGTGGAGCTCATGTCCACCGCGTCAATTGCAAACAATGCCTATCAGATGGCCGCCCGGCTGCAGCAGCAGATGCCTGCCGCGGAAGACGCATCTCCAAAGGCGGAAACGGTCGATTTCGGCAAGATGGTGAGCGAGGCGGTCGAGACCATCGTCGACAAGGGTCAACAGGCGGACGACAAGGCCGTCGGGATGATCGAAGGCAAGGCGGATGTCGTCGACGTGGTTACCGCGATTGCCGAAACCGAAATTGCGCTGGAAACGATGGTGGCGGTCAGAGACCGTGTCATTTCCGCCTATGAAGAAATCATGCGGATGCCGATCTGACCCGATCTCGATCAACTTTTGGAGTGGCGGGGCTTCTTGGCGGCATTCAACTGAACGCAGGGTGCTCGGGAGAGGCGTGCGATGACAGGCGGTGAAGTTCTAGATCTTGCCCGCGAAGCAGTCTGGACGATGATCCTGGTGGCGGGGCCGATCATGGCTGTCGGCCTGCTTGTCGGTGTCGTCATCGCCCTGTTTCAGGCGCTGACGCAGATCCAGGAAATGACCCTGGTTTTCGTCCCCAAGATCCTGGCGATTTTCCTCACGCTTCTCATCACCCTGCCGTTCATGAGCCAGTTGCTGCAGGCTTTCATGGCGCGGGTGGCCGAGATGATCCTTACGACGAGCTAGGGTCTGTGGACAATAAGGATTTGGTCGAGGTTTGGATGCAAAACGCCCAGTTGAAGAAGCAAGGTCGCAGGAAGGGTGTTCCCTTTCAAGACATTGGGACGCCGAAATGGGCGTTTTGCGCCAAATCTCTTCGAAATCCGGCTCGCGCCGCGACCCAAACCTAATTGTCCACAGACCCTAGAGCGAAAGGTGATCCGGGAGGGAATATGACGGTTGAGCTCAATTTCCTGCCGGATGTCGTCGCAGCGTTCATGTTGATGTTCGCGCGCCTCGGCACGATGATCATGCTGCTTCCGGCACTCGGGGAAAGTTCCATCCCGATGCGGTTCCGTCTGACCATCGCTCTTGCACTGACGCTTGTCCTTTATCCTGTTGCCGGGCCGCAATATCCGGCCGAACTGACCGCCGATCCCATGCGTCTTCTTCTCCTGCTTGGCGGAGAACTCGCCATTGGTTTCGGAATTGGCCTGTGCGCCAGGATGATCACCTCCGTTCTGCAGATCGCGGGTGTCATTGTGGCGAACCAGTCCGGCATGGCCTTCGCGCTTGGAACCGATATCGCCAATGAAGGCCAGCAGGGCGCACTCTATGGCAACTTCCTGTCGATCCTTGGCATCACGCTGGTTTTCGTCACGGACAGCCACTATCTGGTGATTGCCGCGCTCTACGACAGCTTTGAGATCTTTCCGCCGGGAATAACGCCGCCTGTCGGCGACTTTTCGAAGAACGCGACCGAGACGGTCGCACATGTGTTCTCGATCGCGGCGCGCGTGAGCGCGCCTTTTCTGGTTGTCGGTCTCGTCTTCTATTTCGGTCTCGGCCTGCTCAACAAGCTGATGCCGCAGATGCAGATCTTCTTTATCGCCATGCCCGTGAATATCGCGATCGGGCTATTAATGTTCATGGTGCTGCTCACGACGATGATGATGTTCTATCTGGAACATTTTCAGCAGTCGCTCGGCAAATTCATATTGGGATAGCGCTTCGCAATGGCCGAAGGTAGCGACGACTCAGAAAAGACAGAGGACCCCACACAAAAGCGCCTGAAAGAGGCGCATGACAAGGGGGACGTTCCCAAATCGCAGGAAGTCAGCACCTGGTTCACCCTGGCCGGCGCCACCCTGATGATTGCCATATTCGCGCCTTCCACAACGGCCTTGCTCGGCGATCTGATGAAGGGCTACTTGGAACATTCCCATCAGATGCCCGTTGACGGCTACGCCCTGAAGGCGCTGTGGCGCGACACCGGACAATCGGTTGCGCTGATTGTCGGCGTGCCGCTGATTTCCCTCGTGCTGATGGCGGTCGCGGGAAACCTCATTCAGCACCAGCCGCTGTTCACCGCCGAGACGATCAAGCCCAAACTGTCGAAGATTTCACCGGCCTCCGGATTCAAGCGGCTGTTTTCGGCCGACAGCCTGGTGAACTTCACCAAGGGCCTGGTGAAAATCTCGGTTGTCGGCGCGGTCATGGTTGCCGTCATTTGGCCGCACCGGGACGAAGCCGACATCATGATCTTTTCCGACCCGTCCGTGATCCTGCCGGAAGCCCGGGTGCTGATCCTGCAGGTGCTGGCCGCCATCCTGGCGGTGATGACCGTTGTCGCGGGCGCCGATTTCGTCTACCAGCGCAACAAATGGTTCAACAAGCAGAAGATGTCGCTGCGCGAGGTCAAGGACGAATACAAGCAGACGGAAGGGGACCCGCTGGTCAAGGGCAAGATCCGGCAACTGCGTATGGAGCGCTCGCGCAAGCGCATGATGGCATCGGTTCCGCTGGCGACCGTGGTCGTCACCAACCCGACCCACTATGCTGTGGCGCTGAAATATGAAGACGGCATGGGCGCGCCGCTGTGCCTTGCCAAGGGAACGGACGCGGTCGCGCTCAGAATCCGGGAAGTGGCAAAGGAAAACGAGATTCCGGTGATCGAGAATCCGCCGCTGGCGCGGGCTCTTTACGCCACGGTCGACATCGATCAGGACGTGCCCGAGGAACATTACAAGGCTGTTGCGGAAGTCATCGGATTCGTCTTCCGCATGCGCCGGCGGGCGGCCTGGCGGGGGAAATAATCCCTAAAGGGTGGTTCACCGGTTGATTCCCGGGTCAAACAGGTGAATTTCAACAGGACTTGCCTTCATATAAGTTGAAATTGGCACCCAAGCACAGAATGCTTGGAAACGGCCCGTTCAAAAACCGAATCGGGCCGGGGAGACAAGACGGATGAGTGACATGGACGGAACGCCGAGCGGGCCGATGATCAGCCGGCCGGAGCGTTCCGGGAATATAGGCCTGCTGATAGGTCTTGCGCTATTGCTCGTCGGCGCGGCTGCTGCCTTCGCGGTCATGGACCGGGATGTCGCGCAGCCGTTCATACTTGCGCTGCTCGGCATTCTGGCCGTGGTCGGCGTGTTTTGCCTGTTCGCCGGCGCGATAGGCTTTCTGCGTCTGTCAGCCCGTCCGGGAGAAGCAAATCCGCTCGCCTCCGCTTTTGTCGACACTCTGGAAGACGGTGCCCTGATCACCGATCTGGACGGCCGTCTCGTCTATGCCAACAAGTCCTACGCGGATCTGACCGGCGCGGAAACCGCCGCCGACATTCGTGTGGTCGAACGTGTCTTTTCCTCCGACCCCGATGCGGCGGACGCGATCTTCCGCCTGTCACAGGCGATGCGCGACAGCCGCAGGGCGCAGGAGGAAATCCGCATGCCGGTTCCACTCGGGCGCGCGGAAGGCGCTGCCCGCTGGTACCGGGTGTCGGTGCGTCCGCTTCAGGTGCCGAAGGAGCGCGGCGGCGGCAAGCCGATGGCCGTCTGGCAACTCGCCGACATCACCCGCGACCGCGCCGAGCAGGAAAACTCCTTTCAGGAACTGCAGCGCGTCATCAATTTCCTCGACCATGCCCCTGCCGGTTTCTTCTCCTGCGACGGGGAAGGCCGGCTTGTCTATCTGAACGCGACGCTTGCCGACTGGCTCGGCTATGACCTTGCCCAGTTCGACGCCGGCGATCTCGACCTGTCGAGCATCGTGCGCGGCGACGGCACGGAGCTTATCCGCTCGCTCAAGGGGCAGGCGGGAGAGGTCAAGAGCGAGACTTTCGATCTCGATTTCGTCACCCGCAACGGGCGCGGACTGCCTGTGCGTCTGCTGCACCGGGTGCCATTCGGGGAAAACGGCCAGCCGGGCGACAGCCGCACGCTGGTGCTCAACCGCTCGCGCGGCGAGGAGGTTTCCGAAGCCCTCAGGGCGGCGGAAGTCCGTTTCGCGCGCTTCTTCAACAACACGCCCATCGCGATTGCCTCGCTGGACAAGGAAGGCAGGGTTCTCAGGACCAACGCGCCGTTCCTGAAGCTGTTCGGGGCGGTCGATACGGATGACGAGTCGCCGAAGCTGGAAGCTTATGTGGCCGACAGCGGCCGCGAGCTTCTTGCCAGGGCCCTGTCCGCCGCCTCCAACGGGATCGGCGAGATCGCGCCGATCGACATTCCGCTGGTCAAGGGCAACGACCCGCGCTCGGCCACCTTTTATGTCTCCGCCGTCCAGGAAGGCGAAGGCGACGGGGAGGCGGCAATCGTCTACGCGCTGGAAACCACCCAGCAACGCGCCCTTGAAGCCCAGTTCGCGCAAAGCCAGAAGATGCAGGCGATCGGCCAGCTCGCTGGCGGTGTCGCCCATGACTTCAACAACGTCCTGACGGCGATCATCGGCTTCTCCGACCTGCTGCTGGCGAGCCATCGGCCGACCGATCCGTCCTTCCAGGACATCATGAACATCAAGCAGAACGCTAATCGCGCCGCCGGTCTCGTGCGGCAGTTGCTGGCCTTCTCCCGCCGCCAGACCCTGCGGCCGCAGCAGCTTGAGCTCAATGACGTTCTGGCGGATCTGTCCATCCTGCTCGACCGCCTGCTGGGCGAGAAAGTTGAGCTGAAGGTGATCCACGGCCGGGACCTGTGGCCGGTCATGGCGGATCTCAACCAGCTGGAACAGGTGATCGTCAACCTGGCGGTGAATGCGGGCGACGCCATGGCCGATGGCGGCCGGCTGACGATCCGCACCCGCAACGTGTCGGAAGCCGAGAGCACCCAGTTCGACAACGTGCGCGGCATGCCGCCGGGCGAATATACGCTGGTGGAGGTCGAGGATACCGGCCACGGCATGCCAGCGGACATCATGGAGAAGATCTTCGACCCGTTTTTCTCCACCAAGGAAGTCGGCAAGGGTACGGGCCTCGGCCTGTCGACCGTTTACGGCATCGTCAAGCAGACTGGCGGTTTCGTCTTCTGCACCTCGGACGTCGATGTGGGAACCACCTTCCGCCTGTTCCTGCCGCGCCACATTCCGCAGTTCGTGGAGGAAAAGAAGCCCGAACCGAAGGAAAGAGAGCCGGAAAAGGTCGCCGACCTCACCGGTTCCGCCTCCATCCTTCTTGTGGAGGACGAGGAGGCCGTGCGCGCCTTCGGCGCCCGCGCGCTCGCCTCGCGCGGCTACACCGTCTACGAGGCCGCGTCCGGCAACGAGGCGCTGGAGGTGATGGAGGAGACGGACGGAAAGATCGATCTCGTCGTCTCCGACGTGGTGATGCCGGAAATGGACGGTCCGACCCTGCTCGTCGAGCTGCGCAAGACCCACCCGGACCTGAAGATCATCTTCGTCTCCGGTTACGCGGAAGACGCGTTTGAGGAAAACCTGCCGCCGGGCGAGAAATTCTTCTTCCTGGCCAAGCCGTTCACGCTGAAACAGCTGGCGACGACGGTGAAGGATGTCCTCAACGGGTAGGGGTATCGTTCTTGGCCGCGAGAGATCTTCAAACCGGTTATCGGCGGTCTCCGGAAAGCAGTCAGTCGCTCACCAGCCCGCCATGGCGAAATAGAAAACGTAAAACACCACCCAGAGCGCAAGGCTGAGCGCCACTTTGGCGCCCATTGACAGTCTCTCCCCGGCCAACCGCGACAGCGCCCAAGTAGCCATGCACACAACCACGAACCTGGGCAACCGGGCGAGTGGGGACAGTAGGGCGAAGACCCAAAGGCTGGTGCCGTTCATTCCGGCTTCGGCTGCGAAGATCTTGTAGGGCACGCCGGAAAAGGCGCCGCGCAGCATACCCTGAAAGAGGCCGCTTTCCAGATACAGCTGGACGGTGGCGAACGTATTTTCCGAGATGCCGGGCACCTGGAGCAGCACCGAACGGCTTGTGTGGGGTGCGTAGTGCGCGCAGGTCCATATCAGGGCGCCGCCAACGGCAGCCGCGAGCGCCGCTACCAAGGCGGCACAAAGTGCTCTTTTGAGGGACCTCAGCGCCAGGCCGGTCAGCAGCACGTCCGGGACGACGAAAAACAGCGTCGCTTCGGCAAAGCCCCAGAGGGCGGCAAGTGTCTTACTCCCAGGGCGCAAAGGTCTTTTCCGTGGAGAGCGCGGCGAAACGGTCCCGGAGTGTGTTCATGAACTGAATCCGGTTTCCCTCCCAGGTTATTGGTTCGCCTATAAAAATATCGCAGAAGAACGGCACCAGCAGGAAGGAACCCCTGGGCAGGGCCTTGCCCAGTCCGTGGGTGAAGACGGGCACCACGGGTGCCTGCGGAAAGCGTTCGGCCAGATAGGAGACGCCCTTCTTGAGATCGGTCATCTGCTCGGGCTCGCCGCGCGAGCCTTCCGGGAAAAGGATCAGGACCTTGCCGTCGCCAAGGGCGTCGTAACAGCCCTGCAGCGGATCCCGCGACCTGTCCTTGCCACCGCGTTCGACCGCAATGATGCCGAGCACATGCTCCGACAGCCAGGCCTTGATGGGCGAGGAGAAAAAGTAATCCGCCGCCGCGACCGGCTTGATGTCCTTCAGTTTCGTGAGCGGCATCAGAGCCATCAGCACCATCGTGTCCAGATGGCTGTTGTGATTGGCGACGATGATCGCCGGACCTTTCACCGGAAGCTGCTCCTTGCGGCGGACATTCAGCCCGAGGAGAAACAGGATCGCGATCCTGACGAAAATGTAGAAGGCTTTCTGGAGCATCAGGTGGCGCCTTTCGGCGTGGCACAGCATTGAGGGAGAATTCCGTTCAATAGTCCGATCGCCGGGTTCTCAGCTGCCGCCCCGGCCTCGCGCCGGGGCCATTCCCCTGGATCCTTCGCAGCCGGTCCCGGGTCGAGTCCGGGACAGCACTGTGGGCCTGCAGTCGAGATGGACCTGGAAGCGTTCATTCTCATGTCAACCGGCTCCTAATAGTAGAAATACCGGGTGAAGTGGAAGAACAGCGGGGCGGTGTAGGTGAGGCTGTCGATGCGGTCGAGAATGCCGCCGTGGCCGGGGATCAGGCTGCCGGTGTCCTTGACGCCGAGATCGCGTTTCAGGGCGGAGACGGTGACATCGCCGACGAAACCGGCAACGGGAATGAGCAGGCCGGCCACCGCAGCATGGGCCATGTCGAAGGGCGTGACCAGCGGGGCGGTCAGGAGCGCGAGCACGAAGGTGGTGGCGACGCCGCCCAGAAAGCCTTCCCAGGTCTTGTTCGGACTGACGCCGGGGACGATCTTGCGGCGGCCGAGCAGCTTGCCCCAGGTATACTGGGCGACATCGTTGAACTGGGTCAGGAAGATCAGGAACAGCAGCAGACCGGGGCCGCCCGCGTCGTTTGCGGCGGTCGGCGGCAGGATCAGCAGAAAGGCCGCGTGGCTGATGGAAAAGACGCAAAGCATCAGGCCCCAGTTGAGCGTGCCGACAGACTTCAAAAATCCATCGGTCTGCTGGGTCAGCAGGCTGGCGAAGGGCAGAAACAGGAACATGTAGACCGGGATGAACACGGCGAACATGCCGTAGTAGCCGTCATAGACCCAGAAATACTGGACCGGGATCGAAAGATACGCCCAGAAGAGCACCCGCCGGTCGGCCCTGCGGGTCGGGATCATGGAGAAATATTCCTTCAGCGCCAGGAAGCTGATGAGCGCGAAGACGACGATGGAAAGCGTGTTGCTGACCAGAAACGAAATCGTGAAGATCGCCACCATGACCCACCAGCTGCGGGTGCGCGCGACGAGTTCGCTCATGTTTTTCGGCGAGCGTCTGGAAATCGCGTAGACGATCACGCTCGCCACGGCGAGGAGGCCCCAGATGCCGATCAGGGCCCAGTGGAGTGTCTGAAGGTTCATGCGGATCGCTTCTTTTCGATGGCCGCGCGGGCACGGTTCAAGATGGTGAGCGCGGCAAGGGCCAGCCCGGCGCCGAACAGGATCTGATAGGCGAGGGGACTGGTCAGTCCGAAGGCCATCAGCAGGCCGCACAGGCCGAAGAGCACCGCCCGGTCGCTCTTGCCGAAGGGGCCGTCATAGCGGCGGCTGGCGCCGATCTGGACACCGATGACACCGGTCATCTCGCCGATAACGGCAAGCACGACAAGCCCGACGACCAGTGTGCCGGAAACGAAAGGCAGGAGCGCGAAGGGCAGGTAGAGGGCGGCATCCGATAATACGTCGCCGAGTTCGTTGAGGACCGCGCCAAGATCCGACTTCTGGTCATGCTCGCGCGCCAGCATGCCGTCGATGGCATTGAGGCCCATGCGGATGAACAGGACGACCGGGAGCAGCAGCAGCGGCAGAAAAGCCCCTGCAAACAGCCAGAGCGCCAGCCCCTCCAGTACGGAAAGTCCCAGAGCGGCAAGCGTCACCTGATTGGCAGTGATGCCTGCTGCCGCTAGGCTGCGGCAAAGCGGGCGGAGCAGATCCTGAAAGCGGGATTTGAGCTGGTAAACGCTTGGCATTCAAAAATCCGAAGGTGTGGCGAAACAATACTTGAAAAGGCCGGAGCGACGCATCAACTGCTTTCAATTGCAGCGAAACAGAAGCGATATCGCGTATCGCGAGAGTAAGCACTTACAAGATGAAATCCAAGCCTTATCGGCTCCGAGGCGGCGTCGGCGCAGGTCTCTATCACTCAGTCTGCGTCCAGCCTTGGCGGCCTCGGCAGCAAGCCTATACGTTGAAGAAGAACAGCGAGGGGCCGAAGGACAAGCCTCTCCAATGACATCTGGCGGGCTACTACAAGTTCTACCATTGCCTGGCGCCGGAACCAAGGTAACGGAGAGAAATCCGAAGCAACGCTTCTGCGTTTGACCGGTGTCACCCCGCCGGGCCCGGCGCTTGTGTTACCGTGATGGAACGAATGCGCCGGTGCGGTGTTTGCCAGCTACCGAAACACAGGAAAACGCTCCGGCAGGCATAGTACCTGGCCTGGAATGCGTTCGTTCAAAAGGAGAAACAGATTGACGAAACCCTGTCCGGTGACAGGCAGATGCGGGACACATCAGTCCGGGGAGCGATTTCCGCGATGATCGATGCTATTCTGCTCACAACGCCGCGCGTCTCCACCTTCAACGGGGACCAGCATCTGACCAATGCGAGCGGCTTTTTCTTCCGGCGGGAAGACCGGCTTTTTCTGGTGACCAGCCGCCACGTCATGATCGACAAGGAGAGCGACCACCGTCCGACCCGTATCGAAATCGAGCTGCACAACAATCCGCAGAACCTTGCCGAGTCGATCGGGCTGTCGATACCGCTCTATCGTGACGGAACGAGCCTCTGGCGTCAGGGGACGGATACAGCCGGCGAGATTGATGTCGCGGTGATCGAGCTGGACAGGAGCGCCCTGCCTGAAGACCTGCTCTACCGTGTCTTCGGTCCCGAGCATCTGGTTGATCCGCAGGAGCAAGTCGAAGTCGGATCGTCGATCCTGGTGGTCGGTTTTCCGCTCGGCTTTCACGACACGCTGCACCATATGCCCGTGGTGCGGCAGGCGGTCATTGCCTCGTCGTTCGGGTTCCGCTTCGAGGGCATGGGCTACTTCCTGACCGATGGCCGTACCCATCGCGGCATAAGCGGCGCACCCGTGGTGATGCGCGCGCCTGACCTGGACGGCATGGAGGGCGATCTGCCATGGAAACTGCTCGGCGTTCATTCAGCGCGGCTTGACGTTGGAACGCGCGACATGGTGCTCGACGAAGCGCTGGGCCTGAACTGCGCCTGGTACGCGGACATCCTGCTGACACTGACGGAGGCTTGATCGGAAGCAGACCGGCCGCTTCGGCGGCCGGCTTCTTTTTAGCGGGCGTTTTGTGTCAGGAGGACAGCGGCGGACAGGTGCTGCCTTGTTCGGCGCGGGATTTCAGGCCCTGCAGGCTTTGCATGGTGTTCTGGTTGCCCGGCAGCACGAAACTCTGCTCCAGGGCGGTGCGCACATTGTTGATCACCGCGAGATCCTGAACCGCCAGCGTCTGGCAGGGCGTTCCGGTAAAGCGCACGCGGATGCGGATGACACGCTGGCCGTTGTCCGAAGGACCGAATTCTGAATCGAGCGCGGGATTTGCACCTGTCATCGGTCTTTCGAGCACGACCATGTTCGCCTCATTCTGCAAAACGACAGTGCCGCGTTCCTGCGCGCTGGAAACAAGCGCGGCGCGGACATCGGCCGGAGCGCCGGCGATGTTGACACTTTGGGCGCCGGCCGGAACATCGAGTTTCGGCTGATCGGGAAGGGCGGACCGCCGGCCTGAGCCGCTCTGACAGGCGGCAAGCGCGAGGGCGCAAAGGCTGATAACTAGAAGGTTCCGCATCTGCTTTCCCGAATTTGAATAGACCATAAACCGCTTTCCGCATTCTGGAACAAATTATCCGCGCTCAGGTCCCGGCGGGCAAGATGCTCTGTCACATTAAAACTGATCAACCGCTCTGCAATCAAATGGTTCCATATGAATGCAGCCTGATCCCGTGCCTAATTCCATAAAACAGTGTTTTCCGGCTTCTCAAAACGCAACCTGCCACACCTCTCCTAACGAAGCGTTGTGGCGGTAGAGGGGCGAAGTTCGCGCCTCGCCCGTGCGGTTAAAAATGATCGCCCGTCTTGAAGCCGCCGCCGCCAAATCCGCTGCCGCTTTTAAAACCTCCACCACCGAAACTGTCACCGGCGCCGGGGAAATTGCCGCCCGGTCCTCCGGATCCGCCGAAACCCCCCATGGATTTGGGCAGGCCGGTACCGTGCGGAAAGGCCACCTTGCGTCCGCGCGGCTTGCGTCTTTTGTGGGAGCGCTCGGCCCGGGCCCAGTAGTCGGCACCCGTGATCGCGCCCTTCACAAGCTCTCCCAGAAGGACTGTGGTGAGCTTGTTGTCGGAGAAGGTGGATTCCCAGCTGCCGTAGCCGCTGGACCTGAAGCGTTTGATGACGTCCGCAAGTTCCGTACGCCGCCGGCCGATATCGCGCTGCAGTTCACGGTCCTGGCGGATCTCGCGCGCTATCTGCTCGATCCGTTCCTTCAGATCCTCGATCCGCTGAACGATTTTTTCGTCTTCGGGTGAGGGGGTATCGAGAGCCGCGCGCCAGAGTTCGTTCAGGTCGTCGGCCTGCAGCGAAACGGACAGGTGTTCCTCCGCCTTCAGGAAATCGGCGTCTTCGCCTCCGGAAAACTCGGCAAGGGCGGTGGAGAGTGTTTCGATGCGCCTGTCCAGCTTGTCCAGATCGCCGTCGATGCGGTCGATTTCCTCGCTGTAATTTTCAATTGAACCGACAAGATCCGTGCCGGCCGCGTCTGTCATGGCGTTGCGGCTGAATTCGGCAAGCTTCGCCTGCTCCTGGCGGGCAATCTGCGCGCAGCGTTCCGCATGTCTTGCCATGCGTTCGGGAATGCCGGTGAGCATGGCGTAATTCGCGCGGGCGTCGTGAAAGCGGATAATGCCGGCGACCCAGCCGTCCAGGGAACGGACGAGACCCCGGTGACGGTAATCCGGGGTGCCGAAGCCACGCTGCCAAAGATAGATGAACAAGGGATCGTCGTCATAGGCCTTGCCCTTCTCGGCGCGGTCCCGTTCAGACGTCATCGCCTTGGTGGCGGCTGCTTCCGCTGTCGCAAGCGCCGCTTCGGTTGCCCGGTTCTGGGCCTGATAGGCGCTGTCGTTTTCAAGACGGCCGTCGACCGCCTCCATCAGCTCGTCCATCTGATTTTCGGCGGCGTCGCGGGCACTGTCCAGTTCGCCGCGCTTTTTGTGAAGCTGATTGCGTTCGCTCTCGCTCTGGCGGAGCTGTTCGCTCAGCACCTTGTAGTCGGCGCTGCGTTTGTCCAGAAGCCGGCGGGCTTCGCGCGCGGCGCTGTCCAGGCGGGTGTTCAGTGCACCGGCTGCATCTGAATCCAGACGGAAACGGGCGAGATCGCGATAAGCTTCACTCTGGCGTTCCTGCAGATCGGTGAGCGACCGCGTCGAACGTTCGATGCGCTTGCTGAGTTCAGCTTCCTCGCGGCGCAGGTCCTGCAAGGACTGTTCGATGGTGCCAAGCGTCTGGCGTCCGGTCAGCATGGGCTACCTTTCTCGAAGGGGAGGCGTCCGTTCCTGGCTGCTACCATTTCGTGATCGCTCCGTCCTGAACACCGCCGCGCCATTTGATATCCAGTTCCCCGCGCCGCTTCTGGCCAAGAACGCCCTTTTGCACGATGCCGTCTTCCATCTTGTCGCGGCGGACCGCGTTGTAGATGGTTTCCGACACGCGCTGACCCCATTTGTCGACCGTTTCCGCGGCGCTGCTTTCCTCAGACGCGATGCTGCGTTTGAGTATCTTGCCGTCCGGATCGATGGCTTCCACCACGATATAGTAATTTTCGGTGTCCGGATTGGCATCCGGAATACGGGTGATGCCGGTCGGGACGCCTTCGCGGGCGATGATGCGGACCTCGAAGACTTCCTGAAGCTGCGCGGCGAGCTGGCGCAGGTCTGCTTCCGCCTTGAAGGCGGCGTCGTTGCGGCCGTCGGCAAGCGCAAGGCGCCCGTCATCGGCCAGGCTGAGGGCCTTGCCCTCGACCTCCGCGTTTTCGGTCAGGGTGTCGATGCGGCCGACGAGTTCGCTATAGGTGTCCGGCAGGGACCGCAGCCGGGCCAGAAGATCGGCCTCGGCCCTCTGCGCGGGCAGGCTGACCAGGAAATACCAGGCGGCAACCGCCACCAGAAGCACGGCGGCGGCCCCGGCAAGCCATTTCGACCAGGTGGCGCGGGAAATATAGATCATCGCCAGCGTACGCTGGAAGCCCGCGGCCGGCGGGGTGTAGACGAAGCGGTCGCGTTTCAGATCCTCCACGCCCGCCTTGAGAAGGTGGTCGGGAACCTCGATCCCCTGCGCGGAATAGACCTGCCGCAGACGCTCGATCATCGCCGCGTCGCGGTCGTCCGCCTTCAGTTCCCGGGCGACCTGCCCTTCTTCGTGGCGCAGCGTGTCCACCACGTCCATCGCCATCATCAGATCGTCGAGAGGAGCGTCGGTCTTGCTAGCCATAAATGCGGTCTTCTCAAATCGGGCGGGCCGGAGAAAGTCCGGCCCGTCAATCCCTTCAGTCTAGAACATCCCGCGCCCGGGTGAACGCATAAAGTCCCGAACGTGAACCAACCTAGAGAGCTGATCCTTCAGCCGTCAATTTGGCGAGCCGCCGCTTGCCGTCTTCCACCGCGGTGCGGATCTCTTCGGAATTCTTCGTCGACATCTCCCGCATTTCGGAAATGATTTCCCGGGACTGGACCTGAAAGTTGACGACGGAATCGACGAGCTTCTTGACGGATGCGGCGGCGACCGTCGGGCCGTAGCCGGCCTTCAAGGCTTCCGTCTGGACCGCGTCGCCGATTTCCGCCAGGGTTTCCAGGCTCTTGTTGATGCCTTCCTTCATGGCGTTCAGCGTTTCGGTGGATTCGTGCAGGCCCTGCAGGCCGGTGAAGGAAGCATTGAGTGCGGTCAGGACAGACTCGTTGGTCGAGAAGAAGCTCACCGACTGCGCATAGACCCGTTCCTTGGCATTGGTGGTCTGCACCAGCCGCGCCATGATCACCTCGGAGGTATTGTAGCCGATGGTCAGGTTGTCGGAGAGATCCTTGGCGATCTGGTAGCGCTTTTCCTCGTCCTGCATCTCGCGCAGCTTTTCGTCGCGGGCAAGTTCCAGCCGGGCCTTCTGGGCCGCGTCGTCGCCCGTATAGGCTTCGACCTCGCCGGAGGCGGCGTTCAGCGTCGCCTGGGCACCCTCAAGTTTCGCCATGGCAATGTTGAGGAGTTCCAGCGCCGTGACTTCAGCCTGTTTCAGCGCGCCGCGAAAATCACGGTAGGCTTCCAGAATGGTCTGTTCGCGCTCGATCTGGTCCTTGGTGGCCCGGGCGACATCCTTGTAGGTGTCGCGGATGTCCGTGAAGCGGTCGGAGATCGTGCCCCGGCGCATGTCGCGCCACTTGTTGGCCAGGTTCTCGGTGAAGGAGATCCTGCCGTCGGCGAGCTGATCGACCAGGGCCTTGGCGTCGTCGCGGATGGAATCGAAAGCCTTGGTGACCTCTTCATAGCGCTCGCCGATATCCATCTGCTGCACCTGGGAGCGAACGACTTCGTTGAAGTTGGAAGCCTGTCCGAGAGTGCGCGTGATGACGAGCACCTTGTCCGGAGAAAGATCTGAAATCTGCTCAAGCAGCGCGTTGATCGGCGCGTCGGTCTCCGTTTCCGGCGTGATGCCGGCGTCGCGCAGCGTGGTGAGAGCGCGGTCGAGATACTGAAGCGGGGAAAAGCCGCCCGCAGGCGCTGCCGGGGTAACTGCTGTTGTGCCCGGGGTTTGCGGTACTGCCGCGTCTGTCATAACCGACCTCCTCGAAAGGACGGCGGCGATTTTTCCAGCGCTCTCGCGCGCCTGTGCCGCATCGTCCTGTTAACGAAATTATGCCGCAAGTTAGGGCAGGCTTACGCCGCCGTGTCAACGGCTTGGAACACAAAAGCCGGCATGGCCGGGGAAGGCGAACAATCCTTCACGGGTACCCATAGTCGGATTTTACGACATGTGTATATCCAAGCGGCGAGATAGGCTGAAAATTCCGGAGAAGCGGGACCACGGAGTCCGTCCGGCCGCCGGAGGCAAGCCGGGTGGCCGCATAGCGGGCACTGTCCTTTGGATTTGTTCGAAGAACTGTTTATCCTTCGGGTGTCAATAGGGCTATAGCCTTGGAAGAACACGTTCTTCAGGAAAAATACGTCAAAATTGGCTTTCGTTGGAAAAGAGAACGATCGTGACAGCAGACGCTGATCTAACCCAGCATGGTTTGAACATTTTCACGCGGATCAAAAGCGCCGTTCGTTCGGTTCTGGTTTCGGCCCTGATCCTCATGGCGCCGGCTGCCGGAACCGCCATAGGCCAGGAGAGCCAGGCCGGTGCCGCTCCCGAACCGCGAACGGCGGCACAATCGCTCTTCGACCGTGCGGTGACGGCTATCGAGGAACAGACCGTCACGGTGCAGACCCTGGTGCTGCTTCGCGAGCAACTGGTCAACGTGCGCGAAAAAAATTCCGCCATCATCCAGGGTGGAGATCTGGCGGCGGATCTGCTCTCCGCCCAGCTTGACAGCCTGGGCCCGCCGCCCGCGGACGGCGTGGAGGAGGCGGAGGATGTCGCGAGGCGCCGCGCTGAACTTCAGAACGCGCTGGCGGAGGCAAATGCGCCCATCCGGCAGGCAAGAGAGACCTTGCGGCATGTCGAAGTTCTCATTCGCGAATTGGACAAGCAGCTGCGATTGCGGAATTTACAGGAAATTCTGGAGCGGTATCCGTCACCGCTGGCAATCTCCACCTGGCAAAACGGTTTCGAGGAAATTTCAACGTTCCGGCTGCGCCTTTGGCGGGATATTCAAAGTGAACTGGCGCGGCCAAGCGTTTCCAAGCAGTTGAACCGGACGGGACCCATCGCGCTGGGTCTTGCCCTTTTCGGTATCGTGTTTCTGGTGTTCCTGCAATTTCCTCTTTCGCGGGTTCTGGTGCGCTATGCCGAACGCCGGCGTGGTGGCGTCAAGGGACTGATACTTGCGATCGCGAGCAATTTTACTTTCCTACTGCTGCCCGCGATCGGGGCGGCGGCACTGGTTGCGATCCTTCCGATCCTGGATATCCGCCCGAATGCGGTCAGGACGGTCGTGACTTCCCTGCCTATTCTGGCGTTTGTGATGATCATCGCCCATTGGCTGGGGCATACGCTGTTCGCCCCCGAACAGCAGCACTGGCGGCTGCTGGATCTGTCGGACCGCGAGGCACTGCGCGGGTTGCGTCTGTGTCAGGGGCTGGGCGTTTTTCTGGTGCTCGAGATCCTGCTGGAAGCGCTGGAGATCGATCACGCTTTCGGGGCGGCCGCCATTTCCGTGTTGTCGGCGCCGCTGATCTTCCTGGCAGCGGGCCTGCTCTGGCTTCTGGCCGGGACGCTCAGAAAAAACGAAGCCGCGACAAAACAGTCCGAGACGCCTGAGGACGAGGGAGCCGATGACGCGGCGGTACAGCCGAAGGATTCGGGATTTCTGCTGTTTTTATCCCTGCTGATGCGGGTGTCCGCCGTTCTGGCGGTTGCTGTCGTCCTTGCCGGATATGTCAAGCTTGCCCGGGTGGCGAGCATTCCGATGATCGTTACCGTGGCTCAATTGGGTTTCGGCTATCTGCTTTATCATCTGGCGCGGCAGATCTTTAACGCCGTGACTGACACGGAAGACACCGAGCGGGTCCCGATTTTCCTGTCGATCGGTCTGGTCTGCTTCCTGACACTTGTCTTTGCGCCGCTGATCGCTCTGACCTGGGGAGCGCGGCCGACGGATATCGTCGAAGTCTCGCGGGTCCTCTACAATGGCGTCCAATTCGGCGATATCCGGCTGTCTCTGGACTCCCTCATCATACTCGTCGCGGTGTTCGCACTGGGAGTCCTCGTCACGAGGTGGCTCCAGAACGTGCTGAAAACATCGGTTCTGCCGCAAACCCGGATGGATGCCGGCGCCAGGAACGCGGTATTGACGGGCGTCGGCTATGCCGGATTGACGCTGGCTATACTCGTCAGCGTTTCGACGGCGGGGTTGAACCTTTCCAGTCTTGCTGTCGTGGCCGGCGCGCTTTCCGTGGGCATCGGCTTCGGCCTGCAGACCATCGTGTCCAATTTCGTCTCCGGGATCATCCTTCTCATCGAGCGGCCGATCAAGGAAGGAGACTGGATCGAGGTGTCCGGGCAATCGGGATATGTGCGCAAGATCTCCGTCAGATCGACCCGGATCGAGACCTTCGACCGGCATGACGTCATCATCCCGAATTCGGACCTGATCGCCGGCACGGTCAAGAATATGACGCTGTCGAGCAAGACCGGACGGCTCATCCTGCCGGTTGGGGTGGCCTATGGCAGCGACCTGGAAAGGGTGAAATCGATTCTGCTGGATGCGGCCAGGGGCCATTCCACCATCGCGCGCTATCCAATGCCGTCCGTGCTGTTTGCCGGGCTTGGCGACAGTTCCCTCGATTTCGAGCTCAGATGCTATCTGAAAGACGTCGGAAACATTCTCACGACCCGGTCGGATCTCTATTTCACCGTCTACAACGAGCTCGGCAAGGCGGGCGTCGAGATTCCGTTTCCGCAGCGCGACCTTCACATCAAGGACATCGATCGGCTGGCCGCCGCCATCGAACGGCGCACTGGTGCGGGAGATCCGGCCTAACCGGTACCCGTAACAGCGCCCTGGCTCAAGCCAGCTCCACCGCGATCCGGGCGGCGAGCCGGGCATTGTTGCGCACAAGCGCGATGTTGGTCTCAAGGCTGCGGCCGCCGGTCAGGTCAAAAAGGGCACCCAGAACGAAGGGCGTCACCTCCTTGCCCCTGATGTTTTCCGCTTTCGCCTTGCGGATCGCCGTGTCGATATAACCGGCCATCTCGTCCTGCGGGATTTCATCGGCCTCCGGCACCGGATTGGCGATCAGTACGCCGCCGTGATCGGCAAACAGGGCGCGGGTCCTGAGGAGAGCCGCAATCTCCGCCGCCGAATTCAGCGAGTAGGGGGCCGGAAGACCGCTCGCGCGCGACCAGAAGGCTGGCAGCTCCTTTGTCCCGAAGGCGATGACCGGAACTCCTTTGGTTTCGAGCACCTCGAGGGTCTTTGGAATATCCAGAAGAGCCTTGGCGCCGGCGGAGACGACACAGACCGGCGTGCGGGCAAGTTCGTCGAGATCCGCGGAAATGTCGAAGCTGATCTCCGCGCCCTTGTGCACTCCGCCGATGCCGCCGGTGGCGAAAACCTTCAGTCCGGCCGCATGGGCGGCCATCATGGTGGCCGCGACCGTGGTGGCGCCGTAAAGGCCCGAGGCAAGAGCGAAGGTCAGGTCCGCGCGCGAGCATTTCATCACGTCTTCGGCCCGGGCCAGGCGGTCGAGATCGGCATCGCCCAGGCCTACCCTGATCCTGCCGTCCATTACGGCGATCGTTGCCGGAACAGCGCCCTCTGCGCGGATATCGGCTTCCACCCGGCGGGCGGTTTCGACGTTTTGCGGAAACGGCATGCCGTGGGTGATGATGGTGGATTCCAGCGCGACGACCGGTTTGTCCGCCGCCAGGGCGGCCCCCACCTCGTCATTACAGACGATCAGATCCTTGAGGGTGGCGGTTTCGGGATTTGTCACGGGAACGGGCCTTTCTGCCGGGACATGGCGGCGTTTCGGGAGATTGCCGGTCTTATAGGCGCCCCGAGGTGCGGCGCCAAGCGGTGGATTTGTCCATCTGGTCAAGTCGCGTTCAGCGCGTCCCAGGAGAGATCTGCCGCAAGTGCTCCTGTCGTGCGCAATGTCAGGGCAGCGGCGGAAAGGCCGAAGGGGACGGCCTCGGTCAAGGCATATCCTCTTGCCAGCGCCGCAAGGGTTCCCGCGGCGAGGGCGTCTCCGGCGCCGGTCACATCGACGATTTCGACCGGGGGCGGGGTGAACCGGGTCAGCAATCCGTCCTCCCGGACCAGTACCTCGGCCCGCCCGCCGGTCAGAACGAAACCGCGCAGTCCGGTTTCCGCGAGTGCTTGCGCGAGATCTTCTTGCGAGGCGTTCCGGGAGAAACCGGTGAGGGCGGCGGCTTCGCCGCTATTCAGAAGAAGGCAATCGAGGGCTCCAAGAACGGATTTCAACCGGGGTGCCTTGGCCTCGGAGACCGCATTGGCGACGATCCGCCGCCCGGCCAGCGTGGCTGTGACCCTCGCCAGCATCGGTTCAGGCAGGTTGGCGTCGAGAAACCAGAGCGTTTCCCGAGGCGCGCGGACGGTCAGGTCCTCAAGGATCGGGTCGAAAAGCTCCGCGGGGGCTTCGGACAATATCCGGTCGTCGACACAGGCGGCGGCAAGCGACCCGTCGGGATCGTGCAGCGCCAGATACTGACCGGTCGTCATCCCGTGCCGCGTCGCATGGACAAGGCCGAGGCCTTCGCCGGTCAGCCTGTCGACGAGCATCCGCGCGGCGCTGTCGTCTCCCAGGGCGCCGACGAGGCTCGTCTCGATGCCGAGCCGGCAAAGGGCGCGGGCAACGTTGGCGGCCACGCCGCCGGGCCTTGAGCTGAATGCCGCCGGCGTGGAGGTTTCACGGCGGACGGTTTCACCGGCATGGGCAATCGTGTCGAGATGGATTGCGCCTATCGAGATCACGGGTCGGGCGGAATTGGGAAACATCGTCAGACACATCCTCGCCGAGGCCTCCCGTGTTCCGATTTCAGACGAGGGACGCCCGGGCATTTCAAGATCGGCGGCCGGGTTTGCGGCCGGAGCGGTTTCCGGAGCGGGCTAGCAGATCAAGGCGGAGGCGGCAACCGCTTCTGCTATCGGGCAGTGATTCTCTGTCGGAAGACAAACCAAGGGCATGTTCCCGTTCTCTTCTTACGTTACGTAAGTTTTTAGTTTAACGACAGGAACATATTGGAAACAAATGGTCATTTCCATTTTGATACCAATCGGTTTCACCATGTTGCCAAATGAGAACAAAAAGTGTACAAAGGCTTTCATTGAAACGCCGCGTCCATCGTGGAATAAGGAGCGTGAGCCATGTCGCAAAGTACACTTCGTCTCGTAGAAAGCAGCCAGATGGATAAAACAAAGGCGCTGGATGCAGCGCTCAGCCAGATCGAAAGAGCCTTCGGCAAGGGTTCCATCATGAAGATGGGCCAGGGTCAGGTCGTTGAGGTTCAGTCGGTCTCGACCGGATCGCTGGGCCTGGATATAGGGCTCGGGATCGGCGGCCTGCCGCGCGGCCGTGTCGTCGAGATTTACGGCCCGGAATCCTCCGGAAAAACCACGCTGTCGCTGCATGTGATCGCCGAGGCCCAGAAGCCCGGCGGCATCTGCGCGTTCATTGACGCCGAACATGCGCTGGATCCGATTTACGCGCGCAAGCTGGGCGTCGATATCGACAATCTGCTGATTTCGCAGCCCGATACCGGAGAGCAGGCACTTGAGATCGCCGATACGCTCGTGCGTTCCGGGGCAATCGACGTGCTGGTCGTCGACTCCGTCGCGGCCCTGACCCCGAAGGCGGAGCTGGAAGGGGAGATGGGCGACAGCCTGCCTGGCATGCAGGCGCGGCTGATGAGCCAGGCGCTGCGCAAGCTCACCGCTTCGATTTCCAAGTCGAAATGCATGGTGATCTTCATCAACCAGATCCGCATGAAGATCGGCGTGATGTTCGGTTCGCCGGAAACGACGACCGGCGGCAACGCGCTGAAATTCTACGCCTCCGTCCGTCTCGATATCCGCCGTATCGGCGCGATCAAGGACAAGGACGAGGTGATCGGCAACCAGACCCGCGTGAAGGTGGTGAAGAACAAGCTGGCGCCTCCCTTCCGTCAGGTCGAATTCGACATTATTTACGGCGAAGGCATTTCCAAGACAGGTGAACTGGTTGACCTGGGCGTCAAAGGCAACATTGTTGAAAAATCCGGAGCGTGGTTCTCCTATAACAGTCAGCGACTGGGGCAGGGCCGTGAAAACGCCAAGCTGTTCCTGAAAGAAAATCCGGAAATCGCCGATGAGATCGAACTTGCCATCCGGCAGAATGCCGGTCTGATCGCGGAAGCGATCATCGATCCGGACGCCGTCTCGGAAGATGTCTCGGAAGACAGCGCGGAATAAAGGATTTTCCCGCATTCATGCGATCGCTCCTGAATGCAGTCCGACTGGGGCATTTCGCGTAGGTGAAGTGAGTGTTCCACAAGATGCATTCCAATCCGGTCCGCTATGCCAAGCTCTTCAAGGGCCCTCTTCCGTTTTGCCGGGAGAGGGCCTTTGGTTTTCAGGGCAATCGCCGGATCGAAGCCGATGCGCCCGCTTTGCCGCGGGTTTGCGTGACCGTGTCCGCGCGCAACCGCTGGACAGGGTTGGAGGTCAAAGTTAAAAGGCTGTTCCGGCGCGGACCCAGATCAGGATTTCGCGCCACGGAAGACCGTTAACAGGGCCGCGGAACGGGGCCCGGACCGATGCGAGACCCGAATGACCGGCGTAAATGAAATCCGATCGACCTTTCTGGACTATTTCAAGAAGAACGATCACGAAGTGGTCGAGTCCGGACCGCTGGTCCCGCGCAACGATCCGACCCTGATGTTCGCGAATGCGGGCATGAACCAGTTCAAGAATGTTTTCACCGGGCTGGAGAAGCGTCCCTACTCGCGGGCGACCACCGCGCAGAAAGTGGTTCGCGCCGGCGGCAAGCACAATGATCTCGACAATGTCGGGTATACCGCCCGCCATCACACGTTTTTTGAAATGCTCGGCAACTTTTCTTTCGGCGACTATTTCAAGGACAGGGCGATCGAACTCGCCTGGAACCTGATCACCAAGGAATTCGGCCTGCCCGCCGACAGATTGCTGGTCACCGTCTATTCGGAAGACACCGAGGCCGCCGGCTACTGGAAGAAGATCGCCGGTCTCAGCGAAGACCGGATCATCCGTATTCCGACGTCGGACAATTTCTGGACGATGGGTGACACCGGTCCCTGTGGCCCGTGTTCCGAGATCTTCTATGACCACGGCGAGCATATCTGGGGTGGTCCTCCGGGCTCGGCGGACGAAGACGGCGACCGGTTCATCGAGATCTGGAACCTGGTCTTCATGCAATATGAGCAGACGCCCGAAGCGCGTTTCGACCTGCCTCGGCCGTCGATCGACACGGGCATGGGGCTGGAGCGGCTGGCGACCGTGTTGCAGGGGGTCCACAACAACTACGATATCGATCTCTTCAGGGCGCTGATTTCCGCGTCCGAACACGAAACCGGTGTGGATGCCAGCGGCGCCGCGCTGTCCAGCCACCGGGTGATCGCCGATCACCTGCGCTCCACCAGTTTCCTGATCGCCGACGGCGTACTGCCGTCCAATGAGGGACGGGGCTACGTGCTGCGCCGGATCATGCGCCGCGGTATGCGTCATGCTCATCTGCTGGGTGCGGCCGAACCGCTGATGCACAGGCTGGTGCCGACGCTGGTGCGGGAAATGGGCCGGGCCTATCCGGAACTTATCCGCGCCGAGGCGCTGATCGCCGAGACCCTCAAGCTGGAGGAAACCCGTTTCCGCAAGACGCTGGAGCGCGGCCTCGGGCTGCTCGACAGCGCAACGGGGGATCTTTCCGCCGGCGGCCGGCTCGACGGGGAAACCGCCTTCAAGCTCTATGACACGTTCGGTTTTCCGCTCGATCTGACACAGGATGCCCTGCGCGCCCGCGACATCAGCGTCGACACGGACGGTTTCAATGCCGCGATGGAGCGGCAGAAGGCCGAGGCCCGGGCAGCCTGGTCCGGATCGGGCAGTGCGGCGACGGAGGCCGTCTGGTTCGCGCTGAAGGAAAAGCACGGGGCGACGGACTTCCTCGGCTATGAGACCGAAATCGCCGAGGGCGTCGTCGCGGCGCTCGCCGCCGACGACAGGGAGATCGAGAAACTGTCCGCAGGCGAAAGCGGTTATGTCGTTCTCAACCAGACGCCTTTCTATGCCGAAAGCGGCGGACAGGTGGGCGATACAGGCGCCATGCTCGGCGCCGGAGTGAAGATCAGCGTCACCAACACCCAGAAGAAAGCCGACGGCCTGTTCGTGCACTCCGTCACGGTCGAGGAGGGGGAACTGGTTGCGGGGACGGCACTGGAGCTGAAGGTGGATCACGCAAGGCGCGGCGCCGTCCGGTCCAATCATTCGGCGACCCACCTGGTCCATGAGGCCCTGCGCGAGGTGCTCGGCACTCATGTGGCGCAAAAAGGCTCTCTTGTCTCACCGGAGCGGCTGCGCTTCGACTTTTCTCATCCAAAGCCGATGAGCGACGAGGAACTGTCCACGGTCGAGACCTTCGCCAACGAGATCGTCCTGCAGAATGCGCCGGTGGATACCCGTCTGATGGCGGTGGACGATGCCATCGAAGCCGGCGCCATGGCCCTGTTCGGCGAAAAATACGGCGATGAGGTCCGCGTTGTCTCCATGGGCACAGCCCTTCACGGCGACAAGGCAGGCAAACCCTATTCGCTGGAACTGTGCGGCGGCATCCATGTGAAGCGCACCGGCGACATCGGTCTCGTGACCCTGGTTTCGGAAAGTGCGGTCGCGGCCGGGGTGCGCCGGATCGAGGCGCTCACCGGTACCGAGGCCCGCACGTATCTCGATGCCCAGGACAAGCGGGTGCGCGAAATCGCCGGCATCCTGAAGAGCAGCGCGGATGAAGTGCCAGCCCGCGTCGCCCAGCTTGTGGAAGAACGCAGGCGGCTGGAAAAGGAACTGGCGGACGCCAGGAAGAAGCTCGCCATGGGCGGCGGTGGCGGCGAGGGCGCGCCGGTGAAGGACGCCGGCCGGTTCAAGCTGATGGCCCGTGCCGTGGAAGGCATCAATCCGAAAGACCTGAAGGGCATGGCCGATGAAGCCAAGACCGGGCTCGGCTCCGGCGTGGTCGTGCTGATCAGCGTGGCGGATGACGGCAAGGCGGCAATCGTGACAGCGGTCACCAAGGACCTGACGGAAGAGGTCAGTGCCGTCGATCTGGTGCAGATCGGGTCGGAGGCGCTTGGCGGGCGCGGCGGCGGCGGCCGGCCCGACATGGCCCAGGCGGGCGGTCCCGACGGCTCGAAGGCCGATGCCGCGGTTTCCGCTATCGAAGCGCATCTGGCCGGGTTGTAACGCCGGTAAGGCGGGCCTTTTCCACCGGACCGGTGTTCGGTTTTGCTGCCGGGTAAATACAGGCTTCGTGATGGCGGATCACTGAATCGCGGGCTCAGGCATGTTCAAGCCGGGCGGCTTTTCCTCCTTGATGCAATCCCGCGCGAAAACGGGTTGATCTCATTCGAAGAATTCCGTGCGCTGCCCGGTTCGGGATTTTGTGCTTTCCCATTCTTCGGCTATTCATGCAGCCACTCATGAAGGGCGGAGACGCGCAGTGCAGGGTCAGAACGTCAAGAGGGCGCTTTTTGAAGTGCTGGAGGATACGGGCAGGCGGAAGGTCGCGGCGCGCACTCTGCGCCAGTTTCTTGTCTTTCTGATCATCGGAAATATTGCGCTGGCTGTCCTGGAGACGGTTCCGGAGGTCCGCCAGGCTCTCAATACGCATCTGAGTTTCATTCAGCTCGGCTGCGGGGTCATATTTCTGGTTGAATATATCCTGCGGCTCTATGTTGCCGACCTTCATCCGCCGCTGCGCCGCTATGGTCCCGTGTGGTCGCGTGTGCGGTACGCGATGCATCCTGACGCGATCGTCGATCTGATCGGCGCATTGCCGCTGCTCTTCGTACTGTTCCTGCCGAACCAGGCGGTGACCATCGTCGTCATCCTGCGGCTGCTGCGTTTTCTCAAACTCGCCCGCTATTCGCCCGCCCTGCGCTCGCTCATTTCGGCGGTGGCCGGGGAGAGGAAAGCGCTGCTCGGCTCGACCATGATCATCTTCGGTGTCGTCCTGCTGGCCGCCACGGTCATGTATCTGATCGAGCACAAACATCAGCCGGAAAATTTCCGCAGTATCCTGCACGGCATGTACTGGGCGATTACCACCGTCACCACGGTCGGCTACGGCGACGTCGTTCCGGTCAGCAATCTGGGAAAAATGATCGCCAGCGTGGTCATGCTGATGGGCTATGGCCTCATCGCGCTGCCGGTCGGCATCATCGCTTCGGCCTTTGCCCGGGAAATTCACAGCCGGGATTTCGTGGTTACCTGGTCGATGGTCTCGCGCGTGCCGCTGTTCGAGGATCTGAAGGCGACGGAAATCGCCGAGGTTGCCAAGCTCCTGCAGGCCCAGAGCGTGCGCAAGGGAGCCACGATTGCCGAGAAAGACGCGGTAGCCGACCGCATGTTCTTCATTTTCGACGGCGAAGTGGAGATCAGGCTGCCGCATGAAACGGTTTATCTCGGGGTCGGAAGTTTCTTCGGCGAGCTGGCGCTGATCAACCAGACCCGGCGCACGGCGACCATCATCGCCTACAGGGACTGCCAGCTGCTGGTGCTGGAGGCGGATGCTCTGCGCCACCTCATGGACCGTGACGCAGGGCTCGCGAAAAAGATCATGGATGAGGCGAAGGAACGGGCGCTGGCAGGCAAGAAGATCCTCGGCGAGCTTGCGGAAGAAGAATTGCAGCAGGCGGGCGTTTACGCATCGATGGATGAGGCGCGTGAAGAGCCGGAGCTCTTCAGCGACGACGAGCAGGATGAGACATCCGGAGCCGGCAAGGATCCTTCCGGCAAAAAACCTTCTTAATAGGGTGTGAGGCCCCGCGGCAATTGAGCGTAGAGCGGGTCGCCCTGCCAGAACACATCAGTCGGTCCAACGACAAAATCGATCAGGTTCCAACGGCCGTACTGATGTCGCAGCAGCGCGAAGGTGAGGAGGCCGTCCATATATTCGGCATCGCTGGCGAAGGTGGTCCGCGAAAGATCGATGGCGCCGCCGCCCGGCCTCTGGGGACTGAGCTGGACGAACGCCCAGCCACCGCCGGAACGCATCCAGTCGACCACGAATTCGACCGGCGGGCCGACCCGGGCCTCCAGCATCGGGCGCACGGCATTGAGCAGCTCGGTGCGCTCCGCAGTGCCGCGCGCCGGTTCATGAACGCTCTGGGCGCGAATGTCCGCACTGGTCGCAAGCAACAGGAGCGCACTTAAGAAAAATCCCGCAAGAAATTGCGAATAAAGAGAAAAGCGTCTTTCTTCAGAAAATGATTCAATCATTGTCGGCTCGCTGATATTTATGTTCGACCATGGCCAGGAAAACGTAGCATGAAAACCATCGGACTGCTGGGCGGCATGAGCTGGGAGAGCACCGCCATCTATTACCAGATGCTCAACCGCATGGCGCGTGAGCGGCTCGGCGGGCTGCATTCAGCCAAATGCCTGCTCTGGTCCTTCGACTTCGCGGAGATCGAAGCCGCCCAGGCCGCAGGGGACTGGGACAAGGCCACGGAGCTGATGATCGACGCCGCCCGCAATCTGGAGCGCGGCGGGGCGCAGTGCCTGGTGATCTGCACCAATACCATGCACAAGATGGCAGGAGAGGTGCAGGCCGCGGTTTCAATGCCGCTGATCCACATCGCCGATGCAACGGCACCTGCGATCACGGAGGCCGGCTGCAAGGCGCCGCTGCTGCTGGCCACCGGCTATACGATGGAGCAGGATTTCTACAAGGGCCACCTGAAGGACCGGCACGGCATAAACGTCCGAGTGCCGGAGGCGGACGCCCGGGAGGAGATCCACCGGATCATTTACGAGGAACTCTGCCGCGGCGAAATCTGGGCGGATTCCAAGGAGACCTATCTGGAAGTGGTCGCCAGGGAAACGGCGCGCGGCGCGGACGGCGTGATCTTCGGCTGCACGGAAATCGGGCTACTGGTGAAGGCGGAGGATTTCGACATACCCGCCTTCGACACGACCGCGCTGCATGCGAAGGCGGCGCTCGATTTCGCGCTTGATGTCTAACCCGTTCCGGCCGGCCCGGATCGCCGATCCATCTGTCCCGGCCTTGAGCCGGGACCTATGGGCGCCGAGGAGACATAGTCTGCACCACGCGACCTGCTTCGCGAGGTTTCTACATCAAATAGTGCAGATTAAACGCGACACGTTCTAGCCCGGGACCACGGGTTGAACGGGTGTATCCTGAGCTTCCCAAAGAGCGTGGAACTCCGGCAGGCCCAGGGTCGCCAGTGTCTCGTTGTCGGGACCCAGGATCTCGTAGATCATGCCGTCGGTGCCACGATTGCTGAACCAGGCGATGCAATCGACGTCGCCGCCGCCTTCCGTGTGCGGCGGACCGCCGGCCGGTTTTTCCACAAAGCTGGCTGTCGGCCGTATTTCGGTAAGCGACCCTTCCTCGTCATAAAGGCGCAATTCGCCCTGGATGATGAAGGTGCTGTAATCCGCGTGGTGACGGTGAAGCACAATACGTTGATTGGCTGCGAACTTCAGAAGGAGATCGACTGTCTTTGCCTCGGGATCGACCTTCAGAACGTGGTACCAGACATGATCGATGCCATCGAGGGTGTTCCAGGTCACATTGGACTGGTCGAATGTACCTGCTGTCGCGTCTGCTGTCTGGGCCGCTGAAGCTGCGGTGCCGCCCAAGGCCACTGCCGCGGCAGCCGTGCCAATGCCGGTCAGCCCCTCGCGGCGCGTGAGTTTCGCTTTCGTCATAGTTTCCTCCCTTCGGAATCGCATCCGAGTTGTTTTGCAACTTCATGGTTGCATACTGCACCTTTGAAATCTTGCCATTTGGTGCCATGCTGAGATCCGGGAGGCGGATCCATGACGGGCTACACGCGCGCGAGCGCTCTGGGACCGATAACTGACTTCGTCGAGACGCGTGGCGGCTCGATCGAACGGATATTCCGCCGTGTGGATTTGCCTTTGGCCCTGTTGGACAATCCTGATCTTCCCTTGCCGCTGAACGAACAATTCAAGGTGCTTCGTGAAGCCGGGCGAGAGATTGGCGATGCCTTCTTTGGTGCCGCGCTCGGACGTGTCGTGAGCATGAAAAAGCTGAGTGCTTTTGGAGCGTGGGTCAGCGGCGCACCGACGCTCGCGGGTGCCATTGACCGCTCCGGCCGAGGCCTCAATCGTTTTTTGCAGACCGCAACAGTTCTGAAGTTTGGGGTATGGGAAGGAAATGCGCGCTGGTCCATCGAGTTTCTCGATCCCGGCAAGGACGGGAGATTTCAAAATGAGCTGCTGGGCGTCAGTTACCTGATAGACGGGGTGCGCCATTTTGCGGGAAGCGCCTGGTCGCCAACGCTGGTCAGGTCCACCTGCGTCGGGGCGGCGCAGGCGGCGGCGCTGGAAAAGGTGTTTAAAGCACCGGTTCTGCACGATGCGCCGGTATCGGCCGTCGAATTCGACGTGGCTCTTCTTTCGGCAACGGGTCCGGCAAGGAAGAGACCCGACTTTGGTCTGGAACCACCGATCCCGCCCACTCTTGACCGGCGGGAGGACGTTGCGATGCTTTCGACCATTGCATTGCTGGAAGGCTATCCGAAGATCGACTGGGTGGCGCGCAAGCTGGACATGAGCCGCCGATCCCTGCAACGCGCTCTGGACCGGGAGGGATGCAGCTTTTCGACTGTCCTGGAGGGGTTGTTGCAGGACCGGGCCATTGCTCTGCTGCGGTCGCGTAAACTGAGCCTGGCCGAAATCGCTCTGCACCTGGGGTACAGCGACAGCGCGCATTTCTCCCGCGCCTTTCGGCGTTGGACGGGCATGGCTCCTTCGCGATACATCGCCAACTAGAGCGCATCCGTTTTATGTTGGTTCATATCCGGCGGCAGCGAAGTAGTTGGCACATTCCTGTGGCTTGAAGTGGGCGCAGAGGTCACCAACG
>NZ_PPCN01000017.1 GCF_002906165.1 Roseibium marinum
CATTAAATCGCCCTCCATTGCTGGAAAGCTTGAATCAGACCTAACCTGACATGTCACATCACATTCGATTCATCGAAAAACGGATACGCTCTAGATGTGGAGCCTCATGCCGGCTTCGTCGCCTCGAAGCACGGGCGCCGCTGGAAATCTTGCAGCCAGCGGGAAAGTTTCGGGGCGCCTTTCAGCAGCGTCACACCCTCGTCGGACTTTTCAAACAGCGCCAGCATCGGTGCCGCGTGGCAATCGGCGAGCGTCAGCTTGTCACCGAGCAAAAACGGTCCGTCTTCAACTAGGTCATCCAGCGCCGCCAGAACCGTGCGGGCGGGACCTATGGCCGAGGCGATCCCGACCTCGTCCGCCGGTGCTCCCTCCCGGGGTTTCACGACCCGTTCGACGTAAATGTTCCAGACAAGGGTGCGGTAGGCATGGCTGTCGAGGATCGAGAGGATCTGGGTCATCCTTGCGCGGCCACCTGCCTCTTCAGGCTGCAGCGGTGGTCCGTCGAAGGCTTCATCGACATAGCGCAGGATTGCCACTGTTTCATAAAGCGTGAAATTGTCGTGTCTGAGCGCCGGGATAGTGCCGAAGGGGTTGAGCTCGAGAAAGCTGTCCGGCGGTCCGCCGGGTGCGAAAACGTCGATCGGGACAAGCTGGTAGGCGATGCCCTTTTCTTCCAGTGCCATCCGTGCCGAGCGCACATAGACCGAATAAGCGGCTCCAAAAAGATCAATCATCGTGTATCCAACCGGTCGAGTCGCAACCGGTGCCTTGTGTCGGTGAGGCGCCAGATGCTGGCGAAAGTTGCTCCAAGCACGCCGAGACCGGTGGCGCCGCCGAGGAGAAACATGATCAGAAGCTGGTATTTGACGGCTTCGCGCGGATCGACGCCGGAGAGGATCTGGCCGGTCATCATGCCCGGCAGCGAGACGACGCCGGTCGCCGCCATGGCGTTGATAATGGGTGTGAAACCGGACCGCAACGCCTGGCGCAGGGCCGGGCGCGTGGCCTCCCAGCGGGTTCCGCCCAGAAGCAGCCGGGCTTCCACGTCGCGCTTTCCCTGCGCGAGCGCCGTGTGCAGCGTGTCGAGGCCGAGGCTGACGCCGGTCATGGTGTTTCCGAGGATCATGCCGAAAAGCGGCAGGGCGTATTGCGGTTGCCAGACGGGGTCCGGACGGATCAGCCCGGCAAGGGCGTAGAGCGTAACCAGCGAGCCGGCGAGCAGCATCGCCCCGGCGCCGAGGCCTGTCCCCCAGAGCCCGCTGAGCCGCCGCGCCTGACGCGCCCGGATCTCGCGTCCGGCGAAGGCGGCCATCACGGCGGCGGCAAGCAGCGTCCACCACAGGGAGCCCGCAAGGAAGATCGCCTTCAGGATCAGGCCGACCAGGATGAGCTGAACGGTCATGCGCAGGGCGGAGACGATCAGGGTGCGCGCCAGGCCGAGATTGAGGGCGATGGAGAAAACCGCGTTCAGGATCAGGAAGACCGAGGCGGCGACCAGATCCCAATAGGTGAGGGCCTGATATCCGCTCATTGAGCGTCCTCCCGGGAAGGGGAGCCGGACAGCCTGCCGTTTTCCATGTACAAGTGACGGGCGCCAAGGCGTTCCGGTTGGCCCGGATCGTGGGTGACGAGCAGGATGGCGCAGCCTTTCGCCGTACAGTCCTTCATCAGGATTTCGACCCTGGCAACGGCCGGCGGATCGAGTGCCGAAGTGGGTTCGTCCAGCAGCAGAACCTTCGGGCCGAGCTGCAACGCGCGGATCAGGGCAAGGCGTTGGCGCTCTCCGGTGGAGAGCCGCGAAACCTGCCAGGAAAGGGCGTCCTTCAGGCCGACTGCCTCCAGCCGTCCACCGAGATCGGGCGCTTCGGCGAAATGATCGCGCACGTCATCCGCCCACCAGCCGCTTTCGGCCGGAACATAGGCAACCTGTCTGCGCCAGTCCGGCGCGGGCATTTTCTCCCGCTCCGTGCCTTCGAGCGCCACGAAACCGCTGCTCCGGTCGAGATCGGCGATGGCGCGCAGCAGCAGCGATTTTCCAGCTCCTGAAGGACCGGATATGGCCGTGAAGCTGCCCTTTTCCAGGGCGAGATCGACCGGTCCGACCAGCGGCGTCCTCAGCTTCTCGATTGTCAGCACCAAGCCTCTCCTCAATCCCCGGCGGGGGAGAGCCTAGATCAACATGCTTCCAGTTGGAATCATATGAATGCGGAAAAGGCGATCATTGCTCTCGTGCGAGGTGTGAAAGCCCAGGTTAATGACACACGCCTGGCGAGCGAAGCGAGATCACCTAGCAAAGGTTCGGATGGACAGACCGTCGCGAGCCTCCATCCGCCGGGGTTAACGCTCGCTCATCGCCTTTGCCAGGTTTTCGTCGATCTTGTCGAGGAAGCCGGTGGTGGTCAGCCAGGACTGGTCCGGGCCGACAAGCAGCGCGAGATCCTTGGTCATGTAGCCGGATTCCACCGTCTTGACGCAGACGCTTTCCAGGGTCTTGGCGAAGCGGGCCAGCTTGTCGTTGCCGTCGAGCTTCGCACGGTGCGCGAGGCCGCGGGTCCAGGCGAAGATCGAGGCGATGGAGTTGGTGGAGGTGCTTTCGCCCTGCTGGTGCTGGCGGTAGTGGCGGGTCACGGTGCCGTGGGCGGCTTCCGCCTCCACCGTCTTGCCGTCCGGCGTCATCAGCACGGAGGTCATCAGGCCGAGAGAGCCGAAGCCCTGGGCGACCGTGTCGGACTGCACGTCGCCGTCATAGTTCTTGCAGGCCCAGACATAGCCGCCGGACCATTTCAGCGCGGAGGCGACCATGTCGTCGATCAGGCGGTGCTCGTACCAGATGCCGGCCTCGGCGTATTTCTCCTTGAAATCGGCCTCGTAGATCTCCTCGAAGATATCCTTGAAGCGGCCGTCATAAGCTTTCAGGATGGTGTTCTTGGTGGAGAGATAACAGGGCACCTTGCGCTGCAGGGCGTAGTTCAGCGAAGCGCGGGCGAAGTCGCGGATCGAATCGTCGAGATTGTACATGGCCATGGCGACGCCGGCGGAGGGCGCGTCATAGACCTCCCGCTCGATCACCTCGCCGTCCTCGCCGGTAAAGGTGATGGTCAGCTTGCCCTTGCCCGGAAAGCGGAAATCGGTGGCACGGTACTGGTCGCCGAAGGCATGACGGCCGACGATGATCGGCTGGGTCCAGCCCGGTACCAGCCGGGGCACGTTCCGCATGATGATCGGCTCGCGGAAGATCACCCCGCCGAGAATGTTGCGGATCGTGCCGTTGGGCGAGCGGTACATGCGTTTCAGGCCGAATTCCTCCACCCGCGCCTCGTCCGGCGTGATGGTGGCGCATTTGATTCCGACACCGTGCTTCTTGATGGCGTTGGCCGCGTCGACGGTGATCTGGTCGTCGGTCTCGTCGCGTTTTTCAATCGAGAGATCGTAATACTCCAGATCGACATCAAGATACGGATGGATCAGCTTGTCCTTGATGAACTGCCAGATGATCCGGGTCATCTCGTCGCCGTCGAGTTCGACAACCGGATTGTCGACTTTGATCTTTGCCATGGAAACTCGGCCTCGCGTTTTTTCAGAAGATGGGGTGGTGCAGACGCATGTCTCTGAGGAGGTGCTTTAGCAGATTATAATTGTGCGCGCTTGTATACAATATTGATTTGAGAGACAAGGGGTGGCCGTGCCGGATTTCCCGGGGAACAAAGAGCATCGAGCTTGGTTTCTTCCGTGGGCTCGCAATTCGATCCACCATGCAGTTTCGCCGGTTGCCGCATTTGCTTGACCGGCATTTGAACACGGAAGCATTGAACTTTTACAACGTCCTTCCGGACCTGCGCGCAGCAAGGGCTGAATTTGTCCGGTTTAACGAAGCGGAACGGGCGGGATTTCTCATTGACCGCCGGCTTCGGGAACCTTGCCGGTTCTCTTCTCCTGATGCTCCCTGATCTCCCGCGCATGCGGCCTCACCAGATCGGCGACCGTCACCCGTTCGAGTTCGGCCTGAAACGTTTCCCGCGCCGCGTCCAGCGCCGCTGAGGTGGCCCTGTTGGCGGCGCGTTCCAGCAGGCAGGCGGGGGCGTCGCCGGAGCGGCCGAGGGAAAAAAGCTCTGGCGAACCGAGAGCGGCGTAGACGTCGGCAAGGGTAATTTCGTTCAGCGGCCTTTCCAGAACCCAGCCGCCGCCATGCCCCCTGGTGGAGCCGACAAAACCGGCCTCGCGCAGGCCTGCCATTGTCCGGCGGACCAGCGACGGGTTGGTGTTGAGCATCTTTCCGATCTGCTCTGACGTTAACGGCTCTTCCGCTTGCTCCAGGTGCAAAAGCGCATGAAGCACGCGCGGCAGACGGCTGTCGGTGCGCAATTTCTGATCTCCGCTGTTGCCGCGAGGATAAGGCATGTCCGGTCACGTTACAAACAGCGATACAAAAGATTGACAGATAAAATATTGTAACTTTATAAGTAACGAATGCAGCGATTTTCGACAGGGGAGTTACCGGAACGATGTCAGCGGTCGCGGAAAAAGGTGAGGGGATGCCGAGACGCTGGGCGGCCCTGGCCGCGCTCTATCTTGCCATGTTCATGAATATTCTGGATGTGAGCGCCGTCAATCTCGCGCTTCCCGCAATCCGGGAGGGGCTTCACGCATCCGCCACCGAGCTGGAATGGGTGCTCGTCATCTACGTTCTGACCTTTGCGGCGGGGCTTCTGCCCTTCGGCCTGTTTGGCGATGTGATCGGCCGCGAGCGGGTTTTCATGTGGGGCGTTGCCGGTTTCAGCCTGAGTTCGCTTGCCTGCGGACTTGCTGCGGATACCGGCAGCCTCGTTGCCAGCCGCGCCGTCCAGGGGTTAGCTGCCGCGATGATGGTGCCGCAGGTGCTTGCCATCGTGCATGTGATCTTTCCCGAAGAGGAACGGGGAAAGGCCTTCGGCCTTTTCGGGACGATCAGCGCGCTTGGAGCGGTGGCGGGGCCGCTGGTCGGCGGGGTAATCGTATCGGCGGATATCGCAGGGCTCGGCTGGAGACCGATCTTCCTGGTGAATATTCCGGTCGGCATGTTCTCGCTTTACGGTGCCTGGCGCTTCGTCCCGAAAATCCGGGCAGCGGAGCGCGTGACGGCCGACTGGGCCGGCACTATCGTGTTCGCGCTGGCGATCGCCGGTTTTGTTTTTCCGCTGGTCGAGGGACGCCGGTTCGGCTGGCCGCTGTGGTGCTTCGCCCTGATGGCCCTTTCGGCGGGGCTGGGCGGGTTGTTCCTGAAGCTGCAGGCGCGCCGGGCGGCGGCGGGCCTGGCGCAGCTTCTGCCAGCCGCTCTCCTGTCAGACCCGATGTTCCTTCGCGGGCTGGCGCTCGTCTGCGCTTTCTTTTCGGGACTGGCCGGTGTCTTTTTCGTACTGGCGATCTTCCTGCAATCGGGTCTCGGCCTGTCGCCGCTGGCGGCCGGAATCGCTCTTGCACCGCATCCGGTGGGGGTGATGATCGGGGCCTATCTGAGTGGCCGGTTCGCCAGCCGCACGCCCGATCGGCGGGTCGCCTTCGGCATCTTCATCCTGTTTCTCGGCATGGTCTCGGTGCGTCTTGCGACCGTCGGCACTCCGTTGACCGGGGCGGATTTTCTCCTGCCGCTGCTGAGCGTCGGCCTCGGCACCGGGGTCACCATCGCCGCCCTGTTCCAGAGTATTCTTTCGCGTGTCTCCAGTGCGGATGCCGGGGCGGGGTCTGGCGTGCTGCAGGCCTTCCAGCAGATCGGCATTGCTCTGGGGATCGCCCTGCAGGGACAGATTTTCTTTCAGGTCCTCGGACCGTCCCCTTCACTGGCTTCCTCTCCAGCCGCCTATCTCGCGGCGGTGCAGGCGGCGCTACTTTATCCGGCCGGAGTCTTTCTCGCCCTGACGCTTATCGCCGTCATTTCGTTGAAACGGCGGGCCGGGTCTTAGGCGGAGCGGGACGAGCGTGGTTGCGTGACAGGATTTGACGAGAATTCGCTTGCAGTCCTCCGGCAATCGCTGCAAATCTATGCGGCGCGATGGTTCTGCCTGAACGAATGTGACGGCGGATGAAATGGGAACACGGTGCGGCGTACCCAACAGGGACCAATACCGTGGCTGCCCCCGCAACTGTAAGCGGTGAGCAATGCCCTTCAGCCACTGGCCTTTTGGCCGGGAAGGCGGGCGGCGCTGAGACCCGTGAGCCAGGAGACCTGCCATCCGAGGGCTTTGTTGAAAAGCCAATCAGAAACCCTGTTCGCGCACGGAGGGTGCGCAAAGGAGACAAGACATGCATATCGAACCCGGCATCGTTGACGGCGCCAAAACCATTCTTAGCTACGGCACGGCCGTCGCGTCCTTCGGCCTTCTGGGCAAAATGGCGCTCGACACCATCCGCAAGAGCGGTGTGGCGAGCCTCGCCGTGCGCTCGCTCATCACCACGCTTCTGGTGTTTTCCTTCTTCGAACTGCTGCCGCATTATCCGGTCGGCGTTTCAGAAGTGCATTTCATTCTCGGCTCGACGCTGTTCCTGATGTTCGGGGCGGGACCTGCCGCCATCGGCCTTGCCGCCGGTCTGCTGCTGCAGGGTCTCCTGTTCGCACCGTTCGATCTGCCGCAATACGGCATTAACGTCACCACGCTGATCGTGCCGCTCTGGGCCGTCGGTGCTGTGGCTAAGAAGCTCATTGCGCAGAAGACAGCCTATGTGGACGTTTCCTACGCCCAGGCTCTGGCCCTTTCCACCACCTATCAGGGCGGCATCGTTGCCTGGGTGGCTTTCTGGGCTTTCTACGGCCAGGGCTTCGGCGCGGAAAACATGGCCTCGATCGGCTCATTCGGCGCAGCCTATATGCTGGTGGTTATCGGCGAGCCGCTGGCGGATCTCGCCGTTCTGGCCGCTGCCAAGACGCTGGCGCCGTTCACCAGGAACATGGCCTTCAACAGCCGCCTGCACGAGGCCGCCGCTTAAGGCGCAAGGCTTATACAGAAACTTGAAAGGGCGGCCACCGGGCCGCCCTTTTTGTTTCGGTTTTTGAACCGGCCGGCCGTGAGAGCAGCAGAATTATTCCTGCCCGCCACCGGACCGCAAATTCGAGCGGAGGGTGTCGAGCCTGGCTTTCAGGTCCTTCAATTCCGGCACAGAAAGCCCGGTGGCCTCGGCAATGCATTGCGGGATCTTGCGGGCCTTTTCCTGAAGCGCGGTTCCTTCAGTCGTCAATGTGACGTTGACGACGCGCTGGTCCTGCTCGTCCCGGACGCGCGACACCAGGCCTAAAGCCTCCAGGCGTTTAATCATCGGTGTCAGGGTGTTGTATTCCAGGCTAAGGGCGTCGCCGATCTCCCTGACGGTCCGCCTGTCGCGCCGCCAGAGCAGCGTCATGACCAGATATTGCGGGTAGGTGAGCCCCAGGTCCCCCAGCAACGATCGGTAGAGATTGTTGAAAGCCAGATTGGATTCGTAGACCGCAAAGCAGATGAAATCGTCCAGCTCCGTATCGGAGCCTGGTCGTGCGGAGGCTTTTGCCGGTCCGGCGGATTCTCGCGGGTTTTGGTGATCAGACATGTTCCGTTCCTAAGCAGATTTTTTTTCTCGGGCAACCATTGACATCCGGGAGTTTTGAAATCATATACATCGCACACGATTAAATCGTGCACGAGTAAAATGGAGATAACCCGATGGGAATCAAGATCGAAGGGCCGGATGTAAGCCGCCGCCAGACGTTGATCGGCGGTGGTGTGATCGGGCTCAGCATGATGATGACCCCGGCTTTTGGGGTGTCGAGGGAACTTTCAGAACAGGAGAACTTGAAAATGACGACCTTCACGACTTCAGACGGTGCAGAAATCTTCTACAAGGATTGGGGCCGGGGACAGCCGATCGTCTTCTCGCACGGATGGCCGCTTTCCGGCGATGCCTGGGACGCGCAGATGCTGTTCTTCGGGCAGAACGGTTTCCGGGTGATTGCCCATGACCGCCGCGGCCACGGCCGTTCCAGCCAGGTCTGGGACAACAACAACATGGATCGCTACGCCGACGATCTGGCCGAGTTGATCGAGCGTCTCGAGCTGCGCGACGTCATCCTGATCGGCCATTCGACCGGTGGCGGCGAGGTTACCCACTACGTCGGACGTCACGGCAACGACCGGGTCGCTAAGGTCGTTCTCGTCGGCGCGGTTCCGCCCTTGATGCTGAAGACGGCGGACAATCCGGACGGCACGCCGCTGGAAGTTTTCGACGGCATCCGCCAGGGCACGGCCTATAACCGCTCCCAGTTCTTCAAGGATCTGACAATCCCGTTCTACGGCTTCAACCGCGAAGGTGTGGAAATCAACGAAGGACTGCGCGAGAGCTTCTGGCTGCAGGGCCTGGCCGGCGGGATCAAGGGTCAGTACGACTCGATCCGCGAGTTCTCCGAAGTGGATTACACGGACGATCTCAAGGCGATCAAACGGCCGACCCTGATTGTTCACGGCGGCGACGACCAGATCGTTCCGATCAAGGCTTCCGCCCACCGGGCAGCAGAGATCGTCGCCGACGCGACCCTGAAGATCTATCCGCAAGGCAGCCATGGTCTTGCGCAGCTTCAGGCGGAAGAGTTCAACAAGGACGTTCTGGCCTTCATTCGCGGCTAGGCGATTGCTTTGAAATGACAAAAAAGGGCGGCCCCGGGGCCGCCCTTTTGTTGTTTTCGATCTTCTGGCGGATCAGCCGATGATGCGGTTCAGCGTCGCGCTCGGACGCATGACCGCATCGACCTTGGCCTGCGGGGCGTGATAGTAGCCGCCGGTATCGGCCGGGCCGCCCTGAACGCCGTTCAACTCGGCGACAATGGCATCCTCGTTGGCGCTGAGCGCCTCGGCAACCGGCGCGAACCGGGCTTTCAGATCCGTATCCTTGTCCTGAGCGGCGAGAGCCTTGGCCCAGTAGAGCGCCACATAGAAATGGCTGCCGCGATTGTCCAGGCCGCCGACCTTGCGGGACGGGGACTTGTCGTTGTCGAGCAGCTTTTCAACCGCGCTGTCCAGGGTTTCGGCAAGGATTGCCGCCTTGGTATTTCCCTTGGCGTTGGCGAGATGTTCCAGCGAGGCCCCGAGGGCGCAGAACTCGCCCAGCGAATCCCAGCGGAGGTAATTTTCCTCCATGAGCTGCTGAACATGTTTGGGGGCCGAACCGCCGGCTCCGGTCTCGAACAGACCGCCGCCGTTCATCAGCGGAACGATGGAGAGCATCTTCGCGGAGGTGCCGACTTCCAGGATAGGATAGAGGTCGGTCAGGTAATCGCGCAGGACGTTTCCGGTGATGGAGATCGTGTCTTCGCCGCGTGCGATCCGCTCCGTGGTGAATCTGGCGGCGTCTTCCGGCGCCATGATCTTCAGGTCGAGACCGCTGGTGTCGTGCTCGGGCAGGTAGGCTTCGACCTTTTTGATCAGCTCCGCGTCATGTGCGCGGCTCTTGTCCAGCCAGAATACGCCCGGCATGCCCGAAAGGCGGGCACGGCTGACGCCGAGCTTGACCCAGTCGCGGATCGGCGCGTCCTTGGTGCGGCAGGCGCGCCAGATGTCGCCTTCTTCGACCGCATGTTCGATCAGGGTGTTTCCCGCCTGGTCGACGATGCGGATGGTGCCGTCCGCCGGTGCCTTGAAGGTCTGCGGATGGGAGCCGTATTCCTCGGCCTTCTGGGCCATCAGGCCGACATTCGGCACGGTGCCCATCCTGGCCGGATCCAGCGCGCCGTTTTCCCGGCAGAAATCGATCACCGCCGCATAGACGCCGGCATAGGAACTGTCCGGGATCACGCATTTCGCGTCGGCTTCCTTGCCGTCCGGGCCCCAGCCCTTGCCGCCGGCACGGATCAGCGCGGGCATGGAGGCGTCGATGATGACGTCGGAGGAAACATGCAGGTTGGTGAGCCCCTTGTCGGAGTTCACCATGTACAGGGCCGGGCCGCTGTCGAGGGCGGACTTGATATCGGCCTGGATCTCGGTGGCCTTGACGGCCGGCAGGGTTGCGATCTTGGCTTCCAGATCGCCGATACCGAGGTCCGGATTGACGCCGAGTTCGGCAAAGGTGGCCGCGTGCTTGTCAAAAACGTCCTTCAGGAAAACCTTGACGCAATGGCCGAAGATGATCGGGTCGGAGACCTTCATCATGGTGGCCTTCAAATGCAGGGAGAACAGGATGCCCTGATCCCTGGCGTCGCGGATTTCCCTGGCCAGAAAGGCGTCCAGCGCCCTGACGCTCAGGTAGGTGGCGTCAATGACATCGCCTTCTTCCAGCGGCCAGTCGCCCTTGAGCGTCGTGGCGGCACCGTCCGCGGCGGCGAATTCGATCTTCGCGGTACCGGCTGAGGCAGCCGGAACGGTCACGGATTTTTCGTTGGCGCGGAAATCGTTCGCGTCCATGGTGGCGACATGTGTCTTGGAGGAGGGCTGCCACGCGCCCATGCGATGCGGGTTCTTGCGGGCATATTCCTTGACGGCCTTCGGCGCGCGGCGGTCGGAATTGCCCTCACGCAGAACCGGGTTCACGGCGGATCCCTTGATGGCGTCGTATTTCGCCTTGACGGTCTTTTCCACGTCCGTTTTCGGCTCGGAAGGATAGTCCGGCAGCTTGTAACCCTGGGCCTGCAATTCCTTGATCGCCGCGTTCAGCTGCGGCTGGGAGGCGGAAATGTTCGGCAGCTTGATGACATTCGCCTCCGGCTGCTTGACCAGGGCGCCGAGTTCGGCCAGGTCGTCCGGCTGCTTTTGGTCGGCGGTCAGATATTCCGGGAAATTCGCCAGGATACGGCCGGCAAGGGAAATGTCCTTCGTGCCTATGGTCAGGCCGGCTGCCTTGGTGAAGGAGCGGATGATCGGCAGGAACGAGGCGCTTGCCAGTTCCGGTGCCTCGTCGACCCTTGTGTAGATTATGTCGGCCATGACTCTCCCATTTCCTTAGCGTTAGGTGCATTGTCCCGTGGAGCGGAAGTTGCGTGCTCCGGTGGATTTTCGAGATGCGTATACAATTGTACGCAATCAATTGCCAGCCCTCCGCAAGGCGGAGGCGGCCTGTCCCGGGGAGTTCTAGCAAAGGCTGACGAAAAGGCAATCGGGAGGAAGACGGACGGTTGGTATCAAACGTGGGGATTCCAGAAATCGACCGCGCCTTCCGGCAATCTTGCGAGCACGCGATCCAGCTGCCTTTCATCCACCGAGGATCGCCTGAGGGCCGTTGCGACATCCGCGATTGCGGTGTCCGGCGCCATATTGTGATCCTGGCGCACGAATTTGACTTTGCGCGTCAGTGCGACGCGGTCCGGAAAGGGCGGGGGCGTTTCGCCGGGCTGCCAATCCTCGACCCAGTCCTCGACGAAGATTGCCCGGGTTACGGCCGGCAGGATGTTTGCGAATTCCAGTGCCTGCTCGGTGGTCAGATGGGCACGGAAGGTGTGAAGAACGGCGCGCAGGGTGTGGTAGGCCTGATGATGCGTTTGCAGCATGCAGGTGTCGCGGACATCCTGAAGGAAGGCGTCGAAATCAAGGGAGGCGTGAAAATAGGTTTGCGGCATTGGCATCGTGATTTCATGATTCTCATCGTTATTTTTGCCAATTATTACCCGGATCTTGGTGCAGCGTCATGATTTTTCTTAAAAGAATCAACAATTTAAAGTTGTCTCCCGGTTGTCCCTCCGTTGCCCTGGCCGAAAGCACCGCAGGCTGCCGCTGCGTCCGGGGCGCGTGGAAATCGGTTTGAACCAGCTTTCCATTTTTCCAAGAAACCGCTAAATCCCGCCCCTATGAGCAAGAACGCGAAAATCAGGGATGAGGCCCGCAATGTGACGGCAAGGCCGCCGGCGGTGATCCTGTGCGAGCCGCAGCTTGGCGAGAATATCGGCACGGCGGCGCGGGCCATGGCGAATTTCGGACTGGTCGATCTCAGGATCGTCAACCCGCGCGACGGCTGGCCAAGCGACAGCGCGCGCGCTGCCGCGGCCCGGGCGGACCATGTCATCGACAATGTGCAGGTCTTCGACAGCGTCGAGGCGGCGATTGCCGATCTGCAGTTCGTGTACGCGACGACGGCACGCTCGCGCGAGGTGTCAAAGCCGGTGCGCGGCCCGGACGAAGCCGCGGCCAAATCCGTGCAACTGGGTGAGAACGGTCATGCCACAGGGTATCTGTTCGGACGGGAACGCTGGGGTCTCAACAACGAGGAGATCGCGCTGGCCGATGAAATCGTCACATTGCCCGTCGATCCGGATTTCGCCTCCCTGAACATCGCCCAGGCGGTGCTGGTGTGTGCCTACGAGTGGCGCAAGCAGGCAACATCGGGCGCGCTGCCTTTCCTTTTGTCGGAGGAAGTGCATCCGCCGGCGAACAAGGACGAGATCGTGCGTTTCTTCGGGCATCTCGAAGCGGCCCTGGACGAGGCGACCTTCTTTCGTCCGCCCGAACGGCGCCCGCATATGGTTCTCACCCTTCGCAACATTTTCCAGAAGGCGCAACTGACGGACCAGGAAGTCCGCTCGCTGCGCGGTGTGGTCGCCGCGCTGGAAAAGCGCGAAACGCGGCCGCGCAAGAAGCGGGGCGGCAAAAAAAGTGAAGAATGAGGCGCGCCTCGCGGCACCGGCGGGACCGGTTCTCTTCTTCGATTCAGGGCTTGGCGGACTGACGGTCCTGCGCGAGGCCCGCTATCTGTTGCCTTACGAGCGTCTGCTTTATGTCGCCGACGACGCGGCTTTTCCGATCGGACGTTGGCCCGAAGCCGATCTCAAGGCGCGGCTTCTGTCGCTTTTCGAGGGCCTCATCGCCGCCCATCGCCCCAAGGCGGTCGTCATCGCCTGCAACACGGCCTTCACCCTCGTCGGCGACGCCTTGCGCAAGGCGCATCCGCAGGTGCCCTTCGTCGGCACGGTTCCGGCGATCAAACCGGCGGCGGAGCGCACGTCCTCCGGTCTGATATCGGTCCTGGCGACGCCGGGCACCGTGCGCCGGGCCTATACGAGGGGATTGATCGACAGTTTTGCCGGCCAGTGCCATGTGCGTCTGGTGGGCTCCGACACGCTGGCGGAGCTGGCGGAACACCATATGCGCGGCGACGCCGTTTCAGACGAAGACCTTCTGGCGGAAATCTCGGACTGTTTTGTGGAGCGGGACGGCCGGCGCACCGATATCGTCGTTCTGGCCTGCACGCATTACCCGCTTCTGGCCAACCGCTTCCGCAAGATCGCGCCCTGGCCGGTTGATTGGCTGGACCCGGCGGAAGCTATTGCGCGGCAGCTCGTGCGGGTTCTGGGCAGCGCGGCGGCGGAAGAACCTGCGCAGGCTCCGGACAGCGCCATCTTCACGTCAGCACCAAAGGACCCTGTGCTGGAAAGGCTTCTGGCCGGGTTCGGGCTGGTTCTGATCAATGACCGGGTCGTCAGGCGGCGAGGCACTTGACCGCGAGGCCGTCATCGGAGCGTTTGGCGGCCCGTTTCAATTCCCATATCTCGTCGTTGAGCTTGTCCGGGTGCAAGGTGGTGTTCCTCGGCAGGGTCAATATGGAGACCGAGCACTGCAGGAACGGAAACCGGCGGGTGGTGCCGAACCGGTCCTGGGCCTTGATATAGCCTTGCGCGCGGTGCTCCGGCTCGTAGAAACTTTCCACATCCACACGGAAGGCGCGCTGCAGGGTGAGCATTCTGGCGGCGACATCCGTCTGGTCGGCATTGGAGAAGCCGGCAAAAAAATCGTCCCCGCCAAGGTGCCCGATAAAGGTTCCTGTTCCGGAAATGTGGCGCTGCAGAAGCTCGCTGAACAGGATGATGGCCCTGTCGCCCTGGCGATAGCCGTAGGTATCGTTGAAGGGCTTGAAGTTGTCGAAATCCAGATAGCACAGGTGCCGGACCTTCGTTCCCTTGCCAGCCGTTTGCGAAATGAAGCGCATGATAGCGCCGTTGCCCGGAAGGCGGGTGAGGGGGTTCTGGTCCTGCGCTTCCTGCAGGCGCTTTTCGTGGATGATCTTCAGGAGCGACGTGGCGGAGAGAAAGCCGCAATAGCGGAAATTCTCGGTGATGATGATGCCGTCCGAATTTATCGATGAGGCAAAGGTCACCAGGAGCATGTCCGCGTTGGAATCGATATCGGCGACCGGGCAGGCACGGACAAAGGAGCGGAGCGGGAAGTCCAGCGCGGCCCTGGTATCCTCGTCCTCCGGAGCGCCCGCATAAAGATAGGCTTTCAGATCCCGTTCGTGGATCAGGCCGCGGGGTTCCCTGTTGGCATCCAGCACCGGGACGACGTTGGCTTCCTGGTTGTGCACGACCATGTCGAGAAGCTCGTTCATGGACGCACCGTACTGAATGGTCGGCAGAAGAAGGAGTTCGTTGCGGATCCGCTCCTGCTCCTCACGACGCTTGCGGCCCGACCTGACCGGGCGGATATGGTCATAAAAGAGCCTTGCCCGAGAAGCGTCATGGAAAGGGCTGGCAACGAATTCCCCCTGGAGGAGGTCGCATCCCGCGTCCCTGCAGGCCTTGAATTCACGCTCGGTTTCAACACCTTCAGCGATGACCCGCGCTCCGAGCACATGGGCGAGATTGGTGACGGTTGTGACGAAGAGTTTCCGCCGGGGGTCGCTGTCAATGCCGTTCAGGAAAAAGCGGTCGATCTTGACGAAGTCCGGCGAAAGGTCATGCAGGAGCCGCAACTCGGAAGATTCGCGCCCGAAATCGTCGAGTACGATCAGAAAACCGAGTTGTCTGAGATCGTTGATGGCATGATGGGTGACGTCGGTGAAGGTTTGCCGGTGGCGCTCGGAAAATTCCAGGCAGACCTGATTCGGGTCAAGGCCGGCTTCGCGCACCAGGGCCGCCAGCCGCATGCGCGGATCGTTGTCCTCGCCCAGGTCGCGAGAATCCAGCTTGAAGTAGAGCTTGGAATCCTGTGCGATGTTCAGGCCACTGAACTGTTCGACAGCCTTGCGCAGAAGTGAGGCCTCCAGTTGTGGCAGGTACCCTTCGGCGCTGGCACGGTCGAACAGGTCGCCGGGAGAGGAGGCTCCGCACAGATCGTAGTTGCGGATCCGGGCTTCATAGCCATAGACAACGCCTGTTCCGATATCGGCGACAGGCTGCAGGGCGTATTCCAGCTTTTCCAGCATGGAGCTCATTGAAACGCCCGGCAGCGCCGGGCTGAAGAGACCATCCTCCAGGGCTGAAATTCGATGAGCTGACATGTCGATCCTTGTTAAGAAGGTCTGAAGGTTGAAACTTCGGTCGTGCAATGGGAATACGCGCGGACAGTTTAATTGTTATAATTAGCTATGGTTGCAACCGCGATTGCATAGTGAAAAGTCGCAATTAAAAAAGTCTAAATTTATGCATTGTTTTTGCATGGAATGTTGCGGAAGGGCGAAAAGCAATGGAAACGGACGAGAAATCGGGTGTGAAAATCCGGAATTTCGGGAAAAAAACCCTGTTTGCCTGACGCGGCGGTCGCTGCCGCATTGACATTTGAGAGAGTGGCTTGTATCTCCGCGCGGTCCGGTTGGCTTTTGTCTTCCGGATTTACGCACCCGTGGGTATCCCAGCCGGCGCCGTCTTGCTGGGTCCCTGTCGATCCCACCAGTCCGTTCAATGCGGGCACCGGGATAAAGGAGGGCGCGTTTCCTTTATAGAAAAACAACGCGAATTCAAAGGAAACCGCGATGTCAAAGCGCCACAGCGTTAAGTACAAAATCGACCGCCGGATGGGCGAAAACATCTGGGGTCGTCCGAAGAGCCCGGCCAACAAGCGTGAATACGGCCCGGGTCAGCACGGCCAGCGCCGCAAGGGCAAAATGTCCGACTTCGGTGTTCAGCTCCGCGCAAAGCAGAAGCTCAAAGGCTACTACGGCAACATTACCGAGAAGCAGTTCCGCAAGGTCTATTCCGACGCATCCCGTCAGAAGGGTGATACGTCCGAAAACCTGATCGGCCTGCTGGAGCGCCGTCTCGACGCGATCGTTTATCGCGCCAAATTCGTTCCGACCGTGTTTGCTGCCCGTCAGTTCATCAACCACGGCCACATCAAGGTCAATGGTCAGCGCGTCAACATCGCGAGCTATCAGGTGCGTCCGGGCGATGTCATCGAAGTTCGTGAAAAGTCCAAGCAGCTCGCGCTGGTTCTGGAAGCTGTCCAGTCCGCCGAGCGTGACGTTCCCGATTACATCGATGTGGACCATTCGAAAATGACCGCGACCTACAGCCGCGTTCCGGGCTTCTCCGATGTGCCTTATCCGGTACAGATGGAACCGAACCTGGTGGTCGAGTTCTATTCGCGGTAATCAACCGCCGAATATTGTTTGAGGGGAAGGGCCCGCCGTAAGGCGGGCCCTTTTCTTTTGCCTAGCCTCTGGTGTTCCCCCGGGAGTGCGCATCTCCAAAGCGTGTCACGTTAAATTGAATTCAGGAAATCGCCCGAACGCATTTGCAATGCAAACGCTGCCTCGGGCGTCTTCCTGAAACCATGAAACCATGAATCCGCTTAAACGCGACACGCTATAGTCGAATTCGCGGATGATTAGTGGTAAAAATACTGAGTCAGATATAGTCGGTTAGGCAAAGCATTCTTTAAAACGGGCGAACACAGGAGAAGGATTCAACCAGATGCCTCGCGTGGCCAAGTTTGGATCCTTTGAGCTCATCGTTGCCCAACGTTTGTTGACGCGGCACGGATCACACGTACCCGTCGGCAGCCGCGGCATGGAAATTCTGATCGCTCTTGTCGAAAACCACGGGCAGGTGCTGTCCCGGGATACCCTCATGGAGCGGGGGTGGCCGGGTTTGACCGTCGAAGAGACCAATCTGCGTTTTCAGATGTCATTGCTGCGCAAGGCACTTGGCGATGGTCAGGGCAATCAGCAGTACATCCAGAATGTTGTCGGCCGGGGATATTGTCTCGTTGCGCCGGTCGACTGGCATGAAAGCGGCGAAAATGCTGAAGCCGCCGACAAGACTGCAAGGAACGGTGGCAAGGGAATTCGTCAATCGCGTCTTCCCGCCATGCCTGGCTGCTTCATCGGCCGCGATGACGATGCGCGCAAACTGGTCGAACTCGTTGAGACAAGCCGACTCGTGAGCATTGTCGCCACGGGAGGCATGGGCAAGACCACCGTTGCTCTTGCCACCGCACACCGCCTGGCCGATAGGTTTGAAGGGAGGGTACACTTCTTTGACCTTTCGCCGGTCGTGGATAGCTCATCAGTTGCCGGTATCATTTCCTCCGGCCTTGGGCTGCCACCGCAAGGGGGAGATATACTTTCGGTTGTTGCCGGTCATCTCGCGGACGCCCATGCGCTTTTGATCCTGGACAATTGCGAGCACCTCTCCGAGGCCGTCGTTTCCGTGTGTGAAAGAATCGTCGAGGCGGCTCCCCAAGTCCACTTGTTGGCGACGACCCGGGAACCCTTACGAGCCCTTGGCGAGCATGTTTTTCGTCTCGCTCCGCTCGCAATTCCGGGAAAGGAGGAGCCCGTCACGGCAGAGCGGGCTCTGGCGTCATCCGCCGTTGAACTCTTCATGGATCGAGCGGCGGCAGGCGGGCACCGGGAACCGCTGACGGACAGGGACGCGAAAATCGTAGTCGACGTCTGCCGACAACTCGACGGTATCGCGCTGGCGATCGAGCTTGTCGCCAGCCGGGTCAGCACCTATGGCATCCGGGGGATCGCCGATCTCCTCGATGAGCGCATCAATTTGCACTGGAGCGGACAGCGTTCGGCCGTGCCGCGGCATCAAACGCTTGGAGCCATGATCGACTGGAGTTTCGGTCTCCTCAGCGATACGGGAAAGCGCATTCTGGTCCGGCTGGCGATTTTTGACGGTCCATTCACGATGAAAGCCGCGCAAGCCGTGGTCCAGGATGCCAAAACCGGCCTTTTCGAAGTTGGCAGCCAGCTTGCCGGACTGGTGGAAAAATCGCTGGTGTTTACGGCCTCCACGGCCTCTCCCGTGCAATTCAAACTGCTTGAAACGACGCAATCCTATGTGTCCGCCAAATTGTCTGACGACAGGGATTATGATGCCGTTGCCCTTCGACACGCGGAATATCAAACCGCAAGGCTGAAAGACGATGCGGTGGAGGACGCCATATTCGGCGGGCGGGATATGACAGGTTATTCGTCATCCGTCGCGGGCCTGCGCTCGGCATTGAACTGGACGTACAAAAAGCCGGAACATCGTGTGCTCTTTGTCAGGCTGGCAGCGCGGGCCGCACCGGTTTTTTACGGGTTGTCGCAACTTCCTGACTGTGAGTTGTGGTCCCGGAGAGGGCTTGAAAAGATCAGCGAGGAAGAACGGGGAACCGTACTTGAGTTGCTGCTTCTCGAAGGGCTGGCGGTTGCATCGATGTTTAGCCTCGGCAACCAGCACTTCGTTCAGGAGAGTCTGGATCGGGGCATGGCCGTGGCGGAAGATCTCGGCCTTCTGGAACATCAGCTACACCTGCTTGCCGGGCAGGACATCCTGATGACGCGTGTGGCGAATTTCAATGCGATGGCAAACTTCACGAACCGGAATTCCGATATCGCGACGGCCTCTGGCAAACCACAAGCGCTGGCAATGGTCGACTGGATGAACGGGGTGAGCTCGCATATGGCCGGAGACCAGAAGAAGGCGGTTCGATTTCTTGAACAAGGGTTCCGGCATGTTCCCGTCGCGTCGGATCTGCACGTCGATTACTTCGGTTTCGATCACAAGATTCGTGCGCTGATAGCGCTTGCCAGGGCGTCCTGGCTTATGGGCGATACGCAGAAGGCTCGGAAGGTGGCGGTCGAGGCGATTGCAAGCGCCGACCGGCGTCAACGGCCGGTGTCCATCTGCATTGCGCATATTTATACCGCGACGGTGGCAATCTGGGCCGGCGATCATGATACCGCGGATGTCTGGATCGACAGGCTCCTTGCGACAACAGACCGTTTTTCCCTGACACCCTATGGCAATGTCGCCCGAGGGCTACTTGGACAATTGCGCGTTGCACGGGGCGAGTACAGGCAAGGGATCATCGATCTGACCTCCGCAATTCTTGCCTGCCAGTCCGATACGCACCATGTCCTCGTTTCGGCATTTCAGCGAAGCCTCGCGGAGGGCCACCTGGCGAATGGGGATGATGATGCTGCGCGGGATGCGCTTCAGGCAGGCATAGATCTTAGCGAGCGGTCTGGCGGCAAATACGATCTGGCCGCCCACTTCGTAACGGCTGCCGCGATCGAGACGTCGACCGGAGCCAGTCCCGTTGCCTGGCTTGAACGTGCCGTGAAAGTCGCGCGCCACCAGTCTGCGCATCATCTGGAGATGCAGGCACTGATCGAACTCGCGGTACGCGCCGAACAGGCCGAAGAACGCCGGAGGTGGCGCGGTGACCTGGCTGAACTGACACGCCGGTTTCCCCGCGGCGCGACCGGTGGGATCGTGGAAAGCGCACACGCCCTGCTGCGTACAGGCTCGGCCTGACACAAACTCAAAGAGTTCAGCCCGGCTGACATGACGCTGCCGGGAATATTCATGTGCGGCCCGGGCACCGTGAGCGCTCCGGCGTCCTTTCGGCCAACGCTGCCTAACGCCGCCTAACATCTCCTAACTCGCCAGATTTCCGCGCTTGATCAATGCTGAGAGGGCAGGGACGCAGATGCCCTTGCAGACATCCTCGCCTGCCGCACGCTGCGGCCACAGCGGAAACCGATAGTTCAAGGAGAGATCCATTGCTGCAATTCAAAATCACGACGAAACGGGCACCCCGGCTTTCATTGCTGGCAACGATCACGGTCATTGCGGCGGTCACATTCGCCTTTACCGCCTTTGCACAGGTTGCGGAACCGAACCCTGGTTCAGATCTGCTGACGCCCGACAACCACGTTCTGATCCTGACCGATCGTCAGCCTCAAATGGCGTTCGCGGTCCGGTCTCACGATGGCGCTGAGATGGAAGACGGTGGTGCCGCGCTGGCCAAGTTCGGCAAAACATTTCAGGTGCCGACCGTGCTCACGACAGTAGCGGCCGAAACCTTCTCCGGACCGATATTACCGGAGAACGCCATTGTCTTTCCCGAACAGGTGCCAATTGATCGGTCCACCATGACCGCCCGGGAAGACAAGGGCTTCATCGACGAGGTCAATCGTCACGGGAAAGGCAAAGTCGTGACCGACACTTCCGGCGGCGTGTGGGAAGAAGCCCAAACGATGGCCATCCAGCGCATGGCCCCCCAGGCAGGTGCCACACCGATTACCTGGATGCGATACGGGCTCGAGTTGCGGCGCGACCGGGCGCGCCAGGCGGCCTATGCGGACATCACGACGGTCATGAGGGAGGATGGCGGCGGGTACGGCCCCGCCATCGCCTATGCCTACCAGATGTTCCATCTCCACGAAGGCAACTGAACGCGATTTGGCGGCGCATCCCGACAGAAGTCGCGCCGCCGGCGCATTCAGACCGACAGCCGCCGAACCTCTATCCGCAAGCCAAACCTTCAATTGACGAAAAGGAAGCCGCGCGATGACCCACGTCACCGAGACCCCTTTGTCCTTGACGCGCCGTGAGGCGCTGATCGGCGGAGGGGTGCTGACCATAACCCTTTTCCTGCCGGCTCTCACCCTGCCGGCAACATCACCCGCCTATGCTCAAGGAGACATGACCATGGCAACCGTAACTACATCCGATGGCGTTGAAATTTTCTACAAGGATTGGGGACCGCGTGATGCGCAACCGATCGTGTTCCATCACGGCTGGCCGCTCAGTTCAGACGACTGGGACGCGCAATTGCTGTTTTTCGTTAACAAGGGATACCGGGTCATCGCGCATGACCGGCGCGGGCACGGCCGCTCCGCCCAAGTGTCCGAAGGACATGACATGGATCACTACGCCGCCGATGCTTCGGCTGTCGCCGAACATCTCGATCTTCGGAACGCTGTCCACATCGGCCACTCGACAGGTGGCGGGGAAGTCGCGCGCTATGTCGCAAAGTACGGCGAACCCCAGGGACGCGTTGCCAAGGCAGTTCTTGTTGCCGCGATTCCTCCCCTCATGCTGAAAACGGTATCCAACCCGGGCGGCCTGGCGATTGAAGTGTTCGACGGACTTCGCGCCGGTCTCGCAGCAAACCGTTCGCAATTCTTCCTGGATGTGCCCGGGGGCCCGTTCTACGGATTCAACCGTGAAGGTGCGGCAGTGATCCCGGGTGCCGTACAGAACTGGTGGCGGCAAGGCATGTTGGGCAGCGCCAAGGCTCATTACGATGGCATCAAGGCCTTTTCCGAAACCGATCAGACAGAAGACCTGAAAGCCATCGGCGTTCCCACGCTTGTCATGCATGGCGACGATGACCAGATCGTGCCGATCGACGATTCAGCACACCTGTCTGTGAAGCTTTTGAAAAACGGAACGCTCAAGGTTTACGAGGGATATTCCCACGGAATGCTGACCGTAAACGCCGATGTTCTGAACCCTGACCTTCTTGCCTTCATCGAAAGCTGAAGAAACCACGCGACACAAGCACGGTTTCCGCCAGGAACGGATGCCGTGCGTGATCCTGACCGATCGGAAGATCGATACTTTTTTGAACCCGGCGCAGGAATTCCTCCCAGCTATATCGGCTGACGCCCTGAAAACCCGATCTGAAGAAGGCCGGTGGAGTTCAGGCGGCTGAGCCACGGCTGCGAAGAAGCTGCCTGACCATCTCCCTTCCCAACAAAGGAGCGAACCATGACGAAAGTCTTGATACTCTACTATTCAACATATGGTCACGTTGAAACCATGGCGACCAGCGTGGCCGCGGGTGCTCGCGACGCGGGGGCCGACGTGTCGGTAAAACGCGTTCCCGAGCTCATGCCGGATGATGTAGCCAGAAATGCGGGGGTCAAACTCGACCAGGACGCGCCGCTGGCGACGCCTGGCGAACTGGACCAGTATGACGCGATCATTTTCGGGACGCCCACGCGCTTCGGCAACATGGCAAGCCAGATGCGCAACTTCCTGGACCAGACCGGAGGGTTGTGGGCGCAGGGCAAGCTCATCGGTAAAGTCGGTTCCGTGTTCACCTCGACCGGCACGGGGGGAGGCCAGGAGACAACCATCACTTCCTTCCATTCAACCTTGCTCCATCATGGAATGGTTGTTGTCGGGCTTCCCTATTCGTCAGCCGGGTTGTCGAAGACCGACGAGACACGGGGCGGCAGTCCCTATGGCGCAGCGACGATCGCGGGTGCGGACGGTTCCCGGGTGCCATCGGCAACCGAGTTGCAACTGGCACATGACCAGGGCCGTTACGTCGCGGACATCGCCGGCCGCCTTGCCGCCTGATCACAAGTAATATGCGCCTTCGGCGCGCAATATGTCTGGATTCCGGATCGGCGCTCGACTTGTGTCTCACTTGTCCGGACTGATGAAACTGGGTTTGTCAGCAGTCTGAGGCCCGCCAATCCGGCGGGCCTTTTTTGCCTGGATGGTTCTTCCGTATTGCCTGTTCACCAATCAAAGGCACCTGTTTCAGATATCGTTCCTCGGGATCCGGAGGACCTGACCTGGGAAAATCACATTCGGGTCGTTCAGTATGTGCTGGTTGGCCTGAAAGATCGGCTGAAAGTCGGAATTGCCGTATTGCTGCTGCGCGATCTTCGTGAGTGTGTCGCCCGGCTTCACCGTATAGGGTTGCCAGCCACCGTAACCGGGTAGAATTTTCGGGCCGAAGAGGACCGGGATGACAACGGAAGGACCGTTTTCATTGCCGGTGTCGTCGGCAAGCGTCAGGAACAGCCGGTTGAGCTGGAAACTGTTGGTGTCCGGAATGTCTATCGAACCCTGAAATTGCCTGAGCCCGAGAGCGCCCACGTTGGCAAAGGAAGCATATTCGTCATGCCCCTCCGATACGCGGATGCTCAAGGTGCCTTCGAATGCCGCCGCGTTTCCTGAAATCAGAATTTTCGAGCCGACAAGATCGAACGGCTGGGGCTGCTGGATGTCGAGTGTAATGGTCAAAACAATAATCCTTTCGAGCTGAAAAAATGTGTCTGGTGCCCTCCAGGTGACCGGATGATATCGCAATTTTCCGGGACGGGAAACAAGCGGGTGCAACTTCAGGGCGCATTTTTTGCAGCTTGCCGCTGACCGTCCGGAATGCGCGGAGACCGCGATGCGATGCCCATCCTGCTCAAACGGGCGAAGTCCGCTGACCCGGAGAGGCAAGGCGTGCACTTGAAAGCACCGGCTTTTCCCTTGGCCTTGCGGTGGCGATCCGTTATGTCAGCGCAATCCGAATGTTTGTCCCCGAAAGCCCCAAGGCCCGGTACATGAACGATATTGCCGCCGACAGTCTGGAGAGCGAAGTCCCCGCGCTTCTGAGAAACGCGCCGTCCAGCGTGGAGTTCAAGAAGCTGCGCAAGCGGCTGCTCAGGCAGGCGCGGGAAGCAATCGGCGATTTCGGCATGCTGGCGGAGGGCGCTTCGGATGAAAACAGGCCGAAATGGCTTGTCTGCCTGTCCGGCGGCAAGGACAGCTACACACTGCTGGCGGTGCTGATCGAGCTGCAATGGCGCGGGCTGCTGCCGGTGGAGCTGATCGCCTGCAATCTCGATCAGGCGCAGCCGGGCTTTCCGACGCATATTCTGCCGCAGTTCTTCGAGGAGAACGGCATCAGGCATATCATTGTGCGCCAGGATACCTATTCCATCGTCACCGAAAAGATCCCGGCGCACCGGACCTATTGCTCGCTGTGCTCGCGCCTGCGGCGGGGGATCCTGTACCGGGTGGCGCGGGAACAGGGCTGCGAAGCCATCGTGCTCGGCCATCACCGCGAAGATATTCTGGAAACCTTCTTCATGAATCTCTTCCATGGCGGGCGTCTGGCTTCCATGCCGCCGAAGCTGATCAATGACGAGGGCGATCTCCTGGTGCTGCGCCCGCTCGCCTACTCGGCCGAAAGCGACATCGCCAGGTTCGCCACGGGCATGCGTTTCCCGATCATTCCCTGCAATCTGTGCGGCTCGCAGGACGGGTTGCAGCGAGACGAAGTCAAGCGTTTGCTACAGACCTGGGAAAAGGAGACACCGGGGCGGCTCGGCATCATGGCCCGCGCGCTGGGCAACTCGCGACCTTCCCATCTGCTCGATCGGTCGCTTTACGATTTCGTCAATCTGCGTCCCGCGGACGGGGAAGATGTACCGGACGGCGGCGAAGCTGAAGATCCCTGCGGGGCGAGCCTCGCCATGACGGCGAAGCTGTTCGCGGCGGAGTGAGGCTGCTGCAGTCCGCGGCCTTGGCCCGCCCGGGATGTGCCCTTCGGCGGCTACAAGCAACCCGGCAACGGCAGCGAATACGCCCAATTCGGCCTGGCGGATTTCCTGGAGTTGAAGGCGATTACCGGGTGAGGTGATCTCGCCGAGGTCCACTTCAAGGCGTCAGCGAAGCGCCTTGTTGCCGTCGAAGCCGCCCATCGGCTGGTTGCGGACCAGGATCACCAGAGCTTCCTTGCTCGGGATGGCGTCCTTGAGGGCCACGCCGCCGTAGTTGGCGCAGAGGTCCTCGGCGGGTTTGTTATGGGCCGGTGTGAACATGGTGATGGTGCGGCAATCGACGCGCCGCAGTTCGCGGTCGGCGTCAAAGCTTCCGGACACGGCAAATCCGATCCCGGCGAGGACCAGAGCGAAGGTGGAGGTGGCTGCAATCGTTTTCTTGTTCATCGTCCCCGGTCCCATTCCCCGGCCCGTTCGTTTACAGGGCCTTGCGATATGGTCGAAGAATGGCGGAACGCACCTGTACTCATCCTGAAATCCGCATTCACCTTACGTTCAGTCTAGACGATTCGGCAGAATTTGCCGAGTGCATGCCCGAATTCTGCCGGATTCGATTCGGGACAACGTTGGATAAAGGCAGGACTGAAATGAGTTGGGCGGCAAAATGCCTTCCACTCAGGACCCATTCGAATGCCCTGGAAACGATTGGACCCCGGCTCGGGGGCCGGGGTGACCGGCGTTGAGTGTGGAAACGCCCGGACACCCTTCCGGAATGACGCCCCGGGGGGAACCGCTCAGTAAATTGTGATGCGGTTTTGTCCGATCGGGCGGCAAGAGAATAAGCAAAAGAGACGGAGAAACGGTCCCTTAGCTCCGAAAGCTGAGAAATAGAATCCGCTCAGGCGGGCACCGGCCGTTTACAGACTCCCGTTCCTCATCCCGGACGCAGCATGGCGAAGATCCGGGATCGGGGAGCCGAGGTCTGTCGGTGAAAAAGGTTTCTTATACGCAACGACTTGCGGCTCTCCGGTCCCGGCTCGCGCTTCGCTTGGCCGGGATGACTACGTTGGGAACAAACCTTTGTCAGCAGTATGAGTCCGCTCAGGCGGACTGCTTGGTCTCGACACCCTTTTCGGTGAACAGGCCCTGGAGTTCCTTGTTCTGGAACATTTCGCGGATGATGTCGCAGCCGCCGACGAATTCGCCCTTCACATAGAGTTGCGGAATGGTCGGCCAGTTGGAGAATTCCTTGATGCCCGTGCGCAGATCGTCATCCTCCAGCACGTTGATGCCTTTGTACGGGCTGCCGACATAGTCGAGGATCTGTACGACCTGGCCGGAAAATCCGCATTGCGGAAAGTTCGGCGTGCCTTTCATGAAGAGCACAACATCGTTGCTGTCGACTTCGTTCTTGATCCAGTCCTGAATGCTCATGAGCGTGTGTCCTTGTGTTTCGCCGCCGCAACAAGCTTGCATCCGGCGCTATATAGCAGTTTGGAAGCGGCTCGCCATATCCGAAATTCCATGATCAGAAAGACCAGAAGTATCGCGATAGGCGCAAGCCAGACCATGTTCGGTCCCCGTCCGGGTCAGTCAGGGGCTTTTGTCTGAAGGGCGAGAGCGTGCAAGGCGCCGCCCATATTGCCTTTCAGGGCTTCATAGACCAGCTGGTGCTGCTGGACGCGGCTCTTGCCCCGGAAAGTCTCCGAGACAACATTGGCCGCGTAGTGGTCGCCGTCTCCAGCCAGATCACGGATCTCAACCTGAGCATCGGGCAGGGCCGTCTTGATCAGGGTTTCGATCTCATTCGCGTTCATCGGCATCGTGCGTCCGTCCTTTTTATGAAGTTCCCGAAAGGCCAAGCCATTCAGGCCGTCGCCATGTAGTTCGGGAACCAATCTTCATGTGCTTTGCGCATGTTTGCAACGGATATGGTGAGGATGCCCTCAACAGTCAAATCCGCGCCGCCCGTCGTGCCGATCTGCCGGACGTCGATACCGGCATCCAGAATGTCCTCCAGCACGGCTTCCAGCTTGTCCGGCGCGACGGTGAGAACGTAGCGGCCCTGGTCCTCGCCGAAGAGGGCCGCGTGTGCCGGGCCTTCCACCTTGACCGTGGCTCCCATGCCACCTGCCATCGCCATTTCCGCCAGGGCGACGCCGAGGCCGCCGGAGGAGATGTCGTGAACACCGGTGAGGCGGGCGGCGCCGATCAGCTGGCGCACCAGCGTACCGCGGCGTTTTTCCGCGGCAAGATCGACCGGGGGAGGGGCGCCTTCCTCGCGGCCGAGGATTTCCGCCAGATATTGCGAAGCGCCGAGATGGGTGCCATAGCCGCCGATGACGAGGATCGTGTCGCCTTCCTGTGAGAAGGCCGCGTTCGCCCGCACACCGACGTCCGGCAGCAGACCGACACCGCCGATCGCCGGGGTCGGCAGGATGCCTTCGCCATGGGTCTCGTTATAAAGCGACACGTTGCCGGAGACGATGGGGAAGTCGAGTTCGCGGCAGGCTTCGCCGATGCCTTTGATGCAAAAGACCAGCTGTCCCATGATGTCCGGCTTTTCCGGGTTGCCGAAATTGAGGTTGTCGGTGGCGGCCAGCGGTTCGGAGCCGACGGCGGTCAGGTTGCGCCAGACTTCGGCCACGGCCTGCTTGCCACCCTCGAAGGGGTCGGCCTCGCAATAGCGCGGCGTCACGTCGACGGCAAAGGCGAGGCCCTTGCGCGTGCCTTCCACGCGGATGACGCCCGCGTCGCCGCCCGGCGATGCCGCCGTGTTGCCCTGGATCAGCGTGTCATACTGCTCGTAGACCCAGCGGCGGGAGGAGCCGTTGGCGCTGCCGATCAGGGTTTTCAGGGCTTCGGAATAGTCTTGCGGCTCGGGAACCTCTGCGGCAATGAGCTCCGGCAGTTTCTTCGGTTCGATCCAGGGGCGGTCATATTCGGGCGCTTCGTCGCCGAGTTCCCTGATCGGCAGGTCGGCGACGACGTCGCCCTGGTGGCGAACCACGAAGCGCAGCGTGTCGGTGGTGACGCCGACAATCGCGAAATCGAGGCCCCATTTCTTGAAGATGGCCTCGGCTTGCTGTTCCTTTTCGGGCCGCAGGACCATGAGCATGCGCTCCTGGCTTTCCGACAGCATCATCTCATAGGCGCTCATGCGCTCCTCGCGCACCGGAACCTTGTCGAGATCGAGCTCGATGCCGAGACCGCCGCTGGCGCCCATTTCGACCGCCGAACAGGTGAGGCCGGCGGCGCCCATGTCCTGAATGGCGATGACCGCGCCTGTCTGCATCAGTTCAAGACAGGCTTCCAGCAGGCATTTTTCGGTGAACGGGTCACCGACCTGAACGGTGGGGCGCTTTTCCTCGATGGTGTCGTCGAATTCGGCGGAGGCCATTGTCGCACCGCCGACCCCGTCGCGGCCGGTCTTTGCGCCCAGATAGACGACCGGCAGACCGACGCCTTCCGCCTTGGCCAGGAAGATGGCATCCGACTGTGCGAGGCCAGCGGCAAAGGCGTTGACCAGGCAGTTGCCGTTGTAGCGGGGATGGAACTCGACTTCGCCGCCGACCGTCGGCACGCCGAAGGAATTGCCATAGCCGCCGACGCCGGCAACGACGCCGGAGACCAGGTGCCTGGTGCGTGGATGATCCGGCGCGCCGAAGCGCAGCGCATTCATGGCAGCGACCGGCCGCGCGCCCATGGTGAAGACGTCGCGCAAAATGCCGCCGACGCCAGTCGCGGCGCCCTGATAGGGCTCGATATAGGAAGGGTGGTTGTGGCTCTCCATCTTGAAGACCACCGCCTGGCCGTCGCCGATATCGACGACACCGGCGTTCTCGCCCGGACCCTGCAGCACCCTGGGGCCTTCTGTCGGCAGGGTCTTCAGCCATTTCTTCGACGATTTGTAGGAACAGTGCTCGTTCCACATGGCCGAAAAGATGCCGAGCTCGGTGAAGGTCGGCTCCCGGCCTATCAGTTCCAGAATGCGCTCATATTCATCCGGCTTGAGGCCGTGGGAAGCAATGAGGTCGGGCGTGATCTTGATATCGTTCGGGATCATGTCGGTCCGGGGTTCTGCGGCGCGGGCGCCTGGGCCTGTCTGGCGCCGGTTTAGCAGATCAAATCGCGGAAGTGGAGAGGCTAATCACATTCCGGCGGTCCGGTTCCACGGGAAGATTTTTTCCGGCGGGAAGGAAGCAACCTCCCTATTCGAAACTGTCGTAACAGGCGCCGCTGTCTTCCATGATATTGCGGACGATCCGAAGGCCCTCGGCCGTCTCCTCGCGGGTAAGCGGGTTTGTGACACCGATCCTGACCCGGTGGTAGACCTTGCCCGAGCGGCCGGTCTTGAACTCGTCCTCGTCGTCGATCAGCACATTCGCGCTCGCCGCGGCGGCCTTGAACGTGCCCGAAAGCCAGGGTTCGGGAACCTTCAGCCACAGGAACGGGGCATCGGGAGCCGCTTCAAGCTCGTAGCTGCCAAGATGTTGCCTGACGAGGGCATGGCGGGCGGCGATCTCCACCAGAATCCTTTCGCGGAAGGTATCGGCCGCGCCGGACAGGATCAGGCGGGCGGAAAGTTCGGACAGAAGGAAGGATATGCCGCCGGTCAGCATCTTGTGCGCCGTATAGATCCGCTGCGCGTGGGACAGGGGACTGGAGACCCAGCCGCCGCGCACACCGGCGGTCACCGATTTGGACAGGGAACCGACATGGAAGGTGCGCTCCGGCGCCAGCGCGGCCAGCGGCGGCAGGGATGTTTGCCGGAGAGAACCGTAGACCTCGTCCTCGATGATCCAGAGATTGTTCTGCCGGGCGATTGCCACGATGTCCCGGCGCCGCGCCTCGCCCATCAGGCCCAGTGTCGGATTGTGCATGGTCGGCATCACGAACAGCACCTTGGGGTGCTTTTGCGCGCAGACGCGGGCGAGGTCTTCGGGAAGCGGACCCTCGTCGTCCCGGGCGACTTCAACGGGCCGCCGGCCCATCAGGGCACCGCCGCGGGAGATCGAACTGTAGGTGAGTTCCTCGAAGGCGATCTGATCGCCGGGGGCGGTGGTTGCCGCCATGATCGCCATGATCGCCGCCTGTGCGCCGGTTGCCGGCACGATACTGCCTTCGGCCGGTTCCCAGCCGCCGCGCGCCAGCCATTTCCGGCCCGCCCTGCGCCAGCTTTCCGGCACGTCGCGGGTGTAACTGGCGATTTCGTGCGGGTGGTCACGGGTGATGTCGGAAGTCAGGCGGCCGATGATCTCCGCCTGGCCGATTTCGGGTGCCGAGGTGCTGTCGAAACGGATTGCGCCGGGGGCGGGCACGGAGATCCGCGTGCCGGCAAAGGCGGCATCCTTCGGAACGGCCGTGGCCTCGCGGACCCAGGAGGGGGGCTCGGCCGCCGAACGTTGGCCGTTGGCGGCCGGTTGGACGTCCATGCCGAGATCGGGTTTGCCGAATTCCTGGAGCTGAGCGGCCTCCGCGCTGCCAAGAACGAACGTGCCGCGTCCGACTTCACCGCTAACAAGACCCTGCCGACGGATCACGGCATAGGCCCGGCCGATGGTGCCGACGGTGACGCCCAGGTCAAAGGCGAGGTCGCGCTGCGGCGGGAGTTTGGCGCCCGTGGCGAGCGCACCGGTGGCAATGTCGTCGGCAATCCGGTCCGCCAGACGGATGTAAAGCGGGCCTTGGCCTTCGGGGATCTCTGGGTGCCAATTTGTCATGGTGACAATTTTCTATATTGCGTCTCAAAAGGAGTCAATTCATAAGATTGCAGCGCTACAATGTTGATGATTGTAGTTATTGTAACCGTAATGAGGTGGTGAGATGAGTTCAATAGAGACAATAGGAGGGCGGCGGATATCGCGTGTGCCGGCCTTCCGGTCGCTGATCGCATTCCTGTTGAGGAAGGTGGCGGGCTGGAGACGGACCGCGCGGACGCGAAGCCAGTTGCTGGAGCTTTCGGACGCGGCGCTCGAGGATCTCGGCCTGACCGCCGAAACCGCACGCCAGGAAGCTGAAAGGCCATTCTGGGATACCCGTGGCGAAACCTGGCGAAGGTTCCGGTAGAAAGTGCGCGAAACCGAGATGTCAGGGACTTCGGATCCGGGACAGCCCGAAAGCCCGGAGAAACAGTAAAAATGCCGGACACGCTGCAGTTCGTGCCCGGCATTTCCCTTGAATTCACCAAGTCATCGTCAATGAAGAGGGTTAGACCGCTCCGGTATATTCACCGCGGGCGGGGTAGTCGTTTTTCTGAACGAAATCAAGCGCGCCGACCATTTCCTGGAAATGCGGACGTACGAACGGCATGGTCTGGACGGCGGAGAAATACAGGGTGCCATCCGCTTTAACCAGGAAAACGCCGGGTTCGGAAAAGAGGGCGGGTTCCTCAATGCCGATGGAGGTGGTGCCGCGGCTCGTGGAGATGAAGAGACCCCAGCTTCTTGCCACCGAGAGCGGCAATCCGTATCCGAAGCGCAGATCGGAATAACCGACCTTGTCCGCCATCAGTTGGGCACGGTCTTTATCATCGGAGGAGATCGCGACGGTCTTGACGCCTTTCTCGGCGAAATCCGGGGTCAGGCGGCCCAATTCCTTCAGGTAGGTGGCGCAGATTGGGCAATGCAGGCCGCGATAAAACACGACGAGCGTTGCGAATTCTGCGGCATCTTTGGACAGGTCGAACGGAGTGCCCGAAAGGGTTTCTAGCGTCAGGCCGGGAACCGGTTGGCGTGGAACAAGCATCTGTTTCCTCATTCTGCTCAAGAGCAAGGCTTCACATTTCCCTGCGGATAGCCTTAAGATAGTGAACGAATGCAGCATGAACATTCTAAAAAGATGATCTGGAGTACGGAAATGCTGGTCCCTTATCGGACATCCTTTAACGGCAAGCTGGACCGGCTGTCGTCTCTCATCGACCGGCTCAGGGTTCACGTTTCAAATACGCCGAGCGGAAGTCCGGAAGAAGACGCCGCCAATTTCAGAGTTTACGCGAATGAAGAGCGGGCGCTCCGGCTGGTCTACAGCCCGTTGAAGAACGGTGTGACCGGGGATCATCGGGACATGGAGGCAACGGCGGACGAATTGCCTCTGGTTGCCGCGCGTATCACGATTTCCGGTGTCGGCGGGCAACTCGTCAGTGCCCTGCCGGACTGTATTTCCGTGCCGCTGGCCGAGGATCCCTATCTGACCGCGGTGGTCATGCCGCTGATCGAGGAGGTTGCCCTGCCAAGATGCGGCGGGCAGGCGGCGTTCCAGCGGCTGTGCGAGGTGGTGGTCATCCGGCTGCTGCGCCATGCAATGGAAGCGGGCAAGGCGGATACCGGTCTGCTGAGCGGCCTGGCGCATCCGCGCATCGCCGCCGCGCTGGTCGCGATACACGAGGCGCCGGGCGACATCTGGACACTTGAGAAGCTGGCGGAGACGGCCGGGATGTCCCGCACGCAATTCGCCGTCACCTTCAAGGAACGCGTCGGAACCACACCCATGGGGTATCTCTCCACTTGGCGGCTGGACATTGCAAGATCCGAACTGGAAGCCGGGCTACAGGTCAAATCCGTCGCCTCGATATGTGGATTCACAAGTCCGGCGGCGTTTTCGCGGGCCTTTTCGCGCCGCTTCGGCTATCCGCCCAAACAAAGGCGGAACCAGGCGGCCTGAAGCACGGCGCGCCGCGCGGCTCCGGAGTTCTCCGGCATCCCTATCCCCGATCGCCGACCGGCTGTTCCAGGGCGTAGATTTCGTCGTTGATGTCGTCCGCCTTGCGGGCAAAAAGCGCCTGGGCGTCGTTGAGGCCGAGATTGTAGAAGCGGGCACCGAGAGAGGTTGAGAGAAAGTCGATCAGCCGGTCGGCATCCATGTTGCCGATTTCCACGTCCAGTTCCTCGTCCAGGAAGCGCTGGATCTGCGAGGCGAGGCGGGTCCGGGTGTCCTTATCGAGTTTCAGCTCGGTCATGGCCGTTTCCCGTAGGTTTTGTCGGTGTCAGGCCGCTTCGTCGAGCAGGCTTTCGAAAAGCAGTCGACCCTCGACGCCGCCGTTGAGGGGCTCGATCAGGTTTTCCGGATGTGGCATCATGCCAAGGACGTTGCCCTTTGCATTGGTGATGCCGGCAATGTCGTTGATCGAGCCGTTCGGGTTGCTGCCATCCGTATAGCGGAAAATCACCTGGTCGTTGTCCTCGATGCGCTTCAACGTCTCGGCATCGGCGAAATAGTTGCCGTCGTGATGGGCGACCGGGCAGCGCCAGACCTGGCCCTTCCGGAACTTCGAGGAAAACCGGGTGGCGTTGTTCACCGTCTCCATCCTGATTTCCCGGCAGACAAAGGTCAGTCCGGCGTTGCGCATCAGGGCGCCCGGCAGGAGACCGGCTTCGGTCAGGATCTGGAAGCCGTTGCACACGCCCAGAACGGCAACGCCGCTCCCGGCCTTGGCGACCAGATCCTTCAGGATCGGCGAGCGGGCGGCTATCGCTCCGGCGCGCAGATAGTCGCCGTAGGAAAAACCTCCCGGAACGATCACCAGATCGACGTCGGGTACGGTGCTTTCCGTGTGCCAGACACTGAGCGGGCGCGTGCCGGTGATGTGTTCCAGCGCATGGAACATGTCGCGGTCGCGGTTGGAGCCGGGGAAAACGATGACGGCGGTTTTCATTGGGCACTCCCCTAAGTAGTCAAAGCAGCACGACAACGGCGATCAAGGCCGCGAGCGCGGGCACAAGGATGAAGACCGCCGCCTTGGCGGCCATGAAGATTACGGCCCTGCGCGTGTCTTCATCCATGGCGATTCGTTCAGGCGATCTCGATGGCGTAGTTCTCGATCACGGTATTGGCAAGCAGCTTCTCGCACATCCGTTCGAGCTTGGTTCTTGCGGCGGCCTTGTCGGTGCCAGCCAGTTCGACGTCGAACACCTTGCCCTGCCGCACGGAGCTGACTTCGGCGAAGCCGAGGCCGCCAAGCGCGCCCTCAATGGCCTTTCCCTGAGGATCGAGTACACCGTTTTTCAAGGTGACGATCACACGTGCTTTCATGAGGTCTTGTCTCCATCAACGTCCCGCAGGGCTTTTGCTGGCTCTTACACCAGCTTGGACGGTTCTGAAAGGGAAGAAGGCGCGCGAAAGGAAAAACCCCCGCCAAACTTTCGCTTGGCGGGGGGGCATATTGTTACTGCACCAGTGTCGGACCGGGCCCGGCCGGCCGCTCGTTGACATTCATGATGCCGAGGCGCTTGGCGACCTCCTGATAGGCTTCCAGCATGCCGCCCATGTCGCGGCGGAAGCGGTCCTTGTCCATCTTGTCGTTGGTCTCGATATCCCACAGACGGCAACTGTCGGGGGAGATCTCGTCCGCCACGACGATGCGCATCATGTCGCCCTCGAAGAGGCGGCCGCATTCGATCTTGAAATCGACAAGCCGGATACCGACACCCAGGAACAGGCCGGAGAGGAAATCGTTGACGCGGATGGCCAGCGCCATGATGTCGTCCAGCTCCTGCGGAGTGGCCCAGCCAAAGGCGGTGATGTGCTCTTCGGCCACCATCGGATCGTCGAGCTCGTCGTTCTTATAATAGAACTCGATGATGGAGCGCGGCAGCTGCGTGCCTTCTTCCAGGCCAAGCCGCTTGGAGATGGATCCGGCGGCGACATTGCGCACGACCACTTCCAGCGGAATGATCTCGACTTCCCGGATCAGCTGTTCGCGCATGTTCATGCGGCGGATGAAGTGGGTCGGGATGCCGATGGCATTCAGCTGGTTGAAAATGAATTCGGAAATACGGTTGTTGAGCACGCCCTTGCCGTCAACAATCTCGTGTTTCTTGTTGTTGAAGGCCGTGGCGTCATCCTTGAAGTGCTGGACCAGCGTTCCCGGTTCCGGACCTTCATAGAGAATCTTGCCCTTACCTTCATAAATGCGGCGGCGGCGGTTCATTGGCTATACCGTTATCTTTTAAAAGAGAATCCTTGGGAAGGGTCCTTGCTCACCTGGTCTGTTTTCTGCCGGGACGTCCTTGTCAAACCGGCGGGCGCCTTCAGGCGGCAATCCCTATTTTGCGGCGCGGAACTTACCCGAAGCGGGAGCAAAGTACAATCTTATGTTTTCCGCCATTTTACGGATGAGGTTATGCTTTTGACGCAAGGGAGCAGGATCTGCGTTGATTTGCGGCGCGTGCGGGGATATGCAAGAGACCAAATCGGCCCCATATGGGGGGAAGTGCATCAGCGCGGTTCAGGAGACGATGAGTTATGAGCACATTCGACAAGCGCGAACAAGGGTTCGAGAACAAATTCGCGCATGACGAGGAGCTGCGGTTCAAGGCGACAGCACGGCGCAACAAGTTGCTGGGGCTGTGGGCGGCGGAACTTCTGGGTTATGAAGGCGACAAGGCGCAAGATTACGCCAAGGAAGTCGTGCGGGCCGATTTCGAGGAGCCGGGCGACGAAGACGTGTTCCGCAAGATCCGTGCGGATTTCGATGCAGGTAACGTCGAGCAGTCCGATCATCAGATTCGCCGCAACATGGACGAACTGATGCATACGGCCATCGCACAGGTTCAGAACCAGGGCTGAGCGCAACGCGCAGCCGACGACGGAAATGCATAACGTCTGCCGCCCGCGGCAGGCGTTTTCGTTTTAGCCACTGTTTATTCAGGTTTCCTGGCAATGCAGGTTGATCTTTCGCCTGCGCGTACCGGTTCGCAGCAATAAGACTTGCAGCCCGGGTCTTTCGCCAGTTTGATGACTGACCTGACCGAGGAGGCTGCCCGTGAGCGAACAATCCTTTCTTGCCGACAAATTACGATCCGGAAAACCGGTCATCACCGGCTGGTCCGTGCTGTGTGTGCCGATGATCGCCGAAATGATGGCGCGTGGCGGTTATGAGGCGGTGACGGTAGACCTTCAGCACGGCATGTACGATTTCGCCTCCGCCTGCGAAGCGCTGGCGGCGACCGCCCTCGGCGGAGCGCACCGCATCGTTCGTATTCCGATCGGCGATAACGCGCTGGCCGGCCGTCTGGCCGACATGGGGGCGGAATGCCTGATCGCGCCGATGATCAATTCCCGGGAAGATGCCGTGTCCTTCGCGAGAGCCGTCAAATATCCCCCGGACGGAGACAGAAGCTGGTCGCCTTTCCGGGCGGCGATGCTCAGCGGCCAGACGATGGAAGAGTACCGCAAGGGGGCCAATTCCCAGACGCTTTCCCTGGCGATGATCGAAACCCAGGAAGCGATTGACGCGCTGGACGATATCCTGTCGGTTCCCGAGCTTGACGGAGTGTTTGTCGGGCCGAGCGATCTGTCGATCTCGCTGTCGAACGGTGCGCGGCTCGACCCGAACGGCGAGGCGAACGCGAAAGTCTGCGCCGCGATCGCGGAAAAGGCGGTAAAGGCCGGCAAGCTCGCCGGTATTTTCTGCATGAACGCCGACAAGGTGAAGGAAGCCATTCAGCAGGGTTTCTGCCTGATCAGCCACGGCATCGACCGCTCGTTTGTCGGCGATGCCATCGCCAACGCCCGGCGCGAAGTGGACGAGATCACCTCTACCTAGGTCAGCCCAGCCGCTTCATGAAATGGGCGAAGGACATCATGCCTTCCGGCCAGGGGCCATGGCCGCTTTCCAGATTGATGTGCCCGGCTTGACCGGCGTCCTGGAACGTGGCGCCCCAGGCAAGGGCAAATTCCCGCGCCCGCTCATGGTCGCAGTAGGGATCGTTGCGGCTGGCGACGAGATGAGACTGGAAGGGCAGGGGATTGAGGGGCACGGGGCGGAAATCGCCGCCGTCGAACTCCTTCACCAGTCCCTCCCGGTCCCAGTCAGAAGGTGCGACCAGATAAGCGCCCGCGATCCTCTCCTTCAGCGCATGGGCGGCGTGCGCGACCAGTATGCAGCCGAGTGAATGCGCCACGAGTACGACGGGCCTTTCGCAAGCTTCCACTTCCGCGACAAGCGTCTCCAGCCATTGCTTTTTGCCCGGCGTGTGCAGTTCCGCCTGCTTGACAACGCGCGCGGTCGGCATCTTGTCGCGCCAGCGCAGCAGCCAGTGGCCAGGCAGCGTTTTTCCATAGCCGGGAATGAGCAGAATGTCGGTCTCGGAAATTTTCACGGGGCCCTACCTGTCGCGAGCAAATCTTGTCCTTGTTGCTCTCTCGCAGATGACCGGCGTTGTTGTCAAACGCAAGTGCTCTGGCAGCCCAAAAGCCGATGGAACGCGGGTTCAAGTAGAAAAAACCTCAGGTCGTGTTCCCGGATGCGGCGTAGCGGAGATCCGGGATGACGATCCTGAGGTTTTTTCAGCCGTTTTTTAATCGTAGCAGGTGAGGGGCCGTACCCTACCGGCCGTATGGCGAAACGCAGGCACGGCGCGGACCGTTGTAGGGCTGGAAGGAATTGTCCGACGGGCGGTAGGACCGGTAACGCTGGTCGCACCATTGGTAGTGGGCCGGGCTGTAGCCGCGTGCATGGCGCGGGGCCGCGTAACGCGGAGGAGCTGCATAACGCGGCGGGGGAGCGTAGCGCGGCGGCGGTGCGTACCCCGGACCGGCGCCGAACCCGAAGGCAAAGGCCGCGGATGGAAACCACCAGCCGTTGAACTGCCGGTATCCCTGGCGGGGCTTCCGGTAGCCGCGGTGGCCGTTGTAGTAAAAACGTCCGTTCTGGCCGTAAAAGCCGCGGTTTTTGTGTTTGGAGCGGTTATCGATACGCACGACCGGCGCACCGCCGGCATCAACCGTAATTCCGGGCCTCATGAGCGGCAGCGGATCCGCGCCGGCGGGAAGCGCGGCTCCAGCCAGAAGACCGGTGGCGGCAAGACCGCTCAGGATGAATGCTTTCAATCGCATGTTTGTCTCCATCTCCATGATGGCAGGCAAACGTGGCCGGGGCGCCGGGGTTCCGCGACATAGTCGATTATGATTTTCAGCAGGGTTCAGGAGAGCGGCCCGTAGAAGCCGTGTTTCAGCGCCCGCGCCCAGCCGGGGCGGCCGTTTTCCTGAGCCGCGCGGCTGGCGGCATCCCAGTCATAGGAGAGGATTTTCTGCTGAAAGTTCCAGGCACCGTTGTTGTTTGTCATCAGCGCGTAACGGGCGTGCGGGCTGCCGGCCTCCATGACGTGCCGCTGCGGGTGGTCGTCCTGATAGGACGGCAGGCCGACGCTGCCCGGGTTCAGCAGTATCTGACCCGTTTCCTGAAGCCGAATGAGCCGCGGAATATGCGTATGGCCGCAGCAGATCACGGGTGAGGTCTCGCCGTTCAGTTCCCGCGCAAGGGTATCCTCGTCGGGCAGATGGCCTTTCGGCCCCTCGACCTTTTCCGTCAGATAGCGGTCATCGTTTTCAGGCGTTCCGTGACAGAGGAATATGTCTTCGTCGAGCCTGATGGTCGGCTGCGTGGTTCGCAGCCAGTCCATGCTCTGCTGCGAAAGACGTTCCGCGGCAAAGGCGTCGGTGGGGCCCATCGTGTCGAACGGATCGTCCAGCAGGAAGCGGTCGTGGTTGCCGCGCACTGTCGGCCAGTTGGTTTGCCTGAGGATCGCGGCGGTTTCCTCCGGCCACAGCGGGCCTGAAACGCAGTCGCCCAGATTGACGACGAGATCCGGCGCTTCCAGCTTGAGGTCGGTGAGCACCGCCTCAAGGGCGAGGACGTTGCCGTGAATGTCGGAAATGACCGCTATTTTCATGAAAACCCACCGCTGAGATCAAATGGCATTGATGTCTCCATGAGCCCGCGCTGCGTCATTGCGGGACTTCATCCGGCAATCCATGCCGTTGCTTCGCATCGAGCTCTGGCTCAGCCCCTGGCGATCATGGATATGAAACGGCATGGGTCCCATGGTCAAGCCATGGGACGACCCGAAGTCCCTCTAGACGTTGCTGAACCATGGTCGGCGAACGCGATTACGGGCGAACCGAGTCTCAGGCCTCCCCGAACACCCGCTTGAAAATCACATCGACATTCTTGGTGTGATAGCCGAGGTCGAAGCGGTCGCGGATTTCTTCCTCGGAAAGATAGTTGCGCACATCCGCATCGGCCAGGAGTTCGGTCAGGAAGTCGACGGACGCGGTGCCGGCGACCTGGTAGCTGTCCCAGACCTTCATGGCGTTGCGCTGGACCAGCCGGTAGGCGTCCTCGCGCGACGAACCTGCCTGGGTGAGGGCCAGCAGGATGCGTTGGGAGTGCACGAGGCCGCCGAGGCGGTCCATGTTGCCGGTCATCCGTTCGGGATAGACCATGAGCTTGTCTATGACGCCGGTGAGGCGGGCCAGAGCGAAGTCGAGGGTTACGGTCGCGTCCGGGCCGATCATGCGCTCCACGGAAGAGTGCGAAATATCGCGCTCGTGCCAGAGCGCGACGTTTTCCATGGCCGGGATGGAGAAGCCGCGTACGATGCGCGCCAGGCCGGTCAGGTTTTCGGTCAGCACCGGATTGCGCTTGTGCGGCATGGCGGAGGAGCCCTTCTGGCCCTTGGAGAAGAATTCCTCCGCTTCCAGTACTTCCGTGCGCTGCAGGTGGCGGATTTCGGTGGCCACGCGCTCGACGGACGAGGCGATGACGCCGAGCGTGGCGAAATACATGGCATGGCGGTCACGCGGGATCACCTGGGTGGAAACCGGCTCGGCCTGAAGGCCCATGGCCCTGGCGACGTGTTCCTCGACGGCCGGGTCGATATTGGCGAAGGTGCCGACCGCGCCGGAAATGGCGCAGGTGGCGATTTCCTCGCGCGCCGCGAGCAGCCGCTTCTTGCAGCGGTCGAATTCCGCATAGGCCTCGGCCATCTTCAGGCCGAAGGTGACCGGTTCGGCGTGGATGCCGTGCGAGCGGCCGATGCAGACGGTGTCCTTGTGCTCCATGGCCCGGCGCTTGATCGCCGCAAGCAGCGCGTCCATGTCGGCGAGCAGGAGGTCGGTCGCCTTGGCCAGCTGCACGCTGAAACAGGTGTCCAGAACGTCCGACGAGGTCATGCCCTGGTGGACGAACCGCGCATCTGGGCCGACGATTTCGGACAGATGGGTCAGAAAGGCGATGACGTCGTGCTTGGTCTCGCGTTCGATTTCATCGATGCGATCGATGTCGAAGGTCGCGTTGCCGCCTTTTTCCCAGATTGTCTTCGCAGCTTCCGCAGGGATCACCCCGAGTTCCGCCAGCGCGTCGCAGGCATGGGCCTCGATCTCGAACCAGATGCGGAATTTCGTTTCCGGCGACCAGATGGAGACCATTTCAGGGCGGGAGTAGCGCGGGATCATCTGAGAAAGGACCTTATCGTGTTTTGTTTTCTGGCAGCGCAATAGCAGAGGGGGACGGCCCCTTCAATGCGGACGGAGCGGTTTTTGCTTGCGGGGCGGTGCTGCAAGGTGAATTTTACGGCAAGTCCTGCAACCGAGTCCATCCTGGGGAGAGCGCGATGAAACTCTGGCGCCCTGCGAACATCATAACAGTGAAAGCGCTCGCCCTGATCTGGCAGGACGATGCCCTGCTTCTGACCGATATTCACGACGATAGCGGCAGAGTGACCGGGATGCGCCCGCTGGGTGGAACGGTCGAATTCGCAGAGCCCTGGCGAGATGCCCTGCAGCGGGAGTTTCTGGAAGAACTCGGCGCCCGGATCTCCTTGCTCGACAGCCATTTCGTGATGGAAAACATCTATGAGCATCACGGTGTGACGGGACATGAAGTCGTGTTTTTCTGCCACGCCCATTTCATGGATTCCAGCTTTTATAAAAAAGAGAGTTTCGCTTTCAAGGAAAGCGACGAAACGGACGGTACGGCGAAATGGATCTCGCTGGACGAACTCGCCGCCAGGGGGCTCGAACTTTATCCCGCCGGATTGACGGAGCGGCTTGCAAGGCGGGAGACCGCCCGCAATCCCGGACGCATTCTCAGCTGATCGCACCGGGCCGGACCGGGTTCATTCTTTTTTGAATTCCGGCATGCAGATTTGACCGCCGCGACTGCGTTTCACGTTCTTCAATTGGAGTTATAATGACTGGTAGATCAATTGCTTGTGCGGCAATGTTAATGATTATCTTTAATACGGCGCCTGTCCTTGCGGCGGATGTCGATTTCGAGAGATTCATGGCCTCCCCCTCAGGGGCCGCCGGGCTCAGCGCCGCCATCTCCAGTCTCGGAGAGTGTGACACAAGGCCGGTCTGGTCTCTCAGCTACGATCCGGATATCGACAGGGACAATCCCAACCATGTCCATGTCGGCTGCCAGTACGACCCGGAGTGGGAAGAGGGCGACGATCTTTACGACAAGGGTGTTCTGGCGAAATTCTTCGAACTGGAGGGTGTCCTGACCCTGGACAGTCTGACCCAGTTGCCGTGATTGCCTCGCCGTAGGCGCCCGGCTCATTTCGGCCGGCCACCGCATGACGGCTTTGCCTCACCGCCCTGACCTGACGGTTAGAAGTCCCGGGGCGGTGGCCGGCTTTTAATGAGAAACGGCTCTAAGCCGAGCCGTTGCCGTTCGAGCCGTATTCCATCTGCTCGTCCATCTTTTCCTCGGCCATGTAACGGTCGAATTTTTCCTTCTTCAGGCAGAGGCGGACGGCGAACACGTAGACGCAGGCGGCAAGCAGGCCGACGACCAGAATATCAGGTCCGACAGGTATGATGCCGGAACCGCCGCCGAACGACCCGAGCCAGGACAGAAGCACGACCCCGGCGAGAAAGGGAACGAGCCAGGTCGCCTCACGCCAGTCGAGACTGTCGAAGCCGCCCTGCCAGTTGCGGTAAAGCATCAGCGCGAAGCCGACCGCAAGACAAATGCCCAGATGCAGCATCGTGTCCCAGCCGCTCCAGTAAATGATCAAGGTGGCGACGATGAAGGCAAGGCAACCGGTGACGGGTGCTGCCGGCAGGACGAACGCCCGCGGCGCATCCGGCATAAGCCGCCGGAAGGCCAGCACCGCGACCGGGCCGACAATGAAGGACATGACGATCGAGGAGGTGTTGAGGGCGATAACTTCCTTGAAGGGCAACAGCACGAAAAACAGGGCCGCGACAACGAAATTCACGATCAGCGCGAACAGTGGCACGCCCCGGGCCGACAGGGTTTCTATGAATTTCGGGAACAGCCCGTTCTGGGCCATGGCGAGACCGAGCCGGGCATTGGAGCCGACGGAGACAAGGCCGGCGGCGAAGCTGGAGATGCGGGCGCTGGTATCGAGAATGCTGACGATCCAGAGCGCCCCGACGGCGGTCGCAAGGGCTGCCATGGGCCCGAGTTCACCGGAGAAATGCAACTCCGGCCAGCCGCCCTTGAGTTCGTTATGGTCAAGCGCTCCGAGAAAGGCGAGCTGCAGGGCGCCGTAAATCACCAGGCAGACCACGAGGCTGATAACCAGCGCCAGGGGCACGTTGACCTTGGGATTGCGGGCTTCTCCGGCCATGTCGATGATATGGCGGAAGCCGATCAGCGCGAAGATCACACCGCCGGTGGATATGGCGGACAGGATGCCCTTCAGCCCCTCGGGCGCGAAACCGCCATAGTCGCTGAAATTGGTATAGCGGAATTCCGAGGTCAGGATGACGGCGGCCAGCAGCGCCGGCACCAGGATCTTTATCCAGGTGAGCGCCGTGTTGATGCGGGCGAAGAATTTCACGCCGAAGGCATTGAATACCGTGAAAACCGCCAGAAGCACGCAGGCAACGCCAAGCCCTGACGTGGTCAGATGGCCGCTTTCGCCGTAAAGCCAGGGCGCCAGGCTTTTCGAATAGCGCAGCACCGCCTCCACCTCGATGGCGGCGGTGGTGTTGTAGCCGATCCAGGCGGTCCAGCCCATGGCCATCGACACCACCGAACCGTGCGAGAAATGCGGCACCCGGCCGATGCCGCCGGCAACCGGCAATATGGCGGCGATTTCGGCGAAGGTTGCCGCGAGCAGCAGCATGGCAAAGCCGCCGATCACCCAGGCGATCAGGGCGGAAGGGCCGGCGGCCTGCGCCGCGAGCAGAGGCGCGAACAGCCAGCCCGATCCCAGTATGCCGCTGATGGCTATGAAAGTGAGGCCCAGCAGTCCGATATTACGTTGCATATGCGCCAAGACGAATCCCCCGATCCCTGTCGCGACTACCCTAGCCGAAGGAATGTCATCTGGGATAGGTGGGTTATGCCGGATACCGGTAAGCGCCTGTCAGTGATCTGAAGGCCTGACCGTGACCTCAGGAAATTGCCGCTTCCGCAGCCTTCCGGATCGCCGAAATGTTGGTTTTGTAGCTCTCGATGGTTCCGCCCTTGAAGACGGCCGATCCGGCGACCAGCACATTGGCGCCGGCGGCGCTGACCAGCGGGGCGGTGTCCGGGGTGACACCGCCGTCGATCTGCAGGTCGATCGGCCGGTCGCCGATCATCGCCTTGATGCGGCGGGTTTTTTCCACCATCGAGCCGATGAATTTCTGGCCGCCGAAACCCGGATTGACGGTCATCACCAGGATCAGGTCCAGCCGGTCGAGTACGTATTCGATGACGCTCTCCGGTGTCGACGGGTTCAGGGAGACGCCGGCCTTCTTGCCCAGATTGCGGATGGCCTGCAGCGAGCGGTCCAGATGCGGCCCGGCCTCGGCATGCACCGTGATGATGTCGGACCCGGCCCTGGCGAAGGCTTCCAGATAGGGATCGCAGGGCGCGATCATCAAATGGGTGTCGAAGATCCGGTCGGTATGAGGGCGCAGCTTTGCGATCACATCCGGGCCGAAGGTGATGTTGGGGACGAAATGCCCGTCCATGACGTCCAGATGGATCCAGTCCGCACCGGCCTCCACCACATCTCGGACCTCCTGGCCAAGCTTTGAAAAGTCCGAGGCAAGGATGGACGGGGCGATGGCGAGCGGGCGGGTCATCTGGGGGCTCCGGAAGGTCTTGAAAGAGTAACCGCCCGCTAGCACGGCTGATGGACAGGCGCAAGAAAAAGGCATTGAGACTGTTGGACCATACCCTACGCCTTGACTGAATTCTCGTTTGACTTCGGATAACCTGCAATTGGTGAGTTCCGGTTTGTGGAGGCCGCAGCCAACTACCGCATGGAGGTGCCGCAGTTCGTCAGCAGCCCTCCTCCGTGATAAATTCCAGCTTGCACACCCCAACTCGGCTCCTGGGCCACTTTCGGAACCTCTCGGTTCCCCAGTTTTTTGCAGAAAATAAAGCGCTGAATCCGCTAGGAAACCTGTGCGGTTCGCGGGCGGGTTGTCGTCAAGTGGCTTGTCAAATATCCGCATATCGGTAGCTTGGGGTGCAACCGGGAGAAGGTGTCCGGGGGCAAGGTGACGAAGCAGATCCGGCGGGGCAGTGCCAAAAAAAAAGGCACTTGCCAGGTGCCTTCAAGGGCGAACAGGTGTTGGGCGAACTCTCTTCAAACGAGATGAAAACGCCGGGCGATGCAGCGGGCGGGCAGTCTGTGGGCCGGAAGACGGCCGGTGAAACGGACGTCAGCGCGCCTGCAAGGACCAGCGTGAAACTCCGGCTGGCGGATGGCTCGGAAACCGATTGCCGGACCGGCATCCATCTGGCGCGTGGGGCGCACGCGTGCACTAATTGCCGAGACATACCATTCCTACAAAATTCCTGTCGATGCGCAATACGTATTCATGAAGCAACAACAATCAAACACTAAGAGACAATACGTCAGTGATATCTCACGATATAAATCGAAATGTTAGTTTGGGCGGGGAATTTTTCGATCCAAATAGTGTTATCATTGAGGGTGAATAAATGAAAAATGACGCTGAAAACTACAAGCCATCGCTAATTGATAGACTTTTTTTATTTAGACACAATATTAAATCATCATATAGAATAAGCAAAAACTCTATAATGTTTATTTGCAACTCTGATAAGAAGTGTGTTTTTGTAAAATACAATTATTCAGGGAATGTTCAATACCATAAAATAGAATTGAAAGACCTTAAAAGGCACATAAATTCACTCAATAAGGCAAAAGATATTTTGGAAGGTGTCGACGTTTAAAATGGGAAGTAATGGTGACGTTCTGAGCATAGACGTTGGCGGTAAGTATGGAATCGGTATTGTCGGCTTTGGTTACGAAGGGCGGGTATCGGTCGGAGAACTAGCGAGCGATCTATCGAACGCTGTTCAGGGGCGTGTTTCTGGGTCGCTACTAGGACTTAGAGCAAGAGTTACCTTTGGCCCTGAAGATACAACTTATGATATTGGGGTTGGTGGGACAATAGCTTTTGGCTCCGGAGTTTCTGTATTTGCCGGCTTCAGATTCAATGGCGACGGTGTCAGCCTTGTAAGTAGCGGTAGTATTGTAGGCGCACCAAATATTGTCGGTCCTATCGGATTTGGAGGATACGGAAGCGCTGCTATCAATTTAAGTAATTTGGGCTCTATTCATGAGGTGCCCGCGTCGTATTTTGGTCACGATATAGAAACAATTCCTGGACCGAGACTACCCATTGGATCCTTATCTTCCTTCCGGTATCCAGGACAAATAGGATCGATTCCTATTGGTTACGAAACCAACGCACTAGATGTTTTGGGCGACCAGGGCGGCTGGGAGTTTTATGCTGGACTGCAGGCCAAAAAGCAGGAAGAGCTAGCCGCGCAGCGCAAATCCGCGACGGACGTAAACGGCCCTGAAACCGTTGTCGACCTGCCTACGCCCCACTATGCCGGCAGAAGCGACGGCGGCAGTTCTTATGGCAACCCCGATGCAGGCAACTCGAGCGCAGCCTCCGCCACGACCCAGAACACCAGCGCGGCAAGTTCTAGCCAGTCGAATTCAGGCAGCAGCAGTTACGGCGACCTGGACGCAGGAGGAACAAGTTATTCGGTTGGAAAAAGTCAATCAGGCGGAAATGAGGGCACGACTCGCGGTGGGCTCTTGGGAGACGGAACACGTGGCGGCAATTCCGGTGGGGGCTCTAACGGCGACAGCAGCAACAACCCCGGTAACAACAATAACAGCGGTGGCAGCGCGAACCCGGATGGTCAGCACAGCAGCAGCTACGGCGATCCGGATGCGGGTGGAAGAAGCCAACAGGCTGGAGGCAATACACAACAGACTGGCGGCAACGAAGGTGCTACGCGCAGCGGGGACAAGGGGGACGGAACAAGGGGAGGTTCCGATCCCGGCAGTGTTCCGATGTCTCCTGTAGTTCTCGACCTTGACGGCGACGGCCTAGAGGTCACGGCGCTGGACCGGTCGATGGTGTTCATGGACACGGGCGGCGACGGTTTTCTGCATCGCACGGCCTGGGCGGGTGAAGGCGACGGGGTTTTGTATTTCGATCCGGACGGGCGGGACGAGATCACCGAAAAGCGCCAGTTCGTGTTCACCGAATGGGACCCGACATCGACCAGCGACCTGGAGGCCCTGGCTTCGGTGTTTGACAGCAACGGCGACGGCGTCCTGAACGCCGGCGACGACGCGTTCGGCCAGTTCAAGGTGATGGTCACCCTGGCCGACGGCTCGACGGTGTCCAGGACACTGGCCGAGCTCGGCATCACCGAGATCGACCTGACAGCGGATGCGAGCAACATTGAGCTGAGCGACGGGTCGGTGATCACCGGCAAGACCACGTTTACGCGTTCGGACGGCACCACCGGCACGGTTGGCGACATGCTGCTGGCCGCTGAAGCCGAGGGCCACCGGGTGGAGCAGGTGGAATCCGTCGACGGCACGGGCACGCGCAGCCTGACCACCACCGCCTATGCGGCCGATGGCGGCAAGGCCTATGAGATCCATTCGGTGACCAGCGCCGACGGCTTGTCGATCACCAACCGCTACGACGATAATGGCGACGGGGTGAGCAGGCGGACACGGGCGACGCGGAAGGACTGGTGCACTGCGGTTGCTGCGGCGGCGTGAGAAAGCCAATCCGGAACCGGGGAATTCCAGTTTGTGGAGGCTGCAGCCAACTGCCGCATGGAGGTGCCACAGTTCGCAGCGGCCTTCCTCCGTCATGAATTCCAGCTTGCACACCCCAACTCGGTTCCTGGCCCACTTTCGGAACCTTCCCGGTTCCCAAGCTTTTTCCTTAAAATAAAGCGTTGAGTCCGCGAGGGAACCTGTACGGTTCGCGGGCGGGTTGCCCGCCAAGTGGCTTGTTAAATATCCGCATATCGGTAGCTTGGTGGTGCAACTGGAAGAAGGCGTCCGGGGGCAAGGCAACGAAGCAGATCCGGCGGTGTGGTGCCGGGGAAAAGGGCACTGGCCACGTGCCTGCGAGGGCGAACAGGTGTTGGGCGAACTGTCTTCAAACGAGATGAAAACGCCGGGCGATACGGCAGGCAGGCAGTCTGCGGGCCGGAAGGCGGCCGGTGATGCGGACGAGCGTTCGCATGCCCGCCCCGGCCTCACGCTCCGCATCGCGGACGGGTCGGAGGCGGATAGCCGGGCCGGGGTTCATCTGGCGCGGGAGGTGCACGGGCGCCCGATCTTCAGGGACATTCCGTTTTCCGAAGACAAGGCGCTGACGATCTTTGACAAGGCGACGTCCCAGCCGGAGCGGTTCGGGCTAACCTATGCGACACCCTTGTTTTGCAGCCACTCAATTGAGCTCGCAATTAGCTTAGCACTCTGGAAGAAATATGAATAAAGCAAAAATTGTAAACAGGTATGTTGCTCCAGCTTTCTACTTAGTTCTTTTTCCTTCGATTTGTTATTTGCTCCCTACGAATGAATCTCCGGCCGGGATATTGGCTTTCCTCCAATGGTGTAACTCCCTCTTTGGCGAGTTTTACATTACACGGTATGCCTCTGCGCTGCAGGTGAGTTTTTTTACCGCAAAATACTATATAATGATCTTTTTCTTATTTCATTTCATCACTCCTTTTTACACCGTATTCTTGTGTTTCACAGTTACCGTTGATTGGAAGAAGCTGAATTTAATAACTTTTTTTTCAGTTTTAATAATAGTTTTATTCGGATACTTCCCATTTATTGAATGGTATCGCCCTGACACTATCAGCTCCACAAGTCATCGTGGAACGCTACTGGTCGGAGCTTTGTATCCAGCAATAGTATCAGCTTATTCTTACGTGACCGCGGCTTGTATTGCCGTGACAGCGTCGCTCATCAAAAAACAGGTTTCCAATGACAACTGAAAATGAACTTAACGCACAAGGTGTGCTTGAATTTGGGAGCACGGAGGCGGGAGCGCTTTTAGGTTTTGGCAGGAGCGTTCAGCTCGACTCTCTCGCAGAAATGGGCGTAATCAGTGGGAAGCTTGCACTACGATTTGGAAATGAAGTGCCCGGGGCGGTGCAAGGGCGCACAATCGGGACAAACCGGCAGGGGCGAACGTGTGACGGGTGAATGCGCTTCAAACGAAATGAAAACGCCGGCCGATGCAGCGGGCCGGAGGGCCGCCGGTGGCGAAGCCGCGCCCTTGCGGGCCAGTGTAAAGATCCGGCTGGCGGATGGCTCCAGCACGGATTGCCGTACCGGGATCCATCTGGCGCGCGAGGCGCATTTGCACACAATCTTTCGCGATATTCCGTTCTCTGAAACCAAGGCCCGGGCGATCTATGACAAGGCCATGGCTGAGCCGGACCGCTTCGGGCTGATCTATGCCGTGCCGGGGGCGGAGCGGCCGCTTGCCGAAGACGGGCTTTTGGGTTTTGCCTCGGTGCAAGCGGGCGAGCATTTTCTGGGTACCGGCACGCTGCTCGGCGGCAAGGTCGCGCTGCGCCTCGTCCATGCGATGCGCCACTGGGCGAAGACGCGCAGTTGCGCCCATCTCATGGTGCATGTCACCACTGGCGAGAACGCGGAAGACGCGGACAGGTTCTTCCGGCGCTGCTGGATGGTGACGATTGGGGGGAAATATCTTCTGCATACCTTGAGTGAGATAAATGATAAGTAATAAAATCGAAAAGAAAGCAATTCTTGTTGCTTCGATAATATTTTTACTATTATTTCTATATAAATTTTTCCCTTATTACTACTTTGTAGAAGAAAATAAGGAAATATTGGAGCGTGAATTTGAACAGTCAATTCATAGATTTAACAATCAAACAGTGAAAGTTACTATTTCTGACTGCGCATTAATTGTGCGCTACGATAATAATGTTTGCCAATATAGTGATGCCGTAAGTAACTATAGTAAAAAATATGACCTTAGATACATTAGTAAAATTAGAATAAAGAATTCCTTCCTCCCTGAGAAGAATTTATCTTTTGCCACTTTCAATTTTAAAAGTTCTTCTCCAAGGGAGGCATTTCAAATAAAATATCAATACTGTAACGGAAAGAGATTTGATACTTTCGGAATTGACGATTCAGATGTTTTTATAGATCCAACGGAATTTACCGGAAGTATTATTCGAAATATCAATGCCTATATATACAGAAACTGCAAATAATAGATTAGCCCTATTATGGATGATCGATACAGAAGATATAGCACACTTAGTGATTCAGATCTGGACACCATTAAGAAAGAAGCACAGCAGAGTCTATACGACAACAATGTGAACGTATTTAATCAAATAACGGCCTCTCTCGCGTCAACCGCGGATTCTATTACCAGCGCGGCAATCGCGCTCAGATTAGGAGATTTCCGGTCAGCTGCCTTTACTGCCGCTGCTGCATCCCTCCAATCTAATATAGACACCATAAATATTGCCGCAAACTATAAGTACAACTTAGAACTCCATACTAGTAGACTCAAATCTGCGCAGTATCAATTAGATACCCGTCGTGAAGGCACGCTAGGTGTGAGTTCCAAGAAGGTTGTTCATTCGCATTGAAGGTCTGAAACTGGTTGGTGACCAAACACAATCAGTTTCAGGATCTATGGATTGAACAACCCGCGCAGGAGTGTTCTCGCGTTTTATGCGTCATGAGAACAAAAAGGTGGCCGGTACCGGAGGTTTTTCAGCGCTCCGAGCCGTCCGGTGATCGCCAGACAGTGCGAGTCGGGTATCATCTGGCGCGGGGAGCGTGTCGGCGCATTATCTTTAAGGAAATTCAGTTTTCTGAAGACAAGCCACGGGCGATCTTTGAGAATGCGAGGTCCCAGCCAGAATGCTTTGGGCTGATTTATGCTGTGCCGAGCGCGGATGTGTTACTGACCGAAGACGGGCTCCTGGTCTTTGCCTCGGTAAATGCGGGCGAACATTTTCTGGACACCGGCACGCTGCTCGGCGGCAAGGTCGCGCTGCGCCTCGTCCAGACGGTGCGTCATTGGGCCAAGGTCAGAAGCTGCACGCATCGGATGGTGCATGTCACCAATGACGACAATGTGGAAGATGCGGACAGGTTCTTCCGGCGGTGAGCGGTGGTAACGCTTGGGGGGAAATATCTCGTGGCCACTGCAAACGGAACGAAGCTGACATTTTAGGAGCGCATTGCGTGAACCGTAGTTCAAATAAAGAAGACTATGAAACGTTTAAGAGAAAACATGAATTTCTCTTAGATTATGTAATTGGCTCTGTGATGGAATGTAAAGAGCTATACGATAGCTGGAATAGATTTTATAAAAAATTTATTAAGATATACATTCCTGTATTTTTGGTTTGCGTCTACGCGGCACCATTCTTAATCCCAGTTGCTTTACGCAGATCCTTGTCTGAGACGACTCTCTCATTGTTCCCAATTGCCCAAAAAAGATATGATTCATTACTTGGTATGGGTGACCAAGTGATGTTCTGGTATATCTCTTCACTTTTAATGTTCTTGCCATCAATAGCTATTATATCTTTAATTTATATAAAATTGTATGCATATAATATTCAAAGAGGCCATAATTCTGCTGAGTTAAGCTTTAAAAAACTGTTCGGATCTATAATTTATACTTTAACAGTGGGTGGATTTTTCTATTTTATACTATTCTTCCCCTTTCCTATTGAAGAGAAGACCAGCGTACCTCTGATGCAATTCTGGGTGGGACCCGGGTTTCCGATATTGGCATCTGGCGTGTCAGTAAGTTTGTCCTGGGCGTCAGTGCCGATGATGGCAATGCTGACGCGTGTTTTTGTGAGAAAAAATGACAGATAACAAGGAAATTGGTCCATATGAGTGGATCTTGAAAGATGTCACAGTTGACGACGTCGAAGCCGCTTGAGATAGCGTTCTTGACTATGGCGTTTCTCATGCGGGGTTATCAAAAGCTGGGGCCGCGCGGTTGAGCATTGCTGGATCTCTCACCCTTGGATCGAGTGATGCAATCGGTGCTGCGCCCGCGCTCAAACGCAGCAGCGTGAAACCCCGGCTGGCGGACGGCTCGGAAACCGATTGCCGCGCCGGCATCCATCTTGCGCGTGAAGTGCATCTCAAAACGATCTTTCGGGATATTGCGTTTTCTGAAGGAAAGGCCCGGGCGATCTTTGACAAGGCCGTGGCGCAGCCGGAGGGGTTCTTCCGGCGCTGCGGGATGGTGACCGTTGCAGAGAATATCTGCACGATACCAATAACCACTAAGATACATAGGTTTAGATCATGAGAGAATTTGTTGTTTCTGCGAAAAAATACGGATTTTATGTATTTGCGATTTGGATTTGCTGCGTAGGTGCTGCAGACGCATGCGAAGTAAATGGAAAAAAATGGTCAAATTCGCTGAATGAAATTCTTCAGGCACTTAGGAGTGGTGACGGCAACAAATTCAAGTCAGCTATCGGTAAAAGCATTGATTTGGAAGAATATGGTGAAATAGATTCTTTAATGATTCAGCTTAACGAATATGCGCCGCAAGGATTTGGGAGTTGCAGAGCGATAATGCGAGAAGATATTCCCCCGCTTGTTACGAAAATTATATTTGAATTTGCAGAGACAAAAGATAAAGGGATATATTTTTACGTATTTCTTGTGGATGGGGGTAGTGATTTTAGGAGCGGAGTTTTAAAATTCCGGCTATCTACAGCCTTGGGAGATGTTTTGTCTGATTGGGGCAACTCATAATGGTCGACACCATATTTAGGTCTACTGCTACCATTTCATTAGCTGATGGTGCTCTGAACCCCGAAAACTGGACCGTTCATAATTGGAGTTTTTCGCGCTAATTTCCGGGCAGGAACTTGAGATCCTTGCCGCTCAGAGTTGTCCGGTGATCGCCAGGTAGCGCCGGTCCGGGCCTTCGAAGCCGTGGGTGTCCATCTGGATCAGGACCGCGTAGACCGGCGGTCCATCTTCCGGGAAATGGGTGACGATGCGCTCGACGCGATAGGCGAGCGGGCATCCGCGGCTTTCGGGAAGGCTGGTGTCCTCGTTCAGAACGCGGATTTGGCCCTTGTAGGTCATGGTCAGCCGGAAGCCGCGCGTATCGTCGATCTTGATGCCCGCGCATGTGTCCGAGGTCAGCAGGTATTCGTTCAGGTTCAATTCCAGCTCGTCCTCGCCGGGGCGGAAGAAATCGCGCGGTGCGACGACCATCCGGAACGGGTCGGAATTGAGTTCGGTGCGTGGGTTGTGACCCGCTGTCAGGCCCTTTCCGGCGATCCGCGTCGTCTGAAGAAGCTGTTGCGCCTTTTCGCGGTTTTCCGAGCGCACCGCTGTCACCAGGGCATCCGGGTCGAAGATGCCGCCGGCTTCGATTTCGTCTTCGTTCTGGTTGCGCAGAAGGAAGGGCGAGGGTTTCACCCAGCGGTCGTTGGCGACATCGAGCACGAAGATCTCCGAATAGGGAAAGCCGGAGCCGTCCTGGATCCCGTATTGCTCGAAGGCGAAATAGGCGCCGTCTTTTGAAAAGCCAAGGATTTCGGCTTTCGCCGTGTCACCGGCGATGGCGGCCGATGCGAGGAGGGGAAAGGCCAGGAGGAATGACAGGCAGCGCAGCGCTGTTTTTAAGAGAAGGCTGAGTCCTGGTTGAAGGTGGGTCACCGCGCGCTCCTTTGAAATCAAATATTGTTCGAATTCGATTTCCGCAACTTAAGCGTGACATGGCGGATTGTCAGGTCCGCTACGTCACACTTTCGCTGTTTGGGCGGCAGAAAACGCGGACGAAGGGCTTGAGCAGCATCGGCAGCATGTAGATCGGAAACTGACCGACCGCGAACCACAGCCAGGTGAACTCCGGCAGCGTGCCGCCGAATGCCGCCACCATCAGGCCCATGTTGCGGGTTCCGCAGGTATGCGCGATCGCATAGGCATCCTCGCGGCTGGCGGGGGCGAAAACAAGCAGGGTCAGCCCGATCTGCAGCAGCGCCAATACGAAGGTGAGGGCGGTGAGGCCGAGGGTGAACGCCGGCTTTTGCAGAAAACTCAGCGCGACACCGTCCATGGCGGCGATGGCGAAGAAGAGAAGCAGGAGCACATTCAACCCGCTGATGTGAAGACTGCTGCGGGAAAGGCGCTCCGCACCGGCCAGTTTGCGGAATGCCGCGGACAGCAGGAAAGCGCCGGTGAGCAGGAGGGACAGTTGCACGGCCAGTCCGCCAACGCTCAGGGGCAGGGAAGGGCCCAGCATCAACTCGCCGATGAAGGGCGCGGTGAGCGGGGTCACGATCAGGGCGGCAACGGACAGCGCGAGGCTGAGGGTTGCGTCCAGGCCGAGCAGATAGATGAAGGCGGGGGCGGCCATGACCGGCGGGGCGGCGGTGGCGATGAACAGCGCCAGGACGACGTCCGGACCGAGGACCGCGAGACCGGAGGCTTCGATCGCCAGCCAGGTCAGAAGAGGCGCGCCGAGCATCATCCAGACGAGTGCGGCAACCAGAAGCGCGGGGCGGCGCAGACGCAGCCTGATCGCGTTTTTGTCGACCCGCAGGAAGGCCAGGGTCAGGAGGCAGAAAACGGCCAGGGTCAGATAGGGCCGCAAAAAGGTGGATAATGCCGGTAGTGCAAGGCCGATGAATATGCTCACGGCCAGCGCGGCGGTTCCGTGGAGGCCTATCCATGCAAGACCTGCCCCAAACACTCGAATCATCTAAACTTGTCTCCGGAAAAAACGTAGGGCGGCAGGTTACGCCCCAGTCTTTTAGATCAGCCAGCATTCATATGGGAATATTTGAATGCGGAAAGTCTATCGATTTTAGAGCGTACCGCGCCTGCATTCGTCCGGATGCGGGACGCGCGAGGGGAGACGGGCCGCAATTCTCCATCCGTTTGACGACACGGGACGGGAGTGCGTGGCTTAAGGAAATGGCGAAGCAGGCAAAGCAAAACCAGTCTTTCGAGGTGATGGTTCTCGGTGCCGGCATCGTCGGGGTTTCGACAGCGCTTCACCTGCGCCGTCTGGGTCTGGACGTTGCCCTGATCGACCGGACACATCCGGGCCTGGAAGCATCCTTCGGCAATGCAGGCATCGTTCAGCGCAACGGCTTCGTGCCGCACGCGGTGCCATTGCGTGCGCGGGAGCTGATGGGGATACTGTTCAGGCAATCGAGCGCCGTTTCCTATGACTTTGGGACGCTGGTGCGCCTGCTTCCCTGGTTGCGGCGCTATCACGCGGCCAGCGGCGACAGGGCCGCGGAACTTTATTCGCGTGTCGTCGCTCCCTTGCGGGCACTGGCGGTTCAGGAGCATCTTGAGCTTGCGCGCTCCGCGAATGCGGACAGGTTCTACCGGCAGGGCGGCTGGATACATCTTTACAGGTCCGGGTCCTCCTACAGCCTGGGCGAGACAGAGCGCTATTACGCGAGGGTTTTCGGGGTCGCTTACGATGAGTTGACGGCCGGCGAGATCGGCACCCTTGAACCTGGCCTGAAAATCGCCAGTCACAGGGCGGCAAGCCTGAAAGCGGTCCACTGGACCGAGAGCTGTTCCGTCTCCAATCCGGGCGCGGTCGTTGACGCCTTCTGGCGGAGCTTTGTCCGGGAAGGTGGAAAATATTTCCGCGCCGATGCCGCAAAGCTGCAACGCAAGCGCGGCGGATGGCGTCTTGAGGGTGAACGCGGCACTGTCTTTGCCGGGAACGCGGTCATCGCGCTGGGGGCATGGTCGCAGGATATCATGAAGGCGCTGGGCGAAAACTATCCGCTTGCGGTCAAGCGGGGCTATCACATGCATTACCGGCCGTTGTCGGGAGCTTCCCTGTCACGTCCGCTCGTCGACGTGGAAAACGGGTTGGTGCTGACCCCGACCGACAATGGCATTCGTCTGACGACCGGTGTCGAACTGGCCGAGCGCGACGCTCCGCAAAATCCGAATATCATCGCAATGGCCAGAAGACGGGCGGAGGATCTCATTCCCCTCGGGCGGCCGCTGCAGGATACCCCCTGGATGGGGTCGCGGCCGTGCCTGCCCGATTCCCTTCCCGTGGTCGGGGCCTCGCCGACGATCCCGGGATTGTGGGTGAATTTCGGCCATGCGCATGACGGGTTCACGCTCGGGCCGATTACCGGCCGGCTGCTCGCCGAAATGATTGCCGGCAAGACGCCCATACTGGACCCGACAGGCCTGTCGCCGCTCCGGTTCATGGCGTGAAGCGCCTTGCGGTTCAGCTCTCGCGCAGAGGCAGGGCCACCGTGTCCTTGACCGTATTGACCACGATACGGGACTGGACGTCCGAAACCAAGGTGTTGTCGAGCAGCTTCAGCCTGAGGAAATTGTCGTAGGTTTTGATGTCGTCTGTAACTACCTTTATAAGATAGTCCACCGCCCCGGTGATGCGTTCGCATGTGACGACTTCCGGCCAGTGATGCACCAGCTTGTCGAACGTCTCCATGTTGTCCCGGCTGGGAACCGCGAGTTTGACGAAGGAATAGGCGACGAAACCGAGGCCGACGGATTCCCTGTCCACGATGGCGGTTATCTGGCGGATAATGCCCTGTTCCTTCAACCGCTTGATCCTGCGCCAGCAGGGGGTCTGGCTCATGCCGGCCTCCTTGGCGACCTCGGCTATGGACAGCGAGGCATCGCGCTGCAGGACACGAAGAACGCGAACGTCGGAGGGGTCGAGAAGATATTTGTCTGTCATGGAAGGATTCAGGAATTTTTATGCTGTGTTGGGGCGAATTGCCGTGACGATAGCACAGAAATTACCGGAGAAAAGGATGATATTTATCTGAGAAGAGGTTGACCGGACGCGCTGCCGCCCGAATTGCCGGTCTAGGAGGATGTCGGATGAATGTGCATATGCCAGCGGTGACCCTTGAAGACAAATATGTCGCCACTCAGGGGCGGGTCTACCTGACCGGGATCCAGGCGCTGGTCCGTCTGGCTCTGGACCGGGCAAGGCTCGACCGGCAGGCGGGGCTGAAAACCGGCGGGTTCATCTCCGGCTATCGCGGCTCGCCGCTCGCGGGCTATGACACCGAACTGATGCGGGCGCAGCGCCATCTCAAGCACCATGATGTCGTCTTCAAACCGGGCGTGAACGAGGAACTGGGCGCGACCGCCGTGTGGGGCAGTCAGAAACTGCGCGGCGAGGGCGGCATCGGCCGCGCGACCGATTACGACGGTGTCTTCGGGATCTGGTACGGCAAGTCGCCGGGCGTCGACCGGGCGGGGGACGTCTTGCGACAGGCGAATGCCTCCGGCACCGACCGTAATGGCGGCGTTCTTGCCCTTGCCGGTGACGATCACCTGGCAAAGTCCTCCATTTTGCCGGCGCAAAGCGAATTCTATTTCGAGCATGCGGAAATTCCGGTGCTCAATCCCTCCGATATCCAGGACGTGCTCGACTACGGCCTGCACGGACTTGAGATGTCCCGGTTCACCGGCCTTTGGACCGCGCTCATCTGTGTCGCCGACACCATGGATGCCTCGGCGACGATTGATATCTCCCCGAAGCGGTTGCAGCTCGTTCGCCCGCTCGAGGGCGACCCGCGCAAGGACTACCGCCAGAACCGCGATCTGCTTCTCGCCAACCGGCTGGAGACCGAACGCCTGCTGCGCGACATTCGCATTCCGGCGACGCATATCTACGCACGCGCCAACGGCCTCGACCGGGTGAGCTTCGGCACGCGCGGCCAGGTCAAGCTCGGCATCGTGACATCGGGCAAGGCGTATCGCGATCTGCTGCAGGCGCTGGACCTGATGGGCATTTCGGAAGATTTCGCCAAGGCGCTGGGCCTTGCCGTCTACAAGGTCGCCATGACCTGGCCGCTGGAACCGCATGGCCTGCGCGAGTTTGCCCGCGGCGCCGAACGCCTGCTCGTCGTCGAGCACAAGCGCGGCTTCATGGAACCGCAGATCAAGGAAATCTCCTATCACTGGCCGCATATGAGCCGACCGGAAATCTGGGGCAAACGGCAACCGGACGGAATGCCGTTCCTGTCCGACGTGCTTGAACTGTCGGTGGCCGAAATTATCGAAGGCCTGATGACCTGGCTGCCGGATGACGCGGTTTCCGATGACATGCGCGCCCTTGCGAGCCGCATGACGCATCAGGTCATGTGGGCTCAGGGCCATGCGGAGCGGGCCGCCCGCATACCCTATTTCTGTTCCGGATGCCCGCATTCGACGTCCACGCTGACGCCCGAAGGGTCCCGCTCCCTGCCGGGGATCGGCTGTCACGCCATGACGGAAATGGCCGGGCGCACCACGGATGGCCAGATCGCCATGGGCGGCGAGGGTATTCTGTGGGTCGGCCAGCAGCCGTTTTCCGGCGACAGCCACGTGTTCGCCAATGTCGGCGACGGCACCTATTTCCATTCCGGCATTCTGGCGATCCGCCAGGCGCTGGCGTCGAATGTGCCGATCACCTACAAGATCCTCTACAATGACGCGGTCGCCATGACCGGCGGCCAGAAAGTCGACGGCCAGCTTTCCGTTCCGCAGATCACCCGCCAGCTCGAGGCGGAAGGGGTGGAACGGATTGCCATCGTTTCGGAGACCCCGGAAAACTACGGCTCCTGGTCACCGATTGCTCCAGGCACCAAGGTGTATCACCGTGACGAACTGATGGATGTCCAGAAGGAGCTGCAATCCTTCAAGGGCGTCTCCGTCATCGTCTACGACCAGACCTGCGCGGCGGAAAAACGCCGCCGGCGCAAGCGCGGCCTGTTCCCGGATCCGGACAAGCGGCTGTTCATCAACGACCGCGTCTGCGAGGGCTGCGGCGACTGCTCGGTTCAGTCCAACTGCCTGTCGGTCGAGCCGCTGGCGACGCCGTTCGGCGAAAAGCGGGTGATCAACCAGTCGAGCTGCAACAAGGACTTCTCCTGCATCAAGGGGTTCTGTCCGTCCTTTGTGGAGATCGAAGGCGCGGAGCTGAAAAAGCCGAAGAAGGCCGATGTCGATATCGATGCGCTGGTGGGTGACCTGCCGCAGCCGGTTCTGGCTTCGCTCGAACGCACCCGCAATGCCCTCGTGGCCGGTATCGGCGGCATGGGCGTGACAACGATCAGCGCCGTCCTTGCCATGGCCGCCCATGTGGACGGCAAACAGGCGTCCACGCTGGACATGACCGGCCTTGCCCAGAAAGGCGGCCCGGTCACATCTCATATCCGCTTCGCGGCGAGCGACAGATCCATCGAGGGGCCGCGTGTTCCGGCGGCCAGTCTCGATCTGCTGATTGCCAGCGACATGGTCGTTGCAACCAATGCGGACCAGCTCGCGCTGGCGCACCGCGGCCATACCCTGACCGTGGCGAATACCAAGGTCGCGCCGACGGCGGAGTTCGTCCTGAAGCAGACCCTTTCCTTCGATGAAAAGCGCATGGATACCGCCCTGAACGCAGCATCGGGCACCTATCTCGCCGTGAATGCGGCGGATATCGCCGAAAAGCTTTTGGGCGATGCCATCTATGCCAACATGCTGCTTGTCGGCATGGCCTATCAGAGCGGCGGCCTGCCGGTCACCGACTATGCCATCGAGACGGCTCTGGAACTCAACGGCGCTTCGGTTGCAAGCAATATCAAGGCGTTCCGTGCCGGACGTATCCTGGCCGCGGATGCTCAAAAACTGCTGAACGCGCTTCCGGGCGAGACAAAACCGCGTGAATTCAGCCTGGACGAGAAGATCGCCTTCAATGCGCTGGAACTGACCGGCTACCAGGATGCCGCTTACGCAGCCCGCTACCAGGGCCTTGTGGCGAAAGTCAAGGCGGCGGACGAGGCTCACGGGCCGGGAACCCTGCGTCTGACGCGGACTGTTGCCGACTTCCTCTTCAAGGTGATGGCCTACAAGGACGAATATGAAGTCGCCCGGCTTTATTCCGATCCCGCCTTCCGGCAGAAAATCGCGCAACGGTTCGAAAACCCGCGCAAGCTCAAGGTGCACCTGGCGCCGCCGATCCTCGCCCATCGCAAGGATCCCAAGACCGGTAGGCCGGAAAAGATGGCTTTCGGCCCCTGGGTGTTCGGCGTCTTCAAGGTGCTGGCGAAGTTCAGGGGAATTCGCGGCAAGTGGTTCGATCCCTTTGCCCGCAACGCCGAGCGCCGGGCCGAACGGGCCCTGATCGCCCGGTATGAGGCGGATATCGCGGAAATCCTGAACCGGCTGCCGGACGGCAATTACGGACTGCTGGTCGAGTTGGCCCGCGTGCCCGACCTTGTCCGCGGCTTCGGTCCGGTAAAGGAAGAGAGCATGCACAAAGCCGCCGAAAAGCGCCTGATCCTGCTTGAACAGCTGCACACGAGCAATGATGGTGGCAACGATGAAGCCGAGACCTCAAGGCTCATGCTCACCGCCGCGGAATAGACTTCAGTCGATCCCCAAGAGAGAGCGGCGGATTTCCTCCCGCGCTCTTTCCGCGTCTTCGTCGGCCAGAATGTCCCTGAGGATGTCATCGGGGAGGGAACTCAGGGTTCTGCGCCGTCCGCGGCAAGTCGACCAACTTGTCCATGCACGGAGAATTTTCCTCAAAAAACCATCCCGCCTTGAGGAGCCGCAGAGGGGAGAATAAATCCGACGAATTTCAGGGGGCATGTCCACCTCCAATAAAAAAATATATATCTTTCTTTATTACGTCTCGATCCAAGTCTGGGCAATAAAAAAAGATAAATATTTTTAAATTAGGCGAACTGGCCACTGCCAAGCGTGCCAGACCTGAGGGACCGTACCTGGTGGGGTCTGCTTTTTCGTTGGCACAGTGCAAAAAACCGGTTTGCAGAAACCTGCCCAGAGATCCAGATACAGCGCCAGGCAAGTTGGCCAGGCTATCGTCTTGCACTCGAATATCGGTGCGACGCGCGTTAACAAATGGATGGGTTTCGGTCGCCCGGACGCCTGAAAAACCTCGATCCGGAAACAATTTCAGGAAAGATGAGCGATTTCTCAGGCTGCTTATTCAAGCGGTTAACTGGAAATGAATTCCCAGAAAAATGTTCATTTTCAATAACTTATTTCTATATGACGCAACGATATTACAATTGTCCTCAAGTTTGAGAAAAAAATAATTACATTCTCGGAACGGGTCTTTTGTTCTTTTTTAAAACTCCGCTTCATCCTCGGTATCACCGCCGCATAGGCAAAAATTTGAGAACTGGTATCGAAGCATGACCGAAGCGTTGAAAACAGAACTGGTAAACTTTTCGGAGCTGACCGGGGAAGCTGGCAGCGCCAGACGGGCGGAACTCGCCCGGCATGTCGCAACGTTGTTCGCATTGACCTCCGACCGGTGTTCGGACGAGCAGGTCGATATTTACGACTCCGTTCTTTTGCGTCTGGTCGATATGGTGGAGGCGGAAGTCCGGCGCTATGTGGCGGACCAGATGTCCAGTCTTCGCCGCGGACCGGAGGAAACGATCCGCCGGCTCGCCGATGACGACATCGAGGTGGCCGAACCCATTCTTCTCAGATCGACCGTCCTGCGCGACGCGGACCTGATCAAGATCGCGGAAAAACGCAGCAACGCTCACCGCTTCGCGATTGCCCAGCGTGAAGTTCTGTCCGAGGAACTGACGGATATCCTGGTGCGGACGGGCGATCTCAAGGTCAAACGGAAGGTTGCCGGCAATGACGGCGCCTGTCTGTCCGATGCGTCGGTCATGGCGCTGATCAGCGACGCGGCGTCGGACGCAACCTTGCAACTCTCGTTGAGCGAACGCGCGGATCTCGCCGAGGCGCATATTGCCAGCCTGGTTTCGGTCGCCAGCGAGGAAGTCCGCAAGAAACTCCACGCGGCAGGGCGCGGCGACGAAGCCGAACGTGTTGAGGAAGCGGCGCAAGTCGCGGCCCAGCGCATGTCGAACCAATACTGGCTGGGCCGTTACGATTTCGAAACCGCGCGCAGCCGGATCATCCTGCTTGCCAAGCGCGGCATGGTCAACGAAGCCGCCCTGCGCCGTTTCGCTTCCGAGGACCGCTTTGCCGAAGTCGTCGCAACCTTCGCCTGGCTGGTCCGTTGCGGCGTGGAGGAAGTGAGCCACTGGATGGTGCGTCCGGATCCGGAACCTTTCGTGATCCTGGCCAAGGCCTCCGGCTTTTCCTCGATCACCGTCGGGTCATTGCTTTCCATCGGTCCCTGGCGTCACCGTCTGACGCCGGAAGCGCGTAGCGATGCGATGAAACTGTTCGAGCGCATGAGCGTTGCAGAAGCCAAGCGCAAGATGTCGCATTGGCAGAACATCGTCCTCCATTGAGGCATGCAACTCTAAAGCCGATCAACTTTCAGACCTCCAATCGAATGCGATTGGAGGTCTGTTGATCTGAATTACATTTTGTAAGGTCCGGTCCGCAGTCCGGGCCTTTTTCTTTGGGTGGTGCAGCTACAAGCCGGTTAACTTCCAAAATATTGCGAACCGTGCTTAACAAAGGCAAGGACCGTCAACGCGACTTGCCGTGGGGCCCATATGCGCTTTTCAATCAAATTTCCCGCCCGTTTCAATCCGGCACCGGACTTGATGCGAAAGGCTGTCCCGTTTCTGCTGGCATTGAGCGTTGTTGTTCTCACTGCTGTCGCTGGACCTTTCGAGGGGCAGGCACAGGGTATTCCCGGCACCTTTAAAGGTCTCGTCGGGGCCGAACAAGGCTCGGCTGTTTCCTCCGGGACGGGTGAGGCGTCCGGGGTTGCCGGCGCAGCGGCGGAACGAGGGGCTGAAGACGAGGAAGGTGCGGGTGCGGGCCTCATCGAGGCTCTGGAAGGATTTTCCGACGAGGCGGTTGAGGCACGTAATGAATTCAAGTCGATCGTCGGGGAAATTCCGACGATCCACAATTCCATACTGAATATCCTTCGCGCCCACGGCGAGGACCACGGCCTGGGGTGGCTTCCGGCGGTGCTGATCGACGTGGCGATCGCCATCGCGGTCGGCCTTGCGGCTTACGCGCTGCTCGGCAGATGGGCACACCGGCAATTCGCCTTCCTGTATCAGCCGGAAGTCTACAGCCGGTCCGACAAGATCATCTATCTCTATGTGCGCGCGCTTTTGATGGCTGTGGGCGTCGCGCTGTTCTTCGCGGTCGCCGCGGTTGTCTACCTTGTTGCCGGAACCGGCCTGCAGGCCGCCAACGAAACAGCGCTTGTGGTGCTCAGTGTCGTCTCCGTCTTCATGCTCGTGCGCGTCATCTGGCGCAACCTGTTCGCGCCCGACACGCAGACCCATCGCCTGCTCGCGCTGACAAACAGCGAGGCTACGGGGCTCTACAGAGCGCTGCTTGCCGGCTCAGGCGTTTCCCTGACGGCCGTGGCCTTCTGCATCTGGATGGAACGTCTCGGGCTGTCGAACGACGCGCACAAGATCGCATTGATCGGGGCTTCGGCGCTCTCCATGCTGATCCTTCTGGCAATTACCATTGTCTACCGCAAGGTCATCGCCCGGCTTGTCCGGGGACAGGAAGGCGAGGAATGCCCGTTCTGGCGCAAGGTGCTTGCCCGTATCTGGCACTATATCGCGGTTCTTTATCTGATCCTCGCCTGGAGCATCTCCGCGGTCCGTATCCTTCTGGATCTGCCCGATGCGACGGGACTGGTCGCTGCGCCCATCCAGGCGCTGCTTCTGGCCGCTTTTGCCTATGGTCTGCTGATCCTGATCATCGACCGGGTGCTTCTCCCGCGGCTCGATACCGCGGACGCTCAGGCGAAGATCGCCGAAGACATCAAGCGGGCGGAGGAGAGCGAAGGCGGTAACGACGATCCGGAAAGCGCCCTGGCGCAGGCCCGCGCGGAGGCCGCTGAGCGGGAAGCAAAGCGCACACCCTTCCGGGATCTCTTCGACCGGGGCGCCATCATCCTGATCACCTTTGGCTCCCTCGATCTTCTGGCTTCGTGGTGGGGCCTGCCGCTTGCCGGCAGCGGGTCCCTGATCGGCTCGTTTGTCGAGGTGCTGCTGGTCGTGTTTCTGGGCTATATGGCTTACGAAGCGGTCAAGATCCTCATCGACCGGCAGATCGCCAAGGAAACACCGGCTGAAACGGACGAAGAAGCGGAAGTCGGCGGGACGGGGGAAAGCCGGATCGCGACGCTGCTTCCCATCTTCCGGAATTTCCTGCTGATCACCATCGTGGTGATCGCCTCCATGGTGGTGCTGTCGGAGCTTGGCGTGAACATTGCCCCGCTCTTCGCCGGTGCCGGTGTTGTCGGCCTGGCCATCGGCTTCGGGGCCCAGACGCTCATCCGCGACATCTTCTCGGGAGCCTTCTACCTGATCGACGACGCCTTCCGCAAAGGCGAATATATCGATATCGGCAGCGCCAAGGGCGTGGTCGAGAAGATCTCGATCCGCTCCATGCAGTTGCGTCATCACCGCGGCGCCCTGACGACTATCCCCTTCGGCGAGATCCAGCAGGTGGAGAATTTTTCCCGCGACTGGGCGGTGATGAAGCTCGCCTTTCGTGTCACCTACGACACGGACGTGGAGAAGATGCGCAAGATCATCAAGAACTTTGGCCAGGAGCTTCTGGATGATGAATATTTCGGTCCGATGTTCCTGGCGCCGCTGAAGTCCCAGGGCATCATGTCCATGGAGGATTCGGCCATGATCGCCCGCGTGAAATTCACCACCAAACCCGGCAAGCAGTTCGAATTGCGCAAGGTCGTCTATGCCGGGCTGCGGGATCTCTTCGAGGAGAACGGCATCAAATTCGCCCATCGCCAGGTGACCGTCCGGGTTGCCGGCGCCGAGGACGAGCACGGGCATGTCTCTGCGGACACCGTTCAGGCCGCTGCGGCGGGCGCGGCCGCAATCGGCATGATCGGGGAAGACGGCGAGACGGACGGCGATGCGGATGCAAACCAGCTCTGACTTTCTTCCACTGGCACACGATGGTTTCCGGGCCGGAAAGCCTGCGTTTGCCCAATTCGGTGCTGCTGTCCATGGACCCGCCGCGTGAAATCCTATATCGGTCCCGGCGGATCTAAAATTACGGAACCGGAATGCGCATCGGATTTCAGGCGGGTGCCTTGAACGAACGCGGCATGAGCGTCGCGCTCCATGATTATGCTCTCGGCACACAGGCGTTGCTTGGTCATGAGGCCGTGGTTTTTTATGACGAGGCCAAAAGCACGCCCGCGGTCGTCGATAAATTCAAGCGGTTGCTGAACCTTGTTCCGGTTCCAGCGGAAAGAGACGGCCGCGCGGTCAGCGATCCGTACAAACTCGACTTCTGCTACTATATCCGCGACGGGCAGCGCAGGCCCCTGACGCTTTCCTCGCAGCGATCCGGCATTCATGCGGTGTTCCGCCATTTCGAGCCGCATGGCGATGTCTATGCCTATGTTTCCGACTGGCTGGCAGAGTGGATGAGCGGTGGACGGGCACCGGCCGTGCCGCATATCGTCGATCTGCCGGAGACGGGCGGTTCCTTGCGGGCAGAGCTGAACATTCCGGCCGATGCCTTCGTGGTCGGCCGCTATGGCGGGTTCGACCAGTTCAACGTTCCTTTCGCGCAACGTGCTGTCGCCGAGGCTCTGGAACAGCGGTCAAATCTCCATTTCCTGTTCGTGAACACGCAGGAATTCCTCTCGCACCCCCGGGCGCTGTTCCTGCCGCGCATCGTCGAGCAGCGGGAAAAAGCGCGGTTCATTTCCTGTTGCGATGCCGGACTGAACGCCAAGAAGATCGGCGAAAGTTTCGGCCTCGCCATTGCCGAATTCCTGATGCTGGGCAAGCCGGTGTTCAGTTGGGCGGGGGGCATGGATCAGAACCATGTCGCCATGACCCCGAAGGGGGAGTGGGTCTACCGCACTCGGCGCGATCTCGTCCGCCTGCTGAGCGGATATACGCCCGCTCCGGGCGATGCCGATCTGGCGCGCTCGTGCGTGGCGTGCTACCGCCCGGATGCGGTCATGAAACGTTTTGACGAGGTGTTTCTGTCCGGTGCCTATCCGGCCGGGGATCTTGAACTTCCGCTGCCGTTCAAGGCAAAGCGGTTTTTGCAGGAAAAGGCCGTGCGGGCGAAATTCCGGCTATGGAAGACCCTTTGAAAATGAAGCTCTACGACTGTTTGGTCTTTCATAACGAATTCGACCTTCTGGAACTGCGTTTGCGGGAAATGGGCGATCAGGTCGATTGTTTCGTGCTGGTTGAAGCCAACCAGACCCAGCGGGGCGGTGCCAAACCCTATTACTTCGCCGAAAACCGGGAGCGCTTCGCACCCTGGGCAGACAAGATCATCGATCTTCAGATCGAATTTCCGGACGAGCTGCCGCCTGCGCTCGGCGTCTACAAGAGCCGGCGCAAGAAGGACTGGGAACGGGAAAACTATCAGCGCAACTGCATTGCCCGGGCGCTGGAGAGCTGCGCGCAGGACGATCTGATCCTGGTGTCCGATGTCGACGAGATCGTCCGCGCCGACGTTCTTGAGAAAGTCCTGCGGAACCGGCTTTACAAGGGCAGGCTGCTGGTGTTCGAGCAGAGCCTTCACAAGCACCACCTGAACAGGATCGTGCCGGGGAAAACATGGCTGCTCGGCTCACGGATGATCGAAAAGAAGTATCTGACGACGCCGCAGCAATTACGCCGGACAAAGGCGCGGATGACGAAGAAACGTTGGATTCCGGATCTTCTGACCCAACCGTTCCTGCGGCTGCGCAACCGCAATCTTACCGGCATCAGCCGGCCGGTAAAGATCATCCCGGACGCCGGATGGCATTTTTCCTCCATGGGCGGCCTGGAGGCCTTCAGGACCAAGCTGGACTCTGTCGTGCACGGGCAGACCGTCGACACCAGCGACATCGAACGGCTCTATGAGCGCGAGCTCACCGGAACGGAACTTGTCCCGCAAAGCGGTTTGCCGAAGGCGCTGCACTCAGGGTTGTTCGATCATATGCTGGCGGATGAGAACGGCGCGCGGCACGGCTGAAACCGGTCGGATTCAATCGCCAACCGGTTTCAAGGCTTCAATGCGAATGAACGGCCTTTCCTAGCTTAGAGCATGTTGCGTTAAATTGAATTCAGGAGATCGCCCGAACGCATTTGCAAAGCAAACGCTGCCTCGAGCGTCTTCCTGAAACCATGAATCCGCTTAAACGCAACACGCTCTAATACCAAACGCGGTCAAATGGTTTCCCATCAATTGCGTTTGGTATCGAACCTAGGGATTCGGTGTCATCTGAATCCGGAAATTCTTGGTCTTTTCGGCGGCGGACTCGGTCCAAATGTCGACCTTCAGATTCATTTTCACGCCGCCGATATCCGCATAGTTTTCCGTCCAGGAAGCCGACTTGCCCTCGTTCAGCAAGGTCAGGGTTCTCGGCTTTCCTTCCCCATACTGGTCCGTCGTGGTGAGTTCCGCGGTGAAGAGCGGCTGGGCGCCGTCCCAATAGACAAGATTGCCGATCACCAGATAGACGTGTAGCTCCTTGTCGCCTTCCCATAGCTGATAGATTGCCGCGCCGAAGCTGCCGTCGATTCCGGTCGATTCCATACCCCATACAGCGCCGTAACCGTGTGGAATTTCCGCTTGTGACGGTTCCTTGAAAAATCCCTGCCAGACGAAATTGCCACGGTGCCGAAGATCGTAGTTGCTCTCGTTGAGCAGTTCGACAACGACCGCAGTGGCAGGCTTCGAGATTTCCTTCCAAAGTTTTTCCGCGAGCGCTGTCATTTGGTCAATGGCCTTGTTGCCATCCAGCTTGATTTCCCAGTTTCCCATGATGCTCCCCTTTAAACCTATGATGGTAGTATTGCGCTATACATATTATAAGTTATTGCCGGGAAGCTCCATTATTTTAATTCGATTTAGAGCTTACAAGTCGATTTTTCATGATTTCCGAGGTTAATTCTAGTATTTTCTTATTTTAGTGATTTATCTATTTAGTATTATCTGAATAATATTTTGTTTAAATTACTAGAATATAAGTAATTAAATAAAATCTTGGGGATATTTGATGATTGTATCAAGCAAGTGTGCCGTGATCGGCGCTATTGAGTGCGCGAAATTCACAACCACGTCTTTGTGGCTGGATCGGCGGGTGGGTCCCGGGCCGTCTTGTGGCGATGAGCTCGAAGAAGGACCGGCGGGGGGGATAGCGACTTTACCCAACGCAACACGACCATATGACGTGGAACCTCACACATATGATCCGGACGCTGAAGGATGCCGGCGGCCTGCCCAACCGCGGTAACAACAGCAATGCCTGGAAGGCCGGATGCCGCTTCGATTACGAAAACCCGGAGTATCGTACCCAGGCGGTTTTGAAGACGCGCGATGCTGGTCCGCCTAGTGATCCACGGCTTCCAGCACGGGTGACCGGGACAATTTCACATCGTTCAGGTCCTTCGCATTCCGGACCTCGACGCCCCAGGGGACGTCGTCGCAAAAGAGAATTTTGAGATCGCCTGTGCGAATGACGTCGATGACCTTGCCGAGTTCTTCCTGGCCGCGCTTTCCCGTCTGAGTGAAGTAGTTCCGGCTGTTGAGATAGTGCGACGGTGCGATACCGGCTGCCTTCAAGGCGCCAGCGGCTTTCAGCGACGTAATGGGAAAATCGAGCGTTACCCCCGAAAATCCGGCATTGCGCGCCAGGGCGACCGGATCGATCAGATGGGCATGGACAATGCCGAAGGTCCGGATCCGCGCATTCAGTTCCCTGATCCTGACCAGCAATCCATGATCGAACGAACTGATCATGACAGCGTCCTGCATGTCCCGTTCCTCGAGCATGGAAAAGAAATGGCGAAGCTCGGTATCGTCGAAATCGTCCTTGAGTTCGATGACCAGGTTCATCTCCAGTGATCGGGCGTGATCGAGGATTTCCTCCAGGCGGCTCAGAGAGGCCCCTTCCTGCAATGAGCCGCGCAGGCGATGCCGCAAGCCGGAAAGCGTTTCCCAGTCATGGTCGGAAACGGCGCCTTCTCCGGTAGAGGTCTGGTTCAGTCCCGTGTCATGAAAAACGACCATGACGCCGTCAGCGCTTCGCCGTATGTCGATTTCACAGACTTCAGCACCGTATTTCGCAGCAAGATCAAGAGCATGAATGCTGTTTTCGTGGCCGTCGATGCTATGCCCGCGATGCGCGCAGACAAGCGTGTGCGGACAAGTGTCCAGGAAATGGCTCATTGTGTCAGTCCTTTCGAGTGAGGATGTCTGCCCTGTCGCGTGCCCTGTCGCCCAGAAGGCTGACAGACAGCGTCGTCAGGAAGATCGCGGCGCCGGGAAAGGCGACCAGCCAGATCGCCTGAAAAATGTACGGACGCCCGTCGGAGACGAGCAGGCCGAGGCTCGTATGCGGCGGCTGGATGCCTATACCGAGGAAGCTCAGGCCGGTTTCAAGCAGGATCGTCTCGGGAAAATTGATCGTCATCTGGACCGAAACGGCACCGAAGATGTTCGGCAGGATGTGCCACAGATAGATGCGGACGGGATGCGCTCCGAGGCTGTCCAGCGCGTCGGCGTAACCGTCGTTTTGCGCCTGCAGGACCAGAGCGCGGACGAGACGCGCGTAACGTTCCCAGCCTGCGATGCCGAGGATCAGGAGAAACGTCCAGAAGCCGGCCTCGAAAACCGCCAGAGCGGCGATGGCGAATATGATGAAGGGCAGTGCCGCCTGGAAGTCGACCAGCGCCATGATCACGTCCTCAATCCAGCCCCGGAAATGCGCCGCGATCATGCCGAGCACGGAGCCTATGACCATGCCGATCAGGGTTCCCAGCAGCGCGAGCAAGAGCGAAATGCGTATTGCGTTGATCAACCTTGAAAAAAGATCCCGTCCGATCTGATCCGTACCGAACGGATGCGCCCAGGTGCCGCCGGCCAGGACAGGCGGCGCAAAGCGTGCGGCGAAGTCCTGTTCGTTGACGCCGTAGGGCGCGAACGCCGGACCCACCAGCGCAAGAATGAGGACAAGGATCAGCCATCCGGCCGCCAGACGCAGCGACCAGGGTGTTCCTGCCGCCTTGCGGACTGTCGTCACCTCAACCATTGGCGCCTCCGGCCGTCCGGATCCGCGGATCGAGTACACCGTAGAGAATGTCCACAAGAAGATTGGCCCCGATCATGAATGTGGCGAACACCACCACCAGCACCTGGACGACCGCGAGATCCCGGTTTGCGACAGCCGAGATAAGCGCCTGGCCAAGGCCGGGCCAGGCAAACACCGTTTCGACGATAACCGCGTGACCGACGAGCTGACCCACGCTGAAACCCAGCATCGTGACGACGGGGATCGCGGCATTCGGCACCGCATGCCTGAGCACGACCGCGGCGGGCGGGGCGCCGCTTGCGCGCGCCGCGGCGATATAGGGCTTTCCGAGCACTTCCAGCATCGCGGCACGGGTGAAACGAGCAATCCCCGCGGATCCAGTCAGGCCGTAGGTCGCCGCCGGCAGGATCAGATGTGCGAAGGAGGTGCTGCCGGTGGAGGGCAGCAGCTGCAGGTAAACGGCAAAGGTGTACATGAGCGCCAGGCCCAGAACGAAACTCGGCAGACTGTAGCCCGCCGCCGCAAGGCTCATGATTGTCCGGTCCGTCGCGGTGCCGTTCCTGATCGCGGCGGCCAGTCCGGCGGGGACCCCGATCACGATCATGAGGGCGAAACCCGCGAGCGATAATTCGAGTGTTTTCGGCAAACGCTCGGCGACCCAGTCGGCGGCGGGCCGTGCGTCGCGGAATGAATAGCCGAAATCCCCCTGCAATGCGCCGGTGATCCAGAGCCAGTACTGGTCGAGCAGGGACTTGTCGAAGCCCCAGCGGGTGTTGAAGGAGTCGATAGCTTCCTGGGACGCATTCATGTTGAGCGCCAGGAGCCCGATATTCACATCGACCCTAAGCAGAAAGAAGAAAAACGTCACCGCCACCCAAAGCGTGATGACCGCGCGTAGCGTCCGGCGCAGAAAATAACCTGTCATCGCGCGATTTCCTCCCGTGCGGGGGCGTAAAGGCAAGCGACGCTGTGGCTTCCGCCGCAACTGGAAAGCACCGGGAATTCGGTGCGGCAGCCAACCCGCGCCTGCTCGCATCTGGGCGCGAAACTGCAGCCCGCCTCGGGAAATGCGTCGATGGCCCGGCTTTCGGATTTCACCCGGTGGCCGGGTACCAGGGAGGGAACGGCGCCCCGCAAAAGCCGCGTGTAGGGATGCCGGGGCGTATCGAGCACGGCCTCAGTCGAGCCCTGTTCGACGATCTGGCCCCGGTACATGACGGCGACCCGGTCGGCCAGTTGCCGGACGACACGCAGGTCGTGCGAGATGAAGACCAGTCCGGCGCCGCTTTCGGCCTTGAGCTTTTTCAGGAGACCGAGGATCTGGGCCTGCACCGACACGTCGAGCGCGGAAACCGGTTCGTCCAGAACCAGGAGCTCCGGTTCGGTGATGAGCGCCCTGGCGAGCACGACCCGCTGACGCTGCCCGCCCGACAGGCGATGAGGATAACGGTCCGCCAGCACCGGATCGAGCGCGACGGCGCGCAGGACCGCTTCCTTCCGCGCGGCCCGCGCAGATTGTGACGCGTATCCAAGGTGCCTGTGGATCAACAAAGGTTCGGCGATCTGGTCTCCGACCGGACGCCGTGGGTCCAGGGCCCCAAGCGGATTTTGATGGACCAGCGCCATTTTGGCGCGCAACCGCCGCATGTCGGCTTTCGAAAGGTCGCCGAGCTGATTTCCCAGACAGGTGACCGTTCCGCTGTCGGTTGGAAGCAAGCCAAGCAGCAGGCGTCCGAGTGTCGACTTTCCGCACCCGGACTCGCCGACAATGCCGAGACATTCGCCAGGTTCCACCTCCAGATCGACACCGCGTACCGCCGGGGTGACGTAATCCGGCCCCAGAAGCCGGTGCCTGCGAAAGCTCCTGTGGAGCTTCCTTGCCGTGAGAACCGGGGTCATGCGGAGGCGAGCTCCATGGCTGCGTGACAGGCGACAAGACCTCCGCCGGCCGTGTTCAGATGCGGACGGTTCCCGAGGCAAACGGGCAGGGGCCGGCTGCAGCGCGGATGAAAGGCGCAGCCATCCGGCAATGCGCCCGGGGACGGCACGGTTCCCGGCAGAGGCGCGACGTCCTGACGCCGGTCCAGGGAGGGGATCGAAGCGAGCAACCCTTCTGAATAAGGATGGCGGGGCCGATGGAAAAAAGCCGCAACCGCAGCTGTTTCAACAATCCTGCCGCAATACATGACGGCGACCCGATCCGCGATCTGGGCGACCACGCCGAGATCATGGGTGATGAACAGCAATGCAAGACCGGCCGACTGAACCAGATTGGTCAGAAGCTCGAGAACCTGCGCCTGCATTGTCACATCGAGCGCTGTCGTGGGTTCGTCGGCGATCAGGATGTCAGGATTTCCTGTCAGCGCCCGCGCGATCGCGACACGCTGGTTCATGCCTCCCGACAATTGATGCGGATAGGCGCGCGCCCATCTTTCCGGGGGCGTCAGGCCGACTTCAGACAGGAGCTGACGCGAGGCCCGACCGGCCTCGCGCGCATCAAGACCGCGATGGCGGCGCAATCCGTCGACCAGATGCCAGCCGATGGTGCGGGTGGGGTTGAGGCTCGCGGTCGCATCCTGCGGAATCAATGCGATATGGCGGCCGCGCATGCCGTTGGCCGGCGCGGTTTCGTTGAATGCCGTGAGGCTTTCTCCAGCGATCCTGACATTGCCCCCGCGAAGGGCAAGCCCGGGCGGTAGCATGCCCATGGCGGTCGCGCCGGTGATGCTCTTGCCGCAGCCGGATTCGCCAACCAGGCCGAGTACCTCTCCACGCGCCAATTGCAGGCTGACGCCATGAAGAAGCGCCTGTCCTTCGGCATTGGCGACACGAAGGTCATCAAGTTCAAGTGCTGGATGCAAGATATCGACTCCGGCGGGTGCCGGGGCGGCACCGCCGCCCCGGCCAGAGGTCATCAGGCGAAGCTGAGGTTGTATGGACGCAGATCCATCATTTCGAAGCTGAGAGGCTTCCAGGCGATATCGCTGCGCGCCGCGTAGACGTCGTAGGGGCGATAGAGGACCATCGCTGGCGTCTCATCTTCGAAGATGTCACGCATGCGATTGAACTTGTTGAACCGCTCCGGCCCGTCGGGCAGGGCGGACACTTCGCCGGAAAGCATGGCGTATTCTTCCGGAATATCCCAGCCGAAGCGCGACTGCACGGTGCGGCCCGGACCAAACTCGGTGACCATCGTGGCCATGGCATCGGGGATCTGCATGCCGTTCGACCAATTGAAGATGTCGACCTTGCCCCAGTTGTCGCCGTTGCCTTCAAGGCGGGGTTTGATGTTGAGCCCGACCTCGTTCCACATTTCCAGCATCATCATCAGTGCATTGGCATGATTGGCGTAATAGTGGGTGAAGGCGAGATACTCGATCTCTTCCCCGTTGTATCCCACGTCCTCGAGCAGGGCGCGCGCCAGATCGGGGTCGTGTTTGAAGGGAGCGCGTTCGGGATCGTAACTCGCGCCGTAGAAATCGAAATTGAAACCCTTGGGAACATCCGCCAGACCCTGCCACAACACCTCGTTCAGCACGGGGCGGTTCACGCAAAGGGCGATAGCCTTGCGCAGGCGCGCATCTTTCAACGATGTATTGAGGTTCTGCTGGAAGCAGGCCATGTGGAAATTCTCGACAACGGTTCCGCGGGTGTCATAGTCACGGCGGCTATCGATCAGCGGCATGTCGTCGGGCGTCAGGGTAGTGATGATGTCATATTCGCCGGAGAGGAGACCCGCCACCCGGGCCGTGCCTTCCGGAACGCTGATAAACTGGAGTTCACCTGATGCCGGGCGTCCCCCCCAATAGTCGTCGAAAGGTTCCAGCACGACCCGGTCGTCGGCGCGCAGCTCGAGGAGTTTGTAGGGTCCGGTGCCGATCGGCGCCTGGCCGAACTTCTCCGCGCCGAGACCGGAATAGTATCCAGCCGGGACGACCCAGGCGATCCAGGACGCCGCGAATTTCTCGATCTGGTAGGAGGGCGTCCTGGTTTTCAGGCGGACCTTGTATCTGGAGACAATTTCCGGCTCGTCCCAGTCGGGGGAGAAATTGCGCCCGTTCGGGATCGACTTGATCGCCTCGTCGCCCCAAAGGCGTTCCTCGGAGAACGTATAGGCGACATCTTCCGCGGTCATTTCCTGGCCGTTGTGAAACTTGACGCCCTGACGAAGGGTGACCAGAACCGAGCGGTCGTTTTCCCGTTCCCAGCTTTCGGCGAGACCGGCGGTCAGCCGGGTGCCGTTTCCGGGCGCGCCGTCCGCAAAGAAGTCCCGCTTGATCAACGTGTCGAACAGGGCATTGGAAACGCGTACGCCGGTGTTGGAGATCGCATTGATCGGTTCCAGCGTGTTGCGAATGCCGTTCGCGCCTATGCGGAGCTGCGGGCGGTTCTGCGCGATTGCGGGGAGCGGAAGAGCCGCGCTTCCGGCCAGGGCAGCGGCGCCGGTCAGGACCGAGCGACGCGTCATGGAAAAGGTCATTGTGAGATTCCTTTATGTATAACATTTATGACAGCGGGCACGCAGACGCGGCTCCCGGGGAGCGCATTCCACGAAGTGCGTCGGATGTTTGACGTATGCGATTACGGGGGTAAGCTACGGTGGCACGCGGCCGAAATCCAATTCATAGCACTCCCGGACTTATGTATTATGGCTATAAATGTCACGCATTTGAGATCGTTCTTTCATGTAGCCAGCGTGCGAAGTTTCACGAAGGCGGCCCGCGCGGCGCATGTGTCGCAGCCGACGTTGACGCGGCAGATCATGACTCTGGAGAAGGCCTACGGCATTCCGCTTCTGGACCGGACCACGAGCCGGGTGGATCTAACCCAGGAAGGTCATCAGCTTCTGGATCTGTGCCAGTCGGTTTTTCGCGGTCTGGATGAGATCGAAACGTTTCTCAAGAGCCAGCACACCCGCAGCATCCGGATCGATGCGGTGTTGTGCGAGGTCGTTTCGGATATCCTTATGCTTGCGCATCACGGCTTTCCGCAAATGCGCTTCGACCTGCGTACGCTTCCCTCCACGGAGGTTCTGGACAGTCTGCTCGAGCGCACGACGGATTTCGGGCTTCTGACGCTGCCGCCGTCTCCGCCGCCCGAACTGGAGCATTTTCTTCTTTATCGCGGGCGTCTGGTCGCCCTCGTGGGCAAGTCACATCCCTGGGCAGGGCGCGGGGCGATCTCGTTCAGGGAACTGCAGGGCCAGAAAATCATTCTTGGATCGCGGGCCGGGGAATCGCGCCGGCTGATCGACAGGAATTTCGAACTTCTGGGCGTGGAGGCGCAAATCGTTCAGGTGGTCGATTCCAGCGAACTGATGGTAGATCTTGTCGAACGCGGCGTCGGCATCGGCGTCGCCGGCGGCACCGGACTGATCACGGAACGGCTTGGCATAGGGCTCACCTTCGAAGAGGAGACCACCGCGATCGACGTTCACTTCGCCTGCCGGGCCGAGCGTTTGATAACCCAGCCGTTCCGCGCGTTTTTCGGCGTGGTCAAGGGGAGTATCGACCCCTTCGATCGGAAAAGCCGCGCGGTTATACGATAGAGGGTTTGCGTTGCCGGTCGAAAACCGGCCAAACCGTGTCGTATTTGCCCATGCCGCTTGCAAAGGCATTCTGGTTGATATAAACATATCTTTATATCGACATTGTTGGCAGGGCGCATGAGTGAAGAACAGATCCTTTCCGTAGACGATACCCTGGCCGCCCTGAGGGCGGTGGGCGAGGCGACGCGGTTGCGGCTGATTGCCCTTCTGGCGGAAAGCGAGCTGACGGTGAAGGACGCCACCGCCATTCTCGGCCAGAGCCAGCCGCGGATTTCCCGGCATCTGAAGCTTCTTGCGGAAGCCGACCTGATCCAGCGTTTTCCGGAAGGCTCCTGGGTCTATTACCGCCTGGCGGACGGACCGGAAGGTGAGCTTGCTCGGGCGCTTGTCGCACGTATTTCAAAAGAAGATCCGGTTCTGGCCGCCGACCAGGAACGCTTTCAGGCGATCCGCAAGGCCAAGTCCGAGGAGGCCGCCGCCTATTTCGCGGCGCGCGCGCTCACCTGGGACCGGGAGCGGTCGCTGCATGTGTCCGAAGACGATGTGGAAACGGCCATGCGGGCGGCGCTCGGCGACAAGCCGTTCCAGTCCTTCCTGGATCTGGGAACCGGCACCGGCCGCCTGCTGGAAGTGTTTTCCGATCTCTACACGTCCGCGCTGGGCATCGACGCCTCGCACGACATGCTTGCCGTCGCAAGGGCGAACCTCGCCAGGTCGGGCCTCGCCAATGCGCAGCTGCGCCATGGCGACGTCTACGCGCTGAACGTGCCGCCGCGCTCTTTCGATGTCGTCGCAGTCCATCAGGTTCTGCATTTCCTCGAAGAGCCGGCGCGCGCTCTGAGCGAAGCCGCCCGGGCCCTGCGGCCCGGCGGGCGCCTGCTGCTTGTCGATTTTGCCCCTCACGAGCTGGAATTCCTGCGTGAGAAACACGCGCACCGCCGTCTCGGCTTCTCCCGTGACCAGATGGAACGCTGGCTGGAAGCTCTTGAACTCGATCTGGAACAGGTGACCGACCTGGTTCCGGCCGATGAAACCGAAAACAACCTGACCGTTACGCTTTGGCTTGCCCGTGACCGCCGGATTGTCACCGATCTGCCTTCCCGAGATACGTCCCTAGAGGTCGCCTGAAATGTCTGAATCTTCTTCCCGCCGGTCGCATCAGGCCGCGCCGTCCCCCATTACCGCCTCCTTCGAGTTCTTTCCGCCGAAATCGGAAAAGATGGCGGAAACTCTCTGGAGTACGGTGCAGCGCCTTGCGCCACTCAACCCGTCCTTCGTGTCCGTGACCTATGGCGCGGGCGGCTCCACACGGGAGCGCACGCACAAGACGGTTGACCGGATCCTGAAGGAAACGGACCTGGCCCCCGCCGCGCACCTGACTTGTGTCGGGGCCTCCAGGGAAGAAGTCGATGCCGTCGTCCGCGATTACTGGTCCCTTGGCGTGCGCCATCTGGTCGCCCTGCGCGGCGATCCGCTGGCAGGCATCGGCACGCGCTATGTTGCGCACGAGAAGGGCTATGCCTATGCCTCCGATCTGGTCGCCGGCATCAAGAAGATCGCCAATTTCGATATTTCCGTCTCCGGTTATCCTGAAAAGCATCCGGAAAGCGGCAACTGGCAGAGCGAAATCGACAATCTGAAACGCAAGGTCGATGCGGGCGCTGACCGGATCATCACCCAGTATTTCTTCGACAACGATCTGTTCGATGTCTATCTCGACAGGATCGCTGCCGCGGGGATCAATATACCGGTCATCCCGGGTATCGTTCCGATCCACAATTTCGAGCAGACCATGGTGTTCTCGGCCAAATGCGGAACCTCGATCCCGCAGTGGCTGGCCCGCCGTTTCTCCGGGCTCGCCAACGACCCGGAAACCCGCAAGCTGGTCGGGGTCGCGGTTGCCTGCGAGCAGGTCATGGATCTCGTGGACCGGGGGATTTACGACTTCCATTTCTACACTATGAACCGCGCGGACCTGACCTACGCCATCTGCCATATGCTGGGCATGGGAAAGCCCGCGCATGAGGAAATGGCGGCATAAGATTCCAAAAGTCCGACGCATTCCTTGTGGAAACCCCGCCCCCAAGCCTACCCCCTTTGTGGGGAAGGGGCGGAGATGGGGGTAAACGGCGAAAGCCGTAGCAGGATCGCCGCAGTTGGCTCGCGCTCCGCTTGGCCGGGATGACCAACAAACGGCAGTGCCCGACGGGCGCTTGCCGTACACATTGAAATTCAAGGGTGGTTCCGGACCGGAAACGCCCGGACAAGAAACAACGAACCAGACCATCTGGAAGGAATTACCCGTGATCAAGTCCGACGCCGTTGAGCGCCTCCGCGATCTTGCCAAGACCCGCATTCTCGTGCTGGACGGCGCGATGGGAACGGAGATCCAGCTTCTGAAGCTGGACGAGGCGGCCTATCGCGGCGCGCGCTTTGCAGACTGGCCGAGCGACATCAAGGGCAACAACGATCTGCTCAGCCTGACGCAGCCCGATGCGATCCGGAAAATCCACGTCGATTACCTGGAAGCCGGCGCGGATATCGTGGAGACCAATACCTTCTCCTCCACCACCATCGCGCAGGCCGATTACGGCATGGAAGAGCTGGCCTACGAGCTGAATTACGAAGGCGCGAAGCTTGCCCGCGAAGCCTGCGACCAGGTCACCGCAAACGACCCGTCGCGGCCGCGCTTCGTCGCGGGCGCTCTCGGCCCGACCAACCGCACGGCCTCAATCTCGCCGGACGTGAACAATCCGGGCTACCGGGCCGTAAGTTTTGACGATCTGCGCATTGCCTACGCGGACGCGGTGCGCGGCCTCATCGCCGGTGGCGCCGATATCGTGCTGGTGGAGACCATCTTCGACACGCTGAACGCCAAGGCCGCGCTTTTTGCCATCGACGAAGTGTTCGAGGAAACGGGCAAGGCCCTTTCGGTGATGATTTCCGGCACGATCACCGACCTTTCCGGCCGCACGCTCTCCGGTCAGACACCGGAGGCGTTCTGGAACTCGGTCCGCCACACCAATCCACTCAGCATCGGCCTCAACTGCGCGCTCGGCGCGAAGGAAATGCGCGCCCATGTCGATGAACTCGGCCGCATCGCCGACACGCTGGTCTGCGCCTATCCGAATGCGGGCCTGCCCAATGAATTCGGCGAATATGACGAGAGCCCGGAGCATATGGCCGGACTGGTCGGCGAATTCGCCTCCGCCGGGCTTGTGAATATCGTCGGTGGCTGCTGCGGAACGACGCCTGCCCATATCCGGGCGATCGCCGAGGCAGTCGCGGACAAGAAACCGCGTGCAATTCCGGAAATCGAACGGCACATGCGCCTTTCGGGGCTCGAGCCGTTCGTGGTCACGAAGGAAACCAACTTCGTCAATGTCGGCGAACGGACCAACGTCACCGGCTCGGCCCGGTTCCGCAAGCTGATCAAGGAGGACGATTACGCCGCCGCGCTGGAGGTTGCCCGCCAGCAGGTGGAAAACGGCGCACAGATCATCGACGTCAACATGGACGAGGGGCTTCTGGACTCCGAAGAGGCGATGGTCACCTTCCTCAATCTGGTCGCCGCCGAACCGGATATCGCCCGGGTGCCGGTGATGATCGACAGTTCCAAATGGACGGTGATTGAGGCCGGCCTCAAATGCATCCAGGGCAAGGGCGTGGTGAACTCCATCTCCATGAAGGAAGGCGAAGAAGCCTTCATCGAACAGGCAAAACTCGTTCGCCGCTATGGTGCGGCCGTCGTGGTGATGGCCTTCGACACACAGGGGCAGGCCGACAGTTTCGAGCGCAAGACCGAGATCTGCGCGCGTTCCTACAAGCTGTTGACGGAAGAGGTCGGGTTTCCGCCGGAAGACATCATCTTCGATCCGAACATCTTCGCGGTCGCGACCGGCATCGAGGAACACAACAACTACGGTGTGGACTTCATCGAGGCGACCGGCTGGATCCGCGAGAACCTGCCCCATGCGCATGTTTCGGGCGGGGTTTCCAACCTCAGCTTCTCGTTCCGCGGCAACGAGGCCGTGCGCGAGGCGATGCATTCGGTATTTCTCTATCACGCCATTCAGCGCGGCATGGACATGGGCATCGTCAATGCCGGCCAGCTCGCGGTCTATAACGACCTGGACACGGAGCTGCGCGAGTTGTGCGAGGACGTGGTGCTGAACCGCCGCGACGACAGCACCGACCGGATGCTGGAGGCGGCCGAGCGCTGGAAGGGAGAGGGCGGCCAGAAACGGGTAGCGGATCTCACCTGGCGCACCTGGGACGTTGCCAAGCGCATGGAACACGCGCTGGTGCATGGCATCGCCGACTATGTGGAAGAGGACACGGAAGAGGCACGTCAGTCCTTCGACCGGCCGCTGCATGTGATCGAGGGGCCGTTGATGGACGGCATGAATGTGGTGGGAGACCTGTTCGGGTCCGGCCAGATGTTCCTGCCGCAGGTCGTCAAATCCGCGCGCGTGATGAAAAAGGCCGTTGCCTATCTCATGCCCTTCATGGAGAAGGAGAAGGAAGAGCTGGGGATCACCGGTCATTCCTCCAACGGCAAGATCCTGATGGCGACGGTGAAGGGCGATGTGCACGACATCGGCAAGAACATTGTCGGCGTCGTTCTCCAGTGCAACAATTTCGAGGTGATCGACCTCGGGGTGATGGTGCCTGCCGCGAAAATCCTGGAAACCGCGCGCCAGGAAAAGGTCGACATCATCGGGCTCAGCGGCCTGATCACCCCGTCGCTCGACGAGATGTGCCATGTGGCCGCCGAGCTTGAGCGGGAAGGCATGGACCTGCCCTTGCTGATCGGCGGTGCCACGACGTCGAAGATCCACACGGCGGTGAAGGTCCACCCGAATTACAAACGGGGCCAGGCGATCTACGTCACCGATGCCGGCCGCGCGGTCGGTGTTGTTTCCAAGCTGATGAGCGAAGGCGGCCGCGAGCCCTATTTTGGCGATATCCGCGTCGAATATGCCGACATCGCCGAGAAGCACGCCGCCGGCCGGGGAGCGCAGAAGCGCAGCCCGCTTGCCGTGGCCCGTGAAAATGCCTTCAAGCCCGATTTCTCCGGCAAGCCTCCGGTTGCGCCGAGGAAACCGGGCAGTACGGTGTTTGACGATTTTCCGCTGGAAGATCTTGTGCCGCTGATCGACTGGACGCCGTTCTTCTCGACATGGGAGATCAAGGGCCGGTACCCGGCTGTTCTGACCGACAACCGCTACGGTCCGGCGGCCAGGGCGCTTTACGACGATGCGCGGCGGATGCTGGACGAAATTGTCGAAGGCAAGCTTCTGACCGCAAGAGGTGTTGCCGCCCTGTGGCCGGCCAATGCGGACGGTGACGACGTTCGTCTCTTCACCGACGAGAACCGCTCTGAAACACTGGCGACGCTCTATACGCTGCGCCAGCAGATGGAACGGAACGCGGGCGGGCGGGCGAATGTCGCGCTCAGCGACTTCGTGGCGCCGCAGGGCAGCGGCATAAACGACTGGATCGGCGGTTTCGCGGTCACCGCGGGCCATGGCGAGGACGAACTTGCCGCGCGCTACGCGCGGGAAGGGGACGACTACAGCAAGATCCTCTCACAGGCGCTTGCCGACCGGCTTGCGGAAGCCTTCGCGGAGAAGCTGCATCAGATCGTGCGCAAGGACTTGTGGGGCTATGCGGCCGACGAGGTGCTTTCGAATGAGGATACGATCGCCGAGAAATATCAGGGCATCCGTCCTGCGGCCGGTTACCCGGCCCAGCCGGACCACACCGAGAAGGACACGCTGTTCAAATTGCTCGACGCGGAACGCCTGACCGGCATTCAGCTGACGGAAAGCCGGGCCATGCTGCCGGGCTCGTCGGTCTCGGGTCTCTATTTCAGTCATCCGGACAGCCACTATTTCGGTGTCGGCAAGATCGAAAAAGACCAGGTGGAAGATTATGCGGCCCGCAAGGGATGGGATCTCGCCTATGCCGAACGCTGGCTGGCGCCGATCCTGAACTACGATCCCGCCCGTATGCAAGCGGCGGAGTAATCTTCTCGAGTGCGAAACAACGCTGGAACTTTTGCGGCCTTCCGTGGTTTACCCCCGGAAGGCCGTTTGTTTTGGTGCACGAATTAACTGACGCAAGGAAAATAATAGATATTTCTGGCAAAATGCACCGAGTGCGCTCTTGAAAAGTGCACAAAGTGCGCTACACTATAAAGCATAAGATGGTGCATTGAGAATCAGTGCACCTCACAGGAGAATAAAAATGACTGTGCACACAGCAAGGCTTTTCCTGGTGCAACACCGCCAGGACTACAATCGTGACCGTCTTCCGTGGTTGCCCGCACGGCTTTACCGCAGCTTTCGGGAAGCAATTCCGAGCATTCAGGAGCCCAAACGGGCTTCCTGAATCCCGGGCCCTATCCGAATGGCCCCAATAACAAGAAGATGACCCCCAATTAGACGTTTATCATGCCCCGAACGTCTTCTCACCTGACTACAAGACCCGGCTTCGGCCGGGTTTTTTGTTTTCTTCACTATGAACTTTAAGGCAGGAGGCTCCGCACCTATTCAGCCGGGAACAGCTTGCGCAGTTCCGCATCTCCTAGGGGTGAAACAGTCACGACCCTGCTGCCGGTTTGCCGGCGTAGCCAGGCTTGCTGTTGAAACCGGTCCAAAAGGGCGGCGCCGAGGCTGCCCGCAAGATGGTTGCGCCGCTCGCTCCAGTCGAGGCAAGCCCGGCAGAGCGGGCGCCGGCTGAGACCGAGGGCATCCAGATCGATGCCCAAACCGGAGACGAAACGCCTGCCGTGCTCTGTCAGGCCCAACCCGCCCTTGTCCGCCGAATCCGTCAGAAAGCCGCGGTTTTGAAGACTGTCGAAGATCCGCACGGCCATGTCGCCAGCCAGATGGTCGTAACACACCCGCGCCGTGCGCATTGCCGGATCCTTAGGACCTGTGCGGGTGCGCAGATGGCCCTTGCCGGCGGCAAGACCCATGACCGCTTCCACGACCGTGCCGACCTCTGGGCCGGACAGGGTGAAATACCGGTGCCGGCCCTGTTTGGCCTGGGTCAGCAGACCGCCGTCCATCAGTTTCTTCAGGTGGGAGCTTGCGGTCTGGCTGGTGATACCGGCCTCCGCGGCGAGCTCCGTTGCCGTCAGCGCCTTGCCGCTCATGAGGGCGCTCAAGATGTTGGCGCGGGCGGGATCTCCGATCAGCGACCCTATGCGGGCAATGTCCGGGCCATCTTTCATGGATAGATGGCTTTCATGGATAGATGGCCTTCATGAATTGATTGTCTTTCATGGTTCGATCCTCGTCGAAGCATTCCTGTCGCGGACCATGGCACATGGAAACGGTCACTGGCAACGGAAAGGCAAGGACGTCATGATCACCTGTTTCATCCGCTATCAAATCGACCCGACGAAAAGGCAGGCCTTCGAGCGCTATGCCCGCAACTGGGGACAGGCGATTCCACGCTGCGGAGCGGATCTGATCGGTTATTTCGCGCCTCATGAAGGCTCGGCAACGCTGGCCTACGGCGTTTATTCGATCGAAAATCTGGCTGCCTACGAGAGCTACCGGGCCCGTCTAGCGGCCGATCCGCTGGGGAAGGAGAATTATGCCTTCGCGCAGCAGGAAAAATTCATCTTGCGGGAAGACCGCACTTTCCTGACACTCGCCTCCGCACCGCATGGAGAGGGAAGGGCCGCAGAATGATAGCAGTGATTTTCGAGGTGCTCCCGCATGCGGACAAAAAGCAGGATTATCTCGCCATGGCCGCGGAAATGCGGTCGCTGGTCGATGAAATCGACGGATTTGTTTCCGTCGAACGCTTTCAGAGCCTGACCGACCCGGAAAAGCTGCTGTCGCTTTCGTTCTTCCGGGACGAGGCCGCCCTGGCCGAATGGCGCCGGCTCACCCAGCACCGCAAGGCGCAAAAGGCGGGGCGAAGCGGTTATTTCCGCGACTATCGCCTGCGGGTCGCTCATGTGCTGAGGGACTACGGACTGGAAGACCGCGAACAAGCGCCTGAAGACAGCCGCGCGGCGAACGGCTGATGCCCGTGCAAAACCGGTCCCTTGAATATGCTCTGCTGGGCTGCCTCGCCCTGCTTTGGGGCTCGTCCTACATGTGGATCAGCCTGGCGCTCGAGACGATCCCGCCGGCGACCCTGATCGCCATCCGGGTCGCTCTCGCCTGCGCGGTTCTCCTGGCGATCATGGCTTTCAGGGGCATTCGCATGCCCTTGGACAAGCGGTCCTGGTGGCAGTTCTTCGTTCAGTCGCTGGTCAACAGCACCGGGCCCTGGCTGCTTCTTGCCTGGGGTCAGCAATATGCAGGCACGGCGGTTTCCAGCGTGCTGAATTCAACGTCGCCGCTTTGGGTCTTTGCCCTTTCCTATCTGCTCCTGAAGAGCGGTCAGCGCCCCGGCAGGCTGCAGTTCACAGGGGCCATGGCAGGCTTTTGCGGGATCGTGCTGATCGTCGGGGTGGGAGCGCTGGAGGATATCGGGCAAAATCTCCTGCCCCAGCTCGCGGTGCTTTTCAGTGCGGTTCTTTACGGTTTCGCGGCCCTGCGCGGGCGTGTTTTTTCCGGCCTGCCGCCCATCGTATCGGCAATTGGTACATTGTTGTGCTCCTGTCTCGTTCTGATACCGATGAGCCTGATCGCCGACCGGCCATGGCAGCTGGAGCCGGATCTGACGGCTCTGGGAGCCGCCGCGATACTTGGCATTGCCTGTACGGCCCTGGCCTTTCTGATCTATTTTCGTCTGCTGAGGACGCTGGGACCCATGGGAACCGCCAGCCAGGCCTATCTGCGATCCGGGATCGGTGTGTTCCTCGGCGTCGTGTTCCTGTCGGAGACTCTCGATCTGGAGACATTCGCCGGAATCTGCCTTGCCATATTCGGGGTTGTTCTGATCAACTGGCCCAAGAATAACAAATCGCAAGTCACGCCCGCTGTGGGCAAGGAGGTGTCATGAGTGTCCTGACCGTTTATGAGGCGGGGTCCCGGCCGTCGCAACGGGCCAATCCGGACTATTTTACCGGAACGGTCTGGCAGGATCCCGTGATTCAGGCGCCCGCGCCCGCCAGCCTGCGCGCACTCAGGGTCACTTTCGAACCCGGAGCGCGGACCAACTGGCATACGCATCCGTTTGGCCAGACCCTGCAGGTCCTCGACGGCGCGGGGTTCATTCATGTGTGGGGACAGGAGAAGCTCTCCATTCTTCCCGGCGACGTGATCTGGATCCCGCCGGACGTGAAGCACTGGCACGGCGCGGGCCCGAATACCTCCCTGGTCCATCTGGCAATGCAGGAGGAACGGGACGGCAGGACGGTCGACTGGATGGAGCCTGTCGAGGAGGGGACTTATGCCGGGGGCATCGAAGCGCGGCGGTAGGGACTGTCGATTTTCTGGTTCCATCGCGGAGCCGGAGCGCTGAGACAAAGACAAATCACATGAAAATCGCCATTGCCGGTGCCGGGATCGGCGGCCTGGCCGTCGCCATCCTGATCGAGCGCCTCGGCCACGAGATTTCCGTCTTCGAACAGTTTCACGAACCTGCTCCGGTCGGGTCCGGACTGATGATCCAGCCGGTCGGGCTGGAGGTTTTGAGACTTGCCGGTGCTGCGGAGGCGGTTCAGGCGCATGCCACGCCGATAGCACGGGTGCTCGGGCATTCCGCGATGACCGGGCGCCGGGTCCTTGACGTCTCCTACGGCAGGACGCCCGGTCTTGGCATTCACCGCGCGTCGCTGTTTTTTGCGCTCTATGAACGGGCGCGCGGCCTGAATCTGTCCTGGCATTCCGGTCGCAGGGTGAGCGGATTTGATGACGGGCGGCTGCAGTTCGAGGGCGGATCCGTCTCGGAGGAGTTCGATCTTGTCATCGACGCCTCCGGTGCCAATTCGGTTCTGTCGCCGCTGAAGGCGCGTACGCTCGCCTTCGGCGCGATCTGGGGAACGGTCGACTGGGTGCCGGGCGTTCTGCCCGACGATCACCTGTCGCAGCGCTACCGCCGCGCAGACCGGATGATCGGCGTGCTGCCGGTCGGCCGGATGCCCGGTGATGACTGCCGGAAAGCCGCCTTCTTCTGGTCGTTGAGGCAGGGAGGCTATGATGACTGGCGGCGCGCGGGATTACGATCCTGGAAAGACGAGGCGCTGTCGCTCTGGCCGGAAGCCGGGCCGTTCATCGACCAGATTGGAGATCCGGACCAGATGACCATGGCGCGTTACAGCCACGGCACGCTCAAGAAGGTCTGGAACGGCCGGATCGTCTTCATCGGCGATGCAGCTCATCGCGCCAGCCCGCAGCTCGGGCAGGGGGCCAACATGGCGCTTCTGGATGCGGCCGCGCTTGCGCGCGCTCTGGAAACCTTGCCTGCTGACCTGGCGCTGCCCGCCTATGGCCGGGCAAGGCGCTGGCATGTCGGTGTCTACCAGGCCTTCAGCGCGGTGTTCACGCCCGCCTACCAGAGCGACAGCAGATGGCTGCCGGCGCTGAGGGACCATGTGCTTTTTCCGGCAAGCCGCATCCCGCCGGTGCCCGCGCTGCTCTCCCGCCTGATTGCCGGAACGCTGGTGCCGTCCGGCGCAATTTGACGGGTCAACTCCGGCAAGCAGGTTGTGTTGCTTCCTTTCCTTTGGTTCCAGGTTGTGGTTCCATTCGAAATGCGGCCCTCCTGAAACTGGTAGCCAGGCCTGACAGGGGAGGATGGAAACCATCCCGCTTTGGCGGAATTTCCTGCGGTGAAGCAAACCGTTGAAGAGCGGGGCCGCTCCGGGGGTGCGAGAGGGTGCGATGACGGGAAGGTTTTTGAGAACGCTTGTCGTTTCCCTGCTGATTGCGCTCGTTTCCGCCATTGCACTGCTGTTTGTCTTTTACGCAGCCAAACCACCCGAACCCGAAATTCTGGTCAACGGCGAACCGGTCAAACGCTTTGCCAATATCGACCAGACTGACGTGCATCTGACGCTCACGATTCCGCATGCGGATGGCACGGTCTCGGCCGCACTGATCCTTTACGGCATGGAATTCCAGAGCGCGACATTCGATAGCGGCGAGGTAACGTTTGCAGCCTTTGTGGTGCCGTACGGAGGAACGAACGTTGTCCTGGAAATGCGCAGGCACATCGGTCCCGTCACCTTTCGTAACCGGATCACGCTTGGCATTTCAGCAAGGGTTGGAGCGCGGATAAACCCGGTTCTGGAAGTGCCGGCGGTGACCTGGAGCAACCGCGTTGAGGTGTCAGGAACCGCGGCGCCCGGCAGCAGGTTGACATTTCTCGTTGATGGCGAGCCCCTTGACTCCAGTTCCGGAAGTTCCGGACCAGGCAGGGTTTCTGTCAATCCAGGCGGGCGTTTCGAGAAGGTACTTGAATTGCCGGAGCCTGGTGAGCACACAATCCAGGTGAAGGCGGAGCGGTGGTCGTCAGAGGAAGAGCCGCTGCTTTCGGACGAGAAAACGGTTCGATACCAGGCCACCTTGCCGCCACTTGTCGAGCGGAAGCTGGCGATCAACATCGGTTTTGACGAAATCAACTGGACCATGCGGGCAAGGTTCCGCGCCGGTGATCCGCGCCTGCTGGCTCTCGAAACGGGCGAGGCCTCCAGGGAGACTTTCCTGCGAGCGATTTTCGGCGACATTCTCCTCAACAGAACCAGCTATAGCTCTCGGAAAATCGGAAATTTGCGGGTCGGCACTGACGAGGACCAGACCTGGATCGAAGTGGACAGCCATGTCAGAAGCTCCAGGTTGGAAGGGATCTCCAGGCTTGCCGTTGATCGTAGGATCGGTTCCGATAGCGTGGCCGACCTGGAGACAATCCAGATCAGGTCGAGCGGTCCCCGCCTCACCGGGTATTTTCCAGCCCCCACGAGGGTCTTCGACCAGACTGTTCTGTGGACTGGCAGTGAGGCAGCGGAAGGGTCGGTTGGGGTTTTCCTTCAGCCCGCCTCAGCTCCTCTTTCTCTCCGGGCGCTGGTGCCCTCCGACATCGTTCCGGAAATGTTCGAAAGCCTGATCTACAAGCTGATCGTGCTCATACCCGTCTTTTGGTTCCTGGTGTTGCTGCGCGACGGGCTGTTCGGATCATCCCCTCGATACACCGGGCTGGCGCAAGACATCGTTGTGCTCGGCGTGCTCGGGATCTTCTCGACGCTGCACTACCTGGTCGGGGACATAGGATACCTCCTGGATACACACTTTGGTGACTTGCCGGGAGGCTGGGTGGTCGCGCAGGCCGTTTTCACGCTTGCGGCCATCCTTCTGCTGCTTGGGCTGGTCCGGCTTCTGGCGGGAATCGTGAAGGCGGCGGGCGGGAGCCAAATCGTCGGTGTTGCTGCCGGTGATTTTGGCCGTATCGTCACCCTGGGGCTGTTCTGGGGTGTGCCGCTCCATCTTTTCTATCTGCTGGGTCAACTCCTCCGGAGCATACGCTATGAAGAGGTGTTCCTGCTGAGCTACACAGGCTTCGTTCTGGCCTGGCTGGTCTGCGCCGCAATCGCTTTTTCGCTGATGCTTCATGGCCATGCCCGGGTGCGGGCAGTTCTGGGCAGGGGAACCGCAATCACATGGCTCCCGGCGCTCGCCGCGCTTGGTGCCGTTCTCTTCCTCAGTTATCCGCAAACCTTCGAATGGGCGCCCGAGACCGAACAGTTCCAGCAGCAATTCACCGGCGTTTTTTATGCTGTGCTGGCATTCATGAGCCGGGTCGGATCGGTTACGCCGCTCGCGGCCATGGTGCTTGCCTGCGTCGCGCTGTTTTCGATTGGCGAATTTAGAAAGCGTGACCATGCCCGGCGCATGGCGCTGCTGCTGTTTGCCGGTGTGCTTGTGGGAACCGGCTCCGTCTGGTTCGTGGTGCCGGTTCCGCTTTTGATTGCCCTGTTGCTGTTTCCGGTCCTTGTCTGGCCCGACAATGCCCGCACTGCCATCCTGGCTGCAAACGGTGAGGTCATTTTACAGGACCGTGCCGAGTTGCTGGAACACGCCAGCAGGAATGCCACGAACCATGGCTCCGGCGGCGGTTGGTTCGGGCTGGGGCTCTTCGGCTTGAAGGAGGAGGAAAAGAAAAGGCTCAACAGCCACAAGGAGCCGATGGCCACCTTGCCGGATGGCAAGAAGATGCCTGCAAGCGAGCTTGTCTTTGCCTTCGGTCCCCGCTCCCGGTCGTCGGACAACGCCCTGGAAGCCCTGAAGGTGGGGGGCTGGGGGAGCCTGGTTCTGGTGTTTATTTACGCATTGCCAACGTTCATTCAGCCGCGCGCGGGCGACGACTTTCCTTATCTCTGGGCCCTGATCCGAGTGTTTTCCGTTGGTGGATACTGGTTGATCGGAGCGTTTTTTCTCGGATATTTCTATGAATCGATCAAGGGGACGACCGGCTGGAAAAAAGGCGGCTGGCTGGCCCTTGCCATATCGCTGGCACTCGAACCCATGAGTATGGTCTTTGCGGACACTGTGGTCGACTATGCGGCCATCGCCGTGTCCGTTGTCCAGCGGTTCGCGTATTTCATGCTCGTCGGGTTCTTCGCCTTCGATCTGAAGACGTTCAAGGCCCTGAAGACCGACAAGGTCGCCTGGAGCACCTTCCCGCAATTGACCGGGCTCTCGGTGATGCAGGCGTCTCTCTCGCTGGTGATTGCCGGGACCGGGGCGGTGCTGACCACGGTTTTTTCCGGGCAACTGGCAACCGTTCTGGCGCAGGTGGCCGCCGCCCTGATCCCGGTGATCAGCACCGTGCAACCCGCGCTGCAGCCTTGACCAGCAATTGCCGTTCACAAGCTGGGAGCCAGACGCCCGCTAAGGGCCTCTTCCGTTGAAAAACTCCGATGTGAGCGATGCAGGAGGCAACAGGCATGCTCGAACGAAACGCTTCAACCCTCCCAAGATGATCGCCAGGATCGGAATGGACGTTGCGGGTCAAATGTCTGGTCTGACCCTTGAACGCGCTTTCGCATTTCAAAAAGGCCGCCCGGCGAAGGCTCCCGGTCCATCCCTATCGATCCGTTCCCATCGGTAGCCGTATAATTGCTTCAAGCCCGCCTTCGGGCTGGTTCGTCAGCATGATCGTACCGCCATGGGCATGAACGATGGAGCGGGCGATGGCCAGTCCGAGGCCGATTCCACCTGTCTCCTCACTGCGGGATTCTTCAAGCCGTACAAAGGGTTCGAACACGTCTTTCAACCTGTCTTCGGGGATACCTGGACCCTGGTCCTGAATGCGGATGACAACCTCTCCAGCCTTTACCGCGGCGGAGACCGAGACATTTTTGCCGTAGCGGATCGCGTTTTCGATGAGATTGCGCAGCGCCCGTTTGAGGGCCATCGGACGGCAGGAGAGAATGATCCTGCCGGCAACATCGACTGAAATGTCATGTCCCAGGTCCTGCTGATCCGCGGCCAGGGCTTCCACAATGGCGCCGATGTCCGCATTTTGCGCCTCGTCGGCATGGGCCTCGTCCCGGGCAAAGCGCAGGGTCGCCTCGGTCATCGCCGCCATTTCTTCCAGCGTCTCGATCATCTTCTCGCGGTTTTCATCGTCATCGACGAATTCGGCCCGCAGCCGCAGCGACGTGATCGGTGTCCTCAGGTCATGGCTGATGGCCGCCAGCATACGTGTGCGGTCGCGGACAAACCGGGTGATCCGGTCCTGCATTTCGTTGAAAGCGGTCGTGAGTGCCTGAACTTCCCGCGGGCCGCTAGGCCGCAGCGGTTCAAGGTTTTCGCCGCGACCGAGCCTTTCGGCCGAAACGGCCAGTTCCTTCAAGGGGCGTGTGACCCGCCGCACCGCCAGGCCGATAATGATGACTGCGGCGAGCGCTGTCAGACCCAACTGCACCAGCAGAGGAATGAAGGCGCCGCGAGGTGGCCGGTAGCTGGTGGCGACATTCAGCCAGCGCCCGTCCGACATCGGTATGGACAGCGCCAGGTCTTCCGGCCGGTTCATGATCTTTTTCAGGTCGCGGGGCCGTTCATGCCTGGGCACCGCGCGCCAGCTCGGAGGATCGTCCGGTCTGGACTCCTGCCCGCGCGGACCCCGCCTTTCATCGGCGTGTATATTGAGATGCGCGGTCTTGCCCCGGTCAAGCTGGGCGTTGAGATAGCCCTGCAGGCGCTGTTCGACACTGGAAACGCCGGGTTCTGGCGCCAGCGGCGTATCTCCCAGCCAGAAAACCGCGAATCGGCTGCTGCTGGCTTCCACAACCCGCTCCTGCAAGGACATCGGGGTGTCTTCCAGAAGTTCGGCGATGGATACTGCCCGCGTCAGGAGGCTGTCTCTTGCAACGGCGACCATTGCAATGCGCCGCTCATCCTGAAAGATCCAGATGCTCAGGGCCTGGGCCGCGACGATGGCGGCCAGCAGCAGCACGACAAGCTGCGAGGCCAGAGACCTGGGCCACAGATACAAAAGTGCCTTGCGGATGCGGGCTGGAAAACTCATTCGGCCTGGTCTTTCACGTCCGCTGTGAACATGTAGCCGCCGCCCCAGACGGTCTTGATCATCTTCGGATCCTTCGGGTCCGCCTCAATCTTGCGGCGCAGACGCGAAACCTGATTGTCGATCGAGCGGTCGAAGACGGCCGGGGTGCGTCCGGTGGTCAGGTCCAGGAGCTGGTCCCGGTTGAGGACCATTTTCGGACGTTTCAGAAAGGTGCAGAGCAACTGGAATTCGCCGCTGGAAAGCGCGACCGAAGTGCCGTCCGCATCCTTCAGTTCCCGCCGGGAGACATTGAGCGACCAGCCGTCGAAATGCAGCAGTTCCTGTTCAATCGGATCCCGTTCGCGCGGCGCCAGCGATGTCCGGCGCAGGACCGCGCGGATGCGGGCGAGCAGTTCGCGCGGGTTGAACGGTTTGGTGACATAATCGTCGGCGCCGATTTCAAGGCCGATCACCCGGTCGGTGTCATCGGCCATGGCGGTCAGCAGGATCACCGGCATGGCACCGGTTTCGACCAGGTGACGGCACAGCGACAGGCCGTCCTCACCCGGCATCATGATGTCCAGGACGACCAGATCGACGGACGCGGCCTTCAGGGCCTTGCGGGCGTGGGCTGCATTTTCCGCCGTCGACGCGCGCAGGCCGTTCTTGATCAGATAGCGGGCCAGTGTCTCGCGGATGTCGCGATGGTCGTCCACCACCAGGATGTGCGGGCTCGGATCGCTCACTCTTGTCTCCATTTCAGAGCATCCTGCTTTTATACGATTCCATACAAAAGCAGGTTGATCTCATCGGCGGCGCTGTACAATTGTATCTTGCGAGGCCGCCGATCTGCTTGTTTCTACGGCTAAAATAGTAGCTTGAACCTTATCGTGCCCAGGGAACTTGTAACAAAGTGTGTCGGGACGGCCCAGCGGGACAGATGGCGACACTTCGAGCCGACTCGAGGGGTATTCCTGCGACAATTGCCACCTACCTTCAGCTCATCAACGAACCAAGGAGTTGTTGGAATGAAACCGTTCAGGAAAATTGCAATTGCCGCTCTGGCTGCGAGCGTCGCGGGTGTCGCACTGACCGCCGGTCTGTCTGCTTCAGCCCAAAGCGGGCCTGCAAACGGGGACGGGGGCAAACAGATGCAACAGACCGCCGGTGAACGTTTTGCCCATATGGGCAAGCGCGGCGGACACGGTCACGATGCCGGTCCGGGCTTCGGTCCGGGTTTTGGGCCAGGTGGCGGCCGGCATGGCGAACGCATGTTCGAGCGTTTCGACGTGGATGACGACGGCGTGATCACGGAAGCGGAAATCGCCGAAGTGCGGTCCAGGGATTTTCAGTCAGCCGACGCGGATGGCAGCGGAGATATCAGTCTGGAGGAATTCAAGGCTGAATTCATGACCCGCTCCAGTGACCGGATGGTCCGGGCGTTCCAGTTCCTGGATCGGGACGGTGACGGCACGGTCACACAGGAAGAAGCCGATCTTGCGGCCAACCGCCTGTTCGACATGCTTGACCGGGATGGAAACGGCAGCGTCGAAAAGGTTCGCGGGCAGCGTGGTCCCGGTGAGGGGCGTGGCCCCGGTAGCGGAAATGGTCCCGGTGGCCGGAATGGCGCAGAGGACGGCAAGGGTGGCCCCCGGGCTGAAGCCCGCGGCCACGATGAACGCGGCGGCCCGCGCGGACCGCATCACGGTCGCGGCGGTCAGGGCCGGATGTTCCTGGGCCTGTTCGACACCGATGGCGACGGCGCTGTAAACCGCGAGGATTTCGATGCCAGACGCGCCGAGCTTTTCGCTCTGGCCGACACGGACGGCAACGGGTCCTTCACCCTGGAGGAGTTCGGTCCGCTGTGGCTGACCTTCAACGAGAACCATATTGTCGACATGTTCCAGCGCGCGGATGCCGATGGCAGCCTCGGCGTGACAGCGGAAGAGCATGACAAGCGCCTAGACAAGATGATGGAACGCGCCGACCGCAACAAGGATGGCGTCATCACCAAAGCCGATTTCAAGGGCGGCAAACACGGCGGTAAACATGGCGGAAAAGGCAAAGGCTGGGGCAAACACCACCGCGGCTTATGTGAATAACCCCGGAGGCCATATCCGGGGTTAGTTCTTCACGCTGATACGATCCCGAGATGGGGAAGCGAAGAGGGAGCCGCGCCTGCGGCTCCAGACTGCTGACAAACCCCTGGCGTTAGCCGTGGGTTTTTGATTCACTGGTTTCATGTTGAAGAAACCCGGCCCGGATCAGACAGCTCTCGAGATGGTGACGCTCGATCAGCTTGTCCCCACCGATC
>NZ_PPCN01000018.1 GCF_002906165.1 Roseibium marinum
CGGATCAGGCTTACTTCAACGCTCTGACGCCGATGATGGTGGCGGCTTAATCGAGGCGAAAATCCACTTAGCGAAACGCCCGAAACTGTTCAGACAAACCGAGCCAGCTCTGTCCCGCCAAAACGGGGCTCCGGGTTCCTTGCATAGACATGGGGGCCCGCAGCTCGATGACGTCCTTCCCGCCGACTTTGTTGGACGGCTGCGCCTGCGGCGACGTGCTGCGCTTATCGCCGCCCAAAGAGGATGGTCGGCATTCAGGACGTCAACCCTGACTCTCGCCCTATAGCTTCTGTCTGCGCTCCGTCGAACGGTCTGAATGTTTATTTGAGCGGAATTCAGATAGATCCTTCAAAACCGCTTCCCAATCCTCAAGCTCTTTGAAAAGATCGTCACAAAGGTTCGAACTTTCTCCCAGCAGGTCCGCCATTTTATCTCTGCGCTACCGCCTTCGGCTAATTGAGCGCATGGCTCCGGGTTCGGACTTTTTCCTCGCTCCTCCGCCATTCTCCATAAAAACTTGTGTTTCCGAACCCACTTAACGGGATCAGAGCATCCGCCGGGTTTTCAAAATTAATTTTTTGAGCCGAGCTTATCCCATGGGCGTATGTCGGGCTTTCTCCAACGGCTAACCAAACGGCCGCTATGCGGATATTCCGTTGAAAAACTCCTGTTGTTTTAAGTTCTGAACGCTGATGCACTCTCCTTACTGATTTGGGAGAGTCTGGCGATGATGGGTCCGAGGCAGGACGCCTTCGCGTGGTCTTGACGTCTCCTGGGTCAACGCGCCTCTCTGTCTCTGATCACGGAATGCGTCCGGCACTGTCAGCCGGTGCGTGCCGGCTGCGCCTCCAGGGGTGACGTCTTTCTGGGGAACTCGGCGATAACGCGGCTGGCGACGGAGGTGCCCTGTTCCAGGGCCCGCGGCAGGGTGAGGCCTTGCGCGATGCCGGCCAGGTAGCCGGCGTTGAAGCTGTCGCCCGCGCCGATGGTGTCGAACGGGTGTGTCTGCTCGGCGGGAACCTGGCAACGGCCGTCTGCGCCTGCTGCAATCGCGCCGCGGGCGCCGCATTTGACGACCAGAACTGCCTCCGCGCGCAGGTAGCTGCTCAATCGTCCGATCGCCTGCTCCAGATCTTCCGTCCCCGCAAGGCCCATGACTTCCTTGTCGTTGAAAAGACAATGATGCGCGCCGCGCAGCCAGCGAAGGCACATGTCCCTGGCGGAAACGCTCCAGCCGTCGCCCGGCCAGCCCGGATCGATCGCGATCTCCGCGCCGCGGGCGGTGAGGAAGGCCGTCAGGTCGTCATGCGCCTGCAGCAGGCCTGGCATGGCGAAGGCACCGGAAATCAGCACGATGGCGCCGTTGAGCGGCCAGGCCCCCAGGGCGCTTGTGACATCGCTCACCTGGAAGGCATCCAGATGGCCGTTGAAGGACAGGAAGGACCGCTCGGCGTGGTCGAACAGAACCCCGACGGAAATGCCTGTCGGGGCATCGAGGGTACGGACACGGTCGAGAGGTCCGCGGAAACGGGCTCTCAGCATCTCGCCGTGCGGGTCGTTGCCGGTCGCGGAAACCAGTCCGCTGGAGACGCCGAGGCGCTGCAGGACGAGAGCGGTATTCGCGGCCGACCCGCCGGTGCGGTAGTCGGAGCGTTTCAAAAAGACCTCCGTCCCCGGTTCGGGCCACTGGCCGACGGTGCCGAGGACGAGATCTATATTGGTATTGCCAATGACGCAGATCGGGCGGGACATGTTGCTCCTGACGTGACCTAGGGTCTGTGGACAATTAGGTTTGGGTCGCGGCGCGAGCCGGATTTCGGTGTCCGAACAGGAGGAAAGTCCGCAGTGGTGCCCCCCACCACAAGGACTTTCCGACGCAGTCGGGACCGAAATCCGCCGCGTCTCGAAGAGATTTGGCGCAAAATGCCCATTTCGGCGTCCCAATGTCTTGAAAGGGAACACCCTTCCTGCGACCTTGCTTCTTGAACTGGGCGTTTTGCATCCAAACCTCGACCAAATCCTTATTGTCCACAGACCCTAGAGTGCTCAAGCCGGGCGGATCAGCCGCGAACCGGCGCCCCTTCTTCGTCGAAGCGGTGCAGACGCTCGGGCGCCGGTGTCAGATAGACGGGCATGCCGTGCCTGAAGCGCTCGCGCGGGGAAACCCGGGCAACGATGCTCTTGTCGCTCAGGGTTGTGTCCACGTGGACGAAAGTGTCCGAACCGAGAGCTTCCGTCAGGGCGATCTTGCCGCTCCACAGACCGCCTTCGGCGCTCAACGTGAGGTCTTCCGGCCGGACCCCCAGTGTCGCCGCCCCATGCTGGCGCGCGGCATCCCCCGTCAGGAAATTCATTTTGGGACTGCCGATGAATCCGGCGACAAACCGGGACGCGGGGTTTTCGTAAAGCTCGAGCGGTTCGCCGATCTGTTCGACCCGGCCCTTGTTGAGGACGACGATCCTGTCCGCCAGGGTCATCGCCTCGACCTGGTCATGGGTCACGTAGATCATCGTCGTATCGGCGAGCCGCGCGTGCAGGCGGGCGATTTCGACACGGGTTTCGCCTCTGAGCGCGGCGTCCAGATTGGACAATGGTTCATCGAACAGAAACAGCCGCGGCTGACGGGTGATCGCGCGCCCGATGGCGACCCGCTGCCGCTGGCCGCCGGAAAGCGCCTTGGGCTTTCGCTCCAGAAGGCCCTCGATCTGGAGCATGTGCGCGGCCTCGGCGATGCGCCGGGCGATTTCGTCCTTCTTGAGCTTTGCCTGTTCGAGCCCGAACGCCATGTTCTCGTAGACGCTCATATGCGGGTAGAGCGCATAGGACTGGAAGACCATCGATACGCCGCGTTTGGCCGGCAGCACGTCGTTGACGCGCTCGCCCTCGATCATCAGGTCGCCCGAGGAGATTTCCTCCAGACCGGCGATCAGGCGCAAAAGGGTCGATTTTCCGCAGCCCGACGGGCCGACAAAGGCGACGAACTCGCCCTTTTCTATGGAGAGACTGACGTCCTTGAGAACTTCGACGGAACCAAAGCTCTTGGAGACGTTCCTGAGGTCCACGGTGGCCATGGATTTATCCTTTAACGGCGCCGGCTGTGAGGCCGGACACGATCTTGCGCTGGAAAATGAGCACCAGCGCCACGAGCGGGAGCGTGACGATGACCGACGCTGCCATGATGTTCCCCCAGGGGATCTCGAATTCGCTGCGGCCGGAGATGAGGGCGATGGCCACGGGAACCGTGCGCTGGCTGTCGGTCGACAGGAATGTCAGCGCGAACAGGAATTCGTTCCAGGCGTGAATGAACGCCAGAAGCCCCGTGGTGACCATCGCCGGCCACAGCAGCGGCAGGAAGACCCGGCGCACGATCACAAGCGGCGGAGCGCCATCCATGATCGCGGCTTCCTCGATTTCCGACGGCAGTTTGCGCATGAAGGTCGTCAGGACCCAGACGGTGAACGGCAGGGTGAAGATCATGTAGGAGAAGATCAGCGACCACAGAGAGTTGAACAGACCCATCATCCGGATCACCTCGAACAGGCCGGAGAGCACGGCGATCTGCGGAAACATGGAAACGGAAAGAACGGTCAGGAGCAGCAAGGCACGGCCCTTGAAGGGGATCCGCGCCAGAGAGTAGGACGCCGTCACCGCCAGCAGCATCGACAAGACAACCACGACCGTGGCCACGAATATCGAATTCAGGATCTGGTGGCCGAAGACGCCGTTGGTGAAGGCGGACTTGTAGTTGGAAAGGTCGAAGACATGCGGCAGGTAGTTCACGTCGAAAATGGCCTGCCCGCTCTCCAGCGAAGTCAGGATGGCGTAGTAGAACGGAAACACCGCCTGCAGAACGATGACGCCGAGCAGCAGGTAGAAGGCGGCCTTGCGCAGATAGCTTTGAACCTTCATTCCCTGGTCCCACTCAAATCCATACGGGTTGCGTAGATGAAGCCTATGGTGATCATCGCGATGATCAGGAAGAGCAGTGTGGAGGCCGCGGACCCGTAGGCGAATTTGTCGTAATCGAAGAGGTTCTCCCGGGCGAAGACCGACATGGTCCGGGTCTCCGGAGAGTTTGGCGTCAGCACATAGACGATGTCGAAGATGCGCAGCGCGTCGAGCGCCCTGAATACGACGGCAACGAGCATGGCCGGCAGCACGAGGGGCAGGGTGATCCTGCGGAAGGTGCGCACCGGTCCGACGCCGTCAAGCCGGGCGGCTTCATAGATATCGTCCGGTATCATCTGCAGGCCGGCGAGGATGAGCAACGCCATGAACGGCGTCGTCTTCCAGATATCGACCATCATCACCGCGGCCATGGCGGTGTCGGGAGACGCGGTCCAGGCGACAGGCGCGGACAGGATGCCGACGCGCATCAGCATGTCGTTGATGATCCCGAACTGGTCATGCAGCATCCAGCCCCACATCTTGGCCGAAACGACGGTCGGGATTGCCCATGGGATCAGGACGGCGGCCCGCACCACGGCCCGGCCGGGAAACTTCTGGTTCAGCACCAGGGCGATGACCATGCCGAAGATGGTTTCCAGGGTCACGGAGACGAGGGTGAACCTGACCGTGTTCCACACGGCACTCCACCAGCGCCCGTCGACCAGCAGCCCGAGCCATTCGCCGTTGCCGTCTCCGTAATCCAGCCATTCCAGATAATTCCGTATGCCGACAAACCGCGCGGAGCCGAAGGAGGTCAGCGAGGCATCGGTGAAGCCGAACCAGATGGTGCGCAGCAGAGGATAAAGCGCAACGGCGGCCAGCACGAACAGCATCGGGGCCAGGAAGACCCAGGCCGAGCGGGTTCGCTGTCTGGCCAGTCCGGATTGTGGTGCCATTTCATCCTCATTTACGGGTCCGTGACCTGGACGCACGCCCCGCAAGGTCCGGCAAGGGATCTCGCGGAGCGCACTCAGTGGCAGTTACCAGCCGTTGCCGCGCAGGCGTTCCAGGCGGGCATTGAGCTTGGCGAGATTGGCTTTCGCATCGCCCTTGCCGGACAGCGTGTCGTGAACGGCGGTCCAGATTTCGGAGGATACCTCGTTATAGGATTTTCTGGTCGCGGCCGAGGGACGCGGCAGGGCATTCTCGACAACCGGTTTCCACAGCGGAATGAAGGGCTGTTCGGCTCCCACTTCCGCATCGTCATAGACCGACAGCAGGGTCGCGGGGCGCGAACTGTCGATCGCTCGGGCTTTCTGGCTGTCGAAGTCGTTCAGGAAGCGGACGAGTTCGATGGCTTCCTTCTGGTGTTCGGAATATTTCGACACGGCCAGATGCGATCCGCCGAGGGTGGAGGCCGGAGCCATTTCCGCGCCGCCGGACGGAAGTACGGCGACATCCACCTTACCCTTGACGGGGCTGTCGTCGCCGTTCACCAGCGCATAGGCGTAGTTCCAGTTGCGCATGAAGACGGCGTTGCCGGACTGGAAGACGCCGCGGGCATCTTCCTCGGCGTAGTTCAGGACACCCTCCGGCGCGATGGTGCCGACCCAGGACGCGGCCAGGTCGATTGCCTTGGCGGCATTCTCGTTGTTCACGGATATGCTGCCGTCCGCTTCCACGACGTGGCCGCCGCCGCTGGAGGCGATCCATTCCATGGCGTTGCAGGTCAGGCCCTCGTAAGCGGCACCCTGGAAGACGTATCCCCACATGTCCTCGTCGCCCTCGGCCCGCTCACCGTCCATGATTTCCTTGGCGGTTGCGGTCAGCTCCTCCCAGGTTTCGGGAACCGGCTTGCCGTATTTTTCCAGAAGATCCGCGCGGTAATACAGAGCGGGTGCGCCCAGGAACATCGGCAGGGCGACGAGCTTGCCGTCCACCGTCTGGCTTTCGACCGCGGCCGGTACATACTGATCGATGATATCGCTGGTCGCGTCCTTCAGGTCGATGAAATGCTCGGCGATTTGCGGGGCCCAGATCACATCGAGGCGGTAAACGTCAATGTCCTTGGAACCGGCGGCCAGCCAGAGCTTGAACTGGGCGAACTGGTCGGTCGTCCGCTCCGGCATGGAGACGATTTCGACCGTGTTGCCGGTTTCGGCCTCGAACCGGTCGAGCGCGGCGCGCAGGACATCCTGGTCCTTTCCCACCGCTCCGTGAACGATTGCCAGGTCGGTTGCGGCAGCCTGGCTGCAAGCCATCAGCGCGGCGGCCGCGCCTGCCAGAATTATCTTTGATAATGCCATTTCGTATTCCCCTCTTTTATGTGTCAATTCATGCGGTTCTGCAGAAGATGGGCGACGTCCACGCCATTTGTCCGCTCGATTGCCGGAGGCGGACATAGAGATTTTCACCGGTTTCGAAGGCGCCGAGCGGCACCGTTCCGCGCCACTGCCAATCCGCGGGACGGGGCAGCGCGTGAAAGCGCCAGGCCGGGCTGTCGATCGGGCCGAGATTTCCCGAAAGGGCCCCTTCGAGAAGTCTGGCGGCCGGCACTTCGATCCTTTGACCGCACAGGTCCGCGCGGATGACGGCCTCCGCATGGGTGTTCATCCGCAGCGCTATTCCCTGTGTGGCGGATGTGGCGTTGTTCGGGTTGGCTTCCGCCACCACGGAGAAGGCAGCCCGCCCGTCCCGCAGTGAGGCCTGAGGCAGACGATGCGCGGTGTCGTGGCCTTCGAGCGGAGACACGACTTCCGTTCCCCGGAAGCGGGGTTCGAGGCCGAAGATTTCACCGCCGTCGATGGTGACGGTTCCTTCCCATTCGTGATGCGAGCCGCGGGCGCCCCAGCCAAGTTCGAGAAAGAGAATTGTTTCGAAGGTATCCGCATCCTGCGCGACGGGAGAAGGTGAAAGGGCAGGCGAGATTCGCTGATACAGACGCCCGTTCCGCATCACGTCGATTGTGTCGATAAATCCGCCCGCGATTGCCTCGATGTCCAGGGACACGCCGTCTGACGGTTCAATGACCGATCCCTGAATGGCGCTGCCGATCGCGGTCAGAAGGTGGATGCAGTCGCCCGTCAGAGCATTTGTCCGCCGGTCCCGCAAACCGTCCCAGATCGCCTCCCTGGTGTTCGTGGAGGTGTTCGCGGACGCATAGACGCTCATGCGGCCGTGTCCGTAGGAGCCGGGAAAGGCGCTGTGATGGTCGGTATTGCCAACAACGCCGAAAACATGCCCCTCGGAAAGTCCCCGCTGCATGGTGGAATGCCCGTCCACCGGACCCATCGAATGCAGGTAGCTGCGGTCCGTTTCCGACGTCTCGGCGCAGCCATGCATGGAGAACATCTCGACAAAGGGCGAGAGCTCGGGATCGAAGGTGGACCAGTTGATGCCGCGCGCTCCCTGCCGGTAGCCGATATGGTGCGGAAAAGCGAGGGCGCGTCCGGGCAGGGCCGTTTCGAGCATGTCACGTAATTCGTGGGGTGTGTCGGCCAGGTGCAGCGGCTCTGTTTCCAGGTCCTTGTAGACGATGGTGTAGTCGCCATCGGCGCAGGAGTGGATTTCATAGCCGGGGAAAACCGTGAAACCCGGACGGTCCGCCGCTCTCAGGGCCTCGTAATGCGCCTCCCAGCCATTGCGCAGCCTGGCGAAGCCCTTGACGTGGAAATCGACGATATGGGCGACGGACGGATCGTCCACGGGCATGTCCGGCCAGTGCGCATGACCGGTGATTGACAGAAAATCGAGCTGAAGCGCCGCGCGGGCCAGGGCGTCTTGAAAGCGTCCATGGCCGTAGGACAGGTCGCAGTGGTTGTGGATGTCGCCATAAAGGGGCGTCACACCGAGCTTTGCGGCCAGGGGAGTCAGGCGTTCGGGCAGCTTGGTCCGGTTCATAGGAACTCCATCGTCTGCGGATTGACCGCGCGGCCGTGATTGCGGAGGCTGAGATGCGCCGCGTTGACGATCCGCAGCGATGCGACACCGTCGGAAATGCCGACAGGCGGCATTTCGCCATCGCAATAGCGGCGCATGCGGCGGACGAGCTCCAGATCCGCGCCGAAATGCGAGCTGCCGCTGTCCTCGGCGCTTGCGTCGATCACCTCGCGATGTTCGCCATGCTGGCTCACCACATCGATGGCGCCCGAATGCCGCTCCATCCGCAGGCGGCCGTTTTCGCCGACGATCTCCAGTGTTTCCTGGTCTTCCGAATAAGGACCGAAGATCGTGAAGAACAGGCACGCCTTGATGCCGTTTTCATATTGCACCGAGATGATGGCGTGATCGTCGATATCGGAACCGGGAAGGTAGACGCAATTGTCGTTCCGGTCCTGGGGATCGCGCGCCGAGAGCCAGCTTGCATTGGGAACACGGCCAACGCCTTCAGCCTTGTCGATCAGGGTCTCGTGGCGGCGGTAGGGGCACTCCCGGTCACATTCCGCACAGCGTTCGGGCGCATTCGGATCCGGTGTGAAAATGGATGATCTTCCTCCGATCGCGTTGACGGAAACAGGTTTGCTGCGGGCGATCCAGTTGAACACGTCGAAATGATGCGAGCCCTTGTCGTTGATGGCGCCGCCGGACAGGGAGTTGGTCCGGTGCCAGAGCTGGAGATAACGCGTATAGGGGATGACAGAGCGCAGCAGAATCATCCGGGGAGAGCCGATGGCCGGTGTCCGGGCCCTGTCGACGACCGCAATCCACGGACGCTCGTAGCGGCGCGTGAAGCCCATCATGAACGGCCTTGCCGCGTCTTTTTCGATCCGGGCGATCTCTTCCGCATCTTCAAGCGTCACGGAAATGGGCTTGTCGAGATAAACGAGTTTTCCGGCTTTTGCGGCGGCTTCCACCGGTTTCACATGCGCGTGGGTGTGCGTCGTGACGATGACAAGGTCCACGTCCGGATGCGTGACCGCCTGGTCCAGGGAGCCGGCGGCCTGAACCGTGAAGTCGATGCCGGCGGACCGGTAGACCTCATCCAGGTGCTGCACCGCCTGCTCGGTGCGATCCTGTATCCGGTCGAATACCGTGACGATCCTGAACCCGGTTTCTTCGGCTGTCTCCGCCATCCGGGTCCCGACATAATAAATGCCGCGTTCGCCCGCGCCAATGATGGCGACGCCCTTCGCTCGGGTCTTGCCGTCTTGAGCGGCGGCTTCTTGCGCGGTATCGGCCTGGAGAGTCATTTACAGTCCCGTGATAAAAATTACAGGACAAACGTATGTGAGTATAACTTGGACGTGAAGTGAAGTTATACTCACTTTCGCCGGTTTTGGACACTCCCGAAGGTGGCGCGGTGAACTGGAAGATAGTGGATGTCCGGTTCTTTATCCCGCCCGGCGAGGCGGTCCGAAATGACCTTCTCGAACAGCCGGATCTTTTCGGCATTCGAGCATCCCACGATATCGAACCTGTCGTTGTGTTCCGACTGGAAGTCGACGCTTCCCAGCATCACGACCGAGAGGTCTTGCCCAATTCCGACGTTGAGATCCAGCAAGGCGCGCTCAAGAATATAGCCTTCCACAACGCCCCAGACGACTATCGCGCTGAACGGGAAACGGCCGTCCGGATTGCGCAATCGCGACAGCCTGTCTGAAATTTCAGCGCTTGTGTAATCGCCCGGCAGCGCATCCAGTTCAATCAGCCAGCTGGTGCCCGGACCGCTGGTTTGCCGCAAGCTGGTATATTCCCGCCTTGCCATGGCGATCTGCCGGGCGGGATGGGACGATGTCAGAAAGGCGATGTCCTCGTGGCCGGCATCCATAAGGTAGCGGTAGGCCGCACCCAGGGCCTCGCGCCAGTTGGTCCCTATGCCATCGACGTCCAGCCCGGTCGCGGACACGCCATCCACCACCACGAAGTCGGCATGCTGGTTGATTTCCGCCAGAAACGGGATCGACAGATTGGCGAAATGGACCTGAACCAGGCAGACCCTGAAACGTCCCAGGCGCGCAAGCACGCCTGTTGCCTGGTCTTCTTCGGTAAAGCCGACCATCAGCAGGCTCTTGCCCCCGGCCTTCAGCCGCCGCTCGATTTCCATCAGCAGGTTCCGCGCCAGACGGCTGTCGGAGAGGCGGTAGAGGATCAGTACATCCGTCCTGGGGGCATCGGGTTGCGGCGGCAGGGGAATGACAATGCCGGCGCCGCGCCTCGATGTCAGCCTGCCGGAAGCCAGGTAAGGGGCAAGGACCGCCTCGATCGTGCGCTGCGCCGTCGAAAACCGCCGCATCATCTGCCGGACGGTCGGCAGCCGCGCTCCCGGCCCTCTGGTCTCGATTTCGGTGTCAAGCCAGGCCCGAATCTCCGAATGCAGATCCTTACTGTGACGGGTCATGACGGAAAATATGCGAGACGTCGCCGCTCATGGTTTCGATTGACCTTGTTCCAGGGGACGCACTCACTTCCCCGCACAATAACATGCCTCATAGGCGTCCTGGCCGAGGGCGGTCTGGGCGCAGGTATAGGCCTGCCAGTTCGATGTGTCGATCTGATCGGTGCCCTGAGCCGTCACGGCATAGAGTTCGCTGAACCGCTTGCGCAGGGTCGCGTCGCTCTCGAGCCGGGCGGCCAGTGTCGCGCGGCTGGCGGGCATGAGATCCGCGATGGCATAGGTGCCGCGGTAGACATATTCGACCTGCCGGTTCGGCAGGGCGCCTTTCGCGGTGGCGGCAAGGTTCGACAGACAGAATCTTGCTGAATCCGTCAGCGCAAACGCAATTCTGTTCGGCATCCCGGGTGTTCCTGAATTTGATCTCGTTGTCTCGCCAGCCTAGAGGAACATGCTGTCCCGCGGAAACATTGAAAACCGGAAAAGGGCCGCTTCCCGTCGGGTGCCTGCGCTGCGCGCGCCGGTCCCGCGGAAAACGGCCCTTCCAGGGGCTTGGAGCCCGAGGTGGGTGATCCTGCGTTCAACTGAACGCGGGAGCCGCTAGTTCTTCACGGTGTCTTCCAGGAAGAACCGGCCGAGCGGGTTCTGGTAGAAGCCCTCGATATTGGCCCGCGAGACGTTGCGGTACGGGCTGTAATAGAGGTCGATCCAGTTCACGTCGTCCTTGGCGGTTTTCTGCAGCTCGACATACATTTCCTCGCGTTTGGCCGGGTCCATTTCCACCCTTGCATCCGCGACGAGCTGCTTGACCGTGTCGTTGTTGTAGCGGGTCATGTAGTTCATGTTGGTGTCGTGGCCGAGCACGAAGGTCGTCTTCTGGTCCGGGTCGAGAATGTCGTTGGTCCAGTACATGACCGACAGGTCGTAGTCGCCCGCGACCAGCATGTCCCAGGTCTGGCTCGGATCCATCTTGATCAGGTTGACGGTGATCCCGGCCTGGGCGAGCTGCTGCTGCAGCAGGATGGCGATCTGCTCGTCGACCTCGTCGCCCGCATTGACCAGATAGTCGAGCGTCAGTCCTTCGGCGCCCGCCTCGCTCAGCATCTGCTTGGCTTTTTCCGGATCGTAGGGACGCTTGAGGTTGTCCGCGTAATGGTAGAGCGCGCCCTTGGGGACAAAGGAATAGGCGACCTCGCCGATACCGAATGTGACCGCGTCGACCACGGCCTGCTTGTCGATGGCAAGGTCGAGGGCCTGGCGGACTTCCTTCTTCGCCAGCTCGGGGCTCTCGTGGTTGATCAGCAGATGATCCTCACGGGTGGAGGGATCGAGCTCGACCTTGAGATCCGGGTTCTGCTTGAGCTGCTCGATACGGGAGAAGGGGACGAAGATGGCGGCATCCAGCTCACCAGCCTCGATCTTCAGCATGCGGGTATTGTCGTCGGGAATGGAGATCCATTCCACCCCGTCGAGCGACACCCGGTCCGCTTCCCAGAATTCCGGGTTCTTTGCAAGGATCACACGGTCGCCGCGCAGCCAGTCTTCCACCACGAACGCGCCGGAAGCGACGGGTTTTTCCGCGTAGGCTTCAGGCCCCATGCTTTCCATGCCGGCCTTGGAGATGATCGAGGCGCCGGGCATAGCAAGAGACGAGAGGAAGGGGGCGGAGGCTTCCGACAGCGTGAGAACAAGCGTCTTCGGGTCGGGTGTCTCCATCTTCGAGATCACCTTGTAGGAATCGCTCCAAAGGGACCCCTCGTCGTCGCGGATGCGCGTCAGGCTGTAGGCCGCGTCCTCGGCGGTGATCGGCGAGCCGTCGGAGAATTTCGCGTCGCGCATGGTGAATGCGTAGGTCAGTCCGTCGTCGGAGACGGTCCAGCTTTCCGCGAGACCCGGCTCCAGCTTCGTCCCCGTCTTGTCGACACGCACCAGAACGTCATAGACATTGGCGAAGACCCAGAAGTCGATATTCTGGGCGGTCATGATCGGATCGAAGGTGGAGGAATCCTCCCGCCGTCCGATGGTCAGCACGCCCGCCGCTTCCGCGATGCTTGTGCCGAGTGTGAGCGCCGAGAGGGCGGTTGCCGCCGCCAGGCGTATTAGTTGGCGTTTTTTCATCTGTCCTGTTCCCCTTTTATAGTCGGTTCAGATCCTGATCTCCCCGGGAGGGAGAATGCATGCGGCCCTGTGGGGCCCGTCACGCCCCAAACGGGGCGGTTCGCCGGTGCTGCAGTCCGGGAGGGCATTCGGGCACCGGGGATGGAAGGCGCATCCGCAGGGAAGCGCGATGGGACTGGGCGGTTCGCCGGCCAGCGGGTTTTCCGGCAGGCCGCGGTCGGGATCGATATCGGGAATGGCCCGCAGCAGCGAGGCCGTATAGGGATGGCGGGGTTCGGTGAACACCTCTTCGGTCGGTCCGGTCTCTACGATCCTGCCCAGATACATGACGGCGACGCGGTCGCAGAGACGCCGCACGATGGCGAGATCATGGGCGATGAAGATGATCGCCATGCCGATCTGCTCGCGCAGGTCCATCAGCAGATTGAGGATCTGTCCCTGGATCGATACGTCGAGCGCGGCGACGCATTCATCCGCCACGATCAGCTTGGGTTCGACAGCAAGAGCCCGCGCGATCCCGATGCGCTGGCACTGACCGCCGGAGAGATCCAGCGGCCGTGAGTTGGCATAGCCCGCGTCGAGTCCAACCAGATTCAGGAGTTCGGCAATCCTGGAGCCGATCCGGGACGAAGGAACCTTCCTGTGAACCCGCAGCACCTCGGCGATCGCATCGCCGACACGCATGCGCGGATTGAGGGCACCGTATGGATCCTGGAAAATCATCGCGCTCTGGCGCCGCAGGCGGTTCAGGTCACCGACCGTCGCCCGCGCCATGTCCGTGCCGTCGAACACGATTTCGCCGGAGGTCAGCTCGCCGAGACGAAGGATGGCGCGGCCCAACGTGCTTTTGCCGCTGCCGGATTCGCCGACCAGCCCGAGCGTTTCTCCGGGCATGACGGCAAGCGAAACGTCGTTGACGGCCCGCAGCGGCGGTGTGCGCAGGCCCGGAATGAAGCCCGTGCCGCCGAAATGGACGTTGAGACCGGTCACTTCCAGAAGGGGGGCGGGTTTGACGTTCATGTCGCCGCCTCCGCCGGTGTGTGTGGGATTGGGTGATGACAGGCAACCTGATGACCGGGGCCGGACGTGACGAGGTCCGGGCACACGGTCGAGCACCACTCGTCGACGCGCGGACAGCGCGGATGGAACCGGCAGCCCGCCGGCATGTGCCCGATACGCGGCGGCTGGCCGTTGATGGTGCGCACCCTTTCGCCCGGATGCCCCTCGGCTGGCTGGCAGGCGACGAGACCGGCGGTGTAGGGATGCCTTCCGCTGCCGATCACCTCCCGCTTGCCGCCAAGCTCCACGATGCGCCCGCCATACATCACCGCGACCCTGTCGCAGATCTGCGAGACGATGCCCAGATCATGGGTGATGAAGATGATGGAGACCCCGCGCGTGTCGCGCAGATCGGTCAGGAGTTTCAGGATCTGTGCCTGAACCGTGACATCGAGGGCGGTCGTCGGTTCATCCGCAATGAGGATGTCCGGGTCGCAGGCCAGGGCGACGGCGATCATGGCCCGCTGGCGCATGCCGCCGGAAAATTCGTGCGCATACGCATTATAGCGCCGCTCCGGATCGGGAATGCCGACCTGCCGCAGGATTTCGACGGCCCGACCGCGGGCTTCCTTCCTGCTCACCGCCTTGTGGAAACGGATGCTCTCGGCGATCTGTTTGCCGATGGACATGACCGGATCGAGATGGCTGGAAGGGTTCTGGAAGATCATGCCGATCGATCCGCCGCGCACGTCCCGCATGGCGCGCTCGTCGAATGTAAAGATATCTTCGCCCTTCAGGATGGCGCTGCCGCCGGAGACCGAAAGGCGGCTGCTCTGCAGCAGCCGGATCAGGGCGCGCGAGGTCATGCTCTTGCCCGAGCCGCTTTCTCCGACCAGGCCGAGGATTTCCCCGCGCTGCAGGTCGAAGGAGACCTGATCCACAATGGTATGGGTGGTTCCCTCGACTTGGGCGACGACCGACAGGTCGCGGACGCTGAGGATGGGTTCGCTCATTCGCGCACCCCCAGAAGTTCGCCCAGGCCATCGGCAAGCAGGCTGAACCCCATGGCCAGCGTCACGATGGCGATGCCGGGGAACGTGGTGATCCACCAGGCCGAGGTAATGAAGCTCTGGCCTTCGGCGATCATGATGCCCCATTCGGCTGTCGGTGGCTGCACGCCGAGACCGAGATAGCTGATCGCAGCCCCGTTGAGCAGAACCAGCACCGCGTCCGACATGGAAAACACGACGGACCCGAGGATCGCGTTGGGCAGCAGATGGCGGAACATGATCCTGGAATGACTGTAGCCGAGACTGGTAGCCGCCAGAACGAAATCGGAGGACTTGATGACAAGGATCTGCGCCCTGACGAGACGGGCATAGGAGACCCAGCCGACCAGCGCCATGGCGACATAGAAACTGGAAAGGCCCGGCTTCAGAATGACGATGATCGCCATCATCAGAACCAGGAACGGAAAGGCCAGGACCACATCGATGATGCGCATCAGGACCGTGTCGATCCAGCCGCCGAAATAACCGGCGCAACTGCCCAGCGTCGTTCCGATCAGAAACGGAAAGACGACACCGAAAAGGGCGATCTGCAGGTCGATCCGCGCACCCCAGACGATGCGCGACAGGATATCCCGGCCGAAATTGTCGGTGCCGAACCAGTGAACGGAATTTGGCGGTTGCAGCCGGGCGGTCCCGTCCTGAAAGATAGGATCGTAGGGCGCAAGCAAGGGCGCCATGACGGCCAGCGCGAACCAGATCAGGAGGATCGCGCCGCCGAGATAAAGCGGCAGCGGACCGCCGCCGAAGGCAAGGCGGAACCCGGCGCGCGCGGTCTGTGTTCGCGCCAGGGTCATAGCTTCACCCTCGGGTCCGCGGCGACGGTCAGGATGTCCGCCAGGAAATTGACCAGCACGGTGGCCAGCGCGAAGCACATGGCGACGCCCTGGACGACCATGTAGTCGCGGGTGAAGATGCCGCGCACCAGCAACTGGCCCATGCCGGGAATGGCGAAAACGCTTTCCAGAACCACCGTGCCGCTGATCAGCCAGCCGATATTGATGGCCAGCAGGTTGATTGTCGGGACGAGCGAGTTCGGCATGACGTGACGCCAGAACACCTGTCCTTCCGGAAGTCCGCGGGCGCGGGCCGCCGTCGCCTGGTCGGAATTGAGCTCGGCCAGCAGGCTGGCGCGCAGGTTGCGCGTCAGCACGGCGGACAGCGCAAGCGCCGCCGTCAGGCAGGGCAGGACCATATGGTGCGCCTTGTCCACAAATGTGCGGCCGTACCCGCTTACCGGAAACAGGTCGAGCTGCACGCTGAAGACGATGATCAGCATGATGCCCAGCCAGAAAGCGGGAAATCCGAGCCCGGCGGTGCTCACGAGGCGGATGATATGATCGGCTGCCGAACCGCGGTTGCGGGCCGCGATGGCCGCCAGCGGAATGGCGATCAGCAGGGCGAGGCAGACCGCGCCGGTGACCAGGACCGCGGTCGGCTCGATCCGGGTGGCGATCAGTTTCAGGACGTCGACCTTGTAGAGGATCGACCGGCCCATTTCGCCCTGGAAGAGGTTCTTGACGAAGTAGAAATACTGCATCCAGATCGGCTCGTTGAGGCCGAACTGGTCCCGGATGCGCTCGATGGCGCCGGGGGTGCTGCGCGGTCCCAGCAGCACGCGGACGGGATCTCCGGGGATCGAGCGGATGAGCACGAAAGTGATGATGCTGATGCCCACCAGGACGGGCAGCAGTTGAAACGGACGGAAAAGAACGAAGCGGTATCGGTTCAACGGCGGCCTCAGGATCGGTTTCGCTTCAGGAAGTCAAGAAGCACGGGGTAGTAGGCATCCGGTTCCTCGTAAAACGGCATGTGGCTGCTGTTGGGAAAAACGTGCAGCTCCGCATCCTTCAGCGCGAGCTTCATCTTCATGGCGCAGGCCGGGGTCAGTTCGTCGTGCTGGCCTGTGACGATCAGCACCGGCACTTCGATGCGCGGCAGGTCCGGGATCCGGTTCCAGTCCTTCAGATTGCCAATATAAAGAAACTCGTTGGGACCCTGCATGGTTTCGTAGGGCGCCTTGTTCCAGTCGTCCACAGACCGGCTGATCGGCGCCGGCCGTGTGCTCAGGCGGCAGACGTGGCGGTAGGTAAGGATCGTGATCGCCGCCTGGTATTCCGGGTGCTCCATCGTGCCTTCGGCTTCATGGCGCTGCATCATCGCGACGGTCTCGGAGCCGAGGGCGCAGCGCAGGCGGTTCAGTTCCTCCGCAAGATGCGGCATGTCGGCGACCGTGTCTTCCAGTATCAGCGATTTCAGCGCATCCGGATAGGTCAGCGCATAGTCGATCCCCAGCCAGCCGCCCCAGGAATGCCCCAGAAGATGAACCTTGCCGAGACCGAGCGCCAGGCGCACGGTCTCCACTTCTTCCACGTAGCGGGAGATGGTCCAAAGGGAAGTGTCATCCGGGCGGTCGGAACTCCCCGTTCCAAGCTGATCGAAGGCGACGACCCTGTAGCCTTCTCCGCCAAGGCAGGAATGGGCCTCGCGCAGATAGTCGCAGGGCAGGCCCGGACCGCCGTTCAGGCACAGGAGAACCTCGTCGCCCGCGCCGAAACTGTAGGTCTTGACCGTGTAGCCGTCCACGGTGACGTCCTGGGTCTGATCGGGCTCAAGTTCCTGCCACATATCCGCCGTTCCTGCCGGTTCGTTACACTTTCGCATCCGTTGAAAGGCTAGGAGTGGAGTGGCATGTCCGCTAGCTATCAATTTTAATAGAATGGCAGCCCCGTTGCCGTTTGTTCAGAAATGACTAATATGTGCTCATGAGTAAGAAAGGGGCAATATAAAAAGCCTCCGGACAACTTTTCGCAGGGTCGGGACCTGACTCGTCATTCCGCAGATAGGTGGTTTTCAGGAATGCTGGAAACGCTGGAAGTTCTTGAGCACACGCTGGGCAAGGCGGCGTCGCTGGACGACAAGGTGGAAGCCGCCATGGTTTCCCTCAGCGCGAGCGGCTACACGTCTCTCGTCTATGACTACACGCCCGTGGTCAGGAGTTTCGAGGGGGATCTCATGACGCCGTCCCACCTCAGTCTCCGCAACGTGCCGGACGACATGCGTGCGCTGTGGTGCGATGCCGGATATTACCAGAAGGACCCGGTGCAGCTCATGGCGATCCGCTCCACGACGCCCTTCATCTGGTCCTACCGCCAGACGCGCGACAAGACGCAGCTCGCCAACTTCATCCGGCAGGACCACGAGCCGGTTGTGTCCTATCTGCACGACGCCGATCTGACCTGCGGCATCACGGTGCCGGTACACCGGACCCGCGGCGACATGGCGACCTTCACCGCGATCCAGAAAGGCGCCGGCCGCCAGTTCGTCAAGGAGGCGCGCGAGCATCTGGCGGTGTTCGGCCTGCTCGGACAGGTCTTTCATGAACATGCCTATCCGCTGTTGAGCGAGGAGGAGCGGCGCACGGGCGTCATCCGGCTGACGCCGCGCGAGCGGGAATGCCTTTTGTATTCCGCCGAGGGGCTGACCGCCAAGGAAATCGCCTACAAGATCGGCCGCTCTGTTCCCACCGTCATCCTGCACATCAACTCGGCGACAAAGAAGCTTGGCGCGCGCAACAGGCTGCACGCGGTCATGCTGGCCAGTCACTATCGGCTTCTGGACGAGTGACCGGCATATCTGACCGGCCCGGCACTTCCGACGCATTTCTATAAGAATTGAGAGCTTATCCGGCGCTTTCTCCGCGGACTAACCTGTTGGGGCTGCAAACAGGAGGTTGCAAGAGTTCGCATGCTGATGATCGAGAATTACGCGCCCTTCGGAGCCTACAGGACCTGGTATCGCATCACCGGAAATCTCGGCAGCGGGCTGACGCCGCTGATCGTGGTGCATGGCGGGCCGGGCTGTACCCACGACTATGTGGATGCCTTCGCCGACCTGGCGGAAGGCGGACGGCCCGTCATCCATTACGACCAGCTCGGCAACGGCAATTCCACGCGGCTGCCGGACAAGGGCGGCGACTTCTGGACGGTCGATCTGTTTCTTGCCGAACTGGACAATCTCATCAATCATCTGGGCATCGGCGGCGGCTACATGGTGCTGGGCCAGTCCTGGGGAGGGATGCTGTCCAGCGAACATGCGGTGCGCAAGCCGTCGGGGCTGAAGGCTCTGGTCATCGCCAACTCTCCGCCGAGCATGCGCCTTTGGGTCGAGGAGGCCAACCGGCTGCGGAAAGACCTTCCGCAAGATGTCCAGACCGTGCTCCTGACGCACGAGGTGGCAGGGACGATCGACAGCGAGGCCTACAAGGCCGCTTCGAGGGTGTTCTATGACCGTCACGTCTGCCGGGTGGTTCCCTGGCCGGCGGAGGTGGCGCGCACGTTCGAGATCATGGACGGCGATTCAACCGTCTACAAGGCTATGAACGGACCGACCGAATTCCATGTCATCGGCACCTTGAAGGACTGGTCGGTGATCGACCGGCTGGACAATATCGAAGCGCCGACGCTGCTGATTTCCGGCCGCCATGACGAGGCGACCCCGAAGGTCGTCCAGCCGTTCGCGGACAACATTCCCGATGTCCGCTGGACCATCTTCGAGGACAGCAGCCACATGCCGCATGTGGAGGAGCGCGAAGCCTGCATGAAAGTCGTCGGGACGTTCCTGGCCGAGCACGATTAGGATCGGTCTCCTGCCGGCAAATCAATGCCGGCAGCCACATGGAAAATGCCGGCCCTCACTTGAGGTCGGAGCCGGTATCCGGACGGAGCACATGTCCTTGATCGACATCGCCCAACTGGCGCAGGGGAATTCCGGCGATGACGTTGCTTTCGATGGTCGCGAGGTTTCTGGATTTTGTCTCCGGCAACCACACAAGCGAAATGACCAGCGAGCAAACGCAAACCGCCGCGAATATGAGAAAGACCCCATCGAGCCCGATGCTTGAAACGCCTGTCAGGAAGACGAAGGCAATCAGCGCGTTGAACAGCCAGCTGGTGGCCGACGCCACCGAGATCCCGGTTTCCCGGATGGTCGAGGGAACCAGTTCCGACATGAGGACATAGGGCAGGGGGCCGAGGCTGACGGCAAAGGCGCCGATATAGACGCACAACGCGATCAGGCCGAGGATGGGCAGGGACCAGACCTGGGCGGCGACAACGCCCAGAAGGCCGATGACCATAATGAGCGATCCGACGATGGCGAGCGGTCTGCGTCCCAGCCGGTCGACGGTTGCGATGGCCACGACAGTCGCGATCAGATTGATCAGGCCCAGTCCGAAAGTGGCGCCGAGGGCGGCGGTTCCCGGCGAGAACCCCAGGTCGACAAAGATCGCCGGGGCATAATAAAGAATTCCGTCGATGCCGCTCAGGTTCTGCAGAATGAACAGTCCGCAGCATAGAGTCAGGACCGCCGGGGTCGACCCGATGCGCAGTGTTTTCCAGAGGGACAACGCCGGCCGTGCGGATCCTTCCGCCACGGGAACCCGTTCAAGGCCAAGGGATGCGGAAACGGTTTCCGCCTCGGCGTTTCGTCCCACCCTCGCCAGCCAGACCGGGCTTTCCGGCACCATCAGCAGTGCGGCAAACCCCGCCAGAGCGATCACGCCGCCAACACCGATGCCATAGGCCCATGCAGCCGGGTCATCTATCAGCAGCGGGACGGTATAGGCGGCCAGTATCCCCATGGTGACGGCGAGTTGGAACAGGGAAACGACACTTCCACGGAACCGGGCCGGTGTCGCTTCGCCTGCGTACATCGGCCCTGCCATGGAGGACAAACCGACGGACAGGCCGATCAGGACGCGCGCGGCGATCAGTCCGGGCAGATCGGGATGGGTGAGGGTAAGGCCATAACCGGCTGCCGCCAGCCCGAAGGCCGTCAGCAGCGTGATCCGCCGCCCGAATGCGCGCGCCAGAGGTCCGGCGGCGATCGCTCCGAGAAAGCAGCAGAACACCAGCGAAACGGTCACATATTCCTTGCCCCCCGTTCCGAGGGAGAATTCGCGGCCGATTTCGTCCAGCCATCCTGCAATGCTCGCGGTGCTGTAACCGAACAGCAGGCCCGCGCAAATCGTCAGGAACGACACGCGGCCTACCGCAAGGTAGAGCCGCGTGCCAGTGACTTGGGTGGGTATCATGCCGCCGCAGCGGGGCTGTGGCGCATTTCGATCTCTTCAAGACTGACGCCCTTGGTTTCAGGGGCATAGAACCAGGAGAAAATCGCCCCGAGGGTGCAGAAAATTCCGAACAGGGCGAACGTCGCCACCGCACCGAAATGTGCCAGCACCACGGGGAAGGAGAACACGACGACGAAGTTGCAGCTCCAGTTCGCGACCGAGGCCATGGCCATGCCCCGGCTGCGCAGCGCCAGCGGGAACAATTCGGACATATACAGCCATGGCAACGGGCCGATGCTGACCGCGAAGAATGCGATATAGGCGAACAGACCGGCCAGGGCCAGCGGGGCCAGCTCCGGCTTATCGGCCTGCATGGCATATGCGATAACCACAAGGCTCAGCGCGGTACCGATGAAACCCAGAATGAGCAGGGGGCGGCGGCCGAATCGGTCGACCACGAACATGGCGACGACAGTCATCAGCACATTCACCACCCCGATACCGACAGTGGCGGCCAACTGCGTGCTGGAACCGTCAAAACCCGCATGTTTCATGATGATCGGAGCATAGTAGATGACCGCATTGATGCCGCTGACCTGCTGGAAAACAAAGGCTGCGATGGTGAATATCACCACCGGCCGGACGTTTTCGGACAGGAACACACTCCATCCCGGCTCGGATACCGCCGAAGCTTGTGTGCGTTCGATTTCATCAACGACATGAGAGACCTGATCCTTGGACAGATCCGGCTGAACGAGGCCGATAACCTTGATTGCCTTTTCCCGTGCGCCATTCATGGCCAGCCAGCGCGGGCTCTCCGGCGACAGGGTTATCCCGATCAGCGAAACCAGTGCTGGTACCGCGCCGAGCGCCAGCATCCACCGCCATGCGCCAAGGGGTTCAAGGACCATATCGATCAGGTAAGAGGAGAGAATGCCAACGGTGATCATCAACTGAAACGCCGACACCACCGCACCCCTGTATTTCGCGGGAGCAAGCTCGGCCAGAAACATCGGGGCCGCCAGGGCGGATGCCCCGATGGCGAGTCCAAGCATCAGACGCGCGCCGATGAGGATTTCCAGCCCCGAGGCCAGACCGGCCGCGATCGCGCCGATCGCGAACACGAACGAGCACAGTATCAGCACTTTACGCCGGCCGAGACTGTCGGCATACATCGCCGCCAGAATGGCCCCTGCGACGGCCCCCAGCGGGACCGCGGCTGTCATGAAACCTTCGCCGGTAGCCGAGATGTCGAAGGTCTTGGTGATCAGGGGCAGGGCTCCGGCAATCACGCCTTCATCGAACCCGAACAGCAGGCCGAAAAGAGCGGCCAGGGAAACCAATCGTATGAGCATTCAAGTCATCCTCCGGGTTCAGGCCGACAAGCGTGCGAACACGCCTTCGGCGTGGCGCAGGGACCATGCAGTGATTGTGAGATAGCTGTTGGCCGAACCCTGTGAAGGCCATGCGGCCGCATCCGCGACAGACAGATTGGGCAGCTTCCAGAACTGACCGAAGGAGTTGGTCACGCCGGCATCGGGGTCTTCCGACATGCGCAGACCGCCAATCTCGTGCAGGGCCGCCCCCAGTGGATTGACCTGGGTGCGCAGGAGTTCCGCATCGATTGCGTCGGCAACTTGCGGCAAGAAGGCATCCATCTCGTCCAGGATACGCTTGTCGCTGTCGCTGCGGTCGGCAATGACCGCGTATTTGCCCATGTCCCCGGGGCCGTCGCCCTGACCTTTGGTCAGCACGACTTCATTTGTCTCGGAGGATTCCCCGACACCAAAGCAATAGGCCAGAAGGTACAGCCCGTCGGGGTCGCAATCGAGCCAGACGGTGGCGTGATAGGGTGTGTACCAGGTTTCGGCGAACGGCCCCTGGATCTGGATGTGATAGGGACGCTCTTTGGTCGGCGGAACAAAGGCGTAAATCGGTTCCTTCAGCGGTTTCCGCAGCTTGAACAGGCCTTGAATGAACTGGTGATCGGCGATGTGGGTGCCGACATCGGGGTTCAGTTCCTTCAGACCCGATGCCAGGGCCAGGCGGGTCGACTGGATCGCACCGCCTGCAAACGTGTAATGCCGGGCAACCAGCCGGAAACGCTGTTCCTCGTCGGTGCCTTTTGCGATCAGGCCGGTGACGTTGCTCCCGTCATGATCGACCCGCTCGGCGATCGCGTCAGGCACCAGCACGATCCGTCCGCGCTCCACTTCGCGCGACAAAAGCCCGCTGCGGATCAGGCGGTCGGCGGAGCTGTCGAAACCGCGCGGCATGTAACCGTTGCGTGGCTCCTGGGTATCGACGCCGGTTGAAGCGTTTTCGGCCTCAATTCCGGCATCGTGCAACCGGTCGAGAAATCCCTGTTGCGCATCGCCGCGAAAAAAGGCCGGACGGTCCGTGTTGGGGCCCGAAACGTGCGTCAGGTTTTCGGCCTGCTGGTAATAGGGCTCGAACTCGTCATATGTGACGGGCCAGTCGGAAAAATCCCATTCCGTAAAGCGCGGGGTGCAGCCGCCCCAGAACAGGGTACGACCGCCAACCGTCGCCCATGCGTCGCTGTTCAGGGGCGGAGACACGTTCTCGTCGAAATGGGCGCGGTCCGTCCAGGCGGTTCTGTAACGCACAAGGTTGTGGACCTGCGGCGTCAAATCGCTGCGGCTGCGGAATGGAGTTGACCCGACATGGCTTGGAAGCACAAACGGCCCGGCCTCGAGGATCACCACCGACAGGCCCTTGTTGGCCAGTTGGATGGCGCTGGTGACGCCCGCCGTACCTGATCCCACGATCAGGACGTCGATATTTGTTGTGGCTTTCGCGATGGAAAACAGGTCGGAAGTCAGGACCGAAGACAGAGATTTCATGGATTTAAGCCTCAGCGATTGAAATAGGCGGCAGCAACTTTGCGGAAAGCCTGAATTATGTCGTCGACATCCGCATCGGTCAGGATGGAGGCGATCGACAGAAGGCCCGAACGATCATGCAGGTCGTCACACACCGGCAAAAGTCCGCGGTGATAATCGATCTGTGACGCAAAGGCGTTGTCGGGGTGTGTCCAGGGGTAACCATCGCGGCTGTTTGACCGCTTTTCGGTCAGGCTGGGGATGTTGAAATACCAGTGCAACCCCCAGTCGCGCATCGGCAGGCAGCTCAGTGACCCTTCCGGTCCATGGATGCCCTCTGCCTTGACAGCAGCCATGAAACGCGAACAGATGTCGGCATCTTCAAAGGACATGATCATGAACGGGCCGGAATCGCCTTCCGGATCGATGACATGGCGGAACTGAATTTCGGGAATCTCGGACAGAGCTTCGCGGATGCGCCATTTTGCACGACGCATGGCACCGGTGATCCGGCCCAGCTTGCGCGATTGCGCCAGTGCCATTGCTCCGGTCAGATCCGACATGCGAGCGCCAATGCCCCAGAACTGGCAGGTTTCATCCGAAGGATCAAACCGGCCGGCCTCGTTGCGGGCATAGCCAAGATCGTGCATGGCAACGATCCGGCGGAACAGCTCATCGTCCTTGCAGACGATCATTCCGCCATCGCCCGACGTCATGTTCTTGTTCATCTGAAAACTGAAAGTGGCTATATCGCCGAAGCGGCCGACGGGTGTTCCGTTCTGGCTTCCGCCGGCGGCCTGCGCGCAATCTTCAATCAGGCCTAATCCGTGCTTGCGCGCGATCTCGGCGATTTCCGTCACGTGTCCGGGCGCGCCGCTCATGTGGACCAGCAAAATGGCCCGGCTGCGGGAACTGATCTTGCTCTCAAGATCCTTCACGTCCATGCAGAATGTGTCGTCGATATCGACCAGCCGGGGAATGGCTCCCGCCCGGACGATGGCGGAAATGCAGCTCACCCACATGTATCCGGCGACCAGAACCTCGTCGCCTGGGCCAACTTCAAGCGCGGAGAGGGCGATGGACAAGGCTGCGGTGCCGGAAGAAACGGCCAGCGCATGTTTGTGCCCATAGGTTTCACACCATTCCCGCTCCAAGGTTTCCACCATGTATTGGGGGTCGATGCCGTAGAATCGGAACGGACTTTGCGATCGCAATACCCGATCGACCAGTTCGCGTTCTTCCTCGCCGATCCAATGCGCGCCGGGAAGCTCCCAGGGCAATGGTGTTGTGCGAACTGGTGTGCCGCCATCAATGGCCAATTTGTGTTCTTGATCTGTCACAGGCACCAGGCGTGGTCCTCCATATGGGTTCTGCGGGCAATGCAAGCACCCGCGTTCGTTCAGCACGAGACAAGCGTTGTCGCCTCGCTCTAGGTCTCGGACCTTGGGTCCGTTTTCGTGTCGGGCGTGCGACCAACCAGGGGAGCTATTCGGATTGCCGGTGTTTTTCCCCAACAGTCTGTTGCGACTTGATTCCCCGATTTAATCGTCGCCCGGCGCATCGATGCGCTGGCGCTTCAGCCATGAAATTGCCGTGTGGAGCAGCGAACGGGAGAAAAGCCTTGCCCGAATGGCCCTGCCTTGACCCCATATGTGAGAAGAACCTAACCTCGATTTGTTCAAGTAATAGACAACTCAAGCGACCAAATTTTAGGTATCTATAATCCAAATGTGCCTTTGATTCTGCCGAATAACCTAGTAAAAATAACACTTTAAAAATTAATATATTCCTACATGCGATGAGTTCCACTTACAGTTGAATTACAACTGCGCGATCTGGGAAGGCGATCCTGTCTTGTTCGATCGATCCAGATCCGAGGTAGCGATTTTCTTCAAGTAGAGGAGGCGCTGAAGAAGAGTGTTTCAGCGATGATCGGATCTTCGGCATTTGAAGGAACACGAGCCGGGAATTAGCGAAAGCGTTTTGCCGCAAGAATGGCATACCGGGAGTCCGGTGCCGATGCTCCCCACGTTGCGGTCTCCGTCGCAAAAGGCACCATCTATCGCGCCAAATTAGGTTGAGACCTTGAACCAAACCGGATCAGGCAGAATGAGCCGATTTTACCGGGAACGGTTCTGGCGGCGGCTACCGCGGCGAGAGGGGGCCGGTCGCTGCCGGAAGGAAGCACCGTTATGCCAATCGCTCACGCGTCCACACCGGCCGGTAGGGCGAGGAACGGTCTACCGGTAAATCAGTGTCGGCAGCCACATGGAAAATGCCGGTACGAAGGTGAGCAGGAGCAGGACAGCCACAAGCGGGATCAGGAACGGAGCCGTCGCGGTCACACATCGCTCGAAAGGCACATGGGCCACCTTCGACAGGACGTAGAGCACCATGCCCACCGGCGGTGTCAGAAGCCCGATCATCAGATTCAGGATCATGATGATGCCGAAATGCACCGGGTCGATGCCGAGGCCGACGGCGACCGGCAGCAATACCGGCGTCAGGATGGTGATCGCCGCGATGGTTTCCATGAACAGCCCGATCACCAGAATGATCATCGTGATGATAAGCAGCAGCGCCACCTTGTTGTCCGTCAGAGCCACCATCACTTCCGAGAAATGCCGGGCGGTCTGGTTGGCCGTCAGGATCCACGCGAAGATCGTCGACGCCGCGACGATGAGCATGATCGCCGCCGTGGTCTCGACCGTTTCGAACGAGACCTTGAGGATCTTCTTCCAGTTCAGGGTGCGGTAGACGCCGACGCCGAGGACGAGACACCATGCAACCGCGGCAATAGCCGCTTCCGTCGGCGTGAATATGCCGAACATGATGCCGCCAATGATGATTGCCGGTGTCATCAGCGGCAGCAACGCATCGAGGAATGTCCGCCCGAAGCGTCCGAGAACGAATTCCTGGTCCCGGGGGTAATTGCGGCGGCGCGAATACCAGGCGACCATGGCCATGAGCGCCAGAGCCATCATCAGGCCCGGGACGATGCCTGCCATGAACAGCTGGCCGATGGAGGCGTCCGCGATGACGCCGTAGATGACCAGTGGCAGGGACGGGGGAATGATCGGCCCGATGGTCGAGGAAGCCGCCGTGATGCCGACCGCGAAATCCGTATCGTAACCGGCATCGCGCATCGCCTTGATCTCGATATTCCCGAGCCCGCCGGCATCGGCCACCGCCGCGCCCGACATGCCGGCGAAGATGACGCTCGCGCCCACATTCACGTGACCCAGCCCACCATGCATCCAGCCGACCGTCGCACGGGCGAAAGCGAAGATGCGGGTCGTGATGCCCGCCGAATTCATCAGGTTGCCGGCAAGAATGAAAAACGGAACCGCGATCAACGGAAAGGAATTGATGCCGTTGACCATATTGGCCAGCACGATCATCGGCGGCAGGCCCTCGAAGGCGACAAAGGCCAGCGAGGCCAGCGCCAGGGCGGCGGCGACCGGTACGCCGATAATCATCAGCGCAAACAGAAACAGGATCATGAGCACGATGGCCATGCGGTCTTAACCTCAATCGATGGGCAGATGCGCGTCCAGCGAACGCACGACTTCTTCCGGCGTCTGGCGCAGGCGGCGCCACAGCCAGATGGCCGAGTAGAACGCCATGATGCCGAGCGCGATCACACAGATCGTGTAGATCCAGGCTTTCGGTATGGGCAGCGAGATCATTTTCTGCCGGGTCTTCTGGGTCAGCTCTATGCCGATCCAGGTCATGGCGCCGAAAAATCCCAGCGTGATCGTCTGCGACAGGACGGTCAGCCCCTTCGCCGCGGCGGGCGGGACCATGCGCATCAGGAATTCAAGCGTGATATGGGACCCGCGCCGCGTCGCCGTGATCGATCCCAGGAAACAGACCAGGATCAGGAGGTAGCGTGCCACCTCTTCGGTCCAGGCTAGGGAATCGTTCAGGACGTAGCGGGTGAAGAACTGCAGGAAAACGACGACGGCCAGGACCCAGAAAACGAGAATTCCCGGGCCGTCGACCCATCTGAGGCTGCTGAGGTCGGTTTCCGGATCCTCGAACTGCAGCAGATCGGGCGCGCGTGAAGCGCGCCTTTTCCGCGTGTGCGCGGCGGCGGGGTCGTTCGTTTCCGCCGCTGCTTCAGTCTGCCGGTTCATTGAGCGAGGGCCTGCATCCGCTCGTAATGTTCCTGGGTATAGGGCACTTTCGATTCATCCGTCAGGATGGGCGCGACAGCCGCCTGAAAGGCCGCCTTGTCGACTTCGTTCACCTGAATGCCCTGATCGCGGAACCACTGCACCAGATCCTGTTCGGACTGGTAGATTTCATCCGCGTTCTGCGCCATCGCATCCTTGATCACCGCATCGACGACCGCCGCATCGTCACCCAGCTGACCCATGGCGTTCTCGGAGACCACGACGATCAGCGAGTTGCCGATATGACCGGTCAGGTTGATGTTCGACTGGACCTCGTAGAACTTCTTGAACTTGATGGTCGGCAGCGGATTTTCCTGGGCGTCGACAACGCCCTGCTGCAGGGCCAGATAAACTTCCGAGAAGGCGATCGGGGTTGGATTCGCGCCGACCGCATTCGGGAACAGCACCATCAGGGGCGAGTCCGGTACGCGGATTTTCAGGCCTTCCATGTCCGCCGGTTTGGTGATCGGAAACTTAGAGGTCACGTGCCGGTAGCCGTACCAGGTAATTCCCATCACCGTATGCCCGGTGGCGTCCTTGTAGCCGTCGGAAAGGTCCGTGAAGAGATCGCTGTCGCGATAGGCCTTCCAATGATCGTAATTCTTCAGCATGAACGGATAGTCGGATATGGCGATGGGGCCATAGTCGCGTTCCGCGAAGTTCGGGCCGGTGTAGATCATGTCGACGGAGCCGATGGTCAGGCCTTCGTTGATCTCCGCTTCCTTGCCGAGCGACGAGGCCGGGTAGACGGCAATGCTCACCCGCCCGTCGGTCTTTTCCTTGATCTGTTCCGCGGCCCAGAGCGCCCATTTATGGTAGCTGGAACCTTCCTCGTAGACATGCGCCCATTTGAGATCCGCCGCCAGGGCCTGACCCGCAAGCGCAACCGTCATTGCGGCGGCCAAAAGGCCCCGCGATACCTTTTTTCCAAACATGTTTTTCCTCCCGTTGGCCGGAGCCGAACTCCTCCGCTCGTCTGGCCAATTCATGCATAACTAGTATACAAGATATTTTACGTATATGACATATTTACTGAATGCAAATGAATTCGAACTGGTCAGACCGACTGCTAACTGCTAGGCCCTCTTTGGAAATGCCGAGAGAAACCGCCGGTTCTCAAGGAGGTAGAGTATTGCCTCAAAACTTATAACCGGCCTGGTTTCAGGAGACGTGATGGCCGTATTGGATAAAAGGCCTTCTGCCGAGATGAAAGTGCGCAAGCAGAGGGCGCCTAATTCGCCGCCGCGCGGCGCGCCGGACAGGCATGCCAAAAAGGCCATGCGAAACTCGGAGATCGTCTATCGCGATCTGCGCGATGCGATTGTCAACGTGACATTGCCGCCGGGAGCGCCGCTCGTCGAAAAGGAGATCACGGAAAGATACGGCATCAGCCGAACCCCGGTTCGCGAAGCCATGCTCAAGCTGGCCGAAGAACGGCTGGTGGATGTCTTTCCAAAATCGGGAACCTTTGTCGCCCGGATACCGGTCGCGGTTCTGCAGGAGGCGATTGTCGCCCGCCGCGCGCTCGAAGAAGTCTGTGTCCGCGAGGCGACCGCGAAAGCGACCAAGAGCCAGCTCATGCAGCTTCAGGCCGTCATCCAGCGCGAACGTGAACTCTGCGCCGCGGGTGACGAGCAGGCCTTCCACGACGCCGACAACGCGTTTCATGCCGGTGTGGCCGCTGCGGGCGGCTATCCTGGCATCTGGACCATGATCGAAAAAATCAGGCTTCAGGTCGAGCGTTATCGCAGGTTGACACTGCCCCAGAAGGGCAGGATGAAGCTGATCGTCGCCGAGCACGCCGCCGTTCTCGACGCCATGGAGCACGGCGATGCGGATGCCGCTGTGGAGGCCATGAACAGCCATCTCAACAAGCTGCAGATCGACATCGAGACGTTCCGGGATCTCTGGCCGGATTACTTTCTGTTCGACAAGAAATAACACCTGCTGAAATCTGTATGTTCGACGGCCTGTCGACCGGTTATCGGATCATAGGGGCCATACCGGCTGCTGCGGGCATCAATGAGTCCGGGAAACGGATGCCAACACTACGGCCGTCATGTGCAGGCTCTTGAGCCCCGCAGGGAAGACGCAAAAAAGGCCATTCCGGTCGTCCGGAATGGCCTTTTTGTCATATGCGGTGGCTTCTCGTTAGCTGATCTGGGTCAGAAGCTTGTCGAGGCTGGCCTTGGCGTCGCCGTAGAACATCCGCGTGTTTTCCTTGTAGAACAGCGGGTTCTCAATGCCGGAGTAACCCGTGCCCTGGCCGCGCTTGGAAACGAAGACCTGCTTGGCTTTCCAGACTTCCAGGACCGGCATGCCGGCGATCGGCGAGTTCGGGTCTTCCTGGGCCGCCGGGTTGACGATGTCGTTGGAGCCGATGACGATGACGACATCCGTATCCGGAAAGTCCTCGTTGATCTCGTCCATTTCCAGTACGATGTCGTAAGGGACCTTGGCTTCGGCCAGCAGCACGTTCATGTGGCCGGGCAGGCGGCCCGCGACCGGGTGGATCGCGAAGCGCACGGTCTTGCCCTTGGCGCGCAGACGCTTGGTCAGTTCGCTGACCGACTGCTGCGCCTGGGCCACGGCCATGCCGTAGCCGGGAACGATGATGACGCTGTCGGCGTCTTCAAGGGCGGTGATCACGCCGTCCGCATCGATGGCGATCTGTTCGCCTTCGACTTCCATCGCCGGGCCGGTGGTGTTGCCGAAACCGCCCAGGATGACGGAGACGAACGAGCGGTTCATCGCCTTGCACATGATGTAGGACAGGATCGCACCGGAAGAGCCGACCAGCGCGCCGACGACGATCAGCAGATCGTTGCCGAGCGAGAAGCCGATGGCCGCCGCGGCCCAGCCCGAATAGGAGTTCAGCATCGACACCACCACCGGCATGTCGGCGCCGCCGATGCCCATGATCAGGTGATAGCCGATGAAGAATGCCAGCAGCGTCATCAGGATAAGCGTCCAGATACCCGCGCCGTTCAGGAACAGGATCAGCAGGATGAGGCTGAGAGTGGCCGCTCCGGCGTTCAGCATGTGCCCGCCCGGAAGCTTTTCCGCCTTGGAGGTGATCTTGCCGGCGAGCTTGCCGAAGGCGACGACCGACCCGGTGAAGGTGATCGCGCCGATAAAGACGCCGAGGAAGACCTCGACCTTGAGGATCGACTGTTCGACCGGGCTCTTGTGAGCCAGTATCGCGGCGAACCCTTCCAGGGCCTCGCGCTCTTCAGAGCCCATGGATAGGACCCTGCCGAGTTCGATATAGGCGTTGAAGCCGACGAAAACGGCGGCCAGCCCCACCAGCGAGTGCATCGCCGCCACCAGTTGCGGCATCTCGGTCATCTGCACGCGTTGTGCGACGTAATAGCCGATGATCCCGCCGCCCGCGATCAGCAGAACCGACAGGAGCCACAGGCCGGAGCCCGGGCCGATCAGCGTGGCGACAACCGCCAGCGCCATGCCGGCAATGCCGTACCAGACGGCGCGTTTCGCGCTTTCCTGCCCCGAAAGGCCGCCCAGTGACAGGATGAACAGTACAGCCGAAACCACATAGGCGGCCGTCGTGAAACCGAATTCCATGGCTCGGCCTCCTTAGGATTTCTGGAACATGGCAAGCATGCGCCTGGTGACAAGGAAACCGCCGAAGATGTTGATCCCGGCCATGAAGACGGACAGACCGGCCAGCAGGATCACCAGGAAGGATCCCGAGCCGATCTGCATCACCGCGCCGAGGATGATGATCGACGAAATGGCGTTGGTCACCGCCATGAGCGGCGTGTGCAGCGAGTGGCTGACATTCCAGATCACCTGGAAGCCTACGAAGACGGCGAGCACGAAAACGATGAAATGCTGCATGAAGCTGGCCGGAGCGATCAGACCCACGAGCAGCAGCAGCAGACCGCCACCGGCCAGCAGCGACACCTGCTGTTTGGTCTGTGCCTTGAAGGCGGCAACCTCGCGGGCGCGCTTCTCCTCCGGTGTCAGCTCCTTCGGCTTTTCCTTGGGCTTTGCCGCGATCGCCTGAATCTTCGGCGGTGGCGGCGGGAAGGTGATCTCGCCCTGATAGGTGACCGTCGCGCCTCGAATGACGTCGTCTTCCATGTTGTGGACGACCTGCCCGTCTTTTTCCGGCGTCAGGTCGGTCAACATGTGGCGGATGTTGGTGGCGTAGAGGGTGGAGGCCTGGGACGCCATCCGCGAGGGGAAGTCGGTATAGCCGACGATTGTGACGCCGTTGGCGGTGACGACCTTCTCGTCGGCGACCGTGCCTTCCGCGTTGCCGCCGCGTTCGGCGGCCAGGTCGACGATCACCGAGCCGGGCTTCATGGCCGCGATCATGTCCTCCAGCCACAGTTTCGGAGCCGGGCGGTTCGGGATCAGCGCCGTGGTGATGACGATGTCCATCTCCGGAGCGAGCTGGCGGAACTTCGCGAGCTGGGCCTCACGGAACTCCGGGGAGGAGACGCTGGCATAACCGCCGGTGGCGGCGCCGTCCTGCTGCTCTTCCTCAAAATCCAGATAGACGAATTCCGCGCCCATGGATTCGACCTGTTCGGCAACTTCCGGGCGGACATCGAAGGCGTAGGTCACCGCGCCGAGCGACGTGGCGGTGCCGATGGCGGCAAGACCGGCCACACCGGCGCCGACGACGAGTACCTTCGCCGGAGGAACCTTGCCGGCCGCGGTGATCTGTCCGGTGAAGAAGCGGCCGAAATTGTTGCCGGCCTCGATCACCGCGCGGTAGCCGGCGATGTTGGCCATGGAGCTGAGCGCATCCATTTTCTGCGCACGCGAGATGCGCGGCACCATTTCCATGGCGATCACATTGGCGCCCTTGGCCCTGGCAGCTTCCAGTCCTGCCTCGTTGCCGCCCGGATTGAAGAAGGAAATCAGCGTCTTGCCCTTGGTCAGGTGACGCGTTTCCTTCTCGTCGGGCTGGCGCACCTTGGTGACGATGTCGGATTTTTTCCAGAGGCTTGCGGCGGTCTTGATGACCTCGACGCCGGCGTCTTCATACGCCTTGTCGGAAAAACCGGCCGCGGCTCCCGCGCCGCTCTGGATAAGGCAGCTGTAGCCGAGCTTTTGTAACTGCTTCGCCGAGTCCGGGGTCATCGCCACGCGGGCCTCTCCGGGGAAGGTTTCCTTTGGTGTGCCGATTTTTAGGGCTTCTGGCATATGTCGCTCCAAGATGGTGACGCAGGCATGGCCTTTGGACAGGAGGGCCGAACGATCCGCGTACCCCCCACAAGCGCGCTGCGAATATAGAGACGAAAATTCTACCTGTGACAAGGTGTGTTGAACGATGTTTCGGACGGTATTTCGGGACGAATCCGAGAAAGCAGCTTTTTGCCGCAGAATGTTGGCCGGCTCACATGGAGCATTGCCGCGCGTCTTTGCGTTCACACCGCCGCCAAATACTCGAAAGGGAGGATGTATTAGTGTTTTCCATCCAAATCGTGCGGAAACTGGGCAGTTTGCACGCATTCTAATGCTTCGATGGCGAAAAAAGGCGGCTGCCCCTGAAGGCAGGCCGCCGTTGCTGTCCGGTTATTGTGCTGCGGTGTCGATGGCCGGATCGAGATCCGATGCGTCGTGGCGTTCCGCCACGCCTTCGGATTTGTCCTCGGTCACCCGGTTGACCTTGCGCCCGCGCATCACCGCCGGGCGGGCGTCGATCTTTTCCGCCCAGGCCAGAAGGTTCTTGTATTCGTGGACGGCCAGGAATTCACCGGCACTATAAGCGCGGCCGAGCACCAGCCCGCCATACCAGGGGAAAATGGCGATATCGGCGATGGTGTAGTCTTCGCCGGCGATATAGGGCCGTTCGCCCAGCGCCTTGTCGAGGACGTCCATCTGGCGCTTTGTTTCCATGGTGAAGCGGTCGATGGGGTACTGGTACTTCTCCGGCGCATAGGCGTAGAAATGGCCGAAGCCGCCGCCGACATAAGGGGCCGAGCCCATCTGCCAGAACAGCCAGTTCAGCATTTCCGTGCGGGCTGCGGGATCTTCCGGCAGGAACTCGCCGAATTTTTCGGCCAGGTAGAGCAGAATGGAACCGGATTCGAACACCCGGACAGGCTTGTCGGTGCCGCGGTCCACCAGGGCCGGGATTTTCGAATTCGGGTTGGCGGCAACAAAACCGCTGGAAAACTGGTCGCCCTCGCCGATTTTGATCAGCCACGCGTCGTATTCCGCGCCTTGATGGCCACGCGCCAGTAGCTCCTCGAGCATGATCGTGACCTTCACCCCGTTCGGGGTCCCCAGAGAATAGAGCTGCAGCGGGTGCTTGCCCACTGGCAGGTCCTTGTCGTGGGTGGCGCCGGAGATCGGTCGGTTGATATTGGCGAACTGGCCGCCGCTCGGCTGTTCCCAGGTCCAGACCTTGGGCGGGGTGTAGGTTGCGTCACTCATGGGGAAAATGCTCCAGAACCGGATTGACTTGAACGTGCCTGCGGAAGTTCACGCGCAGATTTCTGCTCGAACCATCGCAATATTACGATCAAATAGTATGGCCGGCTGGATTTGCCTAGGCCATGAACTCATAAAGTCATGCTTTCCGAACGATCCGAAGATCACAAATCCGTATCCTGAAGCCAGCCTCGTTCCCGGTAGTACTTAAGCGCGCCGGGATGAAGATCGGCGGTCAGTCCTTCCTTGATCATGTCCTGCGGCGTGAGCCGCTCGAGCGCCGGATGCAGTTTCTTGAAATCCTCGAAATTGTCGAAGACGGCTGCAACGATCGTGTAGACGGCGGCGTCCGGCATTCTCGCCGAGGTCACCACGGTCGCTTTCGGTCCCCAGGTGGGAACATCGTCCGGATTACCCGTGTAAAGGCCGCCCGGAATGACGGCCGCCGCATAGGCCGGGTTTTCGGCGAGCAGCCTGTCGATGGCATCGCCGGCCAGCGGAACCATCCTGACATCGCAGGTGGAGACAGCTTCCTGGGCAGATGCGTTCGGCAGCCCGGCAACCCAGATACTGGCATCCAGTTTACCGTCGCACAGGGCAGGGACCTGTTCTGTGGAACTCAGGTCCGCGGCTAGCGAAAGGTCGTCGGGAGCAAGGCCGACGTATTTCAAGAGCAGCTCCGCCAGGACACGCGTACCGGACCCGAGATTGCCGAGATTGACGTCCTTGCCCTTCAGATCTTCGGGGCCATTGATGCCGGCCTCGGCGTGGGCCATCAAATGCATGGGTTCGGCATGTATGGAAAAGAGTGAGCGCAGCTCGGTATCGGGGCCTTCGGCTGCAAATGCGCCGGTGCCCTGCAGGCTCGCGGCCTGAATGTCGGATTGCACGATGGCGAAATCGAGCGTGTGGTCGCGGATGGCATTCGCATTCTGGACGGATCCACCTGTTGATTCGACCAGGCAGCGGATGCCGTGATCCTTTCGGCCGAGATTGACAAGGCGGCATATGGCGCCACCGGCGGGATAATAGACGCCGGTCACGCCGGCGGTTCCGAACGTCACGAATTGCTGTGCGGATGCCGCACCGGCAAGCGCGAAAAAGGCGGCCAGAAAGGCACCTGGAATTCTTGATTTCAACCTCATGCGACCAGGCTCCCTCGGCTTGGGTCCCGCTGTTCGGGATCTCACCAGCATATCCGATAAGGATTCGACAAGCGCTAACATTGATGTGTTTGGCCGGCGAACGTAAAGGGCTGTGGTGGTAACGCGGGGATCGGCCTGTCGTCGATCTTTTATCCGGCTTGACCCTGGAAGTCCCACACTCCACAGGTCAGACTGGAAATTGGGGAGAAAACCAGTGATTCCGTTCGACGTCCTGACCGTTTTTATTGCCGCCGCCGTCGCGCTGGGCTTTGCGCCCGGGCCGGACAATATCTTCGTTCTGACCCAATCGGCACTTTATGGCCGTCTTGCGGGGCTGATCGTCACTCTGGGTTTGTGCACCGGCCTGATCGTCCACACAATCGCCGTCGCGCTCGGCGTTGCGGCCATCTTTCAGACCTCCGCGCTGGCGTTCATGATGCTGAAATTCATCGGGGCGGGATATCTGCTTTATCTGGCATTTCAGGCCTTCCGGGCGGGAAAATCGGAGTTTTCCGGTCAGAAGGGGCCCGCTTTGTCCGCCTGGGCGCTGTACCGGCGCGGGATCGTGATGAATGTGAGCAATCCGAAGGTCGCTATTTTCTTCCTGGCTTTCCTGCCGCAATTCGCCGACCCGGCACGCGGCTCCGTTCCCTTGCAGATTCTTGTCTTCGGCGGGCTGTTCATCGGGGTGACGATCCTTGTTTTCGGCGGCGTTGCGCTGGGGGGAGGAATGCTCGGCACGTTCCTGAAGCGGTCCCCGAAAGCGCAGGTCTGGCTCAACCGGCTCGCTGGTCTGGTTTTTGTCGCTCTGGCGCTCCGGCTGGCGGTTTCAGAGCGCTGAATTGGCGGCAAACATCCAATAAACATCATTCCCCGCATTAAGGACGCTTTTTCTGCTCCTGTGGAATGGCTTGAATGAAAACACACTCTATAATTGATAAAAATAACAAAATATACTTAAAATTGTAGATACTGCTATCGTTTCACCGGGTTTCGCGTCGTCCAGATGAAACCGGAGAGGATAGAAACATGGTGGTATTTAGTTCAAGGAGACTGGTTTCAGGTTTTCTGTTCCTGATCGCTTGCGGACCTGCAGTCGCGGGGGACTATCTTGAGGTCGAACCGGGAGTCGATATCTATTTTGAGGATCAGGGCAGTGGATCGCCCATTGTTTTTGTACCGGGCTGGACTTTCACCACCCGGGTTTTCGAGCACCAGATCAAGGCTTTTTCCGAAGCGCACCGGGTGATTTCATTCGATCCGCGCAGCCAGGGCCGATCGACCGTCACGCTGGAAGGTAACAATTACGTCACGCAAGGGGCGGATCTGGTAAAGCTGCTCGCGCATCTGAAGGTCGAAAAGCCGGTGCTTGTCGGCTGGTCGTTCGGCTGTCTGGCAACCTGGGAATTCGTCAAGACCCAGACGACTGCCGCCGCTGCCGCCCATATGTGCATCGATTTGTCTCCAACGCCGATGACAGGGAACGAGGGAGACTGGGTCGAGGGCAGTATTGCCGAACTCGCGGATTTTTATGGCGGCGTCCAGACCGCGGCGGACCAGCGCGCGGTCATCAACTGGTACGCCGATGAAATCATGATCGAGCAGGACTACACGCCGGAGCTTTCGCGGTGGATCGTCGATCAGTCCTCGCAATCGCCGCCCTGGGTAGCCGCGGCCTATCTGGCTTCGGGCACTTTCAGCAATTATCTGGACGTTGCCAGGGACATCGACGCCAAACTGCCTTCCGCCTTCGTTGTCGCGGATCACTGGGCCGAAACAGCTACCGCCTATCTGGCGAAGCACGCGCCGAACAGCCAAGTGCACGCATTCGGCGGCCATATGATGTTCTGGGAGTATCCGGAGAAATTCAATCCGATACTGGCCGGTTTGATCGCCAAGGCTGAATAGATTCGCGAATATCGCCGGGGAAGAGAATGCCCCTGCCGCGAGAACGGCAGGGGCAGGATCCACGTTTTGCCAGACGAAAGACGCCCTATATCGCCTGCAACGTGTAGACCGAAAAGAGATTGTCCTTGTCGCTGTCCTGATTAAGGACCCGCCAACCTCCCTTGTTGACGATCGAGGTGAAGGCCTCTTCGCTGTATTTGTGCGAATTCTCCGTGTGGATGGTTTCGCCTTCAGCGAAGGAGATGCTTTCGCCGCTCACCGTCACCGTCTGGCTTCTCAGACTTTCCAGATGCATCTCAATACGGCTTTCACCGGCGTTCCAGAGCGCCCGGTGGGCAAAGGCCGCAAGGTCGAAATCAGCCCCAAGCTCACGATTGATCCGCTGCAGCAGGTTCCGGTTGAATGCGGCCGTGACGCCTGCCGGATCGTCATAGGCCTTGATCAGGACCGCCTCGTCCTTCGGCCTGTCTACCCCGACGATCATGGTCGCTTCCGGCATGGCGGCGCGGATATTGCCCAGCAGGTCGGCGGCTTCGGACCGTTCGAAATTGCCGATGGTCGATCCGGGAAAGAACACCAGAACCGGAAGTTCCGGCAGCAGCGGCAGCTTTCCGAGCGGCTGTGTGAAATCCGCTGCCACAGGAATGACGGCAAGCGAGGGATAGGCGCGCCGAACCCGTTCGGCGGCGTCCTGCAGGTGATTGGCTGAGATGTCAACCGGCATATAGACCGAAAGATCCTCGAAGGCTCCGAGCAACAGGTTGGTCTTGCGGCTCGAGCCGCTGCCGAGTTCGACCATGGCGCCACGAGCTCCGGGCAGGTGCCGGTATTTGCGGACGTTGTCCTCAAGGATCGCCAGTTCGGTGCGGGTCGGATAATAGGCGTCCAGCTCGGTAATGGCTTCGAACAGATGCGAGCCGACATCGTCGTACAGCCATTTGCTGCTGACGGCCTTTCGCGGCGCCTTCAGGCCAGCAAGGATCTCGGTCCTGAAGGTGGCCTGGGTCATGTTTGGGGAGACGTGTTTGGTCATTGGTCTGCTGCCAGTCTCAGGCCGAGCATCTGCCAGCGCTGATGGGGATAGAAGAAGGTGCGGTAGGAGGCCCGCATCTGTTGTCTCGGCGTGGCGCAGGAGCCGCCGCGCAGCACCATCTGATTCACCATGAATTTGCCGTTATATTCGCCGATGGCACCCTCCGGTGGCGTGAAACCGGGGTAGGGGGAAAAGTCGCTGCTGGTCCATTGCCACACGTCGCCCCAAAGGCCGGATCTGCGGCCGACCGGCATGAATGCACCGTTTTCCAGGAAATTTCCGTCGATATCCGTCGGCTCGGCCGCCGCTTCCCATTCCGCTTCCGTCGGCAGACGGTAACCCGCCCAGCGGGCGAAGGCGTCGGCTTCATAGTAGCTGACGTGAACCACTGGGGCAGAGAGGTCGACGGGACGGGGCCCCTGCAGCGTATAGGTCCACCAGACACCATCCTGGCGCCACCAGTAGAGCGGCGAGTCCCAGCCGTTTTTCTCGCGCACCGCCCAGCCTTCCATGAGCCAGAGCGTCTGGTTTGCGTACCCGCCGTCCTCCATGAAGGCGATCCACTCGCCGTTGGTGACAGGGCGGTCGCAGAGCCGGTAAGGATCGAGCCACACCTTGTGGCGCGGGCCTTCGCAGTCATAGGCGAAACCCTCGCCGTCATGCCCGATCTCGAGCAGGCCGCCGTCGTAACCTGTCCAGCCGGTCTCGTTCACCGCGCTGACGCTGGCGGGTTTGGGTTCGATATAGGCGGGAAGGAGCGGGTTATAGGAAAAGGCGTTGAGAAGATCGGTCACCAGCAGTTCCTGGTGCTGCATTTCATGATGACAACCAAGCGTGATCAGTGCTTCCAGCCGCTCCGGATCAAGCGCGAAGGTGTCCCGGGCCAGTCCTTCGCGCACAGCGTCCTCCACATGGGAGCGATAGCTGAGCACATCGGTGACGGTCGGCCTCGACAGCAGGCCGCGGCGGGAGCGGGTATGCCGGGGTCCGGCCTGCACGTAATAGGAATTGAACAGCACCGCGAAACGGTCGTCCTTCGGCCGGTAACCGGGAAGCGAGGGCTTCAGGATGAATTCCTCGAAAAACCAGGTCGTGTGCGCCAGATGCCACTTGGGAGGGCTGGCATCCTCCATCGACTGCAGGCCCATGTCTTCGTCGTTCAACGGCGCGACAAGCCCAAGCGATTGCGCCCTGACCGTTTCGAAGAGATCCGAAGCCGCGGAAACCGGTGACGGTTCCGCCCGTCCGTCCAGGTTAGTCATTTGCATTCCTCCACGCGGAACCCGGCAAAATGCCTCCGGCCGGTCCTGTGACTGCCACCAGGCGGTTTGAAGGTAGGAGGGCTTCAGGGTTTTCCAATGTCGAAATTTGCAACTGGCCGGTGCACGAATGCGCGGCCGGGACGCCTGTTTCCGGGTTGTTGAGAAAATAAAACAATGTTTTGAATAGTCCCATCATCGCCTCTTAAGCAAAGAAAAGTCCACAAAACCTTGGTTTCAGGTGTTATTTTGAACTTTTCAAACGCGGGAAAGTTCCCGATCGATGGCTGGGAAAATAGAAAACCAATCCTGACAGGGTGTGTCAGGATTGATTGCAGCGCCTCTTCACATTGGCGTGAGATTTCCGCTGACCGAACTTCGCGCACCGAAAGCGCGTTGTTGGAAACGCGCCGCCATCACGTTGGTTCAAGACAGATTGGCTTGCCCTTCGCCGGGCATGGTTGCCATGCAGCCCTCTTTGATGTCACAGCTTGGAACAGAAAGAACAGGTGACGCAGAGCTGCGCCCGACCGTGTCAGCTCAATTCAGGGAGGTTCCATGCCGGACATCAGAGGATCCATTCCCGCGCTTGTAACGCCCTTCAGGGACGGCAAGGTGGATTTCGAGGCGCTTGAGCGTCTCGTCGAATGGCACATTGAAGAAGGCAGCCACGGCATCGTTGCCGTCGGCACGACCGGCGAAAGCCCGACGGTCTCCAAGGACGAGCACAAGGATCTCATCAAACGGGTCGTGGAGCTGGTGAACGGCCGCGTGCCGGTTATCGCGGGCACCGGCTCCAATGCGACAGCGCAATCCCTCGACATGCTTCAGGCAGCGGAAGCTGCCGGTGCCGATGCCGCGCTCGTCGTGACACCCTATTACAACAAGCCCAACCAGGCGGGGCTGCTCGCCCATTACCGGATCCTGCACGACAACAGCACGCTGCCGATCATCCTTTATAATATTCCCGGCCGTTGCGTGATCGACATCCTGCCCGAGACCATGGCCGAGATGGCCCGCTGGCCCAGGATCATTGGCGTCAAGGACGCCACCGGCAGCATGGAGCGGGTCAGTCAGCAGCGCGCGCTCTGCGGCAAGTCCTTTATTCAGTTGAGCGCCGAAGATGCCGCCGTTCTGGGGTTCAATGCCCATGGCGGGCGGGGCTGCATCTCGGTCACCGCCAATGTCGCGCCGCGCCTGTGCGCCGAATTCCAGAAAGCGTCCCTTGCCGAGGATCTGGGCCTGGCCCGGGACTACCAGGACCGCCTGCTGCCCCTGCATGCGGCGGTCTTTCTCGAGCCCCCCGCGGCCTGCGTGAAATACGCGCTCGCGAAACTGGGGCATTGCCGCGAGGACGTCCGCCTGCCGCTCACGCCGGTCACCGGGGAAACGAGGCTGGCAATCGACCGGGCCATGGAAACCGCCGGGTTGATCTGAGCTTCCGCCTTCGCCTTATGCCAGTATTGGTGGAATTTGTAATTTTCGGCATTGGTGATATTTACATGAGATTCGCCGCTTCTTGATCTGCGAGGCCGCCAAGCTTGAGAGCGATTTTCTCCCGTGAGACAGCCAAGATGCCGAAGCGAACGCCGGAAGACATAGTGGACCGGCAAGCTCCGGCGATCCTGAGCGGCACGGACGGGACTGGCAAGTCGGCCAGCGAGAACGGTGTCTTTCAGTCCGCAGTGATCGAGGACCCGGCCGTCCAGGCGCTGCTTCAGCCCTGGGTCGAGATGGAGTGCCATCAGCTCAGTCATGGCGGCACAGTGGCGCGGCTGGACAGCCTTGATCTTGGAACGCACCAGGTTGTCCGCGAGCGCCAGGAGACATCGATCCACAAACTTGGCGCCACGCCGCCTGACTTCTGCACCTTGTCCTTCTGCATGAAAGCTCGGAGGTCCAGGTTTGCCGAACATTGCGCCGAAGAGGGCGAAACGATCTTCTTCATGCCCGGGAACGTCGAGTTCGACGTATTTGTTCCCGCGGGAGGCGAGACCGCCTATGTCGGCTTCAGCCAGGAACAATTCCTGCAAGGCGCACGGATCCTCAATCCGGGGTTCTGGGAAAAGCCTCCGAAAGGCGTCGTGCCGCTGACCGCCTGCCGGCGAAGCGAACTCAAGAGCGCCGTCGATCTCTGGCTCCGGACGGCCCGGGAGGCTGCCGGGCGTGGCGCGCCGCTGGATCCGGATGTCGTGCGCGGCCATCTTTTGCAGACTGTCCTGCAAATAGCCACCGTCACGGAAGAAGATATCGCACCGACGATCAACGAACGTCTGCGCGCTTTGCAGATCGGGCGAACGGCCCGATCCTTCGTCGATGAAAGCCTTGATACCGGCGAGCTGCCAACACTCGTCGGTATCTGCGCGGCGCTCGGCGTGTCCGAACGGACCCTGCGCTATGCCTTCCGCGAATATGTCGGCCTGTCTCCGGTCGCTTATCTGCGGGCCCGCCGGTTGAGCCGCGTCCGCGCGGTGCTTGCCGCGTCTGATCCGCAGGATGTCACGATCACCCAGGTGGCGATGCGCTATGGCTTCCTGCATCTCGGCCGCTTTGCCGGAGATTACAGGCTCATGTTCGGCGAAATGCCTTCAATGACGCTCGCTTCGTGAAAATTTTATTTAACCGTCTCTGTTTTGCCGAAATCGGATAGCTGGCGTCGGGCAATGACTCTAGTGTGCGCGCAAAGAACTTGGACGAGGGAACGCAGAGTCCCTCACGCTAGCCTGAGGAAAAAATTCTTGTCGTCCGAAAAAGCTGTGCCGCCTCAGGCCCGAAACTTGAATGACGCCAACCGTTTCTTGCAGCCAGGGGACAGCACCGCAAGACCAATGGACCCATCGCTCACTCGTAGGTCCCGGTACCGGTCACCATACGCCTGGGCCATGGCGTCCGTTGCCGCGGTTTCGCTGTTCCCGGCCGGGGGGCAGGCGGCATCGCCCGTGATCGGCGCGAACGGCACAAACGGGTCATCAATCGGCCTCAACGACACGCTGGTCGTGACCACCCTGACCACCGGCCTGGATTTCGACACAACGGACTTGACCGCTGTGGCAATCATTAGCAGCGGCGATCAAATCTCTGTATCCGTCAATGGTTCGCCTGCCGTCTTCATATCGATCTTTACGGGGGACACGCTGCAGGAGCTGGCCGCCGAGATTGACGCCATCGACGGCGTTCGGGCGACAGTCACCCAAACCGGTTCCAACGACACCATGAGCATTACCCCGGAAGACGTGAACACCACCGTGGTGGTGGCCAACGCTGGAGGACTCCCGTTGTCCGCGGCCGGGTTAAACTTACCCGGTGCGCCTGTTACCTTCACGCCTGTCTCCACCCCGGGAGGCGACGGGACCAACGGTGGAGCTGCACAGGCATCGGCGGCCGCGACGCAGGTTTTCGGCGCAACCAGCTTCACCGGAGGAGCCGGCGGTGCCGGTGGTACGACCGCCTACAACCTCGCTGCGACGGACGGTGGTGACGGCGGTGACGGCGGTGACGGCTTCCTGATCAACTCGGCCATGACACGTGTCGAACTTTCGGGCTCCTCCACTGTGATCGCCGGCGGGAGCGGTGGCGCTGGAGGCGCGGGAAGCGGCGGGGGAAATGTCGGGTCTCATGGAACCGGCGGCATCGGCATTCATCTGGTCGGCGCGGGCCTCGGCGCGGTGGAAATCGTCAATCGCGGAACGGTCTCGGGGGGGCTGAGCGGCGATGGCACGACCCGGAATCATGCGATCTATCTTGAGAACTCCGGCAATACCCTCAAGATGTACAGCGGAAGCGCCTTGACCGGGGACGTCTATCTGGGAACGGCGGACGGCACGCTGGAACTGGACGGGTCCGGGACTGAAGACGCAGATTTTTCCGGCGTCGCCACGCTCAGCCTGACGGAGGGATCTAGCTGGACGTTGTCGGGCGATATCGATCCGAACACGGGCGGCCTTTCGATTGCCGCAGCGAGCTCCAGTACGCTTGTGCTCACCGGAAACCTGAGCGGGGACGGGCTTGCGAAATCGGGTGAGGGGACGCTTTCGATTTCCTCCACGGGGGCCTTCTCCAACGGGATTACCGTCTCAGGCGGCGCACTCACAGTCAACGGCAGCGCGGGCGCGGTAACCCTGAACGGTGGCACCCTGAACGGCTCGGGGACTGTCGGCGCACTGACGGCGAACTCCGGCAGCACGGTTGCGCCGGGCAATTCCATCGGCACGCTCAATGTCACCGGCAATACCAGCTTTGCCGCAGGCTCCACCTACGCGGTCGAGGTCGACAAGGACGGCAATGCCGACAAGATCGCCGCCACGGGCACCGTGACCATCGACAGTGGCGCAACCGTCCAAGTGTCGGCGGAAAACGGCACCGATGACGGCTCCACCTATGCCCCGACCACCACTTACACGATCCTGACCGGGGGGGCGGGTGTCACCGGCACCTTCGGTTCGGTCAGCGAGGACTTCGCTTTCCTCGACGCCGCCCTTGGCTATGGTGCCAACAAGGTCACCCTCGAGTTGACGCGTAATGCGTCAAGCTTCGCCTCTGCCGCGAAGACCGCGAACCAACGTGGGGCCGCGGGCGGTGTCAGCAGCCTGGGTGCCGGCAATGCGGTCTATGACGCGGTGGTTGTCCTGAGCGAGGCGGATGCCCGATCCGCCTTCGATTCCCTGTCGGGCGAGGTGCATAGTTCCACAAACACCCTTCTTATCCAGCAGAGCAGCGTTGCCCGCGATGCCGTGGGCGAGCGCATTCGCGGAGCCTTTGACAGCGTGGCCTCCGGCGATATGCCAATGATCGCCTTCAATGGTCCCGGCGAAGCTCCCGCGGCCTCCGGTCGGGCAGTCGCCTGGGGCCAGGCCTATGGCAACTGGGGCAGGATTGGCGGCGACGGCAATGCAAGTACCATGGACCATTCCGGTGGCGGCATGGTCCTGGGCGCGGACATGGAAATCCTGGCTGGCTGGCGCACCGGTGTGATGGCCGGCTATGGCAATACCAGCTTCGATGTCGATGCCCGTGCATCGTCAGGCGATGCCGGAAGCTACATGCTTGGCGCTTATGCAGGCCGTCAATTTGGCCCGCTGGGCCTGCGGATGGGCGCCAACTACACCCTCCATGACGTCTCTACCAGCCGCAACGCGACCGCCGGAACGCTGACGAACACATTAAGCGCGAACTATAACGCCGCCACCGCACAGCTCTTCGGCGAGGCCGGCTATTCCTTCGGCACCGGTGCCGCCCGGTTCGAGCCGTTCGCGGGCGTCGCCCTGATCCATCAGCGCAGCGATGCCTTCACGGAGACCGGCGGTGCTTCGGCTCTCTCCGTCGACGCCACATCGCAGACCCTCGGCGTCACCACTCTCGGCCTGCGGACCGAGTGGCAGGTGGCCGCCGGCGATCATGTTACCGCCTCGCTCAGCGGTTCTGTCGGCTGGTCTCATGTCCTTGGCGATCCGGCTGCCACCTCGACAATGCGCTTTGCCACCGGCGACGGCTTCAAGATCAGCGGCACGCCGCTCGACCGCGACACGGCCCTTGTCGAGACGGGTCTGATTTTCGGCCTGGGCGAAAGAGCAAGATTCGACGTCAGCTATCATGGTGAGCTCGGCGAAAAGTCGCAGAACCATGGCTTCAACGCGAAATTCTCCGCACGGTTCTAGCGCGGGGTTTCCTGAAGTCCTTAGGCCGCCGGCAAACTCAGGGCGGCATTCACTCAACTGGCACCCTGAAATTCGGTCTTGACCCTGACACTAGCGTCAATCCGCTAGGACCGGCACGAGGCGCATGAGCGCACGTGTCAATCAGGGAAGCGAACCGGAATGAGTGAACAGACGAACTGGCAGGGCAAGGTCGCAATCGTAACGGGCGGAAGCTCCGGCATCGGGCAAGCCACGGCTTTGGCGTTGATCGAGCGCGGAGCGAATGTGGTCATCACGGGACGTGATGAGGCGAAGCTTGACGGGGTTGCCGGCAGAAGCGCGGCAATCGAGGCGGTCCAGGCCGACAGCGCCGACCCGGCCGGCGGCAGGCGCATTGTCGAGGCGGCGATGGCCCGTTGGGGCAGACTGGATCTGATCGTCAACAATGCCGGGGCCGGCAAACCGCTCGCCATCGATGTCTACGATGCGGAGACAATCGCGGACATCTGCGCGGTCAACATCGTTGCCCCGTCGCTTCTCTTGAAGGAGGCGCAGACGGCGTTGCGGGAGACGAAGGGCGCGGTCGTCAATATCGGAACAGCGATTTCTCGAAACGCGGCGCCGGGTCTGGCTCACTATGCGGCCACCAAGGCGGCGCTTGAGCATCTGACCCGATCCTGGGCCATCGAACTTGCACAGGACGGTATCAGGGTGAATGCCGTCTCTCCCGGCCCCGTCAAGAGCGGCGCCCTGACTGGCATGATGGGTCTGCCCGCCGAAGTCGCGCAATCCATAGAGGAAACCGAGGCTGCACAGGTCCCGCTGGGACGGCGCGGGGTGACCTCCGATCTTGTGCCGTGGATCCTGAGGCTCGGCAGTTCGGCCAATGAATGGCTCACCGCACAGGTGATCACCATTGACGGCGGCTGGTCGCTGAGGAGCTAGGCTTTTTTTCCGAACGCTGAAACTCACGGCTTCCCTTCCCCTTGATGGGGAGAGGGAAGCCAGCCGCTTTACCGTCAGAGCAGCTTGTGCGATCGCCTTCTTGAAAATGAGGGTTGACCCTGACACTAGTGTCAAGGTGCTAGATCGTGTCGCATTCAATTGAATTCAGGAAACCCTGAATCCGCTTGAATGCGACACGCTACGGAACCGCGTGGAAAGGAGCCGGAATGCAGATCAAGGAAGCAGCCGAACGGCTTGGAATCACGGAGCGCATGCTGCGCCACTATGAGAAGTCGGGCCTCATGGAAACTCGCCGCTCGGAAAATGGCTATCGCAGCTATGGCGCCGCCGACCTGCGCCGCGCGGGCCGGATCCGCGATCTCATCGACACGGGCTTTTCAACCCGCGAGGTCCGCGCGATGGCGGCCTGCCTCTCCGACGAGGGCGCGGGACCCTGCGAGGGCGGCATTCCGCAACTCATGAAAAAGCTCGAGCAGATCGATCGCCTCAGAGCCGATCTCGACGAAAAACGGCAAGCCGTTCTCGACCGTCTCGCCACGTTCCGGGAGGCCCTTTCGATCCGGAGCGAAGAGAACGACCCGCACCCTGTTGGATCTGATGGTCCTCTTCCTGTTCGTCTTTCCCGTGCGGGGACACGAGTGCCGATGGAGACTGATCCTCACGCTGCCGGGCGCTGAGGGGTCTGTTTTTCCCGGCATGTGGCGTTCCGGCGACCCCGCATGACAGAGCAGCCGCCGAATTTACGCAAAATATTACTGAACCCTGGGAAACAGCGTCTCGATCTCGTTGAGGTCGCTGTCGCCCTGAAGCTTGTCGAGCTCCGGTTTCCAGGGGCAGGCGGCCTCCGGTGCGTTCAGCATGTCCAGTGCCTTACCCGCCGACCCCGGGATGATCTGCAGCAGGGCTTCCATGACGACGCGCAGGCAGTCGAGGGTCACGTAGATCACTGTCTGGCAGCGTTCCCGGGTTTCCTCGTTCTTGATGAGATCCCACGGCGCCTGTTCGGCGAAGTAGTTGTTCATCTCGTCGGACACCGTGATGATCGCCTGCGCCCGCGCCGGAATGTCGGCGAGGTTCATCCACGCGCTCATGCCACTGGTCGCTTCGACAACCGACTTGCGGATCACCTCGTCCTGGGCGTTAAGCGGACCGGGGGCGGGCAGCTTGCCGTCGAAACGCGCCTTGGAGAATTTCGCCGCCCGCGACAGGAGGTTGCCCACCTTGTTGCCCAGTTCGCTGTTGTAGGTCTGGGTGATCAGGTCGACGGATATCTGGCTGTCGCTGTCGGCGCGCATGTGACGGGCCAGATACCAGCGCAGCGCATCGACGCCCAGCTTGTCGATCACCTCGATCGGATCGACGACATTGCCGATGGATTTCGACATCTTCATGCCGCCGGCGCCGACCCAGTGGCTGTGCACGGACAGTTTCTTCGGCAGCGGCAGGTCCGCGGCCATCAGCATGATCGGCCAGTAGACGCCATGCGGCTTCAGGATGTCCTTGCCGATCAGGTGTTCGCACTCCGCCCACCAGTCCTCATAGCCTTCTTCCGGCCAGCCGATATTGGTGAGGTAGTTGGCGAGAGCGTCGAACCACACATAGGTCACGAAGTCCGTATCGAAGGGCAGATCGACACCGAGCGTCACACGGGCCTTCGGCCGCGAGATGCAAAGGTCTTCCAGCGGCTCGGACAGCATCTGCTTCAACTCGTTGCGGAAGGCTTCCGGCTGCACGAAATCCGGATTGTCGGCGATATGCTGCAGCAGTCGCTCGCGGAACGGCTCCATCATCAGGAAGTAGTTGGTCTCGTCGGTCTGCTCCACCTTCATGGTCGGATGCAGCGGGCACTGGCCGTCCTCGGTCAGGTCGGACTCTTTCTTGAACTCCTCGCAGCCCTTGCAGTAGGTGCCGGTATATTGCTTCTTGACGATCAGGCCCTTGTCGAAGATCGCCTGTTCCATGCCTGCAACGGCCGTCTTGTGACCCTCCCGGCTGGTGCGCACGAAATAATCGTAGGCGACGCCCAGACGGTCGAACACGTCCCGGAATTCCTTGCCGCGCATCTCCAGGTAGTCCGTCACCGACATGTCGAGTTCGGCGGCGGCTTCCTGGTTTTTCTGGCCATGTTCGTCCACGCCGGTGGACAGCATCAGCTCGTATCCCAGCGCCACGCGGTTGCGTTTCAGGATATCGGCCATGACGGATGTGAAAGCATGACCGATATGCGGAGAACCGTTGACGTAGTAGATCGGGGTCGTGATGTAGCTTTTCATCCAGGCGCTTTCGAATTTCCGGGCGGCATGAAGTCGGTCGGACCGGGCCAGCCGCCGGTCCGCGAAGTAGGGTGCGAGCTATATTCCACACTCGCCTCAACAAGAAAAGCCCCGGACCTGGAAAAGGGCCGGGGTTCCTTCCCTGATATGGGGTATCGATGCCAGCGGGAAAAGATGCCGCCGCTTATCCGATCAGCCAGATGCCGCCGAGCACGAACAGCGCCAGAAACACCGTCTGCGTGAGCATCATCCAGATGGCCGGGCCGCCGACCTCCAGGAGTTTGGGGATCGAGGTCTTCATGCCGACCGCGGCAATGGCGGCCAGCAGCGCCCAGCGCGAGACATGACCGGCGGTTTCCTTGGCGGCGTCCGGTATCAGGCCGAAGGAATTGCAGGTGGCCAGCACCAGGAACGCGATCACAAAACCCGGTACCAGCGGCGGACGGGTGGCATCGGGTGCGGCGCCCTTGCGCAGCACCAGTGCGGCCACCAGCACGATAGGGGCGAGCATGGTGACGCGGATCAGCTTGACCAGGGTCGACAGATCCCCGGTTTCCTCGGAAATCGAAAATCCGGCGCCGACCACCTGGGCCACATCGTGGATCGTTCCGCCGAGGAACACACCCGTCGCGTCGGTGGTAAGCCCGAGAGAGCTCGTCAGGATCGGGTAGAAGATCATCGCCAGTGTCGACAGCACGGTCACGGTGATGACCGTGAAGGCGAGATCCCGTTCGCCGTTCTCGCGCTTCGGCAGGATCGACCCGATGGCCATCGCCGCGGATGCCCCGCAGATCGCCACCGCACCGCCGGTGAGAAACGAAAACAGCCGGTCCCGGCCAAAAAGCCCGCCGATCAGAAGCGAGAATCCGATGGTCGCCAGTACGCCCAGAACGACAAGCGCCAGAAAGGGCAGGCCAAGAGCCTGCACCATTTCGACGCTGATGCGCGCGCCGAGCAAGGCGACCCCGAGCCTCAGCAGCGCCCGGGCGGAAAACGCGATCCCTTCGGCGGTTCTTTTTTCCTCGGAAAGAAAGTTCAGCGGCATTCCGAGCAGGATTGCCATCAGCATGGCCGGGGCGCCGTAATGCTCATTCAGGAACTGAGCCGCGATCGCCACGAGCCCGGCAAGGGCAATTCCGGGAAACAGGACATTCGCCCTGTCCTTCAAAGGTTCAACCATCTGGTTTCCCTAACTTCTGATCCGCGGCTAATGGTCAATCGGCAATCCGCTCGCAACCTTGTCCGGAATGCCGAAAGGAGGGGCGGTGACGGAGGCCGGCCCGATCTGTACCCTGGATCTGCATGTCTGTCCGGGGCATTCAGCCGTCCCGATGCCGGTTCTTATTGCGGTGCGATTTGCCCCAGCTTGCCCGCGAAAAAGGTAAGCGCATCTCCCGTGCGCATTTCCGCCTGCAACACTTCTCCCAGCAAGATCAGATGATCGCCGCCCTCATAGGCCGTGAAACGTTTGCATTCGAAACGCGCCAGACAGTTCTCGATCAGCGGCACGCCGTTTTGGTCCACCGCATAGCTCAGCTGGTCGAAGGCATGGGCATTGCGCGCAAAGTCGTTGCACACCTCGGCCTGCTCTCGTCTGAGGACGTGGATGGCATAGTGTTCGGCGGTCTCGAAATAGCGGAACCGCCGAGAGCCCTTGTCCAGCATCCACAGAACCAGCGGCGGCTCGAGGGACACGGAGGAAAAGCTGTTGGCGGTGATGCCGACGGGACCGTCCACCGATCCGGTGGTCACGATTGTGACGCCGGTGGCGAAGCGGCCGAAGGCATCCCGCAGCAGGCGGGTGTTTTCGGCATCGGGCTCGAAGGTGACGGGATGATTTGCAGTCTGCATGGTCATCAGGGCACCTCTTGTCCGAGGGCCGCCTCATAAAGTCGATACCAGGTTTCGCGATCCAGTTTGACTTTCAGCGCATCGGAGATCCGGGCGATTCGTTCCGGATTATTGGTGCCCAGGACCGGTAGAATCCGTGCCGGATGCGCCAGCAGGAAGGCGACGGCGACCTCCGAGCGGTCAACACCATGATTTCCCGCCAGTTCATCCAGGACGGCGCCGAGCCGGCCGCCTTGCGAAATCAGCGCGCCGCCGCCGAGCGGCGACCAGGCCATCAGCCGTGTGCCGAGCCTTTGATGAAAGGCGAGATCGCCATTGGTGAAGGGCGAGATTTCCCTCAGGGAAATCTCGATCTGGTTGGTGACCAGTCGCGTCGACATCGCCGATTGCAGCAACTCCCAGTCCCAGGGACGGAAGTTGGAGACGCCGACGGCCTTCACTTTCCCGCTCTTCACCAGAGCGTCGAGCGCGGCGCCGGTTTCGTGATGATCCATCAACGGATCAGGACGATGAATCAGCAGCAGATCGATGGTCTCTATGCCCATGTCGGCAAGCGAGGTCTCGACCGATTTCTCGATATGGGCGCGCGAGGTGTCGTAGTATTTCAACGTCTTGCCGGCGTAGCGTCCGGCGGGGGCGACGATGCCGCATTTGGTGACGATTTCCATGCGCGCGCGCAGCGAGGGATTGGCCTTGAGCGCCCCTCCGAGCACCGCTTCCGCGGTATAGCCGCCATAGATATCCGCCTGATCGAAGGTGGTGATCCCCTGATCGAGGCAGATCTGGATCTTTTTCTCCACATAATCAGGGGAGGTGTCCGCATCGTTGCCGATGCGCCACATGCCATAGATCAGGCGGGACAACTCGAGATTTTCGGAAAGCCTGACGCGTTCCATTAGCGGCGTACTCCAGTGCCAAGCGGGGTTGCCGGGGTGCCGGCGGGAACGCGGCCGTAAACATGCGGCAGCGAGCAGGTCTTCAGGTTCGGCATAACCCGGGCACCGAAATGTTCCGCTTCTTCAATATGCGGATAGCCGGAGAAGATAAAGGCGCGGATGCCCATTTTCCGATAGGCCTCGATCTTCGACAGGACCTGATCGGTGGAGCCCACCAGCGCCGCGCCGCAGCCGGATCTTGCCCGCCCGACACCGGTCCACAGATTGGGTTCGATATAGCCGAATTCGTCGGCGATCTCGCGGTTCTTCGCCTGATGGGAGACGCCGAGGGATTTTGCATCGAGCGCGCGTTCGCGGATGGCCTTTCCCTGGTCGTCGTCCAGTTTCGAGACGATGTAGTCGGCGTATTCCTGCGCTTCCTTTTCCGTGTCCCGCACGATCATGTGGACGCGCAGGCCGTAATCCAGGGTGCGGCCGTAATTTTCCGCCACAGCATTGACCGCCTTCATGCGGCCTTCCAGCTCTTCCATCTTTTCCGGCCACATCAGATAGACATCGCAGTGCTGGCCGCAAAGCTCGAGCGCCGCCGGCGAGTAGCCGCCGAAATAGAGCAGCGGTCCGCCGGTCTGGTAAGGCCTGACCGGGTCGGTGGTCAGCCCCTTGAAGCTGTAGATCTCGCCTTCATAGTTGATCTCGTCCAGCGTCCAGGCCTGTTTCAGGATTTCGACTACCTCCCGGGAGCGCCGGTAACGGTAGCCACTGTCGGCCTGTTCACCCGGAAAATCGGAAGAGATGATGTTGACCGTCAGGCGGCCCTTGAGCATGTGGTCGAGCGTCGCGATGGTGCGCGCCAGCATGATCGGCTGCATCTCCCCGCAGCGGACAGCGGCCAGGAGATTGATCTTCTCGGTAATCGGCGCGCAGCCGGCAACAAAGGACAGGGTGTCCTGGCCGACCTGATAGGAGGACGGGCACAGGATGTTGCGGAAACCCTGATCCTCGGCGGTCTTGACGATCTCGGAACAATGGTCCCAGGAAGACCGCAGATGGCCTTCCGGTACACCCAGAAACTGATAGTCGTCGGAGCACAATGCCGCGAACCAGGACACCTCCGCGGCATCGAGATCCGGCGAAGTTACCGGGACAACGGTCATGTAGTGCCTCCCTGGACGAACCTGCCCTGTGCGAGCCGCTTGAAGGCAGGGTGAGCGGTCCTCGAAATGCCGGAACATCCTGTCTGTGTTCCACTGAACGCCAGCCGTACCGGAGTTTTCATTTGTTTTCGATTGGCTTCATTTTGCCTTCGATTTCTTCTTGCATATCATCCGTTTTGATGTAAATCAATAGTGTATCAATTTTCACAAGACAGGCAACCAGACCGCCATGCCGATGGCCTCGCAAACCTCCAATGCACTGCCTTTATATGTGCAGGTCAGCGAGCTTTTGATCCGCGATATCGCCGCCGGACGGCTGATTGACGGAGAGCGGCTGCCGCCTGAGCGGGGCATGGCCGAGGAACTGGGAATCTCGATCGGCACCCTGCGCAAGGCGCTGGCGGACCTTACGGAAAAAGGCTTGCTCGAGCGGGTTCAGGGTTCGGGTAACTACATACGCCAGGGCGGCACCGGTGACAGCGTCTACGCGATGTTCCGTCTGGAGCTGCTGACGGGCGGCGGATTGCCGCGCGCCGGCGTTCTGGAGCTGGACAGGCTGCGTAAACCGCGGGATCTGCCGGACTTCGGCACAAGCGGCGAGGGAACCCGCATCCGCCGTCTCAGATATCTCAACGATGTCGTCATCGCGGTGGAGGAAATCTGGCTCGACGGTGACGCGGGTCTGGTGAAACGGGAGTTTCTGTCCGATTCCCTTTACCGTTTCTATCAAAGGCATCTCGGTTTCTGGATCGTCCGCGCCGAGGACAGGGTCACCATCGGCAAGGTTCCCGACTGGGCGCCGGACGAATTTTCAAAGCCGCCGGGAACGGTTACCGGCTATATCGAACGGTTCAGCTGGGCGGACCGGCCGAAGCCGGTCGAATATTCGCGAACCTGGTTCGATACGGACAGGGCGCATTACGTACAGCGGTTGAAATAGCCAGGCGGGCGGACAGCCCCTGCCTGTCAAGGAGGACTTGAATGCCTGCGAGGGTAAGATACGGGGTGATCGGCTGTGGCATGATGGGGCAGGAGCATCTGCGCAACATTGCCCTTCTGCCGGATACCGAGGTGACGGCGATTTTCGAACCTGATCCGGCAATGGCCCGGGCCGCAGCTGAATTTGCGCCAGGCGCCGAATTTGCAGGCTCCGTCGGTGAATTGCTGGATGTGGACGCGCTGGATTGCATTCTGATCGCCAGCCCGAACCACTGCCATGTTGCACAGATGGAGGAAATCCGCAGGAAGCGCCCTCTGCCGTTGCTGGTCGAAAAACCGCTCTTCACGGACCCGAAGGATCTGGCCGAACTGGAAGCCTTCAAGGCCTCCTATCCGGCGCCGGTCTGGGTGGCGATGGAATACCGCTACATGCCGCCGATTGCGGCCTTGATCGCGCGGGCCGAAGAGGTCACCGGCGGCATCAGGATGCTGACGATCCGCGAACACCGTTTTCCCTTTCTGCACAAGGTCGGTGCCTGGAACCGGTTCAACCGCTATTCAGGCGGGACTTTCGTCGAAAAATGCTGCCATTTCTTCGATCTCATGCGGCTGATCATGAAATGCGAGCCGGTGCGCGTCATGGCGTCGGCCGGACAGGACGTCAATCACAAGGACGAAGCATACGACGGCGAGCGGCCGGATGTGCTCGACAACGGCTATGTGATCGTCGATTTCGAGAACGGCGCGCGTGCCATGCTGGAGCTTTGCATGTTCGCCGAAGGCGCGCGTTACCAGGAGGAAATCTCAGCAGTCGGACAGGAAGGTAAGATCGAGGCATTCGTGCCGGGTCCTGTGCGGTTCTGGCCGGAGGATCTGGGCGATCCGCCCGTACCGATGCTCGTCGTTTCACCGCGCAGTCCAAAGGGGCCGCGCCGCATCGACATTCCGGTCGATCCGGCCATTCTCGAGGCGGGCGACCACAACGGCTCGACCTTCTATCAGCACGCGGGATTTGCCGCGATGGTGCGCGGTGAAAAGGACGTTCCGGATGTGACGCTTGAAGACGGCCGCCGCGCCGTCGAAATGGGCCTCGCCGCCCAGCAGTCCGCCCGCACCGGTCAGGCTGTGCAGATGGCGGCAAAGGCGCTTTCCTCAGTTGCTTGCTGAAGCGGAAAAAACGCCCTGAAAAAGTAAAATAGGCAGCCGGCGTGGCGGAAGTCGCGCCGGTTGACTTTTACCAGCGCTGGGCAGGCAGCAGGTTCTGAACGGCATCGGAACTGAAACCGTTGCGGCCCTGGCGCATGTTCAGGGCCTTGATCGGAAACTGATAGTTCCGTCCCGTATCGCTTTGCCTGCATTGCTGCCTGCGGTAGTCGAACTGGTCGGGTGTGCCCGTGTGGCCTTGAACCAGCACGCAGAAAACGTCATAATTGCCATTGATATCGACGTCGCGGACCGCGCCCTGGGCAACGATGACCTGCTTGTGGCGGGTAAAGGACTTGTCGAAAAGCAGGAAGTTGCAATAGGGCTCGTTGCCCTGCGGCGTGCGCGTGCTTTTGCAGTAAAAGAGTTCCGCCCGCGCCGGCTCCGGCGGTGCGATGGCAAGGGAGCCGATGCACGCCAGTCCCGCCAGAGCGACTGTCAGGAAGCCGCGAGATATATGCATGTTCGTAAACTCCTGGATTCAATGCGTCTGTTGAACAACGTCATGTTGCAGACAGATTGACACTTTACCAAAGTAATACCTGTGACGCGCCGCACAGGGAATAGAAGCTCCGCGTTATAAAATCACAGGTCCGGGTGCCTTCCTGACAGCCCGCAAATGGCCATCGTGCGCGACCTCTTTGGCCCGACGCGGACTGCCTTTGGAGGCCCCATGCGCAAGACTGTTTCCGTTTTTCTCTCCTCGGCATTGCTGGTTCAATCGGTTCTCGTGAACGGTGTGCTGGCCGCGCCGGCCGTTACAACGGCCAATGTCAATTTCCGGCAAGGTCCTGGAACCGGCTACGGCTCGTTCGGCACGGTTGCGAACGGCACCGCGGTGGAGCTCGAAGACTGCGATGACGGCGGTGCCTGGTGTTCCATCAGCTACGGCGGCCGGAACGGCTTCGTCAGCGGCCGGTACCTGCAATTGACCGAAGCGGAGGAAACGACCGGCTGGCCTCGCTCGTTCCGGACGGATGCCGGCGCGACGCTCGTGCTTTATCAGCCGCAATTCACCGCCTGGGACAATTTCAAGACCCTCGAGGCACTGGTTGCCGCCGAATATCTCGAAAACAAGGATGCCAAGCCGGTCTTCGGCGTGATCGGCGTGAGCGGTCAGACCGTGGCGGATACCGACAGGGGTGAGGTCGATGTCAGCGCACTCCAGGTCACCAAGCTTGATTTTTCCGCGCTTGGCCGGGGAGCACTGACGGATCTCTCGCTGCAGGTCGGCAAGATCATGCCGACCGGCGCGATCACGGTGAAGGAGGAGCGGATCACGGCAGGCCTCGCCGAATACCAGCGCATGGAGGACGTTCAGGGGCTCGGCACGGACGCCCCGCCGGTCTTCGTGTCCACCGGGCCGGCCATCCTGGTGCAGACGGAGGGCGCGCCGATCTTTGCTCCTGTCAAGGGCGTGCAGGGTCTCGGTTTCGTCGTCAACACCAACTGGGACATCCTCAGGATCGACGAAACCGGAGAGCTCTATCTGCGCGACGAAAAGGCCTGGCTGACAACGAAGGATGTGTCAGCGGGCTGGCAACCGGTCACCGAACTTCCCGACCTGATCAAGACCCTGCCGGATGAAGACAACTGGAAGGAGACCCGCGATGCCATTCCGGGCGAACCGTTCCCGGACAATGTGGCACCGAAAGTCATCTATTCCGACAAACCGGCGGAAATGATCGTCTTTGAAGGTGAGCCGAAGCTCGAACCGGTCGAAGGCACCGGTCTGGAATGGGCGTCCAACACGGACAGCGACGTGTTTTTCCTGAAATCCACGTCCACCTGGTACATTCTGGTTTCCGGCCGTTGGTTCAAATCGGCATCGCTCGATGGACCATGGTCCTTCACCACGCCGGACATGCCGTCCGATTTCCTCAACATTCCGGAAGACGCTCCCTATTATTCGGTCCGTGCCTCCATTCCCGGCACCTCTGAAGCCTCCCAGGCCCGCCTGAAGGCCAGCATCCCGACGACGGCGCGGGTGGAGGTTGGCTCGCTCAGCACGGATGTCGCCTATGCGGGCGATCCGGAATTCGAGCCGATCGAGGGCACCTCGATGTCCTATGCGGTCAACACCAATGATCAGGTGCTTCAGGTCGGCGCGAAATACTATGTGCTGCAGGATGGTGTCTGGTTCGTCGGCGACAGCCCGGAAGGGCCTTTCGTGGTCGCAACGTCGGTTCCTGACGAGATCTACACCATCCCGCCGTCCTCGCCGGTCTACAATACCACCTATGTGCGGATCTATGAAACCGAGCCTGGCGCGGTCTGGTACGGCTATACGATGGGCTACCTGACAGGATATCTGGCCTGGGGCGTCTTCGTTTATGGCACGGGCTACTATTACCGGCCCTGGTACCGGCCCGGCTACCGGCCGATCTATTTCCCAAGACCCGTGACCTACGGCATCGGCGCCTTCTACAATCCGGTGCGCGGCACCTATGGCCGCTACGGCTACGCCTATGGCCCTCTGCGCGGCATTGCCGGTGGTGGCATCTACAATCCCCGCACCGGCGGCTATATCCGCGGGGCGGCGATCAGCGGGCCGCGCGGCAGCGCCGGCTTCATCTCCGCCTATAATCCACGCACCGGCAACCGCGTCGTCGCCGGTGGCGCGCGCGGCATCTACGGTTCCTGGGGCGGCAAGGTCGTCGTCACCGGACCGCAATGGTCGCGGACCCGCGATCTCCAGGCCGGCGCCGTGAACCGCTGGCAGCAGGACGGCAGTTCCGGCCGTGTAGCCAATCTCGACCGCCGCGGCGATGTCTTTGCCGGACGGGACGGCGCGGTCTACCGCCGCGATGGCGAAAGCTGGCAGAAATTCGAGGGTGGCCGCTGGGGAGATGTCGCCGCCCCATCGCGTGAAAACATTCAGGACAGGCTCGGTAATCCTGGAGCGAGCGCCGCGATCGGTGCCGGAGCGGGCGCGGCGCTGGTGAACCGCCCGGCCGGTGACAGGATCCAGAACCGGCCGAATGCCGGCAATCGGCCCAATGTTCAGCGCCCCGATGTACAGCGCCCGGCGAACCTGCCGGCGGGACAGCGGCCCAATATACAAAAGCCGAACGTGCAGCGGCCGGTACAGCGCCCGAACGTTCAAAGGCCGACTGTGCAAAGGCCCACTGTGCAAAGGCCGCCTGCGGTCCAAAGACCGAATGTGCAGCGTCCGGCGCAACGGCCGCAGGCTCCGGCGCATCTGAACCGGGACAGCAGGGCGCGCCAGGTAGGCAATCAGCAGATCAACCGTCAGCGCAATGTGCAGCGGTCGCGTCCGCAACCCCAGGGGGCGACGACCATCCGGCGCGGCGGTGGCCGCCGCCGCTGACGTCTCATGGCCCAACGCAGTGCCGTCTGAATTCCGCGCTGAGGGTCACTTGGCGCTCAGAATTTCTGTTTCGTAGACCTCGCTCCCTGCAAGTGGCAGCAGTCGGTGAGCCATTTCGTATTTCAGTTCTGTCAGGCGTGTTTCTTCCTCGAGGGAGCGGTCCTGTTTTTTGCCGAGAAGGACGAATTCCTCGCGCACAAGTCCCGGACGAATGACGGCTTCGACCCGTCGGTCGCGATAACCGAAGCGCCAGAGATAGGGGCCAGGCGGTTCACTGATGATATCGGCACCGCCAAGGCTCCTGTCGACGGTGAACCGGTCTCCGGAGACCGCGCGCGTTACCATCTCGATGGCATCGCGCCCGCCGGGGCCTGAAAAGGCAGTCAGCAACGTGACTTCCCGGCGCTCAGGCGCTGCACTGTCGAGAAGCGGAAATGCCGCCTGCATGGCTTTCAGCGCATGAACGACACCGCCCGGAAAGCCGGGGCCGTGAAACTTCATGAGATCGTTGAAGCTGAAGGTTATGTCCTGTCCGTTTTCGCGAACCGTAATGCTGTCCATATTCTATTCCTTGTAGCGTGCCGCGTTTAAGCGGATTCATGGGTTCAGGAAGACGCCCGAGGCAGCGTTTGCATTGCAAATGCGTTCGGGCGATTTTCTGAATTCAATTTAACGCGGCGCGCTTTGGAGTTCCCGGAGCCTTGGAAGCATTGCTTCCAGAAACCGCGTCGCTGCCGGCATGAAATGTGAGCCGTGGTGATAACAGGGGTCGAGGGAGGTGACGATGAGACGGCCGGGCGCATAGCTCTGCCTGTCCTCGAACATCAGGACGCCGGTGTCGTCTTCAATGAGAGATTCCTGCTCGGGCTTCGGGGCGAAATGTCCGTGCAGGTGCCAGGTGGCGGCCTTTGCCGTCATGTCTTTCATCAGAACGTGCGACGGGTTGGAAATCCGTGGTTCCGGTCCTTTCTCGCCGGTGATCCACCACCAGAAATTCGTCTGGCAGGACGTGAACTCGATGCCCTCCAGCCAGCGGTCCGGAAAGATCTCGCCCATTGCGATCAGCACGCCGCCGCCATTCATATAGGCGACCAGCTGGTCCTTGAGCGGTTCGATCAGGTGGCTGTTCAGGCGGCAGGGCAGGAAAAGCACGTCGTAACGCGACAGGTCCGTCTTTGCGACGTCGCCGATATAGACGATCTCGTCGAAGCAGTTCTCGAAGGGCGCTTCGGTGAGCGTGCGGTGGTGGAAGTAGGTTCCGCCGTCAATGGCTGCCACGAAACTCATCGGATGCTCCTTTCGAAATGACTGAAGAACCGGTGCAGCACGCTCAAGCCCTCCGGGTCCGCGCGGTGGAGGAAGGAAAAGAGGTCGTTGCCGGTGTGAACGAAGAGGCGCCCCTTGCCGATATGTGCAATCCAGTCGACCGGTACGCGATCGACGCCAAGCGTCGTCAGAACCTCGGCCCCTTCCGGCGGCGGATTGGTGCCGCGGCTGTAAAAGCCGGCGACGCCGCGCTGAAAGGTGAGATCGTCGGTGGTCAGGCCTTCAAACACTGAATGGCCTTCCTCGATGTGAATTCTGAGGCTTTCCAGCCCCTCCTGCGCGATCGGGCGAAACGGGGAAATCCCGGGGAGGAAGGGATGGGCGATATGTCCGTTGAAAACAATCGAACCGCCGCCTTCAAGGAACGTCTCCAGCCGCGACGATACGCTTTGCAGATGCTTTTGGTCCGAATGCATGGTCAGCACGATGCCGTCATAGACCGAAAGATCCCTGGACCCGAAAGCCGATTGCTGGTCGATATCGAATGTATATCCGCCGATCTTGCTTACGAATTTCGGCGCGCCGTCCGGCGTGTTCAACAGCCACAAAAACCTGCCCATGTCAGATAACGTCTCCAATGAGTTCCACACGCTCGATCAGCCAGTAAGCCGCTATGACGATGGCGAGCGACGCACCGGCCAATCTCAGTGCCTTGGGGTAATGAGCGCCGGCGCGGCTGGAGAGGCCAAGCAGGGCGAAGACCACGGCCACGATTGCCAGCTGCCCGATCTCGACGCCGATGTTGAAGGAAAGAAGCGACAGGATCAGGTCCGGCGACTGCCGGCCCAGCACGTCGGCGAGGACGAAGGAAAATCCGAAACCGTGCAAAAGACCCAGGCCAGCGGTAACGACGATGCCCGGGCCCCGGGCCCGGCCAAGGAGCGCGACGGCACCCGCATAGACGATGGATGCGGCGATAGCGGCTTCCACGGCAGGAATGAACCAGTTGACCGATGGAGCAAAGCCCAGGAAGCCTGCGATCAGCGTGATCGTGTGGCCGATGGTGAAGCCCGAAACAGTCCAGATCAGGCGGGAGAAGGAGGCGGACGCGAGCACCAGGCAGATCACGAAGAGGACATGGTCCGGGCCTTCCAGAATATGCTTCACGCCTTCGACGACATATCTGCCGATGGTCCTTGGCAGGCTGCGTTCCAGAATGACGGGTTCGAGCAATTGTCCGCTGACATCGCGCAGTTCGACGCCGCCGCCTTTCCAGTCAAGGAAGTGATTATCGACGGAAACCTCTAGAGGCAGATCGATCTCCGGCAGCCTGTTGCGGATGGCGACGGTCTCCGAAAGCGGGCCGAGCGCAATCGAGATATCGACCACCGCATCGGCGATATAGGGGGCAATGCCCGTCGTTTCGCCGAGCGCTGCCCTGGCGTCGCCGATATCCGCAAAAGGGGGCAGGTCCTGTTTCAGGTGGACCGCCACAGACTGCGGTGTCAGGTCAACGGAATTGCCACCCGAGAAGATCTCGTACCCGCCCGCGATCTTGTTCATGAACGCGTCCGGCCTTGCGGCAATGGCCGCAGTGTCCAGCCGGTAGATCCATTGCCCGTTGATCTCCCTGGCTTCAATGAATTCCGATCGGATCGGATCGTCCGGCCGCTTTCGTGCGGCGAGGTCTTCCGCGAAGATGAGCGGAGCCGCAATCCTGATGAAGAGCTGCTCTTCTTCCCGGTCAAGAAGGAAAACCCGATACTGGCTGTTGCCGGCGAAATGGGCCAGGGCCGCGGTGACCGGCAGCAGCAGAGCGAAGATGGTCAGAAGGATTTTGCGCACTAGATTATCCTTGCGCTACTGGGATGCTCGACGGCATCGATGAGCTGCTTCGTGTATTCGTGAGAGGGCGTCAGGGCGACATCGTCGGCCTGGCCGAGTTCAACGATCACGCCATCGCGCATGACGGCCACACGGTCGCAGAAGTGGCGGGCCAGGACGATGTCGTGCGTGATGAACAGGATGCTTGTGCCCAGATCGCGGCGCATGTCTTCCAGCAGGTTCAGGATGTCCAGGCGGATCGACTGATCGAGCATCGACGTTGGCTCGTCCGCGAGGATGACCTGCGGACGTGTGATCCGCGCCCGGGCGAAGGCCACACGCTGGCGTTGCCCGCCTGAAAGAGAGCCGACACGGCGGTTCAGGAATGCATCGTCGCAGGGCAGGTGGACTTCGCGGAGCGCCGTTGCGATCTCCGCGCAATTGCAGGGCCGGCCGTCGATCCGCAAGGGCTCCGCCACCGCTTCCATGACGGACATGCGCGCACTCAGCGATTGATACGGATCCTGGAAGATCATGTGAACCGGCGTTCCGGAAGCTTTGTGAAGGGGCTCGCCCTCGAAAAGGACGGCACCCTCGTCCGGCGCGTACTGGCCGAGCGACAGTCTGGCTGCCGTCGTCTTGCCCGACCCGGACCCCCCGACAAGCCCCAGAACCTCGCCCCGGCGCAGCTCCACGGAGACACCGCGCAGCGCATTGACAGGTTTTGCGCCCCGCAGTCTGGCTGCAAACCCCGCATTGAAGGAAATCGAGACGTTGTCGAGCGTCAGGATCTTGCCGCCGGCGGCCGGATGGCGCTGCCAGATCCGGGGGGCGTGCAGTTTGGGGATCGATGCGAACAGCGCGCGGGTGTGCGGATGGCTGGCGTGCTGTTCCAGGTCCCGGGGTTTGCCCGTTTCGACGATGACACCCTTTTCCATGATCGCCAGCCGGTCGGCCTCGGCGGCAATCAGCGGAAGGTCGTGGGTGACGAACAGGATGGCAATGCCGAGTTCTGCTCGAAGCTGTGCGAAGAGCGCCATGATTTCAGCCTGAACGAGCACATCCAGACCGGTGGTTGGTTCATCGGCGATCAGCACTTTGGGATCGTTGGCAAGCGCGATGGCGATCACCACCCGTTGCCGCATGCCGCCGGAAAGCTCATGCGGGTAGGCCGCGGCGCGGGCCGGGTCGATATGCACCAGTTGCAGAAGTTCGGCAACGCGGGCTGTTCCGCCTTCCTTGCCATGGATCTTTAGAGCTTCCGAAATCTGCCAGCCGATGTTGCGCACCGGATTGAGCGCGTTCATCGCCGATTGCGGAACAAGCGCGATGCTGGTGCCGCGCACAGCGCGCAGCCTGGCATTTTCGGCACTAAAGAGGTTTTCCCCGTCGAGCCAGACACCGCCGCCGGTGATCCGCCCGGCAGGCGGCAAAAGCCGGAGCAGGGACATGCCAAGGGTCGATTTGCCGGATCCGGATTCACCGACCAGTCCCACGAGTTCGCCCTGCCTCAGTTCCAGGGACACGTCCTTGACGGCGGGAACCGGTCCATCTCCGGTCCGGTACGCGATGCTCACGCCTTGCAACGACAGGATGCCATCTGACGCCTTTTTTTCAACGTCATCGAGCGCCTTGGCATTCCTGTCGGCCCGGGGCGTTTTATCGTCGCCGACTCCGTAGCCCATCAGTGCGAAGGCCACGACGGCAAGAGCAATCGCGATGCCGGGCGGCAGGATCCACCAGACCCAGCTTTCCGTCAGGAAGGCGGTGCGCGCGTTGGCGTGGAAAAGGATCGTGCCCCAGCTCTTGCGCAGGGGATCGCCGAGGCCAAGAAAGCTGAGCGAGCTCTCGATCAGGATCGCGTTATGGGCAACGCGCACGAATTGCGGCACGATCAGCGGTGCAAGATCCGGCAGGATGTGCTTGCGCGCGATCCAGCCAAATTTGCCCCCCATTGCGCGCGCGGCCTGAACGTGCTCGGCGGCGCGCAGGCTGAGAACCTGGCTGCGCAGCTCACGCACCGGCTGTGCCCACATGACCAGCGTGATTACCAGAACCTGCACGCTCAGCGACGCCCCAAGGAACGTGCCGAGGACGATCACCAATGGCAGGAAGGGCAGGGACATGATCACATCGACGACGCGCATGGCCAGCTGGTCGATCAGTCCGCCGAAATAGGCGGCTCCGACGGCGACGAACGTTGCGAGCGCTGTTGTCAGAAGGGCGGTGACGATGCCGACACTGAGCGAAACGCGGCCGCCGGTCAGGACGCCAACCAGGATATCCTGCCCGGCGTCGTTGCATCCAAGAAGATGCGCCGCTGAGGGTGTTGCAAACGGCTGGCAGACGATCTCCCGTGCCCCGTAGGGAACCAGCATAGGGCCGAAGACGGCCGCGGCAATCATCAGGGTCAGGATGACGAGACCGGTCAGGCGGACCGCCTGTTCAGCAGTCAGGCGGTGGCGGCTCGGTGCGCCGAAAAACCGATCGGACAGGACGGTTTCGCTCATGCCCGCCTCGCGCGTGGATCCAGAAGCGGATAGCCGAGATCGGCGGCGAGGTTCGCCAGGACAACGCTCAGGGTGGCCAGCAGAAAGACGCCCTGCAGGAGGTTGTAATCCCTTGCGCCCACGCCCTCGACGATCAGGCTGCCGATGCCCGGATAGGAAAAGACCGTTTCAATCACCAGAGCTCCGCCGACCAGATTGCCGATGCCGATCATGATGTTGGTGTAGATGGGCAGGCATGCGTTTCTAAAGGCGTGAGCGGTGAATATTCGGTTCTCGCTTGCCCCTTTGGCCCGGGCGAAGGTGATGTAGTCCTGCCCGAGCGCGATTGTCATGGCCGAGCGCGCGGTCAAAAGGATGTTGGCTGTCTGGAAGAGTGTCAGCGCAGTGACCGGCATGATCAGCCGCAGGGCAACGCCTGAAATCCAGTCCCAGGATCCTGGCATCGCCGTCAGGGGCGCCGCGCCATAGGACGGCAGCCAGCCGAGATGGGCTGAAAACAGGGTGATGAGCAGCATGGCGACCCAGAAGGGTGGGGCCGAGCCGAGAAACATCACGCCGACCAATGACATGATGTCAAGTTTGCCGCCTTTCAGCTTCGCGGCGGCAACCCCGAGCGCCGAGCCGGCAATGGCGCTGAGGACCAGCGCCCATCCCATCAGGAGAAGTGTCCAGGGCAGGCGGGACAGAACCACCTCCCAGACCGGCATGCCGTAGCTGACCGAGGTGCCCAGATCGCCTGAAAAGACGCCGGTGACATAATTGGAGAATTGCGTGCTGACGGGCAGATCCAGGCCGAATTCCCTCATGACCTGCGCATGTTCTTCCTGGCTCATGTTGGCGAGCACGTCTTCGGGAAGAAGAAAGTCGATGGGCTCCCCCGGCGCAATGCGGGGGAGCGCGAAATTGAGCGAAAGCGCAACGATCAGGACGACTGCGTATTGCAGGACGATGCGAAGGTAGACCATTGCGCCCGGCTCCCGGTCTTACTCGGAAAGGAGCGGGGAAACCGTTCCGTCCCGCGCCTCTTCCGGCAGGAAGGAATACTTGTGAAAGATCCCGTAGCCGGTGGAGGGGACGTAGTTGTCATAGGCCTGCCAGCGGTAGGCAAAGACAGTTTCCGGATACCAGAGCATGACCCGGTTCGGGTACTTCGTCTGGTATTCCTGCAACTCGTAGCTGACCTTCAGGCGGTCTTCGCGGGTTTCCGCATTCAGCCAGCGGTCGACGATTGTCTTTTTGTCCTCATCGAGAAGCATCTCGTTCTTGATGTCGCCCCGGTAGAGGATGACCAGCATGTCCTGGTCGGCGATGCCGTGCGGGGTGATGTCGGCAATGCGCAGGTCGAACTGGCGCGAGCGCCACATCTGACCCATGGAGCCCGGATCGATCGACGTGACCTTGACGCCGACGCCGACTTCTTTCAGCTGCTCCGTGACGATCTCGGCAGCGCGCAGGAAGGTCGGCTGGTTCGAGGCGATTTTCAGGTCGAATACCAGCGGCTTGCCGTCCGGCGTCTCGCGGGTTCCATCTCCGTCCCGATCGGCATACCCGCCTTCGTCGAGTATCGACATGGCGAGTTCCGGATCATGGGCGGCGGCAAGGTCGGGCTTGGTCCAGAAGCTGTCCACGTGCGGCCAGCCGTGCTTGCCGGACTTGCCCTGGCCGAGAACAACACGCTCCAGCATTGGTTCGGGATTGATCGCCAGCGTCACGGCGCGGCGCAGGTCGCGGTCGTCGAACGGCTTGCGGCCGACGTTGATATCCAGCCAGACGCCCCAAAGGGTCGGCGCGCTGATCATCTCAAGAGCGCTGTCGTTCTTCCACTGCAGAACCAGCTCCGGCGGCACCGGACGCGCGGCACCGTCGATCTCACCGGTCTTCAGCGCGGTGAACATCGTCTGCGGATCCTTGATCATGACGATGTTGAGCTTCTTGACCGTGGGCTTGCCGCGCCAGTAGTTCTCGTTGGCCTCGAACTTGTAGTAGCGGTCCGCTTCGTAGTCGACCAGCCTGTAGGGGCCGGTGCCGATACCGATATCGGTAAAGGAGCGGGGGTCCTCGACGCCTTCCCACTGGGCCTTCTGTATGATCGGCAGGTCGGTCGCGGTGATGCGGTCGAAATTCGGCATCGGCTTTTCCGATGTCAGCCGCACCTTGTATGTGTCGATGACCTCGATGCCGACCATGCGCGGCACGGAGGAAGAATGGTGGGTCCAGCGGTTGGCGGGGCCTTCACGGTAGTATTCGAAGGTGAATGCGACATCTTCGGCGGTGAACTCGCTGCCGTCGTGCCATTTCACGCCTTCGCGCAGATCGATCTCCCAGACGCGCGCGTCTTCGGAAACCTGGGTGATGGAGGTCGCCAGCCAGTCCTCCGCCTCGCCGGCATAGGGAGAGGGCTCGCGCAGCTTGTCGTAGACGAGCCAGAGGATCCAGTCGTTCCAGGAATTGCCGATGGTGTAGGTGGTGACGTTGCCGGCCTTGACCCACATGCCGAGTGTCAGTTCCTCGGCTTCCTTCGGTCCGTCATTTTGCGCCGCGCTGAGGTATACCGCCGGCGGCGCCTGGACGCCTGATTCTCCCGCGTCCTGCGCCAGGGCGCTCGCCGCGGTCATCGCGGTAAACGCGCCAACAGCAAACAGGCTGAAGCACTTACTGATCATTGGAAACTCCTTGGTCAACGCACAGAGCCTGGCGGTGCAAGGTGCAACTGGCTGGGCCACGGGCCTATGTTTTAGAAATCCGTTGGACCTCGAGTAATAAAACTTGAGTATGCAAGTCAAGTATAAACTTGATAAAAATACTCATGTTTAAAATAATTCTAAAAATCGCAATCCGGTCCTCTGTCCAGGCGGCTGGAGGCATTCACTCAGGTATCGGTTTGGCAATTCCGCCACAGGTTTCGATCTGAACCCTGGGCCGCCGACTGATTTGAAGGGTATTGGAAGAACGGGAAAAGTCCGTGCTTTGACAGGCGCTCGAGGCCGACCGGTCGCGTTTGCGCAGGCGCCTGGAAACATGGCCGATGGGGCCGTACCCTAATCTTCGATCCAGTGCCACGCGGTTTCGATGTCGGCCTTGTCGAAATGCTTTCCCCCGGACTGCCGTCAATCATTACCGCCAGGCGGTGATCCGCGTCTTTCCGTGGGCCGAGCCATCCAATCGGTTTGGCTGGGTAACCCGCAAACTGGCAATCTGCTTGTCAAACATGCCGATCAGGACCAGTTCATAGCCGCGCAGGCTCCAACGTGTGACGTCTGAGAGTTCCGTGTTCAAACAGCCAAACACCGTCGCGCTGCCACCGCTGCCTTGCCCTTGGCGCAATGTCAGGCGGCACTCCCTGCCGGATATCGAGATGTTCCATTTGCCAACGTAAGACTGGGGAGAAGCTGCGGCATTGTGAGTGTAGCTGTTTCCACCGGATGTCGTCCCCAGCAGGTCTGCGATCATGCCGGCGGCAGCATTGGGATCAACCGACATGTTGACGCTGGTACCTGAACTCTTCTTGTGAATGGTTCCGTCCGAAGACACCCAGCTTTTCGTTTTCGAGCTGGAATAGTCACGACTGATACGCCCGTTGAATGGGGGCGGCATAATCGGTTCGGCACCCGTGAGGGCGGGATCCGTATAAGGCCTGGTCCCGTAGCCCGGGTCGTCGCTTTGGCAACCGGCCAAGAGTAATCCTATAAAAACAGCACCGCTGAAAATTTTGCCTGACTTCACATTCACCCCCAAAAATTCACGTCCAACAGAGTGGATGCGTTACCTGACATTCCACATGGAAACGGCACCTTATAGCAAGCTCACTTGATAGGAACCCGTTTGATGGCATTGTCCCGGTTGACCAAAAAATTGCTGGTTCTGCCGTGGTCAAGTACTTGTAGAATATGGATCATCAAGCTCTGGGGACGATGAAAGCGGCATCTGTCCCGAGGATGTGTGGGCAGGCTTTCACGAGCGCAAAATCAAACGATTACTGTTCATCAACCGCAAGGTTCGTTGAAGACCGGGAGGACTCGCCTTCCAGACCCCTGATCATTTCGCGGGTTCCGTCGTCGGCACGTTCACGGACCTGCCGTGTCAGCGGGTGATAATCCGTGCGATCACGTCCATAGGTCAGGTTGAACTCGTAGAAGCTTGCGCCGGGCGGTGGCATCAGCAGATGCTGGAAGATCGTCTCCAGCTTGTCGAAGGCCTTGGCAAAGCGTGCTTCCACTGACGCGGCCTTGGCGTATTCGTCCCACAGGTCAATCAGGTTCCCCGCCAGATCCTCTGGGAGTGACGTGCAAAGCGTCTGGAAATCGCGCCGCTCACGCTGCTGGCGATCGTCGCCCGGCTGCTGGTCGGGAGCGGGAATGTCCCCGGATATCGCTTCTCCGAGATCGTGGATCAGGCATAGTTTCAAAAGCTTGAGAAAATCGATGCCTGTGAGCTCCTTCTCAAGAAGCAGCACCATGAGCGCAAGCCGCCAACTGTGCTCGGCCGTGCTTTCGGGTCGGCCCTTGCGGGTCGAGCCGGACCGGATCGTGTCCTTCAGTTGTTCGGCGGACTGCAGAAACGTCAGGATTCCGGTCAATCTCTTGTCGTCCATTGGCCGGTCGCAGACGGGAGGAGGGGGTGTCATCTGGGTCATGACGGCAAGAGTAATGGGCTCGCGCATGCCAGACCATGCCGTGAATATTTTATGCGGGAAGCTTGTCCCGGGGGGCTTCGCGCACAAGGCGGGCAAAGCTGCCGTCCGAAAGCGGCAGCCGGGAAATCCTGATCCGGCTTTCGGGGATGGTCATCTCGGGAAAACTTGCCCGCTCGGTATCGTAGAAGATGTCCGCGGACATCGGTTCGAACCAGCCGTGATCCGCCAGTTTGAATTCCATTGCCCGGATACCGTCCGAGGCAAACCGCCAGAGCGGACGGTTCATGAACTGCGCCACGGGCAGGCGCCACTCCCGCGCCCGTGCCGGGGAAATCGCCAGGAGACGGTGAGTGAGATCGCAGACCAGATGAACCGGCTCCGATGCCAGTGTAACCAGCTCCAGCAGCGCCCTGTCGGCGGCCGTTTCCGGCCGGGCGCGCAACAGCCGGATGATTTTCGCTCTTTCCACGCCATCCGGCTGCGCAAGACCGCTCTCCCAGCGGGAAATCCTGCTCTGGGAAACGCCAAGATCACAGGCCAGCGCTTCCTGCTTGACGCGGTTCAGCACCCGCCACCGGCGTAAGGAAGGGCCGAGGCTGGTTTCCAGCACTGCGGTTTCATTCGACATGGAGCGAGCTTAACGCGAAAGCAATCGACGGGGGAGGGAAGATTGCTAGATAGTCTCTATTTGCCGATAGGCCCGGCTGGACACCTGTAAGGTATTGCCATCCGGGTCCTTTGCATTGGCGAATTGATATCCGTCCGCCTGATGAAGCGATCCGAAAACAAGCCCGTGGCTTTTGGCTGTCTCGCAAAAGCCGGGAATATCCTCGATATCGAAGACCAGCTTGACCGCCGCCTGACCAAGTTTTTGCGCTTTTCCAGCCTTGTGCAGCAGGAGCCGCGTACCGCCGCCGGGAGGGATCAGTTCCGTGATCCTGTCTGCAGGCGATTGATGCACCGAAAATCCAAAGTGAAGCGCATAGAACGCGGCGCTGCGTTCCACATCTCTGACGTAAAGAATTACGCGGGTAAGCGGGGCAAAAACTCCGACCTAATCCTGTTCTGTCGGCCGGAGCTCGCCCTGAGTAAAGGCAATGGCCGGGTCCGACGAGTGTTCGACGTTCTCTCCAAGGACAGTCGTCCATTCATGTTTGCGATGTTCATAGACGGAAAAGCGCGGGGCCGGAAACCGAGGATCGGCGAACGCCCCGAGAGGAATGGCGATAACGCCCGGCCATCCTTCGATCACATAAGAGACGGTGGAGCCGCAGGTCGGGCAAAACCTGTAGGTGGCCTTGTGACCGCTGTCGGCAGCCCGATGCCATTCTGAAAACTCTCCGGAAAGGGCCACTTTTTCGTCCGGCCAGCGGGCCTGGGCGGAAAAGGCGCTTCCGGTGCGTTTCTGGCACTCAAGGCAATGACAGACGGAAACGCGCACCGGCTCCCCCTGACAAACCGCCGTCAACTGGCCGCAACGGCACGTGGCTTCACGTATCACCAATGGTCTTCATCCTGTAAAATTTCACAGGGACCATATCAGGAGGTCCGGCGGGATGAAAAGCGGTTCTCTCAAAGCCGATCAGCGGCCCGGCCGGAATTTTCGATAAAACCGTCGATGCACAAACCGGCGGAAATCCGTCAAACGCTCCTTGAACTGAGCGTCGGTCCAGCCCCGACAGGTGATTTCCATCAGCGTGCCCTACCGGGGCTCGCCGAACCGCCGCTTCAAACACCATGGCCGATGATCGCCCGGTTTATCCTGCGCCGCCGGTTGAAGCCGGCACCGTCCTCTCCGGACCTGGCAGCCCGCCACGCCCGTCATCATCGTGGGGTACGGCGAGATGAAGCCGGTTATCCGTGAGGATATCATTTCAAGTGATTTTCGAGAAATTGGCCAAGATCGAACCTGGAGTAATTATTTGAATTATATCAGTAAAAATATATAAAAGAGAAATATATCTAAAGTAATTTAAAGTTTATAAAATATTGATAAGAACCTTATTTGACTTTGTAATTAGAAGGCTAAATATAAAAGCGTCATGAAGTGTAAGTATTCATCAGGGTGTCGGTAATTTAAGCGGGTGTATTTATGAGCAGTAAGCGTCAGGCAGCGGATATCGCTTTTCAAAGCAGGATTTACGACAATGCGATGATGAGGCGGGTCCGGAAAATCCGCGCGGACGGGCAGTATCTCTACCACAAACCGCAAACGCCGGTAGGATCGAACGAGACCGAAATCGACGGCCGCAGGTTCATCCTGCTCGGTTCAACCAACTACCTGGGCCTGGCGCAGGATCCGCGGGTGGTCGAAGCGGCTGGTGAGGCAAGTGAGAAATACGGCTCCTCCTGCACGTCAAGCCGTCTCCTGACAGGTACGCGGCCTGTGCATGAGGAGCTTGAATCCCGCCTTGCGGGCTTCCTTGGCAAGGAAGCCGCTCTCGTCTTCACGACGGGTTACCTTGCCAATATCGGTTCCATCCCGGCCCTGATCGGCCGTCATGACGGCGCGTATTTTGATGCCGAAGTCCATGCGTGCATTGTCGATGGGGTGATGCTCTCAGGCGCGGAGCGCTATCGCATCCGCCACAACAGCGTGGAGGACCTGAGCGCCAAACTGTCTGGGTCAGATCACGAGCGCAAGCTTGTCCTGATCGACAGCATCTATTCCCTGGCGGGTGACGTTGCCCCGCTTGAGCAGATTGTCGACGTTGCCGACGAGAACGGCGCCTGGGTCATGCTGGATGACGCGCATGGGTGCGGTGTCATCGGTCCGCAGGGGCGGGGGCTTGCGCATGCAACGGGTGTGGCCGACCGGATTCCGGTCATCATGGGTGTCTTCAGCAAGTGTTTTGCCTCTACGGGCGGGTTTGTCGCCGGCTCCGCGGAACTCATCGAACATCTTCGCTTCAATGCCCGTTCCTTCCTGTTCAGCAATGCCCTGGCCCCAGCCCAGGCAGCGGCAGCCCTTGCGGCCCTCGATATTCTGATTGCGGAGCCGGAAATCGCTGAACGGGCCTGTGCACTCGGCGAAAGGGCGCGTCTGGCCTTGCGTTCCATGGGATGGCGCTGCGGTGGTGATGGAACCCAGATGGTCCCGGTCCTGATCGGGGACGATGTACTGGCGTTCAAGGTGACCATGGCGCTTGCGGATGCCGGAGTTGTTGTGAGCCCGGCCGTTCATCCCGGTGTGCCGAAGGGCAAGGACCTCCTGCGGGTGACTTTTCCTCCGACCTTGACCGAGGACATGTTCTGGCAGGTTCTGGATGCCTTTCAAACTGTTGCCGCACAATTTCCCGAGGCGCTTTCCGGCGCCGGTGAGGGCGCGGCGAGCGTGGCATGAGAGGACAGGCGCCACAGCATGTGGCCATCACAGGCGCTGGCGGGCAGCTCGGTCGTGCTTTGGTCGATGTCCTGTCGCCTCTGGTCGCGCAGCTTTCGGTGTCCGATCTCGAGGTTCGCGATCTGGACTTCCCCGGGCGCGCTCCATCGCAGGAGCGGGCGGCGGAACTGCATCCGGCATCGGTCGATGTCGGCGATGATGAAGCCCTGAGACGCTGGCTCACGGCCTGCCGGGAGCGTGCACCGCTCGACTGGATTATCGTCAACGCGGGTCTTGGTGGACCGGCTCCGCAAGGAGCTTTCTGCGAGGATCCCGGGCGGACCGCTTCGCTGATCGAGATCAATTTGCTGGCGGCCATCGAACAGTGCCGCATCGCTTCAGAAATGATGATTGGCAACGGCGGCGGACGGATCGTTCTGATCAGTTCGCTTTCGGCGCTGATCGGCTATCCGGATGCGCCTGTCTATGCGGCGACAAAAGCGGGCCTTAGGGCATATGGCCTTTCAATGTCAGTGCGCCTTGCCGGCACCGGCGTCGGTATCACAATCGCACTGCCGGGATTCCTCAGCGAGGGCATGACGGAGGGCGGCTCCTGGCGACCGTTCAGCGTGACCCCTGAGCAGGCTGCGAGGCAGATCGTCAGGGCGGCGAGTTCGGGGCGGACCGAAATCTCCTTCCCGCGTCCCATGTCCGCGGCCATCGGCGCCCTCGGTCTTCTGCCCGCCACCCTGCGCGGGGCGGTCTATCGTCGCTGGTCCGGACGAAGCCAGGTCTTGTCGCGAAGTTAACTTGCCCGTATCGCGTGTACGCGCGGGAGGGGGCAATGCGCCTTACCGGTATTTCTCGATAAAGGCGTCAATCGGCAGTTGACGGAAATCCGGCAAACGCTCCTTGAGCTCAGCGTGTGTCCAGTCCCACCAGGCGATCTCCATGAGTGCTTCTTCCTGGGGGACCGTGAAGCGGCGCTTGATCGGTTTTGCGGCGACACCCCCAACGACGGTATAAGGCGCGACGTCCTTGGAAACCACGGCGCCGGCGGCGATGATCGCGCCGGTGCCGATGGTCACCCCGGCAAGCACGGTGACATTGTGGCCGATCCACACGTCGTGGCCGATAGTCACCCAGTCGTCCTTGCGCCACTGGAAAAAGCCGGCGTCGTCCTCTCCCAGGCCATAGGCCGCCGCGCGGTAGGTGAAATGGTGCTGGGACGCGCGCCAGGTCGCGTGGTTGCCCGGATTGATGCGCACGCGCCGGGCGATGGAGCAGAACTTGCCGATCGTCGACCAGACGACATCGCCGTCCTCGACGATATAGGAATAGTCCCCCATTCCGCTTTCGCGCATTTGCGTACGCGCTCCGACTTCCGTCCAGATGCCGAGTTCGCAATCGACGACCCTTGCCTCGGCGTGAACATTCGGGGCTTCGCTCAGTACGGGTTTTTGCGTCGGGGCGGACATTCGATGCTCCTGGAGGAAAACTGCGGACAGGCGGATGAGGGTTGTAGAGGGCCTGACAAAGCGGGTGATGACGGTTTGATGACATACATATGACGGTATTCAGTTTTTTTAACACTCTTCGCCATTGAATTCCGGAACGCTGCTCGCGTGTCATCTGCAAGCACGATCCGTACCTGCTGTAAAATGCGGCAATTCAATTTTTCTGATCTGTTCGAATAAGCCCATGAATACGAAACTGTATTCTTGAAATCTTCAGGATCGGGCCTCTTGACCTGCCGGATCGTCATTCATCTGTCATAAATCTTTGGCCGTAGGGTCAAGTAACTGTCATCATTTTGTAATGGTCCGATGGCTCTTGTCGCTGGCAAGACGAACAAACACGGACAGGGCTGACGCGTGATTCAATTTCGGGAAGTCACCAAGACCTTCGGGTCTCGGACCGCGGTCAACAAGGTCAGTTTTGATATCGACAAACCCATGATGGTCGGGATCATCGGACGCTCCGGCGCGGGCAAATCGACCCTGCTGCGGATGATCAACAGGCTGACGCCGGCGACTTCCGGCCAGATCCTCTTCGAAGACCGCAATATTCTCGGCCTCAAGGGCGGCATGATGCGCCGCTGGCAGCGCGATTGCGCCATGGTGTTCCAGCAGTTCAACCTGGTTCCGCGTCTCGACGTGGTGACCAATGTCATGCTCGGACGCCTCAACGGCCACGGCACGTTCAAGAGCCTCTTCAATATCTTCGGCGAGGACGACGTCAGGACCGCGCTCACCGCTCTCGACCGTCTCGGCATCGTCCAGGAAGCCACCAAGCGCGCCGAGGAACTGTCGGGCGGCCAGCAGCAGCGCGTGGCGATCGCCCGTGCCCTGATGCAGGACCCGCACATGATCCTGGCGGACGAGCCGATCGCCTCGCTCGACCCCATGAACGCCAAGATCGTCATGGATGCGCTGCGCGAAATCCACGAGCGCGACAACAAGATCGTCGTCTGCAATCTGCACACGCTCGATACGGCGCGCAACTATTGCGACCGGGTGATCGGCATGCGCGACGGGTTCCTGGTTTTTGACGGCACGCCTGACGAGCTGACGACCGACGCCGCCCGCGAGATCTACGGCGCGAATGAAAGCTTCAACGAGGCCGCGACATCCACAGCCATCGATGCCGGCCAGTCCGGTTCACAAGAATCCGCCGGAGCGATGACCCCGGCGGCGGCGGCGGTTTGAGCCGCCCGCGCATCTTCCCAACGTCATCACCATTGAGAACTCTCAGGGAGTGTCCCAAATGAAACTCGTTTCCAAAATTGCCGCGCTTGCTGCTGTCAGCATGATCGCTCTGAACGCTTCTGTTGCCGGCGCGGCAGAAATCACTGAATTCCGCATTGGCATCCTGGGCGGTGAAAACGCTTCGGACCGTCTGCGCGCTTACGAGTGCCTGGAACAGAAAACCGCCGACCTGCTGGGCGTTCCGGTCAAGCTGTTCGCTCCGGCCGACTATAACGGCGTGATCGAAGGCCTGCTCGGCGGCAATCTCGACATGGCCTGGCTGGGCGCTTCCGGCTACGCGAAGGTCTTCCTGACCGATCCGGATGCCGTTGATCCGGTGTTGGTGAAGGTCAACGTCGATGGCAGCTACGGCTACTATTCCATCGGTTTCGCGCGCGTCGACAGCGAGATCAACTCTCTGGAAGACATGAAGGGCAAGAAGTTCGGTTTCGGCGATCCCAATTCCACTTCCGGCTACCTGATCCCGTCCATCGAAATTCCGAAACTCGGCTACTCCATGACCCCGGGCGACTATTTCGGCGATGTCGTTTTCACCGGCGGCCATGAGCAGACCATCGTTGCCGTTTTCAACGGTGATATCGAAGCCGGCGTAACCTGGGCCGACGGTCTGGGTGAATGGGAAGACGGCTACAATTCCGGTGCGCTGCGCAAGGCTACCGACGCCGGTCTGGTCGACATGACGGAAATCAAGGAAATCTGGCGTTCGCCGGTGATCCCGGAAGGTCCGATCGTCCTGTCCAAGAAGCTGCCGGAAGACGTGAAGATCCAGATGACAGCCCTGATGGCGTCTTTGAACTCCCTCGATCCGGAATGCGCTTACGGCGTTGCAGCCGGTGACACCAAAGGCTTCATGCCGATCACCCACGACGCTTACGTCTCCATCGTGGAAGCGCGTAAGGCCAAGAGCGAATAATCGCATCGCTCAAAAAAGAACGCGGGCCGGTCTCCGGTCCGCGTTCTTTGCCATCCGCTTCATCCGGGTTGAAGCGGAGCGGAAGGCCGGGATCCACTAATCACACCAGTAACCACCGAAGCCGGATTTGATGAAAACGGCAATTTTGGTGATTACCGGATTCCTGCTTTCGCAGGCATTGCAAGTTGAAAGTCTGGCATCTGTCTATGTCTACAGAGCGCCGGAGCGGACATTCGAAATCACAACCTGAAGGCTCACCTGACATGGCCGTTGCCGCTCTCGAGCAGGAAATACTGTCGCTGCGCAAACACCGCCAGCTCTATTCCATGATCGGCCTGTTGCTGGTGGTCGCGGTTCTCGTTTCCGGCTATTCGAAATCCAACGAGATGAATTCAGGCGGCTTTCTGCAGGGTCTTTCCAAGTTCTTCGACTATCCCGGTGAAATCGTCGTCGAAGCCTGGCAGGCCGGACCGGCATTTTTCGGTCTGGTCGTGCATTTTTTTCCGGCCATGCTGGAAACGCTGAACATCGCTGGCGTCGCGACCCTTCTCGGCGGCGCGATGGCAATCGTTCTGGCCATGGCCTCCACCCGCAATGTCGACAGCTGGGGTCCGCTCATTCCGGTGGTCCGGCGAATGATGGACATCATGCGCGCCTTTCCGGAGCTGATCGTCGCGCTGTTCCTGATCTTCGTTTTGGGGTCCAGCCCCGTGCCGGCGATGATCGCCGTCGCCTTTCACACGGCCGGCGCGCTGGGCAAGCTGTTTTCCGAGGTCAACGAGAACATCGACCGCAGGCCCATCGAGGGGCTGACCGCATGCGGTGCGAGTTGGCTGCAGCGCATCCGCTTCGCGGTGATGCCGCAAGTCGCGCCGAATTACCTGAGCTATTTCCTGCTGCGCCTTGAAATCAACGTGCGCGCCTCGGCCATTCTCGGCTTCGTCGGCGCGGGTGGTATCGGCCAGGAGCTCCGGAGGACCATCGGCTGGGGCAAGGGCGCGGGCGATGAAACCGCGGCGATCTTCGTGCTCCTGTTTCTCACCATCATGGCCATCGACCAGCTGTCGTCCTACCTGCGTGGCAAGCTGGTCGGCTCCGGCCGGGCGCATTGAGGGGATCTGACATGGCAACCGATACCCTCGAACCGGTCGTGATACTCGACGATGTCTGGCGGAACGTCCGCCGCAGAGCCTGGATCACGGTTCTGGCGCCGTTCGCAGTCGTGGCCTATCTCGTCTACACATGGTTCGCGTTCGACGTGTCGGATCTACTGTCCAGAGCCCAGCCTGAGCGGGCGGCGATCCTGGCAACCGATTCCGTCGCCTACAAGGTTCACGTCACCAAGAACTTCCGTCGCGGCGAGCTGGAAGTCGCGATCGAAGGAGAACGGACGGCGACCTATGACAACGCCGAGGTGCCCGACTGGGTGACGCTGGACGGCGAAAACGCCTTTGTCGATCTCGGCGACGGCTACACCGTCGAGATCAAGGGCAAGACGGCCTATTTCGACGTTCCCGGCTATGGAATGATCGAGACCACAGCCACGGCAAAGGGAGTGGAGACCCGTCTTCCCGAGGGCGAGGTTCCCGACTGGCTCAAGGACGATCCGCGCAAGCTCGACGCACGCCCCAGCCTCGACAAGCGTCTTCAGGTCACCAGGACAAAGATCGAGATCCATAACTATTTCGGCGGTTGGGAAAACTTCTGGTTCCCGTTCAGGTCGCCGCTCTACGGCAAGTCTTTCAGCCAGCTTTATGCGCTCGCGCTCAGTGCCGACAGGTTGGATCCGGACTATTCGAACCTCTGGTTCATCGTTCACGAGTTCCTGGGCAATCCCGACTGGCAGCATGGCGACGTGTTCGTGGCGCTGTTCGAAACGATCATGATGGCCGTGCTCGGAACCATCACGGCAGCCCTGTTCGGTCTGCCGCTGGCCTTTCTGGCGGCGCGCAATTTCACGCCGTCGCAAGTGCTGCGTTTCGGCACCCGCCGGCTGTTCGATTTCCTGCGCGGCATCGACATGCTGATCTGGTCGCTGATCTTTATCCGCGCCTTCGGTCTCGGGCCGCTGACCGGGGCGCTGGCGATCGCCTTCACGGACACCGGTTCGCTGGGAAAATTGTTTTCCGAAGCTCTGGAAAACATCGACAACAGACAGGTGGAAGGCGTCAAGGCGACCGGCGCCAGCCAGATCCAGCGCTACCGCTTTGGCGTGATCCCGCAGATCCTGCCGGTGTTCGTCTCCCAGGTGCTTTATTATCTGGAATCCAATACCCGCTCGGCCACTGTGATCGGCGCACTCGGGGCAGGGGGCATCGGCCTGCTTCTGGTGGAAACCATGAAGACCTCCCGCGACTGGGAAAACACCAGCTACATCATCATTCTCACCATCGTGGTGGTCATTGCGATGGACCAGTCCTCGAGCTGGCTGCGCCGCAGACTGATCGAGGGCAAAAAATCCGGGTGACGCCATCCGTCATTGCTTTTCGCTTGATAACTGCTCCATCCTGATTTGCGCCGCAATTACGTCGCGGTGGCATGGCAGCCTCTTGAACTGATTCGAGGAGGACGGAGCGGGCAATGCGTCAGGGCATGAATTGGAAACTGGCAACTGCGGTTATCGGAAGCGGGCTTTGCCTCTTTCAGGCGGCAGGACCGGCGCAGGCGATCGAAAGCTGTGTCGCGGCTCTGAAGAAACAGGCGATCTCCGCCGGTGTTCGCCCGGAAGTCGCCGAACGCATGCTTTCAGGTGCCACTTTCGACGAGAAAGTCATCCGGTTCTCCACCTCCCAGCCCGAACACAAGACCGAGATCTGGGACTATATGGCCTTTCTGGTCGACGCACAGCGGATCAAGGACGGCAAGTCGAACCTGAAGAAACACGGCAGCACGCTGGCCGCGATCGAAAAACGCTATGGCGTGGATCGCCACGTGGTGCTTGCCGTTTGGGGCATAGAAAGCGACTACGGCCAGTTTCAGGGGGATTTCTATACCCCGCATGCCTTGGCGAATCTTGCCTGCGCGGGAAAGCGCCGCCAGAAATATTTCCGCGGCGAGCTGATCAAGACCTTGCAGATCGCCTCGCGCGGCGATGTTCCGGTTGAGGATTTTCGCGGTTCCTGGGCGGGGGCCTTCGGCCAGACCCAGTTCATGCCGAGCACCTATAACAGTCTGGCGGTCGATTACGACGGCGATGGCCGCAAGGATCTGGTCAACTCGGTGCCCGATGCCCTGGCATCGACGGCCAATTTCCTGAAGAACGCCGGCTGGAAGAACAGCCGCCCCTGGGGTTACGAGGTCAAGGTGCCGGACGGATACTCGGGACCCTCCGGCCGGAAGTCCTATTTCTCGCTCGCCACCTGGGCCAAACGAGGCCTTGTCGGCATCGATGGCAGCCGTCTTTCCGGCAATCTCGAGGCGGCGCTGATCCGCCCGGCCGGGGCGGGTGGACCGGCTTTTCTTGTCACCCGGAACTTCCGGGCGCTGCGCTCCTACAATGCCTCGACATCCTATGGCATGGCGATTGCCCTTCTGTCGGAACTCGTCTCCGGCGGCGATCCGTTCAAGACCCCGTGGCCGACCGATAATCCCGGGCTCTCCCGGGCACAGCGGCTCGACCTTCAAAAGCTGCTGAACAGGAACGGCTTCGACGTGGGAGAACCGGACGGCAAGGTCGGGCCCGCGACGCGGGCAGGGATCCGCAAGGCGGAAGCCAAACATGGCATGCCGGAAACGGGACGGCCGTCCTGGAACGTCTATTACGCCCTTGGGGGACGCTAGAAAGAAAAGCGCCGCTTTCCACTCGCAAGTCCTTCATCCTTAAATTCTTTTAAAAAGATACCGGCATTGCGGTGTGGATTACTTTGTCACGCCCGATACCGGTGCGTATATGCACCGTGTCCGGCAATGGTTTATTGCAATGCGGTAGAGCGCGGCGCAATATATTGGCGGTTTTCTGGAGGATCGGCATGTCGGGACGGATTTTGACTGTTGCGCAGCAAAAGGGCGGCTCGGGAAAAACGACGCTGGCGGCGCATCTCGCTGTGGCACTCGCAAGACAATCGGGTGAACCGGTTGCAATTCTCGATGTCGATCCGCAGGGATCTCTCGGCACCTGGTACGAAGCGCGGGAAAACCGTCTGGGCGAGGACAATACCGGCCTGGAATTTCGCACCGCGTCCGGCTGGGGGGCTCGGCGGGAAGCGAGATCGCTTGCCAGATCCCACGGTTACGTACTGATCGACACAGCGCCCAAGACCGATACCGACGCCAAGCCCGCCATCGACGCCGCCGATTTCGTGATCGTTCCCATCCAGCCGACACCGGTCGATCTATGGGCAACGGCGCAGACTGTCGAACTGGCCGCCCGCGAGGATACGCCCGCGCTGCTGGTTCTCAACCGGGTGCCGCCCCGCGCTTCCCTTACGGAAGAAATGGCGGACGCGATCAAGGCTTCCGGTTACGATGCTCTGAACGCCCGCCTGGGAAACCGCACCGTGTTCGCGGCGGCTATGGGAAGGGGGCACTCGGTGATGGAGGAAGCACCCTCCAGCAAGGCGGCGCTGGAAGTCGGCCTTTTGGTCGAAGAGCTGATCGCCCGGATCGAGTAATACCCGGCCTCTTGCCGGGCGTCCGGCAAGCATTTTCCGATGCATGCTGGCTAAGGACGTCCGGTCAGAACGTCATAGGCATTTTTTTTGCCCGTGCATTTTTGCCTTGTCCTCGTCATGATCCGGTGCCTTGATGGTGAAAATTCTAGGCCCGGGAGGTCTGGCCATGTCTCTTTTTTCGCGGTTCTCTTTTAGATTTCAGTCATTTTCAGGACATCAGATGAAAAACGGTCGCAATTCCATCGCTCTTGCCATGGTCCTGACTTCGGTGCTGGGCTGGAGCGCGGGTTTCCCGGTTTCACCGGCCGAAGCCCAGGACCGGCGCATTGTCACCATTGAAGACGCTGACTTTTTCGGCAGCGACTATCGGACGGTGAAGGACGTCGACATTGAAGGGTGCAAGTCCGCCTGCCTGCAGGACAGTCAATGCCGCGCTTTCACGTTCAACACCTCCGCCGGCTGGTGCTTCCTGAAATCCGACTTCGGTGAATTGCAGGGCTTTTTGGGAGCCGTTGCGGGCCGCGTTGTCGAAGTTCAGGCCCCGAGGCCGGATCTGAGCGCCGACCGGAAAGCCGAACTTACGTACCTGCCGCAATCGCAGATCGAGGCGGCGGAGACCTATTCTCTCGGCATTGCCAATTCCGTCCAGCCCCGTGGCCAGAGCGCGGATCAGCTCCGCCGTGACGGTCAGGCAGCTCTGTCCAACCGGAACGGGTCGCTGGCGGAGGCCGATTTCCTCCAGTTGATCGTACTGGAGCCCGGTGACTTCGATGTCTGGAGACAGTTGACAACCGCGTTGCTTCTGCAGGAGCCGGAGAAATGGCAGGAGCGGGAGAACAAGCAGAAAAACGCGGTCTCCGCCGCCGTCAACGCCTATTTGCGCGCGGTGAGCGTCCCTGAGCAGGCTTTGGCGCTTGAACTTTTGAGCCGGTCGCTGGAACGGCGCAGCGAGTTCAAGACTGCGATCAAGGCCATGCGCGCGTCCCTGGCGCTTGAGGAGAACTCGAGCCTGCGCTCGCGCTATGACGGGATGGTGGCGAAACACGGCTTCCGGATTGTCGATCATCAGGTGGACTCCGACAGTGTTTCTCCGCGCATCTGTCTCGTTTTTTCGCAGAAGCTGCCGCTCGGACAGGACATGAACCCCTATGTCACCGTACGCGGCGAGGGGTTCCTGTCGATCGAGGCGGAGGACAGTCAGATCTGTGTGGACGGCCTTCAGCACGGCAAGCGCTACCAGATGACCGCGCGCAGCGGTCTTCCGGCTGCGGACGGTGAAAAGCTTGAGAAATCCGTCGAGATATCCGCCTATGTGAAAGACCGCACCCCGTCGGTGAATTTCCTCGGCCGCTCCTATGTTCTTCCTTCCGGCGGCAATCCGACCATTCCCATTGTCTCGGTCAACACCAGTGAAGTGGAAACGACGATCTTCAGGATTGGCGACCGGTCCGTCGCCGAAGTCCTGCGGGACAACAAGTTCCTGCGCCAGCTCAACACCTATGAGGCGGATCAAATCGGCGACGAGCTTGGAGAAAAAGTCTGGTCCGGCATCGTGGAAACCGAAAATCGGCTCAATCAGGACATCACGACGGCGATACCGGTAAGCGAAACCGGCATCGAATTGAAACCGGGTATCTATGCCATGACGGCGCGCTCCAGGCTTGACCTGCAGAATCGCTGGGGCGCACTGGCAACGCAATGGTTCCTCGTCTCGGACCTGGGCGTGACCGCGCTCACCGGGGATGACGGCATCGCGGCGAATATCCGCTCGCTGTCCACCGCGGAGGCTCTTGAAGGCGTGACGGTCCGGCTCCTTGCCGTGAATAACGAGATTCTCGGCGAGACAAGCTCCAATGCCGAAGGATTCGCGGAATTCGCTCCCGGTCTGACACGCGGCCGCGGCGGCCGGGCCCCCGGCATACTGGTCGCGGAAACCGGCACCGGTGACTATTCCTTCCTCGATCTGCGCAAACCGGCGTTCGATCTTTCGGATCGGGGCGTCGAGGGACGTCCCGCGCCCGGACCGCTGGACGTGTTCGCCTGGACCGATCGCGGCATCTACAAGGCCGGGGAAACCGTTCATGCCCAGGCGCTGCTGCGCAATGCGAGCGCCGTCGCGCAGGAAGATTTTCCGCTGACACTGGTCTTTACCCGTCCGGACGGTGTCGAACACGCCCGCTTCACCGTCAATGACAGCGGTCTCGGCGGTCACCTGCAGGACCTGACACTTGCGCAATCTGCGCAGCAGGGTATCTGGTCCTGGCATGTTTTTGCCGACCCGAAGGGCAGCTCCCTGGCGCAGGAAACCTTCCTGGTGGAGGATTATCAGCCCGAACGGGTCGATTTCGAGCTTGAGACCGGGGCGAAGACCTTCAGCCGGACCGAGCCTACGGAAATTACGCTCAGCGCCAAATTCCTCTATGGCTCTCCCGCGAGCGGGCAGTCGCTGGAAGGGGACATTATCCTTCGCCCGGTCCGCACCCTGGAGGCATATCCGGGCTATCTGTTCGGACTGGAGGATGAGGAAACCTATTCGCAGCGCGGTGAGATCCCTTCCGGTCTGAAAACCGATGACGATGGCACGCTCAGCTTCGACGTCAGCCTTCCGGACCTGCCGGAGACGACGCTGCTCTACGACAGCGAGCTGAATGCGCGTCTTGTCGAGGCCGGCGGGCGTTATGTCGAGCGGAACCTGGATCTGCCGGTTGCCCTCGACGGCCCGCGGATCGGCATCAAGCCGGCTTTCGACGGCGGTGTCGACGAGGGCGGACCCGCCGATTTCTCCGTCATTGCCGTTGGTGTCGATGGCGAGGAGCAGACGGCTTCCGGGCTTGGCTGGACGCTTTCCAAGATCGACCGCCGCTATCAGTGGTACCGCCTGGACGGACGCTGGTCCTACGAACCCATCACCACCTCGCGGCGCGTGGCCAGCGGTGAGATCGAGACCGGCTCCGGTGCGCCCGCCCGGTTGTCGCTGCCGGTCGAATGGGGTGAATACCGGCTGGAAGTTCAGGGCAGCGGTGCCCTTCAAACCTCCAGCAGTGTCACTTTCGACGCCGGCTGGTACACCGCGGACGCCACGTCCGATACGCCGGATTATCTTGATGTCGGGTTGGACAAGTCGAGCTACAGGCCCGGCGACACCGCCATCTTGCGGCTGAAACCGCAGATGGCCGGGATCGCCGTCGTCAATGTCGTGTCGGGGGGCCTCCTTGCCAGCCGGACGGTGGAAGTGACCGGTGAGGAAACCGAGGTGGAAATTCCGGTCAGCGATGACTGGGGGGCGGGGGCCTATATCACGGCCAGCCTCTATCGGCCGATGGATCTCGACCAGAAGCGCATGCCTTCGCGGGCTATCGGTCTTTCCTGGCTGCAGGTCGATCCGGGCAGCCGCGCCATCGACGTTGAGCTGTCCGCGCCTGACCGGATCCTGCCGGAAACGACGCTGGAAGTCCCGGTCCGGCTCGCCAACCTCGAACCCGGCACACAGGCTTATCTCACGGTGGCGGCTGTCGATGTCGGCATCCTGAACCTCACGCGATACGAAACACCGGATCCGGAAGGCTGGTATTTCGGCCAGCGGCGTCTCGGCACCGATGTCCGCGACCTCTACGGCCAGTTGATCGACCGCATGGCCGGTGCGATGGGGCGGGTCCGCTCCGGTGGCGATGCCATGGGGATGCGTCTGGACGCACCGCCGCCGGATGAAGAGCCGGTCGCGCTGTTCTCCGGCCTTGTGGATGTGGGAACCAACGGCGAAGCCACGGTTTCCTTCGACATCCCTGCCTTCAACGGCGCCCTGAAATTGATGGCGGTGGCCTGGACGAAGGACGGGGTCGGTCATGCGGACCGGCAGGTGGAAGTACGTTCGCCCGTCGTGATGACGGCAAGCGCGCCGGCGTTTCTGGCGCCGGGAGACCAGTCGCGCCTGGCCATTGAGATCGACAATGTAGACGGCGCGGCCGGCGCCTATGAGCTGGATATCTCCGTCGCGGACGGCCTGACGCTGCAGGACGGCACTGCGCTCCAGAACCGGACGCTTGAAATCGAACAGGGCAAGAAGGCTCTCGTTCTCCTGCCGGTTTCCGCGGGCGAAGAGGCCGGCGAGAGTGAAGTCGTCGCTTCGCTCACCGGGCCGGAGGGCAAGACCTATATCAAGCGCTTCAGTGTCGAGATCAGGGACACCCAGCCCCAAGTGGTTCGAAGATCTTCCTTCCAGTTGGCCTCGGGCGGAAGCCTGACGCTGTCCGCCGACAGTTTCGATGGTTTGCGGCCTGAGACCGTCAAGGTGACCCTGACCGCGGGCGGCGCGGCGAGTATTGACGTCGCGGGCCTGCTGGATGCGCTGGATCGCTATCCGTTCGGCTGCACGGAACAGACCACCAGCCGTGCGCTGCCGCTGCTTTATCTGAGTGACGTCGCCGAGGCCGCTGGTCTCGGCTCGGACAGTGCTATCCGCGAACGGGTGGTCAAGGCGATTGGGCGGGTCCTGGCCAATCAGTCGTCCTCCGGCGATTTCGGTCTTTGGAACAGTTACGGCGGTGGCGACACCTGGCTTGACGCCTATGTGACGGATTTCCTCACCCGCGCGAAGGAAAAGGGCTATCAGGTTCCCGAAATCGCCTTCACCACGGCACTGGACAATCTTGAGAACCGGCTCGCCTACGCGTCCGATTTCCAGGATGGCGGCGAGGGGATCGCCTATGCGCTCTACGTGCTGGCCCGCAACGGCCGCGCTTCCATGGGCGATCTGCGGTATTATCTCGATGCGAGGCTGCAAAGCTTCGCAACGCCTCTGGCAAAGGCCCAACTGGCGGCCAGCCTGGCGTTGTATGGCGAGCGTCAGCGCGCGGAAACCGGGTTCAAGGCCGCTCTTGCCGCCTTGCCGCAGGATGAACAGCGGAGCTACCGGGACGATTACGGTTCTGTCCTGCGGGACAGCGCCGGCGTGACCGACTATGTCGTCTCCACATCCATGGGCCCCGCCCTGACCGGTGAAGCGGTCGAATTCCTGAAAACCGCGCAGACAAGCGCCTCCTGGCGCTCGACACAGGACATGGCCTGGCTGCTTCTCGCCGCACAGGCCCTGAACGAATCGGCGCGGGAAGCCCGGATCTCGGTTGACGGCGAGGAAACGCCCGGCCGCCTTGCCTGGTCTCTTGAAGGCAGTGAGATCGCCACGGATGCGACCGACGTGACGAACAACGGCAGCGAGGCGACGGATCTCCTGGTTTCGGTCTTCGGTCAGCCGGTGACGCCGGAACCCGCTGGCGGCAAGGATTTTGCGGTCGAACGCACGGTTTATGATCTGGACGGCAATCCGGTGGATCCTTCCGCGGTCCCCGTCAACACCCGCCTGGCCGTCGTGGTGACGGTCCGTGCGCTGACGGACCAGCCGGGACGGCTGATGGTGGTCGACCGGCTGCCGGCCGGTCTTGTCATCGACAATCCGCGCCTGGTTCGCTCCGGCGACCTTGGCGGCCTGTCGTTCCTATCCACCATCGATCAGCCCGAATATTCCGCCTTCTATTCCGACCGCTTCGAAGTGGCGGTGGATCAGACCCGGCAGGGCGGCAAGGAGATGACCTTCGCTTACCTTGCCCGTGCGGCAACGCCGGGGACATTTGCCCATCCTCCCGCGTCCGTTGAAGACATGTACCGGCCGGACCGGCGCGCGATCACAGCAACCGGCCGCTTTGTCGTGCTCGGGCCGACCCGCTAGGCCGCGTGGACGAATTGGAGGTGCATTTCGTGAGAAAAGAGGCGAGAGATGGCGGGGAAAGATCCGCGGAGCGTATCGGCGATACGGTCAAGGATTTTTTCGCGCCGGATCGAAGCCTCTTGTCTCACCCGAAGGGCCGGGCCTCCATCGCCCCATCCCCGCGCCAATCCGTCTTGATGATGCCCCGGCATCATCCGCACCGGATTGACTTGATCTTGAACGATGCGGCTCCCGGCGAAATGCATCTCCAATTCGTCCACACGGCCTAGGGCCGATAGGTCAGGAAAATGAGGCTACGGCTGCGGCAGGACTGGCGCGAATACCGGCGGTGGGCGATCGCCGCCGGATTTGGAGCGGTCGTGCTCGCTGCAGGCGGAGCGCTCAAGGTCAGCCACGACTTCAACGCACTGCCGCCCCCGCCGCAAATCGGCGACCTGTCTCTTTCGGTCGTGGTGCTTGACCGGGACGACAGGCTCCTGAGAGCGTTCACCAGCAGCGATGACAAGTGGCGCCTGCCGGTCGAACTGGAAGAGATCGATCCGCTCTATTTCAAAATGCTGCTTGCCTTCGAGGACAGGCGGTTTTTCGACCATGGCGGGATCGATGTCCGGGCGTTGGTCCGGTCTGCCCTCCAGAGTGTCCGTGCCGGACGCATCGTCTCGGGCGGCTCCACCTTGACCATGCAGGTGGCGAGACTTCTGGACGAGGCGCCCACAAGGACCTTCAGGCGGAAATACGAGCAGTTTCTGAAAGCCGTTCAGCTCGAGCGGAGCCTGTCCAAGCAGGACATCCTGCGGCTCTATGCGCTTCGGGCTCCCTTCGGAGGCAATCTTGAAGGTATCCGCGCCGCCAGCCTGACATGGTTCGGCAAGGAACCCGGACGCCTGACGCCGGCGGAGGTCGCCCTGCTGATTGCCCTGCCGCAGAGCCCGGAAGCACGGCGGCCCGACCGTTTCCCGGATAATGCGCGTGCGGCGCGCAACCGGGTGTTGGCGCGCGCCGCCTCCGCAGGTGTCCTCACCCGCGAGGATGCGATGTCCGCCGCCGCCGAGCCAGTACGGGCGAGGCGGCACTCAATGCCCTTCCTGGCGCCCCACGAAAGCCGGGAAGCCCGCCTGACCGGTCCGCCGCTGAAACCGGTGCACAGGCTGACGATCGACGCCGACCTGCAGGCGGCGCTCGAGAAGCTCTCCCGCCAGAAGATCGGCTCCTACCCCAAGCCGGTTTCAATGGCCATCTTGGTCGCCGACCATCGGAACGGCGAAATCCTGGCAAGCGTCGGCGCTCCGGACCTTCTGGACAACGCCAGGCAGGGGCATGTCGATATGACCCGCGCGTTCCGGTCTCCCGGATCGACGCTCAAACCTTTCATCTACGGACTGGCTTTCGAGGAGGGAATAGGTCTTCCGGAGAGCTATATCGACGACCGGCCAACGGATATCGGCGGTTACAAGCCGACGAATTTCGATCAGGCCTATCAGGGTACCGTCACGCTTCGCGAGGCGTTGCAGCTTTCCCTGAATACGCCGGCGGTGCAGCTGCTGGAGGCCGTCGGGCCCGCAAGGCTGATGGCCAGGCTCAAACGGGCCGGTGTGCGGCCCGTTCTGGAAAAAGGCGCCGCGCCGGGCCTTGCGATCGGCCTTGGCGGGCTCGGCCTGACCTTGAGGGATCTGACTCAGCTCTATGCGTCCCTGGCACGGCAGGGCGAACCGGTTTCCCTGTCTGTCTGCCGCGCGGAATGCGATCGCGATTCCATACCTTATATGGGGCCAGATACCGGATTAGGTCAGACCGCCGATGTTCTGTCCCGCAAGTCGGCATGGCTGGTGAGCGACATTCTCTCCGGTCTTCCCCAGGCTCGGGGGACTGAAGCTTCCCATATCGCTTACAAAACCGGTACGGCCTATGGCTACCGGGATGCATGGGCGGTCGGCTATGACGGGCGGTATGTGGTCTCTGTCTGGCTCGGCCGGCCGGACGGAACGCCGGTTCCCGGGGAAACCGGGGCCGGTGCCGCGGTTCCTGTCCTGTTCGAAATCTTCCAGAAACTCGGCCCCGGCCGCAGGCCACTGCCCGAAGCGCCACCGGAAGTCCTTCAGGCGGCGAACCGGGAGGTGCCGGCGCCGCTCAGATATGCGCGGCTGCCCGGCCGCCACGAAGCGGCGCGCTTCGCAGACGCCTTGAGAATATCCTATCCGCCCGACGGCGCCGAACTGGATCTTGGACTCGGCGCGCCCGGCAGCGGGGAACCGCAGGCTCAGCCGCTCGTCGTCAAGCTCAAGGGCGGCGCCGGTCCGTTTTCGGTTCTGATCAACGGAACACCACTTGACGAAAAGGCGCGCAGACACCAACTGGTCTGGCACCCGGACGCACCGGGGTTCCTGAACGTGACAATCCTCGACGCCAATGGGGAAAGCGCGGGGATCACCGTCTTCCTGCGCTGATTTATAGCGTGTCGCGTTCAAGCGGATTGATGGATTCAGGAAGACGCCCGAGGCAGCGTTCGCATTGCGAATGCGTTCGGGCGATTTCCTGAATTCAATTTAATACGACATGCTTTGGGGTGGGCATTTGGCCTGTTTTCTTGGGGGGGGGGACCTTGGTCGCTCCAAGAGACAGGCACGAATCTCCACTCACTCATATTGCAGCGTAAGTGCGCCGATTGGCCCAGGCTTCATGCCAACGCCTGTTTTTCCCGGAATTCGGAGAGTTTTCGCGCGTACCAAATTGTACGCTAGGGGAAGGTGCATTTTTTAGGCGAAATTATGATCGAATTTTGTCTTGATGTGTATTTCTTCTATAAGTAAATAGAATATGTACGGATATACCATAGAATCGAAGCCTGTGTCGTATTACTATTTTGCATTGCAGCGTAACAGCGCTGCTATATTTTTGTATTATTTATTTATTTCTTGAGAGTAAGCTATCCATCCATAGATTTGATTTTTAATATATAGTTGAATATCAAGATTCATTTTCAACAAAATGCCGTAGGGGAGGGCAAAAAGTGTTGCAATACAATATGTTGCAAAAAACACACATGCTGTGCGGTCCTTGCCTTATTTGGCCATTTTGAGCTTGCTGACGAGTCTCAAGTTTGGTTCTTGGAGCCTGCGACGGCGAGTAATCGTCAGTAAAAACGGTTCGTTTGAATAATTTGGATCGTTTTTTTAGGAAATCGCGGGGACGGGATCTGCCAATCCTTTTCAAGGTGCGGCTCAGGTTCCAATAGAAATTGACTTTGGAGGTCAGATAATGAAACTCAAGAGCTTGATGCTCGGCGCTGCAGCAGCTGCTGCCGCTACCACCGCCCAGGCAGCCGATCTCCCGGTTGCTCCGGAGCCGGTTGACTACGTTCGCGTCTGTGACGCTTACGGCGCACGCTTCTATTACATCCCGGGCACCGAAACCTGCCTCCGCGTTGGCGGCCGTGTTCGTACCCAGGTTGTGATCAACAACGTTCTGGACGATGGTGCATGGAGCGCCCGCGACACTGACGGTTACTCCTGGCTGGCTCGTGGTTATCTGTACCTCGACGCTCGCACGGCTACCGAATTCGGTACGCTGCGCGCTTACGTCTCCATGTTCGGCAACTCCACCAATGGCGACAACTCCGGTTTCGCTATGGACAATGCCTACATCCAGTGGGGCGGCCTGACGGCTGGTCGTCTGGGTTCAAACTTCGACATCTTCACCGGTCAGGCGTTCATGGGTGTTGTCGGCCGTGATTGGTCCGATACTACTCTGAACCAGGTTGCTTACACCGCTGCTTTCGGCAACGGCTTCTCCGCAACCATCGCTCTTGAAGATCGTTCGAGCCGCGAATCCGGCACCTACGGCGGCACTCGCATGCCGGACGTCGTTGCTGCTCTCGGCATCTCCCAGGGTTGG
>NZ_PPCN01000019.1 GCF_002906165.1 Roseibium marinum
CGCCAGTTCCGACACCGTGCGCTCACCCTTCAAGGCCTCCAGCGCAACGCGAGCCTTGAAGCCCGCATCATGGTTCCTGCGTTTCGACATAGTCCAATCTCCTCGTTCATGGAGACCAGCAGACGTCAAATCGTAGCTTCCGTCACTGTCCGATTTTCGGGGAGGTGCTCAATATGGGAGCGATGAAGCTACTTGAGTAACGATCCCCTAATAAAGGCAGATGCCACACCACGGGCGTCGGCGCTTATGGAAAGCCTTCGGGATCTAGGTTATTCGCTGCCGACAGCACTAGCGGACGTAATCGACAATGCTATTACGGCGGGCGCATCCCCAGTTCAAATTCTCGCAAATACCATAGCCAAAGATCCATAAATTGCTGATACTAATAACTAAAGTTAATCTTGACCATGAACTGTTCCTGCCTGCTTTGTGGCAGTTCATGTTTGCGGCCGCTTACGAATTCGACGCCTAGCGATGTTGTCTGGGTTTCGTTCAGGAATAGAGCTGCAGCAGCTGAATAGTGGTTGGTGGTCTCGCCATGCAGGGCGTCCCAGAACTGCAGAGTTTCAGCCGACAGACGAAAACCATTCGGCAATGCCTTTACCTTGTCCTCGTAGACAGCGCCGAGCCGACCTCCAAGCCAAACATAGCCACTGTCTTCGATGGAACTGGAGTTAACAGCGTTGGGAAACGCAAATGCATCCAGAATACCGTTCACCTGAAAAAAGAACTTCCGATTGCTATCCTTCGGTTTGAGGTATGAATTCAGGTATGCGGTCGCGTGGACGGGTGTTACACGCAGTTCGGCGCCGATTGCATGGGTGTCGAAGTTCAGATCCGGCTGATAGTAGCCTGCCAGGTCCCAGATCGTCTGGTCGAAAATGCCTCTTGTCCATGCTTCGGCCTCGACCCCGAAACGGGCAAAACCTTCATGGTTCTGCGTTGAATTCAAGGTGCCGTCGACTTCCGCGAAGACCGCCAGGGCTGCGTCGTCGAGGACATCCTGCATTGTCCGTTGTGCTGGTGGCGTGGCCACTCTCCCAGGCTCGATCAAGACGTATCCAAGGACGCCTTTCAAAGTTCCACTGGAACCACCGTTTTCAAAATCCTCTGTATAGCTGATCGAAGCGCCACCCGACTTCTCCCTGTTTTCAGGACAATCAAGAAACGCAATATTTCTCAGGCTGTCCCGGAGGAACACCCTTTGACTCAGGTCGCACTTAACCGCGTCCGGAAAAAGGGCAGCCTTCACGTCTTCGGTCGGAATCTGGTCCGGATTCCCGCGTTCGCGCTCCAGCTTGTTGAGCGCAAAGAAAACTGAGGCCACGCGATCTTCTGTCCCATAAGGACCAAGATCGTTTCTAAGATTCACCCTTTCCTGGCGTGACAATTTCCCATCGTTATTCTCATCGTAGTCGTCCAGCTCAAATGTCTTCGCGTGTGCGTACGTTGAGACGAACGAGGCAAGCAGGAGAAGTCTTACTTGTTTCAACATGACCAGCTCTCCTATGCGACCACATTAAAACCAAGAGCATCGTAGATCCTGCCAACAGAAACTGCTGCCTGACCGAAGACCTGATCATTTCGAAAATCCTGGCTTTCTGCGATTATCCCGTCCTGTTGGAATTCATGATGGTTACGCACTGCGGCGGCGATAAACCCCCTGGCTGCTATCGGTGCCATGTAGTCCTTGAACTCATGATCTGGCTCGACACCAGTGAAGACTTCGCTTCGCGCTATCAGAGCCCGCTTCAATCGGGGCCAGATATACTGCGTGACTGACACCGTGGTGCCAGGCACGGCCCGTTCCGGGCGAACCCCGACGGCTCCCGGAGTAGCCAGTTGAAAGCCGGCTGAAAAGGGTGCATCTCGCATAGGAAATTGGGGCAGTGCTCGGCTCCGCCACCAGTCGCGCGGCGGGTCAAACGGACCCCAGGGCCCGCGCGGCGGCCACGGAAACGGACCGTGTGGTGGAACCGGCCAGGGGTGCGGCCAGGGTGTCGGACCGCCAGTCGGGCCATCTGGCCAGTCTGGCGGAAGAGACAATTCTCCACGCAGGCCGGACCTGCCACGTGCCGTCGTCGCAAATCTACCCACCTGGACTTCCGAAAGACCAAGCAAATCATCAAGCGTCGCAAGCCGAATGTTAAGACGCTCGGTCACAGAGGTCATGTTGCAGGCGATGGCATGTTCCGCCGAAGGGTTAGGATTAATCTCGCCGGCAAAATGGAGGCCGACAGCGCTTTTACCATCCGATCCGGTCCACACGCTCCCGCTATCCCCGCCACTTGAAAGTTCGAGATTGTCCGGATTACCGGGCTTTTCGGCAACGATCTTGAAACCTCTGATGTTCCTGGGCTCTTCGACTCCCGGACGGACTTCATACAGAATCCGGTAAATCCCTTCCCCGTCGACACGCCCCTTGGTGACACCAGTTGTCCGCCCTGATTTTTGGACAGTTTCCCCCAGGCGGGAATCGCGGACTTCTTCCGGCAGATGATTGATTGCAAACTGGAGTGGGAGCCATGGACGGTCCCCGGTCAACTCTGCGATTGCCGCATCGCCATCCAGACCGAGGATTGAATCTGTCAGACGGGCAACAATGTTCTCCGGGGTCGGCGAAAGGTCATTGGCACCCGGCTGCAATATCGGATCTCCCGCACGTGCGGAAGCGCCTGCCAGCACATGCCAGTTCGAGAGAATTGCCGGCTGGCTGCTTGGTTCGTGAATTACGATCGTTCCGAGCGTTCCCGTACCACTGTCCGGTCGGCCGCATGAAATTCCGCCGACAAGTGTGGGTAGCCAGGCCCGGTGCTCGGTGGCCTGGGTAGATCTTGATGCCCTGTATGGACCCTGGATGACGTCGAGAGGAACGCCGTCTATGTCGCTGGGAAAAACTTCGGTCGCCTCGAGTTCGACCACCGGTATCTTTTCTTCAACATGAATCCGGACACAAAGCTCCTTCGTCGGTTCGTCACCATTCCAGCGGTACCCAACGTCAAACCCGGTGACGTTCTTGCGACGGGAAAACTTTTTCATGGCCAGTTCCATGGCCGCATCAAGCTCTTTTCGGGAAAATTTTTTATTCTCAGACATTGTTCAAACTCCATTTTCTCAAAAAATTCATTGAGGAGAGGCGGGAAACCCCGTCTGTGAAGAACAAGTCCCAGTTGTGATGTGAATCGACCGTGATTCAGAAAATTACGGTATCTGTCGCAATCAGGCTCCCAAGCGACATTGCGATAGCTACTCTCGGAAGTTTTAGGGGGGAGCGGTCAGATAGCTGAACCAGTTCCTGCCCCAGAACTTCCCAGGTATTTTGGAATTAATACCTTGAACAATAAGGAGTTTCTGGCGCAAAGGCTTTTGTTCCACGCGTCGAACCCAATAGATTCACGAACGAATTACGCCTAAGGAAGCAGTTTCCTCCCGTAGCAACACGAAAACGGGAGATTACTTATGGCAGCAATGCAAACCGGCGCACCAACGCAAAAGGTAATTGCTTCAACTGTAGCCGCCGCCTTCACAACCGTCTTGATCGGACTCTTGGACAACTGGATTCCGAGCCTGAACGCCAGCCAATTTAGCAGTGAAGTCGTTGTTATTGTTACTTTTTTTGTCGGCTACATGATGCCCCCATCCATGTCCGACCAAGTCGCGACATAGACGCTTTCAAACTTGGTCGCGAGAGGCAGTCGATACGTCGCTCGCGACAAGTATCCCGACGGCACAATTTATGGAGATTCAAATGCTGTTTATCAAAGGACACGGCTATCAGGTGGTCGCTGATGGCGAAAACGAATGTGGAAATGCGTACTACTCTCAGGCAGCCGCCTGCGGTTTTTGCGGGAACGAAGACTATCCCAGCTGGGAGGACGCAGACTTCAGCAGTTTCGGCTACTTCTTTCCCGGAGCACCACCGGCAAACGCTGACGATACGACGACCGGCGCCTTGGCCCTGCTCGCAGATGCAATGATCGATCAAGCGCCCGCAGTTGACGACAACTCCAACATACCTGCTGTTTTCACCTATATCGGGCAATTCATTGATCACGATATCACGGCCAACACGGACCGGAACACATCCTTTTCGAACATCGATATAAAGACCATCACACCGCTAAACCGTGCAGATATCATCGCAAATATCGCCAACTTGCGAACCGGCCGTCTTGATCTCGACAGTCTGTACGGCGGCGCGGCTGTCCAGGGCGCGTTCGCAAAAAAGTTTACGATTAGCGGATTATTACGGCACCCGGTGTTCAAAGCGAAGCTTCGCATTGGCAAAGACACGACGATCCCCGGTCAGGTTCAGACACCGCCAGATGATCCGGCACGGGATTTGTTGAGGCTCGGCCGCATCTTGCAGGACGGTACTTTGTCGGAAGACGATATTCTGGCGTTGCCGAAAGACCTTCGAGAGCAGTTCACTGACGGAGACGGTAAAGTTAATCCCCGCAGAGCAGTGATTGGCGATGATCGAAACGATGAAAACCTCGCTGTCGCGCAAGTTCATCTCGCCATGGCGCGTTTCCACAACGTGGTCATCGACCATTCCAATTCCATCGGCGGCCCTGGTGGGGACACCAGCGAAGAGGCATTCGAATTCGCCCGCCAACAGGTTCGCTGGCAATATCAATGGCTGATCTTGAATGATTATCTGCCGCGTGTTTGCGATCCGGATGTCGTCGCAAACACAATTCGGGACGGCGCGCCGGTATATTCCGAATTTTTCAAGGCAAACGGCGGAGACACAAACCGCCTTCCGATGCCGCTTGAATTTTCCGTTGCCGGTTTTCGCTTTGGTCATACAATGGCTCGGGCGGATTACGACTGGAACCGCTTCTTCGGCCGGAATGGCGACATCCTTCCCCGCGCCACGTTCCAACAACTCTTTCAGTTCACTGGAAACGGCGACATGCGCGGTGCGCCGACCCTTCCGTCGAACTGGCCTGCGGACTGGTCGCGAATGGCAGACGACAATCCTCCGTTCCCCGATCGTTTCACCCGCAAAATCGACACCCGTTTGTCGCCACCCTTGCTGAACATGGCCAACGCTCCCAATGGCATCCATGCCCGCCTGAAACATCTGGCGGAACGCAATCTGCGACGCGGATTGCTTTTGAACATACCGTCAGCGCAGGCTTGCCTCGATGGTTTCCGAAACGCCGGTGTCGATTTGCCAGCGCTGTCCCGAAACGATTTGGAAGCCGGACCGGGCGGTGCTGTCCTGACTGACACCAATCTGATCGATCAGGTGCCGCTCTGGTACTATGTGCTGCGTGAAGCCGAAGTCCAGCGCGATGGCAAATCCCTCGGCAGCCTCGGCAGCCGTATTGTATCAGAGACCTTAATCGGTCTGGCCGTGTGTGATCCTGCAAGCTACTGGAACACGAAAGGAACAGGGCCCGATAACCGCTGGCATCCCCAGGACAATGTCCGCCCCAAGAATGAAGTGATCAACTCTTTCGCGAAATTGCTCAAGGCGAGCGGCGTTCTTTGATCTGCCATGTCGCCAAGTGTTGGCGCGTGCCTCCCTGCGCCAACACTTCTTCTTTTTTGTTGATGACCCGAGACCCGATTTCCCTCTACTTCTACGCGGAGTCCGTTGGTTGATTGAAGTGCTACCCAACGTGCCCTCGAGGTGGGCTAGAGTTTTCCGGATCAAATCAGGAACACAGGCTGGCTGCGTGTTCTGATTTCATCAGATCCAACGGCACCTTGTTGCCGATGGCACCATGAGGTCTGTGATCGTTGTAGTCCTTGCGCCAATCCTCCAACTTTTTGGCAGCATCCGCAAGGCTGAGGAACCAGTGTGCATTCAGGCACTCCGCCCTGAACCGCCCGTTGAAGGCCTCGATGAAGGCGTTGTCCGTCGGTTTCCCCGGGCGAGAAAAGTCCAGCGTCACGCCGCGCTGGTAGGCCCATAGATCGAGATCCCTGGAGATGAACTCGGAGCCATGATCAACCCGGATCGTCTTCGGATACCCGATCCGGAGGCAGATAGTTTCCAGGGTTCTCACCACATCCTCGCCCCGATAACTGAACCGCGGATCAAGCGCCGGCACATAGCGGGAGAACGTGTCGATCATTGTCAGAACGCGTATCTTCCGACCGGTTGCGAGCTGATCATGCACGAAGTCCATGGCCCAGACATCATTCGGTTCAACAGCTTCCTGCCGGTCTTCCCGGAGCTTTGCCTTCACCCTGCGCTTGGGATGTTTGTTCCTCAGTTTCAAGCCTAACTCATTGTAGATCCTCCGTGTTTTCTTCATGTTGATGAACCAGCCTTCCCGAAGCAACAAAACATGCACGCGTCGGTATCCGAACCGGACGTGCGTCTGGCAAATCTCCCTGATACGCTGTTCCAAAGCGGCCTGGCCGGATCGACGGGATTTGTAGCGATAGGTTGTCGGATCAAACCGGATCACCGCGCACGCACGGCGAATGCACACCGACCAGTCCGACCGCATCTCGTCGACCAGCGTTCTCTTCCGGGCAGGCCTCAGAGCTTTCGTTTGACGATGTCCTGAAGCATCTCCTTGTCGAGAGACAGGTCCGCGACGGCCGAGGAACGGGCGCTCGGTCCGAGGATCATCAATGGTAAGAGCGTCGTCCAGGATGACGACAACTGGCAATGGACCGTCTCGACGCCACATCTGCGGCGGCACCTTCGTGTCACCGAGCCTGTAGGCATCGGGTGCGCGAAGCCGAATCTCTACGGCGTCTACACGAGCGTCCTGGCCTTCCGCGACTGGATGGACAAGACCGTCAAGCCGAAGCTTTGAGCACGCAACCCCGCCACAAGGCCTGTCTTTTCTCCTCCCGCATCAACTGCAGGGGCATTTCTTCGTTTGGGGGATGAGCCGGGCGGCATCTGGCTCAACGCAAAACCGATTCACGCGGGACTCACACAGGGCGCTGTCTACTTGGGACAGATCACAAGAGGGCGTTGCATCCGGACCCGGTGGTCGTTCCGCAAGATCCGGATGACATCGCGGCTTTTGATTAAACAGGGTTGTAAGAGACCTTGGTGCATTGCCTGCAGCAAAAGGGAGTGAGGCAAATGGCAGATCCAAAGACATATCTGTTCGACCTACCCGGCGCCAAACGTCCGTCCAAGGCTACCATAAGGGAAGAATGGTACCCCGGTGTGAAGGACTATTGGGACCGGTCGACGAGCAGCCGGATTTTCGACGCGATCCTCGGGGTCAGAGCAGTGATCATCCACGCAACCGCAGGGCACAACTCGTCCGGCGCGATGTCGGTCATGCGCGACGGCAGGGCAAGCTGGCACTGGCTGGTGGCAGACGAAGACGAGGATGCTCACGGAAGCCACGTGTGGGCCTGCGCGCCCGAAGCGCGGGCCGCCTGGCATGTGCGCAATGCTGTCTCCGATCCGCGCGTCAACGGTGGCGCCAAAAGGGTCAACCACTGGAGCCTGGGCATCGAGATCGTCAATTCCCAGAAGCAGAGCCCGCTGGATCCGTTTTCGGACTGGCAGGTTGCGGAGACGGCACGGATTGTCCGCTATTGCTGGGCAAAGTATCCAAATCTTTCCCAGGTTGTCTCCCATGCCCTGCTCGACCCGTCACGGCGATCGGATCCGGGAACGCATTTCCCTTGGGACAGTTTCAAGGCCCTCGTCCTCGACGGGCCTGCGGAAAAGTCGGTCGAGGAGCTCTTTCCGGGCGTTGCAGCGCTGAGCGAGTTGCCGTCGAGCCGCGGTATTGAGCTGTGCTGCACGGTGACCTGACGCGATGGTCCCGGGCGACGGGACTGTTGCCTTTGAAACCTCGTTACCATGCGAGGAGCGTCGTTGAGGCGGGGAAGGGGAAATTATTGTACCCAAAGATAATTCGGGCTGACAACAGCCTCCCAGAAAGCAGAGACAAAAACTATTCCAGACTTTGTACTTTCCCCGCCTTGACCCCCGGCCTTGTGCCGGGGACTTTCTTTGACACAGTCCGCAGATGTGGTGGAACAGTCAGCAAATCCTCCGGACACTCAGCAGATGATAGGTCGAGCCGTCCTTGGGAAAGCCCCAGATGCCGATCGCGTTCAACTGGCTCGCACCCAGCACGCTGAGGAACGCGCCTTCGTCAGTCCAGAGAAAACCGACATGTCCCTTCCAGGCGAAATCCTTGCGCGCGAACACGGCGATATCGCCGCGCGCGGGAGACGCCGTCTCCTTGCCCCAGCGATACCAAGAACGGGCGGCCCTGTTGCCGGTTCCGGTAAGACCTGTCTTGCCGAGGCACCAGTTGACAAAGGACGAGCACCACGGAATGTCGTCCGGCGAAACGCCAGCGGCCGCCTGGTGAAATTTTTCGAGTTCGGGGTTGGCTATGCCAGGGCCCGAATAGGTCTGAATTCCTCTTTCAAGTTCTTCCACAGCCCAATCGATTGGAGTTGCCGGTCTCGCTTTCGGTGTCACGGCGGACACAGGCTCGTCGCGCGCAAAAACATTTACGGGCATGCCGGGTTCAAAGAGGTCGTATTCTTCAAGATGCGGGTTGACCGCGCTGAATTCCTGAGCGGAAAGCCCGAGGCGGCGAGCGAGTTCGAACCGGTTGATGCTTTCCGAGATGATGTGCGGTTCCGTTCTGGTAACGGCATGTGTCATTTTCAGGCCTCAGTGTTTTTCCAGGTGGTTCAACGGTGCAAAGCGGTAAATCTTATGAGCGGCCAGTTGCATGTGTTCCACGCGGAGCCGGATCCCGGTCTCATATGGGCTGTTTTGCCGGTTCAACGGAAAACCCCGTGAAGGTCATTGGCCTATGGAAGGTGTGAAGCCTGCGTGAATCGCCGATTTCAAGGGAAAAATTCGACGGGATTGAAGGGAGATGACCATGTTGAAGGACCTGCTGCAGAGATCCGCCGCACTTATGGAAGGACAACCGGACAGTGGCGATGCGGGAAGTGAAGACGCGAGACGGTTTCTGGATGCGCTCGGCTACCTGCCGGGTCCCGATAGCCGGAAGCCCGATCCCGAGGAGGACGCGAACCGGCGTGCGCTGATGGCGCTGGCCTGCCGTTGCGACGACCTGTTCACCCTGGACATGCCGCATGCCTCCGGGGCCAGTTTTTTCGGAGCCAAATTCAGTCCGGCCGCCTTTGGCATATCCGGATTCGGTTCAGCGCCGGCAAGTGCCGGCGGACGCGGTGTGTCGCTGAGGGAAGCGTTCGAGAGCTGCCTCGGAGAGGCAGCGGAATATCTGTCCTTCATCGAAAGAAAAGACGACCCGCTCACAATCCTGTCCTCTGCGCAGCCTCCTTCCGTCACGCCTGGAATACCCGAAGACTGGCTTCGAGGTGGTCTGGGCGTCGAACCCGAGGAGAGCCTGGGCCTATACGATCTTGTCGGTGTCCGCTCCCTTTATACCGGTGAGCCCGTCACGCTGCCGCTGGAGCTCGTTCTGAGGCGGCCCGCTCACAAACGGAACGGTGAACGGGCGGCGCACAGCAACGGTGTCGCGTCCGGGGTCACAACATCGGACGCAGTGAGGTCGGGACTTCTGGAACTGATTGAACGGGATGCGATGGTCCTGTGGTGGTATGGCGGCCAGACGCCCCGAACGATCACCAACGGCGCGGCTTGGGGCGAGGAATTCCTGAGCTTCATAACCTGCTGCCGTCCGGCAAGCAGCCGGAACTGCTGGTTTCTGGAATTGACCACGGACATTCAGGTTCCGGTTTTTGCCGCACTCTCCAGCCGGGTCGATGGAAGCCAGGTCGTCGCCGGCTTCGCCGCCGATCAGGACAGTCGCCGTGCGGCGAAGCGGGCCTTTTTGGAGATGTGCCAGATGGAACTTGCGCAGCAGATCTCGGCGGACAAACCATCCTACCTTCCAGACGACCGGTTGTCCGATCAGGATCGGATCTGGATCGAACGTGAAAAACAGTTGTCGCTCGACAATTTTCCGCGCCTGAAAAGAGCAGCGTCGGTCGAGACCCTATCTGCCGTGGCGCGGGGTGGTGAGGCGACCGGTCCCGTTGAAGCAGTTGCGCAGATCGGACTGGAGGCGTTCTGGGTCGACCTGACCAGGCCCGAGGTTGACATCGCTACTGTCAGGACCCTCGTGCCTGGACTGCAGGCAACGGACGCGAGCTGGGTTTCAACTCGGCTTTCGGAGGTCGCGCGCACCAACTGCATTGATCTCGACACGGAGACAGGGCCGGTCGCCCCGTTTTAATTGACTGCACCCAGAAATATAATAGTTTAATAAAATACCAACTATAACGGGTGTGGATCAGGAGTAGTGCTTAATCCAGCTATCGGCCTCAACGGCTCACATATTACTATTAATATCATTGATGGATTTTCGCTTCAGGGCGCGAAGAACACGGGCTATTCTGTCCGAAACCGGAAATCCTGCGGACTTCTTTCTTATCTGGCGCTCAACAGGAACCACCGGGAAACGCGTGAACGGCTGGTCGGACTCCTGTGGAGCGATCGGCCGGAGAAACAGGCCCGCGCCTCGCTCAGGCAAAGCCTCAAGCAGCTGCGCCAGTTCTTCGAGGAATTGCATTATGAAGGCTTCGACACCGGGCATGTGAATGTCACGCTTGATCCACATACCGTGTCAACGGATCTCAGCCGGGTCGTCGACCTGCTTGGCAGAAACGTTGTCAGCGAGCCGTTGCTGCAACTGTCCAACCTTCCGGAGCGCATTCTTTACGGCTTTGAGACGCTCGATCAATCCTTTGCCGCCTGGTTGCATGTCGTCCGGCAGAACTGGAATACGGTTATCGTGACTGAGTTGCGGCGGATCATCGGCGACGTGCATCTGCCGGGAGAAACCGTTCAAGCGGCGGCGGAAGCGTTGCTGCGCATTGACCCGACACATGAGGAAGCCCATCGCAGCACGATCCGCTTTCACGCAAACAACGGCAATACAGCGGCCGCACTCAAGCAGTACAACGAACTCTGGGACATTCTCGACCGCGACTACGACATGGAGCCCGAGCTCGAGACCCAGACCCTGATCGCCGACATCAAGGCCGGCACCTTCACCCCCGCGGCCGTGCTTTCACCGGTTGTTACGACGACAGTGCAAGGCAGTACCGCATCGGAGCCGGCGGTGGCCACGGAAGCCTGGTACCCAACCATCCGGGTGTTTCCATTCCTTGCCGGCGGGATCGACCCTCACGACGCCATGGCAGGTCTCGTGGAGGGGTTCCGGCAGGATCTCATCGCCAGCATGGTGCGCTTCAGGGACTGGATCGTTCTGGACCATGCCCAGCAGGTGCCCGACGAGACCGGCAATGACTGGACGCTGTCCGACCGGAACAAGGGCTACAGCATATCCGGAACCCATTATCAGGACGGCGACGATGTCCATCTGCTGATGACCCTGAAGAACCTGCAGACGAACCGCTATGTCTGGAGCGAGCGCCTGCGCCTGTCACACGACAACTGGTTCGCAGCGCAGCGCGAGTTCATCAAGCGGATGTCGGCCAGCATGAGCATCTATCTCACCGCGCAGCATCTGTCGCAGCAGATCGCGAGCCACGCCCTTCCCAAGGACGCCTACCGGCCCTGGCTGTCGGCCTATCGGATGATCTGGTCGTGGGACCCGCAGAAGCGGGCGGAAGCGGAGGAAATCTTCAAGGGGATTATCGAACGTTTCCCCGATTTTGCCCCGGCCTATAGCGGGCTGGCGTCTATCTGCAACACCGAGCAGGTCATCTATCCCGGTTTCTCGGCCTCGCCGGAGCGTCTCAAGACGGCCAACCATCTTTCGCGGACCGCCGTCGCCCTGGATCCCCTGGACGTGCGCAGCCATATCGCACTGGCATGGTCGAACGGCATGATCGGTCAGCACGATCAGGCGGCGAACCACCATCGACTTGTCTACGATCTCAATCCGAACAACCCGACGACCCTGTTCTCCTGTGCCTGCGGGCTGGCGATGTGCGGGGATCTAGACGCGGCGCGGGACATCGCAGGACAGGCCATGTCGCTGATTTCGTCTGTCAATCCGGTGCAATGGGCCTATCTGACATCGACCCGGTTCGTCTGCGGCGATTATCGCGGCTGTGTGAAGGCGGCCGATAGTTGCGGCGAGGCGCTGCCGATGGTGCCCGGCTTCAAGGCCGCGGCCCTGGGTCTGATCGGCGCGGAAGCCGAAGCGGTTGACGCGGGCGAGCGCTATTTTACCTTCATCCGCGACCGCTGGCAGGGCGAAGCACCCTGCACGCGGGAAAGCGCGGCCCAATGGTTTCTCCAGCACTGCCCGGTGAAAAACAACGCCACCCGCGCCAGGATGCGGGAAGGCCTCGCCAAAGCCGGCCTCCCCACCTCCTGAGACTGCCGCCTACATGCAAAGGTCGATGCAGTAGTCGGCGAGCCGGGCCTTCTGAACCTTTTTGCGCTTCGGATTGTCGATGTCTGGATCGAGCGGCCCTTTGTAGGCGAGGTCGTATTGCGACGGAAATACATATTCTTTCTTTTGCAGATCGATCGCCGTATTGGCATCGTCGAGCATTTTTTTCGTCGGCAGCGTGATGTTCATCTTGCCGTCGATGAGTTCGTGAAAAACAAGTTCGGGTTTGCCGAAATCATCGGGGACGATCGGGCCAATCCCCCTATCATTCAGGATTTCAATGAACCTGTCCCAGTTTAGCGGCCTCGTACCGGGTTTGCGCACCCACTCGTCAACTACTTCTCCGAACAGTTCGTAATTGTTGACTCTAAAAAATGGTTGTTCTGCAGACATTTTGCAATTCCTTTCCGCTTGAGTAAATGTGTTTCGATGGGGTTTGCACTCAGCGCAAAATCGATATCAGCGCAGTAAAATGTTCTATTTTATTCTATGTCGCTTGGCAGAATCGATACTGAAATCAGTGACTACGACGACGCGCAACGAATGCACCGGTTTGGGAATGGAGATACTGTCTCAATAGCAAGATTTCGGCAAAATATTTGTCGAAATCTACCAATCTCAAGTTTGAATGCTCAGCCTCCGAAACAACATCGCGCTGGAGGCGGATCTTGTCCTCAAGTTCCTTTTCCGTATTGCTCAAGGCTGCGATTTGAACAAAGTTGGCCGGATTTGCTGCAAGCAATGTGTCCAGCACGCAAGTCCGAAATTTGAGAAAGTAGTTCACCAGTGCGGTGGAGAGCCGGGAGGTGTCGCTGCCTTCTTCTTTGTTCGGTTCCCGCACATGCACAAACCTGTCGAGCGGAGGTGGCCAGGAAAAAGCTTCCATTCCTTGACCGATCGTTTCGTCGGCAGACGAATGATGACATCCGGCACAGGTAAGCGCTTGAGCGCGCTTCAGCAAATGCGTTTCGTTCATTGTTGGGACTGATCCCGTGAAAGCGATAGCACGCTGCCAAGTGGTGTAGAATTCACCTCGTCTACGCTTAAAGAGTTCATCCATCGGATCCGGTTCCGAGGAATCTTGAAAAGTGAGAAAGTCACGGTCCACTTCGATGGTCCCGAGCGCGTTCACCAGATATGTATCCTTAAACCGACCTGATGGTTGCTTGCGAAAGTCCCTGCATTGCAAAAGGTCATCAGAAACCGACTTGATGGTTGGGCTTTGCAGGTCCGATGCCAATTTTTTGAAGAGATGATCTTTGAATTTTGCACCTAAGGTATTCGGTCCGCGGTCGTTTCTGAATAGCGCCTTGAGTGGGCTGTCTTTCGTCGGAGCAGGCTGGAAACGCATCATTCCCGAAGGATCTTCGTAAACGAGCCATTCTCGAAGTTGCCAGACCAGTGTCTTGGTGCCATCCAAGAGCTCCGTTGTCCGGAAATTGCCGCGGATCTGCCCGAGCGGTGTTCCAGAATGTCCGGCGAGATGATCTGCTCGCATGGCCCGGCTGAAATTACCGGTCGCGGTCGCGTGCATTGTATCATAGAAGAACCTGTTGAGGGTCTCAGCAATCTCCGTCTTTTTCTCTTCTGCCATCGGCGCAGACTGTGCCGCTCGGAAATCTGCCCATTGCCGGGCAAGGATTTGGCACGCAGCAACACGCTCCTGTTTCGTATCCTTTATCTCGGATCCAAAAGGGAATTGCGGCCTGGTCTCAAAGATCAGGAAGAATCGTTTGACGAGCCCTTTTTTGGAATTGCGTCCGTCCGGGTGCTCCGAAACTGGCTTGTCGAAAGAATAGACGATCCGGAACTCGCCGCAATCCTTGAAGTTTTTCGGCGCAAGATCGGGCCGAAAGAACACTGCCGAAAGCCTGAGGGCGTAAGGACTGCCACCGTTGTCGGAACTCCGACTGTCGAGAAGGTCTTGCGGCTGAAGAGTGGCCAGCGGCAGACTTGCCTGCATGCCGGGAAAGTTTGTCGCGCCGAAGCTCATCAGCAGCGATTGCAGGAATTGCTCGGCGTCCGCATCCGTGACGTCCTCGACCGGCCGGTCGCCTCTGAGGATGTGTTTGAGCGTGCTCTTGAACGTGAGACCTGACTGCTTGAGGATCGCCTTGTCGACGATCACCAGTGCTGGGTCCTGCTCGGCCAGTGCCTTCCCAGTTTCTGTGACACTCCAAAGACCAAGAACAAGAGCCGCAGTCGTCACGGTGTGCGTGAAAACGTTTCTTGAAAAATACCTCATCATCCCCCCTGTGCGAAACGAGGTCATCGTCGTGAATGACGTGTGAATCATGCGTGATTCTGCATAGATCTCGCGCTGTGAGGTCATCGTTTTGCCGGGGTCGTGTGAGGGAACACAGGCAGCCACCCTTGTTCGGCCCATCGCGTCTTGGTGTTGAAACCACGGTTCACTTCGCTGACCGAGCGTCCCGACATCGCAACAGTGCAGGCTCACATGCCCAAGAAAGGGATAAATCCTGCGACGTTGAGGCTTCCCACCTTGGCAAGGGGCTCAATAAGCCAAACATCCGAAAAACAGCAGAAATCCGCCATTCATGCCAAGGTGGGAACTCGTTGTGAAAAACGTGTTTCAGTTCCCACCTTGAACTTGCGCAATGTTCAACGTCAAAGGCGAAAAAGTTGCTACCACGGATACTAGGTCGATGTGTGCAAATTTGCCCAAAACAGCAGAATTCTGCCGATTTTTTCAAGGTAGCAACTCGTTACGGAATTCTCTTTGAGTTGCTACCTTAAACTTGCGCAGTCTTTGTTTTCATTGCGCTTTTTCAAATGGCATAATTCAACATCCCGCCGATAACGGTATTTTTCGCCAAGTGAAGTTGCGCGCCCGTTTTCACCTGACCCTGCCAGGAACAGCAGAAAATCGCCAAAAACCGCTTGATCCCACTTAATCCCGGAAACGCCGTTTCTGCCAAGTGAACTTGCGCGTTACAGGTGTAAGTTGTAGCGCGCAAGTTCGTTTGGCAAATCGCGCAACTTTACTTGGCATCCATTTTTTTGCGAATGGAGCTTTTTCGTCATTTGAATTCGCCTTGTTTAATCCTCTTTCATTGGACGTTTAAATATAAAGTTTTGAGAGAGGTCGGGCCGGGGTTTTCTCCGGTAGGTTTTAGTGAAGCAACCGCTTTGCGCCCCCATCTTGGACGCTTGAATTGCGCGTAAAATTTCCCGTAAGCAGTCGTTCGTCGTGACTCGTTCGATCATCCGAGAAGGCGGGAAGCGGACTATTTTAGCATCTCGCGCGCAGGTCTGGCTCTTCCTGCGCGTGAAATCAAAGAAGCACGTGGCAATGTGCGGCCGACCTCATACTGCAATGCGATATTGCGGAATCGAATGATCAATCATTCGACGAGATACTCGATGGCACCAAAGCTCCGTCGCAACGAATGGTCGGGCACGCTGGTTCACCGAAGGCAGTGAAGGTGCGTGCCCGACCTCAAAAGACAGGCCTCAAAACGATTTGTCAGCTCAGGTGGTGGACCTCCTGCAACCCGTAGACAGGTGTCGGGATACCCTCCATCCGCGCCTTGATCTGCAGCGACAGGAACTGCGAGTAGTGGCGCGACTGGTGCAGGTTGCCACCGTGCATCCAGAGGTTCGGCACCTGCGTCGGCTTCCACATGTTGCGCTGTTCGCCTTCCCAGGGCCCCGGATCCTTGGTGGTATCTGAGCCGAGGCCCCAGCATTTGCCAAGGGTATCGGCCGTCTCCTGACCCATCAGGTCCGCCACCCAGCCGTTCATCGAGTTATAGCCGGTGGCGTAGACGATGAGATCGGCGCCGAGATGACTGCCGTCGTCAAGAGTGACCCCGGTCTCGTCGAGCGATACGACTTGGCCACGCTTGAGCTTGATCTCGCCGTCGATGATGAGCTGGCTCGCGCCCACGTCGATGTAATAGCCCGAGCCACGGCGCAGGTATTTCATGAACAGGCCGGACTTGTCATCCCCCCAGTCGAGCCAGAAGCCAGCCTTTTTCAACCCCTCGTAGAACGCAGCATCGCGTTCCTTCATCTGCGCATAGGCCGGGATCTGGAACTCGTGCAGGATCCGATAGGGCAGCGAGGCGAAAATCAGATCGGCCTTTTCTGTCGTCACACCGTTGCGGACCGCTTCCTCGGAGTAAAGTGCACCGAGGCCGATCTCCATCAACGTGTCCGACCGCACGATGTGTGTGGAAGACCGCTGCACCATGGTCACGTCCGCGTCGTGTTCCCAAAGCGCAGCGCAGATGTCATGTGCAGAGTTGTTGGAGCCGATGACGACCACCTTTTTGCCGGTCCACCTGTCCGGGCCTTCGTGTTCCGACGAATGCTGCTGTGCGCCCTTGAACCTGTCCATGCCGGGGAAGGCAGGCATCCGCTTCTTGCCGGACATGCCGGTCGCCATGACAAGTTGCTTGGGACGCAACACGACCTCTTCGCCGTCGCGATCCACCACGACAGTCCATTCCCCCGTCTTCTCGTCAAAGCTGGCGGACTTGGCAGTTGTGCGGCACCAGTAGTTCAGCTCCATCACCTTGGTGTACATTTCCAGCCAGTCACCGATCTTGTCCTTGGGGGCAAATACCGGCCAGTTCTCGGGGAACTTCATGTAAGGCAAATGGTCGTACCAGACCGGGTCGTGCAGGCAGAGCGACTTGTAGCGCTTGCGCCAACTGTCGCCGGGCCGGTCGTTGCGCTCGACGATGATTGTCGGCACGCCGAGTTGGCGCAAGCGGGCGCCGAGCGCGATGCCGCCCTGACCGCCGCCAATGATCACACAGTAAGGCTGGGTTTTATAGCCAAGCTCGGCAGCCTCGCGTTCACGTTCTTCCTTCCAGGTTTCGCGGTTCTTCCCGGCTCCGTGCCTAGCGCCGAGCGGGCGCATGAAGCCCGCCGGCTCCTCATGCCCCTTCAACTCGACCATCGTGGTCAGCAGGGTCCAGATCTTGCCGTCCTTCAGTCGCATAAGACCATGGCCCCGCGCCATTTCGGTCTCGAACTGGATCCAGGCGGTGGTGACGCCATCGTCCTCGGTGGGGATCTCGCCCTCGGCCAGTTGCCAGTTGCTGGGCTTGGTCGTGGCCAGCTGGTGCTTCAGCATGTCCTCGACCTGGTCCTTGCCCTCGACCGTCTTGACATTCCAGGTGAACGTCACAAGGTCGCGCCAATAGCAATCGTCCAGGAACATATCCCGCGCTTTGGCAATGTCATTTTGAGTCAGCGCGGCGCCGAAACCGTCCAAAAAAGCCTGTGTCCAGCCGGCAACAGTCGTATTGAGCATGTGCTCCTCCCTTTTCGTTTTTGGTGTTGGTCCTCCGGCATCACGATTATCAAGGGGAAGCGCCGGCAGGTAACGGCATCTGGTCCTGACACAGGGCAAATGTGGATGCCCCTCGCGCGGACGTTGCGCGTGCAACGGCGCGCAGCACACGGTCGATTTCGTCGACATGTTCGAGATCAAGCATCGCGTCCTCCCAACGGTTGCCCGCAGTCAGGATAGCGCGTTGACCGGATCAGCGCCATGCCCGCATAAAGGTGGTCGGCCATAACCAAAAACCGAACTGTCCCCTCCCTGCCCCATTCAAGACATTTGTAAAAGAGCTGTATTCGACCATTCTCCTCCCAATACGTCGCACGTGCATTGATCTGCAATTCGCGCTAATTGCCGGAAATCCAGACTGTTGGCAGATAGGCTTGGCAGGCACGGCCTCCAACATCGACTTGGCAAACTCGGCACAAAAACGTCTCGACAACGGTAAAGCAGTTCAGGGTTTACGGCTTTCCAGTTCACGGCCAAAGGAGGTGTCCAATAGTTTTATTCCAAGTCATCGAGCCACCCCTCGCTCTTTGCCTGTTCCACGATTTCCCATCTGTGCTGACGGAACACGGCCGCCTGGCTGAAAGAGAGCGGCAAGGTCTATGGATATCGCAAGCTTCATGACGATCTGCTCGATCAGGGGGAGACGTGCAGCCTGAACCGTGTCGCACGTCTTGCCAGTCTGGCCGGGCTCAAGGCTGAGATCGGATACAAGCGGCGGCCCGGCGGTTATGGCGGCCGACCGTCATTGGTCATCGACAACACATTGGGCCGACAGTTCGATGTGGATGCCCTCGACAGGGTCTGGGTAACAGACATCACCTACATCAGGACACTGGAAGGCTTTGCCTATCTGGCCGTCGTGATCGACCTCTTTTCTCGCCGCGTCGTCGGCTGGTCGATGCAGAGCCGTCAAACCACGGATGTCGTATTGCAGGCCCTGCTCATGGCCGTATGGCAGCGGAAACCGAAACACAAGGTTCTGGTCCACTCGGACCAGGGCTCCCGGTTCACAAGCATGGACCGGGCTTCGTTCCTCAAGGCTCACAACCTCGAACATTCCATGAGCCGGCGCGGGAACTGCCACGACAACGCTGTTGCCGAAAGCTTCTTCAACCTGTTGAAGCGCGAGCGAATACGGCGCCGGGCCTACAAGACCCACGTCGAAGCCAGGCAGGATGTGTTCGACTACATCGAGATGTTCTACAATCCAAAGCGGAAGCACGCCAGGAACGGGATGCTATCACCCGTCGGGTTCGAACGGCGGCAGAAAATGAACTCCGAAGGCGTCTAGTAAACGCGGGGCTATTCATTCCGCAAAGATAGCTTGGAACCGAACGTGTGATACAGAGCACATACAGCGCCTTCTGCCGACGGCTATGAATTTCAAAATCACCCACGCGCACTTCTAAGGGAAATTGGATTTTTTGCTTTCCGTTGTCAGAACAACCGGCAACATCGACATCATTTTTTTAAGAATGACTTCCTGGAGAGAATATGAAGATTTCAAAAGCGCTTATCCCGTTGACCTTGTTTTGCGCCAGCTTTCACATTCCCGCGAATGCGCAAATGATAGATGCCAAAAAACCGGTTTCAGGTGATCCGCTGATCGACCACCGGATCGATAACTGCGAAGGCACGAAAGGCTTCGGCTGGTTGAAGTATGACCCATCCGGAAAAGTTCAGTTAAGCGATCTATGTCTGAATGAGGAAACCGGAACGGTTGTCGCCGCCGAAACCCTGACTGATCTCGAGCTGACGGCAAAAAGTAGAAATGGCCGCAAATTCGAGGATCTCGCCTCCGGCGCGAGTGAGTATCAAAGGGATCGGATTGAAATAACCGGAGACCAGAATGCACCGGGCTGTACTCAGGACAACGTGGAAAGTTTGCAATTCTGGGTAAACAATTCCTCGGTAAAACAGGTGCAGGGTGAAAGAACGGCATGGATCCACGGGTATACCGTTCCAGCGACAAGCGCCAAACCAATGAAGCCGACAGCTAAACTCGTGTTCGGGTTACGGAACATCACTCAAACGGATACCGGTTCGAATACATTCCCGAACGGACTTATCAAGAACGGAGACGGGGACATTTATGGCGACGCGTCTTTTTCTGACACCGATGGTTCCGTTTCCCTGACTGAGGGCGGCGGATACAACTACGGAGAAGTTGGTGGCGAACTGTCCGTCATATTCCCGGGCAACGGTGAGTTCACAATGAGTGGTTCCTTTGTTGTCAAAAACCAGCGGCTGAAAGGTCACGAAGCCAATGAGATGATCCAGATCTCTGGCGACATTGTTTATTTTCGTGGACATGTTCTGGGATCCAGCGGCGAACAACTTCTCGGGTATGGCATCGTGAAGGGTAAACTTCTGGATGCCAGCGGAAGAGTTCACAGCTACCGATCAACCGCTTACGTCATCAGTTGCATGTCATTCGAGTGAATTGGAGGGTTTGGTGCTGTTTCTACGCGTGACTCTGATTGTTTCAATCTCAATACCCGTTCTCATCGGGACCGTTTTTAATGCTCGAGCGGACGCCGGGATTACCGATCTTTGGCAGCGGTATTTGAAGAACTGCGGCAGCCTCATGATCAGCAAGGAGGCCATGTTTGCGGATTTTCCGATCAAGGAAGCGGGACATGTGCTCGGTGTTTCCGAAGCCGGGACAAGGCTGGCGTATGGCTGGGCTTCCTCGGATTACAGTGAATCCGGAGCAGTGGAGGTTTCCTTTGGCCCTGATGTGATGTCTGTCAGTTGCACTGTTGGCATAAGCCCCAGCCAAGCCAATATCGATCCTGTCTCGGAGGCGGTAAAGCTGAAAGAACACATTGCGACCAATGAGCGCCTTTCTTTTGACGGCGGCCAAATGCTACATTTGTCGGATAACCCCCAAATGGTACAGAACTTTACTGGCGGCGGGGTGGCGCTGTCTTTCAATGTTTATGGCGCTTTCGAGGATCCCCAAATTATCTCTATCGTAGACATTAAAAAAACCTACGTGACGATTTTCAATATGTATGTAACCAAGATCGATTGAGGAGTTGATTTTTGAGAAACATTCTTCTGGCGCTTTGCCTGCTTATTCCAACCTCCGTCAAGGCGGACGGGTTGGGTTTCATGACACCCTCAAAAAACATCTACTGCAACGGAGGGGTTACTGGCGGCGGTCATTTGTATTGCACGATCATCAATCGCGGCGGCCCTATACCTCTTCCGAAACCGGCTTCGTGTAACGGATATTGGGGGCATGAGTTTTACATTGAAGCGTCTGGCAACGTGAAAATGATTTGCAGCCAACGACTCGAATCCGTGGACTACACGGACATCGCTCACTACGGAGTGTCCGGTGAATTCGGCAGCGTGAACTGTCGTTCAGAAAGAACCGGGTTCACATGTTCCAACGCCGACGGCCACGGGTTCTTTTTGTCCCGCCGGAAACAGCTCGTGTTTTAATGCTCGGTTTTGGGAAGGCTCTTAATATGTTGAAAGCGATTTACACCGCCTCTGTGATATTTGCATTTTCGGAGTAGTTCTCAAGTGGCGCAGACGCATGGTTTCTCATGGCAAGAGTGATCCATCAAGCTGCCCTCAATGACTTGAAAGATCAATGAGTTGGGTCGACGAGGTAGCCTGCCGAACAAGTCCTCTGGCAGAGGTCTAGGATTTCGCAAGCGATCCGATCGTTATGCACAGCGGCGTTTTTCCCAGCCCATTTTACTCCAACCGACTCCCTGTAGGCCGGGCGTCCTCAGCCTCTGGAAGTTATTCAATGAAATCAAATCGATCCGCCCTTACCCTACGGATGATCGCAGCTTATTGCGAGAACGCCTGCAGCCATTCTTTTCGTCGCAGGAAGTCGAAAGATTTCGGCCCGCAGATCATCTCCCCGCGGCCGCGCCGGCGCTGTTAATGCCTGCACGTTCCAGGACCCGCCCTCCCCGATTCAGAGCAGGTGAAGCGCCGTCACACTTGGCTCATGCCGCCTGCTTTGCTTTCGCCTTGCGGTGCGACAGCACACCCCAGACAAGCATGATCGCCGCCAGACCCAGAACAACCGCGCTGACCGGCCTTTCGACGAATGTCGCAAGGTCGCCGCGCGACAGGAGCAGCGCCCGGCGGAAGTGTTCTTCCATCATCGGCCCCAGAACAAATCCGAGGAGCAGCGGGGCCGCCGGAAAATTCAGCCAGCGCATCAGGATCCCGAGAACTCCGAACCCCGCCACCAGCCAGATGTCGAAGGTGTTGTTGTGCAGGCTCAGCGTGCCGATGGCGATGAACATCAGGATCGCCGGGTAGAGAAACCGGTTCGGTACGAGAAGCAGCCGGACCCACAGGCCGATCATCGGAATATTGAGGATGAGGAGGATCAGGTTGCCTATCCAGAAACTCATGATCAGGCCCCAGAAAAGCTCCGGCTGATCGGACAGGAGCTTCGGCCCGGGAGCGATGCCGTGAATGGTGAGAGCCCCCAGCATCAGCGCCATGGCGGCGCTGCCCGGGATGCCCAGTGTCAGCGTGGGGACGAAAGCGGTCTGATCGGCGGCGTTGTTGGCCGATTCCGGCGCGGTGATGCCCTCGATGGCGCCCTTGCCGAAGCGCTCCGGCGTGGTCGAAATGCGTTTTTCCAGCGCGTAGGCGAAGAACGATGCCACAGAAGGGCCTGTTCCGGGAAGCGCGCCGAAAAATGAACCGACCGCGCTGCCGCGCAGCATCGGCAGCAGTGAGCGGAGGACTTCCTCCCTGGACAGTTTCATCGACCACAGGGAGACGCTCTTGCGGTCGAAACGCCGGGCGGCGCCGGTCTGTGCGTTGCTCACCACTTCGGCAATGCCGAACATGCCCATCGCCAACGGAATGAGCCCGATGCCGTTCGACATTTCGAGGATGTTGAAGGTCAGCCGCTCGTCTCCGGTGTAAAGATCGATCCCCACCGTTCCGAAAACAATGCCGAGCACAACCATGGCCAGCGCCTTTGCGACAGGTCCGTCGCTCACAGCGCTGGCGGCCACCAGCCCGAGGATCATGAGCGAGAAATATTCCGCCGAGCCGAAACCGAGAGCGTAGGCAGCGATTGTCGGCGCAAAGATCATGAGCAGCAGGATGCCGACCATGCCGCCGAAAAAGGACGCGACGGAGGTCATGAAGAGAGCGGCCGCCCCCCGTCCCTGGAGCGCCATCGGATGACCGTCGAGGCAGGAGACGGCCGAGGAGGTCGTTCCGGGAATATTGACCAGGATCGCGGCCGTCGACCCACCGTAGCCGGTTCCGTACCAGATCCCGGCGAGCATGATGATCGAAGTCGCCGGGTCGAGGTGATAGGTCAGCGGCAGCAGCATGGAAATGGCTGTCAGCGGCCCTATGCCGGGGATCACGCCCACCAGCGTTCCAAGGAAGACGCCGACGAAGCAGTAGCCCAGGGTCATCGGCGTCAGGGCGGTTTCCAGCCCGAGGAGAATATTGTTCAGCATATTTGTCTCCAGCCGCCTACCAGGGCCATGCCAGCATCTTGAGGCCCAGTGAAAGACCGAGGCCGAAGATGAGCCAGGCAAGCGCGCACAGAACCACCGTCACGATGAGAAGCTCGCCGAGGGAGGGCCGTTGCGGACCGGCCAGACTCGCGAGCACCACCATGGCCGCAATTGCGGGAAAGAGGCCGAAGGACTCGCATAGGAGCGCGAAGGCGGCGACAGCCAGCAGGACAAAGATCGACGCACGCACTGGCGGCAGCGATACCCGGCCGGGCCTGATGCCGCGCAGGAAGGCAGGCAGCAGGATTGCGAGGCTGAGCCCCGCGAGGGAAAGACCCGCCAGCATCGGGTAGAGCCCGGTGCCCATCCGGCGCAGGCTGCCGAGGTCGTAGCTGAGGTAACAATGTGTCGCGAGAGCGATTCCCGCAACGAACAGCAAAGCACCGCCGATAATATCCTTGCGTGCCTCATCCATGGTTCTTTTCCTTCATGTCGCCTTTGCATCGGCTGCGAACTCGAGATGCTGCGCGGCGATGGAATCAAGAGTTTCTCTGTCGAGCCGCTCCGCAATCCGGCCCGACACCGGTTCAACGGTGCCGTCCCGGATGGCCGGGAGCGGAGCAACCTGAGCGGAAAGCCCGCGGTGAAAATCAATTTCGTGCGGGTGGGCAAGTCCTTCGGGAAGGCTCTGTGCGAAAGCGATCTGGGCGGCGGCTCCAAGGGCACTTTCCGAATAGGTTCCGTCGCAGACACGGCCGCCGTTCGCGGCGACCGCCGTGGCCACCTCCCTGGCTTCGCTCACACCGATGCGGTTCGGCTTGGCGGAGGCATGCAGCAGACCGCGATCCGCGAAAGCCCGAACCCACCTGGCCCCGTCCATCGCCTTGTCGACCAGTACAGGGACATCGAAGGAAGCGCAGGCCGCCCCGGTCACCGCGTCCGGAAGCAGCGGAACGGGGTCTTCCAGGAAACTCAGGGTCATTTCCCGCGCCAGCGCGAAAAGCGCGGGAAGATCCTCAAGCGAGTACGAGCTGTTGGCATCTCCGGACAGTTCCGTTTCCGTGCCGAGTTCGCGGCGAAGTGCCGCCAGCACGGCTGCATCCTGCGATATTCCCTGTCCAAGCTTCACCTTGAAGGCGTTGATACCGGTTTCCTCGCGAACCTTGAGGGCGGCCTCGGCTGCGGCGTCCGGTGCCATTCGGGTCAGCACGGAGGCAACGCGTATCGGGCCGCCTTTCGGCGCGGGCGCACCGAGGTCATGCCATGCGTTGTCGCAAAGTGCCTTCAAGGCCGTCATTCCGCGAATGCCCGACAGTCTGGGCATCAGCGGCTCGCCGGCCTCCAGCCCAACCAGGAGCGGCCAGGCCAGTTGCCGGAAAGCGTTGATCATCAGGTCCTGCGTAAAGCCGTTCCAGGCCGGCCGGCAGGTGATTTCGGCAGCTCCGCAGCGTCCCTCGTCATCCTGCAGCAGCAGGATCACATATGGCACGCTGGCTTCCGCCCCGCCCGCCGTCCATTCCACGGCATTGCGGAGCGGAAGCCGGAGCTTCCAGAGTTCGGCTCGCACGAGTGGCACAGGCGCTACTGCGACGTTTCCACAGCGGCATCGACCAACGCTTTCCAGTGGCCGATGTTCGCGTCGAGATAACTCTTGATGGCCGCGCCGTCCGCGAAAACCGGGGCAATGCCCAAGCCGTTGAGGGTGTCCCGGTAACGCTCGCGGGAGACGGCTTCCCTGATCGCGGCTTCCAGCGTCTGGACGATATCGTCGGGCGTATCCTTGTGAACGGTGATGACGGAAGGCGTTGCAACGGTCACCATGTCGATGCCGAGCTCCTTGACCGTTTTCACATCCGGCAGAAGATCGTCCCCCTGGTCGGAGGCGAAGGCGAGAACGCGGATCTCGTCCTCGAAGCCGAGGACATTGGAGGTCGACAGCAGGGCGAAATCGATATGCCCGCCCAGCAGGGCGGCTGTCGTCTTCGAACTCCCCTTGTAAGGCACGTCGAGCGCTTCGGTACCTGTTGCGGCGAGCAGCGAGGAACCGTTGACGAAATGGAAGCCACCCCGGCCGGTATGTCCCCAGGCGATTGCTCCCGGGTCGGCTTTCATCGCCTCAACGAGATCATCCAGCGTTTGATAGGGACTGTCGGCCTTCACCGCGATCGCGGACTGGATCAGAGCCATCTGCGCCACAAACCGAAGGTCGTTCAGCGCATCGACGGTCTGTTCCTTCATGAGGCCGCCAAGCATGAGAGTGCCCAGGGACTGATGACCAAGCGTATATCCGTCGGGCTTGCCCGTGACCAGCGCCTTGGCGGCGACATATCCCCCCGCGCCGGTCTTTTGTACCGGCACCACGGATTGCCCGAGAATATCTTCCAGTTCCACCGCAAGGGTCCGGGCAACCTGGTCGTTGCCGCCTCCGGCGGAGAAGGGGATCAGTATCTCGATGTCATGGTCGGGATAGCCCTCGGCCATGACCCCGTTCGCGGTCATGACAAGACCCATGACCCCTCCGAAAATTCCCAGAACCGACCGTCTGTTCATCTTAATCCTCCCAGATTTGACGAGTTCATAGTTATGAAGATCACTGAATTTGTTGATATTTTCAACGAATTTTTCCGGCGAGATGAGGAGAATCTCAGCGATCCTCATATAACCTATTGGAATTTATGCGGGTTTTCATACGTTATTTTTTGTTGCATAGATGTTTTAGATCGTTCATAAACACAACAAATGGGAGGAACCAGTGACGAAAGACATCGTCATATGCGAGTGCTTTGCTCGCGACGGTCTGCAGCATGAAACGCAGATACCGTCCACGGCAGACAAGTTTCGGCTTCTGGAAATGTTTGCCGACGCGGGCTTTCACAGGATCGAGGCGACCAGCTATTCGCATCCCCGCCATGTGCCGGGTTTCGCCGATGCGTCGGAATTGCTGCGGCGCTTGCCTCGCCGGCCGGGTGTCCGCTACAAGGCGACCTGCCCGAACCCCCGCGCCGTCGAGCGGGCGCTCGCGGACCTGGAAGCCGGGCACGGTGCGGAGGAGTTGAGCCTCCTGGTCTCGGCGACCGAAACCCATACACAGCGAAATCTGAAAACCGGGCGGGAAGAGCAGTGGCGCCGCGTCGAGGAAATGGCGCGGATGGCGCAGGGGCGTTTCCGCCTTGTCGGCGTCATCTCTATGGCGCTCGGCTGTCCGTTCGAGGGTGAGGTCGATCCCGGGCGCGTGGTGGCGGATGCCGCCCGATTTGCCGATCTCGGCGCGGAGCTGGTCACGATCGGAGACACAATCGGCAGCGGATCCCCCTCAACGGTCAAGGCGCTGTTCCGCAGGCTGCTCGAGGAGGTTCCCCGGATCGCGCCGGTCGCGCATTTCCATGATACGCGCGGCACGGGCATCGCCAATTGCATCGCCGCGCTCGAGGCGGGTGCGACCTATTTCGACAGTGCCATGGGCGGCGTCGGTGGTCATCCTGCACGGATCACCTATGGCTCGGGGGATACGGGCAACGTGGCGAGCGAAGACCTCGTGACCCTTTTCGAGGCCGAAGGGCTGACGCACGGCATCGACCTGGACGCGATGATGCGCGCCTCCGAAGCCTGCGAAACCGCATTGGGGCGCACGCTCCTGTCCCGCGTGGCGCGGACAGGGCTCTGGCGCGACCCCGAACTGAACAAGGAGACTATCTGACGTGACCGAAGGCAAGCTGGTCATCACCGAGGATCGCGGCGCGGTCCGCATCGTAACGATGAACCGTCCCGACAAGCTCAATGCGCTCAACACCGCACTGACACAGCAATTGCTGGATGCTCTGCTAGCTGCGGATGCAGCCGCAAGCGTGCGCGCGGTGGTGCTCGCCGGCGCCGGGCGCGGTTTCTGCGCCGGCGCGGACCTGTCGGAATTCAAGGAGCTCACGCCGTCTCAGGCAGGCGCCGTTGAAGCTCGCGCCGACCTCACCTGCCGCCTGCAGCTGGCAGCGCAGAAAATGTCCAAGCCGGTCGTTTCGGCGGTTCAGGGGGCTGCGGTCGGCGGCGGCGCGGGACTCGCGATCGGCTGTGACATGGTAGTGGCGTCCACATCCATGAAGTTCGGCTATCCGGAACTCAAGCATTCGATCGTACCGGCGCTGGTCATGACGGGTCTCGTCAGGGCACTCGGGCGCAAACAGGCCTTCGAAATGATTTCGCTCGGTCAGCTCATCGGCGCGGAAAAGGCCTTGTCGCTCGGCCTCGTCAACCGGGTCGTCGAAGGCGACCCGTTGCCCGCGGCGCTCCAGATCGCCGAGGTGTGGGCCCTGGCGGAGCCGCGCGCCATGCGGGCCGCCAAGAGCCTCATGTACCGGGTGGAGGAACTGCCCACCGAAGCCGCCATGATGGCGGGCCGCGACGTCAATGCGCTCATGCGATCCTTCCGGGAGCCCAAGGCATGAGACCTCTCGACGGCATCAGGGTCGTGGATTTTTCCCGGGTTCTCGCGGGGCCGATGGCGACGCAGATCCTGGCGGAATCCGGCGCCGAGGTCACCAAGATCGAACGCCCGGGCACGGGGGACGAAAGCCGCATCTTCGAACCTGTCTTCGAGGGCGGCATGAGCGCCTATTACTCGGCCTTCAACCGATCGAAGCGGTCGATCGTAGTGGACATGAAAACGGATGACGGCCGCCAACTGGCCTTCGATCTGGCCGCGCAGGCCGATGTGCTGGTGGAAAATTTCCTGCCCGGAGCCATGGACCGGCTGGGACTTGGCTACGAGGCCCTGGCGGAAGCCAATCCGGGCTTGATCTATGTCTCCAATACCGGCTTCGGCCAATCCGGGCCCTACAGGGACCGCAAGGGCTACGACACGATTTTCCAGGCGCTCTCCGGCGTGATCGACCTGACCGGTCACCCGGACGGTCCACCGGCCAAGGTCGGGGTCCCTTTCGCCGACCTGACCTCCGGGCTGTGGATCGTCATTGCGGCGTTGACCGGGCTGATGGGACGCGTATCTTCCGGCAAGGGCTGTCATGTCGATCTTGCCATGATGGACGTGCAGGTGAGCCTTCTGTCTCTTCCCGCGGCCAGGCATTTTGCCCTCGGCGAAATCCCGGCACGGACCGGAACCGAACATCCGGGACGGGTTCCCTCCGCCGCCTACCGGTGCAAGGGAGGGGCGTGGCTCTTCATTTCCGCATCCGACCAGCATTGGCCGGTCCTGTGCGACGTTCTCGGCCTGACGGAGATGGCGAAGGACGAAAGCCTGCGGAAAAACCTCGACCGCGTGACCCGGCGCGACGAAGTCACCGCCGCGCTTTCCTCCGCCGCGGCCTTGCGGGAGCGGGCGGAACTTGCTGAATCCCTCCGGGCGGCGGGTGTCCCCGCCGGTGAAGTCAACACCGTGCCGGAGATCCTCAACGACGAACATATCCGCGCCCGTGGCATGGTCGGCAGTTTCGACGACGCCGATCGCGGCGCCACGCCGGGACTGCGGACGCCGGCGCGTTTCTCCGGATATGAACCCCACCGTTTCGAAGCGCCCCCGAAGCTGGGCGCGGACACAAGATCCATCCTTGCCGATGAGCTTGGGCTCACCGCCGAGCAGATTTCCGCCCTCTACGAGAAAGGCATCGTGGCATGACCCAGAACGGAACCGTCCGGCTCGAGGTGAAGGGCCGCCGCGCCGATGTGGTCCTGGCCCGCCCTGACGCCAGGAACGCCCTGAACCTGCCGATGTGCGAAGATCTCGTGGAAGCGTTTGCGCTCATTGCGGCCAATTCCGAAATCGATCTGGCGGTCCTGCGCGCCGAAGGACCAGTCTTCTCGGCCGGAGCGGACATGAAGGAACGCAATGGCCGGGACGAGGCCTGGGTCATGATGCGCCGCCGCGCGGCCTTCCGTGCCTATGAAACCGTCGGCGCCTGTTCCATACCCGTGATCGCGCAGGTGCACGGGCCACTGGTCGGGTCCGGCGGGGAAATCGCGATGAGCTGTGATTTCATCATCGCCTCGACCGCCGCAACCTTCCGCTTCCCGGAACCGCAATGGGGTACCGTGGGAGCGACCCAGCGGCTGCAACGCGTGGTCGGCGTCGCACGGGCAAAGGAACTGCTCTACACGGGCCGGGTCATGGATGCCGAGGAAGCCCACCGCATCGGTCTTGTCACCAGGCTCACCGCACCGGAGGCTCTGGTGCAAACGGTCGACGAGACCGCGGACTGCATCCTGAAAGCGCCGCCGCTCGCCCAGAAGCTGACCAAGCAATGCATCGATCAGGGGTCGCGAACGGACCTTGCCTCCGGCATCGCGATCGAACTGTCGGCGATCGACCGGCTGCTCTCCGAAAGCGACTGGCGGGGCAGCCTGCAGCAGTTCAACACATCGGTCGGTACGGCAGCCAGGAAAAAGAAGGCATGAGCTTTTCCATCGATCGCCTCTGTCCGGTGACCGTGCAGGACATGCTTGCGCGCGCCGCCGCGCTCGCGCCGGATGTCGAAGCGCTCGTGGCTCCCGACGGACGCATCACCTTTTCGGCGTTGGCCGAACTGGTCGCCAAAACACGCGCGGCCCTGGCTGCGGCAGGCATCCGGAAAGGCGACCACATCGGCCTCTGTCTCGGCAACGGGATTGCCTTCGAGACGCTTTTCCTGGCTCTCGGCACACTGGGGGCAGTGACGGTGCCGGTCAACACCCGGCTCAAGGCAGACGAGATCGCCTATGCCCTTCGCCAGTCGCGCGTGACGCGTCTGTTCACGGCCGACAGGCTTCTGAACGCGGATTTCATTGCCACTCTCCGGCAGATCATGCCCGGCATAGACACTACTCTGCCATCGCCCAAGCTGCCCGATCTCACCGCGATCATCGTCCTGGGAGACAACGTTCCGGCCGGGTGCGGATCCTATGACGATTTCATGAGCGGTTCGCCCGCCGATCCCGGTCCGCAGGCGCGGCCGGACGACACTCTGCTGATCCAGTACACCTCCGGCACAACCGCCTATCCGAAAGGCGTGATGCTGAGCCACCGCAACATGCTGGGCAACGGTTTCGTCTCGGGCCAGCGCATCGGTCTGCGGACCGGAGACCGGTTTCATTCCTCGCGGCCCTTCTTTCACGTCGCCGGCACAACGCTGTCGATCATGGCCTGCCTGCAGAACATTGCCACGCTCGTCACCATGACGCGTTTCGAGCCCACCGAAGCTCTCGACCTCCTGCAGGCGGAACGCTGTTCGCATTTTTCGGGCAACGACACGATGGCCCTGATGTTGCTGAACCATCCGGAGCGCTCCCGCTACCGGCTGCATCTGCGGGGCGGCTGGATCGCCGGCTCGCAATCGGTGCTTCGCCGGATGGCCGCCGAGATAGGCGCTCGCGAAGTCGTTTCCGGCTACGGCCTTTCCGAGGCGTCTCCCAACATCGCGCAATCCTGCTGGTGGGAACCGGAGGAGGTTCGCACGTCCGGCCGGATGCGGCCCCAGCCGGGGCTGGAGGTAACCGTAAACGATCCGTCGTCCGGCGTGGTTCGAGCCCCCGGCGAGACGGGTGAAATCCGCGTCCGCGGCTGGTCGGTCATGAAGGGCTATTTCGACATGCCGGAAAAGACCGCCGAGGTACTGTCAGCCGATGGCTGGCTCGCGACGGGCGATCTCGGGCGCATGGGCCCGGATGGCCGTCTCGAGTTCGTCGGCAGGCTCAAGAACATCGTCCGGGTCGGCGGCGAAAACGTCTCGCCGGAAGAGGTCGAAGACCGTCTTCATCTCCACCCTGCCATCAAGCAGGCACAAGTGGTGGGTGTTCCGGACGAGCGGCTCGTCGAGGTCTGCGCGGCTTTCGTCGTTCTCAACGAAGGCACCTCCGCGACCCCGCAGGACGTCATCGACTGGAGTCGGGAGAAAATGGCCGGTTACAAGGTGCCCCGGCACGTCTGGATTGTGAAGGGTTTCGAGGATATCGGCATGACCGCCTCTTCCAAGATCCAGAAGACCAAGCTCGCCGAACATGCTCTTGCGCTTCTGGAACAGGAGAGCGCGGCATGAGGATCGAAACCTCCGTCACCCGTCTTTTGGGCATCGATCTGCCGATCCTTCTTGCCGGGATGTCGTGGGTCACGTCGAATGCCGCACTGCCGCTGGCGGTCAGCCGGGCGGGAGGGCTGGGCGTCATTGCCGCCGGACCGATGTATCCGGAGGCGCTTGAGGAGGCGATCGATACAGTTCGCAGGGGCACGGACCGGCCTTTCGCGGTCAACATGCCGCTTTACCGCAAGGGCGCGGAGGAAATCCTCGATCTTCTGGAGGCGAAGCGCATTCCCGTGCTGATCGCTTCGCAGGGCGGGCCGCAGAAATATCTCGACCGTTTCAAGGCCATAGGCACGACCTGCATGCATGTGGTCGCCTCCGAAGCCCATGCGGTCAAAGCGGCGCAAAAGGGTGTCGACGGTCTGATCGTCGTTGGCGGCGAGGCCGGAGGCCATCCGCCCGCGGAACTGGTTTCCACACTTGTGCTGGTGCGGGCTGTGGCGAAGGCGACGCAGGGAAAAATTCCGCTTGTTGCGTCTGGAGGCTTTGCCGACGGCAACGGGCTGGCTGCGGCCCTGTCGCTTGGCGCGGGCGCCGCGAATTTCGGGACGCGGTTCATCGCGACGCCGGAAGCCGGTGTGTCCGAGGGCTACAAACAGGCGGTGATTGATGCCGGTGTGGCCGATACGCGCACGGTGGGGCGCGGCCTCGGCATGATCCGCACGCTATCCAACGATTTCGCGGAAGAAATGGCCGCGCTCGAGCTGGCCGCCGCACCCGAGGAGCGGCGGCGGGCTGTCTTCAGCGCCTCGACGCTGAAAATGGCGGCATTCGACGGCGACCTTGCGCGCGGCAAACTCGAGGCCGGACAAAGCGCCGGCCTCGTGGGCCGTCTCATGCCGGCCGGCGAGATCGTTGCCGAGATCGCACGGGACTATGCCGTGTGCATCGGGGATTTACCGCAACCGGCGGAATAAAACGCGCCCGGGAGGCGCAAACGGTGCGGGACAACTATGCCCGCACGTAAATACTGGAGGAGTTTAGCGATGATTTGCGATGTGACGAGACGGGCGTTTCTGAAGAGCAGCGCTCTGGCGGCGGGGTCCACCCTTGTCCTGCCGGGGTCCCTGAGGGCGGAATTGCCCGGAAAGATGCAGTGGACGGCGGCCGATGTCGGGTCGTCCGGCTATATCGAGGCGACCGCGGTCGCAAACGCCCTCATCGAACAGCATGGTTCGCGTATCAGGGTGGTTCCGTCGGGCACATCGGTCGGCCGGATGATGATGCTGAAGTCCGGCCGCGTGTCGCTCGGATATCTTGCCAATGAAGCCTATTTCGCCACCGAGGCATTGTTCGACTTCTCGTCCCGCGAATGGGGGCCGCAGGACATCCGGGCCCTGCTCGGACGCGAAGCCCTGTTCGGAATCGTCACCACGGGCAAGTCGGGACTGAACACGATCGCGGACCTGAAAGGCAAGCGCGTGGCCAGGATCCAGGCGCATCCCTCCACCAACTTCAAGATCGAAGGTGTTCTTTCCTTTGCCGGATTGACCTGGGATGATGTCGAGCAGATCGAGGTTCCGGGCTATTCGCAGGGCCTGCAGGCGGTGCTGGACGGTACGGTCGATGCGGCGGGCGCCGTGGTCGGAGCTTCCATCCTGCGCGAGATCGAGGCGAGCTCGGCCGGCATCGGCTGGCTGCCCGTTCCCGCCGACGATGCGGCGGGCTGGGACAGGATCAACGAAACCGCGCCGCTGTTCGCTCCGGCGACCATGACGCAGGGCCCGGGCGCCACACCCGAGGCGCCGGTGCCTCTGGTCGGCTACCGCTACCCGATCCTGTCCGTGCTCGCGGAGACGAGCGCAGACGATGCCTACGACCTGACGAAGGCCATCGTCGAAGGCTACAGCCTCTACAAGGACGCGGCGCCGGTGATGGCGAACTACGACATCAACAAGGCCGGTCATCCGCCTTACGACGCGCCCTGCCACGACGGAGCAAGACGCTATTTCGACGAGATCGGCATCTGGACCGATGCCGACCAGGCCTGGAACGAAAAACGCCTTGCGCGCATGGCCGCCGTGCAGGAGGCATGGACGACGGCGACCGAGGCCGCTGACGAGCAGGGTCTGCCGGACAAGAAGTGGGCGAAATTCTGGGAAAGCTACCGCTCCGAACATTTGTGATCGCCCGCGCGGCCGGACTTGGTCCGGCCGCGTCAACCCGTTCGGGAGCGTTCTTCGTCCGGTGAAACGCGGACAGGATGCCCGGATATCGAGTAACCGATCAACTGTCGGGCACGCAATCGCTTCCGGTTGAACGTCCGCTGATCCAATCCGGTTCGCCATGGCCCACATCACAAAGATCGATACAGAAATCCCCCTTAAGGATGTCCGGCCCGAAACATCGCGGCTGCATCGGGCGCGGCTGGTGGTCTATCCGATCACGGCACTGGCCCTGCTGCTGGTGGCGAACCAGGTCTTTCTCCTGCGCATCGCAGGTTTTCAGCTCCCGTCGACGGGCTTCTACTATGCCCTGATCGGCATGTTCTTCGCCGTTCTCTTCCTCACCTTTCCGATGCGGCGGGCCGATGAGTTCCGGGTGCCGGTCTACGACTGGGTCTTTGCCGCTGTTTCGCTCGGCTCGGGGTTTTATTTCGCCTCGATCGCGGGGGACATCATCAACCGGGGCTGGGATTTCTCGGCGCCGCCCCTGCCGACCCTGATCGCGCTCGCGCTGTTCCTGCTTGTTCTCGAGGGCTTGCGCCGCACAGGCGGGACGGTGCTTTTCCTCATCTGCCTCGCCTTCGCGGCCTTTCCGACCTTCGCCGATCACATGCCTGGCCTCTTCTGGGGAAGCCAGTATACGCCGCGCGAGACGCTCTCGGCCTTCGTCATGGGTTCCGGTGCCATCGTCGGCGTGCCGGTTCAGGTGGTCAGCGAGCTGGTCATCGGCTACCTGCTCTTCGGCGCGGCCCTGACCGTGACCGGCGGCGGCAGGTTCTTCATGGATTTTGCCTCGGCCCTGATGGGGCGCGCGCGCGGCGGACCGGCCAAGGTCTCGATCATATCCTCCGCGCTTTTCGGCTCTCTCTCCGGCTCGGTGGTCTCCAACGTCATTTCCACCGGCGCGTTCACCATTCCCACCATGAAGCGCTGCGGCTATCCGGCCCACTACGCCGGTGCGGTCGAAGCCTGTGCATCGACCGGGGGCTCGATCATGCCGCCGGTGATGGGCGCTGCCGGATTCATCATGGCTTCGTTCCTGAACGTGCCTTACGCCACCGTGGTCTCTGCGGCGATCCTGCCGGCCATCCTTTTCTACGCGGCGCTGCTCCTGCAGGTCGATGCCTATGCGGCCCGCAACGATCTCGCCGGCCTGCCGCAGGAAGACCTGCCCCGGCTCGGCCCCACCCTTCGCAAGGGCTGGCCCCATCTCGTCGGTGTGCTCATGCTGGTCGGGCTGATCCTGTTCGCCCACATGGAGCGCAGCGCACCGTTCTTCAGTGCCGGCTTCATGCTGGCGGTCGCCATCCTGCGCAAACCGGCGGCGTTCTGGTCAACCCTCACCGAAACGCTTTTGGAGACCGGGCGCAGTTCGGGCTATCTGTTCGGGATCCTGGCGGGCATCGGCCTGATCGTCGGCTCGCTCTCGATCACCGGCGTCGGCAGCGCGGTCTCGCGCGAACTGGTGTTCGCCGCTGGCGACAATCTCTATCTTCTGCTGGTGTTCGGTGCGATCACCAGCTTCGTGCTCGGCATGGGAATGACGGCCAGCGCCTGCTACATCTTCCTGGCGATCATCCTTGGGCCGGCCCTGACGCAACAGGGGCTCGACCTGGTGGCAAGCCATCTGTTCATCCTCTACTGGGGCATGCTCTCCTACATCACGCCGCCTGTGGCGCTCGCCGCGGTAGTCGCGGCGGGCATTGCCGGCAGCGGAAATCTGCGCACAGGCCTGCAGGCGATGCGGCTGGGGTCCGTGCTCTTCATCCTCCCCTTCGCCTTCGTGCTCAATCCCGCGCTGATCCTGCGGGGCGAACCTCTGGACGTGCTGATGTCCATCGGTACGGCCGGGATATCCATCTGGCTGATTGCCTGCAGCTTCGAAGGATATCTGCACTTCGTCGGGCGCCTTGACCGGCTGCCGCGGCTGGTTCTCGGCGCAGCGGGGTTCACCCTCCTGATCCCGGAATCCCATACCGATCTCCTCGGCCTTGTCCTATTCGCTGCCGTGCTTGCCAATGCCATGATCCGCAAACGCATGCGGCCGGGCGCGGGGACGGTATGAAGATCGAGGCCTGGTCCGCGGCAGCCGTCCGTCACAGCAACCTCGACCCGCACTGGCATTACGCAGGCCGGGATGTTCCGGAACTTCCCGGCCTGCGCCTTGCCTTTCGATCCGGTCAGGTCGTGGGAGAGGGTTATGCCCCTTTCCTGCCGCATCTTGATGCAACGCCCGAGGCTCTCCAGAGTGCCGGACGATCGATTGCAGGCGCACTGCTGGGGGCGGATCTTGCCGATCTCGACGGTTGCCTGGAACGGCTCGGTCCCTTTGCCAGAACCCGCAATGCCGCACGGTCGGCGGCGGAAATGGCCATGCTCGATCTCGCCGCCCGATCGGCGGACATATCCGTGGCGCAACTGCTTGGCGGCACTCCGAGGCCCCTGGAAGTGCTGCGCATCATTCCGGTCAAGCCTCCGGACCGAATGGCCGAGATAGCCGGATCGCTCGTTGCGAAGGGATATCGCGCCCTGAAACTCAAGGCGACAGGGAAGCTTGAAGAGGACGTGGCCCGTATCGCCGCGGTGCGCGCCGCCGCAGGGCCGGACGTAACCCTGACCGTGGATGCCAACCAGGCTTATGACGCGGACGGCGCATCGCGGCTGGAGACGGCACTTCGCCCCTACGCCATCTGGTCGCTGGAGCAGCCCGTTTCCGCGCGGGACCGGTCGGCTCTTGCGCGGGTGAGAAAGACGTCGAAGGCTCGTATCGAGGCGGACGAAGGCCTGTTCGACCGTGAGGATCTGGAGACCCTGCTGGCGGCCGTCGGCGCCGATGGCATCAGCCTCAAGCTTGCACGCTCAGGCGGGTTGCTGGCGTCGCGCGATATGGCGCTGAGGGCTGCCGGACAGAATGTCTACGCGCGCCTCGGCACGGCCTTCGGAGGTCCGCTCGTTACTCTGGCGACGGCAACGCTCGCCGGCCTGTGTCCGGTGACCGGACCTGCGGAATGCGCCGAGTTCACGCATTTCGACGACCAAGAGCATGTCTGGCCCCTCATTCGCGACGGGTTTCTGATCGCGCCGGAGGGGTCCGGGTTCGGGCAGGAGCGTGTTGTTCCCTGGACCGCTCCCTGGAACGGGTGACGTCAGAGAATCTCCGTCTCGAAAATTGTCGCCGGCGGCGGCGGACGCCGTGCCTGGCGCTCCCCCTTCAGCTCTCTCAGATAGGTCAGCGATCCGACCGTTACCTTTTCCATCAGGCGCATCAGCTCACAACGCTCCTCCGTACTCAGCTCCGACAGCATCTGGCGGTTTCTCTCGCGGGAGGCGGACAGGACGTCGGCGACGAGCTTGCGGCCCTTCGGGGCAAGCCTCAGGTTCACGCTGCGCTTGTCCTCCGGATTGATTTCGCGCTCGATGTAGCCCTGCTCCTCGAGAGCCGAAACCGTCCGGCTCATCTGGCTTTTCTGGACACCGGCCCTTTTGGCCAGGGTATGCAGCGGGGTGACACCGAGAAAATCCAGTACCGCCATGGCCCTCCAGTCATGCATGTTGATGCCGAAACGCGGTTTGATATCAAGGAGGGCGATGCGCGAAGAGAGACCGGACAGCCGTTGCAGATTGTAGGAGAAAAGATATCTGATGTCGTCGTCATCACGGCCGATGCCGTCGATACTTCTGTGTGCCGCCACTTCGACCTCCCAGCAGACTGAAACAAAATCGTCAACATTGTAATCTAATTCGTTTCAGATGCAAGAAAGAGACACATAGCGAACGGCACGTCGCATTGATTTTCGTTCAAATCCGACTCGCGAGCCCTTGGGGGTGCTCTGGTCCCCGAAAACTGGCCCGTTTTTGACTGGAGTTTCCCGCATCAAGATCCCGGCTGGGAGAAGGAGCGGAAGTGATGAAGGCATCGAAGTTTTCTGAGACCAGAGCACACCCAATCCCAGTTAATCCCGGAAACCCCGTATGTGCCAGGTGTTCTTGCGCGTTGCACATGGAGAGGAAATCCCAGCTGGCGAGATCGAAACATCATACGTCCGGCGAGCATCGTCACTTGTCACGCACCGCATGAATTGGTAACTACCAGATTGCCATGATTAGGACCAGTTATGCGTGATTTCGCCGATCTTTATCTGTATCTGATCAAACATATGGAAAGCTCCAACCAGAGCGAGCCTCTGTATCGCAGGCTTTCAGCTGCCCTTTCCGACGCCTTGAAATCGGGCATTCTGTCCGCATCGGCCCATCTGCCCAGCGAGAGGAAATTGTCTGATAAACTCGATCTGAGCAGGGTGACGGTGCGCCGGGCGCTGGATGAACTTCAGGCAGACGGGTTCCTGCAAAGGCGGCAAGGCGCGAGAACGTCGGTGACACCGCGCCTGGAAAAACCACTCTCAGTCCTGACCGGATTTTCCGAAGAATTGCAGGCAAGGGGACTGGAACCCGGTCAGCGATGGATTTCGCGTAAAACCGTCAACCCGACACCGACAGAGTCAATGGCGTTGGGCCTGCCACCCACGGAACCGATCGTTCGCCTCGTCCGGGTGCGCCTGGCGGATGGCGTTCCGATCGCGGTCGAGCGCGCCGCCGTTCCAAAGATGTTTCTGCCCGATGGCAACATGGTATCCCTGTCATTATATGCGGCGCTTGCCTCGGCTGGCGCAGCGCCAGCGCGCGGAATTCAAAGAATCCGGGCGGGGATCATGACGAAACTGGACGCGGAGCTTCTGGAGGCGGAGCCCGGCACCCCTCTCCTGATTGTCGAACGGCGCTGCTTTCTCGACGACGGCCGGCCCGTGGAATTCACCGAGACCCGCTACAATGGCGAACGCTACGATTTCTCCGCCGAGCTTCTGACCCCGGGCACGGTACATACCAGTTATAATTAAATTGCTTTCTGGTATTGCACTGGTATTGACTCTTCTCATCAAAAGAGGAGATCAGCGTGTCGTCAATTCTGGAGCAGTTACGTGGCGGCCTGATCGTCTCCTGCCAGCCTGTTATCGGTGGCCCGCTCGATCGCCCCGAAATAACGGCGGCATTCGCTCTGGCCGCGCTGGACGGTGGAGCGCGCGGTTTGCGTATCGAAGGGGTCGAGAACCTCAAGGCCGTCCGCGCGGTCACCAAAGCACCGGTTATCGGATTGATCAAACAAGACCTGGCAGACAGTCCGGTTCGGATTACCCCTTTCGCCAGACAGGCAAATGCGCTCATCGAGGCAGGTGCGGACATCGTTGCCTTTGATGCGACCGACAGGGTTCGGCCTGAGCCCATTTCCAGCCTGATCGCGGCAATCAATACCGCCGGGGCGCTGGCAATGGCCGATTGCTCCAGTGTCGAGGACGGCGAACGGGCAGCGGAGCTTGGCTGCGAACTGCTCGGATCGACAATGTCCGGCTATCTCGGCGGGCCCATTCCCGATGGCCCGGATCTGGAACTCGTCGCCGCCCTTTCCAGATGCGGACGGTTCACTGTCGCGGAAGGCCGCTATCAGCGCCCCGCGGAAGCTGTTCAGGCCCAAAAAAACGGTGCCGATGCAGTCGTCGTCGGATCGGCGATTTCGCGGCCGGAACATATCACCTCCTGGTTCGCGGATGCCCTGACCGGCCATGCGAAAACAGGTGAGCGCTGATGTCTCCGACGCTGGCCATCGATATCGGCGGCACCAAGATCCTTGCCGCGCTCGTTCAGGGGGAAGAGGTGCTGGCATCTGAAACGGTGGCGACTTCGCGCTCCGGCGGACCCGATGACTGGCTCGCACAGGTCGCCGAGTTGGCCGGCGGGTGGCGCGGCAGCTATGAGCGCTGCGGTGTGACGGTCACGGGCGCGGTCCACGACGGCTTCTGGTCCGCGATGAACCCCGGGACGCTCAATATTCCGGACAGATACCCGCTGGCAAAACAGATTGCCTCGATCTTCCAGGTCCCGGCCACCCTATGCAACGATGCCCAGGCGGCTGCTTGGGGCGAATACTGTTTCGGCGCCGGAAACCGCGAAGACACTGTCTTTTTGACCATCTCGACGGGAATTGGCGGTGGTGCTGTCGTCAACGGCAAGCTGTTGCAGGGCCGGTCGGGCATTTGTGGTCATTTCGGTCTTTTGCTGTCCGACAGCGAAACGCTGCTGGAGGACACTGCATCGGGTAGCTGGATTGCAGCAGAGGCTGGCCGGCGCGGTCAATCCGGGCAGGCGCCCGAGGTTTTCGCCGCGGCGGCAAGAGGCGAAACCTGGGCGGACGAACTGATCACTGAATCGGCAAGCCACATCGCCAGATTGTGCCACAACCTGCAGCTGATTTTCGACCCTGCCGTTATCGTAATCGGCGGGGGCATGGGTTTGGCTCCTGGGTATCTCCCAAGGGTGCAAACCAAACTCAAGACACTGCCTGCCCGTGTTTCATCGACCCTTGCCCGTGCGGCGTTGGGGGCGAACGCAGGCGTCTTGGGAATTGCCGCACTCGCACCCCAAGGGAGAACAGACAAATGATGCTATCGCGCAAATTCTTGTGCTCGACCGCACTCGCAGTGCTGCTTACAGGCACAGCAAGTGCGGAAGTGACCGTACTCGGATGGCCCGGCGGGCCGGAAGAAGCAGCCCTTCGTGCTGTCACTGAAATCTACAATGCCAAGACTGATCTCGCGCAAGAGGACAAGGTCGAGCTCTTGTTCACCTCACGCGATGGCTTTTTCGACAAGCTCCAGGTGGATTTGGCGGCTGGCAGCACGGCCTTCGACGCGAACCTCATCGCGACCTACTCGATCGGGCGCTACGCACCCTTTCTGGAGCCGATCACCTTATCGGACGAGGCCGGGTCGGTCTTTGGCGACACTGTTCTCTCGACCATGCAGTTTGACGGCGCGCAATATGGCGTACCGACTGACCTTTCGCTTCATTTCCTCTACTTCCGCAAGGATCTGATCGACGCTTTGATGGCGGATGATACGGCCAAGTCGCTCTATGGAGATATCTCCGAAAAATACCTTGGCGAGCGGTTGGCGCCGAAAAACCCGGAAGAGTGGACCTGGCGGGATTTCGCCGCCAACGCGCTCTATTTCAGCCAGTCGGTCAACCCTGACAGCCCGACCCGCTACGGCACCGTCATTCAGATGAAGAACCTGCTCTTCAACATGATGGTCTTCCATTCGCTGCCGCGCAGCTATGGCGCGAACTGGATGGATGACGACGGCAACATCACGGTGGATTCCGAGGCCTATCGGACCGCGCTTGAGTTGGCGAAGATGCTTTACGATGCGGGCGCAACTCCGCCGGATTCGACATCATATGAATATGCCGAAGCAAATGCGGCCTACTCTGCCGGGCAGGTTGCGGCGATGGTTCAATGGAATGCCGCGGCCAGCGATCTGGTCGCCGCTCAACCGGAGACCGTCACACAGGCACCACCAACGGGTCCGGATGGACGGTTTACCCACATTCACGGTCTGGGTCTGGGTCTGAACGCGGCAGCCGAAAACAAGGAGGGCGCCAGGGCGTTTCTTCAATGGCTTTCCACGCAAGAGGCGGCCCTTGCCTATGCGCGCTCCGGCGGGGCACCCGGCCTGGCGACCGCCACCGCGGAAAAACTGGCGGATGAGCGACCGGACCTCGTGCAGGTGGGTGACTATGCCTCCAACTACGGTTTTGTCATGAACGGCGGCACGTCCGAAAATGCGCTTTCGGTCTATGAAGCGCAGGCCAAGGAGTTTACCGGCTACTGGGCGGGCACACAAAGCCTCGATGACGCGATGAGCAACATTTCGGCGTCCATGACCGAGCTCTTGAAATAAGAAAACCGGGCCGGCCGGCGTTCCCGGCCGGCCCGAATTGAAGGAAATCACCATGCGCCTTCTGCCAAGCCAGGAAAATGCCATTCTTGCCAGTCCGATGGTTTTGTTCCTGCTGGCGCTGCTGGGGTTTCCTGTTGTCCTGAGCATCATCTACGGATTTTCCGAAGCCAGCTTCCAGTCCCTGATGTCCCCAAAGCTCATAGGGATTGCGAATTTCCAGCTCGTTCTCCAGGATTCCGCCTTTTGGGACGCGGCCTGGTTTTCCCTGCGTTTTGGTGTCATCACCGCGCTGCTTGAATGCGTGCTCGGTCTTTTTCTCGCGGTCTACCTGGCGCCTCTCATTAGAGAAAACGGCTGGATGGTGGCCGTGCTCATCATTCCCATGATCGTCGCACCGGCAATGATCGGGCTGATGTATCGGCTTGTTCTGCATGAATTCGCAGGCCCGGTTCCCTATTATTTCTATGAATGGCTTGGATGGTCGCCGTCATTCTTGAGCACCGGGATGGTTTTTCAAACCATTGTGGTTGCCGAAACCCTGCAATGGACGCCCTTTGCCTTTCTGCTCTTTCTGACGGCGTATCAGGCGATCCCGCAAGACATCCGCGAAGCCGCTGCTGTTGACGGCACCCGTCCCTGGCGCATGTTCTGGAAGATCGAGCTTCCGCAAATGCTGCCGACGCTTTTTGTCGCGGGATTCATCCGCTTCATCGACGGATTTCGGGTGTTCGACAACATCTACACACTGGTGGGCGCCGGTCCGGGAGGGTCGACGACATCGATGTCCATCTACATCTACGAGACGTTCCTGCGGCGGGGCGAAATCGGCAAGGCCATGGCGGCCGCGATCCTGTTGTTTGTGGTGGCGTTCGCGATACTTGCCCTGGGCCAGAGCCTGATGAGGAAGAGACGATGAAACCGCACGTCATTCTCAGGTGGTTTGTCTTCGTGACCGCTGCTCTTGTCATGAACTTCCCGGTCATCGCGACATTCATAACCGCCCTGAAGGCGCCGGCCGAAATTGCCCGTAACCCGTCTCTGGTGGTGCACAATCCCACCATCGAGAATTTCGTGACCGTTCTGACGGTGAGCGACCGGTTGAATATCTATCATTATCTGTGGAACTCTCTGATAGCGGCATCAATCGGGTCGATCCTGCCGATCGTCGTTGCCTTCCCGATCGCCTGGGCGATCGTGCGCCGGGGATACGGCCGAAATATTCTGTTCCCGCTCGTTGTGAACCTGCGTGCCCTGCCGCTCGTCATTTTCGCAGTGCCGCTTTATTTGATGTTTTCCGTGGTGAACCTGCTGGACACCCGGCTTGGGCTTGGACTGGTTCTTGCCGTGGTCAATCTGCCATTGGCGCTCATGCTGCTCGTCAACGCGGTCGCGGAGATCCCCATTGAGCTTGAAGAAGCGGCACGAATGGACGGTGCCCGGCTGCCGCGTCTCATTCTTCGGATCGTATTGCCCCTGTGTCGCCCCGCCTTCATCACGACGTTCGTTTTCGGCTTCATCACCGCTTGGAACGAATTCCTCTTCGGTCTGATACTGACCACTCAGAAAGCTGTGCCGATGACTGTCGGCGCATCGTTTTTCTTCGCGACTTCAGGCGGCGGCGTCCAATGGGGTGTAGCGGCTGCCGTGATGATTGTAGCAGCGCTGCCTCCGCTGCTGCTGGGCCTGATCATGTATCGCAAAATCACTGGTTCCATGGTCTCCGGTGCAGTCAAAGGATAAAAAATGGCAAGGATCTCGCTCGGAAACGTCTGTAAATCCTTCAAGGGGCTGAAGGTTATCAAATCTGTTTCCCTGACGGTCGAAGACGGCGAATTCTGCGTTTTTGTCGGCCCGTCGGGCTGCGGGAAGTCGACGCTGCTGCGGATGATAGCCGGGCTTGAAGATGTGACTTCAGGCCAGATTCTGATAGACGATCAGGACGTCACGAAGCTAGAGCCTTTTGACCGCCAGCTTTCGATGGTTTTCCAAAGCTACGCGCTCTATCCGCATCTTACGGTGCGCCAGAACATTGCCTTTGCTCTGGAAACCGCGAAGCAGCCAAAGGAGGTCATCGAATGCAAGGTCGCGGAGGCGGCGCGAACGCTAAAGCTTGAGGACTATCTCGACCGCAGGCCATCCGCGCTTTCTGGCGGCCAACGTCAACGCGTTGCGATCGGGCGGGCAATTGTGCGCGAGCCCAGGGCCTTTCTGTTCGATGAACCCCTGTCCAATCTGGATGCCGCACTGCGCGGGGAAACACGCGTCGAAATCGCGTCTCTTCACAAGTCACTGGCCGCGACGATGATCTATGTCACACATGATCAGGTGGAAGCGATGACCCTGGCGGATCGTATCGTCGTTCTGAACAAGGGAGAAATCATGCAGGTCGGCAGCCCCCGTGAACTTTACGAACATCCCGGGAATGTGTTCGTTGCCCAGTTTCTCGGCAGCCCCAGGATGAACCTGATTGACGCGGCAAGCGACGGCGAGGCTGGCGTCATGCTTCCGGGCAACCAGCGATTGGACATCGGGCAGCGCAGTCCGGAAAATATCAGGACCGTGGGTGTTCGCCCCGAACAGATCTCCATCACGGATGACGGCGATGCCGCAATCAAGGGAACGATAAAACTCTGCGAATACCACGGGTCGGTGCTCAGCCTCATTGTGGACGCCGGGCCCATGGGCGACATATCGGTGCTGGCTCCGAGCGCTGGCGCTTTGGTTGAAGGCGCGCGGGTCAGCCTTGATCTGCCGGCCGATGCTTTGCATTTCTTCGATGAACTTGGACACCGCGTGACCCCGTCGGCGCAAGCGTAAGCGTGACCGCTTTGAAGAAAAGGGAAGTGGCATGAAGGTTCTGATTTACGACGATGCCGAACGGGCGGTTGTCAGTGCGGCCGATCAGCTTGTCGCGGTGCTTGAAACCAAGCCCGACGCGGTATTCGGGCTTGCGACCGGCGGTACGATGCTGCCGCTTTATCAGCGTTTGGTCGAACTCCACAGAGATGGCCGCGCGTCTTTCGGCAAGGCCTCTACGTTCAACCTGGATGAATATATCGGCATAGCGCCGGACCACGCCTGTTCGTATCACACCTATATGCGCGAGGTGCTGTTCAAGCATATCGACATCGATCCGTCCCGCACGCACCTGCCACGTGGCGACTGCGCGGACTGTGTGGCCGAAGCGGCTCGGTATGAGGCACTGATCGCGGCAAGCGGCGGGATCGATTTTCAGTTGGTCGGCATCGGTCAGAACGGGCATATCGGGTTCAACGAACCAACATCGAGCTTGAGTTCCCTGACCCGGATAAAAACCCTCACCGAGGATACGCGCCGCGCCAACGCGCGTTATTTTGACAACCCTGAGGATATCCCGAAATATGCGCTGACGATGGGCGTCGGTTCGATCCTGGCCACCCGTCGTTGCCTGTTGTTGGCGACCGGCGTTACCAAAGCGCGGGCCGTCGCCGCGATGGTTGAAGGCCCGATCTCCGCTGCCTGTCCCGCGAGCGCGCTGCAACTGCATCCAAAGGCGACAATCGTTCTGGACAGGGATGCAGCGGCCGAGCTTGAACTTACGGAATATTATCAGCACGTCCATCCCAAGGGGGCGGAAAGTGTCTGGAATTGATCCCGCAGGTTTCGAATACTCCGTGTTCGCCCGCAGAATTTTTTGACGGGCCATCAGCCCAATTTTTTCGGGAGTAGCTCAATAGGCGCGTTGTACCGCTTTTCAATTTGCAGCTTCTTCAGGCCCCGGGTACAGGCGGTCGGGATTTCGTTTTTCCAAATGGATAGTTCGACCTGCTAATTTTCTGATTGTTAATTCTATCGATACAATTTCTGATGCACATTCCGGTGGCAGGCGCTTCTGTCACAACCATGCGATCGGCGCGTCCGGCAGGAGAGCTCAAATGCTCAGTGCAGGGGGAATGGCATGATATCGACTGTTTTGAAACGCTTGTTTTTTGGGGGCCTTATCACTTTAGCACCCTGTCTTGCCAATGCGGATACTGCTACAGCTACGCTCACAGTCACTTCCCAATACCCTATCACCGTGACAATCGGCAGCGATGCACCCTGCAAGGTCACAGCGTCGTCCCCTTGCACCAGGACGGATCTGCCCACCGGCGGGTTGGGCCTTACGTTCGATGTCACCGAGGGAACGATCCTTCAAGGAGGTACGCTGGCATGCCTGTCAATCGAGCCGGGCATCGGAACGGTAGGCACTTCAATTTCCGTCGTAGCGGGCGCCAACAACTGCGCGTTGACCGTCAAACCGGCGTTCGATGTCACAGCGTCGGGAGCCGGACTGATCGCGCTGACGGTAGGAACCGGGGCTAATTCTCATCCATGTTATCAGCTCGGCACCAGTCTACCCCAGACCTGGGAGTGCCCATATAGTGGTGAAAGGGAAACCCTCACGCTAACGCCGGGACTTGCAAGCGGGATATTTCTCGGGAGCGGGCAAGGCGCCTGCGCCGACGCCTCTGCGGCCGGCTTTTCCGTCACCGTCACGCCAACCGGTTTCAGCTGCATCCTGTCTACGGGAAGCCAGCAACCGGATAACGGCTGGTGGATCATGGCCGGACAGAACAGCAGCTATCTCGCGCTACAGCGGAATGCCACTCATTCTGAAAGCATGCTGGGCATGTTCTTCACCCAGGATCCTTCCGGCGCAGCGGTCTGGTACATGCTGAACGCCTATTGGAACGATCAGACCGCTGCCTTCACCGGCACTGCAAGTACTTATTCCGCTGCGCCAGCCCTTCCTGCGGGTTTTGATACTATGGCAGCGCCCCGGGTGGACGAGATTGTGGCTGATGTCACCCTGTCTTTTTCGGAAAGCGGTTCTGGTAATCTTGTTTGGACATCCAGAGCGGACGGGATGTCGGAAACCCTCGCCCTGACGCGCCCCCACAACAGAGCACAAGGACAGCCGTCCCATGCACCTGCCACCGGCTGGTACGGTGCCAATGTTTCAACTTCGCCGCTGGTTCTGGGCGGCACCGGAATATTCCTTGAAATGTGGGGAACCGACAACGCTCCCGAGGCGCTGATGGGTGTTTACTGGTACGAACCGATGACCGGGAAGCCCATGTGGTGGATCTCCGATCAGGCTGGAACAACCGTGACGCCATATCCGGCAACAGGTACGCAAACCGGTTGGACGATGGCCACGCATTTCGACAGCGGTTCCAACTTCTTTGCCGGTTTCGGTGACGACAGGACGTCAAATACGTATGGTGTGTTCCACCTGCTCCCGTCACAGGTTGAGCTGGCTGGCGAGGCTGGCCCCATCGTAGCGACATTCGATCCCTATGCCGCCTGGGGTGATACGGCACATGGCTACTGGGTGTCCCTTGGCTCGGAAGATACCGGCCTGGCCGACCCCTATGTCACCTTTTTCCCCGGGAGCAATTCAGCCGGTCAACTGCGGTATGTGCCAACATCAGGAAACAATGCCAATAGCCTGATCGATTTTCCGAGCACCACTCCGGTGAAACTGTCAGACATTGCAAGCGCTGCGCTATTCGCCAGCAATCAGACGGTGGGTGGAGATCTTTATTTCTCGGAGCAACCGCTTGAGATGAAAGTAAGCAACATCTGCACGCCGATCACCGCCACGCAGTCTCAAGCGCCGTCCCCTGTCAGCATCACCGACTGCAACTATAAAACACGCTGGCAGTTCATCGAACTCGGCGGCGTGTTCGATGTTACCTACATCAATCTCTATTCGATTCCCGTTGCGATCAATCAAGGTGCAAGCCGCTATGGGGAGCCGCTTGCCGGCGCGTCGTTATCCGGCTTGTCCGAAAACCTTGCGGCCTTGGCAGGCGGCAACTCGAGTTCGGTAACCGTTAAAAGCACCGCGGGTGAAACGGTCCGCGTGATCAGTCCCGCCAACGGCAACACCTGGTCTGGATATTATCCCGGGTTTGCGGGCTACTTGAGCAGTGCTTTCAACGAACAGACTGGCACGCCGACGGTACCGATTTCAGTCAGCAACACCTATGAAAGTGCGGCTAGAAAGCCCGAGAGCACAGTCTGTTCGGCAGCTGCGTTTGACACTCAGACCTATTCGACCTCCTCGGTCACTTATCAGTCGAGTGGTGCTACGCAGGGGGCGTTGACCATCACCGGCAGCGCCCAAACGGTCCACGATTTCACGATTACAGCCTACACGCCGGTTACACCCCGGCCCACGAGTTGTTCCGGGAGCACCGGGGCAGCGGGCACCTGTTATACCTCCGGTTTGACCCCGGGTGCGTTTTCCAACGCGATCTACGAAGCCGTCGTGTATTACAGTGTCAACAATCCCGCATGCACCTCCGGCCAAATCGAAAGCAACGGGTCGAACGATGTATTCTCAGCTGTTGTTCGAGACGTTTTGGTGGGCCTTGCCAGTGGCTTCGTGGATAGCTCGGAGGCGAGCCCAGCCGGACTTCCGGCTGCCAACAGCACCTACGGCACGATGACGAGCGCGCAATGGTCAGCGGATGCGGCCAAGCTGTTTCATCAGGTGCAGTCGAGCGCCTATTACAATACATGGGCAGCGGAAATCAGAGATACATTCGGAAGTGGCGTCTATGGTTTCCAGTATTCGGACTTTTTCGCCAAAGACGGTCCGATTGGCAATCCTCAGCTCCCGCTTGTTCCGATGGTGCCCGTCGGCGTGAAGATCCTCGATTCATCCAAATAGGGCGGATGCCCGTTTCCTCTCACCCCATTCGGGGTGAGAGGCCCAGGTCAATCGCATGATCTTTCATACTAACATCGGTCCTGTCAGCCTGAGTCTGTCGAGAATTGGGGTTTTTCAGCGGTTTGGATGCCGATCGCTCGAATTCAGGAAGCAAAAGCGCCGGAAGGATGAACTCCTTTGCGGACCAAACACCCAGGCGGTAGCGAGGAACTTTTCCGATGTTGAACGCGTTACGTGATGCCTTTGAAATCGGCGCGCATCCATTGTCGTTCCGGTCGGCGCGTATGGAAGCAGCGGACGACTTCGACATCGAACATCTCGTCTTCGAAAGCCCCGCGGGGGAAGAGGTGCGCGGTGTCCTGACACGGCCGCGAGAGACCGGTCCGCATCCCGCGATCCTCTACATTCATGCTCACGGCAACCGCCATGACATCGGTATTAGAGAAATGCTTGAAGGCCGGCCGGCGCTGCAAGGTCCCCTCGGGCCGGAATTCGCGCGGCGCGGCTATGTCACGCTGATGACCGAATTGCCGGCCTTCGGTCACCGGGCCGAACCGGGAGAAAGCGCAAGGGCCAAGGCGGCCTTGTGGCGTGGCAACTCACTGGCGGGACAGATGGTTGCGGAACAGGCTTCGGCGCTCGACTGGCTCGCGAGCCGCGACGATGTCGATGCTGGCCGCGCCGGTGCGTTCGGTATTTCCATGGGAGCCACCCTCTCCTACTGGCTGGCGGGCGTCGATCCGCGCATCACCGCTGTAGCCCAGCTCTGCGCATACGCCGATCTGGAGACGCTGATCGAAACCGGTGCGCACGATCTCCATGGCATCTACATGACTGTTCCAGGTCTCCTGAAGATCGCCTCCAACGGCCGCATCGCCGGATCTGTCGCGCCGCGTCCGCAACTGATCGGCATCGGTGACCTCGATCCGCTGACGCCCCCGCGGGCGGTGGAAACTGCGCTTGACGAAACCCGTGCGCTCTACGCCGCGACCGGTGCGGCGGACAACCTTGCCGTCCATCGCGAACCGGACAGCGGCCATGTGGAAACCGCTGCCATGCGTGAGGCGGTCCTGAGCTTCTTCGAGCGTCACCTCCAGACGGTTTAGGCACGCGATTCAGGTCGCAGGCACGCGCAGGCCGTTGGCATCGAAGAGGTGCAGCTTTTCATGGTTCAGGCGAAACCGGACCGTGCGCGCTTCTTCGGCGACCGGTTGTCCGGCGAGCACGGCCAGCATCGGCTGGTCACCGGCAATCCTCGCGTGCACGACGGTTTCCGGGCCGAGTGCCTCGACCAGCGTCACATCCGCATCCAGGTGATCTTCACCGGTCGCCGTGTCATCGATGCAGGCAATGTCGTGCGGACGGATGCCGACAGTCACGCTGTCCCCCGCCGTGAGCGACGCCGTATCGACGGCCATGGTCGCCACCAGTCCACCGGGTCCTTCCAGCGTAACGCCTGTTCCCTGAACGGAGGTCACTTTCGCCGGCAGCAGGTTCATGCGCGGCGCACCGATGAAGCCCGCGACGAAGAGATTTGCCGGTTCGTTATAAAGATCGAGCGGCCGGCCGAGCTGCTCGATCCGTCCGGCGCGCATGACGACGATACGGTCGGCCAGTGTCATGGCCTCCACCTGATCGTGCGTCACATAGATCATGGTGGTCTTCAAGCGGCCATGCAGGGCGGCAAGTTCCGCGCGCGTCGAAATCCTGAGTTCCGCATCGAGGTTCGACAAGGGCTCGTCGAGCAGAAAGGCCGTCGGATTGCGCACCACGGCCCGGCCGATCGCAACACGCTGCTTCTGGCCGCCGGACAATTGTCCCGGCCGGCGGTCGAGATAGTCGGTGATCTCCAGCATGCGCGCGGCTTCACCGATGCGTTTCTCGATCTCCGCTTTGGGCATGTTCTGGTTTTCCAGCCCGAAGGCGAGGTTCTTGCGCACCGTCATATGCGGGTAAAGCGCATAGGACTGGAACACCATGGCAAGACCGCGCTCCGCCGCCGTTACCGGGGTCACGTCCGCTCCATCGATTTCGATCCTGCCGGCCGACGGCTGGTCCAGGCCGGCGATCAGGCGCAGGAGCGTGGACTTGCCGCAGCCGGACGGACCGACCAGCACCATGAATTCCCCGTCCTCAATGTTGAGATTGATGTCGTGGAGTACCTTCAACTTGCCGTAGGCACGATCGATATTCGTGAGCGTAATACGTCCCATATCCGTTCCTATTTCAAACCGCTGCCGGCAATGCCGGAGGTGATGTACCGCTGCAGGAACGTGAAGACGAGCACGACCGGGATCATGGTCACCACCGTCATAGCCAGGATGAAGTGCCACTGCACATTGAGTTCGCCCGCATAGGTGTTCAGGCCGACCTGGAGCGTGTAGTTCTCCTTGCTGGACAAAACGACCAGCGGCCAGAGGAAGTCGTTCCAGCGCCACACGACCGAGAAGATCGCCAGGACCGCGAGCGCCGGCGCGGCCAGCGGCAGGATGATCCGCCAGTAGATCTGCCACTCGCTGGCATGGTCCATGCGCGCGGCATCGAGCAGTTCGTCGGGGATCGTCAGCATGTACTGGCGCAGCAAGAACACGCCGGTCGGCGTGGCGACCGTCGGAAGGATCACTCCCCAGAGCGTGTCGAACAGACCGACGGCGCTGACGACGGAATAGAGCGGCACCAGCAGGACCGGCAGGGGAACCATCAGCGTCGCCACGATCAGCAGCATTACCGCGTCACGCCCGCGGAAGCTGTATTTCGACAGGGCGAAGGCCGCCATCGAGTTGGTAAGCAGAGTGATGATCGTCGCAACCACCGTCACGAAAACCGAGTTCCGCAGGTAAAGCGTGAAATCGTTCTTTTCCATCGGCTCGACATAGTTCCCGGTCGCGAAGTCGACCGATCGCACCGGAACGCGGTCGTTGATGTTGATCTTGTAGAGCGTGCCGGGATCCTCAGGATCCACCATCTGCGCGACGATACCGACACGGCGGACCTGGGCAAGCCTGCGCTCTTCTCCGTCCTCGGTCGTCACACGGTAGAGCTCCAGCGGCTTGTCATACCCCTCCACCACCACCGTCTGCGTGGCCATGGGCAGCAGGGTCGGCGGAAACTCCGACAGGGCTGCCGGCGTCTTGAACGAGGAAAAGACCAGCCAGAGAACCGGACCGAACATGATGACCAGGCCGCCAACCAGCCAGACCCAGGTAACAATGTCGGTCCAGTGCCAGCCACTGCCGCCCCTGCGGCGTATCAGGAATGCGAAAACGCGGCTCATCAGCGTTTGCCCTTCTCTTCGCCCTTGCGGCCCATGCGCAGCTGGACGAGCGTGAGCACCGCCAGCACGAGGCCCATCACGATGGAAGCGGCCGCGGCAAGCCCCGGATTGCGCAGAAGCGAGGCGAAACCGACCTCGTAGATATATTGCGTCAGGTAAAGCGTCGAGGTGCCCGGCCCGCCGCCGGTCAGCACGTAAGCCTCGTCGAAAATCTGCACGGCGCGGATCAGGGACAGGACGATCACCACGAGCAGGTTCGGCATCAGCAGCGGCAGCGTGATGCGCCAGAAGACCCGCGCCGGCCGCGTTCCGTCCATTTCCGCCGCTTCGTAAAGGTCCCTCGGAATGGCCTGAAGGCCGGCGAGAAGAATAAGCGTATAGAAGCCCATATGCGCCCAGATCGAAACGGCAATCGTCGCGGCAAAGGCCCAGTCGCGGTTGAGCAGCCAGTCGACCGGATCGAGCCCGCTCTCGAACAGAGCGAAATTGAGCAGACCCTGGCGCTGCAGGATCCATTTCCAGATCAGGCCGACCACGACCGGCGACAGCAGCACGGGGAAGAAGAAAACGGCGCGCCAGAAGCCGCGCGCGGGGATTCTCCCGTTGAGGATGAGGGCCGTGATCATCGACACGACGGCCATGAACGCCACCTGCAGGATCACGAATAGGACCGTGTTGTGCACGGCGGTCCAGAACAGGTCCTCGCGGCAGGTTCGCGGATTGAGGTAGTTCGAGCAGTCGAGCAGCCGCTGATACTGATCGGCGCCGACGAAGTTGCGGTCGCCGAGGAAAACCCCGCTGCCCGAGGTCATTGAATAGACGAAGTTCATCACCAGCGGCACGAGGACGAACACGCCGAAGATCGCCATGTTCGGCGCCAGGAAGAAGGCGGCCATGCCGTTGTTGCCCGTCAGCTTCTGCCAGGCCTTGAGTGGCCGGTTGAGAAGCGACGCGGCAAAGGTGACCGGTGCCGCGACTGCGGCACCGATCCGGTTGCGTGTGGCGTTTCCGCTGCTCACTGGGCTTCCGCCACCTTGTCAGCGATGTCCTGGTCGATCTTGGTCCAGGCTTCGTCGGGCGTCAGCTCGCCGGCCATGACCTGGCTGACGCGGGTGACCAGCGCGCCGTAATAGGCCGAGGCCCATTTCCAGGCCGGAAGCGCATTGGCAGCCGGCAGAACCTTGCCGGAAGCGGCGACGAATTTGTCGAGGGTCGGGCCGACATTCTTGTCATCGGTCTGCCACTGAAGTCCACCGGCCTCGCCGACGCCCTTATGCGCCGGAAGGAAGAGCGTGCGCTCGGAGAATTCCTTCACCACTTCGGCGCTGGACAGATATTCCATCACCTTGGCGACGTCTTCCGGGTTCTTGGTGTATTTGATCGCAACCAGCGCCGCGCCGCCCTTGAGGCCGGAGCAGCCCGCCGTGCCGCAGGGAGAACCGGTCGCCACCCAGTCGAACGCATCGCCGATCTTCGTCGAAAGATTCGCCACCTGCCAGGACCCGGAATAGTAATAGGGAATCTGGGCGTTGATGAACTCGTCCGCGCCCGCGCGGTAGGTGGTTCCCGCAGCGGCGACCCAGGTGTCCCTCAGCATCTTGCCGTCCGCGGTCCAGTCGACCAGCTTGGTCACGAACGCCTTGGTTCCCTCGTCGACCGGCGCGGGCAGTCCGTCCTTGCCGATATAGTTCGCCCCGTAGGAGACATTCGGGCCGGAGATGCGGTGGCCGGACCGGTCGATCACGAAGGCGCCGGCAAGTTGCTGGCTTTCCGCGACCTTGGCCGCGGCATCGACCCAGTCGTCCCAGGTCGCGTCATCGCCCGGAATCTCGATCCCGGCCTGTTCGAAAAGCGTCTTGTTGACGAAGCCGCCGGTCAGGGTGAGCTGGGTCATGAAGCCGGTGATCGCATTGGACCCGTCCGGCCGCATCCAGTCCATCGTGTCGCCGAAATTCGCGTCCCAGTAGGCCGGATCGGACAGGAGCGGGCGCATGTCGAGCCAGTTGCCGGCCAGTTCCTTGAGGTTGGTGACGCGCGCGATATCCGGGCCCTGACCGGAAGCAAGCTGGATCGGCAGTTGCTCCTGGATCACCTTGTAGGCAACGTTGTCGAGCGTCACGTTGATATCCGGATTGGCTTTCATGAACCGGTCAAGCATGTCCTGCATGACCTCTCCCTCGACACCGTCGGAATACCACATGATGCGGACATCGCCGGCGAGCGCGCTCGATGACGCGAGCAGTGTGGCAGTCAAAGCCGCCAGGATTGTTTTCGTCGATTTCATTGGACTCTCCTCCTCTTTGCGGGCCTCCCACCCGCTCGTTGAAATTCTGGATCAACAGGCATCCTCCCGGCTGCGACCGGGTATGCGGAAGTTGATCGATTTTAGCGTGTTAGAACAACTTGTCCGCCTTTAATGGAACGCGGATTGCTCCCGGCTTGAGCGGATTTCCTTGCACCTGCCCATCACGCAAAGGTTCTGGCATGCCCTCCTATGGTCCATGTGCCGGGATCGACAACGCGATCTTCTGCGGCGATCCGGCCGTCCGCGTGGAAGCGGACCGTGCCGAAATCCGGATCTTCCACGACGAGATCGCCATCGGCGGCTTCCGTCACGGTCAGATGTTTGAATGTATTACAAAAAACTTCGAGCGATCCATGCTCTTCGGCCGCAGCCAGACGGACGACCCAGGTCGATGCGCGACCGGGAGCCCGCAATTCGTTGCCGGCTGTCGGCCCGCTCGTCACTTCGGAAAGGCCCGTATCCGTTTTAAGAAGAACCAATGCACCGTCCGCAGCGGCTACCGCCATCCCGTCCGCGATTTCGAACGCATCGAACCGGCTCTTCGGGAACCAGGCATGGGTAAAATCGGGCTGTTCCCGCGCGCAAGCGAAACGTATGACGGCAAGGCCGCGATACTGCTGAACACGCGGGATCGTGCCGCATCCGCCCCAGTAGGAGGGACGGCCATATCCCGATTGCAGGACTTCTCCGGGATGATTGATCCAGATCTGGGCATCCGGGTCGTGCCCCAGGCGAATGTGGAGCACCGTTTCCTGATAACCCCACTGATCCCAGCGGTAGGCTGAGGCGCTGCCCATCGCGTAGGCCGCCGTCTTGTAGTGATAGAGTTTCGCGAAGGCGTTTTCACCCTGCGCGAAGCACCATTCCTGGGCGGTGCCGGCGGGAATGGAGACGATCCCGCCGAGCTCTTCGGGAACCTTCAGACCGTGATCGCGCAGGCAGAGCGCAAGCTGCGGCAGGGCGTGAAAGCGCGAGCCGTAATTGCCCTTGCCCCAGACGAGCCGGCACAGTGCGGAAAGTTCGAGCGAGCGGGCAGCGCGCAGCGTGTGTTCGTAGGACCGGCCCTGCGCGCCGGTCAGGACGCCATGGTGCGCCGAGCGGGCAACGATTTCCAGAAGCCGCAGGATGGCCTTGCCGGCGCGCGTGCTGATGTCCGCATCGGGCGCCAGCGCATAGAGCGCGCAAAGCCCCTTCAGGTCGATCGGGAAATAGGGGGCGGAGTTGAACTCGGCCATTTCCCATTTTTCGAAATGGTCGAGCCAGGCGCGCACCCGCGCGGCACCGGTTGCAGACTGTTCCCCGCCTCGCCGTCCGGACCGCCTGAACGTTGCATCCGGCAACAGGTCTCCGGCAAGATAGGCGGCTGTGTGGAACAGCAGCGCGTGGTTTTCGGAAAAATACCACTGCACATCGTTGCCCGGCTCGTCCATCCAGTAGCGATAGCCGAGAATGGCGTCGTCGATGCGCGCGCGCAGCGCTTCCGTCAGATCCTTGCCGTAGGTTATCCGGCACCACAGGAGCGGCACCAAGATGAAATCCGCGCAATCGTGGCAATCCTCGATCGCCGGCAGCGCTGCGGAAATCATCTCCTCGGTTTCGAGGCCGGCCCTGCCGATGGCAAGACGCGCGAGGGCCCGCACCGTATCGGCTTCGGCGTAGTCGGCAACCTCGCGGAACGCCTCGTCGATGCGCTGCGCAAGTCCGGCCGGTGCCTGTCCCTGACGGTCCGCGTGACAGATCTCGACCCCGAATACGCGCGTGACCGCATATCCCCCGGCGGACAGCGTTACATGGAAATGACGGAAATCGGCCGGCAGCTCACTGACATCGGCTACAGGAATGCGCGTATGTCCGGCAGCAAGGACATGCTCGAAGCGGACAGGTTCATCGATCGACATGAAATCGCCTTCGACGGAAACCTCAACGCGAACGTCAAGCGGCAAACCATTGCCGGTGACGAGCGCGACTTCACCGGACATATAGGCGGGCTGCTCGAACCGCATTGCGGAAAGCGCCGCTTCCATGGCATCGGCGTATTGCGCCGGGATCGTCACGGGCAGCGCCAGCGAGGCGGCCGGTCCGGACAGATAGTCGAGCTGAAAATAATAACGGGCATCGCGCTCGGCCAGATCGTCGAACCAGATGCGGATGTCGTTGGCCCCTTTGGCGAGCGGGACGGAGAACTCCTCAGCCGTTTCCAGGTTGCGGCCATAGGGCGCCACCCAGCCCGCTTCAGACCCGTTGACGAACAGGATCGCGCCGCCGCAGGTGCGCAGGCGAAAAATGGCCGTCCCGGCCTCTTCCGCCTCGATCACGGTCTCCGCCCAGGTGCCGATCACCGTCGGACGGAACCAGAAGCCGGACAAATCGACCCGTGGAGACGCGAAAGGCAGCCAGACGCGCTCGCAACGGGAGGCCGCGGCCACTTGCGGCCTTTTCTCCCGCCGCTCCCCAGCGAACCGGGTTCGGCAGGGGTATTCGTGCGGGATGAAGTTCTTGTGCTTGGTCAGGAAGAAAAACGGATCCATCTCTCCGGACATTGGCTGGTCCGGGACATCGTAACGGGCTTCGACCGTCTCGCCCAAACGCCAGTAGGTGACGGGCGCGCCGGCATCGAGCGGGCGGCGGACGGCCTCTGCCGGGTAAATTTCTGCGGCGGCGGCGCTCATTTGAGATCCTTCACGGCGACCGGATCGACATCCGTATAGGCCTGGTTTTCGCCGGTCATGCCCCAGACGAAGGCATAAGGGCCGGTGCCCGCGCCCATATGGATCGACCATGCCGGGGAAAGCACGGCGTTGCCGTCGGCGACCATCAGGTGGCGGGTGCTGTCGGGCCGGCCCATCAGATGGACGACGCGGTCCTCGTCCGCCAGGTCGAAATAGCAATAGGCTTCCATGCGCCGCTCGTGCAGGTGGGGCGGCATGGTGTTCCAGATATTGTTGGGGGCCGGATCGGTGATCCCCATCAAAAGCAGACAGGACGGCGTTACTTCCGGGTGGATGTACATGCGCAGGGTGCGCTTGTTGGAGCGCGCGTCCTCACCCAGGGTCAGCGGTTTCGATTGCGCACGGGTGATCAGCCGGGACGCAATGTCCGCTCCCGCGGGCACGGAGTTCATGTAAAAGCGTGCCGGACTGGCGGCATCGTCGCTTGCAAATACAACTTCCCTGGTGCCGCGGCCGACATAGACGACGTCCCGGTTGGCAACGGCGAATGTCTCGCCATCGACGATGACCGTCCCGGCGCCGCCCAGATTGGCGATGCCCATCTCGCGGGCGGTGAAGAAAAGTTCGGTGCCCACATCCGCGCCGCCGCCGAAGCTGAGAGTACCACCGGCAGGCACGGCGCCGCCGAGGATCATGCGGTCGACATGAGTGTAGACGAAACGGATCTCGCCCACCGCGAAAAGGTCCTCAACCAGGAATTCGCCGCGCAGACGGTCGGTGTCCATGGAAGGAATGTCGGCGGGAGATACCCCGTACAGAACTCGCATCATGCTGCCTCTGTTTTCCGGTCGAGATGGCGCAGCCCCTCGGTCAGGCACAGGATCGAAAGCGCCTGGCCATAGCCGGTCGGTTGAATGGGAATGTCGCGATAGAACTGCAGGTCCGGGCCCATGCGCGTGCCGTAGGACACGTTGCCGACCACCCCCTGCTCATCGATATTGGCGAGCACGGCCTGAAGTCCGCGGCGTCCGGCGGCCGCCCATTCGGCCGGTCCGAAACCGAGCCGCGCGGCCCGCATCAAGCCATAGGCAAAGCCCGCTGTCGCGGAAATCTCCTCGTAGGAGGTTTCGTCGTCGAGCAGGGTCCGCCAGGCGCCGGAAGCCGTCTGCAGCGGCAGCAGCGCGGCGACTTGCGTTTCCAGCACTCCTTGCAGGAACTGCCTGACAGACGGCGAGACCTCCGCGAGCTCGAAGAGACTGAGGATACCGACGGTGATCCAGGCATTGCCCCGGCCCCAGCGGGCGCGGGCGAAATTGTGGTGGCCGTCGAAGGTCCAGCCGTGGAACCAGAGGCCTGTTTCCGGATCCGACAGATAACGGGCATGAACAAGGAACTGCCGTTCCGCCTCGTCGATATAACGGCGTTCGCCGGTCGCCTGACCGAAGGCCGCGAGGAAAAGCGCGACCATGAACAGTGTGTCGTCCCAGAGCTCGTCGTCATTGATCCTGTCGGAGACATTGTGCTGGTAGCCGCCTTCCGGCGTGCGCGGCATTTCCGCCAGCACCCGCTCGGCCCAGTCACGCAGCACCTGTTCGAAGCGGGAGTCGTTCGTCTCGCGCCAGAACACGCACAGCGCCAGCATAGGCGCGGTGGTGTTGACGTTCAACGCGGGCAGACCCGCCGCGATCCGCCGGTCGTACCAGTCCTCGATCGTCGCGCGCAGCTTGTCGTCGCCGGTGCTCTTCCACAGGCTGACCAGCCCGTAGAGGCCGACACCCTGAGGCCACTCCCAGCTGTCGAAGCTGACGTAGTCGCCAGGCGTGCCGTCGAGATTGGGTTCGTCGAAACGTCCATCGTGACGCAAGCCCGTCATGCCCCTCACAAGGCACGACAGGGCAACGTTCACCCGGTCTGCGGTGAGCTGCATGCTTCCTCCCAGTTTTTTATTCTTGGCGGAAACAATTCCACAAAGTCTTTTATTGCGCAACTTGCAAATTTTTTTCATGATGTCTTCGGAAAGGGAGAGGCATGAGCGGCAAACGTCAACGACAGAACCGGAGCATCCGGCTGGAGGAAATCGCCAAGCGCTGCGGCGTCTCGGTGAGCACTGCTTCGCGGGCCCTGAACGGGACAGCGGGTGTCCGGCCCGAATTGCGCGAAGCGATTATCTCGGCCGCGCGTGAACTCAATTACGCGATCCCCCCGGCGGTAGCCGGCCGCAAGGTGATCCTGGCGGCTTCCAGCGTCGCGATGGTCGACTACGCGCGCAACCAGTTCACATATTATGTGCTGGACGGACTGAAGGAGCGCGCCGCTGCTCTGGGGATCGAGATCGTCACCCGTCCGGTATCGACACAGCAAGACGAAACAGCCCTTCTGGAAGAAGCCGGTGCCGATGAGACCGTCGTCGGTTGCCTGTTTCTCAGTCTGGATGACGCCGGCATCCTGGAACGCACGGAAGCGTTTGAAAAACCGATCGTGCTGGTGAACGGCGACGATCCGCTGATGCGGCGCTCCAGCGTGACCCCATGCAACCGCTCCGCGGGACGTCTGGCCTGCACCCACCTGCTCGGTCTCGGCCACCGCCGCATCCTGTTTCTCTCCCACCGGGGGCGCCGCACCATCGAGCGCCGTCTGGAGGGATGGCGCGACGCACTGACCGCCGCGGGCGTGGAGGACATCGACGGCATGGTGGTTGAAGTGGGCGACTGGCTGCCGGAGGAAGCCGGCAATGTCATCCGCAAGCGCCTGGAGGAAAAGGGAGCGGATTTCACGGCGATCCTGGCCGCCGGAGATGCCCTTGCGCTCGGTGCCGCCCAGACCCTGATCGATGCGGGCTACAAGGTTCCCGAGGACATTTCGGTCTGCGGCATGGACGACCTGCCGCTTGCGGCGTTTTCCGCTCCTCCGCTGACGACGATGCACATTCCGATGCGTGAAATAGGCTCGACCGCTCTGACCCTGCTTCTGGACGACATGGCCCAGGCCGGCCTGCCGCGCCGCGTCGAGCTTGCCTGCCGGCTGATAGAACGCGACTCCTGCGCTCCCCTCTCCCGCCGCCAGAACGTCACCGGCGCGGCGGATAGTATCTGAGCTGCCGTGGATTTGCCGGAGGCGCTTACTCCTGTGAAGGACGGAACATCATGAGCGCGACTACGAACAAGTTTTCACCTGAAGTTCGCGAGCACATGTGCCTGAGCTTGGAAAACGCCAGTTCAATCGGGTCGATATCCGCACGATAGGGCCGCGGATTTACCCGGATTGACCGGACGGCGTCAGGGTAGAACCGGCGGCGCGATACTTGTTCGCGACCGGGGCGCTCCCAGAAGGATTGCGCCCGCCGCAATGACCAGCCCGATCCCCGTGCTCATCCATTCGGGAAAACCGATCAGAAGTCCGGCGACGAACAAGGGGACCCTCGACCACATCGCCAGCCGGCCGCGCCAAAGCATATAGCCTTCCGAGGCGGCGGCGATGAAAATGACCGCCAACAGGTTGAAAACGGTCCAGATTACAGTGAGATACAGCGGCCCCTGAAGAATGAGCGCCGGCTCGAACAGGAAGAAAATCGGCACGAAATAGAGCACGATTCCCAGTCGGGCGGCATGCATACTGGTTTGCAGGGCATCGGAGCCACTGATCCGCGAGGCCAGAAACGCGGCGAGCGCCACCGGCGGAGTGATCGCGGCAAGCGAGGCGTAGTAGGCGATGAACATGTGGATCGCCAGGGTGTTGAGCCCGGCGATCTGTTCCAGCGCCGGGGCCAGCGTCAGCGCCAGCATCAGATAGGCGGCAACGATCATGCCCAGCATCCCGAAGATGATGCAGACCACAATGCCGATCGCCAGCACCGGGACGACATTGTCGCCGCCCATGCGCACCAGGCTGGCCGCGATCACCGGTGCCAGTCCGGTGGCCATCAGACCGCCGAGAATGAAACTCGTCGGCAGGAGAAGCCCCATCGTCTGGCTGAGAAGCTTGGAGATCTGGTAAAACAGGTCCGGGATACGGCGGATGTGCAGCCGGAGCTTGGGATGCAGCGTGGTCAGGACCAGCAGCAGCGCGGAGGCATAGAACGGGGTCAACCGCTCCCAGCGCATGATGACAAGACCCCATACCAGAAAGGCGAGCACCAACAGAAACGGCCAGCCGTCTTTGAGAACCTGGACGACCCTGGGGAGATCCTCGCGTTTTTTGCCCTCGATACCGTGGCGCAGCGCGAAGCCGTGCACGTGGCAGTACAGGCCGAAATAATAGAGAAACGCGGGAATGATGGCTCCCATGACGATGACGCCGTATTGAATTCCCGTAAAGTCGGCCATGATGAAGGCGACCGCGCCCATGACCGGCGGCATGATCATCCCGCCGGTCGACGCGCAGGCCTCAAGCGCACCGGCATAGTGTGCCGGAAATCCGGCCCGTTTCATCGCGGGGATGGTCACGGAGCCTGTGCCGACCACATTTGAAAAGATACTGCCTGACAGCGACCCGAAAAATCCGGACGCCAGCACCGACACCTTGGCCGGACCGCCGCGCGCGGTGCCCATCATCGCGAGGGCCAGATTGAGGAAGAAATCGGCCGCGCCGGTCGCGACCATGAGCGCGGCAAGAACGAGAAACCCGATCAGGGTTTCGGCCACGACACGGGTCACGACACCAAGCATGGCATCGTTGGAGAAGACATTGAAGGCGACAGTGCGGGCGAAGCTGGTCGGTGGTCCCCAGAACATGCCGGGCATATAAAAGGCATAAACCGGATAAAGCGACAGGACCACAACGATCACCAGGAAGATGTGGCCGCCCGACCGTCTCGCGCCTTCAAGAACCAGGAGGAAAAGCCCGAGGGCGATCCACAGTTGCCAGTCTTCCTTGACCGGCACCCAGGTGCCGAACACGAGTTGACGTGAGAAATAAGCCATCACGAGGCAAAGGACCAGGATAAGGATGGCAGGCGCATAGCTTGCCCATGTCACCCCCCTTTCGCCCTTCCAGGCCGGCAACAGCAGAAACACAACCGGCAGGAACGCTGCCATCAGCAGGAAGTAATAGGTGAGATCGAGCATCGGGAACAAGGAGAAGATATAGCCGACGGCCATGGCCACGCCCGCCGCGGAGGCCAGGATCACCAGGGAGCGCACCCAGAACGGCATGGACTGCCAGCGGTCCTCCGAAGGGTCGCGCATGTCTTCCGGAAGAATATCCGGACTCGGTTCCACCGCGAAAGAAGCTTTATCGGCGTTCATGCTTGCATCCTGGGCCGTTCCGGCCGGTTCGATCGGGTTTGCGATCCGCCTGTTGTCGCAGGCACCCGCGCGCGGGTGCCTGCGAAGGCGAAGAACGTACCGGAGAGTTAAAGATCGCCCACCATGTTGGCGTAGGACTTGGTGACGCCGGCATCGGCCTTCATCTTGGCCCACAGGGCCTTGAAGTCTTCGCTTTCGGGCGAAACCTTGATGCCCCGGGAATCGGCTTCCGCGAGTGTCGCTTGCCACAGCGCGACGCGGTCGGTGGCCAGCTTCACAAGGGCGTCCTGACGGGCCTGGTGGGTGTCGGTCCAGATGCCCTTTTCCTTGAGGTACCTGATCGCGCCTTCATGCAGAGGCTGCAGGGCACCGGCGTCCAGGAATGTCTTCAGGCTGTCCACGCTCATCATGTGCGCGTGCTGGTAGTCGTCCTTGAAATCATCGTAATGCTCGTCGAGCCATTTGAGGAGATGGTAGACGAACTCCGGATCTTCATCGGCACGCACATGGTTGGCCTGAAAGGCATGATCCACATAAACTCCGATAGAGCTCTTGGTCCCGGACGTGATAACTGCCGGAATGTAGCCGACCGTCTTGGCGCGGTAGCGGGCAAAGGCTTCCGGGTCGTCTTGCTTGTCGGGTAGCGGCAGCCAGGCAATCCCGCCGTGGGTGGCTTCCGCCTCGTAGCTTGTGCCGGAGATTGGGGAGGTAAAGGCGACTTCGGCGCGCCCCTCGGTCACAACCGCGGTGTTTGCGCCGTAATTGCTTGTTTCGATCTTGTTGACGTCATCTGAAGTCAGGCCGTTATAGGCGAGAAGGGCTTCAATGCCGCCTGCAAGAAAGGACGAGGACGCTGTGTAGGCGATGGTCGTGTCCTCGTTGACGTCGGAGAAGGTCTTGAGGTCGCCGTCGCCCTTGACCATGTATCCCCAGGGCGTGATCAGGTTCATGGTCGCCACACGGGTGTCGGAAGGACCGCCATACGGGGTCATGAAGCCTTCGACCGCATCCATCTGGTCGAAATATTCCGACGCCTGCATCAGCGATATATCGCCTTCGTCGGTGTTCAGCCACTCGGGGCGGGCATAGCCGTTCGGTGCCGGCTTAATGGCGACGCGAACCCCGGTCTGCGCGGTGAGTTCGGTGGTCCAGGCAACCGCCAGAGAATGGTTGCCGGATCCGACGACCGGCGTCACAACGGTGAAGTAGGCGGGCCACTTGTAATCCTCCGCCAGCGCGCCGCCCAGAGCGCCTATCGATAGGCCTAGTGTCGCAGATGCGCTCAGCACCAACCGTCTCGTTATTTTTTGCATCTTATTCCCCTCCTCCACTTCCGGGCGACGAACGTGCCACCCGCTGGTCGATGTCGCGGCTCGTCCAACCGCATTTGTGTCCATCAACCCGATATCTTGATGCCCGTCACGGTGCCGGCATCGTCATCGACCTCCACAACATCGCCTGTACCGGTCGGCGCGAACATATCTCCCTCGCGTTCGGTGGCGGCCGGCACGCGCGACACGACGGACCGCGGCGTGATTTTTGTCGTCATGCACATGAAGATAGCCGCCGCCGTCGCGGCGCCTTTTAGCCGGCAAATATGGAAGCAGGCGGACGAGGCGTCGCGCTGAGAAGTGATCCGGATCGATTCCGGCGGTCACCCGGCAATTAGGGGTAGACGCATTGAAAGCGCCCACGACATTTCGTGTTTTAACGAGCTTGCCGGCACCCATAGCCCCAACATGGCAAACGGGCAAATCCATCGCCTGTGCAACAGCCTTACCATGCGCACTGTCGCGCATAGCGGCCTCCTCCGCAGTCAGTTGCATTGCTCCTCCCGAGCTCTCAACTTCCTGCGAAAAGCCTAGCCAAGGGCTTCCATGTTGATAACAGAAGAAATTCCGTTTTCAGTTTTGTCGATTCGCGAAAACTGATTGAGGGAAAGCGTGAAGCTGACACCCGGCCGGCCCCGTAGGCAAGTCCCGGGCGAGGAAAGACTGTCAAGGTTCCTGGATATGTGAAGCCGACAACCGGGCGCGGTCTCGCACCAGGGAGCGACGGACGGAAGTGACACTGGTGACCTTTGCGGCCGGTTGACCGACGGCCGCGAGGTATCAATTGAAATGCTGGAATATTTCAACAGATTTGCACGACAGGCAGCTAATGCGCCAAACTCGGATTTCCCGTGCAAGAGCCGCGTCCGCTCGGGCAACCAAACAAAGCGAGTGATCGAATTTGACACTTCTGATCGACATCAAGGCGTTTCTGACCAGCGCCCGCGTTCACGGTTTTTCTTCCGCCGCACGGGAACTGAGAACGACGCCGTCCGTCATTTCCAAACGAGTTGGGCGTTTGGAAGAAGAGATCGGCATAAAATTGTTCCGCCGCACGACGAGGGCCCTCACTCTGACGCCTGAAGGGGAAAGTCTGCAGCCCAGATTACAGGAATTGGTCGCCCAACTCGACGACGTGCTTTTCAATCATGACCGTTCGGGCATTCGTGGCGCTTTGCGTATACGCTCCACAACAACCATGGGGACTGCGTTTGTGGGGGCGGCGGTCAACCGGTTTCAGGCCGTGCATCCGGGCATAACCATCGAACTGCTCCTGATCGACCGCCCCGTTAACCCGCTGGAGGAGGATTTCGATATCTCGTTCGGGGCGTTGCCCCAATCTTTTGGCGGGGTCATTGAAAAGCCGATGTGCCCATATCCTCGGGTTCTTGTCGCGGCCCCGGGTTATCTGGACAAACATGGACGTCCCCAAAAGCCGGCCGATATCGTCAATCACGACTGCCTGGTTTTTGTCCCCGTCGGCCATACCTGGACATTCAGCAGCCCGAGCGGCGCCATATCGGTAGACATTCATCCGCACTACACTGTGAACGACAGTCGTATATTGGTCGACGCGGCGATCAATGGCCTGGGTTTGGCTATCGTGCCGGATTTCCTGGCAAGAGAACCACTGGAAGACGGTCAGCTCGTCAAGGTTATGCCGGACTATCCGGTGATACCTATCTGGTTCAAGGCAATGGTCCCGCGCCATAAAGCGTTACGACCCGAAGTCGTCGCTTTGATCGAACATATTCAAAAAGAAAGCGAAACCGCTCCCTGGGTTTAGGGTACGGACCCATGAAATCAGGATGAAATGGCATCCGAAAAAGAAGGGCGTATTGGGCAGGCTTTGCGCCGGCCGACAGCCTGATGACGAAAAACCGGTCATTCACAGCCGCCGGTACGTATCGTGCCTCGACGAACTTGCCCGATCACCGGGCGGCGGAAACGGGCAGGTTCACGACGACATAGTTCCCGTCGACCTCCACGGGAACCGTGTCGGCGACATAAGGCCCTTTGGCCAGTTCGCCGCCGGCAATGGCCTCGGCCGAATAGGCGCGGGTCCGCGTCGATTTCGGATCGCTCCAGGATTGGCCGGTGCGAACGTCATATTCCCATCCGTGCCAGGGGCACTTGAGCATTTCCGACGTCCGGCAGGGCCGGTAATCGCCTGGGCCTTCGCTCTCCACCGTGCCGCTCAACCGGCCGGCCGACAGTTTCGCCCCGCCATGCGGGCAAACATCCATGAGGGCAAAGAACTCGTCTCCGAGGCGGATGAGGCAAAGCTCCCGGCCCGCGACTTCGATGCGGCGAATGCCCTTGTCCGGGAATTCGGCCACTTCCGCCACCACGTATCTGGTCATGCGTACCCATAGAGTTTGCTTGCATTGCCGCTGAGAACCGCTTCGCGCTGATGCGGCTCGACCGGGAAGCGGAAGATGCGATAGGCGTCATCGTAATCCCAGTGCGGATAATCGGACGAATACATGAGCCGATCCCAGCCGATCCAGTCGATGACATCGACAATGTCACGCGGCTTCTTCGGCTCCTCCATGGGCTGGGTCGACCACCAGAAATGCTCCTTCATGTATTCCGACGGCTTGCGTTTCAGGTGCGGCACCTCCTTGTGGAAGGTGTCGAAATGCTTGTCCATGCGCCAGCCAAGCGCCGGAATCCAGGAGAAGCCGCCTTCGATGATCGCGACCTTCAGTTTCGGGAAGGCTTCGAACACGCCGTCGATAACGAGGCTCGTTACCAGTGCCTCGGCGCTGGGAACGAAGGTATAGTGCTCCTGAAAATAGAAGCTCGGCCAGCCGGTGCCGGTCGAGGGCTTGCCATTGGAGAATCCGACCGGGTGCAGCCCGATGGGCAGCCCCGCCTCGGCGGCGGCGCGGTAGATCGGCCAGTATTTGCGCGAGCCGGGCGTTTCATAGGGGCGCGTCGACATGATCACCTGCACGAAGCGCTTGTCGCCGGCCAGCCGCTCGATCTCGGCGACGGCCGCTTCGGGATTGTCCTGCGCCACCACGATGCCGCCGCGCAGGCGCGGTTCGGGCTCCAGCCATTCGGCGATCTGCCACTCGTTGGATGCGTAGGACATCGCCGCGGCCAGGTCGGGATTGCGTTCTTCCATGCCACCGCGCGACAACGCGATCAGGTTGCCGATCTCGATGCCAAGCGGATCGAGATGCTGGTCGCGCAGCATCTGCAGATCCGATCCGGGCGGTCCGACCTCCGGTTTGGCATCCATGCGCATGCCGTTCGCGGTCATGCGCGGATAGGCAAGCTGGCCGACCAGCGCCTGGCGGATATGGGTGCCGAAGGTCTGCATGTGCTCGACCCAGCGCTGCTCCATATAGGGAAACAGGGTCGATGCCGATTTGTGCGCGGGATGGATGTCGCAGTCGAAGATGCGCGGCCGCGTGGTGGCGTTCGTTTCGATGAATGGCTGGTTCATGCCGGTGCCTCCAGGGTTTCGCCGGCCCGGCGCACAACGGGGTCGTCGGCAAGGCGCGGGTAGGCTCTCAGTGCGTTGCCGGCCAGAATGCCGACAAGCGCATCCTCGGAAAGCCCTTCCGGCAACGGATCGTCGCCGGTGAATTGACGGTGCGGATAGTCGCTCGAATAGAGCAGCATGTCGGTTCCGCCGATATGCTTGATGGTCTGGCGCAGCTCGTCGGGCCCGGGCGGGTCGCAGGGCTGCAGCGTCACGAACACCCGCCCCGCCAGGATTTCCGAGGGCTTGCGATCGAGCCACGGCACTTCCTGACGCACACCGCGCCAGGTCTTGTCGTTGCGCCAGATGGTCGTCGGCAACCAGGCAAAGCCGCTTTCCAGGAAGACCACCTTGAGATCGGGAAATTTCTGGAACACGCCCTCGCCGGCCAGCCCTGTCAGGATGTTCTCGAAAACCATGGACTGCATCACATAGTCCTCGAACTGGTAGGACGGCCAGCCGGAGACGCTGGGCGGAACGCGATAGAGCCCGCCGGCGTGGATCGCAAGGGCAAGGCCATGCTTCTGGCAGGCCTCGTAGATCGGCCAGTAGTGGCGATTGCCGTGATGAATCTCCTGCATGGCAAGCATGAGAACCTGCACGAACCGCTTGTCTCCGGCCAGCCGCTCGATCTCGGCGACAGACGCCGCCGGGTCGTCCCCCGAGACATAGATCGACCCGCGCAAGCGCGGTTCGTTGTCGAGCCAGGCTTTGGCGACGTGGTCATTGACCGCGCTCATCAACGCCGCGCGCATATCCGGATTATGCAACGCGACCACGCCATGCAGCATGGAAGCGATGGCAATGCCGGTCCCGAACCTGTCGAGCGCGCCACTGACATCCAGGCCTTCATAAGCGGGATTGAGCGTCAGCGGCGAGTTCGGTGGATAGGATGTCAGCCGAAACGGGCTTGAGGTGATCTCGCGTTCGATGAGCTGCTGGCGCCAATGCTCATTCAGGTAAGGCAACAGATCGCTGATCGCCACCTGCGGCAGATGAAAATCCGCATCGATACGAAACAGGTGTCCAGACATCGCGTCCATTCCTCCCGATGATCCGCCCGGTCAGCGGTTTTCTTCTTGGACGCACATCATATTTCCGGTGTCGCGAGCGAGGAACCACACAAATTACGAAAGCAGACTTCGCAATTCGCGCACTTGCGCGAAATGGCGACATCGGGATTTCATGGAGCATCGGGCGTTTTTCCGCCGGCGGTTGAAGACGTGAGACAGGGAGGCGACGGCGCATGGCACGAAACGACAGATTGAACCCGCTCCCTCGAACCGCCCACAGCGCGGTTTCGCGAGCGGGTCGTTTCGGCGTTGACATCCGGGCTGGCCTCCCCGATGTCTGTCTGCGCACCGTTGGACCGGCACATGAAGGCGCGGTGATGACGTGCCGCATGACGACTGATCCGGCTCAATCGGCGGAAGGACGGAACCGATGACCGACATCGCGCATGTAACGCTTCCCGATCTGCCGATCGAAGGCGGCTGCCAATGCGGACAACTCCGCTATCGGATCACAAAACCGCCGCTGACCTATTATGCCTGCCACTGCACGGTCTGCCAGAGACAGTCCGGCAGCGCGTTCGGCTCGTCGCTCATGCTGGAAGCCGACGGCGTCGAACTGACCGGCACGTGCGAAACCTTCGGGCCCACCGGCGGGTCCGGGCGGCCAATGGAGTGCACCTTCTGTCCATCCTGTGGCGTGAGAATCACGCACCGGAAAGTCGGCAGCGATATTCTGGTGGTCAAACCGGGCACGCTGGACCGCAGGTCCTGGCTGGTCCCGGCAGGGCATATCTTCACCGCGACCCGCCTCCCCTGGATCCGTCTTGGCGAGGAGGATGGCCTGCTCTTTGAGGACGCACCCGATCTGCCGGCGCTGAAAGAACGCTGGCGACGGATGACCGGCTGATCTCCCCGAAAGCGGTCCCGGGAATTGCTGCGGAGCAGTTTCACGAGGCGTTATCTCGAACCGGGCTGCCGGAGGCGTTGCAGGCCGCGTGACGGGTCGTAGCCGATCAGCGCACCGGCCATGAAAACGGAGAAGGATATGCCCACCCACAACAGCGCGGCCCCGTTGAATTGTCCGTAAAGCGAAAAGCGGATGAGTTCCACGGCATGGGTGAACGGATTGAACGCGCAGATGTCCCTCAGCAGGGGGGAACTCTCCGCCATCTTCCACAGCGGATAAAGCGCGCTCGACAGGAAGAACATGGGAAAAATCACGAAATTCATGACGCCCGCGAAGTTCTCCAGTTGCCGTATGGTGGACGAGATGAGCAGCCCCAGCGCCCCGAGCATGAGCCCCGACAGCACCAGCGCCGGCAGCAGAAACACATATCCCGCTGCCGGCATCTCGATCCCGAACAGGGCGGCCAGGGCGAGGAAGACATAGACCTGCACGACAGACACGGCGGTGCCCGCCAGAATTTTGCAGAACAGCAGCCAGCCGCGCGGCAGCGGGCTGGTCAGCAGAAGCCGCATGGAGCCCATCTCACGGTCATAGACCAGCGACAGCGAGGATTGCATCGCGTTGAAAAGCTGGATCATCCCGCACAGCCCTGGCACGATGTAGACCTCATAGGTGATGTAGGTCTGGTACGGGGGAATGATGGACAGGCCGAGAGCCGCCCTGAAGCCGGCCGCGAACACGACCAGCCACACCATCGGCCGCACCAGGGCGGCGAAAAACCGGCTTCGTTGATTGATGAACCGCCAGGCTTCCCGGAAGACGATGGCCCGCAGCGCTGTGAGATAGCTTTTCACCCGGCTTCCGCCTCTGCTATCTGCCCGCTGGTCAAAGCCTTGAAAGCGTCCTGAAGACTGGCGCCCGCGCACAGGTTTTCGGCACGTTCGTGCTTCAGGATGCGTCCCTTGTGCAAGACGACGACATCGTCCGCCGGCCTTATTTCATCGACGAGATGCGTCGCCCAGAAGACAAGCAGGCCGGCCTCGGTCAGGTCGTGGACATGGTCGGTGATCGCGATACGGCTCTCGATATCCAGTCCGACGGTCGGCTCATCAAGCAGCAGCACCTTCGGTTCATGGATCAGTGCCCGGGCAATCTCCATGCGGCGGCGGTGGCCGCCGTTCAATTCCCTGACTTTTTCGCGCGCGCGTTCGGACATGCTCAACCGCTCCAGGGCCGCTTCGATACGTTTCTTTGCCTGGGCTCCGGACAGGCCCTGCAAAGCCGCGAAATATTGCAGGTTCCACGCAACCGACATGTCCAGGTCCAGCGTGGGCTGCTGAAACACCACGCCCAGCGCGGCCAGCGCCTTGCGCGGCTCGCGGGCAAGGTCGTGACCCGCGATCCGGATCGAGCCTTCTCGCGTCACGAAGAGTCTCGTCAGCAGATTGAAGAGTGTGGATTTACCTGCCCCGTTGGGACCGAGCAGGGCGCAAAAACGCCCCGCGTCCAGTTCGATGGTGACATCGTCCAGCGCCTTTTTCGTACCGTAACTGTAGCTGACGTTGCGGACGGAAAATATCGTCATGCGCACGGATGTCCCAAGAGCCGCCCCTTATTGAATGGTGATCTCGACCCGCTGGTTCTCACCGGTGGAACCCGGCTGGCGCAGGAAATAGCGCCCGGGCTTGATCGCGAGAAACTCTATTTCCATCGTACCTTCGTCGTCGAACTCGACGCTTTCAAGTCCGAACGGCCGAATCTCGAGCCCGTTGACCACCACTTCGTTGATCCAGATCGCGCGGAAGAACCCCGATCCCTCAAGGCCCAGTTCGGCGCTGCCGTCCGATACGATCTCGATCTCGTACATCGTTCCGGACTTCAAAAGAAGCGGCGCGTCTGAAATCGGCTTGCCCGACGACAGGGTGAGCTCCGGCAGTTCCTCGCGATTGGACTTGTCCAGTACGCCCGCAAAACCGAATTCATGCGCCTGGACCGGCGCCGCCAGGAAAATGACGGCCAGAGATGTTCCCAGAATGCTTTTCATGATGCTTCCTCCCGTCGAAATTCCGTTATCTTGCAGTCGGGAACCACCGTTGCCGGTGAGCCCGCAAGTTCAAGTGTCCGGTCAGCAAGCTGACGGGCTTCTTCCTTCTCGTGTGTGACGAACAGCGTCGCCGGCGTCAGTTCCCTCATCAGGGTCTGCGTCAGGGCAATCATGTCCGCCGCGGTCGCCTCGTCCAGAGAGACGAATGGCTCATCGAGGATCAACAGCTCCGGATGCCCCGCGAAGGCCCTTGCAAGCGACAGGCGCCGTTGCTGACCGAGCGACAACTGCTTTGGGTACATATCCGCCTTGTCGCCAAGTCCGACCTTGGCGAGCATGTCCCGCGCCGCGGCTTCGGAGAGCTGGGGGTGAATGATCAGGAGATTGTCGATCGCCCTGCGCCAGAGCAGAAGCGTCGGCTCCTGAAATACGATCGCCATGGCCTCCGGCCGGCGGACGGTTCCCTCAAAATCGTGGTCTATTCCCGCCACGAGCCGCAGCAGAGTGGATTTGCCGATGCCGGATTTTCCAAGAACAGCAAGGCATTGGCCGCGCTGAAGCTCGAAGGAAACATCTTTCAGGACCCGTGTCTGGCCATAGTTCTTGGTCTTGATGTCGACGGAGATCATGCCAGCCTCCACGCCTGGACCCGTTTTTCCACGGGCTGCAGCAGGAGCCATTCGATTGACAGCATCAAGGCGATGAAACTCAGCGAATAGACCAGTACCATGGCCACGTCGAAAAGCTGGAAATACAGGTGGATCTGAAAGCCGATCCCGTTGGAGCGGCCGAGAAACTCGACGACGAGGACAACCTTCCAGATCACGGCGATGCCGGAGCGCGACGCGCCCGCGATGAACGGCGCCAGTTGCGGCACCACGAAATGGCGCAGATACGTGAAGGGACGCACACGGAAGACGGTCGCCATCGATTTCAGTTCCGGGTCCAGCGCCCTCGCCCCCTCGCGAATGATAGTGGCGACGCCGGGGATCTTGTTGAGGGCCACGGCCGTCACCGCCGCAATGTCGTTGAGACCGATCCACAAATAGCACAGCACGATCAGAACGAGAGCCGGCAGGTTCAGGAAAACCACCAGCCAGGGATCCAGCCACTTGTCGAGTTTGGGCCGCGTTCCCATCAGGAACCCCAGAACAATGCCCGCGGCCAGGGCAGTGAAAAAGGCCGCGATCACCCGCGCCACTGTCATTGTCAGATGGTAAACCAGTTCCCCTGACACCAGTTCCTGCCAGAATGGCTCCACCAGGGCCGCAGGAGACGGCAGGACCGTAGGGTCGCCTCCAATCGCCGCCAGCAGGAACCAGACGCACAGCAACGCCATCAAGGAGATTGCGCGGATGATCGGTGTCGCCAAGAGCTTCTACTCGAGGTCGGCGAACAGACCGGCGGGCAACTCCTTGACGCCGCCGACAAGTTTCTCACCGCCAAGACTGACCATCAGGGTGAAGAAGGTCGCCGCGCCGTCCACGTCGATGTTGCCCGGAGCGGGAATACCCGCCCTGAAATCCTGGCGAAGCGTCTCGAAGGCCGCGTCAGTCTTCGCGTTCATGTCCGGACGCAAGGGTTCCCAGGCAGCGTCGTCGCTTGCCAGCAGGTCTTTCGCGGCCCGTGAAGCGCCATAGAGCGCCTTGGCCATTTCCGGATGTTCCTGAAGATAACTCTCCTTGAGGACATAGCCCAGAAGCGGAATGTCGGGATTGAGCCCGAGCGCTATCGCGGCTGTCTCGACCGAGATCAGTTCCCGCATTCCAGCGGCCTTCATCTTTGCCAGAAAATGCCAGAAATTGATGGAGCCGGCCGTTTCACCGCTCAGGCCGGCCTTGAAGATGAGGGGCGGCGCACCGAAGACCTGTTCGGTCTCAGCGGCAAGATCAAAGCCGTATTCCTTCTGTGCGAAGGCTTGAAGAATGAGCCAGCTCTTGTCGACCGGCCCGCCTGCGATACCTATTTTCTGCCCGCGCAGATCCTCAAGGGTCGTGGCCGTGCTGTCCTTGGGCACCACCAGTCCGCCCACAGCCTTGGAATAGGGGATGAACACATAGTCCTTGCCGGCGGCGCGCTGCCTGGCGACCCAGATCCAGTCGGCGACGGCGACATCAGCCTCGCCCCCTTCCAATGCAACGCGTGTCGCACCGTTGTCGGCATAGGGCACGACGGAGAGTTCGAACCCGTTGGCGGTGTCGAAGCCGTTCCGCTTGATGGTGTCCAGTTCCCAGTTGACCGTACCTATCTTCAGCACCGCGGCGCGCAAGACCGGCAGATCCGACGCTGTTGCCTTGTCCGCCGGGGACAGCGCAAGCGCAAGGCTCGCGCACAGCAAGCCGCCAAGAACGTTGCGTCTTGGCAGGCGACCGGTGAGAAACCGGCGCATTTTCGAAAAGGCTGTTCGGTGTCCGTGCATTTGAAATCCTCCCAGTTTCATTTTATGCGCTGACTGTTGGATCAATCCGGCGCGACCACAACCCCCCAAGGCTGTTGCCCCACCTGGATCGACTTCACGGCTTCCTGTTCCGCTACATCTATCACGGTTATGTCGTTGGAGTTGCCGTTGGTTGTCAGCAGGTATTTTTCATCCGGCGTGAATTCGAGCTGCCAGACGCGCTGGCCGACGAGAATGTAACGAACCACCTCGTCTGTCGTGGCGTCGATAACCGCCACCCGGTTTGCCGGGCCAAGGGCGACAAACAGCCACTTGTTGTCCGATGTGATCCGCATCCCGACCGGCTGCAGCCACTCCGGCTGGACACCCGGAACCTCAAACCCGATCTTGTCGACAAGTTCCGGTCCGGTCTCTCCCAGCATGTTGATCACGGAAACCGTGCCGCCGATTTCCGAGCTGACGTAAAGCGTGCTGCCGTCATTGGTGAAGCGGGCGTAGCGCGGCCGCTGATCCACCAGGATATTGTGCTTGATCTTGTAGTCCTCGGTGGCGATGAAATGCGCCATGTTCGTCGTCTCGGACGTATTGACCACGAAGCGGACATCGGGACTGACGGCCATGCCTTCCGGTTCGACACCGACCGGCACCTCGGCCACGACCGTTTTCGATCGGGTATCGACGACGGTGACCAGGTTGTCATCCTCGTTCGAGACGTAAAGCGTGCTCCCGTCGGGGCTCATGACGAACAGCTCCGGATCGGGTCCGGAAGGCAAGGACCACAGGAATTCATAGGTCTTGGCATCGAACACCTTGATCGTGTCGTCGTCGGACGCACAGACATACAAATGCGCGCCGTCGGGGCTGATACCGATGCCCCGGGGCCTGTTCCCGGCGTCAAATTCGGCAATCGGTTCCCAGTTCGCGCTGTCGATCACGGTAACCGTGTTGCCTTTTTCGTTGCTCACATAGACCTTGTTGGCAAAAGCTGGACCGGCGAATAAAACGCAGATCGACAGGATTGCCGGCCACAGCCGGGAAGCCGGTTTGACTGACCGAAGGACCTTGAACAGGTGTCGCATCATGACGGTTGCCTCAATTCCTGAATGCCGCACAGGCGGACTCTGCCTCGTCGAGACCGAGACTGTCCAGCGGGGAGCGATGATGAAGATACCCGTCCTGCGGTGACACGCTGACGGTTATTTTGCTGTCGGTGAGCAGAATCGGCTGGCGCATTTGCCCGTTCCAGGACCGGAATGTGACCTTCTGGCCCTTGAATGCCGCCAGCTCGAAGGCATCGCTCAGGATGTACTCCTTCATGACTTCCGGATCCGCGCTGGATGTGCGCGTGACGGCTTCGCCGATGACCCGCAGCGCCAGCCAGGCATTGTAATCCTCGGGCAGAATGTAGCGCCCGTTCTGCTTTTCGAAGCGGCGCTGAAACTGCGTTGCGCCCCAGGCCTCATGGGCGGCATGAAAATTGACGGGTCGCAGTCCGCCGGAACCGGCAACCGGACGCGGGCTCCAGGCCTGATAAGGCAGGTAGAGGGCGAATACATCGCTTTCGTCCGCTGCGACGATGACATCGTGTTCGCGCGCCTCCTGCGTGAACACCGGGATTTGCCGCTGCACCAGGACATGGCCGCTGTCCGCCCGCCGTGAACCGCCGGTATCTTCGAACACCCGCTCTTCCACGATCTTTGCGCCGAATTTCGTCGCGGACCGCCTGTAAGCGTCAGCAAGTTTCACATCATCCGGATTGGAGCCCGAGATCAGGAGCCAGCGCGACCATTTTTTCCACATCAGAAACTGCGAAACCGCATCGGCGAGCATTGCCCGGCTTGGAGCCACATGGAGCAGATTGGCTTTGCAGTTGCCGTCCCGCAGGTCCGTTTCAGACGCGGCGACGTTGAAGACAAGGACGTCGGGACCGGCAAGATCGGCAACCTTGAGGACATCTTCTCCACGGCCATTGACCACAAGCAGCTTCACGCCCCCGCGAAGGAGAAGATCCACTTTCTCCTGAAGGTTTTCCGGTGAGGAAGTGGCCGTTTCCAGCGAGAATTCATGGCCCAGAAACGAGCCTGTCGTCTGGTTGTCTTCATTGCCCAGGCGGGCACCTGCGAAGGCGAGATCGTCCGGGATGCGGTCAAACCGCGAAACCGGTGCCAGCTCCGGATAATCGATGCGAAGCACCCCTGCCTTTATTTCCAGAGACCACGCCGCGGACAGGCCGGCAAAGAACGGGAATGCGAAAACGAGTATCAGGCCGCGCATTGTGAATGCAATCAGAACCTGCATCATAAACTCTTCCGATCTTTCCGGTTTCAGCGATTGTGCCAAAGCTGCCCGGGGAAAAAAATCGATACTTTAGGATCTATTGCGGTGCGATTCATGCGTCATAGAATAATTGCATGAGGCAATTCGTGCTGCTCGCAATTCTTTTACTGTTCAACGCAAGCGCTCTTGCGGATGCTATTCCGCGTGGCAGCAAGGTAGCCTTTCTCGGTCTCGGGTTCGTCGACCTGTCGACCGAGGGGGCCTACAACGGCGAAAGAGACGATGAAACCCGTCGTCTCGTACTCCTCGAACAGCTTGTCGAGAAGCGCTTTCGGGACGAGGGCATGGTCCTGGTCGATATTGCCCCGGTTTCTGAAAAACTCGCCAACATATCCAATCCCGGCAACTGCTACGGCTGCGATGTTCGCATGGCGAAAACCCTCGGCGCCGATTTCGCGCTCGCCGGGGCCGTCCACAAAATCTCGAATTTGGTTATCTCGATGAACCTGTTCCTCCGCGACGCGGAGACAGGCAAGGTTCTGCGTGCCAGGGCAGTCGATGTTCGAACAAACACCGACCGTTCGTGGAGCCGCGGGATGAACTACATCCTGAAAACCGCCTTCTTCAAGGAATAGACTGACAATGCGCATACTTCTTCGGGTCCTCACAATCCTGGTTCTGTCCTGGCTCGCTCTTCCGGCGGCCCTGGCACATGGCCCCACCCGCCAGAAGGTAACGCTCACGCAAGAGGTCGCCGCGCCACCTGCCGAAGTCTGGGCGCTGATCGGGAACTTTCAGGACATGAGCTGGCATCCTGCGGTGTTCGCCAGCACCGGCGAGGGCGGCAACGCCATCGATGCGACGCGGGTGCTCACGCTCGGACAGGACGGCGGTCCGACAATCTCCGAAGTGCTCTACAAATTCAGCGACGAGAAGATGAGCTATTCCTACCGGATCACGGACGTGGATGTCGCGGTGCTGCCCGTGACCAACTACTCCTCGCATGTGACGGTCAAACCGGGAAAAAACGGTGGTTCCCTGGTGGAGTGGCGCGGGGCGTTCTATCGCGGCTATCCCAACAACGATCCGCCGGACAATCTCAACGACGAAGCCGCGATCGCGGCCGTGACAGCTGTCTACAAGGCGGGTCTCGATGCCCTTCATGAACGTTTTCCGGGGAACTGAGCAGCGCATTCTCGGCGTTTCCCTCTTCTGCTTCCTCCTCAACTCCCCCGCGGGCGTCCCGGCGCTCGCGGGGTCTTTTGCATTCGTGACCAACCAGAGCAGTTCCGATCTCAGCGTTCTGGATCTTGAAGGCCGCCGCGAGATCCGCCGGATACCGGTTGCCGGGCAACCCGCCGGCATCGCGGTCAGCTCCCCGCTCAACGCCTTTTACACCGTCAGCCCCGACAGCAAGACCGTGCGCCGGTTTTCCCTTGCCACCTGCAAGGTCCTGGCGGAAACCCGATTGCCCGGCGGCCCGGTGGGCGTAGCGGTTGCTCCGCGATCCGGTCTCGTCTTCGTCTCCGACTGGTACAACGCCCGCATCTTTGTGCTCGATGCCGAAAACCTTGCAACGACCGGTGAACTGGAAACCGGTGGCGCTCCGGCCGGGCTGATTGTTGCCGGGGACGGCAGTTGGCTCGCCTCCGCGGACCGGGATTCAAATCAGGTCTCGATCTTCGATCTGCCCGCCATGACCTTGCGCGCCCGCGTTACGGTGGGCGAACGGCCCTTCGGCATCGCTGTCGATCCGCAGGGGCGTATCCACGCGGCGAATGTCGGCTCGAACTCCGTCACGATCATCGACCCGCGGTCGGCTACAGTCACCGCCACGGTGCCGGTCGGCGACCGCCCTTACGGTGTCGCATTTGCCGGTGGACACGCCTTCACGACCGACCAGTATGCGGACACCGTGAGCGTCTACCGGCTTTCCGATTTCGAGCGCGAGGGCACGCTGGAGGTCGGCGAGGCGCCCGAAGGCATCGACGCGACGCCGAACGGCAAGCTGATCGTCTCGACCAACTGGTTTTCCAACACGGTCAGCCTGATCGATCCGGAAACTGTCGAAGTCGTCGGTGAAATAGAGACCGGCGACGGTCCGCGCGCCGTTGGAAGATTTATTCATGAATTACCGGGAGGAAATGTTCCATGTCAGGAAACCCAGCGCATCGAGTGAATTGGCCGGCCTGCCTGGCCGCCGCCGTCATTGCATTCCTGCTGCCGGCGCCCGCGGCCGCGATCGAGGCCAATTGGCCGGATCTGCGCTCGGAGCTTTATGGTGGCCGGTTCCTTGCCGTCTCCGATGAGGTGATCAGCATCGATGCGCCTTACCGCACGGACAATGACGCCCGCACCGGCGTAACCGTCCGATTGGCCGCGCCGGAGGGACACGCATTCAGGGAACTTCACCTGATCCTGGACGAAAACCCGATGCCCGTCTCCGCTCAGCTGACCTTCGCCCGGCCGCTTACCGCCTTCGAGTTCGCCGCAACCATGCGCTTCAACGGTCCCACTCCCGTTCATGCGGTGGCCGTCCTTGAAAACGGCCAGCTTTTCGTCGCCGAAACCTTTGTGAAGACGTCCGGGCTGGGAGCGTGCTCCGCTCCTCCGGGCACCGATCCGGACGAAGCGCTCGCCACCCTTGGACAGATGGAGCTGGTCATCCGACCGCAAACGGATTCCGCAAGCCTCGTCAGAAATTTGCGCGCCGGCCGGCCGAACGGCCTCGCCCTGGATGTGAAGATCAGCCATCCGAGCCATTCCGGCATGCAAAGGGATCAGATCTCCCTGCTCTACATACCGATCCGTTATGTCGATACCCTGGACATCAATCTGAACGGTGAACCGTTCGCCACGATGACCGGCAGCATTTCGCTGAGCGAAAACCCGCAGGTCACCGTATCGGTTCCCAAAGGCACAAGGCGTGTCAGGGCGAAGCTGACGGATACCGACGGCACGGCTTCGGAGGTGGAACGCGAGTTGGCTGATTATTGAGCCGGCGGGTCCTCCACCAGTCAATGCGCGCGAGTCTTGGGAGAAAACTCGGTTTCGCGGGACTAGAGACAAGCATGTCGCGTTTAAGTGGATTCATGGATTTAGGAGGGCGCCCGAGGCAGCGTTTGCATTGCAAATGCGTTCGGGCGATTTCCTGAAGTCAATTTAACGCGACACGCTTTATTGCGGCTCCGGTTCGGGCTGGAGCTCCTCAACGGGGAAATCCTCGAACGTCCAGCCGTCGGTTCCTTCCGGATACCAGTAGACGGTCTCGTAGCCGTATTCCAGCGCCCGTCTGGCCGCGTTCCAGGACATCCAGCATTCATCGAGACAGAAAAACAGCACGGGGCGCGCGGTGTCGCCGCCCGTGGCCTTTTCGAGGCCGGACCTGAAATACTCCGAGGTGATTTCCGCGATCCGTCCATAGCCGACATTGGGCAGCCACAGGCTTCCCGGGATCGACAGGCGGGGCTTGTCGCGCCAGATCGTGCCCGCGGGAAGGTTTTCCGGTTTCGGGGCGCGGGGCAGCACATCGATGAAAGCGGCGTCTCCGGTCTGCCAGAGCGCATGCGCTTCCTCGCTCGAAACGACCGTGCCGCCGCTTAACGTTTCCGGGACCGGACCCCGGTAAGGCTCTTCACGGTAGTCATCCGGTTCGGGCACGCCTTGCGCGCATAGCGCCGCCGGCCATACCGTCATCGCAGCGGCGATGAAAGCGGCGCGGAGTGTCCTGCCGCTCAAAGGCCCGGCTGACACGATGGCTACCATGGTTATTTTTCCCCGTAAGGAGCCGTTCCCATATCGTTGAGAAGCGGCACACCCGCCTCCTGCAGGATATCGTTGATTTCGCCCTGGTTTCTCCGGATGAGCGAATTGAGCTTGCGTTGCCAGACCTTTTCACCTTGCCGGACGCCCATGGTGATGCGGAAAACCAGCCGCGGCGGCAATGTTTCACCGATCAGCGGTGTGACCTGAAAACTCTGGTGATCCTGCTTGACCAACGGACCTCCGATCGGTCCCCACAGGATTGCGGCGTCGATTTCACCTTCCTCGAGATCGGAAAGCATGTCGAGTGCCGGAGATTCGTGGCGTCTGTCCACCGTCAGATTATAGGGTTTCGCGGCCGCGATCAGACCGTTGCGCGCCATGTGAGACGCCGGAGGCGACCCCGCGATGATTCCGATCCTCTTGCCCTTGAGCTTGGGATCGGAAAGCGTTGTCACATCGGCCAGATCGCCGTTTTCGGGGACGATGAGCGTATAGGCGGACGTCATGTAGTGATTTGTGTTGAGGACAAGCTCATGGCCTTGCGCGTATCCCATGATCACGTCACACCGGTTTGCCCGCAAGGTGTTGCGGACAAATCCCGTCGCCATCGGATACCAGGTATATGCCACGGGAAGCTCAAGCTTCGCGGCGACCAGATCGGCCAGCCGGTTTTCATATCCGGCGCCAGCTTTGTCGGAGAGCGGCAGATTGGCGGGGTCCGCGCAAACACGCAATTCCGTATGCGACACGAGATCCGATGTCTGCGCGCCCGCCGGGATGCCCATCGCGATCGTGAGCGCCACACCAAGCGGCCACGACAGTGTTCGGGCAAGCTGTTTCCAGCGCGAGGAAAACGCACGGTTCTGTGAGGTGGCAGAATGTCTGCCCTCCTGCCGATCCGCTAAACCGCGTCGACCGTCATCCTCCAAGACACGCATTTTCTTCCTCTCGGATTACGTCCGACTTGCCTTCCTTTTTACGAGGGCGCCCACGCGCGACCGCATCGGTCCCACGGGCTTTCAAATAGACGTAAATGTCGTTGATGTAGCACATCACGTTTGGATTTGTGCCGAACGCGGGCATGACCGAATTCTCGGACGCATTGACCTTTTTCCGGCCATTCGTCACGACATCGAGAAAGTCGTAATAGTCCATGTCGAGCGCGGACTTTTTCAGCGCCGGCGCATAGGTCGACCCTTCGCCCTCGGGCCCGTGACAGACGTGGCATTCGGAATGATACCGGCGGAATCCGGAATAGGTCGGCCAGTCGATCGTGCCGTCTTCCTGAACATTGTAAGTAGGCACATCATCTTCGGTAAAGTATCGGCCGTCTTCCGAATATGCCACCGCAACCAGGGCTTTATCATAGGCTTCTTCCGCTCCGGCCTGAAGCCCTGATGAAACCATGAAGATAACTGCTGCCGACGCACCCAATAGTTTAATCTTACACATCGTCTGTCCCTTGAGAAACAACCTGTCCGCCTTGACCTCGGCTGCGGCTTCGGACCATTGATCTGGCCACACTGTATTCACCGCAGATGATAAGAACCGGCGCGACCGAAGTGCGCCGGTTCCATTCTTTTAAATACCGATCAATTCGGAAGCGCGAAGACCGTCAGTTGGCCACCCAGCGCGGTGTAGTCGCTCAGCGCTGCGTAACCACCCACGGCGCCCAGACCGTCATTGGGGTTTGTCAGCCCGGCTGCGAGACCGATACCGGCCCAACCGCCGACACCCGACAGGATGGCGATATATTGCTTGCCGTTATGGGTGTAGCTCATGACATTGCCGATGATGCCGGAGGGGGTTTTGAAGCTGTAGAGCTCCTCGCCCGTCTTCGCATCCACAGCCTTCAGGTAGCCTTCCAGCGTACCGTAGAAGACAATGTCGCCGGATGTCGCAAGAGCACCTGACCAGACCGAGAACTGCTCGGGGATCGACCAGACGATTTCACCCTTCACGTTGTCCCAGGCAATGAAGTTCCCCATGCCGCCATGGCTGTCGCCTGCCGGATACATCGCCAGGGTGGCCCCAACATAGGGCTGGCCCGCGGTGTAGCTGACGCGGAAAGGCTCATAATCCATGCAGACATGGTTGGTCGGCACGTAGAAAAGCCCGGTTTCCGGGGAGTAGGACGCAGGCTGCTGATCCTTCGAACCAAGCGCTGCAGGGCAGATGCCGGTCGAGTTCACGTCCTCGCCGTTCTGTTCGGTGGAGTATTCGGCCACCACCTGCGGACGTCCGTACTGATCCGAATTCGGATCCATGACAACCTCGGTCGCCCAGTTGACCTTGGGGTCGTATTTTTCGGCGACAAGAAGTTCACCCGTCACGCGGTCCAGCGTATAGCCGAAGCCGTTCCGGTCGAAATGGGTCAGGAGTTTACGGGTTTCGCCGTTGAAATCCTGCTCTGTCAGGATCATTTCATTGATCCCGTCATAGTCCCATTCGTCGTGCGGCGTCATCTGGTAGAACCAGCGAGCAACCCCCGTATCGGCATCGCGGGCCATGACAGTCATGGACCAGCGATTGTCGCCGGGACGCTGCGCCGGGTTCCAGGTCGATGGATTGCCGGTGCCGTAGTACACGAGATTTTCTTCTGGATCGTAGGAATACCAGCCCCATGTGGTTCCGCCACCGATCTTCCACTGATCACCTTCCCAGGTGTTCAGACCGGAATCCTTGCCGATGGGCTTGCCGAGGTGGGTCGTCTTTTCCGGATCGATCAGAATGTCGCTGTCCGGCCCCATGGAATAGGCACGCCAAGCCAGCGAACCATCCGCGATGTTGTAGGCAGTAAGCGAGCCGCGAACACCGAATTCACCGCCGGAGATACCCACGATGACCTTGTCCTTGACGGGCAGAACGGTCGCCGTATTGGTTTCGCCTTTGGTGGGATCGCCGTTGACGACGCTCCAGATTTCTTCACCCGTCTTGGCATCGAGCGCCACAAGCTTGGTATCGGCCTGGTGAAGGAAAATCTTGTTATCCGCATAGGCTACGCCGCGGTTGACCGTGTCGCAGCACATGACCGGAATAACGTCCGCATTCTGCTTCGGCTCGTATTTCCAGATGATCCTGGCTTCATTGTTGAGATCAAGCGCATAGACCGTGTTCGGGAACGGTGTGTGCACATACATGATGTCGCCGATAACGAGCGGAGAACCTTCATGCCCGCGCAAGACCCCGGTTGAAAACGTCCAGGCAACCTGCAGGTCCTTGACGTTGTCCTTGTTGATTTGGTCAAGCTTGGAAAAGCGCTGGTTTTTATAGTCGCCGGTTTGAATGACCCACTGATTTGGATCTTCTATCAATTTTTGCAGGTTTGCATCGGCAACAGCTGTTCCGGCACCCAGCAACAGCATAGCCGCAGAAATGAGTAAACGTCCCATTGTATCCTCCCTTAACGAGACAAGTTCAATTCAAGCTACTGACCGGCGTTAACCGCCCTTCCGAGTACCAGACATGTCACTCCCACCGTCTGGGTCTCAAACAGACTGTCAAATCCAGTCATTCCTCCTCGAGTTCAGCTAACTTCCTCCCTCTGTTTCGAAAGTCGCCAGATATGCGACGATATCCTGACGATCCTTTTCCTTACGAAGTCCCGCGAAGGTCATCTTCGTACCTGGCAGAAACGCCTTTGGTTTCGTAAGAAATTCATTAAGATTTTCAACGGTCCAGACCAGTTGATTTTGCTGTGAAGCCTCAAGAATGGCTTTGGAATACTTGAACTCGGCCTTCGCTGCCGCGGATTGCCCGACCACACCGTTCAGGACAGGGCCCGTTTTCGCCTTGGCATCCGCTCCCACCGCATGACAGGCCTTGCACTTCCGGAAGACTTTTTCACCCTTAAGCGGATCTCCGAGCTCGAAAGCATGAGCACCACTGAAGCCGAATGATAATACCGGCAACAAGATCAGGGGAAGAAGTATTCTGAAACTGGGCTTCACTGGGCGGCCTCCCGGCTGATGGTCAGTGTGTGATTGGCTCCGCGAAGCCTTTCGGCATGCCAGGCAATGTGATCGCCGCCAAAGGTCGAAACGAAGAAATAGGAATGGTCGTAGCGGTCCTGCATGCGCAGCACTGCCGGCTGACAGTTTTCCGTCACGACACCCGCCAGGGCATGGGGCCGCAGAAGACTGATGAATTGGTCATCGGCGCCCTGATCAATCAGGATTTCGCCATTCCAGCCACGTTCCCGCAGCAGGATGGTCGCGTCGTAATCGGCCCATTCGGCTTCATCGTCGCCGAGATAGGCCGTAAGCTGCTTGCGTCCCCAGGCCGATTGGGTCGGGTTGCTGATCGGCGCGAATGCGGACACCGATTGGTAGAGATCAGGATTGCGAAGCGCGATTATGAGCGCCCCGTGCCCGCCCATGGAATGCCCGGTAATTCCGTGACGCCCATTCAGCGGAAAGGCTCCCTCGACCAGGTCGCGCAACTCTTTGACGATGTAGTCATACATCTTGAAATGAGCGTTCCACGGTGCCTTGGTCGCGTTGACGTAAAAGCCCGCACCCTGACCGAGATCATAAGCCTCGTCGTCCGCCACATGATCGCCGCGCGGGCTTGTATCGGGAAAGATTATGGCGACGCCATGCTCCGCGGCATGTGCCTGCAGACCGGCCTTGGTCATCGCGTTTTCGTGCGTGCAGGTCAGGCCGGACAGATACCAGATACAGGGAACTTTCCCGTTACCCGCCTGCGGCGGCAGAAAAACGGCAAACGTCATCTCGCACGCACAGACCGCGGACCTATGCTTGTAAACTGTTTGAATGCCACCAAAGCACCTGTTTTCGGAAACGGTTTCCATCTCTTCCAGCTTCAATAAAGGACCACGGAACGAATTGACTCGCCGGCATGCATCAGGTCGAAGCCCTTGTTGATATCCTCCAGGGGCATCGTATGGGTGATCATCGGATCGATCTCGATCTTGCCGTCCATGTACCAGTCGACGATCCTGGGCACGTCGGTGCGGCCCCG
>NZ_PPCN01000020.1 GCF_002906165.1 Roseibium marinum
CGATTTTCAGGAATTTAGAACAAAAAACCCTCTCGCCAGCGACGTTGCCGCCGTCGATGAGCCGCGTTATACGCACACCAATCACTACCGTCAACAGCCGATCTGAATTTTCTTTCGAAAAATATCATTCCGCCTGCAGCGGTGGATATTAACCATCCGGCAACCCCTGGCGGCCCCGACGTCTACCCGATTGGCGAATTGCCGAAGCCCATCAGACGCTGCCCGGCGTCAACCACCAGCGTATGTCCCGTCACCTGTTTCGCCGCGACCAGATACTTCACGGCGGCAACGATATCCTGCGGCCCCAACCCCGGCCCGAGCGGTGTCAGTTTCTGGCGGCTGTCGAAATTTTCCTGGCTCTGGTCGCTGGGAAGCACAAGCCCCGGTGCAACCGCGTTCACCCGGATGCCCTTCGGTCCCAGCTCGAAGGCCGCCAGCCGGGTCGCCCCGTCCAGCGCGAACTTGCCGCAGAAATAGCTGAAGCGTTCCGGCGACGCCGAGTTCATCTGGGTATCCAGCATGTTGACGATGGCCCCGCCTTCCGGCAGCGGATACTGATCGGCGAAGGCCTTCATCAGAAAGACAGGCGCCGCGGCATTCACATTCAACAGGAACTGCCACGTGTCCCAGGTCAGATCGGCAAGGCTGTCGGTGTCGAACGCGGAGGCGGAATTGACAAGGACCGAAACCGGTCCGCCCAGCGCAGCCGACGCCTCCCGCACCAGTTCGCCGGCGGTTTCCGGACGGCTGAGATCCTTCCGCAGGAGCGCGGCCTTGCCACCGGAGGCAAGAATGTCCTCGTAAAGATCCTGTGCGCCACCCGCCGATGAATTGTAATGAAGCCCGAGCGCATAGCCGTCGTCCGCAAGACCCCGGGCGATGGCCTTGCCGACCCGTTTTCCCGCCCCCGTCACCAGGGCAATCTTGCCGACCGTCATGTCTCGCCTCCCCGCAGGATCACGCTTAAAGATGAGTGCTCCAAACCACCGCGCCGAACCGCGTCAGGCGTAGTCCTGCAGGTTCAGAACCGGCTGGACCCGCGGCACCTCGTGGCTGCGCACCAGATTTGCCTTCGACATCACGGCCAGCGTTGCCGCGCTGGTCTGCGCCACCCGCACCTCGTCCCTGAACAGATAGACCGCCCCGGTCAGTTGCAGCGTCACCGGCCAGCCGAGTTCGCGCAAACGGAAGGACTGCAGGATACTGTCGGTCTGATAGCGGATCCTGTCCGGTCCGTCCGGCAGGTGCAGGGCGAAGCCGAAACCCGGATCGACCCACAGGCGTTCCACCCCAGCATCGGTCGCCTGGGCGATCCTCTCCCTGAAAAAAGCCAGCTGGTGATCGAAGATCTCCTCCACCGGCGGCAGATAATCCTTCGAGCGGGCGTTTTCACCCGGTGTGTAACACATCACCACGCCGGCCTGATGAAAGGCGACCGCTTCATAAAAAGCCCGGTCATCGACCCGGCCCGTAAGATTGACCACACCGGCCCCGGCCTCCAGAAGCGCAACACCCACCTCCGGATAATAAGTCTCGACGGAAACCAGGATCCCCTCCTCCGCAAGCGCCTTCACGACGGGCCGCATGCGGTCGATCTGCTTTTCCGCCGCAACGAGATCCGCGCTCTCACCCGTCGATTCCGCACCGATATCCACCATCGCGGCTCCTTCGAGCGTCATCCGCCGGCCACGATAGAGCGCCGCCTCGAACGTATGGCAGATGGTCTCGCGGTAAACACTGTCCGGCGAAAGGTTCAGGACACCCATCTGATAGGTGCGGTCTTCGAAACGGCGTCCGAATTTCGGAAAGTCGAAGGTCCGCACCGGAGTTTCCAGCGCCTCCCGGTATTTGAGCCACAACGGAAGAAGGCGGTCTGCGGAAATCATGTGAGGCAGGGCTCCAGAGATATGATCCAGGTCAGAGCATCGGCAGGCAGGGTTCGTTGCGCGTATCACGCAGGTTTCAGATCAGATAGGGAAAAGCGTTGCTCCGGCAAGGACAAATATTCCAGGCCGGATGTTTTCCGCTCATTCGGACCGCTTGCGCGAAATGCGGATGCCGACCCCTGCCGCCTCGTCGAAAATATCCAGCTTGGTCACCTTGACCGTCACCCGGTCGGCCAGCGGATTGGTCAGCACGAAGCCGGCAACCGCCTCCGCCCAATCCTCGACCATGTCCGTATGGCCGCCGGAAACAGCCTTGTCCTGAACGAACTCGACCGTGTCCGCGTAGGATACGTAGGCACCGGTCTCGCGGAAAATCTGGCGGTAACCCGGCACCGTCCGGATCTCGACGTCAATGCAGACCGATTGGGTCCGCCCTCTTTCGCTTTCCAAAATGCCGATTTCCACCGGCACCAGCAGACCTTCGATCAGGATCACATCCTGGCCGTCTTCCGTCAGGCCTGTTGCGTTGCGCGGGTCGCCGGACTGGCCGGCCGGAGAGACTGTCGGAGAGACTGTCGGAGAGACTGGGGACGCGGACATGGATCCACCTGTTGCCTGGAAAAACAATTGCGATCAGGAAAACGGGTGTAACCACATCCGGCGGAGGGTCAAGAAAACTTCGCGTTCAAATCGTCGCGCGATTGCCTCAATTCTCATCAAAACAGGACCCGCGCGGACAGAGACCGTTCAGGGCGACATGCCCATTCCGGCTTTGGCGTCCACGCGATGAACCTCTTGCCGCCAACGGGATGCGTAGGTCTCAAGGCGTGGATCGGCAGGATGCTCCGCTCGCGGACCGCCCGTTTCAGGCGCGGGCCTTTGCCGCGCGGCCAGAAGCGCTGCGCCGACGCTGGTCCCGGTGAGCGAGCCCGCGGCGGCTTCGGTTGTCCGGCCGGTCGCGACTTGCAGCATATCCAGATAAAGCCGGTTCCGCGAAAAAGGCCCCTCCACGAGAACCGCACCTTCGGCGCCGGTCATGGCAAGACATTCCGCGGTGGTCAGCGCCAGATAGAACGACAGTGCCGCATAGCGCTCCCCATCACTGAGCGTGCTCTCGTCGACACTCCAATGATGCTCGCGCCCCTGGAACGGCCCCGATCGGGGATCGACCGCCGGGAAAAGCATGATCTCCCTTTCCAGGACGCGGGCGATATCCGCCGCCGAACAGGTCCTCTCCCGTCCATCCAGGATCATTTCAAATTCCCGTCCTCCCATGAAACGGGCCGAGGGAACCGGATCGCCAAAGGCATTGACGTTGATCAGCGTGTCCCGGTCCGGATCGAGAGAAACGGCTTGTCCGCCGATGGAAAGGACAATGACCCAGGTTCCGGTCGATACGACCGAAAACGGTGCCGAGCGCCTGAGAAGGTGCGGATAGAGCGAGGCATTGGAATCGTGAATGCCGCAGGAAACCGGCAGACCTTCCGGCAGCCCGGTCGTTCGCGCCACGTCCGGCAGGATCGTGCCGGGCGGATCGGCCGCCCGCTTCACCGGTGGCATTTTTCCCGAAAGCCCCAGACGCTCCACAAGCGGGGAATAGCGGTTATCCCGCGGACACCACAGATCGGTGTGGCAGCCGAGCGACGTCACTTCGTTGGCTGCAACGCCCGTCAGGCGGAAGGTCCAGTATTGCGGATAAGTCAGCACCGACGCTGTCCGCTCCGCGAGGCCGGGATCGGTGTGAAACTGCCAGAAGATCTGCGCGCCGGCATTCAGCCCCATGCCGAGGCGCGGCGAGCCGGTCTCGCCGAAATCCGGACGGATTGCATCATATGCAGAGGCCAGTTCGTCGGGTCCGCCGAATTCATAATCGAGAACCGGCGCGGCAAGGTTGCCGTCCGCGTCCAGGAGAACCACGCAGGCGCCGTGGGTTGTCACGGACAGCGCGTCGATACCGTGTTCAAGATGAAGCCGCGTGAGCGCGTCGCGGATGAAGCGCCAGTGTCCGTCGATATCGTAGTGAGGATAGGGTCGTCCGGGCAGGACGCGATTGGGCCGCGTCAGGACGCCGACCTCCCGTTCGCACTCAAGATCGACGACCGCGACCTTGACATTGGTCTTGCCGATATCGATCACGCCGGCATGTTTCAGGGTCTTCATTGCCCGTCAATCCATGTGAAAGACGGTTTCGAGCGGCGCGGCAACCGGTTCATTGTCGGGTTTGACCACCATCAGATCGGCCATATGCGCCCACCACCGGCGCATGATCGGATGCGAGGACAGGTCATCCATCGTGTGACCGTCCTGCCGCCACAGGACAGCGAACAGGATATTCGTTTCCCGGTCCAGATGGATGGAATAATCGCTGATACCCGCGTCCTTCAAAAGCGCCACCAGCTCGGGCCAGATCTCGTCGTGGCGTCTTTTGTATTCGGCTTCCATACCCGGATGGAGCTGCATCCTGAAGGCGACTTTTTCCATTGCCTCAAACCTTTCGTCTTGCAAGCAGCCGCCGGGCGATGCGCGGCAATGCGATGACGGCGATCAGCAGCAGGCCGATGAAGATCGACATGACGATGCCCGGCACGTTCAAAAGACCGAAACCGAAGGTCACCATGCCCATGACGAAAGCGGCGATGACGACGCCGGGAATGGTGCCGGACCCGCCCAGGATGCTCACCCCGCCGAGAACGACCATGGTGACCACCTCCAGTTCCCAACCGAAGGCGATGGACGGGCGCGTCGCGCCCAGGCGGGAGGTCAGGCAGATGGCGGCCACGCCCGACATCAGGCCGGTCAGCAGAAACAGGGCGAATTTCACATTCGGCACGCGGATACCGGAAAACAGCGCCCCGACAGGATTGTTGCCGATGACATAGACCGCCCTGCCGAAATTCGTGCGGTGCAGAAGGATGGCGAAGACCGCCGCCAGCAGCGCGAACAACACGAACTCGAAGGAAATCACCCACCAGACGTAGCCCTGGCCGAAAAAGGCGAAATCGGAGGGATAACCGGTATAGGCCTTGTCGCCGAGAACGATATAGGAGATCCCCCGAAAGAGGCTCATGGTGCCGATGGTGACGACGATCGATGGCAGGCCGAAGCCGGTGACGAGGAGACCGTTGAAGGCCCCGCAGGCGAGACCCACGGCCAGACCGGTCAGCACCAGCACCGGCGTATCGGCGCCCAGTTGCACGGCGAACCCCATGGCGGTGGAGGACAGCGCGAGGATCGAGGCGACCGAGAGATCGATTTCACCGGAAATGATCAGCAGCGCCATGGCGAAGGCGATCATGGCTTTCTCGGTGAAATTGAACGTGGCGTCGGAAAGGTTCCACGGGTCGAGGAAATAGGGCGAAGCGAAGCTGTTCAGCACGAAGACGGCAACGGCAACGCTGAGAAGCAGCAGTTCCCAGCTCACCAGAAAACGCTGCAGCGGCGTCTTCAGCCGGTCCGGGAGCTGGCGTCCCGCCAGGTCGGGTGAGGCGAGGCTCATAGCGCGTGCTCCGCTTTTTTCAGGATCACCCGGCCCTTTGTCCGGCTTGACGTCGCATTGAAGGCAACGGCGATGATGATGGCGCTGCCGGAAATGGCGAGCTGCCAGAAGGGCGAGATGTGGATGACCGGCAGGGCGTTCTTGACGATGCCGAGGAACAGCGCGCCGAGCAGCGCGCCGCCCACCGAGCCGATACCGCCGGCAATGGAAATGCCGCCGATAACGCAGGCGGCGACCACTTCGAGTTCGAACCCGGCCGCAATATCGACATAGGCGACCGCATAGCGGGCCACCCAGAGATAACCTGTCAGGCCGGCGAGCGCCCCGGAAAGAACATAGGCGGCGCATTGGGCACGGCCGACATCGATGCCGGTATAGACCGCCGCATGCGGATTTCCCCCGACCGCGAAGAAGGTCCGGCCAAGCGGCGTTCTGCCGACAAGCACGGCGAAGCCGGCGGCAACCGCGATCGCGATCCACGACAGAACCGGCAGACCGAACAGCGCGGCACGCGGGAAGGCCTTGAACGTGTCGCTCATTTCGTGGGCGTTGATCCATTCCCCGCCCGAGATCACGAATATGATGCCCCGGTAGATGGTCATGGTGCCAAGCGTCACCACGATCGGCGGAATATCGAGCTTCCACACCAGCAGGCCGTTGACCAGCCCCATCAGGGCGCCGAGACACAGGGCGACCAGAAGGATGAAAGGAATCGGAAGCCCGGGCATGACCGTGTTGAGCATGGCGACCGCCATGCCCGTCAGCGCGAGGTTCGCGGCGACGGAAAGGTCGATGCAGCGGGTCAGGATCACCACCATCTGGCCCAGCGCCAGGATGATCAGCGGGGCCGTGTCGTTGAAGACATTGGCAAGGTTTGACGGTGCGACAAAGGCGGGAAACCGCGATGCGATCGCTGCCACGAGGACAAGGATCGCGGCGCCCAGGATCGCTTCGCGTGACTTGAACAGCAAGCGGATCATGTCCGCACCTCCGTTATGCCGGCCGCGGCCCGCACCAGATGTTCCGGCGTCAGGTCCGCGCCTTCGTATTCGGCTGCGATGCGCCCTTCGCGCATGACGATGACCCGGTCGGACATGCCGAGGATTTCAGGAATTTCCGAGGACACCATGATGACGGCCAGTCCGCCGGCGGCAAGTTCCGCCATGAATTCATGCACCGCCGCCTTGGAGCCGATGTCGATACCCTTGGTGGGTTCGTCGAGAATGATGACACGGGGTTTGGTCGCCAGCCATTTTGCGATGACGACCTTCTGCTGGTTGCCGCCGGACAGCTCGCCGATATCCTGATCGAGGGCGGCGGCGCGCAGGTCCAGACGCTGTGTATAGTCGCGCGCCAGCGTGAATTCTTCCGCCAGCCGCAAGAACCCGTTCCGAGAAGTTTGCTTGAGTGAAGGCAGCGAAACGTTCTGGAAGATCGGCAATCCCTTGATCACTCCCTGCCTGCCCCGGTCTTCCGGCACATAGACGATGCCATGGCCGATCGCTTCATTCGGCGTACGGGTGACGGCGACCCTGCCGTCGATGCGAATGGCCCCCTTGGAGGGTTTGGTGATACCGAACAGCGCCTGCATGAATTCGCTGCGTCCGGCGCCGACGAGACCGTAGAAGCCGAGGATTTCGCCCGCGCGAAGGGTAAAGCCGATATCCTCGAACTCGGTCGGGTGCGAATAGCCGACGACCTTCAGGACTTCTTCGCCGAGTTGCGGCGTCCGCTTGGGAAAAACCTGGTCCACCGACCGGCCGACCATCAGCTTCACCAGCTCCCGCTCGCCGACTTCGGCGATTTTTCCCGCGCCCACCATCTCTCCGTCGCGGAAAACCGTATAGCGGTCGGCAATCCGGAAGATCTCGTCGAACTTGTGGCTGATAAACAATATCGCCTTGCCGTCCGCCTTGAGCCGTTCGACCAGCTCATAGGTTTCCTCGATTTCCTTGTGGGAAAGAGAGGCTGTCGGCTCGTCCATGATGACGATCCGGGCGTCGATGGACAGCGCGCGGGCAATCGCCACCAGATGCTTGTTGGCGATGCCGAGATCCCTGAGGGTAACGCCGGGATCGATCTGCGCGCCGATCCTGTCCAGAAGGGCCTTCGCCTTGCGGACCATTTCCTTGCGGTCGATCAGCCCGAGCCGGGTTTTCGGCGCATGGCCGATGAAGATGTTTTCCGCCACCGACAGGTCGTCGAAGAGAACCGTCTCCTGGTGAATGGCCGTCACGCCCGCGCTTCCCGCGTCCTGTGCGGTCGGGAAGACCACAGGCTCGCCGTTGATACGGATCTGCCCGTCGTCCGGCTGGTAGATGCCGGTGAGTATCTTGACGATGGTCGACTTGCCCGCGCCGTTCTCCCCGACCAGCGCCGTGACTTCGCCGGGATAAAGGTCCAGGGCGACACCCGAGAGCGCCTTGACACCGGGAAAGGATTTGGAGATGCCCGTCAGGGACAGGACGGGGGCGGAACTCTCGCCGCGATGCGGCGGCGCGTCCTCAATGCCCTTCGCAAGCATGACCATGTTCCGGTGCCGTTTCTGGTGGATTGTCTGTGAGGGGACCCGGTGCGCAGTGCACCGGGTCGGAGCTTGCGGTCCGGGTTCCGGACCGGTTCTGGCGCGACTTAGAAAATGTCCTTGAAGTCGTCGATGTTGGAGCTGTCGTAGACGAACGGATCCGCCATGGCGCCTTCGCTGTTGTCGTCGAGGGTCAGCGTCCCCATCCGGCCCATCGGAATTTCGGCGCCCGGCGCTGCTTCGGCCGCCCCGGTGGCAAGGTTATAGGCCAGGATCGTGGCGGAGTAGCCGAGGTCGATCGGGTTCCAGATCGCGAAGGACTTGGACGCACCGGACTCGATGTGGCCGGCCATTTCCGAGGGAAGTCCCAGACCGGTGACATTGACCTGACCGGCTTTTTCAGCGTCGGAGACAGCCTGCGCGGCCGCGACGATGCCGACGGAGGTCGGTGCGATGATCGCCTTCAGGTCCGGATAGGTCTGCATGAGGCCCTGGGCCTCGCGGTAGGACTTGTCGGCAAGGTCATCGCCGTAGACGGTGGCAACGACATTGATGCCCGGATAGTTGCCCTTCACCTTGTTCATTTCCTCGATCCAGATGTTCTGGTTCGTGGCCGTCGCGGAGGCGGACAGGACCGCGACATCGCCGCCATCGGGAAGATGATCGGCGGCGAGCTTGATGATCATGTTGCCGATCAGGGGATTGGAGGACGGGTTGAGGTGAAGCTGGCGGCCTTCGGGCGCGACGCCGGAATCCCAGGATATGACGGTGATGCCGCGATCCATGGCTTTCTTCAACGAGGGCACGAGAGCATCCTGATCGTTGGCGGAAATCGCGATGGCATCGACCTTCTGGGCGATCAGCGCATTGATCACCTCGATCTGACCTTCCGCCGTGGTGTCGGTCGGCCCGGTATAGATGATCTCGACGTCGCCGAGTTCCTTGGCCGCTTCCTCGGCTCCCTTGGCCGCGGCCTCGAAGAAGCCGATGCCGAGGGCCTTCACGACAAGCGCGATGCGCTTGGTTTCAGCCTGCGCCGGACCGGCGATGCAGACCGCGGCAACCGCGGTTGCCGCCAGAAGTGATTTAAGCAATTTCATGGTCTTCCTCCCAGGATCGTCCCGCAGGCTTTTGACTGCGGAAGTTAGATCGCTTTCAAAATCCCGGATCATCCGGTCCGTGTTCTGTCGGACACCGGATGTTCCGTATGACTGCCGGCCCTCCCAGGTCCCGGCAGAATACCGGCTACCCGCTTGAGGCGGCCTTGCCCTGCGCGGCGCTAACCGGCGCCACAATCAGTCTGATGTCGGCCTGCTCCAGCATCTTGGCCGCGCTGTCCGGAATTCCGTCATCGGTGATGATGGTGGAGATCCGCTCCAGCGGGCACAGGATCAGGCTCGACCGTGCGCTGAATTTCGACGAATCCGCCAGAACCACCAGTTCATCCGCCTGGCCGATCAGCTTCTGTTCTGCCTGGATCAGCAGCGGATCGGCTTCCATCAACCCCAGAGGCCCCAGCCCCTGGGCACCCATGAACATACGCTTTGCGTAGAAGTTCCGCGTCACGTCGTTTTCGAAGGGGCTCAGAATGATGTTCTGTTCGCGGTAGATCACCCCGCCCGAAAGCAGGATGGTATTTTTGGAATTCTTCAGCAGGTGTTCCGCGATCGGGAACGAATTGGTGAAGACTTGGCAGCGCTTGGTCGCCAGCGGATGCACCATCTGAAAGGTGGTCGTGCCACCGTTGATGATGATCGCGTCGCCGTCCTCGCACAATTCCACGGCCTTTTGCGCTATGGCACGCTTTTGCGCGATATTGATCGTTTCATTGACGCTGAAGGGACGGCCGGCGAGACCGACGAATTGCGGCGGATGAATGGATTCCGCCCCGCCCCGAACGCGCCGCAGCTTCTTTTGAACATGCAACTGGGCAATGTCCCGGCGGATCGTCGCTTCGGAGGAATCGGTGAGCGCCACCAGTTCCTGAACCGTCACGACAGGACGGTCCTGAACAGCGGAAAGAATAATCCTGTGGCGTTCTTTTTCGTGCATATGGTCCTCCCGTTAGAGCAAACGTTTCCACCAACACCGGTCAATGTCAATCATAAAAAATCAAAAATAGTCATTTTGCAGTGCAATATGATTGAACTTGATTGTTTTTGATTGACAAGCAATCTCGATCAAGCGAGTTTCTGCTGAAACAGCCGAACGCTGTCAGGCATTCTTGGGAGGACATGATGTTGAATTCCGCCGCCGGGTCCCGGCTGGAAAATCTGTGGGACGGTCAAAAGGCTTCAACCATGAGCGAGCCCGAGCGCCTGCTCTACCGCTCCAACCTCCTAGGCTCCGACAAGCGCATCACCAACTACGGCGGCGGCAACACGTCCGCCAAGGTCATGCAGAAGGATCCGCTGACCGGCGAAATGACCGAGGTCCTGTGGGTCAAGGGTTCGGGCGGCGACGTCGGCACCATCAAGATGGACGGTTTCGCGACGCTTTACATGGACAAGCTTCGCACGTTGAAGACGCTTTATCGCGGACCCGAATTCGAAGACGAAATGGTCGCCTACCTGCCCCATTGCACCTTCAACCTCAATGCGCGCGCCGCCTCCATCGACACGCCGCTGCATGCCTACGTCCCCAGAAAACATGTCGACCACATGCATCCTGACGCGATCATTGCCATTGCGGCGGCCAGCGACAGCCAGGCGATCACCCGGGAAATCTTCGGCTCCGAGATCGGCTGGCTGCCCTGGCGCCGTCCGGGCTACGAACTCGGCCTGTGGCTGGAAAAGTTCTGCCTGGAAAACCCGCAGGCCAAGGGCGTCGTCCTGGAAAGCCACGGTCTCTTCACCTGGGCGGACGATGCGCAAACCTGCTATGCGACCACGCTCGACATCATCAACCGGGCGATTGCCTGGTTCGAGGAAAAGACCGCCGGCAAGGAGGCCTTCGGCGGCTCCAGGCATCGCGCCCTGCCGCCCACCGAGCGCCGCGACGTTGCCGCCCGGCTGATGCCCGCTATCCGTGGCATGGTCAGCGCCAAGCAGCATATGGTCGGTCATTTCGATGACAGCGACGCGGTGCTGGAATATGTCTGCTCGGCGGACATGGAGCCGCTTGCCGCGCTCGGCACGAGCTGCCCGGACCATTTCCTGCGCACCAAGATCCGCCCGCTCGTCGTCGATTTCGACCCGGCCAGCCCGGATACGCAAGCAACCCTTGCCGGGCTCGGCGAAGCGGTCGCCGCCTACCGCGAGGACTATGCGGCCTATTACGAGCGCTGCAAACATGCCGACAGCCCGGCCCTGCGCGATCCCAATGCTGTTGTCTATCTCGTTCCCGGCGTCGGCATGATCACCTTTGCCAAGGACAAGGCGACGGCGCGCATATCCGCCGAGTTCTACACGAACGCCATCAACGTGATGCGCGGCGCCTCCGGCGTCTCGACCTATCGCGGCCTGCCGGAACAGGAGGCTTTCGATATCGAATACTGGCTCCTGGAAGAGGCCAAGCTGCAGCGCATGCCGAAGCCGAAAAGCCTGGCGGGGCGGGTGGCTCTGGTCACCGGCGGCGCCGGCGGCATCGGCTCGGCCACGGCGGAACGGTTCCTGCGCGAAGGCGCCTGTGTGGTTCTTGCCGATATCGATGCCGAGGCGCTCACGGCAACGGCAGAGAACCTGGAGGGCCGCTTTTCGAAGGACGTCGTGCGCACGGTCACCATGGATGTGACCAGCGAGGACGCCGTTGCGGGTAGCTTCGCCCGCGCGGCCATGGAATATGGCGGCGTCGACATTCTCGTGTCCAATGCCGGAATTGCCTCTTCAGCGCCTGTTGAAGAGACGTCGCTGGATCTGTGGAACAAGAACATGTCGATCCTGTCGACCGGCTATTTCCTGGTTTCGCGCTCGGCATTTCAGGTGATGAAGCAACAGGGGATCGGCGGCTCGATCATATTCATCGGCTCCAAGAACGGCCTTGCGGCCTCGCCGGGCGCCAGCGCCTATTGCACGGCCAAGGCGTCCGAGATTCACCTCGCCCGCTGTCTTGCCCTGGAAGGTGCCCCGGCCGGTATCCGCGTCAATGTGGTCAATCCGGACGCTGTGCTGCGCGGTTCGAAGATCTGGTCCGGCGACTGGCTGAAGGAACGCGCGGAGGCCTACGGCAAGGAGACGTCCGAGCTTGAGGAGCATTACCGCCAGCGTTCACTGCTGAAACGCTCCGTCCTGCCGGAGGATATCGCCGAAGCCAGCTATTTCTTCGCCTGCGAAGCATCGTCCAAATCCACCGGCAACATCATCAATGTCGATGCCGGCAACGTGCAGTCTTTCACACGCTGATGACCGGCAGACCGGAACACTTGGCGGATGGCCTCGTTCCGAGGAAACCCGTCTCGAACAGCGGACCCCATGCCCGGAGCAAGTGGCCCATCCTTCGAGACGCGGGCAGGCCCGCTCCTCAGGATGAGGTTGTTGTGGCGGCGCGGCTATATCTGGAACCTGGCGCGGGCACGCTGTCGAAGCAGGCAATGTCCGGTTCTTCACGCGCCGGCAACTCTCTAAAACACCACCTCATCCTGAGGAAGCGCGCAGCGCTGTCTCGAAGGATGGGCGGCATGGCTCGGAGCAAGCGGCTCATCCGTCGTGACGGGTCCGGCGGCCGCCATCGGAAAGAGGTGGTTTTGCGACAGGAAAGGATTTTCTCATGATGATCGACACCTCTCTGATCGCCGAAGAAAACGAAGCGCGGGCGGACCATCTGAGGCGCGACTACGACACGCTCGGCGAGCGGCTCGACCGCCGGGGTATTGCAATTGACGAGATCAAGCGGAAGGTCGCCGCCTATGGCGTCGCCGTTCCCTCCTGGGGTGTCGGCACCGGCGGCACGCGCTTCGCGCGTTTTCCGGGCAAGGGAGAGCCGCGCAACATTTTCGACAAGCTTGAGGATTGCTCGGTCATTCAGCAATTGACCCGCGCCACCCCGAACGTGTCGCTGCACATCCCATGGGACAAGGCAGATCCGTCCGAGCTCAAGGCCCGGGCAGGCGCTCTGGGACTTGGCTTCGATGCCATGAACTCCAACACCTTTCAGGATCAGGACGGCCAGGCTCATTCCTACAAGTTCGGCTCACTCTCGCACACCGACGCGGCCACCCGTCGGCAGGCCGTCGAACACAACCTGGAATGCATCGAGATCGGCAAGGCCATAGGGTCGAAGGCCCTGACCGTCTGGATCGGCGACGGATCGAATTTCCCGGGCCAGAGCCATTTCGCCCGGCAATTCGATCACTACCTGAAATCCGCGAAGGAAATCTACGCAAATCTGCCGGACGACTGGCGACTCCTCACCGAACACAAGATGTATGAGCCGGCTTTTTATTCAACCGTCGTCCAGGACTGGGGCAGCAACTACATGATCGCGCAGGAACTGGGGCCGCAGGCCTTCTGCCTCGTCGATCTCGGCCACCATGCCCCCAACGTCAATATCGAGATGATCGTCTCCCGGCTGATCCAGTTCGGCAAGCTCGGCGGTTTCCATTTCAACGACAGCAAATACGGCGACGACGATCTCGATACGGGATCCATCGATCCCTACCGGCTGTTTCTGGTCTTCAACGAACTGGTGGATGCGGAAATGCGCCGCGTGCCGGGGTTCAACCCGGCCCACATGCTCGACCAGTCGCACAATGTGACCGATCCGATCGAAAGCCTGATGGTGAGCGCCATGGAAGTCCAGCGCGCATATGCCCAGGCCCTTCTGGTCGACCGGGACAGGCTTACCGAGTACCAGCAGGACAACGACGCGCTGATGGCGACCACCACACTGAAGGCCGCCTTCCGCACCGATGTGGATCCCCTCCTCGCCATGGCCCGTCTGGACTCCGGCGGCGCCATCGACCCCGTCGCCACCTACCGCGCATCCGGGTACCGGCAGAAGGTCGCGCAGGTTCGCCCGGATGTCTCCGGCGCTGGTGGCGGGATCGTGTGAGACTGGATGTGTCGCAGGTCGCTCGCTTTGTTTCAGGTGCAAGCGGCCTATCCTTCGAGACAGCGCTTCGCGCTTGCTCAGGATGAGGTGTATTTTATAGCCAGTCAGAGTGGCCATCGCCATTTTCCAAAATCGCCACCCCACCTTCCCCATGCTGAGGAAGGTGGGGTGGCCTGTCTCGAAGCATGGGCCGCTTGCTCCGAAGAAACATCCTCATTTCATATACTCGAACAGCGCCTGCGACGGATTCGGCCCGGTCCCGGACGAGCGCGACAAAATTGCTGTTTCCTGATATGCAATCGGAACATGGGAGCAACGCTTTACATACTTCGATGCGCCAACGGCAGTTACTATACCGGGATCACAAAAAAAGACCTTGAATCGCGCATCAGCGAACACGAGCAGGGCATGTACGACGGCTACACCGCACGTCACCGGCCGGTTACTCTCGTGTTTAATTGTCAATTCGACCGGTTGACCGATGCCATTGCCTGTGAGCGCCAGGTCAAAAGCTGGAGAAGGGACAAGAAGGAAGCCCTGATCCGAGGCAATTTCGAGTTGCTTCCGGAACTTTCGAAACGCGGGGCAAAGGCAACTCTCAAAGATGGATCTTAAGCTGGTTCAAATCCGCCGACGAGCAAGCGGCCCATGCTTCGAGACAGGCCTCCGGCCTTCCTCAGCATGAGGAAGTGGGTGTGGCAGCTGCCGAAAATGTCGATTGTCGCAAATAGCTCTGGCCACTCTGACTGGCCAGACACTCCTCCTCATCCTGAGGAAGCGCGAAGCGCTGTCTCGAAGGATGGGCCGCTTGCTCCCTGAGGAACCGCTTACGCATGAAATTCACCGGCCCGGCCGTCATGCTTCCCTGAAGGGCGGACTAAATCAACCGGACACGCCCTGCCCCGGCGGCCCTCCCTCACTCTTCGAAATGTTCGGGATTTTCCGCGCGGATCTTGCCGAGGATGGTTTCGATCCGGCTCAGATGTGTCTTCAGCCGGGCTTCAGCCCGCTCGCCCGAACCCTCGCGCAGGGCGTTGATGATACCGACGTGGTCGTCATGGGCGGCCTGTGCACCGGAGGCGAGCGAGAGAAAGCGCACGCGGTCCATATGGGCTTTCTGCTCCCGGATCAGCGCCCACACATAATCGTGGCCGGAGATGTCGCAGATCAGGCGATGGAAGTCGTCGTCGAGCCTGTGAAACAACTGGCGCTCGTTTGCCGAGATCGCGGCCTGCTGCTCGTCGATGAGCTGCTGCAGGTCCTTGATATCGTCTTCCGTCACCACTTCGGCGGCCGCCCGCAGACAGGCGATTTCAAGGGATGTGCGAACGAAACGCGCCCTTAGCACCGCCACTTCCGAGATCTTGGTGATCACCGTGGCGCGCTGCGGCCGGATCAGCAGGAAGCCGAGCTGCGACAGCCGGTAGAACGCGTCCCGCACCGGCTGACGGGAGACGCCGAACGCCTTGGCGACCTCCACTTCCGACATGCGGGTTCCCGGGGCAAGTTCCAGAGAGAGAATCTGCTGATGCAATTCCTCGAAGACGGCATCGGCCACCGAAGGGATCTTTATCGGTTCCAGCGCCTTCAAGGCGCTTGTTTCTGACATCAGCTCTCTCTCCGTTGACTCGCCTACTCAACTAGCATATCAGTTTGCTAGTAGCAATAAGGGCCGAAACGTTAGGTCCACCGGGGAGTGAAAAATGACACAGGGGATAGCGGACGCACCGGGAACCTCAAAGAGCGGACTTGATCCGCATCGTCTGTTGCCGGCCGACCCCGCCTCGCGCGCCCTGGCCCTGGACCTTTACAATTCGGTGAAGGACCTGCCGATCGTCAGCCCGCACGGCCATACCGATCCGCGCTGGTACGCTGAAAACGAGGCTTTTCCGGACCCGGCGCAGTTGATCATCGTTCCCGATCACTATGTCTCCCGCATGCTGTACTCCCAGGGCATCGATCTTGGCGCCCTCGGTCTGCCGAGAGTTGACGGCGGCTGGACGGAAAGCGACAGCCGCAAGATCTGGCGGATCTTCGCCGAGAATTTTCATCTGTTCCGGGCGACCCCGTCGCGCATGTGGCTGGAGCATTCTTTCCAGGAAGTGTTCGGTTGGACAAAGCGGCTTTCAGCGGAAACGGCCGACGAGTCCTACGATCACATTGCCGATTGCCTGACCCGCCCGGAATTCCGCCCGCGCGCGCTCTTCGAACGCTTCAACATAGAAGCGATCGCCACGACTGAATCGCCTCTGGACGACCTGAAGTGGCACCGCCGGATCCGCGACAGCGGCTGGACCGGACGCGTCGTGACCGCCTACCGGCCGGATTCCGTGGTCGATCCCGAGTTCGAGGGTTTTCAGGACAACATCGAAAAATTCGGTGAACTGACGGGAGAGAATACGGCTTCCTGGCAGGGATATCTGAACGCCCACCGGGCGCGGCGCGCCTACTTCAAATCCTTCGGCGCGACCTCCTCCGATCATGGCCATCCGACGGCGCGAACGGAAGACCTGTCCGCGGCGCAAGCGGACGAGCTGTTCCAGAAAGCCTTGAAGGGAAGCTGCAGCCCGCAAGAAGCCGATGCCTTCCGCGGCCACATGCTGACCGAAATGGCGCGCATGAGCCTAGAGGACGGTCTTGTCCTGCAGATCCATCCGGGCAGCCACCGGAACCATTCGAAGGCGATCATGCAGTCCTTCGGCCGGGACAAGGGCTTCGATATCCCGACGCAGACCAATTACGTCGATGCGCTCAAGCCGCTTCTGGATGCGGTCGGCCTTGAAAAGAACCTCAGCATAATTCTCTTCACGCTCGACGAGACCGCCTATACCCGGGAACTGGCGCCGCTGGCCGGTGTCTATCCGGTCCTGAAACTGGGCCCGGCCTGGTGGTACTACGACAGTCCCGAAGGCATGCGCCGGTTCCGCGAAATGACGACGGAAACGGCCGGCTTCTACAACACCGTCGGGTTCAACGACGACACACGGGCATTTTGTTCGATCCCCGCCCGCCACGATGTGGCCCGCAGGGTCGACAGTGCATACCTCGCATCACTCGTGACATCCGGGAGGCTGGACGAGGACGAGGCTTTTGAGGTCGCTCATGACCTCACTTACAGGCTTGTGAAACAAGCCTATCGGCTCTGACGAGCAATTCCAGGGAGGAATGTTATGAAAGTATTGAAGTCTTTGGCGGCAACCCTGTTGGCCACAGCGGCCTTCACGACCGCCGCGGTTGCCTGCGAAGTGACGCTCAAGTCGTCCGACACCCATCCGGACGGCTACCCGACGGTCGAGGCCGTGAAGGAAATGGGCAAGCTTCTTGAAGAGCGCACCGATGGCCGGATCTGCGTGGAAGTGTTCCATTCCGCCCAACTCGGTCAGGAAAAGGACACGATCGAGCAGACCAAGTTCGGCGTCATCGACCTGAACCGCGTATCCATGGGTCCGTTCAACAATCTGGTCGAAGAGACCAAGGTTGTTTCGCTGCCCTATATCTTCAAGGGTGCGGACCACATGCACCGCGTCATGGACGGCCCGGTCGGCGATGAAATCCTGAAAGCCTTCGAACCGCATGGTTATGTCGGACTGGCTTTCTATGATGGCGGCTCACGCAGCTTTTATAACAAGGTCAAACCGATTAAATCGATTGAAGATCTCAAGGGCATGAAAGTTCGCGTGATGCAGTCCGACATCTTCGTCGACATGATGTCCGCTCTCGGCGCCAACGCGACGCCGATGCCTTACGGTGAGGTCTACTCCTCCATCCAGACCGGCGTCATCGACGGTGCGGAAAACAACTGGCCGTCCTACGAGTCCTCCGGACATTACGAAGTCGCTGGCTACTACACCCTGGACGAGCACCTGATCGTTCCGGAAGTCCTGGTCATGTCCAAGAAGTCCTGGGACAAACTGTCCGCGGAAGATCAGGCGGCGGTCCGTCAGGCAGCCAAGGACTCCGTCCCGGTCATGCGTGCAATGTGGCAGGCCCGCGAAAAGGCCTCGGAAGAAAAAGTCCGGGCGTCCGGTGTCGAGGTCATCACCGAAATCGACAAGGAACCTTTCATGGCCGCTATGGACAGCGTCTATGAAAAACATGTCACTTCGGACAATCTGAAGGACCTGGTTGCCCGCATCCGCGCAACCGACTAACCACACACAGACCTGCGGCCGCTCCCGGCCGCAGGTCCGCCCTTCAGGACATCGACGTGCAAACTCATCTGACATTCGCCGCGCAGGTCTTGCGCCTCGTCTCGACGGCTGCCCTGTGGCTGGCGGGAGCAGGTCTCATTCTGATGACCGTCTTTATCACCGCCCAGGTCTTCATGCGCTATGTCATGAACGACAGCATTGTGTGGAGCGAACCGGCCGCGGTCATCCTGATGGGCTGGTTCATTTTCCTGGGCGCCGCCGTCGGCATCAGGGAGGGGTATCATCTCAGCTTCGATGTCCTGCTGTATTTTGTGCCGCAGCAAACCAAGCTGGTGCTTTTCAGCATCTCCGACGCGGTCGTCGCCGCCTTCGGGCTCGGAATGGCCTGGTACGGCGCCAAACTGGCCCTGTCGGCCTGGGACGTCGTGCTGCCGTCGCTCGGAATTTCCGGGGCGATCGATTTCCTGCCGCTCGTCGGCGGCGGCTGCCTTGTTTTCCTTTTTTCAATCGAACGGCTTTTCCGCCGCGCGGCCGGTCTTCCGACGGCCCGCTTCGGCGACGATCCTGTGGAAGAGATCTGATATGGAACCGGTTATCCTCTTCGGCACATTCGTCGTTCTGCTTCTCATCGGCACACCGGTGGCGTTCTGCCTCGGCGCGGCGTCCCTTGCGACTGTCCTCTATATGGACCTGCCGCCCGTCATCGTGTTCCAACGGCTGAATTCAGGCGTCTCCGTCTTCGCGCTGATGGCGATCCCTTTCTTCATCTTCGCCGGCGAACTCATGGTGCGCGGCGACATCGCCCGGCGGCTCGTCGCCCTCGCGGGAGCGGTCGTGGGCCATATGCGCGGCGGCCTCGGCCAGGTGAATATCGCCGCCTCGGTTCTTTTCGGCGGCATCTCGGGCTCCGCCGCGGCGGATGCGACCGCCATCGGCGGCCTGATGATCCCGCAGATGAAGGAAAAGGGCTATTCGGTCCAATATGGCGTGAACGTCACCGTGATGTCCTCGATCATCGCGCTGATGCTGCCGCCCTCGCACAACATGATCATCTATTCGATCTCCGCCGGCGGACGGCTTTCGATCGCCGATCTCTTCACCGCCGGCATCTTCCCCGGCCTGCTGCTCGCCCTATCCCTGATGGTGACCGCCTGGTTCGTGGCCAGAAAGGCCGGATATCCGACCGAGTCCTTCCCCGGCTGGTCCGCCCTCGGCGCGCTGTTCCTCAATGCCGTTCCGGGCCTGCTGCTGATCGCCATCATTTTCGGCGGCGTCCGCTCCGGCGTCTTCACCGCGTCGGAAAGCTCGTGCATCGCGGCCGTCTATGCGCTTCTGGTCACGACGCTCGCCTACCGCACCATGCACTGGGCCGAATTCGTCGGTGCGACGAAGGCGGCCGTCAGAACCACGGCCATGGTGCTGCTCGTCATCGGATCGGCGGCCTCCTTCGGCTGGCTTCTGGCATTCCTGCACATTCCCGCTGAGCTGGTGGCGTTCATGAAGAACGTCTCGCAGAACCCGCTGGTCATCCTCCTTATGATCAACATTGTGCTGCTGTTCCTCGGAACCTTCATGGACATGTCGCCGCTGATCGTGATCACCACGCCGATCTTCCTGCCCGTCGCGACGGCCTTCGGCGTCGATCCGGTACATTTCGGCGTCATTCTGGTTCTCAATCTGGGGATCGGACTGTGCACACCGCCGGTGGGAACGGTGCTGTTCGTCGGCTGCGCGGTCGGCAGGATCTCGGTATGGGACGCGGTCCGGACCATCTGGCCCTTTTACGGGGCCGCCATCTTCACCCTTTTGCTTGTCACCTATATACCGGCACTGTCGCTCTGGCTGCCGTCCCTGTTCCACTGAGGCTGAAATGAAGTTCGTAAAAACCTTTCCCGAAGTCGCCGCCGACCCGGGCATTCGACGCCAGGTCCTGTCCGACAGCGCCGAGCTGATGGTGGTCGCCTTCCGGTTCCAGGAAACCGGCGCGGAAGGCAAGCTCCACAATCACCCGCATACACAATCCACTTACGTTGAAAGCGGCAAGTTCCGTTTCAGCATCGACGGGCAGGAATTCGAGGTCGGCCCCGGGGACAGTTTCGTCATTCCCTCCAGAGCCATGCATGGCTGCGTCTGCGTCGAACCGGGCACGCTGATCGACACCTTCACACCCCGTCGCGACGACTTTCTTTAAGACCGCCCCACACCCGAGGACTTTTGCCATGACCAATGTAGAAACCCGATACGCGATCGACCCGGAAACCGCCAGAAAGCTGGACACGCAGGGTCTGCGCGATCACTTCCATGCCTCCGGCCTGTTTGTCGAGGGCGAAATCAATCTGGTCTACACCCATTACGACCGTTTGATCCTGGGCGGCGCGGTTCCAGGTTCGGGCGAACTGGTGCTGGACCACGTCCATGAAGCCGGCACCCCGTCCCTGCTCGACCGCCGCGAGCTCGGCATTCTGAATATCGGCGATGCGGGAACCGTCAAGGCCGGCGGACAGAGCTATGACGTCGGCCGCGGCGACGTGCTCTATATCGGCATGGGTTCCGGACCGGTCTCCTTTTCCGGCCCCGGCCGGTTCTACATCCTGTCCGCCCCCGCGCACCGGACCTGCCCGACCAGACTGATCACCGTGAAGGACGCGCGCCGGGTCGAACTCGGCTCAGCCGAAACCTCCAACGAACGCGTCATCCTGCAGTTCCTGCATCCGGAAGTCGCCGAAAGCTGCCAGCTTCTGATGGGCTACACTCAGTTCGCGACCGGGTCGGTCTGGAACACCATGCCCGCCCATCTGCACGACCGCCGCATGGAAGCCTATCTCTATTTCGAGCTGGGCCCGGAGCAGCGCGTGTTCCATTTCATGGGCAAGCCCGAGGAAACCCGCCATCTTGTCATGGCCAATGAGGAAGCGGTCGTCTCCCCGCCCTGGTCCATCCATTGCGGGGCGGGCACCGGCGCCTACACCTTCTGCTGGGCGATGGCCGGTGACAATGTCGACTTCACCGACATGGACATGGTTGCGATGGGAGACCTGCGGTGAATTCCTTTTCTCTCGAAGGCAGACGCGCCCTGGTAACCGGCGCCAATACGGGCATCGGCCAGGCGATTGCCATCGCCATGGGCGCGGCTGGCGCGGAGGTGCTGTGCGCCGCCCGCCGCGACTGCGATGAAACCCTCTCGAAGATCGAAAAGGGACGCCACGTGGCGGTCGATTTCGCCGACCCCATGGCGGCCGTTCCGCTCTTTGAAAACGAGACGATCGACATTCTTGTCAACAATGCCGGGATTATCCGGCGCGCGGATTCCATCGACTTCTCCGAGGCCGACTGGGACGACGTCATCGATGTGAACCTGAAAGCGGTCTTCTTCACCTGCCAGGCCTTTGGCAGGGCAGCTCTTGCGGCGGGACGGTCCGGGGCAATCGTGAACATCGCCTCGCTGCTGTCCTTCCAGGGCGGCATCCGGGTGCCGTCCTACACCGCTTCCAAGCATGGCGTTGCCGGCATCACAAAGCTGCTGGCCAATGAGTGGGCCGCCAAGGGCATCAACGTCAACGCCATCGCACCGGGTTATATCGCCACCAACAACACCGAAGCCCTGCGCAACGATCCGGACCGTAACCGGCAGATCCTGGAGCGGATTCCGGCCGGACGCTGGGGGGAGGCCAGCGACATCGGCGAAGCCGCCGTGTTCCTCGCCTCGCCCGCGGCGAAATACGTCCACGGAACCGTTCTGAGTGTCGATGGAGGCTGGCTTGCGCGTTAGCCGGCAGAAGGGACCTGCGCCGAAGGCAGGTATCGTTCACCTGGGTCTGGGAGCATTCTTCCGGACCTTCGGTGCCGTCTACATCGAAGAAGCCATGGAAAAGTCCGGCGGCGACTGGGGCATCATCGGCGTCAGCCTGCAAAGCCCGACGACGCGCGATCTGCTCGCGCCCCAGGATTTCGTCTATACGGCCCAGGAACTGGGACCCGGCGGCTCCCGTCTTCACCAGGTCGAGATCCTCCGCGACGTCCTCGTCGCACCCGAGTCGCCCGAGGCCCTTCTGGCTGCGATGGCCGATCCCGCTATCCGGATCGTTACGCTGACGGTGACCGAAAAGGGCTATTGCCATGACCCCGCGTCCGGCAGCCTCAACTTCAAGCATCCCGGCATCCAGCACGACCTGACCAGCGAACTGCCGACGACCGCGCCGGGGTACCTTGTCAGGGCGTTGCAGAGACGCAAGGCAGCCGGCCTGCCGCCTTTCACGGTTCTGACCTGCGACAATCTTCCCGACAACGGCCGCCTGGTGAAGGGCATCGTCCTGGAACTGGCCCGGAAAATCGACCCCGGCCTGGCGGACTGGCTTCAGGCGGAAGGCCGTTTTCCCGCCACCATGGTCGACCGGATCGTACCGGCGACAAAGCCGGAGGACGTCGAGGCGCTGGCGGCCAGGACAGGACGTCTCGATGCCGCGCCCGTGATGCACGAGCCCTTCAGGCAGTGGGTGGTGGAGGACGATTTCGTGCCCGCCTACGGCAAGGATGCACGGCCGGACCTCGGCGCCGTCGGTGTCGAGCTGGTCGGTAATGTGACCGCCTATGAGAACATGAAGCTCAGGATGCTCAACGGCACCCATTCCTCGCTCGCCTATCTCGGCTATCTGGCCGGGCACGAGACCATCGCCGAAACGATCGCCGATCCCGTCCTCGCCGGCTATGTCAAACGGCTCTGGAGAGAAGAGATCATTCCTTCCTTCAGCGCTCCACCCGGCATCGATATCGCCGGCTATGCCGACGCCCTGTTCGACCGCTACTCAAATCCCGGCATTCAGCACCGCACCTGGCAGATCGCCATGGATGGCAGCCAGAAGCTGCCACAGCGGATCCTGGGAACGCTGCGCGACAACCTTGCCGGTGACCGCGCCTGCCCCGGCCTTCTGACCGCTGTCGCCGCCTGGATGATCTATGTGGGTGGAACCGATCTCAAGGGCGAGCCCATCGATGTGCGCGATCCGCTCTCCGACCGGCTCAAGGCCCTTTCCGACGGCGCGTCCGATGCGCAAGGCAAGGTCGCCGCGCTTCTGGGCGTGCGTGACATTTTCGATGCCGCTCTGGCGGACGCCATCCAACCGGAAGTCACCACCGCTTATGAGCGGCTGGTATCCGGCGGCGTTCATCGAACTCTTGAGGCACTCGCATGATTGAAGGTTGGCGCTGGTATGGCGCTCTGGACCGTATTTCCCTGTCCGAGATCGCACAGACAGGAGCGTCCAGCATTGTCACCGCCCTGCACGAAATTCCCTATGGCGAGGTCTGGCCGCGTGAAACGGTCGCCGCCCGCAAGGCGCAGATCCGCGAAGCGGGATTCGACTGGACGGTGGTGGAAAGCCTGCCGATACACGAGGCGATCAAGCGCGGTGCGGGCGATCTGACGCAGCTTTTCGCCAACTACCGGCAGTCCATGGCCAATCTTGCCGCCGAGGGCATCCGGGTGATTTGCTACAATTTCATGCCGCTCCTGGACTGGACCCGCACCGATCTCACCGCGCCGGTTAGGCGCGGCGGCTCCTGTCTGAGGTTCTCGGTCGAGAAAATGGCCGCGTTCGAACTCTTCATGATCGAGCGGCCGCGCGCGGACCGGGACTATACGGCCGATAACATCGCCGCCGCGAAACGCTGGTACGACAGTGCCAAACCTGAAGATCTCGAAATTCTCGTTACGGCGATCATGGCCGGACTTCCGGGTGCCTATGACCGTTACGACGTCCAGGGACTGCGCCAGGCCCTGGCGCCCTATGCCGGCCTTGACCGCGACGCCCTGCGCGCGAATTTCAAACGGTTTCTCGATGAAGTCATTCCGGCGGCCGAAGACCTGGGATTGAGCTTTGCCGTTCATCCGGACGATCCGCCAAGGGACATCCTCGGACTGCCCCGCATCGTCTCCAATGCCGCGGACATCGACTGGATTCTGTCCGCGCGTGAGAGCCTGTCCAACGGACTGACGCTGTGTGCCGGCTCGCTCGGAGCCAATCCGGCAAACGATGTTCCGGCAATCGCGAAACAATTTGCCGGCAAAATCCATTTCGCGCATTTGCGTAACGTCGCGAAGGAACCGGACGGGTCCTTCGAGGAAGCCGCCCATCTTGAAGGCGATACCGACATGCCGGCACTGGTCGAGGTGCTGATGCGCGAGGAACGGCGCCGCAAGAACGAAAACCGGCCGGACAGCGACATCGTCTTCAGGCCCGACCATGGCCACGAATTGCTGACCGACGCGCAAAAGGGTGCCCATCCCGGCTATCCGCTTATCGGACGCATGCGCGGTCTCGCAGAACTGCGCGGCGTCATTGCCGGACTGAACCACACCGCGGTTCTGTCCTGAGCCTTTGGGAGCCCCCTGCAAAAAGGCGAGTGCCGGGTGGGCCCGGCACTCTGACGCGTCAGGTTTCTACGGTGGGGTAGTCCTTGCCGCGCCAATGCTGCAACTTGGCGGCCATTTCCTTCTGGAAGGACAGAGGGCCGCTCTTTTCCATGTAGGGTTCGTCGTAGATGCCGATGAAAATCGTCAGGTTGAGGAAGAAGTGCGCGCCCATTTCGAACAAAGCCACGTAGTCGTGATTGATCAGGGCCTCGCGCTCTTCCGGGGTGAAAGCATGAACCGACGAGGCTTCGACCTCGTTGTTCAGAAGCTTCGGTCCCATGGACTGTTCCCAGGTCGCCACCAGATTGCGCGGGTCGTCCGTGTAGCGTTTCAAGAGCTCCGGATCGCGGTCCACGGTGTAAAGGAACTTGTTGACGTAGTATTTGCTCATGCCGCCTGCTCCTTCGGGTACCAGGTGAAATAGGCTTCCATGGTGTGGAACAGATCGAGATTGTCGACGTAGTCGGCGCCTTCGGGACCCGCGACTCCCAGCATCAGGATGAAGTTCAGGAAACCGTGGGTGGCATTGCCGCTCTGACCCATGCTCTCATGGGTGACGTTTTCCAGGATGGCGTCGATATCGCCGGCCCTCAGCCAGTCGATTGCCTGCCGGTCGAATTGCGGATCCGGACCGGTCTCCATGAACTGGCGCGGACCGCCCAGTTCCAGGGAGAGGTGTCCCGTGCCGATTGCGGCAATCCGCTTGTCGGAGGGGTAATCGTCGATCGCCTTGCGGATCGCCCGGCCGAGATCGTAGAACCGTTTCGGGGTGTGAAGCGGCGGCGCGAAGATGTTCGTGTAGATCGGCACCACGGGCAGATCGGCATCCGGGCGCACGGTGATGATCGGACAGATGATCGAGTGATCGATCTTCAACTCGTTGGAAAACGCGAAGTCGAAATTCTGATCCATGAGCGACTGATGCATGAAGCGCGACATGTCCTCGTCGCCGTCCAGCACATATTTCGGAATGCCGAATTCCCGTTCCTCGTTATAGAAGGTCGCATCGTAGCGCTCTGCCTTGCCGATCAGGAACTGGGGGCAGTTGTCGAGGAAAATCTGGTGGAAATGGTCCGATCCGACCATCACCAGTATGTCCGGCTTGGTCCGTTCCAGCGTTTCCCGATAAGCCTCGACCTTGCGTTTCCACTCCGGCGCCTCGGGCATCTGCTGCTCGGGCGGCATGGTGGTGGCTTTCAGATAGAACGGATGGTGTGTCGATGCCAGTGTGGCAACCAGTTGAGCCAATGTCTTACTCCTTCCCTTTTCGGCGCTGACGGCGCCAGAACAACGAGACGCGGCAATTGCGCTCCGCGCCGGTTTCACTCAGATTGCAAAGAGATCCCGTTCGATCCCGGCGGCTTCGAACAGGTAGTCGCGGCTTTTCTCAAGTTCCGAGGTGAGGCGTGCGAGATCGAAGCCCATGAGCTGGCCTTTCCACTTCTTGATCTGACCGGCCACGAAGACCGTATCGACGTTGCCGCGCTCCATCAGGGTGACGACGGCGCCGGGCGCGTTGTTGAGCGGCGCGACGTTGATCGCCTCCGCGTCGAGCAGGATGATGTCGGCATCCTTGCCCGGCGTGAGCGAGCCGGTCCGGCCGCCGAGCCTCAGTCCTTCGGCGCCGCCCATGGTCGCCGCGCGCAGCGCGTCCAGCGTCGTCAGAAGCTCGGGATAGTCCTCGCCGGCGAGCGCTTTCCCGTTGGCGTTCATCCTTTGAAGCGTGAGCAGACTGCGCATCTGGGTGAAGAAATCGGCGGTCATCGTGCACTCGACATCCGTTGAGAGCGACAGCCCCATGCCGAGATCGATGGCTTTCTGGATCGGCGGTTCGCCGTGGCGCATATGCATCTCGATGGGAACCGACAGCGAGACATGAGCGCCGGCATCGGCCGCGTATTTCCAGCCGTTCTCCGACATGCCGGTCATGTGGATGAAGATATTGTCCGGGCCGAACTTGCCGCTCGCCCCGAGTTCGTCGAACGTTCCCTGCATGCCGAAGGTGCCGACAACATGAAGGGCGATCGGAAGATCGAGCTCGCGTCCGGTTGCCCAGGCCGCTTCATGGCCGGGCAGATAGATTTCGCCACCCATGACCATCGTCATGAGCTGGTCGCCGGAAGAGAAATACTGTTCCTTGATGCGTTTGGCATCCTGCGGGTATTGGGCCCGGTCTCCCCAGCCTTCGAAATAGCCGAACACGGAACGGCGGCCCGCATCGCGCAGACCCTCGATCGCGGCATCCGAATGTTCCGGGGAATGGTGGATCTGGCTGACATCCATCACGGTCGTCACCCCGGCATCCAGCTGGGCGATGGAGCCGAACAGCTCGTTGATGTAGACGTCTTCCGGCCGGTAGACCATGGAGAACGTCTGCAGGATGGTTTCGTAGTAATTGTGGACGGAGGACGGACGCCCGTCATTGATCAGGATGCCGTTGGCAAGCTGGCCGCGCAGCGCGGTCTCGAACTGATGATGATGGGTGTCGATGAAACCGGGCATGACGATCTTGCCCTTTGCATCGATGACCGCGGCATCGCCGGCATCGATATTCGCACCGACTTCGGCTATCCGGCCACCGTCGATGAGGACATCCCCAACGGCGAAATTGCCGACCGCATCGTCCATCGAAAGGACGATACCGCCCTTGAGAAGGATACGCCGCCCTTCCACGCCCACTCCTTGCGGAATGGTGCTCGCTGCCGCGTCCTGGGCGGCCAGGGTGCCGGTGGCCGCGAAGGTTCCGGCCGCGCCGGGCGCAGCGCCTGCCGTCAAAAAGTCGTGCTGTACCGGACACGATTGGTCCGGGGTAGTCGCATTGCAGAGTCTACACATGGCCAGTCCTCCCTTTGCCGTATATCGACCTTTTTCTTCCGGTCGCTTCAGGTTCCGATCATCGATTGCAGAATGGGATAGCGGGTAATCTCATGGGCGATGTGGGAGGCCGCTTCCCTCAAGGCCGGCAGGCGTTCGGCAACCAGGCTTTCGGGCGTCACCTTGCCCGTGTATCCGGACGAATTAAGCGCTGCGATCGTCCGTCCTTCCAGGTCGCGGACAGGAACGGCGATCGCGGTGATGCCGTAGTCGAGCTGGTCGACTGTGGTCGAATAGCCGTTCTCGCGCACCGTCAGGATCTCTTCCCGCAAGGTGTCCGGATCCTTGATGGTCTTCGACGTCAGATCCGGCGGCCGGACAGTGGCAAGGTAGACGTTGAGGGCCGCATCCGGCAGCCCGGCGAGCAGCACCCGGCCGAGCGAGGTCGCGCAGGCCGGATAGCGCGCGCCGACCACCGCGGCCGCGCGGCGCGCGCGCTGGATCGAATAATGCGCGATGTAGATGACGTCCATGCCGTCCAGCGTTCCGACCGACGAGGCGTCGCCGAATTCCTCCACCAGCTCGCGCAGGTTCGGCTGGAGAATGTCGCCGATCCCGGCGGAAAAATAGAAGGCCGAACCGAGTGTCATGATCTTGGCGCGCAGATGAAAGCGTTTGTCCTTCTGCCCCACATAGCCGAGCGTCTGAAGGGTGATCAGGCTCCGGCGCGCGGCCGCCGGCGACAGGCCGACCCGCCGGGCGACTTCGCTCAGCGTCATTTCGGGATGCGCGGAATCAAAGGATTCCAGAATGGCGAGGCCCTTCGCGAGCGCCTCGACGAATTCCGTGGGCCGTTCCGCATCAGTGTTTATCGTCGTTTGGTACACGTCGATCGTTCCTCATCAGGACAACAGGTTCCGGGAGTGGACCGGTGCGGCCGACGCACCGTCTCATTGTCCTTTTAACACCGATCCGCCTGCTTCAAAGCGCGGCCGGATCCTGTTTCCCAGCTTCCGCTGCCTTCAACCGTGCGACCGTTTCTTTCGTTCCTGAGGTCATTGATTTCTGATTGTTACTTGACGTGTCTGCAATTGGCTAGTAGTTTTTTCGCTAACAGCAAATTTTTTCGCATACCGAAAAAGAGGACTGCAATGCGAATTGGAAAACAAGAGCAGGCCTACACGGCAATCGCGACCTCTGATGCGGACAGCATCACGGTGCGCGGGCTCGATCTGTGCAACGATCTCATCGGAAAAATAGACTTCACCGACTATTTCTGGCTTCTGGTTCTGGGCGAACGTCCCCAACGCGAGCAGCGCGTCATGATGGACGCCTGCCTGGTGGCGATCGCCGAACACGGCCTGGTGCCGAGCGTTCAAGCGGCGCGGATGACCCTGGCGGCCGGACCGGAGGCCTGGCAGGGCGCCATGTCGGCCGGCCTTTTGGGCATGGGCAGCGTTGTGGCGGGAAGTTCTGAATCCGCCGGCCGTTTTCTCGAAGAAATCCTTCAAAAGGCCGATGCCGATGGCACGGACGTCGAAACCGCCGTCATCGCCACCCTCAAGGACCTGAAGGCGGCCCGCAAGAAAGTGCCCGGACTGGGGCACCCGCAGCATGCCGCCGGAGACCCGCGGGCGAACCGCCTTATGGAGATTGCCGACGAACTTGGCGTCAGCGGCAAGTATATTTCCACCCTCCGACTGCTTGCCGAACATGCGCCCGGCATTATCGAGCGGCCGCTTCCGATCAACGTTTCCGGTGCCATTCCCGCGGTCATCCTGGACGCCGGCTGGCCGGTCGACGCCCTCAAGGCCGTACCCCTTCTGGCGCGCACCGCCGGACTGGCGGCGCACCTCCTGGAGGAATCGCGCCGGTCCATCGGGTTCATCATGTCCCACAAGGCGGATCTCGCGATTTCCTATGACGGCGAACAGCCAACGGCCGGCTCCGGCAAGACCACGGCGTGAGGGGGAGTTCATGGTCAAGATCCTGAAGGACGTCCGGGTTATCGAACTCGGCACCTACATCACCGGCCCCGCCGCGGGCATGCATCTGGCGGACCTCGGCGCGGATGTTATCAAGGTCGAACGTCCGGGAACCGGAGATCCCTTCCGGGCGTTCAAGGGCGGTCTCTATTCACCGCATTACCAGACCTATAACCGCAACAAGCGTTCCATCGCCCTCGATACCAAGGATCCGGCGGATCTCGCGGTTCTGCGCGATCTGGTGGCGAGCGCCGATGTCTTCATCCAGAATTTCCGTCCCGGTGTCGCCGAGAAACTCGGCGTAGGAGAGGACGACCTTCGCAAGGTCAACGAGACACTGATCTACTGCGCGATATCCGGTTTCGGCACATCCGGTCCCGCGCGCGACCGTCCGGCCTTCGACACGGTCGCCCAGGCGGCCAGCGGGTTTCTGCGCCTCGTCACCCCGATCTCCAATCCGCGTGTGATCGGCCCGGCCATCGCGGATGCCATCACCGGCCAGTACGCGGCCATGGGCATCCTGGCGGCCCTTTTCGAAAGAACGAAGACAAACAAGGGCCACCGGCTGGACATCTCCATGCTGGAGGCGATGACCCATTTCAATCTGGACAGCTTCACACATTACTATTCGGTCGGCGAAGTGATGGGACCGTTGTCGCGTCCGGTCGTCTCGCAGAGCTACACCTTCGAGTGCGGCGACGGCAAATGGATCGCGATCCACATGTCCTCGCCGGCCAAGTTCTGGGAAGGTTTTCTGAAAGCCACAGGCCAGGAAGCGCTGAATGACGATCCCCGGTTTTCCGAACGTCTCGAGCGGATCAGGCATCAGGACGATCTGATCGACATCTTCACGCCCGTTTTCAAGACCGATACGCGCGATGCCTGGTGCGAAAAGCTCCTTGAGGCCGAGGTGCCGCATTCCCCGGCCTACGATTCCAATGAGGCCCTTGAGGACCCGCAGGCCAGGCACCTCAAGCTGGCGGTGAAAACCCATCATCCGGAAATGGGCGACAGCACGACCGTGCGCGCGCCCTACAGCTTCGACGGCGCGCCGGAACTGGATATCGCGCCGCCGCCGACACTCGACCAGCACGGAGCGGAGATCCGCGCCGAGCTGAAACGCCGCAAGGCGGGCTGAGCGGAAAGCGGACGGCAAAAAGACAAGGGAGGGAATTCGTGGACGCACAAGACAACCCGACGGCCGTACCGGCCGATGCGGTCCGGGAAGCCAGCAAGGCGATGCTGCAAAAGCAGCTCTACGCGATCTTCACCAAACCGGTAAACGGTCTCGGGCCGGTTTTCGCCTGCATCGAGGATCACCTGAAATTCCAGGTCGCGCTTGAAAAGGACGGGATCCTTTACGCGGCCGGACCCATGTGGACGGACGACGAGGAAAGCTGGGAAGGCGAAGGTCTTGTCGTGGTCAGGGCGGCTTCCCGCGAGGCCGCCATCGCCATCGCCGAACGCGACCCGATGCACAAGAGCGGTGCCCGCTCGTTTTCCGTCCGGCCCTGGATGATCAACGAAGGCAGCGCAACGATCCGGCTCGATTTTTCCAGCCAGACTTTTGAAATCACCTGAACACGTAAGGGAGGAATGCATGAAAGCTCTATCCGGACTACTGACGGCCGCCGTCCTGTTGACTGCCCCGGCGCCGCTCATGGCGCAGGAAACAATCAACCTCACGGTGGCCTCGAGCCATCCGACCGTCATTCCCTGGGTCGGCATGATCAAGACCCATTTCATGGCGCGCACGGATGAGGTTCTGGCCGCGACCGACAACTACAAGATCGAGTGGAACGAGGCCTTCGGCGGTCAGCTCTACAAGGCAAACGCGACACTGACCTCGGTCGAGGAAGGTATCACCGACATCGGCTGGGTGTTTTCCTTCCTGGAAGCCGCGAAACTGCCCCTGAGCCAGGGCTCGAGCTACGCGCCTTTCTCCACCAACAACCCGGCAGCCCAGCTCTCTGTCATGCAAGAGCTGTTCGTGACCAACGAGGCTTTCCTGAACGAATGGGAAAGCCACAACCTGAAGGTTCTCGGGCTCACGGGAACAGACTCCTATGATGTCTATACCAAGGAGCCGCTGGAAGGTTTCGCCGCGATTGACGGCATGAAGCTGTCGGCCCCCGGTGTCCTCGGCAACTGGCTGCGCGGTACCGGCGCCAACGCTGTCGATGGAGCGCTCACCACCTTTTATACCGACGTTCAGACCGGGGTCTCCGACGGCGTCATGTCGCTGGCGCTTGGCGTCCTGCCGTCGAAGCTCTACGAAGTCGCTCCCTATATCACCCGGGTCGACCTGGGCGTTGCCTTCTCCGGTGCGGTGGCGATCAACCGCGACACGTGGGACAGCCTTCCCGGGGAGGTGCAGAACGCCATGATCGAGGCGGGCAAATATTACACCAAGTCCCATGGGGAAGATCTCCTGCTGCGCCATGAAGCCGCGCTTGAAAAGATGCTCGAAATCGGCGCCAGCCAGAATCCGCCGGTAACACTCACACCGATGGAGCAGTCCGACCGCGAGGCCTGGGTGAACGCCATGCCGAACATTGCCAAGGAATGGGCCGACTCCCTTGAGGAAAAGGGCATTCCCGCGACAGAATACATGAAAGCCTACATGGACGGTCTGCGTAAGAGGGGCGAGACCCCGGTGCGCAACTGGGACGAAGACCTCTAATCCGGCGAGCCGACCTGGTGACCACTGAAAGCAAAAAGACAGACGCCCCGGGACTGGGGCGTCTCCTTGAACCGGCCGGGAAATTCTGGGCCTTGCTGGTTGACGGCCTGGCCGCGGCCGGTTCGCTCCTGATCCTGGTTCTCATGATGATCATTTGCGCGGACATACTGGCCCGCAACGCGGTCGGGGCATCGCTGCCGCTGGTCTCCGAACTCGGGGCACTGCTGCTCGTCATGATCGTTGCCCTGCAGCTCGCGACAACCGTCAGGACCGGCCGTCTGGCTCGCACGGACATTTTCTACTCGGGGTTCCGGAGATCCTTTCCCCGCGCGGGAGCCCTGCTCTCCGGTCTTTTCAATCTGACCGGCACCGCCGTCATCGGCGGCATCGCCTGGTCCAGCATCCGCATCCTGGAAAAAGACTGGATATCGGGTGAATACATCGGCGTGACCGGCATCGCGACCTTTCCGACCTGGCCGTTCCGCATGCTGATCCTGCTGGGCATGACAATCGCGGCTATTCAGTTTTTCATTCTCGCGATCCGCGATTTCGGCCTCGCTTTCAGTACAAAGGACAGGACATGAGTCCGGTTGAAATCGGCAGCCTCGCGATCGTTGCCTTACTGGTTCTGATCTATCTCGGCATGCCTATCGGCATCGGCATGCTGGCGGTGTCCTTCGCCGGCGTAGCCGCGATCCGGGGCGATACCGTTTCGCTGCGCATGCTCGGCGCGGTCGCCAACGACTCGCTCAGGGAATATCTCTTCGCCGTGGTGCCGCTCTTCGTGCTGATGGGATTGCTGGTCACCATATCGCGCGTCGGCAAGGACACCTTCGACGTCTTTCAGCAGCTCCTGCAAAGGGTGTCCGCCGGGCTCGGCATCGCGACCGTTTTCGCCAATGCGGTTTTCGCCTCGATCACCGGTATTTCCATCGCCTCGGCGACGGTTTTCAGCCGCGTCGCCGTGCCGGAGATGGAGCGTCACGGCTATACCAAGAAATTCGCCACCGGCGTCGTGGCCGGGTCCTCGGTGCTCGGCATGCTGATCCCGCCCTCGCTGCTGATGATCATCTACGCGGTTCTGGCGGAAGAATCCGTCGGGCGCATGTTCCTCGCAGGCGTCGGGCCGGGCCTTCTCCTGGCCTTCACCTTCTCCGCCGTCATTCTGCTCCTGGCACGCTACAAGCGCGATTTCGTCTTCGAAGTTTCAGAAGACACCTCGGACTACGCGCATTTCTCCACGCCGGAGCTGCTCTGGAAAGCAGTCCCGATCGTCTCGCTGATGCTCGTCGTCCTCGGCGGCCTTTACGGCGGCTTCCTCAATCCGACCGAGGCGGGTGCGGCCGGCGCGCTCGGGGCGCTGGTCATCGCGCTTCTTCGCCGGTCTCTCGGGCTCAGGGAATTCTGGAACCTTCTGATCGAAGCGGGACAGATAACCGTCTCGGTCCTGTTCCTCATTCTGGCGGCAACTTTCTTCAGCCGCATGCTGGCGCTTTCCGGCGTGCCCCGGACGCTTGCGGAAATCATCCTGTCCGGATCGTTCGGCCCTTATGGCTTCCTCCTCTTCTATTTGCTGCTGATCATCCTGCTGGGCTGCCTGATCGATTCCATCTCCATCATGCTGATCCTCCTCCCGATTGCCCTGCCGGTCGCCGAGGCCGCCGGTTTCGATCTGATCTGGTTCGGCGTGCTGACGGTCGTCTGCGTCGAAATCGGACTTCTGACACCGCCCTTCGGGCTCTCCGTCTACATCATCAAGTCGGCAATCAACGACCCGACGTTGAAGGTCGCCGAGATTTTTCGCGGGGCCCTCCCCTTTGTCGCGGCGATGCTTTTGTCGGTGGCCCTGATCGTGGCCTTCCCGCCGATCGCAACCTGGCTGGCCCGTCTCTAGCTTCTGCTTTGGAAAGAAAAAATGACAACACTGCTCTTTATTCCCGGCAGCCTGCGGGCAGCCTCCGCCTCACGCGCAACCGTCCGCGCCCTCGTCAAGCAGGTTCCGGAGGGCATCACCTGCGAGGTGGCCGATCCCGGGCGGCTGCCGCATTACAACGCGGACATCAAGGATGATCCCGAGGTTACCCGGTTCATCGATCAGGTCTCCGCGGCGGACGGGGTCGTTCTGGTGACACCGGAATATAATTTCAGTGTCCCGGGCGTTCTGAAGAACGCCATCGACTGGGCTTCGCGTCCGGCCTATGCGTCCGTCTTCAAGGACAAGCCATGTTTCGTCATGTCCGTCTCGGGCGGCGCTCTTGGCGGCGTCAGAGCCCAGGCTCATCTGAAATACATTCTCAATGGCATGCTGGCGAAGATCCATACCTGCCAGGAAATCGTCGTTCCCTCGGCGAATGATAAAGTCAGCGACGGCCATTTGACCGATGAAACCATCCTCGAGTTCGCCGGAAAACATCTCGGCGATTTCATCGCATCCCTCGATAGCTGACCATATTCAACGGCTCAAGGATGAGGTCATGATTGGCATCGCCGGATGCCGATGCGTTCGGCTTTTCCGTTCGTCTACGGCGGGCGCAATCTCTCCGGACCGGGGAGGTAATAGCGGGGCTGGACCTCACATGAACAGCGAGAGCGCCCGGTAGCAACGGGCGTTACTCGACAAATCTGTAGCGGGACCGTGCCGTCCGTTTCAGCCGGTAGCTGGACGGGCTGGCGCCGATATACTGCTTGAACATGCGGCTGAAGAAGTAGGGATCCGAATATCCGAGCTCCGCGGCGGTTTCCTTGACCGTCTGCCCGAGTCCCAGCCGGTGCACCGCGTATTCCATCCGTTTGAACTCCAGATATTTCTGCGGCGTCATGCCGATCCTCTCGCGAAACGCCCGGCGGAAATAGTCCCGGTTGTAGGGGACCATCTCCATTGCCTTTTCCAGACCCTCCTCCATCAGCGGTTCGGCGGCGAGCCTTGAGGCGAGCAGCATGATCTGCAGCGACAACTGGCCCTGATTGGCGAGCAGATCTCCCTCCTCCCGCCAGCCGAGGAATGCATCGTCAAGGAAAGCGAGAAGCAGGACCATGAACTGGTGGTGCTGCACGAGCGTCGGACTGGTGGTCGCCGCCATGGTCCGGTAGTGATCGATGAGGGGTTGGAGAACCGGCCAGTTGCGCAGTTTCACTTTCCGTTGCAACCGCATCTGGTCCATCAGGTCGGCGCGGCCGAAAAGGTCGAGGGTGAAGTGCTGGGCAACACCGGTATAGTCGCCGCCGCCGCCGTGAACGCCGCGAAATCGTTCCCGCCCCCGGATCAGCATGGCCTCGCCTTCCGAAAGGGTGAAACCTTCCTCCCCCACCCGGTACCGGGCCTTTCCCGAAAGACAGAATACAAGATCGTGGACAGGATTGATCTTGTTGATCCGCCAGGTCTGCGCGTGCTTCATCCGGATTGGCGTGCGGGCGAGACGGAGCGAAAGCGCCTGAACCGGAATACGGGTGAGCGGACTATGTTCGTTTTTCTCCATGTTTTTGTTTATTTGCCTTCATTTGAATTCGCCGGACCGGTCGATAAAATCAGAAAAGTGAGAGAAGCGACACTCATAATGACCGCTCTCCATGGGAGGAAACAGTGCCAGACCCGTATCGGGACGGAAATGTCCAGTCGCATATCGGCAGGCGCTTTTTGCAGAAGACATGAAATATTCCGAATACGGCACTCCGGTAAAGATCGCGTATATCGGCGGGGGATCGCTCAACTGGGCGTTGAACCTGATGTCGGATCTGGCGCATGACACGCGCCTGGCCGCGGAGGTCAGGCTTTTCGACATTGACCGCGCCGCTGCCGATCGCAATGAGCGGATCGGCGCCCGTTTCGCCGGCGTTTCGAGGGGAACGCCGGCGCGGTATCGCACCGTGGCGAGGATCGAGGATGCCCTAGACCAGGCCGATGTGGTGGTGATTTCCATCCTGCCCGGCCGGTTCGCCGACATGGCGAACGACATCGAGATCCCCGCAGGATACGGCATACCCCAGGCGGTCGGCGACACGGTCGGCCCGGGCGGTTTCGTGCGCGCCTTGCGCGCGGTGCCGATTTTTCTGGAAATCGGCAAGGCGATCCGCGACCACGCGCCGAATGCCTTCGTCTGCAACCTGACCAACCCGATGAGCGTCCTGACAGGCGCTCTCTACCGGACTTTTCCGGATATCAAATGCTGGGGCGAATGCCACGAGGTCACCAAGATCCGCAAACTCGCCGCGTGGATCGCCAACCGGGAGGCCGGCGAGACGCGCTGGGATTTCCGCGATATCGACGTGAATGTCCTCGGCATCAACCATTTCACCTTCGTCGACCGCATCACCCTGGCGGACCGGGACTTGATGCCGGCCTACAGGAAATTCGCGGCGGATCATGCGGACGCCGGCTGGAGGGAGCGCGAGCCCGCGCCTGACGACGAACATGCGCGCTATTTCGAAGACCGGAACCGCGTGAAATTCGATCTCCTCAACCGGTTCGGCATCGCGGCCGCGGCGGGCGACCGTCATCTGGCCGAATTCCTGCCCGCCGGGGACTATCTGAAAAGCCACGCGGCCTGGGGATTTACGCTCACGCCGGTGGACTTTCGCATCCGCTATCAGGAGCAAAAACGCGCGCGCGCCGAAGATCTCGCCAGCGCAAAAGCCGAGCCCCGCGCCGTGCGCTCCGATGAAGCCCTGATCGACCAGATCGCCGCGCTCATGGGACAAGGCAAACACGTTTCCAACGTCAACCTGCCGAACCGGGGCCAACTGGAAGGACTGGACCTGGACGCAATCGTCGAGACAAACGCGGTGTTCCTGGAAGGGGAAATTACCCCGATTAATGCTGGCGGACTTCCGCCGGAACTGGAAAAGATCGTTCTGGATCACTCCAGACGGCAAATGGGGCTGCTGACCGCCCTGGCAGAGGGAAACTACCGCAGCCTCGCTCCGCTGTTTTGCTCAGATCCGCTTGTCCGAGACCTGACAGAACGGGATGCGCACGCAATGTTCCAGGAAATGATTTCTTCAACGGCCCATCTGCTTCCCTCCCGTCTTGCGGCGGAGGCGGCCTGATGGGAGGCGACAACAGATATCTCGGCTATTTCTATGTCGCCCCGTATGTCGCGGGCCTGCTGCTGTTCACGGCATTCCCTTTCGCCGCATCCTTCTACCTGAGCTTTACCGATTACGATCTGCTCTCCACGCCCAGATGGACGGGGCTGGACAACTATCACAAGCTGTTCACCCGCGACCGCACGTTCGACAAGTCTCTGAAGGTCACGCTGCTCTATGTCTTCATGACCGTGCCGATCAAGCTCGCCTTCGCGCTGCTGATCGCGGTGATCCTGAACTACCGGCTGAAGGCGATCAATTTCTTCCGCACGGCCTACTACGTGCCTTCCATCCTCGGCGGATCGATCGCGATTGCCGTCCTGTGGCGCTACATCTTCGCCAAGAGCGGCCTCGTCAACATGATCATCGGTCTCGTCGGACTGGAACCCGTCAACTGGTTCGGCGACCCCCAGAACGCACTGATCACCATCACCCTGCTGCGCTGCTGGCAGTTCGGCTCGGCCATGGTGATCTTCCTCGCCGCCCTGCAATCGGTCGACAAGTCGCTCTATGAGGCGGCGTCCATCGACGGCGCCAACCCTTGGCATCTGTTCCGCTACATCACCCTGCCGCTGATCACGCCGGTAATCTTCTTCAACCTGATCATGCAGACGGTCCAGGCCTTCCAGGAGTTCAACGGTCCCTACATCATCACCGAGGGAGGACCCCTGAAATCCACCTACCTCCTGCCCCTCTACATTTATGAAAAGGCCTTCAAGAGCTTCGACATGGGCTACGCCTCCGCGATTGCCTGGGCGCTCTTCGCGATCATCATGATCCTGACCCTTGCCGCCTTCTGGTCGTCCAAGAAATGGGTCTACTACGCCGGCGACAAGAGGAGCTGACCGATGACCGCCTCTTTCGACCTGAACCCGCAAAACCTGCTGTCCACAAGCGAGCCGGCAACCGCCATGGAAATCAAGCTGCGCCGCCGCGGCCGGATTTCCAGCGCCATGCGCTACAGCGTTCTGCTGATCTTCGGCCTGATCATGCTCTATCCGCTGATCTGGCTGATCGGCGCCTCGTTCAAGACCAACTCCGAGATTTTCGCGAGCCCGTCCTTCTGGCCCAAGGATCCGACGCTGTCCGGCTACATCAAGGGCTGGGAGACTTCCACGCCCTACACCTTCGGCCGGTTTTTCTGGAACACCTTCCTGATCATCACGCCGAAGGTCATCGGCACGGCCATCTCCTGCACCCTCGTCGCCTACGGTTTCGCCCGGTTCGATTTTCCCGGCAAACGCATCCTGTTCATGACGGTGATCGCGACCCTGCTGCTGCCGAACGTGGTGACCCGCATCCCGCAGTATCTGCTGTTCCGCGACATCGGCTGGCTCGACAGCTTCCTGCCGCTCTGGGTGCCCTCGGCCGTCGCGGGAGATGCCTTTTTCGTCTTCATGCTGATCCAGTTTCTGCGGGCCATACCCAGGGACATGGAAGAGGCGGCAAGGGTCGATGGCGCCAACACGCTTCAGACGCTGTTCTATATCGTCGTGCCGATGCTGATGCCAGCCATCGTCTCCGTCTGCCTCTTCCAGTTCATGTGGACCATGAACGATTTCCTCGGGCCGCTGATCTATCTCTCCTCGATCGACAAGTACCCGGTCAGTCTGGCCCTCAAACTGTCCATCGACACGACGGAGGCCTTCGACTGGAACCAGATCCTGGCCATGTCCGTGCTGGCGCTCGCGCCGTCCCTGACGGTGTTTTTCATCGCACAAAAATACTTCATCGAAGGCATCTCGACAGGAGGGGTCAAAGGCTGATGGCCGAGTTGCAACTGAAATCCGTCGAGAAGACCTACGGCAGCGGCTTCAAGGCCGTGCACGGCATCGACCTCACCGTGGGAGAAGGCGAATTCATGGTGCTTGTCGGTCCGTCCGGCTGCGCCAAGTCGACCACCCTGCGGATGATCGCCGGCCTGGAAACGATCACCGGCGGCGAGATCCGCATCGGCGACCGTGTCGTCAACGACATCGTTCCGGGCAAGCGCGGCATCGCCATGGTGTTCCAGAATTACGCGCTCTACCCGCACATGAAGGTGAAGAACAACCTGTCCTTCGGATTGCGCCTGAAGCGCCGGCCCAAAGCCGAAATCGACGACGCGACCCAGGACGTCTCGAAGGTTCTGGAGATCGAGGAGCTTCTGGAGCGGCTGCCGAAACAGCTTTCGGGCGGCCAGGCCCAGCGCGTCGCGGTCGGAAGGGCGCTGATCAAGCACCCGGAAGTGTTCCTGTTCGACGAACCGCTCTCCAATCTCGACGCCAAGCTGCGCGCCTATATGCGGGTGCGCATCACCGATCTCCACAAGCGTCTGAAAGCGGAAGGCCGCCCGGCGACCGTCGTCTATGTCACCCATGACCAGGTGGAAGCCATGACCATGGGCGACCGGATCTGCGTCATGCGGGAGGGCCACATCATGCAGGTTGCCGACCCGGCAACCCTCTATGAACGTCCCGCCAACGCCTTTGTCGCCGGCTTCATCGGCATGCCGGAAATGAACATTGTGGACGCGGTTCTGATGACCAACCGGGTGCCCCACATCACGATAGGCGACCAGACCATCCAGGTTGACGAAGGTCTTGGCGAGCGGCTCAGCGAGACAACGGGTCCTGTGAAGTTCGGCATTCGCCCCCAGCATCTGGAACTCTGCCCGCCGGGCACGGAAAACGCGCTTTCGGGAACCGTGACCACTGTCGAGTTCCTGGGTCACGAAATCAATCTTCATATCGGCATCCACGGCCAGATCTTTGTCGCCGTGGTGCCAAGCGACCATCTCACCGCAATTCCGAAACGCGGAGACGCTGTCGCACTCAAACCTATCGGACACCGGATTCATCTGTTCGACAGGTACAGCGAGGAAAACATCTCGCTTGCCGGACTTTAAGTCTGATCGTCATGGGAGGAAGAAATGACAGGATTGAAACTTGGCCTTGGTGCATTGCTGACCGCAACCGCACTTGCAACAACAGTTTGCGCCGCGGGCGCGGTGGAATTGCGCATGAGCTGGTGGGGTGGCGACAGCCGCCACGAAGCCACCCAGGCGGCCCTGAAGGTGTGCGGTGAAAAACACGGCCACACGATCAAGCCGGAATTCACGGGCTGGTCGGGTCACCTGGAAAAGGTCACCACGCAGATCGCCGGCGGGACCGAAGCCGACATCATGCAGATCAACTGGCCGTGGCTGCCGCTGTTCTCCTCCAACGGCGAAGGCTTCGCCGATCTGAAGGAGCTTTCCGGCGTCATCGAGCTGGACAACTGGACCGATGCCCAGCTGGATTCGACTTCCGTGAACGGCCATATCAACGGCCTGCCGGTTTCCACCACCGGACGTGTCTTCTTCTTCAACAAGACCACCTTCGACAAGGCAGGCGTCCCGCTGCCGGCAACCTGGGACGAGCTGTTCGCAGCCGCCCGGCAGATCCGCGAGAACCTCGGCGAAGAGTATTATCCGCTCAACGCCATCAAGGAGACCGCGGCCTTGCTGGTTTCGCTCTACACCACCCAGCAGACAGGCAAGGATCTCATCGATCCCGCAACCGTCACCGTTGCCTGGACACCGGAAGAACTGGCTGCGGGCATCGAGCTTTACGGCAAGATGATGAAATCCGGCGTGACGATGACCCAGGAAGAGGCCAACGCCGCCGGAAACGCCAACCTTTATGAAAAGCCGGAATGGACGGATGGGCGTATCGCCGGATCCTACGAATGGGACTCGACCTACTTCAAATTCTCCGACCCCCTTCAAGAGGGCCAGAACCTCGTTCCGGTCAAAATCCTGACGGGCGAAGGCGCACAGACGGAAGGCATCTACCGCAAGCCGTCGATGATGTTCTCCATCTCGAAGCGCTCCGAGAACCAGGAAGCGGCCGGCCAGATCCTCAACTGCCTGCTCAACGAGCCTGAAGGGATCGAGGCACTCGGCACGACCCGCGGACTGCCGGCGTCAAAGGCCGCATCAAGCCAGTTGAAGGATGCAGGCAGCATCAAGCCTGAGCTGGCGGATGCCAACGCCATCATCATGGCGGCTTCCGGCCCCACCGTATCGCCGCTGAACGAACATCCGGACGTCCGCGCGATCTTCCTGGATACACTTGAAGAATATGCCTACGGGCAGATCGATGCCAACGCGGCCGCCGAGCAGATCATCGACGGCGTCAACGAAGCCATCGAGGAATACCGTCCCTGAACAATCGGGGGCGGCCGGGTTCCCCCGGCCGCCTCCTGTTCGCTTTGACCGCAGTGTTTCAATGACCCTACTCAAGCTCATTGCCGTTTCATCGAGGACGGCAACCGTGCTCCTCGCGCCTGCCGGGGCGAAATATGCCCTGCCGGAGCCGGTGGGGTTCGTATTGACGTCGCTGACGGACGGAGAGTCCGTTTCCGGCCGCACCGAGCGGGCCGTCCTGCAGTTGAACGATCTGCAACCGGACACCGGCTACAGCCTGACCTGCATGTTCGGCAACATCGAGTTCCGCACGAAGCAATGTCTTGGGGCGATAGACATCGTCGCCCATGGCGCCGATACCTCCGCTGCGGACAATTCGCTCGCCATCCAGGCGGCCATAAATTCCGTGCCCGACGGCGGCACGCTTCTGGTTCCGCCCGGCTGTTTCATGACCGGTCCGCTGTTCCTGTGCTCCCGCATGACCGTGCATCTGGCGCAAGGCGCTGAGCTCGCCGCCATCGGCGACTGGCAGGACTGGCCGATCCTTGAAGAGCGCGACGCGGCAGGCCGCGTCATCGGCACCTGGGAGGGGCTTCCGGAAAGAAGCTTCGCGGCCCTGATCACAGCAATCGGCTGCACGGACATTACCCTGACCGGAGCCGGAATTATCGACGGTGGCGGCGACCGGGGCGACTGGTGGACATGGCCGAAGGAAACAAGGCGCGGCGCCCGCCGGCCGAGAACGGTTTTCCTGGCCCATTGCGAACACGTGCTCATGTCCGGCCTGACGATCCGCAATTCGCCCTCATGGACCGTCCATCCCTTCCACAGCCGCCACGTCACCGCGGTCGGACTGAAGATCGAGAACCCGCCGAACAGCCCCAACACCGACGGTCTGAACCCGGAATGCTGCGAGGAGACCGACCTGACCGGCATCCATTTTTCGGTCGGCGACGACTGTATCGCCGTCAAGTCCGGCAAACGCGACGGGGACCGCGTCGACCACCTCGCGCCGACACGAAACCTGACCATCAGCCATTGCCTGATGGAAAAAGGCCACGGCGCGGTGGTGCTCGGATCGGAAATGAGCGGCGGGATCAGCGGTGTCAGGATTGAACACTGCCGTTTCCTCGGCACCGACCGCGGCCTGAGGATCAAGACACGCCGGGGCCGTGGTGGACGGGTCGCCGATATTTCGATGACGGATGTCGACATGGATCGCGTCGCCACCGCCTTTGCCGCCAATGCCTTCTATTTCTGCGATGCCGACGGAACCTCCAATGCCGTCCAGTCCCGGGACCCGGCTCCGGTGGACGACACCACGCCGCGGATCACGGCCATCACGCTGAAGAACGTTACGGCGACCAATGTGCAATTGGCGGCCGTCGCCCTTCTCGGTCTTCCCGAAGCCCCGTTTTCGGATATCCGCATAGAGAACATGCTGGTGTCCTTCGATCCGGATGCCGTTGCCGATGTGCCGCTCATGGCCTGCCGGGTCCCTGCCTGCCGACATGAGGCTATTCTTGCTCAATTCGCGGAAGTCGATGGCGGAATAACTCTTGCCCCCAAGGACGAACGCCATGCTGACTGACTTTTTCGACCGGTATGCAACAGACTACAAACCCTACAAGAGCGGCAACTGGTGCTACGAGGACGGCCTGATCTACCGCGGCCTGGAACTGCTTCACATGGCCAGCGGCGAAAGCCGGTGGCTTGCCCATCTCAAGCGTCTCGTGGATGCGCAAATCCTGCCCGGGCCGAAGCTCTCCGGCTATGTCCTGTCCGAATACAATATCGACAACGTCAGGGCGGGCGGCGCCCTGCTGTACCTCGACATGCTCACGGGCGACCCGAGATATCTCGCCTGCGCCGACCTTCTCGCCGAACAGCTCGCCACCCATCCACGCACGAAATCCGGTGTCTACTGGCACAAGGCACGCTACCCTTGGCAGATCTGGCTGGATGGCCTTTATATGGCCGCCCCCTTTCAGATCGCCTATGCCCATGCGCGCAACGAACCGGAGCTGATCCGCGACTCCCTGACTCAGATCGAAATTGCGCTCAAGGAAACCTATGTCCCTGAAACCGGGCTTTACGCCCATGGCTATGACGAGATCCGCCATCAGGTATGGGCCGACCCGCAGACGGGCAGATCGCAGGCGCACTGGGCCCGGGCACTCGGCTGGCTGTGCATGTGCCTGGTGGACGTTGCCGACCTGATCGGACCTGAAACCTTTTCACCGCTGCGCCAGCAGACCACCGACCTCCTGAACCGCATACTCGAGCTGCGCACGAAGGACGGTCTCTGGCTTCAGATAATCGATGCGCCCGATCTTGAAGGCAATTACCCGGAGACATCCGCCTCGGCGATGTTCGTCTACGCGCTGGAGCGCGCGCAGGCCCTCGAACTCATCGCCCCGGTCCACGAGGATCTTATGGGAAGCCTGATCGCGCACTCGGTCAGTCCGGGCGCCGACGGCAGGACCCGCATGTACGGCATCTGCGAAGTTGCAGGCCTCGGAGGCTTCGAAGGCATCTACCGCAATGGAACGCCGGAATACTATCTGAGCGAACCCGTTGTGGAAGACGATCCGAAGGGCGTCGGGCCGCTGATGATGGGCGCCGCGACGATCATGATGAACAGGACATCCGAAGACCTCGCCGCGCTCCCCTGAAGGCAAAGCTCATCTGGAGAATTTCAAAGCGCGGCCTTGAGCCCTGGCCGTGATTTGAGCCGTTCGAGCAGCGATGCGGAAAGCGGCTCCGGGCGGGCGCCGGCGATTGTCTCCAGCACGCCCCGTTCTCCGTTTCGCAGCCCCCCACCGGCCATGGCGTTCGTGTAGATGTTCAAGGCGATCTCCGGTCCGTAGATCTCCCAATCGATCTCCTCCACCGGCCGGTCTCCGGCGGCACCCTCGACCAGCGAGCGCACACTGTCCGCGCCCCCCGCCGCAACAGCCAGCTCCAGATGGGGACCTGCCGGAACCAGACCGAAATCGGCATCAAGAAGGGCGGCGGCGTCCATGATACCGGCCCCGAAATCCCCGGAATTCCACCCCGTAACTTTCCTTGCGGTGGCGGCGGCAAGCCGCGTGAAGCTCTGCTGCAGTTTCTCGCCCCGCGCTTCTGCTTTTCCTACAAGCACGTCCCGGCCGTGATGAGCGAGCCAGCAGGCGGCGACACCGGCGGCAAGCGCGACGGCGAAGCTGGTTCCCTGGCCTTGTCCGGTCGAGAATCGCGCTTCCTCATCGACCCGTTCCGCCCGCGCCCGGTAGACATTTTCGGCCGGGGCACTGATGGCCACCGAAGGACCCCGGCAGGTGCCGCGCCAGGGCTGATCGTCGATATTCGTTCCCGCGATCGCCATGCAATCGTCATAACGTGCCGGATAGACCACCTCCCGCACACAGTTGCCCGAAGCCGCCATGACGATGATGTTGTTGCGCACGGCCCTGCGAACCGCAGCCCGCAGGAAAAACGACGGAACACCTCCCAGGCTCATCGTGATGACGTGCGCGCCATTGTCCACCGCATAATTGATGGCTTCGGCGACGCTGAGTTGCGAGGTTCGCACGACGCTGCGAATGGCCCGGATCGGCATCAGGATGGCTTTCGGGGCGGACCCGAGCACCTCGCCCGGCGCCTTGCTGAAAACAACGCTGGCCGTGGCCGTCCCGTGGCCGTTGTTGCCGAACCAGGCCGTCAACGGGTCCTCCGGATCGCTATCTCCCTGAATGAGGTCGATGGGATTTTTTAACTGGATATCCTGCAGCTCGGCATGAGCTGTCAGGCCTGTATCGGGCTGAGCGATCACGATCCCGGCCCCTTGCGCGCGATCCGGCGGCGACAGGTCCCAGGCCTCCTTGACCCGCATCGCCGTCAACGCCCATTGCTTGTCGGTCTCCACACGCGGTTCCGGCGGCGCCCAGCATCCGCCGGGTGTCGCGACCGCCAGTTCCTCCAATCGCTGCGGACCGCCAAGGTCCGGCTCCACGAAGATACCGGTCAGAATTTCCGGTTCGGCATTGGCAAGCCCGAATGTATCTATCAGCCGGTAGGCCGCCTCGAAACAAAGGTGCGGAGTGTCGTAAAAGCTCCGTCCCGCCAGGGTCAGGACGAGCAAGTCCGGCTCATCGTCCCTGAGGGGCTGTTCGACAGTCACCGCGAGCTTTCCCTCGAAGCCTCGGGCGATATCGTCCATCGCCTTTGCGGGGTCTTCTCCCGGCTTCAACAGCAGCGAAAACCTTGCCGGAGGGAGCGGCTGGCCGGCCTCGATACCGAAGGTCGCCTGCAGCAAGATGTCCACAGTGGCTTCAAATGCATTCCTGTCGACAACCATTACGGATGCCCCTCGAATTCATGTCCGGCGGAAGTCCGCCTCAATCAATTGCCGGTTTCGGTGTCCCACAGCGCATCGTGGTTCCGATGGCGCTCCGTGACCCCGTTCGTGAAAAATTTCTCGTAATAAGGTAGTTCGACGTGATGCACCTGCAGCCACACGCCGGGCACGTGGATGGCTTCGCAATGCGCCGGAAACCGGCCATGCGTGTCGTGGATGTAATTGCAGATGTCCCGCACGCAGCTGATGACGTCCTTGTCATATTGCGCCGCCTCTTTCAGGTATCGCTCGCCGTAATCGTCCTTGTAGATTTTCCGGAAAGTGTCGCCATCCTGGTAGACGCCGCCCGACCCAAATTTCTGCGCGACAACCGCATCCACCGCCTCGCTCATACTGGCATAGTTCGGCGGGCACTTGGCCTTGATCAGGTCTTCCCCCTGATGCCGCAGGGCGACCGGATGGGACCGGACATCCGCAAACCGCGGCAACGGTACATGCCACCTCAGAATGTCCATCAGCCGCCACTTGGGGACCACATGGTCGAACCCCAGCATCGGCCCGAACTGATCGCGGAACTTGGGATCGCCCGTCAGAACGGGCGGGCTGATGGTTGCGTGGATCCAGGCCCCGAGCCCCATGGCTTCGGCGACCAGAAAGAGGTTCTGCAGCAGCAGAGGCGCTTCAAGCTGGGTGCGCAACGATCCGACGACGCCGAGCGGAACCTTGATGTCGTCATTCAGGAAGCCACGGCGGATCCAGTCCTTCACCCCCGCGGACATGTAGAAATTCCTGTCGTCCACCAGGGCCGGGCGGGCACCGTCCGGCTGGGTGAGGAGGTACATCAGCCCGTTGATATACTGGTGCGAAAGATCGACAACCGGAAGCAGGATCGTCGTGCCCGGCAGATTGGACAAGAGACGATTGGAGTCCAGATAGGCCGGAAAATTCCGTGCGCCCTTCTCCACGTCCAGACGCCTGTCGAGCAGCTTGACCTTTGCCTCGTCAGCCCGCCTGATCAGTGCCTCGGGCGAGAACGCCTCTTTGCTGGCCGGCAAGTGGCGCAGGAAATAGGTTCCCGTATCGTTGATCAGGAAAAAATGGGTTCCCTGCGCATTGTCGGGACTTCCGGCCGTCCGCCCCGTCATCGTCAGGTTCGGTTTCGCCATGACCAGTCTGCCCGTGTCGGGATCCTGAAACGGCCGGTCGGGCATGGTCAGGCCGGTAGCGCCGGTCATCGCGATCAGCAGCGCTTCCTCCAGCTCCGACAGGGGTTTGGGTTCCTGCTGCGAGCGGTAGGTCATGGACCCGGCGGCGACTTCCTCGACGCCGCGCGGAACCCTGTGGGTCCTGCGCTGCCAGATCGTCTCGATCAGGGGCCGGCTCAGAAGATCTGCAAGCCCGCCGTGGATTTCCGCGTTGTTGTCCATGTCAGGTTTCCACCCTTGCTGCCGGCACCTGGACGATCGCCCGGACCAGCGCGCCGGCAACCAGAATTCCGGTGAAGATAAATCCGAGTATCTGGATTGCGCCGCCTCTCAGAACGACCAGGGTCAGGGCGAAGATCAGGAATGCCAGCAGCCTTGCGATCAATTGAACCCAGAAGGACTGGAACCTTGCCGGCAGCAGCCAGATCAGCGCGACGTCGAGCGTCCACACGGCCAGAAGGAAAAAATTGCCTCCGGCGATGAGCGTCCCCTGCTGCACGAAAGTATCGGCGATACCGTCGAAAATGATGAAGATCGCCCAATAGGCATGCAGCAGGAACACCACCCAGGCGCCCGTCCAGAAGAGATAACCGAGATTGGCGATGGCCTGGTTCATCGTCCGGAACAGCCAGAAGGCGAGCGCCGGAACAAGCAGGAAGGTCGTCGCCCAGATTGTCAGCTTGGTGCGGCCGAGTTCCAGCGCGCCGCCAAGTTCCGGCGCGAACATGGTCCACAGGATCAGCAGCACGGTCGGCACACTCATCGCGGTGAACTGCGCGAGCGTCACCGCCTTCGGTTTGTCATGGTTCATGGCGGACCTCACAGGGTTTTCAGATAGGCGAGCAGATCGGCAAGGGCGGCCGGATCCCGCTCAGGATCGTCGATCGTCCACGGGTAGTCATGACCGGTATTCGCGTTGCCCGGCGCCGACGTGTCGAACTGGAAATAACGCAACGCATCCCTGCGCGGCGGGCTGGCGAAGCCCACGCGGTCGGTGTCGTAAAGGTTTTGACCGCGATAGAATTGGGACCGCCGCGGCTCCAGGTTGATCAGCTCCGCCAGTGTCAGAACGCTGGCATTGTGCAGATAGGGAGCCCGCAGGAAGGCTCCGTCGATCGGACCGGCCACATAGCCCCGGATGTCGCTGTTGTCGGCGTCTTCCGGCTGCGGAAAGATCTGGCTCCTGTCGAGTGCGAAAGGATGGTCCTTGGGAAAATACCGGTAAAGCGCATCGGGCATTTCGCCGTAGTGACGAAACATGACGCGTTCCGGATCGGTGCCGATTTCCACAACCGGGATCACCTCGTGCGTCCGCTCTCCCGGTTCCCAGCTCTGGCCGGACCGGTCGCCGTGACAGGTCATGCAATACTCCCGGTAAACCGCCTGTCCGCGGCGCACCGCTTCGGGATCGGGCCGCGCCGCGTCCGGGAAAATCTCCTCGAAGCGCGGCGGCGCGAGCGTGATCGTGTATTCGATAGCCTTGCGGATGTTGTGCACGATCTCCGGATTGGCCAGATTGACATCCGTTGCGCCCGCGGCGACCGCCGCCAGCGAGCTGCGGGCTTCCGGGTTGGAAATCGACCCGTCGAACTGCGCCCGTTCGCGCCAGCCCTGATTGTAGATCGTTGCGATCTTGGAATGGATCGGCAGGTCGTTAGCCGGATAATTCATCACGTTGCGCAGAAGCGTGCGGAAGGCCAGCGTCCGGGTCGGTCCCGTCGGTGTGACGTCCTCATCGCGCGAACGGCCGTTGCCGTACGGTGCGTCGAACCGGGAGATGTTTTCTTCCATCCGGTCGCGGATCTGACCGAGCCACACGCCGATCATGACCCGCTGCATCAATCCCAGGCTCTCGCCGGTCTTGTCTTCATAGGCGGCGGTGATCGCGTCCACGGTCAGTGCGAAGGGCGCATCCGCCTCCGCGTCTCCCGGGGCCGCCGGCTGCCGTTCGAGCAACGAGGCCTGGAAGGCGTCCAGCCAGGCGAACAGGTTGATCGAAACGCTTCCCGGACCAAGCACCCGGGCGGGCGTACCGCCGTCGGAAGTGCGCAAATCCGTCGTGTGGCACAAGGAGCAGGTCAGGGCGACGAACGGGACCGGCGAGGGAGCGGCGGACTGGGGCCGGTAGTTGGTCGCGGTGAACCCGACGGGAAGCCCGTCCGGGTTTTCCGGATCGTCCAGGAATCCGAACTGTTCCACCCAGCTGCCGGCGTCCTGCCCGCCCGGCTGGAAGTGATGCGGAAACAGGTCCGGCAGGACGAGGGCGACCGGCAGTGGCATCACCTCCGTCCCGATTGTACCGTGCCGGAACGCTTCAGCCGCGTCCCGGAAGACCGGTTTCGCCCATCCACCTTCCAGATAGATGAACAGGCCCGTCAGGCCGAGCGCGATCAGCAGGACCGCGTTGCAGACCCAAAGGACCGTCCGCCAGACGTAATTGAGGCGGTGACTGGAGACTGGCATTGCACATGCTCCTCAATTCTGCCGCCGCCGCCACGGGGCGAACGCGCTTTGACCCGTGGGAAGAACGGACGCAAAGTCGGGGAAGTGCCGCAGAATGATGCTGCTCATGGTGTTTTCCTGCACCCAGGCAATTCCGAGCGGCGAATAGATTTCCGGCCGGAAATCGACGGTCAGGAAACGGTCGGACTGAAGCCTGCGGGTCGCCATCAGAATGAAGATGCGGAACGAGGTGTCGGAAAAACCGAAGCCCGGAGGCGGCGTTTCGGCGTAGAGGCCGACCATCGTGTCCACATCGTCGATGGATTTGTAGACCTCCTTGAGCAACCGCACGTTTTCGCTGTCGGCGGTAATGTCCTCCCAGCGCTTGATCGGCGGCTTGTGCAGCCCCTGGCGGAACTTGTTGTAGCGGGGAATGCCGCGGGAGCGTTCGCGCACCAGGTCGACCACCGACAGATCGATAATCTCGGATTTGCCGTCCGACGACGTCCGGGTGAAATTCTGCAGAGACCTTGGATAATTGTGCAGCGTGATCGCGCCCGGATGCGCGATCCCCATGGAGTAGAGAACGCTGGAAAGGCCGATGCGGCGCATCGCTTCGTCCGTTCTGATGCCCTGTACCGCGTTGAAATCGAGCGCCTCCTGAAAGGCTCCGGTCTGCGCATCGTGGATGCGGTAGTCGTCCGGCAGAAGCGGATGCAGCCTGTAGACCGTGACGAAGTCTTCGGTCAGGCAGTATCTGGCATTGTGATGATCGGGAAGGGTTTCGGGAATGCCGCGCAACGCGTGGGCTTCCTGAAGCCAGAGCCCCATCCGCGTGAACGCGCCTGCGGGTCCCGACCAGTTGGCGTTGAGGGCGACGTCGATTTCCGGGGTCGCCAGAATGGCCGGCGTCCACTCCACCGTGTGGATCTTCGCGATCAGCGCGGAGATGATCAGACGGGCTGTCTGGTAGACCCGTTCGTCGCTCCAGTCCCTGTATTCTCTTTGCAGAGCGTCGCATACGGCATTGTGCTCGCGGGCGAACAACGTGTGCAGGGACGACAGGCCGAGCCACCAGCTTTCGTTGAAGCCGGTCACTTCCATGCCGATATTGTCTTCCGGCAGGTAGCCGTTCTCAAGCCGCAGCTTCGCGCCGCTTCCCTCCCGCAGTCGCTGCGCGTTCTGCAGGCTGCTGCCGTAGATTTCCGAGCCGTCCCACCAGTGGGAAACGGTATTGCCGAAAACCGGGTTCATGTCGTCGGCGGCTCCCAGCGGACGGTCACCGGAAATCCGCATGACGCTTTCCTGTTTGCCGCGCGGGGTGTTTTTCCACGTCATCCCGTCGGGCATGGGAACTTCGACATCCCGCTGGCCCGGCGGAAAGCGGCTGTGCTGCACCCAGTCATGCACCTGAAACTGGATCCAGGCCGCTGCGAGCACATTCAGCGATGACGCCGGAATGAATTGTTTGCGGTAAAGCAATTCGCGGCTGACAACAACGGGATTGGGCGTGTTCACATCGCCCGGACGCGGGTCCGGGTTCAGGTTGCGGCCGAAGGCGGCGCCTTCCCGGCCCATGCCGGAAACGCTCAGATCGTTCTGGTTCCCGTCGAAGCTCCTGCTGTCGCGGAAGTTTTCCGGCACCGCGGGCTCCGGCTGGGTCGCCTGCGGGTTCGGCTCGACGGGCTCCCGGTCGATGAGGTTTTTCGTCCGCAGCTGATGACGCAGCAGCGACAGGTTCAAGAGCGCCACAAGATGCGGCAGCCGGTACCAGGGCAGCCAGCGGTTGATCAGGGCGAAGGCAGGCGTGAAGCATGCCGTCACGAACCGGTTGCGCAGGGGCACCGGCTCGTAGAAGCGTCTGCGCAGGCGATGCGCGGCGCTTGCCGCATAAACGGCCTTTCTGGCCCGGTTGAGATTGCCGAGCGGCCGGAACTCGGGTGTGGTGTTCCAGGGATTGAAGGAGAGCCCGTCAATCTCGGCTGTCTTCGCCTGGGCCTCAAGGGTGGTGATGTCCTGCTGGGGGACGGTAAGCGTCGCGACCACGATCGGCCTGGCGCTCTCCTCCGGCCATGCGGCGGCGGCATCTTCGACCGGCGTAACCTCTTCGCTGACGAACCGCTGAACGCAGAATTCCCAGCTGACATCGCCCTTGGCAAGCAATTGCGCCGCTTCGGCACGCAGGTAGTTCGGGTTGTCCGGCGGCTGCCAGTCCTTCGCCACCTCCTGCGCGGAGTGTCCGGGCGCCGGACGGAGAAAATACCTCACCGGGCCGGCGTCCTCGCCCCACAGAATTGCGCCGCGGCTCCAGAAGCTTTCACCGGCCAGCGATTGGACCGGCCGCCCCGTTCCGCCGGCGACATTGCGCAGCATGCGGATGGCTTCCCTGGGGCCGACCGCGAACATCAGCTTCACGATGCCGAGGATGCGGTTGCCCGCCATCGCCGAGGCGAAGGCGATGAACTGGGTGGCATCGCGTGCATGCGGGACCGGGAAATTGGTCATCAGCAGGTCCTGCACCGCCGACCCAACGTCCACGCGCAGCGCGGCGCCGCGCAGATCGCGCTGGCCGTCCGACTGGTGTACGCCACTGGCGTTGGACAGGCGCAGGATGACCGGGAACTCGGCGCCTGCCCGCCACGGGCCGACGGTGAGGTCCTCGGGCAGATCGTCCGCGATCTTGAGTTTCGCGTTACCGACCGCGAGCAACGCCTTGGCGTGCTGGGCACGATCTATGCGCAGGGCGCCGGATCTGCGCCGGACCGTGTCCTGGATTTTCAATATGGCGACTGAAAAACGCTCGAAATCACGACGCTCCGATTCCGCGTCGCCATCAGCGCCTTTGTAATATTCCCACCGTGTGATTTTGTCGAAGCCACGATCGACATCGTGTTCGACTTCACTGTCCGGAGCCAGCATGCGCGCCTCCAATTACAACTTTAAGTAGAATTAAGATAAGTCAAAATCAAATAAAAATCAGTAGTACAGGACGATCATATAAGCTGTGGTTGTATTTTTCAAGACAGGATTCTGCGGTGAACCGCTAAAGCCGGTCATCACCTATGCGCGCGGGCGATCGAACCACGCAGCGGAAAATGAAAAAGGACGCACGCTCAATGACATGCCGGGCAACGCCGCGCCCGGGTCATGACAGACAAGTTGCGGCGGCATTTTCAGACCGGTCAATCTCTGCATTCTTGCGTTTCGATCCCGGCGCCGCTGCTGGTGCGCCACCCCTGTCCGGCTCTGAGAAACGGCTTACCCTTACCTATTGGAAAGATTGCCAGTGGAAACCGGACGTGACAGGCCTGCCGGGCGTGGTAAACTTGTCTTTCTTTGTTAATCTTTTGCTGATGGACGCGAAAAATCAGGGTGGGCCAGGAAAAATGGGTGGACCGGTAGTCACCATCGCATCCCTGAAGGGAGGCAGCGGAAAGACGACGCTGGCCTGTTGCCTGGCCGTGCAATGGCATCTTGATGGCTACAAACCCCTGATGATTGATGCCGATCCACAACGCTCCGGCATCCGGCTCGCGGAGCGCGAGCAGGCTCTCGGACACATCGATGTGCTTGAGAAAGCCGACAAGGACCTCTGGAAAACCTCCCGGCAGATTGCCGAGAACCACGGCATCACAATCATAGACACGCCCGGTTTCGACAGTGAAATCACGGTTGCCGCTCTGGCTGTGGCGGATCTTGTCCTCATTCCGGTCAAGGCGTCACCGCTCGATGTCGACCGGATGATGGATACGGTCAAGACCCTGATGAACGAAGTGAAAGGCTGGGCGCCGACCTTCCGCTGTGTGCTGACGCAAACAACAAGGGGCAGCGTCATCTCCAGGCATGTGCGCAGCGAACTGGAGGAAGGCGGTTTCCCGCTCCTCTTCAACGACATGCCCAATCGTGTTGCCTATGCCGAAGCCGGGCTTTACGGGGCGACCCCCAGCCTTACGGCTCCGGACGGACCCGCCGCCCGGGATATCACCGCGATCGCCGGGGAAATCGCGGTCCTTCTGGAAACCAAGAAAAAGCTGTCCGCATGACCAGAAAGCTGCCGAGAACGTCCAGCCGCACAATGAATGACCTTCGCCGGGCGGCAAATTCGACATTCGCCGAGGAAGAGCAGGCTCGCAGACCCGATGCAGCCGATACGGATGGGATCGTTCCCCCGAAGCAAGGTCAGGGCCAATCCGGGGGCGATGCGCAGGAAACGGATGCCGGCAGCCACGCAGCAAAAGAGGACGCCGGCCCAAAACGGTCATTTCCTTTCTCCAACCTGGAAAGTTTACCGGTTCGGTCATCTCCCCCCGGTAAAGCGGAATTCCTTAAAAATGCCGGACAGCTGATTGTCGACAGACATGCCCAGTTTGGGGCGATTGCGGGTCTGGTCCCGCTACCATGGGTCGATCTCGCCGCGATTGCCGCCGTTGTCGAACGGATGTTGCGCAAGCTTGCCCGTCTTTATGGTCAGCCTATCAGCGCGGATCGAAGCAAACACCTGGCCGCCGCATTGCTGACGGGAATGGCCGCGCCAGGCATCGCCAGCTTCACCACAAGCGGTCTTTTGAGGATGACAACGGGACCGACTCTTCTGGGCATGGCGATCACGTCTGTTTCAGCGGCGGTTCTTATACGCATTGTCGGCGAGGTCTATTTGAACCGGCTGAGCCTGGGGCCGGAGCTCGCGGCGTAGCGGACACTCGAGGCACCCTCCGGGACACATCAGGAACCCGACTGCAAAAGGGCAGCGTCCCGGATGCGAACACTTTTCTTTCAACGCATGAGGGAGTAACGTCCCTCACGAAAGCATTCCGCCCGGTTGACGACCGTCGCCCGGCAGACGCTGAGGAGATCTTAGATGGTGAGCAGAACGAGCGCGGCCGGGACGAAAGCAACCAGAACAAGAGCGACCAAGACCGATAAGCCCAAGGAGCCGGAAATGGAAGCCGACACCGTCGATGTCGACGACGACGACGACGAGTTTACCGTTACACGGGAACTGACCGCCGACAACCTGATCAAGGACTATGTCATCGCGTCCGTTGCGGCCAGCATCGTACCCGTTGCATTTTTCGACATTGCGGCCGTCATCGCAATTCAGCTCCGCATGATCCAGAAGCTCTCCAAACTCTACGGCAAACCATTCTCGGAGCATCTCGGACGCAAGGTCATATATGCGCTTGTAGGCGGTGTTCTTGGCTACAGTGCCGGATATTTTGTTGCCGCGAGCGCATCCAAACTGATCCCCGGGATTGGATGGATGGTCGGCATGGTCTCACTGCCGGTGGTGGCGGGCGGAGCGACCTACGCTGTTGGCCGGTCCATCGTCAAGCATTATGAAGAGGGCGGCACTCTCATGGACTTCAATGCCGGCAAGATGCGTGCATTCTTTAACGAGCAGTTCGAAAAGGGAAAATCCTTCGCCCGCAAGGCGAAGGACAAGGTGAAGTCCGAGGAAGCCGAAGGCGCGGAAGAGACCGCGACTTAATCCTTTTCCCGACCGCGGAAACACCTGAAAGCCGCCATTGGATCAATGATCCGGGCGGCTTTTTTTAATCAAGGGCCGCGGCGATTATACGCCCCACTCCGTGACCCGCAAATGTGGCGGAGGGTTCGGCTAATCAGAGTTTCAGCAGCCCGCGCGCGTTTGCGTGGCAGACCTTCGCGCGTTCGCTGTCAGTCAGCGATGCCCGCTCGATCCATTCGCCGGCTTCGGAGGCCCGTTCGAACGGATAATCGACCGAAAACAGCACCCGGTCCTCGCCCATCATGTCCAGGGCGCAGCGCAGCGGCGCATCGGCGCACATGCCCGAGGTGGTGACCCAGACGTTATTCCTGAAATACGCGGACGGCTTCTTTTCCAGATGCATGGCGCCCCGGTTGGAGATCTCCCAGCGGCTGTCGAGCCGCCAGATAAGATAAGGCAGGCATTCCCCCAGGTGTCCGAGCACGAGCCTCGCGCCGGGATAGCGGTCGAAGGTTCCGGCGAAGACCAGTCTCAGCGCATGGGTGGCGGTCTCCACCGTCCAGGACCAGACCGGGCCCCAGAGTTCCGGATGCTCGTGATACATGTGCGCCTGCTCGGGCGGATTGTTGGGATGGATGTAGACCGGCACTTCAAGAGCCGAAACGCGCTCCCAGAAGGGCGCGTAGCGGTCGTCATCGAGATAGGTGCCGCCGGTCTGGCCGTTGATCATCGCGCCCTGCATGCCTAGCTGGGTGACACACCGCTCCAGCTCGTCGGCCGCGGCAAGAGGGTCCTGCATCGCAAGATGCGCGAAGCCGCCATAGCGATCCGGGTGTTTCGCCATTTCGGAGGCCAGAAAGTCGTTCACCCGCCGCGCGAGGCGAACGGCCGTTTCGGTCCGTTTTTCCACCTGGACGCCTGGCCCCGCCAGTGAGAGGATCGACTTTTCGACACCGATGCCGTCCATCGCGGCAAGACGCATCTCGCCGAAATCCTCCAGCGCGGTACGCGCCTTGCCGAACAGGTCGGGACTGATGTTGGGCGCAGTGGTAGCCCAGTAATCTACAAAATCGGGATGCAGAAAATGCTCTTCGAGTGCGATTTTCGGTGTCGGCTTCATGACTTTCCTCAGAGTTCGAAAATCTTCTTTTCCGTCCGGTGCAGGCAATCGCTGACACCGTCGGGCGTAATCAGATAATTGTCGCAGATGACCGCGAAGACGCGGCCGTCGTCGTAACTGGGATGCACCGCAAGGCACATGTTCTGCGCCAGCGGCATGGTCTCGTCACGGCGGATCAGGGGCCGTTCGACCATCTCGCAGCCCTGTCCGTGGGCGTATAGCCGGATCTCGGGGGGAAGTCCGCGTGCCTCCATCCAGGCATCGTGCGCCGCCGCGATGGCGGCCGGCGCTGCCCCCGGCTTCATGAGCGACAGCGTGTGGTCCTGCGCGTCCTTGACGTTGGCGAAGGCTTGCAGCAGATGGTCATCCGCCTTTCCCATCACCATGGTGCGGGCGATTTCCAGGTAGAGCCCTCCGGGCCCGTTGATCTCGATCAGCAGCGACATGTGATCGCCGGGTTGAATTTCGCGGGTCTGAAAAGGCCGGTTCATGAACCTTGACGGCTGACCGAGGGGCGCGGACAGACCAAGATAGATGCCCTGATCGGATCCGAGACGGCGGCCGACGGCCTCCGCGTGTGCTGCCACGTCGCGATCGGTCAAACCCGGACGGATAAAGTCGCAGACCTCTTCGAACACCTTGTCCTGCAGCCCGGCGATCTGCCGGATGAGAGCAATTTCCTCCTCGCTCTTGACGGCTTTCACCCGGTCCAGCGCGTCCGTGGCGTCAACCGGTTCGAACGCGGCCTCCAGCGCGCGCATCAGCCCGTGCGGCAGCGCGGCCGGGCAAAGTGTTCCGACCCGCAGTGCCCCGGCCTCTTTCAGGGCCGCGATCGCCAGTTCGCTGTCATAGTCAACGGTGTAGACGATCGAATGGAAAGACGGCGTGCCCAGGACCCGGCCGACGCCCCGCGTTGACGGGGCGAGCGGATCCGTCGTCCGGTCGGTGCCGAAAGCTCCCATCTCGATCACGGTCATCGGCCTGTCCGCGAACAGGATCACCGTACGCGGATAACCGTTGTTGGCCGGAACGTCGGTCAGCCAGCGGACATAGCCGCCCATCCAGTCCTCGCGCGCCTGGCAGACCAGAGCATCAAGTCCAAGATCTTCCATGACGCCGCGCGCCAGCGCCTGGCGCCGGTCGAGTTCAGCAGCCGATACCGGTGAATTGCTCATTGGTCCAGCCTCCCTTCAAGGGCAGCAACGCCACCGGCCGCATAGGCGGCCACGTTGGTTTCAAGAATCGGCAGCGCCTGTTCGCGGTAGACATCGGAAAACCCGCCGATATGCGGTGTGACGATCAGGTTCGGCAGGTCCCACAAGGGATCTCCGGGCGGTAGCGGCGACCGCGCGAAGACATCGAGCGCGGCGCCCGCTATGCGGTCCGCCCGCAGCGCATCGATCAGGGATTCCTCGTCGAGGCAGCCGCCCCGGGAAATGTTGATGAGAATGCCGGTCGGCTTCATCGCCGCGATCACCCGCGCGTCGACGATATGATGCGTCTCGGGTGTGTAGGGCGTCAGAAGGATCAAGAAGTCCGCTTCTCCTGAAGCTTCCAGCAGGCGCTCACGGGTGTAAATCTTCTTGAAACCCGGCACCTCCGCGCGGCCGCCGGACACTCCGGTCACCTTGACGCCGAAGGCCCCGAGAAGGCCGGCGAGATGTTCGCCGATGGCGCCGACACCGACGATGCAGGCCGTCTTCCCCGCGAGGATCGGCTGCGGCCAGCGTTCCCACGCATGACCGTTCTGATTTGCAAGCATCTTGGGAAAGTTTCGCTGAACGGCGAGCATCATCATCACGGCGAGTTCGGACATCTGCGGTCCGTGAATGCCATGGCAATTGGTAATGGCAATGCCCTTCAGGCTCTTGAGATTGTCCACGCCGGTGGTCAGGGCCTGGATCCACTCAAGCTTGCCGCAGGCCGAGATCAGCTTCGAACTCAAGTAGGGTGCGAGACCGATCAGCGCTGTGGCTTCGGAGGAAAAGGCAAGTGCATCGTCTTCCGTCACCGCCGCCCGGAAATCGAGCTCAGGCAGGGTTTGCGCCAGCTTTTCGGCATAGAACTCGGCGTTTGAATCCATAATCAGGATAGACATCGGGGCCTCAATACAGGACGGAAGGCAGCCACAGCGCGAGCGCGGGCACAGCGAAAAGGATCGCGATCAGAATGACCGGCGCCATCAGGAAAGGCAGGATGGCCCGGTAGAGCTCCTGCATGCTGACGTTGGGCAATTGCGCGCGAATGATGAAGAGGTTCATGCCGACAGGCGGCGTTATCAGGCCGAGTTCGACAAGTAATGCAACCAGGACCCCGAACCAGATCGGATCGAAACCGAAGCCGGTCACGATCGGAAGAAAAACCGGCACGGTGATCAGCACCATGCCGATGCCTTCGAGGAAACAGCCCAGCACGATGTAGATGATGACGATGATCGACATTACCTGCCAGGCCGACAGGTCCGCGGATTGCGCCATTGCGAGCAAGGTGTCGGGCAGACGGGTCTGAACGACGAAATGCGCAAACAGCGTGGCGCCGATTATGATCATGAAGAGGGCGCAGGACACCAGCACGCTGGCCTTGATCGCATGGATCAGCCCCTCAAACGCCAGCGACCGGCGCAGAAATCCGAGAACGATCGCCCCGAAGGCCCCGACCGAGGCGGCTTCGGTCGGGCTGAAGATGCCCGCGTAAATTCCGCCGATGGTCAGCACGAAAAGGACGACGAACTGCCACGGCCCCTGGATCGCCCGGATCCGCTCGCGCAGGGACGCGGAGATTTCAACCGGGGCTGAAGATGTCCGTCCGGCCACAGCCATCGCCACGGCGACGTAAAGCAGCAGCAGGACCAGACCGGGCAGCATGGAGGCGGCAAACAGCCGCGCCACCGACGTTTCCGTGATCGACCCGTAGATGACGAGAATGATCGAAGGCGGGATCAGTATGCCGAGCGACCCGCCGGCGGCAACGGAGGCGGCGGAATAGCCCTCGGCATAGCCTGCCCGCTTCATCTCCGGCATCGCGATCCGTGTCATGCTTGCGGCGGTGGCGACCGAGCTGCCGCAGATTGCCCCGAAAGCCCCGGACGCGGCCAGGGTGGCGACCCCGAGCCCGCCCCGCACGCCGGAAAGCACGATCCGTGCGGCGTTGAACAGTTCCGCGGACATGCGCGACCCGCTGGCGATTTCGCCCATCAGGATGAAAAGCGGCACAACCGAAAGATTGTAGTTGGAAGCGACGTCGAACATCGTCGTTCCGGCGATGAATTTGACGGAGGTGAGGCTGTTCAGGGCCCAGTTGCCCACGAGGCCGATCACGCCGAGAGCGAGCCAGACCGGCTGTCGCAGGAACAGCATGACCAGCATCAGGCAGATGCCGCCGAGGCCGAGGACAAAACTACTCACAACCCCCCCTCCTCGCTCGGCGCATCCGGGGCCTTGCGCACCGACAGGCGGCATTGCAGGAGATAGGCCCAGAAAATACCGACGAGACCGGCAAAGGCGACGCCCCAGAGCGGCCATTTCGGAATGCCGAGCTCCAAGGACCGTTCGCCCCAGCGCCAGGCATCCAAGGCGGGCGCGATCATTGCCCAGCCGAAAAAGGCGAACAGAAAAACGCCGATCAGCGCAGCGAGGACAGCGAGCAGTCTCAGAACGATCTCGGGCAGGAACGGATCGGCCAGATCGATGACGATCTCGCCCCGGCGCGCCACCACGGGCGCGATTCCGAACATCGTCATGACCAGAAGCGCGATGCTGACGACGTCATATGCTCCCTGGATGGGGACGCCGAACACGGCCCGCAGCACGATATCGCCGACAACGACGAGCATCATCGTCGTCAGGGCGATGCCGGCAATCGCATGCATGATCCGGGTCACCGGGTCCGTTCGTTCAGAGCCTTCACGCATCTTGTGTGCCTTTCCATCTGGGCGGTGCGGCCCGCTGAATCGCGGGCCGCATTTTGTTCATTTCGTGTAGGCGTCAAGAAAGGCCTGCGCGTTATCGCCGGCCGCGGTTTTACCCGCAACGACGATGGACGCGAACGTCTCCTGAAGACCTTCGACTTGCGCTGCATTGAGCGTGACGATGTCCACTCCGGAGTCGACCATATACTTGCGGCCTTCTTCCTCGCCCTTGTCCCACAGGGCACCGAACCAGGCCGCCCGGTCGGGACCGGTCGTCTCGTCGATGAGCTTGCGATGCTCCGCGGACAGACGATTGTAGGCGGCGTCACTCATGACGACAGCAAAGGTTGCGGAGGCCAGCCCGGGTTCCATCGAATATTCGATCACCGGACCAAGGTCGAAGGCCATGGTGGCCTCGAAGGGGAATGTCGCACCGTCAACGATACCCTTGCCGATCGCATCGGCGGTTTCCGCCGGCGGCACCGGCACCGGCGATGCCCCCAGTGCTTCGACGATCTGCTGCCAGGTCGAGCCCGCGTATCGCAGCCGCAACCCCTTGAGATTGTCGAGATCTCTCGGGTCGGCCTTCGCAAGATTGACTTTCAGCGGCGGGGTTACCGCCATCCAGAGGATATGCGTGCCTTCATGCTCACCCGCCAGATATTCGGGCGCAAGTTCGGTCAGCCGACGCGAGGTGATCGCACTTCCATCCCCTTCCGAGGGATGTGTCAGGGGAAGCCCCGCCAGTTCGGTCATCGGGAAACGTCCGGGAGTGACCGCGTGCAGGAATATCGCGATATCGGCGACACCGGCACGAACGATGTCGAACTGCCGCGGCGGTGGCCCGAGCTGGCCTGCCGGATAGACTTCCATCTCGATCTCACCGCCGGACCTGTCAGCCAGCTCCTCGCCCCAGGCGTTGATCGCCTTGACGAAAGTGTGCACCGGCGGCAGGAAGGTGGTGACCTTCAGGGTCTCCGCCACGGCCGGTCCGCTCAGCATGCCTGCCAGGAGCACCCCGGCGGCGGTAATGGTATTCAATTTCATCATATTCTCCTCCTCCTTTGTTTCCGGCGGGCAGCGCCCGCCGTTCTTCCGCCCGTAACAGGCGGAAAATTCTCAATTCCTAGAGCACTTTGAAAGAATACGGAGCCGCTTGACCCGTTTTTCGGGTCTGCCGGCAAGGCGCGGTCAAAGCCGTGGCCTGTCTGGCCACAAGCTGACCGCAACGCTGTCCGGCCGGCGTGAAAAACGAGCCTTCGGTGGGTTTTGTCAGCCCATCTCCGGCGTTGCGGATCTGGCCCGCTGCCCCGCATCGCGCTGCGATCCGCGTCTTGGATATAGGCTGATAAAATCCCATCAAGCGACTCCGTATTCTTTTAAAGTGCTCTAGTTTCAGTCAAACCGGTCCACCGTGTTTGCAGTTCGGGCCAATGCGCCGAACCGCCGGCACGCATCGCCTCGGCGCTTCCGGGCGGCAGATGATCGGCGATGCCGGTTGAATAGGCCGGGAGCGCTTTCCAGGTGTCGAGCCAGGGGCCGACACGGGCGAACTCCTCTTCCCAAAAGCCGCTGAAGCCCAACCTGTCCAGACGGTCGACATAGGCGACCAGAGCGACATCGGCGATACCGAGCCGGTTTCCACCGAGCCAGGGGCCTTCTTCAAGCTCGTCCTGCATGTCGGCAAACAGGCGTCTGAGATGCACCAGGGCCTGTCCGACATAGGCGGAAGCAATCCCGTTCAGGATCAGATCCTTGCGCTTTTGCCCCATGATCGGGTCCGGAAACCTGGCGGCCAGGGCGTCGATTTCGTCCCGGGTCTTTTCGGCGAGTATTTTCTTGCGCATCGCCGTCGAGAAACTGAGCGTGTTGATCGCCGCATGGATGGACAGGCAGCGCAGCAGCCAGTGCTCCGCGCGCACTCTCCCCGCCGGATCCCTGGGCATAAGCTGCGAGCTGAAATGCTCCCGGTCGAGATAGGCAAGAATGAGGCTCGATTCGACAACGACGAGATCGCCGTCGACCAGTGTCGGCACCACCGCGTCGGGATTCAGTTTCAGATAGCCGGGCTCGAACTGATCGCCCGCCTGGAGGTTCAGCATGCGGCTCTCGTAACGAAGCTCCATGAGCGCAAGGCCGACACGGACTTTCTGGGAGCAGACGCTGGTGGGTGCGTGGTGAAGCGTGAGCATGGCCGGCATTTCAGAAATTCACCCTGTCGCCGCCCTTCAGCCCCAGCAGCTCGCGTGCCTCGTCGGGCGTTGCGACCTCGGTGCCGAGTTCCTCGACGATCCTGCGGATCTTGGCGACTTGCTGCGCATTGGATTCCGCAAGCTTGCCGCGGCTGATAAACAGGCTGTCCTCCAGCCCGACCCGGACGTTGCCGCCCATCTGGCTGGCGGTTGCCGCCATGGGGATTTGCGAGGCCCCGGCGGCCAGGACAGACCACCGGTAGTCGTCGCCGAACAGCTTGTCGGCGGTTTTCTTCATGAACACCAGATTGTCGATGTCCGCACCGATGCCACCGAGGATGCCCATCACGAACTGGATGAAGATCGGAGCCTTGAAGAGGCCGACATCCATGCAGAATTTCAGATTGTAGAGATGGCCGACGTCGTAGCATTCATGCTCGAATTTGATGTCATGCGGCGCAAGGGTTTCGGCGGCCTCCCGGATATCGCGGAAGGTGTTGCGGAAGATATTGCCATCGGAATTTGCCACATAGTCCTTCTCCCAGTCGAATTTCCACGTGTCGTAGCGCTTGGCGAGCGGATGGAAGGAAAAGTTCATGCTGCCCATGTTCATCGAGCACATTTCGGCGCTGAAGGTGGCGGCGGGTTTGATCCTGTCCTGGATCGACAGGGTCAGGGAACCGCCGGTGGAAATGTTCACGACCGCGTCCGTGGCCTGTTTGATACGCGGCAGGAACGCGGTGAAATCGGCGGGGTCCACGGACGGCGCGCCGGTTTCGTTGTTGCGCGCGTGGAGGTGCAGGATAGAGGCTCCGGCTTCAGCCGCCTCGATCGCCTGGGCCGCGATATCGTCATACGTATAGGGCAGGGCATCCGACATGGTCGGCGTGTGGATCGCTCCGGTGACGGCGCAGGTGATGACGGTCTTCTGGCGTGCCATGGTCAGTTTTCCTTGTTGGCGAGATTGCCCAGCACGCGATAGCCGAGCGGAAAGAGTTGGAGACCGAAGCGGATCTGGATCAGGCCCCAGATCCCCTTCGGGGCCTTTAACATCACCACGATGGCGACGAGGCCGAGGACAAGCAGATATGTCGTGCCCAGATCGGCCAGCGTCTCGCGAAGGGCGAAGAACACCAGCGTGCCGATGATCGGTCCTTCCAGCGTGCCGATGCCGCCGATCACGACGATGAAAATCACGAAGGCGGTCCAGTCGTTGACGCTGAAGGCCGCATCGGGCGAGATGCGCAGTTTCTGAAGGAAAATCAGCGCGCCCACGATCGCTGTCAGGGCCGCCGTCACAACATAGACGATGAATTTTGTGCGCCAGATGTCGATCCCCAGAGACCGCGCGGCGAGTTCGTTGTCCCGGATCGCGGTCAATGCGAGCCCCTTGCGCGAGCGCAGGAACAGATAGACAGCCGCAATGGTCCCGGCCGCCGCGCCGAGCGCGAGCCAGTAACTGAGCGCTTCGCGCCCGCTGCGCGAAGCCGCCAGAGACTTGACGATCCCCACCGGCAGCGACGTGCCGGACCCGCCGCCCAGCGCCCCGACCTGCGCGAAAACGAGGCGGAAGACTTCCGCCATCACCCATGTGCCGATTGCGAAATAGGCGCCGCGAAGCCGAAACAACAGCGCCGCCACCGGAACCGCGACAAGCGCGGCCAGCCCGCCGGCGGCCAGCAGCGCCACAACAGGATGAAGGCCCGCGAAAATCGTGAGCGCGAACAGGAGATAGCCGCCGAAACCGACGAAAGCCTGCTGGCCGACCGATACCAGTCCGGCATAACCGGCCATCAGGTTCCACAGGCTCGCGAGCGCCAGATAGAGAAAGACCTCGCTGAGAAGCCGCATGTCGGCCCGGCCCGCCCACCAGGGGGCGGCGGCCAGCACCAGCAGGACGATCAGTCCGGCCACGGCGGCAATGCGTGCGGCCCGCGACGAACGCGTGACTTTGAACGGCCCGGCACTCATCCCGTCACCTTCGGGAACAGACCGCTGGGGCGCACCGCGAGGATCAGCAGGAAAACGATATGTCCGGCGAGCAGTTGCCAGCCCGGATCGATTTTGGCGCCGACGGTCTGCGCCACACCCAGAATGACGCCGCCCGCCAGCGTACCCCAGAGATTTCCCAGCCCGCCGATAATCACCGCCTCGAAGCCGAAAATCAGGCGGCTGCCGCCGATCGCGGGATCGAAGCTGGTCCGGATGCCGAGGAAAATGCCTGCCACGGCGGTGACGGCCAGTGCCAGCGCCATGGCGTAGCCGTAGACATGGGCCTTGTTGAGACCCATGAGCTGGGCGATGTCCTGATTGTCGGAGGTGGCGCGGAAGGCGCGGCCGAGCGCCGTATTGTAAAACACCCACTGGAGCGCGCCGACGATCGCCACGGCGACAGCGAACGTAAGCAGCGGCAGGACACCGAGACTGATCCCTCCCAGGGAGACGCTTGCGGTTTCCAGCGCACCCGCATCCATCTTTTGCGGATCGGCGGTATAAATTTCCAGAAGCGCGTTTTGCAGGATGACCGACAGTCCGAAGGTCACCAGAAGCGGCGGCAGGATATCGTTGCCCAGCGTCCGGTTGAGGATGCCGATTTGCAGAAGGAAGCCGATTGCCGCCAGGGCCGGCGCAACCAGGACCAGGGCCAGCAACGGATGCAGCCCGAGCGCCACCGATGTCGTCAGGCCCAGATAGGCAGCCAGCACGATGAGGTCGCCATGGGCGATGTTCACCAGCCGCATCACGCCGAAGATCAGGCTCAGGCCCGCGGCGAAAAGCGCATAGAGCCCACCCAGCAACACACCCTGTATGACCGCGTTCAACCACTCCATGTCATTCGATCCCGAAGTAGGCGCGCGAGATGTCTTCGCGAGATACCGTGGTCGAGGCGCCCTCCAGGGACACCCGGCCTTCCTGCAGGCAATAGACCCTGGAGGAGATCGAAAGTGCCTTGGTGATGTCCTGCTCGACGATCACCGCGCTCATGCCCTGGGAAACGATGCCCGGCAGAGCGCGGTAGATGTCCCTGATGACGATCGGTGCGAGGCCGAGGCTGATTTCGTCGAACAGGATCAGATCCGGGTTCGCCATCAACGCCCGGCCGATAGCCACCATCTGCTGTTGCCCCCCTGACAGGGATGTCGATGGCTGCCTTTTGCGTTCCTCGAGGATCGGAAAGAGGCTGTAGACCCGTTTCAGCGACCACGGTCCCTGACGCCCGGAACGTCCTCCGATGAGAAGGTTTTCCTCAACCGACAGCGATGGAAACAGCTGACGCCCTTCCGGCACCAGCGCGATGCCGCGCCTGGCAACCTGATCGGCCCGCAGTGCGCCGATCGGTACGTTGCGGAATTTTATCTCGTCGGCACCGTTTCGGATGAGACCCGCAATGGAGCGCATGAGCGTCGTCTTGCCGGCGCCATTGGCCCCGATGATCGCCAGAACATCCCCTTCGGCGAGGGTCATGTCCACGCCGTAAAGCGCCTGGAAATCACCGTAACGGGCATCGAGGCCGGCAATCTGGAGGATCGGATCAGGCATCGGCCTCAATTCCAAGATAGATTTCCCTGACTTCTCGGCTTTCCATGACGTCGCGCGGTGCGCCCTCGGCGATCTTGCGGCCGAAATCGATCACGATGAGGCGCCCGACCACCGCAAGCAGGGCATGCACGACATGCTCGATCCAGATGATCGAGACCCCCGAGGCGTGGATGTTGCGGATCGTCGCCACCAGCGCGGCGCATTCGCCTTCCGTCAGCCCCCCGGCGATCTCGTCGAGGAGCAGCAGCTTGGGCCTGGCGCAGAGCGCGCGGGTCAGTTCAAGACGCTTGCGATCGAGAAGCGTGAGACTGCCGGCAAACTGATTGGCCCTGGGCAAAAGCTCCGTCTGATCAAGGACCTTTAGGCAAAGTTGTTCGGCTTTTCCGCCTGAAAGCCCTGCCGCCTGGGTTGCGGCGACCATGGCGTTTTCGAATACCGTGAGACCTGAAAAGGGCTGTGGAACCTGAAAGCTGCGGGCGATCCCCATCCGGCTTCGGGCCGCAGCGCCCTGTCCGGTGATATTCCGCCCGTCGAAATGCACGCTGCCGCTATCCGGCGCGACCGTTCCGGTGATCAGATTGAACATCGACGTCTTGCCGGCACCGTTCGGGCCGATGACGCCGAGCGCCTCGCCGCGCACGAGCCCGTAATCGAGATCGTCGGCAACGGTGACGGCGCCGTAGGCTTTCGACAGTTTCTCAAGACGAAGGATGGTTGTCATAATGGTCTCGTCAGGTTGGGTGACGGCGCCGGGCGGGAGCACGTCACCCGTTGCCTGTCAAAGCAGCTTCAGCTCGCCTGTCAGCGGAATTTCGGGCGCATGCGCGTTGGCCACGATCTTCAGATCGTACGCATCTCCCTCCTTCTGCCACTGACCGGCCACCAGAGGCGTCTTGGTGACGTTGTTGATCGGACCGTCCGCCCAGTTGAGGGTTCCCACGATGGTATCGAGATTGGTCTCCGCGATGGCTGCGATGTTGGCCTCGGGATCCTCCAGGTCCTGTGATCTGCGCACGACGTCGGCAACCACCTCGAAAAGCGCGTGCTTGAATCCGATGGGCTGGGTCCAGGGACGGCCCGAGACTTCGCTGTAACCTTCGGCAAGCTGCTTCGCGCTCGCCCCGGTCAGGGACGACGAGAACGGATGGGCGGGTGACCACCAGACCTCCGAGGAAAGCCCGTCACCGCGGTCTCCGAGCGACTCGATGACCGATGGGAACAACAGCGCCTTGCCGATGGTGACGATCCTGGGGCTGAACCCCTGCTGAGCGGCCTGCGCCCAGAACGTCGCGAAATCCGGAGGGATCATGTTCCCGGTGACGATCTCGCAACCAGCCTCCTTGAACGCGTTGATGTAGTTGGAGAAGTCGTCGGATAGCGGCTGATAGCGTCCAGGGTCGGTCAGCGCGTAACCGGCGGCCGCGAGCGGCTTGGGCAGGCCCAGCTCCCGATCGCCCCAGGCGTTGCCGTCGGCGTCGTTCGGGAACAGCCCGCCGACCGTCTTGTTGACGCCAGCGCCGCCCCACATGTCGAGGAAGGCGGCAATGACATCCTCCAGTCCCCAGAAGAAATGATAGGTCCACTGGAAGCCCTGGCCCGGCACGCCGTTGCGTCCGAAGAAATAAGGTTGCCACGGACAGTCGGTGGTGATGCAGGGAACCTCGTTGATTTCCGCCTGGTCGGCAACCGGGTTCACCGTGTCCGGTGTCGAGGCGGCAACGATGATGTCGACTTCATCGGAGAGGATGAGATCCGCCGCGACTTCCGCCGCCCGGTTCGGGTTCGACTGGCTGTCCTTGGAGACGATCTCGACCGACCAGATCTTGCCGTTGTTCTCAAGACCGGCGGAGAACGCTTCCTGGATCGCGCCGAGCACGAAATCGTCCGCTTCGGCGAAACCGGCCAGCGGACCGGTGCGCGGGCTGACATGGCCGACCCGCAGCGTCGGATTTGCGGCAAAGGCCCGGCTGTTTCTCAAGATGGCCGGGGCCGCGAGCACACCTGCGGTTGCCGCAAGAAAGCTGCGGCGCGAGGGGTATTTGAACGAATGTGTCATGTCGCCTCCCAGTGCCGGCCTCCTCGCCGGCGCGTGTTCACTCTTCCAAGATCGTTTCAAGCCTTTTCAGATGGGTGGTAACGCGCTTGCGGACCTTGTCGGCCTCTTCGGGCGTCCATTTGCGGAATCCTTCTCCGCTTTTCATGCCGAGCTTTCCATCGGCCACGAGTTTTTCCAGGTAGGGGGACGGCCCCGGCCGGCTCTCCAGGTCGGCAAGCACCGTGTTGTGAATGTCGAGCGTGAGATCGGTGCCCACGAGATCGGCGTTCTCCAGGGGCCCGAGGACCGACAGGCGCCTGCCGAAACAGGACTTGATCACCGTATCGACCGATTCCGCGTCGCAGATCCCGCGTTCCACCAGGCTGATCGCCTCGCGCCAGAGCGCATGCTGGAGCCGGTTGCCGATGAAGCCCGGAACGTCCTTCGCCACACAAACCGGTGTCTTTCCAGCCTCGCCGAGAAGCGACATCATGGTGTCCACCGTCTCATCGGAGGTCCATTCGGTCCGGATCACTTCGACGAGCGGAATCATATGCGGCGGATTCCACCAGTGCGTCCCCAGGGACCGGCCCCTTTTCCCGAGCTTCTGCATGATCGCGGTGATCGGCATCACCGAGGTGTTGGAGGCCAGCAGGCTGTCGCCGGGCGCATGGGCCTCGATTTCGGCGAAAATCTGCTGTTTGAGGTCCATCTTCTCCGGCGCGGCCTCGAACACCGCGAAGCTGTCCGAAACGGCAGCCTGCAGGCTTTCGCAAGTCTCGACATTGCTCAGGATCTCATCGATCCGACCGGCATCTTCTCCCATCAGGGAAAGGCTCTCGGCGATACGTCCGGTCACGGCCGCCAGAGCGTCCGCAACGGGGTCGGTCACCAGGACCCGGTGTCCGGCTTTCGCCAGGGTCAGCGCGATACCGTGGCCCATGAGCCCGGCGCCGATCACTGCTATGGGGCGCTTTTCCATGTGTTATCCCGCCGTATAGCCGCCATCGGCGTAAAGAATGTGCCCCGTGTAGAAGTCGCTTGCCCTGGAGGACAGGAACAGAAGCGGTCCGGCAAGGTCTTCCGGTTCGCCCAAGCGGCCTTTCGGCACGCGCGTGAGAAAGCCCTTGCGCACGGTTTCCGCTTCTTCCGTCTCCGCGAACATCCAGGCCGTCAGCGGCGAGCGGAACACCGTCGGGGCGATGGCATTCACCGTGATCCCGGTCGGCCCGAGTTCGCAGCCGAGCGCCTTGGTGATGCCGTCGACCGCGGATTTGGACGCGCAATAGGCGGTGTAGCCGGCAGGATGACCGAGGAGCCCCCGCGCCGAGGACACGAGCACGATTTTTCCGCCGCCCCCCTGCGCCTTCATCTGCACCGTAGCCGCCCGCGCCAGAAGCCAGCTCTGGGTCACATTGGCATCCATGACGTCGGTAAACGTCTCCGGTGACATCTCGTCGATCTTGGCGACCTTGTTCATGCCGGACGCGACAACCAGGATGTCGAGCGATCCGAAGGCCTCGACGGCCCTCGCAACGAGATCGGCGCAGACCGCCTCATCCGTCGGACGGACATTCGCCTCGACCACCTCAGCGCCGATCTTCCGGCACTCCGCGGCAATTTCGGCGAGCGCGTCCGCGGATCCGGCCGCCAGAACCAGCTTGCAGCCGGCCCCCGCCAGAACCTTCGCGGCAACCATGCCGAAGGCGCCGGAGGCTCCGGTGACCAGGGCCACCTTGCCGGAAACGTCGAACATAGACATCGGATTCGTCAATTCGGACATGGCTTATCCTTTCGGCGGGTAGGGAATGACGACCAGCATCTTGCAGACGTGGTTCGACCTGTTCTCGATCCGCCGCTCCAGTCCGGGCGGGATGGTGCAACTGTCCATCGCGCGCAGGATTTCGGACCTGCCGTCCCACTCGATGGTCATCTCGCCTTCGAGCACGACATAGACTTTTTCAAAGGGCGTTGAATCCGGCCCGGCCCCTCCGCCGGGGAGAAACTGGGAGTAGCCGACCCACTGGTTGGTCGGCCCTCCCTCTTCGAAACCCTGCAAACGGAGCCCGTGGACACCCCAGTGATTGGGGGCCTCGTAGGCCTGTGCTTCCTCGAAACGCTTGATATGCATCGCGTTCCCCTCCCGTGGATCGAAAATTCATGTAAGACCGCCCGTTCAGGCGGTTGTTGCTCAGAAGTTTTCGCCGGGCTCGATGCGGTATTGCTGTCCCTTGTCGATCATTGCGACAAGACGGATGATGCAGCCGTCACCACGGTCCCAGTTCCAGGGGAAGAAGGCGAAGGTGCAGCGCTTGCCGGTGACCGCGTCGAGATCGCCGCCGACATTCTCGATGCCGAGGATGCCGTTGCTGAACAGCCTCTGGTGAACAGGCTCCCATTCAGGGAAATCGTCCTTCCAGTCGCGACCGCCGGACCATTCCTTATATTCCTCTTCCAGATGAGGAAGGATAGGGCCGTTGCGTTGCGGACCGATTGCAGTTGCCAACGGGTGGTCGTTGGCCTGGGTGTCATGACCGACGACCTTGATACCCTTTTCAACCATCCAGTCGGCGGCCGAGGGGACCAGACCCGGGCAATAGGCGAAATAGTCGCCATCTTCATACTGCTTGTGCCAGCCGGTATTGATGAGCAGCACATCGTTTTTCCGAATCGCGTGACCGCAGGCCTTTTCCAGATCATCGGCCGTGATCTGCTCCCACTTCTTCTTTGGAATTGAGACAACAAGTCCCGAGCCGAAGAAGTGCGGCAGCGGCACTTCGTCAATAAACGGCGTTCCCTGCACCACATGGGCCGGCGCATCGATATGCGTCGTTACATGCATGGTGGTGGTGATCGTCTGGGACAGCACGCCGGACTTGGCCATATAGTGCTTCCGGTCAATCTGGACGTCCTGAAAATATGGCCAGTTCGGGCACTGGAAACCATAGCGGTGGCTGAGGTTGTAGAACTCCAGCCCCATGTCGTTATCGGTGTTAGCCTGAAATTCGATGCCGCGGATTTCGACCATTTTGCAATACTCCTCCCTTCACCGCCGAGGCGGTGTTGCGATGCTGATGACAGTGCTTCTTATGATTAGTATCAGGGATACTGTTTCGCATTATGGTACATATGCACCGCATAGCAGTCAATAATTATTTGCATCTCAGGTCTTTTGTACCGTATGGTGGGCCACCCCATCTCCACGAAACCAGAAAACAAACCGGTTTGCCATCCCATGATCGAAGAAGAAACCCCACCCGGAACAGAGCCAGACCGAGGCCGTAGCGGCATTCAGGTCATCGAACGGGCCGCGAAAATCCTGCGATCCCTGAAGGAGGACCAATCGGGCATGAGCCTCGGCCAGATCGCCGAAGCGGTCAGCCTGCCGCGCTCGACCGTGCAACGGATCGTCGGCGCCCTGCAGAAGGAAAGGCTGGTGATTTCCGGAGCCAATGGCGGCAAACTCCGGCTCGGTCCGGAACTGAGCGCGCTGGCCGAAGCCGCCCGCTACAATATCGTCGAGTGCTGCCGGCTTCATCTGACGGAACTGTCGCAGGCGACGGGAGAAACGGCCGATCTGTCCGTTCTGCGCGGACCGGCCATGATCTTTCTCGATCAGGTGCCGGGCACCCACAGACTGCGGACCGTCTCCTCGGTCGGCGAGGCCTTTCCGCTGACGACCACCGCCAACGGCCTTGCCTGCCTTGCCCGGCTTGACGACGACATGGCCCGCGACCTGGCGCTCACGGAATGGAACCGTCAGAGAATCGAGCGCGATCTGCCCGGTTTCATGGCGACCCTCGCCGCGATCAGGGAGACCGGCCTGGCCTACGATCTCGATGAACACACCCGTGGCATCTCCGCCGTCGGGTTTGCTTTCCGTGACTGGTCCGGCGATCTTCACTCGATCTCCGTTCCGGTGCCCTCGACCCGCTTCAAGGAGATCCGCCCCAAAGTGGAAGCGACCCTGCGGCTTACGGCAAAACACGTCGAGCGCATGATGGAACAGAGCCTTTAGATCGGCGGACGTTCACTCGGAACTGAGTGAACGTCAAAAAGCTGATCGGTCTAAAGATGCTCCAGGGCCTGGAATTCGTCTCGGACGCTCTGTCGGATGGTCAACGTTTCCGTGCGCTATTGACCTGCTCCCCATCTCTTGATCGCCTCTGCCGGAACTTTAGGGGATCAGAGCAATCAGAGCATCTTGTGGAGCGCACCCTCGGGGCGGGCCAGACGGCTTCCTGTTTTGTGAGCAGGCAATACCCGATCGAACTCACGGCGAGGCAGTCTGCGAAATTGCACACGCCGATTATCAGCCGGCGATAGAGCCTGTCAGCGGTAAAGCCCGCCAAAAGAAACTGACAGAGCGCGGGCGGAAACATGACGAGGCCGTTATACCCGAGTTAAAGAGCCTCACCGGTCCGCTGATAGATGTGCCACCCCGGCGAGATCGCCAGAAACTGAAACGCCGAGACGGTTGCCGCGCGAGACAGCAGGAACAATGTCCGGGAAACGTTCACCGATCAGCTCTCCCCGTCATGCCCGGCCCTTCCCTGCGACGCAGATCGCGAAGCAGGTAGTTCCAGTTATCGGCCACAAAGCCGGCCTCTTCGAGCGACCCGATGACCTTTTGCGCATCCCCCTCGGCAGGGACCTCCAGCTCCAGCCCCGCGGATTTGGCGCGGATAAGAGCCCTGGCCGCACGCTCCAGAAAAATGCCGGTCAGGGCCAGTTTCGCGATGGTTTCCGCATAAATGGAAGTCCCGTGGTTCTTCATGAAGACGATATCGGCATCGCCGAGTTTCCCGGCAAGCTGACGCCCCTGCTCCCTGTCGACAAGCAGGTCCGCGGTGTCTGTGAACCTGGGAACCCCGCCGGATCCAAGCCGAAGGCCGTCCTGCGTGAATCTCGGGAATGCCGCCTCGCTCGCGGTCAACAGCGTCGCGTATTCCGGATGACTGTGCAGGCTGGCCTGAATATCGGGCCTGGCCAGCATGACTTCGGTATGAATAGGCCATTCCCCGTGCCTGTTTCCCTCTCCCTCCAGAACTTTTCCGTCCCAGTCGACCAGAAGGAAGTCGGCTTGGTCTCTCACCTCGCCAAGCGAGAGGCCCCGGCGTTTCATCCATATGCCACGCCCGTCAGGGTCCCTGAGCGCCACATGGCCGAGCGTCATGTCCTCATGACCGTTGACCGCCAGCACCCTGGCCGCGCAGGCAAGCTCGCACAAGTCCTCTACCAATTTCTCGTTCATGGATTCTGCTCCGAGAGGCCCTTGCTTTTCAATTCCGCCGAGCGGCGCAAACGGCTGATCGTCGTCCAGCCGAGAATGATGACGAACAGGGCAAGCATCGAGATGTTCACCGGCCCCTTGAAAAGGGCGAGAAGGTCCCCGTCGGAAAGCAGCATTGCCCGGCGGAAGTTTTCTTCCAGAAGCGGTCCCAGAACGAACCCCATCAGCATCGGCGCGGGCTCGAAGGCAAGCAACCGCATAAGATACCCGACCAACCCGAACCCGATCAGCAGGTAGATGTCGAACACGCTCGATTGCAGCGAATAGATACCGATGCAGATCATGCAGACGATCACCGGATACAGCAGGTGATACGGGATTTTCAGGAGACGGACCCAGAGCCCGATGAAGGGTATGTTCAGGATCAGCAAAAACAGGTTGCCGATCCAGAAGCTGGCAACGATCGCCCAGAACATGTCTGTTTGTTCGCGCATGAAGTTCGGACCCGGCACGATCCCGTGCAACATCATCGCGCCGAGCAGGATCGCCGTTGTGGTGGTGCCGGGAATTCCCAGAGCGAAAGTGGGTATGAACGCGGTCTGAGCCGCCGCGTTGTTCGCCGCCTCCGGCCCGGCGATCCCTTCTATGACCCCGGTTCCGAATTTCTCCGGCCGTTTGGAGACGCGTTTTTCAATCACATAGGCGAAGAAAGATGCCAGTGCGAGACCCGCGCCCGGCAATGGACCGACAATGGCTCCGACGCTCGTTCCGCGCATCATGGGCAGCCATGAGCGACGAAGATCATCGCGCGTGGGCATAAGCGAGCGCATGGTGATCTTATCCCGTATCATCGGAGCTGCATGGTCCGTGATCGACCAGATAATTTCCGCCACGCCGAAAAGACCCATGGCGACGATGACGATGCTGATACCGTCGTACAGTTCCATCTGACCGCCGGTAAAGCGTGCCATGCCGGTCTGCACGTCCGCGCCAACCAGACCGAAAAGGACACCCAGCGCCAGAGTTGCCAACCCTTTCAGCGGACTGCCTGGACTGACGGTGGCGGCCATCACGAGCCCGAGAAGAAGGGCGACGAAATATTCCTTGCTGTTGAAAAGAAGAGCGAATTTCAAGAACAGGGGTGTCGCCCCCATCAGTACGATAATACCGAGCGTGCCGCCGACAAACGACGCGATCGTCGTCATGAACAAAGCCACCCCGGCCCGGCCGTTCTGAGCCATCGGATACCCGTCGAGACAGGTGATGGCGTTGGATGGCGTCCCCGGGAGATTGAGCAGGATCGAAGCCGTCGAGCCGCCGTATTCGGCACCGTAATAGACCCCGGCCAGCATGATGATCGCCGTGGTCGGATCGAGATAGAATGTAATCGGCAACAGCATTGAAATCGCTGCGAGAGAACCGATACCCGGGAGAACGCCGACGGCAGTACCGACCAGAACTCCGAAGAAACAATAGGAAAGATTCTCGGGAGCGAGTGCGGTCGAAAACCCGGCAAGCAGCTGATCCATCAGAATGGACTCCGGACAACGTCGATCGGCAACCCCAGACCGACTATGAAAATAAGCCAGCAGGCCAGGGAAACCGTTCCGGCGATATACAGGACAGGAAGCGGCCGGCTTTTAGGCGAACCGGATGCGGCGACCGCGACAACTGCAAAAATTGTCGGAACGAAACCAACATTGCGAATGAGAAGAGCGAAGACGGCAGTCGCCGCGAAGATCGCCAGAACGGGCCGAATGTTGATCCGTGGAATCGGCCGCGCGCCCAGAAAGGCCTTGCCGGAAATGATCAGCCCGAGAATGATTGCGATTATGCCGGTTGCCATAGGCACATAGGCCGGACCGACCATGCCGGGTTCGGCCTTTGGCAGGCCTGTCGCGGCGACCGCGAAGGCTCCTCCCACCACCGCAACAAGCAGACCCCCGACCAGATCACGCTGATCTACAGATTTCATTTGTCTTCCTCCCGGCTGACAGGCGTTTATTTCTCACCGTAGCCGCCGATTACATTTACATCGACAAGAACCCGTCCACCGGCTTTCACTGTCTCAACCGCCCTGGCGAGCACGTCCGTGAGTTCGGCTTCCGTCTTCACGGGGCCGTAGGCGTCGAACCCCTGCGCCCGGGCAATGGCGCAATTGTCGACGGGCGGGTCGATGCGCTGGCCGATATGCTTGCGTTCTACCGGCCTGCCGCGGGCAACCGCGACACGTTCCTGATGGACCTCGTCATTGAAATAGGACCGGTTGTTCGCGATGATCATGAGAAGCGGAAGATCCATGTGAGACGCCGTCCACAACGCCTGCATGCCGATTGCAAAATCACCATCTCCAATGATGCCGACGGTGATCCGGCTGTCCCTGAGCGCGAGAGCGGTACCGACAGCATGACCGGGGCCACTGCCCACGGTCCCCCCGGCATCCTTGCCGAGAAAATCGAGCGGTGACCTGAAGGCGCAGGCAAGCCCTGGCCAGCCGAAAGGCAGCCGGGCAAATGTGACGTCCTCCTCCGCCAGCGCATCCGTAACCACGAATGCCATGTCGAAGACACGCATGTCGTTGCTGCGCCGGTTCCGCCTCTTTTCGGCGGCCAGCACCGTCCAGTGTGCACCCGAAACCCGTTCCGGCATCCTGCCGCCGTCCAGCTCATCGAGAACCTGACGGACAAACCGGTCCGGTGAAGCCAGGACCGGCAGGTCGATTCCCGCCAGCAACTGGTGATCCATCGACCAGCCGTTGGCGAGATTTTGATCCAGCGACACGGAAACGACTTTCCCGTTGAAGGGTTTGGAAATCTGGGTTTCCCCGGACCTGGCCGAAAGAAACCCGCCCAGATCATGCCAGTCGAAGCTCACGACCACGTCGGCTTCCCGCAGCAACTGGATTTCAGCTTCCGTCGGACGTTCTCCGATCGGCGGCAAGACATGAAGGGGATGTTCGGTCGGGAATACAGCGGCTGCATGGGTTCCCGACAGCACGGTTGCTCCCACGGCATCGGCCAACGCAACCCGGGCGTCCCAGTCCGACTGGGCGCGGTTTCCCCGGCCGAACAAAAAGACCGGCTTTTCAGCCTCCCTCAAAGCCTCGATCACGGTGCGGACCTGCTCTCGGGAGGCAGAAGGCGGCTCGCTGACAGGGAACCGGTCAAGGGGCGGAACGTCGACCGGGTTGTCGAGCGCGCTCTCCTGCATGCCGGCATCAAGACACACATAGACCGGCCCGCGTGGCTCGCTCCGGGCCAGACGGTCGGCCCTCACCACGGATTCCACGGCGGCCGCCGCGGAGGCCGGCTGATCGTCCCACTTCACGTAATTGCGAACCAGAGCGCCCTGATCCTTGGAAGTGTGAACCCAGTCGATCCATGGACGGCGCATGGCCGCATCGACCGGACCGGTGGCACCGATGACAAGCATCGGCACGCGGTTGCACCAGGTATCGAAAATGCCCATCAGGCCGTTCATCAAGCCGACATTCGCATGCAGGGCGACGGCCATCGGCGTATCGGTGGCACGCGCGAAGCCCTGCGCGATAAAGACCGCCTGAACCTCGTGAAGTGTCATCACCAGTTCGGGCGAGAGATTGCCCAGATGATTGACGATACTGTCCTGAAAGCCCCGGAAACTCGACCCGGGAACCAGCGAAAGGTAAGTGTACCCAAGAGCGCGGACGGTTTCGGCGACAGCATCGCTCGACCACATCTTGTCGGTCGCGGCACTGTCGGCCTCGGGCTCTGTCTTCAACATTTCACCTCCTGAGTCTCGCTCTTCACAGCAATTGAGACAGAGAATGCGTCTGCCCCCGGCAATCAGGCAAGGCAGGGGTAAGCAAAACTAATCGATAGAGAAGAATGTTGGATTCCGTAACCGCTCAAAGAGCCCCTCTGGACCTGGACGGGTGCCGCATCTTATCAGCCCAATCCGAATTCTAATTTGCGGCATCGACCCTTCGGCGGGTACCAAACTAGAAAGCGATCTGCCCGGTCCCCCAATTGGATGAACCGGCTGCGACAGAGGAAATTAGCCATGACCGACCCGACCCAGAAGGCCCTGGACTTCGACTACATGAACGCCCGCATACTGATCGATGGCAAGCTTGTCGACAGCAAGAGCGGGAAACGGTACGAGTCGCTCAATCCTTGCGACGGGACAGTCCTGGGCACGGTTCCCGAGGGAACGAAAGCTGACGTCGATGCTGCCGTCGAGGCCGCTGATCGCGCTCAAGGGGCGTGGGCCGCTCTCCCGATGAGAGAACGAGGCGCCTACCTCCGCCGCCTGGCGAATGCTTTGCGCGAACATGCCGATGCCATTCTCGATATCGAGGTGCGCGACACCGGAAACACGATCGGCGAAATGCGTCTGGATGTCGCCAACGGGGCCAATCAGCTCGATTACTATGCGGGGCTGGGATTCGAGATCAAGGGCAGCACAATCCCGGCAACACCCGGCAACATTCACCTGACCGTGCGCGAACCCTATGGGGTCGTCGGCAAGATCGTCCCCTTCAATCATCCGTTGATGTTCGCGACGGCGAAGATTGCAGCCCCTCTGATCGCGGGCAACACGGTGGTCGTCAAACCTGCGGAACAAAGCCCGCTCTCGGCCTGTTATCTTGCCGAACTCTGTGCGGATATCTTTCCCGCCGGCGTCGTCAACATCGTAACCGGCCTTGGTGCCGGAGCCGGCGATGCCATCGTTCGCCATCCGAAGGTGAAGCGGATCGGTTTTATCGGTTCTGTCGAAACCGGCATGCTTATTCAGCGCCGGGCGGCCGAGGTCGCCGTGAAACATATCTCGCTGGAACTCGGCGGCAAAAACCCGATGATCGTCTTCCCCGACGCCGAGCTCGATCTGGCGGCGGCGGCTGCGGTGAAGGGAATGAATTTTGGCTGGCAGGGTCAATCCTGCGGTTCGACGAGCCGTCTGTTCCTGCATGAAGACATCCACGACAGGGTTCTTGCTGACGTGATCGCCAGGATCGAGGCGCGAAAGATCGGGACCCCCTGGGATCCGACGGCTCAGGTCGGCCCGATCAACAACAAGGTCCAGTATGACAAGGTCAGAAACTTCGTCGAGGTGACGCTTGCCGAAGGCGGCAAGCTCGAAACCGGCGGCGAGCGGCCGGAAGGGTCCGAGTTTCACCCCGATGGTTATTGGTGGAAACCGACTGTATTCTCCGGCATGCGTGCGGACATGACACTGGCTCGAAAGGAAGTTTTCGGTCCCCTTCTGGCTGTCTTCAAATGGTCGGACATCGACGAAACGATCCGGATCGCGAATTCGCTCGAGTATGGGCTTTCGGGTTCGGTCTGGACGCAGGACATCGACAAGGCGCTGAAAACAGCTCAAAAAATAGATTCAGGATATATCTGGGTGAATGGCGTCGGGACGCATTTCCCCGCCGTTCCATTCGGTGGCAAGAAAAATAGCGGCACCGGCAATGAGGAATCCTATGGAGACCTATTGAGTTATACCGAGGAAAAAGCAATAAATATCATTCTCAAGTGAGGGAAACATCCCTGACAACAACCGCCATCACAAAAATCTTGAAGGCCGGAATATTCGCCCACGATCACACGTTATACTATCACGGAATTCAATATCGGTACTTGGGAGGGTGCAGTGGATGAATTTCAAGACCTCCCGAACCTGAGGCACCTGCGCGCATTCAGCCTGACTGCGATGCACCGGAGCGTTCACAAGGCCGCCGCGGAAATTTTCCTGTCGCAGCCGGCCGTCACCCAAGCCATAAGCAAGCTTGAGACGGAATTCGACCAGACGCTCTTCGAGCGCACGCCGAGTGGCATGTTCTGCACGAAGGTTGGCGAAATTCTTCTGGCACGGGTCGACCGTGCCTTTGCCGAGTTGAAACGGGCCTGCGAACCGCAACTGGATAAAAACCAGAAAAAGCTGCGGGATCTCGATCCCACCCGGCTGATTTCAAGCGCGCAGATAAGGGCGATAACGGCAATCGCGGATCATGGCAACTTCGCGATGGCCGCCCGCGCGCTCGGCATGTCCCGTCCTTCGATCCAGCGCACGGCCAGAGCTTTGGAAAAGGCCCTCGGGTACAAGCTTTTTGTGCGTTCGAGCAATGGCATCGGACTTTCCGTCGCCGGAGATGTTTTTGCACGCGGAGCAAAACTGGCCAGCCGCGAGATTGAACTGGCGCGTGAGGAAATCGAACAATTCTGGGGTCAAAAAGTCGGCAGGATGGTGGTCGGTTCGCTGCCGCTATCGCGGATAGACCTCGTACCTCAGGCCCTCATGCGTGTTCTGGATCAGATCCCGGACCTGAACGTACAGATCGTCGAAGGGTCCTATGAAAGTCAGCTCGTCGGCCTGAGAAACGGCGACATCGACCTGATCGTCGGCGCATTGCGGGAACCGCCCCCATGTCCGGGCATTAGCCAAACGGAGCTGTTTGTGGACCCGCTGTCGGTCGTCGTCAGGGCCGGGCATCCGCTTGCCCGGCATTCGACCGTCACACTGTCGGACACGGTTGGATATGCCTGGATCGTTCCCCGCAGGAACACCCCTTCCCGGAACCTCTTCCACAAGGCGTTTCGCACGCGCGCCCTGGCCGAACCCAAACGCCTTCTTGAAGTGTGCGCCCACGGTTCTCTCCGGGCCCTTCTGACCGGAAGTGACCGGGTAGCCCTGGTTTCCCGGCGGCAGGTCCGATACGAGGAAGAATCCGGGCTCCTGAAGGTTTTGCCTATCAACCTCCCGGACACGGCGCGGCCGATTGGTCTGACAACACGCGCGGACTGGGTGCCCAGTGCGGCGCAAAGCCTCCTGATCGCCGAACTGAAAAAGGCGGTTACGGAATATTCAGCACCTGGACAGCTCAATCCTGAGGTCAGGAAAACTCGAACGGATATTTCCCTGGCACAGGGATGAAATTATCCGTCAGTCCCTTGATCGCGGTGATGCCCATCTCCCAACGGGCCTCCACGGAACTTGCCCCCATATGCGGCGTCGCCACGAAGTTCGGCAGGTTCAGCAAAGCATCATCCGTCGGCGGCTCTTCCTCGAAGACATCGAACGCTGCCGCGGCGATCCAGCCTTCCGTCAAAGCCCTGTAAAGGACCTTTTCGTCGACTATGCCTCCGCGGCCGGTGTTGATGAGCACACAATCCGGACGCAGGTTCCGCAAGGTGTCGGTATCGTAGAGCATCCGCGTATGCGGATTGAGCGCCAGGTGGATCGAAAGCACTTCCGAGCGGGCATAGAGTTCTTCGGGCTGCACCAGTTCAACGCCGTAGCGGGCACAAAATTCGGAACGATCCTCCTTGTCGCACCCCAGAACGCGGCAGCCGAACGGCTGCAACAGGCGAATGAACTCCTGACCGATCTGGCCAACCCCGTGCACACCAACGACGCGGCCGCTCAATTGCCGGCCAAGTCTTGTCAGCTGGCGCTCACCGGCCCGGATACCAAGATTGCAGGGAACCACGTGCCGCAGCCCCGTAATCGCCAGACCCAGCGCCAGTTCCGCCACTGCACGTTTGTTGACACCGGGCGTCCAGCCGAGCCGAACGCCGTGGCGGCGCATGGCGAGCGGGTCGACGCGGTCAAGGCCCACCCCCAGTTTGGAGACCACGCGTAATTCGGGCAACGCGGACAGCACCCTGTCGCTGATGATCTCGAACGAGATGATGGCCGCCTCGCAACCGGACAGATAGGCGATCGTCTCCTCCTCCGTCCGGTAGTGGATCCCGCCCTCGTTGTTGATTTTCGCATCCGGATAGCGATCGAGCAGATGCTCCACCAGACCTGGATGCTGCGCAAACGACACGGCGGGAACAGCAATGCGCTTCACCGGCGGCAAACCGGCGGAACGATCAGCCATCCTCATATCCAAGTCCCCTCTCCCCGGTTCATTTGGTAGTCCCATGCGCGCTGCGCGGACCTGAAGGTTTGCTAGAGCGTGTCGCGTTTAAGCCGATTCATGGTTTCAGGAAGACGCCCGAGGCAGCGTTTGCTTCGCGAATGCGTTCGGGCGATTTCCTGAATTCAATTTAACGCGACACGCTTTAGCACGCTTTCTCGCCAGTTCTAAACTGTAAAACCGGCAAGATCGCCCGAAAGTAGGAACAAGTTATCTTTGACGCCTCAGATCGAATTGGTTCGCCGCGTCAACTCTCAGGCAGGATATCGGGAAAGATAACAACCGCATTATCCGACGGACATATGATCGAGCTCTACACCTGGAAAACCGCGAACTGTCAGAAGGTCAACATCGCTCTGTGCGAGATCGGCCTGCCGTTCCGCGTGCATCCGATCGATCTGACCAGGGGCGAGCAGAAGTCAGCGGATCATCTGGCGCGTAATCCGAACGGGAAAGTTCCTGTCGTTACAGATACCGAGACCGGGATAACCCTGTTCGAGTCGGGCGCAATCCTTCTCTATCTCGCCAACAAGGCAAGGTGCCTGATGCCGGAAGGCGATGCACAGAAGTGGCGCGCGATCCAGTGGATATTCTGGCAGATGGCCGGTCTTGGTCCCAATGCAGCTCAGGTCATCCATTTTTCGAACGCCCCTGATGGCGGGGAAGAGGCCTTGACCCGGTTTCGAGGCGAACTCGAACGCCTTTTTGGCGTCCTGGAGCGTGAATTGACCGGGAAAAGCTACCTCGTGGAGGACTATTCCATGGCCGATATTTCAATTTGGCCCTGGGTTTCCCGCTTCAGGCGGGTCGGGCTCGAACTCTACGACTACCCGGAAATCAAACGCTGGTATCTGGCCATCGCGGACCGTCCAGGTGTCGTCGATGGCGTCCGGTTGCTGCAGCCGGAAGCAGAGATTGCCAAACCCTGAACCGGCGGGATCCGTTGATTACAATGCAACTTTGGGAGGAAGATTGATGATCGCCAACTTCATAAAAACGGTAATACGGCTGACGGCTATCCTGGGCCTGACGGCCTTGACCGCTATATCCGCGCGGGCGCAGGATTACCCCAGCAAGCCCATCACCTTCGTTGTCGGCTTTTCCGCCGGAGGTTTCGCCGATTCAGTCGGCCGGATACTTGCGCAAGGCGTCTCCGACCAGCTAGGTCAGCCGGTGGTCGTGGAAAACCGCGGCGGTGCGGCCGGAAACGTCGCAGCGGGCAGTGTCGCCGCTTCCGCGGGAGACGGCTATACGGTTCTGGTAACCACGGCGAGCCTGGGACTGTCACAATCCACCCGCAAGGAGTTGCCCTACGATATCAAAGACCTTACCGCCGTTGCCATTCCAGCCTCCTCGCCGGAAACACTGGCAGCCCACCCGTCGGTTCCGGCCAATAACCTCGCAGAGCTGATTGCATGGGCCAAAACCCAGCCGTCCGTAACCCTTGGAAACGCCGGTATCGGCACGGGGTCCCAGGTCACGACCGCGTTTTTCCTCACGAAACTGGCCGGTCTCGATAACATCAAGCAGATTGGCTACAAGGGAGGTTCCAAGGCCCGCCAGGCCGCTATTTCCGGTGAAGTACAGCTTATCGGCTCTTCCAATTCCGTCTATCCGGTCATCCGTGAAGGGCTCCTGAAAGGTCTGGCCGTCGCATCGGTAAATCAGCACGACGCGATACCAAACGTGGAAACCTTCGAGGAACAGGGATATGACAGATTTGTCGTTTCCTCCTGGGTCGGGCTGTTTGTTCCCTCCAACACCCCTGCCGATATTCAGGAAAAGCTGAACCTGGCCGTGAACGAGATGCTTCAGCAGACCGAGACCCAGGAAAAATTCAAGAAAGCCGGCGTGTTGACACACGAGCGCGATCTGAATGCGTCCAAACAGTTTTTTGCGACAGATACTAAAAACTGGTCAAACATGGTCTATGCGCTCGGCATCGGAAACTGACGCCAATATTACCTAAACACAGCCCTACATGAACAGCAGTGCGGATCCGGGAACTTGTTTTCCGGATCCTTGTGTTTTACGCGCCTATTTACCGGAGACCTTTGCGTTCTTACCGGCATTCTACCGCACCGGAAACTCTTCTTCATCCGGCCTGCTTCACCAAGGAAGCCTTGACGACAAGTCAGGCATCAAAAGGAAACGTTCCTCAATCGGCGCATTAAAACGCAAGAAGCCCCGCCGTTTTACGGTCGGGGCTTTTTGTTGGATTTGATTTGGTTGCGGGAGCAGGATTTGAACCTGCGACCTTCAGGTTATGAGCCTGACGAGCTACCGGACTGCTCCATCCCGCGGTATAGGTCGTTTGTGTT
>NZ_PPCN01000021.1 GCF_002906165.1 Roseibium marinum
CCTCGGCCCCATCATCGCCAGCATCTCCCAAATCAGTAAGGAGATTGAATCAGCGTTCAGAACTTAAAACAACAGGAGTTTTTCAACGGAATAGGGACGCGAAGCAGACATTGGTCACAAAACGCATAGACGGCTACTCAGGGGCAGAAGCCTACCGTCGAGTTTTGTCTACCTGTGAATGCCACCAGGCAATTTACTCATCTGCAAGCAGCCTCTCTCCCTCCTGCCCGTTTCGGCCTCTCTTGGGCCTGATCCGTGCCCAGGTCCCAGGAGATTTTCTCTGCTATGGAACTTGTCATTTGGACGATCAAAAACTTGCCAATTGGCAAGCTGTTTTTGGGACTCCCCGACCCGCCCCAAAACTTGCCAGTTGGCAAGTTTTGGGGCGGGTCGGGGAGTCCCTTATCAGGAGAAAAGCCCTGCTCTGGGCAACGCCCCTGCTGAGGATCAGCCCGGCCCGACAGGGCTGGACCGGTCCAGCAGCGCCGATCCTGAATTTCGAAGTGTGCAGACTGGCGGCAGGGATTTCTGCCGCCAGTGCTTCACGCGTTAGGCTGCGGCTTTCAAGCCTTTCAGTTCCGCCATCTTTTCAGAAAGCGTCCAAAGGGCCTTGTTCAGTTTCACGTCCTGATCGATCCCGTTGACCGCTCGTGAGCACGTGCGCCGGATGCGTCCGTTCTCGTCCCTGAATGCGGCTCTCAGACCTCCCCGCATGGCGTTTTCCTGAACGACGTTGAAAGTGGTCCAAAGGTCATTCTCCCGATCGCCCGTGCGGCGGGCGTTCAAAAGCTGGTTCGGCTGAATGCGGGTTGTGGTTTCCCCTTCGCTGTCTCCGAAGCGGGCAATGTGCGCAGCCTCCGCAAACACCTGCTTTTCGTCACAGTCGAGGATCAGACCGCTCCAATCGGCTGGCGCGGCAAGGGCCTTTTCCGCTTCCTTCAACACGCGGAACGTGCCGTCAATCACCTTGCGTCGCACGTCTCCGCTGTGGCGAACCTTCACGCTTTCGAGGGTAGAGGTCTGGGCGACAAGGGAATTTAGGCATCGGATGCGGAACAACCCGGCCATGATGTCGAAAGCGGACGTTCCGTCATTTGCGTTCTTGAGCAGGATTTCGCAAACGGTATCACCAACACAAAACTTGGCATCGTGGTCGAGGCGGCGAAGCCGGATCAGGTGCTTGGTGAAGTCCTTCTTGCTGGCATCGCGGGTACGGCCTTGCTTCACACCAACCGGCATGAACCCCTCGTCCATCAGGGCACGCAGGACCTCGATTGTCGGGATCGGCTGGAATCGTTCGGAGCGGCTCTCATGGGCTGAGACTGCAAAGATAGACGGAGCGTTGCGGCGCATTTCGTCTTCGCTGAGGGCGCGGGCGGAATCAAAGCGTGCGGTGCGGGCATATACTGAGTTCATTGGTTTGCTCCTGTTTCCTGAACTTGGCCGGGTTGGCTCGTTTCATTTTCCGCGTTGTCGGAAACGGGGGAGCCGGGTCAAGGACCATGTCAGGGGAGGGGGATCACCCGCGCGCACAAGGCGCAGCCGCGGAGCGTGGGGATACCCCTGTCATGGCCGCGCAGCGGTTCATCCTTGACCTGGCGGGGGCGGAGCCCCTTTTCAGCAAGCACGAGTCCGGCCCTGGCCGGTCAATATTCTGGGCGTAGGGGATCAGCCCGGCCCGTCAGGGCCGGTCCGCGTGTCAGTCGTTGCCATCCTGACGCGAGCCACGCGCAACAATATCGAGCGTGTCATCCGCAAGAGGTCGCTGAAGCTCTTTCGCTTCATCCCAGGGCCCGGACAGCCAGGTTTCAATTTCATCCTGTTCCGTCAAAATAACAGGCATGGCCTTCGGGTGGATCGCACCGACTTCCTTGTTTGGCTCGCACGTCAAAAACGCGAACAGGTCGGCGGTCACTTCGCCTTCCTTCACCTTTCGAACGCTGGTCCAGTTCGTCCAGATACCGGCAAAGACAGCAAGAGGGCGGTCTTCGTTGAAGGCGAACCAGACCGGTTCACGCGCCTTTGAATCAAACTCGGAAAAGGAATTGAACGGGACAACACAACGGTGGTCGATGCTGAGCCAGCGGCGCCAGTGCGGGCTTTTGGTGTTGCGAACGTTCGTCACGCCCTTGTCGGACGATTTGCCTTTCAGTGCAAACGCCGGTGAAGGCATCCCCCAACGTGCCAAAGTCAATTCCCGGTCATCACCGACATTGCGGACGATGGGAGCGGAATAATCCGGATAGATACCCGGCTGCGGTGCCAGATTGCCGATAGTGTCGGCAACTTTCATCGCTCGAGTGAAATCCAGCACAGCTTGCCGCGCCGAGGTGTGGGAGTAGAGGTTGCACATCAGACCACATTTCAACAGACAGCAAAAAATAACAAGGGATCAGCCCGGCCCCGCAGGACCGGTCCGCTCCCGTGACGAGCTGACCCGGTCTAGTGGAGGATATACTTGACCGGACCAGAATTAAGCCCTTCTCAAACTTCAGTCGGTTCCTTTGGCGGGGTCCGCAACCGGCCTCTGTCTGATCGAGAGGCAAGGGGCTCCGTTTTCGATGGTGGGGTTGCCCCGAAGGGGAAAGGCTGCCCTGCGGGAGCTTTCGCAGGGCAGCCCTTCAATGGGCAGCGTTATGCTGCCTCTTGAACGACTTCCTCGGACGCAGGAGCTTTGTCTGTGAACGTCATGATGTTCGGCACCCAACGCGTCCCGGCGACTTTTTCGGCTGCATAGGCTGCGGCTTCCTTTTTCTTCATCTTGAGGACGGGCGCGGCAGCTTCCTCGCCGCAGGCCTGCACAAGACTGTCATGGATGACATCGAGCTTGACGCGGGCAAAGTAGGTTTCGGCGGTCGGCTGGAAGTGATCGGCCATGTCGAGGTCGAGGGCCGCACCGATCCGGTTCCCGTGATCCACGCCCGCGCCGTTGAAGCCGTCGCCATGGCTGATAGAGTTGATTGCCTGGGCTACAAGAAAGGCCTGCAGCCGAAGCAATTCATCCTGCGAAACACCCATGCACCAGTCCCAAAGGTCAGCCGGATCAACCGGCAGAACCGATTTCCAGCTTTCGCGGACGCGTTCAATTGCATCGAGGTCAGCGCACTGGCCCGCGTCCTTGATGTGCGTTTCAAGGCAAGCGCTGTCGAGCGAGACCTCAACCGCCCCGTGGGTCCATGCTGCCCGGTGCTCGTACAGCGTCTTGATCGCCATGGAATGAACGCCAACAACAAGGGCAAGGTTAGGGTTCTGGGCAAGCTCAAGGCGGAGCGCTGCGGTCTTGCGAGCCGTCAACTCGGCGACCAGTGCTTTCGAATGATCCGACGCAGCCTTTTCATCTGACTCTGTGTCAGAGCAGGCTTGTGCTGCCACCTTCACATCCTTCGGATCGATCAAGCCGCGTTCAATGCGCAGATCTCCATGATAGCCAAGCGACAGGATCGCCCCGGCCTGTGCCTTCTGCTCGTCGCTGAACTCCGGTTTCCACGCGGCGCGGAAGTCCTCAAGAGCGTTTTCCGCTGCTTCGAAGGCGAGCCGGTCGTCTTCGTCTCCGGACTGGTCGTAGACATCGCCAGTCGTCTCAACCGCGTTTTCTAGCGTTTCAAGGTGCTTCTGTTCCTCGTCGGACAGATCGCGGGCCATGGGATAGACCCGGCCGTATTTCTGCATTTCCGTGTAGTCGATTTCTGGCTGGTAGCGGCACCACTTCCAGCCTTCGCCAGCAATTTCAAGGGTGAGCGCGTCGATCTTCTCGGCCACGAGTTTATCGATCAACGCCGCGTCCTCGGCATATCCGCCATCTGTATTAAAGAGGTCACAGATCACCGTGCCGCCCGCTTCGCGGACAGCATCAAGGCCGCCAAGGAACTTGATGCGTTTGTCGGACTCAGGGATTTTGCCATCGGTCAACGCCTGACGAATATCGCGGCTGCTGCGATAATACGGCGACAGATTATCCCAAGCCCGTTCCTGAGCTTCATGGTCATCGCTGACGGTGAACGCCTGCAGCTGCGCCAGTTCCATTTCCCCCTTTTCGAACATCTCGAACAGGCGAGGGGAGACGCGGGCGAGCTTGAGGCGCTTCGTCACGACAAGTTCGCTTGCGCCAAAGCGGGTTGCGATTTCGCTGACCGTCTTGCCATCGTCGGCCATCTGTTTGAAAGCGCGGAACTCGTCTGCCGGGGACATGCCTTCGCGCATGATGTTTTCGGCAAGGCTGATTTCGGTTGCGTCAGCCTCGTCGCTGAGAACGCATGTCACCTTGACGGATGCGGGCATTCTTTTGTTGGAAATCAGGTGCTCAATTGCCCGGAACCGCCGCCCGCCTGCGGTCACAAGGTAGGTTCCCTTTTTCTCGCCTTCGCGAACGACAAGGTTCTGCAGAATGCCAACTGAGGCGATGCTTTCAGCAAGCTCAACGATGCCTGCCTGCGCGTAGGTCTTGCGCACGTTCTTCGGATCGAGCGCCAGCTTGGAGAAAGAAATTTCAAGGCGGTTTGTGTCGGTCTTGGTCATTTGGTTTGCTCCTGTTTCCATGAAACTCACCACCGCGGCTCGTTTCATTTTCCGCGTCGTCGGAAACGGGGGAGGGCGGTCAGGGACCGGAAAGGCGGAGGGGTGTCCCCGTGCGCACAAGGCGAGAGCCGCGGAGCATGGGGAGGCCGCTTTTGCGGCCGCGTAGCGGTTCATCCTTGACCGGCCGGGGGCGGAGCCCCTTCAACAAGCCAATGACTGGCGCAGCCAGGCGGATATCTGCAAAGCAGATCCAGCGCGAACGATCGTTCCCCGAATGGGCCGAGACTAAGGCGGTTTTGGCCGATGGGCTCTCTCGCCGAAGGAAGGCTCTTCGAGACTTCTGCCGGCATTAGAAAGTCCCGGCAGAAATCGTCTTTGGCTCGGTGGAGGCCGCTCTGCGGCCGGAAGAGAGCGTGGTCCGGTAGGACGCGGCCTCCTCTGCATCAAGATTTTGAGACCTGAAGCTCACACGACGCACTTGGAAGATAAAATCGAACTATAATCTCTATTTTTGTCACATTGCACAAATAATGAATTGGCTGTAAGGCGCCTCAGCACCTTCCTTCCAGAATAACTATTCTCGCCTTTCCTAAAGAGAAGGCCAGCGCATAGGGAAAATAATGACCAATACACCAGAGAACGACATCGCTCCGGATGCAGCCTTCATTGAACTCACAAGCGATATCGTTTCGGCCTATGTGGCCAACAACACGGTTGCCGCTCCCGATTTGGCGGGTCTGATAGCGTCCGTGCATAATTCGCTGGTCTCGACCGCGCAGAAGGCCCAGGAGCCCGAAGTTGTCGAACTCGTACCCGCGGTGCCGATCAAGAAATCCGTCGGAGACGATTTCATTGTCTGCCTGGAAGACGGCAAGAAATTCAAATCGCTGAAACGGCATCTTCGGACCCACTACGACCTGACGCCAGAAGACTACCGGGCCAAATGGAACCTTCCGGCAGACTATCCGATGGTCGCCCCCAACTATGCTGCAGCTCGCTCTGAACTCGCCAAGAAAATGGGCCTCGGGCAGCAGAGGGCCAAACAGACGCGAAAGACCGCCAAAAAGTAAGCCAGCCCAGTGGGCATTCCAATCGGCTGAAATTGCTGCAAGCAACGCCATACCCCCACAACGATTTCTTTGTGGGATAGCATTTGAACAGCGGCGCAGAAGCGCATCCTTTCCAGCAAGAAACCGGAACAAGGATCCTCGCCCGTCAGCCGGATTGCTGACGGCGATCCGCAAAATGCAGTCACGGATGCTGCTGGCCTTCTCGCACTGATTGGTGTATTGTGTATTTGTGCACAAATCAGCAAGTGATCAAACCATGCCGGACCCAGAAACCGCCTATCTGTCTGCCCGCGTTCCTGCGCCTCTGAAAAACCGCTTCAAATCTCTGGCTGCACGCCGCGGATTGAAAGTGCAGGACCTGCTCAACCAACTTGTGGCCGACTTTGTAGCAGAAGAAGACAGGCAAGCCCCCGTCGCGACCGATGTCGTGCGTCGCCTTCGTCGACACCAGACCGCGATGGCTGAAAAGGGGCTGCAGCATCTTTATCTGTTCGGCTCAGTCGCGCGGGGCGATGCCCGTCCCGATAGCGACATAGATCTGGCCTACGAGTTGCGGCCAGGCGCAAAGCTGTCGCTCTTTGAAATAGGGAGGATAGAAGGTCTGATCCGCGAGGCGCTGGAACGGGACACGAAGATTGACCTGGTCCCCCGAACAAGCCTGCGTGACCATGTTGCGGAAACGGCGTCACTGGATGAGATCCAGGTGTTCTGATGCCGCGAAGTCCGCTTTATCGCCTCCAGGACATGAGAGAGGCCATCAAGGAAATTTACGAGTTTGTCGATGGCATGGATCGCGCGGCGTTTCTTGCAACGCCGACTGATGACCGGAAGACGTTTCGGGCGGTCTCCGCCTCGTTCATCGTGATCGGCGAGTCTGCCAGGGCATTGCCCGAAGACCTCACGTCCCGACGCCCCGAAGTTCCTTGGCGGGCCATTGCCGGATTTCGGGACCGGGTCGTCCACGAGTACTTCCGGATAGATGTGGAGACCGTCTGGGAGACGATCGAGAGCGGCGAGCTTCAGCAACTGCTCGACGTCATCGAAGAAGAAATCCAGATCCTCTGCAGCGAAGTGCCTCACTAGATTGCAAAACCGGTGAACTCACCCCAGCATTCTGGCGGACCGCCTTCGGCTTCGGCCGGCATCATTGTAATAGGACGATGCCTGGGCGAGGGACCGATGCCGGGACTGCTGCATGGCATCCTGAATGGGAATGTCCCGGTTCGCGGCCTCTGTCAGGAAGCCGGACCGCAAGCCGTGGGCACTGAAGTCATCAGCGTTCAGCCCGGCGCGGATACAGCGGGCCTTGACGATCGCATTGACCGACTGGGGCGTCAGGCTTCTGGTCTTGACGTTGCCCCAGCGATCGATGGCCCTGAACACGGGTCCTTCGGAAATTCCCGCCGCCTCCAGCCAGATTTCAACGGCCTCGACGGGCCGGCCGATCAAAAGCACAGCATTGTCGTGGGAAGAATCCTCCGTCTTGGTGCGGCCGAGCCGCAGGCTGGCGGCCGGCAGCAGGTCGCTGCCCGGATCGTTCGGATCCGCGGGCAGGGGATCTTCCCGGGTTATCTGGTTAAAGCGCAAGCCGGACAATTCCGAGCGCCGCCGGCCGCCGGAGGCAAAGCCGACGAGCAGCAGCGCCTTGTCGCGCAAATCGACGAGGCAGGGCGCGGCATAATCCGTGCCATTGCACGTCGCCACAAGGCGTTCCAGAAGATCGGCCGTCAGTGCCCTTCGGCTTTTCCTGGCTTTGGGCCGGTCGGCAACGCGGACGGCAAGCCGCAGGGCCGAGCGCACGTCGGGCGCGGAGAAGTCTCCCAGAACCCCGCGCCAGCGATGCAGCGTCGACCAGGAGGCCAGACGCCGCTGCACCGTTGAGACAGCGTGCGGGGGCCGGAGGCCCGCCGTATTTTTTGGAACTCTGAGGAGCTTTTGGTCTTCCAGGGTGCCGGCAACGTCCTCGGGCATGCCGTGTCCGGGATCTGCTTTCTTCTTCTCCGGGTCCCACAGGTGATGGGCAATGAACTTCAGGATCAGCGGCACCGGGGCAGGCCAGGGGAGGTGCTCACCGGTTGCCGCGACACACCAGCCTTCCAGATAGGAACAATCGGAGGTGAGGGCCCTGAGGGAATTTTCGCCGATACCTTCGCTTGCCAGATGACGCAGGGTGGCAATGTCCTCCTCGCTGAGCAAGGCAGCCAGCTGGTCGGTGCGCTCCGGTCCGGCGAGCGCCGGCAGGATGGCGGAGAGCGCATCAAGGGATTCTGTTTTTTGGGCTGTGCTCGGCTCAAGGGCTTCGGAAATAGCAGGGAGGCGATGGTCGGACATGGGCTGTCAGCTTCTTCGGGCGTGGACCGGAGCCCTATTTCTAGCACTGCGGCGTCGAAACGTCTAATCATCGATAATAGGTTCTTATCATTAGTCATGACATCGCTCCAACACCTGTATATGTAGTGATAGTTTTTTGCTTGTTTATTTTCGTTACGGGACTATCCTCTCCCAATGTCAATGGCTTACGATCTCCGCAGGTCCCTGAAATCACTGGACTGGACCGATCTGGCCGATCCGCTTGATCGCGCCAGCCGCGCGCTGACGCGGGCGGATGAACGGCTGGCGCGCACTTGCGATCTTGCCGACGGCGTGCGCAGCCGCTCGCACCTGTTCGACACTTGTGCGTCCATGGCCCTCGACGGCGACCTGGTGCATCTGGAGGATCTGGTCCTGCATGACGCCGGCACCGACAGGCGCGCCCCGACCCATGAGCTGACCCGGGCCGCCAGGCTCCTGGCCCTGCGCCGGCGGATCGACCGGCACCCCCCTGAAACTGTCCTCAGCCGCAACGGCATTCTGACCCTGATCGGCCGGCAGGCGGACAGTTTTGAGGAGGGGAATGCCCGGGGCAGCCGTGCGGGGGAGGGGAGGGGAGGTTCGCCATCGATCTCGACACATGTGCAAGACGACGCGGACAGGGAAGAAAACCTTCTTGCCGAGATTGACGCCGTTCTGCAACGCTCCCGGCAGCTTGCTGAAGGATCCGTCCCGGTCGCACGGACATCGTCCCATCGGATGGCAACGGCTCAAATGCAATCCGATCCAGGAACACCCGATCGGCGCGACCGCCTGGACGCCTGGCTGGTCGTCTTGAACGCGGCCAGACCACTGAACCTGCCCCCCGTTCTGACGGCCGTCATTTTGTTCGATGCCTGGCAGCGGCTGCAGCCGCTGGACGGCTGGCCGGAGCTCGGCCGTCTGGTGTCGGCCACCTTCCTGAAATCGCAGGTGACGACCTCCCATCTGCCGGCCCTGTCCGTGGGTCTGAGAAAATCGCCCTTCCGCTGGCGCCGCGCGGATCCATTCCGCACACGCATCACCGTCCTCCTGTCCGGGGTCGAGAAAGCGGCCCGGGAAACCATGGACCAGATGGACAAGCTGTCCATCGCCCAGGAGCAACTGGACCGCCATTGCCGGTCCTGCCGAAGCCATTCCAGGCTGCCCGACTTTGCTCACATGTTCCTGTCCCGGCCGCTGGTGACCATTCCAATGGCCCGCCAGGAGCTCGGCGTCACCGCCGCCGCCGTCGACCACATGATCCGCCAGCTCGGCCCGGCGCTGCCGCGCGAGCTCACCGGCCGCGGCAGATACAGGGCCTGGGGGATTCTGTGAAGGCCGTCACAACGCTCACTGCAGAGCCGCGCGAGATCAAGGCAGGCGTTGGGGCCACTTTCGGCCAAATTCTCATGTCAGCCTTCGACATAGCCGCGCTTGCATTTGCTGCGCACCAGTTGCGCCTTGCGGGCGTGTGCGGAAACCAGATCGGGAAAGAGATCCGACCGTGACCGCCCCGAGGTGCCAAGACGCCCCCACCTCCGTTGAACGGCATAATCGCCGAACAGGGTCGGCTCGACCGACAACGCATAGAACCGGGCCATGTTCCGGTGCGGATCGATGCGCGTCAGAAAGACAGGGTGTCGAAGGCTCTGCATGCCGCCAGTGTGCAGGCAAACATTGACGCGCGTCCAATGACTGTTTGGAATCAATCAGCACATGTTCGATTCAATATTGGCGGCCTGATTGAGGGCAGCTCGGCACAAATCCATACCGCATCGAAGCGATGGTTACCGGTCTCAGCAAAGCAGAAGTGCCCGCGCGAGCGCATTCCTATGCTGATGCCGGAGCGGACATGACCCAGTTTCAATCCAAAAAGACAGACCCAGTCCAACCCCGTGGAAAACACGCTGAATTTGAAGGGGCAGCGCTCCTAACGAAATATTGGAACCAAAGAAAGCGGCATCTACAGCTTCCTGAACGGAAAAGACCGCACCCGATATCAGTTGAGCGGCGGGCCATGCAACAAGGCCCTGTCGGACAATGGATCAGCAGGTGCAGAGAATAGCTTAATTTACGCCGAAACCTACCTTGGCACATCTGAGCCAGCGGCGGGCGTCTACATCATCATGCCCGGTAGCAGCGGCATCCAACCCACAAGTGGAATTCAACACCACCACCTTGACTACTTCATCCTGTCGTCTTGGGCCGCCAAAGCGGCGCTAACGGTGAGGCCGTGGACCAGGTCCGATTTTCCAGGGTTCCAAATGTGAGAAATCTGAAATCTGCGGCCGCTGCGAAATCTCACTCATTTTATCTGCTGTGGGACATTCTTTTCGCACGAAACCTATGCCATTTAATCGACTTGCTAGTAGTTTGGCGCAAAGTAAAGCCCATAGTACTTGCAATTTTTCGGCCAACCTGCCGCATTTTCGCACTCGTCGGGTTGGCTGATCTTGGCGGACGGCTGAAGGATGGGGTCTAGGCAAGATTTTTCACTCCTTCATCGTGTTTTTCAGAAATCGACTTGGGTGATCCTACTCGCGTTCAGATCACGCGCCTCACGCAAAACTTGAGTATTATCTCTAGCTTTTTCCGTATAGTTCTGATTGCTCATGATAATTTGAATTTTTCCAAGAATTAACAATACGCATTGTTTGCGAAGATGCGATGCGATCACGATATTCATGTTGACACCTGCGGCAGGTTGCCACAAGCTATTCGAGCATGCAATGGCATCATACAACCGTAGCAGAGGGCGGCTTACAAAATGGCTATTTCCAAAATCGCATTTTTTCTTCACGGCACCGTCAATGGCGAAAGTTTTGACATGAACGGCAAGGGGGTAGGGGATCGCTCGCGCGGCACCTGCGAGCTTCACCTTGAGGCGTCGCCCTCGTTCCCTGTTGGATTTGATCCAGTTTCTTGTCCTTTGATCTGCTCGCATCCCACGAGTACGTTCTTCGCCAAATCGGATGCGACTTGCGTTGACCTCGCCCATATTGCCGCTGGTGCCTTCGACATTTCGCCGGCGCGCGAAGGCGTGTTGCGCGACAGCAGCGGCGAAGAACTGCTTCGCCTGTCAGTAACAAGCACGACGCGTCTGGAAGACGATTGCCTCGTCATTCACAACGAGATGACCGGGGTCTCCCGGTTGCCCCGCTTGAAGCGCAATGTGACCCCGTTGCGCGACTACATCATGCCCGCCGGTCCCGGACGCGCCACCGCGCTCATCCGCTATCAGCTGGAAACGGAAGCAGGTGCTCTGCTCGACGGCGTGACCACCGTTCCTTATGCCTGGGCTGGCATGAACAACCTGCCGGAGCCGCTGGTGAGAAACGTTCACGACATCACCGTAAACTGGGATGGAAGGACAAAGGTCTCCGCGTTCTACAACGTGTCCATCGCCGCCCTAGAGGAGAAATCACTGCCGTTCAGCGACCGGCAGGTTGTCAAGGAAGCAGCAGATGTTGAAGCCTGAAAAAATCGCCAATGACGTGGAGGAGTTCGATGCGTTCGGCGTAGCGAGAGTGACCTCCACGGAGTTGCAAAAGATCCGTGATCATCTGACGCCAGAAATCGCCTACTCGCTCGTCGTGGCATCCCTGAACCGTCAGATCAACCAGCTCGACGCCAAGCAGGGAGAAGCCCCGATCATCGGCGTCAATGTCGAATTACCAATGGGTTGGTAACCTCTCTCACCTTTTCGCTGGGCGGTGATCAACATCACCGCCCAGTCGTTCTTTTATTTATTCGACCAGTCTTATTTGCATCCCGGAGCGAGCATGATGTTGTCGAACCCAGCCTCCAAGAGCGTCGTGCTGGCATTTAGACAGATTCCACAAACAATCGGAGCAGCGAGTGTACCCACAGAAGAAGCGTGCTTTCAGAACCATGTTATCGGAAGGGTAGCTCTGACGTTCCCTATCAGAGATACGTCTTCGGCATATCGCCGACGTGTGTCAGAGCGTCCATTCTGCAATTTTGTATTAAAGAGCGCGGGCAAAGAGGTCGTCGACCACTTGTTCATCGGGGAAGTTACAGGATGACCTGGCATACGGAAGTTCTAAACGACAGGATGGCCGGCTACATCGGACTCGAACGCGAGATGCCCTATACGCTCGCACTACTTCTTCATCCTCAGCACCGCCGAGAGGAGGTTCGGAACCGCGCAAAAAACTATCTCGCCGCTCGACGTGCCGAATGCACTCGCTCGCCCAACGTCGCGCATGCCCCCTACCACATCGTAATAGATCCTTCTGATGTTTGTAATTTGCGCTGTCCACTTTGTGTCCATGTGACCGACCCTAAGGGTAGGCAGCGAACCAGAATGTCCATGGATCAGGCGTCGAGGCTGCTCAATAAGCTCGGACCACTGGCATTGCGACTTGATCTTTTCAATTGGGGCGAACCGCTGCTCAACCCGGATTTCGCGGAGATCGTAGCCGAAGCTTCGGATTTGGGACTCTATACACGGACGTCGAGCCATTTCAGTTTCGATCCTCCGCTCGACTGGGATCGTATTGTTGCATCTGGTCTGCGGTATATCGTAGCGTCTGTCGACGGTTCTAGCGAGAAGGCGTATCGTGCTTATCGCAAAGGTGGCAGTCTCAGTGCTGTTCATAAAAACCTGCGTGCGCTCCGCGACGCAAAGCAAAGGGCCAAATCTGTTTGGCCCGTGCTTGAATGGCAGTTTCTTGCTTTCCGTCACAACGTTCAGGAACTAGATGACGTCAGAAAGAATGCGCTTGAACTCGGAGCTGATCTCATACGCTGTGGAGGCGCACGCGCTGAGATGGGGTCCAAAACGATGATCGCGTCGGCCGACGGCGTGGCTCGATCGCAGGATTTTTTGTTGGATTCCTCACACCCGCTCAGCGAATATGATGTGTCGGGGGCCAAGCGACGAGTGGAAGAGCTTTCGCATTGCCGCTGGCTATGGGGCAAGCTTGCCATCCATGCTGATGGGCGCCTTGCGCCATGTTGGAACGGATGGCGCAAGACCCACGACATGGGGGATACGAATGAAGCCGAACCGCTTGCGCTCTGGAATTCCAAGAATTTTCGCCGGGCGCGCCAATTAGCAGAGACGGGAGGAGATCCCAGTTGTAGCACGTTGTGTGGACCGTGTGCACATCACCGGAGTTTTGTTCCGCCACCAGACCGAGATGACGAGCCTATTGGAGACATGTCCATGCTCGCCAACGCGGCGCAAACAATTCTGCAGGAAACCGGACATTTGGTCGGCGAGCATCTTAGGCAAGAACTTGCCGCCATTCTAAACGATCCGGAGGTCACATGTCCCTGATGCTTCGAAGTCTCCAGGCAAACTTCGCCTATAGGTTCGGCTTTACCCGGCTGCCCTATGCCCCGCTGCTTATCAGCCTGGAACCTACAAACTATTGTAATCTTCGTTGTCCGATGTGTCCGGTGGGGCATAGAGCCCACGATCCTTCCATCGCGCGCGGTTTCATGCCGCGGGCGGTGTTTGATACGCTTTTGCCTGAGCTTGCCCGCATACGTCCAGTCATTGCCTTTCACATGGGCGGCGAAAGTCTGATGCATCCAGATTTTTTTCAAATGGGGCAGGAACTGCGCACAGCGGGCCTGAGGGTTCGACTCGACAGTAACGCGATGCTAATTTCGAGAGACGTCGCCCGGCGCCTGATCGAACACCCACCAGTCGACGAGATTTATCTCGATTTGGATGGAGACGATGCGGGGTCCTATGAGCGTATTCGAAAGAGAGCTAATTTCGATCGTGTGGTTGGTAATATCAGGCACCTGCTGTCTTTCCGGGCGGAACGAAAGCAGTCATTGCCGCGCATTATTGTAAAAGGTATCCGATATTATCGGCTAGGGGCAAAACCGGGATTTCCGGATAGCTACAAGGCACTCTTTGCTGATGCGCCACCCGACGAATATCGTTTTGCTTGGGCGGATTACTGGCCCGGCAGCCACCGGGAAGATCTGTCTTCTGCCAGTGCCGAGGATGGCGCTCTCTATCAGGTGCCTCCGGCCAATTCCGATCCCAAAGCTTGTGAATTGCTGTGGTCGCGGTTGGCGATCGGGTGGGACGGGCAAGCGCTCTTATGCTGTCTCGATCTCAACCGTACTGCGTTGATCGCCGATGTTGTGAAGTCCGGCATCATGGGGGCATGGAATTCGCCGGCGATGATGGACGCACGACGGGCTCATATATCCGGACGTCAAACGGAAATGAGTCTTTGCGCGAACTGTCAACAGATTCGGCGCGAGTCACCGAGCTTGCTCCGAAGATTTAAACTGTTGAACACCGGGCGGAACGCTTCGCAAGGTGGAGAAAGGCAGAGCTGATGAGCTACGGCACGACGAATTCGGACTTTTTAGGTACGACGGCTCCAGAGGGAGATTGGGATGAGGATGGCTACCTTATTCTTCGCAATGCAATCCCGCCCGATCAGCTGCAACGCTGGACCGAAGCAACCGACACGCTGCACCGCACTTTTCTCGAAGGGGCAATTCCGAACCTTTCCCAAGACAAGGAGACCGCGACGACTTTCCCGCCGCATTGGGAATGGATCGATAGAACGTGGGATCGCAGGACAATAGCTTTCCGTCGTTGGAGGATTGTGGAGGACGATCCGGTTTTTCTTGAGATGCTCGACCATCCAGCGTGGTTTCCCATTGTGCTCAAGCTTTTCGGCAACTTCGTTCAGATCTCTCTGACGCATGTCATTGTCTATCCACCGAAGGCACATGACGAACCTTATATTCATGTCGACGGCGGGGATTCACTCGGCAACATCCGCACAGATCCCAGCAGCCTGCCACTTTACGTGAAAGTGATGATCTTTCTAAACGATCTGTCGCGGGAAAACGAAGGTAATTTCTCTGTCGTGCCGGGCTCGCACCGCGTGCCGTACGAAAAAGAGGAAGCAAAGCGGATATTGCAGGAGGGCCGAGCAAAACAGCTGAAATTTCGGGCAGGAGACTGCATCCTGTTTCCGCACTCGCTGTGGCACGGACCTGCGCCAAACCGGTCGAAACGGTCGCGCAAGACGCTTTTCGTCGGCTATTCGCCGACGTTTATGCGTCCTTACGATTATCAGAGCATCGATGTGAAAACGCTGGCCGTAGCCACACCCAGGCAACGGCGTCTTCTGGGCGACCTTGGAGGTTGGGATTGGCGGGCGGGCTGCCACTACTACAGTGGACCGGATCAGGAAGAGATTATGTCCCGCGAAACGTGAGCCGCATAGTTGCAATAATTCATGCGGTCCTGTAATCCGCTTTCATACTGGACCGACGTTTCTTGCTAAGCTTTCGATTCTCTGACATGGCACACGTTTCGTGCGAACAAGCGGCGAAGTGATTGCAGTTGCTTTTAGTGCAGAGTGTCTAGATAAACAAGAGCTGGCGGGGGAAGTTGGTTTTTCTCAGTCGCCTCTGCTTTTGCAGAAGACCACCATCGCCGCTTGGCCCAATACAGTAGATCAGATGAGTTCACAAACCGAACGCACACACAAAGTCGCAGTTTATCCAGCCGTCGACCAGTCGCCGAATGTGTCGAAGATGGAGGAAGACGTCCTCGCTTACTGGCAGGAGCACAACATCTTCAGAGAGACTGTGGAGCGACGTTCGCGTAGGATTGACGGCAAGAACAATGAATATGTCTTCTATGACGGACCACCGTTTGCCAACGGCCTGCCACACTATGGTCATCTCGCCACGGGCTTCGTTAAAGATCTGATCCCTCGCTACCGGACTATGCGAGGCCAGCGAGTCGAACGCCGCTTCGGTTGGGACTGCCATGGTCTGCCGGCAGAACTCACCAGCGAGAAAGAATTGGGCATTTCAGGGCGACAGGAAATCCTTGAATACGGCGTGGAGGAGTTTAATGCGCACTGTCGCAAGTCGGTGCTGCGCTTCACGCAAGAATGGGAGTTTTACGTCACCCGGCAGGGGCGCTGGGTTGATTTTGACAACTCTTACAAGACCATGGACCTTACATTCATGGAGACGGTTCTCTGGGTTTTCAAGGAACTATACAAACAGGGGCTCGTCTATCGGGGTTACCGCGTTGTCCCGTATTCCTGGGCTGTTCAGACTCCGCTCTCAAACTTCGAGACACGTCTCGATAATTCATACCGCGAGAGGCAGGATCCGGCGCTGACTGTGAAGTTTGTCTTGGAAGCGGAGGCAGGCGAGACTGCTCCGATGACGTTGCTCGCTTGGACGACCACTCCATGGACTCTGCCATCCAACCTCGCATTGGCGGTAAATAAGGACCTAACCTATGCGATTATGGAAAAGAATGGGGAAAGGATCGTGCTCGCCGAAGCGGCGCTTGGTACTTACGCCAAGGAACTGACCGAATTCAAACGTGTCGGTTCTGTTGCAGGGAGCAAACTGGTGGGGCGTCGATATACGCCGATCTTTTCCCATTTCTTAGGAACGGCGAATGCTTTTCAGGTCTTGGCAGGCGATTTCGTAACTACTGAACAGGGGACCGGCATTGTCCATATCGCGCCGGGCTTCGGCGAGGACGACCTAGAGCTCGGACAGGCCAATGGCATTGCCATGGTAATTCCGGTGGACGAGCAGGGTAATTTTACCGCAGAAGTACCAGAGTATCACGGTCAGAACGTATTTGACGCCAACAAGGAGATCATTCGCGACCTGAAAACACGCGACGTTGTTTTCCGGCACGAGACTTATCTTCACAGCTATCCGCATTGTTGGCGCACCGATACACCTCTGATCTATAAAGCGATCGATGCCTGGTACGTGAAGGTCTCCGCTTTTCGTGACCGAATGGTGGCGAACAACGAGCAGATCGATTGGGTGCCAGAGCATGTCCGCGACGGCATCTTTGGGACCTGGCTTAAAAACGCTCGCGACTGGAATATCTCGCGCAATCGGTTCTGGGGGTGCCCAATTCCGATTTGGGAAAGTGACGACCCTAACTATCCGCGTATCGACGTTTACGGATCTCTCGACGAGATTGAGCGGGATTTTGGGCGCCGTCCGGATGATCTGCACCGCCCATTTATCGACGAATTCGTGCGTCCGAACCCGGATGATCCGACAGGCAAGTCAATGATGCGCCGAACTTCAGAGGTGCTGGACGTGTGGTTTGATTCTGGGTCGATGCCATTCGCGCAGCTTCATTATCCGTTCGAGAACAAACAGCGCTTTGAAGAAAACTTCCCAGCCGATTTCATTGTCGAGTACATCGCGCAAACACGCGGCTGGTTTTACACACTGATTGTCCTGTCCACCGCATTGATGGATGTGGCCCCCTTCAAGACCTGCGTATGTCATGGCGTCGTTCTTGACGAAAACAAGCAGAAACTGTCGAAGCGATTGAAGAACTACCCCGACCCGATTGATGTCCTAAACGATTACGGCGCGGATGCACTTAGGGTCTACATGTTGTCCTCGCCGCTACTGGTTGGTGGCGACCTTGCTATCGATATCGATGGGCGCGGGATCCGCGAGGCGTTACGTGCGACCATTCTGCCGCTGTGGAACTCCTACTACTTCTTCACGCTGTATGCCAACACCGACGGTTACAAAGCCAAGCTTTCCACGGCCTCTGAGGACATACACGACCGGTATATCCTCGCAAAGACGCGTGAGTTCGTCGAAGGCATTGAAGCCGCTCTGGAACAGGTGCAGATCCCAGATGCTTATGCACTGGTGCCTGGCTTTATTGACGTGCTCAACAACTGGTATATTCGCCGCAATCGAGTGCGCTTCTGGTCGTCAGGCGTCGACCTCGACAAACAGGCAGCCTTCAATACGCTCTACACAGTACTCGTTACTGCCAGCACGGCGCTTGCCCCAATGATGCCTTTCCTAGTCGAGACAATCGTTCGGAACCTAACGGGCGATCGTTCAGTGCATCTGCGTGACTGGCCCGAAGTCTCATCCTTCCCGGTCGAGGATGAATTGAAACAAGAAATGGGTCTTGTGCGAGAAATCTGTTCTGCCGGCATGATGATCCGCTCCCGCAATCAGATGCGTGTGCGCCAACCGCTTCGCCAGCTTACGATCGCACATCCAGCGAGTGAGACTATCGAACGCTACAGAGATACGATCGCCGACGAACTGAACGTGAAGAAAGTGGTATTTGAACTGAGTACGGAAGGAGTGGGTTCAGCGATACTACGAGTCGATCCAAAGATTGGCCGCCGCATCGGCGGTCAGGTACAGCAAGTGCTAAAAGCGGCGAAGGTCGGGGAATGGCATCGGGAGGACGATGGCACAATCAACATCGCAGGCGTCAAACTCGAGAAGGATGATTATACATTCTCAATTTCTTCGCCAGATAGTCACGATGCCGCGCTGATTGACAACGGCGTTGGGGCCGTCATGTTTGATCTTTCGCTCGATCAAACGCTGAGGGATGAGGCAGTGGCTCGCGATTTCATGCGTTTTGTGCAGGAGGCTCGGAAAAAAGCGGAACTGGACGTGAGCGATAGAATCGCAGTTCAGGCCGAGGTTCCCAACCAACTTGTCAATGCGCTCTTGGCTCACAAGGAACATATCCTGAAAGAGACATTATGTGATCAGTTCGAAATGGTTCCTTCTCGGACGCTTGAAAGTGCGGAGGTCTTCAAGATTAACGATCAGACGCTACGAATCTCCTTGAGCGTCGTCTGAACCTTCATTCGAATGTTACGACTTGAGATTTAAAAGATGGGGGCGGAACGGGCCTGATGATGTAGACGCCCGCCGCTGGGGCCCAAGGGACGACCACCAAAAATTACAAACTGTAAATCCGCCTGACTACCGGGACACCAGACTGAGGAATACTAAAGGTCCCATTCTGGAGAAATTTGAGGTGCCATTGAGATACTTTCGGTTCACGATGGAAGGTGGCGATTCGAGCCCCAAGTAGTGGAAAGTCAGTGAAGCAGCGCACTTTGCGCTGGGTCTCTATTTGTCAGAAATTGGGTGAATTTAATGTTCTTTATCTTTCGCAGATGCAACTTTAATTAGCAGTACAGAACTTGTCCATTACCAATAATTGTGCTAATTAATCTGTTAGGCATCGGCTTCGGAGCATTTGTCATGATGCCCGCAAAATGCCGATCAGGCGATTTTATCTTACGGACTACCGCCTGCTCTCCTTCGCTCGACAACAAAGGTAATCAAATCTACTGGAAACGGTCGAATTGCGATGACTATCGTTACGGTGACAGTCCTGTGTTTTCAAGTTTCGAAAATTTTTCGTAAATACTTTTCTCATTGGTTTAGTTTCTTCGTTAGCGTCAAGAATTGAATTGGGTCGGTGCCTTGGTGCCCAGCGTTTCTTGAAATTGCTTAGGTATTGGAGAGCATTGATGGAGTTCGCTATTGAGGTCTGCAATGTTACGAAGACCTACAAGATTGCCAACAACCGCGATGGGAATACCGGCTGGTTTCATTCTCTCGTCAAGCCTGAACGAAAGGAACTGACTGCGGTTTCCGACTTGTCATTTCAGGTGAGCACTGGCGATTCAGTTGGCTACCTTGGGCCGAATGGGGCAGGGAAGTCGACTATGATCAAGATGATGACAGGAATACTGGTGCCAACGAGCGGTACGATAGAGCTGCGCGGGCGACAACCCCACTTGCATAGAAAAGAAAACGCTCAACATATCGGCGTTGTATTCGGTCAAAGAAGCCAGTTATGGTGGGAGTTGCCAGTTGTAGATTCCTTTGAACTGCATAAAATTATGTATTCTTTATCGAATTATTGTTATGAGAGAAATAAAAATTACCTTCTGCAGGTTTTGGAAATCAAAAACTTCTGGAACCAGTCGGTACGTCAACTCAGTCTGGGCCAAAGAATGCGTGCGGAACTGGCGCTTGCTCTAATCCATGAACCGAAAATCTTATTTCTGGACGAACCAACTATCGGTTTGGATATAGAAGCAAAAGAAGCAGTACGGAAAATATTACGCCAAATACAGTCCGAACGTGAACTCACGATTATTCTGACTTCACATGATTTGCAAGATATAAGAGAAATTTGCTCCAAAGTAATTATTGTAAATGGAGGGGAACTAATCTTCGAAGGAACGCTCGATACGCTTCGCGCCCAGATGGGCCCTGAGCGTAGACTTGTTATCACTTTTGCAAAGCCCACAGGAGAATTGAGAATAGCTGGAACAGCACTTATATCGAACGATAAGTTTGAAAAGCATTATTTGATTCAAGACAGAGCAACCTCTTCTGGAAATATTCTTGCTCAATTGAAAGATATCGACAATATTGTTGATTTTTCGGTTAGAGAACTGACGATAGAAGAAATAGTAAAGTCTGTTTATCGCAATGGAAGTATTGTTAAATGTTCTTGAACATTGTAACGTTGTCTTTCAAGGTTAATATTGCTTACCGCTTTGACTTCATCACTGGAATAATTTCGGAGATTGTGCGAGCAGTGGCTCGGATAGCTATTTGGGCCGCAGTCTATGAAACGAATATTCTCATCTCTTCGGCGGCTCCCAGTTTTTCGCAAATGACAACCCATCTGATCATCAGCGGCACGCTCGTAACCCGCTGGGAATTCCAGGGACTGATAAGGAGTATTGATCAATCCGTAAAAAGCGGAGATTTATCAATAAACCTACTTCATCCAATTGATTATCCAATCTATCTTTTTGCAAGAGAAGTTGGAAACTACATTTATTCCGTCGCGATTGTTGCTTTACCTGCGGTTCTCATTTTGTCGTTTTGGTTTGATTTTGACTGGCCAGACAAATTTTCTTATGGACTGCTGTTTGTTGCGTTCTGGTTTGTTGGATTTACAATATTTTTTCTTATCGCATGCCTGTTCGGATTGCTTACAATCTGGCTTATGACTGCGTTTGCTATCGAATGGTTACTCGAGGCACTTATGCCAATACTTGCTGGAATTCTAGTCCCGCTCTGGCTTTTGCCGGAACCGCTTGCTACCCTGGCGAGAATATTACCGTTTGCTTGGATCGGGTACTATCCTTCTCAGATTTATCTCGGACGCATCGAATTGGGTGTCGCATGGATCCTTCTCGTTGGAGGAGTGCTGTGGGTTGGTCTTCTCGTATGCTGGATTTCGTTCCTTTGGCATAGGGCGACGAAACAATTCACGGTTCACGGAGGATGAACGGTGTCGAGCAAAATTCGACTGGCGTGGAAACTTGCAAGTTTGGGCTTCAGAGTTCAGCTTCAATTCAAAGGCTCGTTTTTGCTGAACCGCATTGCGCAGGTCATTGCCTATGGGAGTTCATTCGGTGCCATTTTTATTCTTACCTATCGGATTGGCGGTATGGCAGGCTGGGTTTGGCGAGAACTGCTGTTTCTAATGAGTTTTCAGCTATTGTCATATTCGTTAGGTGCAGCGTTCTGTTTCGTCCAATTCCGCGAACTTGAATCCAATGTCCGGAAGGGCACATTTGATCTTCTTCTGGTAAAGCCGGCACCTGCATGGCTTTACATCATTTTTGCCAAATTTAATTTTGACTACATTGGCCATGTCTGCCTAGCATTGACGCTCATGGCATGGTCGTCAATTCATTTGGTGGATTGGAATTTCATCACGGTCTTGTATCTGTTTGCGGCAATTCTCAATTCCGCAGCGTTGACTGCGTCCATGCTATTAATGATAGGAGCTCTTAGTCTATTTGGTATTCGCGTTTATTACTTGTATGTAATCTTCTTCAGCGTCCTAGAGTTCACGCGCTATCCTATCGTCATTTTTCCACTTCTGCTTCAAGTAACCGTTGTCGTTCTCGTCCCACTGGCCTTTATGAGCTATATTCCTGTGGCATACCTCCTAGACCATCCAATCCCGATTGTCGGTCCCATGGGCGGCGTGTTTGTAATTTTTGTCGGCCCACTTTCTATCTGCGCTGCGACGTTTGTATGGCACAGAGGGCTTGTGAATTACCAAGGAGCGGGCGGTTAAGTCTCGCGCACGGGAAGCCCACTACGAACTTAAGGTCCATCGTCGCAATTGCAATCGCAATCATCGTGATTAAATCCGTCCACACGACGCGGGTCCACCGTTGTTACATGACATACCCAGTCTCCGCGTGACCTCCCCCTCAATCAAGCGGTAATGTTCGGTTAAATCGCGTGGAACGCCGCAAAAGGGTAACCGCTGTGCTACCTCCACATTGTTTTGTCTCCCTCGATCTGTGATTGGCTGATCATGTTGGATCGAGAGTCAAGTTCTCACGGACGGGCGTGATACGGGTAGTCAGCGTCGTTGGCCGGACTATGTGAAGGCACGGATCGTTGCGTCCAGGTGTGAAGGTGAACGAAGTCATGCAGCAGCAGCCTCCACCGGATTCTGACAATCTTGTCCTTTTGTCAACATGGCCCAGATCGTTCGTGCCATCTTGTTTGCCAATGCAATGGCCACCAGCATCCTCGCCTTCCTGGCCAACATTCGCGACAGCCATGATTTCTCCGATATCGTCTTTCGCCCCAGCCAATTCAGATGAGACATCGCGCCCACGATTAGGAGCCGCTTGAAGCCCGAGATCCGAAGCAGTCTTTCCTGAGGTCGCGAAAAAGAGACCAGAATCGGTGTGTCGTGGGTTGGCCGATCGCATAGGTTGTGGCATCATGTCCCTGTCATATGCGGGCTTAGTGCACCGCTGAAGTAGATCTTAAAAGTTTTCGCGATTGATCATAGAATTTGAAGTTTCTGGATTTTTCCAGGAACGCCGCCGAATAAGCGATCGCGCCCGATATTGTGGCTTCGATTTGGATCAAACTCGCAGTAAAGCGGAGCGAAGATGGCAGTAAACGTAGCTTCTAGTCGACGAGTCCAATGGCCTTTTCGACTTTGTTAGAAAGGAGGATAAATATGATCCCTAAGATGACGCATATTGCGATGAGGATTTCCGACTCTGAGTTGCGCGACGCAGAGCATTTTTACTGTGATCTTTTTCGTATGGATGTAGCGTTCCGGGAAACCATGACGCCTGATGGCTGGGCGACCCTTCCTAAAGAGGATGGTTGGCAATTCGCGGACAGGCACAATTTACGGATCGGTCTTGTGATGGTCTATCGTGGAGGTTTCGCTATCGATCTTGAAGCGCGGCCTGTTCCAGTACCCGGCGGGCGGTACTCCCATACCGGCATCGAGGTTACTTCGGAAGAACTGGAGCATATGCGAGAGATTGTCTCGCACTACGACTGCGAAATCAGCCATTCTTCGAGTTCGATACTGGTGTTTGACGATCCTTATGGAATGCGGTGGGAGTTCATGACCCTGTCCTACGACAAGCCGCAGCTATTGAGTGCAGGAGCGCGCGAAGGACGTTGGGCGGAGGCGCTTGTTCAGGTTCAGGCTTAGAGTTCTATTTACCGCCGCGTGCCTACAAAAAGAAGAGCCGAGGGAGCCCACTGTCTCGGCATGTTTTCAGTGATCGCGGAGTGAAAAGAGACTGACGAGCGGCCGATAATAAGACATAGCCCACCCATTTCGTCCGCCGGCGTCATCGTGGGGAACTATTCTGGAAACGGCGGTATCGAAATCGATACCGCCACTTGCCCAGAAGTGTGCGAGTTCGTACCAGGCTTTAGGTGCACGCCACCAGCCGCTCGGGAACGTTAGGTCCAATCGGCTTTGAAGCTGCGCCGCCGTCATCCAGCCCAAGAGATAGCTACACGACATCAATTCGTCTTCTATGGCAGTGCGGGCGATTGTCGGAGCAATCAACACGCCGGTGTGCTCTAGAAGCAGAGAAGCTGCCCGCGAACCGAAATCCGACCGTATGTCACATTCTGCTAGAGACAAAAGAGCCAGACAAGCGTGTTTGCGAACAAGGTAACACTCGAGAAATCGGTTATATCTGGCGATGTCCTGCGCTGCTTTGTTACTGGTGCCTATTAGTTCATCCAGGAAACTGGACTTCTGTCCGAGAAATGCGCATAAAAATGCAGAGATCTCTTGCACCGCATCAAACCATAAGAGCTTGCTCTCCCAAGTGACGTCGCTAGAAATCCCGGCAAATGCTAATCCGTGGCCAATTTCGTGAAGAATCTCGCTGAGGTCTCTGGTACTTCCACCAGGTCGGCTGCTGACAATCACGTGAGCAGGTGGATCGACCGGTGCTGTAAAAGGTCGCGGTGTTTTGCCCGATCGCTGCAGAGTGTCTAATTTGATTTGGGATACCTGGCAGCCGCCGACATAAGCCTGACTGAAAAGGTAGCAGATGGCGGCGGACAGGTCCGCGTATTCGTTGGGTGAGGGGCCTGCCCTGAACATTAGGAAAGTGAGGTCAGCGTCTTGTGTAGGCTCTCCGCCCGCTCCCCACCAATAGTCGCGTTCCTCAAAATAGAATGCCTGCGTGCCGTTTAGGATCGCTTGTGCGCAATGCCGCAACCATGGGGAAGATACGCCGATCAAACTAGCGACGACTGCGGCGTAACCCTTTCCTAGGCGCAGGGTCTCGCAGAGCGTATCCATGCATAGACGCCGCTGAAAGAAGGCCGGTGCTCGGCAGCTAGCATCAGAGACAATTCTTTGATGAAGTAACTGGCGTTCAACGGCGCTCGTTTCGGTCCTGAGCGCATTGCAGATATCAGCCTTTTCGCGTGAGGCAAGACTGCCTTCGTTGTTGACGTCGGCTCCAAGACGTTCGGTTTCTCTCCTGAGGCGTCCGGCGAACCGGAAGAGAAGGCGCAAACTCGCTGCGGGCTGGAAACCACCGTTCAGGCGGACCAGTTCTTCGGAGAACGCTGCGTCGTCAAGCAGATCCGAATATGTTTCGTCGATCTCTTCAATGTTGACTGCTGGATGCCCGAGATATGCATTTGCCTGCGCTGAACGTAGTTCGCGAACGTAGGCATGCAATTGGGCATCGCCTTTTCCGGCCGAAAATTCACCTCTCAGGGGCATATGACCGAGGAATCCCCAATTGGTTGACGCAGATAGCGGCAGCTGCGACACAAGGCATTCTCGACGCGATCGGAAATAAATTCCGTTCGCAGTGCCTGTATGGCCTCGTTATTCCAGATATCTTCCAGACTGCTTTCCCTTACGTTGCCCAGCACGATCTCCTTGTCATAATCAAAACAGCAAACGAGCACGTCACCGTCCCATGTCACATTCAGACTTTCAAAGGGTTCGGTGCAGGAAATGGGCAAAGGTGTCAGAGCCTGGTCGGCCCTGTCGACAATATGTGACCAAGCATTCACGGCTTTGGAACTACCGTTCCATGTCACGAAAGGTTTTCGGTAAACCGCGTCAACACCTGAAACTTGAAGCCAGTAGTTCTCTCGCTCCGCGAGCTTGTCCGCATCAAAGCCGGGAATGTCGATGATGTTAATCACAATTCGGGAAGTGCCGCGCGATGTACGGTGCCTGTGGAGGAACCGATGCATCCATTCAACTGACTGTTCATAAGCCCCATGAACTCCACGGGCGCGTGCAAAGGTGTCGTCGTCATACCCATCGATCGCAAACTGAAGTAATCCGATTTCCGCTGCAAGTAGGCGGCTGACAATTCGTTCGCGCAAGACGGAAGGGTTGAGCGAAAGCGAGGTGAACAGGCCGAGTTCATTGGCCCTGGCGCCGAACTTGTCTAGGCTTCGATGAAGCAGACTTTCGCCGAAATGGTGAAGATACAGGATTCCTCCCGGAGCGTTGTCTTTGTTTAGGCGTGCTAGTTCCTCGATCACGCTAAAAAATACGTCATCTTCCATGAAACCTAGGGAGCGCGTCATATCATGCGTTCGCGGACAGATCTCACATCGCATCGGGCAGTGATTGGTCAACTCGAGATTAGTGATTGAAAACGGTGAGGTTATCTGAGGGCGTAACTGGACCGGGCGGCGTCGTTTCGCCCTGATGGCGTTCGCCAGAGCGAACTTGATGGCATTGTCACGCGGGTTCAGATCACGCGCCTCACGCAAAACTTGAGTATTATCTCTAGCTTTTTCCGTATAGTTCTGATTGCTCATGATAATTTGAATTTTTCCAAGAATTAACAATACGCATTGTTTGCGAAGATGCGATGCGATCACGATATTCATGTTGACACCTGCGGCAGGTTGCCACAAGCTATTCGAGCATGCAATGGCATCATACAACCGTAGCAGAGGGCGGCTTACAAAATGGCTATTTCCAAAATCGCATTTTTTCTTCACGGCACCGTCAATGGCGAAAGTTTTGACATGAACGGCAAGGGGGTAGGGGATCGCTCGCGCGGCACCTGCGAGCTTCACCTTGAGGCGTCGCCCTCGTTCCCTGTTGGATTTGATCCAGTTTCTTGTCCTTTGATCTGCTCGCATCCCACGAGTACGTTCTTCGCCAAATCGGATGCGACTTGCGTTGACCTCGCCCATATTGCCGCTGGTGCCTTCGACATTTCGCCGGCGCGCGAAGGCGTGTTGCGCGACAGCAGCGGCGAAGAACTGCTTCGCCTGTCAGTAACAAGCACGACGCGTCTGGAAGACGATTGCCTCGTCATTCACAACGAGATGACCGGGGTCTCCCGGTTGCCCCGCTTGAAGCGCAATGTGACCCCGTTGCGCGACTACATCATGCCCGCCGGTCCCGGACGCGCCACCGCGCTCATCCGCTATCAGCTGGAAACGGAAGCAGGTGCTCTGCTCGACGGCGTGACCACCGTTCCTTATGCCTGGGCTGGCATGAACAACCTGCCGGAGCCGCTGGTGAGAAACGTTCACGACATCACCGTAAACTGGGATGGAAGGACAAAGGTCTCCGCGTTCTACAACGTGTCCATCGCCGCCCTAGAGGAGAAATCACTGCCGTTCAGCGACCGGCAGGTTGTCAAGGAAGCAGCAGATGTTGAAGCCTGAAAAAATCGCCAATGACGTGGAGGAGTTCGATGCGTTCGGCGTAGCGAGAGTGACCTCCACGGAGTTGCAAAAGATCCGTGATCATCTGACGCCAGAAATCGCCTACTCGCTCGTCGTGGCATCCCTGAACCGTCAGATCAACCAGCTCGACGCCAAGCAGGGAGAAGCCCCGATCATCGGCGTCAATGTCGAATTACCAATGGGTTGGTAACCTCTCTCACCTTTTCGCTGGGCGGTGATCAACATCACCGCCCAGTCGTTCTTTTATTTATTCGACCAGTCTTATTTGCATCCCGGAGCGAGCATGATGTTGTCGAACCCAGCCTCCAAGAGCGTCGTGCTGGCATTTAGACAGATTCCACAAACAATCGGAGCAGCGAACTTATTGGCCGAGCAATGCGACCGGCAACTTCTTGTCGCTGACTTCGACGAAACTTCCCTGGAGGCTGCATTTCGGAAAGCTCCAACCGATGGCTCAGTGTGCATCGTCGCAGGTCCAGTATCGGCTACAAAGTCATGGGAGGGGTCAAATGACGGTATTTCGCTACAACAAATGGGAATGCTCCTGCGCTCATGCCGATGCGCGTCGGAAAATCGGCCAGGTACCGCATTCGGTATTGTCACAGCACCGGACTCTGACCGTTTTCACTCGCACGTGCACAAGGGAAAGTCCGTGCTTGAAGCTTTGCGCACCGAGGCGGTTCTTGCCATTCCAAGAACAGGGCCGACATGGTCGGCAGACGATCGGCCGCAAATTCCAGTCGAACTGGGTGGCCCTGTTTCGACCCTGCCAACAAGTGCACTGTTGTGCTATCTCGACGACGTTAAGAGCCGGCGGTTCTCCACCATTATTGTTGAAGGCCACGGTCGCAGTTATTGTGTAAACGAAGGCCAGTTTTGCGGGGGTGGAGAAGGAGGCGTCGCTGATGGCGAATCCAAGTTCACTTGTCTTGACCGGCTCGACTGTGCAAGCTCACGGCATCTCCGGCTTCCCGTCGATACGTTTTCTGCGGGTCTAATGATCCTAGATGCCTGCGAGGCTGGAAGCTTTGTCAGCCCCGCGGTGCGGATGGGATTTCCGCCAATCAGTGTCGGTGCCCTTCGGCAAATCGAAGCGGTCATCGCCACCGATGTTGCAGTCGTGCGTCGCAACGATGATGTGAAACGCATTGTCGAATGTGCCAGGCGATGTCGAACATTGGGTGACCTAGTCGTTGCAATCAATCGACTGCGCACGCGCGGAAACCCGCGCATGCCATATCATCTTCTGGGTGATCCGGAGTGGCCGTGTCCAGCCTACCTCTCCAATACGTATGCCTCGGTGCAGACAGAGGTAGATCAACGGGAGATGTCGCTGAGCCTATCTGCGCCGCTGAAAGAAGCGCTTAACGCCATCCATCAACAAGCGCTTGCCGGTGGTTCAGTCTCTCAGCTGTTGAATTGTATGTCTAGAGCCCTTGCGGACGTTATCACTCGCGCGGAAACGGTAGCTTGGCCGCATGGACTTTGGTCCGTCGCCTCAGTCGCGACAGACGTAGTCCGCACGCCTTGTCCAAGTTGCGGCATCCCTGAACAGTTTGTGCGGTCCTACAAGAGCTTCGATGGCAATCGCGTGTTTGTTGACTGCGGCCACTGCAGGCTACTGTTTGATTATCCGGCTAAATCTACCACCACCTTGTCCATTTCAAGTGCTTGCTCCAATACTTTCCCCGTCGGCGAGAGTGCAGAATTCGTTGTGACGATTTGTGCTGGCTCCGAAGGATGCGTCGGAGTTGTCGCGATCAGCAGCGGTGCGGAAACTGGTGGGCCGAGCATACATCCAAAGATCCATGAGGTGGCACTGGGGCTCGGTCAGAGTAAATCCCTGTCGATCACGTGTATACTGGACGATCCTCACCAAACCGCACAGATATACTATCTGAAAGTCATGGCCATTTTGAATGGACAAATTCACCTAACTGGCGCGCCAGTAGTCGTCAGTCACGGATCCCAGCAGAGGAGTGAGGCGTGACTGGTAGGCCTCCTGTCGACCGCTGGCACTATTTTGGAATGTTGCGTTCGGCGGCCTCCTGGTCTCACGTCGCCCGCGAGATCATCAAGGCTCTTGATCGAGTCGGTTGTACGGTTTCAGTAACAGAGATGGTTACGGACCGTTACGATGGCGGTTTTGAGCTGACCGGATTGCCCGCAAGCACGAAAGAAGCGGCTAGTCCCGCGATCGGACTAAGTTTTGAAGATCCGCGACTACTGCGAAACATTCGTCACCGACCGATGGTCTCTATGATCGTCACTGAGGCTAACTACATTCCTGAACCTTGGGTAGAGCCACTGCAGCGGATCGAAAAGGTCGTCGTGCCGTCTCGCTTCGTATGGACGGCCTGTCGGCGTGCCGGCATTGCCGGAGAAAAATTGTCAATCGTTCCGCATGGCTTCGACCCTGCTGTTTTCAGACCAAGGAACTTCCACTACAAATCTGGACCAGTCCGGGCCCTTTATATTGGTTCGACCGCATATCGAAAGGGGTTGGACATCCTGCTCAACGCCGTGGAACGCTTGGGAGATTTGAAAGACAGGCTGACTTTGACGCTGAAATTGACGGACTATCCGGACGTAGCAACACGTTCCTACGTCAACAACACTTGGCGAATTCAGGTGGCCCGCTTAGCCGAATGCGGCTTTTCGATCGACGTCATCGAGGATTGGTTGTCGCCGAAGGAGTTGAACAGGATAATGGCTGGCTCCGATATATTGTGTCAGCCTCACCGCGGGGAAGGCTTTTGCCTCCCGTTGCTTGAGGCGGCAGCAACAGGGATGGCCATTCTCACAACAGACTGGGGTGGTGCATTGGACTACTTGAATGCGCACAGCGCCGTTTTGATACCAGCAACTGAGGAATACTCGGCGCGCCAACAATTGCCCGAACCGGACATGTGGTCGGAGGACGCACGACTGTTTGGTCCCACAGTCGAAAATGTCGCCTTAGCCTTGGCCGAACTCGTGGAGTCGCAAGATACTCGCAGAAGGCTTGGACGTTCCGCTCAGCAGACCACAAAGCACCTAACCTGGATTAACGCGGCCAAACGGCTGCAGGAGGTGTCCCTAGATCTTACGAGCGCGCAGGTGTCAGCCGAATGATCGAGCTAGCGAAACAGCCGATCGGAATTGCATTTCGCCACCTTTTGACGAATGCCCGAAATGACATACGACAGCAATTCCCGCACCGCTTACCGCCTATTAGGTCGGCGATTTGGGGACCAATCTGACCTCTCCGTTTTAGTCATTGCCCTTCCCCAGAGCCTTATCCAAGGATGAACCAATGGACGCTGCGACAATTGAGAATCATGATCGAGTCATCTCCCGCAAAGTCTCACTTCCCTGGACGCTGGTGCACAATCATCCCGAATGGTTGCCTCATAGCGCTGATGGTCGTTGCCTTGAAACCGAGCTATGTGCCGCAGCGCCTTCGAGAGACATTCAGTTTTGCTTTCGCACCTCACGAGATGTAATCGATGTCCGGGGCCGGTTCAGGGATGTGTTAGTCGGCAGAAACCGATATATCATGAAGCAAACCGTGCCATATTTTGCAGAACAAGAAGTTCATATTGCAACCTATATTCGCTCGCTTCCGGTTTATAGAACGGTGGCGGAGCAAACAGGCGTCACTTTCTGCTCCTACTTCCTGTTGAGCACCTCGCCTTACCGAAGTTGGGTTGTTTCAGAGGCGCGAGGCGTATCGTTGAGCGATGCCCTTGTTCTCAACTCGGATCCAACGCGCTCTGTCGACGCCGACGAGACGCTCCGAACATGCCTGCTCGCAAGCAAAAGGTGCGGAGTTTTCCTTGCCGGTCTTTTACCGCGCAATATTCTGCTACTCGACGATAAAACCATCGAAATAATCGATTTTGAAGAATGCAGCTTTGTTTCAACTGAGCCAATTTATCTTGATAGACTGAAATATACGAGGATAATCGAACAGTGGAAATCTTGCGGGGCGAAGGATCCAGAAAGTATTTTCAACGATCACCGTGTTTTCCCTCGAAGCCCCTCCAAAGATATATTATCTTTTGAGGACCTGATTACGTTTCAAACTATCGCACATTTTCTAGGGCGACAATACGATGAAGAAGATTTCGACGAAATTGCAACGTATTGGTACCTAATTCAACCAATTTGTCTTGCGCAGAGTACTTATTTAGAAGGTCAGGACTATCTACAACCTGGTGAAATTTTACGATTCGTCCGCTCATTATGCGATACTGAAACCTACGTCCTTTTCTGTATGAGCTTCGCCGCGATTCGCGTTTTTCTTCCAGAGAAAGTATTCTCCGAAATTCTCGAGTTTCAAACACGGATGGTTGCAGTCGTTCTCGAGTATGGTGGGGCGAACTCCGGTCAAATAAATAAGGTCGAATTAGCTAAGAACAATACGCGGTTACTAGTTTTCTTCAATACTATTCTATTTAGCATTGTTCATGAAAACATGACATTACCTATTGATCGGGAAAGATTTCAAGCTGCATTTGACCGGATCCAGTTTTCAGGCATCCCAATGCTGGACGATACGTTTGCGAAAATGCGCACAGCACTGGAGAAAGAATGCGGGATGATTTTCCGCTCGGACGATATGCGCTTCAATTCAGTTCGAGGCATTCTTGAGAACGTCGGGGCAACGGTTAAATACCCAGATGCAACGGCGGTAATAGACCGCCTGTTTCGTTTTAATGAATGAATTAAGACGTCCAAATGGACTATTCAGCCCATGCCGGCCCGCAATTTCCTTTCAAGCCTCCCACGACAACCCCATGGGTCAAAATTCGCATGTGCGGATTAACTCAATTTGCTCTCGACTGTAAAAACACGTGCGGGCATTCTTGTGCGGGTTGTTCATTCCATCGATCCTGAAACTGATTGTGTTTGGTCACCAACCAGTCTCAGACCTTCAATGCGAATGAACAACCTTCTTGGAACTCACACCTAGCGCAACAAGGATGAGGAATGCAGCCTTCGACTGGCACTCTCCACGCGCGCGTTGTAAAGACATGCTGTTGGCGCGCGGCTCACAATATGACCAAAACGCGATTGGTGTCGCCCTGCACTGCAGTGCCATCGCAGGAAGATGCCCGCAAAGGGTTTGGATAAAAGCATCAGGAGCGCACTTTCCGGTTCCCAATTGAACACCTGTCAATGATACCTCAAATTTCCCCGCAGAATCGGCAAAGTCTCAGACAGTCGCCAGATGAAGTCGAAGGCAGGCCGATGAGTGGCCGAACGTAACGGAGACGGACTTGGCACATCGTATCAAACTCAACGACCTAATCGAAGCGTCGACGGCGATTCAGGCAAAGCCAATTCGCACCGCCACCCTATCGGTCCGAGATACCGGTAGTTAGCGATGTCCAGTTGACACAATCCCCTTATGAGGGTTTAATATACTTGTGCAATTTTAAGGTGTGTCTGTTGAGCCGATCGCAAGTGTTTGATGCTGCTGAGAGGCACCTCCGTCGCCAGTTTGAAGTAACGTGAAGTGTCACTAATCTGCAAAATGAATCGTTCGAGTTGTTCTAGGTGTTTGATCCCTGTTTTTGATGGTGCAGTCTTTTCTCCCCAATGGTAGGATGCACTATGGGACAAGTTTTACACGGCAGCGCCACAACGACAGAGGCGATCCGTCGAGCAATACAAAATAGTCAAGAGAGCCTGAGGGCGCTTTCAAAGCGATACGGCATCAATCAAAAGACTGTCGCAAAGTGGAAGCGTCGAACTTCCACGGCCGACTTGCGAACCGGACCGAAAGAGCCTCGTTCGACGGTTCTGTCCGTCGAGGACGAAGCGATCATTGTGGCTTTCCGTCGCCACACGCTCTTGCCACTGGACGATTGCCTTTACGCCCTTCAGCCGACGCTCCCGCATCTGACCCGTTCTTCACTACATCGCTGCCTGCAACGTCATGGTATCAGCCGCTTGCCCGAAGTCGGAGGCGACAAGCCAGCAAAGAAAAAGTTCAAGCGCTACCCGATTGGCTATTTCCATATCGACTTCGCCGAAGTCCGCACAGCCGAAGGCAAACTTTACCTTTACGTTGCGATTGACCGCACGTCCAAATTCGCCTTCGTGCAGGTCGTTCGCAAGACAGGTCGAACATCGGCTTCAGCCTTCCTCGTGGCTCTCATTGAGGCCGTGCCCTACAAGATCCATACCGTTCTCACAGACAATGGAATCCAGTTTACCTTTCCACCACGTTATGCCGATGGCCCGACAGCACGATACATGACCCACATGTTTGACATGAGATGCAGGGAAAACGGCATCGAGCATCGTCTGACGAAGGTGAAACACCCCTGGACAAACGGCCAAGTCGAAAGGATGAACCGGACAATCAAGGAGGCAACGGTCAAACGCTTCCACTACGATGATCATAGCCAGTTCGAAGCCCATCTTCAGGACTTCATCAACGCCTACAATTTCGGGCGCCGACTGAAAACTCTGCGCGGGCTAACGCCCTATGAATACATTTGCCAGAGATGGACTTCAGAGTCTGAACGTTTCACACTTAACCCGACCCATCAAATGCCGGGACTAAACACCTAATCCAGACTGACCGTCGAAGAATTTCTATCGACCTCATCCACGGAGGAGCTTCGAAACCGGGTGTTTTGCCAGCATCGGTTTGACCAGATCGGTCTTTCTGCAGTCGCAATCAAGACATTTAACACATTTTAGTGAACGTCAAGTCGGAGCTGCCGAACAGAGGTTAACCCACAGGGTCGGTAGAATTAGGACGCCAGCATTCTATTTTCCGACGATGGAGATAAAGGAAAGGATGGAAATTTTGCAAGAAAAGGAAAAAATTGCAGTAGAAACTCTGAAATTTCTGACACTTAGGTCAGACCGGTTGAGTCTGTTCGATGGTTACGAACCGGAGGAAATACTGAATTTTGTACATAAGCACAGAATTGGAGGTAGGATTTTAAAAAGAATTTCCGAAACTCGCACTGGTCCAAGAAAAAACATAATCGTTTCTATCGAAAATTATCAACGGCGTGTCTTGAGAGAATTCCAAAGAAAACAAGTAATTTTAAACGAATTTATTAGTAACTTCTGCTTCGATATGGATGTTCTGGCTTACAAATATAACACGTCGTTCTTCTTTCTTGGAGACGAGAGATTGTTGCGGCCGTTTGGTGATTTCGATCTAGCAGTAACCAAACCAACGCTACTAAAATCAAGACTGCAGGAAAGAGACCTTCAAGTAAAAAGAAACAGGTATCCGCCACACGAGTTTCTCAATGCACACTATAAAGAAGAAGCATTTGATCTGCACCGGTATATACCTCTTTGGGAACGAGTGGATGACTTTGCACCGCCCGCATCGTTTTGTCCGGGAGTCCTCAAACTTGGCGCACGTGTAGTCGAGCGCGGCGTTCCACCCGTTCAATGTATTACTACTGGTCATACGTTAACTTTGAGCAATTGTTCATTTTCTATCCCATCTGCTACTTTTTGCGTACTATTTATAATTGCTACTTCTTACAAAGATTTCGTAACGCATAACGTTTCGCATTTATACAATCAGCCAGAATTACGTATGTCAGACATTTGCGAATGTCTTGATTTGATTACACACGAGCGCTTTGATGCTAATCATTTTATGTGGCTGGTGAGCGAATTTAGAATGCAGGAAGCTGTTACTTGGTTCAGCGAAGTCATTTTTGAACTAGCACAAATTGATGTATTACAAGACATGGGCTTTACTCCTGAAATAACATTTCAAGTCTCTTCCCGTCCCGTTTCATTTCAAAGGCTGGTAGCCGGAGGCTTCTGGCTTCCATTCGATGGCAATCCCGCACTGGATATCTCATCGCGACGAGGAACGCATGAGGTGGCCGCAGCCGTCGGCGCAAAGGAAATAAGCATCCGCGATGGGGAATGTCTCGAGCTTAATATTGGCGACAACAAAACAAGAGAGACAGTTGGCGTAGCGGTCGTAGGCGCGACAGTGCTTGATCAACACGTTATACACATCGTCCGATCTGGAGATTGCCTCACGATTGATATTCCGGGTGGTGCGGAGATTCAAGAACACTTCAGAGTATACTTGGAGTGCAATGGTGAAATGTTTGAATGGGAGAATCAGGATGAACTTGCGACCATCCAATACCTTTGGGGCACCCAAAAAGCCACCTCTTCACTCAAAGCGTTTTCAATGATTGCGGAGACGGTGCTTCGCTGTGAAATCGACTTCAATACGCTCCTCGAGAAGAGAGTTGCGCATATCGTTGTGAGCGCTGCGGCACCGTTATTGCCCTGGGAAGCCGAACGGGGCTGGTTAGCCTGCATAACCCTGCGGTTTTGCTAAGTAGTGACACATTCGGACTGGTGGGATTGATAGCGCCATCAATATTTTAGAACTCCAGTGCAAGTTCCCGACATATCCAGGTATTTTCAAGTTCGCGTTGAAGGCGCGAGCGCCACTTCCGGCAAACAGAGAGTATTCGTTTGTCCTACTGGTTACAGGTTTAGAGATGTTTTCTAACGGGACGATCGGGCAGGACTCAAGATTTGCAAAACCGAGGTTCTGTTCAGCTCTCCCAAAAGGAAAACCATGTGAATTTGGCTGATGAAATTCAAGATCGAGTTATTCAGATCCTCAGAGAACAAGCGATTGTCAAACATGTGTCGCACATATTTCGATCTGATCGCACCGGGAGCGTTGTTTTGTGCGACAACTACCATGTTGTGAAGATAATCCGCTTGGGTCTATCCAGCGACTGCAAGTTAAAGGAGCGTGCCAGATTTGATATCGAACTCAAATACAGGGAAATGGTCATGCCTGATCCCACACACATTTCGGTGTTCGGAACCGTTGAAGATGTAACGTATTCCGTTCTGCCTTTCGTTCCAGGAAACGTTATTTCCGGTCTAAATGATGGACAGCAGAAAGCTCACATATCAGAAATATCTACTAAAATTGTTGAGCAACTAAGAATTGTCAGATCAATAGAAAACACATCAACATATCACGCTGTGAAGGAAACAGTAGAGGCAACTGAAATCGCAAATCTGGTAAGTAGATTTTTCGAGTTGGTATCATACTGCAGAGAAATCAAGGGATTTGAGGAGGTCTGCAATCTAGCAGAAACTTTTATCACTTCGAAAATGGGAGAGATACTTTTCGGTTCAAATATTAAGATCGTCCATGGCGATATGCATTTTGGTAATATTCTGATCCACAACGGCAATCCCTATCTGATAGATTTTGGGAAGTCCGGTTTGAGCTTCGGCAAAAAAGATTTGTACGACTTAGAGATAGCTTGTCTTTACCCTCACGAGTTTGGATACGATGGAACGTATTACATCCTACATGAAGGTATACGGGCAGCTTCGTCGGATTGGGTTAGTGGTGAGGACTTTATTGACAGGCTATTCTACTTAATGTTCGTTTACTGGAATGACTACTGGTATCAGAATAACGTCAAAAGGACTTCACATGGAGTAAGCAAGGAAACACTTGCAAGCGTAACACGTAGATTATTGACGGGGGAATTCAATAAGAGTGACCGCTTGTATCTGATGACCTGAACCCCATGATTTCTCGGCATTTTGTTATCGAGGAACCGTGAGCTCAGCCGCAATCTGGATCGTTTCGGTGTTCCTTCAGGTATCCGGAGAAGGATTGCTCCCAGGAGTTGGCTTCCTTGTCCCTGACCTTGCCGTTGTCGCGCTCGTTGTCCTGGCCACGACCCTTGACGACCTGCAGACCGTGTTTCATTTCCAGCATGGCCGCGGTCGATTGCAGGAACTGGAAGTCACGATAGGGGGTGTGCATCCGGAAAGTTTCCGGGTGGACCAGATTGAACTGGATGTGCATGTGGAAGTTGTCGGTGTTGGTATGAGTGCCGACAACACGCTGATGGTCTTCCAGGCCGAGAGCCTTGGCGAATTCCGTCTCGATATCCTTCAGGACGTTGATGTCTGGTTTCTCGCCCTTGACCTGCTCCCCTGAAATTTCCGCGTTTTGAGGTTAGTCTGTTCTCAATTGAAGGAAACAGACGATGAAGCGATCCAGGTTCTCTGAAGAACAGATTATTGGCATTTTGAAAGAACATCAGGCTGGCCTGTCGGCAGCTGAACTTTGCCGTAAATACGGCGTCAGCGACGCGACGTTTTACATCTATGGACGGCTCTCCCTTTGCAAGCGTTTCGAGGTGATGATCGAGCATGACGGGTGCTGACATCTATCCGGCGTCGCCGGTCGATGGTGGCGCGCCCAAATGGGTAATCCGCGAAGCATGGCCCTCAACAAATGGTCGGCCTCATGGGCCTTTATAAAAGCCAGGGTCTCCATGCGCCGGGTCCGTCCGGTCGGTTCATTTCCTCTTAGGCCTGCACCTTGAACCGTCTCGCTTCAGGCTGCGGGGCGGTATTCCTCGTTCTTGGCCAACAACGCCCAGATGATGCGTGCATTCTTGTTGGCAACGGCAACGATGGCACGGTTCGTCCCACGACGTTCCCGAAGCTCATTCACCCACCGGCTGAACCGATCGGTCTTGCCGACTGCGGTTCGTACGACGGCACGGGCACCATGGACCAGCAAGGTTCTCAGATGCTGATCGCCGCGTTTGCTTATTCCCATCAGGATCTTTCGGTCTCCACTTGAATGCTGACGCGGGACCAGCCCTAGCCAAGCCGCCATGTGGCGTCCGTTGTCGAAGTCGTGCCCATCCCCCACAGCGGCAATGACCGCCGTGGCGGTTTTGGGCCCCACTCCCCGGATCCTTCCCACACGCTGACAGGTCTCGCTCGAGCGGAAGACCTGGTCAATGCGCCGGTCAAAGTCCTGCACCCGCTTGTCGATCTCCATCATCAGTTCCAGCAGGGAGGATAGGGTCTCGCGGCAAAGCTCCGTCAGATCGTTGTACCGATCTTTGATGATCTCGGGGATCATCCGCCTTGCGCGCGTGATCGATTGGCCAAAAGCAATGCCCCGATCCAAGAGGATCCCCCGCATCTGGCTGACCAGCGCGGTCCGGTGGTTGACCATCCTACGTCGCGCCCGGTGCAAGGACTGAATGTCCTGCTGAGCGACGCTTTTCTTTGGAACGAAGCGCATGCGGGGTTGCGTGACTGCAATGGCGATGGCCTCGGCATCATTGCGATCGTTCTTCTGCCGCCGACAAAAGGGTTTGACGTGCTGAGGGGCGATGATCCGAACGTCATGCCCGAGGCCTTCGAATTGCCGCTGCCAGAAAAAGGCTCCGGTGCAAGCTTCGATGCCGATCACACAGGCTGGGATCTCCCCCACCGCCCGCAGCAGTGTCTCCCGGCGCACGCGTCGGCGGAACACTATCTCTCCGTTTGCGTCGAGCCCGCAAAGCTCGAATACATTCTTGGCCAGATCGATCCCGATGGTCTTGATGGTCATGCTATCCTCCTGTGTCTCCGATGCACTGATCTTGTCCCGGGGGCGGGAGAGCCGTCCATCCCATCAAGTGGCGCTCGAAGTATGGCGGCATGGAAGTCTCTGAGGCAAAGCGGCTGAAGTCCCTTGAAGAAGAAAACGCGAAACTGAAGAAGCTGCTCGCGGAATCGATGATGGATGTGTCGACGCTCCGCGAGATGCTCGGAAAAAACTTCTGACGCCTGGCTCAAGGAGAAGTGCCGTGAGCTGGGCAATTGAAACCAGAGGATATTCGCAACGACAAGCCTGCGGACTGGTCGGCATCGACCCGCGTGTGTACCGCTATCGGTCGACGAGATCCGATGATGCTGACCTGCGCCAGAGGCTGAAGGAACTGGCTTCGGAACGCAGGCGGTTTGGTTATCGCCGGCTGCACATACTGCTGAAGCGCGAAGGCATCGAGGCCAACTGGAAGAAGGTCTACCGGATCTACCGGGAAGAGCGTCTGACGGTCCGCAAGCGTGGCGACCGGAAACGAGCCCTGGGAACACGTGCCCCGATGACGGTGCCACAGGCAGCCGATCAGCGTTGGTCCCTCGACTTCGTCTCCGATGCCCTGATTGACGGCCGCCGGTTCCGTATCTTGTGTGTCATTGATGACTTCAGTCGGGAATGTCTGGCAACCGTGGTCGACAACTCGATCTCCGGAGCCCGCGTGGCGCGGGAACTGGACGGGATCGCAGAACGTCGTGGCCGCTATCCCTTGATGGTGGTCAGTGACAACGGCACCGAACTCACGTCAAACGCCATGCTCAAATGGCAGCAAGACCGCTGCGTAGAATGGCACTACATCGCGCCGGGCAAGCCGATGCAGAACGGCTTCGTTGAAAGCTTCAATGGGCGCTTGAGAGACGAATGCCTTAACGAGCACTTGTTCCGTAGCTATCGCCACGCCCGGGACATCATTGAAAACTGGAGGATCGACTACAACCTGAACCGACCGCATACGAGCCTTGATGGGCTCACCCCACACGAATTTGCAACCCTGTCCGCAAAAGACCACACCATGAACAGAGCTAACTTATAAATGCGGACAATCAGGGGAGCAGGTCACCCTCGGCGAAGGAGACAACGAGGTGGTAGTTTGGATCCGACTTGCTGCGCTGGTTCATGCCTTGCGTCGCGCGGAACTCCGCGATCGCCGTGTCCAGGTCCTCGAGTTTTGTGCCGGCCTTGCAGTTGGAGAGCCAGAAATCCTCCAGCTTTTCGCCCTTCTCCTTGGCGGCAAAGATGTATTTGGCGAGGGCCTTGGCCCCCAGGACCGTTTCAGCGCAGTTTTTTTGGCAATCATGGTTTCAGCCTGACGATCTGAGCCTTGATCTGCTCCTGGGTCTGGCGAACCTCTCGCAGCAGCCATTGCATCTGGCGGACAAGGTGACCGTCAGATGCTTCGTTGAGGCCCTTCAGAAGCAGGTTGCCAAGCCGGGCCTGGTCTGCGTTGATGGCCAACAGGTTCAAAACCGTTTGGTCTATCGATCTGTCCGGGAACTTGCCGGTTTCAAGAATCCGCTCAGCGACCTTGGAAACGGACAGGTTTGTCCGTTTCGCATGGGCCGTGATCCGGTTGTGAATATCCGAGTTCACGTAAGTAATGAGCTGGACGCGCCTCGGCCGTTTCACCGTGCGCCCTCCGATAAATGGAATCCGAGCTCCTGACACTGAACCTCGATCACGGCGCAATCCGGTTCAGTGACACGGTCGGCATACAAACGGGGGACAAGATGCAACAGCATTGGGATATCCCTTTGTTTTTTGAGGTGGAAAGAGCGACGCGAGCTGCCGGGTACGGCAGGTGAGCGATGGTCACCGCGACCTCTCCAGCTCACGCCCAAGCCCCTTGTCCTTGCCGCGAGCGTGTTCCCGCTGCATGAGCGCAAACGAATCTCTGAGGGCCGTCAGCAGACCTTTTTCACCGCGGAGCTGCTTCAAGTCGTTCCAGTCGGTCGCGCCGCGGTCTTTCTCTGAAGCAGTGAACGAGGGTGCAAGCACCTTGCCGCCAACGGCTTCGGTTGCAAATGTTTGGTCACATAGTGCACCGGATCCGAAGCAAGCAGGCCGCCGTCAACCGCGTCCCCGATGGTCGGAGGGAAAGTGCCGGCACCATCTGTGCCGATTTTGCCCGGCGACAGCAACGGGGCATCCTTCAACATTTTTCGAAAGAACCGCTTGGCTGCATTCAGATTGCGCTTCGCCGTGAGCAGAAAACCGACCGGATTTCCATGCTTATCGATGGCGCGATACAGATAGCGCCATTGGCCCTTGATGCGCACATAGGTTTCATCGATGCGGATCGATCCGCAATGCGGTTTGCGGAACCGGCGTAGCCGCTTTTCGATCAGCGGCGCATACGCCAAAACCCACCTGTTGATGGTGCTGTGATCGACTGCCATGCCTTCCCGGACCTTCGACGAAATCTCCGCCCGTCGGTCGAAACCATCCTTTTCGGTGAGTTCCAGAAACTCCGGCAGGTCGAGCGCCCTGGCCAGATCGGGGGGCGTGGACATGGAGATCATTACGTGGCCGTCGGACGTGGCGTAGATGATCCGGGGGTTGACCTTGCGCATTTCCGTCTCGGAGAGGCCGAGCTTGTCAAGTGTCCCTGGCCGGAAGTTTTCCATCAGGACGTCCGTGCCTGCGATCAGGTGTTTTGCGACCGCAATGCCTTCCGGGGACTTCAGATCGATTGCGATGGAACGCTTGTTGCGGCCGGTCGTGATGTGATTGACGGAAGTGTCGTCGACATAGCGGTTCGCGACGGCCCAATTGCGCTGAAAGGCGCCGGTGAGCGGTTCAACAGCGATGACATCGGCACCGAGGTCCCCCAGATGCTGGGCGGCCGCGGGTCCAGATAGGAAATGATTGAAGCTCAGCACACGAATGCCGTCGAGAGCGCCCATAAAAAGTCTCCAGATTATCGGAGACAAAGGCTAGGCCAGTTGCCGACGGGTTGGAATATAGCCGTCTATGATATTGCAGCCCTAGAAAATTCGATTTCTGAATAGAAGAGATTTCCCGTCTCGATCGTCCAATATCGAAAATTCAGCTTGGGCTTCCGCCGCTCAGGACAACCGATTTTCGTCATCGACCAGTTCCAGCCGCGAAGGGGCATTCATGCCCCATCTCCAAAGCACCAGGTTCATGTCACCCGGGCCAGATCCCTTGACGAAACTTCGCACACGCAGCCCGTTGTAGCCATTTGCAATCAGCTCACGCGCGAACCGCTGCGTCCGCGCCTCGCCCGTCGTCCTCATCTGATCGCGCCAGGTCGGATCGGCCAGAGCAAGCTCATCAAAACCCGCCGTGCGGAGTGCAGTCGTGTCGCTGGTATCGAAGACCATCTCGATTTCGGCGCGATAGCAAACGAGCGTCGACGGCTGCAGATCACCAACCTGATTGGCCTCCCGCAAAGCAGTCAGTACCGATGTTGATGCATAAAGCGCGGGCACACCCTTGGGATTGAACCGGCCGCCATAGAGTCCGGCGCCGCGCCCTGACAGCGGTTCACGCGCATAGACCGGATTGAGCGCTCGATAGAGTTTTCCGGAATAGGTGTACGTCACGGTCAGGCGTGAACCCCGGCGTCGACGGCATCAATGAAGTCAAGCACCTCTTCGGACCGTCCATCTCGCACCAGTTGCATGGCTGTCTGCCCGGAAAATCCAGGCAGCGGCTCGGAGCGAAACCAGGCATAGGCCATCAGGGCGGAACCGAAGCGCGGTTCGACCTTGTTGACGATCTCCACCATTTCGCGCAGGCGACGCTGTGTCTTGTCGGAACACACCCGATCCTTGCGTTGCACCGCATCCTTGCCAAGACCAACTGTGCGCGCGATTTCCTCGCTTGTCGTACGAAAGGCCCTGGCAATCTTGTTCGGCGCGAACAGTCCATGATCCGAATAGGCTGTGAGATCCATGACATAGCTCCACATATATGCCGTTATTATCGACGTAATATAGCGTCACTTTGAGAGGCATTCAAGAGAGGTTCAGTACTCCCAGGTGAGAAGTGCATCACCGACTGCTGACCAGAGAGGCCCGAATAAAACCCGGCATCGCCTGGAAGGCGCCTGATTGGACTGCCAGCAATGCCGATTGCAGACGCAGGGCTTGCGAAATCAGGCAGGCTCAAATTTAAGGAACAGGAGCTCGACGGGTCATTGCGCTACGATGACTTCGGGCCGACAGGTAGTGGCCAGAGTGAGGGGCTTGGCAAGACCGATCGAGCTCCCGCCAAGCGAGCTCCCACCGATGGTGCGTAGTGCGGCCGCTACGAGAAACCACTGCGCTCACCGAGAGATATCTTTCGATCTCCGAGGTCTGATCTGCCGGGTTTTGATCTTCTGCGGATCCTGACCGGAAATGATTTGCAGGTAGGATTTCTGCAGCTCGAGCGCTTCGCGCGCCTCCGCGTCGACGCCGGCCTGTTGTTCCAGAAACCGGCGCCAGGACAGGCGCTTTCCGTTCTGCCCGCCTGTCATGCGTTTCCAGGCCGGATGACGCTCAAGGCGCGGGTCGAGCGGACGGCGGCGGTATTTTTGCTCAGGCTTCCGGTTGCCGCGGTTCTTGCCGGGTTCGAATGGGCCGTATTTTTCTTCCAGCTTTTTCCGGGAGAGTTCACGGTCGACGTTGCTGGCTTTTTCCATCGTGCCGGTCCTCTTGTCCCGGAAGACAAAACCATTGCCGCGTTTGCGGAGCTCTACATCATAGAGCGCGAACCCTTCATGCAGCTCCTCCCAGGAGCTGGACCGTCGGTGGATCTGCAGCATGGCGTCACGGTGCTCCTTGAGGTATCCGGAGAACGATTGCTCCCAGGAATTGGCCTCCTTGTCCCGGGCCTTCTGGTTGTCGCGTTCATTGTGCATACTGTCTTTATCTGGGCCCCGTCCCTGAACCACCTCCAGACCGTGTTTCTTTTCCAGCTCGGCCGCGGTCTTCTGCAAGATCTGGAAATCGCGAAACGGTGTGTGCATTCGGAAGGTTTCCGGATGCACAAGATTGAACTGAATATGCATGTGGAAGTTTTCGGTGTTGATGTGGGTGCCAACCACGCGCTGATGGTCTTCCAGGCCGAGGGCCTTGGCGAACTCCTGTTCGATGTCCTTCAGAACATCGATGTCGGGTTTTTCACCTTCGGCAAATGACACCACCAGGTGGTAGTTCGGATCTGACTTGCTGCGAGAATTCAAGCCTTGCGTCGCGCGGATCTCCGCGACGGCCGTGTCCAGATCATCGATTCCGTCGCCGGCCTTGCAGTTGGACAGCCAAAACTGATCGAGCTTTTCGCCCTTCTCCTTGGCCGCGGCAATATACTTCGCCAGCGCTTTTGCGCCCGAGGAACGCTTCAGTGCGGTTTTCTTGGCGATCATGGTCTGAGCCTTGCAACCTTCGCTTTGATCTGGCCCTGCGTGCTGCGGACATCCTTCAAAAGCGTCTGCATCTGGCGGACAAGATGACCGTCAGATGCTTCGTTGATGCCCTTCAGGAGCAGGTTGCCAAGCCGTGCCTGATCGGCGTTGATCTCCAGGAGATGCAAGATCGCCTGATCCAAGGACTTATCCGGCAGCTTCCCGGTTTCCAGAACACGTTCGACCACGCGCGAAGCGGAAAGCTTCGTGCGTTTAGCGTGATCGGTGATGCGCTTGTGCAGCTCCGGCTTGACATAAGCCTTCAAGAGCATCCGCTTCGGGGCTGTCACCGTGACCTCGCCAGCTCGCGCCCGAGCCCCTTTTCCTTGCCTAAACCGCGCGCCTGTTCCCGCTGCATCTGCGCAAAGGAGTCCCTGAGGGCCGTGAGCAGACCTTTTTCACCGCGAAGTTGCTTCAGGTCGTTCCAGTCGGTTGCCCCGCGGTCCTTCTCTGAACTGGTGAAAGCGGGAGCAAGCACCTTGCCGCCCACGGACTCGGCGGCGCGCTGCGCGCATTTCAAACCCTTGTTCGGCAGCGGCGGGATTTTTTGCGGGAGATGATGATCGTCGTCGGCTGCGATCAGAAGATTTGCTTTCGGGAATTTCTCGCGAACAGCCTTCGCGGTGGCAACAAGGTTGTCACCGTCAAAGGCGATAGCGGTCGGCAGGTTTGTCGCCTTATGAACATCCGCGCCGGTGGCGTAGCCCTCGCCGATAACGATGGTCAGTTTGTCGCCTTTGTCTCGGCCGTTTTCCAGATCCTTGCCCGGGTCAATCGTGTGAAAAAGCCCGTCTTTTCGGCCATTTTTCAGGTAGATTTTTTCATCGCCGACAAACTGCAGCGACCAGATCCGGCCGGAGTCATCGCGCAGCGGGATCACCATCCGGCCATCGTCGGCCACTTTCACGCCATAGCCGCGAACAGTCTTCCGGGCGAGGTACGGGCAATTATCAGGGGAGGCCCAGGACTTCAGGTTGGTCCAGATTCCAAAGGCCCGTTTGGCAGTCGTTTCCTGTTCCTTGGCCCGCTCACGCTCGCGGTCCTCCCGGTTCTGAGCCGCTTCGGCGACAAGGCGTTGCCTTTCTTCTCGCGTCAGCCCGTCTCCTTTGGAGATCCACTGCAAGGGAACATCGTCGCCCTTGAAGTTCTTGAACTGGCCGTTTGGAACACCGTCGAGGAAGCCGCGATAGCTAGCATTGGTCTCCTTGCCATCGCCGGCGAGCGCAATGCGGTGCCACTTGCCATCCATCTCCGGCAGGCCCTGCAGCTCGGCACCGTTGTCACGCAGGAAGTTAGCGAAGGCTGTGCGCGGATCCTCGCGGGGTTGCTCCTGCTGGTTTTCCGGCAGGAACCGCCTCAGTGCGTCGGGAACGTCGGTGCCTTTGACAAACCAGGCCTTGGCCTTCTTGTCCCAAAGAGCACCGGCTTCATCTGCGAGCGTGCGCAGCTCGTAGGGAACGACCAGGTAGGTTTTTTGAATGGGTTGTTTGTCAGCCATGGCGGAAAACTCCTTGAACGAAAGCGGGGTAGAAACGTGAGCTGCTGTGGCGGTCAGTCGAGAAAAACGCCGTCGACCTCGGCCGGTCCTGCGTAGGTGCTGGTATCCTTGGGCCAGAGTTCAACGCCATCGGTGTTGATGACCGTGATGTTGCGCAGCGGGGAATCGTTGGTGAGGTAACCGCCGGTAATTTCGATATCGCCATAGAGGCGCTGAACAGCTTCAAGCCGGGCGATTGCGGTGCTGATCTTCATGAGGAAGCCCTTGTGTTAGACGACGGAAGAGAAGGAATTGAAGTGGGGGAGGCGAGCGGGATTTTGGCCCTGGCCTGTAGGTCTTCGTTCTGGAAATAGAGGACCTGGCGGCCATAGATGGCCGGACGTCCGGCAACAAAAATCAGCATGTCACCGGCACGGGTGACCTTGCCGCTGCTACTCACCTGGATCCCCGGCAACGACATGCACTCATCGGGGGTCAGAAGCGGCCGGGCCACCTCCATCAAGGTTTCGGAATAATTCGTCCCGATTTTCCCGGTGGTGTGGCTGGCGGAGGTCTTTTTCTGAACCAAGGTGGTCTTGCCGGCCATGTCCGACAGAACCCGTGCCGTTTCCATCGTGTTCGGCGCGTAGGCAATCCGGACATGACAGTTGGAGACAATCGACTGATCCCGGCCATAGGCCTTCTGCAGCTGAGTGAGGTCCTGGACGATGACAAAGGCTTTCAGGCCATACCCCGCCATGAAGGCAATGGCCTTCTCGAAAATCTCCAGCTTGCCGACAGACGTAAACTCGTCGAGCATCAACAGCATGCGGTGCTTGTAATGCTTGACGGAGCGGCCATCCTCGAAGGCCATGTGAGAGGTGAGGCGGGTCAGGAACTGGTTGAGCAGGATCCGCACCAACGGCCGCAACCGGGCAATGTCGGACGGCGGGATGACGATATAAAGGGTTGCCGGCTTGTCGCCGTTCATCAGGTCGGTGATGCGGAAATCGGATTGCGATATGTTGCGGGCCACAATCGGGTCGCTGTAAAGCGCAAGCTGAGACGTGCCGGTGGAGTGGACGCCGGAGCGCTCGTTGCTGGACCGTTTGCGCATACGGGCAGCGCCAAGACGCACTTCGTCATTGACGACTTCGCGGCCGTGCTCATAACGCTCCATATCCTTCAAGAGCCGGTCGAAACTGTCGTCTTCCTCTCCTTTGAAAACGGCTTTCGCCGCGGCGGCGACGGTCGTTTCGCTAATTGATTTCAGATCCTCATCGTCTCCAATCGACATGAAGGCGCGCACGTCCGCCAGCGTCGCGGTGCGCTTTTCCTGTCGCTTGATCCGGTAGAGAACATGCAGGATCGCGGTGCACAGCCAGCCGTAGCCTTCCTGCATCCAGAAGTCTTTCAGGCCCGTGCCGTCCGGATCGATGATCATGATGGCGATGTTCTGGCAGTCGGCGATTTCGTGATCGGTGCCGATGCGAACTTCCGCGAGCGGATTGTATTTGACGGAACCGCGATCCGCGGCCGGGTCGAAGCGATAGATCCGCTGCCCCTGTGCTGCCCGCCAGCCAGCGGTCAAGGCATAGTTCTCACCCTTGATATCGAGCACAAGCGCGGACTCTTCCCAGGAAAGCAGGGTGGGCAGAACAAGGCCGACACCTTTACCGGAACGGGTAGGGGCAAAAGCCAGAACGTGCTCCGGGCCATCATGGCGCAGCATTTTCGTGCCAAAGCGTGTCGGCCAACCGCCGACGACAACACCCTTGTCGGACAAGAGGCCGGACTCTTTCACGTCCCGGGCTTCGGCCCAACGAGCCGTGCCGTGAATGTCCTTCTGTTTCCGGCCGCCAAAGATCGTCTTTGATCTGGCGCCGGAGGAGGCAATCGCGCCGATCAGCATCAGCACGAGGAAACCGGCGAGACCGGCATAGGCCGGATGAAGGATTTCGGTCGGAAATCCGCGGGCCTGCCGCCAGAAATCCAGAAGCCATTGCCACCAAGCGGGCTGAAGGGGATTAAAACCAAGCGTGTAGTACCAGCCGGTCAGCGTCACGCCGACCAGAGCACTAAATGCCAGAACGGCAAAAAAGCGCATCAGATGCATGGCAGATCACGCGGCTTCAACGCACACGGGATGGCTATCCCGAAGCACATAGCGATCGTTCTTCATCTCGTAGATATCGGAGATAAAACGCTGGCCTCTCGGATCGCGTTTGATGTGCACCACCAGATCGACAAGACGGCGCATAAACCCTTCCGCATCCGGCAAGGTCTGACCGGCAGCATTGATGTTCTCCTGGAACCTGGCGGGAACAAGTTCGGCACTTTCCGCATGCACCGTGCACATCCAGCCCCGGGCGCCGGTATTGAGAACATTGAGGGCTGCAAAGGCGTTTTGGGTCGAGATTTCCCCGAAGAGAATATTGTCAGGTGAGATGCGCATCTTGTGATCGTAGAGCTGCTGCCAGGTTCTCAGCCCCGCGCCCTGCGCCGTATCGCGGGCTGCCAGCAGCGAAACGCCGTTAAAAAACCGGCCAACTTCGAGCTCGGGCGTATCCTCCGCGCTGACCACGCGCCTGTCATCGGGAAGACAGGAAAGCAGATTGTTCAAGAGCGTTGTCTTGCCGGTGTTGGTCGAGCCGGAAATCGCGATGTTGTGCTGCTGATCGAGAGCCGATTTCAGGTAGTCGATCATGTCGGCGGTAAGGCCCATGTCCTCAAGGGTGATCCGGTGCGGATGTTTGCAACGGATGGCGAGCGACAGGCCGGACACAACGGAATTGCCGATCAGACACTCAAAACGATGGCCGCCCGGCAGGATCGTGGAAAGCTGCGGTTTGGCTGTGGGGTCAAATTCCAACCCCTTCATGTTCGCCAGCGCCCGGCAGATGGTTTTGACCCGATGAAGGGTCAAAGCCGGCTCTTCGACTTCCACGATGCGGTTTTCCAGATCGCGGCGTTCCACGATCAGCTTGCATGGTGACTTGGTCCGGATTTCGACAACCTGTGAGGCAGCGTAATGCCGGGACAAGGGTTCGAGAATTTTTTCAAGAAGGACATTGGACATGATGCCACAAAACCTCAAAACGATACGCAAGGGGGAATGGCTGGGGCCCGGGGGTTGGGCCCTTGCCGGGACAATACGGGCGTTAGCTGCCGGTAACGGTGGTGCTCCAGCTGACCGTCTTCCAGGACGAGTAGGTTACGTTGCCGGTCGGATAGGTGACCTTGGTCCGCTCGTCGTTCTGGTGGTAGTAAATGACCTTGTTGGACGGGTGGTTACAGCCGGCCGCCGGGCCGCTCTGGCCAACCAGAGAGTAGGGACCTTTTCCGGAGTAGGTTTTCCCTCCGCTGCCGCAGCCGTTGCTAACGGCGAACGTCTTTCCCGAGCCGTCCCTGACGGTGGCCGAGTAGCCCTTCACCGCAAGGTTGATCTTCATGTTGTTCAGCTTGCGGGTCTGGACCGTCCGGGTGCATTTGTCCCCGTTGTTGATGGTCGTTCCGTTCCCGGACGGCTTTGAATAGCTCGATCCGTCCGGACGGGTGTAGATCTTGCTGCGCCTGGTCGGCACCATCTCAGTGCAACCGTTATAGTACTTCGCCGAGTAGTCCGGATTGTCCTGGTTCCTTACGAAGGAATAGGCGATTTCGGACGTGCCCGGCTGAAGGTAGGACGTTGCGATCGCGAAGGTCTTGCCGTTCACATTGATCGAAACGTCCACGAGCTGCTGCGCGCGAAGTTCGGAGTCAATGTATTTCCAGCCGTTCGGACTGACCGAATGCGTGAACGTTTGATCGTTCTTTTGGCAGGCGGTCACATAGGTTCTTTCCCGGCCCGCAACGTCATAATAGTAGCGCTCCAGACCATAAGAGACGCCGGCGGCAAGATCGTGATCGAACGATGCGGGATCGTCGCAGCCGTTCACGGTCGAATAGATGCCAATCATGTTGGCTTCGTCCGGCTGGCAGCCTGCGATGATTTCCGCCCCGCCATTGACGTTGATCTCCGTGCGGTACTGCCGCACGGCCTGGCCGTTCGCCAGATCGACAATCGGAGAACAAACATCGATGCCGTTTTTATCGAACACCCGCTCGTGCGTGTAGACGGTATCCGTGGTGATACAAGGAGACGCCTGGAAGAGCTGTCCCTCGTGCTCATAAGTCCACATCGCCATTTCAGTTGAAACGCCGGCACCAAAATCATGCTGCATGGAACAGCCATTCGGCTCGGCTCTCATCTGGATCGGCTCGATGGTTTGCGAAGGCGCGCATTCGCGCACGCTGAGTTCAACCCCGTCATCGTTGGTGTAGAGAAGCGACGTGTTGACGATGGCCCGGCCATTGTCGAGGTCGAAATCGAACGTGCAGTTCTGCTTTTCAACGATCTCGAACGACTTGTCAGCGTCAGGCAGACACTCGCTCACTTTGTGGCGCGACGCCTTGCCGTCAACATAAAAGAGCGAATATTGAGCCTGTGCGACACCGGATTTCAGGTCGATAAAGTCTCCGCAAACGCCGTATTCGCGTTCCATCTGGAAGACCTTTTCTGAAGGCTCGCACTCACTGACAATCACCTTCTTGCCACCGCGGCCGCGATAGCTGAACTGTGAGAGCATGGTGACTTCTTCCGCGGAAAAATCCAGATCCGGGGAACACGCATCGAAGTCCTCATTGATCCCATAGAACATCGACGCATCGGGCTGGCAGGCCGCCAGGTCAAAACGCGCACCGCGATCGTCGTTGTAAAACGAGGCATATTGCGGGGTCGCCACAAGGCTGTCCCGATCAACGATGTCTTCGCACGCCTCATAGTTTTTCTGGATCGGAAAGACCACGCCATTGGGAGCGCAGGCATCCGTCTCGGTGACAACACCGTCTTCCAGCGTCTGGGACAACGATGTCTGGCGCACGACCCCGGACACAAGGTCAATCTCCGGCTCGCAGCCGTCCGTCGTCACGTTGTAAGTGACGTTCGGCTCGCGCTCTTCTTCCTCTTCCTGTTCCAGGCGCTCGGGGGTTTCATAACCTCCAGCAACCGGGTTTTCACCTTCTCCGCCGCCGGCCTCGTCAACGCTTGTATCGTCCTCGACAGTGTTTTCCTTGTCTTCAAGCTCCTCTTCCGGCTCCCGGGCTTCTTCGGTGCCGGACAGGCGGGCAACCGCCTGAACGAACTCGGCTTCATCGCCATCGACAGATATAGCTGTGGTCGGCAGGAGCCGGTTGCTTTCAACACCGAACTGGCTGGTGAACTTGTCGGCCTCCAGATCGACAAACTCCGTGTCTTTCTTGAGCCTTGTGACAACCACCTGGGCGATTTCCTCGCCATTGACGCTGACTTTGCGGGTGAAGCCTTCGGCGGTGATGCCGCTGATATCGACCGCCTCTGCCGTATTCGGCTGCGCATTGAACTGCAGTTGGACCGGCACGGCGCTGTCGGCGGACAACTCTGTTTCCAGAGCAGGCGACACGGTAAAGAGGTTTTCCTTGATCAGGACTTCCCCTTCTGCGGTTCCCGATGTCTTGACCGAGACGGGGCTAACCGCCGGCACTGTCTGTGCTTGGGTTAGAGCGGTGGATGACGCCAGGACGAGCGCCATAAGGCCGCAAGACACTATTTGAGTGTATCGCATTCCAATCTCCTTAATTTTGGGGAGGGTCGGCGAGGTACCAGTCAAACTTCGGGCGCACCTGTACGCGGGTGCCCTGGGCTATCCGGATGACTGGCTTGAGATCCACTGTGTCCTCCAGGAGGGCTGCAGTGATGGTTCCAACGTTCTCGCTGGCACCGGACAGGCCATTGGCGACAACATTGGAATTCGAACTGTCTATTTGTTGGGAACCGGACACGGCAGCCTCGACGGCGGTGCCGATGCCGGTGGTCAGGATGGCGGAGCCATATTTCTCCCAGAAGCGGGAGTTCACTTCACCGGAGAGGCCCGCGTATCCCTGTGCGTCGCCGATATGGGCTTTGAGCTGATAGATCTCGGCGCGGCTTTCGCCGAGCAGGATCCGGCTGCAGGAGAACCCGACACGGGTTTGACCAACCTTGTCGACCGAAGCGTATTCGCAGATCATCCGCGACCCCTTCGGCACGAGCTTGGTCCGGCCGTGATAGCCGTAGACGTCCCGGCTGACCTGAACGACAACGGAACCGTTGTCGGCAAGCTGGCTGTTGATGCCGCTTTCCAGAATGCCCGTGATGTAGCGGTCAGCCGTCAGAATACGCGTGTTGTCGACTGCGCCGGTCGAATAGCGCGGCGGCGCCGAATAGCGGTCGTTCTGCGGATCGATGCCCTCAGGCGGTGGGAACCCGGGCAGGTTCGCATTCATCGGGGCAGGGCGGTTACCGGCGTCGGAAAAGTCCCCGGTGATGTCGGCGCCTGCAAGCTCCGACTGCTGAGCTGCCCGCGCTCTGAGAGCCGTTTGCAGCATCAGCTCGTATTCGGTCGGCTGACGCGGCACAGCCTTAGGAGGTGTGATGTACTTGGTGACCGTCTGTGTCCGGACGATTTCCTTGGTCTCGACAACAGGCTTTTCGACTTCCCGAATGACCTCTTTTTCGATGATCACCGGTGGCATGGTGACCACCTTCGCCTGAACTGGCGGTTTTGGCGGCGCGGGCTTTTCGTAAGAGAAGACTGCCGGATCACTGGCGGGCAAACCGCGAGGATGAACAGGCTCCGGCCCACAGGCGCCGCCGAAGGTCAGGCCGAGCGCCAACAGGATCTCGCACACGGCCATGCTCAATTCTCCCCGTACTGGATGGAGACGTGACCGGGCTTCAGCGTGATCTGCGGGTTTGAGCCGTCAACAATGAAGGTGGCATCCCGGAAGTGGACCCGCACTCGGTCATCAACAACGTCGATCACGAATTCGGAGGAACTGGTCGGCTCGGGAGGCAGAGTTACGGCAGGAGAAAGAGCCTTCGACGCCGCGACGTCTTTGACAACGACTACGGGCTTTTTGACTTCCCGAATGACTTCCTTCTCGATGGTCACCGGACGCATGGTGACCACCTTGACGTCCCGGTCGCCTTCGCTGGAACAGCTGCCGGTGGCCAGACCAAGGGCCAGGAGAAATTCACAGACGGCCATGCTCACTTGCCTCCTTTGTACTGGATGCACATGAAGGACTGGCCGGACTTGAGCGTAATCAGGCGATGCGTGCTTTCGACAATGAAGGTGGTGCCCTGGACGCGGGTGTTGACCAGCTCGTCAATGCCGTCGACCACCACATAGGCGGTCGGCAATTCCAGATCGTTCCACTTGGTCCCGAACTGGATGTAGGTGAAGTGATCGTCCCGGAAGACCTGCTCCGGACGCAGCTTCTTGTCGCCCCAGAGCTTGTATTGGTTCCAGCCACGCAAGGCGGCCGGATCGAATTTTTCTGTCTTTAGGAAATCCGTGGATCCGTGGGTGGCAACGGCGGCGTTCCCATTCGGCAAGGGGTTTTCCCTGGCATCGAACTCCACAAAGGACATGCCGGCGCTCTGCGGGCCAATGATCCGGAAAGAGACATCCGGAACGGACTTGGAATTGATGCCTTCTGCGCGAAGGTAGAAGGAGTACACATCGCCGTCTTCGGTGTAGACCAGCATCGAGCTATCGACACCGGCCCCGGTCGGCTTTACGGCAAGCGTGTTGTCCGACCGCTTCTTGACCTCGAAGCGGGAGGCATCACCCAGATCGGCCGACTTGATCTTGACGCCCTTCGGCAACTGAATGGCGCTGACCATGTATTGCCGCAGGCGGACCTTGTAGACGCAGTCGCCGCAATAGTTCTGGACGTGGATCCCCTGCTTCTTACCGGGGCGCGACCAAGCCTCCTGGATCTGACCGCCGATGCTGTCGGGGCGGGCGAGGGGACCGAAGTTTCCGGCCGCCTGGGCTTGGGCCTGCGGCACGGAACCGACAGGAAGCGTTGCGTTGACAACCGAGTTGGCCGCAGCAACCCGCTGCGTCGAGGTTGTGGGCGTGGCCGCGCTGCCGGGCGTTGCCGGGCCTTGTCCGAGAGGCGTTTGCGCGTGGGCGATGCCCGACATGGTGACGGCGAGGAAAAGAACAGAAAACCGGAAAATCATTTGGAAGCTTGCTCCTTGATGGACATACCGAGGACGCGGATGCCAAGCGGGTTCTCGAAACGCTCGGCGGCAGTCACGTCATGGGGGCGGGGGGTCATTTCCAGGAAGGCGCGAAGATGCCGGCGCTTGGGCTGTTCGCGGCCGATCCTGTCTGTCTGAAGAAACTCGACGACATAAAGATAGACGCCGTCATAGGCATCGACCTGATAGGCGCCCTTGATCGTGATCGAGCGGTTGAGGCCGTCTTTGATCGCTTCTTCGATGACCGTTTTGTTGGTCTTCACATAGTCATTGAAGAAGTCCGGATCGGAGTACGTGCGGACTTCCCTGAAGCGGGTGTTCTGGGTGGTGTCGTCAATGGTCAGGATCTGGTGCACATAGCGCCGGGCCAGCTTTTCAAGCATCAGCTCAAAGCCATCGACCTCCATCGAAATCGGCTCAACCCGGTAGATCCGGTCATCGCTTGGATCGGCACGCAGAAGCGCGATTTCGGTTTCCTTGAGCGGTACCAGCGACACAAGGGCCTGGATGCTTGCCACCACACAGATTGCCAGCGCGACATTCGTTCCAACCGACAGGCGCAACAGCCAGGCCATGCGCCGGTGAGCGGTTTTGTAGGCAAACGGATCGGCCTGCAGGATGTTGGCGTGCTTCGGCTCCGGCTTGACCTCTGGAACCGTCGCCACATTGGACTTGGATAGAGACATGAAAGCCATCAGGCGGCCTCCACCCACTCGAAGGAACCGGGTTCGAATTCGATTTCCGCGCAGGCGCAAGGGGACTTGCGCATCTTGTCGATGCCGTCCGGTTCAATCGGCATTTCCACTTGGGCACAGCCAGAGACGAGGAATCCGAGGCACAGGGCGAGTCTGAGGTGTTTCATGAGGGATGAACCGTTTATCTGGGAGGGAGAGGTGAGGGCGGTGCTTAGGAGCTGCCGGAATCGATGATGCCGCCAGGCCGCAAAAATCGTTTGGAACGCATTCCCGAAAACGCTTTACCGGCCATATCCGCAGCGTGAGGGGCCGCCCAACGAGCGCCTGCCGTTGCCATAGATGCGCCTGAGGCCGCGCCGCGCATGGCCCCGGCCGACATGATCCCGGCCGACACGGTTCCCAGCACCGAACTGGACACCTGACCGGCGATATTCACCGCTTCGGAAACCAGTGCAGCCCCAAGCCAGCCCATGATCATGGCGAGAAGAAATTTGCCGCTGGTCAGGTCGATGTAAGTCTCTGGGTCCACCTCCGCGTCAGCGGTGACGCCAAGACCTTTGACACTGGCGATGACCAGCGAAAAAACCATTGTCACGCAGAGCATGGTGACGATGGCGCCGATGATTGTCCGCACGCCGGCACCAATCAGATTGCGACCGAACGGGAACGCAGCCATGCCAATGAGAAATGGCGAGACGCCCAGGATGAGTGTGAGGCGGAAAAGGGAGACCGATGTGTGCGCGAGAAACAGAACCAGCAGAATGACGTAGGGCAGGAGAAGCGCCACGCCGTAAAACGTATTTACGATTTGCGTGCCCCAGCTTCCCGATCCCATGATTGTGGTGGCAATGTTGAAGACACCGCCGATGCCGGTCTCAACGGCCAGCAGCAGTGCATCGAGCCCACTGAGACCGGCACCACCGCCATCCATCATGGTGCTGGAAAGCCCGCCCATGACATTGACGCACGCGTCGAACACATCACTGATCAAGCCACCATCGACACCCTTGTAGACCCCAAATCCGAGCACCATGAAGATGGCTTGTTTGAGCGCGCCCGCGAAGTCGAGCGTCCCCAGAAAGACCTGCATGCCAGCCCAGAGGATCCATCCGCCAACAAGGCTCAAGATGATCGCCTGAAACGGACCATGGACCGCATTAACGAGGGATCCGAGGGTGCTATCGGCATGGGCCTGATACGCAGAGAAAATCTCGCAGATATTGCAGGAGGAAGCTGCCATGGCTATTCGGCTCCCTCTTCATTGTATTTGCGCTCTTCGGCGATCTCGCTCATCACGGGAACCCCGTTGTTGAGGGCGTCGGATGCCTGGATCTTCAGCATCTGAGCGAGGATCTGATTGGTTTGTGCCGTGGCAACGAGCTGCGCGACTTCAAGCTCGATCAAGACCTGCAGGCGCGCATTGACCGTCTGCGCACCTTCACCAGCGCTCTTGTATTCCTGGGCAGTCTCAAGGGTTTTGACGGCCGTCTCATGAGCCTCGTCGGACTGCGCCAGCCCTTTGACGGTAGCATCCGTAATCGTCGCAATCCGGTTCTCATGAACCGATTTTTGAACATTGGCCTTTTCTTCCCATGTTCCCTCAGTGAGCGATTGCGGAGTGGCGACCAGGCCGGACTTGTAGGCATTACCCCGCTCGCAGATCGAGCCGAAGTCCACCTCGTCAAACTTGATGGACGGCATGAGCTGCTTGTAGTCGGGAATGAGACAAGCCATATCCCCGGAAACACTGGACGCCAGCGACTGGAAGTTCAGGGACGGAATGGAGAGATTGCCGAGCTCGCCTATGGACGACAGGGTTTCGTCGGCAATGCCCTTTACATCCTGCACCACCTTCAACTGGTCGGTAACGACAGACAGGCTTTCCTTGGCCGTATCCAGCTGGCTTTTCAAAGTGCCCAGCTGTTCCTTCATGTTGGCGAGTTGCTTCTGCATCTCGCCAATGCCCTTGACGTCAATGACGGCCATGGCCGCGTGCGCCGGCTCAACGATGGAAGAGGCCAGCAGAAGCCCGGCCAGAGCGGAAATCAGAGTTTTGCGAGCCATTGGTCACCCCATTGCTGCTTGGTTTTTTCCAGTTCCTTGACCGCGGAAGGCCCTGACCGGTAGAAGCGCAACGCTTCGCCCAGGCCCGACAGGTCCACGTCCAAAATCGTGCTTTCGTTGAAATTCGCGGCCTCGAAGCGCTTCACCACGAGCACCTGACGCCCGCCCTTCATGTCGCCTTCGCCTTTGATGAAGGCTATTTGCTCATTCGACAGATTGAAGGGCTGAAGGTTCTCTGGCCTGGCTTGAGAGTTCGGCAGGAAGAACAGCGTCTGCGCGTTCTCGATCATGGCCGATGCGCCGTCGAACTCCAGCAGCGCACCTGGCTCCTGAAAGGCCAGACCGACAAGCCCGTTGAGCTTGCGGTATTCCTGATACATTTCCCGGACGACAGAGCGAAAACCGTTGTTGCGTAAAAGGTTCGCTGCCTCATCGATGAAGATGGAAAAACCACCGTCGCCGTGTTTCGCGGCTGCGGAAATCGCAGCGGAGATATGCGCGACCACTGGCGGACCCAGAACCGGGTCCATCAGGGCTTCGTTCATGTTGATGCCAACAAGAAACGACTTTTGCAGAAACCCGGTAATCTGATCGCGCGGGGCGTTGAAGACGTGGGAGAACTGGCCTTCGGCTCCGTCCTCGCCGTTTACCCACTTGGCAAAGGCGCGGCGGATTTCTGATTGTGCCGGGAAGGCCGCACCATAAATGTTATCCAGCGTGCGCAAACCCGGTTCCAGCTCGGCGGCCATGTCGAGCGCGGCATGAAGATAGTCGTCCATATCCTCATCGAACGCTTCGCCAAGCATGGCTTGCAGGATCAACCGCACCCGGTGCCGGGCGGACTTGTCGTCCAGATCGATATCGAGAGGATTGAGAGCTAAGTCCTGATAGCCCTGATAGATCCCGCCGAACGCCTCAATCATGAAGCGCGCGCCGTCCTTGGAATCGAAGACGTAGTTGCGCACGCCCTGGAACTTCGCGAGACCGCCAAGCAAATGAAGGATCAAGGTGGACTTGCCGCCACCGGTCGGAGCAAACATCAGATAGTTGCCGGGCGATTGCGGTTTGTCGGACACATGGAACTGGAAGGCGTAGTTCTGGCCCGTGGGGGTTTTGAAGAGACGCACCGGCCGGTCGCCGAACGGGCTTGACCACAGACCGATTGGCGAAAACTGGAACGGCCACAGGGCCGCTACATTGCTCTCGGTGATCTTGAGCGGCCGCAGCAGCTTGTCCCGGCCGGGCATGCGGTTGAACCAGGCGATAGCCGCACCGACTGTCTCGCAGCAATAACGGATCCGCGCATTATCGAGGATCGACGTAACCTGATCGATGAGGGAGGCAAGCTCGGGCTCATTGCGGGCCCGCACGGTGATCTGGAATTGCGTCTCCTGAATCTGCCGGGAATTGTTGAGCAGATCTTCGTTGACCGCTTCCAGCTCCGCCAGGACAGCTCCGGTGCCAAAATAGTTGTGCTTTTGCTCGGTAATCTGACGGGTAAAAAGCGCAATCTGCTTCGTGTTATCGAGTGGCTTGATGACCTGACAGACTTCCAGCTCTCCGCTGAGTGCCAGAAGACGGGAAACCAACATGCCAGAGACCGTTTCCGGCCAACCACGCACGGCAATCACGCGATTGAACGTCTTGTGCGGTGTGAACGTATCAATCGCACCATCTGTCGAAACGTGAATGTCGGAGGCAGGAAGGTTGGCGCTGATCCCGGCGCTGAGACGCGCGATCTCAGGCTTCAGCTCGCCGCAGACCAGATAATTCAAAACACGTGTCAGCTCGCACGGTTGATTATGCTCCTGGGCGGCAGGGACTGGCCGGATGTTATAATCCGTGAACCCGCTCAACAGGCCACGAGACGTTTTTTCGAGTTCCGCGGAGGTTTTCGTTGTGAGAACCAGGTACCAGACAAGCGAATAAGCGTTCTGGTAAAGCCGCTGTTCCGCTTCGCCTACCTCTTTCAAGGTCAAGGACGGCCAGTCAGCCTGAAAGCTCACATCGCGGCTGCGCTTGATACCAAAAACACGCAGCGAGGACCCGGCACTCAAGAACTGATGGAACGTGCTGGCGCGGCCCCTTGCAAGCGCTTCCTGCTCGCTGATGTTGCGTGTCTCATAGGAGAGACCGGACAGAGAAAAGACGCGCACGAAAGACCCGTCTTTGAGAGAGACGGTCTGGTTGTCTGCAAGCAACTGGTCAAATTCCAGTTCGTTCGCTAGCCAGTCCTGCTCGACTTCGCCAAGCAGATATTTGCGGCCTCTGGAACTCACCAGAGCGGCAGCGCCAACGGCGGCGGCGCCGGCCAAAAAGGTGCCAAGCAGCATTATTGAGCGGCCTTCTTTTTGGAGATTTTGAGCGGGTAGCCAGCGATCAGGCGGCGGACTTTCTTCGCCTGGAAGAACGTGGCCGGATGCAGCAGCAGAGATTCACAATGCGGCTCTCGCCGGCGAAGCAGAATTATCCACGCGATGGCTGGCGGCGTCGTCAGGACGACAAGCGCAAAGCCCGCCGCATTCCCGGCCAGAAACCCGCCAGTGGCAGCACACAGAAGTTCACCGATCATCACCAGGGCAGCATGGAGCGGGGGCATGCCGAGGATCTTCATCGGCTCCTGAATGTGGAGTGCGATAGGGCTTTGCGCTTTCATGGCTTCGCCCCTCCTCAAGCTGCCGAGAGAAGGGCGCGAAGCGCGGTCGGGCCGAAGATCACAAGCGCCCCGGCACCAACGAGCTGAGCAAGCCGCATGATGTCGATGCGACCGGTCACCATGGCCCAGATGCCGTAGATGATGACGCCCACACCGATGACGGGCGCGGCAACACTGACCAACCCGCTTTCCAGGGATTGCAGCATGCTGGTCGCCGGTGCAGACCAGTCCTGCGCCATGGCGCGTGCCGGGAACAGCATCGCGGCAGCGGCGACCGTATTGATTGCGGTTTCCGCTGAAAAAACCTTTGCGGGAAGCTCCGGACGGAGTCCGAGTCTCTTGAGGAAGTGCATTTTCAAAAACCCCTTATTTTAGGATGAGATAGAAGGCTGCGACGGCCATCCAGTTGGTGAAGGCCAGGGCGCTGAAGCCGTAGAACGCTTTGCGGATGGTCCGGGTGATCTTGTCGGACTCAACGGCATGCTGTGCGACGGCCGAGACGACCGTCTGGATGTTGTCGTTGCCGAGGTTCTGAGCGACCTTCTGCATGGTGCTCGCAATGTCATCGACCTTGTGGTCTATAGCTTCGTTGACCCCGGAAACGTCATTTTGAAATTGAAGAGATACGCGCTTGCGCTCGTCCTCGAGCAGGCTCTTGAGGCGGTCCCCGAAGGCATTCAGGATCGCGACCACTGCCATAACCGGATCGTCCTTTTGGAAGGAAATCCCGGTTTCCCGATGGGCAGCCTCAATGGCCTCATCGAGCGTCATCTGTTTCCACTGTTCAACGGAAACAGCATCGACTTTCTGAGCCGCTGCGGCGCTCATTCGGCGGCCTCCTGCGGTGCTGTTTCAAGGAAGGTCGCGCTGTCCAGGCGCTCAATAGCCTTGGTCCAGTAGATCTTGAGCCGCTGGCGGGACATCACGTTGAAATCGCTCGACTGCATCGCTTCTTCGAAGGTCAGCTTTGCGCCCATCATGGCCCGGATATCTTCGCCGAAAGTCCCCGGCTGGACCTTGGGGTGGCACATCACAGCCGCAATGCGTCCGGCGTTTTCCTGGTAGAGCTTGCTGTCTTCGAAGGTTCGGCCAGCGCTGGCAACCGGCCCAAAAAACTCGTTAAGCCAGACAACTACCGGCACGCCCGGGAAATGATCGAGAATGGCAAGCAGGCTATTGAATGTGTCATCCAGGGCCGCACCGCCGCAGATCGGGCAATGAATGAAGACACGAACATCAAACCCTTGCAGCAACTCAAACGCATTGTTCTCAGCAAGGTACGAACAGGTGGCAATGAAAGAAGACGTGCCGGTGTCAATGACAGTGTGCGTGTCGCCCTCGCTTTCAAAAATCCGCGTCATCAGATGATCGAAAAGGCGCGGGTTGATGTCGTCGCCGTCCATAATCGGGATCGGCACTGCTTTCAGCCCCTTGATGGCGGAAAGCGTGGGCGTGGTCGGGTCGAGGTCAATGGCCTGGACGGTGTGATCTGCGTAACGCAGATATTGCACGAGCATTGAAGACGTGAGGCTTTTGCCTGCGCCGCCCTTGCCCTGCATGACGATATGAACGGTCTTCACCACTGGTCCCTCACTGCATCAGAGCCGGTCGGAACGGTAAACTTGCTGATTTCCGGGAGCGGCTTACGGGCCTTGGCCTGTGGCTGTGGCTTTGCCTGCGCGGGCGCCGCCGTCTCGTCCTGCTTGCGAGCGGATCGCATGGCCGCGTATTCTTGGGGAAAGGCTTCGCGATAGACATTGCAGAAAGTGGAATAGCCGATGGTGACTACACCTTCGCCCTTGAGACGCTTCCACAACTGCAAAAGGTTCGGGCATTCCTTCGCGGTTACGGCGATTGTTTCTTTCTTGGACCTGAACTCAAGGCGCGATTGTCCCCTCGGCGCCCGTCGTGATTTCTCAGACGACATGCGATTACTACGCCCCGCGAAGCAGAGCGCCCTTCTGATATTGACTACTGAATGTGGATAAGATGCTGTATTGGTCGCACTGCAAACCGCGATTCACGTACGGCTACGCCGCATACGCGACGCTAGAAATGCGACCAATACGAACAGGATGGTGAGTGTTGGTACCCCCTATGCGAGCATCAAAGTTACGGTTTGGTGTTCGCTAGGCTCGGACGATCTGATCACCACAAAAAGGTCGTCCGAGCCGCTAACAGGTCCATTTCTACAGCCTCGAATCTGGCTTGTATATCCTTTTAAATACTGCTCCCCGCGATTTTTCCACACTCGTATTTTTGCGGTTAGCAAACCCTTAATGCCGCTGCGTATCGGCGGAAACGTTGAGCACCTGTGCGAATAAGCCAGAGATTCGAATGAGTTCCGAAGGATCGACATGCAAGAAGCTCCTTAGGAAGTGGTACCACTTCCTCTATCTTGCCCTCATTCTCTTACGTTCGTTAAACTGCATAAACACGCAATAAAAGGCGTTATTGGTCTTTGCTGTATTTAGTTGGAATTCGAAAGCCGGTACGGAAGAATAATAGATTTTAAGAGAAACCATCCCTCAAGGTGACAAAAAACACCTTCCAATGTGTGCGAGCGGAAAATGAAGGATCATTACCCATCTGATTTTATTATATTTTTTGGCCTTATCAGCCGTTAAAAGGCTGTAAAAGGGGATAACAGTAGAAAAAGCGCATAAATACTAGAAACGCGAACACCCAAGACACCCGACGTTAGGATATTGACAAACACACGAATCTTGAATCGTGAACTTGGCGCGAGCTCAGCAAGGGTCGCCGCGCCGCAATTCGAAAAACCGGGAATGAACCTTTGGTTGAATCTACGGCGGGGAAAGGGAGGGTTTCGGAGCGCTACTTTTAGTCCGGCCAACGACGATAGTCAGCGATCACTGCCAGGTGTCCGGTGATTGTTCACTGTGCCACGGTCGAGCGACAAACTTTCAAGCTGTTTGCTGTGGCACCGGGAGCATCGGAAGTAGGCAGCTGCCAGGCTGACTGGCAGATCCTTAACCAGCTTGGATGGAAAACACGCCGGCGGAAATTGTATCGAGCGTCCGCAAGAACGGCACTGCACAACGAGCCAGCGTCCGCTTTGTTTGATGTTTGCGATGGTTTCCATGTCGATAGGGGCCATTGTTCGGCGGGAATTCTGTTCTTGTTATGTTCTAGTCCTAAAAGCCGTTTCTGAAAACCAGCCGTGAACGCCCGCGCTATTAATTCGCTGCTCCTGCGTGCACGGACCTTTGAAACGCCACAACTTCAAGCGACTCGGTTCCGGGTTGAGCAGCCGGTCGGTCAGGCCCGCGCAGTCAGGCATTCGACAAACTGAGGCCATGTCCCAAAAGCCGACATTCATTCGAAATGCAGCAAATTCAACGGATGGGCGGGAGGACTAAGCCGCTCGCGCGGCAATGGCGCCCGTGTCGAGCGATTGGGATGATCTTCACGGCGTGTTTTGAGGATAGGCGGTTCTGTCTGACGATTGGGGTGTTCTCAATCATCAGACAGGAGGTTCCCATGACGGAGGAGAGAACCACACCGCTGCGCGAACGTATGATCGAAGACATGCGTATCCGTGGCATAGGCGAGAAGGCTCAGCAGAGCCATATCCGGGCCATCAAGGATTTTGCGTCTTTCCTTGGACGCCCACCCGACACGGCGACGCCGGAAGAGCTGCGCAGCTATCAATTGCACATGACGAATGCGGGGGTGTCGCCTTCGACATTCAATGTTCGGATCGTCGCGCTCAGGTGCTTTTTCGGCACGACCTGCGGGCGCGAGGACATGAAGGGGCACATGCAGTTCCGGCGCAAGCCGCGGCCGCTGCCCATTGTCCTGAGCGTGGAAGAGGTCGCGGAGTTGATGGCTGCCGTACCCGGACCGGGCCTGAAGTATCGCGCGGCGCCAGGCATCAGTTACGGCGCCGGGTTGCGGGCTTCGGAAGTTTGCCATCTCAAGGTCAGCGACATCGACAGCAACCGGATGCTGATCCATGTCGAAGAGGGCAAAGGCGGCAAGGATCGCAAGGCCATGCTGGCCCCTGGTCTGCTGGAACTTCTGCGCGATTATTGGCGTGAGGCGCGGCCGCAGGGCTGGCTGTTTCCGGGCAAGCCGAAGATCAACCCGATCTCGCCGCGCCAGTTGAACCGGGCCTTCACCTCGGCCAAGCACATGGCGGGCATCGCCAAACCCGCGACGTTGCATACGCTCCGCCACAGCTTTGCCACCCACCTGTTGGAAGCGAATACCGATGTGCGGGTGATCCAGGTTCTGCTCGGCCATGCCAAGCTGAGCACAACGGCCCGCTACACGCATGTCGCCACCAGGACGATCCGCGATACGGTCAGTCCCTTCGAGCGGCTGAAGCAGTTGCAGGATCAGACGCTGAGGCGCGGACCGGAATAACCCGCTCGGGGTGTCCCGGCAAAAGCTGGCGATTGCGGACATCTTCCGGGCTCATGGTCCCGCGTGGCGGCGGGCCAATGCCGGGCATGTCAGCCTCAGCCAGCTCAAGGTCATGTCGGCAATCGAGACCTGTCGAACAGAGGCGCTTGGCGGGCATGTGGCGGCCTGTGCCAAGTGCGGCCACCAGCATATCGCCTACAATTCCTGCAAGAACCGGCATTGCCCAAAATGCCAGGGACCGGCCGCCCGGGACTGGATGGCCGCCCGGGCCGAGGATTTGCTGCCAGTGGAGTATTTCCACGTGGTCTTCACGCTGCCGGCGGAGATCGCGCGGATTGCGTACTGGAACAAGAAGTCGGTCTACGATCTTTTGTTTCGCGCTTCAGCCGAGACCTTGACCACCATCGCCGCCGATCCCCGGCATCTGGGTGCGTGCATCGGCATGACCAGTGTGCTGCACACGTGGGGCTCGGCACTCACCCATCATCCGCATGTCCACATCATTGTCCCCGGCGGAGGCCTATCTCCGGATGGCACGCGATGGATCTCTTGCCGTCCTGGTTTCTTCCTGCCGGTCAGGATCCTGTCCCGATTGTTCCGGCGTCTGTTTCTCCAGGGGTTGATGGCGCTGCATCGTGCGCGTGATCTGGTCTTCTTCGGTGATCTGGCCGGGCTGGCCGAAGATGACGTCTTCACGGCATGGCTCGCGCCCCTGCGCAGAGCCGAATGGGTGGTCTACGCCAAACCGCCCTTCGGCGGCCCAAAGGCCGTGCTGGCCTATCTCAGCCGCTACACCCACCGGGTGGCCATCTCGAACCGCCGCCTGATCAGCGCCGATGCCAGGACGGTCACGTTCCGTTGGAAGGACTACCGGCTCAAGGATCGCCACTGCCAGAAGGTGATGCGTCTGGCCACCGGCGAGTTCATCCGCCGTTTCCTGATCCACGTTCTGCCCGACGGCTTCCACCGCATCCGCCACTATGGTCTTCTGGCCAGCGCCGGCCGCAAGACCAATGTCGCAAAGATCCGCGCTCTGCTCGGAGCGGAAACGGTCAAACAGGATCAGCCATCAGGCGCCGAGATCGTTCCGCTCACGCTGAGAGAGCCATGCCCGGACTGCGGCGGCCCGATGCGCATCGTCGAGATATTCCGACGCGGCCATAAGCCCCGGTCCCGTGCACCACCAAGACAGGAGGCAGCATGACGACCTGCCCGCCACAGTGCCAAATGCCCATCCGGAAAGACACTACATTCCGGGTGCGCATCGGTGTGTGCCAAATGCCGTTGAACGCCGTAAAATCTTCGAAACTGACAGAAAGTGACTGTCCGATCTGCTTCCGATCAACCAGTCCTAAACCATCCGGTCTGCACGTTTGCTCATGCCAACGGCGTGCAACAACACAATAGAAACCCGCTGCGTGCCTCTTTCCCCATAGACGCCCCCGCCAAGGCCCCGCGGCTTCCCTGAAGGTTTGTCAACGCGGGCCGACGCCTGCTACGCGGCAACCGCCACACAGCGGCCCGCATCGAAAAACCTTCAGGGAAAGTGTGAATTCGCTGCACTCAGGTCCAAGGTCGGCTTTGCGCCGCCACTTCGGTCGTTAAAGCTCTATGTGGACGGGCCCAAAAGCAGATGTTCCTATTCCCGCATAATTGTTTGGGGTGGACCTATCACGGGTTTGTGCCGCTCCTTTGCCTTGGTATTTTGTCACAAAGGAGAATGTTCATGGGTTCGCGTCACAGCGCGAGGTTCGCAAAGAAGCAGATCATATTGCGCTGACCAGCGGCTTGTTGCGTAAACCGGTTGCCAACGATCTTGGTGTTGACTTCTCGACGCTTAACCGTTGGATATCGGCACCTTTAATATTCAGAGGTCTCTTAGGCCTAGAAGGTTAGTATTTCTTCATTACTTTCCTCAATGAGCTACGCAGCCCGCGCCATACGTTATCGCTTCCATTCAGCTTAAGGTAAGTTTCCACGCTTCGGTGCACTTTTTTGTATTTCGGTTCAATCATGCTATTGAATTTAGATCAGTGCTCTGAAAGGGAGCCCGACGAAATGCCTTTGCCTGACTGGCTATATGCCATCCTGCCCGCCTCGATCGCCAACAAACATCTCGCTGACCAGAGCACCCATCCAAAGTATGAACGTGCAATGAAGGCGATTGAGTCAGGCGATGTCGAGCAACCGACCCGGACGCTCGAGAAGCTTATGTCTGCGAAATATGTCGGACCATCGCTCAAGCTGAAAATTCAGACGCTGTTGCCGGAGCTTCTCGCTGGTCTGGGTAGGTTCGAGGCAGCCAAGGAGGTTGCATTGAGCTGCCCTGCCAATGACGCCGGGATGACGCTTCAAGACAGTGTGGTCGGCGGCTTGCTCGGTCAGATTGCCGTGGTGGAGGGTGAAGTGGCCGAGGCCGCAGATTGTTTCGAGCACGCCGCACAACATGCTTCATGCTGGGAAACGACGGACTTGGCCTATGTCGCCGGCTATCGATATGCAACTTACCTGCTGGAGATCGGCGCAGAGGCCAAACGTGTCGACGACGCCGTCTCCAAACTGATGCACACACTCGAACGCACCGCGGAATTCGCTTACCACGAACCCTGCCTCCGACATCTCCAGGTCGCCGCGGCCTATCAGGCCGGACGCTATGACAAGGTCCTGCAGTTTGAACCAAGGATCCGGGAGCTGGAAAAGGCCGATGAGAAAACGGGCGGCCAGTGGTCCGAGCCCATCGGGAAAGCGCAGATGATGGTGTTCAACGCCAAGCTGAAAAAGTGCGACGGAGACATTCGCCTATTGGACGACTACGACGAGAAAGACGAGGAGGATGGCGCAGTTGGATAGCTTCATCATCAAGGAGCCGATCCGGTGAAGCGGCTATGGGGGTATTTTCAATTCCGGGTCGGGATCTGGGCGCTGATCGGTGTTTTTCTCGTCGTGATTTCCCTGGACATATTTCATCTTGTGCAGTCGGGTCTGTTCTCCGGTGCAAACTCGGAAGGTGCTGAACCCGGGCCGCTCGGACAGCTTCTCGTCAATATCCTCGTTGAATCCCATGGTCTTCTGTTCGACATCCTGTTGTTCGGCGTCGTAATCATGGCCTTTGAACTGAGAGAAAGTGAGCGGGACCAGGTCAAACGGCACAAGGAAGAAATCGATGACTTCCGGGGCTGGAACGAGAAGGAAGCAACCTACCGGATCGTTGGCAACATCCGGCGCCTGAATCGTCTCGGCGAGAAAGACGTCGACCTGTCCAGAACGCATCTGGCGGGGGCTGACCTGAGCAGGCTTGAACTCGACGGCGCCGATCTGATCAAGGCGAACCTCGAAGGCGCGTCCTTGAAAAACTGCTCCCTGGTCGGCGCCAAGCTGAGTGGCGCCAACATGGAAGGCGCTGCTGTTGACGGAGCTGACTTCACCGGGGCGGAATTCGGAAATATCACTGCCGCCCGGGCGATGAAGATGCTGCTGGTCGGAGATGGTGATGGCAAAAACATGGAGGACTTCTCGGATCAGGTGGGGAAGAGCACCTACCCGCCATCGATTGCGGGCTTGACCGGTTGGAAATCAGCGACCTTTGACGAGCAGATACTGCCATTCATTCGGAACGCATCCAGAGAGAACAAGTCGCTCTGAGGCCTGGAATGGAGTCCCAATGTCCGCATGTCCGCGACGGGTCCGATTGAAACCGCCAGCGTGATGGCGTTGATGCATAGGCTTGACTAACTTGGAATATAGCACAAATCGCCGTCCATCGTTTCACTACCTCTGTCATCGCCTCGCTCATCGCTATTTCCTTCCCTATAGCATGAGCAGAATTTCACTGGGTCGATACACGGGCGTCGTCATCGATCTTTCCGCACGTTGCGGTGACTGGGGGCATCCGGCCACCTGCACCCAGGTGGTCTCGTCTTGTGCTGACTTTGATAGAACGGGAGGAGGTCTCCCGTGGCCTCGCTGCCAAGCGTTCGTTTAGCTCCATTGCGCGGATCTTAAAACGGTCGCCCTCAACGATCAGCCGCGAAGTTCACCGCGACGGAGGTCGGAATGCATATCGCGCTGCCCATTTCGTTCACTTGACTGTCCATTTGCGCCATATACCCCACAAAGTGAGTAAGCGTCCGTTGAACCCGACCTAACGAGTTTCCGTTTGGTGCTTTAAGTGTCCACTTATTTAAATGGACACTTAAGGGCGCCTAATGAGTACGCGAAGAAAGCGGCGGAGCTGGTCTGATGAGGAGAAGCGGGAGATCTGCGCGCAAGCGGTTCTTCCCGGTGCATCGGTTGCCCAAGTAGCGCGCCGGTATTCGGCGAATGCCAATATGATCCACAATTGGCTGAAGGATCCCCGGTTTGCGCGAATTCCAGCTGACCCGGGCCATGTGGAGGATGCGTCTTTCGTTGAGTTGGAACTGATCCCAGCAGCTTGTCCTGCCACGCCAGGTGTCGCTGTCCCGCCCCCGGCACCTGTCTGTGCAAGCCGGGTTGATATCACACTTTCTGACGGCCGAAGGGTGCTGATCGAAGGCCCGACGGCACTGAGCGCTGTCATGGGGCTGGTCCAAGGCTTGATGGGATGATTCCGGTTCCCTCAAACACCCGGGTTTGGCTGGCGGCCGGTGTGACGGACATGCGCCGTGGGTTCAACTCTTTGGCCGCACAAGCCGAACAGGTACTGGCCGAAGATCCTTATTGCGGGCACTTGTTTGTGTTCCGCGGTCGGCGGGGCGATCTTTTGAAGATCATCTGGTGGGACAGTCAGGGGGCTTGCCTGTTTTCCAAACGCTTGGAGAAAGGCCGGTTTGTCTGGCCGGGCGCGAAGGCTGGCAAGGTCAGTGTTACGGCGGCCCAGCTGTCGATGCTGCTTGAAGGGATAGACTGGCGTATGCCCGCCCGTACATGGACACCTCTGACGAGCGGATAGCGACATAAATACAGAGACCTAATCCGCTTTTTCCTTTCTGCTTCCGGCGGCGTCCGGTATAAATGCAGCCATGCTGAAGGACTTTGACATCACGCCTGACGATCCGGCTGAACTGAAAGCCGTGAACCGGCTTCTGGCGGACGAAGTCAAGGCGCTCAGCCTGAAGGTTGAGCAGCTCCAGCATCAGCTTCATGGGGCCAACCGGAACCGGTTCGGCTCCAAATCGGAAAGCCTCGATCAGCTTGATCTGGGTCTTGCCGAGGACGAGGCCATTGGGGCCGCAGCCGATCAGCAAAACATTCCGGAACCCGCCTCGTTGGGCGATCCTTGCGGGCAAAAGAAACGTCAGCACAGCCGCAAACCTTTGCCGGACCATCTGGAGCGCAAGGACACGGTCTTGATGCCGGACCAATCTTGCTGTCAGTGCGGCGGCAAGATGAAGACACTGGGCGATGTCAGAGGTGGCTCGGGAAATCTGAACAGCCAGGATAAGTGGAATTTCTGCCTGACTTTGGCTTAGATGCCGGAAACAGGAGAGACCATGACGAGACG
>NZ_PPCN01000022.1 GCF_002906165.1 Roseibium marinum
ACCTCGCAGCCACAACCCAGAACCTCCGCAAACTCGCAAAACTCATCCCGGCCCCGCAAACCGGCTGCCCTGCATGAAAAAGGACCGGATTGCTCAAACTCAGCGCCCCGGTCAAAACCGCAAAACCATCGAGTTTTTCAACGGAATAGGCCGTAAGTACCCACTTGAACCCTATGGGTGAATGTCAGCTTTTTACCGAATGCAGGCTGCAAGCCGACAGTCCCCTCGCGGCCCCATTCCTGACGTTTGCTTACACAGCGGTGAAAGCTCGCTTGTGTCCATCTTTTAGACCGTCGATCATGTGGTAAAATGCTATTTTAGGAACAATGCTGAGCAACACCAAATTGACGGAATGAGGCGCGAAAAGCGACCAGGTCAACGAGGCGTGCCCAATGCGCAAAAGCGTTCAACTTTTTGCTGTGTGCATTCCATTTTTCCTGGCGGCTGAAGGTCATCAAGGCTTTTGCAGGTCGAATGGCGGCGTCGGGATAGCCAACATGCCGAAGATGTTAACTTTTCATTTACGAAAAAAACCTTGGCAGAATCGGTATTTTCCGTTTACCTGACGCCTAGATGGTGTTTTGACGTCTCAGGGCGTCAGGTTGCTTCAAGGGGTGAACTTCTACCGATGACTTTTGAAAACACTTCAGAGCGTATAGCGCGCTATACGTCTCAATTGTCGGCGGAGCTCCATGATCTGAGGGCGCAACTATATCCGCCGGAGGCGCGAAAGCAATTCGGGCGGACTTTCACAACGCAGGATCTTGCGAAGTTACTGAATATTCCGAAGAGCACCCTTCGGACTTTGTCGCTGGATGGGAAGGGGCCTGTACCTGAACGTTCAAAGAACGGTTCCAGGATCTACACGCTTCAGCAAGTAGGTGAGCTACGCGAGTTTCTTGCAAGCCAGAGACCAGATGAAGAACTTGCGCTCTTGCCGCATCGCCGGGGAGCCGAGCAGCTTCAAATTCTGGCGGCCGCCAACTTCAAGGGTGGGTCAAGCAAGACGACGACAAGCGTTCATCTGGCGCACTATCTCGCGTTGCAGGGGTATAGAGTTCTTTGTATTGATCTGGACCCGCAGGCGTCGATGACCTCAACATTCGGGCTTCAGCCTGAATTTGATGTTGGTGATGACGAAACCGCCTATGCCGCGTTGCGTTATGACACAAATCGTCGGCCTTTAAAGGAGGTCATCAGGGAAACCTACTTCCCGGGGTTGGATCTCATACCTGCCAATCTGGAGCTGATGGATTTTGAGTTCGACACGCCATCTGCATTGAACAAAGGAGTCCGCGACGAACTCGGACTTTTTTTCGCCCGTTTGCGAAGCGCGATCAGCACCGTTGAAGACGATTACGACATGGTCGTAATCGATACGCCGCCTTCGTTGGGCTATTCGACATTGGCTGCTTTGTATGCGGCCACAGGGATGATCGTCACGGTGCATCCCGCAATGCTTGATGTGGCTTCCTGCAATCAGTTTCTAATCATGATTTCTCAGCTTTCTGACGTTCTCGAAGAGTTTGGCGCGAAGTTTCAGCATTCGTTTTTCAGGATACTTCTGACGCGCGTAAACCCGAATGATGGACCTCAAAAATTCATGTCTTCCGTCATGCGCAAGCTTTTTGCCGAGGACATGATGGTGGCCGAAGCCTTGGAGTCGACAGCGGTTGCGGCAGCCGGGGTCGCGAAAAAATCTCTCTATGAGCTCGAAAACGGCGAAGTTGGAAGAGACCCGCTGCTTCGCGCGCTGGATAGCGTCGATCGCGTGAACGCCGAGATACTAGGGCTCATTCACGAGCAATGGGGTAGGGCATCATGAAGAAAGGCATACTGAAAACGCTGACTTCAGCAGCAGGACAAGCGCATACGAGTCAAACGAACTCAATGCCGGTTGCCCCTAAAAGGGCAAAGGGCTCTCCGGTTCTTGCCAATGCTGAAAAAGCACTTCGAGATCTCGCCGGCGACAGCATCGTCAATTTGGATCCCCACCGTATTGAGCCTTCGCCTTTTCGGGATCGGATGGAAGAAGACGCAGAGGCGAGAGAACAACAAGACGAGTTGAAACGCTCGGTGTTGAAAGAAGGCCAAAAAATACCGGTTCTGGTTCGGCCACACCCTTCTAAGCCTAATTGTTATCAGCTTGCTTATGGACATCGCCGCTGGAAGGCAATTAAGGAAATAGCGGCGGAATCCGATCGGCCGGAAACGGTCTTCTTGAGAGCGTATGTCCGGGATCTGACAGATGCCGAGCTTATTCACGAGCAAACGATTGAAAACGGCGTTCGCGAGAACCTCTCCTGGATTGAGAAAGCTCTTTGGGCGCAGCAGCTGAAATCCACTGGAATCAGGCAGCGCGAAATGACTTCGCTACTCGGAGTGTCTGAGGCCGAAGTCTCCCGTCTGTTCAAGGTGCTTAATAGCGTTCCCGAAGCGATGATCAGGGCCATTGGCCGTGCGGATGGGATAGGGCGGCCGAGTTGGTTGGAGCTGGCCGAAAAAATGGAAGCTGCTCCCGACAAATTGGAGACGGCTCTCGCTTTGTCGCAGACTGCAGATTTCGCTTCGTTGGATTCCCCTAAACGGTTTGACCTCGTGATCAGAGCGTTTGGAGGAAATGCGCGCAATACAAACCAAATTCCCAAAGCGGCAACTGAAGTTCGCCTTGGTCAGGAGCTGATCTGTTCAGCAAAATCAAACAGAACCGGCTTCCAACTCAGTTTTCCAAAGTCTCAAAACGACTTCGGGGAGTGGTTGAGCCAGAATATGGAACGCATTTACACTGACTTCACTGCTCAAAAGGCTGACAAATCAAATGATTAGGAGGTTCAATGCGGTAGTCTGAAACAAAGAACCCGCCAATGAGGCGGGTCCTAATGAGACAAGCACAAGTGCCTAAAATCTCAGTCTAGCAACTCGAATTTTAGAATCACTTGTAGCGTAAGGCAAGCTCTGTCTTTGAGCAGAGCACGATTTCTTGCGCCTTTCTGCTTGTCTCGCATCTGCAATTTTTTGATGACCGGTTGCCGTGTGCGGTTTCCGGCACGGGAGGACTCATGTCTTCAGCACATCAGATCGCGAGTTTTCGCAAGGTATCGGCCGGTATTCTGGCAAGCGCCCATTTGGCGGCGCGCGAAGAACGGCCCCAGGTAGCCAAAAGGGACCTGTCCCTGGTTCTCAAACGCGTCGCGCCAGCATTGGGGGTCGATGGAACCGCCTATCACGTCCTGGATATCCTGCTTGGTCTTGTCCAGGCGGATGATTTCAATGCTGGGCGCCGTCCCGTCGTCGCCATTTCAAACCAGCGTCTTGCGGAATACACCCGCCGCACACCGCGCACCGTCACACGATGCCTGAAGAAACTCGTCGAGGTGGGTATCCTGGCGTATCGCGACAGCCCGACCGGCCGCCGCTATGTTTACCAGAATACCGGTGGTTCACAGGATCAAGCCTATGGCCTTGATTTTACGCCGGCGTGTTTCAACTTCCAAGCGTTTAAGGATCAGGCGGCTTCCTTTCAGCGGCGCATCAAGGCACTGCAGGAAGCAAAGCGGGCGGTCACACGCTTTTCCCGGGCGCTTGTCGACTTGGTGGACGCTCTTGGCTGTGACTATCAGGACTATATCTCGAGGTTGGATGTTATCCTTGATCTGGACGATCTTGAGCCGGTGGAGAAGGCGAAACGCTTGGAAGGCCTGTATCTCGAAGCAGTAGCAACCTTCGAGGCTCAAGCCATTGAAGCTGAATCAGAAAATGAGACTGATATGTCATCCGCGGGTGACATTGGTGTCAGCCCTTTATCTATTACAACCCCAACAGACTCATTTGGAAGTAATAGAAATCGGACTTGCTCTAACGAGCAAGAAATCCAAGACCATGCTGACAACGGCTACGCCGTTGAAGAGGCTCTTGAAAAGGAGCCTGGCGGAGCCGCCATTCGAAAACAATACCCCAAACACCAAGCAGCAAGGGCAGCGGGAGGCAAATCCGCGGAAACAAACCTCGACGGCGTTTCAATCGGGCTCATCAAATCTGCCTGCTCCAACATCCAGGAAGAACTGGGCCTGTCATTTTCAAACTGGGCAATGCTCTGCAACGCGACAGACCAGTTGCGGATGTTGATCGGCCTAAGTCCAGCCGGATACCAGAATGCCGTAGAACGCCAAGGCAGATATCTCGCCGCCGCATGTCTCGCCGTCGTTGCTGAAAAAGCCCTCCGAAATCCCGAGCAAATTACATCGCCGGGAGGATATTTCCGCGCCATGATCGACAGGGCAGGGGACGGAAAACTCCACCTCCATAAGTCACTCCATGGCCTCGTCTGACCCGGGCGCGGGTGGCGAAAGACTTGCGGTTTTGTGGCATCGAATTTAACGAGCCGGAGGTTTTGGCACCGAGTGTACGAGTTGAGGCGGATGTCTGCTGGGACAGGTTCTTAGGTGTTAGTCCCGGCATTTGATGGATCGGTTTGATGATGAAATGAACCGCACCGGTTTTGCCGGAGACCATTTGGCTTAAGTTATGCGGCCACGGCTGGCGCGTCTAGCATGGCGTAGTATCGTTCTTCGGCTTCAGCCGGAGGGATGGGAAAAGAACTCGGTAATTTCATCCCACCTCGATATCCGAAACAATCAAGTCAAACAACTTGGCAATACCAGTGGAACGGCCATGACGCTCTTTCGCGTCACGTCGAAATTCCTGGCCGTCTATGGCAATGAAGCAGAAACGCCCACCATGCAGGAGTTGTTCGCCGCCGGACGAGCCTTTGCCCGGAGGATGGCTAAGCCGATGACTGAAAGGTTGGCGTTGCAACGCAAAGAGCTGCCTTTTCACGGGTCTGTCGCAACTTTAGGGAAGGGACATATAGCATGTCTTTGGTAAGGCGGCTTGAACTGAGCGGCCGCCTCTTTTTGTCCTACCGTCCAGGCCAGTGGGCTTTCAGGATTGCTGGGTCAGTCTCCATTTTTCCGGCTCCGATCAAGTGCAGGCAATAGGGGATCGCCGGAAAGACCGTGCTGAGGCAGACATCAATGCTCGACGGGGCGCCGGGCAAATTGATGATAAAGGTCTTCCCGCGCGTTCCTGCGGTTTGCCGCGAGAGGATCGCGGTCGGTACTTGATCGAGACTGCTCCGGCGCATCAATTCGCCAAAACCGGGAAATTCCTTCACGAGCACTGCGCGCATGGCTTCCGGTGTGAGATCGCGTGGCGAAGGACCGGTGCCTCCGGTCGTCAGAACCATATCGACCCTTTGCTGGTCGCATAGTTCGATGAGTTCGTCCCGGACAGTTTCAAAGCCGTCGGAAATAGTCTTCCGCGAAATCTCCATCGGCGAGGTTATAGCTCTGCGAAGCCACCTTTCTATGGCCGGACCTCCAACGTCTTCATACTCCCCTCGGCTGGCGCGATCTGAAATTGTGAGAATGGTGATGCGCATGTCTTAACCTCCAAATGTAGACATTGTTCGTGCAATGCCTGAAGTCCGATTGGTTTCGATGTGAAAGTCGTGTCCACGCGGTTTAATAAAAACCGCGTGCCTGGTGAGGCGTTCGGTCTCTTTCATTGCCGTCAGATCGACTCAGCCCGTCGCGCAGGGAAACGCTGCCTTCCTGGCCCATGCAGGTATAGAGGTCACCTGTGCAGCTCAGGCGCATACGATTGCAGTCGGAGCAAAAGTCGCAGGACAAACGGGTGATGAAATCGACCTTCCCGTCGGTCTCGCCAACACACATATATTTTGCGGGACCGCCGCTGGATTCTTGTAAGGGCTCTGGCGACCAACGCTCGGCAGGCTCGTTCCGAAGCACCCCGACCGACAGAAAACTGCTACTCGGGCAGGAGCCGACATCGCCCAGAGGTAATTCCTCGAGAAGCGAGCCATTCGTGGTCAGGGTCAACTTGTCAAGTCCGTCGGATTCAAGGAGCCGGGAGAGGTTCCCAAGCAGGCTCATCACATTCTTGCGCACCAGTGGCTCGTCGCCCGTCAGCCCGATCTTACGCACACCGTGATTGATGAAGATCGTGGCCAGCCGGCAGAGCTCTTCAAGGGACGGGACATCCTTACGCGGCGGGAATGTCATGTGTTCTGCCATGCAACAGGTGCAGCGGAGATCGCATCTGTCTGGGATGGACAAGCGGAAATAGGTCGCCGCCGTTGGCTCGATCCTGTCCGCAAATGCACCGCGCCGGGAGACCGTGTCAGCCATGGGCAGCCGTCGCGACGGGAGCCGGTACCACTTCAGCGCACCAGAATAGAATGCCGGCCGTGTCTTCCGGCAGTTCAACCGCCAGGTCGCCGGCGAACCTTCGCCAGTCTTCCAGGTATGGCGAGCGCACCGCGGTGAGAACGGGAATGTTTCTTTCCACCGCAGTTGCAATCAGCTGCCGGAAACCCTGGCCATCCTGTTCTCCCTTGCCAAACCGATTGAGCACGAGGAGATCCGGAAACCTGTCGAGTTCGCGTGTCAGGCGCGCCGTGATCTCGGCAAGTCCGCGAGGGTCCAGTCGGCATCCGCGCGAGGCCCTGCCAAGGGGCTGCGAAATATCGATGCGTTCGCCGGTTGAAAGAAGTTCCAACCCCATTTCCGCGCAGCAGACATCGACAGCTTCAGCGTGTCGTTGCAATACGCCTGAAACACGGTGGCCGTTGCGGCGGAGCGTGTCGCAAACACTTTGCAAAAGAAGGTCCACTTCGCCGCCTTTGGTGGTGAGGACGGCAGCACAGATAGGTGTCGTCTCAGTCATCTGTCTTTCCTTTTCAATGGATGAGGTTGGGTTTCCATATCGTCGTCCGGAACGGGAGGAAGATGGGGGCAGGACCAGGGCAGTCCGATTCTGCGATGATCCAGGTTGCGGATAAGCCCATCTCTCAAATAGTAAACTCGGCCGTGTTCGTCCGCGACATCAAGGATGGGGTGGAGCCAATGATCCACGATGCCATATGCCGGTGCTGTCCTTCGCCGTCTTCACGCCGCCATATCCGGAATTGCTGCAGACATTGATATGTTTCACCCAAAGGTTCTCGACCGCGAATTCAAGTACAGACAGCAGGTTGAGATCGCTTGGATGCACGAGATTGGCCAAGTCGCGATGAACGATGATTTCGCCGGGCTTGCGGCCGGTGGTCAACATTTGCTGCGATAACATGAGCCGCCCGCCGAATTGTTCGGTCCGGACTGCGAACTTCACCGTGACGGAGAATGAGTTTAAGCCGAGCGCTCTGTACTGGTTTGAGCGTGTGACCCACTTCCAGCGAATGCATGGTACAAGCCCCTTTTTTCGAGAACACCGAAGCGGTGTCATCTCGATTTAGATGAGGCCAGATTGCGGGGTATTTTCAGTTGACCTTTGTCAAACGGATTGGTGGTTTCCCGGAAAAAAAGTTGGCAGAGGATCAACATCAAATAACACGGAAAACAATGGCAAGGGCTACGGTTGCATCCAACAAATCACTAGGGTACTTCTGCCAACTGAGGGCTTGATAAACATCAAGAGGACGAGGGCATGCGCACAACCGATTTGGAAGTGGTCAGAGGTCTGCGGCTTTTCTGCAGCATGAGCGAGCAGGCCTTCGATGATCTGGTGCAGGCTGCCTACGTCCAGAACTTTCCCGCTCAGCTGGATCTGATCCATGAAGGAGAACCGGCTGATTTTCTCTATGTCGTCCTGGAGGGAAGTGTCGAGCTCTATACCAACTGGAATGGCCGCTCGGCGACCATGGGGATGGTTTCCCCCGTCACGACATTCATCCTGGCTGCCGTATTGAAAGACGCGATCTGCCTCATGTCGGCGCGTACCTGCGAGCGGTGCAAGTTGCTGTTGATCCCTTCGGCAAACGTTCGGGCCGCCTTTCATCGCGACGAAGCGTTTTCGCATGCGATCATCATAGAGCTTGCGGATTGTTATCGAACGGTCGTCAAGGAACACAAGAACCTGAAGTTGCGTTCCGGTGTGGAGCGTCTGGCAAACAAGCTGCTTCACTATCACACCGTTCAGGGGGGAAATGGCCGGGTCGTGTTGCCCTATGACAAGAAACTTCTGGCCTCTATGCTGGCCATGACGCCGGAAAATCTCTCCAGAGCGTTCAATACGCTCAGACCTTACGGGGTCGAGGTCAACGGAGCCGAAATCACCTTCACCGACCTCAAGGGGCTCGAAACCCTAGCCAAGCCAAACCGGCTCATCGACGACCGGCAGGTTTGAAACGCTCGCGACGAGCCCTTCGCCCGAGCTGACCTTCGAACCGCTTGCGCCGGAAGGCAGCGGCAAACGCGGGGCGGTGCAATCCGCTCAGGCGGCTTTTTTGCCGTTGGTTGAAACGCTTGCACAGCTTTCCTGCGGGGCGACTTCCATCCGGCTCAGGGCGGGCCAGAAGGAAAAGAGCCAGAGGCAGAAGGACGCGGACCACAGAACCACGGCAATGCCATGGTAGGGGCCGGGGAGATCCATGCCGAAATCCGGAGCTATGCGCAGGAAGGCCGACAAGCACAGGCAGACCGCGCCAATTCGCACGGGCAGTGACTGGCCGAGCGTCTGGCCGGTGTGCAGTTTTCCCGCGATGCAGAACACCGAGTAGACGCCAAGTCCGAGCCCGCCGAGGAATGCGAGGTGCAAACCGGTCATTTCCGCCCAGGGCGCGCCGAGCCTGGAGGCACCTGCGAGCATCAGGCCGGCGCCCGCGAAGGCCGACGACCCCGCCAGCATCAGGATCTCCGATTGCATCGCCGCCTTGCCGATGAACGCTTCTGCGACCCGGTCGACGAATGCCGCGCCTGCCGCGATCAGAAGGAAACCCGATACGGCAGGGCTGAGACCGGCAGCTTCTCCCGCCATGGCGACAAGAGCCAGCCCCGGTGCAAGGTTGAGACGTCCGGGATGCGGACGAAACGGCGAGGTTGCCTCGCTCGGATCGAGTACGTGGTTGGTAACCGGAACCGTGATCCGGCTCAGCGCCAGCCCCAGCAAGCCGAAATAGGCCAGTCCGACCAGAAGCAGGGCCGTGGTGGCAAGGTCCAGATTGCCGTACCAGAAGCCGATGCGGACCGACAAGGTGCAGCCGAGCAGGATTGCCAGCCACGCCGCGAAGGCGAGCAGCCTGTCGGTTCTCTGCCGCCAGGAAAGCTTCAGGAGGTAGACGAGAAGGGCCGACATCCAGGCGATGTCCGCCAGGGCTCCAACGGCCCCGAGACCGTCCCAGCCCAACAGTCCGACGGCGCGGCCGGTGATCCAGAGGGCCGCGAGGAGCCAGAGGCCACGCCCCCTGATAGGCCTGGTATCGGTCCATTCCGGTGCTGCCGTGGTCAGAAAGCCGAGCAGGGCGGCACCGAAAGCGCCGACGAGCATTTCGTGTGCATGCCAGAGCTGTGGCGGCACATTGCTGGCGAGAGGAAGATCGAAGCCGATGGCAAGCACCCAGAGAAATGGCTGAAGCGCGGTGTAGACGGCCCCGAGCGGAAAGAACAGCCGGAATCCCTCGTCCGAGAGGACACCCCACAGGCCAGTCGGCAGGGGGCGGTCGCAGGTCTGGCTCGCCGGGCCGCAACTCATGTGATCTGCCTCTCGTCGACATCATGGATATGGCGGAACAGCGGGTCGTTCCCGAGAGTCGATTGAACCCATTCGAAATTGGTTGTGTCGGTCCGTTCGGCCGGTGCCGAGGGGAACGGCCGGATGCCGAGAACACCTCTGCCATGACTGTCCAGCACCGCGATCCTGTCCGCCAGTCGTGCGGCTTCCTGCAGGTCGTGGGTAATGAACAGTCCCGAAAGCTGGCCGCCGGCACAAGTGTCTATGACGAGATCCTGCATGCGGCGGCGAAGGGCGACGTCAAGCGCCGTGAAGGGTTCGTCGAAATAGATGAAGTCCGGTTGAACCGCCAGGGCGCGGGCAATCGCCACGCGCTGTTTCATGCCGCCGGAGAGTTCGACAGGAAATTTCCTCAGATCTTCCGGCAAAAGGGCGACGCGCTCCGCGGTTTCGGCTATCCGGGCAGCTCTCTGCCGACGCGGGACACCGGCCAGCTTGAGGGAAAAGGCAATGTTGCCCTCGGCGGTCGCCCAGGGCAGCAGGGAAGGTTCCTGAAAGATCATCCCGTGACGGCGGTAGCCGCGGGCGATCTGTCCTGCGTTGGCCTCGACAAGATCCGCCGCGATATGCGCCAGGGTGGATTTGCCGCATCCGGACGGTCCGACAAGGGCCATGATCTCTCCTCTGGAGATCGTGAGGTCGATGCCGTCCAGCACCGTCCGTCCGAGATAGGCATGCCCGACACCTTTCAGATTCAACGCACTCACCGCTTAATCCCCCAGGGTTGGGCGGCCCGCCGCCAGCGGTCGAGTTCACCCTTGACCGGATAGATGAGCGTGTATTCGACGGCGATCAGCAGGGCCACGGAAACAATGACCCAGGCAAGCGCGTCGGCGATGTCGAGATTTGTGCGGGCGTCGGCGAGTGCGCCGCCGATTCCACCGGCATTGGCGAGAAGTTCCGCCATGACCGCGACCTTGAAGGAGGTCCCCAGGGCAAGCGCGAGACCGGGAAACAGGGTCGTGGTCGTCTGGCGCAGCCCGACTGACACGAACCGCCTCAACGGCCCCGCTCCAAAGGCCTGCGCCATACGGTCGAGCCCTCGGTCGCGCGTCAGAATGCCGCGCGCCGCGCCCAGGAACACGACCGGCAGCGCCGCGATCAGAATGACCGTGCGCACCGTTGCATCCGATCCGCCGAACCAAATCATGGCAAGCACGATCCAGGCAATCGGCGGAACACCCAGGATGACGGTCACGAGCGGTGAGGCGAGGCGCATCGTGGCAGGCGAATACCCGGCAACGATACCGAGCCCACCCCCGAGAAGCGCGGCCAGGGCGAACCCCGTGACGGCACGCTGAAGCGTTGTAAAGGCAATGATCCAGGCGCGCGGATCGGCTGACAGGGCACCGGCGGCCTGCAGCGTTTCCACCGGAGAGGTCAGAATGAAAGACCCATAGGCTTCATGGCCTGCCTGCCAAACGGCGGCCAGGAGACACATCGCGGCAATTCCGGCCCAGCCGGACCACAGAAACTCCAAAACCCGGCCGATACGGTCGGCCAGGCGTTCAGGGAGACTGACGTGACGTCTTGTGGTCATTTGCTATGGGTTTTCTGTCATCTGGTCTTGTCCGGCGACAGGATGATGTGCGCCATCAGAGGTAGAAGCCGTCATCCGGCAGTTTGCCCCCGATCCGGGCCATGTTCTCTCCCGCCATGGCCTTGAGCATGCGCTCGATGTCGGCGCGCGCCTCGCCCGCCGGCCGTGCGACCAGATTGCAGTGCGGGATGGACGCCGTCAGCAGTGGCACGGGCAGTCCGAGCGGTTCGCTCGCATGTGTAGCGGCCTGAGAAGGGTTCGCCAGGACCTGCGACGTCGCGATGCGCAACACGGCCAGGATATCCGGGAGCGAAGCGCCATTTGCATCCAGAAAACCTTGGGTGACCGCCAGTCCCGCCTGCGGCAGGACGGGAGCCGTGCCGGTCATTTGTCCCCAGGCCGCCTGCAGGTTGACGACCCGCGTCACCGTCTTGCCGGCTTGGCGTCCGCGCAGGATCCCGGCCGTGGTCGACGGCTCGGCGGTGAGTGCGGCTTCAACCCTTTCGGCGAGCAGAAGCTGCATCGCCTCTATCGGCGTTCCCGCGTAAGTGATGTCCAGATCGGTTTCGGGATCCAGGCCGTTGTGCGCGAGAAGTTGCGTTAAAATGATCTCCGGTGTATCGCCGCGGAACGGTACGGCAATACTCCGCCCCTTGAGATCAGTGACCGCGCGGATGTCTTGGTCTTCGCTGATGATGTAAAGGAGGCCATCGGTCATGACGTTCGCGAGGCGGATCGGAAAACCCCGGTTGGAAAGGTTCGCGGCGGCCTGAACAGGAACGACCGACAGGCCGATTTCGCCGGACGTCAGACCTGCCCGCAGTTCATCCGGATTCCGCCAGGCCGTGAACGAGGCGTCATCGGCGATTTCCAGGAAACCTCCGTTGGCGACGGCACTGGCAAGCGTCACGGAAGGACCGGCTGGCGGGCCGAAAAGCGAAAGCTTCTCGATCGTGTCCGCTTGCGCGGCAGCGGGCAGCAGCGGAGTGGCAACGCCAGCCGCCAGAAGGGAAAGCGCATTGCGCCGGGTCAACAGGGTCTTGAAGGTCATTTCATTTTCTCCAGATGTCCCGGTTCGAGGGCGACGAGCCATTGCTGTGGCCGCTCGCGACGAAGTTCTGCAGGACCGGGGACGAGAGGGTTTCCGCTTTCGGGGCGGGGGGAGTGGCTCGCGCGAAGCTGGCTGTGGACCTCAGGCTGCTGGGCACGGCCGTTTGAAGATAAAAATGGCTGCTCCAACCATGCAGAAGGCCTGAATACAAAGAACCAGAGCCGAGGTGGACAAGGTCAGGCTGAGTCCGAAAACGCAGGCCATCATCATGATCGCCAGGACCTTGAAGCGCGTCGCGATCGCGCCGCTTTCGCGCCAGTCGGTTATGACAGATCCGAACACACTGCTGTTTTCCAGGATCTCCTGGATCCGGGGTGCGCTTTTGCCGAAGGCGAAAGCCGCGAGAACGACAAACGGTGTCGTCGGCAAGATAGGCAACACTGCCCCGAGCGCACCCAGTCCAAGCGCGGAAGCTCCCAGAAACAGCCAGAGCGCGCGTCTTGCCGTTGGTGCGGCTTCGTTCAGAAGAGTTCTCAAGGGACCTGACTCCTTTAAGTGGAGTATTGTATTCAAGATTTAGCAGACGGCGACCGGCGTTCACTTGACCAATGTCAAGTGACGGAAATTTTTCCGGCCGGAACGTGGGAGCCGCGCGGTACGGCACTTCCTGAAAACGTCAGCTATCGCGGGAACCGGTCCAGCGCCGCAAATAACCTTCAGGATCCAGACCTGCCGTGGCCAGGGACCGTGCCGCGATCTGCCGGTTCATGTCGTCCAGATCCGCAAGGCCGGAATAGAACGGCGGAACCGGCGGAGAGACGATGGCGCCCATGCGGGTGACTTTCAGCATGGCTTCCAGGTGACCTTCGTGCAGAGGGGCCTCGCGCGCGACAAGAACCAGAGGCCTGCGTTCCTTCAAGGTGACGTCCGCCGCGCGGGCGAGCAGGCCTTCACCTGTCCCATAGGCGATCGCCGCCAGGCTGCGCATCGAGCAGGGCACGACGATCATTGCCTCTACTTTGAAGGACCCGCTTGCGATCGGTGCGGCGAGATTGGATGGAGGCAGGTCCTGCGTGGCAAGCGCGCGTATCTCCGCGCGCGCGGCCGCGCCCAGCTCATGGCGAATTGTCACTTCGGCCCCTGGGGTCACCGTCACATGGCGCGCTATCCGTAAATTCTTCAGGATCCGGAGTGTCTCCAGGGCAAGGGCAGCCCCCGAGGCACCTGAAATCCCGACGACGACGCGTTTCTCTGGGGTCACCTGGCCGATCCTTCCGTATTCGTCTTGCGCGTGAGAGCGGCAAACAGCTCCTCGGCACGGGCATCCACATCGTCCGGCATGACGAGCCTCGCCGCAAAGGGCCGGCTTGTTTCCGAGCCGAACTTGACTGTCGCGTCGATGCCGAGCTTGCCACCGAGGCCGACGCGCGGACTGGCGAAATCGAGCTGATCGATCGGGGTCCCTTCGAGCACGATCATGTCCCGTTCAGGATCCGACCGGGTCGCAACCGCCCACATCACCTCGTCCCAATCGCGAAGGTTGATGTCCGGATCGACAGCAATGACATATTTGGTCATGGAGAACTGCGGCAGAAGAGACCAGAACCCCAGCATCGCGCGTTTTGCCTGGCCGGGATAGAGCTTGTCGATTGCCAGGATGGCCACGCGATAGGAACACGTGGCGGGAGGCAGAAAGACGTCCAGGATTTCCGGCAGCGCCTGCCGCAGGATAGGCCCGAACAGATCGGTCATTGCCTCGCCGATGACGGATGGCTCGTCCGGAGCCCGGCCGGTGAAGGTCGAGAGATAGACCGCATTGTCGCGCATGCGCAGCGTTCGAAGCCGGAAAAGCGGATAGGGAGCAGGGTCGTTGTAATAGCCCGTGTGATCCCCGAATGGTCCTTCCAAAGCCGTTTCCTCGGGCTGTACTTCGCCCTCTAGGACGATTTCGGCGCTTTCGGGAACATGCATGTCGATCATACTGCAGGGAGAAAGGCGAGCCGAGGAGTTGTTGAAGATCCCGGCAAGCGCAAGTTCGCTGATGTTGCCCGGGGCGGGCATGACGGCAGCCAGCAGAGTTGCCGGATCGCAGCCGATCATAACGGCTACGGGCATGACCTTGCCCTCATCCCGCCATTGCCGGTAATGGCGGGCGCCGCCGCGGAAGGGGAGCCAGCGGATGATTGCCGTGTCCTTCCCAAGAACCTGCATCCGGTAGATCCCGAGATTGTAGCTGCGCGGGTCGTCCGGCCCGGGTGGGCGGGTCACAACGACGCCCCAGGTGATCAAGGGGCCCGCATCGTCCGGCCAGCAGGTTTGCACGGGCAGTTGCGTCAAGTCCGGGGCCGCCGCTTTGAGCTGCTTGTCGAAGGACACCCGTTTCGGGCGTGTGTTCAATCCGGCCCTGGCAACGGGAAAGAGCTTGAAAGTTTCGCGTAAGGTTGCTGGAGGGGAGGGCGCGCGCAGGGACGCAAGGAACTCGCCGAGTTCCGGCAGGTGGTCCGGAGTAAGTCCCAGTCCATTGGCGACCCTTTTGCGGGTCCCGAACAGGTTGACGAGAAGAGGTGCGACAAATTGCTTCACATCTGCTTTCGCGGGCGTTTCCAGAAGGAGTGCCGGGCCGCCGCTTTCAATCGCCTTTCGGTGCAATGCGGTTGCTTCTAGCTCCACGTCCACACGATCCCTGACATGCAAAAGGTCCCGGTTTTCGCTCAGGAAGGCGAGGAATTCCTTGAGGTTACGAAACGGTTGCAGGTCGCGGCTGGACATGAAATGGGCCGATGGTTCGTGAACGGCAGGCGATGGAAAAGTGCCTGCGGGAGCAGCCGGTATCCGGGAGCCGCACTTGAATGGCCTTGATTATTGTCAAGAACTGCACTTCGGAAGTTGGCATAGGGTCTGAGCCGGAAAGTGAGACCCCCATGCAAGATCTTCGTTCAAATCTCAGCCTCCCACCCGTCGTCTCCACCTTTGTCGAGCCTCTTCCCAGGTCGCCGATCGAAGCGCTCCTTTCGGTGTTTACCCGGCGTCTGGTGGCCCGCAGACCGGACCTGCTGCGCCGCCTTGGCGCTATCGTCCATGTGCCGATCGCAATCGTGCCCGATGACATGCCGCACGCCTTTTTGCTCTCGCTCAACGCAGACAATTCCAGGGTTTCGATCTGCGAGAAGAGTGAGATCGACGATGCGGAGGCGGTCATAAGGGCACCGTTTCTGGTGCTGCTCGGGCTCCTGGACGGAACTTACGACGGCGACGCGCTGTTCTTCTCGCGCGATCTCAGGATTGAGGGCAGAACCGAATACGTTCTTGCGCTGCGTAATACGCTGGAAGAAGCCAATCTGACCTCCGGAGAGTTCTTCGGTCTGACCGGTGTTTCCGCCCGCTGGGTCGACGACATCACACGCAGCCTGCTTGCGCAGGCCCGCAGCCTGGCGTCCTTGTCCGCCGATTGGGGCAACACGGCCTCGGGACAGCGTTCGTGACGATCATGAGCGGGAAGCGGATGGAACTGGTCTGTCCGGCGGGAACACCTGCCGCTTTGCGGGCAGCCGCGGATGCGGGGGCGGACGCGATCTATTGCGGCTTTGCCGACGAGACCAATGCCCGGAATTTTCCGGGACTCAATTTTTCGCCCGAGGAACTGTCCGTGAGTGTCGCATATGCGCATGAACGGGGCGCGAAGGTCCTTGTCGCGATCAACACCTTCGCGCAGGCCGGAAGCACGGATCTCTGGACAAAGGCGGTCGACAATGCCGCTGCCTGCGGTGCGGATGCGATCATCGCAGCCGATATTGCCGTTCTGGATCACGCGGCGACCCGTCATCCGGATGTTCGCCTGCATCTTTCCGTTCAGGCCGCGGCCAACACCCCGGAGGCGATCCGGTTTTACACCGAGACATTCGGTGTCAGGCGCGTGGTCCTGCCGCGGGTTTTCAGCGTGAATGAAATCGCGGCGCTGAACCGCGAGATCGATGTTGAAACGGAAGTTTTTGTCTTCGGCGGCCTGTGCGTCATGACCGAGGGACGCTGTTCGTTGTCGTCCTATGCCACCGGCAAGTCTCCCAATCTGACCGGCGTCTGTTCGCCGCCGGACCATGTCGACTACGCGGAAGACGAAACGGGACGAATGAAGGCGCGTCTGGGCGGCTTCACAATCGACTGTTTTGAACGGGGCGAACCAGCCGGATATCCCACGCTCTGCAAGGGGCGGTTCTCCGCCATGGGGCATAGCGGCTATCTCTTCGAGGATCCGGTCAGCCTGAACGCCTTTGAACTGTTGGAAGAGCTTGCAAAGGCTGGCGTGACTGCGCTCAAGATCGAGGGCAGGCAGCGCGGCAAGGCCTATATCGCCAGTGTCGTGAGCGCATTTCGAAAGGCGGTCGACGGGCTGTCCGGCGGCGCTGACGCAAGTGCCGCGATTTCCGCGCTGAAGGCCATGTCCGAAGGTGGGCAGCAGACCACCGGTTCCTACAGAAAAACATGGCGGTAAAGAATGGCGGGTGCATCTCCCATTGAACTTGCTCTGGGCCCTTGCCTGTTCAACTGGTCGGCGGACCGGCTTCTGGATTTCTACAAGCAGATCGCCGCTGAAGCGCCTGTTGATCGGGTCTACCTCGGTGAAGTCGTCTGCGGCAAACGTATGCCGTATAACGATCCCGTCTGGCCGGACGCCATCGCGGTCCTGACAAGCGCGGGCAAGGAGGTCGTGCTCTCGACACTCGCCCAGCCCGTCAACAAGCGGGAAAGGGACATTCTCGCGCAGCAGGCGGCCTATGACATGCCCATCGAAATCAACGACATGTCCATGGTGCCCGCCTGTCGCGACCGAACCTTCACCGCCGGTCCGTTCCTGAATATCTACAATGAAGCCAGTCTGGGCTTTCTGACGAACCGGGGGGCGGTAAGCTGGTGTCCGCCTGTCGAACTCCCGCTTGCCTCGATCCAGAAGATCGCCGCGCTTGTCCCGGAAGTCGACGTGGAACTCTTTGCCTTCGGCAGATTGCCGTTGGCGCTTTCTTCCCGTTGCTACCACGCAAGGGCACACGGTCTGCGCAAGGATTCATGCCAGTTCGTGTGTGAGAAGGACCCGGACGGGATGGACATTGCGACACTGGACGGCACGCGTTTCCTGGCGGCAAACGGGATCCAGACCCTGTCCGATGCCTGTCACTATTCCGGGCTTTCCAGCGGGCAGCTGAAGGCAACAGGCATTAGGCGGCTGCGCCTGTCGCCACACTCACTCGGCATGGTCGAGGTCTTGACCGAATTCCGGACGTTTCTGGATGGCGGCATCGATGCGCAGGAGCTGGAAGCGCGCCTGACCGCAATGAATCTGCCGGGTCCGCTGTGCAACGCTTATCTTTCTGGAGATCCGGGATGGAAGAAGACAGCCCTTCCTGCATAGCCGAAAACGGGGCGGACGTGGACGAATCCTGCTGCGATGTGGTGGACCAGATCCACCGCGAACTGGCACGGCTCGACATGCCGTGCACCTGCAAGACACAGCTGGACCGCACGATCGTCGCGATCGAAGCCTGGCGAAAATTGAAACGGCAGAAGGAACTGATCCGGACAATCACCGCCGACTATGGACAGCTTGAGGCCGGTGTGGCGTTCATGTCGGAACTCGCCCGATTGGACGGGCAGTCGCTGAGCGCACAGGAAATGCACGACCATGCCGAGAGTTTGAAATTCCTTGCCGATCTTGCCGACCGCTGTGCGAGATATCTGACGGAGCTGGCAGGGATAACACCGTCCAGTTGACCGGCGCAGCAAGGCTGTCACCGACCCCGCAGATCGGCGCATGCGGAGTCTCTCCGTTAATCGCGGACCTCCGGTATGTCTTTTCCCATCCAGGTCCGCTTGTTCAGGCTCTGCCGCGGATCAACCGTCGGCTCACAGGAGGACAGGTTGGACGACAAACCCGACAATGCACCAGTTAACGCGCTGGAAACACTGCCCGGTGATCTCATCATGTGGGTCCTGATCGTCAGCGAGCTGCTGGTTTTCGGGGCGGGGCTCGCTGCTTTCCTGTCAGTCAGGATCACCGATCCATCCGGATTCTCCCTCGCGCAGGCACGGCTTTCACCGACCCTTGCCGGCATCAACACCATTGTCTTGATCACCAGTGGATTTCTGGCGGCGCGCGCACTGAATCTGCGGCTACAGGCGCGACGATCTGCGGCGCGCTGGCATCTGGCCGGGGCCGGGGCACTGGGGGCGGTGTTCATGGCGCTCAAGGTCGACGAGTATCTGGAAAAGGCGGGAGAAGGCATTTCCACCGAGACCCATCCCTTTTTCACGTTCTACTACCTTCTGACGGGATTTCATGCTGCCCATATACTGGCCGGCATGGTCATTCTCGCTCTGGTCGCTTGGAAAGACGATCCGGGTGACATGGAGACGGGAACGGCTTTCTGGCACATGGTCGATCTCGTCTGGGTGCTTTTGTTTCCGGTAATTTATCTTCTGGGATGACCTGCGATGATCCATGATGCAACGACACGTGCCTGGGTGACGCTCATGGTCCTGAGCGGGGCGTCCGTGTTGGTTGCCCTGACGGGCGGCGCGAGTTTTGGCGGTAGTGTTGCCGGCGCCTTGATCCTGTTGTTTGCCTGGATGAAGGCGCGGGTCATCCTGGCCCGCTATCTCGGTCTCTGGCGGGCGCCCGCCTGGCTGAGCGGCTTCAACTGGGTATTGGGTCTATACTGCATGCTGCTGCTCGGGCTTTTTCTGGCCCCGGATTTCATCCGGTAGAAGCCGCTGGCACCTGCGGCGGCGGATCTAGCGCGCGCTGTCCGGGACCGCAAGCAGGCTGTGACGTCTCTGATCATCCCTTGTGCCAGGCTTCGACGGGATCTTCCTCGGAAAAGGTACGCAACCGTTCAATATCGTCGATTTCCGCGTGGTTGCGGTTAATGCGCACTCCAGCGGACTTGAGGCGGGCGAAGGAGCGCGACAGGCTTTCAGGTTTCATGCCCAAACGGCCGGCGATCAGGAACTTGTCGTAGGGGAGAGTAACCTCACACTGTCCTGTTTCCTGTTCGCATAATTCCAGAAGGAATTCTGCAACGCGTTGTGGGCCGGTCTGGGCCTTGAGCTGTTCCAGTTGCGAGACGAGCGAATGCAGATGGGCAAAGGTGGATGCTATCATGGAGACGGCGATCTCCGGTTCCTTGCGCATGGCTTCCAGCAGGGCGATGCTCGGGATGCGCATGACCTCGCAGGACGTCACCGCTTCGGCCGAAACCGGATAGGCCAGGCCGCGGAAGGCAACCGCCTCACCGAAGCTTTCACCTTTCGTGAACACGTTCACGATGGCTTCGCCGCCGTTCGGTGAAATCCTATAAAGCTTCACCCAGCCATCCATCACGATGTGAATTGCCTGAGCCGTTTCACCCTGCAGGAACAGGGTTTCCCCCCTATCATAGTCCGACCAGCTAGACATGTTGAGCACCATTTCCCGGATCTGTTCCGGAAAACTCTTCAGCAACAACGAGTTCCGGGCAATCTTACTCTGGCGTTCGTTCGGCATTCCTTCTGACCCTTTCAGTCCACGCGACGGAATAGGCATGAGACATATAGTGATTTTGCACAATAGGTGAGTGCGGCCACCCACGATGATCCACACGTTGGTCCTTGGCCCGACCCCACTGTTGGCGATATCCGTGTCGGAGCTTTCCGCCAGCGCGGCCCGCCGCGCTTACGCCCTTCCATCCGGCGGTCTGCCGCACGGTCGAAGGTCAGAAATATATGGTTTCAACGGCTCGGCGGATGTCAGGCGGCGCGCCGGCAATCACCGTTTCCGGTTGCCCGGACGCTGAAGAGAGTTTCTGGCGGAGCCTGAAACGAGCCCTGGAAAGTGGCCGAAACCGCCGTGCGGATCAAAGGCGACCATATATCCCGTCTGGACGATTTCACGGCAATGATGTCAACATGCAAATATTGTCTCGCAAGCGCAAAAAAATGCATCACCATGAAAATACACTTCGTTTAGGCGCAGTCGAGATCTAGCAGAAGGGGAGTATATTTTGTTTTATGTGGCCAAAAATAGTTTTATAGCGTCCAATTTCCGGCAGAATTTCTTCTAGATTCAGATAAAAATTAAATAAAAACTTTATTTTCTCGCTGAGAAGGGTGTGTATATAAATATTTGCAAGTAAAATGGCCTGTCAAGCTTATTCGCGATACGAACCCGGAACGGGTTACTTTCAGATATGCTAAAGATCAATCCACATCTTGATAAATATCAAGAAATTAATTGATCTGTATTCTGTTTGGCTTGATATTTTGACGCGTTCAGATCGACATGTTTGTCCGTATCATTTGTTTTGCTGCGTTTCTTGAAACATCTTGATCCAAATCAAGAATTGACGGTCCTGAAGTCCTCAATCTCGTCAACGTGCTTGAAAAGAGCATGTCGCACACGCAGACGCGAGGAGGCAAATTCATGGACAGTACCGGGACCGTCCGCGCCACGGATCAGAACAGGGCACTTGGACTGAGTACAATCGCATTTACGGCGTGTTTCGCTGTCTGGACGATTTTCTCGATCATCGGTGTCGCCATCAAGGCGGAATTGGGGCTGAACGATACCGAGTTCGGTCTGCTCGTTGCCACCCCGATCCTGACCGGGTCCGTTACGCGCCTGTTCCTGGGTGTCTGGACTGAGAAATATGGTGGAAGGCTGGTCTTTTCGACGCAGATGCTCCTGACGGCTCTGGCCACCTGGGCACTCACACTGGCAGACAGCTACGTCATGTATCTGATTGCCGCCTTGGGCATCGGCCTTGCGGGCGGCTCGTTCATCATTGGTGTGGCCTACGTCTCGCGCTGGTACGACGCAGGCCGTCAGGGCACGGCGCTTGGCATTTTCGGAGCCGGCAATGTGGGCGCTGCGGTGACAAAGTTTGTCGCCCCCTTCGTGATGGTCGCTTTTGGCTGGCACGGTGTGGCCTATGCCTGGGCTGCGGGTCTGGCCATCATGGGCGTGCTGTTCTTTCTTCTGGCAAAAGACGATCCCGAACTGGTCGCGCGTCGCCAATCCGGTGTTAGAGCGCCGTCTCTGGCCGAACAGTTTGCGCCCCTGAAGAATCTTCAGGTCTGGCGCTTCTCGCTTTACTACTTCTTCGCGTTTGGCGCCTTTGTCGCGCTGGCCTTGTGGCTGCCGCACTATCTGATCGACGTCTATAGCGTGAGTATCGAGACAGCGGGCATGGCGGCAGCGACTTTCAGCCTTGCGGCGTCAGTCTTTCGCGCTTACGGCGGGAAGCTGTCGGATCAATTCGGTGCGCGCAGGGTCATGTATTGGAGCCTTGGGTTCTCGACGCTTCTGCTGTTCATGCTGTCCTACCCGGCGACGGATTACGTAATCCAGGGACGGAACGGTCCGATCGCGTTTTCAACAAGCATGGGCTTCTGGCCCTTCGTCATGCTTTTGTTCGCCTTGGGGTTCTTCATGAGCCTCGGCAAGGCAGCGGTCTTCAAACACATCCCGGTATATTACCCCCAACATGTTGGGGCAGTCGGTGGTCTTGTCGGGATGATCGGCGGACTGGGCGGCTTCGTCCTGCCCATCGTGTTCGGCACGGTGCTGGACCTGACCGGGGTCTACACCTCCTGTTTTGCTCTGTTGTTCTTGCTGGTTGGAACTGCACTCGTCTGGATGCACTTTGCGGTCCAGCTGATGGAACGTGAGGCACACGGCGTGTCGCGCGATGCGCTGCCCGAACTGGCTGAACTTGACCGGTTCCCCCTGCCTGAAAGCGCCGGGGCGCGCCACACACTTGAGGAATGGGTGCCCGAAAATGCAGCCTTCTGGCAGGCTAGGGGCCGACGTATCGCCCGGCGCAACCTGTGGATTTCCATACCGGCGCTGTTGCTGGCCTTCTCGGTCTGGATGGTCTGGTCGATGGTGGTGGCAAAACTTCCGGCAATCGGGTTCGACTTCACCACGACCCAGCTGTTCTGGCTGGCGGCGTTGCCGGGCCTGTCCGGGGCGACGCTGCGGATCTTCTACAGCTTCATGGTGCCGATTTTCGGCGGACGGCTGTGGACGACACTTTCGACGGCATCGCTGCTGTTGCCCGCGATGGGCATCGGCTATGCCGTGCAGGATCCCGAGACGCCATATCTTATCTTCCTGGTTCTGGCGCTGCTGTGCGGCCTGGGCGGCGGCAACTTCGCGTCGTCGATGGCCAATATCGCCTTTTTCTTTCCGAAGGCCGAAAAGGGCAACGCTCTGGCACTGAATGCAGGCTTGGGCAACCTTGGCGTTTCGGTGATGCAGTTCCTGGTGCCGCTAGTCATCACGGTGGGGGTGTTCGGGGCGATGGCCGGTTCACCGGTTACGCTGGAGGACGGCAGCCAGCTCTGGATGCAGAACGCAGGCTTCGTCTGGGTGCCATTCATCCTCGTTTCAACAATCGCTGCATGGCTCGGGATGAACGACATCGCCGATGCCAAGGCCAGCTTCCGCGAACAGGCGATTATTTTCACCCGCAAGCACAACTGGCTGATGTGTATCCTCTATACCGGCACATTCGGCAGTTTCATCGGCTATTCGGCGGGCTTTCCGCTGCTGACCCGGCTTGCCTTCCCCGAAGTGAACGCACTGCAATTTGTGTTCCTGGGGCCGCTGGTGGGGGCACTGAGCCGTGCCGCCACCGGGTGGGTGTCCGACCGGTTCGGCGGCGGGCGTGTCACCCTGTGGGTCTTTGTCGGGATGATCGTCGCGGTCTTTGGTGTCATCACCTCACTGGGAGCGGGCAGCTTCACGGCGTTCTTTGCCTGCTTCATGGCGCTGTTCTTCCTGACCGGAGTCGGCAACGCCTCCACCTTCCAGATGATTCCTGCGATCATGGGGCGCGAAGTGCCTCGCCTGATGCCGGAACTGGATGCGGCCGAAAGTCGTCGCCAGGCGGAACGCGAAAGCGCCGCGATCATCGCCTTCACATCCGCCATCGCCGCTTACGGGGCGTTCTTCATCCCGCAAGCTTATGGCACGTCGATCGCGATGACGGGTTCCGCTGTCGGGGCGCTGTGGGGCTTTCTGGTCTTCTACGCGATCTGCCTTGTGCTGACCTGGGTCTACTACACACGACCAGGCGGGCTTCTCCATGACATCGAACGCGGTCGCGGTCCTGCCGCTGCCCAACCGGCCGAATAGGAAAGGAAACACCATGAGCCATCTGCTCGACAGATTGAACTTTCTTCAGCCCAAGGAGCTCGAACAGTTTTCGGATGGCTACGGGCAGGTAACTCGTGAAAGCCGCGATTGGGAGGATACGTACCGCAACCGCTGGCGGCACGACAAGATCGTGCGGTCCACTCACGGGGTGAACTGCACCGGCTCGTGCAGCTGGAAGATCTATGTCAAGTCCGGCATCGTGACCTGGGAAACCCAGCAGACCGACTACCCCCGCACCCGCGCGGATCTGCCCAATCACGAGCCTCGCGGCTGTGCGCGGGGGGCAAGCTACAGCTGGTATCTGTATTCCGCCAACCGGGTGAAAAATCCGCTGGTGCGCGGCCGGCTGATGAAGATCTGGCGCGACATGCGCAAGACGATGGGCCCGACCGAAGCCTGGACCAAGCTGCAGGCAGACCCGATCCTGCGCGCCTCCTATGTCGAGACCCGTGGCAAGGGCGGGTTCGTGCGCGCCACCTGGGACGAGGCGACCGAGATTACCGCCGCCGCCAATGCCTATACCGCCAAGACCTGGGGCCCCGACCGGGTGTTCGGCTTTTCGCCGATTCCTGCCATGTCGATGGTCAGCTACGCCGCAGGCGCGCGCTACCTCAGCCTTCTGGGTGGCACCTGCCTGAGCTTTTATGACTGGTATTGTGACCTGCCGCCTGCTTCCCCGATGACCTGGGGGGAACAGACTGATGTGCCCGAAAGTGCCGACTGGTATAACGCTGGCTTTCTGCTGCTGTGGGGCTCGAACGTGCCGCAGACAAGGACGCCGGATGCGCATTTCTATACGGAAGTGCGCTACAAGGGCACTAAATCTGCCGTGGTCTCGCCGGACTATTCCGAGGCGGCGAAGTTTGGCGATGTGTGGCTAAACGCCCGGCAAGGCACAGATGCAGCCTTGGCCATGGCCTTCGGTCATGTGATGCTGCGGGAATTCCATCTGGATCGCCAGGTCGATTATTTCGAGGACTATACCCGCAGGTATTCCGACTTTCCAATGCTGGTCAGACTGGAGGAACAGGACGGCAAGCTGGTTCCCGGTCGGTTCCTGCGCGCCGACGATCTGGACGACAAGCTGGGGGAGGCCAATAACCCCGAATGGAAAACCGTGGCCTACGACGAACTGACCAATGGGGTGGTCGCGCCAAACGGGTCGGTCGGGTATCGCTGGGGCCAGAACGGCGTCTGGAATCTTGAGGAGAAAGCGCAAGAGGCCAAAATCCGCCTTCAGAAGAGCTTTGTGCTGGAGGACGACCACGACGAGGTTCTTGGCGTCGACTTTCCCTATTTCGGTGGCATGGCCGTTGGTCAGTTCGCCACCAATGCCGATCACCCGGATGTTCTGACGCGCAACGTTCCGGTCAAGGAGATCGCGACGAAAGACGGCAAGGTCAGGGTGGCGACCGTGTTCGATCTTTTCTGCGCCAATTACGGCCTTGATCGCGGACTGGGTGGTGACTGGGTCACGAATGATTTTGCCAACGACATGCCCGGCACACCTGCCTGGGCGGAAAAGATCACCGGCGTGAAGGCCGACAAGATCATCCATGTCGCGCGCGAATTCGCATCCAATGCGGAAAAGACCCAGGGCAAATCCATGGTGATCCTCGGTGCAGGGATCAACCATTGGTATCACATGGACATGTCCTATCGCGGCATCATCAACATGCTGGTGATGTGCGGTTGCGTCGGTCAATCCGGTGGCGGCTGGGCGCATTACGTGGGGCAGGAAAAGCTGCGTCCGCAGACCGGCTGGCTGCCGCTGTGCTTCGCGCTGGACTGGAACCGCCCGCCGCGCCAGATGAACGGCACCAGCGCGTTTTATGCCCATACCGACCAATGGCGGTATGAAAAGATGACTGTAAGGGACATTCTGTCGCCAACAGCCCCTGAAGGCGACTGGGACATTTCCATGATCGACTACAACATCCGTGCCGAACGGATGGGGTGGCTGCCCTCCGCGCCGCAGTTGAAAACCAATCCGCTGGAGGTGGCCAAAGCCGCAAAGGCGGCGGGGAAGGACATTCCGGCCTACGTCGCAGAGAAGTTGAAATCCGGCGATTTGCAGATGTCCTGCGAAGATCCCGATGCGCCGGAGAACTGGCCCCGAAACATGTTTGTCTGGCGCTCCAACCTGCTTGGGTCCAGCGGCAAGGGGCACGAATACTTCCTCAAGCACTTGCTCGGAACCGACCATGGTGTCCTGGGTGAGGATCTGGGTGAAGAAGGCGGCCAGATGCCGAAGGAGGCGGTCTGGCACAAGGACGCGCCGCGCGGGAAACTGGACCTGCTGGTGACCATCGACTTCAGAATGTCCACCACTGCGGTCTATTCCGACATCGTTCTGCCCACGGCGTCTTGGTACGAAAAGGACGACATGAACACATCGGACATGCACCCGTTCATCCACCCGCTTCAAGCGGCGGTCGATCCGGCTTACGAATCCAAATCCGACTGGGAAATCTTCAAGTCTCTCGCCAGGAAACTGCAGGACATCACACCCGGCTATCTCGGCAGGGAGATGGACGTTGTGGCCGTGCCGACGTTGCACGATACGCCGTCCGAGCTTGCTCAGGATCAGGTGAAAGACTGGAAAAAGGACGAATGTGATCTGATCCCGGGCAAGACCGCGCCCAATTACGTGCCCGTCGAACGCGACTATACCGCGATCTATGACCGCTTTGTCACGCTTGGCCCTCTCATGGACAAACTTGGCAATGGGGGCAAGGGGATCACCTGGAACACCGAGGATGAGGTCGAAAACCTTGGCGACCTGAATGGGCGCCAGTTGGATGGGCCCGCGACAGGCCGCCCCAGGATCGACACCGGCATCGACGCCTGCGAGACGATCCTGATGCTGGCGCCCGAGACCAACGGGGAAGTTGCGGTCAAGGCCTGGCAGTCGCTGGAAAAGGTGACCGGGCGCGAACATGCGCATCTGGCCGAAGGCGAGCACCACAACAAGATCCGCTTTCGAGACATCGCCGCGCAGCCGCGCAAGATCATCTCCAGCCCGACATGGTCGGGGATTGAATCCGAGAAAGTCAGCTACAACGCCGGCTATACCAACGTGCATGAACTGATTCCGTGGCGGACCCTGACGGGCAGACAGCAGCTCTATCAGGATCACCTGTGGATGCGGGCCTTTGGTGAAGGCTTCATGTCGTACCGGCCTCCGGTCGACCTCAAATCCGTGACGGAGGCGGTGAAAGACAAGGGCGACTCTCTGGTCCTGAACTTCATAACGCCGCACCAGAAATGGGGCATCCATTCGACCTATACCGACAACCTGCTGATGCTGACCCTGAACCGGGGCGGACCGGTGGTCTGGATATCGGAAGTGGACGCCAGAACCGCGGGCATCGCCGATAACGACTGGATCGAGGTGTACAACGTCAACGGTGCCCTGACCGCCCGGGCCGTTGTGTCTCAGCGGATCAAGAAGGGCACGACCTTCATGTATCACGCCCAGGAAAAGATCGTGAACACGCCGGGGTCGCAAAAGACCGGCAATCGCGGCGGCATCCACAATTCCGTCACCCGTACGGTGCTGAAACCCACCCACATGATCGGAGGCTATGCCCAGCAATCCTATGGTTTCAACTACTACGGCACCGTTGGCGCGAACCGGGATGAATTTGTCGTCGTCAGAAAGATGAACAAGGTCGACTGGCTTGATGCCGAGAAGCCATATCAACCCGCTCAGACGGAGGCCGCAGAATGAAAGTCCGCGCACAAATCGGCATGGTGCTGAACCTCGACAAATGCATCGGGTGTCACACTTGCTCCGTCACCTGCAAGAACGTCTGGACCAGCCGCGAGGGGGTCGAATACGCATGGTTCAACAACGTCGAAACCAAGCCGGGCCTTGGCTATCCCACGGATTGGGAGAACCAGAAACGCTGGAACGGCGGCTGGGAGCGGACCAGATCCGGTAAACTTCAGCCCAAGCAGGGGGGCAAGTGGCGGATCCTGGCGAACATCTTCGGCAATCCGAACCTGCCGGAAATCGACGATTACTATGAACCTTTCACGTTCGATTATGACCACCTGAAATCGGCGCCAGAGATGGAGGCGTTTCCGACGGCGCGTCCCCGCTCGGTCATCACCGGTGAGCGGATCGAGAAAATCGAAAAAGGTCCGAACTGGGAAGAAATCCTGGGCGGCGAGTTTTCGAAGCGCTCCGGGGACTACAATTTCGAAAGCATACAGAAGGAGATCTACGGGGAATACGAAAACACCTTCATGATGTATCTGCCCCGGCTCTGCGAACATTGCCTGAACCCGGCCTGCGTGTCGTCCTGCCCCTCGGGTGCGATCTACAAGCGCGAGGAGGACGGGATCGTCCTGATCGACCAGGAAGTGTGCCGCGGCTGGCGCATGTGTGTGTCCGGCTGCCCCTACAAGAAGGTGTATTACAACTGGTCCACCGGCAAATCCGAGAAATGCACCCTGTGCTACCCGAGGATCGAGTCCGGCAACCCGACAGTCTGTTCGGAAACCTGCGTGGGGCGTATCCGGTATCTGGGTGTGATGCTCTATGACGCCGACAAGATTGAGGACGCGGCCAACATGGAGAACGAGCAGGATCTCTATGATGCGCAGCTAGGTGTTTTCTTGGACCCCAACGATCCCGCGATCATCGAGGCGGCCCGCGCCGATGGCATCCCCGAGGACTGGATCAAGGCGGCCCGCGAAAGCCCTATCTGGAAAATGGCGATGGAGTGGAAGGTGGCCTTCCCGCTGCATCCGGAATACCGGACGTTGCCGATGGTATGGTATATCCCGCCGCTGTCGCCCATCCAGAATGCCGCCGAGGTGGGCAAGATCGGTCTGGACGGCGCGATGCCAGATGTCCGCAACCTGCGTATCCCGGTGCGTTACCTGGCCAATATGCTTACCGCCGGCGATGAAGAGCCCGTGATCCATGCGCTGGAACGGATGCTGGCGATGCGATCCTACATGCGGTCGAAGACCGTGGAAGGTGTCATCGACGAAGGCATCGCCGAGCGCGTCGGCCTGAGCGGTCGCATGATCGAGGACATGTACAAAATCATGGCTCTCGCTGATTACGAAGACCGTTTCGTGATCCCGACAACCCATCGCGAACAGGTCGAGGACGCCTATGACCTGCGGGGTGGTTGCGGGTTCACCGACACCAACGGATGTTCGTCCGGCATCTCGAAGGGGTCTTTGTTCGGCGGGGCCAGAAAGCCCCTCAAGATGCCCGCGGAGGTGCAGTGATGGTCCCCCAACTCCAAGATCGCACGCTGAAAGCCCTCTCGCTGATCCTGAGTTATCCGACGCAGGAATTGCAAAAGGCCATGCTGGAGATCGGCGCCGTTCTGGCCTCCGACACCCGGCTGACCGCTGCCCAACGGCGGGCATTGCGCCCGCTGGTCGAGGAACTGGCCAGTCGCGACATTTATGATCTCGAGGAGCAATATGTCATGCTCTTCGACCGGTCGCGCACCCTTTCCCTGAACCTGTTCGAACATGTTCACGGTGAAAGCCGCGACCGGGGAGGGGCGATGGTGTCGTTGGTCGAAACCTACCGCGCAGGCGGGTTCGATCCGGTTACGCCGGAGCTGCCGGATCACCTTCCGGTCCTGCTGGAATTCCTTGCCACACGCCCTTTCTCCGAGGCACGCGAAACGCTGGCGGATGCGGCGCATATCTTCACTGCCCTGATCGGACGGCTTTCACGCCGCGAAAGCAATTATGCGCCGGTGTTCGGGGCGCTGGTGCAGCTGTCGGGGGTGAGGGCCGACAAGGAAGCGGTGGGTGCAATGCTCGGCCAGCCCGACGATGATCCCAACGATCTTGAAGCGCTCGACGAGGTCTGGGAGGAAAGCGAAGTGCTTTTCGGTCCTGACCCGAATGCCGACTGCCCGCAGGTGCGCGATATGCTCGCAAAAATGGATCCCCCCCAGACACCCGCGCCGATGCTTCGGCCCGCGGTTGAATAACGGAGGCTCAGATGCACACATTCATTTTCGGAATCTACCCTTATATCGCCCTGTCCGTGCTGGTGATCGGCAGTATCGTTCGCTATGAGCGCGACCCTTTCACCTGGAAAACAGAATCCAGCCAACTACTGCGCAACAAACGGCTGATCGTCGGATCGATCCTGTTCCACATCGGCGTGTTGACGATCTTTTTCGGACACGTTGTCGGTCTGCTGACCCCGATTCCGCTGTTGGAAGCGCTGCGCATCGGCCACGAGTTCAAGCAGATACTGGCAATCGTCGTTGGCGGGGCAGGGGCCGTATCGGCGCTGATCGGCGGTTTCATCCTGCTGCACCGCAGGTTGACTGATCCGCGCATCCGCAAAACCTCCAGCACGATGGATATCGCGATCCTGTTGCTGCTGCTGTTTCAGCTTGTGCTTGGGACGCTGTCGATCTTCGTTTCCCTTCAACATATAGACGGTAGCGAAATGATCAAATTCATGATGTGGGCGCAGGGTATCTTCACGCTCGATCCGAACGCGGCCAGTTATACCGTAGGTACTTCGTGGATTTTCGAGCTTCATATCCTGACAGGTTTGACGATCTTTGTCCTGTTCCCGTTCACCCGGCTGGTTCACATCTTTTCGGGCATTTTCGTCCCCTTGCGATACCTGTTTTTGCGTCGCGGGTATCAGATCGTGCGGTCCCGCCGTCAGACTGCGTTGGCACAGCGGAGCTCCTCCACACAATCTCCAGCGGAGTAGCGATCTTGTCAGAACCACTTCGAACAGTCGTGAGCCACAATGGCAAACCTTTGGGGGGGCAGCAAACTGCGCCCAGGACCGCGGAAACCCCTCTGATTGTCAACGGTGAAAGAGTGCCTCACGCCGTTGTCGCCGCCGAAACGCAGAACCACGAAGCCCCGAAGGGAAATCCCGGCAGCGCCTGGCGCAAGGCTGCCAATGCGGTCGCCATCCGAACCTTGCTGTTGCAGGAAGCCCGGTCGCGCAAAATCGCTGCGGACCCGCAGGAAGTAGGCCCTGGACGGTTTGAAATCGAGGAAGAAGCCCTCATCCGGGGGCTTCTGGAATTGGTCATCGACGTTACGCCGCCTGAACCAGGCGACATTCGGTCCGAGTGGGAGAAAGACCCGGCACGCTTTCGGGCGCCGCCGCTTTGGGAAGTGTCGCACATACTGTGCGCCTGCGATCTACGCGATGAAGCCGGTCGAACAAAGGCGCTGGTACGTGCCACCGGAATACTTGAACTGGCCCTGGGTGACCCCGGGGGCTTTGCGTCATTGGCTGCGCGTGAAAGCGATTGCGGATCGAAGGCGTCAGGCGGGGCGCTTGGACAACTGGGGCCGGGAGACATTGTTCCTGAATTCGAGGCGGCACTGCGTCAGCTTGCCGAGGGCGAGATCATCGCAGCACCGGTTCTTACCCGTCATGGCTATCACATCATCCGGATGGACGCTCTGGGAGAGGGCCAGGTCCTGCCGTTTGAAGCTGTGCGGGAAAAGATCGGGGAAGCCTTGGAGAAAACCGCCTGGGCCAGACAGGCACGTCAGTTCGTCGATCAATTGGTGAAAGCCTCAAGAATAGAAGGCGCTGACTTGAACATGGGCTGATCGGGAGGAAAGGCCAATGACAAGGGGGGCTGCACGAGGATGGGCCGCGGCAGGAGGAGAAACCGTCAGAATTGGAGTATTGGAAAACCCGCTGGATTTTCTTGCCGAAGATCACGTGCGCGAACGGGAGGTCTGCGCGTTGATCGACAAGCTGGCCGCTGGTTCGCCGGTCAATGACAGCGAGCGCCATATGCTTCTGGCTTTCCTGAACGAACAATTGCCGCAACATCTTGCAGATGAAGACATCGATCTGTTTCCGCTGATGCTGCAACGCTGCGCGCCTGACGAAGAAATCGACAAAGTGATCCACGAGCTCCTGGCCGGTCACGGGACTACGCGGTTGGATGCGCCAGCCATAGCCGGCCTGATCGAAGCCGGAGAAAGGGAGTTGCCGGCATTCTCCAAGAAGATGCGGACACGCATGACAGGGTTCGCGCATCAGGCGCGGCAAGACTTGATTGTCGAAAACGCGATCATTCTGCCCTTGGCCCGCGCGCATCTGACCAAAAACGATCTTGCGAAGATGAAAACCCACATGTTGGAGCGGCGCAGTTCTGACGTGCCCCCGCTATGTGTTTATGTTCCCCGTCAGCAACCATGAGACAGAAATCCTCCTTAAGCAATTTCGCCGATATGTCTCATGGTTGCTGACGGGGAACACTCCGCCACTTCGTTCAATGAGGTGTCGCGAAACCACAACCAAAACAAATATCCATTTCAAAATTTGCTACCAAAGATAGAAAGTTCCGAGGGCGTGTCAACGACCCCTGAAAGGGAGTTGGACCCGCCGCAGTCGTTCAGAATGAGATTAGCTGCGTGATGAAGCCATCACCAGCCCTTTGGTTGTCGAACCCCACGCTGTCATGTTTCGTCGAAGGTGTCTGCTATATAGCCGCCAGTTTGCCGCTTCCAGAGCCGAGAATACAATCCGTCTTGCTGGAGCAGATCTTGTGGTGTCCCCTCCTCAACAATACGTCCTTCGTCGAGAACGACGATCCGATCCATGCTGGCAATTGTGGACAGCCGGTGTGCGATTGCTATTACGGTTTTTCCATTCATCAAAAGCGCTAACTTGTCCTGAACCGCTGCCTCGGCTTCGCTGTCCAGAGCGGAGGTCGCTTCGTCAAGGACGAGGATGGGCGCGTCTTTCAGTAGAACACGGGCGATTGCAATGCGCTGGCGCTGCCCCCCGGAGAGTTTCACCCCACGATCCCCAACGAACGCGTCGTAACCAGTGCGCCCTTCACTGTCCTTTAGGTCCGCGACAAACTCACTTGCTTCAGCCATCGATGTGGCATGTTCCAGTTCCTCAAGCGACGCGGCGGGCCGGCCATATCGGATGTTGTCGCCAATGGAGCGATGGAGCAGGGAAACCTCCTGGGTTACGACACCTATGCTCTCGCGAAGGCTCTCTTGGGTGACGTCGCGGATATCTTGGCCGTCAATGAAGATGCCACCGTTTTCCAGGTCGTAGAAGCGCAGCAGCAGGTTAACGAGGGTTGATTTTCCTGCGCCCGACACCCCCACCAAACCGACCTTCTCACCAGGTTTCACGGTCAGAGACAAGTCGCGGATCACACCTTGTCCCTTATGATAGTCGAAGTGAACATTCCTGAATTCGATTTCGCCGACGGTAATATCGAGTGGCTTTGCGTCCAACACATCCTGGACAGCTGGGGGTGTGGTCACGACCGGCATGGCGTCCCGAATTGTGCCAACAGCTTGGAAAATCTGCTGTCCCATCTGAATGAACGCCCGTGCATTGGCATTCAGTCTTTGAACGACAGCGATCATGGCGACAAACTGACCAATCGTGACGAAGCCCGCAACCAATCCCCATAGCCCAACGGCCACATTGCTCATGATGAGAAAAACACTCAGAAGCATGACCCAACTGTCTGTCGTCAGATATATGCGCCGTTCGAATTGTTGGGTCTCGATTGCATCTCGCATTATGTTTCTGATAGCGCCTGCCTCGCTTTCCTCAGCGGCGAAGAGCTTCACCATTTGAATATTGCTGTAAAGGTCGGTCATTGCACCGACAACAAGACTGCGCGTGCGCGCAGTTCGGCGGGAACGCTCCGCATATCGCGGCACTGCCAGGAATGCGATAACCAGATTACCTGCGATCCACACGAACACAGGGACCGCAAGCGGCCAGGAAAGCGCGGCGAGCAGAACGAGGGATCCAATGAACTGTACTGTGAAGTGGGGCACGCTCTGGAAGGCAACTGCGATCTGCTGCTGGAGTGCAGAGGCGGCTTGAGAGATGCGAGCGGCAATTTGTCCGGCAAATAGATCGTGAAAAAAACCAAGGTCCTGACGCTCAACCGCCTTGTAGCCCTGCCATTGCATTGCCGCCGGCATGCATACCGTCACTACCTGTGAATTGAGAGTATTTGCCAAAAAAACGCATAGCGGCAGGAAAGGAAATACGAGAACTCCCAGGATGGCGAGCAAGGTCCAGTCTTCCCTTATGAAAACGGAGGCTCCTTTTGAGCTGACACCGTCAACAATGACGGACATGCCCCAAATGACTGTAAGGTTGATGCATTCAACAGCGACGCTGAATATAGCAATACCAGCCAAAACACCGCGAAACATCCGCGCGAAATGCAAGACAAACGAAAAGGGGCCATTCGACGGAAGTGGTGAATAGGGGATGTCCAAAGGCCGGATGATGGTCTCAAAACGACGGTACACGAAATCTGAAAATGACATAGGTGACCCAACCGAAGGTGAGGAAAGGAAAGCCGCTCAGCAATCGTTTCAACTTAAACACGAAATAGATGTCGGGAAAGTCGATATGCAATTGTAGCGACAGATCGAATGGACAGTGATTATTGTGCGTGTAACGAGGTTGGCAATAGTATGCGCTGATGGAATCTGACCAGTCCAACTAAGTGACCGAAGCAAACCAACGCGCTTGGAACGCTGAGCGGTTCAATGCATGGGTATCCGCTTTCGGGAGTCCCGAGGTTGAGGCAGCAAGAATCGTCGCTGAACCTGAACGCGTTCTCCGCCGTCTCTCCCCGTACCTCGCAGATGTCGCGGGCAAACGCATTTGCAACGTCCAAGGCTCTCATGGCCGAATCGCGATTGCGCTCGCGCGGCAGGGTGCAGAGGTGACAGTTGCCGATTTCTCTGAAGAGAACCGGCGCTATGCGCTCGACCTCGCTGCGGCCGCCGATGTTACGATCGATTACTTGCTTTGCGATATCATGGAGGCGGATAATCATATTAAAGACCGCGACTTTGACGTTCTTGTCCTTGAGCTTGGAATTCTCCACTATCATCAGGATATTGCAGGTTTCTTCGCCGTAATGCGCAAGCTTTTGAGACCTGGCGGCAATCTCTTTTTGAACGAATTCCATCCGGTCCAGAGAAAGCTTTTCTGGACCGAAGGACCTCATGACTATTTCCAGTCCGACCTGGTAGAGGCTGACGTGCCCAATCCCGATGCCACCGGTGCAAGCCTTGGAAGGTGCCTGTATCGTTTTTGGACCATGGGCGATATTCTGACTGCAATCATCACAGCCGGGTTTACAATCGTCAGGCTGGATGAGCACCCGGATCCAAGAAACTCGACTATTCCAGGCTCCTTTACGCTAGTTGCGCTTGCTTGAATCTTCATCACGTACACGCATTATCGTCTGGCGACTTGTGCCAAATTTCCTAGCTATGGCGGACACGCTTATCCCTTGGGCGAGATCGTCGCGGACCTCTTGCTTCTTCGGTTCGCTGAGAGCCGCTGGCCGTCCAAGAGTCCTTCCTTCCGACATGGCACGTTTGAGACCGGATTGCGTCCGCTCAACCAGCAAATCCCGCTCGAACTGGGCTACGGCATTAAGCACGTTCATGGTCATCGTGCCGGCGGAGCTCGTGAGATCAACCCCACCAAGTGCTAGACAGTAGACACGCAGCCCTTCGTCGGCCAATGCCTTGACCGTCGAGCTGACGTCTATGGCGTCCCGGCCAAGGCGATCGAGTTTCGTCACAATGAGAATGTCGCCAGGTTCCAGACGGTTCACCAGTCGAGAGAATTCCGGACGTTGCACGATCGGTACACTTCCGGAAATCGTCTCGGTCACGATCCGGTGGTCTTCGACGTGAAACCCAGCCGTCCTGATTTCTTCAATCTGGTTTTTCGTCGTCTGTCCGGTCGTTGACACACGGGCATAGGCGAAGGTGCGCGACATATCGTCAATCCTGTCCGAAAAGACTGTTCAAATTATCTGCCTGTCCAGAATGCTGTCAAGGTAATTTGTGGACAGGCTGTTTTAGCCCTGTACGCAATCGGACGTTTTCGGACACAGACGTAGGCCATCGACTTGCACAGTATGGAGTGAAAGATGGCCCGGCGGATGCTTCTCAAGATTCAGGAGCGACAAGAACTATTCGATGTCCCGACCGACGAAGACAGCCTGATCCATCATTATTCCCTGTCACCAGCCGACCGGCTTGAAATCGAGCTTCGCAGAAGAGAACACAATCGGCTCGGTTTCGCGATGCAGCTTTGCGTAATGCGCCATCTGGGCCGGGTACTCTCGGTCAACGAAGCTCCGCCAAAGGCAGTGCTCAACTATATTGCCGAACAGGTTGGAGCCGATCCCGCTTCATTTGAACGGTATGCCCGGCGCGAGGAAACGCGCAGCAATCACATCACACACTTGCTTGGTTATCTTGGAATGAGGAGTGCGACCGCCCAGGATCGCCGAGCGGCATTGTTGGCTGCGATGCAGGCTGCTTCTGCAACCGACAAAGGCTTGCCAATCGCGAATGCCATCATCGCAACGTTTCGCGAACGCCGCGTGTTGTTGCCTGTGGCGAATGTCATTGAACGTTTGGGATTGCTGGCACGAACCATCGCGCGCCGTCGTGCTGAAGCCGCCCTGATCTCAGACCTAACACCGGAGACACTGGAGACTCTCGACGGTCTGCTGACCGTCGATCCGGCGATCAGCCAGACCCGCCTTCACTGGTTGAAGTCAGCTCCGGACGCCCCGGGTGCGATGAACCTAGTCGGATTGACAGAGCGCATCGCGTTTCCGCGCTCGCTTGGCATCGATCCCCAATTGCAGGCTCGTATTCCGTCTGGACGTTGGGACCAGATGGTTCGTGAAGGAGATGCCACGCCGGCTTGGCTTGCCAACGACTTTACCGCCAGTCGTCGGCGAGCGACACTCGTGGTGCAGGTCATCAAGCTTGGCCAGAAACTCACCGACGACGCGATGACCATGTTCATCAAATTGCTCGGCCGATTGTTCTCAAAGGCCAACAACCGCAAAAAGCAGCGCCATATGAACACCCGTGCTGAAACATCGAAAGCATTGCGCCTGTTCCTCGACACGATCGTGGCCTTGCAGGCAGCTAACGATACAGGTGAAGATGCGATCGACACATTGAACCGGCAGGTCGGCTAGTACCGGCTACTGCAAATCAAGCCAGGTCTCGAAGCCATCGTCGAAAGCTACAGCACTTCCCCGTTAGCGCTGGCGGCCGAGCAATACGGTAACCTTAGCAAATATGCGGCAGCTTTCCTCCAAACATTTTCTTTCCAGTCACGCCGTCGGCACGATCCGTTGTTGGCCGCAATAGAAGCCCTCCGATCGCTTTATGCCGAAAGTAGGCGCGTTCTTCCTGACCGCGTCCCGGTTGCCCATCTTTCAAAGTCGGACAGGAAGCTGATCTTCGAGAAAGGAAAGCCGGATCGCCGGCTTTATGAGATTGCGACGCTCGCTCAATTGCGTGATCGGCTCAGATCCCGCGATGTCTGGGTCGAAGGCAGCCGGGCCTTGCGGCCGATCGATGAACATCTGATGTCAAAGTCCACTTTTGTCGCTCTCAAGGAGGAAGACAAACTGGGTCTCGGTGTGCAGAGAGACGGCGAGGCGTGGCTGGCCGAGGTCCAGCAAATGATGGACTTCAACCTCAAACGGCTGGCGTATCGTGCCCGCAATGGAAAGCTCGAAGGCGTCAGGCTCGAGGCGGGAACCTTGATCGTGAGGCCGCATTCCAGGGATGTTCCCGCTGCGGCTGAAGATCTGAACGCAGAAATCTCCGAAATGTATCCGCTTGTGGAAATTCCTGACCTGCTCCGGGAAGTGCATGAATGGACCGGCTTTGCCGACCAGTTCTCCCATGTTCGAACGGGTGACGTTCCTCAGAACCTATAGGCGATGTTAGCCGGCGTTCTCGCGGACGGGACGAATCTCGGACCGAAACGCATGTGGCCGGAGCTTCAAAAGGGATCAGCGCCCACTAGATCGGCTGGATGCGCTCCTTCCATGCTCGGTCCGAAACTTATCGCGCCGCGCAAGCCTGCGTGACCGACGCACATACGCTTCATCCGCATTCGCGTCTCTGGGGTGACGGCACGACAGCGTCTTCCGATGGGCAGTTCTTTCGGGCTAGCGACCGGGCCGCAAAGCGCGGCGACATCAACCTGCACTACGGAAGCGAACCGGGCACGAAATTCTACAGTGGACTTTCAGATCAGTACGGCTACTTCAGCATCCTGCCGATCAGCCCCACCGAGAGCGAGGCCGTCTATGTCCTGGACGGATTGTTTGACCATGACACCATTCTCGAGATCGAGGAACTGTTCACCGATACCGGCGGCGCCAGCGATCAGGTCTTCGGACTGTTCCCTTTTGTCGGCAAACGCTTCGCTCCCCGGCTACGCAACATCAAGGACCGGAAATTCCATACCTTCGAAAGGGCCGATACCTACCCGGCATTGGCCAATCATATTGGCACTCCGATCAACACCACGCTCATTCTCGAGAATTGGGACGATCTCCTGCGCTTGGGCGCGTCGGTCACCACGCGAGCCGTCGCGCCGTCAAACATATTCAAGATGTTTGCAACCTCGTCGAAAGCCAATGACCTGGCCAAGGCTGTCCGCGAGATCGGTCGCATCGAACGGACGCTGTTCATGATCGAATGGTATTCGAGCCAATCGCTCCGCCGGCGGTGCCAGGCTGGTCTCAACAAGGGGGAGGCCGCCCATAAGCTCAAGCGTGCCGTCTTCTTCCACGAACGCGGCGAAATCCGTGACCGCTCTTATGACAGCCAGGCGTTCCCGGCCTCCGGGCTCAACCTGGTCGTCAGTGCCATCGTGCACTGGAACACCGTCTATCTCAGCCGGGCAGCAGCTCATCTGCGCCAGCAGGGCCGGAATATTCCCGATGATGTGCTAAAACACATCTCACCGCTCAGTTGGGAGCATATCAATCTGACGGGCATTTATTCCTGGGACACGGAACAACAAATACCTGAAGGCTTCAGGACGTTGCGGCTCCCCGGAAATATCCTCCGGGCTGCATGATGTTCACAATCCGTTCGAGCTTAGCGCAGGATTTTATGCAGATCTTGTTCTGACCCCCATGGGGGAAGGGGCACGGCGAGAGAAGGTCAACGTGCTGTGAAAGATCCAGAATGTGCGGGTAGTTGTTACCGGGCTTCGCGCGTCAGTTCGTCGTGTCGGAGCTCGCTCGGCGGATGGGTGCGCATGAGCCAGTCGGAGAACTTGTCGCCCGGCAGTTCGCTCACGTTCGAAATGTCATCCAGAAACTCCGATATCCCGACGCTGTTCATCAGCTTTCCCGCAAACCTGTCGGCCTGGTACTCCTGAAACTGTGACGTGGACCCGTTCAGGAAATGCGCGATGTCGCACGGAAGCCTGAAGACGACCGTCGCCAGTGTGAAGATCAGGCCAATGATCGGAATGCGGTTGATGGTGGTGTTGGCGAGGCCAACGCCGAGATTCACCGGCAAGGTCAGGTAGTGCAGGAGCATGTTGGTCCTGGTATCCCAATTTCGCAGGTGCCCGATCTCATGGGCCGCAACGCCGGCCAGGCGCTCGATGCCTGCCTGGGTGTCGCCATACTTGTGCAGGATGCCCTTCGTGAAGCACACCCGGTTATGCGCGTAGGCGATGGCATTGATTTCGCCGATGTCCTGAACCCGCCAAACGATCTGGGGCAGTTTGATCCCGCTCTTTTTTGCACAGTCTTCCAGAACGGCTTCGACCTTGGCGACGAGTTCTTTTTCGCGCTGAGACAGTCTGCGTGTCGAAAAACGAATGTCGAAGGCGCTGGCGGCGAAAGACGGCACGTAGGCAACGAAAACGGCCGGCGCCACAGCGATAGCCAGGGATACGGCGAAGAACTGCCAATCTTCTATTAGTATCGGCCTGTAAAAGAGTGTGCAGGGGACATTGATTAGTGCAATTGAAAACGCGGTAATCAGAAAGGCGGAAGTCATACCCGCGCAAAGTGCTAGCAGCCGCGTTCCCTCAATAACTGCAACCCTGAATACGGGGTTCATCTTTTGGCTCTCCTTTTGACCAGGGGGGTTCTATCAATGATTGCAATGTCCAACAAGTAATTACAGTATTATTTTCTGGAAAATAATGAAAAGACATAGAGATATATTGGTGAAGGTAAATAATTAGAATTTGACCGTTCGTGTACGTTCTTATTTGTTTTAGTACAATTTAATATTCCTTCACAGAAAAGTTGCAAAAAAAGCTCTGGCGTTGTCAAACAAAATTGAAACACACTCCGAATATTGCCACTCCTAAGGACGCAGGGTTGCTGAACTGATTCGCTGCAAGTCAACGCTTCAATTTGGTGATTTTGAATGGAATTGGACACAAAAGGCCCCGTTTAGGGGCCTGAAATGGAAACCCCTAGACCCGACAAGTCGGATCCAGGGGGGAGCCTTACCTAAGTAAGTCTAGAACGCTGGTTTTGTAGCTCCCCCAGACAATTTGACAAGCCAGGCCGCAATTTTTGCGGGCGGATTTCTATTGTCTATCCACAACCACAGGGTAGGGGGACGGAGCTGGACTTGAGCAAGTTGGAATACCCGTCGCATCCGGATTGGATTGACGCTGCAGAAGCCGCAAAACACCGCCGCGCGTTTTCATCGGGGATCCTCGTCCCCTCGATCAGTCTGCCAAAAGGCAAGACCAAAATCGACGTGATCAAGGCTCTCAAACGGGCGCGTCGCGCGCTCGACATCAAGCCGGCTGTTCTCGCTTACCTTGAGCATCAGATTTGCATGACCCAGGCCGAGGACTGGGAGCAGGGGGCGACACCGGTCGCCTTCTCCCAGGTCAAGACCCTTGCGGCGCACTTCGATGTCGAGGAACGCACGATCCGAAACTACGAATCCAGTCTTGCCCGCAAGGGCCTCATTCTCTGGAACGATTCCGGAAACCACCGGCGATATGCCAAGCGCGACGAGACCGGAAAACTCGTCGATGCTTACGGCATTGTGCTCACGCCTCTGATCGAACGTTTTGCGGACATCGAAAAGATGGGCGAGGCGGATGCGGCTGACCTTCAATTGCGCAGCTCCGAAATCGGCCGCATCAGATCCTTGCGCCGTGTTCTGAGCTATCTGGCGGAGCACGCTCATGCCCATGACCTCAGCGCAGACGTAACCTGTGCGGCAGAAAAGCTCTTACAACGGATCCCTTGCCGGAGCTTCAGCAAGAAGGCCTGGCCGACGATTGCAGTGTGTTCTCTTCGTTTGGAGTTGGAGGACCAAATTGCGCGCCTGAAACATGCTTTGACCAGCGTTCTCGATCAAGAAATTTCCGCCCAGGCGGAACAGGGTTTCCGGCGCCAATATACGGAAGATACAAGGCAAAATCCCGTAGGGACTTGTAGTGGAGAACGGACATCGCCGGACGGCGGTGAAGTTATCGGGCAAACGGAGCCCGCTAACGCGGGCGGCATGGAAAAGGGCAGTAGGGAGCGGGCACAAGGCCCCGATGTTCCCACACGTGCGCAGGACAGTCAGGATACCGACAGGTCCTGCGGCGCGACCGGGATCGAGCATATACGCTTCGATCAGGTGACCGATGTTGCCAGCGAACTCATGCGCGAGCTGATTGCGGGAGAGGCCGGGCAGGGGAGGGGAAATTGGTCCTCCCTGGACAGGGCCGCCGCCACCGCTGCTGCCTGGATCGGCGTCAGCCCGAGCCTGTGGGCCAATTTGCGGGGGGAGATCGGCTCGGCCGCGGCCGCCGTCTCAATCGTCCTCGTGGAACGGCGCATGACCGACCCCGACAATCCCATCTCCAGTCCCGGCGGTTATCTGCGCGGCATGCTCGCCAAGGCGGGCAGGGGACAGCTCCACCTTCACAGATCCGTCTTCGGGCTCTTGAAGCAGGCCCAGCCGGAAAGCGGTCTGACCTGATGGTCAGGCTGATACGCGGCGCGCGGCGGACTGGCGTTCCGCCAGACAAATTCCGAGGGCAGGGGGCTCGCCCCCACGGCCTGTCAAGGCTGCCCGATGCCGGCGGCCGGTAACCCGGCCGACCTTGACAGACCGTTCCCCCGTTCCGGCGACGGAACAAATGAAATCCAGCTCCCAAAACACGAGGACCGTGAACTTATGAGAAAATTTCTGATCGCATCATGCGCTGCTGCCTTCCTGGCGGCATGTCAGACCACCGATGGCGGAACCACATTCTCCCAGGCGAACAAGCCTACCGTCGTAACATCCAAGAACGTGGCGGCCGCCAAAGCCGCTTCAAAGGCCATTTTCACGAGGCCGACGCTTGGCTTCAAGGTTGCCCGTGAAACGGACAACAAGGCGCTGTTCAACAAGACGCTCCCGACCAACGTCAACGACAACAACCCGCTGAAGGACCGGACCAAGGGCGCGCCGGTTTCCTTCCTTGAACTCACGTTCCAGGCCGAGGGCGGCAAAACCCGGGTGACGGGCGACTACTGGCTTGTGCTGAACCCGAAGGAGGCACACAAGGATATTTTCAATTTGCTCGCGACGCCGGACGGGGCTCGCTTGCAAAAGAAGCTAAACGAGTTGCGTTGACCGCCAGGCGCTGCAAACCCAAAATTTGCTTTGGGAATCCTGGACCAATAACCCCGCGAGCGCCTACGGACGCTGGCGGGGTTTCATTTTGTTCAACCGCCTAGCGATTTTCCTGTTTTTGCGCGTCGTTTTCGTATTCTTTCAACATGCTCTTGTGCACGTCGATGATGTCGAGCAACGGAAAGTCAATCAGCGCGATATTGGTGAACGGGAAGAACGATTCAAACTCGCCAAATTGATGGGACAGTTCAAATGCGGCCGGGGGCTCTCCTGCGTCCTCGTCAATCGCGTCTATCGCATCGTAGGCATTTTGCTCCTCCACCCAATAGGTGGTTTCGTTGCCGTCGATGTCGAAGATGCGGGTGCTATGGACAAGGTCTAATGCACTCTCTCGGTCAAGATCTTTTTCAGAGACAAAGGCAGCGATGGCAGACCGGTACTTTTCGGAAGTGCCCGTGTGCCAGGCCTTCTCGTCGTCGCAAGAAGCCCATTCCCTAAGGCCGCGGTAAAGCTCAAGAGGCCACCCCGTGATAGCATCGCCGACATCGACGAAATCACCGTTCTCCGGTTCGTCGTTTTCTTCCGCAAGCAGCCAGATCCGGCGCATTGCTTTCGGGTTCACGATCAGTGCGCGATTGTTGAGCGTTGTGACAGTGAACCACTTCGCTTGGGTTTGAAGGACTTCGCCGTTCAGGGCGTCTCTGATCTTTTCGCGCTGTGAGGCAGAAATCGGATACCATTTGGTGTGTTTTCGGTCTCTCATTTTCAGACCGAGGTTCCCCCAACAACCGTCGAACTCTTCAGCCAGCGCATCCGCATGTGGAATTGAAACGGTGAGCTTGTTGCTCGGGCTTACCCCTTGGAGCCCGAGAATGTCGTCAACGCTGCAACCGAAAATCATTGCCATGTCACGTAGCGCATCGATGCCGGGTTCTGTCGCTCCACTCTCCCACCTGGACACGGTCTGTTGTGTCTTGCTGAGCAGTTTCGCCAAGTCACCTTGGCTCCAGTTCATTTTTTCACGCAGTTCTTTTATCTTCATGTCAGTCTCACGCATTTAATGTGTGCTGTGACACGATTAGCGTGTTTCTGGAGGGTACGCAATATATGTGTTTTTGCTACGCGATTTTGTTGTTATGCCTGTCGCGACGACCCGCGGCTGCGAACTCGGACGCAACAACATGTTTTTGGACATGATCCTGGAATCAGCCGTTCGTTGCGCGGTGAGTGAAGGTCTATAGAGGGCGGATACCGTTGAAAAAGTCGATGGTTTTCCGGTTGATCGCTGTCGGTTCTGATTAGTCCAGGACTTTCCGTCCGGCACTTATGCGCCGGATGCTTCTTATTCAGTGTTGGATGGGTTTCATGTCATGCGATGGCCTCCGTTTGGGGCGTTCGAGGTCGTCGTTTTGCGAGCTTTCTGAGATTCTGGGCAATCGCGGCGAGGAGGAACTCGTCTTTGGCCCCATTTGGCCCGCGAAGCCTGAGCCGTGTTAGGTTCAGAATACGCTTAAGGTGCGCGAACAACATCTCGACCTTCTTACGCTTGTTGCGGGAGATCTTGTAGGCTCGCGATTTGCGGGCTGAACGGGCAAAATCACGAGCATCTTCATCCGGCTCACGTGTGACCGCCCTTGCGTCCATGTTTGGGCAGCATCTTTGTTTCGACGGGCAGGCCTGACAGTGGGCCTTTAATGCCCGGTATTTGTAGGTGCCCCCGATCTTCTTGACGCGGTTCGGGTCGGAGTAGTTGCGGCGGAAACGACGCAGGCTATGCCCTTCAGGACAGATGTACTGGTCTTTTTCTTCGTCCCACTCGAAGTCGGACCGAGACCAGGTTCCGTCTGAGCGCTCAGCCTTGTCGATGACGGGAATGAAGGGGATTATGCCTTGCTTCTTGACCAGCCAGCCGAGGTTTTCGGCTGATCCGTAGGCGGTATCCGCGGCGATCCAGTCCGGTTTGATGCCGAAGCGTTTTTCCGTGCGGCCCAGCATGGTCTTTTAGGCGCCCACTTCCGCTTGGCGAATGGCCCGGGTGGCCTCGACATCCATGATGAGCGAGTTCTCCGTGTCGATCAGGTAATTGGTGGCGTAGGCAAAGTAGGGCCTGCTTTCCTCCGCCCGTGTCCATTGGGCCGCCGGGTCCGACCTGGCAACGAACTTCGGTTGAGAAGGCGACGCCGCGCCAAAGGCCGCATCGTCAAGCGTGTCGAGATATTCGCGTGCCGCGCGTGATCCGACCTTGCGGGCAACATCGGCATTCCACTCTGACGCCGGCAGGGACCGTGTCTTGTTCGCATCCGCCGGGATCAGGCTGGCGTCCACGGCAAAGCCTTCCCCGGAAACAAGGTTTTCCTTCAGGCACCGTTCGACTGTCGCTTCGAAGACGTGACGAAGCAGATCACTCTCGCGGAATTTGCCATGGCGGTACTTCGAGAAGGTCGAATGGTTCGGGACTTTGCCGTCGAGACCCAGGCGGCAAAACCATCGATAGGCAAGGTTCAGATGAACTTCGTCACACAGCCGCCGTTCGGATCTGATGCCCATGACATACCCGATCACTAGCATCCGCACGATCAGTTCGGGATCAATCGAGGGCCTGCCCAGGTGACTGTAGAAGGGCTGCACTTTCGCGCGCATTCCATCGATGTCCAGGAAACGGTCAATCTCACGAAGCATGTGATTGGCAGGAACGTGGTCCTCAAGATCGAAGTCATAAAACAGCTGAGCAGGTGCCGATTGAGTTCCCATCATGGCCAAATCCCCCAATTTCCTCATACCTGAGTGAATCAAGGAACTTCCCGCTCCGCAACAAAGACTTTTTCAACAGTATCGGCGGGGAGCGGACGTTTGCTGGTCATGCGAATATGAACACGACACAAGACCAAAGCAGACCTCCGAACCTAAATCTCCCCACATTCTTGCTGCACGGCGTTACGGCAACTGCTACCTTCGCGAAAAATATCAGGAAATCTCGATTTGAGCAGTGAGATCACAAGCCAGGGCAGTCTGTTTACATCCGACTTTTTGACCGAAACCATTCAAGCCGTTTCGGAGTGGAGCACTATTGGCGATGCCGATCTTGACCAGTTTGGCAAATCTATTCGATCGGTCTTCGATCGCTTCCCAATTTCACAGACGCCCAATGAAAGTCAGACCGAAGATGATCTGATCTGGCCGATCTTGGAAGCACTCGGCTGGACGGAATCCCTTCGCCAGCAAAATCTATCGCCGCGCGGTCGAGAAGATGTGCCGGATGGTTTGCTCTTCGACAGCGCGGAGACGAAGACCAAAGCGAACGGCTTCCCAGAAGAATGGAAGCGTTACGAGTTCGGGCGCGCAGTCGTCGAGTCCAAAAGGTGGGCACGTCCCCTCGACCGCCGCTCTGGCCGCCGCGGGGAGGAAACCGCCCCGTCAACCCAGATGCTCCGCTACTTGCGTCGCATCGACGACATCACCAACGGCGCGCTGCGTTGGGGCATTCTTACCAACGGCTCAAAATGGCGGCTGTATTTTTCGGGCGCACGATCCGTCTCAGAGCAATTCTTCGAGCTCGACATCGCCGCAATACTAGACTTGCCTGAGCACAATGCAGGACTTTTCGCTCTCGATGAAACTCATCGTCGTCATTGGCTGAAGGTCTTTTTACTAATCTTCCGGCGTGAGGCATTCGTGCCAATGGGCGCTGATCCACGCACTTTCCACGAGAAAGCTCTTGAGGAAGGAAAATTCTACGAGGAACGTGTTGCTGAAGACCTCTCGAACAAGGTCTTTGGGGAGGTGTTTCCCGATCTGGTGCGTGCGATCGTCAGAGCTGCACCTGATGCTACCGATCTACAGGCAGTACGCGAAGCCGCACTGATCCTTCTCTACCGACTCTTGTTCATCCTCTATGCTGAAGATCGTGATCTCTTGCCTGTTAAGGACAAGCGCTATGACGACTATGGGCTGCGCAATAAGGTGCGCCTCGATGTGAAAGAGCGCAAAGACAAAAACGACGTCTTTTCCGATACAGCCGCACGGTATTGGGGCGCAATGGCTGATCTGTTCATCGCGATCGACCAGGGAGACGCCTCTATTGGGTTGCCGCCCTACAATGGAGGTCTTTTCGACCAAGAACGCCATGTGATCCTGACCAATATCCGGATCCCCGATGCGGTCATGGCGCGTGTGATCGACGCCTTATCGTTTGAATCGACGCCAGATGGGAGGAAATATATCAACTATCGCAACCTTTCTGTGCAACAGCTTGGCTCGATCTATGAACGACTTCTTGAATACGAGGTGACGCGCGACGGCGATGAAATCACTGTTCAGCCGAACATCTTTGCGCGCAAGGGATCGGGCAGCTACTATACGCCCGACGACCTTGTGCAGCTCATCCTTACTGAAACGCTCGACCCGCTTGTCGAGGAACGTAAGCGCGTCTTCAGGGACAAAATCACTGAGCTTGCGCAGGGCGAACTTCCGGATCATCGTAAGATTGGCCAGCTAAAGCGCCTCGATCCTGCGACCGCGCTTCTCGACATGAAAATCTGCGATCCCGCCATGGGCTCAGGCCATTTCCTTGTGAGCCTTGTCGATTTCATGGCCGATCAGGTGATCACGGCAATGGCTGAGGCTGAGCTCGACGCGCCAGAGGAATGGGGGGATTATATTTCGCCTCTTGGCGAACGGATCGACACGATCCGCAACACGATCCTCGCCAATGCCGATGAACGTGACTGGACGATCGACGAGGAGCAGCTAGACGATCGCCACATCATCCGCCGCATGGCGCTCAAGCGCTGCATCTATGGCGTGGACAAGAACCCCATGGCAGTGGAACTCGCTAAGGTGGCATTGTGGCTTCACACCTTTACGGTGGGCGCACCACTTTCGTTCCTCGATCACCATTTGCGCTGCGGCGATAGTCTCTTCGGTTCTTGGGTGAAGAACGGCGTCGAAAAGGCCGCGAACTACGGCACGCCACTCTTGCTGCATGAGCCTATGAAACGAGCGCTTCGCGCTGCCTCTAAGATGCAGATCGTTGAGGGGTTGACCGACGCCGAGATTGCCGAGGCGCACCGATCTGCAGACGTGTTTGCCGAGGTTGAGGACATGACAGCGCCTCTCGATGCGCTCTTGAAACTGATCCATGCAATCGACTGGCTCGACATCAAGGGCAAGGCGGGGAAAGACGCACTAAAAATATTCTTCGATGGCCAGTTCGGCGACCCTCTCGATATAGCAATGGGAAAAAAAGAGCCCAAAACCAACCGCGAGGAAGGGCAGCGCTTTACTGCAATTCTTGACCAAGCCCGCATGCTGATCGCAGAGGAAAACTTCCTCAACTGGCAGGTGGCCTTCCCTGGCATTTGGTCGAATTGGGAAAAGGACGAGCTGACTGGTGGTTTTGATGCGATGATCGGAAATCCGCCATGGGATAGGATGAAGCTACAGGAGGTAGAGTGGTTTGCGGCTCGTCGAAGCGAGATTGCGTTAGCTCAGAGGGCTTCTGATAGAAAGAAGATGATCCAGGAGTTGGTCGTTGAAGACGACCCACTTATTCATGACTACGAAAAAGCGTCGGAACGAGCTGAAGCGTCCGTCGAAAGAGCGCGAAAGAGTGGAGAATACCCGCTGCTTTCGGGCGGCGATGTGAACATCTACTCGCTTTTTGTTGAGCGATCTCTTGGGCTTATTTCAGACAGTGGCATGGTTGGTCTTTTGACTCCGATTGGCATCGGTGCAGACAAAACGGCGGCTAAGTTTTTCTCGACTGTAAGTGAGGCCAAACAGGTTAAGGTTTTTCTAGCGTTCGAAAACAAAGGCGGGTGGCTTTTCAAGGATGTCCACCATGAAGACCAGCCAACGATTTTAGTAGTTGGAGGCAAAGAGCGACGATACGATTCTTTCAAGTATGGTGTGAAACTGCATCAACTGCCAAGCGATGCAACCTCATCCGTTGTGATGCTCACGAGCGAGGATTGCCGAAGGTTAAACCCCAATACCGGAACAGTGCCAATCTATCGTGAAGCTGCGGCAGGCGCTTTGCTGACTGAAATGTATAGGCAAGGAACTATCCTTGTCGATCGTTCTGGCGGCGTTGAAAATAAGGCGTGGCCGGTCAAGTACCGTACAGTTTTTCATATGACCAATGACTCGGAGTGTTTTCGCACCCTTGATGAGCTCAAAGAGTCCGAAGGAGCCTATCCAATTGGGGGCGAGAGATTTGGCAGCGCAAAAGGTGATTGGTACCCTCTGTATGAAGGCAAGATGATTTCGATCTATAATCATCGTTACGCTGGTGTTCGGGCGAATGAAAATAACATTAGTGGGCAAGGGGTTCCTGTTCATTCAACAGATGAACAGCTCAACAACCCAGAATTTACGCCTGTTCCGAGGTATTGGGTTTTGGAAGATGGGCTCGGTATTTCGAGCAATTACAGCCTTGCTTTCAATGATATTTGCAACACCAACAACCAACGTAGTTTAATCAGTGCTATAGTGCCAAGGGCGGGGTACGGCAATAAGCTTCCGATCTTGCAACCCGTTGGCGACTTGAATGCAGAAGACCTTTCGTTAATTATGGCGAATTTTTGTTCTATCGCGTGCGACTTTGCCGCTCGGCAAAAAATCCAAAGCCGAAACCTGAACAAGTATATCTTGGAGCAGCTTCCCGTCATCCAGCCAGAGCGGTTCAAAGATTGCCGCTTTGGCTCCAAATCCGCCGCTGAAGTTGTGCGTGAAGCAGTCTTAGAACTGACCTACACTGCCCATGATATGGTCCCCTTCGCGCGAGACATGGGTCATGTGGATGATACAGGAACTGTGAAGCCGCCGTTCGCCTGGGATAAAGAGCGCCGCCTTGTTCTTCGCGCCAAGCTCGATGCCGTCTTCTTCCACCTTTACGGTATCACCGACCGCGACGACATCCGCTACATCTACTCGACCTTTCCTATCATCGAGCGCGAAGAGAAGGTTGCCTATGGCGGCAAATATCTCTCTTGCGAGTTGTGCCTCGCTTACATGAACGCGCTAGCCGCTGGAAACCCGGACGCGGAGATCAAGCTGTGAGCGAAGAGGAAAAGATCGTCGAGAAGATCGCGACGCTCGCCCAAGATTGCTTCCATCAACATCCCGTCGTTATCCTTGGGAGCGGGGCATCCGTTGTGCACGATCTAAGAGGCATGGGTGATTTGGCCCAATATCTGTGCGATCACATCCAACTCGAAGATGGCGAAGAAACTGATGCATGGCTGTTGATCAGAACTGCTTTGGCTGATGGCGACGGCCTGGAGGAGGCGCTGCTAAAAAATACCGCGCCGATGAGCCTTGTCGCGAAAATTGTTGCGCTGACTTGGCAAGCGATTGCAGAAGATGACCTAGCAGTTATGGAGCGAACCGCTCGAGGAGAAGAGCATTTCGACCTAGCAGATTTGCTTCGCGGCTTGTTCAAGAGCACCCATATGGTCACCAATATCGTAACTCCAAATTATGATCGCATCGCAGAGTATGCTTCTGATGTCGCAGGATATTTCCACGCGACTGGCTTCGTGCCTGGAATAATTCGGGCGCGCGAAGGGGCCGATGCGATTTCGGTTCGCCGAGGAGGTCAGGCTGCGAGAGCGGTCAGGATCTGGAAGGTCCACGGGTCTCTCGATTGGTTTGCCGACGCAGCAGGCCGGGTTGTTTCCTTGCCAATCTCCAACGTTCTTCCAGAGGGCTTCGAGCCGCTGATAGTAACGCCTGGCGTTAGCAAGTACGAGCGTACTCACGATGAGCCATTTCGATCGGCAATCCAAGGTGCCGACAGAGCTCTAGAGCATGCTGCTTCATTTCTCTGCGTGGGATACGGTTTTCGAGATCGACACATTCAACCAAAGATTGTCGATAGGTGCAGGTGGCAAAACGTACCCATTGTGATCTTGGCTCGCACGCTAACCCCAGAAACCAAAAACTTCTTGGCAGAAAATGCGGGCCAAGCCTATTTGGCTTTAGAGCGAGATGGAGACGGGACAAGGGCATTCTTGCCGGAACACCCTGAAGGCGTACACATTGAAAGGCCCGACCTTTGGTCATTCGATAGCTTCAACAAAATGGTCATGTGAGGTTTGGAATGCCGATTTTTGACTATGACGACGCTGAAACACTAGGAAAGATCATTGCGGTCGATACTGCAGTAGTCGTCGTTCGTGTTGATGAACTGGAAAGGTTAAAGCGTGTACAGGTAAATCGGCTTGTCGCGCTCCAAAGCAGCAAGGCGGGTCAGCACTTGGTTGGCGTGGTCTCTCGTATAACGCGAAAAGCACCAGATATCTCGCCTGAAGAGCAGCAAGCCGAAGCTGATAAAATAGAAGATTTACCTGAGAACAACCTGGTTCGAGTCTCACTCATCGGCACTTTTATCGACAAGTTAGGGCTCGATGAAAACGTCTTCAGACGAACTCTCGAAACGGTTCCTGAGATAGATGCGAATTGCTTTGCACTTGAGGGCGAACGCCTGACTAACTTCATGCAGGTGATTTCGAATGTTACTGGCGACGGGCCGCAACTAGAGCTTGGCAAATACACCCTCGATGACAATGCCACAGCGTTTCTCAATGGAAATAGGCTATTCCAGAGACACGCGGTGATTGTGGGAAGCACCGGTTCAGGGAAATCCTACACGACTGCCCGTATGCTAGATCAGGTGGCGGCTCTAGATCAGGCTAACGCCATATTGTTTGATATTCACGGTGAATATAAGACACTGGACGGCGAAGAGTTCCGGCACCTGCGCGTTGCTGGCCCCGGCGACCTTGACCAAGAGCAAGGCCTTGATGACGGCGTCTTGTACCTTCCATATTGGCTTCTCGGATATGAGGCAATGGTTTCGCTATTTGTTGACCGCTCTGATCAGAACGCACCTAATCAAGCGATGGTAATGGCTAACAGCATTACGGATTCAAAACGCAAATATCTCACTGACGGAAACCACGCAGAAGTGTTGGCCAATTTCACGGTGGATAGCCCTATTCCATTTCCGCTCGACGAAGTTCTCGAGCGACTAAAGTTTCTCGATACAGAACGTGTTGACGGCGCCAAGACCGGGACAACGAAAGCTGGTGATTTCAATGGAAAATTGAGCCGACTGGTTGCTCGCTTTGAAGCGAAGCATCTTGATCGCCGCCTTGGGTTTCTTTTTCAACCCCATGTAGAATGTATGGATATGGAATGGCTGCCTAGGTTGGCCCACGCTTTGACTGCCAGCAGGGGAACGAAGACTGATGAACGCGGTGGCATTAAGATCATTGATTTTTCGGAGGTCCCGTCTGACATTTTGCCATTGATGGTGAGCCTTCTTGCCAGGCTGGTCTTCAACGTCACTCAATGGACCCCAGTGGATATGCGCCATCCGATCGCTTTGTTCTGCGATGAGGCGCACCTTTACATTCCAGAGCGAGCAGGACGGGACGGAGTGGACGATATCTCCGTAGGGATTTTTGAACGCTTGGCCAAGGAGGGCCGGAAATATGGTGTCGGGCTTGTTGTTATTAGTCAGCGTCCATCAGAGGTAAACAGAACTGTATTGAGTCAGTGCAACAACGTAGTCGCCATGCGCCTAACAAACGGTGATGACCAGAGCGTTATCCGAAGGCTTTTGCCAGATAGCCTTGGCGGTTTTGGAGATCTGTTGCCGGTTCTTGATGTTGGGGAAGCACTGGTTGTCGGTGATGCAAGCCTGCTGCCTACCAGAGTTCGGGTCGGTGAACCCCGGTACAAACCGAATAGCGCCACTATCGAATTCTGGGATCGTTGGGCTGGAGATACACCAGAGTCTGATATCGCAGGGGCTGTGTTGTCTTGGAGGCGCCAAAGCGCGAGATAGCTCCGCCCTTCCAGCTGTAGGCCATCGCTGAAGTAGTGGAGATCGCGCGTCCGCCGCGAACGGCAGCGAAGTCCGGCGGACCGATAGTTCAGCTGATCGCGGATTTGGCACCCGCAGCGAACGGCAGCTTCGACGGACCGCAGCGCAGCATCACCAAAAGGTGACCAACAGCAGCAATGGGCCGGAATTGTCAACGCATCCTGGGCCGGCGAATGTCGGCTAAGCCCAAGCTGAGCAAGAAACCCGCCAGCCCGTTGTCCGCGCCATTAGGCCCATTTCTTTAGCCGCAGGATTTCGTTGGAAAGACACCTATTTGGCTTTGGAAATGTTGATTTTATCCAAAATAGCTAATATAGTGATTTTGTCTAAACTCAATGGGAGTCTACCATGCGTGCCTTCAGCTCAACCGAACTTGCCAACAAGACCGGCGATGTTCTTGCCGCCGCCGCGCAGGAGCCCGTCGCTATTCAACGGCACGGAAAATCTCGCTTCGTAATGCTTTCAGCTGAGGAGTTTGAACGCCTCCAGCAGAAGAGGGATACCAGAAAGGCGGTCCATGTGTCGGAGCTTTCCGACACCGATGCTGCTGATCTGCTTTCCGCTTTGGAAGACAGCATAAAAGATGACTGATCGGCAAGGCAGCCCGGAAGTCGGCGACATTTGGGAATATCCCTATCTTTGGGCCTGGCAAGCCGACAACGGCGAAACCGAAGGCCGGAAGGCCAGGCCCTGTGCTCTGGCGCTCATCAACCGCAAGCATGACAACCTGACAGAAGTGATCCTGGTGCCGGTCACCACCTAGGAACCTGTTGCAGGATCCCATTTCGTTGAAGTGCCACAAATCGAGAAAAAGCGAGCCGGGCTCGATGACAAATTGCGACTTTGGGTGATCTGCGACGAATTTAACTCAGACATACCCGAGCACTCTTATTATTTCGAGCCGGGCGACCGGATCGGGGCATTCAGCATTAAATTTACCAAGAAGGTACAGGCTGTGCTCGCAACGGCGATCAAGGCCCGCAAATCCGTCCGCATTTTTCGAAGATAGGCTGCCATTGCAAAGACAATTTTGACAAACCAGTCAAAAAAAATTCCATAATAAACATTATCAGATTTTTGATAAGATATTGAAAATAAATATGTTTTTCTTTTTCTGAGTCATGCGAATAGCTTTTCTGTTCAAGGTAGTGGCCGCCAGTTTCACCTGACTACGCACCGCCCTGTCATGAAACGGCTCTTATGGGCTGTGACCGGACTGGCGGCTAGCGTGCTCCGTTTGAGGTTAGCTGGTAATCATCCCATTTTTGGCGGGTTTTAAAACTGGACTTCAGGCCGCTGTTTTCAGTTTCATTGCGGGTGTGATGCCGCCGATGGCCATGTTGGGCCGCTCGTTGTTGTATGTCCATAGCCAGCGCGTGGCGTGGTCCTGTGCCTCCTCGATCGTTTCGAATATGTATTGTCCGAGCCATTCATGGCGGACGGTTCGGTTGTAGCGCTCGACATAGGCGTTCTGTTGCGGTTTGCCGGGCTGGATGTATTCCAAGCCGATCCCACGTCTTGAAGCCCATATTTGCAGGGCGGCACTGACGTTTTCCGGACCATTGTCCACCCGGATGTTCAAAGGCTGCCCGCGCCATTCGATGATCCGCTCCAGAGTGCGGATAACCCGAAGGGCCGGAATGGAAATAGCCACTTCAATGCCCAGGCCCTCACGGTTGAAGTCGTCCAGAACGTTCAAGGTCCTGAAGCTGCGTCCGTCGGCCAACTGATCCGACATGAAATCCATAGACCAGGTCATATTGGGGCCATCGGGAACTGCCAGAGGCTCCGGCTTTTCCCGAGCCAGGCGCTTTTTCGGCTTGATGCGCAGGTTCAGTTCAAGCGCCCGGTAAATCCGCCGGACGCGCTTGTGGTTCCATGCGAAGCCTTTGACATTGCGCAGATAAAGGAAACACAGGCCGAAGCCCCAGGTTCGGTGCGTCGTGGTCAGCCGGACAAGCCAGTCCGCGATCTCGGCATTCTCGTCACTGAGTTTGCGCTCATAGCGATAACAGCTCTCGCTGATCTGGAAAGTCCGGCAGGCAAGCGCGATGCTCACACCGCGCTGCCCGACTGCTTTGGTGGCCATCCCTTTACGTTGAGACGACCTCAAGGCTTTTTTCCCAAGGCATCCTTCAGCAACTCATTTTGCATCGCCATTTCGGCATACATCTTTTTCAGCCGGCGGTTCTCTTCGGCCATGGCCTTCATTTCCGCCATCAAGGACGCATCCATACCGCCGTACTTGGATCGCCAGTTGTGGTACGTCGCGTTGCTGATCCCGTGTTCCCGGCAAAGATCGGCAACCGGCACACCGCTCTCACCCTGCTTCAAAATCGCCAGGATCTGGCTTTCCGTAAATCTTGATTTCTTCATGTCGTTCTCCAAGCGCATCAAAGGCCGGAGAAGTCCAATTTTCAACCCAGTGGTTTTCGGGGATGATTACCGGGTCAGCTGGAATTCGCGCAAACCGGGGATCCTTCAGCCAATTGTGGATCATATTGGCATTCGCCGAATACCGGCGCGCCACTTGGGCAACCGATGCACCGGGAAGAACCGCTTGCGCGCAGATCTCCCGATTCTCCTCATCAGACCAGCTCCGCCGCTTTCTTCGCGTACTCATTAGGCGCCCTTAAGTGTCCATTTAAATAAGTGGACACTTAAAGCACCAAACGGAAACTCGTTAGGTCGGGTTCAACGGACGCTTACACTGGCGAGACCATGCACGCACCTTTTGGCGGCGCATCACACAGGGACAATCACGGGAGGGGCCGGATCAATGAGCAGAGGGGTGCATGGGATTTTGAGCGAACGCGGCTATCAGCGTGATGCTGAACAAAGCGACCTATATCAGGGTTTGATGGATAGCGGCGGTCATCCGCAAATGGGCTTTACCTTGCATCAGTTCGGCGGCGACACGCATGGCTTTCTCTATCACAATTTGCGCAGCTTCCGGCATCGCCGAACTAGCGGCGGCCCGGACGACAACGAGTACCTAACCTTTAGCGCCGATGGCAAGGCGGTAACGATGCGCGGGCGGAATTTGGACAAGGTGCTGAGGGCAATCATCAGCCATACAGTGATGGCGCTTTACGAACATGATGGCGAGACGCCCTACCGCCGCGACACGCCGCTGATCGACCGGGTGGAAGTAACCCTGCTGAATGGGGAGGACTGACTGTTCTCTAAATTTGCACCAGGCTAGTTGCTTCATAAGGTACTGGACTATGGACTTTCATGAGATTCAGCCGCGAAAAAAGTCAAATACGTTGGCTCGTGGTGACCGGGCTGTTTCTGCTCCAGCAGCTCCAGAAATGACTTTCTGCAATATAAGCGGCGTGAGAAGCCCAATTTCAAACGCAGTCAAGGCCTGTGCCTCGCTACCAAAATTCAGCCATGTAAAAACACCTGAAACTAGTATCATGGATACGGTTACCACCCAGTAAAACACGCTTCGCAGATATTCTGGAAACCGTGGATTTGTCCTGAGGCCATACCAATGAACGAGTTCAGCAACGAAACCTCCAAAGAGGCCAACCAGCGTAACACTGAGTCCACTGGTCAACACCATCCCGCCAGCCACTTTCGATCCTCCATACACTCCGCTTCAGCCACTAAATACTTAATTAATTTGGCTGCCGACCAATTTTCCAGTCGGAATTACATGTGCTCGAGATCCCGTTTACAATTTTCTGTAGAAGGCTCACTAGCCTTGTCGAACACAATTTCACAGCTCACGTGTAGCGAGCCACCAATACACGTTCACGACGAGAAACTCACTCGTAAAACATTGAAAGAATTGTTTCAAGATTTGAATACCCGACAGGGTGGCGACGATCTGGAACTCATCCTTATTTTATCGGGACATGGTGATCAAAATGGCACTAAAACCTGGTTTTGCAGCTTCGAGGCTCAACCAGATGTCGTTGATTTGGACGGAGATGAGTTAGCTGATTTGGTCCTGCTTGCTCATCCTGTAAAAGTAACTGCGATATTCGATTTTTGTCATGCAGGTGGTGTTGCAAAAGATTTCCACAAATCGTTGTCTAAGCAAATCGGCAACAACAACCTGCTGGTGGTATCAGGTGCTTCGTATAAGCAACTCGCCTATGAACACCCTGCCCTCGGGAGAGGTTTGTTCACTATAGCGCTGCATGAGGCACTCGTTGACAAGCGCTACTTCTCGAACGTTAGACTAGAAAACTCTACAACGCATTCACTACTTTCGTGTGATCTCAAACGGTTTTTAGTCTTTGCTCGAGAACGCACTGAGCAACTCGCCTACTTGTTCGCAAGCGGCCGCAACCAGACTCCAGAACATCTTGGAGGTGGCAGCCTGGAACTCACTTGGTCTGACTCGGTCATAGGGCCTCCGGTCGCACCCGAAGTACGTGGCGCTTTGGCTGCACGCATTCGTAGACTGTTTGGCTGGTGTACAGCCATTGTCTTTACAATTGGACTGCTTTCTTTCTTTCTTCAGTATCATATCGCTGTCCAGCCTAACGGCTGGATTGAATTACGCCCTGGACCTGCGTGGATGTCTTCACTGCTTCCCCGCTTACTAAGTTCAGAGACTCAACTTTCTATTGCTGTCGATGACTTGTCCTCTCCCTCGCCAATTTGGGAAGAAGATCGAATCGGGCGTCGCATTTCTCTATTGCGGGGCGAGATTGGCGGATTGGTAAATCATAAAGTTGGAAATCAAGAAAACTGGGAGTTTCGCCTTGCCACTGAATTGTCGGACGAAGCCAAACGTCGAATAGATTTCGTAAACTCCAAGCTGGACATGGCAACCATCTGCGACGTCGAAGACGTTAGACGCGATCAAGTGCGTGACTATCAGTTCGCATTGGAAGCATCATATTTGGATCGTACTCGGTCATGTCCTGCTTTATACTTTCTACAACATGGTCCTGATGTTGCGCATCTTTACGACGTTGAAGATCTGCAAACTTTGATCAACTTTGGCCTTACTGAACTATCTAATCAAGCAATCAAGACATATCTAGCCGGACTTGCACTATCATTTAAGGAGTTAGAAGATGACGACCAGCGTCGTCGTGCCCTAGAAGTAGCTACACTACTTATCTCAGCCCGTTCCAATACAGGCGTCGTCAATTCGCAAGACTGGTTAGCTTTCATTCAATTTCTGGAGGATGTGGCACAAAGTCGAAAACTAAGCGTCAAGCCTGATGGTGTGGTGTTTCCGCGATTGGCGAAATGTTCGCAAAGCTGGTGCGAGTTGTCCGTCAAGCTTGTCGAGTATTTTGCAGCTGGACCTGAAGCTGCTGGCATGGGCAACGCCGTCGGATTGATGATGTGGCTGATGGCGAAGGATTCGGAGCGCCAATCTGCGGAAGGTTCAGCCACGCGAAGCTGGTCTCTGCCGCCATTACTACTGCTTGCGCGACGCGGCGAGCTGAGTGCCAAAGACTTTAGTTTAATCATCCGACGTTTTAATTTAGTCAGCATTAACAATGACATGTTTTTCATCGACTCAATTTGGCTGCCGCGATTTGCGCGGGCAATTCCCCTAAGTGATGAATGGGAGACCCAATTATGGAGCTGCGCCCTTAGAAAACCGGATATTGATTTTCCCTGCTCTCCATTTGACTCCGGACTTGCTGCACAGGTGTTGTCCACACAGGGCCAATACCTTGATGACAAACAGCTGGCGCTGCTTGTGGAGAGCCTGGACAGCAGAATGAAAAATGACCGTGAGGTTTCGCTCTTTGGCTCCGATATTAAAGACCTAGCGTGTTGGGTTCCAATTCCGCCTCGCTGGATATCCGGCCTTGAACGAGGAGTTGATTACGACGTTAAGATTGCTCCTCCGCGTACAGCAGATCCATTGACCGGCGTCCAAGTTATTGAAGTGAACGATGTGTCTGCTGCTCAAGCTCTTGCCGCTTCGTTTAAAGCAGATCACGGCAGTTCGCCTCGGACAAGAAATCTACTTGTGCGGTACGCATCCAACCATTGGTCATACGACGGTCTCGGTATTATTTTTCGGGCTCTTGCTCAAAAAATGTACGATCCCGAAGGCTCACTTGAATGGGATCTGGGACGGTCTTTGAGAAGTTTCGAATCCGATGCACAAGCTAGGGCTGCCTTACTACGTGCGTTGTTGTTAGATCGCCAGAGAGATTTGCTACAAGATTCACTTATAAAAGATGGCCCTAGTTTTTGGCGTCTTGATGCTGTGCTTGCTGTGCGAAAACAGCTTGCTGAGTATCGGTTCGAATTGGACCAATTTTGCAACTAACCAACAAGACTGCGAAGACTCCAGCTACCCGTAATTGGCAAAAAATTCCATTTCACACGGTTAGATTGCATCAACGCGACGCTTTCGCTAAACTTGGAAAATACCCAACGGAGGATAGTTCGCATGAAGGTACTCATTGGTAGCTTGGTTGTTTCAGCAGCGATGTTTTCTTCTTTCGGAACTGCAAATGCTTGTTGTGGTTACGGGTGCTGCGATTGCTCTTGTGTAGCGATTATGAACACTGCCGACGCAAACAATATTGTGAATGAAATCGAAGCGTTACTTCGAAAAAATGGTTACGAAGCGCAAACAATAGATATTGTTGTTCGAGATGACAAACAGACAATTGTCTTGCACAAAGACAAAGGAAAGTCGGTTGAACAGCCAGGAGCAGGCCGAAATTAACTATTAAGAATAGAGCAACAGAACTCGAAGTAAATTATGACCAACCAAATTACAAATCCGAAAACAGCTTCACAATTGTCAAAAACTTGGGTCGCTGTGGTTGGAGCTGTGCTAGGCGGCTTTACACTTCTGTTCCTAATGGGCCTAGTTTTACTGAGTATTGCAGGACACGAAGTGCCCTGTAGAAGCACAAATCTCGTGAACATTGTTCTGAGTTTTGGCGCAGCAATGTCTGTAGCCTTTATTGGTGGGAATGCTGCGGCAAAGGGACATTTGCCACTACCAGGATTGAAGAACACACCCATGATAGTGAGTGCATCCGGCGGCATCGCTGTTCTCGTGATCATGCTAATTCTGACTTCAAATCTATTTCCATCCGAAACATGCGATGACGAACTAGCGTTTTCGTGTCCGCCAGGACAACAGGAGCATCGGATTTCAAAGTTGCGTTTCGGCTTTTGCTACCCTAGAGCGGGATGGGAACTTGACTCAGGAGCAATTGGTGTAAACGCAGCTGATATCTATGTACGCCAATCGAGCAACAAAGACGTCGGCGTTCATTTTCATATTTCGCTAATTCCGGCCGGCTGGGCCGGCAAACCAGAAGCATACACCGCTGAGGTCGCTAAAACTTGGCGCCAACTCGACGATAATCTAGTGTTAGATCGAGACTTTGTTGGTGGACGCGATGCCTACCGCTTCAGTTTGAATGTCAAGGATCGCGAAGGTCGATCACGCCCTACGGAAGTGACACATATCTATCTGGACACCGAACGTCTTCTCGAAATCATAATGACTTGGTTTGATGAAAGTGAGGATAAAACTTTGTCAGAAATGCAAAGAATACGTTCAAGCCTCGCGTTTGCGCGTATTTAGAGAATACGTTAAAGTATATCTTAGAAAAAATTGGAAACCACGCCCCCAGCAGGCGCTATTTCGAGCACTTTTTCTATCAAATCTTTTCTAAATCAAAAAGTGAGTCCATCTCAGGACGCAAAACTATTGTGTTTTAGTTGAACTTGGTGACGTCAAAAACCGCAAGAATGCACCAAACTACGCCAACGGCGAACAAAGCCAAGGATGAGAAATAGAGTGCTGCAGCGGATTTGGCGACGAAAGAAATCATAGTGTCCTGCAGCATCTTGCCTTGAAAGTCACCAATCTGCTGGACGAGACTTTCCAGCATGTTGGCTTCTGCTTCTGATAAACCTCCCTCCTCTTCGGGTTTATCAGCAAACTTTTTGGTTTCCAGATAAAATTTGAACATGGCATCTCGTCGCTCGGCATTTTTCAGATTGTCGTTGATGATCCAGAGTGTCCGTCCGGTGAAGGCGGTCTTCATGGGGGCTACGCGCTCTGTTACGCTGCCTTTGCAGCGTAACACCAAGGCATGAGTTCGTTGATGCGATTGATCTTGTGGTCGGCGATTTGTGCCAGGACCCAGGTCATCCAGGCTTGCGGGTCGATGCCATTGAGTTTGGCGGTTTCGATCAGTGTATAGGCAATGGCCGCAGATTTGCCGCCACTTTGTGACCCCATGAAGAGGTAGTTTTTTCGTCCAAGGGCAATCGGCTTCATCGCCCGCTCTGCGGAGTTGTTGTCCAGTTCCAGATGCCCGTTGTCGAGGTACGGCCTGGCTTTCGGCAGGCGGCTGAGCGCATATCGGATTGCAGCGGCAAGCGGCGACTTGCCGGAGATCCGCGTCAATTGAGCGCCGAGCCAGGTTTCCAGATCGTCGAAGACCGGTTTGGCGTACGTTTGCCGGAGGTTGGCGCGTTCAGGCGGCGGTTTTCCGCGGGCCCTCTTTTCGATTTCATAGAGCTTTGCGATCCGCTGGATGGCCTCAGCAGCGATTGCTGAGCCTTGAGAGGCATGAACATCGACGAACTTGCGCCGGATATGGGCCATACAGGCCATCTCCCGGGCTTTGTTTTCCCCGAACAGGCCGTTGAACCCAGCATAGCCATCAGCGTGAACCCAGCCCCTGTAACCGGACAGGTGCCCCTCAGGATGTTCGCCCTTGCGGTCAACCGTGAACTGGTACCAGGCGAGCGGCGGAGAAGAGCCGGCCCAAGGGCGTTCATCCCTCGCATACGCCCAGATTCGGGCTGTTTTGGTTTTCTTCGTTCCCGGCGTCTGAAGCTTGACCGGAGTATCGTCGGCAAACAGCGCTTCACCTTGCCGGACCAGCCGACCGATGGCATTCGCTATGGGTTCTAGCAAGGCAGTGGAACGTCCCACCCAATCGGCCAGGGTGGAGCGGTCCAGATCAATGCCTTCCCGGCCAAAGATCTGAGACTGGCGGTAGAGCGGCAGATGGTCCGCATATTTGGAAACCAAAACATGCGCCAAAAGTCCCGCTCCCGGCCGTCCACGCTCGATCGGACGCGATGGCAAGGACGCCTGAACAATCTTCTCGCAGCAAGAACACGACAGGCGTGGCCTGACAATACGGTTCACGACAAACCGGCCGGGCACATATTCCAGCTCTTCGGTGATGTCAGAGCTGGCTCGGTTTGTCTGAACAGTTTCGGGCGTTTCGCTAAGTGGATTTTCGCCTCGATTAAGCCGCCACCATCATCGGCGTCAGAGCGTTGAAGTAAGCCTGATCCG
>NZ_PPCN01000023.1 GCF_002906165.1 Roseibium marinum
CGCCAGTTCCGACACCGTGCGCTCACCCTTCAAGGCCTCCAGCGCAACGCGAGCCTTGAAGCCCGCATCATGGTTCCTGCGTTTCGACATAGTCCGATCTCCTCGTTCATGGAGACCAGCAGACGTCAAATCGTAGCTTCCGTCACTGTCCGATTTTCGGGGAGGTGCTCAATCATTAACACAATCATGAATATCGAGCTTATTGTCTTCATGATTTTTTAGCTTGAAATCGGCAAAAATACGAAGGTTACGCAGACGACCGCATCTACTGTGTAGGGGGGATCGATGGTTTTAAACTGGAGCCGGCAACTAGCAGACCTCATCGGGCCGGAAGATGGGGCGTCACTGGCTTCGGAATTGGCACGTCTGAATGACATCCCGCAGCTTCGCAAGGGCGATGAACTCTATCTGACCGGCGAATGGCTGCAGACACTCGTAGACCAGGTTACCGACTACATATTTGTCAAGGACCGCAAATCAAGGTTCGTGATGGCGAACCGCCAGGTCGCGATCGACATCGGATACAGCGATTTCTCGGAATTGCTCGGCAAGACAGATCTGGAACTTCATCCGCACGAAATCGGCTCCGGTTTCATGGAAATCGAAGCTCAGGTGATGGCGACAAAGGTTCCCCAGATCGATCACGAGGAATTTCTGATTTTGCCGTCAGGCAGAAGAAAGTGGTTTTCCGCCTCGAAATACCCGGTCACCAACGACCGGGACGAAGTCGTCGGGATTATGGGCATCTGCCGCGACACCACCGAGCGCAAGAAAGCGGAAAAACTCCAGCAGGGGCAGAACAAGGTTCTGCAGGAAATTGCCGGCGGTAAACCGCTCGGCGACGTTCTGGCAACACTGGTTCTTACGATCGAGGACCAGTTGGACGGTGTCGTCGGATCGGTGATGCTGACGGATGAGAGCGGCACACGGCTTTTGTATGGTGTGGCTCCCAATCTGCCGAAAGCCTATGTGGACCAGACCAACCGCTTGCCGGTTGGCCCCAGAATGGGGTCTTGCGGCACCGCCATTCATACCCGTGAAAGCGTGTTCGTCGACGATGTCCGCACGCACGAACTCTGGGAAGACCACCAGGACATCATGCGCAATTTCGACATGCGCTCATGCTGGTCCGTGCCATTTTTCAGCAAGGATTCCAGGGCCCTTGGAACATTCGGACTTTATTCCAGGGAAGTGCGCTTCCCGACCGAACACGAGAAAAGACTGGCGACGGAGGCCGCGCGCCTGGCGTCCATCGCGGTGGAGCGCGATCAGGCGGAAAGCAAGATCCGCTATCTCGCCCATCATGATGTCCTGACCGGACTGCCCAACAGGCAGGAATTCAAACACAAGCTGGAAGAAAAGGTCGAGACCAGCCGGAAGTCGGGAGAGCCGGTGGCCGTGGTGTTTGTCGATCTCGACAACTTCAAATTCGTCAATGACAGTTTTGGTCACACGATCGGTGATCAGGTGCTGGCAATCATTGCCGAACGGATAAAATCAGTCCTGGCGGGAAATCACGAGGCCATCCGCTTTGGAGGTGACGAATTCGTGCTGATCGTCGAGGGCGGTTCCGCGCTCAAGGCGGACCTTCAAGGCCTGATGAACGTTCTGCGCGCGGAGATTGCCAAAACCATCCACATCGGTGACTTGTCTTTCCATGTGACCTGCAGCATTGGTGCCGCCTGTTATCCGCAGGATGCGCAAGATGCGGCCGAGCTTCTGAAAAACGCCGACAAGGCGATGTTCGAGGCAAAATCCTCCGGCCGCGACGGTTTCAAGATCTACGACCAGACCCGGCCGGAGAAATCCGTCAACAAGCTGACATTGCTTGAGGAAATGCGCACTGGTATCGAAAACGGCGAATTCTTCCTGGAATACCAGCCGCAATACAATCTCGTCAGCGGCCGGATTGTCGGCGCTGAAGCGCTGGTTCGCTGGCAGCATCCCGTACTCGGCCGGCTGATGCCGGGTGAGTTCATCGCGCTGGCGGAAGAAAGCGGATTGATCGTGCCCCTGGGCCGCTGGGTTCTGCATGAAGCCTGCCGGCAGAACAGGCAATGGCAGGATGACGGCCTGACGCCGATAACAATGGGCGTGAATGTGTCCGTCAGGCAGTTCCGGGATTCGGGACTGATCTCCGACGTGACCGCGGCTTTGAAGGACACCGGGCTGGAAGCCGGGTATCTTGAACTCGAAGTAACCGAAAGCCTTCTCATCCAGAATGCCGATCAGGCTGTCCGGCTCATGGACGACTTCCGCCGGATCGGCTTGAAGCTCGCCATTGACGACTTCGGAACCGGCTATTCCAGTCTTGCGGCGCTCAAGAGTTTTCCGCTTACCCGCTTGAAGATCGACCGCAGTTTTATCCGCGATCTCGATTTTGACGAAAGCGACCGCAGCATCGCACGGGCGATCATTTCCCTTGGCCGGGAACTCGGGCTGAATGTGGTCGCGGAAGGCGTGGAGAGCGCCAAACAACAGGCTTTCCTGGCAAGCTGCCGTTGTGAAACCGTGCAGGGCTTCCATTTCGGCCGGCCGATGAATGCAACCAGGTTCGGCAAGCTGCTCGCAATGACCCTGACACCGCTGGATTCCCATTTCGGGCGGATGGAAAGGCGGGCTTAGAGCACCCTGCGTTCAATCGATCACAGGATGTTCTGGGTCAGGCCTTCTTCATCACATAGGACCCTGGCGCGTCTTCCAGGATTTTTACCCGGTACGCGCCTGGTTTGCGGGCCTTTGCCCTGGTGGCGTCTTGCGCGCGTATCCACTCGTCCCAGTACGGCCACCAGGAACCGGGATGCTCTTCGGCGTTATTGAGCCAGTTTTCAAGCGTCCCCTTGGCTTCGCCACCCGTCCAGAACTGGTATTTCTTTTTAGCGGGGGGATTGACGACACCGGCGATATGACCGGAGCCGGCCAGCACATATTCCACCGGTCCGCCAAAGCAGCCGGAGCCGAGGAAAACGGACTTCGGCGGCGCGATGTGATCCTCACGCGTTGCCAGGTTGAAAATCGGGATCGTAACCTTGGAGAGGTCGAGCCTCTCGCCGGCGATTTCCATTTCCCCCTTGGACAGTTTGTTGTCGAGATAACAACTGCGCAGATAAAAGGAATGGTTCGCCGCCGGCATCCGGGTGGAATCGGAGTTCCAGTAAAGCAGGTCGAACGGGAAGGGCTCCTGGCCCTTCAGATAGTTGTTGACCACATAGGACCAGATCAGGTCGTTCGAACGCAGCATGTTGAAGGCCGAGGACATCTTCGAGCCGTCGAGGTACCCGCTTTCCGCCATCCGCTTTTCCACGAGGGAAATCTGCTCTTCGTCGACAAAGACCTTGAGATCGCCTGCGAAGGTGAAGTCGACCTGCGTGGTGAAGAAGGTTGCGGTCTTGATCCGCTTGTCGCCGACACGGGCCATATAGGCCAGCGTCACCGCCAGCAGGGTTCCGCCGACGCAATAGCCGATCGTATTGACTTCCTCCTGGCGGGTGGCGCGCTTGATCACGTCGAGGGTATTGAGAATACCCTCCTTCATATAGTGTTCGAAACTCTTCTGCGCCTGATGTTCATCCGGATTGACCCAGGAAATCACGAAGACGGTATGGCCCTGGTCGACCGCCCATTTGATGAACGACTTTTCCCGGTTCAGATCGAGAATGTAGAATTTGTTGATCCAGGGCGGCACGATCAGGAGCGGCCGCTTGAGCACCTCTTCGGTGGACGGCGAGTACTGGATCACCTGGCAAACGTCGTTCTGGGAAATCACCTTGCCGGGTGTGGTGGCCAGGTTCTCGCCGAACTTGAATTTCGACGGGTCGGTCTGCCGGATCTTGAGTTCGCCCTTGCCGGACTTCAGATCCTCGACAAGATGCTGCATGCCCTTGACCAGGTTCTCGCCGTTGCTCTCCAATGTAAGGCGAAGCAGCTCCGGATTGGTGAGAACGAAGTTAGACGGCGAGACCGCATTGGCGATCTGGGTGACATAGAATTCCGCCTTGTGGCGGGTGTGCTCGTCCAGCCCCTGGGCCTCCTGAACCATGTCCTCGGCCCACTTGCTGGTGATGAGATAGAGCTGCTTGATGAAATCGAAGAACTGGTTTTTCTCCCAGTCGGGATCCGCGAATCTTTTATCCCTTGGCGGTGTCAGCACCGCGGGCTCCGCGGGTTCGCCCATCATGCGCTTCAGGGAGGAATTCCACAGGTCGATATAGCCGCCCCACAGCCGCGACTGGGCTTCGACGGTCCGTTGCGGATCGGAGATCCAGTATTCACCCACCTGTGCAAGGGTTTTGATGATACCGGTCAGCTCATCCGTCGATTCATGGGTAATCTTGCCCTGTTCGCGGGGCTCGATATAAGCGGCCATCGCCTTGCCGGCCTGCTCCAGCGTTTTCGCCAGGTTCTGGGCAAAGGCTTCCGGATTGTTTATGATGTATTGCAGCATGGGATGCTGGCGGTCATCAGCCATTAGCGGGGAGTTCCTCCGGTTTTCCTGCCCCTTCCGGCCCTGGAGTGGCCAGAGAGCCCTAATTCGTTCAAATCCGTTATCTTGTTATATTTTCGCTGGTATTTTGAACTATCAGCTATTTATGACACAAGGTTCCGGTTGCGTCGATTGGATTCCAATGGCTTCGAAAGCTCTCGCTATCGAAGATTTGTGACATTCGGATGGATGTGGGAACGGCATTGAGGAGAGGCGCTTGTCAATATTGCTTAAGGTTTTCGCTCTGGCCTGCGGTCTGCCGCTGCTCTTCGGGCTTGCGGCTTGCGCGGTCGGTCCCGGTACGCCGCTCGTGGATGCGCTGCAGACCAAGCCGGGTCAGGGAAACACAAGCGTTCCCGGGCCGAAAGGCTACGGTCCGCCGATTCAAGCCGGTGAAACATACGGGCTGATCAATCCCAAACAGAGAGAAGCGACTGAAGCCTATCTGGAAAGTCTGGCGTCGCAATAAAGCCACCCCCGATCCACGCGCGGAGCCGGGTCTGCGGCCATTTGCCTCCGCCGTGTCCGCGGTGACGCGTGAAAACAATTTTATATTGTCCCGACCATGGGAAAAAAGGTGACTTGCGGCGTGGCGCCGAGACGTTGCCTTTTGTCACCTGCCTCAAAGGACATTGATATTTTTGGCATGAATTAAAGCATTCTTTTACAACTTTAGAGGATGTATCGGGTTGTGGCAGGATGGATTTTTTTATGACGCTTGATACCCCTACATTGTTTACCAGTGTGATGGTCGCCAAATTGGCCGGCAGCGCGATCCTGATTTTGTTTTTTCTCTTCTGGAAAGCATGCGGCCCGGTCTGTGCGCGCAGTTTGGCGATCTGGTCGTGCGGCATGTTTCTGGCCGGAAGCGGAGCGTTTCTGATCGCCATGCGCGGCGTCGTTCCGGATGGTTTCAGTATCCTGGCGGCGAATACGCTGGTCATTCTGGGAACCGGGTTGGGGCGTAGCGGGTTCGCGACTTTCCTTGGGGCTCGGCCCGCCATTTGGCTGAATTTCGTCGTCGCGGGTGTGTGGGTCGTCCTTTGCTTTTATCCGCCTTTTTTCGAAAGTTTCCTGGCACGGGTCAACTTTGTACAGAGCTACCTGATCCTGACCTGTCTTTCCGTCGTCTGGATAGCATTCCGGCGGAACAGGGATAACCTCCGCACGGTCCGGCTGCTCGGTGTGACGACCCTGATCGAGTGCACCGGATACGCGTGGTTCACCGTGAACCAGAACGTGCTGCTCTATCCGGATTTCCTGTATGCATTCGGGGAAAATTTCATGACGGCCTATCTGGTCACTATCCTGCTTTCCATCGTCATGACCATCCTGCTGCCCGCATGTATGATCGTCGAACGTTCACTGAACGGTTTCAGGGAGCAGGCCAATCAGGATGCTCTGACTGGACTCGCGAACCGGCGCTCCTTCCTGAACGGCACGCAAAACTGGTTGTCCCAAAGCAGGGTGGACAATGGAACCTTCAGTCTGATCATGGTGGATCTGGACGGGTTCAAATCCGTCAACGACAGATACGGTCATGCCATGGGCGATGCTGTGCTTCAGCTTTTTGGCCGTGTCCTGAAGGATACGCTTGATGTTTCGGCCGTCCCCGGGCGGCTCGGTGGCGAGGAATTCGCGGTGTTCCTGCCTGATTGTGGCCAGGAACCGGCCCTGCTCACCGCCAGGCGGGTTTGCCGTCGGTTCAGTGTGGAATGCCGCGAAGCCTCTGGCGGAAAACTCACTGTCACCGCCAGTGCCGGGGTGGTGACCGCCGGCGGCAAGGTAACCCTGGAGCGTGCGCTGGAAGCGGCGGACAAAGGGCTCTACAAGGCCAAGCGCCAGGGAAAGGCGCAGATCGTCACGATGGATTTTACCCCCGACGGCGCGCTGCAGAATTCCGTGGCAGAGGCAGGGTTTTCCTCCCTGCGCAGAAAGGCCGCCTGACCGGCGCCCCCTTGCAACCCGTTGAAGCGCGGAATTGCAGGGGCCTGCTGCGTGGCAGATTTATCCGATTTCCGGAATATGCGTGCGTGACATAAAGACGGGTGCGTATTTTTTTTGAGGCTGCTAAAAGATCCCCGCCGCGCTGTCGCAGCGCCTGAAGCGCGTGCGGCCCGTTTCGTCAACTCGCAAGGATCCGCGTCATGGAGGAATTTCACAAGATCAAACGGCTTCCGCCGTATGTCTTTGAACAGGTCAACCGTCTGAAAGCGAAGGCGCGTGCGGCGGGGGCGGACATCATTGATCTCGGCATGGGCAACCCGGATCTGCCGACACCGAAGCATATTGTCGACAAGCTGACCGAGGCGGTCCAGGATCCGCGCACCCACCGTTACTCCGCCTCCAAGGGCATTCACGGACTGCGCAAGGCGCAGGCGGCCTATTACGGCCGCCGGTTCGGCGTCAAACTGGATCCGGAAACCCAGGTGATCGCGACCCTGGGGTCCAAGGAAGGGTTTGCCAACATGGCCCAGGCGATCTCCGCTCCCGGAGACGTGATCCTCAGCCCGAACCCGAGCTATCCAATCCACACATTCGGTTTCCTCATGGCCGGCGCGTCGATCAGAAATGTGCCCGCCGAACCGGGACCGGACTTTTTCGATGCCCTGGAACGGGCCGTTATCCACTCCGTGCCGAAGCCGATCGCGCTCATATTGTGCTATCCGGCCAACCCGACCGCGTATTGCGCCGATCTGGACTTCTACAAGGACGTTGTCGCATTCGCGCGCAAGCACAGCATCTTCATCCTGTCCGACCTGGCCTATTCGGAGATCTATTTCGGCGGCACGCCGCCGCCATCCGTGCTGCAGGTACCCGGCGCGATGGATGTCACCGTCGAATTCACCTCGCTGTCGAAGACCTTTTCCATGCCCGGCTGGCGCATGGGCTTTGCCGTCGGCAACGAGCGGCTGATTTCCGCGCTCGCCCGCGTAAAATCCTATCTCGATTACGGGGCGTTCACTCCCATTCAGGTCGCCGCGACGGCGGCCCTGAACGGTCCGGACGACTGCATCAGGGAGACGCGCGAGGTCTACAAGCGCCGACGCGATGTGGTCGTCGACAGTTTCGGTCGCGCGGGCTGGGATATTCCGGCGCCCGAAGCCAGCATGTTCTGCTGGGCGCCGATTCCCGAGAAGTTCCGTGCCCTTGGAAGCCTTGAATATTCCAAACTCCTTCTGGAGGGAGCGGAGGTCGCGGTCGCGCCCGGCATCGGCTTCGGTGAACATGGCGATGAATACGTGCGCATCGGACTGGTGGAAAACGAGCAAAGGCTGCGTCAGGCGGCAAGAAATATCCGCCGCTTCCTTGAAACCGCGGATCAAAAGCTGCACAACGTCATCCCGCTCGGGACCTCAGGCTGAATAGAACTGGATTAATTCCCATATGGCAGAAGCATTGAAAGTGGGCGTCGCCGGCCTTGGCACCGTGGGCATGTCCGTTGTGCAACTTCTTGCAAAACATGCAGCTCAGATTGCCCGCAAATCCGGCCGTGCCGTAGCCGTGACCGCGGTCAGCGCCCGCGACCGCGGCAAGGATCGCGGCTTTGATGTTTCCACGCTGGAATGGTTCTCCGACCCGGTGGAGATGGCCGAAAAGGCACAGATCGACATTTTCGTTGAACTGATCGGTGGAGACAGCGGCCCCGCCAAGGACAGCGTGCGCGCGGCGCTCAAGCGCGGCGTTCATGTGGTCACCGCGAACAAGGCCCTGCTAGCCAGACACGGTGTCGATCTCGCGGTCCTCGCCGAGGACAACAACGCATGCCTGAATTACGAGGCCGCCGTTGCCGGAGGGATACCGATCGTCAAGACGTTGCGGGAATCCATGTCCGGCAACGACATCAGCCGCGTCTATGGCATATTGAACGGCACCTGCAATTATATCCTCACCCGGATGGAAGCCGAGGGCATCGGCTTTGAGGAATGTCTTGCCGAGGCGCAGCGCCTTGGCTACGCCGAAGCCGACCCGACGTTCGATGTCGAGGGCAATGACACGGCGCACAAGCTTGCGATCCTGACAAGCCTCGCATTTGGCACGAAGATTGCTGATGACGATATCTATATGGAGGGGATCACGTCGATCTCGACAGCCGATATACAGGCCGCGGACGAGCTTGGTTTCCGCATCAAGCTTCTGGGGGTGGCTCAACGCACGGAGACAGGCATAGAACAGCGCGTACATCCGACCATGGTGCCGAAAACCTCGGCAATTGCACGTATTGACGGCGTATTGAACGCTGTTGCCGTCGATGGCGATTTTGTCGGTGAAATTGTTCTTGTCGGGCCGGGTGCGGGCGGCAATGCGACGGCATCTTCCGTTGTCGCGGACATCGCGGATATCGCGCGCGGCGATGAAACCCCCGTGCTCGGCATGCCGGCGGCGGATCTGAAGGAATACCGTCGGGCGCGGATGCGCATGCATGAGGGCGGGTACTATATCCGCCTGTCTGTCTATGATCGTCCGGGAGCTTTCGCCGAAATCGCGCGCAGCATGGGTGACGCCGGTATATCGCTCGAATCGATCGTCCAGAAGCGTCATTCGGCCGATGAGGCACCCGCGAAATATGACGCAGAAGTGCCTCAACCCGTCATCTTGATCACGTATGAAACCACCGAAGTCGCGATCAAGGAGGCGCTGGAGGCGATCATGTCGAAAGGTGTGGTAGCCGAACAGCCGCAACTGATCCGCATCGAAAAATTGAATTGAGTTTTTGAATTTGAGAGTGCCCCGCGGGGCGGCCCGCGGGGAGAGACTGGAGAAATTGATGTCCGATACCGAAAATCAGCCGACGAGCGGCCTGGACCGAATTTTGACACTTGAATTGGCTCGTGTCAGCGAACGAGCGGCTGTATCAGCAGCGCGCCTGCGCGGGCGCGGCGACGAAATGGCCGCGGACCAGGCTGCCGTCGACGCAATGCGGCGCGAATTGAACAGGCTGCCGATCGACGGCACGGTGGTGATTGGCGAGGGGGAGCGCGACGAAGCCCCCATGCTCTATATCGGCGAGAATGTCGGCACCAAGAACGGCCCCAAGGTGGACATCGCCCTCGATCCGCTTGAAGGCACGACCATTTGCGCAAAGAATCTTCCGAACTCGCTGGCTGTCATCGCCCTGGCACCGGAAGGCGACCTGCTGAACGCACCGGACAGCTACATGGACAAGATCGCGATCGGCCCGGGCTACCCGGACGATATCATCGATCTGGATGCGCCGATTGCCGAGAACCTTGCCGCCGTCGCCAGGGAGAAGGGAGTCAAGATCAACGAGGTCACCGCGTGCGTTCTGGACCGGCCGCGTCATGCTCGCCTGATCGAGGATATCCGGGCGACCGGCGCGGCGATCCGTCTGATCGGCGACGGAGATGTTGCTGGCATTATCCACACCACCGATCCGGACGAAACCGGCATCGATCTCTATGCTGGGATCGGCGGCGCGCCTGAAGGGGTGCTGGCGGCTGCCGCATTGCGCTGCATCGGCGGCCAGATGCAGACGCGGCTGGTGATCACCCGCGAGGAACAGGTCGAACGGGCCCACCGCATGGGCATCGAGGACATCAAGAAGAAATACACCTTGCAGGAGATGGCGGGTCCGGACGTTCTTTTTGCGGCGACCGGCGTGACCGACGGGAATTTCCTGCAAGGCGTCCGCTTCGGCCGCCATCACATCACGACCCATACCGTGGTCATGCGCTCGTCCACCGGAACGGTCCGCTACATCAAGGCCCAGCATACGGATCTGGAAAAATTCCTTCTGGACTAGGCGGTGTGGAAGAATTGGAGATGCAGCTCCCGGTCCTTGGGGTGAGACAAGAGGCTTCGATCTGACGCGAAAAAATCCTTGACCGTATCGCCGATACGCTCCGCGGATCTTTCCCCGCCATCTCTTGCCTCTTTTCTCACGAAATGTGCCTCCAATTCGTCTACACGGCCTACGGGCACCTACCCTTGGGAGTGGCAGGGTCCATCTATTTGGGTAACGTCCCAGGGGCTTTTTGAAATTTAGGCTTTGAATGACAGGGAATGCAGATGAAGAGGAGAGGCGGCTCGTTCTGGGTGTCGCACGTTCGGCAAACGACAATGCCTGGCGCGAACGCCTGAGCGCGGCGCAGGCGCGCACGGCAACGGCAATTGCCCAGATGCACGGGTTGCCGGATGTTCTCTCCCGTGTGATGGCGGCCCGCGGTGTTCTGCCGGACGACGCGCCGGACTTTCTCGATCCCTCGATAAAATCCCTGATGCCGGACCCGTCGAAGCTGGTGGATATGGATGCCGCCGTGGCCCGTATTGCCGATGCGGTCCAGGCGGGAAAGAAAATCGCCATTTTCGGTGACTACGACGTCGACGGCGCCACTTCCTCGGCGGTTTTCGCAAAATATCTCCAGGGACTGGGTCTCAATCCCGTCATTCATATTCCCGACCGGATCATCGAAGGCTATGGCCCGAACGGGCCGGCGATCGAACAATTGCGGCAGGACGGTGCGGAGCTGCTGGTCACGCTGGACTGCGGCAGTACCTCCTTTGAAGCTTTTGAAACGGCCGACAAGCTTGATCTCGATGTGGTGGTCATCGATCACCACCAGGTCGGCGAAACGCTCCCCCGGGTCCGGGCGCTGGTCAATCCCAACCGGCAGGACGATCTCTCGGGGCAGGGGCATCTGGCGGCGGTCGGCGTGACCTTTCTCTTTCTCGTCGGGCTGAACCGGGAACTGCGGCGGCGGGGCGCGTTTAAGGCCAGGCCTCAACCCGATCTGATGGCGCTTCTGGATCTTGTCGCCCTTGGCACGGTGTGTGATGTCGTGCCGTTGCAGGGCCTGAACCGGGCTTATGTCACCCGCGGCCTGGCGGTCATGCATCAACGGCGGAATTTCGGATTGACAGCCCTGTCGGACGCCGCGCGTGTGAGCGGCAAGCCCGCCAGCTATCATCTTGGCTTTCTGCTGGGGCCGCGGATCAACGCCGGTGGACGGATCGGGGATGCGGCGCTCGGCGCAAGGCTCCTGACGACAGAGGATCCGCACGAGGCACGGGCGATCGCCGAGCGTCTCGACCAGCTCAATTCCGAACGTCAGGCAATGGAAGCGGTGATGCTGGAACAGGCAGGTGTGGAAGCGATGCTGGCCATCGAGGCGCGCGACCCGCCGGTTCTGCTGACCGGATCCGACGCATGGCATCCCGGCATTGTCGGCCTGATTGCCTCCCGTCTGAAAGACGCCCACCGCCGGCCGGCGTTTGCCATCGCCTATGACGAAACCGGCAAGGGCACGGGCTCCGGGCGCTCTATCTCAGGCGTCGATCTTGGCAAGGCTGTCCGCAAGGCTGTTGACGACGGGCTTCTGGAAAAAGGCGGCGGCCACGCGATGGCGGCGGGTCTTACCGTGCGCCGGGAAAAGGTGGCGGATCTGGAAGCCTTTTTCAATGAGGTGCTCGGTGACGACGTGGAAGCGGCGTCGGCGCACCGGGAACTGAAGATCGACGCTGCGCTGACCGCAACCGGTGCGACGCTCGATCTGCTGGACCTTCTTGAAAAGGCCGGACCTTACGGAGCGGGGCATGCGGACCCGGTTTTCGTCTTTCCCGCGCACCGGATTTCCTTTGCCGACGTGGTCGGCAAGGGTCATGTGCGGGCAACGCTGGCAGCCGGCGACGGAAACACGCTCAAGGCAATCTGCTTCAAGGCGGAGGACAAGCCGCACGGGAAAATGCTGCTGGATGGGCGGGGCCGTTCCCTTCATGTTGCCGGAACGCTCTCCGTGGATACCTGGCAGGGAACACCGAAGGTTCAACTGCGCATCTTGGACGTGGCGGATCCTCAAAAGATACGTGTGTAAGGGCAGGCCGGTCCCGCGCCGAGGCTTGATGGCTGTTTACGAAAAGCTAACGCCCTTCACCTAACATGACCGCTCACGAAGGAATCGCGAGGGGCAGCCATGCGCGCTCAGAATGAGCTTTCGCCGTATTTTGCGGAAATTGACCGGCGCACGGATCGCGCCCTCAAAGGCATACGCGAGGTCCGCGGGTCGGCGAAACTGAGGGCCCTTCCTCCGGAACCGAAAGCCGTCGTGGTCGGCACGGGTTTCCTTGTCGTTTTGGCGGCGTTTGTCGGGCTGTTCCTCATCTGAACAGGCCGGCTGATATACAGCCTTGATTTTCCCTGACGAACCCAATTATCTCTGGAATCCTCCAGAGCATGTTCCGCGTTCGCACGAACGCGGCCTGAATGTTCTGATCCCTTGGGACCGATCTCTCCGCTTTCTTGTAAGTTCATTTGAATGCGGGTGGATCCGGAACGATTTCGCGTGGCGTCATGTCAGATTATCAAATTGCTCTCTGGTCCTTCAATCTCGGACGGGCGCCGGAATCGGTTGCCGGTTTCGCGGGACAGATCGAGGAAGGCGTCAAGCGCGCCGCCGATGCGGGTGCCAGGCTCCTGATTCTCCCGGAATACCTGATCGAATGTTGCCTCGCCTTCAAGCCCGATGGGTTGCCGCCGGAACAGGAAATGTCGTTTCTGGCTTCTGTGGGCGCGGACCTGGTGCCCTTGCTCAAGCACCTTCCGGAAAAACACGGCGTTTCCCTGCTTGCCGGGACGATGCCGGTCACGACGGCCGGTGGCATCACCAACACGGCCGTGCTGCTGACGGCCGACGGCCGGGACATCCGCCAGGACAAGCTTTGTCTGACCCCTTTCGAGCAAAGTGCCGATACATGGCAGCTGACATCTGGAACCATTTTACGGGTTTTCGAACTCGACGGATTGAAAATGGCGATCCTGATCTGCCTGGATGTCGAAATGCCGGCCCTCAGCTGTCTGCTGGCCGGACATGACCTGGATCTGCTGCTCGTACCCTCGATGACGGAGAAGCCGTCCGGCTATTATCGGGTGTTCGGCTGTGCCAGGGCGCGCGCTGTCGAGCTCATGTGTGCCGTCGCGGTTTGCGGCGTGGTCGGAACCTCCAAGGGGACGACACAGAACGATACCAATTTCTCCGGTGCGGCGCTGTACCTGCCCTGCGAGGAGGAATTTGGACATTCTGGGGTCGCGGCGGAAATTCCGCCAACCGATGGTGGCGGTGGTGAAGAACCTTTCCTGATCGCTACTGTTCCCTTGCGGCAGTTACGCGAACTGAGATCAGGCAAAGCTGAAGTCTGGCCTGGGGCCTGGACGGCCGAACATGTGACGGTTTCAGCCGATTGAGCGCAGATACTTATACATTTAACAGGTCAAGCTTGCGCACAAAGTGCACTTTTCTATAGACGGACTCGCCGCAGACCACTATATACACAGCAATCCAGAACTCAGGAGTTTAGATGGGATTCGCAAGGTCGATTTCGCTACAGGATGTTTCGTGGCTGCAAGGTCTTGGTGGTTTGTTCGTCAAACCCGCCAGATTGCAGATCGCGGCCCTGTGCTTTCGGCCAAGCGACACCGAACCCGAAATTCTCCTGGTTTCGACCCGTGATACCGGCCGTTTGATCCTCCCTAAAGGTTGGCCGGAAAAAGATAAGCCGGCTCATCAGACCGCCGTTATCGAGGCCTATGAGGAAGCCGGTGTGGTCGGAAAAGCCCACCCGAGGTCCATGGGGAGTTTCCGCTCGTTCAAGGGTCTTTCCGACGGTTTGAAGGTCCGGACCAAGGTGCTCGTCTTCAAGATCCGCTTTGAAAAGCAGCTCGAGGACTTTCCGGAGATCGGACAACGCCGGTGCATCTGGCTGCCGCTGTCCGAAGCCGTGGAAGCTGCCGACGAAGCGTCCTTGAAGCGCTTTCTCCGCCGGAACCGCTCGGAAATTACGTAATTATCCGGATAAGTATTGAATTTTAAGAGTGACCGACGCATCAGTGTCGTCCCCGTATGCAATCTGTTGCCTGTCGTTCGATCTAACCGGGCAGGTCTTTCCCAATCCCGTTCCGGCTAAAAAAAGGCTTGCCGCGTGCCGTCACAAAAGGACCTGAAATCCAGGGCCCTGGACAAGGATCTCGACAGGATAGGTTTCATTGGCGACGCAGCCGAGGCCATGGGCCGAAAGCTGAGCGGCTACGGCCTGGCTGTCATCTTTCTTGCGCTCTGCGCGGCAACAGCCGCCGCACAGATTGTTTCCGCGGACGTCTCGGACGTCCTGATCCTGATCGCCGCAAGCGTGACCAGCGGTTACATGGCGCTCAATATTGGCGCCAACGACGTTGCCAACAATGTCGGACCGGCTGTCGGTGCGCGCATCGTCAGCGTGACCGGGGCGCTGATCATCGCCGCCATTTGCGAAAGCGCCGGAGCACTGCTGGCGGGATCGGAAGTCATATCCACAGTTTCTGGCGACATTTTGAGCCCGCGGAACGTGATCGACAATACCTCGTTCATGCTTGCCATGCTGACGGCTCTGGCCGCGTCCGCCCTTTGGATCAATCTGGCCACGTATATAGGTGCTCCGGTGTCGACAACCCATTCGATCATCGGGGGGATCCTTGGTGCCGGGATCGCGGTCAGCGGGTTCTCTGCCATCAACTGGACGACGATGTCCGCCATCGCCGCAAGCTGGGTCATCTCGCCGGTTCTGGGCGGAGCCATCGCGGCGGCCCTGATGGCGTTTATCAACGCGCGCGTGATCTATAACGAAAACAAGCTGGAAGCGGCCCGCTTCTGGCTTCCAGTGCTGCTCGGCGTTATGGGAACAACCTTTACCGCTTACATGCTGCTCCGGACACCGGCATTTCTCGCGCCCCTTCCGGGTCTGCTGGCGGCGGTGCTGCCGATAGTCACGGGCCTGGTCGTCTGGTCGTTCTACCGGCGGGTGGTTTCAGCGCAGACCATCGATTTGGAGAACGGGACGGTCTCCTTGCGAGTCTTGTTCACCGTCCCGCTGCTGATCACCGCCGGTCTGCTGTCCTTTGCTCACGGCGCCAATGACGTTGCCAATGCGATTGGCCCGCTCGCGGCGATCGTTTTCAGCCAGTCCACCGAACTTACCGATCTCCATTTCTGGTTCCTGGGCTCGCTCAGTCCGGACATTCCGCTCTGGGTGAAGATGGTCGGTGCATTCGGTATTTCGGCGGGATTGCTGCTTTTCGGCCGCCGTCTCGTGACCGTGGTCGGCAAGAAGATCACCAAGCTGAGCCCGGTACGCGCCTTTTGCATCGCGTTGGCGACCGCGATCACCGTTCTCGGCGCTTCCGGTCTCGGGCTGCCGGTCTCGTCTACCCATATTGCCGTCGGGTCGGTTTTCGGTGTCGGTTTTTACCGCGAATGGTATTTCAACCGGCACGTCGTGAAAGGCGATCGGTCAAAGCCGGGCAAGTTCATCCGGAACCGGGAAGAACGAAGGCACCTGCGCCTCGTGCGCCGCAGCAATCTGGTCACAATCATTGCGGCCTGGATTGTCACGGTCCCTTCCGCCGCGCTGCTTGCGGCGGGTCTCTTTCAATTCGTCACGCTGGCCTTTTCTTGATTTGGAGCGTGTCTCGGTCAACTCGATCCAATATTAGTGAGATACGCTCTGGCTCAACCTGGCGGACTTATCGCCGGTTTGACCACCGCGGCCAGATGGCCGGCTGGCTCTAGTGTCAGATGCGCCCAGACCGGCAGATGATCGGACGCAACACGCGCCGTCCTGGATTTGTGAACGCCGGCCTCCTGCACCGTGAATTCCGGGCTGGTGATGATTCTGTCCAGACTGCCGACGGGCAGGGGGCTTGGAAAGCTCCGCCCAGGTGTCGTGACCTCGTAGCGTTGTTCGAAAAGCTTCATGCTGCCCGATGCGTCGCGCCATTCGTTCAGGTCGCCGATCAGCACAGTGGGAAGGTAGTCCAGATGTTCGTGCAGCTGATGCATCAGGGAGGTGATCTGCTTTTTGCGGAAATGGCCGACCAGGCTCAAATGCATCGCCGCGACGCGGAATTTTTCACCGCCGACGACAAGGTCCGCGGCCACGGCCCCGCGTGGTTCCAGGGTCGGCAACTCGATCCGCCGGTAGTCCAGAATGCCTATCTTTTCGCGCACCAGGATTGCGTTGCCGTGCCAGCCGAGGCTCTTGTCGCCGGTAGCGAACGGCACGGGCCGGTAATCGGTCTCCGCCAGAATGCTGTCCCGGTCCAGAGTGCTTTCGCGCGGACCGAAGCGCTTGTCGGCCTCCTGCAACGCAAGTATGTCGCAATCCAGTTCCTGGATCACTTTCAAGGTGCGCTCCGGACGGCGGCGGGCGTCAACCCCGATGGACTTTTGAATGTTGTAGGAACCGATTTTGATCATGGTGGACAGACTGGCGGGCTTCCGGCTGCAATTGCAAGTGCGCTGGACGTAATGCCAGCGGCAGGGTTCGTGGATTGAAAAAACATACAAACAAACCCCTTGCGGAATATTACCGTCTGCAAGGGGTTTTCAGATTTCTCGGAGATGACGTCCGGAAGCGGACGTTCAGACCGCTTCCAGTTCCTGCGCGCACTGAACCAGCAGGCCGGCCACATAATCCATGAAGGATCCCCAGGCCTCGACCACGAAGGCTTCCGGCCCGATCCGCCAGATCATGACCGGCGATTTGTGAAAAAGGGTGCGCGTCACAGTGCCGACCGGGAAGGATTCCAAAGAAAAATCGACGAAAATCCCGGTATTCAGCAGCCATGCAGCCCTCTCACCGGTGACGATCACAGCGTCTGAGCGATCGGACACATCCACCAGAGCATGCGGCTCACCGTCAAGTTTGCCTTCAATGCCGACGGCCACGGCCTGAAGGTCCTCTTCTGGCGCCAGCAGCGTCCATTCATCCGGCCCCATCCAAAGCGCGGCCCGTTTGGCGGTGGTCGTGCTGGTCAGAGGTTTGACGGGAAGGGCGACGCCGAAAGCCGTTCCGGCTTTCTTGAGAGAGGCTTCGCGTGCCCGGAAGGAGAGCCGGGTGAGTGGAGCGGCTTTCAGGATGGACACGCTGGCCAGACCGAGAATGGCAGCCTCGCCCGCATCGGGCGTGATCAGATCGCTTGCCGGAAGATCAGACATTGAGCCGCGCTCCTTCCTTGTCATAAAACACCGTGCCGGTGACCTCGACAGGGATGCTGCCCTCCGGCATCGGTACGTAAAGGGTCTTGCCCTCCAGGGCGTGGCCATTCCTGACGATTGCCAGTGCGATCGTGCGGCCCAGTGCAGGGCTGTAATAGGACGACGTCACGTGACCGTCCGCAGGTGTGCCGGTGGCCGGATTTTCCAGTGTTGTGACCTGCGCGCCTTCCTCCAGCTTTATCTTCGGATCCTTTGTCAGGAGACCGACGAGCTGCTTGCGGTTTTCCGCCTTGAGATCCGGCCGCTCGAGCCCGCGCTTGCCGACGAAGTCGAACTTGTTCTTGCCGATCGCCCAGCTCATGCCCGCATCCTGCGGGGTGACCGTGCCGTCGGTATCCTGGCCGATGATGATATAGCCCTTCTCGGCGCGCAGCACATGCATCGCTTCGGTGCCATAGGCAGTCCCGCCATGCTTTTCGATTTCCCCGGCCAGGGTCTCCCACATCATCTTTCCGTGGCGGCGCGGCACATTGATCTCAAACCCGAGTTCGCCGGTGAAGGAAATGCGGAACAGGCGGCAGGGAATGCCGCGGAACATGGCTTCCTTGACGCTCATATGCGGCAGGGCTTCGGCGGAAAGGTCGATCCCTTCAATGAAGGGAGCTATCACCTCGCGCGCCTTTGGTCCCTGAATGGCGGCGACCGCATACTGGTCCGTGGTGGATGTGATCCACACATCGAGCTCCGGCCATTCGGTTTGCAGATAATCCTCCATGGTTGCGAACACGCTCGGCGCGCCGCCGGTGGTGGTCGTGACATGGAAGCGGTCATCGGCAAGACGGCCGATGACGCCGTCGTCGGTTATGAAGCCGGCATCGTTCAAAAGCAGGCCATAGCGGCAGCGCCCCGGTGCAAGCTTTTTCCACGGGTTGGTATACATCCGCTCCAGGAACTCGGCCGCGTCCGGTCCGGCCACTTCGATCTTGCCGAGGGTGGAAGCATCGAACAGGCCGACGCTTTCGCGCACGGTCCTGCACTCCCGCTCCACGGCGGCATGCATGTCCTCGCCGTTTTTCGGGAAATACCAGGCGCGTTTCCACTGCCCGACATCCTCAAAGAGGCCACCCTTTTCAACAACCCAGTCATGGGAGGGTGTTTTACGGACAGGATCGAAGAAATCTCCGCGCGAAACACCGGCGAACAATCCGAAAGTGGTCGGTGTGAAGGGCTGGCGGAAAGTGGTGAGCCCCACATCCGTCAGCGGCTTCTCCAGGGCGCCTGAGGCGATCTGAAGCGCGTTCATGTTCGACAGACGGCCCTGATCGGTCGCCATGCCGGTTGTCGTGTAGCGCTTGATATGCTCGATCGACTGCATGCCTTCGCGCACGGCGAGTTTGACATCCTTCGCGGTGACGTCGTTCTGGTAGTCGACGAACGCCTTGACGCGCGACGCATTGCGGTCATGGGGCAGGGCGCCGAGCGTGCCGCCGGTTCCCGCCTCGCCGCCGCTTGTCCGGCTATGGTTGATCGTGGCCGATTTCCCGGTTGCGGCCCTGGCGGCTCCTTCACCGGCCGCGTAGCCGTCCGTAAGGGATGCCTGCAAGCCGTACAAACCATTCGCGGCACCGGCGGAACGCTCTTTCTGGACGGACTTGCCCGGCACAAAGGCGCCTGTCTCCGCCTCCCAGACAACCTTGCCGCGCGACTGGGAGAAAAGGCTGACGGTCGGGGTCCAGCCACCGGACATGAGCAGGGCATCGCACTCGATCTGGCCGCCGGCAGCGACCTGGCCCGATGTCATCATTCGACCCAGCAGCGCCGCTCTGACGCGTTTGCGGCCCAAAGTGCCCGTCACCACGCAACCGGCTTCGACACGGATGCCGCGCGCGGCCGCGATGGAGACAAGGCTTTCAGGTGGCGATTCGCGAAGATCGGCAATCGCCACGACCTCAACGCCGTGATCGGCAAGGTCGAAGGCTGCCTGCCAGGCGGTATCGCACGCTGTAGCCACAAGGACCTTGTGGCCGACCTTGACGCCGTAGCGGTTGAGATAGGTGCGTCCGGCGTCCGCCAGCAAAATTCCGGGCCGGTCGTTTTCCGGAAACACCATCGGCCGTTCGATGGCTCCGGCCGCGATCACCACTTCCTTCGCGCGCACCTGCCACAGGCGTTCACGCGGCAGCCTCGGGTCGGGATCTGAAAGATGTTCCGTCACCCTTTCGGCGAGCGCGATGAAATTATGCGCGAAATAGCCGAATGCGGTGGTACGCGGCAGCAGAGTGACGTTGTCCATCGCGGCAAGCCTGGCGACGATTTCCGCGACCCAGATCGCCGGGTCCTTGCCGTCGATGGTCGCGCTGTTTTCGCTCAGCAGCGAGCCGCCGAATTCCGCCTGTTCGTCGCACAGGATTACCCTGGCGCCTGTCTCGGCCGCGGCAAGGGCCGCCGCCAGCCCTGACGGACCGGAACCGGCTACCAGGACATCGCAATGGGCGTAGAGATTGCCGTAAGTGTCGTGATCCGGGTTTTTCGGCGGTTTGCCCAGTCCGGCCGCAGCCCGGATGATGGGCTCATAGACCCTGTCCCAGAAGGATTTCGGCCACATGAAGGTCTTGTAGTAGAAACCCGCCGGGAAGAGCGGTGACAACAGGTCGTTGACAGCGCCGACATCGAAGCCCAGCGACGGGAAACGGTTTTGCGATACGGCCTGCAGACCATGGTAGAGTTCGACCTGCGTTGCCCGCAGGTTCGGCGTCTGATCGCCCTTGCGGTACACGCCGACCAGCGCGTTCGGCTCCTCCGACCCGGCGCTCAGGATGCCGCGCGGACGGTGGTATTTGAACGATCGCCCGACCAGATGGACTCCATTTGCAAGCAAGGCCGAAGCGAGTGTGTCGCCCGCGTGGCCGTGCATTTCCTCGCCGTCGAATGTGAAGGTGAGTTCGCCGGTGCGGTCGATCCGCCCGCCCTTTTCCGTCCGGAATGGCTGGCTCATTTGCCGGCCTCCCTGGCGATTGCTTCAAGATCCGGTTTTGCTTCGCCCGTCTTGTAGACTTTCAGGAATTCATCGCTGACCGTGTCGCGTACGGCGTTGAAAAACCGCCCGCAGCCATGGATGTGGCGCCAGCGCTCCGCCGCGATGCCTTTGGTATTGGAACGCATGTAAAGGAACTCGACCCAATCGTCATCGGTGGCCTTTTCCGGGTCGGACGGCCGCGCGATATGCGCCTCGCCGCCGCAGCGGAATTCGATTTCCGCGCGCTCGATCTGGCAATAGGGACAATAAATCAGGAGCATGTCGGCACTTTCCCTAATGGGCCACGGCGGCCGCGGCCGCCTCGTCGATCAGGCGTCCGGTGCGGAACCGGTCGATGGTGAACGGCGCATTGATCGGATGCGGCTCGTCCCTGGCGATCGTATGAGCGAAGACGTGACCCGAACCGGGTGTCGCCTTGAAGCCGCCGGTTCCCCAGCCGCAATTGACGTAGAGCCCCGGCACAGGCGTCTTGGACAGGATGGGCGAGCGGTCCGGCGTGGTATCGACGATACCGCCCCAGTTGCGCAACATGCGCATGCGGCGGAAATGCGGGAAGAGCTCGCAGATCGCGTCGATGGTATGATTGCTGATGTGGATCCCGCCGGTCTGGGAGTAGGAGATGAACTGGTCCGTGCCGGCTCCGATCACCAGTTCCCCCTTGTCCGATTGCGAAATATAGGCGTGAATCGTATTGGACATGACCACGCATGGAAACGCGGGTTTGACCGGCTCGGATACAAGTGCCTGAAGGGGGAAGGATTCCAGCGGCAGGCGCACCCCGGCCATCTCCATGACGACGGACGAGTGCCCGGCGGCCACGACACCAACTTTCCCGGCCTTGATGAACCCTTTTGCCGTCTCGACCCCTTCGACGGATCCGTCCTGGCTCCGGCGGATGCCGGTCACCGCGCAGTTCTGGATGATATCGACACCCAGCGCATCGGCGCCACGGGCATACCCCCAGGCGACCGCGTCATGGCGCGCCGTGCCGCCAACCCTTTGCAGGGCGGCACCCATCACCGGATACCGGATATTCTTCGAGATGTTCAGCGGCGGGCAGTAATCCCTGGCCTGCTCCGGGGTCAGCCATTCGTTCTGGACGCCGGCCAGCCGGTTGGCATGGATATGCCGCTGAGACACCTGAACATCGTGAATTGTGTGCGCCAGCATCATCACGCCGCGCGCCGAATACATGACGTTGTAATTGAGTTCCTGGGACAGGTTCTGCCACAGACCGATGGCGTGGTTATAAAGCGCGGCGCTTTCTTCCCAAAGATAATTGGACCGCACGATGGTCGTGTTGCGGCCGGTGTTCCCGCCTCCGAGCCAGCCTTTTTCGATCACCGCCACATTGCGGATGCCGTGTTCCCTGGCAAGATAATACGCCGTCGCCAGCCCGTGTCCGCCGGCGCCGACGATAACCACGTCATATTCAGCCTTGGGTTCCGGCGCGCGCCACTGGCGGCCCCAGTTCTGATGCGCTGAAAAGGCGTTTTTCGCCAGTTCGAGGAAGGAATAACGCTTCATAAAGCAGCGGCTCCGCGCGTTGCAGGCCGTCTTTCCCTGTCGCCCAGGGATCGGCGGCGTCTCCAGTTGATTGTCCGTGACCCGAACCTTAACGACAAGGGCGGGGTCCCGTCCATCGCCGGGCATATTCGCGATTGCACACCCGCTTGCGTATCAGGTTTCAGTCGCCTGCTGGTCAGAATACGACATGAGTGTCCCAAGTCCGGTGGAGGTTCCAGGGAAACCCTGTAAACATGGCGGAAAACAAGGACTTTCAGGCGGCATGAACCAGATCGGAATATCTGCGGAAACCATGCCGGATTCCGAAATTCCGACAAAGGGTGCCGCAAGGGTTCTTGCAATTGACGTCCGGGCCGGTAACTCTCCTTCAAATTCTGGAATCTGGGAGATACATCTATGGAAGTTCGTGCAGCTGTCGCCATCGGGGCCGGCAAACCGCTCGAAGTCACGACCGTGAACCTGGAAGGCCCGCGTGCGTTCGAAGTGCTCGTCGAAATCAAGGCGACGGGCATCTGCCACACGGACGAGTTCACTCTGTCAGGAGCCGATCCCGAGGGATTGTTCCCGGCGATCCTGGGCCATGAAGGCGCCGGAATCGTCGTGGAGGT
>NZ_PPCN01000024.1:2500-6434 GCF_002906165.1 Roseibium marinum
GACAATCCATACTCGTTTTGAAGAAGAAACCGTTTTGCGGTTGTCCACGGACGACCGCTTGTTCTTGACATCGTTGAAGAGAAGATCGACTTGACCTCTGGGGGCAACTCCAGGGTTCTGCAATCAAGCAGAGTGCCAGCGTGACCGCATGGCCGTCATATTGATCTCGTGAAACTGGTCTTAAAATATCACATCGATGATCGGTTTGCGTCAGTTCTGGTGGATATCCGGGTTTTACAAAAGGGCCCGGGTTGAAGTTGGAAGTGGTGTGAACGGTTTGCGCTGTCTGTTTTGAAGCTGGTTGGGTGCGGTAACGCGCTCAAGCAGTCGACAGACGGTAGCGCAGGCAAAGATGATCTTTTTGTGTTTGGCCTTCTGTTGGTTTTGTGTGCGGTAACGCGCTCAAGCAGCCGACAGGCGGTAGCGCAAAAGGAATTGTCTTGGAGTTGTCCGGATTGGCCGAACCGTAGGTTCGGCGCGATGGGGCACTGTTCAAGATGAGCATTGATAATGAGAGTGATCAAGTGAAAGAAGGGCATTCGGTGGATGCCTTGGCGACAAGAGGCGATGAAGGACGTGATACGCTGCGATAAGCGTCGGGGAGCTGCGAATAAGCTTTGATCCGGCGATTTCCGAATGGGGAAACCCACTCCGTATGGAGTACCCGCAAGGGAGCAAACCCGGGGAACTGAAACATCTAAGTACCCGGAGGAAAGGACATCAACCGAGACTCCGTTAGTAGTGGCGAGCGAACGCGGACCAGGCCAGTGGCTATAGATTAAGAACCGGAACCGTCTGGAAAGTCGGGCCTTAGCGGGTGATAGCCCCGTACGGGTAGAAAGATTTATAGTCCTCGAGTAGGGCGGGACACGTGAAATCCTGTCTGAACGTGGGGGGACCACCCTCCAAGCCTAAGTACTCCTTGTCGACCGATAGCGAACAAGTACCGTGAGGGAAAGGTGAAAAGTACCCCGACGAGGGGAGTGAAACAGTTCCTGAAACCGGATGCCTACAAACAGTTGGAGGGCGCAAGCCTGACAGCGTACCTTTTGTATAATGGGTCAGCGACTTAATTTAACGAGCAAGCTTAAGCCGGTAGGTGTAGGCGCAGCGAAAGCGAGTCTGAACAGGGCGTTTTAGTTCGTTGGATTAGACCCGAAACCGAGTGATCTAGCCATGGCCAGGTTGAAGGTGCGGTAACACGCACTGGAGGACCGAACCCACGCCTGTTGAAAAAGTCGGGGATGAGCTGTGGCTAGGGGTGAAAGGCCAATCAAACTCGGAAATAGCTGGTTCTCCGCGAAATCTATTTAGGTAGAGCGTCGGATGAATACTCTCGGGGGTAGAGCACTGGATGGGCTATGGGGGCTTACCGCCTTACTGATCCTAACCAAACTCCGAATACCGAGAAGTACTATCCGGCAGACACACAGTGGGTGCTAACGTCCATTGTGGAGAGGGAAACAACCCTGACCGCCAGTTAAGGTCCCTAAGTTATGGCTAAGTGGGAAAGGATGTAGAACTCCCAAAACAACCAGGATGTTGGCTTAGAAGCAGCCATCATTTAAAGAAAGCGTAACAGCTCACTGGTCTAAGTAAGGGGTTCCGCGCCGAAAATGTACCGGGGCTCAAGCCATACACCGAAACTGCGGGTGCATCTTTAGGGATGCGCGGTAGCGGAGCGTTCTGTAAGTCTGCGAAGGGATATCCGCGAGGGGTCCTGGAGATATCAGAAGTGCGAATGCTGACATGAGTAACGATAAAGAGTGTGAGAGACACTCTCGCCGAAAGTCCAAGGGTTCCTGCGCAACGCTAATCGGCGCAGGGTTAGCCGGCCCCTAAGGCGAGGCCGAAAGGCGTAGTCGATGGGAATGCAGTTAATATTCTGCAGCTTGTGGGTAGTGACGGATGCCGTGTGTTGTATCTCCTTATTGGATTGGGGGTGCAGCGAAGGTGTTCCAGGAAATAGCTCCCACGTATAAACCGTACCCGAAACCGACACAGGTGGACTGGTAGAGCATACCAAGGCGCTTGAGAGAACTATGCTGAAGGAACTCGGCAAAATGCTCCCGTAAGTTCGCGAGAAGGGAGACCTCTTTGTGGGCAACCACGAGGGGGTGGCACAGACCAGGGGGTGGCGACTGTTTATCAAAAACACAGGGCTCTGCGAAGCCGCAAGGCGACGTATAGGGTCTGACGCCTGCCCGGTGCTGGAAGGTTAAGAGGAGGTGTGCAAGCACCGAATTGAAGCCCCAGTAAACGGCGGCCGTAACTATAACGGTCCTAAGGTAGCGAAATTCCTTGTCGGGTAAGTTCCGACCTGCACGAATGGCGTAACGACTTCCCCGCTGTCTCCAGCATAGACTCAGTGAAATTGAATTCCCCGTGAAGATGCGGGGTTCCTGCGGTCAGACGGAAAGACCCCGTGCACCTTTACTACAGCTTCACACTGGTATTCGTCACGACATGTGTAGGATAGGTGGTAGACGTTGAAGCCTTGGCGCCAGCTGAGGTGGAGTCACCCTTGAAATACCACCCTTGTCGTCATGGATATCTAACCGCGGTACAACCATATCCGGGACCGTGTGTGGCGGGTAGTTTGACTGGGGCGGTCGCCTCCCAAATGGTAACGGAGGCGCGCGAAGGTGGGCTCAGAGCGGTCGGAAATCGCTCGTTGAGTGCAATGGCATAAGCCTGCCTGACTGCGAGACTGACAAGTCGAGCAGAGTCGAAAGACGGCCATAGTGATCCGGTGGTCCCTCGTGGAAGGGCCATCGCTCAACGGATAAAAGGTACGCCGGGGATAACAGGCTGATGATGCCCAAGAGTCCATATCGACGGCATTGTTTGGCACCTCGATGTCGACTCATCACATCCTGGGGCTGGAGCAGGTCCCAAGGGTTTGGCTGTTCGCCAATTAAAGTGGTACGTGAGTTGGGTTCAGAACGTCGCGAGACAGTTCGGTCCCTATCTGCCGTGGGTGTAGGAGAATTGAGAGGATCTGTCCCTAGTACGAGAGGACCGGGATGGACGTACCTCTGGTGGACCTGTTGTGGCGCCAGCCGCATTGCAGGGTAGCTATGTACGGAAGGGATAACCGCTGAAAGCATCTAAGCGGGAAACCCACCTCAAAACCAGTTCTCCCTGAAGAGCCGTGGAAGACCACCACGTCGATAGGAAGCGTGTGGACGTGCAGCAATGCATGAAGCTTAGCTTTACTAATAGCTCGTTCGGCTTGATCCTCTCATTAGTCAATGCTCATCTTTTAAAAGCGCCACAGGCGCTTTGAAAAGATCTGTTTGTTTTTGTTCTCACGGACGTACCGGTCCTTCGGACCTGTCCTGCGAACCACGCGGCCTGACCGGCCGGCGGCCGCTTGGCCTTGCCTTCGCTGCGCTCGGAACTCCCGTTCCCTCGCAACGCCGGCAAACAAGGCGGCTGAAAAACAATCAAATCAAAAATCATCGATAAGACCAGTTTGTTCTCAGCGCATCACGCTCAACACCCGCAAGGGAAAAGAGCCGAACCGAAAGGTTCGCAAGCGCGACCGCGCGTCGGCCACTATTGGCCGCGCCTGCGCAGGTTAGGGCCAAAGGCCCGCTCAACCGTGAGCACAAACAAAAAGACCAGTTCACAACAAAACTGCGCTTCGCCGGCCTGGTGGCCCCAGCGGGGAGCCCCCACCCGATCCCATCCCGAACTCGGCCGTGAAACTCCCCAGCGCCAATGGTACTGCATCTTAAGGTGTGGGAGAGTAGGTCGCCGCCAGGCCTGCTAAACGCAGTTTTGTAATCTCTCAGCGCCTTGAAGCCTATCGCTACTTGCGCGCCAATCTCTTCAACACAAACGACCTATACCGCGGGATGGAGCAGTCCGGTAGCTCGTCAGGCTCATAACCTGAAGGTCGCAGGTTCAAATCCTGCTCCCGCAACCA
>NZ_PPCN01000025.1 GCF_002906165.1 Roseibium marinum
CGGATCAGGCTTACTTCAACGCTCTGACGCCGATGATGGTGGCGGCTTAATCGAGGCGAAAATCCACTTAGCGAAACGCCCGAAACTGTTCAGACAAACCGAGCCAACTCTCTCTAGGATGGGCGGAAGGCGATCGTTCACTGCGGTTAGCACGACCGACAACTGTGCGGACCTTAGAGACCTTCGGAACTTGTATGTGAATGACTGCAAGTTTGACGTCTGTAGGCGATGGATATATCTTCAGGTTGCAATTTGTTTCGCCAGCATCCTATTTCATGTTCGTTATTTATGTTGTGGAGGGTATGATGCAAAAATTTTTATTTATATTGTTGAGCTCGATATTCATAACGAATTCCGCCGGATATTCTGAAGAAAAGACTTCGAATATCTCTGTGCCAATTCGCATCAATTTGAAAGCTGTTGAAAACAAAATAAATGCAGAATTGCCACAACGACTTGCCGAGATTAATGAACCCGGTCGACTTTGTGTTCCAGCTAAATGGTTAAAAACAAAGGGCATTCCAAAATGCAGCATGAAAGGCATAAAGATTTACTGCAAAGACACTTGGATTAAAATAAAAACAACACCTGACATCCACTGTGATGTGAATGGATGGGTCAATCGAAACGGTAATGTTGGACTGTCTGGAAGCGGCCAAACTCTTCAAATTTCGGTTCCAATTGCCTCCAGCGTTAGCGCAAAAGCGGCGGGGATTAGTGAAACAGCAGACGCCAAGGCCACAATTTTTGCGACAATTACCCCTGACATCACTCCAGAATGGAATGTTTCAGCGGTGGTGACACCGGATATGAGGTGGGACCAGCGACCAACTTTGAAACTTTTTGGGATCATCAAAATCACGATAGGAAGCAAAGTTGAACCTAAACTGCGGGAGAAGATGAACGAATTCGCTGCAACTGTCCCGCAGATGCTGAGTGACCTCAAAATACGTTCCAAGGTTGAAGAGGCTTGGGTCAATATCCAAGCACCAATACAGATCTCAAAATCCCCTGCCACCTATCTTATTTTTCGACCACGCTCCGTTGGCTTCTCTGGCATTTCAATCGAGAATAACATTATGAATGCCCAAGTAAGTATCGCGGGTTCCACGGAGGTTGTTATTGGTGACAAGCCGGATATAGAGCCAGTTCCCCTTCAACCATTACAAAAAATTCCTCAGAGCGACGGAGTATTCAGCTTCAGTGTTCCAACATTTGTAACTTTTGATGAAATTGAGCGAACAGCAAAATCTCAATTTCCTGATGGTTTCAGTACCGAACTGGATGATGAAAAACTGAATGGAACCCTCTTGATCAACAATCTCAAAGCAGGACGGTTACAGGATGGCAAACTCAGCCTGACAATTGATGTAGATTATGACAATCGATCCAACTTCGTCCGATGGATCGATATTTTCGATTGGTTCGATACGACGGGCAAAATTACCTTTGCAGCAGTTCCAAGGATTGATGCGGAGAAGGACGTCGTATTTGTCGATGGTTTAGAAGTGGACAGCGACACCAACAACAACCTTGTCGATGCGCTAGTCGACATCTCCCGACTTCCTATATTGCGGAAATTTATCTCAGACGCAGCTAAGTATAACTACAGTGGTGATTTACAGCAAGGAATATCTACAGCCAATGAAGCCATGAACGTGCAACTCGAGGATGGAATTAGGATTACGGGAACCCTAACGGCTGCGGATATGGAACAAATTTCTGTATTAGAAAATGGATTGTCGATGTCGGCAACAGCCGGTGGAACTGTAAGCATTGATGTAGGTCTCTAGACCTTAGGATTAGACAAGAGCAAAAATGAAGCCAAATTCAGTTCGAAAAATCTGGTTGTCAATTGCCCTTATTCAGTTGGTATTCGCGGTGAGCATAATAGGGGAAATTCAGGGTGCGCATTTCTCCCTAAGCATTAAATCTTTGTTGGGCATCAAGTTTCAGGAAGACACTCCCGACAGTATCGTTGCTCTATGGGGGATCTTTATGCTCTCGGTCCTTCTTGGATTTTCCGCGGGACTTACGTCGCTTCATGCCAAAATTCTAGGTGATACATGGCTTTCGCGCTTTCCTTTACGAGTTCTTGATTTGGACCCAAAATTGGGTATCGGAAAAACATTTCAATATATAGGGTTGCTGCTTGCAGTTGTTATTCCAGTTTGGGTTCTTGGGCATTCTTGGCGCATTTTGCATACAGAAGGGGTTCTTTGCACGCGTCAAGCAGATGGTATCTGGGCGCCGATTGGTAATAGTTGGCAGCAACTCTGGATGTTACCAGAAGGATGGACAGTAAACGCACTCACTCAAGATGGATACCGACTTGCCGGAGAAGCTGGTTGCAATGCCTCATCTACTACATTCTTTCCAATGCTTGAGCCTGCGGCATTATTGATAATGACAATTTGGACAATAGTTAGATTAATTCACGCTGGAAATACACTGATTAGATAGTCATAATTACAGAAGCCATGATGGCAATTGTGGAAGCACTCGTTTGTTGAAGCATAAACCGACATTAAAACGTGGTGGTGCATGGGTCAAAAGGGTTCGGGTCAGTCGTTCTCTGCGCAGAGTAGTAGCGTCCGCTCAGGGCCTATTCCGTTGAAAAACTCGATGGTTTTGCGGTTTTGACCGGGGCGCTGAGTTCGAGCAATCCGGTCCTTTTTCATGCAGGGCAGCCGGTTTGCGGGGCCGGGATGAGTTTTGCGAGTTTGCGGAGGTTCTGGGTTGTGGCTGCGAGGT
>NZ_PPCN01000026.1 GCF_002906165.1 Roseibium marinum
GGGTTTTTGATTCACTGGTTTCATGTTGAAGAAACCCGGCCCGGATCAGACAGCTCTCGAGATGGTGACGCTCGATCAGCTTGTCCCCACCGATCACTTGTTGCGCAAGATTGACGCGGTGATCGACTTTTCGTTCATTCATGACCGCGTTGCGGATCTTTATTGTGCGGACAACGGCCGGCCGCCTCTGGATCCGACGCTTTTGTTCAAGGCGCTGTTCATCGGCTACCTGTTCGGGATCCGCTCGGAGCGCCAGCTGGTGCGCGAGATCGAGGTGAATGTGGCCTATCGCTGGTTTTTGCGTCTGAAGCTGACGGACAAGGTGTTCGATGCCTCGACGCTGAGCCAGAACCGGCGGCGGCGTTACAACGATGCCTCGGTTGCCCAGGACATCTTCGATCACATTGTCGAGCAGGCGATCACCCACAAGCTTGTGGACGGCACGGTGCTCTATACGGACAGTACCCACCTGAAGGCGAATGCTAACAAGGGCAAATACGATCTGGCACAAATAGAGAAGTCACGATCGGATTATTGGGCGGATCTGGACAAGGCCATCGAGGCGGAACGCAAACTGCACGGCCAGAAGCCGCTGAAGGAGAAGACCCGGGAACCGCAGATCAAGGAGACCAAGGTCAGCCGCACGGACCCTGACAGCGGCTACATGGTGCGCGAAGGCAAGCCGAAGGGCTTCTTCTACCTGGATCACCGCACCGTGGACGGTAGGCTGGGGATCGTCACGGATACCTTCGCCACGCCAGCCAATGTGCATGACAGCATCGTTTATCTCTCCCGGCTGGATCGTCAGCGACTGCGCTTCGATTTCGATGTTGCAGCCGTTGGGCTTGATGCGGGCTACGCCACAGCGGGCATCGCCAAGGGGCTGGGAGAGCGGGACATTGTGGGCGTGACCGGCTACCGCCGACCTCAGGCTCCAAGGCCCGGCATGATGCGCAAGTCCGCCTTTCTCTATGAGGAGCAGGCTGATGGCTACCGCTGTCCGCAAGGTCAGATGCTGACCTATGCCACGACGGACAGGAACGGCTACAAGCACTATCGCTCCGACCCGCAGATCTGCAAAACCTGTCCGCTTCTGGCGTCTTGCACCTCCAACGCCAAGGCAGAGCGGACCCTGACCCGCCATGTCTGGCAGGACGCCCGGGAGCGCACGGATGCCCATCGTCTGACACTTTGGGGCAAGGCCATCTACAAACGCCGAAAGGAAACCGTGGAGCGGTCGTTTGCCGATGCCAAGCAGCTCCATGGTCACCGCTATGCCAGGTTCCGAAGTCTGGTGCGCGTGCAAACGCAGTGCCTGCTCGCCGCTGCCGCCCAAAACATCAAGAAGATCGCAATGGCCCTCACCAAGCCTCCCAAACAGGCGCAAGCTTGAGGCCGACAAGGCCAATACACCGGAAACAAAAAAACGCCCGAAATCCCGATATAAAACCATCAAAAAAACAAACCCGCCGAAATCG
>NZ_PPCN01000027.1 GCF_002906165.1 Roseibium marinum
AACACAAACGACCTATACCGCGGGATGGAGCAGTCCGGTAGCTCGTCAGGCTCATAACCTGAAGGTCGCAGGTTCAAATCCTGCTCCCGCAACCAGCTTGACCTTACGGTCGCCAGACAAAGCGCCCCTGTCAGCTTCATCGGCTGTCAGGAGCGCTTTTTGTTTGGCGATCACCGTCTCACTTATTGGGGCTTGAGACGGATGGTCCGCCGAGATCGCCAAAATCCCGGCAAGGTCACCCAGAAGATCAGCCACCAGACGGTCTTCGCGTTCGTCCGGCGTTAAAACGATCTTCTCGATGAGAGTTCGGATAAGGTCAGCTGCTTCCTGGCGGCTATCCCTGGTGTTCAATGCTTCAATCAGGTTCCTGACCTGATCGTGATAACGATTGGCCATGAACGGATGGAGAAGCGGCGGGGCTTCTTCGACATCCTGAAGCAGGGCTTCCAGTTCTATGCGCCTGTTCTCAAGCAGATGCATTTTGTCCCTGATGGGGGCGACGGGAGCACCGTCCGCGATTGCCTCAACCATCTGGTCCAGCTTCTTGAGCGTTTGCTTATGCTCGCTTTTGTAGCCTTCAATCGAGGCGTTGTGATTGAGGCGCAGCTGGTTCAAGTGAGCAGTATATTCTTTGCAGAAGAGATCACACAGGTCCGGGTCCATCAGGTGGGATTTAAGCGCGTTAAGAACGTCTTGTTCGAGCGTCTCGCGCTTTATTGTCTTGCGGTTGTCGCATGTTCCTTTGTTCCTGGCTGTTGAGCAGCCAAGATGTGTTTGTGAGACCATTGAGTAGCCGCCTCCGCAGCAACCGCATTTGATCAGGCCAGAAAACAGGTTCTTTGGACGCTGCTGCAGCCAGGACTTCTTACCGTGCTTGTTCAGATTCCCTTGCCGGCGGCGAACAGCACCTCCCCGAAAATCGGACAGTGACGGAAGCTACGATTTGACGTCTGCTGGTCTCCATGAACGAGGAGATCGGACTATGTCGAAACGCAGGAACCATGATGCGGGCTTCAAGGCTCGCGTTGCGCTGGAGGCCTTGAAGGGTGAGCGCACGGTGTCGGAACTGGCG
>NZ_PPCN01000028.1 GCF_002906165.1 Roseibium marinum
CTAGAGCGCATCCGTTTTATGTTGGTTCATATCCGGCGGCAGCGAAGTAGTTGGCACATTCCTGTGGCTTGAAGTGGGCGCAGAGGTCACCAACGGAGTTCCACAAGGCGTCGACTGTACGTTCTGCCTTGGCGCGCAACAGAGCCTTGAGCTTCGAAAACGCCATCTCGATGGGGTTGAAGTCGGGACTGTAAGGCGGCAGATAGCGCAGCTCGGCACCGACGCTTTCAATGGCTTCCCGGACGCCGACAGCCTTGTGGGCCGGCAGGTTGTCCATCACGACGATGTCGCCGCGTGACAGCGTCGGTACAAGGGCCTGCTCGACATAGGCCAGGAAAGCCAAACCGTTCATGGCACCGTCGAGTACCATCGGCGCCGTCATGCCGGTCAAGCGCAATGCACCGGTGAAGGTTGTCGTTTTCCAGTGGCCGTGTGGCACTCCCGCCCGGCAACGTTCTCCCTTCAAGGATCGCCCACGCAGCCGCGCCATCTTCGTATTCAGGCCGGTCTCGTCAATGAAGACGAGCCTGGCCGGATCAAGATCAAGCTGGCTGTCGAACCACGCCTGACGCCGCATCATCAAACCTGGACGTTCCTGCTCCAATGCGTGAGCGGTCTTTTTTTGTATGTGAACCCGCGTGAGCGCAGCCAACTGCTCAACATGCTTCGGCCGATCTTCATGCCACAGTCGTCAGCAAGGCGGGCGACCATCTCGTCAAGCGTGATGTCCTTCTTGTCCTCGATCAGGCCAACGATGAACCCTTCGTGCGGATCAAGACGGGACACGTTCTTGCGTCCGGGCTTGCGGGGCTCTGTCTCGCCCTGTCCGGCGCGCGCGATCCAGCGGATCGCACTGGAAGCGCTCACACCAAATCTCGCCGCTGCCTGTCGCGCAGAAGCTCCTTCCCGCGATGCTTTCAAAACCCGATCCCGAAGATCGCAACTCAGTGCCCGGCCCATTAAATCGCCCTCCATTGCTGGAAAGCTTGAATCAGACCTAACCTGACATGTCACATCACATTCGATTCATCGAAAAACGGATACGCTCTAGA
>NZ_PPCN01000029.1 GCF_002906165.1 Roseibium marinum
GGCGCTGGTCTGGGGATCGATGTGCGCGACGGTTTCCTGCTGGCTGTGAAACAGTCCGGCAACACCGACATGGAGGTGATCGTCGAGGACGACCAGCGCAAGCCGGACGTGGCGGTCCAGCTGGCCGACAAGATGGTCCAGTCGGACAAGGTCGATGTGATGACCGGCATCGTCTGGTCGAACCTGGCCATGGCGGTCATTCCCTCGGTCACGGCGCAGGGCAAGTTCTACCTGTCGCCCAATGCCGGCCCGTCGGCGCTGGCTGGCAAGGGCTGCCATCCGAACTATTTCAACGTCGCCTGGCAGAATGACAACCTGCATGAGGGCGCGGGCGCCTACGCCAATTTCGCCGAATTGAAGAACAGCTTCATCCTGGCGCCGAACTATCCGGCGGGCAAGGACGCGCTGACCGGCTACAAGCGCTTCTACAAGGGTGCGCTTGCCGGGGAGATCTATACCAAGCTGGGCCAGACCGACTATGCGGCGGAACTCGCGCAGATCCGCGCCTCGGGGGCGGACAGCGTGTTCTTCTTCCTGCCGGGCGGCATGGGGATCTCGTTCCTGAAGCAGTACAAGGACAGCGGCATCGACCTTCCGGTGGTGGGTCCTGCGTTTTCGTTCGACCAGGGTATCCTGCAGGCGGTGGGCGACGCGGCGCTTGGTGTGAAGAACACCAGCCAGTGGAGCAAGGACATCGCCAACGAGACCAACAAGGCGTTCGTGGAGAGCTTCCAGGCGGAATACGGCCGCCTGCCGTCGCTTTATGCCTCGCAGGGCTTCGACACGGCGAACCTGCTGCTGTCGGCGATGGCGAAGGCGGATGTGAGCGATGCGGACGCGTTCCGCGCGGCGCTGGAAGAGGCCGACTTCAAGTCGACGCGGGGCAACTTCAGGTTCGGTCCGAACCATCACCCGATCCAGGACATCCATGTCCGCGAGGTGATCAAGGAAGGCGATGTCTACACCAACAAGATCATCGGCACGGCGCTGACCAGCCATGC